>NZ_CABPSM010000068.1 GCF_902459555.1 Pandoraea horticolens | reverse complement strand
ATACGCGCAATCTTTACCCGTTGGTCATCGACGATCGTCCCTTGCAAAACGGGTGGAGTCCATAGATACGCTAAGGCCAGTATGAGGGGCGGTCGCAATTCGTGATTATGTGCAGCTTCACATATTGGCTAAAATTGCCCAACGCCCATAAATGGAAAATCCGGTCAAAGCCTTGCCAGTCAAGGCTTTGACCGGAATCCATCGGGTCTACAGGCGCATGCATACGTTATTTCCGCTCGGCAAAAGCCTGGCCCATCTGCCTCGCTCGCTGGATCTCGTCGCTGTGCAAATAGGTTGAAGTCGTTGAGATTGAGGCGTGCCGCAGGTTGTCTCGTACCGTCACGAGCTCCGCCCCCCGCGCAAGTGCGTGCGAGGCATGTGTGTGCCGGATCCAGTGCTGACCTGTCCGTGAAATTTCGTACCAATCAAATCTAGAGATAATGGCTCCTTGATCCGCTTGGGTTTTCTGTGCCAAATCCAGAGCGAGTTTTTCGGCGTATCGGGTCAAGTCGGCCCGGGTAAACAC
>NZ_CABPSM010000067.1 GCF_902459555.1 Pandoraea horticolens | reverse complement strand
TCTGGGCGACGGCTTCTACGAGACGCAACTGGTGCGCGACCAGATCACGGGCCTGACCGGCAAGACGCTGCTGGCGGACTATACCGACTATCTGGACGAGTACACGGCGCTGCTCAATAACGGGGTGGCGTACGGCAAGCAGTTCGGGCTGGCGGTCGGGGTGGGTCTGTCGGACGCGCAGATGAAGCAACTGACGAGCGACATGGTGTGGCTCGTCTCGCAGAACGTGACGCTGCCGGACGGCTCGGTGCAGTCGGTGTTGGTGCCGAAGGTGTATCTGGCGCAGGCCAATACGGTCGATCTCACGAACACGGGGGCGTTGGTGGGCGGCGGTAGCGTGAAGCTTGCCGCCACGGGGGATGTCAAGAACAGCGGTCGGATCGTGAGCGACACCGCGACGACCATACTTGGCGACGCCATCGTGAACCTCGGCGCCGTTAGCAGCAGCGGTACGACGGCGCTCTTAGCGTCGGGCGACATTCGCAATACGGGTGGGCGCATCGGCGGCAAGGACGTCGTGGCACAGGCTGGCCGCGACCTCATCAACGAATCGAGCACGCTGACGCAGAAGGCGG
>NZ_CABPSM010000066.1 GCF_902459555.1 Pandoraea horticolens | reverse complement strand
GTGCATGTGCTGGTTGCGGGCAGCAACGCCAAGGCAGCGGCCGACGCGGCCGCGCAGATCGCGGGCGTGAAGAAGGTACTGCTGGCCGATGCGCCGTACTTCGGCGACGGGCTGGCCGAGAACATCGCCGACGAGGTGGTGTCGATAGCGGGCAACTATTCGCACATCCTGGCGACGGCAACGGCGTATGGCAAGAACATTGCCCCGCGCGTGGCAGCGCTGCTGGACGTAGCGCAGATTTCGGAGATCACGAAGGTCGACAGCGCGGATACGTTCGAGCGCCCGATCTACGCAGGTAACGCGATTGCCACGGTGCAAAGCGCGGACAAGGTGAAGGTGATCACGGTGCGCTCGACGGGCTTTGACCCGGCAGCGGCCACGGGCGGCAGCGCGGCGGTGGAGAGCGTGGCGGCAACGCCGGACGCGGGCGTGTCGCAGTTCGTGGGGCGTGAGGTGACGAAGCTGGACCGCCCGGAGCTGACGAGCGCGAAGATCATTGTCTCGGGTGGCCGGGGCCTGGGCAGCGGCGAGAACTACACGAAGGTGCTCGAGCCGTTGGCGGACAAGCTGGGTGC
>NZ_CABPSM010000065.1 GCF_902459555.1 Pandoraea horticolens | reverse complement strand
GGGCGCTGGATCGGCTTGTTCGCGCTGACCATGGCGCTGGACACGTCGATATACCACTCCAGGCCGCCGCTGCCTGGCCCGCCGCCCCAGACGAGGTGGATCTGATCGCCGCTTGCCATGCCGCTGTACACCGGTACCTGGGCGGTGGCCTGGCCGGCGCTGAGCGTATCCGGATTGAGCACGCCCGCCGGCGCTTCGAGGATGCTCGGCATCGGCAATTGCTGCTGTACGCTGGCGCCCACCCGCAGCATGAGCACGTTCGAGTTGAACACCTGCGCGCCGCGCGTCACGGTGTAGGAGATGTTGGCGACGCGCCCCTTCCACGGCAGCACTTCATCCTGCGTCAAGCGGAAGCGATAGTCGCGCGGCGTACTCACGTTGATACTGTCGTCGAAGTAGCCGGCGTCGCCCGGATTGCCCCAACTCAGGTCGATGACGTCGTTGCGCTGCATGTCGGTACTGCTGTACACGCGGGTCGTCACGCCGTTCGGGAGTGCGTCGATGTCGAGATAGTCGCCCTGCGCCTCGTCGACGCCGGGGGCGGGCCACTTCGCCTGTCCTTGCACCAACAGCACCAGATCG
>NZ_CABPSM010000064.1 GCF_902459555.1 Pandoraea horticolens | reverse complement strand
CTTAGCGTATCTATGGACTCCACCCGTTTTGCAAGGGACGATCGTCGATGACCAACGGGTAAAGATTGCGCGTATCTATCCGGCCTACGGGTGAGCACCGAAGTGCTCTGGCCACAATGCAGTGCGCGCGTCGAGTTCCAAATACGATATCGGCTTTGAATGCCAGTACGCTAACCGGATTTCCTCAACGCCAGTTTTACCTGTTGTGCATCTTTCTCTCGTTCCTTCGCAACCTTGGCAGAATGTTGTGGCCGTGAAACTCAGTGCGTGGTCATGCTTGAGACGTGCGCCGACTCATATCGGCGGCCATGTGCGAGTAATGCCCAGACGATTCGGGCAAGCTTGTTCGCCAGCGCGACGGCGGCTACGTTTGTGCCTTTGCGTTGCTGAAGGTCGGCGGCCCAGCGAAGAATCCGGTCAGTCCGCTTGTGCGCCCACTGAAGCGCACTGCGAGCACCGTGGATTAGCAGCATCCGCAGATAGCGATCTCCTCTTTTGCTGATACCAAACAACCGCTGTCGCCCACCGGTGCTGTGTTCATGAGGCACCAAGCCGATGTTGGCGGCGAAATGCCTGCCACTGTCGAAGTGCGATGCATTGTTGAGCGACGCCAGAAGCGCTGTTGCTGTC
>NZ_CABPSM010000063.1 GCF_902459555.1 Pandoraea horticolens | reverse complement strand
ACTATGCCCAATGGTTCTGGTAGCTTGAGTCGGGGAACGCGCTTAGTTTACGCGGCTCAATCACTGACTGAGATAAAGGCGGCCTATGCCAATACATTGCGCCATTATTTGGATGACACAAAGAAGTTTGACAACGTCACGAGCTACATGGGTTGTTCGTTTTTGCAAGGTTCTGATGGCGTAGTGCATTGCACACCGCAGGCAATTGCCTATAAAGGTAAAGGTAAAAATAGGGTAGCTATTTTTTATGTGAACAGCCAGAATTTCCCGATGGTATTAACGAGTGGCGACGGTCTTAATGCGGATAACCATAATTTGCTTCCACTTGGGAAAGGTCCGCATAATATCCATGTGGGAAAATTTCAGCCAGAAGAGTCAATGGTGCCGTATCACCTCAGCACTTCAAAAGGAGATATATTTTACCTATTTTATAAGCGGCGTGGAACGCTACACTACGCGGCTTATAGTGCTATTGGTTTGGATCCCATAGATGGTATTGATCATGATCTCGGTCTGGAGATGGTTGACTATATCAGTATCGTCGCAGGACCTCAGGGGATCACCAAACCTTACTTATTTTGGAATACGCCAAAGAGTGGAATTTCGAACGAGATCCCTTCTTATCTCAATACTTGTCAA
>NZ_CABPSM010000062.1 GCF_902459555.1 Pandoraea horticolens | reverse complement strand
CCCAGCGCGCTCTCGCCCTTACGCACGCTGACGTTTCCGCCCACGCGCACTTCCAGTTGCTTCTTGAGCTGCATATCCAGGCCCAGATCCGCCGTGAAAATGTCCTTGCCCAGCTTCGGCCCCTTCACCGTGAAGCTGCTCTGCGCGCCGTAGATCGTGTTCGTCAGGCTGCTCTGCGTGCTGCCGAACTCGTGCTCGTACGACAGGCGCAGCGACGGCGCTACCTTGCCACCCGCAATGCCCGCCACTTCGCTCCACAGACGCACACCCAACACACCCCGCGTCGACGTCTGCGACTGCGAGCCCACCTTCAGCCCGTCGTTTCCCGTACCGTCACGGTTCGTTTCGTCGAACGCCTTCAAACGCGTCGACGCCACACGCACGCCCACCGACGGATCGATGTTCACACCCGACACGTCAAAGCGCTTGCCCACTTCACCGAACATGCCGAACGTCTGACCGCTCGTCTTGCCCGCCAAACGCGCCGACGCGTTACGGGCAGCCACCGTGCGATCCGTCTTCACGCTGTGATTCGTGTACGACGCTCCACCGTTGACGAACCAGTTCGAACCCGTCAGGTGTGATCCGTACAGACCCACGCTCACGCTGTTGATCTTCGACTCGCCCGGCAGATTCTTCGCCTTCGACTCCTGATTGCCGAAGCCGATCGA
>NZ_CABPSM010000061.1 GCF_902459555.1 Pandoraea horticolens | reverse complement strand
CAGCGGCGTCAAACCCGCCTGAGACGGAGAATCCATCATGAATTGCGTAGCTACCGTGATTGGCCTGGATATTTCGAAGAGCGTCTTCGTTGCCGTGGGACGCGACGACCAAGGACGGGAGGCGTTCAAGAAGAAGCTCTCCCGACGTCAGGTACTTGCCTTTTTCGCACGAGCGACGCCGGCCAAGGTCGGCATCGAGGCATGCGCTGGTGCGCACCATTGGGCCCGGGCACTGTCGAGCCAAGGCCATGATGTGCGTTTGATCGCAGGGCAACACGTCAAGGCATATCTGAGCGGGAACAAGAATGACGCCAACGACGCCGCTGCCATTGCAGAAGCCCGCACGCGTGCGATGACGAAATACGTTCCGATCAATACCGAAGCACAGCAGGATCTTCAAATGCTGCATCGGGTTCGGCAAAGCCTGATCGAGCGCCGCACTGCCGTGATCAACCAGGCGCGAGGCCTGCTGGGTGAATACGGTATCGTGATTGCCATTGGCGCGCGAACCCTGCGTCGGGAATTGACTGCCATTCTCGTCAGCGATGCCCATGATTTGTCGGCCGCGGCACTGGATACGTTCCGGGATCTATCGCAGCAACTGGACGAGTTGGAAGGACGCATCGCCCGGTACGATGAACGAATCACACAGGCAGCGCGCGCCGATGAGCGTGCTCAGCGCCTGATGGAAGTGCCGGGTGTCGGTGTCC
>NZ_CABPSM010000060.1 GCF_902459555.1 Pandoraea horticolens | reverse complement strand
CGTACCTGATCTGACTGCATACCGGCATATTGCTTCTTCCAGCGATAAAACGTCTGCTCCGAAATACCGACGTGACGCATGAGATCGGCCACCGGCATTCCCAACTCGGCCTGCTTCAGTACCGCCACAATCTGCTCGACTGAAAAGCGCTTGCGTTTCATAGCAAACTCCTCCTTTTTCCAAGGGTAAAGTTTGCCGAAAAACTAACGCCCAAGGTGGTCCAGAATTCTCATTGCAGATCACCCGGTGGTTGAACTACATTCGCTAACCCGACGGAATTCGGCCGGGGTCAGGTACTGCAAACTCGAATGCGGGCGCACTTCGTTGTAGTGAGTACGCCAGTCTTCGATCACGATCTTCGCCTCGATCCGATTGCGAAACCACTCCATCGCCAAACACTCATCACGAAATTTTCCGTTGAAACTCTCGTTGGTGCCGTTCTGCCATGGTTTGCCGGGGTCAATCAGTGCCGTCTCAATCTGCTCCTGGACTGCCCATTTCAACAACGCTGTGCTGACAAACTCCGGCCCGTTGTCTGAGCGCAGATAACGTGGCGCGCCGTGCACGCTAATTAACCGGCTCAGCACTTCAATGACTCGACGCGAGCGGATCGATCCCGCCACATCAATCGCCAGGCACTCCCGCGTATATTCATCGACCACGATACCTTCACGCCCCAGCAACACTCGGATGCGGCGCGAACCGAAGCGCGGGAATTGCCCCGATAATGCTCGCATGGCATCGATCACCGGTGCGTTTTTCGCGGGCATCTTAGGTGCGTAGCCCAAAAGCGTAAATCGACGCCTCGCTCACGCCGTGGCGCTTGGCCACCTCAGGCACTGTGTCTCGATCTGCCTCGCGCAGTATCCGCACAATCTGTTCGTCGCTGTACCGGCTTTTCTTCATACCAACTCCTC
>NZ_CABPSM010000059.1 GCF_902459555.1 Pandoraea horticolens | reverse complement strand
GTGGATTACAACGTAAAGGTTCGCGTGAAGAGCGACGGCAGTGGCGTCGACATCGCGAACGTGAAGATGTCGATGAATCCGTTCGACGAAATCGCGGTGGAAGAAGCGGTGCGCCTGAAGGAAGCGGGCGTGGCGACGGAAGTGATCGCGGTGTCGGCGGGTGTCGCGCAATCGCAGGAGACGTTGCGCACGGCGCTGGCCATTGGCGCGGATCGCGCGATTCTGATCGAATCGGATGAAGAGCTGCAACCGCTGGCGGTGGCCAAGTTGCTCAAGGCCGTGGTGGACAAGGAGCAGCCGCAACTGGTGATCCTGGGCAAGCAGGCGATCGACGACGACTCGAATCAAACCGGTCAGATGCTCGCGGCGCTGGCGAAGCTGCCGCAGGCGACGTTCGCCTCGAAGGTGACGGTGGCGGATAACCGTGCACAGGTCACGCGTGAAGTGGACGGCGGTCTGGAGACGGTGTCGCTGTCGCTGCCGGCGGTCATCACGACGGACTTGCGCCTGAACGAGCCGCGTTACGTGACGCTGCCCAACATCATGAAGGCGAAGAAGAAGCCGCTGGAAACGCTCAAGCCTGCGGATTTGGGTGTGGATGTGAGCCCGCGTCTGAAGACGCTGAAGGTGGCCGAGCCGCCCAAGCGCAGCGCCGGGGTGATGGTGGCGGACGTGGCAGCGCTCGTCGACAAGCTGAAGACCGAAGCGAAGGTCATCTAAGAGGGGAGACGACGAGACATGAGCAATCTGGGAAAAGTTTTGGTTGTGGCCGAACACGATAACCAATCGATCAAAGCGGCAACGCTCAACACGGTGACGGCCGCGCTGCAATGCGGCGACGACGTGCATGTGCTGGTTGCGGGCAGCAACGCCAAGGCAGCGGCCGACGCGGCCGCGCAGATCGCGGGCGTGAAGAAGGT
>NZ_CABPSM010000058.1 GCF_902459555.1 Pandoraea horticolens | reverse complement strand
AAATATCACCAGGAACGATTGGCTTACTACGAAACAAGCTTTCCTTTTCCATTGAACACCTCCGATTCACTTGAAACTCATGGGCGCTGAGCCTTGGGTAAGGTCACATTCGCAACTGGCGTACAACCGGTAATCGCGAGTTGCCTTTTTCTTCACTTAGGAAACAGCGTTCCTGCGCATGCTGCGTGGGGACTCGAAACGCACCGCTTACCGGCAATCCCGGGGACGCGATCATCAGGGACTGCTGGTTTTATGGTCTCACTTACCATCTACAAAACCAACATCGTTGAAGCAGTGACATGTCCCCTTCGGTAGGGCCAACCGGCTTCTGGCAAAGTCCTTTTAACCCCGCTCCTGAAATGCGGCAGGAGCATCCGCTGTTGCCCGATGTTTCGCCGCGAACTCTGCCGGCGAAAGGTAATTCAGTGCGCTGTGAGGCCGTTTCTCGTTGTAGTCCAAGCGCCATGCAGCGATGACCGCGTGAGCATGCGCAAGACTCGTGAACCAGTGCTCGTTAAGGCATTCATCGCGGAACTTGCCGTTGAACGACTCGATGTATGCATTCCGCGTCGGCTCTGTTCCAGGAGGCAAGACCTGCGCTACCATTTGGTTGCTACGAACAGTCCTCAAGACCATCGCCGCTTGGTTGGCATTGGTATAAAAAATACATTATCAAAATCCCCAGAATCCCTATAGAAGATCGCCTGAAGGTGCAATCCACTACATTAGTTCCTGGATTTAAGCCGACGCCTGCCGTAATAATCCCCTTGATTTATAAAATCAAAGTTAATCGGTCATGGCTAATTCGTTAGGGTTCTGACTACTGAAATGCCACAATTCTTTGCTCCAACGGGGTTAAACGGGAGCTTTGTCTGCTTGGGCGATGCTATGTAGCTCATCGTCCCCTGATTAATAGTGGCGTTAGGTTTGAGTTCGGCAAGATCTACGATAATAATCTGGATTCGATTGTTGTCATC
>NZ_CABPSM010000057.1 GCF_902459555.1 Pandoraea horticolens | reverse complement strand
CACTTCGTCGCCCACCGCCATGCCCGACCAGGGGGCGATCTGGACGTGCGCTCCATTGGTCGTGTCGCGGGGATCGAGCGTATTGCCGCGGGCTTCGAGCACCGTTGGTGCGGCAAGCGTGCTGGCCGTGCCGGCGATGTTCAGGAAGGTGCTCTGGGAACGCCCCTCGTCGACGCCATTGCGCTTGACGCGGTAGTACAGAGATGCGGTGCCCGGCGCCACCTGCACCAGCGCGCTGTGGCCGATCGCCATGTGGACGAACTGGTCGCCGGCGGCCACGGGCGCGTCGCTTTCCTCGCGCACCGGCAGCCCGGCGTTCGACTGTCCGTCGAATATCAGGTGGATGGTGTCGCCCACGGCGATCGGCGCCTTGACGGTGATCAGCACCGTGGCGTCCTTGTCACCGAGCTTGTCCACGTCGATCACGCCGCCGCGGGCGTCGACGACGTAGGGTGCATCGAAGATCGCGTTGCTGGCATCGACCTGAGCATAGGCGGGCATGGAGTTGTTCGACCACTGGCTGACGATGTCGGTGATGTCGTAAGTCACCATCAGCTGAGCGCTGTCGCCTGCCGCGAGGATAGTTTGCTGATCGATCGTCACCACGACCGGCGCTCCGACCTCGCCGGGCTGCAAGGGCGCGTGATAGACCGACGCCGTGCCCCAGCGTACGCGCAGCTTGTCGCCTGTCGCCATGTTCTCCCAGAGCGGTACGGTGACGGTGACGCCGTTTTGCGCTTGCGTCGCATCGACGATGTTGGGCGATACCGTTGGCGCCAAAAGATTTTCGTTGCGGTACGGCGTGTCGACCGGATCGGGATCGATGCCGCCCGGGACGGTGGTTTTTACGGTGACGGTGGTTGCCGGGGACGTCACCGGCTGGTCCATGAAAGCTACATACCAGACCTTGATAGGACCATCTCCGGTGTTGACGATGTTGGACACCGGAACGCGCATCGAGACGCTCCCGAGGAGATCGTCCTGATTGAGCACATGCGTGTCTACCGGACGCGAGGCATCGCCCCAGTA
>NZ_CABPSM010000056.1 GCF_902459555.1 Pandoraea horticolens | reverse complement strand
CGAGATAGTCGCCCTGCGCCTCGTCGACGCCGGGGGCGGGCCACTTCGCCTGTCCTTGCACCAACAGCACCAGATCGCTGGAATCGACGGACTTTTGATCCGCGAAACGGGTGACGACGTAATTGACGACCACCTGACTGTTCAGAAAGAACAGCACCTTGGCTTTCGGCACGGGCATGGTGATGTCCTGGCCGACCGTGTCGCGCGTGACGTCGAATTTTTGGGCGTACTCGCCGCCGCCCGAGCCGCGACCGAAGTACACCATCACGGAGTCGCCGTCGGCCATCCCGGCATAGGGTTTGACGCGCACGGTGGCGCCGGCCGGAGGCAGCGTGTCAGGGTCGAGGGTGCCGCCATTGTTTTGATCGACGAGGGGCGCCGGCAGCTTGGTCTGGGACGCGCTCACGCTGAACTGGTTCCATGACGAATCCTGCGGCGTGGGGGTGCCCACGCGGGTCAGCGTGTAGCGGACCGTTACTAAGGCATTGACGGCCGCGTCGGCGTCGATGACGCTGCGCGCCACCGGGATCTCGATTGCCTTATCCTTGGTCAGCGCGGTCACCTTCACCGAGCCGTTCGCGCTGCCGGCAGCGACTTGCGCGGACCAATACCAGTCGATGCGGTCGTCGATGTTCATCGTGGTCCACGGCGGGACGGTGATCACACTGCCGTTGGGCACCTGAGCCGGGTCGAGCACGCCGGCGACGACGCCTTGCACCAGCGGCGCGGGCAGGAGGATCTGGCCCACCACGGAGAGCAGGAGATGCTGCGATTCGCGTTGCGCGGTACCCTGCTTGAGCCGGTAGTAGACATCGACCGAGCCGCCGGCGATCTGATCGACGTACTCGGGCGGCACGGTGAACGTGACGGGAGTGTTCACGCCGCCCGCCGCGATCGTGGCGTCGTCCATATAGGTGAGCGGCCGGCCGTTCGCCGCAGTGCCGTTCCAGTACAGGATCACTTCGTCGCCCACCGCCATGCCCGACCAGGGGGCGATCTGGACGTGCGCTCCATTGGTCGTGTCGCGGGGATCGA
>NZ_CABPSM010000055.1 GCF_902459555.1 Pandoraea horticolens | reverse complement strand
GCCCCCTGAAACGCCGGACACAGTCACCCACTTACAATAACGGGTAGGCATAAGACTGTGTTTTTGACTAACACCAGGCAGGAAGTGATGGAAGTGTTGACGGGCCCGGAGCGCCGGCGGCGCTGGACGGCGGAGCAGAAGCTGGCGATGGTTCGCGAGAGTTTCGAGCCGGGGAAATCGGTTTCGATGGTCGCGCGCCAGCACGGCGTGAATCCGAACCAACTGTTCCACTGGCGCAAGCTGTACCAGGATGGGAGCCTGTCAGCGGTCAAAGCTGGCGAGGAGGTGGTTCCGGCCTCGGAACTGGCCGACGCGCTCAAGCAGATTCGTGAGCTGCAACGGATGCTCGGCAAGAAGACCATGGAGAACGAGATTCTCCGCGAAGCAGTCGAGTACGGCCGGGCAAAAAAATGGATAGCGCACTCGCCCTCGCTGCCGGAGGACGACCAGTGAAACTGGTTTGTGAAGTTCTCGGCGTGTCGCGCTCGAACGTATCGGCACGACTGTCGCGTCCGGCGACGTGGCGCGATGGCCGTCAATCGAGGCAGACTGACGACGCGGTCGCAGTCGAGGAAATCCGCCGGGTCATCGGCGATTTGCCCAGCTATGGCTATCGCCGGGTTTGGGGCATATTGCGCAACGAGCGCGTCGCGGTTGGGCTGGTGCCGTTCAATGCCAAGCGCATCTATCGCGTCATGCGCACACATGGGTTGCTGATGCAGCGTCGGCCGATTCCGCCTCGCCCCCAACGTCGACACGACGGCAAGGTGGCCGTAGCGCGCAGCAATCAGCGATGGTGCTCCGATGGATTCGAGTTTCGCTGTGACAACGGCGAGCCGCTGCGCGTGACGTTTGCGCTGGACTGCTGCGACCGTGAGGCGATGAGCTGGGCGGCCACGACGGCAGGCCACAGCGGTGACATCGTGCGCGACGTGATGCTGGCTGCAGTGGAAAATCGGTTTGGCAACGAACTGCATACCCCGTCCGAAATCGAGTGGCTGAGCGACAACGGCTCGGGCTACACGGCCGACGACACGCGCCGGTTCGCAGTG
>NZ_CABPSM010000054.1 GCF_902459555.1 Pandoraea horticolens | reverse complement strand
AAACAAGCTACTGTTTCCAAATTGGTCCCATATGGTTATCTGCGTATCAGCTAAAACAGGGGATGGATCTCCGCTAGGATAAGAGATCCCACCCACCGATTCCGCTTTTACCAAGTAATATATCCCTGGGGTGTCATTTCTACCACCATATTCCAATTCCACCAGCGACCACTTGGGGTTGTTTATATCATCGTTATTATAATCCACTATAATATATGTATATTGATTCCCGGAATAATCATTCCACATATAAGACACGCAGTCTATAGGAGGCATGTTGTGAAAATTTTGAGACATCTGCATCCATGGGTCGGACACAGTGACGCCTTTGGTTAATTCGTGCTTAAAGATGTGAAATCCAGCATCGGTTATTCTAAGATAATTTGCGTACTGGCGGTAGGGAACAGTCCATGCGCCGCGCCCCGTAACAGAAATATCATCCAGTCTAATCGAGTCGACAACGGTATTGGACAGGTCGTAGCGTTTCGGAGGGAATGTTTCGATTGCGACAAATGAATGATCGGTCGGATCCAACCGGCTGGAAGCCGCTGTTTTTCCGTTGGCCATGGTCAGTTGGGCGCCAACCTTAAGGGGGGTAACCGTCGACGTGGGGGAGCACGAGAGATAGAGCTTAAATTTGGATTTGTCGACAGATTTGTCTGGATCGGACGAGTGGGGAGCACTCTCCATCGCTTGAGGAAGATGATGAAATTCGTTTTCCTGATCGGTGAACGACCATCCCTGTGGAAGCGCATCGCCACTCGTGTAGTCGATGAGTTGAAGGGTCGATTTCACCCTGTCGAGCACGTCTTGGCTGAGCGGCACATCATTCTTATTGGGGTCCACCGCTGTGATGAAAACCAGAATGCCGATCTGATTCAGACCGTTTGCGTAAATTGCACCCTCGTCGAGACCGGATTCGGTAATGAGCTCAATTGTCGTTTTTGACCATGCGTGTTTCCAGTCAGCGTTATCTTGCCCATAATAGGGAAAGGGACGACCGTTTGACGTGCCATCGAATTGGGCGATTAAATAATCACCCGCAGCATTGTCTGGGTACCCATATAC
>NZ_CABPSM010000053.1 GCF_902459555.1 Pandoraea horticolens | reverse complement strand
CATTCAGGCGGCGTATGTGACGGGGGGCACCGAGCAGTCGTTGATTACGCAATCGATGTTCTGGCCGGTGTTGTTGCCTGAGCAGAAGTTGGCGATGGACAGACAGTTCTTTTTTGAAGAGCAGGTGCAGGGGTTGGGCGCGATTACGCATATCCGCTTCAACATCATCCCGGACGGTGGTGTGTCGAGATTGCGACTGTGGGGCCGCCTGAGCGACAAGAAGGCGTAAGCAACGAAAGCGGCGTCAGCAAGGCAGACGACCTCTCGCATCCTCGGGGAAAGAAGGGGGGGATGTGGGAGGCGGCGATGAGCGAAGAAGAAAATGGGGTGTGACATGGCGGGTCTGGCGTTGAAGATAGAGCGATTGACGCGAGAGGCGTTTAAGCTGTTTGGCGACGTGATTGAGTTGCCGGGGGCGGAGCATTTTGCGATCAATGGCGGGACGACTGAGCGATTTCACGATTTGGCGACGGTGGATTTGGGTCCGGCGGGGGGAAGAGCGTTGTTGAACGTATTCCGGGGTCAGCCGAGGCAGTTGCCGTATGAGGTGAAGATGTTGGAGCGTCACCCGTTGGGCAGTCAGGCGTTCATACCGTTGAAGACGACGCCGTACATGGTGGTAGTGGCACCGGCGGGCGAGTTGGATGTGAGTCGGATGCGGGCATTCGTCTCGGATGGGTGGCAGGGGGTGAACTATGCGAGAGGGGTATGGCATCACCCGTTGTTGGCGTTGCATGAGGTGAGTGACTTCGTGGTGGTGGATCGGGGTGGAGAGGGGCACAACTGTGACGAGCGGGATTTGCCGGGTGTGTATGTACTGACGCAGGCGGCGTTGGACGCGGCACAGGCAGCGCAGAAGGCGGCATGAGGAGAGAGAAGGAAAGAGCGAAGGAATGAGCGAAGGAAACAGGACAGCGAAAACGCCGGGGACTGCCCGGCGTTTTGCATTGGTGGGGGGGTGAGAAACCGAAGCGGGAAAAAAGGGGGGGGTAAGGGAGGAAGTACGGAAGGAGTGAGGAGAGACGGACCGGGGCGCCTTTCTGCAGCGAGTTGGGTTTATGTCTGAGAGGCGGAAAGGGGCTCCGGTCCGTCTGGAGGGCGGTGTTGAG
>NZ_CABPSM010000052.1 GCF_902459555.1 Pandoraea horticolens | reverse complement strand
ACGCTCGATCAACGCTTTTTTGAAGGCCAGCGATGCGGCATTGATGGCGTCGGCCGTCATCGGGCCGTGGCCGAACTGCTCAAGCAGCTCGGCGGGGATCGTTGGCAGTTCTGCCGGTGGGGGTTTCGGTTTGCGAGGCATAGCCACTCCTTAGTGACATGTTATGCCTCAAACACGAAATTAATGACAGGCCCTGATCCAGGGCGAAAGGCAGCCGACAGAGGTTATGACTCGGATGCCTTCGTGAACAGTATCCGTGCCTCGCGCGCAAAGGCCTTTATTCCGCCGCGATCAAATCGAAAGACCCAGCCCACGACCGCGGCATAGCGATGGCCTTTGTGCAGGGCAAACTCATCCATCGCCAGATACCGAACCTGCATCCAATACGGTTCGACCAAGGCTTGCTTGAATACCCGTTTTGTCGATCGCTTTCACGGTGTGCCAGTCCAAACCGTAGAACGTCGCGACGGCTCGCACGACCGATAAACGCGTTGACCATGATCTGAAGTCCGCCTAATCTAGGAACGCCCGCCGTCCCAACCTTCAACTACGAATGGGACACCGCCATCACCACGCGCCTCCGAATGAATGCAGGCGTATTTTCCATTCATCAAACCACCTTTCCGCTATAGGTCTGTTGTCCCACGGCGCAACCGGCGTAAAAACGGGCGCCTCGACGACCGTATCTTCATAGATCCATTGCATCTCGTGCCTGGGCAACCTGCCATCTCTCAGGGTGTTTTGCATTGGCAGGGCCCATTCTCTGTCCCCGATGCGTCGAAACCCCAGCCTGCTTAAGTGGCTTCTGGTCTGTGTTCGCTCAAAAATATTTCTACCGAGCTGACCATTCCAGGTTGCCGCAATTCCTGTCGGTTGGTCATCCCCCCAAGTGATGCGGTTGGCATGGAGTTCACGTCTGTACCAAACTTCCGGATCGTGTGCGGCCCCCGCGTATGGATGCTCCCCCCCCCCCACTAGGACACCGCGATCATCCAGACTCAACCGTCCGAGCAGATGCTCTTGTGTGACGTTGGGGGGAGACGGGGCGTCGTGCACCTCTCTAACCGGTCGCCCCGAAAAATTGAGGCGAGGCTCGGCGTGCCCAACGATTCGTCCGAATGACTCGACGGTTTCACCTCCGAGATGGGCGAGCCCTTGATCG
>NZ_CABPSM010000051.1 GCF_902459555.1 Pandoraea horticolens | reverse complement strand
CATTACCTGCGTGCCGACGGCAGGCTGACCCAGCTCGGCGAAGACCGGCTCAACCCTGACAGGAAAGTGAAAATCACCGACGCCATGTTGCAGACGTGGACGGGCCTCGGCCACGAGGGGATTGAGGCCGCCGGTGGACTCGACGGTGTGGCCAGGCGGGACAATGTCCCGACTGCGGCACTGAAACATTACCTTCGTGCCGACGGCCGCCTGACCCCGCGCGGCGAAGATCGGCTCAATCCGGGTGGGAAAGCGAAGATCACCGACGCCATGTTGCAGACGTGGAAGACCCTCGGCCTGGCGGGAATTAAGGCCGCGGGTGGGCTCGACGCTGTGGCCAGGCAGAACAATGTCCCGGTGACAGCGCTGAGAAACTACCTGCGTGCCGACGGCAGCCTGACCCCGCTCGGCGAAGACCGGCTCACCCCGGGCAGGAAAGCGAAGATCACCGTCGCCATGTTGCAGACGTGGAAGGCCCTCGGTCAGGCGGGGATTGAGGCCGCCGGTGGGCTCAACGGCGTGGCCCGGCGGGACAAGATCCCGGTTACGGCGCTGAAAAATTACCTTCGTGCCGACGGCAGCCTGACCCAGATCGGCGAAGATCGACTCAATCCGGGCGGGAAAACGAAGATCACCGACGCCATGTTGCGGACGTGGAAGGCCCTCGGTCAGGCGGGGATTAAGGCCGCGGGTGGGCTCGACGGTGTGGCCAAGCGGGACGATGTCCCGACTGCGGCACTGAGAAAATACCTTCGTGCAAACGGCAGGCTGAGCCAGCGCGGCGAAGACCGGCTCGCCCCGGGCGGGAAAGCGAGGATCACCGACGACATGTTGCGGACGTGGAAGGCCCTCGGCCAAGCAGGGATTAAGGCCGCCGGTGGGCTCGACGGTGTGGCCCGGCGGGACAATGTCCCGGCTACGGCACTGCGACATTACCTTCGTGCCGACGGCAGGCTGAGCCAGCTCGGCGAAGACCGGCTCACCCCGGGCAGGAAAGCGAAGATCACCGACGCCATGCTGCAGACGTGGAAGACCCTCGGCCAAGCGGGGATTGAGGCCGCCGGTGGGCTCGACGCTGTGGCCAGGCGGGACAAGGTTCCGATTATGGCGCTGAAAAATTACCTGCGTGCCGACGGCAGCCTGACCCAGATCGGCGAGAACCGGCTCCTCCGCAAGGCGGGCGCGCAGCCTATGTGAACGGCAATGCTCCCAGGACGGTGGGACTGATCACCCCGGGCCGCACCGAAGCTAGATTGGGTGCCTGCAAAACCGAGCAAGTGGCGTTCCGGCATGCGCGATACGAGAGTGTCG
>NZ_CABPSM010000050.1 GCF_902459555.1 Pandoraea horticolens | reverse complement strand
AGGGGAGATATCGGTTACCCCATTACAGGTGCTACAGCACCTTGTGCTTGGTCTGATCCCGATAGCAGTACTTTAGCAGATGTATATTTGCTGGATAACAACAATCGAATTCAGATTATTATCGTGGATCTTGCTGAACTCAAACCTAACGCCACTATTAATCAGGGGACTATGAGCTACATAGCATCGTCCAAGCAGACGAAGCTCACGTTTAACCCCGTTGGAGCAAAGAATTGTGGCATTTCAGTAGTCAGAACCCTAACAAATTAACCATGATCGATTGACTTTAATTTTATAAATTAAGGAGATTATTATGGCAGGCGCCGGCATAAATCCAGGAACGCGCGTAATTTACGTTCCAAAAAATTTAGATACGTTAAATGTGTCGTACTTTCGCGGCCAATATTTTTCTAAAGGTGCGTTCGACGCGCCACATGCCTACGAAATACCCGACTTTTCAGTCAGACATACCTATCCTAATGTAGTGCATTGCACCCCTCAGGCGATCTTCTATAGGGATTCCGGGAATTTTAATAATGTCTATGTTTTTTATACCAATGCCAACCAAGCGGCGATGGTCGTAAGGACTGTTCGTAGTAGCGACCCAATCAGCCAAGTGGCAGCGAATCTCTTGCCTCTTGGAAATCTAAATCAGGTGGGTCTTGGATTCCTAGCATACGAATCGCTGGTGCCATATACCTTGGATGATAAAACTTATATTTTTTATTACAGTGCCAATGGCATAGCCTTCAATGGTCTTTTTTACGCGGCGTACAATGCCGATTTTAGTGCAAGTAAATTTCGTAAGTATGCTGTGGATCAACCGGTCACAAATCCTGATTGGGGCAACAACCAAGTGCATGCTATAGACTACGTGAGCGTCGTCGCTGGGCCGGATGGCCCTAGTATGCCTTACTTATTTTGGAACAGCCTAAACGAACAAAATGGGCAGACCTATCTTAACTCTTGCCAGCTCCAATTGAATAGCAGTGGTCCCAGCGTTTCAATTGTAAAAGGTTCTACACGACAAAACTTAACAGAAACTTACTATGCACCAAGCGCCGTGTACATAGATGATCCAAAGCTCGGTCAGTATTTTGCTATCTTTCATAATCAGCAAAGCAAACAACTGGAATGTTATATACTCGGGTTAAAAAGAACCAATGTGACACCCGCCGATGGGGATTATCAAGTCCTATATTACGTATCGCATTTAAGTGGTATACCGGCCATCGGGCACATTAGGGGAACCACAGCGCCTTGTGGAGCTTACTGGACGCCCGGTACAAGCAAAGTTGATGTGTACTTGGTAGAGAACGACGGTGGAGTCAGGATGCTTCGGGTTGATTTTTCTCGATTCTCGGGTGATTGGGTGCAAGTTATGGGAACACTCAAGCTACCCTCTTCCGTACAGTCTGGGGGGGCGAATTTAGGTGTTTCGGTGGTTAGAGTTCCCG
>NZ_CABPSM010000049.1 GCF_902459555.1 Pandoraea horticolens | reverse complement strand
CGGAGGTGAAACCGTCGAGTCATTCGGACGAATCGTTGGGCACGCCGAGCCTCGCCCCAATTTTTCGGGGCGACCGGCCCCGACCGCCCCGTCCATCACCCAAGAGCGTCTGCTCGGCACCGGCGACGAGCAATTTTTCCAAGCTGCTATTAGACGACGTGTGTCTGAAGGCGGGGGGGGGGATTTCCCTGGCTCGTCGTCACACGGACTTTCTCCATACGCAAGTGAGGGCATTGACCCGGGAACTTGGTATAGACGGGAACTTCGAGAAGGTCGCATCACCTGGGACGAGAACCAGCCGCCCGGAATTGCGGCAACCTGGACCGGTCGCACCGGTGACAATGTATTCCAGCGACTGCAAACCAAAAGTGTCTTGGGTAGGCTCGGTTTTCGGCGGATGGGTGATAGAGATTGGGCCCTGCCAATCCAAAATACATCGCACCATGGGATGCTAAACAGAACAGGAATGCGACTGTACTACGAAGGTTTCGACGTAATAGATCCTGTTTCGGTGCCAATGGGTCCTCTGGGACGAAGCACCTTGGCGGAACGCTGGTTTGAGCAATGGGCCAATCGTTTACGTACCCTTGGATATTGAAGCGATCAACGAGGTTCTGTCGCGATAAGCCGATCGGGGAGACGTCGCATCGTTGGGCGCTGAAGGTCCTGCCGGGGCTGGCTGTCAACGTCGGCTGAATCCTGACCCACCTTTCGGCAAGTCGCCGAAGTAAATCTGACCCACCTGGACACCGTGTCACGCGGCTGCCTTCGCGCTTGCCCGCGGGGTCTGTCCTGCTTTGCGTTTGTCCTTCAGTCGGTAGCTCTCGCCGGCGATCTGCACGATGTGCGCATGGTGCAGAAGCCGGTCGAGCATCGCGGCCGTCAGCGTCTGGTCGTCAGCGAACGCTGTGGCCCACTGTGTGAACGGCAGGTTGCTCGTCAGCACGATGGCGCCACGCTCGTAGCGCTTGGCGACGACGTTAAAGAACAGATTGGCCTCCTCACGGCCGAACGGCAGGTAGCCGGTCGCATCGATGACCAGCAGCTTCGGCCCGACCACCGCCCGGTTGAAGAACTCCCTCAGCCGGTTCTGCTGCCGGGCCGTGGCCAGTTGCATCTCAGGTCAGCGGCCGTGGTGAAGCGCGTCTTGATGCCCGCCTGGGTCGCCCGATAGGCCAGCGCGCCGGCGATATGGGTCTTGCACACGCCGGACGGGCCAAGCAGCACCACGTTCTCGGCCCGCTCGATGAACGCGAGACCGGCGAGCTCCTGGATTTGCGCGCGGGGCGCACCGCTGGCGAAGCCGAAGTCGTATTGCTCCAGCGTCTTGATGCTTGGCAGCGAAACCATCTTGGTCAACGTCTGGCGCTTGCGTTCCTCGCGCGCCTCCCGTTCGCTCAGCAACACTTGCTCGAGGAAGTCGGCGTGACTGGCATCGGCGTTGGCGGCATTCTGGGCCAGCATGCTCCAGTCGCTACCGACACGGTCGAGCTTCAACTGAGCGCACAGCCCGGCAATTCGTTCATGCTGGAGATTCACGCGGCCACCTCCAGCAGGGCGTCATAGGGGGCAACTCACGAAACGGAAAAAAACGTAATGTAATGGACTCCACCCACCCCAGACGCTTCGGCATACTCGGTCGAGTCGGGTGACCAGCGGCGTCAAACCCGCCTGAGACGGAGAATCCATCATGAATTGCGTAGCTACCGTGATTGGCCTGGATATTTCGA
>NZ_CABPSM010000048.1 GCF_902459555.1 Pandoraea horticolens | reverse complement strand
CCTGGCCACACCGTCGAGCCCACCCGCAGCCTCAATCCCCGCCTGGCCGAGGGCCTTCCACGTCTGCAACATGGCGTCGGTGATCTTCGCTTTCTCGCCCGGGTTGAGCCGGTCTTCGCCGTGCTGGGTCAAGCGGCCGTCGGCACGCAGGTAATTTCGCAGTACTGCTGCGGGGACATTGTCCCGCCGGGCCACACCGTCGAGCCCCCCGGCGGCCTTAATCCCCGTCTGGCCGAGGGCCTTCCATGTCTGCAACATGGCCTCGGTGATCTTCGCTTTCCCGCCCGGATTGAGCCGATCTTCGCCGAGCGGGGTCAGGCGGCCGTCGGCACGCAGGTAATTTCTCAATGCTGTCACCGGGACATTGTCCCGCCGGGCCACACCGTTGAGCCCACCCGCGGCCTTAATTCCCGCCTGACCGAGGGTCTTCCACGTCCGCAGCATGGCGTTGGTGATCGTCGTTTTCCCGCCCGGATTGAGCCGATCTTCGCCGCGCTGGGTCAGGCTGCCGTCCGCACGCAGGTAATTTTTCAGTGCCGCTGCGGGGACATTGTCCCGCCTGGCCACACCGTCGAGCCCACCGGCGGCCTTAATTCCCGCCTGGTCGAGGGCTTTCCACGTCCGCAACATGGCGTCGGTGATCGTCGCTTTCCCGCCCGACACGCCAGTTTCTTGGCGAGGGATTTTGGCCAGGGGCGGCATGAGAACAGCATCCTTTTCACTGCTTGCGTCTTGTGGTGCTGAACGCTTTTCCGATCCGTTGTTCGAGGTGACTTCCGGTGTTGCGGGGGAAATCGGTCGTTGGGCCGAGCTCGACGGCATGCCGGACCGCCCATCGGCCTGATGCACCACGTGCACATTGGCGGCCAGCGCAGTCGGCGGCCGTGCATTTTGTCGAGGCTGCGCCGACGTAGACGCAGTCACTGGGGGCCGGGGGCGCGTGGCTCCAATGCTGGAAACTCGATCCATGGCTTCAGAGGATAGAAATTCTTGTGGTTGCGATTGACTGTCGCACGGTCTTGCCATCCGCGCTTGCACGAATCGCTCAGTGCGCGCCAGCCTTGCGGAGGAGCCGATTCTCGCCGAGCGGGGTCAGGCTGCCGTCGGCACGCAGGTATTTTCTCAGTGCCGCAGCCGAGACATCGCCCCGCCTGGCTACACCGTCGAGCCCACCCGCAGCCTTAATCCCCGCCTGGCCGAGGGCCTTTCACGTCCGCAACATGGCGCCAGTGATCTTCACTTTCCCGCCCGGATTGAGCCGGTTTTCGCCGCGTTGGGTCAGGCGGCCGTCTGCGCGAAGGTAATTTTTCAGTGCCGCAACCGGGACATTGTCCCGCCTGGCCACACCGTCGAGCCCACCGGCGGCCTTAATCCCCACCTGGCCGAGGGCCTTCCAGGTCCGCAACATGGCGTCGGTGATCGTCGCTTTCCCGCCCGGATTGAGCCGGTCTTCGCCGTACTGGCTCAAGCTGCCGTCGGCACGCAGGTAAGTTCTCAGTGTTGCAGCCAGGACATTGTCCCGCTTGGCCACACCGTCGAGCCCACCCGCGGCCTCAATCTCCGCCTGACCGAGGGCATTCCACGTCTGCAACATGGCGTCGGTGACCTTCGCTTTCTCGCCCGAGGCGAGTCGGTCCTCGCCGCGCTGGGTCAGGCGGCCGTCTGCACGCAGGTAATTTTTCAGTGCTGCAGCCCGGACATTGTCCCGCTTGGCCACACTTTCGAGCCCCCCGGCGGCCTCAATCCCCGCCTGGCCGAGGGCCTTCCACGTGTGCAACATGGCGTTGGTAATTTCCATTTTCCCGCCCGGGTTGAGCCGGTCTTCGCCGAACTGGGTCAGGTGGCCGTCGGCACGCAGGTAAGTTCTCAGTGCTGCCACCGGGACATTGTCTCGCCTGGCCACACCGTTGAGCCCACCCGCGGCCTCAATCCCTGCCTGGCCGAGGGCCTTCCACGTCTGCAGCATGGCGTCGGTGATCGT
>NZ_CABPSM010000047.1 GCF_902459555.1 Pandoraea horticolens | reverse complement strand
CGCCATGTTGCGGACGTGAAAGGCCCTCAGCCAGGCGGGGATTAAGGCTGCGGGTGGGCTCGACGGTGTGGCCAGGCACCACACTGCGCATTCTGCTTGCGCTTCATCTTCTGCGACGACTTACCGGCGCTTCTGCGTATTACACGTAACGAGAATAAATTTTTGACATAGTAAGACTAAGGACCTGCAACGCTATGCGAAAGGCAAGCCTCTCCCTGCTGATTGCCGCCTTGACGCTGGCCGGGTGCGCAGCCTCTCCGAAGTTGTTGCCGCCGCAAAGCAAGCCGCAGCTCGATAGCGCACTAGCTGCTGTCTGCGAGATTCCAGACGAGCCAGGCGCAGCAGATTACGACGTGTGGCAGGCTTGGGGAGAGCATGTCGTGCTGCCCTCGCTTACGACTTTTTACCATCCGGCACAGTAAGACCGTGGCCGCGATAGCCGCATCGGGCGACGGCTTATGCCGTCGCGGCCTCATTCGCGTCGGGGTGCGCCGTCAGCGAGAGGTGTAGTCCGACGGCTCTGACTACTTTCACGATGGTTGCGAACTCAGGATTGCCAGTGTCTGAGAGTGCGCGATACAGCGCCTCCCGAGCGACGCCCGACGCTCGGGCTAACGCGCTCATTCCCCGCGCACGGGCGACCGTGCCGAGTGCCCGCTGAATCTCACGCGGGTCCCCGCCTTTAAACGCGAGCGACAGATAATGCCGGATCGTCTCGTCGTCCTTGAGCGCCTCTGCGGCGTCAAACGCTTTCAATTCACTCAGTTTCATTTCTCAGTCCTCCAGCTCGTCAGCCAGTTTCTTAGCGCGCTTGTGATGTCTTTTGCCTGCGTTGATTTGTCGCCGCCGCAGAGCAGCACGACGGGCACCCGCCCTGGGAACATTGCCGTTCATATAGGCTGCGCGCCAGCCTTGCGGAGGAGCCGGTTCTCGCCGCGCTGGGTCAGGCGGCCGTCGGCACGAAGGTAATGTTTCAGTGCCGCAACCGGGACATTGTCCCGCCCGGCCACACCGTTGAGCCCACCGGCGGCCTTAATCCCCGCCTGGCCGAGGGCCTTCCACGTCCGCAACATGGCGTCGGTGACCTTCGCTTTCTCGCCCGAGGCGAGTCGATCCTCGCCGCGCTGGGTCAGGCTGCCGTCGGCACGAAGGTAAGTTCTCACTGCCGCAGCTGAGGCGTTATCCCGCCTGGCCACACCGTCGAGCCCACCCGCAGCCTCAATCCCCGCCTGGCCGAGGGCCTTCCACGTCTGCAACATGGCGTTGGTAATTTCCACTTTCCCGCCCGGGTTGAGCCGGTCTTCGCCGATCTGGGTCAGCCTGCCGTCGGCACGCAGGTAATTTCTCAGTGCTGTCACCGGGACATTGTCCCGCCGGGCTATCCCGTTGAGCCCACCCGCGGCCTCAATCCCTGCCTGGCCGAGGGCCTTCCACGTCTGCAGCATGGCGTCGGTGATCGTCGCTTTCCCGCCCGGGTTGAGCCGGTCTTCGCCGAGTTGGGTCAAGCGGCCGTCGGCACGCAGGTAATTTCTCAGTACTGTAGCCGGGACATTGTCCTGCCTGGCCACACCGTCGAGCCCACCCGCAGCCCCAATCCCCTCGTGGCCGAGGGCCGTCCACGTCTGCAACATGGCGTCGGTGATCTCCACTTTCCTGGCCGGTTTGAGCCGGTCTTCGCCGCGCTGGGTCAGGCGGCCGTCTGCACGAAGGTATTTTCTCAATGCCGCAGCCGAGACATCGCCTCGCCGGGCCACACCGTCGAGCCCACCGGCGGCCTTAATCCCCGCCTGACCGAGGGTCTTCCACGTCCGCAGCATGGCGTCGGTGATCTTCGCTTTCCTGGCCGGTTTGAGCCGGTCTTCGCCGCGCTGGGTCAGGCGGCCGTCTGCACGCAGGTAATTTTTCAGTGCCGCCGCCGGGACATCGTCCCGCCGGGCCACACCGTCGAGCCCACCGGCAGCCTCAATCCCCGCCTGACCGAGGGTCTTCCACGTCTGCAGCATGGCGTCGGTGATCTCCACTTTCCTGGCCGGTTTGAGCCGGTCTTCGCCGCGCTGGGTCAGGCGGCCGTCTGCACGAAGGTAATTTTTCAGTGCCGCTGCCGAGACATCGTCCCGCTTGGCCACAGCGTCGAGCCCACCGGCGGCCTCAATCCCCGCTTGGCCGAGGGCCTTCCACGTCCGCAACGTAGCGTTGGTGATCTTCGCTTTCCCGCCCGGGTTGAGCCGGTCTTCGCCGCGCTGGCTCAGCCTGCCGTCGGCACGCAGGTAAGTTTTCAGTGCCGCAACTGAGACGTTGTCCCGCCTGGCCACACCGTCGAGCCCACCGGCGGCTCTAATCCCCGCCTGGCCGAGGGCCTTCCACGTCCGCAACATGGCATCGGTGATCTCCACTTTCCTGCTCGGGTTGAGCGGGTCTTCGCCGCGCTGGGTCAAGCTGCCGTCCGCGCGAAGATAATGTTTCAGTGCCGCAGCCGGGACCTTGTCCCGCCGGGCCACACCGTCGAGCCCCCCCGCAGCCTCAATCCCCTCGTGGCCGAGAGCCGTCCACGCCTGCGGCATGGCGTCGGTGATCTTCGCTTTCCTGCCCGGGGTGAGCCGGTCTTCGCCGTGCTGGGTCAGCCTGCCGTCGGCAC
>NZ_CABPSM010000046.1 GCF_902459555.1 Pandoraea horticolens | reverse complement strand
AGATACGCGCAATCTTTACCCGTTGGTCATCGACGATCGTCCCTTGCAAAACGGGTGGAGTCCATAGATACGCTAAGGCTAATATGCGAGACGGTCGGGATTCGTGAATATGTGTAGCTTCACATATTCACGAATCCCGGCCGCCCCTCTGCTTCTCAGTGGCAGGCAGTATCGAACGGCGCGGCATCGTGACTTCCCATCAGAGTGGCGTTGCACAAACATACCTTTGCACAACGACGTGGCCGCGCGCTATCCCTATGGCGTTTGCTTGATGCGCAAATGTATTGCACAATGACTGGCATTGGCAACAGGTTTGCGCTGAACGAACCGTATCGAGGAGCAGGCTGGTGAAACCGCAAAACGCGCAAGTTGCAGCAGTGACAACCGGCTTGGTCGGCGACATCCGCGCCCTGATCGGAGAAGCACGGGCCGGACTGGCCGCTACGGTCAATTCGGCCTTGACCATGCTTTACTGGCGCATTGGTCGGCGCATACGCGCTGAGGTGCTTCAGGGGGAGCGGGCGGGCTACGGCGAACAACTCGTCGCTTCGCTGGCACGACAATTGGAAGCCGAACATGGACGCGGCTTCGGCACCAAGAACCTGCGCCACATGCTGCGCTTTGGCGAGGTTTTCGAGGTCGAGGAAATTGTCTACGCGCTGAGTAGACAATTGAGCTGGACCCATTTGCGCAGCCTGATCTACATCGACGATCCCCTCAAGCGAGAGTTCTATCTGGAAATGTGCCGCAGCGAGGGCTGGAGCACTCGCACCTTGCAGGGACGACTCGATTCCATGTTGTTCGAGCGCACAGCGCTCTCGCGCAAGCCTGACGAATTGCTGACGAGCGAACTGGCGACCTTACGCGATCAAGGGGTGCTCGGCCCGAACCTCGTCCTGAAGGATCCTTATGTACTGGACTTTCTGGGGCTGCACGATCGCTACCTTGAAAAAGATCTCGAAGACGCCATCCTGCGCGAATTGGAAAATTTCCTGTTGGAGCTGGGGGCCGGATTCAGCTTTGTCGCCCGCCAAAAACGGCTGCAAATTGACAATAATGATTTCTATATCGACTTGCTGTTCTACAACCGCCGCTTGCGGCGCCTAGTTGCCATCGAGCTGAAGCTCGGCGAATTCAAGGCGGCCGACAAAGGCCAGATGGAGCTCTACCTGCGGTGGCTGGTCAAAAATGAACAAGAACCTGGCGAAGCTCCGCCACTGGGGATTATCCTTTGCACGGGAAAAAATCGTGAACAGATAGAACTGCTGGAACTTGACCAAAGCGGCATTCACGTCGCCGAGTACCTGACCGGCTTGCCATCTCGGCAATTGCTGGAGCAAAAGCTGCATGAGGCAGTGACGCTATCGAAAGCGCGACTGGAAAATCCGCTCGGACCAACCACAACCGAAGTCAAGTAAGGAGCGCGCTCATGCGAATCGGTTATGCCCGCGTCTCCACCCAGGACCAGGACAACGCGGCACAGATCGCGGCGTTGAGCGCGGCGGGATGCGGACGGATATTCGAAGAGAAGGCATCGGCGGGCCGCTGGGACCGTCCCGAACTGAGCCGTTTGCTCGATCAGTTGCGCAAGGACGATGTGCTGGTCGTCTGGAAACTCGACCGCCTGTCACGCTCGCTTAAGGACATGCTGACCCTGATGGAGACGGTGGAAAAGGCAGGCGCGGGATTCCTCAGTCTGACCGAATCCATCGACACCACATCGCCGGCCGGGCGCATGATGATGCAAATCGTGGGATCGTTCGCCGAGTTCGAGCGCGCCATGCTGCGCGAGCGCACCCGTAGCGGCTTGTTGGCCGCTCGCGGAGAAGGCCGCATCGGCGGTCGCCGCCCTAAACTCACACCACGGCAGCAGCAAGAGATCGTGCAGCTGATCAACTCCGGCGAAAAAACCGCCGCCGATGCCGCTAGGCTATTCAACGTTCACCCCTCAACGGTGGCTAGGTTGCTTTCCAAGAGCAAGCTGGTGACGCAGCCAAAGTCTTAACGTGCTTTAAATTCCGTTTTCTGAGACGAAGGTGACCCCGCAATCGAGTTGCTGTGGGAGTTCGTGCGTCGAGCGGCGTTTCCGAATCGCCCATCGCGACTGACATCTGTGTTTGCATGGCAATCACTGGAAGATGCGAGACAGTTCAAACTGGAAAATCACTTGCCAGATCAGATGCTTGTATCTACGAGGTGCGGGTGACCTGACGGATTTTTTCGTACCACGGGTGTCTAGAGAATCGCGGCCCCTGATCCGCTTGGGTTTTCTGTGCCAAATCCAGAGCGAGTTTTTCGGCGTATCGGGTCAAGTCGGCCCGGGTAAACACACCAATTGGCGGGCGAATTCGGCCGGCGCCAGCTCTTTGAGAGCTGAGTGAGGCCGACTCTCGTTGTAGTCCCCGCGCCATGCCTCGATAGTCGCCTTCGCTTCGTCCAGCGTCTCGAACCAATGCAAGTTCAAACACTCGTCACGGAATGATCCGTTAAACGTCTCAATGTGGCAATTGTCCGTGGGCTTTCCTGGGCGACTGAAATCGATTTTCGACTTGTGGTGATATGCCCACATGTCGAGCAATCGCCCGGAAAACTCACTGCCGTTGTCTACGAAAATATGCCGAGGAGCGCCGCGTCTGGCCGCGATTCGATTGAGCGCCGACACCACATGCTCTCCCCTCAAGCGTTGACCAACTTCGATGGCCAGGGCTTCTTTCGTGAATACATCGACAACTGTCAGCATGCGAAACTTCGAGCCATCTGCGAGTT
>NZ_CABPSM010000045.1 GCF_902459555.1 Pandoraea horticolens | reverse complement strand
AATGCGAGCGGCAGCTACGCGGGCGTGGCGGAGCAGTCGGGGATTCAGGCGGGCTCTGGCGGGTTCGATGTGAACGTGGCGGGCAATACGGATCTGAAGGGGGCGTACCTCGCGAGCACGGCCGATCCGTCGAAGAATCAGCTGACGACGGGCACGCTGACGTTCTCGGATATTCAAAACCACTCGGACTACAAGGCCAATAGCTTTGGGGCGGGCGGTGGATTTTCGGTGGGCAATGGCGGCGCGAACGAGCGCAGAACGGGACCGTCGTCGGGGAAGAACACCGGTAGTCCTTCGCTAATGCTGCCGCAGTCGGAGAGCGGCAGCGAGCGGGGGACGACGCGCAGCGGTGTGAGTGACGGAACCATCACGCTGACGAATGGCACGAGCCAGACGCAGGATCTCGCGAGCCTGAATCGGGATACGTCGGGCCTGAACCAGACGGTGAGCCGTACGCCGGATCTGCAGAAGACGCTCGACGGACAGTCGCGGTTGATGGGCGCGGCGACGGCAGCGGGGGAAGCCGTGGCGCGGGATATTGGGACGTATGCGGACAAGAAGGCGGGGGAAGCGAAGAATCTGGCGAAGAATACCAACGATCCGGCGCTGAAGGCGCAATACGAGCAAGAAGCAAAAGACTGGTCGGAGGGGGGAGATTCTCGCGCGCTGATGCATGCGGCGGGTGGAGCGATTGTGGCGGGGCTGGGAGGAGGTAATGCGCTGGGTGGGGCGTTAGGCGCGGGAGCGACGTCGAAGCTGGGTAAGGTGCTCAATGACCTGAGTGACCAGATCAAGGACTCGCACCCGACGGGCAATGCCGATGTCGATCAGGCGTTGGGGCAGATTGTGGCCACAAGCGTGGGGACGGTGGCGGGCGCTGCTGCCGGTGGCACCTCCGGGGGCTTCACGGGCTACAACGTGGATCGCTTTAACCGGCAGTTGCATCCTGATGAGCGGAAGTGGGCAAAGGACAATGCGAAGGACTTCGCGAAGTTCTATGAAGAAAAGACCGGCAAGGCACTCACCGCGGAGCAGGCGCAGAGTATGCTGCTGGCGAATGGTTATCGCTTGGTGGACGCGGCGGCGAGCAAGGGACCGGGAGGGGACGCAACGGCGGTGGCATATATCAGTCAGAACGGTGGCAGGCTGTTCCACGCGACGGCGGAGGAGTACAACAAGCCATTCATGTATGGAAATGCAGATCATTCGCTGACACCCGAACAGCGGGCATTGCCTGGGGCGATCGCGAATCCGAAGGCAGGGCTCGCCATCGCCGGTGGCCTGGTAACTGCTGGACTGGCACCAGAGATTGCTGCCGGGTTGGCCGCTATTCCTGGCGCGCCAATTTTTGGCTCGACCGGAGCTTTGGGATCCAGCGCGTGGGCGTCGCCTATTGGTATTGGCATCCTAACTGGTAGTGTAAATGCGACATCGCAGTACATACAGAATGGCACGGTCAATCCAGTCGATGTTGGATACGCTGTGTTGGCTGGTGGCGCCGGCACTTACACTAAGTTTTTTGGGAATTTCGCAATAAACGCGGTGACAGGTGCTCTTAATACTGCCACTAATAATGCGATCTCTGGCAAACACGACAGCATTGTAACCAGTGCGGCGGTGAGCGCAGGTGCGGCGGCTATCGGTTATGGTGCGGGACTCGCCATGCAAAATTCAATTTCCGCGTTGTCCAAGTCGGGGGCGGGTAGCTTTGGTTGGTCTGGGACTGGTATTTGGGCGGGGTCATCGGGAAAAAACCTGTTTAACCCGAATAACGTTCCTGCAATTGGCGCTGGTATCGGCGGTGCTGCCGGCGGTGAAGCAGGAATGAAAGCGATAAACGATGCCAAATCTCGGCTTGAGAAATGAAAAAATGTTTAGATTGATTATTTTATATTTGGTTGCTTTCTTTATTTCATTTCTGTGCTTTACCTCCATAAAGGTATTGGTAATGATTTTCGTGGCCTATTTTTATGGTGGCGGTTTCTTATGGGAGAGCGACGACACAAGTTTCGTTTTGGTGAACGGCGCTCTGCTGGGGGCGGTGTTTTGTGTTTTCGCAACAGTGGTTTTTGTGCGAAAAAATGATTCCTGATGCCATAGTGAAATCCGGTTTAACGGGCAGTTGCGCATGACGAAAGAAAAGAAAATGAAAGAGTTAATTGGAAAGTACCATTTCTTAATCCGTCACGTAATCAGTGGTGGCTACTGCGACGCAACTGCAGTTCAAAAAGCCGTGACAGGCGACCTAAGCGATATTGGCGCATCGTTGCCTCATGGGCAGTACACGGGCACCGTCGTTGTATATGGGACGACCTCAACTACAGTGCCGACAGCCTTGTGGGCAGCCTGAACGGTAACGTGAGCATGGTCGCGGGCAAGGATCTGACGGTGCGTGGCAGTGACATCGTGGCGGCAGGCGACGTGACCGGCATTGGGCAGAACGTCACGGTCGAATCGGCGCAGGAGCGGAACCACCACGACGAGACGCACGAGTTCAAGAGCTCGGGCTTTACGTTGGCGGTGAAGTCCCCGGTCATCGACGCGATACAGAACGTGACGAACCAGGCCAAGTCGGCTGCCGACTCGGGCGGCGACGCGCGTGTGTCGGCGCTGCGGGGTTACGCAGCGGCCAGCGGGGCGTATGGGGCTTACAACGAAGCCAATAAGGCGCTCGATGCGCTCAAGAGTACGAACCCGAACGTGAAACCGGAGGTGAAGGTCGAGTTGAGTTGGGGCTCGTCGAGCAGCAAGTCGACGTCGTCGTTCGATGGCACGACCAACGTGGGGAGCCATATCAAGGCAGGCGGCACTGCTGCGTTCGTTGCGACGGGGGATGCGGCCTCCGGCAAGGGCAACGTCAACATCGTGGGGTCGAATGTCGATGCAAAGGACGTGCTGCTGCAAGCGACGAATCAGGTGAACCTGCGCAACAGCACGGATACGGAGTCGAGCCGTAGCGAAAACGAGTCGAAGAGCGGGAGTTTCGGTGTGTCGTTCGGCACGGGCGGCTGGGGCGTGTCGGCCTCGTTGTCCCGGGCGCATGGCGATGCGAACTCGGATTCGCAATTCCAGAACAATACGCACATCAACGCGAGCAACACGGCGGTGATCGTGAGCGGGGGCGATACCAACATCGTCGGCGCGAATGTGAACGCCGATAAGGTGATCGCGCGTGTGGGCGGGGATCTGAAGGTAGCGAGCGTGCAGGACACGAGCGAGAGTGCTGCGCATCAGGAGAGCATGGGCGGTGGGCTGAGTCTGAGCATGAGCGGTGCGTCGGGAAGCTTTAGCGCCTCGCGCGGCAATGCGAGCGGCAGCTACGCGGGCGTGGCGGAGCAGTCGGGGATTCAGGCGGGGAGCGGCGGGTTCGATGTGAACGTGGCGGGTAATACGGACCTGAAGGGGGCGTACATCGCGAGCACGGCGGAGCCATCGAAGAATCAGCTGACGACGGGCACACTGACGTTCTCGGATATTCAAAACCACTCGGACTACAAGGCCAATAGCTTTGGGGTGGGCGGTGGATTTTCGATGGGCAACGGCGGCGCGAACGAGCGCACGACGGGACCGTCGTCGGGGAAGAACACCGGTAGTCCTTCGCTAATGCTGTCGCAGTCGGAGAGCGGCAGCGAGCGGGGGACGACACGCAGCGGGGTGAGCGACGGAACCATCACCCTGACGAATGGCACGAGCCAGACGCAGGATCTCGCGAGCCTGAATCGGGATACGTCGGGTCTGAACCAGACGGTGATGACCTGACGGATTTTTTCGTACCACTAGTGTCTAGAGATTCACGGCCCCAGTGGTTGAACTACGTTCGCTAACCCGACGAAATTCCGCCGGTGTTAGGTATTGCAAACTCGAATGCGGGCGCACTTCGTTGTAGTGAGTACGCCAGTCTTCGATCACGATCTTCGCTTCGATTCGGTTCCGAAACCACTCCATCGCCAAACATTCATCAC
>NZ_CABPSM010000044.1 GCF_902459555.1 Pandoraea horticolens | reverse complement strand
TTCATACCAACTCCTCATCTGAGCTGAGGAGCCATTATCTCTAGATTTGATTGGCACGAAATTTCACGGACAGGTCACCGCCGCGCTCGGCCATCATTTTCCTCCAGGTTGCGCAGGCTCAGTGGGTACGCCGCGTACCAGCGTACGTAGGTCAAGATCACCTCCAGCGGGTAATGCAACCGTTGGAGAACCTTATGAAGCGACGACGCGATGAGCTGTTTCTGGATCGTGACCATCCTCGCATTATCCCCGATCGGCTTATCGCGACAGAACCTGCATTTCCGGGGTTCAACTATTAGCTTTGATAGGTTTTCCTGGTTTCATACTCGGCTAGGCTCGCCTCTATGTAGAAAAAGTGCGCCGTCAACGCCGATGTGAAAGCGAAGCAGTTGTTTCACCAACAATTGAGCGGCAATGCGTGCTGCACCTAGCAGGCTGTTGCAATTCGGAACGGTGTAAACGGGCGCTGCGTGCGGTGCGTTAAAGATATCGTGTTCATGATATTGGGCAGACGAGAGCGATGCGCTGAATGGACGAGATGCAAGAACCGCTGTTCACGACGGTAAAGCTGGAATACTTCGTGCAGGCCGATCACCCGTTGCGGCCGCTTCGGCTGCTGGTCAATCAAGCGCTGAAGCGGCCCAACGGGCTGTTCAGCACGATCTATGCAGACAGCGGCCGGGCCTCGATTGCGCCTGAGAAGCTGCTGCGTGCATTGCTGCTGCAAGTGTTTTATTCGGTGCGCAGCGAGCGCATGCTGATGGAGCAAATGTGCTACAACCTGCTGTTCCGCTGGTTCGTCGGGTTGGCGGTTGAAGACGCTGTCTGGGACCACTCGGTATTCTCGAAGAACCACGATCGTCTGCTCGAGCACGAAGTGATCGAAGCGTTCTTTACCGAAGTCATGAGCTTGGCCGACAAGCAAGGGCTGCTGTCCAGAGAACACTTCTCGGTCGATGGCACGCTGATTCAGGTGTGGGCCAGCCACAAGAGCTTCCGGCCCAAGGATGGCTCGGAAGATCCGCCGGCCGGCGGCGGCCGCAATGTCGACACCGACTGGAAGGGCAAGCGGCGCAGCAACGAGGCTCACGAGTCGAGCACCGATTCGCACGCGCGGCTGTTTAGGAAGAGCAAAGGCACGCCGTCCATCCTGTGTTACCAGGGGCACATCCTGATGGAGAACCGATCGGGCTTGGTAGTGGGTGCCGTGGTGAGCCATGCCGACGGCTTTGGCGAACGCGCAAGCGCGTTGCGCCTGCTCGATTGCGTGCCGGGCCGTCACACCAAGACGCTCGGCGCCGACAAGGGTTATGAGATGCGCGAATTTGTGCGGGACTGTCGTGTGCGCAAGGTGACGCCGCATGTCGCGCGCAACGACGCGCATCAAGGCGGCAGCGCGATCGACGGGCGTACGTCGCGGCACGTCGGCTATGGCATCAGCCAAGTGATTCGCAAACGAATCGAAGAGCACTTCGGCTGGGGCAAGACCGTCGGCAGGATTCGACAGACCGTGTATCGCGGCATCAAACGAGTCGACCAGCACTTCAAGCTGACGATGCTGGCAAGCAACCCGACTCGAATAGCCCGAAAATGGTTGTCTGGAAAGAAAGAACTCATTTGTCGTTGCTTCTGTGCAAATTGTGTGCGCTGTCGGATGGCATGAAACTGAAGACTGGTCCCCAAGAAAGCACGCGCTCATATGATCGCGTCCTTGGGATTGCCGGTAAGCGATGCGTTTCGAGTCCCCACGCAGCATGCGCAGGAACGCTGTTTCCTAAGTGAAGAAAAAGGCAACTCGCGATTATCGGTTGTACGCCAGTTGCGAATGTGACCTTACCCAAGGCTCAGCGCCCATGGTGTTTCAAGTGAATCGGAGGTGTTCAATGGAAAAGGAAAGCTTGTTTCGTAGTAAGCCAATCGTTCCTGGTGATATTTACGTATTTTTTAAGACCGCGGATTTGCCATACTATCCTTCCTATATCCGGCTTGATTGGAATACAGGGATGTGGAGCGCTACCTTTACCTTGCCCGGGATGATTTTGCAGTATCAGGAAGCACGGGCGACTTACTATAAGGGGAAGCTCTATCTCTTCGGCCGTGCGCAGGATAACAGCATACAGGTGATGACATCGACGGATGGGGAATACTGGTCAGACTCCGTTACTCTAGGCACGAGTAAGACGTGTGGCGCTATCACGCCTTGTGTTATAAGCGATAGTCTTTGTATTTTCTATCCTGGCGTTAGTGATGGAAATCCAATTTGTTGCAATCAGTATGATGAAAATCTTAATCAGCTGAATTGGTGGGTTTCTCCAGTCGCCAAGAGCGTCAATTCCGTTTCTGTGGGGCAGGGTGTTGTTTTTTTTAACGCGGATGGCGTTCTGTATATGACTGGATTTGATGTTTATCACGGTTTTGGCGTTGGTGCAAGCCGCGCAGGCACCGGAGAAGAGAGCTTGAGTTTTGGGCCAAGTGTTTTAGCTTATTTTAATGACGATATGACGGCTTTCTATAGAGGGGTGGAGGGGGATGCGCGATTGTATGAGGATGGGGGTGGCAGTGTTATAGAAAATATTGATATTTACACTGCTCCGTCAGTGGTATTTCTTGATGGTGATGTGGAAAACCAATCTATAGCCGTATTCTATGGAGAGAATAACATTAAAGGGGAACTCAGAATGGCGTTTATCAATAGGATCAAGGCTAATTATGAGCATACGTATAATACATTTGCCATTCAAAATTTTGGCATCCCTTTGAGTTTGGAAAATAGCAGCCCATTTGCGCTTTCGATTCCTCAGGCTTAGTTGCTTTGTGCGGATGTGATTGGCACGTATATTTGAAAGGGGCGTTAAATGAGAAAAGCGAACTTGGAACGTAAGGATGCACTCACAGGTCTCTATGTCTTTTTTCAGTCGGCAGATTTTCCAACCAGTCCATCTTACATAGTCTACGATTCTGTAATGATGAATTGGAGCGATCCCATTACGTTGAACATGCAACTGTATGATCAAGTAGACGGCGCGTACAATTCAGATCCACGGGCGATTTATTACGATGGAAAGATATGTATTTTTGGCCGGGCACCGGATAACAGCATCAGTGGAATGACGCTTGATCAGGGGGGGTGGTCGGACCCTGTTGCAAATATTGGATCTGGCGTTGGGCAAAACAACCAGACTTCCAGTGCGGTGACACCTTATGTTTGGAATAACAACCTTTATATTTTATGGCCGCTCGGAGATGGCTCAATTTACTGCGTCCAATGTAATTCGAGTCTTGATGTTGTAAGCAGTCCTCCATGGCGCGCTACTGACTGTAGAACCGCCTTCGGACTTGATGTTGTTCCAGATTTATCTGATGGGCAGTTTGCTGATGTTCGGTACAATGGAAGGGGCATGGCGAGCGGCATTATGACTGCCGGCGGCCCTATGTTTAGCAGGCAATGGAAACATAACGGTAATTTTACTGGGAATTCCCAGCCTGCTGGGCGGGATTTGATTCTCAACTCCAGCACAGTAAATTGTTTGGGTAGAACTTTTACCTTCTATCAAGGCGCTATTGATGGAGTCGCTCCATCTGGAACGCTGTACGTAAACGATACCGCCCTGGATGGGAGTATTGATATACGTACGGCCCCATCAGCCGTCGTTTTGGACGATGATGGCACAACCGCATATGTCGCTGTGTTCTATGTCGAAAGTTATAAATCGTTTAACCTGAAGGCGGCGCGCCTTGTAATCACCCTTTCTAACGGAAACCCGACTTATAAGGTGGCTTTCATACAGGACACGGGCGTTAGTATGGCTTACGATTGTGCCAGTCCCTGTGGACTCATAATAAGTTAATGTTGCAAGTTGGTATCCCAGCACGGGTGGTGATCAGCCAATCGACCGCACCATTGTTGATGACGAGCGTTTGTGAAGGAGCTTTGGCGACGTTGGTAAATTCACGCCATGCAGCAAAGCGCACCGCGAGCGGCTTGCGCTAAATGGCTATTCTCCAGAATTTGAACCTCGTGGCCATACAGGCTATTAATATTTCTTTGCCTCTCCGAAAATCGCAGCCCTTTTGCACTCACGATCATTTAAATAATTATCAAACGCCAGAAGCGGTATGCCTTTGATTTGTGTTTGATAAGATAAAACGCGCGTGCGCCGAATCAGAAACTTCGCTCAACCTGACTAATAAGCAGGAGAGGTACTATGCCCAATGGTTCTGGTAGCTTGAGTCGGGGAACGCGCTTAGTTTACGCGGCTCAATCACTGACTGAGATAAA
>NZ_CABPSM010000043.1 GCF_902459555.1 Pandoraea horticolens | reverse complement strand
AGTCAAAAACACAGTCTTATGCCTACCCGTTATTGTAAGTGGGTGACTGTGTCCGGCGTTTCAGGGGGCCGCTCCAAGCACCGCTAACCACGAAAAAACCCATCCCGCCAAGCACGCCGCGCACTGAGCGATTTATGCAAGCGCGGATGGCGAGACCATGCGACAGTCAATCGCGATCGAAAAAATTTCTATCATCTGAAGCCCATGACTCAAGTTTCCAGCAAGGGAGCCATGCGCTCCCAGCCCCCAGTGACTGCGTCAACGTCGGCGCAGCCTCGACAGAATACGCACTCGCCTACTGCGCTGGTTGCCAATGTGCGCGTGGTACGTCAGGCCGATGAGTGGCTTGACATGCCGTCGAGCTCGGCCCAACGACCGCTTTCCTTCGCAACACCGGAAGTCACCTCGAACAGTGGATCGGAAAAACGTTCGGCATCACAGGATGCAAGCCGTGGAAGAGATGCTGCTTCAATGCCGCCCCCGACCAAAATCCCTCGACAAGGGAGCGTGTCGGGCGGGAAGGCGAAGATCACCGACGCCATGTTGCAGAAGTTGAGGGCCCTCGCCCAAGCAAGAATTGAGGCCGCGGGTGGGCTCGATGGTGTGGCCAGCCGGGACAATGTCCCGGCTGGGGCGCTGAAACATTACCAGCGCGCAGACGGCGCGCTGGCGAAGCCTGCCGAGGACCGGCTCAACCCGGGCGGGAAAGCGAAGATCACCGACGCCATGCTGCGGACGTGGAAGGCCCTCGGTCAGGCGGGGATCGAGGCTGCGGGTGGACTCGACGGTGTGGCCAGCCGGGAGAATGTCTCGGTTGGCGCACTGAAACATTACCTTCGTGCAGACGGCCGCCTGACCCAGGTCGGCGAAGACCGGCTTAACCCGGACGGGAAAGCGCAGATCACCGATGCCATGTTGCAGAAGTGGAAGGCCCTCGGCCAAGCGGGGATTAAGGCCGCGGGTGGGCTCGACGGGGTGGCCAGACGGGACAATGTCCCGGCTGTGGCGCTGAAACATTACCTTCGTGCAGACGGCCGCCTGACCCAGGTCGGCGAAGATCGGCTCAACCCGGGCGGGAAAGCGCAGATCACCGACGCCATGTTGCAGACGTGGAAGGCCCTCGGCCAGGCGGGGATCGAGGCCGCAGGTGGGCTCGACGGGGTGGCCAGGCGGGATAACGTCACGACTGCGGCATTGCGAAGTTACCTTCGTGCAGACGGCCGCCTGACCCAGCTTGGCGAAGATCGGCTCAACCCGGGCGGGAAAGCGCAGATCACCGGCGCCATGTTGCAGACGTGGAAGGCCCTCGGCCAGGCGGGGATCGAGGCCGCGGGTGGGCTCGACGGGGTGGCCAGGCGGGACAATGTCCCGGTTGGAGCGCTGAAAAGTTACCTTCGTGCAGACGGCCGCCTGACCCAGCGCGGCGAAGACCGGCTCACCCCGGGCGGGAAAGCGAAGATCACCGACGCCATGTTGCAGAAGTGGAAGGCCCTCGGCCAAGCGGGGATCGAGGCCGCCGGCGGGCTCGATGGGGTGGCCAGGCGGGACAATGTCCCGTCTGGGGCACTGAGAAGATACCTTCGTGCAGACGGCAGCCTGGCCCAGTTCGCCGAAGACCGGCTCAACCCCGGTGGGGAAACAAAAATCACCGACGCCATGTTGCAGACGTGGAAGACCCTCGGCCAAGCGGGGATTGCGGCCGCGGGTGGGCTCGACGGTGTGGCCAGACGGGATAACGTCACGACTGCGGCACTGCGAAGTTACCTTCGTGCAGACGGCAACCTGACTCAGTTCGGCGAAGACCGGCTCAACCGGGGCGGGAAAGCGAAGATCAGCAACGCCATGTTGCAGACGTGGAAGGCCCTCGGCCAAGCGGAGATCGAGGCTGCGGGTGGGCTCGACGGGGTGGCTAGGCGGGACAATGTCTCGGTTGGCGCACTGAAACATTACCTGCGTGCCGACGGCCGCCTGACCCAACTCGGCGAAGACCGGCTCAACCCGGGCGGGAAAGCGAAGATCACCGACGCTATGTTGCAGACGTGGAAGGCCCTCGGCCAAGCGGGGATCGAGGCTGCGGGTGGACTCGACGGGGTGGCCAGGCGGGACAATGTCTCGGTTGGCGCACTGAAAAGATACCTTCGTGCAGACGGCGGCCTCACCCAGTTCGGCGAGGATCGGCTCCGCAAGGATGGCACGGGGCCGATGTGAACCGCAAGTCGTCTCGCGGACTGTCTGGTCGGCAAGCGGGGTGAGGAGGGGCTCATGGACCGGATCATGGGCGCTGGCAACTGGTGACAGCACCGGCGCCGATCAACGTCAGCGAGGTACGGGCGATCAGGGGCCTTCGCCAGCCGATTTTCCGACCAGCCCCGCTTGCCGACCAGACAGTCCGACAACCTTCGGTTCACATCGGCCCCGCGCCATCCTTGCGGAGCCGATCCTCGGCGCGCTTCGTCAACGTGCCGTCTGCGCGCAGGTAATTTTTCAGCGTGCCAGACGCGATGCCATACTGCCCGGCCACGCCGTCAAGCCCACCCGCCTTAGCAATCCCCTGCTTGCCGAAGCGCTGCCACTCCCGCAACATCTTGGGGGTGATTTCCGCGCCCGGCGGGTTGAGCCGGTCCTCGGCTGGCTTCGTCAGCGTGCCGTCCACACGCAGGTAAATTTTCAGCGCACCAGACGCGACGCCGTACTGCATGGCCACGCCGTCAAGCCCCCCCGCCTTAGCAATCCCCTGCTTGCCGAGACGTTGCCACTCCCGCAACATCTCGGTAGTGACCATCGCTCTGCCGCGCCCCGTGCCAGTTTCTTTGCGGAGGATTTGGGCCGGCGGAGGCATTAAACCAGCACATCTCCCGCTGCCTGCGTCCTGTGGCGCTCCGCGCTTTCGATGGCAACCGCTGGCATGCAGCCCCTGAGTTTCGGGGTGCGGCGATCGTTGGGCCGAGGTCGGCGGCATGCCAGAGAACGCACCAGCATGCGACGCCGGTAGCTGCATAGCGAATCGTGATCACAGCATCTTGGATCGGGTTGCGAACCTGCGTACCTGCCCAGCGCCCCATCGAGCCTCGGAAACCGAGAGCCGGCGCTGCGACCATGACTCACTGTTTCGGATCAGTTGTTCGACTGCTTGCTGCCCTCTACTGCTGAGCCTGACGCCTTGCGAGCTATGGTGGTCAAGGCTTCATGCCCTTTGGGACGCATCCGATGAAGGCTCAGTACCGCAAGGCGATTATGCGTAGGTACTTCGAGCTCTACTTCGGCTGACTGAGCGCCAGCATTAGCTGGCCGTGAAATCCTAACCGCCGATCACTCTTTCGGTGACACATTTATTTCGCATCCGCCAAAGCCCCGCCCAGTAGTGCTCGCGGAAGCGCAGGCGGCTCACACTACGAGTGACACTTTTACTGACGTAATAGTGTCAGCTTTAATACGGTCTACGTGGGCTGGCAGGTTGTGCGCGCACCAGAATACAACCACCACGATGTTCTGGCAGCGATGCAGGACGCACTTCGGCCTCGCCGCAAACGTGACCGGCTACTCGTTGCGGGATTGGCATATCGGTCGGGAGCCGGTTTTGCCTCGGAAGCTTGCCCGGAAGTTGCTTACGCATGCTGGGATGTCCTGAAGGTCGATAATGCTGCAGCACACCTGAGTGAGGAAACCTTCGTACCGGCCTGCCAGTTCATCGGTTGCCGACTGGAAGCAGGCCCGGTGGCGCGACCGACAACGCGGCCTTTCATCGAACGGTTCTTCCTGACGCTGACGGACCGCATGTCTCGGCAGGTGATCGGCACCACTGGCCGTAACCCGGAAGATCCGGCAGGCCAGCGCGGCAGACGCGTACCGGTGGAACAGCTGATCACGTTGCCCGAGCTTGAAGAGTTGCTGGACATGACCATCGCGAACTACCACGCAACGCCACACGACGGGCTGAATGGGCGAACGCCACTGGAAGCACTGCAACTGGCCATTGCCCATCAGCAGACTGCCGTGCGCACATTGCCCCAGTTGCTACGAGCCCGGCTGCACCAGTTGCAACCGGTTCATCTGTGCGCGATACGAGGCAACTTGGCGCGTGGCGTCGCGCCCTATATCAGCTTATACGGCGCGAGGTACAGCAACGAAGTGCTGCAACGCACGCCTGGGCTCAGCGGTGAAAAAATTCGCGTCTACCCGAATCCTGCCGACATGCGTGAGGCATGGGCTTATCTGCCCAACGGTGCCGGGCTTGGCCGCCTCGCAGTCCTTGAGGGCTGGCGCTACAGTCGGCACACTTTGCGTCTGCGCAGGCACATCCTGCGGCAGCGCCGGCTAGGCAAGCTCAAGTTTGCCGGCGAACAGAATCCCGTGCAGGTGACCTGTCCGTGAAATTTCGTGCCAATCAAATCTAGAGATAATGGCTCCTCAGCTCAGATGAGGAGTTGGTATG
>NZ_CABPSM010000042.1 GCF_902459555.1 Pandoraea horticolens | reverse complement strand
GGCGAGGCTCGGCGTGCCCAACGATTCGTCCGAATGACTCGACGGTTTCACCTCCGAGATGGGCGAGCCCTTGATCGGCAACTTCTTCTGTGATTTTAGGGACAAATTTTAGCGCTTCCTTTAGTCCGGCTTTGGCGCCAATCGATAGCAGATCCTCACCGGGAATAAAAGCGCCAATGGTCAATGCAACTTCCACGCCGATCGCTATCCCGAGCCCGACACCTGCGCTCACGTCGAAGAGCTCGGATATGAGATCACCCTCCTTGGCGACTTGATCTGGGGTGGGTACCATGCCGGCCAGAAAACCTAGCGGTCCATTACCCAGAAAATCCAGAAACGCATTCGCAAAGCCCAACACATCGCGCCCGCCAAAGTGCCCGGACGGGTCGCTGTAGTTGACAGGATCGCCCGAGCAATAGGCATAGGGATTAGGCCCCCCTGCCCCAAACGGGCTGTAGGCGTCGGGCGCATTAAAGCGGCCAAGGCCGGGCAGGAAGAGGCGATAACCATTACCCAGCGCATAGCCCTCCAACACCGGATCACGCCATTGGCCGTTATAGGCCAGGACGGAAACGGGCTCGCCATCGGTCCCGGTCTTGGTCTCGGCTTCCTGCCCATAGGGACCATAGCGATGTTCCTCGATCGACTGACCATCGCTGGCGCTAAGCACCGAGCCCATGCCATCGGTGCTCAGCAGCCAGACGGCGCCCCCACTTTGGGCGGCGGAGGTGGAATATTGCGCCTGCATTCCGGCCACACCGGGAATCAGACGAGTGTGCTGCTGCGATTGCTCGAGATTAAGAAGCTGCCCACCGTTGTAGTAAAACAGTGTGGCATCCGGATGATTGTCTTGCGTTCGCTTATAAATGCGGTTCATGGCGTCATAAGCATAGGTGCTTCGACGCTGCGTATTCGTGTTATGCGCAGTGGCGATGCGGCCGAGCGAATCGTAGGTGAGCTCAAGCCCCATTCCGTCATCGGTGATTCGTCCGGCGGCATCGTACTTGAGCACGGCGACGGCAGGATAACGGGAATGCGTGTTGGACACCTGGGTCAGTTTGCAGGGGTCCCTCGGATCGTCGTAGGAAAAGGTCGCACGGTTTTGCTGCCCATCGGCGAACGATGTGACGATCGATGTGAGGTTGTTGCAGGCGTCGAATGTAAAGGCCTGGGCGGCCATGGCCTGACCGTAGCGATCACAGGGCGCGCCGCTGCCGGTGCACGTCCATTTCACAAGCCGATTGCGGCTGTCATAGTCGAAGGCTTCCGTTCGATCGGTGGCGCCGTTGCGTAGGGTCGTACGCGCCGTAACTTGGTCGAGCACGTTCCAATCCTGGCGAATCTGCCAAGTCAACCCGTTGTTTTTGTCCTGAACGGTGCGCAGCGTCTCGCGCCCGAAATCATCAAGTTCGTCGATGGTGGTCTGAATCGCATGCGTGCCCGTTTGGTCATATGTGGTCCAGCCCCGCGCCCGATTCAGGTCGTCATAAACGATGTCATCGGCCTTCACGGCGTCATCCGCGATCTGCTCGACACGGCTGTTGGCATCCCGGCGGACATCCTGGGTGGCCCCATCCACGTGGACATAGCTGCGCAACGCGCCGGCCGCCGTGTAGGCGGGGTAGGACATTTCACGCGTATTGCCATCGAAGTCGAGCGTCTGTTTTTTCAGGCGTCCCGAAGCATAGGCGGTAAATTGGATCTTCGCGGCATCGGCCGTCGCGGTGGTGGGCTGCCCCGTGGATGGCTCATATTCAAACTGTTGGGCGAGCGCGTTAGCCGGGGCACCCGCGGACACCGACGCGAGCGCGTCGCCGAGTTCACTGATATAGGCGTAGGTTCGCGTGACGCCATCAGGCGTCACGATTTGCGATGGGCTGCTGTCCGCGTCCGTGGCGTAAGCATATTGCCATTCATGCCCGCCAATCACCGCGTTAGTCAGACGTCCCGTGCCGTCAAACTGCCGTGTCCCCAGCGTCGCACCATTGATGGCGACGGCGGTGGATTGGCCGCCGGGAGCGTCGGGGCGATATTGATACGATACGACCGTCTGGTCCGGCAGGGTGACCTTTTCAACGCGGCTCCAGTCGTCGTAGCGATAAGTGACGGTGTGGCCCAATGCGTCGGTCGCGCTGCGCAACCGGTATAGCCCATCGTAGTCCATCGAACGGGTGCTGTAGGCGGTGCTGGTGTCCTTGGCGGTATAGCGTTTTATCTCGACGGGCACCCCGCCCAGGTTCGTACGGCTTTCCTGTCGGCCAGTGGTCGTGCTCTTGCCTTGGCGGTACATCCGTTGCGTCAACGCGATCGGGTCGGAAACCCCGATATGCCGAACGGTGCCGTCGTCATAACCGAAGGCAAGGCTCGAAACCTGGGCCCAATCGTCATACTCAACGGCGCCCCCCAGCGAACTGGTCTGATCTCGAGTCGGCGTGGCGCCCCAATAGTCGAAATCGGTCGCCGCGGCCAGGCGGCCGAAGTCATCGTAAAAGTGGAGGCTTGTCTGATACCAGGTGTCCTCCTGCGCGGGACTATCGGCGTCATTGATATCCGTGTAAAGCAGTCTGCCCTGACCATCCAGGCCGTGACGCGTTTTGTTATGGAGGGCATCGGTTACCGTGACGAGGAAGGATTCGTCCGATCCATCGCTCAACACATGCTCGTAAGTCGTGACGTTCTGGTAGGCCGTGCCCGGATTCACGGTCACGGCCGTGACCCGGCCCAGACCGTCATAATCGTAAGCGGTTACGCGATGCTTGGCATCGACCTGTTTCCACAGACGTCCGGTGAACTTCGAATATTGAGACCGCGTGGTCCAGCTCAATTTATCGTGGGAAGTGGACGTATACGTGAGCAGGCGCGCGCCGGGACGATCGGCGTCGTCGGCGCTGTCAAGGGTTTTCGTCCAGGTGTAGGCATGGCCCGTATCGTTATCCGGGTAGTGCGTGAATGCCTGGCTGGTCAGACGTCCTGCCTGGAGCGCATCCTGCGCATAGGTGAATGTTTGCTTGGACAGCCAATGGACATCGGCTGAACCCGATACGTCCGGAGGCGGCGGGTAGCTGTTAGTGTGAGATTCTTCGGTTCTCAGCACCAGCGAATCGAGGCCGTTTCCTGCCGGGACGCATTGACTGTATCGGTATTCTATTTGCTGTGTCGGGGTGTCGGAATAAGCGGAAGGCGCGGGCGTTGTGGTGATCGTCTTGATGAAGCACCGCATTGCGGATGGCGCGGGGGGGCAGCCGTCCTCGCCGCGCTCATTGTAATAGACCGACTCGCTGGCCGGACCAGCCGTGATTACGCCGTCGCTATCGGTACGTTGGCTGGATTGATGTGTCTGATTTCCCCAATCATCCCACGTGTAGCGAATTTCCTGCGAGGCCGAACGGGAAGCATCGTGCCAGGTGACCTTGTGCGCAACGGGCAACTGGAAATAGGCAGGCTGATCTTCAAACGCCTGCCCCACGATCGCACCATAGGCGATTTCCGTCGTCGAGGCCGTGTTGCCGCATTGCGTGCTTTGCTCGACGAGCAAATGGAAATTATCGTAGGTTCGCGTGATCTTTGTCGTCTTCCCCTGACATTCGCGGGTTTCGGTTGAACTGTACCGATAGTTTGTCCGCGCGTCGTAGAGGTTATCTTGATTATTCTTCCAGTTGACGCCGGATTCATAACCCAGGAAGTTGTGATCCGTATGCTCGAATTCGATGTGTAATGGCGGGGATTGCGCGTCCTGCCGCCCTTGGGTCGGTCCCGCGTGTCGGATGAAACGATAGACGGTTGGCAACGCGGGGAGTCCGGCCGAATCCGGAAAGTGGTTTCCTCGACCGTCCTTGTAATAGGAGGCACGTTCGACCAGCCCCCCGGGGGCGCTCACCTGGGCTAACCAGTCTCCCCAGACATCGGAGATCCACTCGTATTCCAGATCCCAGTCGAGAGGTGTCTCGGGGCCAAGACAGAGATTCGTGATCCTGGTGAGCAGCGCTCCACTGAATGACAGTTCGACGTCGTACGCTTCCTCGGATTGATCCGGCAGGAAGCTCAGCACCGTCTTGGCGGACCTGTAGTCGATCGTCAGTAACGTGCTGCTGGCGTCTTTGACCGTGAGAAGCTTGGGGGGATTGACCATGAAATCCCAACTCAAGCTCATCATGTGGCCGGCCGCATTCAGGAGGTGGGTCGGCACCTTGACGGAAGCCACCTTGCCTGGCCCGGAAAGGACCTCGATCTCGCCGGACTTGTGGATCACCTTATAGCAGTCGCCATAGCGGGGGTCCTGATGGTCGTTCTCATACTTTTCGAAGCGAATATCCAACAACTTGTGCTGCAGAAGCACTTGTTCGATCTTATCGACTTCGTAGACCTTGATTTGCTGCCCGGTGGACAGCGAGAGCAACCCACTGTCCCTGTCATAGGAAGTGAAGCCGACGGCAACGCCTTTGCCGAATCCCTTGTTGGCGACGGTACCCGGCGCAAGCAAGGTGGAGAGAGGGCTATAGAATAATTGAATCGGCACGACCGGGCCCAGCCCACCATTCCCCAGAAGACGTCCGAGGGGAATGCTGAGGTTATACAGTCCCGTGCGGGGATCGACACCGCCGGCAACCGCCCCAACGAAGTTGTTGGCCTGGGTAAAGAAGGAAGGGGCATTGTTCGTCGGCGTGTCCA
>NZ_CABPSM010000041.1 GCF_902459555.1 Pandoraea horticolens | reverse complement strand
GAGAGCAAAGCAAAAACCCCTTGCTACGCGTTGTAGCAAGGGGTTTTTAGGGGAGCCTGACGATTACCTACTTTCACACGGGTATCCGCACTATCATCGGCGTGGAGTCGTTTCACGGTCCTGTTCGGGATGGGAAGGGGTGGTTCCAACTCGCTATGGTCATCAGGCATAACTTGTATGTTCTGCTGCACGATGGGTGCAACAAAACCAATTCAGAAGAAGCGTAGTACAAACATGTAGTTGGGTTGTGAGCGTATCGGAGCCCGCATTAGGCACACACGCAACTCACACCAGGAAAAACACACTGGTTATAGGATCAAGCCTCACGGGCAATTAGTATCAGTTAGCTTAACGCATTACTGCGCTTCCACACCTGACCTATCAACGTCCTGGTCTTGAACGACCCTTAAGGGGAATCGAGTTCCCAGGGAAGTCTCATCTTAAGGCGAGTTTCCCGCTTAGATGCTTTCAGCGGTTATCTCTTCCGAACATAGCTACCCGGCGATGCCACTGGCGTGACAACCGGTACACCAGAGGTTCGTCCACTCCGGTCCTCTCGTACTAGGAGCAGCCCCCTTCAAACTTCCAACGCCCACGGCAGATAGGGACCAAACTGTCTCACGACGTTTTAAACCCAGCTCACGTACCTCTTTAAATGGCGAACAGCCATACCCTTGGGACCGGCTACAGCCCCAGGATGAGATGAGCCGACATCGAGGTGCCAAACACCGCCGTCGATATGAACTCTTGGGCGGTATCAGCCTGTTATCCCCAGAGTACCTTTTATCCGTTGAGCGATGGCCCTTCCATACAGAACCACCGGATCACTATGACCTGCTTTCGCACCTGCTCGACTTGTCAGTCTCGCAGTTAAGCACGCTTTTGCCATTGCACTATCAGCACGATTTCCGACCGTACCTAGCGTACCTTCGTACTCCTCCGTTACACTTTGGGAGGAGACCGCCCCAGTCAAACTGCCTACCATGCACTGTCCCCGATCCGGATTACGGACCTAGGTTAGAACCTCAAACAAGCCAGGGTGGTATTTCAAGGACGGCTCCACAGAAACTAGCGTTCCTGCTTCAAAGCCTCCCACCTATCCTACACAGACCGGTTCAAAGTCCAATGCAAAGCTACAGTAAAGGTTCATGGGGTCTTTCCGTCTAGCCGCGGGTAGATTGCATCATCACAAACACTTCAACTTCGCTGAGTCTCGGGAGGAGACAGTGTGGCCATCGTTACGCCATTCGTGCAGGTCGGAACTTACCCGACAAGGAATTTCGCTACCTTAGGACCGTTATAGTTACGGCCGCCGTTTACCGGGACTTCAATCAAGAGCTTGCACCCCATCATTTAATCTTCCGGCACCGGGCAGGCGTCACACCCTATACGTCCACTTTCGTGTTTGCAGAGTGCTGTGTTTTTATTAAACAGTCGCAGCCACCAGTTTATTGCAACCCCTTCACCCTTCTGGCGCGAGCCAGTCAAGCTACAAGGGCGTACCTTATCCCGAAGTTACGGTACCAATTTGCCGAGTTCCTTCTCCCGAGTTCTCTCAAGCGCCTTAGAATACTCATCTCGCCCACCTGTGTCGGTTTGCGGTACGGTCTCGTATGACTGAAGCTTAGAGGCTTTTCTTGGAACCACTTCCAATTGCTTCGCGAACAAGTTCGCTCGCCCCACAGCCTTGAATTACGCGCCCGGATTTGCCTAAGCGCCTTCTCCACTGCAGGGACCGGGACTTCCAACACCCGGACAACCTTCCGCGATCCGTCCCCCCATCGCATCATACGACGGTGCAGGAATATTAACCTGCTTCCCATCAGCTACGCATCTCTGCCTCGCCTTAGGGGCCGACTCACCCTACGCCGATGAACGTTGCGTAGGAAACCTTGGGCTTACGGCGAGGGGGCCTTTCACCCCCTTTATCGCTACTCATGTCAGCATTCGCACTTCTGATACCTCCAGCATCCTTCACAAGACACCTTCACAGGCTTACAGAACGCTCTCCTACCATGCGAGCAAGCTCGCATCCGCAGCTTCGGTATATTGCTTAGCCCCGTTACATCTTCCGCGCAGGACGACTCGATCAGTGAGCTATTACGCTTTCTTTAAAGGGTGGCTGCTTCTAAGCCAACCTCCTGACTGTTTTAGCCTTCCCACTTCGTTTCCCACTTAGCAATATTTAGGGACCTTAGCTGGCGGTCTGGGTTGTTTCCCTCTTGACACCGGACGTTAGCACCCGATGTCTGTCTCCCGTGATTGCACTCTTCGGTATTCGGAGTTTGCTATGGCGAAGTAATCCGCAATGGACCCTTCAACCATGACAGTGCTCTACCCCCGAAGGTGATACACGAGGCACTACCTAAATAGTTTTCGGAGAGAACCAGCTATTTCCAAGTTTGTTTAGCCTTTCACCCCTATCCACAGCTCATCCCCTAACTTTTCAACGTTAGTGGGTTCGGTCCTCCAGTACGTGTTACCGCACCTTCAACCTGGCCATGGATAGATCACTTGGTTTCGGGTCTACACCCAGCGACTGAACGCCCTATTCGGACTCGCTTTCGCTACGCCTTCCCTATTCGGTTAAGCTTGCCACTGAATGTAAGTCGCTGACCCATTATACAAAAGGTACGCCGTCACCCCTTACGAGGCTCCGACTGTTTGTATGCATGCGGTTTCAGGATCTATTTCACTCCCCTCCCGGGGTTCTTTTCGCCTTTCCCTCACGGTACTGGTTCACTATCGGTCGATTACGAGTATTTAGCCTTGGAGGATGGTCCCCCCATCTTCAGACAGGATTTCACGTGTCCCGCCCTACTTATCTCAAGCTTAGTTCCACACCAGGGTTTTCTCATACGGGGCTATCACCCACTATGGCCGGACTTTCCATTCCGTTTTGATAACACCGGTGCTAAATCTTGAAGGCTGGTCCCATTTCGCTCGCCACTACTTTGGGAATCTCGGTTGATTTCTTTTCCTGCAGCTACTTAGATGTTTCAGTTCGCCGCGTTCGCTTCGCTAGACCTATGTATTCAGTCTAGGATGACCTAAAAGGCCGGGTTTCCCCATTCGGACATTTGTGGATCAATGCTTATTTGCCAGCTCCCCACAACTTTTCGCAGGCTATCGCGTCCTTCATCGCCTGTAATCGCCAAGGCATCCACCACATGCACTTATTCGCTTGACCCTATAACGAGAATGTCTCCCCGTTACAGGTTGAGTTATCGCGTTGTGCCGTATTCCAAGTCATCTTTCGATCACTTTAAATACTGGTTGATACAATCACAACCCGTACAATTTCCACGCGCCATCTCTAACGCGCTTCCGTTGTACTACTACTTCTTCTAAATTGTTAAAGAGCAAATACTGCATGACATTGCTGTCATTCAAAAACATTCACGTTAAATCACTATGGGGATTTACTTCAGACGTAAAAGCTTTTGACTGACATCGATGTGCGATCTAAGGAATTGGTGGAGGCAGACGGGATCGAACCGACGACCCCCTGCTTGCAAAGCAGGTGCTCTCCCAGCTGAGCTATGCCCCCCAAATCAGTCTGATGCGGCGTTACAAAAAAACCTTGCATACTCATGTATGCGGCGGCCTTTTGTGCCTTGCCTCAGCCAGATTTCTTTCTACCAGGCGTCGGTGGAAAGAGTTTGGTGGGTCTGGAAGGACTTGAACCTTCGACCCCCGCCTTATCAAGACGGTGCTCTAACCACCTGAGCTACAGACCCGACTTAGATCTACGCAGTCAACAACCGATAAGCGTGAACACTCAACTTCCAGTGCATGCTCTAGAAAGGAGGTGATCCAGCCGCAGGTTCCCCTACGGCTACCTTGTTACGACTTCACCCCAGTCATGAATCCTGCCGTGGTAAGCGCCCTCCTTACGGTTAGGCTACCTACTTCTGGCAAAACCCACTCCCATGGTGTGACGGGCGGTGTGTACAAGACCCGGGAACGTATTCACCGCGACATGCTGATCCGCGATTACTAGCGATTCCAGCTTCACGCAGTCGAGTTGCAGACTGCGATCCGGACTACGATCGGTTTTCTGGGGTTAGCTCCACCTCGCGGTTTGGCAGCCCTCTGTACCGACCATTGTATGACGTGTGAAGCCCTACCCATAAGGGCCATGAGGACTTGACGTCATCCCCACCTTCCTCCGGTTTGTCACCGGCAGTCTCCTTAGAGTGCTCTTGCGTAGCAACTAAGGACAAGGGTTGCGCTCGTTGCGGGACTTAACCCAACATCTCACGACACGAGCTGACGACAGCCATGCAGCACCTGTGTTACGGTTCTCTTTCGAGCACTCTCACCTCTCAGCAAGATTCCGTACATGTCAAGGGTAGGTAAGGTTTTTCGCGTTGCATCGAATTAATCCACATCATCCACCGCTTGTGCGGGTCCCCGTCAATTCCTTTGAGTTTTAATCTTGCGACCGTACTCCCCAGGCGGTCAACTTCACGCGTTAGCTTCGTTACTAAGGAAATGAATCCCCAACAACTAGTTGACATCGTTTAGGGCGTGGACTACCAGGGTATCTAATCCTGTTTGCTCCCCACGCTTTCGTGCATGAGCGTCAGTATTGGCCCAGGGGGCTGCCTTCGCCATCGGTATTCCTCCACATCTCTACGCATTTCACTGCTACACGTGGAATTCTACCCCCCTCTGCCATACTCTAGCCTTGCAGTCACGAATGCAGTTCCCAGGTTAAGCCCGGGGATTTCACATCCGTCTTACAAAACCGCCTGCGCACGCTTTACGCCCAGTAATTCCGATTAACGCTTGCACCCTACGTATTACCGCGGCTGCTGGCACGTAGTTAGCCGGTGCTTATTCTTCCGGTACCGTCATCCCCCCGAGGTATTAACCCAGAGGATTTCTTTCCGGACAAAAGTGCTTTACAACCCGAAGGCCTTCTTCACACACGCGGCATTGCTGGATCAGGCTTTCGCCCATTGTCCAAAATTCCCCACTGCTGCCTCCCGTAGGAGTCTGGGCCGTGTCTCAGTCCCAGTGTGGCTGGTCGTCCTCTCAGACCAGCTACAGATCGTCGCCTTGGTGAGCTTTTACCCCACCAACTAGCTAATCTGACATCGGCTGCTCTTGTAGCGCGAGGCCCGAAGGTCCCCCGCTTTCCTCCTCAGAGCGTATGCGGTATTAATCCGGCTTTCGCCGAGCTATCCCCCACTACAAGGTACATTCCGATGTATTACTCACCCGTTCGCCACTCGCCACCAGGTGCAAGCACCCGTGCTGCCGTTCGACTTGCATGTGTAAGGCATGCCGCCAGCGTTCAATCTGAGCCAGGATCAAACTCTTCAGTTTAAACCTGTTACTGTTTTCGGTTTTTCGTGATAAATCACTCGAACCGGTCGCTCTCAAAGTATGCTGACAAGTTAATTACTTAACTTACCTATTACTATGTGAGCCTCAATAAATTTAAAGCTTATCTGCCGTAGCAGACGCACTATTCATCGAGTGCCCACACTTATCGGTTGTTTAATTTTTAAAGATCAATCGCATCTGACTTCGCTTCGTCGCACACTTACCGCGCCGTCGCTTCGTTTTCTGCGTCGCTGCATCAGCAGCAGAGAAGTGAGATTATGTCGCAGCTTCTCGTCGTCGTCAACAGTTTTTTTCGCTTTCTTCGCTC
>NZ_CABPSM010000040.1 GCF_902459555.1 Pandoraea horticolens | reverse complement strand
ATCACCTCGAACAGCGGATCGGAAAAGCGTTCAGCACCACAAGATGCAAGCAGTGGAAAGGATGCTGTTTCCATGCCACCCCCGGCCAAAATCCCTCGACAAGAAACTGGCGCGTCGGGCGGGAAAGCGACGATCACCGACGCCATCTTGCGGATCTGGAAGGCCCTCGGCCAGGGGGGGATTGCGGCTGCGGGTGGGCTCGGCGGTGTGGCCCGGCGGGACAATGTCCCGGCAGCGGCACTGAAAAATTACCTTCATGCCGACGGCCGCTTGACCCAGCACGGCGAAGACCGGCTCGCCCCGGGCAGGAAAGCGAAGATCACCGACGCCATGTTGCGGACGTGGAAGACCCTCGGCCAGGCGGGGATCGAGGCCGCCGGGGGGCTCGACGCTGTGGCCCGGCGGGACAAGGTCCCAGTGATGGCACTGAAAAATTACCTGCGTGCCGACGGCAGCTTGACCCAGCATGGCGAAGACCGGCTCAACCCGGGCGGGAAAGCGACGATCACCGAGGCCATGTTGCTGACGTGGAAGACCCTCGGCCAAGCGGGGATTAAGGCCGCCGGGGGGCTCGACGGTGTGGCCCGGAGGGACAATGTCCCGGCTGGGGCACTGAAAAATTACCTTCACGCCGACGGCCGCCTGACCCAACTCGGCGAAGACCGGCTCAACCCGGGCAGGAAAGTGGAGATCACCGACGCCATGTTGCGGACGTGGAAGGCCCTCGGCCGGGCGGGGATTAAGGCCGCCGGGGGGCTCGACGGTGTGGCCCGGCGGGACAATGTCCCGGTTATGGCACTGAAACATTACCTGCGTGCCGACGGCAGCCTGACCCAGCGCGGCGAAGACCGGCTCAACCCGTGCGGGAAAGCGACGATCACCGACGCCATGTTGCGGACATGGAAGACCCTCGGCCAGGCGGGGATTGAGGCCGCCGGGGGGCTCGACGGTGTGGCCAGGCGGGACAATGTCCCGGTGACAGCACTGAGAAATTACCTGCGTGCCGACGGCAGGCTGACCCCGCTCGGCGAAGACCGGCTCAACCTGGGCAGGAAAACGAGGATCACCGACGCCATGTTGCAGACGTGGAAAGACCTCGGCCGGGCGGGGATTAAGGCCGCCGGTGGGCTCGACGCTGTGGCCCGGCGGGACAAGGTCCGGGTTGCGGCACTGAAAAGCTACCTGCGTGCCGACGGCCGCCTGACCCCGCTCGGCGAAGACCGGCTCAACCCGGGCAGGAAAGCGACGATCACCGAGGCCATGTTGCGAACGTGGACGGCCCTCGGCCAGGCGGGGATTGAGGCCGCCGGTGGGCTCGACGGTGTGGCCAAGCGGGACAATGTCCCGGCTGGGGCATTGAAAAATTACCTTCGTGCCGACGGCAGCCTGACCCAGCGCGGCGAAGACCGGCTCAACCCGGGCAGGAAAGCGACGATCACCGGGGCCATGTTGCGGACGTGGAAGACCCTCGGCCAGGCGGGGATTAAGGCCGCCGGCGGGCTCGACGGTGTGGCCAGGCGGGACAATGTCCCGGCTGGGTCACTGAGAAAATACCTTCGTGCCGACGGCAGGCTGACCCAACTCGCCGAAGACCGACTCAACCCGGGCGGGAAAACGAAGATCACCGACGCCATGTTGCTGACGTGGAAGACCCTTGGCCGGGCGGGGATTAAGGCCGCCGGTGGGCTCGACGCTGTGGCTAAGCGGGACAATGTCCCGGCTACGGCACTACGACATTACCTGCGTGCCGACGGCCGCCTGACCCAGCTCGGCGAAGACCGGCTCAACCCGGGCGGGAAAGCGACGATCACCGAGGCCATGTTGCAGACGTGGAAGACTCTCGGCCAGGCGGAGATTGAGGCCGCCGGTGGGCTCGACGGTGTGGCCAGGCGGGACAATGTCCCGGCTGCGGCATTGAAAAGCTACCTTCGTGCCGACGGCAGGCTGACCCAACTCGGCGAAGACCGGCTCAATCCGGACGGGAAAGCGAAGATCACCGACGCCATGTTGCGGACGTGGAAGGCTCTCGGCCAGGCGGGGATTAAGGCCGCCGGTGGGCTCGAAGGTGTGGCCCGGCGGGACAATGTCCCGGTTGCGGCACTGAAAAACTACCTTCGCGCCGACGGCAGCCTGACCCAACGCGGCGAAGACCGGCTCAACCCGGGTGGGAAAGCGACGATCACCGACGCCATGTTGCAGACGTGGAAGGCCCTCGGCCATGAGGGGATTGAGGCCGCCGGGGGGCTCGACGGTGTGGCCAGGCGGGACAATGTCCCAGTGATGGCACTGAAACATTACCTTCATGCTGACGGCAGCTTGACCCAGTTCGGCGAAGACCGGCTCAACCCGGACGGGAAAGCAACGATCACCGAGGCCATGTTGCGGACGTGGAAGACCCTCGGCCAGGCGGGGATTAAGGCCGCAGGTGGGCTCGAAGGTGTGGCTAGGCAGGACAATGTCCCGGCTGGGGCATTGAAAAATTACCTTCGTGCAGACGGCAGGCTGACCCAGCTCGGCGAAGACCGGCTCAACCCGGGCGGGAAAGCGAAGATCACCGACGCCATGTTGCAGACGTGGACAACCCTCGGCCACGAGGGGATTGAGGCCGCCGGTGGGCTCGACGGTGTGGCCAAGCGGGACAATGTCCCGGCTGCAGCACTGAAAACTTACCTGCGTGCCGACGGCCGCCTGACCCAGTTCGGCGCAGACCGACTCAATCCGGACGGGAAAGCGAAGATCACCGACACCATGTTACAGACGTGGAAGGCCCTCGGCCAGGCGGGGATTAAGGCCGCCGGTGGGCTCGACGGTGTGGCCAAGCGGGACAATGTCCCGGTTGCGGCACTGAAAAATTACCTGCGTGCCGACGGCAGGCTGACCCAACGCGGCGAAGACCGGCTCAACCCGGGTGGGAAAGCGAAGATCACCGACGCCATGTTGCAGACGTGGACGGCCCTCGGCCAGGCGGGGATTGAGGCCACCGGTGGGCTCGACGGTGTGGCCAGGCGGGACAATGTTCCGGTTGCGGTACTGAAAAATTACCTGCATGCCGACGGCAGCCTGACCCAGCGCGGCGAGAATCGGCTCCTCCGCAAGGCGGGCGCGCAGCCTATGTGAACGGCAATGTTCCCAGGGCGGTGCTCGTCGTGCTGCTCTGCGGCGATGACAAATCGACGCAAGCAAAAGACACCAAGCGCGCTAAGAAACTGGCTGACGGGCACGCCGCGCACTGAGCGATTCGTGCAAGCGCAGATGGCTAGACCATGCGACAGTCAATCGCGATCGCCAAAATTTCTATCCTCTGAAGCCATGAATCGAGTTTCCAGCACTGGAGCCACGCGCTCCCAGCCCCCAGTGACTGCGTCAACGTCGGCGCAGCTTCAACAGAATGCACGGCCGCCGGCTGCGCTGGCCGCCAATGTGCATGTGGTGCATCAGGCCGATGGGCGATCCGGCATGCCGTCGAGCTCGGCCCAGCGACCGCTTTCCCTCGCAACACTGGAAATCACCTCGAACAGCGGATCGGAAAAGCGTTCAGCACCACAAGATGCAAGCAGTGGAAAGGATGCTGTTTCCATGCCACCCCCGGCCAAAATCCCTCGACAAAAAACTGGCGCGTCGGGCGGGAAAGCGACGATCACCCGCGCCATGTTGCAGACGTGGAAGACTCTCGGTCAGGCGGGGATTGAGGCCGCCGGTGGGCTCGACGGTGTGGCCCGGCGGGACAATGTCCCGGTGACAGCACTGAAAAATTACCTGCGTGCCGACGGCAGCCTGACCCCGCTCGGCGAAGACCGGCTCAACCCGGGCGGGAAAGCGAAGATCACCGACGCCATGTTGCAGACGTGGAATGCCCTCGGCCAGGCGGGAATTAAGGCCGCCGGTGGGCTCGACGGTGTGGCCAGGCGGGACAAGGTCCCGGCTGGGGCACTGAGAAAATACCTTCGTGCCGACGGCAGGTTGACCCAGCGCGGCGAAGATCGGCTCAACCCGGATGGGAAAGCGAAGATCACCGACGCCATGTTGCAGACGTGGACAACCCTCGGCCTGGCGGGAATTAAGGCCGCGGGTGGGCTCGACGCTGTGGCCAAGCAGAACAATGTCCCGGTGACAGCACTGAGAAACTACCTGCGTGCCGACGGCAGCCTGACCCAGCTCGGCGAAGATCGGCTCAACCCGGGTGGGAAAGCGAAGATCACCGAGGCCATGTTGCGGACGTGGAAGGCCCTCGGCCAAGCGGGGATTGAGGCCGCCGGTGGGCTCGACGGTGTGGCCCGGCGGGACAATGTCCCGGTTACCGCGCTGAAAAATTACTTGCGTGCCGACGGCCGCCTGACCCAGATCGGCGAAGACCGGCTCAACACGGTCGCGAAAACGAAGATCACCGACGCCATGTTACAGACGTGGAAGGCCCTCGGTCAGGCGGGGATTAGGGCCACCGGTGGGCTCAACGGTGTAGCTAGGCGGGACAAGGTCCCCGCTGGGGCACTGAGAAAATACCTTCGTGCCGACGGCAGGCTGACCCAGCGCGGCGAAGACCGGCTCGCCCCGGGCGGGAAAGCGAAGATCACCGAGGCCATGTTGCAGACGTGGAAGGCCCTCGGCCAGACGGGGATTAAGGCCGCAGGTGGGTTCGACGGTGTGGCCCGGCGGGACAATGTCCCGGTGACAGCGCTGAGAAATTACCTGCGTGCCGACGGCCGCCTGACTCAACTCGGCGAAGATCGGCTCACCCCGGGCAGGAAAGCGAAGATCACCGAGGCCATGTTACAGACGTGGAAGGCTCTCGGCCAGGCGGGGATTAAGGCCGCAGGTGGGCTCGACGCTGTAGCCAGGCGGGACAATGTCCCAGTTATGGCACTGAAACATTACCTTCGTGCCAACGGCAGCCTGACCCAGCTCGGCGAGAATCGGCTCCTCCGCAAGGCTGGCGCGCAGCCTATGTGAACGGCAATGTTCCCAGGACGGTTGAGACTGATCACTCGGTTCACGTCGGCCCGAGCTATCGAGTGTATTTCGCGTAACGTGGTGCCGTACTCGTGATCCTGCTGTGTAGCGGCGACAAGTCGACGCAGGTAAAAGATATCAAGCGCGCCAAGAAGCTGACTGAGCGATTCATGCAAGCGCCGATGGCTAGGCCATGCGACAGTCAATCGCGATCGCCAAAATTTCTATCCTCTGAAGCCATGGATCGAGTTTCCAGCATTGGAGCCACGCGCTCCCAGCCCCCAGTGACTGCGTCAACGTCGCCGCAGCCTCGACAGAATGCACGGCCGCCGGCAGCGCTGGCCGCCAATGTGCACGTGGTGCATCAGGCCGATGGGCGATCCGGCGTGCCGTCGAGCTCGGCCCAGCGACCGCTTTCCCTCGCAACACTGGAAATCACCTCGAACAGCGGATCGGAAAAGCGTTCAGCACCACAAGATGCTAGCAGTGGAAAGGATGCTGTTTCCATGCCACCCCCGGCCAAAATCCCTCGACAAGAAACTGGCGCGTCGGGCGGGAAAGCGAAGATCACCGGCGCCATGTTGCAGACGTGGAAAACCCTCGGCCAGGCGGGAATTAAGGCCGCGGGTGGGCTCAACGGTGTGGCTAGACGGGACAATGTCCCGGCTGGGGCACTGCGACATTATCTTCGTGCCGACGGCCGCCTGACCCAACTCGGCGAAGACCGGCTCAACCCGGGCAGGAAAGCGAGGATCACCGACGCCATGTTGCAGACGTGGACGGGCCTCGGCCAGGCAGGAATTAAGGCCGCCGGTGGACTCGACGGTGTGGCCAGGCGGGACAATGTCCCGGCTACCGCACTGCGACATTACCTTCGTGCCGACGGCCACCTGACCCAGATCGGCGAAGACCGGCTCAACCCGGGCGGGAAAGCGAAGATCACCGACGCCATGTTGCAGACGTGGACAACCCTCGGCCACGAGGGGATTGAGGCCGCCGGTGGGCTCGACGCTGTGGCCCGGCGGGACAATGTCCCGGTTGCGGCACTGAGAAAATACCTTCGTGCCGACGGCCGCCTGACCCAGCTCGGCGAAGACCGGCTCAACCCGGGCAGGAAAGCGAAGATCACTGACGCCATGTTGCGGACGTGGAAGACCCTCGGCCAAGCGGGGATTGAGGCCGCCGGGGGGCTCGACGGTGTGGCCCGGCAGGACAATGTCCCAGTTGCGGCACTGAAAAATTACCTGCGTGCCGACGGCCGCCTAACCCAGATCGGCGAAGACCGGCTCAACCCGGGCAGGAAAGTGGAGATCACCGACGCCATGTTGCAGACGTGGAAGGCCCTCGGTCAGGCGGGAATTGAGGCTGCGGGTGGGCTCGACGGTGTGGCCCGGCGGGACAAGGTCCCGGCGACAGCACTGAGAAATTACCTGCGTACCAACGGCCGCCTGACCCAGCGCGGCGAAGACCGGCTCAACGCGAGCGGGAAAGCGAAGATCACCGACGCCATGTTGCGGACGTGGAAGGCCCTCGGCCAAGCGGGGATTGAGGCCGCCGGTGGGCTCGACGGCGTGGCCCGGCGGGACAAGATCCCGGTTATGGCATTGAAGCATTACCTGCGTGCTGACGGCAGCCTGACCCAGTTCGGCGAAGACCGGCTCACCCCGGGCAGGAAAGCGAAGATCACCGACGCCATGTTGCGAACGTGGAAGGCCCTCGGCCGGGCGGGGATTAAGGCCGCCGGGGGGCTCGAAGGTGTGGCCAAACGGGCCAATGTCCCGGTTGCGGCATTGAAAAATTACCTGCGTGCCGACGGCAACCTGACCCAGCTCGGCGAGAATCGGCTCCTCCGCAAGGCTGGCGCGCAGCCTATGTGAACGGCAATGTTCCCAGGACGGTTGAGACTGATCACTCGGTTCACGTCGGCCCGAGCTATCGGGTGTATTTCTCGCAACGTGGTGCCGTGCTCGTGCCCCCTGCTCCGCTTGCCGCGACAGCCCCCATCCTGCCGAGCACGCCGCGCACTGAGCGATTCGTGCAAGCGCGGATGGCAAGACCGTGCGACAGTCAATCGCGACCACAAGAATTTCTATCCTCTGAAGCCATGGATCGAGTTTCCAGCATTGGAGCCACGCGCCCCCGGCCCCCAGTGA
>NZ_CABPSM010000039.1 GCF_902459555.1 Pandoraea horticolens | reverse complement strand
TCCACCGACGCCAGCACCGCTTGCTCGTTCGCGCTGTAACCACCATCGGCTGCCAGGAACTTGACGATGTTCCGCTCCGTGATCTTCGTGCCGACGTTCGGCCCGATAGCCGGATCATTCGGGCCCTCAATCACCGGATCCGGTTGCTTGCCGCCAGTGATGCTACCGACCGTCACCTTCCCGCCGGTCACTTCGACTTGATCGTCAGCGCTCACCACGTCAAACTTGCCCACGATATCTTGAATTTCGATATCGTCGGCTGCGGCGATGTCAAGCACGGTGTTGGTGAAATCACCCTTCTGCGTGACATGAATCTTGCCGCCGGCAATTTCGCCGTCGACCTTCTCGATGCGCGACTTGATCTTCGCACCCGGTTCAGACGCGTAGGTGCCCACTTCGAGCTTGTTCATGCCCAGATCGACCGTTCCCTCGTTCTGCAGGCTCGTCACACCGCTGACATTCTTGCTCAGCGCGACAGTACCCGCACGGGCAACGCTCACCGTACCCGAACCCAGCGCGTTGGCATGATCCGCCGTCAGCGTGCCGCCTTGAACATTCAGGCTCGTCACACCGCTCTGATCGCCAGTCAGCGTCAGGTTGCCGGTACCGATCTTGACCACATTGGCTTCACGCGAAGGCTGAGCTTCCACGGCGACCGAGGCCATGCGCATCGTGATCGGCGCGCTATCGTTCTCGCCCGTTCCTGAAGCGTCTTGCTCATCGACTTTCGGGATCGGTGCACTGTTTGCAATCGTGCCGGCGAAAGAGTCATCGCCGTTCAACTCGCCAAGGACAAGTGTCGTGCTGCCGGTGCGAATCTCGCCCGTACCGTTCAACGAACCGATAGTGAGGGTCTTCTCGGGAGTGCCGGCGGCATCGATGCTGACACCCGAAATATCCAGGACTCCGCCTGTCATTTCGATGGCGGATTGATTGGCCGTCGTAGCACCGGCCATGTTGACGTTGCCCGAACTCGTCAAGCGCATTTGCTGGAGCTGCGTATCGGAAAAAGCCAGCGTTGCACCTTGCGCGTTACTCACAACTGCGTTGCCGCCTTCCGAGTTCGAGATCGTGGTCCGGCCGGTCACGTTCTGCAACGTCATGTTCGCAAATTTCAGATTCGTAGCGCTCAACGTGCCGCGATTGACGACGTTAGCCGTGCCGCCGAGGGAGTGCTTCATCTCCCGTTGTGCTTCGCCAGCCACCATGACAGGATCGCCGTTCTCGTCGAACACGCCGACCATCTTACCGGCAATCTCGACTGTGCCCGTCGCCTCGTTGGTCAGCGTCGACGCGCTCAAATCCGAGGCGGTAATGGTAAGGGTACCGCGATTGGCAATCTTGGCCTTGCCGACGGACGACTCGTCGAACACCAGCGTAGCGCCGGTGCCTTGGGTCAGCACGGGCAGCAGTGCTTCGCGATCTACGCCCCGTTGGACATTGTCATCTGCACGAGCCTGCACCATATCCAACGTCACCGCGCCATCGACGGCGATTTCGCTTTCCCCCGCGTTCGCGCCCCCGTTGAAAGCCAGCTTACCGCCGCTGTGAAGCGATATCTTCGCAGTGCCAGCGCTCATCCCGTTTTCGAAATTGATCTGGCCCTTGTCATCGGCACCCGAGCCACCGCCGACGGCGCTACCGGCAACCAGCGTCACGTTCTCGCCGGTAATTCCGCCGTTGCCCGTTGGCTGGGCCACAAAGTTCACAGTCCCCCCCTCTCCAGCCGTCACCGTCAGCGCACCTTCGCCGTCGATGCCACGATGGATGTTCAGCGTGCCTGAGGCAACTCGTACATCGTGTGCTGCGTCTTTGAGCGCACTAATCGTGCCGATATCGCGAGCGCTGCCTGCTGCACCATGGACGGCGTTGGAGGCGTCACCCGAAAAACTGCCGATTTCGATAGTTTTGTCAGCGATAAGTAGCGTATGCCCCGTGGAACCCGCCGGGCTCTCGTCCGCATGGGTCTTCAGGTTCACGTCGTTCCACGTGAGCACGTTGTTGTTCCTATCAGCATTGGCCGCATTTACGTCGAGCAAGTACGAGGCGCCAAGTCGTTGTGAATCTGCCTCGTTCCCAATGGCATTCCACGCGGCGAGCTTCCGCTCAAGAAGTGCCAGATTCTGCGCCGCTGTCGTCGCAGCGCGCTGCGCATCGGTTACCGCGGTCGTATGCGTACCGGTGAGGATCAGGCCATTCAGAGTGTTTCTTTCCGTTCCTGCATCAAACTTTCCTTGGTCACTGATCGCAACCGCCGCCGCCTTCAACGCGGTGAGGGCGGTATTGTGCGATTCATCCAATCCGTGAAATCGTCCATCCGGCGCTCGCCGACCTTCAAGAGCCGCAAGAGATTTATCAATCTCGGAAATTGCAGCTTTAAAAGATGCAAATTTCTCCCCTTCATCATCTCCGGTTGCCGCAGCCGTCGTAAGGGTAGATGCCAAAGTAGCAAGTTCCTGCTTATCTGCAAGTTCCCGAGTCGCCCTATAATTTGTTTCCGTTGCCGTCTTGATCGGCCCTCTGTCTGCGCCCAGCGCGTTCACTCTGGCGTCTCGAGTTTGTTCCCACTGAGGAGCCGCGGCCTGCCCAGCATTTGCCACTGCATACCCCGGCAGCGCGGCAGCCGTCACCACGGCCGCAACGGCCATGCAAATTTTCGTCTGACGCAGAGCGCTCGACTTCGGATGGTTCTTTTGCATTCGATAATCCACAAGTTAATTCGTGAAAATGATGAATTGCTTCATCACACTCCAGACACGGCGCTACGACCTGCGTCAAGGCTCACGAAGTCTAAAATCCGGACTATCGAAATCGATGCAAAAACACTCGATTTTGATACTTAACCCAAGAAATTGTCTTATGATTGAATTGGGACAAATATCAATAAACAACAAGTCAAATGAATGATTAATCCCAATAAAACGAGTTTCCCAATCATCAATCTCCCAATCACACAAAAAATGCGGCACGCAAACAACGGATGATGGAGTGAAGCACGTCGTTTCCCATCGACATATTTCCTCTCGGCGTCACGCGTTTTCCAACTCATTTCACTTCCTGGGAAGGCCAGGCGTCATTACCGAACGTCGACAATAAAAAACCCGCCGTGCCCTTTCGGGTACGGCGGGTTTCTTGTCTTCAACGCTGACGGGAGACGTAATGCTCCGGTCGCCTACGTCAACGCTCTGGCTCAGAAGCGATACTTTGCCGAGATACCACCGCCCAGCGCGCTCTCGCCCTTACGCACGCTGACGTTTCCGCCCACGCGCACTTCCAGTTGCTTCTTGAGCTGCATGTCCAGGCCCAGATCCGCCGTGACGATGTCGCGGCCCAGCTTCGGCCCCTTCACCGTGAAACTGCGCGCCGCACCGTAGATCGCATTCGTCAGGCTGCTCTGCGTATTGCCGAACTCACGCTCATACGACAGGCGCAGCGACGGGGCCACCTTGCCACCTGCAATGCTCACCACTTCGCTCCACAGACGCACACCCACCACGCCGCGCGTCGACGTCTGCGATTGCGAGCCCACCTTCAGGCCGTCGTTGCCTTCGCTAAAACTGTTCGTTTCGTTGAACGCGTTCAAACGCGTCGACGCCACACGCACACCCACCGACGGATCGATGTTCACGCCCGACACGTCAAAGCGCTTACCCACTTCACCGAACATGCCGAACGTCTGACCGCTCGTCTTGCCCGCCAGACGTGTCGCCGCAAAACGTGCCGACACCGTGCGATCCGTCTTCACGCTGTGATTCGTGTACGACACCGCGCCGTTGACGAACCAGCTCGCGCCCGTCAGGTGTGAACCGTACAGACCCACGCTCACGCTGTTGACCTTCGACTCACCCGGCAGACCCTTCGCCTTCGACTCCTGATTGCCGAAGCCCAACGACGCACCCACCAGCGTGTTCTGATTCAGGCGCTTGTCAACACCGACCGCGCCGTCCAGACCCTTCACGTCGAACGACATCCCGTCGCCGCGCTGGCTCGTCTTGCCTCCGTTGAACGACGCCCAACCCGCGACACCGTTATCCGCCACCCTCGCGCCGTTGGCCGTCTTGTCGTCGAACATCGCACCGCCGGCGATCATGCGCGTTTGCATGCCCCGCTGGAACGATGTGGTGGCAGCTTGGGCGGCCACCGCGTTGTTCACCAGTGACTCACCTGAGAGCAGACGGGCTGAGCGACGCTGTTCGTCCGTATCCGCCGTTTGTAGCGCCATATCCGAGAGAACCTTGCCGCCGATCTTGCCCGACGTCAGATCACCCACCGTCACGCCGTCGACCGACGCCAGTACGGCTTGCTCGTTGGCGGTGTAGCGACCGTTGGCCGCCAGGAAATTGACGGTGTTTCCCGAGGAGATTTTCGTCGATTCATTCGTTCGTCCACCCTCCGGGTCAGGCTTCTTTTCGCCAGCAACGCTAATGCTACCGAATGTCGTCGTCCCCGGAGTCACGGTCGCCCCCTCGGCAGCTGTCACCACCTCGAATGTGTTTTCGACATCGGCGAGTTTGATACCTTCGTCGACGGCAACCGTCAAGGCCGTATTGCTGAAGTCGCTGTCCTTCTCGACGTGGATCGTGCCCCCGACGAAGCCATCACTGGCCTTGGCAACACGCGATTTGATCTTTGCGCCAGCTGTCGACGTGTAACTTTCGGCGCTGAGCTTATTCGTGCCCAGATCAATTTCGCCGGCATTCTCGATTGCCTTAACGCCCGAGACACTCGGTGCCAGAATGACAACCGCACCTGCCTGGGCAATCGACACGCTCCCCGAACCGAGGGCGTTTTCGTGATCCGCCGTCAGCTTGCCACTTTGAACTTTGATGGCTTTGACTTGACTCTGGTCACCCGAGAACGTCAGGTTACCGGTGCCGACTTTCGTGACAGACGTGGTAAGCGTCTTTCCTAACCGTTCCGAGAATTCGCGAAGGGCTTTTTCAGGGCCATCCTCCTGCGGATTCTCCGGGGCGACCATCATAATCCGGCCGTGGAATTTATCGTCCTGATTCAACGAGCCAAGCGTGAGGGCCGTAGTACCGGTGACAACATCGCCAGCGCCTGACAGCGAACCAATCGTGATGGCTTTTTCGGTGCCAGCGCCAGTCGCCGAGGAAGTGTTCGTGTACGTGGTCTCACCCATGCCGCTAACATCCAGCGTGCCGTTGAACATATTGACGGTGGCCTCGCTCGCAGTAGTATTGCCCCGCAAATAAGTGGTGCCAGCGTTGTTCAAAGTAAGGCTTTCAAGGTCCGTATCGAGGAATTTCGCCGTTCCGGACTGCATGTTATTGACCGTCGCCGTTCCGCCACGTGCCCTGTCGAGTTGGAGCAGCCCCGAATTTCCAATAATTGAAGACTCGGTATTCGACTCAACAAACTTTGCAATACCACCATCTTTAACTGAGATGCTGCTGTTAGCGGCGTTAGAATCTTTATCGAATTTTAGTTCCCCATGATTATTAACTTCAATAATCGCAGATCCCGCACTGGTGCCATTTTTGAACTCAATAGAACCACCTTTTTCGAGCGCATTGGCTTTTGGATCAGTCATGATCGTAACATTTCTCGACTCAATCCCATTGCCATTTTCTTCAAATGCCAAAGTTCCATCTTTACCAACAACAATCCCCAAACGCCCCGCACCATTAATACTCTTGTGGATATTCAGCTGGCCATTCCGGATATTCACAATGTGATCTCCCGTCTCCGAAACATTTAACGTACCGACATCTCGCCTTGCGTCGTTCGCTCCAGCGATTGGATCCGATATATCCCCGGAACGATGCGTGAGCTCAAGAATGGTTTTCTCGTCGATAGAGTGACTGCCACCATCTTCGCTGTAAGGCAGACCACCCAAGGTAACACCTTCCCACTTGGCAGCGTCTGCGCCGGCCCTCAACTCGTACCGGTTGATCGGTTTATCCGCGGACTCGCCGGCGTTTTTCAAAGCCACCCTGGCTCCGGCAATATCCCGCAAAATGTCCCGATGGTCCTCCGCGGCCGTCTTCGCCTCGCTCATCGCGCGACCGTAGCGCTCGGTGTTAGACAACAAATCTCTGAACTCCTGGATTTTCTGGTCCTTTTCACCGGCCTCTGATCTCAAGATATTATCCAAGCGTTCTTTAACATTCTTCAAATCATTAACACTCACCCGCTGGATGTGCGTCGGCTTTTCCTCACTTCCTCCATTCCCCATGCTTTCTAAAACACCAGAAATCCTATCGGCCACCTTAACGAGCATATTATTTTTTTCTTTTTCATCATGAATATTTAGAATTCCTTCGAGAAGTGCCGCATCATAAACCCAGCTCGTTGCAGTCAGATACTCCTCGTTCTTCTCGTTACGCTGCGCCTCCAGATTTTTGAGTTTCGACTTCCAATTGCTGACCTCCTGGCTGCTTCCTTGCTGCGCGGCAACGCGAGCCTTTTTCCTCTCATCTGCCTCAGCCATGATCGGGAACGATGCGGCCGCCGCCATCGTCGCCACTGCCATGTAGATCTTTGTTTGACGAAGCACGCCAACCTTCGAGTTCTGTCGCTGCATTTGATACCCCCAACATTTCATTCGCAAAAATCGACGACTACGTCCACCGTTACTCTGAGAGCGGCACACTGGTCACCAAAGGAGTCTCGATTCTAGGATCAGAAATATCTGAAATTTCAAATTCCGCATCCGATTGGGCGCATTCCTATAAAGTAAATCCACTAATATTAATTGGGTAAATTCCCAAAAATCAACTTAAAGCCTTATAAACACTACTTAAGAGCGCGGACTCGTCTTTGAAATTTACGGGAAGAGATCACCACAAAAAACGCACATGGCGGATACGATAGAACATATGTGCTATCCCCCAACGCCCCATCCCCACGGCATTGCCTTGAGACAGCCATTCGCGATGAAACATAAAAAAACCCGTCGCGCCCTTTCAGGCACGACGGGTTTCTTGTCTTCAACACAGACAGTGGGCGCGATGTTCCGGTCGCCTACGTCAACGCTCAGGCTCAGAAGCGATACTTCGCCGAGATACCACCACCCAGCGCGCTCTCGCCCTTACGCACGCTGACGTTTCCGCCCACGCGCACTTCCAGTTGCTTCTTGAGCTGCATATC
>NZ_CABPSM010000038.1 GCF_902459555.1 Pandoraea horticolens | reverse complement strand
CTCGTTTGTCTCGTTTGTTTTCATCGGATCGTTGTACGACTACATGGGGCTATGTTTTGATTTGTGCTGACATCGATACAAACTTCGCAGACCGAATAATAGGCAAATTAATGAACGCGCCTCCCAATATTCCCCACATTTCACAAATTGATCATTGAATTTAATATTCGGAAAAATTTCATAGATTTATCATTTACGGCAATATTCCGGAAATTAATATGCCGAATAAACGTAATGGGGATATAGATAAATTTCGACGCCAGATTGGAGATGTCTCGGAAGTTAGATTCTGCCTATCTGTGTCCGCCCCTTTCGTTTGGCGGTGCTTCACCAGCTGAGCCATGGCTCCGTTTCCGCGCCTCGCTCATCGAACCGGACGTGCGCTACTAACGCGTCCGGCTCTCGGACAGAACATCATCCATTCGCCCACGGAAAGCTCTGCAGGAGCTTTGGCAGGCGGATGAGTCCAAGTTTCTGGTCATGCTGGATTTTGGTATGCGACGGGGCGTCGCATCAGCGAGCTGGCCGGTGCCACGCTGCACAGCATCTAGGCCGACTCAGCCGTAGATCAATGGATACACGTGATCGGCAAAGGCCGCAGGCAACCTCCGAACTTTGGGACGCGGTTCTGCAGTTGGCGTCGCTTGGAACGACGAAAGTCAGTATTGACCGCTAGCTTCACTTAGGCGAGGCGACCGAATTAGGCTGAGACTGTCGAGTAGCGACGTCCATCCCATATTCGCAAATGGCACTTTTGGCAGCTATGTGGTCACCACCCCAAGGGGTGGATGCTTGCCTCCAATGGAAGCCGTCCGCCCCCCCGCTGAGCAATTCTGTGCATTGACCGAGTAAAAATCACTTCGCACCTGGCTCTGCTTCGATACATCGTCATTATCGCAACTGATCTTCAACCGTCATTTCGATCGTGGGGCATTGGAAAGTGTCTGGTTCTTTCAAAAAATAGTATCCATAGGCATCGTATTTGTTAGTTATATGAGCATCGCACGATGCTCATTGACAGGGAATATTTAGGATGGTTAGGATCTCGCCGCCCATCAGTCGTGTCGTCCATTAGTACAATTTGGAGTTCGACATGCTTCGCTCATATGACGCTCCATTTGAGTTCAATCGACCAACAATACCGAGTGGAATCATCCCTATTGGACGAGCGTCAGTTCATGCCCATCATGGTGAGTTGGTCCAAGGGCGCTTCAGGTTTCGCGGACGCCTGATTGACGCGCTGGTCACACTCCCAATCGCTGGCAAGGGAAGCGCAGCGACGTTTTTCCCCGTTGCCGATTCGGCGTCAATCAAGGTCATTCCACCGTCAAGGAAAAAAGCTCAACGCGCGGCTCGAATAGCTCTTGAGTACCTAGGGGTTTGTTCCGGCGGAACACTTGTCATTGATTCCAGCATTCCCCTCAAATGGGGAATGGGCTCATCAACCGCAGATGTCGTGGCGGCGGTCAAAGCCGTGGCGGAAGCAACGGGGCATAGGCTGATGGAGTCGGAAATTGCCGCGCTAGCTGTTCGTGCTGAAGGGGCGTCAGACCCAATCATGATGTCTGCTAAACCCTGTCTATTTGCGCATCGAGATGGCTTCGTTGTTGAAATACTTGAAGGTGCCGCACCCGCGTTCGTTGTTATGAGTGTTGTGGCGCACGAGTTAGCAAGTGGGTTGGATACGCTATCGCTACCGAAAATCGAGTACACGGACCAAGAAATTGACTTGTTTGACGCGGGCATCGCGACCCTGCGCGAAGCATATCGCTCGGGGAACTTGCCGGCCATTGGTGCTGTTGCGACCAGAAGCGCGAGCATCAACCAAAAATACAGACCCAAGCCGCTTTTTGATGAGCTAGTCGAGATATCTCATCGCGCTGGTGCGTTAGGGGTGCAAGTTGCGCACAGCGGCAGCGTAGTGGGCCTGCTCTTTCGACAACCGTTTACGTCGAAGGACCTAACGAATATTGAGCATGCGCTTGACGAGATCTCCAACCTGAACGTACACGACGTTCAACTCTTTGGTCTTTAATCTAGCCAGGGGCGAGAGATGGCTGAGTTCGATGTTACTTCAGTGGTATCCGGCGGCGTGGAGCAACACATTTTGCCGCCGCTTGTGAATTTGCAGAGAAATCTGATAGCGGCAAATTTCTCACTGATGAAGTTGCTTCCAGCGAGAATTGTCATTGACTCTGCAACCCGATCCGGCAAGTTACCTCCCCGTGGGGGCATCATCGCGGAGAGTAGTTCTGGAACGTTTGGACTTGGGCTCGCGCTCATTGCAAAGCCCCGAGAACACCGCCTGATTATCGTTACCGATTGTCTTGATTCGTGTCTCGAGGCGCAGCTAAGCGTGCTAGGTGTGGACGTTCACTTTGTGCCACCTCGCCCGGGTTTGAACATCCAGGAGGCGAGGCTCGCTCGGCTACAGGAGCTTTTAAAAGACAATCCAGATGCGTTTTGGCCAGAGCAGTATGTGAATCCACAAAATCCCGCTGCGTACGATCACCTAGCTTCGCACCTCACTTGCTCCATTGGCAAGTTTGACATTCTGGTGGGCTCCGTTGGCTCTGGCGGTTCGATGTCTGGCACGACTGCGGCCTTGCGCCGGCGCGGGATGAATGTCCGCGCAGTCGCCGTCGATACGACGGGAAGCGTGCTATTTGGCGCGCCCAATGGGAACCGAAAGCTCGGTGGGCTGGGGTCGGGAATGCCGATGGGAAATCTTGACCACACGCAGTTCGATGAGGTCCATTGGGTGAGCGCAGCGGTGGCGCACCAAACGGCCTACGCTCTCTACAAGGAAAGCGGCCTATTCAAAGGGCCGACAAGCGGCGCAGCCCATGCTGTAGGTGAATGGCTTTCACGCACCAATCCAGACAAATGTGTTGTGACAATTCTACCGGACGATGGTTATCGGTACGTCGACACTGTGTACTCGTCCGACTGGCAGAAGGGGACTGGCTTCCTATCGGAATCAATTCCTGACGAACCGACGACGGTATTGCATCCTTCTTTGATCAGGGATGACGACCATTGGGTCAAATTCAGTTGGCATCGCAAAAATATCACTGACGTGAGCGCAGAGGCGTCGTGTCTAGGAGTTCAGCATGGCGAGTAACGCGAAGTCCTTTGTGCTTTCTGTCGATACACTCGGCGCAACTGCCGATTTACTCCTGTCCGCAGCGCAATTCCATCAGCAAGGGCTCATTATTCTGACCCCTGCGCCCGACAGAGTGCTTGATGAGATCGGACACGAACATGCTCATGCATCCGCATTGGCGGTTGTTCAGGTAGATTTCTCCAAACCCCTTGAAGTCAAACAAGTTGCTCACGAGCTAGCGAAGCGGCTCAGAATCTCCGGCATTCTGGTTCAGTCTGATCGGGCTGCAGTGCTTGGCGCGACGATCGCTCAGGAGCTAGGGCTGCCGGCGCATCCGGTCACCGCCATGCGAGTTTGCCGCGACAAATCGCAAACCCGCAGGGCACTGGCAGCTGCCGGCGTCAAGTCCATCCTGTTCTCCGAGGTGATGTCGGTGGAGTCCGCGCTTGAAAAGGCGGAGACATTCGGCTACCCGATGATCGTAAAGGACCCCAGCGGGACAGGAAGTGCCAACGTCTTCATCGTGAACGATGCGGATGAACTGGGCCAAGCCGTTGCGGCAATTCTGGCGACACGCGATTCGGTGCTCCTCGAGGAGTTTCTAAAGGGGCCTCTCTATAGCGCTGAATGCGTCATTCGCAATGGCAATGTCGCCATTCTCGGCTATTCCAATCGTGAGCTCACCGATTTCCCAGACTTCAATGAGCTTGGTCTTACTTTTCCATCGGACATTGCTTCTGCATGGAAGGAGAAGACCGAAACCTACATCGAGAGTATCACCAAGGCCGTTGGCCTATCGAATGGATTTGCTCACATCGAGTTCATTCTGACGACAGATGGTCCGCAAGTCGTAGAGGTGAACCCTCGAATGGGGGGGATTGGGCTCGGGCGCATGCTCTCGCTTGCACTCGGAGATAACGTCTTCAAAGTCGCAATTGCGATATGCCTTGGATTGACACCACCGGTAACTATGCCTTTACGTAGTGTTCATATCGGTTGCAAAATTCTAGGCGCAAAAACCACTGGCCGTATTCGCTCCATACGAGGCGTGAACGCTTTAACAGGATTTCCAGGGTTCATGTCACTTAGTCTCGTCCGGCGCGAAGGCGACACGATTGCGTCGGCACGCGACTATCGCAATACCGTCGGTTATCTCCTCACTACCGGGGAGACACCCACGCTCGCCTATGATTACGCACGTGCAGCGGCAGCAACCATCGTTATTGAAACGGATAACCTATGAAGCACGTACTAATCATTGGCGGTTGGACTGAGAACTACGAGGCTGCGTTGAGGCTTGGGTATCGTGTCACGGGATTTGCTGCGATAAACCAACGTACGCTCCTGTCTAATGACGTGCTGGCCCAATGCGAGTTCTGGGATGTCGACGCCTCGGACGTACCGCAAGCACTGCTCTGTGCAATGCAGCTCAATCGGGCGGCGCCGATCAGCGGTGTGTTTTCGTTTACGGAAAAAGGACTTGAGACTGCCGCCGTGATCGCTTCAGTGCTTGGCGTGCCGGGCAACGAACTGGACGGCAACGTGCGCACGCGAAACAAGCAACTGACGCGAACTGCCATGGCAGGAACGGCACTCGACAATGTCGCATGGCGCGTTGCTTATGGCGAGAGCGATGTTGTGGCGTTCTTCGAGTCTCATGGTCCTCTTGTCATTAAACCGATGAACGGTGTCGGATCCGAAGGCGTCAATGTTATCCGGGATGCTCAGGCTCTACGCACTGATCTGGGCAAGCGGGCGTTTCCTGTGTTGGTTGAAGCCTATATCGAAGGCAGTGAATACAGCGTTGAAACGATTTCTCTCGCCGGAGAGCATAGCGTGCTTGCCGTCACGCAGAAGACACTCACTGACAATCTGGTTGAGATGCAACATTTGATGCCGGCCCCCATTGGAAGCGATGAACAGCTTGCGTTGGAGCAAGCGGTGGTACTTCTACTCTCCACTATGGGCATTCGTAACTCGGTAGCTCATTCGGAATTTCGCCTCAACCGCGATGAAGCGGGTAGGCTGCACGTGTACCTAATTGAGACCCAGTTGCGCACAGGGGGGGGCCGAATTTGGAAGCTCCTCGAACTGTGCCGCGGGATCGATGTGTTCTCAGTGCTAATTGGAGGGGTCGTCGACAGCGCGCATGATTTACCGACGTTGACTGCGCCACGTCCCTGTCTCGCTTACTTTCCGCGCTTTGGGCAGGGCATTGTTCATCATATCGAAGGGCTTGCTGACGTAGCGGCTGCGCCTGGCGTCGAGTTTGTAGACCTGGAAATTTCCGAAGGAAAGCCCACAAACGCCTATGTTAGCTCAGCCACTCGGAACGGCTCGATCATTGTCAGTGCCTCGAACCACACTGAGCTCTTGACTCGACGAGATGAGGCGCTAGCAATGCTACGAGTCACCGTGGACCCGGCGTAGTCAGTAGGAGTGAGCGATGTTCAAGCGTTTCAAGAAGGACAATCTAGGTACGGTTTACATCATCCTCCTATCGACATTGGTCTCGAACGTCGGCAGCTATCTGGTTATCCCGATCCTCGGTGTGTTCTTGGTCACAGAGCGCGGTCTTAGCACGGTGGAGGTGGGCGGAATTTACGCAAATATGGTGATTGCCCAGACCGTCGGTTCATTGTTTGGCGGTGTTCTCGCGGACAGGTTGGGTGCCAAACGTATTTTGCTATTAGGCCTTTTGCTTCGCGTAATCGCGTTTCCCTTGTTATTTCACGCACAGGCGATATGGACCACAGCGGCGGCTTGCATGCTCATATGGTTCGGAAGCGGTGTGTATGTGCCGACGGCGAAAGCTGGCATCTCCGCACTTAGCGACCCAGCAAACAAGCCGAAGTGGCTGGCATTGCGCAGCACCTATGCAAACGTTGGCGTGGTTACGGGGCCGCTTTTAGGGCTTTTTTTTGCACCGATCTTTGGTCAGGCAGTCTTGTTTTATGCCGCTGCCGCATTGTTCCTCCTAGCCGCGATTTGCAACGCGCTCATTCCAGAGTTTCAGACATCGATTGCGCAGCCGCTAGGCCGCTATATCCGCACATTTCGCGACATCCTGCGCATGCCAGGTGCATGGATGTTAGTTTTCATCGTGTTCGGATTTAACGCCTGTCATGCGCTGTTCGGTCTTGTTATGCCGATCTTCGGCAAGCTTCATGTGGCCCCGTCGGCCCCCCAAATCACCTATATCGTCAATGCGATTGTTGTCGTTACTCTTCAATTGACGGTCGCAACCCGGATTCAGTTGATGCGCAATGGTGCAAGCCTACCCGTGGGCTTTATGACCATTTCACTCGCTGCAGTTCTGATGAGTTTTTCGACCCAAGGCGTGTGGCTTTTTGGCGTCGCGGTCGGCATTTACTCAATCGCAGAAGTCCTCCTTCTGCTGAAGGTCGATTACATCGCGTCCAACGTTGGTCACAACGTGCTTGGCGCCACCTTCGCTATGAGTTCGATGCTTGGCGCACTAGGAGGGGCAATAGGCAACCAGGGGTTTGGCGCGTTGTATGAGATGTTCGATCCGGGCAAATTTTGGCTCTGGTCAGCACTGCTTGCGGCGTGTCTCGGTCTATCTATCTTGACCTTTCCGAAGGGGCTCCGAAAATCAGCGACAGGTGTAGTTGAACTTTAGTTCAGAATTGAAGTAGGAGCGTGGTGGGCTAATCCCTACGGTGGCCGCGAAGCGGTGATCCTGTGGCCGATTTTGTGGCGCGATTATTTGCAGCGGCACCACTCCGCCTAGGCGAGGTGGTCGAGTAGCCCGCCCCCGCAGGCCCTCACACCACCGAACATGAATCTCGCGATTCATCCGGCTCCTATCGTCCAACCAATCCGGCATGGGTAATCTGCCAGTGAGCAAAGAGCCGCGGCTGTCGCGCAACCACGTGCTTCGTCAAAAGTGCCCAACGCCCATAAATGTAAATTCCCCATGAACCCTTACAAGAAGGGGCTCTGGAAGGCTGGGACGGATTGACGCGCCAGCGGTTCAAAACAGCGTCTGCTGCCCGCTGGTCGTCGGCGCGACTTGGTCGCACTCCCGACACGCGCGAACTCGTCGCACACCGCAACTACCTATTGGTCTACGATGTGGTTGGCAATCTGTAAGCGTCCAGCAAACCCATCTTGCAGGGCCGACCGAGTGGCCAGATAGTGTCCGCTTAAAAATATGCGGACGCGATGATGGGTACAGAATTAGCGGTTACCTTCGTGCCTCAGCAGCACTCGGATACGGCGTGAGCCGAAGCGCGGGAATTGCCCCGACAACGTTCGCGTCGCCTCAATCACCGGTGTGTTTTTACTTGGCATCTTGAGCGTATAGCCCAAGCTTGATCGGCTGACCTGCATAAGCGCACACGCTCGCCGTTGGCTCAAGCCCCGTTCGACCGCAAACCGGACCTGCTCGCAGCGAACCTGTGCGCTTACCACTTTTTTTCGCCGATCTCCTTCAAGACCTGGATATCCAGTGCTTGGTCGGCGACCAGCTTCTTCAACCTGACATTCTCTGCCTCGAGCGCTTTGAGGCGTCTGACGTCATCGCTAACCATCTCGCCGAAGCGCTTTCGCCAAGCGTAAATCGACGCCTCGCTCACGCCATGACGCTTGGCCACCTCAGGCACCGCGTGCCGATCCGCCTCGCGCAGTATCCGCACAATCTGTTCGTCGTTGCACCGGCTCTTCTTCATGCCAACTCCTCGTCTGAGCTGAGGAGCCATTATCTCTAGATTTGATTGGCACGAAATTTCCAGGACAGGTTAACGCGCATGAAAGTTTGCGCGAAGCCAGTCCCTTCGTTGACAAGAAGCCGGACGCGTAGCGGAACACACTCTCTAGAGAATGCCCCTGCTTGTTCAAGGCGGGCTTCCGCTGCATCCAGCAGGGCGTCTAGAATCACTTGGATCTGCCTGCTTTAATATACAGCTATGTTGGACTGGATTTTCTGAAAAGTTATTTACTCCCACCACTCGAAAATCGAACCCACCCCGCCAATTACTCCACCGATTATTGTTCCTACCACCGAGCCGAAAGCTGCACCACCTGCGGCGCCAACTGGGCCGCCAAGTACGGCGCCACCAATGACACCCACGCTTGCACCAGCACCCAAACCCGACAACGCACCTGTCCTAATATCGACACCAATTTTATTACCTGCCCCAGAAACAAGCTTAACTTCATCGAGGGAAAGAGTGCGCATACGATGCTCCTTTGTTTAAGCCAATGAATGCCGCCATCTTTAGCGGCGCCTACTGCTCTTGTTTTTTTATAATTTCCACAGGTAATCAGTTTGAAATTTGTTGCCTTTCCCTATTGGTGTCCGCGTTTCCTTAGTTACAGGTACAGCCTCACGCCGACTAAATATGGGGGGCGATTGTGTCACCCACGTCGATCCGCTCCGATCGGAGGAAAAGCTCATTAAATAACCTGTCGAACCATCCGTTTGGTACGGGTTTGATATCAACTTCGCCAGCCCCCGATACCGCATTGATCTCAGCCTGATTAAGCTTTCTCATGATTTTCTCCACGAAACCGAAAAGATGGATCGTAACCATCAATAAATCGATGGTCCAGGATTGGAGGAAATTTTCGATGCAGAACCCCAGAGCATGGGCCGCTCCGAGACCGACAATCCGATCCTGAAAACCGTATCTTCCAGAGACATTGGTTGAATCTATATTACGGCCCACAACCATAGCTTCAATGACGCGAACATGATAATTTCGTGAATTTCCCCTGAAATTTCTCCGCCTTGTACAGGACGAGATCCTTGATGTTGCGCATGCGCGGCATCAGGTTGATGCCCGTCACGTAACGACGTCCTCCCACCCTTGAGTAGCACGACGCTTTAGAGTCCAATCACGTAGTCAGGAGATTGGGCATGAAGAAACGATTCACCGA
>NZ_CABPSM010000037.1 GCF_902459555.1 Pandoraea horticolens | reverse complement strand
TCAAAAACACAGTCTTATGCCTACCCGTTATTGTAAGTGGGTGACTGTGTCCGGCGTTTCAGGGGGCCGCTCCAGTCGCAATCAACATTGGCATCTCTATGACGTCTTCGGGGAAATATCCTTACGTACCCCTAAGACCAATCCGAATTCGCGTCTATCTTGCATAATTCCCTGCTTCCGTTCTTGTTGCATGCGAGCGGTCTCTGTAAGCTTGTTCTCGTCACGTCCCAAACGTGACCGGGCTTAGCGGCCCGATTGATCTGTCCGGGCACACAGCCGCAATGCATCGCGGCTTCGTGTGCGGTCTCATGCATGCCTACGAAATCAACGGGCAGGCCTGGGCTGGGACACCTTCGGGTGTGCCGCCCAATCCGACTGATCAGCGGTCCGCTAACCCAGTCCAGTGCCTGCCCACCCCCTCTCGTCCCGCGAGGGGCAGGATTGAAACGGTTAGCATGAGGACACACAGCATGACCTCTCTCGTATCTACTCCCATCGCTGTTCGCGATTCTCTCGACAAACTGCACTGTCTTTCCGAACGCCTCGTCGCACTTTGCATGGTGGCGGCCAATCAAGAAAGTGCGGAAGCCATTCCCTCCGAATTCGCAAACGCATACTTCGAGCAACTGGGAGACCTCGCGGACGAAGTTCTCGACGTGACCCAACGGTTGGACGACGATCTGAGTTTTGCAGGAAACCCCACACTCCTGCTGTCCTAACGTTGCCGCAGGCCCTCAGCAATTTGGTGCCTCTCATTGTGAGAGGCCCTTTTGCTTTCTTCGCCTGTGAGTAAACCCGCGGCGAGTTGCCTACCAACGTGACGACGAGCGCCCGAATGGTGGCCGCGAAGACCCATGAAACTTCTTACCGGCGCTCTGCCAGGAGCCGATGAACGATCTTGCTGTTTTCCTTAGCGGCTCAACCGCATAGAACGCAGTGATATCGCATTGCTGCCACCACATTGCGTTCGCCGTACACCTTCCAACGTAAAGCGACGACATCAAGTAGAACAACTGCCAGTCGCCCCCACTGCCGTATCGGCAATCCAAAGCTCAGCGAGGCAACGGGGACACATCCATGAAACGTTCTCGCGGCTTAACGCCGCTGCAACCATCGGTTTAGCACCTTAGCTGCGACTACCCAGCCTTCCGGATTTTGTTTAAGTCCCGAGCCACTCGCTCCAATGCAGGAGAAATGTGGCCGCTGGCCTCGTCTGTACGTCCCGTGACTAACCAGAATGCGAACTGAGGCCAGACTAGACCAATGGCCTCGATCATCTCGGACGTCGGACGCTGCAAACCCCGGGAGACGTTCTGCCACCGCTTCGACGGGATGCCCGTGAAGTCTTCCATCTCGCGCCAACATCGGTCGGCGTCGGCGATGTGCTCAATGAGTTCGCAGATACGCTCGCGCATCTCGGAATTTCCCCAAATACGTTCCAGACATGGAAACCTATACTTTAGGCATGTCTAATTCCTAGGCATCGGTAGCTCGGATTCCCCTGCTGCCGCTCACATGCAACCGGTGACCTTATGACCAGCAAGCAAAAGCTCATCATCCTCGACGTCACTCGACTCGAAGGCATCTCAAGCAAGACTGGCCGCCCCTACGACATGCGCACCGCACAGTGCGTGCTCTATCAATCGACAAGCGAAGGCGATCAAGCCGTCGTCGGCCGAGTCATGCTGCCGGACGGCCTGAAGGAAACGACCAAAGGCGAATACCTCGCGGAATTCGCCTTTTCGCAGTCGATGGATGGTCACCTAGTTCCGCGCATTGTAGCCCTGCATCCCTGCGTGAACGGCGCGCGCCCCGCAAATCCCGGCAAATCCACAACCTGACCTTTCCGCGTTACGCCGCGTCTTCATGTAGACGCCGATAACTCGTCTTTCATATCCGCCCCCCCGCCAGATTCTTCACACCGTCACCGCTAGAGCGCCGTGATGGAGATTGGGGGTTGCGATGTTCCGTCAGTTCTTACTCAGCCTATATAACGACTTCGGCCAGGTACGCGCCGACCAAAGGCTTTCGCTCGTCGCCCGAATCATGGAAGACGACGGCCATCTGCTTCCTAAGTGGATTCGCATGGCGCAGCGCCACCAGCGCACGCGCGGGGACTGGGCGTGACGGACCAAACCATCCAACTGCTGGCCTGCAAACCCATTCGCCAACCGATGGCGGTCACCACCGTTGACCGCGAACTCTGCCCGCCAGAGAACGGCCAGCAGTTCACGCTGGTTTCCATCGACCCTGCAATCGCGCTGACGAATGTACCCGCCACCTCACTCGACACCGTGCAGATGGCGGGATTCTGGACATTGGCGCTCACAACCATCGTTGGACTTTGGTTCGTGAGTGTCCATGTGGGCGCACTCCTCGGCTTCATCCGTCGAGGTTGAGCCAGCGCGCCGGGCGCATCCCGGCATCTCAATCGGAGTAAGCAACCATGAAAGAAGCACTTCAACACCTTCGCTCGATTGCCACACGAACGAGCCTCGGCATTACGTTGGGTACGGCGTCCTGCTTGGCTAAGGCAGAAAGCGGTGGAGGTGGCAGCCCCGACCTGTCCTCGCTGACCAACGGCATCAGCATGGGCTCAACCACAGCCGCAATCCTCGCTGTCGCCCTGTCGCTGGTCACCGTGTATGCCACGTTGCGCGGCGCAAAGATCGTGCTCGGCGTGATTAAGGGCTAATCGTTGAGCATGGCCGAGCGCTCCATCGCGCGTGTCGAGCGTTCGGCCACAAAGCGCGGCGCGCCGCATAACTCGCCGGAGATCACCATGCCGATACAAGCACTGTGGGATCTGACCTTCTTCGCCTGGGGAATCGTGTGTGGATGGGCGGTCGTCCAAGGTCTGAGGGGGTAACGATGAAACGAACATTGGTGGCTTTAGCGCTACTCGCACTCCTCGCACAACAGCCAGCAACGCCGCAAGCGCTCCCCATCGCGAACTTCGCCATGAATCGCGCCATCGCTAGCGTTATCACGCGAATTGCCGCCTCCCGTGGTTTCGCGGCTAACGACGCTCGCGTTATCGCAACGTTAGATGCGATCTCGTCATCGAGTACAGCGTTAAACGTCGTCTCAACTGGCGCGGGCATTGGCCTGTCCCTCGCCGGTGCACCTGTCTGGCTGACGATCCTCGCGGGCCTAGGCATCGTCAGCGCGGGTAGCCATTTGATCGCGACGCTTGGTGATGCCCAGGTCGCTATCGGGCAAACGTATGACGGCTCCGTTGCGCTCGTGAGTAAGCTCCCGCGCAAGGAAGCCGTCACGTTGCCGTCGTACCCGAGTTTCGAGACTTCGCCCGCTGAGGAACCGCTTTTCGAAATGCTCAGACGTCTCGGGGCGCGCGTCTATCGAACAGACGGGTGCTCCCCCACGAACACCCGAGTCGCATGTCACGAATTTCCGCTATTGCCGCAAGCGTCCACCGGCATCGCCTTGTCCTATCCAGAACATGGGATTCGCATCCCTTTCACGTCGATTTCCGAGCTTGAGGAACTACGCACACGTTGGTTGTTCCAGCCTGGCGATCCAGATCCGCAACTGAAAATCATCGAATTGCTCGATGGCTATGGCGAGTTCGCGGGCTTCGCCGAACGGATGTGGACGAACAAACACCGGACCTGCTCCGCCGACACCCCGCCGTTTTGTCCCGCTCCTCTTGAATGGGTGACGCTCGAACTGGACCCCGCTGCGTTCGAGATCAGTCGCGACGCCTTTTACGGGCTTAACCGCGTGACAACCGAATCGATCTACCCCGATTTGGATGCAGCACGAGCGGGCGTGAATCAGGAACTCCTGAGAATGCCGATCAGCCCCAAGACGCTAACCGACATCGTTGATGAATCGTGGCAGCAGGCGGCAGAAGCGCCCGACTATGCGGGACTCCCCTATCGCGACTCGGAACCCGTCACCGAAGAGGACGTGGTGATATGGGTCAAAGAGAATCCCAAGGAAGTCCCGCACATCGGTGACATCTTCGAGCCCGCCAATCCGCCCGACATCAAGACGGTGCCGATCTCTCCTCGCATCCGTCCACGCGAAGACCCGAGCCCGCAGGTCGATCCCGAAACAGACCCACGCGTCAAACCAAGACCCGATCCTGAAATCGATCCGAACACTGCCCGCGATCCCGATGAAGAGGTCCAGCCCGGCTCCAACCGCAACAAGAACACAGAGGGCGTCAAGGACGTGAATGTCGTCAACCGCCCGACCGTCGATATCGGCAACCGGGTCAAGGTCGATATGGATCTGGGTAGCGCCCCCGAAGTGAGTAAGCCTGCACTGGAAAAGACGCCCACCGCGAAGATGATCATCGATCCGATCTTGGGGCTGACGTCCGACTTCAAGGCCTGGACGATGCCTTCGCACAGCGCTGCGTGCCCGCGCACAACGTTCCAAGCATTTGATCGCACCATTCCAATAGATGCGCACTGCGAGATTGCCGAGAGCATTGGGCCACAGCTTCGCCAGGTGATGATCGCCGCCTTCGCGGTCATGGCGCTTTTGATCGTTCTTTCCGCCTGAGGTCCTTATGCCACTGTTTGCAATTATCGCGAGCGTCCTTAATACGGCGTTGGGCTTCATGTTCCGCGCATCGGTGGTCAAGTGGGCGACGTTCTTCGCGCTCTGGTACGTCGTTACCGAATTCGTCACCATCGTCAAATCGAGCAATCTCTTCCCGCAGGTATCCAAGCTTAACGAGGCGTTTTCGGGCATCCCTACCGGGGTCTGGTATTGGCTCGATCTGTTTGCCGTCTCACAAGGAGCGCCAATGATCGTTAGCGCCATGGCCGCGCGCTTTCTCATCCGGCGTTTGCCGATCATCGGATAAGCGCCATGGCGATCAATGCGTACACAGGCTTGATGGGATCGGGCAAGAGCTATGAGGTCGTTAGCAACGTCATCCTGCCTGCGGTCTTGGCCGGTCGACGTGTGGTGACCAACGTCGACGGAATCAACGCGGACGCAATTCACGCTTACTGCACAGACGTGAAGAAAGCAGACCCGACAACGCTTGGCCCCGTGATTCCTATTTCAAACGCGGACGTTCTCAAGCCCGGCTTCTTCCCCGATGAAACGAAGCCGGACCTCGACTCGATCGTCAAAGCCGGTGACCTTGTTGCGATTGATGAGGCGTGGGAGTTCTGGTCCGTCTCGCACAAGATCAGCCCGGAGCACATGCGCTTCTTCCGCATGCACCGACACTACGTGCATGCGGAAACTGGCGTCTCGTGCGACGTCGCATTGATGATTCAGTCGATCACAGACCTACACCGGCAGTTGCGCTCGGTGATCGAAGTCACGTTCGTCACGAAAAAGCTCAAAGAATTGGGGCTGGGCAATCGCTATCGCGTCGAGATGTTTGGCGGCGGCAGGATCCCCAAAGCGGCGCGACTGGGGACCACGACCACAACATACGACAAAGCCATTTTTCCGCTGTATCAATCATATGCGGGCGGTAAAGGAAAAGAACGCGCCATCGACTCCCGCCAAAACATGCTGCGCAATCCCAAGTTGTGGATGACCGCCGTGTTTTTCGTGGGCTGCTGGGTTGGTATTGGGGTATTCCTCTGGCGATTTTTTCATCCTGAACCAGCTACGGGCTCCTCGTCCACCACGGTCGAATCAAACAGGTATTCACTTGCTCCCGCCAATGCACCGTCCGACCTTGCGGCCCGCATTCCGACGTTCAGCGAGAGATGGCGCGTGGTGGGGCAATACTCGGCCAAGGGGAAGCGTTACGTTGTGTTGAGCGACAACACCGGCCGCTTACGCATCGAGTCACCATCAGCATTTCGCAATCGCGGCCTCGCTATCATCGGTGAGGTCGACGGTCAACAAGTCACTGCGTGGTCGGGCCAAAAACCCGCGTCTCGATTCTTTGGAGAGACGCCATGAAACCACTCATGGTCAGCGTGGTACTGCTCGCCACCACGCACGTACTTGCAGGCGAGCCGCGCATCGTGCCCGCCCCCATCGATTACCGAGGGCCAGCCCTTCACGATGACGGTCCGGAGATTCGGGATAGCAGCAAGCGCCGCCACTCGCCCGATTGGGCCGACGAAGGTATTCCATCGCCTCAGTTGGACCGGCGCACCTCATCCGGGAAGTTCGATTTCCAGTTCGTCAATGTGGCGCAACTCGTCTCGTTGCTCTACGGCGAAACCATCAAGACGCCCTACGTCATCTCCCCAGAAGTACTCGATGACCAGCGGATGGTCTCGATGCGATTTGATGCGAGACGCGGCGACTTACGTGCGTTCCTGATAGCGTTTCTTGATTCGCTCGGGTTCGGCATCGAAAGACGCCAAGGCGTCGACTTCGTGTTCAAACGATCAAGCTCTGGCATCAACGCGGAACCGCAATCCACCTACGTCTACCGTCCCCGGTATCGAGACACAGCCTATCTCGCCAATCTCGTCAGGCCAGCGTTTCGGGGGCAGTTCACCGTGAACCGTGAAGTCCCTGCCCCACCCGAGGGACGAGCGGGCGGCAATATTCCCGACGGGTCCGCCGCGATGCTTATCGATCAGAAAGGCGACACGCTCGTTTTCCGTGGGACGCAAGCCGAAATCGTGACGCTCCGCGATTTGTTGCCCCAAGTCGATACGCCAATCGGCGAGGTTGCTGTACGAGCAACAGCTTACGAGGTCACCCAAAGCACCGAGCACGGCTCCGCGTTTCAACTCGCCCTGGATCTGCTCTCCAAGGGCCTAGGACTCTCCATACAGGTGACCGGTGAGAAGCTAAGCAACTCAGTGCGCATCACAGCAGGAGATTTCGATACGGTGTTCTCGGCACTATCGAAAGACACACGATTTCAGGTCATCAATAGCCCGAACCTACGTATTCGATCTGGCGCGCGAGGAAAGCTCACCGTTGGGCAGAAAGTCCCCGTGTTGAAATCCGTCTCCTACCCTCGCGGAGGCGGCGAACCGGTTCAGTCGGTCGAATACCACTCGTCAGGCGTTATCTTCGAGCTGCGCCCGACCGTGAAGGATTGCGTCATCGATCTGCACGTCTCGCAGCAAATCAGCGACTTCGTTAAAACGACGACGGGCGTCAACAAATCGCCAACGCTGAACACCCGGGAAGTCGCCACCGAAATCAGTTCACAGGACGGCGACATCATCCTCATTGGCGGCCTGACAACCAACAAAGCGTCCGACAACAACACGGGACTGTCTTTCCTGCCCCGATTCCTCGATAGCCACGCCGATGCAGCGTCGAACACCGAGATCCTTCTCGTTCTCCAGGTGGAACGCGTCAGAACGTCTAGCGTCGGGAGTGTCGGCGCCGATGCCGGAGCCAAGGATGCCCGCGGACGTACCTGCAACGTCCGGGCCGTTGACGCGCGACTCAGCGCGGCTCGCGCGACCGAGCAGCGGGTAGCACCCCAGACGCCCGCCGAAACGCCGCCACCGGCCCTACAACCCCTCACTGAAAACCGCCTTTCAGACCCCGCCGACAAAGTGGCGCGGATCGAAGAAGGAACGACGCTTCGCGCGACCGCCGCCGCCCGCAGGGTCGAGGACGGCGGGGGCGCGCGAAGCGCGCCCTAAATTTATATCCGTAACACTTAACGAGAAAGGAGGTAGCAAAACCCATCCAGCCGAGACAGGAACACCTCGATCCGGACGAAAAAAGGCCCCGATGCAAAACACCGGGGCCAACGCCTTCTCCGCGATGACACATGACAAAGGAGCTGCCATGCAAGAACCGAGTTTAGTGAACGATTCCGCCTTCCGACGAGAGTGGATCATCAGAGGACGCAATTTTGGAGATGGGCAGGTGGAGGTGACCGTCACCCGATTCGACCGCTACATGGGCGCTCAGAGGCTCCACACCCTGCCAAAGGCGAAGCGCGGCGAATCGGAAAACTCAGAAGATAACCAAATAGCGGCGGCCAAACGGGCCAAACAACAAGTCAGATTGCGTTGTAAGGCCATCGGCGCGGATCGCATGATCACGCTGACCTACCGGGAGAACATGCAGGACAAGGAGCGCTTGAAGCTTCATTTCGACCGCCTTCGCCGTCGGCTGAACAGAATTCAAAACTTCCAGTACGTCGCAGTCCCGGAACGCCAAAAGCGGGGTGCGTGGCACCTGCATATCGCTGTAAAGGGGAGACAAAACTACAGGGTGCTCCGCGCCATCTGGATATCTGTCGTCGGTGCAGACAACGGCAACGTCAATGTGCGGAATCCATTTCGGCAGAGAAGTCAGCAGCACAAGCTGGCGGCCTACCTCGGGAAGTATCTGGTCAAGGATTTCACTGAGCACAAGATGAACGAGAAACGCTATTGGTCGAGCCGAGGAATCGTGATCCCTGAGCGCCATCCCATCAACCACATCCTTAGCGATGACCCCGTAAAAGCCATCGTGATCGCGTTCGAAGCTGCACAGGAGGTCGGCGCAAGCCTCGCGAACTGTCAGGCGTTTTGGAATCAGGATCTCGGGAGCTTTTGGTTAGCCACAAAGGGGAACTAAGGATGGACGCACTTTTATCACCCGAACAAATTCAAATTTTGCTGGGACCACATGCAGCGCAGGGCAGGGGCGAGCGGCTCGATCCGACGACCCGCGACGGCGGCGACGTCATTGCACTAATTGAGCGGCTCGACAAACTTGTGGGAGTTATGGCGTTGAAGAAGGCCCCCGAACTGTGGACGGCCAAGGACATCGCCGCATGGATGGGACTTTCCGAAAGTACGGTTGCATTGAAAGTCGTGTCCCGCCCTGGCTTCCCGAGTCCCGTCGTACCAACAGGATCATCGGAAGCCAAGCGGCGATGGTTCGGGGACGAGGTAATCGAATGGGCGAGAATGAACCGTGGTCGCCTCCCAAAAGGACGCCGTAGCTGAGTCTTTATCCGAGTCGACCCGCGATATCTGAAGCCGTAGCATTGTAGTAGATCATCAGGCTACGTGGGTCGCGATGCCCAATCATCCGCGCCAAGTCGAGCACATCGAGCTTTCGAGCAAGCCGAGTTATTGCTTCATGCCGTGAATCGTGAAAGCGCAAGTCGGCCACAGTCGGAACTACCCGGCTCGCCTTGGCGCGTGCCTTTCTCCAAAGCGCGTCGATAGAGGGCGTATTAACGCCAAGGCACGGCCCACCGTTCTGCGGCAAGAGTTCGAGATATTCCACAGCGTTTGATGACAACGGCACATCGCGCGCGTCCCCGTTCTTCGTATTGGCCAGACGCACATACCGCTTATTCAGAAATACGCGCCCCCACTCCAAGCCAGCAATTTCTCCCTGCCGCATACCTGTCTCAAGCGCGATGAGGAAGGCCAGCGCTACCCGCTGACTGTGCGTCTCAGGTGTCCGCCCCGGAACGTAGCCAAGTGCCGCGACCATCGCCTGAGTTTCCTTCTCAGCAACCCGTCGATCGCGCGGCTTCGGATTCCTTGGCCGCCGTACATCCCGAATGGGATTCTTTTCGCACCACTTCCACTCTCGGCGAGCCGCTTCAAAAACCGCCGAAAGTAGATTCATGTCGCGATTTACCGTGGATGGGGCCACGGCAGCCAATCGCCCATCGCGCCACGAGCCAATCTGATCGGAAGTAATTCGACCCAAGATTTCGCCGATGAAATCGAGCTGCCGGGTCAGCGCGTTAAATCTGACCAACTCCCACCGTGCCCCCGCTTTCGTTGGCGATACTTCCGTCGCGTAGCGCAGAAACGCATCGCGCAGGGTCTTCCCGCTAACCACTGCCTCAGTACTGCCGGAAATTACCTTAGCCTCAATCGACGTTGCCCAAGCAACCGCTTCCGCCTTCGTATTGAACGTTCCCGACCTGCGAACTCCAGCCTTGGCGACCTCTGCTCGCCAAGTCGTTCCGCGCTTCCTGTACGTCGCCATGCCGCCTCCTCCTGTTGGCGTAAATCTGGCGTAAAGGCTATCACCGGGAACCATAAGTTTGGCGTCGTCACAGCGGATTTCGGAAGTTGCTGATTGCCCGAAAACCCGCATGAATACTAAGAAGTTGGCTGTTGTTTACGTTTTGATGGAGTTTGACAGAACGCCCTGAGCTTCCGGCCCTGGGCACCACAAGATCTACATCCCGTAAGGCTTTCCCAGCGATTTGGCGTAGATGCGCGCAGTCCGCCTGTAGGTACGCCAGCCTAGCCAGGTCGACACTGGCCATACCGCATCTCAAAAACTGCTTGTAGTTCAGCGAATAGAATTAGAACGTAAGCCGCTGATTTGCAATTTGCATTCTCCGCGCTATGGCAACTTTGTAGCAGGCCAAGAAGCAGCTACCAACCAATTTGGGACGTTCGACTCAGTCGCCTAGATCGGCGACAATCAACGAACGAACACCAGATAACGACCGTCATCCACGAGAACGCCCATGGAAATTGCGTCCCCTGTTGCGCTCATTACCGGTTCGACTTCTGGCATCGGCGCTGCCATCGCTCGGCGGCTCTCAAGCGAAGGATTTTCAGTCGTCTTGCATTCGCGTAGTTCGGCGGAAACAGGGCAAGCATTGGCCCGTGAACTCGGCTCGGCGATCTACGTCCAGGCCGACTTAGCCGATGATGCGGACAGGATGCGGCTGGTCCGTGAAGCCATCGCCGCCTGGGGGCGACTCGACGTTCTAATCAACAATGCAGGGATCAGCCGTGTCATCCCGCATGCGGATTTGGCTGCGGCTACGCCGGCTGTTTGGCAGGAACTCCACGAGGTCAACGTCGTCGCACCGTTTCGTTTGATAGCTGAAGCGGAACCCGCATTACGTGATGCGGCTCGGCAGGGCCGCCCCAGTAGCGTGGTCAACATCAGTTCACATGCGGGTGTTCGACCTAAGGGCGCGTCAATACCATATTCGGTCACAAAGGCTGCGCTCAACCATATGACCCGCTTGCTGGCGCTATCGCTTGCGCCCGACATCCGAGTGAATGCTGTTGCTCCAGGACTAGTCGACACGCCATTGACCGCAGATTGGACGCAAGCACAGGAACTGTGGAAAACACGAGCCCCAATGCGGCGGTCAGCTAGCCCCGAAGACATTGCTCAGGCTGTCGCGATGCTGGTCGCATCAGACTATCTGACCGGAGAAATTCTGCTATCGGATGGCGGGTTGAATCTCACGTAGTAAATCGATGTCTTAGCTTCGTACTTCCGGATTCGGCCAGAAGCAGTCACCCCCCCTAGGTTAAGATTGACCTGCCCCCGGCAAACAGGGCGATCCGGAGTCTAGTAAAGTTTGTTTTCGGAGAAGAAGACGAACACGAAGAAGCGCTTTTCGGAACAGCAAATCATCGGGTTTCTGAAGGAAGCCGAGGCCGGTATGCCGGTCAAGGAACTGTGCAGGAAGCACGGGTTCAGTGATGCTTCGTTTTACACCTGGCGCGCGAAGTTCGCCGGCATGGAGGTCTCGGACGCACCCCGACTGAAGGACCTTGAGAGCGAGAACGCGCGGCTGAAGAAACTGCCGGCCGAGGCCGTGCTCGGCATGGAAGCATTGAAGGTTGTCGTCAAGGGAAAGCCCTGAGCCCGCAAGCCAAGCGCGAAGCAGTGGTGGCAATTCGGGAGAAGGTCAACCTCTCGGAACGCCGCGTCTGTCTGCTTGTCGGGCTTTCTCGCAGCGTGTTGCACTATGAGGCGAAGCCGGACCGTGACAATGACGCGTTGACGGCCCGCCTGGTGGAGCTGGCGCACGAGCGTCGTCGATTCGGCTACCGTCGGCTGTACGCCCTGGTGGAGCCATAGCGACGGTGCCGCTGAGCCAGCGCGACGATCTGCGCTCGCAAGGCATGATTGCGGTCCGGCGCAGGCTGATAGCGATAAGCGCTGGCGCTCATGCCGATCACCCGCAACGCGTGCCGCTCGCTCAGGCCGCCGTGGGTCATATGGCGCATCAAGTCTCGGCGTGACGGTGCGCTCACCACTTTTTTCGCAGCGCCTCACGGGGGACTTCGTTCTCCAGCATCGATTCCGCGAGCAACTTCTTCAGCCGGTTGTTTTCCGCCTCCAGCTCTTTCAGGCGTTTCTCGTCGGACACGCTCATCCCGCCAAATTTGCTGCGCCACAGGTAGTACTCGCCTCGGAGAAGCCATGGACGGCAGAGCTCCTTGATCGGCAAGCCGGCCTCCGCCTCGCGCAAGAAGCCAATGATTTGCTCTTCGGTGAATCGTTTCTTCATGCCCAATCTCCTGACTACGTGATTGGACTCTAAAGCGTCGTGCTACTCAAGGGTGGGGGGACGTCGGCTGGGCCGCATCGAGCGCACACTGTTTATTCTGGACTGGCTTCAAAGCTTGGAGCTGCGCCGCCGTGTGCAGGCCGGACTCAACAAGGGCGAGGCGCGCGATGCGCTAGCCAGGGCGGTGTTCTTCAACCGGCTGGGCGAAATCCGCGACCGCAGCTTTGAGCAGCAGCGCTACCGGGCCAGTGGCCTCAATCTGGTGACGGCAGCCATCGTGTTGTGGAACACCGTCTATCTGGAACGGGCAGTGAGCGTCTTGCGCAATCACGGCCAAGGCGTCGATAACGCGCTGTTGCAATATCTGTCGCCACTGGGCTGGGAGCACATCAACCTGACTGGTGATTACCTGTGGCGCAGCAACGCCAAGGTCGGCGCAGGCAAATTCAGGCCGCTACAGCCGCTGCCAAAGGCTTAACGTGCTTTAAATTCCATTTTCTGAGACGCCCCCTACGTTGAGCGACGAACTAAGGAAGGAATGTCGAACAAGGAAATTCACCGCTGCCTGAAGCGCTATATCGTCAGAGAGCTGTACCCGCTCATACTGGCCGACTTGGCCGATTCAGCACGCGCTACTTGACATAGGAGCGTCAACGCGCCGACGGAGAGCTTCTTCAACAGCCTGAAAAACGAACGGGTCCACACGACGCGCTATCGCACGCATCGGGAAGCCGCTGCGGACTTGTTCGAATACATCGAAGTGTTTTATAACCGCAGTCGTCGTCATTCGTCGCTCGGCTTCGTATCGCCGACCCAGTTCCTGCAAGACTGGCTCAAGGCTCAGCAGATGAAGGATACGGCAGCATAACCCGGGGCCTCTGGAAGGCGAAAAACGGAGGGAACCTCAGAGATATGGCCTCCAAAGACCAAACCTGGGGCGCGGCGGAGCGCGGTATTGTCCGAGACGTTCTTCCCATTTTTGCAGCCAACTCGTCTGTACCTCGACGCGCGTCCCTCTCCCGGACAATGCGGCAATAACGGGTGTCCCTTCCCCCCAATTCTCGTACGCGTGCAGAAACCTCTCCCTGCCCTCCAAACCTTGCGTTCGTAAGTACCACACACCACCACGACTGCGAACACCCCTAGGCTCAAATCCTAACCTGCTCAATATACGCGCCTCTTTGTCTATCTGAGATTTGGGTCGACCGGGGGAGCTAGTCCAGATTAATGCAATATCGGGTCCATCCTCATCGGTCGCCTCAACGAGGCGGCCGGCAGCGCGCTCGTCACGATACCAATTGGCTGGAGTCGTCGGGTCATATCGCGCGTCGCGATCAGGCGCGCCGAGCAGGCGCTCTTGTGTGACGTTGGGGGGAGACGGGGCGTCGTGCACCTCTCTAACCGGTCGCCCCGAAAAATTGGGGCGAGGCTCGGCGTGCCCAACGATTCGTCCGAATGACTCGACGGTTTCACCTCCGAGATGGGCGAGCCCTTGATCG
>NZ_CABPSM010000036.1 GCF_902459555.1 Pandoraea horticolens | reverse complement strand
CTCGGCCGTGATCGATGTGCCTCGCTCTGGGCGCAGGCCGGCCTGCAAGTGCCGAAGAAGCGACGTAGACGCCGCGTTGCAGGCAATCGGCCAAGACCGCATGCGCCGGCAACTCGCAACTCAGTGTGGTGCTATGACTTCGTGTTCGATGCCTGTGCGAATGGCCAGCAAGTCAAATGCCTGACGGTGGTTGACGAATATACGCGTGAATGCTTGGCGATCGATGTGGCGGGATCGATTCGATCACGCAGAGTCATTGAAGTTTTGAGTCGGTTAATCAGCGTGCACGGCGCGCCACGTTATCTGCGCTCAGACAACGGGCCGGAGTTTGTCAGCACAGCGCTGTTGAAATAGGCAGTCCAGGAGCAGATTGAGATGGCACTAATTGACCCCGGCAAACCATGGCAGAACGGCACCAACGAGAGTTTCAACGGAAAATTTCGTGATGAATGTTTGGCGATGGAGTGGTTTCGGAACCGAATCGAAGCGAAGATCGTGATCGAAGACTGGCGTACTCACCACAACGAAGTGCGCCCGCATTCGAGTTTGCAATACCTGACCCCGGCCGAATTCCGTCGGGTTAGCGAATGTAATCCAACCACTGGGGCCGTGAATCTCTAGACACTAGTGGTAGGAAAAAATCCGTCAGGTCACCTATCCACGAAACCGAACTCGATGAACGTGTTGTTGCGGTACTGCTGATCGATCTCGGCGTCTTAGAGGAAGCTTCCATTTGACATGGCTTAAACGAAGCCGAGGCATTTCTGAAGCAAATTTCCCAACTGATTGTCGACGGTTCGGACCTAGAAGTCGAGCGGTCGAGATTGGCCGTTTGCCGCCATTCGTGAAGGCCCGTTTCCGACCCGTTTCGGCCCTTCGTTGCCGCGGCGTGTGGGTGACGGATTTCAACGGTCAAACAGTCAGTCATCCGTCATCCCTCATCACTTTACGCAGGCTTGCCCAACGTCAACCGCTCGGCGGGATCGATCGCATCAAGCCAGCACCGCCTCTACGGGACGGCGGGGTGATAAAGGGAGCGTCGGCCCGTAGCCGAAGCGCAGGACAATATCCGGTCGCCGACCGGCCTGGCCGACAAGGCCTGCCAGTTCAGGGCGAAAGCGCGCGACTTCAACGGGTTGATTGACGAAGGCGACTTTGATCCCGAGGTTTGTCGCCATGAGCGCGAAGCGCTGACACGCCTGGCCGACCTTGAACCAATGCGCTCTGTCTGCCCGATCGCCGACGAACACGGCGATACCGGCGGACGAATCGATCTGGCGGGCGTATTTGTCGTTCTCGGTGCGGGCGGTGAAAAAACGTTCGAACGCGAAGCGACCGAAAGCGCTCGGCAGCAGGGGATTTCCGCTCGCACCGGAGAACAGTCCGTCGCCTGACATCATAGCGCTGCGCGGGTTGAAGCGGACCCACTGCCGCAGTTCTGTCAGGAAGGCCAAATCTGCCATTTGAACGCCGTTGGCGGCTACGACCAGATCTTTGACCTTGTTGACCCGCGTCCGATCGGTGAGGAGTATCAAGTGGACGCCGGTCATGGCCGCCGCCTGCTCGAGCAATGCAATCTCGGCGACAGGAACAGGACGCCTGTCATATTCGGTGCGGGTCGATTGTCGCTTGGGAATCGCGGCATAAAGCGGACTCGTCCTCATTGATCCGCCCACGAATGCATAACGTGCCCAGTCGCCGTCCGGATTCATCTGGAGCTCGCCGGGCCGCCCTGTCGCTGCCGCCGCGATGGCGAGGTTTTCCGCAGCGCATCCCAGGCTCACGAACAAATGATGGTCGTCTGGATCGACAGCCGGTGTCCTTCGCGAGAAGTCCGGCAGAACGTCGATACACCCCTCGCCGACGCGAAAACGCCAAGGCTGCGTATTGTGACCGTTGGCGGCGAGCGTTGCATAGCGGAGGAGGTCGCGTATGTCCGCCGGTATCGTCAGACCGGCGCGCAGGCCGTTTGTATAGGCCTCGTAGTCGACCATTGAACCCACATTCGACATCCACGCGATGGCGCCGCTCGCCATCATCAAGGCGCCGCCGCTGGCGCCGACGATGAAACTCCGCCTGTTCATGAGAACGTAGTCGTGGCCTGCCTTGAGACAGACAGCCCACTTCGTTGAATGCAAGCACATGGCGCCGAAGTTGAGAGGGTTAACGCTGCGAGAACTCGCGAGTCCACAAAATCATGGTGATGAAAAGAGTTCATTGTGAGTTGTGCTTCCAACTTGCGAGTTTTCCGAAGTCAATTCACCCCTAGGAACCCATTGCGAACCGTAGGCGAAGGCGGGTAAAGCGCGCAGCAACGAAAACCGAATCGATTTGGACGCCCCCTTCCGATGTCGATCGAGTCACGAAGGATTGGATACCGTCGCGAGATATTCGCCCTTTTTTTCTCTTCATGTGCATATCGTACTGCACGGCGGGCTGGCGCTCTTGACATGAATCAACCGAGTGGAAGGAGTTTCCGATTGCCGGCCGGTTCAAGTGCGGTGTGCAGAGGAGGTCGATTGCCGATGCAGCCGGCTAGGTCGCTGGGGGACACGCGAGTTAACGGATCGAATGCGCGTTTGAAGCGCGGAACCGACGTCTGAGGGGCAATCCAACCGCGAGAGGGAATGGTGGCTGGACATGGCCGATTACCGTCGTTCGCGAAAGGCAGCTATCGACCGTGGATTCAACCGGTCGACGCAACACACTAGAACTGCCTGAGCAGCGGGAGTGTTGCCATGAAGCAGAGACGGCGGATTTGCTATACGGAAACTCAGAAGGCCTTGATGTGGGAGCGATGGCGCAAAGATGACTCGCTCCAGCAGATCGCCGGTTGGCTCAAGCATTCATACGCGGTCAATAGGGACTATCTGGTGTCGCACGAGCGATCTATAAGAGCCTCTACATTCAAGCTCGCGGAGCACTCAAAAAGGAGTTGCAGGAACACTTGCGACGGACTCGCGCCATGCGGTGTTCTCGTCATCACACAAAAGACTGATGATCACGGCAGGATCTTGGGAACAGTGCCAATCAGTGAGCACCCCGCAAGTGTCGAAGACCAGGCCATACCGGGACATTGGGAGGGAGACCTCCTCTGCGGTAGCGGTGGTAGCCAGATAGCAACTCTCGTTGAACGCCATTCCCGCTATGTGATGCTTGTGCGCCTCACGGGAAAAGATAGCGAAACTGCCGTTCGTCAAAAGGCCTGATAAGAGTTGCCATGGATTCACTATTCAGTTGGATTGCTTGGTTTGGAGACTCTAACAAAATGAATTTTGAAGATTGCGCCGGCAGATGATGCCGCAGGCGATTTTCATAAAGGCTTCGTGAACGATAGCAAGGCGCTTGAAGCGAACGCGCAAGCGCCTGAAGTTGTGTCGCCAGGCGAAGGTGGGGTTGGGTCCTGTTTTTGACTCGCCCCCACGGCACGGATGGACGAGGAATCGATGACGACACGCGACCAGTCGATGCGGTCGGCCGCGCGCAATTTGGCTAACAGCACCTCGTACAGACGCTCCCAAACCGGCTTGCTGCCACGCGTGCAACCGTCGCCAGCAGCTCATGCCGGAGCCGCAGCCCATTTTCTTGGGCAGCATCTCCCAGGGAATGCTGGACTGCAGCACGAAGAGGGTGCCGGTGAGCACTGCCCGACCGTCCAGCGGCTTGCGCCCGGGATGGAGGAAGCACCGGGTTTGGGCGGCGGCAGTAGGGGGTGAATGAGCGCTACAGATCGTCGTCAAGTATTGGTTTGGTCATGCCTTTGCGTGGGAAAAAAACGCAAAGGCTAACAAAAGTCGCTGGAAGTTAACAGCCCTATAAATTGATTTTGTTAGGGTTTCTAAGAAGTGAAATCAATATCAAAAATCTTATGATCGAAATTTGACCGTATCCGAGGCAGTCTCAAACGGCACCACTAACGGTCAAATTCCGGTCGCTCGCCGCTAAAAATACTGCGGCTCTACTGCGCTTATACCTCAACCACTAAATTCTGGGGTATTTTTCCAAAGTTCGCCACGTAGAAATACTCATACTCTTTGGCAGTAAAGGCGTGATGGCAGGCATCAACTAATTCTTCCTTGGTAATTTTCCCTTCTTTAACCAGGCGCCAGCCGTCGTATTTTATGATGTTCTCAATTCCTCTAAATGGATTGAATCCGACTGGCTTGTTAATTTTAAACAATTTATATCCATTATTTCTATTTTCCGACATAAAATCCTCGGATACTTGTCTCTGCCCGGAAAATGAGGCGGCCTTGTCTTTGATTCCTTTCTCGCTCGCGGTATGACGGATAGCTGAAGCCAAGACGTCGTCATACGTTGAATGCGCCGGACCGGTGAAACCAACCTCTGTATAACTCACTCCATCAATGGCCTCTGCTCCTGGGCGAGGTTGAGCTCGATATAAAACATCAGGCACGGCAAGATCGGCTCTATCGTCAATAAATTTTTTTAAATCCGTGTTTATAACGTGTTTGTATGTTTCGTAAACGTTTTCGTAAATATCGTCAAGATAATTGGAATTCTCAAGAATTTCATTTTCATTTCGGGATCTCCAGTGAAAAGAGCAATCGCCGAAGAGTCCCCGCTTGCAACGCACCACATCTGTCCCGTCGAAGTTTCTAATTTTCTTTAAACCTTCCGCTGGCAAGTTTGCATCCATCACCATCCTATTCACATTAAAATTCGTAAAGGGAGGTGAAACGTAATCAAGCAACTCGCCCCCAGATTTTCTTATGAATTTGGAAACTTGTATGTTTGATTTTAACGAACGAAGGGCCGCCAAGAATCCCTGTCCGGAGGCGAGCGTGGCTCTGGCATGCACGAGTCCAACCTTGAGGGAAGTGAAGCCAGCCTTGCCTATTGCGGTGAGTGTAAGGCCCAGATCGACTAAATCCAATGCAATATCTTCGATATTAAACTCATGCCCCGGGTCATTTATGCCATCAATGATCTGATCATAGAAGGGAATTATCGCGGAAAAGATCTTGTCGACGATGTCCTTCCCGTCATTCCCTTCCTTGAATGATTTTATGAGTAGTTTTACCTCCTCTCGAATTTGAAGTTCCATTATCTCTTTGACGGTCTTTTCATTAAAGGCCGTGAAATATCCGCGCCCACGCCCTTTGTCAATGACAAAGCTGCCGATTGGACAATCCCCGAGATTACTTATTCTGCATTCGGAAGTAGATGATTTGTCATGCGTTGCGAACGGAATGCCCATTGCACGAAGAATTCCATGATTACTGAATTTTACCTCAGCCGCCCCTTTCTGATTTCGAAACAACCATAGAGAGTCTCGAGTGGCAAATCGGAATTCTCCGTTTGGTCCGATAACTCCGAAAGTCTCATTCCAGCGTGGACCTCCAAATCGAAATATATAGGCCGCCGGATTGGTATTCGTCAACGGAACAATTCTCGGAAAGATACCTATCGATGGATTATCCCCTCTGCGGACATGTGTGTTGAGAGAAACGCTCCTGATAACCTGTGCGGCATTAATAGGATATTCCATCTCGAGCCTGCTAAGTCCAGCCAACTCCGCATTTGCAATGGCCTTTGCCGTCGCAAATCTATGGAGGTGTTTTTCGATGTAATCAACAAATTGTTTGTAATAAAATTCTGTTGCTTTTGCGCTTATTCTATCGGCCCCTCTCACGCTCCCGCTGGGTGCCAACATATACTTCACTCGCTCGTTAGCAGTCATATTTTTTTCCACTTCTTCTCTAGCTTTCTGCCAGGTTTTGAACCCAGCCGGAGGCGGTGGTGGATTTAGAGCAATGTCCCATGCCTCTTTGAAGATTTCGAGGCATTTTTCTTCACTTACGGGGAACCTATTGTCACCATTTTCGGCACACCAGATTATTGCTTCTTCTTTCCAGAGCGCCAAGTCAGCATCACGAACAAGATCGTTGTTGTCACCTTTCTCCGCATTGACGTGAATTGTGTTTGCGAAGGCTAATAAATCTGCATCGCTTGCCCCTTCTGCCGCCTCCCCCAGGAGCTTTCGAGCGGCCTTTTGTCTCGCGGAAATTAGCGGGTGTTCTTCAGTTTGAACGTCACTCGCCGCTGTCGAGCTGGGGGCGTTGTTGTCGTCGGCGGAGCGTTTGTGGCGTTGTGCTCGAAGGACGTTTGGTGACGAAGTATCACTTCGAGAATCATTTGCCAAGTGAGGATCATCAGAGACTGCGCCGGTTAGAACAGGAACCGCGCCGGTGAAATTCGATGAAGCGCTGGCATTTCGGTGGGAGTTTTCCTGCAATCTGACTGGCGTCGCAGGCGATGTCGGCGGAATGCCGGATGCATGGCTTTCATTAAAATTACGTTTTGGCGTGCCGAGGTCGGGTCGTTCCCGCACCTTGGAATCGAATTCGTCTGCTTCATTGTTGTTAGATTTTTCGGCGGTGTTAACTTTCGGGTTTACTACATCACTTTTCTTGGGGGGCGGCGTCTTAAGGACTTGTGTTGCCTCTATTGCATACTGCCCAGCCAGCAAAAGAGCATATAGTGCCGCTGTTCGTGGAGAATTTCTTACGCTGACGGGTGCAGCCTTGCTCCGGCGGGATGGATGTGGATTGTCATGCGTTGCTATATTAAAGTAGCCGTTACTTCTCCTATTACTATTTAGGATTGCCAAGCTTTTATTCATAAATTCTTCCTTATATTGAAGATGGGCAGGTTAGAAGCCTAGAAGAAAGTAAACCTTGCAGGTGTGTTGCTAAGAGTCATCAACGAAGCGTGAACAGATGGCCACAGCAGCAGGGGAGAGCAGCGCAACATTGATGTCACGCTGCTTCAGGCAACGCCGACAGTGAGCAAAGTTGTAGTCATTCTCGCGGAATATCGATTTGCAGAACGTGCAGAATGCCGTTCAATGCGGCGCGGTCGTCTACCGTGCGACCTCGGCCGCCCTCGGATGAGGGCGTGATGGCTGGAATTAAGGTTTCAGCACAGCCCTTAATTCGTTGCTGATTTTGCGTCTTGCCATTCCCCAAGCATATGGCCTCTATGCTCCTGCGCTCAGGTCATGTTAGCGGCTCGTATTGTCTCAGAGGCTGCGCCGTTTGAACTTACATAAATCGCTCTTTCGACATTGTGCAAATGCGGCGGATGCTCGAACAGCCGTAACGTTCGCCCTTTCGCCTGGCCAATCAGGCGACGCAACGAACGGGCGTGCACTGCTCGAAAGCCTGGGAGCACAGAATCGGCCACTGTATCTCGTGACGAGTAAAGCGTACGAGGGCAATGAAACTCGGCAACTTACACTCGACCTCCGCTTTATCCCGTTCATCCCTTCTTTAAGTGCTCGTGTTGAGCCTTGGGAATACGATCGCGAAACGTACGAGCGTCGAAACGAGGTTGAGCTGCTATTCCGTCGTTTGAAGGGCTTTCGACGCATCTTCTCGCGCCTTGAAAAACTCGGCGTGATGTTCGTTGCCTTTATCACCTTCGCCTTGATCGTCGAAGCTCTTCTATGCTCGGTCCTGAGGGGCGCCGCTCCGGTTATCGATAAGTCCGCCTGTGCCGCCTGAACGCTGTCGAGTACGTGGTCGGACTGGGCGGTATCTTTCTGTTCCACTCGAAGTGGCGGCGCAATTTTTGTTTAGGTTGCAAGCCGAAAGCTCGCCAGATTCGTGACATCGTAGTCTGCGAAAGGCTGATCTCCCGAGCAGTCGTACGCGTACTCCAGCGCATCGCTCCAGCGGGTACGGACTCAATCCTTCGCGATAACGGCAGGGCCTGGCCCCGTTCGATGATCGCCCACAACATCAGGCGCTCGGCCTCCTTTAGGTACCGAAAGAGCGATTTGTGCAAATTTGGACGATGAGCCTCTGCGACAATAAGAAGTCGCACGGCGGGCTGTGACGATGACGGGCACGCCGCGATCGAAAGCGCTTCTGTGAGATGAATTCAATGTATCCCGTTTCCGGCGCTGGGGCCCTGCGCTTCCAGTTCTCCGTAATGACCTCAACATCGGCGCAGCCTACTCCGTCAACCTCGACTTCAACGCAGTTGTCTCCCCTTGGCACCGATGTGCGCGATGTGCGTCAGGCTGACCGGTGGTTCCGTACGTCGTCGAGTTTGGGGCAACCCCTACCGCCCTTCAGAACGACGACGGGCACTGGACTCGGGGGCGGTGTGAGTCCGTCGACGTCAGTATCAACACAGCCGACGACTATCGGCGTCGATGTGCGCTTGGTGCACCAGGCAGGTCAGACTGGGAGGCAAACGGAACCGCCTATCCATGCCGGGGCGGTGGGTGCCTTGCTGAACTTCGCTCAACAACCGCCGTCCCCCGGAACATCGCAACTATTGTCCAGGTTTGAGGCAATTCAGGAGAGCTTTGAGCGGCGCCTCAGTGTCCAAGTACTGACCGACACGCCATCAAGCTCGACCGAACGCCCCCTGCCGCTTGAAACACCGAAGCCAATACGCCAAGGGATGCAAGCATATATGCATGCCGCCCCAGCGCAGCAGGCCAATACCGTGGCGTCGGCCGACATACCATCAAGTTTGGTTCAACAACAGCGTCTTCCGGAAGCGCGAGCGACGAAAAAGCGGGAAGCGCCCCAGGACGCAGGCAGTGGGAGGGGGGCTGGTTTAATGTCTCCTCCAATAAAAATCCGCCGCCCAAAGGTAGATATCCAAATCTTACGGTCGCTGCGTGACGCGTTGACCCGTGCCCCCAAGCTTACTTTGACAGCGTGGGCGCGAGCGAACGACGTCCGTGTCGGGACAATTAGGAGTTATGTATACAAAGGCGCGCTGACGCCGGAAGCACAGAACCGGTTGGATGTGGCCGACGGGAAAGCGAGGCTCTTCAGGAAGGTGAACGTGGACGACTTGCGGGCGCTGAATGCCGCGACGGCCTTCGGCGACAAGTTTAACGTCGCAAAGTGGGCGCGAGCGCGCAGCCTGAACTCCAGCACGGTAAGGGAACTTGTACGTGATGGCGTGCTGACGCCAGAGGCACAGAACCGGTTGAATCGGGCCGAGGGAAAAGCGCCGAGTCTCAGGCAGGTCGAGATCGACGACTTGAGGGCGCTGTCTGATGCGCTGGCGCGCGACCCCAAGCTTAACGTAACGGAATGGGCGCGAGCGCGCAGTCTGAATTTCAGCACGGTAAAGAAACTTGTACAAGGAGGCGCGCTAACGCCAGAGGCACAGAATCGGTTGAATCGGGGCGACGGGAAAGCGCCGAGTCTCAGGCAGGTCGAGATCGACGACTTGAGGGCGCTGTCTGATGCGCTGGCGCGCGACCCCAAGCTTAACGTGACAGAGTGGGCACGAGCGCGCAGTCTGAATTTCAGCACAGTAAGGGAATTTGTACGGGACGGCGCGCTGACGTCGGTGGCATGGGAGAGGTTGCGGGTTGCAGGTTGCTGATGGCCAAGCCACGAAGTTTGGGAAGACGATGGCGCAGGCCGCCGCTCGAGCTCCGAGGCCTAGGCGGAGAGTGGAGTCGGGCGACTTGCAGGCGCTATGTTACGAAAGAGCTAGTGGCAGTTCGTTTGTCCGTACAGATTGGGCGCGGAGGCTCGGCCTAAATCTCCCTGAAGTAAAAAAATATGTGACAGCAGAAGGCGAGCTCACGGCAAAGGGACTGAACTTGCTGAATCAGCGATAGAGCGCAGAGCGGCTTCGGACTCGAGTGAAACTGGCCTGCCACCGAGATTAGTACGCTGCCGGCGTAACGTCCGTTCCGAAAAGGAGCGGTCATTTCTTAGGCGCGCTCATTGGGCAGAGCGAGGTGATGCGATTTAACGACTAGGCTGGCTGTCTCCGCCTGATCTGGTTCACCACTGGCGATTATCTCGCCAATCACGCGATTGCACTCATCGCAGAAGCGTCCGTCAGGAAGGTACGGTGGGGTGTCCCAGCCTTCAACGGTCTTGGGAACGTTGCCGTCACATTGGCCGCGCGCCAGCCTTGTGGAGCCGGTTCTCGCCGCGCGGAGTCAAGCTGCCGTCGGCACGAAGGTAATTTCTCAGTCCCGCCTGGCCACACCCTCGAGCCCTCCCGCGGCCTCGATCCCCGCCCAGCCGAGGGTTTTCCACGTCCGCAACATGGCGTCGGTGATCTTCGCTTTCCTGCTCAACGCGTCAGTCTCTTGTCGAGGGATTTTAGTCGGGGGCTGCATCAAAACAGCAGCCCTTCCACGGCTTGCGTCCTGTCGTGCTGAACGCATTTCCGATCTGCTGTTCGAGGTGACTTCCGGTATTGCGAGGGCAAGCGGTCGTTGGGCCGGGCTCGAGGGCATGCCGGGCCGCCCATCGGCTTGGCGTACCACGCGTACATTGACAGCCAGCGCAGTCGGCGGCTGTACGTTCTGTCGAGGCTGCGCCGACGTTGACGCAGTCACTGGGGGCTGAGAGCGCGTGGCTCCAATGCTGAAAACTCGATCCATGGCTTCACACGATAGAAATTTTTTCGATCACGATTGACTGTCGCATGGTCTCGCCATCTGCACATGCATGAATCGCTCAGTGCGCGACGTTCTCGGTCGGATGAGTTCTGTCGGGGTAAGCGGTGCATTAGCATCGAAATTGCCCCATGTGGATTTCTGCTGAGCCTCGTCGTATTTGTCAAAGCACGAGGTAATTCGCGTACGGGTAGAGAGGTATGCAGCAGCCTCGCTGCAATCACGACCAGGTTCATGACGGAATGGCGTTGACCGGCGCATCCGTATTGCACGACCTGTGGACCTCAGGCGGTGCTGACCGTCAACGTCATCGCACGACAGCGTAGATGCGAGAGGCTGCCGTGCGAGCATGGGTTTATGATTTGCTGACCAAATTATTTCGCGTCCATGGTCAGTTTCCCTTGGCGGGTTCAAAGAACGTTACGGAATATCGCGGAGGGGAGTTCTCCGGGCCGCACAGTTGCCAGGAGAAGAGAACTCTCGACATTTCTCCGGCCAACCGCAATGCGAGAAAGGTCGGCGTGATGCAGCGTCCCTTGCCGGAGACGTCGCCAGAAATCCATTGGACGTTGCTCACATAACTCTGGCCTGGGGCCAGGACGAGCGGTGGCAATACGGGGCCGAGGCGCATGCCACGGCTCAGAGACCTCACTGTCCGCAGCGGATTAAGTTGCCTATCCTCAAATTCAATCTCCGGTCGACGCGACAAGGCGCAGGGGCTGGACGTCGTGTTTTTTACCGTCAGATGCACACCGGCATGCGACGCCCGGTCCCCGTCGCCATTGTCATCAATACGCATGGCAATTTGGCCTGGCGTGCACGAGGCAAGCGAAAATGCGTTGGGAGGCTCTTGTGCCTGACTGATCTGAGCGAAATTGAGGCAGCCACCAAACAACGCAAAGAAGAATCGACAGTGGGAATATCTCATTTTGAAGTTTCTCCGGAGGGGCGTGACAAAATTGTCGAACGAAGTCGGCCGGTAAGACTTTTCACAGACGAGACTCATGCGATCCAACCGCGCTCTTGAGGCGTCACCTGTTCCGGGCCGGCGAGGAAGCCACGTCCCACGCCGTTTGCCGGGAGTGTTCGGCACTAACGATTATTCCGTTTTCGAATTGAGCAGGAATTTCTAGATCGCAGCGCCCAACACCCCACCAACAAGGGGAGCCGCCCAGAAAAGCCAAAGCTGGCCCAGTGACCTCCCCCCGATTAACCGAGCACCTTGGGCTGGAGATTTGCGGCACCAAGGTGTGCGAGTCGGAACTCGCACGGGGTCAGAGCGCCTAGCGAGCTAGGCGGCCTGAAATCGTTGTAATCCTGTCGCCAGTGCTCGATCTTCTCGCGCGCATCGTCCAATGACAAGAACCAGCGCACGTTCAGGCATTCATCCCGGAAACTGCCATTAAATGATTCGATAAATTATAGTAAACGCGATCTGATCTGACAGTCACCCGATTTGACGAAGGCGATTGTCAGGTCAAATTGAGTTGTTCAATGTGGTGATTTTGTCGTTCCACGCCTCCTTTCCGTCTTCGAGGGTTTGCATCGGCGTTCGCCCGCAACACATCTTGCCTTGGTGCGTTCGCTCGGTGTCCTAATGTGCAACCCAATCGTCTAAAACGGTCTGCAACTCCTCAATGTTCAGGTAGATGTTCCGCTGGAAGGCGACCTGGTAAAACTCGTTGAGAATCGTTTTAAGGAACCGTTCGCAGATCCCGTTGGTTTGCGGGTGGCTCGCCTTGGTCTTCCGTGTGCTCGATGTCGTTCACGGCCAGGTAAAGCGGGTAGTCGTGTTGCTCTGGCCTGTCGCAATATTCGATGAGAATGCCGCCACTGCCGCTTCGGTCGCTTCCTCGACCCGGTTACGCAGATTGGGCTTTTTGCGGTTGGGAGCCCCTTTGGGAATTCATGGCCCGAGTCATGGCAGAAACGAAGGTGACGGAGCCGTTCAGCGAGCACGATCTACGCTCATTGCCCGCCACTTGTCAGCATCATGGGCAAAGCGGCCCGCACCCATGCACGACGTGGCACAAAGTAAGAAAGCCCCGACAAGTCAGGGCGTTTGGTTTCCGGAGGCGGGAACCAGAATCGAACCAGCGTGCACGGCTTTGCAGGCAAACGCCAAACATACAATATCAACTACTTACAAGCATTGCCACCCAATAACCCACCTTTCAGTAGGGCGCGAGCGTCCAGTTTCGCCCCGAAACCATCCTTCGTATCTTCCCAAAGCAGCCGTTCAATGTGTTGGTGTTTGCCTGGCCCCAGGTTGGGACTGTACGCTGGAAGCACCGAAAATTCCGTCGAAAAACGTCACCCGAGAGGTTCCCGGTCATTTTGACTATCCGACACGGCTTTCCGGGTATGGTTTTGTCCGGCTCAAGCGCGCCGTTTGCTACCTGCTCACATCGCAGCCGGAAATCAAGGTTTTGCGATGACCCGCGCCGATGCTGGCTTTGCAGGCCAGACCGAGAAATCTGAGTTTCCCGGCTTACACCCCATCTTGGGCGGCATCGGGGCCATCCACATGATTCACAAGAGTCGATGCTCTCCCCCAAGGGAAGCTGTCCGTTCCTGGCTGAGCGATTCTATTCCCTGATTGCATAAACGCAGCTTCCGGGTCACACCCACACTCGTCCAGCACCGCTTGCCGCGACAGAACCCATCCGGCCGAGCACGCCGCGCACTGAGCGATTCGTGCAAGCGCGGATGGCGAGACCGTGCGACAGTCAATCGTGATCGAAAAAATTTCTATCGTGTGAAGCCATGGATCGAGTTTCCAGCATTGGGGCCACGCGCTCCCAGCCCCCAGTGACTGCGTCAACGTCGGCGCAGCCTCGACAGAATGCACAGTCGCCGACTGCGCTGACTGCCAATGTGCACATGGTGCGTCAGGCCGATAGGCGGTCCGGCATGCCGTCGAGCTCGACCCAACGGCCGATTTCCCCCGCAACACCGGAAGTCACCTCGAACAACGGATCGGAAAAGCGTTCAGCACCACAAGACGCAAGCCGTGAAAAGGATGCTGTTTTCATGCCGCTCCCGGCCAAAATCCCTCGACAAAAAACTGGCGCGTCGGGCGGCAAAGCGAAGGTCACCGACGCCATGTTGCAGACGTGGAAGGCCCTCGGCCAGGCGGGAATTAAGGCCGCCGGTGGGCTCAACGGTGTGGCTAGGCGGGACAATGTCCCCGCAGCGGCACTGAAGAATTACCTGCGTGCCGACGGCAGCCTGACCCAGCGCGGCGAAGATCGGCTCAATCCGGGCGGGAAAGCGACGATCACCGACGCCATGCTGCGGACGTGGAAGACCCTCGGCCAGGCGGGGATTGAGGCCGCGGGTGGGCTCGACGGTGTGGCCCGGCGGGACAATGTCCCGGTGACAGCACTGAAAAATTACCTGCGTGTCAACGGCAGGCTGACCCAGATCGGCGAAGACCGGCTCACCCCGGGCGGGAAAGTGAAAATCACCGACGCCATGTTGCAGACGTGGAAGGCCCTCGGCCACGAGGGGATTGGGGCTGCGGGTGGGCTCGACGGTGTGGCCAGGCGGGACAATGTCCCGGCTGCAGTACTGAGAAATTACCTGCGTGCCGACGGCCGCTTGACCCAGATCGGCGAAGACCGGCTCAACCCGGGCGGGAAAGCGACGATCACCGACGCCATGCTGCAGACGTGGAAGGCCCTCGGC
>NZ_CABPSM010000035.1 GCF_902459555.1 Pandoraea horticolens | reverse complement strand
CCGGTGGGGTTTTCGGTTTGCGAGGCATAGCCACTCCTTGGCGACATGTTATGCCTCAAACACGAAATTAATGACAGACCCGTTGGCCCGGTTTCATGGGGAGGGGTGAGGGACAAACCTGCATTCGCTTAGAGTATTTGTATTGTTCGGTAGACAACTGCTGTTCCCCCGGAGATTAGCAGCAGTGCAATGAGCGCTTCTCCTGCTAGGATGATCGCCCCTCTTTGTACGCCGGCGCTTTTGTAGCTCTTCCACCTGATGGCCATTGCTCCGACCACGAGAAGTGCAAGCGTGCCTGCTGAAGCCCACCACGCACCTGCTTCAAACTTCACGGGCTCGTGCATGTAATCACGGCTCCTTTCGAACGCAATACTTAAGAGAGCCATGACGATCAGGTAGGCGGTGAGACATGCCCTCCAGTTGATGGAATATCTGGTGAGTTCTGCGACGTCCCGGGATTGATGCGCTCCGCGGATATGACGTTTGGTCCATTGATTGATGCACGTCGCCAGGCCAATCGTCTTCCCCTCCGTATTGGCTCCCGAGAATCGTACGACCACCTCACTAAAACTCAGGTCTATCCAATAGCGGGGCGGCGTCCCGATGCCTTCCGTTTTGGCGACGGTAGCCGTCATCGGTTCGGGAAATCGATATTTCGCAATACCGACGCACGCGGTTCCGTCTTTGTAGATGGTAGTGGCCAATCTAAGGCCGTTTCCGAGGAGGACGAAGGTAAGCAGCACCGCGTAGCCCAAGAGGCATATCGGAACAAGAATCCACGCGGGGGCCGAAGGTGGTGCCTCGTGTGATCGATACCAGAAGAAATGACACGTCGCGAGAATCAGAACAAAAATGCACTGAGTCAATATCAGGTCGGCTCGATGTGTTTTCGAGCATGCAATGTGCAAATGGTCCCCGCCCTCAGTCACGTTGTTCGACATGAAGTCTTGGGTCATCGTTTGTTTCGTAATCTATCGCTAACGATATTTCCCCTGCGTCGTACACGTTGAATTTGGCGAAGGAGGCGAGCACCGTGGCACTTTATTCGAACTTCAGCCGGGCATCTTTTAGCACGTCGACATCGCCCCATTTGAACGAGCAGACCCGCGCAACCTCTACGCCGACCATCTTGCCGTCGACGGATTGTTTCTCGCTGACAGGCACGCAACCACCAGTGATTTTAACGATCGTCCCGGGCGCGGCGCTGCCAGATGCAGGGAATTCAATGGCGGCGTCCTCCGGGACCCGATGGGTAAGGATGATGTCTTCGACATAGTCGTCGGGGAGAGTGAACATGACGTTCTTGTCGACGACAAGGGTGTAGTAGTCATGGGAGAACTTACCCGAATTCACACAGATGTCAGTGCTATGGCCGTTCAGGTTTTGCGTTTCGCACTTGACCGCAGCCATAGCGGGTCCGGTGATGCAACACAGCAGAATCAGCAGTTGTTTTCGCATTGAAAATCTCGGAAGGATGAGGAACGGTGATCAGCGCTCGGCGTCTGGCCCTGTCTTGGTCGGTTCGATTACCTTGATAGGGGTGCATCTTGGAGCGCGGCTTGCGAGAACGGGGATGTCGTGGCCGCGAGCGTCGATCTCCCGTATTTCGATCCAGCATTTCCCGTCTCCCCCCTCGTTGAATGCCTCATAGTCTTTGCCCGGCAGAGGTGTGAACTTGATGGAGGGCGGTGAACACGTTTGGGGCTGTCTTGACCCGCCGTAATCGATGGCGCGATTGCCATTCAAAAAGATGGTTGTCGGTGCGTTCGCGGGGACAACGTACTCCATGATGTAGTCCTTGAACTTGAGCCCGTCGGCACGCATCCACTTCCTGGGGCTCTCCGGCATGCCGATCAGAACGCTCGTTGACGAATATTTGTAAGCGGTGAAAAAACCACCGCCTTGCCCGTAAACGGTCTTCCCGTCCTCCTCGAACCCGGGACGGAAGCAATCCTCACCGAAACGCAACGCTACGACGCCTCCGGCATTGGAGCCATGCACCCGTAGCCGCGCCGAGGTGGCAGGATCATACGTTGGATTCTGGGTAACGATGTAGCGCGTCGGCTCCAGAACCGAACATGCGCCAAGGATGCTCATTGACGCTGATAACGCGACGATTCTTTTAATGGATATATTCATTTCACGTGTAACGATGTGGGTGCGCCTGATCGACAAATTCAACCCATGGTCTGTTTATTTCATGCACCATATGCTCCCCGATTGTTGCCGGACTCAGTTTTCAAACCATCGTCCTAATCGCTTTTTTCGCAGGACCAGACAACGTGCCAACCAACAAACTGGACACCATGACGAATACCGCCAGCCTGCCTACACGATTCTACTGTCGCCAATTTATATGGAGTGCCATAGAATAACCAGTGCAAGGCCGGAAATCAATTCACTTATCGTCACAATCAGGGTCGAGGCAATCAACCAAAGCAGGACTTTATATATCCATCGAAACCATTCAAATCTAGTGGTGATCATTAACTGCGGTTGAGCAACACCTTGAATTGATCTACTTCTCACCTTTTTCCAGATCACAGTCGGCTTCGTTCGACGCCCACCCTTCTTCCTCCCTGGAGTTGCCCCTGTAATACCGGACACAGCGCCTTTCACCTTCCTAACATACGTCCTAATTTATCGTTCATTTTTGCTGCTACCTGCCGGTCTTGCCAAGCACCAGGATCAGTTGGGCCGTGCCCTTGCGTGATCTCCCAGGAAAGCGAACTGAGCAATCCTCCGATTTCATCGGCCTTCGTTCGCCCATATTCTTGCTCCAAGAAATAGAACATCGCTCGATACGCTTGTTCAACCGTCAAGTTCTGTTTGTTCATATCATCACTTCCGTCCCGGACGGATAGGCGCAGCAAGGCCAGTTTCAGGGTTATAGGGAATAGGCGTCTTGTTGATCCCGCCATTCCAAACTTGTCCGTTGCGCGTTTGCAGCTTCGTCTGACTATCCGCCCAAGCCAGTTCCGCCGTCAAACCTCTGGCCACAGAACTTTTTAATCGCTTCTCTCACAACTCTCTGAAACTCATCGCGCTCCAAGAACACTTGCCGCACACTGCTTGCGTCGTTTTCATAACCTAAAATTAGCTTTGCCTGGACACCACACTCCACAAGAAACGCGTAGTATCCATCGTCCGAAAGGCTTTCAGCGGAAACGAGATGCCTAAAGTCGCTGACCTTTACATCCGAGTCTAGCGAAGGGAATGCCTGTACACAAAGTCGTTCGTATGCGGTATGAAGCGGCATATTAAAAATCACCTCATCCTCAACGGAATTGTTCATAGCATATAGAAGACTTAGTCGGTTTATGTCAACCCCGAGGGTCGACCGAAGAGACCAAATAAGTTTTCCACCAATAAAGTAACCAAAACACCCGTTCTTGAATTTTTCAGTAGACCAAGAATCAACTTGATCAAACCAGATGGCAAACGAATCAGGGTTACCAGATAGCATTTACTTCCCCTTGAAGCCGAGTGACCGTCTCACCTCGATCGGAATATTTGAGGCATTCATCGGCGCCGATGGATCGCCGGTGGAGCCGGACCAATGATAAACGCCGTTGCCGTCCGTGGAGAATCGGTTTATGTTCCCATTAGAATCGATTGCATAGCGAGTTCGGTCCCCGCCAGCTACGGATGAATTGAATAGATCCAATGAGTTCTTTGGCTCAGTTCCGGCATTCGGTCTATTCCCCCCCATTCCGGGTGTGTGTTTCGGATTGGACTCAACCTGGAGTCCATTGTCACCCTTAGTAACATCGGGAATCGGGAGGCGATTTTTGTCCCCTCCGGCAGCAGCAGTCACATTGTCCGGCAAATTTACCGGCGTCCCCATCCCTGCCGCCACCTCGGCTCCCGCAGTACCTTGCGCCAGCACCGCTCCTTGATTCGTCGTCGGCGGCTTACCGGCTCCACCACCAAGCACTGCATTCAGTCCATTCGCCACGCCCTGCGCAATCAAGGCTTCGGGCCGCTCCGACGCTTTCGCAAGCGCGTCGGCTTGCATCTGACCCGCGGCTTGCCCAAGAGCCTTCATCGGATCTGTGAGCAACTCCATGGCATCTCGGCCCACACGCCGAACACCTCCACTGGCTTCGTCAATCTGACTGCGAACCGAGTCCCCGAAGCGATCCGACCTCGTATAGTCAAACAGCCCCGGCTTCGTCTGACTATCCACCCAAGCCAGTTCCGCCGTCAAACCTCTGGCGTCTTGCACACTCACGTAGTGCTGCAAATACTCGTCGCTGTTCGGCGAATATTGCGCCCAACATTGCACTCGGTAACAGGCCGCCTGCGTCAGCCGCTCTTCTTTTTTCTTGTCACCGCCTGCAGCATCATGAATCGCTTGCTCTTCCGTCGGATGCAACTGCCGGTTAAAGCGATCCACGTTGTAGCCCGTGAAGCCCCCGGAGGTTCCACCGGCAGCAGCGCCCGCCACCGTCCCCACGCTTGTGGCCACAATCTGCCCCAGCGCCTGATCGATATCGGCATTGCCCGTCGGGTGCGAATCTCTGATCTGGTCGCTCAGGTCATTGAGCACCTTACCCAGCTTCGACGTCGCTCCCGCGCCTAACGCACCACCCAGCGCATTGCCTCCTCCCAGCCCCGCCACAATCGCGCCACCCGCCGTATGCATCAGCGCGCGAGAATCGCCTCCCTCCGACCAGTCTTTCGCTTCTTGCTCGTACTTTGCCTTCAACGCCGGATCTTTCGTACTTCCAGCCAGCTTCTCCGCTTCCCCCGCCTTCTTGTCCGCATACGTCCCAATATCCCGCGCCACCGCCTCGCCTGCTGCCGTCGCCGCACCCATCAACCGCGACTGTCCGTCGAGCGCCTTCTGCAGATCCGGCGTACGGCTCACCGTCTGGTTCAGACTCGACGTCTCCCGGTTCAGGCTCGCGAGGTCCTGCGTCTGGCTCGCACCGTTCGTCAGGGTGATGGTTCCGTCGCTCACCCCACTGCGCGTCGTCCCCCGCTCGCTTCCGCTCTCCGACTGCGGCAGCATGGGCGACAGGCCTCCGGTGTTCTTCCCCGACGACGGTCCCGTTCTGCGCTCGTTCGCGCCGCCATTGCCCATCGAGAAACCACCGCCGAAACCCGAGCTATTGGCGCTATAGTCCGAGTGGTTTTGAATGTCCGAGAACGTCAGCGTGCCCGTCGTCAACTGATTCTTCGACGGCTCCGCCGTGCTCGCGATGTACGCCCCCTTCAGATCCGTATTGCCCGCGACGTTCACATCGAACCCGCCAGAGCCCGCCTGAATCCCCGACTGCTCCGCCACGCCCGCGTAGCTGCCGCTCGCATTGCCGCGCGAATAATTAAAGCTTCCCGACGCGCCGCCCATGCTCACACTCATGCCGCCACCGACACTCTCCTGATGCGCAGCACTCTCGCTCGTGTCCTGCACGCTCGCCACCTTCAAATCCCCGCCCACTCGGGCGACGACCTTATCGGCGTTCACGTTCGCACCCACGATGTTCGTGTCGCCACCGCTCACGATCACCGCCGTATTGCCCGCGTTGATGTGCGTATTGTTCTGGAAGGCCGAATCCGAGTTCGCCTCCCCGTGCGCCCTCGACAACGACGCCGACGCGCCCCAGCCGCTCGTGCCGAACGACACACCGAAACTCCCGCTCTTCGACTCGTTTTCGCTTCGCGTGGATTCGGTATCAGTGCTGTTGCGCAGGTTCACCTGATTCGTCGCTTGCAGCAGCACGTCCTTCGCGTCCACATTCGATCCGACGATATTCACGTTGCCCTTGCCGGAGCCCGCATCGCCCGTCGCAATGAACGCTGCTGTCCCCCCCGCCTTGATCTGGCTCCCCACATTAGTCGTGCCATCGAACGACGACGTCGACTTGCTGCTCGACGAGCCCCAACTCAACTCGACCTTCACCTCCGGCGTTTTGCCCGCTTCGAGCGCGCTCAGCGCACCTTTGGCTTCACCGAACGCGCCAACCGCGCCACTGGCCGCTGCGTACCCCCGCAGCGCCGACACGCGCGCATCGCCCCCCGAGTCCGCCGCCGACTTCACCTGATTGGTCACGTTCTGTATCGCGTCGATGACCGGGGACTTCACCGCCAACGTAAAGCCCGGGCTCTTGAACAACTGAATGTTTGTATTGCCCTCTGCTGCCGTGTTTGTGGCAGCCCCCTACCTCGGGAGATCAGAGTGTGACGTGGCCAACTGCGAGCCATCGGATGTTCTCTATAATTCCCGCAGTCGCGCCTATTATTTTGGAATGAGACGGGCCCGATCGAAACGTACAACCAGCCGAGACCAATTGGATTCTTGGCACGCACGTCCCACATGCGGCCATCGCCTCCTGTTAGTGGTGATCATTAACTGCGATTGGGTAACACCTTGAGTTGAGCTACTTCTCGTTTTTTCCCGGTTCGCAGCCCGCTTCGTTCGACACTCGCCCTTCTTCCTCCCATTTCAACTCACGTAGTTCTTTTCGGAATTGATAAATGGCACCGCCAAGCAACGCAAGGTAAATGGGAATTCCAGGGACAAGACCAGCCCCACCGGCGCCCTTGTAGATTGATAGCAAAAGAATCAAAGCGGGGATCGTCAACAGGCACAAAGAACCTACCGCAAACTTGCGATACAGCGCCTTTCGTTTTTCTAACATACGCCTCAATTTATCGCTCCTTTTTACTGCCATTTTCGATGGCAGCTTGTGCAGGCCCGGGAAGGATTTGCAACCATATGTCCAATGCTTGCGCTATCGGCCCTGGCAAGATCATCCTGCCGCCGGCGCTCAATATGGACGCAGCGGCACCAATTCCTCCTGAGATATCCGGACTGCTCGACGGATTCGTCATCGCCGTAGCTCCAAACGCACCGGTACCCGACAAAAGCCCATTGTATATACTCACCGTCGCCTTCGCAGTTGCAGATGAACCTAACGTGTTTAACGGCAAAACTAACGGCGATAATCCTGCTGCAACTGCCCCTGTCGTCATTGCATTCGCGTAACTAGGTTGGTCCTTTGACAACCCTGCTTCATAACTCACCGCGTCGCCAACGTAGGTGAAGGCTGTTCCGGTTGACCACGCTGAAACAATTTTCGCCAACAGCCCTGTCGTCATGCCTCCCGTCACCGAACCCGCAAGAAGTGTTACGCCAGCGCGTGCGATATTGTTTCCAATAGGATCCTTATCGTAATTGTCTCGGACCATCTGCTCGTACGTCTTCCCTACGCCAAGCCGCCCCGTTCCCGCATCGTAGATCTGCTGATTTTTCGCTATGAATTGGCTGTTGTATTCATGATTTTCATACTGAGGATCGTCAGTTTTACCATTACAGTTCAAATGCTGACATCCAACAATTCTGCGTACGTCCCAGTCCATAATTCCGCCTGATGCATCGGATGTTTTTTTGTCTGAGTTTCGCAACATCTCCGCTACTATGCGCCCCTCCGCCTCCTCTTCGCTTATGTGCAGTTTCTGCGCGACGATCTTTTTATATTGCCTTGCCTTGTCGTACTGATCCTGAGACAACTGTCGGTTATACCGATCCGTGTTGAATCCGGTGAAAGCTCCAGACGAACCTCCAGCAGCAGCACCCACGGCCGTCCCCACGCCCGTCGCTACGATCTGCCCCAGCGCCTGATCGACATCAGCATTGCCCGTCGGGTGAGAATCTCGAATGTCTTCGCTGAGCTGGTTCAGTACCCCACCCAGCTTCGATGTCGCTCCGGCACCTAACGCCCCACCCAGCGCATTACCGCCGCCCAGCCCCGCCACGATCGCTCCACCCGCCGTATGCATCAGCGCGCGCGAATCGCCTCCCTCGGACCAGTCCTTCGCCTCCTGTTCGTACTTTGCCTTCAGCGCCGGATCCTTCGTACTGTCAGCCAGTTTCTGAGCTTCATCTCGCTTCTTGTTCGCGTACGTCCCAATATCCCGTGCCACCGCCTCGCCCGCTGCCGTCGCCGCACCCATCAACCGCGACTGACCGTCGAGCGTCTTCTGCAAGTCTGGCGTACGGCTCACCGTCTGGTTCAGGTCCGACGTCTCCCGGTTCAGGCTCGCGAGGTCCTGCGTCTGGCTCGCACCGTTCGTCAGGGTGATGGTTCCGTCGCTCACCCCACTGCGCGTCGTCCCCCGTTCGCTTCCGCTCTCCGACTGCGGCAGCATTAGCGAAGGACTACCGGTGTTCTTCCCCGACGACGGTCCCGTCGTACGCTCGTTCGCGCCGCCGTTGCCCACCGAAAATCCACCGCCCACCCCAAAGCTATTGGCCTTGTAGTCCGAGTGGTTCTGAATATCCGAGAACGTCAGTGTGCCCGTCGTCAGCTGATTCTTCGATGGATCGGCCGTGCTCGCGATGTACGCCCCCTTCAGGTCCGTATTGCCTGCGACGTTCACATCGAATCCGCCAGAGCCCGCCTGAATCCCCGACTGCTCCGCCACGCCCGCGTAGCTGCCGCTCGCATTGCCGCGCGAGGCGCTAAAGCTTCCCGACGCACCGCTCATGCTCAGACTCAGCCCACCGCCCATGCTCTCCTGATGCGCAGCACTCTCGCTCGTGTCCTGCACGCTCGCTACCTTCAGATCACCGCCCACGCGGGCGATCACCTTATCGGCGTTCACATTCGCGCCGACGATGTTGGTATCGCCCCCGCTCACGATCACCGCCGTGTTGCTCGCATTGATGTGCGTATTGTTCTGGAATTGCGAATCCGAGTTCGCATCGCCATGCGCCCGGGACAACGACGCCGACACGCCCCAGCCGCCCGTGCCGAACGACACACCGAAGCTCCCGCTCTTCGACTCGTTTTCGCTACGACTCGACTCCGTATCCGTGCTGTTGCGCAGGTTCACCTGATTCGTCGCTTGCAGGAGCACGTCCTTTGCATCGACATTCGACCCCACGATGTTGACGTTGCCCTTGCCGGAGGCCGCATCCCCCGTCGCAACGAACGCAGCAGTGCCGCCTGCCTTGATATGGCTCCCCACGTTGGTCGTGCCATCGAACGACGACGTCGACTTGCTGCTCGACGAGCCCCAACTCAACTCGACCTTCACCTCCGGCTTCACGTTCGGATCAGTGCTCTTGAGCGCATCGAGCGCCTTATTGGCTTCGTTGTAAGCCCCATACGCCCCGCTGGCCGCAGCGTAACCCCGCAGCGCCGACACACGCGCGTCGCCGCCCGAGTCGGCAGCCGACTTGGCCTGGTTCGTCACGTTCTGTATCGCGTCGATGACCGGGGACTTCACCGCCAACGTAAAGCCCGAGCTCTTGAACTCGTGCGTCTCGTCGTGATGGCTACGCTCCTGCGCCGACTCGACCGTGACGTTCTGCCCAATGCCGGTCACGTCACCTGCCGCCACGATGTCACTGCCACGCACCGTCAGATCCTTGCCCGCGACCATGCTCACGTTACCGTTCAGGCTGCCCACAAGGCTGCCCGTCTGCGTCACGCCGCTGTCGTTCGTCCAGTCGCGCTGCTCGTTCTTACCGTACGAGATTCCAACGCCCCCAGATGCCCCCAAGCCCGAGTGCTTCTTCTCGTAGAACGAACTGCTCTCGCTTTCGTTCTGGGCCGATGCGATGTGCAGATCGCGCCCTGCCTGCAACGCCACATCCTGCGTGCCCACCACCGTCGATCCGCTCACCGCGAGATCCCGTCCCGCAGCAACCCCCACCGCATTACCGGAAACCGTGGAACCCACGCCAATCGTCTGGTGCGCGTTCGAGGCCGACGTCTCCTCCGTAGTCGACAGGAATCCCGAACTGCTGTCGTGCTGCCACTTCTTGCTATCGTGCGTCTCCGTCACCGTGCCGGTCGTGACGTCGCCCGTCGCGGCCAACGCCACCGTTCCGGCGCCTTGCGACGACACCGACGAGCCGAGCAACGACAGATTGCCCGTGCCGGAGGACGCCCCCACAGGGCTGACCTGACTGACCTGATACGCGCCCAACACGCCATTGACGGCGCCCGTCTGCCCCGCCCCAACGAGGACATCGCCGCCCGCACTCACGGACGAGCCGCGCACCGCCTCGTCCAGCGACGACTTCGTGTACTGCAGCGAGCCGCCGAACGAGCGCTCGTCGTGGGTATGCGAGTCCTTGGCGGCGGTAACGGTCACGTCGTTGCCCGCCAGCACCGTCGCGTTACCGCCGGCCGCCATCGTCGCACCGGTCAACGTGGTGTCGCGCCCGGAGACGGTCGTCAGGTTCCCGCCCGCGGAGATCGCGCTGCCTACGTGCTGCGCGACGACATCGCTGCCGCCGTTCTGGCCATCGGTCGTGCCGACGGTCTGCGACTGCCCCACCGTCACCGTATTGGCCTTGATGTCGCGCCCGGCCGCCACCACCACGGCCCCATCGCTGGCGATGGCGCCCGCATTGAGCGTGACGTCGCGCCCGGCCACGGCCGCAACGCTGTTCGTGCCCGAAATGACGCCGACCGCCCCGATACCGGTGGCCGACGCCGACGACGTGAAGCCGCCACCATTGTCGGTCCCCGCCTTCTGCGTCAGCGTGCTCGATTCGTTGATGAGGTCGCGGCCAGCCTGTGCCACGACGTCCTTGCCGCCGATGTGTCCGCCCGTATTGCGAATGTCGCCCGACGCAGAGAGCGCCGTCGTACCGCCGCTGCCGACGGCGCCGAGGTTCACGATGGTGTCGCCAAGAATGGTCGTCGCGGTGTCGCTGACGATCCGACCGCTGTTCTTGACGTCACCGGTGGCGGCAAGCTTCACGCTGCCCCCGCCCACCAACGCCCCAGTGTTCGTGAGATCGACCCTATTAGCCTGCGCCAGATACACCTTCGGCACCAGCACCGACTGCACCGAGCCGTCCGGCAACGTCACGTTCTGCGAGACGAGCCACACCATGTCGCTCGTCAGTTGCTTCATCTGCACGTCCGACAGGCCCACCCCGAGCGCCAGCCCGAACTGCTTGCCGTACGCCACCCCGTTATTGAGCAGCGCCGTGTACTCGTCGAGATAGTCGGTATAGCCCGCCAGCAGCGTCTTGCCGGTCAGGCCCGTGATCTGGTCGCGCACCAGTTGCGTCTCGTAGAAGCCGTCGCCCAGACGCTTTTGCGTCTTCTGCGGATCGAGCCCCAGTTCGCCGAGCATGTGGTCGCTGGAAATGAACTTCCCATAGCTGGTAAAACGAGGGTCCGTCGCGACCAGGTAGGTCTGGCCCGGCGCCGGCTGTATCTGGAACAGGCCATTGCGCGGCAGCGTGAGGCCGGGAATGGCTTGCGCCGACGAGCCGAGCGTCTGAGTGACACCCGCGCCGTTCACGGTATTGCCGGTTCGATCGACGCTCGCCACGGTAATGTCGTGCCCGAACGACTGCACCGACTGCCCGCCCAGCGCAATGGCCGGCAGCGACGCCACCGTCACCGGCGGCAGCGGCGTGACCGGGTACGCCACATCCAGTTGCTCGCTGTCGCCACCCGACTTCTGGTGCCAGTAGAAGGTCGACGTCTGCGACTGGGCGACCTTCTCCTGCAAGACGATGCCCGTGTCGTTGATCGTGCCGCCCTGCGCGCGCCGGATGAGATCCCGGCCGGCCGTCATCGTCGAGGACTGGTTGTTGACAGCCCCCCCGTCGGCATTGATCCGGATCGACCCTTGCGCCTGCAACTTGGCTTCCGGGGTCGCACTGACGAGTTCGTCGCGCGTGCGGGTGGTCGTCACGCGACGCGAGATCTCGTTGTAGTCATGCTGATCGATGCCGAGATCGCCGCGAGAGATGGCCTGATCCGGGCGGATCATCGTGTTCGGATCCCAGTCCGGCCAGAACGTGATGCGATACGTCGAACCGTTGTCGACGATGTTGTTGTAATACTGCGTAGGGTTCTTGCCGACTTCCCGCGTTTTCGTGGTCGACGCGCACTGCCCGTGGTCATCGCACGGCCCCCTGCCAGCCGTCGTGGCGTCCTGGTACGACTCTTCGAGCGGCTTGGTCAGACTGAACGTTTTGGACGCCGCGTCCAGGTTCGCCACCTGGGACTTCGGCACCTCGACCGTGATCGGCCTGGCCAGACGTTCCAACAGCGCTGACGACACCGGTGCAAAGCCCGCGCTCCAGTTCCACTCCGGGAACGTCAGGCTGGTGTGCCCCAGGGTCTCCTCCCCGACGGGCAGTCCTGCCGTGTACAAGCTAAAGCTCTGCGTCGTGCTCTCCGGCGTACCGGACCGCGTCACGATGCTCGTGCGCGTGTTGTTCACCACATGCGCCGCAATGTCCAGATTGCCGTCCGCGATGATGTTGGCCGAACGATTGTTCAGCGTCGCTGTCTGGTTCGCGAGCAGCCCCGTGCCATCGCGGGTGCCATCACGCGCAATCTCGATGTCGCCCGTGCTGTAGAGCAACGCACCATCGTAGTTCGACACCGAATTCGGCGCGTACAACGCCAACCGCTTCGCCCCCCCCATGACGGCCGCCGCCCCCTGGTTTTCGATGTCGTTCGCGTTGACTTGCACGTCGTTGCCCAGCACGGCATTCGTGTTGACGAAGTGGCCCGCCTGGAGGCGCACGGTGTCGCCGCCAATGCTGCCCGCATTGGAGAACAGCCCACCGGCGCTCAAATGCGTTGTCGCAGCGTTGAACCCACCACTGGCCGTGTTGACGATTTCTCCGGCCTGGACGTCGAGCGTGCCGGGCGCATTGAACGCCCCCTCGTTGGTCAGACGCCCTGTCGAGGTCAGTTTGAGCACGCCGTCCGCGCGCAGACGATTGGTCGCCGAGTTCAGGTAATCGCCAACCGCAGCCACCGTCAGGTCGCGTCCCGCAGTCATCTGGCCGGCGCCGCTCATGGCGCCGCCCACGCCAATATCCTGATTCGAGCGAATCGCGCCACCGGCGTTCTCCAGCGACGACACCTGCATCGCCACGTTGCCCGCGCTCTCGATCGTGCCGTTCGCGTTGACGACACGCGTGCTCGCCTTTGTCGTCGACAGCGACGTGCCGCCGAACAAACGTCCGCCGGTATTGTCGAGGGTGCCGTCCACACCGAGCGTGACGTCGCCACCTCCGATGACCTCCCCGCCGGTGTTGTCCACCTGGTTCGCGACGACATTCAGCGCCTTGCCGGCGACGATCTGCGACGCATTGACCAGTGAATCGGCATGCACCCGAAGATCGCCGTTCGCGCCGATCACCCCGCCCGTCTTGCCGTTGGCCGTGGTGCCTCCTGCATTGCGCAGTTCACCCTTGATGTCGACCGACGTATCGTCGCCAGCGAGTGAAACGACACGGCCTGCCGTGTTGTCCAGCGTCGTTCCCTTGACCGTGAGCGCCGTCCCCGACTGGAGCAGACCCCGTTGGTTGTCGATGCCGGTACCGCTCACGTCGAGCCGCGTCGTCGCCACCGTCTGGGCGTCGCGATTGTCGATGTTCCCCATCGCGGCGAGCGTGAGGGTGTCCGCGCCCAGTGCCCCCCCTGCGTTCAGAACATGCTGTGCCGATTGGACCTTCAGCGCGTTCGACGCCGTGACAATGGCCTTTTGGAGATCAACGTCGGCCGCCGTGGAGGTGAGCGAGAGGCTGCCGCTCGCATCGGTGCGGCTGCCGCTCAGGTCCACCGCGCCCCCCGTCATGGCGAGATCGCCTCTGGCGACATTGCTCCCCGTTGCCGAGACTTTGCCGTCAGCCGTGACCGACAGATTGCCCGCCAGCGTCGCCTGGCCATTCGCGTCGATACCGGCGCCCAACGTGCCGTCGGACGCCACACTCGCCGCCCGCGCGGCAAGATCCCCGGCCGCCCCCAGCACGCCGTGGTTCTCCAGCGCCGCGTCGGTGCGCAGATCGGCGCCGCCCCCTGCGTACACACTGCCCCGGTTCTCGATCCCACCGCGCGCCGCGACCGCGAGATTGCCGCTCGTCTCGGTCTTGCCGGTCGAGACGAGTTTTCCTTCCGTCGTGAGCGTCAGATCCCCGGCCTGGGCAGCGATGACGCCCTTGTTGGAAACGCCGACGCCGTTTTCCGTGCCAACCAGGAAAATGCGCTGCGCATACATGCCCCCCAACTGACCGACGTCAATCGCGACATCCGGTGTCGCCCCATCGCTCGCCAGCTTCTCGAGCGCCAGGCTCTCATGTTCGACACGGTTCGTACCCGTCACCACGTTGAGATTTTTTGCGTGCAACGCCGCGTTGACCTGCACGGCGCGCGCAATGAGATCGACCTGATCGACGTTGGCGGCGTTCAGGCCTTCGCCCTGAATCGACAGGCGCCCCCCGTTGACCTGGTAGCCGGCGAGGCTTCCGTCCGCCCCGAGGATGGGGGTCCCGGTGGTCAGCACGGCCCGGGTGGTGTTGATGAAGCCCCCGCCGTCCACCATGATGCCCGCGCTGTTGGCAACCACGACTTGCGCCGCCTTGCCCGCCACTTCGAGATAGCCGCGCAGCTGACTCGGGGAGTTGCTGTTGACCTGATTGAGAATGACGCGTGCAGCCTGGTCCCGCGCAAGGTTGGGGTTGCCGTTGAC
>NZ_CABPSM010000034.1 GCF_902459555.1 Pandoraea horticolens | reverse complement strand
TTCGCAATCGGATCGAGGCGAAGATCGTGATCGAAGACTGGCGCACTCACTACAACGAAGTGCGCCCGCATTCGAGTTTGCAGTACCTGACCCCGGCCGAATTCCGTCGGGTTAGCGAATGTAGTTCAACCACCGGGGCCGTGATTCTCTAGACACCCGTGGTACGAAAATATCCGTCAGGTCAAAGCGATCAGATAGATTCAGTTATGGGATTCGTGAAACAGGGGCAAGGTCACCGGGGCCAAGCAAACAATAATTCTGGCATCTTGGTATGCACACTATCAACTCTGATAGTTGGCTGTGGTCGGATCGTATGGTGTTATGCAAACAAGAGGTGGGGCATACATTTTGCGCTTGTGGTCTTGGGGGTTCTAGGTTCTGGCGGAGATAGCCATGATTATTGAGTTAATGGCAATTTAAATCGAACAGCGATATTTTCGAAAAATCACTTACAATTTATACTGCAAATTAAGATGCAACTAGAAGCTTAAATCGCTGCAGGAGGAAAACATATGAGCCAGCAAAACATAAGTCCAACGTGGTACAGGTTACAAGACCCTATAAGTAATGAGTGGATTGCCGTTAATGCAAGCGCCCTTACACTATCATTCGAGAAAACGCAAAATCATCACAAATTTTCGTTCATATTTGCCTTATATGACGAGTACAAGCGACCATGCTTCTATATTTTCTCCCACGAAGTAAACAAGTTTTTAGTAATAACCGAAGCGTCTCGGCAAATAACTGCTACGGAGGATTGCGTGTCTGAGGCGGACTCTTTTAGTTTTGATGTTCAGTCGGGCGGCACATGGACTCTGGCTGCGAATAGTGACGACCCATGGACTACGGGGGAGGACGAAGACCCTATCGTATTAGGCACTGACTCCACAGCCAATGTTGCAAAAACCCTCATCAGTTTCGTGCCGTCGACGCCCTGATTTTATTCACAACATGAAAACACTTTTGCTTGGCCGTGTGCGGCATGTATTTGCATCCGACCTACGCGGTAACAGCCGATCGAGTGGCGCCTGCTGACTAACCGAGAAGCGACGAACGACATTGCAGCAGGCCACCGAACTCATTGACTGGTACCGGGCGCGCTGGGAAATCGAGATTCTGTTCAATGTGTTGAAGAACGGTTGCCGCGTTGAGGCCCTGCAGTTGGGCACGATTGAGCGGCTCGAACGCGCTTTGGCGTTGTTCCTGGTCGTGTCTGGACGCTGAGCTGTTCTTCGATGTCGACGAAATTCGCGCGGCGCATACTTGCTCACTGAGGCCAAGCAGCCGGACAAGCCCAAGCTTGACGAGGTGCTTCGCTTGATCGCCCAATTGGGCGGTTTCCTCGGCCGTAAAGGCGATGGCGAGCCCGGTGCGAAAGCTATCTGGCTCGGACTTCGAGATGTTCATGTCGCTGCCAAGACCTTACGGGCATTAGGCGCCGACAGTAACGCCGACAATTGTGTATAAGCCGATGACCTTTACGATCTCCGTCCTGATACGCCAAGTACAGTTTGTCTTTATAGTAGGCCATCGCGGGCGATGGCTGAGATATAAATCCCCGGATTCCACTTTTCCTGAGGCTCAAAATCTTCGCCTCCATTGTCGCGTCGATCTTGAGCACTCATAAGTCACCTCGCTGAATAGCCACAGGCAATGCCCCCTGAAGGGCTGTCGTTAAGGCGTAGTGGTCAGGCCAGTTTGCATAACACCATACGACTTGCGAAAACGAAAATAACTACGCAATGCTTCAGATCCCGATTCAGTTTGCCGTAATCGGCACCGGCGAATACAAACCCTCTCGACTAGTTTCGTCCGAGGAGTTTGATGTCCGCTTTGGGCGCCGGGCAGGTTGGACCGAGCGACAGGTAGGGGTCACCAGTCGTCGGTTTGTCGACGAAGGTGAAACATCCAGCTACATGGGCGCACAAGCCTCGCAGCGAGCATTGGATGCTGCCGGCATTTCGCTGCAACAGATCGACTGCATCATTTCAGCCAGTGCTGTCATGGAGCAACCTATTCCATGTTTGGCATCGCAGATTCAGCACGCACTCGGTCTGGGGGACTCCGGAATTCCTGCATTCGACGTCAACGCGACTTGCTTGAGCTTTATCGCAGCCATAGATCTAATTGCCTGTGCGTTCATGGCCGGACGGTACCGGCGAGCGCTGATTGTTTCAAGTGAAATCGCATCGGCGGGCCTTAATATGAACGACGTCACCACGGCAAGTCTGTTCGGTGACGGTGCAGCTGCCGTAGTGGTAGAGGCGCGCCGGGGCGGCACAGCAGCATTGCTGGCATCGCATATCGAAACCTACGGCGCTGGTGGTGTTTTGTGCCAACTGCGTTCCGGCGGCACTCGGATGAGCCCACATCGCAATCTGGAAGCGTTTCTCGCAGGAAGCTATTTCGAGATGAATGGAAAGGCGATATACCGCGTGGTTGCCGAACGTTTTCCGGCGTTTTTCGAGCGATTATTATCCAAGGCCGGTATGCAACCCGATGACATCACCTGTGTGATACCGCATCAAGCTTCGGGACGTGCGCTTGATCATGCTGTGGAGCTGCTCGGGTTGCGCGCGGATAGGGTTGTGCGTGTGTTGCACGACCATGGCAACCAGATCGCGGCGTCCTTGCCTGTGGCTCTGCATACTGCGATCGTCTCGCGCCGCATTGCACCTGGTGACACCGCACTGCTGTTGGGGTCTGGGGCCGGGCTATCTCTTGGTGGCGTTATGCTTCGCTACTAAAGGGGACCCCGATGGCTACCCATGTTGCGCTTCATTTGCTCAAGGTTGGATCCTGCCGACACTGCGAACGCATTACGCTTCGCGGTGGCGGAGTGGCTCCGGTCAGTTTTCCGGCACTCTCCGCGCTCATCATGCATCCGCTTATCGGGCCTATCCTGTTCGATACCGGCTACGCCTCACATTTTTTGCGCGCGACGGTACCGTTTCCCGAGCGATTGTACCGCTGGACAACACCACTTCATTTGCCTGCACATCAGACACTGGCCGCGCAGCTCAGGCGTTTCGGCCTGACACCGTCCGACATTCTGACGTGCGTAATCTCGCATTTCCACGCCGACCACATCGCAGGCCTGTGCGATTTGCCGCACGCTCGTTTCATCGCTTCTGCGGCAGGCTATGCGCAAATCACCAATGCCGGACGCTTTCAAGGATTGATTCATGGGCTGTTGCCGAGGATGTTGCCCGACGATTTTGGCAACCGAGTCGTGTTTGCCGAAAGCGCCCCGAAGGTGAGGTTGCAAGCGCCATGGAATGCGTTCGGGGAGGGATTCGATCTTTTAGGTGATCGTAGCCTGGTCGGCGTTACTCTGCCCGGACATTCCGCAGGGCAGATCGGCGTATTGTTGCGTGACGAAGCGGGCCGGGACGTGTTTCTATGTGCGGATGCATGCTGGTCGCACAAGGCGTTTCGCGAACTTCGCATGCCGTCGTTTCTGGCACGCCCTCTTATGCACAGTTGGTTTGACTATTGTCAGACTATCGAAAGTATCCACGCCTTAGCCGAACGACATCCTGAGTTGGCCATCTTGCCGTCGCATTGCAATGAAAGTTTGAGTACCTACCAGCAGGCGTGGGAGGACCAATGACGAATCGTCTTGCCAATGCGTTCGCATTTCTTCACGCATTCGTACGCACTCGCTGGGGACTACGCTTTCGCAGCCGCGAAGCGTTGCTGGCATATCAGCAGAGGCAACTCCGCCGATTTTCATCGAAAGTTTTGCCCAAGTCGGACTTTTATCGCCGGTACGCAAACCAAGCGTTGGCCTCGATGCCCGTCGTGACCAAGCGCGACATGTTGAACCAGTTTGATGCATTCAACACTGCGGGCATTACGCTTGATGACGCCAGAGAGTTGGCATTACGTGCCGAAACAGAGCGCAACTTCCGCTCGACGCTGCCGGGTGGTGTCACCATTGGATTATCCAGCGGCACATCCGGCGATCCCAATGTGTTTCTCGCCAGTACTCGGGAGCGTCACGTTTGGGCCGGGATCATGCTTGCACGCATACTTACAGGGCCCATGCTGCGACGAGTATTGAATCCGTTCTCGCCTCGGGTGCGCGTCGCATTTTTTTTGCGCGCCAACAGTAATCTGTACGAAACGGTCGATGGCATGCGCGTAGGGTTTCGCTTCTTCGATTTGATCGCGTCGATGGCTGTCCACTTGTCAGCACTTGCAGACTTCGCCCCGGATATCCTTATCGCGCCGCCGTCGGTGCTGCATAGACTGGCAGATCTCCAACGTAGTAGCTCGCTGTTCCTGCGCCCGGCACAAGTTATCAGCGTGGCTGAAGTGCTGGAACCCGACGATCGCACCGCCATTGAGCAGGTGTGGGACGTCTCTGTCATCCAGATTTATCAGTGTACCGAAGGATTTCTTGGATATACCTGTGGTGCCGGCTCACTGCATTTGAACGAAGAGTTTCTACATATCGAACCGGCCTGGGTCGACCACGCTGGTGGTCGCTTTGAATCGATCATCACTGACTTTACGAGAAAAACGCAACTCTTCGTTCGATTCCGGATGGACGACGTGCTACAGATTGCTCCCACGCCGTGTACATGTGGTCGACATAGCTTACGACTCGCGGCTATCGAAGGACGACGCGATGACGTACTTTGGCTCAGCGCGAAATGCGGCAATTCGCTGATACCCATATTTCCGGACCAATTGCGCCGTGCGATGCTGGTCGTTCAGGAGCAATTCAACGACTACAGAATCGAACAGCGAACGTGGGGACTATTAATACGTTTGCATACGCAAGGAGACTTGCCCAAGATCGGGCAGTCGGTGAGGCGTGAACTGGAACGACTGTGGTCTACCCTGCAAGTTCAGTCTCCCGCGTTATCTTTCGACAAGCTTGAAGTCAAAGATAGCGCCGACAAGCGTCGCCGCATTCGCGGTCTTGAACGGTCGACGCCATGCAATCATTCGCCTGATTCCATCTCAGAAATTTCTTCATGAAGATACTCGTGACTGGCGCCTCCGGCTTTGTAGGCCGCTCGTTCATTCGTCGATTTTCCAGCCGTGCTGACGTGCAGCTTCATGGCGTCGCCCGCAGTCGGCTCAATCTGCCGAATTATACGAGCGCAGATCTGTCGTTGCCGTTCGATTTGCCATTCAAACCGGATGCCGTGATTCATGGTGCGGCACGCGCATCGCCGTGGGGAACGCCGGCACAGTTCGAGCAGCAAAACGTCGATGCAACTAAAGAGGTCATCCGTTTTTGTGAGCGCAATGGCTGTCCGAAACTGGTGTATCTATCATCGAGTTCAGTGTTCTACCGTCATGAACACCAGTTCGGTATCACCGAAGATAGCCCGATAGGGCCCTCATTCGTGAACGAGTATGCAAGAACCAAGTATCTGGCGGAGGAGTTGGTGCATCGCTACCAGGGCAGTTGGGTGATCCTGCGCCCACGCGCGGTGTTCGGCCCTGGTGACACGGTGCTGTTTCCTCGTATTCTGGCCGCAGCCGCAAAAGGTAGGCTTCCTCTGTTCGTCAACGAAGGTACGCCAGCTGTTGGCGACTTGATTTACATTGAGTCGCTGTGCGACTACCTGCTGACCGCCGCCACGCGCCCGGACATCCGCGGCTGTTTCAATGTGACTAACAATCAGCCCGTGCCGATTCAGGACTTTCTGCTCATCACGCTTGACCGGCTCGGATTGCCGATACCATCGCGCCAAGTAAAATTATCGACTGCCATGCTGACAGCAACACTGACCGAAGCCGTTTGGCGATTGTTGCACCTGCCGGGTGAGCCACCTATTACTCGTTTCGGAGTCTCAGTGTTCGCCTATTCAAAAACGTTCGACGTCACTCGGGCCATTACCGCTATGGGACCGCCGTCGGTTGATCTTATTGACGGGGTGGAACGCTTCGTGCGCTGGCAGAGGTCGCAATGATGTATGTCCTTGGCGCTGCATATTTGATATTGCTGTCGATCAAATCCGGGTTGGCACTGCGCTATGCAAAACGTTATTTCGTCATGAAAACGACGCTGGCGCACTCGGACGTGACGATCTGTACCCCCATCCTGAGCGGGGATCCGCAGTTAGCTCATGTGCTCAAGGATAACCTTGACGCACTGCCACAAGCCCGGTTTTGCTGGTTGATTGATGAAGGTGATCTGGAAGCACATCGGGTAACTTCTGAATTGTTGCAGCAGCACCGCGACCGAAAAATCGACGTGATGGTCTTCCCGCCGGCGCCGTCCTGTACCAATCCGAAGTTATTCAAACTAGAGCGCGCACGCAATCGGATTCGCACGCCGGTGCTGATTGTGCTCGACGATGACACTCGCTTGCCTGAACGTAGTATGCAAGCATTACTTGGGGCATTGAGTCAGGCGCAATTGGCAACAGGTTTGCCTTATTACCGGGAAGGCGATAACTTGCTCTCGAACTTGCTGGCGCAGTTCGTCAACAACAATTCCGCGCAAACTTACCTGCCGCTGTTGCAAATCGCCGGACCGGTGTCCATCAATGGCATGTGCTATGCGCTACACACCGCTACGCTGGAATCGATTGGTGGCTTTACGTCCGTGCTTTCGCACTTGACTGACGATCTGGCGGTTGCCGATCTGATCCGAGCGCATGGCGGGCGCATTCACCAGACTCCGTTTCCACAAGAGGTCGCCACCACGATACCCACGTCGTCGGCATATCTGCGCCAGATGCATCGCTGGTTCCTGTTTGCGATACTTCTTATGCGCCGTCAGCGACCGGGAATGAATGCGCTGATTACCCTGCTACACGGCATTCCGCCATTGGCGCTTGCAGCTATGCTCATGCTTGCTGTCGTTTCCCCGGCGAGTCATAACTGGCTGTTCGTCGTCACTCTTTTGTTCGTACGTGCACTGATCCTGGTCACAACACAGTCCGTAGTGTTCGGGCATCTGCGTCAGCATCCTTTTCTGTCGTTGCTATCGGAACTCTTGCAGCCCCTGCATCTGCTACACGCTGTGTGCTGGCGCCGAATCCACTGGCGTACGCGGTGCTATCAGGTGTTCGACAACGACAGGTTTTTGTCGCGATGACCCGTGCCATTCCCTTTCAGGTGGCTTTTCTGACTGGCCAAAGTAATCGTCGATGTTGGGCGCTCAGCCCAGCGCAATCCTGCTTTTTGGACGCACTGACGTTACCGCCTGGCGCTGCGGTACCCGCAAATTTCCCTTACAGGGAAAATACACCTCCTCACCAGACGACACCACTTTGGTGTGCGAGTCTGAGCAACGGTTGGATGTACCTGCGCTCCCGGACGTCGGCCTTCGCAGCAGCGTATCGCCAGGATTTGGTGACACTGCTTGCCCGCGCCGAAGTGACAGTGTTCATTGCCGGTAGTTGCGGGCTGGAGTTGTTACTCAATCTACACCTTACTGCTTCCGAGTTGCAGTGTATCCGTGTCATTGCGCTCGGGCCGGTGGCGAGAGGCCGGCCGAACTGCGAGACGATTTTGGTTCAAGGCAGGGGCGACTGGCTGTCGCGCTACTTTTTCGACGAGGCCGACTATCGCGTGGAATGTGGTCACATTGGCTATCTGCAAAGCTCTGAAGTACTTGGGCTATGCCGTCACCATATCGGCGAAGTGCAGCAGCACCGGCCTGCTGCGTTACGAGAAAAGTCGTGAGCCGTCGCCGCATTGATCTTCTGGCTCCGCCGTTCAGCGGACACTTGCATCCAATCCTGGCAATGGGGCGCGCACTCGCAAGTGATTACGACGTACGGGTGGTTAGTACCCCGGCGGCACAAGGGCGCATCGTCGCTGCTGGGCTTGAAGGAGTGCCTGTACTTGCTGATGGAGATGTGGCGTTGCGAGATGTTGTTAGCCCGCCTTACGCTGTCGGCAGTAATCCGCTGCGCCTGCACCGCCAATTCTCGTCGGCGCTGCAACTGGTTCAGACACTTAGAGACGAACTCTTCGGCCTGTACCGACATGATCGGCCAGATCTTCTCATTGCAGACTTCACACTGGCCAGCGTCGGTTTGGTGGCCGATGAGCTCGGAATGGCGTGGTGGACCAGCTTGCCGTCTCCATGTGTACTGGAAAGCCGGGATGGGCCTCCGGCTTATATGGGGGGATGGCTGCCAAAAAACGGCCTGGCAGGCAAGGCACGCGATGCTGCCGGTCGTTTTTGCGTGCGCACATTTAAATCCGCCGTCGGCTTGTTGTACGCCGATACCATGCGACGGGTCGGTTTAGTGTCGGTGTATCGTGCCGATGGCACGGAAGCGATCTATTCTCGCGAGCGTATTCTGGTGCTGGGGATGCCAGAACTGGAATTTGCACGATCGTGGCCGACGGCCACCACCATGATTGGGCCGATGCTCTATACACCGCCCCCGATTGCGTCTGCCCCCCCGTTCCGACCCGGAAAGCGGCATGTATTGGTGACGATGGGCACACATCTGAACTGGTGCAAGGGGCAGATTGCGGCAGAGGTGCAACGCGTGGCAGCTGCGATGCCTTTGATCGAAATCCATTTCAGCGATGGCCGGGATGCGGTTCAGAATGTGGAGCGCGATGGCAATTTCACGCGCCTTTCATTTGTCGACTATGATCAATTCCTCTGCCGCTATGACCTAGTGGTGCACCACGGCGGTTCAGGTGTTTTGTACTACTGCTTGCGGGAAGGAAAGCGGGCTGTTGTTTACCCGGTTGATTACGATCAGTTCGATAACGCTGCACGGTTGACATTTGCAGGCGTGGCCTGCCGTATCTATCGGTTGGATCAGTTGGGTGCAGCGATTCGGCAAACATTGGCAGACGAAGGAATGGCAGCGCGCTGCACAAGTTTCTCGACGTTGCTCAAGACGCGCGATTCGAAGCGCATTTTGCAATCACAGGTGGCGATGCATTTTAGCTGAATGCCATGCCGGAAGATCGTGAAATGCCGTGTATTCCGCCCAAACGGCCAAGGACATTAGCGTGGCACAAGATAGCTGTGCCCGACGCGACGAACAGTGCTGTCATCGTGTGACCTCGAAGAGCTAATCCGCGCGCGGGATAGGGCGGGCAGGGCACTGATTAGTCAAGGCCACGCCGGTGAATCGTCGGCGCGGACCTTGTATTTTAAGTTGCCTTGGGGGTGTCAGAAATTCCGTGTTCAAGGCGGGTTGAGAGTCACACGGAAGGACGAACGAATCGATCTGCGTAAAGGATAGCGAATTGTTTCATTGCTGTCTTCCAGTCCTTGGCTGCGCGGCCCCAATCAGCCGTGATGTTTCGCAGCGCCAGCCAGATGAGTTTGGTTGCGGCATCATCGCTCGGGAAGTGCCCACGGGTCTTGATGATCTTGCGTAGTTGCGAGTTGATGTTCTCAATGGCATTGGTCGTGTAGATCACCTTGCGCACTTCCGGTGGAAACGCAAAGAACGGAATCACACGATCCCAGGCATTACGCCAGGCCGCACTGACCGGCGGGAATTTCTGGCCCCATGGCCCATCGGCAAAGCTATCGAGTTCGGCCTGTGCCGCTTCGGCGCTCGGTGCGGTATAGATCGGTCGAATCGCGGCAGCGAGCGATTTGCGGTCCTTCCAGCTCGCGTAATCGAGGCTGTTGCGGATCAGGTGGACGATGCGGGTTTGTAGCGTCGTGGCCGGAAACACGGCAGCCAGCGCTTCGGGCATGCCCCTGAGACCATGGGTCACCGCGAGCGGGATGTCGTTCACGCCGCGCATTTTCAGATCGTTAAACACCTTTATCCGCCTGCGATTGCGCAGGTGCCAATTCCGCGGGTATGCGGGCGGTTCTCCTTGACCGATCCAGCACTCGGCATCAAGGCATCGGTAGCATTAATTCGCTGGAGCAACTACTGCCAACTATCCATGCCTCAGGGAAGCGGTAAAGTACCGTTGATCCGCGTACCAGTCGCAATGGACACAAATTCGCCCCAGTTCTATGCCTAAATTGTAGTTGGCGGACACAAAGTAGGGCACTCGAAGCTACCCAACATAATTAACAAAATCAATTACTTACTGATTTAAGAGCGGCATCAACACCCTAATTTTTGTCCAGCAATGTGGACACAATTTAAGTGCGTTTCTGTCGCGCGACAGAAAATAGGTGCAAAACGGTTGTGGACTCTGCCGTGGACAGAATATGGGTTCAATTCTGCGAACCGAGTTAGGCAATTATGCGTGGCGTGCATCGATGCTAATCCGGTCTCCTCGACTCAAAGCTTTCGTGATTAGCTTGGCGCAGATTTTCCGAGGACGGCAGGAACCACGGGCGTTTATCATGAAAAGGAGCGCGCGGCGTTTCTCTCTCGTAACAAGCTCAATTTCGAGCGCATTACGAGGACCGAGAAACCATGCACATCAAACGCGCCAAGACGCTCAAACCTGCCCAAATCCGCCACCTGCTCCGCGTGACCGAGGCCACCAGTCGGCACCCGGAGCGTGATGCACTCGTTCTGCTGCTGGGTTTTACCTGCGGGATGCGGATCTCCGAGATTGCCCGCATCGAAGTGGCCGATGTGCTCCAGCCGTCCGGACTGATTCGAGAAGAAGTGAGCCTGCGAGCAGCAATCACGAAAGGCTGCCGCCAGCGCTGCGTGTACCTAAGCCATTCGAAGGCGCTTGCCGCACTCGATCGGTACATCGAATGGCGGTGGGAGCAGGGCAAGGGCACTGCAATGGATCGCCGGAAGTGGCGGGGCTTAATGCCCCAGACGTCGCTGATTCTTACGCATAAGGGGAGCCGTTACGAGCTGAGCGTCAAGCGTCGGACGAGCGACAGCGGAGAGCAGGTCGAATACCTGGCGGCAGACAGCTTGCAGAGCTATGTCACCGGCCTTTACCGTGCCGCAGGGCTTAGGAGTGGCTACAGCAGCCACTCGGGACGCAGGACGTTTGCCAGTCGCCTATTGGCGCAAGGCCATTCGATTGAGACGGTGCAGATACTTCTTGGCCACTCCCATCTGGATCACGTTGCGCCTTATCTGGAGGTGTCTTCGCAGGAGCTGAGTGAGGCAGCGGCGCGGGTGGCTGATGACTATTAATGACTTCGGTCGGGGCAGCTTTCAAGAGCGAGACAGATGACGATTAATGTAATAACATTGTGTTGCCATTTTGGTTGATTTGGAATAACATTGTGCTTACGGTGACGTTATGAGAGCTACGATTCGAAGGATGGGCAATTCACAGGGGGTACTTATCCCCAAACCGATTCTTGCTCAGCTTGGTCTGGAGGGCGAAGTGGATATTGCTGTTGAGGACGACGCGCTGGTAATTCGAAAGCCGCAGAAGAAGGCGCGTGAGGGCTGGGCTGAGGCCAGCCAGGATGTGGCTGCTGCTGGCGATGACGCGCTGGTGATGGGCGAGTTTTCCAACGCGGACGATTCGGTGCTGGTGTGGTAGCGCGCGGTGAGATTTGGCTCGTTGCTCTGGACCCAACAAAGGGTAGCGAAATTCAGAAGACGCGGCCGTGTGTGGTCGTCTCCCCGCCCGAAATGCACGACCATCTGCGCACAGTTATCGTCGCGCCGATGACGACCAAGGGGCGGGCCGCGCCGTTCCGTGTTCCGATTACGTTCATGCGCAAGAATGGGCTGATTTTGCTGGATCAGCTTCGCGCCGTGGACAAGGTGCGCCTAGTCAAGAAAGAGGGTGCTGTGTCCGATAAAACCCTGATGAGCACTTTGCGAACGTTGCAGGAAGTGTTCGCAGAGTAGAGAACAAGGGAAAGCCGAGAATGCCCGGCTGAAGAAGCTGCTGGCGGAATCGCTGCTGGAAAACGAAGTCACTCGCGAGGCATTGCGAAAAAAGTGGTGAGCGCACCATCTCGCCGGGAGTTGGTGCGCTATATGAGCGAGCGGGGCTTGAGCGAACGCCGAGCCTTGCGGGTAATCGGCATGAGCGCCAGCGCCTATCGTTATCGACCGGCCCCGGACCGGAACGTGGCTTTGCGAGCACAGATCGTGGCGCTGGCTCAGCGGCATCGCCGTTACGGTTCGGGAATGATTTATCTGAAGCTGCGCCAGTCAGGGCAGGCGGTCAATCACAAGCGGGTCGAGCGCCTGTATGCGGAAGAGAAATTGCAGGTGCGTCGCCGCAAGCGAAAGAAAGTACTCGTCTCAGATCGCCAGTCGTTGGGGCGGCCGTCGGCGGCCAATCAGGTCTGGTCGATGGATTTCGTGTTCGACCGAACCGCCGAAGGCCGTGTGATCAAGAACCTGACGGTGGTTGATGATGCAACGCATGAGGCGGTCGCGATCGTGCCGGAGCGGGCAATCAGCGGAAATGGACTGACGCGCATTCTGGATCGAGTGGCATTGCATCGTGGTCTGCCACAGGCAATTCGCACTGACAACGGCAAGGAATTTTGCGGGCGTGCGATGCTGAACTGGGCGCACGTACGAGGTGTGAAGCTATTCCTGATTGAGCCAGGCAAGCCGAACCAGAACGCCTACATCGAATCGTTCAACGGGCGATTTCGGGATGAATGCCTTAACGAGCACTGGTTCACCAGTTTGTCGCACGCAAAGGTCGTGATCGAATCCTGGCGGCGGGAGTACAACGAGGAGCGACCGAAGAAATCACTGGGCGGATTAACCCCAGCAGCGTATACCCAGATACTGGCAGGAAAGCAGTTACATTAACCCTCGGACTCTAAAGCCTGGTGCTACTGAATACGGGCGACCTGCTTGATTTCAGCGAGCGCTTCCTTGATGCGCTGGATGGGTGCATCCGAGCGCCAGCCGAACGCATGGCGGCGGAAACGCTGGGCAAACTGCCACTTGTAACTGGCTTGCTTCATATTGAATCGTCGTAATCGTCGTCTGTTTTGGATCGCAAATCCTGCAGGGGACGCAGCGCGACGATCATCCGGTCGAGCATCATCACCCAGTCTTCCAGTTCCTCGATGACACAATCGGCTTGTTCTACCAGCGTCAGATCGTCGGTCGGATATGACAGGCTCGCGCCATTGATCACGGTATGCGCCATGCCATGCAAGCGCAGTAGATCGTCGCGCAGCCCATCCGGTCCGCAGCGAGCTCGAAGCGCGTCGAATTGATCCACCGCCTGTTGGATGAGCAGGGTATCGTAGCGCTGCTGCAACGACTGCAACGCGTCGGCATCGACGGCGCCGTAGGGGGTCTCGATATCAGACATGGCGTTTGGGCCTCCGGATAGAATGGGCCGCCCCCGCGAACAGGCTGTCGCGAATCCAGCTCTCGATACGTTCGAAGTCAAGCTCGTATTTGCCAAAGCGCTTCAGGTTGCTGGTGAGATAGGGGCTCAGGAAGGCGATATCGGCCGGATTGACCGGGATGCCTTCCTTCACCATCGCCCGCAACGCCTGCATCATGTCGACCGTGTTCTGCAGGATCGCGGCCGAGGCCATCAGGTCGTTGTAGCGCAGGCGCTTCTGTTGTTCGTCCGGATCGTTAACCGGCAGCACGTCACCGCCAAACGAGAACCACTTGGCAAAACCATTGTAGGACTCGATCTTGTTGGTGCTGGCGGTAATCTCCTGACGAAGTTCACCGCTGCCGATCCACTCGAGCAGGAAGATGGTGCGTATGACCTTGCCCAGTTCCTCTGCAGCCAAAGACAGCCGATTCTTCGGGCTGGCCGCACCGAACCGGCGCAGCAGCAAGGGCGACGACAGTGCGCCAGTCTGGATCGACAGCGTCAGTTGCATCAGGTCCTGCCAATACCGCTCGATGAGATCCCAGTCGACCGTTTCGGTGAACAGGGCGTCGATGTGCTGGTATTTCGTCTCGGCATCCGCCCGGTACAGCTTGAGATCCTGCCAGTTTCGGATGCGCGGCATCAACTTGATGCCCTGCAGGTGTGTGAAGGTGAAGACCGCCGCCGACTGGCCTTGGGTGTCGGCATGAACGGTATCTGCCTCGACGCTCAGGCCTGCCTTGAGAAGTCCCTCGATGACGTAGATCGCCTCCCAGATGCCTGGCGGGATGAAATGCCGAAAAACCGCAATGTAGTTGTCGGCCACATGCCGGTATGCCACCGCGCCCATCTTGCGGTACCGGAAGTGGTAACCGGCCAGCAGATTGTTGTCGTAGAAATCGTACTGGGTGCCGTCGGCCGCCACTGTCTTGCCGTCGCCCCAGTGCTTGGGCAGATCCAATCGCAAATAAAGCTCGATCAGCTCGCGCTGCGCGGTTTCCAGCCGCTCCAGGCTCAGGTGCCGCCGGTTGACGAACGACATCATGTGCGGCGTGATCTTGTCGCCCATGTGACCGTCGGTTTGGGACGTTTTCGCGCTTCGCCTGTTTCCAGCCGAGCCTGATAAGGCACTGAGAACTCGCGGGACGAAATGATCAATCCCCACTTTATACACCCGCCACGCCGCTCACGAACATCGGGCAATCGAAAATACCCCCCTTCCGAACAAAGCCGATGCGCACAGCCCCCTCTCTACGTTAACAGGTTCAAGTTCCTCCATGATTTGCTACATTTCCTCCTAGCGGGGGACGATGTGGAATGCCATCGATCCGGCAACGCTTCAGTTAGATTTGACGATACATAGCGAGCAACTATGAATTACATAGCATCGCCTAAGCAGACAAAGCTCACGCTCAACCCCGTTAGAGCAAAGAATTGTGGCATTTCAGTGGCAAGAATCCTGACAAATTAGCCATAACCGATTGCCTTTAACTTCATGAATTAATGGAATTATTATGGCAGGCGTCAGCTTAAATAATGATCAAATGCCAGAATCGGCATAGCATGGATTTATGCTTGACAAGATAAAACACATGTGTACCGAATCAGAAACATCGCTCAATCTGATCAATAGACAAGAGAGACGCTATGCCCAATAGTTCTAATAGTTTGAGTCGAGGAACGCGCTTGGTTTACGCAGCTCAATCACTGACTGAGATAAAGGCAGCCTATGCCGATACATTGCGCCATTATTTGGAAGGCACAAAGAAGTTTGACAACATCACGAGCTACATGGGTTGTTCATTTTTGCAAGGTTCTGATGGCGTAGTGCATGGCACACCGCAGGCAATTGCCTATAAATATCATAATCAAACCAATATGGTAGCTGTTTTCTATGTGAACAGCCAGAATTTCCCGATGGTATTAACGAGTGGCGACGGTCTTAATGCGGGTAGCCATAAGTTACTTCCACTTGGAAAAGATCCGCAAAATGTCTATTTGGGATGGTTTCGGCCAGAAGAGTCAATGGTGCCGTATTACCTCAGCGATTCAAAAGGAGATATATTTTACCTATTTTATAAACGAAATGGAACGCTACACTACGCGGCTTTTGATGCTTTTGGTGCGGATCCCATAGATGGTGGTGTTGATCATGATCTCGGTCTGGAGATGGTTGACTATGTCAGTATCGTCGCAGGACCTCAGGGGAGCGCCAAACCTTACTTATTTTGGAATACGCCAAAGAGTGGAATTTCGAACGAGATCCCTTCTTATCTCAATACTTGTCAACTGCAGTTGAACAATAGCGATCCAAATTACAAAAATTA
>NZ_CABPSM010000033.1 GCF_902459555.1 Pandoraea horticolens | reverse complement strand
TGGCCGCCCGTTCACCGCCGGAGTCCGCGCCAGCGAACAGATAGTTGCGACGGCCAACGGCCACGCCACGTAGTGCGAGATCCAGTTCGTTGAACGTCATCACCGTAAGGGCCTGAAGAGTACCGTCTGTACGAGGCGAGGTTAAGTGTTCAAAGTGGTGTGCACTACTTGAAGTGGTGGGGACTACTTTGGCAACAGAAGGACCGAAGAAAGTTGGCCGCAAGGGCGTGCCGAATCATCCGATCGATTTTCGACGCGAGATCGCCAAGTTAGCCAACGAGCCGGGCGTGTCGGTGGCACGTTTAGCGATGGAGCGAGGACTAAACGCCAACCTGGTGTTCAAGTGGCGCCGATCGTTACGTGCGGGTGAGTACGATCCTGTGGGGTTCGTTCCAGTGCAAGTTCAAGAACCCCAAACGTCGGTCGCACTTTCGAGTTCGGCGCCAGTGCCTACAGGGGCACTGGCTGCGTCATACGTTCGGCACTCATGCGCTCGAGCACGGCGCCGCGCTCGAAGTCGTGCAGAAACTGATGGGACACGCGAGCATCGCGACCACCTCGAAATACCTGCATCCGGAGAAGCGCCGGCGGGCCGCCGACATGGACAAGGTGTTCGGCAGCTAGGCCTACAAACTAGCGATGGCGCTTCCTGCCGTCGCGCCTCGTTAGCATCTACGTGCGCGGGCCTGTCGGGTACCCAGCGCCAAATAGACCGCCTTGTTCTTGTCGCGGTTCTTCAGTCGCAGTGCGTCAAAGAACACGATCGGATACATGGCCTCGAGCGGGCGTTGCTGCCACTGCTCGACGTCGGCGAGCACCTCGTCGGTGACCGTGGAGATCAGATCGGGCGGTACCTGTCTTGCTCTTCTTGGTCACTGTTGCATCGGTCATAGGACATTAGTTCCGTTATCGTCTCATGACCTCGGCACACTAAAAATCTGACAGGCTCCATCGCGCACGTTCGGCAGCTATGGGGTCATTACCCCCAGTGAGCGAATCATGCAAGTGCCGATGGCGAGCTTATGTCACAGTGAGACTGCCCACAATGGGCCTTCTGGCGATGGCAGGCGCATCGCGAACAAGAACTTCCATCAGGCAACGCCATGCTTCCCGTTTCCAGCGCAGAGGCTCAGCGCCTCCAGCCCCCAGTGGCTGCATCAACCTCAGCACCACTCCGACGGAGCGCACAGCCGCCAACTACGCTGGCCGCCAGCGTGCGTGTGGTGTATCAGGCCGGTGAGTCATCCGGCATGCCGCCGAACTGGCTGGAACTCCCGTCTCCCCCCGCAACACCAGCAATGCTTGACGCGGTGCTGGACATGCAAGGGGTACCGGCGTCGCATGCCGGCGCGCTGTATGGCATGCCGCCGAGTCCACTTCAACATCCATCTCGCCCCTCAACAGCAGCAATACTTGACGCGGTGCTGGACATGCAAGGGATACCGGCGTTGCATACCTACGCGTTCTCTGGCATGCCGCCGAGTCCGCTTCAACATCCGTCTCGCCCCCCAACAGCAGCAATACTTGACGCGGTGCTGGACATGCAAGGGATACTGGCGTCGCATGCCGGTGTGTTCTCTGGCATGCCGTCGACCTCGGCCCAACGATCGCTGCACCCCGAAACTCAGGGGCTGCATGCCAGTGGTTGCCATCGAAAGCGCGTAGCGCCACAGGATGCAGGCAGTCGCAGCGATGCTGATTTAATGCCTCCGCCGGCTCAAATCCTCCGCAAAGAAACTGGTACGGGGCGCGCGAGAGCGGCGGTCACCACCGAGATGTTGCGGGGATGGCAGCACCTCGGCAAGCAAAGGATTGATGAGGCGGGCGGGCTTGACGGCGTGGCTAGGCAGTACGGCGTCGCATTGGCCGCGCTGAAACATTATCTGCGTGCAGACGGCACGCTGACGAAGCGTGCCGAGGACCGGCTCAACCCGCCGGGCACGGACATCACCCTTGAGATGTTGCGAGCGTGGCAGCACCTCGGTAAGCAGGGGATAGATAAGGCGGGGGGGCTTGACGGCGTGGCCACGCAGTACGGCGTCGGGTCTGTTGCGCTGAAAAATTACCTGCGTCCGGACGGCACGCTGACGAAGCGCGCCGAGGACCGGCTCAACCCGCCGGGCACGGAAATCACCCTCGAGATGTTGCGGGAGTGGCAGCGCCTCGGCAAGCAAGGGATGGATGAGGCGGGGGGACTTGACGGCGTGGCCAGGCGGGACAATGTCTCGGTTGGCGCACTGAAACATTACCTGCGTGCAGACGGCACGCTGACGAAGTCCGCCGAGGACCGGCTCAACCCGCCGGGCACGGAAATCACCCTCGAGATGTTGCGAGCGTGGCAACACCTCGGCAAGCAGGGGATTGGTGAGGCGGGAGGGCTTGACGGCGTGGCCAGGCAGTACGGCGTCACGTCTGGTGCGCTGAAAATTTACCTGCGTGCAGACGGCATGCTGACGAAACCCGCCGAGGACCGGCTCAATCCGCCGGGCACGGAAATCACCCTCGATATGTTGCGAGCGTGGCAGCACCTCGGTAAGCAAGGGATGGATGAGGCGGGAGGGCTTGACGGCGTGGCCACGCAGTACGGCGTCGCGTCTGCCTCGCTGAAAGCTTACCTGCGTCCGGACGGCACGCTGACGAAGCGCGCCGAGGACCGGCTCAACCCGCCGGGCACGGACATCACCCCCGAGATGTTGCGAGAGTGGCAGCACCTCGGTAAGCAGGGGATAGATAAGGCGGGGGGACTTGACGGCGTGGCCAGGTGGTACGGCGTCGCGTCTGGCGCGCTGAAAAATTATCTGCGCGCAGACGGCACGCTGACGAAGCTCGCCGAGAACCGGCTCAACCCGCCGGGCACGGACATCACCCCCGAGATGTTGCGAGAGTGGCATAGCCTCGGCAAGCTGGGGGGGTGACAAGGCTGGGGGGCTTGACGGCGTGGCCGGGTAGTACGGCGTCGCGTCCAGCACGCTGAAAAATTACCTGCGCGCAGACGGCACGCTGACGAAGCGCGCCGAGGACCGGATCAACCCGCCTGGCAAGGACATCACCCTCGAGATGTTGCGGGAGTGACAGCGCCTCGGTAAGCAGGGAGTTGACAGAGCGGGGGGGCTTGACGGCGTGGCCACGCAGTACGGCGTCGCGTCTACCGCGCTGAGAATTGTTTTGAGCGGCGAGCCGTTGCCGTTCGAGCAGAATCCTGACGAAGGAGATTCAGGATTAGTAGCACCATCTGTCAGCCCCCACACTCTCAGCCGAAGCGAGAGTTGCCGCGTGTCATGTGCAACTCGCCCGTGACGTGCTGGCCACGCTGGATACTCACGTGGACGCGCACGACCTCCTGAGCGAACTGATCGGAAGCTTGCCTGAGTGGCGCGGAGGACATGACAACGGCATTGATGAGCTCTACCGGTCTGCGCTATGCGCATGGGTGGCTATCGCGCCGCCGAACGACGAAGGCCGCGCGATCGTGAAGGTCAAGATTCTCAATATGGCCAACGGCAACGGCAAACTGGATTTGCGTCGCCTAGGGTTGGAGTGTCTGCCCGAATTGCCAGAGCGGGTCTCACGTCGAGCTGCCGGAACTGCCTGCAAGCCTCACAGGGCTTAACGTGAGACGCAACCAGTTGACCCGCCTGCCGCCAAGCGTGTTAAGCATGCCATACAGTGGTCAGGTATTTGTTGAAAGCAACTCGTTCTCGCCTGCCTACCTGCAACGACTGCGTGCGGCCACATCGGCACCAGGATACAGCGGGCCTCGGATCCACTTCTCCATGGCGACTGCCGGCGTGAGCATCGCAGCGGCGCGCCCGCTTCCCGAAGCGGTTCGGGACTGGTTCGCCAACGATGAACAGGCGCAGGTGGACCAATGGCGGATGCACAGCAAGGAAGCGCACGCGGCAGCGTTCTCTCTGTTTCTGGACCGTTTGAAAGCATCCGTCAACTACAACGCTGACTTCAAGACGGCGGTCGCCAGTTGGCTATCCAAGCTCGCCCAGGATGAGGAGCTTCGCCAACTGGCCTTCCAGGTTGTTCAAGGGGCCACCGAGTCCTGTGAGGATCGGGGCGCGCTCACTTATAACACCCTGACGAAACTCAGCCATGCGCACGCCGTCACCCGTGGCGAGTGCGATGCCAGGCTCGACGAGATCGTCGACCGTGGGCGCGGCGCATTTCGCTTGGACGCGCTGGAGAAGATCGCCCGCCAGAAAGCCCAAACGTTATCGCTGGTTGACGAAATCGAAGTCTACCTGGCCTATCAGGTCCAGTTGCGCGACCGGCTGGAATTGCCCACTGACATCGCAAACATGCGCTTCTTCCATGTCGCAGGGGTGACGCCGAACAAGAGGTTCGCGCTCGAGAGTCCGCGGAGTTCCCTCAATATTTCCTGGTGGAATGGGCGCCTTGGCAGCAGGTGTTGGCGCGGTTGGATCCTGAGGGAATTGAGCGAGCCCATCAAAAATTGCAGGACATGCTCCCCCGATATGAGCAGGAAATGGTGGCGCGGCTGGCCGGTTTTGGTCTGCCGGAAGATCACGATACGCAGGCACAGGCTGGGGTCGGCATCATGAAGGCACAGCAGTTGGCGGTCTATAAAGAGCTCACTCGGGAGTTCTTGCGCAAGCGGGGTGAGGAGGCGCTCATGGACCGGATCATGGCTGGCAACCGGTGACAGCACCGGCACCGGTCAACGTCAGCCAAGCACGGGCGGTCAGAGGCCTTCGCCAGCCGGTTTTCCGACCAGACAGTCCGCGAGACAACCTGCGGTTCACATCGGCCCCACGCTATGCTTGCGGAGCCGGTCCTCGGCGGGCTTCGTCAGCGTGCCGTCTGCACGCAGGTAATTTTTCAGCGCGCCAGACGCGACGCCGTACTGCCTGGCCACGCCGTCAAGTCCGCCCGCCTTACCAATCCCCTGCTTGCCGAGGTGCTGCCACTCCCGCAACATCTCAAGGGTGATTTCCGCGCCCGGCGGGTTGATCCGGTCCTCGGCGCGCTTCGTCAGCGTGCCGTCTGCACGCAGGTAATTTTTCAGCGTGCCAAACACGACGCCGTACTGCCTAGCCAGGCCGTCAAGTCCCCCCGCCTCATCCATCCCTTGCTTGCCGAGACGCTGCCACTCCCGCAACATCTCGAGGGTGATGTCCGTGCCAGGCGGGTTGAGCCGGTCCTCGGCCGGCTTCGTCAGCGTGCCGTCTGCACGCAGATAATGTTTCAGCGTCTTGGACACAACGCCGTACTGCCTGGCCACGCCGTCGAGCCCCCCCACCTCATCAATCCCCTGCTTACCGAGGTGCTGCCACTCTCGTAACATCTCGAGGGTGATGTCCGTGCCAGGCGGGTTGAGCCGGTCCTCGGCGCGCTTCGTCAGCGTGCCGTCTGCACGCAGATAATGTTTCAGCGCGCCAGACGCGACGCCGTACTGCCTGGCCAGGCCGTCAAGTCCGCCCGCCTCATCGATCCTCTGCTCGCCGAGGTTCTGCCACTCCCGCAACATCTCGAGGGTGATGTCCGTGCCCGGCGGGTTGAGCCGGTCCTCGGCGCGCTTCGTCAGCGTGCCGTCTGCACGCAGGTAAATTCTCAGCGCACCAGACGCGACGCCGTACTGTCTGGCCAGGCCGTCAAGCCCCCCCGCCTCATCAATCCCTTGCTTACCGAGACGCTGCCATTCCCGCAACATCCCGATAGTGACCATCGCTCTCCCGCGCCCCGTGCCAGTTTCTTTGCGGAGGATTTGGGCCGGCGGAGGCATTAAATGCGCATCGCTGCGACTGCCTGCGTTCTGTGGCGCCACGCGCTTTCGATCGCTGTCGCTGGCATGCAGCCCCTGAGTTTCGGGGTGCAGCGATCGTTGGCCTGAGGTCGGCGGCATGCCAGAGAACGCATCGGTACGCAAAGCCGGTATCCCTTGCATGTCCAGTACCGCGTCAAGTATTGCTGCTGTTGGGGGGCGAGACGGATGTTGAAGCGGACTCGGCGGCATGCCAGAGAACGCGTAGGTATGCAACGCCGGTACCCCTTGCATGTCCAGCACCGCGTCAAGTATTGCTGCTGTTGGGGGGCGAGACGGGTGTTGAAGCGGACTCGGCGGCATACCAGAGAACGCGTAGGTATGCAACGCCGGTACCCCTTGCATGTCCAGCACTGCGTCAAGTATTGCTGGTGTTGCGGGGGGAGACGGGAGTTCCAGCGAGCTCGACGGCATGCCGGATGACTCACCAGCCTGATACACCGCACGCACGCTGGCGCTCAGCGTAGTTGGCGGCTGTGCGCTCCGTCGGAGTGGTGCTGAGGTTGATGCAGCCACTGGGGGCTGGAGGCGCTGAACCTCTGCGCCGGAAACGGGAAGCATGGCGTTGCCTGATGGAAGTTCTTGTTCACGATGCGCCTGCCATCGCCGGATGGCCCATTGTGGGCAGTCTCACTGTTACACAAGCGCGCCATCGGCACTTGCATGAATCGCTCACTGGGGTAGTGACCCCATAGCTGCCGAACGTGCGCGATGGAGCCTGTCAGATTTTTAGTGTGCCGAGGTCATGCGACGATAACGGAACTAACGTCCTATGACCGATGCAACAGTGACCAAGAAGAGCAAGACAGGTACCGCTCGATCTGATCTCCACGGTCACCGACGAGGTGCTCGCCGACATCGAGCAGTCGACGTCCCCCCGTATTCAGTAGCACCAGGCTTTAGAGTCCGAGGGTTAATGTAACTGCTTTCCTGCCAGTATCTGGGCATACGCTGCTGGGGTTAATCCGCCCAGTGATTTCTTCGGTCGCTCCTCGTTGTACTCCCGCCGCCAGGATTCGATCACGACCTTTGCGTGCGACAAACTGGTGAACCAGTGCTCGTTAAGGCATTCATCCCGAAATCGCCCGTTGAACGATTCGATGTGGGCGTTCTGGTTCGGCTTGCCTGGCTCAATCAGGAATAGCTTCACACCTCGTACGTGCGCCCAGTTCAGCATCGCACGCCCGCAAAATTCCTTGCCGTTGTCAGTGCGAATTGCCTGTGGCAGACCACGATGCAATGCCACTCGATCCAGAATGCGCGTCAGTCCATTTCCGCTGATTGCCCGCTCCGGCACGATGGCGACCGCCTCATGCGTTGCATCATCAACCACCGTCAGGTTCTTGATCACACGGCCTTCGGCGGTTCGGTCGAACACGAAATCCATCGACCAGACCTGATTGGCCGCCGACGGCCGCCCCAACGGCTGGCGATCTGAGACGGGTACTTTCTTTCGCTTGCGGCGACGCACCTGCAATTTCTCTTCCGCATACAGGCGCTCGACCCGCTTGTGATTGACCGCCTGCCCTGACTGGCGCAGCTTCAGATAAATCATTCCCGAACCGTAACGGCGATGCCGCTGAGCCCGCGCCACGATCTGTGCTCGCAAAGCCACGTTCCGGTCCGGGGCCGGTCGATAACGATAGGCGCTGGCGCTCATGCCGATTACCCGCAAGGCTCGGCGTTCGCTCAAGCCCCGCTCGCTCATATAGCGCACCAACTCCCGGCGAGATGGTGCGCTCACCACTTTTTTCGCAATGCCTCGCGAGTGACTTCGTTTTCCAGCAGCGATTCCGCCAGCAGCTTCTTCAGCCGGGCATTCTCGGCTTCCAACTCCTTCAATCGCTTCGCGTCCGGCACGCTCATGCCACCAAACTTGCTGCGCCAGAGGTAGTAGCTGGCCTCCGAGAAACCATGCCGACGGCATAAATCCTTGACCGGGATGCCAGTCTCAGCTTCCCTCAGGAAGCCAATGATCTGTTCTTCGGTGAATCGCTTCTTCATGTCCAATCTCCTGACTACGTGATTGGACTCTAAATCGCCGCGCTACTCAAATCGGGGGAGACGTCGCACTAAAAATCTGACAGGCTCCATCGCGCAGGTTTGGCAGCTATGGGGTCATTACCCCAGTGAGCGAATCATGCAAGTGCCGATGGCGAGCTTATGTCACAGTGAGACTGCCCACAATGGGCCTTCTGGCGATGGCAGGCGCATCGCGAACAAGAACTTCCATCAGGCAACGCCATGCTTCCCGTTTCCAGCGCAGAGGCTCAGCGCCTCCAGCCCCCAGTGGCTGCATCCACCTCAGCACCGTCCCAACAGAGCGCACAGCCGCCGACTACGCTGACCGCCAGCGTGCGCGCGGTGTATCAGGCCAGTGAGTCATCCGGCATGCTGTCGAGCTGGCTGGAACTCCCGCCTTCCCCCGCAACACCGTCAATACTTGACGCAGTGCTGGACATGCAAGGGGTACCGGCGTCGCATATCGATGCGTTCTCTGGCGTGCCGTCGACCTGGGCCCAACGATCGCCGCACCCCGAAACTCCGGGGCTGCATGCCGGCGGTTGCCATCGAAAGCGCGTAGCGCCACGGGACGCAGACAGCGGGAGAGGTGCTGGTTTAATGCCTCCGCCGGCCCAAATCCTCCGCAAAGAAACTGGCACGGGGCGCGGCAGAGCGACGGTCACCCTCGAGATGTTGCGGGAGTGGCAGCGCCTCGGCGAACAAGGGATTGATGAGGCGGGCGGGCTTGACAGCGTGGCCAGGCAGTACGGCGTCGCGTCCAGCGCGCTGAAAAATTACCTGCGTGCAGACGGCACGCTGATGAAGCGCGCCGAGGACCGACTCAACCCGCCTGGCACGGAAGTCACGATCGAGATGTTGCGGGAATGGCAGCACCTCGGCGAGCAAGGGATTGATGAGGCGGGCGGGCTTGACGGCGTGGCCAGGCAGTACGGCGTCGCGTCTGCCGTGCTGAAAGTTTACCTGCGTGCAGACGGCACGCTGACGAAGCGCGCCGAGGACCGGCTCAACCCGCCTGGCAAGGAAGTCACCCTCGAGATGTTGCGGGAGTGGCAGCACCTCGGCAAGCAGGGGATAGGTAAGGCAGGGGGGCTTGACGGCGTGGCCAGGCGGTACGGTGTCGCGTCCAGCACGCTGAAACATTATCTGCGCTCAGACGGCATGCTGACGAAGTCTGCCGAGGATCGGCTCAACCCGCCTGGCACGGACATCACCCTCGAGATGTTGCGGGAGTGGCAGCGTCTCGGCAAGCAAGGGATGGATGAGGCGGGGGGACTTGACGGCGTGGCAGGGCAGTACGGCGTCGCGTCCAGCGCGCTGAAATATTATCTGCGTGCAGACGGCACGCTGGCGAAGCCTGCCGAGGACCGGCTCAACCCGCCTGGCACGGACATCACCCTCGCGATGTTGCGGGAGTGGCAGCGTCTCGGCAAGCAAGGGATTGGTCAGGCGGGGGGACTTGACGGCGTAGCTAGGAAGTACGGCGTCGTGTCCAAGACGCTGAAAAATTATCTGCGCGCAGACGGCACGCTGACGAAGCCCGCCGAGGATCGGCTCACCCCGTCTGGCACGGAAGTCACCCTCGAGATGTTGCGGGAATGGCAGCGTCTCGGCAAGCAAGGGATGGATGAGGCGGGGGGGCTTGACGGCGTGGCCAGGCAATACGGCGTCGCGTCCAGCGCGCTGAAAAATTACCTGCGCGCAGACGGCACGCTGAAGAAGCGCGCCGAGGATCGGCTCAACCCGCCTGGCGGGGAAGTCACCCTCGAGATGTTGCGGGAGTGGCAGCGCCTCGGCGAGCAAGGGATTGGTAAGGCGGGCGGGCTTGACGGCGTGGCCAGGCAGTACGGCGTCGCGTCTGGCGCGCTGAGAAATTACCTGCGTGTAGACGGCACGTTGACGAAGCGCGCCGAGGACCGGCTCCGCAAGGATGGCGCGGGGCCGATGTGAGCCGCAGGTTGTCTCGCGGACTGTCTGGTCGGAAAACCGGCTGGCGAAAACCCCTGACGACGATGCAAAAGCCGCCCGAAGGCGGCTTGCGGGGCTTCACCCGTGGGATGCGGATCTCCGAGATTTCCCGCATCGAAGTGGCAGACGTGTTCCAGCCCTCCGGCCTGATTCGAGAAGAAGTAAGCCTGCGGGCTGCAATCACGAAAGGCTGTCGTCAGCGCTGTGTGTACCTGAGCCATCCGAAAGTACTCGCCGCGCTCGATCGTTACGTCGAACGGCGATGGGTGCGCGGCAAAGCCACGGCGATGGATCGCCGGAAATGGCGTGGCCTGATGTCGTACACGTCGCTGGTACTGACGCACAAGCGGAGCCGCTACGAGCTGAGCACGAAGCGCCGGACGAACGACGTCGGGGAGCAGGCCGAGTACCTCGCAGCCGACAGCTCGCAGAGCTATGTGATCGTCCTGTATCGCACAACTGGTCTGGGTAAAAGGGTTACAGCAGTCATTCGGGACGGCGCACCTTTGCCAGTCGTCTTTTGGCGCAGGAACATTCGATTCTGATACCAACCACTTACAAAATCCCACCTCGATCACGTTTCTCCGTACCTTGAAGTGACGGAGCGCGAATTTCTCGAAGCAGTGCGGGGACTAGAAGAAATGTTCGCCACTGATCGATAATGCCGGAGGTTGATACATGTTGAAACAAAGAAAATTTGTGTCTATACTTGTAGATACGTAATGGAGGTAAATCATCATGGCAAAGACGGCAACGCTGACTATTCAGCAATGGGGAAACAGCTTGGCGGTACGGATTCCTGCCGCAGTCGCGCGCTCTGCGCACTTCGAGGTGGGTCTCGAGGTGGAGGTGACAACCGATGAGGTTGGCGTCACCGTGAAGCCTGTCGGCCCGCGGAAGCTTACCCTTGCTGAAAAGCTCGCCAAGTTCGACCTGTCGAAGCATGGCGGAGAAGCTATGGCAGCATCCCCTGTTGGCGCGGAGGCTTTTTGATGTCGAAGGTCGTTTGGGCACCGGATCGCGGCGACATCATCTGGATCGACTGCAATCCACAGGTCGGTCGAGAAATGAAGAATATGCATCCGATGCTTGTCCTGTCGCCTAGAGCGTTTAACGAGACAACCAGCATCGTCATTGGCCTCCCTATGACGACGGCGGAGTACAACGACACCAATCCGTTCGCTATCAAGTTCAAGGGTCCGAAGAACGTCACCAGCTACGTCTTGGGGCATCAGCCGAAGTCCTTCGACTGGCGGGCGCGCGGCGCCAAGCCGCATCCTTGGAAGCAAGCGCCGCAGGAGGTTTTCTTGGCCGCGTGTGAGCAATTGAACCAGATCATTTCGATCTGCGAGTGAGGGATTCCCTGGCGTGAAACGCCCCGAACCGGCCGGAAGTCGGCACTGGAATCGTAAGAGGAACTACATGCGTCTGCTGCTTGCGTTGATTTTGCCTTGGCTTCAATTTTTCACGATCGGGCGTCCCTTCGCAGGGATCATCTGCTTACTTCTCCAACTCACGATCATCGGTTGGATTCCGGCTGCGATCTGGTCTGTGTATGCGCTGAGCCAGTACAAGACCGACAAGAAAATCGAGCGCGCCTTGGCCAATCGCGGGTAACGAGGAAAAAGGGGAGATTGAATGGATCCGCTATTTGCCGCTGATGCAGCTGTGAAGGAAGCGGTGCCTGCTGTGGTGTCGCGTCACCGGACGGCTGGTGTATTGACTTGGGCACTGCTCCGTTTGCAGCGGTATAGGCGGTTCGGCTGGCCGGAAGTGACACTTTTATTGACGAAATAGTGACAATTTTAATACGGTCTACGCCAGGTCGAAGGATTTTTCCGGCGGCAAGGGGCTTACGCGCGCTTTAAGGAGTTGCTTGCGCGCAAAGGTGTCCTGGAACGATGGCATGCGTTCGAGGCCAACGCCGTCGAAATGGCACTGAGGCGATGGTGCACCGAAAACGGGCTCGAGATTCTTGATTGAGACGTGGCAAGCTCGGCGCGACAGGCCAAAACTCCGCCCCCATGCAAAGTCGCATCTTTATGTCAATTCGACGGAAACCCGCGCCACACAAGGCCATCCCAACCGGATTCCATTGTCGAAACCCCAAAGTCGCAACTTTAGTGGAAATTCGTACCAACTTTAGTTCGTTTGACAGCATCCGTTCCACGGCCTCGAGCCGCGGTGACAAATGGCACCTTGACGAGGTCGCGGTGACCATTCGCGGCGTGAAGCATTGGCTCTGGCGAGCCGTAGATCAACACGGCGCCGTGCTTGATGTCCTGGTTCAGCGCCAGCGCGACACCACGGCGGCCAAGCGACTGATGCGCAAGCTGCTCAAGCGCCACGGCCGCCCGCGCGTCATCGTGACGGACAAATTGCGCAGCTACGCGGCGGCCAACACCGCACTCGGCCTGAGTGTCGAGCACCGGCAGCACAAGGGGCTGAATAACCGCGCCGAGAATTCGCACCAACCGACTCGGGTGCGCGAGAAGGTGATGCGCCGTTTCAAATCGGCGTGTCAACTGCAGCGATTCGCGTCCGTGCACGGCCAGTTTCCAATCTGTTCATGGGCTGCCGCTATCATCGGGATGCGAAACGCAAGCGCGTGGCCCGTTCCCAGGCGCAGGCGGCCTAGGAGCGGGCATCGTGCGCTCGATTGGCCACGTAAGCGAATCGCTGGCGGGCTCACCTTGCCCTTCCTCGTACGGCTACCGAACAACCTGACAGCACCCGACGAAGTCCTCGTTGCTGTCGAGGATTGCGGTCAACAGGTCCATGAGCCCATGCAGGATTCGCCTTGGTCGGCGCAAGCCGTCGTTTCGGGCGTAGCAGCGTCAGTGCAAAGGACCGCATCCGGTTGTCATTTCTCCGGCACCAATATGTATTTTGGAGGTTTTGCAAACAAAGAGACACCCTGGATGTGACCAAAACCAATCGTGGCAACACCCCCTACCTGGACTCCCTCTGGGCTGTACAGGAGGGCTGTTGAAAGCATAAAAGTCAAGGCCGTTGATGACGCATTATTGACCCCGACGCTCAGGACGGCTATTCCGCCCGATTTACCTGTCATCGCGAACGAGGGGCCGCTTATGCCCGGCCCAGGAAATGGGCTACCCGTCTGGGAATAATCGAGGGCGGTTACTCTACCAGAGTAAAAATCAGGAACCGCTTCATCGGAAACTGCTTCGTTTTTATCCACCATTCGCTCCCTCTTTTAACGATCATTCGGTATTCAGAGCCAGCCCGGGTACAACGAATGCAGCACGCAGGACTAACGCTTATTCAGACTGCGGTCCGCCATAGATCGCTGCCCCGAACCACGTGGGCTGGTCCGGGTCGGGACTAGTCTTTCGAATCTCGACGCTGTTTGCATTGAGCATTGCTGTAGTAAGCAGGGTCAGCATGGCGAACGAGCAAATTGTGTTGACCTTAATGGTGTTGTCGTATCTGTCGACGCCGTCCAGATCCAGCAGTTCAGCGGCAACAGCACAGCTGCTTTTGCCGTCCGAACCGCCGAATTCGACTACCTCGACAAAGCCAACAACGGGACCGGGATTGGCCATTTTTATACTCCTGCGCCATGGCTGGCGAATTTGCAGCTCGTTGCGGGACTTGAATACGGCCTTTGCCGTAAAAATCCCTCAGGCGTGATATCGCGGCCGACCGGGGATGTCATGTCGGAATGAACAACGTCACACCGCTGTACGTACCGCCATTGGTGGAAAAAAGGGCGCGTACCTGAAGGCTATTTGCCAAGGCCGTGGAGAAAATAATGCCGTAGCTGCCGGATCGCTCGCTCGACGCGTTGTAATACATAGTGCCTGTGCGCGGAAAACCAAAGTCATCGGTGATCTCGAATGTAATGGCATTCTGGTCGGTGGCAGTTCCGACGTTGAATTGGGTGACCAAGCCGGTGATGTCATTTGTGTCGGTCAGGCCTTGCCAGTAAACGGTACCGTCGCTCCTGCTTTGCGCGCAGACAAGTGTGCCCTGGGTATCGGGGATGCCGGGGAACACGGCGAGGGCCGGCGTCGCATTTTCCACGGTATTGGGGACCCAGGTGCTGGGCCCCCAGCTTTTTCCGTCGAAGGCCGAGTACCAGAGTTGGCCCCGTGTGCCGGTGCTGGCCGCGCCCTGATACACCAAATACAGCGTCCCGTTGAACACCGCCAGCGCGGGTGACTCTGAAAGTAAACAGGGAATCGTGGTCGCCGTTGTCCAGGTTTTCCCGTCGGAGCTCGTCATATATTTAGGTTGTTCGCTCCCGCTGGGCACGTATACCAGATACAGCACGTTCTGGAACACCGCCAGCGCCGGCGACCCCGATATCTTTTCAGTCGAAATCTGGACATTGGACGACCAGGTGGTCGTGTCCGTGGTCGTGATCGTGGTGCACCACAGTGTGCCATCGTTATCGGCGCCTTGGTTCACTACGTACAACGTATTCCCGAGCGCGGCCAGAGCGGGCCAACCCGAAACCCGGGCCTTGGGGATCTGTAATTGCGCCGACCAGGTCTTCCCGTCCGTGCTTGTTGAATACAGAATGCCGCCGGCAGTGCCGTCGACATCAGATTTGAACATCAGATACAACTTGTCATTGAATACCGTCAGTGTCGGCGATGCGTCCGCGTCGAAAATGGTACTAACGGACTTCGACCATGCCGTGCCATCAAAAGCTGTACACGAAATGATATTTTGCGCGCCTACATACGCCAGATACAAGGTCCCGTTCAAGTATGCGAGCGTAGGTGAACCGCTAATCGTCAGCTTGGGAATCTGCACGGTCGCCGAAAAGACCGGCGCCGGAACCGCCGCGTTACTGGTAATAGTACTCACGTTGTTTTCCTTCGATGAACCGCATTGTCACGACCATGCCTGGCTTTATTTACGGACTGGCTGGCTACGTAAACATCCCGCGCATCCCGCGTTTAAGCCGGTCAAGGCTGTAGAGTTGGCCGTCGTATTCGCCTGCCACTTTGCTTATACCAATGGTGGGACCACTTTCACGCCACTGTACTCGTCGAAGTCGATGTGAGAATCGAGCACGACCACCTCGTAACCGTTAGTAAGTGCCGTGACAAAGGTGACAGTAAAGCCCGTGGACGCTGTATCGCTCACAGGATCCATAGAGCCCTTGACCTTGGTCCCATTTGCCTTCATCAGTTCGAAGCTGACTTCGGCAGGGTCGTTGGCACTGCCGAACGTATAGCTACTGACATAGCCTGTGACATTCTTGGCCGCGCCAGCTGCAACCGAGAACCACCAGATTGCGTTATCGGACCCGCGCACGCCGCAGAAAAGCTTAGGCTTGCCATTTACGTTGTAAACCTCCAGCGTTGGAGAACCCGTTATGGTGATCTCCGTTATGCTTCCCGCAAGCGACCATGCGGTGCCATCGAAGGTCGCGAAAGACAGCTGGTTAGACGCATTCACATACGCTACCCACAACTTCCCGTCGAACGTCACCGCTGCGGGGGCCTGACCCGTCGCAGCATACGCTTTCGTTGCCTTATCCTGGATGACGCCCTCCGGCGTTTTCCATGTCGTCCCGTCGGTCGAGCGGCTATAGTGAATATAATTGCTGCTGTCATTAGCCACATGCACCACGAACAACTTCTTGTTGAACGTAGCCAAGGCGGGCGATTTTAAGGTCGCGATACCCGGGATGAACGATAGATTGGAATTCGGCCAGGCCCCTTGGCCATTCCAAGTATTGATTCCGATCTTATTGTCACTTTCGTTACGCCAAGCAACATACAACTGCTTCTTGAACAGTGCCACGGCCACGGTCGTTTCGGCCGGCATACCCGTTGCTGTGAACATCCACGTGTCGGCTGACCACGATGTGCCGTCATACGTCATGCAATAAAGGTCTTGAGATGAGCTGGCGATATGCACGAGGTAGAGCTTTCCGTTGAACGTAACCAGCGTGGGCGGCCCGGATTGGGAATTGCTCTTGATTGGGTCAGAAGCAACCGTCCACGCGGCCCCATCGAAGGATGCGGTCTTGTATTTCGAATCCTGCAGGTACGCGAGCCACAGCTTGTGCTTGTATGCTGAAAACGCTGGCGAATTCGTTGTTTGAGTACCGCTGATCTGTTGCGGTATCGTATCGGCCTCGCCGTGCGCCAGCGTTGCGGTAGGGTTCTGGATACTCATATTCGCTCCTATAGCGGATCGTCTTCCTCGTCTTCCTCGTCTTCCTCGTCTGTCTCGTCGGCCTTGGTAACGCTCGTCTGCGTCAAGGTCGGTAGTAGCATTGCCACGCTGTCATACGTTGTGCCATTCGCGGAAGAAACGGTTACCTTATAACCGCTCGCCATGGCGTTTGTGAAAACGATGGCGAAACCGGCCGATGACTTATCGTTAATATTGGTTGTCATCGCGCCGTGGTGTGCCGTCTTGCTGCTATCAGTAACTGTGAACTCGATGGTATTGGTGGTGCCGGGCCCACCAAACTGGAACCCAGTTACCGAGCCGGTAACCGTGGTCGCCGCCGCGACGGCAGGGGTGCTGGGAGTGCTCATATTCCTCTCCATTCAGGTATTGCATTGCGCATTTCACATCCGGCGTTGATATGTACGTCGGAATTTGCATTTAGGCCGGACAGGGCATCGGAATATCCGTACCGGCACTCCGCCGTGTCTTACGCTGGGAAGACCAAGCGGACACTGGTACAGACAATTTCCTTATCCTGCTTGTCCGAATAAACGGCTTCCACCGCATAACCATTTACCATGGCCGTGGTAAAAAGCAGGGAAAATCCGGACGATGATGGGTCGTTAAAATCGTACTGCATGCGACCTTTATGTATCTTGTTCTTCTTATCTGCGATCTGGAATTTGAGGGCGCCAGCTGTCCCGGCATCGCCGAACTGGAACATGGTGACTGCGCCGGCAAGCTTTTTCGTTGCTGCCGCCGCTTTGCTGCTAGTGGTTGACACCGGATCGAGGACGTTTTTAGCCGCATCGGGTGAGAGCAGGACAACACGGTTATACGTGCTGTCATTATTGTAGCTACTGACTTCAATCGGATAACCATTTATCAGGGCACTAGTAAAGATAATGGCATAACTGGCGGAGGAAAAACTCTCGGCTTTCTGTTCCATTGTGCCAGGATATTCTCTTCCCTTGATATCCGTTAGCTTGAATATGATAGGACCAGAGCTGTCAGTCGCGCTGCCAAATTGAAATTGCGTTACGAAACCAATATAGCTTGTACTCATGTCCTTCTCCTTCAAGCCGGCACCTCGGCAAATTCATCCGCTGCTGATCTTTCCTCGAAAGCCGCCTCTCCAACGCGAGCACGACTGACCGGGGGATTTTGCGCTGAATGGCGAAAGAATCGCGAGGCTGCTGTCAGCTTGGGACAAGTCCATCCGCCGCCTTTTCCACGGCATGCCATTCTGGCTCTTCTACCTTGATGCACCCAATTCGATCACCTCCTTGGATGCTCAGTGCTGGCAGTACCAAATCGAAGTCCCAATTATCTTTCAGGCTCTTGGTAAGTTCTTTCACGGTGCTCACCTGCGAAGCCGATAGCACTCCCTGGGTCTTAAAAATCCTTCTTAGCGAAACTAGCGTCGCGTCGATGTCGGATAATTTTTCAGGATATACTTTTACCAGCTTGGACAGGTGTTTATTCGTATCGACGAGGGCTTTTTCAAGATTCGAAAGAATGTATGACCATTGTCCAATGTATTTATATATAAAGTATGCGGGTTTTTTTGATCCCACATACACAAGATTGGATAATTCATTCTGAGCTTCAATAATTTCCTTTCTGATTTTTTTGTCATCATCATGAACGGCGTATGCGATGGTGGCTGGAATTCCAAAGCCGCACAAAAGCAGCAAAAACATGGCGGCTGCTGCAAATATCGTAAAGGGCTCGCGTTTATTTCGTACTCGCACCCTTGTCACGGGTGTGCCAAAATTTATGATCCAGAATTTCTGCCACCAGCTGGAACCCGCTGGAATATAGTAGATATCCTGATATTCCGAGACATAACGATTTTCGGAGTAGATGGACCTAATGCGGAGGGTTTCCTCTTTTTTTGCTATTTTGGTATGCAGCTCGTGGGATTTTTTCCAATAATTATCCCAGCCTTCATCGCTTTCGGCCGACGGACGGAGAGCATTCAGATCCAGGGACAGCCGTTCTCTCATTTCATGGATAAACTCTACGTCGGCATCGAAAAGAGTGCCATTCACCAACGTCTGATAGTAGAGGCACATGGACTCCAATTTGGCGATTTTTCCCCGAAGATGATCTATGGCTCGCAGTCCCGGTGCTACCCATTCATTGGTGGGTTTCTCTATAACACCAGTAGAAACTATTCCATCTAAGAAAAATAAAAACTGTGGCATAAATTTGTAATTTTGCCATTTCGTAAATATCTTGCGGTTGAATTTATTCCATTCTCCCGTCACCTTGGTGAATCTCTCATTGCTCCAGTTTTTTAAGGCAAAAAACTCGTAGCGCATGTGTTCGAGATATTTCATCTCTTCTTTATAGAAAACTAAAAACTTTTCGGTTGTGGGAATCAGTATTGGTGCCTGCTTTCGGATCGTGCTTGCCATGATGAAAGCCTTACTGGCACTTGCCGCGACTTTCTTGTACTGATTGATTCTGCCCATGAGCCTTCTTCTCCAGCTAGGTTGGGGGAGTGGGTCACCGTACTTCAATATGCACAATGTTTACTCGCACGTTCAGCATTTGGGACGCTCACCCTTTGAAACTGTGCACGTTGCGAGATGCACTCGAATGGGGCAAAGCACGCATTCGCGCCTGGATGATGCGGTATCGACTGCCGCCGGCTGTGAAGGCCCGACTGCGCTCGGACTCGTGCGACGCCAGCTAGCATGAAGCCACTCGGATCGTTAGCATTTCATATCATTCTCTATGAGATCAAATTTACACGACGAGGACATAGACGAAAGCTGGTAATGTTAATAGGGTAGCCAACCTGTATTCGAGGATTTGCGGAGGCCTGAGCAAACCAGCGCGCCTCAAGTAGCGCGTGGCTTTTCACCCGGCTAACCGAAAGTGATCTGCAATGAGAATTCTGGACCACCTTGGGCGTTAGTTTTTCGGCAAACTTTACCCTTGGAAAAAGGAGGAGT
>NZ_CABPSM010000032.1 GCF_902459555.1 Pandoraea horticolens | reverse complement strand
TCGGGTGATCCGCGATGCGCCCGAGCACATGACGCAGATACGCCTCGGGGTCGATGCCGTTGAGCTTGGCCGAGCCAATCAGGCTGTAGATCGTGGCCGCCCGTTCACCGCCGGAGTCCGCGCCAGCGAACAGATAGTTGCGACGGCCAACGGCCACGCCACGTAGTGCGCGCTCGGCTGGCAGATTGTCGATTTCCAGGTGCCCGTCATCGCAATAGCGCGTCAATGCCGTCCACCGATTCAAGGCATACAGGATCGCCTGGCTCGTGTCGGATTTACGCGAGAGCGTCCCCAGCATGGTGGTCAGCCATGCATGGAGTTCGTCGAGCAGTGGTCTGGCCTGCTTTTGCCGCTGGGCCTGTCGGGCATCGGGTGGCTGGCCCCGAATCTCGTCCTCGATACGGTACAGCGCACCGATGCGCTCCAGCGCCTCGGTATTCAGGGCATTCGGCCGTGCGGCATGCAGGTCGTAGAACTTGCGCCGCGCATGCGCCCAGCACGCAGCTTCGACGACATCGCCGCGCTCGCAAATCTTCTGGTAGCCGCCATAGGCATCGGCCTGAAGCGTGCCTTTGAACTTGGTCAGGTGCTGCTGCGGATGCTCGCCCTTGCGGTCCGGGGTGTAGGTGAACCAGACTGCGGGCGCCGTGGTGTCGCCCGAGTTCCGGTCATCGCGCACATAGACCCACAACCGTCCCGTCTTTGTCTTGCCGTTGCCGGGAGCGAGCACCGGCACCGGGGTATCGTCGGCATGCAATTTCGTGGCCGCCATCACGTGTCGGCGCAGTGCCTCGACCAACGGTTGCAGCAGGTTCGCACCGTGGCCCACCCATTTCGCCAGCAGCGAGCGATCCAGTCCCACGCCTTCGCGTGCATAGATCACGGATTGACGATATAGCGGCAGGTGGTCTGCGAACTTCGCCACCAGCACATGCGCCAGCAGGCCGGGGCCGGCCAGGCCACGTTCACGGGCGGCTCGGCGCGGGTGCCTGGGCGATATGATCACAGCATGTGCAAGCCAGCTTTGGCCGCACATGACGAACCACGCGGAAGCTGGCGGGGATGTATTCGCCGAGCAACTTCATGGCGGCACCGCAGGCCGTGCAGGTTCCGCCTGACTCAGGCAGATGCGTCAGCACTTCTCGCGGCAAATGGTCCGGCAGTGGCTTGCGCTGGATCTGCTCTGCCGCTGTGCGCGGCGTCTTCGGCAGTTCGATGGGTGTGGCGCCTTCATCGGCCTCGAGATCTTCCAGTTTGAATTCGAGCTGTTCGATCTGGCGATCCAGTTTCTCGGAACTGCGTCCGAACGCCATGCGGCGCAGCTTCGCGATCAGCAGCTTCAGGTGTTCGATCTCGGTCTTGCTTGTCGCTGACCCGACTGGTTTTTTCGTACCACGGGTGTCTAGAGAATCACGGCCCCGGTGGTTGAACTACATTCGGTAGCCCGGCGAAATTCTGCCGGTGTCAGGTACTGCAAACTCGAATGCGGACGCACTTCGTTGTAGTGAGTCCGCCAATCTTCGATCACGATCCTCGCTTCGATCCGGTTCCGAAACCACTCCATCGCCAAACACTCATCACGGAATTTTCCGTTGAAGCTTTCGTTGGTGCCGTTCTGCCAAGGCTTGCCTGGATCAATCAACGCTGTCTCGATCTGCTCCTGGACCGCCCATTTCAACAGCGCCGTGCTGACAAATTCCGGCCCATTGTCAGACCGAAGATAACGGGGCGCTCCGTGCACACTGATGAGTCGGCTCAGCACTTCAATGACCCGGCGTGAGCGAATCGATCCCGCCACATCGATCGCCAGGCATTCCCGCGTATATTCGTCGACCACGGTCAGACATTTGACTTGCTGCCCGTTTGCGCAGGCGTCGAATACGAAGTTATAGCACCACACCGAGTTACGGGCCACTGGCGCATGAGGCCTCGGACGGCTGCCAGCAATCCGGCGTCTACGTCGCTTCCTCGGCACTTGCAGGCCTGCCCGGGCCCAGAGCGAGGCACATCGGTCGCGGCCGACAACGATGCCTTCGCGCTCCAGCAACACACGGATTCGACAAGAGCCGAAGCGCGGGTGCTGTCCCGACAACGTTCGCATAGCCTCGATCACCGGCGCGTTCTTGCTTGGCATCTTCAATGCATAGCTCAAGCTCGAACGGCTGACCTGCATCAGCGCACACACTCGCCTTTGACTCAAACCCCGTGCCATCGCGAACCGGGCTTGTTCACAGCGAACCTGTGCGCTCACTACTTTTTTGCGCCGATCTCCCTCATGACCTCAATCTCGAGATCGCGCTCAGCCACCATTTTCTTTAACCGCGCGTTCTCCGCCTCAAGCGTCTTGAGTCGCTTGACGTCATCGCTGACCATCTCGCCGAACCGTTTGCGCCAGGCGTAAATCGACGCTTCGCTCACGCCATTGCGCTTGGCCACCTCGGGGATCGTATCTCGATCCGCTTCGCGCAGAATTCGCACGATCTGCTCGTCACTGTACCGGCTCTTCTTCATACCAACTCCTCGTCTGAGCTGAGGAGCCATGATCTCTAGAATCCGTTGGTACAAAATTTCGCGGACAGGTCAAGCGCAACGATCGCCATAATTACCACCGTGGTCATTTATCGGAACGACGTGCTCTGGGCTGCTACCTATTCGATGGACACCGACCTAAGCTTCTTGATTTACTTCTGGGGTGTGATCGAGACCATGCGTCTAAACCCAAGTGAATACCCCAAATCGGCGTGAGGCGACCGTCAACCTATCCAGAGCCTAACGCTGACGCTATTTCATTCCCGGCCTAGTCGACGCGGAGTGGCGCCACCACGAGTGACTATTAACCAGGCAGCGCTTCCTCATTGATGCGATGGTTGCCAGCGCTGGCGATCACCTCGCCACGAACGCCGTGATGCCCTCCCACTGCGGCAGATCGCGTTCGACGCGTCCCGGCGCCACGTCCCACAGCGTGAGGCCGTGCGCGGCAAGTTGCACATAGTTCTGCGTGTTGCGCAGCATCCCCAGCACCGGCAGGCCCGCCTCTTCGCAGTATCGCGAGAGCTGATCCGCCGCGCGGGTGCGGGCGTCGACGCGCATGCCGACCACGCCGATACGCACATCCCCCTGCCTCACCGCCTTCTCCTCACCGAGCTTCTGCAGAAAATCGCGCGTGGCGAGAATGTCGAAGATCGACGGCTGCAACGGCACCAGCACGTGGTCAGCAAGTCTGAGAATCGATTCGAGCCGTTTGCCGTGCAGGCCGGCCGGTGTATCGAGCACCGCGTGGGTCGTGCCCTTGGGCGGACGAGCGACATCGTTGTGATCGACTTCCCAGGTGCCTATCGAACGCAGCGCCGGCGGGCGCAAGCCCAGCCAGGCCCGCGACGACTGCTGGCGGTCGGTGTCGCCGAGCATTACAGCGTGGCCCTGCGCTGCCAGATACCCGGCCAAATTCGTTGCCAGCGTGCTCTTGCCCACGCCACCCTTTGGATTCGCCACCACGATCACCGGCATTGCAGACTCCCCGAGGTCGATTTTCCGCCCATCTTACAACGGTTGAATATCGGCTTCATGTTCGGGCCGCCCTGCCCGTCCTGCCCCTCGACGTTAACGCAGACACGCCCACACGCGAGGGAGGTCCAGATGTGCGGCGAACGAATCCGCCAGCCTGTCGAGCGACGCTTCGCGCAATGCGTTGTAGTCCAGCGTATCGAGATCGCAGGCGCCGGCCCACGTCAGCAGCCCCTGCAAAGCCTGCGGGGTATCGAACACCCCGTGCAGATACGTCCCCATGACCTGATCGTCGGCCGAGCGGGCGCCATCGGCGCGGTCGGCGCCTTCGTCGTCCAGCCAGACGGCCGGACGCTCGAGCGCCGCCCCGCGTGTCACGCCCATGTGAATCTCGTAACCGCTCACGGGCGCGTCGCCCGCGCTCAAACGCCCCGCCACGACACGGAGCTGCTTTTGCTTCTCCATCGTGGTCTCGATCGCCAGCCAACCGAGGCCGCCGGTCGTCCCGGCTTCGCCCTCCAGCCCCTGCGGATCGTGAATTGCCGTGCCGAGCATCTGCAAGCCGCCGCAGATACCGAGCACCTTGCCGCCATAGCGCAGATGCCGCGCAATGGCCGGCTCCCAGCCCTGCGCACGAAGCCACGCCAGATCGGCACGCACATGCTTGCTGCCGGGAAGGATCACGAGATCGCTCGCCGGCCACGATTCGCCAGCCGCCACATATCGGAAATCGACTTGCGGGTGCGCCCGCAAGGCGTCGAAATCGGTGTGATTGCTGATGCGAGGCAACGCAGGCACGGTAACGCGCAAACGCGTCTCGCCGCTGGCCGCCTTGTGGCGCTCGCCGGGCAGCATGTCTTCGCCGTCCAGATGCAGGCCGTGAAGATACGGCAGCACGCCCAACACGGGAATCCCCGTGCGCGCCTCTATCCACTCGAGACCGCTGGAGAGCAACGACGGATCGCCGCGAAACCGATTGATGATGAAACCTTTGATGCGTGCGCGCTCGCTGTCCGACAAACACGCGAGCGTGCCGAGCAATTGCGCGAACACCCCTCCCCGGTCGATATCGGCGACGAGCAATACCGGGGCGTCGACGGCCTCGGCGAAGCCCATGTTCGCGATATCGCGGGCGCGCAGATTCACCTCGGCAGGGCTGCCCGCGCCTTCGACGAGTACCGTGTCGTAGCCCGCGCGCAACCGCTCGTATGCGGCCAGCACGGCCGCCATCGCGCGCGGTTTGTACTCGTGATAGGCACGCGCGTCGAGATCGGCCATGACCTTGCCGCCAATGATGACCTGCGCGCCACGGTCGCTGCTCGGCTTGAGTAACACCGGGTTGAAGTCTGTGTGCGGCGCTACACCGGCGGCCTGTGCCTGCAAGGCCTGCGCGCGCCCGATCTCGCCACCGTCGGCCGTCACGGCGCTGTTGAGCGCCATGTTCTGTGGTTTGAACGGCGCCACGCGCGCCCCCTCGCGATACAGCAAACGGCACAGTCCGGCGACCACCGTGCTCTTGCCCGCGTCCGAGGACGTCCCCTGAATCATCAGGGTGCCGCGGCGAGGGCCCGCGGACGCGTCGAAATTGACAGGGATTTCACTCATGGCGCGAATTATCGCATCGGGCGCTCGTACAATATCGCCCATGAGTGCCCTCGACCTGACTTTCGTGCTGGGTGGCGCGCGCTCCGGCAAGAGTGCGTTCGCCGAACGGCTCGCCGGACAAAGCGGCCTGCCAGTCACCTACCTCGCCACCGCTGCGGTGAGCGACGAGCCCGAGATGCGCGCTCGCATTGCCCATCATCGCGCCAGCCGTCCTGCGCATTGGCAAACCGTGGAAGTCGGCCGGAACCTCGCCGGCGCCTTACGCGAAGCAGCCCGTGACGGCCATTGCGTGCTGGTCGATTGCCTGCCCTTGTGGCTGGCCGGCTGGCTATGTCCCCCCGACGATCATCCCGACGGCCCCGCCAGCGATGCGCAATGGCATGACGTCGTCGATTCGTTGGTGCAAACGCTGGTGTCGCTGCACGGCAAGATCGTCATCGTCAGCAATGAAATCGGGCTCGGTGTGATCCCAATGGGCTCGCTGACACGCCGTTATGTCGATGAACTCGGCCGTCTGAACCAGCGGGTCGCCGCGCTGGCGCCGCAAGTGCGCTTTGTCGTCGCAGGCCTGCCGATGGCCGTCAAAGGATAATCGCCGATGCTCACCGGACTCGCTCCCGAATCGCTCTGGCTCGCCGCGCTGATCGGCGTGCTGCTCGACGCCTGGCTCGGCGAGCCGCGCCGATGGCATCCGCTGGTCGGATTCGGCGATATCGCGAACGGCGTCGAGGCGTGGCTCAACGATCCCGCAACGCGAGACAAGCCCGTGAGCGCCATGACGCGCGGCACATGGGCATGGGCGATCATGCTGGTGTTGCCGGTACTCGTTGCGTGGGCGCTGACGTTCCTGCCCGGCTGGAGCGGCGTTCTCTGGCAGGCGCTTGCGTTGTACGCCGCGCTCGGTGCGCGCAGTCTGCGCGAGCATGTGATGCCCATCGCCGATGCCTTGCGCGACGGCGATCTGGCGCGGGCGCGCGCACTGACCGCTCGCATCGTCTCGCGCGATACCGAGGACGCAAGCGCGTCCGATCTCGCGCGTGCGGCCGTGGAGTCGACGTTGGAGAACGGCAACGACGCCATCTTCGGCGCGCTCTTCTGGTTCGCCATCGCGGGCGCGCCGGGCGTCATACTATTCCGGCTGGCGAACACACTCGATGCCATGTGGGGCTATCGCACCGACCAGTTCCTGTATTTTGGTCGCCCCGCCGCGCGCATCGACGACGTGCTCAACTGGATTCCCGCACGCCTCACGGCGGCAAGCTACGCCGTCTTCGGCGATGTCGCGCGCGCCATCGACTGCTGGCGCACGCAGGCCAGCACGTGGTCCAGCCCGAATGCCGGGCCGGTGATGGCAGCCGGGGCGGGCAGTCTCGGCGTTCAGTTGGGTGGGCCGGCGCGCTATCACGGCGAGTGGGAAACACGTCCGGCGCTGGGTTGCGGCACAGAGCCCTCGGCACCGCACATCAAGGCCGCGTGGCGGCTCATCTCGCGTTCGATGTGGATGTGGCTGATCGTCAGCGGTGCGCTGGCGCTCTTCGCTGCGTCGCAGGCCGATGCCATGCCTGTTGACCTGTTCTGAGCACAATCGCAGGCCCCGCGTCCCTCATGTCATCCTCTGTCGCCCCGTCATCGCCACCAGTGCCTCGCCATGGCGGGAACCTCGGCGAGGCCATCCTGCGCTATCGACGTCCCCGCGAAGATTGGCTCGACCTGTCCACCGGCGTCAATCCGAACGGCTATCCCGTGCCGATGCCCCCTGCAAGCGTCTGGCGCGACTTGCCCGACGCCTTCGACGATCTGCGCGATGTCGCCGCGAAATACTACGGCGTGCCTGCGCACACTGTCGTGCCATGCGCCGGTTCGCAGGCGGTCATTCGTGCGCTGCCCACGCTGCTGCGTCCGGGACGCGTTGCCGTCGCCTCGCTCACCTACAGCGAGTACGCCCCGGCCTTTGCCAATGCAGGCCATACGCTGGTGCCGTGGCTCGGTCCCGAGGCCGGCTTGCCTGACGTCGACTATCTCGTTTGGGTGAATCCGGACAATCCCACGACGCGATGCGTCTCCCGCGAGACCCTGACGCAATGGCAAGGCTCGCTGGCTAAACGCGGCGGGATACTGATCGTCGACGAGGCATTCGCAGACGTTTCGCCGCGGGAATCGATGACGCCCCATGTCGGCGAGGACAGTCTTGTGGTGCTGCGCTCCGTGGGCAAATTCTTCGGGCTTGCGGGCATTCGCGCAGGCTTTGCGTTGTGCCCGCAAGGGTTGGCGACACGTCTTGCCGAGCGTCTGGGAGCGTGGACCGTCAGCGGACCCGCACAGTTCGCTGTCCGAACCGCCCTGCGCGACACGACGTGGCAGGCAGCAACCCGCGAACGTTTGTTGCAGGACGGCGAACGGCTTCTCTCATTGTTGCACTTGCACGGCTGGCCGGCCGCCGGCACACCGCTTTTCGCATGGACGCCGCACACGCACGCGCCGCAATGGCACGAACGGCTGGCGGCTCAGGGCATCTGGACACGCCGCTTCGATGCGCACCCCGTGACGCTGACCGACGGGGAATCGCGCGCGTTGCCTAGCCTGCGTCTGGGCCTGCCCCCCACCGAATCTACGTGGCAACGATTGCAATCGGCATTGGCTGGATTACGTTCCGAGTGAAGTTTCCGGGAACTGCCGAAGCCCGCAGCCATCCAATTTCCGCGTTGTGTATCCGATCAGGCGTACAGATCACGCTTACACCGTATTAAAAGTCGTGCGTTTGGCACCCTTTTCGTTACAAATTGAAGCATTTCTGCAACAAATCCACACAGTCATCGCCAGACGGCGCCGTTAGACTGAAGGTTCTTCCGTAAGGGCTTTCCCCAGATATAAAGGACGACCAAATGAAAAAACTGCCGCTGTTGCTTGCTACGCTCCTGACCGCCGCCGTCGTGACGGTGGGTTGTACGAAGAAGGAAGATCAAACGGCCGCACCGGCCGCCGATACGTCGGCATCGGCACCGGCCAGCGATGCCGGCGCCGCCATGAGCGCTCCGGCCTCGGACGCAGGCGCTGCTGCCCCGGCTCCGGCCTCCAACTAGCACAGCAGACCGGGGGGCCAGACACTGTCGCGGGCTTCGTACCATCGTACAGTGTCATCACGCCCACCCCGGTATTGCCGTCACGCTCCAGTAACAGCCTGACAAAGCGCTAAGGTGCTCACGACCGCGCCCCCTGAACGTTTCGGCGTCAGGGGGCGCGGTCGTTTTTGTCTCGCCTGGCGAGTGAGTTGCGAGACGCCTCCGGCATTACTTCACCACCGTCACCCCACCGTCAATCACACCGTAAGCTTGTACCTTGCTTGTCCCGCTGCTGGCGCTGTCGCCCGCACTGCCGCCAGGGGCGGCGCAAGCGCCAAGCAACGTCACCAGGGCGAGCGCCAACACGCTCATCAGTCCGATATTTCGTTTCACGCCTTCGCTCCTCGAAGCCCGCCGCTGACTGGCCGGACGTATTTCCTGTCGATAACCTGACGCATACTGATACACGACGTCACGCTTCGTTCGACAGCCCTCGCGTGACATCAGTTCGCTGCGGGCGGACTTCCCGGGGGGCGTCTCAGATGCCGGTATTCAAACCACGTCAGTCCGATGACGACGACATCCAGTGCTGTGATGAACAGCAACAATGGAGAGTGCGTAAAGCTGTATCGATATATTTGATAGAGAATGAACAAGCCGAAAATCGCGATGGCGGCCGGATAGTACCGACGCTTCTTCCGCCAGAGGCCGATGATGAGCCAGAGTTTGATGGCGCCGTGGCTGAGCAAATAGAAGGCCGTGAAGTGTTGGCTGCTCACGGACAGACCTTGCGCAGCATGGAGCAGATAATTGGCAACGAAGTCGCGAGGGTCTTCCGTCAATTCCATCCGGGTGACGGACTGCGCCAGGTCAAGCAGGAGTTGTCTGGTAACGAAGTAGGCGAACACGCCGGCGGCGATTTCCGCCAGCGCAAACACACCTTTGAGCACAAGACTGACCTCAAAGGCGGCGTGTACGTTCGTCTCGTCAAACCGTTTCTTTATGCTGGCCATTTTCTGCAATGCATGACGTAAGGCACATTAAGCTCTAACCATTCGCATGATTGGCTGCCAAGCCAACCCCACCAGTGCGACGACGCAGAAAATCGCGCCTGCATAGAATGTGAATGATGCGCCGAGGCGATCCCACAACAGCCCGGCCAGTACGCTGGCCAGCAGCATCGCGACACCACTGACCAGGTTGAAAAATCCATACGCGGTGCCGCGCAAGTCGGCGGGTGCGGTATCGGCAACCATCGTCGCCAACAAGCCCTGCGTGATCCCCATGTGGATGCCCCAGAGGGCGACACCGGCCAGCACGACGCCCCAGTGATCGCTAATTGCCAACACCAGGTCGGCCGCGATCAGGACGATCAAACCAAGTGCCAACAGCGTCCTGTGGCTCATGCGGTCGGAGAGCTTGCCGAACGGGTAGGCCGACAGAGCATAGACCAGATTCATCGCCACCATCACCAGCGGCACCAGAGCAACCGGTACACCGCTCTGCTGCGCACGCAGAACAAGAAACGCTTCGCTGAAGCGGGCCAGCGTGAATACCGCACCGATACCCACCACCCACCAATATGGCCCTCCGAGGCGACTCAGGTTCTCCCGCCGGATCGGATTGGTGCGTTCTGTCGTTGAATGGCGTTGTGGCTCGCGCAGGCCAAAGAACAGCAGCGCGACCGCCATCAGACCCGGAATCGCGGCCACCCAGAATACCGCTCGGAAGTCGTTGGCCCACAGCAGCATCAAACCGACCGCCAGCAGCGGGCCGAGGAAGGCCCCGACGGTATCGATGGACTGACGCAGGCCAAACGCGGCGCCGCGCAAATGCCGTGGCGCGATATCCGCAACCAAGGCATCGCGTGGTGCGCCGCGTATGCCTTTGCCAACCCGATCCAGCAGGCGAGCAGTCAGCACGATGCCGACCGTAGGCGCCACGGCAAAGAGCGGCTTGGTCAGCGCGCTCATCGCGTAGCCGAATACCGCCAAGCCCTTGCGCCTTCCCAGATAGTCGCTCAAGGCACCCGAGAATATCTTGACGATCAGCGCTGTGGATTCCGCCATGCCTTCCACCAGGCCGACCGCCAGCGCACTAGCGCCCAAGGTCGCGATCATGAACATCGGCAGCAGGCTGTGGATCATCTCCGAGGAAATGTCCATCAGCATGCTGACAATACCGAGTACCCATACGCCTGCCGGTATTTGCCGCAAGGCACTTTTGGTGGATGTTGTCATTGGTGCCCCCATCCGGCACCGATCGGTCGCGCCATGACAGCCCGGCCCGTGATCGTCGGGCTGCGGCGGTTGAAAGTCTCGAATGGATTCATCGTTTTCTCGTGACTCGAACAGATCGATCAGGAAGGACTTCGCATCGTGCGCAAGCGCACCGAGGGTGCGCGCTTGCGCATCGCACATTGTCGATTGTCTGATTGAGCTATACCCTGTCCTGATGTCAGGGCAGGTCACATCGAAGTGTCAGAATAGCGCTAACTATTGTATTTCTCGACCCCTGCAGCGAAAGGTCGCGAATTTCTTTCCGACACGGTCGTGCCCCCCTTGTCGCGGCACGGCAACGCGCCGAGAATGTTGGGTCGGTTGACAAGGCAGACGGCCGTAGTGCCGCTCCGCCCATGCCAATCCGTGTCCTCCCACACCTAAGCCACCTCCTGCCTCGATGTCGCTCAATCCTCCGGCCAAACGCCCCCCCCGCCGTCACCTGATTGCACTGGTGAGCGCCTGTTTCGCCGCGCTCAGCGCCCACGCGGCCGTCACCGCCAAGGACGACACCGGCGCCATGGTCACGCTCCCGGCCCCGGCACAGCGCGTGGTGAGCCTCTCACCGCACGCGACCGAGTTGCTGTTTGCGGCAGGCGCGGGCGACAAGGTCGTGGGCGTCGTGGCCTACTCCGATTATCCCGAGGCGGCGCGCAAACTGCCGCGCGTTGGCGACAACAGTGCGCTCGATCTCGAACGCATTCTCTCGCTCAAACCCGATCTGCTCGTGGTCTGGATGCATGGCAACTCGCAACGTCAGATCGAAGCGCTGCGTCAGTTGAAACTGCCGGTGTTCTACTCCGAGCCGAAACATTTGACCGACCTGCCCGCAGCCATCGAGACGCTAGGTACGCTGACCGGGACACCGGCCAAAGCGCAAGCGTCGGCCGAGGCGTTCCGCGCACGCTACGAAGCACTGCGCAAGCAATATTCGTCGCGCGCACCGGTGTCTGTCTTCTATCAGGTGTGGATGCAACCGCTCATGACCCTGAACGGCACGCATATGGTCAGCGATGTGATCCGGCTGTGCGGCGGCGTCAACGTCTTCGCCGATGAAGCACCGCTCGTGCCACGCGTATCCGTTGAAGCGGTACTCGCCAAACGGCCGGAAGCGATGTTCACCGCCACGCCAGGCGCAACGAAGTCCGATAAGCCGCTCGCCACGCTCGACAGTTGGCGCAAGTGGCCGCAGTTGCCCGCCGTTGCGCATAACAATCTGTTCGGCATCGACGGCGACCTCATCAACCGGCCTGGCCCGCGCATTCTCGACGGTGCACGCACCATGTGCGAAGACCTCGACATCGCCCGCTCGCGTCGCACGCCAGCCGCGCAGTGAGGTGCGATTAACAGCGCGCTGCGCAGGTGCGGAGATAACGACCGACGATTGACCCGGGCCTAGGCGTTCCAGCGAATCAGGCGTGTGGGACCGTCGTCGGCGAAGTGAAGGTGGCAAATGCCACCGAAGTCGAGCGACCACGACAGACATGCCGTAGTCGGCAGACGCAGCGCGCTCGCCGTGTGCAAACGAATCGGCCCCGCGTGCGCAACGGCCACGTGCACGCCGTGCGTTGTGCTCGCTACGTCGCGCAAGCCCCTCACCCAGGCGTCCATGCGCAACACGATGTCGCGCGCGGACTCGCCGCCGGGCGGTGCAAATTCGGGAACATTGCCCGCCCAGGCATCCAGATCGTTTCTATCGATGGCGTCCCAGGGCCGCATTTCCCACGCGCCAAAGTCCATCTCGGCGAGACGCGCATCTTCCTTCACTCGCAGACCTAAAGACGTCGCCAACACCTCGGCAGCGCGTCGCGCGCGTTGCAGGGGGCTGCTGTGGATCGCCGCTGGCGTACGGCCATCGAGCAACGCCGCAAGCCGGGCATGCATCGCAGCGACCGACGCATCGAAGCGCGACGCATCGACGGGCAAATCGGTGCGGCCATAACAAAGGCCCGACGCGATGTCCGGCGGCGGGTGCCGCATCAGGATCAGATCCATGCGCACACGATGAGGTACAGCGCGAGTTCGCCGATTTGCTGGACGAAACCCAGCGTATCGCCGGTATAGCCGCCGAGACGTCGGCGCAAATAGCGGATGAAGCCCGCACGCACAGCCATCAGCACCACCGCCCCCGTCACTCCCGCACGCCAGTCCGGCCATAGCCACCACGGCACGCTGCATGCGACGCCGAACAACAGCCCGCCCATGCTCAAACGCTGGGCGACGGGTTTGGCCTTCCCCTCGGAACGAACGTAATCGAGCGTGCGCAGCAGACTGATCGCCATGCTTCGGCTCGCCGCATGCGCGCCGATCAGCACGACGGCAAAACCGCCCCACCCCACCGCCGCCTGAATGTCGACGAGCGCCTGCCACTTCACGGCAAGCGCCAGCCAAAGGGCGACCGAGCCATAGGTGCCGATGCGCGAGTCGTGCATGATTTCGAGCACGCGCTCACGTGTGAACGCGCCGCCGAACGCATCCACCGAATCGGCCAGGCCGTCCTCGTGAAACGCCCCCGTGAGCAGCACGCTCCCCCCCATCCCCAACGCGATGGCGAGATGCGGTGACCACAACAGCCCCATCGCCATGGTTAGCAAGGCGACGAGCGCACCGACCAACACACCGACGAGCGGGAAATAGCGCGTTGCCGCATTCAACTGTTCGGGGGAGTAGCCGACCCACTGCGGAATCGGTACACGCGTGAAAAATCCAAGCGCGCTTAGGAAAAGCCGCAACTGCCCCTTGATGCCCCCGAACGACGCCGCAGCCTCCCGCGCGTGCGCCGGGTGATCCTGCGTCACCCGATCGCGCGGCGATTCGGCTGCGTCATGCGAGGGATCGGGGGACGACGCCGTCATTGTCCGGTCGCCTCGCGCTCGCTCACGCCGGCGCCTTCGAACGTCGCCATCTCGCGTAAAAACGCAGCAGCGGCCTGAATCAACGGCATCGCGAGCGCGGCGCCCGTGCCTTCGCCCAGACGCAGTCCCAGTTGCAGCAGCGGTTTCGCGCCGAGCGTATCGAGCATCGCGCGATGGCCGGTTTCATCCGAGGCGTGCGCGAAAACGCAGTAGTCGAGCACCGCCGGCGACACCCGTGCAGCCACGAGCAGTGCCGACGTGCTGATGAAGCCGTCCACGACGATCACGAGCCCCAGCTTGGCGGCAGCGAGATAGGCGCCCGTCATCATGGCGATCTCGAAACCGCCGAAGGTTGCGAGCGTTTCCAGCGGATCGGGTTGATCGCCGGTCGCCGGATGCGCCGCGAGCGCGCGTTCGAGTATGGCCGTCTTGCGCGCCAGCCCGTCGTCGTCGACCCCCGTGCCACGGCCGACACACGCGGCGAGCGGCAGGCCGGTCAGACGCTGCATGAGACACGCGGCGGACGACGTGTTGCCGATCCCCATCTCGCCGAAGCCGATCATGCGCGCGCCCCGCGAGGCGTGCGCGACGACACGTGCCGCCCCGGCAGCCAACGCCGTTTCGAGTTGGTCGCGCGTCATGGCGGGGGCTTCGAGGAAATTCTGCGTACCGCGCGCCACGGGAATGTCGACGAGCGACGCGTGCGAGGGGAAATCGGCGGCCACGCCCGCGTTCACCACTTCAAGCTCGATGCCGTGTGTCCGGCAGAAGACGTTAATGGCCGCGCCGCCCCGCAGGAAGTTGAGCACCATCTGGGCGGTTACGGCCTGCGGATAGGGACTCACACCGGCGGCCACGACACCGTGATCGCCCGCGAACACCAGCATGGTCGGGCGCGCGAGATCGGGGGTTGCGCTGCGCTGAATCCGGCCGATCTGATGGGCAACGCGCTCAAGCGCGCCAAGGCTGCCGGGTGGCTTCGTCTTGATGTTGATGGCATGCTGAAGTGCAGTATCCATCGCAGTGGATGGCGCCGGGATATCGAACAGTTCGGTGAGCAACGGGCTGAAAGCGGTCATACGGAAACGTCCTGAAACGATGAAGCGAAGATTACATTTCCACGCCGGCCTGCGCGCGAATGCCTTGGGCAAACGCGTGCTTGACGGGCGTCATATCGGTCACGGTGTCGGCAGCGTCGACGAGTGCCTGCGGGGCGCCGCGACCGGTGATCACCACGTGCTGCATCTCGGGGCGCGCCTGCAAATCGGCGATCACGGTGCTCACGTCGAGATAACCCAGCTTGAGCGCGATGTTGAGTTCGTCGAACAGCACGAGACCGAACGACGGATCACGCAACATCCGGCGCGCCTGCTCCCACGCCGCTTCCGCCTTGGCGATGTCGCGTGTGCGGTCTTGCGTCTCCCACGTGTAGCCCTCGCCCATCACGTGAAACTCGCACTCCTCGGGAAAGCGCCGCAGGAATTTCTCCTCGCCGGTCGGAATCGCGCCCTTGATGAATTGCACGACGCCTGTCTTCATGCCGTGGCCCATCGCGCGCACGACCATGCCGAAGCCGGAACTCGACTTGCCCTTGCCGTTACCGGTCGTGATGACGATCACGCCGCAGTCGCGCTGCGCCTGCGCAATCTTGTCGTCGATGACCGCCTTCTTGCGCGCCATGCGCGAGCGGTGGCGCTCATTGCGACCGTCGCCGTCGGCTGAGGCTATGGTGTCGAGTTGGGGTTGCGGTGTTTCTTGCGTCATGAACAGCACCTGTCAAAAACGGGCGTGCGACGCAGGAAAGCCGCACGCGGATGAGAGTGTACGCCTGCAAGTTTCGGCATCATGCACGGCGCTTACGGACGGCGCACCGGCACGAGCGCCTCATCGCCGCCATCGCGAATGAGGCGCAGCGGATAACCGAAAGCGTTGCTGCAATGCTCCGCCGACAGCACGTCGTGTACCGGGCCGGCGCGCCAGCCGCCGCGACCATCGAGCAGCAACGCATGCGTGGCGAAGCGTCGCGCGAGATTCAAATCGTGGCACGAGAAGATGGCCGCAGCATCGTCACGTTGCGCATGCCGCGCGAGCTGTTCGAGGGCGTCGATCTGATGATGCAGATCGAGATGCGAGACCGGTTCGTCGAGCAGCAGCAGAGGCGTAGCCTGCGCCAGAACGGCGGCCAGCGACACGCGCTGACGCTCGCCGCCCGAGAGCGTGGTGACGTCGCGCGCCGCGAAGTCTTCCAGCCCCACCTGCGCGAGTGCCGCCATGGCGCAGGCGATATCGTCGTCGGACTCCCAGGCGCCCCAGCGGCCTTGCGCGAGATAAGGGTGACGTCCTGCCAGCACAACTTCGAGGGCCGTGGCGCCGAATGCGTCGCGCGTCTGTTGCAGCATCAGCGCCCGCATCTTGGCGAGCGGCGCAGGACGCCACTGCGCCAACGGTTTCCCGGCAATGTCGACACGGCCACTGCCTGCCATCGTCACGTCGCGCTGCGGTTTGTCGTCAATCGGACGCAGCCCGGCGAGGGTGTTGAGCAATGTCGTCTTGCCCGCGCCGTTCGGTCCCGCCAGACACCAGCATTCGCCCGCAGCGACGGCAAGATCGAGCCAGTCGACGAGTACGCGCTTACCGGCGCGCAAGGTCAGGGCATGGGTTTGCAGCAGCGGTGTACTCATCGGATGGCCCGCCGGGAAAGGAGCCACAGGAAGACCGGCACGCCGATCATCGCGGTAATGACGCCCACCGGCAGTTGCGTCGGCGCAATGATCGTGCGCGCCACCAGATCGGCGAGCATCAGGAGCGCCCCACCCGCGAGCGCGGCCGCGGGCAACAGCATGCGCTGATCGTTGCCGAAGCGCAGACGCAGAATGTGCGGCACAACGAGACCGATGAAGCCAATGCTACCCGCGGTGGTCACGGCAATCGCGGTGGCGAGCGACGCAGCCAGATAGACACGCGCACGCAATGGGCCAACCGCCACGCCAACGGCTTGCGCCACCGCTTCTCCACGCAACAGCACGTTCAGGCGATGCGCGACAGGGCACACGATGAGCAGCGTCGCGGCAAGCGCGATCAACGGCAATGCGGCGCGGTCGACGCCGTTCAGATCGCCCGTGAGCCAGAACAGCATGCCACGCAGACTGGCGTCGGGCGCGAGGGTAAGAATGAGGGTGGCGAGTGCGCCGAAGCCTGCGGCCATCATCACGCCAGTGAGCAGCAGTTTGGTACTGCTGTCCTGATCGCCGGGACGCAGGAAGCTGCGGTGCGAGAGCGCCATCACGATAGCGATGGCCGCGAGCGCACCGGCGAAGGCACTCGTCTGCACCCAGAAGAATGGCAGCATGAGCGCCAGCGAGGCGAGCGCAGCGACTCCTGCGCCGCCGGAAATACCCAGCACGTAGGGGTCGGCGAGCGGATTGCGAAGCAACGTCTGCATGAGGGTGCCGGCAACGGCAAGCAAGCCGCCGCAAGCGAACGCGGCGAGTGCGCGCGGCAGACGCAGACGCCGGACCACGTCGCCCGCGAGACCCGCGTCGTGACCCAGCAGCAACGTGCCGATCTCGCTCAGCGAGACCGGCACGCTCCCCAGCATGAGCGAGGCGAGCAGAACGGCCAGCGCAACGCCGGCCAGTCCTGCCCATATGGCGAGTGCGCGGCGCAGCGTCATGCGGCATAACGCGTGTTACGCGTGTTACGCCCTTGCGGGACGTCGTTAGAACTGCTTCCAGCCGAGCGAGACGTAAATCGCGCGCCCGAGAGTGTTGTAGCCATAGACCGTCTGGTAGTTCTTGTTGAAGACGTTGTCCAGATGCGCCGAGACGTACCAGGATTTGTCGATATCGTAGCGGGCCCGCAGGTTCACGAGCGTGTAAGCACCGAGATGCTGGCCACCCGTATCGTAACGCTCGCCACTGTAGAACACATCGCCGCCGACGGTGAACTTGTCGAACGTCTTCGACAGACCGACCGAACCGAACTGCCTGGCACGACGTGCGAGTTGCTTGTCGGCGTCCAGATCGGTCGGGTTCTGACGCGTGAACGACGCACGCACATCCACGCCGAAGAGCGGACGTCCCGTATAGGTCAACTCAAGACCCTCGACACGTGCCTTGGCCACGTTGGCGGCCGTGTACGGGAACACCGTCAGCGACTGGATCAGGTTCGTGTAGTTGGTCTGGAAGCCCGTCAACTTGATCAGGCCAAGACGTTCGCCGCCGTTGAACTGCACCGCCAGCTCCTTGGAGATCGAGCGTTCCGGTTGCAGGTTCGGATTGCCGTAGCCTGGGTAGAACAGCTCGTTGAAGGTCGGTGCGCGAAAGCCGTCGGACGCATTGGCCATGAACTTCCACTGATTCGTCAGGTGGTAGCCATAACCGAGCCAGTAGCTGTTGGCGCCACCAAAGTCCGAGTACATGTCGCGGCGCACGTTGGCCTGTACCTGATGCTTGCCGAACGTGCCTTCGTAGCCCAGATAGGGCGAATCGAGATGGCGGTTGTTGCGGCCGAAATTGGTGTTGCTCTCGACTGTCTGTTCCAGACGCGTGTAGCCGGCGATCAGCTTCTGCCCCGCCATGAAGGCGTATTCGTTGGCCCAGTCGATCTGATTGCTCGACGTGTGGAAGTTGCCGTTGCCCTTGCTATTCAGGTAGTTGTAGCTGTAATCGTCACCCTGCGTGACGGTGAAGCGCGTGTTCCACTTGTCCGTGATGTTGCCCTTCACGTAGCCCGAAATCTGGCGCACGCGGGCATCGGTGTCGTTCAGATCGGTCGGCTTGCCGAAGGCATTGTCGTAGCTGCTGCTGCCGTCGCTCTGGAACAGGCGCACGCCGGCCTCCCACGTGTCGCCGAACTTGCGAGAGAGAGATGCACTCACGCTGGTGTTGTCGTCACCGTTGCGGTTCGGGTTGACCTTCGGCGCAAAGCGCGGGTCTTGTGCGGAGATGCCGTTGGTGTGAAAGCGCGAGACGTCCAGCGAGAACCGGGTCTTGCCGTCTTCGAACGACCCGGCGATACCGGCATTGGCCTGCGTGGTGTTGTTGGTGCCGTAACCCACTTCGGCATAGGCACGCGGCGGGCCGCCGTCACCCTTGCGCGTGAATATCTGAATCACGCCGCCCACGGCTTGCGAGCCGTAAAGCGCCGAGACGTTGCCGCGCACAATTTCGATGTGATCGATCTGCGAGACCGGAATCTGTGCGATGTTGGTCGTGCCCGACGTGGCCGAGTTGACCGGCACACCGTCGATGAGCACGAGCGAGGCGTTCGACGCCGCACCGCGCATGAAGATGCTGGCCGACGTGCCGAAGCCGCCGTTCTGCACGATTTCCACGCCGGCCTGGCCACGCAGCAGTGTCGGCAGGTCCTGCGCCTGGCTTTGTTCGATGTCTTCGCGCGTAATCACCGAGGTCGCAGCCAGCGTGTCGGCCAGCTTCTGTTCGGTGCGCGAGGCTGTCACGACGGTCGTCTTGAGCTGTGCGGCCGTCGGGTTGTCCGCCGTCTTCGCGGCAAGAACGACCGGGGCAGCGGGTGCGGTATCGGTCGGCTGAGCCGACTGTGCGTGTGCGCCGACGCTGGCGGCCAGCAGAGTGGCGGCAATAGCGAGGCGATGCGGCGCGGGAACAATGGTGGCAGGTGCCGAGGGCAGGCGTGCAAAAGCAGGCGCGTGCAGCGCCATCGCGCGAACGTGGGTGCGCATGATTCTCGTGAGACTTCCGTAGTTTTCTTATTGCCTGGACCCGTTCCCCCGCGGGCCGCCAGCGCACGGGGAGCGCCGGTGACACGTCACGAATGCGAAGCATCGACACATGAAAACGACGGCATGCCACTCACGGCATCGCCGGGCGGCATGGCTTTCCCCACTCACTCAGGCCGGTATCCGGGCTGGTCATCGTCGCGCCTGACCGGCCTTCCCGCGAGCGGATAGCTCGCAGTGGCGATAAAGGCGAAGCGCGTTTTCGGAAACCTTTCGGGCCGAAAGAATGACTTACCGTTGCGGGGGCAGCACAGGTTGGCCAGCCCGTGTGGGGACGCGGCTCCCTGTTTCCCGTTTAACTGCGCATGCCGGAGGGGCGTGCGCGAGCACCGAAGTGCCGCAAGTGTAGGGGCCATTCGAACGAGCGTCAATGCTCGATCGCCGGGCATTGGCCGCCGATTCCGTTAGAATGTAGGGCAATTATGAGGACGCAGCCCGATGCTCACCGATCTCGACGATCTCACCGACAAAATTGAACAGTTGGTTGTGATAAGCCAACGTTTTCATCAACACAACCAAGCGCTGCTGGCCGAACTCGATCGCGCGCGTGCCGAATGCGACGAAACTCGCGTCGCCATCGAGCAATTGCGCACCGAGCGCGACGCCCTGCGTTTGCAGCGCGATCAGCTCGCGGCCAAGATCGACGAGGCACAGGTTCGCTTGAACGCTATTCTGGAAAAACTCCCTACGCAAAACCCCGCTGAGGGTCAGATGGATCTGCTCGGCACTCCCGGTGGAGAAAACGCATGACGATCAAGCAGCTCGAAGTCAATATTCTCGAACAGTCCTACCGGCTTGCCTGCCCTCCGGAACATGAGGCCGATCTGCTGTCTGCCGTGTCCCGCGTCGATGCCGAAATGAGCAAGGTGCGCGCTCAGAGCAGCGTGCGTGGCACCGATCGCATTGCCGTCATGGCAGCGTTGAGCCTGGCATCCGAATTGCTTGCGCTGGAAAAGAGTATTGCGGCTGGACAAGCATTCCCCGCCGAAGAAATTCAGAGTAGAATGCAACGCATGAACGAACGATTAAGCGCTGTGATCGATCAGTATCAGAACTGAAAATTCACTCGCTGCCGTCCGATTCAAAAGGTTAGTTTTCCCTGCCTGGTTCGCGAAAGTCATAGATTCCTTGAACCAATGATCTGTTGCAGGTTGCGGAAGTTTGTAGTGCTGGCGTGAGCGTCACTCTGTCTGATGAACCCAAAGCGCTACTAACCGCGACCACCTTGAGCCTTACGGTTCAGGATGCCGGCTTAGCGGCTGAGGCGGGGACCCAATGCACGGCACTGCGTAAGCAGTGCCGTTTTTTTTCGTCTGCTCACTTCGCAACCTGCCCCCGGTGCCGGGCAAGCACAAAGCGCCTCCCGGAATCTCGGCGTTAGTCTCTCCACGGGAATTGAACGATGCCTCCGTTCATTGGGAAACTCATCCTGACCGTACCCGTCGCGTACGCTTTGGCGTACCCCTTGCTCAATCCCACTTCGGGTGAGGGGGTGTTCGGGGAACTGAACGTGATCGGCCCGACGGGAGGCGCGATCATCACGCTCGTATTTCTGGCAGCAGTCTTTCTCTACTGTCGCGATCTTCAGCGCTCGCTCACCCTTGTGAAACCTGAATCGCGTGTGGCGTCCCCGCGAAGCGTATGGCTGATGTTCGTGCTCCCCTACAACTTCATCGAAGATTTTTTCATCGTTGTCCATGTGGCGCAATCGCTGCGACGCGAGGCGCGTCAGAACGAAGCGCTACGCCCATTTCGAAGCTTCGGGTTGGGATCGGGCCTTGGCTGGTGTACTGCGCAAATTGTGTCTCTGATACCACATGAAGTGGGAGCGCTTGCAGGATTGTTGGCACTGCCGCTCTGGGGCGTTCATTGGCGCCTGATCAGAATGACGAACGCGGTACTTGCCAAAGCGGCATGTGGTGCCCCGACGACTGTCGAAGTCGCCGCCCACAGCCGGGAAAATCCAACGTAAGGCAAATGAACAGGCACACCGTAAAGCGGCATGCCGTCACGAGGCAGCGCAGAGGCCACTGCGTCTGCTCGAATACACGATACAAAAACGGCCCGGGGGCTGCCCCCCGAGCCGTCGACGCCAGACCTTCCCAATACGCGGTGCGGCCTCTCAAAAAAACCGCGTAACCGAACAGCGGTGGACCCGCTGGCCGTTTCGTCGCGCCGCGTTGATGTGCGACGGACAGACGATCAAAACTGCGCCTCGCTCAGCGACAGCGCAGAGTCCGCGCCCTCGGTAATCGCCTGCGCGAGGCCCGGCGCCTGCGTAAGGATGTGATCCGCAAAGAAGCGAGCGGTACCGATCTTGGCGTCATAAAACGACGGATCCTGATCGCGCAATTTCTGCGCCGCCAGCAAAGCACGCCCCATCTGCCAGCCACCCAGCACGATACCGGCGAGCTTCAGATACGGCACGCTTCCCGCAAACACGGCATTCGCATTGCCCTGCGTGTTGGCGACCACATAGTCGACCACGATCGACAGCGCTTCGCGTCCCTTCGCGAGACGTTCCGCCACCGGCTGCCCCACACCGCCCAGCGCCCGCAATTCGTTCTCCGTAGCGATGATCTGCTCGCACAGGGCGTGCGCCACGGCGCCGCCATCACGCAACGTCTTGCGGCCGATCAGGTCGTTCGCCTGAATCGCGGTCGTGCCTTCGTAAATGGGAAGAATGCGCGCGTCGCGATAGTACTGCGCAGCGCCCGTCTCTTCGATAAAGCCCATGCCGCCATGCACCTGCACGCCAAGGCTCGTCACCTCCAGCGACATTTCGGTGCTCCAGCCCTTCACGATCGGTACGAGGAACTCGTAGACGGCTTGCGCGTGCTTGCGCTCGGCGGCGTCGGCGGCGTGATGTCCGATATCGGCCTGCGCCGCCGCCACGTATGCGAGTGCACGCGCGCCTTCGGTCAGCGCACGCATCGTCATGAGCATGCGCTTGACGTCGGGGTGATGGATGATGGACACGGCGTCGCGCGACGAGCCATCCACCGGGCGGCTCTGCAAACGCTCCCGTGCGTAAGCCACGGCATGCTGATAGGCACGATCGGCCACCGCCACGCCTTGCATGCCGACAGCGAAACGCGCGGCGTTCATCATGATGAACATGTATTCGAGGCCGCGATTCTCCTCGCCGACGAGATAGCCCGTCGCCCCGCCGTTGTCGCCGAATTGCAGTACCGCCGTCGGGCTCGCCTTGATACCCAGCTTGTGCTCGATAGACACACAGTGCACGTCGTTACGCGCCCCAAGATTGCCCTCGGCGTCGACGTTGAACTTCGGCACGATGAACAGCGAAATACCCTTCACGCCCGGAGGCGCATCGGGGGTACGCGCCAGCACGAGGTGCACGATGTTCCCAGCCATGTCGTGCTCACCGAACGTGATGAAAATCTTCGTACCGAAGAGGCGATAGGTGCCGTCGGCTGCGCGTTCTGCACGCGTGCGCACCAGTGCGAGATCGGACCCGGCCTGCGGCTCGGTCAGGTTCATCGTGCCCGTCCACTCGCCCGAGAGCAGCTTCGGAACATAGAGCGCGCGTTGCGCATCGGTGCCTGCCGTGAGCAGCGCCTCGACGGCGCCATCAGTCAGCAGCGGGCACAGCGCAAACGACAGATTCGCGGCGTTGAGCATTTCCGTGCAGGGCGTGGCAACGAGCTTTGGCAGTCCCTGTCCGCCATACGCTTGCGGATGCAGCACCCCCTGCCAGCCGGCTTCCGAGAACTTCCGGAAAGCCTCCTTGAAACCCGGCGTCGTGGTGACGACACCGTCCTTCCACGTACTCGGCTGCTGATCGCCAATGACGTTCAGCGGCGCCAGCACTTCCTGATTGAAACGTGCGGCTTCCTCGAGCACGGCCTGCGCAAGTTCGGGCGAGGCATCCTCATAGCCCGGCAGCGCCGCGATGCTCGTCAGGTCCGCCAGTTCGTTCATCACGAACTGCATGTCCTTGATCGGGGCCTGATAACTCATGTCGTTCCTCCAACGGATTCCGATTGCCTATTGATGGTGGCGAATGCCTGGGTTCTTATTGTTCTGTTTGACCGATTCGCATGAAGACCCCCCACCGTCGCCGGTCGGTTTCCTCATGCGGATCGGCTGCGGGACGCGCTCACACGCG
>NZ_CABPSM010000031.1 GCF_902459555.1 Pandoraea horticolens | reverse complement strand
GGGCCTTCCACGTCTGCAACATGGCGTCGGTGATCTTCGCTTTCCCGCCCGGGTTGAGCCGGTCTTCGCCGAGCTGGCTCAGCCTGCCGTCGGCACGAAGGTAATGTCGCAGTGCCGTAGCCGGGACCTTGTCCCGCCGGGCCACACCGGCGAGCCCACCCGCAGCCTTAATCTCCGCCTGGTCGAGGGCTTTCCACGTCTGCAACATGGCGTCGGTGATCTTCGCTTTCCTGCCCGGGGTGAGCCGGTCTTCGCCGTGCTGGGTCAGCCTGCCGTCGGCACGCAGGTAATGTTTCAGTGCCGCAGCTGAGACGTTGTCCCGCCGGGCCACACCGTCGAGCCCACCGGCGGCCTCAATCCCCGCCTGGCCGAGGGCCTTCCACGTCTGCAACATGGCGTCGGTGATCTTCGCTTTCCCGCCCGGGTTGAGCCGGTCTTCGCCGAGCTGGGTCAGGCGGCCGTCGGCACGCAGGTAATGTCGCAGTGCCGTAGCCGGGACCTTGTCCCGCCGGGCTATCCCGTTGAGCCCACCCGCCGCCTTAATCCCCGCCTGGTCGAGGGCTTTCCACGTCTGCAACATGGCGCCGGTGATCTTCGCTTTCCCGCCCGACGCGCCAGTTTTTTGTCGAGGGATTTTGGCCGGGGGCGGCATGAAAACAGCATCTTTTTCACTGCTTGCGCCCTGTGGTGCTGAACGCTTTTCCGATCCGCTATTCGAGATGACTTCCGGTGTCGCGGGGAAAAGCGGTCGTTGGGTCGAGCTCGACGGCATGCCGGACCGCCCATCGGCCTGATGCACCACGTGCACATTGGCGGCCAGCGCAGCCGGCGGCCGTGCATTCTGTGGAGGCTGCGCCGACGTTGACGTAGTCACTGGGGGCTGGGAGCGCGTGGCTCCAATGCTGGAAACTCGATCCATGGCTTCAGAGGATAGAAATTTTTGCGATCGCGATTGACTGTCGCATGGTCTCGCCGTCCGCGCTTGCATGAATCGCTCAGTGCGCGGCGTGTTCGGCCGGATGGGTTCTGTCGTGACCTAGCCCCTGCAAACCGGGCCAGCCGGACTCTAGTAAAGTTTGTTTTCGGAGAAGAAGACGAACATGAAGACGCGTTTTACGGAAGAGCAGATCATCGGGTTTCTGAAGGAAGCCGAGGCCGGCATGCCGGTCAAGGAACTGTGTAGGAAGCACGGATTTAGTGACGCGTCGTTCTATACCTAGCGCGCAAGGTTCGGTGGCATGGGAGGTGTCGGAGGCGCGCCGGTTGAAGGACCTTGAGAGCGAGAACGCGCGGCTGAAGAAGCTGCTGGCCGAGGCAATGCTCGATATGGAAGCATTGAAGGTTATCGTCAAGGGAAAGCCCTGAGCCCGCAAGCCAAACGCGAAGCAGGGGCGGCGATTCGGGAGAAGGTCAACATCTCTGAGCGCCGTGCCTGCCGGCTTGTCGGGCTTTCTCGCAGCGTGTTGCATTACGACGCGAAGCCGGACCACGAGAATGAGGTGCTGGTAGCGCGTCTGGTGGAGTTGGCGCACGAACGTCGTCGATTCGGCTACCGCCGGCTGTACGCCCTGGTGGAGCGCGAAGGCACGCACGCCAATCACATGCTGTAATTGCATCTTCAGCTAAGGACGGAGGCTGCCATGGAAACTGGGCCTCTCTCAGTGTGGTTCTATCACGGACTACGACAGAGAGGTGTACCTGTTGATTGCATTCACGCGCGCCATGTGCATGCAGCGCTTGCAACGCAATTGAACAAAACCGACGCGAACGACGCGCACGGTATTGCTCAACTGACGCGCAGTGGCTGGTATCGACCGGTCGCGGTCAAGAGTATCGCGAGCCACGAAGTCAGATTGCTTCTCGGCGCCCGTAGTCAATTGGTCAGTATGCGTACCGGCCTGTACAACCAGATTCGCGGGGTGCTCAAAACCTTCGGTGTAGTGCTCCCGGCACTCGCAGCGCCTGCGAGAAGCTCGTTGAACAGCATGTGCCAGCAACACCGCTGATCCATGGCGTAATCGATATCTTGCTCGATTAGCTGGAAGCATATCGACAGGCAGGTTCGTGAGACCGACAAGGCGCTTGAGCGCATAGCGCGTGCCAGCGACGTGTGCCAACTGCAGATTGACCAGACACATGCTGTTCGAGGCAGCATCGGCTTTGCTCCTGCGTCACAAGCGTGACTGCGCACTTCGACGTTGGGCACAATCACTGATTCCCAGGATTGGATTGCGTAAGGCGCTGGTCGCAACCGCTCGCAAACTCGCCACGCTACTGCTCTCAATGTGGAGACGCGGCAAAGACTTCATCCCAGGATAAATGAACGCTTCGCATCGTAAATGGCTTTACTTGCAACAAGTGCTGTACCGGTTCATCCAGGTCAATTACGTCGCCGCAACGATTCCTTGACGCGCTTTGCGGGAAAACTGCGGCAATCACATCGGAACGTTGTCGCGACTCTCTAACGGCATGTTGTGGCGCCAAGGCGACCACGGAGACGACAAGGAAACGGCTGGCCTGAACCCTATCCAAGAGGAACACCTATTGACAGCAATTAGACGACAAACGAGCGTATCGCCTGTATCGTGAGGCGAGGCTGACGGTGCGGCGCCGTCGCAAGCGCCACGGCGTCATGATTGAACGCGAGCAACTGGCCTTGCCGAACGCGCCCAACGAGGTTTGGTCAATCGACTTCGTGATGGATACGCTAGCCAATGGGCGGCGCCTGAAGTGTCTGACAATCGCCGACGATTTCACGAAAGAGGCTGTCGACATCGTCGTTGACCACGGCATCTCAGGTTTGTATGTCGCTCGCGCATTGGACCGTGCAGCTCGCTTCCGGGGCTATCCCAAGGCGGTGCGAACAGACCAGGGGCCCGAATTCACGAGCCGCGCGCTTGACCAGTGGGCATAGCGAACGGCGTCACTCTGAAGTTGATTCAGGCGGGTAAGCCAACTCAGAATGCGTACATCGAATCGTTCAACGGCAAGTTCCGCGACGAATGCCTCAACGAGCGCCAGGACCACAACGAGCAAAGGCCACACAGCGCACTGAACTATCTTTCGCCAGCAGAGTTTGCAGCGAAACATCGGGCAACAGCGGATGCTCCTGCCGCAGTCCAGGAGCTGGTTTAAAGGGACTTTGCTAGACGCCCGTTGACCCTACTGAGGGGGGCAGGTCCCCCCCCCCCCGGCTTTCGAGCAATACGCGCTCGTTCGTTGCGTCGCCTGATTGGCCAGGCGAAAGGGCGAACGTTACGGCTGTTCGAGCATCCGCCGCATTTGCACAATGTCGAAAGAGCGATTTATGTAAGTTCAAACGGCGCAGCCTCTGAGACAATACGAGCCGCTAACATGACCTGAGCGCAGGAGCATAGAGGCCATATGCTTGGGGAATGGCAAGACGCAAAATCAGCAACGAATTAAGGGCTGTGCTGAAACCTTAATTCCAGCCATCACGCCCTCATCCGAGGGCGGCCGAGTTCGCACGGTAGACGACTGCGCCGCATTGAACGGCGTTCTGCACGTTCTGCAAATCGGTATTCCGCGAGAAGGACTACAACTTTGCTCACTGTCGGCGTTGCCCGACGCAGTGTGGCATCACGGCCCGTATCGCATGTCACGGCGTGGAAAGCAAGGAGTGGCCCGGGCCGGCATTTCTGGGTAGTCGAGCGCACGCATGCCTAGTTTGCCGGTTTTGGAAAACCGCGCATTCGCTTCGAGCGGCGCTCGACATTGATGTTGCGCTGCTCTCTCCTGCTGCTGTGGCCATCTGTAATATAAGGAAGAATTTATGAATAAAAGCTTGGCAATCCTAAATAGTAATAGGAGAAGTAACGGCTATTTTAATATAGCAACGCATGACAATCCACATCCATCCCGCCGGAGCAAGGCTGCACCCGTCAGCGTAAAAAATTCTCCGCGAACAGCGGCACTATATGTTCTTTTGCTGGCTGGGCAGTATGCAGTAGAGGCAACGCAAGTCCTTAAGACTCCTCCCCCCAAAAAAAGTGATGCAGTAAACCCGAAAGTTAACACCGCCGCGAAATCTAACGACAATGAAGCAGGCGAATTCGATTCCAAGGTGCGGGAACGACCCGACCTCGGCACGCCAAAACGTAATTTTAATGAAAGTCACGCATCCGGCATTCAGCCGACATCTCCTGCGACGCCAGTCAAATTGCAGGAGAACTTCCACCGAAATGCCAGCGCTTCCTCGAATCTCACCGGCGCGGTTCCTGTTCTAACCAGCGCAGTCTCTGATGATCCTCACTTGGCAAACGATTCTCGGAGTGATACTTCATCGCCAAACGTCCTTCGAGCACAACCCCACAAACGCTCCGCCGACGACAACAACACCCCTCGCTCGACAGCGGCGAGTGAAGTGCAAACTGAAGAACACCCGCTAATTGCCGCGAGACAAAAGGCCGCTCGAAATCTCCTGGGGGAGGCGGCGGAAGGGGCAAGCGATGCAGATTTATTAGCCTTCGCAAACACAATTCACGCCAATGCGGAGAAAGGTGACAACAACGATATTGTTCGTGATGCTGACTTGGCGCTCTGGAAAGAAGAAGCAATAATCTGGTGTGCCGAAAGTGGTGACAATAGGTTCCCCGTAAGTGAAGAAAAGTGTCTCGAAATCTTCAAAGAGGCATGGGACATTGCTCTAAATCCACCACCGCCTCCGGCTGGGTTCAAAACCTGGCAGCAAGCTAGAGAAGAAGTGGAAAAAAATATGACTGCTAACGAGCGAGTGAAGTATATGTTGGGGCCCAACGGGAGCGTGGGAGGGGCCGCTCGAATAAACGCAAAAGCAACAGAATTTTATTACAGACAATTTGTTGATTACATCGAAGAACACCTCTACAGATTTGCGACGGCAAAGGCCATTGCAAATGCGGGGTTGGCTGGACTTAGCAGACTCGAGATGGAATATCCTATTAATGCCGCACAGGTTATCAGGAGCGTTTCTCTCAATACGCATGTCCGCAGGGGGAATAATCCATTGATAGGTATCCTTCCGAGAATTATTCCGTTGACAAATACTAATCCGGCGGCCTATATATTTCAATTCGGAGGTTCGCGCTGGAATGAGACTTTTGGAGTTATCGGGCCAAACGGAGAATTTCGATTTGCCACTCGAGACTCTCTATGGTTGTTTCGAAATCAGAAAGGGGCAGCTGAGGTAAAACTCAGTAATCATGGAATCCTTCGTGCAATGGGTATTTCGTTCGCAACGCATGCTAAATCATATAATTCTGAATGCAGAATAAGTAATCTCGGGGATTGCCCAATCGATAGCTTTGTTGTTGACAAAGGGCGTGGGCTTGGATATTTCACGTACCTTGATGGAAAGACTGTCAAAGAGATAATGGAACTTCAAATTCGGGAGGAAGTAAAACTACTCATAAAATCATTCAAGGAAGGGAATGATGGAAAGGGTATCATCGACAAGATCTTTTCCGCGATAATTCCATTCTATGATCAGATCATTGATGGCATAAATGATCCGGGTCATGAGTTTAATATCGAAGATATTGCATTGGATTTGATCGATCTGGGCCTTACGCTCACCGCAATAGGCAAGGCTGGCTTCACTTCTCTTAAGGTTGGACTCGTTCATGCCAGAGCCACGCTCGCTTCTGGACAGGGGTTCTTGGCGGCCCTTCGTTCGTTAAAATCAAACATAAGAATTTCCAAATTCATAAGAAAATCTGGAGGCGAGTTGCTTGATTATATTTCACCTCCTTTTACGAATTTTAATGTGAATAGGATGGTGATGGATGCAAACTTGCCAGCGGAGGGTTTAAAGAAAATGAAGAATTTCGACGGAACGGACGTGGTGCGTTGCAAGAGGGGGCTCTTCGGTGATTGCTCTTTTAACTGGAGATCCCGAAATGAAAATGAAATTCTTGAGAATTCCAATTATCTTGACGATATTTACGAAAACGTTTATGCAACATACAAGCATGTTATAAACACGGATTTAAAAAAATTTATTGACGATAGAGCTGATCTTGAAGTGCCTAAGGTTTTATATCGAGCTCAGCCTCGCCCAGGAGCGGAGGCCATTGATGGAGTGAGTTATACAGAGGTTGGTTTCACCGGTCCGGCGCATTCAACGTATGACGACGTCTTGGCTTCAGCTATCCGCCATACCGCGAGTGCGAAAGGAATCAAAGACAAGGCTGCCTCGTTTTCGGGGAGTAGAGGGGTAGCTGAGAGTTTTATGTTGGAAAATAGAAAAAAGGGATATAAATTGTTTAAAATTGACAAGCCAGTCGGATTCAATCCATTTAGGGGAATTGAGAACATTATAAAATACGAGGGCCTTCGATTGGTTAGAGAAGGGAAAATTACCGAGGAAGAATTGGTTGATGCCTGTCACCACGTCTTTGTTACCAAAGAGTATGAGTATTTCTACGTGGGGAACTTTGGAAAAATACCCCAGAATTTAGTGACTGAGGTGTGAGCACAGTAGAGCCGAGGCATTTGTAGCGGCGAGCGAAATTTTACCGTTAGTGGTGCCGTTTGAGCCTGCGACGTCTCCCCCAATTTGAGTAGCATGGTGATTTGGATTCCAATCACGTAGTCGGGAGATTGGACATGAAGAAGCGTTTCACTGAAGAGCAGATCATTGGGTTCCTGCATGAGGCCGATGTGGGGTTGCCAGTCAAGGAGCTCTGCTGTTAACACGGTTTCTCGGAGGCCAGCTATTACCTATGGCGTAGCGAGTTCGGGGACGTGAGCGAGTCCGACGCAAAGCGCCTAGAAGAGCTGGAAGCTGAGAACAACCGGCTCAAGAAACTGTTGACCGAGTCAATGCTGGAGAGCGAGGTCACGCGCGACGCACTGCGAAACTAGGTCTGGTTCGTGGATTTCGTATTCGACCGAACAGCCAAAGGTCGTGTGATCAAGAGTTTGACGTAGTCGATGATGGCACGCATGAGGCAGTGGCCATCGTGCCGGAGCGAGCGATTGGGGGGGGGCAGGCACTGCGCGCATCCTGGATTGGGTGGCATTGCGCCGCGGTTTGCCGCAAGCGATTCGCACCGACAACGGCAAGGAATTTTGCGGTCGTGCAATGCTGGGCTGGGTGCACGGGCGGAGTGTGAAGTTGTTCCTGATTGAGCCGGGCAAGCCAAACCAGAATGCTCACATCGAATCGTTCAATGGACGCTTTAGGGACGAATGCTTGAACGAGCATTGGTTCACCAGCCTGCCGCACGCTACGGTAGTGATCGAGGCTTGGCGGCGGGAATATAGCGAGGAGCGGCCGAAGAAATCACCGGGTGGATTAACACCCGCAACCTACGCCCGAAAACTGGCGGAAAAGCAGTTGCATTCGTCCTCGGACGCTGAAGCCTGATGCGACTGAAAACGGGGAGACGTCGTTATCCCAACAATTTGAGTCGCTTTCTCGTGTATGCGAATCGCTATGCTAAAGTCATCGCTCTCGCATGCAATTTATACGGCTATGAATGATGTGGTCAGTGGACGGTACCCTGACTGGGAGTTGCTCGAAAGTTGGGTTGCCGTTGTCGAAGCCGGGTCTATCTCCGACGCCGCCAAGCGCCTGCGCATTTCGCAGGCAGGTGTGTCGCAGCGCGTGAAGGCCATCGAGTCGATGCTCGATACGGTGTTGCTGGACCGCTCGACACGTCCGGCGCGTCCTAACGCTGCGGGGCTGCGCCTCTTCGAACATGCGACCGCCATCTTGCAAAGCGCCGACCAGATGGTGGAAAGCGTGCGTAATGTCACGCGCGCCAAGCGGGTCGTCGTGCGACTTGGTGCCGTCGATTCATTCGCTGCCACGGTGGGGCCCATCATCATCAAGGCGCTCACCGGCACGTCGCAGCAGATCCGGCTTTGGTCCGGCATCACCCCGACACTCGACGCCTTGCTCGACGCGCGCCAACTCGACATGGCCGTCACCACGACGGGGGTGAGCAGCACGCCCGGCGTGCGTCGACAGAAACTGTTCTCCGAGCCCTACTACGTGGTGCTGCCCAAGGAGGCAGCGCTCGACCGTTTCACCTCGCTGACCGAACTCAGCCGCCATCTGCGCTTCATTCGCTACAGCGCACGCTCGGTGATCGGGCAGCACGTCGACGCCTACCTGATGGCCCACACCGACAACATCGAGCGGACGTGCGAGTTCGACGCTACCGACCCGATGCTGAGCCTCGTAGCAGCGGGTCTTGGCTTCGCAATCACCACACCGCTGTGCATCTGGCAGTCGCGCCATTTCGTGCCCGAACTTCGGGTGGTGCCGCTGTCGGGCTTTTCGCGCCACGGCCGTCCTTACGAGCCGTTGTCGCGCACGTTCTATCTAAGTTCCCGCGAGAACGAACTCGGCAACATGCCGAATGAAATGCACGACTTGCTATGCCGTGCCTATGAGAAGCAGGTGGCGAAGGACATCGCACAGGCGCTTTCACTCAACCCGGACCATGTCTTCTCGTTCGGACTGGCGAGCGACTGATATAACCGAAACCCCATCTAGAACATAAGCGCGCTTTAAGTTGCGCGCCTGCATTTTTTGTGCGGCTTACGCTTGACGCCATCGCACACCAATCCCTACAACGCGGCCGTGTGGTGTGACATTGCGGTTGCGCTTGATGGCACCTTCAGCGCGGAGCGCGGCGTAACGACTGTCGCATCGACGTAGATTACAAACTTTACCGGATGGCTGAAATCATGTCTGAATCCGTATTCCACTTCCAGCAGGGCACCGTGCCGCTGCTGATTTCGATACCTCACCTCGGCACTGAAATTCCTGCTGCGATCACCGCGCAGTTGCAGCCGCACGCGCTGGAGGTGGCCGACACCGATTGGCACCTCGACCGTCTGTACGATTTTGCACAGCGCATGGGCGCGTCGGTACTCGGCGCGAAATACTCGCGCTATGTCGTCGATCTGAACCGTCCGTCGACGGGGGAGAGTCTTTATCCGGGACAGACGACGACTGGCTTGTACCCGATGGAGACGTTCCGTGGTGAGCCGCTCTACCGAAATGGCTCGGAACCGGACACCGCCGAACAGGCCATGCGACTCCAGACGTATTGGCAACCGTATCACGCAAAACTGGAAGCGGAGATCGCGCGGCTGAAGTCGGAGTTCGGATCGGTATTGCTGTGGGAGGCACACTCGATTGCAAGTGTGCTGCCGCGCCTGTTCGAGGGCAAGTTGCCGGACCTTAACCTGGGGACCAATTCCGGCGCGAGTTGCGACGCGAGAGTGCTCGATGCGGTGATCGCGACGCTGGGCGAGCAGCCGTACACCTGGGTGGCCAATGGCCGCTTCAAGGGGGGCTACATCACGCGCAGCTTTGGCCGGCCGGAGCAGGGCGTGCATGCGATTCAACTGGAGATGTGCCAGTCGACGTATATGAACGAGAGCTCACCATTCGCCTATCGCCCCGACCTCGCGGACGGCGTGCGCCCGGTGGTCGAACGCATGGTGCAGGCTGCGTTGGACGCGCTCAAGACGGCCTAAGCGGTCGTGTCCGGGCGCTTCCCTTGAGCATCACGTCTTGCATGACGGCCTCTTCAAATGAAAAACACCCCGCCGCGTTGCCGCGTGCAGGGTGAGGGGACATCTCATTAACGCCGACGCGCTAGCCTCGGCGTTTTTGTTGGCATCGCTTCCCGATGAGCCTCACACCAACTGCGTCAACGCCGGCACGATTTCAAACAGATCGCCCACAAGCCCGTAGTCGGCCACGCTGAAAATCGGTGCGTCGGCATCTTTGTTCACGGCCACGATTACCTTGGAGTCTTTCATCCCCGCCAGATGTTGTATTGCGCCCGAAATGCCCACGGCGATATACAACTCCGGTGCGACGATCTTGCCTGTCTGACCCACCTGGTAATCATTCGGCGCAAACCCCGAATCCACCGCAGCGCGTGACGCGCCAATCGCCGCACCTAGCTTTTCCACCAGCGGATCAAGTATTGCGAAGTTCTCTGCACTACCCAAGCCACGCCCCCCCGATACCACGACGCGTGCCGCTGTCAGTTCCGGACGATCGCTTTTCACCACCTCGCGCTTCACGAAGCGAGAGGTACCCGCGTCAGACACTGCTGCCACCGTCTCGATCGCCGCCGTCTCGCCTTCCGGGCGCGCGGCATCGAATGCCGTCGTTCGCACCGTCGCCACGATCACCGCATCGGACGACTGCACTGTCGCCATCGCATTGCCCGCATAAATCGGACGTTTGAATGTGTCCGGTGCCTCGACAGCAACGATCTCGGAAATCTGCGAAGCATCGAGCTTCGCGGCCACACGCGGCGCCACATTCTTGCCTGCCGCCGTGGCGGAAAACAAGATGTGCGAATATCCCCCCGCCAATGCGATCACCTGCGCAGCCACGTTTTCAGCCAAGCCTTCGGCGAGTTGCGGCGCATCGGCGACCAGCACCTTCTCGACACCTTCGATGCGTGCCGCCGCGCCGGTCACAGCCTGTGTGTCCAAGCCAGCGACGAGTACATGCACCGGCCCGCCAATCTTGCGCGCAGCGCTGACGGTATGCAGGGTCGCGCCCTTGAGTTGCGCGTTGTCGTGTTCAGCTATTACCAGCGTTGCCATTCAGATCACCTTCGCTTCGTTCTGCAGTTTATCGATCAACGTCGCCACATCGGGCACCATCACCCCGGCTTTTCGCCCCGCCGGTTCTTCAACGCGCAGCGTCTTCAGTCGTGGTGACGGATCGACACCCAGCGCGTCAGCCGTCACCACATCGAGCGGCTTCTTCTTCGCCTTCATGATGTTGGGCAACGTCACATAGCGCGGCTCGTTCAGACGCAAATCCGTCGTGATGATCGCCGGCAACTTCAGCGAGATCACTTCCAGACCACCGTCGACCTCACGCGTAACCGTCGCCCAGTCGCCTTCGATCTGGATATCGCTGGCGAACGTTGCCTGTGGCCAATCCAGCAGGGCGGCGAGCAATTGCCCGGTCTGCCCCGCATCGTCATCAATGGCCTGTTTGCCGAGAATCACGAGTTGCGGCTGTTCTTTCTCGACGACGGCCTTGAGTAACTTGGCGACCGCGAGCGGTTGCAACTCAACATCGGTGTCGACCAGCACCGCGCGATCGGCACCGATCGCCAGCGCGGTGCGCAGCGTCTCCTGGCTCTGTGCCGTACCGCAAGACACCGCGACGACTTCGGTCGCCACGTTAGCTTCCTTCAGACGCGTGGCCGCTTCCACGGCGATCTCGTCAAACGGGTTCATCGACATCTTCACGTTGTCGATATCGACCCCGCTCCGGTCGGACTTCACGCGGACTTTGACGTTGTAGTCAACCACGCGCTTGACTGCCGTAATTACTTTCATCAGAGATTCCTCATTACAGAGTTTTCCACGGACGGCGCCATAGCACCGGTTCCGAATTCATGGGGGTTTTGCGGTTCGTCGGCGCAGCCTGGCGCTTCGCCGCTCAAGCTAACGGCTCGATCGCGACAACCGCGCATGGCATGGCGTCTTCAAGCGCGCTCGACGTCACCGTGCACGTGAGGGGCAACGCATCGGCGTCGATCGTTACGAACGTACGGGGAGGCATCACGCACCGCTCGCCCGCGCGGCGAATCTCGCATCTGCCGTCGCCGGAGAACACGACTAGGACGCTACCGATACGCGGCACAAACTCGGCAGGGGTTTCGAGGGCCAATGTCTCGACGCGCGCCAGCCAACGGGTGCGATCGACCATGACATTCAAGGCCTGACAAGCGCCGTCGATGAGCGAGGCTTCCCATCCCGGCTCGCCGTCATACTGCGTAGGCACACCGGGGGCGAGCACGACGGTGTCGCTGCCATGGCGAAGCACGATGCCGTGACCCGCGACGATCAGCGAATGACGGACTACGCCGTCAAAACGCGAGTAGGGACCATCCTGGGTAATCTCGGCGAGGCTCACCCGCCACTGGCTGGGCGAGCTGTCGTGCGCGGCGAGTGTCCGGGTCACCCCGCCGCCATTCTTCCAGGGTTCCGCGCTCACCCGATCGAGCGCGATGAGGTTGTGCGACGCGATCATGGCGTGCTCTATCCGATCAGGACACCGCGCCGAGGCCGTACTTGCCGGTCAGTAGCCGGCCGGTGTGGAAGCGTTCGATCGAGTACGGCGCAAGCGACACGTCGGTCGGCATGCCGAGCGCTTCCTGCGCAAGGATGCGACCAACCGTGGGCGAGAGCTTGAAGCCGTGGCCCGAGAAGCCGTAACCGACGACAAGTCCCTCGATTCCCGGGAGCTTGCCCAGTACCGGATTCCAGTCCGGCGTGACGTCATACACGCCGGTCCACGACGACGCAATGCCCGACGTTTCGTAGGCCGGGAAACGCTCTGCGACCTGGGCACCCACCTCGACGACATAGTCCATCGGGATGTCGCCCTGTTCGACCTGAGCGGCGGCAAGGCTTTCGCCCACGACGCCCTCGCTCACGAGCATCTGGCTGCCGCCATAGCTGCGGCAGTAGAGCATGCCCGGCGAAGCCAAATCCTTGAATACCGGCATCGAGAAGGTGTACTTGGCGACGTCGCATTCGAGCGCGAGCACGGCGTGGCGCTCCGGCGTTACCGGCAGTTCGCGTCCGGTCCAGCCGGCGAGTTCTGGCGTCCAAATGTTCTGCGCGCTGATGACCATCGACGTCTTGAAGTCGCCGATCGACGTGGAAACGCCAACGACCTTGCCGTTCTCGATCAGCACGCGATTGACCTCGGCATTCTCGCGAATTGTCACGCCGCCGCGGCGTGCTGCGCGGGCGAAGCTGGTCGCCACAAGATAGGCGTCGGCAAAACCGGCTTCCGGCTCGTAGCCGATCAGTGCGGCGTCGTCGAACTGCGCAATGGGCAGCAGCTCGCGTGCCTGAGCCTGAGACAGGGTCTCCAGCGGGATGCCTTGTTCGCGCTGTTGGTCGAGCGAGGCGCGCAGCGGTTCGAGCTTGTCACCTTCAGGCGCGACGATCATGTAGCCGCACTTGACCATGCCGCACGAGGCTTCATCGTCGCCGAGATACTCGGCGAAGTTGTTGAAGACTTGCCAGGAGTGACGCGCAAGCTCGACGTTCTCCTTGACGGAGTAATGCGTGCGCAGAATTCCCGAGGACTGAGACGTCGTGCCGGCGCCGATGGTGCCGCGATCGAGCACGAGCACGTTTTTTGCGCCGAACTTGGCGAGATGAAATGCCACCGAGCTGCCGATCACGCCAGCGCCGATAACAACGACATCGTATGTATTCACGGTTCTGCCTTTCCGAATGCGAGGTTTACGAATGGACTGTCGAAGTTTCGTACAATCGAAAAGGCACACCTTCAATATAAGAGCGGGCGATTCTTAGTAAAACCGGCAGCTAAGCTACCCTGGGAATGACACGGGTTGCCGACCGGGCCGCCGCAATAGCGAGGCTTTTTGCTGTAGCCGATCTGCGCACGCAGACCTTCGCTTTTCATCAGGCGACGTACAAAGCAAGGCGGCGGCTGCACGCTTCGCCTATCTCGCGCAGATCCGCCGTGACCTTGCGGTAGCCATTTACGCCACCGCGCGTCTCAGATTTGACTCCGCTCCTTCAGGTACAGATGGCGAGGCACACCCCAGAGTATCAGCAGCGTCGCAACAAGGCACGCGCCGGCAATTGCGTACAGACCAATGGCGGGGCTCCCTGACACCGTCGTGACTTTGCCGACCATGTACGGGCTGATGATTCCCCCAAGTTGGCCAAATCCGTTGATCAGAGCAATGCCTCCTGCCGCAGCAATACCTGTGAGAAATCGGGAAGGTAGAATCCAGAACAACCCCAGCGACGTGATGATCCCGGTTGCTGCAACAGTCAGGCCAATCACAAGCATCAGCGTGTTGGACGGAAACAGCCCGCAAACCAGATATCCCACTGCCCCGGCAAGCGCGCTCATTCCAAGGTGCCACCTGCGCTCACCCGTCCGGTCCGAACTCCTGCCGGCGAGAACCATCACAACGCCAGCCACTGCATACGGAAGCATGGAAATGATGCCAATTTGTAATGCATCCGATGTTCCTGCACTCTTGATCAACTGCGGCATCCAGAAAACCAGGCCATAGATGCCCATCGCAAGAAACACGTAGATGAACGCCAGCATGATCGTGACGGGATCTCGCAGCGACGCCCCCAGCGAATGGACTTCCCGAGCCTTGGGGTCATTGGCAATCTGCGTCTGAAGCACCCGCTTCTCCTGCGCGGTCAACCAACGTGCCGAACTGATGGAGTCGTCGACGAAAAAGAAAACGACGACCCCGAGCACGATCGACGGAATGCCCTCCAGAAGAAACAGCCATTGCCATCCCGCCAGCCCGTGCATGCCGTCGAAGTATTTAAGAATCGCTCCCGAAATCGGACCGCCGATAATGCCGCAAAGCGGAATCGACGCCATGAAAATCGAGTTGCATCGCCCCCGTCGCTCTGAAGGGAACCATGTGGTAAAGAAATAGAGAACCCCAGGAACGAACCCGGCTTCCAGCGCGCCGATGGCAAATCGAAGTACGTAGAACCATGTCTCGTCGCGCACAAACATCATCGCTGCCGACGCAATCCCCCACGTGACCATGATGCGTGCGATCCACTTTCTTGCCCCCACCCGGTGCAGGATGATGTTGCTCGGAACCTCGAGCAGAAAGTAGCCTATGAAGAAGACGCTTGCCCCGGTACCGTAGATTGCATCACTCAAACCAAGCTCGCTCTGCATCTGAAGCTTTGCGAAGCTAATATTGATCCGATCAAGATAGGAACAGACAAAGCACATCACGAACAGCGGGATAAATCGCCAGAACACTTTTCGCGTGGCATTTTGCGCGTCTACGTCTGTGTCGACATCCAGCGGCCCAATAGGGCGAGCAGTCTCCATTGTTGTCTCCTTTGTTGATTATTTTTTTGCGTTTTAGTAAGTTGCCCGACCACCGGAAAGATCGAATACGGCACCGGTAGTGAACGAGTTTTCGTCCGAGGCCAACCAGGCAATCAGCGACGCAATTTCGCTCACTTCGACAAAACGGCCACGCGGGATTTTCGAGAGCATGTAATCGATGTGCTCCGCCGCCATTTGCTCGAAGATGCGCGTGCGCGCGGCGGCTGGCGTTACGCAGTTGACCGACACGTTGAGCCTTGCCGTCTCTTTACCCAAGCTCTTTGTCAACGCAATGACCCCTGCCTTTGCGGCGCTATAGGCTGACGCGTTCGGATTGCCCTCCTTTCCTGCAATCGATGCGACGTTGACAACGCGACCGTAACCTCTCTCGATCATGGTCCGAATCACGGCTTTGTTGACATGGAAGGTTGCGTCCAGGTCCACGTCGATAACGCGCCGCCATTCGTCGTCCGGGTACTCAGCCAGCGGCGCGTTGGGACCGGCGATGCCAGCGCTGTGCACCAATGCGTCGATCTTGCCAAAGGCGCCAATCGTTACGGTCACAGCCTCGCTCACCGCCTGCGCATTTGTGACATCCACCGTAACGGTATTGACCTCGCCGAAGCGTCCAAGCTCGGTGCGCGCAGCGGCAAGCGCGGCTTCGTCGCGGTCCCACAGCGCCACGCGTGCGCCACTGGTCAGCAGTCGTTCTGCCACGGCAAATCCGATACCGTGGGCGCCACCGGTAACAACGGCGGATCGCCCCAAATAGTCGTATTGGTTCATCGAAGCTCCTCAACCCTGCACGAGATGTTGACGCTGTTGACCGAGGCCCTCGATGCCGAGGCTCATCACCTGGCCCGCACGCAGATAGACGGGGGGCTTCTGTCCCATGCCCACTCCCGGGGGAGTTCCCGTCGAGATGACGTCGCCAGGATGAAGGCTCATGAACCGACTCAGATAGGAAACGATCTGCGCGACAGAGAAAATCATCCGGCTGGTATTGCCAGACTGGTAGCGAGTCCCGTCGACGTCCAGCCACATCTCCAGCCTTTGAGGCTCGGGAACCTCATCGGAAGTGACAAGCCAGGGGCCGAGCGGTCCGAACGTATCGCAACCTTTGCCCTTGTCCCACGTGCCACCCCGCTCCAGTTGGTACTCCCGTTCCGACACATCGTTGATCAGGCAATAACCCGCGACATGGTCGAGCGCGTGGGCTTCGTCGATGTAGCTCCCTGCCTTCCCAATCACCACGCCCAGCTCGACTTCCCAGTCGGTCCGCTTCGAGCCGCGCGGAATAATCACGTCGTCGTTGGGGCCGCAAACCGCGGAAAGCCACTTGTTGAACACGACGGGTTCGGACGGAATGGGCATTCCGGATTCTTCAGCATGATCCACATAGTTCAACCCGATACAAATGAACTTTCCGATACCGCCAACGCACGGACCAAGGCGGGTCGCGTGATCTACACGCGGAAGCGTCGACAGATCAATACTCCTTAACCGTTCAAGCCCCTCTGGCAGCAACGCGTCTCCTCCGATATCGCTAACGATGGAAGACAAATCGCGAATGTCCCCTTGCGCATCGAGTACGCCGGGCTTCTCTTGACCTCGCTCGCCAAATCTGAGCAACTTCATTTCCACTCTCCTATGCATTTTTCTCGTTCTGTCGGCACAACCTTGCCGACGAGGCGTGCTCAGAAATGTAGAAGAGTGCGGATGTTTTGAATAATGATAGATTGCGAGCACGCGATAACTTTCCCTCATCGGGTCTTTCCCCTAGAGACAACGACATGCTTCCAAGTCCCGACTCGCTTTCCACTCGCCTCAAGCTCAAGCAACTGAGGTTGCTTGTGGCGATAGACGATTTCGGATCGCTCCATCGAGCTGCCGACGAGCTGGCTTTGACGCAACCTGGAGCGACCAAGGCGTTGCGGGAGATCGAATCCACCTTCGGCAATGAGCTTTTCGTCAGGACCTCTCAGGGAATGGTGCCGAACGAGCTAGGCCGATGTGTCATTCGTTACGCCAAGCTGATACAGACCGATGTGACCCACCTTGTCGAAGAAATGGAAGGCGTGCTTACCGGTATTGGCGGGCGGCTCGCGGTGGGAGCCATCATGGGCGCCGTATCTGGCGTACTGGTCGATGCGGTGACGCGACTTCGCCGGAAGCAACCGTCGCTCAGAACGGAAATCACGGAAGACACCAGTGTCCGCCTTCTGGCGCTGGTGGAAAGCGGAAGGCTTGAGTTAGCACTTTGCCGGTTGAGTGTCGCGCGCCAACCGGAGAATTTCGTCTATATTCCCTTGCGCGACGAACCGCTGACGATAATCGCCGGCCCCACCCATCCATTGGCCAGCACGCCAAGCCTCGCACTTGCCGATCTTGCTGACTGCGGGTGGATCGTCTATCCGAGAGTCATGCCGCTACGCAGCCTTCTTGAGCGAGAGTTCAAAGAGGCGGGGCTTCCGTTTCCCGCGCACCCGATTGAGACAGCATCAATGACGGCCACGATGCTACTCCTGCAAACAGACCCCAATTTGGTGACCCTCATGCCGCGCGACATGTCCGACTTTCTGATCGAGCATGGACTCGCGATTCGACTGGACATCGATGTACGATCGCGCACGGAGCCCTATGGAATCGTCACAAGACGAGGCACTTCACTGAGCGCTGCGGCACGGTTGCTTATCGACGAGCTTACGAATTCGGCCAAGGGCGGGGCGGACGGGTATAGGTGACGACGTTTCTAGCAGCTTGAGCGTGACCTGCCCCTTTCAGTAGGGCCAACGGGCGTCTGGCAAAGTCCCTTTAAACCAGCTCCTGTGAAGCGGCAGGAGCATCCGCCGTTGCCCGATGTTTCGCTGCAAACTCTGCTGACGAAAGATAGTTCAGTGCGCTGTGCGGCTTTCGTCCGGCTGACCCGGTTTGCAGGGGGCAGGTCAAACGTCGCGTCCCCCGGACGCCAAGACCAGGTGCTATTGGAATCGGGGCGACGTCGCGACGATCAAGGATCATTTCTCGCCAACGCTATAATGCCGCGGCAAGTACGCTGAAGATTCTTGCTGCGCGCCCAGGCCGCAGTGAGCTTTGCGCGTCCCACATATGGCGTTTTTGTTTGATTGGAGATGCGCCTTCATGAATTCCATCGCACCGCCGATCGACCTTCGCGCATTGCAGGTGTTTGTCACCGTCTGCGAAACCGCCTCGATGACTGAAGCCGCTCGCGTACTCGGCATATCGCAGAGTGCGATTAGTCAATGTATCAAGGTACTTGAGCGTGAGCATGGCGACGTTCTGTTCGACCGGCAAATGAGGCCGTTAAGACCTAACGCCGCTGGCCGCGTTCTGCTCGACAGGGCGCGTCCATTGCTCGCCCATGCCCGAGACGTTGCTCTCAGTGTTCGTGCAGCTACTAAAACGAGCTTGTCGCTGTTGCGCATAGGCTGCGTCGACTCGTTCGCCGCAACTATCGGACCGGCCCTCGTGGAACAACTGGTCGGTACGGCAGAGAATCTTCGAATGTGGTCTGGCCTGACCCCGATGGTCAGTGAGCAGTTGGTAAATCGCGAACTGGATCTCGCGATTTGTACCGAGTCGACAGTCGATCCCGAACGTGTCACTCAGCAACTGCTTTTCTCGGAGAGATTCGTCGCCGTCGTTCCGCTGTCACATGCGGGCGCGCCATTTGTCGAAGTCGCGCGCAGCATCCCGTTGATTCGTTACTCCCGGCGTCAAATGACTGCGCAGCAGGCGGAACGATTCATCCGCCATATCGGAATTGACGCCCCCGCCATGTATGAGTTCGACGCGACGGACCCATTGCTTAGTCTGGTTGCCTCCGGGCGCGGCTGCGCGTTGACAACGCCACTCTGTTTGCTTCAGGCGCGGCACCACCTGCCCAACGTTGCGTTGGCGCCATTACCCGAAAGTCCTCTGGCAAAGCGCCATTTTTTCCTGCTGAGGCGCAACGGGGAATGGGACGACATCGCAAAATTACTCGCTGACTGTGCCATCCGGACACTGCGCAATGAAGTCGAGCCGACGCTTCGCAAAGCGATGCCGGCTCTGCCACTCGAATTATTCAATTAACCTTGGTTGGCGTGTCGTAAGATGTTCCGGATTAGCGGTTGTGAAACACGTACCACTTCCGTGTACGCTCCACGACTTCTAGTGTCCCTTTAAAACCGGGCTCAAGCACGAAAGTGTCTCCCGCGCTAAACTCCACGCGCTCGCCGCCCTCGGGCTGGATATAAAAACGTCCTTCAAGGACAAAGCAATATTCCCAATCGTTGTAATCGAGCGCCCATGTGCCCACCGACGACTCCCAGGTACCGACTTGGTACTGTTTGTCTTGAGACTCGTATCGGTTGACAACGAATGCTTTGGGATCGCCAAAGACGGGGGCGCCTCCCCAGTCTTCCCCGAACGCCGCGGTACCGTTCGCAAAGCGAAGGGCATGGAGATATTGATTTTTCTTCATAGTGAATTCCTGGTCAAAATGAGTGCTATCGAATTGAGGGACTCGTCGATGACGGCCCGCCGTTAGAATCCCGCGTCCACGATGGTGGGAGACCCGTCACTGAATCTCTCCAGACGAAAGTCTCTGGCGTCGACGATTGGGCTGTCGTTGCAGACGATGTCAGCCATCAATCGGCCGGCCGCCGGCGCGATCCCGAACCCGTGCCCCGAATAACCGGTCGACACATACAGGCCGGGATGCGAGGCGACGCCGGATATGACCGGAATGGCATCGGGGGTAACGTCCATGTACCCGGCCCAGCGTTGCGCAACCCGGATGCCGCGAAGCTGCGGAAATGCCTCGAGAAATCCGCGCAGCGCGTATTCCGTACTTTGCAAGACCGGAGACGGATCCAGTTCGCGCACATCTTCGAAGGGCGACGTCTTGTCCAACGGCCAGTGGCTGGGGCGCATGAGTTCCGAGAAGAATCGCGAACCCACACTCAGGCGCAAGGCCGAGCCCTGACTTTTCAATGCTTCTATGTACTTGAAGAACAAGCGAAACGCGTCCGGGGTAAGGTCGGCATACGTTCGGAAACCGCTCGCGATCGTGTACCCGCCGTCGGCTCTTTTTCGGAACGCGAAGTGCTTGTTGCTCGCCCCTATTGCCGGACCGTCCTTGACGGCGGTGGTCCGTAGAACCGAGCCTCTGGCCAGAAGCTGAGGAAGCTCAACCCCGAGGCTGCGGCATAGCAGCCGTGACCAGGCGCCGCCTGCAATCACGACGCCTTTACACTTGATTTCTCCCCATTCCGTCACAACGCTGCTCACCGCCCCAGCGCTTGTCTCAACGCCCCGAACTGCGCAAGGCGCCACCACGCTGACCCCTCGCGCACGTAGTGCAGCGGCAATGGCGGGCGCCGCTTGCTGAGGTTCGGCACGGCCGTCCGTCGGCGTATACAAACCGCCCTTGAATCGAACTGCCGACTGCGGCAATAGCCGGGCGATCTGTTCAGTGTCGACCAACTCCGTGTGAAGTGCTTCGCCCACCAGATCTTTCGCGCGTCTGAGCCAGCTCACATAGGTGTCCAGCGTCTTTTCATCCGACGTCATATACAGCAACCCGCATTGCTGATAGCCGGTGTTCCCACCTAACAACTGGTCGAACTGTCGCCACATTTTCGAGCTTTCAATGCTCAGGCGGAGTTCGCGGAGGTCGCGGCGCATGACGCGAACCCACCCCCAATTTCGACTCGACTGCTCTCCGGCAATACGTCCCTTCTCGCAGACAGCAACACTCAACCCCTTTTCGGACAGATGCAGCGCGGTACAGAGGCCGACAATTCCTCCACCGACGACGACGACGTCCACCTTTTCCGGCAAGACAGGGTCCAGCGCAACGTTTTGTACTTCAGGTCCCATCGGATTCCTCAACTCATTGATCTGTCGATCGAGCTTGTCCCATCGACAGATGTCCATGGGCATAAGAAATGACAAAGATGCCACTCGAGGGACCAAACATGAATCCGGATAAGACGATCTAATACTGAAGATTTCAGTTTCTGCACGACTACGCCCGGTCATCGGGCAAATGCTCGCCGGGGGCAACCACCCCAACCACCCATTCCCAGAACGCAAGGATGCCGAGGGGAGCATGGCGACAGCCCCTAATAAGCCGTATTAGTTTTACTTCACTTATTTTTTTCCTCTCCCCGCATCCCTACAATCGCCGGAAATTCGAGTGCAAATTCATTGTGGCGCAACAATTGGGCTGCCTGCCGTTGCCGGGGTGCACCGCCTCTGACACGAGGCGTGCCAAGGCGGACAGCCCCAATCTGAGGCGCACCTAACGTTCGACGCGAGTTTCACGAAGCCTCCCAGGAGAAATGCATGAACTTTTCACGACGTCAGTTCCTTCGCACCAGCGCCACCATGTCAGCCCTGTCCGCCGTTAGCGCCGTCGGCGGTCTGTCACTGACCGGCACGGCCCGCGCCGCAGACGCCATCACGGTTCAGTACGGTGGCTCGGCGTGGCTCGGTCACTACCCGGCCTATCTCGCCATGAAGTCCGGTGCGTTCGCGGCCGCCGGCATCAATCAGCAATGGCAATCGTTCGGTACGTCGTCCGCACGCATGAGCGCCGTGCTGTCAGGTGGCATCGACATCGCCTGCACCGGCATCGTGTCGGCGCTCGCGCTGATGGCGCGCGGCTCCAAGCACTTCTCCATCGTGGCGATCCCGGATAGCTTCTCGCGCGTTGAGGGGCTGCTCGTGCGCGACAGCGTGCGTTCGATACAGGATCTCAAGGGCAAGAAGGTGGGGGTGACGTTTGCCTCCAGCTCGCACCTGCTGGTGCTGGATCTGCTGGGTAGCGCCGGTCTGTCGAACGATGTGACCCTCCTGAATGTCCCTGCGCCCGAGTTGCCTGGTGCGATTCAGTCGGGCCAGATCGACGCTGCCGCAGTCTGGGCGCCGCAGTTCAACCGCATTCGCGCCATGTCCGGCATGAAGCTGCTCGCCGACGACACACAGTTTTCGCTCCATAAGAAGTACGGCGTGACGCCGGGCCCGGACGTGCTGATCGTGCGCAACGCGTGGGCGGAGAAGAACGTCGACACCGTGCGCAAGTATCTGAGCGTGTACTTCGAAGCCAGTCAGATGTTGCGAACGAAGCCCGAGGAAGCAGCGCGCTCGCTGATCGCCCTGACCGGTATGTCGGCGCTTGATCAGATTGAAGCCATCAAGGACGCCGAGTGGTACACGCTCGAACAGCAGACCCAATTGCTCAAGTCGCCGGGTAACTATGTCGACGGCCTGCAACGTCTTGCCGAAATGCTCGTGACGTACAAGCAGATCGACAAAGCGCCCGCTGTGCGTCAGTGGGTCAACACGTCGTATCTGTAAGTTGCCGCGCGCCGGTACCCGTCCAACGGGTACCGGTGCTCGCAAAAGGAGTCTGATAGTGAATCATCGTCAACCGTCCCGCGCCACGTTGCTCGGCGTGGGATTCGCGTCCGTGGTCGTGTTCCTGCTCGCGTGGGAGATGGCCTGCCGCTCGGGGATCGTCGACCCCTTGTTCTTGCCGCCCCCGTCGGCTGTCGGGGAACGCATCGTCTCGATGCTGGCCGACGGCTCGCTGCTCGCCAATGTGCTCGCCTCCACGCGCCGCGTGATGACCGGCTTCATCGCCGCAACGGTCGTGGCCATTCCCCTGGGCATCGTGCTCGGCACGTCGAGCTACGCCCGCGCCGCCTTCGATCCGATCCTGTCGTTCCTGCGCCCGCTGCCGTCGATGAGCTGGATTCCGCTCTCGCTGCTGTGGTTCGGTATCTCGGAGACGCAGAAGTACAGCATCGTGTTCATGGGCACATTTGCCCCGGCGCTGGTCTATGTGATCGAAGCCACACGCAATGTCGACCCGCTGCTCATTCGCGCCGCGAAGAACCTCGGCGCGAGTAACGCGCAGGTGATGCGCGAGGTCATTCTGCCCGCGAGTCTGCCGCAAATTCTCTCGGGCCTGAAGATCATTCTCGGTCTGTCGTGGACGTGTGTGATCTCGGCCGAACTCGTCGCAGCGCGCGAAGGCCTTGGCTTCCTCATCATGAACGGCAAGGAGTTCTTCCAGACGGAAGTCGTCGTGCTCGGCATGGTGATGATCAGTGTCACCGTGCTAGTGACGGATATCGTATTTCGCGCCATCGAGCGCAAGGTGTTGAGGTGGCAGGCATGAACGATCGCATCGAGTCTCACGCTGGCGCGCAGCGCACCCCCGGTGGTGCGGCCTCAGGCAACGCCGAAACGATGATCGCTATCGACGGTGTCTCGAAGCGCTATGGCGACTTCCAGGCGCTCGAGCGCGTGGACATGAACATTGCCCGCGGTGAGTTCGTGGTGTTGCTCGGCGCGTCGGGTTGCGGCAAGTCGACGCTGCTCAACCTCATCACCGGCTTCGACGCACCGACGACCGGGCAGATTCGTGTGAACGGCCGTCAGGTGAAAGGCATCGATCCGCACTGCGGTATGGTCTTTCAGCAGTACGCGCTGTT
>NZ_CABPSM010000030.1 GCF_902459555.1 Pandoraea horticolens | reverse complement strand
GTGTTTACCCGGGCCGACTTGACCCGATACGCCGAAAAACTCGCTCTGGATTTGGCACAGAAAACCCAAGCGGATCACGGGGCCGTGATTCTCTAGACACCCGTGGTACGAAAATATCCGTCAGGTCACATCGAGCAGACCGAGGCCGAAGCTGCGGCCAACGACTGACGCCGCCAACGTATCGGGCACGCCATCACGCAGTGCCCGCTTTCACATCATCCGCTTCGTATCCCTGAATTTTATCCATCCATAACGACTGGAACGTGCGACTGCGAACAATTTATATCGATTAACATTCGAAGTCCTAAAGTTCTGCCTGTGCAGGCCGTAAGTCAAAAGGTGAAACCCCCACCTCGTGGAGCTGGTGGCCTGGGCACCGGCTTCTGTCTTTTGACCCCCCTAGCCGCAGGCCTGCCTGTCCAGACAGCATGACAGTATCTTCGCTTAGAACACGCATCATCCTGATCGCGTGTGCCACCGTTATTGGTGCACTGATCCTCTCCGGCATTACCACGTACGTCATCGTGCGCAGCAGCATGATGTCGACCATCGCCAACACGCTCGACGCCGTTGCACGCGGTAACACGCTTGCTGTGGAACGCTGGGCTGCGGCCAAGGGCCAGTCGGTCGTGGGCACCGCTGCCGCCGTCGAAAAGGGCGAGCAGGGCGTGGCGCTCACCAAACTGCTTGGCGCTACGAACGGTTTTCCGATCTCCAGCATCGGCTGGAGCGACAAGTCGTATTTCTCCAGCGGCCCTACGCCGCCGGATTACGATCCGACTGTGCGTCCCTGGTACAAGGGGGCGACTAGTGCGGGCAAACTGACGGTCGTCAAGCCGTACGCCGATATCGCCTCGGGCAAGCTGTACGTATCGTTTGCCGCGCCGATTCTGCGTGATGGTCAAACGCTCGGTGCCGTGAGCGGCGCCGTGCCGCTCGACGCCGTGCAGGAAGTCGTCAAGGCCGTGCACCCCACACCGTCGAGCCTCGCATTCGTGGTCTCGCGCGACGGTCTCGTCATCGCGCACCCCGACGAGAAACTCATGCTCAAGCAGTCGAGCGATCTCGCTCGATCGCTCACGCCCGAGGTGCTTGCCAATCTGGAGCGTGCGACCGAGCCGATGGAGGTCGTCCTCAGCGGTGCCGCCAAGCTGCTCAAGGTGCAGCCGGTGCCGGGCACCGACTGGTTCTTCGTCGTCGCCCTCGATAAGGCCGAAGCCACGGCCGGCCTGTCGCGCGTGTTGAGCGCCACGATCGTCGCACTGATTGTGCTGACCCTGTGCGCCATCGGGATCGCAAGCTTCTTCACGTCACAAGCCTTCCGCCGTCTGTCGCAAGTGCGCGATGCGATGGATACCATCGGTTCGGGCGGTGGCGACCTGACGCACCGTCTCGATGTCGTCGGTCACGACGAAGTCGCGCAGATTTCGCGCTCGTTCAATGCTTTCGTGGACAAGATCAGCACGGTGATGATCGATGTGCGTGCCGGTGTCCATGGCATGACGTCGGCGACGAGCGAGATCGAGATGGGCAATCGCGATCTGTCGCAACGCACGGAAGCGTCGGCAGGCACGTTGCAGGAAACGTCGGCGGCGTTGACTGAACTGACGGCCAGCGTCAGGCAGACGGCCGAAGCGGCCGAGCATGCAACGCGCCTGGCCAACGACGCGAGTGAAGCGGCCGCGCGTGGCGGCGATGTCGTCACGGGCGCCGTGACGACAATGAGCGAAATTGCACAGTCGTCCGAGCGCATTACCGAGATCATCAGCGTAATCGACGGCATCGCCTTCCAGACGAACATTCTTGCGCTGAACGCCGCGGTCGAAGCCGCTCGGGCCGGTGAACAGGGCCGCGGCTTCGCCGTGGTCGCAGGCGAAGTGCGCACGCTGGCGCAACGCAGCGCAGCCGCCGCGCACGAGATCAAGACGCTCATCGAGGCGTCGGTGCAGAACGTCAAGAGCGGCACGCAACGTGTGCAGGCGGCTGGCGATACGATGGGGGAAATCGTCGATGGCATCTCGCGTGTGCGCCGTCTGATCGGTGAGATCCACAGCGCCGTGACGGAGCAAAGCACCGGCATTAGCCAGATCGATCGCAGCGTGGCGGAGATGGACCAGTCGACGCAGCAAAATGCGGCACTGGTCGAAGAATCCGCGGCAGCCTCGGCGATGCTCAGCGAACAGGCGCGTAATCTGGCCGACACGGTCGCGCTGTTTCAACTGCGCGAACACAGCCGTTACGGTACGACAGTGGTTCGCAACCACGCCAACGGTTCGCGCGCCCCACATCGCGACGAACCGGCGTTGGCCGCTTGAGCCGGCGTTTTGCATTAGGGTCTGTTTACATTCGTAGAAATGTGTTTACATCGTGCCTATTTGCATGAATAGGCCGGGATGATTCGAACGTTATTGAGCGACAAGGTATGGGCACGAATCGAATTCGTACCGCCGGGCAAAGAAGGCGATCCGGGGCGAACGGCAGTCGACAACCGTCGGTTTGTCGAAGCCGTTCTCTGGATCGGTCGAACGGGTTGCCCATGGCGCGATTTGCCGAAGGAATTCGGTCGATGGCATACGGTGTACATGCGCTTCTCGCGGTGGCGTCGCAAAGGTGTGTGGGGGAGCGTGGCGCATGCGATGTCCGACGAAACGCAGATCAAACACGTGCTGATCGACTTGACTATCGTGCGGGCGCACCAGCATTCGGCCGGTGCCCGAAAAAAATGATCCGTTCGTGAGGCTTCTGAGTGCGGCGGCCTGTCAGTTCTAGCCAACACAGGGCGATCCGTCAATTCGGCTCGCCCTGTAGACCTTCATATGTGAACAACCCCTAACGCTTTACGTTCCTCCTGAGCGGGGCCGGCGCTGTTGCCGCCGGCTATCGCCCGCCCGCCGGGTTCTGTCGCAAAAAATAGAGCGCACTACCGGCGGGTTTCTTCTCGCAGATTCCTCGCATTCCATTTCCGCTGGCCAAGTCCTCGACATTATCGGGAGATACGAGATGGCGAATCAGCAATACTCAGGTGGATGCCATTGTGGTGATTTGCGATTTACCGCAAATATTGATTTGTCAAAAAACAATTGCGTGCAATTGTTCAATTTGCGAAAAAGCGTGGACTGATTCTGGATTTTTCACCGATTTCCGAGTTCTCGCAAACGGCAGGTGTGGGAAAGGCGCGGTGATCCCTGGCGCCACTGCACAGTAATATCCGAGTTAATAGATTAACAAATATATTTCTATGGATATTATTTAAGATACCCAAAGCCATTGCGTGAGAATTTTGTATTCATTGGCTAAAGATATTTGAATGATTGCCCGTTATGCGATGTGATTGTTGTTGTTTTATCGCATACGGAGCGGGCATGAAGTTCTTGGACAGTCTCAAAATCGGCACACGGTTGAGCATCGGGTTTGCTGTCACGTTGGTGCTACTGTGCATCGTGGGTGGCATGGCGGTATTCCAGGCGTCACGTATTTATGGTGGCACTCGCGATCTTGCCGACAACTGGTTGCCCAGCGTGCAGATACTGGGTAACGTACAGACCGCGGCCAACGCGGCCCGCCGGGCCACGCTCGGCACGCTGCTCGCAGCGGGCGACGGTATGCAGGTAGAGCAGGTGAAGCGGCGTCAGGCAGCCATCGATCTGATGAACAAGACGCTCGACAGCTACAACAGCCTGGTGGCCTCGGACGAAGATCGCCGCGCCTATGACGCCGTGCGCGAGGCGTGGGCGAGCTACCTGGAGATCGACAATCGCGCGGTCGAGCTGGAAAAGGGCGATGACGCTGCCAAAGAGCAGGCGCGCGCGCTCATCATGACCGATGCCTTCAAGCGCTTCACGGTTCTCAGCGACAGGCTGGTCGAACACGTTGCCCTAAATCGCGCCGGTGCACAGGCGGCGAGCGATGCCGCAGCCAACGACTACCGCACGGCGTTTATTGCCGCCATCGTGCTGATCTTGTTGTCGCTGGGCGTCAATATCGTTATCGCGCTGGTCATCACCCGTTCCATTACCGTGCCGATCGGCCGCTGCGTGGATATCGCGCAGACGGTGGCACGCGGCGATCTCAGTTCGCGTATCGAAGTGCGCGGAAAGGACGAACTCGCCCAATTGCTGGGTTCGTTGCGGGACATGAACGCGAGGCTGGCGCAGGTCGTGGGGCAGGTGCGTAACACCAGCGAGAGTATCGCGACCGGTTCGGCACAAATCGCCGCCGGCAATACCGATCTGTCCTCACGCACCGAACAGCAGGCAGCGTCGCTCGAGGAGACGGCGGCGAGCATGGAAGAACTGACGACCACGGTCAAACAGAATGCCGACAACGCGGAGCAGGGCAATGTGCTCGCGTCGAACGCCTCGGACATCGCTCGACGGGGCGGCGAAGTGGTGCGTCAGGTCGTCGAGACGATGCGCGAGATCTCCGAAGGTTCGGCCCGCGTGTCGGACATCACGAGCGTGATCGAAGGCATCGCCTTTCAGACCAACATTCTGGCGCTGAACGCCGCCGTTGAAGCGGCGCGCGCCGGTGAGCAGGGGCGCGGCTTCGCAGTGGTCGCGGGGGAAGTGCGCACGCTCGCGCAGCGCAGCGCCAATGCCGCGAAGGAGATCAAGGAACTGATCGACGCGTCGACGCGTCAGGTCAGCGACGGCACGAAACTCGTCGCCGAAGCGGGCAGCACGATGGACGAGGTCGTTCGCGCGGTGAAACGCGTGACCGATCTGATGGCGGAAATCGCCGCTGCGTCTACGGAGCAGCGCACGGGCATCGAGCAGGTCAATCAGGCCGTCATGCAAATGGATACCGTCACGCAGCAGAACGCCGCGTTGGTGGAGGAAGCGTCTGCCGCCGCGCAGTCGATGGCAGCACAATCGGGTGGCTTGCGTGAACTGGTGTCGATCTTCACGCTCGAGGGCGGAATCCATCAGGCTCATCTTGCACAACGGCTGCCGGCCTGAACGGCATTTGCAAAGCCATAAAAAGTGGCTCGCCAGCAAGCGCTGGCGAGCCGCGAATGCCTGAACACTCTCTCACCAGCGTTCGGCCCACAGGACCGCATGCGTCCTATGTTCTTCCCGGCAACGGCCTTTGCGGCCGATGCCGATCGATCGGTGTCCGGCGCGCCTTGCCCCCCCGGCGTCGGCGACCGGCACCGACGTTACTTCCCTGCCAGCATCGAGCCGCGCTCGCGCAAGTTGACGTGCATGTCGAACGCGCGTTCCAGCGCGTGCGGTGTCTGTCCGCCATAGCGCAGCGCGTCGCGATAGTAGTCGCGCAGGACCTCCCGGTAACTCGGGTGGGCGCAGCGATCGATCACGAGATTCACGCGCTCGCGCGGGGCCAGCGTGCGCAGGTCGGCGAGACCTTGTTCCGTGACGATGATGTCCACATCGTGTTCGTTGTGGTCGACATGCGGCACCATCGGGACGATGCTCGAAATCTTGCCGTCCTTGGCAATCGATTTGGTGGCGAAGATCGCCATGCGTGCGTTGCGCGCAAAATCGCCCGATCCGCCGATGCCGTTCATCATGTGCGTGCCGCCGACATGCGTGGAATTCACATTGCCGTAAATATCCGCTTCGAGCGCGGTATTCAGGGCAATCAGCCCCAGCCGTCGGATGACTTCCGGATGGTTGCTGACCTCCTGCGGGCGCAACACGAGCTTGTCGCGATAACGCTCCAGATGTTTGAACACCCGATCCTGCACCGCTTGCGATACCGTGATCGACGAGCCCGATGCGAACACCATCTTGCCCGCATCCATGAGTTCGAACGTCGAGTCCTGAAGTACCTCCGAGTACATCGTGAGGTCTTCGAACGGCGAGTCGATGAAGCCCGTGAGCACCGCATTGGCAATGGTGCCGATGCCCGACTGAATGGCAGGCAGCGTGTGCGGCAGGCGGCCTCGCGAGACTTCGTGCCGGAAGAACTCGATGAGGTGGCCGGCAATGCGCTGCGTGTCGGCGTCGGCGGGCAGCGCATTGGAGGCGCTGTCCGGGGTGTCGGTAATGACGATGGCGGCGATCTTCTCCGGCGCAATCTTCACCACGTTCGTGCCGACACGATCGCGCACGTCGACGATAGGCAGCGGCCCACGGTGCGGACGCTGCCCCGGAATCCATATGTCGTGCATACCCTCGAAGGCGAGCGGCTGCGCGAGATTGATCTCGACGATGACCTTTTCCGCCAGGATCGCGAAGCTCGCCGAGTTGCCGACCGAAGAACTCGGCACGAGTCCGCCGTCTTCGGTGATGGCGACGGCTTCAATCACCGCCACGTCGAGCTTGCCGAACTGGCCGGTGCGCAGGAATTCGACCGTCTCCGACAGGTGCTGATCGACGAACATCACCTCGCCGCGATTGATCGCGTTGCGCAGCGTCGTGTCGACCTGGAACGGCAGGCGCTTGGCGAGTACGCCGGCTTCGGTGAGTGTCTTGTCGGAATCGTGCCCCAGCGATGCCCCGGTGATCAGCGTGATCTTCATCGGGTGAGTCTTCGCCCGCTTGGCCAGTGCAATCGGCATGTCCTTGGCGTCGCCGGCGCGGGTGAATCCGCTCATGCCGACCACCATGCCGTCGCCAACCAGCTTTGCAGCGTCGTCGGCGCTTATCACCCGGTCGCGTAGCGACGCCAGGCGGATGCGGTCTTCAAACATCGTGATGCTCCTCGTCTCTCTTATATTCAAATCTCTTGATCGCGCAGTAACCAACGATGCGGCCCTGAGCGCTTGATTTGAAGTGTATTGACCCATCGGTCACATTTCCAATATATTGAGCGAGTTGTTTTCATACTTTTTATGTATTGTCGGTGCAAACCCCCGGCGGGGCAGGGCTGACAGGGGAGTTGTGATGGAATTGCGGCATTTGCAATATTTCATTGCCGTGGCCGAAGAGCGCCATTTCACGCGAGCCGCCGCGCGTGTCGGGATTCAGCAACCGCCGTTGAGCTTGCAGATCCGGCAACTCGAGACGGAACTGGGCGGCCCGCTATTTGTGCGCTTGCCGCGCGACGTGGTGCTGACGGAGTTGGGCGAGGCGTTCCTGCCCGAGGCGCGGCAGATTCTGGAGCGGGTGGCGCGCGTGAAGCGTCGCATGCAGCAGATTTCACGCGGCGAGGCGGGGCAGATCCATATCGGATTCGCGGGCGCAACGTACTTCGAACCGCGCATTCCGGCGTGGATTCGTGACTTCCGCGCTCGGTATCCCGACGTACAACTGCATCCGCAGCAGAGCAATACGGCAAGCCTGCTGACGGCGTTGGTGGACGAAGCCATCGACGTCGCGTTCGTGCGCACGCCGTTCGAAGTGCCGGAGGGCATCGTCAGCCTGCTGGTTGTCGACGAACCGATGATGCTGGTGCTGCCGCTGGGTCATGCCATGTGTGCGCGCGAGCGTGTGCCGCTTGCCGCGCTCGCACAAGATGAGTTCATTCTGCTGCCGCGCGAGATCAGTCCTGCACTGTACGACCGCACGATTGCGGCCTGCGAGGCGGCGGGTTTCCGTCCGAAGCTGGGGCAGGAGGCGCCGCAGATTACTTCCATCGTGCCGATGGTGGCGGCGGGGTTCGGAGTGTCGCTGGTGCCGGCGTCGGTGAGTCAGATTCGCACGCCCGGCATGGGTTTCTGGCCCATCGAAGGCGATGTGCCGCTAGCACCGATCAGCCTTGCCTATCGCGCCGACCACGGCTCGGCAGCACTTGACCACTTTATTGCGATGGCGCCTGCAGATTCGCCTGACAGTGGCGGCAGCGCATCGCCTGCGCCTTGATCGTCTCGGCGCAGAACGGGCATGCTTTTTCGCCGGCGCTCAGGGCTGCACCTTCGTTGGCCGTCGATTCGTTTGTCGGGCTGACCATGTTGTGCGCCGAAGGCATGACGATCGCAGGTTGCGCCGGAGCGAGCACTACGCCTTGTCTGGAACGGCCGGTGCTTGGGGTGTCGCCATGGGCGTCGTAGCCACGCTGGCCGGGGCCGGGAACGGCGTCGTCACGCGTGGGCAACCAGCCGTCGGCGCGCAATTTGCCGATAAGCAGCGGCTGGATCATCAGCGAATAGAGCAGGCAGGTGGCAGGCAGCGAAATCGCCAGTGCCGAATCCCGCCAGATCAAGGCGGGGCCAATGGCGAGAACGGTCCAGATGAGCGCATGCCACGCGAAACCGTATGCCAGCAAATACACCGGGCCCATGAAGAATGCGCCGACGCACGACATGTACGTGATCTCGGTAACATCGCCGTTCGCCGGATTGCGAAATTTGAGCATCATGCCGAGCGATCATGAAGGGGGAGCCTGCAATGTTACGCTAGCACCGACCCCATTTCGTCCCACTCCAACATGGGCGTTCGGCCGCGCTCGCTGGAGCGCTGCGCGGCGCATGCCGAGACAGACGGATCGCACAAACGCCTGCGGCGCGCGCCTTGCTGACCAGTTGTGTGGCAATCCGATACATCGGATAGGGGGTGCGCTACACTGGCGGCCGTGCCCTGTGTGGGATACGGGGCGTTACGTGGACGCGACTGCCATGCAAGCGCTCAGAAGACTGACCCGCTGGCTGCCGGTACTGACGGTTAGCATCGCGGGCATGTTGGTCATGTTGCTGGTGGGGCAGATCGTGCAGACTCGCGTCGACGACTTCCGCTTGCGCGCCTACGTGCACGAAATCATGGGTTTCATGAGCGATACTTTGGTATCCAGCCGTAATGCGTTGCTGAGCGCGATGTACAGCGACGCCGTGCCCTGTACCGACGCCGACATTCTCGCGCTGCGTCGCGTCACCATGCGCAGCCCCTATTTCCACGATATCGGCCGGGTTCACGGCTCCCGGCTGCTGTGTTCGGCTGTCGCGGGACGGCTCGCTCCGGCGCCCGAGCTGCCGCCGCCAAGTCATGAAACGCGCAACGGCTTGAAGCTCTGGCGTACCCTGACCGGCGTCGTGACGCCTGGCGTGCAGGTCAATGCCACGGGCATGGGTGATGTGGTGGTGTTCAGTCCGCCGGTCTTGCCGGAGCGGCTTGCGACACCGCCGAGCGGCTTCGCTTCTGTCGCATCGACGAGCGACATGCGTTTCCAGTTCTGGCGCGCAGGGCTGTTCGAGGACCAACAGCGTATTACGCTGGGCGCCACGTCGCCATGGCTCGAAATCGGATCGTTGCGCCGCTATTCGACGTGTTCCGAGCAGGTGGACGTGTGCGTGTCGGCAGTCTACGGGGCGTCGAAGATTCTGGCCAATCCGCTGGGTCTCATGCTGGCGTTGACGATTGGTGCGTCGGCGGGCGCATCGATGGGCATGGCGTGGCGGTCGCGCCGTCGTTACCGTCTGTCGATCGATTGGGTGACGCAGCAAGCCGCCGAGTCCGGTGGCATCAACGTTGTGTATCAACCGTTGGTGCGATTGCGAGACCGCAAGGTCATCGGCGTCGAGGCGCTGGCACGTCTGAACGACAGCGCCGGCGCGCCGATCTCGCCGGACATGTTCATTCCGATTGCCGAGCGTCGGGGGGTGATCGGGCTGATTTCGCGGCAGGTCGTGCGCCGCGCGTTGATCGATATGCACGGGCGCGCGCTGGCCGATCCCGAGTTTCACATCAGCGTCAATCTCGCGACGACGGACATCGTCGACAGCACATTCCATACCTATCTGAATCAAATGTCGGCGTCCGTGCAGGTGCCTCGCGCGCAAATCGTGCTGGAGGTCACCGAGCGCTCGACAGACAGCATGATGCGCCTCAGAGAGGCCCTCGACCGTTTGCGTGTCGATGGTTATCAGATCCATATCGACGATTTTGGAACGGGGTTCTCGAACCTCGCCTATCTGTCGACGCTGAATGTCGACGCGCTGAAAATCGATCGCATGTTCACGCAGTCCATCGGCACCGATACTGTGGGTAGCGCCATCGTCGATCAGATCTGCAAGATGGCGGCGCTACTCAAGGTCGACGTCATTGTGGAGGGGGTGGAAACCGAGGCGCAGTTCGACTACATGCTGGCGCTGTTTCCCGAGGCAATCGGGCAGGGATGGTTGTTCGGCAAAGCCGTGCCGGCCGAGGATTTGCCATGCGAGGTGGGCGATGGCTGAAGGGCGTAAGCCTGCCATTTACTCAGCGAAAACCCGGAGATTTTCACTTGCCGGGCAGGGTGTCGAATGGCCGGCAGTCCGCAGAAATTTTTGTGCCGCATCAGGCAAATTACCGAGAATAACGACGACCATTCGGGACTAAAGTGAAATCACCGTGGTCCTGATGTGCCCCCGACCTCCACGGACTATCCGGCTCGCCGTCATGGCGGGCCGCTTTTTTTTCTGCCGTTTGTCGAGGTTCTTGTACATGTTAGGATTTCCCAAAAAACAGCGTTGGTAGACAGGTCCATAGCTGTCGCACTACCGAGGGGGACATGTGACTGATTCGTATCATTTTTCGTGGCATTACGTGAGCAACACGCCGCCGGGGCGTCCGTTCGAACTGGCCGGGGCGATCACGCCGCGTGCCGACGAACGCTTTGACGGCGCCGTTGATGCCTATTGCGATGGGCACTACATCGGCCGTTGCGAGTTCTCGAGCATCGACGCGCATGACGCGTCCGAGGCGGCGAAGCAAATCCGAAAACGTATCGAGCTTCGCATCGAGGATCGTGTTGCCCGCGAAAACTCGACTTCGCACTGAGTCGTACCGAGAGCGGTACCGACCGCCACGCCAAGCATTGCACTTAGCGCGCCGCCACACGCTTATCAAACGTCAGTGCAGTTCTGCGCACGGCCGCGGGGCCGTTCAGTGCCAGCGATGGCAGCAGCGGCCGCCCCATCCTCCCCAGCCACGCCCCCATGAAAACGAAACCGACACGTTGCTGACCCAAGGCGACGCGCCAAACGCCGGGTAAAACGGTGCATAGGCCGGATAGACAGCGTATGCGGGGTAGGCCGAATACGCCGGATACGCCTGATAGGCCTGATAAGTCGGGTAGGTGGGGTATGCCGGATAGGACGCATATCCCGGGTCTTGCGCATACGCGACGTTGCCGGACGGTGCTCGCGACGTAGGCGGCGGCACATAATCCGGCGGAACGGGCGAGCCGTTCGGATAAACGGGGGCGCGTGGCGTTTGCTGCGCTGGCGGCTGGTAATCCGGGGGCACCGGATTATCGTTCGGATAGCGCCGAGGCGCGGCCGTGCCGGCGGGCGGCGGCGTCAGCGACGGCCTCACTGGTGCGGTCGAGACACTGGGTGTGGGTACCGGCGCGGTCGAGACATCTGCGGCACCGGGCGCACCCGGCGCAGCGCGCATGGCTTGCGGCGCGATCGGGTTGGGGGAGAGCGCGAGCGCGCCTCCCGGATACTGCACGACATAGCAGCCGGCGAGCGGCAAAACACAAAGCAGAGTAGCGAGCGGCGCGAGTTTCATGGCAACGAGTGTAGCGCAGGCAGGCGCGTCATCCGTGATGCTGCCGCCGCACTCGCATTACGATCTATTGCCGCTTGGGGCGAGGCCTCACGGGATTGACAGGCAAAAAAAACGGCCAGCAATTTGCTGGCCGTAAAATCCACCAGGAGGAGGTGGAGGAGACAGGTGCAACTATATCAGGGAAATCCCTAGAAGGGTTAACCTTTGCCAAAAAAATCTGTAGAAAAACCACAACTGCGACAATTCACCGCTTTTTCCCCGGTCAATCACTCAATTTCACGCCCTGTATAGCCTTTGGGCGCATTGTCCGGGCGTCGTCTCATTTTCCGGATGGAGAAAAACCACAGAACCGAGCCCCATTCACCGATGCCGGTCTGTCCGGCGCCGGTCGGACAGTCTCGAGCGCAAGCACGCATCCCCCGGGAATCTAAGTGTTAACACCAAGCATTGAATTACGTTCGGCGGGATAAACTTCCGCAAAGCGTAATTTCGTGCGCGAGAGGATTCCGCAAATCCATCCTCTGATCGCGATGCATGAAATGCCCTGAATGCCCGACCGGGATGGCAGGGTGCCGGAAGCGAGGCAACGACTGGAGAAGCCAGCGCCTCGACCGAGTACGCAATGACACGAAGTTGCGAGAACGTTTGGAGACAGGATGAAAGCAGCAGAAGTGAATGTGGGCAAACTGATCGACGAGAGTCGACTGGGCGCTTATCAATGGTGGGTAATCGCGTTATGCGCGATGTGCCTGGTGGTGGATGGTTTCGACGTCCAGGCCATGGGCTACGTCGCCCCTGTGGTGATCCGCGAGTGGGGTATTGCCAAGGAAACGCTCTCGCCGGTGTTTGGCGCGGGGCTGTTCGGCATGTTGGTCGGGTCGCTCACGTTCTCGGCACTGGCCGACAAGCTGGGCCGTCGTCCGGTGCTCATCGGTGCGACGCTGTTCTTCTCGGTGTGCATGATCCTTACCGGTTTCGCCAACACGATCACGGAGTTGGTCGTCTGGCGCTTCGTGGCCGGGTTGGGGCTGGGGTGCATCATGCCGAACGCGATGGCGCTCGCCGGCGAGTACAGCCCGCGTCGCATTCGCGTGTCGCTCATGATGATGGTGTCGTGCGGCTTCACGCTGGGCGGCGTGGTCGGTGGCCTCATCACGGCCGCGATCATTCCGAGTCTGGGCTGGCGCGCAGTGTTCTACATCGGCGGGGCCATCCCGTTGGTGCTCGGCATGCTGATGTGGATTTCGCTGCCCGAGTCGATCCAGTTCCTGATGTTCAGGAAGAGCGGCGGCGCGCGTATTCGCCAGCAGTTGCTGCGCGTGGCGCCCAACGCCAACGTACCGCTCGACGCTCACTTCGTGCTCGACGAGCAGAAGGCGAAGGGCGTGCCGTTCATCGAGCTGTTCAAGGACGGTCGTGCCCGTGTGACACTGCTGCTCTGGGTCATCAACTTCGCCAACCTGCTCGACATGTACTTCCTGTCGAACTGGCTGCCGACGGTGATTCGCGACGCCGGTTATTCGACGCAGGTCGCCGTGATGGCCGGCACCGCCCTGTGGGCCGGCGGTGTGATCGGCACGCTGCTGCTCGGCCGGGTGATCGACCGCGTGGGCTTCACGAGCGTGTTGGCGGTCACCTTCCTGATCGCGATTGCGGCAACGGCGGCCATCGGCAACCCGGTGGTGATGGTGTCGATGGTAGCGGTGTTCATCGCCATCTTCTTCGCGGGCTTCTCGATCATCGGCGGACAACCGGCGCTCAACGCGCTGGCCGCGACGTACTACCCTACGTCGCTGCGCTCGACGGGCATCGGCTGGAGCCTCGGCATCGGCCGGATCGGGTCGGTGCTCGGCCCGGTGCTGGGGGGCGCGCTGATGCATCTGCAATGGTCGTCGTCGTCGCTGTTCCTCGCGGCGGCGGTGCCGGCATGCGTGTCGCTGATCGGTGTGCTGGCCATTGCCCGCACGCAGCGCAGCAACGGTGGCACGCTGCGCACGGCCGGGGCCAACTGAGAATGACGCCGCAGCGCAGGCCGCGCCATAAGCAGCGGTTAAGCGTGCGATAACCATCGAGTATGAAAGTGCGGCGCCCGCCAGCGTTATCATGGCGGGCGTTGCTGTTTTCGCGGCGTCATCCATGACGCGGCGGGCTTCGCGCCGAATCATCATAACGATAATGACATCGACGTCCGAACTCTCTCCTGCGTTGCCCTCCGAGCGTGTGTTGCTCGGCATTCTCGGCCTGTTCATGATGATCGCGCCGGCGTCCACGGATATGTACCTGCCGGGGCTCGTGACGATGCGCCACGAGTTGGGCGCGAGCGCCGCTACCACGCAACTCACCCTGTCGTATTTCTTTCTCGGATTCGCTTTCGGACAACTCGTGTGGGGCCCGCTTGCGGATCGCTTCGGGCGTCGTCGGCCGATGGCGGCGGGGATCGCGCTGTACATCTTCGGCACCATCGGATGTGCGTTCGCCGACAGCATGGAGCACATGATGATATGGCGCTTCGTGCAGGCACTCGGAGGATGCGCCATGCCGGTGATCGCGCAGGCCATCGTGCGCGACGTCTACGGGCCGCGTAACAGTGCACGCGCCTTTTCGATCATGTTGCTGGTGATGAGCGTGGCGCCGATCGTGGCACCGCTCATCGGCGGACAGATGCTGCGCTTCACCTCATGGCGCGTAATCTTCGGCATTCTCGCGGTGTTCGGTGTGGTGGCAATGGCCGCCCTGTGGCGCCTGCCTGAGACCGGCGCCGTGCATGCGCGTCAAGCGGGCGGCCCGCGTGCCGTGGCGGCGTCTTACTGGCACCTGTTGCGCGACCCGCAGTTCGTCGGCTACATGGTAGCGGGCGGGGCGGTCTTCGGCGCGTCGTTCACGTACATTACCGGCACGCCGCTGGTGTACATGGAGTACTTCCATGTCTCGCCGCAATTTTTCGGGGTGCTCTTCGGCATCAACATCGTCGGGATGGCATCGGTGACGATGTTCAACTCGCGCCGCGTGGGGCAGGTGGGGCCCTATCGATTGATGCGCATCGGTATCATCGGGTGCGCCATCGTGACGTCCGTGCTGTGCGTAACGGTGTGGCTGGGTGTCGCGTTGCTGCCGGTGATGGTTGCACTGCTGTTTCTGTTCATGTCGCTGCGCGGCATCATCACCGCGAACTCGGTGGCGGGGGCGCTGGCCAATCACCCGACCCGCGCCGGCGCTGCGGCGGCGCTCGTCGGCAGCGTGCAGTATGGCTTCGGCTTCGCGGCGGGCGGCCTGTTGGGTGTGCTCAACGATGGCTCGCCACGCCCGCTCGCGACCGTCATGTGCGGATTCTCGGTGTTGGCCCTCATCGCGCTGCTGACGATGCTGCGTAAGCCTCAGCACGCGCGTTGAGGGCGCCGCACGCCCCTCGTACTTCCGCGGACCGATGCCGCAGCTTACAACGCCAGCACCAGTTTCTTGCCGCAGGCGCGTGAGCAGCAGGACATCATCTTGGTGTTCGCGTCGCGCTCGGCACGCGTGAGCACCACGTCGCGGTGATCCACGTCGCCCTCCAGCACCTGGACCTCGCACGAGCCGCACAGCCCCTCCTCGCAGTCACTCTGCACGTCGATGTTCGCCGCGCGCAGCGCCGTGAGCAACGTCTGATCCGCCGGCACCGTGACCGTAATGCCGGAATCCTTGAGCGTAACCTCGAACGCATGCTCCTTCTCGGGGTCCAGCGTGCCCAGTTGCGACTGGAAGTGCTCGACGCGCAACGTGTCGTCCGGCCAGTGCGCGCAGCATTGCGCCAGACCGTCGAGCATGCGCAGGGGACCACAGGCATACACTTGCGTGCCGTCTTGCGGCGTTGCAAGCAGGGCGGCATAGTCGGCACGCTGCCCTTCGTCCTTCACCCACAGATGCAGACGATCGCCGTGCAGCGACTGAAGCTCGTCAATCAGCGCCATCGTGCGGCGGCTGCGCCCGCTGTAATGGATTTCGTAGTCGATGCCCAGCGCCTTCGCGCGCCGTGCCATGGCGGCGATCGGCGTGACCCCGATACCTCCTGCCATGAAGATCGCGCGCGACCTCGTTTCATCCAGCCGGAAGTGATTGCGCGGGCCGCGAATGCGCAGACGGTCGCCGCTTTTCACTCGCGTGTGAACCCAGTTCGAACCACCACGGCCTTCCGGCTCATGCAGCACGGCGATTTCGAGCGCGCCCGTGTCCGACGGGTCGCCGCACAGTGAATACTGACGCGAGAGTCCCGTGTCGCCGCATTCGATATCGATGTGCGAGCCGGGGGCCCAGCGCGGCATGGCGCGGCCATCCGGCGCGACGAGCCGCAATTTGACGATGCCCTCGGCGGCCGGGGTGACGGACTCGACCACGACCGGACGCGTCACGCTGTGGCCCGATGGTTCGCCGATGCGTACGGGCGACTGACGTGTCAACACGGCCGGGTCGTGGCGCTCGGGGTTCTGTGCCGGGTCCCACTCGACCCACACATGTTCGGGGCCTCGGAACGATGTGTTCGGCACGTAGGTAAACGCCTGCGCCGCGAGCTTCATATGCGGCAGACGGCGGGTGAATTCCTCGAGGAAGATCTGCATTTCCATGCGGGCGAGATTCTTGCCCATGCACTGATGCGAGCCGTAACCGAACGTAAGCTGGTCGCTGGCGTTTTCGCGGCGGATGTCGAACAGATCGGCGTCGGCGAAGTGGGCTTCATCATGGTTGGCGGACGACGTCACGATCAGCAGTTTCGAGCCCGCGGCGATGTCGATGCCGCCGATATTCACGTCCTTCGTGGCCAGACGACGCCACGCGGCGACCGAACCGTTGTGACGCAGGCACTCTTCCACCGCGTTCGGAATCAGCGATGGGTCTTCGCAGATCTCGCGCCACACCTCCGGGTGCTGGAGCAGCAGCTTCATTGCGTTCGCGGTGGCGTTGGCCGTCGTTTCGTGAGCGGCCACGATGCCCGCCATCATCATCGAATGCAGATACGAATCGGTGACGACCTCGGGGTAATCCTTCTGCTTGCGAATACCGTACTGCATCCAGCCCGGGCCATCCGGGTTCTGACGCATCTTGTCGAGAATCTTGCCAGCAAGTTGCCAGAAGTTGCCGACGGCGTGGGCCACGGCCACTTGCTCTTCGGGCTTCGGACGTCCCCATGTGTTGACCGTGTGCGCGATGGAGTACTCACGCAGCTTGTCCATGTCTTCTTCCGGCACGCCGAGGAAGTGCAGCGCTACCGTGAGCGGGACTTCCCACAGCATCTGGTCGACGAGATCGGCGCGGCCATCGTTGATGAAGCGGTCGACGTACTCGCGCGCGAGTTGGCGCACCAACGGCTCGTGATGCTTGAGATGCTCGGGCGTGAATGGCTCCATCAGCACGCGCCGGCGCGGCATGTGCGCCGGTTCGTCTTCGTTGACGAGCGTGCGATTGAGGGCGAATCCATACGACGCCAGCACAGCATTCGCTTCCGGTCCCGTCGGCGTGATCTTTTCCAGCGCAATCGACGGGCTGAAGGTGATGTTGTCGCGGAAGATCGCTTTGATGTCGTCGTAGCGCGTCACCACCCAGTAGCCGAGCTTCGGGCTGTAGAACACCGGCTCCTGATCGCGCGCCCAACGCACGTACTCGGGAGGGTCTTGCTGATAGCCGTCTTCGAACGGATCGAAGTCTGCCGCCCGCGTGCTCACCGGGCAGCCATTGGGGGCTTTGGCAACAACGGTTTGATGAAACGGGCAGCCGCCAGCGCTCGCGGCGGCAGTGTCGGGGGTGGGGGAAGTCGTTTGGTTCATCCGTTCACGCTCTCTGGGTCGGGTGCGACGACGGCCATGCAAGGCTCGTGGCGACACACGCAATGAAACAAGTGTAGAGGAGCGGCTCGCGATCTTGCGGCGAGTGTGTGAGCACACTGGCGCGTGAATCTGGCGAGAGCGTCTCCTCATCCCGATGTGATATGCCCCGGATGCCCGACAATCGCGCGCACAGAGAGCGTTCACATTCTCTGAATCTGATAAGCGTAAATATAATACGCATTGCGTAAATTAGTAGACTGGGGTTAACCTCTAGGACCGTTGATGCCGGGTGATAGCGATTTGCGTCATAAAATCTCGCCGATGACCACAAGCAAACGACCCACAGCTGGCCGCCCGCGCAGTGCGGCTGCGCCTTCCGGCGTGACGGATGACCTCGCGGCGTCCGGCACCGATGCCATCGGCGTGCCTCGTGAGCGCGGCCGCCGACAACGCGTACAGTCGGCCGAAACCGGCATGGTCGTGCTCAAGGGACTGGCCCGCCTGGGCGGTCGCGCGAGCCTCACCACGCTTGCCTTGCACGTGCAGCAGAGTCCCGCCAAGGTTCACCGCTATCTGATGAGTCTTGTGGAAGAGGGGCTCGTCGCGCAGGACGCCGACTCGCAGCACTATCATCTTGGGCTTGAAGCCATGCTCATCGGCGTGGCCGCCATGCGGCAGGCCGATCCGGTGCGGGCGGCCGAACCGGCGCTCGTGCGCCTGCGCGAGGCGTTCGACGTGACCTGCTTCATTGCCGTCATGGGCAATAAGGGGCCGACCATCGTGCGTTTCGAAGAGCCGGGCCTGCCGGTGACGATCAATGTGCGTATCGGTTCCGTGATGTCCGTCCTCTGGTCGGCGGCAGGGCGCGTTTTTCTTGGATGGCTCGACGATCCTCAGGTGCTGGCGATGGCCGAAGGCGAACTGGCAAACGCCACGCCGGAGCAGCGCGCACAACTCGATGCGGCCGATCCCATCGGCACACTCCGGGCGTCGGTGCGTGCCGCGCAGGGGGCGAGCGTGCGCGACACCAACCTGACCGGTATCAGCGCGCTGGCCGCGCCGGTTTTCAACTATGACGGCCGTCTCGTCGGCGTGATTACGGCGCTCGGCGCTACCGGCGGATTCGACGCCCGAACGGACGGTCCCATCGGCGAAGCCGTGCGCCGGGAAGCATTGGCCGCCAGTCATTCGCTGGGTTATCGTCCGCCGCTGCCGGCCGGCGCCTGACCCGTCCGCGCTTCACGGCCCACCGTCGCTATGCGGCAGCCGCCCCCGCGGCTGCCGGCTCATACCGCCTCATCACCCTCCCACGCCATTTCCGGCGCGAGCCTCACACGCTTTCCGGTGGCCTCCCTTGTGCTACAATTGATAATGATTCTCATTAACAAGATATATTAACGGCCGCCGATGACGTTGGGCATAGGCAAGACCTGTCGTCGGAGACCTCGCCTGTGGAGGTCGTAAATGCTGATGTTGAAACGAACCGTCGATCCGGCACCACGGGTGGCATCGATTCCAACGCCTTCCATGACGTATCTGCCCTTAGGGCAGTTCTGTCAGGGGGAGCGCAAGGTGACCGGTGGCGCGCAGCATCGTGCGCTGGCCAGCAGCGATAAGGGGGCTGCGGATAACGCCGGCGAGCATCCTCTGGAGGGGCCGCGCACTTTGCCTCGATGTGGTGGTGACGAAATGTGGTTGTGGCGCTTTCTGCTGGCCGGGCGTCCCTTCGGGGCGACGGGGGCGGCCGCAGGCGGGCCCGACGACGGCGCGACGTGGTTGTCGGCGGTGGAACATTCGCTCGCCCGCCGGCTGCCGCGTGCACAGATGCGCCACCGCTTTTTGTCGGAGCGCATCGCGCTGCGCTGGATTCTCGGCCGCTGGTTCCGCTGTTCTCCCGCGCAAGCCCCTGTCCCGGCGCCAACGCCTGGCGGATCGGCGCTGGAATGCGATGGACCGCACGGCAAGGTGTGGGTCGACATGGCGCACACGGGTTTGTGGTTGTTCGTCGCGCTGGGGCAGGGGCCGGTGGCTCTGGCCGTGCATGCCCCGACGCCGGTCGGGCCGGACGACGGCGCGCGGGTGAGCGCCCAGCCGGGCGACCCGTTCGCCGTGGCGCGAGACGCCGCGCATCGTTTGTGTCTGGCGCGTCTGGCGGGTGATGGGGAGGCACTGGCGCCGGGCGTTGGCGTGCCGTTGCTGGCGCACCCCTACGTGAGCGTGCCGTACGCGGGCAGTACACGTTATCTGTACGACATGTCCGTCAGTTCTCGGCTAACCGTGGTGGCGGCGCGCAACAGCATCGTTCACCGGATGCGGGTCTTCGGTTGGCAGAATTGACATCCGGCTTCAGGATTCGAGACAGTCGATATAAGCATATGCGGCGGCGCAAAGGCAGTTGTCCTGAATTTGCGCTATTCTGGCCCGTTGTTTGCCAACCGTCATCGACTTCCTGGAGAAGAAGCTCATGCACCGTCGCTCGCGTCGTACTCTCGCTACCGTTCTGACCGTCCTTTCCCTGCCGCTGGTGCCTCTCGCGGCGCATGCCAAGGCTCTTACCGTGTGCACCGAAGCCAGCCCTGAAGGCTTCGACGTCGTGCGCTACAACTCGCTCACCACGACCAACGCTTCTGCCGATCCGGTGTTCAACCGGCTGGTCGAATTCGATGCCGCGCAGGCGAAAGTCGTGCCGAGTCTGGCGACCAAGTGGGACGTCAGTCCCGATGGCCTGATCTACACGTTCACGCTGCGCCCGAACGTGAGCTTCCATAGCAACGACCTCTTCAAGCCGACGCGCGCCTTCAATGCCGACGACGTCGTCTTCACGTTTGATCGCATGCTCAACGACAACGCGCCGTGGCACAAGCTCACGCCGTCGGGCTTCCCGCATGCGCAATCGCTCTCGCTGGGCAAGCTGATCAAGTCGGTGCAGAAGGTTGACGACAACACCGTTCGCTTCACGCTGTCAGAGCCGGACGCCGTGTTCCTGTCGATGCTGTCGATGGGCTTCGCGTCGATCTATTCGGCTGAGTACGCAGACAAGCTCATCGCCGCCAACAAGACGGATGAACTGAATGCACGTCCGATCGGCACCGGCCCGTTTGTGTTCCGCAACTATCAGAAGGACAGCGTTGTGCGTTTCGACGCCAACGCGTCGTACTTCGGCGGCAAGCCGGCTTCGGAACGCCTGATCTACACGATCGTCCCCGACGCCGCGGTGCGCGCGCAGAAGGTGAAGGTCAGCGAGTGCCAGATCGCGCTGTCGCCCAAGCCGCTCGACGTGCAGGCCGCGCGGGCAGACAAGGCCCTCAAGGTGGTGGAGACGCCCGCCTTCATGACGGCATTCGTCGCCATCAACACGCAGCACAAGCCGCTGAACGACGTGCGCGTGCGTCAGGCGTTGAATCTGGCGTTCGACAAGCCGAGTTACGTCAAGCAGGTGTTCGAGGGCACGGCCACGCCGGCGGTCAACGTGTATCCGCCGAACACATGGAGCTACGCCAAGAGCGTGGCGGATTATCCGCACAGCCTCGAGAAAGCGAAGAAGCTGCTCGCCGACGCTGGTTTCCCGCAAGGTTTCGAAACGACGATCTGGACGCGTCCGGCCGGCAGCCTGCTCAACCCCAACCCGCGCGTGGGCGCGGAGATGCTGCAAAGCGATCTGGCGAAAATCGGCGTGAAGGCGCAGATCAAGACCGTGGAGTGGGGCGAACTGATTCGCCGCGGCAAGGCGGGCGAGCATGACCTGCTGTTCATGGGCTGGTCGGGCGATAACGGCGATCCCGATAACTTCCTCACGCCGCAGTTCAGTTGCGCTGCCGTGACCTCGGGGACGAACTTCGCGCGCTTCTGCGACGCCAATCTCGACAAGCTAATCGGCGACGGGAAGCGCACGCCCGATGTCGCCACGCGTACCGCCAAATACCAGGCGGCACAGAAGACGATCAAGGACGATGCGCTGTGGATTCCGCTGGCGCATCCGACGGCCGCGGTGATTACGCGCTCGGAGGTCTCGGGGTATCAGGTGAGCCCGTTCGGCCGCCAGAACTTCGCGGCCGTGCAGGTCAAGTAAGTTCTCAGCGATGTCTGGCCATGCCCCGCGACGGGCATGGCTGCTTCAATCCATCGTCATGCTTGCGGCGAACTCTCGGCTTCGCCGATACGGAAAATCTGAGACAGATCCCAATCCGCCATGCCACGTTGCGCGGCGTCCTTCAGCAGACGACGTACCTCGGGCAGCACGCGCTGCACCGTAGCGCTCGTGTGGGCCAGTTCCGCAATCGCATCGAGATCCTTGAGCATCACGCGAACCGTACCGGTGGCATGCGCCGGCGGGTTCACCATGCGCGGCCACAGCGTTTGCAGCAGGACGGAATCGGCCCAACCGCCTTGCAGCGCCGAGGGCACGGCCGACGTATCGATGCCGCTGCGCTTGGCCAGCAGGAAGGCCTCCGCCAGCCCCGCGAGCGTGGTGGCGACGATGGCCTGATTGGCGAGCTTCGTGGTCTGGCCTGCACCGGTGTCGCCCATGCGTGTCACGCGTGAGGAGAATGCACGCAGTACCGGCGTGATCGCTTCGACGGCCTCTTTCGGCCCCCCCGCCATGATCGCCAGCGTGCCGGCCTCGGCACCAGCCGTGCCGCCGGACACGGGCGCGTCGATCCATACACTGCTGGTCGCTTCGTGCCAGCGCTTGGCAAGGGTGCGAGTCAACGCGGGCGAGAGCGTCGAATGATCGACGAGAAAGCGCGGTGGCGTGGCCGCATGCACGAGCCCGTGCTCACCGAACACCACGTCCTCCACCGCCTTGCCGTCACCGAGACAGAGCAGCGCCATGTCGACGCATTCGCCGAGCGCCTGCGGAGTGACGCAGGCCATTGCGCCGGCGTCGGTCAACGCCGCCAGTTTTGCCGCCGAGCGGTTCCAGACGGCGACCTCGTGTCCGGCGGCGAGCAGCCGCTGCGTCATGGGTTCGCCCATGCGCCCGATACCGCAAAAACCTACGCGTGGGGTAGTCATCGATTCGTGTCCTTGTGGGTTGGCGTCTCCCCGAGCAAGGCTTCGTAGGGCCATTCCACGGCACCCGAGTGCGTGACGGCGCCGAACTTGGCCGGCCGCACGAGCGCTTCGTACTTTTCCAGCACGCCGCCTAGACGTCCGCGCACGAACGGTTGGGTTTCGGCGGCGCGGGCCGCGAGTGCCTCGTCGGAGAGTTCGACGTCGAGCTTACCCTTGATTGCGTCGATGTGGATGCGGTCGCCATCGCGCAGCAAACGGATCGGTCCGCCCGCCGCCGCTTCGGGGCCGACGTAGCCGATGCACATGCCGCGCGTCGCCCCGGAGAAACGGCCGTCGGTCAGCAGCGCCACCTTTTCGCCCATCCCTTGCCCGTAGATCGCTGCGGTCACGCTCAGCATTTCGCGCATGCCCGGCCCGCCCTTGGGGCCTTCGTTGCGAATCACGAGCACGTCGCCTTCGCGGTACGTGCCTGCCGACACCACCGCCATGCAGTCTTCTTCCGCTTCGAATACGCGCGCGGTGCCTGAGAACACCAGTTGCTTCAGGCCGGCCGTCTTCAGTGCGGCGCCGTCGGGCGCCAGGTTGCCGCGCAGCACGACCAGCCCTGCGTTCGGCGAGAGCGGTTCGGTATGCGGCTTGACAACGCGGCCGTCGGGGCCGGGAAACGCGCGCAATGCGACGTCGAGCGTCTCGCCGCTCTGTGTGAGCGTATCGCCATGAATATGGCCGCCGGCGAGCAGAGCGTTGAGCACCGCAGGCACCCCGCCGACGTGATGCAGATCGACGGCCAGGTAGCGGCCGCCAGGCTGCATGTCGCCGATGAGCGGGGTGCGGGCGAGTACTTCGGAGACGTCGTCGAGCGTGAACGGGATGCCGGCTTCATGCGCGATGGCAGGAATATGCAGCATGGCGTTGGTCGAGCCACCGGTGGCCGCCACCGCCGCGCAGGCGTTTTCCAGACTCTTGCGCGTGACCAGATCGCGCGGCAACGGCCCGCCGTTGCGCAGGGCGCGCATGACGTTTTCTCCGGCGCGCCGGGCAATGGCGATGCGCTCGCTATACACCGCAGGCACCATGGCCGAACCCAGCGGCGCGAGGCCGAGAACTTCCGCCACCATCGCCATCGTGTTCGCAGTGAATTGCCCGGGGCACGAGCCGGCCGTCGGCGTGCAGCGCTTTTCGATGCCGCGCAACGTCTCGGGCGTCATATCACCACGCTGTGCTGTGCCGACGGCTTCGATGGCGGTGAGGATCGTGGCTTGCGAGCCGTCCGGCGCCACGCCGGGCAGCATCGCGCCGCCGAACAGGAACACGCCGGGGACGTTCACGCGCACCATGCCCATCAGAATGCCGGGCAGCGTCTTGTCGCAGCCGGCCACGCCAACGAGCGCGTCGTAACAATGCGCGCGCACGAACAACTCGACGCTGTCGGCAATCGTCTCGCGCGACACCAGCGAGAAGCGCATGCCGGAGTGATTCATCGAGGTGCCGTCCGACACCGAGATCGCGGAGCCGCGAATCGGCACGCCGCCCCCGGCCGCCACGCCAAGCCGGACGTTGTCCGAGATCTGGTTCAGCGACATGGAGCAGGGTGTGTTCTCGCCAAACGTGTCGACGATGGCGACGAACGGCTTTTCGATGGCGGCGTCGTCGAGGCCGGTGGCGCGCAGAAACGCGCGGTGCGGCGTGCGCGTCACGCCTTCCGTCACGGTGCGGGAGCGGTGTTTGTGCAGATCTGTCATTGGGGGGGCTTCCTTAGGTTGTGTCGTGCGCGGACGCCGCTCAGGTGTTCAACAGCAAGCCATTCTCGATGGCGATCACCTGACCGGTCATCGCGGGAGCGTGAGCGGCGAGGAACCAGGCGAGGTTCGCGATTTCCGACGGCTGCGAGACTCGCTTGAGCGGCGCGTTCTCGCGCATGCCGTCGACCACGCGGGCGTAAGCATCGTCGCCGAGCACGCGTCGCAGCAGGCCGTCGTCGACCATGCCCGGCGCAATGGCGTTCACGCGCACGTGCGGGGCCAGATTGCGCGCGAGCGAGAGTGTTAGCGAATTGACCGCACCCTTGGACGCCGCATAGGCAATCGACGAGCCCGTGCCGTTGAGCGACGCGAGCGACGAGATGTTGACGACGGCGCCCGACGATGCGCCTGCCGGCCTGTCGCGCAGCAACGATGCCGCAGCGCGCGTCATTTGAAACATGCCGATCAGGTTGACGCGGTAGACGCGCTCGAACTCGACGTCATCGATGGCGTCGAGGTCGCCGTGCGGAATCACGCGCGTTGTGCCTGCGCTGTTCACGAGAACGTCGAGCCGCCCCCATTGCGCGCCGACCACGTCGGCCATGCGGCGGCAAGCCGCGTCGTTGCCAACGTCGGCATCGATAACGAGCGTTTGCGCACCGGCGTCGCGGCATTGCGCCGCCACCGATTCCGCAGCGTCGCGGGTACTGTCGTCGAAGTTGTTGATGGCCACGGCCCAGCCGTCGCGTGCGAAGCGCAGGGCCGTGGCGGCGCCGATGCCGGTGGCGGCGCCAGTCACGAGGCAGACGGGAAAACTCATGCGCGACTCCGTTGTGGCCTCAGCGACAGCACGATGAAGGCACCGCCGACCAGCGCGCACGCCAGCACGATCATGCCCGGCAGCAGTTGCCCGGTACTGTCTTTGAGAAAGCCGATGACATACGGACTGACGAAGCCGGCAAGGTTGCCGGTCGAATTGATCAGCGCGATGGCGGCGGCTGCACCGGCACCGCCCATCATCGCCGTGGGAATGCCCCAGAAGACTGGCGCGATCGAGTTGATGCCGATGGCGGCCACGATGAGCGCAGCCATCGACCACCACAGATGCTGGGCGAGCAACACCGAGGCCAGCATGCCGGCGGCCCCCAGCAGGCAGCATATGGCCACATGCACGCGGCGCTCGTTGCGGCGATCGGCATGACGAGCCACCAGAATCATCGCGACCGCGCTGATGAGCGACGGCACCGCCGAAAGCAGCCCGATGTTGCCGAGGTTGGCCACGCCAGCGGCGCGAATCATCGTCGGCAGCCAGAACACGAGGCCGTAATTACCCATCGCGATGCAGAAGTACAGCAGGCCGAGCAACCAGACCTTGCCGTTGCCGAACACCTCCCGCACGCTCTGATGGACGCGGGTGCTGTCGTCGGCGGCGAGATCCTGCGCGAGCAGGCGCTTCTCGTCCGCGTTCAGCCATTTCACCGTTTCGATTCGGTCCTGCAACACGAAGAACGCGGCGATGCCCACGAACAGCGAGGCAACGCCTTCGATCAGGAATAGCCATTGCCAGCCGGCGAAGTCGTGCAGGCCGCCGAAGTGCTGCATGATCCAGCCGGACAGCGGTCCGCCGATCGCGCCAGACACCGGAATTGCCACCATGAACATGGCAATGATCTGCGAGCGTTTATTCGACGGGAACCACTTCGACAGATACAGCACGATGCCAGGGAAGAAGCCGGCTTCGGCCACGCCAAGCAGGAAGCGAAGCACGTAGAACGAGATCGGACCCTGCGTGAACATCGTCAGGCAGGAGATGATCGACCACGTGACCATGATGCGGGCGATCCACATGCGCGCGCCCACGCGGTGCATGATCAGGTTGCTCGGCACTTCGAAAATGAAATAGCCGAGGAAGAACACGCCGGCCCCGGCACCGTAGACGGTTTCGGACAACGACAGATCCGAGAGCATCTCCAGCTTCGCGAAGCTCACGTTCACGCGGTCGATGTACGCGACGATGAACGAGAGAAAGAGGAACGGGATGATGTGCCAGGTCAGCTTGCGATACAGCGCGTTGCGTTGCGCCGGGTCCAGGGCGGCGCTCGCGCCGGCATGCGGCCGCGCGCCGCCGGAAAGGGACGTGCTCATGAGTGTTGTCTCCATGGATGCGTGCCGTTCGGCACGTCGAGTTATTAAGCAGCGTGACTCGCGTTCGGTTATGCGGTGGCGTCCCTATCGGGAGCAGCGCGGGGCAGCTCCGAATCGACCCATGCATCACGGGGTGCCCGCGCGACAGTGGTGCTCGATCGAAGGGTAAGGGGGAGCGGGCGCAGCGGCAAATCACAGTTTGCACTCGCGTTATTACCATTTGGTTATGATGTCGGCGTTCTGCCCTCGCGCAGCGCTACGGCTTTTCCGATGCCCGCCATGTCAGCCACTGATAATTCGATAGAGCGCTTTTTCCGCAGCGGCCTGAAGCTGGGTCATCTGCGCATTCTGGTGACGCTGGGGGAACTGCGGCAGGTCACGCGCGTGGCCGCGGCGTTTCACGTCACGCAGCCGGCCATCTCCAAGCAGATCGCGGAGATCGAAGAGGCCTTGGGAGCACCGGTCGTGCGTCGCGCGGGGAACGCCGTGGAACTGACGGGCATTGGGCGCGTACTTGTCGAGCGAGGCCGCGAGATTCTCCGGCAAATCGAACTGGCGCGGCGCGATGTCAGCGCGCTGACCGCCGGTACGGCCGGCCATGTGCGTTTCGGCGCCGTGGTGACCATCCCGCAGCCGTTGATCGCCCATGCGGTCGAGCTGTTCACACGGCGCGCACCGACCGCGTCGTTCTCGTTCGTGGAGGCCACGCTCGACCGTCTGCTCAAGATGATGGACGAGGGCAATCTCGATCTGGCGCTCGGGCGCAATCGTGTGACCGGCCATTTGCCTGTCATGCGTCACGAATCGCTGCACCACGAGCCGTTCGTTTTCGTGGTCGGCTCGCGGCATCCGTTGGGCGGCAACGACGGTGCCGAAAAGCCTGTCGCCTGGGAAGACTTGCAGGAGGTGCGCTGGATCACGCCGATGCGCGGCTCGCCGGCGTTTGCGACGATGGTGGAGATTCTCGCCGAACACGGGGTGACCTTGCAGCGTCCGGCGATCGAATCGAGTTCACTGGCGTTGAACCTCTCATTGCTGCGAGGCGGGGATTTTGTCTCGATCCTGCCGTTATCGCTCGCCCGGCGCTACGTGCAGCGCGGTTCGATGCGCGTGTTGCCGCTGCCGCCGCTCGGCCCGCTGGGGGAGGCAATTCTCTACTGGCGGGAAGATACGACGACGCCCGCTGCACAACTCTTCGCTGCATGTCTGCGTGAATCGTCTGCCGAACTGATTGAAGCGAATTGAGGCGATCGAGGGGCCGAGGCGGCTAGTGTGCGTCGTGTTCTCTCGCCGGCGCTTCGTCTGCCCGTTGGACGCCGGCGTGGCGATCGAGTTGTCAGCGTTTCAAGAACGATACGTTTTTAGCAGGTATCCCTCCGATGTCTCGTAAGTTGAGTTATTAATTCGTTTAAAATCAATAAGTTGAATTGTCTGGCACGGAATTCGCGTATGTAAATCGTGTATGGCGAAGCGCCAACCCCGGGATTCCCGCAGGCAGTTGGCAAGGTGTTCCTGTGCATCAACGCACGGGGTGGTCGCTTATTGCCCGCGTTTTTCGCTGATGCGCTCACGCCGTAACGCAGAACCTTCTGGCGGGGTTCCGTGTGTTCCGACGTGAGAGTAAGCATGCACGGGGAGGGGACCATGAACGGGTTCAAGGCGACTTTGGCGGGCGCAGCGGCGGTAGCCATGCTGTGTGGAATTTCGATCAACGCGTCGTATGCCGCCGGTGGTGGCGGCGGGCGCGGTGGCGGTGGCGGCATCGGTTTTGGCGGCGCTGGCGGATTCGGTGGCCTCGGTGCATTCGGCGGCCCCATCGGCCCCGGCGGGACAGGGGGTGGCATGGGGGTCGGGATCGGTGGCGCAGGCGGTTGCGGCTGCGGTAGCCATGGCGGCGGTCCCGGTGGCGGCCCCGGTGGC
>NZ_CABPSM010000029.1 GCF_902459555.1 Pandoraea horticolens | reverse complement strand
CTGCCGCGCCACCCGTCGCTACGGCCGCACCGCCAGCGACGGCAAGGCCCGCTACGCCGAGCGCCGTACCGGCGGCCGCTCCGGCACCGAGCTGCGGCGCACCGGACACCAGGCCGGTTGCAATGCCCGGCCCGAAGATGCCAAGTCCCAGCATCGTCAGCGAGGCCAGCATGATGGCGAGCGCGTGGTTCAGCGACGGATCGGCACCGGCCGGCGTCTGGAACTGACCGAAGATCGTCGAGCCAATGCCGACGATCACGGCGAGCACCAGCACCTTCACACCCGACGACACCACGTTGCCCAGCACCTTCTCGGCAAGAAACGCGGTCTTGTTCCAGAGCGCGAACGGCACCAGCACGAAACCCGCGAGCGTGGTCAGCTTGAACTCGATCAGCGTCACGAAGAGCTGCACGGCCAGGATGAAGAAGCTGATGACCACCACGACCCAGGCGAGCAGCAGAATCACGATCATGTCGATGTTGCTGAAGACCGCGGTGATGCCGTTGGACATCGTACCGACCTGTTGAAGAATCGGTTGACCGGCCTGGACGCCAATGGCAGCCAGGCGTCCGGGTTGCAGGAAATTGCCGATGCTGATCGACGAACCGGACGCGAGCAGGCCGAGGCCCACGAACGAGCGGAAGACGATGCTCGCGAGCGTGTTGAAGTTGCCGATGATGTAGGCGAACGCGCCGACGTAGAGCGTCTTGCGGATCAGCTTAGCCAGCACTTCCTCGCCACCCATCGCCCAGAACAGCCCGGCGAGCGTCATGTCGATCACGATCAGCGTGGCCGAGAGATACGCGACTTCGCCGTGCAACAGGCCAAAGCCCGAGTCGATGTATTGCGAGAAGACGGCCAGGAACTGGTCGATGACGGAAAGGTCGTTCATGGCCGATCCCCTTGCGGTGCCTCGAAGCTCGCCGGAATCGGCGGCAACTCGGCGAGCGTCTGGTACTCGCCGGCACCGCCCAGACCAAGGAAGAAGCGCCGCGCATAGGCCGCGTCCACGACGCGACAGGTCGCGCTGTCCATATGTGCTTGCGCAACGGCGCAACGCTGGCGCAGCGCGTAAAGCCGCTGCGGATCGTGCGCGAGCGCATCGACCGTTAACACCGGCTCACGCCGACCGCAGGCGGTCAGCACGGCGATGATGGATAGGACCAGTGCGCAGCGCATGGCTGTCAGTTCCCGTAGAAGCTCACCGACTGCGGCGTGTATTGCGGGCCGCTGCCTATGAAGCGGGTACGGACCTGCTGGGCCTGTGCCTCGTCGGCCGCCGCACGCGCCTGGTCCAGAGCCGTCGCGCGCTGCTGCGACACGGTGAGCTGCTGCGACTGAATCGCCTGACGTGCGATCAGCGCGAGCAACTGGTTCGTCGCCTGGCTCGCCTGCAAGGCACCGACCGCGCCCTGGCTCTGCGTCACCAGACTGCTCAGTACGCTCTGGTCGGACAGCAGGTTCTGCACGGCCTGCGACTGCATCTGCGTCGAGGTCTGCAATGCCTGCACCGAGGTCTGCCAGCGCGTCTGCGCGTCCTGCACCATCTGCGCGTTGCTGGTGCCGGCGCCATAGGATGACGGGTACAGCCGGTTGAACGTCGCCTGCGACTGCGCGACGTTGAACGTCAACCCCTGAGCCTGTGAGATCAACTGGTTCGTCGTCGCCAGCGTGGACAGCAACTGCGACAGCGAATTGAAATTCAGGCTCGTGAGATTGCGACCCTGATTGACCAGCATCGTCGCCTCGTTCTGCAACTGCTGGATCTGGTTGTCGATCTGTTGCAGCTCGCGTGCGGCGGTCAGCAGGTTCTGCGAATAGTTGGCCGCATCGAACACCGCCCACTGTGCAAAGCTCGTGGACGACACCGACAGCAGCAAGGCCGTGACGACGGCCAGCCCGGTCTTCTTCATGGCTGAATCTCCGGTGACGTGAGGAACGAAGGCATGAGGTTGGCCGCCCAATCGAGGCCGCTATGGCGCAGCCAGGCACCCGCGAAACCGGGCGTGCCGGCGTTCAGCAGCACGTGATCGATGTCGCGCTGGTCCTGCGGCGTGGACGCGCCGACGAATGCCAGAGTGGCCGGCCCCAGGTCGAGATCGAACAGGCGATTGCCAAGGCGCGACTGGTAGTAGTAGTCACGCTTGGGTTCAGCGGTGGCGACGATCTCGATCTGCCGGCCGTTGAGGCCAAAGCCTTCGTAGATCGTGCGAATCTGTGGCTCGGTCGCTTGCGGGTTCGGCAGGAAGATGCGGCTCGCGCAGCTCTCGATGATCGCGGGCGCGATGCTCGAATCTTTGATGTCGGCGAGGGACTGCGTGGCGAAGATCACGCTGACGTTTTTCTTGCGCAGCGTCTTGAGCCACTGGCGGATGCGCGCGGCGAACACCGGGTCATCGAGGAACAGCCAGGATTCGTCGAGAATCAGCAGCGTCGGCGCACCGTCGAACCGTTCGTCGAAGCGCGCGAACAGATAGCCCAGCACGGCGAGCACCGCCGCCTTGCTCGGCATCAGCTCCTCCATCTCGAAGCCCTGCACGTCAGCGCTGCCGAGCCGGTCATGGTCGGCATCGAGCAGACGGCCGTGCGCGCCGCCAAGCACGTAAGGCGCAAGCGCCTGACGCAGCACATTGGACTGGAGCAGCACCGACAGGCCCGTGAGCGTGCGCTGTTCGACGGGCGCACCGGCGAGGCTGCCGAGCGCCGACCATACGGCGGCTTTGTCGTCGGGGCCGACGGCAATGCCTTCGTGCAATAGACGGCCTTCGACCCATTCGGCCGCCCAGGTGCGGTAGCTTTCGCGGTCGATGCGTGCGAGCGGCTGGAAGGCGATTGCGCCATCGGAGCCGAGGTCGTAGTGCTCGCCGCCGAGGCCGAGGATCGTGGCGCGCATCGAGCGGCCCATGTCGAACGCGAAGATGCGCGAGCCGCGATACCGGCGGAACTGCATCGCCAGCGTGGCGAGCAGTACCGACTTGCCCATGCCCGTCGGGCCGACCACCAGCGTATGGCCCACGTCGCCGATGTGTGTCACGAGGCGAAACGGCGTGTCGCCATCGGTGCGCGTGACGATCAGCGGCGGCCCGTCAAGGTGCTTGTTCTTCTCCGGCCCGGCCCACACGGCCGACAGCGGCATCAGGTGCGCAAGATTCAGCGTGGAAATGCTCGGCTGCCGCACATTGGCGTAGGCGTGGCCGGGAATCGACGACAGCCACGCTTCGACCGCATTGAGGGTTTCGGGAATCGTGACAAAGCCCCGGCCCTGGATGACGCGCTCGATCCTCCGCAGCTTCTCGTCGGCCGCCGCCGCATCCGCGTCCATGACGGTCACGGTCGCCGTCACGTAGCCGAACGCCACCTGATCGCTGCCGAGTTCCTGCAGGGCGGCATCGGCATCCATCGCCTTGTTGCTCGCGTCGGTATCGACGAGCGGCGATTCCTGCTGGAAGATCGTTTCGCGTAGCAGCGCGATGACGTTCTTGCGCTTGGCGAACCATTGCCGGCGCAGCCGCGTCAGTACCTTCTCGGCTTCGGCCTTGTCCAGACACAGGAAGCGCGTGGACCAGCGGTAGGCAAAACCAAGCCGGTTGAGGTCATCGAGCAGGCCCGGCCAGGTCGAGGTCGGAAAGCCGCGTACCGTCACGACCCGCAGGTGTTGGTCGCCGAGCATGGGTGCGAGGCCGCCGATCAATGCCGAATCGGCCAGCAGCGCGTCGAGATGAAACGGTACTTCGGGCACACCGATGCGGTAGCGCCGCGTCGAAATGGTCGCGTGCAGGTGCGTGAGCGTCTCGCCGTCGTCCAGCCAGGCGATCTCCGGCATCACGCCGTCGAGCAGGTCGAACACGCGATCGGTTTCGGCAACGAAGGCGGCGAGCCGCTCGCGCCAGTCCACGCCGGACGTGGGCGTGTTCTCGTACAGGAGCTTCGCGGCGCGTGCGCGCGACTCCTCCGGCGGCAGGTACACCATCGTCAGGTGATAGCCGCTCTCGAAGTGACTGCCTGTCAGCTCGAATGCGGCGCGGCGTTCCTCGTCCACGAGCCACGACAACGCCTCGGGAAAATCCGAGTGTGGATAGTCTGCTGCCGGCCGGCGCTCGGCGTCGATGAACAAGGCCCAGCCCGATCCCAACCGGCGCAGCGCGTTATTCAGGCGCGCGGTCGTGGCGATCAGTTCGCCCTGCGTGGCGCTGTCGAGGTCCGGCCCGCGAAAGCGTGCGGTGCGCTGGAACGAACCGTCCTTGTTCAGCACCACGCCGGGCGCGATGAGTCCCGCCCACGGCAACCAGTCGGCAAGCAGTGCGGGACGCTGGCGGTATTCGGCAAGATGCAGCATGGCATCGTCCTCACACGTCCAGCAGCGATTTGTGCTTCAGGTGCCGCGCGAAGACCTGCATAAACTGCGGATCGACTTTCGCGCCCCACACAGCGAGCGAATGGCCGATCAGCCACAGTGCGATGCCTGGAATCCACAGTTGCAAGCCGAGCCCGACGGCGGCGGCCAGCGTGCCGTTGGCGATCGCCACGGTGCGCGGCGCACCGCCCATCAGGATCGGCTCGGTGAGCGATCGATGCAGCGGCACCTCGAAGCCGAGGGTGATGGTGGCTGGCTCGTTCATGCCACCACCGCGCCGCCGGAGAAGCTGAAGAACGACAGGAAGAACGACGACGCGGCGAAGGCGATCGACAGCCCGAACACGATCTGGATCAGGCGCCGGAACCCGCCGCTGGTGTCACCGAACGCGAGCGTGAGGCCCGTCACGATAATGATGATGACGGCGATGATCTTGGCGACCGGACCCTGGATCGAGTCGAGGATGGATTGCAGTGGCGCTTCCCACGGCATGTTCGAGCCGCTGGCCTTCGCCGTGCCGGTCAGCACCAGCATCACGACGGCCAGCATGAGTCCCTGCCGTGCGGGCTTGCCCAGGCTGCGAAGGCGTGCAAGCGGATTTACGGAAAAGCGCAGAATATGGACATGACTCATCAGAGTTCTCCGGTGGGAAGCGAAGACGGGGCTGGATCGGATGGCGACGGCATGGCGTCGCAGAGCTGGTAGCTAGTGGCATCGAAGCCGGTCACACGGGCGATGCGTTCGATGCGGCGGCGACGGCCACGCCCAGCGATGTGGATGACGACATTCACCGCCTCGGCGATCAGCGCGCGCGGCGGATTCACGGCAACTTCGAGAATTAGTTGTTCGAGGCGCAGCAGCGCGCCCAGCGCGGAACCGGCGTGGATCGTGGCAATGCCGCCGGGGTGGCCGGTGCCCCACACCTTGATGAGATCCAGCGCCTCGCCGCCGCGTACCTCGCCGACGATCACGCGGTCGGGCCGCAGGCGCATCGTGGCGCGCACCAGCTCGGTCATGGACACGACGCCGGCGCGCGTGCGCAGCGGTACGTGGTCGCGTGCCGTGCATTGCAGTTCGATGGTGTCTTCGAGCACCAGCACGCGGTCGCCGGTGGCGGCGATTTCCGCGAGCAGAGCATTGGCGAGCGTGGTCTTGCCGGTACTGGTGCCGCCGGCGATCAGGATGTTCTGGCGCTCGCGCACCGCGTCGCGCAGGAATGCGGCCTGCTCGGCGGTCATCATGCCGTCGGCGATGTACCGGTCCAGCGGAATGACACCGACCGCGCGCTTGCGCAGTGCGAAGGCCGGCCCTGGCGCAGCGGGCGGCAAAATGCCCTCGAACCGTTCTCCGGTTTCGGGCAATTCGGCGGTCAGCAGCGGCTGACCGCGATGCACTTCCGCGCCGACGTGCGCGGCGACCAGGCGGATGATGCGTTCGCCGTCCGCCTCGGACAGCTCGGCGCCCATCGGTGCGCGACCCGACGACAGGCGGTCGATCCAGAGCGTGTGGTCGGGGTTGAGCATGATTTCCACCACGTCCGGGTCTTCGAGCGCGGCAGCGATCAGCGGCCCCATTGCCGTGCGCAACATGCGGATGCGCCGGTCGAGCGACGTGGTAGCGAAAGATTGGGGCTGCGCGCTCATGAGGCACGCTCCTGCGCTTCGGCCTGCGCCGCCGCATCGTTCAGGCGTGCGGCGTCGGGGTTCAGCTCCTCCACCACCTCGCGCACGAGGCTGCGCCCGCGCATCAGGTGGCGGCCGAGCTGTTCGACGAACTGCTCGAAACGCGCCTTGCCCTGCGCACGAGCGGCATCCTGATGAGCTTCGGGGACGGGCGTGCTGACCGTGAGGAAGTAGCGGACGAACAGCGCCAGCGTCTCGATCTCGATGTTCTGGTCGCGCTCCAGCTTCTCGAACTGGCGCGACAGGCGATCCAGTCGCTTGGCAATCGCTGCCTCGCGCTGGTCGCCCGCATCGGGCGAGAGCCAGGACGTGAGCGCCGCTGCGACGATGGACGACTTCGAGACGCCTTTCTTCGTCGCCAGTTCGTCGAGGCGTCGGGCGTGCTCGGGCGGAATGAACAGGTTGAGGCGATACTGGCTCATAGCTGAAGTCCGTCGTCGTGATCGAGGGATGCCAGCCGGGCCGTGCGCTGCATGGCCGGGTCGAACTGGCGAGGGAGCGGCAGCGGCGGGTCATCGTCGTCGAGCAGCGCGAGGTCGCTGTCGGCGAGCTGCGGTTCGGGGCTGTACTCGGAGACTTCCGACAGCTCCGGCTGCCTGCGCGGGCCGCCGTCGTCCGCGGTACCGGTGTCATCGCCGACCAGGCCAGCGGCGACCGGCGCTGCCGGCACGGTGGGAATCGCCAGTCCGCTCCAATCGTTCGGCCGCAACGGCGGCGCGTCGGTGTAGCGCCCGACCGCGAGCACGGGCGGTGGCAGCACGCGGCACTTGAAATTGGCGTCGGTGTAGTAACGCAGCTTCTTCGCCTTGATCGGTGCGACGCTGGACACCATCACCACTTCGTCGTCGGGCGGGAGTTGCATCACTTCGCCCGGCGTCAGCAGTGGACGCGCGGTTTCCTGACGCGACACCATCAGATGGCCGAGCCACGGCGCGAGCCGGTGGCCGGCGTAGTTGCGTTGCGCGCGCAGCTCGGTCGCGGTGCCGAGCGTTTCGGAGATGCGCTTGGCGGTGCGTTCGTCGTTCGTGGCGAACGTCACGCGCACATGGCAGTTGTCGAGGATCGAATGGTTCTGGCCGTAGGCTTTGTCGATCTGGTTGAGCGATTGCGCGATGAGGAAGCTGCGGATGCCGTAGCCGGCCATGAACGCGAGTGCCGTCTCGAAAAAATCGAGCCGGCCCAGCGCCGGAAACTCGTCGAGCATCAGCAGCAGCTTGTGGCGGCGTGCGATACCGTCACTACCGTCGAGCGATTCGGTCAGGCGCCGACCAATCTGGTTGAGGATCAGGCGCACCAGTGGCTTCGTGCGGCTGATGTCCGACGGCGGCACGACGAGATACAACGACACCGGATGCTCCGATGCGATCAGGTCAGCGATACGCCAGTCGCAGCGCGAAGTGACTTCGGCCACTGTTGGGTCGCGGTACAGGCCGAGAAACGACATGGCCGTGGACAGCACGCCCGACCGCTCGTTGTCCGATTTGTTGAGCACTTCGCGCGCGGCAGATGCGACGACGGGATGCGGTGCATCGCCCAGGTGCTTCGTCGTCATCATCCGGTGCAGCGTCAGCTCGAACGGGCACGCCGGATCGGACAGGAAGTTGGCGACACCGCGCAGCGTCTTGTCTTCGCCCGCATAGAGCACATGCAGGATCGCGCCGACCAGCAGTGCGTGCGAAGTCTTTTCCCAATGATTGCGGCGTTCGAGCGCGCCCTCGGGATCGACCAGGATGTCGGCGATGTTCTGCACGTCGCGTACTTCATGCGCGCCGCGCCGGACTTCGAGCAGCGGGTTATACGCCGCCGACTTCGGATCGGTCGGATTGAACAGCAGACAGTGCGAGAAGCGCGCGCGCCAGCCCGCGGTGATGGCCCAGTTCTCGCCCTTGATGTCGTGAATAACGGCGGACGCTGGCCAGCTCAACAGCGTGGGAATCACCAGGCCCACGCCCTTACCGGAGCGCGTCGGCGCGAAAGTCAGGACGTGTTCAGGGCCTTCGTGGCGCAGGTACTGACCGTCATGCAGACCGAGGAAAACGCCTGCTGGTTTTGTCAGGCCAGCCTTATGGATGTCGCGGCCATCGGCCCATCGCGCCGAACCGTAGGTAGTGACGAGACGCGATTGCCGCGCCCGCCATACCGACATGCCGATGGCGACACCCGCAGCGGTGACACCACTCGCGGCAGCAATGGCGCCGCCCTTGAGAAACAGACGCGGCGCATAGGCGTCGTACCAGTACCACCACTCGAACAGCCGCCACGGGTGATAGAACGGGATGCCAAGCCAGTCGAACCAGGGCGAGCCGAGGCGTAGCTGATAGCCCAGGTGTGCGGCGGTCCATTGGGTGGCACCCCAAGTTCCCGCGACCACGATGCCGAACACCGTCAGCATCTGGCCGAACAGCACACTGGTCCCGTTCATGCCGCTCTCCGACTTTCTCCTGCTTCACGCAGCAAAAACGTGCCGCGTAGCCAGGAGCATCGATGCCGGGTCAGTGCCGGTCAAAGACCGTTATCGGAAGAGATATTGAGAAAAAAGCAAGATTTCTAGCAGGAAGAATGCGCAGCACATCACAGTGAATTCGCGCATACAACAGCGTAAGCAGCAACGAAATCAATCAATGTGCTGCGTGCCCAACGATTCAGAACTTTGGTGGGTCTTTGGGAGGTGTGTACTGCGGGCCGTTGCCCATGAATAAGCGATGCCGCGCTTCTGATGCGGCATTACATTCGTCAGGTGCCATTTTAGCGTCGACGTTTGCGCATCGCTGCTCGACTTCACGCAGACGATCGGGATGAGCTACTAACGATTCCACTGTGTTCGTTGGAGCAGATTTACCGCAGGCGCTCAATACTAGGGCGAACGTAAGCAACATGATCCTGTTCATGGCTCGATTTCCTCCGAAGTGTCAAGGTCAGTCAGCCCGGCAGGCTTCTTCGCCGTAGACAATTCAAGAGAGTTGGTCCTCTCGATGAAGCGAGCCAGCACACCCGAAGGCTCATTGTCCTGGCGCAGCAAATAGGTGGAGAGCTTTGCCGTGCGACCCGCTAAAGGCCGCGCGACCACCCCCTGCTCACGGCTGGCCACTATCTGCGACGCGCCAGCCAGACCCAAAGCGAGGCCAGCCGCCACCATTGCCATCATCAGGTCAAAAGATGCTACTCGTTCGGCAACCAGCGGTTCTTGATCGACTTGCCGCAGAAGCCGTTCAACTTGCCGCGTATAGCCTTCGCACGCCTGAGGGTCTCCAAGCACCAGCGGATGGCGCAACACCTCCTCCAGCGGGATGCGTTTGTACGACAACAGAGGATGTCGTGCGGGCACTGCCACCATCAACGGATCGTCCCATACGGCTTCGGCGATGATGCCGTCGCCGACTTCATCCGACCTAGCAAAACCTACGTCGTACAGGTCGTCGTGCAGCCCCTTGACCTGCTGTGCCAGTGGAACCTGGAATAGGCGTATTTCAATTTCCGGTTCTTCTTCGCGGCACAATGCCAGGAAAGTCGAGAAGCCCGACGGGGGGATGCCGTCCGACAGTGCGACCCGTAACTGGCTATGAAAGCCATTGGCAGCAGCGTTCACGCTCTCACGCGCCTGTTGCAACGCCGTGAATACACGCGGCACGTGCTCCAAAAATAGCTTTCCTGCGCGAGTCAGTCGAGTGCTGCGGGTAGTGCGGACGAAAAGCTGTACGCCCAGGTCTTCTTCCAATTCCTTGATAGCGCGAGACAGTGGCGACTGCTCGATATGCAATCGCTCGGCGGCCCGCGCAAAGTGAAGCTCCTCTGCGACCGCTAGGAAACACCGAAGATGACGTATATCCATAAGCGAATACCAAGGCCACTGGGGCGCCTCATCAGTTGATCGTTTCAATATCGGTATCGCGCGCTCCGGGCATCCTTAACGCACAAACCACATCTGCCCAAGTCCTTTTCTGTCAGACAGCCGTCAGGCCGCCGTCGACCGGAAGATCTATACCGGCGACGTAACTGCTTTGGTCCGAGGCGAGGAATAGAGCTGCGGAAGCGATCTCCTCGGGGCGCGCCAAGCGTGCCAGAGGCGTCATCGCAGTGATTTGGTTTCTCGCTTCGGCCGCGCCTTCTTTGGATGGGAACTGGTTGTCGAACATCGGCGTGTCGACCGCGCCAGGGCTCAACACGTTTGTCCTAATCCTCCGTTCCTTGAATTCGCTGGTCCACGTCCGAGCTAATGATCGAAGCGCTGCCTTGGTGGCGCTGTAGGTGCTGCGGCCCGGAAGGCCTTTGTTCTTCCCGGCGGACGCTACGAGGATGATGGAAGCACCATCATTCAGGTAAGGCAGCGCCTTTTGAACGGTAAAATACGTACCGCGAGCGTTGGCGTTGAAGGTATTGTCGAAATGCTCGGGTGTCACCACGGCAGTCATCATCTTTTCGACGAAGGCCGCGCCCGCAAAAATCACATCGATCTTGCCCTTCTTAGCAACGGCCTCGTAGAAACGGTCAAGGTCATCGAGCTTTGAGATGTCGGTCTTTACGCCGGTGACGTTCTTGCCGATCTCCGCGACGGCCCTGTCAAGCTCGGCCTGACGGCGGCCGGCGATGAATACATAGGCGCCCTCTTCAGCGAACCTCTTGGCGGTGGCGAGGCCGATGCCGCTGCTGCCCCCCGTGACGACGGCGATCTTGTTTTTCAATAAGGACATTTGTTTCCTTTTTATTTGTGCGCATCGACTGCCGTCGAGTCCCGGCTTTGGCGCAATTCCTCCTTCAGTCGCCCCACCTCCTGTTCCAAGCGTTCGATGCGATCGAGTGTGTAGTCGAAACCGGTGGATTCCATGGCTTGCAGGAAGGCCCAGGCAGTCGCGAGGGCACGGCGAAATTTCCCCTGCTCTGGGATCGAATGGTTCGCTGTGTGTGTCATCAGGGGCTCCTCGAAATAATAGTCGGCGCTGCGCGGAATCCTTCGAGCTAGACGGCCGTCAGCGTGTCGACCGCGCTAGGACTCAGCACGTTGGTTCCTTGTGGCTCAGGCCTCCTTCCTCTCGGCGCCGAAGACGAACATGAGGATTACGCAAGGGTCGTCCGAGCGGTTGTGGAATTCGTGAAAGGCGCCGTTCTGCACGAAGAAGTCGCCCTCTTTGGCGGTGGTCGTGTGCACTTGGCCGTCTTCTCCCGGATAGGCGATATCCACTTCGCCCTTGAGCACCACCGCGAGGTCGATGGTATCGGTCCGGTGCATTGAGCCACCATGCTCGCCTTGGGTCATGCCTCCCCCGGTGCCGAAGTCGATTTTGGCCATTAAGGCCCCGAGATCGGTCGCGCCCGCTTTCTCGGGGCGAACGACTTGGAGATCGACTCGAACGGAGTCCTTCGGCCCAAAAATCCCAAGCCGCTTGTATTCACCGAGAACTTGATCAGGCGTAAGCGGCAGCTGGGGAATCTTGTCGAATCCCCAAATATTGGTGACTCTATCGGCGGTCTCGGTATCGAGAACATCGCTCACTTGCATGACGACGCCAGCTTTGCTCTCGGCACTTACGATTCTTCTCATCTTCATTTGCCCCGGACTCCTCAAAGTTGCGACCAGCCGCCATCGACCGGAATCTCAAGGCCGGTCGTGAAGGTCGCGTCGAACGCGAGGAAGAGGACGGCCTTCGCGATCTCCTCCGAGGTCCCGAAGCGCTTCATCGGGATCATGTCGATCGTCTTCTCTCTGACTTGGGCGGCCACATGCTTATCGGGAAACACTTTGTCGAGGATCGGCGTGTCGATGGGGCCGGGCGACACCGCGTTAACGCGGATTTCCTGGGGAAGCAGCTCGGTGGCGAGCACTCGGGCGAACGACCGCAGCGCAGCCTTGGCGGCTCCGTATGTGGCCTGGCCCGGCAGTCCCTTGACGTTGGCAACGGAGGTCGTGAGGACGACTGAGCCTCCCCGATTGATCAGCGGCGAGAGCTTCTGGACTGCAAAGAACGGGCCCTTGGCGTTCAGGTTGAACATCTCGTCGTAGATGTCCTCCGTCACGTTCGCGAGAGGCGTTGGGATGCTGAACCCGGCGTTGACGAAAAGCAGGTCGATGGTGTCGAACTCGGTCTTCACCTGAGCGGCGAGGGCATCGATGTCCATCAACGACCGCGCGTCGCTCGAAACCACGATGGCGTCCGCCCCAAGCTCTTGCTTCGCGGAATCCAGGCCGGCCTGTGAGCGACCCGTCACCAGAACGCGAGCGCCTTCGTCGATCAGCATCTTTGCTGTCGCGAGCCCCATGCCACTGGTGCCGCCAAGGATCACTGCCCGTTTCCCGTCGTACTTTTTCATGATTTCTCCTTCACGACGCTGAGTCGCCTGTTAATATTGAACTACTTTGTACAAAAATTAGATGCAGAGGGACTGAAGATTTAGTTTTGAACTATTTATTTCAAAATACCGTAGGCCCTCGTGGAGGATCCCGCAGCCCAACAGTCACCTGCCAATCGAATCACGCGACAATTTGGCCGTAACCGGGGCTCCTTCCGGACACCTCTCTCAGCCATTCTGGGTGGGGCAAGTCGACGCCGGAGACATTGACGACGGCCTGCCAAGCGGCTTCCTGGTTGGCGCCATCGTGGAGGTGTGGCTGGGGCTGCGCCTCCATCGGGCCTGAGAATTTTCCTTGGGCCGAGGCGAAGAATTGCCCTGAGACGTCGGTTCCGAACTCCGACGCTTGGAGGTAGCGACGGGCCGCGGTCTCCGGCGTCTGATTCATGCCGGGAATGAGATTCACGATTGGAATCATCAGATACTTCAACAACGGTCCAGCGTTTCGCGCCACATTGGTGGCGTTCGACGCGCCGGGCGAGACAGCGTACGCGGCCATGCCGGAGGGTAGCCGGCGCGCCAGCGCCGCAGCCCACCAAGCGACAATGAGCTTCGCGTCGGCATACGCATTGTTGGGCGCGTACTTCACGTGCGGCCTGTTGCGAATCAGGGCTTCAACAGCGGCGGTTTGGTCACCTCCGAAGTATTTGTCCGCGAAGGCGGGCGCGTCGGTGTACTTGAACATGGGCACGCCGCCTCGGGCAGGCTCCGCGCTGGCGATAACGATCCGCGCGTTGGCGTTCAGCAGCTTGGCGCGGAGCAACCCGATGGTCAGTTGATGATGGCCGATCAGTGGGGCCTGAGAAGCCTCGATGCCCGCCGCAGTGATGACCCGCGCCTTGCCAGGAACCATCCCCGCATTGAGCAGCAGGAAATCGAGCGGCCGACCTCGCTTGACGAGCTCGGCGAGCGCGGACTGAACGCTGAGCGGCTTGTCCAGGTCCAGCTCCAACGGCGTGAAAACCTTTCGTTTGGTCTCCGCCGCGAGTTGTGCGGCGGTTTCCTGGACCTGAGCCAAGCTGCGCCCAGTGATGATGATCTCGCGCCAGCCCGCTTCGGCAAGAAGGCGGGCTGCCGCGTGACCGAGCCCGGAGGTCGCACCGGTGACGAAGGCGATCGAACGTTCCATGCGCACTCTCCTTTTGCCTTTAATTTAGAACTGTTTGGTATAATATTTGCCGCAATAGTCACTGTCAAGGATTTTGAACTATATGATTCAAAATAACGCTAAGCCACGTGGGCGACCGCGCAGCTTCGACGAGAAGGGGGCGCTGGAAAAAGCGACTCAGGTGTTCTGGTCGAAGGGTTACGACGGGGTGACGATCGACGACCTCGTCGCCGGGATGGGCGTGGGTCGGCCTAGCCTGTATGCCGTCTTCGGAGACAAGCGCACAATATTCTTGCGCGCGCTTAGGGCATATGCAGAGGCGAAAGGCGCTCGCGCTGCGAAGGCGCTCTTCTCGCCACGGACTCTTCGCGACTCGCTGGCCAGCTTCCTAAGGCACGCCGTAGAAGCCGCGACCGAGGAAGGATCGGCGCCAGGATGTCTACTCGTGTGCGTCGCGCCTCTCGTGGACGACGCTGAGGTCAGGCAGTTCCTGAAGGACGCCACATCTGCCGGCGTAGCGCTCGTGGAACGCCGTTTCTGCGACGGGATCAGCGCGGGAGAAATCCCATCCGACTTTCCCGTAGCTGTGCGGGCGAGCCAGACCGTCGACCTTGCCCGAGGTCTGACGATGCGTGCGCAGATGGGTGCGCTGCGCAAAACGCTCATGAATGATGCAGAGGAAGCGGCGGATTTAGTCGTCCTGCCGCGGCGTTGAAATGCGACGCCAAGAGGTTGATGCTCAATGGCATGGACGTCGAGCCGATCGCTATTGGTGTCAGGCGCGCGGCGAGATGTCGGCGGAATAGGCTAGCAGCGCGGCCTTTTCGGTGACGCTGGAGACGGTGTGGCGAGCGAAGTCGGTGTCTGGTTTCGTCATAGCGCATGTCAAAGCCAGGCAGCGCTAGATACCCTGCGCATCCACCGTCCCCTCAGAGACGTACGTCAACTATCTCTATTCGCCTGGGCCAATTAACCGCAGACTCGATGGCGTGTCGGTTAACCAATTGATGGGCCGCGCTGTCGTCCGACTTCCCAGGAAACGCTACCACCGCGCACCGTCGCTGCGAGCTGCTGCCCTAGTCGTGTTTCGATCACCGGCTTCCACGGTACCAAGCTGAAGCCCATGCCGTCATCGAGTAAGGCATAGCGCCCGCTGGCGAGCATGACGCTGCGCCGGTAGATGCCGGCCACGCGCTGTCCATCCGCCGCAGGCCGATGCTCCAAGCCGGTTTCCGCGGCAATGTCCTTCGCGGCCTGTGCCAACTCTCGTCCGCGCAGCGTTGCCAGCAGGTTACGCACAAGGACGACGCGCTGCCCGCGCTGCTCGGCCAAGCCTTGTTCGGCCAGGAAGTCCGAACGCTCGCGTAGCGCGTCCTTCACCTCGGCCCCAAAGCCCAGATCGCCCAGCCCCTTGGCGCCGCCGATCAACTGCTGGTCAAGCCAGGTGGCACCGATCACACGGGCCTGCTGCTCGATGGGCAGGTGCGATTTCAGCTCTACCGCCACGCCGCCGCCAAGGCGCTGCGCATCGTACTGACGGCCTCGCTCGGCCAAGTTGCCGGGCACGCGCCAGACACCTTCGGCCTCGCGCTCCACGATACCGGCACGACGCAGAGCTTCGAGCCGTCGCACATGCGCAGCCACCACCTCACGCGGGTCGCGGTCGGGCGTCGCCTGACCTCGGGCGACGGCCAGGTGATGATCGGTGCGGTACACGCCATCGACGGCGAGCGCGGCGATGTTGCGGTCGGCGGCGCGCACGTCGGCCGCGCCTTTTACCTCCACCACGGCGCCAGTCGAGTACTGCTCCAGCTCGGCGCGCGGTGGCAGCGCGACGTAGTGCGCCTTACCGTCGGTGCCATCGACGATCAGATAGCCCTTGTCGTACAGCTCGTCGGCCAGCCCCTTGCCGACGACGCGGCCAACAACGGCGCGACCGTCTTCGCCGGGCTGGAACACGGCCAGTTCGCGCTGCTTGCCGCTCATGGCCCGCTGCATCGTGCGGATGATGTCGCCACGCTCGCCCATCGCCCGCAACGTTGGCTCGGCCTCGGCGTGGACGGCCCACGTACCGGGCTGCGGCTCGGTCGCCAGGCCCATGCGCTGCAATCGTTGCAGGCGCCCGATCAGCACTTGCCGCTGGCGTTGCAGTCGGGGTTCGGCGAAGCGTTCGACGCGCACCAGTCCATCGTCGCCGGCCTCGCGCTGCAAGGTGCGATCCAGGCCCGTCCATCGCTCCTGTTCCACCTCGCGCTGCATGGCGCGCTGCATCTCCAGCTCGGTGCGCGGCCCCAGCCATTCGGTCGCCAATTCCGACGCCCGGCGACGCATCCCCTCGGCAATGTAGTCGTGGGAAATGATGAGGTCTTTGCCAGTGTCGTCCTTGCCGCGCAGGACGACGTGCGTGTGCGGGTTGTCGGTGTTCCAGTGATCGACCGCGACCCACTCCAACCGCGTACCCAGGTCGGCCTCCATGCGCGCCACCAGGTGCCGCGTGTAGGTGCGCAGGTCGTCGAGCTGTTCGGCATCCTCCGGCGAGACGATGAAACGAAACTGGTGGCGGTCGCTTTCGCCGCGTTCCTTGAACGCTTCAAGGTCGGCATCATCGGTCGCCGGCCCGTAGGCGTGGCCCGGCCCGCCTTGGCGATCGACGCCTTCGCGCTCGATGTAGCGCAGGTGCGCGGCAGTCGAGCGTGGCCCGGCCTTCGCCAGATTTACCAGCCGCGCCTTGATCGTCACGCGCCGCGCGTTGGCTGTCAGCGAGCGCCCAGCGAAGCGCGCCGCAACGTGGCCGCGCCCCAATCGGGAACCGGGTCGCTGGCCGACCTTTCCGACCGCCTTGCCGAGCTTCGCGCCGGCCTTATTGGCCTGCCGCAGCACCTTGTTGACGAAGGCATCGCCGCGCTGTTTCGGAGCGCCAGGCCGGACACGGAATCGGTCATCGTCGCGCTGGCTCATGGCGTGGCTCCATCCAAGACCGGCGCAGTCCAGCGGACGAAGCACGCGATTCCGCCAAGGCCGAAGCGGCATGGCACACCTTCGCGGCACGCTGCCGCCCCGTGGCGCGTGCCGCGCCACCCCCATGTGCAGACAAGGTTTTCAAGCGGCCATGTGCCGCGACCTTTTATCTTGCCTTCCGCCTTCGCCCTGCGCTGACGCTCCGAGCATCGGCGGCCCGGCGGCGCTGCGCTGCTCGCAGCCAGCACGCCGGGGAACGCGGCCACGGCCAGAGGCCGGGCGCGTTCAAGGCAAGATGCCTGCACGGGGGAAAGCGTCGCCGGATGTTGCGCGACATGCGGCGCGGATGCGCTCGCATGACACGCGCGACGACACGGCGACGGCCAGCGGAACGACACGCCGGATGGCACGATCGAATGCACAACGCTATGCAGCGAATCAGCGGCCATCATCGGCGTGTCTCCAGCCAGACCGGATGCGCAACACCGATCACTGTGGAAGCAGCAATCGGCCCGAAGTAGCGACTGTCGAACGACGCAGGATTGGTCACGCTCAACAGGAACAGCTCGCCCGGTTCGAGGCGGCGGCATTGCTGCCAGGATGGCAGCGGACGGCCGATGCGATCAGCGGGCAGCACTGCGGCCATCGGCACGCCGTCGATGCGCACGCTGCGACCGACGATGCACACCTCCTGCGGCGCGACCGCACCGATGCGCTTGAGCAACGGCACGCGCGTCGGCAGGTAGCCGCGCTTCGCGGCCAACGCAGCAGCATCGGCCGGCAGCGGGACGAGCACGATGCTGTCCACGGACAACGGACGTGGCAGCGAGCCGGCCCGATGGTCGAGCGGGTCGATGCGATACCAGCCGACCGCCACGCTGTCGGACGGGTTGTAGGTCAGACGCGGCAGCGGCCGCATGGTGTCTGGCAGGAAGGACGTCCAGGCCAGCGCAGCGAAGCCGCAGGCGGACAGGCCTGCCAGTACGATGCGAGCGCGCAAGCGCGAACGAGGATGCGTCGCGGTGCCGGATGGGGAAATGGTCGTCATGGCAGCGACCTCCCGGCCAGCCAGGCCGCGTGCCGCTCGGCGGTGTACGCGGGCAACGGCAGGCGTGCAGCGAGCCGATTGCCAAGCGTGCGCCAGTACGCGGGCGACACGTCGGCGGGTGCAATGCCTTGCGCTTCGATGGCGTCGAGCTGCGCCAGCACCGCGCGCACGGCGGGTTCTCCCTCGGCGTGCAGCAGCAAGCGCGCACCCGGCAGCACGCCGGGGATGCGCTGCGCCGCATCCAGCGGCGTGCAAGCCTGCATCACCATGAGCTGCCAGCGGATCGTGCCGTAGTCGTTGGCGTGCCAGCGAATGCGGCAGAACATGGCGCGCGGCAGGAACACGGCGACACGGCGCCAGCGGTCGAGCCGGATGATGCGCGCCGGCTCGCCGAAGCGCAGATACACGTCGATGCGCTGCTCGATATAGGCCAGCGAAACGCGGGTCAGCGGTGCGATGCCGGCCTGACCGGCGAGCACCGCGAGCGATGGCGCTGTCGTAGTCGATGCAGCAACCGTGGCCGCCAGAGTGGATGCGTTCATGGGGTCTTCTCCGGGAACTCACGTTCCAGCAGTGCGCGCAGCAGTTCGGCCACGGTCGCGCCTTGCGTGAACGCCGATACCTTGATGCGCGCCCGCATTGCGGGCGTAATGTCGAGAGTCAGACGTGCGGTGTAGAGGTCGCCTTTCTGGATGCCATCGGCGTCACCCTGGCGAACCCACGCCTCGGCGTGCGGGTTCGCCGGCGGACGTGCGCCGATGCCGACGCGCTTGCCATTGCGCTGGCTCATGTCGGCCACCGCAGCAGCTCGTCGGTGAGCGCCGCGATCTCGCGCGCGGCGGCGCTGTCAGGCGCCGTCTCGCGTGCAAGCCGGCCAGCGGCCACGCTATCGGCGAACACGATGCGCTGATGCACGTCCGAGCACAGCGCCGGCAACGGCTGGTCGGCGAGCGCGTTGTGCGCCTCGCGGCCGATGATGGTGGTGCTGACGCGCCGATTGACGACAAAGGCCGCGCGTAGCGCAGGCCGGAATACCTGCGCCTCACGGATCAGCGCCACCATCTCGGACGAGGCCCACAAGTCGTAGGGGCTGGGCTGCACCGGAATCAGCACGCGCTCGGCCGCCAGCAGCGCGGAGCGCGCCAGGGCGGCGATGCGCGGCGGGCCGTCGATGACGACGTGATCGGCACGGCGAGCCAGTTCCGGCGCTTCCTGGTGCAGCGTCTCGCGGGCAAGGCCCACGGCACTGAACAGCCGCGGTAAGCCTTGCTGGCTTCTGCGCTGCGTCCAGTCCAATGCAGAGCCTTGCGGGTCAGCATCCAGCAGGATGACCGATTGCCCACGCATCGCCAGTTCGCCGGCGATGTGGGTGGCGAGCGTGGTCTTGCCGACGCCGCCTTTCTGGTTGAGCAGAGCAACGATCATGGCGCGGCCCTCCGTGTTGGAAAGCCGGGCTTTCGCGGTTGCGCGTGGTGCCGTTTGGCAGTTGTCCACCGAAACGGCGCGCTCTTACCAAAAGTTAGAGCTTTTAAGTTAGGTAAGTTAGAGAGCGCCGAAACCCGCGCCGTTATTGGCTTTCCGGCGATTTCGCACGCCTGATAGCACGATAGGGACACGCCTGATAGCATGATACCCGGCACGCCTGATAGCACGAGGCCGTCCACACGTTGTCCCCGAGTTATCCCCGTGCCGTGAACGGCACGGGCCGGAAGGTCAGCAATTCGGTTCCGTCGTCCGGCATCCGCTCGATGCCGAGCACGTAGCCGGGCAGCGACTGCCGTGCGACCAGCGCGCGCAGGTCGCAGGCGAAGTCGTAGGGCTTCGCCGTACTGCCGGATTTCTTGTGCAGGTGCCGGAAGTCGAATTGCCAGCCGTGCGACTGCTTGCCGCCGTGCTTGCGCACTAGCCGGTACAGCCATCGCTCGATGCCGCCGGTGAGCCGGAAATACGCCGGGTCGATGGTCAGCACCAAGGCAGCGTCGAGCACGCCGGCATAGAACCAGTCCGGCAGGATCAGCTCGATGCCCAGCGGTGTGCCGTGGGCGTCGGCCAGTTCCTTCCACTCGTTGATCCACGAGAAGCGATGCAGCCGTCGCCCGGTCGTCTCGCGGATGGACGTGGCTACTGTGGTCGATTGCAGCCGGTCGAGCGCGGCCTTGAGGCGCTGGTAGTCGCGCAGCGACACGCCGCGCCCGATGAAGCGCAGGATCTCGTAGGGCGTGGCGTGGATCAGGCGCGACGGCCGCAGGCCCGCGTCGCGCGCTTCGACGATCTGCGAGGCCGCCCAAATAAGCACGTCCGCGTCCCAGATGGTCGCTATGCCGTGTTCCTGTGTCCCCTCCACGCGGATCGTGACGTTGCCACTGCGAAAGTCGATCGGCGCCGTGCGCCGCGACTTCGCCAGCGAGAAGAACGGAAAGGCCATCAAGTCCTGGCTGTCGCGCGGCGCCATGTCGCCCGGCAAGGCACGGAACAGGTCGAGCTGTTCTCGCTCCCGCGATGGGCTGGACATGGCGACGGCCACCGGCGAGCCACCGATCAGCGCGCACGGCTATCAGCCGGGTGATGCTCGGCATATTCGGGATCGGAGGTGGTTTCGTAGCTGCGCTGGTCGGCCCAGGCATCGAGGTCGGCCGCGGCGTACATGACGCGGCGGCCGAATTTGCGAAACTTCGGCCCATTGCCGATCACGCGCTGCTTTTCCAGCGTGCGCGGCGATAGCCGCAGGTACTCGGCGGCTTCGTCGTTGGTGAGGTAGCGTTGGGGTTGCGGGGTCGTAGCGACGGCAGCGGCGGCAGGCCGCAAGGGAGCGGGACGCATCGGATGAACCTCCATCGGTCAGAAACGCCGGCGGCACCAGCGCAGCCGGATGGAGTCAGTCTCAAGATAGCGATGCGTTGCGCAGAGGGTCGTTTTGCCGTGCAGGCCAAACGACCCTGTGCAGGTCAATCGACCTGTGCAAGACGGCGGTAGCCGCCGCGCATCAGTGACTGGCCGCGTCGCACCAGGCGGCGCACGCGCGAGCGTAAGCCGCCGTCGGCATACCAACCGGCGGCGACGGCCTCGGCGCCGAACAACCCTTCGGCCGTTTCGCGCAAGGACGCGCCCGCAAGGGCTGCGTCGAGTGCTTGCACGGTGTGCAGTTCCAGCAGCGCGGCCGGCGTAGGCCGCGAGCGGGCCGCTGCCGCAGGCACGGCTGCGTCCACCACCTCCGCCAGCTTGTCCAGCTTGTCCAGCTTGTCCAGCTTGTCCAGCTTGTCCAGCTCGGCCGTGATCGTGCGGTAGCTCGCGCAAGGCGCGGCGCACGCACGGACGGCATAGAGGTAGGCCATGCCATCGGCTAGGCCCGGGGCGAGTGCGAGCCGCACGCAGCAGCCGGGCCAGCTTGCGGTCAGCACGAGGCGTTTGCCATCGTGGAGCAGATGCTTGTGGCCGGGGATGTGCCAGAACTCGAAGGCGTCGGCCTCCGGCGGCGGGTCGGCATCCGGGTAGAGCTGGAGCACGCCTCTGTGATCGGGGAACCAGTCGGGATGCGCGTCGCGTGCATCCAGTGCCGGGTCTTCCAGCAGGCGAAGACCCCAGGCGTGCGCCGCCTCCGGCTGGCGGCGACGGCGCAGCCAGTCGTGCCGGTAGTCGGGATGGCGGCGCAGGTATTCCCAGGCCAGCGCGGGGCCGTCGAGATGCAACACGTACAGATACGCAGCGGTGGGATACCAGGCATCGGCGCTTCGATCGGCCATGACGCAACCTCCTGTCGAGCAGGAACGTCGCCACGGGCGTCGAGAAACAGGAGCTACGGCCTCATCGGTAAATCGGCATCGAGGCGGGATACGCGGGTAGTGGTCAAGACCGATTGGCTCCGAACCCTTGCAAGGGTCGTCCGAATGCGACGGCTGCGCAGCCCGGAATGGGAGCGCGGCATCGGACACCCTGCCTCAAGTCACGCCACGCATCCTGTCTCTTTCGGTCAGGGTCGCACCCGACTGGTGCAAGAGCGCCGATCCAGACCGCAGCCGTCTTGAGCTAGACCGAGAAAGACACAATGCGCCCCGTTTAGTCGGGAATGGAGCCGTCACGCTGCGCCAGCCTGACGTACTCCGATAGTGGCCGCGAGGCGTGGAAATACAGATCACGCAGGACGGGCCGTTGCTGCGGCCCGATGATGCTGGCCAGGTCAGACAGCTTGACCGTCCCCAGCGCCGGCATTCCGATGCCGAGGTCAATCAGTCCCCAGGCGGTATCGCCGTCGGCGGGGTCGAGCGCGGCCAGCAGCCAGACCGCGTGCGCGTCCGGCGTGAACAGCCGCACCACCGGCATCGGATCGATACCCTGGCCGGCGGCGCGCACCACCCCGTTGGCGAGTAGTTGCGCGCGTTCGTCAATGCTGGTGAGTGGTTGGGTCATGGCCTGAGAAACCCCACGAAACCGGAGATGCACGGACACGCTTTGCCGACAAGGCACGGAACAGCCGAAGCGGATGCGTGCTTTCGTGCAGAAGCACGAAGGCGCAAGCCATCGAATCCGTACATGCACGGAAAAGCGAAAGCGGAATTGTGCAGGTCTGATAAGACACAGATGCGACTTCCCGGTTCTGGCGAAATCCGTCAATGCGGATTTCCGTATAAACACGAAAGCGAGTCAGTCAGCCAGAAATGAACACTTTAGATTGTAGCCCTATCGTGTTCAATGGGATGTCATCTTGGTTTTCTAGGGGAAACCAAGTTGGTGGCAGCGAAACACTCATTGGCGACGGCGATACGGACAGTCAGGAAAGCGCGCGGCTTAAGCCAGGAAGCGTTCTCCGACGTGTCCAGCCGTACCTACATGAGTTCGCTGGAGCGCGACTTGAAAAGCCCGACCATGCACAAGCTGACCGAGCTATGCGAGGTCATGGAAGTGCATCCGCTTACGCTGCTGATGCTGGCCTATGCCGGCGACAGCACGCGCAAGGCCGAGCAGATTCTGGCGCAGGTGCGCCAGGAGCTTGAGGCCGTCTTGAAGGAACGCGACGCGCCGTAGGCGCTTGCGTGATGTGCTGCGCCAGCAGCACGACGCCCCGCCGCAATGGACGGGGCGCGGTGGTGGTGGTTAGTCCGCCTGCTGCGGCTTGCTGCGCGACCAGATCAGGTCGTGCGTGCCATTCTCGCCTTCGATCAGGCGGGCGTAGACCGTTGCCGGGAACGAAGGATCGTCGAGGGTCACGGACACGTAGGGCCGTTCGGCCTTGCTGACTTTCTTCCACGCGGCGCCGATGTCGTGGCCGCCCGCCTGGAGGCGGAAGTCTGGGGCGCTCTCGCTGTCGCCCTTGTCGTTAGGAATTAGCTTGACCTTGACGTTGAGCGTCAGGGTGCGGAGCGTGCCGGTGAAGCCGTCTTTCTCTGCGGTGAAGGTGCCGATGTTAGCCATGATGTTTCTCCTTTCGGGTTGAACAAGGTCGCGCCAGTGCGTCCTTGTTGTGAACCGGCCGGCGGGGGATGGGTGGGTCGCACCGCGCAGCGGTCGCAACAGCGTGGAGAACCTGGAAGCGAAAAGAATTTGTCCCGCGAGGAATGCGCGCAGCGCAGGGGAAATTGTTTTCGCTGGAAGTTTGCGGCCATGAAGCCCAAGGCGCAGCCGTGCCCTCGCCAGGATTCACGACAAGCCAAGGACGCACAGGCCGCCCTCTCCCGAAAGGAGATGTGGCTGACTCGGTATCCCCGCGTGACGGCTGCACCGGCTCGTGCCATGACGCGGGCAAAGCCAACACTCTAACGACAGTCGAGAATGCCCCTCGCCGCCGCTTGCGGCGACGTGCTTGAGGCGTGGCGTGAAAGCTCCATAGGGCGAGGCCGGGCGGCATGTCGGTGAATCGTCTTTCGTGACGACCAGACGGCGAACCGTCAGCGTCGAGGACGGCACGCTTTGGCACAACCTGCCGCAGCAAGCCGGGGCGTAACCCCACAAGCGTCGCCCCTTGCGGCGGGGCGCCGTCAAAATGTTGCCCGCGTCAGCGGGCACCGATTGCTTTCCGGTCGATGCGGCAAGCCCGCGACTAATGTGCGGAGAACAGTTCGACCACGCTCCGGGGCGCGTCGTCACCGAAGAAACGCCGATGGTTCTGGGCTGTCTGGTCGGCGACGGCGGCGCTGCGCGGAAAAAGCGCCTGTTCATACGCCGCGAGTGCCGCCTTGATGTCGCCGGAGTGATCACGCAGCGCCAAGCCCAGCTCGGCGCCATCCAGAATGGCGAGGTTCGCCCCTTCGCCCGCAAACGGCGACATCAGGTGGGCCGCATCGCCGACGAGCGTGACGCCTGCAATGCGCTCCCAACGATGGTCGATCGGCAAGGCATGAATGGGCCGCACGATCGGCGGGATATCGCTATCGGTAACCAAGGCCAGAAGCGGCGGCGCCCAACCCTCGAATTCGTCGGCAAGGCGACGCAGTGCGACCGTTGGCTGGCTGAAGTCGATGGCGCCGATCCACGCTTCCGGCTTGTTCAACGCCACATAGGTGCGCAGCGCGCCGCTCGCGTAACGGTGGGCCAGGACGCCTCGGCCCGGCTCGACCGCCATCAGCGTGCCGCTGCCGATCGCCTCGGCGCTGGCCTTGTATCGCGTGTCGCCATCAAAGAGATTGGTTTCGATGAAGGTCGTGCCGATGTACGCCGGCTTTGCGGCCGACAGTAGTGGACGAACCCTCGACCAAGCGCCGTCGGCACCGACCAGCAGATCCGCCGTGATCGTCGAACCGTCGGCGAAAGCCAGTTGATGCCGCCCGTCGGCAAGGCGACTCGCCTGCACGAGCTTGCGGCCCCATTGGATGGCGTCAGCAGGCAGGGACTCGATCAGCAGCCGGCGCAGCGCGCCGCGATCGACCTCGGGTTTGGCCGTGCTGCCTGAGCTGGGCTTGTCGAGCAGGACGTTGCCGTGCCTGTTAACCACGCGCTTGGCATCCTCGCCCGGTAGCGCGAGGGCAAGAAACGCATCGTAGAGGCCCGCGGCCTTCAGCCCGAGCTGGCCGTTGTATTCGTGGATGTCCAGCAAGCCGCCCTGCGCTCGCGCATCGGGTGAAGCTTCGGCTTCGTAGATCGTCGCGGGAATGCCGTTGACGCGCAGGACACGGGCGAGCGTCAAGCCACCAAGGCCAGCGCCGACGATGGCGATACGGGGATATGTCGAGGGGAATGAGGAGTCGAGGTGTGTTTTCATGGCACGTTCCAGTAGCTGCGAGCGTTCGCGTCAATGCGCGACAGTTCGCAGAAGGGCCGACAGATGTCGGGGGAACGCTGGCCAACCTCGCTAAAGCTGCTCGGTGACGTGTATTCGGTTGTCGAATGCCCGTGGCATGCACGCAACCGTTTTTCGCGGTCTTACGAGGCAAAGTATCGCACCGATTCCCGCCGTTGGGCTAGGCCTGCCGCTATGGCTGGGTTCCATCGAAATTTAGCCCGCGCCAGCGGGCGCAGACTGCTGTGCCGCGCGCAAAGCCATTGCGCGCCCGCCCCGTCGCCGCCTGGTCGAAGGCGGCGACGGGGCGATTTTGCTGTGGACGTTGAAACCGGGCGCGGCAGACCTGCCGCGCCCGGTTCTGGATGAAAGAAAACCCCGGCGCTGCTGCGCGCCGGGGTGATGCGACTACCTCACGCAGCCAGCGCGTGCGCTTCCACCTCGTCGGCGGCATCTTCCGGCGCATCCGCTTCGTCTACCGCATCCGGTGCATCTTCCGGCTCCGTGTGGTGCCCGGTCTGGAATACGGCGGGCATCCAGCCGGTGCCATCCGCCAGCCGTTCCGCTTCGCTGGCAATGTCGGTCTTCTTCAACTTCGACAGGCGCGTGACGTGCGCCGGGGCGTACTGGCTGACCGCTTCCAGAATCGCAGGTTTGGCGATATGGCGGAAATAACCCTCGGCAGTCGGCTTCCACCATGCGGCCATGTTCAGCCCCACGGCCTGCGCCAGTTCCGCGCCGGGCTGGCGCTGTGTGGCGCGGGGCGTCACCACGTCCACGGTCGATGCCGCGCACACGGCCAGCAGCCGCACCAGCTCGTCTTGCGGCTTCGCCAACAGCACGGCGAACAGTTCAGCGCTGTCCTGTGGCAATGCCTCGCCCGCGATCTGCTGCAACTCGCGCAGCGCCACGGCGGCAGGCGATTCTGGCCAGTCTGGGGCCATGCCTTCCAGCCGGTCTTGCACGGTCAGGCGCACGCCAAGCGGCAGGTCGTGGCCGTAGTGGTTTTCCAGCAAGACGGTCTGCACCATGCCATGCACCAGCGCAGCCAGCGCCACCTGCGGATGCCGGGCCACTTCGATTTGAAGCGCGGCCGTGCGGTGCGCGCTCAACCGTTGCGCCAGTCGCTCGGACAGGCTGGTCGCGACCGTCACCGGTTCGGCGTCCTCGCCTTCGTTGTCGTCCGCGCCTTCGGTTCCGGCGAAGCCTTGCCGCAGCCGTTCCAGCGTGCGCAGTGCTTTCGCCTCGGCCTCACGCAACAGGCCGCGATGCATCACGGCCTCGCCGCTGCGGTCGATGGTAACGATGGCACCGGCGACAGCGCGCACCTCCGGGGCATAGTCGCGCAAGCCTTCTTCGATGGCTTGCAGTTCCTCGGCCACCTGCTCGCGGCGCGGTTCCAGCGCCCCGGTCTTGTCCTCGTCCTCGGCGTCGTAGGCTTCTTCGAGTTCGGCATCGAGCTTGTCGAGGCGGTTTTGCAGCGAAGCGATGCGGCGGGCTTCGCGGGCGTTCGGTTCGCGGCGCTGGCGCGGCGCATTCTGGAACGTCTGGCGGTCGGCGTGGCTCATGTGCGGTACGGCTTTCACCCACGCCCAGCCCTCGGCGCGCACGTCCTCGGCCTGCGCGTCCAGCTTGCCGCGCACCAGCGTTTCCAGCAGCGCGGCATCGGTCAGGTAGGTTCCGGCATCGCCTTCCGCGAACAGGTCGCGGCGGATGCCGCCGCCTGCCCGCGTGTAGGTGTCCAGTCCGACAAAACGCACCAGCGGATGCGTAGCGGTGATTTCGCGCTCGGTCAGGCGTTCACGCAACGCGGACGGGCTGCGCTGCCATTCGGGCGCACCGTAGAACGCGGCTTGCTGTGCGGCGTGGTCGTCGGTGATGGTGAGGGCCATCAACTGTTCCAGCGTTGCGGCTCCGGCACGATAATCGGCCAGCAGGCGCGGCGAGACGTTGGCGAGTTTGAGGCGGCGTTGCACCACCAGCGGGGACACGCCGAAGTCGGCGGCAATGTCTTCGATGGGACGACCTTCCTTGACCAGCGCGGCAAACGCCGCGAACTGGTCGGCGGGGTGCATGGCCTCGCGCTGCACGTTCTCCGCAAGGCTGACAGTGCGAGCGGACGCGTCGGCCACCAGCAGGCAAGGCACTTCGTAGTCGGCGGCGATGCGCTTCTTCTTCGCCAGCAGCTTCAACGCGGTCAAGCGGCGGTCGCCTGCGACGACTTCGTACTGCTCGCCATCGGCGGACAGGATGACGATGAGGTTTTGCAGCAGGCCGACGCGGGCAATGCTCGCGGCCAGTTCGGGAATGGACTGGCGCGGGGTCGTGCGGGCGTTGCGCTTGGAACGGCGCGGCAACAACTGCGACAGCGGAACCAGAATCAGGTTCTTGGTCGGGTCGGCCACTTCCAGCGGCGCGGCGGTGTCGAGGGCGACGGTTTCGGTTTTGAGTACAGCGTTCATGGTGACAACTCCTAGCGGTTGGGATGCAGCAGCGAGAGAAGCGGCAAGGGCTGCTGCCTGCCCCTGCCGCGTGGGGGATCAGGCTTTCAACTGGCGCAAGCCATCGGCCAGCAGCCACAGGGCGCGATTCAGGCGGATGCCGTTGTCGATGCCCTGCACCGGGCGCGTGGTCTGACGGCGACCGTTCGCGGCGCGGGCGGACAGGCCGCCTTTGATGAGGTTTTCTTGCGTGCGGTTGAACACGCTCCACAAGTCGCGGCGGCTGTCATCGTGACGGCGCGGCATCAGGATTTGCGATTCCGTGATGGGCGCGGGAGTCGCCTCGTCGTACTTCAACGCCAGTGCGGCGCGAGCGAACACTTCCGATTCCCCGGCGTCCAGCGTGATGGCCTGCATGGCATCGCGGGATTCCTGCGCCCGGTCGAAGCCGTGCAAGACTTCGTAAGCGCCTTCGATGACGTGTCCGGCTACGTCGCCCTTGTGGGGTACGCGCACGTCCGCCACGGTGTCGCCGCAAACGAGGCCGTTCTGGCACACGAAACGGAACATGCCGGCGAGCATCTGATAGCTACTGGTGCCGTCATGCGAGTTCAGCAGGATGATTTCGTTGGCTTCGCGTCCGTTGATCTGGCTGGCGTGGCGCAGCCGGATCATGTGCTTGGTGTAGTCGCGGCGGTCGTCGGTCCGCACGCGGGTCTGGCACACCATGAAAGGCTCGAAACCTTCCCCGCGCAGTTCCTGCAACACGGTGGCGGTGGGGATGTAGCTGTACCGCTGCGAGCGGCTTTCGTGCGGGGCGTTCGCGAAGATGGACGGGGCCACGGCGCGGATTTGGTCATCCGACAAGGGGTATTCCGAGCGCAGCACCGGGGAGCGCGAAGCGAAACGGGAAGCGAGTTGCATGGTCTTTCTCCTGACAAAGGGTTGGCTGTTGAAACCCCACCGGATTCCTAGATTCGGAGCCCGCTTTGGACTTCCGGGTGGGGTCGGCGCAGAGACCTGGGCCGGCCTCGTTGCCACCGTCTTTCCTGAGTTCATCGCCCGCGACGGTCAGGAGCGCGCGGACGGGGGCCGTCAAGGAGGAAAGCGCCGGGTTGGTGCGGCCCGCAGGCGCAGCCGAGGACACGGCCCGGCGCGCCTTGACGGCACACGGCCGCGGGCTACAGTCGCCGACAAGGGGATGAAGTCAGGAGAGACGGCTGGACAGGCAACCGGCCGCAGATAGCGCAGACCCCACGCAAGCGAAGCGCGCAGGCCCGGATCGACGAGCCGGGCCGAAGGCGTCAGCGATGGAAGCCCGAAGGGGCGAGACGCCATCGGCGACTCGATGCGCAGCACGACAGCGCGGCCCGGCCACGCCGGGAGACGCTCCGATAGCGAAACGTCTATCTCGTAAAATATGGCAAAGTGTAGGAATAAACGCTCGATGTGCTTTGCGCGATGTACTCCCACGGCGTCACCGTGACAAGCTCGCAGCTACGCGTCGTTCAAGCGCAACAAGGGGATAGCCTAGTTAATCACTCCATGGGATCGACTATGCCAATACAACGGGGGACCATGTGAATCAACCAGCTTCTAACTCGCAGCCACTCACTCTTCGGTTTGCGCACAACGTCATAGAACATTTAGGCCTGAAGCTATATCAGAACAAGCCAACCAACGTTTTGGCGGAACTGGTATCGAACTCTTGGTGGAGTTGCCCCTGTAATACCGGACACAGCGTCACACTAAGGTTGCTGAATCCATCGAGCGCCGGAACTCGCGAG
>NZ_CABPSM010000028.1 GCF_902459555.1 Pandoraea horticolens | reverse complement strand
CAACGAACTCAAGTCGCAAATCTGGAACACCGTGCAGACCGAGGTCATGCGCAGTCTGGAAAGTCAGGCTGCGTAACTTCATCGGGCTTCCCCCCCAACGCACAAGGTTCGAGAAAGCGCTCGCCGCTGTTCCTGACCGTCTGGTGATCCCGTGCGGTCAAAAAACGCCTGTTTCGAGTAAACTGGGCGACCGCGAACTTGCGGTATCCGGATAGCGTGAGCGAGATCGGGTTCGCGTTGATTAGCCCGGTGATTTCGGGCGTGAAGAAGGGGAGCCCTCATGGCACACACGGACATCCGTATTTCGACCGACTTAATCGAGCCATCGCGACGTGACGACTACTGGCGCGAGGTTACACGGCCGTTCTGCGAGACACTGCGTGCCTCGCACGCGGATGCCCCGCCTCTCGAAGGGACCATGTTGATTCGCCATATGGCCGGATTGACGTTGGGTTCGACAAAATTCAACGCCCAGCGTTACGTGCGCGACAAACGGACCATTGCGCAGGGCGGGCTCGATCACTACCTCGTTCATGTGCTGATGGCGGGCTCGATTCATGGCAACTTCGCAGGACGGGATGTCGTGGCCGCGCCGGGGGGCATTTGCATCATTGATCTGGCCCGCACCTATGAATGCGAGGTCGATGCAGGCATGCGACTGGCGACGACGGTACCGCGCGCGGGCATCGAGAAACTGCTGGGCGGTCGTGATTTGCACGGGATCGTGCTCAAGGCCGGGCAACCGATTACGCGTCTGCTTGTGGAGTATCTGAAAGGCCTGCATACGGTGTCGGCGGACTTGTCGGCCAGCGAGGGCATCGCCGTGCAGGACGCCCTGACCGCGCTACTCACGGCGGGTCTTGTCAACGCACCGTTAGCACAAGCCGAGCCGAAATCAGTGCTTGGCCGGGCATTGCGCGAACGCCTGCTCGTTTTCATTGAGAAACACCTATCGCACCCGGAACTCGGGCCGGAGCTTCTCACGCAGCACTTTCGCATCTCGCGCGCTCATCTGTACCGCGCGTTTGCCGAGGACGGCGGCATCGTCAACGTCATCCGCAGCCGGCGTCTTAACGCCAGCTATCGAGCGCTCATCGACCCGAGCAGAGGCACCTGGACGACGGCGAAAATCGCCAACGAATTCGGTTTTTCGGACATGGGGAAATTTCGCAAGGCATTCGTCGCGAGTTTTGGCGTGACACCGGACGACGCGCGCGAGCAGGGGCATTTCGTCGCACCGCCGGTGGACGGTACCGGCCAACTGTCGACACATTTCGCAGCCTTCCGCACGCCCCCGGCAGTGCAAAGGCCTCATCACGCCATGAGCGGTTGAACGAGGTCTGACGGCACGTCATTCAAAAGCGATAGCCGAGCCCGACACGAAAATGCTGTCGTTGAAGTCGTCGCGTCCCCGCAGGCCGCCAACGGCATCGGCCCAGGTCGCCATCGCGTCTGCTGCTGCCGTCGCGCGCGCCTGCCTTGAGCGTGATGTCGGTGCTCGCGTACCCGATACGTCCTTCCGCCATCACATCCGGACGGTTCGCGCCGGCCCCCAGAGTCGTGTAGCTTTCGCCCAAAATGCGGCGAACGTTTGCTATGTGACGTTGACGTCGTTTCGCGCCGGGAGCTTTCCCTGCACGATGTCGCCCGGCTCGCTGTAGCGCCCATATCGCGTTTCCGCGGCACCCGTGCGCGCGAGATCGACGTTTCTGAGAATCGAGCTGAATGTTGTAGAGGGATATCTGCGCACGTGCGTGACAGTGGGAGGCTGGGAAGGCTCGTGTCCAACGTCGCGCAACCGGGTATGGTGCGAACTTCCGAATGTCACTCCTGAATCCTGCCATGCTGAGCGCTCTCGCCATCGACAACTATCGTTCCATTCAGTCGCTTGTCATGCCGTTGACGCGACTGAACGTCATCAGCGGCGCCAACGGTAGCGGGAAATCGAACCTTTACCGCGCGCTGCGGCTGCTGGCGAGCACCGCCAGGGATGGAATCGTCGCGCCGCTCGCGCGCGAAGGTGGACTGAATTCGGTGATGTGGGCAGGCCCGGAAGAGATCAGCGAGCGCATGCGGCGCGGGGAGGTGCCCGTGGAAGGCGGCCCGCGTCGTAAGCCGGCGCGGCTACGACTCGGGTTCAGCAGCGACAGCTTCGGCTATGCCGTCTGCATGGGATATGTCGGTTCGGGCCCCGCTTCCGCCTTTGCGCTGGACCCTGAGTTCAAGCGGGAAAGCCTGTGGGCGGGGGACTTTCTGCGCCCGGTCAACACGCTCGTCGACCGTGACGGCGGTGTGGTGCGTCGCAAGACAGGCAAAGATTGGGACATTCTCACGAGCAGTTTGCCGCGCTATGAAAGCCTTTTCTCTCACATCGCGAATGACGCCGCATGCCCGGAAGTGTTCACCGTGCGCGAGCGCATGCGCGACTGGCGCTTCTACGATCACTTCCGAACGGACGTCGACGCCCCCGCGCGCGCGCCGCAGATCGGTACGCGCACGAGTGTGCTGCATCAGGACGGCCGCGATCTTGCGGCAGCGTGGCAAACGATCCGCGAGATCGGCGACCAGACTGCCCTCGACGAAGCCGTCGCCGACGCCTTTCCTGGCGCGCATGTCGAGATCGATGCGCAGTCGGGAGGGCTGTTTTCGCTGGCCTTTCATCAGCACGGCTTGTTGCGCCCCCTGAGCGCGGCGGAGTTGTCCGATGGGACGCTGCGCTATCTGCTGCTCATCGCCGCACTCCTCACGGCGCGTCCGCCGGAGTTAATGGTACTCAACGAACCGGAGGCGAGCCTGCATCCCGACCTGATGCCCGCCTTGGGGCGTTTGATCCGACGCGCAGCGAAACATTCGCAGCTATGGATCGTCTCGCACTCGCATCGGCTTGCGGCGGCGCTCGAGGACGATCCGGAGTGCAACGCCATTACGCTCGAGAAAGCGTTTTCGGCCACGACGATTCTGGGCCAGCGCGTGCTCGAACGGCCCGCCTGGCGTTGGGCAGACAACGGCAAGTAACGCTGGGCGCCCGCCGGGCTTCGTCGAAAGTGCAAGCCTGCGGCCGGTATGGCAAAACACAACGCCGGGGCGCTGGCAGGATGCCATCTCTACTTCCGATGGAGCCCGACGATGAACCCCATAGGCATCGCAACGATCGGCACTGCCCCGATGACCCATCCTGTCGCGAATCCGCATCCACGCCATCGACATGAGCGTTTCAACGCGGATCTTCAGACGGTTGAACTCAAGGCAGCAGGTAAGCTCCTGTCGCCATTCGCTGCCACAGCGGTGCGAATCCGCGAGCCCGGCCTGCCAGGTCATTTGCCACTGACGTCAGTCAGAAATCTGCTCGACGTAGCGGACCAGGGGCCGGCGGCAGACTTCGCGTTTTTCCGAGAGCCTTTGAAGCAGAACATGGCGTTGCTGGGCAGATGGGCCGCCGCAGCCAAGGCCGGCAGTCAATCCGACGCGTGGTCGCAGTTCGTCAACGACATCACGGAACACTTTTTCAAACGCAGCCGTAGGCAGCGTGTCATGGACGCGCTGATCCTGTCTATCGATGTGCTACCCGCGCGCTACCGTACGGATGCGCTGGCGTGCCTGCTCGCCGATGGCGAGGAGGGGATGGCGGCCGCCGAGGAGTTCTGGGAATACATCGGGCTGGATCGGATTCCCGACGCGGACAAGGATCGTGTGCGCGGTCTGATTCGCCAATATGGCATCGGAGCGTAGCCACGCGAAGACGTCAGTCGCGCCCAGTCCAGCGCCCGAGGAGCAGACGTAAGCCCGTAGCCCGGGATCGCGCTCGGCGGACGCTCAGGCCTTCGGCGACTCGGTCGTGCTTTCCGCCTTATCCGCTTGCGCCACCGGCCCGGGCAGGCCGGTGATCTTCGGCACGCACTCGCGATGGAACCAGACGAGATTGACCGGCTCGCCCGCCAGCAGACGCTTGACGGGGGGCACGACCTGCTCGCCGATCAGCATGCCGAGCAGCCCGAGGAGCGCGATCGCAGGGGGCGCGGGTGAGCGCACTCCGAGGCCGCCATAGATGATGCCGACGAGCACGCCGACACCGAGCGAGACAAGATATAGCTTCATGACGTTCTCCGCGACGGGCGCGTTCTAAGGTCGTACCAGGCGACCGCGATAAAGCCGCCAACGAGCCCGAGGTGCTCGAAAAAGGCATTGGCGAGCATGACGCGCTCGCCTGGCGGCGCGGCCCAGAATCGGTTGGCCATGAACGATGCCGCCAAGGTGAATGCCGCCAGCACCAGCGCACCCAGCCAGCGCCACCGGCCGGTGAGGATGAGCAGCGACGCCCCGATTTCAAGCGCGATGACCGCCGCCGCAAACGGCGCGGCGGGCGCCAGCCCGAAGTGATTCATCTCGGCAATGGCGGCTGGAAAATCCAGGGCCTTGTCGATGCCGCCCTGCAAATAGGCACTGCACAACAGCAGCAGGGCGAGCCAATAGGCCCAACCCGGCAGCGAAATCCCCTCGTGCCCCAAGGGCGGCGAGGGGTCGGAGGACGGCAAGACAGTGGCCATGACGGACCTCGACTGATGCGACTGCGATCAGAACGCCCAGCAAGAGCAGCCGAGCGCACCCCAGAAACCGCTTTCGTCGGACGCCGGTACGCTGGACATCCACGCCCTCGTATGCGCATGGCCGTGCACACCGCACGACGTGGCGCACGCGCAACTCGCATTCACGTTCAACACCTGCGGCTGACGAGATTTGTAGCCCACGCCATGACGGGCAGGCGACCAGTCAGGCATGGCAGGCGGTATCTCGGGGGCATAGCCGCCGAAGTCACCGTCGCCATAGACGACCTTGCCGCCCAGCAGCGTGAGCACCGACGTGATGTCCTGAATCTCATCTTCCGGCACGCTGAAATAGTCGGCGGAGAGCACCGCCAGATCGGCGAGTTGCCCGACTTTGATCTGCCCCTTTTTGCCGATTTCCGACGAGAACCAGGTGTTGGCCTCCGTCCAAAGACGCAAGGCGTCGTTGCGGTCGAGCAGATTGCCGGGCGCGGACATGCGAAGCCCGCCCACGGTCTTGCCCGTGGTCAGCCAGTACAGCGATACCCACGGGTTGTACGAGGCCACGCGCGTGGCGTCGGTGCCTGCGCCGACCTTGACGCCCTTCTCGAGCATCTTCTTGATCGGCGGCGTGGCTTCGGCGGCTTTGGCACCGTAGCGCTCGACAAAATACTCGCCTTGGTAGGCCATGCGGTGCTGCACGGCGATACCGCCGCCAAGGGCCGCGATGCGGTCGATGTTGCGGTCTGAGATGGTCTCGGCGTGATCGAAGAACCAGTTCAGGCCGTCGAACGGGATGTCCTTGGCGACCTTTTCGTAGACGTCGAGGGCGCGGGAAATGGTTTCGTCGTAGGTGGCGTGCAGACGCCACGGCCAACGGTTCTCTGCGAGCAGCCGCACGACCGGTTCGAGATCGGTCTCCATGGACGGTGGCATCTCGGGGCGCTCGACACGGAAGTCCTCGAAGTCGGCCGCCGTGTACACGAGCATTTCACCTGCGCCGTTATGACGATAGACGTCGTCTCCCTGGCCGGGGCTGACTTGCTTGACCCACTGGCTGAAGTCTGCGAGTTCGGCTTTGGGCTTCTGCGTGAACAGGTTGTAGGCCAGGCGCACCGTGAGCTGACCTTCGCGGTGCAGTTCCTCGATGATGCTGTAGTCCTCGGGGTAATTCTGGAACCCGCCGCCCGCGTCGATCACGCCGGTCACACCGAGGCGGTTCACCTCGCGCATGAAATGGCGCGTCGAGTTCTTCTGATACTCGGGCGGTAGCTTCGGGCCTTTCGCCAGCGTGGCGTAGAGAATGGTCGCGTTCGGCTTGGCGAGCAGCAATCCGGTCGGATTGCCCGACGCGTCGCGCACGATCTCGCCGCCCGGCGGGTTGGGCGTGTCTTTCGTGTAGCCCACGGTGCGCAGTGCGGCGCCGTTGAGTATCGCGCGGTCGTACAGGTGCAGGATGAACACCGGCGTGTCGGGAGCGATGGCGTTCAGTTCGTCGATGGTCGGCAGACGCTTCTCGGCGAATTGATGTTCGGTGAACCCGCCCACCACGCGAACCCATTGCGGCGCGGGCGTCCGGTCGACCTGGTCCTTCAACATGCGCATGGCGTCGGCCAGCGAACGAACGCCGTCCCAGCGCAACTCCATGTTGTAGTTCAGGCCACCCCGGATGATGTGCATGTGACTGTCGATCAGTCCGGGAATGACACGGCGGCCCTGCAGGTCGATGACCTTGGTACCGCTGCCGGCCAGACGCATCACTTCGTCGCGTGTGCCCACGGCGGTGAAGGTTGCGCCGGTGAGTGCAACGGCATCGGCTTGCGGATTGGCGCGGTCGAGTGTAGCGAACTTGCCGTTGACCAGAATGAGGTCGGGCGTGGAGGCGGTCATGGGCGTCTCTCCGATCAACGTTTTGCCGGAACGGCCGGAATCGCTTCGTGCGGCGTCGCGGTACGCTGGGCCGCTTTGTGGACCATCGTGTAGGCGTAATCGACACCCATGCCGTACGCGCCGGAATGTTCCTTGACGAGATTCATCACCGCGTCGTACGTGTCGCGGTGTGCCCAATCGCGCTGCCACTCCAGCAACACCTGTTGCCATGTCATGGGCACGACACCTGCCTGCACCATGCGTTGCATGGCGTAGTCATGAGCCTCCTTCGATGTGCCGCCCGAAGCGTCGGCGACCATATAAATTTCGTAGCCGCCTTCGAGCATGGCGCACAGCGCGAAGGTGGTATTGCAGACTTCCGTCCACAATCCGGCCACGACGACCTTCTTGCGGCCGTTGGCAGCGAGCGCATCGCGCACCTTCTGATCGTCCCATGAATTCATCGAGGTGCGCTCGAGCAGCTTCTGGTCCGGGAAGACGTCGAGCAGTTCCGGATAGGTGTAACCCGAGAACGATTCGGACTCTACCGTCGTGATCGTCGTCGGAATGTTGAAAATACGCGCGGCCTTGGCCAGGCCCACCGTGTTGTTCTTGAGTGCCTGACGATCCATCGACTGAACGCCAAAAGCCATCTGCGGTTGATGGTCGATGAAGATGAGCTGGCTGTTCTGTGGAGTGAGGACTTCGAGCTTGGGATTGGACATGGAGGGCTCCGGAGGGGAATAGGGCGGGACGCACAGGCACCGGACGCGGCCCTCTATGAGCCTATGCGTTCCGTCTGGAGACTTCCATCGTCCCTTCGTATTAGTGCCGCAACGCCAGAGCTGGCGCGGGTCTGCCGCCGATGCATGTCGAAAATAGTGCGCACGTTCGTGCTATTCAACGATGTCGTGCAACTCGCGGCTGACGTATACTCGGCGGCATCGAATCATGACCGTGCCACCTGCATGAACGGACTTCCCAACAGCGATACCGCGAATGTCTACGTCGTCGTCGACGACGTGGCGGAAAACGACGCGCTTTGTGCGTTGCTTTCGGCCGCCGGTCGTCGCGCACGCGGATTTTCGTCTGCGTCGTCGTTTCTTGCGAGTGAACGGGTTGGCGGGCCAGGTTGTCTGGTGCTGGGGGCGGATCTCGGCGCGACCGGTGGCGGTCTCGCCCTGCAAGAGGCGCTGATTACGGTGCAAGACCCGACCCCCGTGGTCTTCGTCGCCGGTCATACGGACGTGGCAACGAGCGTTCGGGGGATGAAGGCGGGCGCCATCGACTTCCTGACCTGGCCGTTTCCCGATAGCGTATTGCTCGAGGCCGTAGGGACGGCACTCGCGCGGGATCGACAGCGTCTGGCACGAGAGCGCGCCAGTACCGACGTTGCCGGCCGCGCGCAACGGCTCTCTCAGCGCGAACGCGAGGTCATGGCGCTCGTGGCGGCGGGGCGCATGAACAAGCACATCGCCGACGAGCTGGGGATCAGCGAAATCACTGTCAAGATCCATCGCGGCAACGCGATGCGAAAAATGGAGGCACGCTCCTTCGCGGATCTCGTCATCATGGCCCACAAGCTCGGCATGACATCGCCCGCGCTTTATCACGGCGGAATTGGCCGGCATCGGCGCGAGACAGCGTGAGCTGTCGTGATTCTGTCATCAACGCCCTGGGATGATCGGTGCCGGCGGCGGTGCGGCAGGCCGCTGCGGTGTCGCCGAATTCCCGAACGCATTTCCCATTCGCTGAGACGTACCGCTCCAGTTGAACTGGCCGCCAATCTGATTGCCAGGCTTGTTGGCGATACCTTCAGACTCCAGCCCGGGCGCCCGCCCGCCGGCGAGCGGGCCTGACGCCGGCTGCAACTGATTCGTCAGACAGTCATACGACGGCGAGCGCTGTCCATTCACTTCCACATCCACGCAACCGGCTCGCGGCCCCGCCGCCGACGCGCCGGTGGTGCGCACCGCATCGTCGGCCGCACTCACATGTCCGGTCACGCCGAGCGTCAACACGGCGGCGCTTGCGCCTGCGGCTCCCCAAACGCGTACGCACCTTCGAATCCCCCGAGTGCTTTCTGCCTTCATGGCCTGCCTCCCCGCAAAAAATGATGGGTAGTCCATCAGGACTCCGACCGAGCAAGCATACGTCAGTCCGTGCGATTTTCGAGAAAGATGAATTTCTCGTGACAAACGTTAGTCGGTCGCGCTCCCGGACGTCTAGGTATCCGTATTCGTGAGGAATGTCGACACGGATTGCGTGCGGCCGGGCGATACCCGTGGTGTAGCGGTATGCGCGGGTAATCGTCAGGCCACCGGGGGCACTGCATCGGGCAGGGCCGCGTCGACCTAACAAAGCAGAGTCTTCTATATGCGTTTGATGAAAACGAACCAGCTGTGGCTGCGCTGGGCGGCAGTGTGCGCTGTCACGTTGGGCGGAACCGTTCATGGCGTTGCGATTGCTCAGGAAGCCAAAGCAGACCGGCCGGACAATTCGCCTGCGGTAAAGCCGCAGGCAGGCGCGACAGGATCGGAGCCAGCGAAGGAAAAGTCTGCCGACGCGCAGAAGCCCGTCAACATCAATGAGTACGTCGTGCGCGGCAACACGGTGCTCGATGTCCGTACGATCGAAAAGGCCGTGACGCCGTATCTCGGGCCGAACCGCACGCTCGCCGACATCGAAGCCGCACGCGACGCCTTGCTCGCCGCCTATCAGGCCAAGGGCTATCAGTCGGTGTACGTCGATTTGCCGGAACAGCAGGTCACGGGCGGCGTGGTTTATCTCAAGGTGAGCGAGACCAAGCTGGGACGTCTGCGCGTGGTCGGCTCGGAATACCACTCGCCGCGCGAGGTGCGTGATCGCGTGCCGTCGTTGGCCGAGGGCAAGGTGCCGGATTTCAACGCCGCACAGACGGAACTCACGGCCCTGAACCGTACCGGCGAGCAACAGGTAGTGCCGCTCGTCAAGCAAGGGGCGGTGCCCGGCACGATGGACGTCGACCTCAAGGTCGAGGACACCAACCCGTGGCGCGCGAGCTTCAGCCTGAACAACGACCGCAGCGCCGATACGAAGCCGCTGCGCATGCTCGCGTCGGTGGGTTACGACAACCTGTGGCAACTCGGCCATCGCGTGTCGATGAGCTTCTTCGGTGCACCTCAGGACTTCAGCCAGAGCAAGGTGTGGTCGGGGTCGTATGTGGCGCCGCTCGGGTCTTCGCCCTGGACGCTCGAACTTAACGGCTATCAGTCGGACAGCAATGTCGCCACTACCGGCGGCACTACGGTGCTCGGCAAGGGGCACGCGATCGGCGTCAAGACGACCTACACCGTGCCGGATACCGGCGCCTGGTATCACGCCTTCAGCCTTGGTGTGGACTTCAAGGACAACACGGAAACCACCCGCTTCGGCACCGCCGGCGATGTGGTGCCGCTCAAATACGCGCCGATTACGCTCGGCTATAGCGGCTTTTATCAGGACGAAGACCTGAGCGCCGGTCTGAATACGTCGATCGTCTCGGGCATGTCGAGCTTCCTCGGCTATGGCAGCAGCCCGGCCCAGTTCGACGCGAAGCGCTATAAGGCGTCGCCCAGCTTCATGGTGCTGCGTGCGGATGCGAACGGCACCTACACGTTCGGCGGCGGCTGGCAACTCGCGGCGCGCGTTGCCACGCAGATGACCGATTCGCCGCTGATCTCCAACGAACAACTCGCCGGTGGCGGCATGAACTCGGTGCGCGGCTACCTCTCGGCCGAAGCGACCGGCGACTACGGCGTGGTCGGCTCCATCGAATGGCGTACGCCGCCGATTCCGCTGCTAGGCCCGGTCGTCTCGAACTGGCGCGCGTATGCGTTCTTCGACGGCGCGCGGCTGGGGCTGCGCGACGCGTTGCCAGAGCAGACCTCGCGTTACTCGCTGGCGTCGGTCGGTGTGGGGTCGTCGCTGCGTCTGACGTCGCATGTGACGGGGCGCGTCGACGCTGCGTATCCGCTGACCAACGGGCCGCGCACGGAGCGCTACAAGCCGCGGCTGAACTTCAGCGTCACCGCGACGTATTGAGTGAGCGATTGAGCGAATAAGGCGACCTGCCAACGGCCCGGAAAAGACACATCCGAATTTCACGACACAACATTCACGACCTGATGCCCGGTGCGCCAATTCAACGCGCCGGGCGGCATAAACGGAGAAATACAGCCATGCGACGCATTCTTCCATTCCTGCTTGCGCTGATCGGCACGCTGATGCCGGTGCTCGCGCACGCTTGGTGGCAACCGGATTGGGCGTACCGCAAGCCGATTACCATCGATGCCGGCCCGCAAGGCGGCAACATCACGGGCGACGCCGGCCGGGTGCCGATGCTGTTGCGTCTGCACACCGGCAACTTCAGCTTCGAAGGCGTGAACGAAACCGGGGCCGACCTGCGCTTCGTGGCGGCCGATGACAAGACGGTCCTCAATCACCAGATCGAGCAGTTCGATCCGGTGCTGGGCATCGCGCTTGTGTGGGTCGATGTGCCCGCCGTCACCGCGGGCGCCAAGCAACAGGTCTGGATGTACTACGGCAACCGCAAGGCCCCTGCGGCGGGGAACGGTCAGCGTGTGTTCGATCCGGACTACACCGCCGTGTACCACTTCGGCGAATCGAACGTGCCCGCGCGCGACACGACCGCTTACGGCAACAACGGCCAGAACCCGGTCGTCACGCTCGATGGCGCGATCATCGGCAAGGGCGCGCAAGCCGGCGCCTCGCCGATCGTGCTGCCCGCTTCGCCGTCGCTCGCACTTGCCGCCGGCAGCCCGTTCACGTTTTCGGCATGGGTGCACCCGGAGAAGCTGGGCGCGAACGAAGCGATCTATGTGCGCCGCGACGGTGGCGGCGATCTGGTGATCGGTGTCGATCAGGGTGTGCCGTTCGTGCAGGTGGGGACTCAGCGCAGTCAGCCGGGGCAGCCGATTCAAGCCGGGAAGTGGTCGCATCTGGCGGTTACGGCCGACGGCAAGTCGGTCACGCTCTATGTCGGCGGTCACGCGGCTACCACGCTGGCGGTGGCATTGCCCGCGCTGAATTCGCCCGCGGTCCTCGGCGGCGACGTCGAAGGCGCCTCGGGCAGCCTCGCTCGCTTCTCGGGTGCGGTGGACGAAGTACGTCTGTCGAAGGTCGCCCGCAGCGCCGCGCTGCTTCAGACGGATGCCGTTTCGCAAGGTGCCGAATCGCGCCTGATTGCCTATGGTCCGGATGAGCAGCAAGCGGGCAAGAGCCACTTCGCCTTCATCCTCGCGGCCATGCCGGTCGACGCCTGGGTGGTGGTCTGTGTGCTGGGTCTGATGGCGCTGGTCTCGTGGCTCATCATGATTACGAAGGGCCGCAGCTACGCCGCAAAGGCGCGCGCCAACAGCACATTCATGACGCATTTTCGCGAAGCCTCGGGCGCACCGCTTGACCAGATCGCGCGTACGAATCGTGTGCCGGAGGACGTGCAAGACCAATCGCCGCTGTGGCGTCTGTACGAGGTCGCGCTTAGCGAACTGCATCGCCGTCACGAACTCGGCTACGACACGAGCGCCGTGTCCGAAGCGACCATCGGCGCCATTCGCGCGTCGATGGATGGTGCGATGGTGCGCGAAGTCGAAGACATGAGCAAACGCATGAACTGGCTCTCGACGTCCATCGAAGGGGCGCCGTATGTCGGTCTGTTCGGCACCGTGATCGGGATCATGCTGGTGTTCGTCGTGGCCGCTATGGCGGGCGCGGTGGACATCAACTCGGTCGCGCCGGGCATGGCCGCCGCACTGCTGTGTACGGCCGCCGGTCTCGGCGTGGCTATTCCCGCACTGTTCGGCTACAACTGGCTGGTGTCGCGCTCGGATGCGCTCTCCGCCGACATGGCCGTGTTCGTCGACGAGTTCACGACTCGCCTCGCCGAAGAGCAGGGCGAAGGCCGCCGTCAGCCCGTGCTGCAACGCGCCTGACGAGGACGAATCATGGCAAACGCAACGCGATTCGCCGCGAAGAAGCGCTCGGGCGGCATCAACATCACGCCGTTCGTCGACGTGCTGCTGGTGGTGCTGGTGATCTTCATTCTCACGAGTAACGCCAGCATTCCCGGCATCAAGGTCGATCTCCCGAAGGCCAGCTCATCGGTGGCGCTCGAGAAGCCGAAGACCAAGGCGATCACGGTCGATAACGCCGGTCAGGTGTTTCTCGACGCCTATCCGGTGACGCTCACCGAGCTTGAGGATCGCTTGCGCACGGAGAAGGCGGTCACGCCCGATTTCCCGGTGATTGTGCGCGGCGACGCGCAGGTGCAGTACGCCAAGGTCGTCGAAGTGCTCGACCTGCTGCGCCGGATCGATCTCAACCAGGTCGGCCTCGTGACCGGCAAGCCGCAGTAAGGAGCGCAGCGTGAAACCTCGCGATTTCGCGTCTTGCCCCGTGCGGCCCGACACCCAGCCGCCCAGTCCGTCGCTCGCACTGCTGCGCCGGCGCGGCGGATGGATCGTTGGTGGCTTTGTCGTGCTCGGATTGATTGCCCTTTTCTGGCACCTGCTCACCGACAAGGCCAGCACGCGCCGCGAGGTCAATACCCCGCCGATGCTCATGCTTCCGCCGCCTCCGCCACCCCCGCCGCCGCAGGAGAAGCCGCCTGAGCCGCAGCCGGAGAAGATCAAGCCCGAAGTCGTCGAGCCGAAGCCGGCCGACCCCGTGGAGCCGCCAAAGGACGATGCGCCGCCAAGCCCGACCAAGGATCTCGGCGACGCCGTGACGATCAACGGCGATGCGCAAGCCGGCACCGATGCGTTCGGCATTGGCGCCGGCCGCGGCGGCGGCATGACCGGTGGCGGCGGCGGGCTGGGCAGCCGCTCATACAGCGCATGGCTTGCCAGTTCGTTGCAACAGGCGTTCGGGCGCGATCAGCGCACTCGCACGCTGGCGTTCGACGACGTGCGCATCGATCTCTGGCTCGACGCCGACGGACGCGCCACGCGCGCCCAGATGGTGCGGGGCACTGGTAACGCGGCGATCGACGATGCAGTGCTCGCGATGTTGCGCGACTTCCGTGCGGAAGAGAAGCCGCCGGCGTCGCTGCGCTTTCCGCTGTCGATGAGCATCCGGGGGCGCAGGCCATGAAGCGCAATACGACGCCCGTCACGCCGCATACGGCACAAGCAGGACTTCCTTTTTACGCAAAAGTCACACACAAAATGAAAGCACTGGAACGTATGACCGACGCGCTCGCGCACCGACATGCGCCACGCGCTGCGGGCACCGCAGGCGCTGTGGCGCTGGCGCTCGCGCTGCTGGGCGCCGCGGGCCTGGCCCACGCACAGGCGCAGCCTGCCCCGAAAGAGACCGCCATGGTCAAGCTGATTCGCGGCCTCATCAAGAGCGGCGCGATCGACAAGACCACCGGCGAAGCCTTGCTTGCACAAGCCGAAACGGAAGCGTACGCGGCGTCAGCGGCGGCTCAGAAGGCAGCCGCAACGCCTGTGGTGGCCGCAGCGGCCGTGCCCGGCGGTGAGCCGGGCGATGTGCGCGTTCCGTACATCTCGCAGACCACGCGCGATCAGATTCGCGACGAGGTGAAGAGCGAGGTGATGGCGCAGGCCAAGACGGAAGGTTGGGCAGCACCGAACGAAACACCCGAGTGGACCAAGCGCATTCACGTCGAAGGCGACTTCCGCCTGCGCAACGAGTCGCGCTTCTACTCGAGCAGCAACACGAACACGCAGATCGACTGGGCGCAGATCAACAAGGGCAATGGTTTCGACGTGAACTCGAACACCAACCTCACACTCCCACCGCTGCTCAACACCACGCAGAACCGCACCAACCAGTTCCGCGCCCGTGCACGCTTCGGTATCTTCGCGGACGTGTCCGAGCAGGTGAAAGCCGGCGTGCGGCTGGCCACCAGCAACGACGACAGCCCCGTCTCGACCAACTCCACGCTGGGCGGCGGCCTGAACAAGAAGAGCGTGTGGCTTGACCAGATGTGGATGTCGTATCAGCCGTTCGACTGGGTGAAGTTCACCGGCGGCCGTTTCGCCCCGCCGTACGTCACGAGCGACATGTTGTTCTCCAACGACCTGAACGTTGACGGCATCGCGGCCCAGTTCAACAAGGTGCTGCCGCAGAACCCGAACGTCGAATTGTTCGGCTCGCTCGGCTTCATCCCGCTCGAATACTCGGGCGACAACTCGCCGTCGAACAGCCAGAGCAAGATGTCGAGCCAGACCAAGTGGATGCTGGGCACGCAGTTCGGCGCGAACTGGAAGCTCGACTCGAAGAACAGCTTCCGTGGCACGGTCGGCTACTTCGACTTCCGCAACATCACTGGGCAACTGTCGTCGCCTTGCGCGCTCTATGCAGGCCAGACGAGCTGCGATTCGGACTGGTCACGCCCGGCGTTCATGCAGAAGGGCAATACGCTCATGCTGTTGCGTAACATCGCGCTCAACCCGCTTGACCCGGCCAATACGGCGCAACCGCAGTATGTCGGCTATGCCTCGAAGTTCCAGTTGCTCGACCTGTCGGCGCGTTGGGACACGATGCTGGCTGGCCGCTATCCGTTGCGCTTCGACGTGAACTACATCCGCAACCTGGCCTACAACGAAGGCGAGATGTGGGGGCGCGCGAACGGCGGCATCGTGAGCAACTTCGGTGCGGGCGAAGCGACGCGCGCCAACTTCAAGAGCGGCCCGAACGCCTACATGTTCCAGGCGACCTTCGGCAAGCCGGTCATGGCCTCGCGCGGCGACTGGAACGTGTTGTTCGGCTACAAGCGTATCGAGCCGGATGCCGTGCCCGATGCCTACAACGACTCGACGTTCCATGGTGGCGGCACGAACGCGAAGGGCTACTACATCGGCGCTTCGTATGCCTTCGACAAGAACGCATGGCTCTCGGGCCGTTGGCTCTCGACGAAGGAAGTCTATGGCGCGCCGTTGTCGATCGACACGCTGCAAATCGAAGTCAACGCGCGATTCTAAGGAGGTGGTCATGAGTCAACAGCCCCCACGCGCGATGTCGCGTCTGGCGTCGGGTGTGGCCGCCGCGGTGTTGCTTGCCGTGTGCTCGGCCGCCTCGGCACAGACGCCGCAGGGCGCGCCGAGTATGGAAGAGCGTCTGCGCACGCAACTACGCAGCACGACCGAGCAACTCCAACAGGCGAAGAACGAACTGGCTGCGCTCAAGGCTGGTGGCGCAACGGCCGGCGCGCCGGGGAAGGACTCTCCGGAGGCGCTGAAGAAGGCGCTGGAAGACGCGCAGAAGCAACTGGCCGCGGAGCGTCAGGCGCGCGAGCGTCTCTCGCAGGATGCACGGAGTTCGCAATCGGAAGTGAAGGCGGTGGCCGATAAGGCCAACGCGCAGATTGCCCAGTACCGCAATGCCTACGACGAACTGCTCAAGCTCGCGCGTCAGGCCGATGCGCAGCGCAAGCATCTCGCCGACGAGAGTGCGGCGCAGCGTGTCGCGCTCACGATGTGCAAGGAGAAGAACGATCGTCTTTACGCCGTCGGGCAAGAGATTCTGACGGCGTTCGAGACGATGGATGTGGCGACCGTGATCGCGGCGCGTCAGCCGTTCGCCAGTCAGGCTCGCGTGAAGTACGAGCAGATCGCGCAGCAGTACGGCGACAAGCTCTATGAGGGCAAGTTTGACGAGCAGCAAGCCGCTGCCGCCATCGCCGCAAAGCCCGCTGAATCGGCCGCGGCGTCGGCACCGGCAGCATCGCAGTAATAACGCGCGTGGCGAGGGGCGTCGACGGCGCGCCTCGTCCTGAATTTGCACAACGATAGTTCGAGGATCACTGGCATGAACGAAGAGAACACGATGCAACACGACAATCACGACGCCGAGCGAGCCGGTGCGCCGGCGTCTTCGCACCCGTCGTCGTCGGCGGACATCATCACGTCTGTCACGTCCGCCCAGGTAGCCGATGCTATTCGTGCCGCCGGTTGCGCGGTGTCGGTGCAGCAAGACGATCTGGTCACGCGTCTGCATAGCGCAAGCCACGGCATCGGTTATCAGGTGCACTGGGGAAATCAGGCCGGTGCCGACCAGTATCTCGATTTCACGCTGAGCTGCCCGCTGCGCGTTCAGGGCGGCGATCTGCCCGAAGGCCTGATCAACGAGTGGCACCGCTCGCGCCGGTTCGCCCGTGTGGCGGCGCACGGCGAGTTCCTTGTGCTCGAGATGGACGTCATCGTGGCCGGCGGCGTTTCCCCCGAATTCCTGAATTTCTCGATGCGTCTCTGGGTCGAGATGATGGGACAGTTCTTCCTGCATCTTCGCAACTTCACGCAGCAGGCCGCCGGTCAGACCGCCGATGCCGAGGCGTCGGGCGAAGACCTTGCCGCCGTGCCGGGCAACACGCTCGCAAGCGGCGATGGGCAGGCACCGATGACGCTTAACTAAAGCGTCGCCGCGCGGCGCATCATTGCGCGTTTCTCGCCTGAGCCTCGGGAACCTCCCGCGCGCGGCTGTTTTACGTCCAGTCAGACGACTGGTTGGCCCGTAATCCGCCTGCACCCCGTGGGCGTGTTACGGGCGTTTTTTGCCGGCGTTCGTCATGGCCTGGAGACGCACGCTTCCGGGGCGGTGCGGCGAGAGATCGAGCGACGATCGGCGGCACTGTCAAAGTACCGTCACAATCGATCACCAGAATTCTCAGGAATTCGTACAATTTATTTTGGGCCTACGGGGAAGCGGCTAACGCCTTGGCGCGTTGCCGTGAGCTTTGCCTGCCGCACAGGTCCCTCCACCCCCGATTTTCCCGAACGCCCGCCATGCAAAGGCCTACCGCCCGAGATGACCGCTATTGTTCGCTCTCCACGTTTGCGCTTCGCGGCTGCGAGCGTTCTGGCGGGCTGGCTGCTATGCGGCATGCTGGGCATTGGGGGCGGAAATGCGTCAGCGGCTCCGCCGCAGGCGCAGTCGTTTGATCTCCCGGAGATGCCTTTGAAGGACGCGCTCGCCCGCTTCGATGCGCTCACGCGTATGTCCGTGTTCTACCCGTCGTCGCTGGTGGAGGGGCGGCGCTCGCATACCGTCACGGGGATTTATTCGCCGCACGAAGCCCTTGACGCACTTCTTGAAGGCACCGGCGTGATGGCCGAGGCGACCGCACAGAACGCGTTCGTTCTCGCGCCACTGGGCACGGCGGATGCGCAGGGAGAGTCGGTACGCAGTACCGCACGGGGGGCCATCGATTACCGCGCGCGTTTGCAAGGCAAGGTGTTGCGGGCGCTGTGTACGGCGCCGTCGCTCTCGCCGGGGGAGTACCGCTTGGCAATGACGGTGCAGGTTGATGCCAACGCTCGGGTGGTGCGTGTCCGCCTGCTCGATACGACGGGAGACGGTCGCCGCGACGCGGCGATCTTGCGCCGTTTGCAAGGACTCGATGTTGGCATCGCGCCCGTCGACACATCGCAACCGTTCGTGCTGTTGCTGGTACCCGCCGATTGCCGGGCGAATGCGTTCGTGTGCGCGCCATTGCCGTGCGCGGCGACGACGGAGCGATAGATGGTCGACACGCCCAGAGCGTTCCTGCGCGATCTGCTGACGCAGCGCTATGAGGACCTCAAGCGCAAGCTGACCTGGCGCCTCGGGTCGTCGGAACTCGCCAGCGATGCCTTGCACGACACGTGGGTGCATCTCGACGATCGGGCCGACCGTCAGAGCGACGTGAAGAGCCCGGGCGCCTATCTCATGCGCATCGCCATGAATATGGCATTCGACCGCGTGCAGCGCGAACGCCGGTATATGAGCGATGACGAGATCGATGCGCTCATGACCGAGTTCGTGGACCCGGCACCGGGCCCCGCACAGACGGTGGCGGCGCGCGATGAGGTCGCGCTGCTCGAACGCTTGCTCGCCACCATGCCGCCGCGTCGGCGCGCGATCTTCATCGCCGTACGGGTGCACGAGATGTCCAACGAGGAGGCGGCGCGTCGCTTCGGTGTGTCTGCGCGTCTGGTCGGCCTTGAGCTGAAGCGCGCTCACGAGTACTGCATGGCCCACATGCCGAGGTCCGAATGAACGACCGATTGCCGATGGCGTGCGGGAAAGCCGTCTCATGGAGTGAGACCTGCCGTCTCATGCGAGAGGTGACGCCATGAGTTTGCGACCCGATGTCACGTTGCCGCCGAAGCGGCGTCTCGATGCACTTGAGCGTCAGGCCATGACCTGGGTGCGGCGTATGGCGTCCGGCGAGATGACCCACGCCGATGGCGAGGCGCTGCGTGAGTGGGCGCGGCGCGACCCGAGCCATGCGAAGGCGCTGACGAACGCGCGTCGTCAGTGGCAGCACCTGACGCAAGCGGCCCATCAGCGCGCATCGGCAGCTGTCGTGTGCCCGGCACCGGCCCGGCCGCCCGCACCGCAACGAAAGGCCGAACGCGGCTTCGATCCGCGCCGTCGCTGGTGGCTGGCGGGTACCGCCGGGGCATTCGCGACTGCTGCAGGCGTTGCCGCGATTGGCGGGCCGCTCGGCTTGTTTCAGGGGACGGCCGCCTTGCGCGCGGATTACCGTACCGGCACGGGAGAACAGCGCACTGTGGCGCTGGCCGGTAACGTGTCCGTAGAAATGAACACGCGCACGAGTCTGGCGCTGCGCGCGGGCGGCACCCCCGGCATCGATCTGCTGGGTGGCGAAGCGGCGGTCGATTCCACGCGAACGGCGGCACCGTTCGAGATCGTCGCGGGAGCGGGGCGCACGATTGCGCACCGCGCACGTGTGGAAGTGCGCAACGTGGCGCAGAAGGTGTGCGTCACCTGCATCGACGGCGTGGCCGAGGTCGCGCATACGGCAGGACGCGTGCAATTGCGCGCGCGTCAGCAACTGGTCTACGACGAGCACGCGCTTCAATCGCTCGTGAATGTCGGCGACGGCGAGATGCCGGCATGGCGCGACGGCTATCTGAGATTCGCCGAAGTCCCACTCGGCGACGTCATCGACGAGATCAATCGCTACCGTCCCGGCAAGGTCGTGTTGATGAACGGCAAGCTGTCGGCGCGTCCGGTGACGGGGCGCTTTGCGATTCGCTCGCTCGACGTGGCCCTGGGGCAGATCGAGCACTCGCTGCAACTCTCCGCGCATACCTTGCCCGGTGGCATCGTTCTGCTCGGATGACCCTAGGCGCTGCGCTTCGTGAAGGCTTGACCGTGTCACGAAAGATTCAAATAAATCCTTGCCGATTGGCGCGCGCCGATCGGTCTTAGTCCCGAGAGCGTCAAGCGTTCGCATCGCTTGAACGAAAACCTGCCAGGGCCGTCGCTGGCGTTGTCGCGAGATAACGTCCCACGGCCGCACGAGACGCCAGACGGGATTGAGATGACCATGCACAAGCGCGTAGTTTCCCTATCAACTCGCACGCGGGCCAGCGCACGTCTGCCGCGCATTCGGCCGCTTGCCCAGGCCGTGGCCGTATTCGCCGCAAGTAGTGCCATGATCGGCGCAGCGCATGCGCAGCAAGCCTTCAGCAACGCGTGGTTTGCCGCGCGCGGTGCGGCGCAATCCACCGCTGCACAGACGGGCCGTCTGCCGAACGGCATGCCGGTGTCGTCGCTGCAAAATCCGGGTGAACAACAGCAACGCGCGGCGCAGGCGCTCCAGAATTCGATTGCCAATCTCGCCACTGCCGCCCAAGGTATCGCTGCGATGCAGGCCGCGCAGAATGCCGCACGTCAGGCGGCTGCTGCAACGCCGGAGACCATTCCGGATGGTCTTGCCGAGGGCGGTCTGAAAGTCGATACCAATAGCCTTACCGCTGGCTGGATCAACGCGAACAAGAAAATCGCGCAGGATCGCGATGCCGCGGGCAACACCAAGGTGGCCGTCGAGCAAACGGGCGAGAAGGCGATTCTGAACTGGGAGACGTTCAACGTTGGCCGTCGCACGACGGTCGAATTCGTGCAGCAACCGGGTTGGGCCGTGCTCAACCGCGTGAACGATCCGCAAGCGCGTCCGAGCCAGATTCAGGGGCAGATCAAGGCCGGCGGCACGGTGATGATCGTCAACCGCAACGGCATTCAATTCTCGGGAACGGCGCAGGTCGATACGCGCAACCTCGTGGCGGCAGCCGTCGGCATGACGAACGATCAGTTCAATCGCGGCATCTACGGCGCCGCAGTGTCCGGCGCGACGGTGCCGACGTTTGCCAACGATCTTCAGGTGAGCGGCTCAAGCGTGTCGCACACTGGGGCGACCGCCGACGTGACGGTGGACGCGGGTGCACGCATCAACACGCGACGTCCGCAATCGGTGACCGAAGGCGGCGGCTATGTGCTGCTGCTCGGGCGCGAAGCCCACAACCGCGGCACCATCGTCACGCCGTCGGGGCAGACGGTGGTCGCCGGAGGCGATGCGTTCGTGATACGGCGCGGTGTCGGCACCGATGGCAATCTCAATTCGAGTACGCGCGGCAACGAAGTCGAACCGAAGCTGTTGCCCGGATCGACCGCTGGCCGCGTAAGTAACAGCGGGCTGATTCTGGCGGAACTCGGCGACATCACGCTCGCGGCGCGTCAGATCGAGCAGAGCGGGGTGCTTGTCTCTACCACCTCGGTCAATACGCGCGGCACGATTCACCTGACGGCGAGCGGTGACAGCAATGCGCTGGTGCGCGTCGCCCCTGGTGCTCTCAATGCCGTCGTGCTCGACACGTCGGGCGATGCGGCACTCGATGCACAGCGCACAACGCTGCTGGCCGAGGCCGGCAAGGTCGCGGAGTCCGGGCTGTTCAACCGCCGGGATCAATCGCTCGTGCAGATCGTTTCCTCGGGCGACGTACTTTTCGATCGCGATTCACTCACGCTCGCCACGGGCGGTCAGATCAACGTGCTGGCCACGCGCCGTGCCATGGCGATGGAGCGTGCGAAGCTCGACGTCTCTGGCGCCGTGGGCGTGCAGGTCGCCATGTCGGCGAACAATCTCGAAGTCAACGTGCAGGGCAACGAGCAGCGCGATGCGCCGAGCAATCGCGACACGCATCGGCTCAACAACCTGACCGTCTACATCGACCGGCGCTATCTGGTACGTGTGCCTGCGGGCACGCAGGGCTACACCACCGACCGCTGGTACACGCAAGGCGGCCTGCTGGAAGTGAGCGGGTATCTGAACACGGCGTCGCATGGCATCGGCGAGTGGGCGGCGCAGGGCGGCACGGTACAACTGGGCGGCGCGGAAGTGGTGACGCGCCCCGGTTCGCTCATCAATCTGGCCGGCGGCACGCTCGACGTGCAGACCGGCATGATCCGGCAAAGCTGGCTGCGCGGTGTAGACGGGCTGTTGTACCGCGTCGATAACGCGCCGGGCGATTTGCGGTACCTCGGTGTGTATCGCGGCTTCCAAGCCGAACACGCCCGGTGGGGAAAGAACACCACCGAGACGTATGCCACGCCGTTCATTGCGCCGGGGCAGCGTCTGGAGAACGGTTACACGGTCGGGCGCGACGCAGGGCGATTGATCGTTTCAGGTCCGTCGGTCGTGCTCGAAGGCAATGTCGATACTACTGTCTATCAGGGCCCGCGCCAGACACAGGCCGCCGATCGAGTGCTTTACGACGGGTATCTGCAACCGCAGCTTGCTGCACCACGTGCCGGTCAGTTGATCGTCGGCAAGCTCACGCCCTATTACGACGACGCCACGCTCTCGCTGCGCGACAGCCCTTCGGCCGTCGCGCGCACCATTAATGTCGGCGACGTTCAGGCGTTGGCGGCAACTATTGCGCAGGGAAGTCCTCTTGACGCTCAGCGCGCAGGAAAAATTACAATCGACGCGGACTGGCTCAATCGTCAGCAATTCGGTGGCGTGAAGCTGCTGGCAACGGATGAAGTGACGCTCTCGCGCGACATTCGTGTAGCGGACGGCGGCGATGTGGGTCTGCATGCTACGCGAGTGAACATCGATGCGAACGTCGCGGCGCGTGGCGGCTCGATTGCGGCGGGCAACGTCGTGCAGCGTATGCTCTCTGCGACTGGCAATGGCGCATGGGGCGACTCGCCCTTGACGGCCCCTGCGCTCGTGGCGGGCGGCCAGTCCGTAAAGGTGGCGAGCGGTGTGACGCTTGACGCACGCGGCCTGTGGAGCCGGGCGGATGACGGCGAGGCCGGCATCCACGGTATGCCGTACCTCAATGGCGGCAGCGTCGTGCTTTCGACTACCGGGGACGTGCGGGTGCAGCAGGGCAGCACCATCGATGTCTCGTCCGGTGCCGCGTTGCTCTCGGGCGGCACGGTGCGCGGCGGTAGGGGCGGCAACGTCTCTCTGCTTGCCAACCAGTACGACATAAGCGGCAAAGGCACAGGCGAACTGCATCTTGATGGCGCGCTGCGCGCCTACGGCGTGAGCGGTGGCGGCACGCTGACACTGAGCACAGGCAACAGTGTTGTGATCGGTGGCCCGATGTCGCTTGGCGCCACGCCCGACACTTTGCTCAACCCGTCGCTCTTCTCGACAGGGTTTTCGCGCTACGACGTAGCGGGCCAGCTTGGTGTGACGGTCACCGATAACACGCGCCTCGACGTCACCATGCCGGTGCTGAACGTCGATAAACAAGCCGCTGGCGACGCTGTCAGCGGTAGTGACCCGTCCGGCGTACTGTCGGTCTTTCTTGCGCCGGTCTGGCAAAGCGATGCTGCGAAGGGCGCCATCACGCAGCGTGGCGGGGCCGATCTCGCGCTTTCCACCGGCGCGCTGCGCAAGCGCGGACAGTTGAGCGTTGGCGAAGGCGCTCGGATTGAAGTCGACCCGGGCCGCAGCATCACGCTCACAGGTAACGGGCAGATGACAGTGCTCGGCACGCTACGGGCAGCATCGGGCACTGTCAGCTTGTTGCCCAGTCCGTTCAGCGCAGTCGACGGGTATGACGGACCTGAGGGCACGTTCACACCGACGTCGATCTGGCTGGGGGGCAATGCCGTGATCGACGTCGCGTCACGGGCGTTCGTGGCGCAGGATGCCTCGGGCGCGATTTCCGGCAAGGTCGCCGCAGGCGGCACCATCCAGATCGGCGCGAAGTATGTGGCGGGCGCTATGCAAGTCGAGGCCGCCGACGCGTTCGTGATCGTGCGCCCAGGTGCGCGGCTCGATGCGTCGGGTGCGGCCGCCGACGTCGATGTCCCGGGGCAGGGACGCACGCATGTGGTCAGCAACGGCGGGGTCATCTCTCTTGCGTCGGCACGCGGCCTCTATCTCGACGGCGACATGAAGGCCGTATCCGGCGGTGCGGGTGCGGCGGGCGGCACGCTGAACGTTGTGCTGGAGACGCTCGCCTACGGTATGGTCGATCGCGTGACGTTGCGCGGCCCCATGGTGGACGATTCCGTACGTGTCGCGCACGAGATGATTGTGGCGCAAACGCAGGGCAACAGTCTGCTCTCGGAAACACTGCGCCCCGGCACGCTCGGCGGCGGGCTGACGCTGGGTAGCGCGCGCATCGGTGTGGATCGTGTGACGGCGGGTGGTTTCGGCAACCTCGCGCTGTTTGCGAACGGGATGATGGATTTCGACGGCAACGTCAATCTCGCGCTCGGTCAGAGCCTTCGCCTGACGGCGAGTTCGTTCGGCCTGACGGCGAGCGCTCCACGGGACACACAGGTCAGGTTTACGGCACCCGTCGTGCAACTCGCTGGCCCGACGCGCCAGCAATTCGACAACTACATCATTCCCAATCCGGTGAGCGGTTCGAAGAACTCGGGGCAGGGAAGCGGGAGGCTCGGCGTGCCGTTGCTGGCCGAGAAGGCCAAGTTCGAAGTCGACGGCGCACTGATCGACGTATCGGGCCGGATGCAGTTCGGCACAGCGGGGACAATCGAGACCAACGCCGGTACTCCCGTCAGTGTCTTGCGTGATGCCTTTGGTAACGTTGCGTTGCGCAGCACCGGCGATCTTCGTCTGCTCGACAAGACCGAAGTCTATTCGCCCGGCGATATGACATTGGCTGCGGTGCAGATCTATCCCGGACAGAACGCGGCCGCAAAGATTGTCGTGGGGCAGCGCAGCTATCCGAGCGACTGCTGTGTGCGTCAGACCATGCTGGACCCCGAACGTGTGCTGACCTTCGAGCGCGTTGGCGACACGCTGGCACCTCAGCCATACTCGCTGTTCGGCAGGATGACCTTTTTGGCGGGGCAGATTCGTCAGGGCGGTGTGTTGCGCGCCCCGATGGGAAGCATCACCTTCGGTTCGCTGATAAACACGGAAGCCAACGGCCTTCTTCACCTGTTGCCGGGTAGCGTGACGTCTGTGAGTGCGAACGGACTGGTGATGCCCTATGGCGGCACGCTCGACGGATTGAGCTATCTCAACGCTTCCGCCGACGCGGTGTACGCGCTGGCGGGCGGCGGACCGTCGGTGATCGTGTATAGCCATTCGCTGGCTGTGGAGCCGGGCGCTGTCATCGATCTGTCGGGCGGGGGCGAAATTCGCGGTGCGGCCTTCCTGACCGGACGTGGCGGCTCCGCCGACGCACGTCTCGCGCCACTCATGCAAGTGGTGCAGACCGGCACGAAGGGAAGTTTCCGCCTGCCGTCGCTCTCATCGAATCCGGTGTACGCGATCGTGCCCGGCGTGCAACCGGCCTATGCGCCTGTCGTGAGCGAGAACGGTGCCGGTGCGCCGCTCGCCGGACAGCAGATCACCATCGGCGCAGGCGTGCCGGGACTGTCTGCGGGTACCTACACGCTGCTGCCTTCGACGTTCGCGTTGCTGCCCGGCGCATATCGCGTCGAGTTGCAGACGCAGTCCGTGTCTCAGACGGGGCTGGCGCCGGCCGCGATGCGCAACGGATCGCTGACGCTTCCCGCGCAATTGAGTGTGAACAACACCAGCATTCGCAATACCACGCCGACCCAGGTTGTGCTCACTTCGGCAGATGTACTGCGGACCTACTCGCAATACAACGAGATGAGTTACGCCGACTTTGCGCGTGCCACGAGCGGGCGCGTCGGGGCTCCCCGTGCGTTGATCGAGGCAGATGCCAAGCGTCTCGATCTCAATTTCCTGTCGGATAGCTACCGGGGCAAGATTGGCAACGCCCCCGCGTTGCGATTCGAGGGCACGGCAAACGTTGCACCGGCCAAGGGTGGCTACGGCGCGAGTCTGCTCGTCAGTGCCGACAACATCGAAATTCTTGGGGCCGGTGCGACACCTCGGCAGGGCAACACCACGCTGACTTCGCTCAGGGCTGACGATTTGAACGCGATCGGTGCGGCGCGCATCGGGATCGGTGCATTGCCGGTAGTCGCCAGCGATAACTCGGAGTCGATTCTCAATGCCACGACGGCAGGGTTCGGCGGCAAGACGAATAGCGTGGTGCTGCGCGGCGGCGCCATGCTGCGCGCCAGCGAAGTCTTCCTCGTGACGACTACGCCGACTCAAGGCATCACCATAGAGCAGGGCAGTGGCATCAATACACTCGGCTACGGCATGCCGATGTGGGATTCGACGATGGGGTATACCTACGCACCGGGGGCGTCGGGTGTGCTGGCGGTGTCCAATGGGCGGCTCGCCATGCTCGCACCGACGCCTTCCAATCCGGGCGATTATTCCGGGGCGGGATACATCGACCTCGGCGTCTGCGCGGCGGGTGCGACATGCGCAGGTGAAACGCTGCTGCTTTCCGAAGGTTCGATTGCTGTGGCGACCGACAAGCGGTTCACGATCACGGATGCCGTGCGCTATGGCACGCGTCAGTTATCGCTCTCCGTCGGCCGGGTCAACGTCGGCGAACAGGCGTCGCTCGACGCACTCGCGGCGTCCAGACGTCTGGCGGAAGGTCTTACGCTCAACCAGACAGTGCTTTCGCGACTGATGCGCGGCGACAGGCTCTATGGCGCGCCCGCGCTGGAAAGCCTGTCGCTTATCGCCCGCGATTCGATCAACTTCTACGATTCAGTCGAACTCTCGACCATCGACGCGGCGACGGGCAAGTCGACCATCGATGCGCTCGTGCTGGGCACGCCCGCGATCTTCGGATACGGCGCGAGCGATGCGATCGCACGCATTCGTACCGACCGGCTTGTATGGACCGGTTCGAAGTCGCCGGCGGGGGCCATCGTCGCGGGCGGGGCAGGCACCGGCAGCGGACGGCTGTCCATCGATGCGCGCGAGATCGAGTTCGGCTTCGGGCCGGCCACGCAGCGGGACGTCAACCACGACATGAACCGTATGACCGTCGGTTTCTCGACAGTCGAACTCAACGCCAGCGAGCGTGTGAGCGCCAACCAGAAGGGCAGCCTGTCCGTCTATCGCTCGCAGAACGTGTGGAACGATCAGAAGCAGGATTTCGATTACAGCGGTGGCGACGTCGTCATCGATACGCCGCTGCTCACCGGCGCGGCGGGGTCGGTGAATCGTTTAATCGCGGGCGGCAATGTGTCGGTATCCAACGCCAGTGCGCGTGCGAAACCCGTGATCGACAACGCCATGCTGGTGGCCGCACTGGGTGCCGAGGTCGGGCTGACGGCGGGTGGCGCAGCCACCGTCGACACGAATGTCGTACTGCCGAGCGGCCGCCTGACGGTGGCCGCACAGGGCGATGTGACGCTCGGTGACGGCGCGCAAATCGATCTGGCCGGACGCAAGCTCGATTTCTTCGACACCAGCAAATACAGTTGGGGCGGCGATGTGGGGGTGTCGAGCGCGAACGGCAACGTGCGCCAGACTGCCGGGTCGCGCATCGACCTCTCGGCGGTGGAGAACCGGGCCGGGAAGCTCACCGTTGCCGCGTTGGCGCCGACGGGCGGTGTCGTGTCGCTGGCGGGCAAACTGCTCGGCAATGCCAGCGGACGCTACGACGCGGGCGGCACATTCGTACCGTTCACGGCGGGCGGCGTGGATATTCGGGCACAACGCATCGACGACTTCGCCGCACTCAATGCGCGTTTGACCGAAGGCGGTGTCTTCGGCAGCCGTAGCTTCCAGATCAAGCAGGGCGATCTCGTCATTGGCGACGAACTCAAGGCGCGTGAGATCACGCTGTCGATCGACGGCGGGCGGCTCGATGTGCTCGGACGCGTCGACGCGAGCGGCGCGCAGGCAGGCACCATTCGCCTGTCGGCGCGCGACGGCGTGACGGTCGGCGGCAACGCGGTGCTGGATGCGCACAGCACGACGTTACGTCTGGACAGTTACGGTCAGCCCATCGAGGCGTCCAACCGTGCGGTCATCGAGATCAACGGGGATCAGGGGCGGGTGGTGCTGGTCGATGGGGCGCGACTCGACGTGCGTGCCGGCACGAACGATAAGAATGGCGCTTCGCTCTCGGCAGGCACGGTCGAGATCAGTGCCAAACGGTTGGGCGGTGCGAACGAGGCGCAGGGCAACGACATCGCCATCGACGCGGGCGGCAACGTGGTGATCGACGGTGCGCGCTCCATCACGGTCAACGGAATGTTCCGCGACACCCATGCACCGGCGGGCACCGATGTCGCTGTCGACGGCCGACCGTATCAGGTCGTCAATCAGGCCTATCTGGACACGCTTCACGGGCAGAACGAGACGTTCATGTCGAACGCGCTGGCCAACGGCGCGTTGCTGGCCCGTCTGGCCGGATTGCGCCGCTACGCCGACGCCTTCCATCTGCGCCCGGGTGTTGAGATCGTCAGTGCGACGCCCAATGGCGATATTCACCTCGACGGCGACATCGACATGTCGCGCTATCGCTACGCGAGCCTGAATCCGAACATGCAGAAGACCGGTGTCTGGGGCAGCGGTGAAGCGGGCGCGCTGACGATCCGCGCGGGGGGCAATCTGAACGTCTTCGGCAGCCTGACCGACGGGTTCGATACCAGCAAGCTCACGCCGAACGTCGACAACAAGGGGTGGGTGCTGACCAGCGGAAAAGCGGGGTGGGGCGGCGATGCCGTGGTGCCGGTGGGCGGGCTGGTGACGCTCGCCGCTGGCACTGTGTTCCCGGCGGAGCGCAAGCTCAACTTCGACGTGCAGGTCGCGGCGGCGAAGCTGCCTGCTGGCACGCGTCTGCCTGCACGCGCCACACTTGGCGCCGATCTCACGCTGCCTGCCGGCACCGTGCTCGGCGCCGCCGTGCGCGATGCTGCGGGCAACGTGGTGTATCCGGCCGGTACGGCGTTGACGTCGGCGTTGACCTTGCGCTCCGGCATGCAGCTCGATGCCGGGATGTTGTTACCCTCGGAGACGTCTGTCGGCGCTATGCGATGGCCCGCGGGCGCCGTGATGCCGGTGGACTTCAAGCTGGCCGTCGATGTGCCGTTGCGCAAGGGCGCGATCATTCCGGCCGAGACCGACGTCAAACTGCCGGGAGACGTGTTGTTCGTCAACGTCCGCCCGGCGGATGCCGACGGCAATCAGGGACAGCTCCACGCGATTGCGCCGATGCTTCAGGCGGGCTCCGCATCGTGGTCGCTGCGACTGGTCGCCGGGGCCGATACGTCGGCGGCCGATCCGCGGGCGTTGCAACCGTTAGGGACCGATGGACACCTGATTCTCTCGGACACCCATTACGGCATGGGCGAACTCAGTGTGCTCAGGCCGGGGACCGGCACGCTCGGTGTCTACCGTTGGGGGCCGGATGCATGGCAACTGGGCGGTGTCGAAGGCGAGATCGTGACGCAGGGCGAATTGGATGCCTGGGGCATTACCTCGGCCGCAGACATCGACATGTGGAACGGGTACTACGACGCGTTCCACCTCGTGACGCCGGGTATTCCTGCCGAGTACGACACGAAGACGCAGCCCGCTCGCGAACCGATCTTCAGCGTGGTGCGCACCGGCACGGGCGATCTCGACATGCTCGCGGCGGGTAACTTCACCATGAACTCGCCGTTCGGGGTCTACACGGCAGGCACACAGGCGCGTGATGTGGCGAGCGCCTACAACCTCGCACGCGCCAAGCTCAAGAGCACGTCCGTGCTTGGCACGGAAGGCGCGTCATTCGAGAAGTACGTCAGCGGTGCGCAGAGTCTCTACACCGCGTGGTATCCGGAGCACGGCGGCAATCTGTTCGTGCGCGCTCAGGGCGATATTCGTGGCGACACGGTCGGCACGCGCGACCGGTATCAACGTGCGACAAGCTTTGGTGCGCCGCGAGCCGTTCCGGATTCCGGCAATGTGGGCAATTGGCTGTGGCGGCAGGGATCGGGCTCCGCGATTGCGCAGGGTGGCGTTCCCACTGCCTGGTGGATCAACTTCGGGACTTACACCTTCGGCAAGGAAGCCGGCTACGGGGTGTATGAATTGGCGCCGTTCCTGATCGGCTTCACCGGACTTGGCACGCTCGGCGGCGGCAATGTCGTGCTCGAAGCCGGTGGCAACGCGGGCATGCTGGAGTCACGCATCGGGGCGGGGAATGCCGACGGCACGCTCGCGTTGGCTCGCAGCGAGGGCCTGAATGTGTCGGTCGGCAGCACCGGGCGGGTATCGGCCGATGGCACGCAGATCCAGTTGACGGGCGGTGGCGATCTCGACGTGCGTATCGGCGGCGGGCTGAACCCGGTGCGCGAAGTGCGCGCCGTCGCATCGGCCAACAGCGTGGTGAACGATTCGACGGCTTGGCGCAACGGCAATCTGGCGTTGTATGGCACGTTCACGAATCTGCGTGGCGCCACGCGCGTCGAGGCGGGCGCGCTCGGTGGCGTCGACACGCTATTCGGTGTTCCCGACTTGCGCGAAGCACGGGCACGCGATGTGTTCACTGCGCAGACGGCGTTCGCGACCGGCGGCCCGACGCTGGTGCTTGGCGACTCGACCGCTCGTATCGACACGCGTGGTGATCTGGTGATCGGCGGCTACGGCGATGCCACGCGCTTGCAGCAGCGCACCAACGGCACGCCGTTCTCGGCCGCCGGTGTCAACTACGGCGGCGAGGGCCACAGTTGGTTCACGTTGTGGACGCCGTCGACCGCTATTGACTTGTTCAGTGCCGGGGGGAATCTCTCGCCCCTTACGGCCGTCGCCGACAATCGCGAGGGGGCGAACTATGCGGCGACCGACGGCCGCTTCGTGTTGCCCGCGACGCTTCGTGCCGTAGCGGCGAGCGGCAGCATTTACAACGGTTATTCGGCAACGGGTATTCGTGATGTGGCCGGGGTTTCCACCATCGGCGATACTCCCGCGTTGCTGGCGCCCGAGCCTGTCAGCTCGTTGTTCAAGGTCGTGGCCGATGGCGGGGCGCTCGAGATGATCGCGGGCCAGTCGCTGCTTGGGTCCGGCTTTCCGATCAGTCGCTCGGCGGCGGATCCGACGGCCTTGCCTACGCCGCAAAATCCGGGGTTTGCCGGTGGCGTGCGTAGCGCATGGTTTGGCCGCGTGTACCTCACCAATGTCAAACAGGACGCGCTCGCGCCGCAGATCATCACTTCCCCCGGTCAGGACTCGGCAACGCAGTTTCCGATGTTCAGCCTGACCCCGGCCACCGTGTCCGGTTATGACTTCACCGGTATTTCGCCTGCACGCTTCTATGCGCTCGCCGGCGACATCGTCGGGTTGCAGACGGGGGGCATCGACTATCGCGACAGCATACTGCCCGCACCGGGCACCTGGCCGACGTGGTACGAGGGCAACGGCGCGGTGGCGATCCGGGCAGGACGAGACATCGTCAACTCGGGAACGCCGCTCGGCACCTATCTGAGCACCCATGCAGATTTCGCCGGGTGGAGCACCACGCCTGACTTCCAGGACCCGGTCAACAATCCGGGGCGACCAGTGAAGGCGTCGAGCGCGACGATGCGCGGCAATCTGATCGTGCAGAACTCGGCAGACGATGTTTCTGTGGTGTCGGCGGGACGGGACATTCTTTACAGCACGTTCTACGTGGCCGGCCCGGGGATGCTGGAAGTCACGGCGGGGCGCAACGTCTTCATGGGCGACAAGGCCGAGTTGCGCAGTCTCGGCGCGCTCGCCAACGTCAAGCCGGGCGACCGGAGCAACGGGGCGGGGATTGCGGTGGCGGCCGGTGTGGGGCCGAAGGGGCTCGACGGCATCGACTTCAAGGCGTTCGCGGCTCGATATCTCGATGCGGCGAACCTGGCGGACGGATCTCGGCCATTCGCCAATCAGCCGGGCAAGGCCGTGGTCGTATATGGCGGGGAGCTTACGCTCTCGGGGTGGCTGCGTCAGGAGTTTGGTTATGACGGCAACGCGGCCGGCGCCGATGCCTTCCTCGTCAAGAAGCAGACGGAACTCGACGCGGCGAGTAAGGCGGCGGACAGTGCCGGCGGCGCGGCGAAGCGTGATCTGCGCAACGAATTCGCGCAGCAGAGCCAACTGTATCTCGTGAATTGGCTGGCCACACGCTTCGGTGGACGCAACGGTCTGGGCGTGCATTTCGATGCGGCGTCGATGGATGCGCGTCAGTTCTTCGATGCGCTTCCGGCCGAACAGCAACGCGCGTATTTGCGCGATGTGTACTTCGCCGAGTTGCGGGCATCCGGGCGTGAGTACAACGACGCGAGCGGCCCGCGTGCGGGGAGCTATCTGCGCGGGCGCGAAGCCATCGCTACGCTTTTCCCGGGCGGCTCGACCGAGTACGACGGCAGTCTCACGATGTACAGCAGCGCGCTCTACTATCTTCAGAACATCGGGCGTGAAGCGACGACGCGTCCGCGGCCTGGCGTGAAGTATCTGACGCAGGCGCAATGGGCCGCACGGGGTAGCCCGGCCTACGACGTTCCCCACTACGAAGTGCAGGACGCTGGCATTCATACGGACTTCGGTGGCGGGGTGAGCATTCTCACGCCGGGGGGGCGCACGCTCGTCGGCGTGGACGGTGGCTTCGTGCCGGGTGAGGGCTCGGGTGTGCTCACGCAGGGACGTGGCAACGTCGATATGTATGCGCGTGACAGCATCCTGCTTGGTCAGAGCCGCGTCTTCACGACGTTCGGCGGCAATATTCTGGCGTGGTCGGCGCTGGGGGATATCAACGCGGGCCGTGGCTCGAAGTCGACGGTGGTCTACACACCGCAGCGTCGCATCTACGACAACCTGGGGCTGGTATCGCTTTCGCCGACGACGCCGAACACTGGGGCTGGCATCGCTACGCTGAACCCGATCCCGGAGATTCCGCCGGGCGACATCGATCTGATTGCGCCGCTGGGCACGATCGATGCAGGCGAGGCGGGGATTCGGGTGTCCGGTAACGTGAACATCGCGGCGCTGCGGGTCATGAACGCCGAGAACATTCAGGTGCAGGGCAAGTCCGTCGGCATTCCAACCATTGCGGCTGTGAATGTCGGCGCGCTCACGAATGCCAGTTCAACGGCGGCACAGGCGGCGGCTGCGGCACAGGATGCGGTATCTCGCGATCGGGCGTCGGCGCGGCAGAATCAGCCGTCGATCTTCTCGGTGCGCTTGCTCGACGTGGGCACGTCGAGCGATGTGACTGGCAAACCGCGTGCCGACGGCGGGCGGACGTTGCGCTACGATCCGGCGTCGCCCGTGCAGGTGCTCGGACAGATGAATCTGAGTGAATCGCAGCTGCAGGCGCTTACGCCCACAGAGCGGAAAAACCTGATGCGCTGAAGCGGGTAGGGCTCCCTCGGTTGTGGGGGAGTCGTTCGGAACACGGCGAGGGGCGAGCCACGACATATTGAGAGGCTGGCAGGAGGAATTTGCTGGTTTTTCAAAATAGTTTCACAAAGGGCTTGCGCAGTTTGTCGAAGGTGACTAATATCTCGTCTCTCGCAACGACGGCGACGCAGCGAAAGCGGCGAAGCGGTATGGGGCGACGGGCTGGAAAGCCTGGTGGTCAGGGGTTTTGGGGCTTGCGAGTTGCTA
>NZ_CABPSM010000027.1 GCF_902459555.1 Pandoraea horticolens | reverse complement strand
GAGCCTTCGGTGCTGGCGTCGCTAACGTCGCACGCAGCGGCGCACAGGCCGCCGGCGAGCGGGTCGCGGCCGGTGTCCGCGCCGTGCGCGATCGCGCGGTATCGACCGGCGGCGCGGGTGCGCCATCCGCCTCGCGCAAAGCCGCGAGCGAAACATCCACGTCGTCGGTGACTGCCGATAACGCATCGCCGGCATCCGCCAACAAACCACCCGACTGGGCGCAACGCCTGCAACGCCGCCAGCGCGCCGCGCATGGCGCTTCGACGGCCGCGCATGTCGTGCGCTCGGCCGACCACGGCGGCGGCGGGGCCGCGCCGGAACTCAACGATTCCTCGAACGAGTAAGGGAGGCGAGCCATGCGCTTCACACGACCCGGCGTGCGCTACAGCGAATCACCTGCGCCCGCCACGCCTTATCAGGCCGCCGCGCAGGTATGGGATGAACGCCTCGGCAGCGCGCGCGTGCAGGCGAAGAACTGGCGGCTGATGGCCTTCGGCTGCCTGGGCCTCGCACTGCTGATGGCCGCGGGCCTCGTCTGGCAATCTGGCCAGTCGCGTGTCACGCCCTATGTGGTGGAAGTCGATCACGCCGGACAGGTCCGCGCAGTCGGCGCAGCAGTCACACCGTACAAGCCGACCGATGCGCAGATCGCCTATCACCTGGCGCGCTTCATTACCGACGTTCGCTCGTTGTCGATCGACCCGGTAGTCGTGCGGCAGAACTGGCTCGAAGCCTATGGCTACACCACTGACCGGGGCGCGGCGACGCTGAACGATTACGCACGCGCTCACGATCCGTTTGCCCATGTCGGGCAGGACTCCGTATCGGTGGACGTGACCAGCGTGGTGCGTGTCAGCGACGCCTCATTCCAGGTGCGCTGGACCGAGCAGCATTTCAACGACGGCACGCCGACCGGCACCGAGCACTGGACCGCGATGCTCACTCTCGTCATGCAGACCCCGCGCACCGAACAGCAGGTGCGCCGTAATCCCCTCGGTATCTACATCAACGGGCTGTCCTGGAGCCGTGACCTGGACGCACCGGAAGGAGCGAAGAAGCCATGAAACCGTCGATCACTGCCATTGCCTTCCTCATCCTGCTGGGCAGCCTTGCTGGTTGCGCCACGCAAGGCAAACCACCGCCGGCGATCTCGCTGGACGAATCGGTCAAGGCGCAGCCGCTGCCCGAGCCGCCCAAGCCTGTTGCGGTTGTGGAAGTGCCGAAGCCCTTGCCGTTGCCGGATCAGATGAAGCCGTTGCCTCCCGCCGATGCGAAGCCGGCACCGGAGCCGGCGGACGCGAAGGCGCGTGTCGAACAGGCCAATGCAGAGGCCAGTGTGGTGCCGACGCGCGACGGCTACATCAACGCGATCCAGGTCTGGCCGTTCTCCGATGGTGCGTTGTATCAGGTCTATACCAGCCCTGGCCGCGTGACGGTCATCAGTTTGCAGCAAGGCGAGGAACTGGTGACTGTCGCCGCCGGCGATACCGTGCAATGGATCGTGGGCGATACCGCGAGCGGCAGTGGCACAAGCCGGCGCGTGGCCGTGATGGTCAAGCCGGTGCGCGCGGGGATCATGACGAATCTCGTCATCACCACAAACCGGCGTACCTATCTGCTTGAACTCACGTCCACCGCGAAAGCGTGGATGGCGTCGGTGTCGTGGGAGTATCCGAAGGACCAGATGCTGGCCTTGCAGGCTCAGGCCCAAGCCGCCGATGCACAGGCGCCGGCGGCCGAGGGGCTATCCCTCGATCAGTTGCATTTCCGCTATGCGATCACGGGCGACAGCCCGCCGTGGAAACCCGTGCGTGCGTTCGATGATGGACAGCATGTCTATATCCAGTTTCCGGTCGGTATCGCACAGGGTGAATTGCCGCCGCTGTTCGTGGTCGGGCCGGATGGCAAGGGCGAACTGGTGAACTACCGTTTCCATGCCCCTTACGACATCGTGGATCGTCTGTTCGGCGCGGCCGAGCTGCGGCTCGGCGGTGACAAGGCCGCTGTGGTACGCATCGAACGCACCGACGGCGTGGCTGCGGGAGCCAGTCATGGGCACGACTGACCACGAAGCCCAGCCCGTGCCGAAGGTCGCCCCGGAGGGCGTCGCCTTGCGCGCAGCACCGCGCGCGGTAACGCGGCTCAACCGTCGCACGCTGGCCGTCTCCGCCACGCTGCTCGCGGTGGCCGTGGCCGGTGCGTCGATGTGGGCGCTGCAATCGAAGGGTCGGCGTGGTTCGGGCGATCAGACCAACCTCTACAACGTCGATCGGGTCGCCAAAGCCGACGACCTGGACCAGTTGCCGGCCGACTACTCGAAACTGCCCACGAAACCCGCGCCGGCGGCGCCGGCCAGCGTGCCGCAACTCGGGCCGCCGCTTCCCGGCGATTGGGGTGCAGCGTCGGCGATGCCACCGCTGCCGGGTGGCAACGTCAATCCGGGGCCATCGGCCGAGAACATTGACCGGCAGCGCCAGGCCGACGAGATTGCACGCTCGGCGGTGTTCTTTCGCACCGGCAGCGATGCCGGCAAGTCCGATACGGTTTCCGCGTCGGCGGGCACGACACCGACGTTGAATGCCGGGGCCGGCGCATTCAATCCGATGCGGGCCGGGCCGGCATCCACGGCCGCGCAACCCAACGACCCGACGGCGATCCAGAACCGGCAGGACCAGAAGGAAGCGTTCATGGCCAAGGGCGGCGACGCTGCGACCAGTAACACGGGCAGCTTGCAGGCGCCGGCGTCGCCGTACACGGTGATGGCCGGTACGATCATTCCGGCCGCGCTGGTGACGGGCATCAATTCCGACCTGCCGGGGCAGATCATTGCCGAGGTCACGCAGCCCGTGTACGACACCGCAACCGGCCACTATCTGCTGATTCCGCAGAGTTCGCGCCTGATCGGGCGCTACGACAGCCAGGTCGCGTTCGGGCAGCAGCGGGTGCTGCTGGTCTGGTTGCGGCTGGTGTTGCCCGATACCTCGTCGATCGCGCTCGACAAGTTGCCCGGCATCGACCCAGCCGGTTATGCCGGCCTGGAGGATGGCGTGGACTGGCATTGGGGCCGCATTTTGACGGGTGCCGTGCTGTCCACGATGCTCGGCGTCGGCTCCGAACTGGCTGTCTCGAATCAGGGCAGCGCCAACGGCAACACGGTTATCGCGTTACGCGACAGCTCGCAGGACACGGCTAATCAGGTCGGACAGGAAATCACACGCCGCGACCTGAGTATCCAGCCGACGCTGACGGTACGGCCTGGGTTTCAGGTCAACGTGATGGTGAACAAGGATCTTGTGCTGCGGCTATACCAGCCGCTCTTTGTCCAGCGAGGACCGATGCAATGAGTGCGTCCACGAAAAAGCTGCGGCTGGGGCCACTGCCCGATACTCAGACCGTCAAGCTGACTTTTACGTGTTCGGCGAGCCTAAAGGCTGACCTCGACCGTTATGCCGCGTTACACGCGCAAACCTACGGTGAGACGGTTGATGCGTTGACGCTGATTCCTCACATGCTGGAAGCGTTCATGGCCGGAGATCGGGGATTCCGGAAAGGTACGACATCCGGGCCTCCTCGCTCACCAGTAAAGCGCGAGGCGAATCCATCATAGGTAGGCGACGTTGCTAGCAGGAAAGCGATGGACATTGAAACGGCGGTGATGCCGTCCGCCTTGAACGGAACTATTAGTCGTTTTGCGTCAACGAGGATTAGCAATGACGCCTTTGAGCTGCTCATTGTTGTAGATTGCCTCGACGGATTGTCCGAGCCCTTCCAGCTCGCCAGCACCGCTCATGAAATTATTATATTTTGTAAATAGGTCGTGCCAAAGTTCCTCAGCAACCTTTTTAGCTTTTCCTTCAAGGCTTGCATGAACCGGTGGCCAGAGAGCAACTAGCTGCCAGTAATTATTTGAAACAAACTCAATAGACTCCTTGTCATCCGGCCAGCTGACCTTGCTGGAATAAATTTGCTTCAGAGTTCCTCTAAAGATAGCTGCTCCTGAAAGCCAAGATTTCACGGCATTTCGCGTATTGTCGTATCTCGCCTGTCTTTTCCAAGATTTCAGGCTGAGCATGGAAATGATTGCAGCAATTGCCGCCGCGACGGCGGAAACTAATGTGCCAATCATTGTGTAAAAAGTTAGGTCTTCTGGTGTCACGGAATGGTCTCTTATGGCATTGCGTTATACACATCTTTTGCCTAATTTCTAGGCGCGTTGCTTGTAGTCCCTTGGCACAAGGGTTTCCGGACTGAGAAGCTCAGACAAGCTACGGTTTCAAAATGGCCGAGCATCGTTCGGGAGAAATGGTTACAAGCTCAAATTTTGTTGTATCGAGTTGGTACGCTGTCTCCGCTTCTTTTTGAATGTCGAGCAGCGTTGCTTTGTCAATATATATCCCCGCATTCACGCCCGTCCCACCAGGATAGTCTCCGCCTCGAAGCAGGGGATTTAGGTATTTAAGGGCAAAAATTGGCGACCAGGTAAAGTGCTTCAAACCTACATGCACGTAGATGTTTGACCAGCTATAGATTCGCTCTATGTGTTGTAGTGGAATTGCTAGTTTGAACTTGCTCTCATGTAGCTTGATTGCCGCCAAAACTTTACTCATGTTGAGCGGTAGGACTGTTTGATTCGATCGATCGAGAACGCCCAGTAGTCCGAAGCCAAAGCGTATCCTGGTTTCGAGCGCCACGCGGAGCAGTGCGGCTCCCGAATCAGTTGCAAGGTCTGCGAAGGCAAAGAACGGAGAACCTCCGAACATTAACTGCTCAGCCGCATGTGAGATCTGGAAAAAATCGTGCAGCGAATTTTTCCAAATGCCATACATCGCTGGGGTTTCTTGGGTTAGGGCAGCCCAATCATCCAAAAGCGTTTGGGCATCTAGCGCGAGATTTCGAAGTAGTGAGTAATGCTGGTACGCGAAGGGTTCGCTTCGAGCATCGGTACTGGCATTGATTACACCTTCAGCAATCCATGCACAGGTTTCGGAGAATATCTTGGCATTGGACGCATAGAAGGCTTGCTGTGCCTGTTTCTTGTCGATCTCGTTCAGGCCCTTTGGGTAGGCTTGTTCGATCAACCTCTCGTCAGGAAGGTCGGGGACGGAGTGATTGGTTTCCTGCGCGAATGCATCTTTGAAAAGTTGAATACCCTGAGCCTTAAGCCAACTGGCCAGATCTATGGCGTGCTGGGGACTGGGCGTACCTAAGACGGTACATTGCTGGAACTCTTTGCGGAACTCGTCGATGTAGTGCATGCATATCCCGTTGATTGGTAAGGCACAGCATAGCTTCAGACAGTAAAAGCCGCCCCTGTCTACATGGGGGCGGCTCCGAATTGGTGCCCCGAGGCCAGATTCGAACAGACAAGCCTTGCGGCGGAGGATTTTGAGCCCGAATCTGAATTACGCGTACTGCCGAATAAGCAGGGCGAGTCGCTTGGTGAGGATTATATTGCTATCTCCGGTACTCCAGCTTCTGTTAGAAGCTGGAACAACTCAGCCACGCGTTGCCTCCGGCCGCGCTCACGACAGAATGCAAAGATCGCGCGCTGCTTTGCGCGGGAGAGCGCGACGAAGAATGTTGCGAGACCCTCTGGGTTTCCGGGCCTGTGCGCCCACCATGCCTGATCGTCGAGACCAACAAAGACAATCGTGTCGTACTCAAGCCCCTTGCTTTTGTGGACTGTCATCAATGGAATCTGGCCCAGGCCTTCGAATACGTCGAGCGTACCGGTCCATGTCGGCGCTCCGTTCGCTGAGGCGGCGACGTGCAGTTTGAAGGCTTCCGCCATGATGGAGAGAAGGTCACCGGTCGAATATTCGACATATGTCCGCGCGATGGCAGCTAGGTTTAAGAATGCATAAACACGGTCGGCGAATGCTTGCGCAGAGGCTGCAGACGGTGGCAAGTTGGCCATGTCGGCGCGCAGTGTTGCGATGAAGGTCGTGAGTTCGTCCTCAGTGCGAGTCTCGCCGCCATTGTCGCCATCTGCAATGGCGCGGATTTCGAGCAGAGCTGTTGAGGCGAGCTGCCACGAATCCGCGGCACGCCGCGTCGAGCCCAAGCGAAGGAACGCCACAGCGATCTTCGCAAATGTGTCGGTCAGAAGATCCTGCAACGTCGTGCGACCGAGCGCGTGACTCTCGTTGCGGAGGCGCAAGCCTGCTCTCGCGAGTGGTTCGGCGAGATCGGCCTCGTAGTCGTCGGACTTTTGCTTAACAAGAATGGCGTAATCCCGAGGCGCGCGACCGCGAGCGGCCATATCGTTCGCGAGCCACTGGCCGAGGTATTCGGCCTCACGGGCCTTGCTGGGACTGTTCCAGACTTGGGCGACGTCTCCAGCGACTTGCCGCGCGGCTTGGGCGACGGTGGCAGCAGCATTCGGGTCTAAGGCCCGGGCGACTACGTGCTGAATGCGCACGAGATCGGGCGAGGATCTGAAATTGAAGAGGAGGGGGATACGCACTGCTGCAAAGTCCGCTTCAAAACGCTCAAACGCATCTGCTCGCGCGCCCGCCCACGTCATGATCCGTTGCTTGTCGTCGCCAACGGCCGTGATCGCGACGTCCGCGCCCTGGAATGCCGACAGCAGGAAGTCATATTGCGCGTAGGTCGTGTCCTGGAACTCGTCGACGAAGACGAAGGGATATGTGAGTTGCAGGGCTCGTTGAATATGGGGACTGGCGCGCAACAATAGTTCGGCGAGCCGATTGAGGCTGACGAACGTCATGCGCGAGCAAGGTTGGGCGGCGAGCTGGCTCGCCCACCATCGTTGGATGGTCAATTCGGTTCCAGATTGCGCAGCCGCGCGCGCGATAGGAAGCCGATATGCCCCCGCGTGGTGCGATTCGAAATCGCTGGCACTAAGACCGGCGACGTCCGCCTTCCACGGGTTGGGCGCGTTCAGGAGCGAGTCCTGAAGGAAACCTGTTAGTTGGCGGAAGTTCGGAAACGCTATGTCATAGGGCCGGCTAGGGCGCCAATCGGCTGGTATCGCCGTCAGAAACCGGTCGACCAGACTTTTCGTGAAAGCGTCGAAGGTCAATGAAGTGAAACGGTGCGAAAGTTCGGGCGGGCAGCGTTTGTGCACTCGTGCGGCCAAGTTACTCGCGGCGTCGCTCTTGAACGAGATAGCGAGTATGCGGTAGGGCGTAGGGCAGCGCCCCGTCTCGAGCAGGAAAGCAGCACGCTGAGCGAGAAACTCGGTTTTTCCAGCGCCAGGCCCGGCAAAGACACAGGCGGAGCCATGTTGCCGCAATGCCCGCCACGCTTCAGGCTCTAGGTCTTCGATGCCTCTCGGGCGCCAGTCTTCTGGCCGGACGAGCGCCATGGTCAGGCCGCCGGGGGTTGGTGTTGGTTCTGCGGCGGTGGAGGGGGCGGCGCAAGGCGAGCAGAGATCGAGGTCAGAAGGGCGCGCAATTCTTCCGGCGCACCAGCTGTCAGCGCCTGTGAAGTCTGGTCGCTCAATACGCGAACGTGGGTGCTGGGTTTGCCTCGACCAAGGAACAGATAACGATACCAGCGCAGCAATTGCTCATGTTCCGCGCCGTAAAGGCCATGGCGACCTTCCTCGCCAAGAACGGCGGTGCGTGGGTTTCCTCGTTGTGATGGACCTTGTCGTCCGGGTTCTAGAACTTGATAGGCCCCAGGAAATGCCCGCAGCATCGAGTAATCAAGATCGAGCGGAGTGCAGAAGAATACGTTGTGCTGGCGAAGCGCGTTTGCCCAGTTCGTCAAACCAGCAAAATCCTCGGCGGGATTCCTATCAAACGTCGCGAGGTCGGCAGCCGGACCGGCAGGACTTGGTTGTGCAAAGATGGCCTGAGGTGCGACGCCGACCGCGAGGAGCTGGGTGCATGCGGTCTTGATGCGTCCCCAGCCGCCGCCGTCACGTCCCCAATCGAGGTCGAGAAGGGTCGCGTGCGGAATGTCGAGATCGGTCAGAAGTCGCCACAGGTGATTGACGTGACGGCCGCCGAGCGGAACTACGGCGACGAACGAGCGGTCGATGTCGAGATTCATCGCTTCAGCAAGGCGCGGCAGTACCACCTCCTCTGAGGCGCCTTCGCCTAGGACGGCAAAGCGTGCGAAGTAAAGTTCCGGGTAGGTGCGGACTGCCTCGCGTATAAACTTTGATGCTTCCTCCTGATCCTGCGGAAGACGGATCGCGCGCACGCGCGCCGTGCGGTCGACTGGGTTTAGGCGGAAATGCCTGACCTGAGCGGGATCAACGCGTGCGAGGATGCTTGCCGAGTGACTCGAGATCACCGCCTGCGCGCGTGGACCGGCGGTTAGCTCCTCAATCTGGCGAACGATGCGCGACAGGTAAAAAGGAGCGAGGTTGTTCTCCGGCTCCTCCACGGCAATGAGCGTAAGGCCAGGGAGGGGAACGCCCCCTGGCTGAAAGCCTGCGGCGGCGTTTGCAGCGATATTGGCTTCAATATCCAGGGTGGCGGCCGTCATCGCCAGATGGAAGAGCGAACGCTGTCCATCGCTAAGATCATCGAGCGCTCGCTCGCGGCCTGCCTCGTCGGGACGGAAGACAACCTCGACCTTGCGGATGGCCTCTTCGAAGCGCAGGTCGATCGGACGAAACAGCGGTGTCGTATCGGTACCCGCTGTGTGAACTTGCTGCCACCGCCGTGTAACCGCGCCCACAACGATATCGACGGCGGGCTCTGCTGCAAATGCGCCATTGAGAGCGCTGCCTGCGTCGGCGAAGCTTCGCCTTACACCTTGTGACCAGTTGATTGCACGCCAGAGGCGGCCGCGCAGGAAGGACGTGACCTGGGAGGTGCCATCGCGTGATGCGGGCACATAGATCATTTGGATACGAGCGCGGTCGAGTGCCTTGAGTTCGATGCAGTCGGCTTCAGCGAAGGCGCCGAGGGTACGGATCGCCCAATATTTTTGCTCTATGGCGCCTTCAAGCGAGCCGTCATCGATCCAGGTAGCTTCGAGGCGGAGCCGACATTTCAGCTGTCCGGCGTCGTCCGCTGCCATCTGCTGAAAGAATTCCGGGATCGCCCCAGCGTTGGCGTCCGCCTCGTCTAGCTCCGGAAATGCCAGAATCGCCTCAAGAGTGAGTGCGCGTTGGAGAGGTGGCGCAGGCTCAGCTGCAGGCACATGAAAATCTTGGCGACGAAGGCGTCGCTGCTCGCCAGTGATCCCGAAGAGGCGCTGGAGCGCTTGTAGCGCAGCCGTCTTGCCGGCGCCGTTGACTCCCACGAAAGTCGTAAGACCGCTCGTCAAATCGATTGATGTGCCAGCCGGCCCGAAGCAACGGAAATTCGTTAGAAGAAGCTGTTCGATATACATTTGCGTGCGTTCCCCCGAGAGTTGCGCCCGTTGGTTTTCATTCAATGACGGGGCGCATACGCATCATCTTACGGTACGTTTCCGAACCACAGTTTGAGCCACAATCCGCCTGTTTATTTTGGTCTTCCACGCGATCTGCGCGTCTGAGAGATTTCTCTTCCGCATCGTCTGCTTCAGGAACGTGTATTCCTTCTCGCTGTAGAGGTAGCCCATGCGGTAGGCATGCTCGATGAGGTCATTGTTGGCGTTGGCGGTTAAGTCTTTCGCGATTCGCTTGAGCCCGTCGAACAGGTTGCCAGTGTCAATTTGGATGAAGCGGTTGATGCAGACATTGCCAACATAGGTCTCGTTTCCGTTGAGACGGTTTCGGATGTAGCAATGCTCTTTAATTTCTTGTCCGCATGGACAATGGTCGAATTCTTCGCTGATTTCGACTGCGACCAAGGACCATTCGGTGCGGGCGATGTCGAAGCGCTGCGACACGGACAGGGGGACGATATGAGCCCGCAAATTCTCGAAATTGTGTCCTTCCATTTCGCCTCTTTATTCCACATCTTTGAAAATGTAGGTACCGCGACCACGCGCAGCAATGGGCCAACCGCTGGTCAGCGGTGAGAACGCCTCATCCATCGCCAACTGGCTTCCCAAGTGCAGGATTTCCTAGGCGACAGCATCCCCTCAGGGAGGGATTGGGCTTGTTGCAGGATGGTTTCCGGTTAACGTATTCATGGGACACTTCTCGGAACAGAGAAATGATGCATTAGTTTCTGACATCTGGGGCGGTATGATCGCCTGTCGGCTTGTGACCAAGGCAAGGACGGAGAGGCGTGATGCCGGGGAGGGCAGTCGGGTTCTTTTCTGCTGCGGTGCCGAGCAAGCGTTGAAGGTCACGCCAGGATATTTGGATAACTTGCTGTGGTCGTATCTAGGTTACGACTGGAGCAACAATCCCCAAATCACCGTCGCCTTGATGAAGTGCGGTCGCCTGTTCGGTATAATTGAAGCTGATTGATAATGGTGTTGCCAGAGTCGTCGCCTCGCCAATCGCCCCATCTCCCGCGTCAGCAAAAGGTATGCGGCGGTGACGGTAAAAGCGACGGTAAAGGCCCATTTCGATCATAGCCAAATCCTTTAACCACGCGGGTTTGGGCGGTCTGTTGATGATCGAGTGGGAGTGATCCAGCCGTGAGTTGGACGCGCTGACGCCTAAGGAAAAAATGTTCAAGGTGAGCGATCGCGACGGCTTGCACGTAGCGGCGCTCCTGACGAACGGTTAGCCGACCGATTATCGGAGCGAACACGACGAACCACATGGCGATGAGGCCAAGCCATGTGGTCCGGTGTTTGCCGAAGCGAACAGTCATGAGTGCGGGCCCAACGTTCCGACGGAACTCGTCGCCCGAGGGCTAGCGATTATCTATCAAGGACGACACAGCCTCCGCCGTTGCAGCAGAGAGCGTCCAACCAAGATGTCCGTGCCCCGTGTTATAGAAAATCCCCGGGCGTTTGCCACGCCCCGTGCGCGGCAGCATGCTCGGGAGCATGGGGCGCAGGCCGGCCCACGGAACTACCCTCGCAGTCGAAGCGCCCGGAAAGTATCGACGCGTCCATTGAACCAGCGGCTCCACCCGATCCGCACGTATGTCACGGTTCACGCCATTGAACTCCGCAGTGCCCGCGACGCGGAAGCGGTCGACGCCAAGTCGGCTCGTCACGATTTTCGCGTGATCGTCGAGCAGGCTGACCCACGGCGCGCTTCGACGGCTCGCCTCATCGTCGAGATGCACGGTAATCGAATAACCCTTCACGGGATAGACATTCACGTGGTCGCCGACCATGGCCGCGAGCGACCGACTTCCCACGCCTGCGCAGATCACAACGCCATCGAACGTATCACGGCCTGCGGTGCGGGTAATCGCAATGCGGCCGCCGTCGAGCGAATCGATCGCTTGCACGTCCGTGTCGTAATGGAACGTCGTGCCGAGCCGTTCGCACGCGGCCGAAAGGCCTCGCGTGAACTTGTGGATGTCACCGGTCGAATCGGACTCCGTAAAGAATCCGCCGAAGAAGCTGCCATTTAGTGCCGGCTCGATGGTTCTGATTTCCTCCGGCGTGACAGCCCGCCGGTCGAGTCCCCCGGTGCGCAGCAGTTCGTTGACGCGCGCTGCTGCCTCGTGCTCCTTGCGCGTGGCGTAGAAATGCAGGATGCCGCGCCGCTCGTGATCGAACTGAATACCCTCGCGCTCCGCGATACCGAACAGGTGCTCGCGCGCCGCAATCGCGAGACGCACGGTTTCGATCGTGTTATTGCGGTAGTGCGGAATCTGACGCAGGAATTCGCCGATCCAGCTGTACTTGTGCCAGCTCGGCCGCGGATTGAGCAGCAGCGGGGCATTGCGCGTGAACATCCAGCGCAGCCCCTTGAACACGGTCGCGCGGCTGTTCCAGACTTCCGCATTGCTCGCGGACAATTGCCCGCCGTTGGCGAACGACGTTTCCATCGCGGCATAGCGATGCCGATCGAAAACGGTGACCTGATAACCGCGTTGCGTGAGCGCATACGCAGTGGTGACGCCGGTAATGCCGGCGCCGATGATGGCGATTCGTGGCATGACATGATCCAGATGAGTTGAGCATCGCCGGCCGCGTTGGATTCAAACCGGCGCCGATGCCCCATCTGTCCATGTACCTGAGAGTTTCGCCCGCACGGCCGCTTCGCGGCCGGGGGGCTCCCCTTCGGTGGGCGCGCGAAGCGCCGCTCTCCAGATGTTCTGGCAGTACGGTCCTTTTGCCTGAGAGTTTCCGGGGCGGTTGCTCCGTCGGCGTCGTTCGCGAGGAACGATCTCTCCCGTACTGCATGTGTAGAACGACGAAACGCTACATGATCGATGCCACTTTTTCAACACAAAAAAATACAGTCATGCCGTCGTCGCGGCGTGCGCTTGCGAATTTGCGCCGGCGCACGCCTGCCAGCCAGAGATCAGTTGCAGATAGATCCCGGTGCATTGACGAATGCGCTGCACGCTGCACCATTCGTCAGTTTGATGGGCCTGCGAGGGTTCACCGGGCCCCAGAATCACGGTCGGTACTTCGCCGAGCCAGTCTCTCAGCACCGGGCCATCGCTGAAGTAGGCGACGGTTGTTTGTCCCGTTCGAACGCCGGTCGCAGCCTCGGCCGTTTCAATCGCGTAGCCGAGCCACGGATTCTCCAGTTCGTTGGTCAGCGCCGGGACATCGACGGCGGCGGACAGCCGTACCTTCTGCCCGAGATAGGCGCCGAGGCGATCGACCAGCGCGTCGTGCGACGTGCCACCGACCGTACGGATGTCGATCGAAAACGTGGTGGCGTCGGGGACCGAATTGACGTTCGCTCCGCCCGAGATCGTTCCGACATTCAGCGAGGGGCGGCCGAGCAGTGGATCGTCGGGAGTCCCGAAGTCAAAGATCCGCAGTTGCTGGATCGCGTCCGACGCGTGATAAATCGCGTTGTCCCCGAGTTCGGGCATCGCGCCGTGAGCCGCGCAGCCGGACGTGTGGGCATTCAGCCAGAGGGCGCCTTTATGGCCGATCGCGCATTGATTCGAGGTCGGCTCGCCAACGATCATCGCACCGACGTTCAGATCGGGCACGTCCAGTTCGTTCAGGCGCTTCGCGCCCTCGCAGCCGGTCTCTTCGCCTGCGGTCAGGATCACCAGTACGCAGGGTAGCGTTCCGTGCAGGTCCTTATAACGCTTGAGCGCCGACACGAAGGCCGCAATGCCGCCTTTCATGTCAGACGAGCCGCGTCCGTACAGCCGGTCGCCATCGATGTGTCCGCTCAACGGCGAAGCCCTCCAGCTTCCCGCGCCGAACGGAACGGTGTCGAGGTGCCCGGTGAAGCACAGGCGGCGGCTGGCCGAGACGGTACTCCATGCGACCAGGTTTGCGCGGCCGGGCGCGATTTCCTGAACGAGGGTGTGAAGTCCCAATTCGCTCAGCAGGTCTTTAAGTTCCGCGGCGAGCAGCAGTTCGTCGCCGGGCGGATTGACCGTCTGGGTTTGTACCATGCGCTGGGTCAGAAGAACCGGGTCGAAAAGTGTGTCATCCATAATGGGTTTGTCCGATCGGGTGTGTTACGTATTGGTAATGAATAAAAGTTCGTACCATGGAAACATTGCCGTTCACTGCTGTTTCAAGGAGAGCGGGAAAGCCATCCGGAATAAGTCAATATGCTTGTCCCATTGTCAGATAAACTATGTCTTATCAAGCATGGGGAATTCATGGAAGCGCTCGTCATCGATCTGGACAACAGCAGTCCATCCGAAGGAAAGGCCGACGCAATCAGGCGCGCGATCGAGTGCGCGATACTCGAAGATCGTCTGAAACCCGGCGATACGCTGCCAACGGTTCGCGCGCTCGCGGACAGCCTCGGCATTAACAAGAACACGGTGGCGGTCGCCTACCGGCAGCTTCGCGACGGAGGTCTGATCTCCGGGGAGGGGAGGCAAGGGTCGACCGTGCGCCGTCACGCGTCGGCGGCCGGCGCGCGCGACGCGGCCGGCCGCGCCGCGCAGACCCGTTTCGTGAGAGACGGAAATCCCGACGTGGCCCTTCTTCCGGACGAGGCCGAAGTCCACGAGGCGATGGCGCGCATGAGCGTCGAACCCCGGCTCTACGGCGAGCATCGGAACGACGACGCTTTCGTTGACTGGGCGCGCAAGCAGTTCATCGACGATCGTATCGAGGTTTCCGGCGGAATATTCGTGTCCGCAGGCGCACTCGACCTCATCGAGCGGGCACTCATTGTCTCGGGCATCCGGGCGGGAGACAGGGTTGCAGTCGAAGACCCTGGTTATATCAGCGTGCATTCTCTCGTTCGTTCGATGGGCATCGATGCCGTACCGCTCGCGCTCGACCCTGCGGGCATCGTGCCGGCAAGCCTTCGCAAGGCGCTGAAGGCTGGGGTCAAAGCGGTGATCTCGACGAGCCGCGCCCATAATCCGACAGGCGTGGTGACGTCGCGAGCGCGGGCATCCGAGCTGGAAAAAATGGTCAGCGGCAATAGCGACGTGCTGTTCATCGACGACGACCATACGAACCTGCTGAACCTTGCGCCCTACCATTCGTGGCACACCGGCGTGCGGCGCTGGCTGACGGTGCGATCGCTGTCGAAGGCGCTCGGGCCGGACTACCGGATCGCTTTCTCCACCGGCGACGCGCAAACCGTTCAGCGTCTGGAGGAGCGCCAGAGCGTGGGGATGGGGTGGGTGAGCACGTTGGTGCAGCGTCTCGTGTTCGAACTCGTGACCACGGGCTCGGTGCAGAAGAAGATCGCGGCGGCGGGCATCGCGTACCGCGAGCGTCACCAGTTGCTGACGGCCGCACTGAAAAAGCGCGGCTTCGACGTGCTGCCCGGCGCCGGCCTCAACGTCTGGGTTCCGCTGCAGAATGAACTCGAAGTGGCGCAGCGGCTGTTCGCCGCCGGCTGGCTTGTCCGGGCGGGGCACGAGTTCTGTCTGGAGGGGCAACAAGGTATCCGTGTGACGGCTGCCCGAATGACGCCAGCTGAAACGCTCGACTTCGTCGAAGCACTCGTCAGGGTGTGCCAGACAACGTCGTCCACGCTTTCGGCCTGAACCACCGCTGGGCCGCGAAGGACGCGGCGAGCGCGTATCAGTGATCGACGGCATGGGCGACGCCGACTCCGCTGTCCCGCCGATAGACGAGCGCTTTCCACCCCGTGCCCGATCCGCGCCGGCGGCCCAACAGCGAACCGATCACCACAAACAGGAAGCCGAGCGGCACCGATACGATGCCCGGATTGCGCAGCGATACGAGCGGTGCCCGAAGGCCGACGAGGCTGGTCGTGCGCGAGCCGATCGCATCGAGCGTGGACTGCGCCGCGTCGCGGCTCGTGCGCGCGGCGTCGCGTGCGGCGGAGAAATCGCCCGGCCCCGTATACCGGATCGCACCTTCGGCTTCGAGCGCGGCCAGCCGCGTACTGGATGCCGCGAGCGCACGCGTCGCCTCGGCGCGAACGGCGAGCGGATACTGCATGTTCGGCGACACCAGCACGAGGGCGATCGCGACGAGCGATCCGCCGACCACACCGGCTATCACGCCGACAGTGTTGCAGCGTTTCCAGTAGAGCGTTGCCAGCAACGCCGGCAGATTGGCGGACGCTGCGACTGCGTAGGCGAGTCCGACGAGATGCGCGACGTTCTGGCCTTTGGCGAACAAGCCTGCGCCTGTAGCGATGAACGCGACGAGGACCGACGCCACCTTGCCGGCGCGAACCTGTTCGTGATCCGAAGCATTGCCGCCCTTCAGCACGCCGACGTACACGTCGTGCGCAAGCGACGACGCGGCGGCCAGCGTGAGACCGGCGACGACCGCCACGATGGTGGCGAACGCGATCGCGGCCACGGCGCCAAGCAGTATGTTCCCGCCGGTCGTCGAGGCACCGCCGCCAAGGTGTTGAGCGAGCAGCAGCGCGGCCAGATTGCCGCCCTTGTCGGCCGACGAAATGCCGGCCGCGCCAACATAATAAGCCGCGGCAAATCCGATCACGATGATCAGCAGGTGACAACCGCCGATCCACAACATGGCCCACAGCACGGACTGGCGGGCGGTCTGCGCGTTCTTCACGGAAAACAGGCGCATCAGGATATGCGGCATTGCGGCCGTGCCGAGCGTCAGTGCGAGACCCAGTGATAAGAGCTCGACTGGGTCCTTGAGATAAAGGCCGGGTTCGAAAAAAGTTCGCGAGATGAGCGTGTTGTCGTCGGCTGGCAAGCGGTGCAAAGCGAGCAGCCAGTCGCGCAACGCGGGCTGGTGCGAGAGAGTGTCGAGCAGCGTTGATACGTTGAAGCCGAACGGCGCAACGGACAGCATCGCCAGCAGGCCGCACATGCTCAGCAGCAACGCTGCCTTGATGATCTGTACCCATGTGGTGGCGCGCATGCCGCCGAACGTGACATACAGCAGCATCAGGACGCCGACGGCCAGCACCGATACTTCGTAGGGCACGCCGAGCAGCGCATAGAGCAGCACGGCGCCGCCGACGATCTGCGGGATCATGTAGAAGATCGCGATGATCACACTCGAAAACGCTGCCAGCATCTTGGAGGTCTTGAAGCTGTGGCGGTAGGCGAGGACGTCACCGAACGTATAACGCCCGAGATTGCGGCACGGTTCCGCGACCAGCAGCAGCACCGGAATGAGCGCGGCGAAGAAGCCGACCAGATACAGCATGCCGTCGTAGCCGTACAGCGCGATCAGGCCGGACACGCCGAGGAACGCGGCGGCGGACAGATAGTCGCCGGCAATGGCCAGCCCGTTTTTCAGGCCCGAGATGCCGCCTCCGGCGGTGTAGAACTCGCTGGCGCTTTTACCTCGTCTCGCGCTGAACCAGGTGACGATCAGCGTGAACGCGATCACCGCGGCGAAAACGGAAAAGGCGTGCAGCCGGTAGGCGTGCGGCACCACTTCGGCCGCAGGCGCGAGCGCCGGGAAAAGAAGGGTCGCCGTGCACGCGGCAATCCGCGGCAAAAGGCGCGAACATGCGTCCCGTTTCATCGTTGTGCTCCTTCCGGACCGGCTGCCGTTGCCGCAGCGATTTGTGCGTCGATGGTGCGCATGCGCCACGCGTAGAAAATCGCGAGGCCGGCGCCGAAAAGATACTGCGATAGCGTGAGCACCATGCCGACGTTCACCATGCCGGCAATGGGGGTAGCGAATTGCGAACGAAACCATCCATCGCCAATCAGCAAAGCGAAGTACCAGACGAAAAATGCGGCGGTGAGGCGGATGATCAGACGACTCTTCGACGCGACACAGGCCTCGAACGTGCCGGGCTGGAACTCCGCCGTTGACGGCGGGGCGATGGGTTCTGACAGTCTTATGTGCGCGTCCATTCTTTTCTCCAGATCAACGAGGATCAAATTGTATTTACGTACCAGTACATAAATATATATGTACCATTCAATGTAGATGGGTCAGATCGATCGGTCAAATGGAAAAAAATCGGGGTAAACCTGTGTGGAATCGATGGTTCGGCCGTAAGGGGGGGGGCGGCAGGGAGGGGGGAACCGATCTCGCGAAGCCGGACACCGGTTTTTAGGGCGGAAATGGGGGGGGCGGGCGCGGCTGCACTCGCCCCGTCGGAGATGGGGTTAGGCGCCTACGCCTGCCTGTGCGGCCTGGTACGCCTGCCCGGTCGCCAGGCGCTTTTCGGTGATGACCCGGGCCCGTTCGGTGACGGTGGCGAGCACCGCTGCGGGGGCCGTGGCCGGCGAGCCGGCCTGGAACGGCGGCTTCGGATCGTAGGACATATATAGCTGGAGTTCCTGTGCGACGGTTTCTCCGCGCAGCAACGACGCCACGATCAGCGAGCCGTCGATGCCGGACGTGACGCCACCGGCGCTGACGAACTTGTCGTCGATGACCACGCGGTCGTTGCTGGGCGTTGCGCCGAATAGCGGCAGCACGTCCATCGCAGTCCAGTGCGTGGTGGCGCGGCGGCCGTGCAGCAGGCCGGCGGCACCACAAAGGAGTGCGCCGGTGCATACCGAATAGACGTAGCGGGCGCCTTCGGCCTGTTTGCGGATGAAGCCGAGAACAGTCTCGTCGTTCATCAGCGCTTCCTGGCCGTAGCCGCCGGGGACGAGCAGTACGTCGAGCTGGGGTGCTTCGTCGAAAGTGGTGTCGGCCAGAAGCAGCATGCCTGCGAGGTCGCGGACTGGGTTCTTGTCCTTCCAGAGGGTGAAGAAAGTGGAATTGGGGACTCGGGCGAGGGCCTCGAACGGGCCGGTGAAGTCGCATTGGTCCATGCCGGGAAAGATGATGCCGCCGATCTTGAGGTGAACATCCGATGGGATAGTCATAAATTTATCCTTTGTACTGGTACGAAAAACAAAACAAACAGGTACAAATATATCCCAACCCGACGGGGTGTCAACCCATTCGTTGTGGATTCGGATCGTCCCGCGATCGGCGGTGTGGTCCACGAACGTTTCGACGATCTTGCGAAGCCGGGCGTCGGCCGGCATGGGCAAATGAAGGTTTCCGGTCGGCGCCGGCGCGATTTCGTCGAGGTGCCGCGTGACCAGGCGCGATTCCATCCCGCCCTCCGGATAGCGCATCGGAAGGCTGGCGGATCGGATCATCAGTTCGCGCAGCAGCGGCGTTGCGGAAAGCGTGCAGCAGTTCGGTGGGAGATCGGAAACGGCGACCGCTGCCTAAGAATCATTTGGTCAACGTGTCGTTTTTTAAGGGATATAAGTCCTTTGCGCCATTCTGTGTGGATTCCATAATTCGCCTACGAAATCAATTTGAGGCAAGCGCAGCAGTACTCTTTGCTCTGCGACTTGATGTGTAGCGAAGTAATGAAAGGAACACAGAAATGAGGCTTAAGAACAAATCGGCGTTGATCACGGGTGGCACGAGTGGCATTGGTCTTGCCACTGCCAAGCTCTTCATTGCAGAAGGTGCCAAAGTGGCGGTAACGGGTCGCGATGAGGCCGTGTTTGATCGCGTAAAGGCAGAACTTGGCGAGAACTCGCTCGTCCTCAAGGGCGATGTGCGTTCGCTTAAGGACATGCGAGCGATTGCTGCCGAGGTAAAAGAGAAGTTTGGTGGCCTGGATGTCGTTTTTGCCAATGCTGGCTGGGCTTTCCCATCCCCACTCAACGACATCGACGAGCAACTCTACAGCGAGATCATGGACATCAACGTCAAGGGCGTGGTGTTCACGCTTCAAGCGGTGCTGCCGGACTTGAGAGAGGGTTCCTCGGTCATTCTCAATACGTCGTTCGTCGATCAGACCGGCAAGCATGGCATTTCGCTGACTGCGGCGGCAAAGGCGGCGGTGCGATCGCTTGCCCGTAGCTGGTCCTACGAGTTTCTCGATCGAAAAATCCGCTTTAACGCGATCGCCCCCGGCGCGACGGAGACGCCCCTGATTGGCAGGTGGGGGATGGCCGACGAGGATGTTCGCAACCTCAAGGTGGAACTCGCGAAAGCCATTCCAGTGGGCCACATGGGGCGGGCAGAGGACATTGCCTACGCGGCGCTTTATCTCGCCAGTGACGAATCCTCCTACGTCGTCGGCACCGAACTGGTTGTCGATGGTGGCGCTTCGCAGCTTTAAGTCTTCGGTGACCGATTTCAGCCCCTGAACGTCATCGCTGTCTATCCAAACCCGCAAACCCAATTAACGCCCGCCAGGATTTTCGTCGTGGCGGTTCTTCAATCTGGCCCAACCTGACTGTGCTTGGAGAGGGGCCAAAGTGCAAGGAGCAATTATCTTGACCGACCATAGCAAAAATAACGCCTATGGAGAGCAACTTAGCAGAGCAGGTCTTTCCCGCCGAGGTGCCCTCAAGTTCGGAAGCGTCGCCGCGCTCGGCGCCGTAGTGGGGGGTGGCGCTTTGCTCGGTAGCGCCACTCCCGCTTTTGCGCAGGCGGGCAGTCAGGCGGAGCTTGCCCCCAATGAACCCCTCAATATTCTGATCGTGAATTACGACGGGGGCACGCTTCTCGATTTCGCTGGCCCTAGCGAGATTTTTCACCGGCTACCAAATACGAACGTTCGCTATGGAAGTCTCAATGGCGGTAACGTCACCCTCGAGTTCGGGGTTGTTTATGGCAACACTGAACGACTGGCCGATATCGAGAAGACCGACCTGATCCTGGTGCCCGGTGGTTCCGATTTGTCGGCGCCTATGCGTCCGGAATACCTGAAGCAGATTCGGCGCCTGGCTGACAGTGCCAAACACGTTACGTCGGTTTGCAACGGATCGCTCGTACTCGCTGCAACTGGCATCCTCAAAGGCAAGCGAAGTGCCTGTCATTGGGCCTTCGTCAACAAGCTCGCCGAATATGGCGCGATCGGCGTTCCGGATCGTTTTGTAGAAGACGACAATGGCCGGTTCATGAGCGGTGGCGGCGTGACAGCGGGCATCGACTTCGCACTTCGCGTTGCCTCGAAGATGAGGGGGCAACAGGCCGCCGAATTCACGCAGCTCGTGATCGAATACGATCCCGCTCCGCCATTCCATTCCGGTCATCCCAGAGACGCACGGCCGGAAGTCGTCGCAATGGTCGACAAGGAATTGCCAGGCGCATCCAAGGGCCTCGCCCGAATCCCAGGCGTTCGCTGAAATACTCGCGGTCACCTTCACTTCCCCTTGATTGGAAACAGATAGATGCGACAAATTCGTCATTTTGCAGCTGCCGTTGCAGTTTGCCTTTCGCCTTTCGTGGTTGCCCTGCCGGCATATGCCAATGGCCTGCAGCCTCAAACCGAAGCGGCCATCAAGGCCGAGAACGCCCGATGGGTGCAAGCCTATGTGCGCGGCGATTACGAGGCGATAGGCCGCCTCTATACAAAAGATGGCTCGCTCCTGCCGCCCGGAGGCAACAGGATCGTCGGGGCCGCAGCAATCGTCGAGCATTTCACCAAAGCCAGCACCGGATCTCAGCCTGACACCGTATCTTTCAGCAATTACGAATTCTACGGAGACGATCGGGTCGTGACAGAGGTGTCGGATGCCGAGATCCACGATCAAAGCGGAAAGCTCAAATACCGAGGCAAGCAGATCCTCATCTTCTTGAAGCAGGGTGGCACTTGGAAGCTGCATCGCGACATGTGGAACGATTCCGCACCCTAACCGGCGTTAGCGCCCCTGCATTTTGCTGACGGGAACCGGTCTGTTCCGGACTCAGGCCGGTGCCCCTTTTTCACACACGTCGCTGCGGGCATGCGGCGACGTGTTGAAAGGCCGAAAAGGGTAGGTTACCGGTGCGGAAATTAACGTATTCATCTTGCGAGTGGCCTAACCATGAAGACAGTTGTCGTTGCAGGTGCGGTAGGCGTCATAGGCCGGGGAGTCCTCGCGTTCTATGAAAACAAGGACGTGGACCTGGTAGCCGTCTCCCGCCGGGCACCGGATTTCCCCACACGCGCGAAGCACTTGCCGGTCGACCTGCTCGACCGCGATTCCTGCGAAAGATATTTCTCTCGGGTTCCGCACGCGACCCATCTCGTGTTCGCTGCCTATCAAGAGAAATCCTCCCCAGCAGAACTCGTCGACGTGAACTTGCTGATGCTCAGGAACATGGTCGAGGTGATGGAGAAGCACGCGCCGAATCTGCGCCACATCACTCTGATGCAGGGTGGCAAGGCTTACGGTGTGCAACTCGGTGCAATGCCACTCTCGCCGGCGAAAGAGAGCGATCCTCGCCATATGCCCCCCAACTTCTATTACGACCAAGAGGACTTCCTCAGAGACCACTCGGTCGGGAAGGCGTGGTCTTGGACCGCGCTTCGTCCGGAAGGCGTTGCTGGTCTGGCGGTTGGGAATCCGATGAACCTGCTTATGGTGATTGCCATTTACGGGACTATCGCAAAAGCCCTTGGCGTTCCCATGTCGTTTCCCGGACCTCGTGCTGCCTACGACGCGCTGTATCAGGTGACGGACACCCGGCTCCTCGCTCGAGCCGTCGATTGGGCCGGGGAAACTGCGCACTGCCGCGGTGAGGTCTACAACATCACCAACGGTGACTACTTCCGATGGGCCCGGGTCTGGCCACGTTTGGCTGATTTCTTCGATGTTCCCGCAGGGGAGCCGATCCCGATGTCGTTGCACCCAATGATGACGGGCAAGGCCGGGCTATGGAATGAACTGGTCGGACAGCATGGTCTGCGCCCGTACGCCTACGAGGAAATCGTATCGTGGAAGTTCGGCGACTTGATTTTCAAGTCTACCTTCGACAACATCACGAGCACCATCAAGGCACGTAAGCACGGGTTCCACGATTGCATCGATAGCGAGGAGATGTATCTCGAGATGCTGGAGGACCTAAGGCAGCAGCGGTACATCCCGTGACATGGGGACGATTCCCGAAAATTAGCATTTGAAGATCGGCGGCTTGATCTTCCCGAATATGGACCAATGCGATTTCTCAGGTCCCTTTGAAGTGCTGTCGCGGATTCCGAACTCGACGTTCCACACCTTATGGAAAGACAAAGGATCGATCAGCGGTTGCCGCTGAGCCTGCTTTCACGTCGAATTGATTGAGGCGGATGCCCATACAGTTTGACGAAGGCTCTGCGCATTCGCTCTGGATCGGTGAACCCTACAGCGAGCGCAATCTGCTCGATGGGTTCGCTACCGTCTTGCAAGCGCAGCCGAGCGGCTTCAACTCGCAAACGCTCGACCGCCTTAGCAGGGGTTTCACCCGTCTCTCGGCGAAAGGCTCGCCCGAATTGTCTCGGACTTAAATTTGCAGCATCCGCGAGTCGCTCCACAGGTAGTGCCTCGGCCAAATGTTCCCTGGCAAAATTCAGCGCGATGCGAATGCGATCCGATTCCGGATCCATTTGCGACATGGCAGAGAATTGGGACTGACCTCCTGGCCTGCGGTACGGCACAACTAAAAGCCTGGAGACGTTGCGCGCAGTTTCCGCTCCCATGTCTTTTTCGATCATGGCTAGTGCCAAGTCTATTCCAGAGGCGATACCTGCGGACGTCCACATGCGACCGTCCGCGATGTAGATACTATCGCCCTCGACTCTGGTGCGAGGGTAGCGAGACTGCAATTGAGCGGTGTAGCGCCAGTGCGTCGTCGCTCTCAGTTCGTTCAATAGGCCGGCTTCCGCAAGCAAAAATGCCCCCGTACACACGCTTGCCACCCGCGACGCTTTGGCACTCAATTTCTTGACAGCGGCGATGTTCTCCGATTCCTGCATCGGGTCTATATCGCCACCTACGAAGATGACAGTATCGAACGTGCGTCTTCCAATTGGCTTTGTTTCGATCGGAAGACCAGTATTGCCGGGAATCAGACCCCCCGCCTGTGAGATGACATGAAGATCATATGGGGTATGACCAACGGCTGTCGCTACCTGATTAAAAGTCGAAAGTGGGCCAGCGAGATCGAGCGCGTCGTGGCCACGGCAAACGAAGAATCCAATTCGATGCATGAAAAGATTGTCAACCGAGAATCCTGAGTTGTCTCATTGTAAGGGAAGTTTGCAGATAGAGTCGTTCGTCTTAAATCGAGGGAAAAACGTCTTTTGAGACTACCTCAATCAGGCGTATGGTTGGTGGCCTGAGCGGTGCAGGCAAGTTATCGAAGATCTAGCCGTTCATGTCGCTCGATAGAGAGAATCAAGACAAGGACATAAGGAATGACCAAGAAAGCGTTTGAGATCCCTGCGGATCACCCGATGTTTGCTGCGACGCAAAGCGGTTATGAGAGTTATGGCTATTCGCCTGCCGTTCGCGCGGGCAACTTTCTTTTCATCGCTGGCGAGGTCGGTTTCCGATCCGACGGCTCGGTTCCCGAGAGCGTTGCTGAACAGACTGAGGTTGCCCTGGAGCGAACTAAGGAAATCCTACGGCTGCAGGGGTGACGATGGCCGATCTTGTCGAGGTGGTGAGCTATCACGTCAATCTTAAAGATACGGTCGATGAGTTCTTGCCGGTCAAGGCCCGCTACACCGAGCGTCCATTCCCTGCCTGGTCGATAATTGGGGTCGAGTCGCTCGCGCTTCCTCAACTCAAGATTGAAATTCGAAGCGTCGCTGTTTTTCCCGAAGGGAAATAACCAAGATCGGCGTCCGCGATGGCATACCGTGGTAATTCGGGTAATGCCTGGCGGGGATGTCGGTACTGCTGACGGTATCGATATTCCCTCCTCGGACGGTTTTGCCCGATACCGTCAATCCGACCGCTTATATCAGCGCATATCGCATGCCCTGCGCGCTTTGCGACTGTCGTCGGGATACGGACGCCGCTGGCGTCCGGTTCAGTGTCCGTCGGCCAATATCTCAGCGTCAGCGCCGGCGGGAACCCGCATGGCACTTGACGGATCGGTCACCGCGCGCCACACCGCTTCGACCACATCCCGCGCATGGGTGATTGGTCCCGGCTCGCGCAATCCCGCCATGAAGCCCTGTACTACCCCGGCATAGGCCTCGTGGTCGAGACCTTGCATGTGGGCGCGTCCATTCTCGCCGAAGCGGGTCTCCGGCGCACGCCCCGGCAGCACCAGGTGCGCGCGCACGCCGAACGCCTCGAGTTCCAATGCCATCGACTCGGTGAATGCGTTCACCGCCGCCTTGCTCGCCGTATATGCGGCGATCAGCGGAATCGCTTTCAAGGTGACGCTCGACGTGACGTTCACGACGACGCCGGCTCTGCGTTGCCTGAACTGCGGCAGCACCGCTTGCGTCATAGCCATCGTGCCGAAGGTGTTGGTCTCGAAGAGTTCGCGTATCGTCGGCATCGGGGTGACCTCAAAGGGCGCTGCCGAGCCGAAACCTGCATTGTTGACGAGAGCATCTAGCGGCCCCGCGGCCTCGACCGCCTGCCGGATGCTTTCGGGATCCGTCACGTCGAGCGCGAGTATGCGTAGATTTGCGGAGCTGGGCAGCACGTCCTCTCGCGGCGTACGCATTGTCGCAATAACCTTCCAGTCGCGCTCGAGGAAGTACTTGGCGGTTTCAAGGCCGAAGCCAGAAGAGCATCCGGTGATCAAAACGGTTTTCATAGGGGGCTCAAAGGTGAGTTGCAATGCCAAGACGATAGACTACCGAGACAGGACTTTCTATAATTGAAAGTCCAGAATTAATTCGCAGGAGTCCGGTTGTGATTGACCCGTTGGCAGAGGTGGTCACGCTTCTCCAGCCACACGCCAGGCACGCCAAGCTCATCGTCGGCGCCGGGCCGTGGCATATCCACCGCTCGGATGCCGGGCAGCCCTTTTATTGCGTCGTTCTTGAAGGCGCCTGCCGCCTCGCGGTTGACGGGGGGGAAACGATTGCACTCAGCTCGGGGGATTTCATCCTGGTCCCTGAGGCTTACGGCTTCGCAATGTCCAGCATGGCGCCGCTCCCGGCCGATACGCCGGAAGCCGTACCGGTTGCCCTTGCCGTCGGGGAATTCAGGATCGGCGATCAGCATGGATCGCCTGACCTGAGAATGCTGGTGGGCCATTGCAGCTTCGACTCTCCCGACGCGGACCTGCTGGTGTCGCTGCTTCCCCGGGTCGTGCATGTGCGTGGCGAGCCGCGACTCACCACCCTTGTTCAGCTTGTCAAAGACGAGTTTCGCGATCGGCGTCCGGCGCGCGAAGTCATTCTCGACCACCTGCTCGAAGTCCTGCTTATAGAAGCCCTTCGCTCGACGACCGGGGCACCCGCGTCGCCCGGCCTCGTGCGGGGGCTTGCCGACGAACGCCTTGCCGTCACCCTCCGCCGGATGCATGAAAGCCCAGCCAGAGCGTGGACGGTGGCAGAGTTGGCCAGGGAAGCGGCACTCTCTCGTTCAGTCTTCTTCGAGCGTTTCAGCCGTGCGGTAGGCCTCGCGCCGATGGCGTATCTGCTGACCTGGCGCATGGCCTTGGCAAAGAACATGCTTCGGCGGAGCAACCGTGGCATCGCCGAGATTGCGGAGTGCGTCGGCTACGGCTCCGCGAGCGCGTTCAGCGTTGCGTTCGCCCGTCACGTCGGATTGCCGCCGGCACGCTACGCGCGGGAGCAGACGGTGCCTGCCCTCTGACTCACCGCGAGGTACTCGTCCAATCCGATGTGCGGAGCGTGATCGCGATATCAGGAATCGAGGCATTAGTTCTCGCTGTGAAGCATCCGAGGGGATTTCATGCGCTTTTGCGTACTACGGTTCCCAAAACGGGGTGACGTGAGGCCTTATTCGTTTCCTGAAAGCAAACCGGCGCATATCATCGAAAACTCAATACCCATCACGAGCAAGCTCAACGCCTTTCAGCCAGTCACGTAGTTGCCCTTCATGCATCGTCTCTGTTCAAGGCGTCTGCCGCGATGGTGAGACAAACACTTCGTGGGCGCGAGCCACTGAATTCGCAGGTGTTTGATTGTCCGAAACTATCGAGGAATTTTCATGAATAAAGTCCGCACATTGATTGCCACTGTTCTTGCCACGGTCGCTGTTTCCGCTATTGCCGCCGAACCGCAGTACCTGAATTCGGGCAAGGTCATGAAAGGGTCGTTCCCTTTTACAGAAGCCGTTAAGGTCGGAAATATGCTCTATCTGTCGGGCCAGCTTGGCATCGTGCCGGAAACGCAGAAGCTCGCACCGGGGGGCGTGGAGGCCGAGTCGCATCAGATGATGCGCAACATCAAGACCGTTCTCGAAACGAACGGTTACGCGATGGACAATGTGGTCAAGTGCACGGTATTCCTCGCCGATATGAAGGAATGGCCTGCCTTCAACGATATCTACAAGCGCTACTTCACCGAAGGTAAGTACCCGGCCAGAAGCGCGTTCGGCGTGAATGGCATGGCTTTCGATGCGCGCGTCGAAGTCGAGTGCATGGCGTCCAAGTCACCGGAAGCCTGAGGGCGTTGGCGGGCGGGCAAGGCAACCGTCCGTACCTTGATAACGCGCTCGAGCCCGAGGTCGTCACGCTGTGATTCAACTTGGCGGCCGATGCGCTGCGCACCCAGGAATGTCTGCAATGCGTTTTGCGGGTGCGCGTCTGCCTCAAACCGAGCGTGTCAGTCCGCCGTCGACACGAATGTTCTGGCCGGTGATGTAACCGCCACCTTCGGACGCCAGAAACGCCACGGTCGCCGCGATCTCTTCCGCCTTGCCGTAACGCTGCATCGGCACGCTCTCACGTCGCGTCTCTTGCTGCGGCAGGCTGTCGATCCATCCCGGCAGGACGTTGTTCATCCGCACGTTGTCCTTCGCGTACTTGTCCGCAAACAGCTTCGTGAACGAGGCCAGTCCGGCGCGAAACACGGCGGATGTCGGGAACATTTCGCTCGGCTCGAACGCCCACGCCGTCGAGATGTTGATAATCGTGCCCGAGCCTTGCTTCTGCATGATCGGGGTCACGAGTCGCGTGGGGCGGATCACGTTCATCAGATAGGTATCCATACCGCGATGCCAATCCTCGTCGCTGATTTCCAGAATCGGCGCACGCGGGCCGTGGCCTGCACTGTTCACGAGCACGTCGATACGGCCCCAGCGCTCGACGGCCAACGCGACCAGCTTCTCCAGCGCCTCGTTCGACTGGTTCGACCCGGTGACGCCCACACCGCCCAGCGCGGAGGCCAATGCCTCGCCCTTGCCGGACGACGACAGGATGCCGATCTTGAAACCGTCCGCCGCGAGACGCCGCGCTGCCGCCGCACCCATGCCACTGCCCCCGGCCGTAATCAACGCTACTTTTTCCACTGTCATGCCGATATCCTCCGAATACGCTGACAAACACCCCGATGGTGGTCAGCTTTCATGATTTGCGTGCGTCAGCGTAACATTGCCGCACACGCTCGACGAACCGGATTTCAACACATCACTCAGTAGAAAAATTACAACGTGATGCAAGCCCTCGGCCGATTGCCGTCGCTTAACGTGTTGCGCGCCTTCGCTGCCGCTCGTCGGCAGTGGCCCGAATTTACGCCTGAATACGCTGCACGAAGCCATGCCGTCTGGCCGCGAACGCGACACCCAACGCGGCCAGTGCGAGCACTACCAGCACATGCGGCAGCGCGGCGGCACCCCATGTCGACAGCACCGCGCCACCCAGGATCCCGCTGCCCGCGAACGACAGATTGAACACCGTCACGAGCATCGATTGCGCAACGTTCTCGTGCTTACCCGCCGCGTTGCCCAGCGCCGTTTGCAAGATCGTCGGTGCGCCGCTGAAGCTGAGGCCCCAGAGTACCGCGCCGGCGACGAGTACCGGCCACGACGTCGGCCATGTCCCGAAGACGACAATGACGATCGTGAACCCGGCGAGGGCCAGCAGCACAAGTCGGCGCAGCCAGCGATCCACCCACAGCCCGACACCCCAGAGCCCCACGAGCGTGCAGATGCCGAACGTCGACAAGACGGCGGCGAGCCGGTCGCCCATGCCTGCCGACGCCAGAAACGGCGCGATGTAGGTATAGAGCGTGTAATGCGCGATAACCCACAGCATCACCACCGCGAGCACCGGACGAACGCCCGGCAGACGAAGGACGTCGATCATCGAGGCCCGCGCGCCGGAGCCGCTGCCGGTGTCGTTCGTGCCCGGCACGTCGGGCACGATCAGGCGCATCCAGCCGACGAGAATCAGCGCGACAGCCGCCAGCGCGCCGAACACCCAGCGCCAGCCGATGAGATGCCCGAGCGCGGTGGCTGCGGGAACACCGATCGCCAACGCGAGGGGGACGCCGAGCATGGCGAACGCGAGCGCGCGTCCTTGCCGCGATGGGCTAACAAGACGGCGCGCATAGGTTGCGATCTCACTCCACGCGAGCCCCGTTGCCAGACCGACGACGAAGCGCGCGGCCAGCGTCAGCGTGAAATCGGTTGAGACAGCGGTGACGGCATTGCAGACGGCAAAGCCGAGCAGGGCGACCAGCAATACCGTGCGGCGAGACCAGCGACGCATCAGCACGGTCAGGGGTACCGCCCCAACGCCGGCGCCGAGGGCGCATAGCGTGACCATCTGGCCTGCCCACGATTCGGAAATGTTGAAGCCGTCGGCCAGCTGCGGCAGCAGGCCGGCGGGCACCGTTTCGTTCGCGGCCGCCACGAACGTGGCGAGCATCAACGCCGTCATCGATGCCCAGGGCGTGGCGTCGGCTAACGTGGACGATGTTGCTGCGCGGCCGTGCGATGGCGTTGGGGAGGAAGCGGGGGAGGTTGACATGAGGGGGAGTCCAAACATGAAGTGTCCCGGGCGGGACGATGTGACGTAGTCTGCCAACGCGCGCTATATTTGATAATTCGCGGGAAATTTGAATGAATTTCAAATCTGAATGAAAAATGGCAACGGACAAACTTGGTGATATGCGTCTCTTCACGAGCGCGGCGACGCTCGGCAGCCTGTCGGCGGCCGGGCGCAAGCTGGGGCTGTCGCCCGCTGCGGCGAGCGCGCGTCTGGCGAAGCTTGAGGCGTCGTTGCAGACCCGTCTGTTCGTGCGCACGACGCGTCAGTTACGTCTCACGGACGAGGGGCGCGTCTATCTCTCGCACTGTCTCGTCGCCTTGCAGGCCATTGACGACGGCGAGGCGGCGCTACAGGCAGGGTGCGCGGCAATACGGGGCAAGATACGGCTGTCTGCATCGACCGATTTCGGACTGCACAAACTGTCGCCCTGGCTTGACGAATTCACGGCACGTCATCCTGACGTGCGGCTATCCCTGACGTTGACCGACTCCATCTCCAATCTCGTGCAGGACGACGTCGATCTGGCGATTCGCTTTAGCGAGCCGGATGACGGCACGCTCGTGGCGCGACGTCTCGCGCCGATGTGCCGTGTGCTGTGTGCGTCGCCGGATTATTTGGCCCGTCATGGGGAGCCGTCGACCCCGGAGGCGCTCTCGGCGCATCGGTTCATCGTGTTGGTGACGTCGTCGGGGCCACTCAACGAGTTTCATTTCCGCAAGGCGGAAGCGACCTGGCAATTCACGGTGCCGATGGCGCAGGCGTGGGAGACGAACGATGGGACGCTGGCGCGCCGCTGGGCGCTTGACGGACGGGGGATTGTGCGCAAAACGCTGTGGGACGCCGCCGACGATGTGCGGGCAGGGCGGCTGAAGATCCTGCTTTCCGATTACGTCGACAAGGAGCCGGGGGTGTATGCGGTGCGGCATCGTACGCGATACATGGTCCCGCGCGTGCGCGCGCTGCTAGATTTCCTGATCGACCGGTTCGCGCAGGAGGCGTCTGTCTGTCCAGACATCGGCACTTGCCGTGTGTGACTTCGTGTCATCATATGGCATGGCCCAGATCCCGCTCTTCCCGCTCGGCAATGCCCTGTTTCCCGCTGGGGTATTGCATCTGCGCATCTTCGAGGTGCGCTATCTCGACCTGATCAAGCGATGCCTTGCCGACGGCACCGAATTCGGTGTCGTCGTCTTGCGTCAGGGCAGTGAAGTGCGTCTGCCCGATAGCGTCGAGGAGCCCGCCATGATCGGCACGATGGCGCGCATCGACGACTGGCGTGCGACCATGCCGTCGTTGCTCGAAATCGTGTGTCGCGGCACAACCAAGTTCCGTCTCTCGTCCGTCGAATTGGGGAAATACGGGTTATGGATGGGAGAGGCGCAAATGCTGCCGGACGACACCAATGTCGCCATCCCCGATTCGCTCCAGATCAGTGCCGATACGCTGGGCAAGCTGATCGCCGGGTTGCAACGCGATCCGGCGCGTGCGGCGAAATTGCCGTTGGCGCCGCCGTACCGGCTCGACGAATGCGGATGGGTTGCTGATCGCTGGGCCGAGTTGCTGCCGTTGCCGGCGCACGAAAAGGAAACGCTGCTGAGCATGGCGGACCCGGTGGCACGTCTGGCACGCATTCAGGCCTTCCTGACAGACCACGGCGTGCTGTCCTGAGCGCCCGGACGAGCAAGGTGTGACGGGGACGTTTCGTCAATGCCGGTCAGACAGGCGATAATGCGGCCTGCAAAGTCTCTCCTTGCCGACGTACCACATGGCGCTGCTGCCAGCGGCATCGGGTACGGGGGCATCGTTACAAAAATCCATGACAGTCCAGATCAACGAAGAACTCAAGGCGTACATCGATCCGTTGACGCCTGATGAATATGCTGCGCTCGAACAGAGCCTGCTTGCCGAAGGTTGCCGCGACGCGCTCGTCCTGTGGGGCGATGTGCTGGTCGACGGCCACAATCGCTACGAGATCTGCCGTAAGCACAGCATCGAATTTCGAACCGTCCAGAACCCATCGTTCAAGTCGATGGACGACGTGCGCCTGTGGATGATCGACAACCATCTGGGCCGGCGCAGCGTGTCCGATTACCAGCGCGGCGTGCTGGCGTTGCGCAAGAAGACGATTCTCGAAGCGCGTAGCGGTGGCGCAGAAGCTCCTGCACCGGCGGAAGCCCCGCAGGCCGAGATGGCGAACGATGGCGCCGCCCAGGACGGCGGCAAGACCTCGATTCCGGCGCACACGATGGCGCTCACGCGCGCGGCGCTGGCTCGGGCGGCACGTCTGTCGAGCAATACGCTGGGGCAAATCGAGCAGATCCACAATGCGGCGGCGCCGGAATTGGTGGATGCGGTCAAGCGCGGCGAAGTGTCGATCAATGCGGCGGCGGCCGTCTCGACCTTACCGGCTGCGGCGCAAGTGGCAGCGGTGGTGGCGGGCAAGCAGGAGTTGCGCGAGTTGGCACGTCAGGTGCGTGAGGCGCGTCCGGTCAAGCCGCGCAAAAAGAAGGACGAAGAGATCGTCGAAGACGACGATGACGGTACCCCGCCGTGGGACACCAGCGCCGATCCGTCCGACGAACTGACGCGTCTGTCGAAAGAACTCAAGGCCATGACCGCCGAGCGCGATGCGCTCAAGAAAAAGGTGGCCCATCTGACGATTGCGCTCGCGGAGGCGCGAGCGGGTAAGTGATCATGCGAACCTCCGGACCCCAGGCACGTCATCAGGCCATTCGCGATACGCTTCGCCACGAGATATTGAGCGGCGTGCTTCCGGGTGGGTATCAATTGCGTCAGGAAGCGCTGGCCGAGCGCTTCAACGCCAGCCGAGTGCCAGTACGCGAAGCGTTGCGTCAGTTGGAAGCGGAAGGATTGGTCACGCACCGTCTGAACCGTGGTGCAACGGTGGCGAGCATGAATCTCGAACAGTTGTGCGAGTTGCTCGATATTCGCGTAGCGCTCGAATGCCACGCCGCCAAGCTCGCCGTGCCCAATATGGCGGAGCGCGACTTTCAGGTGATGGAGCAGATCCTGGCCGAGTACTCGGCGTCTGAAGTCGTCTCGGAGTGGGCCGAGTACAACCGGCGTTTCCATCTGGCACTCTCCGCGCCGGCCAACAACCGACGTCTGCGGATGCTCATCGAAGAATACTGCCTGAATACCGACCGGTATTCGCATTTGGCTATGTCGCAGGCCACCGGCAAAGAGAAGCCACAGCACGACCATTACGAGATTCTGACGGCATGCCGGCGTCGCGACGTAACCGCGGTGGTGTCTCTTCTCGAGGCACACATTCTCAGAACGCGCAATGAAATCAAGGCGATGGCGCGTGACGACGTCGGCTTTCTTGCGCGTGCCGCCATCTGAGCCCATTTCCCGATTGCAGAGAGCAACATCCTAAGTCGCACATATTTATGAACCCGAGGCACGAATCTTGTGCGTCTGCGGGGACTTTTGGCGCGAGCGGGAATCCGACACACTGTGGCCTTCAGTCAAGCCATTCAACCGACGTTGATTTTTCTGGCGCGACGTTTTCGACAGGAGTTGCACTCATGAGTCTTCCCGCCTTCGGCCTCGGCACGTTCCGTCTCAAGGGCCAAACGGTATTCGACACCGTCACCAACGCGCTGGAGTTGGGTTATCGTGCCATCGACACGGCGCAGATCTATGAGAATGAGGCTGACATTGGCCGAGCTCTCGCGGCATCGCCCGTCAAGCGTGACGAGCTGTATCTGACAACCAAAATCTGGATCGACAACTTTTCCCACAACAAGCTGATTCCGAGTCTGAAGGACAGTCTGTCGAAGCTGGGCACCGACCGCGTCGATCTGACGTTGATTCACTGGCCGTCGCCTGCCAATGCCGTGTCGATGGAGGAATATCTCGGCGCGTTGCGCGAGGCGCGTGAACAGGGGCTGACGCGTGCCATCGGCGTCTCCAACTTCACCATCGCGTTGCTTCGGCAGGCCATCGGTATTGTTGGGGCGGGTGAATTGGCGACCAACCAGATTGAGCTGAGTCCGTATCTGCAGAACCGGAAGGTGGCGGAATTTGCCCGCTCGCAGGGGGTACCTATTACGTCGTACATGACGCTGGCGTACGGCAAAGTGCTGAACGATCCGGTGCTGGTGAAGATTGCCGGCAACCATGGGGCGACGCCGGCGCAAGTGGCGCTGGCGTGGGCGATGCAGCAGGGGTATGCCGTCATTCCGTCATCGACCAAGCGCGAGAATTTGGCCAGCAACATAAAGGCGCGCGATTTGCGCCTGAGCGATGAGGACATGGCGCAGATTGCAGCGCTGGATCGCAACGATCGTCAGGCCAACCCGGCGTCGCTCGCCCCGGCCTGGGACTGAAATATTCGGTAATACGGGCTTGGCGGGGGGGGGGGCTCGCGCGAAGGAGAAACATGGTGTCCGGGCGTCGAATCAAGTGCTATCTTGAGCGACATTGTGTCCGGTGAGGTGGAACTTCATGGCTACCAGCCCCGTCAGCCCTGCGTCGGTTTCGCGTACATCTCCATCGAAAGTTGCCACCGTGATTCGTGTCACGAGTGGCAATTTCATGGAGATGTTCGACTTCTTCCTGTTTGGCTTTTACGCCACCTACATCTCCGCGACGTTTTTTCCATCGGGCGACGAATTTGCGTCGCTGATGCTCACGTTCATGACCTTCGGCGCGGGCTTCCTGATGCGGCCGTTGGGCGCCATCATTCTGGGTGCGTACGTTGACCGGATCGGGCGTCGCCGGGGGTTGATCGTCACATTGTCCATCATGGCGATGGGCACCGTTCTCATCGCGTTCATCCCTGGTTTTGCGACCATCGGGTATCTGGCGCCGCTGCTCGTGCTCATTGGCCGATTGTTGCAGGGTTTTTCGGCGGGTGTCGAGTTGGGCGGGGTGTCCGTCTATCTGTCGGAGATGGCGACGCCGGGTCATAAAGGCTTTTATGTGAGTTGGCAGTCGGCGAGTCAGCAGGTCGCCATCATCGTGGCGGCATTGCTGGGGTACCTGCTCAACAAATGGCTGACGCTGGGGCAAGTGGCAGATTGGGGTTGGCGCGTCCCGTTTTTCATCGGCTGCATGATCGTGCCAGTGTTGTTTGTCATTCGGCGTTCATTGCAGGAAACCGAGGCCTTTCTTGCGCGCAAACATCGTCCGAGCACGGGGGAGATTTTCCGTTCGATCATGCAGAACTGGGGGCTGGTCGTGGCCGGCACCATGCTGGTGGCGATGACGACCGTGTCGTTCTACCTGATCACCGTCTATACGCCGACGTTCGGGAAATCGGTGCTCAAGCTGTCGACGACCGATGCGCTCGCCGTGACCTTCTGCGTGGGGGTTTCCAACTTCATCTGGCTGCCGGTGATGGGTGCGTTGTCCGATCGTATTGGACGGCGGCCGCTGTTGATCGTCTTTACCGTGCTGACCATCCTGACGGCGTATCCCACGTTGGCGTGGCTCGTTGTGGCGCCGACGTTTGGCAAGATGCTGATCGTCGAGTTGTGGTTGTCCTTCCTCTATGCGAGCTACAATGGCGCGATGGTGGTGGCGCTGACCGAGATCATGCCGGTGGATGTGCGCACGGCGGGATTCTCGCTGGCGTATAGCCTGGCGACGGCCCTTTTCGGCGGTTTCACCCCGGCGGTGGCGACGGCGCTGATCGGCGTGACCGGCAACAAGGCGGCGCCGGGCTGGTGGATGACCTTTGCCGCCGCATGCGGATTGATTGCGACGCTTGTGCTGTATCGCAAGCGCGGTGTGCCGAACGCCGTGATGGCGTGAGGGTGTGGTGCCCGGCTGAGAACGCGGGATATTGCTGGTGACAGGATGTGCGGGATGTGGCGAGGGGCGCGGTGGTAGCGGGGGGGGCTGTGCGAGAATAGCGCATTGCCGATAGCGGCCAATTGCGCTGTGCGGGGCGAGTCCGGAAGGGGTGGCAACGCGCGGCGGCTTTTCGTCAACGTTTCATGAATCGAGATTTACCCGCGACCGACGAGACCTACATGGGCCTGGCGCTCCAGCAGGCTCGCGCCGCAATGGCGCAGGGAGAGGTGCCGGTCGGTGCTGTGGTCGTTTGCGACGGGCAGGTCGTCGCCGTCGGGCACAACTGTCCGGTGGGCGGCCACGATCCGTCTGCGCATGCCGAGATGCAGGCGTTGCGGGCTGCGGCGCAGGCGTTGGGCAACTACCGTTTGCCGGAGTGCGAGTTGTACGTGACGCTCGAGCCGTGCGTCATGTGCGCGGGCGCCATCATGCATGCGCGAATCAGGCGGGTGGTGTATGGTGCGATGGACCCCAAGACGGGGGCCTGCGGCAGCGTGGTCGACCTGTTTGCGGAGCCGCGCCTCAATCATCACGCCGAAGTCATTGGCGGTGTCATGCGCGACGAGTGCGTCGGCATTCTCCAGACCTTCTTTAGCGAACGGCGTGCTGCAGCGAGGGCACGACGTTTGTCGGCCGCTGCCGAGGCAGCGGCCGAGACGCCGACGCCTACACCTACACCTACACCGGGATCTTCCAATTGACGCAGACCAAGCATCTCCAACTGATTGCGCCGTCCGGCTATGCGCCCGACGCCGAGGTTGCCGCGCGTGGCATCGAGACGCTGGAGCGGCTTGGCTACACCGTGGCCAATCGTGAAGCACTTGAGCGCCGGTATTTGCGCTTTGCGGGCACCGATGCCGAGCGCGTAGCTGAAATCAATCGACTGGCGCAACCCGACCACTCTGTTCCCGACGTCGTACTCGCGGTGCGCGGCGGGTATGGGGCTGTGCATCTGCTCGATCATCTCGACTATGAGGGGCTGCATAGCCGGTTGTCGGGCGCACCGGTGGCGATGATCGGTCACAGCGACTTCACCGCAGTGCAACTGGCGCTGTTGGCGCAGGCGCATCTGAGCACCTTTGCGGGGCCAATGTTGCTGGCGGACTTCGGTGCTGAGTCGCTGAGCGGCTTCACCGTCACGCAATTTCAATCGGTGCTGCACTCACCGAGTCACGTTGCCCAGTGGCAGGGCGATGGTGCGAGCGGGGACATCGACGTCTCCGGCACCTTATGGGGCGGGAATCTAGCGATGGTATGCAGCCTGATCGGCACGCGGTATCTGCCGCAGATCAATGGTGGTGTGCTGTTCGTCGAGGACGTGAACGAGCCGCCTTACCGGGTTGAGCGGATGCTGTATCAGTTGCATCAATCCGGCATTCTGGCGCGGCAGCGGGCGTTGGTGCTGGGGGACTTCTCGCAGTACCGCGTGACCGACTACGACAACGGGTACGACATGCCGACCATGATCGAGAGTGTGCGCAAGGTCATCGGTATTCCGGTCGTGACAGACATGCCGTTCGGCCATTGTCCCGACAAACTGACCTTGCCGGTCGGGGGGCATGCCAGATTGCAGACGTCAGGGACAGAGGTCACGCTGACGCTTACGGGATATCCCTATATGGCGGCGTGACACCGGGCCGAGGGTTCGGGAAGGCGCAAACGCCGTATACGAAAGCACGCCGGGTCGATTCGACGGCCCGGCGTGCTTTTTTGCTGTCCGGCCGGTTTGGTGACGGTTGTGCGAAATTTGTGGTTGTTTGGCGAGTACTTCGTGGAAGTTGGCGTTCCATGGGGTGCGGTGGCGAGGGCGATGTGGGGCGAAGTCTAGCCATGTGCAGGGTTGTGAGCGCATGGCGAAGAGGGGGCGACTATACGTCCAGACGCAGCCTGAATATCTGAATATGGCTATGTTTCCGGGGGGTGGATTTGGCTACACTTCTTCGATCGTTCCGCCATCAGAAGGACGCCAAGACATCATGGCCAGCAACAACGCAAGCTCCAAGGACTATCCCCGCGACCTGATCGGTTATGGCCGCCACGTACCGTTTGCCGACTGGCCGGGGCGTGCGCGAATCGCCGTTCAGTTTGTTCTGAATTACGAAGAAGGCGGCGAGAACTGTGTTTTGCACGGTGATCGAGCGTCCGAGCAGTTCCTGTCCGAGATCGTTGGCGCGGCGGCTTACGAGGCGCGTCACATGAGCATGGAGTCCATTTACGAGTATGGGTCGCGTGCGGGCGTGTGGCGCATCTTGCGTGAATTCGAGCGTCGCGGGCTGCCGCTGACCGTCTTCGGTGTGGCGATGGCCATGCAGCGTCATCCGGAAGTGACTGCGGCGTTTCAGGCGTTGGGGCACGAGATTGCGTGCCACGGTTGGCGTTGGATTCACTACCAGAACGTGGATGAGGCGACGGAGCGCGAGCACATGCGTATCGCCATCGACATCTTCAAGGAAATGACGGGGAGCGCGCCGCTTGGCTGGTACACGGGCCGCGACAGCCCGAATACGCGCCGTCTGGTGGTTGAGCAGGGCGGGTTTGTCTACGACTCGGACAACTATGGCGACGACCTGCCGTTCTGGACGCAGGTGCAGACGAGTGGTGGCGAGGTCAAGCCGCATCTCGTCGTACCGTACACCCTTGATTCCAACGACATGCGCTTTGCGGCGCCGCAGGGTTTCAACACGGCGGACCATTTCTTCCATTACCTGCGCGATGCCTTCGACGTTTTGTACGCGGAGGGTGACGAGGCGCCGAAGATGTTGTCCGTCGGCATGCATTGCCGGTTGCTGGGCCGTCCGGGGCGCTTCGCTGCGTTACAGCGATTCCTCGATCACATCGAGAAGCATGATCGCGTGTGGGTGTGCCGTCGCATCGACGTGGCGCGTCACTGGCAAGAGCGTCATCCGTTCGTGGCGGCTTAAGCGAGTTCATGCGTGAGGCGCTGCGTTCGGAGGGGCGTAGTGCGTAGTGGTTGGTATCCAGATTGAATCCGACAGGCGTCATCGGGCTGTGCGTGGAGCATGGCGGGGGGCGCCACCTTTGTTTTCCAGGAGAGCGGTTGATGAACGCCCCGTTGCCTATGACACAACGTACTGTTGCCGAGTTGTCGGTGCTGCTGCTCGCCGAGTTCGTTGCCGCGCTCGACGGCATTTTCGAGCATTCCCCGTGGGTGGCGGAAGCCGCGTGGGAAGACCGGCCGTTTGCCACCGTCAATGCGTTGCATGACGCCCTGTGCCAAGCTGTGATCGATGCGGGTGAAGGCCCGCAGCTTGATCTCATACGGGCTCACCCTGAGTTGGCGGGCAAGGCGGCGGTGCGTGGCGAGTTGACGGCTGAGTCTACGCGAGAGCAGGCGGGGGCGGGGCTCGATCAATGCAGCGCTGAAGAGTTTGCGCGTCTGACCGAACTAAATGGCGCGTACAAGGCCAAGTTTGGTTTCCCGTACATTCTGGCGGTGCGTGGTCACACGCGCAGCAGCATCATCGAGAATTTTGCTGTGCGTCTTGAAAACAGCCGGGCGGACGAGATTGAAGAATGTCTGCGGCAGATCTTCCGGATCGCGGGATTCCGTCTGGAGGATCTGGTGCGCGACTAAGACGCAGGCAGATCGGGCGGATGGACGTCCGCCACAGAGTTTCAACCAGGTTTCGTATTCACCCTTCTCAGACTTTACCGAATCATCAGGAGTTGGCATGGCCCTCGTTCCGCAAGATCCGAACGCACCGGAATTCGTGCGCCGTTACGTCAATCTGGCCGATCCACGCCTGGG
>NZ_CABPSM010000026.1 GCF_902459555.1 Pandoraea horticolens | reverse complement strand
GTTGGCTTGCGAGGACAGTACGTCCATGCTTTGCGCACGCGTGGTCCGCGGCGCGGCTTCCAAAGCGAAGCCGACGACGCCGGCCGCCGCCATGCGGGCGTTATTCTCGGCGTCGAAAGGGTTGAGCATGCCGACGACCACGCTGCCGCGCGGGATCTGGGCGACTTCCGCAACCGACGGCGCGCGGACCTTGAGCACCAGCTCGGCGCCAAGGGTCTCGGCCGCACTGCCGCTCGACGCGCCCGCTGCGACATACGCCGCATCGGGTACGCTCGCGGCCTCGCCGGCGCCACGCTCCACGGTGACGCGATGCCCTGCGCTCACCAGCTTCTTCACCGTTTCCGGTGTGGCCGCGACGCGGGATTCGCCGCCGGCCGTCTCCTTTGGAATGCCAATATGCATAGTTATTGTCTCGGGGTCTGAGCCCCTGTCGTGTTGTGAAACTCAGGCCACTGTGGCTCGCGCGGGCTGCATCGAACGCCCGTCATTGGCCGCTTCGAAGCAACGCACCTTCGTGCAATGAATCAGGTCGCACAGGAATTCCGGCTCGTAGGCGCGCAGCAGATGCGGCTGGTGTCCGTCGAGATAGGCCCCGATCAGCACCAGTTCGGCCATGCGCAACGCCTGCGCCGAAGCGCCTTCGAGGTACGCCAGCGGCAAATCTTGATTCCCGGTCGTATGCAACAAACGGGTGTACGTGTGGGGACACCAATACCAGTCCAGCCCCAACTCGACGAATGCGTTGTTGAACGCATGCAGATGGGCGTTGGCAACCGGTGCCAGGGCGGCGGGTTTGATATGCGTTTCGATGACAGACATGATGGCGCTCTCCCAAAACAGTGATCGTCTCCAGAACACGCGAACCCGCTCTCGCCTGACGCGACATGTCACCGACGCTTTGCTGTCACATCACTTTCATGCGGGCTGCCATTGCAGATTACGCAGCCCAACCCATAAAAGACAGTTAAAGTTAATTATGCAAACCATCAACGATTACTTATACTTCCTCAATCGCACTTCGCGAGCGGAAACCGTTCCGCCGCACGCCCCGAACTCTGGAAGCCTGCCGCATGAAACACGCCACGCTCCGTCAGTTGAAGGTCTTCGAAGCCGTCGCGCGCCATCTGAGCTTTTCGCGCGCCGCCGAAGAATTGCACCTCACGCAACCGGCCGTCTCGACACAGGTCAAACAACTTGAGACACACGCCGGACTCCCGCTCTTCGAACAACTGGGCAAGAAAATCTTCCTGACCCCGGCGGGCAGCGAAATGCTTCACTACAGCCGCGCGATCATTGCGCTCTTTCGCGAAACCGAAGAGGCGATGGATCACCTCAAGGGCATTACGGGCGGAAAGCTCAACGTTGCCGTCATCAGCGCGGGCGACTATTTCTTCCCCCGGCTGCTCGCCGCGTTTACCGTGCGATATCCCGGCGTAACGCTGGGTCTTACGGTGCACAACCGCGAGGAACTGTTGCACCAGCTCACCGAAAACCTCACGGATCTGGCCGTGATGGTGCGTCCGCCCCACGAGATCGACACGATCAACGAAGCCTTCGCGCCCCACCCCTATGTCATCGTGGCGCCCCCCGATCATCCGCTCGCCGGTGAACGCCAGATTCCGTTTTCTCGACTCGCGCAAGAACCCTTCATCAGTCGCGAGCGCGGGTCCGACACCTGGAATTCCCTGCAAGACGCGTTCGGTCATCGCACCCAGCAACTGAAGATCACGATGGAAATCGCCAGCACGGAAACCATCAAGCAAGCGGTCGTGGCAGGCATGGGCATTAGCTTCCTGTCGGCGCATACCGTCGGCATGGAACTGCAGACCGGCCAGTTGACGGTGCTCGACGTGCAGGGCTTTCCGGCGTGGCAAAACTGGTACGTCGTGCATCGTCGCAGCAAGCGGCTGCCACCGGTTGCGCAAGCCTTCCGGGAATTTCTGCTGGCCGAAGGCGCCGAACTCATCGACGGCATGATGGCGTACAAGCGCCCCGTGCCACCGCCCGAGGGCAGAGGAAAAAGCTACGCTGCCCGCAGTGCCGATCGGGCCGCCCCGCGCCGGGCAGATCCGGGGCCTGCCGAATCTGCCGAATCGGCCAAATGAAAAAGGGCGATCGACTCAGGCCATTGCCACCCCGGCCGACCACCGTGAAATCGGTTGCTTCGTCAGCCGCCCATACGATTGGCCAACGTCCCTAGTCCGTCGATGCTCACTTCCACCAGCGCGCCCTCTTTCATCGAGCCGACGCCAAGCGACGTGCCCACCGCGATCACGTCGCCCGGCAGCAGGGTCATGTCCTGTGAGAGGCGCGCGACGAGTTGCCACGGGTTGAAGATCATGTCGGCGAGCGCATAGCGCTGACGTTCCGTGCCGTCGAGCCGCGTGACCAGTTCCGCCTCGCGCCAGTCGAAATCCTGTGCAATGACCGGACCGATACAGCCGAACGTGTCGAAGCCCTTGGCCCGTGTCCACTGTGCGAAGTTGCCGTCCTGCTCGATGATTTCAGCGGCGGTGACGTCGTTGACCAACGTGTAGCCGAGGATGTAATCGCGGGCGGCTTCCTCGGTCACGTTGCTCGCGCGCTTGCCGATCACCACGCCCAGCTCGCCCTCGAAAACGATCTTGCCGGCATACGACGCCGGACGACGAATCACCGCGTCGGGTCCGGACAGCGACGTCGCAGGTTTGATGAGGAAGAGCGGATGCGACGGCGCGGCCTTGCCGAGCTTCGCGCCGAGCGCGTGAAAGTTGTTCCACAGCGCCACGATTTTCGAGGGCTCGCAGGGGCACAGCAGATCCACGGCGTCGCGGGCAATCGTCGCGCCCGTGGCAATCGGCTGATCGAAAAGACTGCCGCGATGTTCGAGAACGTGATCGCCCTGCAGCAGGCCGAAGCCGATGCGGCCATGTGCGGTCTTGAAACGGGTCCAGAGCTTCATGCGTTTGCCATTCCTGTAACGGCCCGGCTGCACGGCAGGGTTCGCCGCGCAAGCGCCGGGCTCGATGTCTTGAGTCGTTCAACATCTGCCTCGTGCAGACACTTGCGCCCGTACGGCGACGCTTACACCGCGCCGACTTCGCGCAAGGCAGCGATCTGTTGCGCGCTGAAGCCGAATTCGGAGAGCACGTCGTCCGTGTGCTCGCCGAGCAACGGTGAGCGCTCCACATGCGTGGGACTGTCCGAGAGCTTGATCGGGTTGCCGACGGTGAGGTACTTGCCGCGCTTCGGGTGATCGACTTCGACGATGGTCCCGGTCTCGCGCAGCGACATGTCTTCTGCGATTTCCTTCATCGAGAGGATCGGGCCGCACGGAATGTCGTACTCGTTGAGGATGGCCATGACGTCGAACTTCGTCTTCGTCATGGTCCATTGCTCGATCGTGTCGAAGATCTCGCGCAGACGCGGCAGACGCGCACGGGGTGTGGCGTACTCCGGATGCTCGACCCATTCGGGCTTGCCGATCACCTTGCAGATCGAACCCCACACGGGCGCCTGCGTGATGAAGTAGATGTACGCGTTCGGGTCTGTCTCCCAGCCCTGGCACTTGAGAATCCAACCCGGCTGGCCACCGCCCGAGGCATTACCGGCACGCGGCACCGCATCGCCGAACTGGCCGTTCGGGAACTGCGGATACTCTTCCATCACTCGCGCGCGCTCCAGACGCTGCTGATCGCGCAGCTTCACGCGGCACAGGTTCAGCACACCGTCCTGCATCGCCGTCAGCACGCGCTGCCCCTGCCCGGTCATCGTGCGCTGATACAGCGCCGTGACGATGCCCAGCGCCAGGTGCAAGCCCGTGCCGGAGTCGCCGATCTGCGCCCCCGTCACCATCGGCGGGCCATCGTCGAAGCCGGTCGTCGACGCCGCACCGCCCACGCACTGCGCCACGTTTTCGTAGACCTTGCAGTCCTGATACGGACCGGGGCCGAAGCCCTTGACCGACGCCACGATCATGCGCGGGTTCAGCGCGTGGATGTGCTCCCACGTGAAGCCCATGCGATCGAGCGCACCGGGCGCGAAGTTCTCCACGAGCACGTCGCAGTCGCGGATCATGCGCTCGAGCACCGCCTTGCCTTCGGGGTGCTTGGTATCGAGCGTGATCGAACGCTTGTTGCTGTTGAGCATCGTGAAGTAGAGGCTGTCCGCGTCGGGAATGTCACGCAGTTGATCGCGCGTGACGTCGCCATGCCCGGCGCGTTCGATCTTGATGACGTCAGCGCCGAACCAAGCCAGCAACTGCGTGCAGGTCGGACCGGACTGCACGTGCGTGAAGTCGAGAATGCGCACACCTTCGAGTGCCTTGCCCATGGTCGTCTCCGCTCAGCAGGCAGCCTGGGCACTTGCGCCCGGGACATACACCGAAAATTGGCTCGCGGCACACGCCGGTGTCTGCTGTGCGTGTGCGCCACACGTGGGGCTGGCTTCGCGCCGGAAGCTGGCGACGGTGAACATGGTTTGTCTCCTCCTGATGCGACGGCGTTTATGTAATTGGTATGCGAAACGAATCGGTACGCGGGCCTCGCGGCATCTCACGAAGGCCGTCGCCGCTTCGGGCGCCCCACCTGTCGTTGATCGATTATTGTGATATACAGTATTTCATACACGATATTTTATCAACGGCTTTTTGTTGCCTATCCCTTTGACTGTCTCTCGATACGGAGGCATTAAAAATGGTCAAAACCCGCATGAATAAAGGGGAAATGCAGTGCAGCATAGCATGCGTGAAACGCTCTGCCTACGGGTTTACAGGCATGTGTCGCGGCCCCCAATTCGACCGCCAACGAGGCGTATTTATCAGAGCACCTTTAAATATATTGAATACAAAATACTCGTAGAGACATAACCAACGCGCTCCCGCCATCCGAGAAACAAAAAAGCACCGATTCGCTCACCTCCCCGTGGGGGGCGCAAATCGGTGCTTCATTGATTTCCGGGTGACGCCAGGTCGCTGCCGGGCGCGCCCGGGCGATCAGCCTGCCGTTGCCGCCAACTTCGCCTCCAGCTCCGCCACGCGCTTGCGCAACTGCCGATCCTCCTGGAAGCGCGCCGTCTCGTCGCGAATCACGGCGACGATGCCGGTCACTTCGCCGCCGGCACCATGCAGCAGCGCTACCGTGAACGCAATCGACATGGCACGCCCGTCCTTGTGCGCAGCGGGCACTTTCAACAGGTCGCTGCCGTACTTGGTCTGGCCCGTCTCCATTGTCTTGGCATAGCCTTCGTTGTGACGCGCGCGCAGCCGCTCGGGAATGATGATGTCCAGCGGCTGCCCGACCGCCTCGGCGGCCGAGAAGCCGAACATCTTCTGCGCGCCGGAATTCCAGAGCGTGATGATGTTCTGCGGGTCGGCCACGACGATGGCGTCGCCTACCACCTGTACCAACTGACTGACGTCGACGGATGCACTCATGATGTCTCCAATGCTCTTGTGGGGAATGCGTCTGGCATGGCTGCCAAACATGCCGATAAATTACATCAATTAGAAGGCAGCACCGTCCCGAAAATAGAAATGGGTGCCCGCTCCGAGCGGAGCCGCACCCATGAACACCTTCGCGTGCGCGCAGGCACCGCCACCGCCCGAGGGCGGCTTTGGCGCATGCGGCGCACCGTCTGCGAGCGGAATTTACACCGAACGCGACGTATGCAGGTTCGCGATCTGGTCCTTGCTGTAACCCAGCTCGGACAGGATCTCGTCGGTGTGTTCCCCCAGCAGCGGCGAGCCCGTGATTTCCGGCTTCAGGCCCGAGAACTTGATCGGGCTGCCAACGGTCAGGTACGTACCACGTTCCTTGTGCGGCACTTCCACGATCGTGCCCGAGGCGCGCAGCGACGGGTCGTTCGCGATTTCCTTCATCGACAGCACCGGAGCGCACGGAATGTCGAACTTGCGCAGGATGTCCACCGCTTCGTACTTCGTCTTGTCGGCCAGCCAGGCTTCGATGGTCGCGAAAATGTCGAAGATGTGCGGTTGACGGGCTTGCGCCGTGGCGTAGTTCGGATCGCTGATCCATTCCGGCTTGCCCAGCGCGCGGCAGATCGGCTCCCAGGCGTGACCCTGAATCGTGAAGTAGATGTACGCGTTCGGGTCCGTCTCCCAGCCCTTGCACTTGAGCACCCAGCCCGGCTGGCCGCCACCGCCTGCGTTGCCGCCGCGCGGCACCACATCGCTGAATTCGCCATGCGGGTACTGCGGATACTCTTCGAGGTAACCGACACGGTCCAGACGCTGTTGGTCACGCAGCTTCACGCGGCACAGGTTGATGACCGAATCCTGCATCGAGACGGCCACCTTCTGACCACGGCCCGTCTGGCCGCGGCCGATGAGTGCCGTCAGAATGCCGATGGCCAGGTGCATACCGGTGTTGCTGTCGCCGAGTGCGGCAGCCGACACCGTCGGGGGGCCGTCCCAGAAACCGGTCGTCGAGGCGGCACCGCCGGCGCACTGCGCCACGTTCTCGTAGACCTTCAGGTCATCGTAGTGGTGGCCGTCCGAGAAGCCCTTGACCGATGCGACGATCAGCTTCGGGTTCAGTTCGTTCAGACGCTCCCACGTGAAGCCCATGCGATCGAGGGCGCCCGGTGCGAAGTTCTCGACGAGCACGTCCGACTCCTTCACCAGCTTCTCGAGCACTTCCTTGCCTTCCGGTGTCTTCGTATCCAGCGTCAACGAGCGCTTGTTGCTGTTGAGCATCGTGAAGTACAAGGCATCGGCGTCGGGAATGTCGCGCAGTTGGCTGCGCGTGACGTCGCCCGATCCGGGGCGCTCCACCTTGATGACGTCCGCACCGAACCAGGCCAGCAACTGCGTGCAGGCGGGGCCGGCTTGCACGTGCGTGAAGTCGATGATCTTGATACCTTCGAGGGGTTTGCTCATGTCGTGTCTCCTTGATTGACTCGGATTACTTTTTCATCGCCGCGCTTTGCGGATTCAGGTTCGTCAGACGGCCGCTTTCGGTGCCCGCGGCTTCGTCGATGACGGCATTGATGAGGGCCGGCTTGCCCGCCGCGATGGCTTCCTTCAGCGCCTTCGTTAGTTCTTCCGGCGTGGTGACGTTGTAACCAACGCCACCGAAGGCTTCGATCATCTTGTCGTAGCGCGCGCCCTTCACGAACACGGTCGGCGCCACGTCCTTGCCGCCCGTCGGATTGACGTCGGTGCCGCGGTACACGCCGTTGTTGTTGAAGATGATGGTGGTCACCGGCAGCTCGTAACGGCAGATGGTTTCGAGTTCCATGCCACTGAAGCCGAACGCGCTGTCACCTTCGATGGCGACAACCGGTTGGCCGCTCGTCACGGCAGCGCCGATGGCGAAGCCCATGCCGATGCCCATCACGCCCCAGGTACCCGAGTCGAAACGCTTGCGCGGCTGGTACTGGTCGATGATGGCTCGCGCGTAGTCGAGCGTGTTCGCGCCTTCGTTGACGAGGTTGATGTCCGGATGCTGCTTGAGCACGTCGCGAATCGCGCCGAGTGCGCTGTGGAAGTTCATCGGCGATGGGTTCTGGGCAAGCGTTGCCGCCATCTTGGCCAGGTTCTTGCTCTTGCGCTCTGCAATAGCGCCCGTCCACTCGGCGGACGGCTTGCCGAACTTGCTGTCAACGCCGGCGAGCAGTGCCGACACACACGAACCGATGTCGCCGATGACCGGCGCGGCAATCGCGACGTTGCTGTCGATTTCCGTCGGCGAGATATCGATCTGCACGAACTTCTTCGGCGCCGAGCCCCACGTTTTTCCCTTGCCGTGGGCGAGCAGCCAGTTCAGGCGCGCACCGATCAGCACGACGACATCGGCCTCTTGCAACACGAACGAGCGCGCAGCCGATGCCGATTGCTCATGCGTGTCGGGCAGCAGCCCCTTGGCCATCGACATCGGCAGATACGGAATGCCGGTCTTCTCGATGAGGGCGCGAATGTCGGCGTCGGCCTGCGCGTAGGCCGCGCCCTTGCCCAGCAGAATCAGCGGACGCTTGGCGCCCTTGATGACGTCGAGCGCGCGCTGGACGGCATCCGGTGCGGGGATCTGACGTGGTGCGGCGTCGATCACGCGAATCAGCGAGTCCTTCGCCTTTTGGGCGTCGATGGTCTGCGCCAGCAGCTTGGCCGGCAGATCCAGATAGACGCCGCCCGGACGGCCGGACACGGCCGCGCGGATCGCGCGAGCCAGGCCAACGCCGATATCTTCGGCGTGCAACACACGGTAAGCCGCCTTGCAATACGGCTTGGCCGCATTGAGTTGGTCCATTTCTTCGTAGTCGCCCTGCTGCAGATCGACGATCTCACGCTCGCTCGAACCGCTGATCAGGATCATCGGGAAGCAATTGGTGGTCGCGTTGGCGAGTGCCGTCAGGCCATTCAGGAAACCAGGCGCGGAGACGGTCAGGCAGATGCCGGGCTTTTGCGTCATGAAGCCGGCGATAGCGGCCGCGTGGCCGGCATGCTGTTCATGGCGGAAGCCGATGAAACGCATGCCTTCGGCTTGCGCGAGGCGAGCCAGATCGGTGATGGGAATCCCCACCAGACCGAAGATGGTGTCGATGTCGTTCGCTTTCAGGGCATCGATGACCAGATGAAAACCATCCGTCGTTTCTGCCTCGGACCCGATGTTCGCGTGTCGGCTGGTGTCTTTGAGCGTGTCGCCCGCGGTGTCGTTTTCCGCCTTGCCGACTGGCACGGTCATCGCAATGGACATAATTCTCTCCTCCAAATTTTCCGGTTTCAGTGTTGCGTCGTCTTGTCTGACGATTAGTGGGTATTCCTGTACTGCTTCTCTGCTTGCTCATCCGGTCGTGCAACCCGACCCGCGAGGGCACGGATTGCACGCCGGTCAAACATTTCGCTAATCAAGCCAGCCAGTCTGCGTCTTCGCTTAGTCAGTGCGCGTTACGTGGTGCTGCGGCTCAGATCCGCAGCTTTCACGACCGGCTCACTGGATTGCTCCTTGAAGTCACTGGCGTAACGCTGTGCCAGACGGGCACGCATCGGCTTGAGGACGAACAAGGCAAGGAAGGCAGCGAAGGCATTCATGGCGCAGGCGACCATGAACACGGCCTGCCAGCTACCGGTCATCGAGGTGATGACACTCGAGAAGGGCACCAGCAAAGCGGCGGTCCCCTTCGCGGTGTACAACATCCCCGCGTTGGTAGCGGCATACTTCGAGCCATACGTGTCGGCGCAGGTCGCCGGGAACAAGCTGTAGATCTCACCCCAGGCGAAGAACACCAGGCCGGTCAGGAGCACGAAGGCCACCGGGTGCTGGCCATACTTCGCCAGCGCGTAGATCCCCACGGCTTCCATCGCGAAGGCGATGAACATCGTGTTTTCGCGACCGATCTTGTCCGATATCCAGCCGAACACCGGACGCGTCACCCCGTTGAGCACACGGTCGATGGCCAGTGCGAAGGTGAGTGCGGGCAGTGTGAGACCAAGAAGCGAGACAGGTGCCTGATCCAGACCGTAGTCCTTGGCGATCGGACCGAGCTGTGCCGTTGCCATCAGACCGCCGGCGGCCATCAGCACGAACATCAGATACATCAGCCAGAACACCGGGGAGCGCATGACTTCCGTCGGCTTGGCGTTGTAGCGCATGGCGCCCGGGGCCAGCTTCTTGAGTACTTCGATCGATGCAGGCGGACTGGCGAGCGCCAGACCCAGCACCAGCACGATGATCCCCTGCCCCAGCCCGAAGGTCAGGAAGGTGTTCTCGTAGCCGCTGGACTTGATCATGTTGGCGATCGGTACCACGGTCAGTGCCGAACCGGCGCCGAAACCGGCAGCGGTAATGCCCGCGGCAAGACCGCGACGATCCGGGAACCACTTCAGCGCGTTACCCACGCAGGTGCCATACACCGCACCGGCGCCCACGCCGCCCACCGCCGCTGCGAAATACAACATCGGCAGCGAGGATGCATAGGCATTCAACACCCACGCAATACCGCACAACAGACCACCCCCGACCACCACCGGGCGCGGGCCGAACTTGTCGACCAGATACCCTTCGATCGGCACCAGCCAAGTCTCAGTCACGACGAAAATCGTGAAAGCGACCTGAATGGCCGTACGGCCCCAGTGATACTTCTCATCGATCGGGTTGACGAACAGCGTCCACCCGTACTGCAGATTGGCGATCATCGCCATGCAAATCACGCCGAACACGAGCTGAACCCAAGGGCTCGCGAACACGGATTGCTTACCGTGTTGATTTATCGTCTCCACTTGTACCTCCTCCATCGGTTTCCAGTTGTTTGGCAGCTTCACAACAACAACACCTTCCGGATGGGATCTGTGCCCCCTGGGTATGCTTTACGAGGTCTTCGCCTCGTCGACTTGTCTCTGATGCGTACGGGGGCCATTGCTTTTCCCCGCAAATATACCGAACGAAATATACGATATATCAGATATAAGTCAACACTAATTTATTGCTGTCCTCGCTTTCCTCCTCGCGTGCCGAAGTCGTTTTCGTCCATTGCAGCGAAAACAACTACGGCACGCGAGGCACTGTCCTAAGTGGCGGCTAGATACAGTAACGCCACTGTAGGACGGAGCGGCGCAACAACGCAATGCGAAAACACTAAGGAGTTAACCTGATCCACGAAGCCTGCCAGATAAGGCGCACAGCCTTTTTATATCGGGCTACTTGCTATTTTTCAAAACCAGCACAAAACGATATTTTTGTTAGTTTTTTTCACAATAACCTGGATTTTTCAATCCCTCGACATCGCTGTAATACACCGTAATAATTCACTCCTCAGACGCTTGAAGCGATTTCGGCAACGCCCTTCATGCCGGTCAAGCTCACACATCGGGACCGCTATTTCTCGCGCATCTGCGGGGAAACCATGACACTCGTCGCGCCCAGAATGCTTGGCGCTGCCCTCCTTGTGATATACGATATACAGAATTTGGTATTAGAAAAATAAACGACCAGTACCAGGCCCAGGTTTCGATTCACCTTTGGAGGGAGAGACTTCATGAAGATTTGCATCTATGGCGCTGGCGCCATCGGTGGCTATCTCGGCGTGCAACTCGCGCGCGCCGGAGCCGATGTCAGTCTGGTGGCGCGTGGCCCGCACCTGAGCGCCATGCGCGAGCACGGACTTAAACTGCTGATCGATGGCGAGGAACGCGTCGCCCAGTTGCGCTGCACGGACGACCCGCGCGAGCTCGGTCCGCAGGATTACGTGATCGTCGCCCTGAAAGCACACTCGGTCCCTGCGGTACTCGACGCGATGCAGCCTTTGATCGGCCCGGACACGGCCGTCGTCACAGCCGTAAACGGCATCCCCTACTGGTACTTCTATAAGCACGGCGGCGCGCTCGAGGGCACGACGCTGGAGAGCATCGACCCGGGCGGTCGCCAGTGGCGTCAGCTCGGACCGGAGCGCGCCATTGGCTGCGTTGTCTACCCGGCCACGGAAGTGGTTGCACCGGGCGTGATCCAGCATGTCTATGGGAATAAGTTTCCGCTGGGCGAAGCCAGCGGCGAGCGCACCGATCGCGTGGAGAAGCTCTCGCAATTGATGATCGCCGGCGGACTCGACGCCCCGATCCGCGAGAACATCCGCGATGAAATCTGGCTCAAGCTCTGGGGCAATCTCTGCTTCAACCCGATTTCGGCACTTACGCACGGCACACTCGACATCATTGCAAGCGATCCGGGCACGCGTGCCATCGCGCGCGCCATGATGCTCGAAGCCAAGGCGATCGGCGACAAGTTCGGTGTGCACTTTCGCGTTGATGTCGAGCGTCGCATCAATGGTGCGGGCGCTGTCGGCGCACACAAGACGTCGATGCTCCAGGATCTCGAACGCGGCCGCGCAATGGAAATCGATCCACTCGTCTCCGTCGTCCAGGAGATGGGACGCCTCGCTGGCGTGTCGACGCCAACGCTCGATGTGGTGCTCGCCCTCATTCAACAGCGCGAGTTCATGACGCAGCCCGATGCGGTCGCCGCCGCGCAGGAACGATTGGCCAAAGCGGCCTGAGCCGAACGCCGTTGCTTTGAGACGGTGTGGCGCGGGGCACGCGACCGCGCCTCGCCAGATTCGGCGGTATCTATATAGAGAGAACGGAAAATGGTCAGCGTGGCCGATTGAACGGATCGCGCTGCCACCCTGCCCCCGCAGTCGCTCAAACGTGCCGCCGCCGGTTCTCCGGTCGCGGCCGATTTTTTGCCGGAGACCCTCGACTTATCCGGCTGAGGTAGGCCACACCGGATGTGGTTTCGCGGCAACGCAATAACGTTTATTTGCCACACTCAGGAAGCATGACTGCTTCCCTCGAAAATCGAGCACGCCACCCGTGTCCCGAAATCCGCACTAATGCAAGCCCGACGGACATCCCAGGAGGTGCACCGCCATCATCGACCCAATGAACACTATCGGAAAAAGAGACAAATTCGAGCGACGAACAGGCAGGGTGACATAAAGAGCGTCCCGAAAAACGATAAATTTTGATATTCGGTATGTGGTATATCTTGAGACTTGTTGCGGCGCGACATACAATGCAAAGCAAGTTCTCCCCCACATTACCGTTTATCAGGAGTGTCACCATGTTAGTCGCTGCGCTTACTTTGCTTGCCCTTGCTTCCGCACTTGCCGCCGGTGTTGCGATGGTTCACCTCTTCGTCGCCCTGCCGGCCTCGATGCTCGAAAAGTCCGAACAGAACGGTCGTTTCGCATATCTGGCGGAAACCACGCAGGCAAATGAATCGGGTAAACTCGTCACAAAGCCGGCAACCATCGTGGGGCAGCAAGCATTGCGCCTCTGAAGGGGCCGTAATACCTAGGAGACTATTGCATGTCCCTGATCACCCCAACTCCGGCGCGCGTGACTCCGCTCGCGCTGGAGCCGATCGACACCACCACGAGTTTTCGCAATCAGGCGTATGCGCTGCTGAAAAAAGCCATCGCCGACGCCGATATCTATAACCAGAAGGAAGAAATTCGCCTGGACGAGCGTCAGCTTATCCAGGTGCTCGGCGTTTCGCGCACCCCGATTCGCGAAGCCATGACCCTGCTGGAACAGGAAGGTTTCCTGCGTACGGTGCCGCGCCGGGGCATTTTCATCATTCGCAAGACCAAGCGTGAAATCGTTGAAATGATCCAGATGTGGGCCGCCCTCGAAGGGATGTCCGCGCGGTTGGCCACGCTGCATGCGAGCGATGAAGAAATCGCCAAGCTGCGTCACTTGTTCGACGAGTTCGTCAATGCACCGCCGACCGATCATATTGAAGAGTATTCGGACGCGAACATCGACTTCCATCAGGCCTTGATCAATCTTGGCGGCTCGCAAGCCATTGCCAATACGATCAAGAACCTGTTCATTCACGTGCGCGCCATTCGCAAGGTGACGATTGCTCAGAACGATCGGGCCGCCCGCTCGATTGTCGATCATCTGAAGATCATCACAGCACTCGAGAAGCGCGACACCGAACTCGCCGAGAAACTCGCACGCGACCACACGCTGGGCCTGGCCGCCTTCGTGGAGGAACACTGCGACTTCCTCGAGTAAAGGTCAGCCGCTGCATCTGATCCGGCAACAACGGACGCTGCCGGAAAAAGCCAGTGACATGCGAATGTCGCTGGCTTTTTCTTTGCCCGTCCATCCGGCGCATCTCCCGTCCTCCACGCATACGGTGTGGCACCTTCAGTCTCCGCCCTTCCCCCAATTCGGGTAAACGAGCCTGCCAAACCGGGCTTCAATCTATTGCACGTATACCGTATATCATATATCGTGTTTCACATACTGATGCTTCGCTACACCGTCGGCGGCCTGCCAAGCGACCAAGGACCGTGTGACGAAGCGCCGCCGCGCAGCGGGCGAATCGAAGCGCGGTGTGTGGTTTTCGAGTCGCGGTACTAAAGCGTTGACGAAGGTTGACGGAAGTAAGCAACGGGCGAGAGGCCGAGCCCGTGCGGCATATGGTGGGGGCTATGTGCCGCACGCTCTTCCGGTGCCGCGCTGATCGCTAGACGCGAGCAGCGTCGCCGGATGTGACCATTGGGCCTCTCGCCCCGGGGCAGGACAAGAACAGATAACCCATACCCTCAGGCGCACCGTTCCCCACGGTGTGCCAAACAGGAGACAACAGCCATGCGCGAGGCTTTTTCCATCGCGACGGTGCAAGCGATTCTGGACGTTCATGCGGCTCAGGAAGGCCCCCTTCTGCCGATCCTCCATGACGTTCAGGAAGCTTTCGGCTACGTACCCCCGGATGCCGTGCCTGTCATCGCCAACGCTCTCAATCTCTCTCGCGCCGAAGTGCACGGCGTGATCACGTTCTATCACCACTTCCGCACCAGCCCGCCGACGCGTCACGTCGTGCAGATCTGCCGTGCCGAGGCGTGTCAGAGCATGGGCGCCGACGCACTCGTGGCGCATGCGGAACGGGTGCTGGGCTGCGCCATGCACAGCCACTGCGGCGATGTCTCGCTCGAGCCGGTGTACTGCCTTGGCCAATGCGCGACGTCACCCGCCATCACAATCGACGACAAGCTGCACGCGCGCGTCACCCCCGAGAAATTCGACCGTCTGGTCGCCCGCGCCAAGGATGCCGCATGAGCCAAGCCTCCACTCCTGCCAAAACGCCCGGCAAGGTTCGGTTTTATCTGCCGCGCGACTCTGCCGCCCTCGCACTCGGCGCCGACGAAGTTGCCGAAGCCATTACGGCGCAAGCCGCACAGCGCGGCCTCGATATCGAGCTGGTGCGCAACGGCACGCGCGGCATGCTCTGGCTCGAACCGCTGCTTGAAGTCGTCACGCCTGCCGGGCGCGTCGCCTACGGGCCGGTCGATGTCGACGACGTGCCCGGCCTGTTCGACGCCAACGTCACGGCCGGCGGAGATCATCCGCTCGCCCTTGGCCTGACCGAAGAGATCCCGTATTTCGAGAAGCAGGAACGTCTGACGTTCGCCCGCGTAGGCATCACCGATCCCGTTTCGGTTGACGATTACGTGGCTCACGACGGCTATCGCGGTCTGCGCAACGCGCTCGCGCTGGACGGCGCGGCCATCGTCGAGCAAGTGACCGAGTCCGGCTTGCGCGGTCGCGGCGGCGCGGCGTTCCCGACGGGCATCAAGTGGAAGACGGTGTTGAACACGCCGGCCGCACAGAAGTACATCGTATGTAACGCCGACGAAGGCGATTCCGGCACGTTCGCCGACCGCATGTTGATGGAAGGCGATCCGTTGGTCCTCGTGGAAGGCATGACGATCGCCGGTATCGCCGTGGGCGCCACGCGCGGCTACATCTACGTGCGCAGCGAGTATCCGCATTCCATCGACGTGCTGGGCGAGGCCATCGTCAACGCCAACAAGGCAGGCTACCTCGGCGAGAACATTCTGGGCTCGGAGCACACGTTCCATCTCGAAGTGCGCAAGGCGGCAGGAGCATATGTCTGCGGTGAAGAGACCGCATTGCTCGAAAGCCTGGAAGGCAAGCGCGGCGTAGTGCGCGCCAAGCCACCGCTGCCCGCCATCGAAGGTCTGTTCGGCCTGCCGACGGTCATCAACAACGTGATTTCGCTCGCCTCGGTGCCGATCATCATGGATCGCGGCGCGGAGTTCTACAAGCACTTCGGCATGGGACGCTCGCGCGGCACGTTGCCCATCCAGCTCGCCGGCAACATCAAATACGGCGGTCTCGTCGAGAAGGCGTTCGGTGTGACGCTGCGTGAAATCCTGTACGACTACGGTGGCGGCGCCATCACCGGCCGGCCGCTGCGAGCGGTACAGGTGGGCGGTCCGCTCGGTTCGTATCTGCCCGAATCGCAATGGGATACCCCGCTCGACTATGAAGCGTTCGCCGCCCTCTGGGCCGTGCTCGGCCATGGCGGCATCGTGGCACACGACGACACCGTCGATCTGGCCAGGCTCGCGCGCTATGCCATGGAGTTCTGCGCCATCGAATCGTGCGGCAAGTGCACGCCGTGCCGTATCGGCTCGACGCGTGGCGTTGAAGTGATGGACCGGATCATCGACGGCCGCGACCGTCCCAAGCAGATCAGGCTGCTACGCGACCTGTGCGACACGATGCTCGCGGGTTCGCTGTGCGCCATGGGCGGCATGACGCCCTACCCCGTGCTGTCTGCGTTGAATCATTTCCCCGAAGACTTCGGCGCGGCCGAACCGTCGAATCTGCCGACCAAGGCCGCCTAGGAGAGTGCCCACCATGATGGACCCAATGTTTGACAAGGATTACGGCACCCCGCGCCGCGAATCGACGAAGGAAGTCACGCTGGAGATCGACGGCGAACAGATCACCGTGCCCGCAGGCACCTCGATCATGCGCGCCGCCTCCGAAGGCGGCGTGAACGTACCCAAGCTGTGCGCCACCGACTCGCTCGAGCCGTTCGGTTCCTGCCGCCTCTGCCTCGTCGAGATCGAAGGCCGTCGCGGCTTCCCGGCGTCGTGCACGACGCCCGTCGAGCCCGGCATGAAGGTGCGCACGCAATCGCCGAAGCTGCAAGAACTGCGCAAGGGCGTGATGGAGCTGTACATCTCCGATCACCCCCTCGACTGCCTGACTTGTGCGGCCAACGGCGACTGCGAGTTGCAGGACATGGCGGGCGTCACGGGCCTGCGCGAAGTGCGCTATGGCTTCGATGGCGCCAATCACTTCGACACTCAGAAAGACGAATCGAACCCATACTTCACCTACGACGCCTCGAAGTGCATCGTCTGTAACCGCTGTGTGCGCGCTTGCGAAGAAACGCAAGGCACGTTCGCGCTGACAATCTCGGGCCGCGGCTTCGAAGCCCGCGTCTCGCCGGGTCAGGATCAGCCGTTCATGGATTCGGAGTGCGTGTCGTGCGGTGCCTGCGTGGCCGCTTGCCCGACCGCGACATTGCAGGAAAAATCGGTCATCCATCTCGGGCAGGCCGAACACGCCAAGATCACCACTTGCGCCTATTGCGGCGTGGGTTGCTCGTTCAAGGCGGAGATGAAGGGCAACGAAGTCGTGCGCATGGTGCCGCACAAGGACGGGCAGGCCAATGAAGGTCACGCCTGCGTGAAGGGCCGCTTTGCCTGGGGCTACGCCACGCACAAGGACCGTATCCTGACGCCGAAAATTCGCAAGAAGATCACCGACCCGTGGCAGGAAGTGTCGTGGGACGAGGCGCTCGACTATGCCGCGTCGGAGTTCAAGCGCATTCAGGCCAAGTACGGGCGCGACTCGATCGGCGGCCTGGTGTCGTCGCGCTGCACGAACGAAGAAGACTATCTGGTCCAGAAGCTCGTGCGCGCCGCGTTCGGCAACAACAATGTCGACACCTGCGCACGGGTGTGCCACTCGCCGACCGGCTATGGCCTGAAGGCGACCATCGGCGAATCGGCCGGCACGCAGACGTTCAAGTCTGTCGAGCAGTCGGATGTGATCCTCGTGATGGGCGCGAACCCGACCGATGGTCACCCGGTGTTCGGCTCGCGCATGAAGAGGCGTCTGCGCGAAGGCGCCAAGCTGATCGTGATCGACCCGCGCCGCATCGATCTGGTCAAGAGCCCGCACGTCAAGGCCGACTATCACCTGCAACTGCGTCCGGGCACGAACGTGGCGATCATCAACGCACTCGCGCACGTCATCGTGACGGAGGGCCTGATGGCCGACGCGTTCATCGCACAACGCTGCGAGGATCGCGCGTTCGAGCAATGGCGTGACTTCATCACCCGTGCCGAGAACTCGCCCGAAGCCACCGAGGCTCATACCGGTGTGCCCGCGCATCTCGTGCGCAGTGCGGCGCGCCTGTACGCCACGGGCGGCAACGCGGCGATTTATTACGGACTCGGTGTGACGGAGCATGCACAAGGTTCCACGACGGTCATCGGCATCGCCAACCTCGCCATGGCCACCGGCAACATCGGCCGCGAGGGCGTGGGCGTGAACCCGCTGCGCGGTCAGAACAACGTGCAAGGCTCGTGCGACATGGGTGCGTTCCCGCACGAACTGCCGGGCTATCGTCACGTGTCGGACTCGAGCGCCCGTGCGCTGTTCGAAGCCGAATGGGGTGTCGAGCTGCAATCCGAACCGGGTCTGCGCATCCCGAACATGTTCGATGCGGCGCTCGCCGGCACCTTCATGGGGCTGTATTGCCAGGGCGAGGACATCGTGCAGTCCGACCCCAACACGCAACACGTAACCCATGCGCTCGAACAAATGGAGTGCATCGTCGTGCAAGACATCTTCCTGAACGAAACGGCGAAGTATGCGCACGTGCTGCTGCCGGGCTCATCGTTCCTCGAAAAGGACGGCACGTTCACCAACGCAGAGCGCCGCATCTCACGCGTGCGTCAGGTCATGCCGCCGCGCGCCGGTTACGCCGACTGGGAAGTGACGATCCAACTCGCCAAGCGTCTGGGCTACGAGATGAACTACTCGCATCCGTCGGAGATCATGGACGAGATCGCCCGACTCACGCCGACGTTCACGGGCGTGAGCTACGAGAAGCTCGACCGTTTGGGCAGCGTGCAGTGGCCGTGTAACGAAGCGGCGCCGGAAGGCACGCCCGTCATGCACATCGACGAATTCGTGCGCGGTAAGGGCAAGTTCCTCATCACGCAATACGTGCCGACCGACGAAAAGGTCACGCGCCGCTTCCCGCTCATCCTCACGACCGGCCGGATTCTGTCGCAATACAACGTCGGCGCGCAGACGCGGCGCACGGACAACGTGCATTGGCACGACGAAGACCGCCTCGAAATCCATCCGCACGATGCCGAAGAGCGCGGCGTGAAGGACGGCGACTGGGTCGGCATTCAGAGTCGTGCCGGCGAGACGGTATTGCGCGCCGTGGTGAGCGAGCGCATGCAGCCGGGCGTGGTGTACACGACGTTCCACTTCCCGGAGTCGGGCGCAAACGTCATCACCACCGACAACTCCGACTGGGCGACGAATTGCCCCGAGTACAAGGTGACGGCAGTGCAGGTCACACCGGTGGCGCAACCGTCGGAATGGCAGCGTCAGTACTCGGACTTCAACCGTCAGCAGGAAGCATTCCTCGGCCACGCGCATAGCACGACGGAAGCGAGTCCGGGCTAAGTTGCCGAAGGAAGCAACGCGCGCCGCTTTGCCGGATGTCTGCGAGGTCAGCGATATCGACGAAGCGGCACGGTGACAGACAATCCGCGTCCAGCGCCGGAGGGCTCCGGCGGGCTTCACCGTCTAACGCCAGAAGACGGTGCGGCGGACGCGAGATTGGCCACGCTACGCAGAACACCACACGGCATCACACGGCAGAGAACGAACTCAGGGGGACAGAACAGATCATGGACACCGACAACCTGGTCAAGATGGCCAATCAGATCGGGGACTTCTTCGAGACGATGCCCGACCGCAGCGAGGCGCTCGAGAACATTGCAGGCCACCTGCGACGCTTCTGGGCCCCGCGCATGCGCATGACGATTCTCGAGCATCTCGAAGCCACCGATGGGCATGGCATGCGCGAGATTGTCGTGGCGGCCATCACCGCCCATCGCGCCGAACTCTGGCCGCGCGGCTAAGCGGCGCGACGGGCGCAGGCAGTCATTGCCCGCGCACCTGGCTTGATGAGTACCGCGCCGCCGGCCACGAGGCGGCTCGCATTGAGTGTCTTGCATTGCACCGGCAGCACAATGGGCGTGCCAGTCATCTCGATCGCTTGCTGTCTCTGACGAAACGAGCGAGCCGTTGCTTCGGGCACAGATTCGGGCATCGCAGGTAAGGAGATCACCGGCTATGGACTGCCAGGCCGAAAGTTGTCCACAGCCTTTGTGGATAACCCACTGGATAACCTGCCCCCGCCTTCTCGAATGCCCCGTGAACAGGGGCTGTCAAGATCATTGCCCAAAAAACGATCAGCGCCGGAACAAATATTCGGCTTGACGGTCTGCCCCCTCCCTGCTTAAGCACCATTCCCCTTGTTTGCCGACCCATCGGGGTTCTGCCTGATTGGCGTGTCGGCCTGCCCAGCCGCATCGGGCGGTGACTGGGGCACGCCGCGCAGCGCCACGACGACCTGACTCTGGCCGAGCACCGCGTCGGGCGCCTGCTGCAAGGCCAGCCGGTAACGCTCTCCGAACTCGGCGTCGGCGTTGCGGAACAGCTTGGCGGCTTCATCGGCCAGCGCAATGCCCGCCTCGGCCAGCGGCGGCGTCTGCTCGAGCCATTCGTCGAGAGCGACGATCAGACGCGAGAGCGGATCCAGCCAGCGGAACCAGGCATCTTCCGTCAGCAATTGCACGAAGCGTCCCGTCGGCACCGGCCCGAAGACGGCTTCGTATTGCTGGCGGTCATTGGCAATCAGCACCTTGTGCTGGGAGAGCAGTGCCGCGCGCAATGCCTTCACGGCGGTGATCTGGGCAGCGTTGGCCGGTGTGGTATCGATCGGTTCGGTCATCTATCGCCTCGTAAGCGTCAGAAAGGTAAAGAAACGGAAATGGAAAGTGTCTGACATGGACTTTAGGACTTGGCCCATAGCCAACAGACGTTCGGATCACGATACTACACGGGTCTCGCAGACACCTCGCGAGACCAGGCTTTCACTTCCCCGTGGGAGGCCTGCTTCCTCGCCCGCCCATCCGGCGGGTTTTTTTTGCCTGAACGATTCGCACCGCCAGGCCGGCTTGATTTCCCCCATTCCCTTCCGTCATCTCCCCTTCTCGCCGTGCCCGATGCGTCGGCGCAAATTCGTTTATCATCGGCAGCGCTCTGGACCGCCTTCCGATATGACCTCTGCTCTGCGTCCCAAAACCGTTGGTGTCATGGGCTCCGGCAAACAGCCGTGGACCGAACTCGCCGCGCCGCTCGGACGTGCACTCGCGCTCGCCGGTTATCACCTGCTCACCGGCGGGGGCCAAGGCGTAATGACCAGCGTGAGCGAAGCCTTTTGCGCCGTTCCGCAGCGTATAGGACGCAGTATCGGTGTCGTGCCGACCGAGGCCGTCGGTGAAGACGGCGCAGCCCCGACATTCCGTCCGCTGCCCGGCTATCCGAATCCGTTCGTGGAAGTGCCTGTCGTGAGTCCGTTGCCACGCCATTTGCCCGACGCGCCGGCCGGCACACTCTCGCGCAATCACATCAACGTGCTATCCAGCGACGTCATCGTTGCGCTGCCCGGCCATCACGGCACGCGTGACGAGGTCGGGCTCGCCGTGCATTACGGCAAGCCCGTCATTCTGTTCGGGGAGTGCGAGCACTTCGCGGACATGCCCGCTTCGCTCGTGCGAACGATATCGCTCGATACCGTGATGAACTTCGTCAGAACGGCACGGTGAGTTTCGCGTCGATCGACTGGAAGCGATACGACCATCCCGGCGGGCCGCTCGACGCCGGCATCCACGGCGCATTCAATCGCTGCATCACCGACACATCGAGCTTCGACGTGCCCAGATTGTGCGTGTGGCTCAGCCCCACCTCGGCAAAACTGTCGTAGGTGTGGATGGCGTTCGGATCTTCGGTGCGACTGCGGTTGTAGCGAAATTCAAGCCCCGTCGAGCCGTTGGCCGTGAAGTCGAACGCGCGGCGCACGCGCCATTGCAGTGTCTGCGTCTGCGTGGTGCCGGTGGCGATCTGGTCCGTGGCCGCGTTGGTCTTGCCCGTGACGCCGACTGTCCAGTCCGCATCGATCGGCAATGAGTAGTTGGCCGTCACATTCCGATTCGTTGTATCGCGACGCGCGTTCTGCAAGTCCTGACTCAACGTGGTATGGAACTTGCCGTACATGCCCAGCGGGTTGTTCATCAACAGGTTCGCCGTGCCCTGCATCTTGCCCGTGGTCGTCATGCCACTGTTGTTCATGCCGACGTTGAACTGATAAGGCTGCTCGTTGAGCACCTGCAAGCCTACGGCGCCCTCGCCGGGGGTACGGCTACGCGTGGCGATGAGTGGCAACGAATCGTCTCGCACCACGAGCCCCTGGCGCATCAACATGCGCAGGTTGCGCGTCGCGAAGCTCTCGTGGCGCGGCTGCCCGCGCAGGCATGCGGCGCGTGCGAGGAAGGCGTTCGGCGGCGCGACGTCGGCGACGGGCTGCGGCTCGCTTGCCGCCGATGCCGCCGATGCGGCAGCATCCAGATCCACTGCGGAAATTGCCGTGCCATCGGCACTCAACTCCGGCGCGACCGCAAAGTCGCCGGCGGGTAATGGCACAGAGGGAGGTGCAGATGGTGTGCCGGCCGATGCTTCCGGGGCGCCCTCTGCGACTGGCGTCGTTTGGGATGGATCGGTGTTAGACGCTTGCGCCCCCGATGCCGTCTGCGCCGCCTGAGCGGCGGCGGCCCGTTGCTTGGCCTCGCGATCGACGGCAGCAGCGACGGCGTTCGGATCGTCCCCCGCGAACAATGCGATGGGGTCCGATGAAGCGCCAGGGTCCTGCACGACGGGCACGGGAGGGGGCACGAAATACTGAGGCGCAAGGCCGCGATCCCACAAACCATAGGACACGGCATTCTGCTCAGTAAAACATGGCGGATTGAGATCCGAGAGCAAGGATTGTGCGTGCGCGAACACCGGTATCCCGGCGCTCAGGCACGCGGCCAGCAGGAGGCGACTCCGCACGGCCAGATTTACCGACGACATTCGACACCCGAAATCCCACCCCACACTGATGCCATCCGCTAGCGTTATGCGCCGCGTCCGACATGAGGAGGATGCTTTAGCGACAAGGGGCTATTCTACGTCGATCGGATGACGCGCTGCCAGTCACAAAATGCCGGGAACTCTTTCAATCGATTGACACTCGTATCGCGTGACTTCCCCTGTAGTGATTTTTGCCCGCCTCGTGCGGGCATTTTTATTGGGTATCGGTCGATCACAGGCCTGCCATGCGCGTTTCGCACCTACGACGCACTTTGCGTGCATTCCCAACGCCAGCGAGCCGCATCGATCCCACGTCACAAAAAGCCTGGGAAACCACTTCCCGGGCAATGGTCGATCGCCCTCGATCGCCCTCGATCGCCATCGAGGGGCGACCGAGGGGGGCCCGCAGGTGCCGGGCAATCAGACCCGGCACCGAAGTCGATGCGCAACGCCCGGTGTGGCTTGCTTACTTCTTCTTGCCGCCCTTGCTGCCGCCCGCGAGAAAGCGCGCGTTGTACTCGTCCATGAGCTTGCGCACCGTCTTGCCGATCTGGATGTAGTCAGGCTCGTTGAGGTTGGCGAGCGACACACGGCCGGACGGATGCAACGTGCCGAAGCCACGGCCCGGCAGCAGCACCACGCCACTTTCCTTTGCCAGACGGAACAGCACCTCCGACGGGTCGATGTTCTTCATGAACCAGTCGACGAAGCCCCTGCCGTAGATCTTCGTGCCCAGCACTTCGAGGTCGAGGATGTTGTAGTAGTCGACGGCCGTCGGTCCGGTCTCGTCGGCAATGCCTGCCGCGCGATACATCGCAGTCTTGCGGCGGCGGATGATGCGCTTGACGGCGTGCTTGTAGGCATCCGGCTCGTCCATCAGGCAAAACAGCGAGAAGAGCGCCATTTGCACCTGCTGAGGCGTGGACAGCCCTGCCGTGTGGTTGAGCGCCACCGCGCGGCTGTCTGCCACCAGACGGTCGATGAACTTGAGCTTCTCCGGCTCCGTCGTGATCGACGCGTAGCGCGCATTGAGCCCTTCGCGTTCCACCTTCGGCAGCTTGGCAATCTTGTCGTCGAACAGGTTCTTCTCGTGCGTGGCGATAACGCCCAGACGCCAGCCCGTCGCTCCAAAGTACTTCGAATACGAATACACGAGGATGGTGTTGTACGGCGCGATCGCGAACAGCGAGCGGAAGTCGTCGGCAAACGTGCCATAGACATCGTCGGTCAGGATAATCAGATCGGGACGCTTCTTGACGATCTCGGCCAGGTGATCGAGCGACGCGTCGTCGAGCTTGACCGACGGCGGGTTGCTCGGGTTCACGAGGAAGAACGCCTTGATCTTCGGATCGAGCAGCTTGTCGAGTTCCTTCTTCGAATACTGCCAGCCCAGCTCCGGATCGGCGTTCAGGTTCACTTCGTGAAGCTGGTAGTCGGCCAGTTCCGGAATTTCGATGTACGGCGTGAAGATCGGCATGCCCAGCGCGATGGTGTCGCCGGCTTGCAGCAGATGGTTGGTCTTGAGCGTATTGAACAGGTACGTCATGGCGGCCGTGCCGCCTTCGACCGCGAACAGGTCGAAGTTGCCCACGAACGGATGACCGCCGACCATCTCGTGACGCAGATACTTGGCGGCGATTTTCTCGGTGTTGCGCAGCATGCGATCCGGCACCGGGTAGTTACACCCGAGAATGCCCTGCACCATTTCCGTGAGGAAGTCCTCGACGACCAGACCCATCTGGTCACGGATATAAGAGATCGCCTTCTCGAGGAATTTCACCCCCGGCTCGTGCTGATGTTCGCGCGCGAAATCCAGCCAGCGCGCTTCAACGCCCTTGCCGGGCGGGATGCCGCCCACGCCTTCGGGCATATACGTAAACTGACGCTCGGCTTCCGAGAGCGCGAACAGGCCCAACTGGAAGAAGCCATGCCGCGGCTCGAGCGCGAGGAAGTTCGGGTTGCCGCGCCCGGCATTGAGCATCGAGCGCTGTGCGCCATTGTCCTGAGCGAGTTCGATCAGCGTGTCCTTGAGTTCGAACGGGCTGAGTTTGGCGAGTGCGTCGAGTTCCTTCGATTTCATAGCAATTTCTCCATGAACAACCATCTACAACCAATTGCGATTCCGTCTTGCGGGGGGCGATGACGGACGATCGTGTGAATGAACCAAATACATCGGGCTGCACGGCGTCGCGATAGCGCGACGTCTCTGCGTACCTCAAGTCAGCGACACCACCAGCGGTCCGAGCAACGTGAGCAGCACGTTGGCGATGGCGTAGGTAATGGCGAACGGCACTGTCGGCACATTGCTCTCGGCCTTGTCGAGCACTTCGCCGAAAGCCGGGTTGGCGCTGCGCGAGCCTGAAAGCGCACCGGCCAGAATGGCCACGTTGTCATAGCGAAGCACGTAACGGCCGAACAGGTAGGTGAGAAGCAGCGGCACGATCGTGACGATCACCCCGGCGACGAAGATCGAGACGCCGCTCTGTTGAAGGGTTTGCCATGCCTGCGCGCCGGCCGACAGACCGACACAGGTCACGAAGGTCGCGAGCCCCAGTTCCTTGAGCAGCGAACTAGCAGCGAGCGGCATCGCGCCGAAGGTCGGATGCTTACCGCGCAGCCACCCGAAGATCAGGCCGGAGAGCAGTGCGCCGCCGCCGCTGCCCAGCGTGAGCGGAATACTGCCGGCCTTGACCACGATGTAACCGATCAGCAGACCGAACACGATACCGATCCCCATGTACACATAATCGGTCTTCACCGAATAAGCGACGGGGTAACCGGCCTCCTTCGCAGCGCGCTGCACGTCGCTGTCGGCGCCATACAGCGTGACCACGTCGCCGTGATAGACGATGGTGTCGTCGAGCACCGGCACGGGCTGGCCCATCCGCGTGATCTTCGCGATATACACACCGTGCTTGACGTCGCGCTCTACGCCCGCCTTCAACTCGCCGAGCGTCTTGCCGTTGCCGCCCTTGCGGGCGAACACGACTTCCTGCATACGCAACGGAATGTCGAGATCGCTTGACGGACGCTGCTCGTCGCCCAACAGGCGCCATGCGTCGGTCGCTGCCTCACGGCGTCCGATGAGCATCACGTCGTCGCCGGCTTCGAGCACCAGATCGTCGGTGGCGATGATGATCTTCCCGTTGCGGCGCAAGCGCTCGATGGTCACACCGTCGGTCAACTGCTTCTCGACGTCGACCACACGCTTGCCCGCGCCGGTCGTCACACGATAGACGCGGCCGACGAGCGGCGGCAGCGAATCGACCTGATCGGCCGAGAGCGCAGCCTGACCACCGGCCATCTCGAGTTCGGCTTTCTTCGCATCGCCCTTGAGCGTGCGGCCCATGAGCTTGGGCACGAGCGACGCACACACGATGATGGCGCCGAGGCTGCCGAAGATGTACGTGACGGCATAGCCGATGGCCACTTCCGATTGCAGACGTTTGACCTCGTCCGCTGGCAGCCCCAGACGCGAGATGGCATCGCCGGCCGTGCCGATGATGGCCGATTGCGTGAGACCGCCGCCGGCCACACCTGCGGCAAGCCCCTTGTCGAAGCCGAAAATCCTGGCGCAAATCAGCACCGTCACCAGCCCCGAGGCGGCAAGGAAAACGGCCATGCCGATTTCGCGCAGCGTCTTGCGCGAGAGCGAACTGAAGAACTGCGGGCCGCTCTCGTAACCCACGGCGTAGATGAAGAGCGCGAACATGATGCTCTTCACGCCCGCGTCGACCGAGATGCCGATCTGGGAGACAACAACAGCCACGAGCAGCGAGCCGCCCACGCCACCTAACTGGAACGACCCGAACTTGATCGCCCCGATCGCGTACCCGAGGGCGAGCGATAGAAAGATCGCGACCTCCGGGACATGTTTAAGAATGCTATGCACGAGTTCCACGGCAGAACCTCCGTCAAGAAATGGGAACGGCGACCGGCAGGGTCAGGGCCATGCCCCAGCCCTGCCGGCACGCCCTAACGCGAAAACTGATGGGCGACGAATACCACCGCCGGCCCCATGAGCGGCAACAGCACGTTCGACAGGGCGTACGTCACCGTGTACCCCACGACCGGCAACGCGCTGTCTGCCGTTTGCACCACAGCGCTGATCGCAGGCGTGCTCGCCTGCTGACCGGCGATGGCGCCGATGAGAATGGGGCCGTCGATACGCAGCAACTTGTGGCCGACCCACAGCGACACCAGGGCCGGGATGAGAGACACGCAGATGCCTACCACCGGCAGCGCCAGACCGTGCTCTCGCAGCAGCACGGCAGCTTGCGGCCCGGCCGACAGACCAACGCACACCACGAACGCCGCCAGCCCCAGATCCTTGAGCAACTCATAGGCTGCAGGCGGGAACGCGCCCCAGGTGGGACGCCGCGAGAGCAGCCAGCCGCTCGCCAGACCGGAGAGCAGCGCGCCGCCGCCCGAGCCCAGCGTCATCGGCACACCGCCAATACGCACCGACAGATGTCCGATGCAAAGCCCCACGATCAGCGCAAGGCCGACAAACACGAGACTGGTCTTGTTGCCATATGGCACGGGTTTGCCGAGCACGTCGCCCGCACGGTCCACATCGCTTTGCAAGCCATGCAGCGTGACCACGTCGCCGCGTTGCAGCACGATCTTGCCCAGCGACGGCAACTGCATGCCCATGCGCCTGACCGACTTGACGAACACGCCGTGGCGCACATCGACTGGCGCTTCGCGGCGCAGGTCGGTCACGGTGCGGCCTTCGGCTTCCTTATTGGTCATGACGAAGTCGCGCTCCACCAGCACGATCTCGTTCGTTTCGGTGCCCGCGACCTCGGGGCCGACAAGCGCATTCGCGTCGAGCATGGCGTCGCGCCGGCCGACGAGCAGGAGTTCGTCGCCCGGCTGGAGCGCGAGGCTCTGCGCGACAGGCACCGACGCCGACGCACGACGCACCCGCTCAACGGCCACACTTCCCTCGAGCGCCGCCTCCAGCGCGGCGACGCTCAGCCCCGGATGCGCCACACGATAGCTGCGTCCGACCAGATCGGGCGCCGCGGGTACGCCGGCTTCGCCGCCGTTCTCGTCTTCCATTTCCCGGGCGAGGCGCGCGCTGTCCTGCTTGAGATCGATGCCCAGCAGACGCGGCGCCAGCAGATTGGTGAACAGCACGATGGTGATGAGGCCGAACGCATACGTCAGCGTATAGGCGGTCACGACGTTGGCCTGCAATGCCTTGAATGCGTCAGGCGCAAGACCGAGCCGATTGAGGGCTTCGATGGCGGTGCCGACCATCGCGGATTCCGTTGCAGCACCCGCCGCCAACCCGCCCGCCGTGCCGGGGTCCAGACCGAGCAACTTCACGGCGATCATCACGATGCCGAACACGAAGACCACTTCGATAATGGAAAGCACGCCAAAGCGCAGGCCGCGCAAGTTCAGGTTCTCTACGAACTGCGGTCCGGCGGAAAAGCCCATGGCGAAGATGAAGAGCGCGAATGCGAAGTCCTTGAGCGAGCCTTCCACCATGCAGCCGGTCTGGCCGACGAGCAATGCGACGAGCAGCGCACCGCACACGCCGCCGAGTTGTATCGGCCCGAGCTTGACGCGCCCGAGCAATTGGCCCAGCACGACGCAGACAAACACGGTGATCAACGGTACGGCATCGAACAACGGTACTGAACACTGCATACACGCTCCTGCCATATGTCACACAACGGTGACGAGCTGTGCCACACGTCGCGGCGCTTGTCCGGCATATGAATTCGGGAAACGACAGAGCTTCGTGGCGATTGCCCGCAGATCGAAGAGACCGCAGACCGTGTATGCGGTCTTACGTTAAGCACCTGCGCGTGAGTCTGCCAGGCGTTTGAGTGGGTACGGAAGAATACCGAGCCAAATAACGAGTGAAGCGCGCGGCCCTCGGGGAGGCGCTCGAGACAATGCGTACGGTGCACATAACGGATCCCAAAACGTTGAGACAACCCGATAATCGATGACGCCCGCCTCCTCCCCGGAAGTCCTTGGACGTTACACCTTCAGCCGCTGGCGACGCATTCGAAATGCGTATCCGATACGCGCGACACGCGCGAATCTCGTGCAATTTCTTCGCACAAATAATTTAAATTACGCCTACTGCGACTGTTCCGCGTTTCGTGGTGACGCGATGTCGGCATAGTGTTGTTCAACGTTCTGGACGTGTCAATATTTTTCGCTTAACGGCATCGCCTTGTGCCCGTCAAGTCGGTAATTAATCGAATACCTCGGATTGCTGACTAAAACGCCAAGTGGATTCTCGGCGCGTGCACCGGTGACGCACCGTGGCGCAGGACAAGTATCTGCACGTCACGCCGCCGTCGCAATTCCTCGACAGCATTGGTGAAAGACCTTTCAAGCCCTGCGACCCGATGCCGCAGGGCGACAACGCAACATCACTGGGGTGCGCGAATCTCGTGAATCGTACCCGGCCCCCAGCCCGACGGCTCCCACGCGCCGTCGCGCAAGGTCCATTCGTGATCGCCCGTCTCCTCCCAGTGCGGCGGGGTGTAGCGCATACCCGGTCGTTTGGGTTCCGTGTGACCGTCGACCCAGTCGTAGCGGCCGTCTTTCCACTGCCAGTAGCCCGGTACCCAGAACTCTCCCTTGGGGGCCGCGTGCGGGTCTTCGAAGCGGGGCGGCGGCGGGCCGCGTTGCAGCGTCACATCGGCGAGCACCGGCAGGCTCGCAAGGCATAAGGCGACGGCAAGCGCGTAACGGCGATAGGGGCGATAGGGGCGGTGGGGGCGGCAGGCCGAACGGGAAGCCGGGAAGTTCGGTGAAGTCATGACGAACGAAACCTGTGAAAACAACGCGGACGGCCTACGCGGCCTTTCCGTGGCGACCGAGAAGTCAGGCATTGTACCGTTCGTGTTTTATGTGTGCCCTCGCCCTATCGAGTCCGGACGTCTGCCCCCGCCTGTCAACCCCACCTGTCAACCCCGTCTGCCAGCCCTTATAATCGGCGCACTCATAACCCACCGCCCTGCGCGGATCGACGGTGCCGCCACGAACGGCTGCCGCACAGCTCACCCATGAACCCTGCCCCTGCGGCCGCCGGTCACCGGCAACTGCTTCGTCTGGCGGTGCCCATCGTGCTCGCCAATCTCACCCAGCCCCTGCTATCGGCCGTCGACACTGCCGTGGCCGGTCACTTGCCGGGACCGGCCTATCTGGGCGGCGTCGCGCTTGGCGGCCTGCTGCTGAACCTGATCTTCTGGGGCTTCTCGTTCCTGCGCATGGGCACCACCGGGCTCGCCGCGCAGGCGTTCGGTGCGAACGATACGGTGCGTCTGCGCGATACGCTTGCGCGCGCGCTGGCGCTGGCGTTTGCCATCGGTGCGGTTCTGCTGGTCTTTCGCCATCCGCTGGTGTCGGTGGGCGTTTCGTGGCTGGGTGGCAGCGAGCAAGTGCAGGCGCTCGGACGCGAATACGCCAGCATCCGCATCATCGCCGCGCCGCTGGCACTGGGCAACTATGTGGTGCTCGGCTACCTGCTGGCGTGTCAACGTGTGCGGCAAGGGCTCGCCGTGCAGGTGTTCATCAACCTCGTGAACATCGTGGCCGTGCTCGTCTTCGTGCGCGGATTCGGGTGGGGCGTGACAGGCATCGCTTCGGCGACCGCACTGGCCGACGTGCTTGGCTTCGTGCTCGGCGCCTGGCTGCTCTGGCTCGCCCGCACGCCCGGCCTGCCACCCCTGCGGCTTGCCACGCTCGTCGAGCGAACCGCCCTGTGGCGCCTGCTGCGGCTCAATCTCGATATCTTTCTGCGCACGCTGTTCCTGCAACTCGCCTTCGCGTGGTTTGCCCGCGTCGGCGCAAGGCTTGGCGATACGACGCTCGCCGCCAACGCCCTGCTGCTGAACTTCCAGACGTTCATGGCGTATGGTCTCGATGGCTTTGCCCACGCCGCCGAAGCGCTGGTAGGCGCCTATGTCGGCGCGCGCCAACGGCAGGCGTTGCTGCATGCGATACGGCTGTCGCTCGGATGGGCACTGGGCTGCGCCGTTGCGTTTGCGCTCGTCTACGCGCTGGCGGGCGGCGCCATCATCGACACGCTGACCGATCAACCGGCGCTGCGTGAGGCCGCGCGCGAATTTCTGCCATGGGCGGTGCTTTCGCCGATTGTCGCGGTGTGGTGTTTCCAGCTCGACGGCGTGTTCATCGGCGCGACGCGCACGCGCGAACTACTCACGTCCTCGCTGATCGGCCTGCTGGTCTTTGGTGCCGTGATGCCGCTCACGCTCGCGGCGTGGGGCAATCACGGCTTGTGGCTTGCGCTGCTGGCGTTTCTCGCCACGCGCGGCATCGTGCTGGGGGTCTTGCTGCCGCGCATCTGGCAAGGCCTTCCGCGTCAGATGGCGTGATCGCCCCCGACGCTCTTGCGGTCTCAGTCTGCGCGAATGCACGCCAGCGCGGCGGCGTGCAGTTCGGCATTCGCAGCCGCCAGCACGCGCCCCTGCGAGGTCAGCGTAAGCGGCTTGCCTTCCCAATCGGTGATGACACCCCCCGCCGCTTCGACGACGGGCGCCACCGCCAGATAGTCGTAGGTCTGCAATCCGGCTTCCATGACGAGTTCGATGTGCCCGCTCGCCAGCAGCCCGTAGGCATAGCAATCGCCGCCGAAACGACGGCGGCTCACGGCCTTCGTCAAACGCTCGAACTGCGCATACTCCGCCGCATCGAAAATGTCGGGCGACGTCGCGTAGACCGTCGCGTCGGCCAGCACAGTGACCGGGCTGGTGCGGCATAGCTCGCCGCCGAAGCGGGCTTCGTGCACACCGCTGGCGGCGTCGTTCACACCGACCCAGCGCTCGCCCGTTGCCGGAATGTCGATCAGGCCGACGATCGGCTGACCGTTTTGCAACAAGGCCAGCAAGGTGCCCCACAGCGGGTGTCCTGTGATAAAGCTGCGCGTGCCGTCGATGGGATCGACCGACCAGACGAATTCCGCATCCACACCGCGCTTGCCGAACTCCTCGCCCCAAATGCCGTGCGACGGATATCGTGCTGCGATCTTCTCGCGCAGCGCGGTCTCGACCTCGCGATCCGCAATCGTGACCGGACTCTCGTCCGCCTTGTCGTCGACGGCCAAACGCCGGCGGAACCAGCCCAGCGACAGCGGCCTGACGGCATCGGCCATCGAAGCTGCGAAAGCCGCGTATTCAGCAACAGCGGGGACGGACGGCATGCACGAATCTCCTGCAAATGTGCCGCGCGCGGCGGCAAGAAATGAAAAACGGCGACGAATGGCGATCATACGCGCTCGCGAGCCTGGCCGGGCCCGGCCAGGCGCAATCCCATGAGAACGCCCCGGTCTGGTGCAAATTTGCTATGCTCGCGGCCTGTACCGGGCGAAGCACCTGCCCTCTCGCTTCATTTCACAGGACACCCATGCTTTCCGGTCGCGGCGTCATGCTCTCTGTCTCGGCGTCGGTCATGTTCGCCGTCATGCCCGCGCTCGTCTCGCAGTTGGCGCCCCTGACCGGCCTGGACGTGTTCGCCTGGCGTATTCTGCTGACGCTGCCCGGCACGCTCGTCATCGTGTCGGTACTGCGGCGCTGGAACATTCTCGGCAGCACGATTTCGCACGTACTTCACCGGCCGGCGCTGTTGGGCGCGGTATTACTCTGCGCGGCGCTGTTGAGCGTTCAGCTCTGGCTGTTCGTGTGGGCTCCGCTGCAACAGCGCCTGCTCGACGTCTCCCTCGGCTACTTCCTGCTGCCGCTCACCATGGTGCTGGCCGGGCGCACGGTGTACAAGGAGCGGCTGAACCGGCTACAGATGGCCGCCATGATCGTGGCCGCATTGGGAGTGGCCCATGAACTCTGGGCGACGCGCGCCCTGTCATGGGTGACAGCGCTCATCATGTTCGGCTATCCGCCCTATTTCGTGCTGCGCCGGCGACTGCGGCTCGACGCACTCAGCGGCTTCACGATGGAAGTGCTGGCAATGACGCCGGTCGCCGCCGTCGTGCTCTGGCAAGCCTGGCCGCAAAACGCCATAGTGCTCGGCGAACCTCGCTACTGGCTCTGGCTGCCCGCGCTTGGCCTGCTCAGTGCCGGCGCACTGGCGAGCACGCTAGGTGCCGCGCGCATGCTGCCTATCGGGCTGTACGGCATTTTCGGATACGTGGAGCCGGTGCTGCTTTTCGTAGTCTCGATCTTCCTGCTCGACGAACCCTTCACGGCTCGCGGTCTATGGACGTACATGCCGATTTGGTTCGGCGTCGTGCTCGTCGTGTTCGACAGCCTGCGCACACTGCACCGCCAACGTCTGGCAAGTGCTGCAGACCGCACCGACGCGGCGAGTCGATAGAGCGGCAGTCAGCGGCGATCAGAGGCCGCTTGAGACGTATCCCAACCTTGGAACCGGGGCACGCTCAGCGCCATGACACCGCGTTATACTCGCGAGAGCTTATAAGACGACCGTTATGAAAAATCTCGCAAAGATCGCCACTCTGCTTTCCTCGGGGCTTCTCACGATCACGCTGTCTGCTTGCGGCTCGTCTGCCCCGCTGTTCACCTCGGACGGACGCCCCACTCAGCAGATCCAGTGCTCGGCCACCAATGCCGGCGACTGCGACCAGCGCGCCCGCACCCAATGCCAGCAAAAGGGCTACGACGTACTCGCACGCGATGTGAGCGGCGGCGTCGCCAATCTCGTGATCGCCTGCCGGCCGAACTGAGGCGGCATGCGTTCCGGCATCTGAAACAGCCCAAACCTCCCGGCGCACGCCCCCCCCCGGCGTGCACGCGCCGGCGGTTGGCATTACGATGCGATATTGCGCATGGTCAACCCGGTGCCGTTGCATGGGATGACTTTCGATACGCCCGGTGCGAAAATCAAAATCATCCCGGCGTATTCATGCCCGCCGTGGCATCACGCAGACTTTCACACGTTTTCAGCCCAAAGAGGACACCATCATGTACGAACGCATTCTGGTCTCGATCGACGGTAGCACCCCCTCGAACCGCGCCATGGACGAAGCCGTCAAGCTCGTGGCCCTGAGCCAGGGCAAGATCCGCCTGGTGTCGGTCGTTCCCTCGCTTGCCAACGCCTACGCTGCGGGCGCCTATAGCGGCTTCGTACCGCTGGAGAGCCAGGAGTCGTTCGAGAAGGAAACGGGCGAGATTCTCGCTAAGGCACAAGCCGAGTTGAAAAAGCGTGGTGTCGAGGCCGAAACGAAGATGATCACCCTCGACGCAGGCACCGATGAAATCGCCGACGCCGTGCTGCGCGAAGCGCAGGAATGGAACGCCGACGTGATCGTGCTCGGCACGCACGGCCGCCGCGGGCTCAATCGCCTGCTGCTCGGCAGCGTCGCCGAAACGCTGCTGCGCATTACCACGCTGCCGGTTCTGCTGGTCAAGGCCGCCGACCAGTAAGCCGGCGACAGCAGGCCGTCTGACCCGATAGGGTCCGGCGCTAAACGAAACGGCACGCCCTGCGGTGTGCCGTTTTGCTTTCTGGCCGATGACTGGCGCCCGCCTGCTCGCCGTTCAGCGGATGCCCGCCCGCATGAACGACTGCACGAACTGACGCTGAAAGAGAAGAAAGGCGATGAACAACGGCGCGGCGGTCATCAACGTGGCGGCCGTAATCATCGACCAGTCGATCCCCTGATCGGTCGACGCGAACACCTGCAACCCCACCGTCAGCGGGCGCGCTTCGACAGAGTTCGTCACGATGAGCGGCCACAGGAAGTTGTTCCAGTGGTGACTGATCGACACCAGCGCATACGCGACATATACCGGACGCGCGAGCGGCACATACACGCGCCAGAGCACTTGCCACGCGTTGGCGCCTTCCACGCGCGCGGCATCGTCCAGTTCGCGCGGCACCGTCTTGAACGCCTGCCGCAACAGGAAAATGCCGAATGCCGACGCGAAGTACGGCAATGCAATGCCCAGGATCGTGTCACGCAGGCCCATCCAGGCGATGGTGCGATAGTTCTCGACGATGAGCACGTCGGGCATGACCATCAATTGCAGCAGCACGATCATGAACGCCACCTCGCTGCCACGAAACGCGAAGCGAGCGAACGCATAGGCCGCAAGCGTTGCGAGCACGAGTTGCGCGGCGAGGATCACCGTCACCAGCGCGAAGGTATTGACGAGATACCGCCCGAACGGCGCCGCTTGCCACGCGTGGACGAAATTCTCGAGCGTGAGCGGCGCGCTCAGCGAGAAGCGCGTGGCATAAGCCGACGGATGAAATGCGCTCCAGAATGCATAGAGCAACGGCAGCAGCCACAGCAGGCCGAGCAGCCATGCACCCGCAGTGTCGATCAGGTTCGCCTGACCGTTCGCGGAAAATGCTGGAAGGACGGCACGTGGCTTCACAGGCGTGAGCGTGGCAGGCGTCGGGCTGGTGGAGTTCGTCATTGGTAGTGCGTGCGTGAGTCGAGCAGACGGAATTTCACAAAGGCGACGATGGCGAGCAGCGTGAGCAAGACCACCGTCAGCGCCGCCGCGTAGGACGTATCCCAAAAGCTGAAGGCCACCTGATAGATGTAGTACAGCAGCAATTGCGTGACGTTGTCGGGCCCGCCGCGCGTCATCACGACAATGTGGTCGACGAGGCGGAACGCGTTGATGAGTGCATTGATCACCACGAACACGGTGGTAGGCATCAGCAGCGGCCACTGCACGCGCAGGAAGAACTGCCAGCGCGACGCGCCTTCGAGCGCAGCCGCCTCGGCAAGCGTCGGCGAAATCTGTTGCAGCGCGGCCAGATAGAAGATCATGAAGAACCCGGCCTCTTTCCAGATCGTCACGATCATCAGCGCGGGCAGCGCCGTGCCGGGCTGACCGAGCCAGTTGTGATCGCCCCATCCGAACGCTTGCGAAATCTGCGCGATCAGGCCGTACTGCGGTGTGTAGAAGAACAGCCAGATGTTGGCCACCGCGATCATCGGCAGAATGGCCGGCGTGAAATACGCCAGACGCAACAGTGCGCGCCCCGGCACCTGACGGTGCACCCACAGCGCCATGGCAATCGAGAGCGCAATCGCCACAGGCACGGTAATCAGCGCGAACAGAAGGTTGTTACGCAGCGCCTGCCAGAAGACGGGGTCTTCGAGCAGAAGCTGATAATTCTCGGCGCCCACGTACACGGACGACGCGCCGGCACGCGCCGTCGAGAAGACGCTGTGCCATAGCGTAGCGACAGCCGGATAGTGGGTGAAAGCAACGAGCAGCACCAGCGCCGGTAACAGCAGCAGCCAGGGCACCCACGAAGCAGAGGAACGATTCATCGACGGTCCATCGATTCAACACTCGGGGCCGGTACACACGGAAGTGTCACCGCGATATGCCGGCCCCGCATTTCAAAGAAACTGACAGCGACGTCCAGCGAGGACGAGATTTCAGCGAGCGTACGCACGCAGGATGCGATCCGCTTCGCGCTGCGCGTCGTCCAGCGCCTGCTTCGGCGACTTGGTGCCGGTGAGCGCGGCTTGCAGCGCATCGTTGAGCGCCTTCGTGACACGCTGATTGTCGTGCGTGGAGAACTCCGCCACGCTCACGCCAAGCTGGTCGCGCGCCACGGCGGCAGCGGGCACCTTCTGCACGTACTGCTTCATCGCCGGAGTCTCCCAGGCGGCCGGCGTCACGGCAACGTAGCCGGTGTCGATGCCGAACTGCGCCGCGCGCTCAGGCGTGGTGGCCCACTTGATGAACGTCATCGCAGCCTGCCTCTCTTCCGGCGTGGTCTTCTTGAACACGTAGAAGTTGCCGCCGCCGGTCGGGCTGCCGCCGCGCACCTTGGCCGGCATCTTGCCAACGCCGAACGGGAACGTGGCATTGGTGCGGATGTTGGTCAGGTTGCCGGTCGTCGTGTAGATGACGGCCGTCTTCTTCTCGAGGAAGTCCTTCGGCGTGGTGCCCCACTCGATCGCGCCCGTCGGCATGACCTTGTATTTCGCCGCGAGATCCACCCAATACTGAAGCGACTCGACCGCCTGCGGCGCGTTGAGGAACGTCTTGGTACCTGCCGGGTTCATCAGTTCGACGCCGGCCGGCGTGGTGAACGCCTGGAACAGCCAGTAGGCGAAGCCCACCGACGGCACCTTGATACCCCACTGCGTCACATTGCCCGACGCGTCGCGCTTGGTGAGCTTCTGGGCATAGCTGGTCAGCTCGGCCCAGTTCGCGGGCGCGCGATCCGGGTCGAGACCGGCCTCGCGGAACATGTCCTTGTTCCAGTACATGACGATGGTCGAGCGCTGGAACGGCACACCCCAGGTGTGACCGTTGATGCGCGAGTTCAGCATCAGCGCCGGGTAGAAGCCGTCGAGCCACTGCTTGTCGGCAGCCGTGCCGGCGATGCTGTCGATGGGCACCACGGCGTCTTCGTCGATCAGCGTGAAGACATCGGCGGCGGCAAGCACAGCCAGTTGCGGCGGCGTGCCGGCCTTCGCGGCGGTCAGCGCCTTGACCACGGAATCCTGGTACGTCCCGGCGTACACCGGCTTGACCTTGATGTTCGGATGATCCTTCTCGAAGTCCGCCACCAGATCGTTGATGATCTTCGTGACCGGGCCGCCAACAGCGACCGGGTAATAGAACGTAAGCTCGACCGGCTTCTGCTGCGCCATGGCCGAGCCCGTCAGGCCGCCCAATGCCAGCGTGGCCAGACTGGCCGCAAACGTTTTCAGAATCGTGCGTCGCATGTCGCTTGGTTCCCCATGTAAGCGTTGTGGTGGTGTGATTGGTGTCCGATGCCGGGCTTCTCGATCGCCGCGCCGGTTCCGCAGCAACGGCGGCGGGCCTATGTCAGACGTGTTGCTCTGGCTTGAGCGACGCGAGCGCTGCCGCCGTCGCGAGTTCGCTCGCCGACACGGCGATAGCGCCGGTGCAGACCGGGTCCGCAGCTTGCACGGTTCGCCAGTTCGCCGTCGCCTCGGCGAGGCGCACGCCGGTGGTCGCGTCGAACAGATGTTGGTGGGCCGCGTCCCATTGCAAACCGATGGCTTCGCCGGGCGCGAACGGCCGATGCCCCGGCACGCGGGTGGCGACTTCGCCCGCCTCGCCCAACGTGCAAGCGACGAGCGTGTCCGCGCCCAGATATTCGACGGCGCTCACCGTGGCCAGCACCGCACCTACCGACGTCGGCGGGACTGCGCGCACATGCTCGGGACGCAACCCAAGCAACGCAGTGTCTCGCGCACCGCCTAGGGCCGAGGCCAGCGCGGGGCCGGTCTGCCCGGCAGGCACCAGCGCATCGCCATGGCGCACGAGGTGCAGCAATTGCATCGGCGGCGTGCCGATGAAGCTCGCCGCAAACCGGGTGGCGGGCGTGGCATAAAGCGTGTGCGGTGCACCGCGTTGCTCGATGCGGCCGTCGCGCAGCAACACGACCTGATCGGCCATGCTCATCGCTTCAGTCTGATCGTGGGTGACATAGACGAGCGTCATGCCAAGCTGCTGTTGCAGCGCGCGGATCTCACGACGCATTTCCTGCCGCAGTTGGGCGTCGAGATTCGAGAGCGGTTCGTCCATCAGACAGACGGACGTCTCGGCGATCACGGCGCGGCCCAGTGCCACGCGCTGTTGCTGCCCCCCCGAGAGCTGCGACGGCTTACGCTCCAGATACGGCTCGAGGCCGAGCAGCGATGCCACGCGCGCCAGACGCTGCGGGTAATCGCGCGCCGGTTCGCCGCGCACGCGCAGACCGAACAGCAGGTTGTCGCGCACCGACAGATGCGGGAACAGCGCGTACGACTGGAATACCATCGAGAGCTTGCGACGTGCGGGGGGCAATGCGGTCACGTCGATGCCGCCCAGCACGATGCGTCCGGTGCTCGGCGTATCGAGGCCGGCGATCATGCGAAGCAGGGTCGACTTGCCACAGCCCGACGGGCCGAGAAGCACCACCAGCGAACCAGCATCCGCGGCGAAACTCACATCGTGAAGCGCGTGTGTATTGCCCCACTGCTTACTGACGGATTCGATGAGGAGCGATGACATGGCCTGGGGTATGCAGCGCCGCCAGCAAATCATGCCAGCGGCTGGATCGGAAAACCCAGACCATAACCGGCCATCGATGGCAGTTTGATGACACTACCCCCTTCGCACTGGCGCGTGAGCGCGGCACGGCAGTATCAGGCAGCCGCCCGACGGCGTTTGGCGCGCAGCAGCGCCTTGGAGATGATGCGCGTCTCGGACGTGGCGCTACCGGTACTACGCGCGACGGCATCGCGGAAAAAGCGGCGTGTCTCGTCGGCGACGGTCTCGCGCTCGTTGTCCATCGTCAAAATGTGATAGCTCTCGCCAAGCAGGCACTTCTGCTTCACCTCGGACGACACACCGTCGTAGACGATACGTGCATTGTGCGGGCTCGACGTATCGTCGTCCACGGCGTGAATGATGAGGCAATCGGCCGTCACGCGGTTCAGCCGTTCGCGCACATACGCCGCCAACCGGCGCGCGTTGTAGAGGTGCGCCAACGGCAACGAGGCCGAGCCGATTTCCGAGGCGTCGTGCAGCGACATCGACTTCGCCACGCGCGCGCGCAGCGCTTCGTTTTTCAGACCGAACGGCGCCTTTTCCTGATAGCGATAGCGATGACGGAATGGCGTGTGGTAGAGCAGATCGACGAGCGGGTAATACCAGGGAATGGTCCAGCCGTCGTAGACGAGCGTGACAGCGAGCAGCGAGAGCGCCGTGATATCCGGCTCTTCCTCCGCGACGGCCAGACTCAGCGTCGCGCCCATGCTCAGGCCGCATACCGACACGGTTTCGTACGTATCGCGCAATTCGCGATACTTCGCCCGTGCCGCAGCGATCCACGAGCGCCAATCGGTGCACGGCGTGCCGAGTCCGTAGCCCTCGATATGCGGCACCGAAACGGTATAACCGTCGAGATGCAACGCCTTCGCCACCGGACGCATCTCAAGCGGTGTGCTCGACAGCCCCGGCAACAGCAGCACCGCGTGCTGGCCACCCTTGTAGAAAACATCGTCCTGAAACATCGTCAACCCCCGCCTGAGACGACCCGCGTCTCGACAACATCTCGCGCATTGGCTGCCGGCGCAAGCGTGTGTAACGGCGAGACCGGGCACACTGCCGGCCCCGCATGCAAACGCAGAATCACGTAGGTGCCGACATGAGCCCGGAAATACTGTAATTCGCAGTGGAACATCTCATAGCCGCCTTCGCGAGTGCGCATGCGCAGATTGTGCACGCCGTGCTGCGGACGCTCGCCATCGGCAGAGAATAGTCCCGCGACACGCGCAGCGTCCTCGGGATGCAGCAACGCACGCAGCCCCTCGCGCTTGACGACTTCGGGCGCAACGCCCGTCGCCCGGCGGAAATGCTCGTCGACGAATTCGTAATGCGTCGCGAGATTGGCCAGATAGAAAATCGTATCGAGGTGATTCGTGAGATACGTCATCAAGGCGTTGCCCAACTGCACCGAGTCGGACAGCAACATGCGCTCGTTCTCGGCGCGCAGCAACATCTCGTAGCGCGTCTGCGCGACCTCCGCGATCAACTCTGCGCGGTACTGGGCACGGCGCAGGCGTTCGATCAGCACGACGGCAAGCGGTGCAATCAGCAGAAAGCCCGTGATGATCAACACGTCGCGCCGGTCAAGCTCACCGATGTCGCGAAATGGCGGAACGAAGAAGAAATCGAAAATCGGGATGCTGATGACCATGGCCATGATCGCCGGTCCCAGGCCCCAGAAGAATTCGACAATGATGACAGCGCAGACGAAGAAGATGCCCGGCATCGAGTGATCGAGCACCGGATGCAGCAGGCTGCGAACAAGAAACGCAGCAAGTACCACCATTGACGCACCGACGTAACGCTTGGCGCCGGGCTCCGCCCAACGTCGGGCGTTTCTGATATCCATGATTTACCGCCGGGACTGACCGGCGTCCAATAATCCGAAGCCGCACCTCGTAGGGCAACGCGCCTGTTACAAAATATTACGAATTATCGCATGCCGACCCGACAGCCATCGATAGGCGGCCGCCCACTCAGTCCCATTTCAGCAACACGAAATACGCACGCCTGCCAGACTCAAGCGCTGGCGCGGTTTCACACGCAATGCCAGCCTGTTTGTCCGACAGGGAATACCCTAGCGATTAAGTGGGTATTCGATCACAAACCATCGACGCTCGAGCGAGCGCAATGTTTCCGGCAAAACAATGGCGCATTGCCGGCCACCGTGGGCACTGTAGCACTCAAAACCCTCCGGACCAGCCGCCAGCAACTACCTCAGCATGAACGACATGGCCGACAGGCAGTTCAACACCCGCACTGCCGCTTCGACGCTCGGCGCCACATACTGAAGCGTGACGCCATCGACACGTTCGAGCGTGGGCCACTGGCAGAAGAGATCGGCCAGCGCCGTTGTCTGCGCCTGAAGACGCACTTCGACGGGCGTTTCCACCGGGTACGTGTGCCACTTGCGCGGCTGCACAAGCGACGCCTTCGCGGCGTCGCGAATCAGGTCGCATGACTGGCTCGGGCTGAGCGTCATGCCGCTACCCTGCCCCCACGCCGCCTTCGTTTGCACGAAGCGCGCGTGCGGGAAGATCAATCGTGTTTCCTCGCAGAAAACGTCGTCGCCGCTCGCCATGACCATCGGCACGCCGCGTTCGCTCGCGAGCGCGCCGTAGAGCATGGCCTCGCTCGCTTCCACGCCCCCCAGCCATACGCGCGCGAAGGCGAAGCTGTTGATCGTGTGCGCCAGAATGCCTGCGCTTTGCGCCTTGCCGTGATAGCCGATCATGAACAGCGCGTCGCAGCCTGCTTCCACCCCGGCCACCATGCCGAGATAGCGCGGCTTGCCCAACACGAGGCGGGCGCGGGGATCGAGGTCGTCAGGCAGCAGGTTGCGAAATCCGCCGTGCGAGTCGTTGACCATGACTTCGGTCGCCCCGCCCGCGAACGCCCCTTCGACGGCCGCATTGGCTTCGCGCGTCATCCAGCGGCGCGCGCGTTCGTACTCGCCGTTGCCCGGCCGGGTCTGTTCTGCGTGAAAGACGCCCGCGACGCCTTCGATGTCGGTGGAGATCAGAATACGCATGATGTCAGCAATGGAGAAAGAGGCTCAAAGCGTCGCCCAGTCGGGCAGCACGTCGGCAAGCGCGCGCCGCACATGGCCGTCGCGCCCGAGTACGGACTCGGCCGCAAAGAGCGCGTGCAGGATCGCCTGCTCGGTGGCGTCGGCCGTAGCCTGAAAAATCGGATCGAGTTGCGTGTCCGGCACGAGCGCCGCGGGGGCGACGCGCCCCATGGCGTCATACGGCACCGTGTAGCCCGTTGTGAGGGCAAGCGCGACATCGCCACTACCATGACCGTACACCGAGCCGGTACGCGCCAGTCCGGCACTGGTGCGCGTGGCGACGCGACGCAACTGCCGCGCATCGAGCGGCGCGTCGGTGGCGACCAGCATGATGATGGAGCCGCGCTCGGGTTCTGTACTTTGCTCGGGCTGCGCGAGACGCTCGTCGAGCACCGGCCCGACGTGACGCCCCGCGATAGTCAGTTGCGAGGCACGGCCGAAGTTCGACAACACGAGAACACCGACGGTAAACGTCTGCCCCGCCGTTTCCACCACGCGCGACGCGGAGCCGATACCGCCCTTGAGACCGAAGCTCGACATGCCGCGCCCGGCGCCGACGGCCCCCTGCTCGACCTCGGACGACGCATTCGCCAGTGCCTGCGCATAGTGCGCCTCGGTCACGGCGAACGCCTGCATGTCGTTCAGATAACCGTCGTTACATTCGAGAACGGTCGGATTGAGCGATGGGCTGCCACGCCCGATATCGGGGTTCGCCGCGAGTGCCGCGCGCAACTGGCCAAGCACCACATGGCTCACGGAAAACGTGTTGGTCAGCGCCACCGGCGCTTCGATGACACCGAGTTCGTCGATCTGCATGAGACCGACGCTCTTGCCAAAACCATTGATGACGGCCGCCGCCGCCGGGATCTTGGTGCGGAACGGGTCCCAGCGGGCGTCAGGAGAGGTCGCCGCCAGGTCGGCCGGCGTCGGACACACCACCGTCACCCCCGTCTGCAACGGCCCGTCTGCGAGCGTGACATGACCAACGAAAACGCCCGGCACGTCGGTGATCGCGTGGCGCGCTCCGGCGGGCAAATGCCCGACGTATGGCGCACCGAACAAGGCTTCGCGAAGATCTGACGATGGTGTCATGTCGCGCTCCCGCGTTGAAATCAATGGCGATCGAGCTTGGGATCGAGCGCGTCGCGCAGGCCGTCGCCCAACAGATTGAATGCGAGCACGGTCAGGAAAATGGCCACGCTCGGAAAGATGGCGATATGCGGCGCGTTGACCATGTCCGCACGCGCCTCGTTGAGCATCGCGCCCCACTCGGGCGTGGGCGGTTGCGCCCCCAGACCGAGGAACGACAGGCTCGCAGCGGTGATGATCGACGTGCCGATACGCATTGAAAAATACACCACAATGGACGACACCGTACCCGGCAGAATGTGCCGCATGATGATCGTCCAGTCCGACGCCCCGATGGAGCGCGCCGCTTCGATGTACGTGAGGTGCTTGAGCACGAGCGTGTTGCCGCGCACGAGCCGCGCAAACGCCGGAATCGAGAAAATGGCAACGGCGACGATCACGTTGATCATGCCGTTCCCGAGCACGGCCACTACACCGATGGCGAGCAGAATGCCCGGGAAAGCGAACAGCACGTCGGAAATGCGCATGACGATGCGATCCCACCAGCCCTCGTAATAGCCGGCGAGTAGCCCGAGCACCGTGCCGATCACCGCGCCAAGCGCGACCGAGCCGAACCCAGCGGCCAGCGAAATTCGCGTGCCGGCGAGCACGCGGCTGAAGATGTCACGCCCCAGCGAATCGACGCCGAACCAGTGATTCGCCGAGGGTCCGGCGTTCAGCGCGTCGTAGTCGAAGAAGTTCTCCGGGTCGAACGGCACGAGGTGCGGTGCCAAAATCGCGACGATGACCAGTACCAGCACGAACGCTCCGGCGACCAGGGCGATGTGCTGCTTCTTGAATTTTCGCCAGAATTCGCGCCACGGCGTGCGTACGCGATTGCTGCCGGCAGCGGCTGCGGTGTTGGTGGCAGTAGTCGGTTGACCCGCGTTCATGATGCGTGCCTCACTTGTAGCGAATGGTCGGGTTGATGACGGCGTAAAGCACGTCGACCACGAGGTTGATCAAAATGAACTCCAGCGAGAACAACAGTACCAGCGCCTGAATCACCGGATAGTCGCGCATCTCGACCGAATCGATCAGCAGACGTCCGAGCCCCGGCCAGTTGAACACCACCTCGACGACAATCGAGCCGCCGAGCAGGAAGCCAAACTGCAAACCCATCATGGTGACGACGGGAATCATGGCGTTACGCAGCGCGTGCTTGAACACCACGTGCATTTCGTTGAGCCCCTTCGCGCGCGCCGTGCGCACGAAGTCTTCGTGAAGCACTTCGACGAACGCCGAGCGGGTGAAGCGCGCCATCACGGCCGCCACCGCCGCCCCGAGCGTGATCGAAGGCAGGAGGTAGCTCCGCCAGGAGTCGGCGCCCATCGTGGGCAGCCATCCGAGCTGCACCGAGAAAACCTGCATCAGCAGCATCCCCAGCGCGAATGCCGGGAACGAGATGCCTGAGACCGCGAACGTCATGCCCAGCCGGTCGGGCCAGCGATTGCGCCAGACGGCGGACGCCACCCCCAGCCCCATGCCGATGACCACCGACCAGATCATGCTCACCAGCGTGAGCCACAGCGTCGGCAGGAAGCGGGTGCCGATCTCCTCAGAGACGGGCTGCTTGCTGCGCATCGACAAACCGAAGTCGCCCCGCAGGGCGTGCGTGATGAAGTGTGTGAATTGCGTGAGCAGCGGCTTATCGAGGCCGAGATCCTGACGCACCAGCGTCACAGTCGCCTCGTCCGCCTGCGGGCCGGCAGCCAGACGCGCCGGATCGCCCGGCAACATGTGCACAAAGCCGAACACCAGCACTGCCACGATCAGCAGCGTGGGGATCAGGCCGAGCAGGCGTTTGAGAAAGTAATTGAGCATCGCAGTCTTGCCGAACGTCTTGCCAAACCATGTCTTGCGGTAAACCGCGCCGCCAGCCGGAGCGGCGGCGCGGGCACTTCACACTTGCGCGTGATGCTTACTTCATCGAAATGTCGGTGAAGTTGAACGAGCCGTCAGGCATCGTGTACACGCCCGACAGGTTCTTGTTGCGTGCATACAGCAGCTTTTCCGTCACGAGGAACGCCCACGGCGCGTCGTTCCAGATCTTCTGCTGCGCGTCCGTATAGAGCTTAGTCTTCTCGGCACGGTCGGTCGTGAGCAGTGCCTTCTTGAAGTCGGCATCCACCGCGTCGTTCTTGTAGTACGCCGTGTTGAACAGCTTCGGCGGGAACGATTCGGAGGCCAGCAGCGGACGCAGCGCCCAGTCGGCTTCGCCCGTCGACGACGACCAGCCCACGTAGTACATACGAACCGGGGCCTTGTCGGGGTCCGGTGCCGACTCGACCAGTTCGACACGTTGACCGGCTTCGAGCGCGCGCACCTGCGCCTTGATACCTACTTGCGCCAGTTGCTGCTGCACGAACTGGATCACCTTTTGCGCGGTCGTGAACGTGTAGGCCGACCACAGCGTGGTCTCGAAACCGTTCGGGTAGCCGGCTTCCTTGAGCAGTTCCTTCGCCTTGGCCGGGTTGTACGGCCACGGGCCAGTCTTGGTCGCGAAGTCGACACCCTTCGGCACTACGCCTTCGGCCGGCGTGGCGTAGCCCGAGAAGGCCACCTTCACCAGCGCTTCCTTGTTGATCGCGTAGTTGATGGCCTGACGCACGCGCACGTCGTCGAACGGCTTCTGCTTCGTGTTGAAGCTCACGTAGCGCTGGATGATCGACGGGCCGGCGATCACATCGACCTTGCCACTCGCCTTCAGGCCGTCGGCCTGCTCATACGGCACCGGGAAAGCGAAACCCGCTTCGCCCGTCTGCATGACGGCCGCGCGCGTGTTGTTGTCGACCACCGGCTTGAAGGTGATCGTGTCGACCTTCGGATAGCCCTTCTTCCAGTAGCCGTCGAACTTCTTCACCTTCACGTAATCGGTGCGGTTCCATTCGACGAACTCGAACGGGCCGGTGCCGACCGGGTGCGACGCGATGTCCTTGCCGTACTTCTTGAGGGCTTCCGGTGAAATGATGACGGCCGACGGGTGAGCCAGCGTATTGATGAACGGCGAGAACGGCTCTTTGAGCGTGAACTTCACCGTATGGGCATCGACCGCTTCCGTCTTGGCGATTTCCTTATACAGGTTGTAGCGCTTGAGCTTGTTGTCCGGATTCGTCACGCGGTCGAAGTTCGCCTTGACGGCTGCGGCATCGAGAGTCGTGCCGTCCTGGAACTTCACGCCCGACTTGAGCTTGATCGTGTAGACGAGACCGTCCGGCGAGACCGTATAGCTATCGGCCAGCACGTTGATGAGTTTCATGTCCTTGTCAAAACCGAACATGCCCTCGTAGAACGACTTGGCGACCGCCTGCGACAGCGTGTCGTTGGCATCGTACGGGTCCATCGTCGTGAACGTCGACTGCACTGCCATCACGACATCCTTGGCGGCGAACGCCGGCGCTGCACTGAGCACGGCGGAGGCCACGGCGACGGACGCGAACGCGGTTTTCCAGCGAGCGCCCAACAAAGCGTTTTTCGACATCTGTCTTTCTCCTTCTGGTCTGACGGGGTCGCCGTGAGCGAGTCGTAGGACTACGTCCCTCGGCGGACATTGTGGTGATAACTAGAGCTGCAACTGGGTACTGCCTGAGCTACCGGGGAATCACTTCCCCAGGGGAAACCATGCCGGCGAACGCAAGCCCCCACATCTGGCCACGCCGCCGCATTCGCCGGATCACCGGTTCAATACGCGCCCGCCACGCGGTGACGCGCCACGAAGTGCCCCGCGCCGACTTCCACCAGCGGCTGCACCTGCGGTTCGTCGCCGACCGCGCGGATCGGACTCGGAATCTCTTCCGTCAACAACTCCCGTTTGGCGTGACGCCGCGCCGGATCGGCGATCGGCACCGCCGACATCAGCTTCTTCGTGTACGGGTGTTGCGGGTTCTCGAAAATGGCGCGGCGCGGACCGATCTCGACAATCTGGCCGAGGTACATCACCGCGACCCGATGGCTGATACGCTCCACAACCGCCATGTCGTGCGAAATGAACAGGAATGCGATGCCGAACTCCTTTTGCAGGTCGAGCATCAGGTTGATGATCTGCGCCTGTACCGAGACGTCGAGCGCCGAGACCGATTCGTCGGCGATCACAACCTTGGGCTTGAGCGCCAGTGCCCGCGCAATGGCGATGCGCTGACGCTGGCCGCCCGAGAACTCGTGCGGGTAGCGTTGCGCGTAATCGGCCGGCAGACCGACCCGGTCGAGCAGTTCGGCCACCCGCTTCTCGGCCTCCGCGCCGCGGGCCACGCCGTGCACGAGCAGCGGTTCCATGATCGAGAATCCGACCGTCAGGCGCGGATCGAGCGAGGCGAACGGGTCCTGGAAGATGAACTGGATATCGCGGCGCAGCGTCTGCAAGGCGCGTCCGGCGAGATCGTGAATCGGCTTGCCGCCGAATTCAATAGAGCCGCCCTGACTGGCGACCAGACGCAGCAGCGCGCGACCCGTGGTCGACTTGCCGCATCCGGACTCGCCCACGAGGCCCAGTGTCTCGCCCGGATACAGATCGAAGCTCACGCGCTCGACGGCATGCACACGTTGCTTCACACGGCCGAAGAAGCCCGACGGTACGTCGAAGCGGGCCACGAGATCCTTCACGCGCAGAATCGGACCCGCTTCGGTCCGGACGGTCGGCTGCGGCGTTTCGGCAGCGGGCTTGGCGTCGGCCGGCGCGTCGTAGCGCAGCAGCGGGAAACGGGCGGGCAAGTCGGTGCCATGCATCGAGCCCAGACGCGGTACGGCAGAGAGCAGCGCCTGTGTGTAGCGCTCGCGCGGCGCTGCGAATATGTCACGCGAGGGGCCTTCTTCGATTTTGTCGCCGCGATGCATGACGAGCACGCGGTCGGCCACTTCCGCCACGACACCCATGTCGTGCGTGATGAACACGACGCCCATGTGCATTTCGTCCTGCAACGCACGAATCAATTGCAGGATCTGCGCCTGAATCGTCACATCGAGCGCGGTCGTCGGTTCATCGGCGATGAGCAAGCCCGGCTTGCACGACAGCGCCATCGCGATCATGACGCGCTGGCGCATGCCGCCCGAGAGCTGATGCGGAAAGCGCCCGAGCACGCGGCGCGCTTCGGGAATTCGCACGAGTTCGAGCATACGCAGGGCTTCGGCACGTGCGGACGCCACGTCCTTGCCCTGGTGCAGGCGAATGGATTCCGCAATCTGCTCGCCCACCGGGAACACCGGGTTGAGCGAGGTCATCGGCTCCTGGAAGATCATCGCCATGTCGGCGCCGCGAATGCTGCGCATGGTCCGGCCGCTGGCACGCGTCAGGTCGACGAGTTTGCCGTTACGGCGGCGCATGATCATCGAGCCTCGCGTGATGCTTCCGCCCCCGTTCTCGACCAGGCGCATCGCCGCCAGCGACGTCACCGACTTGCCGGAGCCGGATTCGCCCACGATGGCGAGGGTCTCGCCACGATCGACATGGAAGGACAGGTCGCGCACGGCCGTGACCACGCGCTCGGACGTCGCGAACTGCACGGTGAGGCCGCTCACGTCGAGCACTCGCTCGTCGGGCAACGAAATCGTTGGGGTTGTCTTGCGCTCTGCCACGCCTGTCCTCGCTAATCTTCGCTTGCTGAATCTGGTGCCAAAGGCCCTGCCGTCAACGGCCGGGCCTGATCTTTCGGGGGCGTTACTCGTGAATGGCCGTCGCAGGCGTCTCGCCCACACGAGCCACGCCGCGGTACATCCCTTCGGTATTGAACGGCAGCGCGACATTGCCTTGCGCGTCCACCGCAATCAAACCGCCGCGACCCTGCACGCGCGGCAGACGTTCCCGGATCACGCGCTCGGCAGCCTGCGCGAGCGACAGCCCGGCATAGGCCATCAACGCGCCCACTTCGTAGCAGGCGATGGTACGAATGAATGCCTCGCCCGTCCCCGTGGCCGAGACGGCCGCCGTGGCATCGTTCGCGTAACAACCCGCGCCGATGAGCGGCGAATCGCCCACGCGGCCAACGGCCTTGTTCGTCATGCCACCGGTAGACGTGGCCGCTGCCACATGACCGTTGCTATCGCAGGCGACCGCACCGACCGTGCCGAACTTGGTGTCGGGATCGATGGGCTCCGGCTTGAGCGGCATGTCGTGGTCGAGCGCCACACCGGCGTCGGCCAGCGCACGTTGCCATTGGGCGTAGCGCGCTTCGGTAAAGAAATAGTCGGGCTCGACCAATACGGCGCCGTTCGCCGCCGCAAAGGCTTCCGCGCCCTCGCCCACGAGCAACACGTGCGGGCTGTGTTCGAGCACCGCGCGGGCGGCGAGAATCGGATTGCGCAAGCGGTGAACACAAGCGATGGCGCCCGCGTCGAGCGTTGCGCCGTCCATGATCGCGGCGTCGAGTTCATGCGTGCCTTCGTGCGTGAACACTGCACCGCGTCCCGCATTGAAGCGAGGGCAGTCTTCGAGCAGACGCACGGCTTCGGTCACGGCGTCGAGTGCGGAACCGCCCGCGGCGAGCACGGCCTGCCCCCCGCGCAACACGTCGGCCAACGCCTCGTGATAGGCCTTGAGTTCTTCGGGCGAGGTCTCGCGACTGATGGTGCCGGCACCGCCATGAATGGCAATGACCGCGCGTTGGGCATGACTCATGATGCTTTGTCCTTTCTGTCCTCACTGCCCGGCGCAGTGCGGGGCGTGGCCTGCTGGCCGGGGTTCGGTGCGCCTTGCGTGCTAGCGCTCGCCACAACGGCGGTGTTCGTAAGAGAGTTCGCCGTGGCGTTGGCGGCGGCGGTACGTTGCGGTGTGACGATCCGCCCGACTACCGGCCCTGCCTGTGCATTGGCCGGTGCGCTCGCGCTTGCCGCCGAAGCCAGCGATGCCGAGTCGAGCCACGGCAGCAGGAAATCGGTGAGTTCGGTGGCACGGTCCACCGCATGTTTGGCGCGCTGGGCGACGGCGTCGCACAGGGCGTCGATGACCGCCAGCACACTCGCTTCCGAGTTGCTCGACAGACGCGGCTTGCTGCGCACGAAAATCACGATGTCGCCAAGTGGCGCCAGCGGAGACGTCGGACTGTCCGTCAGCACCATGACGGGTACGCCGCGCCCGCGCAGACGGCGGCACAGCGTGATGGTGTCGGACACGTATCGCGGAAACGCAAGTGCGATCACCAGATCGCCCTCGCGCAATTTGAAGAGCTGGCGCGCGGCATGCGTCGATCCGCCGGCCCCGACCACCGCCTGCACGTTCTCGCAGTACGGATCGAGGCCGTGGTGCAGCAACCCGGCGAGGTATCCGCTCGCGCCCAGCCCCAGCACATAGATACGACGCGCCTGCAGGATCGACTCGACGGCACGCTCGCAAGTCGCGGCGTCGAGCGCACGACGTGTCCAATCCAGATTCTCGATGGCCTGGGCCAGCGACGCGGCCATTACATCGGCGCTCGCGCTCGCCTGCGCCTTGCTCGTGCGCAGACTTTCGATCGGCGCGAGCGTGGCTTCATACCCGCGCACCATGGCCGCCCGGCATTGCGGATAGCCGTCGAAGCCGAGTGCGCGCGCGAAACGATTGACCGTGGCAAGCGACACGCCGACGGCATCAGCGAATTCGTCGATACGCATGGTTGCCGCGCGAAACGTGTTGTCGAGCACGAACGCCGCCATGCGCTGCTGCGCGGGCGTCAGGTCGGGCATGGCTCGCACGATGCGCTCGGTGAGCGGCAGATCGGCGGGCAACGAGTCGTCGTCAATCATGAGTCAAGGCAATCCATCGAAGTGAAGGAAAGTATATTTTCATCAGAACCCCGTCAAATGAAAAAAAATAGTTCAAATGTCATCGAAATGTCCGCACACACCCTCTCAGCACCGCGCAAACCCTGTCAAAACAAGGGGGCTGTGTCACATAGATACGCAAAATACGGGCATACTAGGGAAAACCCGAATGTACGAACTTGCCGGACGTTTTGCGAGCCGACGTCAGAACTACGGTGTCACGACGCGACGGTGTTCTCCCGTCGCGAAATCATCAGGCAACGGAACACAGGACTGTCGCGGGACCGCCTGGGGAGGCTTGGTCGGAGGCGAGTCGTAACGTGCGGTAAACATGGCGTGGCCGTAGGCTGACATCTGCCCGGTACGCTGACGATATGAATTCGCCTCAAGGAGCATGACCATGCTGAGTCCGCATGAAATCGCCACGCTGTTGCTGGCGGCCGCATCCCTTGGCCCCATCGATGCCGACGCGCTCGAGCCACCGGACCTTGCTGCGCTGGAACAAGCACGTCTGGTGCATGTGAATGTCGATCAAGGGCAAGCCAAAGTGATCGTGACCGAAGATGGTCACCGGGTGTTGCGTCGTCTGGGGCTGGAGCGTTCGGTTGGCGAGCGCGCGGAATTGGCGCGGCTGACGATCGCGCAGCGCGCGGATCGGGAGACGGGGAATGGTGTCAGCGGACGGTCCGCACCGACGGAGGCTGCCGCCGGGGAGACCGCCCGTGAATGGCAGCAGGCAGCGGCGCTGCCTGCCAACGCATCAGAGCGTCGCGAAGAACAGGCTTAAGCGGGCGAACACGATCAGCAGGATCTGCATCAGCAGGAACAGTCCCAGCGGCGACAGATCGAATCCGCCCATCATCGGAATGACTTTGCGGATCGGGCGCAGCAGCGGGTCGAGCAGATGCTGGAGAATCGGCATGGCGGTGGCGCGCGGATTAACCCACGACAGCACCGCCATCAGCAGCGTGAGCCACATCACGAGATTGGCGCCCCACTTGGCGACCAGCACCAGCGCCACCAGCAAGCCTCGCGGGAACACCGAGACCGGCGACACCCCCACCACGGCCGTGATCAGCACCAGATAGACGATGGCGCTCAGCCATGCGCCGATCACGCACGCCCAATCGATCCCGCCGACACCCGGCATAACACGCCGCAACGGCAACACAATCCAGTTCGTGAACTGGAACACTCCTTGAGAGAGCGGATTGCGCGGCGGCAACCGCGTGGCCTGCATCCACGCACGCAACAGCAACAAGGCGCCGAATAGCGAGAAAACAAGGTCTAGTAGCAGACGGGCGATTTCGACGAGCATCTGGACTCCAACGGATTGTGCGGTCCCCCGCAAAACCGGCATTGTCGCACGCGTTTGCCCGAGTTCAATGCTCCCCTAACGCTTTGAGCGGATGACCGTCTTGCGGCCACGGCGAGACAAAGAAGGCATCGACCTGTGCCGCCGGCACATCCGCCAGCGTGGCGTAGCGCCAGCGCGGTTGCTTGTCCTTGTCGATCAGCAGCGCCCGCACCCCTTCGACGAAATCACCGGTCGCGAATGCGTGATGCCCCAGCACCAGTTCCATCCGGAAGGCGTCGGCCAGACCGAGGCGACGCCCCTTCTGCAATTGCCGGTCGGTCACGCATAGGCTCAGCGGTGAGCGCTGCTGCAACAATGCCAGCGTCTCGGCTGCCCACGGCGTGCGCGCATCGTTGGCTAGCGACGCCACGATGCTTGGCACATCGATAGCGCTGAAATGCCGATCCAGCGTCGCCCTCACCTGGGCGAGCGGCGCGGCGTCCGTCCATGTGCGCCCCAGCGGCAGAATGGCGGCGCGCAGTCGCTCGAGCAGATCGGCCGAGTCAGACGCGTATTGCCCCGCAGGGCGCTTCGCCGGGTTTCCCGTCGCACCGGTACACCAATCGAATTGACGGAGCATCGCTTTGAGTTGTGCAGGCGCGTCACCCTCAAGCCAGACGTCGGCGAGCCCGCAATACAGCGCGTCGGCGGCGGAGACGGTCACACCGGACAGCCCCAGATAGCGCGCCAGCGTCGGCGCCAGATGCCCCAGGAACCAACTGGCCCCGACATCCGGGAACAAACCGATCCCCGTCTCCGGCATCGCCAATCGCGTGCGATCGGTGGCGATGCGCAGCGCCGCCCCTTGCGCAACGCCCATACCCCCGCCCATCACAATGCCGTCGAGCAATGCGATATACGGCTTCGGATATCGGTGGATCAGATAGTCGAGCCGGTATTCGTCGACGAAGAACGCCTGATGTTCGTTGGCATGATTCACGCGGCTCTCGTAGAGCGCGCGGACGTCACCGCCTGCACAGAAGGCCTTCTCGCCCGCTCCTTCGATCAGCACCGCCCGCACTGCCGGGTCTTGCGCCCACGCATTGAGCTGTGCCCACATCGCGCGCACCATGCCGTGTGTGATCGCGTTCAATGCGCGCGGCCGGTTCAGCGTAATCACGCCGAATCCATTGACCACGTCGAACAACACGTCGTCTTGCGCCTCAACGGCGTTGTCACGCAGATTCACTCTCCCTCCTCCTTGCGGTGCCCTGCTTCCGGCGGCAGACGCACGCACAATCTTGTGGCAATACGATTCGCAGTGAGTGCCGCGACGCGATCAGTCCAGCGCGCGTGCAATGACTTGGCGCTGAATCTCGCTGGTGCCCTCGTAGATCTGTGTGATACGGGCATCACGATAATGACGCTCCACCGGATAGTCCTCGAGATACCCGTAACCGCCGTGAATCTGGATAGCGTGCGAGCACACCCACTCGGCAAGTTCGGACGCAAAGAGTTTGGCCTGCGATGCCTCGGACAGGCACGGCAATCCCTGTGTGCGAAGTGCTGCCGCGTGGAGAATCAGAAATCTTGCCGCGTTGATGCGCGTCGTCATGTCGGCCAGCATGTTCGCGATGCTCTGATGCTCGCGAATCGGCTTGCCGAACTGCTGACGCTCACCGGCGTAACGCAGCGCGGCTTCGAATGCCGCGCGCGCCACGCCGAGGGCCAGTGCAGCAATGCCGATGCGTCCGCCTTCGAGATTGGACAGCGCAATCTTCAGCCCCTGCCCCGGCTCGCCAAGCAGTGCCTCGTCGCCAACTTCACAATCGACGAGAGTGATCGGGCACGTATCCGATGCCCGGATGCCGAGCTTGTGTTCGGGGTGTCCCACTTCGAAGCCCGGCGTATTCGTCGGCACGATGAAGGCCGAAATGCCTCGCTTCCCCGCCGCCGGGTCTGTCACCGCAAATACGATGGCCATTGCCGCGCGTTTGCCGTTCGTCACGAACTGCTTGCTGCCATTGAGCACCCACTTGTCACCGCGACGCTCCGCACGCGTTCGCAGATTGTTGGCTTCCGACCCGGCTTGCGGCTCGGTCAGGCAGAACGCCCCGATCTTCCGGCCGGCGGCAAGATCTGGCAGCCAGCGCTCACGTTGCGCATCCGTACCGAATTTCAGGACCGGCGCGCACCCCACGGAGTTATGCACCGACATCATCGTGGCCGTGGAGGCGCAACCCACGGCAATCTCCTCCATCGCGAGCGCATATGCCGTGTAATCGGTGTACGACCCGCCGTATTGCTCGGGCACCATCATTCCCAATAGTCCGAGTTCCCCCATTTGCGCCACCATCGCGTCCGGCAATGCGCAATCGCGATCCCACTGCGCGGCATTTGGCGCAAGCTGCTCGCTGGCAAACGTGCGCGCCATGTCACGAATCATGCGTTGGTCTTCGGTATAGAAATCCATGTTCTGTCTCCTGCACCCTGACGTTGTCCGAATGGACCGCCGGCGCTTGTGCCATGTCGATGGACCCAGTTTAGGCATCGCGCCGCATTGGCACCATAGCCAAAAACGGCAATTTGCATGAGCGAAATTGCCATCGGAGACGTCCTAAACCCGCCCCGGACAAACCCTTAGCGCGTCGGTCAACCCCGAGCGGTGTTGTCCGGCAAGCCCTCGGCCAGTCTCGATTTCCCCACCGGCGGAGTGGATAAATCCCTCACGAACTCTGAGCCGTTTGGACATTGCCTGCCGCCGACGCCACGCATTACGATGAATTTCGCCATTGCCCTTGAGCGCTGCGCCCCATCAAGACGGCGCCAAGGGTGGCCAGCGACGCGCGTCGAAGTCTTTCCATGATAGGCGCGCTGCCGGCCAGCACCGACTACAGGAGACGATCCATGACTGCCGATTACGCCGACGCCTATCGGGCGTTCGACCTCGACGCCGCTGTACGCGCCACGCTCGCAGGCAATCTCGACGCGATGAACGCGTGCGTCGAGTGCTGCGACCGTCACGCACTTCCCGGGCGCATCGCCTTGTTCTGGGAAGGGAAAGACGGCACGAGCCAGACATGGACGTTCCGGCAATTGCAAACGCTCTCCGCGCGCTTTGCCAACTTCCTGCGCGAACAGGGCGTGCAGCCGGGCGACCGCGTGAGCGGACTGCTGCCGCGAACGCCCGAACTGCTCGTGACGATCCTTGGCACATGGCGCGCAGGCGCGGTATATCAACCGTTGTTCACAGCGTTCGGGCCGAAGGCCATCGAACACCGGTTGCACGGTGCGCAAAGCAAGCTCGTGATCACCGACGGGGCGAATCGGGCCAAGCTCGATGAAGTGGCCAACTGCCCAAGCGTCGTCACGGTCGGCGGCCCGCGCGGTCAGGGCGTGCGCCGCGGTGATTTCAGCTTCTGGCACGAGGTCGATCAACACGCCCCGGACTTCGAGCCCGTGCTGCGGCGCGGCGACGATCCGTTCCTGATGATGTTCACCTCCGGCACGACCGGGGCCGCGAAACCGGTCATGGTGCCGTTGCGTGCGATTCTGGCGTTCGCCGGCTACATGCGCGACGCCGTCGACCTGCGCTCCACCGACACGTTCTGGAACATCGCCGATCCGGGCTGGGCCTATGGCCTGTACTACGCAGTGACGGGCCCACTCGCCATGGGCATCCCCACAACGTTTTACGACGGTCCGTTCACCGTTGAAAGCACCTACCGGATCATCGACAAACTCGGCATTACGAATCTGGCCGGTTCACCGACCGCATTCCGCCTGCTGATTGCGGGCGGCGACAAGGCTGCGGCTCCGCTCAAGGGAACGCTGCGCACAGTGTCCAGCGCTGGCGAGCCGCTTAATCCCGAGGTCATCCGCTGGTTCGCCAACCATCTCGGCGTGACCATTCACGACCACTATGGGCAGACGGAACTCGGCATGGTCGTCTGCAACCATCACGCCCTCGCCCATCCTGTTCAGGCGGGGGCCGCCGGCTTTGCCTCGCCCGGCCACCGCGTGGTTGTGCTCGATGACGACGGGTGCGAATGCCCGGTTGGGCAGGCGGGGGTTCTCGCGCTTGATCGCAAGCAGTCGCCATTGATGTGGTTCGGCGGGTATTGGGAGCGGGAAACGCCGGCGTTCGTCGGCGACTACTACCTCTCCGGCGATACCGTCGAGCGTAATAGCGATGGCAGTATCAGCTTCGTCGGGCGCAATGATGATGTCATCACGTCGGCCGGGTACCGTATCGGGCCGTTCGATGTCGAGAGCGCGCTGATCGAACATCCGGCAGTGATCGAAACGGCCGTGGTCGGCAAGCCGGACCCTGAGCGCACTGAGTTGGTCAAGGCCTTCGTCGTGCTGCATCCGCAGTTCGCACCGACGGGAGCACTCGCGAGCGAGTTGCAGGCGCACGTCCGGCACCGCCTCTCCACACACGCCTATCCGCGTGAAATCGAATTCGTCACCGAGTTGCCCAAGACGCCGAGCGGCAAGCTCCAGCGCTTCATCTTGCGCAATCAGGAAATCGCCAAGGCCGCGCAGGCGTCGGCCAACGCGGCCTGAGCGCCGCCCTCCTTTCTTTCAGGAATCGCAGCTCATGCAAATCAAGGATCGTGTCTTTCTCGTGACCGGCGCCTCGTCGGGTCTGGGTGCCGCCACCGCGCGCATGTTCGTCGACGCCGGCGCCAAGGTCGTGCTCGGTGACATCAACGCTGAAGCGGGTGCGGCGCAAGCCAACCTGCTGGGCGACGCCGCTCGCTTTGTTGCGACCGACATCACGCGCGAAGACGACGTGCAGCGCCTGGTCGATACCGCAAAGCACGCATTCGGCGCGCTGAACGGTGTCGTGAACTGCGCGGGACTCGTGATCGGCGAGCGCATTCTGGGCAAGCAGGGCCCGCACCGGCTCGACAGCTTTGCACGCATCGTCAACGTGAATCTGATCGGCACGTTCAACGTGCTTCGCATCGCGGCGTCGGCAATGGCCGAGGGCGCCGCCGACGCCGAAGGCGAACGGGGCGTAATCGTGAACACGGCATCCGTCGCGGCGTTCGACGGCCAAATCGGGCAGGCAGCGTATGCGGCATCGAAGGGCGGTGTTGCCGCGCTGACACTGCCCGCAGCACGCGAACTGGCACGCGTCGGGGTGCGCGTTGTGACGATCGCACCCGGCATCTTCGAGACCCCGATGATGGCGGGAATGACGCCAGAGGTGCAAGCTGCGCTGGGGGCCTCGGTTCCCTTCCCCCCGCGCCTCGGACGCCCGTCGGAATATGCCGCGCTCGTGCGTCACGTCGTCGAGAACACCATGCTCAACGGTGAGGTGATTCGTCTCGATGGCGCATTGCGCATGGCACCGAAGTAAGTCACCACACGTATCGAGATCCCGCGACACACGCGAAATCGGAAGGCGCCGAACCAGTTTTCGGACGGCGCCGGAAGCGCCGGCAGGGGCCACGCTGCTAGAATCCTTGGGTTCCCCTGCTACGACGTACCGTTTCGCAACGCATGGAAAAGGGCAGCATCTCGATCTATTTCGTTATCAACGCATTGGCGCATGTCGAGCGACTCGGCGGCGATCCGACGGCATTGCTGCGTGCCGCCGATATTGCGCCGTCGTTGCTCGCGCATCCGCAAGCCCGCGTTTCGGCGGATCGCTACGCTCACTTGTGGCGGTTGATCAGTCTCGCGCTCGACGATGAATTCTTCGGACAGGATTCCCGCCGCATGAAGGTCGGCAGCTTCGCGATGCTGTGCTACAGCGTCATCGGTTGCCGCACGCTGGAACAGGCGCTGCAACGTGCAGCACGCTTCATGGGATTGTTGCTGGACGATCTCGAAATGCATCTGGTGCGCGACGGCGCGCTCGCCCGGCTCGAAGTGCATGAACGCGCGGACGCGCAAACGCCGCGCATCTTCGGCCACGAAACGCTGCTGATCCTCTTCTATGCGCTGACGTGCTGGCTGATCGCGCGTCGCGTGACACTGGGCACGGCGTACTTCGCATTTCCCGAGCCGGCTTACAGCGACGAGTACCGAACGATGTATTCCCCGCGTCTGGTCTTTCACGCGCCGCATACCGCCATTGAATTCGACGCGGCATGTCTGGATCTGCCTGTGGTGCAGAACGAAGTGTCGGTCAAGGAATTCCTGCGCGCGGCCCCGGCCAACATCATCCTCAAATACAAGAATACGAAGGGTATGGTTGCACGGGTGCGCCGGCGTCTGAAGACGATGCCGACCGACGGCTGGCCTGCGTTCGAAGCGCTTGCGGGAGAATTTCACACCACGCCTTCAACACTGCGTCGACGGCTGGAAGAAGAGGGCCAGTCGTATCAGTCGATCAAGGACCAATTGCGGCGCGACCTCGCCATTCACGCGCTTTGCCACACATCCAAGCCGATGATGGAGATTGCCCTCTCGCTGGGCTTTGCCGATCCAAGCGCGTTCTTTCGCGCATTCCGGAAATGGACGGGGGTTCGTCCCGGCGATTATCGGCGTCAGGCCGTGGAGGCCTGACGCATATCGTAAATCTCAGGCCGTGTGCGCCTTCGCACGGACCACGCTACTTCGCCGTCATCGGCACCGCGCCTGCCAGTTGCGCACGATAGCTGCGACCAGGCCACTTTCTCGCCTGACGAGATTCGGTTGCGCCGATGACAAATCGGGTTGCGCCCATTCTCGCGACATGGTGCCCTATCGGGGCGCAAGCGAGCACCCAACTTGGGCGAGTCACCTTCGTCGTGAGCCATGCACCGCAATGGGGGTAATTCCGAAGCGCGTCGACTCGCGCTTTTTGTCATCATTGCGCCTGCAAGCTTGACAAGCTGGCGCATGTGGAGCGAGACACCGAAGCCGGGACCGAGAATAAAAAACGATCCGGACTGGCCCAAAGGCACGTATTCCTTTTCTCCTGACGCTTTTGCGATTGCCTATCCCAATAGCCACTCAGGAGCTGCGCCCACCTGCCAAGTGGGCGTTTTTTTGCTGGTTAAACGCTCCCTTCGCAGTGTGGTTCGATCCGCCCTCGGCGTTCTTCACGAGAGAACCCGATGCCCTGGCATGCTTGTTGCTTGTATTTCCAGCATCGGGGAACGACGCCGCCTTGGCCGAGGTTTCATTGATAAGCACGCACCAGATTGCACCGGTACCTGCCAGATCGTGAAGCCCGGACTCGCCCCCTGCGGCGCCTCCGTTTGTTTTGGGTCGAGGTGTTATGTTTACTGAACTGAGCGACGTTGAATGGCACGCCCTGCGTGATCTGATTTGCGACCGACCGGTCCGTACGGAACGACGCGGCCGCCCTCAAGTCGAGCAGCGCACGCTGACCAATGCTGTCTTGTGGGTGCTGTTCACCGGCGAGAGCTGGTCCAAACTGCCCATGCAGTACCCCTCCGTGCCGACTTGCCGCCGCAAACTCAATGAGTGGCGCGAATCGGGCATGCTCGATACGATCCTGAAACGCCTGCAACAATCGGGCCGCGATATCAGCACCTGCGCAGGTCAAATCAGCAAGCCGGCCCGCAGCACGCCGTGTGGCGACACCGATCGCCTGCGCGGGGTGTTCTGGACGAACCCGGCGTCGTGGAAGCCGCCGGTTGCGATGCGTTGAGCGGCCGCCCTCACGGTTACGCCGCACCGCGATTGCAACCGTTCTCATTCGACAGGAATGCCCGTGCAACGCTCGCGGCACCGTCGGACGGGAATTACGGGGTTAGCCAGATAGCAGCGAATACGCGAGATGTGACCGCCGGTCACGTCTCGCGTCAAAGCACCGCGCGCGCCGCTTCGGCAATGGCCAGCGAGGCGGTGAGGCCGGGTGACTCGATGCCGAACAGGTTCACGAGCCCTGCCACCCCATGCACTGCCGGCCCGTCGATACGGAAGTCCGCCGCCGCTTCGCCTGGCCCGCTGATTTTCGGTCGAATACCGGCATAGCCGGATTGCAACGCGCCGTCCGCCAGCGTCGGCCAATAGCGCCGCACCGCCGCGTAAAAGCCATCGCCATCGGCTGGATCGACCGTGTAGTTGATCTCGTCGACCCATTGCACGTTCGGCCCGAAGCGCGCCTGCCCGGCAAGATCAAGCGTTAGGTGCACGCCCAGCCCGCCCGGCTCCGGCACCGGATAGATCAGGTGCGAGAACGGCGCGCGCTGTGCACACGTAAAGTAGCTTCCCTTCGCGTAATAGCGCTGCGGCACGTGTTCGGGCGCCAGCCCCGCAAACGTGCGGGCGATGTCGACGGCGTAAAGCCCGGCGCTGTTGATAACGGTGCCCGCGAGCAGTGTCGACGTGACGCCCTGCGTCTCGACATCCAGTTCGATCCCATCGGCATGACCGACACGGCCGCCGACGACACGCGCGTCGAACGCGAGCATCGCGCCGGCATTCTCCGCATCGCCCTGCAAAGCCAGCATGAGCCCATGACTGTCCACGATGCCCGTCGACGGGGAGAGCAATGCACCAAATGCGTGCAATTCAGGCTCAAGCCGGGTGACTTCATCGGCGCTCAGCCACTGTAAGTCGTCGACACCACTGGCGCGCGCGTTGGCGGCGATGGCTTCGAGCTCACCCACCTGTGGGTCGGTGGTCGCGACGATCAGCTTGCCGCAACGGCGGTGCTCCACCCCATGCGAGGCGCAGAAATCGTAGAGCCGGTGCTTGCCCTCGACGCATAGCTTCGCTTTGAGCGAGTCGGGCGGATAGTAGATACCGCCATGAATGACTTCGCTGTTACGCGAACTCGTACCGGTGCCGATCGCACGCTCGGATTCCAGGATGACCACTTCGCGGCCGGCCATGGCCATCGTCCGCGCGACGGCCAGCCCCACCACCCCCGCGCCGATCACGACGCAATCGACCTTGTCCATTGCTATTCCTTAATTACCTTCCGATTCGCATGAAGACCCCCCACCGTCGCCGGTCGGTTTCCTCATGCGGATCGGCTGCGGGACGCGCTCACACGCG
>NZ_CABPSM010000025.1 GCF_902459555.1 Pandoraea horticolens | reverse complement strand
CACGCGCAGCGCGTCGAAGAACACGACCGGATACATCGGTTCGAGCGGCCGGGACTGCCAGGCGGTGACTTCACTCATCACCTCATCGGTGACCGAGCTGATGAACTCGGGCGAGACTTCGGTGCCGTACTGTTCCAGTACGAAACCCTGAATTTCACGTACGGTCATGCCACGGGCATACATAGCGATGATCTTGTCATCAAAGCCCGCGAAGCGTCGTTCGTGTTTGGGAATCAACAGTGGCTCGAAGCTGCCGTCGCGGTCGCGCGGTACCTCGATGCGGATCGGTCCGTCCTCTGTCAGGACCGTCTTGGCGCCACGGCCGTTGCGTTGGTTCGTCACGCTGGCCGGTTTGGCCGTGCCCGACGGGTAGCCGAGATGGTGGTTCATCTCGCCGCCCAGCGCCCGCTCGATCAACGCTTTTTTGAAGGCCAGCGATGCGGCATTAATGGCGTCGGCCGTCATCGGGCCGTGGCCAAACTGCTCAAGCAGCTCGGCGGGAATCGTCGGCAGTTCTGCCGATGGGGGTTTCGGTTTGCGAGGCATAGTCACTCCTTGGCGACATGTTATGCCTCAAACACGAAATTCCTGACAGGCCCCTGTGTCCGGTATTACAGGGGCAACTCCAGCGACATCTCGCTTCACCGCAGTCTGTCGACGCTAAGCATTGTGCTGCTCGATTTCAAGATGCTTTGTTGCTCGCCATGATGCGATTCAACGTGTCTTGAATGCCTACGCATTTGGCCATCAACTCATCGAATGTAACGTCACCTCCTACTAGAACGTTATCTTCGATCATTGCGCTGTAGTCCTTTGCCAGCGCGTCCCTCGCAGCGTCCGTAGGTACGATGCACAGGCCTCCCGACACGGCATGCCTATAGTCGATGGTCTTCCCGTCTCCATCCTTTTCAATGAAGAAGCAGGACTTGTGTTCGGCCACTACTGATGCGACGTCTACGTCGGTGAGAAGTGCATCGAATTTGGCGCTATCGGCAATTGACACCAAATCATGCCAGTGGCGCGCATAGCGCTCGCCACGAATTCGTCCTTGAGCGCAATAAACATGCGCAGCGGTCGCCTTCTCCCAAAACGTGCGGGATAAGCTCATCACAACAGGCTTCGCTTCGGGGAACGTAACGCCCTCTAGAAGCCCGGCGATATCGCAACGCACGGGCATTTCCATGTGCGGCTCCCCGGTCGCGCGTCCGCCAAACTCCAATTTCACGACCGGCGATACGTAACCGGTTCCGCTGGAGAGGGCTGAATAACGCAGCAGAACAGTGTCCGAGTCTTTCCCGGTCAATTCGATAGTTGCATCCAGTTCTTCCTCAGCAAGGGCGCTAGTGATGACAGGGAGAACGTGATTGTTGACCCACGCTGGAAGCTCGCGTCGTACGGCAGCCGTCCATTTGCTGGATTGGCTGCGACTTGAGGGCAGGAATTTACCCTCTGGGATTAGGTCCGGAATCAAGCGACGGATGTCGTAAGTCAGATCGACATCTTCGGAGAATCGATCGATGAGTCTGTATGCCTTGGATAGAGACGTACCACCCTTGAAAGTCAAATCGGCCGCTAGCGGAGAGTCAAATAGTGCGCGCAGTACCCAGACGACCCACACGTCCTTTTCCAGCAGATGGGCGGGCCGTCCGGATTGCTCGCGCGCGAATTCCAGGGCTTCGTACTGTTCATTCCTGTTGAGGTCGAAGAAGTACTCAGCCACGTAATGACTCCTGCCCGATAGCCTTCGCCATCCAAGATGGAAGAGCGGCACGCGAGGACGTCAAAGTGTCCCAGTCGGCTTCGGACAAGCGCCGATGAAGGGCGCCTAACGACTTGTTGACATGCGCCTGTCCCATCCATGCTAGCGCGCGCACTGCTTCGCCTGCTGGCCCGCTACCCAATGCGAGCATCCATTGCGGCGCATGCTTGATCGTCACCACCGAACGTCCGAGGTTTAGTTTCCGACTCCGTCCAGACGATAGAAATATCTCGCGAGTCGGGACTTGTTGCGTCAATCCAAGGGCATTTGCCGAATTTGCGCCATGAGATACAACAATTTCGCCGGATTTCTCCGCAAACGCCCGCACGACCTTCTCGGGCGACGGTGAACGTGTGCCAAATCGGCTCGACACTGGCGCGACGTACATTCCGCGAGCCACTCGTAGAAGGTCACCAGACTTCGCCAGACGCGAAAACGCCTGATCGATGGCCGCTCGGCTTCCCAAATGGAGGAATTCCTTAGGCGACAGAAAACAGCCCTCGGCGAGCGAACGCGCATGAAGACGAATGGATTCGGGTAGCGTAGTCATTTTGGGTGCCTCAATTTGTCATAAATTATATACTAGTTTCTGACATCATTGACATAGCTTCAAATGACAGATTGGGGAGGGCATGGGACGATCCCCTTGGGGGCAGCTTATCCCACCCTCAAGTTGCTCTGCGGAAGGTTCCTGTTTGTGAGTTTGAGCGACCTGTTACCCAGTTGGGGGACGCATGGTCGCGTGAGGGCGAGGGGCGTCTTCGATGTGCGCCCCAGCGTAAGTACGCAGTCGCTGATGAATACCCACTTTGGCAACGTAAAGCGGACTTGTGACTGGAGCGACTGACAAAACTGGCACTTTATGGCAATTGCCTCCACAGATGAAGGCAATCGGTTAGCGAATTGATGGTGTTGTTTTAGTTGTTGACTGGCCCCGTCGCGCTGGACAGCAATTCGTTTGGTGCCACCATTCCCTTCGAGAGGATTAGCAGTTCGGATGCCTTTCGCTTTACTTGAGCGTAGTACCTAAGGCCTTTGCGGTATGTCGGCAATCCGTCATACAAGCGCTCAATTTCAGGAGCGTCGTCATAAGTAAGCATCCAAGGGCATTTGAGCCCTCTCACAAGTTTCGCAAGTCGGGCGTGATCGGCTGCCTCGTAAAAGCTCATATACAAATCCCGTCCTTGAGCGAAGTACGGAGGATCAATATTGAGAAGCGCGCGCTTGGGGAGTCGTTTGCTCCATTCCCTCAGGCACTGCTCGGCATCAAGCTGACTAAGATGAATCACCTCTCGATAGGCGTGTATTCTCAGAATTTTTCGAATGAGTTCGTCCCTGTTAAACCGGCAGTCGAGCTTGTATTGGCCAGTCTGACCTTTGCCTCCGATTACCCCGCCTTTCAGGATTCCCGATCTATTGGTGCGGTTCAAAAAAAGGGTGGCGAAAGCCCGCGCTTGAGTGCTGGCCCCCTTATCAAAAAGAATAGCGCGTTGTCGAGCCCACTCGGTGATGGAGATCGGTGTGTTCAGTATCTTTTCGCACAGGGGGTCGGGGTCGTGGACAACGGCTTGCCAAAACGCCGATATGGCGGGATCAATGTCGTTCAGCCAGACCTCTGTCATGTCCCCATTGAGTAGAAGGCGCCACGCAATGCCGGCACCTCCAGCAAAGGGCTCAGCATAGACGCCGCGCATCACACCGTTTGTACGGGCCAACTCGAGAACAAATGGGGCGAGCTGTGTCTTGCCGCCGGGGTATCGCAGAGGGGAGTCAGTTATTGGCATAGAGTGAAACCATAGCAGAGTGCCGTATCGGGTGGCTGTGTTGCCTTTCCGCCAACGAGAAGCTATCGGGATTCCGAGAGCATATATTTCAATGCTGCTTCCCAAGTGTCAAACACTGCAACCAACTGCCGTCGAACGGGAATCGTTCCAAGATGTACGGCAGTACCCAATGTGTGCAGATTGTGCGCAACTGCGGATCCGGAGGATGCTTGATCCAGAACCTGACGCACTTTGCGCGGGGCGTTTGCCGCAGTCGCGTCGTCCGCGCACTTTTTTGCTAGATCCTGCTCATTCTTGAACTGTCGATTCGGGTCTTTCCGGCGTAGGTAAAGTATCTGAATCCGCTCGACAAATGCTCGAAGCAAGTAATTTGCAGCGAATTCATGATGCTCAATTGGCTGGGTTAGCATCTCGTTCCGGAGTCGCAGCAAAGTCTTATCGTTGGTCTGCACGGTAAAGCTGGAAAGCATCAACTTATTTCTGTCTGCGGTGTTTGTCGAGCTACGTGGGCGTGATGCGCCGACAGGATGTTTTACCGCATCTCCGACGAGTGCTGTTACGGGCATGGGGAGGCGCGTCGAGGGAATCATGCCTGTAGCGGCGAGCCCCTGCACATACGCGTCCCGGTCTTCTGCATTAGAACGGGAGTGGACGCGAGGCTGTTGGCGATCGTCATTCGGCAGACTATCCAGTACCAAGCTGGTTAAGACCGCATCAACTTCAGATGGATCGTGTGTATAGATGAGTTGATTAGACTCATCGAGCCCCTTCAGGCCCAGGATTGCGCGACGACTGGCGTTGTTCAAATAGCGTGATAATGTTGTCAGACTGACCTTTTGTCGTTGCTCAGCGCTGATGTGGCCCGTCTTTGCGAGGCGATCAAGGACTCTAAGGGCCAACACGTCAGCCTTCGCAGTTGTATTTGCAGATGATCTTGCGGCTGCGCGGGCCTTGGCAGGAGTGTCCCACTCGCGTGTGCCGACGCCGCTTTGTTGTCCAAGGTGCCGTCGATCAATCCAAGGTTCTGCGCTAACGCGGTCGGGAAATACGAAGACCCTGAGTTCTCGGGGAATATTCGCGTTTTGAGCTATGCGCTTAAAAGCCTCGGCGTACTCGGGGGTCGGGGCGCGACTCGGATCGGCGAGCAGCAAAAGTGCGCAAGTTCTTCGGTTGCCTTCAACTGCAACGTAGTGCCCTGGTAATCCCGTATGCTCGATCACCCCCATGATTTCAAGCGGACTTAGAGCCCCCATTTTCGCGATGTCGGTTGCTAGCGACACCAGTTGTGGGTCACAAAGTGCCCGAATGATCTCCTCTTCGCGCTCCAGCGGAATGTGTCTTGGATTTCCACTATCAAGGTGGACGAGACTCGACGAAACGACAATATATTCTTCCGCACTGGCGCGGCTAATCTTGTTTGTTTTCTCTCTTGCCATCCTTGCGCCCCCCCCCGGGTTGTACCGCGAATCTCACCAACAAAATGCGTAACGCCCAGCGCGCCTAGCTAGGGCGCAATTGTATAGTGCTCTGGTCCCGCTTAGTTCTATCGAAGCCCTAGGCGTTTAGCCGTGCCAGCAACGGCGGTCTCGAAGGCTGTCAGGAAAGAGTCCACTTCGACCTGATGTTGGGTTGCCCAAACGCGAATCACTCCCCACCGGTCCAGTTCGTCCCAATGTGTAAGCCACCAGTTCTTACTTGCGTCGCGCTGACTGCTATTTCCCGCGCCGTCCGGGAGGAAGGTGTTCAATACCTTATCGCTGCTCGGGTTATTGACGTCAAACTGTAACAGCACGTCTTGCAGTACATCGTCCTCTGAACTCGCGACGTCTCTGAGAAACTTTTTAATGATGTTCTCGGGGGAGCGGTCTGTGCCACTGGCCCCTCTGGGGCATGGTAGCTTGATAGTGTTGCCGCGCACTGCTGCTTTTCTGGGAATCGTTGTATCCGCATCGACGATCAGCACACGATCCTTAAAGATAGGGTCGTGTTCAGGAAGCTTAATCAGATTGGATCCTCCCACCCCTAACGGAATTAGTTTGATGGCGATCCCATATTTTCGGCCAAGTGCGGCTTTTTTTCCCCGAGGAACTAGAGCGTCACAAAACTGCTTTCCCTCTAAGTCTTCGAAATAAACGCACAAGGTTGGTTTGTGTGACTTCGTGTCAGTGGCGCCGCTATCACGCAATGCCATGTCGTCCAGGATAGCTGCAAGCGACTGATCTTCGGCTATTCTTGGACGTTTTGTATCCAGTAGGTAGTACACGGCATCGGGTGTTTGATTGCTCTTATTTCCATCTGGATGTATTGCCTCTATCAGCCTTGGAGAGTGAGTGGTTGCAACGATTTGTAGATCTAGACGTCTGGCGTAATTCTTAAGTGCCTGAGCCAAACGGTCTATGGCGTGAGGATGAAAACCCACGTCCAATTCGTCGATAATCAACAGGCCGCCGACATACTGGTCCGCAAGTTCTCGCTTAAGGCGATTAAAGGATGCCAGTGCAGTGGCAATGCTGGCCAAACTGTCCTGTCCCATTGAGACCGCCAAGGCGTCGTGCTTTTCGTATCCAGGCTGTGCGGTCTTCTTCTTGGAGCCCTTGATGCTCAAGTGTGTGACGTCGGTCGTCACTTTGCTTCCGAGGATGATCGAGCCAACGAAGTCTGCCATTAGCTGCTTGTCTTCTGCATCCATAGGCATTTGAGTGCTATTCACCTCGCGTTCGTCGGCTTCGCCGATCGATGCGAGCCGCTTCATGCCCAGGTAAATCGTTGGTAGCGGAATTTTGGCATCCTGGCCAATTGGGTCGTCCTCAGCCTTATCAATGGTACGGGGGACAACGCGGGCGCGCATCCATTCGCTTCGCTGAGTCATCGAGCATCTTTTGCGAATTTGAATGTCACCGACCTTAGCAGTCACGATCGGAGCGGCCGCAGGATGCTCTTGTACTTTTGCAACCTCTTCGAGCGCCAAATACACAATGCGCTCAATGTTTGCGGAAAAGGGGTCGCCGAAGTAGCTCTTTTTACCTGTTTGAGTCGATGTGCCAAACGTATTGGCAACCAACCCCAGGATCGTGGATTTACCGATGCCGTTGTGTCCCGCAATCAGCGTTAGTCGATCTGCGAAGTCAATCTTGAGATTGCCAAGCTTACGGAATGGCGGATTACTAAATTCCAGTGATCGCAATTTTATAAACTTAGAGACTGCGGTCATCTACCCTTTCCCCTTATCAAGTGTCTTGTCGGTATTTCTGGGATTAGCGTGCATCAGGCCGATTCCTCTGGAATGAACCAATGCTGGAAAATTGTTCCCGAATTCTACCAAATGACATTGAAAATGGCGCAAGACTGTACACATCTATTCATTAGATGGTCGGCTATATTTGTATGGATCATGTATTGATTTTTGGGGGGCGGTCAGAAAATATTCTGACGATTCTTCGCCGTTGCCCTTTAATGGCGCGTCGGCGGTGTGTTGGGGCTGGGGCGGTGACCCAGCATCAATTTCGCAACGTGTGGCGCTGTCTCGGCGGCAATCTGTTGCAAGCGGGGGGGGGGCGAAGCGGCAATGATTTGGAATGCAAAGCTCCTTAGTGCGCTTCGGTCGAGCAGATGCAGGTCAATGCGGCGTAGAAGATGTTGCCAGCAAAAAGCCATCAAAGCCAAGCGCGAAACGGTCTTGGCTTTGATGGCGCGGCGAAGATCTCAATAATCCGGGTGTTCCCGACCGATTCTGTTGCGCCTCATATAGCACGCAACGTGCGGGTACTGGTGCGGTTCCTGTGTCAGAATTTGGCGCGCGATGATCTTTACTTCGGTCGATTCGACACTGCAAAAGCTATTGGGCGGTGGACTCGATTGCTCTACCCGTTCCAACCTGAACTCGTTGATCGTGCAAATCGTTGGTGGTACTGCATCTGCTGGCGCTTTTGGCCGCCGGCTGAGCTCGCAGTAAGCTTGATGCGTACGATGAAAGAATAATCCTCTCAATTTTCAGAGTCGCTCCCTGGTCAGACTCGAGCTCACTCTTCTCTATCAGCTTTTCACTCATTTGTACCTCTCTCCTACATACGCTGCAATCCCGCCACAGGCCACGAAGATGGCATTGCGAACCTCAGGCAAAGCGAACGCATCTTTCTCTGTTGAGTCCAAATATACTACGCCAAGCGCATGTTGGCCTGAAGCGTCACAAATTGGGACAGCCATCCAAGCGAAACTCTCTCTCGAGATGTTTCTGCTGTCCGCCTCGGTGTATCCCCAGTGCTCACGAAGCTCCGCTTCGAATGAGGCGATATCTTCGCTCTGCCGAGACTGAGTGTAGGGGGAGAGTGTTCGCGCCGCTTTTCCGGCAATGCCTGAACGGATTGAGAACTTCCTTCCTCGACCTCCCTCCCTGGGGCCCCCAACGTAGTCCACCAGTTGTTGAATTTCCGTTGCTGTATCGAGAGGCGGGACCACACGATGAAAGGTTACGCGCAACTTTGATTTTGCTGCGTCAGGTTGAAGTCCTGCTTCATGAGCGACAATTGAATGAAGGGCGAAGAGAGCGGCCCTTAATCCTTCGTGAGTCCGCTCCGTAGCCTCTTTTTCCTTTTTGTCCTGCGAGTTTGCCGCAAGAATCTTAAGTATAGCTGCAACGATAAGCCACAGCGCGGCGACTGCGGAGACATACCCGAATACCCTGGCGGCGGGTTCCTGGACCAGCCGAACGGCAGTTATTATGGCTGCGATAGCTGGTGCGCCGCTGCCTAATGATTCGATGGCGGTTTTTGTCAAATACCACGGTGTACGATCTGGTTCCGGAATCGGCTTTGCCAAAACTTTTCCCCCAAAACGATTTGTATTGTGATTTTGCGTCAACTGTATGAGATGTCTCGCCATCTTAGCTGCGCTCAATTCATAAAGCGAAGATCGGCGTTCGTGAATTTATTCGACTACCTTGTTCCCGTCCATTCGCAACGACGGTCGCGGGCTCATTTCTCGGGTACTTCGCGCTTGACGACGATTGATTGGCGAGCGGCCTGAATCAGAGTAGACCCCCGCACGAGATTAATACACATGCGGTTGGAAGGTCGTGCAAGGCGGCTTTGGTGTGCTTGGCGGAACACTGCCGTGCAAATTCTTGTGGATCTGGGCTCGAGGTTATGTCGGTCAGAAACATTGCCAACCCAGCGACCGCGATAGGGGGGGCATTGAGCGTTTTCGCGTGACTACGCCAAAATTACGCCAAACAACCGGGAAAGCCTTGCGGGATATAGATCTTGTGGTGCCCAGGGCCGGAATCGAACCGGCACGCCTTGCGGCGGGGGATTTTGAGTCCCCTGCGTCTACCAATTTCACCACCTGGGCGGGTGTGCGTTCACCGAATGGTGTCGCAGCGTGATTCGTACGAGGAACCCGAGGGCTCACCGGACGAAGGCGAGATTATGACCGAAATTTCTCCCGGCCACAAGCCCGCCTCGCCGGGATTTAGTGAACTTGCTGCTGCCCCTCCAAAACGCGCAGCAGCGACGAGGTGTCGTCACGGCCCCAGCCGTTCTCCATCAACACGGACAACTGCCCCTTCACCAGTGTCAGCGCGGGCAGTGATAGCCCCGCGTCAGCCACCGCATCCAGAATCATCGAGAAATCCTTGTCGTGCAGACGAGCTTCGATCCCCGCCACAAAATCCCGATGCGCCATCTTGGGGCCCATCATGTCGAGCATTCGACTGCCCGCCAGCCCGTCCGAAATCGCCTCGATGACCTTGTCCTGATCCACACCATTACGCGCCGCGAACAGCATCGCTTCCGCAATGCCCTGGATATTGATCACCTGAACGATCTGGTTGCAAGCCTTTGCCACCTGACCCGCCCCAACATCACCCACATGCGTGATCGTCGTGCCCAGAACCGACAGCAACGGCTTGACCTTATCGAAGACGTCGCCCGACGCCCCGACCATGATCGACAGTGTTGCGTCTGCCGCGCGAGTCGGCCCGCCAGACACGGGCGCATCCACGAACTGAATGTCGTGGCGCGCCAGACGCGCCGCCATGCGCCGCGTCGCCTCCGCCGAAATCGTGCTGTGATCAATGCAGATCGTGCCCGCACGCGCCTGATGCACCACGCCCTGCGCGCCGAGCAATACCTCTTCCACGTCTTGCGTGGTCGTCACGTTGGTGACGACAAAGTCGGCCTGCGCTGCCGCCTGCGCGGGCGTGGCGAACACCTTCGCCCCTTGCTCGACGAAAGGCGCAGCGGCCTCGGGCCGGCGTGCGTACAAGTGCAACCGATGTCCCGCAGCCATCAGGTGACGAACCATCTGGCCACCCATCGCGCCTAGCCCGATAAACGCTACGGTGTATGTCGCCATGCCGCGATCAGTCCGAGACATAGACGAACTTGCCGTTCTTGATCTGACCCATCACGCCGGCGCGCTGATCCAGCCCCACGTGATCCTGCGGGCTCAGATTCATGATGCCGTTCGGAATCGCAAGATTGTGCGTGGACTCAAGGGCGTCTCGAAGCGCCGCGCGGAATGCCGGTGTGCCGGGGGCCGCCACTTTTACGGCGCGCGGCACGGCATCGTTGAGCAGATCCCACACGCCATAGGCGTCGGCGGCGAACTGCGTGACAGTGTCGGTGCCGTACTTCGTCTCATACTTCTTCGTGAAGGCCAACGCCGCCGCGCGCGCCGGATGCCCAGCCGGCAACGTCTTGGCGACAACCCCCGGCTGCGTCGGGAACAGCGTGCCTTCCACATCCTTGCCGCCCACGCGCACGAAGTCGTAGGTCGCGATGCCGTGTGTCTGGTAGATCTTCCCGGTGTAGCCGCGCTCCTGCAGCGTGCGCTGTGGCAGTGCGGCCGGGGTGCCTGATCCGGCAACCAGAATGGCGTCCGGCTTGCTCGACATCAGCTTCAGGACCTGGCCCGTGACGCTCGTGTCCGTCCGGTTGAAGCGCTCCTGGGCCACGATCTTCAGCTTGCGCAGTTCGGCAAACTTCGAGAATTCCTTCCACCAGCTCTCGCCATACGCGTCGGCGAAGCCAATAAAGCCCACCGTCTTGATACCGTGGTTCGCCATGTAGCGCGTCATCACGTCGGCCATGGCGGAATCGTTCGCCGCCATCTTGAACGCCCAGCGGCGCTTGGCGTCCTGCGGCTCCACGGCCACGGCTGAACCGATCAACGTGATCATCGGCGTCTGCGCCTCCGAAATCGGATCGAGCATGGCCAGCGCACTCGGCGTGATATTCGGGCCCACGATCACGTCGACCTTGTTTTCGCTAATGAGCTTGCGCGCGTTCTTCACGGCCGTGCCAGGGTCGGAGCCGTCGTCGAGAAAGAGGTAGTGCGCCTTCTGCCCGCCAATCTGGTCGGGCCAAAGCTGCATGGCGTTCTTGCTGGCAATGCCGATGGCGGCCGCCGGGCCGGTCGACGAAAGATCGATGCCGACGGTGATGTCGGCGCGGGCCGCCGACGCAACGCCGGTCAGGGTCATGGCAAGCAGCACGCCCGACAGATGGATGGCACGAAGAGGTGAGCGCATGAGGTCTCCTTTTGAGCGAATCGCGTAAGCATACCGCACAGCTTCAGTTCGGCTAGCGAAGAAAAATAGTCTCCGGCTCACCGCGTCCGACAGCACCGTGTGGGGCGCGCACGCAGGGGATTTCCCGATTCGGGCGCGGCCGCGTCAGGCCGGGAACGCGCTGGCACGGGCCCGGTCTTTGCCTGCGTGCCGCCGTGGAGCACACGTCGTCGGCGGGCATCGCCCGAGACGGTGTTTCGCGGCGGCGCATCCCCCTGGAAATTCGATGGAGTTTTTCAAGTATGACGTTCTTTTCCCGAGTCCCTGTCTCGTCCCAACTCGTGAGCCTGAGTGAAACCGTGGCGGCACGTTGCAGCCCGAGTGCACGAAACCATCAAGGTCGCGTCACGATGGGTTCGTTCCGGCACCTGTTCAAGGCGATCAAGAATCTCAACATGCGCTCGTTCTCCGCGTCCGATAACACGCCGGAAACGCAGTTTCGATACGCCTACATTTGCTCGACGCTGCACGACCTCAGAGCGACCCACCTTCACCATCCGCAAAAGCGGGTCAAGGTCGAGAAGATCCAGCAGGCATTCAACGAGGTGATGCGGGGAGACCCGGGCAAACGCCCCGCAAAACGAGCAGGGGCGCCGGTGACTCACTATCTCAGAGGGCTCAGAGAAGATGCGCGCGTCAATTTCGCGGCGGAATTCGATGGCGTTCACTGCGCCGAAAGGGCCCGCCAGCATGGGCGGCCGCTTTGCGGCGCGTCAAGACTTCAAAGCTCGTAACTCTCGTGTTCGCCGCGCAGTGCCTGCTCGACCAGCTTGCGGGTCAGAATCGGCGACAGTAGTTCAACCATCGTGAAGACATATCCACGCAGATAGGCACCCTGTTTCAGCGCGACGCGAGTCACGTTCGTGCCGAACAGATGCCCGACATGGATGGCCCGGAGACTGCGGTCGCGCTCCGGGTCGAATGCCACCCCCGCCAGAATCCCCACGCCCAGCCCTAGCTCCACATATGTTTTGATGACGTCCGCGTCGATAGCCTCGAGCACGATGTCCGGCTGTACGTGACGCAGCGCGAACGCCTGATCGATCTTGGCGCGTCCGGCGAACTGGGGGTCATAGGTAATCAGCGGGTACTTCGCCAGATCCTCGATGCCGACGGACGGCAATTGCAATAGCGGATGATCCGGCGGCACCACGGCCACGTGCTGCCACTGATAACAAGGCAGCGACACCAGATCCTTATAGCCGGCGATCGCCTCGGTCGCGATGGCCAGATCGGCCTGATCGTGCAACACCATTTCAGCAATCTGCGTCGGGCTGCCCTGCAGGATCGAGAGCCGCACCTTCGGGAAACGCTTCTTGAATTCGGCCACTGCATGCGGCAGCGAATATCGGGCCTGCGTGTGCGTCGTGGCAATCGTCAGGCTGCCCTGATCCTGCGCAGCGTAATCTTTGCCGATCCGCTTGAGGCTTTCCACCTCTAGAAGGATTCGTTCGACGGACTCGAAGATGATGCGCCCGGGCTCCGTCAGATTACGGATGCGCTTGCCATGCCGGGCAAAGATGTCGACACCAAGCTCTTCTTCCAGCTCGATGATGGCCTTGGAGACCCCCGGTTGGGAGGTAAATAGTGCCTTGGCGGCCTCCGTCAGGTTGAAATTCTGACGAACGGCCTCGCGTACAAAACGGAACTGGTGCAAGTTCATTTGTATAACTTTAGAAAATATACAAACAATTTTTAATTCGTTTGAAGTATATAGCGTTTTCATTACAGTGGGTGCCACTGTTTCGATAACGTTATTCCCGTCAGGCATTTAGCACCCATCAGGAGCGTCGTACATGTCGCTGTGGCTCGAACCCCTTTCCGGATTTGGCGTCGGCCTGCTGGTCGGCCTGACCGGTGTAGGCGGGGGCTCGCTCATGACGCCATTGCTCACGCTCTTGCTTGGCTACGCTGCACCGGTCGCCGTGGGGACGGATTTGGCGTTTGCGGCGATTACAAAGAGCTTCGGCACGGTTGCGCACCGTTCGCACGGGCATGTGAAGTGGCACATCGTGCGCCGGCTCACGCTCGGCGCGCTGCCGGCGGCGCTGGTGACCATCCTCTTCCTGAAACGGCTGGGGGGCATCGACGATGCGGCGCTGCACGTCATCAAGCTGACGATTGCCGCTTCGGTCCTGCTCACGGTGCTCTCGCTGCTGTTTCGCGCGAAGCTGCTGTCCGCGCTGCGTGCGCACCCGAACCGGCAGTTGACGGGCCGCCCGCAAGCAGTTGCCACCGTGGTGGTAGGCGCGCTGATCGGCGGGCTCGTGACGATTTCCTCGATTGGCGCCGGTGCCGTTGGCGCGACGCTGATCCTGATGTTGTACCCGCAATTGGAACCGGCCGAAGTCGCCGGTACCGATATTGCCTACGCGGTGCCGCTGACAGCCATTGCCGCACTGGGCCATATCTGGCTCGATACGGTGCACTGGGCACTGCTCGGCAGTCTGTTGATCGGCTCGCTGCCCGGGATCTGGCTGGGCGCGAAGCTCACCCGTCACTTGCCCGAGCGCATTGTGCGCGGGGCCCTGGCGGCAACGCTCACGCTCGCGGCAGTGAAACTGGTCGGCTAACACTCCCACAGACAATAAGGAGTTCGCGAAATGCGAAACGAATCCCGCTGGGAACCCACCCCGGCCGCCGTGCCGTCGAATGCGACCGATGCCGAGCGTCAGGACATGGCGCTGCTCGACGAAATGGAAGCGGTGCTGGCAGAGCGCTTGGCACGCATTGCGGGTTCGCATCGCAACGTGAAGTTTGCCAGCAGCCTGGCCGCCGAAGACATGCTCATCACGCACGTGATTCTGCGCCAGCAACTGCCGATCACGGTCTTCACGCTCAACACCGGCCGCTTGCATGCGGAGACCCTGGGCATGATCGACCGGATCAAATCGCGCTACGGCTACGACGTTGTGCAGTATGCACCGCAAGCGGACGCCGTTGAGCAATACGTGACCAAACATGGCGCGAACGCCTTCTACGAGAGCGTGGACCTTCGCAAGGCGTGCTGCCAGATTCGCAAGGTCGAACCGCTCGGCCGCGCGCTCGCCGACGCCGGCGCCTGGCTCACCGGCCAGCGCCGTGAGCAGTCGGTCACACGCGAAGAACTGGCATTCGCCGAACAAGACGACGCCCGCGGCATCGCCAAGTACAACCCGCTCTTCGACTGGACGGAAGCGCAAGTATGGGCGTATCTGACAGCGCGCGACGTCCCGGTCAATCCGCTGCACGCGCGCGGCTACCCGAGCATCGGCTGCGAGCCGTGTACCCGCGCCATCCGCCCGGGCGAAGACAGCCGGGCAGGGCGCTGGTGGTGGGAGTCGCGCGACAGCAAGGAATGTGGCCTGCACGCCGGCAACCTGAACAAGATCCCCGTCTCGGTGCAGTCGAACTGAGCGCCGCGGGCAAAACGCTTGCGCGTCAGTTGGATCATGCGATCAGGCAAAGACATATGACGATGCGACGCCCCTGAGTGGCGGCACGTCGTGGCAATTCGAATCTCGGAAATCTCGGAATCGTCAAGGAAGGGAACACTATGGGTGCGATGCACGAAGTCGCGCAGGCCAATGGCTCGCGAATGGATCATCTGGACTGGCTCGAAGCCGAATCGATGTACATCCTGCGCGAGGTCGTGGCGGAGTGCCGCAAGCCCGCGCTGCTGTTCTCGGGCGGGAAGGACTCGGTCGTGGTGCTGCACCTGGCGCTCAAGGCCTTCGGCCTCGGCCCGAACCGCAAGACGGTGCTGCCGTTCCCCCTGGTACACATCGACACCGGCCACAACTATCCGGAAGTGATTGAATTCCGCGACCGTCACGCCAAGGCCCTGGGGGCCGAACTGATCGTGGGGCACGTGGAAGACTCGATCCGCCGCGGCACGGTTCGTCTGCGTCGCGAGACCGATTCGCGCAACGCGGCCCAGGCCGTGACGCTGCTCGAAACGATTGCCGAACACGGCTTCGACGCCATGATCGGCGGCGCTCGCCGCGACGAAGAGAAGGCCCGTGCAAAAGAGCGCATCTTCTCGTTCCGTGACGAATTCGGTCAGTGGGACCCGAAGGCCCAGCGCCCCGAACTGTGGCACCTGTTCAACGCACGGCTGCATGGCGACGAGCACCTGCGTGTGTTCCCGATTTCGAACTGGACCGAGCTGGACGTGTGGCAATACATCGCTCGCGAGAACCTCGACCTGCCGTCGATCTACTACGCCCACGAGCGCGAAATCGTGCGCCGCAACGGGTTGCTCGTGCCGGTTACGCCGCTCACACCCAAGCAGGACGGCGAGTCGAGCGAGACGGCGTCGGTGCGTTTCCGTACCGTTGGCGACATCAGTTGCACCTGCCCGGTGGCCAGCGTTGCCGGGAGCCCGGTGGAGATCATCGCCGAGACGGCCGTGACCGACATTACGGAGCGTGGCGCCACGCGCATGGACGATCAGACGTCCGAGGCAGCGATGGAACAGCGCAAGAAGCAAGGGTATTTCTGAGGCGCCCAACGACCGCCTTTCTCCCTACGTTCAGAGACACCGGCCCGCCGGGTGCGCAGATTCGCCGCACTCAGGGCCACGCAATCGAGTTGAAGAGATCATGAGCCTCACCCCGCATCAGGAAGACCTCGGCGTGCTGCGTTTCATTACGGCAGGCAGCGTCGACGACGGCAAGAGCACGTTGATCGGCCGCCTGCTGTACGACAGCAAATCGGTGCTGACCGATCAACTCAGCGCGCTCGCTCGCGCCAAGCACAAGCGCACCGCCGGCGAAGACATCGACTTCTCGCTGCTCACCGACGGCCTCGAAGCCGAGCGGGAGCAGGGCATTACCATCGACGTCGCCTATCGCTACTTCACGACTGCACGCCGCAAGTTCATCATCGCGGACACGCCGGGTCACGAGCAGTACACCCGCAATATGGTTACGGGGGCCTCGACGGCGCACGCCGCTATCGTGCTGGTCGATGCCACGCGCGTGACCGAAGTCGGCGGCCGCACCGAGTTGCTCGCCCAGACCAAGCGTCACAGCGCCATCGTCAAGCTGCTCGGCTTGCAACACGTGATCGTGGCCATCAACAAGATGGATCTGGTCGACTACAGCGAGACGACGTTCGACTCGATTCGCGCCGCCTATCTCGAACTGGCGCAACTTCTGGGGCTCGAAGGCGTACGCTTCGTGCCGGTTTCCGCGCTCAAGGGCGACAACATTGTGTACGCGAGCGAGCGCATGCCCTGGTATCAGGACGAGCCGCTGCTCGACCTGCTCGAAGCGCTGCCGGTCGCCCAATCGGGCGGCGAACTGCGCTTCCCGGTGCAACTGGTGGCGCGTCAGGATGGTTCGCACGCCGATGACTTCCGTGGCTACATGGGACGCGTGGAGTCGGGTTCGGTGCGTGTCGGTCAGGCGCTGCGCGTGCTGCCGGCCGGCCGCTCGGCGAGCGTCGCCGAGATCGTCGGGCCGCGCGGCCTGCTCGAGGAAGCCTTCGCCGGGCAGTGCGTGACGATCCGTCTGACCGAGGATGTCGATGTGTCGCGCGGCGATACCTTCGTGGCCGCCGAATCGGCGCTCGCACCGTCGCGCAAACTGTCCGCCGACGTCTGCTGGTTCGACGAAGACGCGCTCACGCCGCAGCGCAAGTACCTGCTCAAGCAAGCGACCAGCACGGTGTACGTGAAGATCGGCAGCGTGGACACGGTACTCGACGTGAGCACGCTCTTGCACGGTACGGATAAGACCACGCTTGCCATGAACGACATCGGTCGCGTGCAGTTGAGTCTGCAAAAGCCGGTGGCTGCCGATACGTACGACGAGAACCCCGCCACGGGCGCGTTCGTGCTGATCGACGAGGCCACGCACCACACCGTGGCTGCGGGGATGATTCGCGCACTGGCGGCGTAATGATGGCGACTTCTTCGCAAGCCGGTCAGGCATCGGGCAAGGTCTATCTCGTCGGGGCAGGTCCCGGCGCAGCCGATCTGATTACCGTACGTGGCGCGCGACTGCTGGCGCAGGCCGACGTGGTGCTTCACGACGCGCTCGTCGAGCCGGAGATGCTCGCGCTGTGCGCACAGGCCAAGCGGATCGCCGTCGGCAAGCGTTGCGGCAAGCACTCGAGCGCTCAGCACTTCATCAACAAGCAGTTGATCGATCACGCCCGCACCCACGCGCTGGTGGTGCGCTTGAAGGGCGGCGATCCGATGCTGTTCGGCCGCGCAGACGAAGAACTGCGCGCGCTGGAGGCGGCGGGTATCCCCGTAGAAGTCGTACCCGGTATCACGGCCGCGTTGGCCAGTGCGGCGGCGCTTGGGCGTTCACTGACGCTGCGAGGCGTGGCCCGTAGCGTGGCCTTCGCAACGCAAAGCCGCGCGCCCGAGTCGGCGGAGATCGCGGCGCAGGCGTCGGCCGATTCGCTCGTCTATTACATGGGACGTGACAGCGCTCAGCGCATCGCGACGGAATTGATCGCGGCAGGCAAGCCGGCATCGACGCCCGTAGCGATCGTGGAAGCCGCAACGACGCCCCGCGAGCGGCGCGTGCGTCTTACGCTGGACGATGTCCGGCAGGGGTTGGCGGCGTCGTGGTTCGACGCGGCGCAGCCGAGCGTTCTGCTCATCGGCGAGGCGTTTGCACATGCCGATGCCGCCTCGTTGCACGATTGGGCGGCGCAGGCGGCGATGGCCGCCTGAACGAGATCGTCTCGGACCTCGCTTTCCGAGCGTCAATGCAAATACGGCGTCACAGTGGCCTGTGACGCCGTATTTTTATGCCTTGATGCAGCGCAGGCCGCCGTGTCGCGCTCAGTGGCCGTCGATCATCCTGCCGCAGTACTCGGCGAGGGCGTCGAGCACCTTGTCGTCTTCCCCGATGGCCGCACTCACGTGCAACGCGAGGCCGGGGTGTGCGGCGCGGCATGCGTCGGCGAGCGCGGGCAGATCGCGCCTCACATGACCGCCCTGACCCAGAAACACCGGCACCAGCGTAATCTCGGATGTTCCCTGCGATGCCATGTTGGCCACCGCGTCGGCAAGGTTCGGCGTCATCAGCTCAAGAAAGGCAAGCCGCACGTCGGCATCGGGACGCTGCGCACTCAGCTTGTCGCGCAGCCGCTCGAAAGGCTCTACCCAGCGCGGATCGCGAGAGCCGTGAGCGAACAGAATGACGCCGGGCTTGCCGTGCATGGCCTGTACCTCAGTGCTTGTCCACCCAGCGCAACGCGGCGATCGCGAGCACCAGATAGAGCAACGATGGTAGCGCCGCCGTGAACCACGCCGGCCAAGTGTTGAGCAGGCCCAGATGCGAGAACAGATTGTTGAGCAACTGGAAGCTCATACCGAGCATGATTCCGCCGAACACCTTCAGGCCGATGGCCCCGGCCCGCGCGTGCAGGTAGGCGAACGGCAGCGCCAGCGCCATCATCACGAAGACGGCAAACGGGTATAGCAGCTTCTGCCAGAGCGCGAGGTTGTACCGGTCGGTGTTCTGCTGGTTCTCCTTCAGGTGGCCGATGTACTGGTACAGACTGCCGATGGCCATGTTGTCCGGCGAGACCATCAGTACGGACAGAATCTGCGGCGTGAGTTCCGAGCGCATCTGCACCGTTTCGATATGCACCTGCTTGCTCTGCACCAGAGCGCGCAACGGGTCGTTGCTGACCGTGGCGTCGCTCGTTGCGCTGATGACCGTTTCGGACACATCGGTCAGCTTCCAGAAATTCGGTGCCTCGAACTGCCCCAGCTTCGCCAGCCGTACGCTGTCGAGTCGCAGCTTGTCGTCGAACTCGTAGATGCGAACGTTGGCGATGGTGTTATCCGGGTTGAGCGTGCCCACATTGATGAAGCGGGTGACACGCGAGCCGTCCTGATCGACGGTGTCCTTGACCCAGACCCCGGAGCGAAAGCCGGCCGAGACCGAACTGCCCAACGCCTCCAGACGGATCTTCTGCGCGAGCTGCTCGGCGTTCGGCGCAACATACTCGCCGATGACGAAGGTGATGAGCACGATCGGGAAGCCGATTTTCAGCAGGGAACGCAGCGCCTGACCGGTTGAGAGGCCCGAGACGCGGAAGATCGTGAATTCCGAATTACCCGCCAGTTGCGCGCAGACATAGATGGCGGCAATGAGCGAGGCGACCGGAATGATTTCGTACATGCGCTGTGGAGCGAACAGCAGCACGTAAGCCAGGGCATGCTGGAAGCGGTAACCGCCGCGGCCGACGTCGCCCAATTCGCTCACGAGATCGAAGAAGACGAACAGACCGACGAACGCGAGCAAGACGAACAGGAACGCGAGATAGATCTGACGCGCGAAATATTTCTCGTAAATGCGCATCAGCGAGTTCCTCCCGATGCACGCACCCCGCCGGTGCCATTGTTGCGACGGCGGCCGAACAGCCCGCGGAATCGCACACGGCGCAAGTAAAGCAGCACGATGACACCGAGCGCCAGCGCGTGCAGTAACCAGACGCCGAGGGCCAGCGGTAAGCGCTCCTGCGCCACATACGCCTGCGACAGGCTAAGCAAGTTGGTGTACCCGAGATAGATCAGCACGGCCATGACCAGGTTGACCGTGCGGCCGTGGCGCGGGTTCTGATAGGCGAGCGGCACGGCGAGCAGCACGAGCGAGAGCGCGAGCAGGGGCAGGCCGATGCGCCAGACGATTTCGCCGCGGAAGATCGGATTCTGAATCTCACGGAACAGGCGCGTGGTCGGCACCCCCTTGGTCGGGGTGTTGTCGGTGTCGACCGCCGTCGGGTTGTCGATCTTCACGCCGTAGCGCTCGAACTCCATGACCCGGTAATCGGGCTGACCGGGTACACCGTCGTAGCGACGGCCTTTCTCGAGCACGATATAGCGGTTGCCGTCCTTGGCCGTCTCGATGTGGCCGTCTTTCGAGACGACCACATTGACCTTCCCGTTCTCGGTGCCCGAGACGAAGACGTTGTGGACCTTGGTGGTGTCCGGCGAGACCGTCTCGACGAAGAACACCCGGTGGCTCGCAGCGCTTTCGCGGAACTGGCCCGGCGAGATCATCGAGACATCGTCGCGCTGGGCAAAACGGGCTTCAAGGGTGGCGATCTGCAGATTCGCCCACGGCCACGCGACCAGCGCGCAGAACGTGATCACGGCCAGATAAGGCGTGGCAAAGCGCAGCACCGGCTTGACGAAGTTAGTGATCGACAGGCCCGAGGCAAACCACACGACCATCTCCGAGTCGCGATACCAACGGGTGAGGACGAACAGGATCGAGACGAATAACGTCACGATCAGAATGACGGCGAGGTAGCCGATTACGGCCAAGCCGATGAGCACGAGTACGTCGCGCGGATCGGCTTTCCCCGACGCGGCGAAGCCCAGGATGCGGATCATCATGGTGGTGAGCATGACGGTGATCAGCACCATGAAGACGGCCCCGGCGGTGTAGTTCAGCTCGCGCTGCAGGGAACGCTGAAAAATCATGTGATGGCGATTGGGGTGCTCTTGCGGTTGGGTGAGCGCGGAAAAAAGCGGATAATTGCGGCTCGTACGAATTTTACCCGAGGAAAGCGCGATGGACTTTAGCACAAAAGCCTTCGATTCGACCAAGGCAGGACAGGCCGACCTTGCCAACGCCAAGACGGAGTGTCTGGTGGTCGGCGTGTACGAGCAGCAGCCGCTCGCGGGGCTTGCCAAGGCGCTCGATGTCGCAAGCAAGGGCCTGCTGACACGCATGGTCAAGCGCGGCGAACTCAACGGCAAGCTCGGCAGCACGCTGATGCTGCACGAGGTCGCCGGATGGAGCCCGGCACGTGTGCTGTTCGTCGGACTGGGCCCTGAGGACAAGTTGACGCAAAAGGGTTTCAACGAAGCCACGCGCGCGGCCGTGCGCACGTTGCTCGCTTCGCGCGCCGCCGACGCCATCTGGACGCTGGCGCAAGCCAAGATCGCCAAGCAGGACATCGCCTGGGCCGTGCGCGCCTCGGTGCTCGCCCTGCGCGAGGCCACCTACCGTTTCGTTCAGATGAAGAGCAAGGCCGAACCGGCCACTACCGTGCTGAGCAAGGTCTACTTCGCGGTTGCCCGGGAAGACGAGAAGGCCGTCAAACTGGCGGCCAAGCGCGGCACCGCCATCGCTAACGGCATGGCGCTCACCAAGGACCTCGGCAACCTGCCGGGCAACGTGTGCACCCCGACCTATCTGGCCGGCGAAGCGCAGAAGCTCGCGCGCGAATTCAAACTCAAGTCCGAAATCCTCGGCCCGAAGCAGATCGAAGCGCTCAAGATGGGGTCGTTCCTGTCGGTGGCGCGTGGCTCGGTGCAGCCGCCGCGATTCATCGTCCTCAAGTACGAGGGCGGCGGTGCCAAGCAGGCGCCTATCGTGCTGGTCGGCAAGGGGGTGACCTTCGACTCGGGCGGCATCTCGCTCAAGCCGGGCGAAGGCATGGACGAGATGAAGTACGACATGTGCGGCGCCGGCTCCGTGCTGGGGACGATTCGCGCGGTCGCCGAGATGGGCCTCAAGCTCAATGTCATCGCCATTGTGCCGGCTACGGAGAATATGCCGAACGGTCAGGCGACGAAGCCCGGCGACGTGGTCACCAGCATGTCCGGCCAGACCATCGAAGTGCTGAATACCGACGCCGAAGGCCGCCTGATCCTGTGCGACGCGCTCACCTACGCGGAACGCTTCAAGCCGGCCGCCGTGATCGACGTGGCCACACTGACGGGCGCCTGCATCATCGCGCTCGGCCATGTGAACTCGGGTCTCTTCTCGAAGAGCGACGCCCTTGCCGACGAACTGCTCGCCGCAGGCCGCACGACGGGCGACACGGCGTGGCGTCTGCCGGTCGAGGAGGAGTATCAGGAGCAGCTCAAGTCGAATTTCGCCGACGTGGCGAACATCGGCGGGCGGCCGGCGGGCAGCGTGACGGCGGCCTGCTTCCTGTCGCGCTTCACCGAGAAGTATGACTGGGCTCACCTCGACATCGCCGGTACGGCATGGAAGAGCGGTGCGGCCAAGGGGGCGACAGGCCGTCCGGTGCCGTTGCTCACGCAGTTCCTGATCGATCGCGAGGCCCGGTGACCCGCGTCGACTTTCACACGCATGTGGCGAACCGGCTCGAATACGCTTGCCGGTTCGCGCGCAAGGTGTATGGGGCCGGGCAGACGCTCGTGGTCGTTGGCGAGCCCGACGTGCTGCGAGCATTCGATCAGGCGCTGTGGACGTTTTCGCCGCTGGAATTCGTGCCGCATTGCTTCACCCGCGACCCGCTCGCCCCGCAGACACCCGTAGTGCTGGCTGCTCCCGACGAGGAAGCTCAGCATCATCAGGTGCTGCTCAATCTGGCGGCCGGCGTGCCGACGCACTTTGCGCGTTTCGAGCGGGTGGTCGAGATCGTGGGCGGCACGCCGGACGAATTGTCCGGCGCCCGCGAGCGCTATCGCTTCTACCGTGATCGCGGCTACACCCTGAACAACTACGACCAGAGAGGCTGACCGTGACGAACGAGCCCGAGCGCACCGACCCCGGCATTCCCACGCTGACCGAAGTGCTCGCGCCTGGTGAAGCCACACCGTCGCCGCACGCGAGTGCCGTCGCCCCGGCGGTCGAGCACGGCGTGCCGGCCGATGTCGCGGTGTTTGCGGAGCGCGTAAGCGCCCGGCTCACGCTGCAACTGGCCGATGAAATCACAACGATGGTGGAGCGCCGCTGTCACGACGCGCTGATCGACCAGACCTCATGGCTGGTGCAACTGATCGGCAAACAGGTCGCCGACGCCTTGCAGGCGCAATTGCCGGACCGTATCCGGCAAGCGGTCATCGAAGAGGTCGCGAGGCAGGTTCGCTCACAAGGGTAAGGCTTCGGAGGCGGCGTGACGCGACGGTCACGGCCAACGCCATCGGACTGACAGCTTAACGCGCCATGCCGAGAATCCAGCGGGCCAGACGGGTCGCCTCGTCCGGGGCGACCTGCGGGCTCGCGGGCATCGGAATGCTTCCCCATTTGCCGTGACTGCCGTCCGCAATGGAACGCGCGATCTCCTCGGCTGCACCGGCTCGCCCGGCGTAGCGCTTGGCGATATCCCGGTAGGCCGGGGCGAGCAACCTACGGTCGGTGGCATGACACGTCATGCAATTGCGCTCGCGGGCGAGCTTCTCCATCGCCTGCGCGTCCGACGTTTCGGCGGCCAGCGCGCTCGTCTGCGCGAGCGCGGTGCCTGCCGCAATCATTAGCCAAGCCCCGAGCGTCGCACTGGCGGACTTGCCGGCAAATTCCTTCATTTGAGACTCGTATCCGGAGAGTGGTGGGGGAAGTCTGGCAGCAATATAGCATTGGTCTGCGGGTCGCCTGGTCGTTGCTGCCAAGCGCGACAGAACGACGCCGGCGAGTGGGTCTATGGCCCCTCTCGCAAACGCAGGCGACGCTGCCTGCCAGCAATTCCTGCACGGCCTCGTGTGCCGTGACGGGGGCGCGGCCGGAATCAGCCTGTAGCGCCGCCCTTGTTGGCCGGTTGAGCCAGCGCCGCGTACTTCGCCAGAACCCCTCGCGTGTATCGCGGCGCCGGTGCTTTCCACGCCGCGCGCCGCCGTGCGAGTTCATCGTCCGGCACATTCAGTTGCAACAACAGCTTGTGCGCATCGATGGTGATCGAGTCGCCTTCGTGCACGAGGGCGATGGTGCCGCCGACGAATGCCTCCGGTGCGACGTGTCCGACCACCATGCCCCACGTTCCGCCCGAGAACCGGCCGTCGGTGACGAAGCCGACCGTCTCGCCGAGCCCCTTGCCGATGATGGCCGAGGTCGGCGCGAGCATCTCCGGCATGCCCGGACCACCCTTCGGGCCGAGATAGCGCAGCACGAGAATATCGCCCGCCCGGATCTTGTCGCTGAGGATCGCTTCCATCGCGCTTTGCTCGTCGTCGAACACGCGCGCCGGACCGGTGATCACCGGATTCTTCAGGCCGGTGATCTTCGCGACAGCGCCATGCTCGGCCAGATTGCCCTTGAGGATGGCGAGGTGACCTTCCTTATAGAGTGCCTTGTCGATCGGGAAGATCACGTGTTGATCGGCGCGCGGCACCGACGGCACGTCCTTCAGTTCTTCGGCAAGGGTCCGGCCGGTGATCGTCAGGCAGTCGCCGTGCAGCAAACCGGCGTCGAGCAGGATCTTGAGCACTTGCGGAATGCCGCCAGCCTTGTGCAGATCCGTCGCCACATACTTGCCCGACGGCTTCAGATCGCAGATGACCGGCACGCGCGCACGAATGCGCTCGAAGTCCTCGATGCTCCATTCGACATCGGCGGCGTGCGCGATGGCGAGATAGTGCAGCACGGCGTTGGTGGAGCCGCCCGTGGCCATGATGAGTGCCACGGCGTTCTCGATGGACTTGCGGGTGATGATGTCGCGCGGCTTGATGTCTTTCTTGACGGCTTCGATCAGCACCCGTGCCGATTCGGCGGCAGAGTCGACCTTTTCCTGATCGGGGTTGGCCATCGTCGACGAATACAGCAACGACATGCCCAGCGCTTCGAACGACGAACTCATCGTGTTGGCCGTGTACATGCCGCCGCAGGAGCCTGTCGACGGACAGGCGTTCTTCTCGATGCCCTTGAAATCGGCCTCGGTCATGCGACCGGCCGTGAACTCGCCCACGGCCTCGAACGACGAGACGATGGTGAGATCCTTGCCCTTCCAGTTGCCCGGCTTGATGGTGCCGCCGTAGACGTAGATGCCCGGTACGTTGATGCGCGCCAGCGCAATCATCCCGCCCGGCATGTTCTTGTCGCAGCCGCCAATCACAACTACGCCATCCATCCACTGCCCCTGCACGGCAGTTTCGATACAGTCGGCGATGACTTCGCGAGAGACGAGCGAGTACTTCATGCCCTCCGTGCCCATCGACATGCCGTCGGAAATGGTCGGGGTGCCGAAGGTCTGCGGATTGGCCTGATGGGTCTTGATGGCCTCGACGGCGGCGTCGGTGAGGCGTTGCAGCCCCGCGTTGCACGGGGTGATCGTCGAGTGGCCGTTGGCCACACCGATCATCGGATTGTCAAAATCTTCTTCCTTGTAGCCCAGCGCGTAGTACATCGAGCGGTTGGGCGAGCGGGCCACGCCTTGCGTGACATTTCGCGAACGACGGTTGAATGCCATGACGGTCTCCTGTGGGGATGTGCCACGCCACCGGCTACCGCAGCGTTGCGCACAAACGTTGTTGTATCACGCTGTCATGCTGGCGGCATGGCGAAAATTCGACCACGCCGCCGGGTGTCGTTGCTGCTGCACCGTTACGTCACTTCATGGCGAATCTTGCGCGGGAGCGGCCGGTCATTGCACTTTCCGAGCCGCCGCTCCCTTGCAAACCCGTCGTTGCCGATCGAAGGATCAGCCGCGCTTGCCCAGTTTCAACTGCGACAGGTCGCGCACGGCGCCGCGGTCGGCCGAGGTGGCCAATGCCGCATACGCCTGCAAGGCCTGCGAGACGACGCGCTGACGATCCACAGGCTGCCACGCCTTGTCGCCGCGGGCTTCCATGGCGGCGCGGCGGCGGGCCAGTTCTTCGTCCGGCACGGCCAGGTGCATCTTGCGCTGGGTGATGTCGATCTCGATCACGTCGCCGTCTTCGACCAGACCAATGGTGCCGCCTTCGGCCGCTTCCGGCGAAGCGTGACCAATCACCAGACCCGACGAGCCACCCGAGAAGCGGCCGTCCGTGAACAGGGCGCAGGTCTTGCCCAGCCCCTTCGACTTCAGGTACGACGTCGGGTACAGCATTTCCTGCATGCCCGGGCCGCCCTTCGGGCCTTCGTAGCGAATCACGACCACGTCGCCCGGCTGAACCTTGTCGCCCAGAATGCCTTCGACGGCGTCGTCCTGGCTCTCGAACACGCGGGCACGGCCGGTGAAGACCCACTGCGACTCGTCCACGCCGGCCGTCTTCACGATGCAGCCCTTCTCGGCGAGGTTGCCGTACGGCACAGCCAGACCGCCGTCCTTCGTATAGGCGTGCGCCTTGTCGCGGATGCAACCGGTTTCGCGGTTCAGGTCGAGCGACGGGTAGGTCGACGACTGGCTGAACGCGATGGTCGTGGGTACGCCACCGGGGGCGGCGCTGTAGAACGTGTGCGCCCTATCCCCTGCACCGCCTGCCACGTCCCACTTGGCGATGGCTTCGCCGAGCGTGCCGCTGTGCACGTTGCCGCACGAGGTGTCGAGCAGACCGCCGCGCGCGAGTTCGCCCAGAATGCCGATAATCCCGCCCGCGCGATGCACGTCTTCGATGTGGTACTTGTCGGTCGCCGGTGCGGCCTTGCACAGGCACGGTACCTTGCGCGAGATGCGGTCGATGTCGGACATCGTGAAGTCGACACCGGCTTCCTGCGCGGCGGCGAGCAAATGCAGCACCGTGTTGGTCGAGCCGCCCATGGCGACGTCGAGCGCCATGGCGTTTTCGAAGGCGGCCTTGGTGGCGACGTTACGCGGCAGGACCGAGGCGTCGTCTTCCTGATAGTAGCGACGGCACAGATCGACCACGAGACGGCCGGCCTGCTCGAACAGGCCGCGGCGCCAGGCGTGCGTGGCGACGATGGTGCCGTTGCCCGGCAGGGCGAGCCCGATGGCTTCGGTCAGGCAGTTCATCGAGTTGGCGGTGAACATGCCTGAGCATGAGCCGCACGTCGGGCAGGCGCTGCGCTCGACTTCCGCGACTTCGGCATCGCTCACCTTCGGGTCGGCCGCCTTGATCATGGCGTCGATCAGGTCGATCTTGGCGATCACCTGTCCGTCGCCCGACTTGACCTTGCCCGCTTCCATCGGGCCGCCCGAGACGAATACGACCGGAATGTTCAGGCGCATCGCGGCCATGAGCATGCCCGGGGTGATCTTGTCGCAGTTGGAGATGCAGACCATGGCGTCGGCGCAGTGCGCATTGACCATGTATTCCACCGAGTCGGCGATCAGTTCGCGCGACGGCAGCGAGTACAGCATGCCGCCGTGGCCCATGGCGATGCCGTCGTCGACGGCGATGGTGTTGAATTCCTTGGCCACGCCGCCGGCCGCCTCGATTTCCTTGGCCACGACGGTGCCCAGGTCGCGCAGGTGCACGTGACCCGGCACGAACTGCGTGAAGGAGTTCACTACGGCGATGATCGGCTTGCCGAAGTCGTCGTCTTTCATGCCGGTGGCACGCCACAGGGCGCGGGCACCGGCCATGTTGCGGCCGTGGGTGGAGGTGCGGGAACGGTATTGAGGCATGATCGTCTCTGAAACGCTGTGCTTGTGGGATGAACGAAAACCGGGGCCGCCAGGCTTTATTTCGACTGAGTTCGCGCGTCTGGGGCTAAGCTGCCTACGCGACGGGGCACGCCGGTGTCGGCCGGATGTCAAGATTCGTCTTTCCTTGAATGCTTGTCAAATATATTATTTGACTCGGATTGAGTCGAAAAACATATCATGGATCTCCGGCAATTCAGGTACTTCGTCGCGGTGGCCGAAGAGCGTCATTTCGGACGCGCCGCCCAGCGTCTGTCGATGACGCAGCCGCCGCTTTCGCAGCAGATTCGGGCACTGGAGGCGTCGCTGGGCGCGCCGCTGTTCGTGCGGACCAACCGGTCGGTAGAGTTGACGGCCGTCGGCCGGCAACTGCTGCCCGAGGTGCGGCGCATTCTGGCCGACGCCGACGCGTTGCCCGCGCTTGCGCAAGGACTGGCGCATGGCGAGGTGGGAACGCTGTCGCTGGGATTCGTCTCGACGGCGGACTACGGCATTCTGCCGCCGCTGTTGCGCGAGTTCGGTGAGCGTTACCCACGCGTGCGCCTGCAATTGCTCGAAGCGACGAGCGACGTGCAGGTCGAGGCGCTCATGGACGGCCGCATCGACGCGGGGCTCTTCATTCCGCCAGTGCCCGCGCGTTACGCCAACGAACTCTCCTATCTGCCGATCGTGCGCGAGCCGCTGATGCTGGCGCTACCCGCCACGCGCGATGACGTGGCTGCCGACGCGCCGCCGGGCGAGCCGGTGAGTCTGGCCGACTTTGCCGACGAGCCGCTCGTCATCTTTCCGCGTCGCGTGGCCCCGGCGTTCTACGACATCATCATGGGCTGCTATGCCGCGCTTGGCCTCACGCCGCGCGTGGGGCAGGAGGCGATTCAGATGCAGACCATTGTGAGCCTGGTGTCGGCGGGCATGGGCGTGGCGCTGGTGCCGCAATCGCTATGTCACCTGCGACGCACCGGCGTGACCTATCGCGCGCTGCGCGAGACAAGCACGCTGATCGAGACGGGCTTGCTCTGGCGTACCGCGGAAGTCACGCCGGTGCTCGAAGGCTTTCTCGAGACGGCGCGAGGCGTGGCGCACACCCCGCCGGGGGCGACGCTGTCGAGTTGATCGTCCGAAGACGGTGCCCGCCCGCCTGCTGCGACATAGTGCGCTCGTGGTATTGTGCTGCCCATCCCAACGCATGCCGGGCCGGTCTCCGATGAGAAGGCAACGGCTGGCGTGTCCCACGATGGCGGCAAGGTTTTGTGTGCGTAGCGCGCGTCGCCATTGCGCCGACGGAACTTTTGTTCACGAATCGATTCTTCTGATACATGCTGATTCATCCTCAATTCGACCCGGTCGCGATTCATCTCGGCCCGCTCGCCATCCGCTGGTACGGCCTGATGTATCTGGTCGGCTTCATTCTGTTCCTCCTCATAGGACGGCTGCGCGTGCGTCAGCCCTTCATCGCCAAGCAAGGCTGGAAGGTGCAGGATCTCGACGACATGCTGTTCTACGGTGTGCTCGGCGTGATTCTCGGCGGACGTCTGGGCTATGTGATCTTCTACAAGCTGTCGTTCTACCTGGCGAATCCGCTCGACATCTTCAAGGTGTGGGAAGGCGGTATGTCGTTCCACGGCGGCTTCCTCGGCGTGCTCGTCGCCATGTGGCTGTTCACGCGCCGCCGGGGGCATCCGCTGCTCGAAGGCACCGACCTCATCGCGCCGATGATTCCGCTGGGGCTCGCTGCCGGCCGTCTGGGCAATTTCATCAATGGTGAGTTGTGGGGACGTGTGACGTCGCCCGATTCGCGTTTCGCGATGCTTTTCCCGCAAGCAGGGGCGGAAGATGCCCAATGGGTGATGACGCATCCGCAAGCCATGGCCGATCAGGCGATGGCGGCGGTGTTTGCCCAATTCCACGGGTTGCCGCGTTACCCGTCGCAGTTGTTCGAGGTGGCGCTCGAAGGCGTGGCGCTGTTCCTGCTGCTGTGGTTCTTCGCACGACGCGCGCGTCCGGTGGGCGCAGTGTCCGGCATGTTCCTGGTCGGTTATGGGGCGTTTCGCTTCCTCGCCGAATTCACGCGCGAGCCCGACGCATTCCTCGGCTTGCTCTCGTTCGGTCTGTCGATGGGCCAATGGCTCTCGCTGCCGATGGTGGTGGCGGGCGTGATCATGCTCGTGTGGTCGTATCGCTGCGGGCCGGTGGCGTCGTCTCACGTCTGACGCGCGGGCGGCGCTGTGCCGCAGCCTGTAACGTAAAGGGCCGCCGGAGACTCCTCCGGCGGCCCTTTTGTTTTGGGGACGGGCGTTCGTTCAGCTTGCCTTGCGCTCGAGCGCTCGCAACGACGCCATCAGATCGGCGAAACGTTCGCCCTGCACCGTGACGTGACCGCGAAGGCGTTCCGACGCCGCGTCGGCGTCGCCCGCCTCGATGGCGCGAAACACGGCGTCGTGCTCTGCGAACGACTGGTGAGGCCGGTCGCGCACACGAAGTTGCAGACGGCGATAGACGCGCAACCGGTGGTGCAATTGCAGCGCGGTTTCCTGCAGATAGGCGTTGTGACTGGCCTGATAGATCAGGGCATGGAAGCGCGCGTTGACTTCGTAATACGTGTCGATGTCTCTCGCCTCGGCGGCCGCTCGGCTGGCCTCGTGTGTCTCGCGCAACGCCGCCAGTTCGTCTTCGGTGATGCGGCGCGCGGCCAGCCGTGCGCACATCGACTCCAGTTCGGCCATGACCTCGAACATCTCGCATAGCCGCTGGGGATCGATTTGTGCCACCACCGCGCCCCGCCGGGGACGTATTTCGATCACGCCCGACGACGCCAGTTGAATCAATGCCTCGCGCAGGGGCGTGCGCGACACGCCGAACGCGCTCGCGAGTTCGACCTCGTCGAGCCGCATGCCGGGTGCGTACTCGCCCACGGCAATCTTTTCTTCGATCGCCTGTCGCAGCGCTTCCGATCGCTTCGGTTTTACGGTCATGACGCTCTCGCTAGGTCGTGTGTCGACCCCGTCGAACGGGGGCTGAAGTAGGGCTTTCGCTGCCAAAGTACCGCGTGAACTCCCCGTTGAAGATCGGGGTAAACGCGGAAGATGTATTTTTATGCGATCACTTTGTATACACCGTACTGGATTGACTATACGATTTCAACCCGAGAGCGGTAACTCGCGCACTCGAAACACCTAAAACTAAAGCAGTCATCCATACATGCAGTGCCGGCGAACCGGTGGTGCACCCGGGGCGCGTCTTCCCGCGCGGGCCGGGCGATGTCAGACACCGGGTTTCGCTGGTTCATCACTGACAGAAGTGACAGGAGACGCCATGGAGACAACCCTTTCCCCGCTGCGGCGGCAACTCATGCTGGGCGCCGCTTCGGCACTCGTGACCGGCGGTCTGGCCGGCCCTTGGGGCGGCGCATTCGCGCAGAGCGGTCCGCTCAAGATTTCCCATCAGTTCCCCGGCGGCACCCTCACCGAGGGCGATTTCCGCGACCGGCTGTGCCGCAAGTTCGCTCAGGAAGTCGAGAAGCGTACCCACGGTGCGCTCAAGTTTCAGGTCTATCCGGGCAGTTCGCTCATGAAGACCAATGCACAGTTCTCGGCGTTGCGCCGCGGGGCGCTCGACCTTTCGCTTTATCCGCTGCCTTATGCCGGCGGGGAAGTGCGCGAACTCAATATCGGTTTGATGCCGGGGCTCGTGACGTCTTATGCGCAGGGCACTGCCTGGCGCAATGGCGAAATCGGCAAGGTACTCACGGACGTGCTCGCCGAGAAGAACATCGTGATCGTGAGCTGGGTCTGGCAGGCGGGCGGTGTCGCGAGCCGCACCAAGCCGCTCGTGACCCCCGAAGACGCCAAGGGGCTCAAGGTGCGCGGCGGCAGCCGCGAAATGGACATGATGCTCAAGGAGGCTGGCGCAGCCGTTATCTCGCTGCCGTCGAACGAACTCTATGCCGCCATGCAGACAGGCGCGATGGATGCGGCGATGACGTCGTCGACGAGCCTGATGTCGTTCCGTCTTGAAGAGGTGTCGAAGCACCTGACGACGGGACGCAACAAGTCGTACTGGTTCATGCTCGAGCCGTTGCTCATGTCCAAGCAGATATTCGACAAGCTGCCCAAGGATCAGCAGCAGGTGATTCTGCAGGTGGGCGCGGAGCTGGAGGCGTTTGGCACGGAAGCCGCGAAGGCCGACGATGCACAGATTGCCAGCGTCTACACCAAGGCCGGCGCGAAGGTCTACGACCTGGACGAGGCGACGGTGATGAAGTGGCGCGACATTGCCAAGCGCACCGCATGGAAGGACTACGCGAGCAAGTCGGACACCTGCGCGAAACTGCTCGCGCTCGCCGAGAAGGTGCCTGCATGAGCGGGGCCATCGTGAGCGCGGAGCCTGCGGTGGTTCGCACTCGCGTGTTGCGGCGGCTCGACGCCCTGTTGCAGGGCGTGAGCCGTCTGCTCATGATCGTGTGCATGCTGGCGCTGGCCGGCGCCGCGCTGGTGCTCAGTTACAGCGTGTTCGCGCGGCACGTGCTCAAGCTCGCCACCGACTGGCAAGACGAAGCCGCCGTGTTCTTGCTGGTCGGCGCGACCTTCGTTTCTGCCGCGCACGTGCAGCACTTGCGCGGACACATCGGCATCGAAGCCGTGACGACGCTGCTTTCGCCGCGCGTGAACCGGGTGCGGCGATGGCTCGTGGACGTCGTCACGCTCGCGTTCTGCGGCTTCTTCGCATGGAAGTCGTGGACGCTGTTCTGGGAGGCCTATGTTGATGGCCAGACCAGCAGTTCGACGTGGGGGCCGCCGCTGTCGATTCCCTACGGACTGATGGCATTCGGCATGACGTTGCTTACCGTGCAATTGCTGCTGCAAGTGGCCATCGGCGCTTGCGAGATGGGGAACCCGCCGGGTCGTGACACACCGCCCGCATCGAACGCATCGAATCGCCCGGGAGGACACGCATGAGCGAACTCGGCATCGGATTGCTCTATGGCGGCGCCACGCTCGTCGCCATGTTCTCGGGTATGCCCATCGCGTTCGCGCTTGGGGCAGTGGCAGTGGCGTTCATGTTCGGCTTCATGCCGGCGTCGTCGCTCGACACCATCACGCAAAACGTCTATGAGGAGATGGCCAGCATTACGCTGCTGTCGATCCCGCTGTTCATTCTGAAGGGCGCCGCCATCGGCAAGTCGCGCGCGGGGCAGGATCTGTATCTGGCGCTGCACGCCTGGATGCGACGGATTCCGGGAGGGCTGGGCATTGCGAACGTTTTCGCATGCGGGCTGTTCGCCGCGATGGCCGGGTCGAGTCCGGCAACGTGTTCCGCCATCGGCAGTGCCGGGATTCCGGAGATGCGCCAACGCGGTTATTCGCCGGGCTTCGCCGCCGGAATCATCGCGGCGGGCGGCACGCTGGGCATTCTGCTGCCGCCCTCGATCACGATGATTCTCTACGCGGTGGCGGCGGAGCAGTCGCTCGGGCGTTTGTTCCTCGCGGGGATCGTGCCCGCGCTGCTGCTGGTGGGGCTGTTCTCATGCTACGCGGCCTGGCGCTACCGCAAGGAGTACGGGCGCGCACAACTGGCGCTCGCACGCGACGGCACGCCGTCGCCGTTCCCGAGCGAGCCGCCCGCCACCCTGCGCGAGAAGCTGGCGTTGCTGCCGCGCGTGCTGCCGTTCGTGACGCTGCTCATCGGGGTGATGGCGGCGCTCTATGGTGGGTATGCCACGCCGTCGGAGACGGCGGGTCTTGGCGGATTGCTGGCGCTTGCGCTCATCGCGGTGATCTACCGGATGTGGAAGCCGCGCCAGCTTGCCCCGATTCTCACCGGCACGTTGCGCGAGTCGACCATGCTCATGTTCATCATCGGCATGTCGCTGCTCTATTCCTACGTGATGAGCTATCTGCACATCAGCCAGTCGGCCGCGCAATGGATCGTGGGGCTGCATCTGTCGCGCTGGGTGCTGCTTGCCGCCATCTTGCTGATGGTCGTGGTGCTCGGCTTCTTTCTGCCGCCGGTCAGCATCATTCTGATGACGGCGCCGATCATTTTGCCGCCGCTGCGGGCCGCGGGCTTCGATCTGGTGTGGTTCGGCGTGGTCATGACGATTGTCATGGAACTGGGGTTGATTCATCCGCCCGTGGGTCTCAACATATTCGTTATCAAGAACACCGCGCCCGATATCGCGTTGCGCGACATCGTGTGGGGCGTGATGCCGTTCGTGGTGTTGATGGTGGTGGCCGTCGTTCTCATCTGTCTGCTGCCCGGCCTGTCGTTGTGGCTGCCGGACCAACTGATGGGATGAGGAGGGGCGGTGGCGTGCGGGCAGCGATCGCCCGGCGATGTGTCGTACCTGTTTTGAAAGCAAGCCCTGAGAGAGGAAGCCATGAAGGATGCGCCGATCATGTCAGCCATGTCCGTTCCCATATCGCCGAGTTCGTCGGCCTCGTCGGCCTCGCCTGGGCGGAGCACCCCCGGGAGTGTGGCCGACGTCAGCGCTCCCGTGCCGTCTTCGAAGCCGTCGCTGGGGGAGCGCCTTGGGCAATGGTTCGGACGTGGCGCGGGCAAGACGGGGGGGCCGGGCGGCGGGCCGAAGGATGACAAGGGAGACAAGGGAGACAAAGGGGACGGCAAGGTCGCCCCGGTGAAATTGTCGCCCAGGGCGGAGAGTGCGCTGCGCCGGCAGTTGACGCAATGCCTGTCGGCGCGACAGACCGACTCTGCCGCCAACGAAGCCGCACGCGAGTTCATGGCGCGCTACGGTGCGGCGTCGCCTGAAGAGCAGCTAGCACTGCTCACGGTCGTTGCCGATATCTGTGCGAGCGACGGCAATGCGCTCGCCGACGCGGGCAAGGACGGCGACGGCGCCAGCGCCAAACGCGCCGCCAGCGGACTGGCGGGCGCACTGGGCAGCGCGCGCGTGCGGTTCCTCAAACGCTTCAACGCGTTGCCCGACGGTCTGCCGTTCCTGGTGCGCTGGCGCTCGGACATGCTGCACCATCGCGCAGCATTGCCGGGCCTCGCGGCCCTCGAAGAGGATCTCGGCAGCCTCTTCTCGACATGGTTCGACGTCGGCCTGCTGGAGTTGCATCCGATTACGTGGGATTCGCCAGCGTCGCTGCTTGAAAAACTCATGCGCTACGAGGCGGTGCACGAGATTTCGTCGTGGGCCGACTTGCGCAACCGGCTCGATTCCGACCGGCGGTGTTACGCTTTTTTCCATCCGCGCATGCCGCGCGAACCGTTGATCTTCGTCGAAGTGGCCTTCGTCCCCGACATGGCGGCCGACGTGCATTCGCTGCTCGACGAGAAGGCCCCGCTGGAAGACTTGCGCCGTGTGCGCTGGGCCATCTTCTATTCGATTTCGAACACGCAGCCGGGGCTGCGCGGCGTGAGCTTCGGCAACTTCCTGCTCAAGCGCGTGATCGACGAGCTGCAAGTCGATTTCCCGAAGCTGCGCAACTTCGCGACACTCTCGCCAATCCCCGGCTTCAACGATTGGCTCAAACAACTGTCGGCGCAGGCACTCGCCGAGGCGCTCGGCCCGAAGCGGATGAAGTCGCTGGCACAGGAAACATCGCTGGTCTCAGGCGTTTCGGGGGCGCAGATGATGACTTGGCTGCAATCCTCGCCGGAGCGCAAGAGCGTGCAAGCGTTGCAGCGCAGTCTGGGCGAGGGGTTGGCCGCGCACTATCTGGCGCGCGAAACCGTGCGCGGACAGCCGCGCGATCCGGTGGCGCGGTTTCACCTGGGCAACGGTGCGCGCGTGGAGCGGATCAACTGGCATGCAGACCTTTCGAAGAAAGGCGCGAAGCAATCGTGCGGCATGATGGTCAATTACCTCTACGAGCCCGACGAACTCGACGCCAATCTGCAACGCCTCATCGATGGCGAACCGGCGCTCGGACGCGCCGTATCGCGCTTGCTCTGAGCGCCATATGAATGCAGAGGCGGCCATAAGCGCTCATCAACATCATGGAGATACATGTGAGTGAAGTCCTGCGCGACGACAGTTCGCTTGACGAGGGATGGGTCACCCTGACGCTATCGAATCCCGGCAAGCTCAACGCCATTTCGGTGGCCATGTGGCGCGCGTTGCGCGCGCATTTGCAGGCGCTCGACGAGGACGCACGTGTGCGCGCCATTGTCATTCGCGGTGCGCAGGGCAACTTTGCGGCCGGTGCCGATATCGAGGAGTTTCCGGTCGAGCGCGGCAGTTACGATACGCTGCGTCGCTATCACGGCGAGGTGATCGGGCCAACGCTCGACGCGTTGGCCCGATGCCGGCATCCGAGTGTGGCGCTGATCGAAGGGGTATGCGTGGGCGGCGGTCTGGAGATCGCTGCGCATTGCGACCTGCGTATTGCCGGGGAGGGCGCACGGTTCGGCATACCGATCAACAAGCTCGGTTTTCCGATGGCGCCCGGCGAGTTGCGCGGCGTGCTGGCGCTGGCGGGACGTGCGACCACCCTTGAGATCCTGCTCGAAGGGCGAGTCTTCGGTGCGTCGGAAGCTCGCGAGAAGGGATTGCTCACGCGAGTGGTCGCAGACGAGGACGTCGAAGCGGCGGGCTACACTTGCGCCCGGCGTGTCGCCGCCGGTGCGCCACTCGCGGCGCAACTGAACAAGTGGCTGATCGCCCGCCTGGCGCCGAGCGTGCCGCCGCTGTCGGAGGCCGAATGGCAGAAGGCCTTCTCCTATTGGGACTCGCACGATCACCGCGAAGGCGTAGCGGCGTTCCTCGAGAAGCGGCCGCCCGATTTCCAGGGGCGCTGAGTGCCGGCGTACCCCCGATTATTTCCGATTTCACTGACGCAACGACGTATCCACTGTTTCAAATCCGGTTCTGTTTATGACGCAAGACGCCAACCTCTATCGACTTTTTTCCGAACGCTTTCCCGCCGACAAATCGGCGTGTGCCATCGAGACACCTGAAGGGCTCTATTACAGTTGGGACGACCTCGAGCACGCGAGCGCACGGATGGCGAACCTGCTCGCGAGTCTCGATCTGTCGCCCGGCGCGCGTATCGCCGTGCAGGTCGAGAAGTCTCCCGAAGCGCTGCTGCTTTACCTCGCGACCCTGCGCGCAGGGTTCGTCTATCTGCCGCTCAATACGGCGTATCGCGAAGCCGAAATCGCGTATTTCGTCGAAAACGCTGAGCCGGATGTCGTGGTGTGTAGTCCGGCGAATTTCGGCTGGGTTTCGAAGATTGCGTTCACCAATGGCGCGAAGCACGTCTACACGCTCGGGGACGATCGCACGGGCTCGCTGCTGGAGCGCGCGGCGTGGTTCGACGATACCTTCGAGACCGTGCCGCGCTCGCCCGACGATCTCGCCGCGATTCTCTACACGTCGGGCACCACGGGCCGCAGCAAGGGCGCCATGCTCTCGCACGGCAACCTCGCGAGCAACACACGCGTGCTGCATACGTTCTGGGGCTGGGGCGAGCGCGAAGGGGGCGACGTGCTGCTGCATACGCTGCCGATTTTCCATGTGCACGGGTTGTTCGTCGCGAGCCACGCGGCGTTGTACTCGGGCAGCAAGATGATCTGGCTGGCGAAGTTCGACGCGCGTGAAGTGCTGCATCAACTGGCGCGCGCCACAGTGTTCATGGGCGTGCCCACGTATTACGTCCGGCTGCTGGCGGAGCCGGGACTCACTCACGACGCGTGCCGCAACATGCGACTGTTCATCTCGGGCTCGGCGCCGTTATTGCGCGAGACGTTCGACGCTTTCCGCGAGCGCACGGGGCATACGATTCTGGAGCGCTACGGCATGTCGGAGACGGTCATGCTGGTCTCGAATCCGTATCACGGCGATGCGGCCCGCGTGCGTCGTGCCGGTACGGTCGGCGTGCCGCTGCCGGAGGTGACGGTTCGCGTGGTGGGCGATGACGGCCAACCGAGCGTGCAAGGCGAGATCGGCCATATTCAGGTCAAGGGGCCGAACGTGTTTGCCGGATACTGGCGTATGCCGGAGAAGACTGCGGAGGAATTCACCGGCGACGGCTTCTTCAAGACGGGGGACGTCGGCAAGTTCGACGAGGACGGTTACGTGCACATCGTGGGCCGCTCGAAGGATCTCATCATCTCCGGCGGGTACAACGTCTATCCGAAAGAGATCGAGGGCTTCATCGACGAAATGGACGGTGTGGCCGAATCGGCCGTCATCGGCGTGCCGCATCCGGACTTCGGAGAGGCCGTGGTGGCGGTGATCGTGCCGCGCGACGGTGTGTCGGCACCCGACGAGCGAACCGTCATCGACGCGCTCAAGCAGCGCATTGCGAACTTCAAGGTGCCCAAGCGCGTGCATGTGGTCACGGAATTGCCGCGTAACACGATGGGCAAGGTGCAGAAGAACCTGCTGCGCGATCGGTTCAAATAGGCACTTTGCGACACGTTGTCGCAGGCATTGACGCGGCAATGTGTTGCGCCTGTGCAGTCGTTGTTCCGAGCATAAAAAATGCCGCCCTCGCCGGGGCGGCATTTTTGTGGGTGCGCTAGCCGGGTTGCCGGAGGAGCAACCATTCGGCAGGCGCGCCTTACTTCATTTGCACGGTGCCCGAGACCGTCACGGTCACTTGCGTCTTGCCACCTTCGAACTGCATCGGCGGCGCGGCATCGGCGCTGGTGGCCATGGCCATTGTCTTCATCGCGTAAGGGCGCGGCATCATCGGGGCATTCGAGCCGACCTGCACCTGACGGATCGTGTAGCCGCTGTAACCGAAGGCCTTCGTGTCGTTCTGCGCCTGATCGCGGAACGCCTGGATGGCCTGATTGGTCAGTTCGGCCTGGGTCTTCTCCTGCGCTTCGCGCGAGAGCGAGAACGACACGCCGTCCATTTGCATCTGATTCGAGATCTGGCTCGCGAGACGCGACGCCGCGCCGAAATCCTTCGACGTCATCTGCAACTCGGTGCGGCCGCGCCATGCCGTGATCTTGCCGTCGCGATTGGTGGTCGGGTAGAGGGAGACGTTGCCGGTCTGCACCTGCACGCCGTTCTGACCCTTGGCGATGGACATCGCGCTGTTCGCCTTTTGCGTCAGGTTGCGCGACACGGTGGCAGCGTCCGGGCCCTGCTCCTGAGCCGACATCGTGATGTGAACCGTGTCCTGTTCGACTTCCTTCGTGGCATGCGCGTCGAGGCCCAACACGCCCGAGACCTGGCGATTCGCGTCGTCACCCGACTGGGCGTAGGCCGCATTGGCGGCAGTGGCAATCAGAAGAGCCGCAGCGAGAGATTTGCGCATCGTGTTGTCCTTTTTCGAATGTTGGTTCGCATCTGAACGGCGAACGTTTGACCGAGCGCCGGTACCGCCTTCGTCACATAGCCCTGCTACGAATGAAAAAGCAAGTGGGCGCGTACTATGCGTATGCCGGCAACGTTATACAGACGCTATCGCCCCAATTTTGGTTCCCTGATTCCCTTCGGCATCCTTCATGCCTCAAGTAAGTGCTTGGTGATGAACTTCCAGTGTTCGGGGGAGACGGGAGTGATCGAGAGGCGGTTGCCGCGCGCGAGCACGAGCATGCCATCCAGTTCGGGCGTCTGGCGCATGTCGGTAAGCGGCACGAGGCGCGTCTTGCGATCGAGTTTGACGTCGACAAGCAACCAGCGGGGGGATTCCGGCTTCGACTTGGGATCGAAGTATGGACTCTTCGGGTCAAACTGTGTGGGATCGGGGTAAGGCGTCGAGGCAACCGTGGCGAGTCCGGCGATGCCGGGCACGGCGCAGCTCGAGTGGTAGAAGAGTACCCCGTCACCCACGCGCATGTTGTCGCGCATGAAGTTGCGTGCCTGATAGTTGCGCACACCGGTCCACGCTAGGGTCTGATGCTTGGCGCTGGCGAGATCGTCGATGCTCGCTTCCTCGGGTTCGGATTTCATCAACCAGTAGCGTTGCGTCATGGCGTTTCGGAGTTTAAATGGATGCAACAGTGACAAACGTCGCTCAAACGCACCAGAAGGCGGGCGCATTTGTAATCGATTGTTTGCCGCGCTGCGATATTCGACCAAATCCTATACTATGCCTTCGTGACCTTCGTGTGACGTTTCACGTGACGCATGGGCCCATGACGTGGGTGCTGCGAGTTGCAGTGCACAACGCGTTCGTCAGTCTGCCCATTCGGCCCGGTCCCACGTACGGGCTTGAGCGAAACATGTTCGATTCCCTATGCTGATAGGAGAGTGTGTCATGGCAGCAGAGCCGTCTGTCCGAACCAATGCGTTCATCTTCTATTCTCTCGCCACGGTCTCGTTCATCGAGACCAGCGTCCCGGAATTCGTCTCCACCCTCAATCAGATGTATGGGGACGACGATGAGATGAGAACGTGGCTGCGCGATACTTGGCTGCCCGAGGAAGTCGAACACGGGCGCCTCGCCAAGGACTATATCGCACGTGTCTGGCCCGAGTTCGACTGGGCGAACGCTTATGATGCGTTTCTCGCCCGTTACAAGCCGCGTTGCGAGGTGCAGTACATGCGGCCTTCGCTGGCGCTGGAGGCGCTGTCACGGTGCGTCACGGAGACGCAGACGGCGATGATCTATCGCTGCCTGGAGTCCTATATGCCGGTCGACGAACTCAAGCAGATGATGCACAAGCTGAGCAACGAGGAGGTCGGCCACTATCGCTATTTCCGCAAGACATTCGATAGATATAACGCCATCGAGCAGCATGGCGTCATCAGCCGGTTGCGCACCATGGTGGCGCGCAGCGAACTGGTGCGGGACGAGGACATTGCGTTCGCGTTCGAGCCACTCAATCATTTCTGGCGCTCACCGCCGCCGTTCGAGCCGATGACCTGGGATGCGTTTCTGGCGATGTCGGGCGGCGTGATGAAGCAGTACATGCCGGTGGAGGCAGCCGCACGCATGATGTTCAAGCCGCTCGAGACCGGGTCGTGGTGGCGTGACCGTCCGGTCAAGGCGCTGCTGTCCTTCATGGTGAAGCGTCAGTACCCGCAGTTGGGCAGCGAGGCTTGAGGGCGCGTCTGGCTGCTGGGCGCTGCCCGGTTCGCTTGTGCGACGGACAAAAAAACCCCGCCGAGGCGGGGTTTTTCGTAGTCGGTGAACCGTATTACTTGTTCGTGCCGACGACTTCGACTTCCACGCGACGATCCGGTGCCAGGCACTTGATCAGCTGAGTACGGTTCTTCTGGTTGCAACCAGTCGTAACCGGATTACGCTTGCCCTTGCCTTCGGTGTACACGCGGTTGGCTTCGACGCCCTTGCTGACCAGGTAGGCCTTCACAGCTTGAGCACGACGCAGCGACAGACGGTCGTTGTACTTGTCCGAACCGATGCGGTCGGTGTAGCCCGTGGCAACCACGACTTCGAGGTTCAGCGCTTGAACCTTCTTAGCCAGGTCGTCGAGCTTAAGCTTGCCATCCGGCTTCAGGACGGCCTTGTCGAAATCGAACAGAGCGTCGGCCTGATAGGTCACCTTCTGCGAGATCGGAGCCGCCGGCGCTACCGGAGCCGGTGCCGGAGCTGCAGCCTGGGCGATGATCGAGCCATCGCATTTGGCATTGGCCGTGGCCGGGGTCCAGTAGGCATCGCGCCAGCAGAGTTCGTCCGAGCCGTTCTTCCAAACCCACTCGCCGCTGCCGTTCACCCAGTTGTCATTGACTGCTTGCTTCGAGGCCGCGATCGGACCCGGAGCGGTCTGGACGTAATTTTGGGCCATAGCCGAAGCAGCCATCACTGCGGTAGCTGCAACGATCGCGAGCTTAGCGAATTTATTCATATTTCTCCTCTCGAAATGAGATTACCGCAGGTTTACTGCGAGCCTAGACGACGGAACCAAAGTCTTACATCGCTCGAAGTATAACATCGGCAAGTGCGCGAAAGCATGGCCCATGCACTTCGAATAATGTCTAACTTATGCCACGGCATTTTGCCATAGCGGTTCAGCCAGCCGCGAGCAAAACCCCAAGTTTGCTGCCTGTCGTGGCGCAGTTGTGGTTTGAGCGCAACACCTTTTGAGGGCCCTCGCCAACCGTTTCATTTCCCATCGTCGTCTGACATTTTGGCGTGCCAGACATGTCTTGTGCATTGCATCACGCTCGTTTCGGATGCCTATGACGGGCATGTTAGAATCTCAGGATCATATCGCCGGCAGCCGCCTATCGCGATTAGGGCTTGATAGACACGAATAATGGATCAGTTCGCCAAAGAAACTCTCCCGATTTCGCTCGAAGAAGAAATGCGGCGGTCGTATCTCGATTACGCCATGAGCGTGATCGTCGGCCGCGCTTTGCCGGACGTGCGTGACGGCCTGAAGCCTGTTCACCGCCGTGCACTGTTCGCCATGCACGAGCTGAACAACGACTGGAACCGGGCGTACAAGAAATCGGCACGTATTGTCGGTGACGTCATCGGTAAATACCACCCGCACGGCGACGCCTCTGTATACGACACGATCGTTCGTATGGCCCAGCCGTTTTCGCTGCGCTATATGTTGGTCGACGGCCAAGGCAACTTCGGGTCGGTCGACGGCGACAATGCCGCTGCAATGCGATACACCGAAGTGCGCATGGCCAAGATCGGTCATGAGTTGCTTGCGGACATCGACAAGGAAACCGTCGACTTCGGTCCGAACTACGACGGCAGCGAAAAAGAGCCGCTCATCCTGCCGGCCCGTATCCCGAACCTGCTGCTCAACGGTTCGTCGGGTATCGCGGTCGGCATGGCCACGAACATCCCGCCGCATAATCTGAACGAAGTCGTCGACGCCTGTCTGCACGTGCTTCAGAACCCGGACGCCACCGTCGACGAACTCATCGAGATCATCCCGGCACCGGACTTCCCGACCGCCGGCATCATCTACGGCATCTCCGGTGTGCGCGAAGGCTATCGCACCGGCCGTGGCCGCGTGGTGATGCGAGCAAAAACTCACTTCGAAGATATCGATCGCGGTCAACGTGTGGCGATCATCGTCGACGAGTTGCCGTATCAGGTTAATAAGCGCTCACTGCTCGAGCGGATTGCCGAACTGGTCAACGAGAAGCGCCTCGAAGGGATTTCCGACATTCGCGACGAGTCCGACAAGAGCGGCATGCGCGTGGTGATCGAACTCAAGCGTGGCGAGGTGCCCGAGGTTGTTCTCAACAATCTCTATAAGCACACGCAACTGCAAGACACGTTCGGCATGAACATGGTGGCGCTGGTCGACGGCCAGCCCAAGTTGCTGAACCTGCGCGAAATGCTGGTGCATTTCCTCGCGCATCGTCGCGAAGTGATTACTCGCCGCACGGTCTATGAGCTGCGTCGTGCTCGTGAGCGTGGCCATGTGCTCGAGGGTCTGGCGGTAGCGCTCGCTAACATCGACGACTTCATCGCGATCATCAAGGCGGCGCCGACGCCGCCGATCGCGAAGGCCGCGTTGATGGAGAAAGCGTGGGATTCGTCGGTGGTGCGCGACATGCTGTCGCGTGCGGAGACCGAGTCTCAGGGTGGGCGCGAAGCCTTCCGCCCGGAAGGTCTCGACCCGGCGGTGGGCATGCAGGCAGACGGTATGTACCGTCTGTCGGAGACGCAGGCGCAGGAAATTCTGCAGATGCGTCTGCAACGCCTGACCGGCCTGGAGCAGGACAAGATCGTTTCCGAGTACAAGGAAGTGATGTTGCAGATCGCCGACCTGCTTGACATTCTGGCGCGTCCGGCGCGTGTGACGGCCATTATCAGCGACGAGCTGACGGCCGTGCGTGCGGAGTTCGGCGATGCCCGCCGCTCGACCATCGAACACAACGCCACCGAACTCGACACGGAAGACCTGATCACGCCGCAGGATATGGTGGTGACGTTGTCGCACTCGGGTTACATCAAGTCGATGCCGTTGTCCGAGTACCGCGCGCAGAAGCGCGGCGGACGCGGCAAGCAGGCAGCAGCCACGAAGGACGACGACTGGATCGACACGCTGTTCATCGCGAATACGCATGACACGATCCTTTGCTTCTCGAACCGCGGCCGGGTGTACTGGATCAAGGTTTATGAAGTGCCGCAGGGTTCGCGGAACTCGCGCGGGCGTCCGATCGTCAATATGTTCCCGTTGCAGGACGGTGAGAAGATCAACGTCGTGCTGCCGGTCAAGGAGTACACGGAAGATCGCTTCGTGTTTATGGCAACGAGCCTGGGCACGGTCAAGAAGACGCCGCTCGCGGCCTTCAGCCGTCCGCTCAAGAAGGGCATCATCGCCGTGAACCTGGACGACGGCGACGTGCTGATCGGCGCGGCCATCACCGACGGTGCGCACGACGTCATGTTGTTCTCGGACAGCGGCAAGGCCGTGCGCTTCGACGAAAACGACGTGCGTCCGATGGGGCGTGAGGCGCGCGGTGTTCGCGGCATGCAGCTCGAAGACGGTCAAACGGTCATCGCGCTGCTGGTCGCAGAAAACGAGCAGCAATCGGTGCTGACGGCGACCGAAAACGGCTACGGCAAGCGCACTTCGATCACCGAATATACGCGCCATGGCCGTGGCACTAAGGGTATGATTGCCATCCAGACGAGCGAGCGCAACGGCCGGGTGGTCGCGGCGACGCTGGTTGAGCCGGATGACGAGATCATGCTGATCACCACTGGCGGGGTACTGATCCGTACGCGCGTGTCGGAAATTCGCGAAATGGGCCGGGCCACGCAGGGGGTGACGCTGATCAGCCTGGATGAAGGCACGACGCTCTCAGGCCTGCAACGCATCGTTGAGTCCGACGCCGAGGTTGCCGAGAATGGCGAAGCACAGGGCGACGATGAGGCGCCGGAAGCGGATGTCACGGAGTAATACTGACGTAACTCGATGTAATCTACGGGTGCATTGCCCCGAAAAGTCAGTAGAATCTGGCCCGATGCAGTGAAGTGCCCAGGCGAGGATGCATCTATTTATCGTCGTCGAAAGCCGACGAACTTTGGAGTGACTATTACTATGCAACGCAACGTCAAGAAGTGGATGTGGCTGCTGCTCGCAGCACCGGCAATGGCAATGGCCCAGCAGAGCGCCCCGCTCGACGCCGACAAGAAGGCTGCGATCAAGGATCTGCTCGACGCTATCGACTCGAACAAGCTCGTTGCCGCCATCGGCGAAGGCGCGCAGGCGCAGGCCAAGCAAATGGCCATCGGTGCGCTGCAGCAGCAGTTGGTCGAGAACAAGACGTTGAGCGACGCGCAGAAGCAGGCGATCGTGCCGGTTCTGGAGCAGAACTCCGTGCAGAAGCTGGTGGACAACGCCGGTAAGGTTTTCACCTCCGACGCATTCAAGAACGACGCGGTTCAGGCACAGTACAGCGCCTACGGCAAGTACTACACCACCGACGAAATCAAGGGCCTGACGGCGTTCTACAAGAGCGCGGTCGGCCAGAAGTACATCAAGGTCCAGGATCAGGTCGGTCAGGAAGTCGTTGGTGGCCTGATGCAGAAGTACATGCCGCAATCGATCGACGCGTCGAAGAAGCAAGCTGACGCTGAGATTGCCGCCGCTGCCAAGTCGGCGAAGGCACCGGCCAAGAAGTAAATTTCGGCCGGTCTCGCCGGGATTGACCGATAATGGCCGTTTGCGAGTGATCGCAAACGGCCATTTTGCATTGATGGGCGAAATCGGCAGGTTCTGCTCAGCATTTTCCGGAATGCAGTCGTCCTGCGCCGGAATTATGGCGGGCAGCCGCACGCGGCGGTCATCTGGCGGTATAGTTGACCTCTGCCGCTGCCTCACCGCCGAATGATCGTCAGACGTGAAACGCAAGCCGCACGGGCCCAGTCTCCGCCGGCTTGCGTTTCACTTTTACTGCTGCAAAACGATAATGACGCGCGCTTTCAATTTTTCCGCCGGTCCGGCGGCGCTGCCTGCCGAAGTACTCGCCCAGGCAGCCGAGGAAATGCTTGACTGGCATGGGGCCGGCATGGGCGTGATGGAGATGAGCCATCGCGGCCGCGAGTTCATGAGCATTCTGGCGCAGGCGCAAGCCGACCTGCGTGAGCTGCTTGCCGTGCCCGACAACTACCGGACCTTGTTCATGCAAGGGGGGGGGCTGGCGGAGAACGCCATCGTCCCGATGAACTTGCTGGGCGGGGAGCGTGCGGGCGAGCGCCGTACGGCGGATTATGTCGTCACGGGCTCGTGGTCCGAGAAGTCGCAGAAGGAAGCGCGCAAGTATTGCGACGTCAACATCGCTGCGACCACCGAGGCCGACAAGTTTACCCGGCTGCCGAAGATGGACGAATGGCAGTTGTCGAAAGACCCGGCGTACGTGCACATCTGCACGAACGAGACCATTCACGGCGTCGAGTATTTCTGGACCCCTGATCTGGCCGCTGCTGGCTTGCCGAATGTGCCGCTCGTGGCGGATGTGTCGTCGCACGTTCTTTCGCGCCCGATGGACGTGTCGAAGTTTGGCGTGATGTATGGCGGCGCGCAGAAGAATATCGGTCCGTCGGGCCTCACGCTCGTCATTGTGCGTGATGACCTGCTCGGCCGTTCGCTGCCGATCACACCCAGCGCATTCGACTGGAAGATCGTTGCCGAAAACGACTCGATGTTCAACACGCCGCCGACGTACGCCATCTACATTGCCGGACTCGTGTTCCAGTGGCTCAAACGTCAGGGTGGTCTGGCTGCCGTGGACGCGCAGAACAAGGCGAAAGCCGACCTGCTGTACGGCTATCTGGACAGCAGTGATTTTTACCGCACACCGGTGGCGAAGGATTGCCGTTCGCGGATGAACGTGCCGTTTTTCCTGCACGACGATGCATTGAACGAAACTTTCCTGGCCGGCGCTCGCGAGCGCGGTTTGCTGCAACTCAAGGGCCACAAGTCCGTGGGGGGCATGCGTGCCTCGATCTACAACGCGATGCCGCTTGCCGGTGTCGAGGCGCTGGTGGACTATCTGCGCGAATTCGAGCGCAGCCACGGCTGACGAGGGCGAACAGCCGGTGCGACAGGAACCTTCCGACGTCCCTCGGGACATCGCACCGCGAGCTGCCTGACCATGTCCCATCGTAAGAAGACAATACGCTCCATGGATGATGATCTGAACGCATCGTTGCGCCCTCTGCGCGAGAAGATCGATGCTATCGACGCGCAGCTTTTGAAGCTGCTCAATCAACGTGCGGCCGTTGCCCTGGAAGTGGGCGAGGTCAAGAAACGTTTCGGTGCGCCGGTGTTCCGGCCCGAGCGCGAGTTGCAGGTGATTTCCCGTCTGCAACAGGCTAACGACGGTCCGCTGTATGGCGACAATCTGGCGTCGATCTGGCGCGAGATCATGTCGGCCAGCCGTGCGCTCGAGAAGGTCATGACCGTCGCCTATCTCGGCCCGGCAGGGACTTATAGTGAGCAGGCGGCTTTCGCTTACTTTGGTCAGAGTGTGAAGGGCTTGCCGTGCCCGTCGCTCGACGAGGTGTTCCGTGCCGTGGAGGCCGGTAGTGCAGACTTCGGTGTCGTGCCGGTTGAGAACTCGACCGAGGGCGTGGTGTCGCGCACGCTGGACCTGTTGCTGCAGAGCCCGCTGACGATCGGTGGTGAAGTCGCCTTGCCGATTCACCATAATTTGATGACGCAATCGGGCACGCTCGATGGTGTGACGCGTATTTGCTCGCACGCCCAGTCGCTCGCGCAGTGCCAACACTGGCTGACAGCGCATTTCCCGCAACTGGAGCGTCAGGCGGTATCGAGCAATGCCGAGGCGGCGCGCATGGCGGCGGCCGATCCGACGATTGCCGCCATCGCAGGCGAGTCGGCGGCTGCTCAGTACGGGCTCCAAATCGCGTTCTCACATGTGCAGGACGATCCGCACAACCGCACGCGTTTCGTAGTGATCGGCACGCAGGACCCGGCGCCGAGCGGTCACGATCAGACCTCGCTGATTCTCTCGGTACCCAATCGGGCGGGAGCGGTGGTGGCGTTGCTCGAACCGCTGGCGAACAATGGCGTGTCGATGACGCGCTTTGAGTCGCGCCCGGCCAAGAGCGGTGCGTGGGAGTATTATTTCTACGTCGACTTCGAAGGTCATCGCGAAGATCCCAATGTCGCCAAAGCGCTCGATATCCTGCGTCAGAATGCGGCCTATTGCAAAGTGCTCGGGTCATACCCGCGCTGCGCATAACGAGCGGCAGGCCATACATCATGAGTTTGAATAAACTCGTCATCTGCGGCGTCGGTCTGATCGGTGGTTCGCTCGCGCGTGCGCTCAAGGCGACGAGGACGGTGAAGGAAGTCGTCGGCGTGGGACGCAGCGAAGCGTCGCTCGCGCGGGCTTGCGAACTCGGTGTGATCGATCGCGCTGCCGTGTCGATGGCCGATGCTGTGGCCGGGGCCGATGTGGTCGTGCTCGCGGCACCGGTGGCGCAAACGCCGGCCTTGCTCGCGGCAATTCGTCCGCATCTTGGCGGCAATACGATCGTGACCGATGCGGGCAGCACCAAGACGGACGCCGTGGCGGCTGCCAGGGAAGCGTTGGGCGACGAGGTTTGGCGCTTCGTGCCCGGCCATCCGATTGCCGGTGCAGAGTTGTCGGGTGTCGACGCAGCGAAAGTCGATTTGTATCGCGACCGGCGCGTCGTTCTTTGCCCGCAACCGGGCAATCGCCGCGAGGACGTCGCGCAAGTGCGCGCGATGTGGGAGGCGGCGGGCGCGCGTGTTTCGGAAATGTCCGAGACGCAACATGATCGCGTTTTTGCGTCGGTGAGTCACTTGCCGCATGTGCTGTCGTACGCCCTCATTGCGCAGATTCTTGAGGCTCCCGACGCCGCGCTGAAATTCGGTTTCGCGGGCGGTGGCTTTCGTGACTTCACGCGTATCGCCGCATCGAATCCGGAAATGTGGCGCGATATCTGTATGGCCAATCGCGAAGCATTGCTTGCCGAACTCGATGGCTACCTGGCTACGCTCGGCACACTGCGTGATTTGATCGATACCGGTGATGGTGCCGGTCTCGAGGCCGTGTTCGCTCGCACCAGTCGGGCGCGAACGGACTGGGCCAAGCAACAGGAAAAGTAATGGAAACGCTTGATCTTGGCCCTTACGGCCACGCCGAAGGCACGCTGCGACTGCCCGGCTCGAAAAGTATCTCGAACCGTGTGTTGCTGCTCGCCGCATTGTCTCGCGGGACGACCCGCGTGCGCGACCTGCTGGCATCGGACGACACGCAGGTGATGCTCGACGCATTGGCGATGCTTGGCGTGAAATGCACGCAGGTCGGCGACTCGCGCGATTACCTCGTGGAAGGCTGCGGTGGCGTGTTTCCCGTGAAGGCCGCCAAGCTGTTCATGGGGAATGCAGGCACGGCCATTCGTCCGTTGACGGCGGCGCTGTCGTTGAGCCATGGCGACTACGAAGTCTCGGGTGTGGCACGCATGCATGAGCGCCCGATCGGTGATCTCGTTGATGGTTTGCGTCAACTCGGTGCGCAGATCGATTACCTCGGCAACGCCGGCTATCCCCCGCTGCATATCAAGCCGGCCGACGTGGCGGCACCCGTCGCGCCGATTCGTGTGCGCGGTGATGTGTCGAGTCAGTTCCTGACGGCGTTACTGCTGACACTGCCGTTGCTGCCTTCGGCAACGGGTGAGATTGTTGTCGAGGTCGAGGGAGAACTGATTTCCAAGCCGTATATCGACATTACGCTGCGGTTGCTCCGGCGCTTTGGCATTGACGTGCGACAGGACGAGTGGTCGCGCTTCGTGCTGCCGGCGGCGGATGCCGACGGCCCGAAGTATCGGAGCCCTGGCGAAATCCGGGTCGAGGGCGATGCATCATCGGCGTCCTATTTCCTTGCGGCCGGTGCGATCGGCGGCGGCCCGATGCGCGTGGAAGGTGTTGGCCGCGACAGCATTCAGGGCGACGTGCGTTTTGTGGACGCACTTGCGGCGATGGGTGCACGTGTCACGCTGCACGACGATGCCATCGAGGTGCATGGTATCGATACGCCGAGCGGCAAGCTGCGTGCCGTCGATATGGATTTCAATCACATTCCCGATGCCGCGATGACGATTGCGGTTGCCGCACTCTTCGCCGACGGTACGACAACGCTGCGTAATGTGGCGAGCTGGCGTGTCAAGGAGACGGATCGTCTGACCGCCATGGCGATCGAATTGCGCAAGGTGGGGGCGACGGTGGAAGAGGGGGGGGATTATCTGCGCGTCACACCACCGTCTTCGCTAATGCCGAATGCGGTGATCGACACCTATGACGATCATCGTATGGCAATGTGCTTCTCGCTCGTGAGTCTTGGCGGTGTTCCTGTGACGATCAACGATCCGAAGTGCGTTGCCAAGACGTTCCCAACGTATTTCGCGGAGTTCGCGCGCATCGCGTCGTAGTTCATGGTGTCAGTCGGCTGCTGAACTGCCGCGGCAGTCCGCCGGCCCTTCCGATTCGCCGTCGTCTTACCCAGTGAATTGGGACGGTGCGGCATGGTGGACGCTGGACGCGTGCCGTCAGCCGGTCAGTGTCTGCCAAAGCAAAATGCCGTTCAGCGCGATGATGGCGCTCGCCATGAGCCAGGCGGCGGCCAGCAGTGCGCCGCGCACGCGCCATTCGCCCATCAGCTTCCCGTCCCCAGCGAATCGGACCAGCGGAACGACCGCAAACGGCAGTTGCAGGCTCAGCACAACCTGACTGAAGACCAGAAGGTTCGTTGTCTGGGCTTCTCCGTTGTTTCCGACGATCAGCAGCGCGGGAAGGAGCGCCAACGCGCGCGTGATCAGCGCGCGTTGCCACGGCTTCATCCGCAAATTCAGGAAGCCTTCCATCGTGACCTGGCCCGCGAGCGTGGCGGTCACCGTCGAATTCAGGCCGCAGGCGAGGAGCGCGACGGCAAACATCACTCCCGCCCATTGGTTACCGAGCAGTGGTGCGAGCAACTTGTGCGCGTCGCCAAGCGATTCGACCGACGTGTTTCCGCTCGCATGGAACACGCAGGCCGCCAGAATCAGGAGCGCCGCGTTGATCAGAAAGGCAAAGCCGAGCGACAGCACGGTGTCCCAGTGCGTGGCGCGCAGTGCGCGTCGCAGTGTCGCTGGGGTGCGCTCGGGCATCGCCTCGCCGCGTACGCGCAACAGCGCCGAGTGCAGGTACAGGTTGTGGGGCATGACCGTCGCGCCGAGAATACCAGTCGCCAGCCAGAGCATGCCCGCCTGAGCGACGACTTCGCTGTGTGGGCGTAGGCCTGCTGCGGCGGCGCCCCAGTCTGGGTTCGCCAGCGCCAGTTGTGCTGCGAAGCAACCCGCCGTGAGCAGAATCAATGCGGCGACAGCGCCTTCAAGCCGGCGTTGTCCGAAACTTTGCAGTCCGAGCATGGCAAAAGCGAGCGTGCCCGCGAGCACCACGCCCACGGGCAGCGAGAGGCCGAACAGCAATTGCAGCGCCACCGCACTGCCGATGATCTCGGCAAGATCGCAGGCGATGATGGCAATCTCGCAAAGCCCCCATAACGCCAACGAAGTGCGGCGGCTATACTGGCTACGTGAGAGTTGCGCGAGATCGCGGCCGGTTACCAGACCGACGCGTGCCGCGAGCCATTGCAGCAACAACGCCATCACGCTCGAGAGCAGCACAACGCTCAGCAGCGTGTATCCGTAACGGGCGCCCCCGGCGATCGCCGTGGCCCAGTTGCCCGGATCCATATACCCGACGGCGATGAGGGTGCCCGCGCCGGCGAATCCCATCCACCCCTGCGCACGGCGTGGTGCATTATCTTGCGGGGCGGGTGGCGGCACCCATTCTGGACCGGCTAAGGGATAATCGCGGCTTTGCATGGCAGTCATATCTTCCGGTAGCGCTTTATTCTAAATGATAATCATTATTGTTTGGATGAGGGATTTTATTTTCTAATGTGTTGGATAGACAGAGACGAAGGGATGCCTGATTTAACGGTAATAGACGACTCGATTCCGGTCATTACGGTGGATGGCCCGACGGCGTCCGGCAAAGGCACGGTGGCACACCGTGTCGCCGATGCACTGGGCTTTCACTATCTGGACAGTGGGGCACTCTATCGACTCACGGCACTGGCGAGCGCCCGTCACGGGATCGATCCCGACGACGCTGGGGCGCTGTCGGTGCTCGCCGAAACGCTCGACGTGCGGTTCAAGGACCAGCGCATCTGGTTGGCCGGCGAAGACGTTACCGACGCGATCCGTGCCGAAGCCATTGGTAACCGGGCATCGAGCATCGCCGTGCATAAGGCGGTGCGGCAGGCGTTGGTGGCACTCCAGCGGGGGTTCAAGACCCCGCCAGGCCTCGTCGCGGACGGCCGTGACATGGGGACCGTGATCTTCCCGGAAGCCGAATTGAAGGTCTTTTTGACCGCTTCGCCACAGGCTCGTGCCGAGAGGCGGTATAAGCAATTGATAGAAAAAGGTTTTTCTGCTAATATAGACAGTCTCTTGCTGGATCTTGAGGTGCGCGATGCGCGGGATCGTACCCGCGCCGAGGCGCCGCTTAGGCCGGCAGAGGGTGCGCGGGTGCTCGACACATCGGGGCTCAACGTCGATCAGGCGGTGGCTCAGGTGCTCGAATGGTTCGCGCAGGTGCAGTACCCGCAAGGCGCCTGACCGGATGTTTCATGCAGTCATCCGGCATGGTTTTGTGTAACCTTTAACCCAACCGTTGTTCGTCATCGTCAGCCCCCTCGGGAGACGGACGTCAGCGGCGTAATCCACATTTATGTCCGACCTGCAAACCTCGACCAACGAATCTTTCGCGGCGCTTTTCGAAGAGTCGCTCTCCCGCCAAGACATGCGTGCTGGTGAAGTCATCAGCGCTGAAGTCGTGCGGGTTGACCACAACTTCGTGGTCGTCAACGCCGGGCTCAAGTCCGAAGCGTACATCCCCATCGAAGAATTCCTGAATGATCAGGGCGAGGTCGAAGTTCAGGCCGGCGACTTTGTTTCCGTGGCGATCGACGCCCTGGAAAACGGCTACGGCGACACCGTGCTGTCGCGCGACAAGGCCAAGCGTCTGGCCTCGTGGCTGCAACTGGAGAAGGCCCTCGAGTCGGGCGACCTCGTGACCGGTACGATCACCGGCAAGGTCAAGGGCGGCTTGACCGTGATGGTCAACGGCATCCGTGCATTCCTGCCGGGTTCGCTGGTTGATACGCGTCCGGTCAAGGACACGACCCCGTACGAAGGCAAGACCCTCGAATTCAAGGTTATCAAGCTCGACCGCAAGCGCAACAACGTTGTGCTGTCGCGCCGTGCCGTGATCGAAGCCACCCAGGGTGAAGAGCGCGCCAAGCTGCTCGAGACGCTCAAGGAAGGCGCGATCGTCAATGGCGTGGTCAAGAACATCACCGATTACGGTGCGTTCGTCGACCTGGGCGGTATTGACGGCCTGCTGCACATCACCGACATCGCATGGCGTCGTGTGCGTCACCCGAGCGAAGTGCTGTCGGTTGGCCAGGAAGTCACCGCCAAGATCCTCAAGTTCGATCAAGAGAAGGGCCGTGTCTCGCTGGGCGTTAAGCAACTCGGCGAAGATCCGTGGGAAGGCATCGCTCGCCGTTACCCGCAAGGCACCCGCCTGTTTGGCAAGGTCACCAACATCACCGACTACGGCGCGTTCGTCGAAGTGGAATCGGGCATCGAAGGCCTGGTTCACGTATCGGAAATGGACTGGACCAACAAGAACGTGGCCCCGACCAAGGTTGTCCAACTGGGCGACGAAGTCGAAGTCATGGTGCTCGAGATCGACGAAGACCGTCGTCGTATCAGCCTCGGCATGAAGCAGTGCAAGCCGAACCCGTGGGATGACTTCTCGCGCAACTTCAAGAAGGGCGACAAGATCAAGGGCGCAATCAAGTCGATCACCGACTTCGGCGTGTTCATTGGTCTGCCGGGCGGCATCGACGGCCTGGTCCACCTGTCGGACCTGTCGTGGAGCGAAGCTGGCGAAGAAGCCGTGCGCAAGTACAAGAAGGGCGACGAAGTCGAAGCCGTGGTTCTGGGCATCGATGTCGAGAAGGAACGCATCTCGCTGGGTATCAAGCAGCTCGAAGGCGATCCGTTCAACACCTTCGTGGCAATCCACGACAAGGGCTCGATCGTTGACGGCACCATCAAGGCTGTCGATCCGAAGGGTGCTGTTGTGTCGCTGGGTGATGACGTCGAAGGCTACCTGCGCGCATCGGAAATCTCGCACGACCGTGTGGAAGATGCCCGCAACGTGCTCAAGGAAGGTGAAGCCGTCAATGCAATGATCGTCAACATCGATCGCAAGTCGCGCAACATCAACCTGTCGATCAAGGCCAAGGATTCGGCTGAACAGCAAGAGGCGATGAGCAAGCTGTCGTCGGATAGCTCGGCAGCGAGCGGCACCACGAACCTGGGTGCCCTGCTCAAAGCCAAGCTGGACAGCCAGAATCAGTAAGGTCCAAGGCCTATGACCAAGTCTGAATTGGTCAACCAGTTGGCGGCGCGGTTTCCCCAGTTGGTGCTCAAGGATGCCGATTTCGCGGTGAAGACAATTCTCGACGCGATGGCTGATGCGCTTGCGCGCGGTCATCGAATCGAGATCCGCGGTTTCGGTAGTTTTGGGCTCAACCGTCGGCCACCGCGCGTCGGCCGCAACCCGAAGTCGGGCGAGAAGGTGTTGGTGCCGGAGAAATTCGTGCCGCACTTCAAGCCGGGCAAGGAATTGCGAGAGCGGGTTGATCACAAGGCGTCGGACCAATAAGGCCCTTTGGGATCTACTACGCAAAAAAAAGCGCCTTCGGGCGCTTTTTTTGCGTCTTGCGGACGCGAGTGCGCACAAGTGACGCAAATGTGAAGCGCGCTGCAGTAACGACGCCTCATGGAGCACATCCGGTACAATACGCCCACGTGTCGGCCCGGTGCGCGGACGGTGTCGATACCGTGCGCGCGAGGTCGCTCAAGTCGCAAAACATACGGCAAGCCTGCCGCAGGAGCCTTTCGGCATGAAGCTGATTGTTTGGATCGTTCGTCTCATCGTGTTTGTGGTGTTGCTGTGTCTCGCGCTTGCCAACACGGGCGCGGTCACGTTGAACCTGTTCCTGGGACATACGTGGACAGCGCCGCTCATCATGATCGGGCTCGCGTTTTTCGTGGTCGGTGGCGTCATCGGCGTGCTCGCCACGTTACCGAGCCTGATGCGTCAACGCCTTGAACTGCGCCGCACGCGACGCGATCTTGCGCGTGCGCAGCGTGATACCGAAGCAAGCGATCAACCACCGATGCTGCCGCCGGTCTAAGGCGACGCGGCGCGGCGTAAGATTCTCGCCATCCTCATCGACTGTTTCAACGACAACACGCATTCATGGAATTCGAGGTCTGGTGGCTATTAGCCATCCCCGTGATTTTCGGCTGTGGCTGGGTGGCCGCCCGCCTGGATTTGCGCAGCCTGCTCTCTGAGAGCCGCAATCTGCCGGCATCCTATTTTCGCGGTCTGAACTTCCTGCTCAACGAGCAGCCCGACAAGGCGATCGATGCCTTCATTGAAGTCGCGAAGCTCGACCCCGAGACCACCGAACTGCACTTTGCGCTTGGCAGCCTGTTTCGCCGTCGTGGCGAGACGGAGCGTGCTATTCGCGTGCATCAAAACCTGCTTTCTCGTGACGATCTGCCGCAAGCCGATCAGGAGCATGCACTCTACGAGTTGGGCCACGACTTCCTCAAGGCGGGTCTGCTTGACCGTGCAGAAGAGGCGTTCGGCCGTTTGCATACGGGCGCGTACGCCAAAGCCGCACAACATGCGAAGCTCACGATTTATCAGATCGAGAAAGAGTGGCGTAAGGCGCTGACCGAGGCCGAGATGCTCGGTGATCTCGATCCCGCCGTGTCGTACCGCAAGGAGATTGCGCAGTTCCACTGCGAACTGGCGCAGGAAGCGCTGCAACGCAAGGACATCGCTTCGGTGACGCAAGAGCTGGATGCCGCGCTCGACGTCAATCCCGCGAACGTGCGCGCGCCGTTGCTGCGCGGTGATATGCTGCTTGCCGCCGGCGATGCGCAGGGGGCATTGACCGTGCTCAGCACGATCGAGCAACAGAATCCGGTGTATCTCGGCCTGGCGGCCAAGCGTTTGATGCGCGCGTACGAGGCCTTGGGCCGTGCGCCGGAAGGACTCGTGGTGCTGCGCGATGCCCTGGGCAAGAATCCGTCGGACGATCTGCTCGAGATCGTCTACGAGAAGACGATGGCCCTCGAGGGGCCGGAAGCGGCGCTCAAGCTCATGCGAGAGCAGATGCACCGCGCACCAAGCGCACTCGGCATGACGCGCCTGCTCGAAGCGCACGCCGCGACGGCGCCCCCAGATACGCAGTCCGATCTGCAACTCATGGGCAAGCTCGTCACGCAACGCACCAAGTCGTTGCCGCGCTACGTCTGCGATCAGTGCGGCTTCCGCGCGCGGCTGTTCTATTGGCAATGCCCCGGCTGTAATGGCTGGGAGACCTATACGCCGCGTCGTGCCGACGTGCCCGCGGCCTCCTAATTTCTTTACGTTCGCGCAATCATGAAAGTCACCATCATCGGCTCCGGATACGTCGGCCTCGTTACGGGCGCTTGTCTGGCAGACGTCGGCAACGACGTGTTCTGTCTCGATGTCGATCCGCGCAAGATCGACATTCTGAACAACGGCGGTGTGCCGATTCACGAACCCGGCCTGAAGGAGATCATCGCGCGAAATCGCGAAGCCGGCCGGCTTCACTTCTCGACGGATGTCGAAGCTTCGGTCGCGCACGGCGACGTGCAGTTCATCGCCGTGGGCACGCCCCCGGATGAAGACGGCTCCGCCGATTTGCAATACGTCGTGGCGGCTGCGCGCAATATTGGCCGGTACGCCAAGGGCTTCAAGGTGATCGTCGACAAATCGACGGTGCCGGTGGGCACGGCCGACAAGGTGCGTGCCGCCGTGGCCGAAGAACTCGCCAAACGAGGTGAGGACGTGCCGTTCTCCGTCGTCTCGAACCCCGAATTCCTGAAGGAAGGCGCGGCCGTGGACGATTTCATGCGTCCGGACCGTATCGTGATCGGGGTGGGCGACGACGCCGACGGCCAACAGGCGCGCGCGATGATGAAGCGCCTGTACTCCCCGTTCAACCGCAATCACGAACGCACGCTGTATATGGACGTGCGCTCGGCAGAGTTCACCAAGTACGCGGCGAACGCCATGCTGGCCACCCGTATCTCGTTCATGAACGAGTTGGCGAATCTGGCCGATCGCGTCGGTGTGGATATCGAAGACGTGCGCCAGGGCATCGGCTCGGACCCGCGTATCGGCTATCACTTCCTCTACGCCGGTTGCGGCTACGGCGGCTCGTGCTTCCCGAAAGACGTGCAGGCGCTCGTGCGCACCGCTGAGGACTACGGCGTGCCTCTGCGGATTCTGAACGCGGTGGAAGCCGTCAATGAAACGCAGAAAGCTGTGCTGATCGAGAAGATCATCAATCGCCTTGGCGACGATCTCTCGGACAAGACATTCGCGCTGTGGGGGCTGGCGTTCAAGCCGAATACCGACGACATGCGCGAAGCGCCCAGCCGTCGTGTCATCGAGGAGCTGGTGCGCCGTGGCGCGCGTGTGCGCGCCTACGATCCGGTGGCACTCGAAGAAGCCCGTCGCGTGATTGCGCTGGACTTCGCGGACGATCTCGCGGCGCATGCCCGAATCGAATTCTGTGTGACGCAGAACGACACGTTGACGGGGGCCGATGCGCTCGTCATCGTCACGGAGTGGAAGGCCTTCCGTAGCCCCGACTTCGCGAAGGTGAAAACGGCGTTGTCGTTGCCGCTGATTTTCGACGGCCGTAATTTGTACGATCCGGAAGCCATGCAGGAACTCGGCATCGAGTACCACGCTATTGGCCGCGATCTGCGTAAGCCGGTCTGAGCATCCAGGAGCGACGAATGACTTCGACGGCAACTTCGCTCACGCGCACCGTACAGGCGCCTGGCGTGCCCACCGTGCCTCGCGAGGCCTTCAGCCGCGCGCGCGTGCTCATCGTTGGCGACGTGATGCTCGATCGCTACTGGTTTGGCGACGTCAATCGCATTTCTCCGGAAGCACCGGTGCCGGTCGTGCACGTCAAGCGCAACGAAGAGCGTTTGGGCGGTGCGGCGAACGTGGCGCTCAATGCTGCGTCGCTAGGCGCGCAGGCAGGGCTGCTGTGCGTGCTTGGGGAAGATGAACCGGCTGAGCGCGTGGTCGACATGCTCGACGCAAGCGGTGTGACCGCCTTCGTGACACGCGATGCGGATCTGGCGACGACGATCAAGTTGCGCATCGTGTCGCGTCAGCAGCAACTACTGCGCATCGACTTCGAAAACCAGCCAGCGCGTGAAGTGTTGCTGGCGGTGCTCGACCAGTATCGTCACCTGCTCGCCAGCTATGACGTCGTGTTGCTCTCGGATTACGCGAAGGGCGGTCTGACGCACGTGCAACCGATGATCGAAGCCGCGCGGGCGGCCGGCAAGGCGGTACTTGTCGACCCGAAGGGCAGCGACTATGAGCGCTATCGCGGTGCCACGATTCTGACCCCGAACCGGTCGGAATTGCAGCAGGTCGTGGGCGAGTGGCGTTCGGAAGACGACCTCACGGCGCGCGCGCAGAACCTGCGCGAGTCGTTGAACCTCGAGGCGCTGCTGCTCACACGCTCGGAAGAAGGCATGACGCTCTTCACCGAAGGCGGCGCGCTGCATGTACCGGCGCAGGCGCGTGAGGTGTACGACGTTTCGGGCGCGGGCGACACCGTGATCGCGACGCTCGCGGCATCGCTCGCCGCCGGCGTGCCACTGCCGCAGGCCGTGGTGCTCGCCAACCGTGCGGGCAGTATCGTCGTGGGCAAGCTGGGCACGGCGACGGTGGACTACAACGAACTCTTTTCCGAACTGACATGACCATCATCGTGACTGGCGCTGCGGGCTTCATCGGCGCGAACATTGTCAAAGCCCTCAACGAGCGCGGCGAGACCGACGTCGTGGCGGTCGACAATCTCACGCGCGCCGACAAATTCCGTAATCTGGTCGATTGCGAGATCAGCGATTACCTCGACAAGGCAGATTTCGTTGCGCGCTTTCAGCGCCGGGAGTTCGGCCGGGTTCGTGCGATTTTCCACGAAGGCGCCTGCTCCGACACGATGGAGACGGACGGCCGCTACATGATGGAGAACAACTTCCGCTACACGCGTGCGCTGTTCGAAGCCTGTCAGGCGCAGACGGTGCCGTTTCTCTATGCGTCGTCGGCGGCAACGTACGGTGCGTCGGAAACGTTTGTGGAGTCGCGTGAGTACGAGAAGCCGCTGAACGTCTACGGCTATTCGAAGTTCCTGTTCGACCAGATCGTGCGTCGTGCCATGCGCGACGCGGGTGGCAAGTTGCCGAGTCAGGTGGCCGGTTTCCGTTACTTCAACGTGTATGGCGCGCGTGAGGCGCACAAGGGACGCATGGCGTCGGTCGCGTTCCACAACTTCAATGAATTCCGCACCAACGGCCGTGTGAAGCTTTTCGGCGAATACAACGGCTACGCAGCCGGTACGCAAAGCCGCGACTTCGTGTCGGTCGAAGATGTGGTCAAGGTGAATCTGCACTTCTTCGATCACCCGGAGCGCAGCGGTATCTTCAACCTTGGTACGGGCCGTGCGCAGCCGTTCAACGACATTGCCGTTGCGGTGATCAATACGCTTCGCGAGGAAGCGGGCGAGGCGCCGTTGACGCTCGACGAACTGGTCAAGCAGGGGTTGGTAGAGTACATCCCGTTCCCGGACGCCTTGCGCGGCAAGTACCAGTGCTTCACGCAGGCGAATATCGACCATCTGCGTCAGGCGGGCGGGTATCAGCAGCCGTTCTACACGGTGGGCGAAGGGGTGTCGCGTTACGTGCGCTGGCTGCTCGCGCAGTAAGCGCAGAGACGCATTGCCGGACAGAACGGGGAGCCAGACGGCTCCCCGTTTCGTTTTATATTGCTGCCGATGTCATCCGCAGACGCGCTTGGGCGTTAATGAGGTATCGGGGGTATCCACAATATCGGCCCGAGACACCTCATAAGGAACGCACCATGCTTCGCAAACTCTTGCTGGCGGTTGTTGCCTTTTTCACCCTGTGCGGCCTGGCGATGGCCGCTGTCGACATCAATACCGCCGACCAGACGCAGCTTGAAACGCTCAAGGGCATCGGACCGGTCAAATCCAAGGCCATCATCGAAGAACGCAACGCCCACGGGCCCTACAAGGACGCGGCTGACATAGCAAAGCGCGTCAAGGGGTTGGGCGCCAAGTCCGTCTCCACGCTCCAATCCGAAGGCCTGACGATCAACGGGCAGGGCGGTGCTGCGGCCCCGGCGGCGCCGGCCGCGTCGGCAAAATCTGCGCCGGCCACTGCTCCGGCGGCCCCCGTGCCGCCCACGGCCACGCAAAGGACCCCGACGCCTACGCCGGCCGCGGGTTCGGCCATGAAGCCGGCCTCGCCCGGTGCGACGGCTATGCAGGCCAAGCCGGGCACACCGGTTCCGGCGGTAGCATCGGCTGCGGGTGCACCCGAGGCGAAGGCAGCCAAGCCGAAGAAGTCGAAGAAGTCGAAGGAGGCCAAGGAGGCCAAGGAGGCCAAGGCGGATGCGGCACCGTCGGCGGCAGCGGGCGCCGACTCGGCTTCTGCCAAATCGTCCAAATCGAAGAAGGCCAAGGCCTCGTCGCCGGCCAGCGCGCCGAAGCTCTGACGTGCGCCGGGCGGTCGGACGTCGTGCAATATGATGTCCGGCCGAAGCCTTACCACGAGCGTGGGCATGGCCGGTGGATTAGAATGATCTGATTCCCGATCGAAAAAGCTCAGTGTAATGGCCTATATGACTATCGAAGACACCATCGGCAATACGCCGCTGGTGCAATTGGTGCGTTTGCCCGACGACGACATCCGCCGCCGCAACAACGTGATTCTCGGCAAGCTCGAGGGCAACAACCCGGCGGGGTCGGTGAAAGACCGTCCGGCGCTGTCGATGATCAAGCACGCGGAATTGCGCGGCCGCATCAAACCGGGCGACACACTCATCGAAGCGACCTCTGGCAATACCGGCATCGCGCTGGCGATGGCAGCGGCGGTTCGCGGCTACAAGATGGTCCTCATCATGCCGGAAGACCTCTCTATCGAGCGTCGTCAGAGCATGGGGGCGTATGGTGCCGAAATCATCCTGACGCCGGTCAAGGGCGGCATGGAGTACGCGCGCGATCTCGCCGAACAGATGCAGCGAGATGGCCGCGGTACCATCTTGGACCAGTTCGCCAACCCGGACAATCCGCGCGCGCACTACGAGACGACCGGCCCGGAGATCTGGCGCGATACCGAAGGACGCATCACGCATTTCGTCTCCGCGATGGGGACGACAGGCACGATCATGGGGGTGTCGCAGTATCTGAAAGAGCAAAACGACGCCGTGCAGATCATCGGTGCCGAGCCGGCCGAAGGCTCACGCATTCCCGGAATTCGCAAATGGCCGGAAGCCTATCTTCCCAAGATTTTCGACCGCACGCGTGTGGACCGCACGATCTCGGTGACGCAGGCGGACTCGGAAATCATGGCGCGCCGGATGGCTGCGGAAGAGGGCATTTTCTGCGGTATTTCGGCAGCCGGTGCGTGCCACATCGCGCTGAATCTGGCGCGTGAAGTCGAGAACGCGACCATCGTGTTCGTCGTGTGCGATCGCGGCGATCGCTACCTGTCGACGGGCGTGTTCCCGGCGTGATGTGCGGCGGTGCCCGGCACCGCCTCCCCGGCGCGGGAGACACAACGAAAACGGGACCCGAGGGTCCCGTTTTTCATGGCGAACGACCACGCGGCCTCGGTATTATGGCGCGCGCGCCGCCTTGATCGCGTCGGCTAGGTCGTACACCGACGTCGCGTAGAAGAAGCTGCGGTTGTAGCGCGTGAGCACGTAGAAGTTGTTCAATCCCATACGGTACTGCGTGGCCTGTCCCGGCGTAGGCAGATCGACGATAAGCACCGGCGTGTCGCGCGAGGCCCCTACGTCGAGCCGCGGCTCGTTCATCAGCATGCCGGCCTTGATGAAGTCGCCGAGCTTCCAGTGCGGCTCGGGCTGCCCGTCGGCACCGGCCTCCGCGAGCCCTTGACTGCCGCGATCGGCGGCGATGTTCCAGACGATCGGCTGTCCTGGCTGCCAACCGTGCTGTCTGAGGAAATTGGCGACGCTGCCGATGGCGTCCGCTACATCCGTCGTCAGATTGATCTTGCCGTCGCCGGTGTAATCGACTGCGTAGTTGCGAATCGAGGACGGCATGAACTGCGGAATACCGATGGCGCCCGCGTACGAGCCGTAGATGCTGAATGGATCGACGCCGCGCTCGCGTGCATAGAGCAGCAGATTTTCCAGCTCATTGCGAAACAGCACCATACGCTCCGAACGGTTGCGTGCGGGCGGATAGTCGAACGCGAGCGTGGTGAGCGCGTCGATGGTGCGGAAGTTGCCCATGTTGCGCCCGTAGATCGTCTCCACGCCGATGATGGCGACGATGATCTCCTCGGGCACACCATATTGTTTTGCCGCGCGCGAGAGCGTGGCGGCGTTCTGGTTCCAGAAGCGTACACCGCCATTGATGCGCGTGTTGTCGAGAAAATTCCTCTCGTACTTTACCCAGTTCTTCTGGCCGGGGGTGGCGGGCGGTGCGGCCAGACGTGCGGCCGTCTGCGAGAACACCACGCGTGAGAACACCCGCTGCAACTCGGCGCGATCGAAACCGTCGCGTGCCACGATGTCGTTGATGAATGCATCGACCTCGGGGTTTGCCGCGTAGCGTTGCGGCACGACCTCTTCTTCGAACTCCGTTTGCGCGGCCTGCTTCGCTCGCGTTTGCGCGTGCGTGCCGGTCGCCGTCAGCGCAAAGGCGCCGATGCATAGCGCAACGCCGAGCGCGCGAACCGGGCGAGACAGTCGCCAACCGCGCGTTGTGTCAGAGGGCTTGCGGAGGGGCGCCGGGAAATAACGGCCAGTGTCCGGTCGATGAGTGAGGCGCGAGAGCGCCAGCGGGAGCGAGTCGTACATCCGTACCGGTGATGTCATGCTGTCTGTCAGGCCTGTATGAAGTCCGAATGCGAGGCGGCCGTAGGGGCCGTCGTCGCGTTAGTCGCGTTGATGCGCTTGCCGGCGGGTATCGAAACGATTCGAAGCGATTCGACACGCGGTTCAGACTAGAGCGTCAACCATTCATGCCAGTTCCTGCCGTCCCGAATTTCAGGAGAACGGCGCTTACCGGCTGACACGGGTCTGCTGGGAGACTGCTTGGCAGTATAACCGAGTGCACCTGTGATACCTTAAGGCCTGTGCACTGTCCGTGACAGTGTTCAGGGGGATGCCGGCCATCGGCACGTGTGTGCCAGTGCAGTGCGGCACCGTGAGCCAGGCGCCACGCCCGGCCGCTACCGGACGTGGAGACCACGGCGCGGCGGGCATCCCCCGCCCGTCCTAATATAACGATTCGAAGCGATAGGCGACACAACGAATGGCTACCGGGTTTTATACACACCCCGATTGCATCCGTCACGAGATGGGAGAGTGGCATCCGGAATGTCCCGAGCGGCTGCGCGCCATCGAGGACCAACTGATCGCCGGACGCATCGACGGTCTGCTGGAGCGCCGCGAAGCGCCCGCCGCTGACGAGGCCAGTCTGCGGCTCGTGCACACGCGGGCTCACATCGACTTCATTCGAGACAACATTCCCGAGTCGGGCTATTTTCCGATCGACCCGGACACGTTGCTCAATCCGTATTCGTGGCGTGCGGCCACCCGTGCAGCGGGGGCGGCGATTGCTGCGACCGACGCCGTCATTCGTGGCGAACTCGAGAACGCCTTTTGCAGCGTGCGTCCGCCGGGCCACCATGCGACGCCCACGCGTGCGATGGGCTTCTGTCTGTTCAACAACGTCGCGATTGCCGCCGCTCACGCGCTGGAAGTGCACGGGCTTTCGCGCGTGGCGATCGTCGACTTCGACGTGCACCACGGCAATGGCACCGAAGCCGCATTTGCCAATGACGACCGCGTGCTGATGTGCGGCATTTTCCAGCACCCGTTCTATCCGTTTTCCGGGGCGGTCGATCCGGCCCCGAACATGCTGAACATCCCGCTCTCCGCCCGTACGTCCGGTATGCAGGCGCGCGAGGCCATCGATTACGGATGGTTGGGCCAGCTCGAAGCGTTCCGTCCGGAAATGATCTTCTTCTCGGCAGGCTTCGACGCGCACCGCGAAGACGATCTCGGCAATCTCGGACTGACCGAAGCGGACTTCATGTGGATCACCGAGCGCGTCAAAGCGGTGGCGGATCGACATTCGAAGGGGCGCATCGTGAGCTGCCTCGAAGGCGGCTACAACCTCTCGGCGCTTGGCCGCAGCGTCGTGGCGCACCTGCGGGTGCTCGCCGACGTTTGACGTTCCGCACTTGACCAACATACGATGCCGCGCGCTCAGACGCGGCGCAGGAGGCGAAGATGACGGCATCCGAATCCGCGGCCGCAGCGGCTGAACCCTGGGTCCTGGTCACGCGCGGCGAGGGCGAGCTTGCCGGTGTGGTCACACTCACGCTGAATCGACCACGTCATTTCAATGCGCTCTCGGAAGCGATGCTCGACGCGCTGCAACGCGCGCTCGACGACACGGCTCGCGACGCTACCGCGCGCGTGGTGGTGCTCGCCGCTGCCGGCCCGGCGTTTTGTGCGGGGCACGATCTCAAGGAGATGCGCGCCGAGCCGTCGCTCGACTATTACCGCACGTTGTTCAATCAATGCACACGCGTGATGCTGACGATGCAGCGCATGCCGCAACCGGTGATTGCGCGGGTGCACGGCATCGCAACGGCCGCAGGGTGTCAACTGGTTGCCATGTGCGATCTGGCCGTGGCCGCGTCGACGGCGCGCTTCGCTGTCTCCGGCATCAACGTCGGCCTGTTTTGCGCGACGCCGGGCGTCGCGCTCTCGCGCAATCTCACACGCAAGCAGGCGATGGAGATGTTGCTCACGGGCGAATTCATCGACGCGCAGACGGCCCGCGAGCGCGGTCTCGTCAACCGTGTCGTCGCGATAGAGCGATTGGACGCGGAAGTGGCGGCGCTGTGCCGTTCGATTCTGGCCAAGCCTGTGGCAGCGGTGGCCGCCGGCAAGGGGTTGTTCTACCGGCAGGCCGAGACGGGCATCGAAGCGGCCTATCAGATGGCCGGGCAGACGATGGCCTGCAACATGATGGACGAGTGTGCGCTTGAAGGCGTGCAGGCGTTCATCGAGAAGCGCGTGCCCGACTGGGCGAAGCCGTCCGTCTGAAGACGGGCAACGTCTGCGCGTTGGTTTCGGACTTTCCCTGCGCTACCACTGCTTTTCAAGCACGAGCGGCCCCGGTGTGGCAGTACGGCTCACCGCGTAGCCCTTGTCGGTAAACCAGGTGCGCAACTCCTTGACCATGTCCGGGTTGCCGCACACCATGATGCGCGATGTGGCCGGGTCGAGCGTTGCGCCCATCGCTTTCTCCAGTTCTCCCGACGCGAGCAGCGACGTGATGCGCCCGTAAAGCGCATCCGGCGTTTGCTCCCGCGTCACGCACACGGCGAAGTGAAGCTTTTCGACAAGCGACGGATCGACGTCGGGGTGCGAGAAGTGCCGTAACTCTTCGTAGTAGGCGAGGTCGCGCGCCCATCGCACGCTATGCACGACGAAGATGCGCTTGAAGCGCTTCCAGACGGCCGGGTCGCGCAGGATTGACACGAACGGTGCGAGGCCGGTGCCGGTGGCGAGCAGCCAGAGGTCTTCGCCGCCCGTGAATCGGTCGAGCGTCAGGAAACCGTAGGCGGTGTGATCCACGAACAGCTCGTCGCCGGCCTCGAGTTGCGACAAGCGCGGCGTCAATTTCCCTTCGGGAATCGTGATTGCATAGAACTCCAATGTATCTTCGGCGGGAGAGCTGACTAGGGAAAAGGCCCGCCAGATGATCGCTCCGTCGTCGCCGGGAAGCCCCACCCGCACGAACTGCCCTGCCGTGAATTGCAGGCCGGCGGGCCGCGTGGTCTTGACGCTGAAGATCGTCGGCGTCCAGAAATGCACGCCGGTGACCGTTTGGGGCGAGTATTTCATCTGCGCTTGCATACCGGAAGCTCCTCGCAATTCACACGAGTTCAGTGTAACGCGCAGCAGGGAATTGCGTGATGAGACCCTGTTCGCGTGCAGGGTTCCGCGTGCTCGTTTCCTCGACGGCGTGGGCGCTCGGTCGTTCAGACGTTGTCGTGGGCACCCAGTGCAGGTTGGGGCGATTGTACCGACGGCGCCACTGGCGTGCCGGGCAGGTGTTGCAGCAGCCACTGCGTCAGTTCGTCGATGACCTTCTGGCGACCGAGGTCATTGAGCGTTTCATGAAAGTGTCCCTGATAGAGGCGGAGTGTCTTGTCTTGCGAACCGGCGTTGCCATGAAATTGCTCGCTCGCCCACGGCGCGGTGAGTCTGTCGGCGGTGCCATGAAAGATGTAGAGCGGCAGGTGCAGTGCATGGGCATTGGCGTGAATCCGCGCCATGGCGTCGAGCAGTTCTGCGGCGGTGCGAGCCGGTGTGCCGCGATAGGCGTTGAGCGGATCTTTTTTCGCCGCCGCCACAACCGCTTCGTCGCGCGCGATCAGCGTGGGATCGATCTTGAAGACGGGGACCTTCGGCAGCCAGCGAGACACCCAGCGTCCGGCCGTCACCATCCACGGTGCAACGGGTTCGCCAGGCGCAAGCGCCGGGCTGCTCAGCATCAGTGCGCGCACATTTGCCGGAGCCCGCGTGATGGTGAACAACGCCGCGATAGCGCCCCCCATGCTGTGACCGAGCAGAAAAAGCGGCGTTGGGCCGAATGTGGTGCGAACGTGTGTGAGGAAGATCTCCGTATCGTCGAGGTACTCGTCGAAACGTTTGACGAAGACCCGCGGGCCACCGGAGCGTCCGTGCCCGCGCAGATCGTAAGCGACGGTGGCGATGCCATAGGCGGCAAAATGTTCGGCCAGCCGCGCGTAACGTCCGCCGTGTTCTCCCATCCCGTGAACGATGGCGACGACCGCCCGCAACGGTTCGCCGCCGGTGTCCGGCTGCCAGCGATGCACGTAGAGCGAAAGGCCGTCGCTGGCTTGCAGATACGATTCCAAATAGGTGATCATGTCTCCTCCTGGCGCGTTGGCCGGGTGGCCGTCATGCGTGCGACGGCACTGCGATTGTCGGGTGCGCCATTCGATCATAGTCGCCCGTGCGACAGGGTGATTTCTCTAGAGGAAATGCACCATAAGGATACTGGCTGTGCGTCATGATTTGCATAAAAATAGCACGATCGTTCGAGGCGGGGCAGAAGCGCATAGGCATGTGCGTGCCGGGTTCCGGCGCCGCTATCGCGGCGGAGATCGCGCATCCGTGGCAAGTCGACAGGACGTCATCAATATTCGCCACAAAATGCCGCAAATATGCAATGAATGCGTCATTTGCCGTGTGGTTATAATGTCAGCGGATTGACGTTAACGTAACTTTGGAGCGAGTTCATGAAGATCCTGGTACCGGTCAAACGGGTAGTGGATTACAACGTAAAGGTTCGCGTGAAGAGCGACGGCAGTGGCGTCGACATCGCGAACGTGAAGATGTCGATGAA
>NZ_CABPSM010000024.1 GCF_902459555.1 Pandoraea horticolens | reverse complement strand
GGGGGTTTCGGTTTGCGAGGCATAGTCACTCCTTGGCGACATGTTATGCCTCAAACACGAAATTCCTGACAGGCCCCGCCCGCCAGATCCGCCCGGCCGTGAACGATTGATATCCGAAGAAGAAATCGAGTCGCTGCTCACGAGCATGGGGTACGAAGAGGGGCTGCCCGTAGAAACACCAATGCAGCGCGTAGCGGTGGCATTCCTATTCGCGATAGAGACGGCCATGCGCTCCAGCGAAATCCTGACAGGCCCCCTGCTTACGGCTGAGCGGTGCACGACAATCTGTATCTCGCTTTCATCGCGATGACCTTGATCTACCCCAGTTCGCCTCACCATAACCGGTTACCTATGCTCCGGGGCTATGCGTGCTTTATTTTCTGTTTCCTGAAGCGCTTCCTATTAAGTCGCTCACCTTACGGCGATAGAACCCGCCGATATACGTGATTTTGACGTTGCAACACACCGCGATCGACTAGGTACCGTCTCAGCCGGGCGTAATCGGTTGTAAACAACTGGCAGATTTTGGATACCTCAGATTCAGTGTAGCAAGCACCCGGGGCGAAAGCCCCCGAGATCTTTTGGACGGAGATATCCGTTTCGAGCTGTCGATCGCTCAAGTCTTTGGCGCAGCGATGCTGTCGATTTGCAATCTCTTCCCACACTGTGTCGGCAACCGAAAACCCATCCTCATCTCGCTGAACGAGGCCAATGCTCAGCAACCGGGTCAGGATTTTGCTAACGGCCTTCGCGTCGATACCGACTTTCTCCGCGATATCCGCAAGGCGATGAACACCGAGGACGACCGTAGCGTAAATGGAGCGCGTTTCGCGCGACGTCATCGCGGCAATGATGGCGTCCTTGTGAAGACGCTGTTTCAACGCTTCCTCGCCAATGGGTAAATAGCTGCTGCGGATCGGAATTTCCCCTAGGGCGACAAGCTCGGACTGCAATGACTGGGAGCGGAGCACGCGTTCATTTTGTTGGCGCTTCCGGACGATGCCCAAGCCACTCTGGCGGTATTTGTGCAACTCCGGCAATGTTATCAATTCAAATGAATCGTCCTGCCGGCGAAACAGATCTTCCCAGATAGGCGTTCTAATTCTGCGAACGCGTTGCCCACCGTCCGTGCTGACGGTAGTCAACATGGTTGGTTCATGCAGGCACAGGTATCCGCCAGGCGTGACGCGCTCCCAAAGCTCCGCGACAAAGCGGACATCATCGGCTGGCGTGCCCGCATCGATCCACGCGATGTCTATTGCGCCCCATGAAGCGATGGTGGTCTCGTCGAGTGAGTAGAAGTTGCTTTTGACGAATGTGACGAGGTCACTGTCAATATCGTGATTTTTCAAGGCCTCCCATGCTTCCTCGGCTGAGGAACCTTCGGCCGTGAAGTCGTCAATAGTGATCAGCTTGGGTTGATAGACGTCGGGAATTCCGGTCGGATCCAGAAGTGCAGTTCGCTCCTTCCATGTCGAATCATCCAGTAAATCCTTGTCGTGTTGCCAATCTTGGTGCGCCTGCTGGAGTGCCTGCGTGATGAAAACCGTGCTGTCGCCTGCGCCTATCTCGACGACTGTGGTGGGGCGGGCCATGCGGATGAGCGCCGAGATCAGAATAGCGCTGTTCTCGGTACCCATTCCGGGTCTAATCATATGCACGGGCGTTTCCTCCAGAAGTCAATCGCAACATGCCGGCTTCCACAAAGTGGATGATGTTCGGGCGCAGCGATTCCGGTATCTCGTTCAAGAGCTTGTCCTGGGAAAAGATACGTTGAGAAGTTTCGTTCAACCGAACGGTTCGACCGTTAAGCTGGTTGACGGCGACGTGCCCGACTCCGGGGGCGTCGACAACAATGCAGGTGGGCTCGATCATGTAGCTGACCGGCGGACAAGCCGGGAATGTCTGGCCAACCTCGACGAACCCATGTCGATATAGTGTAATCAATAGCGTACCAGCATCATGAACCACGCCATTGATTTCCATTCCCTGCAAGGCCCCCACTGTTGTTCCTTCGGCGAGCGCCTGGGCGTCTTCGTGGCGAAATCCTCCAAACACCTGCGCGCTTGCAACCACGACAAGCGAAGATCGAATTCCCCGCGCACCGACAAGCTGAGGCGTATTAGGCGTAATACGCGCTAACCTAGACCATCTGACCGAGCGATCTAGAGCCAGGAATTCGGGACACGTTGCAAGCGGGTTCTGCAATATCGGTGGCAATGACTTGTCGAGCGGGTCGTTGCCACTACGGTCGGCCTGATTGCTCTGTAGATATTCGGCGAGTTGCCAAGCATACCCCCCCGTGCCCCGATAAAAGTTAGGGCGAATCGGATCTGTTCTCATGGTGGTTCAGGTCGATTTCAATATGACAATTGCCGTTTCCATTCCCACAGCGGCCCCGTCTTGCACTTCGGATGGGATCACTTTTTCGACCGTGAGACCACAGGCTTCCGCAATGGGAGCAAGTGTCGAAGGCGTCCACAACCGGTCTTGAAGATCGCATACGATCCCTTCGATATTCCCGTTTTCACTCCGTCCCGATTGCGCAAAAACCGATCGATGCATGATCAGCTCGTCTCGGTCGAATTTGTAGGCCCACCAAATGAGGGCTGCCTCTCCATTACTCCGCCGAAATGGCACCACCGTGCATCGCTTGTCCATGAACGAAAGACGCTCGGGTGTTCCGTCACCGAAGACGGAGACCATGATCCTCGACCCTGAGTCGCGCAGTTGCACTTTCGCGCTGCGCAACAAAACGTCGAGCTTATCGTCGTCCAGAATGAAATTGACGGTCGCATCTCCAAATGTAACGACATCGAAGCGGCGTTGTGTGATTTGCGTTGGTAGTTCAAAAATATCGCCCTGGAGCGCGTGAATGTGGCTGTCATTGATCGACGCATTGAACCTCTCGATGGCGATGGGGGAGATGTCTATGCCAAAACTCTCCTTCAACGAGAATTTTTCGGCAAGGTGCAGGAGCAGTCGGCCATCGCCGCAGCCTAGGTCGAGAATATTGTGTCCATCCCGTACAATGGATTCTGCGGCGGCGAAGTCCCATGTCGCACGGACTGTCGTCAATTCATACTCGTCGAATAGAGGTTCGTCGAAATAATAGTGGCTGACTCTGAGATCCACTATGCCCGATGTCACGATGCGATCCAACGGGGCTTGCAGTTTGATTGATTTCGCATCGTTTGGCTTCGATCCGAAGCGTCCTATACCAGCCATCGTTAAACTCCCTTTGTAACCATGCTTGGACGGTTTTTGACATTCAATGCGAAACCGCAGGCGCCAATGATGCCCGTGGCGACTCCAACAGCCATGAGAGCCGTGCTTACATGTGCAGTACTGATCATGCCCGCGCACAGGAAGCCGAGAAATACTGATGCCTGGATGCAAAATATGTAGGCTGGCATCAGGTTGACACGCCGCTGTGGATCTATCGCTTTCATCATGAAACTTGCCGTGAGCGCATTCTGGATACCGTTTGCCGATCCGATCAGAAATGTGGCACACGTCATGATCCATGCCACGTCGCTCAAGGCGAGCCATAAAATGCCGAAGCCGATGATACTGGCAGCAATGGATGCACCGGCAGCATCACCAAGTCTCGCAAATATTCCGGAAAAGGACACGGGACCGACGATCAGCCCAAAACTCAACGCGCTGATGATGAATCCGTAGATTTCAGTACTGAATTGCAGCTCGGTGCGAATTCGGAATATCAATAGCACGTTGAGCATGGATGCAAGCACGACCGTCATCAACAGCGGGGTGATCGCGCGGATCACGCCGGCTGTGCGAAAGAGACCTGGCAGGTCGAGGCGTCCCTTCTGTTCGTCTTGCGTAGGCGCGTGGCCGGATTTTTGATTCCGAGAATCCAGCACCTTGAAACATAGCGTGGTGACGAGCGCAGCGATCAACACTAGAGAGGCCAGCAGCAACAGTCCTCGTGAATGCTCGGCCATGCCGTAGAGCAGTCCGCCGAGAGCTGGCCCACCCACATAACCCATGTTTCGCATCGACTGCGTAATTCTATTTACACGATCAATGTAGCGCTCGTCGTTTGTGTAGCTTGGAATGGCGACCATGATTGCCGCCCACAGAAGAGCCCCTGTTGACCCGAGCGCCATAGACACGCCGACGTAGCCCCAGAATTGATTGGCTAGGGACGCGGCCGCGATCAGAAGCGACTGAAGGAGAAATACCGCGGGAATCGTCTGGTGAGGCCCGATTCGCTGGAGGATCATGGGCGCAATCGGGCCGGAAAGCATACCTCCGATGAGACCTGCGGCGAGCAAAATCGATACCGAGGATGTGTGGTCAGCTAGTCTTAGGGCAAAGGTCACTTGAGCTGCTTCATCGGCGAAGCTGCCAAACGTTAGGGAAACGCAAATAAAAACGAACGCCCATCGATCTCTGATGCCCATCAAAGTGCCCCCCATCGCGCCAGCGACGCTACTACACTCAGCAGATCCTCATTAAGAAGCTTGTCATCCCCGCGCGTTAGATCTGAAATGTTCACTTGCTGACCGGCGGACAGGCGATCCAGAAAATCGTGCAATACGCGACTGTAACGGAAGCTGCAACAGTGGCCGTTTGCCGCGACCAGGACCTCACCCTCCTGCAATATTGGCATCCACTGCAGGGTGCTGATGGCGTTGAGGGAGATAACATCGTCTAGTTCATCAACTTCGACGATTGGACGGCCGACATTCAAGCGGCTACTGGTGCCCGAAATGAGTTGAGAAATCATCATTCGTTTTTTCAGCGACGCACCATCAAGCAAGATCTTCAACGATGAAAGCAGAAGTTCATCATCGGGGTTCAGGCTTGCAATACCTGATGAACGCACGTCATAGCGGCTACGATTGGGTGTCTGGAGGAGACCCTTCACGTAGGTCGCGTTTTGCTGAGAATCGTTACCGGTTTCCCAAAATGCGATATTCACGTTTACCGACACGTTGGATTTTGTTTCGGCAACGTGCAGCCAGTTTCCCGGGAAATAGGTCACTCGATTCGTTTTGTTCTCAAGCGGAATGCCCTCGGACTTGAACGGTTCATAGTCAGGAAATCGCACGCCGACAAGATCCGTCCGGGTTCCGGGCCAAGTGAACATCGTTTTCCCATCACGCAGGGTGAACCCGAAATTATGCGCATGGTCCGCATGGACTCCGATATAAGTGGACGAATATCGACCAATAAAGCAATCGACATCGACGCGCCCGCCAGGACGATAGCCTATTGACAAGGCGAGCTGGTCGGAAAAAGTCTTTGCGACATCCCATATGATGGGGCTTGCTGCATGGAGTCCATAGTACATGACCGTCCATTCATCATCACCGGCAAGACATTCGATTCTCGAGACATAATCCTCAAGTGTGGCGTCGAACTGCCGCGCAAAAAAATCGGGATGCACCTCTGACGTGCGCTTTCCATTGAAAGCGGTTATGACTTCGGACTGAGAGTTTCGGGCGCGAATGTCATCCAGGCGTAGTGCATATTCCTTGAGCGCGCCCAGCACGTCTTTATCGTTGAATGGAATCTTCGATATGGCTAGCTCTGCCGCTTGCTTACCCCATAGTTCTTCCACAAATTGCGGTGACAACAATGCGACCATATTTGACTCAATATTCAGATGAAGATAAACATGGATAGGTGAGCAAGAGGCCGAGACCCTTGCTCACGGCGCGAGTTCAACAACGCATGCGCATTACTTCGCCTTTCAGATAACCTCGGCGATAGCCATTACTTCCTCATCGTTACGCTGTGCATATTTGACGTTGGAAACAACCGGCTCGATCTCAAGATCATTTCGCTGCGCGTATTTCACGTTGGCTACAAAAGGCTTGATCTCACCAGCAGTCAATTCATCACTTATCTTTACGTCTTTCAAGGAAATCGTCATCTTGATGCTCCTTTTAACGAAACGGAATTTAGGAGGGTGATACGAGCATCCTCGTTCTTCCACTAATAGGCTGCTCGCGGCGCAAGATTGCATCAAATTTGTCATTGACATCAATGGGGTGAGGGCCAACTTATTCTGAATTTTTTATGATACTTTTAAGTGGAACGACCAAGTCTGGACATGCTTAATTTCTGCAATGCGAAATACAGACTTGGGCTCATCAGCAATGAGGAGAGTCGAAGGCTTAATACGATTCGAAACATTCGCAACAAGTTTGCACACTCACTTAGCGGTGTGGACTTCGCGGACGAGCAGATATCGTCGTGGTGTAACCAACTCAGCGGGACATTTCAGAGGGGAAAGGTCAAAGAAAGCCGTCCCCACCCGGCTACACCGGATTAGCTGCCGCTCCAGGCCGGGGGCGTTTGTGCCGATTACCTCGCCGTCGATACGGTGTATGGGCGCCACGATGAACTGAGGAAGCCAGTCGGACCAGCCGACCAACCATTTCCGCGTTTCCCACCTATTCATCCACGCGTGTGGGATATGTGTAGGTGTTGGGGCTCGGGGCCCTGCCGCCGAACTCGAATCTCCCAATTTGCGGCCATCTACCCATCTCCTCCCCAAAACTCTCTAACCCTATTGATTTCAAAAAAGAAAAACGTTTCCCCTTCCTCGCACAAAAAATCACTTTTAAATCATTGGGTTGTGTTTTGTGGCTGGCAAAAATCTAGCCGGTTTTTGCCTGTTTTTCTGCCAAAATGCCAGCAACCGTGCCAGTGTTTCGCGCGAACTTCTCCACCGCCTTATCTCCGGCCCCAACGTCCGCCGTCGGCATCCATCTGCCGTAGACTCGCGCGATCATGGTCCAGTCCGCGTGCTCCATCTGCTTAGCAACCCACATTGGATGTTCGCCGGCCGAGAGCATCATTGACGCATACGTGTGCCGGGTCTGATATGGGTTTCGGTACCGAACTCCAGCCCGCTTAAGCGCCGACTGCCAGAGGCGCCAGATTTGATGCGAGCCTGCAAAGTGCTCACCAGCCTTGTCCTTGAAAATCGGCCCGTCCTCTTCGGTGAGAAACGTGAGGGCTTTCTGCGCTTTCAGGACGGCGCGCGCGGGTTCGAGTCGCCGGATGTCGCGGCGGCCGGCCGATGTCTTCGGAAACTCGGCAACGCCTTTCGCCTCACGTGTCATCGCTCTCCGGACGCGCACGTATCCCCCAACGAAATCGACGTCCGACCAGTTCAACGCGATAAATTCCGATGTGCGCATTCCGGTCCAAAGTGCGAACTGGACGAGGTTCCGGTTACCGCCCGTCAGCTTTCCAGGAATGGCTGCTTGCTCGTCCGGGGACAACGGATCGATTTCGTCATTGTGGGTTTCCGTCGGGCGCTCGGCGCGGGCGTACTGGCGCGGTCAATGCCTACGCTGCTGTGAATGCTCCTGCACTAACGGCACTTCCGTCCAGTGGCTTTGTACAAGTGCTGAGCATTGCGAGTGCCAACGCTGGAGCCGCTACTTATGCCCCCGATGGATTGGCCCGCAAAGCCAATCATCGGGATGGGCCTTGCGGCGTTGCAGGGCGGTTAGCTGCCGGCGAAAGGGATTGCGACGCTGTTGTATGTGGTTGCATCTAATGTGGATTCGGGCAACGGCGCATGGGTGCTGATCGAGCGCACGGGCGGGGCACAGCAAGTCGCCCCCGCTACCCAGTCGCAGCACGCGGCGCAGCTCGGGCAACTCGCGGCTGTGCAGGGCGCGTTTAAGAATCTGAAGGTCGCAGCGCTTGGCGTCAACAACACGTCGACTGTGGTGACGGCCGATGAGCTTGTGCTCGAAAATGGCAGCAATCTTTATGCGTCAGTGCGTGGCGTCAATGTCACGATCAACTCGGCTGGCACAGTGGGGCAGCCTAACAGTCTGAGCACGGGAACGCTCGCGGCGAGCACGTGGTACTACGTCTGGGTTTGGTACAACGGGACGACCGTTTGCGGCACGTTGGACCCGAGCGCCACGGCGCCAACGGCGCCGTCGGGCTACACGGCGGGCTATCGCGCCCGTATCGGAGCTGTTCGCACCGATTCCAGTGGAAATAAGTACTTGCTGCAGACGCTGCAGTATGGGCGCTCGGCCCGCTATGTGACGACGTCGGGAACCAACCTTACAACCCTTCCGGTGATGGCGTCGGGCGCGGCAACGTTCCCGAGTGCTGTATCTACGTTGGCGTTCGTCCCGCTCACGGCCAGCAAAATCAGCTTGTACGTCAATTCGAGCGGCTTGACTTCGGCGGTTCAGGTTTTCCCCAACACGCAGTCGAGCAATACCTTTAGCTACGCGGATGGGATATGCAGTCAGAAACGACGGCCTCGGCTTCCGTGCGGTAGATTCAGCCGATGATTGTATTGCCGGCGAGATATACAGAGACGAGTTGCCGACCCCGTGGCCGCCTGTGCCGACTTTGACGCAGGCTCAGGACGTGCAACTCGCGGTCCTATACGCGTCGTATCAAGCAGCCACGCAGGTTGACGTCAATCACACGTCCGTGGCTCGTGTCGCGGCAACGTACGATGCTGATTCGACCAGCCAATTGACGCTGTTGGTGGCCACGACCGGATACAACCTCGCCGGCGCAACACCCAAAGGCTTCTATTGGCTATCTGCCGACAACAGACAGGTGCCGTTCGAGCTGCCCGATTTGAAGGGCCTTTACGCCTCCATGCTGGCCCAGGGCAACATCGCGTTCAGCAAGCTGCAGACGCTTAAGGCTGAAGTGCGAGCTGCTACGACCGTGGCTGCTGTGCAAGCCATTACCTGGATCTGATAAGAGCGACCGCAACGGCACTCTCCTAGTCAACTGCCCGCCGGCATCAGCTTTGCAATTTCTTCTTCGAACAAAATGCTTCCTGCTGCTGTGATGTGATAACGATCAGAGTATAGACGGACCCCATCCTTGGTCGTAGCGCAGACAGTTGAGCAGATCGCACGCGATGGGTCGAAATACGTCGTATTTTCGACGTTTGATTTCGCGAAGATCTCATTGATGAAGGCCCCCTCATGCTCGTGACGTTCGTTCGTCTGCAACTCACGTGAGGTTGTCCGGCCGAGGAATGGAAGGCGGACGACACCATAGTCCGGATCGGAAATAAGGATTGGCCAACTTTTGAAAACCACCAGATGAGCAACGTTCGATAGTGCGTTTAGTGTTGCTGGGATTTTGTCAGAAAGGGCCTTGAGGGTCGTTTTCCGGGTGGCAGTTGTGTCATCTGGCGAGTCGGTGAGCACGCTGCGATGGAAAGGACCGAAGTAGTCCCATGCGCCGATCAAGAAAATAGCACTCGGTTTAGATGCCCGGATTGCATGCAGCACCTTTTCGCCGGTTTTTCCATCGCTGCAATATTGGCGTTCCAGCGGGAATTCGAACGACGTTTCACGCACGCCGATGATTGGTAGGCAGGAGGGGTGGCTGATAACAATGACATTGATATTCCGTTGATAGGCAATTTGTCGGAATACCGGTGACCACGCTTCTGCGGAAGAGTCGCCCCAAAGAAATACGGTCTGCGTCGCACCCGCCGCAAGGTATTTTGTGCAAACGGGTTCTAGGCCTGCAAATGCCGGGTCGGCACCGCAAGTTGACGGCGCATTGCTCTTGAACTGAGATTCTGTGCTCGCATAACTATTTTCCATGGCAACGCGGCGCGACGGGAAGCCTGCGCTAAGGAAGTTGCCGTAGCCCATGGCGACCGCAAAGAGTGCAACGGCGCAAAGGGCAATCGTCTTGGCTGATGCGTTACCCCCAAGCCGGATTGGACGCTCCACTAGCCGATATGTCAGCCATGCAAGAAGAATACTGACGCCGACAGCTACAAGTCGCAGTGTAAGCGGCGCAGATTGTCCATCGATGATGCGTAGAAATGAGAGGATCGGCCAGTGCCAGAGATAGAGCGGATAGCTGATGATCCCGACAAAAACCATGACTCGATTGTCCAATAGCGTGCGATTTATCCACGCCGTTGGACCTGCGAGCAGAAGCAGGAAGCTTCCTGCTACCGGTAGGACCGCCCACCACCCGGGAAACTGCATGTTGGAATTGAGGCCGAATACTGCACCAATGACCAATACGATCCCGGCGATAGACAGCGTGTTTCGTGCCAAATCACCTGACCCGCGCGCGAGAAATTTCCCCTGTAATAGCTGAATCTTAGCTGCCTCGAACATCTGAGCATATGCAAGGAATGAGCCAGCAAGAAGTTCCCAAAAGCGCGTTTGCGGTAGGAAGAAGGTGCGAACTGGATCCGTTTTCACCCCCTGGACGTTCAGGAGGAACGACACGGTAGTTTGCAAGACCAGTACCGATAAGACATTCCGCCGTAAGCGCCAAGCAGCAAATATCAATAGCGGGTAGCCACTTAACCTGTGCAGGTTTCGCTGGATCATTGCATGGCCTCCTGGGACATTTTGATATCTCTCGACAGGCAGCACCGATAGTTCGTGATCCCAGCATAGACACGAGCCCAAAGTGCCTTCTTCGGCGCAGCTATGGACGGATGATCGGGTCGACTCGTAAAAGGCCGGTTGTACCAGGCGTAGCGGCGCACGGGAAAGCGGCCAAGTGGGTCTGGCAGGCGCACGGCGGGAGCTACGGCTTGCCACCCCAGTGAGCGATTCATGCAAGCGCTGATGGCGAGCTTATGTAACAGTGAGACTGCCCACAATGGGCCATCTGGCGATGGCAGGCACATCGCGAACAAGAACTTCTATCAGGCAACGCCATGCTTCCCGTTTCCGGCGCAGAGGCCCGGCGCCTCCAGCCCTCAGTGGCTGCATCAATCTCAGCATCGCCCCGACAGAGCGCACTACCGCCGATTACGCTGGCCGCCAGCGTGTACGCGGTGTATCAGACCAGTGAGTCATCCGGCATGCCATCGAGCTCGCCTCAACGCCCGTCTCGCCCCTCAACAGCAGCAATACTTGACGCGGTGCTGGACATGCAAGGGATACCGGCATCGCATACCGGTGCGTTCTCTGGCATGCCGCCGAGTTCGCTTCAATATCCATCTCGCCCCTCGACAGCAGTAATACTTGACGCAGTGCTGGACATGCAAGGGATACCGGCATCGCATACCGGTGCGTTCTCTGGCAGGCCGCCGAGTTCGCTTCAACATCCATCTCGCCCCTCAACAGCAGTGATACTTGACGCAGTGCTGGACATGCAAGGGATACCGGCGTCGCATACCGATGCGTTCTCTGGCATGCCGTCAACCTCGGCCCAACGATCGCCGCACCCCGAAACTCAGGGGCTGCATGCCAGCGGTTGCCATCGAAAGCGCGTAGCGCCACAGGACGCAGACAGTGGGAGATGTGCCGGTTTAATGCCTCCACCGGCCCAAATCCTCCGCAAAGAAACTGGCACGGGGCGCGCAAGAGCGACAGTCACCGTCGAGATGTTGCGGGCGTGGCAGCGCCTCGGCGAGCAAGGGATTGATGAGGCGGGCGGGCTTGACGGCGTGGCCAGACAGTACGGCGTCGCGTCAGGCGCGCTGAGAAATTACCTGCGCGCAGACGGCACGCTGACGAAGCGCGGCGAGGACCGGCTCAACCCGCCTGGCGGGGAAGTCACCCTCGAGATGTTGCGGGAGTGGCAGCACCTCGGCAAGCAGGGGCTTGGTAAGGCGGGAGGGCGTGACGGCGTGGCCAGGCAGTACGGCGTCGCGTCCAGCACGCTGAAATATTATCTGCGAGCAGACGGCACGCTGACGAAGCCCGCCGAGGACCGGCTCAACCCGCCGGGCACGGAAGTCACCCTCGCGATGTTGCGGGAGTGGCAGCGTCTCGGCAAGCAAGGGATGGATGAGGCGGGCGGGCTTGACGGCGTGGCCAGGCAGTATGGCGTCGCGTCTGGCGCGCTGAAACATTACCTGCGTGCAGACGGCACGCTGACGCAGCGCGCCGAGGACCGGCTCAATCCGCCGGGCACGGACATCACCCTCGAGATGTTGCAGGAGTGGCAGCACCTCGGCAAGCAGAGGATCGATGAGGCGGGGGGGCTTGACGGCGTGGCCAGGCGGTACGGCGTCGCATCGGCCGCGCTGAGAAATTACCTGCGTGCAGACGGCACGCTGACGAAGCCCGCCGAGGACCGGCTCAACCCACTTGGCACGGAAGTCACCCTCGAGATGTTGCGGGAGTGGCAGCGTCTCGGCAAGCAGAGGATTGGTCAGGCGGGGGGACTTGGCGGCGTGGCCAGGCAGTACGGCGTTGCGTCCAGCGCACTGAAAATTTACCTGCGCGCAGACGGCACGCTGACGAAGCCCGCCGAAGACCGGCTCAACCCGCCTGGCGGGGAAGTCACCCTCGCGATGTTGCGGGAGTGGCAGTGCCTCGGCAAGCAGGGGATTGGTCAGGCGGGGGGACTTGACGGCGTGGCCAGGCAGTACGGCGTCGCGGCCAGCACGCTGAAACATTATCTGCGAGCAGACGGCACGCTGACGAAGCCCGCCGAGGACCGGCTCAACCCGCCTGGCATGGAAGTCACGGTCGGGATGTTGCGGGAGTGGCAGTGCCTCGGCAAGCAGGGGGTTGACAAGGCGGGTGGGCTTGACGGCGTGGCCGGGCAGTACGGCGTCACGTCTGGTGCGCTGAGAATTTACCTGCGTGCAGACGGCACGATGACGAAGCGCGCCGGGGACCGGCTCAACCCGCCTGGCACGGAAGTCACCCTCGAGATGGTGCGGGAGTGGTAGCGTCTCGGCAAGCCGGGGGGTGACAAGGCGGGCGGGGCTTGACGGCGTGGCCAGGCAGTACGGCGTCGCGTCCAGCGCGCTGAAAATTTACCTGCGCGCAGACGGCACGCTGACGAAGCCCGCGGAGGACCGGCTCCGCAAGGATGACGTGGGGCCGATGTGAACCGCAGGTTGTCTCGCGGACTGCTTGGTCCGAAACCGGCCGGCGAAGGCCCCTGACCGCTTGTACCTCGCTGACGTTGAGAGGTGCCGGCGCTGTCACCGGTTGCCAGCGCCCATGATCCGGTCCATGAGCACCTCCTCACCCCGCTTGCACAAGAACTCCCGAGAGAGCTCTTTATAGACCTCCAACTGCTGCGCCTTCATGATACCGACCCCAGCCTGCGCCTGCGCATCATGATCTTTCGGCAGACTAATACTGGCCAGTTGCGCCGCCACTTCTTGCTCATATCCGAGGAGCATGTCCTGTAATTTTTGATGGGCTCGCTCGGTCCCCTCAGGGTCCAACCGCGCCAGCACCTGCTGCCAAGGTGCCCATTCCACCAGGAAATATTGAGCGAACTCCGTGGACTCTCGAGCGCGAACCTCTTGCTCGGCGTCCATCAGATCGTTCGGCGCCACCCCTGCGACGTGGAAGAAGCGCATGTTTGCGATGTCAGTGGGCAATTCCAGCCGGTCGCGCAACTGGACCTGATAGGCTAGGTAGACCTCGATTTCGTCAACCAGCGATAACGTTTGGGCTTTCTGGCGGGCGATCTTCTCCAGCGCGTCCAAGCGAAATGCGCCGCGCCCACGGTCGACGATCTCGTCGAGCCTGGCATCGCACTCGCCACGGGTGACGGCGTGCGCATGGCTGAGTTTCGTCAGGGTGTTATAAGTGAGCGCGACCCGATCCTCACAGGACTCGGTGGCCCCTTGAACGACCTGGAAGGCCAGCTGCCGAAGCTCCCCATCCTGGGCGAGCCTGGATAACCAACTGGCGACGGCCTTCTTGAAGTCAGCGTTGTAATTGACGGACTCTCTCAAACGGTCCAGAAACCGAGAGAACTCCGCCGCGTGCGCTTCCTCGCCGTGCATCCGCCATTGGCTCATCTGCGCCTGCTCATCGTTGGTGAACCAGTCCCGAACCGCGTCGGGAAGCGGGCGCGTCGCTGCGATGCTCACGCCGGCAGTCGCCATGGAGAAGTGGATCCGAGGCCCGCTGTATCCTGGTGCCGACAGCGCAGCACGCAATCGTTGCAGGTAGGCAGGCGAGAATGGGTTGTTATCGACAAATACCTGACCACTGTATGGCAAGCTCAACACGCTTGGCGGCAGGCGAGTCAACTGGTTGTTACGGGTGTCCAACCTCCCGAGGCTCGCGGGCAAGGCCGGCAGCTCGGTCAGATGGTTGCCATACACACAGAGATCCATGAGGTTCGCGGGCAAGGTCGGCAGTGCGGTCAGCTGGTTGTCACCCACGCTGAACAGCTTGAGACCCGCCGGTAATTCCGGCAGCTCGGTCAGATGGTTATCGCTTGCGTAAAGTGCCGTGAGGCTCGCGGGCAGTTCCGGCAGATGAGGCAATTGGTTGCCGCTTACGCTAAGCATCGTGAGGCCTGCGGGCAACGCCGGCAGTTGGGTCAACTGGTTGAAGCCTGCGCCAAGCGCCGTCAGGCCCGCGGGCAAGACCGGCAGGCGGGACAACTGGTTGCGTCTCACGTTAAGCTCTGTGAGGCTTGTAGGCAGTTCCGGCAGATGAGGCAATTGGTTGCCGCTTACGTCAAGCATCGTGAGGCCCGCGGGCAATTCCGGCAGCTCGGTCAGACGGTTGTCGCTTGCGTAAAGTACCGTGAGGCTCGCGGGCAGTTCCGGCAGATGAGGCAATTGGTTGCCGCTTACGTCAAGCCTTGTGAGGCCCGCGGGCAATTCGGGCAGATGCCCCAACCCTAAGCCAAGCAAATCCAGTTTGCCGTCGGCCATATTGAGAATCCTGTCCCTGGCGATCGCACGCTCTCCCTTCCCGCCCCACTCCAGCGGCGCGATAGCCACCCATGCGCATAGCGCAGACCGGTAGAGCTCATCAATGCCGTTGTCATGTCCTCCGCGCCGCTCAGACAAGCTTCCGAGCAGTTCGCACAGGAGCTCGTGCGCGTCCACGCGAGTATCCAGCGTGGCCAGCACGTCACGGGCGAGCTGCACATGAACTGGCGAGGGATCGGGGGATTGGCTACCGTGCGCGCTAACAACGCAAAGGCTTGCGAGAGTCTCCGCCAATGCCTCGGCGTCTATGCCTTCTCGGCATGAGCGCGCCAAGTGTTGCGTCAGATTCCAGTGCACCGACTCCATGTCGTCACCGCCCGTCTGGCTGAACTGGCGATGAGCCCAGGCGAGCGCGGCCAATAACGCGGTGCAGCGCCGCTCGTGCCCCGGATCGTCTCCTTGACCTACATACTCAAGCGCCAGCCTTTGGGCTTCATTGACTTGCTGGGAAGGGAAAGACAGCGTGCTCAGCGGCCGAGCCGGCGCAGCTAGCGAATGTGAACTGGTGGGAGTAATCGGCATGGGTAACATGGCAGTGGAGAAAGGCATCGCCGCCGAGTTTCCCGGCAACTGGCTCGGCTCTCTCTCGTAGGATGTCTGGCATAGGCGGACTCAACTGCCATCGCCAGCCGGATAGACGCATGTTGGACGATGAGCCGCATCGCCGACTATAAAAAAAAGCGCATCTGGCCGACTACAGATCCTTCCCGGCCTCGGCGTGCGCGATCATGAAGCCACCACGCAAGTGCGTTTGATCGCAACACTTTTTATGTATCTTTGCGCCGACCGCCGAGGCTGGTACTGCACTATTAGGAAAACGAAATGTTCACTTTTCCTGCCCCCCGCCGGCGCTGATCTTGGCGTCGCTGCATCACGGGTGATCACAGGTCAGGTTGTGCTCCCGGCCTAACGGCGATAGATGCGGCAACAGGGCGTCGATTCGCGACAGTTCTGTGCTACGTTTGACGCATCGCCGCATTTTCACGAAGCCGCCGACGTATTTGCGCTCAAGACGTTCGAGAACGAATATCTGGTATCGCGGGCGGGCCAAGAGGGATGGTTGGAGGCGTCCGAGATCTCCCACAAGAACAACGAGTCACGCGTGCGCAAGCTGTTCGGCGACGAATTGCGGCAGGTTGGCAACAGGTGGGAGATGGTAGAAGGGGCGCGGTACGGCCTACCTAAGACGCTGATGGTCCACGAGGTCACGCAGGCCACTTTGGTCGAACTGAAGGGCGCACGATTGTGCGAGGGGAATCAGGTCCTCGGCTTCCTTCCTGTACGTGCACCGCTCACGGGTATTGAGCTCTTGCATATGATTCGCAAGGGGCAGATGCCCAGTTCTGCCACCTGCTCCGTGTGACCGTGGCGACCAGTCCCGCTGAGCTTGCGCAGGTCGAGGAAATGCTGGCCGCGCGGCATCAAGGCCACCTACGAAACCGTGCAACGTTGGTCGATGCATTGGGGCCTGGCTATTGCGACAGAACCTTGCAAAGGCTCACTGGCCAGCGGATGTCGTATCCCGCTGTCTTTGCCAATCAGCAAATGCCGATTTACCAAGCAACCAGCGCAGGGGGATCACGACAGCCAACGCCACCCCATACACCGCTGCCATCGCTACAAACCCAGCTCGCCATCCGAGCAGGCCGGTCGAAACAGCTGACACACCGAGTCCAATGAGTGCCCCGGCTTTGGCGGCACTACTGCATAGGCCCATGATAAATCCCTCGCGATCCTCTGGACTGGCTTCGGATACCAGACTGTTTAGCACCGGGAGCAATCCACCCAAACATAACCCCCACGCGAGACGCGCAATGACAAAACTCGTGTTGTTCCACGCATAGCCTTGCCATAGTGCGATTGCCGCGCACAGAGCGATCAGCGCGCAGACTCGCCTAAGTATTCTTGAGGGCGGCAGATTGACGAAATGCTTCGCCCACCAGCGAGCCGATAGCGCGAGCGTGGCTGCCGTTGCACCATACGCGATGCCGACAAGTATGACTGAGCCGTGAAGTGTCTCCGCGACGTACGGTGCGAGGAAGCTCTGTGGCATGATGCGTGCGGCCTGCACGACCACAATACCCAGCAACAAACCGACTACGAAGCCGCCCAACGGTGATGCGGTCGCGACGTTGTTCCTGCGAGCGCACAGCACGGGGGCGACCGGCGGCAAGAACCGCATGGCGAGCGCAATGCTGGAAAGGATAAGCACAGCTCCCGTCGTGTTAGCCATCCGAAAGCCCAACCAGTCCACCAGCCATGCGCCAATCAACGGTGCCATGAAGCTGCCGCAAGCGGTCACTGTCTGCAGGTCAGCAAATATCTGATGTCGCGCAGTCGGCGGTGCTATGCGTATCGCATAGACCTGTGCCGCCGCCAAGAAACCCGCCAACCCTCCTTGTATGGTCCGCGCTAGCAGAACGCTAACAGCGGAGTGGGCATAGCTCGTCCATAGTTGTGACGCGGCCAACGCAATTAATGCGCGAAGAAGCATCGGCTTGGGGCCGACCCTATCCGCAAGGCGTCCCCACCAAGGGGCCGTCACCATCGTGGCGGCCATGGGTCCGAAGTACGCCGCGCTCGCCACCCACGCAAACGGGACATATGGTACCGGTTCGAGCTCACGAAGGAAGATGGGCCAGAATGGGCCGGTCATTTCCATCGCTCCCATGGACAGCGTTTGAATGATCAGCAACCATCGGATGGCGCTGTGCCATGCGTTGATCGGCGCCGATTGGCTCATTCCGGCTCGGTGAGCAGACCACCTTTCGCAAAAGGATTGGGCAGGGTAGCGTGCATGTCCTCTGATCTGTCGAGCAGGCGCATGCGTACAAATGTCTTGAACGTCCACGGTGCATCGAGCAACGCGCGACGCTCGCTGGCCCACGTAACGGGATCAAGGTGCATTCGCTGTTTTTCGAACTCAGCGTGCATGGCGTCGCTCCATTGGTGCAGGCCCTGCGTACAACCCTTTTCAGGGAATAACGCGAGCACCAGTTCGCCGACATGACATAGCAGAAAGGCGTGGATCAGTTTCTTGCGAGGAATGTCGTGGTCGGGATAGGCGGTGTGTCCAGCACGGAAGGGCGAGATAGAGAAGCCCTGTGCTTCGAGTGCTGGCGAGGCGATCTTCACATCACCGAAATCTCGCACCACTAGCCGCTTTGGCATGCCGACTGCGTCGATTGCAATAAACGTATTTTGCTGGTGGGCTTCTAGAGCGATGCCATATCGTAGATAGAGTCCCACGATCGCTGGAATAGCCGCACGCAGATAAGCGTCGAAGAAGCGCGCGGCACGTTCGGCGCGACTACCGTACGCTTGGCGTGCGAGTACGGTGTCGAGCAGTGTTGGTGCCCCGGCACTGGACATGTCTGCGGTGAAATCTGGCGTGAACAGTGCGCCGACGGGCAATAGGCACTGGCCCTCGGGAACGTATGCTGTCGGCGTATCGCGCACGATCATCGAGAGATGACGAGCTCGGTTGTCGTCTGGATCGATGAAATGTAATCCGTGACGTTCAGGAACGATTGACAGTGTGCTGGCTAAGTCGCTGTCGGCACTCAGAATCGACTCGATCAGTGTGCTAACACGTGGGCCCATCACAGCCGATTTTGGGGATACAGTCCGCTCGACACTGGTCAGTCGCATCGATACTGGAAGTTTCAGCATTGGGCCACCGCGTGCATCGGTCGCAGCCACGGTTCGGAAAGACATGGTGGGATGTGCCGCAATAAATACGTCTGGCAGGAAGATCAAATCACCGGAAGCGAGTTCTGAAGCAAAGATCTTCCGAAGCGTTGCATCACGCTGCCACGGATGTACAGGCAACGGTAACCATTCCTCGAGCGCCAGTCCTCGTTGCTCAAGTGAGAGACGGAACTTCGCTATCTGCGCGGGGAAGGTTTCGGCAAACCAGTCGTTGTATGCAGTAGTGCCTTCCATGGTTGTCACGCTCAGGCGGTGTACGGCAACCGCAGCGACACCGACTTGCACCCGCGCTTCGCACTCTGGAGACAGCGACATCACCTGCGCGGGTGTCAGCCCCAAGCGAGCCTTATGACCCGGATGCCATGGATGCCCGCCTGTCCCCCACTGCTCGGTGCGTGCCAAGGCATACGGCGTGCCGTGACCTGTGAGTAGGTCGACGGCATCCCGTGTGCTGCTGGCGGCCAGTTCACTCGCAAGCCGCTCGCCCCAGGCAAGGCGGTATGCCTGGCACAACGTATCGTTTTCCTGACTGTTTTCAAGTTCTCGAGAGAGGCGTTCGACAGCAGTCAGGTTGGAAATGTCGGCTTCCTGTGTGCTGAGCAACGGTTTAAGGCAACGGAGCAAGTCGGACGCGCACCCAATAGACACGGCGGCATGATCTTGTGTCAGCAGGACCGCGTCGCCTGTCAGAGTCCAACTGCCAAGCGCACCCGCGCGAAGGCCGGTAAAGCGCAACAACGCTCGCTGAGGCCAGATTGGAAGTAACGTGACGTTCGTGCTTGGGTCAACGATTAACTGGTCGGGATTGAGCAGCGCTTCGCGAAACAGCGCTTGCAACAGCCGCGAGAATACACGTCGGCGGGCCATCTGTTGTGCGCTACTCCAGTGTGCTGCGGTGACTCCGGCTTGTACAAGCGGGGAAGTCGCTTCGTGTGACAGTGGAACGGTGGCAACGGCGTCAATGTTGGTTTGGCTATGCATCATGGCTCCTATGACCGGGCATGGGGGAGGGGGCTGAGACAGCCGCCGCTCGATGCAACGGACCTCGACGGCGCGTCAGCGCGATGTGCGTATGCCATGAGCTCGGATCCCATTGCTGGCTCGATTTGTAATCGTTCTCGCATCCAAACAGGTGGTACGCGTCCGAAGAGCTATCCAGTGCGCCGCCGAATGCCGACAAAACAGGCAGCCAATGCCACGGCGAAATGCTGCACGCCCACGAGTTCGTCTCCTTTGTTTGTGTTTTTAAGCTACCCGTCGAGAATCAAGCACGTCTGAGTACGTGCTAAAAAACTAGAGGATCCGGTTTATGCAGTCAAATTAAATATTGAAATTTGGTTTTAATTTCATTTGTGTTTCATTTTGACTCCACTCTTCTTCAGGTCAATGCATTTGCAATGCGTAGATGAACTACCTCGCAGAAAGCCACGGGGTATCTCAAAACAGCGCGAGCTGATGATCTGATTGGAGCTTGTTGTATTCGGCGTTGTTGCATAAATCGGGAGACATAGTTGCTTGTGCCGGGCTGTCTACAGAGGGGGTTCCTGGGCAGATTCTCGATTTTTGCTTGCCGAGAAGATGCGCGGGGACACAAGCAAGACGCAGGAGTCGAAGAAGCGCTACCGGGTCAAGAACTGGGCTGCGTACAACACCGGCCTGATAAACCGAGGTAACGCCACGATATGGATCAACGAAGCTGCGCTTGCGAGACCAAAATGCGCCGGCGGTACGCTCCCTCCGATATACACGCTGGTGCGGGGCCACTCCTACGCATACGACAAGGGATGTTTGGTGGAGGGGGGGAGCAGTTCTTCACTGGTGCCGATGATGAACGTATTGCGTGCGGTGGGTGTCACGCCTAAGGCCCTTGCCGACCTGGACTTCGCATTCAAGTTGGCGCCAACCTTGGGACTGATTCCCGCTACGGCCCCGGACATTTTGGCTTGCAAGGCTTGGTTCGCCGCCAACGCACCAGGACTTAATGTGTTTCTTGGGGATGGGATTTCCCACTACGCACGGGCGTAATGGTGCACTCTCGGCGCTTAAACCGGCCGATGCCTTTGAGCGGATGGCTCAGGCAATGGCCGCAGAGGTGGGGCGGATTGTTGCGGTCCTTCCGAGCGCGTGACGTTTGGGTTTGGACTGGCGGGGCCATCGGAACCCACCTTGGCATAGCAAAGAACGACCCAGCCCGCATGGCTTCGTAAATGCAGTGCGCCAGAGCGGTAATCTGCAGCATGCGACCTCGCCGCAGGTTTTAACGGACTTAGCGAACTGGATGTGAGCTAGGTTGGCTCTGAAGCGTCTCATGATATTGTCGCTTGGTTACGTCTAAGGTCCGTAATGACGAACTCTCTCGAACACGACATTCTCGATCGGTACAAAAGCAAAACGCTTCTATCGTTACTAGTTCCACGTTTGGGCGAGGCTGAAGCATATGGACAAGCAGATGTCATCGCCGCAGTCGTCAGACTCCACAACGCCGGAAGTTTAGATTTTCTGTCTGTTCCGTCATCCATTGGAGGCGATGACGCAGATCATTACGAGATGATCCAGTTCCAGCAGTTTTTTGGCCAAGTACTTCCGGGGCTAGTTGCCAATACGAAAAACGTCATGGACGCCGTGGGATCACTGATGGCTATTGGTGGTCGTGCTATAGAACCGCACCTGATTTGGTTTTCAAGCAGTAAATCATTGATCTTAATAGTGCTGCAATACGGCTAACGTACTATTTCTTCCGAATCTTGAAGCTACCCAGAGAGTTTCACGTCTCCCACGTAGTAAAAAACGATCTCTATATTCTTCAGCGCATCCGCATTCAGCTTGCCGTCGGTTTTCAGGGCGGCGGGAGTATTCTTGAGATCGAAGATGATCTCGGCCGGCCTGGACGTAATGTCTTTGATGTAGGGCCTGTCATTCTCCCCGAACATACAGGACATGGTGTTGGCCGCATCGAGCTTCACCTCGTCCGGGGCCCGTTGCTTGCTGAGATCCACGCTGATATAGGACCCCGCTACAGACTGATCGGCCGACAGACGAATGTAGAAGCCCATTAGCTTTGCGTTGTCCACGTGCGGCGGCACGAAATCGGTGATGGGCAGCGACAGGGTCTGCGTGTCCGACGTCGGACCGACGGGGGCGAATAAGCGCTGCCAGGCGTCGGAATACATCGAACGGCAGTCAATATATTCGAAGCCCGCGAGTGTCTTCAGCTCAGCGAGCTCGGCCACCTTGCGGCGAAAGGCGTCTCCGCCATCACTGGCTGTGTATTTCAAGCGGATGGTCACGTCGCTGATAGCATCGAAGGCGATGTGGTTGGTGCCCTTCGGAAGGCTCAACAGCCAAGACGACACGGCCCCGGTGCCCTCGAAGGGCAAATAGCGGCTGTCCTCCAGGTTGAGCGCGAAAAGGCCGCTGTCTTCCTGCCCGTTCGACAGTACGATCTCCTGGTGGTTGCGCCAGTTGCTGCGCATCGCCGAGGCCGGCGGCACTGTGGCGCTCTCCTCTCCAAGCAGAAATTTGACGGCATTGAGCCCTTGGTTGTCGGACTTCAGGACGACCTGGTTGCTGAGCTGCGTCAATGTTCCTTTGATGACCCGATAGGGCCCGACTGCGGAGACGATCGAGACCGAGAGCGTTTTGATCTTGCGGCAGTAATGACCGGGGAAGTCATGGTCGAATAGGCTCTCGGAGAATTCGAAGAAGCACTCGCCTTTCTCGCGCAACTGGACCAGAGCCAGGGGGTTGATATCCGTCAGCGAGATGGTGCGCTCGATTTCCAGCGATCGAGGCGTATCGAGCACGCTCGCCGCCATCTGGGTGAGCGCCAGTTGTAGACCCTCGCCCGAGGTCAGGCCGCCATGAGCGGCGTCCCAGTAATCGAAGGTCACAAAACGGCGATCGCTGTTGTATTCGAATTGATAGGCGCGCTGTGCCGTCAATGCGAGCTGATGGGCGACCGTATAGGTTTGGAATTGAATGCGGCTGATCTGATTGACCATCCATTGAAAGAGCGCCTTGTTGGTGAACTTGTCCTTGAGGAAGCTTGCCCGCTCCCGGTTTTGCCGGATCGTCTCCTCCTGAATGACAAGCCCCTGCTTGGCGAGGGCGATGCGGATGGAGTTGGCTTGGATTTGGTTGTCGATCTGCGCCACGTCATGGGCGGCGATCTGTTGCTGCAGGCGCCACTCCTGGGCGCGGCGCTCATAAATGGCGAAGGTCGAGATCAGCTTTGACGATAGGTCCGCGACTGCTCCTGCTGTCTCGAGCACGGTGGCGGCAGACGTGAGGGCGGCGCCGATCTGCGCTCCGCCATAGGTCATGGCGAAGGGCGAGCCGGCCTGGGGTAGGGCATAGCCGATGGATGCCGACGCCTTCACGATCCCGCTTATCATGTTTAAGGTTTTCCCGACTATCATGCTGTCGAGACTCGACTGCTCCCGGGCCGAGATACCGTTACTGATCAGGCCAACATAATAAGCTTGGCGGTCATGCGCGCTGGCGAGGCTCTCCTCGAGCGCCTTGCCGTTGGCCTCGGCTTCGGCGACGTCCTGCTCCTTAATCATGGTGGTCATCTTGAGGAGCAGATTCTCCTGCTCCGTGGTCAGCAAGCTTAGGGCCTCCGCATCCCGCCTTGTCAGGTTCAACGAAAAACTGACGTGGATGCGAATAAGTTGCTCGACGATAGCCTGGGCCCGCTCGATGAGGAAGTCGAAGCGATAATGAGGCACCCCCTCCGTCAGGGCGTTCGCCAGCGCCGCGGCCCCGCCGCCGGCCATCGCCTGGATCAGCATCGCCGGGTCGATCGGCGGCGCAAACAGCGCCAGCGGCACCGCCTGACCGTCGATGTTCATGCAATGGCGGATCTTGAACAGCCGGTCATCGACACGATCCCAGTATTTCATGAAATCCGCATTCTCCGGCACCGCGAAATAGGCGATCACATCATTGACCGGCTGGCTCGCGTAACGGGCGTTGTCGTCGAGCCGCGTCAGGAACGGTGTGTTCTCCAGGTCGACGAGGAACTGCGGGATCTCGTCCTTGTATTTCGCCTTGAGCTCACTGAAGCTCTTGGGCTGCGGCAGTGGCAGCCGCCCCTGCGAGACTGGTTTGGCGCCGAGCAGGTCTTGGGCCAACACATAAAGATTGGTCGCCTGAGTGATGGTCTCGCGGGTGTATTGCGTGAACAGCGCATCGCCCCAGTCCAGCACCGCGTCGACATAGCGCATGACGATCGCCTTGGCATAGGCGACATGACGGATCGCGGCGATGGCGTCGGGATCGAAGGGGTCGTTATTGTAGGCCTTGATCTGGCGCGGATCGGTGAGGTTGGCGGCCAGCGACGGCTGATCCATGTGGCGGAACGGCCGGAAGCGCCAGAATCGCGTGGCTGACTCCGGCCCGTCATCGGCGCTGGGCGGCTGCATCGGGTTGAAGATGTATTGCAGCCAGGACAGCGCGTCCTCGAACTTGCCGACGCCCTGCAGGCGGTCGGCGACGAGGAACGGCGCGTGGAAGAAGAGTTCCCAGAAGTAAAGGCCGAAGGCGCCGTCGAAATCCATCAGCGTCGAGGTCGGCGGCACGACCTGCGGCTCCGGTGCGGTGGCCGCGCCGGAAAACCGGTCGAACGGCAGTTCCGGCAGATATTGCGACGCGGGCGAGAGCAGCGCATCGATGCCGTCGAGGAACAGTCGGCGCTGCAGTTCCGGCATCACCGAGGTCGACAGCCGGGTGAAGCTGAAGCGGGTCTCTGCGAGGGGGCTGCCCAACGCCGTATAGTTCCCCGTGCTCAGAATCTGACTGCTGACCAGCTCCTTCTCCGGCCACGGTCGCGGGCTGCGCAGCAAAGTTTCGGAAAGGTGCCGGATCGTCGGGTCGTCCGGCCGCACCAGGAAGGTCTCGTCGCCATTGTCGAACAGGAACGAGCCCGGCTTGTTGCCGACGGGCAGGAGCGAAGCCTTGTCCGCGTTGATGTTAAACAGCAGGTCGACGCTGCCCTCCACCGTCGGATTCCGGTCGGAATCGAGCAGACCGGGCAGGTTTGTGCCCCAATAATTGTCATAGAGGAGATTATCGCTGGGATGGACGGAGAGGCGCGCGAACTGGCGCGGCAACTCGGGACGATAGGGGCGGCCATTGGCTTCGGAGCCATAGGCATAGTCCGCCCACAGCACCTTGGCTGACGAGCGCGCCAGATTGGCGTCGAGGAAGGTGCAGTTCGACACCGGCACGTAGCCGGCAACAGGATTGCCGCCACCCTTGGCGGCAGGGCGATAGTGATACGCCAGCCGCATCGCGTCGGTGACCGATTGGCCGACGCTATTCCGTGCGGCGATGAAGGTGTCCTCGGTGCCGTTGGGCACAGGATTTAAATTCGTGTAGCTTCCCGCGTCCACCGTTTGCTGCCATGTGCTGTAGCCGACCATGATCGCCTCATCGCTGCGCCGGCTGGAAGCCACGGTATACGCGGCATTCTTGTGCGCATCGGTCCAGTTCTGGTTGACCGTGAGTTGTTCATGGCTCTGAATATCAAGGACTACGTAAGATTCTCCGCCGATGGCGATCCTGTCGGCTAAAGCGACTTCATCGAGGAAACGCGTGCCCTTGCCGGTGACGCCCGCACTGTTTGCAGTCGTCGAGACCTTGCCTGTGCCGGTAAAGGGTATGAGATGGCTGGTCTCGTTTACTGGAATGATCTTGTATTCAGCCTGTTCAACCGTGCCCGACCAGGGTTGCGTGACGACGAGCTGATCGTTATTTGCCACGAGGCTGACGATACGGCTTTCACCAAAGCAGACGACGGTATCGCCGGCCCGCACCTCACGCGTGAACTGGGTACGGACGCCATTGAGAACCGCACTGTCTTTGGAGAATTCCACACGCCCCGTTCCAACGAAGCCACGGCCGGTGGCGAGCACATAAGGAAACTGCCAATAGCTGTTCTTCCTGCGCAGGGAGTTTTGGAACCTGTCGGTGGGGCCGGGGGAATAAGAGGGCGATGGATAAGTGTTGAGCAGCGCCATGTCGTCGAGCAACTGGGCGGGCGACCATTCGCCGTCATTGTAGAAGGCATAGCGAAGGGTCGCCTTGTCGATGGTTTGCGTGCTCGAGTTCTGACTGGCGACGGTGCCGCTTTGCGACCTGTCGAACTCGCTCCAGAAGATAAAGAGCCGGCTGAAGGCATGGATCGGCGACAGGCGCTCGCCGGCAATGGTGAGGTCAATGGCCTGCCAGGGACTCCACTCGACCGCATTGTCGAGGGTGCAGAAATAGAATTGATAGGGCTGCGCCCGGGTGCGGCCGACCACGAACAGCGTGTCCTTTTCCTCGCCCGTCTGCGGATCCCTGCGAAGCGCCTGATAGGCGCCGGCCGGGGTCAGGCCGCCGAGCACCGCGAGCGCCTTGAGAAAGGTCTGGAACGGTTTGACCACATTGTCCTTGGTCGGGGCATTCTGAAGCAACTCCGAGGCCAGGGTCTCGAAATCCGGTGTCGCATCCTGTCGCAGCGACGGCTCGAGATAGTTCTCAGGGTAGAGGAAGATCCGGCGGTTGGCCTCCCAGATCCGGTAGTTCATCATCCATGACCACCAGATTTCCGGGATGTCGAGCGTGAGCACGCCCGACTCCTGCATCATTCGCGCCCGCTGCAGATAGAGCTGCGCCGAGGCGATGGCTTGGGCGATCGGCGAGGTGGTGGTGCAGGAACCCATTTCGACATCGAGCAGCAGGTAGCGGTAGAGATCGTTGACGCTGACGATCGTCGGGTTGGCGGCGTTCATCCACCACAGCACGTTGCCGACAAGCGCATTGCGCGATGCGGCGTTGACCTCGCCGTCGATGGTCGCATCGGCGTCGGTGCGCGCCTGGTCGCTGAAGGTGGCGCTGACGATGCCGCGGGCGGTCTCGGCCGCGTCCTCATAGGTCTTCCAATGGGCCGGATCGACGCTGCCGGGCGTCTCCTTGGACTCGATCGGCAGATGGCTGGTGGCGATCAACTCCTTCAGCGTCTGCGCGCGCACGCCGAGCCGGCGCTCGATATCGAAGACGGCGGCAAGCCGCGTCAGCCCCACGACCGTATTGGCATCGTCCGGCGCCGGTTTCGGCCAGAAATAGGCGGTGAGCACATCGACATCCCTAGCGTCCCATCCGGTCGCCGCCACCAGCGCCGCCGCTTTGCCGCCAGGACGGTCCTTGTTATCGGCGGGCGTCTTGAAATAGGTGATGATCTCGGCCCTATCGGCCCCGACGGCGTTGCGCAGCGTCACATAGGCCGCGATGTCGCTGATATCGCGGATGTTGAAGACGGGCCAGTGGATGTTGAAATGCTCCCCGCCATCCGTTGAGGTGAAATAGGCTGTCTCGACCGGATTGAGCCGGCAGGTGCCGGCGACGAGACCGAACCGCGCCACCTCGGCGATGAACGCCAGCGCTGGCTTGGGCAGCGTGCTGCCCTCCGGCAGCGGCGTCAGGAAAACCTCCAGATAATCGGGCAGGGGCGCGCGCTCGCTCGCGAAAGGCAGCAGCGCCGTGACCGTCGGCTGCGCCACGCCGATGAAGCTGGCCAGCGCCCGGGTGAAGGTCGTGTGCTGCACCTGGAGCGTCTGGTCGAGAATGTTGATAAGGCTGTCGATCCCATCGCGCGCCGCCAGCAGTATCTGGCGCACGGTCTCCACCTTGGCGATGGCGCCATTGGAAAAGAACGAGGCGAGGAAGGAGATATTGGTCGCTTGCCCGAAGGATTGTGCCACCGCGGCGGTCCCGGACGGCTGTGGCTCGAGGATCGGCGGCTTGTGCTGGAGCAGCGCGGCATAGACATTCTTCGACTCCTCCGCGCTGATGCCCTTGTTGGCGCTGGCGAAGGAGGCGTCGTTGAAGCCGAAGACGGAATCGTTCCCGCCGACGTGGACCGGAAGCAGATCGGCGACGGCGTTATAGCTGACCGTATGGTCGGTCGCTTCTTTCTTCTTGTCGAGCGGCAGCACGATGCCGGTTGCGGTGACGAAACTCTCCTTTACCAGCTTGTCGAAGAGGGCGTCCGCCTGCGCCGCATCGAGCTGCACGGCGGCAAGCGTGGTGCTGGAGAGATGCGTCGACGCGGCAATGGCGGCGAGATCGGCCATGAAGCTGGCGACGTCGTCTTCGGCATAGGGCGGCGAGAAACCCTGGGCGGTGCCGTTGACGACATACTGGATCTGTGCGATGTCGAAGTCGCTGTCCTCGACCCAGTGCGCCAGGGCGAACTGATCCGTGAGCTTGTCGAGTGCAAAGCTGACGGCGTCCTTCGGCGGGAGGAAGTAATCCTTCGCCGTTGGATAATAGGCGAGGCCGAGGAAGGTCAGGTAGGCGTCGACCGTCCAGCCGAACCGCTTCGCGGTGGCGGCGAGCCGCCACAGCCAGCTCAGGTTGGCGAGCGTCAGGCTCATCTCGTCGGGCTTGGCGGCGCCGGTCAGGCACTGCACATAGACGGCGAGCCGCGTCAGATCGGCGTCCTTGACCTGCAGCGCCGCGCGCAGACGGCTGCGGATGACCTCGTCCGTCCCCGTCTTCTTTCCCTCCTCGGGGTTGATGTTCCAGAGCTGCGGCGGCTGACGGAAGGGATCGAACGGCGTCGACGAGTCCTTCGCATAGGGATCGGCGCCCTTCAGCATCATGGGGGCGTTGTAGATCTTGTCGAACGGGTCCTGCGGTTTGGCCTGATCGACGCGGCCCGTGGTCTTGAGATCGTGAAAAAGCGCGGTGATCTCAACGACGCCGAGCTTCTCGCTCTCCATCAGCGCGGCGATGCGGCCGAGAGCCATCACCAGCGCATCGGTGATCTCGGTGGCGCCGCTCGCCGTCATCGCCCATTGCAGATCGGTGAACGACCAGCCGAGGCTGTGCGCCAGGCGCACGAAGCGGCTGATCCGGTCGAGCCGCTTCAAGGTCAGGCCGGACAGGCGCTGCACCGGATTGCCCGGGTCGTTGCTGAAATAGGTGGTGATCGTGGCCGGCGTCTCGCCCGTATCGTTGATGAAGAAGCCATCGGCGCCGCCCGCCTTGAACTCGGCGTCGTCGAGGTTCTGGCGCAGCAGCGCCGTCAGCTCCGTGGGCGTCAGCCCGGTGCGCTCGCGGAAGACGTCGACGACGTCGAGCCCGTCGTGGGCCAGGATGGTGAAGTGGAGTGTCCCCTGGGTGATAGGGGACTCGCTGTCGAGCTCCGCCTCGCTGTCGGAGATTATTTCCGTCACGGTGCGTGTCATGTGCGTCTCGTCGCCGACCATGACAGGAAACACGATCTGATCGCCGACCTGAATTTGCCTGCGGAAGGCTGTGCCGCTGCCAGTGAGGCGCGTCGAGTCCTTGGTGAGCTCGACCGTGCCGGTGCCCGCTTTCGGCAACATGTCGAGGATTCTGCCGCTGCGCTCGGGCGGCGCGATCATCAGACCGGCGCCGCCATCGGTGCGCCACCCGGCCTCCACGGTCGCGCTTGTGTCCGAGTCGACCTTGGCGACCGGGATGGTGACGTCACCGGCGCGGATACTGCCGCCATTGGCGAAATCCACGGTGAAGGTCGTGCCGATGCCCTCGACACGGATGTCGCCCCGCTTGTAGATGATGCCGCCCGAACCGATATAAGCCGGGGGCTGCCCCCCTCCGGGGACGATCAGGTAGGAGAGATAGTCCCCTGCAAAGGGAAAAGGCCGGTCGATCTTCAGGTTCGTGTCGGAGAGGACATCCGTTACAGTGCGCGCATGGTCGCGCACGATGATCCGATCCCCGGGCGCAACCTGGCGCAGGAAACTGGCATCAGAACCCTCTTTCCAAACTTCATTCTTATCCAACCTGACATAAACCTGGCCTTTGCCCACGAATGTGCGGTTGGTCGGGATGTACCGGTAGAAGACGTTGGTCCCGTCAGAAGTAAAAGGCTGGTCGATCGTCAGCTTGGTATTGCTGATAACCTCGACTATGGTGCGTGTCTCACCTCCCACGATGATCTTGTCGCCGGGCGCGTTCCAGGTCAGGAAGTTCGTGGAATAGTAATATTCCACCACGTCGGTGCTGTCCGCACGGACGTTGATCGTGTTAGCACCCGGAAATCCACGGTAGGGCCAGTCGACCTGGTAGGGGACGTTGTTCTTATCAAAGGAAAAAGGCTGATCGATCGTCAGCTTTGCGTCGCTGATAACCTCGACCACGGTGCGCGTCTCACCCTCCACGATGATCTTATCGCCGGGTGTGAACTGCCATCGGAAGTTCGTATTACTGCTGTACTGCACCACCTCGTTGCTACCCGCTTTGATCGTAATCGTGGCCGTGCCAGGAAATGTGCGGTGGGGCTGGCCAGTTCCCGGCGCCGGCACGGCGACGTAGGAGACGGCGTTGGTGGTCTTCCACGGGGTGTCCACCGTCAGCGCCGTATCGCTTTCGATGGCGTTGACGGTATGGGTGACATGGCCGATCGTCAGTTGATCGCCGGGGACGATCTCGGACTGAAAACGCGTGTCGATGCCGATTACCCGTGGTAAGCCGGCGAGGGAGCCGACGATGCCGGTGCCGGCGAAGGGCGGCGAGGTGCGCGGGATATCGTAGCCATAGGCGCGCGACACCGCCGCCTCGCTCCCATCGGCCAGCGCAATCAGATAGCCCGCGCCTGCTGCTTCGGACCACGGTGTGGCCACGGTCAGGCTCGTGTCCGACGCGACTTTGGTGACCGGGACGGTGACGTCACCGACACGGATCTCGCTGCCAGCGGCGAAATCCGCGATGAAGGCCGTGCTGATGCCCACGACCCCGGTCTCTCCTCGTCTGTAGACGATGCCGCCCGCGCCCTTCCTCACCGAAGTAATCTTGTAGCCTTTGCCATCATAGGAGGCGGGCCAAGGCCGGTCGACCGTCAGGCTCTTGTCAGAGACTATATTGGTCACGGTATGTGCCGGCAGATCCTGATCAATGAAAAGGCCAATCGCGTCATGGACCTTGACATCGGTCAAGAACTTCGTGCCGGTTCCCCTGATCGTCGTATCGTCCTTTTCAATAGCGACCTTGCCCTTGGTCGGGTTGCCCGAAGTGATCAGGTACGTGTTGCTGCCATGTGACGTGGGCCAAGGCCGCTCGACCGTCAGGCTAATATCGGAAAGGATCGAGGTCACGACGTGAGTCAAGCCTACGTCATCCCCCAATCCCCTGATGGTAATCGAGTCGCCGGGCTTGACTTGCGTGAAGAAGCTCGTGCCCGTTCCGGTGGCTGTCGTCTCACCCGCCGTGATGGCGACGACCCCGCTGCCCGGGAGTTCGATTTTATAGGCGCCGTCAAATGACACGGGCCAAGCCTGCGTGACCCTCAGGACATCATCGGAAATGACCTCGGCCACGGTACGAAACCCCAGATCCTCATGATCGAAGGTAATGGTAATCTCGTCGCCCACCCTGACCTGGGTTGTGAAGCCCGTGTCCGTTCCCGTGACCGTGCTGCTCCCCTGCGTGACGGCGACCTCACCCTTGCCCGCATTGAAGGGAATAATCGTGTAGGCGATCCCGTTGAACCCGAGAGGCCAAGGATGATCGACCGTCAGGCTCGTGTCGGAGACGATAGCCGTCACGGTGCGAACCGGTTCTATCCCGTCTATGGAAATCTCAGGCATGGCAATCCGGTCGCCGACCCTGACCTGGATCGAGAAGCTCGTGCCCCTTCCCGTGACGATATCGTTAGACGTTGTGCCGTCTATCGTGCCTTTGCCCGGGAACCTGTTCTCTCCTCGCACGGCCTCGTAAGAGACAGCGGTGGCCTCAGTCCAGGGGCTCTCTACCGTCAGCGCCGTGTCGCTGGCGATAGCGGCGACCTTATGAGTCTCCGGCCCGATCGTTAGCCAGTCGCCAGCGGCGATGTCGGACGTGAAGCGCGTGCCGATGCCGACAACATCAGGCGAACCGGCCACGGTGCCGACGATGCCGGAGCCAGGGAAGCTGTAGGCGGCGTCGCCCGCAGGTTTGGTGACGAGGACAAGCTCGGCGATCGACAGCCCCGTCGCCTCGCGCGCCACATCGAGCGGCAGCACCGCATTATCACCGTCGGCGGCGGGGGGGGCATGGTCGACTTCCATCGCTCGGTACAGATCCACCAGCGGACACTGCATGACGGCGAGCGCGCGGCGCAGCGCCAGCAGCGGACGGTTGAACGGCAGATTGAACGGATAGGACGCAAGCGCCAGATATTGATAGGCCTCGCCCATGCCGCGTGCCGTGATCAAATGGGCGAGAATGTCATTGACCAGCGCCAGTGTCGGTACCTCGTCGAAGGTATTCGCGGGCGTGAGCTTCAGCTTGAACAGGTCGGGGCGGCGCTCCTCGAGCGTATAGCCCTGGGGGATGGTCCTGATTGGCGTCGTGTTGGGATGGGTGACGTATTCGTCGATGATCCGCATCAGATCAAAGAAATAGGCCGCCGGGCTGAAGACCGTCTGGCCCGGATCGGTCTCGAAATAGTTCATGTTCGCGAACAGCTCCGTATAGCTGGGGATTTGCGTGAAATAGTCGACCAGTTCTGGAGTGACACTGTTGAAGGCCGCTTTACGATAGGAGGGGGAGGCGACCAGTTCCTTGACGCTGCCATAGAGATGCAGCGCCGCCGTCTTGATATGGCCTGCCTTGGCATGGATGGCCCGCGCTGCCGCCTCGTCGTCGCCGAAAACCGGCTTGGTCGTCTGGACAAACCGGGCTGGCGACATGGCGGCGATGATTGCCGCCGAATCGAGCCCGAGCGAGACGAGAACCTCCGCCGTCGCGCCGTCGCCGGTCAGGCGCAGCATGCGCTGGTAGGCCTGCAGGGCATCGACCTCCACTATATTTTCGGAGGTCGTCGACCTCTTCGGCTTGCCGGAAGCGCGCACTTTCTCTGTGGGGGAGCTGTCAGTATCCGCCAGGCCGCCGGCTTGGAGCAGTGCTTGAACTGCAGACTTGTCGAAAAAATCAAAAGTGACTGGATCGAAATCCGGATTATTCTGCAAAAATTTCTGGATAGCTGATTTTTCGGTCCGGCCAGACTGTGACACGCCCATGATCAATCCCCCAATTGCCATGCTACGAAAGGAAAATCATAAAAGCGAAGAGTAGCCTACAAAATTATTGATTCGGTATAAAAGAAATTTAATTCCCTGAATGCGGGAGATATCACGGGAATTGGGACTGTTGAGGAACACCGTGCGCAAATACTTACGCAGTTGTGCTGAGCAGAATCGCGCGCCGCAGTCGGGGCGCACGCAGAAGTTTGATCCGTTCAAGGTCTATCTGCATGATCGAGCTAGAGCGGCGCATCCGACCTGGCTGCCGGCGACAGCGCTGCTGATTGAGATTCGTGCGATGGGTTACGACGGCGGGCTGACGCAGCTCCGGGCCTATCGCGGTCGTTGAAGTCAATCAAGGCGCCGGAGCCGCTGGTGCGCTTCGAAACCGATCCGGGACAGCCGATGCAGGTCGACACGGATCGTGTTCCGTCGTGGCAAGCTGCTGCTGTCTGCATTCGTCGCGACGCTCGGTTACAGTCGGGCGAGCTACGTCGAGTTCGTGACCGACGAACGACTGCCAACGCTGCTGGGTTGCCACGAGTGTGCGTTCGATTTCTTCGGTGGGGTTCCTCGCGAGGTTCTGTACGACAGCGTCAAGACGGTAGTCCCCGTGGTTGAACTACGTTCGCTAGCCCGTCGAAATTCTGCCGGGGTTAGGTATTGCAAACTCGAATGCGGGCGCACTTCGTTGTAGTGTGTTCGCCAGTCTTCGATCACGATCTTCGCTTCGCTTTGATTCCGAAACCACTCCATCGCCAAACATTCATCACGGAATTTTCCGTTGAAGCTTTCGTTGGTGCCGTTCTGCCATGGCTTGCCTGGATCAATTAGCGCTGTCTCGATCTGCTCCTGGACCGCCGATTTCAAAAGCGCCGTACTGACAAACTCCGGCCCGTTGTCTGACCGAAGATAACGTGGTGCGCCGTGCACGCTGATCAATCGACCGAGCACCTCAATGACTCGACGTGAGCGAATCGATCCCGCCACATCGATCACGGCCGAGGACGATACCTTCGCGCTCACCACTTTTTTGCGCCGATCTCCCGCATGACCTCAATCTCGAGGTCCCGCTTGGCCACCTCAGGCACGGTGTCTCGATCCGCCTCGCGCAGTATCCGCACAATCTGTTCGTCGCTGTACCGGCTCTTCTTCACGCTTTCGGATTCTGGTATGACGTTCCAGAGCCAGAAGAAGATGTCTTCGTGGCCGCACTCATCTCTTTGACAATTCTCGCTAATTCTTGCCTGAAACAGCCCACTTAACACCTATCCGATCATATAGGGCGAATGAGCGTGGGCAACCTGTTGAGTGCCCCCACGTATCTGAGGACACGAGGACTCTCTTAGGGGGCATGCCGGGATAAAGTCGGAAATGACACATAACATCAATAGTTATGACAATAGTCCGTCTTATCTCTAGATTTAAGGGACGGTGACACCCGAAATCTGTTGCCGGCACTTGCGCTATTTCCATGCAGTAAAAGTCTGGCTCATCTGTCTTGCTCGTTGGAGCTCGTCGCTATGCAAATCGCCGAACGCCGAACGCGCCAACGGCGGCAACGCGACTTTGCCGTGTTTTTCGCCTTTGTCGTCGACATGCGGCCAATGCTCCCCTTGCTCGCTTGGCCGGATGTCGCCCAGCGTGGCACCCACCAACTCGTCCGCTTCGATCTTGCCAAGAACATATTCGCCGTTCACGGCGTGAACGAGAGTGGCAAGGCGGTACTGACCAAACCGCGCGTCTCACGTGACCAGTTGGTTGCGCTGATCGCACAACTTCCACCGTGCCATGATTGGCATGGAGGCCTGCTCCGGAGCGCATCACTGGGCTCGTGTGTTCCAGCAGCACGGCCACATGGTGAAGCTGATGGCGCCGAAGCTCGTGGCCCCATACCGGATATCGGGCAAGCGAGGCAAGAACGACGCTGCCGATGCGGCGGCCATATGCGAAGCAGTGATGCGTCCGAGCATGCATTTTGTGCCGCTGAAGGATGAACACCAACAGGCCACGCTCTGCCTGCACCGGACCGGGCAGGGTTTCGTCGAGGAGCGCAGCAAGCGGCTGATGCAACTACGCGGTATCGGTCCGACCACGTCGAGCGCGCTACTCGCGAGCCTTGGAGCCGGACATGACTTCAGGAGCGGACGCCAGGTGGCCGCATGGCTTGGCCTAACGCCTGATACAGCAGCGGCGGCAAGGCACGGTTGGGTAGCATCACAAAGGCAGGCGACGCTTATCTGCGCTATCTTCTGGTGGAACGGTGCGCACGCCATTATTGCGAGTCTCGGCGAGAAGCAGGACCGCTTCAGCCGTTGGGTGCGAAGCCTTGTTGAGCGGCGCGGATATTGGCGCGCGGCCGTGGCGATCGCAGCGAAAAATGCGCGAATGGCGTGGGCGATCCTGAAGTACGGTGATGATTTCAAGCACGAGCCTGCGGCCTCGTAAGTTCCACAAGCCGTTCATCAGGCGAACACCAACAGAAGTAACGGTAGTCTGAGCGAATAAACGATCGCTTTGCACTGCCAGCGGTGATGTGAAGCGGGTTGGACCCGCGCGGAGCATGCCTGAAAATCGTACGGGGGAGATCTACTTCCCGATTAGCGAACGAGGTCCTTGCGCTCAACGGGGAAGCCCTTATAGTGCGTTTTTTTCCGTTTTCTGCGACGCCCCCAGGTAAAGCTTCAGCAATTGCGCTCCACGCTCGCCTACGCGCGATTGCCAGACGCCTACCGCGCTCAGACCCGCGTCGCGCAGCGCCTGTTGCACGGACGGCGTAGGCGTGTCCTGAATCGTCACGCCGTTGCCACGCATGCGGGCGGTGTTCTCCGCCACTCGTGTGTTCAGCCGTGCCCACTGCTTGTTTTCGGTGGCCTTGGCTGCGGAGGTGACGGCATCGCGCTGGGCCGCCGTCAAGGCCTGCCATGTGGCGGTGTTCATACTTGTAAACGACAGTGGCATGGCATAGCCGATGGCCGTGAAGTACGGCAGGTACTCCCACAGCTTGCGACCGGCACCGCCATCGCCCGACGACAGGACGGCATTCACCGAGCCGTCCTTCAGGTCCGGCATGGTGTCGGCAAATGCCAGGTTCTGCGCTTTCGCCCCGGCCGCGCGCATCACCTCCGCAGAGGTTTCATCGTAGGCGCGCACCGATAGCGTGCGCAGATCGTCAGGCGTGTCAACAGCCTTGCGTGACCACAGGCCTGTGGGCGGCCAGGGCGTGATATAGAGCAGGTGCTGGCCTTGCTTCTCAAAGGCGCGTGCGTAGTCGGCGCGAGCCAGGTCCGCCAAGCGGTGTGCCTTGTCGACGGACGTTGCGACAAACGGCAGGGAAGACAGCAGGAAGATCGGATCGACCTCGCCCAGCGCACCGCCAAATGCGTCGCCGGCTTGCAGCTTGCCCTCGCGGATCGCGGCAGGCATCTGGGCGGATTTGACGCCAGCGCTGGCATCGAAGGTTGGTTTCGGGACGATTGCGCCCTGCGTGCGGGCAGCAACTTCTTGCGCAAATGTTGTCAGTCCCTCGCCCGGCATCGACGTTGCCGGGTATTCAGTGGCCATCTGCCAGACCATCGGCGCAGACTGCGCATGGGCGATGGGGGCGAGCAGGGCGAGGACACCAACAGCAAGGCCTGCGGTGATGGCAAACCGCAGCGCGGCCTGAGCAAATGGATAGCGAAGAGGGCGCATGGTAGGGACGGATGAGGGCGTAGTGGTGCAGAGGGGATGATCTTGGCACAGAGGTAGCGTAACAACTGTAAGTTTTTGGTGCTCGTGACGTTAAGCGCGATACCGATTGAATTTTCACAATACGGAAGACGGAATTTTCTGGGATTTCGGCTTACTATCCCAAAGTTGAGGGAACTCTAGGAGAAAGGGTTGCCGGTAGATCCCGAGGTGCTCAAGGTGCTTCCCCATCTGCTTCGCAACCCACATCGGATGTTCGCCGGCAGAGAGCATCATTGACGCGTACGTGTGCCGGGTCTGATATGGGTTTCGGTACCGAACTCCAGCGTTGATCGACGTCGGTGTCTCGGTCTGGCGCGATGAGGTCCGGCGCTTCGAGAAGCTGCCAGCCGTTCAGGTACAGCGGCGCAGGCTTCTCGCGCTCGCCGCCATTCACGGGCGCGGTGTATAGCGCAACGCCGGATTTGCGATTGATGATGCACGTTGCATTTACGCCGGGGGTTTTCTGAAGCCACTCGACGTCCTCCTCAACGCCGTCGAGGTCGTCTTGAGACATGTTGGAGATCGACACCAGGGGTGGCCGCCGGGAATCAGGCGAAGGGCCTGGAGTTCGGTGTTGAGCACGTCTCGCGCCCAAGCAATGGCTTTCGCGTTGTGCTGTCGGCATGTCCCAGACTGTTCGAAATCGAATCCATCGACGACGATAGCGACGCCATGTGTGCCGTCGCGTTGGATGGTGATACGCCCGATCTTTTTCAGGTCGGTGTAGTCGGGGTCAGGGCGAGCGAATACGTGGCCGGGCATCGGGAACCTCGGAAGTGAAAGTTGGGAAGGGCACTCCGGCAGAACGCCGGGGCGATGCGGCTTTAACCATGTCGGCCATGGCCTGTGAGCGTTCAGGCTCGCTCCGGTGCAATGGAGCGGGCTACCGGGATCGACCCGGTGTATTCAGCTTGGAAGGCAGGTGCCTGACCACTCAGCCAAGCCCGCGCTTATACTTTCCAGAACTAACATCTAGGAAATCTCTGATGCGCCGGCGCAGCAATGAGCATTTGATGTGGCCCGTCGTCGACCGCAGGCGGCGTGCCGTCTGGATCCGGCTTGGCTTTCTGGCCGGAGCGGCACTACTTCTTGGATTAAGCTACTACTGTCTATCCGCAGCGTACGAAGCTTTCGCGTTCCATAAGCCTCTATTGTGGGGGCGTTACTCGCCCAGAACCTATCGGTTCGAGGATGGAACCACAGCGTACTTCTACGTTGCCAGCCTGCACCTTGTCGGCGGTATCACCTCTGGTGGCACGAGCGTCTGGTACTTGCTCAAGGGAATATTCGAACGACCGTGGCTCTAGGACTCTCGAGAGAGCAGCCCCGATTTGCCAGCGTATCGGGGATACGGGCTATTTAACATCGCCGCGCCGACGCGGGTCTGCTCGCTTGAAGGTGCTTCTGTTACGATTCAATTTATCGAAACGTGCAACGCACGTCCCTCAGAGGTGGCTTCCTGAGGCTGATGATGACAGGCTCGCTTTTTGCTGTAGCTACTGCTGGGGCTAAGCCGTCGTTAAATTGATGCGGGCGCAGCCAGTTGTATCGGCGCATCAGGTAATGGCAATCAGCGCGTACGTTCGATCCCTTCCGACATTAAGAGCGCGGTAGCTTTTTTAAATGGCCTTCTCGCGCTCAAGGCGATCGATGCGCGCCTCAAGCTCCTGGATCGATTGGACCATTACAACTCCGACATCGCGTGCCAACCTGAACACTCGCTCCGGTGACAGGGAGGATATGCTCATTTACCTGTTTGCCGGTTCGAGCGGCGATAGTCGACGTGAATACGACGACTCGGCTGCTCCGGTGTTAAACGCTATCTCGCGTCATATTTTCGTTGTGCATCCCTGACTTGCTCCCCGTTGTCCTTGGCCCAATCAACCAGTCCTTGAGTCGGGGCCAGTAAGCTCTTTCCGAGATCCGCCATCTCATACTCGACGCGCGGCGGCACCTCAGGAAACAACTCGCGAATTACCAGGCCGTCACGTTCGAGATTCTTCAGGGTCGAAGAGAGCATCCGTTGCGAAATCCCCGGAATCGCACGTTCAAGCACGGAGAATCGAGCGCGTCCGCCGAGAAGGTCAAGCGAAAGCACACTGAAGATCGTCCACGTGTCACCAATCTTCGTTAGCAGTTCTCGAACTGCCATCGGGTCAGAGCATCAGGTAAGCCAGCGAGCAACGGTGCTCGCCGGTTGATGAATAGAAGCGTGTGACATCAGGCCACACGTTCCCAAGCGGTAAAGTTCGCGTTTCCGGTGGACCCCATTGCTTCGATCACGACCTCGTTATCAAAACCGCGAAGCCGCTCCTGCATGGCTTTAAGAAGCCGGTGGTCACTGTCGGCGTGTTGAGGGTAGGCAAGCTTGAGGGCGTCACCGACGTAAAGCTCCCAGAAGACATCGTCAACGACAGGCCCCTCGTCCGTCGTTCTGATCACGATCTTTGTCAGCACATCCCAATTCACCGACCGGGTGCGCCCGTTCGGGAATGTGACCGTAATGGAATCATCGTCGTGCGTCACAGTGATTGCGCCGACATTGCCCGCCACTGGACTCGCCGCCACCTTACGGTTATGCGTTCGTAGGGGCAGGAGCCGCAAACCGAAATAGATGGCGGCAAGGCCAAAAACGCTTATCCCGATAAGTCTGACGGCGTCGCTCGTGTCGGGTGACGTGCTCAGAAATCCGACGGCCGCGAAAGCCAATCCGGCCAGTAAGCGGGCGAAATTGCCCCATTTGGTTGATTTCGAGTTGGTTTGCATCGCCAGTTACAAGGAGTACTTCGGTCGTCGATCGCGAAGGTAAGGCTAGCACAACGAAGTTTCCCGGGACATTCGAAATGCCACCGACTCGGCGTGATTCGGGTTCAGTGTCGACACGGCACTTCGCACGGAGGGTAGCCCCATCAGCGGCGCAGTTCATTTCTCCAGCTTTTCTCTGCTTCTGGCGACCACCGACGTTTCTTCTCCAGGCCAGTCAATGCGACCCCATGACGCGAATGGCATCAGCACAACCTCTTCTCAATGTCTGCCGCAGTGCAGCCTAGTGAGGGAGCTTGCACCGCGCCTTTGCCGGTGATCGTCGAAATCCATTGCCAGTACATCGCGACGTCGGTGAATAGATTGGGCCGATCAACTGTACTGCATTGAAAGGGCCCGAAACTGACGACGCCCAATTGTATTTCGCTGGTGCCCCAATGTCCGACCAGTGGGCCACCGCTATCACCGCTGCAAACGCCCACTGGGGTACCCGCTGATTTTTGCGCCGCGCAGAGCAAATCGGTGCTGAGAATACTAGGCTGCCAGGCAGTCGAGCACGTTGTGGTGTCAACGAAACTGAGTGATGCCGACTGTAATGTCGAAGGCGAGCCGGATCCCGATTTCGTCGTCCCCCAGCCGCCAACAAAGAGTGAGTCAACGTCTGCCTTTTGAGACGCGGCGCTCGCGATATACAGACGAGGTGTAGGCGCGCGGGCAGCCGGAACACGAAGCAATGCAATGTCGTGTCCCATTGGAAGCGGCTTGTTTGCCGCTATGTCGATGCGCTGTTGTTTGAGTGGGACGCATTGAAAATTCTCGTGGCGACGGATGTCGGTCACTGGGCGCGTGGGGCTGTTTGCCGTCTGGACGAGTACGCCAGCAGAGACTTTGAGCGATTGCGGGAGAATCTCCTGGCACTCAACGTTGAATGTGCAATGGGCCGCTGTCAGCACCCAGCCATCGGCTATTACCGTGCCGCTGCATATATACCCGGCTGGGAAGCTCGCCCCCTCCTGGATGATTGCGGCCATATATCTGGCGGTCTCGGGGGCAGCCTTGGTGCCGCCATTAATGAAAGGGTCATAGGCTCTCATTCCTAGCGGCGCGACTTGGGCGCTTGCCATTGATACGAGGCAAGTGGCAAGTAACCCCGCAGCGAGACGAGCGCTCATTGGTCCGTTTCCGGATAAGGAGGGGGACGGCCTACAGCACGATACGCATTATTTGCTGCATACCAAGCCGCCTGGCGCTTCATCCGCAACTCAGTGAACTTGCTCGCGGGACTGTCTGCCGGCAACTCGTCAAGCCGGTTCTGAGCCAAGGTTACCTGGAAATCGGCGTCCACCACGGCTTGCTGTAGCGCTCGCTGCGCGGAATCCTTCGCATCCTTCGCCTGGTCCGTCATCGGTGGCAATTGATCAGTAATGACCTTGCTGACGTCGGCTTTACTGTCTGCCAAAACGTCACCGAAGAACTTTGCGGCCTTGCTGCCAGGAATAACTTCCGACACAACGACCAGCGTCGCGACCCGAGTATGGAGTTTAGAAGGCGCCTCCGCGAGGGTGCTTGGTTCCGTGCAGATGTAACCCTTTGGCGCCGGCATGGCGAGCTGCTGCTTTCGCACGGTTGGGTCGGGCCAGCAAGTCTTTGCGGCCCAGACGAGCGAGGTGGGGCGGAGTTCGGCGTCTGCCTTTGTGGAAGTCGCGGCTTCAAGGGCGACTTGGTTACGCCAGTTGCATTCGGCAGGTACCGTACGCTGAGCACTGGCCAATGGCTTATTGCTCTGCGCCACGCCCTTGCAGTAGGCATCAAGCTTGGCCGTGTAGCGTCCGTCGTTGTAAACGCTGGGCTCCTTTCCCGGAGGCGCCTCATAGCCCGGTTCGGCTCGCTTCTTCTTCTCGTTGGAAATCTTGTACTGAGCGTCGAGGAGCGATGCTGCCCGGTCTTTGCTGGCCCAGGCGGTCTCAACATCACTGACGTACTTGGCACCCCCGGTCGAGACTTCTGGAAGAGGCATAAAGTCTGAGACCTGTGCACTTAGCACTGGATCGGACGCGACATAGACAGTGTGATCGGAGAGCCCCTTGAATGCCAGGTCGGTTGATGCGAAGGGTTTGGCTGCACCAATGGCTGTCAGACTGACGGTGAAGTTGTAATCGCGCTTGCTGCCACCGAAGAACGAGTGGACACGCCAGTCGCCGATTTCGAGATAAGTGGGTACAAGCCTGAAGAGCTTGCCTTCCGGGGCGGGTTCAACCGCCGCCATGAAGATCATGCGTGGATTGATAAATCCACCCACGTGCGGGGCGTTGATGCGCCACCGGTGCGGTTCTTCCTCCGTTAGGGGCGCGTTGAAGTTCTCGGCCTCGACAGCGACGATGCACCTGGCCTGAAGGGCGTTCCGGCGTTGGCGGAGATACTCGTAGAAGAACGCATCGGTGCGCGCGGAAAGCAGGTCGGGTCTGTCGCTTCCCGCAGCTTGTAGCTTCTTGGCGGCCAGGTCGATGCCGGCCGCTATCAGCTTCGGTGCGAGCACGGTGATTACTGCTCCCACTATCGGCGCAAACTTCTGGGCGCCTTCTTCGGCGTCTTGTGCGGGTAGTCCTTTGGGACATGGGCTATTTAGCCATTCCACGCGAAGCTCATTGGCGCCAGCCGCGTTGCTCAGGGTCAGAACGACGGCAAGGGCGACGGGATACACGCGTTGCTTACCATTGCTGACCATATGCACACTCCCCCGAGTAGTTTGCAGAAGTCTAACTGGGGCGAATGACTCGTCACATCATTCAAACGGAGGATGGTTGAACCGGAAGAAGGCCCTCATCACTCATTCGGATGCGCGCGCGCTGATCGTGGTCGGGAAAACGGTCACCGCTCGAAAACAATCGGGTAAGCAATGTGGGGCGTTAATGCGCAATTCTCCTCGGCCGAAGAACTTGCACTGACGGTCGGGCGCTTCCGCGCATCAAACGTTACGGCATTGAGGTCAGACGTTCTTGTCCTCCTGGTGCCTATCGGTCAGACAGATCAGCCTATCGATAAAATGGCGTCCGGAGGGCGAGAAGACATCGCTCCGTGTCCATATCATTTTGAGGGCCTCACTCATGCGAAAACTCACTTTCCTGTTCCTCGCCTGCACGGTCTTGCTCGCAAGCTGCGCCGTGTACGTTCCTGATGACGGTCCCCATGGCGGGCGCGGCGGCCCCGGCAACGGTTTCTGCCCGCCGGGACAGGCGAAGAAGGGGAACTGCTGACGAAACTGGCGCGGCCGGCGCCAGCATCTGCATTGCCAGCGATGGATGGCGGCGAGAAGACGGTGATGGTGGGTGGCGTGGCTATCGATCCGTCGAAGACCATCGCTCAGATGTGATCCCGGTTATGGGCAAGGTGTCGATGCCACAACGACAACGGGGGCATCGAAGACGCCGATGCCCCGCTTTCGAGCGCGAGATAGGCGCCCGTGGTCAGATACGTTCTGAGAGATTTCCCGCCATTCATCCGCATCCGAACCGCGCTTGGGGCGCGACTCGGAACGCGTCACCTTCACTGTCAGGCGAACTGCGGATTAGTGTCTTACAGTCGTCTCAAGTGGACCGCCGACAACTCACCACGACGGCCGCACCGCATAGGCGTTGCGACAATACGAGCGACCAAACTGTGTCGGCTCGAAGTGCTTGCCGACCCGGTGGATCAGTTCGCGAGCAAGAAGGGCATTGATAACCGCATCGGAGGGCTGTTTGGCGCTCTTTTCAGCGATGCGCTGAAGTGCGACGGTGATGGCCTGCGTCGAGAGGGTGAGCATGACATGCTCCTGTAAAAGTTCTATGGACCCTTAGGGCCTTCTTTGACAAGCGTGCTTCTCAATTGGGCAATTTGCGTTCGCCATTACCGGACAGGCAAAACCATCTCGAGATTCGGCGATGCTGGGCCAGTCTGGTCCCAAGGCTCCTGTGGCTCAATGCGATCGCATACGCCACGGCGGCGACGGAGAAAAGCCTGGCGCCATCTGGCGGCAGGTACCCGGCGTAAAGAAACCAGTTCGGGGCGATGACCATGGCGATCTCGGGATTCGCTCAGGATTTGACAAGCCCGTCGCGGACGATGTCGTCAATCAGCGACTGCGCGTAGCTATTTCCCGCACGTCGCGCCTCGCCAATGGAGTCGAACGGCAGACTCTCCAGGCGAAACACTTTGGGATCAGTGGACGACGTCGGATCTTCCAGCGTGGTTCGGGAGATTCGAACAGATACTCCGAACGTCCGGTCGTGCTTTCGCTCGACCGAGTCAGCGTCTTGATGGCGGAATACGAACGTCTCTAGGCGGAAGCCCCTGTAAAACGGGATTACGTAGGCCATACTGCCTCCGGCTGTGCGAGTCCCCACGGTCCACCGCACGCAGTGGCGGTGACATGAGGGAACCCGCAAACGGGACTAATTAGGTCGGCTTGATGTTCGAAGCCTGCAAGCCCTTCGGGCCGCGCGTGACGTCAAATGAGACGTGCTGATTTTCCTGAAGGCTTCGGAATTCAGTGCGTCCTTGCGGCTGAATTTCCGAAAAGTGCGCGAACAAATCGTCGCCACCGTCATCCGGCTTGATGAAGCCAAAGCCTTTGCTATCGTTGAACCACTTAACAATTCCGGTACTCATGCAAACTCCTGGTTTTCCCGGCGTGCAGCCATCGCGGAATGCATGGGACAGCGCCAGTGGCGGACAAACAAGAAATTCAGAGATCGGAAGTGTCTCGCAAAGATCGGTGAGATCGACGCTGGATCGATAAAAGTCAGACTTGATGTTCGATCAGCTACTTATACGCGGATTTGACCGACAAAACAACACTTTTCGGCGCGCCTAGTGAATGTCCTGTGTGCCCAATGGCCCGCCGTCGGAGGGGCGCGATACCCCTCCACCCGCAGTTTGCCATCACCGAGATGAGCCGCCTCCCATGGTCATCCTTTCACGATGGGCGGCTCCCCCTTGCCGGGCGAGTACAGGATGAGACTCGGGTTGACCAATCGGTCTGACGACACTACCGCGTGCGCATACGTATCGAAGTAGATCGCATTTTCGGAATCTGCGACGTGGCGCTTCTGTATTTCTTTGGTCAACTCACACCACTCGAAACCCAGGTACTTCTTCTGCTCGTAAAACCAGACGACGTGTCCTTCGCGGGCGAGCGACCGGGGAATGAACAGTGCCGCATCCTGCTCGCCGGGTGTCATGTCAGTGTCGTTCGTTGGATTGTCGTCGCTATTGCGCGAATCGTTCATCGAGATCTCCTGCGCTTGAAGTGCTCCGGGGGCCACTTCGATCATCGCAGTTTTGCCGATACCCGCGTTTCAGTAACTTCCGAATTGATCGACATTTCGGTCGAGGTGTCCATTGAGGCCGATGGGTGAAAAGCCCGCGATATGCAGGAATTCGTCGTTGCCGGGCAGCCAAGAAATGACGTGACGACGAACAGGGCCGGCAGCACGAGAACGCCCGGTTGCAATATCGCGGGGAAGTATGACGGCAGCAGCGAGAGCAATGGAAGGCACCAGGCGAGGCAGACGATGGCACGGTCGCGGTTCGTCCATGCGTCTCGAGTCGTCCGATCGTGGCAAAGATAGACGATCGGCAACAGCAGCCATGCCAGATCGTAGTGAAGGATGTACGGCTGGATCATCAGCGTAGCGATGACTGCGGCCGTTGCCTTGACTGCGAAGCGAGCCCTGCGGGTCCAAAGCCGGAGCGTCGTCAGCACGACGGGGATGGCAACGACGGCATGTACGGCATACGCCACCGGCACGCTGCCCCCGAGCCGCCTGACGGTGGCGAACACCGATGGCATTGCCCGCATGACTCCGCCCGAGGCGTTTTCAGCGACAGTCGCGTTGAACCACGATGCCGCCTCGAAGCACTTGATCCAGAGGGGGATGCCGAACGTCAGGCCGCTGACGGCCGTGAAGAGCGTCGCCGTGATCGCCATCGCAGCCAGCGCCCGGAAATGCCGTCCGCAGAGGAACAACAAGGGAAAGAGCACGGCCACACGGCCAAGTGGGGCTTGAACATCAGCATGCCGGCGCAAACACCGGCCAGCCACGGGCGGCGCACCAGCAGACCGAACGCGCCGGCGACAATTGCCGCCGCGCTCATGACTGCCTATGCGTCACCATGACATCCCGGTTGTCTCTCAATGACGATTAGGCGAGACAACTCCGCGCGAGCCTGATAATATACGTTTCGTAGTCATTTCATATATAAAGGTCCGTAACATGGGTATCGTCAAGATATCGGAGCAAATGCATGAGGCGCTGCGCAATACCAGCGGCGCGCTTAGTCGCTCGATCAACGCGCAAGCCGAGCATTGGCTGCGTGTCGGCATGCTCGCCGAACTGAATCCCTCGCTGAGCTATGGCGAAATTTGCCGCAAGCTTATCGAATCCGATGCGGCATCGGCCGGTGAGGCCGGTGCGATCGCTCCCCCGGCAACCGGTGCACCTGTCACCGCATTCAACAAGGTGGCGTAATGGTGCGCGAACACGTTGTTATTCGCTCGAAAGAAGAAATTGCCCTGTCACGTCGCGCAGGTGAAATGGCTGCGCAGGTCCTCGCGATGATCGGCGAACATGTCAAGCCGGGCGTCACGACCGATGAACTCGATCGCCTCTGTCACGACTTCATCGTGAACGAACTGAAGGCGGTCCCTGCGAACATCGGCTATCACGGCTATCCGAAGACGGTGTGCGCGTCGGTGAACCACGTTGTCTGCCACGGCATTCCCGGTGAAAAGAAGCTGCATGACGGCGATATCGTGAACATCGACGTCGCGCTCATCAAGGATGGCTGGTTCGGCGACACGAGCCGCATGTACTACGCCGGCAAGCCAAGCATTCTCGCCAAGCGTCTGGTCGACACGACTTACGAGGCGATGCTCGCGGGCATTCGCTCGGTGCGCCCTGGCGCAACGCTCGGTGACGTTGGCTATGCGATTCAGTCCGTGGCACACCGGGAAGGCTTCAGCATCGTGCGCGACTATTGCGGGCACGGTATCGGCACCACGTACCACGACGATCCGCAAGTGTTGCATTGCGGACGTCCGGGCACGGGGCTTACGCTGCGGCCGGGCATGATCTTCACCATCGAGCCGATGGTCAATGTCGGCAAGCCGGATACGAGGCAACTGGCGGACGGCTGGACTGTCGTGACCCGCGACCGCTCGTTGTCGGCGCAGTGGGAGCACATGGTGGCCGTGACCGAAACGGGCTTCGAGGTTCTCACCCAATGGCCAGACGGCCTGGGTGAATATGCCCGCTTCGGCACGCTTGAGAGCAGCGCGGCCACCGCCAACGCCGCCTGATTTCGGGGGATGCACTGGGGCGCGGTGTTTGCCGCCTCAGTCATCGTCCGGTGCGTCGCCGAGCATCTGCAGATGCTCGGCGAAGCGGTGGTACAGCCAGCCGGAAACGCTGGTGGCGACCGCTACCCATGCGATGGAGAGCGCCGTTTGCAGAATCAGCGTGCCGAGCACGACGGTCGTGGCCGCCGGTCTGAAGTGCAGAACCACTGCGAACAGGATCGTCACGATCACGCCGGCAATGATCAATGGCAGGATGGTGCCGAGCGTCGTGCCGAACATCACCCAGAAGTGCCCGCGAGAGTCTTGCCACGCTGCACGCCAGCGCTTGCTGCGTCCCGCCCCAATCTGCGGAAAGATCAGCGACACGCGAATCAGCACGAAGCCCAACGCGCACATCAACAGAACGAAAAACGTGCCGAGCGCTGCATAGGAATCACTGCGTCCCGCCATACGCGAGGCGAATGCGACGCAGAACGCCGCAATGAACCACACCACGGCGAGGCTGACGCAGATCTGGATCGACGTCCAGAGGTAGCGCCAGAGATCGCGTCCGTACCAATGAGCTTGCCGCGCAGCGTCGGGGCCGAGAACCGTGTAACGCACCACATGGACGGCGAGCACGGAAAACGTCACGATGTTCACGAGCGCCACACCGAAGGACATGAGCGCGAGGCGCAGCCGGAAAACGGCGGGTTCACCGGTTTGCGCCGCCGTGAGCGCGAGTTGCTTGAACGAGACGCCAAGTGCCGACGTGACAAGCAGGACGATGGCAATCGTCAGGCATAGCAAAGGACGATTGCGTAATGCGTTGAAGCCGTCGCGCCATGCTCCTTTGAAACACTGCTTGAACGTAGTCGGTTCCATGTTTCCCCTTGAGCGAATATCGCTTCGTTGATCGAAGCTGTCAGGCGTGAGCGCGTCATGACGCCGCCATTCTTGCAGATCGGCTCAGGACTGACAAATACACCCGCTGGCGGGGTGTCGGCAGGAAAGCCGGACGTGAGGGGCGGAAGACGGGGAGGGCTTTGATGCCTGCGACGCGCAATGCGTCTCGCGGGCGGCGCTTTGGGAACGCGTCAGGCCGCCATGACCTTGCGGAGGACTTCGGCATGCGTGACCACGCCGATGAGCCTTGCTGCGTCGTCCAGCACGGGCAGTGTGCCGTGCCGTTGCATCATGAGTAGCGGCAGCAGTTCAGAGAGCGGCATGCCGGCCGTGGCTGTTTTCAGATTCCCCTGCATGAGATCGCGCACTGCCGGGCGTTGTCCCGCACCGATCGCGACGCCGAATCGCGGCCAACGCTGACGTTGTGCGCGACGCGTATGAAGGTCATGCCGCGTTACCAGCCCGATCACCCGTGCGTCGCCGTCAACGACCGGCAGGGCTTCGAGTCCGTGACGTTGCAACAGGCGCCATGCCGCAGGGGCTTCGTCAGTGGCCCGAACCTTCGCCAGCGGTGCAGACATGACGTCGGCGCAGGTCAGCTCACGGGCGCGTCGCGCATAGGCTTCGCGTTGCGTATCGCGCAGCAGGCTGGCCAGATCTTCGGCGGAAATGTCGAGCATTTCGCTGTGACGGGCGAGCGCTTTTTCCGCATCGGCAGTCGTGACGGGAATGGCTGAGGCATCGACCCTTCGGGCAGGGGCTTGTGCGCGAGCGGCATGCGGATAGCGATGGCCGGTGAGTGCGTGATATCCGATGGCGGCGCCAAGCAGTAGCATCGACTGTAGCGCAATCGGTTCGAGCACGAAGCCGTAGCCGAGCGAGTGAACGGCCGGGCCCCCAAGCACCGCAGTCAGCGCCACGGCGCCCGACGGCGGATGCACGCAGCGCAACGTAAACATCAACGCAATGGAGACGCCGACCGCCGTGGCGGCCGCCACGACCGGCGACGGGATGAACGTCGCGCACGTTACGCCGACGAAGGCCGCCACCAGGTTGCCACCGAGAATCGACCAAGGCTGGGCGAGGGGACTGGCAGGCACGCCGAAGAGCAGCACGGCAGAGGCGCCCATCGGCGCGACCAGCCAGGGGACGTAGGTGGCCGGGCCGAGCATCCAGAGCGTCAGGCCACCGGTCAGCGCGATCCCGCACAGTGCGCCGACGCCCGCGCGAAGTCGTTCTTTCCAATGCACGGCCACCACGGCAGGCAGAAAACCGGCCAGCCAATCCCTCACGTCCCGTCGAGTCACTGCCATGTTGTCTCTCTCCATCGGCCGCACCAATTGGGGGCGGCGTCTTGATATTTTGCGCATGATATATCGTATATCGATGGATTGGGAGGCAGGAAGGCGTGATTTTAATGCTGCGACGCAGCGAAATCATCGGGTCATGCAGCTTGGCGGCGAGATGGCGCACCAAATCGAGGAAAACGAGACGTCAAAGGCGCGAGACTTGCTCAGGAAAAGTCCGACGGATTTCAAGCGAGGGGAACGCGGGGGGGAGCGATGTCTGGCGAAAGCGAGAACCGTGTGTGTCCGTCCTGCCCTCGCAGCCATAAAAAAATGCCCGGTCATGCCGATTCGGGCATGCGCCGGGCGAGCAGGGACGCAGGGAAGAAACCTTTCCGGTACTTACCAACCGATGATCGGGTGCATCGAAACCGGCGGCGTGCTTGGCGCGCGTCGGGGGCGGGTCGGCGCGCCACTCGTCTTGGGGGACACGAGTGCGGCCGCCGGTTCGATGCGTCCGATGCTGGGTGACGGCCCGGTACGTCGGGCGCGTCACGCCTGTCTTGCTGACGTTCTATCGAGTTACGTACGCCAATCAGCGAACGGCCACGGTGGCATTGCCGCCGGGGGAGGCTGCCGTTGCCGGGGCAGAGGGCGCAGGCGTCGCCGGCGTGTTGGCCGCTGGCACATCCCCCCAACCGCCGCCGAGAGCACGGATCAGGTTGACGGTCGACACGGCTTGCGCACCCGCGAGCTGGGCAGCGCTGCGTTGCGACTGCAGCACCGTGCGCTCGGCATCGATGACGTCGAGGTAAGCAATCGAGCCCTCCTGATACTGCGTGCGCGAGAGTTGCGCAGCACGGTTCGACGATTTCACGGCGTCGTCCTGGGCGCGAGTTTGCGCCGCAAGCAGACGTAGATTCGACAGGTTGTCTTCGACTTCCTGGAACGCTACGAGCACCTGTTGACGGTAGTTCGCCACGTCCTCTTCGTACTGAGCACGGGCACGCGACAGATTGCCGCTGCGTGCACCGCCGTCGAAGATCGGCATCGAGAGCAGACCGCCGACCACCGGACCCAGCAAGAACGTGCGGCTCGACCAGTTGAACAGGTCGCCCAGAGTGGCGGCTTCGAAACCGCCCGAGCCGGTCAGCGAGAGCGACGGGAAGAACGCGGCTTTCGCAACGCCGATGCGTGCGTTTGCAGCGGCCATCGCCCGTTCGGCTGCTGCGATATCCGGACGCCGTTCGAGCAACGCCGACGGCAGTCCTGCGGGAATGCGCACCGCGACAGGCACGAGCGGCGACGGCGCGAACGTGAATTCCGCCGGCGTCTTGCCGAGCAGAATGGCCAGGCTGTGTTCAGACGCCGCGCGCAGGCGGGCGACGGCCAGCGCGTCGGATTGCGCCGTGGCCAGTTCGGCCTTGGCGCGTGCTACGTCCAACTCGCCGATATCGCCTTCGGTAAAGCGTCGTTGCACCAGCTTGAGGGCCTCTTCGCGCAGCGTTACCGTCTGCGTGTACAGCGCCTGTTCGGCATCGAGTTCGCGCAGGTTGAAGTAGTTCTGCGCGACGTCGGCTTGCAGCGCGAGCTGCACCGAGTGGAACAACGCTTCGCTTTGTTCGGCGTCTGCACGGGCGGCGGCGACGTTATCCGACACGCGTCCAAACAGATCGACCTCGTAGCCGACGCTCGCTTGCGCCCGCCACAGCGTGAACGGCGCGATATTCGTGCCGTCCGGCTGAAGCTGCGAGGCCGGCGAGACCTTCTGACGGGTGGGACCGAACCCGGCGTCGAGCGTCGGGAAAAGGGCGGCGCGGGCCTGACGCTGCACACCGCGCGCTTGTTGCACGCGGGCGGCGGCGGCCTTCAGGTTCTGGTTGGCGGACAGTGCGTCTGCTTCGAGCTGGTCGAGCGTGGCGTCGCCGAACACCTTCCACCATTCGCCGCGCGCCACGGCCTCGGAGGGCTCTGCGGTCTTCCAGGTCCCGGCTTCACTGGCCGGGAGCGCGGCTTCCTTGAAGGTCGTCGGTGTGCCTTTATCGGTCACCTTCGGCACTTCGTACGTGGGGGCCATCGAGCAGCCCGCCACCACCAGCAGGGTACCGAGCAGGCTCGAGACACCCAGACTGCGTTTGATCCATTGCGATTGCATGATTGGCATCCTTCAGACTTCGGCCTTGACGTTGGCGGGCATGGTCGACGCGTGCGCACTATGCAGCGGCTTTTTGCCTGCCAGCGTACGGAGCAGCACGTAGAACACCGGCGTCAGGATCAGACCGAAACCGGTCACACCGATCATGCCGAAGAACACGGCCACGCCCATGGCATGACGCATTTCCGAACCCGCACCGGTCGACGTCACCAGCGGCACCACACCCATGATGAACGCGATGGACGTCATCAGAATCGGGCGCAGACGCAGGCGGCTTGCCTCGATAGCGGCAGCGATTGCGGTACGGCCTTGCATTTCCAGTTCCCGGGCGAATTCCACGATCAGAATCGCGTTCTTCGCCGACAGCCCCACCAGCACCATCAAACCGATCTGCGTGAAGATGTTGTTATCGCCCCGTGTGAGCCAAACCCCGAACAGCGCAGACATGATGCTCATCGGCACGATCATGATCACGGCCAGTGGCAGCGTCAGGCTTTCGTACTGCGCGGCCAGCACCAGGAACACCAGCAGCACGGAGATCGGGAACACCCACAGCGCCGAATCGCCCGCGAGAATCTGCTGATACGTCAGGTCGGTCCATTCGAACTTCACACCGCGCGGCAGCGTTTCGGCCGCAATGCGTTCCACAGCGGCTTGCGCCTGACCCGACGAGTAACCCGGGGCTGGGCCGCCGTTGATGTCGGCCGCGGTGTAGCCGTTGTAACGCACCACCATTTCCGGACCGTACGTCGGCGAGACTTTCACCAGTGACGAGAGCGGCACCATGTCGCCATTGCCGTTGCGCGTCTTGAGCAGGCCGATGTCATCGGCGTGCGCACGGAACGGCGCGTCGGCTTGCACGCGAACCTGATACACGCGACCGAATTTATTGAAGTCGTTCACATACAGCGAGCCGAGGTAGATCTGCATCGTGTCGAATACGTCGGTGATCGGCACACCCAATTGCTTGGCCTTCACGCGGTCGAGATCCACATTCAGTTGCGGCACGTTGATCTGGTACGACGAGAACGTCGGGCCCAACTCCTTCGTCTGCGATGCCTTCTTGATGAATGCCTGCGTAGCGTCGTTCAAGGCTTCGTAGCCGAGCGCACCGCGGTCTTCGACCTGCAACTTGAAGCCGCCGAGCGTACCCAGACCCAGCACCGGCGGAGGCGGGAACACCGCGATGAACGAGTCCTTGTTCTTCGAATATTCGCCGTTGAGTTTCGCGGCGATGGCGGCGGCCGACAGTGATTTGTCCTTACGTTCGCTAAACGGCTTGAGCGTGACGAACACGATGCCTGCCGACGACGAATTGGTAAAGCCGTTGACCGACATGCCCGGGAACGCCACGGCACTCTTCACGCCAGGGGTCTTCAGGGCGATGGCCGACATGTCGCGGATCACCTTGTCGGTGCGGTCGAGCGACGCGCCGTTGGGCAACTGGGCAAACGCAATCAGATACTCCTTGTCCTGCGCCGGCACGAAGCCGCCCGGGACAACCTTACCCAGCAGTACCGTGATGCCGAGCAGCACCGCGAAGATCGCCATCATGACGGCCTTGCGGCCGATCACGCGGGTCACGCCCTGGCCGTACTTTTCCGAACCGCGATGGAACACGCGGTTGAACGCGCCGAAGAAGCCACCCAGATAACGGTTCATCTGACGCGTGAGCCAGTCCGGCTTGGCGTGATGGTCCTTGAGCAGCAGGGCGGCCATGGCCGGCGAGAGCGTGAGCGAGTTGAAGGCCGAGATCACCGTCGAGATGGCGATGGTCATGGCGAACTGCTTGTAGAACTGACCCGTGAGACCCGACATAAAGGCGAGCGGCACGAACACTGCCACCAGCGTGAGCGCAATCGCGATAATCGGACCGCTCACTTCCCGCATCGCCTGGTAGGTCGCCTCCTTCGGTGAAAGTCCGGCCGCGATGTTCCGTTCCACGTTTTCGACGACCACGATCGCATCGTCGACCACGATACCGATGGCGAGCACCATCCCGAACAGCGACAACGCGTTGATCGAGTAACCGAAGCCGAGCAGCAGGGCAAACGTGCCCACGATCGACACCGGCACGGCGAGCAGCGGAATGATCGACGCACGCCACGTTTGCAGGAACACGATCACCACCAGCACCACCAGGGCGATGGCTTCGAGCAGCGTGTGCACCACGGCGTTGATCGACGAGCGTACGAACTGCGTCGGGTCATACTCGATGCGGTATTCCACACCCGGCGGCATATCTTTCTGCAGATCGGCCATCGCTGCGCGGACATCGTCCGAGATTTGCAGCGAGTTCGCGCCCGGCGATTGGTTGATACCGAGGCCCACGGCCGGCTTGTTGTCGAGCAACGAGCGCAGGCTGTAGGACGAGGCGTCGAGCTGCACGCGGGCCACGTCGCTCAGATGCGTGACGGCGCCGTCCGGCGAAGTCTTCAGGATGATGTCGCGGAACTCTTCTTCCGTGTTCAATCGGCCGCGCGCATTCACGTTCAGTTGCAGCGGCGTATTCGGGCCGGCCGGCGTCGCGCCGATCACACCGGCGGCAACCTGCACGTTTTGCTCGCGAATGGCCTTCACCACGTCCGACGCGGTCAGGCCGCGCTGGGCGACCTTGGCTGGATCGAGCCACACACGCATCGAGTAGTCACCCGCCCCCCACAACTGCACTTCACCCACGCCCTTGATCCGCGAGAGGCGATCCTTGACGTTGATGAGCGCGTAGTTGCGCAGGTAGGTCATGTCGTAACGGTCGTTCGGCGAGATCAGGTGCACCACCATCGTGAGCGTGGGCGAGGACTTGATGGTCGTTACGCCAAGGCGCTGCACGTCGTCGGGCAGGCGCGGCAGCGCTTGCGAGACACGGTTCTGCACGAGTTGCTGCGCCTTGTCCGGGTCGGTGCCCAGACGGAAGGTCACGGTTGTGGTGAGGTTGCCGTCGCTGTTGGCCTGCGACTGCATGTACAGCATGTTTTCCACGCCGTTGATCTGCTCTTCGAGCGGCGAAGCCACCGTCTCGGCGATCACCTTCGGGTTCGCGCCGGGGTACTGGGCATGCACGACGACCGACGGCGGAACCACTTCCGGGTACTCCGAGATCGGCAACTGGAACACGGCGATCAAGCCGGCCAGTAGCGTGATGACCGAAAGAACCCCCGCAAAGATGGGTCGGTCGATAAAGAATTTTGAGATGTTCATGACGAAAGTCTGGGGTGTCGTTCAGCGTGCAATGAATACGTGTGCCTGCACGCGACTTACGAACGGTATGAACGGTATGCGCGTTACGAACACTGAGAACGTTAAGAACATTACGAACGCGACGCCGTCTTCGTCACCGCGCCCGTCTGGGCTGCGGCCGAACGTGTGGCGGCACCATCCTTGCTGCGAGTCTGCGAAGTCTTCTGTGTGGCGTTGGCGTTGTTTGCGGCCGGCGTGGCGGTTTTGCCCGCCGCATTGGCGGTGTCGCTGGCGGCGACCGCGGTGGCCGCCACATCATGGACGTCGCCGGTGTCGCCAGCCATCTTCACGGTCTTCGGCGAGACCGCGTCGCCCGGACGCACGCGTTGCAGACCGTTCACGACGATGCGTTCGCCATCCTTCAGACCTGCGGCGATCTCCACGAGACCGCCGTGGCGCTCGCCCAACTGAACTTCGCGGTACTGCACCTTGTTTTGCGGATCAACGACCATCACGAACTTCTTGCTCTGGTCCGTGCCGACAGCGGCTTCGTCCACGAGCAGCGCCGGATGGGGTTCGCCACCACCCACGCGAATGCGGGCGTACAACCCCGGCAGGAGCGCGCCGTCGGCGTTGTCGAAGCGCGCACGCACGCGGATCGTGCCCGACGTGGTGTCGAAGCGGTTATCCACGGAATACACGGTGCCCTTGCGCGAGTAGCCCGTTTCGTTGGCGAGGCCCAGATCGACGGGCACGCCGCTCGTTTTGGCCGTATCGCGCGAGAGATAACGCAGATAGGTCTGCTCGTCGACGTCGAACGCCGCGTAGATCGGCGAGACCGACACCACCGTGGTCAGCGCGGGCGATTGTGCGCCGGCCGACACGGTGTTGCCGACCGTAATCTCTGCACGCGACACCCGACCGGCGACCGGCGCCACGATCTGCGTGTAGCCCAGATTGATGCGCGCCGTCTCCAGCGCGGCCTTCGCCGCCTTCACGTTGGCTACGGCTTCCCGCGCGGCGTTTTCCTTCTGGTCGAAGTCCTTCTTCGCGATGGCGTTATCCGCAATCAGGCGCTGTGCACGGGCGAGGTCGGTGCTGGTGAAGACGTCACGGGCCTGCGCCGACGCGAGTTGCGCCGCTGCACGGTCCACTTCGGCCGCATACGGACGCGGGTCGATCGTAAAGAGGGCGTCACCCTTCTTCACGAGTTGACCGTCCTTGAAATGCACGGCGGTGATGGTGCCTGACACGAGCGGCTTGATATCGACGCGATCCACTGCGTCGAGCCGGCCGGAATAGCTCTGCCAGTCGGTCACGGTGCGCGAGATCACGTTGGCCACATCCACTTCCGCAGTCGGCATGACTTGGGCGGCGGGCGTGCTGGCGTCGACGCGCACGACGGTGAGCGTGCCGATGGCCAGGAGCGCTAGCGTAGCGGCGGCGGCAATGAGTACAGGTTTGCGAGCGAGGGTGGTCATTTTTGAAAGCTCCGGGATCGGATGGACTCACTGGGTAGAGCCGGCGGCGGGGGTGCCAGCCGGCGTGTCAGGAACGCGGCCACTTCCCGCAACGCGGCGGGCAGAGCGGCCAGGCCGTGGTGGGAAGCGCTGCGATGGCGCGTGACCTGTGTCGGCACGCCGGCCGCGATGAGTTCGGCAGCGTATTTTTCGGCTTCGACGTGCAGCAGGTCGTGTTCGGCAGATGCGATCAACGTGGGCGGCAGGCCCGCGAGACGGCGCGATTCGAGCGGTGCGGCATACGGATGCAAGCGCTGCGTGGCGTGCGGCAGGTAGGCGCGATAGCACCTGGAACACTCGTTCGCTTCGATATCGCTGGGCGTGCGGCCGTCGGCCAGGCGGGTCATGCTGGGGTCGAGCAGCGGGGCGAGCAGCACCTGTGCGGAAACGGCCACTTCGCCGCGATCGCGCGAGATCATCGTGAGTGCCGCAGCAATGTTGCCGCCGGCGTCGTGACCGACCACGGCCAACCGGCGCGGACTCGCGCCGTAGCGGCGGGCGTGGCGTTGCAGCCAGAGTGCGGCGCACCAGGCGTCTTCCGGCGCGGCAGGGAACGGGTGCTCCGGTGCGAGCGAATAGCCGACCGAGACGACCAGCGCCGGGACGTTCGAGGCCAGGTAGCGCGCGGCGACGTCGCCGTCGTCGAGCGACCCTTTGCAGAAGCCGCCGCCGTGGAAGTACAGCACGGTGGGCAGATGCGCCTCGAGCGGCACCACCACGCCGGGCTCGCCGGCATGCTCATAGTCCGCACCTGCGGCGGGGCTGGTGGGCCGGTAAAGGCGCAGCGTCACCGGGCCCACATGGCCGGCGATGCTCACCTCTTCGATGCGCAGTCCATCTTCGGTGCGGTGCGTTTGCCCCGGTTGTCCCGATCGCCCGGAATGCGACTTGGCGTTGGCTGACATATAACTTTGGGTTCGCGCGAGCGATACCCCTCTCATGACATTCGATGGAGCGAAGTCTAGAGGCCACGGACATCGGGATAAACGCCTATAATTTGGCAACACTGTTCGGCCAGCTCGACTAATCGGTGTCGGCCTTATGGGCATTGGCTTATGCCCCCGACCAATATGCATATGCGTGGGGGCGGGGACACAAAATGCCGGATCGGCCAGTGCAACAGTGCTTTTTGAATGGGGAAACATCATGGATCGCTTGCAAGCGATGCAGGTCTTCACACGAGTGGTCGAGGCAAACAGCTTTTCACGCGCGGCCGACAATCTCGGGTTGCCGCGCACCTCGGTGACCACGATTATTCAAAACCTCGAGGCACATCTGGGCACGCGACTGCTGCAACGCACGACTCGCCGGCTCAACCTGACGCCCGACGGCGCGGCCTATTACGAGCGCTGCCTGCGAATCCTCGCGGATATCGAGGAGACGGAATCGTCGTTCCGCGAGAGCAGCCAGCGCGTGCGCGGCAAGCTGCGCGTCGACATGCCGGGCTCGCTCGCCAAGCTTGTGGTGCTGCCGTCGTTATGCGAGTTTCACGACCGCTATCCGGAAATCGAACTCATGGTCGGCATGGGCGATAAGCCGGTCGATTTGATTCAGGAGGGGGTCGATTGCGTGTTGCGCGTCGGCACACTTCAGGATTCGAGCCTCGTCGCGCGGCGTGTGGGCTTGTTCCAGAGCTTGACGTGTGCGTCACCGGCGTATCTGGAGCGCATGGGCATGCCACATACGCTCGACGATCTGCAACGCCACACTGCGGTGCATTACTTCTCGAGTCGCACGGGACGCGTCATCGAAGAGCAGTTCCTCGTGGACGGCAAGGAAGTCGAAATCAATATGCAGGGCCCCATCGCCGTCAATGACGCCGAAGCCTATCTGCAACTGGGGCTCGGAGGCTTCGGCACGGTGCAATTGGCGCGCTTCATGGCGCTTCCGTATCTGCAATCCGGCCAACTGGTCGAGGTGCTGCATCAATGGAAACCGCCGCCCATGCCGATTTCGGCGGTGTATCCGCATAATCGTCATTTGTCGCCTAAGGTTCGCGTATTTGTCGACTTCATCGCCGAACTCTTCGAACGTTGTCCGTTGCTGCAAGGGCTCGACGAAACTGCCGTGCAGTGCAAGCCGACGGTGGCGGCAACCGGCGCCGATGGCCGTTGGGCATCGTACGGCACTGAAATGGCGCCGCAGGAGGTGGTGGTTTGACGGCGATACCGGCTGCGCGAGTTCGCCTCGCAACGCCGGACGATGCGCCCGCACTGCCGCTTATCGAGCGCAGTGCGGGCGCATTGTTTTGTGCGTTGCCGGATCTGGCCTGGCTGGCGGACAGTGACGGGACGCCGCTGGCAAGGCACTGTGAGTTGATCGGGCAGGGCTCGGCGTGGGTGGCCGTCGATCAGGGCGACGCGCCGGTCGCATTTCTCGAGGCCGAAATCTTCGGCGACGAATTGCATGTGTGGGAGATGTCGGTGCACCGCGATTGGCAGTCGCGTGGACTGGGGCGGTCGCTGCTCACGGCAGCCATCGAGCATTCGATACGCGCAGGGTTGGCGGCGCTGACGCTGACGACGTTTCGCGACGTGCCCTGGAACGCGCCGTTCTACGCACGGCTGGGCTTTGCCCCGATAGCCGGCACAGCCCTGAGCGAGCGACTCAGGCGGGTGCTGGCGGACGAGGCTGCCGCCGGGCTGCCGGTGGCGCGGCGTTGGGCAATGCAGCGGGGGCTGGGGGCGCCACAGAATTCGGAAAAAATCGTACGCCAAGGGTGAGAGGTGGTCATTACTCAACCTCAGTACCGCCCCGACAGAGCGTACAGCCGCCGACCACGCTGGCCGCCAGCGTGCGCGCGGTGTATCCAGCCAGTGAGTCATCCGGCATGCTGTCGAGCTGGCTGGAACACCTGTCTCCCACAACACCAGCAATACTTGACGTGGTGCTGGACATGCAGGGGTACCGGCATCGCATGCCGGTGCGTTGTCTGACATGCCGCCGAGTCCGCTTCAACACCCGTCTCGCCCCTCCACAGCAGCAATACTTGAAGGGGCGTTGGACCTGCAAGACGAATTGGCTTTGCATAGCAGTGCGTTCTCTGGCATGCCGTCGACCTCGGCCCACCGACCGCCGCAACCCGAAACTCAGGAAACGCATGCCAGCGGTAGCGATCGAAAGCGCGTGGCGCCACAGGACGCAGGCACTCGCAGCGATGCTGATTTAATGCCTCCGCCCATCCAAATCCCCCGCAAAGAAACTGACACGGGGCGCGGAGGAACGGCGGTCACCACCGAGATGCGGCGGGAATGGCAGCGCCTCGGCAAGCAGGGGGTTGGCAAGGCGGGCGGGTTTGCCGGCGTGGCCAGGCAGTACAGCATCGCGACTGGCACGCTGAACCGTTATCTTCGTGTAGACGGCACGCTGTCGAAGCGCGCCGAGGACCGGCTCAATCCGCCGGGCTCGGAACTCACCCTCGAAATGTTGCGGGAGTGGAAGGCCCTCGGCCAGGCGGGGATTGAGGCTGCGGGTGGATTCGACGGCGTGGCCAGGCGGGACAATGTCCCGGCTGCGGCACTGAGAAGATATCTTCGTGCCGACGGCAGCCTCACCCCATTCGGCGAGAACCGGCTCCGCAAAGCTGGCACGCGGCCTATGTGAACGGCAGGCGCTGTACTGCAAGCCCAGCACGAGCCGACGCAACGCGCAGCACAAAGTCTGGCCGTACCTGCTGCGCGGCATGAGGATCGACCGGGCTAACCGGGTCTGGGCGCTGGACACGAGCTGGCATTGTCACGTTGGCGTGGAGTTCGCGTAACATGAAGCGATGAGAAAATCGAAATCGCTTTATGATGGCGACCGTTTCCCTTCGTCAGTCATCAGCCATGCGGTGCGTTGGTACTTCCGGTTCCAGCTCAGTCTGCGCGACATCGAAGAGTTGCTGTTCGAGCGCGGAGTGGCAGTCAGCTATGAGACGATCCGCCGCTGGTGCGAGAAGTTGGCGCAGGCTTTGCGCACAGGGCGAAAGCGGCGCGCCGTAAGCCGGGGGACACGTGGCACCTCGATGAGATGTTCGTGAGCCTGCGTGGTCAACCGTACCTGCTGTGGCGCGCCGTCGACGAGCACGGCGCGCAACTGGACATCCTGCTGCAGAAGCGGCGCGACAAGGCGGCGCCAAACGTTTCTTCAAGCGCGTGCTGCGCTCGAACCCGGTGCCACGCAAGATCGTTCCCGATCAACTTCGCAGCTATGCGGCGGCCAAAGCCGATATCCCGGATTTGGTCAACGTCAGGCATGTGTTCGTCAAAGCCGCGGCCCGAGTCAACAACCGCGCTGAGCACGTGCGAAGCAACTCGTCGTAGTAGGCGAAGATTCCTCGAGGGTGTGTAGAGCTTGCCATCAATCGAGCGGCGCAAAGCGCCCGGATGAACCGGCCCGGCTGGCGACGCGATGACAAAGGGAGAGGGAACGCACGGAAAGTCTGGGACCGAACGCGATGTTGGGGGGCCGAATGCAGTCATCAAATGAGACTGCTTAGCATTTCATTTCGAATTCAGGTCCGCGGCGCTCACTCCTCGGGGGGCACCACGGAAACTACGAAGTCGTAAGCCTGCGCGCTGGTATAGGTCACCATCAGATTACCAGCGTTATCCTCGTATAACGTCGGGGAACAACGGTCGCTTATATGGTCTATGTCAGTCGTTGGCCCGCCGACGAGCGAGGGCTGTGACCACTTCCCGCCGTACATTACGTACCAGATGGAAGGGCCGTCTTTGTTATGGTACGCGACGTAGAGCATGTCGTCGCGAACGGCCGCAGAGGGGGAGTTGCGCATGGAAACGCCGGGGACCTGCGATTGAGGCGACCAATTCTTCCCGTCTGACGTCGTCGTATACCAAAGGCTGGAGCCATCGGTACCTTGAAAAAACAGGTAAAGAACGTTGTTGAAAACAGCCATCGCGGGCGAACCATTCAGCTTAACGCCGGAGATGTTCGTGTCCTGAGACCAAGCTTTCCCATCGAATACCGTATACCAAAGAGTGTTCGCAGTACCTATAGTGTCGGAGCCCTGATGCGCCAGATACAGGTTTCCATTGAATACGGCCATCCCCGGAGATTCATTCAAAGAAACGTTGGGGATGATAGTTTCTAACGACCAGCTCGTCCCATCGTATGTCGTGTGCCAAAGCACGTGGTCGGTACCGGAGGTCTGATGCGTCAGGTGTACCACCCCGTTGAAAACGGCCATCGCGGGGTAACCATTAAGGAACGCCAAGAGTGCTTGGGTCGTTTGCTTATCCCCATACACGACATTGAGTGCCTGATTCCCGGTGCAGTCCGCATACGCCTGGATCAAGTTCGAATTATAGATGACGGAGGCAACCGTCGGATCCACGGATGGGGGCACAGACTCGGAAGGCGCCACGGAACACTCGACGTCGAAACCGGACGCATCGGGATAGGCCACCATAAGATGGTTAGTGATGGTATCCAGGTACAACGCGGGGGAGCTCCCGTCGGCAATGGGGCGTTCCGAAGCTTGCCCCCCGACGGTCGAGGGTGACGACCAGTCCGCTAGCTCGTTTCCATTGTATGTTGAGTAACCGATGCTCGCATCATCGCTATTATGGTATGCCACGTAAAGGAGACCGTCGCGAACGGCCGCTGAGGGAGAATTGCGCATGGAAACGCCTTGGACCTGCGCTTGAGACGACCAATTCGTCCCGTCCGTCGTCGTCGTGTACCAAAGGTAACCGTCGACACTTTGAAAAAACAAGTAAAGCGTGCTGTCGAAAACGGCCATCGCGGGCGAGCCATTCAATTGAACGCCGGGGATATTTTTGTCCTGCGACCAGGCCCTGCCGTTAGTTACGGTATACCAAAGCGTATTCGCAGTATTTGTACTGTCGGAGCCCTGATGTGCCACATACAGGTTTCCATTAAATACGGCCATCCCCGGAGATTCATTCATATAAACATTGGGGACCTGGGTGTCTTCTGACCAGTTCGTCCCATCGAATGTCATGTGCCAAAGCGTGTGATTGGTACTTGAGGCTTGATGCGTCAGGTGCACCACCCCATTGTACATGGCCATCGCGGGATAACCATTAAGGGACGCAGAGAGTGTGGGGGGCAGGTGATCCGGGTCTTCATTTCCATAATCGACATCAAGCTGTTTATTCCCGGAGCGGTCCGCATACGCCAGGATGTAGAATTTCGGGACGTATGAGATGGCGGCATAAGTCAGATCTACGGATTGATCTATGGATGCAGTCTGATCATTCTTGGTCATAAAGCAGTCCTCATGGTCCGGTTGGCGGGGGGGGGGGGGGGGCGACGCCGCGAATCGTCAAGCAGACTATGTCGATTTCCTGTTCCCCGATTCGCGTTCCGCTTTCTGCTTTTCGCAACAAATCATTATTCAACCACGCCCGACGAGACAGGGCTCAAGCATCCGCGATTCCGCAAATGGCACAACCCTGAACAGTCGTACTAGGGCGTGGCGGCATTTAGCGCAGGCGCGTAACGTCGTGGTGCGTCGGCCGCGCCGCTTGGGCCGCCGACGCATTGCCTGGCGCCGAACCACCAGTGGGCCACACCCGCCGGTCATAGCCAACTATTCGAACTATTAGTATCCAGGTTCTGCTGCAGTAACCCAGCGTGTGGGAGTGGCCGCATCAAGCCGAGCGGCTCGGTATTCAACAGGCCAAGCTACTGAATTGCTTGGCGAAGGACGTGTGTTGTCCGTTGTTCACCGTGGCATAAAGACTGGCGAGGTAAGCCTTAGCCTGCGGTGGTCCACCGGCAAGGAATGACGGCATTGTTTCGACGCTGACGCCAGGATGGTCGGCGCCGTATCCAAGGGTCTCCGCATTCAGTTGTTCGATGTACTGCGGAAACCGGCTGTCGTAGTCGTCCACGCTATGAATGGCTTGTGGCGGGTTCGAGCCACTCAGCAACTCGGCTGCGTCCTGCTCCCCCTTCTCAACCAGGGTGGGCGCAACTTGCGCACGAAGTCATAGTAGGTTGGTGGCAGAGCCATTTCAGCGGTCCTCTCGGGTATGCCACAGCCGCAGCACGTAGATGATCGAACCCTGAATTTCGTAGCGAATCTCGTACTCCCCGACCAGAATTCGCCGTACCCCGCGCGGCTCGAATTGAAACAGTTGCTCGCCGATGCGTGGGTTGGTCAGCAGAATGGTCGGGGCCCTGGTCAGCGCCTGCACCGCTCGCGCGGCGGCGGGTTTGTTCACCAGAGCCAGGAATGCATACAAGCGCGCCAAATCGGCAAGCGCCTTGCTGGTCCACTTCAGCTCCATCAACGCGGCACCGGCAGTGGCTTGTCGGTGCCAAGGCTATCCGCCCAAGCTTGCACGGCCTGGTGGTCGATGACGTGGCCGGCGTCTACGTCAGCCAGCGCTTCTTGGGTCAGTCGGTCGCGCTCCTCTTCCTGAGCGATCCAGGCGGAAAGCGCCTGTTTCATAATCCATCCGCGCGAGCGTTCAAGCCGTGAAGCGATCTGATCCACCTTGTCGGCTAGCGAAAGCGGTACGTGTGCGGTCAGCACTTTGGTTGCTGCTGTCATGTTGCACCTCCTGTCGGAACTTGATCTTGCCGGAGCCGGCAACGCTGTGGTCACGGTGCGGCGGATTGCCTCGCACCAGGATGTCACCGGAGCCGGCGATTTCGACTTCCAGGTGTGCGACTTGCCCATAGGCGGTGATGTCGCCTGAGCCTTCGATTTCGAGGTCCAAACCAGCTTGCCGCAGATCGAGCAGGGTGACGTCGCCGCTACCCTTGATCTTGACGGCCGGTGCCTCGGGCAGTGCGACGCCCACGACCACCTTGCCTTGGCTGATGCTCGTACCCATCGGCTTGCCGTTCACGATGTCGCCCATCACGAACGACCCGACCGAGCCGTGGAACGTCATGTGACTGTTGCCGAAGCTGATGGTCATGCCTTCTCGTTCGATCACCAGCTTTCCGCCGTTGACGTAGGTCTTGACCGACGCCACCGCGTCGGCCATCTCACCGGCCACGATAAGCATCGGTTTGTCGCAGCGTCGGAACACCACATCGACCGCCCCTTTGACGACGATCTTGCGGATCAGCTGGAGCGGCCGTTCCTCCTTGACGTAGTTCTCAATGCGCTCCCAGGCCGAGTCCTTTTGGTCGCTCGTCGCGGGTGGGCGGAAGATGTCCATCGGGTGCGATCCTTTCCGATGAGTTTCGATATTTTACCGATCGTAGTGATTAACATTGAATCGGTCAAGCAAAGTGTCAGACTGAGCCATACCCCAGTTTGACGTCAGCCTTGTCGATTCCCCGGCGTCAGCATAGAGTTGCATCCGGTTTTAATTGACGCATGCGAATGAGGGTTATAGATTTCAGCCTGACACATCAGCCCCCAGGAGAGCATCTTGCACGGTCAGCGCATCGGCTATATCCGCGTCAGCAGCCTCGACCAGAATCCGGAACGGCAACTCGAACATGTCCCCTTGGACAAGGTATTCACCGACAAGGCGTCGGGCAAGGATACTCGGCGCCCGCAGCTCTGACATTCGTGCGCGATGGCGACACGGTGGTGGTGCACAGTATGGACCGCCTGGCGCGCAACCTGGACGATCTGCGCCGCCTGGTGCAGGGTCTCACCCAGCGCGGCGTGCGTATCGAGTTCGTCAAAGAGTGCCTGACCTTCACCGGCGAGGACTCGCCGATGGCGAACCTGTTGCTCTCGGTAATGGGTGCGTTTGCCGAGTTCGAGCGCGCGCTCATCCGCGAGCGACAGCGCGAGGGCATCGCGCTAGCCCGGCAGAGAGGGGCTTACCGGGGCCGGAAGAAGGCGCTCGCGCCGGAGCGCGCGGCTGAACTGCGGCGCAGGGCCGCCGCCGGCGAGAAGAAGGCGCAGCTTGCCCGCGAGTTCGGCATCAGCCGCGAAACCCTTTATCAATATCTGAAAACGGACGACTGACGATGCCCCGCCGTTCGATCTTGTCTACCGCCGAGCGCGAGAGCCTGCTGGCCCTGCCCGACAGCGAAGATGACCTTATCCGTCACTACACACTGAGCGAAGCCGACCTGTCGCTGATCCGCCTGCGCCGGGGTAACGCCAACCGCCTGGGCGTCGCGGTGCAGTTGTGCCTGCTGCGCTTCCCTGGCCAAGGGCTTGCCCCCGATGCTGCCGTGCCGACGCTATTGCTGCAATGGATCGGACGGCAACTACGGCTCGACCCGGCATGCTGGCCGCAGTACGCGCAGCGCAAAGAAACCCGGCGCGAACACCTGCTCGAACTGCGGGCATATCTGGGCATGGAGCCGTTCAGCCTAGCGCACTACCGGCAAGCCGTCCATGCCACGATCGAAGTGGCCTTGCAGACCGACAAAGGCGTCGTGCTGGCCGGCAGTGTCCTCGACTCACTGCGTCACCGCCACATCATCCTGCCGGCGCTGGATGTCATCGAGCGCATTTGTGCCGAAGCGATCACCCGCGCCAACCGGCGGCATCTACGATACCCTGGACGACCAGTTATCCGACGTGCACTGTGGCCGCCTCGACGACCTGCTCAAGCGCCGCGGCAACGGCACGACAAGCTGGCTGACCTGGCTGCGCCAGTCACCCATCAAGCCGAACTCGCGGCACATGCTGGAGCACATCGAGCGCCTCAAAGTGTGGCAAGCGCTCGACCTGCCTTCCGGCATCGAGCGGCTGGTTCACCAGAACCGGCTGCTCAAGATCGCTCGCGAAGGCGGTCAGATGACACCCGCGGACCTGGCCAAGTTCGAGCCGCGGCGCCGTTATGCCACTCTGGTGGCGCTCGCCATCGAGGGCACGGCTACGGTCACTGACGAAATCATCGACCTGCACGATCGCATCATCGGCAAGCTGTTCAATGATGCCAGAAAGAAGCACCAGAAGCAGTTCCAGGCATCCGGGAAAGCGATCAACGCCAAGGTACGGCTGTTCAGCCGCATTGGACAGGCGCTGATCGAGGCCAAACAGTCGGGCCGCGACCCGTTCGCCGCGATCGAAACCGTGATGCCCTGGGATGCCTTCGCCGAGAGCGTCACCGAGGTGTAGAAGCTCGCACAGCCCGAGGACTTCGATTTTCTGCACCGCATCGGCGAGAGCTACGCCACGCTGCGTCGCTACGCGCCCGCCTTCCTTGACGTGCTCAAGCTGCGGGCTGCGCCCGCCGCCAGGGACGTGCTCGATGCCATCGAGGTGCTGCGCGGCATGAACGGCGACAACGCCCGCAAGGTGCCCGCCGACGCGCCGACCGGGTTCATCAAGCCGCGCTGGCAGAAGCTGGTGATGACCGACACCGGCATCGACCGACGTTACTACGCACTATGCGCGCTGTCCGAGTTGAAGAACTCGTTGCGCTCCGGCGACATCTGGGTGCAGGGCTCACGTCAGTTCAAGGACTTCGAGGACTATCTGATGCCGTCCGAGAAATTCAGCAGCCTCCGGTTGGGCGGCGAATTGCCGCTGGCTGTGACCACCGACTGCGACCGGTACCTGCACGAGCGACTCACGCTGCTGGAGACGCAACTCGCTACCGTCAACCGTATGGCACAGGCCAACGAGTTGCCGGATGCCATCATTACCGCGTCGGGTCTGAAAATCACACCGCTCGACGCGGCCGTGCCCGACACCGCGCAGGCGCTGATCGACCAGACTGCGATGGTCCTGCCGCATGTCAAGATCACCGAACTGCTGCTCGAAGTCGATGAGTGGACAGGCTTCACCCGCCATTTCACGCACCTGAAGTCGGGCGACCTCGCCAGAGACAAAAACCTGCTGCTGACCACGATCCTGGCCGACGCCATCAACCTGGGCCTGACCAAGATGGCCGAATCGTGTCCCGGTACGACCTACGCCAAGCTGGCATGGCTGCAAGCCTGGCACATCCGAGACGAAACCTACTCGACAGCACTGGCGGAACTAGTCAACGCACAGTTCCGGCATCCCTTCGCCGGGCACTGGGGTGATGGCACCACCTCATCGTCGGACGGCCAGAACTTCCGCACGGGCGGCAAGGCCGAGAGCACCTGCCACATCAACCCGAAATACGGCAGCAGCCCCGGTAGAACGTTCTACACTCACATCTCCGACCAGTACGCGCCGTTCCACACCAAGGTCGTGAACGTCGGCGTGCGCGATTCGACCTACGTGCTCGACGGCCTGCTGTATCACGAATCCGATTTGCGTATCGAGGAACACTATACCGATACGGCGGGCTTCACCGATCACGTCTTCGCACTGATGCACCTGTTGGGCTTCCGCTTCGCACCGCGAATCCGCGACCTGGGCGACACCAAGCTCTATATTCCGAAGGGCGATGCTGCTTATGATGCGCTCAAGCCGATGCTCAGCAATGAGCGGCTGAACATCAAAGCCATTCGTGCCCACTGGGATGAAATCCTGCGGCTGGCCACCTCGATCCGGCAGGGCACGGTGACCCGCTTCGCTAATGCTCCGAAAGCTCGGCAGCTTATCCGCGCCAGAACGGCCTGGCCGTCGCGCTGCGCGAGCTGGGCCGCATCGAGCGCGCACTGTTCATCCTGGACTGGCTGCAAAGTGTCGAACTGCGTCGCCGCGTGAATACCGGACTGAACAAGGGCGAAGCCCGCAACGCGCTGGTCCGCGCCGTATTCTTCAACCGGTTGGGCGAAATCCGCGACCGCAGTTTCGAGCAGCAGCGCTACTGGGCCAGCGGCCTCAATCTCGTGACGGCAGCCATCATGTTGTGGAATACCGTCTACTCGGAACGGGCCGTGAACGCGTTGCGTAGCCATTGCCACGTCGTTGATGACGCCCTGTTGCAGTATCTGTCGCCGCTCGGCTGGGAGCACATCAACCTGACCGGTGATTACCTGTGGCGCAGCAGCGCGAGGATCGGCTCCGGCAAGTTTCGGCCGCTACGCCCACTGCAACCGGCTTAGCGTATCTATGGACTCCACCCGTTTTGCAAGGGACGATCGTCGATGACCAACGGGTAAAGATTGCGCGTATCT
>NZ_CABPSM010000023.1 GCF_902459555.1 Pandoraea horticolens | reverse complement strand
GAGCGAGCGGCACGCGTTGCGGGTGATCGGCATGAGCGCCAGCGCTTATCGCTATCAGCCTGCGCCGGACCGCAATCTGCCTTGCGAGCGCAGATCGTCGCGCTGGCTCAGCGGCACCGTCGCTATGGCTCCGGCATGATTTATCTGAAACTGCGGCAGGCGGGGATGATCGTGAACCACATGCTGTAATTGCATCTCCAGCTAAGGACGGAGGCTGCCATGGAAACGTATGTGGAGCTCGATGTATCGCAGAAATCGACGGCGGTTTGCGCAATCGATGGGGACGGCAACTCTGTCTGGCGCGGAACGGTAGCATCGCATCCGCAGGCTATTGATAACATCATCCGGCAGCAAGCTCCCGACGTCCGGCGCGTTGCCATGGAAACTGGGCCTCTCTCAGTGTGGTTCTATCACGGACTACTATTGAAGGGGGCAGGTCACATCTCGAATGGGGTTCTTTTCGCACTACTTCCACTCTCGGCGAGCCGTTTCAAAAACCGCTGAAAGTAGATTCATGTCGCGATTGACAGTGGACGGGGCCACGGAAGCCAATCGCCCGTCGCGCCACGAGCCAATCTGATCGGGAGTAATTCGGCCCAAGCGACCGCCTCCGCCTTCGTATTGAACGTTCCCGACCTGCGAACTCCAGCCTTAGCGACTTCTGCTCGCCAAGTCGTTCCGCGCTTCCTGTACGTCGCCATGCCGCCTCCTCCTGTTGGCGTAAATCTGGCGTAAAGGCTATCACCGAGAACCGTAAGTTTGGCGCGCGAGTTTCCAGCCTCAACGGCGCGCGAGGCTGATCGCCGATAAGCGCTGAGCCGCATTATCCCAATTCAATATCTCAGCGATCGCTTTGACGTACTCCGCGCGGCGGTTTTGATATTTCAGGTAGTAGGCGTGCTCGAAGACGTCCAACACCAGTATTGGCTGAACACCCCAAACAGCCAGCTTCTGATGGTTTTCGCACTGGAGCGTCTGAGGCGTCCGGTAGCCGTGTGAAAGCCAACCACTCCCCATCCTGACGCCTCCACAGCGATCGTTGCGGCAAGCAACTGAGCTTTGAACTGCTTGAACGATCCGTAGTCACGGTCAATCAGTCTGGCGAGTTCTCCCGTCGGCTCCTGACCTTTGCCAGAAATGCTGGTCCGGTAAATGGTATGCAGCACGTGGCTCGACAACTGAAACGCTAGTTCTTTCTCGTAGAACTTCACCAGCGCAAAGTCCCCGGTCTCGCGGGCCTTTGTGAGCGCCGCTTCAGCATTGTTTGCAGCCGTCACAGCTGGCTTGTGGTGAAAGTTGTAGTGAAGTTCAATCGTACGCGCGTCGATATGCGGCTCAAGCGCATCAAGGGAAAACGGCAGAGGTGCCGCTGCATACTTGCCGTCCGCGCCGACCAATATGTCGACGTAGCCACCGCTGGACAACACTGTCTCAGAATGGGCACTTGAAAGCATGATGCCGGCCGTGGCGACACTCGCCTGCCTGACAAACTTACGACGCGATTCCATTGCATCCTCCGTCTCGGTATGCCCGCAACTTCAATGCGAATGCATCATGGGATAGACAATCAAGCCAAAGATTGCGGCGGCCACGACAATCACCGGCTCCTGAAGCTTCTTGAAGCGCCAGAGTAGAAGCACCGTGACAACCGCCACGAGCGCGGTCGGGATATCAGATATCGAACGCTTTGCGATAACGAGAACCGAACCGGAAATAGCGCCAACGGCAGCCGCCGTAATGCCGTCAACAAACGCCTTGACTCCCGGTAAGTGCCCGTATTTTTTAAAGTACGGTGCCGGCAAAACGGTGAACAGATAACAGGGCAAGAAGGTTGCCAACGACGCAACACATGCGCCAGCGAACCCCGCGACCAGATATCCGATGAAGCCAACGGTGATCACGACGGGCCCCGGGGTAATCATCGCCACCGCAACGGCGTCGACAAACTGCCGCTCATTCAGCCAGTGGTGCTCGGTGACGACCCCACCATAAAGGAAGGGCACGATCGCCAATCCAGACCCGAAGACAAACGCCCCCGCTTTCGCGAAGAAGATGCCGATTTGGGCAAGCAGCGGCACATCGATGCCGCTCAACAGCCCCGAAGACACTGGAACGTAGGCCGCGGCGATCCCGTTCACGGAGCCTTTGTTCAACCACTTCGGCGGCGCACGCCAAAGCCAGCCAAGGATTCCCGCCGCAATAAATAGCCAGGCGATTTCGCTTTCGGTAACGAACGTCGTGACGAGCAACGTGAGATAGATTGCCCACAGAAGCTTGTCGGAACCCACGGTCTTCCGAGTCAGCCTGTAGCCGCTCATCGCGATAATGCCGACGACCGCCGCTCCCACGCCATAGAACACGGCCTGCATCCACGAGAGTCCACCGAAGTGCGCGTAGGCCCAGCCAAGCGCAACCACCATGAAGAACGACGGAATGACGAATGCAATGCCGGCCAGCGTTGCCCCAAGAATCCGGTAGTGCACGTAGCCGAGATATATGGCGAGTTGCGCTGCCATCGGCCCGGGGGCGAGCTGCGCGAGCGTTATCCCTTCCTTGTAGTCGGCCTCTGAAATCCAGCCCCGCCGCTCCACGAGGTCACGTCGCATATAGCCGGCAAGGGCAACAGGACCGCCAAAACCGAATGTGCCCAATCGAAGCATGTAGCTGACTAGCTGCGCCAGCGAATACCGTTCCGTCGTCTCCGCAACAGTACTCACGATCCCCTCCCGGTTCAGCTTTTTCTTTGAGGCGTTGCGTAGTGGGCTAGCATCGAGTCCAGCACATAGCCCAGTTCGGCCAGCATGGCTTCGTCGCCAAGCCCTCTTTGCCGTGCACCCGCGACAACAGCTTCAAATCCGATCGCCTCCGGAATCGCAAACCCACCGATATCCAAGGCGTGAATCATCCTGCCAAGCGCAATCATCCCGGGAACGTCTTCCAGCGAGAAACTTGCAACCAAGACTTCGAACGTGACCATGTCGCCAACGTGAGTGAAGGCGGCACCGTCAAAATCAAAGCCCAACGCATCTGCCGGGCACGTCGCCGGTGATTCGACCCAGATGAAAGCGGCTTTCGTATCGATGAACCGATCAATTAACCAAGCACTTGCGACCCGGTCGACCCACATGCGTCGACGTGTCGCCCAAGTACGGCCCTGATAGTCCTCCCGCCGCAATGGACGGATCACACCGTCTTCCGCGTGAGGCTCACCCGGTGACAGCACTTTGTTGGCGAGCGCGACGAACTCCTGAAGCGCCGCCTGACCCGCCACCGATGCCTCGTTGGGGAAAAAGTCCACGGCCTGGATCGCCTCGAAGTCCTTCTTCACCCGCTTCAATTGCTTTTCGACATCGGCTTCGGCAGCGCCAAGGCTTTTCCTCGCTTCCGCGACGTCTCGCTGGAATATGGCGTACTCGGCAGACCTGTCAAAAAGTGAGCGCAAATAGCCCCTCTGCTCGTCATCCCGTGCGGAAACGAACAACAGTTGGGCATTACCGCCCGCCTCATTGATACCAGCGGCCAAGTCATCCAGTTCAGTGAGTCGCTCGTCCGAAAATGGCAAAAGATATGCCCCATCCCGCAGGACGGCACACCCCTTCGCTTTCAACGCACGCCAAAAGCGCATGCGCGCGGTAGCGTTGTCTGAAGGAAAGGTCAGGACGAGAAGGAGCCAGTCAATTCTATTCATGTAGTTAACTCTACAAAAATGTAGAGTTAACTACAAGGAAATTTTATGTGGGATGTTGTGCCCCCTGATGCGGGCTAATGCTTGCTTTTCGATGAAGTTTGCTAGAATGGCGGCCGGTCCCCGCCCCGGGCACCAAGTCTTTTCCCGGCGTGATCCGGAGATATTCAGAAACCCGCGACAGCGTAAGGCTTCGCGGGTTTTTTGTTTCCCGCACCGCCCGCAAGTCTTTCTGACGGCCGGGGAAACATCGGGCAACATGAGCGCAAATCAGACTCGCCCTGGCAATGCCGGGGCGATCACACACGCAGCATTTCGCGAGACGCTCAGCCGAATCGCTCAGGAGAAATACGATGATTGACGGCCTGGTTGGCGGCAAACTGTACGGCAAGGCAGCACAGCGCACCGGACAAAACGGACACGCCTTCGTCACCGCCAAAGTTCGCGCGACGGGCGGAGACGGTGATGGCGATGCGATCTTCGTCAATGTGATCGCCTTTAGCGAGACGGCGAGCAATGCACTGCTGGCGCTCGAAGACGGCGATAACGTGTCGATATCCGGCTCGCTCACGCCGAAGGTGTGGACCGACCGCAATGGCGAGACCCGCCCCGCGCTCGATATGGTCGCCACCCTCGTCATGACCGCCTACCAAGTCAAGCACAAACGGGCCGCGACCCGAGGTGAACCCAGCCCGGCGCACGACTCGGATATGGACGACAACGACGGCCCTCGCTGACCCACCGCTAGGCGGCTAACGCCGCGCCGTCGCTGCGCGGATCGTGCGCCCCCGTCGCCAGTCCGTCCACGTCCATCGCAATGACCCCCGCCTGACCCGCCAGCGGGCTGTGCCTCGGCAGCGCGGCCAACGCATGGCCACGCTGCGTCAACGCAGCGAACACGTTGTCTCCCGCGTCGCACTCCAGCTTCAGATTGTCCCGGCTGTCCGAAAACGTGCGGCCCAGCAAGAAGCGCGGCTGCGAAAGCGCTTCGTACGGGTTCATGCCATAGTCGATCAGCCGTGTGAGCAACGCGCATAGCGTCTGGGGCTGGCCGTCCGCACCCTGTGTGCCGTACAGCAGGCGGGGGCGTCCGCCTTCCAGATACATGCCGGGATTGAGCGTATGGAACGGTCGCTTGCCCGGCATCAACGCATTGGGATGTGCACTGCCGACCGGACGGAATGCCGCCCCCCGGTTGTGCCACAACACCCCGGTGTCGCCCGCCATCACGCCGCTGCCCCAATCGAAGTAGATCGTCTGCAACACGCTGACGGCTCGCCCGGCGGCGTCCGTCGCGGCGAAATAGACCGTGTCGCCTTCGCGAAAGCGCTGCGGCCAGTCGAGCGCGACGTGATCGTCGATGCGCGCGGCAGCCGCGCTCAGATGCGCATCGGACAACATCGCGCTCACCGGGACATCGGTATATTCGGGGTCCGCCACATAGCGGTCGCGATCGATGAACGCCTGCTTCACCGCCTCGACGAGCCGGTGATAATACGTCGCGCTCCCATGCGCGCAGTCGCGCAGCCCCAGTCGCGCGAGTATCCCCATGATTTGCAGCGTCGTCACGCCCTGCGTGGGGGGCGGCAGCGTCGCCAGCACGCCATCGCCGTACGCCATCGTCAGCGCAGGCGACACATGCACCCGCGTGGCGGCAAGGTCGTCTCGCGTGAGCGGCGAACCGGTAGCTTGCAGCCCGCTCGCCATACGGGCAGCCAACTCGCCCTCGTAGAATTCGCGCGCGCCCCCATCGGCCAACTGCCACAGTGTCTGCGCCAACGCCTGTTGCCGAAACCACTTGCCCGACACGGGCGCGCACCCACCCGGCAGGAACGTTTGCGCGAAGCCGTGCCACGTCGCCGCATCGCCCATCTCGGTGGCCCGATACGCGTACCAGAAGTCTTGCGAACGGCTCACCGCAAAGCCGTCCTCTGCGGCAGCGATGGCGGGGGCGAGCAGCGACGCCCATGACATCGTGCCACCCCATGCCTCGCGACTCACGCGATACGCCGCCTCCCATGCGGCGACCGTTGCCGCCGTGGTCAGCGCGCTGGCGGGTCCGCGCACGGCAAGGGGTCCGCCGTCCAGCAACGCGGAAGGCAGACGCCGTGCTGCCTGCCCGATGCCGGAAATCGCGAGCGGCGGTGCGTCGCCCTGCGCGCCGTCGGCAATCAACCAGAAGCCATCGCCGCCAAGGCCAGTGAAGTGCGGCATCGTGACACACAGCATGGCCGCGACGGCGATGGCCGCTTCAATGGCGTTGCCGCCTTGTTGCAGGATGTCGCGTCCGGCCGCGCTGGCCAGCGTATGTGGACTGGTGACCAATCCGGCGCGTCCGCTGGCAAGCGCTGGCGCTGACGTTGCCGCACCGGTAATGTCTCGCGCCGTCATGCCGCCACCCCTGCCCCATGTTGTCCGCCGAGATACGCCGCCGCCAGACGCGCGTCGCCCGCCAGCTCGCTCGCCGAACCGCTCACGCTCACGCGGCCCTCTTCCAGCACGTATCCGCGATCGGCGATGGACAACGCCATCGCCGCCATCTGATCGACGAGCAACATCGACAGCGACTCACGTCGCAGCGCATCGAGCGACGCGAACAACTCCGCGATGACTTTCGGCGCCAGCCCCAGCGACGGTTCGTCGAGCAGCAACACGCGCGGCGCCGACATCAACGCACGCGCAATCGCGAGCATCTGTTGTTCACCGCCGGAGAGCAGACCCGCGCGCTGATGTTGCCGTTCGCGCAAGCGCGGATAGCGCGCGAACATCCGCTCGATGCGCGCGTCGAGCGTTACCCGAGGCAACCGGCCACACGGAAACGCCCCGAGCCGCAGATTGTCGAGCACCGACAGTTCCGCGAAGACCTGCCGTCCCTCCGGCACCAGCACCACGCCCAATGCGGCAATCTTTGCAGCATCCAGCCGCGAGAGATCACGTCCGTCGAATGTGATGCCGCCACTCACCGGGCGATGCAAGCCCGCGAGCGAGCGCATGAGTGTCGACTTGCCCGCACCATTGGCGCCGAGCAACGCCACCAGTTCGCCCTCGCGTACCTGAATCGATATGTCATGCAAGACCGGCGCCGCGCCGTATCCCGCAGTGAGCTTGCCGACACCCAGCACTTCCGGCGTGGTTGCGACATCGCGTTCGCGCGGCTTGCCGGCTTCCGCCGTCTGCGCACCAAGGTACGCCTGACGCACGCGCTCGTCATGCCGAATGGCGCTCGGCGATCCCTGCGCGAGAAAACGTCCCGCATCGATCACGACGATGCCATCCGACACGCCCATCACCAACGACATATCGTGTTCGACCAGACCGACCGCCACGCCGCTGTCTGCAATCTCGCGCAGCAGTTTGCCCAATTGCGCCTTGTCCTGCGTCGACAGACCCGCCGCCGGTTCGTCGAGCAGCAGCACCGCCGGACGTGTCGCCAATGCGCGTGCGATCTCCACCAGACGCCGGTCGACGTGCGCGAGATCGGCGGCCATCAGTTCCACATCGCCGTGATAACCGCACGCGCGCAGCAGGGCGGTTGCCGCGTCACGATGTGTCTTGCTGCGCATGCGGGCGACACCGAGCAAGCCGCCGAGTCTGCCCGCGCTCAACGCGAGCGTCACGTTATCCAGCACGCTCATGCCGCCAAACAGTTGCGACGTCTGATACGTGCGCGCCACGCCATACCGTGCGCTGTCGCATGCGCCTCGTGCGGCGAGGGCGTCGCCGCCGAGCGCACGCGTGCCCGCTTGCGGTCGATAGAAGCCCGAGAGCATATTCAGAACAGTCGACTTGCCTGCACCATTCGGGCCGATCAGACTCGTCACCCGTGCGGCCGGCAGTTCGAACGACAGATCGGCCACGGCCTTCACGCCGCCAAACGTCATGACGAGGCCGTGTGCGGCGAGGCCCTTGCGCTGCGCTTGAGCCAGCACCGGCAGCGTAAGCGGCGCGCTCGCATCGACACTAACGTCGCTGGAAGAAGCGTTGCGGCGTGACTTCCACCACGTGCCCAACACGCCAATCACACCATTCGGCGCGCCCCACAACACGACGAGCAGCAGCACACCGAAACACAGCAGACGCAGGTTCTCGAGACTCGCGAGCAACTCCGGCAGCAACCCGACGACCACCGCGCCGACGAGCGGCCCGGCAATCGTGCCCGCCCCGCCGATCATCACGACCAGCACAAACAAGAGCGACTGAAGGAACGAGAACATGCCCGGCGTAACCATGCCTTGCAGCGGTGCGAACAAGCCGCCCGCCAATCCGGCCAGCGCCGCAGAGAACGCGAACGCCACCGCTTTGACGATCAGAGGATTCACGCCAATCGACGACGCTGCCGTCTCGCTGTCGCGCACGGCGCGCATGGCCGCGCCCCACGTACCGCGAGAGATGCGCGCGTAGATCAGCAGCGCCACCGCCAGGACGGCGAGCGCCGCCACGGCCACCACGCGCTCGCTTCCCTCGATACCGAAGACACCCGGCGGCATTACGCCCATCAAACCATTCTGTCCGCCGGTCAGCGCGCGCCACTCCACCGCACCGTGCTCGACGACGAAGCCAAAGGCAATCGTCACCATGGCCAGGCCCGGGCCACGCACCCGCAGCGCGGGCAACGCCAGCAAAGCACCGGTCAGCGCAGCAATCGCCCCGCCCGCGAGCCATGCGGGCCAGAACGGCCAGCCCGCCTGCGTGGTCAGAATGGCCACGGCATACGCGCCAATCGCATAGAAGCCCACATGGCCAAACGACACTTGCCCCGTGAGTCCCAGCAGAAGATTCAGGCCCACGCCGCAGATCGCGAGCAATGCCACGCCCGCGATGACCACGACGAAATAGCCGTTCACCACACAGGCGGCACCGGCCATCGCCAGCAGCGCCGCCGCGAGGATCGCCGTAAGTGCCATGCCGTCGCGGGTTCGCGCGGCCGTCGCACCCGAGGCCCCGGCGTCGACAGACGGCGACGCCAGCCGCAAAGGAGAATCGCTCATACCTTACGTACCTCCGCGCGACCGAACATGCCTTCCGGACGCATCGCCAGCAACACGATGACCAGACCGAACGTAATGATCTGGGTGTAGCTCGATCCCAGCATCGCGGTAATCATCGCTTCGCTCACACCGAACAACAGGCCCGCGATCATTACGCCCCAGGCGCTGGAGAGTCCGCCGAGAATCGCCACGGCAAATGCCTTGAGGCCGAACACGGTGCCCATGTCGGCCTGCACATTGAACAGCGGCGCGATCAGCACGCCTGCCACCCCCGCGAGCAGCGTCGATACGGCGAACGCGCCGGCGATGGTGCGTTGAATGGGAATACCCATGAGCCGCGCGGCGTCCCGGTTCTGCACCACGGCCAGCATGGCCACGCCCCAGCGCGAGCGTCGCAGCACGTAGTGCAATGCGCCCGCGAGCGCGAGACCGACCACCGGAATCACCAATTGCAGCGGATAGACGCCGAGGCCCGCGTCGCCGATCTGCAAGGCGCTTTGCGCCAACGACGACGGCAGACTGCGCGGCTCGGTGCCGAAGGTGAGCATAACCACGTTATCGAGCACGATACCCAGCGCGACCGTCGCCATCAGCCACGCACTGGACCCGCGTCGCACGAACGGTTGCACCGCGAGACGCTCCACCACCAGACCGTAGACGGCGCACAGTGCGAGCGCGGCGACGATCGCCAGCGGCATCGGCCAGCCGAGCGTCTGTGCGAACGTGTACGTCAGCACGGCGCCCAGCATCATCGAGCTACCCTGCGCGAAGTTGACTGTCGCGCTTACCGCAAAGGTCAGATGAAAGCCGAGCGCCATGAGGCCGTACATACTGCCGAGCCCCAGGCCGGCGACAAGCGCCGAGATCCATTGCATGAGATGTCCTCCGGGACGCCGGCACGCGGCGCCCCTCAATACCGGTGACGTGCGACTTACTTCGCCGCGACCTTCGCGCCCGTTGCCGCCACGGGAACGATGCGGTTGTCGATAAATTGCGCCCACACGTAGTCTTGCGCAGACAGCGCGTCGTGCTGCTGGTCGTTGAACGGCTTCACATACGTCTTGATGAGCCCTTCGTAACGGTCGATCTTGTAGAAGCCGCCGCGAATCGCATCGCCTTTCGTCGAGCCCGCCTTGTCGATGGCCAGCGCCGTCAGACGCATCGCGTCGTAGGCGTTCGCCACGCCAACGGCCGGGGTGATGTCGTCCACCCCCTTGATGTCGGAATACTTCGCCCTGAGGGCGGCAACGACACGCGTGCTCACTGGCGACGTCGCACCGAAGAAGCTATACGTCTGCACGAAATGCACGGCCTTCGCGTTGGGGCCGGCCAACTCGGTGAAGCGTCCGCCCGCCGGGCCCCAGTGCGACACGATGGGTACCTTCCAGCCCATGCGGTCGAGCGACTTCACGACCTGCGCCGACGGCCCGACATTGCCGACCATCAGCAACGTGTCGGCCCCGGCAGCCTTGAGGCGGCCCAATTGCGGCGTGACGTCCACGTCGTTGGCCTCGAACTTCTCGACCCCGGCAGGCTTCATGCCTTTGGCGGCCAGCGCGGCGACGATGCCTTTCTCGTTCGATTCGCCCCACGGGTTATTCACGAGAATCAGACCGAGCTTCTTCGCGCCGAAGGTCTCCTGTGCATGAGTGACCATGGCGCTGTCGACGATCTCGTCGACGGCCGATACACGAAACACGTAGTTCGGATTTGCACCGTTGCGCGTGATCGGCGTGCCCGCCGCCCACGGCCCCATGAACGGCACTTTCTCCTGATTCGCGATGGGCACGATGGCCATCGACACCGGCGTGTCGAGTCCGCCAAACAGCACCGCCACCTTGTCTTTGTAGATCAGCTCGCGAGCGGCAAGCACCCCTTTGGCCGGGTTGCCCTCGTCGTCGCGGCGCACCAGTTCGAGCTTGCGCCCGCCAAGCACGCCGCCGCTCGCATTGATCTCGTCGATGGCAATCGTCATGCCCCGCGTGAGCGCTTCGCCCGCGCGCGCCGACTGCCCCGAGAGCGCGGTGACAAGACCGATCTTGATCGTGTCCGCCGCATAGCTCGAGGCGCTGACGAACGACATACCGGCGGCCGCGAGTGCAAACACACCGGCCCGAAGCCAGCGCCGGCGGGGTGAGGCCGATAGCGCCGTCGTGTCGCTGGCGGCGTTGGAACGTACAGATGCAGACATGAGCAATCTCCGTGAGGAAACATCAGAAGCGAATCGAAAGCGGACCGATCACGGTCCCGGTGCCGGGGCATCGCCCGGACATATCCCCGCCGTACGCAAGAGGCGTGCCACGTCGTCGACATTTCGCTTGAATCGCTCAGTACGATACGAATCACAATGTGTTGACGATCTGGCATCGAAATTGCGAACGATTGGTTGTAGCGTTCGTTGACGATACGATTTGCGCCAACTCGGAACACGCTCGCACAGTCGCGGTGCGTAGATGTTTCAAGTCGGCTCACGACGTGAGCGCGAACGATGAACGAATGGACCCTGACATTGAGCACGCCTTGCCGCCATGCAAGGCAACGACGACACCCGATGACTTCTGCCCTGACGCTTCCGGAACACGACGACTGCGCGAGCACCGACCCCCGCTTCGGCGCGCTTCGCACGCACGACCGCTTCGACTATCTGCCGATCACGGCACGCGACACGTATCGCTGGCCCAACGGCGCGCGCCTTGCCGTCTACCTCGGTTTCAATCTGGAGCACTTCGCTTTCGGTGAGGGATTGGGCGCGAACCTGGGCCCTGTCTCGCCGCAGCCGGACGTGCTCAACTTCAGTTGGCGCGAATACGGCAATCGGGTGGGCGCGTGGCGCTGTCTCGATCTGTTCGACGATCTGTCGATACCCGCCGGTGTGGTACTCAACACGTCGCTGCTCGATCATTGCCCCGCGCTCGTGCACGCGTGCGTGGCGCGCGGCGACGAGTTGATCGGGCATGGACATACGAATGCGCATCGTCAGAGCGATTTCGAGTTCGCACATGAGCACGATCTCCTCGCGCATTGCCGCACGCGCCTCGCGACGGAGACGGGATATACCCCGACGGGGTGGCTATCGCCCTGGATATCCGAGACGCATGACACGCCGGATCTGCTCGCGCTTACGGGTTATCGCTACACGTTGAACTGGTGTCACGACGACCGGCCGGTACGCATGCGTACCGCGCACGGCACGTTGTGGTCGGTGCCGTATCCGCAGGAGGTGAACGACATTCCGATGATCGTGGGACGTCAGCTCGATGGTGCGGCGTTCGCCGACATGATTGCGGATCAATTCGATGAGATGTATGCGCAGGCGGAACATCCGACGCGCGCACAGCCACTGGTGATGGGGATCGCCTTGCACCCGTATCTTGTCGGGCAACCGTACCGCCTGCGCCATCTGCGCCGCGTACTCACCCTCATCGCGGACGCGGCGCGGCGCGGCGACATCTGGCTCGCAACGCCGGGCGATATTGCGGCGCACGTCACGGCCGTGAGCGCGACACAACCCGACGCCATCATGGGGTAAGGTGCGATATGACGCTCAAGCCGCATTGCCCGACGTGTCCCGATTGCCCACCCTCGACCTTGTTACCGTCGCCGCCCATGCCTGCCGACAAATCGCTGCCCCCTTCGCGCCGCGCCGCCGGAAAATCCGTGCGGTCCGCATCTGCGGCAACTGCTACCTCTGTCACCGCTGCCGCGTCTGCGAGTGATGCCGAATCCCGTTTGCTGTCCTTGCACGCGCCCATCGCGCAAGACCCCGGCGAGCAAAGCGCCGAGACGCGGATCGAGACGCATATCTATCGCACCATCGTCGATGGCGTGCTCGGGCATCGCCTGACGCCCGGCACCAAACTCCCGGAGCCGGAACTTTGTCAGCTCTTCGACGTGGGGCGCGCGGTGGTGCGTCGCGTGCTGGAGCGTCTGGCGCATGACGGCATCGTCACGTTGCGCCTCAACAAAGGGGCGGTGATCGCGGAACCGACGCCGGAGGAAACTCGCGAGATCTTCGAGGCCCGGCGCGCGTTGGAGCGGGCGCTCGTCGAACTGGCCGTCGCCAATGTGACCGACGACGACCTCGCCATGCTGCGCCGTCAGCTCGACGCCGAGCATACCGCCATGCACCGCTTCGATCAGCCGTCATGGGCTCGCCTCGCGAGCGACTTCCATTTGCGCGTCGCCGCGCTGGCGGGCAATGCGGTGCTGCTGCGCTACCTCACCGAGTTGATCTCGCGCTGCTCGCTTATCGTCGGGTTGTACGAACCGCCCGGTTATGCCCCGTGCGAACACGACGAACACGCCGCCATCGTGGAGTGCATCGCCCGGCGCGATGCGCCCGGGGCCATCGCCCGCATGCAATCGCACCTCGAAGAACTCGAACGCCGCATCGAGACAACCCGCATGCGCGGGCAGAAAAGTCTGGCGTCGCTGCTTGGCTTACCGGAAGTGGTGTCGCCGGAAGACGTTGCTCCGCCGGCCGAACCCGTCAAACGCCAACGCCGCCCAAAAAACTGAGGACATCGCATGGAAATCGACTTCCGCGAAATCACGGCGTATCAGCGCTACAAGTTGATGGCGAGCCTGATCGTGCCGCGCCCGATTGCGCTCGTGACCACCATCAACGAGGGCGGCACGGTCAATGCCGCGCCGTTCTCGATGTTCAACATGCTGGGTGAAGAACCGCCGATCGTGATGCTCTCGATCAACCGGCGCGACGACGATTCGCTCAAGGACACCGCTGCCAATATTCTGCGCAGCCGCGAATACGTCGTGCATCTCACCGACGAAGCGATGACGGCACGCATGCATGTGTGTGGCGACCGGTTGCCGCCAAGCGAGAGCGAATTGACGCACGCGGGGCTCACGCCGGTGGCAAGCAGTCTTGTCGCACCGCCACGCATTGCAGAAGCGCCGGTGGCCTTCGAATGCACGCTTTGGGAAACGCTGGAAACGCCGAGCCGCCATATCTTCATCGGACGCGTCGAGCGCATGCACGCGCGGGACGAGTTGATCGATACGGAGCAATGGCGTGTCCGGTTGCAGAACTACTTTCCCGTGGGTCGTTTCGGGGCGAGCTTCTACGTTGATACCCGCAACCGATTCTCGCTGGAGCGAGCGGGCGGTCAGCCCACGGTCAGCACGGCTGTCGACGAGATGTAGCGAGACGAAGGTGGTACGCGACGATGGCAAGCGCGATGCCATCGTGCCATCGTCGCTCGGCAGCTTAGTCCGCGTGAGTGCGCAGGAACGTCTCCACCAGCGAAGCGAACGCAGGCGCGATGGTCTGCATCGGGTAGTGGCCGCAGTCCTTCATCTCGGCTAGCTGTGCATTCGGGTGCCATGCGAGGAAGGTCGCCTTCATCGCCTCGGCATCCAGTCCCGCGTCGCGATCTCCCACGATGACCAGCCACGGTGTGGTTAGTCCGTGCACCTCGTCGGAAAAGTCCGTCGTCGTCATCATGTCGAGATACCGGCGACGGCACTCGACGGCCACCTCCTCACGATTTCGACGCAGCTTCGCGTCGACCCAGTCGTCCGGCGCGCCCGCCGTCACGAACTTCACCAAACGGCGGAACGCGTCGTCGTTCTCGCACGTCAGGGCAAAGAACGCGGTGGCCTCCGTTGATAGACGATTGCCAGCCGCCGAGATCGGGCACACCGCCACGGCGCTCTTAATACGCGACGGCGCATCGGCCGCGAGACGTTGCGTCGCCATGCCGGTCATCGAGTGGCCGATCACATGAAAGCGCGACCAGCCCAACGCGTCGGCCACACCAAGGCAATCGATCGCGATCTCGTCGATGGTGTAGTCGCCACGCAAGTGTTTCGAGTGTCCGTAGCCACGCAAATCGACGAACGCATAAGTGAATGCCGCACCGTCGAGATGTGGCAGCAGGGTGTCGTAGTTTGACTGATCGCCGAGCCAGTCGTGCAACACGAGGACCGGTTCAGGCCCGGTGCCGAATACCGAGAAGCCGAGTGTCGCGGGAATGGATGAAGCCGTCATTTTGATTCGTTCCTTTCTGGTGAATGAGATCCGGATCACGATGTCCGGAAACCAAAAAGAAACGCCCCCCCGGCGGATCGGGGGGGCGTTCGAATTAGGACTTGATCGTATCGTCCCGTCCACGCTAAGTCAACGCAATTTGCGGCGGGTTTTTTAGGCGTGTTTCAGTCGACACTCAGTCGAAGCGTCGGCCGCGCGTCTCCGGCATCTTCAGATAAACGACGAGCGAGATGGCCGCGCAGATCGTCACATACCAGTAGAAGTACGATTCATGACCGCTCGCCTTGAAGCGCAACGCGACGAACTCCGTCGTGCCGCCGAGGATGGCAGTGGTCAGCGCATACGGGCAACCGACTGCCAACGCACGGATGCGTGGCGGGAACAGCTCTGTCTTCGCCAGCATGTGCACCGACGTGAATCCCGAGAGCATCACCAGTCCGGCGAACGACAGGGCAAACGCCACCACGGGATCTTTCGTGTGACTGAGCGCCGTGAAGAGCGGCACGGAGAACAGCGTCGTACTCACACCGAAAATTATCAACACCTTGCGACGGCCGATCACATCCGAGAGCAGACCGAACAGCGGTTGCAGCGGCATGTAGAGCAACAGCGCCAGTGTGGAGACGAACGTCGACGACTCTTTCGACAGTCCGACAGAATTCACCAGGAACTTCTGCATGTAGACGGTGAACGTGTAAAACGCCACCGTGCCGCCGATGGTGATGCCGATGGCCAGCAGAATCTGACGCCAATGCCCCAGCACTTCGCGGGTAATCGATGTCTCGCGCTTTTTCGCGCTATCGACAAACGCCTCGCTCTCCGTCACGTTGCGACGCATATACAACGCGAAGAGCGCCAGCACACCACCCAGCACGAACGGGATGCGCCACCCCCACTGCTCGATCTGCTCCGAGGTGAGCAATACGCGCTGCATCAGCAGCATCAGGCCGAGCGCCACGAGTTGCCCGGCAACCACGCTCACTTGCAGGAAGCCGAGGTAAAAGCCTTTGCGATGCTCCGGCGCGATTTCGCTCAGATAGGTCGCGCTCGTGCCGTACTCGCCGCCCATCGACAGACCTTGCAGCAGACGCGCCGCAATCAGCACCATCGGCGCGAAGATGCCAATGCTTGCGTAGCCGGGCGTGAGCGCAATCATCATCGAGCCGACACTCATCGCGAGCACCGATCCCGTGAGGGCTGCCTTGCGGCCGCGCCGGTCGGCATACAGCCCGATGAGCCAACTGCCCAGCGGACGCGCCACATAACCGACCGCCGCAATCGCGGCCGTATTCATCAGTTGGACGGTCGGGTTATCGCCGGGAAAGAACGCCTTGGCGAAATAGATCGAGAAGATGCTGTACGCGAGAAAGTCGTACCACTCGATCAGGTTGCCCGCGAGGCCTCCGACAATGGAGCCGATCTTGACCGGTGCACGCGTGCCAGGGGTCGCATGTGAAGTGTGTGAAGTGTTCGAAGGGCGGGCGGCAAGGGAATCCGAGGGGGGCGTCACAGTCTGTCTCCAATACTTGTTGTCTACTGCCATCGTGCAGCGATGCCCTGCTGCTGGAAAAGCGAGCGACGCCAAGAACGGCCGGCGTCGCTGTCATGCGTATTCAGGGGGATGGGCGCGAGCGCCTCGCGCTCAACTAGCGGCGTACTTCTTGTCGAGCGCGTCGTAGAACGGCTTGTTGACCAGACGCTGGCGCTCGGCAAAGGGCACCACGAGCGCCGGGTCTTCGTCCAGACGGCCGGTATCGCGCAGCGTACCCAGCGCCTTTTGCATGCCGAGCACGGCGCTCTGCAGCGCGGCGTTCGCATAGAGCACGATGCCGTAGCCCAGTTCGGCCAGACGCGGCTGCGATTGCGTCGGCGTCTTCCCGCCGATGACGATGTTGATCAACTGCGGGCGATCGAACAGCGCCGGCAGACGTTCGATATCAGCCAGCGTCTCTGTCGCTTCGATGAACAGAATGTCGGCACCGGCCTCGATGAAACGGCGGCCGCGCTCGATAGCGGCTTCGATGCCTTCGACGGCAGCCGCGTCGGTACGGGCGATGATTTGCAGATTGGCGTCTTCGCGTGCGTCGGCGGCAGCGCGGATCTTGCCGACCATCTCGTCGGCACCGATCACGGCCTTGCCGTTGAAGTGACCGCACTTTTTGGGCAACACCTGATCTTCGAACTGGATGGCGTCGGCGCCGCTGCGCTCTAGCACACGCACCGTATGACGCACATTGAGCGCATTGCCGAAGCCCGTGTCGGCGTCGACGATGATCGGCAGCGAGACGGCGTCGCGCACGCGGGCGGTGTGCTCAGCCATCTCGGCAAGCCCCACGAACGCGAGGTCGGGCAGGCCAAGCGACATGTTGGTCACGCCCGCACCGGTGAGGTACAGCGCTTCGAAACCGGCGTCTTCGATGACGCGGGCCGAAAGGGCGTTGAAGGCGCCGGGCACGAGCAGCCCCTGGCGGGCCTCGACCTTGCGGCGGAATTCGGCGCGGCGTTGCGCGGTTGCGGTGGTCATGGCGTATGTCTCCCTATCGGTAAATGGGTCTACCGTTCGCAATCTGCGTGCCAGTCGCCGCATCACTTGAGAACGCCGAGCAAATCGACATCAAATCATGGACTTGCGCTGGTCAGCCCGTTTTCTGCGGATGTGGCAGAATCGGCAAACCGAAAACGAAACGTTTCATGAAACGCTTGCGAAACGCCGATGAAACGGTGAGCCATGCGTTTCGTCAGTGCCGTACGGAGACATCGCCATGCCCCCCAGCCTTTCCGGTACCGTGCCGCCGCGCGCAGCCGCGTCCGCACCGTCCGATCCCCGCGCCCGCCGTCCGGGCATCGCCCTCGTGAGCATCAGCCGGTTGCAGACCCTTTGCGAGACCGTCGCGCCGCGCTACACCGACCGGGCGCGCTTCTATTCCGTGCGCGAAGGCTACGGCGCGGCCGTTGCGGCGTTGCAATCGTATGTCGACTCGGGGGCCGTCGACGTCGTGCTCGCAGCGGGATCAAACGGTGCGTACCTGCGCGAAAACCTGTCGGTGCCGGTCGTGACGGTCAAGGTCAATGGCTTCGACGTCCTCAGCGCGATCACGCGCGCGACCACAACGTGGCCGGATCAGCCGCTGGGCCTGGTGCTTCACGAGACGGTGTCGCGCGAGTTGGACGATCTCGGTCAGTTGCTGAAGATTCAGCTTCGCCAACGCGCCTATCGTTCCGTCGACGAGGTGCAGGTGGCGGTCGACACGCTGGCGGCACAGGGTTGCAAGGTCATCATCGGCCCGGGCATGGCGTGCGATCTCGCGCAAGAAGCCGGGCTCGAACACGTCTTCCTCTACTCGCTTGGCGCGGTAGAAGAAGCCTTCGAGCGATCGGTCGAACTGGCGCGGGTAAGCCGCGAGAAGGAATCGAAGCGCATGCGTCTGAACACCATCGTGGCGCACATACGCGACGGGGTCGCGGCCTTCGACGAGAACGGGCAACTCGAAGCCGTGAATCCTGCGATGTTCGCGTTGCTGGATGTGGACGCCGAGCGAGTCGCAACGCAGGGCGCGCAGCAATTCGAATTGACGCGAAAGCTCGGACCGATGCTGCGGGAGTTGTCGGACAGCGGCGTCGCCATCGAGGAGCGTCTCGTGCCTATCGACGCACGCGCCTTCATCGTGAGTTGCGTACCCATCTATGAGCACGGTATGCGCTCAGGCGCGGTCGTCACGGTGCAGGACGCCCAGATGGCACAGCGCATCGACCGCTCGTTGCGCACGACGCAACGGCCCAGGCATCTTGTCGCGAAGCATGAACTGACCGAGTTGGTCGGCGATTCGCGACAGATCGAGAAGGTGAGGCGGTTGGCACGCGCAGGCGCCTCGCACGACGCAACGGTGCTGCTGACCGGCGAAAGCGGGACGGGTAAGGAACTGGTCGCGCAGGGTATTCACAACGCGAGTGTGCGGCGCGGCAACCCGTTCGTCGCCTTCAACTGCGCTGCATTGCCGGAGGGACTCATCGAGAGCGAGTTGTTCGGTCACGACGAGGGCGCCTTCACCGGCGCGCGGCGAGGCGGCAAGGCGGGTCTGTTCGAAATCGCGCACACGGGCACCATCTTCCTCGACGAGATCGGCGAGATGCCTGCCGCCTTGCAGAGCCGGTTGCTGCGCGTGTTGCAGGAGCGTGAGGTGATGCGGCTGGGATCGGGGCGCCCCGTGCCTATCGATGTTCGCGTGATTGCCGCGACGCATCGCGATCTCAATACGCTGGTCGCGCAAGGGCGCTTCCGCGCGGATCTGTATTTCCGCCTGAACCTGTTGCAGGTGACACTACCCGCGTTGCGCGAGCGCCGCGAGGATATTCGTCTGCTCGCACAGACGTTGTTGTCGAGAATCGCTGCACAGTACGGACTGGATGCCCGCTCGTCGAAACCGATTCTCAAAGTGCTCTCGCCGCTGTTCGATCGTTACGACTGGCCGGGCAATGTGCGCGAACTGGAGAACCTGTTGACGCGCGCGGCGATTTATCTCGATAACGATGTGGCGCGTCATGCGCAAACGTTGCACGAAGTATTTCCGGAGTTACTGCGGTTGTCACCCGGTAAGCGGTATCTCCCGCACGGCCACGCCGACGAGATCGCGACGCCCGCGCCAGTCACGCGCGCGGCCGCGCTCGCCGCGTTGCATGCCTCAGGCGGAAATCGCGCGGCGGCCAGCCGGGCGTTGGGCATCAGCCGTACCACGTTCTGGCGATTGATGAAATCTGTCGACTGACGGCCCGCCGTCGTGGTGTCGCGATGCCATCGCGACGGCGACGGATGTCGTGGATACCGAAGTTCCTCACATCGACGCCACGAATCGGCAAATGCGTCGTGAGCCGCCGATCCTCATAGGGAATGGATCAAACGTCAGCGCATCGGGACCCAATTCACGAGCCTTCCATCTCAGATCCACAAATCCTTCATATAGACGTGCTGCGGATACGCTCCAGCGCTGGCCATGGCTCGGCTGCAACCCGTCGGCATGACAACCCGATACCTGAAAGGAGCAATGTGTCTGAGAAATTTCAAGGCCAGATTCTGCGTGAGTTTGGGGAGTTGATTGGTATTCCTTCGCTGGCATTCGACGAGCATGGCACATGTTGCTTTGTGGTCGACGAGGATTTCGAGCTGGCCATCTTGCGCACCGACGATCGGTTGTCACTGACGCTGCCGATAGACCTTCCCGAGGCCGCCATGCAAATACCGGCCCGGCATCTGCTCTCGCTTTTCCCTCCCATGACGGTCGACACGTTGCGCGGCGAGAGTCCCGTGATCGCATGGCATCCGCAGTCTTCGCGTGCGGTGGCGATGGCCGCGTTGTCGCGGCATCTGTCGAGCGCCGAGCAACTGGCCGCCTGCACGGTCGAATTCCTCGAATGGTGCACTCACTGGCGCGACGTGATCCGGCGTGACGTGCCGGCCTCTCTTCACGCGAACCCCGTCGTTCAGCGCAACGCCCCCGCGCACTGGCTCGCACTGCGCTGAACCATCGGAGAAATCAGAGAACAACGACGCGCCGCGCCGACGGCGTCGCCTATCAGGGTGGACGACAGCAAGCCGGGCACGATGATCGACGTCCTGTCTGGAACATTCAACATCAGCGATCTACAGAGTATCTATGCCCTTAGGAAATAGCATTTCGCAACAAACTCCCCACGCAATGTCGCCGGATATCGCGATGAACGCGCCAGATCAGGCGGGCGCCGCAACAGGCACGCTCAGCCGCAGGGGAAATTCGCATGCACTGAAGAAGGCGTCGGCCGAGAGGTTTCTCGACTTCAACAATCGGCCCGCCACCGGCCCCGACATGAACGTGCTACGGGCCAAACTCGGCAACGCGCAAGTCATGTCCGCGCTGAGCGCGCGCTCATTCGTGGGACCCAGTTCCTACTTCCTGAACACGGCTCAGGTCAGCGCGATTCCCCGCTTGGAAATTCCCGTTCCGGAGCGGAAGCTTTACGTCGGATACAACCGGGTCTCGCAACAGCTTTCCCATATCGCGACCACGCTCTACCACGTGATGACCCACGAGACATTCCTGGACAAGTGGAACGAAGGCGAACGCGGCGCGATCAACCCCATCGAAATTCAGTTGGCGGTGATCGGCGACAAGCTGCACGTCTCCTCGAACTTCCACAGCGATAAACTCACTAGGGCATTGCACATCGCCCTCAGCACGGGAGCGCCCAACCATTCCAAGGCGCTTGAGCGCACGTCGAACGTGGACAAGCATGCCGTTCGCGCTGCCACCTGCCTGCGTCATTTCCGAAAATTCCACGCCCTCGCCGGCGCGAGTGCCAATCAGTTGAAGGATGCCCAGACGCGGCTCAAGACGGAGATCGATCGGGGCATGGGGGTACCGTCGCGGACGGAAGGCGTCTCGCCGGAAATTATCGGCAAGCAGGGCGTTAAAGCCCTCGAAACGATTTCGCGGGTGTTGACCGAAGAAGCGGGCAAGGGTTTCCCCAGCCTCGTCGTGCACGCGCCCCCGACGTTCGAGCGAGGTCCGGAAAACGCGCTGCCGCCGGGCGTGACTGAGACGCGTCACGCCGAGCAGAACATCGAAGATGACCTGGCGCGCAACGCCGAAGCGCATTTTGCGCAAGCGATCGCCGAGTTGGGATTGTCGAAATCCGACGCCGTCATCGTGCCGATGGCGGGCAAGTTTGTCGCTTGTGCTGTATGCGCCGAGGCCGAGAAAGCCATGCAGGCAGAGGGCGAGGGCGGCGTGTTTGCGCAGGACAGCGAGGCCTATCGTTTCAACCTGCATCGCTCGGGTGAGCGTATCGGCCATGCATATGCGAACGAAGTCCAACAGTTGGCGGCCCACGCGCTGCACCCGGACCAGAAGCGCGGCATCGAAAAAGCAACGACGATCCGCGACAACTTCGTGTCGGCGCCGAGCAAGACCATGGCGTGGAAAGCACCCGTCGCCGCGGCCATGATCCCCAACCGGACCGACAGCGAAAGCGAAGCCTTCACTGACCCTCAGTAAGTCCGATCGCAGTCACCGCCATCCGGTTGCCTGCGAGCGCGTCGACGGCATGCCCCGTCGACGCGGAGATTCTTGCATTCTCCTAATCCGGCCTCGCGATATCCAAATTGCGTCGATCCAGACATACGATGGCGGTCTTTTGCCATCGCCGACTGCGGCATGCCAATCGCGGCAGGTTGACTCAATCGGACGATGCCTGTCATCTCATTGTCGAGATATCCCGAGGAATCCAACGTGTACCTAGCTGGCAAATCCGGTTCTGCCAATTCGTCGAACTTCCATTGGGCAAATGGCCCTCGACGCCCACAGCGGCCCCCCTCGGGGGACTTCTCAAAACCCGGCGTCAGTACGATGGTGGCGATCGCGCATCTGGAAGTCTCGACAGTCGCGCGAATCGGGGCTATCGGCTTTGCGTATGCGTGCACGGGTCAAGAGGCGTTCATGCAATGCGGCGACATCCGGCTGGTGTTCTTTCGAGACAACCGGCGACGCGACGTGCTCGCGGCGCGCCTGTGGCAGGAACTCGAAGCGAGTTCGCAAATCAGGGCCGACATGATTCCGGCCTATGTGGAGCAATTGGTCACCTCTTTCGACGGCGCGTCCGCAGACGCCTGGCAGGCGTTGGGATTTTCGATGGACAACGTCGGTGAGTTCGCCCAGTTGCCGCGGTCATTGCAACGCAACCTGCTGACATTCACCGACACAAGCGTTTCCGACCTCCGCTCCCTTGAGCTGAGCGACATCGATCTCCGGCACGTCGACTTTCGCTGCGCAGACCTCAGCGGCGCGCATTGGTGCGAAGTCGATGCCAGCGACGCGGATTTCGGCGGCGTCAATCTCTCGCGCGCCTACTTGCAGGGTGTCGCTTTCGTAAACACGTCGCTGAGGGGGGCACAGTTCGAGGCCCTGCGCCGCCTGAATGTCGACTTCAGCGGTGCAGATCTCACCGATGTCGTCCTGACACTGGATACCGATTGGCTGATCGGCACGCCACAGACGGCCCATCAGGCGATGGCGCGTGTCGGCAGCCTGCTGAGTGAAGACAACGGCTGGGAATTCCTCGCCACCATCGCGTCGATCGACAATCAGCATGGCGATCTGAAGCGCGCACTGATGTGTCAGTTAATCGAGTCGCTGGAGACGCTTTCGGTTTCGGAGACAACCGTATGGAATTTCATCTCGTCCTGGGTATCGGTACTCTCCGACCCAGTGTTCTGGGAGAGTCCGTTGATCTCTGCGTTCATCCGGGCGTATCTGCCCGTGGGCATTCAGGCGACATGGAACCGCGAACCGGTGCCACAGGATCTTTCCGTCGACCGGTTACGTTTTCACATTGAGTACCTGCTCGAGATGTCGGCGCATCCGCAGTGGCCGATTCTCCATCAGGGAGCAATCCACCAGTTGGTGCTCCGAGCCCGCGCAACGTCGCAACTCGACGCATTGGCCGATGATTTGCTCGATCACTTTCATCGTCACCCCATCATCGCGTCGGCGGCGCGTGCCCTGGAGAACGTGTTGCCCGATACGTCGCGCGACACATGCATCTTCCTGTCGGAAGACTCGCTGAACGCCGTTGCGTGCACGCCCGGTCTGCTGGAAGCGGTCATCGACAATGAGGCCGATATCCCCTGGCATTCGTTTTATGTCCTCGGAAGGGCGACGCCTAAGGCCAGCTACGTCATCGAGCCAGCCGTTTCGCCTGAGATCGCACTCCGCCCGATTCCGCTCCTGCATGCGCGGTACCAAACCGCATCGGGCGTCGAAAATCGCCGTTTCGCCAAGCTGCTGAATGCCTATTGGGAGACCGGTGCGACGGGCATCGCTTCGGCGACACCGGGCGAGCCCGGTGAGGCCACGGAAGATGGCGCGAACGACACGTTACAACTGTCGGATCGCGAGGCCTACCGGCGGCTCGCGCTCGATATGACGACCCGAATCTCATCCAGTCATCCGTCACATAAGCTGACGACGATCTCGTGGCAGATGCTTCTGCAGCGTGTATTTGCGCACACCATCGTGACCCCCGGTTCGCTTCATGAACGGCCGGGCGATGACCACGCCGCGATGCGCTTACGGCCCGAGGCGAAAGCCGCGCTCTGGCGTGCTTGCCTTTCCGAGGTACCGGGCCTTGACGACACCCCGCAGAATCGCGCGGCGTTCGAAGTGATTGAAGCGATCAAGCAGACGAGACTGGCATCGAGTCTGCTGTTCGGCACCGAGACGGAATCTCCGGTCGTGCTTCGTTACCTTGCATGCGCCTTGCTCAACGAGGTGTCCGCCGACGATCCGGACAGGGTTCCGCGCGAAACGCTGGCGGATTGGTGCGCACGTCTTGTCGGGGACAGCAAGGAAATGGCGACGTGTACCGCGACGCTCTCCGACGAAATGATGGCCTTCGTGTCGGCGACGCCGTCAAACTCGCGGTTGCGCGAGATTTACGACGCCGTTCTGCCTCACGCCTGGCGCCGATAGATAGTGGTTGCGATGAGACAAGCGCAGTCGGTGGGACATCAGGGTTTCAGGGCATACGTCGCAAGAAACGTGGGCAGAAAGCGATCGATCACGAATCGTGGATTCGGTTGTTCGTCTTCATAGAAGCCCTTGAGCACGAACCCTGCTTCGAGTTGCCCGCCGATCTGTTCGCCGAGGCTATGGCCGAAAACCAACGCTTCGCCGCTCGATTGCTTCCTGGCGAGTTCGACGGATGTCAGATCGCGCACGTCGGAGTACGGCACCTTGAAGCGCGGGCGGATGATGCCTTGTGTCGCGTACGCCGGGTCGCGATCTTCCACGAAGACCACCGGGTTGTAGAAGCTGCTGAGCAGACTTCCACCGGCGCGCAGTACCCGAAAGCATGCTTGCCATACGGGGCGAATATCCGGCACGTACAGATTGGAAATCGGGTGGAAGATGCAATCGAACGAGGCGTCGGCGAATGTCGAGAGATCACGCATATCGCCCTGGATCGTCGTAAGCGTGAGGCCCTCGCGACGCGCGACCATTTCATCCTGCGCCAGTTGTGCGGCAGAGGCGTCCAGCACAGTGACGTGCGCGCCTGCGGCGCTCAGCACGGGTGCCTGCTGACCGCCCCCCGAGGCGAGACAAAGGATGCGTCGACCTCGAACGTCGGGCAACCACCCCTCGGGCAGCGCGCACGGCGTAAGATGCACCGCCCAGTCGCCAAGACGTGCCGACGCAATCACTTGCGCACTGACAGGACGTGACCACTCGCACTTCGTCGCGGCTTGACGATCCCACGCGGCGCGGTTGTGTTCGAGAACGTCGGGGTGAGAAATTTGGGAATCGGACATGGTGTTTTCCTGACGTGAATGGGGAAAACTGCCCTTAGAGACACGAAACGCACATCGAGGCAGACACGCGACAGCCCGTGGTGCCGGGGTGTTGGGGTGTTGGTTAGGCTCGATCATCAAAACGAAAAGCAATGCGCGCTCGCGCAGCAGGCAGCGAGGGGACGAGATGCGGAAGCATCAGGCATTACTTGTTCATTCCGATGGGCTCCAGTGGAAGGGAAGAGACGTGCGATATGGTACGCCACCTTCCGTTGAACGCAAAAGGCGCTGCCTCGAAGAACAGCGCCTTGTGTGCGGTTTCAGCTCGTCACCTGCATCCAATCGCCTCAGGCCCCAGCCTTTGGCTTAGATCACACCCTGCGCAAGCATGGCGTCGGCGACCTTCACGAAACCACCGACGTTAGCACCGTTCACGTAGCTGACCGAGCCATCGGCACGGCGGCCGTGTTGCAGACAAACGTCGTGGATACTGCGCATGATGTCGTGCAGACGCGCATCGACTTCTTCACGTGGCCACGAGATGCGCATCGCGTTCTGGCTCATTTCCAGGCCCGAGGTCGCAACGCCGCCAGCGTTGCTCGCCTTGCCGGGCGCGTACAGAACGCCGTGGCTTTCCAAGCGCTTTGCGGCCTCGTTGGTCGACGGCATATTGGCTCCTTCCGCGACGCAAATTACACCGTTCCTGATGAGCGTTGCGGCATCGTCGGCATTCAGTTCGTTATGTGTGGCGCACGGCAACGCGACGTCGACGGGGATGTGCCAGGGACGCTTGCCCGGCAGGAATTCAAGACCGGTGCGTTTCGCGTAATCGCTCACCCGGCCGTAGTGATGGTTTTTGACGTCCATCAACTCGGCGAGCTTTTCGGTAGTGAAGCCCGCCTCATCGACGACCGTACCGCTGGAGTCGGACACGGTGACGACCTTGGCGCCGAGCGCCATCGCCTTTTCCACCGCGTATTGTGCGACGTTGCCCGAGCCCGACACGCTCACACGCAAGCCGTCGAAGCTGCGGCCCGTCTGCTTGAGCATTTCCTCGGCGAAGTACACCGTGCCGTAGCCGGTGGCTTCCGGACGAATCAGCGACCCGCCGAACGACAGCCCCTTGCCGGTGAACACGCAATCGGCACGGTTCGAGAGCTTCTTCATCATGCCGGCCATGAAGCCGACTTCGCGTCCGCCCACGCCGATGTCGCCGGCAGGCACATCCGTGTCGCTGCCGACATGGCGGAACAGCTCGCTCACGAACGCCTGACAGAAGCGCATGACTTCACCGGGACTCTTGCCCTTCGGATCGAAGTCGGAGCCGCCTTTGCCCCCCCCCATGGGTAGCGTCGTCAGCGCGTTCTTAAACGTCTGCTCGAAGGCGAGGAACTTGAGGATCGAAAGATCGACCGACGGATGAAAGCGCAGACCGCCCTTGTAAGGGCCGATGGCGGAACTATGTTGGATGCGATAGCCGCGATTGACCTGAACGTCGCCGTGATCGTTGACCCACGACACCCGGAACATCACGATGCGCTCGGGCTCGAGCAGACGGTCGAGCAAACCATGCTCGGCATATTTCCGATGCTGCGATATGAATGGCCACAGGCTTTCCATCACCTCCGTGACAGCTTGCAGGAATTCCGGTTGGCCGGGATTGCGCTCGGCGATGGAGCGCAGAAAATCGTCAAGTGATTGATATTTCATCTCGAATGCCCATCAATGGTGCTCATTCTTGTGAAGAAAGAGCATTTTGCACCATTTAGGATCACGAGATAATCAAAAAAAAGAAATGCAAGCCGTCAGTGCGGCATTCCCTTGCCGATCACATGTCGTGGAACGCCCCCCCTCGTCAGGCCTCGAGCCCTCCAGTTAAGAATCCGGCGCAACGATCGCCAGCACACACCATAGCGTGGTCCCATGCCGTCGCCTTGGCGCCTGATTTCAAAATAATTTCAATTAGAGAGAAATTTCATCGAAATTCACGCGAAAATTTCACATAGGTGAAATCTCTAATATCGACATGCAATTCGGCTGCTCAGAATGCAGGCTCAGGTCAATGTGACGTCTCGCTCTGGAAGGTCGTATATGGACACCACCAAAATCGGCAGTTTCCCGGCATCGAAGGCCCGTAAGGGCGGCCGGACCCGCGACGTGATCGCGGCAAACTTCGGCACGTTTTTTGAGTGGTTCGATCTTCTGGTGTACGCGATGTTCGCGATCACCATCTCCAAACTGTTCTTCCCACAAGGCGATCCTCAGTCGGCCTTGCTGTTCAGCCTGATGACGTTCGCGAGTTCGTTCCTGATCCGGCCGGTCGGGGCAGTGGTGCTGGGCATCATGGCCGACAAGGTGGGGCGTCGCGCCACGCTGAGCTTCGCGGCGATGCTGATGCTGGCCGGCACGGTACTGATCGCCGTGTCGCCGACCTACGATTCAATCGGCGTCTGGGCGCCGGTGATCCTCGTCACGGGCCGTCTGCTGCAAGGTTTCTCGGTGGGCGGGGAGTTCGGCACGGCGAACTCATACCTCACCGAGCAGAGCGCGTCGCGAAAGGCGTTTTTCGCGAGCTTGCAGTTCTCGGCGTCGGGCCTCGCGGTGCTGGCGGCGTCGCTGTTTGCGTACTTTTGCAACCATTCGCTCACGCAAGACCAGATCAACGCGTGGGGGTGGCGCCTGCCGTTCCTGTTCGGTTGTCTGATCGGGCCGGTCGGTCTGTATATCCGTTCGAAGATCGACGAGACGGCCGACTTCGAGAAGGTCAAGCATGCGGGAGCAACGGTGCAGAACCCGCTCGCCGAGACGTTCCGATCGCACAAACGATTCGTGCTGATCGGCGCTGTGGTGACGGCCGCGGGTGTCGTCGCGAGCTTCCTGAACCTCTATATGCCGACGTTTGCGATCAACAATCTCGGCCTGACCAAGGACGACGCGTTCATCGCGTCGATCTGCAGCGGTGTGGTGTGCACGCTGGTGCCGGTGCTCGGTGGCATCACGGCCGACCGTCTCGGCACCATCAAGGTCATGCGCACGGCATTGATCATCGGCGTGATTCTGGTCTTCCCGCTGTTCCAGATGCTCACGCGCTCGCCCTCGCTGCTGACGCTGGCGATCTTCCAATGCACGTTGTCGTTCATGTTTTACAGCTTCTATTTCTCGCCGATCGGTTCGCTGCTCTCTCAACTGTTTCCGACGTCGTGCCGCACGACGGGCGTGTCGATCGCCTATGTGATCGCGCAGACGTTCTTTGGCGGTATTACCCCGCTGGTGGTCGGCTTTATGGTCAAGACCACAGGCAGCGTGATGGCGCCGGCTTACTACATCGTGATCATCGCTGTGTTCGCGTTGATCGGGCTGCAGGCCAGCCGCAAACATGTGAAGTGAAGGGCCTTGGCGGGCGCTCCCGAATTGACGCTATATCGAAAGCACTCTAGACTTTTTGAAGTGATATTGAAATTCGTCGAGCGTACGTTTCACGCGCCCCGCCCCCGTTGCGTCCCCGATTCCTTTTCGCCATGCCATCGAAGCCGAAAGCTGTCACCGTCCAGACCCCACTCCCAGAACAGAAACCCGGCGCCGTAGATTTGGCCGACGATCCTACCGCACAGGCCAGCGACAAGGAGCTGGGCATGCGCCTGCGCGCCATGCGCACCGAGCGCAAATTCACGCTGAAGGATTTGGCGGCGCGCACGAATATGTCGATCGGCATGTTGAGCCAGATCGAGCGCGGCGTGAGTTCGCCCTCGATGCGCTCGCTTCGCCAGTTGTGTCATGCGCTGGGGGTAGATGGCGCGGCATTGTTCACGTCGGCCCCGGTGCCGGCGGAAGACGCGCCAAGCACCACCGAACCCAGTGAATTCGTGGTGTGGGCAAACCAGCGAAAACCGCTGCGGCTGGCCGGTTCGGGAGTCACCAAGTCGCGCATCACGCCGTTGAACTGCGCCTCGCTCGAGGCATTCATGATGGAGCTTGAACCGGGCGCCGCGTCTGATTCGAATCTGCTGGTGCAGTCCGGCGACAAGGTGGGGTACGTGCTCACCGGCAAATTGCGCGTGTTCATCGACGACACCACGCTGGTGCTCGGTCCGGGCGACACCTATGGCTTCACGGGCAACCGGCCATACCGCTGGGAGAACGCATGGGACGAGCCCACCGTGTTCATGGTCGTGAACAGCAACCACTTCTACGTGTGAATGCAGCCACGGCTGCACGCATTTCCCCGCTTACGTTTTCCTATTGTCGATTGGTGATTTATGGCTAGCGTTCTCCCCAGGCAGGTCGATGTCGCGATCATCGGCGCAGGCATCGTCGGAATGAGTACCGCATGGGCGTTGGCGAAAGCCGGTTTGCGCGTGGCGGTGTTCGAGAAGGGCGTGATTGGCGGTGAGCAATCGTCACGCAACTGGGGCTGGATTCGCACGGTCGGGCGCGATCACAAGGAACTGCCGCTGGCAATGCAGGCGATCGACCTGTGGAAAGAAATTCAGGCACAGCATGATGTCGGCTATCGTCAGACTGGCATAGCGTATCTGGCCGAATCCGAGGCCGACATGACAGGCTATCGCAAGTGGCTCGACAAAGCCTTGCCGTTGGGGGTGCCGGCACAATTGCTGAGCCGCGAACAACTACCTGACTTGTTCAATACGCAGTCGGCGCGCGCCTGGATCGGTGCCCTTCATTGTCCGGTGGACGGTGTGGCCGAACCCGAGCGTGCCACCCGAGCGATTGCGATGCTGGCCGTTGCCGCGGGTGCGCAAGTGTTCGAGCAGACCGCCGTGCGTTGTCTCGATCGGCAGGTTGGGCTGGCGAAGGGCATCGTGACCGAGCGGGGTCGAGTGGCCGCCGATGCCGTCGTGTTGGCCGGTGGCGCGTGGTCGCGCCTGTTCTGCGGCAACACGGGCGTGAACTTCCCGCAGTTGAAGGTGCATGCTTCGGTGCTGCGAACCACGCCGATGGATGCCGGACTGGATCTCGCCGTCAACGGCAGGGATTTCACATGCCGCAAACGAGCGGACGGCGGCTATTCGGTGTCGCAGTTAGGTGCGTCGGTGGCCGATCTCACGCCGGACAGCATTCGCCTGTGCCGCCAGTTCTTCCCGGCCTGGCTTTCGGAAAAGAAGTATCTGAAGCTGCGCGTCGGTAAGCGCTTTCTCGACGAACTAATGATGCCCACGCGCTTTGGTGCGGAAGGGCCGACACCGTTCGAAGCGCATCGCACGCTCGATCCGGCACCAGGGATGAAATCGATTGGCGTCGCCCTCGATAAGCTCAAGCAAGCGTTCCCGGCGTTTGCGTCGGCGCAAATTGCGCACGCGTGGGCCGGCTTCATCGACGTGACGCCCGATGCCATTCCTGTGATTTCAGGCGTCGACGAGGTGCCTGGTTTTTTCCTGGCGTCCGGCTTCTCGGGTCATGGCTTCGGCATCGGCCCGGCTGCGGGTGCGCTGATGGCAGATCTCGTGCAGGGCAACACGCCGAGGGTGGACCCCTATGCCTTCCGGCTCTCGAAGTACGCCGGGCATTGAATCCGGCGCTGCGGGGTGGGACCGGTCGGCTCGCATGTGCCGCTGCCCGCTCGTATTGCGCCTTCTTTTCGCAATCCGTTCTCACCGATATAGAGGTAAGTTGTGGTCGACAGTCATTCGCATCTGGTGCGCTTTAGCGCGGGACCCTTGCAAAATCCGGAGATCGGCAAGCCGCGCCGTCCGATGGAAGGGGATACGGTGTTTCGCAGCATGACGGGTTTCGAGGGCAACGGCGGCCGCGCGTCGTCGGGCATCTGGGAAAGCACGGCGGGCAAGTTCCGGGCGGACACCACCGGGTACATCGAGTTCGGATACATCCTGGAAGGCGATTGCCGCATAGTCGACCCGGACGGCACCGTGCACGCCCTGCAAGCCGGCGACCCGTTTGTGATGCCCGAAGGCTATAAGGGGCACTGGGAGGTCGACGCCTTTGTGAAGAAGGTCTGGTTTGTCTCGCTGACAGGCAATCAATGATCTGACGGAAGTGTCTCAGCGCGTGCTCTGCGCGATCTCGGCAGCCGTTGCGGGAGTCGCAAAATCTGCCGGGATGCGCTTCTGCGCAACCGGGAACCGCATGTCACGATAGCGCACGAAGCGCGACCCGCGCACAAGTTTGTAGCCCGCCCAGATGAGCAGGAAAAGCGGGATGCCAATGTAAGTCGCGACCACGCCGCCCCAATCGATCTTGTGCTGCAGGAAGGCCTGATAGTTCTGACCCAGGGTGATGATCAGGCACAGCACGAAGGCAAAGATCGGACCAAATGGGAAGTACGGCGACACATAGGGCAGGTCGGCCAGATTGCGGCCTCGCTTGAGATAACCCCGGCGGAACCGGTAGTGACTGATCGCGATGCCCAGCCACGCAATGAAACCGGTCATCCCCGAGGTGTTGAGCAACCAGATGTAGACCGCATTGGGGCTGAACACGAAGGTGAAAAAGCACAGGGCCGCGACGGCGGCCGTCGCCAATAGTGCCCGTAGCGGTACACCATTGCGCGAGACGCGGTCGAAGGCCCGGGGTGCCTTGCCATCGCGCGCCAGACTGTAGAGCATGCGTGTCGCCGCGTACATGCCCGAGTTGCCTGCGGAGAGCACGGAGGTCAGCACCACCGCGTTCATGATCGATGCTGCGCCCAGCAACCCGGCACGCTCGAAGATCAGGGCGAACGGGCTGACGCTGACGTCGGCCACGTCGTTGCGCAGCAGATGCGGATCGGTGTACGGAATCAGCAGGCCGATCACCAGAATCGCCATGACGTAGAAGAGCAGGATGCGCCAGAATACCTGACGTACGGCGCGCGGCAGGTTGCGTGCAGGGTCCTTGGATTCGCCTGCGGCGATGCCGATGAGTTCGGTGCCCTGGAACGAAAAGCCCACGACCATCGCCACGCCGATCAGCGCCGCGAAGCCACCGGCGAACGGCGCGTCGCCCACCGTCCAGTTGACCCCGCCCCCGCCTTCGCCGCCTCGGATGATACCCAACAGCATCATCACGCCCATCGCCACGAAGGCCAGCACCGCCAACACCTTGATCAGCGCGAACCAGAATTCGGCCTCGCCGAAACCGCGTGCGGACAACGCATTGAGCCCGAAGGTGATGGCAAGGAACAATGCGCTCCAGTAGACGCCCGGTACGTCCGGGAACCAGTACGCCATGACCAGTTGCGCCGCCACCAGATCCACCGCTACGGTGACGGCCCAGTTGTACCAGTAGTTCCAGCCCAGCGCGAAGCCGAAGCCCTCGTCGACGTAACGCGCGCCGTAGGTCGAGAACGAGCCCGATACCGGCATGGCGGCAGCCAACTCGCCCAGACTGGTCATCAGGAAATAGACCATGACACCGATCAACACATAACCCAGCAACGCGCCGCCGGGCCCCGCCTGCGCTATGGTGGCGCCTGAGGCCACGAACAGCCCGGTCCCGATAGATCCGCCCACCGCGATCATCGTCAGGTGGCGCGCCGACAGAGTGCGACGCAATTCGGCCGGGGCCGATACCTCCGACTTGCCGCCTTCGCGGTGCGGGTCGTGTTCCGATAGAGCCAACGTGGTGCTCCTCAAGTCAAAAATATGCGGAGAAGAAAAAAAGAAAAGGCCCAAGATGAAGGCCTTTTTGCGCTTTCCGTCACGCTTCGGTGTTGCTGCTTTGATTCAACGGTAGGCCATTCGCACTGACTCTGGCGCCCGACGCCTACCGCAAAGCTCCGCACAGTCTAACAGCATCCCCAAAGAATCAATGACTTGCGTAAGGGCACACCAAAGCGGCTCACCGGGCGCGGCCAATTTGGTGCAACGCTTGCTTCCCGATGAGATCTCCACCTTCCCGTTCCGGCGCAAACAGATCAACGAGTGCGGAGTTTCCCGGCTACCTGAATGCGCTCGAAACCGATAAGCTTTTCTCCTTCCCGGTCCACTCCGCGAAAGCCCTCCAGCAAGCAAAAAGGAAACCGATGGACAGCCCCCGTACGCCAAATGCCAGCCCCGCTGCGCCGGAGCCGGTCGTCTACATCGTTGACGACGACGAGGCGGTGCGGGTCTCCATGCGCTGGCTGCTTGAATCGGTTGGGCACAAAGTGCAGATGTTCGCCAATGGCCGTGAATTCCTCGCGGGCGCCGATCCGCGAGGCCCCGGCTGCGTGCTGCTCGATATCCGAATGCCGTACATGGGCGGCTTCGAACTTCAGGACAGTCTGCATGCTGCGGGCTTCCGCCTGCCGATCATCTTTCTCACAGCCCACGGCGATATTCCCATGACCGTGCGCGCAATGAAAGGCGGGGCCTACGACTTCCTGGAAAAACCTTTCAACGACCAGGAACTGCTCGATAAGGTTGGCGGTGCGCTACAGGTCGGCCTGCGCGAACACGCTCAGGCACAGGCAAGCAGTCAGAGGCGCGACCTGCTGAAGCTGTTGTCGGCGCGCGAGCGCGAAGTCTTCGACCTGCTCATCGAAGGCAAAGCGTCCAAGGTCATCGCGGCAGAACTGAACATCAGCTACAAAACCGTGGAAGTGCACCGCGCCCACATCCGCGATAAGCTCGGCGCCACATCCGTCGCAGAACTCGTGCGACTCGGCATGAGCGAGAGCGGAAAACGCCCCGACTGACGTCCGCCCCAAAATAAAAAAACGCCCCTGGGGCGGGGCGTAAGGAGATACTCGGGAATTCAGCGATACCGGGCTAGCTAACTACGCGCGGTCTTTACACGGCGCAGCGCACCGAGTCGCAGCACCGGATACAGCACGAAAGACACCACCAGCGACGTGAAGAATTCAATCGGCACCCGTCGATTGAGTACGTAGTGTGCGAGAACGAACCCCGTCACTACCGTGATCACGCCCGCCCAATTCACATCCTCTTCTCCACCGAGTGAACCACCGGCACTGCGCTTGACGACGAAGTAGTCCGCGATGATGATCCCCGCGAAGCAAGTGGTCAGGATGCCGAGCACGGTGATGAACGAATTGAACCATTCGAGAATCGAGCCGATCAGCATCAGACAAGCGATCACGTTAGCCAGCACCACGAACACGAAACGCCCCGGCCGCCATCCGAACACGGCATCCGCCAAGTTGGTCAGCGACAGCGACGCGCTGTAGGTGTTGAGCACCTGAGCCTTCGACTGGGCGAACACCATCAATAGCGTGCCCAGCACCCCGCCGAACACGATGAACGCTGCCGCCACACTGTCCGGGCTTTGCAGCGCCAGTGCACGCGCCGCCGCTTCCGTCATGCCACCGACCTTCACGTGATGAGCCACCAGTTGATCCATGCCGGCATACATCACAATACCGCCCACGGCGACCATCACCACGTCCATGAAGATGTTACCGATGACCGCCGCAATGGCGATGTCGCGCGATGATTTTGCGTATCGACCCAGGTCGGCATCGATCAGCGCGAGCGCGCCCGCCGACCCGATGAGTACGTTCACACAGAAGCTGAACTTGCCCCAGTCAGTGTTCGCCCCCATCGCCGTGAGCGCCTCGGGCGGCATCTGTGCGCCGAACTGCATGACCGACGACCAGCTCTGACCCGAGGTCGCGATCACGTCGATCATCATGTAGAGCAGCACAGCAAGGAATGCCACCAGCGTCAATGACGAAACGCGTGAAACGAGAGAGAAACCGAATGCCGTGAGGAAGATCCACGCGATCGTTAGCGTCCCGTAGACGGCGACCCGCATGCCCAACGTATCGGGCTGATTGAGGTAGAACAGGAATCCCTTGTAGAGCAGTACGTTCTCAAGCGCGATGAAACCGGTGATCATGAAGCCGAACACCAGCGCCAGCAGCGCAGAGCCGCGCTGCCCCAGCCCGTGCTCACGCGACAGTACCGTGCTCGCCAGTCCTGTACGAAAGGCGATGTGCCCCGCCCCCCAGCCAAGCAGCGCACCGACGATTGCCACGAACACACCGGCAAGCAGGCCGATTCGGATGCCGGCAACGAAGGTGACGAGCGCGCCGACGAACAACTGGATCAGCGTCGTCACGATGCCTGCCGTGCTCCACGACAACTGCAGCCAGTTCTGACGCTCTCCGTCAGGCACGGCTTCGAGCGCGTGGTCATCGCTACGCGTTGAGATTTGAGATTCGCTATGCATGTTTGTCTCCAGTATGCGAGAGAGCGGTTTGGCTGATGCGGCAGCGCGGGCGGTCACGCCGGCGCTCCGCGTACCGGTCAGAAGAAGTGGCGCAGGCCGAGCCGGATGGCCGTCTGATTCGAACCGTTCGCAGGTCCGGGCAGCCCCGAGATCCAGGCCGTGGCAGAGGCGTTGCCAGTGGCGCGCTGGTAAATGAGGTTGGTGTAGACGTCCGTGCGCTTCGAGAACGCGTAGTCGAGCGTGAGACCGAACTGTTGGGCCTTGTTGTCGCCAAGCTGCGCGTTCCCCTTCATGAACTGGTAATCGCCACGCAGCGTGGTCGCCAAGCCGATCGAGTAGTTGACGCCGACCTGATAGACATCGACGTGCCCGCCGCTGAACGTGTTGCGGGTGTTGGTGTAGATCGCGTCAAACTGCCATTTGTCGAGCCGGTAGCGTCCGCCCACCCCCCAGTTGCGGATGCCGTCGTTACCGTTGTTGATCGTCGGGTCCTTCGCGTACGTGTACGCGGCATTCAGGTTCAGTGGCCCGTACGCATAGTTGATGCCCGCGCTGGTCGTGCTGCGCTGGCCGAAGGACCCCGGTACGCCGCCAAGGCCGTACATCACGCCGGCGTTCAGGCCCCGATAGTCGGGCGTCATGTACTTCACCGCGTTGGCGACACGGAACGCGCCGCCAACGCGATTGAAGTCGAGGCCGCCGAAGGGCGTGCCCAAGCCCTGAAAAGGCCCCTGCTGAAGGTTGTAGAGACTGACGTAGGCAAGCGACGGGCCAAGGCGCTGAGCCGATAGCGACTCGAACATGAACTCGTATTGATTGCCCAGCGTCACCGTGCCCCACGGCCCCGCCAGACCCAGATAGCTCTGCCGCGCGAACGTTCCGCCGCCGATGGACGCGCCATTCTCCAGCGCAAACTGACCTTCCAGCTTGAACACGGCCTTGAGTCCGCCGCCCAGATCCTCCGAGCCTTGCAGGCCGAACAGGTTCGGCGTTTGCATGCCGGTGGCCAACACCGTATTGCGCCCGCCCTGCTGGTTCGTCACGTAAGTCACGCCGGCGTCGATCACGCCGTACAGGTTCACATTGCTTTGCGCCGAGGCCAGCGCAGGCATGCCCAACGCAGCCATACAAATCCATCCAGTTCGCTTCACAGCACGTCTCCTTGAATTGTCGTGTCCCCGATTGATGGCGAACGGAACCGGCTTCGCGCCAGCCCGGCCACCATGAAACGGAGCTTATGAAGACGAAAATCGCGCTGACATTGGGTCGTTCATATAAGCGAATAGATGAGATTACTTATGCGTGCGATGGCAGTGCGTCCCGAAATAAAAAACGCCGCTCATGTGGCGGCGCCTCAAGCACTTTCCCAGCCGTCGATTCCGCTATTGCGCGACGAGCCCGATCGGCCTCCAATCGGCGTCGTGCCGATGCATCAACTGCAGATCGAGCAACACGTGCGCGAAACGCCATTGCCCGTCCTCGAACACGACCTGGCTCTCATACCAACCGCCGATCCAGTGCGCCGCAGGGGGCGCGTTCCTGGCGTCGCCCTGCCGTACTTGCGCCAGCTCCCACAGGTACCAGCGGCAAGTACCGGTGCATAAATCGTCATTGATCTCCACGAGAGGTGCGACCATGTAGTGCAAGGTCCAGACGATCTGCTCCGCCCCTATGCGGGCGAGTTCCTTCGCGATAACGTCCCTTCCCTGATAACTTCCAAAGCCGCGCGCTTCCCATGTGGCGTCGCGGCTGAACAGCGGCGCCATGATCGCTGGATCGTTACGGCGATCTGCACCACGGGCGTAGTGCCCAACCAGTTGCGTCACGGCGAGCGCGGCTTCGAGCCGGGCGATGCGCCGCGAAAGTGTCGATGACGATGCCATCCTGCTCCCCCTGGCAACCCGTCCGGTGACGCCGCTCCCCCAAGCGACGCCACCGGCCATGGTGCATGCGTCAGTTGACGAGATTGCCGTGCTCGGCCACGAAGCGCGACTCGTCGAAGCTGTACGGCACTTTCGGATCTCCACCATAGAGTTCGATGTGCGGTGCGACCTCAGCGAGCGACAACGCGAGTGAGAACAACCGTGCGGCCTCTCCTGGCAATTCGCCCAGCGGATACCGGTCGAGGTGCGCGAGGATCATCGAAAGATGCGGCAGCATGTTGTCGTAGAAGTTGCGCAGCTCGCCACGCGACGAGGTGATGCGGCGTTGCTGACGCTCGTTCTGCGTCGTCAGCGCCCAGCGGGCGACAAGCGGTTCGAGCATCTCGAAACCCTTGGGGAGTGTTTGTTCCATGACGTTCGTCTCCTTCATTGTTCCATGTACTTTTCAAGCACCTTGTACCCGTGGCGCAGGAGAATCTCTTCGTCCTGCAGGAACATGTGCTGCTTGGCGCCGGACTCGAGCGCGGCGTGGGTATCTTCCATCGTCGCGGTGTCCTCCAGCCAGGCGTTGCGCTGAAGCACTTGCGCGAATTCGATAGCCCAGCGCTCGCTGTTGGTCTTCGGCGGCTTCACGTAATACTTGCCTTCCCACATCGTCTTGTTGTGCGCGACCGGCCAGAACTGGTGCGTGAACCAGATGCCTTCCGAGATGTGGATCAGGATGTTCGGGAACACCACGCTCAGTTCGAACGAGAAGTCGTCGCGACGACCCGGGTTGACCCCGGTCGGCAGCATCGACGAACTGCGCTGGGACACGAGCGATGCCCCCGAGATACCGTTGGCTACGCCGGCCACCGGCGTGGGCGTGGCGTTGAGCGTGAGGCAGATACCCGTCGTACGATGCTCGCCGAACAGCGCGACGTCGGACAGTCCGGTCGAGAACACGTTCGGGAACGACCCCGCGTGAATCGTCGAGACGTGATAAGCCTCCGAAAATGCATCGAGCGCAATCTTCCAGTTGCAGTCCAGCATGGTGTTGTAGCTGAAGCACTGCGACATTTCCTGGTACGGGTAGCCGCCCAGATGCTGGCCGATGCCGCCAAGGTAGTCTTGCAGCGTGCGATCCGGCTGCGCTGCGAGGTTGATGAAGATGAAGCCCTCCCACACGTCCGTGTGCACCGGTGTCAGACCGCCGGAGGACTTTTCGAAACAGGGCGGGAAGCGCTCCTCTTCGGGCACCTGCACCAGTTGGCCCTGCCCGTCGTACACCCAGCCGTGAAAGCGGCATGTCACGACGGCGGCCTTGTTGCGGCCGTAGGTCTCCTCGCCGTGTTCGACGATCACCTTGTTGCCGCGATGCGAGCACGTGTTGTGAAATCCTCGGACCTTGCCATCCTTGCCGTGGATCAGGATCACCGACGTCTTTGCGAAGTGAAGCTTCTTGACCTTGTAGTCACCGACGTTCGGAATCTCTTCGATGCGCCCTACCTTGAGCCACGTGTTCATGAACACACGCGCCTTCTCGCGCTCGAAGAACGCCGGAGAAACGCAGGGCTCGACCGGAATCGGCTCGGTGCCAAGCTCGGGGTACTTCGCCGCCCAGCGCAGCGTATTGTCTGTTGTATCCATTACCGCTCCTCCTGAAAAATGATTGACTCGTAGTCGTAGTAATTCCGCGCAATCCGGCTCATGCGCCTGCCACGCCGTCCTCGTCGAGTCCGTACTGCGCGCGCGCGAGATGCGCAATGCCGAGGCGCTCGAGAATCGGCATCGGGCAAAGGAACGTGACCCGCACCACGCCGGGCAGGCGGCTGATTTCGATAGAGCCGGCGATGGTCGCGCGATTGAGGATTTCGTCGTAGGGCAGGCCCGTGACGCGCGCCGCGCGCTCGAGGCCAACCTTGGTCGCTTCGTTGAGCGTGGGCGCCGAGCCGATGAAGGTAATCGGCGCGTTCGCCTCGATCGTCGCCTGGCCGTAGCGCGCGCCGAGTGCACGCACGTGGGCATGTTGCGCGGCGGTCATCGGGCGGGCCATCGGTGGCAGGTCGTCCGGGCGCTGGAAGAGAATCGGCCCGTCGATCGCCAGCCCCTTGATGACTTCCACCTGCAACTCGACCTCGCCGGCAACATCGGTCGCATGTCCTGCGACCTCGCCATTGCCCTGCTGAGCGTGCATGTCGCCCATGTACACACCCGCACCCGGCACCTTCACCGGACAAATGACGATGGCCCCTTCGCGCACGCTGTTGGTGTCCATGTGGCCATCCGTTTTGTGGGCCTCCAGCGCCTCGCGCGACAGGCCGAACGCGTGCGGTGCATCGACAAGGAACGCACCGAAGTCACCGGCGTTGTGCGAATCCGGAATGTCCTGCGACGGCATCGTGCCGATGTTGCCCAGGAATGGCTGCATATGGGCCGCCACACCGCTCATATCTGCGCGGGCGAGCGACAGGATCGAGTGCTGCTCGGACAGTTCGGGCAATCGCGCGAGCTGGCTTGGCGCGCGAGCGATCTTCTGTGCCGCCTCCGCGTCGACGGTGAGCGAGACTCGGTTCTCGCGGTCGAGGACGATCACGTAACCGTGGCTGAAGCGAAAGGCGTTGACCTCGGCGCCGCAAACGTCGCAACGGATGGCCTCGTCCCCGGTGCCCGTCACATGGCTCGAAGGGCTTGGCGTGCCACATGCGGAGCAGAGCTTCGCCACGAACGGGTCGCCGATGTAGCGGCCCTCGACAAACTCCATGACGCCAGACGACGTGGCCAGCGACGTGACCTCGCAGCGCAGAATCTTCAGCGCGACGGCATCGCCGATCTCCGCCCCTTCGACGGCGACCGGCTGCGTGACCTCGTGTCCCCCCTGGAAGATCGGCGTGATCATCGGCCCCCAGCAGCCGGGCGGCGTGCCGGTGACGATGCGCCCGCCGTCCCGGACCGGGCCAAGCATGGCTTCGCGCGGACCGATCACGCCGCGGGTGTACGAATTGACGGATACGACTTCCTGGGGCGCTGTCGGCTGTTCGTGACTCATGGGGGTGTCCTCTATCCTCGTTTGTGGCGCCAACCGGAAAGCTAATTCCAGTAGCGAAGTGCGCATTGATGTTGGATTCAAGCGTACGGAAATCGCCCTGATGCGGTTATCCGGTCGGATATTTACCGAGTTAGGGGATAACACTTATCGATGCGCGCCACGCGGTTGGAAGGCGGGGGTGGGTGCTATGCTCAATCCGACATCGCGAGGCCACGACCATGAAATTCGTCAACTACTTGAGCCGGACCAACTACCAGGAGGTCTTCCTCTACGCGAACGACATCATGGTGATCCACGACAAGGACACCGGCGAAATACTCGAGGCGAACCTCAGCGCATGTCAGATGTACGGCCATACGGTCGAGGAATTGCGTGGCATGTCGATCGGCGAACTCACGCGCAATCATTTCCCCTATGACACCGAAGCGGGTCTGCGCCGTGTGTGGGAAGCGCGCGACTCGAAAGGCAGCGTGATCTTCGAATGGGTCATCCGCAATGCCCAGGGACACGAGACGCCGGTCGAAGTCAGCCTCAAGCTCATTACGCTCAATGGCGTGGAGCGCGTGATCGCGATGGCCCGGGACATTACCGAGCGCCGGCAGGCTGAGGTTGCACTCAGGCAGAAGGAACGCTATTACCGCAAGCTGATCGAGAGTTCGTCCGACGGTGTCGCTATCCTGTCGGAGAGCGGCATCATCCGCTTCCTCGGGCCATCCATTCGTACACTGCTTGGCGTGTCCGAGCGTCAGCTCACCGGGCGCTCGGTGTACTCGTTCATCGCGCAAGACGAAGCGGAGTCCATTCGGCAAGCGCTGTCCTCGCTTGCAGCGGGCGCCAGCACCAACCTCAGCTATCGTCTTCAGCACCGCAATGGCGCATGGCGCATTTATGAAGCACGCTGCCGCAACCTGCTGGCAGATCCGTCGGTGCAGGGCATCCTCGTGAACTTCCGCGACATCACCGAGCGCGTGAAGGTGGAGGAGATGGCCAGAGCACGGGAGTATCAACTGAGCCGTATCGCGCGCATCTCGACGACGGGCGAGATGGCAACAGCGCTCGCACATGAGTTGAATCAGCCGTTCTTCGCGATCGTCAATTTCGTCGCGGGATGCCGCCGGCGCATTCAGGCCGGGCAATATTCCAGCGCGGACTTGCTGCAAATTCTCGAACTGACCCAGCACGAAGCCGAACGCGCGGGAAAGATCATCAACAAGGTGCGCGAATTCACGTGCAACCGGACCTATCAGCGTCAAGTCATCGACCTGCGTGACCTCGTGCATGATCTTGCGGACCTGATCGCGCTCAAAGCGCAGCAGAACGACGTAATGGTGCATTACCACATGGACGATGCGCCGTGCCTGGTCGAGTGCGACGACGTGCTGATCCAACAAGTCGTGATCAACCTCGCGGTCAATGGCATCGACGCCATGACAAGCGTTCCACCGGACTCGCGTGAGCTGCGCATTTCGGTAAGCCAACGTCCGAATCAGTGCATGCAGATCACGGTGGCCGACAGCGGTCCGGGTTTGCCTCGCATCAGTCCTGACCAGATTTTCGCGTCGTTCTTCTCCACCAAGAATGACGGCCTTGGCATCGGCCTTTCGCTGTGCAGGTCGATCGTCGACACGCACGGCGGGCATCTGTGGGTCACGAGTTCGGTAACACCGAAGCAGACGCGCGTTCATGTCATGCTGCCGTGCACACGCCCCAACAGCGATATCGCCTCGCCGACTCATGGTTTGGCCAGTGTGCCCGCGAGTGCTTCCCCAGAATAAGCGAAAACACTTATTCGCTAAGCAGTCGATCCAATTTGCCGCTCCTCCGCGCAACGCTACCCTGATTCCACGATTCAAATGGTCGCGCGCAAACGCAGGCGCTCCGTGCATCATCGATGCGCGTAGGCCTGCGTCATGCGCGTGCGCGGGCATCAGGAGACGCCATCATGACGGTAGCCGACCAAGTCATTCATTTTCTCTGCAAGACCTCCGACGTACCGGAAGGGGGCGCCAAACGCATCGAGCTGGTTGGTAGAAGGCCGCTCGCCGTCTTCAATCTCGAAGGAAGCTTCCATGTGACGGACGACACCTGTACGCATGGCGAAGCGTCGCTTTGCGACGGTGAGATCGACGGCGATGTGGTCGAATGCCCGTTCCATCAGGGTGCATTCGACATCCGCACGGGTAAACCGGCCGGCGCGCCGTGCACGATTCCGCTCAGGACGTATACGGTTGTCGTCGAGCGCGACGACGTGAGTATTCGTATCGACGACTGACAGGGGAATGGAGATGCGTGGAATCACTGTCGAGGGGACGTCGTATCAATTTTCGTGCGACAGCGGCGATACGGTGCTCGGTAGCGGCCTGCGCGCCGGGCTTGGCATGCCTTACGAATGCGCGGTGGGTGCGTGCGGAACGTGCAAGTTCGAACTGCTCGAAGGCGAGATCGAAGAGGTGTGGAGCACAGCACCGGGATTGTCGGAGCGCGACCGCGTCAAGGGACGCAAGCTCGCGTGCCAGTGCAGGCCGAAGGGCGACTGCCGTATCAAGATCCGGCTCGACGACGCATGCCGGCCGATCATCGTGCCATGCAAGTTCGATGCCGTTCTCGTGGCGAGCCAGGACGTGACGCACGACATCCGTGAGTTCCGCTTTCGCGGCACATCGCCAGCGGCGTTCCTGCCTGGGCAGTTTGCCTTGCTTCACATCCCTGGCGTGCCCGGCGTTCGGGCGTACTCCATGGCGAACCTGGCCAACGGTGAAGGGGATTGGCACTTTCAGGTGCGGCGCGTCGAAGGCGGCGCCGGTTCGTCGGCATTGTTCGACCGGCTCTCGCATGGCGCACGAATTCAGATCGACGGTCCCTACGGCGCGGCCCATCTTCGCACCAACGCAGCACGCGATGTCGTGTGCGTGGCGGGAGGTTCCGGACTCGCGCCGATGCTTTCTATCGCTCGTGGCATGTCGCAATCCGGCATGCTCGACACGCAGCGCCTGCACTTCTTTTATGGAGGGCGGGAGGCGCGCGACGTTTGCGGCGAAGCGCAATTGCGCAGCCTGCAAGGCTACGGAGACCGTATCCGTTTCTATCCCGTCGTGTCGACACCCAACGAGGGGAATAGCACGACATGGGAGGGGCGCACGGGCTTCGTCCATCAGCATGTCGAGGAAGTGATCGGCGCGCAAATGCAGGCGTGCGAGTTCTATATGGCGGGGCCACCGCGAATGATCCACGCGATGCAGGACATGCTGCACGTGCGCCACGCGGTGCCGCCAGCGCAAGTTCACTTCGACCGCTTCTTCTGAGCCGCGCCCCTGTCGCGCACGGAATCACTCTTATGGAAACGACCGACGCCGTTGGCCTGCTGGCGGGACTCCTCACCACCGTTTCGTTCATACCGCAGGTCGTCAAGATCTGGCGCTCGCGTTCCGCGCGCGATATCTCGTATGGCATGTACGCATGCTTCATCGCGGGCGTGAGCCTGTGGATGTATTACGGCATCGCCATCGGCGCCCGCCCGATCGCCCTCAACAACGCCGTGGTTCTGCTGCTGGCCATCGTCATCGTCGTGCTGAAGCTGCGCTTCGAACGCGTACGGTGACAACGGGCGCGCGCGAAATGCGGGGGCGCGGCGTCCATACGTCAAGACAGGGCGGAAAGTCCGGGAGACACGAGATGTTCGAAGTGGAGATCGACGACATTGGCCTGCGCTACCTATGCGACGCGCAGCAAAGCCTGCTGCGCGGCATGGAGCAGCTTGGCAAGCGAGGCATTCCGGTCGGCTGCCGCAGTGGAGGCTGCGGCGTGTGCAAGGTGAGGGTGATCGCGGGCACCTGCCGGCTCGGCAAGATGAGTCGAGCCTGTGTCAGCGAGCAGGAGGCGCAGGAAGGTGTGGTGCTCGCTTGCCGCACCTATCCCGAAAGCCATGTGCGCGTAGCACTGGCCGAGAAGATGCAACGTTGCCTGAACCGGGGTGCCGACGGCAGGCGCAACGGTGGCGGCGAAGAACAACAGTGAATTACTCAAGGAGACAAATGATGGCATTGACTGGCGTATTGCGCCCCGGACACGTGGCGCTTCGAGTACTCGACATGGACGCGGCGCTCAAGCACTACACCGAGGTGATCGGCTTGATCGAGACCGGCCGCGACGAGCAGGGCCGCGTATTCCTCAAGGGGTGGGACGAGCACGATCACCACAGCGTGATCCTGCGCGAGACGGATCGCGCCGGCATGGATTTCATGGGCTTTCGCGTCGACTCCGATGCCACGCTCGAGCGCCTGGCCGGCGAGCTGGCGCAGTGCGGTCTGGCAACCGATCTGACCTGGCTGCCCGCAGGCGATCTGCGCCACACCGGACGCCGCTTGCGCTTCACGGTACCGACCGGGCATTCGATCGAGATCTATGCGCACAAGGACCAGATCGGCTGCGCCACCGGCGACGTCAATCCCGATCCGTGGCCGGATGGGCTTCGCGGCATGGCGCCGGGCCGCTTCGATCACTGCCTGCTCTACGGCGACGACCTCGACGGCACCGTCAAGCTGTTCCGCGAGGTGCTCGGCTTCACGCTGGCCGAGCAGATCGTCGCCGGCCCCGAAAACATGCTGATCGGCGCCTTCCTGACCTGCTCGAACAAAGCGCACGACGTCGCCTTCATCCGTCACCCGGAGAAGAACAAATTCCACCACGCCTCGTTCAGTCTGGACAACTGGGGCGAGGTGCTGCGCGCGGCCGATATCATCTCCAAGCGCGATGTGTCGCTCGATATCGGCCCGACGCGCCACGGCATCACGCGCGGCGAGACGATCTATTTCTTCGACCCGTCCGGCAATCGCAACGAAGTGTTCTCGGGCGGCTACACGCACTACCCGGATAAGCCCACCATCACCTGGACCGAAGCGGAAATCGGCAAGGCGATCTTCTATCACGACCGCAAGCTCAACGAGGCGTTCCTGTCAGTGCTGACTTGAGACCTTAGATGCAGGAAAAAGCGCCCCGATCAGCATGATTCCGATCGGGGCGTTTTTTGGGGCGCCGGTTCGCGCCGGCACGTTGGGGGGATTACACGGATTACGCGGACGTGGGCAGTAGCTCTGCAATAGGCGAGAGGGTCTGCTCCGGCCCCATGGCGGCATACCCCCCGTCGACGGCCAGGTTCGCCCCGGTGACAAACGACGCCTTGTCCGACACAAGGAACAGTACGGCGTCGGCGACTTCCTCCGGCTCACCGATGCGACCGAGCATGTGGAACTTCGACGCGACGGCATTTGTTTTGGCTTTGTCGCCGCCCGAGACGGCATCGAGCACACCCGACCACGTCCAGCCCGGCGAGACGGCATTCACGCGAATGCCGTCCTTGGCCAGATCCAGCGCCTGGCTGCGCGTCAGTTGCAGGATGGCGGCCTTGCTGGCGGGATACAGCCATCGGCCGGCTTGCGCTGCGGATGCGCTGGTGGAACCGAAATTCACCACCGCACCGCCACCGGCTTCGAGCAGGAACGGATACGCCTCTTGCAACAGCATGCATCCGCCCACCACATTGACGTCCAGCGCCGCATGCCACTGCGCGCGAGTGGAAGCTTGGCCGTTATCAACGTAAGCGCAAGCAACGTTGACCAGAATGTCGATGCGCCCGTAGTGCGAGTGGGCCGTCTGCACGCAATGGCGAATCGCTTCGTCGCTCGCGAGGTCAGTCTCGACGAACAACGCTTGCGGCCCGATTTCGTCAGCCAATGCGCCGGCTCGTGGCACGTCGATATCGGCGATGACGACATTGGCCTGCGCCGCGCACAATGCCCGCACCACGGCAGCGCCGATCAGCGTGGCGCCGCCGGTCACGATGGCAGTCTTGCCTTCGATGCCCCAGATCGTTGCGGAATTCCGGCTCATGCTTCCTGCTCCTGAAGTGCGGTGTCAAAGGAGCGCAGCACGCCCTTGCAAAACACCAGTGGCGCGGCGTCGTGCCAGCGGAAGCGTTGAACGCGTCCGACGAGAATAAAGTGATCGCCGCCCGGATGTATGGCTTCGACGTCGCATTCGAGATGCGCGGCGGCACCGGCGATGAGGGGCACGTCGTGCGCGCCGGCGGTGATGTCCACCGTTGCGAACTTGTCCGCAGCGGGCTGTGCGAAACGCGTGCAGATGGCGTCCTGGTCTCCCGCGAGGATGTTGATCGCGAAGTGCCGGCAGTCGGCAAACGCGCGCGCGTTCGGCGAGCTGCGAGCCAGGCTCCACAGGATCAATGGCGGATCCATCGACACCGACGAGAACGAATTAGCCGTGATGCCGATGCGCCGGCCATCGTGGTCGACCATCGTCACGACGGTCACGCCCGTGGCGAAGCAACCGAGCGCACGCCGAAAATCGACGCGGGCGGCGGGCAGTTCATGGGCATGCCGCCAGTCCGACGGCGTGCGGGATGCGTCAGGCAGCATCGCTTCCCCCTCGGGCCTCGACGAAGCGCCGCGCGGCGGGCAGGTCGGCGATCCACGGCCAGAAATTACGCGGCGTCTCGAAGCAGGCAACGAAGTCGTCGGCGACGGCGCGGTGATTCGCGCCTGCACCCAATACGTGCATGATCGCTTCGCCCGGCGGCTCGAGCAGAGCATTCGTGAATGCGGTGGTGTAGCTTGCGGAGGCATCCCAGAATGCGTCGAACGTCTCCTGCATCCATTGGGCGGTGTACGGTGACGTGCCGTTGGTCACGATCGCATCGATAAGATGCTCGGCCATGCGCGACGCGTTGTTCGCACCTTGCCCCGCGATGGGGTCGTTCAGGCACACGGCGTCACCGACACCCATGACGACCCGGCCCGACGGGAGGTGTCCGACGGGGTGCCGCACCGTTGGCGTGAAAGCGCCCTTGAGCCACGCGTTGGGATCGGTCAGTTGCGCGTCGTCGAGGAGGCTGGCGTCTTCAGGCGCGAAGTCGCGTATCACGTCTTTGGCGATCTTGAGCATTTCGTTGCCGTCGGTGGCAGCCTGAAACCGGTCCATGGCGCTGCCAGGACGGGCCTCGAACAGGAAACTGCGGCACTCGCCGGCAGAGTGGGTGAAGAAGGGCAGCGAGAAGAACTCGCCGACGCCGAAGATGAAATTGAAGCGCAACGGCCGGAAGTCGGCCTTCGACCAAGGACGGTCACCAACGATTTGCGGGCCCTTGAGCAGTAAGGCGGCGAGATTGCGCGGCGGCGTGGCGTGGACGCTGCGAGAGGCGTCACGGGCGAAGAGGGCGTTGATTGCGCCTTTGCCGGAAGCGACGAGCGTGAGGTCGCATTCGGCGGCGATGCTGTCGAGTTCTTCCAGGGAGACCGTTTGCAGGATGAGACGCCCGCCTCGCCGCTCGAACTCCTGCGTCCAGCGGGCGAATTTTGTACGCTGATCGATGGCTTGGCCCGACTTGTCAAACAGGCGGCCTTTCAGGGTGAGCAGCGTCTTACCCGACGGCTCACGGAAATCGACGAGCATGCCTTCGCCCACAGGGGCGACGTCTTCCCAGAAATTCAGGCCAAGGCGCCGCTCCATGTCGAGCGTCTGGTTGAACAGGAACGCCGTGCTCGGAATTCTGCCGCCCAACAACTGGTCGGGGGTACGGTCGGTGTACAACGTGACATCGCATCCGCGATCGAGCAAGCCGAAGGCCAGATGAAAGCCACCTTGGCCCCCTCCGATGATTGCAATCTTCTTCATGTCAGCCATCCTCTCGTTGAGATTTTCCAACGTAGGGTAGGAGGATGGGCGTTCGCGGTAAATGGGATCGGACACCTATGAGGGTAAAGGGAAATACCTAGGGCTTAACCTGCCCGGCTTTTTTGAATTCATACGTTTCACCAAGGAACCGTTCGCCCCATGCGATCCAGGTACTCCAGGCCGGGTTGTCCTCGTTTTGAGAGCAGCACGTTCACGATGTCAGGGATAGTTTCCTCAAGGCTGAACGGTGCCTCCGGCCCGCCGAGCGCAGTGCGAATCCAGCCCGGTGCGAGCAATAGCAGCGCACGGGAATCTCGCTCATGCCGAGCTGCGTAGCTGCGCATGTATTGGTTGAGGGCGGACTTACTGCCGCGATAGACCTCGTGTCCGCCTTTCTCGTTGCTGGAGATGCTGCCTTGCCCGGAAGACATGACGCCGATCAAACCATTGGCGACGACCAAGTCCTGAAACACCTCTACGACGCGCATCGGCGCCAGTGCGTTTGTGACCATGACGCGCACGAATTCTTCCGTGGACACGTCGGCGATCGTTTCATTCTGGTTGGCGTTCGCAGTTCCAGCATTCACGAACAGAATGTCGAACGTGCGATCGGAGAGTCGATTGCGCATTGCGGAAATTTGCGCCTCTTCGGTGACGTCGAGTTGCTCAATCTCGATACGGCCTTCGTTGTCGTCAGCCAAGTCATGAATCTCGGTTCTGGAATTTCCGCGCACGGTGCCAACCACGTTCCATCCTCTTTTCAAGAACTCCGCCGACATGGCAGCCCCGATGCCACGCGAGGCACCGATGAGCAGAATACTGGGGCGAGGTTCGTGGCTAGTTGAGTCACTCATGGCTGCAATGCCTTTATGTGCTTGGATAACCATGATTCTGGAGAGAGAATCTGGTTTGCACCAGACGCGTGAGATGCAATAATCGATTGCACTGGATGCACAGAAAATTCAAGGGCTGTCTGTGATGCAAAACGTGGACTTGAACCTTCTCACATCGCTGGACGTGCTGCTCACCGAGCGCAGCGTGACAAAAGCGGCGCGACGACTGGGCTTAAGTCCCTCCGCGATGAGCAGAGCGCTCTCCAGGCTTCGCGTAGCCACAGGGGACCCATTGCTTGTGCAGGCCGGCAGGTCGCTTGTCCCAACCGCTTACGCAGAACAACTCACCGAGCATGTGCATGAACTTGCACGCAATGCCCGGGCCGTGTTGCAGCCCGTGAACAACACCCTTGATGTTTCGACCTTGGAACGGACGTTTACGATCCGGGCCAATGATGGGTTTGTCGATCTCGTCGGTGCCTCGCTGATGGCCGCGATCGCGCAGGCGGCGCCCCATGTTCGAATTTGTTTTGTCCCGAAGCGCGATAAGGAGGTGCAGCCGCTACGGGAGGGCATGATCGACCTGGAGGTTGGGGTGATTGGAACCAAGGCGCCGGAATTGAAAACCCGGCTTCTGTTTCAAGACCGATTTGTCGGAATTTGTCGAACAGGCCATCCTCTCCTGAGCAAGCCGGGCGTGACTGTCGAACGCTATGCCAGTTGCCTTCACGTGGTCGTATCGCGCAAGCGCGAATTTTCTGGCCCCGTGGACGATGCTTTGGATCAGTTGGGGCTGCGCAGAACCGTTGTTTTGGTCGTACCCGCGTACACCAATGCGATGCAGATCGTTCGCCATTCGGATCTCATCGGGCTCGTTCCGCGTTCATGCCTTGGCATTGAGGCGCTGAACGACACCTCCGTCAGCACCGCCATTCAGCACTTCGACCTGCCAGTGCAAACCCATCCCATCAAGGTGTCCGCTATTTGGCACCCAAGACTTCACGCAGATCCCGCTCATCGCTGGCTCCGAGAAACGATCCTGACGGTTTGCAAGAATGCACGGGGGACTCGGACGGCGCTTTGAGGCGGCATTCGACGCGCGTTAATTTGAATTGGCGACTGCCCCCTATCGCGTTCAGATCGCCCGGCATCACAGCGACGCAGGGTTGGCGGTCACCGTCTCCAGCTTGTCGATCGCCTCGCTCGGCAATCTCAGTTCGGATGCAGCCAGGTTCTGCCGCAGGTGCTCGACCGAGGAGGTGCCGGGAATGAGCAGCATATTGGGGGAGCGCTGCAACAGCCAGGCCAGCGCCACCTGCATGGGCGTTGCATCCAGTTCTGCCGCCACCGCCGACAGAGCATTCACCTGCAGTGGAGAGAAGCCTCCGAGCGGGAAGAAAGGCACGTAGGCGATGCCATCGATCGCCAGTTGCTGAACCAGCGCATCGTCACCACGGTGCACCAGGTTGTAGTGGTTCTGCACGCAGGCAATATCGCAGATCCTGCGCCCATCCTCGACCTGCCGGGCCGTCACGTTGCTCAACCCGATATGGCGAATCAACCCCTGTTGCTGCAGTTCGGCCAAGGCTGACAGCGGCGCTTCGAGCGAGCCTTCTGCGGGGCCGTGAACGCTCAGCATGCTGCGCAGGTTCACCACCTCCAGCACGTCGAGGCCAAGATGGCGCAGGTTATCGTGAATGGCCTGGCGCAGCGCAGCGCGCGACATTGCCGGTATCCACGAGGCATCCGAGCCGCGCCGGGCACCCACCTTAGTGACGATCACCAGATCGTCAGAGTAGGGGTGCAACGCCTCGCGAATGATCTGGTTGGTGATGTGCGGGCCGTAGAAGTCACTGGTGTCGATGTGATTGACGCCACTTTCCACCGCTGTGCGAAGCACGGCCACTGAAGCCGCCCTGTCTCTGGGTGGACCAAAGACGCCGGGCCCGGCCAGTTGCATGGCGCCGTAGCCCATCCGTCCGACATCACGACTGCCGAGACGGAATTTGCCGACCTGATTGATGGCTTTCATCGAGATTTCCTTTCAAGAAATACACAATGTATTCAACTAGATCTCGTGCGATAAGTAGGTGCACTTGGTACAGTCTGTGCACTTTGGCGAACAATGGAGTGAATTTCAATGGCAGAACAACTCAGCGACCTGGCGGCATTCATGGCCGTCGCCCGGGCCGGTGGCTTTCGTGAAGCGGCCCGGGCCGGCGGTGTCAGTGCGTCAAGCCTGAGCGAGGCCCTGCGACGGCTGGAGGCGCGGCTGGGTGTACGCCTGCTCCACCGCAGTACGCGCAGCGTGTCGCCGACCGAGGCCGGCGCGCGATTGCTGGAACGGCTCGGCCCGGCGCTCGGTGAGATCGAGGCCGCGCTCGACGTCGTCAACGGCTTTCGGGATCGTCCGGTCGGGACACTGCGGCTCAATGTACCAGCCAGCGCGGCGCGGCTGGTATTGCCTAGCCTGGTGCCGCCCTTCTTGGCCGCCTACCCGGACATCCTTCTGGACGTGGTGGTCGAGGAGGGGTTTGTCGACATCCTCTCTGCGGGATGTGACGCCGGCATCCGTTACGAGGAGCGCCTGGCCCAGGACATGATCGCCATCCCCATCGGTCCGCGCCGGCAGCGCATGGCGACGGCGGCCGCTCCCGCCTATCTCGCAGCGCGCGGATGCCCGCACCATCCGCGCGACCTGCTGAACCACGCCTGCCTGCGTGGCCGTTTTGCCAGCGGCGCCATGCCGGCTTGGGAATTCCAGCGCAAGGCCGAGGTGGTGACCGTGGAGCCCGGCGGGCCCTTGATTGTTCGGATAAGCGGCGGGGTGGATCTGGCGGTCGATGCAGCCGTCGCGGGGTGTGGCGTCATCCACCTTTTCGAAGACTGGTTGAGACCTCACCTCGATAGTGGCGCCCTGGTGCCGGTGCTGGAGACGTGGTGGCGGCCCTTCACCGGCCCCTTCCTGTACTATCCGGGCCGGCGCCATCTGCCGGCGCCGCTTCGGGCCTTCGTGGATTTTGTTCAGGCGCAGCGGGTCGGTGCTTGAGGTCCAATGCCAGCATCAGGCTCGCCACGACTCCAGCCCCCTGCGATTCACACATTCGTGAACCAAGATCACGCAGAGGCTTCTTGCTCACAGATCGCGGAACATCATACCCATGCGCTGACGCGTCAGTGCCCTTGCGGGCAAACAGAAAGGGGCCCGACGACCTTGTGGCAGGCCTTGTTCTTCCTATGGAGCAACGCCGCAACAATGGCCATGTAAAGCGCTGTCCCCCAATGCATGAAAATGGGTGGCGCGAAGCCGAGATGGCTCAGAATGACAAAACCATCACCAATCGCGATGAAAACCGCGATGGTGTAGATGGTTGCGATCGAGTACAGTCCGGCGCTCATCTACGAGTACTTTAAAAACAAGGATGAAATCCTGCTTGCCCTAATGCGGCAGGGATTCGGACGCCTTCATGAAGCGCTCGTGAAAGCTGCCGGCGCAGCGCAGACACCGGCGGCTGCCGTCGAAGGACTCGGACTCGCTTACTGGGCGTTTGCCCTTAAGAGCCCCACGCTGTATCAATTGATGCACGGTTTGCGCGGCGTTCCTTTCGGCACAAATCAAACACCTCCGGAAGCGCGTGCTTGCTTTGAAGATTTGCACGTGCCGATAGAACGCTTGATGGTCGCGGCAGGCACGCATGAATCAAGGGACAGTGAAGCGCAAGCGGACTTGTATTGGGCGTCTTTGCACGGACTCGTGTCGTTGTGCATGAATCAACGCATTAAAGGCGGGACGAAACGCGCATCAACTTTGGTTCACCGATTGGCGCGCGACTTCATTCAAAGCTGCGCTACCTCACCGTAAGCGTCTGCTGACTGAGGTTGCACTTGAATTTCGGAGTCCATAGCGCCATAGCCTGGGGAATGGATCAGGGATCCGACGCTGGAGCGCTTGGTGTCATCATTGAAAGCGTCCCATCGTGGACGCTGGATTAGGCCCCGACCACCATCGGTCTGAAGCCACGGTCCATGATACGGTCCACGCCGGGCTTTTCGCCTACCGAATTCAGTGAAAGGTAGCGTAGGCAGCAGACGCGTAAGAACGATGCGAAATTGACCGGCGGCTCACCCCGCAAGACCGTCAGCTCGTCATAGAGTTTGGCCGCAAACTGGCTGGTCGTCGAATGTTCGCGTACTGCGATTTCTTGCAGAACATCCCAGAAGAGATTTTCCAGGCGAACCGTCGTGACGACACCGTGAATGCGAAGAGAACGAGTGCGGGATTCGTAGACGATTGGGTCGGCAGTGATATAGACGTTACACATGAGTCATCCCCTTCATCGCAAAAAAACAAAGATGCGACTGGATGTATAGCTAGCCATCCAGCCGCGCTTTAAGCGTCGCTACCCGTCTCCAATGCTACAAGGTTTCAGATGTGACGTTTGCCCATCTGATCCGCGATGTAATCGGCTTGCCGAATGGCCAGGGTAACGATCGTGAGCGTGGGATTCTCACCGGCACCCGTGGTGAATTGACTGCCGTCGGAAATGAACAGATTCGGAATGTCATGCGTTTGCCCAAATCCGTTGCAGACCCCATCCTGGGCACGCGCACTCATACGTGCCGTGCCCAGATTGTGCGTCGACGGGAAGGGGGGAGAACGGAACGTCGACTTCGCACCAACCGCCTCGTACACGGCCTGCCCCTGCTTGTACGCGTGATTGCGCATGGCGGTATCGTTGTCGTGATCGTCAAAATGGACGTTCGCCACCGGCAGACCGTACTGATCCTTGACGTCCTTGTTCAGCGTCACGCGGTTTGTCGCTCGGGGCATATCCTCGCCGACGATCCACATCGATGCAGTGTGAGCGTATTCATCCATGGCTTGCGTGAACTTTGCGCCCCAGGTACCTGGATCGTAAAACGCGGCGAAGAAGGGCAGCCCGACCGAAAGTGTCTCCAGATGATAGCCACCTGCGAAACCTCGCTTCGGGTCGTGGTGTGCCTCATCTTCGATGATTCCGGCCATGGTAGTGCCTTTAAACATCTCCACGGGCTTGTCAAAGACCCCGTACACGGTGCCGGTAGTGTGACGCATGTAATTGCGCCCCACCTGGTCGGAGGAATTGGCCAGGCCGTTAGAGAATTTGCCCGACGCCGAATTCAGGAGCAAGCGCGGCGTTTCGATGGAATTGCCCGCAACTGCGACGATGCGAGCCTTCTGGCGCTGAAGTTTGCCTTTGACGTCGTGGTACAGCACCGCGGTAACCTTGCCTTCGGCATTGTGCTCGATGCTCACCACATGCGATTGCGGGCGAAGCTCCATATGGCCTGTGGCTTGCGCCTTGGGAATCTCGGTGTAAAGCGTGGACCATTTGGCGCCGAAGCGGCAACCCTGGAAGCAAAAGCCGCGCTGATAGCAGTGGCTACGGCCATCGCGATTGACGCTGTTGATGGCCATGTGACCGGTATTACACTCCTTGTATCCGACCTTCTTGGCACCGGCTGACATGACCTTGAAGTTGTTGTTCCCAGGCAAACCGGGAAGACCATTCGTGCGGGTCACACCCATCTTCTTTTCTGCCAGATCATAGTACGGCGCTAGATCCTGGAGAGTGACTGGCCAGTCAAGCAGGCTGGTGCCGTCGATCGCACCATATGTGGTGCGCGCTTTGAATTCGTGCGCTTGGAAGCGCAAGCTGGCACCGGCCCAGTGGGTAGTCGTGCCACCGACAGTCTTGCAAATCCACGCGGGCAAGTTCGGAAAGTCCTTTGCCACACGCCACGTACCCGACGTCGTTCGCTTGTCGAGCCAGGACAATAGCTGAAAGGAATCCCACTCCTCCGTCTTGAAGTCCGCTTGCGTATGCAGCGCGCCCGCCTCGAGCACCACCACATCGATCCCCTTTTGAGCGAGTTCGTTAGCCAGGGTGCCACCGCCCGCGCCGGAACCGATGATCACAACGACGCTGTCGTCATTCAGGGAGAAGACCTTACCCTCATCTTTCTTAGCCAATTTGGTTCTCCTCATCACTGTGCGGGGATCGGACCACTGTCTTGCTCAGGGGGATTCGGCAGCCAAGCCAAGTCGTTGAACCCGCTGAACAGATAGCCGCCATCACCTTCGCTGGCGCGATAACCAAAATGCTTGTACGCGAGTGCGTTGCTGTAGAGAGACACGATGCCAGTACTGCGGACGGTCTCAAAGAATGGAGACTTCGAGATGGCTTCTACGTCTTGAATCTGGGCTTGCGCCGGCTGCTTGGTCCAATCCGAGCCGGGAGCTCGCCGATCCAGTTCTCGAATACCATCCACCAGGTGTGTGCGCACGGCGGCATCTTTCTGGGCCTTGCCGTCCAGCGCTTTGACGAGGAGCGCGTAGACAGCATCGTCGAGGTTTTTGTGGGGGAAGATTTGCTTGCTTAGGGCGAGAAGGACTGCCCCTTGATGTGTGCTCAGGCGCTGTAGTTCAGCAGCCCAGACTCGGCTGGGAGTCACCATCGCCAGCGTGGACGACAGCGCAAGCGTACCGATCAGGATGCCCGTTCCTCTTAGCATCTCACGGCGTGTTAGCTCGACCTGTATGCCGCTTTCGATGGCTCCGCCTTCCTGGCGCGCAATCGTGATTGTTTTGCCTACCATTTTTGTCTCCTTTGTGGGTTCCGGGCTCTTTGGCCCGATACATCCGCTACTGGTAGTGCCCGTGCTTCTCGAGCACCTCGATCTTGTAGCCATCCGGGTCTTCAATGAAGAAGTAGCGCGCTAGCAAGTCGCCGGATGCATCGTTGAATTCCCGGACTTCCTTCGGTTGAAGTCCCAGGGCTATCAGACGCTCACGCTCGGCGTGAACATCATCGACAACCACGGCAACGTGACCGTACCCATCTCCATGCGAGTACGGCGTTTCTCGCCCTTTGTTCCACGTAAGTTCAATCTCCGCCTCGGTTTCGGCATTGCGGAGATACACAAGAGAGAATTCGTCGAAGTCCAGACGGTGGCTGAGCGTGAGTCCCAACGCGTCCTCATAGAAGCGCAGCGAACGATCCAGGTCGACGACACGAATCATGGTGTGAATGAGTTTTGCCACAGCGTTGTCTTCTTAGTGCGTAATTCGGGTGCCAAGGAGCGTCAGAAACTGAGCCAGCCAGTTGGCATGCGACGTCCATGCGGGTGCGGTCACGAAATTGCCGTCGGTGATGGCGTCGGGCCAGTCGAGAGATTGATAGACGCCACCCGCGAGGGTGACCTCCGGCGCGCATGCCGGATACGCCGAGATGCGCTTGCCTTCAATGACGTCGGCAGCGGCCAGCAACTGAGCGCCGTGGCATACCGCAGCGATTGGCTTCTTTGCCTCCGCGAAATGACGCACAGCGCTGATGACTCGCTCGTTCAGACGCAGGTACTCGGGCGCTCGGCCGCCGGGAATCAGAAGCGCGTCATAGGCGCTCGGCTCCATGGTGGCGAAGTCGGCATTCAACGTGAAATTGTGGCCACGCTTTTCGGTGTAGGTCTGATCGCCTTCGAAATCGTGAATGGCCGTGCGGATCGCTTCACCCGCGCGTTTGTCGGGCGCTACCACATGAACTGTGTGCCCCACTGCGGACAAAGCCTGGAATGGCACCATCAACTCGTAGTCTTCGACGAAATCGCCGGCGATGATCAGAATTCGCTTTCCCATTGTTGCGACCTCCTATATTAGGTGAAGAAGCGATGCGGGAATGAGGCTTGGGTACTACCGAGGGTTTGAGATTGAAATGAAAGCCCTCGAGTGCTTTAGTCGTGACGACAGGTGGCCACGATCACCAATCCGTCACAAACGCGGTCAACTTTTGATCGAGTATATGAAGCCCACGATCGGGCGGGTAATAGAGGGCTAAATGGGGAGAAATCTGGGTGACCTCCCCCCCGAAAAACCGTAGCATCCAAAGCGGTAGATTTCTGGCAAATTTGAAGCCCTGACGGGCAGGAGATTTGTATGAAGAAATCGAAGTTCACCGATGAGCGGATAGCTTCCGCGCTGAAGCAAGCCGAAGTGGGTACCACGGTGGCAGAAGTGTGCCGGAAGACGGGTATTTCCGAAGCCACGTTCTACATATATGGACTGTCCTAGATAGCAAGTTGATGTTTTGACGAGCACGGGAGTCGATTGCGTACATATATCCGGCGTCATGGGTAAGCACGAGCTGGTTAATTTTTTGATTCAAGCGTATCGGGCGAGCATCCGGCGGGCAACAGCGGTATTGCAGCTACGCCGGGCCACGTACTTCTCTGTGCCGAGCCCACGTGATGACCGTGCCGAGCGTCGGCGCATCCGGGAGATTGTCGAAACTCGGGTACGTTATGGCGTAGAGCGCATTCACGTTCTACTGCGACGCGAAGGCTGGTTGATCAATCACAAGAAGACCTACCGAATCGACTGCGAAGAGGGACTGAATCTGCGGCGCAAGCGGCCTCGTCGTCGTGTCGCTGCCGCGCTCCGCATGGAGCGTCCGGAAGTCTCTACCGTGAACGCCTGCTGGGGCATGGATTTCGTGGCCGATCAGCTATTCAACGGACAGAAAATCCGGGCCTTGACTGTAGTCGATGGTTTTAGTCGGGAGAGCTTGGCGTTTACCGTCGATTACGCCTTGAAGGCGGGGGATGAATGCCTGAACGCGCACTGGTTCTTGTCATTGAGCGATGCGCGCGACAAGATCCAGATTCGGGAATAACTCTCTCGATCCGTGGCGCTTACTCATTCGGGGGCACTACGGAACACACAATGTCGTGAGCCTGCGCGATCACCCACCCGCGGACGCCCGCCTTTCGCTACGGCTACACAACCGGCAGCAGCGGTTGCAGAACCCTCCACAGCTCATCGTCATAGAGGGCCTCTCTCGAAGTCAAGATTGATAGATGTAAAGAGCAACGCCCAAAGACGCTGCGTAACTGCTTCCCCGTCCTCGTCATGGGCCAGTGTCCATACGTCGTCCGAGAATAAGGAAGGGGACGCATCGAAAAATCCCGTTACGGATAGGTGGGGAAACATACCCTCGTTTGTATTCCAGCCGACCGTGTACCATTTGGCACTGTGATCGAGAATGTCGGCATCCGAAAGCAGCTTTACGTCCTTATAGCCCTTGTAACCATAAAAAATATGCTAGCAAGATTGCCTCTGACCGGCACTTTGTCGAAATAAACTTGCGTTATCAGATCTTTGCGTTCTGGAGGCACCATTATCGCTTGACCATATTGGGCCCCGTTCGATGAACCGAGATAATAGCCATCCTTCTGACTGACCAGGTAATACGGATCGCCTGGGACGACGTTCGTCGGGAGGATTGCAGGCTGCGACGCGAGCGACGGCTTGTTCAGCGTCGATGGAGCATTCAGGTTCACGGATTCCAGTGACCCGGCGGGCAGGACATTTGCTGATGATTCCGGTTGGGACTTTTCCATTCGCTTTCTCCCCGGATTCGGCCACCCGACGGTGGGGCGGTCACACAAATTCCCTTTGGGGGCACTTCTTCGTGCTCCCCGCCTACCGCCGTACACCAGATCCGGGATTAGCGTACGTCATGTGCCAGACCGCGTGATCGGTACCGAATGTTTGATGTGCCAGGTGCACCACCCCGTTGAAAACGGCCATCGCGGGATAATCATTAACGGACTGAGAGAGTGTGGGGCTCGGGTGATCCGGGTCTTCATTCCCATAAGCGACTTGAAGTTGCTTATTGCCGGAGCGGTTCGCGTATGCCAGGATGTGCCATTTTGGAACATACGAAACAGCGGCATAAATCGGGTCTACGGATGATGCAATGTGTCCATTGTTGGGCATAACGCAGTCCTCACGTTCCGCTTCCCATTTCGCACAACAAATCACTATTCGACCACGCCCGACGAGACGAGGCTCCTGCATCCGCGTTCCGGCAAGTGGCACAAGCCCGAACGGCCGTATCAGGGTGTGGCCGCGCTTAGTGCAGTCGCGCAACGTCGTGGTACGTCGGCGACCCGAGTGGCGAGGAGGCGACTGATCCAGTTAATGTCTAATCCGAATTGATGTCAAGTTTAGTGCGCGAGCTGGACGTGCTTGATCGCGGCTACGCGCTCATTTTTCGCGGTCGTGAAGCAACCTACCTTGGCGCGATTTTCAGCCAGCATTATCCGCAACTGACGAGCTTCAGTGCGGGGAGGGGCGAGGGCTTCTCAAGCCATTGCTTCGAATGACGGTGCCCAGTCGTCACCGACAAACCAGGCTGGCGCGTCACGCTCCTTCACCCCATGCCGCCACGCCCCAGGAAGGTCGCGGCGGGTTCAAACGCTAAACGCTGGCAATCACACTGCGGTCCTGCGAATTTCAGTCAACGCTTGCTCTGCCCACGTATCGAGCGTGCCGCCGAGAAGCGCTTTCACCCCATCGTCCTCCCACTTGGGGTTCTGCGTCTGCCACGTCGTCACGCGCTGGTCGCCGAGATGGTCGTAGTCGAGGTGGCCCATCCAGTAGTGGTGAAACACCTTGATGGGCACTATGCCCGCGACGCGGCGTGCATTGCCCGGATACCGTTCGGCGAACACCGCATAGACAGAGTTCGCTTCGCGCAGCTGGCCGACTTTGATCCGCTCGGTGAGCGTTTGAAGTATGGCGTCGGCGCGCGCGCTGGATTCACGCACGAAACGAATGGCTGCCCGTGTACTTTCGAGCAGCGCCGGATCAAGCGCGACGTCACTATGGGACATCGACGGGTCCGGCACACGCTTGCTATTAGTAGCAAAGATCGACAGGCTCTCTGCATTCCGAGCCGCCCGTACAGTGGTGTCCTCGTCTTCCGTCATTTGAGAGACCATGCGCTCAACGGTCAGGCTCATGTCACGAGCGAAATCGCCTTTGACATCGTTTTGATCCAGGCCAATGAGCTTTACGGCGCGGAGCAGGTTGGGGTTTAGGCTCAAGAACCTTTCCTGGGCCGCGCGCACCGCGTCAGGGGTCCTTTCCGTGAACGCTAAGGATTGCGCTGCAAAATAGTGATACTCGGAGACAACATTCTGGCCATCGTAGTGCATCGAACAAAGCAGGCGGGCTCTGTCATCGAGATCGAAAGGGGGGAGGTTCGCCATGGTGTTTTCCGTAACAGCGTGGCACAGGATTTCAAAATCCCCTATTTGGAAAACGGGAGGGTCATTGTCGGAGATCTGCCACGTCAACAAGTCTTGCCGTGCAGGCGCCACATACCGTTTAAGTTCAGAAAACGAGGTCAGTTGTTGTGCCAGCGTGTCCGCGTGAGCGAGGCGAAAAAGAGCGACCTTGGCAGCCTCGACTTTTGTGCCAAGAAACCAGTCGGCGATTTTTCCCCATAGACTGACCACATCTTTCTCGCGCTGAGCGGTTACGCTTGCACGAATATCATTTTCGTTGATCGATCGAGAGTACAAAAATCCACTAAGACGAATATCCATACGTTCGGGTAGCGACGACGAATCGCTTCTCGTTCTGAGTAATTAGTGAGAGTCCGCTTATGCCGGTCGATTACCTCAGTCCGGCGACTCAATAATGGCCTGTTGTTGAACATACGGCTTTCAGAAAACGATCGTAAGCGCTCAGACAGGGACGCCCTAGCGTTGTAGCCATTGGATTGGCAAGCTTGCGGACGCAAACATGGATGAAGTCAACGAAATCGATTGTTTCCCGCTTCGGGTTCTGCGGGTACGATCCAATACCGTCGTTTTGCCTTGGATGATGTCCACAGCGCCCTCTTGCGCTTCGCCGTCCACTGTTTGATGTCTTCTTCCATTCTTGTGCTCATCGTCGATTACGACGTGAGCAGGTTTTCACTGGGTCATTACAACGTCGCGTCCGATATGCTGTGCTTGCGGCACAGGTCCGCGACCTTCATGCCTGCATCGGCCTCCTTCAGCACTCCAATAATTTGTTCTTCGCTAAATCGCGACTTCTTCATGACAAGGTTTCTCCTGCGGCCTTGCCACTAACTTTACAGTGGGATACTTCGGAGGGGAAAGGTCAACTGAGGCTCTTTTACGCCTTCGTTCTTATCGCTTTTCTTAATTGCAGCTTTGCCAACGTCTCGATGGCTTGATGCTGGCAGTCGGCAAATTGAATTGTTCAGGGCTGACTACCTAACGCCCAACGAGTTCAAGCAGCGATATTGTTCAACTGAAACAATCGAGGCCATTCTCAAAAATTGAAACTGATCCGAAGAAACTAGGCAAGTGAGAAACATGAGGAGAAAAATATGAGGGCAGTAATCTGCAAACTCGCCTTTTTGACACTGATCTTTGGTCCCTATGTAGCGGAGGGACGTGAATTAAAGCAGGATGGTTTTCGCACTCTTATTATTACCAAGGGTGGCGGTGGTGATGCTGCGGGTGCCGTAGTCATACGCAATCGTTGGCACCGGGGTATGCCTGACTTGGTCAATCTGTCCCAAATGCCTTTAGATGAACTCGAGCTAGGCAAATACAATTGCGTACTTGTTATCGGACAGGGCGCCGCAAACGATGTCGTCCAGTCAGACACCATCAGTGCAAAGCTCTCCGGGAAGAGAGTCGGACTTTATGCTCATCTTATCGACCAGAATACGCTCGAACTGCTTCAGAAATTGGGGGAGCGCACGGTGCTCAATCTGTTTTTCACCCGGTCGCAGTTGACCTTGCTCAAACTGAGGAGCATTTCGGGGTATCGCCTCCTTGATTCTCAGCGAAACCAAGTCTGGAGGAAAGCCTCGCAGATCATCGCAACTGTTTCGGCTGCCAAGCTTGCCGCTAGCGATGTCAAGGGCTCTCCGCTTACTGCAGCGGATGATGTCATCTGGCTTGGCGGCAGTTATACAACCTCCTCCGGCAATCGGCGTTTATTCACCGAAGCTGAAATTGTCGGGGCTCTGAAACCCCTGCGAGGAGGAGTTGTACCTGGTTCGTCTGTCGCCATTATGCTGGCCCCGCGTGTTTTCGAGGGGGTAATTGGCGCGGAAGAGAAGGGCAAACTGCTTGTAGCGATCCGTGATGTCTTCAGCCAGAACGAAGTCACCTTCTACGGCAATGAGACACTAATTTCGGATATTGGAAACGCAGGCGTTTCCCTCAGAACCGCTCCCTCTTATGAAGAGCTTATGCGGTTGCCATGGTCTGCTCGTACGAGACATTACGCCTCCGTGGATCAATATAACCTATTCGCAGACATGAAACCTAAAATGGAACCCTTCCTGCTCGACCCGAACGATGCCGATCAGGCCTTATATGCAGTTGATTACATAAGTGGGAACCGCGCTAATCTGACCTCGGCAATTCTAAAGCACGGGTGTGATAAAAATAACTGACCCTGCCACGTTTTCCGACCAGTCCCGCCGGGCCTGTCAGGAATTTCGTGTTCGAGGCATAACATGCTCCCAACAAGGAGAACGTATGCCACGCATGACCCTGACCCAAGAAATAGTCCGGTTCAAAAGTAGAGAAATTCGGCATGATGTGTCTGACCGGACACGAAGGCCATGCCATAAAGACGAGTTAATTTACGGAAGAGCAAATCGCATTTGCATTGAAGCAAGCCGAGCTGGGGACGAAGGTCGAAGAGATCTGCCGCAAGCTCGGAATATGCGAGGCGGCTTTCTACATATATGGACTGCCCTAGATAGCAAGTTGATGTTTTGATGAGCACGGGAGTCGATTGCGTACATATATCCGGCGTCATGGGTAAGCCCTGCGCCTAACTGGAAATCCCCGCACGAACAGGCCTCAACAACTGGAAGACCTCAAGGGCCGTCATAAAAATCAGGTTCCCTGTTCGCCGGATCGACCGGTGTGCCACTGTCAATCGTCAACGCATCGTCGGTGGAGGTACTCCAGTGAGCGATTCATGCAAGTGCCGATGGCGAGCTTATGTAACAGTGAGACTGCCCGCAATGGGCCATCTGGCGATGGCGGGCACATCGCGAACAAGAACTTCTATCAGGCAACGCCATGCTTCCCATTTCCGGCGCACAGGCTCAGTGCCTCCAGCCCTCAGTGGCTGCATCAACCTCAACACCACCCCGACAAAGCGCACAGCAGCCGCCGACGCTGACCGCCAGCGTGCGTGCGGTATATCAGGCCGGTGAGTCATCCGGCATGCCGTCGAGTCCGCTTCAACATCCCTCTCGCCCACCAACAGCAGCAGTACTTGACGCAGTGCTGGACATGCAAGGAATACCGGCGTTGCATACCGGTGCGTTCTTTGGCATGCCGTCGAGTCCGCTTCAACATCCCTCTCGTCCACCAACAGCAGCAGTACTTGACGCAGTGCTGGACATGCAAGGAATACCGGCGTTGCATACCGGCGCGTTCTTTGGCATGCCGTCGAGTCCGCTTCAACATCCCTCTCGTCCACCAACAGCAGCAATACTTGACGCAGTACTGGACATGCAAGGGGTACCGGCGTTGTATACCGGTGCGTTCTCTGGCATGTCGTCGAGTCCGCTTCAACACCCATCTCGCCCCCCAACAGCAGCAATACTTGACGCAGTGCTGGACATGCAAGGGGTACCGGCGTCGCATGCCGATGCGTTCTCTGGCGTGACGTCGACCTCGGTCCAACGATCGCTGCCCCCCGAAACTCAGGAGACGCATGCCAGCGGCAGCGATCGAAAGCGCGTAGCGCCACAGGACGCAGGCAGCGGGAAAGGTGCTGATTTAATGCCTCCACCGGCCCAGATCCTCCGCAAAGAAACTGGCACGGGGCGCGGCAGAGCGATGGTCACCATCGAGATGTTGCGGGAGTGGCAGCGTCTCGGCAAGCAGAGGATTGATGAGGCGGGGGGACTTGACGGCGTGGCCAGGCAGTACGGCGTCGCGTCCGGCACGCTGAAGCATTACCTGCGTGTAGACGGCACGCTGACGAAGCCCGCCGAGGACCGGCTCAACCCGCCGGGCACGGACATCACCCTTGAGATGTTGCGGGCGTGGCAGCACCTCGGCAAGCAGGGGATTGGTAAAGCGGGCGGGCTTGACGGCGTGGCCAGGCGGTACGGCGTCGTGTCCGGCACACTGAAAAATTACCTTCGCGCAGACGGCACGTTGACGAAGCGCGCCGAGGATCGACTCAACCCGCCTGGCACGGACATCACCCTCGAGATGTTGCAGGAGTGGCAGCGCCTCGGCAAGCTGGGGGTTGACAAGGCGGGGGGACTTGACGGCGTGGCCAGGCAGTACGGCGTCGCGTCTGGTGCGCTGAAAAATTACCTGCGCGCAGACGGCACGCTGACGAAGCCCGCCGAGGATCGGCTCAATCCGCCGGGCACGGACATCACCCTCGACACGTTGTGGGCGTGGCAGCACCTCGGCAAGCAAGGGATCGATGAGGCGGGCGGGCTCGACGGCGTGGCCAGGCAGTACGGCGTTGCGTCTGCCGCACTGAGAATTTACCTGCGCGCGGACGGCACGCTGACGAAGCGCGCCGAGGACCGGCTCAACCCACCGGGCACGGACGTCACCCTCGAGATGTTGCGGGCGTGGCAGCGCTTCGGCGAGCAAGGGATTGATGAGGCGGGGGGACTTGACGGCGTGGCCAGGCAGTACGGCGTCGCGTCTGGCGCGCTGAAACATTATCTGCGTGCAGACGGCACGCTGACGAAGCTCGCCGAGGACCGGCTCAACCCGCCGGGCACGGACATCACCCTCGAGATGTTGCGGGAGTGGCAGCGCTTCGGCAAGCAGGGAATTGATGAGGCGGGCGGGCTTGACGGCGTGGCCAGGCGGTACGGCGTCGCGTCTGGTGCGCTGAAAATTTACCTGCGTGCAGACGGCACGCTGACGAAGCGCGCCGAGGACCGGCTCAACCCACCGGGCACGGACATCACCCTCGAGATGTTGCGGGCGTGGCAGCGCCTCGGCAAGCTGGGGATTGGTAAGGCGGGGGGGCTTGACGGCGTAGCCAGGCAGTACGGCGTCGCGTCCAGCACGCTGAAACATTATCTGCGTGCAGACGGCACGCTGACGAAGCCCGCCGAGGACCGGCTCAACCCGCCGGGCAAGGACATCCCCCTTGAGATGTTGCGGGCGTGGCAGCACCTCGGCAAGCAGGGGATTGGTAAAGCGGGGGGGCTTGACGGCGTGGCCGGGCAGTACGGCGTTGCGTCTGGCACGCTGAAAAATTACCTGCGCGCAGACGGCAAGTTGACGAAGCGCGCCGAGGACCGGCTCCGCAAGGATGGCGCATGATCGATGTGAACCGCAGGTTGTCCGCAGACTGTCTGGTCAGCAAGCGGGGCTGGTCGGAAAACAGTTAATGTGTCAGCCCCCTTCGTGGGGCTGAACTTTCGTTCTGAGCGGCGAGCCGTTGCCGTTCGAACAGAATCCTGACGAAGGAGATTCAGGATTAGTAGCGCCATCTGTCAGCCCCCAGCCGCGGTCTTCATCGGCTTTCCGACATACTTCTGCACCCGCCACAAAAGGGCGATTCCTTCGGTGGACTGCTGTGGGTTAGCTTGGGTGTTGGAATTGGTGGTTATGCTGCCGTAGGCACTGGATTTTTAGCCCGCATGGCCTACCGTAATGCCGCGCTCACGATGTGGACTCCAGCCGTCCATGCCACGCACGCGGCACCTTAACGACCGACCGACTCACGCCAGTCGAGGACCTTAGTCATTCCCACGGTGAATGTAGAAAAAGGTATCTGGCTTGCCGCACGTTTCGAACGTCACGGCGACAGAAGAACATCGAAGCGATAGATGAATGACGCAGATCCGGATAGACAAAATCCGGCTACACAGCGGTTACATGAGCAGCAGAAACGAAAAAGGGTTACAGGAAAATCACCTGTAACCCTTTGATTTTATTGACGGCGCGGATGAGAATCGAACTCGCGACCTTCGCACTGCGAACGCGATGGCACAGATCCACCAACTCCCTGGCGTCGGCCATTACTGTCTTGAAGACGCGCCGCAAGAAATTGTCGAACTGATCAGAACCTTCTTAAGGGCCACGGACACACGCCCGGACGACGGCTTTGCGCACTAGATCGGGTGTTGCCAGTTCGACAAGGCGCCACCATTCGCTTGAGCTTTGTCGACTGACCGCTCCTGGCGATACCCTCCGTTTGTGCGCCCGCCTCCGCCTCTCTCGTAAATTCATCTTATGCGGCGGCCCGTAGCCGCCCTGTGTTTTTGAAAAACAAGCACTCAACTGCGTGAAACCATGCGTCTATTCAGCAAGTGTGATCTCGATTCGCTCTTTCCCCTTGCCCCGATTTTTTCGTTTGAGTTTCACCGCACCGATTTCGCCCGTCGATCTTGGATGCGTCCCGCCGCACGCCATCGTCGCGAAGCCGTCGACCTTCCAGAACCTGCGCTGCGCTCGAACATCGCTGAAATCGGTCACGATCGGCAGATCGCGCTTCGTCAAATCTACCGCTGTCAATTCGATTTCCGCAAACAATGACAGGAGACTTACATCGCTGGCGAAATCGATCCGCGCCTTGTCTTGAGATATATGCGCGCCGATGCGTTCGATACCGGGTCGCAATCGATATACCAGTTGCAAAACCATTTCCGCGGCGAAGTGCAGGCGCATCAGCCTATACCGTCGAGCCCAGTCGATTTGCCATGTGGCCACGTCACCGACTCGCAGCGTATGACCATGCGGCAAGGTGTACGCGATGTCGAGTCCTCGCTTTTCCGCCTTGACCACCGGATAGCCGCCGAACGAGCCGGCGTCGCTTTCCTGTCCACCAGAAAAGGCAAAGAAAATCGTCGAATCCACCTGAATTAGATCACCGTTCACGCGGGTAACGACCGCATCCAAAGTCGTTCGATAAGGGTCATCCCAGAAGATCTTTCGCGTCATTGCCAATCCCATTTTCCTGAAGTCGCCCAACAGGATACTGAGAGCGAGTTCGACTTGGCTTGTACGATCTTGCGACTGGAATGCCGTGATTGCGTCGTTCGAAATGGACTCGATCGATGTGCTTTCGTCCTGCAATCGACGCTTGATTGTGCGATAACTGGCATTGAGCATGCGTATCCGGTACGAAGCCCGTGGTCATCGACGAACCGACCTGCCAGCCGACAAGCATGGCGCCGGTAGCCCGACGGGGCAATCCGCAAGACCTTGCAGATCGGCTCGACCCCGAAGGTGTCGCGATGTTGATCGATGTAGGCCTTCAGGATTTGAGACGACGGTCGAACTCCGCCTGGGCGAAAAACGCGCTGGAGGTCTTGAGAATCTCGTTGGCGCGCCGCAGTTCCTTGACCCCACGCTCCAGGGTCTTGATCCGTTCACGCTCATCCGTGGTCGTGCTGGCGCGCTCTCCATGGTCAATCTGGTCGCGCTTGACCCATCAGTGTCTGTGGCGTGCAGCCGATGAGCGGCGCAATCGCCTCGACCGCTGCCCACATTGACGGATGTTCGCCACGCTGCTCGCGCACTAGGCGCACTGCGCGCTCCCGGATCTCTGGGGAAAACTTGCGTGGCTTCTTGTTCATGGCTCCATTTATATGGACGCCTCCACAAAATCCGGTGCGGTTCAGTCTCCGATACTACTGACCTATGAGTAATGCCGAATCGATAACTACGTAATTCGCAAATGTTTCACTGTTATTTCACGACGGTTGATACAAAGGCGTTGTGGCATCACGTTACTGTGTGCAATGGCGACGTCGCGGATCCATTGTTTGGCTCAAGTGTTCGACACCCTGCCACAGCATGTTGGCGCATGCCAATTTGGGGCCCATCGTTCGACGTATCCACAGCCTGCTGCAAGCACAATGACAAGATGACGGAGTTCACGCGCGATGACCGGCTATGAATCGATCTATGTTTGCAGCGTCTGGTGCCGGTCTGAGCATGGGCAACACGAGCCTGTTACTCATGTGGTCATGAGTGAAATCATTTTCTGGAAATGCTATGAGAACCGAAAACCAAATACGAAGTCTGTCCGATCTGGAATACGTCGCTCAGCGCAGCAACCGAGTACTGACGCTTTTCAGCGGTGGTGTTGATAGCAGTTATGTATTGAGTGTGCTGTCGAAGCACAGGTCGTGCGAGACGATTGCGGTGACCGTCGATCTAGGCGATGGCATCGATAAAGCGGATCTCAATACGATCGCGTCGCACTTTGGGGTCCAATCGATTATATGCGATGGTCGCGAACGGTTTGCCCGGGAAGCGGTGCTGCCGGCATTGCGCTGTAACGCCAAGTACATGTCGCTATATCCGATCAGCGCCTCGCTCTCACGCCCGATCATTTGCAGCATCGCAATGGAACAGGCCGAGAAGTTTGGATGCGAGGTGATTGTACATACTGCTAATCAATCGCAAAATAGCCTGCGTCGACTGAACGGAGCACTAGATCAGCTGAATTTCGACGGGTTCTTCGGAAGCCCCTACGAATATTCCGCGCTAACACGCGAAGAGAAGATCGACGCATTGCGCCGCTGCGGATTGAGCAAATTTCAGGCGCGCGGAACAAGTGGCGACGCCAATCTGTGGTGCCGCGAGTTTGAGTCCGGTTCGCTTGATAATCCGGAATCATTCCTGGTTCCGGGTCATCTTTTTACATGGACGGCCAAGCGACCTGGCGCAAGCTATGCCGACACAATATCGATTGAATTCCACCAGGGAACTCCGGTTGCCATAAACGGAGACGGACTTTCGCTAGTGGAGCTGATTGCACGCCTTAATGAACACGTGGGAGCGTTCGGCGTTGGCCGGTACGCGGGGCTGGAGCATCTGGATCAAGGTGAAAAGGTGTTGGAAGTCCGGGAGGCGCCAGCAGCACACCTCCTCATGGATGCGTACCGGCATCTGGAAATGGCCACACTCGACACGGAATTGCTGCGAGAGAAGCTGGCATTGGAGCAGGTATGGGTGCGGGAAGCAGTTGAAGGCCGTTGGTTCGCCGGACTACGAGGTGCCATCGATCAATTCATGAACCACGTCGCGACGGCGGTGACGGGGTTAGTGCAATACAAACTCCGCGAAGGCGCGGCCGACGTCTGCTCGATTCGAGCGTCCAAACCGCGGTACCTGACCAATCGTGATGCCTGGGAGAAGCAAGTCGCGCGAGTGCGCGGTGCGAGAAGTCTTCTCGCGTTGCACGATGCCGATGCACGTCGCGAATCGAGCATCGGAATTTCTGCACTCGTGAATGGATCCGGTGAACTCGCCAATATGGAATGAGAGAATCTACGAGAGCTTCAGAATATTATTCCTACGGCAATGCGAATGCTTTGCTCGAACGGGCCTATCTTGCGGGAAACATCGCCAACCAGATCAATGAAAGTTCGGCGCACTCCGCTGCGTGGGAGCAGTTTCGCGCCAGATGGCACGAGGTCGAGACCGATCCTTACATGGCCGACGGTGGTCGCTACCGGCGTCGACGTTATTCAGAGTTTCTGGTCGATGTGAAGATGCAGGTTCTTGAACTCTTGCCGCATGTCCCTTATCGACAACCGAGATCGGTGAACTATCTGAACGGGGATATCGACCGGCACTACACGCCAATCACAGAAGCGACCATTGGCAACGTCGTTTTTCAACGGATCGTTTTGGGGGGCTCGAAACTCACAGGCGAAATCCATCCGGGAACGACTTGGCGCCAAGGAAAATATTATCGGCGGTGAAAGTTCTGTGTATGAGGCTAACGGAATCAATTCGCTTCATTCCGTGACGCTGCGAGAGCCGGGTGACTTTTTGTTCCTGGACGATAACCTGACGAAGCATGGTGTTACCCCCATCGCCTGCACCAAGTCGGAGTGCGAGGGCTATCGCGATGTTCTGGTTGCCATGTACTCGAAGGTTTGATCGGTCGACGCTCGACACGGTAATGGTGTGCCCCGACGACTGAACCGACTGCCCGCCGAGCGCGATGGCCGGCAGCGCTGCCGCGTCACCGGCGGTAGCGGCGGGACCGGGTAGGCCACGTCCAGCTACTCGCTGTCGCCGCCCGACTTCTGGTGCCAGTAGAAGGTCGACGTCACGGTTGAATGCCCGTTTCTCAGCCACAGATCATCGCAAGCATACAGGTGCGCCTGCCCAACGGCGTCCAGCTTGAATGGATTTTGGTTGTTGATGAAGCGACTCGAGGTCAATCGCTTTGTCTGGCCCGGTGCTGAGGAGATCGTCACGCTCAGCGTCGAACAACTGCATTGGCTACTCGACGGGATCGATCTGTCCGTGATCCAGAAACATCGCCAGCGTCATTACCTTCGCATCAGCTGAAAGTGGTGCAAAGCGCGGTACGCGGTCGTCTTCGAGGTATCGTACAGATCGGCGATGGCCGCAACCTGGGCCGCGCACTCCGGGCTTTTGTGCGGCAGCCGGTCGAGCCGCTGCCGCAACTGCATCAGCGAGTCAGGCGGGATTGACTTACGCCGCCCGCGGAGCATTGCGCTCCGCTTTCGCACCACTGGCGGTATCTTCGAACATGCGCTCGCAGCCCGCCGCCGCGAGCGCGTCGCGTTGCAGCTCGAGATGCTGATCGTCGGTCGACACCCGTGCGTAGCCGATCAACATACTCATTCGCGGTTGGCCGATGAAAATTCAGTGTAGTCGGACATTGAAATCAGAAAGCCAAAGCGGGACACTTTTTATGCGGCACCTGAAGAGGTTTCAATCATGGGTGGCAAGCATCCATCAAACCTACGTTTGATGGATGAGTGGGAAAGATATCGGGATGCGTCCCGTCTCATTTTTTGGAGAACGTTGAATGTGTGATTCGAAAACTTGCTCGGCGGTAGCCGTAGCGCCAGCCCGTCGAAAGTTCCTGCGCATGACTAGTGTCTCCGCATTCGTCGCAGCGATCGGTGGCATGTCAACCGATTTTGCGGTCGCTGCGAAGGCCAAGGTGTTGCCCAAACCTCAGAACACATTGTCACCTGACGACGCACTCAAGCGTCTGATGGAAGGGAATGCTAGGTATGTATCGGGACTCACTCGGCGCCACGATTTCGCTCATGAGCGAGAAGCGCTCAACGGTGGGCAAAATCCTTATGCTGCGGTATTAGGCTGCGCAGATTCACGAATTGCCCCCGAGTACGCGTTCGACAGCGCACGGGGTGATCTGTTCGTCACGCGTGTCGCAGGCAATTTCATCAACGACGACGTGCTGGGTAGCCTTGAATATGCAGTCGCGGAATTAAAGGTGCCCATAATCGTCGTGCTCGGACACGACAAGTGCGGCGCGGTGGATGCGGCGGTCAAGGTGGCGACGAAGGGTGCGACGTATCCAGGGAGAATCCAGTCGCTCGCAACGGCAATACTGCCGTCGGTGAACAAGATCAAAGGCGAAGCGACGGACCTACTGGGCGCTGCGATTGCGCAGAACGTCCGCGATAGCGTGGTCAATCTGCAAACGCAATCGGCGATCATTCAAGAGGCGGAGAAGGCGGGGAAGCTGAGAATCGTCGGCGGTGTTTATCGTCTCGGCACGGGAAAAATCGACCTCATCGACTGACAGACGCTATTCGTGGCAGCCCCCCGGGCTTGGCCGCGGCGGTCGGCCATGCCGCACTTGACCTGACGGATATTTTCGTACCACGGGTGTCTAGAGAATCACGGCCCCGGTGGTTGAACTACATTCGCTAACCC
>NZ_CABPSM010000022.1 GCF_902459555.1 Pandoraea horticolens | reverse complement strand
CTCGTTTGTCTCGTTTGTTTTCATCGGATCGTTGTACGACTACATGGGGCTATGTTTTGATTTGTGCTGACATCGATGCAAACTTCGCAGACCGAATAATAGGCAAATTAATGAACGCGCTTCCCAATATTCCACACATTTCACAAATTGATCATTGAATTTAATATTCGGAAAAATTTCATAACCAGATCATTTACGGCAATACTCCGAAAAATTAATATGCCGAATTAATATCAATGGGGATCACGGTAAATTCCAACGCCTGATTTCTGAGCCCCCTCGACTCCGGGCTCGATTCCGGGCGCTTGTCCCACCGTCGCCCAACATCGCAATTAATAAGACTCGGCCCAAAAATATCCGGCTGAACTGGTGTTCGCCTTGTGGCGTCGCCAGACATCCAAAAGTTCGAAATGAATAGAGATTCCAATCGCGTCTCCAGCGCCGTCTTCTCGTTTCTCGTTCTCGGCCTGCTCGTGTCGCTCGCGGGATTCCATCCGGCGTTGGCGCAAACACCCTCAGCCAGCAACGCAGGCGACACCAACGCCCGGCAGCAGCAGCTTCTGGAGCAGCAACGACAGGCGCAGGAGCGGGCGGCCGCAGTCAACGCCCCCGCCTTACGCTCCGCGCTGCCGGCGGCGGATGGATTCCCCGCGCTCCCGGATGAGACACCTTGCTTCCGAATCGACAGATTCTCTCTGGACGTACCGCCATCGCTCTCCGCGCGTACGAAGGCCGCGGGCGCCTCGTCGCTGCGGCTCGATCCGTTCGCGTTCGCGGTGACGTGGCTGGAGCACTATCGCGGCCAATGTGTCGGCAAAGAGGGAATTGCAAGCATCACGGCAGGCTTGATGAAGGCGATTCTCGCGAAGGGATACGTGACCACTCGCGTACTGGTGCCGGAACAGGATCTGGCGACCGGTGAACTCAAGCTCACGCTGATTCCCGGCATGCTGCGGACAATCCGTTTCGCCGACGCGTCTCTATACGGCACCTGGCGGAACGCGTTTCCGACGAGCCCGGGCAATCTTCTCGAACTGAGGGACCTGGAACAAGGTCTCGAGCAAATGAAGCGAGTGGGGAGTCAGGACGTCACCATGGAGGTCGTTCCTGCGGAGATTCCCGGTGAAAGCGATGTCGTGATCGACGTGAAGCGGACGAAGCCCTGGAGCGTCGTCGCGTCGGTCGACAACGGGGGATCGCGTTCGACCGGTAAGCTGCTGGGGAACATTGCGATCGGTATCGACAACCCGCTGGGCCTGAACGACATCTTCAACATCGGGGCAACACGCGATCTGGCAATCGACGATAAGCGCTTTGGCTCGAACGGATGGAACGCCTACTATTCGATTCCGTGGGGTTACTGGACAGCGACCGTATCGGCTTACGCGAACCGGTATAACCAGCAAATCGCGGGCATCAACGACACGTTCACGACACATGGACAATCGCAGAACATCGATTTCAAGCTTTCGCGCGTAATTCAGCGAAGCCAGAGCCACGTGCTCAGTGCCCAGATCCGCCTCAGCAAGCGCTTCGGTCAAAGCTTCCTGGAGGATGCCGAGATCGATCAACAGTACCGAAACAACACGTTCCTGGAGTTCGGCTTCGTGGAGCGGTCTTACATCGGCGCCGGCCAGTTCGACGGCAGCCTGATGTATCGGCAGGGAATCGCCGGCCTCGGCGCCATGCCGGACACCGCGATCCCCGGCACGCCGACATACCGATTCAGAATGGCCGTTCTCGATGCCAATCTGTCACTGCCGCTGGGACAACTGCCACTGCGTTACGTGACCACGGTACATGGCCAGTTCACCAACGATGTCCTGAACTACATCGACGATCTGACAATCGGCAGCCGCTACACGGTGCGTGGCTTCGATGGCGAATCGATGCTCGCAGCGGAGAAGGGCTTCTATTGGCGCAACGAATTGCAATGGGCGCTGGGCAGCTCGGGGGTGTCGCTCTTTGCGGGCGTCGACTACGGACGCGTGGCGGGACCCAATGCTGCCTATCTTACGGGCACTCAATTGGCTGGCGCGGTCATCGGCATCAGAGGGAATGCCAAATTGCCATTCGGCTTCGTAGCAGGCGAGCTCTTCGTAGGCAAGCCGATTTATAAGCCGTCCTCGTTTCAGACAGCCCGCACGACGGTCGGCTTCTCGTTGACCGCACAGTTCTAGCGCGCATTCTCCCCGCTCGCTTCCACCGATCACAAGACGCATCGCACCGTGCGTCCCGATACCGCCAGCGTCGGTGACGCCCATGGCACTGTGTGTTGCGTCGAGAGGGTTGACTGGCGAACCGCAAACGGGTTTGGCGGCTCTACAGCCAGGCGGGACGGAGCGTGCGAAAACGAAGGCGCAAGCGCATTGCCGCCTTCGATCATGGAATGTAATTTTCTGAAAAATTTCATAACCAGATCATTTACGACAATATTCCGAAAAATTAATATGCCAAATCAATATCAATGGGGATCATGGAAAATTCCAACACCTGATTTTTGCCCCCGACTCCGGGCTCGATTCCGGGCGCTTTTCCCACCATCGCCCAACATCGCAATTAATAAGACTCGGCCTAAAAATATCCGGCTGAACTGGTGTTCGCCTTGTAGCGTCGCCAGGCATCCGAAAGTTCGAAATGAATAGAGATTCCGATCGCATCTCCAGCGTCGTCTTCTCGTTTCTCGTTCTCGGCCTGCTCGTGTCGCTCGCGGAATTCCATCCGGCGTTGGCGCAAACACCCGCAGCCAGCAACGCAGGCGACACCGACGCCCGGCAGCAGCTTCTGGAGCAGCAACGACAGGCACAGAAGCGGGCGGCCGCAATCAACGTCCCCGCCTTACGCTCCGCGCTGTCGGCGGCGAATGGAAACGATATTGGTTGACATCAGCATCGCGTCAGGGCGCACGCCTTGCGCGTCGGTCCGTTCTTCCGCCGGGTGAGTTGCCCGTGATCCGGACTTCCCTTTGTTACTGTTACAAGACGAATGAAACCATATGGGGCCTATCTCCCGTTGGGGCATGTACGTTGCCCGCTCCCTCCCGTCCCGCCTTGCCTCGCTATCCGATTGCGCAGGGCCGTCCCAGGCGGATAGCCACGCTCCCCGAACGGCGCTGCGCGACCAGGTGCGTGACGTGCGTCAGGTGCATCGGCCTCGTCTATGGGATGGCTTCGCAACGCAACGCGAAGTGTCCGGCCTCGCGAGCCACGGGAGTGCGCGGCTTCATGAGCAGGCGCGGCGCGAAGCACAAGACGTGTATGACCTGTGCGCAGATACCTACAAGACCCGGGGTGGTCGCAGCATGTCGGACGGCCTGCTCGATGTCCTCGGGAAGAGCGCAGCGCCTGCAAGTGGGTGGGTCGCTGCCGCAAGGCTGGTCGAGGCGGGATACCTCGATGTCAACGCGAAGGACTCCCGGGGAAACACGCTGCTTCAATTGGCGATCATGAACGGGGCGGCGCCGGCGCAACAACTGGCCACGGCCCTTCTGCACAGGGCGGACGTCATGCTTGACGCGCCCGTCGCCGACGGGACCTCCCTGTTGGCTCTGGCGCAGGCGCATGGCAGTGCGAGCGTGGTCGGCCAGGTCGAGCGACGACTCGGGCTGGACACAAGCAAGCGTGCGCCGTACTTTTCGGAGCGCCGGAATTGGCAAGCCAACTGGAATGGCGAGGTCAAGGTTGGCGCTCAACCGATCTGGTGCCGGCATCTGACGATGTTGTGGGAGCAGCGTTTCATGCGCACGCACGGCAAGCTCGACTACCGGGATTTCAGCCCTGCCCGCCTCAAGACCGTGGCCGCCCCCCTGATTGACGACAATGAGGCCGCCTGTCACGCGCGCCGCATGTTGGCGCAATGCCGGCTGGTCCCAGCCGACGCTTGGGGGGAGGTGATTGCGGACACGTTTCAGGCCATGGAGGCCAGCGGCGAGACGGGTCGCACGATCATGGTGGAAACGTTGAATCATGCCATGGCGCTGGGGCTGAAAATCAAGGCGGACAAGCGGGGAGGGAGGTCGTACGTGGTGCAGTTTTACGACCCGAACGCCACGGTGGCGCACGAGCGTTCGAGCGTGAGTGCCGCGCCCGGCGCGCACCTCGATCCGGCGGTTTTCCGCCAACTGACGGCAAGCGATTTTCTCTCCAAGGACGCAAGGGAAGAGTACGAGCTGGTCGGCCCAGGCGTGGCGGCATTCCTGGGAAAACCGGTGCACGGCGTGGCACCACGACTTGACGGTGGGCTGCGTCAGGTCGACGCGCAGACCATGCATCATCTTCTTCGCCTGAACTTGGCGGATGGCCTGCGTGGCTGCGCTGCGTCGCTGTCGGGCGTTGATGCCCGCACCGGCCTGCGGATTCTGGCGGCGCGACGGGAGGAAGGTAATGTGCCGGGCCTGTTGCTCGCGCTTCAGGAGGGGCATGCCGACGCGATCCAGGCCTATGGCGAGATCCTGGTCCAGTGGGCGCCGAAATTTTCTCGCGAACAGATCAAGAACTTGCTTGAGGCGAAGACGGCAAGTGGCGTGCCGGGCTTGTTGCTCGCGCTCCAGGATGGCCGGGCTGACGCGATCGAGGCTTATGGTGAACTTCTGGTCCGATTGGCGCCGCGACTCAGCGCTGACGATCTCGCGCATCTGCTCGCGGCGCAGGCAAGCGATGGTTCGACGGGCTTGCAGCGTGCGCGAGGGAATGGCCGTACTGACGCGATCCGTGTCTTTGACAGGGTCGTCGACAGGGTAGCCTCGCGCCTTACGGCCCTGCGTCAAGAGCGGCAAGGCTAGGGCGTGTCATCAAATGAGCCAAACAACAGCCGCAGCCAGATGAATGGCGCGGTCATCGGCATCAGGGGGGAATAGCCGCGTGTCGTTGCTGCCTTGAGCGACCGGCAATTCCCCCCCCCAAATGGTCCATGGGACTTTCCCTGAAAGCAGGCTCGCCGCGCAGCAATGGACTCCAAGTTCGAGAAGTGCAGATGCCCCCCAGCGCAAGCACCGCGAAGGCTCGATAGTTACCGGCGAGCTTGTCGTAACGAGTGGAGACGCGACGAAAATGTTTGACGCGATTGAAAAAGCGCTCGACGATGCTCCGGGTTCGATACAGCATACGGCTATAGCGACGCTTGGTCTTCCGATTCGCGCCTATACATTGCCGCTCAATAACGTTCGAATCATCTTGGCCCGATCGCGCAAAAGACAAGATGTAGACACATTTCATCGAATGTAGACAGACCCTAGCCAGATTGCGAATGCGGGACAGATTACCGATTCGAAGGACTTGTGCACAACGGGCTGCAAATCAATCGTAAGCCCGCGCGTCCTCGACCAGCTTCCCGTCATTCGGCAGTGTCCCGGCAGCGACGAAATCGACCTCGCCGCGCAACCGGGTCACATCCCGGAGTGTTTCCTGTACGCGCGCAGCCAGCCCTTCGGGCGGCGCGACGTTCGTCTCGCAAATCAGCCGCATCCGATCGTCGCCAATCCGCCCTTCCACCCGCAACCGCAAGCGAACCAACTCGGGATATCGCTTGCCGATTTCGCCTATCTGCCCCGGATGGACGAACATGCCGCGCACCTTGACCGTCTGATCGGCGCGGCCGAGCCAGCCTTTGAGCCGCATATTGGTGCGCCCGCACGGGCTGATTCCCGCCTCTACCGCCGACAGATCCCCCGTCGCGAAACGAATCAACGGATAGTCCGGATTGAAGTTCGTCACCACGACCTCACCGATCTCACCGTCCGGCACCGGTCTCGTGCCACCCGGTTCCACCAGTTCCACCAGCACGTTTTCATCGACAATCAATCCCGCCTGTGCGTCGCTCTCGAACGCGATCAATCCCAGATCGGCCGTGCCATACAACTGCCGTGCCGTAACGCCGCGCGTCTTGAACCAATCGCGTAACGATGGCGGTAATGCCTCGCCCGAGAGCGTCGCCCGCCGGATACAGCCGATATCCGCCCCGGCCGCCTCACTCTTCTCGATCAATATCTTCAGAAACGACGGCGTCCCGGCATACGCCACGGGTTGCAGATGACGAATCGCGGCAAGCTGCATCTCCGTCTGCCCGACCCCGGCGGGAAATACGCAGCATCCCAGCCGGGCGGCGCCCGTCTCGATCATCATCCCGGCCGGTGTGAAGTGGTACGAGTACGTGTTGTAGACCAGGTCGCCCGCGCGCAAGCCCGCGGCAAACATGGCCCGCGCAAAGCGCCACCAGTCGCTGCCGCGGCCGTCCGGCTCGTAGATCGGACCGGGCGACTGGTACACGTGCGCCAGACCACCGAGGGGCGTTGCGTTCATCCCGCCCAACGGGGGGCGGCGCACCTGATACGCCGACAGATCCGACTTGCGTGTCACGGGCAGGTCGGCCAGTGCGTCGCGCGAGCCGACGCCCTTCGCATCGACGTTGCCCAGCACCTGAGTGAAATACGGCGCGTGCGTCTGCGCATGCGACACGTGCGCCGGCAATGCCGCCAGCAGTGCCTTCTCGCGAACCTCCGGCGCACGAGTTTCCAGCGTGTCGAAGTAATCGTTCATATTGACGGAAATACGTTGAGGATTAACGGTCAGCCACTCACTCGATCTCGCAAACACGCAAGCGCGCAATTGCTCAGGCGATCCAGCGTTTGCGCCGTCGATAGCTCTTGACGTTTCGGAAGCTCCCGGCGCTGCTGGCGCCGTCCTTGGCGATTCCCAGGTAGAACTCCTTGACGTCCTCGTTATCGCGCAGCGACGCCGCGTCGCCGTCCATCACCACCCGGCCGTTTTCGAGGATGTAGCCATAGTCCGCGTAACGCAGCGCCGCCATCGTGTTCTGTTCGGCCAGCAGGAAGCTGACGTTCTCGCGCTGGTTCAGGTCTCGCACGATAGCGAAAATCTCTTCCACGATCTGCGGCGCGAGCCCCATCGACGGCTCGTCGAGCAATATCATCGACGGCTGCGCCATCATGGCGCGTCCGATCGCGCACATCTGCTGCTCGCCGCCCGACGTGTAACCCGCTTGCGATTTGCGGCGCGTCTTCAGACGCGGGAAATAAGCATAGATGCGTTCCAGCGCATGCTGCTGGGCACTGCGCGACGCATGCCGCACATAGCCGCCCGTCAGCAGATTCTCTTCAATGGTCAAATGCCCGAAGCAGTGACGCCCTTCCATCACCTGAATCACCCCGCGCTTGACCAGACCGTTCGGCGTAAGCTTCTCGACCCGCTCGCCGCGATAGTCGATCGTGCCCTTCGTAACCTCGCCGCGCTCGGCGTGAAGCAGGTTCGAAATCGCCTTGAGCGTCGTACTCTTGCCCGCCCCGTTGGCCCCGAGCAACGCCACGATCTTGCCCTCCGGCACGATCAGCGACACGCCCTTGAGCACGAGAATGACGTGGTCGTATATGACTTCGATATTGTTGACGCGCAAACTCGCTTCCATGCATGACTCCGGAATCGATGCTGCCGGGTTCATCCACCGGCTATGGTTCGTCAGCCTTCGCCCGCGTCGCGCTCCGCCACGCGGGCGCAGGCGTCGATTACATCTTGTAGCAGGCGGGCGTGATCCCCTTCTCCTTGGCGTACTGCTTGGCCGAGGCCTCGAACAACGGGTGAATCAGACGCCGGTTGCCCTCGATCCAGTCCGACACGAGCACCCACTTGGCGCCGTCCCATTGCTGGATGCGCACCTTGCCCGACCCCTCGTGATCCTGGCAGCTCGTCTTGATGTCGGGCAGCAGACCGGTCGCGCCCAGCGCCTTGAGCCGGGCGGCATCGATATTCAGGTTCTCGAGCGCCCAGCGCACCTGCACCGGCGTCATGACCTTGCCCTTACCGAATTTGTTCTGCGCCGTGTTGAGCGCCTCGACCGTCGCCACCGCCGCCGAAACACCGCGGTTGTACAGCACCGAGCCAACCTTCGACGGGTCTTGCATGTTGCCCTTGCCCGCGCCGTAGACCACCTTTTCGATGTCGGCGATGACTGGCACCTGTTTGCCTGCCACATTCCACGTCGCGCTCATGTATCCCTTGGCGGCCGGGCCCGCCGGAATCGTGTCTTCTTCGGAGCCGGCCCACCAGCTACCGACGATCTTCTCGCGCGGATAGCCAACCTTTTGCGCGGCCTTGAGCGCCGTCTGGTTCATCACGCCCCACCCCCAGAACACCACGTAGTCGGGATTCTCCTGACGAATACGCAGCCATTGCGCGCCCTGTTCGTTACCTGGGTGTGCGACCGGAATCTCGATGAGGTTGAACTTGTTGATCTTCGACTCCGCCTGCATAGCGACGATCGGCTCCTTGCCATAGGCCGAGTCGTGATACAGGAAGACGATCTTCTTGCCGTTGAGCGATCCGCCGTTCTTGTCCGCAAGGAACTTGATGATGGCCGACGCCTGCATCTGGTACGTCGTCACCAGCGGGAATGCCCACGGAAACACCGTACCGTCCACGGCATCGGTGCGGCCATAGCCCATCATCACCAGCGGCACCTGATCGGTTGCCGTCTTGTCGATCAGCGCGTAGGAAATCCCCGTCGCCATCACGTGGTACGCCGTGCCCTTGGTGACCGGGTTCTTGCCCTTGAGACGTTCGTAGCACTCCACGCCCTTGGCGTTGTTGTACTCGGTCTCGCACTCCTCCCACGTCAGCTTGACGCCGTTGACGCCGCCATTCTTCAGATTCACGTATTGCAGATAGTCGATGAAACCGCCGTAGAACGATTGTCCGTTCGCACCATACGGCCCGACCCGATAGTCAGCGAGAGCGATGAACTGGTCGTTCGATTGCGCGAACGATGCGCCCACGCTTCCCATGCCGAGCACGAGCGCCGTACCCAACGAGACCGCCAAGTTTTTCGTGTTCATGCTGTGTCTCCATCTGTGGTTTTATTCATGGCAAAACGTGTCTGGCAACGCGCAACTCCCGGTGCGCGAGCCAGCCGAATCTCAATGCGGGAAGGGCCAGATGCGCAGCTTCTCCTTGGCAATCTGCCAAAGCCGCGCCAGCCCGTGCGGTTCGACAATCAGGAAAAAGATGATGAGACCGCCAAAGACCATTAACTGGATATGCGAGACGGTGGCGTTGGTGAACGGCAAATGCAGGAACGTGGCGATCGCGGGCAACGTGCTGTCGAGCAGAATCGGCAGCAGCAGAATGAAGGCTGCCCCCAGAAAGCTGCCGAGAATGCTGCCAACGCCGCCGATGATGATCATGAACAGGATACGAAAGGACAGATCGAGCGAGAAGCCATCCGGTTCGACCGAACCAAGGTAGCAGTAGGCGTACAGCGCGCCGGCCACGCCGCAATAGAACGAACTCACCGCGAAGGCCAGCAGTTTGACCCGCATCAGCGGAATGCCGATGACCTCGGCGGCAACGTCCATGTCGCGTACCGCCATCCAGGCGCGGCCGATGTGGGAGCGCACCAGATTCTTCGCCACAAGCGCCATGACGGTCACGACACCGAGCACGAACAGGTATTTGCGCACCGGCGTGTCGACGTCCACGCCAAGAATGGAGATCTTCTGCGCGGTAATCACGCCCGACGAACTATTGTTCGAGAGCCACGGAAACTTCGTCAGCACCCACAACACGAAGAACTGCGCCGCGAGCGTGGCGACCGCCAGATAGAAGCCCTTGATACGCAAGGACGGCAGACCGAACGCAATGCCGACGAGTGCCGCGCAAACACCTCCGAGGGCGAACGATGCAAGAATCGGCATGCCCTCGATGCGCAACTGAAAGTTGTACGACGCGTACGCACCGACTGCCATGAACGCTGCCGTGCCCAGCGACAGTTGCCCGGCGTAGCCCGTCAGGAGATTGAGCCCCAGCGCGGCGAGCGAGAACACGAGAAAGGGCACCAGAATCGCCGTCAGCCAATATTCGGTGGCAATCCACGGCAGCACGCCGAACGCAACGGCGAGCACGGTACACACGGCAACCCGGTCCTGCCGGATCGGGAAAATCTGGCTGTCGGCTTCGTAAGATGTCTTGAACTGCCCAGCTTCGCGATAGAACATGTATGGCCTCTGCGATGAATGCTTGTGCGTACGTCCCGAGTGGAATACCGGCCGCTCAGACCCGATCGATATGCCGCTCGCCGAACAACCCTTCTGGGCGAACCAGCAGGAACAACAGTGCGAAGACGTACGGGAACCAGCCTTCGATGCCCCCGAAATTCCCGCCAAACTGGCTTTGCAACAATTGCGGCACGTAGATCTCCGCGAGCTTTTCCGCCGCGCCGATAATCAACCCGCCGACAATCGCGCCGGGGATCGACGTGAAGCCACCCAGGATCAACACGGGCAGCGCCTTGAGCGCAGTCATCGTGAGAGCAAACTGAACGCCGTTGCGCGAGCCCCAGAGCATGCCGGCCACCAGCGCGACGAACCCCGAGACGCTCCACACCACCACCCAGATCCGCTGCAACGGAATGCCCAGCGAGAGCGCTGCCTGATGATCGTCGGCCACCGCACGCAGCGCGCGGCCAATGCTCGTCGCCTTGAAGAACAGCGCGAGCAGCGCCACCAGCACAGCCGCAATGCCCGCTGCGGCCAGATCGAAGCTGCTGACGAGCACCCCCGTCGAATCCATGATCGATGCGATCGGCTCATCGACAATGCCCAGCGACAGCGGGCGCACCTCGTTGCCCCACAGCAGTGGCGCCAGTCCTTCGAGGAAGAACGAGAGGCCGATGGTCGCCATGAACAACGTGATGGGTGACTGGTTCACCAGCTTTCGCAGCACGAAACGCTCCGTGGCGGCACCGACCAGCACCATGACGCCGAACGCGCCGATGGCGGCCAGCCAGAGTGGCAAGCCGCGCTCCATCAACCCAACCACCGAGAGCGCTGCGAAATACACCATCGCGCCCTGCGCGAAATTGAATACGCCGGACGCCTTGAAGATCAACACAAAACCGAGCGCAACGAGCGAATACATCACCCCCGAGAGCAACCCGCCGATCAGGATTTCCAGAAAGAACTGCATCGATGTCTCCAAGTTGCCAGCGCGTCGCCGACCGCCGGTTACCCTCTACCTGTCATGCCGCAGCGGGCATGCCCTGTGCGGCGCCCAGATAGGCACGAATGACCTCCGGATCGTCTCTGACCTCGGCAGGCGTGCCGTCGCCGATCTTCTTGCCGTAATCGAGCACTACGACCCGATCGGAGATATCCATCACCACGCCCATGTCGTGCTCGATCAGCACGATCGTCGTGCCGAACTCTTCGTTGACTTCCAGAATGAAGCGGCACATGTCGCGCTTCTCTTCGAGGTTCATACCGGCCATCGGCTCGTCGAGCAGCAGCAGCTCCGGCTCGGCTGCGAGCGCGCGCGCCAGCTCGACGCGCTTTTGCAGGCCATACGGCAGCCGTCCGACCGGTGTCTTGCGGATGTGCTGAATTTCGAGGAAATCGATGATCTCCTCGACCTTGGCGCGATTGGCCATTTCCTCCCGGCGCGCATGCCCCCACCAGATTGCGCTGGCAAGCAGCCCCGAGCGCATCCGGGTGTTGCGTCCCGTCATGATGTTGTCGAGCACCGTCATGCCCTTGAACAACGCGATGTTCTGAAACGTGCGCGCCACGCCCTGACGCGCGGCCGATGTCGGATGCATGCGCTGCCTGACCTGCCCCCGGAAAACAATCGTGCCTTGCTGCGGGTGGTAGACGCCATTAATGACGTTGAGCATCGAACTCTTGCCCGCACCGTTCGGGCCGATGATCGCGCGGACCTCGTGCTCCCGAACGTTGAACGAGATGTCCGTCAACGCCTTCACGCCACCAAACGACAGACTGATGTGCTGCAAATCGAGCAGGATGTCGCCGGTTTTGCGGTTGTCGTTCATGCCTTCTCCTGCGAAGTACCAGGCAATGCCTGGCTGAGTTCCGATGAGGAGCCGTTGCGAATGTCAGGCGGCGCAGCGCAATTTCACAGGCGCAGGGTCGTCGACAGGCGAGCGGGCACCGAGCACGCGCGCGGGATGTATCGTGAGCGTGGCGCTCACACTGCCCTCTCGCCCATCCTCGAACTTCACGCGCGTCTCGATGAACTGCGTCGACTTTCCCGAATAGAACGCATCGATCATCACGTCGTACTTCTGCGCGATGAATGCGCGCCGCACCTTGCGCGTGCGGGTGAGTTCGTCGTCGTCCGGGTCCAGTTCCTTATGCAGGATCACGAAGCGCCGAATCTGTGCCGCCGAGAATGCCGGCTCCTTGGCAAGATCCGCATTCACGGCATCCACACACCCCAGAATAAGTTCGGCAACACGTGGGTGGGTGGCGAGGTCGACATACCCCGCATAGGCGAGGCTTTGCCTCTCTGCCCAATTGCCCACAGCGTCCATGTCGATGTTGACGAACGCGCACACGCCATCGCGTCCATCGCCAAACGCGACCGCTTCCTTTATGTACGCGAAGAACTTGAGCTTGTTCTCGATGTACTTCGGTGCAAACAACGATCCACAAGCGAGTTTGCCCACGTCTTTGGCACGATCGATGATGCGCAAATGACCGTCTTCGTCGATGATGCCGGCGTCGCCCGTACGGAAGTACCCGGCCTCGTCGAGGGCTTCGCGCGTGGCGTCGGGCCGCTTGTAATACTCTTTGAGCAATCCCACACCGCGCACCAGCACTTCCCCGTTGTCGGCGATCTTGATTTCCATGCCCGGCGCCACCGGCCCCACGCTGTCGAATCGCACCTGACGGTCCGGTTGCAGACAGACGTACGCACACGTCTCCGTCTGTCCGTAGAACTGCTTCAGGTTGATGCCGATTGCGCGATAGAAGCGGAACAGATCCGGGCCGATGGCTTCCCCGGCGGTATAGGCCGTGCGAATCCGGCTCATGCCGAGCGTGTTGCGCAGCGGCCCGTACACGCAAAGATTGCCCAGCGCGTATTGCAGCCTGTCGAGCAGCGGCACCGGACGCCGGTCGAGTACCGCCGCACCGCACCGGTTCGCCACGTCCATGAAATGCGCGAACATCTTTCGCTTGAAACGATTCGCGTCTTCCATGCGGATCATCACTTGCGTAAGCACGTTTTCATAGACGCGCGGCGGCGCGAAGTAGTAAGTCGGCCCGATCTCGCGCATGTCCGTGGCGACCGTCTCGGGCGATTCTGGGCAATTGACGGTGAAGCCCGCTACCAAAGCCTGTGCATAGGAAAACAGATGATCGCCCACCCATGCCATAGGCAGGTACGACAGCACCTCGTCGCCGGGGGCGAGTCTATCGAAGGTGCTGCCGTGAAATGCGGCGCCGATCAGACCGGCGTGCGAATGGCAAACGCCCTTGGGCTTACCCGTCGTACCCGACGTGTAGAGAATCGTCGCCGTGTCGTCCGGATCGACGCTCGCCACCGCATCGTCAAAGTAGCGCGGATGTCTGGCGTTGAAGTCGCGGCCCTGCTCCACCGCTGCGGCATACGACTGCAAACCTGCGGCGTCGTAATTGCGCAGCCCTCGCGGGTCTTCGTAGATGATGTGCGACAGGCGCGTCACGTGCTCACGCAGCTCGAGCAGCTTGTCGACTTGCTCCTGGTCTTCGACGATGGCGAAATCGATTTCGGCGTCTTCGAGCACGTGGATCATTTCCGCCGCAACGGCGTCTTGATACAACGGTACGGCTACGCCACCCAGCGCTTGTGCCGCCGTCATCGCCCAATACAGGCGCACGCGATTATTGCCGACGATGGCGAGGTTGTCGCCTCGCTTGAATCCGGCTGCCGCCAGCGCGCAAGCCAGCATTCGGACTTCATGCGCGGCCTCCTGCCAGCTCCAGCTTTGCCAGATTCCCAGATCTTTTTCCCGATACGCCGTGCGGGCGCCGCGCGTTGCGGCGTGGGCCAGCAATAAACGCGGGAAAGTGGTCCGCTCCTGCATGCCTGTCTCCTGTGTCTCGCCACGATTCGACGGTTGTCGAGGGGAAGTGGCGTGGCTCGGTCGGCGCGCGTGCGTGTGGCACGCTCTCTAGTTCTTTATTGCGAGTCGCGTCTCCGAACGACGCTTTTATTCGGTGACCTGCTTGAGTCTGCGAAAGTCTGCAATACGGAGCGACAACGGCTATGCCCGGCAGTCGGCAGCTTCTATACTTGTGCTTCGGCGTCGTGTACGAACCGCCATGAATGCTTGTCTCGGCGCTGCCAGGCAAGGCGAAGATACCTCATGGCTCACGGCGGATTTGTCACCCGGATGACAATCAAGGGAAAATCCCTATATGTCGCTCGAAACCCTGTTGCAGCGCAGCGTATGGGCGCAAGGACTGACGCCAGCACAGCGCGAACGCGTGGTGGCGGAAATTCAGGTGCGGCCTGTCGAGAACGGCGGCTACGTGTGCCGCAAGGGCGACCCCACGCACGCCTGGTTCGGTGTCATCGAAGGTTTGGTGAAGATTGCGACGGCGTCGGCCAGCGGAAAGTCCGTGACGTTTACGGGCGTACCTGCGGGCGCATGGTTCGGCGAAGGGTCGGTACTCAAGCGCGAGATCCGGAAATACGACGTGATGGCGCTGCGCGACTCGGTCGTCGCTCACATGCCGATTGCCACCTTCGACTGGTTGCTCGATACCAGCATTCCGTTCAACCGCTTTCTGACGCTTCAGCTCAATGAACGTCTCGGTCAGTTCATTGCCGCCGTCGAGCACGAACGCTTGCTCGACACCGATGCCCGTGTCGCGCGTTCGCTCTCGTCGATGTTCAATCCGAACCTGTACCCCTCCGACGACAACACCGTGCAGATTTCGCAGGAAGAACTGAGTTATCTCGCCGGCGTGTCGCGTCAGCGTGTCAACCTCGCGCTCAAGGTGTTGGAGCAAGCCGGACTGGTGAAGGTGGACTATGGCGTGCTGACGATTCTCGATCTGGAGGGGTTGCGCGAATTCGGGATGTAGGCGCGGCGGCGCATTACCTGCGGCCCACGGTCAACGGCCATTATCTTGTCGCCGTAGGGCACTCAGGGCAAAATCGACGTTTTGCAGGCAGTCCCGTCACCCGAGCGCGTCCCCATGTCCTCGACCGATCCCAAGCCTGACGCAATGCGGCCCACGCTGGTTGGCAGCAGCGTCGAACTCCATCCCCTCGAAGCCCGCCACGCACCGGCGCTTCTCGCCGCAGCCACGGACGGTGAACTGTGGAATTTGAAAGTCACTGTCGTGCCGGGTCCGGAGACGGTCGATAGTTACGTCGACAAGGCTTTGCAGGGCCGCGAAGACGGCACGGTCATACCGTTCGTGATCGTGTCGAGAGCGACCGGGAAGGTCTTCGGCAGCACCCGGTTCTGGAAGATCGACCGGACCCACCGAAAGCTGGAGATCGGCCATACGTGGCTGAGCGAGTCCGTCCAACGATCGAGCATCAACACCGAAGCCAAGTATCTCCTGCTCACGTTCGCGTTCGAGACGCTGCAATGCGTTCGCGTGCAATTCACGACCGACGAACTGAACGAGAAGTCCAGAGCCGCCATCCTGCGCATCGGTGCCAAGCAGGAGGGCATCGTTCGTCACGAACGCATCATGCCCGACGGGCGCAAGCGCAACTCGGTGCGCTTTAGCATCATCGACGACGAGTGGTCCGAGGTGAAGGCCGCGCTGGAAGGCAGGCTCGGGTGCGGGCCTGCCGCCTGATCGGCGAGCGCCGCCCCGCCACCCATAGGCGCCGCGACGTTACCTGAGCACCGCCCCTTCGAAACTGCTGCCGGCACGCGCAATCACGACACAGTCCTTTCCCGAGCGTTTGGCCGAGTAGAGTGCGCCGTCGGCCAGTGCCAGCCAAGCAGTCGGCGAGACGAGATCCCCGTCGAAATTGGCGACACCAACGCTCAGGGTAACGCTGCCAGACGTGTCGAGCCCCCGGGTGGCTTCGGCAAACACTGCACACACCCGCTCCAGCTTCTTGCGCGCCTTCTCGGCGGCTTGCCCGTCGAACAGCACGCAGAACTCGTCACCGCCGTAACGGCCGATCACGTCGTGACGGCCCAATTCTCTCGACAACACATCGGAGAGAATTCGAATCAGCGAATCGCCCTGGAGATGCCCATGGAGGTCGTTGATCTCCTTGAACCCATCGATATCGATCAGCGCAATGCTTGCCGTCCCTGACCTGCCGGTCCGTTTGTCGGCATAGCAACTCGTCAACGCCCGCATCCACGATCGGCGATTGAGCAGCGACGTCAGATCGTCCTGATCGCTGATCCGGCGTAATGCGCGCTCACTTTTCGAAAGCCGCTTCGCCAGCCGAAAGCTGGTCATCCCGACGAGCGTCGGATAGATCAGCAGCAGCGGCAGGCTCGCCAGCAACTCCGGGAATTCGATCTCGGTCTTGAACACGAAACCGATGATGGTGCCGGTAAGTACGCCGCCGGCCATCATGCTCAGAATGCCATCGCGCAGCAGCCGGTAGCCCCCTGCCGACGCATTGTGCATCAGCAACACCGAGATCAGCACGGCCGACGGTACGCCGCTGAAGTGCATCGCCACCACCCAGCCCCCGCCGAATGCGGAATCGCACAACAGGTTGCGACGCTCCGCCGCGACCGGATCGGCCGCCGACATGGCGATGACATGGGCAAAGGCCGGCCAGAGGAAGGCGTTGAGGGCCCACACGCCATAGGCGAGGTGCGACGCGCCCGTATATTGAAACACCGTGAAAACGGCGATGGCGCTCAGCGCGCAGCCCAGACTGCGCAGGCCTAGCACACGACGCGAGAAGTCTCGTCCCCTTTGAGATTTGGAACGTGTGGCCTGGTCTGTCGATTGGTCCGTCATTTCGCCAACGTCTGAGGCGTCATCGGTTTAGGAAAGTGGCTTCGCCTGGCGGCCTGCGCATTATGCCTGTGCCACCTTCTCTCGAACCATGCACAACGTCAACCAACGAACGTATTAAATTCACCAATGCATTTACCTGAGCATCACGAAATTCAGGGGGCACGCCTCATAAAAAAGGCCCGCGGACAATCGCGGGCCCAAAATGCAAACGACGTTCGGTGTTGCCGATTACTTCGCGGCGGCAATCACGGCAATCTCTACGAGCAGGTCGGCGGCCGCCAGACGCGACTCGACGGTGGCACGCGTGGGTGTATTGCCCGGGCTCGTCCAGGCGTCCCACACGGCGTTCATGCCGGCGAAATCGGACTCGATGTCCTTGAGCCAGACCTGTGCCGACAGCAGACGCGACTTATCGATACCGGCATCCTTCAGATACCCGTCGATCTTCGCGAGCACCTGCTGCGTCTGCCCGGTGATGTCCTGACTGCGATCGTCGGCCGTCTGGCCGCCGATGTAGATCGTTCCGTTATGCACCACGACACGGCTCATCCGTGCATTCGTGTGATGGCGTTGAATATCGCTCATTAACCACGTCTCCAAAGAGAATAAAAAGAAGCAGGTGAGAGGCGCGAGCCCACCTCACCTACTTGGGGAAGCCTGCGCGCTCGCTCAGGAATTCGGGGGCCTCGACCGCGGTGGCCAACTCGCCCAGCGTGACCGGCTTGATCGGCGGACGGATCCGGTAGTAACCGACTTCCGGCACCGCGCAGCCCTGGGCTTGCGCCAGCAGCTCCGCGACCGTCAGGCCGCAGAAGCGGCCCTGACACGGGCCCATGCCGCAACGCGAAAAACTCTTCGTCTGGTTCGGGCCGACACAGCCCAGCCCCGCCATGCGGCGCACGTCTCCCGCCGTCACCTCTTCGCAACGGCACACGATGGTGCCGTCGTCTGCCGGTGCGCGGAAGGCCTGGGCCGGCCGGTACAGCGCGTCGAGAAACGGTCGAATCGCCGTGTGCGCCGACAGCTCGCGGCGCAGGGAAAGCGCGCGAGAGTCGCGCTTCGCGTTGTCGAGCTTGCCAAGCTTCACGGCGGCCTGCACGGCCGCAAGCCGCCCCGACGGCTCTGCGGCCAGCGCCCCGCCAATCCCCGCGCCGTCACCGGCCACGAAAATGCCCGGCAGACTCGTCTCGCCCCAGGCATCGGTCTTCGGACGCCAGCACAACTGCGCCTCGTCCCACTCGTGCTCGCAACCGATCGAGCGCGTGACCTGCGTATTCGGAATCACGCCCTGATGCAGCAGCACCAGCGCCGTGTCGATGCGCGCCGTGCGGCCAGCCACGACATACTCGATGCCTTCGGCCTGCGTGGAACCGATCACACGCAACGCCTCGACATGCTTGACGTGCTGCACACCCGCTGCACGAATCGCACGCAGCAGCTTGAAACCCTTCATCAGGTACGACGGCGCCCGCAAGGCCCCGCCTGCGTGACGCAAGGCGTCGCGTCGCCCGCTGAGTTCGGCCGTATCGAGAATGGCACGCACTGGAACACCGGCATTGATGAGTTGCCACGCAAACAGATAGAGCAACGGGCCACACCCGGCCAGCACCGCAGGCGAATCGGGCACCAGCGCCGACGCCTTGAGCAGCGTTTGCGCCGCGCCCACGCCCATGACACCGGGCAGCGTCCAACCGGGAATCGGGAACGGCCGCTCCTGCGCACCGCTCGCAAGCACGATGGCGCCGGCTTCGATTTGCAGCGTTCCGCCGCCCGCGCCCTGCCGCGTAACGGACACCCGTCTGTCCCCGCCGATCTGCCAGGCGAGCGTCTGCGGCCAATAGGCGATGCCGGCGTCGGTGAACGCATCGACGAGCGCACGTCCACGCAGATAGTCCGGCCCGAGCACCGCTGGGTCGGCCAGTGGCGAGCGGCTGACGTTGCGATAGATCTGACCACCGGGTAACCCGTTTTCATCGACCACCAGCGGTGCAAGCCCGTGACGCTTTGCCTCCAATGCCGCCGCCAACCCTGCGGGGCCGGCACCAATCACCAACAAATCCACGATCTTCGTGCTCATGCCACACTCCTCGCACCATCCATTCGACGCACCCGCATGCCCTCACGCACGGGCGTCATGCACCCCTGCCGGTTCGGCACACCGTCGATCTCCACGAGACAGTCGAAACACACGCCCATCATGCAGAACGGCGCACGCTCGCTGCCCGTCACGGGCGTGGTCCGGCAAGCCGTCACGCCCGCCAAAAGCAAGGCGGCGGCCACATTCATGTCGGTCGGTACGTCGACCGGGGTGCCCTCGATGAACATCCGTACCGTCGCGCTATCCTTGCGCGCCAGCGACTTAAGCAGCGAAACGTTTGGCATAGAAATGATCCAGAAGCGCGGGACGCGGCGCGCCGAGAATCCATGGCGCGATGGTTTCACAATGGGCAGCGGCCAGCGTCACACCGCTGTGGCAGGTCGCGAGGAACGCGCCCGGGCAAGCCTCGGAGGCCTCGTAGATCGGCAGACCGTCGGCCGTCATTACGCGCAATGCCCCCCAGGCGCGCACCACGCGCACGTTCTTTAGCAAAGGGAACGGCGCGATGCCACGCCGCGCGATATCCGCGAGCACGTCCGGTGTCACGCCATCGTTGAAGCCCACGTCTTCGGCCGAGTCGCCGAGCATCACCGAACCCTCGACGGTTTGACGCACATAGATCGTGGGGTACGAGAGAAACGGTTTGACGCGCTCGGTCACGAGAATCTGGCCGCGCAGCGGCTTGACCGGAGCGCTCAGTCCCACCATCGGCGCGAGATCGCGATTGCCGAGACCGGCGGCAAGCACTACGCGCCCGGCGTCGAACGACGTATCGCCCGTGCTCACGCGAAACGCGCTGCCGACCTGACGAATGTCGGTCACGCGCCCGTTCGGCGCATACTCGCCGCCCGCCTGTTCAAATGCGGCGAACAGTGCGCGCAACGTGTACAGCGGGCTGACGTGACCGTCGTTCGGGGAATAAATGCCGCCCGCCACGTCGGGACCGATTGCCGGCAGGCGCTCGGCCAGCGCGTCATGATCGAGCACCTCGTACACCAGCGCAGGCTCGGCTTCCTGCAACTTGCGCATGCTTTCGACCTTGACCGCCAGTTCCTCCGGTGTTTGCGCGATGTTGAAGCCACCGGGCCGCTGAAAGCCGACAGGCACGCCAGTGCGCACGAACAGCTCGTCGGCAAAGCCCTGCCATGTGTTGGCTGAGTGCAACGACCAGCGTGCATAGTCCGTGCAGGTACTGCCTTTACCCTGCACCCAGACCAATCCGAAGTTGCCGCGTGCGGCACGCAGCGAATTATCTTCGCCATCGCAAACGACGACGCGTTGTCCGCGTTTGGCGAGCCCGTAGGCAATCGCCATGCCGACGAGGCCACCGCCTATGACGGCGATATCGTATGTCTTTTGCATGTTTTAGTGATTTCCAACCAGAACCTTGTTCAGCCCATAAATGCGATCGAGCAGCAGCATCACCGCCAGCGTCAGCCCGATAAGCAGCGTCGAGATCGCCGCCACACTCGGATCGACCGTCTCGCTCATGTTCATGTAGATGCGCACCGGCAGCGTGATCGTCGTGGGCGACGTGACGAAGATCGTGGCCGTGAGCTCGTCGAAACTGTTGATGAACGCCAGCACCCAGCCGCCCGCCACCCCCGGCAGAATCGCCGGCAGCGTGATACGGCGAAATGTCGTCCAGCGTCCTGCGCCGAGCGAGCGCGCTGCACGCTCCGCCTCATCGGCCTGCCCGACGAGCGCCGACATGATAAGGCGCAGCGCGTACGGGAAAATCAGTAGCGCATGGCAAGCCACGAGGCTCACGAACGATCCGCCCATGTCGAGCAGCGTGAACAGCCGCAGGAAGGCAATGCCCAATACCACCGGCGGAATCATCAACGGCGAGAGCAAGAATGAATTGATCGCATCCCGCCCCGGGAACCGGTAGCGTGCCAGCCCCATCGCCGTGGGCACCGCCAACGCCGTCGACACGCTGGCCGACGTCACGCCCAGCCACAGACTTGTGCGCAGCGCCGACTGGAAGTCCTCGTCGCTCATCAACGACGAAAACCAACGCAGTGAAAAGTGCGCCGTCGGAATCGACAGGAAGTTGTCCGGCGTGAACGCGACCAGACACACCACGACCAGCGGCGCGAGGATGAAGACGAGGAACAGCACATGGAACGCGAGCGCCGCCGCACCGTTACGATCGTACTGAGGATCTTGCCGATTCATATGCCCTCCTCCTCAGCCGAGACGGCGCGTGAAGCGCTTCTCGAGTGCGCGGTTGTACCCGCTGATGATGGCTACATTGACGATCAGCAGCACGATGGCGATGGCAGCGCCCAGCGGCCAGTTCAGCGTGCCGAGAAATTCGTCGTAAGCCGTGGTCGCCACGACTTTCAGGCGGCGCCCGCCAATGAGCGCAGGGGTGGCGAAGGCGCTCGCCGTCAGTGCGAACACGATCAGGCTGCCCGAGAGAATGCCCGGCGTGATCTGCGGCAGCACCACGCGCCACATCACCGTCGCACGTCCCGCACCGAGCGAGCGCGCGGCGTGCGCCACCGCCGGGTCGAGCCGGGTGAGCGAAGTCCACACCGACAGCACCATGAGCGGCACGAGCACGTGGACAAGCGCCACCGTGACCGCGCCCATCGTGAAGAGCATCTGCAGCGGATGATCGACGAGCCCCAACTTCACGAGCACCGTGTTCACCAGGCCTTCACGCCCCAGCAGGATCGACCAGCCGAGCGTGCGCACGACGACCGAGATCAGCAGCGGCCCGAGCACCAGCACCAGACAGAGCGAGCGCCACGGATCGCGCATGCGGAACAGGAAATACGCCTCGGGCACGCCGACCAGCACACACAGCAGCGTCACACCAACGGACAGCAGCAACGTGCGCAGGAATATCTCGTAGAAATAGCTGTCCGTCAGAATGTCGACGTAGTGCTGCAACGAGATTGTCGGCAGTATCCCGCCCAGATTCGGGTCGAAACCATGCAGGCTCAGCACGAACGTCAGTACGAGCGGCACCGCCAGCAGCACGAGGAAATAAATCGTCGCCGGCATGACCAGCGCCCAGGCGGCCCGCCGCTGGCTGGCGATCTCGGGTGAAACCGCAGCAGTCGCATTCGTGTCCGGCACGGCGGGGACGCCCGATGGCCTAGACGTCGCGGCGTTCATGCGCCCTCCTGCACGAGACGCAGCGCGTCATCGGCCCAATCGAGCCCCACCGCCTCGCCATCGTTCGCGGCGACAACACCGTCATTCGATACGAGCACTCGCAGTTCACCGAGCGCCGTGGACACCGTGAGCACCCAGTGATTGCCGTGAAAACTACGCTGCCCCACGCGGCCGGCGAGCCGGCCCGCCGTCGCCGACGTCAGGCGAATGCGCTCGGGCCGCAGGCTGAACGTTGCCGGGCCACTCGCCCCCTTCGCCCCCCTTGCGCCGCCCGCCAACACTGGGCCTGCGTGCGCAGGCGAGACGGCGAGCCGGTGCCCTTGCGCATCGAGCACGGCCACGCCGCCGTGCATGTCGAGGTGACCGGTGATGAGATTGGTCTGCCCGATGAAATGCGCGGCGAACGTGGCGCGCGGGTCTTCGTACACGTCGTGCGGCGTATCGATGCGCACCACACGTCCGGCGTTGAGCAACACCACGCGATCGCTGATGGCGAGCGCCTCGGCCTGATCGTGCGTGACCATGATGGTGGTCGTGCCGACCTTGCGCTGAATGGCGCGCAACTCATCCTGCATCTGCTCGCGCAGCTTCGCGTCGAGGTTCGACAGCGGCTCGTCGAGCAGCAGCACGGGCGGCGCGATCACCAGCGCCCTGGCGAGCGCCACACGCTGACGCTGACCGCCCGAGAGTTCGCGGGGGTAGCGCTGCGCATGCTGACCGAGGTGCACCAGCTCCAGAGCGTCCTGCACACGGCGTTGCTTCCGCGCGGGGTCGACGCGGCGCATGTCCAGCCCGAAAGCCACGTTCTGCGCCACGGTCATGTGCGGAAACAGCGCGTAGCTCTGGAACACGATACCGAGGCCACGTTTTTCCGGCGGCACCGGTGTGAGGTCGCGGCCCTCGAGCAGAATGCGACCCGTGCTCGGGGCGACGAACCCGGCGATCATCTGCAACGTGGTGGTTTTGCCGCAGCCGGACGGGCCGAGCAGGGAGATGAATTCACCCTGCTCGATCGAAAGATCGACGCCCTCGACCGCGACGGTGTCGCCAAAGCGTTTGCCGAGTTGCTCGAGACGCAAATATGGAGTGCTCATGACGCTTGTGATCCCTTGCGCCTTAACGCTCGATCTGACGGTTCCAGCGCTGCGTCCACTCGGCGCGCTTGGCGTTGACGATGTCCCAGTCGACACGGACGAGCTTATCGATCTGCGCGGGCGACGGCACACGTGCCGCAACAGCCATCGACAGTTGGGTCTTCTTGTTGGACGGCGCAACCCCCTGGCTTTCGGCGAGGATGGCTTGCGTCTGCGGCGAGAGAATCGCCTGGATGAACTTCTGCGCAAGCGCGTCGTTGGCCGATTTGTCCACTGCACACATTGCCATACTGAGGGCTACCGCGCCTTCCTTCGGATACACGAATTCGACCGGGATACCCTGCTGACGCAGCGCCTGGACGCGGCCGTTGCCCCATACGGCAATGCCGACTTCATCCGCCTGGAACAGCTCGGCGATCTTGCCCGGCGACGGGTCGAACGACAGCACGTTCGGTGCGATCTTCTCCATTTCACGGAAACCCGGATCGATGTTGGCGTCGCTGCCACCGTTGAGTTTCGATTCGACGAGCAACGCGTGCAGGCCGTAGGTGTTCTTGATGCTCGGCATCACGAGCTTGCCCTTGTACTTCGGATCGGAAAGCTCTTTCCACGATGTCGGCGCGGGCCAGCCCTTCGACTGGAACAAACGCGTGTTGTAGGCGATCCCCGTCGCGATCAGCCCGGCGGCCACGGCGTTGCCGTTCTTGAATCTCGCGATGTCGTAAAGATCCTGATAGACCGGTGCGTTGGCGAGCTTGCCGCAGAAGCCCATCTGGATGGCCTGATACATCGGACCGTCGTCCAGGAAGACCACGTCCATGCCGGCCTTGCCCTTTTGCGCCTGGAGCTTGGCGAGGGTCGTCGTCGAATCGCCCGGCACGATCACCACCTTGGTGCCAGGGTTCGCCCGTTCGAAACCGGGAATGACGTCCTTCTTGAGCATCTGTTCAAACGAACCGCCGTAGGCGCCGACATACAGTGTCGTGTCGGCATGAGCGGTTGTGGCACCGAATACCAGTCCGGCAGCACCGATCGATACGGCGGCGCGGCCAAGCTTGCGAAGCGTTTGGGGAACGACAGTCTTCATCGAGAAGCTCCTTGCGTGATGCAGTGTTATGTGATGTTATGGCCCGGAATTACAAAAAAAATCAAACTATTGCGTGGTTTTCGTAGAGTCATTTTCGACACACTCACCGTCAAATCACTTTTTTTAAACCAACCATACGCAAATGTTATGGGATGGTTCAGATGAGGTTTCGATGAAGATCCGGCAGTTGGAGGCATTTCGCGCGCTGATCCTGCGCCAGACGGTCACCCGCGCGGCCGACATGCTTCACATCTCGCAACCGGCGGTCACGCGCCTGATCAACGACCTGGAAGCCGACGTAGGGTTTTCCTTATTCGACCGGATCAACGGCCGATTGAACCCGACGCCCGAAGCGTTGGTGCTGTTCGAGGAAGTGGAGCGCTCGTTTGCGGGCATCGACCGCATTGCGCAAACCGCCGAGCAGATCAAGTCGCTGCGGCGCGGCTCGCTGCATATTGCGGGTGCGCCTGCCCTCGCGCTGGAATTCCTGCCGACGACCTTGACCGGCTTCATGCGCGAACATCCGGGCATCAGCACCACGCTGCTGATTCACGCGTCGAGCATCGTGGTGGATATGGTGGTCGGGCGCCGTTGCGACGTCGGCTTCATCGCCCATCCGCTCACCCATGCCGGCGTAAACGTCGAGACGCTGCATCGCGCCCCCATGCGGTGCATCCTGCCGCTTGGCCATCGTCTCGCAAACCGCGACGTGATCCATCCCGAAGATTTGCGCGACGAGTCGTTCGTGTCGTATCCGAAGGAATTCGACGGGCGGATGTATATCGATCGCATCTTCGCCGAGCGGCAGATCGACCGGGTGATGAGTGCGGAGTCGCAATTGTCCGCAGCGATTTGCGTGCTGGTGCAACACGGCGCGGGGGTGGCGATCATCGATCAGATCACGGCCCGGTATGCGGCGGGACGCGTCGTCGTCAAGCCGTTCGAGCCGACCGTCTTGTCGGGCTTCTCGCTCGTCACCTCGACGCAGTACCCGCCCTCGCAACTCGCGAAAGCCTTCGTCGACTATACGAAGCAGCGCATGCTCGAGCAGTTCGGCGACTGAGCCAGCGGCCCGGCGCTCACACCGATCGTGCCCGTAAAGCGACACGACTGAGCCACGTTCGACTGCACAGAGTCATCCACGACAGGGTAAATCCCGAGACCGCCCGGAAACGCCCGTGGTGCCTGGATTCCGATATCAACAAAATGTTGAAGAAAAACCATTATTTCAACATTTTATTGAACACCTATATTTTCTGTGGAAGACTCTGCGGCATTCGACAACGAGACATGGCGCCGTGCTTCGTTGTCTTTGCCAATCCATTGCCCCGCGAGCGTTCGGGAATTCTGGGAGTCATCATGTCCACATCCGGTTCAGAACTAAAGAAAGGCATCGACATCGTCGATGTGGTTGCCATCGGCGTCGGTTCGGCCGTCGGCGTATCGATCTTCTCCGTCATGGCCCCGGCCGCCAAAGTTGCCGGTAGCGGAATGCCCGTTGCGCTGCTCATTGCCGCACTGCCCATGATCGTGTTTGCGGTGGTCTACGCCTACATGGGGTCGATCATTCCGCGCTCTGGAGCGTCGTACGACTGGCCTGCCCGCTTCGTCCACCCTTACGTGGGGTTCATGGTCGCCTGGCTGCGCATTCTCGGTAACACCGGCGCCATCGTGGTGCTGGCGCTCGTCATGGTGAAGTATCTGTCCAAGGCTGTGGCGGTGCCCGACAAGCCGGCGATGTTCGCGATCATGACCATCTTCTATTTGGCAAACCTCTTCGGCGTACACATCGCCGCTCGTCTTGAGCGCTATCTCGTGCTGCTCAAGCTGTTGGCTTTCGCCGTCTTCGTCGTCGCCGGGATCGGCAGCGTACAAGCCATCCACTTCCAGCCAGCGCTCGGCTTCGGCTGGGGTGGTGTGATCGCCTCGCTGCCGTTGCTCATCACGCTTTACATGGGAATCGAGAGCGCGACGGAAGTGGGGGAGGAAATCCGCAACGGGCGTTCGGCCATCGGACGCGGCATTGCCTGGGCTGTGGGGCTGAGCGGCATGGTCTACCTTGCCGTCTCCTCGGTCGCCTTGGGTGTGATGGGCGCCCCCGCTCTCGCCGCGAGCGATGCCCCACTCATCGACGCAGGCGCACATTTTCTCGGCGCGTTCAACTTGCCGCTCGTGATTCTTGCCGCGGTCACTGCCATCTCCACGAGCATCAACGCGGTATTCATGACATTCACGCGCTTCCTGTTTGCAATGGGCCGCGACGGCATACTGCCGACGGCTCTCGCTCGCGTGCACCCGCGCTGGCAAACTCCGCATGTCGCCACGACGGTCGTCTATGGGTGCAGCCTGCTGGGACTCTTTCTCGGCACTGATCTGATCTTCCTGTTTCTGGCCGTGAACATTCCGACGATGCTCAAGTACTTCAGCAATTGCTGGTCGGCACTGCGCCTGAGCACGCGTCACCCGGAGCTTCACGCCGAGGCGAAATTCCGCATCGGCAAGCAGGCGATCGGACGACTCGCCGCCTTTGGCATGTTGCTCGCGCTCGGCATCATCGCGGTGGGTGTCGATACGGATTGGCGTCCGTACGCAATCCTGCTTGTCTGGGGCATGGTCGGCACAATCTACTGGCTTCTCGCCCAACGTAAAGGCCGCGTCGCCGTGGGGCGTGGCGCATGAACACGCTCGCAACCGACGCCGATCTGGCCGCCATTCGCCGGGCGTTCCCTTACAGCCAGACCCGCGTCTACCTGAATACGGCCGCTGCGGGATTATCGTGGAAGGGACAAGGCGATGCTGCCGCGGCATTCTACGAACAGGCCAAACAGGCGGGCATCAACGGACGCGATCAGTGGCAACGTGTCGCCAAGGCGGCCGAGCAGAGACTGCGTGCGATGTTGGGCGTGGGGCGGGCCGGCGACTGCTATTTCACCAACAGCACCACGGCATCGCTCAATCTCGTGGCGGATAGCCTGCCATGGAGCCGTGGCGACGAGATCGTCCTGCTTGCCGATGAGTTCCCCTCCGTGATCTCGGCTTGGGATCGCGCGCGCCAACAAGGGGCCGTCGTTCGGCACATCGTCACGGACACCGAATCGCAGCGCACCGCAGCACTATGTGCGGGTATCACGGTGAACACGCGCGTGGTCGCCGTCTCGCACGTGCATTGGAGTACCGGCACAGCGGTCGACCTGCACCGCATTAGCGCGCGATGCCGCGAAGTCGACGCCCTCCTCGTGGTCGACGGCATCCAGGCAATGGGCGCCATCGCGTTCGATGCCCGCTGCGCCGATGTCTACTGCGGCGCCGTATTCAAATGGCTGATCAGTGGCTTCGGGCTGGCCGTGCTGTGGACGTCCGGGCGGGCAAGTGCACGCCTGCGCCCAGCCTGGCGCGGCTATGCAAATCTGGCCCCCTCAGCCTCGCTTGGCTATGCGCACGTCAACTATCCCGCTCTGTATGTGCTCGATGCCACTCTAGCGTGGCTCGAGCGCGTGGGTTGGGCCCCAATCCATACGTATCTTCAGGCTCGCATGTCGCAATTGTGCGGCGGGATGACCGCGCTCGGATTCTCCTGCATCACGCCCGCGTCGCGGGCAGGCATTGCCAGCTTCGCCGTCGATGACGCCGAATCGCTCAAGACGCGACTTGGCGCACTAGGTATTGACGTCGAAGTCCGCGACGGGCGTCTGCGGGTATCACCGTGGTTATACACAAGCCCGACTGACATCGACACCTATCTGGACGCCGTCCAGCGCACTGCCTGCTGATCCACCATGACGCTCATCGAAAAACTTCACTCGCTTTCGTTAGTCCTTCCTGCCCCGCCCGCCCCTGCGGCGTCTTATGTCGCCGTGTCCCGGCACGAGCGGCTGCTGTACGTCTCGGGGCAAGGCCCGATGCAGGGCTTCACACCCATCATCACCGGACGCGTCGGCGCAGACGTGACGGAAGAGCGCGCCGCACAGGCGGCCCGGCTGGCCGCCCTCAACGCGCTAGCCGCACTGCACAACTACTGCGGGCTGGATCGTATCGAGAGCATCGTGAAACTCACGGCTTTTGTTTGCTCCACCGCCGACTTTCATCGTCAACATATCGTCGTCAACGGGGCGTCCGACCTGCTGATCTCGCTGTTCGGCAGCGCCGGACTCCATTCACGCAGCGCCGTCGGCGTCTACACGCTGCCGTTCAACATCCCAGTGGAAATCGAACTGATCGCCGCGATGACGCCTGACTGATTTCGGGCAGTCCAACCCATCGCCTTACGGGGAGCGTCAGAAAACAAGACGAGCATTATTAAATAGGATAACTAAATGAATATCGCATCGAAATCCTTGATGAAATCATCGCTGACTGCGTTCTTTGCCGGTATTTCATGCCTTGCGGTGGCGCCTGTGGTTCGGGCGCAGTCCAACGTCACTTTGTACGGGGTAATCGACGCGAGTGTGCGCTACACGTCGAATGTCAAGGGCGCGAATGGCGTTGGCGACACGTACGCCATGACGTCCGGGGGAATTCAGGGAAGCCGCTGGGGCATCAAGGGGGTCGAAGACCTTGGCGACGGAACCAAGGCCATGTTCACGCTGGAGAGCGGGTTCGTGCCCTCCGATGGGACGTTCGATCAGCAGGGACAGTTGTTCGGCCGCCAGGCTTGGGTCGGGTTAGCCAATCCGACTTGGGGACGCCTGCTGTTCGGGCGCATCTATGGCATTCCGTTTGGCCTGTTGAGCGACTTCGATGCGCTGGGCATCGGCAACTACATCGAGAACGCCTATCTGCCGCGCATCATCGGTGTGCGTTACGACAACACCGTTGACTACTCGATCTCGCGCGGGGCCTTCACCGTCGAACTGCAACATGGATTCGGTAATCAGGCAGGGAGCACCGCCGTGGGCAGCACTAATGCCATCGGATTGACGTTCAATCAGGCGGGACTGGAAATCGGTGTGCTCGCCCACCAGTCGCGCGATGTCGCCAGTCGTAAGCTGACCATCATCGGCGGCGGCGCGAAGTATGACTTCGGTCCCGCAACGGTCTATGCGATGTACCTGAACGCACGACGTGACGCCGGATTTTCGCCCGGCAGCAGCGTCGGGCAGCCGCTCGCGAACACCAGCCTGCTCGCCAACACGAATACCGTATTGGGCTCCGGCACGCAGACCGCCGCCCGGGTGGATGCCTACGTGTCGCTCGGGATGACCTACCGGTTCTCGCCTGCGTGGACCCTATCGGCAGGGGCCATGATGGATAACGTGCGAAATCTGAACGGCGGCGACAGCGGCAAGATCCGGACCACCTACGCGCTAGTCGACTACGCTCTTTCGAAACGAACGGATGTCTACGCCACTGTCGATCGCAATTGGCTGAGTGGGGGCTCAGTGACCGATCCGAATAGCCCCATCTTCACGTTTGGCGGTCGTAGCACGCGCACGGGGGCGGGTCTGGGCATGCGTCATCGATTCTGAGCGCACAAGGCATCAACGCCCATCGGTCTGGCAACGACCCGGCCGGCAGGCGTCAGCCCACTTCAACGCGAATGGCTGCGGCCGCGCGCGCTTGGTGATGGCTTTGCCGCAACCTTGCGTGTTTTGGGAGGGGGCTTGCCCGCGCCACCGCTGCCCTCTGCCTTGCCCGCACCACTTCGCTTGGCGACGTCGCGGCCCTCTGCAGGGTCACTCAACGCGTCGAGATAGTTGTAGACAGTAAAGCGCGTGACGCGCAACGCGGCGGCAACGCGATCGGCGGCCCCCTTGATCATAAACAGGCCACGACGCTGCAGTTCTGCCACCACGCGCACCTTCTGAGCCTTGTCCATCAGGGTCACCGGTTTACCCACGGTCGCCATCGCGCCCGCGATGATGTCTTCTATCAGATCGTCGACTGTAGGATGCTCCGGTGGCTCGGTCGCTTTGGGCGTTTCCTGCCGAGGGGTAAGCCGCCCCAACACCGCCGCGAGCATCTGGAATTCAGTGAGATCGGCATTGGCACACACCGAGGCGAACGGTTGGCCCTTCCGATTGCGCAGCAACACCGTGGTCGAAGCAAGCTCACGGCCGTCGCGCGTGCGCGATTGATATTGCGCGATGGTCGACGTCATGGGTTGCGGCGCAGGCCGCTTTCGAAGCAGCAAATCGAAGCCCTTGTCTTCGACCGGCGCCGCGATAATGGGATCACCGATGCGCCTGCCCGTGACATGGCCATTGACGAGCGCCACTGTCGAGTGATCCGGATGGCGCAGGTCGTGCAAAATCAGTTCGGTATTCGATCCGACCACGCTGCCCAGCCCTTCCAGGACGGAGGCAAGCACATCGATGATTCGCTGTTCTTCGTCCTGCGCATCGACGTTTTTTTCAGTGATGACGAACTCGGTCGTTTGGCTTTTCAAGGCTGGATCACCTGACGTTGTGACATCGCGCGTGGATTCGGAACCGGCGGCGCGAAGGATCTGCCATTCTACGACGATCTTCACGGGTTCCCGCAGCAGTCGACTCCACGGCGAGCGGTTAGCGTCCCCTCGCATCGTTTGCTACCCTATCGGCCGGCACCGATAGCCCGACCCCATAAATCGCAAAATCGGCAAATCGCCCGACGATACATTGGCGTCCAAGGAGCGCAAATGAAACCCGAGACCCGTCTTCGATATGCCCAACGCATGGAGCCCGTGCTGGCATGGCTTGCCAGTCATCCGGACAGTACGCCGGATCTGTACCACCTCGCGGAGTTGGCATGTCTGTCGCCGTATCACTTTCACCGGATCTACCGCGCATTGCTCGGTGAGACGGTGAACGCCACGATGCAGCGCATTCGCATGCATCGTGCGGCCGTGGCATTGGCCGGGTCTGAGGATTCGATGCGTGTTGTGGCGTCGCGGGCCGGCTATGCGTCGGATGCGGCCTTCAACCGGGCCTTCGGCGCGTTCTTCGGCATGCCGCCGGGACGCTACCGCGACGCTCGCTCCGGACCCATCGATCCCAAGGAGCTCACCATGTATCCGATCGCCGTCGAGTCGTTCCCCGCCACAACCCTCGCCGTGCTCAAGCACAGCGGCAGCTATCAGGAAATCGGCTCCGTGTTCGTGCGCGCATTCATGCTCGCATCGGCCCACGGGCTGGCCCACCCCGACGCCACCGGATTCGGGGTCTACCTCGACGATCCCGAACAGGTACCCGTCGAACAATTGCGTTCATTAGCGGGCGTGTCCGTGCCCGCTAACGCCGATGTCGGCAAGGATCTGGAACGCTTCGAGATTCCCGCCGGGCGCTGTGCTGTATTGACGTACACCGGGCCGTATAACGAGATGAATCGGCCTTATCAGTGGCTCTTTTCGGAATGGCTGCCGAACAGTGGCCTGGAGCCCGCCGACTTCCCGATGTTCGAGCAATATCTCAACGATCCCCGCTCGACGCCTCCGGCCCAGTTGCGCACCCGGATCTGTCTGCTGGTGAAGTGAGTGCGAGCAAGGCCTGCGCCTGCCCGCGCAGGTCTTGCGCCCCCGGATGGAACCCGAACGGGATGGCTGTCGCCAGCCCCGGCAGCATCTTTCGAGCGCTTCGCGAATACGCGGGATCGTAATGTCTGGTGATGAGCGCTTCCGAGAGTTCTCGTTGCTGTCCGGCATCGAACATCGCAAGCCATTGATCGATGACAGCGCGTCCGTGAAGCGGCACCAGCCGAAGCAGTTGTGTGCGGAAGTGGCCCGGCAACGCCAACAGATGGCCGTACTCCTGCAGCAACAGATCGACACGCTCTTCGAGAGAAACGCTCACCTCGACACAGACCGTCGAGCCGCGCAGCGAAGTCATCAGCGACTCGGGCAGCGTAATGCGTCCGATCCGGCGGCTCTCCGCTTCGACGAACACCGGCCGCTTGGGATCGAAACCACGCAACGCGCCGATCAACGAGGTATCGAACGATTTCTGCGAGGGCTGCGGCACGTCCGGCATCGCGCCGAGCACGGAACCACGATGCATGGCAAGCGCCTCGAGATCGAGTGCCTGTGCCCCTGCTTCGGCCAGCGCATGCAGCAGCCGAGTCTTGCCGCTGCCCGTGTGCCCCGCCAGCACGATGTAATCGAGCGTCGGCGGCAGCGCGTCGAGCGACGCCACGACATCACGCCGGTAGGTCTTGTAACCGCCTTCGAGCTGGCGTGCACGCCAGCCGATCTTGTTCATGATGACGGTCATCGATTCGGAACGCATGCCGCCTCGCCAACAATAGACGAGCGCTCGCCAATTGCGCGGCCGGTCGGCGAAAGTCGTCTCAAGATGGGTGGCGATGTTGCGCGCGACCATGGCCGCGCCCACGCGCGAGGCATCGAACGGGGACACCTGCTTGTACATCGTGCCGACGATCACCCGTTCCTCGTTGCTGAGCACCGGCGCATTGATGGCGCCGGGGATGTGGTCGTCAGCGAATTCGAGCGGGGTACGAACGTCGATGATTTCGTCGAAGTCACCGGCGCTTTCCAGAGGAACGCGGAGGAAGTTCATCGCGCCCCCGCCGCCAGTTGGCCACAATGCGTGCCGTACGGTGTGCGCGAACTCGCCTGCCCCGGTGGCGCATCGGCCAGACCGGCGCGTATCTTCGCCGCACGGTCGATGATGCGGGTGGCGGCTTCGGCATCGCCCGCGCCGCCCAACGCCAACGCGTAATCGTCGAGTAGCTCGACGTATGCGTACGGCACCTTGCGCGCCGCCTCCATGCGACCGAGCGAACCCAGCGCCCGGCCGAAGTCGAAGTGAATGGCCGCGCGTTGCGATGCCGGCCAGCCCGATTGATCGGCCACCAGTACCGCCTGCCCGAAGGCCCGTCGCGCGCCATCCCAGTCGCCGCGCACTTCAGCCGCGCCTCCCAGCGCCGCATAGTCGGGGCCGGACGGCCTGCGCTCAGGCGCACTGCACCCGGCACTCACCGCGCCGCCGAGCACCCCCACCATGGCCAACCACATCGAAGATCGAATCATCGGAAAAAGAACACTGCCGGAAAGTCACCTGTCGCGGGACACCTCCGTCCCGCGCTCGCCCGACAGAATACCGCGTCGCACCTGAACACCCCAACGTTGGCGTCCGGTGAGGAAATGGCCCCACCCCAGCGCCGCCCCCGCGTGACGCATCAACTGGAACGAAAACGGCTCCAGCACGGCTGCGAAAAACGCCAGCCCGAGGCTCGTGCCCGTGCGGTGCCCGGTCCAGCGCCGATAGGCGTGTACCGACCAGAGATGAAAGCCGAGATCGAGCACGATCTTGCCAAGGATGATGCCCGACACCGGCAGCACCACACCGTAATGCCCCTCGCACACGAACGTCACGAGCAGCGCGAAAGCGGTAAGACCATAGATCGGCTGAAGCGCGTCGAACGCCTTCACCGGCAGCATCCAACGTCCCAGATTGCCGTAACGGCCGTTGCCGACCATATCGCGATACCAATATTGCGTCTGGAGAAACCCCGCAAACCAACGACGGCGTTGACGCAGGAAACTCGTCAGCGTGCCCGGCGCATCGGTGATCGCCTGCGCACCTCCCACCACGCGAACCTCCCATCCTCGCCCATGCGTGACCGAATAACGGCGCAGGCGATGGATCAGTTCGTAATCCTCGACCAGGCACGCCGGGTCGAATCCGCCCACGGCCAGCACTGCCTTGCGGCGGAAACAGCCAAACGCCCCCGAGATCAGCAGCAGGCCGTCTGCGCGCATCCAGGCAAAGCGCGAGACGAAGTTGCGGATGTACTCGTACGTCTGGAAAAACTGCAACACACGCCCGCTCGCCGTGTTGCCGCACACCGGGGTGAGCACACCGGTCGCAGCCACCAACTTCGGGCGACGCGCAAACGCGTCGTGCATCGCGGCACACGCGCCGACGTCGAGCAACGTGTCGGCATCGACCGTCATCACGATGTCCGTCTCCATGCCGACCAGCGCCGCGTTGAGTGCGCGCGCCTTGCCACCGTGCGGCACGCGCAGCCATCGCAGATTCGAGTCGCGGCGGCTCGGCGCGCTGAGGCCCCCCAGGCCGGGGTCCGTGAGACCGTACTCGCCGGTAAGCAGCGCGACCGTGCCATCCTGCGATCCGTCGTCGGCGATGACAATGGCGTCGGGCACCTTGCGACCCGCCATGAGCGCACGCAACGTCACCGGCAGTGCTGCCGCCTCGTTGTGAGCCGCGACCACGACGCCGAGCGTCAACCGAACGTTGGCGGCATCGTGACTCGCCAGGACCGCTGTCTCTTCGGGATCGGGACGCATCAGACGCCACGCCTGCCAGAACACGAACGCGAGCAGCGCCGTGTCATATACGACGTAGGCCACCCCGGTCCCCCAGGCGAACACCCCCTTGAGGAAGAACGCCTGCGCGAACAACAGGCACCACAACACCGCCACACCGGTATGCACGAGCCAACTCGCGAACGGCGTCGGCGGCAGCGTGAAGCGCGGCGAGTGCGCCTCGCGTGCCGCGTCGAGCCGCGACGCTTTCATCGTCATGTCGGCGTTCATGGCAGCATCCGGCCGAGCACCGGGTGGCGATCGATCCACTGATGCTTGAGCGCACCGCCGATATGCAATGCCAGCAGCACGTACAAGCTGTAGGCACAGTAGGTGTGAACGTTGCCCAGCAGTTCGTGCCAGGAGTCCTTGCTCGCATCGTTCATCGCCATCAGAAAATCCATGCGTGGAAACGGCACGCTGCCGAACAGCATCAATGGGTGCGTCGATGCCGCCACCCACGCCGAGTCATGCGCCCAGCCCGAGAGCGGCAGCGCGAAGATGGCGACATACAGCAACCAATGCACCAGATGCGCGGCCGCACGCTCCCACGAAGCAAAGACTTGCGAGAGTGCCGGCGGACGGTGCGTCGCACGCCACAGAATGCGCAGGATCGCGAAGCCCAGCACGGTGATGCCGATGGACTTGTGGAGATCGATCCAGAAGCGCACGTCGATCTTCTCGAGCGTGGCATCGGACAGCAACGCGATTGTCTGACCGATGGCGACGTTGCCGAGCATCAGCAATGCGACAGCCCAATGCAGCAGCATCGCCACACGGGTGTACCTGGCGTCTTCATACAACGTCATGCCGGGCTTGCGTGCAGACACGGAAGAAACTGGGGGAGGTGAAGAACTCACGTCGGACATCCTGAAAATACAGTGGAGATGATTGCATAACGCGAGTTGAATCGTGCTTATTCCCGTGCTGCCGCAAAAAATGGTTGTTACGGCCGGTTACAGCGAATGCGCAGCCCTCTATCCCGGTTCGACATACGAAAAACGTCTGGCAGTCGACTTACGCCTCACATGCCCCTGGCCTGCCTTGCGAGCCCCGCGCAAAACCGCGATGATCGTGAATTCCGCGCGCAGCGTGCAAGGAACTGCGCCCCCATCAAGGAGACATGCCATGCCACACAGCACCGCAGAAAAACGCGCCGCCTTTCGCAAACTCCACCTCGCCGGTTGCTTTGTGATCCCGAATCCGTGGGACGCCGGCAGCGCCCGGTATCTCGAACACGCCGGCTTCAAGGCCATCGCCTCGACCAGTTCGGGGTTTGCCTGGTCGACGGGGCATCCCGACAACGGCGTGACGCGCGACACGGTACTCGCACATTTGCGAACCCTGGTCGACGCCACCGATCTGCCGGTCAACGCCGACTTCGAAAGCGGCTTCGGCAAAACGCCCGATGACGTGGCGCAGAGCGTCAAGATGGCTGTGGCAACCGGCGTTGCCGGGTTGTCGATCGAAGACTCGACCGGCAGCGTCAACGCGCCGCTCTTCCCGCTCGACGAAGCCGTCGCGCGCATGAAGGCCGCCCGCCGCGCCATCGACGAGACCGGTGGCGACACGCTCCTCATTGGCCGTGCGGAGAATTTCTTCGCCGGCGTGCCCGATCTGGACGACACCATCGCGCGCCTGCGAGCCTATGCCGAAGCGGGTGCCGATTGCCTGTATGCGCCGGGTATTCAGTCGGTCGAGCAAATCCGGGCCGTTGTCGCGGCCGTCGCGCCCAAACCCGTAAATGTGCTGATCGGGGCGACGTCGCCGCTGACGTTGCAAGATCTGGCCGACCTTGGGGTGCGACGCGTGAGCGTCGGCGGCGCCCTTGCCCGCGCCGCATGGGGCGGCTTCATTCGAGCGGCGACGGCACTTGCCGAAGGCCGCTTCGACGGCTTCGAAGACGCAGCCAGCGGTGCGACGCTCAACGGACTGTTCCGGCCGGGCGAGCCATCCCCAGGGATTGTCCATACGCCGGGCATGACGGCAACCGGCGCGGCAGGTACATGACCAGTGACTTTTCGTCGATAGACGTGGCGCGCCTGTCCCCGGACAATTCGCTGTCAGCCGATGCGCCGCGCCACGACATCTTCCGGACGCGGCATGCACGGCATCCCCACCCGATGGAGCGCCCCAATGAACACGCCGCACGAGGCTTTTACCATTCCCACGCCACTTGGCGCACCGCTGCCCAAGCCGCGTGCGTTCGATAACGTCGAGGACGAACGCGCCGACCGGAAGCTGCGTCTCGCGGTGGCGTTCCGGATCTTCGCGCGCTTCGGTCTCGCCGAGGGCATCGCCGGCCACATCACCGTGCGCGACCCCGAGTTTCAAGACCGCTTCTGGGTCAATCGCTACGCGCAGCACTTCTCATCCATTCATCCGGACGATCTGATTCTCGTCGACGAGGCGGGTGGCCTGCATCAGGGTGAAGGTCCGGTCAATGCCGCAGCCATGGCGATTCACGCCGGCATTCACGCCACCCTGCCCCATGTGACGGCGGCCGCGCACACGCACACGACCCACGGACGCGCCTTCTCCGCACGCACACGCCCGCTGGCCCCGATCAATCAGGAAGCCTGCCTCTTCTACGACGATCACGTGCTGTTTCGCGGCGACGTGCTGGTGCTCGGTGCCGACGAGGGCCGTCGCATCGCTCAGACGATGGGACACAAGCGCGCCGCCGTGCTGCTCAATCACGGGTTGCTGACGGTGGGTTCGTCGGTCGACGCGGCGGCCTATCGCTTTCTCGCGATGGAGCGATGCGCGCAAGTGCAGTTGCTCGCCGAGGCCGCCGGCCCACTCGAAGTGCTCTCCGATAGCGAAGCCCGCGAGGTGTATCGTCTGCTCGGCTCCGACTACGTGGCATGGCTGGGTTATCAGGGCCTCTACGAACAGGTGCTGCGCGAAAACCCCGATCTGTCGGCACTGTCTGCCCGATAAGTCTCGACCGCCTGATGCAGCCAGGCGTCGAACTGACGCAACGGCGCCCAGTCGCGGCGCTGCGCCGGATAGGAGAAGTAGATGGTCTGCGGATTGGCGAGCGTATGCGGATGCGCCTGCACCAGCGTGCCGCTGGCCAGTTCGCGCTCGATCAGCACGCGCGGCAGCAAGGCAATGCCAAGCCCCGCCGCCGCCGCGTTGATCGCCATGATGAACATGTCGTAACGCTGCGCGCTGCGCAGGGGTTTGACGTCCTGCCCGACGGCAGACGCGTCGTGCACGCCCAGCGACGCGAGCCAGTCGTCCCACACGCGCGGCAGGTCGCGCGGGCAGATCCACGACAATGCGCCGATCTGTTCCAGCGAGAGCGACGCCCGCCCCTCCAGCAGACGGGGTGCCGCGACAAGCACGAGCGAATCGTCGGTAATGAGCGCGGTACCCGGCATGCCGGGCCATAGCCGCGTGCTGAAGTAGATCGCGGCGTCGAACGCGGAGTCTTCAAAAAACACCGGTTGATCGCGCCCGAGAATGTGAAGGCGAACGTCGCGTGTGTTCGCGTAGAAATCGTCCAGTCGTGGAATCAGCCATTGCGCGGCGAATGTCACGCCGACGGCAATTTCCAACGCCGTCTCCCGCCCTTGCTGGACGACGTCGAGCGTGTCGCGTCGAATCTGGTCGAGATGCACGCGAATGCGCTTGGCGTACTCCGCACCGGCCGGTGTCAGGACCAGCCGTTGCTTCACGCGCTCGAACAACGCCACGCCGAGATGCTTCTCGAGTTCGCCGACGCGTTTGCAGACGGCGCCATGCGTGAGCGCAAGCTCCTGTGCGGCCTGCGCGAAATTCTGATGACGGGCGCTGGCCTCGAAGGCCTGCAACGCCGAGAGGCTGGGAACGCCCAGACGCATGGTGTCTCCTGCGGGAATACGATCTTGCCCGACAGTCTATGCGATGCGTTGCGGGGAAACAAAACGGCCCGCCGTGCCGAAGCATCGACGGGCCGTGCGGAACAAGCGCGCTTGGCTTACTCGACGTGCGCCACGCCACCGGCGAGAACCGCACCGCCAGCCACTTCCTTCGGCAGTGCCCACGACATCCAGTGCGTGCGCAGGGCAACAACCAGCACGAACGCAAGCGCCGCCAATGCACCGAACGTGGCAAAGCCCATCTGATAGCTGCCCGTCGACTCCTTCGCGATGCCCATGATCACCGGCAGATAGAAGCCGCCGATGCCGCCGGCAGCACCGATGATGCCCGACATGAGGCCCGTCTTGCCTTGCCAGCGTTGCGGCACGAGCTGGAACGTCGCGCCGTTGCCAAGACCGAAGCACACGTAGACCAGCACGAGTAGTGTGATACCGGCACCTTGCGGAGGCATCCACGCGGCGAAGATCAGGTCGATGGCCGAAATCGCCGCGAGCAGCAGCACGAGTGCGCGCACACCGGAAATCTTGTCGGCGACCAAACCGCCGATGGGACGTACCAGCGCGCCGAGAAACGCGAGCAGCGACATGAACAGACCCGCTTCGATACGCGGCATGCCGTACAACGAGATAAGCAACGTGGTGACATACGACGACATGCCGACGAAACCACCGAACGTGATGCTGTAGACCAGCATGATGACCCACGTGTCGCGCTCGGCCAGCACGCCGCGATAATGACGCGGCAGCACGGCAATCGCGAGCAGCGCGCCCAGCACCGGCAGCAACAGCACACCGGCCTTACCTTCACCGAAAGCGCCCGCATGCACGCACAGCACGAGTGCAACGAGACCGAACACGCTGATGATGAAGCTCGTGAACGCGCGCGGTGCACTGCCCGATTTCACACCCTGATCCTTCGCCCAGAACACCAGCGCCAACGCAGCGAGGCCGAGCAACGGCAGTGCGGCGCCCGCCGCGTGCGCCCACCCGTAGTGCTCGGCCAGTCCGGGGAACATGAAGCCATCGAGCACCGCGCCGATGTTGCCCGCCGCAGCGAGACCGAGCACCAGCCCCTGCACCTTCGGCGGATAGTTGCTGCCTGCCATCGGCAACGCTACGGCGAAGCTCGCCCCGCCAATGCCGAGGAGCACACCGAGCACCAGCAGCAGTGTGTACGACGGCGTGCCCGGCATGAGCAGCAAAACCACAGACGGAATGGCCGAGAGCGCGAGTCCCATCAACGCGATCTTGCGGCCATCGAAGGCCTGATAAAGATTGCCCAGCGTGACGCGCAGAATGGCGGCCCCCAACACCGGCACGGCCACGAGAAAACCGGTTTGCGCGGGCGTCATCGCGATGTCTTTACCGATGAACGGGGCCAGAGGCCCGAGCATCACCCAGACGGTGAAACCCGTGTCGAAGTAGAGAAAACACGCAACCAGCGCGCGCCAGTTGCCACTTTTCAACGATTGCGTGAGCGTGCTCATGGATACCCTCGTGTTCGTATGCCAAAAAAAAAGCGTCCCGAAGCCGTACGCCTGTGAACAGGCCTATGGCTTCGGGACGCCGTTGCCCCGAAGTCCCCGCTTACGCGGGGGCATGCATGCGGTGCAGAAAATTCGCTTGTCTTCACTCGGCCGCCTTTGGCCTTACCCAAGGGCTAGCAAGTGGCGTGCCATGTGCCTGCGCCGGCAGGCGTGCATTCCTCGTCAAGCCCCGCAACGCAAGGCCTGACACCCGCTCGATCCATCATGGGCGGCGTGCCATGGACAGTGCGCCGCAGCGCGCCTGTCACGCTACCGGTGACACGGTAACGGGCACAAAATGCCGCATCGCGATGCGGCGGCGCACCATATCTGTGCCCTGCCCGCTCTGACCTGCCTCTGACCTGCTACAGTTCACCCGCTATCGGTCGTTATTCCCACTCAGGCTAGCCGCGTTTCCAGCGGTGAGCGACAACAACACTCCTGGACTTCTCGCGTGTACCGCACCTTTCTCTGTCTGGTGGTCGCGGCGCTCGGCTTCTCGCCACTTGCGCATCTCAACGCCGCACAAGCCACCGCCTCGCCGCCTCAGGGCCTGTTGAACCTCGACGAGACGTCCAAGCAGGTCGACGCGGCCTCTCTCACCAAATATCGTCAGATCGCCTCGGACTACACCGCTGCCGTGCACGCCCGGCCCGACGACGCCGTGCTCGCCATGGCGCGCTGCCGGTTCATGCAGAATTTCTCCTGGTCGGATGAGTTGCGATGGGCCGGGCAAGCCCAGAAAGACCTGGAAGCGTGTCAGCAGGATCTGAAAACCAGGTTTTCGGAGGTACCGGAGGTCGCGCTATATCTGCTACAGGGTGTCTATGGCAAGGCAGCGATTGCGCAGGGCACTGCCCTCCTGCCCAAGGCCGGGCGTTGGCCGGAGAAGGATCGCGCAAGTCTGCATGCCGCCCTCTCCACCGCGTATCAGGCGACCCAGGACACGCGCAATGCCGGTTTGCAGGCAGTGGAAGCCGCCAGACTGGCGCCGGATACTCCGGTGCTGCTGAGTGCCGTTCGCTATCTCGCGACGACGGGCCGGAAGGACGAGGCAAAGCGTTTGCTGATGGATGCCCCTGTGCCCAAGACACCATGGGTCGCGAATTCATGGATCAATACCGCGCACGACGTGCTGCCGGGCACCACGGCGCGCGAGGTGTTGCAACGCATGCAGAAGGCGGGGCTGAAGGTCGATCCGCACGCAAGTGCACGTGCCCTGCTTCAGGCAGGCGACGCTGCCGGCGCGCAGCGTGCGCTGGCAACGTCGCCTCAAGGCGCCAATGAGACACCCCAGAATCGCGCGCTTCGTCTGCAGGTCGGTCTCGCCGCCGGCGATGTCAAGGCGACGGAGGCTGCCCTCCAGGCATCGCTCGAACACGAGAAGGGCAACCTCTGGCCGCTCTCCCAATCGTACGGGGTACTGCTGACGATCGAACCCGCCGCAGCGTTTCGACTGGTATTCCTCTCACTGTTGGCCACGCTCGTAGGCAGCGTGCTCCTCGTCGCCCTGTCGCCGGGCCTGCTGATGTTCCCCGTGCACTATGTCGGCACCGTACGCGCGCGCAAGGGACGCCCGACCGTTCCTCTGTTCGATGGCATCGGCCTGCGCCACGCCTGGTATGGTCTGGCGGTGCTCTGCGTGATCACGGGGGTCGTGCCCGTCCTCATGGCGGGACAATTAACGCTGCGGGTCGGCAACAATATGCCGCTGCTCGAACCCAGACTCGCCGTCGCGCACGCCGTAACGCTCGGCGTCATCGCGCTTGCCCTGTGCATGACGCTATGGCGCTTCGGCTGGCGCCAGTGGCTCGGCACCGGCAAGTGGAAGGTGAGATGGTTCATCTGGCCTGTCGTCCTCGTCGCGCTCGCTGCACTCGGTGGCTGGGTGGCCACGCGTCACGGGGCGGCTGGCGGGCAGGTGCCTCAGTGGGCCGAGGTGATCGCACGCGGTGCGGCGCAACTGGGCGGTACGTGGCTCGCCCTGTTGCTGCTTGCCGTCGCGGTGCCGATTGTCGAGGAATTCGTCTTCCGCGGCTGTCTGCTGGGCGGCCTGACGCGCCACATGAGCTTCTTCGCCTCGAACCTGTGGCAAGCGGCGATCTTCGCGGCCGTTCACGTCGACGCCCGGCGTTTCCTCTTCTATCTGCTGATCGGGCTCACGGCCGGTTGGCTGGCGAAGAAAACGCGCGGCCTCACCGCCCCCATCGTGCTGCACGCGGCAATCAATACGATTTTCGTCGTACTGGTGCTGTCCCGTTGATCGGGCAAGTGACGGCGTTGGTGGATAATCGAACCGCCCGCTGTCACCGTTCGGACATCCTTCATGAATGCCAAGCTCTTCCCGCATCTGATTCGCTTTCACCCTCGATTGCTCATTGCCATCGTCATTGGCCTCATTGCCGGTCTGCTCGTTCAGATGGTCGTGAAAGGCGAGCCCAGTGCCGTCACGCGCACACTGATCGGCTGGAACGCAGGCGCCTGGTCTTATCTGGCGATGATCTGGTTCATGATGGTCACCGCGCCCAAACGCAGCATCGAGCGCTTCGCCGAACAAGAAGACCAGAGCGCCGCCGTCGTGCTCAGCGTAGTCAGCCTGTCGGCCATTGCGAGTGTGGCCGCCATCATCCACATTCTTGCCGGGGCCAAATCCGGCATCCCGCACCAGACATCCGAACATGTCCTGTTCGCCGCAACCACACTCATCGCCGGCTGGTTTCTCGTGCCGACGATCTACACGCTGCACTACGCACGCCTGTACTTCACGGACACGGAATCGCCCTATGCACTGGCGTGGCCGGACCGCGACTGCGATCCGGATTACTGGGACTTCCTTTACTTCTCGTTCACCATCGCCGTGGCGTCGCAAACCGCCGACGTTGCACTGAAATCGCGCCGCATGCGACGCGCCGCGCTCGCGCAGGCGGTCCTCTCGTTCTTCTTCAATCTGGCCGTACTCGGGCTGTCGATCAACATCGGCGCCGGACTGCTCAGCTAACACGCGGGCGTCGCGGCACGTCGCTCCCGTGTGACATGACGTCGCATGGGACGCCGACATAAATCCCTTGAAAAACATACAAGTAGCGTCGCTCGGCATCCTCCCATATGCCGCGTCAATGCGCCACATGTGACGACTTGTCACGCATGCTGCAACGCAGCAACCTCTAATATGCATGTAAATAAATGGCGCATTCTGACTATTGACGCCATACAAGACAGGGTTAATTTGCATACATAGAGCGCAACATGACTGCCGTTCCGGAAGCCCTCGACCTCGCCCGCCTGCAATTCGCGTTCACGGTCTCGTTTCACATCATTTTCCCCGCTGTCACCATCGGTCTGGCGAGTTTCATCGCCGTTCTCGAAGGTCTCTGGCTCAAAACACGTCAGCAGCACTATCTCGATCTCTGCCGCTTCTGGTCGAAGGCCTTTGCCGTCTGTTTCGGCATGGGCGTGGTCTCAGGCGTGGTGATGGCCTACCAGTTCGGCACCAACTGGTCGGGCTTTTCAAGCTTCGCCGGTGCGGTCACAGGTCCGCTGCTCGCCTACGAGGTGATGACGGCGTTCTTCCTCGAAGCCGGTTTCCTCGGCATCATGCTGTTCGGCTGGAATCGCGTGAGCCCGCGTGCGCACTTCGCCGCGACCTTGTGTGTGGCCATCGGCACGCTGATTTCGACGTTCTGGATTCTCGCGTCGAACAGTTGGATGCAAACGCCGCAGGGCTACGAAATCGTCGACGGCCGCGTAGTCGTGCTGTCATGGTGGGACGTGATATTCAACCCATCCTTCCCGTATCGCCTGGCCCACATGAGCATCGCCGCGTTCGTGGTGGCCGCGCTGGTCGTGGCGGGCACCGGCGCGTGGCATCTCCTGCGCGGCCGCCGCGATCCGGCCGTCAAAACGATGTTCTCGATGGCCATGTGGCTGCTGCTGATCTTCGCGCCGTTGCAAGCCGTCGTGGGCGATCTTCATGGACTGAACACGCGGGAGCATCAGCCTGCCAAGCTTGCCGCCATCGAGGGACTTTGGGAGACGAAGACCGGCGGCACGCCGCTCAACCTGTTCGGCTGGCCCGACATGGAGGCCGAGACCACACGCTACGCGCTCGAAATACCGCATCTGGGCAGCCTCATTCTCACGCATAGCTGGGACGGCGAGATTCGCGGCCTGAAGGAGTTTCCGAAAGACGAACGCCCCAACGTGCCGTTGGTGTTCTGGAGCTTTCGCATCATGGTCGGCCTTGGCCTCGCGATGATCGCTGCAGCACTCGCCGCCGTGTGGCTGCGCCGTCGCGGCACGCTCTTCACATCGCGCGGCTTCGCCCGCACCATGCTCGTGCTCTCGCCGACAGGCTTCGTAGCCCTGCTCGCCGGCTGGGTCACCACCGAGGCCGGACGCCAGCCGTGGGTCGTCTACGGGGTGATGCGCACCGCGCATGCCCTATCGCCGGTCAGCGCCCAGCAGGTGCAGGTCTCGCTGCTGATTCTCGTGCTGGCCTACTTCCTGGTGTTCGGCACCGGCGTGTATTACCTGCTGAAGATTCTGCGCAACGGCCCGGTACTGCCCGGCGATCCGTCGACGGCCTCCGGCAACGGCCATGCGCCGCACGACGGGCACCTCGTGCCGCAAACCGCGCCAGCCCTGTCGGGCCTGTCCGGGCGGATGGATATCGACCGCGCGCACTCGACCTGATCTTCGCCCGACACGACATCGACCTTAGCGAGAATTTCATGGATCTGATCTTAGCCTGGGCCGCCATCATCGCCCTCGGCCTGTTTCTGTACGTGGTGCTCGACGGCTTCGACCTCGGCATCGGCATTCTCTTTCCGTTCTTCCCCGACGCGCGCGAACGCGACACGATGATGAACTCCGTCGCCCCGGTCTGGGACGGCAACGAGACCTGGCTCGTGCTCGGCGGCGCCGGCTTGCTCGCCGCGTTTCCGATGGCGTATTCGGTGCTGCTCTCGGCGCTGTACCTGCCGCTCGTGTTCATGCTGGTGTGCCTGGTCTTTCGCGGCGTGGCGTTCGAGATTCGCGGCAAATCGCGCCGCACCCGGCAGTGGTGGGATCTGGCTTTCATCGGTGGCTCGGCGGGGGCGACATTCTTTCAGGGCGTTTCAATCGGTGCGTATCTGTCCGGCATTCCGGTGGAGAACGGCCAGTTCGCGGGAGACGCCTTCGCCTGGCTCACGGCCTTCAATCTGTTCACCGGCCTGGGCCTGCTCGCGACGTACGCGCTGCTCGGCGCGTGCTGGCTGATCGGCAAGACGGAGGGCGATTTGCAGCGCCGCCTGCGGGTGCTCGCCTGGCCGCTGACACTGGCGCTCGTGGCGACCATGGCTGTCGTCTCGCTGTGGACACCGCTGCAATTGCCGCTCGTGGCCGAGCGTTGGTTCGACGAGCAGTGGTTCTGGCGATGCCTGCCGGTGCCGTTCCTCGTCGGGGGCGTCACGCTCGCCATGCGCCGGGTGCTGCGCCGTGCGCACGACGCGACACCGTTCTGGCTCGCCATCGGCCTCGTGTTTCTCGGCTACAGCGGCCTGCTCATCAGCGTCTATCCCTATGCGATTCTGCCCGGCATCACGCTCTGGGACGCCGCCGCGCCACATTCGAGTCTGTCGTTCACGCTATGGGGCGCGGCCTTCATCATTCCGGTGATCATCGCCTACACGATGCTCGCCTACTGGGTATTTCGCGGCAAAGTGACTCACGATGCGTACCATCACTGATCTCGTGCGCCCCGCAGCGCGCAGGCAGCGCGAACGGGCTGTCGTACGCAGCCCGTGGCAGCAGACCCTGATTCGCTGGGGGTGGTTTATCGGGCTATGGTGTGCCGGTGTGGCGGGCACGGCACTGCTTGCACTACCATTCAAACTCATCATTGCATCTGCCAAATAGGAGGCATGCTTATGAAACGGCTTTCATCCACGGGCGCGACGTGCGTGGCAGGCGTGGCGGCTATCGCGATGGCGCTCGCCGCAGGTACAGCGCGGGCCGAAGGCATGGGCGTCTCGTCGAGCGCGTTCGCGGACGGCGGCCTGCTGCCCGCGATTCACGCCGGACTGGGCGAGTGCGGCGGGAAGAATGTCAGCCCGCCCGTCGAGTGGAAAAATCTGCCCCAAGCCACGCGCAGCGTGGTCGTCACGATGAAGGACCCCGACGGTGCGAAGGGCGGCGGTGTCGTGCATTGGGTCGCCTACAACATTCCGGCCACAGTCTCGTCGCTCGCCGCCGGTGCGGGTAACGAAACTGGCCGGCAAGTCACCGTCGGCAAGAACGTCAGCGGGGCGATGGCCTATCGGGGCGCTTGCCCGCCAGTCGGCGATACACCACATCACTACATCATCACGGTGACGGCAACCGATATCGATCCGGGTCAGTTGCCGGCTGGGCTCGACGCCAACGGGCTTTCGGCCGCGCTCGCCGGTCATACGCTGAACGGCTCGACCATCGTGGCGCGCTACGGCCGGTAAGCCGGTCAAACGCCAAGACGCTCGACAAAGAAAAAAGCGCCGGCAGGGAGTGCCCCGCCGGCGCTTTTTCTTATCCGCTTACCGTCGGTCGCGCGATCAATTGTCGCGAGCGAGCGCGAGGAACTCGGTGCGCAACGCCAGATTGGGCTGTAACTCGCCGAGCATCGCAGACGTCACCGTCTCCTCGCCCGCCGTGCGAATGCCACGGCTTTCCATGCACATGTGACGGCATGACACCACCACACCGACGGCCTTCGGTTGCAGATGCGTCATCAGCGCTTCGGCGATCTGCGTCGTCAGACGCTCCTGCACTTGCAGGCGACGGGCGAAGCAGTCGACCAGACGTGTGAGCTTCGACAATCCGACGATCTTGCCATTGGGTAGATAGCCGATCGTCGCCTTGCCGAAGAACGGAGCGAGATGGTGCTCGCAATGGCTATAGACAGGGATGCCGCGCACGACGATCAATTCGTTGTACAGCTCCGCCCCATCTTCGAAAACCTTGAGCACTTCGGCCGGATCCTGAGCATAGCCGGCCGTCCATTGACGCCAGGCTTTTTGCACACGTGACGGCGTTTCGTGCAGGCCGGGGCGGTTCGGGTCTTCGCCGATGTGTTTCAGGAATCGCTTCCAGTCGTTTTCGTCGAACGTGTCGTGAGGCATATCAATCAAGCTCCTTGCATGAGGTCCGGTGCGCTGCGCCGCTACGGCTCGCGCGCCCCGTGCGCCGCCGGACATGTGCGCACACAATAGCAGAGAGTCCCCGCGCGCGCATGGCGCTCGCCCCGATTGTCCCGGATTGCTCGCTCCGGCGCTTTTGCGCTAAGGTGACAGCGGACAACCGCAACGCACGAGGCGTGTCATGCAGGCATACACTCGCATGTGCACTACCGCGACGACCCTTGCCATCACGGCCGCACTGGCCGGCTGTAGCGATCACGGCCCCGCGCCGTGGCAAGGCTATGTAGAAGGCGAGTTTGTCTACGTCGCCTCTTCGCAGGCCGGAACGCTTCAGACCCTGTCGGTCAGGCGCGGCCAGCAGGTCAAAGCGGGCGACACCCTCTTCGATCTCGAATCCACGTTCGAACTTGCCGCACAGGCCCACGCGCGCAAGACACTCGCCAGCGCCGAAGCGCAATTGCGCGATCTCGACACCGGCAAACGTCCCGACGAAATCGCGGTATCGGCCGCGCAACTCAAGCAGGCCGTCGCCGTGCGCGACAAGTTGATCGCCCAGTTCGACCGCGATCAGGCGCAATACGCCGCAGGCGGCATTTCCCGCGAGCAACTCGACGCCAGCCGTGCCGATGCACGCAGCAGCACCGCACACGTACAGGAACTGCAAAGCAGCCTCGCCGTGGCGAGGTTGCCGGGCCGCGAAGCTCAGCGGCAAGCCCAGGCCGCGCAAGTCGACGCGGCGCGCGCATCACTCGCACAGGCCGATTGGCAACTCGCGCAGAAGCACCCGGGGGCGAGCGCTGCCGGACGCGTGTACGACACGATGTATCGCGTTGGCGAATGGGTTGCGGCAGGCAGCCCCGTCGTGCGACTGCTGCCGCCGGGCAACATCAAGGTCCGCTTCTTCGTGCCGGAGACCGTGCTAGGCAGCCTGAGTGCCGGGCAAACGGTGCGTATCGCCTGCGACGGATGCGGCGCAGGCGTCGACGCCCGCATCACCTATGTCGCCCATCAGGCGGAGTACACGCCACCGGTCATCTACAGCAACGACACACGCGACAAGCTCGTCTACATGATCGAAGCCCACCCCGCCCCGGCCGACGCCGCCAAGCTCAATCCGGGGCAGCCGGTGCAGGTGACGCGCCAATGAACGGCTACGACACACCGCCGCCCGATACCGCTGCGTTGCGAGGCAGTCGCGGTGGCCATGAAGATCTCGCCATCGACGTGAACGGATTGAACAAGCACTTTGGCGACAAGCACGTCGTCAGGAACGTATCGTTGCAAGTGCGGCGCGGCGAGGTCTTCGGCTTTCTCGGCCCGAACGGCAGCGGCAAGACGACCTGCATCCGCATGATGTGCGGGTTGCTCACGCCCGACTCGGGCAGCGGCACCTGCCTGGGCTTCGACATCGTGCGCGAGAGCGCGCAGATCAAGCGTCAGGTCGGCTATATGACACAACGTTTCTCGTACTGGGAAGACCTGACGATTCGCGAGAATCTGGATTTCGTGGCGCGCGTATACGGCATGCCGAACCGGCGCGAGGCGGTCGATCGCGCCATTGAAGGACTCGGCCTGAAAGGCCGTGCAAAGCAGTTGACCGGCTCACTCTCGGGCGGCTGGAAACAGCGCCTCGCACTCGCGGCGTGCATGCTGCACGAGCCGCGGGTGTTGCTGCTCGACGAGCCGACCGCCGGCGTCGACCCGAGCGCCCGGCGCGACTTCTGGGAGGAACTGCACGAGTTGGCCTCACGCGGCATTTCCGTACTCGTGAGCACGCATTACATGGACGAAGCGGAGCGCTGCCACAAGCTCGCTTACATCTCCTACGGCGAGTTGCTCGCGAAGGGCACGGCGTCGGAGATCATCGACAGCCAACATCTGTCGACATGGACGGTACATGCCGACAATCTCGTCGATCTGGCGCGCGAACTGCGCGCACAACCCGCCGTGGCGCAGACGGTCGCGTTCGGCGGCGCGCTGCATGTCAGCGGGTCGAACGCCGACGCGCTGGGCAAGGTGCTGCACGAACTGGCCGACACACACGGGCTACGCGTCACCCCCATCGATACCAGCCTGGAAGACGTCTTCATCTACCTGATGAGCCACGCGAAGGACAACTTCGGAGACCGCGCATGAGCACGCCGCTGGGGTTCTCCATCGCGCGGTGGTGGAGCATCGTGTGCAAGGAGTTCCTGCAACTGCGCCGCGACCGCGTGACCTTCGCGATGATCGTGGGCGTGCCGCTCGTGCAACTGACGCTCTTCGGCTTCGCCATCAACACCGATCCGAAGCACATGCCCACTGCGGCGATCGTTGCCGACGACAGCGAATTCACGCGCAGCTTCATGGCGGCAATGGAGCACTCGGGGTACTTCCACGTGACCGAGACGCTCACGAGCGAGGAAGCGGGACGCGCCGCGCTGGCGCAGGGACGCGTTCAGTTCGTGCTGAATATCCCCGCCGACTTCACACGACGGTTGTTGCGCGGCGAACGGCCTGCCGTGCTCATCGAGGCCGACGCGACAGACCCGATGGCAATGGCCTCGGCACTCGGCGCGCTACCCGCCATCGCGCAGTCAGTCGCGCAGAAAGACCTGACCGGCCCGCTCGCGCCACTCGCCGGCGGGCAGAGCGCCTTCGACGTGCAGGTGCACCGGCTGTACAACGCCGAGGGCATCACGCAATACAACATCATCCCCGGACTAATGGGGGTGATTCTGACGATGACGCTCGCCATGATGACGGGGCTCGCCATCGTGCGTGAGCGCGAGCGCGGGACGATGGAAAATCTGCTCGCCACGCCGGTGCGGCCCATCGAAGTCATGACGGGCAAGATCGTGCCGTACATTGCCATCGGACTGATTCAGGCAAGCATCATTCTTATCGCCGCGCGTTTCGCCTTTCACGTGCCGTTCGAAGGCAGCGTGATCGCCATCTATCTCGCGGCCCTGGTCTTCATCGCGGCCAATCTGACGGTGGGCATCGCACTCTCGTCGTTCGCGCAGAATCAGTTGCAGGCCATGCAACTCACCGTGTTCTATTTTCTGCCGAACATGCTGCTCTCGGGCTTCATGTTCCCGTTTCGCGGCATGCCTGCGTGGGCACAGGCCATCGGCAATGTCCTGCCGCTCACCTATTTCAACCGGCTCATTCGCGGCATTCTGCTCAAGGGCAACGGATGGGGCGACGCCTGGCATGACCTGTGGCCGCTGCTGGTCTTCTCCGCCGTTCTCATGGCGGTGGCCGTCAGGTTCTACAAACGAACGCTCGACTGAGGCCATCATGAGAGTTGCCCACCGTGCGCATCGTCACCGCCCTGCCCGCAGCGCATTGCGATGGCTCGCACTCGGGCTTGGCGCAACACTCGCCGCCTGCGCGGTCGGGCCGGACTTCCACACGCCCGAACCTACGGACGTTGCTCGATACACGACCGGCGTGCAACTCTCTTCGACCGCCGGAACAGGCGGCACACAGGGTGCGGCGCAAACGCTCGCTGCCGGGGACGACGTGCCATCGCGTTGGTGGACCCGCTTCGGCTCGCCCGCGCTGGACGCGCTCGTCGCCCAAGCCCTGGCCGATAGCCCGACCCTGCGCCAAGCACAGGCCAAGTTGCGTCAGGCGCAAGAAGACTACCGCGCGCAGGCAGGTGCGCGATGGCTGCCGTCTGCCGATCTGAAGCTCTCCGGCACACGCGAGCAGGTCGATCTCGCATCGTTCGGCATCACCAGCGTGCCGAGCCCCGGGCCGTTCACCCTATACAACGCGAGCGTCAACATCTCTTACACGCTGGATGTCTTCGGCGGGAATCGACGCGTGCTGGAAGGTCTGGCTGCTCAGATCGACTACCAGCGCTTCGAAGCGGAAGCCGCCCGGCTCTCGCTCGCGGGCAATGTTGTGACGGCGGCCCTGCGGCAAGCCAGTGCACGAGCCCAGCTCTCGGCGCTGGAAGGCATGGCGAGCGCACAGCGGGCACAGCTCGGTATCACGCGCGCGCGGCAACGTGTGGGAGGCGTAGCACCGTTGGACGTCGAGAATCAGGCGGCGCTCGTTGCACAGACCGAAGCGCAGTTACCCGCGCTGCGCTTGCAGATCGCCCAATACGATCATCAATTGGCGCGCCTGACCGGTCGAGCCCCGGGGGCGTTCACGTCCCCCGTCGTCGATCTCAACGGCCTGACACTGCCGCAGACGGTTCCCGTTTCCCTGCCATCGACATTGGCCCAGCGACGCCCGGATATCCGCGCGTCGGAAGCGCTGCTGCACAAGGCGAGCGCCGACGTCGGTGTGGCGACTGCGAATCTTTACCCGCAGTTCACGCTCTCCGGCAGCTTCGGCACCCAACGCATGCGAACGGCTGATCTGGGTAACGGCGTCAACATCTGGAGCCTCGGGATGAACCTGCTCCAGCCGCTGTTTCGCGGCGGCGAGTTGCACGCGCTACGGCGCTCGGCGCTCGCCGCTTACGACGCCGCACTGGCGTCGTATCAGGACACCGTGCTGCTCGGCCTCACGCAAGTCGCCGACGCCATGCGCGCGCTGGAGGCCGACGCTGCCGCCCTCACAGCCCGTGACGATGCCGCCCGCCGGGCGGAAGCGGCGTTCCGGATAGCGAGCGAGCGATATCGCGTGGGGGGCATCAGCCATCTCTCGTTGCTCGACGCGCAACGGCAGGCACTCGACGCCACTCGCGCCCGGCTCGACGCGCAAGGGGCTCGTCTGACAGACACGGCCGCGCTTTGGCAAGCACTGGGCGGAGCAGCAACGGAGCCAGCGGAATCGAGGGCCGAAACCTACCCCAGAGACTGAGCTTCGTCGGCGAGACATTTCATCAGCGTGGCAACCGGCGCACGTTTGAGCGCCGATTGACGCACGAGTACCCCCAGCTCGCGTGTGAGCGGCGCGCCGGAGAGCGGCAGCACCCGAACGCCATGAACGGCTGCCGCGCCGGCTTTGCCCGCCTTCCCCACCCTCTCCACCGCCTGACCGTCGACGGGCAGGCCGATGAGCGTCGCGGGCACGATCGACCATCCCAGTCGCGCGCGCACCAGACGAAGAATGACTTCGGGCTCGTCCAGCTCCACCCCTTCGCGCACCCAGAGGCGGTGCCGTCGCAGGTATCGCTCGACCAGGTCGCCACCGTACGAGCGCCGGTTGTAGCGCACGAAGGGCATCTCCGCCACCCAATCGGCCACCGTGCCGCGAGTCCCCTCCGGCGCGATGGCAACATAAGGCTCCTGCATGAGCGTGAGCCATTTCATATCGGCGGGCACCCCAATGCGGGGCCGGATCATCACCGCCAGATCGAGTTCTTTCGCGTCGAGCTGCCCCAGCAATTGCACCGACATGCCCGGCACGATGTTCAGATGCGGCATCGCCCCGAGCGCCGTCCAGCGTTGCACCGCGCCCGGCAACAGACCAAGCTGCACAGTGAGGATCGCACCGACATGAATAGGCGCCAGTGCTGCTTGTGCGTCGTGCGTCCCGGCCTCGCCGCGCATGGCCTGGTATCCGGCGATCACCCCTTGCGCCTGCGCGAGCAGGCGGCGGCCATCGTCCGAGAGCGACACGGCGCGTCCGGTTCGCTCGAAGAGCTGCACGCCGAGATCGTCTTCGAGACGCTGAATCTGTGCGCTCACGGCCGACTGCGTCAGTCCGAGACGCGCGCCCGCCGCCGAGAACGAAGCGGTTTCGGCTGCCGTGACGAAGGTTTTCAGGTAACGGATCATTGATCGAAAATTTCGTTGCTGAGCGGTTGAATTATTCGTTTCTGATTATTTTTATCGATGGATAGAATCTACAGCAAATCGGTGAGAGCATTCCGCCCGCCGATGGACAAGGAAAAAAGACGTCCGCGAGTCCACGCGGCATTCGAATCTCGTTCAACCCCACATTGCGCCGGAGTCCCACATGGCAACACCGCTCTTTCATCTCGCGTTTCCCGTCGATGACCTCGAAGCGGCCCGCCGCTTCTACGGTGGCGTGATGGGCTGTACCGAAGGCCGTAGTTCGGATCACTGGATCGATTTCGATTTTTTCGGTCATCAACTGGTCGCGCATCTCTCGCCGGACGAGGCGGGCAAGCGCATCACGAATCCGGTCGACGGCGACGAGGTTCCCGTCCCGCATTTCGGCGTTATCCTTGACATGCCCGCGTGGCATGCACTGGCCGATCGTCTGCGCGCTGCCGGGACCCGTTTCGTGATCCAACCGCATATTCGCTTCGCCGGACAGGTGGGCGAGCAGGCGACGCTGTTCTTCTACGACCCGGCGGGCAATGCGCTGGAGTTCAAAGCATTTGCCGACCTGTCGCAGGTCTTCGCCAAGTGAGGCCGTGCTTCATGCCACTCCACTGTCGCTTGCGCCGGTAGGCGCGAGGGTATTCAAGGCGCCGCCGTATGTCGGCGCCTGTGTTTTGTCGGTTACTGTTTCGTTTCAGCCAAGAGTCTTCTCATGAGCCAATTTGTTATTTCGGCCCCGCCTCAGGCGTCGGTCGCCGTCGCAGGCAGCGACGCTCGTTTCCCCGTGCGCCGCGTATTCTGCGTCGGCCGTAACTACGCCGCGCACGCGCGCGAGATGGGCAGCAATCCGGATCGCGAGCCGCCGTTCTTCTTCATGAAGCCGGCCGACGCCGTCGTTGCCGCCGAAGGCACGCTGCCCTACCCGCCGCTCACGAGCGAGCTGCATCACGAAATCGAGCTGGTCGTCGCCATTGGCGCTGACGGCGAGAATGTCGATGCCGGCCACGCGCTGTCGCTGGTGTGGGGCTACGGTGTCGGTGTCGATCTCACGCGCCGCGACCTCCAGCAACAGGCCAAAGACACACGTCGTCCATGGGACTGGGGTAAAGCGTTCGACGCCTCGGCACCCTGCGGCCCGCTCCACGCGGTGGCGGAAGTCGGTCATCCGAAGGAAGGCCGCGTGTGGCTGGACGTGAACGGCGAGAACCGTCAGACCGGCGATCTCAATGAGTTGATCTGGTCGGTGCCCGACCTCATCGCCGAGATCTCGCGCAGCGTGAAGCTCGCTGCGGGCGATCTGATCTTCACCGGCACGCCTGCGGGCGTCGGGCCGCTCGAACCGGGCGACAAGGTCAGCGCCGGTGTGGCAGGAGTGGGCGAGATCGCTTTCACCGTCGGCAAGAAGCCGGCGGCCTGACCCATCGTCATCCAATTGATTTTGCAGGTTCCGCACCGGCAGACCGGCAAGGATATCCACAACTACTGTTGATAACCCTTTGCATAAGTACTCGGCCGGCGGCGCAAACGCCCGCCAGCATTGAGTGTCAAGTGCATTGCCCAATTTGCCGTCACCGGTGCGGCATCCGACGCCTTGAACGGGTGCCCCCGCGGCGGCGTGTTACGTCCCGCGCACCACGTCCCCCTTCACCTTTCATTCCTGAAACGTTTTCATCCGAAAGGCTGAGCACAGTCCGTATCAAACATCGAACTTCCCTGTTGATTCAATGAGTTGCAGCCACTGGCATGCTTCTCGCATCGGTAAGTGTGCAAGTCGTCCGCCTCCGGGAACGTCTCTTCGCCCAGGTCGACCGCCTCGGGAATCAAGTCATGCACGCCACATGGCCCCGGCACGCCCGATGCCAATCCCTCGCCGGGAGCGCCCCGGAGGCGGACGGATTGCACTAGTGATCGATTGACGTCGGACGATGGGAAATACACAGGGAGGGGATTATGCAAATGCGCCGCACCGGGCCTTGCGCCCTAAGTCCCTGCGCCCGGTCGCTCGCACCTGCGAGTCCGGCCAAATCAGCCCGCCGTCAGCCGCGCGAGCGGTGCGCGAGCTGGCGGCACCGGCGGCATGATGCCGCCGGAGACCGGCGCCATGTGGCGCCCGGAAGAGCCTTGCGCTGAAGCCGACCCTCGTCAGGTGGCTTCAGCCCTCTTCCGCCCAGACCTTGGCGGCGCGCACCGCGCGCTGCCAACCCCTGACAGCACGATCGACATCGCTCTCGGAGAGCTTGCGGGAAAAGCGCCGCTGTAACTGCCATTGGCGTTGCAGCGTGTCCATATCCGGCCAGAATCCCACAGCGAGCCCGGCGAGATAGGCGGCCCCTGCGGCGGTCGTCTCGATGACCTTGGGACGCACCACGTCCGCCCCCAGCAAATCCGCCTGCCATTGCATCAGAAGATCGTTGGCCGCCGCGCCGCCGTCGACCCGCAACTCCGACACATGCAAACCGGCGTCGGCTTCCATCGCGCGCAAGACGTCGAGCGTCTGAAAAGCAATGCTCTCGAGTGCCGCACGCGCCACATGGGCGGCAGTGGTGCCGCGTGTCGCGCCGAACAATGTGCCGCGTGCGCGTGGCTGCCAATGCGGTGCGCCGAGCCCGGCGAATGCCGGCACGAGGACGACACCATCGGCGTCGGGCACGCTGGTCGCGAGCGCTTCCACGTCGCGCGAATGGCGGATGATGCCCAACCCGTCGCGCAACCACTGCACAACCGCACCGCCGATGAAGATGCTGCCCTCCAGCGCGTAGTCCACCCGATTGCCAATCTTCCAGGCCACCGTCGTGAGCAGGTTATGACTGGACGCCTGCGGCTTGCTGCCGGTGTTCATCACCATGAAGCAGCCCGTGCCGTACGTGTTCTTCACCATGCCGGGCGAGAGACACATCTGCCCAAAGAGGGCCGCCTGCTGATCGCCCGCGATGCCCGCAATCGGCACCGGCACCGGGAACAGCGGCGTGGCCGTATGTCCGAACACTTCGCTCGACGAGCGCACCTCCGGCAACATGCTGCGCGGCACGCCGAGCAGCGCGAGAAGTTCATCGTCCCACGCGAGCGTGTGGATGTTGAAGAGCATGGTGCGCGATGCGTTCGACACATCCGTCACATGCAGCTTGCCGCCCGTCAAATGCCATACGAGCCAGCTATCAATCGTGCCGAAGGCGAGGTGTCCCGCTTCGGCGGCGTCGCGCGCGCCGTCGACGTTATCGAGAATCCAGCGAATCTTGGTGCCGGAGAAGTACGAATCGACACGCAGTCCGGTGCGGCTGGCGACGAGATTTTCCTTGCCTTGCGCACGCAACTCATCGCAGAAATCCGCCGTCCGGCGATCCTGCCAGACGATGGCGTTGTATACCGGCTCGCCCGTGCGGCGATCCCACACGACAGTCGTCTCGCGCTGATTCGTGATGCCAATGGCCGCAATGTCGCTCCCGCCCACGCCCGCATGTGTCAACGCTTCGGCGGCAACGCCAGCCTGCGTCGACCAAATTTCGCGCGGATCGTGCTCGACCCAGCCGGGGTGCGGATAGATCTGACGGAATTCCTTCTGCGCGGTCGCCACGACATGGCCATCGCGATCGAACAGCAACGCCCGCGAACTGGTCGTGCCCTGATCGAACGCGAGGATGTACGCTCCTCCTGCCATTGCGCTGGTCTCCTGTTTTTTTCTACGGGCGTCAGGCGGCCATTTCCATGTGCTGTGCAAACCATCGCTGCACGCTAGCTTCGCCGTCCTTGCCGACATGTAGCCCGAGCTTGGTCCGGCGCCACAGCACGTCTTGCGCCGTGCGCGCCCACTCGTATTGCACAAGATAGCGCAGCTCGGCTTCATACAGATCGCCGCAGATGCGTTGCCCCAGATCGTCGAGCGAATTGGCTTCGCCAACCAGCACGTGGGTGCGCGTTCCGTACGTGCGCGCATAACGATGCGCCAGCGTCTGCGGCAGCCACGGCAACTGGGCGCGCAGCGACGTTTCGAAGGCCCCCGCATCCGGCTCGGCCATGTCGCCGCCCGGCAGCGGCGCGCCCGCCGTCCAGTCGCCGTGCGTGAAGCCCAGCGGGCCATGCAGATGCGACATCGCCTCTTCCGCGAGACGACGGTATGTCGTGATCTTGCCGCCGAACACCGACAGCAGCGGCGCGCGCGTGCCGGGCGCGTCCAGTTCGAGCTTGTAATCGCGCGTGACGGCCGACGGGTTCGAAACCTCTTCTTCCATCAACGGCCGCACGCCCGCATAAGTCCAGACGACATCGCCAGGCACGATCGGCTTGGTGAAATACTCGCTGGCCGACCGGCAAAGATACGCAATCTCGTCGTCGTCGATGGCGACCTGCGCGGGGTCGCCGTGATACTCGATATCGGTCGTGCCGATCAGCGTGAAATCGCGCTCGTAGGGAATCGCGAAGATGATGCGCTTGTCCGGGTTCTGGAAGATGTAGGCGTGATCGTGATCGAACAGCTTGCGCGTCACGATATGGCTGCCCTTGACCATACGCACGCGATGCGTCGCATTCTGGCGCAGTACGTCGCCCAGCAGATGCCCCACCCACGGCCCGGCCGCATTGACAATGGCCCGCGCACGCACGGTCTGATGCGTGCCCTCGGGCGTCTCTAGCTGGGCCGTCCACATGGCCTCGCCGCGATCCGCGCCGATGAGCTTCGTGCGCGTGAGGATCGTCGCACCGCGCTCGGCCGCATCCTGCGCGTTGAGCACGACCAGACGCGCGTCCTGCACCCAGCCGTCCGAGTAGACGAAACCGCGCGTCAACTCACGGCGCAGCGGTGCGCCCGCCGGATGCCGGCGCAGATCGATACCGCGCGAGCCGGGCAGCATTTCGCGTCGTGCAAGGTGATCGTAAAGAAACAGGCCCGCGCGAATCAGCCACGCAGGACGAAGATTCGGCATATGCGGCATCACGAAACGCAGCGGCCACATGATGTGCGGCGCGGCGCGCAGCAGCACTTCACGCTCCTGCAACGCCTTGCGCACCAGACCGAACTCGTAATACTCGAGATAGCGCAGACCGCCGTGAATCAGCTTGGTACTCGCCGACGAAGTATGAGACGCCAGATCGTCCTGCTCGACGAGCAACACCCGCAGACCGCGGCCAGCGGCGTCGCGCGCAATGCCCGTCCCGTTGATCCCACCGCCCACGACCAGCAGGTCATAAGGCGCAAGCAGGTTGTCCGATGGCGATTGAGTGGATGTCTGCACGTCGTCACTCCCGTGTGATGGGCGTTAAATCAGAGAAAGTTCGGAAATGTTCGTTTACGTTAAATTTTATTCGTTTACGAACATTTAGACTCGGATTTTAGCAGATCACGCCGCATGAGTTTCGAATTCGCGCATTTCTCTGCCTGAATATGCGAATTCGCATCTGACCTGAGCGCCACCTGCGTCAGTCCGCGACGTGCACCAGCGTGCCCGCCTCGGCGATCACCTGCGCCATGCTTTCGGGCACCGGGCGATCGGTGAACAGGGCGTCGATCTGAGACAGGTGCCCCAGCCGGACAAGCGCCGGGCGTCCGAACTTGCTGTGATCGGCCGCCAGAAATACGGTGCGGGAGTGCGCGATGATCGCCTCGGCCACGCGGACCTCTCGATAGTCGAAGTCTCGCAGCGTGCCGTCGGTGTCGATGGCAGAGATGCCGACGATGCCGAAATCGACTTTGAACTGACGGATGAAGTCGAGCGTGGCCTCGCCGGTCACGCCCTGGTCGCGGGCGCGCACGACGCCACCGGTGATAATGACCTCGGCGTCGGCGTAGCTGCTCATCATGGCCGCGACGTGCAGATTATTAGTGATGACGCGCAAGCCGCGATGACGAGACAGCACCCGGGCCACGGCTTCCGTCGTGGTGCCCAGATTGATGAAGATCGATGCGTGATCGGGGATTTGTTCCGCCAAGCGTACGGCGATGCGGCGCTTTTCATCGGCCAGATGAGTCTGACGGGCGTCGTAGGCGTCGTTCTCCGCCCCGCCCGGCAGGCCAACCCCGCCGTGGTAGCGGCGCACCCATTTGCGCTCGGCCAGAAAGTTGATGTCGCGCCGGATGGTCTGCGGCGTCACGTCGAAGCGCGCCGCCAGTTCGTCGACCGTAAGAAAGCCGTCGCGGCGAACGGCGTCGAAAAGCGCCTGCTGGCGCGGGTTCAGCGGGGCCTGCCCGGCGTCGCCAGCGGAGGAGAGCCCTTCTGAGACATCAACGGATTCGGTATGGGACATCGGCACGCATGCGGTAAAAGCCTTCGTGTCGCCCGGCCGGCGGCACGTTCGCCGTCATGATACCCCGCCGTTATATGACGCCGCCGTGACAGCGGCATGACACTGCGGCCGTTATCCGCGTCGCACGATGCTCAGAGACACTGACGCACGGCGTCGGCAAGCGACTGCGGGCCGGTCGACCCGAGATAGAGCGAACCCTGGCTGCCCGGCTTTTGCGGTGCGAGATCGAGAATGGCGAGAATGCCGTCGTCTTGCGAGGAGAGCTGGAGTGTCTGACCGGTGCCGGCATTCTGCCGTTGCAGGCGGGCATAAGGCAGTTGCTTCTTCCAGAGACGCGCCGTGCAGGCGCTCACGCTGGCAAACGCCTTCTTCGAGGAACCTTGCCATACGGCACCGTTACTGCGCGCGTCGTCGACCGTATCGCGATAGGCAGGCAACGTCTCGACTTTTACATTTTCCGGTGCAACGTCGGCGACGCTGCCCACAGGCGGATCGTTGCACGACGCGGCGGGCGGCGTCTGCGCGCAAGCGGCCAGCAACACAGCGAGCGTCACACTCGCTGCGGCAACCGCCCCCGTAGCACCGCGCCGCGCCGCACGCGTCGTGCCGGAATTCCTGTCTTTTCCCCGGTTCATGCCCCCGCTCCACACTTGCTAGTGGCCGTCGCACGCGCCATGTCTTCCAGCCGCTGCGGCAAGCCGGGCATCGTCGTGACGACAGCTTGGTATCTGGTCCCGGCGCCCTATCACTGGTGGGCTGCTGGCCACGCAATGTCTTTTGCGCCCGTGTCAGGCCACAACTCGCGCCGTATTGTTCGGTCTGCTCTGGTAATGCCGCCCCCTCGCACGCCCCGCGCCTTGCATTGCGGGCCACACGGCTTATCGGGCGACATACCGCCAGTTGGCGCTCATCTTACTCGTGTTATTCATAGCATGGCAATTCGCGCAATGCGCGCTGGCCCGAATCGCGTATATTGCAGGTTTCTGTCACACTGCGCCGCACCGCCTCGCGCCCGACCCTGCTGCGAGCCGACGTGCCACCCCGCCCACCGAGCCCTGGAGCAACCATCCGGCCGGTACGCCATAAGCGAGGACAACAAGCGGACCGATAGTCACACGTGGCGCATGTGAACCCAGCCAACCCGTATCCACTTTTGCGACTGTCCCGATTTCCATGTCCAGCAATGCGCAAGCCCCGATCATCGTCATCGCCCCCGATTCGTTCAAAGGTTCACTGAGTGCCCCGGAAGTCGCGCGCGCCATCGCGTCCGGCATCGCCCGCGCGCTGCCGCAAGCCGAATTGCGGTTGCGTCCGATGGCCGACGGCGGCGAAGGCACGCTCGACGCCCTGCTCTCCGCAGGCGGTCGACGAGTGCCGCTGTCGGTGCGCGGTGCGGGTCAGGCATCGGTCACCGCCGAGTACGGCATCATGCCCGACGGCACCGGCGTGCTGGAAAGCGCCAACGTGGTGAGCATTACCGACCCCGTCGGCATGCAGACGCCGGTGGCCGAGCGCTCGACGGTCGGCCTCGGCGAACTGTTGCGCGCCCTGCTCGATACCGGCGCGCGCCGTGTGCTCATCGGCCTGGGCGGCAGCAGTACGAACGACGGCGGCGCAGGTCTGCTCGTCGGTCTCGGTGCGCGCTTGCTCGATGAATCTGGCGAAGCCGTCCAGCCAGTGCCTGCGGCGCTGCATCGCGTCGCATCGATCGACCTGAACGGGCTCGATGGCCGTCTGAAGGACTGCGAACTGATCGCCATGTCCGACGTGAACAATCCGCTCAACGGCCCGCAAGGCGCGACGGCGATCTTCGGGCCGCAAAAGGGCGTGAGCGAATCACAGGTCGAACCGCTCGACCGTGCCATCGCTCATTTCGCCGGGCATGCCCATCGTGCGTTCAGTGCCAACGAGGCGGCCAGCCGTGCCGGTGCTGGTGCGGCAGGCGGTCTGGGCTTCGCGCTGCATTTGCTCGGGGCGCAGTTCCGCTCCGGCGCGGAAGTGGTGGCCGAGCGCGTTGGACTGCCGCAAGCGGTGGAAGGCGCCGACTGGCTCGTTACCGGCGAAGGCCGCAGCGACGGGCAGACGCTTTCGGGCAAGACGCCGATGATTGCCGCCCAGATGGCGATCAAGGCAGGGGCGACGGCGTCGCTGCTCTCAGGCGCGATCGATCGCAGCGCGCTGGAAAGTCTCTCGCGCGTGTTCTCCGGATGCTTCTCGCTGACGTTCGGCCCCACTACGCTGGAGAAGGCGATTGCCGACGCGGCGGGTCTGCTGGCCGACAGCGCGGAACAAATGACTCGCCTGCGCTATACCCACAAGGGCTGAGCCGCGCACGTCATCCGTGCACTCGCGTCATTCGACGATGCCGAGCGTGGCGGCCGCCAGTCGCGCCACGTCTAACGCGCTCTGGGCATCGTCGCCGTCCTCCATGCGCCAAACAGCAGACAACCCCGCCCACGCCAGCACCCACTGCAACAGCCGTTGACGGTCGAGCGCTGCGGCGTGCGTCACGATGTCGACGCGCCGCACAAAGACACCGGGAGTGAGTGCCGTTTCGCCGTCCGGATTGCAGAAAAGATTCGCGTAGTCGAAGCCGCGCTCGCCGTAGAGCCCCTTCGGATCGATGGCGAGCCAACCCCGGTCGCCAAAGTCGAGCACGTTGGCGTGGTGAATATCACCGTGCAGCACAACCTCGTCACGCGGCGTACTAAGCAACGCGCGCGCGGCATCAGCAAGGCTCCGCCCTCATGCGCCAGCACCGGCGCAGCGCCGTCGCCATGCCACCATGCCATGACATTCGCGCCCGCAATTTCTTCACGTTCATTCGAGATCTTGAGAATGGCCTGCGTGCCTGCCTGACGCACAGGCAGAAGATGGCCAGCGAGGGATGCAAACGCCTCCCCATCACGCGTGAGGTTCCATCGCAGGAGGTAAGGTTCGAACATATCAAGCCCCATCAGCAAGCACCGGAGGAAATTTGCGCCCGCAACCGCGGTGGGACAAGGTCGTCACAATGGCGATTATCGCCGGCACGACCGTGATGTCGCTGTCGAGTCGCGCGAGCGCTTCGGGTAGCGCGCCTGCTCGCCTCGCTTCGAGCACTCGCGCGACAAGATTCGTGAACAACACGTCACACCATCAGATCCACGAACTGGTGCACCGGCATCGCCTCCAAGCGTTGCTGATCGAGCGCGATGTCGAGGACGCGCGCTTGTGCGCGGGCAGCGAAGCGGCGCGCCAGATTCGTCTTGAACTTCTCCACGAGCAGCGGAATCCCCTCGGCACGGCGGCGCATGTGGCCGATCGGGTATTCGACCAGCACTTCGCCGAGCGTGGTGCCGTCGGTCAGCGTGACGCTCAGCCCGTTGGCAATCGAACGCTTGTCGGGATCGTGATAGTCGCGGGTGAACTGCGGGTCTTCCTCGCAGACGATATTCGCGCGCAACGCATCGATACGAGGATCGGCGGCGACCGCATCCTCGTAGTCGGCCGCCGTCAGACGCCCGAATAGCAACGGCACCGCCACCATGTACTGAATACAGTGATCGCGGTCGGCCGGATTGGCGAGCGGCCCCTGCTTGTCGATGATGCGAATCGCGGCCGCATGCGTGCGGATTCTGACCGAGCGAATGTCCTGCGCGCTGCGCCCCATCGCCTGCAACTGGCTGTGAAGTGTCATTGCCGCCTCGGCGGCCGTCTGCGCGTGAAACTCGGCCGGGAAGGAAATTTTGAACAGCACGTTCTCCATCACATACGAACCATAGGGGCGCTGAAATGCGAACGGCTTGCCCTTGAACAGCACGTCGTAGAAGCCCCAGGTCTTGGCGGTGAGCACCGACGGATAGCCCATCTCGCCGGTGCGCGCCATCAGCGCGAGCCGTACGGCGCGGCTCGTCGCATCGCCCGCGGCCCACGACTTGCGGCTACCGGTGTTAGGGGCCTGACGATACGTGCGCAGACTCTGCCCGTCGACGAACGCGAGCGAAAGCGCGTTGATCAGTTCGTCGCGCGAGAGTCCGAGCATTTCGCCGACGACCGCCGTCGACGCCACTTTCACCAGCACGACGTGATCGAGGCCGACCTGATTGAACGAGTTCTCCAGCGCCAGGCAGCCCTGAATCTCGTGCGCCTTGATCATGGCGGCAAGCACATGACGCATCGTCAACGGCGGCTGACCCTGCGCCACCGCGGTGCGCGAGAGCCAATCGGCCGTCATGAGAATGCCGCCGAGATTGTCGGACGGGTGCCCCCATTCGGCGGCCAGCCAGGTGTCGTTGAAGTCGAGCCAGCGAATCATGGCGCCCAGACTGAACGCCGCCTGCACCGGATCGAGTTGATACGGCGTGCCGGGGACTTTCGCCCCGTTCGGCACCACCGTACCCGGCACAATGGGGCCCAACAGCTTGGTGCAGGCCGGATAGGACAATGCTTCGAAACCGCACCCGAGCGTATCGATCAGGCAGTTTCGGGCGGTGTCGAAGGCGAGATCGCTGCGGATCTCATAGGTCAGGACGTAATCGACAATGTCCGCGAGAACCTTGTCGGGCGAAGGACGCACGTTCGAGATACCGGCAGACATCGATTACCTCCTGTCATTACGTTGTCAAAACACGTCTCCGGGAATACGCACCCAGCCGTCCATCAACACCCGGGCGCTACGGCTCATGATGGCCTTGGTGACCGTCCACTCGCCGCCCTCCTGCTTCGCTTCCGCGCCCACGCGCAGGGTGCCCGAGGGATGCCCGAAGCGCACCGCGCTACGCGCGCCGCCACCGGCGGCCAGATTGACCAGCGTACCCGGAATTGCCGCCGCCGCACCGATGCAGACCGCCGCCGTGCCCATCATCGCATGATGCAGCTTGCCCATCGACAGGGCACGCACCAGCAGATCGATGTCGCCGGCATTCACGGCCTTACCGCTCGATGCCGTATAACCGGCCGGCTTCGCGACGAACGCGACCTTCGGCGTGTGCTGACGCGTTGCCGCTTCGGACACGTCCTTGATCAACCCCATACGGATCGCGCCGTGCGCGCGAATGGTCTCGAACATCGCAAGCGCCTTCGGATCGCTGTTGATCGCGTCCTGCAACTCCGTGCCCCGATAGCCGATGTCTTCGGCATTGAGGAAAATGGTCGGAATGCCGGCGTTGATCATCGTCGCCTTGAAAGTGCCTACGCCGGGCACTTCGAGATCGTCGACGAGATTGCCGGTCGGGAACATGGCACCGCCCTCACCGTCTTCCTCGGCGGCCGGATCGAGGAATTCGAGTTGCACTTCGGCCGCCGGGAACGTCACGCCGTCGAGTTCGAAATCCCCCGTCTCCTGCACCGCACCGTTCGTCATCGGCACGTGCGCGATGATCGTCTTGCCGATGTTGGCCTGCCAGATACGCACGACGGCCACGCCATCGCGCGGCACCCGCGCCGGATCGACCAGTGCGCCGCTGATCGCGAACGGGCCGACGGCCGCCGACAGATTGCCGCAATTGCCGCTCCAGTCGACGAACTTCTGGTCGATCGACACCTGACCGAACAGGTAGTCCACATCGTGCCCCGGCCGCTCGCTTTTCGCGACGATGACCGTCTTGCTCGTGCTCGACGTGGCCCCGCCCATGCCGTCGATCTGCTTGCCATACGGGTCCGGGCTGCCGATCACACGCATGAGCAGCGCGTCGCGCGCCGCGCCCGGCACCTGTGCGGCGTCGGGCAAGTCCTGAAGGCGAAAGAACACGCCCTTGCTGGTGCCGCCACGCATATAGGTGGCGGGAATGCGGATTTGTGGCTGATGCGCCATCACATCTCTCCTCAGGCGGCCGCCTGCGACGATTCCAGAAAGTCCTGCGCGAAGCGCTGCAGCACTCCGCCCGCCTCGTAGATCGACACTTCTTCAGCGGTATCCAGACGGCAAGTCACCGGCACCTCCACACGTTCGCTGCTTCCGTCCTTCTTCTGGCGGTGAATGACCAGCGTGAGATCCGCGCGCGGCGTGCGCTCACCGATCACGTCGAACGTTTCGCTGCCGTCGATGCCCAGGGTCTTGCGGTTCGTGCCCGGTTTGAACTCGAGCGGCAACACCCCCATGCCGACCAGATTGGTGCGGTGAATGCGCTCGAAGCCTTCGGCGACGATCGCCTCGGTGCCCGCCAGACGCACGCCCTTGGCCGCCCAGTCGCGCGACGACCCCTGACCGTAATCGGCCCCGGCAATCACGATGAGCGGCTGCTTGCGCGTCATATACGTCTCTATCGCTTCCCACATGCGCGTGATCTTGCCTTCCGGCTCGATGCGCGCGAGCGACCCCGCCTTGACCTGCCCGTCGACCACGACCATCTCGTTCTTGAGCGTCGGGTTGGCGAACGTGGCGCGCTGCGCCGTCAGGTGATCGCCCCGATGCGTGGCGTACGAATTAAAGTCCTCTTCCGGCAACCCCATCTTCGCGAGGTACTCGCCGGCTGCGCTGTCGGCCATGATCGCGTTCGACGGCGAGAGGTGATCGGTCGTGATGTTATCGCCCAGCACCGCCAGTGCACGCATGCCGCGCAGCGTGCGCTCACCGGCCAGCGCTCCTTCCCAATAGGGCGGACGGCGGATGTAGGTACTCATCTCGCGCCAGTCGTACAGCGGCTCGGCCGGCTCGCCATGCTCGACGGAGGCAGCGAACATCGGCTCGTACACACGGCGGAATTGTTCCGGCTTGACGCTGCTCGCGATGATCGCGTCGATTTCCTCGTCGCTCGGCCACAGGTCTGCAAGTCTCACGGGCTTGCCGTCGGCATCGACACCCAGCACATCCTTTTCGATGTCGAAGCGGATCGTCCCGGCAATGGCGTAAGCCACCACCAGCGGCGGCGACGCGAGAAACGCCTGCTTCGCATACGGATGAATCCGGCCATCGAAGTTGCGGTTGCCCGAGAGCACAGCCGTGGCATACAGATCGCGCTCGATGATTTCCTGCTGGATCATCGGGTCGAGCGCACCCGACATGCCGTTGCACGACGTGCAGGCGTAGGCGACGACGCCGAAGCCGAGCGATTCCAGTTCCGGCAGCAGCCCGGCGGCTTCCAGATACAGCGTGACAGCCTTCGAGCCGGGCGCCAGCGAACTCTTGACCCAAGGCTTGCGCACGAGGCCCGCGCGATTGGCGTTGCGTGCGAACAGCCCGGCGGCAATCATATTGCGCGGGTTGTTCGTGTTCGTGCAGCTCGTGATTGCCGCGATGATGACCGCACCGTCGGGCATCAGGCCCGGTTCGTTCTCGACTTTACCGCTGATGCCGCGTGCGGCCAGCTCGCTCGTCGGCACGCGCTTGTGCGGATTCGACGGGCCGGCGATATTGCGCACAACACTCGACAGATCGAACGTGAGCACGCGCTCGTACCGTGCCTTCGTCAGGCTGTCGGCCCACAGACCCGCTTGCTTTGCGTAGGTCTCGACCAATGCGACGAGAGCGTCGTCGCGGCCGGTGAGCTTCAGGTATTTGATCGTTTGTGCATCGATGTAGAACATCGCCGCCGTGGCGCCGAACTCGGGCGCCATGTTCGAGATCGTCGCGCGGTCGCCCAGCGTGAGGTTGGCGGCGCCCTCGCCGTAAAACTCGAGGTAAGCGGACACCACCTTTTCCTTGCGCAGGAATTCGGTCAGCGCCAGCACGATATCGGTCGCCGTAATGCCCGGCTGCGGCTTGCCCGTCAGTTCCACGCCGACAATATCCGGCAAACGCATCCACGACGCGCGCCCGAGCATCACGCTCTCCGCTTCCAGACCGCCCACGCCGATGGCGATCACGCCCAGCGCATCGACCATCGGCGTATGCGAGTCGGTGCCCACGAGGGTGTCGGGGTACGCCACGCCGTCCGTCACCTGAATCACCGGGCTCATGCGCTCCAGGTTGATCTGGTGAAGAATGCCGTTGCCTGGGGGAATCACGTCGACGTTGCGAAACGCGCGCTTCGTCCAGTTGATGAAGTCGAAACGGTCTTCGTTGCGACGGTCTTCAATGGCACGGTTCTTCGCGAACGCGTCCGGATCGAAGCCGCCGCATTCGACCGCCAGCGAGTGATCGACGACGAGTTGCGTGGGCACCACCGGATTGACTAGCGCCGGATCGCCGCCTTGTGCGGCAATCGCGTCACGAAGACCGGCGAGATCGACGAGCGCGGTCTGGCCGAGAATGTCGTGACACACCACGCGCGCAGGGAACCAGGGGAAATCGAGATCGCGGCGTCGCTCGATGAGTTGCTTGAGCGAATCGGTAAGCGCCGCGGGATCGCAACGGCGCACGAGGTTTTCGGCCAGCACGCGCGACGTGTAGGGCAGCATGTCGTAAGCGCCCGGCGCAATGGCCTCGACGGCAGCGCGGGCGTCGAAGTAATCGAGCGACGTCCCGGGCAGCGTTTTGCGGTATTCGGTGTTCATCATGTGAGGAAAGTGTCGGCCCGGCCTGTGGCGGTGTTCAAACGATGTGCCTGCATGGTGGATGTCCGGGATGCCCGTGCGGAGCGGTGGCGCAGATCCTGTCACCACCGCCCCAGGCCGTGCGGGCAAGGCATGCCCGGTCGGGCAATCTCAGCGCTTTTCGATCGGCACGAACTGCTGATCTTCCGGCCCCGTGTAGTTGGCGCTCGGACGAATGATCTTGTTGTCGATGCGCTGCTCGATGATATGTGCGCTCCAGCCCGACGTGCGCGCAATCACGAACAACGGCGTGAACATCGCGGTCGGCACGCCCATCATGTGGTAGCTCACGGCGCTGAACCAGTCCAGATTCGGGAACATCTTCTTGACGTCCCACATCACCGATTCCAGACGCTCGGCAATGTCGTACATCTTCGTGTTCTGCTGATCGCTCGACAGTTCGTGCGCCACTTCCTTGATGACCTTGTTGCGCGGATCGCTCACGGTGTAGACCGGGTGACCGAAGCCGATGATCACTTCCTTGTTCTCGACGCGGTTACGGATATCGGCCTCGGCTTCGTCGGGCGAGTCGTAGCGCTTCTGAATCTCGAAAGCCACTTCGTTCGCGCCGCCGTGCTTCGGGCCGCGCAGCGCGCCGATGGCGCCGGTGATCGCCGAGTGAATATCCGAGCCCGTGCCCGCGATCACGCGCGCCGTGAACGTGGACGCATTGAACTCGTGCTCCGCGTACAGGATCAGCGAGGTGTGCATCGCCCGCACCCACAGATCCGACGGCTTTTCGCCGTGCAGCAGATGCAGGAAGTGACCGCCGATGCTGTCGTCGTCCGTCTCGACATCGATGCGCACGCCGTTCTGACTGTAGTGGTACCAGTACAGCAGCATCGAACCGAGGCTGGCCATCAGCCGATCGGCGATGTCGCGTGCGCCCGGCACGTTGTGGTCGTCCTTCTCCGGCAGCACGGTGCCGAGCACCGAGACGCCCGTGCGCATCACATCCATCGGGTGTGCGGCGGCGGGGACGGTTTCGAGGGCGTCCTTGACGGCAGCCGGCAAGCCGCGCAGCGACTTCAGCTTGGCCTTGTAGCCGCGCAGCTCCGCCACGGTCGGCAACTTGCCGTACACCAGCAGATACGCAATTTCCTCGAACTCCGAGGTCTGGGCCAGATCCAGAATGTCGTAGCCGCGATAGTGCAGATCGTTACCCGAACGGCCCACGGTACACAGGGCGGTATTGCCGGCGGTTACCCCCGACAGGGCAACGGATTTCTTCGGTTTGAAGCCAGTGGCAGTCGTCTCGCTCATGCTCTTTCCTCCAGGATCAGGTATTCGGTTATTTCTGTTGGGCGAACAAAGCGTCGAGCTTCTGTTCGTAAGCGTGGTAGCCGATGCTCTCATAGAGTTCGGCGCGCGTTTGCATGGTGTCGAGTGCGGCCTTTTGCGTGCCGTCGCGACGAATCGTGTGATAGACATTCTCCGCCGCCTTGTTCATGGCGCGGAATGCCGAGAGCGGGTACAGCACCAGACCGACCTGTGCACTCTTCAACTCTTCCACGGTGAACAGCGGCGTCGAGCCGAACTCGGTGATGTTCGCGAGCACCGGCACCTTCACCGCGTCGGAGAACTGGCGGTACATCGGCAACTCGGTCATCGCTTCCGGGAAAATCATGTCGGCGCCCGCTTCAACGCACGCACAGGCGCGATCGATGGCGGCCTGAAGTCCCTCTACGGCCAGCGCGTCGGTGCGCGCCATGATGACGAAGCTCTCGTCGGTGCGGGCATCGACTGCCGCCTTGATACGGTCGACCATCTCCTGCTGGCTCACGATGGCCTTGCCGGGGCGATGCCCGCAACGCTTCGCGCCGACCTGATCCTCGATGTGCATGGCGCCTGCGCCGAACTTGATGAGCGACTGCACCGTACGCGCGATGTTGAACGCCGACGGACCGAAGCCGGTATCGACGTCGACCAGCAACGGCAGATCGCAGACATCGGTGATACGGCGCACGTCGGTCAGCACGTCGTCGAGCGTGGAGATACCCAGATCGGGCAGGCCGAGCGAGCCCGCCGCCACACCGCCGCCGGACAGATAGATCGCCTTGAAACCGGCCGCCTTGGCAAGCAAAGCGTGGTTGGCATTGATAGCGCCGACAACCTGCAACGGTTGCTCGGTCTTGACGGCCTCGCGGAAGGCGGCGCCGGCCGAACGAATGGTTTGCGTCACTTGAGTCCCTCGGTCGTGTCGTGCGCGACTGGCAGCCTGACGCCGCCGAATCGCACTTGGGTTGAGTTATGGCCACTTCTATAGCAATGGTCGTGCCAGCGGAGCACCGGTGCGCGCGCCGTAATCGTCGTCGCGCACCTAACGCGTTCATTTGTCAGCAGAAATTCTTCGCGGAAGTGACGTTTACGTCAAGCCGATTGTCGCTTGATGCGTTTCGCTCATGTCGCATTATGTTTCATTTTGAAACAAACTATGAAACAAAACGTCGCATCATGCTACGATACGCTATCTTTTCCCTGCGGCCTCAGCAGTCCACCGCCGCAAGATTGTCGATGAGTTACGTCATGCCCAACGCCGCCGATTTGCCACCCCGTCTGCCGGCTTCCGCCGCGAGCGGCGCCCGTGTGGGGTTCGCGCAACCCGTGGCCGCCATGCGCAAGCCGGTGATCTGGGCGGTGGGTATCAGCAAGCTCGGCGAGCTGTACCGCGACATCGTGCCCGACTACGCTGCGCAAGCCGATGTGCAGATCATCGACAAGGGCTACGAAGCGGTCATCGAGGCATTGGAGCGCTTGCCCGCCGGCAGCGTAGACGGCATCGTTGCGGCCGGATCGAACGGCGCATTTCTGCGCGAGCGCGTCGCCCTGCCCGTGGTGCTGGTGAAAGTCACCGGCTTCGACGTGATGCACGCGCTGGCAAGGGCACGTCGTGCCCTGCCCCCACCCCCGCCCGCCTCGCCTGCCTCGCGTATTGCGCTCGTGTCCTACGCGCGGCCTGCGCCCGAGTTCGAGCGCTTCAAGAGCGCCTTTCACCTCGACATCGCGCAGCACGCCTATTTCGATGCCCACGACGCCGAAGACCTCGTGCATCGGCTGCGCGACGAAGGCGCGGAAGTCATCGTCGGCCCCGGCCTTGTGACAGAGTTGGCCGAGCGCGCCGGACTCACTGGCGTTTTTCTCTACTCGCAGGATTCAGTACGCGCCGCGTTCGATACCGCCCTCGAAGTTGCGCGCTTCGGGCGTATCGAAGCTCAGCGGCGCGAGCGGCTCGACACCGTGCTGCGGCATTTGCACGAAGGCGTGGCGGCGGTCGATCTGAACGGACGCATCGAAGCCATCAATGCGTCGATGGCAGGCATGCTCGGCGTAACCGTCGCCGACGCCGTCGGCCGTCCGCTCGATGCCATTGCACCTGCGCTCGACATTGCCCGTACGCTGGAGAGCGCGAGCGCGGAACTCGAGGCCATTGTCTCGATGGCGGGCAAGACGTGGGTCGTCAACCGCATTCCGCTGCTCGATCAGGGCACGCTAACGGGTGCGCTGCTCACCTGCCAGGACTCGCAGTCGTTCGCGCGCGTGGATCGTTCGCTGCGCTCGCGTCATCGCCCCCGGCATCTCGTGGCGCGCTACCGCCTCGACGACCTGATCGGCGACTCGGCAGCGATGACGCAGGTGCGCGCGCTGGCACGCCGCTACGCACAGACCGATTCGACCGTGCTCGTCCACGGCGAGAGCGGCACCGGCAAGGAACTGCTTGCGCAGGGCATTCACAACGCCAGCCGGCGGCGCGATTACCCGTTCGTCGCCATCAACTGCGCCGCATTTCCCGAGACGCTGCTCGAAAGCGAACTGTTCGGCTATGAAGACGGCGCATTCTCCGGCGCCCGGCGCGGCGGCAAGGCGGGTCTGTTCGAGACAGCGCACAACGGCACCATCTTCCTGGACGAAATCGGCGAGATGCCCATGCCGCTGCAAACACGTCTGTTGCGGGTCTTGCAGGAACGTGAAGTGCTGCGTCTTGGCGCGACCGAACCCGTGCCGTGCGACGTGCGCGTGATTGCCGCCACGCACCGCGATCTTCGGCAGCAAGTTGTCGCCGGACTGTTCCGCGAAGACCTTTACTACCGGCTCAACATTCTGCGCATGGTGTTGCCGCCGCTGCGCGAGCGCATGGACGACCTGCCGCGCCTCACGCCCCTCTTTCTCGAACGGGCGCTCGCTCGCGCCGGGGCGCGCATGAGCGTCGACGCGCTACAAGCATCGCTGCTGCCGCTGCTGGCCACCTATCGCTGGCCGGGGAATGTGCGGGAATTGGAGAATCTGCTGGAGCGCATTGCGGTCGTGTGCGCCGACGTCGTCGATGCGCGGGAAATCGGCCGCGCGCGATTGATCGAAATTGCGCCAGAGTTGGGAATAACGTCATCCGATGTTTCAAAAGCGAACAACGGACGAAAAATGGAGGGTCGGGATTCCCCCCCCGAAACTCGCGTCGATGAGGCAGATGCCGGCACAACGCCGCCCCTGGCGGGCCGAGCCCGGCGTGCAGCGGAGGAACTCGCCCGCATTCACGCTACGCTGGCGGCGTGCGGCGGCGAGCGCAACGCCGCCTGCGAAGCGCTCGGCATCAGCCGCTCGACGCTCTGGCGCAAACTTCGTGACACTAGCGGCGGCTGAGCCTCATCGAGCCGATGCACCTCCGCCGTCAATGCTGGTGACGGATACGATCCCACATCTCGTGCCAGTCCAGGCGCTTGTGCTCGGACGGCTCATCGTGATGCGTCACCCAGAAATGATCGACGGCCATGCCGATGGCGAAGCCGACGAGCAGGGCCACAAGCATCATCGAAAGGTTGAGCATGGACATGGCGGCCTCCTATCGGTCGGGAACACGCTTCCATTCTAGTCAACCGTTTTCACGCCCGCATCCCACTCTCTATGGCGACGGCGTAAAAAAACCGGGGTCGAAACCCCGGTTCTTCATTGACTGCGAATGATGCGCGCAATGCGCATCGAAAGCGGCTTCAGTGCTTACCACGTTGCAATCAGCGCGCCCTTGAACTGCGTTTCGATGAACTTCTTCACTTCATCCGAGTGATAGGCGTCGACCAGTTGCTTGACCCACGGCTTGTTCGCATCTTGCGTGCGCACGGCGATCAGGTTGGCGTACGGCCCCTTCAGGTCTTCAATGGCGATGGCGTCACGTTGCGGCACCAAACCGGCTTGCGCAGCGAAGTTCGTATTGATCGACGCCGCGGCCAGATCCGGCAAGGCGCGCGGCAGTTGTGCGGCTTCGAGTTCCACGATCTTCAGCTTCTTCGGGTTCTCCGCGATGTCCAGCGGCGTGGCGTTCTTGCCGTCGAGCCCCGCGCGCAGCTTGATCAGGCCTTCCTTTTGCAGCAGAAGCAGAGCACGGTTGCCGTTCGACGGATCGTTCTGGATACCGACCTTCGCGCCGCTCGGCAGATCCCCCAGCGACTTGAACTTCTTCGAGTAGAAGCCCAGCGGCGAGACGTACGTGAGACCGGCGCTCACGATCTTGTAACCGCGGTCCTTGATCTGACTGTCGAGGAACGGCTTGTGCTGGAAGCCATTGGCGTCCAGATCGCCCGCGTCGAGTGCCGCATTCGGCTGTGCGTAGTCACTGAACTCGACGATCTTGATTTCGAGGCCGCGCTGATGCGCCACCTTCTTCACGACTTCGAAGATCTGCGCGTCCGAGCCGGCCATCGTGCCGACCTTCAGGGGCTTGTCGGCCGTCTGGGCCGCAGCGCCGAGGGATGCCAGCGCAAACGTGGCGCCGAGGAACGCGTTGATCAGTTGACGGGACAGCATGTGCGATTTCTCCTTTTGCTTATCTGGCGCCTGTTGAGCGCCTGTTCGGTATCAAGCGGGCCTCACGAGCCCGCGGCGGTGGCGGGTGGCCGTTAGCCTCTCGCGCAACCCAGACCTCGGATGCTGCCATAGATGCGGGTTTACGCGAAATACATAATCGGCATTTCCATATCTCCCGTTCGTTTCGATAGGCAGGGGCAAATCGCAAAAAAAAGCCCCCTCGGATCACCGAGAGGGCGTATCGCCGGGAGAACAGCCTGATAACGGGCCGGGGGGGAGGCACGGCCGGCGGCTACGCCGCCAGCCGGTCGCATCAGGAACCGACGATTAACCTGTGAGACTCGCTATACCGTTGAATTGCGGAACAGACCCTGCACGTGCTGTGCCGAGTACGTGCAGGCTGTCCACCCTTGGCTCAGGGGCACGGCTCCTCGCCGTTCTGTCCGTTCATTGAACATCCCCCTCCGCCACCGAAACCGCTGGAGCCACCGAAAGCTGCAAGCCCATTGCCACCAGCTGAACCACCAATGCCGCGACCGCCGGGGCCTGAAGCACCAACGCCACCGCCCCCACCGCTGCTGGCGCCAACGCCTCCGCCGGGGCCACCACCGGGACCACCGCCGGGGCCACCACCGGGACCACCGCCGGGGCCGCCACCGGGACCACCACCCGGGCCACCGCCGGGACCACCACCCGGGCCACCGCCGGGACCA
>NZ_CABPSM010000021.1 GCF_902459555.1 Pandoraea horticolens | reverse complement strand
GTGTGGAACGTCACGCCAGCGCTGCACACGCCGCTCATGGCGGTGACGAACGCGATCTCGGCCATCGTGATCGTGGGTGCGATGCTCGCCGCGGGCCTGACCGAAGGCAGCCTCGGCAAGACGATGGGCGTGGTCGCAGTGGCGCTCGCTGCGGTGAACGTGTTCGGGGGCTTCCTCGTCACGCAGCGCATGCTCGAGATGTTCAAGAAGAAAGACAAGCCGGCGAAGGCTGCGGCCAATGACGAAGCGGCAAAGGGAGCGCACTGACATGAGCATGAATCTTGTGACGCTGTTGTATCTGGTCGCGTCGATCTGTTTCATTCAGGCGCTCAAGGGCTTGTCGAACCCGAAGATGGCGCGCCGCGGCAACGCGTTCGGCATGATCGGGATGACGATTGCCGCGCTCACGACCCTCGCGTTGATCTTCGAATTGCGTAAGCTCTCGAACGGCAATTTTTCGGGCCTCGGCCTGATTCTCGCGGGTCTCGTCGTCGGCGGCGGTATTGGCGCGTATGTTGCGCGCAAGGTCGAGATGACCAAGATGCCGGAGTTGGTCGCAGCCATGCACTCGCTGATCGGTCTGGCCGCAGTGTGTATCGCCGTGGCCGCCGTTGCGGAACCGGCCGCGTTCGGCATCGTCGCGGCGGGGCAACCGCTGCCGCCGGGCAACCGCATCGAGCTGTTCATCGGCACGTTCGTCGGCGCGATCACGTTCTCGGGTTCGGTCATCGCCTTCGGCAAGCTCTCGGGTAAGTACAAGTTCCGCCTGTTCCAGGGCGCCCCGGTGGTCTTCAAAGGCCAGCATATGGTGAACCTGGCGCTGGCGATCGCGATGCTCGGCTTCGGCGGCGCGTTCTTCGTCTCGCAGAGCTGGACGCCGTTCGTCATCATGACGGCCATCGCCTTCGTGCTGGGTGTGCTCATCATCATCCCGATCGGCGGGGCGGATATGCCGGTCGTGGTGTCGATGCTGAACTCGTACTCCGGCTGGGCCGCCGCAGGCATCGGATTCTCGCTGAACAATCCGATGCTCATCATCGCGGGTTCGCTGGTTGGCTCGTCGGGTGCGATTCTGTCGTACATCATGTGTAAAGCCATGAATCGCTCGTTCTTCAACGTGATTCTCGGCGGCTTCGGGGCACAGGCGGGCGCGGGGGCGGCTGCGGGTGAACAGCAGCAACGTCCGGTCAAGTCGGGCTCGCCGGATGACGCCGCGTTCCTCATGAGCAACGCCGAATCGCTGGTGATCGTGCCGGGTTACGGTCTGGCCGTGGCCCGCGCACAGCACGCGCTCAAGGAATTGACCGACAAGCTGGTCGAGAAAGGCGTGAGCGTGCGTTATGCGATTCACCCGGTGGCGGGCCGCATGCCAGGTCACATGAACGTGCTGCTCGCAGAAGCCGAAGTGCCATACGACCAAGTGCTGGAGATGGACGAGATCAACGGTGAATTCGGCCAGACGGACGTGGTGCTGGTGCTCGGCGCGAACGACGTGGTGAACCCGGCGGCAAAGAACGATCCGCAATCGCCGATTGCCGGGATGCCGATTCTCGAGGCGTACAAGGCCAAGACGATCATCGTCAACAAGCGTTCGATGGCCGCGGGTTACGCCGGTCTCGATAACGAACTGTTCTATCTCGACAAGACCATGATGGTCTTCGGCGACGCGAAGAAGGTGGTGGAGGAGATGGTCAAAGCGGCGGCTTGACCCGATCGATCGGCTTGATCGGGGTATTACCGGGGCGCACCGCCGGATGCGGCGCGCCAGCATCATTTCAATGACTCGTTTGCTCACTTTCTGGCAGGGCACAAGCACATGAACGTATCGCTGAGACAACTCAAGGTCTTCATGGTCGTGGCGCGCAGCAAGAACTTCAGCCGCGCGGGCGCCGAGATCGGCCTGACACAACCGGCCATCAGCCGCTGCATCAACGAACTGGAAGGGCAACTTGGCCTGCGCCTTGTCGACCGCACCACGCGCGAGGTCGCGCTGACCGATGCGGGGATCACGCTTGCAGGCAGTCTCGACCGTGTGCTCGATGAACTTGAGATCGCGTTGTTGCAGACGCACGGCGCCGAAGCACGCACGACCGGCCGCGTACGCATCGGCGCCGCACCGACGATTTCCGCGACGCTGCTGCCGCGCGTGCTGCTGGCATCGCAAGCGACGTATCCGGATATCGCACTCGCGCTCGTCGACCAGATGCAACGGGCGGTGCTCGATAGCGTGCGTGCCGGCGACGTAGACTTCGGCATCGTGGTCGCCCCGCAAGGCGCGGACGATCTCACGACCGAGCATTTGATGAGCGAGCCGTTCTGTCTGGTGTGCCGCAGCGATCATCCGCTCGCCTCACAGGCGGCCGTGCACTGGTCCGAACTCTCGGGCGAAAACCTGGTGCTGCTCAATCAGAGTTCGGGCAGCCGCCCGTTGATCGATCGCGCGCTGACGACCCAGAAGGTGCGAGGCACGATCACGCAGGAACTGGGGCACGTGAGCACCATCTTCCGCATGGTGCAGGAAGGACTGGGGGTGAGCGTGCTGCCGCCGCTGGCGTTGCCGCTGCCGGAGAATTCGACACTGGCCGTGCGGCCGCTGTTGCCTGCTTTCGAGCGCAATATCGTGCTCGTGCGCCGCAAGAACCGCTCGCTCTCGCCGGTCGCGCACACGGTGTGGGAACTGATTCACCGCGTCGTTCGGGAACGCAACAAGGGGTTCGCGATGGGGGCGGAGCGTCCCGTTGCTGCTGCGGCGCCTTCGGGGAGTTGAATCTCCGTTTTGAATCAACGACTTGCGTTCTCTCATCAAGGACTTTTCCACAGACTTGAACACAAAATCTGTGGATAAATCGGCGGCGCTTGCGGGCCGTTTGCCTGCGGGGGTGCCCGTCTGATCGCTTCTGCCAAAAACCCCATACCGATCAATCGCTTGGCGATTTTCCTGTGTTCGTTGTCCACAGCCTTGTGAACAAAAACGGTGGATAACTCGCACCTCGCCGCGCGCGCGGTGACGTCGACGCCCGACAGGTTCATGTCGGATTGCCAAGATGCCCCGGCGCGCGGATGCACAGCGCTGCCACACGGAGTGCGTTAGAATTCCCGACCTGGACGGCCTCGCATCGCGCCGGGGCTTCGCCGGTCTTCTCTTCCAACGACAACGCAGTTTTCTCTGTCGCGTCACTCCCGCTTCTCTTGCGATTCCCATGACTCCCGAAACCACGAAGCCACGCACGGGCTTTTGGCCGGCACGCGCGGCGACGATGGCATTGCTGTTTTGCAGCGGATTCCTGTATGCGACGTGGGGTGTTCATGTGCCCACCGTCAAGGCGATGTTCGACCTGAACGACGCCAGCCTCTCTGTGGCCATGTTCGCCGTGGCGGGGGGCGCCATTGTCACGATGCCGCGCACGGCGCGCTGGGTCGGCCGCGCGGGCAGTCGGCGCGCGAGCCTCCAGTCGGGCATGGCATTGGCGCTAACGAGCGCCTTCATTCTCTCGATGCCGAACTACTGGGGCCTCGTGGGCTGGCTCGCCCTTTACGGCGCAGCGAACGCCACCTACGACGTTGCCGTCAATGCGCAGGCCGCCACGCTCGAAGCTCGCTATCGCCAACCGATCATGGCGTCGCTGCATGGTTGCTTCAGTCTGGGCGGCATGGCGGGGGCGCTCGTTGGCAGCGTATGGCTGGCGCATCACGGCTCGCCGCAATGGCACGTCGGTCTCGCCGCGTTGGCGTGTGCCGTGGTGATCGTCGCCGGCGCGCGTTTCATGCAGCCCGACGTGAAGCCCGGTGAAGCGCCGGTCGCGCGCGAAGGCGCCGACACGGCCGCCGTTCCCGCACATCCGCTGCCTGCGCTGAACGATGCCGAGCGTCGCAAGCTGCATCGCAAGCTCACGAGCTTCGGCGTTCTTGCGTTTCTGGGGCTGGTGGTCGAAGGCGCGATGTACGACTGGACGGCGGTGTACATGCGGGAAGTGGTCGCCGCGCAAGGGGCGTGGGTGGGGGCTGGGTATGCCGCATTCTCGCTCGGCATGGCGGGCGGGCGTTTCGGTGGCGACCCGGTGCGTGCCCGTACGGGCGGCGCACGGCTGCTGCGGATGAGCAGCCTGCTATGTGTCGGCGGCGTGTTGCTGGCGCTGCTCTGGCGTGTGCCGGCGGCCGCAGTTGTGGGCTTCGCACTCGCGGGACTCGGATTGTCCAATGTGATGCCGGTCATGTTTGCCGCGTCGGGCGAGGTGGCGCGCGGTGCTGGCATGGCAAGCGCCGAAGCCATAGCGGTCATGGCGCGGCTTGCCTACCTGGGGCTGCTTGTCGGACCGGTGCTGATCGGCGCGATTGCCCACGGTATCAGCTTGCCGGTGGCGCTGGGCGCGGGGATGCTGTGCATCGTGCCGATTGCCCTGCTCGCGCCGAAAATGCTGGCAGGGGCGGACGGGCGCGCGGCGCGGCACTGAAAAGCCGCGTGCGCACCGAACCCATTTACTTCAGCGTGACGGCCACTTCGCCAATGCCGTCGATCGTGCCGCGCAGCTCGCCTTTGCTGCTCGCGGGGAGCATGCCGACGTAAGAGCCGCAGGTGATGATGGCGCCTGCGCGCATGGTGATGCCACGCTTGCCGTTGTGGTTGACGAGCCACGTGAGCAGAGCGCGCGGGTCGCCACCGGTATTGCCGGTGTGCGCCGGGGTGATGTCGGTGCCGTCGAGCGAGAACCTGAGTTTCGGCGTCAGGTAGTTGAGCGACGCATCGTAGTCACGGCCGCTCCCGATCACGAGCGCACCGTTGTTCTGCAAATCGGCGAGCGTGAATCGGCTGTCAAGTCCTTTCGACGCGAAGCGACTGTCGGTGATTTCAATCGTGGCCAGCGTTTCGCCGACAAACATCATGGCCGCTCGCTCGTTGTAGTTGCCCGGCTTGATGTCGCGTGCCAGGCGGAACGCGATTTCCAGTTCCAGTCCCGGACGGAAGAAGTCGTCGAGGGCCAGCGCGCCGCCCGCGTCGCTCACGACGGATGCCGGAATCGGCGCGCAATTCGGCAGATCCGACGGCTTTTTGGCACCCACTTTCCACGCAGCAATCGTTTCGCCGAGCAGGTCGAGCGTGCGCAACTGTACGGCATAGGCCGCGCTGGCATCGGCGGGGAGCAGCGCCGGCGCGGGCGCGTCGATCGGCGTGTCGCCGCGACGGGTGTCGGCCAGCAGCTGGGCCAGCGATTCGACAGCGGCTTGGTTCTCGAACATGTTGCAGGTCTCCTGAGGGAAGGGCGATGCGCCAGGCATTTGCTGGCCGCACGTTGCCCCACATCGTATACAAAATTCATGCGCCATTGCGCAGTGCGGCGAACGTGACGACTACTTAGTGAAAACACCACCTAACGTAGTCAAAGTCGCGGTGATCTGCGAGAATCGGACTTCGAAATAATTCGTAATATTTCGTGCGGCCTGGCAGCGGTGGTGAACGCCGTCGCCCACGAAAGTGCAGTGCGTGCAGTCGATGACCTTCTTTTCAAAGTGAACGACCCGAACCTATGCACTCCGTGACCCTGAATGCCGTACGCGACACCCTTATCCATCCGCCGGACAGCGGCGCGACGCAGCTTATCAGCCGTCAGGCGCTGCATCATGCCGTGATGGATCGTTTGCGCAAGATGATTACCGAAGGGGTGTTATTGCCGGGGGCTCATCTGAACGAGCGCGCTTTGTGCGAACAGCTTGGCGTGTCGCGTACGCCGCTGCGCGAGGCGCTCAAGATGCTCGCTGTCGAACGACTCATCGAATTGTTGCCGAATCGCGGCGCGCGCGTTGTGACACTGTCGGTCAGCGATATCGCCGACGCGTTCGAATTGCTCGGCGGCCTCGAAGCGCTGGCAGGCGAATTGGCCTGCGAGCGTATCACCCAGGTGGAAATGGACGAGATTCAGGCGTTGCATTGCGCGATGGACGCGTGTCACGCGAACGGCGATCTGTCCGGCTATTTCGACTGCAACCAGCGGATTCACGATCGTATCAATGCGGCCGCCCGCAACCCCGCGCTCACGCATATGTACCAATCGGTCAATCAGCGCCTGCAAGCTCTGCGATTCCGATCGAATCTGCATGCGGGCAAATGGGAGCAAGCGGTCGACGAGCATGTGGCAATGCTGCGCGCTTTGCATCGGCGCGACGGTGCCGCATTGGGACGACTGCTGCGTGCTCACCTGATGGTCAAGTGCGCCACCGTACTCGCCAGTATGCGAGCCGCCGCGTAACGCACAAGCGCGACCTCGATACCCGATACACATGTGCGCACGCCGCACGTTGCACGGTCAGGCCGCGCGACTCATACTCACCAACCCTTCGTTGAGCATGGCCGCGACGTAGGCGTCGGTCTTGCTGCGCAGGTGCGCCTCCATCAGTGAGCGCAATCGCTTGCCATCGCGTCGACGCAGCAGCGCAAGCATTTCCGCATGTTCGTCGACCGCCTGACGCCAGCGCTCGGGGGTGGGCGTGAGCCGTTCGCGCACATACCGCAGACGGGCATTGAGATTGTGGAAGTACTCGGCCAGCGGGCCGTTGTCCGCCATGCGAAGAATGCTCAGGTGGATCTGCTGGTTCAGCGCAAAGTAGGCCGCGTGATCGGCACGCGCGTAAGCCGATTCCATCTCATTCTGTAGCCGCGCCAATGCGTCGAGATCCGCGTCCGACGCTTTCTCGCACGCCTGCTCTCCCGAGAGCCCTTCGAGCACCGCCATCACGGCGAGCAGATTCACGACTTCATCGACGCTCACACGTGCCACGCGCGCCCGGCGCGTCTCCGAAATCTCTACCAGCCCCTCGTTCGCCAGTCGCTTGAGCGCTTCGCGCAATGGCGTGCGTGAGACGGCCAGTGCTTCGCAAAGAGCGCGTTCCGAGAGCGGCGCGCCGGGGCGCAAGTCACCGCGCACGATGCGTGCCTTGAGGGCTTCGTATGCGGCGGCGTTCAGCGAGGCGGACGTGCTCATGCGTAATGGGTGGAAAATTGGAATGCCAATTTTGATGATGATGTGCGAGATCGTCAATCGGTAATCGCCGGTTTTTGCATGTTAACCCTGAGTATTTACTTTTCCACTTGCCAACTGTCCGACGGGGAATTTATCGTTTACCAAAAATTGGTATACCAAAAATAGTGGCCGGCCGACATTGGGTACGTGCTGGCATGCGAAGGAGGCAATGTGACATCGACCGTTCTGACCGAGCGACACGGCGCAGTTGCGCGGGTCACGCTCAATCGTCCAGAGAAGCTCAATGCGTTGACCAAGCCGATGTGGCAGGCCTTGGGCGACACGATTCTGACCTTGTCCGAGACACCCGACGTGCGCTGCATCGTGTTGCGCGGCGCGGGGGAGAAGTCGTTTGCGCCGGGAAACGACATTGCGGAGTTCGAAACGGATCGGGCCAACGTCGAGCAGGCGCGTGCGTATGGCGCGCTCATGCATCGCACGCTCGACGCGCTGGCTAATTGCCCGGTACCGCTTGTCGCGATGATTCATGGCATTTGCGTTGGCGGCGGCATGGAAATTGCCGCCGCCTGCGACGTGCGCATTTGCGGCGAGTCGAGTCGTTTCGGCGCACCGATCAACAAGTTGGGGCTGGTGATGGCGCACGCGGAACTCTCGGGGTTGGTGCGGCTACTCGGCCCGGCCCGCGCGCTGGAGATCCTGCTCGAAGGCCGGATCTTCGATGCGCAGGAGGCGTTGCGTATCGGCCTCGTCAGCCGTGTGGTGGCGGACGCCGAGGTGACACGCGAAGCGCTCGCAAGTGCGGAGCGCGTCGCTGCCGGAGCGCCCCTGGTCGCGCGCTGGCACAAGCGTTTCGTGCGTGAACTGGCGAGCGGTCAGCCGTTCACACCGGCGCAGATCGATGAGGGTTTCGCGTGCTTCGGCACGGCCGATTTCCAGACGGGCTATCGTGCTTTTCTCGCGAAGACTGTCCCCGCGTTCGAGGGGCGCTGAGATGGCCCATTCCGAGAAGCAGGCCGGCGGGCCGTTACGAGGCGTCAAGGTCATCGAACTGTCGCACATCATGTCGGGCCCGGTGTGCGGCATGATGCTCGCGGACATGGGCGCGGACGTCATCAAGGTCGAGAAGATGGAGGGCGACGACGCGCGTCGATTCGCACCGATCCTGCCGCACGGCGAATCGGCCTCGTTCATGATGCTTAATCGCAACAAGCGCGGCATTGCGCTCAATCTCAAGACGGAAGGCGGCAAGGCGGTGCTGCGCAGGATGCTCGCCGACGCCGATGTCGTCACTGAGAACTACCGCAAAGGGACGATGGAAAAGCTCGGCCTCGGCTACGAGACGCTGCGCGACGCCAACCCGGGCCTCATCTATTGCTCCATTTCCGGCTATGGCCGCACCGGCCCGTATGCGGACAAGGGCGGTTTCGATCTGATTGCGCAGGGGCTCTCTGGCCTGATGAGTGTGACGGGCGAACCCGGGCAGGCCCCTATCAAGGCGGGCTCGCCAATTGCCGACATCAACGCCGGCATTCTGGCGGCGCTCGGCATCTCGGCGGCCTACGCGCATCGACTGCGCACCGGGCAAGGGCAGATTGTCGATACGTCGCTGCTGGAGGCCGGTTTTCAGCAAATGTACTGGGCTGCGGCCAACTTCTTCGCGAGCGGTGAGAATCCGCCGAAGCTCGGTTCTGCGAATCCCACGAGCACGCCTTATCAGGCCTTTCGTACGCAGGACGGCTGGATCAACATCGGCGCGGCCAATCAGGCGAACTACGAACGTCTCCTTCAGGTGCTCGACGCCCCCGAGATCGCTGGCGACCCGCGCTTCGCCACCAATGCAGGCCGCACTGCCCACCGCGCGGAACTCGTCGAGCGGCTCACGGGTTATTTGATGCGCGACACTACGCAGCACTGGGTCGAGCGTCTTGACGCGGTCGGCTTGCCCGTGGGGCCGGTGTTGCCGATCTCCGAGGCGGTGACGCACCCGCAGATCCTGGCGCGTGAGATGGTGGTGGAGACGGTGCATCCGCTTGACGGCCCGACGCGCAGTATCGGTTTGCCGATTCGCTTTTCCGAAACGCCTAAGTGCACGGGCGGTCCCGCGCCCCGGCTTGGCGAACACACCTGCGAGGTGTTGGGCGAGTACGGTTTCGATGCGCAACAGGTTCACGACCTGATAGCGCAGGGGGCGGTGTATGCGTTGGAGGAGGTGGCACGAGCGAGCGCATGACGTATGGGGCGCGCTTGCGGTGCGGATTCTCCGCGTCTTCGCAAATTGTGTAGAACTTACCTCACGGTGACCGGTCGGTTTTGTGACGGGTGCATGACAGGCCACCGATCAATCTGACCCGACGGTAACGTCGTGAGGGGAGGAGCATGACGCTTGGCAGAATCACCGGCAGAAACCACGTCCCGTCATTTGCCCGATGGCCGCATGCCGCCGAGGCGCGTACCATAGGACTTCACGCGCTCGCGTTCCCCCGGCCGGAGCCGTGGGCACCGTTCCTCCCCCGTTTCGCGAGGTGAGCATGCCGGCACGTATTGAAGATTACGCAATGATTGGCGACTGCCGCAGCGCCGCGCTGGTCGCGCGCGACGGCTCGATCGACTGGCTTTGCTGGCCATATTTCGATTCCCCTGCCTGCTTCGCTGCGCTCCTCGGCGGCCCCGAGCACGGCCGATGGAAGCTCGCTCCCGATGATCCCCACGCCACATGCACACGGCGCTATCACGACGACACGCTGATTCTCGAGACTCGTTTCGAGACGGTGGAAGGCTGCGTTGCCGTGATCGACTTCATGCCGTTGCGCGACGGCGCCGCCGATCTGGTGCGGCTGGTCAAGGGCATACACGGCACCGTTTCGATGTCGATGGAACTGATTCTGCGCTTCGACTACGGTGCGTCGGTGCCGTGGGCGCGAGCGCTCGACGCCGACGATTCGACCGGGCCGGGCATGCGGCTCATCGCGGGACCCGACAAAGTGGTAGTGCGCACGCCGGTGGCGATTCAGGATGTGCCGGGCAGTCTGCGCGCGCGATTCGACGTGAAGGCGGGCGACGCGGTGCCGTTCGTGCTCTCTCGCGTGCCGTCGCATCACGCCGACCCGCGCGAGATCGATCCGCTCGTGGCGCTGGCCGATACCGAGCGTTATTGGCGCACATGGGCCAACCGCTGTCAGCTTGACGGCCGCTGGACCGAAGCGATTCGCCGGTCGCTCATCGTGCTCAAGGCGCTCACGTTCGTACCGACGGGCGGCGTGGTCGCTGCGCCGACCACATCGCTTCCCGAGCAACTCGGGGGCGAACGTAACTGGGACTATCGCTATTGCTGGTTGCGAGACGCCACGCTCACCTTGCAGGCGCTCATGCTCGGCGGTTACTACACCGAGGCGAGCGACTGGAGTCACTGGCTGGTGCGCGCCGTAGCCGGCGCACCATCGCAGGTGCAGATCATGTATGGACTTTCGGGCGAGCGGCGTCTTCCCGAATGGGAAATCGACTGGCTGCCGGGCTACGAAGGGGCGAAGCCCGTGCGTGTGGGCAATGGGGCGGTCGGACAATTGCAGCTCGACGTTTATGGCGAGGTGATGGATGCCTTGCATCAGGCGCGTTTGGGTGGCTTGCAGCCGGCCGATGCCATGTGGGAGGTGCAGACGAAGCTGGTCGCCCATCTCGAAACCGTCTGGCGCAAGCCGGACGAGGGCATCTGGGAGGTGCGCGGCGGATGTCAGCACTTCACGTATTCGAAGGTGATGGCCTGGGTGGCGTTCGATCGCGCGATCAAGTCGGCCGAGCGCTTCGGATTGCCGGGGCCGATCGATCACTGGCGGCACCTGTGCAGGGAGATTCATGCGGACGTCTGCGCGCACGGCTTCGACAAGGCGCGTAATGCGTTCATGCAAGCCTACGGTTCGGCGGAGATGGATGCGAGCGCGCTGATGATTCCGCTGGTGGGTTTCCTGCCGGCCGACGACCCGCGCGTCATCGGCACGATCGAAGCGGTCGAGCGCGAACTCATGCACAACGGGCTAGTGCAGCGCTATCGCACGAGCCGCGTCGCCGATGGCTTGCCAGCGGGCGAGGGCGCGTTCCTCGCATGCAGCTTCTGGATGGTCGATTGTCTGGTGATGATCGGCCGTCATGCCGACGCCCGGAAGTTGTTCGAGCGATTGCTGTCGTTGCGCAACGACGTTGGCCTGCTGGCCGAAGAGTACGACGCGCATCACTCGCGTCAGGTCGGTAACTTCCCGCAGGCGTTTTCGCACATCGCGCTCGTGCACGCCGCGATCCGGCTTGAAGCGCTTGCCGACGACGATCGGGCAGACAATGCGGCGGACGAACGCGCCGACGAAGACGAGGCACGCTTCGAGCATGTGGGCTATCGGGCGGTCGGGGCCTGACGCACGAGGAAAGGGGGCGCCGCTCGCGCGTTTTCCGGCTGACGGCGGCCACGGTTTAAGGAAATCGGTCGGATTGCCGTAAATGCTTATAAGTCCTTACTTTCTCGGTGTCTTGCCGAGCCCCCGTTCTCATGACCATCATCACTCCTATCAAGGGAAATGCGACATCCGGATTGCGGGACCTGTGGCAATCGCATATCCAACAGCAACAGGCAGAGAGGTCGCAAGCGGCAGTCAATCCGGTCGATAGCGCAGGCAAGTTGGGCGTGCCCGCCAGTGCCGCGAATTCGGCGGGCGGGGCGAATGTGGCCAGTGCCACCAACGCCACCGGCAACAGCGACGCCAGCACGGACAATGGGTCGAGCGCTAGCCGCATCGATACCCAAAGGGTCGACACGGGGCGTGGCGCTCAGGAGGGGGCCGCGCAGACGGGCAAGGCGGTGAGTGGCGGTGCGGACGCGGGCAGTAGTAGCAACCCCATCGTTGCCGAGACGATCAAGAAACTCAAGGCGATGCTGGCGAAGGTCATGGCGCAGCTCGACGCCGTGCGCAACAACGATCGGCTCCCGCCGGAAGACAAGCTTCAGCAGACGACGGCGTTGTCCGCGCAGGCAATGTCGATTCAGGCGCAGATCATTGCGCTGATGAACCCGACCAAGACGAGCGGCACGCGCGTCAACACGACGGCCTGAGACGTTCTGCCGTGAGCGCTGATGCAAGATTCGCATCAGACGGTCAGGCTAGGCGCGCTAGAATTCTGCTTTCGCTTAATTCTTCGTATAGGCATCGGCCAGCCGTCATGCCTCGTCAAGGCGCCGCATGAAGCAAGACAAGACTCTTACCGCCCTGCTATGGATCGTCGCGGCGGGCTTTTTCATGCAGGCGCTCGACACGACCATCGTCAACACGGCGCTGCCCGCGATGGCGGCGAGCCTTGGCGAGAACCCGCTGCGCATGCAGCCGGTGGTGGTCTCCTACTCGCTGACGATGGCCCTGCTGACCCCCGCGTCGGGCTGGCTGGCGGACCGGTTCGGCACGCGCCGTGTCTACTTCGTTGCGATTGTGCTGTTCGTCCTCGGCTCGATTTGCTGTGCGATGGCGCACACGCTGCCGCAGTTGGTGGTCGCGCGCATTCTGCAGGGCGCGGGCGGCTCGATGCTGCTGCCGATCGGGCGTCTCGCTGTGCTGCGCACTTTCCCGGCCGGCGAATATCTGGCGGCGCTTGCCTTCGTGTCGATTGCGGGGCAGGTGGGGCCGATGATCGGTCCGGTGCTGGGCGGCTGGTTGGTGCAAGTCGCTTCGTGGCACTGGATATTTCTCATCAACGTGCCGATCGGCGTCGTCGGCAGTCTGGCGGTACGGCGCTACCTACCACATCCCACGCAAGATGAAGTAATCGACACGGGTTTCGACTGGATCGGCTTCGCCTTGCTCTCGGTCGCGATGGTGTCGTTCACGCTGGCGCTCGATCATCCGTTCTCCGATACGGGGTGGGGGGTGTCCGTGGGGCTGGCATTGCTTTGCATCGTCACCACGCTGGGGTACTGGCCGTATGCCCGGCGTCGCGCCGCTCCGCTATTCCCGCTTGAACTCTTCGAGACGCGCAGTTTCAGTCTCGGCCTGCTGGGCAATCTCGTCGCCCGTATCGGCAGCAGTGCGGTGCCGTTCCTGTTGCCGCTGCTGCTTCAGGTGGCCATGGGCTACAGCCCGCTCGCTTCGGGGCTGATGCTGCTGCCGATTGCGCTCGCCGGCGTGGTGGTCAAGCGCATGGTCACGCCGCTGGTGCTGCGCCACGGCTACACGCGCTTTCTGATGGTCAACACGGCCGTCGTCGGGGGCTCGATCGCCAGTCTTTCGCTGTTCGGCCCGGGCTGGCCGATGTGGGTTGGATTGCTGCAACTGGCAGTGTTCGGCGGCGCGAACTCGATGCAATTCGCTGCAATGAACAGCGTTACGCTCAAGGATCTCGGCACACGTCGTGCCAGCGCAGGTAACGGTTTGTTCTCGATGGCGCAGATGCTGGCGCTGGGGTTGGGGGTGACTATTGGCGGCCAGTTGCTGGCGCTGTTCGGTCATCTGGCCGGGCCGGCGGGCGAGGTGGGCATGGGCGGCACGGTAGCGGGCTTTCGCATGACGTTCGTATGCGTCGGCCTGATTACGCTTGCTTCGGCGCTAGTGTTCCGCCGCGTGGCAGATCCGGCCGCGGTCGCCGACGGTGGCGAGACGCAACCCGCGTCTGCCACCGATCTCAAACGCTAAGCGCGCGGCTTACTTCTTTACCAGCGCACACTTCGACTCGGCCAAGGGCGCAAACGCCTTGTCGGCCGGAATCGTCTCCAGGATCTTGTACAGATCCCATTCCGACTTCGATTCGGCCGGCGTCTTGACCTGCACCAGCAGCATGTCGTGCACCAGTTTGCCGTCTGCACGAATCTGGCCGTTGCGGATCACCGGGTCGTCAATTTTCATCGATTTGAGCTTGGCCATGACGGCATCGGCCTCGTCTGTGCCCGCCGCCTGCACCGCCTTCAGATAGTTCAGCACTGCCGAATAAACGGCCGCCTGCATCATCGTGGGCATCTTCTTGTGCTGCGCGTAGAAGCGCTGCGCGAACGCCCGTGAACGGTCGTCCTGATCCCAATAGAAGCCGTTGGTGAGAATCATGCCCTGTGCATTCTTCAGGCCCATGCCGTGGACTTCCGTAATCAACGACAGCAGCGGTGTGAAGACCTGTTTGCCACCCTGAATGATGTTGAACTGCGAGGCCTGTTTGACGGTGTTGAGCGTGTCGGTGCCCGAGTTCGCCAGCGCAATGACCTGTGCCCCGGACGTTTGCGCGCGCAGCAGATACGACGACAGATCAGGCGAGTTCACCGGGTGTTTCACCGAGCCCACGACCTTGCCGCCCTGACGCGTGAGAATCTCGCTGGCGTCTTTCTCCAACGCCTGACCAAACGCATAGTCGGCGGTGATGAAGTACCACGACTTGAGGCCGCGACGCAGCAGCGCCTGCGAGGTCGAATTCGCGAGCGCATAGGTGTCGTACATCCATTGCACACTGTGCGCCGTACATTGCTCGTTGCTGATGGCGGACGAACCCGCGCCGGTCACGAGCGCGATCTTCTTCTTTTCGTCAGCGATGCGATCAACCGCAAGGGCGACGTTCGAGAACGTAAGGTCGGTAATCATGTCGACCTTGCCCCGGTCGTACCACTCGCGCGCGATGGTGGCGCCCGTGTCGGTCTTGCCCTGCGAATCCGCAGAGACCAACTCGATCGGCGCACCAAGCACCTTGTGATCCCGCGAGAAGTCGTCGATTGCCATGGTGGCGGCAAGCACACTGCCTTTGCCCGCGTTGTCGCTCGATACGCCGGACAGGTCGGTCAGTACGCCGATCTTCACTACACCATCCGAAATGCCACCGGCCGACGCCGCATGGACGGTGGTGACGGCGCAGCCGAGTGCGGTGAGAGCGAAGGAAGCGGCGACGGCTATCGTACGGCGCAAGTGGCCGGTGAGGCTGGGCATGTCTTTGTCTCCAATGTTCAAGTGATGACGCCCCGTCGGCCGCCCTCTCTTTCGGATGGCTGATGCCGCAAGGCCTCGAACATATTAAACATTTCGTAATCGATTGCGCAATCCGTAATGCTAGCCGGGTGTATTGGGATTTTCCTGGCCTTTCGCATTTCCGCTAGACGGCGTATGTGCTGACTCTACGCTCGGTTCACGACGCGTCGTCGCGCCCCAACGACGGATCGGAGCCCCTTTCCGCCTCTCAGACATAAACCCAACTCGCTGCAGAAAGGGGCCCCGATCCGTCTCTCCCGATTCCCTTCGCTCCTTGTCCTCCCCCCCCGTACCAACCGTTTTCCCGTTCGATAATCATGCGTTGTTTCTCTTGAGCTTACGGCTCGCGCCGCCTGACCATCGGCCGAAGGCGCCAAAATCGCCGAAAATCAACTTCAGAACCTGCCCAGGAAATCCCAGAGGATCAATCCGTCCATGCCTCTTCCTTTTGAGTACCAGAACCCAACGCTCCAGTTCGAGCGCTTTATGCTGGACGCACGTGACTGCGCAGGGCTTGCCACGACAAACATGGCATGGAATATGGTTGTCGGTGTTTTGCACACCTACCGCCGCAGGCTAACTGTCCAACAAATTGCGCGCTTCTGCTCGGTCTTGCCACCTGTTGTTCGAGCCCTATTTATTGAAGGTTGGGACCCGGATCAGCCCATTCTTGAATTCGGCTCAGACGCACAGCTTCTCGAGGAAGTCCGCTCCGTCAGACGGCAACACAACTTCTCGCCTATCAACGCTATTGCCTCAGTTGCTGAAGCGCTACGCCGAAACATCGACGTGCCCGCTTTCGACCTCATCTTGTCTGAAATGCCGGATGGCTCAACGCATTACTGGCAAGGGATCGGTATTGCGCCCTAACTACGACTTGTGGCGCCGCCATGAGCGTGCGCCGAGGCGAAGCGGCTGAAGGAACTAGAGGTGGGATACAACCGGATCAGGAAACTACCGGTCGAGTCGATGCCGGAAAACGAGGTCACGCGCGAGGTCAGACAGTGATCATCGTGCCGGAGCGCACAATTAGCGGGCATGCGCTGACGTGCATCCCGGATTGGACGGGCCAGTCCTGCTCAGGGGCAGGACCGGCCGTTCTTTTGAGAAAGCGCGTGAGCGCGCTCAGCCCTGGCAGCGAGGCGTTGCGCCCTGCGCGCTGGCGGCAATGGCGTTGCCGATGCTCTTCGCCAGACGGTCGACCAGCCGGCGTTGTGCGGCAACCACTTCGGCAACCCCACCCGAGGCAGGCTCCGTGCCCGCGAAGCGGCAGGTCAGCATCATGTCGCCCGGCACCCGGCGAACACTCCAAACCGCTGTGAGCACAGCCCGTTCACCCGGCGTGGACTCAAAGCGCTGGATCGACGTCGACACCCGATATACGGCGAGCGCATCGGCACGGGGCACCCCATATACGTCCATGGCACCTAGACGCCGCGTGAGGTCGCGTGAGATCGTCGACGTCAACTCGTTCTTGAGCGGCGCGGCCCAGCGGGATTCCTCGAGAATATCGACACGGCCGCCACCACGGGTAACGACGATTTGCGGCCGGTCGACCTGGTCGGGCACGCTCACCGGAGAGATTTCGATGGCGTAAGGCGTTGCCGGCGCGTTGGTGCTGGCCGCAGCGGCACCGCCCGAGGCGGCGGGGCCGGTGGCATCGGTCAGCGTGTAGAAGCTCGACGGCGGCGATGCACAACTGGCAAGCATCAGCGTGAGGGCGGCTAGTGCGACACCGGCCATCGGCGTCGCACGGCGGCGCGGGCTGCGGATCATCTCAATGGGCCTCATCATGGTTGCGGATCCTTCGGTTTGCCGCGCAGCAACGCCTCGGGGTGCTGCTGCAGATAGTCGGCGAGCGTGTTGAGCGAACGCAGGGTCTTGGTGAGCTCCTGCATGGCCTGACGAACGTCTTGTTGCACCGGGGCGTCTTCGGAGAGTGTGCGCTCGGCAGCGCCGAAGCTCTTCTTCGCCTCGCCGAGCGTAGCCTTCGCCTCGGGCGCGATCTCGCCGTCGAGCTGGCGGAACAGACCCTGCGCACTATCGAGTGTCTTGTCGAGCTTGCGCAGCGACGAGTCGAGGCTCTGCCCGATGCTGTCGAACGGAATCTTGTCGAGCTTGCTCGCGATGTCGGCGATCTGAAGCTGCAACTGGTCGAGCGTGTTGGGCACGGTCGGCATGATCAGCACGTTGTCGACATGTTCGGCTTTGGCAGGTTTCGCGTTCGGGAAGAAGTCGAGCGCCACGTACAACTGGCCGGTCAGCAGATTGCCGGTGCGCAACTGGCCACGCAGACCACGCGCGACGAGCGCATCCAGAATCTGATGGCGGACGGCTTCGGTGGGCTCTATTTCGTTTTTCGTGGCGCGGCGGTGCAGACGTTCAGGATAGACCTGCACCGTCACCGGCATATTGAGCCGCTTGTTCACCTGGTCGAATTCGACGCCGATCGACGTCACTTCACCCAGTGCTACGCCCCGGAAGTCCACCGGTGCGCCTACAGCCAGACCGCGCAGCGACTGCTGGAAGCGGAACACGACCGTGACCGGATTGGTGTCCGGCGCCTTCATGGCCGTGGTTTCATCCGGCGCCAGACGGAATTCCTGGCCCGGCTTGGCCATCACCCCGGCCCCTGAGTCGGCCGGTGCCTGGAAGGCAATGCCGCCAATGACCACGGATGCCAGCGACTGGGTGTTGACCTGAAAGCCGCTCGAGTCGAGCCGGAGATCGATGCCGCTTGCGTGCCAGAAGCGCGTGTTGGTGCCGACGTACTGATCGTAGGGGGCTTGTACGAAGACGCGTAGTGTCACGCCTTTGCCGTCCTGATCGAGCGAGTAGGCTTCGATCTGCCCGACCTGAATCCGGCGGTAATAGACAGGCGAGCCGATGTCGAGCGAGCCGATGTCTGCCGCATGCAGGATGAACGGCTTGCCAGGCTGGCCGGTGGAGACGACTGGTGGCACTTCGAGACCGGTGAAATGATTCGAGGTATCCGCCGATTTGCCCGCGTCGGCGCCAATGTAGGCGCCCGAGAGCAGTGTCGAGAGACCGGAGACGCTGCCCCCGGCTACTCGCGGGCGCACGATCCACCAGCGTGAATCCTTGACAGCAAATTTCTTGGCGTTCTTGGTGAGGTCGACGGTGACGCGCACATGTGACAGATCGTCGGACAGTTCAATGCTCTTGACCGTGCCGATGTTGACGTCTTTGTATTTGACCTTCGTCTTCCCGGCTTCGATGCCTTCGGCCGATTTGAAGTTGATAACGACACTCGGTCCGCGCTCGATGAGTACCTTGGCAACGAGCGACAGGCCAATCAGGGCGGCCACCAGCGGAATCAGCCAGACGAGCGACGGCGCCCAGCGTTTGCGTGGCTCGATGATCGGCGTTGGCAGGTCGTCGGCACCGGGCGGCGGCACCGCCTTCGGGTCTTGCGAGTCTTTCGGTTCAGTCATGATCGTCCTGTTCGGAATCGTCGTCTCGGATCTGATCCCAGATCAGGCGAGGGTCGAACTGCATGGAGGCCAGCATCGTGAGCACGACCACCGAGCCGAAAGCCAGGATGCCCGGCCCGGCCTGAATCACCGCCAGCGATTGAATATTCACGAGTGCCACCATCAGTGCCACGACGAAGACATCGAGCATCGACCAGCGGCCAATGAACTCGATCATGTGGTACAGCTTGGTGCGTTGATGCGGATTCCAGCCGGCGCCCCGCTGCGCGGTGAAGCACAGCAGCGAGAGCGCAATGAGCTTGAGCATGGGGACGAGAATGCTCGCCGTGAAGACGACGATGGCCAGATCGTACTCGCCGCTGTTCCAGAAGTAGATCACCCCGCTCATGATGGTGTCGCTGGAGTTTCCCAGCAGCGAGCGCGTCTGCATCATGGGCAGTACGTTGGCGGGTATGTACAGGATCGCGGCGGCGATCAGCAAGGCCCAGGTGCGGGCAAGACTGTCGACTTTGCGCTGGTGCAGGACGGCGCCGCAACGCGGGCAGCGCGCTTTCTCGATCGTCTTGACGGCGCGCGAGAGCCGCCCGCACGCGTCGCATGCCACGAGTCCGGCGTCTTTGGCGGAACGGAATTTCATCGTTGCGCCGCCCGCGATCTTGCGGTGCCGGCCGCATCCGGGGCCGGCATGTGGTCGATCACGATCCAGAGATTTCGCAGGTCGTACGACAAGACCAGCGCCAGCAGCACAGTGAGCGCCCCGAACGCCCACAGCGCCACGCCAGGTAGCACGCTCGCCATTGCCGAGAGTTTGACCAGCGAAACCAGTACTCCCAGCATGAAGACTTCGATCATGCCCCACGGACGGCAGAATTCGATGGCGCGCATCACATGGAAGACGCCATATGGCTGCCGGCCCAGCGAGAGCGGGGTAAACAGATGCACCAGTGCGAGCAGTTGCAACAGGGGAAACAGCACGGTCGTGGCGAAGACCAGCAGGGCGACGAGCCACATGCCTTCGCGATACAGCGCCCAGGCGGCGCCCACGAGGGTCGTCTCCATATAGATGCCTTGCACCTCGATCTCGACAATGGGGAAGGCGTTCGCGATGGCGAACACGATCAGGGAAGTCAGGGTGAGCGCGAGCACGCGCGACAGACGCAAATCGGGGGCACGGTACAGAACCGAGTGGCAGCGCGCGCAGCGGGCAGCCTCCCGCGGCGGCAGGTCCAGGCGACGGTGCAGCGTGTCGCAGTTCGGACATGCGATCAGGTTCGTCACGTCGTCTTCCGGGGGCAATATATCCATTACCGGGGGGCGCGACCAAAGTGACGCTCAGAATACCAAATTGGCAAGGAAGTTCCCTCGTAGTCAGGCACAACGCATGATGCGGCACGATTTGTGCTGAGTCACGGAAAACATGCTGTCTTTGCTCTATACTCGACAAACTCCCGCATAGATTCAAAAGATTTGAGGAGAAATCCCCATGCTAAACATGTCGAGGCGCCAGTTTCTCAAAGTGAGTGGCGCAACGCTTGCCGGGTCCAGCCTGGCAATGCTCGGGTTCGCACCCGACGCGGCGCTGGCGGAAGTCCGTCAGTTCAAGCTGGCGCGAGCGACCGAAACCCGGAATACCTGCCCGTACTGTTCTGTCGCTTGCGGCATTCTCATGTACAGTTACGGTGACGGCGCGAAGAACGCGAAGAAGAGCGTTTTCCACATCGAAGGCGATCCCGATCACCCGGTCAATCGCGGCACACTGTGCCCGAAGGGTGCCAGCCTGATCGACTTCATTCACAGCCCGAATCGCCTCATGTATCCGGAGTACCGCAAGCCGGGTTCGGACAAGTGGGAACGCATTTCCTGGGACGATGCGCTCGATCGCATCGCCAAGCTGATGAAGGCCGACCGCGACGCCAACTTCGTTGAAAAGACGGACGACGGCATGACGGTCAATCGCTGGTTGACGACGGGCATGCTCGCCGCATCGGCATCGAGCAACGAAGTCGGTTACATCACGCACAAAGTCATCCGCAGTACCGGGATGCTGGGATTCGATAATCAGGCGCGTGTCTGACATGGCCCGACGGTGGCAGGTCTTGCCCCGACGTTTGGCCGTGGAGCGATGACGAACCATTGGGTCGACATCAAGAACGCGGATCTGGTACTCATCATGGGCGGCAACGCAGCCGAGGCACACCCGTGCGGTTTCAAATGGGTGACCGAGGCGAAGGCGCACAACAAGGCGCGCCTGATCGTCGTCGACCCGCGCTTCAACCGTTCGGCATCGGTCGCGGATTACTACGCCCCGATTCGTACCGGCACGGATATCGTCTTCCTCGGCGGGTTGATCAACTACCTGCTCACGAACGACAAGATTCAGCACGAATACGTCAAGAACTACACCGATTTCACCTTCCTGGTGAAAGACGAGTTTACGTTCGAAGACGGCATTTACTCGGGTTATAACGCCGAGAAGCGTACTTATGACCGCAGCTCCTGGGATTACCAGAAGGGCGCCGACGGCTACGTGCTTACCGACCCGACGCTGCAACACCCGCGCACGGTGTTCCAGTTGATGAAGCAGCACTACTCGCGCTACACCATCGATATGGTGGAGCGTGTGTGCGGCACGCCAGCCGACAAGGTCGAGTACATCTTCAAGCAGATTGCCGAGTGTTCGACGCCGACGCGCACCATGACCATCATGTACGCGCTGGGCTGGACGCAGCACTCCATCGGCTCGCAGATGATTCGAACCGGCGCGATGGTGCAACTGCTGCTGGGTAACATCGGTGTGGCGGGCGGCGGTATGAACGCGTTGCGCGGTCACTCGAACATCCAGGGTCTGACCGACCTCGGATTGATGACCGATTTGCTGCCGGGCTACATGTCGCTGCCGAAGCAGGCCGAGCAGAGCGTCGACCAATACCTGACGGCGCGCACGCAAAAGCCGTTGCGTCCGAACCAGCTCAGCTACTGGCAGAACTATCCGAAGTTCTATGTGAGCCTGATGAAGGCGTGGTGGGGCGACGCGGCGACGGCAGAGAATAACTGGGCGTACGACTATCTGCCCAAGCTCGACAAGCCGTACGACCTGCTGCAGGTGCTCGAGCTGATGAACCAGGGGAAAATGACCGGCTACATCGCGCAGGGCTTCAACCCGCTCGCGGCTGCGCCGGGCAAGTTCAAGTGGGATCAGGCGCTCGCCAAGCTCAAGTTCCTGGTCATCATGGACCCGCTGGCCACCGAGACGTCGGAGTTCTGGAAGAACTTCGGCGAGCACAACAACGTCGACTCCAGCAAGATCCAGACGGAGGTGTTCCGCCTGCCGACGACCTGCTTCGCCGAAGAAGACGGCGCGCTGGTCAACTCGGGCCGCTGGCTGCAATGGCACTGGAAGGGCGCCGAGCCGCCGGGTGAAGCACGCACCGACATCGAGATCATGACGGGGCTGTTCTTGCGCCTGCGCGAGATGTACAAGACGCAGGGCGGTAAATTCCCCGACCCGATCGTCAATCTGTCGTGGCCGTATGCCCAGGCGGAGAGCCCGTCGCCCGAGGAAATCGCCAAGGAATACAACGGCCGCGCGCTCAAGGACATCGTTGATCCGAAGGACCCGACCAAGGTCACGCGCAAGGCCGGTGAGCAATTGGCCGGCTTCGCGGAACTCAAGGATGACGGCAGTACCTCGTCCGGTTGCTGGATCTTTGCCGGTGCCTGGACACAGGCGGGTAACCAGATGGCACGCCGCGACAACAGCGATCCGACCGGTATCGGTCAGACGTTGAACTGGGCGTGGGCATGGCCGGCGAACCGTCGCATTCTGTATAACCGTGCGTCGGCCGACCTGACGGGCAAACCGTTCAATCCGAAGCACAAGCTGGTGTGGTGGAACGGCAAGGCCTGGACGGGAGCCGACGTGCCCGACTTCAAGGTCGACGAGGACCCGGCGGGCGGCATGAGCCCGTTCATCATGAACCCCGAGGGCGTGGCGCGCTTTTTCGCGAAGGCGGGCATGGCCGAAGGGCCGTTCCCCGAGCACTACGAGCCGTTTGAGACGCCGCTGGGCTACAACCCGCTGCATCCGAAGCAACCCAAGGCCACCAGCAATCCGGGCGCACGCGTGTTCCCGGACGATCTGGCGACGATGGGTACCGTGGATAAATTCCCGTATGTGGCGACGACCTATCGTCTGACCGAGCACTTCCACTACTGGACCAAGCACGCGTTGCTCAATTCGATCATCCAGCCGGAGCAGTTCGTCGAAATCGGCGAAGCACTGGCGAAGGAGATCGGCATTGTGGCGGGCGACACGGTCAAGGTGTCGTCCAACCGGGGCTTCATCAAGGCCCGTGCGGTCGTCACCAAACGCATTCGTGCGCTCAAGGTGGAAGGCAAGACGATTCATCACGTCGGCATTCCGATTCACTGGGGCTTCAAGGGAGTGGCCAAACCCGGGTTCCTCGCGAACACGCTCACGCCGATCGTTGGCGACGGCAATTCGCAGACTCCCGAGTTCAAGTCGTTCCTGGTGAAGGTCGAGAAGGCATAGGGAGGCGCCATGGCACTGCAATCACTTGATATCAAACGGCGCTCGGCAACGACCTTGCCGTCGCCCTCGGTGCGCGAGGCGCACACGGGCGACGTCGCCAAACTCATCGACGTCTCGAAGTGCATCGGCTGCAAGGCTTGCCAGACGGCGTGCATGGAGTGGAACGATCTGCGCGACGAAGTTGGCGAGAACGTGGGCGTGTACGACAATCCGCGCGACCTGTCGGCGGACTCGTGGACGCTCATGCGCTTCACCGAGTACGAAAACCCGAAGGGCGACCTCGAGTGGCTCATCCGCAAGGATGGCTGCATGCATTGTGAGGACCCAGGCTGCCTGAAGGCCTGTCCGTCGCCGGGGGCGATCGTGCAATACGCCAACGGCATCGTCGATTTTCACGAAGAGAACTGCATCGGCTGCGGGTACTGCATTACCGGGTGCCCGTTCAATGTCCCGCGCATCTCGCAGAAGGACCACAAGGCCTACAAGTGCACGTTGTGTTCCGATCGTGTGTCGGTCGGGCTGGAGCCGGCGTGCGTGAAAACGTGTCCGACCGGCGCGATCATGTTCGGCACCAAGGACGCCATGAAAGATCAGGCGGCCGAGCGTATCGAAGACCTGAAATCGCGGGGCTTCGACAACGCGGGGCTCTACGATCCGGCGGGAGTGGGCGGCACGCACGTGATGTATGTGCTGCATCATGCCGACAAGCCGTCGCTGTACCACGGCCTGCCGGACAACCCGCGCATCAGCCCGATGGTGACGTTCTGGAAGGGCATCGCCAAGCCGCTGGGCGTGGCCGCCATGGCGTTCACCGCGATTGCCGGCTTCTTCCACTACATCAAGACCGGTCCGAACGAGACGGCCGAAGAGGATGAGGAGCAAGCCCGCCGGTACGATGCATCCCGCAAGGGAGATGGTCCCGATGGCCAGAAGGGCGTCGTCACGCACGAGGAGGTCTGACCATGTCGCACGAACCAAGCGATCGTAAGGACGATCTGATCGAGCGTTACAACGCCGCGGAGCGCATCAACCACTGGATTGTCGCGGGCACGTTCATTCTGCTCGCGCTCTCCGGGCTGGCGCTGTTCCATCCGTCGATGTTCTGGCTCACCAATCTGTTCGGCGGCGGGCCGTGGACGCGGATTCTGCATCCGTTCGTCGGGCTGGTGATGTTCGCCGCCTTCGTGTGGCTCGCGCTGCGGCTTGCCCGCTACAACAAGTTCGAGTCGCGCGACACGGAGTGGATGAAGAAGATCGGCGACGTGCTCAACAATCGCGAAGAGAATCTGCCGGAGGTGGGGCGCTACAACGCCGGACAGAAGCTGCTTTTCTACGTGATGGTGTTGTGCATGATCGGACTGCTGCTCTCGGGTATCGTGATCTGGCGCGCGTATTTCGCGTTCTACTTCCCGATCTGGGTCGTTCGTCTGGCATCCGATGTGCATGCGGTGTGTGCATTCGTGTTGATTTGCGGCATCATTACGCACATCTACGCGGCAATCTGGATCAAGGGTTCCGTGCGCGCCATGACGCGCGGTACCGTTACCCGCGGCTGGGCGTGGAAACACCATCGCGCCTGGTACAAGCAACTCAACAAATGAGTCCGGCCCAGGTGGCCGGACGCTCTTACGAGGCCGGCCACCTTGCAACGCATTCTTGAACCCGGACAGATCGAGTCGCTCGATCGCACTTCCATTCCCCGTTTGCGCATGCCGCAGCGTGCCGAGGTTTTCTCGGTACGGGCGGCGCGTTTGCGTCAACTTGCCGACGGCCATCCGCTGGGCGATTATCTGCGGCTAATGGCCGCACTTGTCGACGCGCAGCAACGCGTGCTCGACAACTTCCAGCCAGAACGTCCGTCCGTCGAATCCATCGAGCAGGCACAGCGGCACTGCATGCCGCTCGTGCCCGCCACCGGCGGATACGACGCGGGGCGCTGGCAGCCGCTGCTCACACCGCTGCTCGACGTCGTGGCGGCGCAGCCGGACTTGCCGGCTCCGGTTCGCGGGGTACTCGATCGGATTCGTGCAACTGATCCGGCCACGCTCGAAGCCGGGGCGCTATCGCTGCTCGCCGGGCACGGCAAAGGCGTCGACGCCGCGAGCGCCCCGTTTCTGATGGCCGCGCTGCAAGTGCTCTGGACGGGCGTGGCAAGCACGTTCGACGCAGGCGAAGTGCCGATGCTCGACGTGCCCAATGTCTGCCCGGTGTGCGGCACGCTGCCGGTGGCGAGCGTCGTTCGTATCGGCGGCGCGCATGAAGGCTATCGCTATCTCGCCTGCGGACTGTGCTCGACCGAATGGCATATGGTTCGCGTGAAGTGCACCCATTGCGAAGCGAGCGAACATGTCGCGTACCACGTCGTCGACAAGTCGGGGGACGCTGCGGTATCGAACGCACAAGCCTTGGCGGCGGCCAATGCCAATGCCAATGCCAATGCCAATGCCAATGCCAATGCCGAGGCCGAGGCCGAGGCCGACGTCGCCAAGGCCGCCGATGGCCGTCCGAAGCTCGACGAAGCGGCCAAGCGCGTTGCGTCTTCACCCATCCGGGCGGAGTCGTGCGACGACTGCCACAGTTATCGCAAGATCTTCTATCAGGACAAAGACCCGTTCGTCGAGCCGGTTGCCGATGACCTCGCGAGCCTCGCCCTCGACGTATTGATGGGCGAAGCGGGTTACGCGCGGGCCAACGGGAACCCGTTGCTCTGGCAGAACACTGAAGACGCTTAAGGGGACGGGGATGGCCGAGCACGATCGCGGGCTGGCGGGGGCGGCGGATCTGCCGTCGCTTGACCGGCTGTTGGGGATGTCCGAGTTTCAGGCCGCGCTGGCCGACTTTGGCCGCACACAAGTCACGGCTGCCTTGCGTTGCGATCTCGACGAATGTCGCGCGGCGGCGCTGACGGGCACGCTGACGCGCGACGCACTCACGCCGGCCGCTTTCGGGGCGCGAGTGACGCACACCCTGACCGAGCGCAACCGGGGCACGCTGCGTCCGGTTTTCAATCTCACGGGCACGGTACTGCACACGAATCTCGGGCGCGCGTTGCTGCCGGAGGCTGCCGTCGAGGCGGTCATGCAGGCGCTCACCGCCCCGGCCAACCTCGAATTCGATCTGGCTACAGGCGGACGCGGCGACCGCGACGATCTCGTCGCGCCCCTGCTGTGCGAGTTGACCGGCGGCGAGGCGGCAACTGTCGTGAACAACAACGCAGCGGCGGTGCTGCTGATGCTGGCCACGCTCGCCAAGCGTCGTGAGGTCGTCGTCTCGCGCGGCGAACTGGTGGAGATCGGCGGCGCGTTTCGCATCCCCGACATCATGACGCACGCGGGCGCGAAGCTCGTCGAGGTGGGCACGACCAATCGCACCCATGCCGCCGACTATCGCAATGCCATTGGCGACAAGACGGCGTTGCTGATGAAAGTGCATTGCAGCAACTACGAAGTCTCGGGCTTCACCAAGAGTGTCGACGTTGCCGAGGTCGTGCAGATTGCCCGGCCGCACGGTGTGCCGGTGGCGGTGGATCTCGGCAGCGGCACGCTTGCGCCGTTGGAGCGTTGGGGCCTGCCGCACGAGACGACCGTGCAGGAGACGATTGCGGCGGGTGCCGATCTCGTCACCTTCTCCGGCGACAAATTGCTGGGCGGGCCACAGGCGGGCATGATAGTCGGACGCAAGGATCTCATCGCCAAGATCAAGAAGCACCCGCTCAAGCGAGCGCTGCGCGTCGGCAAACTCACGCTTGCGGCGCTGGAGCCGGTGTTGCGTCTGTATCGCGATCCCGATCATCTGACCGAGCGGCTCACCACGTTGCGGCTGCTCACGCGTACACGCACCGACATGGCGGCGCAGGCGGAGCGTCTCACCCCGGTTCTTGCGAAGTCGCTGGGCGATGCCTATACCGTCACCGCCGCGCCGATGGTGAGTCAGATCGGCAGTGGCGCGTTGCCCGTTGAGCAGCTTCCGAGTTACGGGCTGGCGATTGCGCCTGCCGGTGGTGGCAAGCGCGGCAGCGGTCGTGCGCTCGCCAAACTCGAAGCGGCGTTGCGCGCGCTGCCGTATCCGGTGATCGGCCGCATTGCTGATCAGACGCTGTGGCTCGATCTGCGTTGTCTCGAAACGGAGGAAGAGGCGCGGCTCGCGCTGCAATTTGCGGAGCTTCGTGCATGATCGTGGGCACCGCAGGTCATATCGACCACGGCAAGACGAGTCTCGTTCGCGCGTTGACCGGTGTCGACACCGACCGGCTGAAGGAAGAAAAGGCGCGCGGCATTTCCATTGAATTGGGGTATGCCTACACACCGTTGCCGGATGGGGAGGTGTTGGGATTCATCGACGTTCCCGGGCACGAGAAGTTGATTCACACGATGGCGGCCGGTGCGGTCGGCATCGACTTCGCGTTGCTGGTGATCGCGGCGGACGACGGCATCATGCCGCAGACGCGCGAGCATCTCGCCATTCTGACGATGCTGGGCGTGCGGCGTGGCATGGTGGCGCTGTCCAAGGCGGATCGTGTCGATGCGGCGCGTCTGGCGGCGGTGACGCAAGAGATTTCGCAATGGCTCGCGCACACCCCGCTGGCGCAAGCTGACGTGGTGCCTGTGTGCGCGACGACGCCGGGCGATGCCGGTGTGGCGGTGTTACGCGAGTCGTTGACGCGGGCGGCGCAGGCGCTGAGCGAGTCCGGCAACGCAACGCGCCGCAACGACGCCGTATTCCGACTGGCCGTGGATCGCGTCTTCACACTGGCGGGCCAAGGCACGGTCGTGACCGGCACGGCGTTCGCCGGCACTGCGCACGTGGGGGATTCTCTCACTGTGATGCCGCAGGGACTGCCGGTGCGGGTGCGCAGCATCCATGCACAGAACCGGCCGGTGGAAGCGGGCAAGGCAGGGCAGCGCTGCGCGTTGAATCTGGCGGGCGTCGAGCGCGACCAGCTCGGGCGCGGCGACTGGATCGTTGCTGCGGGATTGTCGGGGCCGTCGACGCATGTGGACGTCGAGCTGCATTGGCTGGAAGGCAGCGCGCCTCTCACGCAATGGTTTCCGCTGCATGTTCATTTAGGCACGGCGCATATTCAGGCCCATACGGTGCTTCTCGAAGGCGACACGCTGGCGCCGGGAGGCACGATGCGTGTGCAGTTGGTCTTCGATACCCCTGTTTGCACAATGCCGGGCGACCGCTTCATCGCGCGCAATCCGCAGGCGACGGCAACCGTCGGCGGCGGACGCATACTCGACCCGGCGGCGCCCGAACGAAAGCGTCGTTCGGCTGCACGTCTGGCGTGGCTCGATGCCGTTGCGCGTTATCTCGATGGCGACGGACTCGATGCGCTGCTCGCGCAGTCGGCATTCGGGCTGACGAGTGCGCAGGTCGTGGCGCTGACCGGGGTGCCTGCCGGGCAATGGCAGTGGCCGGCGAACGCCGTGGTGCTTCCCGAGGCGGAGGGCGAGTCGCTGGCGTTTGCGCCGCAGGCGTGGGACAACGTTCGCAGCCGGGTGCTCGATGCGCTGCGCGACTATCACGCACGCGTACCGGACGAGCCGGGTCTCGATGCCACACGTCTGAGCCGCATGACCTGGCCGTCGCTGGACGCCTTGCGCTGGCGTATTGTGGTGCGCGCGATGTTGGTCGAAGGTGTGCTGGCGCGCACGGGCGCGTGGTTGCATCTGCCGGCGCACCGCGTCGAAATGACGGATGAGGAGAATGCGCTGGCCGAAGTGTTGCTGCAGCGCGTTGCGCAGGGGCACTTCAATCCGCCTTGGGTCCGGGATATGGGACGCGAGCTGAACGTGCCCGAAGAGCGGGTGCGCTCGGTGTTGCGCAAGCTCGCGCGGCAGGCACGCGTGCATCAGATCGTCAAGGACCTGTTCTACGACGACACGTGCGTGCAGACGCTGGCAGGCATGATCGCCGGTGCGGACGGCAAGGTCGAAGCCGGCGTGTTTCGGGATGCGACGGGATTGGGCCGCAAGCGTGCGATTCAGATTCTGGAGTTCTTCGATCGCGCGGGATATACTCGCCGCGTTGGCAATTTTCATGTGCGGCGCCCCGGTGCGGTGTGGGGCGCGGCGTAAGTCGATGTAGGGGTGACGTTATCGTTAGGTAGCCTGCGCAATGCAGGATTGCTTGCCGCGTCATCGAGCAAGTGAAATGGTTTTGTCTTGAGGAAGGCATCCGTATCCGGTGATGCGGCCGGGCTTCAAACCCGGTTGGGGGCGTCAGCCGCTCCCAGGTCGGTTCGACTCCGGCTGCTTTCCGCCAGAAATTCTTGTGTGGTGTAACAAGATGCCCGTCGACGCCTCACAGCCGTTAACGGGCATTTTTGCTATGGCGAGCGTGGCGTTCGGGAAACCGGCGGCCAAGCCCATCGGCGACACGTAGGGCGAGGCGAAGTTGGCCTTATCGGCCCCGCGGCAGGTGACGAAGGATCGTGGCGACGGCCTGCTTCACCGATATGGTGGCAGTATCGATGACGAGAGGTTCGGCATCCAAAGCATCGTATTGACGTTCGAGCACGCTTTCCCATGTCGGCAGGTTGTGGCCGAGAATATCGGCGCATCGACCCTCGACCCTGGCACGGTGCATAGCCGCATCGGAGCAAATCAGCGCAACCTCGACGATAGGCACGCTGGCTTCGTGCGCCACACGTCGCCAGGCACTGCGCGTCACCCGCAAGGCATTGACCGAATCCGCGATGACGGTCTGCCCAAGGCGCAAATTGTCTTTCGCCACGGCATAACCAGCGAGATAGCCGGCAGGCCCCACATCGGCACCGCAGCTTCCAGACGCGATAAATGCCTGCTCCAACGTATCGATGCGCAGATAGACGGCGGCAATCTCGCGAGCGAGCGCTTGCGCCACGGTTGTTTTTCCGGTGCCCGGCAGTCCGGCGAAGGCGATCAACATTCGCGAGGTTCTCACTAAGGTGCGGTCAGGCGCGATCACTTCGTCGCGCCGTTCGACGTCGCCAACGCCGCCACGCCGAGGCCCATGTAAAGCAGGCCGGCCACATATTTCCCGATACCCGGTCGGCGACTGCGGTTGGCGAGGGCACGGCTGATGGTGCGGGCGAGTGCTGCGTAAGTGACGTCGCTCACTGCCCCGACCAGTACGAGCAGCAGGCCCAGCGTGACAATCTGCAGCGGTACGTGCCCCAACGACGGGGTCACGAATTGGGGTAGAAATGCGGCGATGAACAACCCCGTCTTCGGATTGAGCAGGTTGACCAGAAACCCCTTCTTGATTGACTCGCCTAGCGCAGGCGCGGGTGGCACAGACACAGAGGTAGTGTCCGACGGTGCAGGCTTGCTACGGATCGCTTTGATGCCCAGATAGACGAGATAGGCCGCCCCTAGAAGCTTGATCGCGCTGAAAAGAAACGGTGAGGCGAGCAACAACGCGGTCAGTCCGGCGGCGGCCAAGCTGACGTGAACGAGTGTCGCGAGCATCACGCCGAAGCACGAGGCCACGCCGAATCGGAAGCCCTGGCTGGCACTGGCCGTCGAGATGTAGACGGTCGTTGGTCCGGGAATCGCGACGAGCACGGTGACGGTCGCCAGAAAGTACGGCAGAAGATTGAAATTGATCATTCCGGTGGTTTCCTGCGAAAAATCGGTAATACGGCGGCGAACAGCGGGGGCGTGGGTCTGTCGCTCGGGCGACAGTGCGGACCATAGCGTCGTGCGCATCGTAACACTGCTTTCACCGGCAGCTTTCCTGCGTTGCGGCTGCCTTCGCTCAATCCTCAACGCTCAACGGGTATGACAACGGCGCGTTGAGCGAGGCGATTCAACTTCACGATCGCATATCTTCCCGGCGACTGACGTGACCCCGTTGCCGTACGCTTCGCACCAGCCTCGCCAGCGGGGGAAGTGAGGCTATCGTTTACCCGAAAATCCCCCATCCAACAGCTTTTCGCGTTGACCGGCAAATTGTTTTTTGCTGGTATACCAGTTATGAACCAGAACCAACGTACTCCCGCCCTGAGCGATTCGGCCTATAACGCCATTCGCGCCCTGATCGTCTCCGGTGAAATCCGCGCGGGCGAAGCGCTCTCCGAGCGCGCCCTGTCGGAGCGCTTCGGCGTGAGCCGCACGCCTGTGCGCGAGGCGATTCGTGCGCTCGCCAACGACGGCCTGCTGGAGATCGTGCCGATGCGTGGCACCTTCGTGCGGCAGTTGTCGGTGCGGGATCTGAGCGAGATTCACGAAGTCCGGCTCGCGCTCGAAGGCATGGCCGCGTGGCTGGCGGCGCAAAAGGGCGTGACACCCGCGCTCCAGGAAGTCGCCGTTCGCCTGCGCGCACTGGATGCGCAGGGCGAGCAGGGCTTGCCTCTTGACGTCGATATCACGCAGCGCGTGGGCTGGCAGTTTCACGAAGCGATGTTTGCCGCGGCCGACAACGGGCGGCTCACCGAGACCTATCACGCGTTGCGCACTCAGAACGGTCTGGCGCTGCAACGTATCCCGCATTACGACGCCGAGCGCACGCGCGCCGCAGTTCGCGAACACCTCGCGATCTTCGACGCCATCGCCGCCGGGCGTCCCGAGGCGGCTCAGCGTCATGTCTGGGACCACCTCACGCACGCCATGCAAGCGCGCTTGCAGGCGCTCGTTCCTCCCACCGTGCCGCCCGGTACTCAGCGCTGATCGCCCCCGACAAGCGAAAACCGCGTCACCACGCAATTTCCGGAGATTGTTGTCATGTCGTCACGTTCTGCCAGCAAGAAACGCCTCATCCCGTTGCCCGTCCAGATGCTCATCGGTCTGGCGCTCGGCATCGGCTGCGGTATGTTCGCCCCGGCGCTTGCCACGAAGCTCATGCCCGTGGGCACTGCCTTCGTGCAGGCCGTAAAGATGATCGTCGTGCCACTCGTTTTCACCGCCATCACGCTAGGCATTTATCAGATGGGGCACAACGCCCGCGCGCTCGGAAGGGTTTCGGCCATCAGCCTCATCTACTTCTTCATCGCCACGCTGGTCTCCATCGTAATCGGGCTGGGCCTGAACGCGATCTTCCATCCGGGGCTCGGGGCGAATCTCGCGGCGGCACATGCGTCGGCCAAACCGATTGCCGCCTCGGTCGATTGGACCAAGTTCTTCCTGGAAATGATTCCGTCGAACATCTTCGCGGCGATGAGCGGCAGCAACCTGTTGCCGGTGTTGGTCTTCGCGGTGCTGCTCGGCCTGGCGCTCTCTGCCATCGGTGAGCGTGCCAAGCCGCTCGTGGGGGTGCTCGATGCCCTGATGGGGGCCGTGTTCAAGCTGACGGACTGGATCATCTCACTCTCGCCACTCGCGATCTTCGCCATCATTTCCTGGTTGTTCGCAACGCAGGGTGTTGGCACGATCCTCGCCCTTGTCAAACTCGTGGGCACGATGTATCTGGGCCTTGGGGTGCTGCTGGTGCTGTTCTGGATTCTGCTCAAGGCCATTGGCGAAAAGCCGCTGGAGACAACGCGCGCCATCGGTGAGCCGGTGATTCTCGCTTTCGCCACGCGCTCGTCGGAAGCCACGCTGCCGTTGCATATGGAAAAGCTCATCACAATGGGGGTGCCCAAGGCCATCGCGTCGGTCGTGCTGCCGCTGGGCTACGCGTTCAACCGCGACGGCTCGATCATGTACTTCGCACTGGCCGTCGGTTTTCTGGCCGATGCGTATCATGTGCCGCTCGACATGCCGACGCTGCTCTCCATCGTGCTCGTCACCACGCTCGCCAGCAAAGGCAGTGCGAACGTGCCGTCTGGCGGGCTGGTGGCCATTGCGATGGTGCTCACGACCATCGGCGTGCCTATCGAAGCGCTTGCGATCATTGCCGGTGTCGATGCCTTCCTCGACATGGGCCGTACCGCCATCAACGTTTTCAGCAACACCGTGGCCATCAAGCTCGTCATGAAGCTTGCCGGCATTGCGTACGAGTCGCCCGAGGCCGTGCAAGCGGCGCTTGCCGCCGAGTCCTCGTCCGCAAGCACTGGCGGTCATGCCCACGGTCAGGAGTTCGCATGACATCAGGTAACACCGAGCGCTTAGTCGATCTGCGAAGCGACACCGTCACCCGTCCCACGGCACTGATGTGGGAAGCGATGCAGGCCGCGTCGCTGGGTGACGACACCCTCGAGGGTGATCCCACGGTACGCGCACTCGAACATCTCGCGGCGGTCATGACAGGGAAAGAGGAGGCGATGTTCGTCGTCTCCGGCACGATGGGCAATCTGATCGCCTCGCTGTGTCATGCCACCCGCGGCGGCGAGGCCGTGGTCGACGCGCAGTCGCATATGGCAAAGTCGGAGGCGGGCGGCATGTCGCGGCTCGCGCATCTGTATCCGGTGCTCATCCCATCGGTGCGCGGCGAGATGGATCTCGATCAACTGGCCGGGGCATTGCGTCCCGGCTTTTCGCGTTACGGGCAGCCAACGGCGATGGTCGGTGTGGAGTCAACCCATAACCACTCCGGCGGCTACGTGCCGTCGCTGGGGTATCTGGCCGACGTGCACGCGCTGGCGTCGCGTGCGGGCGTGCCGGTGCATATGGACGGTGCCCGCGTGTTCAATGCGGCCGCCGCGCTGGGCGTCGACGTTGGCCAGATCGCCGCCCATTGCGACAGTCTGACGTTCTGCCTGTCGAAGGGACTCTCCGCGCCAATGGGCGCCATGCTCGCCGGTTCGCATGCGATGATCGAACAGGCGCGCGCATTCCGGCGCATGACGGGCGGCGGCTTGCGTCAGGCGGGCATCATGGCCGCAGCAGGCAAGGTGGCGCTGGAGACGATGGTCACGCGCCTGTCCGACGACAATCAGCGCGCGCAACGCCTGTGGGCCGGACTCGCCCAGATCGATCCTCAATTGGTGGACGCCGTGCCGTCGAAAAGCAATATCGTGCGGTTGCGTGTGGGGGAGCAGCGAGAATGCAATTCCAGCACGTGGGAGGCGGTGCTCGCGGAGTGCGGCATTCTGGCGCGCGCGAGCGGCACTTCCATGCTGCGGCTGGTCACGCACCGTCATATCGGCGACGACGACATCAATGACACCATCGCGGCCATTGCATCGATCCGCGATGGGTTGGTGGCGAACGCCTCACCGTTTGGCGCGGTTTGACTTCGTCCGAAGGGACGCGCTGGGGCCGGTGCCACCGATTCGGTAGCGACTTGCAACAGTGTGTTGCACGCCGCTGCCGGCCGAAAATTGGAAATGGCGGTACACTCCGAGCACACGCCACCGCTGTCCGGTGGCACGCGACTCTCCATTCGGCCCGTTTGAACGTCATCATGAAGTCCCCTGGTAATGCCTCTGCCACGCCCGCGTGCGACGCTGGCGAATGCGTCGAGCTTGTCGCTACCGCGACCCTGCCGACCCGCTATGGCACTTTCACCTCCCACGCATTCCGCGTCAAAGGCAGCAACAACGAGCATCTCGCGCTGGTCATGGGCGATGTGTCGACAGATGCGCCGACGCTGGTGCGTCTGCATTCGGAATGCCTGACGGGGGATGTATTCGGTTCCTACCGCTGCGATTGCGGGGAACAACTCGACGCGGGCATGCGCAAGATCGCCGAAGCCGGACGCGGCGTCATGCTGTATCTGCGAGGCCATGAAGGACGCGGCATCGGACTGAGCAACAAGATTCGCGCGTACCTGCTGCAGGAACAGGGGCGCGATACCGTTGAAGCGAACCTCGATCTGGGGCTGCCCGACGATGCTCGAGAATACGATTCCGCAGCCGCGATCCTGCGCATTCTCGGCGTGCGCTCGGTGCGCCTCATGAGTAACAATCCGAAGAAGTTCGATACGCTCACGAAGCACGGCATTCCGGTGTGCGAACGCGTGGCGCTCGATATTCCGATGCGCGAAGAAAACGAACGTTACATCCGCACCAAGCAGGTGAAGTTCGGGCACTACTTCGAAGAGAACGAATAAGGGCTGGCCGGCGAGTCCGGCCGGTAGCGCGCCGCTCGTCATTCACGATCATGGGCATGCCGTTCGGTAGGCGCATAAGGCCGTCCCGTGGCTTTGGGCGGCGATAAAGCGCCTCAATCGATAGGTAAATTCCCAACTGGGTTGCGGCGCAGCATTTTATGCTTGACGCCCCAATTTGGCCTCAGTTACCATCCGCCCTGTCTTCAAATTAAAGGGGTTGTCCGTGAATTCCGATGCCAGTAGTAGTCGATCGTTGATCGACTGATTGCCTGAGGATCCACAGCCTTCCCTGTGCCGCGTCCTCATGCAGGATGCGGTGTCTGGCGCCAATAATCGCTCTTCCTGAGCGTCACGTCTTCGGCGCAATTCCCGCAGAAATTCCACTGTTGTGCCCGTGATGGGCGTTGTCGTCTTGCGCATGCCTCCCTGGCATCGAGACGGCACGTGCACGCGCCGACTGTCCTTACCGCGTGTGGTGGGGACGATTCGCAGCCATGCGAGGAAGTCATGCGAGTTTTTCAAACGTTTCAGGCTTTTCAAAGCCAATCGACGCGCACCACGCCGGTGTCGCGCCTGACCATCGTCTGCCTGGCCGATGCCTTGGGGGCATTGCGCAAACAGATGTTCATCGATCTCACCGCGCTCGGTCTTCGCGCGACGCACGTCAGCATTACGCGTCGGAACGATCGCGACGAAGCGTCCGCCACCGTTACGCTCGATTGTCCGCTCGCCTCGCGGGCGTCGCTCACGTCGCTTGTCATGCGCCTGTCCGGCGAGCGTAGCGTGCGTCGCGTGGTCTGGTCCGACGACAGTACCCGTCGCGCGCTCGCCGACGCCATGCCCGCGCACGCATAGGGCGACGCCGCCGATCGATGCCCCATTTCTTTGCCGCGCAGCGCGATCGCGTCTGCCGGTGTGCCGAATAGCAAAACCTAAGGAGTCCGATATGGAAGACGGAAGTAGCCGAATGAGGCCCGTCGGAACCGCGCGCATGGCGCACGGACTTCCGGCGGGCGCTCCGATGCCAGACCCAAGAATTTTCGTTACTACCGACCGCGCGCCGCGCGGCGCGGCTGGGTGCGTTTGCGCTTTTTTCCGGAGACATGACATCTGGTAGCGCTTGACGAGACCGGCCGGCCGCCATGCCAGCGTAAGCCGTGCCAGGAAATCGTCATGAACAAGAACCTCCATTCGCGCCATAAACAGCGCGGCTTTGTCGAACGCTCGACAAGCTCCGACCTGCCGCTCTCGGGCCCCGACGCCGTTGCCCGGCTGGCGACCGAACCGCTGCAGGACGTCTTTCATACACTCGGCACCGACGAGAGTGGTCTCACGCTCGAGGATGTCGGCCAGCGCCAGACCCGCTACGGCCCCAACGAAATCGCGCACGACAAGCCGCCCCACTGGACCGTGCAGTTGTTCAGCGCGTTCAAGAACCCGTTTGTCATGGTGCTGCTCGCGCTCGCCATCGTCAGCTTCTTCACCGATGTCTACTTCGCCGACCCGGACGATAAAGACTACATGGGCATCACCATCTTGATGACGATGGTGACGATCAGCGGCCTGCTGCGCTTCTTCTCCGAGTTCCGTTCGCTGCGCGCGGCAGAGAAGCTCAAGGCGATGGTGCGCACCACGGCGTCCGTTCGCCGCCGCGTCACCGTCTCGGGTAAGTCGGAACGTCACGAAGTCGCCATGCGTGAGCTGGTCGTGGGTGACATCGTGACGTTGCAGGCGGGCGACATGATTCCGGCCGACCTGCGTCTGATCGAATCTCGCGACTTGTTCATCAGTCAGGCGGTGCTCACCGGCGAGGCGTTGCCCGTCGAGAAGTACGACACGCTGGGTGCCGTTGCGCAAAAGTCGGCGGAGACGGCCGATGGGCAGGGCAATGCCAGCCTGCTGGACCTGTCGAATGTCTGCTTCATGGGCACCAACGTGGTGAGCGGTACGGCCACCGGTGTCGTCGTCGCGACGGCGGGCGACACCTATTTCGGTGCACTCGCGAAGAACGTCGTGAGCCACAAGCGAGTCGAGACGAGCTTCGACCGTGGCGTGAACAGCGTGAGTTGGTTGCTCATCCGCTTCATGCTGGTGATGGTGCCGGTCGTCTTCATGATCAACGGCCTGACCAAGGGCGACTGGGTGAGCGCGCTGACGTTCGCCCTGGCGGTGGCGGTCGGTCTGACACCGGAAATGCTGCCCATGATCGTGAGCGCCAATCTGGCGCGCGGTGCACTGGCGATGGCGCGACGCAAGGTGGTGGTCAAGCGTCTGAACTCTGTCCAGAACTTCGGCGCCATGGACGTGCTCTGCACCGACAAGACCGGCACGCTCACGCAAGACCGCATCATTCTCGAGCGGCATCTCGACGTGACGGGCGACGAGCAGGAGGACGTGCTGCGCCTTGGCTGGCTCAACAGCTATCACCAGAGCGGTCAGCGCAATCTGATCGACGTGGCGATCATCCGTCGCGCCAACGAGATCGGCGACGCCGTGCAACCGCGCACGTTTGCCAAAATCGACGAGCTACCGTTCGACTTCGTGCGCCGGCGTTTGTCGGTCGTGGTCGCCAACGAACGTGGCGAGCACCTGATGGTGACCAAGGGTGCCGTCGAAGAAATGTTGTCCGTCTCCACGCACGTGAAGACCCCGGAGGGCGTGCGCCCGCTCGACGACACGGCCCGCGCCATGCTGCTGGCCCGCGCTGAGGCCTACAACGAAGAGGGCTTCCGTGTCCTCGTTGTGGCGACCCGCGACATTCCGGCGGACGAGACCAAGACGCAATACAAGACGGCTGACGAAGCGGGCCTGACGGTCTGCGGTTTCCTGACCTTCCTCGATCCGCCCAAGGATTCGGCCGCACCCGCCATTGCCGCACTGCGCGAGCATGGCGTGGCGGTCAAGGTGCTCACTGGCGACAACCCCATCGTCACGATGAATGTGTGCCGTCAGGTGGGCATTGAGCCGGGCACCCCGCTGCTGGGTTCGGACATCGAGCCGATGGACGACGCCAAGCTGCGCGAGATGGTCGGGCATACCACGGTGTTCGCGAAACTCGCACCGCTGCACAAGGCGCGTGTGGTCAAGGCATTGCAGGCGAACGGCCACACCGTGGGTTTCCTCGGTGACGGCATCAACGACGCCCCCGCATTGCGCGATGCGGACGTCGGCATCTCGGTGGACACCGGTGCCGACATCGCCAAGGAGACCGCCGACATCATCCTGCTCGAGAAGAGCCTGATGGTGCTCGAAGAGGGCGTGATCAAGGGCCGGGAGACGTTCGGCAACATTCTGAAGTACCTGAACATGACGGCCAGCTCGAACTTCGGCAACGTGTTCTCGGTGCTGGTGGCCAGCGCGTTCCTGCCGTGGCAGCCGATGCTTGCGATGCAACTGCTGGTGCAGAACCTCGTGTACGACATCTCGCAGATGTTCCTGCCGTGGGATCGCATGGACCCCGAGTTCCTCAAAAAGCCGCGCAAGTGGGATGCCGGCAATATCCGGCGCTTCATGTTGTGGCTCGGGCCGACCTCGTCGGTGTTCGACATCACGACTTACGTGCTGATGTGGACGGTCTTCGGTGCGGGCGCGCTGTATCACGCCCAGGGCGGAGACGCGGGTCAGGTCATCATGAACTCGGGCTGGTTTGTCGAAGGCCTGGTGTCGCAGACGCTTGTGGTGCACTTGCTGCGCACGCAGAAGATCCCGTTCCTGCAAAGCACGCCGGCATTGCCGATCATGCTGTCCACGTCGGTGGCCATTGTGATCGCCTGCTGGCTGCCGTACTCGCCGTTTGCCGAGGCACTGGGCTTCATCGCACTGCCGGGCTCGTACTTCTACTGGCTCGTGGCGACCATGCTCGGTTACATCGCGCTCGCTCAGGTGGTGAAGACGATCTACATCCGCCGCTTTGGCCGCTGGTTCTGATCGAGCCTCGATCCGGCACACAACTCACATTGAAATGATGTGCCCCCCCCGCCCCTTGGGGCGGGGGGGGGGGGGGCGACCCACATGCAAGCACCGTGCAGCGCGCGGTGCGACATAGGCTTAACAAGAGAACGACTCATGAAGAAGCAACTGATGTATCTGGCGCTGTTCTGTCCGCTCAGCGCTTTCGCCGCCCACCCGCTGGTCACCGACGACACCGGTACACAGGGCGACGGCAACTGGCAATTCGAGACGAATAGCGAAGTCACGTCGAAGCAACCGGACATCGGGCACCAGAGCCTTTGGAACAGCACGCTGACGCGCGGCGTGGGCGAGGCGATCGACCTCTACGTCAACGTCCCCTACACGACCATCCAGAATCGCTCCGATACTGCGGGCAGCGGCATTGGCGATGTGGAGACGGGCGCCAAGTGGCGCATGTACGACAACGGGGCTTTCAGTATCGGCCTCAAGCCCTACCTGACGTTTCCGTCAGGCAGCGATCGGCGCGGGCTCGGCACTGGCCGGGTGAACGCCGGTGCGACGTTGCTCACCCAGTATGCGATCGGTGACTGGACATTCCTGTTCAACGCCGGGGCAACCTATGAGCCGAACCGACAGTCGCAGCGCCAGGCATTGTGGAAGGTCTCTGGGGCGGTGATGTACCGTGTGCTGCCGTCAACACAACTGATCTTCGATGTCGGCACGTCGCAAAACCCCGACTTCGCGCAGCGGACCAATCCGGCGTTCATGATTCTCGGCGCGATCTACAGCCCGAAGCCTTGGCTGGATCTCGATGTCGGTTACCGGCGCGGGCTCAATCCCCAGACCTATAGCGACTCCTGGATGGGCGGGATGACCGTCCGCTGGTAAAGACGCCGGCCGGCCAGGCGCGTTGGGCCGGGGCGCGGCAGGGCGGGGTATCGAACCCGCTCGCCAGGAGGCAGATAACTTTGCAGTATAATTTTTTTCCAAAGTGATTGTCCTGGCGCGCCGCGCCGCTTACCGAACGCTTCCATGCCAAAATCGCCGGCCCCGAAGGCCCTTACCGTCACCAATCCAGCCTGTCTCATCGACGGTTCCGACGCCGAATTCCGTCATCTGATCAATGGGTTGCTGCCGTTCGCCGCACGCCTGTTGTCTGTGCGCGACGGGTTTGGCAGCCTGATCGGTCTGACGGGCATTCAGTACTCGCTGCTCCAGTCGGTGGTGCATCTCTCGTCGCAGGGGGATGTCACCGTCAATCAACTGGCCGAGCATCTGCACCTGTCCGGTGCGTTCGTGACCATCGAGACGAACAAGCTCAAGGCGCTCAAGCTGATCGACAAGCGTCAGAATCCGGAAGACCGCCGCAAGATGAGCCTGACGGTCACGGCGGCCGGCGCAAAACTGCTCCACGAGCTGACGCCCTCGCAACAGCGTATCAACGACGTGCTGTTCGAAGGCGTAACACGCACCGAATTCAAAGTACTGTGTGCCGTCGTCGACAGACTCGTGACCAACGGCGACCGCGCCACGCTGGATCTGAGCCACCTGCTGGCGACCCGCGACAAGCGCTGAACCCGGCGCGGCACCAGCGCTCCCTCAGTGAGCCGCCCACTGAATCGAGTTCAGATCGACACCGTCCTGATACATATCCCATAGCGGACTCATCGCGCGCAGCTTGCCGACGGTGCCGCGCACCTGTTCGATCACGCTGTCGACTTCCGCCTCGGTCGAGAAGCGCCCCAAGGTGAATCGGATGGAGCTGTGCGCGAGTTCGTCGCTGCGCCCGAGCGCGCGCAGCACGAACGACGGTTCGAGCGACGCCGATGTGCACGCCGAGCCCGACGACACCGCTACGCCCTTGATCCCCATGATGAGCGACTCGCCTTCCACGAAGTTGAAGCTCACGTTCAGATTGTGCGGCACGCGGTGGATCATGTCGCCGTTGATATACACCTCGTCCATCGTCTGAAGACCTGCGAGCAGGCGGTCGCGCAGCGCGCCGACGCGTGCGGCTTCCGACGCCAGTTCGAGCTTCGCCAGCCGGAACGCTTCGCCCATCCCCACGATCTGATGCGTCGGCAACGTGCCCGAGCGCATGCCGCGTTCGTGGCCGCCGCCGTGAATCTGCGCTTCGATACGAATGCGGGGTTTGCGGCGCACATACAGCGCGCCGATGCCCTTCGGGCCATAAAGCTTGTGGGCCGTGACCGTCATCAGATCGACCTTGAGCGTTTGCAGATCGATCGGGATCTTGCCTGCGGCTTGCACGGCGTCGCAGTGAAACACGATGCCGCGCTCGCGGCACAGTTCGCCGATCTCCGCGATCGGTTGAATCACGCCGATTTCATTGTTCACCATCATCACCGACACCAGGATGGTGTCCGGGCGCATGGCGTTGCGCACCGTATCGACCGTAATCAGGCCGTCCTCCTGCACGTCAAGATAAGTGACCTCAAACCCTTGCCGTTCCAGATCGCGCATGGTGTCGAGCACGGCTTTGTGCTCGGTCTTCACGGTAATCAGGTGTTTGCCCTTGCCGCTGTAGAAATTCGCCGCGCCTTTGATGGCGAGGTTGTTGCCTTCGGTCGCGCCAGACGTCCAGACGATCTCGCGCGAATCGGCACCCAGCAGCGCGGCGACGTGTTCGCGGGCCGTCTCCACGGCCTCTTCGGCCGTCCAGCCGTAGCTATGACTGCGCGAAGCGGGATTGCCGAAATTGACGTTCAGGTACGGAACCATTGTCTCGACCACGCGCGGATCGACCGGGGTCGTTGCGCTGTAGTCCATGTAGATGGGGGCTTCGAAAAGCGACGGCGTAGTAGACGGCATAGGGAACTCCGAATCGTCCGGTGGACATCTTGAATTGCGGCCGAGTGTAGCACCGCATTTCTCACGAATCGCACTCTCCCACATTGAAAAAAGGGTTTCATGCCGCCCCTTTTGTGTCCGGGATGACCTGAGTCAGCGAGATAGGTTGTGCGCAATCCGGTTGTGTCTTGTGCAATGCGCCACCCATGAAACCCCATGATCAGTAAGGGTTTTGCCCGGTTCGGGTGCGGCGATGCACCAGCGAAAAGCATGTGCACTTTCTTCGCGCTCAGGGTTTACCTTGCTTGATTAGCTATTTTTGTTAACGTTCAATAATTACTAACAAACAAAGCTAAATACGAAAGACGGTTTGACGGGTGAAGCGGCAAAACGAGTGTCGTTTCGCTGCGAGGCCGCTTCGAGAAGGAGGTAATCATGAACGACGCATCGACCGCAGTACAGGCTTCGGAAGACGAGGCGCGACAGTTCCGTCGCACGCTCGCCATGTTTGCCACAGGCGTGGCCGTGATCACGGCGCCCCGCGACGACGGGCCGCCCATCGGTATCACTGTGGCGTCGTTCAATTCGGTCTCGCTCGCGCCGCCGCTGGTGCTGTTCTCGGTCGACCGGCGCTGTCTGAGCCTCGACGACCTGTGCATGGCCGCGCGCTACACGGTGAATGTGCTGGACGAGAGCCAGCGCGACACCTCCAACCGTTTCGCGACTGTCCGGGGCAACAAGTGGGACGGCGTGAGCTTCGAGGGCGAGGGCATTGGCCGGCTGCCGGGGGCGCTGGCTGCCTTCGAATGCGAGCCGTATGCGCAACACGACGGCGGCGATCACGTGATCTTTGTGGGACGGGTTGTGCACCACGCGGCGCGCCACGACGGCCGGCCGCTCATTTTCTTCGGCGGGCAGTACCGCTCGCTCGACACCACGCCGGTGGCGGCGTGAGTTCCCCAGGGTTTCAGGAGAGAGTCATGGTAAAGAACGGTAGTCAACATATCGGCCAACTGCGTGACGGACGCGAAGTGTATATCGACGGCAAGGCCGTCGGTGACGTGACCACCCATTCGGCGTTCCGCAATTCCATTCGCAGCTACGCGAGTCTGTACGACTTTCAGGCGCGTCCCGAGAACCTCGAGGCAATGACCTTCGCGTCGCCGGACACGGGCGATCAGGTCTCGCGCATCTGGCAGTTGCCCACGAGCTACGACGAACTCGTGCAACGCCGCGAGATGCTCGAAGCGTGGAGCGAGTTGCATTACGGCTTCATGGGACGCTCGCCGGATCACGTGGCCTCGTGCATTTCAGGCATGGTGATGGGTATCGACGTTTTCGAACAATACGACACCAAGCGCGCGGGGGCGCTGCGCGACTACTACAAATACGCTCGCGACAACGACCTGTTCCTGACGTATGTGATCGTGAACCCGCAGGCCAATCAGTCGAAAGCCGCGCACGAGCAAGAGGACAAGTACCTCGCTGTCGGCATTGTGGACCAGGACCACGAGGGCATTACGGTGCGGGGCGCAAAGATGCTCGCCACCAGCGGCATCATGGCCAACGAGGTTTTCTGCAGTTGCATCCAGCCGCTCAAGGCGGGCGACGAGATGTACGCACTGTCGTTTGCGATCCCCATGAATACCCAGGGCCTGCGCGTGCTGTCGCGCAAGTCTTACGAGGGCAGCGCCACGTCGGTGTTCGATAACCCGCTCGCGTCGCGCTTCGACGAGAACGACGCCGTACTGTACTTCGACGACGTGAAAGTGCCGTGGGAGCGCATCTTCGTCGCCGGCGACACGGCCATGTGCGCGAAGCAGTTCCACGCCACGCCTGCCCACAGCTACCAGAACTATCAATGTCAGGTGCGGCTGATGGTCAAGCTGCGCTTTCTCGTGGGCATCGCATTGCGCATTACCGAGGTGAACGGCACCAATGCCTTCCCGCAAGTACGCGAGACGCTCGGACAACTGGCGGCCGAGGCGGCGATGGTCGAGGCGTGGGTGCACGGTATGGAGGCGAAGGGCCATATGGAGAAGGGCTACTACGTGCCGGACCGCAACCTGCTCTACGGCTCGCAAGTGCTCACCCAACAGCTCTACGGCAAGGTGCTCGGCACGCTTCGCGAACTGGCAGGCGGCGGCATGATCATGCTGCCGTCGAGCATCCACGACTTCGAAAACCCGATGCTCGCCAGCATTATCGAGAAGACGCAGAAGTCGCCGGTGGCCAACGCCGAAGAGCGCGTCAAGTTTTTCAAGCTTGCCTGGGACGCCGTGGGCTCCGAATTCGCTTCGCGCCATAACCAGTACGAGATGTTCTACGCCGGCGCCACGTTCGTGACCAAAGGCCACGCCTATCGCACGTACGACTGGCAGAAGGCCACGCGGCTGGTCGACAACCTGCTCGGTACCTATGCGCTCTCGGACGAGATCGTCCGGCAGCCGGTCGCGGCCTGAGCCGCACTTCATTTCCACCACAACCGCACTACGACGGCACTACGACGGCACTACGACGGTATTACCCGCCACAGACAAGGAGTTCCCATGGCGATCAACAAGTTGCATGACGAGTTTCACTCCATCGATATGAAAGAGGGATGGGAGGTGCCGCCGGGCTATCCCCCGGGCATCGAACAGAAGATTCTCGCGGGCTCGCTCGACGAGCCGAACCGCGCGGGCAGCCGCACGCGTTTGCTGCGCTTCGCACCGGGCATCTACACCACGGCCCCGTTCGTGCATACCTACTGGGAGGAGGTCTATCTCGTCTCGGGCGATCTGACGGTCGGCAACGACGCACAGGGCGAGGGCGGTGAAGCGTTTGCGCCGAACACCTATGCGTGCCGCCCGCCAGGCGCGTTCCACGGCCCGTTCAAGTCGAACGGCGGCTGTCTGCTTCTCGAAATTCACTACTACGACCCGGCCTGACACGTTCAAGGCAGGGCATTGGGCGCGGCGAACGTGAGGGCGTTGCCGTGCCGCCGGGAGACGTTTTCACCCACATCACACCTCTACAGGCTATCGGGAAAACATTATGTTTACGTTTCGCGCAAATCGTACCACGTTAATGGCTGCCCTGGTGCTCGCCGCCGCCTTCGCCGTGCCGTTCGCCGCACAGGCTCAGCCCGGCAAGATGAGCGACGGGGTCGTGAAGATCGGCGTGCTTACCGACATGTCGTCGATCTTCTCCGACATCGGCGGCAAGGGCTCGGTAATTGCCGCGCAAATGGCCGTCGACGACTTTGGCGGCAAGGTCAACGGCGTGCCGGTCAAAGTGATTTCGGCCGATCATCAGAACAAGACCGACGTGGCGGCGACCATCGCCCGCGACTGGTTCGACAACCAGCAGGTCGACGTCGTCGAGGACTTGCTGCCGTCGTCCGTGGCGCTGGCGGTGGCCAACGTCGCCAAGGCCAAGCGCCGTATCGCCATCGTGACGGGCGCGGGCACCACACGGCTCGTCAACGAGGACTGTTCGCCGTACACGGTGCAGTACTCGTACGACACCTATTCGTTCGCGTCGAACACGGTCAAGGCGATGACGCGCAGCGGCGATAACAGTTGGTATTTCCTCACCGTCGACTACGCGCTGGGCGCGTCGCTGGAGAAGGACGCTACCGAAGCGCTGCAACACGTGAACGGCAAGGTCGTGGGCCGCGCGAAGCATCCGCTCAATTCGTCGGACCTGTCGTCCTATCTGCTGCAAGCGCAGGCGTCGCGCGCCAAGGTGATTGCGCTGGCCAATGCCGGTGCGGACACCGTGAATGCGATCAAGACGGCGCGCGAGTTCGGCATCACCGCCCCCGGCAAACAGAAGATTGCCGGTCTGCACATGTTCATCAGCGACATTCACAGCCTCGGACTCGAAGCGGCGCAGGGCATGACGTTGACCACCGCTTTCTATTGGGACCGCGACGACGCCTCGCGCACCTGGGCCCAGCGCTTCTTCGCGAAGACCGGCAAGATGCCGACGCTCGTACACGCAGGCACCTATTCGTCTGTCATGCACTACTTGCAAGCCGTGCAGCGCACCGGCACCGACGAGGCCGACACGGTCATGGCGTCGATGAAACAGGCACCCATCAACGACTTCTTCGCCAAAGGCGGTCAGATTCGCCCCGACGGCCTGATGGTGCATGACATGTATCTCGTGGAAGTGAAGTCGCCCAAGGAATCGAAGAAGCCCTGGGATTACTACAAGGTGCTGCAGACGATCCCCGCCAACGAGGCGTTTCGTCCGCTCGCCCAGAGCCAGTGCGCGCTCGTGAAGAAGTGATCCCAGGAAGTCAGGCCATGACCGGAGTTGGCAAGATGAATCTCATGCATTTCGTTGTACAGACAGCAGACGGTATCGTCGAGCGCGATGTCGCCATTAAACAGCTTGTGATTGCGGGCTGGACGGGGCGGGACGTCGAAGCGATGGAGCATCACATCCGTGAATTGGAGGTGCTGGGCGTGAAGCGCCCGGCGGCAACACCGATGTTCTACCGGGTATCGAGCGACCGCCTCACGACGCAGGCCCACATCGAGGCGAGCGGACGCGCAAGCAGCGGCGAGGTCGAGTTTCTGCTCGTGCGCAGCGGGGGCGAAACGTATGTCGGTGTGGCGTCGGACCACACGGACCGCGAGGTGGAAACCTACGGGGTCACCGTCTCGAAGCAGATGTGCGAGAAACCCTGCGCGACGATGCTGTGGCGGCTGGCCGACATCGAGCCGCATTGGGACAGGCTCATGCTGCGCAGCTACGCCAACATCGGCGGCGAAAAGGTGCTGTACCAGCAGGGGCCGGTCACGGCGATGCGCTCGCCGCAGGATCTGCTCGCGCGCTTCGCCGAGGCAGGCGGGCGCTTCGAAGACGGCACCGCCATGCTGTGCGGCACGCTGGCGGCCATCGGCGGTATTCGTTCGGCCGAGCGTTTCGATTTCGAGCTGGAAGACCCCGTGCTCGAACGTCGACTGCAACATGGTTACGGTATTACCCCGCTACCAGTGGTGGGGTAAGCGCATGCATCACGACGACATCATTCTCGAAACCCGGCAGCTCACCAAGGCGTTTCGCGGCTTCACCGCGGTGGACGGCGTAGATCTGAAGGTCAGGCGCGGGGCGATTCACGCGCTCATTGGTCCGAACGGTGCGGGCAAGACAACGTGTTTCAACCTCCTGACCAAGTTCCTGACACCGACGTCGGGCCAGATTTTCTATCGTGGCGAGGACATCACCCGTCTCGCCCCGGCGGCGGTGGCGCGGCGCGGCATGATCCGCTCGTTCCAGATCTCGGCGGTGTTCGGGCATCTGTCCGTTATCGAGAACGTGCGCGTGGCGTTGCAACGTGCCACGGGCCAGTCCTATCACTTCTGGCGCAGCACGCGCGGGCTGGGCGATCTGGATACGCGTGCGATGGCGTTGCTCGATGAGGTCGGCATTGCCGCCTATGCGCACGAGTTGACCGCATCGTTGCCCTATGGACGCAAAAGGGCGCTGGAAATCGCCACGACGCTTGCCATGGAGCCGGACGTCATGCTGCTCGACGAGCCCACGCAAGGCATGGGGCATGAGGATGTCGAGAGGGTGGCTGTGCTCATCCGGCAAGTCGCGGCCGGACGCACGGTGCTGATGGTGGAGCACAACATGAAAGTGGTGTCGGGCATCGCCGACACGATCACCGTATTGCAGCGTGGCGAGATTCTGGCCGAAGGCGACTACGCCACGGTCACGGGCGATGCTCGGGTGCGTGAAGCCTACATGGGGTCGGCGGATGCCACGCTGGAAGGAGCGCACGCATGAAGGCCTACGAGTCGTCGCTTGTTGCAGCCAGCGTTCCGGCGCTGGCGGTGACCGGCCTGCAAGCGTGGTACGGCGAATCGCACATTCTGCATGGCGTCGATCTGGTGGCGGGGCAGGGTGAGGTCGTCAGCCTGTTGGGACGAAACGGCGCGGGCCGCAGCACGACGTTGCGCGCCATTCTCGGGCTCACGGATACGCGTGCCGGCTCGGTGCGCGTTTTCGGACGCGAGACCATCGGCCTGCCGACGCGCAAGATCGCACGATGCGGTGTGGGTTTCTGTCCGGAGGAGCGGGGCATCTTCGCCAGTCTGTCGTGCGAGGAAAACCTGCTGCTGCCGCCTGTGCTGGCGACGGGCGGTGCCGCACCGGGGCAGGCCGGAATGTCGCTCGACGAGATCTACGCGATGTTCCCGAATCTGGCGGAGCGCCGTCACAGTCCTGGCATGCGGCTCTCGGGCGGAGAGCAGCAGATGCTGGCCATCGCGCGCATTCTGCGCACGGGGGTCCGGTTGTTGCTGCTCGACGAGATATCCGAAGGGTTGGCGCCCGCCATCGTGCGCACGCTCGCCCGCATGATCGAGACGCTCAAATCGCGCGGCTACACCATCGTGCTTGTCGAACAGAACTTCCACTTTGCCGCGCCGCTGGCCGAGCGCTTCTATGTCATGGAGCACGGCCGCATCGCGCTGCAATTCGACGCCGACCGGTTGTCCGCCCATACACAGGCGCTGCAAACGCTGCTCAACGTGTAACCCGCTCAGAAGGTCATTGCCGTGAATCCTTTCGATATTCCTCTGCCAGCGTTGCTTAGCCAATTGATGCTCGGGCTGGTCAACGGGTGCTTCTACGCCGTGCTGAGTCTTGGCCTGTCGGTCATCTTCGGCTTGCTCAATGTCATCAACTTCGCGCACGGGGCGCTGTTCATGATCGGCGCGCTCGTCGCTTGGATGGGCGGCCAGTATCTCGGGCTGAACTACTGGACGATGCTGGTGATCGCGCCGTTGGCCGCTGGGTTGCTCGGTGCCGCCGTCGAACGCGGGCTGCTCTCTCGCATTTACAAGCTCGATCATCTGTACGGTCTGCTGCTCACGCTCGGCCTCACGCTCATCATCGAGGGGCTTGGCCGGTCGGCGTACGGCGTGTCGGGCATGTCGTTCGAGGGGCCGGCGCTGCTCGCCGGCGCCACGCGTCTGCCGTTCATGGTGTTGCCGAATTATCGCGCGTGGGTGGTCGCGGCGTCGCTCGCCGCCTGTGCGCTCACGTGGTTCGTCATCGAGCGTACCCGCATCGGGGCCCTGCTCAGAGCCGGTACCGAGAATGCGCGGCTCGTCGAGACATTCGGCGTGAACGTGCCGCTCATGGTCACGCTTACCTATGCCTTCGGCGCCGCGCTGGCGGCGTTCGCGGGGGTACTGGCCGCCCCCATCATGCAAGTCTCGCCGATCATGGGGCAACCGATGATCGTGACGGTCTTCGCCATCGTGGTGATTGGCGGCATGGGGTCGATTGCCGGATCGGTCGTCACGGGGCTCGCGCTCGGGGTGCTGGAGGGACTGACCAAACTTTGGTACCCGGAGGCTTCGGCCACGGTCGTGTTCGTGATCATGGCGCTCGTGCTGCTCGTGCGTCCGCATGGTCTGTTCGGTGGTTATGCCTACAAGTGAGTCGTTGATGATGCGTCAATACCGTTTCGATCTTGTGCTGCTCGTGCTGTTGGCCGCGTTGCCGGCGCTCGGGGTCTATCCCGTTTTCGCGATGAAGGTACTGTGTTTCGCGCTGTTCGCCTGTTCGCTCAATCTGGTGCTTGGCTACACGGGGTTATTGTCGTTCGGTCATGCCGCGTTCTTCGGCGGGGCGGCGTACTTCGCGGGTTATGTGATGCGCGATCTCGCGTGGTCGCCGCTGGCCGGTGTGCTGACCGGCGTGGCGACCGGTGCCGTGTTCGGGTTGGGTTTCGGGCTGTTTGCGATCCGGCGTCAGGGCATCTACTTCGCGATGATCACGCTCGCCCTCGCGCAAATGTTCTACTTTTTCTGTCTGCAAGCGCCATTTACCGGCGGGGAGGATGGATTGCAGGGCGTGCCTCGCCAGACGTTTTTCGGCCTGTCGCTGGACCACGATCTCACGCTGTATTTCGTGGTGCTTGCCGTGGTCGCGGCAACGTTTGCGTTGATGTCGCGGGTCATTGCGTCTCCCTTCGGCCGCGTGCTGGCGGCTATCAAGGAGAACGAGCCACGCGCGATTTCGTTGGGCTATGAGGCGGCGCGTTTCAAACTGCTGGCGTTTGTGCTGTCGGCAGCGATCGCGGGTCTCGCGGGGGCGCTCAAGACGCTGGTGCTCGGCTTCGCCACGCTGTCCGACGTGCATTGGTCGCTCTCGGGATCGGTCATTCTGATGACGCTGGTCGGTGGCATGGGCACGCGCTTCGGGCCAGCGGTGGGCGCGTTGCTCATCGTCTCGCTGGAGACCAAGCTCGGCGATATCGGTAACTGGCTGGCGCAGGCGACAGGTTGGCAGGTGTTCACGGGTCTTGGTTCGATGGTGAGTGTGGTGACGGGCGTGATCTTCGTGCTCTGCGTGCTGCTGTTCCGTCGCGGCATCGTTGGCGAATGGCTTGCCTGGCGGCAACGCTGGGTGGCGCGCCGTAACAACGCGGCTCGCCCGGCGGCGTTGGCCGGCGCGATCAAAGGGTAGGGGCGGTGGCGGACAGGGTGGCGCAAGGGCCTGGCCGGACATAAGATGCATGTCAAGGCCATGTTAAACTGCCTCGCAAGACTACCGGGCGGCACATCGTGCCGCCCCGTCCGTTCCCGCTGTTCCCCGCCGAATGCGACTCACCGACCATACCGATTACAGTCTGCGCACCCTGATCTACGTCGCGGTTCATCCCGACGAGCTGGTGCACGTGCAGTCCGTGGCGGAGGCGTTCGATATTCCCAAGAATCATCTCGTGAAGATCGTGCAAAAGCTCGGTCAACTGGGCTTCCTGCACACCGTGCGCGGGCGCTCGGGCGGGATTCGGCTGGGGCGGCCGCCGGAGCGCATCGGACTCGGCGATGTGGTGCGGGCGATGGAACCCGACTTCGCGATGGTCGAGTGCTTCCATCAGGGCGAGAGTGCCTGTGTCATTACGTCGGCATGCAACTTGCGCGGTGTGTTGGGCGAGGCGCTGCGCGCCTACTTCGCGGTGCTCGATCGCTACACACTGGCCGATCTGGTGGGCAAGCCCGCCGTGTTGCGACGCCTGCTCGGCGACGCGGTGGCCGCCGTCGTCCCGGTCGCGGATATCAAAGTCAAACGGCGCGTCACCGAATCGTAATCCCGCCGCAGCGCCTGCTTTTTTAAGCATTCCTTCAAATTTTCACGAACTTATCGACGTTCGCTATCGACGCCATAGCGCCGGTTAATGGCTATCGCGAGATCTGGACGATTAGTCGCATCTTGCAGACGCGCAGCCGCGAAATTTGCCCCGCCCTTTCGTAATCTTGAGTCGTGCCCGATAGCGTCAGCCCAGCCGTTCAACGCGAGAGGTTGGCGCCCCGGGAAAACCAACACCTGGCACTCACTGCCGAACGAAAGGAGTCTCGTCATGAACGCTCGTATTATTGCCGCTGCCCTGATCGCCACCGCTACGCTGGCTTCCGCTTCTGCCTTCGCCGAAACCCAAACCGCCGACGCGGGTCAACCGGCCGCGACGCAAGGCGTCACCCGTGCACAAGTGCGCGACGAGCTGCGTCAGGCGCGTGCCTCGGGCCAACTCGACCAGTCGCTTCAGACCTATCCGTCATTGCTGCAACAACGGTCTTCGGCCGGCCGTTCGCGCGCGGAAGTTCGCGCGGAAATCGGCACAGGTGCGCCGGTGGGTGACGACCGCGCCTGAGGTGCCGGCCGTCGTCGAACGGACAGGATGCCGGTTGCAAGCAAGTGTTGGCCAAATCCCCGATAATTGGCGGACCAGGTTAGACAACACTTGAGTGCGCCATGGACCGGCTCTCCACCTTGATTTCGAATTTCGGCGTTCGCGCCGGTGTGTTTCATAGCGGCGGCCTTTGCGGCATTGCCAGTTACGGTGTCGACGCGCATGACGGCGGACATCTGCATTTGCTGCGTGCGGGCGAAGTCGCACTTGTGCTCGAGGATGGCTCGCGGCAGGACATCGTCGAACCGTCGTTGATCTTCTTTCCGCGCCGCAATCATCATCAGTTGCTCTCGGGCGAAGGCGCGAGAACGGAACTCGTGTGCGGATCGCTGTCGTTCGACGGCGGGCAGAACAATCCGCTCGTGGCGGCGCTGCCGGAGTATCTCGTCCTGCCGACGAAATCGCTTTCCACGCTCGAACTCACGTTGAACTGGTTGTTCATGGAGGCGTTCGGCACGCAGTGCGGGCGTCTTGCCGTGATGGACCGTTTGTTCGAATTGCTCGTCATCCAGTTGCTGCGCCATGTGCTGGAGCAGCGTATGGTGAGTCATGGCATGCTTGCCGGGCTGGCCGATCCGCGGCTCGCGCGGGCGCTGCATGTGATTCACCATCAGCCGGGTGAAGCGTGGACGGTGGAGTCGCTGGCCGGCACTGCCAATATGTCGCGCGCCAACTTTGCAGCGCAATTTCGCGAAGTCGTCGGGCAGTCCCCGGCGGATTATTTGCTCGACTGGCGCATCGGCCTTGCGCAGAAACGTCTGCGCGATGGTCAGCCGATTGCGCGTGTGGCCGAAGAAGTGGGGTACGAAAGCGCATCGGCGCTCGCTCGCGCCTTCCGCCGCAAGACAGGAAGCAGCCCGCGCGATTGGTTGCGCGCTCAGATGCACGCTGTGACAATGCTGCCGCCGCCGCGCGTGACGCTCGTACCGGCGTTGCCGGCTCAGGCGGCTTGAGAACGGTAGAACCGCAGAGACGTTCAGTACGAAAGCCCGGCGCAGCCGGGCACAAACCATGTGTCACAAGGCCGGCCGGAACGTGCGCCGATGCGCAACGTACCGGCCGGTTTGTTTTTCAGCCTCAGAAAACGTGGCTCACGCCCAGGCGAACGACGGTCTGTGCGTTGGTCGCCGACGACATGCCGTTGGCGGCGTCGCCAACCGAAGCGGTCGCATCGATCACATTGCCGAAGGTATCGAGCGTGCTGCCGGAGGCCTTCTGGTAGCCCGCCAGCGCGTACAGTTCCGTGCGTTTGGATAGGTTGTAGAACGCCGCGAGGTTGAACTGGTGGTACTTCGCGCCCGACGTGTTCGCGGCCGGTGCATTCACGTTCGTGAAGCTATAGCCGCCGCCCAGCCGGAATGCACTGGTCACGCGATACATCGCCAGCACGCCGACCGAATCGAACTTGGCCGTGCGGGTAAAGCGCGAGTAGCTGCCTGCCGAGTACTCCGTGTGGCTGTAGTTCGCACCCAGCGTGGTGTCGCCGATCCGGTAGGTCATCGACGTGGCGATGATGTCGCGTGCCTTCGCGCTGGCATAACCGGCGTTGATCGACGACGCGAATGCCGATTCGGACGAGCCTGCCCAGCTTCCGATCGTCGTGTCCGTGGCACTCGCCTTGTCGTTGTTGGCGTGCGAGTAACCCACCCCCCAGGTGATCGGGCCGTTCGCGTATTGCCCGGCGAGCCCCCAGGTATTCTGACGTCCCATCGTGCCCGGCTGGCCGCCGAAGCCGTACATGGCGCCGAAGGTGAAGCCGCCCCACGTCGGTGAACGGTATTTCACGCTGTTGTTCACGCGCGAGCTGTGATCGAGGTTGTCAACGTCGCCCGGATGTGCCGCCACGCCCGAGAGCAGTGCCGTGCCACCGACCGAGCCGACCAGATCGATCAGCGGGTCGTACTGACGACCGAGCGTGACGGTGCCGTAAGCCTTGTCTTGCAGGCCGACGTAAGCGTGGCGGCCGAACTCTGCCCCGCCCTGACTCGCGGTGCCGTTGCCGATATTGAAGCCGTTCTCCAGGCGGAACAGCGCCTTCAGGCCGTTGCCGAGGTCTTCCGTTCCCTGAATGCCCCAGCGGCTGCCTTGCCACGTACCACTCTGGAACGCATAGCTCGATGCGCCATTGACGAGCGCCGGGCGGCCGGCCGCGCCTGCACGGGTGACGCTGGCGACATTGCTGGCATAACCGATGCCGCCGTCGACGATACCGTACAACGTGACGTTGGACTGGGCATGCGCGAGTGTGGCGGCACCGCAGCCGATGACCAGTGCGGCAGCACGGGCGAGAGGGGGGAGAGCAAGAGGCTTCATGGTGTGTTTCCTGTGCGTAGCAGTGAGTTGCGATGCCTATTCCGGCTTGACGAATCCTGTTGTCGCATCACGATTGAAATTAGGAGTCCTAAAGATATGCCAATCGTTTCTCCGTGGGAAAGCCGTTTGACTTCAGCGGAGAATCTGGCCGTGCGTCGGTCGCTCGTCGCGCGGCGGCAGAACGCCGCGCGAACGGACGATTTACTTCGACGCGCTCGGCGCCTGATTGGCCAATGCCGCGCGCAAGCGAGCGGGGGAATCGGTCATCACGGCATCGAAACCAAGCTGTGACGCCGCTTCGAAGTCCTGCGGCGTCTCGACACCGAAGGCGACGAGATGGACATCGCCGCGCGACTTGAAGCACTGCACGGCGGCAGGTGTCCACCAGTTCGCCACGACTTTCGAGATCCCCTCGCCGAGCGTGAAGTGCTCGACGACTTCCACTTGACGATGCAATTCGATGCCGGCCCATGTGCCGGGCGCGGGCGGTGCATCGCACCGTCCGGCGAGTGCTACGGCGACGAGGCGGTTGCGGGTCGTGTCGCGCGACTCGAACAGTTGTGCCTGCGGGCGGCGAGTGCGCAGGCGGTCGGTCGCTTCGGCTTCGGTCGAATAGAGGCGCACACGCGACCAGGCGTTGGTCTCGTCGAGTACCTTGATGACAGCTTCCACCAGCGGTGCAGCGGGTGTTTGCTTCATGTCGAGCAGCACGGGCACGTTGGCGGGCACGGCGGCGAGCGCCTCGCGCAAGGTGGGGATGGGCAACGGGTGGTCGCGGTACGGGAAGACGGTCTGTCCGCTGGTGTCCTTGCGAGAGAAGGCATAACCCGCATTGAGCCGATGCACGTCGGCGTAGTCGATGTCGGCGAGCTTGCCGCGTCCGTCGGTCAGTGCGGAAAGATCGGCCGGACGGTACATCACCGGCACCCCGTCGCGCGTGACCTGTACGGTCATCCATAAGGCCTGCGCGCCGTTCTGCAACGCGTTGGTGAATGCCTGCACCGTGTTTTCGGGGGTGTCTCCGGTGCCGCCGCGATGCGCGACGATCAACGGGGCGGCGCTGGCAGCGGCGGGCGTGAGCGTGCCGAAGGCGAAGGCGAGCGCGGCGACGCCGGCCGCCGCAAGGCGTGTCCACTCGGGCCGGGCGGACCGGGCTGACGGGGTGGCGGGGCGATCGAAGCGGGAGGAAGCGGAGTGCATGACGGGCGGTCTCGAGGCGAATGGGTGAGCGATCGGTATCGGGTCAGACAATGAGAATCTCGGGCGATGCCAGTGTGGCAGACGGTGTCTGCAAGTGTTCGCGCAACGGCTCGGGCAGCGGAGCGTCGGTGATGACGAGATCCTGTTCGTCGAGTTGCCCGCCTCGCACGCTGGGTTTGCGAGAGAACTTGTAGGTGTCCGCCACGAGAATACGATAGCGGCTCGCGTCGCGCAGTGCTTCGCGCGATGCGGCTTCGTGACGGTCGTAATCGAGCAGCGTGCCGTCGTCGTCGATGCCGCCAACGCTGTACACGCCGACATCGGCGCGATAAGCACGGAACAGCCGGTTGGCTTCGTCTCCGAGAATCTCCGGGTTGGGCGAACGCAGTTCACCGCCGGGAACGATCACACGGTGTTCGGGGTTGCTTGCCAGAACCAGCGCGGCGCGCAGGTTATTGGTGATCACGCACAGCCGCTTGCGAGGCACGAGGGCGACGGCGACTTGCTCGGGCGTCGTGCCGATGCCGAGCAGCACGGTGGCGCCATCGGGGATACGCTCGGCGGCCGCGTGACCGATGCGCAGCTTGCCTTCGAGGTTGCGCACGCGACGCACTTCGTACGGCTGGTTCGGACCCGGCGTGAGCAGACGTGCGCCGCCGTGATAGCGACGCAGCACATTGACATCGCACAGCGTGTTGACGTCGCGGCGAATCGTCTGAGTGGCCACGCCGAAGTGATCGGCGAGCGCATCGACACTCATTTCGCCATGCTGGCGAAACAGAGCAACGATGCGGGTCTGGCGTTCGGAAAGGTCCATCGGGCGGTGGTGTCGCGCACATTTATTCTGGAATGGGCGCCACTTTGACAGGCGTGCGTGACATTCAAATGACGATGTCGAATGTTCAAATGAACATTTTCAGTCAGCGAGACACGTTCGGACGAATGGGGGCGTTGGCTTCGAATTTCGCGCGGCGCGTCGAAAAGAACGTGCGCACGTTGCGAATATTCGACGAGCTTTTGAACAGCCGGCGCGCGAGTTCGTCATACTGCGCCATGTCGCCGACTTCGGCGATGACGACGAAGTCCGGCCCCGGCGACACGCGGTAGCACTGGGTGACGACGGGCTCCGCGCAAATGTAGGACTCGAAGGTATCGTAATCCTCGGCGGTTTGCCGGTCGAGACTCACTTCGACCACGGCGGTCAGCGCTGGCCCCAACTTCGACGGATCGATGATGGCGATCTGTCGTGCAATCACGCCCGCGTCGCTGAGTGCCCGCACCCGGCGCAGGCAGGTTGGGGCGGACGCATGGACGCGTCGCGAGAGTTCAAGGTTCGAAATGGACGAATCGGCTTGCAGCTCGCTCAGGATTCGCAAATCCAGATCGTCCAGGGTGATGCGCGTCATGGGATCTCCAGCGGAATGAGGTGATGTGAAATTTAATTTCATCAATTATATTCTTTGAATTTTTATTTCATATAAAAGAAAATATTGACGATTAATTTCGCTACGTCAACTCTACCATCGCCTCACTGACTGGCAACGAATCATTTCGGGGAGGCGTTATGTGTGGAATCATCGGCGCGGTCGCGCAACGGGACATCGTCCCCAACCTTGTCGACGGTCTGAAGCGTCTGGAGTACCGCGGGTACGATTCGTGTGGCGTCGCGCTGTATCGCGAGCGGGAACTAGTGCGTGCACGCAGCGTCGAGCGCGTGGCGAATCTTCAGGACGAAATCGGCCGACTCGGGCTCACGGGTTACACCGGGATTGCCCACACGCGCTGGGCAACGCACGGCAAGCCGGTTACCGACAACGCGCATCCTCACTTTTCGCCGAGCGCCGACGCGCCGCGCATCGCGCTCTCGCACAACGGCATCATCGAGAATCATGAGTCGTTGCGTGCGACGCTGGAGTCGCATGGCTATCGCTTTGCAAGCCAGACGGACAGCGAGGTCATTGCGCATCTGATCGACCATCTTTACGACGGCGATCTGTTCGAAGCAGTGAGGGCAGCCGCATCGCAGTTGCGTGGCAGCTACGCCATCGCGGTGATTTGCCGCGACGAGCCGCATCGCCTGGTCGGTGCGCGCGACGGCATGCCGTTGATCGTCGGCGTGGGGGATGGGGAGAACTTCCTCGCCTCCGACGCGATTGCGCTCGCGAACGTCACCGACCGGATCGTGTATCTGGAAAACGGCGATGTGGCGGATGTCCAGCTTCACCGCTTCTGGGTCTCGGATGCGCAGGGACAGCGGGTCGAACGTCCGATCAATCGTGTCGCCGCGCATAGCGGGGCGGCCGATTTGGGGCCGTATCGCTACTACATGCAGAAGGAGATCTTCGAGCAGCCGCGTGCGGTTGCGGACACGTTGCAGGATGTGACATCGATCATGCCTGAGCTATTCGGTGACAACGCCTGGCGGGTGTTCAATGCGGTGGACTCGGTGCTCCTGCTCGCTTGCGGGGGGAGTTACCACGCGGCATTGACGGCAAAGTACTGGATCGAGAGTCTTGCGCAACTGCCGGTGAGCGTGGAAATCGCGAGCGAGTATCGCTATCGAGACAGTGTGGCTAATCCGAAGACGCTGGTCGTCGCCGTCTCGCAAAGCGGCGAGACCGCCGATGTGCTCGGGGCCGTGCATGTAGCGAAGCAGCGAGGAATGCGTCACACGTTGGCGATCTGCAATGTGGCGACGAGCGCGTTGGCGCGAGAGTGTGCGTTGACGTTTTTCACACGGGCCGGGGTGGAGATCGGTGTGGCGTCGACGAAGGCGTTCACGACGCAGCTCGTCGCTCTGTTTCTTCTGGCATTGACGCTGGCGCAAGGCCGTAAGCGTCTGTCGGATGACGACGAGCAGCAACATCTGCGCGCCCTGCGGCATCTGCCGGACGCCATCGCAAAAGTGCTGGCGCTCGAGCCGCAGATCATTGCGTGGGCGGAGCAATTGACGCGCCGGCAGGACATCCTGTTCCTCGGCCGGGGACTGCATTATCCGGTCGCAATGGAAGGGGCGCTGAAGATGAAGGAGATCTCGTACATCCACGCGGAAGCGTATCCGGCGGGCGAACTCAAGCACGGACCGCTTGCGCTCGTGAGCGATGAAATGCCTGTGGTGGCGGTGGCGCCGAACGACCGGTTGCTGGAGAAGCTGAAGTCGAACATGCACGAGGTCAGCGCGCGAAACGGCAAGCTCTACGTGTTTGCCGACAGCGATTGCGGCTTGTCGCCCGGCGCGGATATCGACGTGATCCGGTTGAATGAGCACTATGGTCTGCTGTCGCCCATTCTCCACACCGTCCCGATGCAGTTGCTCGCGTATCACGCCGCCGTCGCACGCGGCACGGATGTGGACAAGCCGAGAAATCTGGCGAAATCGGTCACGGTGGAATGACGTGTGCGACAGGTCTGGAGGCCCGTACTAATCGCAGTTGTGGCATTTCCGTACGAGGCTGAGAATGCGCTCAACCCGACGCACTGTCACAAGACAAGTGAACACGGGGGAACCGTTAGATAACCTTCAAGGAGATTGACATGGGCAACTTCGAAAATCCGCTCTTCGCGCTTCTCGACTACCTCATCCGCGTGGCGTTCTGAGCAGCTCCCGGCTGCTCATGCTTTCAGGCACCACGGCGCGGTTTGCGCCGTGGTGTTTCGTTTGGCAACGCCGAGGCTAATGCTAATGCGCTTTCGCGGAGGCGCGTTGCCGTACCAGCAGCAGGCTGCTCAGAATGAACGCCAGCAAGGCAAACGAAGCCGAATATCGGCTCATCCAGAAATACGCGCCGACGAGAACCTGCAGAAGGGTGCCGAAGACGACCGCTGCGCCGGTATAGCCAAGCCCGGCTATCGGCAGTCCAGTCCCCCAGCGCCGTCCCCGGAGTCTGGGAGAACATGATCGTGACCCAATAGTCTGAATATTGGCATTCATGGCTTAACCTATTGTGCAGACGCTCGCGGCCGGTGATGAATAGGTCGGGCTCAGCGTGAGCGCCGAGGGACGCACGCGCGAAAGTGACGCTGCCTGAGCGCGCGCCTCACTCTGCCGCCGACCAGACGGCGAGTTCGTGGCCGTCAGGGTCGGTGAAGTGAAAGCGGCGTCCGCCGGGAAACGAGAAGACGGGGAGGCTGATCCTGGCGCCCGCGGCTTCGACACGGCGCTGAGTTTGAGCGAGGTCGTCCGCATACAGAATGATCAGCGGACCACCCGGTCGGGCTTCGCCGGTAGTGAATCCGCCGGTGAGCCGGCCGTCGCTGAACTCGGTGTAGGCCGGGCCGTAGTCGGTGAATGTCCAGCCAAAAACACTGCCGTAGAAGGCTTTGCTGCGAGCGATGTCGCTCACGTTGAATTCGATATTGTCGATCTGCCGGTCGACGCCTCGTGTGCTCATGTCTGTCTCCTGGAGGGTAGCTCAATGGTGCGAGCTGTCGTGTCCCTCGGGCAGGGAATAGTCGAACGCATAGGAATGCTGGCCGTCGGCAATGGTGATGACCAGCGTTCCGGAAATTCCGGACAATGCGTCGGTACCGGAATCGGGGACAACGCTGATGGACTGGGTAGGCGCGCCGCGCGTCATGGTCGCGCTGTGCTGGAGCACGAAAGTGCCGCTGCGGCCTTGCAGCGTGCCACGCACCGTTTCCATCGCCACGTAGCCAGCGGAACCCTGAGTGCTGCTGCGGAACGACAGCATTTCTCCCTGGCTGGTCGCCTGCAAGTCACCGTGATACGTCTTGTTTAACGACAGACGGCCAAGCCCGGTGCTCTCGGCAACGGGACTTAGCGGCTGCGGCTCAAGTTGAATGTCGAAGCGCCCTTGGGCTGAGTGGTCCACTTGTACGGTCCTCGGTTGGGGGTGTGGAAAATGCTGTGTTTTTGTACAGCGCTCAGTGTACTCAAGCATCGCCAATATGCAAGCGTCAGATGTCATGGCGCCCCAAAACGACGAAGCCCCGCACAAGGCGGGGCTTCTTTGTACAACGACTTCGAGGCGTGCTCAGGCGCGTTGCGGCACTAATCGCAAGCCACTGGCAAGGCAGCCTGCGGCCGAGAATACCGCCCCCCACGCCAGCGCCCACGTCGAACCGTGCGTGCCCGCAAGACCCAGGGCGAGGGCAACGAGCGCCGCGCCCGTTGCCTGTCCCAGCAGTCGAGACGTGCCCACCATGCCGCTTGCCCCACCGCTGCGCTCAGGCGGGGCGCTGTGCATGAAGGCCTTCAGGTTCGGCGACTGGAAGAAGCCGAAGCCCAGACCGCACAATGCCATCCGCCAGCCGATATCCCATAGCGCGGCATGCTCGGGCATGACCGCGAGCAATGCCATGCCGGCGCTCAGCATCGCCAGGCCGATCGCACCCAGTGCACCGGGTGGATAACGATCCGACAGGCGTCCGGCCAACGGCGCAATCGCGGCCACGAAGAACGGCCACGGCGTCATCAGAAAGCCTGTCTCGATGGGACTGCGATGCAGCACGTTCTCGAAATAGAACGGCAACGACACGAGCCCCAATCCCTGCGTTGCAAACGCACAGATGGCCGTGATCGTGGAGAGTGCGAACGCGGGCAGACGCAGTAGATCGACCGGCAGCATCGGCGCACGATGGCCTCGCTCGCGGCGAATCAGCGCCCATCCGAACACCAGCGCCCCGACGAAGCAGCCCAGCGTCAGATGCCAGTCGGCCTGTTGGGCGCTTTGACTCAACGCGAAGATCAGCAGCGAGAACGTCAACACGTTGAGCAGCGCGGCGATCATGTCGGGCTTATGTTCGCTGCGTGGTGTGTCCGGCAGGTTGCGGCGCGAAAACGCCAGCGCCAGCAGCGCCGTCGGCACGTTGATCAAGAACAGCCACGGCCAGCTTGCGAACGCGAGCACGAGAGACGCGATCGTCGGCCCGATGGCAAAGGAAATGCCGACGATGAGTGCGTTCAGCCCGACGCCGCGTCCAAGCTGATGGGCCGGATACAGGAAGCGGATGAGCGCGATGTTCACGCTCATGACCGCAGCGGCGCCCACGCCTTGCATGACGCGAGCCGCAGCCAGAAAGCCGAGCGTTGGCGACAGCGCGCACAGCAGCGATGCGACGAGAAACACCGCCACGCCCCACATGAATACGCGCTTGTGGCCCATGCGCTCGCCCAGTGAGGCAAAGGGGAGCAGTGTCGCGACCATCGCCAGTTGGTAGGCGTTCACGATCCAGACCGACGCCGACGGCGTCGTGTTCAGATCGAGCGCCATTTGCGGCAGGGCCGTGTTGGCGATGGCGGTATCGAGACTGGCCAGCGAGACGGCAAGCAGGACCGCCGTCATGGCGAGGCCGCGTCCGGTGGCGGGCGGCTCGTGCGATTGCACCCCGGTAGGGGCGCCAGCCGTGGGGGTATCGACGGTCGGAGGCAGCGACGACATGACGGATCAGCCCTCGGCCAGAATCTGACGGATGGCCTGTTCGAAAACTTCCGGTGGTTGGCCACCGCTCACGAGATGGCGATTATTGAAGATGACCGCCGGCACCGAGCGAATGCCGAGGTTCTGGTAATGGCGCTCGAGCGCGCGCACCTGCTCGGCGTATTCGTCGGTGGAGAGAATCTCACGGGCTCGCGTCGCGTCGAGGCCGGCTTGCTCCACGGCGTCGACCAGCACTTCCGGATCGCTCGTGCGCTTGCCTTCGACGAAATAGGCGCGAAACAGAGCTTCCTTGAGCGCCAACTGCTTGTCGTGACCGACCGTCTGTGCCCAGTGCAGCAGACGATGCGCATCGAACGTGTTGTAGGCACGTGTGCGCAGATCCATACGCATCGGGAAACCTTCGGCGGCCGCACGCGCGCTGATGTTTGCCTGATTTTGCGTCAACTGTTCCGGCGACAGACCGTACTTGCGCGACATGTAATCGGCGAGCGGCACGCCTTCTGCCGGCATATCGGGATTGAGTTCGAAGGGGCTGAATTGCAAGTCGGCGTCGACCTCGTTACCCAGACGGCCGAGTGCCGTCTTCAGCGAGGCAAGGCCGATGGCGCACCAGGGGCAGGCGACATCTGAGACAAAATCAATCTTGAGTGTAGCGGGCATGATCTGACGGCGCTGTAGCGGCGCGTGCAATGAAAAACGCGTCGCCTTGCGCGACGCAACGCCGCAATCGTCGCATAATTCGGCAATTCTCGCCGGTCGCCACCGAGATCGCGCCGAAAGTCTTTATTCATGCCGTGCTCGGGGCGCGTGTGACTGAGCGGCGATGACGAGCCCTTGTTTTATCGACTGAAATTAACGTTTCGCCTGATGAGGCTAGAGGCATCGGGTAGCCAGATGCCTGCTGCGATGCGATATCGTGAGCCGCGTTTTTTCCGAGTGCGCGATCAATATCAAGGAGTCCGTCATGCCGTCCGCCGCCGATCCGGGTTTCGCGTTCGAGGACTTCGAGATGGCCGATCTGGCGGCGCTCGCGGCACACTGGCCGGCGCACCGCGCGCTGATCGAGCGGCTCGGCAGGAGCGCGCCTGCATGATTGTGGCGCGACGGTGGTCGGGCCACGCGAGACGCCCGAGTACGTTAGCATCACCGAAAATCCTTTCACTTCGTCTCTGCCACCCATGTCCAACGACGTTCATTTTTACGACCCGGCCAAAGGCCACGGTCTGTCCCACGACCCGTTCAAGGCCATCGTTGCACCCCGTGTGATCGGCTGGATTTCCAGTCGCGACGCTACGGGCCGGACCAACCTCGCGCCATACAGCTTCTTCGGCGCCTTCGCGACATTCCCGCCGATCATCGGCTTTTGCAGCGAGGGCTTCAAGGACTCCATCGCGAACATCGAGGCCACGCGTGAATTCGTCTGGAATCTGACGAGCAAGTCGCTCGTCGCGCAGATGAATCAGACGTCAGCCCCCGTGCGGCATGAGGTTGACGAATTCGAACTGGCTGGACTGACGAAGGCGCCCGGCGTCAACGTCGATGTACCTCACGTCGCGGAGTCGCCCGCGTCGCTTGAGTGCAAATTGCTGCAAATCGTGCGCTTGCAGGATCTCGACGGCAGGCCGATGGATAACTGGCTGGCGCTAGGGCAAGTGGTCGGGGTGCACATCCGTCGCGAGTATTTGCGAGAGGATGGCCTCTTCGATACGGCGAAGGCGCATCCCGTGATGCGTGCCGGCTATCTCGGTGACTATGCCGAGATCGGGCCGATGTTCGATCTGCGTCGTCCGAGGGCCTGAGCGGCAGAAATCGTCTCTCCGAAGGTTTGGAGAGTTACATCATCGCCGCTGGCGATTCGGGGCCAGTTCGAGTTTGCTGGCCGCCGCTCGGAAATGACCGCCGAAAACCTGCGGCTGTTGCAGGTCAATGACCTGTTGCGAGAAGCGCACGGTGCTTGCAAGGTGGACGAGATTCGGCGCTTTCAACATCTGACGCAAACACATCGCGTCGGCTCGCTGGATATGCTGGCAGGCGCACAACGGTGGAGCGCGAGATAAAAGATCGCGGCGCCACGCTGCGAGGAAAGCCGGTCTGCACATGGGGTTGGCACGGCACGGGCTGCACTTGGCCCCGGAACCGGAGCCACTCGTGATGGAAAGCCTCAGCCGGCGTCGCCAACGCTGCGATCGACCGAGGCTTCCTGTTGTCCACGAGGCAGGATCGAATCGTGAGACCACGATTCATCTATCGAACTTGACCAAGTCCTTGAAGATCAGGTGCCCCCAGCTTTTTCCGTGCGCGTGCACAAGCAATCCACCTTCCGAAAGCCCACCAAGCGGGATCGGTGCGAAACCGAGTTTTTCCGCAAGCACACGAACCTTCGCTGTGGCACTGTCATCGTCACTCGCCAGGAACACGACTCTCTTGCCACCGTGTACCGCCGGGTCCTGGTCAAGGATGGCAGCGACCAGATGGTTGAAGCCCTTCACCAGCTTGGCCCCGGTAAACACCTTCGCGACTAAAGCAGAGGAGGGGAGACCGTCCAGTTCCTCAAGCGGGGCCTGCGTGTTCATCGCGTCGATGATGGTCTTTCCCTTCTAACTGGGCAGCGCCTTCGCTACCTCCGGGTGCGACTCGAAACGGACAGCTAAAAAATGATGTCCGCCTTGACGGCTTCCGCCAGCGTTGTAGGCGTGACCTTGGGACCGATTGCGGCTGCATCGGATGCAAAGCGCTCCGGGGCGCGCGTGGTTGCGACAGATACTTCGATGCCCTTGCGGGCAAACGCCTTGGCGAGAGCGTGGCCGATCTTACCGAAGCCAATGATTGCGTAGCTCATATGTTCTCCTTCGATTTTTCGGTGTGGTCAGAGCTTGTAGCCACCGCTCGCTTCAATCGTCTGGCCGGTCACCCAGTGGCCGTCGTCGGAGGCCAGGAATGCCACGACGGCAGCGATTTCCGAAGGCTCGCCAAAGCGCCCCAGCGCGATGTCGGCCTCCACCGCCTTGACTAGTTCGGGGTTCTCCTGAAAGGTGGCGTTCGCGGTGATGCCGCGCGGCCCCAACTCGATGGCGAGCGTATGGGTCAGGTTGTTGATGGCCGCTTTCGCCATCGAGTAGACGGGCGCGGCGGTCACGGGCTTCGTGGCGGCGGCGGAAGAGATGTTGATGATGCGTCCACCATCGGCGAGGCGATCCAGCGCGGCCTGCACGATGAAGAACGGCGCGCGGGCGTACACCGCCATCAGGGTGTCCCAACTGTCCGGCGTCGCGTCCTTGAAGCCAACCCAGCCGGAATTGCCGGCATTGTTGACCAGAATATCGAGGGCCGTGCTGCCGTTGCGCTGAGTGAACTCGTCATCGAGTTGCTCGAACAAGACCGGGACGGCCGCCTGGTCAACGAGGTCTGCATGAAGCGCGAACGCGGTGCCGCCCGCTTTCTCGATGGCCGCGACCGTTTCCTCCGCGCCGGACTTGCTGGCGTTGTAGGTCAGCGCAACCGTTGCGCCGTCGCTTGCAAGACGTTCGGCGATGGCGCGGCCGATGCCCCGTGATGCCCCGGTAACCAGAGCGGTTTTTCCCTTGAGAGACTGTCCCATTTCATTTCCTCGTGTATCAGAGTTGCGCCAGGCCGCCGTCAACAGCGACTTCGCTGGCGGTCATGAAGCTGCTGTCAGGCGACGCGAGGAAGGCTGCTGCCGCCGCGATCTCTGCCGGATCGGCCATGCGCTGGATCGCGCTGTAGGCGCAGAACGCCGGGGCGCCCGTGGTGCCGGCGCTCGACCCGGTCAGGATGATCGAACCGCCTTCGCCCATCAGCGGCAGCGCCTTCTGTACGGTGAAGATCGTGCCCTTCACGTTGGTGTCGAAGGTTTCGTCGATGTGCGTGGCGGTGATCTGGCCGAGCGGAAGCGGGCTGCCCGTTCCGGCATTGGCGAAGACGATGTCGAGAGTTCCGCGCTCGGCCTTCACCGCAGCGTAGAGCCTGTCGAGGTCGGCCTCGTCGGAAACCGAGCCCTTCACCGCGCGGGCATTGGGGCCGAGGCTGGCCACGGCAGCATCAAGTGTTTCCTGCCGGCGGCCGAAAATGAAGACGAAAGCGCCTTCCTCGATGAAGCGTCTTGCCGCGGCGAGGCCGATGCCAGCAGCACCGCCGGTATTCACCGCGGTCGCGCGTAACGCCGCCGCCGAGTACGGCGCCGACGTGTCGATGCGCGATCTTGCGCGCCGGGCCGGTGTCGGCCTGGCCACATTGCTTCGTCATTTCCCAACGCGCGAAGCCTTGTTCGAGGCGTTGCTGTGCACCCATTTGGACGCACTGACGCAGAAGGCCGACGAACTTGAAACATCGACTTCCGCTGATGAAGCGCTTCTCGTCTGGTTCCGGGAATTGGTGGCATTCGCCCAAAGCTATAAGGGCGTTATTGCCATGATGGCGGCAGCCCACGCGAACCCGGACTCCGCTCTTTATGCTGCGTGCGCAGCGGTGCATGAATCGGGCGCGCGACTACTGCTTCGTGCGCAAGGCGAGGGAACGGCGCGCGCTGATATGAATGGGGACGACCTGTTCGCTCTGATAACGGCTCTCGGCTGGGCGATTGACCAACCCTCATTCGCGCCAAGGGCAGATCAACTCGTTCACCTCATTACGAGCGCCATCCTGACAAACCCGTCGAGCCACGACGCCAAGAAAGCAACGAGCTGAATCAGATCGGCATAGGGTGATCGATGGCCGTCCTCGGTTGCACGGAAACCAGTCTGCGGCCGGCGAAGACGCAACACTTCATCGAGTTGCTGCGGGAACGCATAGGGCAATAAAGCACTGCCCCAAGCAGAAATCGGCAATGTGCGACACATAGCGCGTGTTCGAGGTCTGCCTGTTCTCGCTGCGCATTCCTGCCGCGACGCACCTATGTGGCTCTTGGGGCTATAGAAGCCCCAAGAGTCGATAGCGCCTGAAAACTGGCAATTCTGTTGGGCTACATAGTCTTCCCACTGCCAAGTCGATGCACTCGGAACTTGATAGCGGCCTTTTTTCGAGGCGTGTGGCCGTGCTTCACCGTGCGTTGCCGTGCGGGCATGGCGACGCAGACACAATCGTCGACCGTCCGGTCGGACGAAGTGCTCGCAATCATTTGTAAAATTTGCTGCGATGCGAAATATTTTCGAGGCGCGTATGCTTGCCACCTCCATTGACGCCCTCGCGCCTGGCGTCCCCTCCCGAAGGCATTGATTTGCCTTGATTTGCGCGCATCGCACACGGCGATGCGTGCGGGGTCGGTTCGTCTCTGGTTGCGTCTAAATGGTGCGTTTTCGCTGGATTTTTGTTGCACCACATCAGGCCCCCCAATGTTCCCCATCCTGTCCCTTCTCATCTGGCTTCCTATCGTCGCTGGCGCGCTCGTCATGCTACTGGGCCAGGATCGTCATCCCAACGTGGTTCGATGGACGTCGCTCGCTGCTGCCGTGATGTCGGCGGTGCCCATTGTGCCGCTGGTGCATGGTTTTCGCACCAGCGTGGCGAGCCTTCAGTTCGTGGAGCGGTTTCGCTGGATCGAATCGTTGGATGCTTCGTGGCACGTAGGCATCGATGGTATTTCCCTGTGGCTCGTGGCGTTGACCGGGGTGACGACCATCATCGTGGTGCTGGCGTCGTGGCGTGCCGTGACGACGCGCATGAGTTCGTACTTCGGCAGCTTTCTGGTGCTGTCGGGTCTGATGCAGGGCGTGTTCACCGCGCAGGACGGCATGTTGTTCTTCGTGTTCTTCGAAGCAACCCTGCTGCCGCTGTACCTGCTGATCGGCGTGTACGGACGCGCCAATCGCACGCACGCGGCCGTGAAGTTCTTTTTCTTCTCGCTGAGCGGCTCGCTGATGATGCTGCTCTCGATGCTCTATCTGTACATGCAGACGCAGAGCTTCGACATCGCGCGCTGGCAGACGCTGCATCTGCCGCTGGCGGTGCAGGTGATGCTGTTCATCGGCTTTCTTGGGGCGTTCTCGGTCAAGGTGCCGATGTGGCCCGTGCATACGTGGCTGCCCGAGGTGCATCTCGATGGTCCGACGGGGGCGGCCGTCATGCTGGGGATGCTGAAGCTCGGCGGCTATGGGCTGCTGCGATTCAATTTGCCGCTGCTGCCGGACGCGAGTCATTTCCTCGCACCGCTCATGGTCGTGCTGTCGCTGATTGCCGTGATTTACGCGAGTCTGGTCGCGCTGGTGCAAACGGATCTGCGCAAGCTGCTCGCCTATTCGGCTGTCGCTCACATGGGGTTGGTGACGCTCGGGTTGTTCCTCTTCTCGGAGATGGGCACCGACGGCGCGGTAATGCAGATGATCTCGTATGGCATCGTCTCGGGTGCGATGCTGCTGTGCACGGGAGTGCTGTATGACCGTACTGGCAGCGCATCGATCGATGGATATGGCGGCGTGGCGGCGACGATGCCGCGTTTCGCAGCGTTCGCGATGCTGTTCTCGATGGCGAACGTCGGCATGCCGGGCACGTCGGGCTTCGTGGGTGAGTTTCTCGTGTTGATGGGCGCGATCAAGGTGAATTTCTGGATCGGTGCTCTGGCGTCGCTTACGCTGGTGTTGAGCGCGGCTTATACGCTGTGGATGTACAAGCGGGTGATTTTCGGACCCGTGGGAAATGCGCGCGTGGCGTCGCTCAAGGATGTGAGCCGTCGCGAGTTCGCACTGCTCGGCGCGATGGCGGTGATGGTGCTCGGCATCGGCCTTGATCCGAAACCGTTCACGGATGGCATCGACGCTACCGTGATTCAGGTCGTGCAGGACATCGAGAACCATCGCTTACCGGCAGGCGATCCGGGCAGCAGCGAGATGGCGGGGCACCGGCATGGCGATGCCGCCGGGCATGCTGCTGCGACGACAAAGGGCACCCGGCCTGACGCGTAAGGGCGAAGTGGACGATGCGACGGCAGCGCTTACGCAACGTATGCCGCACAAGCGAAGATTCTCATCGTGGCGGGCGCTTGATGCGTCTGATTTTGTGTTGGTTCAGCAACGTAAGCCAGTCCAATTGCGAAAGACCATAGAGAAGACCGAGCAGAATCAGTTGCGACCCGACAAAGTAAATGCCCGGATAGCCGCCCAGAGCGTCGGCTTTTTCATCCAGTTTGGCCGACGCGAACTGCGCGAGGCTTGTCCATGCAAGATAGCTCGTCGTACGGCCAAGAAAGAACGCGAGTGCAATGGTCTTCAGGCCGAGTCCCGTCAGACCATACGCGATGAAAAGATAGTTCGACGGAAGCGGGCTGAACGCATATAGAAGAAAGACTGTCGCGGTCATGGTCTTCTTGCGCTCCAACCACGCCGCCGCCACGGCGATGTTCTGTCGGTCGATGTCGCGCATCAGCCGCCCGAGGATTAGCCAGTGAGAGCCTTTCGCGAGCACAACCCGGCCACCTGTCGCCGCCAGCGCGGCAACCACGGCCATGAGTACCGGATTGAGGTCAGGCTGCCGGAAGCCGATCCACGACAGGACCATCCACGTCGGCGGCGCGAACGCGGGCAGCATGTTGAGCACAAACACCGTGCCGAAAAGCACGATTAGCGTCACCATGACTTGATCGTAGGCGCTCATGCTTCACCTTGCGAGCAGCGCTGCCATGGAGAATAGCCGGGCGAACATGGGGACAGTCATCAGTAGCGTCAGCGCCGCGCCGGTTGCCAGAAGCACCAGCCAGAGATAAGGGTTCCGCTGACCCGCACCAGCAATAATGTGTCTGTGGTTCATCGCGCGAACGACGAAAATCAACGCGACGTTGCCAAAGACGAGTGACAGAAAGCCGTAAGTGCGGGCAATGGTTGGATCCAGACCGCGATAAACCAGTAGTGCATAGACACCGAGCACGGCAAAAGCAACGACGGCGCCAATCGCGAAGCACCGGATCATTGCCTTGCTCGACAGCAACGCAATGCCGCCGGCCCGGGGTGGCCGGCGCATCAAGCTGTCGCGCTCCGGCTCATTTTCAAAGACGAGCGAGCATACGGGATTGATGATCAATTCCAGAAAGACGATGTGCACCGGCCCAAGAAGGGGGCTCCAGTCGAAAACGATCGGGATCATCACGGCGCTCACCATCGGAACGTGAACGGCGACCGTGTAGCTGATCGCTTGAACAAGGTTGTCGTAGATGCGCCTACCCAGGCGGATCGCGGTGACGATTGGCGCGAAGTCGTCTCGCAGCAGAATCAGTGACGCAATCTCGCGTGCGGCCTCGGCCCCGCGATTGCCCATCGCGATGCCGATATGAGCCGCTTTGAGCGCAGGTGCATCGTTGACACCGTCTCCCGTCATGGCGACAACATCGCCGCGCGCTTTGAACGCTTCGACAAGACGTAGCTTTTGTTCCGGCCGGATGCGCGCGAAGACACGGGTCGTGAGAAGCGCATTTCGAAGCGATGAATCGTCCATCGCGTTTAGCGCCTGACCGGTCAGCAGGTGCCGGGGGTCGATGCCGACCTCCGATGCAATCGCTCGTGCCGTGGACGGATAGTCCCCTGTGATCATCACGACCCGAATGCCTGCTGCGCGGCAATCGGCGATCGCTGCGGCCGCATCAGGGCGCACCGGGTCCATCAGACCGACTAGTCCGACGAAACTGAAATCGAACTCATGCGGGTCTGTGGGCCATGGCGAGCCGGGATGATTTGCTTTGGCCACGCCAAGCACGCGCAGTCCGCTCGACGCCATGCGTTCGGCTTCGGCAAGGATGGCTTCGCTGTCGGCGCCGTCGAGATGACAGAGCATACAAACGGCTTCAGGTGCCCCTTTGCATGCGATGGCGTGGTGCCGGCGCTCAGGTGCATGCCATGCGTGCGCCATTGCAGGCAACGCCGGCGATAGTTCGTATTCATGGACGAGCGTCCAATCGGTATGCAGGTGCTCTGCCGGCTGGAGAAATTGACGGCCTGTCTGGTGAAAAGCGCGTTCCATCGGATCGACGGGTTCAATCTCACTGGCCAGGACGAGATATTCGAGCAGTTCCTTCAGTGGCTCGTCGATTTGCCGCGTGTTCGCATCGAGGATCTGTTTCCGCCCTCCTGCCCAAAGGACGCGAACGGACATCAGGTTCTGCGTGAGCGTACCGGTCTTGTCCACGCACAGTACCGTGGTTTGGCCGAGTGTTTCGATCGCATTCATGCGACGCGTCAGAACGCCGGCCGTGACAATACGGCGTGCGCCCAACGCCATGAACACCGTCAGAATCACCGGAATTTCTTCCGGCAGGATTCCCATTGCCAGCGAGATGCCGGCCAGTACGCCGGGCAGCCAGCTATCGTAGCGCCATCGATAGAGTACGACCAAGGCTGCACACAGCAGTATCGCGAGCATGGCGAAACGCTTGACGAAAAGGCCCGTCTGAATTTGTAGCGGCGAGCGGCCTTCCTCAATGGTCAACAGCGACTTGCCTATCCGCCCAAGCTCTGTTTGCGCGCCTATCGCGCTCACCGTCATCCAAGCCTGACCCTGCACCACCATCGAACCGAAAATGAGTCGGTTATCTTCACTGTCGATCGCGCTCTTTGCGACCGCCTCCGATTCCCCTGTAAGCAGTGACTCGTCAACGCACAGACCGTGGACTTCGACGACGACTCCGTCTGCGGGAATTCGTGCACCTTCGTCGACGAAAACCAGATCGCCGGGCACCAGTTCGGCTGCGGATATCAGACCCCGCTCACCATCTCGCAGCACCTGTGCACGCGGCGCAGACATCTCACGAAGCGACGCCAGGACGCGGGCCGTCCGATGACTCTGCGCCGCCGTCAGGGCGACTATGGCGAGAACGAACCCGAGTAACAGGAAGGCTTCGGCCGCGTCGCCGATCACGAAATAGATCGCGCTCGCCGCGAGTAGCAGAATGAACATCGGCTCGCTCAGTACGTCGCGCGCGGAACTCCACCAACTGTGGCCTTGCTGCGAATCGATGATGTTCTTGCCGAACCTGGCCCGCAGGCGCTCCACGTTTTCGCTGGAGAGACCCTGGCGGGTGGGGGCGTCAGGGCCCATGACAACCGCCTCGCGCGTAGACATGTCGAGCGTGCCTGAATGCGATTGAACGTCTGATGATCGAGGCATCTGCGTGGCGTCCGATTCGGAGGAAGGTGCGCACGAATTCCGGTGTCGATGGCTGAGTGAGCTCCATTCAGCATTGCACCGCGTTGCCTCGTACCTCTTGACGCGCGTCAAGGAAGTGCTGAACGGGACACGTTTAGGGCGTCAGGATTGAAAAGAACGTGTTTCCCGATACTCAGACAGGGCTTTGGGATCGTGGAGGAATCGGGTGACTTCGTGATGATGCTCGACAGGTTGATTGTCACGCTGCACGCTATTGTAGGCGTTGCGATCTCAAGCTGACGACGATGTCGCATGAAGCCCGTCGCTTACCCGTTGGCAGTTCTTCCTACGCTTGCAGGGAGGGGCACACGCCAATCCAGCACATCAAAGATGCACCAGCCGAAATCAAACGGGCGGAAGGTGTCGTTGACCGTGCTGCCTCTTTGCGTGAGCGCTTCTTCGTCCTCAGCAACACCACGTGTGTCCAAAGGCGGTTCCATGCCTGCCTGCCACATGCCAAGTGAAAATCGAGAGTGCTTAACAAAACACGGTTGAAATATTATCAATTACTAATGAGACTCATCAGCAATAAAATGTGAGTGAGCACAACAGGGACTAACGGCGGGGTTGCCGACTATTTCAGCAGCCTCAGGTAAAGCAGTTCACCCCGACCCAGCCAGTCCGGTTCTCGAGCGGTCCCGGCATCAAGTCCTTGCGTTGCCGGCCAAGCCGTCGCTTGTCTGCGCGCGTATTCTCCATAGGAGCCATCGTGCAACATCAAGCCGATTCGGCCACCCCGGCAACGCGTGTTGTCGCAGTCGACGCTCTGTCCCTCGAGATCATCCCCGAGCTTGCCCAAGCTGGCGTTCGTGCTGCGCACTGGCGCGACGCGCAGCAAATGGCTCGCCGACGTGTGTTCTCGACACGCTGCGCCAAGCCTATCGGCGAGTCTGGGGAGTTCGACTGGCGGCCGAGCGCGCTGCCACTGGGGCGCGAGATGCCCTCGACCTGCTCGCGGGTAACGGCGACCCACAAGCCTTGGCGCGCACAGAGCAATGGGGCACCGGGGGCACCCATGGCGCCCGGCGCACAAAACCCGTCTAGGGCTGACGCCGGGGCAGGTGATCGCACTGTCGCATGAGTTCGAAGCGCAGATTCAGGTTGGTTCGGCCGCGGTGGCGGCGCATCGCGTGAGTGTGACGACAATGGACGGCACGCGGCCATACGTCACATGGTTCACCAGCACCTTCCCCGAGGCGTGGCTGCCGTTGACTTCCTAGGACATTTTGAGATATCCCGACAGGCAGCGCCGATAGTTCGTGATCCCAGCATAGACACGAGCCCAAAGTGCCTTCTTCGGCGCAGCTATGGACGGATGATCGGGTCGACTCGTAAAAGGCCGGTTGTACCAGGCGTAGCGGCGCACGGGAAAGCGGCCAAGTGGGTCTGGCAGGCGCACGGCGAGAGCTGCGGCTTGCCACCCCAGTGAGCGATTCATGCAAGCGCCGATGGCGAGCTTATGCAACAGTGAGACTGGCCACAATGGGCCATCTGACGATGGCAGGCACATCGCGAACAAGAACTTCTATCAGGCAACGCCATGCTTCCCGTTTCCGGCACAGAGGCCCGGCGCCTCCAGCCCTCAGTGGCTGCATCAACCTCAGCACTGCCCCGACAGAGCGCACTACCGCCGACTATGCTGGCCGTCAGCGTGCGCGCGGTGTATCAGGCCAGTGAGTCATCCGGCATGCCGTCGAGCTGGCCGGAACGCCCGTCTCGCCCCTCAACTGCAGCAATACGTGACGCGGCGCTGGACCTGCAAGTGGTACCGACGTTGCATACCGGTGCGTTCTCTGACATGCCGCCGAGTCCGCCTCAATATCCATCTCGCCCCTCAACAGCAACAATACTAGAGGTGGCGCTGGACCTGGAAGACGAATTGGCTTTGCGTACCGATGGGTTCTCTCGCATGCTGCCGAGTTCGCTTCAACGTCCATCTCGCCCCTCAACAGCAGCAATACTTGACGCGGTGCTGGACATGCAAGGGATACCGGCGCGGCATACCGGTGTGTTGTCTGACATGCCGCCGAGTCCGCTTCAACACCCATCTCGCCCCTCAACAGCAGCAATACTTGAAGGGGCGCTGGACCTGCAAGACGAATTGGCTTTGCATACCCATGGGTTCTCTGGCATGCCGTCGACCTCGGCCCAACGATCGCCGCATCTCGAAACTCACGAGATGCATGCCAGCGACAGCCATCGAAAGCGCGTAGCACCACAGAACGCAGGCAGTCGCAGCAATGCTGATTTAATGCCTCCGCCGGCCCAAATCCGCCGTAAAGAAACTGGCACGGGGCGCGGGAGAGCGACGGTCACCCTCGAGATGGTGCGGGAGTGGCAGCGCCTCGGCGAGCAAGGGATTGATGAGGCGGGCGGGCTTGACGGCGTGGCTAGGGAGTACGGCATCGCGTCCAGCACGCTGAAACACTATCTGCGTGCAGACGGCACGCTGACGAAGCCCGCGGAGGACCGGCTCAACCCGCCTGGCAAGGACATCACCCTCGAGATGGTGCGGGAGTGGCAGAACCTCGGCAAACAGGGGATTAACAGGGCGGGCGGGCTTGACGGCGTGGCTAGGGAGTACAGCATCGCGTCCAGCACGCTGAAACACTATCTGCGCGCAGACGGCACGCTGACGAAGCGCGCTGAGGACCGGCTCAACCCGCCGGGCACGGACATCACCCTCGAGATGGTGCGGGAGTGGCAGCGCCTCGGCAAGCAGGGGATTGACAAGGCGGGGGGGCTTGACGGCGTGGCCAGGCAGTACGGCGTCGCGTCTGGCGCGCTGAAAATTCACCTGCGTGCAGACGGCACGCT
>NZ_CABPSM010000020.1 GCF_902459555.1 Pandoraea horticolens | reverse complement strand
CGCATCGAGACGCTCCCGAGGAGATCGTCCTGATTGAGCACATGCGTGTCTACCGGACGCGAGGCATCGCCCCAGTAGAGCGTGAGCGTGTCGCCCACTTTGAGGTAGGGGTTTTGGGGAATCAATACGATCACCGCGTCGTTCGGATTCGCGACGTCGCGCCAGCCGACGCCACCGTAGGCCTCGGCCACCGGTATGCGGGGTGACTCGACAGTCGCCAGGATGCGGGTCAGGGTGGTGGGCCAAGTGGGCGGTGTCCGGGAGATCGCACCGGCACCATTGCCAGAAGCCCGGAAACGTCGCGGCGGGGAGAGGGGATCGCTGGTGTCCATGAACGTCTCCGAAAGAAGTTGACGCCGGCGGGCAGCGTGAACGGCTTGCTTACAGAACCGTCATAGAGCCATGCGGTTTGTTCACCCACAACTGTTAGCTTTGATAGTTACCTACGTCTCACAAGGACACCCATAATGCGTGCTCCTTACTATGGGTTGCGAAGGAGATGTGCTATGAAACCGACATACTACGAAGGGTTCAGGGTGCGGCGGCGCGCGGCGACGCAGTCCGTAGCCGCAGGAGCTGCGAAGGTCTACCCGCCACCGGAAATTCCGCCAAGCGCTTACGCCCCCCTCCCGTCGGGAATGCCAGACGATGGCCTACTCCTGAATAGTTACAAGAACGCGCCGCTAACGGTTACCATCGACATCTCGAAATTGCCCAACGCGATATATGGGGAAAACGATTTTGTCTACCTCTATCTGGACGGTACGGAGCTCTACAAACATACGATCACTCTCGCGGAACAAACGGCGGGGGGAATCGACCTGGACATTGTCGCGGGGCAGTTGACCCAGGAGAAGCAATACACAGTCACCTACGCTTTTCAGGGGGAGAACAATTCCACGGCGGACACGACCAGCGACCCGCTGACGTTACGTACGATATACACTGCGCCTGGCGAGCCCGATATGCAGGGTCCCGTCTTCGACGCGAACATCGTGTCGAAAGGGCTTACCAACCCCGGACTCACGGCCTTGGGGAACACGCTCCCGTGCGTGATACCGAGCTACCGTGGCAGAGCGGACGGGGACGTGATCAAACCTCGAGTCGTTTTGCAAAGTGGGACTACGCCCGTCGACGCGGCTGAAGTTATGATTCCGTATGGTGGCGCCGGCGCGCAAGTGGACGCTAGCTACACTCGTGCCAACCTCGAGGCGCTGGGCGGCGACGGTGTCGCGATGTTCACCTACACGGTGACCGATCGTGCCGGCAATGTATCCCCGCCGTCGAAAGCCATCTCAATCGATCTGTTCCTGACCAGTCCCATCGGTCAACTGACGGCGCCCACGGTGACGCCGCTCGTCGGCCAAAACAAGGACATGGTCGACGATGCGAGTGCGCGTGTGCTGGAGGTTGAGGTCCCGCCCGATACCACATTGCTGGCGAGGGGCGATCAGATCTGGATCTTGTGGGGCACTGCGAGAATCCCCGGGGGGGAGGTTATCGACCCGGCGGACACGCATATCGTCACCATACCGTATCAGATCATAAGGGACGAAGGCCAAGGATCCGTCGCCGTCAGCTACGAGATTTATCGTGCCAGTACACTGTACGGTTCGTCTCCCTTGGTACCGCTCACCGTCAATCTGGATCAGCCCGGGGGGCCCGATCCCGACCCGTTAACGCCGCAGAACGAAGCGCTCGGGCCCCCGGAGGTACGTTCAGCGAGTTGGCCGACCACGCCGCCAAATGAGATTCCGGAGCCGGACTCCAACCTGGATGCGATGTTCGCGGTCCCTTGGTTGACCGTTGCCGGACCAACGAAGGGTGCGGCGGCTTTTGTTGACGGCGACCAGGTGCAGCTGTTCTACGCCAAGACCGTGGACAGCACCAACACCCCCTTCGACACCAGAACGATCTCCCTAGCGGACGTGACGGCGGCGACGGAGCTTACATACACCTTGCCGGCCAGCGTGATCCAGGCTAACGGCAGCGGTATCTTCAAGGCTTACTATATCGGCGTTCGCTCGGTGGCCAACGGCGTGTCGAACTCTTCCCTGTCTCCCGCGGCAGACGTGACGGTCATCAGCAGCGCCGGCAAGCCTGGCGGGCTTACGGGGCTACCCGCCCCAACGTTCGACGGCCTGACCCGTGCCGATTATCCGGTGGCGGCGGCGGGCCTGGCGATCATGGTGCCCACCGACTACGTGAACGCGGCGGAGGGGGACACGATAACCGTCACTTTCACGGCCAAGTGGGGATCGCAGGGTCAAAGCGGCGAGGACGTCAAGCTGGCGAAGTACGTGGAAACACGCACGGTCGGCGCGGGAGATATGACAGCCAAGTCGATGCGATTCACCGTGCTGCCGGCGCAAGCGCTCTATCTGTACCCCATCTGCCTGGGGGAAGTGGTTTTCGAGGCGACGAACGCATCGGGCTCGGCAATCTCTCCCCCTGCGCTACTCATCGTCGATACGCGCTCCAACCCCGCCCCGCCGGATGACCCCGACCGGCCGACCAAGGTGTGGCGGTAATATTGTCTTGACGACACAAGGGCCGCGCAAGCTTACGCTTGCGCGGCCCTTTTCTCATGCGTATACCACCCGCCACGCTGCCGTCATCTACGGCTTGTGGCGGCCGCCCGTCAGAACGTGTAGCGCACCCCGCCCTGCACACCCCAGGGCTGATACGCCCGGCGCCCGGCGCTGGTCTCGACTTCGCCATAGAGTTGAAGATTGCGCTTGATATAGCCGCTCATCCCGGCGCCGAACTGGACGCGCGTGCCAGACATATCGCTGTTGAACGTGATGCCGTTGACCACGATCTGGTTGTTCTGGACGAACTCCCGGATCGCGGCCAGTTTGACGTAGGGCTGGAGCACTAGGCCGCCGGAGAATTCCAAGGTTTTGCCCACCGCCGCGCCGATGCGCGCCTGCATCGAGGCGGTATGTGCGGTATTGGAAGTCATGGAATTGCTGAGCGCGAGATCGCTGCCGCCCACGCGCAATCTCGAGAAATGGACGTAAGGCTCCACAAACCATCCTTGCGCTAGCTCCATGTGCCGTCCGAACTCGACCGTGAAGCCCACGCCCTTGTTTTCGGAACCGCCGGTCGCGCCGCTTTGATCGCTCATGATGGCCTGGGCATCGTTCTGGAAGCGATTGAACTTCAGCATGGCGTCGACGTAATAGCCCGAGGGGCCCAGCCAGGTCGAGTACAGCCCCGCCGTATAGCTATTGACGCTCCCGGTCGAGCCGCCGTCGAAGCTCAGCTTGCTGTGACTGGTGCCCAGCATCACGCCCGCCAGCCACGAACCGCCCAGGAGTTGACCGAGCGAGACGTCGGCGCCGCCAATCAAGCCATACGTGGTTTGCCGGTAATCGACGCCGTCGACGGGGGTGGCGCGGAATTGCCGGCCAAAGGTACGGACCCAAACGCCGCCGTGGCGCCGATCCTCCAGCCGCAGTTCGCCGAGCCGGCTGCGCAGCACGCTCGATTCCGCATACCAGATGGTCGGGGTAACGCTCGACAGGCCGATCACGGTGCGGGCGCTGCCGGTCAATTCGACCGGAGGGCTGGGCGTTCCGGGCGTTCCGGGAGTTCCAGGCGTTCCGGGCGTTCCAGGTTGCGCTGCCGACGCCGCGAGCACCCAATTGTCGCCCTGCTGTTGGAGCTTATAGGTGTATACGCCGATGTCGACCTTGTTCCCCACCAGGGAAAACGCCGCGTTGCCCCCGCCCGTCTGCACCACGGTCAGCGGTGAGAGATCGCTCGGCTGCGCCCCCGTATTGCGGACCTTCAACTGAAACGTTCCCGTCGCGTTGCCGGTGACGTTGAGCAGATCGGTGGTGCGCGTGCTCAGGTTCGTGCCGAGGAAGAACGTACCCACGCCCGAAAGCGCACCGATCGTCAGGGTATGGGCGGTTGTGCCGGAGCCAGCAGACGGGTTGAACAGGTTGATTTGCCCGCCGTTCATCGCGACGGTCTGCACGTCGCTGTCCGCCGTCATCGACCAGGTCGAATTCGCGCCCACCGTGGCCGACGTCACATTATTCATCGCTCCGGTGATGGCTGCATTGTTCTGCAGCGTGACCGAGCCTGCGTTGCTCAGCGACCCGGTGATCGTTGCGTTGTCCAGCGTGACCGATGTTGCCTTCGTCACCGATCCTGTGAGGGCCGCACGGTTCTGCAAGGTCAGATTGAGCGTTGCGGTACCGTCCCCCACGATATTGCCCGTGATCGGTGAGTTGTCGATCGTCGCATTGGTTGTAATATCGCCTGCTGTCTCCAGTGCATTGCCGTTGCCGCCGGTTAGCGTGGTGCCGTTTTCTATAAGTACGGTCGCGGTATGCCCTCCAAAGTTGGGGTTGGCGAACTGCGGCGACACGAAGATGGCGGCACCGGTGTTTCCGATCACGGTGGTGCCGCTCAAGATCGTGCTCGAGATCGGCGTGGGGTTCGACGCTTCCGTTGTTACGCGTACGCCATTCTTGTCGCCGGTGAGCGTGCCGCCGGTGACGCTCAGCCGTGAGTCGAAGTTGACGACCGCGCCGTTGCCGACGCCGAGGGTCGTAAAAGGACCGCTGCTGACATTGACATTCTGCAGCGTCATCGAACTGTTGTTGGAAAGCGATGCGCCGGCCCAGGTGCCGGTGATGGTGCCCCCACTGACGGTCGCAGTGGGCCGTGGCTGGTTTGTGCGGGTTATGTCGCCCAGCAGGAGGCCGACCCCATTAGTGCTGCTAATGCTCGAATTCTGGATGTTGACCGTCGATCTGGCGCCGACCCTGACACCCGTGGAGTTGCCCGTGCTGGCGGAAGTGGCAATCGTCGCGCCGTTGGCGTTCAGTGTCGAGCCCGTGGCCACGTCGATTTGGTTGGTTGCCGTGCCCGGGGTAACGGTGAGCGAGCCGCCATTGCTCACGGTCCACGATTCATTGGGATCACCGGGCGCGTTCACGGTCTGACTTCCGCCGTTCACGGTGCCTGCGCGTGCGTATTGGCTGACGGCCGCTGCAATCAACGATAGCGCCAATACGTACGTCTGACGCCGGCGCATGGCGCTGGAGGACTTCTGCATGCAAATACTCCTTGCTTGAGGAGCGACGCAAGGTCGCAGCTTCCAACGCTCTGACCGGCGCGGGCTTGTCAATGCCCTCGCCGCGCGCCAGTTGGTACGTAGATTGCGTGCACCTCGTTCAGTTAAGGTGTACTCATTAGAAGTGAAGCCGACCTCGATAAGCAAACTGATAACTTACACAGGATTGACAGGCGCTGAAAATTGTGAATCTGGGGGCAATCGGTTACCCCGCCGCGAGTTGTTCGGCCCGTCTGGCGGGCCTTGACGCGATATTGGGGTTCGAAGGCGGAAACCCGGAAATTTCCGTCAGCCGACGTGCCAATTGACCGGTAAGCGTTGTTGCATAAATAGAAGATTCATCGATGCAACGCATAAAAAATCAATGAATTCGGTGATGTGCGCACATATCGGTCCTGTCGCAATAGCGGTAGTCAGGCAGATTTGGTGGTTTCGAGCTCGGAGGTACCCGGTCGCATCGATGAACGTGACTATCATTTCTGTCGGCAGTCGAGCTCCGCCTGCGCGAAATGCGCTGACGCCTTGCGCAGAATGTCGTTGACCTGCTTGAAGCTCACGGTTCCTCCGCTCCAGCCCCCTGAGCCGATCTGGCTCCTGCGTGCGCGTGTTCGGGCGCAAACCCCGATCTCGCACGCAATGCTGCGGCACTGGTCCTGGATCAGAACTACAGTCATATGGCCGCGTGCCGCTTTGTGGGCGTGGTCGAGTCCGTTTTGCGCCTGCGGGTTGATCAGCGCCCAAGCAGCACATTGCCATCGGGCGTTCTCGACGCGACCGGACGCCGACCTAGTGGTGTAAGCGCTCGATATGGCGTATGAGCAGCGCGGTTAGTACGGTAGTTGCAAGTTTCGCCAGCGACCATGGCGATGCCGGATTGAGCAAAGCATGAGTCTGCGTGGACGGCACCGCAAGCTCACCGGGACATCAGCCGTCACCTGATGCAACGATACAATTGGCTACGTCCGCATCAATTCAATGATGGGGTAGCCCCCACGGTGGCAGAAGAAATACCTAACGCTGTGTCCGGGATGGGTTGACCATTACATTCTGGCTTAAATTACACAGTATCAGTTCGTGCTACGAGCACAGGCCTGGAATGCTCGCTTCCCATAGCCCTCGCGAGCCGCAGAGGGCTGCCAACATTGGTCTGCGCTGTGTTTGCTCAGATACTGTTCAGATTTTGTTCATGTCTTGCTCAGAATAAATTGCGGATTTTTCGGGTGTTGCTCGCACGATGGTGTTGTGACATCAGATTGCAGCGGTGACTTTAAGGCTTTTTCGGGATTTTCTATGAATAGTCTATTTTTTGCTTACTTTCCATTGGCAATCTGGTCGCTGGGGGTGTAGGAAAAGGGAGTTGAGGCCGTTTCGTCAATTTTTAGAATAGGCAGAAACCGGTGTGTCTGCTGCATATAGTCGTTCTGGATAAACTGTGCCCCGGCTAACTGGCTTCCGATATAGAAGATGGCCTCAAGCGGCAGTTGGGAGGGTATATCCTGCGGCCATATGGCGAGAATGGCCTCATTCCATTTTTCAACCTCGTTCCTGATCGGATTGGGCAAGGTCGAGCGGGCCTGCATGCTCAACTCGAAAGCCGCTTTGTCAACGCCTAATGAGCACTGTCGTTCATACCCGGTTATGGCGTAGTTGGCCGTCCAGCCCTGGAGGTCCGTAATCCCCAACTGCGCGCATGGTGCGCTTTTTGAGTAATTTCCCCAGATGCCGCATTTATCTACGCGCTCTCCCGTGTATGCGTCGGTCGGGTACATACAGCGCATGACGAAGGGATGTTGAGCGGGCGCCTCAAACTCCCGCATCACAAAACCAACCCCACCAAGCCAGACCACATCAGTACGCAAGTCGCTACGGAGGTAGAAGGCCGAGACGCCGTTGTGAGCAATAGCTGCCGGGCTGGGATTCCAGGAATGAAAATTTGTGCCGTATCCGGTGACCCGAGCGACGACTCCGTTACACATATAGGCGGCCATGTCTCCTGGGCAGGGGGTGGTATTGAAATAGCGAGCGTTGATGCGAGCGGCCACTTGATTGCCATAGTCGAGCTGGTCAGTCTCATCGAAACCGAATGGGGTTGACGAATCAGGCGCATAGCGTAGCAACGGCAGCCAAGTCCCTGTGGCCTCGTAATAGGCCAACTGTCTAGCTTGCGCCTCTCGCAGTTGAGGCTTGTCGTCCGCCAGATAGTAAAGCGCGTCGATGGCGATTTCGCTGGGATGCGTGGCATCCCAGGCCGCCGCCAACAGTTGCACGTCCGGTGTCAGACCTGCGGCGTTCGCTAGCGCATGCGCTTGCAGAGTTTGGTTGAACGGGGTGGGTGTCTGGACGCTGAAGGAGCATTGCAGGCCGGGGGCGCTACCCAGATACCGGCTTGCCCACTGAGCGGCATTGTTCACACCCAATACCGCGCATGAGGAGTCGTCCCCCACATCGGGATTGGCAGGCAACGCCATTCCCGTCAGATTGCACCCGTGATCAATATCTGTGTCGCGCAGGGGCGCGGCCACTGGATATGCGCACCGCATGGCGTACGACTTGCCTTCGCCCACTGCGGTCAACAGATCCGCCAATACCATACCGATACGTGAACTCGGTGCCGTGCTCGCCACGTCCTGGCGGCGGTACGTAAATGCCAACGACTGCAAGGCTTGATCGGTCGCGTCGAGCTTCCAGAATTGCTTGTCGTCAGTGGCGATGTCGCGCATGAGCACGCCGGAGCAATACCACGCGGGTTTACCTACGCCGCACGTGTTCACCGCCAATTCGTAACGGCGATTGAGCAATGCGGCCACATCGGCACCGGTCAGCGCATGCGCGGCCTGGCTCCAAGCGGAGGCCAGTACAACAACTATCCAAAGCGACATGATGCACTTGGTGTGCATCAACCTCCATGACGGGAACTGCATGCCATGTTCCTCTGTGATTCGGTTTGAATCGGACGTCCGAAGCTATCAAGACGGGTCGGTCAATCAGGCGCTACATCTCGCGATGATGCGCCGCCTGATAGGCCTTTTCTACCTCCGACGAGCTGGTTGCTCGGTACTTCGTGCAGCATGCTCAAGTCTTCGCGGATCTCATCGGCAGGGATAAGAAAAAGCGGCGGGTGAAGAACATTCGCGACCGTAGAAAGTATGGAATGCCGACAGTATCGGTATCGTTTTGATACGCATACTAGCAATCCCAATAGTTGGCTACGGTCTTTGTATATGGCTTTATGGAAGTTCGGCAAACCTGCCTACATGCCCCGGCGCTAGCGGAGAATCGCCATGACGTCCGGCGATTCGCGGTTACCGCAGCCCCCGTCTTGCCCAGTCGGCGCCAAGGTGGGGCGCCTGCCAGAACTGCTGAAACCGCACATTCGAATGACCCGTCCGGCGCCGCAGATGCCGGTAGCTTAGGCCTACGGCGGTATTGGCTGGGCAGCCCGCCGGTGACGGCACGAAAAGCGTCTGGTACATGTTCAGATAGCACTGCATTGGACAGGTGTGCCGGCTACGGCGGCGTGGTGCCACCCACAATTACCGACGATATTGCGACGTTGAGGAGGTCACTGCCTCGTGGTGGGGGCGGGCGGGTAATGCGCCTGCCGCAGTGACTCAGGCTCAGGACATCCGGGCCGTGTATGGGAACACCGAAGTGTTCGTGGCGGTCAAAGGCGGGGGAGGCATAGTGAGTCGGGGCGCGGCGGTAAGCGGTGGCGACAGTTCTTCCATCAAGTCATTGCCCGATTCACAGTTTTTTTATCAGGCACGCCAGATGCCTGATTTAGTCGGGGCCAACGTGGCAGAAGCGGTCCTCGTCCGCCGATAAGCATGGTTGTTCTGACTACTTTTGAGAGAGATGTCCGTGGCACAGCCGACCACCGTCCAGCCGACGCAATCCGATGACGAACCGAGCGACGCACTCGCTCGAAGTTATGTGTGGGTTATGGGCGCTCGTGCGCAAGCTCGGCGTGCGCGGCGTCACGGCGTCGCGCCGGCATGGCACCGTCGTGACATGGGGCGGCGCGGTAACCTGGGGGCGGTGGCAGGTCGTGGGCATCGCACCCTGAAACGGGGGGCGCTATGAAATACTGGCCTATATACGTAATGCTCTGCGTCGCTTTCTTTGCCAACAGCGCACATGCGCAAAATATGACTGCCCGGCTCACCCCGGCGCAAACTCTCTATCTCGCGCTGGATAAGTATGGCCCGGAAGTATTCACCGATCACGCGTACAATGCTCTGCCGATCCGCCACGTCGTCGCGTTTCGTTATCGGATAACAGCTACCGCGTCTGAGCGCCAATCAGTGAGAGAGAGATTCTTGGCGCTCCAGAACCAAGTGCAGCGACCGGGCGGAAAAAAATACAACATTAGCATCGAAGTCGGCACACAGAACTCCGGCGAGCAAAACGATCTGGCGATTGACGATGTGTTCCTGGTCACCTTCTGTTCCGAGGGTGATCGGAATTTCTACGTCGGCAGGCCAATCGTGACGGATCCACAATTCTACGATTCGGCACACGACGCCTTCAAGAGCTTCGCTGCTCCATATCTGGCCAGCGTTATTGTCCTTGACTACAAAATCGCGCTGGCCTCCGCAGAGGCAATACCGTCAATTTGCAAATCCACGAAAGGATGAAGACTCTGAACTGCCGGAGGCTTAAAGGGATTTTTGCCACCGTCGCAACAGCACGTTGAACGCAGCTTCGGGAGGCAAGTCCCGCCAGCGGCTTGCTTAGGACTACATGGCAGTTGCCTGAGACTCTTGCTGGGGCTGAGAAGAAAGCGCGCGCCGGGGCGTGTTTCGATAGCCCAAGCACCATTCGTTGGTAAAGTCGCCAAGCGTCGATATTCCGCACTATCGCGCCGATTGCCGTCATCGCGGCACCGGCAATCAGTGCGCTTTCGACACGTTGATTGCGCCACATCGGATCGACGAACAGATGCTGGATCCCGAGTCCGTCGAAGCCGGCCCGATATGTTCGATACAGAACCGCATAGCCGGTGAGCGCTGCAGTACCTCCTCGGACACCAACACTTCGCTCCACGTCCATCGTGTCACGCCGAAGCGTTGCGGCATTGATCTTTGCGATTGCTCGTGTGGCCGCTCGAACCCAGCGGTCATTTCATCGACACGATTTACGTCGGTCGCTGTGGTCCGTCGGCAAACAATCATATGAAGAGCGAGGAAATTGCATTCCGAACGTCTCCTAATACTATAAAAAACATGTGGGCGTCAATGCAAAACGTTGTGAAATCTCCTTAATCTGGGAGTTGAGCTATTAACTTCGGCGAGTCTCATCGGGCTTGGTAGAGATCCCAACTTTTGAGAGAATGGAGCGCAACAGAAAGAAGCCAAAGGTGTTTTTGATCGCAGTCCGAAAGCATGCGATCTCAGCGGGATAAGAGCAACACCGCGAGCACCCGCCACCGGATGGTCGGCTGGTCCATCGCGGAAATATGTACAAGCTAAGTGCTGATGATGAGCGTCATCTGACGTTTCGCCCACAAGTTCGGTCGCCCCACATTTCCGTTCGGGAAGAATGGAAAAAAATGGAACTCTTCGGGTTCCGAGTTCTACAAGGGTGTCTGATCGCGTCAGATGTCTAGCCGAGATGGTGCGCGCCGCAGCGTCGACCGTCTAGAGCGCCTTTGTCCCCAGACTAACCACCTTCGTGGCGGCTCGAAAACTCGTGCCGTTTTGATCGCATTCATGCGTGCGACCGGTTGTATCCATCTGAAACTCGGACCGAGGGAGCTTCGCATAGGTATTCACTTCACTTCGATTCCTGGTCCGAGTATCAAAGGACCAGGCGTTTAACCTACGTGAACGAAATATATTGATCTTCTATGGATGAACTTGAATTAGACGGCAAACCGGGTGGCCTATGCTCGCAGTGTGTTTTGCCATGCGCCTGCTGCCGGCTGCAACGCTTTGCAGTTGACCAGAAGCCTCCGTGACCAGCAGCAGACTGGCTTGTGCTAGCGCCAGTTCGGCAGAAGATCGATTCGGGGCGGCATGGGCATCTTATTTGCACGGAATCCATGGGCCAGTGGGTAATCCACCTGTTTGATCAGGCCTCATTTAATGGGCGCCATGCACAACCCCGATCAATTTGCATGCCATTTTGTAACGGCGTGGCTAAGATGAACTTTCTATAAGGTATATGCGAATGACGAATGAACAACTTCTTGCGAGCGGGACTCGAATCGATATGATCTTCGATTCGACGACTCGCATACTTGCTAACTCGAAGAACGGTCAACAGAAATACCTGTCCCGCAATGAATCACGTCTCCTCCAACAACTGTTGGGGGGACCTCAGACGAAGGAGGCATTGATCCAGCACATTTGGACGAGCGTAGGTGTAGTAGTCACAGATGCAAGCTATTACCAACTGGTTACTCAGTTGCGCAACAGTCTGGATCAACTCGGATTGCCGAAGCAACTCGTTCGAACTATCCCGCGCTACGGCCTCGAACTGCTCGGACCGTCAGGTCGCGAAGAGTGCGACGAAATGGGGCCGACTGGCGTTGTTGTCGCGCAAGTGGGGGACGACGCCGGGCAGGAAGGTGCAGTTGGGCCGCGTTGCGATATCGTCGAAGCGCCGCTGAGCGCTCCCGCCGGCACGCTGCCGCAAGTTGCCTCAACCACGGGGGTACGGGACCTGGATTCCCGAACGTGGGAATTTGGTGCCGCAGCGTTGTTGTCGATTGCGGCGGCCCTTGTGGCGTTCGTCGTACGCCGTGCCCTTGCCGAGGCCACCGCCAAGATCAGTGAGATTGACCGGCCTCTGACGGTTGTGGATTGGGTTACAAAGCCCGGGCCGAAATGAATGTTACCCACCAGCGTAGTGGTCGTCGTGTAGGTAAGTGGCCCCCGGATCGCGATACGCCGCCTGGCATATTGGACGCCACGATCGGGAGGCCGCAGCAAGCCAGGCCCAAGTTTGCGCTGCTAATACGCACTGAACAACGCTGGGTCAACGAGGTCGGCTTGCTGCGACACCGGCGTCGACCGGCGCTATTGAACGCGCTGCGCTCGGGCAGCCTCCGGGAGGGGGAGGGTTTGCGTCAGTTCAAGTCGTACGGTTCACGTCTGAAGGCATTTCTAACGCATTGGTCAGCGCCTCAATCAACTCGTCAGCCTGTTGAGGCTGAAGAATATACATCGGTGATTTTCGAGGCACCTGGAAATCATCGTCAGGGCTTGTATACACGATGCGTAGAGCAACTACCCGCGCAGAACCGTCTACAGCCCCCACTTCCATATGTTCGACGACAGCCGAGTTCTCAATCATTTGCAACCTCGTTTGGAAAGCAGCGTGATGCATTTCGGGGACTACGGTTTGAGGGTGCACGCGTGTTCCTGATCGTGGAACTTCAGCCTCCACAGGTGCTGTCAAGGCGTGCTCCTAACGTTCGCGCAGTTTCGAGAATGCCTCCCTGCCCAATTCCTGGACGCTGCCATAGCCGCCTACCGATAGGGGTATGACTGAAGCGGTGTGCTTGCCAGGATCGACAGGTTATCTGCATCCCGAGCCGCCCGCACAGCGGTGTCCTCGTCCCGGTCCAGTCCAATGAGTTTTATTGCGTTGAGCAGAGCGGGAGTTTGGTTCAAAAACCTTCCTTGGGCCATGAGCACTGAATCCGCATTCCTGTCCAGCAAGGTCCCCACCGCGAAACCGGTGAAACTCGGAGACCACATTATTTTCATAATTGATGGGAGCATCGCGCAGCGGTAACTATGCACTCGCCGCTCTTGCTGAGCGATTAGCGAGCGCAATCTTATGCCGGTCGATTAAATCGATCCGACGACTCAATGATGTCCTTTCGTGGAATTCACGGCTATCAGAAAACGATCGCGCCATCGGCGGCGGCGAAAGCCAGGCATGAGCATAGTGGAGTCAAAGACCAGTAGGAATCCATGGGGCCGCGTTGCGGCGGACCCAGGATCCCCCGGATGGCTACTTGATGAGCGAACGCAGCTTTTTCCTTGCCTCGTGTAGCGACTCACCATCGATATAGTGAGCGATGGCCGCAGCCCCGATCCCCCTGGTCGTCGCACCAGCAACAGCGACGGATACTCCCGTACCCAGAAGCGGCAGTACCGTTCTAACGATTTGGCGCGCGGCAGTCGCAGTTGCCACAAGTAATCCAAGTGCCACGATGAACTCGCGGATCTCAATGTCGGATAGTGTCTTTCCGCCCAGAACGCCAATCAAGGAAATCATCAGGGCCTGTAATGCAGTCAGCGGAATGATGTCCGATAGCGGGATTGGGATAAGGGCAATGCATGACGCAGCCACGGCGCATAGACTCACGATCTTCGACGCAATCTCTCGCTTAAAGCCATTGAACTTCAAGGCTGCAGAGGCGCCCAACATGGCCTCCGACGGAATCGAGCGACCAATCTCCGTCGCGACGCCTTCGATGTTGAACCGAAGATCATGCTCATCATCGAAATAGGCAACTGCCGGGACTACGCATTTGTATTTAATGCCCCGGCGTTCCAAATGCCACTCCAACTTCTTCTGTATCAATGCGATTCGATCTTGTTTTTCTTTCGTGTAAGGAGGCACCAAGTCCAGCGGCGAGCGAATTCCGTCCACCTGATTGAGAACCACGATCAACTCAGCACGCGCGCTCTCCTCGCCGGTACATTCGACGATCTGCTGCAAATCGTCGAGCGTAGCATCGATGTCGGAGTCAACCTCCGACGCTTTGTGGACAAAAATCAACACGTCCGGAGGCCTGCGGCCGAACTCCAGTTGTAGCAACTGAACGCGCTCGGTCTTCAATTGCCCGGCACCGAGACCCGGCGTGTCTATCCAAGAAATTTCAACTTCGTCTTGTAACTTGTAGCTTTGCCATGAGCAAGTGCTTGTCGTGTCGACTTCGCCTTCAAGCAGAATTTTCCTGTCGACCAGTGCGTTGAATAGCGCGCTTTTACCCGCGCCGCGTCGTCCGACAACCGCCAACCTCGGAGGGCGCTTGTCTACGACGATCCGCTTTATCTCGTCGAGGTGGCTCAAAAGTTCTCGAAAGCGTTTGCGATCTTTTATGGCCGAAGGCAATGAATTAAATGCGCGAATGATCCGAATGATTAAATCAGAGTTGTCCATTTTTCGTACTCCAACACGTAACTTGCTTGCCGGCCTCGCCACCATAGCACAGTTCCGGAGCGCAACAGAGTCTGGAACCATACCGCTCAAGAGCTCACATTCGGTGAGCCTCGCGCCTCAAAAATCGGACTTTTTCGAAATGTCGCTGCTCGCGTTTTCGGTGATATAAACGCGCCTGCGCGCAATGGAGATCAGCGTCAATCCTCCCGAGGAATGTGGGTCGATTGGCGACGATGTAGTGCGCTACGTCGGATAAATCGCTACATTTACCTGATGCCGAAAGAGCGATTCATGCAAGTATGGATGGTGGGGCTCTGCGACAATGAAAAAACGCACGGTGGGCTGCCAACGATGATCGGGCCGCCGCGATCAAAAAGAGCTTTCGCGAGGTGAGGTGAGTCCATGCATCCCGTTTTCGGCGCTAGAGCAGTCCGCTTCCCGCAGCCTCCAACGAAGGCGTCGGCGAGGCCTACTATGCTGGCCGCCAACGTGCGTGAAGTCAGGCAGGCTGACGGGCGGTCCCGACCGTCGTCGAGCCTGAGCCAACTCTCGTTGCCCTTCAAACCACCGACAACCATTGGACAGGTTCAGGGGGGCCTGGGCCAGCGGCTCATTTCTCAGGATCCGTATGCCAATGCCAGGGTGTCAGGCGACGTGCCGCCGGGTTCGACTCACCAATTGTCTGCAACAGCAAAGCACACAGTCGAAATTCGCCAATACCAGACAGGCTGGAGCGACGCCATGCGCGGCTTACCTTGCCTGTCCACCGAACTCGTGTACCGCATCGGCTACCGTGACGCCTCATAACGAGGTAGTCCGCGTCCCATTGCTCCATTGTTGCCTTGGCCCGCTGCGGTATAAGCGACCGACGCGGAACAAATCGGCGCGGCTTCGCCTGCCCGGGAGCGTCGTCACTGCCATCAACGGGATCAGGCCGATAACAGCATGGGTGGATTCTGTTGCGCTCACCGCCATTACCGTTTTGTGATAGATCAAGGCCCGGAAATCTGAGACCGTTAGCGATCGAATCCGAGCCTTCCAAAATCCCTGACAATTCGAGAGCGCGATCATGAACCTTCAACTTGCGGTGAATTCCATGCTGGGGCGGCGCCAAATCCGCGGTTCCGATAGTTTGGAGCAGGCCGTGGCGCGGAAGTTGAATTTTGGGCATCCGACGAAGGTGTCGAACAAAACGATGCAAAAACTGAGCGAGCGTATCAGATCCGCGAGCCCTGACGAACTGCGCCGTACGCAGAACCTCCTTCTCGATAGGGGGACGGGTCTCAGCATAACGATGGCCGCACGGATCGCATCGGTGCACAGGGCGGTGGTTGAAGAAACCTTCGCCCGCCTCAGCAAAGCCTATGACGCGCTCGGGCAACATGAGCAGGTGCAGGTCGCCCTATTTGGCGTAGGGCATACTTATGGCACTCGCCCCTTGGAGGGCTTTCTACAGACGCCCAAATTGATGTTGCCAAGTGATGTCATTGTACGTTCGCCCCAGCAAGGCGATGCTGAATACGGGGCCGTGCCCCACGAGCAAGGCAACGCCAATAGTTTTCCGCCGCCGGATCCGCCGCGCTATGATGGTCTATCGTTTTCCACTATATCGGCGAATACGGGTCTAAGTTTTCGGACTCTGAGCACAACGTCAACGTCTCCGGCCATGTCAACGTTCGGAGATCCCGAAGTTGGACTCGCTCAGCGAGGCGCTGCCCTCGGGCCGGTGCGGCCACCGCCTCCCTCGCGTGAGCCTGCGCGATTTGCCGGGATCGGGCGAAAACAAGTGACGCTGCCGCGTCAGCCCGTACCGGTCGCTATTCCTGTACCACCCGCCGCGACTTTAGCTATTCATGGATCAGAAACGAACGCTATCCATCAATTGCCAACGCACTCGGGAGACAACACTGCGTTGGCTTTCGACACGGTAGCGAGCCAACCTCATAACCGGACATTCGATCCTAAAATCCGAGAAATGCTTGCGCATCCCTCTGTACCCGAAGAGGTGCGAATTTGGGCGAGCGATACGAGAGTAACCGAAGCCGTGATTCTGATCGAGTTGCAATGCAATTACCCAACTGTATATGCGTCTGCCGCCTCGAAGTAGGGGGCAAGAGCCGGAGAATCTGGACGAACCATTGCTCCCACCAACGAAGCCGCGGTGCAAGAGGAACCCCCCCGCGGCTTTTCTACATCGTAACGTGCCGAACTGATCGACATCCTATACGTGCTTAGGGCCGGCGTAAGCGGGCGCGACTTGCCTTCGGAGACGAGATGCGGCTCGTGAGTGACCTGCTGGCACCGCTTGCCTAAGCGCTGGGGCCAAACACCACGGGGAGAGCACGCCCCGACGCCAGGCACTATATCGCCACCGAAGCCAACAGCGCCAGCCATTGCGCGACTTCGTCATTCTGCAGAACTCTCCAACGAGAAAATTCTATTTCCGATCCCGACGGTTCCGTGGGCGGGATTACCGCACCTTGAACATCGTTTCCTCTCCTTTGGAGCGAGTCGGCACGCGACCTGCTACTGGACACGAAACCTCAGGGGAAGCTCAATGCCAGGCATCCAATTCGGCAAGTTTCGTGTGCAGGTCGTCGCAGAGTGCGCCGGGTTTTGTGATTGTGTTGAGAGTACAGGTTGTAGCTTCCGCCCGAGCGCTTTCCGGTAGCCAACATATCGCAAGGACTAACGCTCCACTCAGCCAATCATCTGGCGGGACGCCTGCTGCGATTGCTTCGTCGCTACCTTGGTCGCTATTCTCGCCTGACTGAAAAAATCTCGTTGACCGCGTCGAGAAGGCGATTGAATACGGTTGCAGGGTCTTTGAGAGAGACGCTCCTTGCTTCGTGGTCACTGAAAACCCTGGCTAGGGGGTAGAGCGGATTGGCGCGGTGCTTGTCGGGCAATTGGTGAATTGCGTTAAGAGACTGCTCAAATGCCGATTGCTCGGCTGTCTGGAACCGCGGCTCTGTGGTTTCCATGCCTATCGGTTGCTGGATTTGCCGAGTGGACATTCGATAGCGCATCCATGGGATCTCTGCGATGAGACGCCCAAGAAGCGCACCGCGCGCGCTTGCCTCGGTTCGCGCGATCTCCCCCAACAATTCCGTAAAGGCTTCGGAATTGGTCACCCCATGACGGATCTTCTAATCGATTTAGTCCTCACGCAGACGATTGCTGGCCACCAGATGCACGTGTTTGCTGGTTAGGGCCAAATTCAGCGAGTCTCTTGGGGGGCGCAAATTTGAAATGATCCGCCTCTGAGCCTCGCCGGGCATATGCTGCGATGAAGGTACTGTCGACACGCTGGAAGATACCGTAGCAACATCGGCTGCCATCCTCTTCTGCTGCCTTCGGGGTACAGCAGCCGCTGTCGCCGAAACGGCAGCGGACTGGACAGAAGAGGCTGAGCCTCCTGAAATTGGCATCACGTCGGCCTCTCGATTTCGATTCGATGATTGGTGGGGAGACAACTGTTTGCTTTGACGATGCCCCGCGTAATGGAAGGTGTCCCTCTCAGCAACGCACTTAACCTAGCGCATCACGCGATCTCAGCGTCGGGACCGATAGTAGCCCGCAGCCCGACCGGAAAATTGCATAAATCGCTCAGTGCCACTCGACGCATGCAGCAAGCAAGAGAAGCGGGCGATGCACAGGCGATAGCGAATTTTCTCACCCGTCGATTCGAGCATCGATTTCCCATACAGATCGAAAAGCATACGACAAGGTGAGTCGCTGCGACACCATCGACAGCCCGCTCCCCCCAGTTTCACTCGCGCACCCCAGAGGACGCCAATCCTGCAGCTGCAAGGCAACCAGATTCTTAAATTGGCTATATTTCATCATTTGAATTTCAAAAAATAAAACAAGTAAAAAAACAAATTTTCAACTTATTTTAATAATTTTCTAATGAATATCTATTTATGAAGTTATCACAATTAACGTGTCACCGTCGGGGCGGTCGCGTAACGCGGTTCAGTGTGAAGTCCTGCGATTTCCATCGCTTAGCTTCAAGCAGGCACCCTGTGCTGACAACGCTGGCGAAGAACGAGAGGTTGACGGGCTGCGTAGAGACCTGAATACGTGTCAGAAACCCACGATTAGGCGTCGAGTGACGCTCTAATTGCTTGATTGTTTGAAAAAGAACTCTGCGCAACAAATGTGCGGTACTGACATTTCAAAGAAATATGAATTCATTCATTAAATATGAATAATTTATTAGTTACATTGACATTAATGTCGTATGAATAGTATTGATAGTTAAACCGAATTCCAAGTCGCAAAGATATAGAATTGGTTCGGGAAAATAAATGAGCATACTCAGTGAGTATTTCTTCGGGAAAAGGCGCAATGATAGCGAATGGTGACATTGGCAACTGCGAGATATCTGCGCCCTCACGTGATGGGGTGCGTACGGGAGAGGATTTTGAACTCCTTCAGGCTGAAATCAGCAAACTGACCGATATTCACGCGAGCGCGGTGATCGAATGGCCGTCGGTCGTATCGCACGCCCAGTCCATCCTGCGGGATGATGGCAAAGATCTCGCTGTCACGGTATGGCTCGTCATCGGATGGCTGCAGCTCGACGGCCTCGCCGGTTTGGCGCGTGGTGTGTGCGTGCTTCGCGATCTCCTCACGCTACATTGGGATACCCTGTTTCCACCGCCCAACCGTCTGCGCGGCCGTCGTAATCTAATCGATTGGCTGTTGACAAAGCTCGAGCAGGATCTGGCTAACGACCGGCTGCCCAAGCTTACGCCGCTACCGCCGCCGGTGTTGGCGGACATGGTGTCCCATTGGAACGAAATCGAAAACTGCTGGCGCCAGCACGACTCCAATGGGCCGGAGTTCTCTCGCGTGTCGGGTCTATTTACCGCCCTGCCGACGGCGCTTGTTTGTGCGCCGGTCGATACTGAACACACAGCGACTGAAAATGACGGACTTACCGCGCTGGTGCCTGACTCGGGCGAGTTCGAAACACTGGAGCAGTCCACTGAACGAGCTTTCCGCGCACTAGGGCCGTTGCTCGACCGTTGTTTCAGCGAGCGGCCGTTCGAGCCTTTCGCCTATCGCCTGAATGCCATTGCGGCTTGGGCTTTCGTTGACGCTGCCCCCCACGCAACGAATGGCGTGACGCATGTGCCGCCGCCCCCCGACGTGGTGAAGAATGCCCTCGCAAAGTTCGCTGAGAGTGCTGAGCCCTTTGCCGCGGCGCGTCTCGCGCAAACGCAGTTGACAAGCGCTCCTTTCTGGCTCGATTTGTGCCGCGTCACGCACCACTCGCTGCAGCGAGCGGGAGCTGCAGCCGCCGCTCAAGATGTTGCTGCGCAGACCTCGTATTTCGTGGGGCGCATACCGAGCCTGCCTAGCCTGAAGTTTTCCGATGGCATGCCGTTCGCCGATTCGGCCACCGTGGCCTGGCTCGAGGCCATCGCACCGCACATCCGTCAGAACGAGCCGCAAGACGCTGCGCCTGACGACGACTGGGCACGCGTCCTCCACGAGATGCGAGCCTGCGCAGCCGCAGGCCGGCTCGACGAGGCGCTCGAAGCACTGGACAGAAGGCGTAGCTACGCAGTGGCAAAACGTGACCAGTTTCTCGCGCATCTTGCACAGTGCGAACTGATCAGGGATTTCGCCGGTGCCGGTGTCGGTTACGCGCTCGCAGCGCTATCCGCGCCCCTGGTCCAGAACATCGAAACCCATCGGTTGATGCAATGGGAACCTGCGCTGGCGCGAGATGCCTTGGCATTGGCGGCCACCGCTGAGCAAGAGGCGTTTGACCATCACGAGAGGAGTGACCTATTGGCGCGGTTGGCGATGCTCGACTTTTCTACGGCTTGGCGACTTGCGCGTACGCGCAAGCCGGGTGTAGTGGACTGTACAGGAGCTTAAGATGGCTGACGAAAAAGGCTCGGCGGCCCCCAGAGAGCGGGTCAATATCGTTTACAAATCCGCAACCGGGGATGCTAAGGAGGACGTGGAACTCCCCTTCAAGCAGTTGGTGTTGGGGGACTTCACGCTGCGCGCCTCCGACGTGCCGCTCGATGAGCGCGACACGATCCAGATCGACCGCGACAATTTCGACGGGGTGATGAAGGCGCAAGGGTTGTCGCTGACTCTGAGCGTTCCTAACCGATTGATCAACGATACGGCGCTCGACGAGTCTCTGGACGTCAAACTGAAGTTCGAGAGTCTGCGTGACTTCGAACCGGACGCCCTGGTCGAACAGGTGCCGGAACTCAAGCAGCTCATCGAACTGCGCAGTGCGCTAAAGGCTCTCATGGGCCCGCTGGGTAATTTGCCGGCCTTCCGCAAGCGCATCGAGATGCTGATCGCTGAACCGCAAATGCGCGAACGCCTGCTCGCCGAGCTTGGCGTGGGCGAGTCGACTAAGGAGTGATGATCGTGGCCAATTCGACACCCCACAAGACACCGGAATCAGGCGGCCAAGCTGCCTGCATCACACCGCCTGAGTCCATTCTCGACGAACTGGTCGAGATCACTCGTATGCGTCCTGGAGATGCTGCGTACGCTGTGACACGGCGAGGTCTCGAGGCCTTCGTCGCCGAACTGCTCGAGCCAGACCGCGCCGTGTCGAAGGTCAGCCAAGCGCTGGTCGACGAGATGATCGCGGCGATCGACGCCAAGTTGTGCGCGCAGGTCGATGAGATTTTGCATCATGCCCAATTCCAGAAACTGGAAAGTGCGTGGCGCTCGCTGAAGTTCCTGGTGGATCGAACCGACTTCCGGGAAAACAACCGCATCGAGATTCTCGATGTCGCCAAAGACTCGCTGCTGCAGGATTTCGAGGATGCGCCCGATATTACCCGATCAGGGTTGTACAAGGCGGTCTACTCCGCCGAGTTCGGGCAATTCGGCGGGGAACCATTCGGCACCATCGTTGGCAATTACGAGCTCACGCCAGGTCCACAAGACATCAAGCTGCTGCAATCGCTTGCCAGTGTTGCGTCGATGGCGCACGCACCGTTCGTGGCCGCTGCGGGGCCGCAATTCTTTGGCGTCGATTCATTTGCCGAATTGCCCAACCTCAAGGACCTGGCCGCAGTCTTCGAGGGGCCGCAGTTCGCTAAGTGGCACGCGTTTCGGCAAATCGAAGACGCGCGCTTCGTTGGCCTGACGGTACCCCAGTTCCTGCTGCGCTTGCCCTATGGCAAAAATACCGTGCCGGCCAGGAAATTCCACTACGAAGAGTCGGTCGAGGCCGGAAGCTCGCGCTTTCTGTGGGGGAACGCCGCATTCGCGTTCGCCAGCCGTCTGGCGGACAGTTTTGCCCAATACCGCTGGTGCGCCAACATCATTGGCCCGCAGGGTGGCGGCACGGTTAGCGATTTGCCCGTCTACCACTACGAAGCGATGGGCGAAATGCAGGCCAAGATTCCGACCGAGGCGCTGATCTCGGAGCGGCGCGAGTACGAACTCGCCGAGCAAGGCTTCATCGCCCTGACGATGCGGAAGAACACCGACAACGCCGCGTTTTTCTCAGCCAACGCCTGCCAGAAACCGAAGTTCTTTGGCAACACGGTTGAAGGGAAGCAAGCCGAATTGAATTTCAAGCTCGGCACGCAGCTACCGTACATCTACCTGGTTAGCCGTCTGGCGCACTACATCAAGGTGATTCAGCGCGAGAACATTGGCACCTGGAAAGAGCGCGCAGACCTGGAAGCGGAGCTCAATCATTGGATCCGCCAGTATGTGGCCGATATGGACACTCCAGCACTAGGCGTGCGCAGCCGTCGGCCGCTACGGCAGGCGGAAATCGTTGTATCGGACGTCGCCGGCGACTCGGGCCGGTATCGTGTGGAGCTGAAGGTGCGCCCGCATTTCAAGTACATGGGTGCGTCGTTCACGCTGTCTTTAGTGGGCAAGCTGGACAAAAGCTAAGGGGGACTGATCGTCGGAAACGCTAAATACCGCTGTTTTTCAGCCACTTTTATTGTGAGGATTAGACCATGCCAATGCCATGCTATCTATCGCTGACTGGCGACAAACAAGGGAAGATCGAAGGTTCGTGCAGCGTCCGGGGCCACGAGGGGAAGATTCTTGTGCAAGCCATGAAGCTGCGCGTCGAATTGCCCAAGAACGAGCAGACGGGAGCCCCCTCCAGCGTGCGTCGGCACGTGGGAATGAGCATTGTCAAGGAAATTGACAAATCGTCGCCCAAGCTCTTTCAGGCGCTGTGCTCCGGCGAACAGATGAGCGAGGTGCTTCTAGAGTTCTGGCGCTTCACCTCCGGCGGTACGGAGGAGAAGTACTACACGATCAAGCTGCAGAACGCCGCTGTGTTCGAGGCCGAGGACTGGGTGCCGAATGTCCTGCTGCCCGAGAACGAGAAATTGGGCCATATGGAGAGTATCGGTTTTTCCTACCAGAAGATCGTCTGGACATGGATCAAGGACGGCATCGAGAGCGAGGACTCGTGGACCGCACCGCGCTGAGGCGACGCCCCCTGACGCCTGCCCGGGGGAAACGCCGCGGGGCAGGGCAGGGGGCGGAGGTGGTGGCGCGCTCGTGTGTGGAGAGCGCATGAAGGAACGCCGATTGTTGGAGCGAATAGCCGCATATGAAGTAGATGACGAGCGTTCGCACGTGACGCGCGTTGATGTTTTGATCGAATCGATACTTGCGCACCTGACGCGTATTTTGAATACGCGCCAGGGCAGCGTGCCGATCGATCCAGAATTCGGCGTTCCTGACTTCACCAATCTCGCAGGCACCGCCACGGCGGGCACCACGCAACAGATCGCCGTCGAAATTGCCCGTGTGCTGCAGCGTTATGAGCCGCGACTGAAGGCCCCGCGTGTCGAGCAGATCGAATCGCAGGATGTGTTGTCGTTGTCATACACCATCGAGGGAAATCTCGGCGTCGATGGCCGGGACGTCCCTATCCGGCTAACCACGCGCTTGTCGTCGGATGGTCATGCCTCGGTACTTCGCACGTGAATGGGGCAAAAGGAACCGAGCGAGCATTGTAAGGACTTGCCATGTTTAGCACTTACTACGAGCGGGAGCTGACTCATTTGCGCAGCCTGGCTGCCGAGTTTGCCGCTCGCAACCCGGCGCTGGCGCCGCTTTTGGGCGGCGGCGTGGCGCCCGACCCTGATGTCGAACGTCTGCTCGAAGGGACGGCGTTTCTGACGGGGCTAGTGCACCAACGGCTCGACGACGAATTTCCGGAGTTCATACAGGAACTGGCCCATCTGCTGTTTCCGCAGTATCTTCGGCCGATGCCCTGCATGTCGGTGCTGAAGTTCACGCCTAAAGCCCCCGTCGCCCAGACGGTCCAGATCCCGGCCTGCGTGGAGGTGGCGTCAGTGCCGATCGACAACGTGCGCGCCATTTTCCGCACGGTTTTCCCGGTGTCGGTCGAACCGGTGACGCTGCACTCGGTCCACTGGGACCGCCACGGCGTCGGGGGGCATTCTCTGCTGCTGGAGCTGTCCTTTGATGGCGAGGACGTGAACGCCTGGCGAACAAACCGACTGCGCTTTTACCTCGCGGACGGATTTTCCGAAGCCACGCGCCTGCTGCTGCTGCTCGCACGGCACGTGCGTGAGATCAGGGTCTGCGCCCCCGATGGGCCGCTCACCGTGTTGCCACCTTCGGCCGTCGAACTGGCGGGGCTACGTCCCGACCTGCCGCTGCTGCCCGACGAGGATAATGTGCAGCCGGCGTACAACCTGCTGCGCGAGTATTTCGTCTTTCACGAGAAGTTCCTTTTCGTCGACGTGTGCGGTCTGGATCGCTGGAGCGAGCGAGGCAACTCCGGGCGCTTCACCCTACGTTTCATGTTCGACTCGCTACCGGCCTGGGCACCGGAGGTGCACGTTGCCAGCCTGGCCCTCAATGCCACCCCGGTCGTCAATATGTTCGAAGACGATGCGCACCCGATTTCGCTGGACCACCGCCAAGCTGAGTACCACATCCGGCCGTCAAGGCAGCCCGGGCGCCAGAGCGAGCAGATCTATCGCGTCAAATCGGTCACGGCGCATGCCGCACAAACCGGTGAGGTGCCATATCGGCCATTCGGTGCGTTCGAGGCGGACCGGCGCATCTACCACGTGCGCATCGCGCCGTCGGTGGTGGGCGAAGGCTATGACCATTACATCGGAATTCCGTATGCACGCGGCGAGGTACCGGACATCACGCCGCAGACCTTGTCGTTGCGACTGACCTGCACCCAGGGGAAATTGCCCGAAGGTTTGCGTCTGGGCGATATCTCGCAAAACGCCGATACGACGCCGGCGCGCATGTCGTTCGGCAACATCCGAGGTATCACGCCGTATCGGCAGCCGCTGATGGGCGAGCGCCTGCTGTGGCGGATGTTATCTCTCCTGAGCGCGAACCACGCGCGCCTGGCGAACCGTGACCAATTGTGCAACCTGCTCACACTGCATCTGCCGGAGGGGTGTCCCACCCAGGGCGACCAAGCACTGGTCCAGCGCATCAACGCAATTGAGAAGTTCGAGTCGCATCACGAGCGGCGCTTTATACGCGGCTCGGCCGTGGAGGGCAATCGTCTCGAACTCACCTGCCGCGGTGATCAATTCGTCAATCTCGGCGACCTATTTCTGTTCGGCACGGTGCTCGACGAGTTCTTCGCGGGCATCACCAACCTGAATACGTTCTCGGCGCTGACGCTACGCGATTCCGTTTCTGGAGAGATTCTGCAATGGCCACCGAAGATCGGCCGGCAGCGCCTGCTTTAAGCGGCGTACCGGCATCGGCACAAGAAGCACTGCGCTCATTCATCATGAGCGAGGGCGCGCACCGAACGCCCTTGGCCTTCTTCCAGGCCTTGCGTCTGATGCGCGCGGCATTTGCTGACGACGACGCCTTCCGCGCGAGCGTGCGTGTGCAGCCCAACCTGAGCCTCGCTTTCCCGAGCGAGGACGTCGCGCATATCGCACACGACGATTCCAATGGCATTTGGCGCGTGGTCGCGAACTTTTTCGGACTGTACGGCGTGTCCTCGCCGTTGCCCACGTTCTACACGGAAGACCTCATCAATGAAAGACGCAACGGGCGGACGACTACGCGCGACTTTCTCGACGTGTTGCACGCGGCCATCTATCCGATGTTGTTTTCAGCATGGGAGAAATACCGGATCTGGATTGCCTGCGCCGAGTGGGACGGAACGCGCGGCAGCGACTATCTATTCGCACTCATCGGCCAGATGCGCGGCGATACGGCGACGCCGGTCAATCCGCGCCTGCTGCACTTTGCAGGCCTGTTCAGCCAGTTTCCACGCTCCGCGTTGGGCCTGGAAACCCTGGTCCGTGGGCTGTTAGGTGAAGCGCCCGTGAGCGTCACCCCGTGCGTGACCCGGCGTGTGCCCGTGCCGCAGGAAAACCGCTGTGCACTCGGGCAGTCAAGCGCTTGCATAGGTGAGACGCTGATAGGGCAGGACGCCACCCATTGCAACGGCACGGCCGAGATTCGTATCGGTCCGGTCCACGCGCGTTGTTTCGAGACGCTGCTGCCTGGCGGCGAGGCATACGCCATGCTGAGCCGCGACATTGCGCTGTACCTGCACGACCCGATCCATTGCGAGTTGGCCGTACTGCTTGACCCTTTAGAGTGTGAACCGGCCACGCTGGGCGGGCGGCGTTGGGGACGCCTGGGGCTTGACACGTGGCTTGCTGGGCAGAGGCAAGACACGGACGTATTCGTCGCCCGGTTCGCTCTGCCGCTGGGCGAATGCGAGCCATGCCCCGCACTTGGGGACATCCATGTTGCAAGTTGAGCTCAAGCTACTCTTCGCGCGGCTCAATCCTCATACCCGCCGGGCACTTGAGGACGCCGCAGGTATGTGCCTGACACGCGGTCATTACGAGATTGCCATCGAGCATTTCCTGCTCAAGCTACTCGACGACCCGCACAGCGACGTCCCGTTGATGCTCGCGCATTTTGGGATCGACGTCGCACGTCTTGCCGCTGCGCTCGAGGCGCAGCTCGCCAAATTGAAGCGCGGTAGTGCGGCCCGGCCTGTGTTTTCGCCGCTGCTCACCGAGTGGCTGCAAGACGCTTGGCTCGCGGCCTCCATCACGCTGGGCCAAACCCACATCCGCGGCGGTGCGCTGCTGATCGCGCTGCGCTCTCATGCACGCTATTACATCGCCGGCTCGGCCTACGACGGCTTGTTATGTGCGATGCACGCCGACGCAGCAAGCGCTGATTTTGCCGCGCTTACCGAGCGATCCAACGAAGAGCCACTTGGCGCGGAGCTAAATGAACACGCCGTGCCGTTCGTCGGCGGGACCACATGTGGTGCCCCGGAAGGCTCATCCATTGCGCGTTTCTGCGAGGACTTCACCGCTAGCGCCCGCGCGGGAAAGATCGATCCGGTCTTCGGCCGCGACGCTGAAATCCGGCAGATTGTCGACATTCTTGCGCGCCGACGAAAAAACAATCCGATCTGCGTGGGCGATCCGGGTGTCGGCAAAACCGCCGTAGTCGAGGCGCTGGCTTTACGTATAGCGCAAGGCGACGTACCTGCGTTTCTTGCCGACGTACGCGTGCTTGCGCTCGATCTAGGTCTGCTGGAAGCAGGGGCGAGCACCAAGGGTGAATTCGAGAACCGGCTGCGCGGCGTGATCGACGAGATCAAGACGTCGACCACGCCGAGCATTCTATTCATCGATGAGGCCCACATGCTGATCGGCGCGGGTGGCCCGGCAGGCGGCAGCGACGCGGCCAACCTGCTCAAGCCAGCCCTCGCGCGCGGTGAATTGCGAACTATCGCCGCGACCACCTGGGCCGAATACAAGAAGTACTTCGAGAAGGACGCGGCCCTTGCCCGGCGCTTCCAACCCGTCAGGCTCGATGAGCCGGATGTCTCAGTGACCGTGCACATCCTGAGAGGCCTGAAAGACGGCTACGAAGCCGAGCACGGCGTAGCGATACGCGACGACGCTCTGGTGGCCGCCGCCGAACTGTCGAGCCGTTACATCACGGGCAGGCACCTGCCAGACAAGGCGGTTGATCTGGTCGATATGGCTGCCGCCCGCGTCAAGATCGGACTGGACGTCAAGCCCTATGCCATCGAATCGATTGAGCGGGCGCTGGCGGGCATGAGACGCGAACGCATCGCGCTGCAGCGCGACGCAAAGTACGGTAGAGAAGCACAGACCGCACGCCTCGCCGAGATCCATGCGTGCGAAGTGCAGAAGACCGAGGAATTGAACCGGCTGCATGCGCGCTGGGCGCTTGAGAGGGCCGTGGCGCAGCCTGTGTTTGATCTGCGGGCGCGCGTCACCCAAGCGGCCGCCCCGGCTTGTGAGCCGGATTTGCTAACCGAGCTCGCGGCGGCGCAATCCGCGCTCGAACGATGTCAGGGCGATGCCCCTCTGCTCTTTACCGAGGTGACGCCGGAGGTCGTGGCACGCGTAGTATCGGACTGGACCGGCATCCCCCTGGGCAGACTGAAACGCGACGGCGCTGCTGCCATGCTAGGGCTCGCAGACACACTTAAGGATCGTATTCGAGGGCAAGACGCGGGTCTGGATGCCATCGCCGACATGCTCAAATCGGCGGCCTCGGGGCTGAAGGACCCGGCGCATCCCCTAGGGGTTTTTCTGCTGGTTGGCCCCAGCGGCGTGGGTAAGACCGAGACGGCTATTGCCCTGGCCGAGCAATTGTTCGGGGGCGAACAAGCCCTCATCACCATCAACATGAGCGAATTCCAGGAACGCCACACGGTGAGCCGCCTGGTCGGCTCTCCGCCGGGCTACGTCGGCTATGGCGAAGGTGGCGTGCTGACCGAAGCAGTGCGGCGCCGGCCCTACTCGGTAGTGCTGTTGGACGAGGTGGAGAAGGCGCATCTGGATGTCGTGAACCTGTTCTATCAAGTGTTCGACAAAGGCACGCTCGCCGACGGCGAGGGGCGCGAGGTCAAGTTCAGCGACACCGTGGTGATTCTGACGAGTAATCTCGGCAGTGAAGAAATCGTCGCCGCGCTGGCGCAGACCAACGCCGGGCAGCCAACGGTTGGGACCATCGCTGAGCGAATCCGGCCGGTACTTGAGCGGCATTTCAAGCCGCCTTTGCTGGCGCGCATGACGATCGTCCCGTATGGCGCACTGACGCGCGACGCGATGGTCGGCGTGGTGCGCCTCAAGCTCGCCAAGCTGACCGCGCAGTTGCTGGCGTCGCACGGCGTGACCCTACAGATTGACAACGACGTAATCGAAGCTATCGCCGAACGTTGCACTAGGGCGGAGACGGGCGCGCGTAACGTCGATTTTCTCCTGCGCAAGCATATATTGCCGCGGATGTCAGACCTCCTGCTCGGGGCCGCATCCGCCGGCCGCGATGTATCGAACATGCGGCTCGGCATTGACGGCCAGGGCAAATGGTCCGTCATCGTGGACGAGAGCGTGCAAGCCGTTTTGACGCGGCCTATGGCGTCGCCCGCGCGCGGCGCCATTCAAGGAGGGGAAGCATAAACATGGCTGAGGCAAATCCGAGCGCAAGCTTGTTCACGTTCGAATGCACGAACTTCGCACCGGACACCTTCTTCGTTTTGCGCTGGAGCGGCGAGGAGAAAATCTCGCAACCCTATCGTATCGAGCTGACTTTGTTGGCGCGCGACAACGCACATGATCTGATGGCGCTGCTGGGCGCGCATGGGCGCTTCCGTATCAAACTGGAAAACGGCATGTCGCGCCATTTCCACGGTACCGTGCGTGAAGCTTTTCAGCTCGACAACGACGCCGAATGGGCCTGTTACCGTGTCGTGTTGATGCCGCGGCTGGCGGGGCTGGCTGACTACCGGTTTTCGGACGTGTACCTTGACCAGACGTTACCGGAGATTGTGCGCAGGATCATGCTCCTGGGGGAACTGGGCATCGAAGGTGAGCGAGGGGATAAGCGCTACGACTTTCGCATTTGCATGTCGGGACCGGACATCGCGGCCACGAAGACCAACTTCGTCTGCCAGTTCGACGAGAATTGCCTTGATTTTTTGACGCGCCGGCTAGCACGACAAGGCGTTTATTACTACTTCGAGCAACTCGATGATTGCGAAGCGGTGGTGTTTTGCGGTGATCGGTCATATCAGACAGGTGACGCAACTCCGCTGGCCTACCGGCTCGCGTCCACGCGCCGGGGGAGGCACTTGGATGCAGCCGTAGAGCGCTTTTCAGTGGAAGTTCGACCGGTGCTCAGCAAGGTCGTGCTGCGTGATTTCGCCGGCTCCCACGCGGCCCTCGACCTGCACATCGATGCACCAGTGGATGGCGGGCACTATGGCGAGCGCGCTTTATACGGCGAACATTTCGACACTGAAGAAGAAGGTCGGCGCTTGGCACGGTTGCGCGCGCAGGCGGCCGGATGCCGTGCGCGGGAGTATCGCGGCCTGAGTCACGTGCCGATGCTCTCGGCAGGGGCGAAAGTGCGTCTTGCCGACCATCCTCGCGAGGATTTCAATTCAGGCTATCAATTGATCGGGCTGCGCCACGAGGGCGGACAACTGGTCCCCGGACGCCAACGCGAGCAAGCAGTGGGAGTCCCGAACGAGACCGACGCCGTGCTGGAGGACTACCGCAACGAGTTCATCGCCTTGCCGGAAGAAGTGCAATTCCGCCCCGACTTGGAAATCCGCAGTCCCATCATTACCCAAACCGTCAGTGCGATCATCGACGCCGAAGGCGATGAACCTTACGCGCACTTGAACGAGTACGGATGCTACAAGGTGCGGTTCCCCTTTCAGCACACCGATAAAGCAACCCTGCGCTCGTCGGCTTGGCTGCGGCTGATGTCGCCCTACGCCGGTGCGCAGCATGGCATGCACTTGCCGCTGCTCAAGGGCACCGAGGTCATTGTGGCATTTTTGAATGGCGATCCCGACCGGCCATACATCGCTGGCGCCGTCGCCAACTCGGAGAATCCAAATGTCGTGCTGGAGCAAAACGCCAAGCAAAACGTGCTGCGTACGGCAGGCGGAAATCAGTTCGTGCTGGACGACAAGCGCGGCAATCAACGCATCCATTTGGCAACGCCGGTGGCAAATACCAGCATCAAGCTGGGACAAGCGAAGCAGCCCGGACTGGAAATGACGTCGGACGCGCATATCGAGATGGGCTCGGCATCGTCGATGCGCGTCGTGCACGGCGCCTATTCAGAGAAAATAGTCGGCAGTCCGATCTTGCCAACATCCTCATCCTCGTCGCCGCCTGCTCAGGGAAATTTCGGCGATTCGAAAAGCGAGGCTGGCAAGTGGTTCAAGGCGAGCGCAGAGGCCGGCCTCATAGTGAGGAACCACGCAGTTGCCACGCTGGACGTCTACGAGGGATTGACCACGTCGATCACCTTGGGAATGGCAACGTCGATGACGTATGGTCAGCAGAACCTTGTGACCGTCGGAACCAAGATCGACATTGCGTTGCAAGGCGTTATTGAGATGAAACAGGCCGTCACAAAGAAGGTCTTCGAGAACAAGCAGGAGACCGCCGCGAAGACAAAACAGGTCTCGGCCGACAAGGAGGAAGTGGGCGTAAAAGACAAGAAAAAGTATGTCGATTCGTCCCTGCAGGCCGTGACTTACAAAGTCGACGCGCAAACGCTGAAACTCTCGGGCGAGAAGGTCGACGTCAGCGCGCCATCCGTGTCGATTGACGGCGAGACGATCCATCTGGGATGACACCATGAGGATCGCGAAACCGACCGACTCCTTGATATTGCTGAACGCTATGGCGGCCAATGGACGCCCGCACGTGTGCGTCACGCTGGGGTACCTGATCGGTGCCGACGGGAAGACGATGAACGAGCGGAGCGCGTGGCAATTCCTTCGGACGCAGTTCGGCCAGCACGTCTTCGATGAGGGCCTGAAGAAAACGCGCGGTACCTTCGCGGTGGCCGGCAATGCCTACTCCCCCGCTGGCACTCGAGCCTCGACGCTAAGCGTCACAGCACGCCTTGGCGACATCAGCAAGACGCTGAAGGTCTACGGCGAGCGCCGTTGGACGCGGACGAGGCAGGGCTGGCGGCACACCGAGCCGCTACCGTTCGATAGGATGCCAGTCGATCTGCAGCATGCCTACGGCGGCCAGGATTGGCCGGCCAACCCGACGGGGCAGGGGCATTGTGTCGATTCCCAGGAGATCGAGGGGGTATTGCTTCCCAATGTGGAATGGCCTGCCGCGCCAGTGCTTACACCGCAGGATGCGCCGGCGCCGGCAACTTTCCTGCCAATCCCGGCAGGCACGCCGGAACGTCAGCGGCTCGTTGGCACCACGGACGAGCACTGGCTGCGCACGCGGTTTCCCGGGTTTCCGGACGATACCGATTCCGCGTGGTTCGATGCGCTCGCTGCTGACCAGTGTATCTCCACATACTGGCGTGGCGACGAAACCTTCGAACTGATCGGTATGCATGCAGAGAAATGCACCGTCGCGGGGCGGCTGCCGGGCCTGCGACCGCGCCTTCTGTGGTGCCTGAAACCGGACATCGGCCGAGTTCGCGAAGCGCTCCTGCAACTCGATACCGTATGGCTGTTCCCCAACGACGAGCGCGTGCTGGTGCTTTACAGGGCATTCGTTGAGACGGGTGAGAGCGGCGGCGCAGACGCGGTCGAGATGTTTGTGCATACGGAGTCTCTGACAGGCCCCGCTGAGACGACGGCCATGCTGATGAAGCAATGGCGACCAGACGGGACCGAGGCGGAACGAGCCGCGGGGAGGGCGGTGCAGGGCCCAAATGCCTTAGCACAGGCCGACGCGGTATGGGCCGAGATCAGCGCGACGCATGATGAGATTGTCAAAGAGATTAAGGCAAAGGGTGGGCCGGCAATACAGCGACTAGTGGTCCCGCCGCTCGCGCGTCCGGCGCCGGGGCCGGACGATACCACGCAGTTGAACGAAGAGGCCATCAAAGGTGCTGTGAAACGTACCACCAGTGGCGTTGAGGATGAAATCCGGCAAACGCTCAAAGCCGCCGGCGTGGACGTGGACGGACTATTTACGAGCGCCGAGCGGCACTCTGCCACGGCCAGGCTTCCCGTGCACGCATTTGATGCCGCCGCCCTGCCCCCGAATTTTACGCAGAAGAATGCTGCTGAGCTGGCCGATGCCGAGAGCTTGGAGCGGCGGATTACGGCCGAAGTGGCGAGTGCGCATGCGGCCACCTCGCCTGGCCTCAATCCACTCGCCGCGCCACACCGCGTCTTGGGTGCTGAGACCCTGCGTGCGGCACACGCCCGAGGCGAGACGGTTACCCGCGTGCGCTTGGAAGACGCAGATCTATCGAACATGGACCTGTCTGATGCTGACTTATCGGGCAGCGAATTCGTGCGTTGCAAACTCTCGGGTGCAAAGCTCGTCGGCGCCAAGCTTGACGATGCACGCTTGGTTGAATGCGAACTGGACGGTGTCGACGCCCGGCATGCCAGCGCGCGCCGTTTGCTCGTCAGTCGTTGCGCTGGCGATCGTGTAGGTTTGGCGAGCGCCGATCTGTCCGACGCACGCTTCGTGCAGTGCGGGTTTGCCGGGGCGGATCTGAGCGGCGCACGGCTCCAGGCTGCCGCGTTCGTCAAATCGTCGCTGGCCGGCGCCAATCTGATGGATGTGCAGGGTCGCCGCGCCAGATTCACTGCGAGCGATCTCGCCGGAGTGGATGCGACCCGGGCGAATCTGGAGGCCGCAATACTGGAGGACAGCCCCATATCCGGTGCTCGCTTCGTCGAGGCGTACCTGCGGGGCGCTTCGTTATGGGGCGTGCAAGGTGAGGCACTGGATTTCCGCCGCGCGTCGATGGCCGGTGTGCGCGTTGGTCGCGCCAGCCGGTTGGAGAGGAGTTGCTTCGACGAAGCCGATCTCGTCTGCGCCGGAATCGAAGGCGCCGTGCTGTGCGGCAGCACGCTGCGCGGCGCGCGCTTGGATGCGGCCTTGCTGGCGGACTGTGATCTTTCTGGTACCGACGCGCGCCACTGTGTGGCGAGGGGCGCTGATTTCAGCGGCTCGAAGATGGTTGGTGCGGAATGGAGCGGTGCCAACTTGATGCAGGCGTCACTGCGCCGTTGCGTTGTGCTCGACGCCAATTTCAGTCACGCAAATCTCTACGAGGTCGATGTGCGCACCGCCCGTGCCGAGCGCATCGCAGTGCCAGGTGCGCTTCTGACCCGCTGCGCATGGCAGGAGTTGCAAGTATGAGCGCTAGCGTAAAAGCAATGCCCCACATCAGCCGCGCTGACCTACTGGCGTTGCGGGCGACGTCGATCAGCATTTCAGGGGTGTCGCTGGCGGGTGGCGACTACCGGGGCATCGACCTGCAGGAGGTGCGGCTGGATTGCGTCGATGCGCGCGGCGCGAATTTTGCCTGCGCGGGGCTTGCCGACACGCGTTGGAGGAACTGCCAGCTCGGCGGCGCGCAATTCGAGGGCGCGAACATGACTCGAGCCCGCCTGGACGCTTGCTCTCTGCAGGACGCCAATTTTTCCGATGCGATGCTCCATGGCCTGCGGGCATACCAATGCAAGTGGCTCGGCACGAGCTTTGCGGGTGCAGAACTGACGCGCAGCGTGTTCGACGGATGCGACCTGCGTGGCACGCGTCTGGCCGACGCACGAATGAAGAACGTGTGGCTGGCTGACTGCGACTTTTCCAACATCGACGCGCGTGGGGCGACGTGGGACACCGTTCAGACGCGGGCATGCAAGTTCAGCGACGCTCGCTTCGCCGGCGCCAGGCTGTTGCACTGCAGCTTTGCCGATGCGCATGCACCAGGGGCCGATTTCAGCCGAGCCCACGCGCCGTTCGTGTCCTTTGCCGGTGCGGACTTGAGCGCCGCGAAGTTAGTCGACGCCCATCTGCATGGTGCGAAATTCAACGCCGCCATGCTCTCGCAAGCCGACTTCAGCGGTGCGAACCTGAGTATGTCGATGCTGGTTAACGCACGGGCCGACAAAACGAGCTTTGCCGCGGCGATATTGAACTACGCGGATGCCTCGCACCTGTGTGGGCCTGGGGCGGATTTTACTCGCGCGAATGTGGCGGGCGCGAAGCTGCACGGCGCGCTGCTGGACAACGCGATCTGGGAAGGCGCCGACCGGGCGGCAGCCATCGGCGACGACCCGGAACGTCTACGGGCCGAACGCTGGGTACCGACGATCTGAGCATCGAGGGGAATGCCCCGACGCCTTCGACGCATTTCAATACTTTGCAAATAGGAGCCGACCATGAAACACGCAAGTGCGATGCGCCAAACCGCTGCTGCGGCCTTCTTCCATGCACGGGTAATCGCCAGCGAGGGCGAGCACTTCGGTGTGGTATGCGAGGCCGGACACCTGTCGGTCAAAGTCGCTGCCGGCTGCTTGCTCCAGCCACGCGTGGATGACACCGTACTGATCTCGCTCGCCGGCCATAGCATGCGCGGTAGCGAAGCAGGCTACATCCTGTCCGTCCTTGAGAAAGGTGACACCGGCGCGCGCGAGGTACGCCTGGACGGCGACACCACGCTGCTCGCCGAGGGAGGTCAATTGAATGTGCGTTGCGACATGCTCGACATGAGCGGGCGGCGATTGACCATGCGGTGGCACGAAACCGAGCAACTGACGCAGCGGCAATTCCTTGCCGCGGCCTATTCGGAAAACCACTTTGGCGAAAGCATATGCCGCGTGAGCGGGCACAGCGAGCAGGAGGCCGGCTCGATGCGCCAGCGCGTCGCGGACGATTGGAACGTGAGCGCGCGCGACGCGACGGTGATTGCCGAGCGCCGCGTGAGCATTGATGCGAAAGAGCAGATCCAGTTGGGATAACCAGAGCAAGGAGAAAAGCCATGTTCATGTTGAATAACGGGGGGGCCTTGATGCTGGCGGCGCCTGATGTCTGCAATACGCCGGTGGGCCCGGTCGTGGTGCCCCTGCCTTATTCGAATACCGGCACCACCGAGATGGCTGACCCGGGGGGGCTCGTGCAAAAGGTGCTCGTTGTGGGCATGCCGGCGCTGAACCTGGGTTCGAAGATCACCATGACCGAAGGAGACCAGGCGGGTTGCATCGGCGGTGTGGTGTCGGGAAAGACCATGGGCGAAGCCTGTTTCCTGGTCGGTAGCGCGCGCGTGCGTGTTGGCGGCAAACCGGCGGTGCGGTTGACGGCACAGACGGGCCAGAACGGCGCGCCTCCCAATGTCGAAGGAGCGGTCGTCGCGCCGTCCCAAACCACCGTGAGTATCCTGTCATGAGCATTTCGGCACGTCGCCCCGCGCGCACAGCCATCCCACTATTGCTGTGCATCTCCATCGCCCTCACCGGGTGCAGTTCGCTCAACAGCATGTTCGGCGGAAATTCCAGCGAGAACGCGCTCGCCAAGCTGAAATGGGACTACAGCGACAAGGGGGTACACGTAAGTTGGGCGGCGTCGGCCGATCTCAACGTTTCGGGAGGTGAGCCGCACAGCCTCCTGCTGACAGTGCTGCAAATGCCCGAGCCCAACGTGTTCAAGCAGGCCGCAGCAAGCTCGCAGGGGCTTTCGGCGTTGCTATCGGCGCCCACGCTGCCGACGGGATTCACCAGTATGCAACGCATCTTCATACAGCCAGGCCAGCGGGGCGACACATGGCTGCCGCGTGCGGAGGGGACCCAATACGTGGCTGTGGTCGCCGGCTACTACAGTCTGGACGCAGCGCGCGTGACGCGCCTGTACCGGGTCGGCGCTGACGTCGACAGCAAGGGCTGGTTCGTTAAGACCCGCACTGCCGAACCCCTTCCGCTCGACATCACGCTTGAACTCGGCAGCGACGGCCTGCTGGGCGGCGCCTCGGCACCTGCCGAAGCGCCTGCGGTTGGCAAGCCCACGGCGGGCGAGGTCGCGCTCGGCGGCAACTCGTCAACGTCTCAATAACCATCGACCCAGCGAGCCCTCTATACCATGAACATCAGTCAACCGCTCTACTGGCATCAGGGCTTGTTCCTGCAACCCCACCACCTGCAGCACAATGACCGCCGGCATGCCGACGCGCTTGGACGCCTTGCCGACGTCGCGGGCCCTCACAGTTGGGGCGTAGTTTCGCATCAACTCGCTGAGCCGGCTTTGGCGGCGGGGCAGATGAATCTCTCCCAGCTATGTCTGTGGATGCGCGACGGCACCTTCGTCGAGTTTCCAGGTAATGCGCTGCTCGAACCGCGCAGCTTCTTGCCCGGCGAACTGGCCGATGGTCCGCGCACGGTTTACGTCGGCTTGCGCCGCATGGTGCCAGGGCAGCCCAACGTCAGCGTGCATGAAACGTTTGTTACCGCTGCGCGCGCATACACGCGCTTTGCCACGCTAGCCGAGGCGGAGGACGTGCCCGACTTGCTGGAAGGCACGCAGACGGCCCAGGTTAGAGCGATGTACTACGTTCTGCGCCTGTTCTTCGATAACGAGATAGAGAGCCTGACGCAATACGACCTGATCCCCGTCGCCCGCCTTGAGCGCGATGGCGACACGATTCGCGCGATGCCGGGCTTCGTTGCACCAAGTCTGTCAATCGGCGCCTCACCGCCGCTTAGGCTACTGTTGCGCGATCTGCGCGACGAGATCGTCGCCCGGGCGCGGCAACTGGAGGCGTACAAGCAAGGCGGCGACCGGGCGCACAGCCAGTCCGAACAGAGCCAAACGCGGTCAACGGTAGCGCTCGCCGTGCTTAATCGCTACGGCCCACTGCTCACGCATTGGATGGAGATGCCGCAGGTGCACCCGTGGGTTTTCTACGGCGCGCTGCGCCAGTTCATCGGGGAACTGAGTTGGTTTACCCAACGTTGCGACATGTTGGGGCGGACGCCGGACGGGCAGGCCCTCGTGGCGCCATACCTGCACGAGAATGCTGGCCCGCAGTTTGCTGGGCTCGCCGAGCTCGCAAACCAGATCATGAACGAAATCACCTTCGGTCCCGAGCAGTTCGTGCGCTTCGCCGCATCGGAAGGGATGTGGCTGGCCGAACTGCCCGAGGCATTCCTGGCCGCGGACCATCGCTACTACCTGGTGTTGGAAGGCGGTCCCGACGCGGACTCATTGGCCGAGGCCCTCGCGCGCGAAGGTAAGCTCGGCACGCCCAATGAGATCGAGACCATCGTGTCGCATGCGTTGCCGGGCATCGAACTGATGCACCTGTCGGCGCCGCCGCCAGGCATGCCGCGCCGAGCCGGGGTGACCTATTTCCACATTGATCGGACGTCACAGGCGTGGAGCGCGGTAAGCCGCGAGCGGGCGCTGAGGCTGTTCTTCCCCAACGCGCCCGCGCAATTCACGGCCGAAGTCGTGGCCATCAGGAGATAGCATGTCGTTCGTCAGTTATTGGATGCCGATCGTCGAGCACGCGAGCAACTGCCTCGTGAAGGGGGAATTCACCGCAAGCGGTGGAGGCAAGGGGCTAGCGGCTGAACTGATCGCGGCGCTGGATGCGGCGCAGGGCAGGGCAGGCCGGGACGGTTACACGGCGGAGCAGGTACACGGCGCACTGTTCGCGGTGGTCGCGTGGATCGATGAACAGGCTATGAGCCGCCCGTGGCCGGGAGCTCAGACGTGGCGCGAGACACCCTTGCAACACCATTACTTTTCTTCGAACCGCGCGGGTGTCGACTTCTTCGTACGACTCGAAGCGCTGCCGCCGAAAGCCGTCGAGGTGCGCGAAGTGTACGCGTTGATGCTCGCGGCGGGCTTCGAAGGCGAGTACAGCAAACGGCCGCGCAGCGAACTGCTGGCCTATCGGAACGCGCTGCTCGAGAGCTTGCTGATAACGCGCGCCGGTGAGCCCGGATGCGACATCCTGTTTCCCGCGGCGGCGCCACTCGACACGCAGACTTGGCGTTTCAGGCGCCGGCGCTCGCTGCTCATGCCAGCGCTGGTCACATGTGTTCCGCTGGTGTTGCTGGGCGTGTTGTTCCTGATCTACAACGGGCTGCTCACGTCCATGGTCGACACTTTGCTGATGGGCCGCTGATATGTTGAAAATCTTTGCCAAAGGCGCACTGTGGGTGGTCCTGCTGCTGATTTTGCTGCTGGCCTGTTGGCTCACTGCGTTGTTTCTGGGCTGGTCAGCGTGGAGCGGCCTTCTACTGCTGTGCGGCGTGCTGGTGGGCGCGTGGTGTGTGGGACGCGCGTGGCGGATGTGGAAAACCTGGCGCCCGCGCCGCAAGCTCACGCAGGAGGGGGCCGCAGCAGCGCCGGCGCGAGATACCGCTCGCGTGGACATTGCCTGGAAGCATGGCGTTCGCTTGCTCAGAAACCTCAGAAACTCGCGGTTCCCGCGCTGGGACAGCACCTTGTATGCACTGCCTTGGATAATGGTGATGGGCACGGCGGGCAGTGGCAAGAGCACGCTGCTCACGCGTTCGCGGCTTTCCTCGACCCTGCGGCCGGTCAACCAGCGCGACCCCGTGCCACCCACCAACTCGCTCGACTGGTGGTACCTCGACCATAGCGTGATTGTTGAGCCCGCCGGCGACATCGTTGATGCCGCAGATCCAGCACATGAGCAGGCCGACTGGCGGCATTTGCTCCACCGTCTGAGTCGCACGCGCCGGCGAGAGCCACTCAACGGTATCGTTCTGACCCTGCCCGCTGGCTTGCTGCTGCAGGCCGACGCGCAGCAGCTAACCGACGCGGGACGCGCTATGCGTTCTCGCATCGACGCTATGAGCCGGATCTACGAAGCACATATTCCGATCTGGATTGTCCTCACGCAATGCGACAAGATCCCTGGCTTCGTGGCATGGGGGAGGGAACTGCCGGCTGCCATGCTGGACACGCCGTTGGGTGTGGAAGCTCAGGCCGCGAACGCCACGGATTTCGTGGCGCAGGCGTTCGCCGCAATTGATCGGCGTTTGGGCGAAGTGCGCATCGAACAGAGCCGCAGTTTCGGGAGCGACAGCAGCGCACTGTTCTTCCCTGAACACGCCGCCGCGATGGCGGTGCCGCTCAGAGCCTACTTGGCTCCGGCCTTCGACGAGAATCCCTACGGTGAAACGCCCTGGCTCAAGGGCATCTACTTTACCGCACAGGTCATGCCCGACGCGCCGGACCCGATCCAGAGATCCGAGGAGTCCGGGGCATCTGGCATCCGAGAAACACGGATGCCCCCTGAAACGCCGCCGGTCGGTGCCGCGCAGGGGCCGGAGCGAACGGAAGGAGTACGGAAGGACACCTCCGTGCCGCAGGGGTGGTTTAGCAAGGACCTGTTCAGCGTCGTACTCCCTGCGCAACGAGACGCCTATCGACCATACACCCGCAATGGGTTGTGGAGACGCTTTGCCCGACACGGAATGGTGGTCGGTTGGCTGACGCTGTGCGGCCTGAGTGCCGTGCTGCTGACGTGGGGCTATCTCGACGCCCGCCAGGTGATTACGACGCTCTCGGCGCGCCCGCAGACGCCCAACTTCAACGGCGACCTGGCGTCGCGGCTGAGGGAGTTGAGCGAACTCGACATGACCAACCGCATGCTCGAGGCCCATGAATCACTCGGACTTTATCGTTGGCTGCCGTATCACTGGCAATTGAATCGATTGGCGAACCACTTCCAGCGCGGCTTCAGCGATGACTTCCGGCGCTACGCGCTGGCACAGGGCGTTGACCAAATGATGGCTCCGCAGTTGGCCGCGTTGAGCACGAGCACCGACGATATGATGGTCGCAGCCTACGTGCAGCACTATGTGCGCCGCATCAATGCGCTCGAAGCCGCACTGACGCAGCAACCACAGGGCGATGCGCCGCTGCCTGGCAGCGAACTGCAGGCCCTTTCGCTACGCTTGGATCCGCACGCACCTTACGATCCGATGATGGCGTCGCGCTTTGCAATGTTATACGGCGACTACGTCCGCTGGCAGCCGGACCGGGGCGCATTGCAGGCCGAACGCGACTCTCTGAGAAACAACCTGGCACAACTTGACATCGCGAATCGCTCAACGTCCTGGCTAATGGCGTGGGCCGACCTGCAGGGCAACGTCACGCCGATTACACTGGCCTCCTTTTGGGGCATCCCAGATCGACCGGAACTGCCCCGTGTGCCGCGCGCCTACACGCTTGACGGCCGTCGCGCGGTTTCCGGGTTCATCGACGAACTGGCGCGCGCCGCGGGCGACGATCCACTGTTGAAGGCGCCGCGCGTCACCTTGGCGAGGCGCTATCGTGAGCAACAGAGAGACGCCTGGCTGCGCTTTGCCACCGATTTTGCGGATTCGCGGCGCTACCTGACGGGCGAGCAGCAGTGGCGCGACGCCTTCGCACTCATTCTCACTCCGGGGGACCCGTACCTTCGGGTCATTCACCAGATTGCCGCCACATTCTCGAACAGCCTCGACGGCGGCCGGGCCGCGCCAGACTGGGCACAACTGGCGGTGCGACTCGACAGTCTAATTACTTCGTCAAAAAACAGCGGCGGCTCTTTCGAGCAGCGCTCGGCAGCACTGTTGTCCCTCGCCAACGCGGTTGGGACGGACGCTGTGCGGGCGGTTGGCACTCGCGGCGCGGACTCTATCGCGCAGCGAGTGCGCGGCAGCACTGCACTGGCCCAAGCGCTGGGTGTCTACCATGAGCAGTTGGCCGCAGCGATCCAGGTCATGCGTCAGGGTGACGGCCACGCACTGAAGCTGACAGCCGATACTTACGCCTATGGCACCGACGCGGCGATCCCGAACACCCCCCTGCATACGGCCGCCGAGACCATTGACGCGATGAAGAAAAGCGATGGCATAGCGGCGCATCCTGCCGATCTTTCAATCTGGAACCTGCTGCGCGGCCCGCTCGACTTCGTCCTGGACTATGGTGGGCGCGTGTCCGCATGTGCGCTGCAGAAGGACTGGGAGGCGCAGGTGCTGGCACCGCTGCAGGGCGTGTCGAGTCCCCAACTGATGGACGCGGCGTTGTACGGCGATGCAGGCGTGGTGCCGGCATTCATGGCGGGTGCGGTCAAGCCCTTCGTAGTGCGCGACGCAACGCAGTATCGCCCGCGTCAGGTGCAGGGGCAGAGCATTTCGCTCAACGGCGCCTTCTACGCGTTCGTCAGTCAGGCTCAGCGCGCCCACGTGGGCGTACAGCAGGCGCAACAGACGGCCGAAGCACAGGCAGCGGAGTTGCCCGCGTTGGAACAGCAAATCAACGAGATATCGACCAAGCTCGACACCCTGAAGGCGACTGTCGGCATCGTCAAACTCACTGCGCAGCCCGCCGAGGTCAATCCCGGCGCCAAGGTGCTTCCGGAGCAATCGAGCTTGACGCTACAGTGCACCAGTGGTCAAACCACGCTCGACAACTACAACTTCCCAAGCAGCAAGACGTTCAACTGGTCGCTGGCCACCTGCGGCGACGTGACGCTTGACATGCGTTTGCCGGGCGTCAAGCTCACTCGCCATTGGTCGGGGCCACGCGCGTTCGTCGATTTCCTGCGTGCGAGTGCAGACGGGCGATACACCTTCGATTTACGCGACTACCCGAACGAGCAGAAGATGCTGCCGGCATCTGTGGAGTGGGTCAAATTGAGATATCAGCAGCAAGGGCAGGGGCCTCTGCTGGCGAGTTTCGATGAAGCGGATCGACTCACGAAACTGCTCAAGATGCTTACTGACCGACGCGCAGCACTGCAGAGTGCGTCCGCCGCAGCCGCCAGCAGCGTATCGGAGAAGGCGCCGCGTAGCAATGTGTATGCCGTGCCGCGCGAAATCTCCGCCTGTTGGGTCAACGCCGTGCCTGTACAGGAAGGGAAAGTGGCACCTGCCACCACCTCTCGTATGTCGCGAAATACGGCATCCGTCGCAAACTAGGTCGGACGGTCTAACAGTGCATGACCTGCTCTTGAATTTCCTGACCCTTCGAATCATGACCGAAACGTAGAAGATCGAATGTTGTAGAGAGGCTTAACCTCCGATGACAGTTCAGCCTTCCAAAAAATAACCAAGCCCGTCTCTGAGCGCGATGTCTGCGGATGGGATGCGCCTTCCGCTTACGCTCATGAAGAGCGGAACGCTGCAATTTCCCGGTTCACCGACAGTTCTCGACCAGACCACGTTTTTGGCCTTCCGATTCTTGCTATTGTCAATAGAGGAGATCGCGTTGAAGCATCGTTTATGTAACTATGAACAGTTGGTTAAACTAAATAAAGATCGGGAAACCGGGATGTCTCATACGGAATTTGCTCACCTCTATCCGAGCCACACCTGGCGTGCATTACAAACTCAAGCGTGCGAGGTAGACGCCAAGCGTCCAACCAAGAGAGCGCTTTTGCGCCAACAACTCATTCGCTACATGAACCAAAATGCTGGCGTCACCATTGCGCAAGCCGCAGGTGATTTAAGTTGCTCCCTCGCCCGCATCCGCCGGCTTATTCGCGCGTTTCACCGCGATAAGACCATATACATTGCTGGGTTCCGACGAGCGGCACCCGTCTACGCTTGTGGTCCCGGCCCGGACATGACGCGACAGGAATGGGCTGAACAAAAACTGCGAGCGGATCGCGATGCACAAGCAAAAGGCGGGGTAACGGACGGGCCTAACATCGTTTTCACTCGAGCAGCCGAACAGCCATGCGCTGTGGTGAGAGATCCTCTCATGGCAGCGTTTTACGGTTCGATATAACCGCATGGTTCCTCGCGAGCGTCCTTGAGCGGGCGCTGCCGGGTATGAATCAGTTTCTGAAATTAAAGCGTGCTTTTCGTCAACTTCATGAACCCAAATGGGCGCGTAATTCCGCAGGCGAACCCATCCTGCCGAGCGATTTGTGCAAGCTTGGATAGCGGGTCTCTGTGACAATGAAGACGGCTACGATGGGCCGCTGCCGATGATTCATGGCACGTCACGATCGCATGTTTATGAGGAGAGGTCATGTACGCCGTTTCCGGTGCCGGGGCTCTGCCACTCAACTTTCTGTGACTACGTCGACGCCGGGGCTGCATACCCCCGCTGGGCGACGTGTGCGAGGCTGATGGAGGGTCCGGTACGCCGCCGAGCTCACCCAAACGATTCCTGCCCCCGAATTATCACAACGACTGGAGCAGCGCCGAGACATTCACGAAAGTCGGGAGCAGCATGCCAATGCCGTGACGAAAGTCGCGATCGCGCCAGAAACAGCATCTCATAACCCGACACTTCGAGAAATCGGGTGCAAGCATCTCAAACGGTAGCATTCGCCTCACAGGACAGGACCGGGCGTCAAAGTTAAGACGGCGCTGTATTTCTTGCTCAACCACTCTCCATCACGAGATAACTATGCAGATCTTCGGAACCGGACACGATGTCCGCGCATACGCGCGAAACCATGATGGAATTTCACTCAAAGCTCAGCGTACCAGTGACTCGGAAACCGTTCGCAACATAATTCGCGACTATTCGGGTAATGCCGTGTTTCTGCAACGGGCGGCGTCGACCATCCACTATCTGCATAAGCAGCTAAATCTGGAAAAAAGTAGTGAGGAGATAAGCGTTCTGAGCGTCGCCAACAGGCTCGATGGAACGGATGAGCCATGGCCGAACAGCGCTCAACGTGAGCACATGGCCGCTGCCCTCATTCGTCTATGCACCCGCCGTCATGCCACGTTTGACCGGCTCTTTCGCAGCAAATCCAACTTTCCGCATCATATTGCCGAAATCTTGCAAGATCTGCCATTGGATGCCGGTTTGCAAGAAGATCTGCCATTAGATACTACCTTGCAAGGAGAGCATGAGCTTCCTCGCGTGCAGCCGCTTGTCCTTCAAGGGCAAGCTCTCATCGCACAGCTGTCCGTCGAGTGCGAAGTCTCCCGCTCCACCGGTAACTACGAAATATCGCAAACTAAAAGGGAATTTGAGGCTCAAGGTTTCGAACAAGAAGTAAGGGGCGGTCCAACTGGTCTGGTTGAACCTGCAACTTCTAGTATGAGCGAGCAGATTTCCGAAACCGTAAACGTCAGTCTGACGGCAATGTCAGACTTGATAACCTCTTTCGGAGAAACTGACGGAGGGAAGCGAGACATTATCAATAGTTTTCTTTCTGAAATATATTTCAGAGAAATGAAGGAATTTTCTGATCGTCTACTCAAGGAGATTAGCATTGAATATCTCAAAGAAATTGGTTCAATAGCTAAGGATGCCGGACTTGATATGAGGCAGGCTGACTTCGCCGGGGTTCTTGTGCCGAAAGCTCAGGGGACAGATGTGTTTCGCACGTTTGTCGAAACATCATGCCAATCTCTGGGGAAAGTAAATGCAAGTACCTGGCTGAATGATATGAGGCCGGAAATAGCGAGGCGGGTGCATCAGGACGGGCTTCGGCTCGTGGTGCCGATGGCCGAGGAATTGGGCTACCTCGATCCGACGACATTCCGCGACAGGTTAAGGGGTGCTGCATCGCGCTTTCTCCCCTCGATAAATAACGCAGAGCCGCATGGGATTAAGGGCACTGACACCTCGCCTCACGGCGTCGATGGGCCGGAGAAGTGAGTGCCATGGTTAGCCCCTCCGTAAAGGCGGGCGCGCACGCCGCCCCCCCTGGATTGCCTAGTGCGGCGTCGTGTTTCTCCGTCGATGGTGCCTGCCACACCATCCGCCACCAGCTTCGAGGTCGTTTGCGGCTATACAGAGACGTTACGGGGCAAGCCGTTTCGATGAAGGCCTGGGGACTCACACTTCACTTGGGTCTCCATATTTTGCGAGTCCATTCCCTAGTTCCGGTTTGAGATTCTCATGAAGAAGAATATCCTCATCGCTGTCGCCGCCGTTGCGGTTGTTTGGGCGCTGCTGAGCCGTGCGGAGCCCGCAAACTCCAGAAGGCGTCGGACTGCTGGGCACAAGTCGCTCCCCGTGCGGCGGCTTCCGCGGGCTATTTTCGTTTCCTTTGCCGGAGGTCGTCCTGCGCGGCGGACCTCGTGCCGCTCACCGGCAGAGCTCGGAACCGTCGGCAGATCTCTTCGATAACCAGGAGCAAGATAATGAAGATCAATGCAGTGCATCGTGTTGCGACGGGACTCGTCCTCGTTGCAATTTTTACTCAAGTGTCGGTAGCCGCAGAATCCGCCGAGGCCCTTTACGCGCAGTGCAAGGCCAAACAGTCCATGGTCCAACAGCGCGAGTGCTATCCCGTAGTGGAAAGGCAGTCGGAAAACGAACTTTCAGCAGCGGAGAAGAAAGCGCGAGCCGACATGGTGAAGTTGGAAAGTGTGAGCGAAGGTAGTCGTGCGATGCATCCCGTTATGGCATTCGACAAGGCCGAGCGTGCATATCGGGCGTTTCGGGATGCCGAGCGTAATCGCGTGCTGGCCTCCTACGGCTCTGGCAATGGCGGTGACCTTGCCGCGAACCAGGCAACCATCGAAATGAATCTGGCACGGATCAAGCAGTTGATGGGGCAATGATCTGACTTGGAAAACTTGAAGATCGGGCGCATGGGCCGCAACCGCGTATTTCGGCTTAACGGCAGGGAGCAATTGCAACATCGCTCCAGGCCCGACACGCCGAGTGTTTGAACCTACGCTGATTCAACCAGGCGGACGAGGTCTCAAACGCCAGAATTTGATGCGCTCGAATATCTCAGTCATTGCTTCGGCACTGCGCTGAAGACCATAGAATTTTTGCAAGAGGACAAGTGTTCTACCATGGCCGAATTTGTTGCAAAGGCCCGCAGGTACGAGTCAAACGTCAGCCGATCGCAGATACACCCGCATCCCACACCTTCACCTCAAGACGATTTTCAGAAGATGGAATCGGCTTTGCCACGGTTGCCCAAACGGAAAAATGGCCCCTCCGAGGACAGTTTTATCCGGTGCAATATCCAGCCGTTGAACGACAACCCCGGCAATCCCAAGTACGTCGCAACCTTGTTGAGGCAGATTCAAGCGCGGTTTGTAAGTAACCGAGGCCGTTTTCAAAGTTTGAAGTGGCCCGAAGAAATCGGGCAAGTCATTTCCTTGGAGTTGGCAATGAAACGAAAATGCTCAAGTATATCCACGCTCGTCATGGCTGTAGCGATCGCCGCCGGCAGTTGGAGTAGCGGCTCCTTTGCAATGAAACCGGATAGTGCTTCTTTGGCAACGGCTGTGATGGCCGGCAAAGATATCCACGTTACGCTTGATCTCTCGCTTTGCACTGAGCCTGGAACACTATTCCCTGGCCCGGCGCACCGTGGCAGCGTGCACCCAGACGCTTTCATGGTCTTGAAAGACGGCACTGTCGCATTCTCAAATACCCACTTCACGGTGCGCTCAGACGATAGACCGGTGCAGGAATTCATGAAGTACCGCGTTCATCCTGATGGAAAGGTGGAACTCCAGGTTATCGTGCTTGACGCGGGTCACCTCTTGAATAAAAAACAATACGATTGCGCAGTAAGTCATGGCGTCTCATTTTACTGGTAAGGCTCACCTCAAAGGTGGCCGCCGCCAGTTGTGGGAGCGCGGACAGCCGAAGCAGCGAAAAGCGGGGGGGGGGCTCCCTTATCGACGAATGAGAACGCGATGCGAAACATCATGGCATCACGTAAACTTCAGACTTCGTTCATGCCAAGCCCCCATGGTGCGGTCTATAGTGCATCGATCAGCCCCTTCACCGAGGTTGCAACGTATAAGGTGTTAACACCACTGGAGACATGCATGCCTAACGACCGCATGAGCACCCCTGGTCCTTCTGCTTCCTTCCCCGCCAGCCTTAGTTCCGAGCCCCGCAAGTCTTCCGCGAACCGCATACTTGCCATGCTGGCTATGCTCTTCTTCGCAATGGGGCTCATTACGTCGCTGAACGATATTCTGGTACCTCACTTCAAAGTTGCCTTCGATCTGACATATCGCGATGCTGCGCTCATTCAATCGAGCTTCTTTGCGGCGTATTTCATCGTGTCATACCCTGCGGGACAATACACCGAGCGCGTTGGCTATCAGCGTGCAATGGCCAGTTCGCTCTTGCTGGCCGGCCTTGGCAGCGCGCTGTTCTTTCCCGCAGCGGCACTCGTTTCGTATCCTTGCTTCCTCGCGGCTCTATTCGTGCTGGCAAGCGGCGTCACGTTGCTCCAGGTTGCGGTGAACGCCTATGTAGAGACGCTGGGCCCGCGTGGAGAAGCTGCCAGCCGTCTCACGTTGGTGCAGGCATTCAACTCGTTAGGCACGATGGTCGGGCCGCCGCTCGCGGCACTCTGGATCCTCGCGCCGTACGCCTCCGAGACAGGCCACTTGGTGGATAGCGTGCGAGGCCCGTACGGACTGCTCGCGGCGGTGTTGGCACTTGGTGGCCTAGTGCTTTGGCGTCTGGCACCGCGGGAGCCGAGGGCAAGGGACGCGTCGCCGCCGGGGGGGCTCGGAAGCATGCGAGGCCTGCTGGCACACCGTCCTTTGCGTTACGGCATCGTAGCGCTATTTCTTTATGTCGGTGCCGAAGTGAGTATAGGGAGTTTCCTGATCGTCTACCTGACGCATACCTCGACGGGCATTGCTGATCACGCACATGCGAGCCGGTATCTGGTGTTTTATTGGGGGGGAGCGATGGCGGGGCGGTTCGTTGGCGCATGGTTATTGCGAAGGATGTCGCCCGGCCGGCTGCTGAGTTTGTGTGCGCTTTGCAACCTGCTGCTGATTCTCGCGTCGCTGACGCTGCCAGCATCATCTGCGATGTGGTTGCTACTGGCATGCGGTTTGGGTAACGCGATCATGTTTCCGACGATTTTCTCGCTCTCCGTTGGCGGGCTCGGCGCTCGCGTTAACGAAGGCGGCGGGCTCATCTGCATGGCTATCGTAGGGGGAGCGGTTTTGCCATATATGCAAGGTGCGTTGGCGGACGCCGTGGGAATCGTGCTGTCGTTCCTCATCCCGGCATTGGCGTATTGCTATATCGCAGGGTTCGGGGCATGGTGTGCGCGCTTCATGCCTGAGTCCACCGCGTCGGCACCGACACACTAAGAGGCCAGAGCAAAAGAGTGCTCGATGCGTCCGTTGCCAATTGGGTCACGCACTACTTTGGTGGGGACTACCGCGACAACCTCTTTTCACCCGTCGAGACGGTGCTGGGGACACGCATACTCCGGCGGAGTGGCCCCGTGAGCAACCACAGGCTACCGTTTCGTCCAGCGGCACCCGGGCACCGCCGTTGTTAGTGCCGTGATCGTTTTTTGATATCGGTATGTTCAACAGAAGGACATCATTGAACTGGCATGAATCGTCGGGCGAATGTGACCGGTCAGCCGCTGTCGCCAGCAAACACTCAGCACGAGAGGCGAGGGCGGGTGAGCCGTCTGCGCGCGGGGGAATGGCACGGCAGGAGGAGCAGAGCCTCACGACTGTGCTTAATGTCTGCAAGCGTGGCGCTGGGAGTGGCGGGGCTGAGTTCCACGATACGCCAAAAGGCCGCAACCGGACCAACAATCGACTTGCCGTTTCTTGGGGTTACGATGAACATTCGCCTTATCAGTGGAAGTTCGTGCCGTCGATCAATCTACGAAAATGATATTCGTGCCTGTGTAACCGCCAGGCACGAGAAAGACGTGCTTAGTCTATGCGGAAAACTCGCAGACTTTTTTCGTTGGTCAAATAAGGAGGCCGCCAAGGTCGCTATTTTTCGCCTCGCCCATGAGGGCACAGCGGCACAGCAACTATCTTTCTTTTGTGAACTTAAACAATATGTGACGAATGAGTGGCAAAACTCATTGACGTGGCAGATTTTCAGTGACAACCCTCCCGTCTTCCATATAGGAGAAGTCGGCATCCGGGGCTGTACCGTTTCCGAAATTGCACCGACGGACCACATCGTCTTTGATCTCGAGGATACGTGCCGCCTGCTTTGTTCAATGCACTACGATGGCAGCAGTGTCATCTCCGAGTTTCATCGTTTTGCAGTTGGAACCGTGGCGGGCAGGAGCGCTGATTCGGTGCTCGCGGCCCAAGAGCGGTTTCTGAGCGACGCACCGAATTTGCTCAGCGCCCTAAAGCTCATTGGACTGCCTCAAGATCATTCGTTTCGTGATATTGGTCCGACAGTTGAACGAATGGTCCATGAAATGACCGGCGACGTGGATGCTGCTGCGCGCGCAGCCCACAATGCAGTGAACCTGACGTACCTGGCCACCCTGGATGAGCTCAAAGCACCGTGAATGCCCGTCACCTCCCGGTCATGCCGGTAAAGCGCAACGGTGCAGTGGCTGACCGTGCCTTTACCGACGGGCATCAGGTCTCACTTGGCACGCGACCGTAGCCACGGAGCTAAGGTCGCCCAGAAGATTGACCTCCCCCCGAAAAACCGTAGCATCCAAAGCTGCAGATTTCTGGCAAATTTGAAGCCCTGACGGGCAGGAGATTTGTATGAAGAAATCGAAGCTCACCGATGAGCAGATAGCTTTCACGCTGAAGCAAGCCGAAGTGAGTGCCACGGTGGCAGAAGTGTGCCGGAAGATGGGTATTTCCGAAGCCACGTACAACTGGAAGAAGAAATGCGGCGGCCTCGGGGTTTCCGAGTTGCGGCGCCTGAAGCAACTCGAAGAGGAGAACGCCCGACTCAAGCGCATGGCGGCCGATCTCAGTCTGGACAAGCAGATGCTTCAGGAGGTGGTGCAAAAAAGCTGTGAAGCCAGCCCGTAAGCGCGAGCTGGCTAATTTTTTTGATTCAAGCGTATCGGGTGAGCATCCGGCGGGCAACAGCGGTATTGCAGCTACGCCAGGCCACGTACTTCTCTGTGCCGAGCCCACGTGATGACCGTGCCGAGCGTCGGCGCATCCGGGAGATTGCCGAAACTCGGATACGTTATGGTGTAGAGCGCATTCACGTTCTACTGCGACGCGAAGGCTGGTTGATCAATCCCAAGAAGACCTACCGAATCGACTGCGAAGAGGGACTGAATCTGCGGCGCAAGCGGCCTCGTCGTCGTGCCCGCTGCCGTGCTCCGCATGGAGCGTCCGGAAGTCTCTACCGTGAACGCCTGCTGGGGCATGGATTTCGTGGCCGATCAGCTATTCAACGGACAGAAAATCCGGGCCTTAACTGTAGTCGATAATTCTAGCCGGGAGAGCTTGGCGATTACCGTCGATTACGCCTTGAAGGCGGGGGATGTCGCGGCCACGATGTCTCATCTGAAAGCGCTGCGTGGTACGCCGAAACGAATACAGGTCGATAACGGCAGTGAGTTCATCTCACCTGCGCTGGATCACTGGGCGTATGAAAATGGCGTAATCTTGGACTTCTCCCGACGGGGCAAACCCACGGACAATCCATTTATCGAACCATTTAATAGCAGTTTCCGGGATGAATACCTGAACGTGCACTGGTTCTTGTCATTGGACGATGCGCGCGAGAAGATCGAGCGCCGGCCACGAGATTACAACGATTTCAGGCCGCATAGCTCGCCAGGCGTTCTGACCCCGCGCGAGTTCCGACTCGCACACCTGGACGCCGAAAATCTCCCGCCCAAGGTGCTCGGTTAATCGGGGGGAGGTCAATTGCATTTGCATAAATCGCTCATGCGGTACCGCGCAAACGCGGGGATTCGTCCAGCGTAGTACACTTGGGCCGCCGTAGCTAATCTCTCTGGCTCCCTCAGGTGTAGCGACGGCCCCATTGCGTTGCCCCCCCCCCAAGGTTCGCAATGGCCTCACGCCGCTTCACTAAGAAGCGGCATTTTTTTCGCCCTTGCCCCCGTCCCTTTGCGACGCAGTTGAGGTGGCGCGGATGGCTTGCGGGCAAGTCCGTCGCTTGGCTTGAAATCCACTCGCTACCAAGTCGGCTCCGAACAACTCGTTTTTTTCTGCGGCACCGATTTCAGCTTGCCGTCGACCTGCATATGATCGATCGTCGGCTCAATGGCGCTGCGGCGTCGAATTCGCCGCAATCACCGCGCGCAGGCTGTGCGCTAATCGTGATCGGCACTTCCACGCCGAGCTCGTAAGGCGTGCGCGCGTTGCCCTTGTCCTTCCGCCGTTGCGACAGAATCTGCTTGGTGCGGCCAATCAGTTCTTCCAGTTGCGCGCGGCTTTGCGCTGCCACGGAGCCGAACTGTCGCTCGACGTCGCGGATCAAACGGCCCACGCGCGAGCGCTTCGCCGCTCCAATCGTCTCGGCCCGAAGGGTCTTCCACGGCGGCCTCACCCAAGCACTTACGCCAACATGTCAGGCTCGATGGGGCGATCGGCGGCTTGATCCGCAGGTACGTCTCGCCCATGAACATCCCATTAGCGTTGACCTATCGAGGTTGATAGTTCATGAGCAACGCATAGACGACTAATGTAGACAATCCGTCTTGCCGAGGAGTCATGCGATGCTGGGCGACCTCCGGATAGGGTCAGGCGAAATCGCAGGCCAAATTGTCGTTCAACGTCAGGATATCCAAGGAGAGCGCACATGAGAAATACGCCACTGGTGCAACTGGAGAATGAACAGCAAACCAATGCTCGAAAATTCTCGAATCCGTCGGCAGCGGATGAGCCCGACCGCCAGCGCACCCTCAAGTATCTGGTTTTACGCTATTACGAATTGTGCGCAAGTCACCGGATTGGCGATATATAGCTCAGTGCCCCTCTCACAAGGGATTTTTTTGAGAATTATTCAACTCGGGATATATAAATATAATCCTTTGTTCGGCATGAAAGCCACGAAAGGAGTAGTAATTGGAAAAAACGGACAAGGAAGCGCTGTGAACTTCTTCGTGAATGCCGTTGGAAATATAAAAATATTCGAACAGACGACAGCGAGAATAATGAATCCTCGTGATTTGAAATATAGTCAAGTACACGTTGTCTCGTAGTACACAGAAAATATCAAGGCGGACCCCCTCAACCGTGATGGAGAATAAATACACCATGAATCAGAAATCGGAAAACAATATAAGCAATAGCACAGCCGTTGATCCGAAGAATATCGTCGCGGGTCAAACATACCTCTTCTGTCAAAATAGCGGTATACCGTTATATGGTGGGGGGGTGGGGGCTGGTTATCTTCTGCCAGTTATGGGAAGAGCGGAAGGGGACGCTGCAATCTGGCCGACTACGAACACCAGCGGTGCCGCGTGTGATCAGTTCATAACGGGATTGATTTTTGATAAAAAGCCGTCCCAACAAAGTCCATCCGTCGCCCACCTTGGCGCACCTCTCGCTAACAGTTATTTAGTAGCAAAGAGCTACAGCGCGCCAACAGGAACGACTCTGGATGGAGTCGGCTTTAGCTCATCCGGTACCCCCCTTGCGCTATACCTTTCCGATGACGGCCTGCTATGTACCGCAGATGGGAGGGCTTTCTGCAAGCGAGACCCAAAGACTTACAAAGGAACAGACACGACGGGGCCAGCATATGCTTGGTATGACAGCTCCCGCTGGACCGAACTTGGAGTCAAATTCACTGTTTCCCAGTTTTTATATACCGAGAGCAATATATACTCCTTAGTTACTGACGCATGGCCAAAAGCTATAATAACAAATGCATACACGAGGCTGGATCGGAAATTTATTGCGGTATGCCAAGACAGATTGGTATCAATTTATAATGGATCCACCATACCGAGCATGAATGGGCCGTTGAATCAGGGGTTTGTAGAGAGCGATGATCTAAGTTATATATTTAGAGCGAATGCGGCCCTCAGCGCTGACGATAACGACAAACGCCTTGCATCGGGATATGCCATAGGATTAGTGATCGGTCAAAATGGGGCGACAAGGAGTATGGCGACTTTCTGTGTAGGTTACGATGGAAATGTTTATTTAATTGACCTGAATAATTTTGGTCTATTCCAAATTTCAAAATGGACTTTTACGCCAAAACTTGTGATCCTGTAGCTTATGAAGGAAACCAGACAGCCTAAAGGACGTTGTTGCATAAATCGAGCGAGAGGTTGGAGGGGGCGTTGGTGATGGATTCCTCAGGCGATGCGCACGGATTTCGGACGCACAAGGTCCGTCATGCGGCTGATCACGCCTACGCGGATGGCGATCTCGCTCGCCTACGAGTCGATGTGGCGCAGCGCGCGTTTCACCTGTCCGAAACGCGTGATTGTGGACACGACGGTGATGCAGAAGGCGATTGCACACCCTCCAATTCGCGGCTGCTGGAGCGTGCTGCGAACACCTGGTGAAGGCTTCAGCTCGGCTCGGTGGCGGCGTAAAGCCGCGCGCAGCTGGAAGGACTGATTGGCTGCACCAAGCGGATTCTGTCACAACGGCAGAAGGACGGGGCAAGCGCTACACGCTGCATGCGCAGGAAGTGGAATGCTTGGTATGCCTTACGAGTTTGGTGTGGAGGTGTCGATCACGATTTACGCGCAGCCTGTGCGATGATTCGGCGTCGCAGGTAAACGAATTGTTCAGGGCCGCCGAGTGTCCCGTTCCGCTGATTCGGGAACAAAGTCTATGCAGCTTTTCAAGGGTGGCATTGGCTGAAGCGGTGCAGACAGCGGGGCGGGCTGCCGGCCACGCCTTGACCTTCGGATGCTTGTGACTGCCGTAGTTGTCCACGATGCAGTGCCCGTCGAGATCAGCCGGGACAGCCTTGTCGATTTCGCGCAGGAGCGACAGGAATTCCTGCTGTCGATGGCGCGGCTTGCCGTAGCGTACTTCGTCATAGAGTCCGTTGATGCGCTGATCCAGAAATCGGAGACGCCACTTGCCCGCCGTGGCGCGCGTGAATTTACGGCACTGCAGGCTTCCGCTTGCGTTCGTGACACTCCCCGGCCAACCTTCTGGCTGGTGACGGCGATGGTGCCTCGCACATCATCAAAGATTAAAAAAATATGTAAATTAAATTATTATTTATTGTTGTTGGGTACATTCAAATAAGAGAATAATCTCTATTATTCGAAAGTTTAATAACTTGTTCCGGATTTTTTAATTTATGATTTTCGGGAAAGGTGATATAGCTAATGTAGATTAATTCTTTGAATAGGAGTTGCTCGTGGCGATAGTCGACAGCAAGACCTCCCAACAAGCCCTTGATATGATCCTCGCAGCAATCGGATTGCGCGAGGCGGATCATAAAGGTGAGGTCACGATCCGGGGCAAGGACCCTATCCTGGCTTCACGTCACCGTTTCGGAGAGCTGATGGCGGCCGCGCAGGCGGCTTTCGGCATGGCGCTCGGCGAACTCTGGCAGTTGCGGGGAGGCAAGCCGCAGAGCGTGACGACCAGCGTGCGCAACGCTGTGCATCAGCACCATGGTATCGCATTCATGCGCCAAAACGGCCGGCTTCTTCCCTTTACCGACTATGGGGTTGCTGGCGGCGTCGATTCTCCTTTGAGTGGCGAATTCTATCCAACCCGCGACGGGCGGTTCATCAAGATTGAGCTGTTCTATCCCCGGCTGCGCGACGCGATTTTCAAAGTTCTCAAATGCGCCCCGACCCAACATGCAGTGGAAGCAGCGATCATGCAGTGGGATGCCGAGGCATTGGAACGGGCGGTGCGCGAAGAGGCGGGAGCTATCGGGGTTGTTCGCAGCGCGGAAGAGTGGTTGGCGCATCCGGTAGGGCGCCGCTTGGCAGCCAAGCCCATAATCGAGATTGAGAAGGTCGGCGAGAGTGATCCCGTGCCGCTTCCCTTGGGGTGCGACGCAGCTCTGGCCGGCATCCGCGTCCTCGACTGCACTCATGTCATCGGAGGACCGGTCACCGCACGCACCCTCGCCGAATTCGGCGCCGATGTGCTGCACATCTCCAGGCCGGACTACCCTGATCATATGAACTGGCGCCTGGAAACCGACATCGGCAAGCGCGCCGCCTATTGCGATTTCGACGACGAAGCCGACATGCGGCGTTTCTTCGACCTGCTCCAGAAGGCGGATGTCTTCACCTGCTCATATCTCAACCTCGATCAACGCGGCATCTCCCCGCGTCGACTGGCCGCCGGCCGGCCCGGCATTATCGCGCATGAGCTGCGCTGCTTCGATTTCGAAGGCGAATGGGCGAATTTCCGCGGATTCGACATGATGGCCGTTACCGTCTCCGGTTACGTCAGCGCCGAGGGTGCGATCGATGCGCCCATCATGCCGCTGCAGGTGATCTTTGCTGATTATCTTGCGGCCTATGCCGGCGCAGCCGGAATAGCCGCAGCGCTTTATCGCCGGGCAATCGAAGGCGGCAGCTATCAGGTCAGGGTATCGCTGACACGGATGTGTATGTGGGCACAGGAGCTGGGGCTGCTTGATGCGGCAGAGGCGCTCAACGGCACCCTTCCTTTTGCCGATTTCGCGAAACAGATCGATGTTCCGGTGACGAAGATCGACAGCCCGTTCGGCGAGATAACTTATCTGCCGAGCCTCATCGAGATGCCCGACATAAAGCCCGGCTACGTGCGCGGCCCGCAGCCGCTCGGCTCGTCATTGCTGCAATGGCTGGATTGACGCAATCCGCCCGTCCAAAAGCAAGGAGCAGCGCACATCACATGTACAGCAGCCGATGTGACGGGCGAGGTGCCTGACCCTGCCTCGATTCCACGTACAGCAGGAAGTTTGATAACTTTTTGACTGTATGAAGAAGAACATGGCAGGGAATGTCGTACCGAGACGGCAGTACCCGGAGGAATTCAAGGTTGAGGCGGTGCGGCTCGCTGAGAGCGCCGGTCAGCGTGAAGCCAGCGTGCAGGCTGGGCGTGCCGGTGGCGCCGAATCTGTTAGATCGGCGCTTCAACGGCTGGCGGCCCAATCAAGCCTGGGTAAGCGGGTAAGCGACACCACCTTCATCAGGACCCGCGAGGGCTCGTTGTATTGGGCTGTGATCCTGGAGGCAACGCAAACCGCCACCGGGATTACTGCTGCACCCCGATCGCGGAGCCCAATACGCCAGTCGTGCGTACCGGGAATTGACCACCGCGTTCAAGATAAACGTTTCAATGAGCCGCCGTGCCAGCGCCTGGGAGTTCAGCCGGGCTTTGAAAGCACTGAAAGATCGTGCGGCGGAATGATCGGTCCTCACTTTATGCACGTGCCAACAAAGCCCATAGCACCCACTTCTGAACCGCGCTAGAAGTGGGGGGGCTTACCAAATTACTCCTCCACCGAATCGAACACGCGAATTTTTTGCCAGTTCAGATTGCTCTTCGGAATGAAGTGGTTCACATGATCATCCGACACCTGATAGGCGTCGTGCGCGTGACGATCGGCGAAAATCATGATGAAAGCAACGTCATAATCTTCTTCATTAAACAAATAATCGACCTGCTTGTGACGTGTGAGATTTCGCGCCAGCACGGTCGCAAAGAAGGATATCTCGCCGGGATGTTTGGTCAGGTATTTTCTGCCAAGCTCCAACTGCTTTTTTATGGCGGACGGGCTTTTATCTTTAAGAGTAATGTAGATGGAATGGTGGATATTCCCGTTGTGCAAGGTGCTCGATGCATGATCACCTTCGATGGTTGTTGCAACAGGATCTGGCTTCATGATTAATCTCCGTCGATTTTCAATGTTGACTCCAAACGCTACATACCGAACAACAGCCACGTCGAAAGTCGTCATGCCATTTGAGCGATCACAGCTGTATTACTATAGGGAAATTTTCCGGAAAATTCTTTATAATATTATTGAGATGCAATGAAAAAAATCCGAATTTCAAAAATTACGGCCTCATGGCAGTGAAATCGTGAGTATTCGCGCTGCTCAGATTCACGGCGAGCGGGTGCCGTTGGCGACGGAGAAGACCCAGCATACGCCCAGGCCCGCAGCTATTCGGCGTATATCCGGGGCGGCTCCTTTGCGTCCGATGCGAAGCGAGCGAAACACCCCCTGCACGGCAACGACAACCCGTTGCTTGCCTTGGAGAACTCATCATGCTCCATTACAGATTGCCCGCATGTCTGCTGACGCTATGCGTGTCGACAAACGCATTGGCTTCAACGTTACCATCCGAAGTACCTGTAGCGGCGACATCGGTCGCATCGGCCGCATCGGCCGCAATGGACAGCCCGTCAGCGTTAAAGCGTTTCACCAGCAAACCGTTCGGGTTTTTCATCGACTATCCGCCAGACTTGGAGGCGAGAACGCGCTTTGATAGTAGCTATTTCCTAACCAGCACCGCGTGGAGACTTTATGCCGATCCCAAAGAGAAGGGCGCACCGGTGGTCGCGCTGGTGCTCAACGGCTCCAACGATTTGACTCGCGGCGAACTCCGTGTCGGCGTTAGCCGTGCCGCAGAATCGATCCGCACCTGCTTGCAGCCCCCGCCCGGTTATCAGTTGCCCATGCAGCGCGTCGGTCATGTCCGGCTTGCCGGACTGAATTTCACAACCTTCGAGGTCGGTGACGCCGGGATGAGCCATCGATTGAACGCGCGGAGTTACCGCGTCGAACGCGCGGGGGCTTGCTATGCCATCGACCTCATTGTCAGCGGCACCAGCGGCGACGTCTATGATCCGCCGCGCACACCACCTTTCTCGGACGATTACGCATTCCGCCGACTGGAGCGCGCGTTGCAAGGTTTGGGGTTCTTCCAGTAGGCGCGCCGATCAGATGAAGCCGCTTGGGGGAGAGTGTTGAGTTGCTGGTCGCGATGTACCTCGCGAAGGCGTCGCGGTGAAGTGCGGTGTGATTGAGCAAATGCGACGGGACCAGCCATCATATTCTGACCAGGGCCTGATTATGCCGCAGCCCTTCCGCTCACGCGTGGCGAAGCGTTGATGAGCGCCGTAGGCGTCCACCGCTACGCCGGAGACGGCGACGCACGTCATCGTGCGGGTAGCACCTATGCTGCCGCGCCCGCCTGTCACGTCCCAGGCACTGCCTCCCCCGCCTACTTCGGTATGCCAGATCCGAGATTAGCTCCGGCGATCCGTGGTGCTCACTCATCGGGAGGCGCCACGACGAGCGAGAGTTGCGCATGGAAACGCCGGGGACCTGCGATTGAGGCGACCAACTCGTCCCGCGCGACGTCGTCGTGTAACAAAGGGTGGAGCCGTCAATGCCTCTAAAAAACCGGGGTGTGACCGCGTTTAGCGCAGTCGCGCAACGTCGTGCTGCGTCGCCCCTCGGGCCGCCGACGCATTGCCTGCCGGCGGCCCGAGGGGCGACTGGTCCAGTTAATGTCCAATCCGAATTAATGTCAAGTTTAGTGCGCGACCTGCTTGCGCTCGATCGCGGCTATCCTGCTTCTTGGCTCGTTGCGGCCTCGCGCTGGACCCGCAAGTCGTCGATAGAAAAGATGGTCACGAGGGCCTCTTTGCCGGCATGGGCGGCGAACAGCGTGGCGGACAGCGCCAACGCAGCGGCCAACACGCGGCGCAAGATCGGGATCGCGTCCGTCTCTTTGTGGTGTGGCGCTCAGAACGTGATGCCAGTCTTCAAGCCGATTATGAAGGCGTCGCGGTTAGCGCTGGTGCCCCCTGGATGCCTGATGTACTGCAGATTGGGCCGCAGGTAAATGGAGGCCATCGGCGACCAACTGTAATAAGCCTCTGCCACATACTCGTAACCGTCGCCCACCTTGGTGTGTGTCCCCAGGCGCTGATCCTGCTGGCGCACGTAGTGGGCATAGCGACCGTTGTTGTGGGTGGCGCCGACCGCCACGCCAACGACATCGTGGGCCCGGGCAAACGGTCCCTTGTACTGCAGGCCGAGTGCGATCTGATGATCCTGCGCCGCCGTCTCGCGGTCAGCCTGCGAGACGTTTAGAAACACTGAAGCGCCGCGGCCGCCTGCGGTGCCGCTGATCTGCTGTTCGAAGTTGATGTACACGCCGTACTGGCCGTTGCGCTCGCGTGGCGCCAGGCCGGTTTCGCCGCGTGGGGCGTGATTGATATCCTGGTACAGATCCTTGCCGTTCGAGGTGTTGTACCAGACGCCGAACTTGTACGAGCCGGGCCGGCCATTCCAACTCGGCAGCCAGCCGAATTCTAGTGGGACCAGGGCGCCGGTGGTGCCGTTGGGGTTGTCCAGCGACAGGCCGTGGCGGCGCGCATAGCCGTCGTTCACATAGTTGGGGTTGACCTGATATATGCCGGCCTGCACGTAGGTCTGCTCAGACGTATTGAACTTCAGGCGTGTAGCCCACTGGCTGGTGGGCCAGTTGACCCAGTAGCTGCCGACCAAGTTGCCGGGTTGTGAGCCGCAGAAGGTCAGATTCTGGAAGTCGCAGGAGAAGTTGGCGAAGTCCTCGCCCACGGTGAGGCGGCCGATCTTCCATTGCATCCGGCCGTCCAGGAACGACTGGTTCAGCCAGAATTGCGTCATGTGCCAAGTCTGGCCGCGACCGTACACTTCCTGGATCAGCATGTTGTTGCCGATGCCAGCGTCAGCCCCCAAGTTGCGGCCATTGCGGTCGGTGATGGTCATCTGAAAGGTGCCCCCACGCCAGCCGGCTAGCTTGTCCAGATCCACCGTGGTGCCGATTACCCATTGGTCGGTGTACCGCGTCAGCTTGTCCTGGCCGCCGCTGAAATTGTGCGCGGCCTCTCCGGTGTAGCCCAAGTTCAGGGTAATACCGCGCCCAGCCAAGTCGGTGCGCAAGCCGCCCCAGTCGCCGAGCAGATATGGACTGGTCTTCATGTCATAAGCTTGGGCGGCGCCACAGGCCGACAGCAGACCGGTTACCAGAAGCGCCGGCACGAGAATTGTGCGTGGAAAATGGCGAGGCCGGAAATGAACGCTGGTGCGTGTCGCTGCGGTGAGGCAGGGAGGTATTGCCATAACTTTGTCTCCTGTCGCCGCTCGTTCCGTGGGCCGTCGCGGCTGTTTTTTCGTACCCGGCTGATACCGGGAAAATCAGTGTCCATAAAAACGATAGCGCTATTATTTTTGATGAAGCGAAGTTGGCACGAGGGGAAAAGCTATCGTGCAAGCACTTTTTCGCCGTTTGGAGAAGCTGGGCCGCAGGCTTGGCGGGAGTGAATTAGCTGTGAGACTGAATAACTTGGTTTTGCAGCGCCTCGAACCGATTACCACGGAGTTATCGTCGGAAGTGGTGTATGCGGCGTAGAGGGAGGCAGGGGAGGGCGGTGGCGATTGAAGGAGAATGGCGCTTTCCACGGTAACACTTTCTCAATCGAACTCCACCACCATGGCGAAACTTACTCAGGAAACGCACAGCAGTCAAACAGTACAAACGGAAATCATGGGTGCGCCGGGTCTGGACGATCTGATCCAGCAAGGCGCTCGGCGAATCACTATGGGGGGCGTTGGAAGAGATGTTTCCGCAGACCCGGCATCAGCGCTGCTGGTTTCGCAAAATCGGAAACGTCCGCAATGCGATGCCAAAATCGCAGCATTGGAAGGCCAAGGCGGCACTCGCGGAGATCTGGAATGCTGCGACGCGCGCCGATGCAATTGTTGCGTTCAATCAGTTCGTCGACGCGTACGCGGCCAGGTACCCGAAGGCAGTCGAGAAACTCACGAAAGATCGAGACGCACTGCTCACATTCAGTGACATCCCTGCTGAGCATTAGCAGCATGTGCGGACCACGAAAATTGATCAACTTCTGAAAGGCGTTACCTTCAAAGACGGAACCCCGGTGATTGAAAGCGCACCGGCTCCTCAAGCGCTGGCCGCCTGATCGTGCGACCGCCCCGCATACACCACTCTTGACGATTGCTTTCCAACGTTCGAGCTGAAGCTGCTCAACCCACCGGAGCAAGACGGACTCGGCCACCCCGACAGGGCGGCATGTGTCCATATGGTTGTAGTTCTGATCGAGCACCAGTGCCACGGCAATGCGTTTGAACTCTGGAGAAAACGCACGACATTGTTTGGTCATCAGACACCTCTTCATGGCGAGTATTTTCGCCAAAAATAAGTGTCCTGATTCATTAGGCCACTACACCCTGCATCTTGTGAGTCAGTTTTCCTCATCCGGCATTCAGCAGGGTCAGTCCCTTTGCGGTTAGCTCGCCTTCTGCCGTTACATATTTATTGACTTCAGGGAGATACAGGTCGAGCCTTTGTGCCCACTCTGCCCGGTCAAACGGGCCGCCGCTGGCTCTTTCGTCACGTAGTGCCCGCAAGTCGCCCGACTCCACTCTCCTAGGTCCCGGAGCTTGAGCTGAGGCCTGCGCCACCGTAGCTTGCCCGTCGGCATTCTGCAACCTTTCCCGCGCCTCTGGCCTCAGCTTGCCTTGTCGCACGAGCGCTCTTACCCTGTTCGAATACAGGCTATGAGCTCGCGCCCACTCTGTGACGTTAAGCTTGCGGTCGAGGGTCAGCGCGGCATCCAGGTTCCGTACGTCGTCCACCGTCACCCGCCTAAAGCTTAGCGCTTTCCCGTCGGCCACATCCAACCGGTGCCGTGCCTCCGGCGTCAGCGCGCCTTTGGATACATATTGCGTCATTGTTCGGGGATGAACGCGGTTCACTCGCGCCCACTCTGTGACGTTAAGCCTGCGGTCGAGGGTCAGCGCGGCATCCAGGTTCCGTAAGTCGTCCACCGTCGCCTGTCTAACGCTTGGCGCTTTCCCGTCGGCCATATCCAACCGGTGCTGTGCCTCCGGCGTCAGCGCGCCTTTGAATATATATTGTCCTATTGTTCGGGGATGAACGCGGTTCACTCGCGCCCACTTTGTGATGTTAAGCCTGCGGTCGAGGGTCAGCGCGGCATCTAGGTTCCGTAAGTCGTCCACTGTCACCGGCCTAAAGCTTGGCGCTTTCCCGTCAGCCACATCCAACCGGCGCTGTGCCTCCGGCGTCAGCGCGCCTTTGTATACATAATTCCTTATTGTCCGAGTATGAATGTGGTTCGTTTGCGTCCATTCCGTCACATCAAGATGGGGGTCGTGGGTCAACGCGACCTTCAATGCCCGCAAAGTTTGGATGTCTATATTTTGACGGCGGATTTTTATTGGAGGAGACATGAAACCAGCACCGCTTCTGCTGCCTGCGTCCTGGGACGTTGCCCGCCTCTCCGCTGCGCGTGCTGTTTCAAGGGGCAGCGGGTGTTTGATCGAGCTTGATGGCATGTCGGCCGGTGCTTGGGCATTGACGTGTCGCTCGAGGCTCTCCTGAATAGCCTCAAACCTGCCCAATAGTTGCGATGTTCCGGGGGACGGCGTTTGTTGGGCGAAGTTCAGCAAGGCGTCCATCGCCCCAGCATGGATAGGCGGTTCCGTTTGCCCACCCGTCTGATCTGCTTGGTACACCAAGCGCACATTGACGCTGACAGTAGTCGTCTGCGTTGATGTGGACGTCGACAGGCTCACGTTTCTCAGGAGAGATCCGGTGCTCTTCATCGTTCTGAGCGGCGGCAGGAGTTGCGCCAAACTCGGCGATGTACGGGACCACCCGTCAGTCCGACGCACTTCGCGCACGTCGGCGCCAAGGATAGACGACTGCGTTGAGGTCGTGACGAGAAGCTGCGAGCGGGGGGGAGAAGTGCCGGAAACGGGATACATTGAATTAATCTCACGGAAGCGCTTTCGATAGCGGGCGTGCCCGTCATCGTCGCCGCCCGCCGTGCGCTTCTTATTGTCGCAGAGGTGTACCGTTCACAGTTACACAAATCGCTCTTTCAATATTCGGTAAATGTGACGATTTGTCCCACGCGGTACATTACGCTCGTCGCTAATAGGGGTAGTGCGCACATAGCTGCCATAAGTGCGATTTACGAATGTGGACGCCGCAGCCCGACGGTCTCAGCCTGATTCGGTCGCCTTGGCGGCGGCGAGAATTCGATAAACGGTGGCCTCGCCCAGGTTCAGCACGCGCAGGCCCATGTTCTTGCGATCGAGTGGCTGCATTGTTGCGATCAGGTCTGCGACGGATCTGGCCAGACGGTCGAGCTTCGTGACCACGAGCACGTCGCTTTCCCGCACATATTCAAGCGCAGCAGCAAGCGGGATGCGTTCGCCGATAGACGAAACCTGCTCCTGAAACAGTTTTTCGCAACCGGCGGCGCGAAGCGCCTTCAGTTAAGCCTCAAAGCTGGCCTTCTGATCGACGGTCGAGGTGCACGCGTAGCCGACGATCATGTCTCGATCATAGATATCTGACAGGTTGCGACAGCACGCCGATCACAATTGAAAATTGATTTCATTGATTGGTTTTTTGGGGAGACAGAAATCAATCACCAGGGCAGCCATATTGATAGGATGATAATTTCTCTCTCGGGCCGCTAACGCTTCGAACGACAGCCGCTTGCCCATGCCCAGATCGAATCGCCCGTCCAGTTGCTTTGAACTTCTTGACGAGATCCTTTAGCGTCTCTAGCCCGACGACCGGATAGCGTGCCTGTTTGACGGAGTCGTCAGGATGATCGACGGCAGCCTCCACCAGACGAAACAGCCGCCAGTCTTGCCGCGCACGGCGAAAGTCCTCCAGCAGTTGCTCTTTGACCTTCTTCTCGGCCTTATTGTCGAACCTGCGGATGATCTGCATCAGCAGATCAATCAGACCATCGACGATTTCGTGCTGTCGCTGAAAACAGAACGAGGCCGCCAGGCCATCGCGAATGTGGGTTGTCTCCGCAAATCCCAGATCGATTCAACGCTTGCCCTCTAGCGGAATTGCCGATCACATTTCCGACACGTCACGCACTGCACTGGATCGCCTGCTGGACGCCGCCGATGATATCCGTCAGCAGTCTGGATTCGTACGCATGTGCCTCCGCGCGTAGCAATATGTCCAGTCGGTGCGGGTCGGGCGATTCGAGCCCCTGACTTCGTAGCCGGTCGTCCGTTCGCCCCCGAGTTGCTTCAAGCGTCGCAACTCGGAAACCCCGAGGCCGTCGTACTTCTTCTTCCAATTGAAGAACGTGGCTTCGGAAATACCCATCTTCCGGCACACTTCTGCCACCGTGGTCCCCACTTCGCATCTCTTCCGTGCGAAAGCTATCTGCTCATCGGTGAATCTCGATTTCTTCATACAAATCTCTTGCACGTCCGAGCTTCAAATTTGCCAGAAATCTCCATTTTTGGATGCTACGGTTTTTCGAGGGGGAGGTCAGTTGTGCCGATCACGGCCAGCAGACGTCCATCAAACCATCGATTATTGGAATTACGTCCGTAGCAGAACTGTTACGATTACCAGCATTCGCTCCGATAGCGTCTTCACCCGATCTGACATGAAGAACTCGAAAGAACTCGTGAGCCTGGTAGTCGAACCTCTCCGTGAAATGCACTTCACGGGCTTGCGTTGCGTGCTGGATACGGTTGCGCGCGAGAAGCGGTTCCTGGCATTCACGCAAGCCCCTCCGGAAGAGGAGGCATTCGCCTTCTATCGATCCATCGTTGCTGGGGGCGGACACATGTCCGTTGCCGTGCTCGACGGACATGTTGTTGGATGGTGCGACGTACTGCCGACATACGGCCAGGCCAGATCACATGTCGGCACTCTGGGTATCGGTCTGATTCCGTCGGCTCGACATCTCGGTATCGGCTCGAAATTGATGGGTGTAACGATTGCGGCAGCATGGTCCAAGGGGTTCACGCGCATCGAGCTCGCGGTGCGCGCGGACAACAAAAACGCCAAAGCACTTTACGAACGATTTGGCTTCGAAGCCGAGGGGCTCATGAGGCGCGCGCTTCAGATCGATGGCGTATACAACGACTGCTATTCGATGGCGTTACTGAGGGACCTCCCCGAGCTTGCCTTCGACCGAGAGCGCAGCTAATCGCATTGGGTTCTCCGTCGACTGATTTCTGCCCTCTGTCTTCTGCGCGATCGAATAACACCTCAAGGTCGAGCGAAGTCGCGCGCAGATGCAGCTAATGTGAGCCGGCGGCGATGGAACGCAAGCACAGTTGCGGATAATCCGAGCACGCAGGTTCCGTCAGTTGCAGTTATTTCGAGCAGGAAGCCGCGTCGCTTGCAAGCACGGCGGGTTTCGATTGCAAGTCGCCAGCCGACACCGCCGAACCGGCCTTGGTGGGTCAATGTGATGCGATGCCCACCGCTTGGGCGTGACCTGTGGGGCAGGCCATTCCGATGATCATCGCATTACATTGACCCACGTGGCACGCGAAGCCGATGATCATCATGATTTTTGATCCGGGGTAGGTCATTTCTTTCCCGACGCCGATAACCGGTTAAGGGGGCACTTCTAAACCGATGTTGATATGCCTATGATCCGCTCCATGAGCGCCTCCTTATCCCGCTTGCGCAAGAACTCCCGAGTGAGCTCTTTATAGACCTCCAACTGCTGTGCCTTCATGATGCCAACCCCGATCTGTGCCTGCGTATCGGGATCTTCCGGCAGTCTAAGACTGGCCAGCCGCGCCGCCATTTCCTGCTCATATGCGGGGAGTATGTCCTGCAGTTTCTGACGCGCTCGCTCTGTCCCCTCAGGATCCAACCGCGCCAGTACCTGCTGCCAAGGCTCCCATTCCACCAGGAAATATTGAGGGAACTCTGCGGACTCTTGAGCGCGAACCTCTTGCTCGGCGTCCCTCAGATCCTTCGGCACCACCCCTGAGACATGGAAAAAGCGCATGTCTGCGATGTCGGTAGGCAATTTCAGCCGGTCACGCAACTGGACCTGATAGGCCAGGTAGACTTCGATTTCGTCAACCAGCGGTAACGTTTGGGCTTTCTTGCGGGCGATCTTCTCCAGCGCGTCCAAGCGAAATGCGCCGAGCCCACGGTCGACGATCTCGTCGAGCCTGGCATCATATTCGCCACGGGTGACTGCGTGCGCATGACTGAGTTTCGTCAGGTTGTTATAAGTAAGCGCGACCCGATCCTCGCAGGACTCGGTAGCCCCTTGGACGGTCTGGAAGGCTAGCTGGCGAAGCTCCCCGTCCTGGGCGAGCTGGGATAGCCAACTGGCGACCGCCATTTTGAAGCCGGCATGATAGTTGACCGATACTCTCAAGCGGTCCAGAAACAGAGAGAATTCCGCAGCGTGCGCTTCCTCGCTGTGCGCTTGCCATCGGTGAACCTGTGCTTGCTCGTCGCTGTTGAACCAGTCCCGAACCGCTTCGGGAAGGGGGCGCGCCGTTGCGATGCTCGCATCGGCAGCCTCGATGGAGAAGTGGATCTGAGGCCCACTGTACCTTGGCGCAGACGTGGCCACACGCAGTCGTTGCAGGTAGGCCGGCGAGAATGGGTTGTTCTCAACAAATACCTGACCATCATGCGGCATACTTAAAGCGCTTGCTGGCAGTTGGGCTAGTTGGTTGCGTTGCGCGTACAGCAGCATGAGACTTGCAGGTAAGGCTGGCAGCCGGATCAACCGATTGACGTTTACGTTGAGCCTCGCGAGGCTCGCGGGCAAGACCGGCAAGTCTATCAACTGATTGTCGCTAGCGTCGAACATCGCAAGGCTCGCGGGCAAGACCGGCAGCTCAGTCAACTGGTTGCCGCTTACATCAAGCACAGCAAGACCCGCAGGTAAAGCCGGCAGCTCGGTCAACGCGTTATCGCTTGCGTCAAGCGTCGTGAGGCTCGCGGGCAAGGGCCGCAGCTCGGTCAACAGGTTGCCGCTTGCGTCGAGCGTCGCGAGACCCGCAGGCAAGGCCGGCAGCTCGGTCAGATCGTCGTAGCTTACGTCAAGCGACGTGAGGCCCGCAGGCAATTCGGGCAGACAGCCTAACCCTAATCCACGCAAATCCAGTTTGCCATCGGCCATATTGAAAATCCTGTTCTTGGCGATCGCGCGCCCCCCCTTGTCCCCCCACTCCTGTGGCCCGAGAGCCGCCCATGCGCATAGCGCAGACCGGTAGAGTTCATCGACGCCGTTGTCATGCCCTCCAGGCAAGCTTCTGATCAGTCCGCTCAGGAGCTCGTGAGCGTCCAAGCGAATATTCAGCGTGGAGAGCACGTCATGAGCGAGCTGCACGTGAATTGGCGATGGATCAAGGGACTGGCTATCGTGCGCGTTAACAACGCAAAGGCTTGCGAGAGTATCAGCCAATGTCTTGGCGTCTACCTCTTCTCGGCATGAACGGGCCAGATGCTGAATCAGCTCCCGGCGCGCCGGCTCGATGTCGGCGCCACCTATCGGGTTGAGCTGGCGATGAGTCCAGGCGAGCGCGGCCAATAACGCGGTGCAGCGTCGCTCGTGCCCCGGTTCGTTCTCTTGCCCCACATACTCAAGCACTAGTCTTTGGGCTTCATTGACTTGCTGGGATGAGGAGGGTTGCGCGTTCAACGGCTGAGTCGACGCAACTGGCGAAGATGAACTGGCGGAAGCGATCGGCGTGGGTAGCACGGGATGAGGTCGGACGGAATTCGAGTGGGCTACTAGCGAGCGCCCTGCACGGGTTCGTAGCCGAGCTCCCAAAGGCCAAACGCCGGTCATCCAGTTTCACTTCAGTTGGAACCCCGTTTCCACCGTCGCGGGGCTGAGGCCGGACCAACTGCGCGTGTCGCGAATGCGAGATCCGCTCTCACCCCGTCCACCGTGGATGAACTTGGGCAGCTTGATGCGAAACAGATCAACGGATTGCACCGGGCGTTGCTGCAAAGTCCGACGATGCACGGATTGGTGTCGATAGGAGAATCCAGTCACATGTCCCAATGAGTTACTGCCGATCTCGCAGATGAAACGTTACGCTTTTTCCGAAACTCCTGATTTCAAAAAACCTTCATTTCTATTCGTCGCGCTCTTGCTTTTTGCTATTGACCGCCGACACAGAGAGGTGGCAGCGCAAATTTAGCCAAGCTGATAAGTAGTTTGGACGGAGCCTTGAGCCAGCGATAATGCCGGAAAAGGAACCGATAAAATGACAAATAGAACCCGACGCACGCTTCAAAGCGAAGGTGGCGCTGGCAGCGGTCAAAGGCGAGCACGCGCTGGCCGAACTGACGCAGCAGTCCAATCATCGGCTAGAAGTGCTTACGATCCCGGCAGCAGTCCAATGTCTAACCCGGTGTGATCTCAATGGATCGGGATATTCCCGTTTGCATCTTCTTGACGGAAGTCACTAGTGATCGTCGCGCCAGCCTAGCTTATTCGAACCGATAAGGTGAGAATGCATGTGGTGCACATTTTCTTCATTTGAGAAGTTTTTGCGCATTTTGACGATTACCATCAGAAAATTTCCGTGCGACGTGACAGGCCGTCCAGATGAGGTCAGGCCACATTGTTCAACGCGCCGACAAGCTTATATAAAAAATCCCGCAGGCAAATGTCTTCTGCGTTGCGATCATACTGAATTATATTATCGACATCGCAATTGTAGTTCGCTTTGAAGATGTCGCGTCGAATAATATCCAATAGGCATTCGAGATTGTGCTTTTTATCATCGATAGTAAAATCTTCCAGGATATCTGCATTGCAGAAATCACAAATGGTGGCAGTCAACCGTCCTGATGTATCATCCAGAAGGATATTTTCCGCCTTGATGTCGGTGAGATATATTTTATTATCGATTATTGAACACAGTCCTTTCATCATGTCGATGGCCATGCCAAGTTTTTCACGAGTGCTTAGCGAGATATTCTGCGTCGAGAATTCTTTTAGGTTTCCGCGGTTGTGGAAGTCGACTATTGCATGAATCTGTGGCCGAAAGTCGTTCCCTTTGCATTGTATTACACGCTGCAGCTGTAATGCGCCAACGAGACCCCGCAACCTCTTGAGTATTGTTATTTCCTTGTCTGAATTTATTTCGGCCACTTCATGCGCTTGATGATAGGCATATTCCTTGTCGCAGTCATCATATTCGAGAAACCTGTCGTCGTGCAACGACGATGGATAGCGATATTCAAGAAGAACAAAGTCGCCTGCGACGTCTCTTGATGTTATTTTCCAACAACATTTTTGCCCCCCTTCACCCAGTAAGGCGGCTTTTTCATATTCGAAGTGAATTGACTCGCCTTCGATAGGCCAGATGCATGGCGTCATTTGATTGGCGGGTGTATCGTCTCGATTCCTATTGACTATGGCGGCCTCGATTCGCATGGCTGACGTGGTTGGGAGAACGGAGAACATATTTTAATTTCTAAGAGAGGGTTTCATAAAGATCCGATTTGACCGTTAACTTGCGCGGCAAGCTGTTAACCTCAGGCATCGGAACATCCGAGACCGAAGAGACGGGTAAAAGCCGATCATCGGCGATGAATTATGGACACTGATTGAGCCCTTACTGCAGCCACCTAACCCCGGCGCGAGAAGAACCTAGGCCGCCTGCCTGTTTTCGAATCGCTCCGCGCGAGTGTAATGACCCGGCGGGACCTGCAAAAGTTAAGCGGCTAACGCAAATGTCTCAGCCGGGGTTTTCATCCCAAGCGCTTGGTGTGGGCGCTGGTGGTTGTGAAAGCGAATCCAGTCCACCTATCATGCGAACGGCATGCTGGATCGTCTCGAAGCGTTGCCGATACCCGCATTGCTCTTCAACGTACGGATGACGCGCTCAACCAAGCCGTTCTGTTGCAGGCAATGCGGCGTGATGAACTCTTGGCGCAATCCGTAGCCGCGCACCAGCGCCGTGTAGCTTCGCAAGGTAAACACCAAGCTATTGTCTGAGCGCAGCAGAAACGGAGCAGGCACGCGGCCGAGCGTGCCGAAGCGAGCGATTCATCCGTCGCGTCGGTCTTGTGCCGGAGACGAACGGCCGTACTGCCTTGGCGTGGATGAGCCGTACGCTGTGACCCAGCGCCCTGAACTTGCGTGCCCAGTGGTGCGCACCGCCGCATACCTCGATGCCGATCAAGCAGGGCCGACGATTGATGAAATACTCAAGCGCCTTCGCTCGCTTGATCTGCTCGTTAATGATCTCGCCCGTGTCCATGTCCACCGTGTGAACTTGGAAAACGCTCTTGGCAATGTCCAGCCCAAACACCTGGTGACCATTGAACAAGCCGATGATTTGTCCAGCACCCATACCTGCGTTCCAATTCATGTCGGACCCTCGACGGTGTTGGTGAAGACCTCAGTCTATCGCCCTCTGGGCACATCGATGCCGTATCCATTCGAGGGACCACTTCGCGCTCGCGGCAAGACAACCCTACAGAACAGCCACGTTCTTCATCTTCGTACTCCAGTCCCAGTCTCAATCCCCGTGGGGAGGGCGGCATCCATTACATCTCCACGCCATCCTTGCGGAGCCGATCCTTGGCGCGCTTCGTCAGCGTGCCGTCTGCGCGCAGGTAAATTTTCAACGCGGAAGACGCGACGCCGTACTGCCTGGCCACGCCGTCAATCCGCCCCCCTGCCTTGTCAATTCCCTGCTTGCCGAGACGCTGCCACTCCCGCAACATCTCAAGGGTGATGTCCTTGCCAGGGGGGGTGAGCCGGTCCTCGGCGCGCTTCTTCAGCGTGCCGTCTGCACGCAGGTAATTTCTCAGCGCGCTAGACGCGACGCCGTACTGCCTGGCCACGCCGTCAAGCCCCCCCGCCTTGTCGAGCCCCTGCTTGCCGAGACGCTGCCACTCCCGCAACATTTCGAGGGTGACTTCCGTGCCCGGCGGGTTGAGCCGGTCCTCGGCAGGCTTCTTCAGCGTGCCGTCTGCGCGAAGGTAATTTTTCAGCGCGCCAGACGCGACGCCGTACTGCCTGGCCACGCCGTCGAGCCCGCCCGCCTCATCAATCCGCCGTTTGCCGAGGCGCTGCCACTCCCGCAACATTTCGAGAGTGACTTCCTTGCCCGGCGGGTTGAGCCGGTCCTCGGCGAGCTTCGTCAGCGTGCCGTCTGTGCGCAGGTAAATTTTCAGCGCGCCAGACGCGACGCCGTACTGCGTGGCCAAGCCGTCAAGCCCGCCCGCCTCATCAATTCCCCGCTTGCCGAGGTGCTGCCACTCTCGCAACATTTCGAGGGTGATGTCCGCGCCCGGCGGGTTGAGCCGGTCCTCGGCGGGTTTCGTCAGCGTGCCGTCTGCGCGAAGGTAATTTTTCAGCGCGCCAGACGCGACGCCGTACTGTCTGGCCACGCCGTCAAGCCCGCCCGCCTCGTCAAGCCCCTGCTTGCTGAGGTGCTGCCACTCCTGCAACATCTCGAGGGTGATGTCCGTGCCCGGCGGGTTGAGCCGGTCCTCGGCGGGCTTCGTCAGCGTGCCGTCTGCGCGCAGGTAAATTCTCAGCGCACCAAACGCGACGCCGTACTGTCTGGCCACGCCGTCAAGCCCGCCCGCCTCATCAATCCCTTGCTCGCCGAGGCGCTGCCACGCCCGCACCATCTCGGTGGTGACCGTCGCTCTCCCGCGCCCCGTGCCAGTTTCTTTGCTGCGGATTTGGGCCGGCGCAGGCATTAAATCAGCATCGCTGCGACTGCCTGCGTCCTGTGGCGCTACGCGCTTTCGATGGCAACCGCTGGCATGCAGCCCCTGAGTTTCGGGGTGCGGCGATCGTCGGGCCGAGGTCGGTGGCATGCCAGACAACGCACCGGTATGCGTCGCCGGTACCCCTTGCATGTCCAGCACCGCATCAAGTATTGCTGCTGTTGCGGGGCGAGACGGGTGTTGAAGCAAACTCGGCGGCCTGCCAGAGAACCCATCGGTATGCAAAGCCAATTCGTCTTGCATGTCCAGCACCGCGTCAAGTATTGCTGCTGTTGGGGGACGAGACGGGTGTTGAAGCGGACTCGGCGGCATGCCAGCCAACGCACCGGTATGTGCCGCCGGTACCCCTTGCATGTCCAGCACCGCGTCAAGTATTGCTGCTGTTGCGGGGCGAGACGGGCGTTGGGGCGAGCTCGACGGCATGCCGGATGACTCACTGGCCTGATACACCGCGCGCACGCTGGCGGCCAGCGTAGTCGGCGGTAGTGCGCTCTGTCGGGGCAGTGCTGAGGTTGATGCAGCCACTGAGGGCTGGAGGCGCCGGGCCTCTGCGCCGGAAACGGGAAGCATGGCGTTGCCTGATAGAAGTTCCTGTTCGTGATGTGCCTGCCATCGTCAGATGGCCCATTGTGGGCAGTCTCACTGTTGCATAAGCTCGCCATCGGCGCTTGCATGAATCGCTCACTGGGGTGGCAAGCCGCAGCTCCCGCCGTGCGCTTGCCAGACCCACTTGGCCGCTTTCCCGTGTGCCGCTACGCCTGGTACAACCGGCCTTTTACGAGTCGCCCCGATCATCCGTCCATAGCTGCGCCGAAGGAGGCACTTTGGGCTCGTGTCTATGCTGGGATCACGAACTATCGGCGCTGCCTGTCGAGAGATATCAAAATGTCCCAGGAAGCCAGCCACAAGCTCCGGCTCGGGCCGTTAACGGTGCAGACAACGGCAACGTCGACGTGCGCAACCCCTTCCGAGAGAAAGGGCTGCGCCACAAGCTGGCCGGATATCGTCGAAGCTGATCATCCGCTACTCGCAGACAAGCTACGGCAGGTCACGCCGCTCTGGATAAGACACTCGCACGCAACACACGCACTGGCTGGCGGGGCAACGCGCACGACCATGCGCGATAACCTGCGGCACGCATCGATTTCGACGACCTCCATCTATCTCGACGGTGATGACGTGCAGCGCACGCAGCAGATTCAGCGGATCTTCACGCGACGGCCGTTCGCGTAGCGACTCGCGCGTCCAGATCACCGTCCGGTATGGGTTCCATCGGGATTTTCCATTTATGGGCGTTGGGCACTTTTAGTCAATATCGAAAGAGCGATTTGTGCAAAAGTGGACGGCGAGTCTCTGCGACAATAAAAAGCACACGGCGGGCTGTGACGATGACGGGCACGCCGCGATCGAAAGCGCTTCCGTGAGATTAATCCAATGTATCCTGTTTCCGGCGCTGGGACCCCGCGCTCCCGGCTCCTCGTGACGACCTCAACGTCGGCACTACCTACTACCACAACGCAGTCGACTATCCTTGGCGCCAACGTACGTGAGGTGCGTCAGGCTGACGGGTGGTCCCGTATGCCGTTGAGCTTGAGTCAATTCCTGCCGCCCCTCAGAATGACGATAGGCACCGGACAGGCCCCGGGAAACGTAGGCCAGTCGACGTCAACATCAACGCAGCCGACTATTGTCGGCGTCAATGTGCGCTTAGTGCACCAGGCAGATCAGACGGGGGGGCGAACGGAACCGCCTATGCGCGTCAATGCCCAAGCACTGGCCGGCACGCCATCAAGCTGGACCGAACGCCCGTCTCGCCCCTCAACAGCAGCAATACTTGAAGGGGCGCTGGACCTGCAAGACGAATTGGCTTTGCATACCCATGGGTTCTCTGGCATGCCGTCGACCTCGGCTCGACGATCGCCGCACCCCGAAACTCAGGAGGCGCATGCCAGCGGCAGCGATCGAAAGCGCGTAGCGTCACACGACGCAGGCAGTCGCGGCGATGCTGATTTAATGCCTGCACCGGCCCAAATCCCCCGCAAAGGAATTGGCACGGGGCGCGGACGAATGGCGGTCACCACCGAGATGGTGCGGGGGTGGCAGCACCTCGGCAAGCAGGGGATTCGTGAGGCGGGGGGACTTGACGGCGTGGCCAGGCAGTACGGCGTCGTGTCTGGCGCGCTGAAACACTATCTGCGTGCAGACGGCACGCTGACGAAGCGCGCCGAGGACCGGCTCAACCCGCCGGGCGCGGAAGTCACCCTCGATATGGTGCGAGAGTGGCAGCGCCTTGGCAAGCAGGGGATTGATGAGGCGGGGGGGCTTGACAGCGTGGCCAGGCAGTACGGCGTCGCGTCTGGCGCGCTGAAACATTATCTGCGTGCAGACGGCACGCTGACGAAGCGCGCCGAGGACCGGCTCAACCCGCCGACCACGGAAGTCACCCTCGGGATGGTGCGGGAGTGGCAGCACCTCGGCAAGCAGGGGATTAACAAGGCGGGCGGGCTTGACGGCGTGGCCAGGCAGTACGGCGTCGCGTCTGTCGCGCTGAAAATTTACCTTCGTGCAGACGGCACGCTGACGAAGCGCGCCGAGGACCGGCTCAACCCGCCGGCCACGGAAGTCACCCTCGATATGGTGCGGGAGTGGCAGCACCTCGGCAAGCAAGGGATTGACAAGGCGGGCGGGCTTGACGGCGTGGCCAGACAGTACGGCGTCGCGTCTGGCGCGCTGAAAATTTACCTGCGGGCAGACGGCACGCTGACGAAGCGCGCCGAGGACCGGCTCAATCCACCGGGCAAGGACATCACCCTCGAGATGTTGCAGGAGTGGCAGCGCCTCGGCAAGCAGGGGCTTGACGAGGCAGGCGGGCTTGGCGGCGTGGCCGAGCAGTACGGCGTCGCGTTTGGCGCGCTGAAAAATTACCTTCGTGCAGATGGCACGCTGACGAAGCGCGCCGAGGACCGGCTCAACCCACCGGGCAAGGACATCACCCTCGAGATGTTGCGGGAGTGGCAGCACCTCGGCAAACAGGCGATTGACAAGGCGGGCGGACTTGACGGCGTGGCCGGGCAGTACGGCGTCGCGTCTGGCGCGCTGAGACATTACCTTCGTGCAGACGGTACGCTGACGAAGCGCGCCGAGGACCGGCTCAATCCGCCGGGCAAGGACATCACCCTCGAGATGTTGCGGGAGTGGCAGCGCCTCGGCGCGCAGGGAATTGATGAGGTGGGCGGGCTTGACAGCTTGGCTACGCAGTATGGCGTTGTGTCTGGCACGCTGAAAATGTACGTGCGGGCAGACGGCACGTTGACGAAGCGCGCCGAGGACCGGCTCAACCCGCCGGGCAAGGACATCACGCTCGAGATGTTGCGGGAGTGGCGGCGCCTCGGCAAACGGGGGATTGATGAGGCGGGCGGGCTTGGCGGCGTGGCCAGGCTGTACGGCGTCGCGTGCGGCACGCTGAAAATTTACCTTCGTGCAGACGGTACGTTGACGAAGCGCGCCGAGGACCGGCTCAATCCGCCGGGCACGGAAGTCACCCTCAAAATGTTGCGAGAGTGGCAGCACCTCGGCAAGCGGGGGATTGGTGAGGCGGGCGGGCTTGACGGCTTGGCCACGCAGTACGGCGTCGCGTCTGGCGCGCTGAGAATTTACCTGCGTGCAGACGGCACGCTGACGAAGCGCGCCGAGGACCGGCTCAACCCGTCGGGCAAGGAAGTCACCCTCGAAATGTTGCGGGAGTGGCAGCACCTCGGCAAGCGGGGGATTGATGAGGCGGGCGGGCTTGACGGCGTGGCTACGCAGTACGGCGTCGTGTCCGGCTCTCTGAAAAATTACCTTCGTGCAGACGGCACGCTGACGAAGCGCGCCGAGGGCCGGCTCCGCAACGGTGGCGCGGGGCCGATGTGAACCGCAGGTTGTCTCCCGGACTGACTGGTCGGCAAGAGGTCCAGCCAGACACGTTGCAGTTCTTCCTATTGCCGATCCGTGGCGCACTAGAGCGATCGGGGGCGCGCGCCACGCCCTCGTCTATCGTCGCGGCAGCGGGCCAATCATAGGCTAGAAGTGCTTACGATCCCGGCAGCGGTCCAAGTTCGAGATAAAGGTGATCGCGAAGGCGAGGGCGGGCGTGGCGGAGTGATGAGCCACAGTCACCCTCGACGGTGGGCCTAACGGCCGAGGATTGACGGTTCGTGTGCACGTTGCGTAGCCACGCGCCACCTCCGCAACGACTACCGGTTGCAGTGCGTGCCGACGTTGGACGGGGATCTCATGAACCTGACTGCATGATAAAAAATCGCTACGAATCTGCAAATTGGACGGAGTTGCCCATTTGCGTCCAAGACTCGCGTTTCGTTAATCTGAATTGTGTCCCCTAACTGTCATGGCCAGTCCCTTTGCCGGCGACAAAGTGCGAGGCAGTCAGTACGCAAAGGGGGGCACGACCCACGCCTTCACCGCGAGACACAATTGTGCCGCCGTCCCGGGTCCTTATTGGCACGAATTAACTAGTTGACGCGACATCACGGGGAGCCCCATTTCCCCAGCGTTCGTGGCAATCACGCTGCATAACATGCGAAAAAACGAATCTTGCGGGTTCGTCACTATGGGCACGGTCAACATAAAGCAGAGCGATCGCAACATCTGGAAAGTGGTGACATCCAGTTTCCTGGGTAACACGCTCGAATACTACGACTTCCTAGTCTATGGTACGGCCGCATCTGCCGTATTTCCGCAGATTTTCTTCCCTGAGTCTGACGGTTTCATCGGCACGCTCGCGGCATTTGGCACGTTCGCTGTCGGTTTCCTCGCCCGTCCTCTCGGCGGACTGTACTTCGGCCGATGGGGCGACACGCATGGCAGGAAGTCAGCACTGCTTGTCACGCTCGGCTTAATGGGGTTTTCGACGCTGCTTATCGGATTACTTCCTGATTACGCCCAGATTGGGGTGCTTGCGCCGCTGTTGCTCGTGCTGCTGAGACTGGCGCAGGGCTTCGCTGTTGGCGGCGAATGGGGAGGGGCGATGGTAATCGTGCTGGAAACAGCACCAGAGCATCGGCGAGGCTTCTTCACCGCCTGGCCCAATACGGGAGGATTTTCCGCACAGATATTGATCACGCTGATCTTTGCTTGGGTGTACTCTCTTCCCAGGGAAGCCTTACTGTCATGGGGATGGCGCGTCCCGTTCATGTTTTCGACCTTACTGCTCAGCGTAACGTACTGGATGCGCAGCAACCTCTCCGAGACACCCGTATTTACCGAATTCGTAGTGCCATCGGTGCGCAAGGCAGTCCCGAATGCGAACATGATAGCTGCCACATTCCGTGATGACTGGCGCAGCCTCCTTTTGATCGTTGGGTTGCGCTTTGCTGAGGCGCTTCCCTACTTCTTGCTCACCGTATTCGCATTGTCTTACGGCGCAAATGTACTGGGAATCGAACGTGGCACGTTAAACAGCGCAATGCTTATTGTGTCAGTGCTTGCCTTCCCCGCACATGGTGCTTTTGCAGCAATTTCGGATCGAATTGGCCGTCGGCCTGTATACCTGTTTGGCGCCGTAGTTGTGTTCGTGACAGCATTTCCATTCTTCTTGTTGCTGCACACTCAATTGTTCCCTCTTATTGTCCTCGGTTATGTCATCGTACTGAACATCGGACACAATGCGCTGAACGCCGTACAACCGGCATTGTTTGCGGAACTGTTTCCGGCCGATCGCCGCTATACGGGTGCCGCTGCTGGACGAGAAATCGCTTCGATTCTGGCCGGCGGACTTACACCATTCATCGCCACGGCGCTTGCCGGACCGAATGGAACTCACTGGCCACTGGTAGCGGGATACGTCATGTTTGGTGCCACACTCTCGATTATCGCGATATGGAAAACTCCGGAGACGTTCCGGCGCAACCTGCAGGGAGAGGCAACTAAAGTTTCGGCCAATGGAAACAAGGGCGGACGGCGGACGGCCTCGAGGAAGGCGTCAAGCTCATTGAGAAATTGAGCGACTTGCGCGTTCGGCGCTGGGGGCACGGTTGGGGTAGTCCTGCCAGGCCGTTTGCGCGACTTTGATATTTTCTTCTCCTGCCGGCCACCATGGCCGGAAAGGGAAGTTCAGGACACTACGCGAAGCGTTGCCACCCGACCGCCGACATCGGTCCCCGCGTCACGGCGCCGCATTAGGGCCGAACTCGTGTTGCTGCGCATAACCGGGCCATCAAACAACGAACACGCCCGATGCTCGGACTCGAGACCTTCCGTTCCGCTGCGAGAATCCTCTCGGCGTCGAAACCGTGCACGTGATTCGCAACGGGGCCAGAGCCCACTAGTGACTCGGCTTCATTGCATTTAGTCTTCTCTGAAGATGGGGAAACGTCCAAGTAATGAGCGTAATGTTTCTGTACGCATACTAGCAATCCGAATAGTTGGCTATGACCAACGTATGTGGCCTCATGGTGATTCCGCGAGCACGCATCTCATGCTTGCAGCCCTTGGCTTCCAGGCTCTTGTCAAGATGGCCATGACGACCAGCGATTCGCAGTCAACATTGGCCGCCCGTCTTACCCAAGTCGCGCCAAAAAAATTTTAATTCGACAGGGAGAAAGCCAAGTTGATTTGGCTGCCCGTCATCGTAAATTTGGAGGCGGTTTCATGAAGAGGCAAACGTCTGATTCCAACGCCGGAACTTATGATAACCTCAAGAAATGGGGTGATTCGGCTCAGGCCGGTGATGTTTTCATCGTTAGCGCTACGGATGTGGGCCAAAACGGTGCTGTGGGCGACTATTTCATTGCCCAATTCGACGGCCCGTCTAGCGATCATCCCTTTCCCGATTATGGAGAAAATGACGCTTACTGGAAACACGCGTGGTCAACAACGCTGATTGAACTCATTACAGAATCCGGTCTCGACGGGGGTGCAATTTACTCAAACGGTCTGAATCAGATCGGCATTCTGGTTTTCATCACAGCGGTGGACCCCAATAAGAATGATGTGCCGCTCAGCCAAGACGTGCTCGACAGGGTAAAATCGACCCTTCAACTCATCGACTACACGAGTGGCGATGCGCTTCCACAGGGATGGTCGTTCACCGATCAGGAAAACGAATTTCATCATCTTCCTCAAGCGATGGAGAGTGCTCCCCACTCGTCCGATCCAGACAAATCTGTCGACAAATCCAAATTTAAGCTCTATCTCTCGTGCTCCCCCACGTCGACGGTTACCCCCCTTAAGGTTGGCGCCCAACTGACCATGGCCAACGGAAAAACAGCGGCTTCCAGCCTGATGGATCCGACCGATCATTCATTTGTCGCAATCGAAACACTCCCTCCGAAACGCTACGACCTGTCCAATACCGCTGTCGACACGATTAGACTAGATGACGTTTATGTTATAACGCGTGCATCGTGGTCTGTTCCCTATCGCCAGTACGCAAATTATCTTAGAGTAACCGATTATGGATTTTACATATTAAAGTACGACTTAACAAAAGGTGTCACGGTATCCGATACCTGGATGCAAATGTCTCATGACCGTAAAATCCCCCCCACAGACTGCGCGTCTTATATATGGAATCGGTCTCCTAATAACCAATTTGCGTTCATTATAGTGGATTATAAAGACGATGATAGAAACGACCCCATGTGGTCACTAGTGGAGTTGGAATATGGTGGTAGAGATGATGTCGTGGCGATATATTATTTGGTAAATGCAGCATTGGCGAGTGGATTCTCTTACTCTAGCGGAGATCCATCCCCTGTTTTAGCTGATACGCAGATAACCATATGGGACCAATTTGGAAACAGTAGCTTGTTTACTGTTGTTTCCAACGGAAAAAACGGGCTGCTTTCCTTGAAAGTGGGGGCTAATTCCAGTTGGGATCCGACCGGAACCGGCACTTTCCCGACGCTCACGAAATAACTCGACGGATCCTTTCCGAGGAGAGCGAATGGACACGCCGACGAACAATGCCCCTTCCTTCTTTACCCAGGCCAACAACTTCGTTGGGGCGGTTGCCGGCGGTGTC
>NZ_CABPSM010000019.1 GCF_902459555.1 Pandoraea horticolens | reverse complement strand
TGCGGGGTGACTCGACAGTCGCCAGGATGCGGGTCAGGGTGGTGGGCCAAGTGGGCGGTGTCCGGGAGATCGCACCGACACCATTGCCAGAAGCCCGGAAACGTCGCGGCGGGGAGAGGGGATCGCTGGTGTTCATGAACGTCTCCGCAAGAATTCGAAGCCGGGGCGGGTGCGACACACCTGCTCGCAGAATCGCCATGAAGCCACTCGATTTGTCACTCGACAACTGTTAACTTTGTCAGTTACCGTGCCGCACCCGGCGGCGCATCATGCGGGCTCTTCGCCCGTTGCCGGGGAAAAGCGTCGTGTAGCCGAATCTAATTGCTGGTGGCGCGTGGTCTCGAAGTAGCCCGCCTGGCTTGCCGGCTTCGGCTAGTTGCGCACTCGTTTCGAGCGCTCTCTCGATACTCATCTCGCTTTGCTCACCCTGGCTTGCGCCGTCATCTCTTCCTGCTCGAAATAACGGTGATCTGCCCCCTTCAATAGGGGCCAATGGACTTCTGGCAAAGTCCCTTTAAACCAGCTCCTGGACTGCGGCAGGAGCATCCGCTGTTGTCCGATGTTTCGCCGCGAACTCCGATGGCGAGAGGTAATTCAGTGCGCTGTGCGGCCTTTGCTCGTTGTAGTCCTGACGCTATGCCGCGATGACAGCGCGAGCGTGGGCGAGCGACATACAAACCTGAGATGCCGTGGTCGATGACGATGTCGACAACCTCTTTCGTGAAATCGTCGACGATTGTCAGGCACTTCAGGCGCCGCCCATTGGCTAGCGTATCCATCACGAAGTCGATTGACCAAACCTCGTTGGGCGCGTTCGGCAAGGCCAGTTGCTCGCGTTCAATCATGACGCCGTGGCGCTTGCGACGGTGCCGCACCGTCAGCCCCGCCTCACGATACAGGCGATACACCCGTTTGTGATTGGCGTGCGTGCCTTCGCGTTCCACCAGGTCCTTCAGTCGGCGTGCGTCCGAGACTTCCATGCCGGCATACCGGCCCCGGCTTCTTTCAGAAACCCGATGATTTGCTGTTCCGAAAAGCGTTTCTTCATGTTCGTCTTCTTCTCCGAAAACGAACTCTACTAGATGCCGGATGGCCCTGTTTGCCGGGGGCAGGTCACATGGCGCATATCAAACCAGTAAAGACTTAATTTTTTTACGCGTGACACTTGGCATCGTCGTGTCACAATCGTCGGCGAAAATGCGCGGCCGCCGCCCGTCGCTTGCCGTTCGCGCCTGCCGTCCGCCGTTGGCGGCGTGTTGACGCCATTCGTCGCAAGACGGTTGCGTGTGTCGGGACAGGTTTTTATCGTAGCGCCATGATCCGTACACAGCGAGGACGTTATGGCGACGATGGTGGGAATGCATTTGGGGGCTGCGGTAGCCGCCGTACTGTTGGGCGTCGGTATTCTGTTCATGCGACGCGGCACGTCGCGGCACCGTTGGGTTGGTCGGTTGTGGGTGGCGGCGATGACCGTGACGGCGGCGACCAGCTTCGGGATCCGTGAACTCGGCGGGGGCCATCTGTCGTGGTTGCATGCGCTCGCGGCTTACGTGCTGACCGGTCTGGTGCTGGCGGTGGTGGCGATACGGCGGGGTGACGTGAGCGGGCATCGCCGGCAGATGCTGGGTCTGTACGCCGGACTGGTGATTGCCGGGGGCGCTGCCGTCCTGATGCCGGGGCGGGCGCTTAACAGCGCGCTGGCGCAGATGTGGCACCATGAGGCAGCCGCAGCGCCGGATAGCGCACGTAGGGCGAGCGGCACCGAAACGTCGGTCATCCGTAACGGCAGGAACAGCGATAAGCAAGCAGGGGCACTAAAACAAACGCAAAGGGCGCCAGAAGCCGGGCCAGGCTCGCTCGCCATGACAGGCGGGGCAGGCGCATGAAACGCATGTCGACGATGAGACAACCGCAATCCGTTGAGAGCGCACACGTAGGCCCCGTCAAAGTGACGAGCGGCCTGTGGACGACGTTTTTTCGCGAACTCGTGGGCGTCGCGCTCTTCAACACCGTCATCGCCCTGATCCTCTTTTTTGTCGGCTTCGGCGGCACCTTCGTACAGAACTTCGTTTTCAGTCAGTGCATCGGCATTTCCATCACCGCGTTTGTCGACGGTGGACGGCGCGCGATCTGGCGTGACGGCGCACCGGCGATGGTGCCGTTCCTGCTGCTCGTGGCGTTCGGTTGTGCGGCCGGGCTCGTGTTGGGCATCGCCATCGGTACCGTGCTGCTGGGACTGCCGATCTCGATGTGGCGGCCGTTGAACGGACACTCGTTGCCCATCGTGCTGCTCATCGCGCTGCTTGCCACCGGCATCGGCACGTATCACGGGTGGTCGCGCGCGCGGCTGTCGCAACTGCGCGAAGCCACTGCGCAGCAGGCACTGCGCGAGGCAGCAGCAGAAAAGGCACTCGTCCACGCGCAATTGCAGACGCTGCAGGCACAACTGGAGCCGCACTTTCTGTTCAACGTGCTCGCCAATCTGGACTCGCTCATCGCGAGCGATCCGGCGCGCGCACGAACCTTGCTCGGGCATCTCAACCGGTTCTTGCGCGCGTCGCTCGCGGCCACACGGGCCGAGGTCACGACGCTCGCCGACGAATTCGCGCTGCTCGACGCCTTGATGGCGATCCAGCAAGTGCGCTTCGGCGAACGGCTGCGCTACATGCTCGATCTGCCCGAGGATTGCCGCACGTTACAGGTGCCCCCGATGCTCGTGCAACCGCTCGTCGAGAATGCGATCAAGCATGGTGTCGAACCCCTTGCCGGCGGCGCTTCGGTGGATGTCAGCGCCCGGCGCGAGCGCCTGGCGGACGGCGAATGGCAAGTGGCGGTGCGCGTGGCGGACGACGGCGCGGGCTTTCGTGCCGCCGTGCGAAGCGATGTGCACGAGCCTGTGGGGGGCGTCGGTCTGACGAATATTCGAGAGCGCCTGCGGGTGCTCTATGGCGACACTGCGCGCCTCACGCTCACCGAGGGCGTGCCGCGAGGTGTCGTTGCAACGTTGCGTTTGCCTGTGGTGTTGTCCGGGCCGCAAACGGTGCCAACGGCATAGGTTTCTAGTCCCAGAGAGTGGAGTGCATGACATCCCCCGTTGCCCTGATTGCCGAAGACGAACCTTTGCTCGCCGACGCGTTGCGCACCATGCTTGCGCAGACGTGGCCCGGGTTGCATGTGCTGCCCGTAGCACCGGACGGGACGTCGGCGATCGCCGCCATCGCGCAGACACAACCGGATGTCGTTTTTCTCGATATCTCCATGCCCGGCGCGACCGGACTCGACGTCGCTCGCGCATGCGCGCGGCTGGCCCGGCCGCCGCAGATCGTGTTCGTGACGGCGTTCGACCGGTTCGCGCTCGACGCGTTCGACGCGGCCGCCGTCGACTATCTGCTCAAACCGGTGGAGCCCGACCGTCTGGCGCGCACGGTGGCACGGGTGCGTGAACGCCTGGCCGTGCCGGACGGCAACACGCTCTCGCAACTGCTGACGACGCTGCGCACGCACCTGGAGGCGGGAGCCCCGTCAGGGCAGCAGGACGGCGCGCCGGCGCCGCGCGACGCCCCGCCCACGGATGCCCGCGAGTATCTGCATTTTGTCCGAGCCTCGGTGCGCGACGAGATTCGCATCGTGCCCGTCGAGGATGTGTGCTTTTTCGAGGCCGCCGACAAGTATGTCGTGGTGGCGACGACCGACGGCGATCTGCTGATCCGCACGAGTCTGCGCGAACTGATGCCGCAACTCGATCCGTCGCGCTTTTGGCAGGTGCACCGCAGTACGGTGGTCAACGTTGCTGAAGTCGTGAGCGCGCAGCATACGCCGTTGGGCCGTCTCACACTCAAGCTCAAGCGTCGCAAGGATCGCGTGGCGGTCAGTCGTCAGTATGCGCACCTGTTCCGGCAGATGTAGCGTCGGGAACGGTGGCGAAGAATTCGCTGGGGGTGCGTCCGAAGGTGCGTTTGAACATCGCGGAAAACGCACTCTGACTTCGATAGCCCAGTTCCCTGGCGATGCGGGCGAGCGGATATCCCTTCGACGCGAGCGGAATCGCCTGTGCCAGCAGGACCTGCTGACGCCATTGCACGAAACTCATATTGAGTTCCTGCCGGAACAGCCGTCCGATGGTGCGCGGGCTGGCGCCCGCGTAGCGGGCCCATTGATCGAGTGTCCAGGCGCGCGCCGGATCGACCAGCATCGCATTGCACAGGGTGAGCAACCGCTTGTCGCGCGGCAGCGGCACCTCCAGGGGCAACGGTGACGCGCGCCGCAACTCATCAAGAATCAAGCCTCCCAGTAGTTGCTCGCGGGGGGCATCGAGGGTGCCCTCAGGCACGTCGATGGCCGCGATCAACTCGCGCAGCAACGGCGACACCTCAACGACTCGGCAATGATCGAGTCCCGCCGGGATGACCTCCGGATGGACATAAAGCGTGCGCAGGTACGAAGGTTCGTTGACTTGCAGGCTATGCACGACATTCGGCGGAATCCAGATTGCGCGCGATGGCGGTACGATCCACGCCGCATCGGCTACCGCAATCTGGATGACACCTCGTGGCGTGTACGCGACCTGAGCCCAAGCATGCTGATGGTCAGGCACGCGGATGCCGTCGCGCAACGGCCGTGCGCGCAGCCGCACCGGGCGCGCCTGGGTCGGCATGAATGCGGTGGGCAAAACATACGGTTCGGGGTCGACCGGTGATGAGGTGCCGGCATCGGCGCCCAGCAGCTCGGCATCCAACAGGTCGGGCGGCGCGGGCATGAGGTTGGGCATGGCGTAATCGCGACAATTCGAGTTTCATAAGTGTAAATCAGCCGCGCATGGGCGTTGGGATCTCTCTGTCTCCGTTGGTCGCTCAGGGGCGCGTGCCACAGCTTTCCGGGCGGCAAAGACGCTATGATCCAAGTCAGCCCGCGACGGACGCAAGCCAGGTGGCTATAAGCGGCCTGACGCATTTTCCTTCGTTCTCTGACGTTCTTCTGATCCAACGTCAGCCATTTCCGATTTGGATGTTCGTAATGACAACGGCAACGCATGATCTGTGCGACGCCCATGACGTCCCCGACGAGGCAATCTATGCCTTCGTCTATGGCACGCTGCGTGTGGGAGAAATCAACGACATGATGCGAGCGGCCGCACGTCACGGCATTGCGGCGCCGGTCTACGTCGGCACTGCGTCACTCGGTGGGCGGCTTTATGATTTCGGACGCTATCCGGGCATGGTGCTCGCTGATGCGGGCGAACATGTGACCGGTGACATTTACCGGATTCCGGCGGCACTGATCCCCGTGCTCGACGAGATCGAAGCGGTCTATCCGGGCGAGGCGGGGTTGTTCGTTCGGGAGATGCACGACGTCGCGTGCGACGGCGCGACGTATGCATGCATCGTTTATCCGGTGAGCGAATCGGCGGTCAGTCAGTTGCCGCTGGTTTCAGGGGGGGATTGGGTTGCCTACCGTCGCGAGCGCGACGCCAATGCCGCATGACCTGACACCTTTGCGCCGTCAGCGTTGACGTAGTCGCGCCGCGCTCGCTCATGCATGTCCAGCCACGCGACTTTGTAGTGATTCCAGAGGCCGTACCCGCGTGGTGTTACGACGGGCAGCGGGCCGGGCGAGGGCGTTCGATGCGGCATGGGTCGTGTGATCTCCGATGGGCTGGCTGGTGCGGGTACCGCCATGTCCGATTATGACCAGCGTGTCGGACATCGATGTGGGACGATTCACGCGTTCCCATGTTTCCGGCGGCCGGTCGCGCCGCCTTTTCGACCATGCGCTCATCTGACATTGCCCGTTTACTGACGCTCTCCGCCATCTGGGGCGCGAGCTTTCTTTTCATGCGCATCATCGTGCCCGCACTCGGGCCATTGCCTACGGCCTTCCTGCGCGTCGCCCTCGGCGCAGTGGGGCTGGCGGTGATTCTGCTGGCATTGCGGATTCGCTGGGAGTTCAAGGGGCTGCTTGGTGCGTCGATGGTGCTCGGCGTGATCAACTCCGGCATTCCGTTCGTAATGTACTGCCTGGCCGCCCGCGTGCTGCCTGCCGGTTACTCTGCCATCCTCAATGCGACGACGCCCCTCATGGGCGTCATCATCGGCGCCCTGTTTTTCCATGATCGTCTGACAGGTGCCAAGGCGCTGGGCGTGTTGCTCGGTCTGGTCGGTGTGGCCGTGTTGACGCGCGCCGGTCCGGTCACGATGTCCGGACCGGTGGTCATAGGCGCGCTGGCGTGTCTCGTCGCGACGTCCTGCTACGGTTTGGCGGGCTATCTGACCAAGCGCTGGATCACCGAGCGAGGCGGCCTCGACGCCAAGCTCGTGGCGTTCGGCAGCCAACTGGGCGCTGCCATCGTACTGCTGCCGTTCTTCGGCTACGTGTCGGCGACGTCCGGCATTCCCGGCCCGGCCACGGGCGGTGTCTGGGCTGCGATGGCGGCGCTCGGCTTCCTGTGCAGCGCAGTGGCCTATATGTTGTTCTTCCGCCTGATTGCGGATCTTGGCCCGCTGCGCTCGCTGACCGTGACTTTCCTGATTCCGCCGTTCGGCGTGCTGTGGGGGACCGTGTTCCTGAATGAAGCCGTCACGATGGCGCATTTCTTCGGCGGCTGTTTCATCGCGCTCGCCGTGTGGCTTGTGTGCAAGCCGCCGAAGGCCGTGCCGTCTACCAGTCGCGTGGCGTCATGACCTGAGCGCCGGGCAAGTCTGCTCGCACGGAGGGGGCCCCGATCAAAGCCGGTAACCGCTGTTACCGGCTTTTTTCATGATGCGGAATGCCTTTGCGGTGCGTAAAAATTTGCGCTGCTTGGCACAACGCCGCAATTTCAGGAAGGGAAATATCGTTTCATATAAAGAAATTAACTTTATATCTAATTGATTTTAATGAATAAAAAATATTTGTTAAGATGCTAATTTACTCTGTTGCATCGCATGAGAAATCCCTAAACTCTTATACAAGACCTGCCGATTTGGAAACGCCGAGAGTGGTCAATCGCAGTTTCGGCAATGACCAAGCGGCAAAGCGTCACCCCTCTTTATTTGTATTGAGAAACTAGGAGAGATCATCATGGCGACTCGTCAAGAGCAAGTGAAACAACTCGAGCAGGACTGGGCGAACAATCCGCGCTGGAAGGGCATCAAGCGTGGCTATTCGGCCGAAGACGTGGTGCGTCTGCGCGGTTCGATCCAGCCGGAACAAACGCTTGCCCGTCGCGGTTCGGAGCGTCTGTGGAGCATGATCAACGACGAGCCGTTCGTGAACGCGCTTGGCGCACTGACGGGCAACCAGGCCATGCAGCAGGTCAAGGCCGGCCTCAAGGCCATCTATCTGTCGGGCTGGCAAGTCGCGGGCGACGCGAACCTCGCAGGCGAAATGTACCCCGACCAGTCGCTGTATCCGGCCAACTCGGTGCCGCAGGTCGTGCGTCGCATCAACAACACCTTCACGCGTGCCGATCAGATTCAATGGTCGGAAGGCAAGAACCCGGGCGATGAAGGCTATATCGATTACTTCGCGCCGATCGTGGCCGACGCGGAAGCCGGCTTCGGCGGCGTGCTCAACGCCTTCGAACTGATGAAGGCAATGATCGAAGCGGGTGCCGGTGGCGTGCACTTCGAAGACCAGCTCGCCTCGGTCAAGAAGTGCGGCCACATGGGGGGCAAGGTGCTCGTGCCGACGCGCGAAGCCGTGGCCAAGCTCGTGGCGGCGCGTCTGGCTGCCGACGTGCTCGGCGTGCCGACCGTCCTGATCGCGCGTACCGATGCGGAAGCGGCAGATCTGATTACCGCCGACGTCGATCCGACCGACCAGCCATTCTGCACCGGCGAGCGCACCGTTGAGGGCTTCTACCGTACGCGCAATGGCCTGGATCAGGCAATCGCACGCGGTCTGGCCTATGCACCGTACGCCGATCTGGTGTGGTGCGAGACCGGCAAGCCGGATCTCGAATTCGCCAAGCGATTTGCCGAGGGCATCCACAAGCACTTCCCGGGCAAGCTGCTTTCGTACAACTGCTCGCCGTCGTTCAACTGGAAGAAGAACCTCGACGACGCCACCATCGCCAAGTTCCAGAAGGAACTCGGTGCCATGGGCTACAAGTTCCAGTTCATCACGCTGGCCGGCTTCCACAGCCTGAACTACTCGATGTTCAACCTGGCGCACGGCTACGCCCGCCGTCAGATGAGCGCCTTCGTCGAGTTGCAGGAAGCCGAATTCGCCGCTGCCGACAAGGGCTTCACGGCAGTCAAGCACCAGCGCGAGGTGGGTACGGGCTACTTCGACGCCGTCACGCAGACGATTGAGCGCGACGCATCGACCACGGCCCTGAAGGGTTCGACGGAGGACGAACAGTTCTTCGACGAAAAGAAGGCGCAGGTCAAGATAGCCTGACAGGGCTAAGGGAGGGCGCGGTACGCCCGCCTGCGACGATGCGCGTGGGGGCACGTCGTCGTGGGTGGAACGTCGCCGCGTCATGACCGCGCGTCCGGCTTATCCGGCCGGGGGCAGTCCTGACTGTGGTCCCGTCGCGGTGAGGGCTGCAATGCACGCCTGAACGAGAAAAGGCCCGTGAGCTTATCCCGCTCACGGGCCTTTTTTCATGGGTTGCCGGGTTGGCGCAGACGGATCACCGGTAGACGAGTACGGGGATCTTCGAGTGCACGAGAACGCGCTGCGTCTCGCTGCCCAGCAACAGGCTGGTGAGTCCGCGGCGCCCATGCGAGGCCATCAGGATAACGTCACACCCGTGGCGTTCTGCTGCGTCGATGATGCCCAGATAGGGCGCAGGGAAGGTGGAACTGTCGCGATCGAACGGTACGCTCGCTGCTGCGGCAGCTTCGGCCAGCTTATCGAGGTGGGCGCAGGCTTCTTCGGCAATGCGCTCGCTGAACGTGGCAGGCGCTTCCAGTACGTACTCGCTGAAGGGGGAGTAAGGATACTCGGCGAGGCAGCAATAGCCCGTCACTCTCGCGCCGAGCGCACGCGCCAGTTCGAGTCCGCCAGTCACGGCCTTTTGAGATAGCTCCGAGCCGTCGGTCGGAATGAGGATGTGGGTAAATAACATATGACCTCCCGCAGTTGGCGTTGCTGAACACGCGTTCACAGGCTCGCGCAGGTATTACACGGTCTTGCACCCAGTCTGCTGTTCCGACGATCTCGCCACTTTTGCAGGTGCCGACATCTGCATCGCCAGCAAACCCTTCACTTCGATTCTATGGCTTTGGCGCGGCGCAACAACGGGGGCAAACCCGGTAGTGCTTGTCTGCGTGACGCCACTCATCTGTTCAGTTCAAGCCCAATCGGGGTGTCTTGGCACGCGGCAGGCACTATTTGCGTGCAAATGCCGAAATTTCGGTACCCCAATCATGTGGCAAACCCCATCGCTTCATCCTCATGTCGACGTGGAATGGAGTGCACGCAATAAACGTTACTTGCGCCTCTTGCGTCAGATGGACACACCCTGAGGCGGGCTCTGCGGGGCGTCGTCTTGCCAGTATACGCGCTGAAAGATTCGCGATAACGCACCGGGTGGCCGACGGCGCGAGCGATGCAAAACGAATGGGATGATGGCGAGACATCGTCCCATTGCATTTGTGCGGCTGCTTTGTCTTGTTCGGGGCACCGCGCTACACTGAACTTCGACGTATTTGTCCTCGTCCTGCTCATCCATGTTTTCACCGTCCGCGTCGCACGTAACTTGGACGACGCGCCGGCCAACGTTCACGTGAGGATGCCGATGTCAGCCGACTTTCCCGATGATGCTGCCCACAACATGCGCAACGATCCGCAGACGCAGACACTTGCCCCTAGACGCGCGCCAGGCAAGGTCATAGAGACTCGCCCGAACATGCTGCGCGATTTGTATCCGCCTATCGAGCCCTACGAGAGCGGGATGCTCGATGTCGGTAACGAACATCGCATTTATTGGGAGCGGTGCGGCAATCCGCTCGGCAAGCCGGTGGTGTTTCTGCATGGCGGCCCTGGGGGCGGTTGTTCGCCGGAGCACCGGCGATTGTTCGATCCGGCTAGGTACTGCATTACATTGTTCGATCAACGCGGTTGCGGACGTTCGATCCCGCATGCAAGCCTTGAGCACAACACCACATGGGATCTGGTGGAGGACATCGAGCGGTTGCGAGTCAAGTTTGGATACGAACGATGGCAGGTGTTTGGTGGCTCGTGGGGCAGCACGCTGGCGTTGGCCTACGCGCAGGCGCATGTGAATCGTGTGAGCGAACTGATCGTGCGGGGCATTTTCACGGTGCGTCGCGAAGAATTGCAGTGGTACTACCAGACCGGCGCCTCGTGGCTATTCCCGGATCGTTGGGAGGCGTTTCTGGCGCCGATTCCGCTCGAAGAGCGCGGCGATCTGATGCGCGCCTATCGGAAGCGGCTGATTCATCCCGACGAGGCGGTCAGAATCGAGGCAGCCCGTGCATGGAGCATGTGGGAGGGCAGCACGATCACACTGCTACCGGACGACCAACTCGCAGAGGCCTTTGGCGACCCGCATTACGCGATTGCGTTTGCCCGCATCGAGAATCACTACTTCGTGCACGACGGTTTTCTCACGCCGAATCAATTGATCGACGGTGCGCACCGTTTGCGCGACGTTCCGGGGGCGATCGTTCAGGGCCGTTACGACATGGCGACACCTGCACATACCGCATGGGCGCTGCACAAGGCGTGGCCGGAGGCGGATTTTTATTGGGCGCCGGACGCTGGGCATGCGTTTAGTGAGCCCACCACCCTGCATTGGCTGATCGAGGCAACGGACCGGTTCGCGTCGACGTCATGATTCAGACGCACAAAAGAGAAAACCCCGAATGTCGACGATTGACGTCGACATTCGGGGTTTTCAGACATTCGTGCAGGACTCGTCGATGACTCATCCTGCCGGTGTCAGGCTATTCAGCCGCTGCGACGCTTGCTGAAGCCGCTGCCGCCGTTGCCGCCGTTGCGATTGCCGAAGCCACGGTCCTGACGCGGTGCGTCGAAGCTGCGGCTGCCACGATCCTGACGGTTGCCGTCGGCCGGACGCGGCGAGCGACGCTCGAAACGGTCGGTCGCGCTGCCGTTCGAGAAGCCATTGCCAGCGTTGCCGCCTTCGCTTTGCTGGTAGCCACTGCTTTCACGACGCTCGAACGGGGCGCCGGCCGGCTTGGCGCCGCCGAAGCGCTGGCCGCCCTGATAACCGCCATTACCGCCATTGCCGCTGTTGTTACCGTAACGCGGGGCGCTGCTGCTGCTGTTGCTCCAGCGGCTGTTGCCGCTGCCTTGACCATGACGCGGACCGCCACGGCCTTGACCCGGACGCTTGCTGCCAGTGCCACTGCCACCCTTCGGCGGCGAGCGACGCGGTTCGAAACCGGCCACCACGTTCACCGGCAGCGGTTCACGCGTGTAGCGTTCGATGCGGCGCACGGCACCGATTTCACCGTGTGCGGCGAGGCTCACGGCGACGCCACGACGGCCGGCACGGCCCGTACGGCCAATGCGGTGGACGTAATCTTCTGCAAACTTCGGCAGATCGTAGTTGAACACGTGCGTGATGCCCGGCACGTCGATACCACGTGCTGCCACGTCAGTTGCCACCAGCACGCGCACACGGCGCTCGCGCAATGCACGCAGCGTACGGTTACGCACGCCTTGAGGCATGTCGCCGTGCAGGGCTGCGCTGTCGAAACCGGCTTGCTCTAGCTGGTCGGCGATCAAGTCGGCGTCGCGCTTGGTCGACGTGAACACGATGGCCTGATCGAGCGCGTCGTTGCCGAGCAAGTGCGTGAGCAGGCGATCCTTATGGGCGCGGTCGTCCACATAATGGAGCGTTTGCTCGATGTTGGCGTTGGTGCGTTGTTCGCTGCCGCGCGTGATCTCGATGGTTTCCGGATTGCGCAGCAGACGACGTGTGATTTCCCCCATGCGGCCGTCGATCGTTGCCGAGAACAGCAACGTCTGACGCGATTCGGGCGTAGCGTCGACGATGGTCTGGATGTCGTCGATGAAACCCATGTCCAGCATGCGGTCGGCTTCGTCGAGCACCAGCATCATCAGTTGCGACAGATCGATCTTGCCGCTCGAGATGTGATCGAGCAGACGGCCCGGCGTTGCCACGATGATTTCGGGCTGCTTGGCCAGCATTTCGAGCTGACGCGGGTAGGGCATGCCACCCAGAATGCTGACCGTACGCAGACGGCGCAGTTGCTTGCCGTACGTATCGGCAGCCGTCGAGACCTGTTGCGCCAGTTCACGCGTCGGCGTGAGCACGAGCAGCAGCGGTTGAGCTGCCACACGGCGCACGCGCTGGCCCTTGCGGGGCTTTTCGCCCGGGGCGGCCGGCTGATTGCGCGGATGGGCGGCCGGGGCGCGGCTGCCCAACTCGCCGCTCGCTTGCATTTCGGCGAAGCGGTGGATGGCGGGCAGCATGAAGGCGGCCGTCTTGCCCGAACCCGTCGGGCTCGACACGAGCAGATCGCGGCCGGCGAGCGCAGCGGGGATTGCGCGCTGCTGGACCGGCGTCGGGCTGGTGTAGCCGGCGGTGATAAGGGCCGTCAGAATTGCCGGGTTCAGGCCGAGTTCGGCGAACGAGGGCTGACCGTCGGTGCTGACTGCCGGTGTGGCGTCAACAACGATAGCGTCGGTGTTTTCTTCGGGCGTAGGGAAATACGTCTGCGCGAGCGCAGACATTTTGGAATGCTGTTCCATGAATCCTCTTGCGGATTGAAAGGTGATGTCGGGGCGTTGGCGCCAATCGGCAAACCCAATTCGTCGCAAGCAGGAAGCAAATCGCGGATGGGGCAGAAAGCGGATCGAAATCCGTATCGTAAGCCAGGGACGGCGGCGGGTCGTTCCATCAGGAACGCCAGTACCGGCAAGAACTACAGCGGCTTATCACAGGATTGGGGCAAAACGCAGTTTTTCGTCGCCTGACGAGGTATTTCATAGAACCCCGCGAAGCGAAGCGCGGATTATACCTGTTTTTTGAGAAAAGTGCACGTTCGGATTTTCACGGGGTCGCGGGGAGTCCCTTGGGCATGCGTTTCAGGGGCGTGCCGCCGTGGCGGGCGTCAGCTTTGGCGCGGGTTGCCGTCGATCCCGCTAGGTTGCTTGTCGCGCGCCCGATTACAATAGCGCCATGTCTTCGATTACGCTTCTCGCTCTGGATACTTCGACCGAGTTCTGTTCGGTCGCCTTGTATCGTCACGATCCCGCCAGTGGGGCGCCGGCCCTTGTATTCGAGCGCCATCTCGATACCGGCCCCGTCTCCAGTACCCATATTCTTCCGGCTGTGCGCGACGTCTTGCGCGAGGCCGGTGCGACGCTTGCCGAATGTGATGCGATTGCCTTTGGCGCCGGCCCTGGCTCGTTTACCGGACTGCGCACCGCGTGTGGCGTTGCACAGGGGTTGGCTTTTGGGGCCCAACTGCCCGTGGTGCCGGTGGGCACGTTACTGGCTTGTGCCGAAGCGGCGCTCGCTTTGCGCGCCGACACGCAACGGGTTCTCGTCGCGCTCGATGCGCGCATGAACGAGGCTTACTGGGCCGACTATGCCTGGGACGCCGCGGCAGGAGACTGGCGCGAAGTGCAGTCGCCGTCGCTCGATGCCGCCGAACAGGTGCGTGCTCCCGACGCCGCTTTCGTCGTCGCCGGTAACGCCGTGCTGGCGTTTGGCGAGCGTTTGCAGGCGAGCGTGCAGGCGCAGGCCGTGTTGGTCGACGCCATGCCGCGTGCGCGTTACGTCGCCATGTTGGCGGCACGCGCCTTCGCTCGAGGCGAGGCGATTCCTGCCGATCAGGCCATGCCGTTCTACCTCCGCAACAAGGTGGCGCAGACGACGGCGGAGCGCGAGGCCATCAAGCAGGCGGCGGCGCAGGGCGCCGGCAAGGAGACGCCCTGATGCGCCAGACCGGTCCGAACCATTTTTCACCGATGACGTTGGCTGATCTCGATGAGGTTGTCACCGTCGAGGTGCGCGCATACCCGTTTCCGTGGACGCGGCAGAATTTCTCCGATTCGCTGGATGCCGGGCATCAGGGGGTCTGCCTGCGTGCGGTCGATGGCTCGTTGCTGGGCTATTTTCTGTTGATGCCGGTTGTCGACGAGTCGCATTTGCTCAACGTGTGCGTCGTGCCGGAAATGCAGGGCAATGGTCTGGGCGTGCAGTTGCTCGAAGAGGTGGTGCGCGTGTCGCGCGCGCAGGGTATGGGCGGGGTGTTGCTGGAAGTGCGCCCATCGAACATGCGGGCGTTGCGTATCTATGAGCGTTTCGGTTTCGAGCAGATCGGCCGGCGCAAGGGATATTATCCGGCGAGTGGGCGTCGTGAAGACGCCATTGTGATGCGCCTGTCGTGGGAGACCGATCGTGCCGTGGCCTAAAGCGATTCTGGAAGAGTTCGGGCTGTGGCCGGTGTGGATGTCGCACGATGCCGTGGCCGGGGCGGCGGTGGTGACTGCCGAAGACGGCGATGTGACAACGCTCACGGAACCGGTGGCCCTTCAGGGCGATATGCCGGCCGAGGATATGCCGCCGTGGGATGTGTCGCCGTCTGTCGCGCAGGGCAGTGTGCGTGCCGCTGCGCGTGCTGCGAGCGTGGATGAGGCGCTGGCCGCACCTGTCACGCCTATAGCGCCTGTCCGCCCGGAAGTCGCGCGGGGATCGAGGGGGGCGGAGGTGTCGCTGACATCGCCACAGAGTGCTGGTGGCAACCGTCGCATGGCAGATATGCCGCCCGACGATATCCCGATGTGGCTGGATAGCGATGGTAACGGTGACGGCGATGCAGCCGCCGACGCCGCATTGTGGTCGATCGTGCGCGATGCGGGCGAGGTCGATGCGCCGTCACGCCCTGCGTTGCCGGGCGTCGAGACGCTGGACTGGGAGGCGCTGACCGAGCGTGTCGCCAATTGTCGCTTGTGTGGCTTGTGCGAGAAACGTACGCAGACGGTCTTCGGCGTAGGCGACCGCGAGGCCGACTGGCTGCTCGTGGGCGAAGCGCCGGGCCAGCAGGAAGACTTGCAGGGCGAGCCGTTCGTCGGTCAGGCCGGCAAACTGCTCGACAACATGTTGCGAGCCTCGGCGTTGCGGCGCGGTGAGAACGTCTATATCGCGAACGTGCTCAAGTGCCGTCCACCGAACAATCGTGACCCGGAAGCGGACGAAGTCGCGAGCTGTGAGCCGTATCTGAAGCGTCAGGTCGCGCTGCTCAAGCCGAGAGTGATCGTGGTGATGGGGCGCTTCGCGGCGCAAAGTATCCTGCGCACGCAAGCGAGCATTGCCAGCCTGCGCGGGCGTGTGCATGAGTATGAAGGGGTGCCGGTGATCGTGACGTACCATCCGGCCTATCTATTACGCAGTCTGCCCGACAAGGCCAAAGCCTGGACGGATTGGTGCCTGGCGCGGGCTACCTACGAGGCAGTGTGCGAATCGACTCCGGCCAACAAGCCTACGGCGAACTGATCGAAACGCTACGCGAGGCGCCGGTGCGCGACCTCGCGTGGCTATTGCTGTCTGCCGACCTTCTCAGTGCTACCCGTTTTCCGGCGGCGCTCGCTCATTTCGATAGCGTGCAGGCGGCGGCCGATGTGGCGCCCAACGACCCTGCCATCTCCGTATCCGGCATGTTGCCGGGGACACTGCCGAGTGTCTCGGAACCGGTCTTCCACTCCCGACTTCTGCACGATTGGCTGCTGGCTTGCGATGCGAATCCCGAGCCGTTGCGCGAATTTCTTGCGCGCGGCGAAACCAGCCGGCTGGGGCGTTATGCGGAGCAACTGCTGCATTTCGCGCTAATGCACAGTCCCCGGTTCGATCTGCTTGCCGCGGGGCTGCAAGTGCGCGATTCGCGGCGGGGCAACATGACGCTCGGCGAGTGCGACTTCCTGCTGACGCGTCGCGCCGATCATCAATTGCTTCATTGGGAACTGGCGGTAAAGCTGTACTTGTTCGTGCCGCCGGCGCTTCCTGCACCGGTGCTCGACGAACGCGCCGTCCAGTTTCATTGGCTGGGGCCGAATCTGGCCGATAGTCTGGCCGATAAAGTGGCGCGTTTGCTCGGTCATCAACTCCGCCTGACGACAATTGAAGCTGCGCGCAGCGCGTTGCCTGCCGCCGGGCCATGGCTGGCGCAGGTGTATCTCAAGGGGTGGTTATTCCATCCGCTCACGCGACGCGGGCAGGTGCCGCAGGTGGCGTCAGAATCGCACGGTCGAGGCTGGTGGGCGACGCTCGACGAATGGTGGGCGCATGCGCAGTCAACGCCTCACGACGCCGTGGCGTCGGGCGAGCGGCGCTGGGCCATGTTGCCGCGGGCGCGTTGGCTCGCGCCTGCCCGTGTGGACGACTCGGCCGCTTTATCGCTTGCCGCGATGCATGTGCGCATCGAGACGCACTGGCGCGAACGCGGTGTCGCCGAGCCATTGTTGATCGTCTCGTTGTCGCAGCGAGCGGGCAAGGAAGGGTGGTTCGAGTGCGAACGAGGATTTATCGTGCCGGACTACTGGGCGCCACGCGCTCGCCATCGTATCGAGGAATTGAGCGAGCGGGCCGGTGCGGCGGCGCGTCGTGCGCTTGCGCGCAGTGTGGACGACGGCGCGCCGTCGATCTGATTCGGCGCGAGCGGGCGCCTCAATCCTTAGGCCAGACGGCGTGGAAGTGGTGGACGGGCCCGATACCGTGACCGATGTGCAGCGCGTCGCTGGCGGCGAGTGCGCCATTGAGATACGCCTTGGCGTCGCGCACGGTGTCCGACCAGTTATCGCGACGGGGGCGCAACGCGGCCAGTGCGGCAGAGAGCGTGCAACCCGTGCCGTGCGTGTTGTGAGCGGCGATGCGCGGTGCGCTGAATCGTTCGACACCGGCAGCACTCACGAGCCAATCCGGGCTCAGATCGCCGGCGAGATGCCCCCCCTTGACCAGCACATTGCGGGCGCCGAGCGCGCGCAGCGCTTGCGCATGTTGCTCCATCTCGGCTTCGTCGGTAGCAGGCGCGACGCCGAGTAGCGCAGCGGCTTCCGGCAGGTTGGGGGTAATCAGGTCCGCCAGCGGCAGCAACTCGTCGCGCAGCGCGGCAACGGCATCCGACTGCAGCAACGCGTGGCCGCTCTTCGAAATCATCACGGTATCGAGCACGACGAAGCGCGGCTTGTATCGCCGCAATCCGGCGGCCACCGCGCGCACGACCTCGGCGTTGGCTAGCATGCCGAGCTTGACCGCATCGACTTCGAGGTCCTGAAACACGGCGTCCATTTGTGCGGTGACAAAGCTCGCCGGTGGTGTGTGGATGCCGGTTACACCTTGCGTATTCTGCGCGGTGAGGGCGGTAATCACGCTCGCGCCGTATGCGCCGAGCGCGGAAAACGCCTTGAGGTCGGCTTGGATGCCTGCACCACCGCTGGAGTCGGAGCCGGCGATGGTGAGGGCAATGGGAACGGGCGACTGACGCAAATTCATATCAATGCTTGACTTCACCAATGAGCGAGACCGAATCGAATTCGCGCTGATTGGCCTGATGACGCTTCATGACAAGCCACATCGTGCCCGACACAAACACGCCAAACAGAATGATGACGACCCCGACCGGCACATTGAACCAGATCAGCAGTGCATAGAGGCACAGCATGATAAGCACGGACAGGTTCTCATTGAAGTTCTGCACGGCGATGGAGTGGCCGGCCGAGAGCAGCACGTGGCCGCGATGCTGGAGCAGGGCGTTCATCGGTACCACGAAGAAACCTGCAAGCGCACCGACGATGATGAGGAAGATGTACGCGATGATCAGGTACAGCGGCACTTTCCACTCGGTGCCGTATGGCAGCAGATCCTTCGAGAAGAACGCCATCGCCATCACCGCGAGGCCCATGGCGATGCCGACGGGCAACACCGAGAGCGAGCGCTTGAGCGGAATGCGCGAAGCCGCCACGATGGCGCCGACGGCAACGCCCACGGCCGATACGGCTTGCAGAATGGCGCCTTCGGACAGCGTCATGCCGAGCGCTTTTTCGGCCCAGCGCAGCACGATGAATTGCAAGGTCGCGCCTGCGCCCCAGAACAGCGTGGTGACGGCGAGCGAGATCTGGCCCAGCTTGTCGCGCCAGAGCGTGACGAAGCAGTCGGCGAAATCGGAGACGAGTTTGATCGGATTGCGTTCCTGACGCGCATAACGTGCGCCCGTGTCCGGAATGCGCAGATTGAACAGCGCGGCAACCACATAAATGGCCATGATGACGACCATCGCGGCCATCGCCGGCGAACTGATCACCTCAGGGGTACGCTGGAGTATCCACTCCGATATGTGCGGACTGATCAGTGTGCCGCCGAGCACCGTGCCGAGAATGATCGAGCTGACGGTAAGGCCTTCGATCCATCCATTCGCGGCGACCAATCTCTCGGCGGGGAGTAGCTCCGTGAGAATGCCGTACTTCGCGGGCGAGTATGCCGCCGCGCCGAAGCCCACTACGCCATACGCTATGAGTGGGTGCGAGCCGAACAGCATCATCAGACAGCCTGCGACCTTGATCGAGTTGCTGATGAACATGACCTTGCCCTTGGGCATCGAGTCGGCGAAGGCGCCCACGTAAGCGGCAAGAATGACGTACGAGAGAACGAAGAAAAGTTTGAGCAGCGGAGTCATCCACTGCGGGGAATGCAAATCTTTCAGGAGTGCGATTGCGGCGATGAGCAATGCATTGTCGGCCAGCGACGAAAAAAACTGCGCGGCCATGATGGTATAAAAGCCTTTCTTCATCGGTACTTGAGTCGATCCCGTGCGGCGTAAAACTTGCGTGTCTCGGTTGTCGGAATCCGCGGTGCCCGCAAGGGGCTCCCACACGGGAAGAAACCGGGCTTAAACACAGGGGTATCTGCGCACATCAATCGCTCAAATGTCGCTAATCGACCGTATATTCGGTCTTGCAGCCCCCGTGTCGGGCGCCCGTTCGCCCTCGGTCTGAGACCGATATTGTCATCGGGAAAAAGATTTCGGCAAAACAAGTTGTGCGCACGGCTTTATAACACGAAAATATGCCGATGCGTTATGCTGCCAGCCTGTCCTGGCGAGCTTCTCCTCTGATTCTGTATCTGCCCATGCCTCGTCCAATCAAAGTCTCGATTCATACCGCAGCCCTTGCCCATAATCTCGATGTCGCCCGTCGCCATGCTCCGAACGCCAAGGTGTGGGCGGTGGTCAAGGCCAATGCCTACGGGCACGGTATCGATAACGCGTTTCCCGGATTGCGCGACACCGACGGCTTCGGCTTGCTCGATCTCGACGAAGCCGTGCGTCTGCGCGAACTCGGCTGGGCCGGCCCCATTCTGCTGCTCGAGGGTTTTTTCAAACCCGAGGATCTGGCGATCGTCGACGAGTACGGTTTGACGGCTACCGTGCATAGCGACGAACAGTTGCGCATGCTGGAGATGGCGCGCCTGAAAAAGCCGCTCAACGTGCAGCTCAAGATGAATTCCGGCATGAACCGCCTTGGCTTCTCTCCCGAGCGCTACCGCGCGGCATGGGAGCGTGCTCGTGCGATTCCCGGCGTGAGTCAGATCGTGCTGATGACGCACTTCTCCGATGCCGACGGCCCGCGTGGCATTCAGTATCAGATGGAAGCGTTCGAGCGCGGTGCTTGCGACGTGCCGGGCGAGCGCAGCCTTGCCAATTCCGCCGCCACGCTGTGCTACCCGGAGACGCATGGCGCGTGGGTTCGTCCGGGCATCATGCTCTATGGCTCCTCGCCGAAGGGGCTTGAGGTCCCGGCAGCAAAGTTCGATCTGCAACCGACGATGACGCTCGAAACCGAGTTGATCGGTATTCAGGAGGTTCCGGCCGGCGGCACGGTGGGCTATGGCAGTATCTTTACCGCCGAGACACCGATGCGCGTGGGCACGGTCGCTTGCGGCTATGCCGACGGCTATCCGCGTGTCGCGCCCACTGGCACGCCGATCCTCGTCGACGGTGTGCGTACCCGCATGCTGGGCCGCGTGTCGATGGATATGCTGTCCGTCGATCTCACGCCGGTGCCGCAGGCGCGCATCGGCTCGTCTGTGACGCTCTGGGGACGTGGGCTGAGCATCGACGAGGTCGCTGCCTCGGCAGGCACGCTCGGCTATGAGCTGATGTGCGCCGTGGCGCGTCGCGTGCCCGTTCACGCGAACTGAGCGTCGCCACAGGATTTTCACGCATGGCCAAAGCCAAGACTGTCTACATCTGTACCGAATGCGGCGGGCAGACACCCAAGTGGGCGGGGCAATGCCCCAACTGCAACGGCTGGAATACGCTCGTCGAGTCGGTGGCGGAAACGACGGCTGGTCATCGCTACCAATCGCTCGCCAAGAGCACGCCGGTACTCAAGCTGGCGCACATCGAAGCGGCCGACGTGCCGCGCTTCTCCAGCGGCGTGAGCGAGTTCGACCGCGTGCTGGGCGGAGGCCTCGTGGCCGGCGGCGTGGTGCTGATCGGCGGCGATCCCGGCATCGGCAAGTCGACCTTGCTGCTCCAATCGCTTGCCCATCTGGCGCGCGAGCGGCGTGCGCTGTATGTCAGCGGCGAAGAGTCGGGCGCTCAGATTGCCTTGCGGGCGCAACGGCTCGGCCTTGGTGCGGCGGGGGAGGGCGGTGGCGAACTGGACCTGCTCGCGGAAATTCAGCTCGAAAAGATTCTGGGCGCGATCGAGTCCGAAAAGCCCGACGTCGTGGTGATCGATTCGATTCAGACAGTCTATTCCGAAGCGCTCAGCTCCGCCCCCGGTTCGGTGGCGCAGGTGCGCGAATGCGCGGCGCAGCTCACACGAACTGCGAAGCAGAGCGGCGTGACCGTCATCATGGTCGGCCATGTGACGAAGGAAGGCAGCCTCGCGGGGCCGCGCGTGCTCGAGCACATTGTCGACACGGTGCTGTATTTCGAGGGAGATACGCACTCGTCGTATCGGCTGGTGCGGGCGTTCAAGAATCGCTTCGGTGCCGTCAACGAGTTGGGTGTGTTTGCGATGACCGAGAAGGGGTTGCGCGGCGTGGCGAATCCGTCGGCGTTGTTCCTCTCGCAGCATGAACAGAGCGTGCCCGGTTCCTGCGTGCTCGTGACGCAAGAGGGTACGCGGCCACTGCTCGTTGAGGTGCAGGCGCTGGTCGATACGGCGCAGGTGCCCAACCCGCGGCGTCTGGCGGTGGGGCTTGAGCAGAACCGTCTGGCGATGTTGCTGGCGGTGATGCATCGCCATGCGGGCATTGCGTGTTTCGATCAGGACGTGTTTCTGAACGCCGTTGGCGGCGTAAAGATCACCGAACCGGCGGCGGATCTGGCGGTGTTGCTGGCGATTCATTCGTCGCTGCGCAACAAGGCGCTCCCGCGCGGCATCGTGGCGTTCGGCGAAGTCGGGCTGGCCGGGGAGATTCGTCCTAGCCCGCGTGGTCAGGATCGTCTCAAGGAAGCGGCCAAACTCGGCTTTTCCATTGCGATCATCCCGAAAGCGAACGCACCGAAACAGCCCATCGACGGCCTCGAAGTACACGCCGTCGACCGGCTGGAGCATGCGATTTCGGTGGTCGCGGGGTTGTAAGCGCGCGCCTCTGGCCGGAATCGGCCAGCATAAGAAAAGCCCGGTCGGATCGACCGGGCTTTTCTTTTCGTGGCGCGTGGCGGCATGGACTGTGTCGTGTGGCCGCTGCCGGATCAGGCGATCTGCTCGAGGGCTTCCTGTGCTTCGAGCCATTCGGCTTCAACGTCCGAGAGCTTTGCCGTGACGTCGGCCTGCTGCTTGAGGCTATCGGTCAGCAAGGCCTTCTTGGCGTCTTCATAGGTGCTGCTGTCCGCGAGGATAGCGTCGAGCCGGGCTTTTTCGTCCGAGAGCTTCGCGATGGACTGCTCCAGCTTCTCGATCTTCCTTTGCAGCGGCTTGCGCAGTTGTGACAGCCGCTGACGTTCCTGCGCCTCGGCGCGCTTCTGATCCTTGCGGTTGACGCCGTCGCCACCGTCGCTACCTTCGCCATTGCCGCTGCTGGCGTCTCGTGCTGCCGCACGTTGGTCGGCCGCGTGTTGCAGCAACCAATCGCGGTAGTCATCGAGATCGCCGTCAAACGGCTGCACTTCGCCGCCGGCCACCAGCAGAAACTGATCCGTGGTCGCGCGCAGCAAGTGCCGATCGTGCGAGACGAGAATCAGCGTGCCGTCGAACTGGGCGAGCGCCATCGTGAGGGCGTGGCGTGTCTCGAGATCCAGGTGGTTGGTCGGTTCATCGAGCAACAGCAGGTTCGGCTTACGCCAGATGATGAGCGCCAGCGCCAGCCGTGCTTTCTCGCCACCGGAGAACGGCGCAATCGACGACGTCGCCATATCGCCGCGGAAGTTGAATCCGCCAAGAAAGTCGCGCAATTCCTGTTCGCGCGTGTCGGGGGCGAGGCGTTGCAAATGCTGCAACGGAGAATCGTCGTGGCGCAGGGTTTCGACCTGGTGCTGGGCGAAATAGCCGATCTGCAAACCCTTGCCGGTCTTCACCTCACCCGCCAACGGCGCAAGCGTGCCGGCGAGCGTTTTGATGAGCGTCGATTTGCCCTGACCGTTCGCGCCCAGCAGGCCGATACGTTGCTCGTTCTGCACCGACATCGTGACGTGCGGGAGGATGACCTTCTCGCTGCCGTCTTCGAGTGGATAACCGCAACGCACCGCGTCGAGGACGAGCATCGGGTTCGGTGCACTGTCGGCCGGGCGGAACTCGAACGTAAACGGCGACGCGATATGCGCGGGCGCGATGCGCTCCATCTTCTCGAGCGCCTTCATCCGGCTCTGTGCCTGACGTGCCTTCGTTGCCTTGGCCTTGAAGCGCGTGATGAACGATTCAAGGTGCGCAATCGTCTTCTGCTGCTTGTCGAATGCGCTTTGTTGCAGCACCAGTTGCTGGCCGCGCAGGATCTCGAACTGACTGTAGTTGCCGCCGTAGCGCTTGATCTGTTGATTCTCGATATGCAGCGTGACGTTGCAGACCTCGTCGAGAAACTCGCGATCGTGCGAGATCACGATCAGCGTACCGGGGTAACGCTTGAGCCAGTCTTCGAGCCAGACGATGGCGTCGAGATCCAGGTGATTGGTCGGTTCGTCGAGCAGCAATAGATCGGACGGGCACATGAGCGCCTGTGCCAGATTCAGACGCATGCGCCATCCTCCCGAGAAACTGGCGACGGGCAGTTGCGTTTGCGCGAGCGTGAAGCCGAGTCCGAGCAGCAGGGCTTCGCCACGGGCCGGGGCAGTGTAGCCGTCGGCGTCGGCGAAGGCGGCGTGCGCCTCGGCTTGTGCGTGACCGTCATGCGCAGCTTCGGCGGTCGCGATGGTCGCTTCGATCTCGCGCAGCCGCGTGTCGCCATCAAGCACATAGTCGAGGGCAGTGCGCTCGACGGCAGGCGTCTCCTGCATTACGTGGGCGACGCGCCAGCTGCTGGGCACGAAGACATCGCCGCCATCGGCGTGCAACTGACCGCGCAGCAACGCGAAGAGGGTGGATTTGCCCGCACCGTTGGCGCCGACGAGACCAACGCGCTCGCCTGGATTGAGCGTTACGGAGGTGTCCTCGAAGAGCGGCTTGGTGCCGCGTGCGAGGGTGAGGTGTTCGAATCGGATCACGAAAAAGGCCGAGGGGAAAGCGGGTCAGTTCGTCCCGGGGCCGCGTGGCGAGCCGGTGTCGCCGATCCAACAAGGAGCGAACGAGCCGTGCATCGAAACCATTGCGCGGGGGGACGGCAAAACCGGCATTTTACCGGTCTGAGCGCATGAAAGCGATGCGCACCCCGCCGCGCCTACAGAATTGGGGCGAAAAGCCGCGCCAGACGCATCACAATCTGACGCCAATTCGGAATCTTCCGAAACTCGTCCTTATTCAGCAGGACGGCTTGCTCGAAGTCGCGCGTCAGCATGTACGCGACGTCGTCGGCGAAGGCGCGGTCAACGGTGAGCAGCATGATTTCGAAGTTGAGACGGAACGACCGGTTGTCGAGATTGGCACTGCCGACGGCGGCTGCGCTGTCGTCGATCAGCACGACTTTCTGGTGAAGGAAGCCATGTTGATAGCGGTAGACGTGGATGCCGCTGCGTGCGGCCTCGAACGCGTACGAGGTGGTCGCCTCGAACACGACATAGTGATCGGCCCGGTCCGGGATCAGAATGCGCACGTCTACGCCGCGCAGCACCGCCAGACGCAACGCCGAGAACACGGCTTCGTCGGGCACGAAATAGGGCGTGGTGAGCCAGACCCGCTTCCGTGCGGCATTGATGGCGGTGACAAAGAAGAGGGATGACGTCTCCAATCGGTCGGCCGGGCCGCTTGGCACGACCTGACAGTGCATGTCTTCGCCGGAGGCTGCCGGCAGGCGGTTGAGTTCCGGTACCGTACCCGTGCTCCAGTGCCAGTCTTCGGCAAACGCGCGCTGAATTCCCACCACTGCAGGTCCGCGCACGGAGATATGCGTATCGCGCCATGGGGCCAACGGCGGCTTCTCACCGAGATATTCGACTCCGACGTTGTGTCCGCCGATAAACGCTTCGTTGCCGTCGATCACCACGATCTTGCGGTGATTGCGAAAGTTGAGCTGAAAGCGGTTGACGAAAATGCCGCGTTTGGCGGCGGCGAACTCGTGCACCGTCACACCGCCCTGGCGCAGCTTCTCGCAATAGCTGCTCGGCAGATCGTGGCTGCCGATACGATCGTAGAGGAAGTACACCTTCACGCCCGTCGCGGCGCGCGCGAGCAGGCGCGCGGACAAGGCGCGTCCGAGCGCGTCGTCCTTGACGATGAAGAACTGAACGATGACGTAGTCGCGCGCGCGGTCGATAGCGGCAGAGATGGCGTCGAACGTGGCCCGGCCGTTCACCAGCAGACGCACCCGATTGCCCGCCACGAACGACATACCCGTCATGGCGGTAAGCGCGGCAAATTCTGGGTGCGCTTCCATCGCGACCGGCGGCTCACCGCTCCACTGCGTCTCGCCCATGCGTGACTGCAGCGCCTCATTGCGCGCACGACGCGCCTCGACATAGCCGATGAACTTCGATCGGCCAAGGAACAGATAAGGGATGAGGGTGAGGTAGGGTATCGTCACGAGCGATACCGCCCATGCCACCGCCCCTTGCGACGTCCGTACCGTTAGAACGGCATGGATGGCCGCGACGACACCCATCACGTGAAGGCAGGCGACGGCAAAGCCGACGTCGAGCAAATTAAACGCCATGACGGACCACCTTCCTCCATGCCGTGAGTCGCGCGGACCCGGGAACCCGAGTGTAACCGGGGTGCGTGGACTTAGACGAGGGCTCGCGGTAAAACGCGAGCCCCGAGGGCATTACTGCATTACGGCAGATCGGCTGCCTGCACCAGGAAGACCATATCGTCGCCAGCGCTCGTCGCCAGCCACGTCATCGGCAGATCCGGGAACGCCGCCTCGACGAAGTGACGTTCGTTGCCGACCTCCACGACCAAAACGCCGTCATCGGTCAGATGCTCACGGGCACCGGCAATGATGCGGCGAACCACATCCATGCCGTCATCGCCGCCGGCCAATGCAAGGCGCGGCTCGTGATGGTATTCGGCCGGCAGCGCCTGCATCGAGCCTTCGTTGACGTACGGCGGATTGGTGAGAATGACTTCGTAGCGCTTGCCTTGTGGCAGCGGCGCGTAGAGATCGCCCAGATGTAGCGCGACGCGGTCTTCGAGGCCGTAGTCGGCCACATTGATCTTGGCGACGGCCAATGCGTCCGGGGAAATGTCGACCGCATCGATCTGTGCCGCCGGGAAAGTTTCGGCGGCGAGGATCGCAAGGCAGCCGGAGCCGGTGCACAACTCGAGCACGTCCGCGACGTCTTCGGCGTGATCGACCCATGGCTGCAAGGCGTTTTCGAGCAACTCGCCCACGAACGAACGCGGCACGATGACGCGCTCGTCTACATAGAACCGGCGGCCATGCATCCACGCTTCATTCGTGATGTACGACGCCGGCACGCGCTCGCCCGCCCGACGGTTGATGACTGACAGCACGCGCTCAATTTCCTCGGGCAGCAAACGCGCGTCGAGAAACGGGTCGAGCGTATCGATGGGCAGGTGCAGTGTATGCAGCAGGAGATACGCGGCCTCGTCGTAAGCCGTGGCCGCGCCATGCCCGAAGGCGAGTTCGGCCTCGGTAAAGCGCGAGACGGCGTAGCGCAGCAGATCGCGCAGCGTCCGGAACGGGTGGGGTGCCTGAGTCGTCATGATGATTACCTCGCGCGCCTTAGGCCACCAGACGCTTCAACACGCCGCGGTAGATGTTCTTGAGCGGTTCGATATCGGCCACGGCAATGTGTTCGTCGATCTTGTGAATGCTGGCATTGCACGGACCGAATTCGATGACCTGCGGGCAAATGCGGGCGATGAAGCGTCCGTCCGACGTGCCGCCCGTGGTCGAGAGTTCAGTCTGAAGCCCCGTTTCCTCGTGGATCGCGCTAGAGAGGGCTTCCGACAGGTCGCCGCGCGGCGTGAGGAAAGGCTGGCCGCTGATCGACCAGTCGAGCGTGTAGGTCAGGCCATGGCGGTCGAGCAGTTCGTGCACGCGCTGCTGGAGTCCATCGGACGTGCTGGCCGTCGAGAAGCGGAAGTTGAACATCACGGTCAGCTCGCCAGGGATGACGTTAGTCGCCCCGGTGCCTGCGTGAATGTTCGAAATCTGCCACGTGGTGGGCGGGAAATAGTCGTTGCCGTTGTCCCAGACCGTCTGCGTCAGTTCGGCGAGTGCCGGCGCGAACAGATGCGTCGGGTTCTTGGCGAGATGCGGATAGGCGATATGACCTTGGACACCCTTGATCACGAGCTTGCCCGACATCGACCCGCGGCGGCCGTTTTTGACCATGTCGCCCAACTGCTGGCTCGAAGTCGGCTCACCGACCACGCAGTAGTCCAGGCGCTCGCCGCGCGCCGTGAGCGCTTCGACAACCTTCACGGTGCCGTCAGTGGCCGGGCCTTCTTCGTCGCTGGTCAGCAGTAAGCCAATGGCGCCGGTGTGATCCGGATGTTGGGCGACGAATTCCTCCGAAGCGACCACAAATGCCGCGAGCGACGTCTTCATGTCGGCGGCGCCGCGACCGTAGAGCAGGCCGTTGCGATGCGTCGGTGCAAACGGATCGGAATGCCATTGTTCGAGCGGGCCGGTCGGCACCACGTCCGTGTGACCGGCGAAGACGAGCAGTTTGCCCTCGGTGCCACGCGTGCCGCGCTTGACCGCCCACAGGTTGGTCACGCCGTTTGACGCGATGGTCTCGCACGCGAAGCCGATCGCTTCGAGGCGGCGCGCCAGAATGGCTTGGCAGTCACGGTCTTCGGGCGTCACCGAGTGACGGGCGATCAGTTGCTCGGTAAGCGCCAGCGTGGCGCCTTGGGAGGAAGTCATGAAATCAGAATCGTGAGGCGTAACTGTCGGGCGTGAAGCCCACGGAAACCTTGCCGTCGGCCACCAGCACAGGGCGTTTGATGAGCGACGGGTTTTCGATCATCAGGGCGCGGGCGACCGACTCGTCGGCCGCCGCAGCCTGTTGCTCCGGCGAGAGCTTGCGCCACGTTGTGCCCTTGCGGTTGAGCAGCGTGGTGAGCGGCACCTGGGCGAGCCAGTTACCCAGCAGTGCGTCGTTCACGCCCGCTTTCTTGAAGTCGTGGAAGTCGTACGCCACGCCGCGCTCGTCGAGCCACATGCGCGCCTTCTTCACGGTATCGCAGTTGGGAATGCCATACAGCACTGCCGTCATCGCCAGAACTCCTGATGTCGCGATTACAAAAAAACGAGGCGCAACGTCGCAGCCAGGACTGCGACCGCGCCTCGTCGGTGCCGCGTGGACTTATTCGCCGCGCAGCAGGTCGTTGATCGCCGTTTTGGCGCGCGTTTGCGCGTCGACCTTCTTCACGATCACGGCGCAGTACAGGCTGTACTTGCCGTCCTTCGACGGCAGGTTGCCCGGCACGACGACCGAACCGGCCGGCACACGGCCGTAATGCACTTCACCCGTTTCGCGATCGTAGATCTTGGTCGACTGACCCAGATACACGCCCATCGAGATCACCGAGTTTTCTTCGACGATCACGCCTTCCACGACTTCCGAGCGGGCGCCAATGAAACAATTGTCTTCGATGATGACCGGATTGGCTTGCAGCGGCTCAAGCACGCCGCCGATACCGACGCCACCCGAGAGGTGAACGTTCTTGCCGATCTGTGCGCATGAACCGACGGTGGCCCACGTGTCGACCATCGTGCCTTCGTCAACGTAGGCGCCGATGTTCGTGTACGACGGCATCAGCACGACGTTCTTGCCGATGAACGAGCCGCGGCGTGCCACTGCCGGGGGCACCACGCGGAAGCCGCCGCGCGCGAAGTCGTCAGCGGTGTAGCTGGCGAACTTGCTCGGCACCTTGTCGTAGAACTGGCTGAAGCCGCCGGCGGGCATCACGGCATTGTCTTCGAGGCGGAACGACAGCAGCACGGCCTTCTTGATCCACTGGTTCACGATCCACTGGCCGTCTTGCTTCTGGGCCACGCGCAGGGCGCCCTTGTCCAGCTCGGCGATGACGTGGGCGACTGCCTCACGCACGTCGGCAGGTGCCGACTTGGCCGAAATCTCGGCACGGTTTTCCCAGGCTTGGTCGATGGTGGTTTGCAGTTGTTGCGACATGGCGAGAATCAGTTGCAGTAAGGATTAAAGGGATTGGCAGAACTGCACGATGCGCTGGGCGCCTTCGGTGCATTCGTCCACATCGGCCACGAGGGCGATGCGCACATAGTGCTCGCCCGGGTTGGTGCCGTGCGCCGCGCGACCGAGGTACGATCCGGGCAGTACGGCCACATTGTATTGCGCCAGCAATTGGCGCGTGAATTCCATGTCGGACAGGCCGGTTTTCGCATCAACCTTGGCCCACAGGTAGAAGCCCGCGTCCGGCAGGCGCACGTCGAGCACTTCGGCGAGCATCGGCGTGACGGTCTGGAATTTCTTCAGGTACTTGCTGCGGTTCAGGCGCACGTGGGCTTCGTCGTTCCACGCCGCGACACTCGCTGCCTGCACGGCCGGGCTCATCGCGCAGCCATGGTACGTGCGGTACAGCAGGAATTTCTTCAGAATGGCGGCGTCGCCAGCCACGAAGCCCGAGCGCATGCCCGGCACGTTCGAACGCTTCGACAGGCTGGAGAACACCACCAGACGCTCGAAACCGCGACCCAGTTGGTGGGCGGCCGCAAGACCGCCCAGCGGCGCGCGCTCCTCGTCGAAATAGATCTCGGAATAGCACTCGTCGGACGCAATCACAAAGCCGTACTGGTCCGAGAGTTCGAACAGACGCTTCCACTCGGCGAGGCCCAGCACGGCGCCGGTCGGATTGCCGGGCGAGCAGAGATAAACGAGCTGGACGTTGCGCCAGACATCCGCCGGCACGTCTTCGTAATTCGGGGCGAAGTTGCGCGCCGGATCGCTGTCGACATAGTAGGGCGTGGCGCCAGCGAGCAGCGTTGCTCCTTCGTAAATCTGGTAGAACGGGTTCGGGCACAGCACCCGCGCGCCGGGTTTGCTGCCATCGACCACCGCCTGTGCGAACGAGAAGAGCGCCTCGCGCGAGCCCGTGACAGGCAACACTTCGGTGGCCGGATTCACGTTGGGCAGTGCGTAGCGGCGCTCCAGCCACTGGGCAATCGCCGCGCGCAGGGGCTCGCCGCCCGCCGTGGCGGGGTAGTTCGAGAGGCCGCCCAACCCTTCGATCAGGGCTTCCTTGATGAACTGCGGCGTCGGGTGCTTGGGCTCACCGATGCCGAAGCTGATGGCCTTGTACGCACTGGCGGGCGTCACATCCGCTACCAGCGACTTCAGGCGTTCAAAGGGATAGGGCTGGAGCTTGTCGAGTAATGGGTTCACGAGAATTCAAACAGACTCAGGGCTAGGGTTCGCGATGCCACTCAGGGCAACGCTCGAGGCAATTCGGGCCGCGCGAGACGGCTGGGCCGGATCTCCCGGACACCGGCGCGCCATGATGCGTTTTCCGGCGCCGGGCTTGCGGATGGCATGCCACATATGGGTTCGCACTTATCCAGTACATCACGCAAAGGGGTTCCCGGACGCGCTCAAGAATGGCAAGATCGGCAAAGCGAAAATTATACCGTTACGGCGCCCACAAAGCGCGACCGCCGCGTAATTCAGCACATTCCGAGGCGCCAATGAGGCAAGTCTGCGGAGTATCTCAGGTTTTTCAGGAGTCAACAGTATGACCATAGCCGGCAACGGCGCGCACGGCCCGGCATCGAACGCCGGCGCTTCGCTGCGCACCCGGGCGGCACCCGCCTTGAGCATTCTCATCGGTTCCTCCGTGTGGGGACTGGCCTGGTTTCCCTACCGCATGCTTGGCCAGTGGGGCGTGGCGGCGGTGCCTGCGCAGATATGCACCGCGAGCGTGGCGTTGCTGCTGCTCACGCTGGTTTATCGTCGCTCACTTGGTACGCTGCGCTGGTCGTGGCTGCTGGCCGGTGTGGCGTTCGCGGGCGGCACGACCAACGTGGCGTTTGTCTGGGGGACGACGCACGGCCATGTCATGCGTGTGCTGCTGCTTTTCTATCTGACCCCTGTATGGACGGCGCTTTTCGCTCACTGGCTGCTCGGCGAGCGCGTCGGCTTGCGTGGTGCGGGCCTGATCGCGCTGGCGTTGGGCGGGGCGGGGCTGATGCTCTGGTCGCCCGAGTTGGGCTGGCCCGTGCCGAATAACCCCGGCGAATGGGCCGGAGCCATTGCCGGTGCGGCTTTCGCCCTCAATAACGTGCTGCTGCGGCGCGTCAGTCAGTCGTTGCCGGGGGTGCGCGCAGAAATGCGCAGTTGGACGCTTTATCTCGGCTGTGCGGTCGGCGGGTTGCTGGTGCTGCCGTTCGACGGTGGCGCCGAAGCTGGCCGTGCTACGGTCGCGGCCCTCACGTCGAGCGCCGCGACCGTAGCGGTTGTGCTGGCGCTGGGTTGCGCCATTGCGGCAACCAACGTCGTCGTGCAGTTCGGCCTGGCGCGTGTGCCGGCCAATCAGGCGGCGCTCATCATGCTCTTCGAAATTGTCGTGGCGGCCATTTCGTCCTGGTGGCTCGCCAGCGAAGGGCTGGGCGTGCGTGAAATCGCCGGCGGGCTGTGCATTGTGGCGGCCGGTGTCCTGTCAGGCATTTTGCCGGATTCGCGTCGTTGTAAATCCGCGACGGTAGGGGATGCGATGGTATGATGCGTACCGATGTTATATCGATGTAAGCGGCCTGCGCGCACCAGCGTGCGCAAGGCCCGACAGGACCAGCTAGCGCGTCTGCGTCTTTCCCATCATTCAATGACCGATAAAGCGAACCTGCCGTGCGTCTGACCTCCATCAAACTCGCTGGCTTCAAGTCATTCGTCGATCCGACGAACTTCGCGGTACCTGGCCAATTGGTCGGGATTGTCGGCCCGAACGGGTGCGGCAAATCCAACATCATCGATGCCGTGCGTTGGGTGCTCGGCGAGTCGCGCGCCTCGGAGCTGCGCGGCGAATCGATGCAGGACGTGATTTTCAACGGATCGACCGCCCGCAAACAGGCGAGCCGCGCGAGCGTCGAACTCGTGTTCGACAACAGCGCCGGGCGCGCCGCCGGGCAGTGGAGCCAGTACGCCGAAATCGCCGTCAAGCGCGTGCTCACGCGCGACGGCACCTCCAGCTACTACATCAACAACCTGCCGGCCCGTCGCCGCGACATTCAGGACATCTTCCTTGGTACCGGCCTCGGGCCGCGTGCCTACGCCATCATCGGGCAGGGGATGATCTCGCGCATCATCGAGGCCAAGCCGGAAGAGTTGCGCGTGTTCCTCGAAGAAGCCGCGGGGGTGTCCAAGTACAAGGAACGCCGTCGCGAGACCGAGAATCGCCTGCAGGACACGCGTGAAAACCTCACGCGCGTTGAAGACATTCTGCGCGAACTCGGCACCAATCTCGAGAAGCTCGAATCGCAGGCCGTTGTCGCCAACCGATTCAAGGACTTGCAGCGCGACGGCGAAGAGAAGCAGCAGTTGTTGTGGCTGCTGCGCAAGAACGAAGCCCAGAATGAACAAGAGCGTCAGCAACGCGCCATCGAATCGGCTCAGGTCGATCTCGAAGCCCAGATGGCGCGTCTGCGCGGTTCGGAAGCCGATCTTGAAACGCTGCGCGCCGCTCACTACACGGCCACCGACGCCGTACAGGCCGCGCAAAGCGCCATGTACGAGGCGAATTCGGAAGTCAGCCGTCTGGAAGCCGAGATTCGCTACGTTGTCGAGTCGCGCAATCGCGTGCAGGCCCAATTGGCCGCGCTCACCTCCCAGCGCGAGCAGTGGCAGGCCCGTTCCGCGCAATCGGAAGAAGAACTCGCGCTCGCCGAAGAAGAACTCGTCATCGCCGAAGAGCGCGCGGCCACCGCGCAAGATCAGGCAGCCGATCAGAACGACGCGCTGCCTGCGCTCGAAACCGGTTGGCGCGATGCGCAGAATTTGCTCAACGAGCAACGCAGCGAGATCGCCCAGGTCGAGCAGAGTTTGAAGCTCGAAGCAGCGCACCAGCGCAACGCCGATCAGGCCTTGCAGCAGTTGCAGCAGCGTCAGGAGCGTTTGCAAGGTGAGGCGCGCGGGCTCGACAAGCCCGATGAAGCCGAACTGGAAATGCAACGCGCCGACCTCGCCGAACATCAGGCGATGCTCGAGGACGCACAGGCCGAACTCGCCGATGCACAGGAACGGCTGCCTCGATTGGAAGCCGAGCGTGCCGAAGCGCAGGCTCGCGTGCAGTCGGAAGCCGCGACCATCGCGCAACTCGAGGCGCGTCTGACGGCGCTCAAGCAGTTGCAGGAAAGCGTGCAGACGGAGGGCAAGGTTCAGCCTTGGCTCGACAAACACGAGCTGGCGCAACTGCCGCGTCTCTGGAAGAAGCTGCATATCGAGCCGGGCTGGGAAAACGCGCTCGAATCGGTGCTGCGTGAGCGTCTTGCCGCGCTGGAAATCAGCAATCTGGACTGGGTGAAGGCCTTCGCGAGCGATGCGCCGCCGGCCAAACTGGCGTTCTATTCGCCGCCGCCAGCGGCCCGTCCGCTCGAAGCCCCGACCGCGTTGCGCCCGTTGCTCGCGTTGCTCCGTATCGACGATCCAGGCCTGCGCGCCGTATTGCAGGAATGGCTCGGTCACGTTTTCGTGGCCGACGATCTGACGCAAGCCATGGTCGCCCGGGCGCAACTGCCCGAAGGGGCATCGATTGTCGTCAAGGCGGGCCACCAGGTTACGCGCGTTGGCGTGCAGCTTTACGCCGCAGACTCCGAACAGGCCGGTTTGCTGGCCCGTCAGCAGGAAATCGAGAATCTGGGCAAGCAACTGCGTGCCCAAGCTCTGCTCGCCGACGACGCTAAGTCGAGCGCTGTGCGCGCGGAGGCGGCCTATAGTCAGGCGGCGCAGTCCCTGACCGAGGTGCGCGGACGTGCAGAGCGTGCCACGCAGCGCGTACACGCGCTGCAAATGGATGTGCTCAAGCTCACGCAAGCCTACGAGCGCTATAACGCCCGCAGCACGCAGATCGACGAAGAACTGAGCGAGATTGCCGCACAGATCGAAGAGCAGGTCGCGCTGCGCGCCGAGTCGGAAGCGAATTTCGAGCAAAGCGATTCGCGTTTGGCCGAATTGCAGGCGGCATTCGAAGACGGTCAACTCGAATTCGAATCGCTCGACAGTCAGCTCTCCGACGCACGCAACCGTGCGCGCGAGCTGGAGCGCCTGGCGCAGGAGGCGTCTTACGGTCAGAAAGGGATCTCGAGCAAGATCGACGAGCACCGCCGTAATATTCAGACGGCGCTTGAGCAGGCCGAACGTCTGGTGGTGTCGATCGAGCAGGCGCAGGCCGAACTCGCACAGATCACGGAGCAGACAGTCGAGAATGGCTTGCAGGACGCACTCGAATTACGCGCCGAGAAGGAAGAGATTCTCGGGGCTGCCCGTATCGAACTCGATGCGCTGACGCAAAAGCTGCGTCAGAGCGACGAAGAACGTCTTGCCGCGGAGCGCGGGCTGCAACCGCTGCGCGACCGCATTACGGAATTGCAGTTGAAGGAACAGGCGGCACGCCTGAACCGTGAGCAGTTCGTCGAGCAATTGACGACGGCCGAAGTCGATGAGGAGGCGCTCTCCGCCAAGCTCACGCCAGATCTGAAGCCGTCGTATCTGCAAGGTGAAGTCACCCGCATCAACAATGCGATCAATGCGTTGGGTCCGGTCAATATGGCCGCGCTCGAAGAGCTGGAAACGGCGCGCGACCGCAAGGTTTTCCTCGACGCACAGTCGGCCGACCTGAACGACGCCATCGAAACGCTCGAGGGCGCCATTCGCAAGATCGACGAAGAGACGCGGGTGCTGCTGCAAGGCACGTTCGACGAAGTGAACAAACATTTCGGCGAACTCTTCCCGATGCTGTTCGGCGGTGGACAGGCCAAGCTCATCATGACCGGCGACGAAATTCTCGACGCGGGCGTTCAGGTGATGGCGCAACCGCCGGGCAAGAAGAACTCTACGATTCATTTGTTGTCTGGTGGTGAGAAGGCGCTCACGGCGATTGCGCTGGTGTTCGGGATGTTCCAGCTCAACCCGGCGCCGTTCTGCTTGCTCGATGAGGTGGACGCACCGCTTGATGATGCCAACACCGAGCGCTACGCCAAGATGGTGGCGCGCATGTCGGACCGTACCCAATTCGTATTTATTTCGCACAACAAAATCGCGATGGAAATGGCCAATCAGCTCATCGGCGTCACCATGCAGGAACAAGGGGTGTCGCGGATCGTGGCGGTGGACATGGAGTCTGCGATCAATCTGGCCGAGATCGCCTGACCCCGCGCCTAAGATGGAGAAGAGAGAGGAACGCCGCGCATGAATGAACTGCAGCTGAGTTTGATTGCCGCAGGGGTAGTGGTACTGCTGGGGGTCGTGGCATATAACGCCTGGCAGGGCAGCAAAGCACGCGCACGCATCCCGCGTCGCATGCCGGTCGATGGTGCCGGTATCGACGCGACTGCAGGGACGCCCGACGCCGACGACGATCGCCCGTTCATCGAACCGACGCTTTCGCCCCCGCGCGTGCCTGCGCATTCGGGCGAGCGCCGTGAGCCGACCCTGGGCGGCCCGGCTGCGGCGTCCGGTACGTCGGTGCAGGATGCCTTTACCATTAACGAAGACGCCTGGGATGCGCCGCCTGCCGCACGCAAGCGCGCCGCACAGGAGGCGGCCGCTCTCGCGGCGCAAACCGATGGAGCGGGCGCGAGTACGGGCGAAACCCCATTGGTGACCGACGCCCACCTGCCGGGTCATCCCGACGAGCAAGCGCACGACGCGGAACAAGCCGCCGCTGTGAGCACGGTGGCGCGCGTCGACGCCGAACTCGCGGCCGACGACACCGTGGATGCCGCCGCGGCTGGCGCGGTGGCTGCGGCTGCCGCGGCGCCCGATGCCGAAACCCTTGCACACGCAGAAGGCGCTGCGGCGCCGGTGGCGGAGCCGGCTGCTTCGGCTGCTTCCGTTGCTCCGGTGGCGCCGCCGGCACCCATCGCGGCCGCTCGTCCCGCAGTGCCGAGCGGCCCGCCGCCGGTTATCGACGAGCGCATCGACTGCATCGTCGAACTGCCTTTGGCAAACATGGTGGCTGCGGAGCGCCTGATGCCGTTGACCGTGCGCATGCGACGTGCTGGCAGCAAGCCGGTCAACGTCGAAGGGCGTGCCGACGAGCATTCGCCGTGGGCGTTGATTCGCACCGGCGGACGCTACCATCAGTTGCGCATGGCCGTGCAGTTGGCCAACCGCGCGGGTGCGTTGAACGAAGTCGAGTTCTCGGAGTTCTCGAACCTCGTTCAGACCCTCGCCGACGCGGTTGACGCCTTGCCGGAACTGCCCGACATGATGGAGACGGTGGCCCGTGGCCGTGAACTGGACAATTTCGCCGCGCAATGCGACGCGCAACTGTCGGTCAACGTGCTCTCGGACGGTGCCCCCTGGTCGGCGAACTACGTTCAGGCGGTGGCGACGCAGGATGGTCTGCTGCTCTCGCGCGACGGCATGCGTTTCGTCAAACTCGATGCTCGCCAGAATCCGGTGTTCATGCTGCAATTCGGCGACACGAACTTCCTGCGCGACGATTTGACATACAAGGGCGGTGATTTGATTACGATGCTGCTCGATGTGCCGGTGGCCGACGAAGACCTGCTACCGTTCCGCCTGATGTGCGATTACGCCCGTTCGATCGGGCAGCGTATCGGTGGACGCGTGGTGGACGATCAGCGTCGGCCGCTTTCGGATGCTGCACTGCAAAACGTCGACAAGCAATTGCTCAAGCTCTACGAGCGCCTCGAGGCGCGCGGTCTGCCGGCAGGCTCACCGGTGACGCGCCGCCTGTTCAGTCAGTAACGACGAGTGCGGTGCACGGCAGACGACAATCTGTCAGGCACCGCGTTCGATGCACGCCGTTCACCGTCGGGGGAGCGGCGTTTTCATTCCGATTGATTGCTGCTATCGGCGACGCGCAGGTGCGTACGTCGAAGGCATAATGTTCTGACTTCTCGTATCCCGAGTTTCCAAGCATGTCCCAAACTTCAGTTCCGGGTCAGGGTGCGAACGCGCGAAAGGCGGCCGATGCAACGGCGGCTGCGCAACGTGCTGCCGAATTGCGCATCGAATTGGCGCGTCATAACCGCGCTTATTACGAAGAGGATGCGCCGCTGATTCCCGATGCCGAGTACGACCGCCTGTTTGGCGAGTTGGTCGCGCTCGAGACCGACTATCCCGAATTACAGCGCTCCGATTCGCCTACGCAACGCGTGGGCGGCAAGCCGGTGGAGGGGTTCGCGCCGGTTGTGCACCGTGTGCCGATGCTTTCACTGAATAATGGCTTCGCCGACGAGGATGTCGAGGCGTTTGATCGCCGTGTGTCCGATGGGCTCCGCGATGGCAACGCGCCGTCTGGTGATCTATTCGGCGCACCTGTTGAATATGCCGTCGAGTTGAAATTCGACGGTCTGGCGATTGCACTACGCTACGAGTATGGTGTGCTCGTGCAGGCGGCAACGCGCGGCGACGGCACGACCGGTGAGGATGTCACCGCGAACATTCGTACGATCAAGAAAATCCCGCTGCGTCTCGATACCGACAATCCGCCGGAAGTGCTGGAGGTGCGAGGGGAGGTGCTGATGTTCCGCGCCGACTTCGACAAACTCAATCGGGCACAGGAAGCGGCGGGCGAGAAGGTCTTCGTCAATCCACGCAACGCTGCCGCAGGCAGTCTGCGACAGCTCGATTCGAAGATCACGGCCAAGCGACCGTTGTCGTTCTTTGCTTACGGGGTGGGCGAATTGGCGGGTGCTCCGATGCCGGAGACACACTCGGCCCTGCTTGACTGGTATGTGACGCTCGGGATTCCGGTGAACGACCGCCGCGACGTCGTGCAAGGCGCCGCCGGGCTACTCTCGTTCTACCGGGCGGTCGGCGAGGCGCGTGAGACGCTGCCGTATGACATCGATGGTGTGGTTTATAAGGTCAATCGCCGCGACGAGCAGGACCGCCTTGGGTTCGTCTCACGCGCCCCCCGTTTCGCGCTGGCACACAAGTTCCCGGCACAAGAAGCGCTGACGATATTGCTGGACATCGAAGTGCAGGTGGGACGAACCGGCGCGATTACGCCGGTGGCACGGCTTGCGCCGGTATTTGTGGGCGGGGCGACCGTGACCAACGCAACGCTGCATAACGAAGACGAGATCCGTCGCAAGGACGTGATGATCGGCGACACGGTGATCGTGCGTCGCGCGGGCGATGTGATTCCTGAGGTCGTCGGGTCGGTGCTTGAGCGCCGGCCGGCCGATGCGCGGGCGTTCGTCATGCCGACGGCGTGCCCGGTGTGCGGGTCGGCCATCGAGAAGCTGCCGGACGAAGTGATTGCGCGATGCACCGGCGGATTGATTTGTGCGGCGCAGCGCAAGCAGGCGTTGCTGCACTTTGCCCAGCGCCGGGCGCTCGACATCGAGGGGCTTGGCGACAAGCTCGTTGAGCAACTGGTCGATCAGCAGATTATTCGGACACCGGCGGACCTGTTCAAACTGGGTGTGGCAAAGCTCGCGGTGCTTGACCGGATGGCCGACAAGTCGGCGTCAAATCTGGTGGCGGCATTGGAGACGGCGCGTCACACGACGCTGGCGCGGTTCATCTTCGCGCTGGGTATTCGTCATGTGGGCGAAGCGACCGCGAAGGACCTCGCACGCCATTTCGGCAAGCTCGACAACCTGATGGCGGCTAGCGTCGATGAACTGCTGGTGGTGCCGGACGTCGGGCCCATTGTGGCCCAGTCCATCGCCATTTTTTTCGGTGAGCCGCATAATGTCGAGGTGATCGAACAATTACGGGCAGCCGGCGTCACCTGGACGGAGTCCGAACCTGCGGCCGTGGCGCCGCTACCGTTGGCGGGCAAGACGTTCGTACTGACGGGCACGTTGCCGACGCTCTCGCGCGACGAGGCGAAAGCCATGCTCGAGGAGCGGGGAGCGAAGGTGGCTGGCTCGGTCTCGGCGAAGACCGACTATGTGGTGGCGGGCGCCGAGGCGGGCAGTAAATTGACGAAGGCAGAGGCACTTGGCGTGCCCGTGCTGGACGAAGAGGCTATGCGGGCAATGTTGGCCGCGCTTTGATGTGAGGACCCAACCGATGATTCGCGACATACTGAAGATGGGTGATCCGCGCCTGCTGCGTATCGCCAAAGCTGTGGAGCATTTCAATACGCCGGAGTTGGACGAACTTGTCGAAGATATGTTCGACACCATGAAGCATGCGAACGGCGCCGGTCTCGCGGCCCCGCAAATCGGCGTCGACCTGCAGGTGGTGATTTTCGGCTTCGAGCACAACGAGCGCTATCCGGATGCGCCGGAGGTGCCCAAAACCGTACTCATCAATCCCGTCATCACGCCGCTGACGCAGGACATGGAAGAGGGGTGGGAAGGCTGTCTGTCGGTGCCGGGGCTGCGTGGTGTGGTCAATCGCTACTCGATGCTGCGCTATGAAGGGGTCGACCAGACCGGTAACCCTATCGACCGAGTAGCCGAAGGCTTCCACGCCCGGGTGGTGCAGCACGAATGCGACCATTTGATCGGAAAGCTCTATCCGATGCGGATTACCGACTTCAGCAAGTTTGGCTTCACCGAGATTCTCTTCCCCGGACTCGATCCGAATAGCGACGACTGAGGTTTGATGCGGTTGGCCGGCGTTGTTCGTCAATGCGTCGGCATCAATGGCAATGAAAAGTGGCTATTGTGAAGCTCAGAATGAAAGCGACAGGAACAGCGCGAAGCGATATCTTCCGTGGTCTTAGGTGCTTCGCCTGAGCTTCTGGCTAGTTTCAGTATCCGTGGCTAGGGGGGGGTATAGCAGCCTGGCCGCCGGTAGGGCCAGCGGTGCCCCGGCGTACCACTTGCCCTGTCTCTTGGCCGACAAACAGCGATGACTGGCTACCGTGGGGGCGACCTGACAAGTACGGGCGAAACGTTTCCCAAGTTTCGGCGACCTGTGTCCATCTCCAGCACGGAACCTCTTTCTCCAGAAGCAGAGACGTGGCGACGGACAACGGAATCGTTCCGTCTGCGTGCAGAGGCTTTTGCCATGCAGTCGCTGCGCGAGCGAAATGCAATTCCTCGGCCACGGCCATAAAGCATCGAAGATGACGAAGATCCATCATCGTCAATGAGAAATCCTCGCAGCCCGAAATATCGCCCAAGAAACAATGTTTGCTCCCGCAGCGACTAGGCAAAGCAAAGCAGACTGAACCCCATCCCGGTATCGACAGCGATGCCTCCCCATATGGCGCCTGAAGCAACGGCTAGGTAAGTGAGAGCGCTGTTCAGTGCCGTGGCTATGCCCTTTGCCAAGAAGGCGGTCGAGAATGTCTCCTCGTAGCGTGCGGAGTGCCAGTTCTGATCCGTAGCGCAACACATACCCAGCCGCACCTGCACTCCCTACGCCTTGCGCACTTCTGACGGCTGTGACCTGCCCCCTTCAGGGGGGGGCAACGGGCGTCTAGCAAAGTCCCTTTAGTCTCAGAAGCCTTCGCCGGTGCGTAGGTAACGCCACTCGCCCACGGGCAGGTTGCCCAGCGTGATGCGTCCCATGCGCACGCGCTTGAGGCCGGTCACATGCAGACCGACGAGTTCGCACATCCGGCGAATCTGGCGCTTTTTGCCTTCCTTGAGCACGAAACGCAGTTGCTCCGGGTTCTGCCATTCGACCTGTGCGGGCTTGAGCGGTTGATCGTCGAGTTCGAGGCCGTGACGTAGAAGGGCCAGACGCTCTGCGGGGAAGTGCGCCTCGACGTTTTGCTCATGCTCGTTGTACGACACGCGCACGAGGTATTCCTTCTCGATATCCGAGTCTTCGCCGATCAGTTGCTTGGCGACGCGGCCATCCTGCGTCAGGACGAGCAGCCCCGTCGAGTCGATGTCGAGGCGGCCGGCCGGTGCAAGGCTGCGCAGATGCGACGGCGAGAAACGTACGCCGGCATCGTCCTCGGACCAATGGTGTTCACGTGTCACCAGTACGACGGCGGGTTCGTAGCCGTCTTCGGCTTGTCCGGAGACGTAGCCCACGGGTTTGTGCAGCAGGATCGTGACGCGATTGGCCTGCTCCTTTCGTGCGGCTTGCACCACAGTGATTTCCTGCGTCGGCAGAATCTTCGTGCCGAGTTCGGTGATGACCTTGCCGTCAACGCGCACCCATCCCTTGGCGATCCACTCATCGGCTTCGCGACGCGAGCACAGACCGAGTTCCGACATGCGCTTGGACAGACGCAGCGACCCGGCGGCATCATGATGGACCTTGATGTCGTCGTCATCGTCGCGGGTTGCGCGCGGCGCGCGTGCAGGACGTGTCGATCGCGCAGCCTGGGTGTCTCGATCATCACGAGCGAAGCGGCCGCGTGGCGCGCTTTCAGTGGCACGGCGCGGGCGGTCGTCATCGAAGCGGCGCGGCGCGCGGTCGTCGGTGCCACGTTTGGCGGGGCGAGCGTAATCGTTGCGGGCACCACCTTCGGTGGCACGACGCGGGCGGTCTTCGTCGAAACGACGTGGTGCGCGGTCGTCTGTGCTGCGCTTGGCGGGACGGGCGTAATCGTTGCGGGCACCACCTTCGGTGGCACGGCGCGGGCGGTCTTCGTCAAAACGACGTGGTGCGCGGTCGTCTGTGCTGCGCTTGGCGGGACGGGCGTAATCGCTGCGGGCGCCACCTTCGGTGGCACGACGCGGGCGGTCTTCGTCGAAACGACGTGGTGCGCGGTCGTCTGTGCCGCGCTTCACCGGACGAGCGTAATCGCCACGGGCGCCGCCTTCGGTGCTGTGACGCGGACGGTCTTCGTCCAAACGTGCGGGGCGCGCCCCTGCAACGCGCTCACGTTGACCACGCACCGGCGGACGTTCACCCATGGGGCGCTTTTCATATGGCTTCGCCGCGCCGGTAGCGGGTTTGCGTGGCGCAGCGCCACTGCCAGCAGGGCGACGCGCGCCGGCCGGCGTCGCGGCATCGTCTGCCGGACGCGGACGCGCCGGTTTTGCCGCAGGCTTCTTTTTCGCGCCGCTGGCGTCGAGCATTGACGCGGGCACGGCCTTGGTCGTACGACGCAGTGCGCCGGACGAACGCACCGGTGCGCGGGTCTTGTCGAGCGTGCGGGGATGTTTGGCGCCGAGTTTGGCGCGCGGGGTATCGCTCATGGTTCCAATGCTTCTAGTAATTCGGTCTCGACGGCAATTTGCAGGCGATTGTCCTGCAAACGGCTGCCATCAAGCAGGAACGTATCTTCGACACGTTCGCCGAGGGTATTGATGCGGGCGGTACGCACGCTCACGCCATGACGCGCAAGTACGCGAGCGACCGCATAGAGCAAGCCGGTGCGGTCGTTAGCCGACACCGACAGCAGGTAATACTGGCCACGTTCGTCAGGCCGCAAATCGACGCGCGGCGTGACCGGGAAGCTACGCGAACGTCGTGGCAACCGTCCTTTGTTCGGCTCCGCCAGAGGCTCGATGCGCGTGAGCAACGACACCAACTCGCTTTCCACCAGATTGATGATGTCACGGTAGCTGGTATCGAGGCCTGGGTCCGTCAACAGGAAACTATCCAGTGCGAAGCCGTGGCTGGTCGTGTGCACCTTGGCATCGAGAATCGACAGCCCCTTGCGCTCGAAATAGCCGCATATGCGAGCGAACAGATCGACCTGATCGCGCACGTACACCATGACCTGAAGCCCTTCGCCAATCGGCGACGGGCGCGCCTTGACGATCGGGACGGCGCTGTCGACGTGTCGCCACAAATGACGCGTCTGCCATGCGACGTCCGCCGGATCGTTGCGCAGGAAGTACGCAACGTCGAGTGTGTTCCAGAGCGCTTCCTGCGCGCGCTCAGGCACGGTGTACAGTCGCAGCAGCCCGAGTGCTTCCTCTTTTCGCGTTTTCAACTGCGAATGCGGATCAGGGTTCGCACCGCCCAGCACCTGCAAGGTAAGCCGATAAAGGTCTTCAAGCAGCTTGCCCTTCCAGGCGTTCCAGACTTTGGGGCTGGTGCCGCGAATATCGGCGACCGTCAGAAGATACAGCGCTGTCAGACGCCGTTCGTTACCGACCTTTTCCGCAAAACGCCGGATGACCTCGGGGTCGGTCGTGTCCTGCTTTTGCGCGACGGTGCTCATCGTCAGATGCTCACCGACAAGCCAGACGATCAGCTCGGTATCTTCCTTGTCGATGCCGTGACGCGTGCAGAAACGTCGCGCGTCGGCCATGCCGAGTGTGGAGTGATCGCCGCCACGGCCTTTCGCAATGTCGTGGAAGAGGGCCGCAATCGTCAGTACCCATGGCCTGTCGAAGTTCGCGATCAACTGGCTGCAGAACGGGTACTCGTGCGTGTGTTCTGCCACGGCAAACCGGCGGATGTTGCGCACGACCATCAGGATGTGCTGATCGACCGTGTACACGTGATACAGATCGTGCTGCATCTGTCCGACCACGCGACGGAAGTTGATCAGATACCGGCCAAGCACGCTCGTCTGATTCATCAGGCGCAAGGCATGCGTGATGCCCTGCGGTTGCTGAAGAATTGCAAGAAACGTGCGGCGGTTCTCGGCATCGGCGCGCCATTGCGCATCCATCAATTCGCGGGCATTGTACAGCGCCCGTAGCGTCCGCGCCGACAGCCCTTTCACGCCCACGACCTGCTCATATAGCAGGAATGTCTCGAGGATCGCGTTCGGATGACGTTGGTACAACTCGTCATCCACGATCTCGATCATTCCCTGCTTCTCGACGAAACGCTCGTTGATCACACGGGTGACGCCGCTGGTCTGCGGGAACAGGCGAGCCTCGACGTTGAGCAGCAGCACCGTATTGAGCTGGGAGACGGCCTTCGCCGCCCAGTAGTAGCGGCGCATCAGTTGCTCGCTGGCGCGCTTGGTCGTTGTCGCGTTGAAGCCCAGACTCTGCGCGAGCGATGTCTGCATGTCGAACACGAGCACATCCTGACGCCGCCGTGCGAGCAAGTGAAGCCGTGCCCGCAGCCCCTTCAGGAATTGTTCGTTGCGGCGCAATTCCTTCAGTTCGCGATCGGTCAGCAAGTCCCGTGCGAACAGTTCCGACCAGCTATTGCCAAGGCCCGCCGCCTTCGTCATCCAGAGAATGACCTGCAGATCGCGCAGACCGCCGGGGCTTTCCTTGCAATTCGGTTCGAGGCTGTATGGAGTGTCCTGATATTTTGCATGACGCTGACGAATTTCCAGTTGCTTGCTGCGGAAAAATGCGCGCGGATCCAGGTCTGCCGAAAAGCGTTGTTCGAATTCGTCGAACAAGGCACGGTTGCCCGTCAAAAGCCGCGCTTCGAGCAGGCTCGTTTGCACCGTAACGTCGGCGTGCGCTTCGGTGATGCACTCGTCGACCGTACGCACCGACGAGCCGATTTCGAGTCCGATGTCCCAAAGGAAGCCGATGAACGGCTCTACGTGCGACGTGAGCGCCGCTCCCTCGGCGTTCCGATGCAACAGGAGAATGTCGACGTCCGAGTGCGGATACAGTTCGCCGCGTCCATAGCCGCCGACTGCCACGAGCGCGAGATTGTCGGGCATCTGACACTCGGCCCATGCTTCGCGCATGGCCTGATCGACGGCCTGACACATGCCGTGCAACAGGGTGTCGATTTTGCCGTGCGCGGAAAAGCGTTCGACAAGCTCGGCCTTGCGTTCCTTGAGGGCCTGACGTAACGGAGAAGGGGCGTGCGCACGCGCGTGCATGACGGCTTCCTGAGTATGTAAGTAATGAGCCAGGCCGGGTGGGTGGCCGCCCGTTCGGCAGGCGGCCGGACGATATGAATGCTCAGGCTGCTGCCGCGAATGATGTTACGTACGACGAGCCGGGCGGCGGCGGGGGCGTCAGCGCCGAGTGCGTTAGCACTTCGTGCCCCGTCTCCGTCACCAGCACGGTGTGCTCCCACTGCGCCGACAGGCTGCGATCGCGTGTCTTGACCGTCCATTGGTCGGGCATCGTTCGAATCTCGCGCTTACCGGCGTTGATCATCGGCTCGATAGTGAAAATCATCCCGGTTTGCAGCACGAGCCCGGTGCCCTGCCGACCGTAATGCAGAATCTGCGGATCCTCGTGAAATACCTGGCCGATGCCGTGGCCGCAGTATTCGCGCACCACGCTATAGCCCTGGGCTTCGGCGTGGGTTTGAATCGCCTGACCGATATCGCCAAGATGCGCGCCCGGGCGTACCTGATTGATGCCGAGCCACATGCATTCATACGTGACTTGCGTCAGGCGCTTGGCGAGGATCGAGCCTTCGCCGACGATGAACATCCGGCTGGTGTCGCCGAAGTAGCCATCCTTGATGACGGTGATGTCGATATTGAGCGCATCGCCGTTCTTGAGCACCTTGTCGCCGGGAATGCCGTGGCAGATCACATCGTTGACCGAGATGCAGGTGGCCTTGGGGTAGGGCGGATAGCCCGGCGGTTGGTAATTCAGCGGCGCCGGTACGGTGCCCTGTTCCTTGATCATGTACTCATGGCAGAGGCGGTCGAGTTCCCCGGTGGAGACGCCGGCGTGCACGTGCGGCGTAATGAAATCGAGCACTTCGCTGGCCAGTCGACAGGCGACGCGCATCATTTCAATGTCGTGGGCATTCTTGAGAGTGATGGCCATTGCTGAATCGGACAAGTTGCATAAACAGTGCCGCATTATCGCACCAATGGACGGTTTTCGCCCCGTCTGGCGCGGATTTCGGAGCGTTCCGACAATGAATTGCCGATGTTCCGGGTGGTGGGCGGGCTGCAGAGCGAATCGGGTCGAATGCCGCGCGAACCGGGCGTTTCCGGCTTGTCATCACGAGTTCACACGCCGCTTGAGCGCTGGCGTGGTGCAATGCTATAATCTCGGGCTAAGTCGAGGACGAGTTGCTAATAAGGCCGAGGGTTTTCCCTTGGTTTTCAAGGGTCTTCACCGGGATTTGTGGGCATTTTTGCCCCAATGTGGTGCCGGATGGCGCTGCGCCCGGTGAGGTGTCGGGTGGCAAATGTCGTCATCGGCTTGGAAATCTTGAAATCGCGGGCCGGCGCACCCAGGGTGCCCGATCTTCCCGGGCGGGCCATGCAAAGCTGTATGGCAGTCTGGCGAAACGGGTACGGCAGCCGGTCTAAGACCTAACCCTCACGGAGAATCACATGTCTGTCACGATGCGTCAGATGCTGGAAGCGGGCGTCCACTTTGGTCACCAAACCCGTTTCTGGAACCCCAAGATGGCCCCGTATATCTTCGGCCATCGCAACAAGATTCACATCATCAACCTCGAAAAGACGTTGCCGATGTACCAGGACGCACTGAAGTATGTGCGTCAACTGGCAGCAAACCGCGGCACGATCCTGTTCGTGGGCACGAAGCGTCAAGCGCGTGAAATCGTGGCGGAAGCCGCAGGCCGCGCCGGTATGCCTTTCGTCAACAACCGTTGGCTGGGCGGCATGCTGACGAACTTCAAGACGCTGAAGTCGTCGATCAAGAAGCTCAAGGACATGGAACAGGCTCTGGAAGCCGGCGAGCAAGAGCGCATGAGCAAGAAGGAAGCGCTGCTGTTCGATCGTGAAATGGCCAAGCTGCAGAAGTCGATCGGTGGCGTGAAGGAAATGGGCGGCATGCCCGACGCCATCTTCGTCGTCGACGTTGGTTACCACAAGATTGCCATCACCGAAGCCAACAAGCTGGGCATTCCGGTGATCGCCGTGGTCGATACGAACCACTCGCCGGACGGCGTTGACTACGTCATCCCGGGTAACGATGACTCGAGCAAGGCGGTTGAGCTGTACGTGCAAGGCGTTGCCGATGCGATCCTCGAAGGCCGTGCAAACGCCGTCAAGGAAGTCGTGGAAGCCGTTCGCGGTGATGGCGACGAGTTCGTCGAAGTGAACGAAGAGGCGTAAGCGGCCACCGCTGCGTAACAAAGGGGGCTGCTTGTGGCGCCCCTTTTTTTTAGTCCGATTTCCCCGCGTCGGGTGCGCGGGGCGCCGTGAGCGGGCAGTGCGGCCGTTCGGGCGCCATCCTCTCCCGACTGATTCGATATACAGGAGTAACGATATGCCGGCAATTACTGCAGCAATGGTGGGCGAACTGCGCGCCAAGACCGATGCGCCGATGATGGAATGCAAGAAGGCGCTGACCGAAGCCGACGGCGACATGGTCCGTGCTGAAGAAATCCTGCGTGTCAAGCTGGGTAGCAAGGCCAGCAAGGCCGCCAGCCGTATTACGGCAGAAGGCGTGATCGCTGCCTACATCGATGGCGGCAAGGGTGCCGTTGTCGAAATCAACTGCGAAACCGACTTCGTCTCGAAGAACGACGACTTCCTGAAGTTCGCCAACGACGTGGCCAAGCTGGTCGCCGAGCACAACCCGGCCGACGTGGCGGCGCTGTCGGCGCTGCCCCTCGAAGGCAAGACCGTCGAGCAGGTGCGTGCCGACCTGATCGGCAAGATCGGTGAAAACATGACGATCCGTCGCTTCCAGCGTTACGAGACGTCGGGCAAGCTGGCTGCGTACCTGCACGGCACGCGTATCGGCGTGGTCGTCGAGTACGAAGGCGCTGACGCTGAAGTGGGCAAGAACGTCGCCATGCACATCGCCGCCATGAAGCCGGTGGCCGTGTCGGGCGATCAGGTCTCGCCGGAACTGATCGAGAAGGAGCGTAAGGTCGCTGCCGAGAAGGCTGCCGAATCGGGCAAGCCGGCAGAGATCGTCGCCAAGATGGTGGAAGGCAGCGTGCAGAAGTTCCTGAAGGAAGTCTCGCTGTTCAACCAAGCTTATGTGAAGGACGATAAGTCGACCGTCGAGCAGATGCTCAAGGCCAACAACACGTTGGTCAAGGGCTTCACCATGTTCGTGGTTGGCGAAGGCATCGAGAAGAAGCAGGACGACTTCGCTGCCGAAGTGGCCGCACAAGTGGCCGCTGCTAAGCAGTCGTAATTCGCGCAGTATCGCAGTATCCGGGGGCGGCGGTGCCGTCCCCGTTGTTTCATCCAGAATACCCCAACAGTGCCCGACCAGACTTCTTAAGGACCGTCATGTCTACTCCTTACAAACGCGTACTTCTCAAGCTCTCTGGTGAAGCCCTCATGGGTGATGATGCATTCGGCATCAATCGTGCGACCATCGAGCGCATGGTTGGCGATATTGCCGAAGTCGTTCGCCTGGGCACGCAATTGGCCGTCGTGATCGGCGGTGGCAATATTTTCCGGGGTGTGGCTGGCGGAGCCGCCGGTATGGATCGTGCGACTGCCGACTATATGGGCATGCTGGCCACCATGATGAACGCCCTGGCGCTGCAAGATGCCATGCGTCACGCCGGTATCGAGGCGCGTGTACAGTCCGCGCTGCGCATGGATCAGGTCGTTGAACCGTACATCCGCCCGCGTGCGATCCGTCAGCTCGAAGAGGGCAAAGTCGTGATTTTCGCCGCAGGTACGGGCAACCCGTTTTTCACGACCGACACGGCGGCTGCGCTGCGCGGCTCGGAAGTCGGCGCCGAAGTGGTGCTCAAGGCGACCAAGGTCGATGGCGTGTACTCGGCTGACCCCAAGAAGGACCCCAACGCGGTAAAGTATTCGACCATCAGCTTCGATGAGGCCATTTCGAAGAACCTGCAGGTCATGGACGCGACTGCTTTCGCGCTGTGCCGCGATCAGAAGATGCCGGTGCGCGTTTTCTCGATTGTGAAGCCGGGCGCGCTCAAGCACGTTATCCTCGGCGAAGACGAGGGAACGCTCGTCCACGTTTGAGCTCAAATTGCGGCGTTGGCGCGTAATGGTGCGCCAACGCCGTGTCATTTACGTTTTGCGTAACAATTCAAGGTTTGGAGGTTGTCATGAGCGTTGCTGACATCAAGAAAAATGTCGAGCAAAAGATGAAAAGCTCGATCGAGTCGTTCAAGAACAACCTGGCGAAGATTCGTACCGGTCGCGCACATGCCGGCCTGCTCGATCACGTGCAGGTGGATTACTACGGCTCGATGGTACCCATCTCCCAGGTCGCTAACGTGAACCTCGTAGACAGTCGTACGATCGGCGTGCAGCCGTGGGAAAAGAAGATGGTTCCCGTGGTCGAGAAGGCCATTCGCGAATCGGACTTGGGTCTGAACCCCGCCACGCAAGGCGATCTGATTCGTGTACCGATGCCCATGCTGACCGAAGAGCGTCGTCGCGAACTGACCAAGCTGGTCAAGTCGGAAGGCGAGTCCGCCAAGGTTGCCGTGCGTAATCTGCGCCGCGATGCCAACGAGCAACTCAAGAAGCTGGTCAAGGACAAGGAAGCCTCGGAAGACGATGAGCGCCGTGGCAGCGACGAAGTTCAGAAGCTCACGGACAAGTTTGTCGCCGAGATCGACGAGTTGGTGAAGCAGAAAGACGCCGAGATCATGACGGTCTGAGTGCCGAGGCACTCACCGTAAGATCTCCGCCGACTTTCGCGCTCGACTCTCGCGCCGTATCTCAATGGGTTTTCTCAGCTCTTCGCTCTCTGTTCCCGAATCAGCGAGCATTCCGCGCCACGTCGCCATCGTCATGGATGGCAACGGGCGTTGGGCTACCAGTCGTAAATTGCCCCGCGTCGCAGGGCATAAGCGTGGCGTCGATGCCGTGCGTGAAGCGGTGACGGCATGTGCCGAACTCGGCATCGAGTACCTGACCCTGTTCGCGTTCAGTTCCGAGAACTGGCGTCGTCCGCAGGATGAGGTCTCGACGCTGATGCAGCTTTTCATCCTCGCGCTCGAGCGCGAGGTGGGGAAGCTGCACAGTAATGGAATTCGTCTGCGTGTGATCGGTGCGCTTGAAGCGTTCGAACCGCGCATTCAGGAGCTGGTCAAGCGGGCGGAAGAGCGTACGCGAGACAACAAAGGTCTCACGCTGACCATCGCTGCCAACTACGGTGGACGATGGGACATTCTGCAAGCCGCACAGAAGCTCGCTGCCGCGCGTGTCGCGCAGGGCGGAGCGGCTGCGCTCGAGGCGTCGTTCAGCGAGGACGATCTCGCGCCTTACCTGAGCATGGCGTACGCGCCGGAGCCGGATCTTTTCATTCGAACTGGCGGCGACCAGCGCGTCAGTAATTTTCTGCTCTGGCAACTGGCGTACACTGAACTATATTTCACCGAAGAATTCTGGCCGGACTTCAACGCCAATACGCTCAAGCGGGCCGTCGCCGAGTTTCAACAGCGCGAGCGCCGCTTCGGCCGTACCAGTGCGCAAGTTCAGAACCCCTCGGGACAATCCGCCTGATGCTCAAGACACGCGTTATTACCGCTGTCGTACTTCTCGCCATTCTCTTGCCTGTGATCTTCGTCGGTACGCCGGCGCAGTTCGCATTGCTCGCTGCCGTTATTGTGGCCGCCGCCGGCTGGGAATGGGGGCGGCTCGTTGGTCTGAACGGAGCGGGGGCCGTCTTCTATGGTGCACTCGCGCTGCTGGGCGTGGGCTTCACATGGGTGGGCGGCTGGACACTTTCGTCGATCTGGCTCAAACCCGCCGCCATCTTCTGGCTGCTGGCCGGACCCTATACGCTGGCGCGTAAGCCCGCAACCAAGGGAGCATGGCGCGGTTTGTTGCTCGTCGCCGGCCCGGTGTTGCTGATTGCGGCGTGGCAGGCGCTGTGTCTTGCGCGTGAGCGTGGCGTGGCATTTCTTCTCTCGGTACTCGTGATCGTTTGGCTTGCCGATACCGGCGCCTACTTTGCCGGTCGCGCGTTCGGCCGTCGCAAGCTTGCTCCCTCGATCAGTCCCGGGAAGTCTTGGGAAGGCGCTGTCGGAGGATGGCTGTTGGTGCTCGTGGCCGCTGCGGCGGTGCTCGCGAGCGGCTTGCAGGCGCCGACCATCGTTTCTCATCTCGCAGACACGCTCGGCCTGGCACTTGGCGCATTGGCGCTGACGGTGCTGGTGGCTTTTTCGGTCGTGGGCGATCTGTTCGAATCTCAACTCAAGCGGCAAGCCGGTGTAAAAGATTCCAGCGCGCTGCTGCCCGGCCATGGGGGGGTGCTCGACAGAATCGACGCATTGCTTCCTGTGCTCCCACTGGCTCTGCTCTTCGTCTGATCATGTCGCAACATCTCTCTATTCTTGGCTCCACCGGCTCCATCGGCGTTAGCACGCTGGATGTGGTGGGGCGTCATCCCGACCGATTCTCCGTCTATGCGCTGTCGGCGCACCGCAATCTGGATCGCCTGTTCGAGCAATGTGTCGCGCATCGCCCGAAGGTGGCGGTGGTGGCCGATGCGCAAGGCGCCCACTCGCTTGCGGCGCGCCTGGCCGATGCCGGGCTGAAGGTCGAAGTGACTTATGGTCCGCAGGCGTTGATCGAGATTGCGCAAGCGTCTGAAGTCACCATGGTCGTGGCTGCCATTGTCGGTGCCGCCGGGCTCCAATCGACCCTTGCCGCCGCTCGCGCCGGCAAGCGCATTCTGCTCGCGAACAAGGAGTCGCTTGTGCTCTCCGGTGCGCTGTTCATGGCAACGGCCGAGCGCGCGGGAGCCACGTTGTTGCCGCTCGACAGCGAGCACAACGCCATCTTCCAGTGCTTGCCGCAAGTGGCCGGGGAAAACCGGGTTTCGACACGCGGTGTGGAAAAGCTGGTCTTGACGGCTTCGGGAGGCCCGTTCCGCGAGCGCGAACTGGCCTCGCTCGAGAACGTCACACCGGACGAAGCGTGTGCGCATCCGAACTGGGTGATGGGCCGCAAGATTTCGGTGGATTCCGCCAGCATGATGAACAAGGGGCTCGAGGTGATCGAAGCCCGCTGGCTATTCAACATGCCGCCCGAGAAGATCGAGGTGCTGATTCATCCGCAGAGCGTGATCCACTCGATGGTGACGTATGCCGATGGTTCGACGCTCGCGCAGCTCGGCAACCCCGATATGCGCACGCCGATTGCTCACGCGCTTGCTTTCCCTGATCGCGTAACGTCGGGCGTGACGGGGCTCAATCTCGCCGATATCGGCAAACTGACTTTCGAAGCACCGGATCTGCGCCGTTTCCCGTGTCTGCGTCTGGCGTTCGACACGCTGCGCAGCGGCGGCACAGCCGGTGCACTGTTGAATGCCGCCAATGAGATTGCGGTCGCGGCATTCCTGGAAGGACGCATTCGCTTTACCGCCATCGCGCAAGTCGTGGAGCAAGTGCTCGATGCCGTCGCGGTGGGCGAAGCCACCTCGCTCGATGTCGTGCTCGAGGCCGATCGTCGTGCTCGCGAGTTGGCAGCGGGTATCGTCGCCAAGCTGCCGGCGCCTGCGTCGTCCTGACGCTCAGGCGTATGTCGTAACGTCCCCTGGGGCTCGAATTCGCTCATGACTCTGTTGACCACGTTGCTCGCGTTTGCCGTCGCCATTGGCGTGCTGGTGGTATTCCATGAGTTGGGCCATTACTCCGTGGCACGCCTGTGTGGCGTTAAGGTTCTGAGATTCTCGGTCGGGTTCGGCGTGCCGTTGTTCAAGTGGACGATGGGCCGCGATCGCACGGAGTGGGCCGTCTGCGCCTTGCCGCTTGGTGGCTACGTCAAAATGCTCGACGAACGGGACGAGACGCAGATCGTTGCGCCGGAAGATCGCGCGCGCGCCTTCAATCAGCAGTCCGTCTACAAGCGTTTTGCCATCGTTGCGGCCGGTCCGGTCGCAAACTTCCTCCTTGCCATCGCGCTGTACGCGGGTCTGAATCTGGCCGGCGTGACCGAGCCCATCGCGCGTATTGCGCCGCCGGCGGCAGGGACGTTGGCGGCGCGCGCAGGCATGTCCGGTGGTGAGCTGATTACCGGTGTCCGCGAGAACGGCGGCAGTCCCGACGAAGCGGTTGGCGATGAAGCGCCCGTGCGTTCCTGGGAAGATCTTCGCTGGCGTCTGGTCGATCCGGTGATCGACGGACAGCGCGTCACGCTGGTGGCGCGTACCCGCGACGGTCGTGCCGAGTTCATGCTGGATGCCGCCGGTCAGCATTTCGATGCCGACGGCGAGCAGGACTTCATGCAGCGCCTCGGGCTGGTGCCGTCGGCGCGCGTCAAGGTGGGGCAACTGATGGCCGGCGGGGCCGCCGGTCTTGCTGGGTTGCGGGTCGGTGACGAAATCACTGCAATCGACGGTAGCCCCGTCGGATCGGCGAAGGCCCTGGTGGACGCCGTGCGTGCCCATCCAGGTAAGCCGATGACCCTCACGGTGCGGCGCGACGGTGCGTTGCGCAACATGACGCTGACACCGAGTGCGGAGGTCGATCCGGCCGAGGCGGGTGGGGCGCGCGTTGGCAAGATCGGTGCGGCGCTGGCCAGTCAGGTCGACACGGTGACGGTGCGTTACGGGTTATTCGAGGCGATTGGGCGTGGTGCGCAGCGCACGTGGGACGTCACGGCGTTCAGCGTGCGGATGTTCGGAAAGATGATCACCGGGCAGGCATCGCTGAAGAATTTGAGCGGGCCGGTGACGATTGCAGACTATGCGGGGCGTTCGGCCAGACTCGGGCTGGATTATTTCGTTGCCTTTCTCGCGCTTGTCAGCATTAGCCTTGGCGTATTGAATCTGTTACCAATTCCAGTTTTGGACGGTGGCTATCTGTTATATTATGCGGTCGAAGCGATAACCGGTCGGGCAGTTTCCGAGCGGTGGCAAAGCGCGCTGCAACGAGTGGGCATCGTTTGCATCCTTGCGCTCTCCGCCGTAGCACTTTTCAATGACCTGTCGAAGTTGCTGCACTAGACAGCGTCACGGGCCTGCCGTCGCAGGCAAATCCGAGTTTTTACGATTCAATTGTTTCTTGGGGAAGCAAGTTGTCGAATAAATACCACCTTGTTCCGAAGACCCTGGTGATTGCGGTTCTGGCGGCACACAGTTTCTTGGCACGCGCCGTCGAGCCGTTCGTGGTCAAGGATATCCGAGTGGAGGGCTTGCAGCGCATCGAACCCGGTACCGTGTTCTCGTACTTGCCAGTCAAACCGGGTGACAAGTTCAACGACGATAAGGGCACCGAAGCAATTCGTGCCCTTTATGCAACGGGCCTGTTCTCGGACGTGAGCGTTGAAGCGCAAGGCAGCGTGCTGGTGGTGCATGTCAACGAGCGTCCCGCGATTGCTTCCATCGACTTCCTTGGCATCAAGGAATTCGACAAAGACGGTCTGAAGAAGGCACTGCGCTCGGTCGGCCTGACCGAAGGCCGCACCTTCGATCGCAACCTGCTCGACAAGTCGGAGCAGGAACTCAAGCGTCAATACCTTACGCGCGGTTACTACGCTGCCGAGGTGAAGACGACGGTCACGCCGCTCGAGCGTAACCGCGTGGGTATCCAGTTCGCCGTGACCGAAGGCCCGAAGGCGACGATCCAGCAGATCAACTTCGTTGGCAACAAGGCGTTCTCGTCGTCGGATCTGATGGCGGAGATGGAACTCGGCACGCCGAACTGGCTGTCGTGGTACTCGAAGAACGACCTGTACTCCAAGGACAAGCTCACGGGCGACCTGGAAAAGCTGCGTTCGTTCTATCTGAACCGCGGTTATCTGGAATTCAACATCGACTCCACCGACGTTTCGATCACGCCGGACAAGGACGAGATGTTCCTCACGATCAACCTGCATGAAGGCGAGCCGTACAAGGTATCGGACGTCAAGGTTGGCGGCGAGATGCTGGGCAAGCAGGATGACATTCAGAAGCTCGTACAGTTGAAGCCGGGCGACACTTTCTCTGCGGCCAAGCTGCAAGCCAGCACGAAGGCGATTTCCGATCTGCTGGGTAACTACGGCTTTGCGTTCGCCAATGTGAACGCCCAGCCGACGATCGATCGCAACAACCACACGGTGGCGTTGGCGCTGACGATCGATCCGGGCCGTCGCGTGTACGTTCGCAAGATCAACATCGTGGGCAACTCGCGCACGCGTGACGAAGTGATCCGCCGCGAACTGCGCCAGCTCGAAAGCTCGTGGTATGACGCCGACCGCCTCAAGCTGTCGCAGGATCGTATCAACCGTCTCGGCTACTTCACCGACGTGAACGTGACGACCGAGCCGGTAGCCGGTTCGAACGATCAGGTCGACCTTCAAGTGAAGGTGGAAGAAAAGCCGACCGGCACGATCAACGTGGGTGCGGGTTTCTCGTCGACCGACAAGGTGGTGCTGCAAGCCGGTATCAGCCAGGACAATGTGTTCGGTTCGGGTACCTCGCTGTCGGTGAACGTGAATACCGGTAAGACCTACCGTACGTTGGCTGTCACGCAGGTCGATCCGTACTTCACGGTCGACGGTGTGAGCCGTATTACCGACATCTACTACCGTACGTATCAGCCGCTGCTGCTCACGAGCAATTCGGATTTCCGTATCAACACGCTGGGCGGTAACCTGAAGTTCGGTGTGCCGTTCTCGGAAGTCGACACGGTGTTCTTCGGTATCGGCTTCGAACAGACGCGTCTGCACCTGACGAGCGATGGCACGACGCCGCAACGCTATATTGATTACGCCAACCAGTTCGGTTACGTCAGCAACAACTACCCGCTGACCGTGGGCTGGTCGCGCGATTCGCGTGACAGCGCACTGATCCCGAATCGTGGCCACTATCAGCAGGCCAACATCGAAATCGGTACGCCGATCGGAACGACCAAGTACTTCCGTGCTTACTACCAGCACCAGTACTACTACCCGGTGAGCCGTGGCTTCACGCTGGCGCTTAACGGTGAAGTCGGCTACGGCCACGGGATGGGCGGTCAGCCGTTCCCGATCTTTAAGAACTACTACGCGGGTGGTATCGGTTCGGTGCGGGGTTACGAGCCGAGTTCGCTGGGTCCGAAGGACACCAACGGCGAGCCGCTGGGTGGTGCTTCGAAGCTGATCGGTAATATTGAACTGACGTTCCCGCTGCCAGGCACGGGTTATGACCGCACGCTGCGTATCTTCACGTTCCTGGACGGTGGTAACGTGTTCGATAACGGCCAGGCGATTACCTTCAATAACCTGCGCTATTCTTACGGTTTCGGCCTGTCGTGGATTTCACCGATTGGCCCGCTCAAGCTCTCGATGGGCTTCCCGCTCGTCAAGAAGACGGGCGATCAGTATCAGAAATTCCAGTTCCAGGTCGGTACGTCGTTCTAACGACGACACATCGATCGGTTCCGAACGTTTCATCGTTGTGAGGGGTAATACATTGAACGGTATCCGTAAGCATTGCCTTCGCGGCCTTGCCGCGGCGTTGCTGGCTGGTGCGGCATTCGCCGCCATGGCTCAGGATGCGCGCATCGCCGCTGTCAACTCGGATCGCATTCTTCGCGATTCAGCGCCGGCCAAGGCCGCACAAGCCAAGCTCGAAGCCGAGTTCTCCAAGCGGGACGCGGATCTGCAGGCGATGGCGCAACGTCTCAAGGCGATGTCGGACAAGCTCGACAAGGACAACCCGACGTTGTCCGATGCCGAGCGTGCCAAGCGTCAGCGTGATCTGGCAGCCGCCGACACTGAGTTCCAGCGCAAGCAACGCGAGTTTCGTGAGGACCTGAATCAGCGTCGCAACGAAGAACTCGCGGCCGTGCTCGATCGCGCCAATCGCGTCATCAAGCAGATTGCGGAAGCGGACAAGTACGATCTGATCGTGCAAGAGGCGGTCTACGTGAGTCCGCGTATCGACATTACCGACAAAGTGCTCAAGACGCTGAACGCAAGTTCGGGTAGCGGCACTGGTGGCAAGTGACGGGCGCGTCGTCCACGCCGGCATTGCCGTCGGTGTCGCTGGCTCAATTGGTCGCCCGCTTCGGTGGCGACCTCGTGGGTGACGGCGACGTCGCGGTCGATGGTCTGGCACCGCTCGATCGCGCGAGCGCCAAGCAACTCGCGTTTCTGTCCAATCCGTTGTATCTCGCCGAAGTGCCCAATTCGGGCGCGGCGGCCGTGATTCTCTCCAAAGCCGACTTCGACAAGCTGCCGTCGTATGAAGGGCGCGCGTGGATCATCGCGCCGAATCCGTATGCGTACTTCGCGCGCGTGGCTCAGATGTTCGCGCAAGCCGCGGCGCCTGTACCGCCTGCCGGTATTCATCCGAGCGCAGTCGTCGATCCGACGGCTGTTGTGCCGGCGTCGTGCGTCATCGGTCCGAATGTCGTGATCGAGGCGGGGGCGCGTCTGGGCGAGCGGGTTCGTCTGGTGGCGAACGTGTTCGTCGGTCGCGGTACGACGTTGGGTGACGACGTGCTCGTCTATCCGAATGCCACGCTTTACCACGCGACCGTGATTGGCGCGCGTTGCGTGATTCACGCGGGCGCGGTGATCGGTTCGGATGGTTTCGGATTCGCGCCCGACTTCTCTGCCAATGGCGGCGAGTGGGTAAAGATTCCTCAGGTGGGACGTGCGGTGATCGAGGACGACGTCGAAATCGGCGCATCGACCTCCATCGATCGCGGTGCGATGGCCGATACGGTGATCGAGCGCGGTTGCAAGATCGATAATCAGGTGCAGATCGCGCATAACGTGCGCGTGGGAGCCTATACGGTGATTGCCGCATGTACGGGCATCGCCGGCAGCAGTACTATCGGGAAATTCTGCATGCTGGGCGGCGCCGTGGGCGTGGCCGGGCATGTGACGATTGGCGACCGGGTCATCGTGACGGCAAAGTCGGGGGTGTCGAAGTCGATTCCTGGCCCGGGAACCTATACCAGCGCGTTTCCGGCTATCCCGAATGCCGAATGGAACAAAAACGCGGCCATCATGCGTAATCTGGACAAGATGCGCGACCGCGTGCGTCAACTTGAAGCGAAGGTCAAAGACCTGCAGGACAAATGAGCGAGACCACTATTACCATCGACATCCACAAGATCATGAAGCTGCTGCCGCATCGGTACCCGATGCTGATGGTGGACCGCGTGATCGGCCTGGAGCGCAAAAAGAACATCAAGGTCATCAAGAACGTCACGATCAATGAGCCGTACTTCACGGGTCATTATCCGCAGCGTCCGGTGATGCCGGGCGTGCTGATCGTCGAAGCGCTGGCGCAAGCCGCTGCGCTGCTCACGTTCTCGGAAGAGGCGGTGCACGACGAGAACACGCTGTACTACTTCGTGGCTATCGAGAGCGTTCGCTTCAGGCGTCCGGTCGAACCGGGTGACCAACTCGTGCTCGACGTCGATTTCGTGAGCGAGCGCCGCGGCTTCTACAAGTTCAAGGGCAAGGCGTTGGTAGAGGGCGAGACCGCGGCGGAAGCCGAGTTCATGTGCATGGTCAAGAAGAACGGCGAATAACCGGAATCGAGATGCTCATGACCCATATTCATCCCACTGCAGTCGTCGATCCGAAGGCGCAACTCGCTGAGGACGTTGCCGTCGGTCCCTATGCGATTGTCGGGCCGAATGTGACGATCGGCGCCGGCACGCAGATTCTTGCGCATACGATTGTCGACGGCCATACAACGCTGGGCGAGGGCAACAAGATCGGCCCGTTCGCGTCGATCGGCGGCAGCCCGCAGGATATGAAGTACGCTGGCGAGCCGACGAAGCTTGTCATTGGCGATCGCAACACGATCCGCGAATTCACGACCATCCACACCGGTACGGTGCAGGACGGTGGCTTGACCGGTATCGGCAATGACAACTGGATCATGGCCTACGTGCACATCGCTCACGACTGCCACGTGGGCAACCACACGGTGTTCTCGAGCAATGCGCAACTGGCCGGCCACGTCCAAGTCGGTGACTGGGCAATCATTGGCGGCATGACCGGTGTGCATCAGTTCGTGCGCATTGGTGCGCATTCGATGGTGGGCGGGGCTTCGGTACTCGTGCAAGACGTGCCGCCGTTCGTGATTGCGTCGGGCGACCGCGCTGTGCCTTATGGCATCAATGTCGAGGGGCTGCGTCGCCGTAACTTCACCGCCGATGCCATTACCGCGCTGCGTCACGCGTATAAGCTGCTCTATAAGAGCGGTTTGACGCTCGACGAAGCGAAGGTGCAGATCGAGGCCTTTGGCAACGCAGGTGCGCCAGATGTCTTCGACGCCGTGCGCTCGCTGCTCGATTTTCTCAATACTGGCACGCGCGGTATCGTGCGCTAATCTATGCCGCCGACCCTTTCCGGCGCCGGCCAGCGAACCCTGGCGATGGTGGCAGGGGAGCTGTCTGGCGATCTCATTGCCGGCAACGTTCTTGCCGGCCTCAAGCAGAATCTTCCGGCCGACATCGCATACGCGGGTGTCGGTGGTCCGCATATGGCGGAGGAGGGCTTCGACGCCTATTGGCCGATCGACAAGCTCTCCGTCATGGGCTATGTCGAAGTCATCAAGCATCTGCGCGAGATTCTCTCGATTCGCAAGCAACTTCGCGAGCGTTGGCTGGCGGACAAGCCGCTGGCATTCGTGGGTTTCGACGCACCCGACTTCAACTTCGATCTCGAAATCAAGCTGCGCGAAGCGGGCATTCCCACGATCCATTTCGTGAGCCCGTCGATCTGGGCTTGGCGAGGTGGGCGCATCAAGAAGATCAAACGCGCGGTCGATCACATGCTGTGCCTGTTCCCGTTCGAGCCGGAGATTTACCACCGGGCGGGTATCGATGCGACGTTCGTCGGCCATCCGATGGCCGACAAGATTCCGATGGTGCCCGATGTCGCCGGTGCGAGGGCGAAGCTGGCGCTCCAGGGAGATAGCCCTGTCGTCGCCATCCTGCCGGGCAGCCGGACATCCGAGGTGCAACGTCTCGCGCCGGTGTTTTTCGCGGCGATGCGTTTGCTGGCCAAGCGCGACCCGTCGATTCGCTTCGTCCTCCCGGCCGCCACGCCGCGCCTGCGTGTGCTGATGCAATCGATCCTGGACGCGCACAGCGACCTCAATCTGACCGTGACCGAAGGCCGAGCGCCCCTTGCGCTCGAAGCCGCAGATAGTGTGCTACTCGCCAGCGGAACGGCTACGCTGGAAGCAGCGCTGTACAAGAAGCCGATGGTCATCTCGTATAAGGTGCCTTGGCTGACGGCGCAGATCATGAAGCGTCAGGGCTATCTGCCGTATGTTGGGTTGCCGAATATCCTGTCGGGCGAGTTCGTCGTGCCGGAGTTGCTGCAGCATTTCGCGACCCCTGAAGCCCTCGCCAATGCCGTCTGGAAGCAGTTGATCGACCCGGCGTTGCGCGAATCCTTGCAGGCGCGCTTCACGAAGATTCACGAACAACTGCGCCAGAACACGGCGGCGCGTTCGGCCGAAGTCATCGAGCGCGTGTTGCGTGAGAAAGGGCGGATATGAGCGAGGAAGTCAAAGCGCGCCGTGTCGCACGTAAAGTCTCATCGGACGAAGACGTTACGCCCGGCGCTGGCAGGCCGCGTACCCGTGCCGCCAAAGCGGCGTTGCCGCAGATGGCGCTCGACCTGTTTGCCGACGTGGCCGCCGATCTGACCTGTGGCGTGGATGAAGTCGGGCGCGGCCCGCTGGCCGGTCCCGTCGTGACGGCAGCGGTGATTCTCGATCCGTCGCGTCCGATCAAGGGGTTGGCCGATTCGAAGAAGCTCACGGCCCAGCGTCGTGAGGCGCTTTATGAGGAGATCGTCGAACGCTCGCTCGCGTATTGCATCGCCGAGGCGAGCGTGGCGGAGATCGATTCCCTGAATATCCTCCATGCGACGATGCTCGCGATGCAGCGTGCCGTGAATGGTTTGCCGCGCGTACCGACGCTGGCGCTGATCGATGGCAATCGCTGCCCCGCGCTGCCGATGCGTGCCGAGGCCATTATCAAAGGCGACGATACGGTGCCTGCGATTTCGGCGGCGTCGATTCTTGCGAAGGTCACGCGCGACCGTCAGTTGGTTGCCCTGCACGAAGAATTCCCGCAATACGGTTTCGACGAACACGTCGGTTATGGCACGCCGCGCCATCTGGAGGCGCTTCGCCTGCACGGTCCCAGCCCGCATCATCGCCAGTCCTTCGCGCCGGTTCGAGAGGCGTTTGAAATCTTCGGCGTGCTTACTGTTTCTCGTCTGGCGCGTTCGTCATGAAGCTCATCAGTTCCAAAGACAATCCGTTCTACAAGCGCCTGAAGCAACTGGCGCAGTCGAACCAGCAGCGGCGCAAGCTCGGTCAGACATTGCTGGAAGGTGTGCATCTGGCCGATGCTTATCTCGACGTGCTGGGGCAGCCGCTCGTATGCGTGGCAGCGGAACCGGCGCTTGAGAACGACGAAGTCGCGCAGATCTGGGCAAGAGTGGAGGCCGAGCGTCGCGTGTGTTTGCCACAGGCACTCTTCGAGCCGCTGTCGACGCTCGTCAACGGCGTGCCGCTGCTGTTCGTCGTGGAGGTGCCCCCGGGGCATCTGCCGACGTCGCAAAAGACGGACTGCGTCATCCTTGATGCCGTGCAGGACGCGGGTAATGTCGGTTCGATTCTCCGCAGTGCAGCGGCGGCCGGCGTTCGCGACGTGTATTGCATGTCGGGCACAGCGCTCGCGTGGTCGAGTAAGGTGCTGCGTGCCGGAATGGGCGCGCATTTCTCACTGAATATCGTGGAGCATTGCACGTCGGATTCGCTCGCGCCGCGTCTGTCGGTGCCTCTGCTGGCGACGAGTTTGCAGGCGAGCACATCGCTGTACGAGCAGGATTTACGCGCGCCTGTGGCATGGGTTTTCGGCAATGAAGGTGCCGGCGTGTCGCCACATTGGCTCGAGCGCGTGCAGACGCCGATTCGTATTCCGCAGCCGGGCGGTATGGAGTCGCTCAACGTGGCGGCGTGCGCTGCCATCTGCCTGTTCGAAGCGGTGCGTCAACGACTGTCCTGAGCGGGTTCGCGAGAGTGCGTGGTGCAAACAAAAAGGGACGCCGATGGCGTCCCTTTTGTCGTCAGCGCAGCCGCAAATCGCATGGCTGAAAGACGTCAGTAGACGTCACGCTCCAGTTTGATTTCCTGCAGGATGGTCGTGGCGATTTCTTCAATCGACTTGTGTGTCGACGACAGCCATTTGATCCCTTCGCGGCGCATCATCGCCTCGGCCTCGTTGACCTCGTAGCGGCAATTTTCCAGGGACGCATACTTGCTGCCCGGACGACGCTCGTTGCGAATCTCCGAGAGCCGTTGCGGATCGATGGACAGCCCGAAGATCTTGTCCTTGTACTGATCGAGCGTGGAGGGCAGCTTTTCGCGCTCGAAATCTTCCGGAATCAACGGATAGTTCGCGGCCTTCACGCCGTATTGCATGGCGAGATAGAGCGTGGTCGGTGTCTTGCCGCTGCGCGATACGCCTACGAGGATCACGTCGGCGCTTTGCAGATTCTTGTTGGACTGACCGTCGTCGTGCGCGAGCGAGAAGTTCACCGCCTCGATCCGGTTCTTGTAGGCCTCGCTGTCGGCGTTCTGGTGAACGCGGCCGATGGCGTGCATCGACTTGAGGCCCAGCTCCACTTCCAGCGGTTCGATGAACGTCTGGAACATGTCGAGAATCACGCCCTGGCAATTGCGCAGAATCTCGTTGGCCCGCGCGTCGACGAGTGTGCTGAAAATGATCGGCCGGACATTCTCCGTTCGATACATTTCATTGATCCGTTGTGCCGTTTCATAGGCTTTATCGACCGAATCCACGAACGGAACGCGAATCTGACGGAAACGCATTTCGAATTGTGCGAGGATCGAATGCGCGAACGTTTCGGCGGTAATTCCGGTGCCGTCGGACACGATGAAGACCGGGCGTGCAGCAACCGGTGTGGCCGCTGCGGCGGAGGGCATAGGGGAATTTCCGGTAGTCGAGGAGTCGCTCATGCGCAGAATCGCAAATTGGTGCATTGCACGGTAGAATAGCGGCAACTTGTTGGATAAGCAATTGCGCAGCCATCGCGCGCTGCCCGGCCTCAGGCCCGTCTGGCGGGGCGCAGCGGGCAATTCCGATGGCTCGATGCAGGTCGTCGGGTGCTAGCCCCTGGTTCTCGACGCAGCCCAAGCGCGATTTCTTATCCAACAGGTCGATCGGTCCACGTCAGTCCCAACCGATTCTCCGAGAATTTTTTTTCTTACCTTAGGGGCTTTTTATGACTAACGCAGCACACGACGGCGCCTACGTGGTGCCGTTTGAGCATCTGCGCATGACCGACGTCGAGTCGGTCGGCGGCAAGAATGCATCGCTTGGCGAAATGATCAGCCAACTGGCCAGCGCCGGCGTGCGCGTGCCGGGTGGTTTCGCCACGACGTCTTTCGCATTCCGCGAGTTCCTGCACCACAACAATCTGACCGAGCGCGTTGCCCAACGCCTCGAGGGTCTGGACGTGGATAACGTCAAGGCGCTCGCGGAAGCCGGTGCCGAAATCCGTCAATGGATCGTCGACGCACCGCTGCAGCCGCAGCTCGAGAAGGAGATCCGCGAGCAGTTCGCGCGCATCGCAGACGGCCAGCCGGACGCCTCGTTCGCCGTGCGTTCGTCGGCAACCGCCGAAGATCTGCCGGACGCCTCGTTCGCCGGGCAGCAGGAAAGCTATCTGAACGTGGTCGGTATCGAAGACGTGCTTGATCGCATGAAGCACGTGTTCGCCTCGCTGTACAACGACCGTGCCATCTCGTATCGCGTTCACAAGGGCTTCACGCACGCCGAAGTGGCGTTGTCTGCCGGTGTGCAGCGCATGGTTCGCTCGGACTGCGGCGCGTCGGGCGTGATGTTCACGATCGACACCGAGTCGGGTTTCCAGGACGTCGTCTTCATCACAGCCAGCTACGGCCTGGGTGAGACGGTCGTGCAGGGCGCCGTGAACCCGGACGAGTTCTACGTTTTCAAGCCGACGCTCAAGGCAGGCAAGTACCCGGTCATTCGCCGCACGCTTGGCTCGAAGCTCCTCAAGATGGAATTCACGCAACCGGGCGAGCCGGGCCGCGTGAAGACCATCGATGTGCCGATGGAGCTGCGTAACCGTTACTCCATCACCGACGACGATTGCGTCGAACTGGCCAAGTTCGCGCTGATCATCGAGAAGCACTATGGTCGTCCGATGGACATCGAGTGGGGTAAGGACGGCAAGGACGGCAAGATCTACATCCTGCAAGCGCGTCCGGAGACGGTCAAGAGCCAGGCCGTCGGCAAGGTTGAGCAACGCTTCAAGCTCAAGGGCGATGCCCCGGTGCTGGCAACGGGCCGAGCCATCGGTCAGAAGATCGGTGCAGGTCCGGTGCGTGTGATCATGGACCCGAGCGAGATGGAGCGTGTGCAGCCGGGCGACGTGCTGGTGGCTGACATGACCGACCCGAATTGGGAGCCGGTGATGAAGCGTGCATCGGCCATCGTGACCAACCGTGGCGGCCGTACCTGCCACGCGGCGATTATCGCGCGTGAGCTGGGTGTGCCGGCAGTGGTCGGCTGTGGTGATGCAACCGACGTGCTCAAGGATGGCGCGCTCGTGACCGTCTCCTGCGCCGAAGGCGACGAAGGCAAGATTTACGACGGTCTGCTCGAGACCGAAATCACCGAGATCCAGCGCGGCGAAATGCCGAAGATCCCGGTGAAGATCATGATGAACGTGGGCAACCCGCAACTCGCCTTCGACTTCGCGCAACTGCCGAACGAAGGGGTGGGCCTGGCGCGTCTGGAGTTCATCATCAATAACAACATCGGTGTGCACCCGCGCGCGATTCTCGAGTACCCGAACATCGACGCCGATCTGAAGAAGGCGGTTGAATCGGTGGCGCGTGGTCATGCATCGCCGCGTGCGTTCTACGTCGACAAGCTGGCCGAAGGCATTGCCACGATCGCCGCAGCCTTCTATCCGAAGAGCGTGATCGTGCGTCTGTCGGACTTCAAGTCCAACGAGTACAAGAAGCTCATCGGCGGTTCGCGTTACGAGCCGGACGAAGAAAACCCGATGCTGGGTTTCCGCGGTGCGTCGCGTTATATCTCGGAAGATTTCGCCGAAGCGTTCGAGATGGAATGCCGTGCACTCAAGCGCGTGCGTGACGAAATGGGTCTGACCAACGTCGAGATCATGGTGCCGTTCGTGCGTACGCTGGGTCAGGCCGAGCGTGTGGTCAACATGCTGGCTGGCTACGGTCTGAAGCGTGGCGAGAACGGTTTGAAACTGGTGATGATGTGCGAAGTGCCGTCGAACGCCATTCTGGCCGACGAGTTCCTCGAGTTCTTCGACGGCTTCTCGATCGGTTCGAACGACCTGACGCAGCTCACGCTGGGTCTGGATCGCGATTCGGGCATGGAACTGCTGGCCAGGGACTTCGACGAACGTGACCCGGCCGTGAAGTTCATGCTGACCCGCGCGATCAAGGCGTGCCTGTCGAAGGGCAAGTACGTCGGCATCTGCGGTCAGGGCCCGTCGGACCATCCGGATCTGGCCGAATGGCTGGCGAAGGAAGGCATTGCCTCGATGTCGCTCAACCCGGATACGGTCATCGAAACGTGGCAACAACTCGCCAAGCTGGCGAAGTAATCGTCACGATTACGACCTGAGTTGGGACGCGTCCGAGCGGCATCTCGGACGCAACCGAAAGGCTGGGCAATCCTTGGGGATGCGAGCGCTGATCGGTTGGTTTCGTGCTATAAACCCCGGTAATACACCGGGGTTTTTTTATGTCTGGGAGTTGTGATGGAGCAAGCTTGGCTTTGGTTCGGCGTTGCCGGATTGACCGTGGTGCTGGAGCTGGCAAGCGGAACGTTCTATCTCCTGATGGTGGCGCTCGGCATGACGGCTGGCGGCATCGCGGCGGTATTGCGCATCGACTGGCCGCTGCAGTTGGTGATTGCAGCGGTGGTGGCGGGCGTGGCCGTCTGGTTCCTGCGTCGCAGCCGGTTTGGCCGGCGGCGTATCAAGGTTGACGCAACGGCAGATCCCAACACCAATCTGGACATCGGGCAGCAATTGCATATCGAGACGTGGCAGGCTGATGGCCGTGCACGGGCGATGTACCGTGGCGCGGAGTGGGATGTCGAGCTAATGCCCGGTGAGGCCGCAGATGCAGGTTGGTTTGTTATCCGGGAGGTGCGTGGCAGTCGATTGTTCGTTGCACACGTGACGGTGTGATTGCGGGGCGACTTGAGTCCATGCATCTACGTGAGAGTTAGGCATTACCTCATTACCCGCTAGGGGATAGCTCGTTTTCGAGCGTCCACGTCGCATCGGGTCTGTGTTCCGTTACGATGCATGGCCTGCCATCGTGGGTGACGAGGAACCAGCCTGCCGTAATGGCGGGCGCTTCAGGGGGAAACATGTTCGATCTATCCAACGTCGCGTTTATTGTTTTTATCATCGCCGTGGTCATTGCGGCGCGTTCGATCAAGATCGTGCCGCAGCAGCATGCGTGGGTGATCGAGCGTCTCGGTAAATACCATGCGACCCTCACGCCGGGGCTCTCGATTGTCGTGCCGTTCGTGGACCGCGTGGCCTATAAGCATTTGCTCAAGGAAGTACCACTCGACGTGCCGAGTCAGGTTTGTATCACCAATGACAACACGCAGTTGCAGGTCGACGGGATTCTGTACTTTCAGGTGACCGATGCGATGAAGGCGTCGTACGGCTCAAGCAACTACATCGTGGCCATCACGCAACTTGCGCAAACGACGCTGCGTAGCGTGATCGGCAGGCTTGAGCTCGACAAGACGTTTGAAGAGCGCGCGTTCATCAACCACACCGTGGTCAATGCGCTTGATGAGGCAGCGTCGAACTGGGGGGTGAAGGTGCTGCGTTACGAGATCAAAGATCTCACTCCGCCGAAAGAGATTCTGCACGCCATGCAGGCGCAGATCACGGCCGAGCGCGAGAAGCGTGCACTGATCGCGGCATCGGAAGGCAAGCGGCAGGAGCAGATCAACCTGGCGACCGGCGCACGCGAAGCGGCTATCCAGAAGTCCGAAGGTGAGCGTCAGGCGGCGATCAATCGGGCGCAAGGTGAGGCGTCGGCCATTCTGGCGGTGGCGGAGGCGAACGCCGAGGCCATTCAAAAGATTGGGACGGCGATTCAGACGCAGGGCGGCATGGAGGCCGTCAACCTCAAGGTGGCCGAGCAATACGTCAACGCGTTCGGCAATCTCGCCAAAACGAACAACACGCTGATCGTGCCGGGCAATCTCACGGATTTGAGCGGCATGATTGCTTCGGCGCTCAAGATCGTGCGCGGCACCGAAGGGGGATCGACCCCGGGAGGCGATGGCGGCGGTGTTGGTGGCTTCGGTAATTCGACTCCCCGGCGCTAAACTGGCGCAACAATGAAAAACGGCCCAGATGGGCCGTTTTCTTTTGGTGGTTGGCAAACGTGTTGGCTGTATCGCGCGCACCATGCCGATGCTGCGTCTCAGGTGGGTGTGCGCATCAAACGTGCTTTTTCGCGATCCCAGTCGCGTTTCTTTTCCGTCTCGCGCTTGTCGTGAAGCTTCTTGCCCTTGGCTAGCCCGATCTCGCATTTCACCAGACCTTTGCTGTAGTGCAGGTTGATGGGAACGAGCGTGTATCCGCGTTGCTCCACCTTGCCGATGAGTTTCTTGATTTCGTCGGCTTTCAGCAGGAGCTTGCGGGTGCGCACGGGGTCGGGCTTGATGTGCGTCGATGCGGTTTGCAACGGGCTGATGTGCGTGCCGATCAGGAATATCTCGCCATTCTTGATGACGACATAGCCTTCCTTGATCTGCGCCCGCCCGGCGCGAATTGCCTTGACTTCCCACCCCTCGAGCGCGATCCCGGCTTCGTATCGCTCCTCGATGAAGTAATCGAAGAAGGCCTTCTTGTTGTCAATGATGCTCATGGATCCTTGGCGGGTAACTTGGTCGGACCCGGTGAGTCGGGCTCGGGTAAAATAGCGATTTTAACAAAGAGTCTCGGCAAGAGGCGGCTTGCGACGCGCGGGGGTCGATGCAGCATCGATCGCAGGCGTGCCGTGCGAACGCCTCGCCCGACAGACGATGGCCGAAGTCAGTAAAACCGTTCTCGTGCATTTCTCCGATGAGCAGATGTACGACCTGGTGACCAATGTCGCCGATTACCCCAAATTCCTGCCCTGGTGCGGTGGTGTCGAGATTCGACATCAGGACGAGCACAGCATGGAGGCGTCGCTGATGATTGACTTCAAGGGGCTGAAGCATTCGTTCGCGACGCGCAATATTCAGACGCGTCCGGACTCCATTCAAATGACGTTCGTCGAAGGGCCCTTCAAGCGTTTTCACGGCACGTGGAAATTCACCGCGCTGCGCGAGAACGCCTGCAAGATCGAGTTCGGCCTTCACTACGAATTTGCGAATTTTCTGCTCGAGAAGGTCATCGGGCCAGTGTTCAGTCACATTGCGAATACGTTCGTCGACGCGTTCGTCAAGCGCGCGGAGGCCGTGTATGTCAAATGAGCTGAATGTCGAAGTCTGCTATGCGCTGCCTGACGAGCAAACGATCATTCCGTTGACGTTGCCGCAAGGCGCCACAATGCGTGACGCGATCGAGCGTAGCGGTGTGCTGCAACGCTTTCCCGAGCTGGATTTCGCGCGCATGAAAGCCGGCGTCTTCGGCAAGGTTCGTGTGCTCGACGCCGTAGTGGAAGCGGGCGATCGCGTCGAGATCTACCGCGTGCTCAAGGCTGACCCCAAGGTGGCGCGTCAGCGACGTGTTGAGAAAGTGCGTAACGAGGGAAGCCGGGAAGGGCAGAAGTGGCTGGGGAGCCGTCGCGGGAGCTAGGCCGGCGACAGACTCCCGGCCCTGCACCGGTCAGTGTGTCGATCCCCGTGAATGCAGCCGTACCGACGCGCTGACGCCCGCGAGCAGCAACACAATGGCCGCGAGTTCGAGCAGGCGCGGTACGCGCTGTTCGTAAATGAAGCCATAAATCAGCGCGAACAGCGTTTCAAACACGATCATCTGGCCTGACAGGGTCAGCGGCAGCCGCCGGCTCGCCGCATTCCAGAACGCGTTGCCGATAGTCGATGCGCCTATCGCCACGGCGATATTCACGATCAAGAACATTTGCCAGTCGCGCGGCACTTCGGTCGCTGCCGGGGGTGGCAGCAACACGGCCGGGACAGCCAGCGCCAAGGCCAGAACGCCAGTGGCGACGCCTGTCAGCAACGACCATTCCTGACTCGTGAAGTGTCCGAATCGCGCCAGATAGCGGGCATTGGCCACGGCGTACCAGGTCCAGCTCACCAGAGCACCGACGGCGCAAGCGATGCCCGCGAGCGTCAGCCGCCAGTCCCCGCCACTTGCCGAGGCGTGGGCGAACACGTCGACATTGATGCAGACGATACCCGCAGCCACCAGCGCCAATGGGCCCGCCAGCCGGGACAGGGGCATGGCGCCGTGATCGCGGCTGCCGACCAGCGTGACCGTCACGGGCAGCACGCCAACGATCAGCGACGCGGGGGCGATGCCGGCCATCTGTACGGCGCCGGCGAGGAACAGGTAATAGATGAGGTTGCCGACCAGACTCAGCCGGAATAACGCGCGCCAGTCATGGCCAGTGACGGTATGCCGCAGGCGCGCCCAGAGCGGCGCGAGCAGCGCGGCTGACACCAGCCCGTAAAGCACGTAGCGGGCAGCCGACAGTTCCAGCGGCGAGAAGCCGGGCAGCAGGCGAGGGGCCAGAAAGACCAGTCCCCACAATGCGCCCGCCGCCAATCCGAAAGAAATGCCTTGCCCCATGAAGTTCGCGCCCGTGGTTCGTGGTATCGAGATGTCGGTGATCCGTACCGCCCGGTGCGCCGGTTGTGCCGGTCAGGGCGGTGCAGGAAGGGCGCAAGAATAGCATGGGGCCGACGCGTGCCGATTGTGAAATCCGGCATTCAGCGGGCCGGGGCGCCGACCCAAAAGGGGAGCGAAACGTACGCGAGTCATCTCTCGGGGAAAAAGCCCCTTGACATGTGGGGGCGGACGTTCCATGCAACTCGCGATTTCTGTATAATTCGATTTTGCGCCTACAGGATTTGCCATGCGTCTGATCCAAAAAGCACTCACTTTCGATGACGTGCTCCTCGTCCCGGCGTACTCCGCCGTTCTCCCGCGCGACACCAAGCTGAAAACCAAGCTCACGCGCAACATCATCCTGAACATGCCTTTGTTGTCGGCCGCCATGGATACGGTGACCGAAGCGCGTCTTGCCATTGCCATGGCGCAACAGGGCGGTATCGGCATTATTCACAAGAATCTGAAGCCGGCCGAGCAGGCGCGGGAAGTCTCGAAGGTCAAGCGCTTTGAGTCGGGTGTTCTGCGCGACCCGATCACGATTCCGCCGCACATGAAGGTTCGCGACGTGATCGCGCTGTCGCGCCAGCATGGCATTTCCGGTTTCCCGGTCGTCGAGGGCGCACAGCTCATCGGGATCGTGACTAACCGCGACCTGCGTTTCGAGAGCCGCCTGGATGAGCCGGTGCGCGCGATCATGACGCCGAAGGAGAAGCTCATCACCGTGCGTGAAGGCGCTTCGCCGGCCGACGCCGAGCAACTGATGCACAGCCACCGCCTGGAGCGCGTGCTGGTCGTCAACGATGCTTTCGAGCTGCGCGGCCTGATGACGGTCAAGGACATCATGAAGGCGACCGAGCACCCGCTCGCGAGCAAAGACGAGCACGGCAAGCTGCGCGTTGGCGCGGCAGTGGGTGTGGGTCCGGACAATGAAGAGCGTGTCGAGTTGCTGGTGGCTGCCGGCGTCGACGTGATCGTGGTCGATACGGCTCATGGCCATAGCCAGGGCGTGCTCGACCGCGTACAGTGGGTCAAGAAGCATTTCCCGCAGATTGAAGTGGTGGGCGGCAATATCGCCACGGCGGGTGCTGCGCGGGCCCTGATGGAACACGGTGCAGATGCGGTCAAGGTCGGTATCGGCCCGGGCTCGATCTGCACGACGCGTATCGTGGCCGGTGTCGGTGTGCCGCAGATCACGGCAATCGCCAATGTGGCCGAAGCTCTCGAAGGTACGGGCGTTCCGCTGATTGCCGACGGCGGCATTCGCTACTCGGGCGACATCGCCAAGGCGCTGGCCGCGGGGGCGCACACCGTGATGATGGGCAGCATGTTCTCCGGCACGGAAGAAGCGCCGGGCGAAGTGTTCCTGTATCAGGGCCGTTCATACAAGAGCTACCGCGGCATGGGCTCGGTGGGCGCGATGAAGGATGGGGCTGCTGACCGTTACTTCCAGGATCCTGCGAACAACGCCGACAAGCTGGTGCCGGAAGGTATCGAAGGCCGCGTGGCCTACAAGGGCAGCGTGAACGCCATTCTCCATCAATTGACCGGCGGTATCCGCTCGTCGATGGGGTATCTGGGTTGCCAGACGATCGAAGAACTGCACAAGAACGCCGAGTTTGTTCAAATCACGGCCGCCGGCATGCGCGAATCGCACGTGCACGACGTTCAGATCATGAAGGAAGCCCCCAACTACCACGTGGAGTAATCGCCCATGAAGGCCATGTTGCGTACGGTACTGTTCCTCAATGCGGCGCTGAATCTGGCACTTGGTGTGCTGCTGATTGCGTCGTTCTGGTCATCGCTGTACGCGGCCATTGAAGTGCCCGCGCCATCGCCCGTGCTCTATGCGCAGGCGCTCGGTGTAGCCTTCATCGGCGTGGCCTGGCTGCAATGGCACGCCACCGTGAACGGCCAGTTGACGGCGACCGTCGCGAAAGTGACGGGGCATATCAATTGGGTGACCGGTGCGTTCGTGCTGGGCTGGCTGATCTCCGGCCAACTGGCGGTGACGGGGGGCGGCAAGTTGTTGATGCCGGCGCTTGGTGCTGTCCTGTTGGTGGTGGGCGCCATTCTCGTCAAGCTGGCGTCGAGCGTGCGCACGAAAGAGCGCGTGCAGGCGGCGCAGCATGCCGGCGGAGGAGCGCGTGGGGGTGCCGTGAGCGACACCCGGCGCAACGCACCGTACGATGACGCCGATGCCCGGGCCCTCGACGAGGCCCGAGGCACGCGCGCTGAGCCGCGCATGGAGACGCCTGGGGGCGGCTCTACCTCCGTCAACACTACGCCGGTCGCGCCTGCGGGCAGCACCGGCACTGTCACGCCTGTGCCTTCCGCCACGGCGCCGACGTCCAACGAATCCACTTCTTCCGTACCTCACGATGCACGACAAAATCCTCATTCTTGACTTCGGCTCGCAAGTCACCCAGCTCATCGGCCGCCGCGTTCGCGAAGCGCGCGTCTACTGCGAGATTCACCCGAACGACGTTTCGGACGAGTTCATTCGCGAATTCAATCCGAAGGCCGTCATTCTGTCGGGTAGCCACGCGAGCACATATGAGGATCAGGATCTGCGCGCCCCGCAGGCGGTGTGGGATCTGGGCGTGCCGGTGCTGGGCATTTGCTACGGCATGTTCGCGATGACGGTCCAACTGGGCGGTCAGGTTGAGGCGAGTAACCATCGCGAGTTTGGTTACGCCGAGGTGCGTGCGCATGCGCATACGCCGTTGCTCGAGGGCCTTGAGGATTTCCGTACGACCGAAGGTCACGGCATGCTCAAGGTGTGGATGAGTCACGGTGACAAGGTCACGCAATTGCCGCCGGGTTTTGCGCTGATGGCGTCGACGCCGAGCTGCCCGATTGCCGGTATGGCCGACGTGGTGCGCAACTACTACGCGGTGCAGTTCCACCCGGAAGTCACACATACGGTGAAGGGGCGCGAATTGCTCGAGCGTTTCGTGCTGCAGATTGCCGGCGCGAAGCCGGACTGGATCATGCGCGATCACATCGAGGAAGCCGTCAAGGCAATCCGCGAGCAAGTGGGCGACGAGGAAGTGATTCTGGGCCTGTCGGGCGGCGTAGATTCGAGCGTTGCGGCGGCGCTGATTCATCGCGCGATCGGCGATCAACTGACGTGTGTGTTTGTCGATCACGGTCTGTTGCGTTTGAACGAAGGCCACATGGTGATGGAGATGTTCCAGGGGCGTCTGCACGCGAAGGTCGTGCATGTCGACGCCGCTGACCAGTTCATGGGCCATCTGAAGGGCGTGACCGATCCGGAGCAGAAGCGCAAGATCATCGGCCGTGAATTTGTCGAAGTGTTCCAGGCCGAAGCGAAGAAGCTGAAGAACGCGAAGTGGCTGGCGCAGGGCACGATCTATCCGGACGTGATCGAGTCGGGTGGCGCGAAGACGAAGAAGGCGACGACAATCAAGAGCCACCACAATGTCGGCGGCTTGCCGGAGACGCTGGGTCTGAAGCTGCTTGAGCCGCTGCGCGATCTGTTCAAGGACGAAGTGCGCGAGCTGGGTGTGGCGCTGGGGCTGCCGCATGACATGGTCTATCGTCACCCGTTCCCGGGCCCGGGGCTGGGCGTGCGGATTCTGGGCGAAGTGAAGCGCGACTACGCCGACCTGCTGCGTCGTGCCGATGCGATCTTCATTGAAGAGTTGCGCAACACGGTCGAGCCGAACAGCGGCAAGACGTGGTACGAATTGACGAGCCAGGCGTTCGCGGTATTCCTGCCGGTCAAGAGTGTGGGCGTGATGGGCGATGGCCGCACGTACGAATGGGTCGTGGCGCTGCGCGCTGTGCAGACGCAAGACTTCATGACGGCGCATTGGGCACACCTGCCGCACGACCTGCTCGGCAAGGTCTCGAATCGCATCATCAACGAAGTTCGTGGGTTGAACCGCGTTGTTTATGACATCTCGGGCAAGCCGCCGGCAACGATCGAATGGGAGTGAGATCAGGTCCTCCGGGGACTATCGCAGGCTATCGAAAAACTGTCGTAACGTGTTGATCTAAGGGGGAATGCGTCACGACAGCTATCGGTGGCTATCGCCGGTCAGCGGAACAAGTTGGCGGTGGAATTGCCGGTAAGAACTGAGGGTCGGATTAAGACCGGTCCTGTTCACTATCCAGACCAAAGCCGTCTTTGACGGTAAAGGTCTTCTCGGGAAAGCTTGTTTTATGCGGCTTTCCCGGCATCAGCAGATCTCCTGGCCCCTGACGGTAAAGGCCGTCACGAAACAGGAGAAAAACCTCGATGCTTACCGACACAGCGCTGCGCAATCTCAAGCCTAAGTCCAAGATTTATAAGGCTTCAGACCGCGACGGGATGTACGTAACGGTATCGCCTACCGGTACCGTCACCTTCCGCTACTACTACCGCCTCAACGGACGCCGCGAAACTCTTGCCATTGGCCGCTACGGACCTGCCGGTATTTCGCTGGCTCTTGCCCGTGAAAAGCTGATCGACGCCAAAAAGGCCGTCGCTCAGGGCAAGTCCCCCGCGCCGGAGAAGCAGCGCGAGAAGCGCCGCCTGACCGCCGCCAAGACATTCGGCGAGATGACCGGGAAGTGGCTGGCGGGCACCCGGATGGCCGACAGAACCAAGGCGATGCGCAAGAGCATCGTCGATCGGGACATCTTGCCGGCCTTCGACAACCGCTAGCTCCGCGAAATCGCCTCCGACGACCTGTGAGCCTTGTGCAACAAGGTGAAGGATCGCGGCTTGTCGCCGCTTGAGATCCGCCTGATGGCGCGACGGATGGAATCGGTGGCGACCTATCCGGCCATCCGGCTGGCGTTACGCATGATCCTGCTGACTGATCTTCGCGTGCCCGGTCAGCCTTAAGGCCGACCTCGACCTCGACCTCGACCTCGACCGCTACGCGGCGCTGCACGCGCAGGCGTATGGTGAGGCGATCGATGCCGCGACGCTGACTCCGCACATGCGGGAGGCATTCATGGCGGGGGATCGAGGATTCAAGAAGGGCCCTGCGCCCTGAGGAGCGGCAACACAGCCGACATGATGGCGCTGCCCATCACCCCAAGGCATATCCTGGCCCCACTAGCCGCTGTGGTCAGGATTTGGTGGAAATCAACACGGAAGCACTAGTTTGCATGCGCGCTTGGCGAATGTCGCGCGCCGGTGGTTGACCAAACATCCGGGCGTACTCGCGGGTGAACTGGGGGACGCTTTCGTAGCCGACGTGATGAGCGGCGCGGGTGATCGACGTGCCTTCGACCAGCATGCACCGACGCGCTTCGAGTAGGCGGAGTTGTTTCTGAAACTGCAGGGGCGTTAGCGTGGTGATGTTGCGGAAATGCGTATGGAAGCCTGACAGGCTCATGCCCGCGGCATTGGCCAGCGTTTCCATCCGCACTGGCTTGGCATACTGTTCGCGAATGACTGAGATTGCGCGGGCAATTCGCTGCGTGTGACTATCGGTGACGCCCAGCGCACGAATGGCGCTACCGTGTTGCCCGGACAGTAGCCAGAAATGCAGTTCGCGCACCAACTGGCGGCCTAGCACTGCCAGTGCGGCGGGGCGCTCCAGCAGCTTGAGCAGGCGCAGCGCGGCCTCGGCAACCTCCGCCTCGGTTGGATCGACTCGCACTGGCTGATCCATCACGTAGGGGAGCGCGCCTATCTCGCCAACTAACTCGGCAATGATGGCCGCATCGAGCTCGACGACCAGCGAGTAATATGGGGCTGCCAGGCTCGCTTTTGTAATCTGGCTGACTGTCGGCACGTCGGTGCTGATCAAAAGCGACTGACCAGCGCCGAAATCAAAGCTGCGATTGCCCATGGTTACCCGTTTTTCGCCTTGCAGTACCACGGCCACCAGCGGCTTGTTGATTGCATATTGCAGCGCGGACGCCGCCGTCTCACGGAGGATGACTATGCCATCGATCAAGGTGGGTGCGACACCTTCGGGATTGATATGTGCGTCGGCGTAGCGGCGCGCCAGTTGCAGCAGCGAGCCATCGGAGCTGTGGGCGATGGGTTCGGCCCGACCGGAGGATTGGGTAAGTGCTTTCATGGATTTAGGCAATCATTTCATCCGTCATTTTCCTATCTGTATTAGAGTTGTTAGCCGTTCTTAGGGCAAGAAAAAACGATCGAGCAAGAATCTCGCATGATCGAGCAACCCGGGCAGGGCGGGAGTTCCTACACTGGTCTCACACCAACAAGGAGCGTTCCATGACTGCCATTTCTCTCGTCACTGGCGCTAGCCGAGGCCTCGGCCGTAACACCGCACTGAGCATCGCCCGCCATGGCGGTGATGTGATCGTCACCTACCGGGGCGGCAAAGAGGGAGCCGACGCCGTCGTCGCTGAAATCCAGGCGCTCGGCCGCAAAGCTGTTGCTCTGCAACTGGATACGGGCAATGTGGCCTCCTTTGCAAACTTCGTCGCTGCCGTTCGCAAGGCGCTCACCGACACCTGGGGCTGCGACACGCTCGACAATCTGGTTAACAACGCCGGTCATGGCGAAATGGCGGACTTTGCGGCTACTACGGAGGCGCAGTTCGATTCCCTGTTCAATGTCCACGTGAAGGGCGTGTTCTTCCTCACCCAGGCGTTGCTGCCGTTGCTCGCCGACGGCGGTCGCATCGTCAACTTTTCTTCGGGGCTGACGCGCGTCTCGTTCCCGGGCTTTTCTGCCTACTCGGCCGCCAAGGGCGCAGTGGAGATTCTGTCGGTCTACATGGCCAAGGAATTGGGTACGCGCGGGATCGCCGTCAACACCGTGGCCCCCGGCGCCATCGAAACCGACTTCCTGGGTGGCGCCGTGCGCGACATCCCAGACTACAACAAGGCTTTCGCCAGCATGACGGCCCTCGGTCGCGTGGGAGTGCCCGATGATATTGGCCCGATGGTCGCCAGCCTGTTGGGCCCCGACAACCGCTGGGTCAATGGCCAGCGTATCGAAGTCTCCGGCGGGCAGACCATCTAGGTTGCCGCAACGGGATGCCGTCTTCGGGCTGCATCCTTCACACCCCGAATCCAGATCACGGTGGTCCGTACATGCCCACGCTCATCATTCATTCACCCGCAGGCACCTTTAGTGCCGACGATCGCAAGCAAATCGCGAGTTCGCTCACTCAACTAGGACTTGATTGCGAGTCGCTGCCGTACTCGCCGTTGGTGATCAGCACCGTGTGGATCTACTTTGCCGACTATCCCGCTGATTCGGTATTTATGGGCGGTGCTCCTGCATGGATGCCGGTCGTCACACTCCAAATCTACGTGATCGCCGGGGGTCTGGATGACGCTGGGAAGTGCAAGTTGATCGAAGGCGCAACCAGCATTCTCGATCGCCGTCCGGCCAGCACCTCCGTGGCTCCGGTCTATGTCGTGATCCATGAAATCCCTGAAGAGAACTGGGGGATTTTCGGACACCAAGCTGATTTGACGGCGCTTCGCGCTAGCGCGGTGGACGCCCCAGCGATTTGAAGGTTAGTTACGCAACCAATCCGTGGTCTGGATTTCTCAATGCAGATCATATCTATACATCGGGACATGGGCCGCTAGCCGCGGATGGCACGCCGCAACCTTCGAACCGCGCCCGACATGTTGTCGGGTCGCGTTGCGCCGAATCCGATCACGAGCCCGGCTTCGCCACCTGTCCGGAAATGAGGTGACAGCGGCGGCGTTTGCAACCCCAGCGCCGCTGCGGCGCCCCACACCGTAAGGTCAACATCCGGTGTGTCCGCATCGCGCAGCCTAGCGACGAGATGCAGTCCGGCGTTCGGAGCAGTACCCCAGTCGAGTACATCGGGACAATGACGTTCAAGCGCGGTCAGTAGCGCATCTCGCCGCTCTGCGTAGAGCATCCGCATGCGGCGCAGATGTGTGGCGAAATGTCCTTCGCCAATGAATTCCGCGAGGACGACCTGCAGAGGCGGCGGTGATTGTCTGTCGACCAGCCCGCGGGCATGCGCGAACGCGCCGGCAAGACTGGGGGGCGCTATCAAAAAACCGAGCCTGAGACCGGGCGCGAGCACCTTTGCGAACGTACCGACGTAGACGACACGATTCGCCGCCGACTGCCGAGCGAGTGCGCGTAGCGGTTGCAGCGGTCGGCCTGCGTAGCGATAGTCGCCATCGCAGTCGTCCTCGACAATCCACGCACTCGCTTGTTCAGCCCAGTCCAACAGGGCGAGCCGGCGCCGCAGACTCATGGTTACACCCAGAGGATATTGATGCGATGGTGTGACGACGGCAAGACGTGCTTCACCGGCGAGACGCATGCCGGCATTGACGTCGAGTCCTTCCATATCGACCGGCACTGGCACGATGCGTGCTCCGGCGCTCTCAATCGCGCTATGTCCGGCAATAAAGCCCGGGTTTTCGACCCACACGGCGTCGCCTGGGTCGGTGAGCAAGCGCGCGGCCAGCTCGATTGCATGCTGCGAGCCAGATGTGATTACGACGTCGTCCGCGCCGCAGGGCAGGCCACGCGTCGCGCCCAGATGTTCGGCAATGGCGGCGCGCAGCGGCAGAAAGCCTGCCGGATCGGCGTAACCAAGTTGATCGATGGACGGTCGGCTACGCCAGAAGCGGGCGGACAGGCGCGCCCAGGTGTCATACGGAAACGCATCGAGGGCAGGTGTACCTGGCGCCAGCAGGCCAGGACCGCGCGGTACCGGCGTAATGGGTAGCTTGACGAGCCCGCTGCCACGCCTGGAAAGCCCTCGGTAGGCATCGTCGCGCGCTGCGGTCTCCGACACTTCACGTCCGATGGCAGGCGGCGCGAGATCTTCCGGAAGCACATCGGGTACGTAGATGCCGGAGCCGCGTCGCCCTTGTGCATATCCCTCCGCGACCAGTCGATCGTAGGCAAGCACGACGGTCTGCCGCGATACACCCAGTTCCGCCGCAAACGACCGCGATGGCGGCAGCCGCGCGCCAGGACGCAAGTGACCACGCAGTACAGCGTTGCGTAAATGACTGGCAATTTGCTCCTGGAACGGGAGAGCGGACGCCGGATCGACGATGAAAGTCCCCCAGACCGGTAGCGTAGCGCGTTTGTTCATGATTGAAAAGTGGACTGATCTATTTTCCAAAAGCGGGTTTATGCGATTGTGCCACCCATTGCTATCGTGTGAAGCACGTCATTCCTCTTTTCGAATTCGCACATGGCTATCGAAGCATCTCCGTTGCAGCGCCGCTTCGCGCTCGCCTCGCTCTTCGCCGGCGTGTTTCTGCCGCCGCTCGACTACTTCATCGTCAATCTGGCGTTGCCAGCCATACACGTCGGCCTGAAGGCCAGTGAGGCACAGATCCAGTTCACGGTTTCCGCATATGCGCTCGCTTACGCCGTCATGCTGATTACGGGCGGGCGTCTTGGCGACTTATATGGGCGTCGCCGCGTTTTCATGATCGGGATGGCGGCATTTGTTGTAGCGTCAGCGCTATGTGGAGTGGCGACCAGCGGAGCGCAATTGGTTGCCGGTCGGGTTCTGCAAGGCATAAGCGCCGCGCTCATCACACCGCAGGTCCTCGCTTCAATCCGCACGGTTTTTCCCATACAGATGCAGGCGCGACTGATGGGTATCTATGGATTCGTGTTTGGACTTGCCTCTGTGGTTGGCCAAATCGGTGGCGGTGCGCTAATCGACTTACATCCATGGGGACTCGACTGGCGCGTCGTCTTTCTCGTTAATGTGCCAATTGGCCTGCTCGCACTTGGCGGCGCATGGCGATTTCTGCCGGAAAATCGCGCGGAGCACCGTGCGCGTATCGATGTGCCAGGAGTGGTCACACTGACAATCGCGTTGATCATGCTAATTTATCCACTAACCGCAGGGCGTGAGCTTCATTGGCCGGTGTGGATGCTATGGAGTCTTGGTCTGAGTGTGCCGGCGTTCGTCATGTTTATTGGGCTAGAGCGACGCATCGAGCTCCGATCGGGCGGCCCTCTCGTCGATGTCTCAGTGCTTGGCCGTCCCGTCGTAGCCATTGGACTGTTGCTGGCATTCCTTTTCTACTGTATAGCCTCATTTTTCCTCACGTACGGCATCTTCCTGCAGGAAGGACTTGGCTGGACGCCTTTGCGGTCCGGTCTTGGCCTTGCGCCTTATGGCGCTGGCTACCTGCTCGGTCCACTCGCAACACCATGGCTCGCGCGCCGCATCGGAGACGGTTTGTTGCCGCTCGGGTTCGGCTGCCTTGCGAGCGGCTTCGCACTTTGCGCAATGCAGTTGGGGCATGGTGTCCCAGGTTCTGGGTTCTATTTCGGCTTGCTAATCGCTGGTACAGGGCAAGGGATGGCGCTCCCGACATTGCAGCGGATCGTACTGACGAACGTAGATGCAGGACGCGCTGGCATGATCGCTGGAGCTATTGTTGCGATGCTCTACGTTGGCGCTGCCTTCGCGACGGCTTGCATTGGCGGTGCGTTCTTTGCTGTGCTTGGCAATGGTAGCGACGCAGCGGCATACGCTCAGGCGATGCGTGTGGGGCTCTGCTGGATGCTGGTACCGCTGGTTGCCGGCTTCCTGCTCAGCATCTGGATGACGCGGCGTCGCGAGCGTGCGACGGTAGTCGTGCGGAGTTCATGATGCGACTGGCAGTGCGGTAACCGGGATACCCGGCACATGTGACTTGGCAGCGGGCATTCATTCAGGGTATCCATTGGTCAATTGGTTTTGCGATGACGCTGTTGTTTTCGGATACGTCATGTGCCATCTGGAATTCGGTGCGGAAAGGTAAGTGAGATGAAGAGGGGGCAGTCATGGAGTTTCGTCACCTCCGATGTCTCATGGCCGTTGTTGAGGAACTTCACTTTGCCCGGGCCGCGGAGCGACTGCACATTGAGCAGTTGGAGCGGCCCCCTGAAACGCCGGACACAGTCACCCACTTACAATAACGGGTAGGCATAAGACTGTGTTTTTGACTA
>NZ_CABPSM010000018.1 GCF_902459555.1 Pandoraea horticolens | reverse complement strand
CATACCAACTCCTCATCTGAGCTGAGGAGCCATTATCTCTAGATTTGATTGGCACGAAATTTCACGGACAGGTCAGATATCCCCGAACGCTCACCACCTCACGTGCGCCGACACTCAATTCAGCTGATGTAATCAGGACCCCGTAGTTCGCGCCGTTATATGAAACGTCTGCCGCGAGGCCTTTTACAGTCACTTTATCGATCTTTTCTTTCTGCCGTTTGCATTGAATTATTAGTGTCGGAGCGCCAGAGCGGTCCGCGTCCGCGTGCCACGCACGGATGTCGACGCCATCATCGTTGCTCCCCGCCCCGATTTCAACGGTATATCCCGCTCGATGGAAAAATTCTGCGGACATTTGCTCAAAGCGACGCCAGTGTATTTCTCCGATTCTTTCTTTATTGTTCGCCAAGAAATTGATGAACCTCTGATCAAAGAAGGTTCCGTGTGCGGGCTCCTGTTCGCTCCGCTTCTTTAGCTCCGCTAAGTCGAGTCGGTCTAACCATTCCGACTGATGTTGGCTTTGCGCGAAGGGGTCAAGGTCCGAAGCGGTAGCCATCGCTTTGAGGCGGTCAAACGCGATTCTGAGTCCAATCACCCCGAATTTTTCGCGCGCCTCCTTCATAAGCGGCGTCGGGTCCATTTTCTTAGTACCGGCACGCTCCGCAACATCCATCATTTTCGGTAACCACTCGACAAACAACTTTGACACGCCTTCAAGCTCGCATTGATGCTCCGCATACTTCGCGTAGACGAACAAGCCCAGTCCATCGCCGTTAAATCGCTTATCCGTGTAACCTACTTTGTACAGGGCCTGATAATAGAGATCTTGGATCTCCTCTGACCGCAAGCGAACGAACCCGTTCTCATTTTCGAGAATGGCGTCGGGGTACTTCGTGCCGGATAGCAAATCGCACAGATCAGCTATAGAAACGGCCAGCCCTGATTTGTACCCTATGGTTTCATGCAAACCATCGCCCAGAGATCCCGGTTGTAGCACCACGCCGCCCATATCCCCACCCCAACTCGCGTGCGGGCGGACGGTGAAATGTCCGCTCAAAAAAATAATTTTTCGAAAGAGTATACGAGTTGTATGGCGCGCATGGTAATGCCTCGCTTGCCTGCGCCACAATAGAAAAACCCCGACGACGCGGGGCTTTGGGTGTTGAGGCGGGCGGGTGAAACCGAAGCAGCGTACACGGCTTTGCAGGCCGCTGCATATACATAATTATCAATAACTTACAAAAACCACCACCCATTCAACCACCTTGCGGTAGAGACATTTTCGTCCGCTCTCGATCCAGCACTGATGCGCAAGTTTGCAGATTTCGGTCACATAGGTGTAAGGACCTGCATTTCAAACAGGCCAGACTTGCTAATCCGAGGAAGTCTCCTATGCTGAGGCGTGCATCCTCGGCGTTTGGGACGCACTTCTGACGGCTAATCTCTTAGGAGTACAAAGATGGGACAGTATCAGTACAATTTCAGTATCAATACCGACTATGCAACCCCCGAAAAGGACACGGCTATTGAGCTCCATATGGCGTTGCCGATTCCATACAGTGACCTGCCGAAAGTACAAAACTGGTTCGATCAAAATGATTGGATGTCTATCAGGAAGTACCTGACGTCAAAGTACCCTGAACATCGGCAGTGCCTGGAAAATTGGATGTCCGGGAGCGAGGCGCGAAGTCGGGGAAAAACGAAGCAGAAGTTCGCTATCGCGGGCTAAATTGCAGGCCATCTCTCCAGCCCAATGGATTCTGCCCCCACATCTCTTTCGGTTAATGCTCCGACAGCATTAACCGCGTTATTTTTCACGAAACAGTTTTTTTCCCCCGAGGACCATCATCATCAACGGCAGGGGGGAAACCACCTAATTCAAGCACATTGTTCGCAGAGGCCCCAATGCGCCACACTTCATCCCAGCACATCAATTCGATCCGCGCAGTTTTTGCCAAGCAAATTTTGGCATTGGCGAACGCGCTGGGAAACGAACGTCTCGAGCGCGCCTTCGCGACGGTGCCGCGAGAGCGGTTCCTCGGGCCCGGTCAGTGGCAGATCCTCACGCCTTGGGACGGCTACACGGCGTTGCCAGAGAATGACCCTGCACTGATCTATCAGGATGTCCTCGTTGGCCTTGCCGCCAATCGTGGCGTCAACAATGGCAGTCCGGCGCTCCATGCACGATGGCTCAACGCCATGCGGCCAAAGCCGGGCGAGGTCGTCGCCCACATTGGGGCGGGAACAGGATATTACACGTCAGTTTTGGCGGAACTCGTCAGCCCCGCCGGCAAGGTAATCGCTGTGGAGTACGATGCAGATCTCGCCGCCGAGCTAGCAAGCAACCTTGCCACCGCGCCCAACACCGAGGTTATTTGCGCCGACGGCGCATCTCAACCAGAATTTCCAGTCGATTGCCTTTACGTTAATTTTGGCGTAGCTTGCCCCGCTAGCCGCTGGGTGGAAAACCTCAGGCTTGGCGGGCGCCTCATCCTGCCGCTTGGTGTGCCGGAGATGCACGCCACACTTCCCATACATGTCGTCAAGCACGCCATCGGTTTGATGATCACTCGGCAGCATACCGGTTTCGCGGCAACGTCCTTGGGCGCAGCGTCATTTGTATTTGCCCAAGGGCAATTGGCAGTATCTAACGGCGACATTGATGCGTTGCGAGAGAGCCTCAAAACGGGAGAGGACCATCGCATTCGCAGCCTCGTCTGGGGAGCGAAGCGTGACGCGCCAGCCTGGTTTTCTGGTGAGGACTGGGCACTGTCCTTCGAAGAACTGGCTTGAAGAAGCCCTCGCGCCTTGCACGGCTCAAGGTCACCGTTTACGACGGTTACTTACTGTGTCAAGTGCTATATCCGAGGGGTAGACGTCATGGCCCACCCCGGCCGCGTATGGGGTGTAACAGGGGCGTTTCACTGAAATGCTCATGAATCACTTCTTGAGCGACTTTGTCTTTATCGCCTCGGGCGCTTGGGATGATGTCATCAATCTTTCCTATGCGCCGCAGCGCGACGCCCTTGCGGGCAAAAAAAGGCCGCCCGAAGGCGGCTCGAGAATCACGAGACTAGACCGGTTATCTTGGCGGTGGCGGTACAACAAGATTGACGCTCTTGCCCTTCTTCTTACCGTGGCCGAGCGTTTTGGCGTTGCAGGCGTATATCAAGATCACGTTGCAAACTGGCTTGGCGCGCAGCGACCTGTTGCGCCTCCAGCCTGACCGAGACTTTGATGACGTCGGCATTCACATCCAGCGACATAAGACCGCCGAGAGCAGCGGTAAGCGCACAATCTACGAGTGGACGGACGAGCTGCGCGAGGCGATTGCCGAGGCCGTCCGAGCGCGCCCCGTGCGTTCGTCAAAGTGGCTTTTCTGCATGCTCGACGGCGACGGATACCTCGATGAGGAAACCGGCCGCGCTGGCGGCTTCGACTCAATGTGGCGTGGCTTTATGGATCGCGTGCTGGCAGAGACGAAGGTGACGGAACGATTCACCGAGCATGACCTTCGTGCCAAGGTGTCGAGTGACGCGGAATCGATTGAGCACGCCCGAGCGTTACTCTCTCACACGACGGACGCAGACCACGCAACGCTCGTACCGACGCAAGGCCGAGAAGGTCAAACCCCTGCGTCGGAGTCGACGTGAATAGGAAAGCTCCGTCCGAATAGGACACGGGGCTTTCTTGGAAAGGCTGAAAAGCCTTATGGAATGCGGTGGCGGAGAGAGGGGGATTCGAACCCCCGATAGGCTATTAACCTTGGGTGGGGGTGGCTGGGGGGCTTAGCTGGCAAGGGGTTGCGGGTGGGGCGTTTACTATTTTGGGGTGTTACGCGAAGAGGGTAAGTGTTTGATTTTTATGGTGGGAGGATTTTGGGGATAGTAAGGGTAAAACGTCGGCGTCACTTCGTAGCGACAACAAACGTTGATTTTTCCTGTGTAGCCTACTGATGAGAGGTTCCAGCCAACTTGGCGTAGGCAGGAGGCTGGGAGAATGATATAAAATCAACAACATACAAAACGCGCCCCGACCAATCATTGATCGGGTTGCAGAAGAAAATCACGATCAGTTCTTTGGGAATCATGACACCAGACGCGAAGCAGCTTTCGGCACTATCTCGAATATTCTCTTCGAGCGTGTTCCGCGAGATGGCACGGAAAGGGCGCTCGCCCCTCTTCGCGAGGTTGATCGTCGACGCTGGCCTTTCGCTTAAGCCATCAAGCAAGTGCACCGTCGCAAGCGCTTTTGACGCGGCCTTCGCTAGCTTACGCAGGGCAGGCGGGCGAGATGAATACGTCTATCGGGCAGCCCTGACCCACAACATTCTCCTCGGGACACACTCCCTCAACACGGCGAGCCTGCTTACCGAATTCCGAGCCGGGGCGTGCAAGGCGGACCTTGCCATCCTTAACGGCACCGGAACCGTATACGAGATTAAATCCGAGCGAGATTCACTCAGCCGCTTAGCGAACCAAATCGAGAATTACAGGAAAGTATTTGCCAAAGTCTACGTTATTGCGGGCGAGGCCCACGTAGATGACGTAATAGAAAGCACACCAAACGACGTAGGCGTAATGAGTCTTGTCCGATGGGATCGAATTCGCACGGTTCGCGAAGCTGCCGATCGTCCCGATCTTGTTTGCCCAATCACCATATTTGAATCGCTCCGAGTCGCAGAAGCAAAAACAATACTGCGAAATCTTGGAGTTTCAATCCCCGACGTTCCGAATACAATGCTATGGTCGGCGTTGCGTGATCTCTTCGCGAATCTTGCCCCAAGTGATGCTCACGAGCAAATGGTCAAAACGCTTAGGATGACTCGCAATCTGTCGACACTGAGTTCCTTGATAGCACAGTTGCCGAAATCACTCCAACCTGCCGCACTCTCTATTCAAGTTCGACGTGTGGACCATGAGCGTTTGGTCGAAGCCGTACGCACGCCCCTTCACGAAGCATTGACTTGGGCATAACGACGATATGTATCACCCGTTCTTCCGTGGAAAACAATTCGAACTATTAACTATTCGCGAAACAGCGGCATTATTGGCCGAATCAAATTTCACCCCGATCATCGAGCCTGTCCGTCGAGGGTTTGGTGGCCTGCAGCGCGCGCTAGAAGCCGTCTGCAGCGCAAACGGCAAGGCAATAGTGATCGTCAATCCCGATTGCGGCGACTATGCCGAGGACGGAAACGAAATTCCCGAATTCCTGAACGAGTTCGCCGCACAAGAAAACATTTCTGCAGGTATCCTTCTTACGGCGGAAATGTCGGTTGCCGATGCCCTCTCGTACTTGGCCGAACTTCGCTCCCACAACCCGACGTTTATTCACGCAGGATTTGTTGACGCTCGTGCACTTGCGGAAGCGCTGAGAGGGCATGACAACGCAAATAGGCACGTTTTTCTCAATGACTATTGCGGCAGACTGTATGCCAGGCACTTCGTGGGGAGCGATCGCACCGTCATCGGCGATGGATTCGAAAAGCGCAAGCGGAATGCCGATCATCCACCTGTCGAAGAGTTCTCGGACCTCCATGTAACGTATGAAAGCGACGGCATGGATGGATTCGGTGACTTTCTAATCGTGGGCGATGACTACAGCGAGGTTGGGGGCCCTGCGTACACTGTCGCCATTCACCTCACATTCATCGATCCCGAAAAGGACGATGTGATGTACGTGTATCACTTCATATCCGAAACAAACTCCACTCCAACGGATCCCGCAGGGAAATTTGCCCAAGCGCTGGCGAAACTAATAGCGACACTAGACTCTGGCACGTCCAATCTACGTGAAACCAACGCTATCCGGGAGTTTAGAGAGCTGTACAACCGAGGCCACTTTCCGGGCCTTGGGCATGTAAAAAAGCTAGCAATGAAGCATCACATCGAGACAATTGCTGAATTCTTAGGCCGATAACAAGCATATGCAAGCAAAGTGCTGCGCAAAATGTTTCGGAGATAGGGAGCTTCGCAAGAACCTCATTCCGTTGAAGAATCCAATACGAGGGGACTGCGGATATTGCAAGTCTATCGACGTCGACATCCTGCATCCGAGTGACCTTGCCAACTATTTCGAAACGCTAATCGAAATATACGAACCAGATCCGAACGGAAAATCACTTGTGGAGTGGATGAAAGAAGACTGGGATTTATTTTCCCATCCAAATATGGGAATTCCCAATGCTCAGGTTCTTCTCGGCGAAATTCTTGATGACGGCGATATAGTTCGAAGAAATTTTTCTCCATCTGGATCCTACAAAAGCGAAGGACTCATCAGATGGGAAACATTGCGAGACGAGTTACGCTACACCAATCGGTATTTTCTCGACCAAGCACTGGACTTCGAGCGCCTATCGGCTTTGCTCGGCCAGCTCATCGCGGACGACATTCCTAACAATTGGTTCAGAGCAAGGATAGCAAGCGGGGATGCCAATTTTACGGTGCACGATATGGGAGCCCCCCCAAAGAGTCTGGCCTCTCATGGGCGCGCCAATCCTGTCGGCATTCCATATCTGTACTTAGGATCAAAACCTGAAACAGCAATTGCTGAAATTCGTCCGCATACAGGTGAAACGGCGTTCGTAGCAGACTTCACTATCACGGACCCAGTCAGAATCGTAGACCTACGAAACCCTCGCTCCTTCGTCTCGCCATTTATTTGGAGTGATGCAGTGGATGTCGCACAACTTCGGGCGGACATCCCGTTCCTCGAACGTTTGGGGCAAGAGTTAACGCGCCCTGTGCTGCCGAGAAGTGCTGCAATTGACTACATTCCGAGCCAATACCTATGCGAGTTTATTAAGAAGAGTGGTTTTGATGGCGTCGCATACAGCAGCTCTGTGAGCGACGGCATAAATCTCGCACTTTTTGATCCGACAAAGGCTGTAGTAGGCAACGTGCGTAAATTTGACGTGACCCGTGTTTCGGTCGCGGTTTGCTGCGTTAGCTCGCCTGAATCCACTCCTAGCAGCGGGGTCGAATCGAATGCTGTTTAACAGGAGTTCGCTCATCGCTCGTTAGCGATCAATCTCGCTGTATTCTCGAATGGATCCATCGAAATGACGGCTAGCTACCCCGCACGTGTCGCGACAAACATCCTACCGAAGTCCGTGGCAGACAAGCTTCCCGAAGCATTTGAGGAATGGTCCTTTACGGAAGAGACGATTGATCATGAGCAGGCGATTGAAACGTGCCAATTATGTGAACAAGAGGAGCTTCGCTACCACTTTGAGATCAGGAACCGTTTAACCTCACATACGCTATGGGTTGGCTCTCAATGCATCCTTAAATTTGAACTTTCCGTCTTTGAAGCTGGCCGGAAACTGTCCTCAACTGATGCGAAACGTAAGCTTGAGCGCCTAACTCAGAAAATGCGCCTCGACTCGTGCATCTCTGCACTTGAGCGCCTCGCCGCGGCCGAGCCTAATCCAATCCTCCCGAATGCCTTGAAGTACTTCCGGCAACACAAACGTCTGACGCCAAAGTTCGCGTTCGTTGTCCTATGGAGATTGCGCGTCAACAACATAGATCACAGCCCGAGCTTTTTCAAGGTGGAGCTTAAAAGGGACCTACATAAGCAGCATCTTCGCGACATGCCACTCTCCCAAGTGCATGAGATTTGGCCCGCTCTAACCGGCGCCCAAAGGCAGACAGCAATGAGGATGGGACATAGTGCCCCGAAGACGTAGGTCCGCCCCGCTTCATAGCGCCCGCACCCAAAGCCTTAGAATCCGCTCGGAGCATCTATTCTCTCAGCACACGCCCAAATTTACGTCGGAAGGATCCGAGTAGCATCGAGTCAACTAAAATGCCACTCGAAACGCGTGGAGCCACCACCGTACGGCCGTTAAGCTTGTCCCTGTCGCGTCCCCAAAACGCGACCGGGTTTTGCGACCCGAATGATGATCTCTCGGGCACACAGCCGCGACGTTTGCGGCTTTTGTGTGCGAGTACCATTGCGTTTCCTGCCTCAATGGGCGGGCCTGGATTGGGACGCCTTCGGGCGTGCCGCCAATCCGAGTCATCAGCGGTTCGCAAACCTAGTCCAGTGCCCGCCCACCCCTGTCGTCACGCAGTGGGTGGCGGGGCCCGCAAGTTGGCTAGATCGAGGCACCCGCATGACTTCTCAATTCTCACCATGTCCCTTAGTCCACGCTTCTGTGGACAGACTCAACACCCTCTCAGAACGCATCCTCGCTCTCGCGATGTGCTCGACGACAGACGCAGGCAAAGAGATCCCTCACAGATTTCTACTCGCGATCTTCGAAGAACTCGGCGAAATGGCCGAGGAACTTGTCAGCGAATGCCACAGGCTGAAAACAAGCCTTCTGACGGCATAGCCTCAACCTCCGCATCTAACTCTGCCTCCGGCATGGCCCCCCGCATGTTTCGGCTGTACTCATAGCATCGCGCTGCGCACGACGCGGCTCGCTGCTTCAATCTCAAGCCACGCCATTCGCCATGCAAGCCACCATCCTCCCCACTTCCGCGCCAATCGGAATTTCCCCATATACGCTGATTTCACGCGCTGCTTTAATAGCGAGACATTCCCGCCACGTATACATGCGTGGCCTACGTATGTACCGTTGTATTCAGTGCATAGAAATACGGGCTCGCACTGGCCCATATTATTTCCGGCGACAAATGCCGGATTTACATCGGCGCTCAGATGCGTACGCTGGGGCAGTTTTACGAGAGCTCGGCCAATCCCTAATGCGGGCAGTAACCTTCGTCGTGCTGCGGCCATCATCCAAAAAATTTCCTATCTCACCCGGCAGGTAACACAGTCGTAACCCAACCTCACCGTTGGTACGTGCAATGACGTTTGTACTTCCGCATACCGGTCGTCTTCAGGACGTCTAGCGTCGGGAGTGTCAGCGCCGTACTCGGAGAGAGGGTTGCGTTTGCGTGCCTGCGGAGTCCGGGCGGTTATCGCGCGGCTCAGCGCGGCTCGCGTGAAGGCTCAAGATCTTCATCTCATGCCTAGGGCAAAGCGTGGCGAATCGAAGGACGAGGAGAAGAGCATGCTGAGCGCCGCGAAACGCGCAAGGCAACAAGTACGACTGCGCTGCAAAGCCATTGGCGCTGACCGCATGATCACGCTTACGTATCGAGAAAACGTGCTCGACAAAGAGAGAATCAAGCGCGATTTCGACTCGCTGCGACGCCTCTTAGGTCGAATCCAGAACTTTCAATACGTCGCTGTCCCTGAGCGCCAGAAGCGAGGCGCGTGGCATCTACACATCGCTGTCAAAGGGCGGCAGAACTATCGCGTCCTGCGAGCGATGTGGCTCCGTGTCGTCGGCGAGGGTAACGGCAACGTTGACGTGCGCAACCCAAATCGCGAGGTCGGCCTTCGTCACAAGATCGCGACGTACATTGGCAAGTACATCGTCAAGAATTTCGATGAGCACAAGCTCAATGAGAAGCGGTACTGGGCAAGTCGGGGGATCAAGGTTCCGGAAGCGGAGACCATTGTTCACTTTCTCGAAGACGAAGCTCACGATGCCATTGTTGCCGCGTACAACTCCGCAACTGAGACCGGCGTATCGCTCGAAGGTCACCAGTATTACTGGAATGAGGACGCGGGATATTTCTGGCTGGCGACACGAGAGCGACGCGACACCGACGGCAAGGCGTAAGGAGGTGCATCGATGCGAAATCTGACTTCGATGTTTCTCGAACCGGATGAGTTGGTGACGCTGACCGGACGTACTCAGAATCGCGCTCAGGCACGCGCGCTGCGCATGATGGGCATCGAGCACCGTGTGAGGCCAAACGGCACGATTGTCGTGTTGAGCGCACACGTCGCTGTGGTGCTTGGCGCACAAACGGCCATAAACGCCCGTGATGCCTCCATCGAACCAGACTGGAGGGCGATGAATGCCGCGAAAGCGTGATCCCCGCAATAAGGGCTTACCGACGCGCTGGCGGCATATCAGCGGCGCGTACTACTACCAAGTGCCGCCCGGCCTCGAATCGATGTGGGATGACAAGCAGACGTTCCGTCTCGGATCGTCTCTTCCTGAGGCATATCGGGTGTGGTCGGATCGGCTTGCCGATCTGGAAAACGTGCGAACCATAGACAAGCTGCTAGAGCGCTATGCGCGGGAGGTTTTACCCACTAAGGCGATAACAACGCAGATGCAAAACACGTCTGCGTTGAAAGCGCTTAAGCCGGTTTTCGGGCGCATGCCGCTCAACGGTATCAAACCTCGGCACGTCTATCAGTACATCGATAAGCGCGGGGCGAAGGTGGCTGCACGTCGCGAGGTCGAAGTGTTGTCGCACGCACTGACGAAGGCTGTCGAGTGGGGGTACATCGACCGGCATCCCTTCAAGGGTGAGTTGCGCCTGGCAAGTGTTCCGCCAAGGACTCGGTACGTCGAGGACTGGGAAATCGTCGAGTGCTTTTCCCTTGCTTCGAAGCGGAAAGCGGGCAGCGTTCTCGCCGTGCACGCCTATATCCGCGTAAAGCTGCTCACGGGATTGCGTCGCGGGGATCTATTGCGGCTTCGTCTCGATGACCTGCAAGACGACGGAATCCACGTCATGCCAGCCAAGACGGCGAGCACCACTCGAAAGCGATTAATCATCGAGTGGACGGATGCGTTGCGGGAGGCCGTCGAGGAAGCTAAAGCAGTAAGGCCGACGCATGTGTCCGAATGGCTCTTCTGCACCCAGCGCGGCGAGTCCTTTCTCAACGAGAAGACGGGCAGGGCTGGCTCATGGGACTCGATGTGGCAGGGATTTATGCGGCGGGTGTTGGCTGAAACAAAGGTCGAAACCCGGTTCACGGAGCATGACCTTCGCGCCAAGTGCGCCAGCGATGCTGAGACGCTTGAGCATGCCCACACGCTTCTGGCGCACGCAGATAGTCGTCTGACCGCTAGGGTCTACCGTCGGAAGCCGGAGCGCGTCAAACCATTGCGCTAGAGGTAAGCTGCAAGTGGGGCCTTGCAAGCGTAACAGGCTCTCCATAGTAGGGGAGCCTGTCAACCCACATTTGGCCAAGCATTAGTTCAAGCCGGGATAGACACCGTTTCTAAGTGCGTGGGGACAAAAGGTTGGGTCAAAATAGACAAGTGCCATTCGGTTAAACACCTCTGTTTTGACCACGGCTGTTTTCCCCGAATCACCCGCCGTGTTACTGATATCGAAATCTGTTTCCTTTATGTGTCCAACTTTGACTTCCCAGATCCATACAGTGTCACCGCGATACTCCTTTCCTCGACTGTACGCCCCATGCTTATCTCCGAGAACATATCTGAAAGTAATATAGGTTCCGGGTTTCGGGAGATGGCCTTTCGGGCGATTTGTTTCAAGCGCCATCTTCAACTCCAAGCTTTGCGCCGGGTAGCGCTGAGGCAGAAGGTCTGGATAATGGTGAGGCTTGTTGCGTACATAAAGGCCTTCCGATGCGTCCGCAAGTGCGCCTCCAACCATATTTCCTACCATGGACGAGAGGTTGGCTAGCTCAACTAGACGGCCAATCGGCGGCGATCCATTTGCCACGAGCTCTGTGTCGATAGTGTCAAGCATGTTGTAGCAGCCGTGAATAGCGCGCAGTAACACTGAGCCTGTTAGTCCAGTATGTCGCATTAGCGCATCAGGATTTCGCAAGCAATGAGTGCGCTCGCTTCGTGCTTGCACGTCTTGAAACACTTCTTCTTCTCGCATCTTGCCTTCACAAACGGATTCTGTTTTCAGTAATAGCTCCGACAATTCGAAGCCAAGTGCTTTTGAGATCTGGATTGCTACGCCTAAGCTGGGTTGCCGTTCACCACGCTCCACTAGGCCCAGATGTGTTCGGTGAATTCCAGCGGCTTCGGAGACGTCCTCCAAGGTCATGCTTTCTTTGGTCCTCAGGGTCCGAATCAGCCGCGTCCATATATCGACCATTGGGTGTCTCTGCTCGTCCATGCCGTTCCCCCGAAAAAATGAGCAATTCTAGGTAGACAATGAGTCCAGATCCACGAGACAATAGTCTCCACTGGAGTGACCAGCGGAGCGAGCGTGACTACATACAATGTTCTTGATCTTTTTTGCGGCACCGGCGGTTTTTCGTTTGGGTTCGAATCTGCCGAGCTAGGCTTTACGACTAGGTTTGGTATTGACGTCTTAGCCGTTGCTGGAAGTACGTTCCAGGCCAACCATCGACAGGCGTTGGGGATGGTTGGGGACATCCGCAAAGCTCGACGCCATGAAATATCTGATCGTCTTAAGTTGCGACGTGGTGATGTACATGTCGTCGTTGGTGGCCCTCCTTGCCAGGGATTCTCGTCAATTCGCCCGTTTCGATCAACGAACGACGATGACCCTCGAAACAGTTTGTTCGAGGAATACGCGTCGTTTGTGAATTACTTTCGTCCTCATGTTTTTGTACTCGAAAACGTCGTTGGGCTCGCCACGCACAAGAACGGCTCAACTATCAGCATCATGGAAGAGTGCTTTCATTCGTTAGGCTACGACTGCGAGTGGAAAATCATGAATGCGGCCCATTTCGGTGTTCCTCAGAAACGCGAGCGGCTGATTATGATCGGCGTCGAACGAGGAGGGACAATCATATTTCCCGAGCCCACGCATCAGGCAGAAGGACACACGATTGGCTATCGCGATAAGACTAAAGTTCATGCGCACAGGCAGCGTGATTTATTTGTCGAATCGGTGAGGCCATTGAAATCCGCGGTGACCGTACTGGACGCAATTGGCGACCTTCCTGAACTTGTCGCAGGCGATGAAGCCCTAGAATACGACCGCCCCGCTATGAACGAATTTCAGGCTGAGCGTCGCGCTCGCTCAAAGTCTTTGACTTTGCATAACGCAACCGCGCACAGTAGAAAAATGCTCGAAATAATCAGGCATTCTGGGAAGAATATAAATTGCATCCCCAAGCATCTAATCACTAGCGGATTTAGTTCGTCGTACTCTAGGCTCGATGGCAATGAGCCTGCCGTCACCATAACCGTAAATTTTGTCCATCCGGCGTCGAATCGTTGCATTCATCCCCTACAGCACCGAGCGCTAACCCCACGGGAAGGGGCGAGACTCCAGTCTTTTGACGATGACTATGTCTTTGCCGGCAATAGAACTCAAATTACGAAGCAAATTGGAAATGCCGTCCCCCCACTTCTAGGGCGAGCAATTGCCGGAAGTGTGGCTCAAATGCTGAACTAAGCGTCATAGCGATCAAGTAAGCCTGGGTGGCGCTCTTAATTTTCCTTCTGCCATAAGGGCAGTTCTTCAGGGAACCGGGCGGACTGCTCGTAAGAAAGTGCCAAAGTCACTTGTCTGCCCTTCGGATACGGACCTAATAGCCGCCAGAGCCCGCGTCACACAGGCCCCGATGTCACAGATAAGCGCAGTCAGAAGGAGGCGCTACCATCGAGACATTTCTCCTGAACAATGCCATAGGCGAGATGATCGCGAGGGATTCGAGGCGACCAAGACAAAAATCCGGCGTCAGGGCGAAACGAAGGGGCAGACTTGCAGGACTGAGACAAGACGGCGAAGGGCACCAAGGCGTTGCCAATCGTGGCGCCTCGGCTAGCATCCGGTTAACGCATCACCCAGCGCCCCCCCGCTAGCCCTGCTGAATAGTAAACATCCACCCTATAGTAAAACGCGAAAGGGCTCCCTTGCGGGGAGCCCTTTAAACATCTGTGGCGGAGAGAGGGGGATTCGAACCCCCGATAGGCTATTAACCTATACACGCTTTCCAGGCGTGCGACTTAAACCGCTCATCCATCTCTCCTGAAGGTCGCGCATTATAGCAGATCGCCGGCAACATCCCATACCCTTTCGGGTGGACCCCGCAAAATTTCTTCGCTATCTCCTCGTCACGGACGGCGCAAATGGTCCACCAGATGCCTGTCCCGCGCGCTCGGACGTCCGCCCAGCAAGCTGAACACAATCGCCACCGCAAACCCCACCGGCACCCCGAACGCCCCCGCCGAAATCGGGTCCACGCCCCACCAGCGCACTCCAGCAAATCCCGTCAACCGCGTAAAAAACGGATACGTCGTCGTGATGTAGTACACGCACACCAATAACCCGCTCACCATCCCCGCCGTCGCCCCCAATCGCGTCGTACGCTTCCAAAATACCCCCAGCACCAACGCCGGGAACAAACACGACGCCGCCAACGAAAATGCCGCACCCACCAGGAATAAGATATTCCCAAGCTTCAGCGACGTGACATATGACGCAAACATCGCCACGCACAGCAACAGGATCTTCGACGTCGTCACCCGCTTCTGGCTCGATGCATTCCGGTCCACCATGTGGAAATAAACATCGTGCGACAACGCATTCGCAATCGTCAGCAGCAACCCGTCCGCCGTCGACAACACCGCCGCCAACGCGCCCGCCGCCACCAACCCCGAAATGACATACGGCAACCCCGCGATCTCCGGTCCAGCCAACACCAGCATGTCCGGCTGCATCCAGATCTCACCCCACTGCACCACCCCGTCGCGATAAACGTCCGAGATGTCCAACTGCACCGGCGTCGCATGACGCCATTGCGTCACCCATCCCGGTAAATTTTCATATCGCGCACCCACCAGATGCAGCAGCATGTCGTACTTGAGCATCACCGCCAATGCCGGCGCACTCACGTACAACAACGCCACGAAGAACAACGTCCACCCCACCGAACTGCGCGCGCCCTGCACCGTCGCTGTTGTGCCATAACGCGTCAAAATATGCGGCAAGCTCGCCGTGCCGATCATCAAGCACACCATCAGCAACAGGAAGTTCAAACGCTGCGAACCGCGCGTCGTGTCGTCTCGCGCCGGAAACGGCTCCGTCATCGCATGCGGCGGCTCGCTGCGCTCCACATACTGATTACGCATCTCCAGCCACTGGTTTTGCGCCTCACCCACGTCGCGCGGAAAAGCATCAAGCTTCGTTTCGAGCACCTTCACGTCGCGCAACGGTCCATTCCGCCGCTTGGTATCCAGCAACTGCCGCTCCAGCTCCGCACGCTCGCTGTAGAAACTGTCCGGCAAGCCGTCCAGACGACGCTGCATCTGCTCCGCCTGCTCGCGGTAATAATCCCGCACCTCGCGCTCCGGCACCGACTGCTGAATCTCCCGCTCCAACGCCTCAACCTTCGCCAACGCCTCGCCGTAAGCGAACTGCGGAAACCAGCCATTGCCCGTCTGATGGCCAATCATGGCCGTCGGCACCAGGAACGCGGTAATCATGATGATGTACTGCGCGACCTGCGTCCAAGTCACAGCACGCATGCCCCCCAGGAACGAGCAAACCAGAATGCCCGCCAACCCGAAAAAGATGCCGATGGTGAACTCGACACCAATGAATCGCGACGCAATCAGACCCACGCCCTGAATCTGCGCCACGAGATAAACGAACGAACACAGAATCGTCGAGAACACACCCAGCGCCCGCACCAGATTGCTGTCGTATCGCGTGCCAAGAAAATCCGGCACCGTGTAACGCCCCATCTTCCGCAAATACGGCGCCAGCAGGAACGCCACCAGGCAATATCCCCCCGTCCATCCCATGACGTACGCAAGGCCGTCGTAACCCGACACGTACAGCGATCCCGCCAACCCCATGAACGACGCCGCACTCATCCAGTCCGCCGCACACGCCATGCCATTGAACATCGGCGGCACACGTCGACCCGCAACGTAGTACTCGGTCGCGTCAGAGGTCCGGGAGATCAGGCCGATCACCGCGTAGACCGCAATCGTTACGAACAGAAAGGCATAGCCGATCCACACACCCGGACCATTGACCCGCTCAAGCAAGCCAATCATCAGCACGAACGCAAGGAAGCCCGCCGTGTAATACAGGTAGTAGCGCAGCAATCTGCGCGTGAAACTCATCGGTAAGTCGGCGCCGAAGCGGCGCGAGAGGAAGCACTTCTCGAAGTTGCGGGCGCCGCCGACTGGCCCTGCCCGGCACCGTCAGGCCCCAGACTGTCGCGATGGGCATCGCGCAATGCATGCAGCTCACGGTGATAGCACGCGTCATTGCGACGCTGCCGCCACGCATAAACGACGATCAGTCCGATGTCGATCAGGATCGAACCCTGCGCGCCCATGTAAAACGGCAGCGGCCACCCGGCGACCCGCAGCGACGCCCACTCGCGCGCCCAGAACTGCGGCACGAACGTCGTCACAAAGCCGATCGCCATCAGAACCGCCACCAGCCGCAACGTACGCCACCAATGACGCGACGCAATAGCAGCCGCGGCCCCTTGCCAATCGACATCGGGCCGCGGGCCGCCGGAAGCAACGTCCGGCAGCGACCCGCCGACGCGCATCGTGTCAGCCGTGCCGGCCGCGCCGGTCGGCGAGCGATTTGCCATAGCAGGCCGTGTACCGCGCGCTTACTGCGCCTGCTTGAGTTGCTCCAGAATGGCCGGATTCTCAAGCGTGGACGTGTCCTGCGTGATTTCCTCGCCCTTCGCAATCACACGCAGCAAACGGCGCATGATCTTGCCCGAGCGGGTCTTCGGCAAGTTGTCCCCGAAACGGATGTCCTTCGGCTTGGCGATCGGCCCGATCTCCTTACCCACCCAGTTACGCAGTTCAAGCGCCAGTTGCCTGGCCTCGTCACCCGTCGGCCGCGAACGCTTGAGCACCACGAACGCGACAATGGCCTCGCCCGTCGTGTCGTCCGGACGCCCCACCACCGCAGCCTCCGCCACGATCGGGTTCGCCACCAGCGCCGACTCGATTTCCATCGTGCCCATGCGGTGCCCCGAGACGTTCAGCACGTCGTCGATACGGCCCATGATCGTGAAGTAACCCGTCTTGGCATCGCGAATCGAACCATCGCCCGCGAGATAGATCTTTCCACCCAGCTCCGACGGGAAGTAGCTCGACTTGTAACGCTCCGGGTCCCCCCAGATCGTCCGGATCATTGCCGGCCACGCGCGCTTGATCACCAGCATGCCGCCCTGACCGTTCGGCACGTCCTGCCCGGTTTCGTCGACAATCGCCACCGCAATGCCCGGCAGACCCAGCGTGCACGAACCCGGCACCAACGGCGTCGCGCCCGGCAGCGGCGTGATGATGTGACCGCCCGTCTCCGTCTGCCACCACGTGTCGACGATGGGGCAACGCTCCCCACCAACGTTTTCGTAGTACCACATCCACGCTTCCGGGTTGATCGGCTCACCGACCGACCCGAGAATGCGCAGCGACGACAGGTCGTACTTTTTCGGATGCACCTCAGGCGTCTGCTCAGCCGCCTTGATCAGCGACCGGATCGCCGTCGGCGCGGTGTAGAACACCGTCACCTTGTGACGGTCGATCATCTCCCAGAAACGGCCAGCGTTCGGGTACGTCGGCACGCCTTCGAACACGACTTGCGTCGCGCCCACGGCCAACGGACCATAAGCGATATACGTGTGACCGGTAATCCAGCCGATGTCGGCAGTACACCAGAAGACGTCGTCCGGCTTGATATCGAAGGTCCACTGCATGGTGAGCGACGCCCACAGCAGATAGCCGCCGGTGCTGTGCTGCACCCCCTTCGGCTTGCCCGTCGAGCCCGACGTATAAAGGATGAAAAGCGGATGCTCCGCGCCAACCCACTCGGGTTCGCACTGGTCCGACTGACCGGCGACAAGGTCCTGCAGCACTTCGTCTCGACCGGCCTGCATCTTGACGTTACCACCGGTGCGACGGTAGACGATCACAGACTTCACATGGTCGCAGCCGCCCATCTCGAGCGCTTCGTCGACGATGGCCTTCAGCGGCAATGCCTTGCCGCCGCGCATCTGCTCGTCAGCCGTGACGATGGCCACCGCACCGGCGTCGATCACGCGCTCGTTGAGCGACTTGGCCGAAAAGCCACCGAACACTACCGAGTGCGTCGCGCCAATACGCGCACACGCCTGCATGGCGACCACGCCTTCGACCGACATCGGCATGTAAATAACCACGCGGTCGCCCTTCTTCACACCCTTGGCCTTGAGCGCATTGGCGAAACGGCTCACGCGCGCCAGCAGGTCGCGATAGGTGACAGGCGTCACCGTGCCATCATCAGATTCGAAAAGAATGGCGTTCTTGTCGCCCAGACCCGCCGCGATCTGACGATCCAGGCAGTTGTACGAAGCGTTGATCTGACCATCTTCGAACCACGTATAGAACGGGGCGTTGGTCTCGTCGAGGACTTTGGTGAACGGCTTGTGCCAGGCCAGATTCTCGCGCGCCTGACGCGCCCAGAATCCCTCGTGATCTTTCTCGGCCTCGGCGCACAGCGCCTCATAGGCCGGCATGCCGGAGATGTTCGCTTTGGCGACCAGCGCCTGCGGTGGCGCGAAGACGCGCTGCTCCTGCAATACCGATTCAATTGCTGCCATGAGTTGTCCCCTCTTATGGATATGCAAAAACGATTGCAATCAAGCCAAAACAAATCGCTAACGTCACATTAAGACGAGCGACTTACTAACGCCTTACACTGCTGCATTCGAGTTCCGCGTCCCGCGTGCGGGACTCACGCGGACGCATTACCGCATTGCAACAGACTGTGGCGTATTCGCTACAATCCTACCCGCATCAACCCCGTCTCGCCACCCCGGACTCGCCCGGAGCCCCCGTGAATTCGACATCTCCGCCTCAACCGTCCGCCGACATTCCCTCGGCACCCTCGGCCACCGAGCGCGTCTTCGCCCGCTTTCCGAGCTTCGCACTGGCCCTTGCGATGACCTTCGTGGGGATCAACGTCGGCATCGGCAAGACAATGGTCGCCGTCATGCCCGTGGCCGCCTTCGCCCTGTGGCGCTTCGTGATCGCCGTCATCGCCCTCGCCCCCCGCTACCGGCCAGCCGCCATGCGACGCGTGACGCGCAGCCAATGGGGGCACCTCTTCGTGCAGACATTCTTCGGCACGTTCCTCTTCACCCTGCTCATACTCTCGGGCGTGCGGATGACGACGGCCACCGCCGCCGGCGTCATCACCGCCACGTTGCCCGCCTGCGTGGCGCTGCTGTCGTGGGCGGTGCTGCGCGAACACCCGTCGCGGCGCACGTTGGTGAGCGTTGCACTCGCGATCGCCGGTGTGGCGCTGCTGAACCTCTCTCGCGACGACGCGCACGGTGCCGACGCTTCCGGGACAGGCAACGCATGGCTCGGCAACGCCCTCGTGCTGGGCGCCGTCGTTTGCGAAGCCATCTACGTGATCGTCTCGAAGCGGCTCGCCGCAGAACTGTCCGCCATCGATATCTGCGCCTATACGCACCTGATCGGCGGCGTGCTGATGCTGCCGCTCGGCGTGGTCGGGTTGATGGCTGTGGATTACGCGTCGCTCACGCCCGGCCATTGGGCGCTCATCGTCTGGTACGGCCTCGCCGCCAGCGTGTTCTCGTTCTTCCTGTGGATGCGCGGCATTCGACACGTCAGCGCACAACTGGCCGGGGTCTTCACCGCCATGGTGCCCGTGGCCGCCACGGCCTACGGCGTGATCTTTCTGGGCGAGCGGCTGACCGTTGCGCAGGGCGCTGCACTGGCCCTGACGGTGGCCGGGATCGTACTCGCGGCACTGCCGTGCGCCGGGGCGCGCAAAACGCTATTGCCGGCCCAGGACTGAATCGGACGCGGCGTCCCCGGCAAGACGTTGTAAAATGCCCGCCATGCCGATTTTTGCGACGCGCCATCCGTGACGTTCCAGCGGTGAGCACGTTGCCCGGTGGTTTCGCATTTGCTTTGCGTATTTGATAACTACAGCCTGCGGCCGTCATCGCAGGCCCATGTCTCCACTTCGTCAAAATAGCCATGTCGACTCCCGGCCGCCCGTCCGACGCGCCGATGCGCCCCCTGCCCCGCGTCATTTTCTTCAGCCGCTGGCTCCAACTGCCACTGTACCTGGGCCTGATCGCCGCGCAAGGCGTCTACGTCTACAAGTTTCTGGTCGAACTCTGGCATCTGGTCTCCCACGCAACGACGTTCGACGAAACGCAGATCATGCTCGTCGTGCTCGGCCTGATCGACGTGGTGATGATCTCGAACCTGCTCATCATGGTGATCATCGGCGGCTACGAGACGTTCGTCTCCCGCCTGGGCGTCGAAGGCCATCCGGACGAACCGGAATGGCTCGACCATGTGAACGCCGGCGTGCTCAAGGTGAAGCTCTCGATGGCGCTCATCAGCATCTCGTCGATCCACCTGCTCAAGACGTTCATCGATGCGGCCCAGCAAACGCCGCACACGATCATGTGGCAAGTGATCATTCACTGCGCCTTCCTGCTTTCCGCCGTCGTCATGGCCTTCGTCAATAAGATGACGAACGACAGTCACGCCCCGGTGTACGCAACCCCGCAAGTCCTCACCCATACCAGTCCCCACTAAGTCGAGAGCCGTTTCATGTCTACCGTCATTAAAGAAGACGACGTCATTCAGAGCGTCGCCGGTGCCCTGCAGTACATCAGCTACTACCATCCGGACGATTACATCCAGGCGCTGGGCCGCGCCTACGAGGCTGAACAAAGCCCCGCCGCGAAGGACGCCATCGCGCAAATCCTGACCAACAGCCGCATGTGCGCCGAAGGCCGCCGCCCGCTGTGCCAGGACACCGGCATCGTGACGGTGTTCGTGAAGGTTGGCATGAACGTGCGCTGGGACGCCAAGCGCAGCCTTACCGACATGATCAACGAAGGCGTGCGTCAGGCTTACCTGCACCCGGACAACGTGCTACGCGCCTCGATCGTGGCGCCGCCCGAAGCCGGCCGCAAGAACACGAAGGACAACACGCCCGCCGTCATCCATTACGAAATCGTGGAAGGCGACAAGGTCGACATCACGGTCGCGGCCAAGGGCGGCGGCTCGGAGAACAAGTCGAAGTTCGTGATGCTCAACCCGTCCGACTCGATCGTCGACTGGGTCGTGAAGACCGTACCGACGATGGGCGCCGGCTGGTGCCCGCCAGGCATGCTCGGCATCGGTATCGGCGGCACGGCGGAAAAAGCCATGGTGCTCGCCAAGGAATCGCTCATGGACCCGATCGATATCCATGACGTGATCAAGCGCGGCCCGCAGAACTGGAACGAAGAGCTGCGTATCGAGCTATTTGAGAAGGTCAACGCCCTCGGTATCGGCGCACAAGGCCTGGGCGGTCTGGCCACCGTGCTTGACGTGAAGATCCTCGACTATCCGACGCACGCCGCGTCCAAGCCGGTCGCCATGATCCCGAACTGCGCGGCCACGCGCCACGCGCACTTCACGCTGGATGGCTCGGGTCCGTCGTTCCTCGCCGCACCGTCGCTCGATGCCTGGCCGAACGTGCACTGGGCGCCGAACACCGAGACGAGCAAGCGCGTCGATCTGGACACGCTCACGCCGGAAGAAGTCGCAAGCTGGAAGCCGGGCCAGACCCTGCTGCTTTCGGGCAAGATGCTCACGGGCCGCGACGCCGCCCACAAGCGCATCGCCGACATGATCGCCCGCGGCGAGCCGCTGCCGGTCGACTTCAAAGGCCGCGCCATTTACTACGTCGGCCCGGTCGATCCGGTGCGCGACGAAGTCGTCGGCCCGGCAGGTCCGACCACGTCTACGCGTATGGACAAATTCACCGACATGATGCTGTCGAAAACGGGGCTCACCGTCATGATCGGCAAGTCGGAACGTGGTCCGGCCGCCATCGAAGCCATCAAGAAGCACAAGGCTGCGTACCTGATGGCGGTCGGCGGTGCCGCTTACCTCGTCTCCAAGGCGATTCGTGCCGCGCGCGTGCTGGCCTTCGAAGACCTCGGCATGGAAGCGATCTACGAGTTCGACGTCAAGGACATGCCCGTGACCGTGGCCGTCGATTCGACCGGCGTGTCGGTGCATCAGACTGGGCCGAAGGAATGGCAAGCGAAGATCGGCAAGATTCCGGTCGCGGCCGAGTAATTCAGGACAACAGAACAGCAACACAGGCTGCACGAGACCCGCAAAGGGCCTCGTCAGCCCGCAGGACCCAGCCCGGCTTCGACCGGTTTTTTTTCGCACCGACGCCACCTTGTGTCAGGTCGATGTCGCGTCGATGGGTGCGAATGAATCGTATTTCTATTCGCACCTCGGTTCACGAAAAGCCTTGCGGAGCTTGGCTTCCCTGCCTTTTCACGCTACTCTTCAACGGCTTGCCAATTGCATGAAAAACAGGGATCCGAAATGAAAGGCGACAAGAAAGTCCTCGAACTCCTCAACGCACAGCTCACGAACGAACTGACGGCGATCAACCAGTACTTTCTGCACGCCCGCATGTACAACCACTGGGGCCTCAACAAACTCGGCAAGCATGAATATGACGAGTCCATCGGCGAGATGAAGCACGCCGACAAGCTGATCGAACGCATCTTCATGCTCGACGGCCTGCCCAACCTGCAAGACCTGCACAAGCTGCTCATCGGTGAAGACACGCTGGAAATCCTGAAGTGCGATCTGAAGCTCGAATCCCTCTCGCAGAAGACCTGCAAGGAAGGTGTCGCGCATTGCGAAAGCGTGAAGGACTTCGTCTCGCGTGAAATCTTCAACGAGATCCTGCACGACACCGAAGAGCACATCGACTGGCTCGAAACGCAGATCGAACTGGTCGGCAAGGTCGGTCTCCAGAACTACCAGCAGTCGGGCATGGCGTCGTTCGAAGAATAAGCCCGTCACTCCCCACAAGACACATAACAGGTGCATCGCCGGGCCAGTATCGGCCGGCAAGGTTTGCGCTAAAATTTCGGGGCCGGCATTTGCCGGCCCTTTTTCATTTGCCATGCCCTCCAACGCGCCGATTGGCGTCTTCGATTCCGGTCTCGGTGGCCTGTCGGTCCTTCAGGCCGTACGCGCCCTGCTCCCCCATGAGTCGCTGCTCTACGTAGCCGACTCGCACTTCGCTCCCTATGGCGAACGCCCCGATTCGTTCATCGAACAACGCAGCCTCGCGATCGGCCGGTGGCTGCGAGAGCGCGGCGCCAAGGCGCTCGTCGTTGCCTGCAACACGGCAACGGCGCATGGGGTGGCAGCGCTGCGCGCCGACGCGTCGTGGCCGGTCGTCGGCGTCGAACCCGGCATCAAGCCCGCCGCAGCGGCATCGCGAAGTGGTGTGATTGGTGTGCTCGCCACTGCCGCTACGCTGCGTAGCGCCCGGTTCGCGGATCTGCTCGCGCGTCACACTGCACAGGGGCAACGCTTCCTTTGCCAGCCGGGCCACGGGCTTGTCGAGCGCATCGAAGCCGGCGACATCGGCTCCCCCGAGGTCATGGCGCTTCTCGATCGATTCATCGAGCCGATGGTGGCGCAAGGCGCCGACACGCTCGTACTCGGCTGCACCCACTACCCATTCCTGATCCCCGCCATCCGGCAATGCTTCGACACGGCCCTCACTCTCATCGACACGGGCGAAGCTATCGCCCGCCAGCTTCAGCGACGTCTTGAAACCGATGGGTTGAAGGCTTCCCAACCGTCTGGCGGACACGGCAGCCTGCAATTGATGACGACCGCCAACGCGAAGGCTCTGCAAACGATGGCCGATCGCCTACTGCCCAACGCCCCACGCGTGCAAACGGTTGAAATTGCCGGAATCGCGCCGCACGGCCCGGTCTGTCTGGATCGGCCGCCGAACCTTCCCATCATTCCCGCGTAAAACCGCTGGCGTATATCCCTGTGTGGGCTATGGGATAGGTCAATGGGACTTGCAAAACGTCATAACTTAAATAATAATTATTCTCATTAGTGTTAAATTTTGACGTTTTCACCATGATCGTCTGTGTCTGCAAATCCGTTTCCGAGCGCCAGATCAAGGCTTGTCTCGACGCCGGCGCCTCCACGATGGAAGATCTCCAGATCGACCTCGGCGTTGCGCTGTGCTGCGGCAAGTGCGGGCCGTACGTTCAGGAGATGGTGTCGGGGGCCACGCCGTGCTGCGGTCGCTCGTGTGGAGGCTGCTGCCAATCCGCTCAGGTCGAGACTTCGACCGAAGCTGTGACGCGAGAACTCGCACTGGCGGCATAATCGCTGCCGGCACGTTTGGCGAAGGCGAGACTCGCCCGTATCATCCATGCCGATATCGCCGTCATGACCGGAGTCCGTCCGGATCACGACGGCGACAGAGCCAGCCAGGCGTCTCGCAGACGTCATGCGCCAGCCAGCGATTCGTCACCCTGGAGGTGCCCGATGGAACTCCTGATTGGCTTTGTTTCAACGCTATGCTTGTCTTTTTTCCTGTTTCGAAGGTGAGTGCAAGCCCGGTTTTTTTACTCACTGCGTTCGCCGACCGCGCCCCTTGGCGCGGTTTTCCTTTGATCGTACGTCGGGCCATCCCGAACCCCGAGGCTTCGCACACCGCGCTTGCCTCATCGTTCACCGTCGCAATTTAGCGTACCCTAGCCGTTATCATGTCGACCGCCGTGCCCCCATCTGGCCTTGCGCTCACGCAGATCCGAGATCCGCTGACGTCGCCGCGCGCCATCGCGATCGCGGTTGTGATCGTCGTCCTTCACATTGCCGCCCTAGTCGGGTTGTCGCACCTGCGCAACGACCCCGAGAAGGCAACGATCGAACCGGCGACATTCACCGCCACGATCATTCCGCTCACGCCCGCGCCGACGCCACCGCAACCCGCGCCGCCCAAACCGCAGCCGGAACCGCCGAAGCCGAAGGTCGCCCAGCCGCTGCCCAAGCCGCGCGAGCAACCGAAGAACGCCATCACCCAAAAGGCCGAACCGGTCGCACCGCCGCAGCAGCAAGTCGAACCGGTGCAAAACGCCGCGCCGACGCCGCCCGCCCCGCCCGCCCCGGCCCCGGCACCTGCGCCGTCGGGTCCGGTCGAAGGGCTCGCCGTCAAATGCGAAGAACCGCGAGTGGTCTATCCTACGCAGTCACGTCGCGTTGGCGAGGAAGGCACCGTCACCTTGCGTCTCGTGATCGACACCCGCGGTGTGGTCTCGAGCGCCAATGTCGTCAAATCGAGCGGCTTCCCCCGTCTCGACCAGGCCGCCCGCACCGCTGCACTGGCGATGCGCTGTGCGCCCCCGATGCAAAACGGCCGGGCGGTGGAAGCTGCAGCGACCAAACCGTTTAATTTCAATCTGAACGATTAACGTCACGATTTACGAACTGGATCTCCCGAGGAACGCAAAATGCAAGAGTATGGTTTGAGTCACGTCTGGGCGCAGGGCGATTTCGTCACCCGTGCGATCGCGATCGTGCTGTTGGTGATGTCGGTGCTGTCCTGGACGGTCATCATCATCAAGGGCACGCAAGTCTTCCGCCTGAGCCGCCTGACGCGCACCGCCGAGCCTGACTTCTGGCACTCCGATAACTTCTCCGCCGGCCTGCAAAAGCTCGGCGAATCCGGTCAGAACAACCCGTTCCTCGCCCTCGCCCTCGCAGGTCAGGACGCCGCCGAACACCACCGCCAAAGCCAGCCGCATTTGCACGACAAGATGGACGTGAGCGACTGGATCACGCGCGCACTGAAGAACTCGGTGGACGACACGGTTTCGCGCCTGCAAAGCGGTCTGGCCATGCTGGCATCGATCGGCTCGACCTCACCGTTCGTTGGCCTGTTCGGCACGGTGTGGGGTATCTATCACGCTCTGCTGGCCATCGGCGCATCGGGGCAGACGACCATCGACAAAGTGGCCGGCCCCGTGGGTGAGGCGCTTATCATGACGGCCTTCGGTCTGTTCGTCGCGATTCCCGCGGTGCTCGGCTTCAACGCGCTGACGCGCGCCAACAAGGGCATCGTCTCGAAGCTCAACCGCTTCGCCCACAGCCTGCACGGTTACTTCCTGACCGGCGCCAGCCTGCACTCGACGCAGTTCGCGACCAACATCACGCCGGTGCGCAAGTCCACGCCGGCCAGCGCCAGCTAAGCGGCGGCGCAAAAGAAGGAGTTCGCTATGGCTATGGGTTCATACAGCAGCGACGACGGTGCCGATGACGCCATGATGAGCGAGATCAACATGACGCCGCTCGTCGACGTCATGCTGGTGTTGCTGATCATCTTCATCGTGACGCTGCCGGTGCTCAATCACTCGGTCAAGCTCGACCTGCCGCAGGCAAGCAGCCAGCCGGAAGACACCAAGCCGGCCAAGGTCGACCTGTCGATCCAGGCCGACGGCACCGTCTTCTGGGACAAACAGGCCGTCGACGACGCCACGCTCAAGGCGCGTCTGGCGCAAGCCGCCGCAGCGCAGCCGCAACCGGAACTGCATCTGTTCGCCGACAAGAACGTGCGTTACGAGAGCGTTGCCAAGGTGCTCTCGGAAGCACAGACGGCAGGGGTGACCAAACTCGGTTTCGTGACCGAGCCGGCGGCCAGGTAAGTCCGGCCGATCCACGAGTCGCAGAAGGGAAAGCGCGGTGTTCGTCACCGCGTTTTTTTTCGTCCCTGAGATTCGCGAATCGCGCGACTCACCTGCGTTTTCCCGCTATTGTTCCAATCGGGTAACAATCCTTCCTGTGTTATGGGCTACTCCCGATGCCATCTACCCCGATATAGTTTGGGCATGACATTGGACGCAAGACGCCATCTCGGCCCCCGTCCCCACAGGAGATTCCCTCATGAGCACTCCCTACGCTCGCCCGGTCGCCCGCGTCTTCACGGCAGCGCAAACGCAGGAAGGCGCCGGTTTCCACGTCAATCGTCCGTTCCCGACCCGCATGCTGGCGGACTTCGATCCGTTCCTGCTGCTCGACGAGATGGGCCCGATGCAAGTCGTCCCCGGCGACGCAAAGGGCGCACCCGATCACCCGCACCGCGGCTTCGAGACCGTGACGTACCTGCTCGCCGGCGAGATGGAGCATCGTGACTCGCAAGGCCACGCAGGCAAGCTCACGCCCGGCGACGTGCAGTGGATGACGGCAGGTGCCGGCGTCATTCACTCGGAGATGCCATCGCAGGCCTTTCAGCAGCGTGGCGGCGAGATGCATGGCTTTCAGCTCTGGGTGAACCTGCCGCGCACCGACAAGATGATGACGCCGCGTTATCAGGAACTGCCTGCGGCAGGCATCCCGAGCGCGACGAGCGACGACGGCAAGGTCTCGGTGCGCGTGATTGCAGGCGAGGCCTTGGGCACGCGTGCCGCCATCGAGACACGCACCCCGATCCTGTATCAGCACTTCACGCTGCAACCGCAAGCCTTGCTCGATCATCCGGTGCCTGCGGACTTCAACGTGTTTGCCTACGTGATCGACGGTGAGGGGCATTTCGGTGCCGATGCCTCGCTCGCGAAGACCCATCAAATGGTCGTCTTCGGCAATGAGGGGGAAGGCGTCACGGTGCGCAACGATAGCGACAAGCCGCTATCGTTCCTGCTGATCGGAGGCAAGCCGCTGGGCGAGCCGGTCGCACGTTACGGCCCGTTCGTCATGAATACGGAAGGCGAAATCCGTCAAGCCATTCTCGACTTCCAGGCGGGTCGGATGGGACGCATTCCCGCCTCGGGTTCCGCCGCCTGAATCTGTGCCGGCGGGAAGCCCCCGCCGCTCGCACCCGCTCGGCGGAATTGGGTCACAATGGCGCGCATAGTGCGTTGTGGCCCAATGGCTTCGCCGGGCCGTTTTTGTCATCTCTCGACACGTTTCATGACGTGCATCGAGCCCCTACAGGAGTTGCCATGGCCTCAGACGCGATTGTCACCGCCCATTTGGGCGCTGCAGGTTTCACCACTCATCTCACGGACGGCAAGCACGAATGGAGCGCCGACGAGCCGGCAACGCTCGGCGGTGCGGATTTGGGGCCCGTCCCGGCGGCGTTGCTGCTGTCCAGTCTCGGGGCTTGCACGTCGATTACGTTGCAGATGTATGCACGTCGCAAGGAATGGCCGCTCAAGGATGTGAAAGTGACGCTCGCGATGAACCCTGACGGCAAACCGCCCGCCGGGACAACGCAGATCACACGCAAGATCGAACTGGCGGGTGATTTATCGGAGGAGCAACGTCAGCGCCTCTTGGAAATTGCCAACGCGTGCCCAATTCACAAGGTGTTGTCGGGCACCATCGCCATCGACAGTACATTGGTCGAGTAACAACATCCGGCGCGTTGCAGGCATGTCGTCACGACACGCCTGCCATCATCGATTGAAGGGGAAATCTTCTTGCAGTACGAACACCTGATCGAGGTCAACGACCTCCTGAATCCACTGGCCTTCGCGCTCACGCGCGATCAACTCTGGCGAGGCCTCGTGCAGCGCGCCGAGCAGCCGGAATCTTTCGTGCTGGGACTCGATGAGTGCATCGTGCACGAACGCACCGAAGACACGCTCACCCGAGAGCTGCGCTTTGGGCAAGCCGTGGTGCACGACCGGGTCGTCTTCGATGCCCTGCAGTCCGTTCGCTATGAAACGGCGGCCACCGAACAGCATGCCGGCGGCACCCTCACGATGCGTATCGAAGAGCCGACACCGACGCACTACTTCGTGCGCTTCACCTACAGCACGACGCTGCCGGAAGACGCCGACACTGCCGACACGCGTTACAGCGAATTCGTGAAATCCGCCTATCGTGAGGCAGACATCGACACCATCGGGCAGATCCGCGCGCTCGCCGAACAGGGTGCATTGGGCTGAACAGCCGGAAGCCGCCTCAGGCAGGCCGCTTTGCCGGACGGTGACATCCACCGCCCGGCAAAGCGGCGTTTAGTCAGAGTCTATTCGATGAAATACGACAATAGTCAAATTTAAATATAAATGGGAATGATTCTCATTTAATATTCATCTCACAGTCAGCCACACGGATGAGCGAGATGAGCGCAAGCCCCCCCACTGCCCGACAGACCCAGCCCGCTACGGCGGCGCGCCGCACCTTGTCGGTATCGCGCACGCAAGTGGCTAGCCCGGCGGCAGAAAAGCCGGCCAGCCACGTCACGGGCCGGGTGCTGACCAGCGATCACCTGCTGCAAGGCACGCAATGCGTGAATATCCTGCACAACGGACAGACATATCAGTTGCGCGCCACGCGTTATGGCAAGTTGATTCTGACGAAGTAAGACGCCGGAGTTGTTACGAATTTTGGCGGCGGCATGACCACGACCGTGCCGTCGCCTTCACCGAGTTTTGTGGGGACCACCTCGCCTAAGAGGTGTTTGGCAGTAGCCAGCGAATGCAACGCGATCCCATGTAGTTACGGCAAGCCCCTCTCTACCTGCGTTGCACGCCAGCCAAGCCGCTTTTTTTGTCCATCCACTCGGGTTTCATTGATGTTCTCCTCTGGCCCAGCCTGCCAAGCCTCAGGTGGGGCCATCCGGCCTGACAAGCCTTTGCCCCGTCCTTCCCGGACGGGGTTTTTTCTTTTGGTACGAGGATCAGGCGCCGGTCACGGCCGCAATGCCCGCGCGTGCGATCTGTGCGTCTTGCGCCGACTTCACACCCGACACCCCGACCGCACCAATGACGTTGCCATCGACGATGATCGGCACGCCGCCCTCGAGCATCGCGGTGTTCGGCGCGCTCAGGAACGCAAAGCGCCCGCCATTGATCATTTCCTCGAACGCACCGCTTTCACGACGGCCGACCGCCGAGGTCTGCGCTTTGCCCAGCGACATCATGGCGGTGCTGGGGGCTGCGCCGTCCATACGATGCAACGACAGGGCATGGCCGCCGTCATCGACGATCGTGATGCATACGTTCCAGCCGTTAGCGGTAGCTTCGGCCACGGCGGCAGCGTTGATCTTCTGCACGTCTTCAACGCTCAGAACTGCTTTCGTCTTCATACGTCTCTCTCATTTAGGGTTGGCAATTCAGGAAGCCTCGCCAACGCGGGGCTCCGGACAATCCATCTTGGTGTCTACGATGCCGGCGCTTCGTGACATTTTGCGGATACCGCGCGGGTCAGTGCCCCACCGCCAGGCCCATCCATTCGCGCAACGCCTGATGCGTGGTGCGCAGGCCGCTAACGGTCGGCCACCAGCCTGGCACGATATCCGGCTCGAACGCGTTCGCGTTGCAGCACGGTGCGGGTACCACCGTGAGTCCGGCACGTTCGAACTGGTCGCGAGCACGGCGCATATGCCATGTGCTCGTGACCAGATAGATGCGCGACACGCCGGCGTTAGTCAGCATATTCGCGCTAAAAGCGGCGTTTTGCGCCGTGTTCAATGATTGCGCTTCTATCCAGCGCACGGGTACACCGAACTCTTCCGTCGCAATCTGCGCCATGACGTGCGCCTCGACAGCTTCGCCCGTCGGACTGCCGCCCGAGACAAGCACCGGCAACTGCGCCCGGCGTGCGAGAAACACGCCATAGCGCACGCGGGCCAGTGTGGCATCGTTGGCATCGGCGCCATTTGCGCGGCCGAATTCCGGCGCGTGAAGGCTCGCCCCACCGCCGAGGATCACTACGGCTTGCGGCAGCTTCGCCGTAGCGTCGGGCGCCTGACGCGCAGCATCGAGCGCCTTGAGATCGATCGTAGTCCCCACCTCTAGCGGATAGGCCAGTTGCCGGCCGAACCAGGGCATCGCCTGCACCCAAAGCGCCAGCACGGCAGCGACCGCCAGTATCTTGCCAACGCGCGGCCAGCGCCGCCAGACGATGAGCGCAAGCCCTGCAAGCACCAACACATTGACCGGTGGCAGGAACAGACTGACGAGGAGGTTGCGGACAAGCCAAGCGGAAGGCATCCGGCGAGTGTACTGGACTGCACTATGAAGTGCACCCTTTCTCTATGGCATATCTCGCCTGATAGAGGCGAGATATGCATACGTGGAAAGGCAGGCGTGCCGCCTCCGTACTTTCCTCGAGATGTTCGTCCCGGCATTCCGGTTACACTGCGCGCATACTTGCCGCTACTGCGAATTCAGCAGACTCCGCCTACCGCCTGTCGATGCCCACCCATCCCGCCGGAATGTCATGCGCGAGCGCCGTTGCGAACGATGCCTCGCCCCCTGCTCAGATACCCCTGCCCCGCCAGCTTCTGGTGACGCCCGACATTGCATCGCGCACACAGATCGCCATGTTTGCCTCGCAGCTCGCGCAAGCGCTCGCGCGCGGCACGCGTCTAGTGCAGCTTCGCAATCGGTCGCTCGATGCAGACGGCTATCGTGCCCTGGCAGAGAGTGCGTTGGCGTTGACGCATGCTGCTGGCGCGCAACTCATCCTCAATCCGCCGCACGACGTCGTGGATCTCTGGCTAGACGCCATGAACGGCGTGCATGCCGGCACTATGCCGCAGGCGGACGGCTGGCACCTGACCAGCGCGCGGCTCATGGCCTGCCACGAGCGTCCGGCGGGCTGGAAGCTCGTGAGCGCCGCCTGCCACGACGCCGCGCAACTCGCGCACGCCACGCGTCTGGGACTCGACTTCGTAACGCTGTCGCCGGTGCTCGCCACGGCGACGCATCCCGACGCCACACCGCTCGGCTGGCCCGCGTTCACCGCATTCGCCGCACAGACGTCGCTGCCGGTCTTCGCTCTTGGCGGCATGCGCGCCGACATGTTGACGAGCGCTCGCCATGCCGGGGCCTACGGCATCGCGGCGATACGTGCCTTCTGGCCGTCTGTCTGACGCCTCCCACGAACCACCGGCGCCAGCAGCAATGGCGGCACGGGAACGGTGCCACCCGCCCCCGCCGTCTGACTGAGCGTCTTGCTCCAGCGCTATTGAGCCGTCACGCGACGCCGTTGTGTTACTTCGCCAACGCCTCACGTGCGGCGATGACCCCTTGCGCGTACGCCGGATCGATCTTGGCGAAGTGACCGATCTGACGCACGGCCACATCGTCCGGCACGCCCTGCATGGCGGCGGCAATATTGCCGAACAGGCGCGACTTCTGCGCATCGTCGAACAGATTGAACAACGCGCGCGGCTGCGAGTAGTAATCGTCGTCCTCGCGATGGTCGAAGCGATCGGCCACGGCGCCCACGGCTTGCGGGGGCTCGCGGAACGCCGGCTGCTCGGCAAACGCGCCGTAGCGATTCGGTTCGTAGTTCGGTGTGCTGCCCAGATTGCCGTCCACACGCATCGCCCCATCGCGATGGAAGCTGTTGTGGAACGGGCACTTCGGCGCATTGACCGGGATCGCGCTGTGATTCACACCCAGGCGATAGCGCTGCGTGTCGCCATACGAGAACAGACGCCCCTGCAACATGCGGTCCGGCGAGAAGCCGATGCCCGGCACGACGTTAGCCGGATTGAACGCCGCTTGCTCGACTTCGGCAAAGTAGTTCTCCGGGTTGCGATTGAGTTCCAGCACACCGACGTCGATGAGCGGGTAATCCGCATGCGGCCACACCTTCGTCAGATCGAACGGGTTGATACGATAGGTCGCAGCGTCTGCCTCAGGCATCACCTGCACCTGCATACGCCAGCGCGGGAAGTTGCCGGCCTCGATCGAGGCGAACAGATCACGCTGCGCACTCTCGCGATCGCCTGCAACCACTTCCGCCGCCTGAGCGTTCGTCAGGTTCTCGACACCTTGCATCGACTTGAAATGGAACTTCACCCAGAAGCGCTCGTTGGCGGCGTTGATGAAGCTGAACGTATGCGAACCGAAGCCGTGCTGCTGGCGATAGTTCGCCGGCAAGCCGCGATCGCTCATGAGAATCGTCACCTGATGGAGCGACTCGGGATGACGCGACCAGAAGTCCCACGCGGCCGTCGGGTTGCGCAGGTTGGTCTTCGGATCGCGTTTCTGCGTATGGATGAAGTCGGGGAACTTGAGCGGATCGCGCACGAAGAACACGGGCGTATTGTTGCCCACGAGATCCCAGTTGCCCTCGTCGGTGTAGAACTTCATCGCGAAGCCGCGCACATCGCGCTCGGCGTCGGCCGCACCGCGCTCGCCCGCCACCGTCGAGAAACGCAGGAAGACGGGCGTTTCCTTGCCAATCGCCTCGAACACACGGGCGCGGCTGAACTTCGTAATGTCATGCGTGATGGTGAGCTTGCCGAATGCGCCCGAGCCCTTCGCGTGGACACGACGCTCGGGAATGACCTCGCGGTCGAAGTGTGCGAGCTTCTCGAGGAACCACACGTCTTGCAGCAATGCCGGACCGCGGGGTCCGGCCGTCATCGTGTTCTGGTTGTCGGGCACCGGTGCACCGGCGGCGGTGGTGAGTTTTTTCGTATCTGACATGTGACGCTCTCCTGTTTCCTGATCGTGCAATCTCGCGAGACTCAAGCGCTCATGAGCGCGAAGTCGGCGAGTATTCGTTCCAGCGTGGTTTCGATGTCGTGCAAATAGGCCTTCAGTTGGGTCATCGTCGGCACCTCGAATGCGTCTTGCTGCAGGGGCAGCGATCGGCGTCTGGCAGCCCGGCATCTCGGGTGGTACCGGTTTCAAACGCGCGACACCAGATTAATTATTTTTATTAGAATCGTCGAATTAATCGTTTTTATATATGTGATAGACAAAAGCAATACGCCGCGGCACGAGGCAGCGGCGTATGGCGGTTTTGGGGGTATCGGGACGAGTGCGCCCCGGTGCGTCAGTGCGACATCAGTTCGATGTTGCGGGCAGGTCGAGCGGAATCACGCCTGGCAGATGGCACCGGGCAATGGCCTGCGCCACGGCGTCGATGGCCGGCAGACGCGTGAAGCTCTTGCGCCACGCCAGCACGACGCGACGGTCGGGCACCGGCGCCGAGAACGGCACATAGCGCAGCAAGCTGTCGGGCGCTTGCATATCGGGTACCGATGTCTTCGGCAGCACGGTGATGCCGACGCCGCTCGCGACCATATGACGAATCGTCTCGAGCGAGGAGCCCTCGAACGTCTTCTGGATGCCGTCGGCATTCTGCGAGAAGCGCATCAGTTCCGGGCACACACCCAGCACGTGATCGCGGAAGCAATGTCCGCTGCCGAGCAGCAACATCGTCTCCTGCTTCAGGTCGCCGGCGTCGATCTCCGAACGGTCGGCCCACGGATGCGAGCGCGGCAGCGCCACCACGAACGGCTCATCGTAAAGCGGACGCACCATCAGGCCGCTCTCCGGGAACGGCAGCGCCATGATCGCCGCATCGATTTCGCCCTGCTTGAGCAATTCGATGAGCTTGAGCGTGTAGTTCTCTTGCAGCATGAGCGGCATCTGCGCCGTGGTCTCGATCATCTCCTTGACGAGCGCCGGCAGCAGATACGGTCCGATCGTGTAGATCACACCAAGACGCAGCGGGCCGGCGAGCGGATCGCGGCCCTGCTTGGCAATTTCCTTGATGGCGATGGTCTGCTCGAGCACGCGCTGCGCTTGCGCCACGATCTGCTCGCCGAGCGGCGTCACGCTCACTTCTGCCGCGCCACGCTCGAAAATCTGTACGTTCAGCTCGTCTTCGAGCTTCTTGATGGCCACCGAGAGCGTCGGCTGGCTGACGAAACAGGCTTCCGCCGCGCGACCGAAATGGCGTTCACGCGCCACCGCCACGATGTACTTGAGTTCCGTGAGGGTCATGTCGTCCTAACCTGTGTAAATTAATCGAAATACCATAATCGATAGATTTTCTTTTTTATAGCACAATCGGGCGGCGATTGCCCGTTTTCGGGCGACGCGCTTGCCGTCATCCTCCCGCCCCGCCGCCGTACAGACGCCGGGCGTCACGCTTTCAGATAGTCTTCCCGCGCCCCGAGCCAGCGCTCCAGATGCGCCGCCACCGCGCCAGGATGGGACTTCAGCAGCACATCGGCCGCTTCCTGCGCCCCTGGGATCAACCAGGCGTCTTCGCTCAGATCGACAAAGCGCAGCATGGCCGCGCCGGACTGCCGCGCACCGAGAAACTCGCCCGGGCCGCGGATCTCCAGATCTCGCCGGGCAATGACAAAACCGTCAGTGGTCTCGCGCATCGTCTGCAAGCGCGCCTTCGCGCCCATCGACAGCGGCGATGCGTACATCAGCAGACAGACGGATTCCGCGGAGCCCCGCCCGACGCGTCCTCTCAACTGGTGCAATTGCGCGAGCCCGAAGCGCTCGGCGTGCTCAATCACCATCAGAGACGCGTTGGGCACGTCCACGCCCACTTCGATGACCGTGGTCGCCACCAGCAGATGCGTGTCGCCGCGCGTGAAGTCTTCCATCACGGCGGCCTTTTCCGCAGGGGAGAGTCGTCCGTGAACGAGCCCCACGCGCAGTTCGGGCAGCGCCGCCACCAATTGCGCGTGGGTATCGACGGCCGTCTGCAATTGCAGCGCTTCGCTCTCCTCGATCAGCGGGCAAACCCAGTACACCTGACGTCCGGCAAGCGCCGCCGCGCGAACACGGTCGATCACTTCGGGCCGGCGTGTGTCGCTGATCAATTTCGTGACGACCGGGCTGCGGCCCGGTGGCAACTCGTCGATCACAGAGACGTCGAGATCGGCGTAGTACGTCATGGCGAGCGTGCGCGGAATGGGCGTCGCGCTCATCATCAACTGATGCGGCATCGCGCGCTCGCCCATGCCTGCCGTCTGCATCTTGCTGCGCAGGGCCAGACGTTGCGCGACCCCGAACCGGTGTTGCTCGTCGACCACCGCCATGCCCAGTCGCGCGAACGTGACCGTGTCCTGAATGATGGCGTGCGTACCGATGACGAGTTGCGCTTCGCCGCTCGCCACACGGGCAAGGGCTTCGCGCTTTTCCTTCGCCTTCATGCTGCCCGCCAGCCACGCGACGTCGACGCCCAGTGGCACGAGCCACGCCGAGAGCTTACGCAGATGCTGTTCCGCGAGAATTTCGGTCGGCGCCATGATGGCCGCCTGGAAACCGGCGTCGATGGCCTGCGCGGCCGCCAGCGCAGCAATGATCGTCTTGCCGCTGCCCACGTCGCCCTGCAACAGACGCTGCATCGGATGCGGTTCGGCCAGATCGGCTTGGATCTCCGCCCACACACGCTGCTGCGCACCCGTCAGCCGGAACGGCAGCGCCGCTTCGAAGCGCGCGAGCAAACCGCCCGGCACGGATTTGCCAAAGGACGGCGCCGCCAGACGCCGGCGCGCCGCCTGCGCCCGCTTGAGCGAGAGTTGCTGCGCGAGCAGTTCCTCGCACTTGATGCGCAACCACGCCGGATGCGAACGCTCGATGAGCGCCGTCTCCGACACCTCGGGCGGTGGCGCATGCAGCAGACGCACGGCATCGGCCAGTGCCGGGAGCGGGTGATCGGGGCCGATGGCGTGCTGAAGCAGCCCCTGAGGCAGCAACTCCGGCAGCGGAGTACGCTCCATGGCGTTGTGAATCGCTTTACGCAGATAGGCTTGCGAGAGTCCCGCCGCGCTCGGGTACACCGGCGTGAGGGCCTCCGGCAACGGTGTCGCGGCGTCCTGCACGACGCGATACGCGGGATGCACCATCTCCAATCCGAAAAAGCCGCCACGCACTTCGCCGCGCACTCGCACGCGGGTGCCGATGGCGAGCTGTTTCTGCTGGCTGCCGTAGAAATTCAGAAAACGCAGCACGAGTTCGTGACCTTCGTCAGCGATGCGTACCACCCACTGACGGCGCGGCCGGTAAGCCACTTCGCTCGACGTGACAACGCCTTCGACCTGCGCCAGTTCGCTGGGCAGCACGTCGCCGATCTTGCGCAACGTGGTTTCGTCCTCGTAGCGCATCGGCAGATGCAGTATCAGATCGATGTCGCGCTTCAGGCCGAGCTTGGCGAGCTTGTCGGCAGTGCCGGAGCCGGCCGTCTTGCGTGCGGCCGGCTTGGCCTCTTTCGAGGCTTTGGCGGATTTGGAGGACTTCTCCGATTTGGCGGGAACCGGCGCGTCGATGCCAGTCTGCGCCTCGGCTGGCGAGGACGTACGTCGCGCGCGTTTCGCAGCGGGGCGTGGCGCGGCGTCTGCCTGTGCACCTGCGGCATCGGCAAGATCCACAAGGTCGGCAGGGGCGTCGTCAGGCGCGGTGGCGGGCATTCTGCGTTCGGTCATGCAGTCGCGAGTTCGGGGGTGTTCGCCCGTGCGGCGCACACCGTGCCGGCAGGCCTTCGGACGAACCAAGTAAAATGTCGGTTGCTACGCATTGTAAACGCTGATGTATACCCTTTCCGATTTCGATTTCGACCTGCCGCCCGATCTGATCGCACAGACCGCGCTCACCGAGCGCACGGCCAGCCGCCTGCTGGAGGTCGACGGCAGCGTCGCGCCCCCTCATCTGTACGACCGGCACTTCACCGATCTGCCCAACCTGCTAGCGCCTGGCGACCTGCTCGTGTTCAACGACACGCGCGTCATCAAGGCCCGTCTGTTCGGCCAGAAGGCGAGCGGCGGCAAGATCGAAGTGCTCGTCGAGCGCGTGATCGACGACCGGACGGCCCTCGCCCAGATTCGCGCAAGCAAAAGCCCGGCGCCCGGCACCGTGCTGCGTCTGGCCGATGCCTTCGAGGTGACGGTCGGCGAGCGCGTCGAGCCGTTCTACACACTGCATTTCCCTGACGACTGCTACACGCTGCTCGAGACCTACGGCCGCTTGCCGCTGCCGCCGTACATCGAGCACGACGCCGACGCAGCCGACGAAACACGCTACCAGACTGTCTATGCCCGCAATCCGGGCGCGGTGGCCGCGCCGACGGCCGGCCTTCACTTCGACGACGCTCTTTTCGCCCGCCTCGACGCGCTGGGCGTCCAGCGCGCCGCGCTCACGCTGCATGTCGGCGCGGGCACGTTCCAGCCGGTACGCGTGGAGAACATCGACGAGCACAAGATGCATTCGGAGTGGTACGAGATCACGCCCTCGCTGGTGGACGCCGTGGCCGCCACACGGGCGCGCGGCGGGCGCGTGATCGCGGTGGGCACGACGTCGATGCGGGCGTTGGAGTCCGCGGCACAGGCCACGCTGGCAGCCGGCGGCACGCCGGGCACCCTGCACGCCGGGAGCGCCGAGACGAACATTTTCATTACGCCAGGCTATCGTTTCCAGTTGGTCGACCGTCTCGTCACCAACTTCCATTTGCCCAAATCGACGCTGCTCATGCTCGTGTCGGCATTCTCGGGCGTTGAGACGATCCGCGCGGCCTACCGGCACGCCATCGAGCAGCGTTACCGCTTCTTCAGCTACGGCGACGCCATGATCCTCTCGCGCGTGGCGCTGCACGACGCACCGAAAGCCGCCGCCTGAAGTCGCATGGTCGTCTGATCCGCGTCCGACGGCCATGCGACCCGGTACAATGGCGTCCTGGCCGCGCATGGGGCGCTGGCCGCTTTTTTGACGTCCCGCGCGGGCGCCGGCTTGTGTTGCCGGTGGTGCCGGGGCGCACGACACATGCTCAAGTTCGAACTCATCACCACCGACGGGCAGGCCCGCCGGGGGCGCGTCACGCTCAACCACGGCGTGGTCGAGACGCCCATCTTCATGCCGGTCGGCACCTACGGTTCGGTCAAGGCGATGTCGCCGGCCGAACTCGTCGAAAACAACGCTCAGATCATCCTCGGCAACACCTTCCACCTCTGGCTGCGCCCGGGGTTGGAGACGATCGCCGCGCATGGCGGCCTGCACCGCTTCATGGGCTGGGACCGTCCGATTCTCACGGATTCCGGCGGTTTTCAGGTATTCAGCCTCGGCGAACTGCGCAAGATCAGCGAAGACGGCGTGAAATTTGCCTCGCCGGTGAATGGCGACCGCCTCTTCCTCTCGCCGGAAATCTCGATGCAGATCCAGCGCGTGCTCAATTCGGACGTCGTCATGCAGTTCGACGAATGCACGCCGTACGAGATCGACGGCCGTCCCGCCACAGAGGTCGAGGCCGGTCAGTCGATGCGCATGTCGCTGCGCTGGGCCAAGCGCTCCATCGACGAATTCAACCGCCTCGAGAACCCGAATGCGCTGTTCGGGATCGTGCAAGGCGGCATGTACGAACATTTGCGCGACGAGTCGCTCGCCGGGCTGTCCGAGCTGGACTTCCACGGATATGCGATCGGCGGGCTGTCGGTCGGCGAACCGAAGGAAGACATGATGCGCGTGCTTGAACACGTGGCGCCACGTCTGCCTGTGAACAAACCGCACTACCTGATGGGCGTGGGCACGCCGGAAGACCTCGTGGCCGGTGTGGCCGCGGGCGTGGACATGTTCGACTGCGTGATGCCCACGCGCAACGCCCGCAATGGCTGGCTCTTCACGCGGTTTGGCGATCTGAAGATCCGCAACGCCTCGCACAAGAGCGACACGCGCCCGCTGGACGAAACTTGCGGCTGTTACACCTGTCGAAACTTCTCGCGCGCCTATCTGCACCACTTGCAACGAGCCGGGGAGATTCTTGGCGCGCGGCTCAACACCATCCACAACCTGCATTACTATCTCACGCTGATGCAGGAAATCCGGGATGCCATTGAAGCCCACGCCTTCGACGCATTCGTCGCCCGGTTCCGGGCCGATCGCGCGCGCGGCGTGCAGTAAGTGGCCGGGGCCCGGCAGCGGGTACCGAATCCCCCGGGGGAACGGGGTCGGGCAGTGGTAAAATGCCGGGCTTGGATCGTGCGTCCTCGTACCGAAACACACGCCGCGCGTGTCCGGAGACCCGGCCACACGCGGCTTTTACACGTCTTACATAAGGAGAACCGAACGTGCTGATTTCCGAAGCCTTCGCTCAGACGGCTGGCGCTGCCAGTCCGACCAGCAACCTGATGAGCTTCCTGCCGCTCGTGCTGATGTTCGTGGTGTTGTACTTCATCATGATTCGTCCGCAAATGAAGCGTCAGAAAGAGACCCGCAACATGCTGGCGGCCCTCACCAAGGGCGACGAAGTCGTAACCTCGGGCGGCCTGGCCGGACGCATCTCGAAGGTCGGCGAGACCTTCGTGACCGTGGAGATCGCCGAGAACGTCGAGATCAACGTGCAGAAGGGCGCTATCACCACCCTGCTGCCGAAGGGCACCATCAAGGCGCTCTGATCCTTCGCGCATCCGTACGCGGCCGCCCTTACCGGCGGCCGCAGTGCATGGCGACGCCGATCGTGGCGATCTGCGTCGCCATGCCGGCCGGTCCGAAGCACGGTTTGCCACGAGGCATCACCCTAGCCCGCTGCTATGAATCGCTATCCTCTCTGGAAATACGTCGTCATTCTGGTGGCACTTGCCATCGGGGTGCTCTATACACTGCCGAACCTGTTCGGTGAAACACCGGCAGTACAGATTTCCAGCGTCAAGGCGACCGTCAAGGTCGATCCCTCGACGCTTTCGCGCGCCGAAGACGCGCTCAAGGCACAGAACATTGTCTATAACGGCGCCGTGTTCGACAACACGGGCGCCAACCCGAGCGTACGCATTCGCTTCGCCGATACCGACACGCAGCTTCGCGCCAAGGATCTGCTTCAGTCGTCGCTGAACACCGATCCGACCGATCCGACCTATGTCGTCGCGCTCAACCTGCTCTCGGCCTCGCCAGCGTGGCTCTCCCGAATCCACGCGCTGCCGATGTACCTCGGCCTCGACCTGCGCGGCGGGGTCCACTTCCTGCTGCAAGTCGACATGGCCGGCGCCATCACCAAGCGTCTGGATGCTGCCGCAGCCGATGCCCGGACGCTGCTGCGCGACAAGAACATCCGCCATAACGGCGTGACGCGCACGGATACCGGTATCGAAGCCGTCTTCAGCAGCCAGGACGACGCGGACCGCGCCCGCACCGCCCTCACCGATGGTTTGCCCGATCTCACCTACACCACGCAAGCCGGCCCGAACGGCACGTTCAAGGTGGTGGGTGCGTTCACGGAAGCGGCGCGCCGCGCCGTGCAGGACAACGCCGTCAAGCAGAACATCGTCACGCTGCATAACCGGGTGAACGAACTCGGTGTGTCCGAACCGGTGATTCAGCAGGAAGGCCCGGATCGCATCGTGGTGCAGTTGCCCGGCGTGCAAGACACCGCCAAGGCGAAGGACATCATCGGCCGTACGGCAACGCTCGAAGCACGTCTGGCCGACCCGGATGCGCCGCGTCTGGTGTCGGCCAACACGCCGGTGCCGCCGCAGGACGAGCTGTTCCTGCACGGCAATGGCGCACCGGTGATGCTCAAGCGTCAGGTGATCTTCAGCGGCGATCGCATCACGAGCGCTTCGGCAGGCTTCGACGATCACCAGCAGCCGTCCGTCAACATCAAGCTCGACGCCGCAGGCGGCCGTGTGTTGCGTGATGTCTCGCGCGACAACATCGGCAAGCCGATGGCCATCGTGCTGTTCGAGAAGGGCAAGGGCGAAGTGCTGACGGTGGCCAACATCCGCAGCGAACTGGGCCAGAGCTTCCAGATCACCGGCATGGGCTCGGCGCAAGGCGCCAACGATCTGGCGCTGCTGTTGCGCGCCGGTTCGCTCGCCGCCCCGATGGAGATCATCGAAGAACGCACGATCGGCCCGAGCCTCGGTGCAGATAACGTGCAAAAGGGTGTCGACTCGGTGATGTACGGCCTGATCGCCATCGCGGTGTTCATGATGCTGTACTACATGCTGTTCGGCGTCTTCTCGGTGATCGCCCTGCTGTTCAACCTGTTGCTGCTCGTCGCCGTGCTCTCGATGATGCAGGCCACGCTCACGCTGCCGGGCATTGCCGCTATCGCGCTTACGCTCGGTATGGCCATCGACGCCAACGTGCTGATCAACGAACGTATCCGTGAAGAACTGCGCGCGGGAGCGTCGGCCCAGAAGGCGATTTCGCTGGGCTTCGAGCACGCCTGGGCAACGATTCTGGACTCGAACGTGACGACACTCATCGCCGGCCTGGCGTTGCTGGCGTTCGGTTCGGGCCCGGTGCGCGCATTCGCCGTGGTGCACTGCCTGGGTATCCTGACCTCGATGTTCTCGGCCGTGTTCTTCTCGCGCGGTCTGGTCAACCTGTGGTACGGCGGCCGTCGCAAGCTCAAGACGCTGGCGATCGGTCAGGTGTGGCGCCCGGATGGTGCGACGAACGCACCCGACGCAGGCGAGCAATAACCGCAGGCGCGAGAGGAAACAGTCATGGAATTTTTCCGCATCAAGAAAGACGTGCCGTTCATGCGGCACGCCCTGATCTTCAACATCATCTCGGCGCTCACGTTCGTGGCGGCGGTGTTCTTCCTGCTCACGCGGGGCCTGCACCTGTCGATCGAGTTCACCGGCGGTACGGTCATGGAAGTGGCCTACACGCAGGCGGCCGATCTCGAGAAGATCCGTAGCGAAGTCGGCAAGCTCGGCTATCGCGACGTGCAGGTGCAGAGCTTCGGCACCTCGCGCGACGTGATGGTCCGCCTGCCGATTCAGACCGGTTCGGACGGCAAGCAGGTCACCAGCGCGCAGCAAAGCGACGCGGTGATGACCGCGCTGAAGGCCGACGCCCCCGACGTGCAGTTGCGCCGTGTGGAATTTGTCGGTCCGCAGATCGGCCACGAGTTGTTCACGGACGGTCTGCTGGCCCTGACCTTTGTGGTCGTCGGCATCATCATCTACCTGTCGTTCCGCTTCGAATGGAAATTCGCCGTCGCCGGCGTGATCGCCAACTTGCACGACGTGGTGATCATTCTGGGTTTCTTCGCGTACTTCCAGTGGGAATTCTCGCTGGCGGTGCTGGCGGGGGTGCTCGCCGTGCTCGGTTACTCGGTGAACGAGTCGGTCGTGATCTTCGACCGGATTCGCGAAACGTTCCGCAGGATGCGCAAGGCGACCGTGCAGGAAGTGATCGATCACGCCATCACGACCACCATGTCGCGTACGATCATCACGCACGCGAGCACGGAAATGATGGTGCTGTCGATGTTCTTCTTCGGCGGTCAGACGCTGCACTACTTCGCGCTTGCCCTGACCGTGGGTATTCTGTTCGGGATCTACTCGTCGGTGTTCGTGGCCGCGGCACTCGCGATGTGGCTCGGCGTGAAGCGTGAAGACCTCATCAAGCACAGCAACAACGACGAGGAAGAAGGCGTCGATCGCAACGACCCGAACTTCGGCGCACGAGTCTGACCGGCTCGCAACGCATCGTCAGTCAGAAAGGCCGTCGGCATGTCCGGCGGTTTTTTTCGCCCGTAGTTCGTCCGATGCGCCGTTGTGCGCGCGCGTTTGGTTCGGCTCGCGGCTTACATCCGAACGTGCAGCCATAGCGGGCTTACGGTAATCTCGCGGAATTCGTCAATGACAAACGTCACACCAATGAAACCGATCCGCATCTGGGACCTGCCCACACGTCTGTTCCACTGGTCATTCGTCGTGCTCGCCGTCGCCGCTTACGTCACCGCCAAGACCGGTGGCAACGCGATGGTCTACCACTTCTGGTGCGGTTACGCGGTCCTCGCGTTGTTACTCTTCCGGCTGGTGTGGGGCATCACGGGACCGCGCTATGCGCGCTTCAGCGCGTTCATCACCGGGCCGCGGGCGTTCGTCCGATCATTACGCAACGCGCCGGACACCGACGCGCGCTTCGCCGGCCACACACCGCTGGGTGGCCTGTCGGTCATCGCCATGCTGCTGTTCTTCGGCATTCAGGTCGTGCTCGGCCTGTTCTCGAACGACGACATCTTCAACGACGGCCCCCTCGTCAAATTCATCGACAAGGACACGAGCGACATGCTCACCGGCTGGCACCTGCGCAACCAATGGGTACTGGTGGCGCTGGTGGCGTTACATGTGCTTGCGATTCTCTACTATCGCATCGCGCGCAAGAAAGATCTGATCAAGCCGATGCTCGTGGGCGACAAGCGGCTCGCCGCACCGGTGCATCCGGCACGCGATGACTGGCGAGTGCGCGCGGGGGCACTGGTGCTGATCGTGCTGGCCTCGGCGCTGGTGTACCGGATCGTGCACCTGACACCGGCCGTGGCAGCGCTGCCGTCGTATTGACGGCGCCGATTGAAGGTACGTCGGCGAGAAGCGTCGCTGTCCAGTCCTAGAATTCCGGCGTGCACATGAGCGTGGCTGCCACTCGGCTCGCCGCGACCGTTGCCGGTCTCCGAAGCTAGTCAATGCGATCGCCCTCCGCGTGGCCACGACCTGTTCCTATTTGCTCAACACTCTGTGGAGCTTCTCGGTGCGCCGCGTGCCGGGTTGCAGCGACTGGAGCGGCAACTGGCTGACCTTGCCACTGTCCTCGTACCGGCGCCGCAAGAGGTAGACGGGCCGCCCCTTCGCCTCGTCGTAGATGCGTCCGACATATTCGCCGACCACGCCGATGCCGACGAGCTGAAGGCCACCCAGGAAGAGCAGCGCGCTCAGCAGCGAGGCGTAGCCGGGCACGTCGATGCCGAGCACGAGCGTGCGCCCGACAATGAACGAGCCATAGAGGAAGGCAACGAAGGCGATTGACAGGCCGATGTAGGTCCAGCAGCGCAACGGCAGCGAGCTGAAGCTCGTGATGCCTTCGAGCGCGAAATTCCACAGGCGCCAGCCGGAGAACTTGGATTGCCCCGCGCAGCGCGGCTGCCGCTCGTAGCGCAGCACGGCGGTGCGGTAGCCGACCCAGGCGAACAACCCCTTCATGAATCGGTGCCGCTCGGGCAGGCGCTTGAGCGCATCGACCACGCGCCGGTCCATGAGGCGGTAGTCGCCCACGTTCTCCGGCAACTTCACGTCCGAGAGTCGATTGTGCACACGATAGTAAAGGCCCGCCGCGACGCGCTTGGCCCACGAGTCGCAGACGCGGCTGCTGCGCTGCGCGAGCACGACTTCGGCGCCGTCACGCCATAGCTCGACCATCCGCGGGATCAACTGCGGCGGATCCTGCAAGTCGACGTCCATGGGGATCACGGCGTCGCCGCGCGCTTCGTCGATGCCGGCCGTGAGCGCGGCTTCCTTGCCGAAGTTGCGCGTGAGGTCGAGCACCCGGATGCGCGCGTCGCGGCGACGGTGCGAGATGAGGCGCCCGAGCGTGTCGTCGGTACTCCCGTCGTTCACGCACACGATCTCAAAGCGCGTGTCGGGCACCGCCTCGAGAATCGGCACGACGGTGCCGAAGAAGGCGTCGAGCGACTCGCTTTCGTTGAAGCACGGCACCACGAGGGACAGGCGCTTGATATAGATGGGTTTGCTCATGATGTTTCCCCGGAAACTTGACGCGTGGCTGCAAGCCCCCGCTCATGCACGGGCTCGGACACGAGCGCCGGTGTGGGCAGTGAGGTGTTCTTCAAAGCGGCGCCATGCCGACGCGCAAGTTTGATGGCAACGATAGCTAGGACAACCCCGGCGAGCACGTCGACGAGGTAGTGGCCGCCTTCGCTGAGCGTCGAGAGCAGTACTAGCGCGTTGAGCGGTGCAAGCACGGCGAATGCCGCCCGGCAGCGGCGCACCGCGTAGGCGAGCAGCACAGCCATGACGGCATGGAACGACGGCATCGAGATCAGGCCCTGCAAGGCCGACAGGTCGACTACGGTCAGGGTGTGGGCACGTAGCGGCGCAAAATGCGACAGCGTAGCCAGCTCGCCCGGCGAGCCCCCGAAATGGACGAAGGCACCGGCCGCAGGGATGAGTCCTGAGATCGCGATGGTCGCCAGGCACGCGCCGGTCATTGCATTGGCAAACTGGCGCAGGTCGGCGAAGCGTCCGGTGAACGACAGCAGCAGGACCACCAGCGCGATCTGCGGCATGCCACTGTCATAGGCGAGCCGCAACACGAGCGAGAGCGTGTGCGAGCCGCGCACGGTGGCGTGCCATGCTGCCCAGTCGAAGCCGAGATGCCCGTCCAGGGCGGCCAGCATCTGATCGACGAGCGGCGCGCCGGTGGCAACCACGGCGTAGTCGAGCGCGGCGGCCGCGTGCGTGAAGACGATAAGGCCGATGACGTGGCCCGCCGCGGCACCGATGCGAGCATCGGGCCGGCACCACGTGTAGACGGCCCAAAGGCACGCCAGCGCCAGGCAAGCGAGTCCCGGCATGGCGAGGCTCGCCAGCGCGACGCCCATGCCGAGCCAGCCGAGCGCCAGGGCGGCGAGTGCCACGGTGGTCAGGTTGATCCGCAGCCAGTTCATGGCGACACCGCATACATGCTGTCACCGTCACCATCGCCACCGTTGGCCAGGGGGACCATCGCGCAGGCGGAACCGGGGGGGCTATCGAGACGTAGCCTGCGCAGCGCCCCGGCCAGGGTGGCGATCGTGATGAACGGCATGAACTGGAAGCCGACGAACGAGACGACCATCACTCCCGCCAGCGACGTGAGCCAAAGCAGCACCAGCCATTCGCGCTCGCCGGTGCGCCAGCCATGCGCCTGGCCGTGCGCGCACGGCCAGGCGATCAGGATGCCGAACCATGTCCTATCGTAGTCACGGACATAGGGACTCATCGGCAACGCGGCCAAGAGCAGCGTCCAAGCGCGCCACAGCGGCGCATGCGCCATGGCGGGCTCGGCCATGATCTCGACGCAGGTCGGCGCGACCACGTTGTAGACGTTGGCGGCGTGGCCCTGCAAGGCCATCCATGCGCCGCTCCGGAACGGCAGGAAATCGAGTGCGAGGGGGTTGAGCCTGTCCGTCGTGTCGAAGTGAATGTGCGCAATCCAGCAGATGCCGACGATGACCTGGCACACGAGCGCGGCGATGGCATACAGGCGCACACACTCGAGCGTGAGCCAGTGCGCTGTCTGTGGACGCTGCTCGTTCCCCGGCGGTTGGCGCGCGTGCACGACGTCGCCCGTGTCGCTCGTCTTCATGTCGCGGTCCCCGAATCATTGTCGTGGCTGCCGCCTCGATGTTCCATCGCGATCGGGCGCGATCCCCCGGGGCGGTCTTGGTGCGCCGACTGCATAGACGCGTTGCGTGGCGGCACCTCATGCTGAGCATTGTTGGCACACCTTTTTAAAAATACAACTAGGTGTTTATCCGAAATTAATCGACTAGGTGTTTATCCGCAATCAATCGAATTTTTTCGCCAGTACTTTTCACGCGTTTCAGAAATGTTACGGATTACTTCATTTGTCGATGCAACGCTTTTTTGCCTTTGCATGCCATACCCGGCCATTGCGATCCCGAACATCTCAGCAAGGTGACAGCGACTCTCCATCAATATTCTCTGCATACCGAAAGTCGTTATCTGGCGGGACTCCGGCGAACCTATGCAGCGCGATGGGCGAAGGAAGCAGAGGCAATCTCGGCGCAGACCCTGTTAGCGAAAACCCGCAGCGTCACGTATGCCGATCAAGGGTAATCCTTTAAATCTCAAGTACGGCTTTTCCCTGACGAAAGCGGATATCCAGAATTAATTTTTAAATTAAATCGATTTACGGGATGCCTGCGGCGATACGTGGGTCGATTGAAATTGCCTGTCGCGCGGCCTGATGTTTCATTTCTGAAACGCTTTGCCGTACCCGACCGGATTGGCCGTTGCCGACGGGGATGGCTGGCACGTCCAAACCCGCATGCCCACGGCTTTTCACATGAAGCTGGCCCGCCTCTTGCTCGACCCGGGGCGTGCCGCCAAGTCACGGGGCGGACGGGTCGAGAACAACGCTGCGTCACGCGCATTCGATCCGTCCGGGCGAAACGAGGGTTTCGCATGATCGAACGGCCACACGGCTTAGCCGCTGCATCCGACAGGAGCACGGCAGGCCAACCGGGGGAATGAAATGTCGACACCACGACATTCGCGGACTAGGTACGCTGGGAACGCACGACGCAGTGCAGCAGCCAGACATGCGTTCCCAGCGCAACCTCTCCACGGCATTGCCGGTGCCGCGCGGCATCGCGCCGCGCGAGCCGGTGCCATCCCCTTCCGATTCACGTCGCCGCGCGCGCTGCGGCCAGCCCGTCTTTGCGTCGCGGCACGCCAGTGGCGCCGCCACGTCGCATCCAGAATCTGCCGCCTCCTGCGGCAGATAGCCCCTGCAATCTCATGAAGGAGTGTGTCATGCAAGCCATTCTGACTTTCGGTAAGCGTTTTTTTCGGGACGAAAGCGGTGTCACCGCGGTCGAGTACGGCCTGATCGCGGCACTGATCGCTGTGGTCATCATCACCGCCGTAACCACGGTCGGCACGCAGTTGAACTCCACGTTCAGCAAGATCGGGTCGGCTTTGACTTCGGCCAACGCCTGAGCGTGTGGTCGGTTTCACCTGGTGATGGCGGGCCGGCCTGGCCGGTTCGCTGTCGACAGGCGATGCCAGGGGCAGCGCAGTCGCGTCGCCCCGGCGACGATTCGAGGGGCCGCAGCCCTTTAGACAGTAGCTACGCGGAATGAACGGACACGAAGGAGACACAGCGATGAATGCAAGCACAGTCGCCGCACCGAACTACATCGCCATCGGCGCCGTAACGCTGGTCATCGCTGCGGCCGTGTGCGACGTACGCGCGCGCCGCATCCCGAACCGCCTGGTGCTGGCCGGCTGGCTCGCGGCATTGCCCGCGCAGTGTGCCGCGCATGGCGCGGCGGCCGGGGCACTGGCCTGGCTGGCCGGGTGGCTGACTGGATTCGCGATGCTGCTGCCGTTCTATCTGCTGCGCGGCATGGCCGCCGGCGACGTCAAGCTAATGGCCGGTGCGGGCGCCTGGCTCGGCACATCGCTGGCGTTCGACGCGGGGCTTGCGACGTTCGTGCTTGGCGGCATCGGCAGCGTGGCCCTTGCCATGTACCGGGGCCGGACACGCGACCTGCTGGCGAGCGCCTGCGCCGTCGTGCGCGGTCAGGCATGGCAGGTCCCGCATGCCGGCGGCGCCGACGGGGCGAGTGCATCGGCCGCTGAGTCGAGTGCTACAGCGGCCGACACCGCGGCCGTCCGCAGCCCGATCGGCGCCCTGCCGTACGGCGTGGCCATCGCGCTCGGCACGATCGGCGTGTTGTTCGCGCAGGCCTGACTTCGGACGCTCGTTCTCATATTCATTCACACCATTGCGCTCACACGGGGAACTGACCATGACAAGTAGGCAAACGGACTCGGCAAGCGTGGCGGCCACTACGCCGTGGAACCACGGCGCCAGCCACGTGGGTGACGGCGCCGGCGTGCAGTCGATTCGCTCGGTCGCCGACACCGGGATCCCGCTGGCGCTGCTCGTCGACCTGGTCGGCAAGGCGAGCCTGCAGCGCGGCTCGATCTGCATGCTCGACCTGATGGGGGTGCTCAGACTGCCGCTCAGCGTGCTCGACGAGGTCGTAGCGTTCGCGGTGCGCGAGCGCCTGATGGAAATCACGCGTCGCGGCGCGCTCGACGCCGACGTGTCTCTGCGCCTGACCGACGCCGGCACGGCCCGTGCGCGAGAGTCTATGGCGCGCTGCAGCTACGCGGGGCCCGCCCCGGTCACGCTGGAAGATTACGTACAGGCCGTGCACGCGGTGTCCGTGCAGCACCAGCATGTCAACCACGCTTTCGTGAAGGACATTTTTCGCGACACCACACTCGACACCCGCCTGCTCGACGAGGTCGCCTCGTCGCTCAACGCCGGGCGTCCGCTCATGCTGTTCGGCCCGGCAGGCAGCGGCAAGACCTATCTGGCCGAGCGCCTCGGACTGCTGCTCGAAGGCCTCGTGCCAGTGCCGTTCGCGGTCTGCGTCGACAGCGAGATCATCCAGGTGTTCGACCCGCTGATCCACGAGGCGCTCGAGGGCGAGTCGCTGGCCGCCGTGTGCGTCGGCATGAACGGACGCCCGGTCACTCGTCAAGGCGCTCATCAAAACGTCCTTGACACCACGCGTGCGCGCGCCAGGGTCGATGCGGCGGGGACCCCCAGCGTGCGCGACCGCCGCTGGCAGTGGTGCAAGCGCCCAGTCGTGGTCTCCGGCGGCGAACTCACGCTCGACATGCTCGAAGTGTCGTTCGACGCGGCCGCCGGTTTCTATCAGGCGCCGCCGCACCTGAAGGCCAACGGCGGCATCTACATCATCGACGACTTCGGCCGCCAGTTGGCGTCGCCGCAGGCGCTGGCCAACCGCTGGATCATGCCGCTCGATCGCAACGTCGACGTCTACACGCTGCATACCGGGCGGCGCTTTACCGTGCCGTTCGACGTCTGGACCGTGTTCTCGTCGAATCTCAACCCCTGGGAGGCCTGCGACGAAGCGTTCCTGCGCCGCCTGGGCTGCAAGCTCTTCGTCGGCCCGGTGGACGTTGCCGCATACCGCCGCATCTTCGATGCGGAATGCCATCGCTTCGGGATGTCGGCCGAAGTGGATGCCTTCGCCCACCTGGCGTCCACGCTGCACGGCCTGTCGACCACGCCGCTCATGGCTTGCTATCCGCGCGACCTGCTGGCGCTGGTCGATGCCGAATGCCGCTACAAGGATTATCCGAAGGTTGTCACGGCCGACCGGCTCGACGAGGCGTGGCGGCGCTATTTCGACATGACTCACCGCCCCGCGCACGCCGGCACTCCGCCGGAACCGGCCCTGCGCCCGGGCACCGAAGACGCGGCCCACGCCAAACCATTCGATCGTCACTGAGGAGCACATCATGAAAAACCCGAAGGCAATCTCGATGCTGCTGGTGGCCGTGTTGGCCGGACTGGCGTCGGTGGTCTTTGCCGCGCAATGGCTCTCGCGCCAGTCCTCGGCCTCGGTGACTACCGTGGTCGTGGCCGCCAACGACGTCAACCTGGGCCAGCCGCTGACCACCGAATTCGTGAAGGTGGTCAACTGGCCTGCCGACAGCATTCCTCCCGGCGCGTTTGCCGACGCGCAGCTCCTCCAGGGCCGCGTGGCGCGCGTGGGGCTGCAGCGCGGCGAGCCAATCCTCGAGTCGAAGCTCGCGCCGCAAGGCACCAAAGGTGGGCTGTCGGCCGTCATCGGCGAAGGCAAGCGCGCGATCACGGTACGCGTGAACGACGTCGTCGGCGTGGCGGGCTTTGCCTTGCCGGGCAACTACGTCGACGTGATCGTCAATACAACAGATGCCGAGAAGAAGAGCGCGGAGCAGAGCATCTCGAAGATCGTGCTCGAGAAGATCCTCGTGCTCGCCGTGGCTCAACAGGTCAGTCGGGACGACACTCAGCCGAAAGTCGTCAACGCGGTGACGCTCGAGGTCACGCCCGAGCAGGCCGAGAAACTAGACCTCGCACGCAGTGTGGGCACGCTCTCGCTCGTGCTGCGCAACCAGGTCGACGGCGCACAGTTCGCCACGCTCGGCGCCACCAAGAACACGCTGCTCAACGCGCCGGCGGCCCCAGTACCGGTACCTGTCAAGCCGGCCGTCAAGAGCGTTGTGGTGCGCAAGCCCGCGCCGCATGTGGCGGCACGCCAGGGGGATTGCGTTGGCGTGTTGACCGGCGCGCACGGCGGCGTCGAGTGCTTCTAAGCACATCGCACGAAGCGAACGACAACAAGGACACGACAGCAAGTCGTCGATGAGACGCCGCGAGGGGGTTGCGCAGCAGCCAGGCCTCGCGGCCGGAACGAACAGGATCAGCCGGGGAAATGCCATGAATAGGACACGTCAATCGAGTAGAACTCACGCCTTCACGCTGGCCGCGCTGGCCGTGGCCGCCTGCGGCATGCTGGCAGCGACGGCGCCGGCCGGGGCGCAGACCGCCGTCGAATACGGTGCTGTCGCCAATGGCGCGCCGGGCAAGCCGGGCGCTGCGGCCGCGAGGGGCAGCGCACCGATGCAGATGACCATCAGCATGACGCCATCCGCGCCGCCAGCCAACGCCGCTGCGGCGTCCGCGCCGGGCAGTGTGCGCGGACCGAACTGCACGGGCGAGTTGCGCAACGAGCGCACGGTCGTCGTGCCGATCGGCAAGTCCACCGTGCTGCAGCTTGAAGAGCCCGTGCGCAACCGCACCCTGGGCGATCCGTCAGTGGCGCAGGCCGCCATGGTCTCGCCACGCGCCATGTACCTGCTCGGCCTGTCGGTGGGCACCACCAATATGATCGTGCAGGGCCGCAGCGGCGCTTGCGAGATCGTGAACGTAGTGGTCAACGGCGACGCCGGCGGCGTGCAGGCCTCTCTTGCGCAACTCATGCCCGAGGAGCGCAGTATTCGCGTGACGAGTGCGGGCGCCAACCTCGTTCTGGCCGGGCGGGTATCGAGCGCGATAGCCGCGCAGCAGGCCGTGGAGATCGCCAAAGCGTACGCCAAGCGCGGCAATGCCGACGGCACGGTGCTCAACATGATGTCGGTCGACACCCCGCAGCAGGTCATGCTCGAGGTCAAGGTCGCCGAAGTGTCCAAGACACTCATCAACCAGCTCGGCTCGGCCCTGAACCTGCAGGGCGGCTTCGGCACATGGACCGGCGCCCTGGTCAGCAACCTGCTCTCGGGCGCGGCCACGGCGCTGACGGCGTCCAAGGCGAACCGGCTGCCGCTGCAGTTCGCGCTCGACGCGCAGAAGACAGACAACCTCGTGAAAATCCTCGCCGAGCCGAACCTCGTCACGCTCTCGGGGCAGGAAGCGAGCTTCCTGTCGGGCGGCAAGATCTTCATCCCGGTGCCGCAATCCAATGGCTCGACCACAGTCATCACGCTGCAGCAGGAGGAGTTCGGCGTTGCGCTCAAGTTCCTGCCAACCGTGCTCGACGGCGGACGCATCAATCTGCGCGTCGCGCCCGAGGTCTCGGAACTCTCGCCCACCGGTGTCACGCTCACGGCGACCAACATCAACGGCGTGAACATCCTGCCGCTGATCACCACGCGGCGCGCCTCGACCACGGTGCAGATGCGAGACGGCGAGACTTTTGCCATCGGCGGCCTAGTCAAGAACAACATCTCCGGCGCGCTCAAGGCGTTCCCGGGCCTGGGCGAAGTGCCGGTGCTCGGCACACTCATGCGCAGTACGTCGTTCCAGAACGACCTGACGGAGCTTGTGTTCATCATCACCCCGCACCTTGTCAAGCCGCTGCAGACGGCCGCCTCGGAGCTGCCGATGCCGACCGACAGCTTCACAACGCCCAGCGCCATCGACATCTACGCCACGGGCAACATGGAAGGCCGCGGCCAGAAGTCTGCGCCGTCAGCCCCCAACGCACCTGCGCCGCAGCCCGCCGCAGCACCCGGCCCGCAACCGGCGCGCCCCTCATCGTCGGCGCCGTCGAGCACGCCCAACCCGGCCAACGCGCCAACGTCGTCGACCGGTGCCGCAGCAAGTACACCTGCTGCGACGGCGCCAGCACCGGCAGCGCTCCGCGCGGTGCGTACTGAAGCGCACACCCAAGCGCCGTCCTTGCCCGTGTTCGCCGATGCGGGCTCGCCCTATCTCCATTGACTCTCGTGTTTCGGGGGAACTGCCATGAAAACGCTTACCGCTATCTTGTCCCGCGCCGGTGCCCTGGCGTCGCTGTGCGCGGCCTGCCTGCCGCTGGTGGCCTGCATGAGTTCGTCGCCAATCTGGGACGCCCACATGGGCGAGGCCATGCACAAGGTCATGAAGGCGCAGATCATTCATCCCGGCCCGCCGGACGACACCGGGCCCATGAGCACCGACGGCCGCGCGGCCGTCTCGGCGCTGAACAGCTACGACAAGTCGATGCGCTCGCCCGTGCCGAATTCCAACCCGTACGTGATCGGTGTCAGTCAGGGCGGTGCGCCACTTGCCCCGAGCGGCGGCCCGGGCATGAATCAGTAGTGCATTGACAGGCTCCGATCGAACGAGGCAAACCGCAATGCGTAACTCTGTGAATCCCCAACGCTCGCGCGCCGCCAGACCACGGCGCGAAGACGGCGCGATCACCATCGTGGTAGCGCTTGTGCTGGCGGTGCTGATCGGCTTCGCCGGTCTGGCGCTCGACCTGGGCAAGCTCTACGTCGCACGCAGCGAACTGCAGAACAGTGCCGACGCCTGTGCGCTGTCCGCCGCGCGTGACCTCACGGGCGCCACGGCGCTGGCGGTCTCCGAGGCCGCCGGCATCGCCACAGGCTATGCCAACCGCGCCCTGTTCCAGTCGACCAACGTCAGCATGAACGTCAACAGCAGTGTCGCCTACAGCCCCTCGTCGAGCGGCCCGTTCCTGACCAAGGACAACGTGACCGGCAACATCAATACGATCAAGTACGTACAGTGCACGACCTCGATAAGCGGCATCGTGCCATGGCTCATCAGCGTGCTCAACGTCTTGCCTGGCATCAACATCGGCCCGAGTTCGGTCTCGGCGCGGGCGGTGGCGAGCACCACCTCCGCGCAGACCTCCTGCGCCATTCCCGTGTTCATCTGCGACCCGTCGAAGTTCTCGCCGGCGGCCAGTTACCTCCAGGGGCAGTGGCTGCAGGGCAAGGGCGACAGCCGCACCGGGACCTACAATCAGGGCGACTTCGGCTGGGCCAACCTGAACGGCACCGGCAGCAGTGGCACGCCAGACCTGGCCGGGCAATTGACCGGCAGCGGCCAGTGCAATCTGCCTGCCATCGGCACCAACATCGGCACGCCCGGCAACAAGTCGTCGCTCGACGATGCTTACAACACGCGCTTCGGAATCTACAAGAAAGGCACGCCACCCGGCGACGGCACCTCGGTGACCGATTTCACAGGCTATGCGTACACGGGTTCGACCTGGGCGGCGGGCGCCAACGCCTACAGCGATTTCGTCAACCAGCGCAAGAGCTACACGCCGTATCAGAACATCCCCGGCGTGAAGCTCAGCGGTACTGCTGCGGCCGGCTCTGTCTACAGGAGCGGCGCCGACCGCCGCTTGCCGATCGCGCCGATGATCGACTGCAGCAAGCTCGCATCGTCCACCGGGGCGCCTGTCACCAAATGGGCCTGCGTGCTGATGCTCGACCCGATGCAACAGGGCGGCGACATCAACGCGGTCCATCTCGAGTACCGTGGCCTGGCCAGCGACCCGGACAGTCCCTGCGCGACGCAGGGTACGCCGGGGCCGTCGACCTCGGTCGGGCCGCTCGTGCCGGTGCTCGTGCAATAGGACCGGAGGCCATCATGACCCATCCCGCGCAAGCGCGCCGCCCCTCCCGCACCTCACGCCGCCCCCTTCGCCACCAGACCGGCGCCGTGGCAGTCGAGTTCGGACTGCTGCTGCCGGTGCTCCTGATCCTGTTCGGCGGCATGGTCGAGATGGGGCATGCGCTCTACGAATACGACACGCTAACCAAGGCCTCGCGCAATGCCGCGCGCTACCTGTCGGAGTATTCGCCGTCGGATCCGACCTATCCGATCGGTGCTGCCAAGTGCCTGACGGTGTATGGCACCACGGACTGTTCGGGCACAGTGCTGGCGCCGAACCTGAGTACCGCCAACGTCGTGATCTGCGACCGCAGCAACCCGACGGACGCCAACTGCCAGGACCTCGTGTATGGCAACTACACGGTCTACGACGCCACCGACAACAACGGGGCCTCCGGCAGTTCGGTCGGCGCAATCAACCTCATCGCGGTGAAGATCGTCAACTACGAGTACACGCCGATCCAGGCGATCCTGGACGTCACCGGCCTGGTGTTCGGCAACATCGCGACCGTCATGAGGCAAGTGCTATGAAACCCGCCAATTTCCTTTGCACCGGTGCCGGGCGCCATCGCCAGCGCGGTGCGGCCGTGGTCGAGTTCGCGCTGGTGGCGGCGCTGTTCATCACGCTGCTGATCGGCATCATGGAGTTCGCGCGCATTCTGTTCTACTGGAATACGGCCGTCGAGGCGGCACGCCTCGGTGCACGCGTGGCAGTCGTGTGCGACGTGAACGCCGCGGCGGTCAAGAACCGCATGACGAACCTCATGCCGCAGCTCGCCGACGCGAACATCCAGATCAGCTACGTGCCGGCCGGCTGCGACGCCACGTCCTGCACGCTGGTGACCGTGAGCTACACGGGACTGACCTTCAAGACCTTCGTTCCCTTCGTGCCCCTGAGCCTGCCGCTGCCTGCGTTTGCCACGACGCTGCCGCGCGAGAGCCTCTCCAGCGCGACGGGCAACAACGTTTGCAGTTGAACGGCCATATCCCCCCCCCAATCGACAACGACCCCAGAGGCCATCATGTTGAAAGTCCTGCTTGCCTCACATGCACCCGAGCGCCTCGCATTGCTGGCCAGGCTCGTGCGCGATCATCCCGAATACGATGTCGCGACGCTGGACGCGGCACCCGCGCAACTGCTCAACGCCGACGCTCGGCTGGACGAATTCGACGCTGCCGTGGTCGACCTGCCAGGCACCCAGCACGACGAACTGTACGATGTACAGGTCATGTGCCAGCAATGGCCGAAGCTCGTATGCATCCTGGTGATGCACGAGGCCACGCCGGCACTGCTCATTGCCGCGATGCGCGCCGGCGCGCGCGACGTGCTGCCCTGGCCGCTCGAGCAGCACGGCCTTGACGATGCGCTCGCCCGCGTGCAGTCGCAGCACGGGCAGGATGCCCCCCGCCCGCTGCCGTCAATCGCGTTCATGTCATGCAAGGGCGGGGCCGGCACGAGTTTTCTCGCCGCCAACTTCGCGCGCGAGCACGCCGCACACACCGGCGAGCGCGTACTGCTCGTCGACCTCGATCCCGATTTCGGCGACGCAGCGTTCCTCGTCACCGACAAGACACCGCCGGCCACGCTGCCCCAAGTCTGCGCGCAAGCCGAGCGCATCGATGCCTCGTTCCTTGAGAGCTGCGTCACCCGTGTCGAAGACGGCTTCGACGCCCTGGCCGGCGCGGGCGACCCCGTGAGCAGCCTCGACGTGACCGAGGCGAGCCTCAAGCGCATTCTTGCTGCCGCTACGCAGCGCTACGACCTCGTCGTGTTCGACGCGGGCCGCACCGTCAACGTGGGCGTGACCTGGGCTTTGCAACGCAGTGAGCGCGTGTACGTGGTGCTGCGCGCGAGCATGCCGTTCCTGCGCGCCGCCTGCCGCCTGTTCGACCTGCTGCGCCGGCTCGGCGTACCGATGGACAAGGTCGGCTACCTCGTCAACCGATCGAACCGGCACGACAGCGTGACGCACAAGGAACTCGAGCGCGCGCTTGGCATGCCAGCGGTGGCTGTTCTGCCTGAAGACGGCGCCGCCGTGGCGGCCGCCATGAGCCAGGGCGTGCCCGTCGCGCGGGTGGCCAGGCGCAGCGCGATCGCCCGAGCGCTTGCAGCGCTCGTCGTGCGCCAGGCCGCGCGCGCTGGCACGCCGCGCGCGGCCCCGCCCGGCGGCGAATCGCTGTTCGGGCGGTTGTGGAGCAAGACCAGCACGACTGAACGTACGACGCCGCCGACGTTGGTTTGAGTCGCATTGACGGACCGACAGGTCAACAAACAGCCCAACTGATTGATAGACAGATCGAACCACCCGATTAACTCATCGAATCCAGCCTTACCCGGGAGCCCCTAATGCTAGCCACTACACAATCCCTGCCGCTGTCGCCCGCCGTCGCCGCACCTGAGCGGACGACGGCGCGGGCGAGCAACCTGAGTCCGGGCGTCGGCCCGCACTACGCCGAACTCAAGCGCCGCATGCACGAGATGGTGCTCGAGCGCGTCGAGCTCGAGAAACTGGCGCGCCTGACCGAACTCCAGGTCAAGACCGAACTCGCGCTGCTCATCGACCGTGTCGTGGGTGAGCAGAACGTGCTCGTCAACGAAGCCGAACGGCGCCAGTTGGGCAGTGACATCTACGACGAGATGTTCGGCCTGGGGCCGCTCGAACCGCTACTGCGCGATGCGACCGTCTCCGATATCCTCGTCAACACCCATCGGCGCACCTTCGTCGAGCGCTTCGGCCGCCTCGAGGCGACCGACATCACTTTCTACGACGACGCGCATCTGATGAAGATCATCGAGAAGATCGTCTCGCGCGTAGGCCGCCGCATCGACGAATCGAGCCCCATGGTCGACGCGCGTCTGCCCGACGGCTCGCGCGTGAACGCCATCATCCCGCCCTCGGCGATCGACGGCCCGCTCCTGTCGATCCGCCGCTTCGGCGCCACGCCGCTGCAGATGGCCGATATCCTGCGCCTGGATACCCTGACCGAGCCGATGGCACAGGTACTGACTGCGCTCGTCGCGGCCAAGGTCAACATCCTTGTTTCGGGCGGCACCGGCAGCGGCAAGACCACACTGCTCAACATCCTGTCGGCCTCGATTCCGGATGCCGAGCGCGTCGTCACCATCGAGGACGCCGCCGAACTGCAGCTCGACCAGCACCACGTGCTGCGGCTCGAGACGCGCCCGCCCAACATCGAAGGCAAGGGCGAGATCACCCAACGCACCCTCGTACGCAACGCCCTGCGTATGCGCCCGGACCGCATCATCCTTGGCGAAGTGCGCGGCGCCGAGGCGCTCGACATGCTCAACGCCATGAACACCGGCCACGAGGGGTCGCTCGCCACGGTGCACGCCAACTCCCCGCGCGATGCGCTCACGCGGCTCGAGAACATGGTGAGCATGTCGGGCATACCGCTGCCGGCGCGCGCGATGCGCCAACAGATTGCCTCAGCGATCACCGTGATCGTGCAGACCGCGCGCTTGACCGATGGGCGGCGGCGCCTGACGAGCCTGCAGGAGATCACCGGCATGGAGGGCGAGGTCATCACGATGCAGGAGCTCTTCACCTTCAAGCGCACCGGCGTGGAGCGCGACGGGACGGTGCGCGGCTACTTCTGCGCGAGCGGCGTGCGCCCCAAGTTTGCCGAACGGCTGCAGACCTACGGTATGGCCTTGCCCGATGCCATCTACGATCCGTCGCGCCGCTACGAGGTGTGACGACGCAGGCACGGCGAGCGCAGCGGATTCCGGCAGTTACGGGAGTATTCAGGGGAAATAGCCATGGGTAATACGCCTTTCTACATCTTCGCCGTGCTGTTGTTCCTGGCGGTGGTGCTTGCCGTCGAGGGCATCTACTACTGGTGGAGCAGCCAGCACAGCGCTGCGGCCAAGCGCGTCAAGGCACGCATTCGTGCCCTGTCGGCGGGCGGCAACGTCAACCGCGAGCACATCTCGATCCTCAAGTCGCGCCTGCTCAGCAGTTCGCCGGGCGTAGAGCGCCTGCTCCTGCGCATGCCGCGCGTGCACGCGCTCGACCTGTTCATCCAGCAATCGGGCCTGTCGTGGTCCGTGGCACGTCTGCTCATGGGGATGCTGTTGCACGGCCTGGGGTTCGCCATGGTCGTCCTGCTGCTGCCGCTGACCTGGCGCCTGGCCGTGCCGGTGGGACTCATCGGCGCAAGCTTGCCTGCGCTATACGTCGGTCGCCGGCGCGGCAAGCGGCTCGAACGACTCGAGCGGCAGTTGCCGGAGACGGCCGACACCATCGCGCGCGCCTTGCGTGCCGGCCATGCTTTCCCCGCCGCCATCGAAATGATCGGCAACGAAATGGCCGATCCCATCGGCGGCGAGTTCCGCATCATGTTCGACGAGATCAACTACGGTGTGGGCATCAACGATGCCTTGCGCAACCTCGCCACGCGTGTGCCGATCGACGACCTGCGCTTTTTCATCACCGCCGTGATGATCCAGCGCGAGAGCGGCGGCAATCTCGCCGAAATCATGACGAATATCGCCGAGCTCACGCGCGAACGGCTCAAGCTGCTCCAGAAGGTGAGAGTGCTTTCGGCCGAGGGCCGGCTCTCGGCGATCATCCTCGAAGTCCTGCCGTTTGGTGCGGCGGGGCTGCTGATGATCGTCAACCCGACCTTCCTCGAGGTGCTGTGGAAGGACCCGGCCGGCATCAAGATCAGCGTGACGGCGCTGGGATTGATGGCACTTGGGATGCTCTGGATGCGCCGGATCGTGCGCATCCACGTGTGAGCCCGCACGCGGGCGATTGAACCAGATAGATCATTCGGGGAGTGTGCCATGTTGCCTTGGAACGAAGGACATATCGCATTGCTGGCGGGGGTATTCCTGATGACGTTCGGTGTCGTGTTCGCACTCGCGCTGCTGCTCGCGCCGGGGCGCACGCGCGGGCGCGTCGAGAGCATCGAGGGCCTTGCGGGAAGCGGGAGCCACGGTTCGTCGAGCGCACCCGTCGATTCGGGTGACAGCCCCTGGGTCGAACGTCTCGCGAAGTGGTCGAAGCCCATTTCGAAAATGTCCCTGCCCAAAGAGGGCAGCGAGTCATCGACGCTGCGCACCCGGTTCGTGAACGCCGGCTGGCGCGACGCCTCCGCCCCGGCGCTGTACTTCTCGGCCAAGACATTATTGGCGCTGGCCCTGCCGTTCATCGGCTTCGAGGTCGCGAGTCCGCATTACGCGGCCACGCATCGCGACTTGCTGATGGGGCTGCTGGTGCTGCTCGGCGCCGTCGGCTACTACCTGCCGAACATGGTCCTGTCGCGCCGCATCGCGTGGCGCCAGGGCGTGATCTTCGAGGACTTTCCCGACGCGCTCGACCTCATGACCGTGTGTGTCGAAGCGGGGCTGAGCCTCGATGCCGCGCTCATGCGTGTGGCTGGCGATATCCACGTACGCAGCCCGGTATTGTCCGACGAGTTCGAGCTGCTTCTGCTGGAGTTTCGTTCAGGCTTCTCCAAGGAGCAGGCGCTGCGCAACCTGAGCCTGCGCACCGGCGTCGAGGACATCGACACCTTTGTCTCGATGTTGATCCAAGCGGAGCGTTTTGGCACCAGCGTTGGCGCGTCGTTGCGGGTGCTGTCCGAGATGCTGCGGACCAAGCGGCGCTTGCGGGCCGAGGAGCGCGCGGCCAAGATCGCGCTCAAGCTGTTGTTTCCGCTGGTGTTCTTCATCTTCCCGACGCTGTTGCTGGTGCTACTCGGACCGGCATTTATCCAGATTTACCGCGTACTGCTGCCAACGCTGTCGGGCTCGCTCTAGCCTCGGAAGGACCGTGATCATGCATAGCGAAAAAAAGTTTGACATATCGTCGATCGAAGGCTGGCGCCCCAACACTTATGTCGTCGCGCCGATGGTTCCGCCCCTGGCGGTCCCCTCGTTGCCGAATCGCCGCTGTCTGCGCGAGATGGCCGTGGAAGTCTCCGTGCGCCTGGCGGGCAGCCTCGTGTTGGGTGCGTTTGCTTTCGTCGCGTGGCTGCAATGGAGCGCGGCGCCGGAGCGCATCACTTTGCTGCTTCTGGTCGCCACATCGTCGCTCACGGTTGGACTGGCACTCTTCACACGCGTACCGTCCAAGCGCGATTGGCGGCTGGTGCCGGTCATCGTATCAGTGTGCGGCACGTTCTACTTCCTGGCCGTGCGGCTCGATCCCGGCATACGATTGATTCCGGAGAACTCCGGTGCGTTCCTGTGCGGCGCGGGGATACTGTGGCAGTTGTACGCCAAGGCATCGTTAAGACGCTCGTTCGGCATCGTTCCGGCCAATCGCGGCATCGTTTCCAGTGGTGCCTATCGATGGGTTCGCCACCCGATCTATCTTGGGTACGTGATTGCGGACATGGGGTTCCTGCTGACCAACTTCGGCGCGTGGAACGTCATGGTGTACGGGGGACTCTTCACGCTGCAGGTCACGCGCATTCTCCAGGAGGAACGCTTCCTGGCCTCCGATCCGGCTTATGGCGAGTACCGCTCAAAGGTCCGCTACCGAGTCGTGCCCGGGCTGTTCTGACCAGTCGCCTTTCGGATAACACTCCCGTTCCTTATCCCCGGACGGGACGATGCGTCGAAAAAGTGCCGGCCCATTTCAGGACGGGTCAAAAAAAAGCCGGTCGCTGAACACGACCGGCTTTTTTATCGGAAAGCGGACGACGCTTACTTCGCGCGGAAGCCGTCGTGGCAGCTCTTGCAGGTCTGCGCAGCTTCGCCGAATGCCGTCTTGATCGACGCGAGGTCACCGCCCTTGGCCACGGTGTTGAGCTTTGCGACGGCCGTCTCCATCTTCTCGGCGGCTTGCTGGAACTTCACCTTGTCGGAGAAGACTTCCGGCTTCGCCTTGCTCTTCGCGGTGGTCTGGCCGCCTTCGAACGCCGGCCACGGCAGCTTCGACAGGCTGGCGACGAGTTCGGCGTTCTTTGCCACGTCGTCCTTGTTGAACGGCACGTCGCCCTTGACAACGGCACCGATGCGGCCGAAGTGATTGCCGAGCAGGAAGAGAGACGATTGGCGATACTCCACGGCGTCGTCGGGCTTGGCGAACTGGGCTTGGGCGAGGGCCGGCACAACGGCGGCGACGAGTGCTGCAACTGCAAAAGTGAACTTCATCTGCGGGGTTCTCCTTATGGGTTATCCGGCTATGATACACAGCAACCCGGCACCTTGTATGACTTCCCCTCCCCCCGAGTTCTTGCCGCCGGATAGCCGCTTTCCCGTGTCGTTTTTCGGTTCGGGCATTCTCGCGCGGATCTACCAACTCGTGTGGCAGCGCATGCACAACATGGGCTCGGCGTGGCGCTTTCGTTACGGTATCGAATGAGCGGGTGCGCAACGCACCATGCAAAACGGGCCGCATTTGCGGCCCGTTTCGGTCAAGCGCAGAGGACTTAGACGCGCTTCGCGAGCGACTCGGCGATACCGATGTAGTTCGCCGGCGTCATTTCCAGCAGGCGGGCCTTCGCGTCTGCCGGAATATCCAGCTTCTCGATGAAGGCTTGCAGCGCTTCACGCGTAATGCCCTTGCCGCGCGTGAGTTCCTTGAGTTGCTCGTACGGGTTGGGAATACCGAAACGGCGCATCACGGTCTGCACCGGCTCGGCCAGCACTTCCCATGTGTTGTCGAGGTCTTCGTCCAGACGCTGCGGGTTGACTTCGAGCTTGCCCAGACCGCGCAGGCACGAGTCATAGGCGAGCAGGCTGTAACCGAACGCCACGCCGATGTTACGCAGCACGGTCGAGTCCGTCAGGTCGCGCTGCCAGCGCGAGACCGGCAGTTTGTCGGCCAGATGGCGCAGCACCGCGTTGGCCAGCCCGAGGTTACCTTCCGAATTCTCGAAGTCGATCGGGTTCACCTTGTGCGGCATGGTCGACGAACCGATCTCGCCGGCCTTCGTCTTCTGCTTGAAATAGCCAACGGAGATGTAACCCCAGATGTCGCGGTTCAGATCGAGCAGGATGGTGTTGGCACGGGCCACGGCGTCGAACAGCTCGGCCATGTAGTCGTGCGGTTCGATCTGGATCGTGTACGGGTTGAACGTCAGGCCCAGACGTTGCTCGATGACTGCCTTCGAGAACGCCTCCCAGTCATATTCCGGGTAAGCCGAAAGGTGGGCGTTGTAGTTACCGACCGCACCGTTCATCTTGGCGAGCAGCTCGACGCGGCGAACGCGCTCCAGCGCACGCGCCAGACGCACGGCCACGTTGGCCAGCTCCTTGCCGAGCGTGGTCGGCGATGCCGGCTGACCATGCGTGCGCGAGAGCATCGGCTGCGACGCATGTTCGCGTGCCAGTTCGCCGAGCTTCGTGACCAGCGATTCGAGCGCGGGCACGATTACCGTATCGCGTGCGCCCTTGATCATCAGGCCGTGCGAAGTGTTGTTGATGTCTTCCGACGTGCAGGCGAAATGGATGAATTCGCTGGCCTTTTCAAGTTCTGCCTGCCCCTGCACCTTCTCCTTGAGCCAGTACTCGACCGCTTTCACGTCGTGATTGGTGACTTTCTCGATGTCCTTGATGCGCTGCGCATCGGCGTTCGAGAAGTTCGTGACCAGATTCAGCAGGAACGTCTCCGCACCGGCCGAGAACGGGGCGATCTCAGCGAAACCGGCCTTGGACAGGGCGATCAGCCAATGGATTTCGACCGTCACGCGATGACGCATGAACGCCGCTTCGGACAGCCACGGACGCAGGGCGTCGGTCTTGCTGGCATAACGGCCGTCGAGCGGGGAAAGCGCGGTCAATGGGGAGAATTCGTCGGACATGGCACTGGGCACCGAAAAGGAAAACCGGGGAGCCGGCGAGGCGCCAACTCGGAAAGGCCAGTATTTTACCATTCCCGGCGCCGATCCTCCCGGCGTCGCCCACGACCGGCCCCGACCAGCCCCGGCTGGCCTCGACCGCACGTTATACTCTCCCCCGCGCTACAGCGATTTTTCAAGGATCCACATGAAGTTGATCGGTGCCCTCGCCAGTCCCTACGTTCGCAAAGTCCGCATTGTGCTGGCTGAGAAGAAGCTCGATTACAAGCTCGAGCTGGAGAATGTGTGGGCCGACGACACCCGTATCCAGCAGTCCAACCCGCTCGGGAAAGTGCCGTGTCTGGTCATGGAAGACGGCGAAGCCGTGTTCGATTCGCGAGTGATCTGCGAATACATCGACACGCTTTCGCCAGTCGGCAAGCTCATTCCCCCTTCCGGACGCGAGCGCACCGAAGTGCGCTGCTGGGAGGCGCTCGCCGACGGCCTGACGGACGCCGCCGTGCAGATCCGCGTCGAGACGATGTTCCACGACGAAGCCTCGCGCTCGCTGGCACTCATCGCGCGGCAGCTCAGCAAGATCGAAGAAGGCTTGCGGGCCATGGAGCAAGGGCTCAACGAACGCCAGTGGTGCGCGAGCAACCGCCTCACGCTGGCCGACGTGGCCGTCACCTGCGCCCTCGGCTATCTCGACTTCCGCCAACCCGAGATCCTCTGGCGCGACGCGCATCCGAACCTCGCCAAACACTTCGAGCGCATGTCCGCCCGCGCCTCGGTCTCCGATACCGTTCCCGCATAACAAGCTACGCTGCCCGCCCGCCGGGCCGCGGCTCACGGCATGAGCACGGCCGGCCGGTCGCGTCCGTGCCCGCCCGCGGCCTCGACCGACGGGCTGCGCGTCAGCAACGTTCCCAAGCCTCGCAGCAGGTGCCAGGCCCGATCCGCCGTGACCTCGTCGGTCCCGGCTGTCCGGGCCGGCGGTTCCGCACGGACGGCCTTCGGGTGAGGCGCGGCTTCCGCAGCGATGGTCGCGATCTCCCGGACGGCCGGGCGAGGCGTCGATCTGCGCGGAGGCACGGGGTCGCGCTGCGTGGCGGCTGTTTGCGGCGCATTCGTGGCGCGCAGACGCGAGTATCCCGCCATCACCTTGCGAACGTAGTTCTGCGTCTCGGGAAACGGTGGGATCTGACGCCCATAACGCAGCACAGCGCCTTCTCCCGCGTTGTAGGCGGCCAACACTAGCGACAGGTCGCCGTCGAAACGCGAGAGCAACCAGCGGATGTAGGCCGCCCCGGCGCGCACGTTCTCTGCGGGATCTTCGAGACGTCGAACGCCGAAGCGCTCTCCCGTACCCGGCAGCACCTGCATCAACCCGATCGCGCCACGCCCGGATAACGCCTGCGGATCGTATCCCGACTCGACGTCGATAATCGCGTGCAGCAGCGCTGCGTCGACCGACGCCACCTCGGCCGCGCGTCGCACCAGAGAATCGAACGGTAACGTTTGCGTCGCCGGCATGGGGGTTTGCGCGGGCGGCAAGGCCGAGGCGCGCGCCGATGCCTGAGCCGGCACAAAGGCTGACGCTGAGGCCGTAGTCGAAGCGGGCGCCGCCGGGGCGGATTCGCGCATCGTGCCGGGCGCTTCCGGCTCACTGGCGAGCCGGACATCGGGAGCAACACCGGCGCCTGCCGGCGGCCGGGCTGGGCTCGCTGCGGCGCGTGGCTCGGGCACCAGAAGCTGAGCATCGGCCACGCGCGGGTGAAGCGGCAGCAATGCCCGGTTGAGCGCGAATGCGGGCATCGACAAACCCAGCATGCTCAACACGATCAAGACACGTCGTAACGCCTTGCGACCGGGTGAGCGCCGGCGCGAAATCTGGCCAGGAGAAACGCTCATGCCCGCCTCCCATCGCCGGCACGGCCCGATGGGTCGCCACCATCCCCTTCGCGAGGGTCTTCCATCGACTTCACACCGGCGTCCTGCCCTTCCTGCTCGTCCCGCGCCGCTTGCACCTCGTAGGGCAAATCGAGGGCGAGGCGCAGAATGGCCGCGACGGCGTCGAACAGATCGGCGGGAATCGGTGCATCGATCTCGACATCGTTCATCAGACGGCGCGCAACAGGCACATGCTCGACCACCGGTACACCTTCGCGCTCGGCGAGCCGGACAATCGTCCGGGCGCGCGCGTTGCGGCCCTTCTCGATCACGAGCGGCACCGGCGTCTCGCCGGGCACGTAGCGCAGGCAGATGGCGATGTGCGTCGGGTTGCGCACAACGGCGGTCGAGCGCTTCACGTTGTTCGACAGACTGCCGCTTTCAATCGTCTCCCGGTGAATGTCGCGTCGCTTGTTCTTGAGATCCCGGTTGCCTTCGACCTCCTTCGACTCGCGCTTGATCTCGTCGTGAGACATCCTCAACTGCTTGTGCAACTGATACTTCTGATACGCGAAGTCGAGTCCTCCGAACACCACGTAGGCGACGACAAGCACGGCCATCAGCCAGAACAGCAGCTTCGCCGTCAGGGCAATGCCGCAGGCGGGGCCGCATTGCGGCAGCGCCGCGAGCGAGGGCGTGTATTGCCGGATGAGGTAAAAGAAGACCATCCCCAGCACCCCGACCTTGACAAGCGACTTGCCGAACTCGAAGAGCGATTGCATCGAGAACAACTGTTTGGCCTTGGCGATCGGGTCGATGCGTTCGTACTTGGGACGAATGACGTCCGGGGCAACGAGCGCGCCCACTTGCAACACCATCGCAAGCCACGTCGTCACGATCAACAACAGCGCGAGCCCGCCGCCGAAACGCACCAGGAGCAGCAGCGATGGCCCCAGCATGCCGCGCACAGCGTCGTCTACCGGATCGTTCAGCACGAGCAGCATGCGCGACACGAGCCCCTCCATCGCGTGGTAAAGCGCGGGGCCTTCGAACGTCAGCCATGCGAGCACCACGCCGAGCTGCATGCACACGGCAAGGTCGGCGCTTTTCGCGACACGCCCTTTCGCGCGTTCGTCCTTGATCTTCTTCGGGGTAGGCGGCTGACTCTTCTCGCTCATGCAGACCTCACGATGCGGGCAGCGTCAGCGCGGTCCAGGCGCGGAACACATCGGGTAAGCGATACCAGCCCGCGAGGGGAACGGCGACGGCAAACGGCAGGCTTGCCACGGTCACCAGCAGCGCCATCGCGCTTTTCACAGGCATGGCGAGGAAGAACACGTTGAGCTGTTGTGCCGCGCGGTTGACGAAACCCATCGACATGTCGACCAGCACCATCACGACCATCGCGGGCAACGCGACGGCCACGCACATGACCTGCATCGCCTGCCAGAGCGCGAGCAGCCACGCCACGCTGCCGTCGTGCCATTGCCATGGCTGCCCCACCGGCAACGCGACGTAAGAAGCGTACAGCGCGGTGAGCAACGCATGCGCCGCCGGGGTAACGAAGAACAGCACGCAGAGCATCTGCGTGAGGGCGATACCGAAGACAGACGACTGCGCTCCCATCAGCGGATTGAGCACGCTCGCCATGGAGGCGCCGCGCATCGTGTCGATCACATACCCCGTCATATCGACGGCCCAGAACGGCAGTGCAGCGGCGAACCCCAGCAGCCCGCCGATACACAGTTCGCGCAGAATCAGCATGCTCCATGCGCCCCAGTGCGCGGGCATTTCCGGCGTGGCGTGCACCAGCGACACGACCGGCAATGCGAGGGCGAGCACCAGCGCATTGCGTAACATGCCGGCCCCGAGCATGCCGACGGAGAGCACCGGCAGCAGCATCGCAATGCCCAACGGGCGCAGCATGGCCACGCCCCACGCAACCAGCCAGCCATAGAGGTCGACCCACAACGGCGAGAGCAACGTGTCGACGGCGGGGCCCATGCCCGGCACGAGGGAAGTCGCCATGCCGCTCACCGCATCCGGCTGATCTGCTCGAACGCGTTGCCCGCGTAATGCAGCAGCACGTGGCCCATCCACGCATAAGTGGCGGCGAGCGTGACCGACACGGCAATGAGCTTGATGAGGAACTGCACGGTCTGGTCCTGCACCTGCGTGAGCGCCTGCACCAGCGAAACGAGCACGCCGACCACCGCCGCCACAACCACGGTCGGCAGCGACATGAGCAAGGTGAGCCACAACATCTCACTCGTCAGATTGACAACGATGGCTTCACTCATTGGCGCGCTCCCGGGGCCGTCATGCGTACGAGAGCATCAACTGACGCACCAACTGCTCCCACCCGTTCATCATCACGAAGATCAGCAGCTTGAACGGCAGCGCGATGGTCATCGGCGAGACCATCATCATCCCCATCGCGAGAAGAATGTTCGAGATCACCAGATCGATCACGACGAAGGGCAGATACAGCAGCAGGCCGATCTTGAACGCCTCGGCCAGTTGGCTCAGTGCGAAGGCCGGCATCAGCACCAGCAGGGAATCCGGCCCCAGACGGTCGCGATGCGCTTCCGGCCACGTCTCGCCCGCGATGTTCGCGAAGAAGTCGCGTTGTCTCGCATCGGTGTGACGCGTGAGAAACGCGCGGTACGGCGACAGGATGCTTGCGTCGACATCGGCCACGAAGTTCTTGGACGACAGCGCCACAGGACGCGTCTCGAGATTCGCCTCGATGTCGAACGCCACCGGGGCCATGATGAAGCAGGTGAGCACGAGCGATAACCCGTAAATGGCGATGTTGGGGGGAATCTGCTGCGTACCCAGTGCGTTGCGCAACAGCGCGAACACGACGGCCAGTTTCAGAAATGCAGTCCCCAACACCACCAGCAGCGGCATGATCGATAGCAGCGACAGCAACACGATGAGCTGCACCGGGTGGTCGAGCAGGGACATGCAGACTCCAATGAGCGTTGTTGGCTGCCCGATGTGCATGCCAGTCGGTGTCGATAACGCAGGACGACGCAGAACGAAGCAGGGCAAATCGGCTGGAAGAGGTCACCGCGCGAACGCGCGGCGATGCGCCACGCAGACAACAGCACGACCGCGCGTCGCGGCGACAGCACGAGCGATGTTAGGTCGCCGCCGGATGCACGCCCATCGGGTCACGACCCGAAATCTTGCCGGGTGGATCGTCGCAGGCAGGCCACGCCCGCGCTATGCGCCGTTTTTTTCGTCGATATGCACCGCGAGCCGCCCGTCTTCGAATCGCAGCAAACGCCCGCTGGCCCACGGTGAGCGGGCGTGCCAGAGCGTGACTCGTCCGGCATGCAGCGCGCATGCCGCTGTCTGTCGATGCGACGCCACGGGCACGCCCGAGCGCCAGGCCATCAACAACGGAATGGGAAATCGCCTCTCGGCAACGACGGCGAACCACCGGGCGGTGTCCGTGTGATCGAACTGCACGACATGGCGATCGGATGGCAGGCCATCGCACATGGCGACAGCGTGGTCGCCATCCACCAGCCAGTACTCGCCCCGCCCGATATCGGCCGCCACGTCGAGGAGGACGGCATCGCCCGCATGCAGGTCGTCGCATTGCGTTGCGGGCAACGCCACCCATCCCGCCACGAGCACGCACTGGCGCTCAGGCCAGCCCGCCGGGTCCAGCGGCACATCGCAAGGCGTCGCCCGTTGGCAGCGCTCGCGCAGCCACGCGTGCACCCCATCGAGGTAGGTCAGCGCCAACCGACGCCCCTCGCGTTGCAACACCATGCCGACGCGCCATGCCGTCTCGACACGTTCGCGCGACAGGGCCGTCGCGCTTGGCCACATTGATGTATCGCAGACGTCGAGCCGCGTCTCGCGAACGGCATCGTTCGACATGCCGCCACTCAGATCCGTCAAATCGCGCATCTCTCCGGCGCCCCCCGTCGCCAGCGTAAGCGACGCGGCGCTCGCGTGCCAGGCTGGCGGCAGGTCGTCCCATGACGGCACCGGCAGGCTCGCCGCAAGCCAGTCGCACCACTGCTGCGTGTCGCACCAGAAGCGCGTCTGGCCGATCACGCCTTCGTCGACGCGTGCGGTCACGACAAGGCCGTCGCCCCCTGCACGAAGCCAGCCGACGCGCACTTGCGTATCACCTTCGACGAAGGTCAGACTGCCCTCGCCTGTGAGCAGATCGTCCAACGGCCCTAAGCAGGCCGTCGGCTCGCTGGTCGACTCATGGCGCATATCGCGCCTCGACTTCGACGGTGACGGCGAGCCCGAGGCGCGACGTCAGGGCGCGAGACAGTTGACCGCGATGGGCCAGCAGTCGCCGGTACATCGTGAGCCGAATGCACAACAGACTCACCGTGACGCCCTGCCGCCCTCGCCGGGCCTCAACGACCAACGTGTCGAGCGCCCCCCCATGCACGATGACGCGCAGCGAACTGCCGCCGTCCCAGTTCGCGTCCTGACGAGCGTGCCAGACACGCAGCCAGCGCATCACATCGGCGGGGCCTGTCACGCGTGCCGCGGTTTCGGATGCCAGCGAGAACGCCGGCTCGCCGTTGTCTTCGTTGCGCCTGCCATGGCTCGTTGCCGTGTCACGCCGATGCGAGGCCGATTTATCCGAAAGGCCGAGGAAAGCATCGGCCGACAGGGCACTTCGGTGAATGGTGGTCATCGTGAAGTCCTTGTGATGGCGAAGGTTATGAACGCATTTCGATTGACGTGCGGATTCGAGCTTCTCGACGTCGCGCGACCCGGTGGCATATGTCCCGTGGTCTCGCAGCCGATTCAACTGCGGTAAAGCGCCAGCAACTCCCTCAGTTTTTCCTGCTTGCGCGCGTTGGCCTGCAAACGTTCGCGCTGCTGCCGCAATGCGGCTTCGGCCTGTTGCACCTGTTCGAGCGCGGCGCCGTGCCGGGCCTTGGCCTCGCCCAGCGCCACGCGCTCCGCTTCCACCGAACGCGTCGCACCGGCGGCCTCGCGTTGCCCATAGACGCCACCGCGCGACAGGGCTTCCTGCCACGCCCGGCGCTGCGTGTCGCAAGCGCGCTCTCGCTCGGCAACCGCCTCACCGGCGTCGCGTGCTGCGGCCGTCATACGGGCCAGTGCAGCGCGCAGGCCGGCTTCGCGGCGTTTCGCGAGTGCGGCGAGCGCGGCAGCGCTTTCATGCGCTTTCACGTCACCAGATGATCGAGCCATGTGCGGGTATCGTCGAAGGGCGCCACGTCGTGCTGCGACTGACAAAGGAATGCGCGAATATCCGGGGCGCGTGTGAGGGCATCGTCCGTCTCGGGGTCGTTGCCCACCTGGTATTCGCCCACGCGAACCAGCAGTTCGACTTCCGCCGCCAGCGCCATGGCACGCCTGACACGGGCAGCGGCTTCGATATGCTTCGCGTCGGTCACCTGCGGCATCACCCGCGAAAGGCTTTTCGCGACGTCGATCGCGGGATAGTGATTCTCCTGCGCGAGACGCCGCGACAGCACGATATGACCATCGACAATCGAGCGCACCTCGTCTGCCAGCGGTTCATCGAGGTTGTCGCCTTCGACAAGCACCGTGTAAAACGCGGTAATGCTGCCGTGTGCCGCAGTGCCGGCGCGCTCCAGCAGCCGTGGCAGACGCGCATAGAAGCTCGGCGGCAAACCGCTCGTCGCGCCGAGCGGTTCACCTGCGGCCATGCCGATATCGCGCACCGCACGCCCGAACCGCGTCAGAGAGTCCATGAGCAGCAGAACGTCTTTGCCCTCATCGCGGAACGCCTCGGCAATCGCCGTCGCGGTGTAGGCGGCCTTCATGCGCTCGAGCGCGGGGCGGTCGGACGTCGCCACCACACACACGGTGCGTGCGCGCGCCTGCGGCGTGAGCGCCAGTTCCAGAAACTCTCGCACCTCGCGGCCCCGTTCGCCAATCAGCGCGAGCACAATGACATCGGCTTGCGCGCCTTGACACATCATCGACAGCAGCGTGCTCTTGCCGCCGCCCGCCGCCGCAAAAATGCCGAGCCGCTGGCCGCGCCCGCAGGTCAGCATGCCATCGATGGCCCGAATGCCAATGGGCAGGCATCGAGACACCAGCGCACGCGTCATGGCGGGCGGCGGCTCCGCGTCCAGCGCCCGCCACGCAACGTCGGGCGGCGGTGCCTCATCCGGCGAAGCCAACGGAACCAGAAGCCGCCCCAGTCCGTCCAGCACTTCTCCGATCATGTAGTCGCCTACGGCGACACGCGACGATGTTCCCAACGCCTGCACCAACGCGCCGTTCGCCACGCCGTTCGGCTCGGCATACGGCGCCAGCCACACGTGCCGCCCCTCTACCGCGATAACCTCTGCGTCCAGTTCCGGCGACACGACGCGGCACTGCTCGCCAAGCGCCGCGCCCGGCAAGCGGGCACGCATCGCATTCGGGGTGATCTTGTCGATACGTCCATAGCGGACCTCCCGGCCCGGTACCCGGCGCCAGTCGTCACAAGCTTTGCGCTGCGCGTCGAGCGTCCGGCGCAGTCCATTGGCGATGCGGGCGGCGTCCGGGCGGCGCATCTCAGAACGCGCCTTGCACGTCGATGGTGCCCAATACGCGAACGTGCGGCTCGTCAGCCACTTCCTGGAATGACAAGACCGGCAGATCTGCGCGGTCGCGCTCGATCAGCTTGCGCAGAAAGCGACGCACGTCCATCGCCGTGAAGAGGACGACGGGCGTGCCATCGTGGGCGTTTAGCACGTCGTCGATCGCGCCCATGATGGCGTCGGTCTGCGCGGGATTCAGATCGGCGTAAGACCCCGACGATGTCTGCCGCACAGCCGCACGCACGGCGTCTTCGATGCCGCGCCCCACGTTCCATCCCGTGATGTGCTCGGTGCCCCGTCGAAAGCGTCGCGTGATGTGACGCCGCAGACTCAGCCGCACATACTCCGTCAGCATGATCTGATCGCGCTCGCGCGGCGCCCATTCGATCAGCGCCTCGAAGACTCGCCGCAGATCGCGAATCGACACCCCTTCGGCCACCAGCCGTTGCAGCACTTCCGCCGTCCGGCTGATCGGCAGTTGCCGTTGCAGCTCCTTGACGAGTTCGCCGTAGCGATCTTCCATGGCATCCATCAGGAACCGCGCCTCCTGAACGCCGAGGAAATCGGCAGCGTGGGCGTCGATGACGAGTGACACGCAGTGCGCCACGCGGTCTGCGCCGTCGATGACAGCGCCCCCCTGCGCCAGCCACGCCTCGCGCTGGGCGGCATCGAGCCAGAACAGAATCTGTCCGCCGAACGGCAGGGGCGTTTCTCGCGGCGCTCCGGCGTCGAGACCTCGCAATTTGCGTATCGGATGAGTGGCGTCATGATGGGCCAGCGCAACGTCGGGGGCAACGTCGATGGTCATCACGCTCTCGTGATAAAGCTGAATGTCCAGCGTGCCGGCGGGCAGTGTCTTGTCGACGTCGACCTTCACTTCCGGCATCGGCACGCCGAACTGCTCGAATTTCTTCTCGCGCAGCGCATCGATGCACGCGGCGAGCGTGGTCGTACCGCCATCGGCCTCGGCCAGCGTGGCACTTACGCGCACCAGCAGCGGCTGGGCCCCTGGGCGGCCGCCCTTCGTCTTCTTGGCATCGTCGGTGTCCGCGCCCGCTGCGTCCTTCGCGCCTTTGCCCTCGCGTGCGAGACGGCCCGCCCACCACGAGGCGACACCTGCCAACGCCGCCAGCAGCAGGAAGTAGTGCATCGGAAAGCCGGGAATCAGACCGAACAGGACAAGCACCACGGCCGCCAGCGTCAGCGAGCGAGGCTGTGCCGCGAGTTGATCGGTAAGCTCTCGCGCCAGATTGCGACGCTGGTCGCCGGGCACCCGCGTAACGATGATCCCCGCCGTGACTGAAATGAGTAGCGCGGGAATCTGCGACACAAGGCCGTCGCCAATGGAGAGGATCGCGTAAATCGCTGCCGCATCGCCCGCACTCATGCCGCGCATGAAAACGCCCACGCCGATGCCGCCGAGCAGATTCACGACGATGATGACGAGCCCGGCAATGGCGTCGCCCTTGACGAACTTCATCGCTCCATCCATCGCCCCGTAGAACTGGCTCTCCTTTTGCACCGTGCGTCGCAGTCGCTTGGCCTCGGCGGCGTCGATGGTGCCCGCGCGCAGATCGCCGTCGATGCTCATCTGCTTGCCCGGCATGCCGTCGAGCGAGAAGCGTGCACCGACTTCCGCCACACGCTCGGAGCCCTTCGTGATCACGATGAAATTCACGACGGTGATGATAAGGAAGACGATCATGCCGACGACGATGTTTCCTCCGGCCGCGAAATCGCCGAAGGTGTAGACGATATCTCCCGCGTCGGCGTGCAGCAGAATCAAACGGCTCGTGCTGATCGTCAGTCCCAGCCGGAACAGCGTGGTCATCAGCAACACGGAAGGAAACGCCGAGAAGTCGAGTGGCTCGTTGATGTAGAGCGCCACCATCAGGAGCAGCAGCGACACGCCGAGATTGAGTGCGATGAGCAGATCCATCACCGATGGCGGCATCGGGATGATGATCATCAGGACCGTGACCAGCAACAGCGCGGCCAGAACAATGTCCTGCCGCCCGGCCGCAAGGCGAAGCCACCCCAGCAGGCGCGTCATGGACGGGTCTCCCGTTGCTGCTGAGCGTCGATTCGCTCGAGCAGCCGGCGCATCCGGGTGACGCACGACAACCATTCGACCGCCTGAAAATTCGCGCTTGCCGGCGGACTGGCGATCAGCATCGGACGTCCCTGCGCCACACAGGCCCGCACGGGGATACCGAGACTCCATTCCGGGGCGCAGGTTTGCATCAGCGAGGGCAACCAGCGCTGAGCGCGCTCAGTGCGGTGGGCCAGCGTCAACACCAGCGTCACACCGTGGGCATCGACCTCCGTCATCAACACGCAGGGAGCCAGCGCAATCCGCATGCGCGGCGCGACGCGTTGCGGCGGCAGCGCCAGCAATTCGAAGAGCAGCTCGAGCTTGCGTTGGGTCTGGGTGTCCATCGGCGGTCTGGCATTGGAATCTTGCTGGCTGGGATGGCCGGGCTTGGAGAGCATTCGGAAAGCGGCAGCGGGCATGGTCGCCCACTCAGGGTGGCCGCGGCTATCCGGCGCAGACCTGATTTTCGCGGCGTGCCTCACAACATCATTCGCAGGCGATGCGCCCAATTCACGATATCGGCCACGTTGTGTGCGTCGAGCTTACGCATCATGTTCAGCCGGTGCGTCTCGACCGTCTTCACACTGATCGACAACAGTTGCGCGATGTCGCGGTTGCGTTGCCCTTCCGCTACCAGCTTGAGTACCTGCCGCTCGCGCAACGTCAGCAACCGCTCGGGCATCTCGACGGCGCACGGACGCGGCGCATATGACAAGCCCGCCGGATTGTGCGCGCCACCGAACACGGCGGGATCGACAAAGCGCTCGCCGCGTATCACCTGACACGCCGCGTGGATCAACGTCTCGCGTGCGCTGCTTTTAAGCACGAACGCCACCGCACCGGCCTCCAGCGACTGGCGCGCCCGCTCGCTGTCGTCGCTCGCGGAATTGACCACGATGCGCAAGTCCGGCCAACGCTGCGCGCATTGCCGGATCACATCCACCCCATCCATGCCGGGCAGTCCCAGATCCAACACCATCAAGGCCGGTCGATGCACTACGCAGGCCCGGTACACGTCAAGTCCGTTGACAACTCTTGCCAGCACACACCACCCGAGATCCTGCTCGATCAGATGGCAAAGACCATCGGCCAGCAATTCGTGATCCTCCACAACGACGACACCGATACACCCCGTCATTCGCAGCTCCTCGATTGTTAGTCATTAGCGTTCATGCAGATTTTTGTTCACTTTCTTTGGATTCCGAGCCAGTCGCTCGAAACTTGTGTCATCGCCTGACAAGACACGTGGGAAAACGTCGCAAACCGGGATCTCCGGCGTCGACTTCAGGTCTGTGCCGGATGGCGGCACCAACGCAACGCTTGATAATGACGATCCTTGGACGGCGCCATATCGATCGGCGGCGCCAAGCGATGACGCGCGTCGTCGAGACTTCCTCGACGCCGTACGCTCCTCGTTTCCCGTGCCCTTGCATTGCCTCCTTCAGATACCTATGCGTTTGCCATTTGCGCTTGCCGCGCTCGACTGGATTGCCCCGCGCGACGTACAAGGTGCGCGCACTGCGCTCGATCTCGACGGCCAACGCGGCTGGACCTGCCCCGCCAGCGGCGGATACTGCGTGGCGACAGCGCTAGCGTTGCCGCACGATCCGCGAGCGCAGCACGCCCAGTCGCTCACGACAGCGCTCGACGGCGACACCGCGCTCTCACGCTGGCTCATGCGTCTCTCGCTCGTAATCGCGGGTCAACCGTCGTTGCGCGACGACAGTCTGTGCATCGCGAACGACGTCCTCTGGTGGGTTCACCGCTTCGACGGCGACGAAGCAGCAGCACGCGTGGAGGCGCAACTTCGACGCCAGCTCCTGGCGTGCACGATGGTGACCTCGCAAGGCGTGTGGACTCAGGCCGCATCGTCTGTATCGTCTGTATCGCCAGCGCCCCACGCCACCGGCGCCGCGGACACCAGCCGGCGCCTTCACGCGCTGCGCCGTTGCTGACCATGCGGTCTCATCTCGCGCGCTTTGCGCTATGCATCGTCGCCCCGCTTGCCGGGCTGCTGCCTGACTCGTCGGCCATCGCGTCATCGCCTGCGCCGTTCGCAGAACACTCCCCACTGACGTCGCCTGTCGCGCCCGAGTGGCGCGGCGGCCCGTTCGTCTTTCAGAGCGCTGGCACGCCACTTGCGGAGTTGTTACGCGACTTTGGCGCGCATCACGGCATTCCGACGGCGGTGAGCGCACAGGTCGATGACCGCTTCATTGGCACGCTGCCTGCGGGCACCGCCCAAGCGACGCTCGACGCGCTATCGGAACGTTATCGGCTTTCGTGGTACTTCAACGGCCAGACGCTGAACATCTATAAGTCCAGCGAGGCGACACGACGCGTCATGTCACTGCGTCACGCGCCGCCCGGCGACTTGCTCGGACACCTTCGCGATGCCGGCGTGCTGCACCCGCGGCACTGCGTCGCACGGGCGATTCCGGCAACACACGCGCTCGAGATCGCCGGTGTTCCGGCCTGTATAGAAACTGTGTCGATGCTCGCCGAATACGTCGAACGCGGCGCCCGGGATCAGCAGGAAAGCGAAGAGACCATCAAGATATTTCCCCTGAAATTCGCCACTGCGGACGACACAAGGTACTTTTATCGCGGCCAGGAAGTGGTGGTGCCGGGCGTCGTCAGCGTACTGAAGGATCTGATTCTCGGCGCCGGTCCGCTCGTTGCCACAGCGGCCACACTTGCAACATCCGGTGCACCGATCTCCGCCGTGCCCGCTACGCGAACCGGCACACCGCGCTTCTCTGCCGATCCGCGCCGCAACGCAGTCATCGTGCGCGAGCGCCGGCAGAATATGCCCATTTATGGCGACCTGATCGCTCAACTCGACATCCGGCCCCGGCTGGTCGACATCTCCGTGGCGATCATCGACGTCAACGCCAGCGACATTGCCGAGCTTGGCGTCGACTTCTCCGGCAGCGCGCGTCTTGGCGGGTTCGGCGCCGTGTCGCTCAACGGCCAGTTGAACGACGGCGACAGCGGCACGTTCACGACCGTGGTCGGCGACACCAACAAGTTCATGATCAATCTGAGCGCGCTGGAGCGAAACTCCAAGGCGCGCGTGCTGTCCCGGCCGTCCATCGTCACGCTCGACAATATGCAGGCTGTGCTCGATCGCAGCGTGACGTTCTACACGAAGGTCTCCGGCGAAAAAGTGGCCAAACTGGAAAGCGTGACGGCGGGCTCACTGCTGCGCGTCACCCCACGCCTCATTCCCAACGAAGGGAACGACGCCGGTCGCGAGCAAGTGATGCTCACGCTCAATATCGAAGACGGCGGCGAAGTGCGCAGCGAACGTGATTCCCGCAACGAAGTTCCGTCGATCCGCAACTCGTCGATTTCGACGCACGCCACGCTACAGGCGGGGCAAAGCCTGCTGCTGGGCGGCTTCGTGCAGGACACGCAACACGAGCAGGAGCGCAAGATTCCGTTATTGGGAGATCTGCCGCTGATCGGCCGCCTGTTCAGCTCGACGAGCAACCGGAACGACAGTGTCATGCGTTTGTTCCTGATCAAGGCCGAGCCGGCGGCCGACGTGCCGAGCGCATGACGATGCTGACGCTGACGCTGCTCGACGGCCCGCTCGCCGGACGGCCCATGCCGTTACCGCCGGGCACGCTGACCATCGGGCACGGCGATTCCGACATCGCCATGGCGCTCGAGCACGACGCCCGGATCGAGCTTCACGTCGACGACGACGGCGTCCGACTCGTCACCGCAGCGCCAGTCTGGGTGGACGGCACACCGCTCGCGCCACTCCCGCCCGTCGGCGACGACGCGCTCGCCCCCCCCGTACTTCCGTTACACGCGGTGATTGATCTTGCGGGGTTGGGCATCTGGCTCGCGAACGGCACACAAAGCCCGCCAGTTCCCACGCCGAAGCGTCCCGAGCGCCGTGCGGTGCCAACGCCCTCGCCTCACGCGCCGGCAGTTGCCCCATCGCGCGCACGCGCACCGGCGGCGTGGATCGCCGTCACGGGAATGTCGCTGCTGATGGTGGCGGCCGGCGTGGCGATCTGGCGCACGGGGACTGCCAACGTCATCTCTCAGCCACCTCAGCCCGATGCCTTGAAAACCCTCGCGGCGCGCATTGCCCCCCAGGTCGAGTTGAATACCATGGGCAATGCCGTTCGCCTGTCGGGGGGCTGCATCGACGAAGGTGCGCGGGCACGTTTGCGGGCTGAAGCGCGTTGGCAAGGAAAGGCGCTGAGTGACGAGACATGGTGTCCGGAAGACTCGATGCAGACGGTGAGCACGTTGCTGCGCCTGCATGGTTTTGGCACCGCGCAGGTGAATGTAGCGCCCGGCGGTGAAGTCGTCATCAGCGGGCCCTTTGTCGCCGACGCCCGCTGGCGCGCCGCGTCCGACGCGCTCGACGCCCTGTCCCTGCCTCACGGCTGGCGGGTCGCGCAAGGCGCCACGCAGAGCTTCGAGCAACTGGTGAAGATATTGCGAGACGCCGGCCAGTTGCGCGGCATCGACATCTCGCGCGATCGCACCGGGTGGCGGCTCACGGGGGCGCTGACGGCGGGACGGCTGGCGTCGTTGAAGGGTGTCGTCGACGCATGGAATACGACGGCTGACGCGATGCCCATACGCATCGAACCGCTGCCCGCACCGACACCGACTCTGGGCGACACGGGATTCTCTGCACCGCTCGTGAGCATCGGCGGATCGCCCGATGCACCTCAACTCACGCTCGCCGACGGCACGCGTCTCGCGCAAGGCGTGCGCTTGCCCGGCGGCACACGCGTGCTCGCCATCCATCCCGACGGGGTGTCGATCCGCGCGCACGACCGGCTCTTCTACTTACCTCTGACTTCGGAGAATCTGCATGGCGATTCGTCTGACCCGGCTTGAAGACCAACTCGCGGCATCCCCCGGGCCTGTCGCCCGCGAGGTCGGCACGCAACTCGACGCCGCACGGCGGTCGTTGCAGCAAGCGCTGCGCCGGCCGCTCACGCCCGCACAGCACACACTGGCGCAAACGCAGATGCAGGCCGTTCACGCCGCCGCAGCGATTCTCGACCGCATGGCGCGGCGGTACGACACGTCGTACGGACAACCGTGATGGCCACGATGGCCGCCGATAACGGATCAAGCGTGCGCAGAAGCCACAACCTGGTCCGCGCGACCAAAGTCTGCGGCGTCGGCTCGTGGGAACCTTCGGCATCGCGCGCGCCCGCGCGAACGGGTCGCATTCCGGCCATGCCGGATAACGCTCGCTCGGGTACATGTCGATTTTTTCCACTCTCCACGTACATCATGCCAAGTTACGACCTAGCGCAAACTCTCGTCGAAGCTCTGAAGTTGATCGGCTGCGACCCCGGCAAGATCGATGCCGTCGACAATCACTCACCTATCGAGCTGACGTTCAACGCCTCGCCCAACATCATTGTGGAAACGCTGGAAGGCAATGCGTGCAGTATTCACGCTGTGGTGGCCACCGACGAAGCTGCGCGGCTGCATCGCGCGAACAGCGAGCGCCTTCTGCAGTTCCTCATCGAACCCGCCGAATGGGCCGTCACGGGTCATGTGCAGTTGAGCGAGCGCGACAACCGCCTCATTCTTCACGCGCAAGTCAAAGAAAAAACCGCTGCCGAACCCGAACCGTTTGCACAGGCGCTCACCGATTTCTACGACCGTATCAAACTCTGCCGGGAGCATTTGCGCGCCTGAGCGCCATCTCCGGCAGGTCTTGGCGCATTCGATGTGCGCCAATCCTCCCCCCGCCTCTCTCCATCCCTCTTCTTTTCACCGTCAGGGCGCGTCGCCTTCCTGAGCGATCTCCGTGCGCCAGACATCGAGCGCCTCACCGAGCGTCTCGCGTTGCGTCTCGTCGCGAAAGCAGCCGTCGTGTGCCGCCTTGATCAGCCGCGTGAGTTCACGCGCGAGCGCGTAGCGGGCGTCGACCGCCACCATGCCCAGATACGCTGCGCGTTGCGCCAGCCACTCTGCGCCGGCCCAGGGTTGATCCAGCAACGTCAGGACTTCCCCGATCATCGTATCCGTCTCGAAGGCGCGACAACCGGCCGAGCGCATGGCCTGCGCCGACTGCTCGCACGCCGACTCCAGCGTGAGGAACAACACCACCCGGCGCAGATCGTCGACGACGGCGGCCAGGCGTTGCGTGTCCGCGTCGGCCTGCCGCGCGCCCAACTCCAGCCCCAGCGCTTGCATGAGCGCACGCAACCGCGCGCGGCGCTGCGGAAAACGCCTGCATTCGTCGAACCATTGTGTGAGCGAGCGCTGTGTCCCCCGAGACTGGCGGAAAAGCGACTTGAGTTGTTGCAGCAATGCCATGCCAGGGCTTTGGCCGCCGCCACACTCCAGCGCCGCGAAGGCTTCGATGGCCCATGTCTCGGATGACGTCAGTTCGTCCAACGTTTTGCGCAGGCGCTTGCGAGTCCCCGCATCGAGCCCGCCGTCGGCGAGCCATGCGGCGACGACCAGCGCGGCGTGCCCTGCCGACATCTGCGTCTGCCGAATCAACAAGTGAGGATCTGGCACAAAGGGCAGATCGCGCAATTGCCCCCGCAGCGTCTCGAACTGTGCACCGTTCACGCGCGCGAAGCGGTGCATCTGCTGCTCGAACAAGGCGCGTGCGCGCTGTTTATCGTCACGCACGTCACGTTCGCCCGTGCGGCGGAATCGCACCCCCAGCGCGAAGCTGAGATTCTCCTGCGACTCTGCGAAGGCCGCCTCTTCGTTCTGCGCAATGGCCGCTTCGATCAGCGCAATATGTCCCGGCGCCTCGGTACCGCCCGCGCGCGACGGCCGCCCGTCACCTTCGAGCATTTGCCACTCGTCGGCAAGCATGCGCTCAAGCGGTCGATTCTCTCGCGGCGTCTGGACGAGGGTGCTGCCGGACGACGGCAGACGTTCAACCATAAGCGACCTCCAGACTGGGACTCACGTGCAAGCGCTCGATCACCGCCGCCAGATCGGCCTCGAGATCCAGACATACGGTGACCCATTCGCTCTCGAGGCGGGCCTGCTGGGCGCCGAGCGTTGGGTCCGGCGTGCAGGCAAGTACGATGTCGGCCTTGTGCAAGGCGAGGGCCACGGCGTCGAGATGCGCCGGCGGCACGCGCAACACGAGCGCCCCCTCGCGGACCAATCCCGGTAGTGCGCGCCCGACTCGCTGCGCAAAGCGCTCGCCGACGTCCAGCGTGTCGACGAAGTTCGACAGCGCACCGGTCAGGGCGTCCGCGACACGGCGCTCCAGTGAGCGAATGATCTCGCGCTCCAGCGAAGCCTCGTCAATCAGCCATTCGACGGTCTTCGCGACTGCCTCGCGATGTGCCGCGTCGGCCAGCGCCGCCGCCTCCTGCTGCGCGCGCTCACGCGCGGCTTCCTGCCACGCGTCGCGCAGAATCTGCGCGTCGGCGCTCGCCTGCTCGCGCTCCGCCAGTGCCGCAGCGCGTTCGGCCTGCGCCTGCGCCATCCACCGGGCACGCGCGCCCGCCTGCTCGCGAAGCCGATCAAGCGCCTCGCCGGAAATCACCGGCCCCACGGGCGCAGGGCCATCGATCGTTTCAATAGACGTCAATGCAAAGTCGATGACATACATAGCATCTTCTCCAACGCGACCAGCCGCGACCAGATGTCGTCCGTCGCCGGCATGCCGCTTGGCATCTGCCCCGCGTCTGCCGGTGGCGGCAACAAGATCCGTGCAGCTTTGCCGACCGTCGCCATATCCACCGCCAGCGGCACCGGGGCATCATCCAGACATGCGACGGCAGTCGCCAGCGCCGCGTCAACGATCTCGCCGGGCGAAAACGCGGAACGCGCCGGCCACTCACGTCGCGTGAGCAGCAAGCGGTCGCATTGCCAGGCATCGAGCCATGACGACAGTGCGCGACGGTAGGCTCCCAGCAATAGGTAGTCCGGGCACCCCAGCGCGCGCAAGCCGTAGGCCAGCGAAACCCGTCGCAAGCTCGGCATCAGCCGCAACACGGCATGCGCGCCGTCACTCTCCGGCGGTGCGCAGTCGCGCGTCGCCAGATCGGGCCATCCCCGGCGCGCAATCAACAAGCGATCGATGTGCGCGCGGCAGACGGCGTGCCGCCGATAGGTTTCGCGCCACGACAACATGTCGAGCTCGCGCCACCAGCCATCGTCCATGTGCAGTCCGGGCTGCCAGATCAGACGGGCGAGTCGCGCGACGGTGTCGTTGTGCATACGGATCACGAGGCCCTCGCTACCCTGGCACGCAAGCGCTGAACCCACGCGGCGCGCCGTCGCCACGCCATGGCCCCGGCAGCCATCAAGCCGACGCTCGCCGCCGCCAACGTGCCCCATCCCAGCGCGGAGCGCCACCGTCCGCCCTGCGCCGATACGGCGGCTTGCGCCCCCGACGAGGTATGGATGGCCGCACGCGGCAGACGATAGTCCGAAGGCTGCAATACGATGCTGATGCGCTCAGGCGACACACCCGGCACGCTGTCATGCACCAGACTGCGAATGTCGGTCATGCGCTGCGTCATGTTGACCTCGGGGCTGTACTTCACGAAGACAGCGACACCTGGCGGCAAGGTCGAACGCCCAGCCGAGTCCACCGGCACCTGCGCGATGGACACCTCGGCCACCATCACGCCATCGAGCGCGGCCAGCATGCGCTCAAGCCGTTGTTCCTTGAGATAGGTGAGCTTCGCCTGCTCCTGTACGGGTGAGCTGACCAGTTGTCCCGGCGGGAACACGTCCTCGACCGAAGCCCGCTTCTGACGCGGCAACCCGTTCTGACGAAGCACTTCGACACCGCGCACGAAATCGCCGCGCTCGATGCGAACCGTCATGCCATTGGCGTCGGCACGCTTGTCCGCCTGCAATCCGGAGACGAGCAACAGCGCCAGCATCTGGTTGGCCTCCGTCTCGCTCAACGCGCGATGCAATTCGACCTTACACCCCGCCAGCGTGAACACGAGCGCGCAACCGAGCCACCATCGGCCAAGGAGACGCCTCGTTGCCACGGCCTTCGCGAACGCCACCAGCATCGTCGTCGCGTTAGCGATGCGAATGCCGTGCGTCATTGCATGTGAACCAGCTTGTTCACACCCTGCGTCGCCGCGCCCGCCGTCTTCGCGACGAATTCCAGCGCCAGCACGCGCTCGGTCAGCACGCGCTGCGCTGCAAGCATGTGGATCGGATCGTCCAGCACGCGGTCGTCCAGCGCGACGCGCTCAACAAGACGCTCCGTGTTGCCGGCCAGCTTGCCCGCCGCGCTGAGCAGGTGATGTTCCGGCAGCGACGGCGCGCTCACCAGCGCCTGGCCAAAACGCACGGCGTCGCTGTCGCCGGCAGTGGGAACCGGGGGGGCAGCCTTCGCAGGCGCCACTACCTCAGCGACGTGAGCCGCGATATCGGAGATCGAGGGAGTCGTCATGACAGAAAAGTCGGAGAAGGGGAGGAAGAAGCGTTCCCGCACGAGACGGGCTGACGCGCATCCATCGCCTCGAGCCAGCGGGCGAGCACGTCGGCCGCCGCATCGTCGTCATGCATCGTGGCGGAGGCGTCCGCCAGATGGGCACGCGCGGCGCAGGTATCGTCAAGTGCGATGAGAAGCGCCACATGCAGCCACGCACGCGTCTCGCGATCCGTCACGAGCGACGGCAAGGCGCGCAGGATCGTGCGCGCCTGCGTCCGCATGCCGTGATGCGCGCCCGCGATGGCCAACTCGACGATGCGTTGCCTGACCGGCGCGTCCAGCCATTGGCCAACGGCGTCGCACGGCGTCTGCGTCTGTTCGGCGTGCGTCATGCGATTTTGGCGATGATGCCCATCAACGTGTCCTTGATGAGCTTGATTGCCGAGCTATGCAGGCCGACCATCGTCGAGAATTGCTGCAACTTGAACTGCACGTCGAGCATGTGCCGGGGGTCGTTGACCTCCCGCGCGCGGACTGCCTGCGTGGCTTCGTCCGACATGCGCCGCACGCCCTCGGACATGCCGTTATGGATCTCCTCGACATTCATTGCACGCCTCCTCCCTCGGTCGCGGCCCCGTGGCCCGCCACCAGATCGGCGCGCATGGCCGCATAGGCGTCGGCGCGCTGCATGGCAACGCGACGCCCGCCTCGCTGCGGTGGCGTGCCCAGACGAATCTCGGTCGGGGCGCAGTCGAAACGTTTGCGGAAGGTGTCGGTGAAATGCGCATGGTTGGTGAAGCCGCACTCGAGCGCGATGTCGAGCACCTTATGACGGGTGGAAAGCAGCAGGTCTCGCGCCAGTCGAAGGCGCCGCTCGAGCAGCCACTGCTTCGCGGGCATGCCGTACGTCTGCTGGAACAGGTAGCGGAACTTGCGCAGCGGCATGCCGAATTCTTCGGCGAGCCGCCCGACCGGCCACGGCCGGTGGAAATTCGCTTCGACGAAATCGAACAACGAATGGCTGCCCGCAATCGTCTGGCGCAACATCGCAGAGAAGTAACGCTGGTCTCGACAAAGGCAATACACGTAGAAGAAACGCAGCATCGCCATGCGGTCGACGTTTTGCAGCGTCATCGCCACGTCCACCATGCTGGGCTCCAGGATCAGCGTGCGTGCCGCCTGCCGATGGAAGACGCCAAGGGGGCGGCGATCGAGCAGATCGACGACATCCGGGTACAGCGCCTGCAGATCGCAGGCATGAAAGTCGTGTGACACCACAGGCCCTGGGGCGTCCATCGTCGCATCCGAACTGGTCGCGGTCATGCTGCCTGCCGGCAGCGTGTGCACGAGACCGCTCACATTCAGTTTGACGTCGTGGCGGCTGATCAGAAATCGCACCGTACTCATAGGCTCCTCCTCTGACGATAATTCGTCGGCGGGATGACAAAGTCGAAGGTCACACCATAGGCGAGTACGCGCGCGGGCATCATCCGGTGGACACCTTAATGTGAGCCGCCATGCACCGGAGTTTTCGCTTTTAGGAAGATAACTGTCGGGAAGCGTAAAAAAACCCGACGCAACATCGCGTCGGGTTTTCGTGGGAGGTGCGTCCTGCCGCCGTTAGCTCACATCGCCTGAGCCGGGGAGAAGCTGTCGGCGCGTGCCATCGGCCAGAATTTCTCGTAGAGCTGATATCGGAACTGTCCGCGCAGCAGATCGCCGGGCTCCAGATACTTCAGAGACTCCGACATGAGACGGATCTCATTGGCCGATACCCGCTTGACGATGTGATGCGCGCGCAAGTCCGACGGATGCGACAACCCCGCCGCCTGAATCAACTCTTGCAGCGCATGCAACGTATGCGAGTGGAACTGGTGGACACGTTGCGCCTTATCCGGCACCACGAGTGCGCGTTGACGCAACGCGTCTTGCGTTGCGACGCCTGTCGGACAGCGGTCGGTGTGGCATTTCTGCGATTGAATGCAGCCGATCGCAAACATGAAGCCACGTGCCGAGTTGCACCAGTCGGCGCCGATCGCGAGCGTGCGTGCGATATCGAATGCAGTGACGATCTTGCCCGATGCGCCGATGCGAATCTTGTCGCGCAACCCAGCGCCCACGAGCGTGTTGTGCACGAGCAGCAGCCCTTCCTGCAACGGCGTGCCCACGTGATCGGTGAACTCCAGCGGTGCGGCGCCGGTGCCGCCTTCCGAGCCATCCACGACGATGAAGTCGGGCAGGATGCCGCTTTCAAGCATCGCCTTCACAATGCCGAAGAATTCCCACGGATGGCCGACGCACAGCTTGAAACCGGTCGGTTTGCCCCCGGAGAGCGTGCGCAGACGGTCGACGAACTGCAGCAGACCGAGCGGTGTCGAAAACTCGCTGTGGCGCGCCGGCGAAATGCAGTCCTGCCCCATCGGCACCCCACGCGTGGCGGAGATTTCCGGCGTGATCTTCGCGGCGGGCAACACACCACCGTGCCCCGGTTTCGCGCCTTGCGAGAGCTTCACCTCGATCATCTTCACCTGAGGTGTTGTCGCCTGGGCGGCGAACTTTTCGGCACTGAATGTGCCGTCGTCGTTACGGCAGCCAAAGTAGCCCGAAGCAACTTCCCAGATCAGATCGCCGCCCTGCTCTCGGTGGTGCGGCGAGATAGACCCCTCGCCGGTGTCGTGAATGAAGTTACCGAGCTTCGCCCCGCGATTGAGGGCGCGAATCGCGTTCGCCGACAACGCGCCGAAGCTCATCGCGGAGACGTTGAAGATCGACGCCGAATACGGTTGCGCACGGTCCGGGCCAATGGTGATGCGAAAGTCGTGATCCTTCAGAACGGTCGGGGCAAGCGAATGCGCAATCCATTCGTAGCCGGTCGCCTTGACGTCGACCTCGGTGCCGAACGGCCGGCTGTCGACATCCCCCTTGGCTCGCTGGTAGACGATGCTGCGCTGGGCGCGCGAGAACGGCGTTTCGGACGTATCGTCTTCCACGAAATACTGGCGAATCTCCGGCCGGATGAATTCGAAAAGAAACCGGAGATGTCCCCACAATGGGTAGTTGCGCAGCACGGCGTGACGCTGCTGAACGACGTCCCACACCCCAAGAACGACCAGCGCCGCAAACGGCAGCGGCCAGAACGGATGCCAGCCGTCGAAGAGCACCAACGCGAGCGCTGCTACGAGCAACGCCACAACGAGCCAGAGAGCCAGGAATCGGCGCGAAAACATGTAACCTCCTTGCTTGGGGGGACACCCGCCGATCACGTTGCCGGGTGTGCCCCCGGCGAGCGCTGGCGGCTTCAGTGCGTGTTGAGGATGGTGTGTTTGGCGACCGCCACGGCCTGCGTATCGGCCTGCGTATCGGCCTGAGGACCGGCCTGCCCTGGCACGGCGGGCGTCGTGGCGGCGATGATGCCGCCGCCCAGACAGATTTCGCCGTCATACAGTACGGCCGACTGGCCCGGCGTGACGGCCCACTGCGGCTCGGAGAACGAGAGCGTCAGCGCACCCGCGCCGGTACGCACGACTTCGCATGCGGCGTCGGCCTGACGATAGCGCGTCTTCGCACCGCAGCGCATGCCTTCGGCCGGCGGCTCGCCCGCGACCCACGACAGGTCTTCGGCGTCGAGCGTGCTCGAGAGCAGCCACGGATGGTCGTGCCCTTGAACCACATACAGTGTATTGCTCGCCATGTCCTTGCGCGCAACGAACCACGGCTCGCCCGAGCCGTCGCGGCTGCCGCCCAGCCCGATGCCCTTGCGTTGCCCCAGCGTGTAGAACGCCAGACCCACATGCTCGCCCACGATCGTGCCGTCCGGCGTCTTCATCGGCCCCGGTTTGGTCGGCAGATAGCGATTGAGGAAATCGCGGAACGGGCGCTCGCCGATAAAGCAGATCCCCGTCGAATCTTTTTTCTTCGCGTTGGGCAGGCCGATCTGCGCGGCGATCTCGCGAACCTTGGTCTTCGGTATTTCGCCGAGCGGGAACATCGTGCGCGAGAGTTGCTTCTGATTCAGTCGATGCAGGAAGTAGCTCTGATCCTTCGTGTGATCGAACGCCTTGAGCAGCTCGAAGCGCCCTTCGCGCTCGCGCACGCGGGCATAGTGGCCGGTGGCGATGGTTTCACCGCCCAGCGCCACCGCGTGGTCCAGAAACGCCTTGAACTTGATCTCGGCGTTGCACAGCACGTCCGGATTCGGCGTGCGGCCGGCCGAATACTCGCGCAGGAATTCTGCGAACACGCGGTCTTTGTACTCGGCGGCGAAGTTCACGGCTTCAACGTCGATGCCGATCAGATCGGCGACCGACACCACGTCGATCCAGTCCTGCCGGGTCGAACAGTATTCGCTGTCGTCATCGTCTTCCCAGTTCTTCATGAACAGACCGACGACGTCGTAGCCTTGTTGTTTGAGCAGCCATGCCGTGACCGACGAATCCACGCCGCCCGACATGCCCACTACTACGCGTTTTTGACTCATGTGTTGCCTTGCCCACCGGCAACGGCCGGATGGGTCTGAAGTATCGCGAGGTCGTAACGCACCCCCCGCAGGTAATCGTCCACGCATCGCTCGAGAATGGGTGAGCGGTGCCGCACGCGCTGGGCACGCACTTCGTCCGGCGTGAGCCAGAGCGTGCCGACGATCCCGTCGTCGAGCGTGCGCGACGCATCGAACGCCCCCAGCGTACCGGTGAAGGCGAAGCGCAGATAGGCGATGTCGTCCGGGCCGGGGGCCAGATAGATGCCCAGCAGATGCTGCGGCTCGAACGGATGCGCCGTCTCTTCGAGAACCTCACGACGCACCGCATCAAGGATCGACTCGCCCGGCTCCAGATGGCCGGCCGGTTGATTGATCAACAGGCCCGCACGCTTTTGCTCCTCGACAAACAGAAAACGGCCGTCACGTTCGACAACCGCTGCAACCGTCACGTTGGGCTTCCAGCGTGCATTCATGGCGCTTCCTTGCGGGACGCGGGCCCCCGCGCACATTGATACGCCAGGACGTTACCCCGATAAAACCGCTATTTTACCGTCTGACGGTGTTTGGCGCAGGAGACGGGGCATTCGGGCAACCGACCGGTCGGTCGGCCCAGACGCTTACGATCCGCTCACATTTGCATATCCCTATGTCGTTTCGTGCAATAGGCGCGTTTGTAATCTTCGGGTAAGCTGCGAGCACCAGCAATGTGCAGCACGCAGTAGCAGTACCGCATCACCGGTTTGTGCAGTAGTTCGTATGCAGTGGTTTGTGCAGGACTAATGTCATCAGCGGCGAAACAGGTAATGCGCCTGCCCCGGCGGCGTGCGTGTTGCGGCTCCTTGGCCCGCGGTTCATCGCCTCTGATGAGATCAGTTCACAAACCCAAGGAGAGACGCAATGAGAATCGGCATCCCCGCCGAGACGCTTGCCGGTGAATCCCGTGTCGCGGCCACGCCCGAGACGGTGAAAAAGCTGGTCGCGTCGGGACATCAGGTCGTTATCGGACGCGGTGCAGGAGACGCCGCCAGTGTTCCCGACACCGCCTTCGAGGCCGCTGGCGCCACGCTGGGCAGCCCCGCCGACGCGCTGGGTGCGGAACTCGTACTCAAGGTGCGGGCGCCGTCGCCGGACGAACTGGCGCAGATCCCGCGCGGCAGCGCGGTCGTCGGCATGCTCAACCCTTTCGACGCCGAGAATAACGCCCGCATGGCGGCGGCCGGCATCGTCGGCTTCGCTTTGGAAGCCGCGCCGCGGACCACGCGTGCGCAAAGCATGGACGTACTGTCCTCGCAAGCCAACATCGCCGGCTACAAGGCCGTGATGCTCGCCGCCAATCTCTATCAACGCTTCATGCCCATGCTCATGACGGCCGCCGGCACGGTCAAGGCCGCCCGGCTGGTTGTGCTGGGCGCGGGCGTTGCGGGCTTGCAGGCCATTGCCACGGCCAAGCGTCTGGGCGCGGTGATCGAAGCATCGGACGTGCGTCCGGCCGTGCGCGAGCAGATCGAATCGCTCGGCGCCAAGTTCATCGACGTTCCCTTTGAAACCGACGAAGAACGCGAGATCGCCAAAGGCGTGGGCGGCTATGCGCGTCCGATGCCCGCCGCGTGGCTCGCGCGTCAGGCGCAACTGGTGCACACCCGTCTCACGCAGGCGGACATCGTGATCTCCACCGCGCTGATTCCGGGGCGCGCCGCGCCAACGCTCATCAGTGAAGACACCGTCAAGGCGATGAAGCCGGGCTCGGTCATCGTCGATCTGGCGGCCGGGCGCGGCGCGAATGGCGGCGGTAACTGCCCGCTGTCGGTTGCCGACGAGGTGGTCAAAGTCCACGGCGTGAC
>NZ_CABPSM010000017.1 GCF_902459555.1 Pandoraea horticolens | reverse complement strand
CGGTTGGACGTGATCGCGCCGCCGGCGCCGCCGCCAACCGCACCTCCCACCACCGCACCGGTGCTGCCGCCAAGCGCACCGCCCACGGCCGCGCCCGCCACGCCGCCTAGCGCGCCGCCAAGAGCATTGTTCATATCACTGGCCGAAGCCGTCAGGGAAGTCGTTGCTACCACGGCGGCGATCACCACCATCGGGAAAATTCGCTTGAGCATGAGTCTTGAAGTGGATTCGAATGAACGCGAGGCAAGTATAAAGACGCATCGTCTCGCCGCCACTACCTCAATGTTTCACTTCTCGTAAGGTCAGTAACGAAATGTTACCTTGCGTGCGTTCGCTGCGATTCGGCTATACGGCCTCGCTGCCCGCACGGCGCCGCGACGGCACCTTCATCTCGGCCACATAGCGATACAACTGGGTGGCTGCGGGCGAGAGCGGCCGCGCCTTGCTCCGGATCATGCCGACGCGCCGCGTCACCACGGGATCGACCAGCGGCACGCTCGTGAGCAACGGATGGTCGCCGCCCGGCATCGCCATCGTTGGCACGGCCGCCACGCCCAGCCCCGCCTCGACCAGTCCGAGCATCGTCGTCACATGCTGTGTCTCGCAGATACTCGGCGGGCGTTGCGGCAGCGCCGTCAGCGCCTGATCGAGCAGCAGGCGGTTACCTGAGGCCTTCCCGACGGTGATGTAGTCGTACTCGTAAAGCTCTCGCCACGTCACCCGCTTCTTGCCGGCGAGCGGATGGTCGCGCCGGCACGCCGCCACGTAACGCTCCTGCAGCAGGAGCCTGAACTCGATGTTCGGCTCCTGACTGCCGATGAAATTCAACCCGAAATCAGCATCGCCGTTCACCACGGCGGCAAGCACCTCGTTGGCGCTGGCGTCGAGCACGGAGATGCGGATGCGCGGATACGCCCGGTGGTAGCGCGAGATCACCTGCGGCATGAAGTAATACGCGGCAGACGGTACACAGGCGATGGTCACGTGCCCGAGGCTCGACGACGCCACGTCTCGAATCCCCAGCAGCGCGTTATCCAGATCGTCGAGAATCCGTTCGGCATCGCGCGCAAACGCGCGCCCGACGTTAGTGAGCGCCACGCGTCGCGTGCTGCGCTCGAAGAGCTTGACGCCCAGCGCCTCCTCGAGCTTGTCGATGCGGCGTGAGAGCGCAGGCTGCGAGAGGTGAATGGCTTCGGCCGCGCGGCGAAAGCTCGCGAGTTGCGCCACCGCGCGAAAGGCCTGCAAATCGTTCAGATCGAAATTGATCGCCATGACATTGGAGGGATGAAAGTCGGGCAAGCGCCGCACGCGGCCCGGACACCGGGGGACCGCCGCAGGTTCGGGCGTGGCGCAGAGTGTAACGTGTTACCGCTCGGTAGGCGCATTAGCATCGTACGATTGATAGCATATGTGCATCAATCTTTCCAAAACTTGCAATTCACAACCGGGGAACTTCCGGCGCACCATTGGCGACTTCAAAAAAGCGTCCGTGACGGTTCGACACGTCCCTGGCAGAGACGCAATGCGACGATTCATTGGTGGCCCGATCCCCCGGGCCGCAAGCAAAACGGAGACAGGGTATGTCACAGCGCCCCCAAGACGCGGTTTCGCGTCGCCCATCGAAAGCCGGCGCGGTTCTGCGCGTGACGGCCGGCAACTTCCTCGAGCAGTTCGATTTCTTCCTGTTCGGTTTCTACGCCACCCAGATCTCTCGCGTCTTCTTCCCGACGGACAGCGAGTTCGCATCGCTCATGCTGACCTTTGCCGTTTTCGGCGCGGGTTTCCTGATGCGCCCGCTCGGCGCCATCGTGCTGGGCGCGTACATCGATAACGTTGGCCGTCGCAAAGGGCTGGTCACCACGCTGGCCATCATGGCGAGCGGCACCATTCTCATCGCCTTCGTGCCGGGCTACGAAACCATCGGTCTGGCAGCGCCGGTGCTGGTGCTGATCGGCCGTCTGCTGCAAGGTTTCTCGGCCGGTGCCGAACTGGGCGGTGTGTCCGTGTATCTGGCGGAAATCGCCACGCCGGGCCGTAAGGGCTTCTACACGAGCTGGCAGTCGGCGAGCCAACAGGTTGCCATCGTGGTCTCGGCGGGCCTTGGCTTTGTGCTCTCGCTCACACTGACGGCGCAAGAGATCGCCTCGTGGGGCTGGCGCCTGCCGTTCCTCGTGGGCTGCATGATTGTGCCGGTGATCTTCGTGCTGCGCCGCTCGCTTCAGGAGAGCGAGGAGTTCAAGCAACGCAAGCGTCACCCGTCGGTCGGCGAAGTGTTCCGTTCGATGGCCGCCAATGCCGGCGTGGTGCTCGGCGGCACGATGCTCGTGGCGCTGACCACGACGGCGTTCTACCTGATTACCGTCTACGCGCCGACGTTCGGCAAGAGCGTGTTGCACCTCTCGAGCGCCGATGCGCTGCTCGTCACGCTGTGCGTGGGCGTGTCGAACTTCATCTGGCTGCCGATCGGCGGCACGCTCTCGGACCGCATTGGCCGTCGTCCGGTGCTGCTGCTCTTCGCGGGCCTCACGCTGGTGAGTGCCTATCCGGTCCTGTCGTTCCTCGTGCAGGCACCGAGCTTCACGCGCATGCTGATCGCGTTGCTGTGGCTCTCGTTCCTGTACGGTATGTACAACGGCGCGATGATCCCGGCGCTCACCGAAATCATGCCGCCAGACGTGCGCGTGGCCGGATTCTCGCTGGCCTATAGCCTGGCGACGGCGATTTTCGGCGGCTTCACGCCCGCATTGTCGACGTATCTGATCCACGCCACGGGCGACAAGGCCGCACCGGGTTACTGGATGAGCTTCGCTGCGTTGTGCGCAATCTGCGCGACGCTGGCGCTTTATCGTGGCCGCCCCGGCGGGCAAGGCCGCACCCGTACCGAACTTGCCGCAGGCTGAGAGAGCGCGCTATGAAAAACACTTCCACCTCCGTGCGTGCGAGCGCTGTCCGACGCCTGTTCGCCACGCTCGGTGCGGGCATCGCGATGACGGCGCTGTTCGCTGCCACGTCCGCTCACGCAGAAGACCTGCGCGTGATGAACTCCGGTGGCTTCACGGCCGCGTACAAGCTGTTGCTGCCCAAGTTCGAGGCATCGAGCGGCGATCATGTCGACACGGCTTGGGGCCCGTCGATGGGTAAAGCGCCGGAGGCGATCCCGAATCGTCTGGCGCGCGGTGAGTTGGCCGACGTCGTCATCATGGTCGGTTACGCGCTCGACGATCTCATCAAAGCGGGCAAGGTACGCCTCGATTCACGCGTCGATCTGGCCGATTCGCGTATCGGTGTCGTCGTCAAAGCGGGCGACACCGTACCGGACGTCAGCACCCCCGAGAAGCTGAAGGCGGCGCTGCTGGCCGCGAAGTCGGTCGCGTATTCCGACAGTGCCAGCGGCGTGTATATCGAGCGTGAGCTCTTCAAGAAGCTGGGCATCGCCGAGCAGATGCAAGGCAAATCGGTGATGGTGCAGAAGACGCCCGTCGCCGAGAAGGTGGCCGCGGGCGACTACGCGCTGGGATTGCAACAGGTGAGCGAACTGCTGCCGGTCAAGGGCGCGGTGTTCGCGGGCAAGATTCCCGAGTCGCTGCAATCGGTCACGCGCTTCGCGGGCGGCGTACCAGTGAATGCGCCGCATCCCGAAGAGGCGAAGAAGCTGCTGACCTACATGGCTGCGCCTGCCGTTGCGAAGGATGTCGAGTCGACCGGTCTCGATCCGCTGACGCACTGATGCGCCGGGCATCGCTGAAGATGTGAACTAACGTATTTCTACCGCCGTGGCGGACTTAATTTTCCCCTCGGCATCCTTGGCGGGTTTGACCGACAATGGCGTGTCAGACAACGGCGTCGCACCGATCGACGCCACCGCCAAGGAGATAGACGCATGGCCATCGTGCCAGACCTGCCCCCCCTGGCTGCCCAAACGAGTGCAGCCGCAGCCAACACCACGGCTACCCCCGACACTCCCCTGAACGATGTCGTCGCGCTCGATGCGCTCGCGCTGTCCGGCGCTATTCGTACGCGTCAGGTTTCGTGCCGTGAGGTGATGCAGGCCTATCTCACCCATATTGCGCAGTACAACCCAGTGGTCAACGCCATCGTGTCGCTGCGAGATGCCGACGTGGTGCTGGCGCAGGCCGACGAGCGCGACCGGCAACTGGCGAACGGTCAGTATCTTGGCTGGATGCACGGCATGCCGCACGCGGTGAAGGATTTGGCTGCCTGTGCCGGATTTCCCACGCGCAAGGGCTCGCCTTTGACGTCGGCAGACCCCGACACGCAGGACAGCATCAGCGTCGCGCGCATCCGCGCAGCGGGTGCGATTTTCATCGGAAAGACCAACGTATCCGAATTCGGACTGGGTTCGCACAGCTACAACCCGGTCTTCGGCACCACGCGTAACGCCTACGACACAACGCGTATCGCAGGCGGCAGCAGCGGCGGGGCAGGCAGTGCGCTGGCGCTGCGCCTGCTGCCGGTGGCGGACGGCAGCGACATGATGGGATCGCTGCGCAACCCGGCGGCGTTCGGCAACGTGTACGGCATGCGCCCGTCGCAGGGCCGTGTGCCGTATGGCCCGACACCCGAAGTCTTCGTCCAGCAACTGAGCACTGAAGGGCCGATGGGCCGAACGGTGGCCGACGTCGCCCAATTGCTCGCAACGCAGGCCGGCTACGACGCGCGCAGTCCGCTTTCGCTCGCCGGCGAGACGCCGCCGTTCGCGAGTGCGCTATCGCGTGATGTGAAGGGCGTGAAGCTGGGTTGGCTCGGCGACTACGGCGGTCATCTGCCGATGGAAGACGGCGTGATGGCGTTGTGCGAGGCGTCGTTGCGCGACTTCATGGCGATGGGATGCGACGTGGAGCCGTGCATGCCCGACTTCGCGCCGGACCGGCTGTGGCAGACGTGGCTCACGCTGCGTCACTGGCTCGTGAACGGTTCGCTGGGCGCGATGTACGCCGATCCGGCGCGTCGCGACAAGCTTAAGCCGGAGGCGCAATGGGAGGTCGCGGGGGGCGACGCGTTGCGCGCTGCCGACGTGTTTCGCGCGAGCGTCGATCGCAGCGAGTGGTACCGCTCGCTTGCGCGGTTGTTCGAGCGTTACGACTTCCTGTTGCTCCCGTCGGCGCAAATGTTCCCGTTCGATGCGCAATCGCACTGGCCGACGTCCCTGGCGGGTAAGCCAATGGACACCTACCATCGGTGGATGGAGGTCGTGATCGGGCCGACGCTGGCCGGATTGCCGGCGATCAGCGTGCCGGTCGGGTTCGATGCGCGCGGTTTGCCGATGGGACTGCAAATCATCGGACCCGCGCAAGCGGATCTTGCGGTGCTGCAACTGGCGTACGCTCACGAGCAGCAAACACAGTGGGTACGCCGCCATCTGCCGTCGATGCTCACCGGCACTGTGCGGGCCTGACGGCCCTGCGAGGATGTGCGGGCGGCGCTCCGGCTGATTCCGGCCTATTCCGGCTTATCGGGAGCGCGCGGCCTGCGCTTTCGCGCGCAGTGGCCGCAGCAATTCACCCAGTGCGTTGTGATCGATCTCGTGCATGAGGGCGAGCAAGCGGCCGATCTCGCCCGGCGGGAAACCTTCGCGGGCGAACCAGCTCAGGTAGTTGCCCGGTAGATCGGCGATGTACGTGCCTTTGTGTTTGCCGAATGGCATGGGCGTCGTGACGAGGCGCATCAGCGCGTCGGCGTCGAAGTCGAGCATGGCGAAAGGGCGCGACGTGCGGCGCGCGTGGCTGGGACGGAAAGCGTCACGCTACCACACGTGGCACGGGGTGCGCCGATGACCCCGTCACCTTTTACCCCTCGCTTCAGCCCGCTCCGCCTCCCCTCACCTCACACTCGCGACGTCAGCAATTGCCAGCTTGCCGCACCGAACACCACGGCGAGGCATCCGTCGAGCCAGCGCCGAATGCGCAGATAGACGCGCCGCGCCGTGAGTGTCGAGAACAGCATCGCGTAGCCGCAGAACACCGTCAGCCCGAGAACCACGCAACCGGGCACGACCGCGATGGGCATGGCGCCGTCTGGCGTCGAGGACAGCGCGACAACGGACACCCATCCCAGTATGGCCTTCGGATTGGTGAGGTGCATCAACGTGCCGCGCAGGTACAGACGTTTGAGCGACACCATGCCGCTGGCGTCTGCGGGGACGGACTGCGTGGTACGCGCAGGGCGTAGTGCAGATCGCGCGGACTTTAGCGCGAGCCACAGCAGATAGACCCCGCCGAAGAGTTTGATGGCGATGAGGAACTGCGCGTAGGCGAGCAGCGTGGCGGCAATGCCGAGCATGGCAACCGTCGCCCAGAACAGCGAACCGGACATGACACCCAGCGCGAACGTCAGCGCGGGCTTGCGGCCGTGCTTTGTCGCAATGGACATAATCGCCAGATTGCTTGGCCCCGGACTGGCCGCGCCAATGAAATACGCCGTGTAGGCGAGCAGGAGATGCGCTGAGAGCATGCTGTTGGCGACCATGGTGAACCTTGTGCCGGAGGGCAGGGAATCTTCGGAGTGTCGGCGCACATGGCGTGCGGCGCCATAGACAGTTCGTCAATCTCCGGCCGAGCCAATTCGCGGCGGGTTGCCATGCCCTCATGCCGTATGACCGCCCCGTTGGGCGGTCATCGGCACCTGCGGTTGCCTCAGACCTTGACGGGGAAGCGCCGGTCAAACGTGGTTTTTACGTCAAGCGGTTGCCGGAGCAAGCCGACTTGCGAGTAAAAGTCGGCCGTGCGCTGTTGCTCTGCGACGAGGGCGTCGTCGATGTTGCGCCATTTCGTGGCGCGTCGCGAGAACTGTAGTTTCGCGGCCTCGGGCGGAATGCCGACGATACGCGCCATGGCCGCAGAGAATGCATCGACATGCTGATACGACCAGACCTGGGCACGCACGGCGCGCGCGAGGAAATCGCGCAGCACGTCCTGTTTGCTCGCGATGGCGGCGTCGGTCGCCGCGAGATAGCTCAACCCCGACCAGAGCCCGCGTCCGTTCACGAGCACGCGCCCGCGTCCGGTTGTCTCCGCCACGGCGGTGTAGGGCTCCCATGTCGCCCATGCGTCGACCGAGCCGCTGGCCAGCGCGGTGATGGTGTCGGCTGGCGGCAGGAAGCGGAAGTTGACGTCGTTCGGCGCCAGCCCGGCGGCAGCGAGCGCCTTGAGCGTGACGAAGTGACCGATGGAGCCTCGCGTCGTGCCGATGTTTTTGCCCTTGAGGTCGGCGGCGGTGCGCAACGTGGCGTCCGGCCGAACGATCACGGCGGTGCCGTACGCATCGGAGCGATTGGCCCCGATGATCTTGATGGCGGCACCTGCCGACAGTGCAAAGATCACCGGTGCGTCGCCGATCGGACCGCAATCGACGGCACCTGCATTGAGCGCTTCGGCCAGCGGTGCCGCAGCGGGGAACTCGGTCCATTGAATGTCGTAGGGCAATGCCTTGAGTTCGTCTGCGGCTTCGAGCAGCGCACGCAGTCCGCCTTTCTGGTCGCCTGCCTTGAGGATCGGGCGGCCGGATTGCGCGTAAGCAACGCCGGGCAGGGCGAGTGTGGTCAGTGCACCCGCCGCACTGGCGGTCGTGACGTATTGGAGAAAGCGGCGTCGGGAAATCGTCATGATGAAAGCCTGTGGTGGATCGGAAAAAGGGGAAGCCCGGTGCGGACGCTGAACGATGGCTAGTGCACGAAGCCGCCTTTGACGAACCGCACGGGGTCGTCGTCCATTTGGCGCAGCGTGGCGGTGAGCGGGTCGGCGCGCAGGGCGGCCTGAGCGCCGTCCGGCAGGACAGTCGACGTCGTGCACATCAGGCCGCCGTCGGCCCAGCCCCGGCGTCCGGCGGGGGCGAGGGCACGCAACCAGCCGTCACGGTCCGCCAGCCATTCGGTGCCTGCGACGCTTGACGGGGAGGCCCCGGCAATCTGCGCGAAGACCTGCCACGCTTCGGGGTCATCGGCCACGCAGTCGGCTCGCGCGCCGAATAGGGTTGTGACGTTGGCCTTCGGCGTACGCTCCGGGCGTTGCGCCGCCACCTTGCGAATGCCAGACGCTTGATGCGGTGACGGGCCATTGCGCTCGACCAGCAGGGTGAGGAAACGCGGGTCTTCAAACGGGGGCGGATGATCGGCATCCACGGCGACGACGCGCACCCGCTGGTTGCCGCGCCACGCGGCGATATTCCGGGTGGGGCCGTTGGCGCACTTCACCGCGAGGGAGGGCAACGCGATCGGCACGGGCCAACTGCCGCCAGCGGCCATGCCGGCCGACGCCGAGAGCACGCGCATGTAATCGAGTGCGGCCCAGATTTCGCGGTCGCTCAGCCGTCCGGCGAAGCCGGGCATGGTCCTCCCCCGATCGTCACGCATGCCATACAACACATGCCAGAACAGTTCGCCGTCTGCGCGGCGGCTCAGCAGCGCACTCGCCATGGTCGGTGGCCAACGGTGCAACGTAGACGCCAGCGGGCCTTCGCCGCGTCCGTCTGCGCCGTGACATGCAACGCACTGGGCCGCATAGACACGTGAGCCTCGCGAGATGCTCTGCACGGTGAAGCCCGTCGGGCTCGTATGGAAACTGGTCGGCACGGCGGCCGTCAGCCAAAGCGATGGGGATGGCCACGGGGCCAGCACCAGTGCGCCGACGGCGGTGGCGAGCAGCCAGCGCCACGCGCGTCGCCAGAACAGCGCCAGCAGTACGCAGGCGAGGGCAAACGCGATGGCCGCGAGCATCCCGCCGAACTGACGGGCGAGGGCGACGTCGATGACGAGATTTTCCCCGGCGATGCGCACGTCCCATGGCCACGCGGGCGCGCCGTGTGAATCGCCGGTGACGCCGAGCGCATAGAGCGTGCTCAGCCAGGCGGACTGCACGCACTGGAGGGCTTGCAGCAGGGCGTTAAGCCAGAGATGCGAGGGTGGGGACGTCATCGGGCGCGCTCCGCCGGGAAGCGATCCGATGACTCCGATGACGGCCGGTACGTCGACTTCATCCGCTTTGTGATACCACGATCTGCACGATTACCAGCTCGCATCGAGCCCCAGGTGTCGGAGCGCTTCGTGGCGCAGTTTGGTAATGCGCGCGTCGCCGCGATGGCGCGGATAGGGCAGATCGACACGTAGTTCCGCCACGATCTTCGCCGGGCGCGGGCTGAACACGATCACGCGTTGCGCCAGGAAGAGGGCTTCCTCAACGTCGTGCGTGACGAGCAGTGCCGAGAAGCCGGCGCGTTGCCACAGATCGACCAGTTCGCTTTGCATCGCCAGGCGCGTGAGCGAGTCGAGCTTGCCGAGCGGCTCGTCGAGCACCAGCAGGCGCGGGTCGTTGACGAGCGCCCGGGCGAGCGCCACGCGTTGCGCCATACCGCCGGAGAGCTGATGTGGAAACGCGTCGGCAAACTCCGAGAGGCCCACGCGCGCGAGGGCCTCGTCGACTCGCTGGCGTTCCTTGCCGAGCACACCACGGGCTTGCAGACCGAGCGCGACGTTATCGCGCACGCGCCGCCATGGGTAAAGCGTCGGGTCCTGAAACACCACGATGCGCGACGGATCGGGACGCGTAATCGCCGTGCCGTCCTGTGTAATCGTGCCGCGCGTTGCGGTCTCAAGTCCGGCGACGAGGCGCAGCAACGTGGACTTGCCGCAGCCACTTGGGCCGAGCAATGCCACGAACTCGCCGGGCGCGACGCTCAAGTTCACACCGTCGAGCACTTGCAACGGTGCCTGCTGCGTGCCGAACCAGTGATCGACGCCGCGAATATCGATCCGCGCACCGGTGTCGTTCGCGGAGGTGGCGCCGTCGCTCGCGGGATGAGACGCCGGAGCGTGGGCGTCCCGCCGGTCGAGTGTGGGAGAAGACGTTGCGGCGCTTACCATTTGACGGTTCCTTTCTGCCACGCGAGCGCGCGGTCTCGTACGGTGAAGAGCAGCGTAATGACGCCGGAGAAGAGCAGTGCCATGACAATCAGGGCGGCGTACATGTTCACGTAGGAGGCCCAGCCTTGCGCCCATGTGAGGTACCAGCCGAGGCCGGACTTCACGCCCATCATCTCGGCGGTGACGAGCACCGAGAATGACGCCCCAAGCCCCATGAACAGACCGACGAAAACGTTGGGCAGCGCAGCGGGAATCGCGACGCGCAGCACCAGAAACGCATCGGACGCGCCGAGCGTGCGGGCAACGTCGTAGTAGCTCTTGTTCACCCCGGCGACGCCCGACCATGTGAGCACCGCGACAGGGAATGCCGTCGACAGCGCGATCAGGAAGGTTGCGGCCGAATAGCTCGACGGAAAGAAGTAGAACGTGAGCGGCAGCAGGGCGGTGGCAGGCACCGGGCCGAGCACGCGCAGTATCGGATGCACCCAGTAACCGATCGCGCGCGACCAGCCGATCGACACACCGATCAGAAAGCCTGCGATGGCACCGAGTCCGAAGCCGATGCCGAGTAGCTTGAGCGTGTTCACGGCGCTGTCGCCGAGGCGTCGCCAATCGTCCGTATAGACCTCGATGAGGGCTTGCGGCGGGGCGAAGAACGGCGTGGGCAGCGATCCGGTCTTTGCGGTGAGGATTTCCCACGCGGCCAGCACGAGCGCGATGGCGACGAGCCACGGGCCCGCGCCGGTAAGTGCTTCACGCAAACGCAGCAACGGCGGGGTGGCGCGGCCCGCGACCGACAGCACCGCGAGCAGGGCGGCGACGACGAGCGCGAGCGCGCCCAGCTCATCGGTAAAGGCCCAGTCCGAGAAGCCCACGATCTTGTTGGGCCAGCGCAGCGTGAGCGCACCGAAGGCGGCCCATGCGAGCGCGGCGGCGAATCCGGTGCCCCACAAGGCGGGCGTGCGGGGGGCGGCGAAGCGTTGATCGATTTCGGTGTCGTCGAACCGGGGCACGGGCACACGCAGCGTTGTGCCCTCCGTCTGTTCGGCGAGCTCCAGTGCGCCGGCGGGGGAGGCCCCGCGTAGCGCAGCGTTGTCGAGAATGGCACTCATGGTCGTTTATCCCAGGACATTGGCGTAGACGTGCTGCGCCAGTTTCTGCGGGTCGGTGCTCTTCTTGAGCACACCGATGCGGCGGAAGTCGTCGGCGAAGAAGGCGATTTCATCGCGCAGGTCTACGCCGGTCGGATGGTGCGAGTAGGTGAGCGTCGCGTACAGCTTGCGCAGGTCTTCGGGGCTGATCTTCGGCGAATACTTGGCGAAGATCTTCGCGGCCTCGTTCGGGTTCTCGTTCACGAACTCGGTGGCTTGCACGATGGAACGTGCGAGCGCGCTAGCTGCCGCTCGGTCGTTGCGCACCAGTTCCCCGCGCGCGCCGATCACGCAGCACACCTTGCGGGCGTATTCGCCGCTCAGGTTGGTGGCCAGTTCGACGTACGCGCCCTTGGTGCGCTTCTCCAGCAGATACAGATTCGGGTCGCCGTCGGCAATCGCCTGAATCTCGCCCTTGTCGACGGCCACGCCAAGCAGGTCGGCCGGGTACTGACGCCAGGTGATGTCGCGCTCGGCGTCGATGCCGTTCTTAGCGAGCAGGATCTGGAAGAAGTGTTTGCCCGGCGCGGCAAGGTCGGATACGCCGATGGTCTTGCCCTTGAGCGCGGCAAGCGACGTCACGCCTGCGGCCTTCGCGCCCAGCAAGCGCACGCAGCCGCCATGCGAGCTGCCGATGATCTTCACGTCGAAACCGGCTTCGAGCGGCTTGAGCCAGCGGTGGATCATGCCGACGGCGGCGTCCGCCTTGCCAGTGGCAATCGATTCGAGCAACTGGTCGGTCGAGCCGCTGTAGTTGATGAGGTCGACTTGCAGGCCGTTCTTCTCGAAGAAGCCGCGTTCCTGCGCGGCGACGATCGGCGTGAGGCAGAACGAGTTCTGATTCCAGGCGAACGTGAGCTTGCGCGGTTGCGACCACGCGCGGCGTCCGAGCAAGAGGGCGGGGGCGGCCAGTGCGGCGGCCGCGCTCGCGCGCAGCACCTTGCGGCGGCCGGGGCGAACTTCGTGTTGTGTCGTGACTTCCGAACCGTTGGCGGTGTGACGAAACTTCATGGATACGACTCCCCTGATGATTTCTGATGATTGTGTTCGGGTGGCGAAATGGGGGCGAGCGAAGCACGCCCCGCAATGTCAATCGAGCAGATCCGGTTCGGCGGCAACCAATCCTTCGTAGAGGCTTTCGAACGAGTACAGCGCGCCTTCCGGGCCGCCGACCTGACTGTGGGTGTGGCGCGCCGTCGCATCGTCGATCGGCTGCGGCGTGCCGGCGGCTTCCGCGAGCAACTGCGTGTGCGCGGCGTTCTCGAGGGCGATGTACCACCATGCGGCGGCCTCGACGGTCGGGCCCGCTGTGAGAATGCCGTGGTTCTTGAGAATGACGCCCTTGACCGTGCCGCTGCCGTCGGGCTTGTTCAGCGCGTGCGCGATACGGTTGCCTTCGCTGTCGTCGACCACCATGCCGGTGAAGTCGTCGAACAGTGCGTGGTCTTCGAAGAAACCGCATGAGTCCTGCGTGAGCGGATCGAGCGGGCGTCCGAGCGTCGACCATGCCTTGCCGTAGGTCGAGTGCGTGTGTGCGGCGGCAACGAGATGCGGATGGGCCTCGTGAATGGCCGCATGAATCGCGAACGCGGCCTTGTTGAGCGGCCTGTCGCCCACGACCGTCTCGCCCTTGGCATTGACGAGCAGCAGATCGGAGACCTTGATGCGCGAGAAGTGCACGCCCAGCGGATTGACCCAGAAGTGGTCGGTCAGCTCGGGATCTCGCGCCGTGATGTGTCCGGCCAGTCCGAGGTCGAAGCCGTGCCGCGCGAAGATGCGAAACGCGGCGGCCAGACGTGTCTGGCGGTGGCGGCGCTCGGCAAGCACATCGTTGCGCACCGGTGGCGCGTCGAACCAGAAGCGCTGCTGCGGCGCGGTGTTGAGCACGAGCCCGGTGGGCGTGGTGCGTGTCGGGGCGGGGGTGGACGTCGAGCGGGCGAACGTGTGGGTGTCGACGGGCAGAACGGCAGCCATGGGGTGTCTCTCCTCGATCAGGCCGCGCGGCGCGTGGCGTCGTTTTGACGATCGCGTTCGGCCACCAGGGTGCGCAGACGCGGAATGAGTTCGCGGCCATAGTCGATGGCGTCGCCCAGCGGATCGAAGCCGCGAATGAGGAACGTCGTCACACCGAGGTCGTAATAGTCGAGCAGCGCGTCGGCGACTTGCTCGGGCGTGCCGACGAGTGCGGTCGAGTTCGAGCGTCCGCCGATGAGTTTGGCGACCTCCGTCCACAGCACCTTGTCGAGGCGCGCCCCCTTGTCGGCGGCGGCGAGCAGGCGCCGTGCGCCTTCGCTTTGCAGCGCCGAGCCTTGCGGCAGTCCTGCGGCTTCGCGAATGGCCTTCGCCTGCGCGAGAATTTGATCGGCGCGCGCCCAGGCCTTCGCTTCGGTCTCGCCGAGAATCGGGCGGAACGACACCGAGAAGCGCGGCACGCGGCCGTGCACCGCGGCGGCAGCGCGCACGCGCATGGTGATGTCGCGTACCTGATCGAGCGATTCGCCCCACAGGGCATAGATATCTGCGTGCTTGGCGGCGACTTCCAGAGCGGCTTCTGACGCACCGCCGAAGAAGATCGGCACGTGTGGTTGCTGCACGGGCTTGACCTCCGAGAAGCCTTGCTTGAAGCGGTAATACGTGCCGTCGTGATCGAACGGGCGGTCCTCCGTCCAGATGCGACGCAGGATGCTCAGGTATTCGTCGGTACGCGCATAGCGCTCGTCATGCGAGAGAAAGTCGCCGTCGCGTTGCTGTTCGGCATCGGAGCCGCCCGAGATGAAGTGAACGCCGAGACGGCCGCCGCTGAACTGATCGAGCGTGGCGATCTGGCGCGCGGCCAGCGTCGGTGCGACGAAGCCCGGGCGGTGCGCGAGCATGAAGTGGATGTTCTCGGTCACGGTCGTCGCGTAGGCGATCGTGAGCGTGGCGGATGGGCTTGTGGAGTGGTGCGGTACGAGAATACGGTCGAAGCCGGATTGCTCGTGGGCACGGGCGAAATTACGCACGTAGTCGCGGTCGACGGCTGGGCCGTTTTGCGGATGAATTTCGGATTGCTTACTGCTTTGAATCATGCCGATGATTTCGACGCTCATGAACGCTCTCCTTGTGTGGGGCAGGACGCGTGCACGACGACGTGGGTCGGTTTGCGCTACACGCCCATCGATCGGAAACAGACGGTGAACGGGAGTGAGCCTACGCAAACAATTCGCGGCCGTTAAATAATCATTTCCGCAAAGATTATTCGATATGGATGGTTGGGCGAGGCAGCGCCGGGCCTTACGCTATGGGCACTGCGTAAGAAGGCACGCGCTGTGCCAAACGCGTATTTGCTTATTCCAAAAGCCATGTCTTCTCTTGGTCAATCGCCGTTGCTGTCCGACGCGTTGCCGTCGCCAGCGAACCACGCGCCGTCCGGCGCGGTGCTACCTCTGCCGCGGGCCGATGGCCCGGCACGTCTTGCGCAACTGGCTGCTTTGCTGCCCCCCATCACACGCACGCTCGCCGAGCGTGCGGCGGAGCTCGACCGCGATGCACGCTTCCCATTCGAGAACTTCGCGCTGTTGCATCGTCACGGGCTGATTGCCGAGATTGTGCCGCGTGCGCAGGGCGGCGGCGGTGGCGGCCTGGTCGCGGCGCGACGCATCGTCGGTGCGGTTGCGGCGGGCGAATCGGCCACCGCGCTCGTGCTGACGATGACCTACCTTCAGCACCGTTCGCTCGTACGGACGAGCACGCACTGGCCCGAGGTGCAACGACGGGCGGTTTTCGACAGTGCGGTGCGCGACGGCGCGTTGATCAATGCGCTGCGCGTCGAACCCGATTTGGGCACGCCTGCCCGGGGCGGCTTGCCGTCCACCATTGCACGGCGCACCGAATCGGGCTGGCGGCTGTCTGGCCGCAAGCTCTACTGCACCGGCATACCGGCGTTACGCTGGTTGTCGGTCTGGGCGCGAACCGATGAACCCGAGCCGCGTGTCGGGGTATTTCTCGTGCCACGTCCCGACGGCCCGCAGGCGCAGCCCGACCGGCCGGGTATCCGCGTCATTCAGAACTGGGATCACCTCGGGCTGCGCGCGTCTGGCAGTCACGAAGTCGCTCTTGAAGACGTCGACCTGCCTTTCGGCAATGCTGTCGATATTCGCTTGCCCCATGAGTGGGCGCCGGCGGGCATTGGTCAGCCCGATAACGACGCGCACATCGAACAACAGGCGTGGACGAGCGTGTTGCTCGGCACCCTCTATGACGCGGTGGCGCGCGCGGGTGTCGATTGGCTCGTGACGTTCCTGAACACGCGCGTGCCGGGCAATCTTGGCGCGCCGCTCGCCAGCGTGCCACGCATTCAGGAAACGGTGGGCGAGATCGCGACATTGCTGTATGTGAACCAGCGATTGCTCGATGGGGCGGCCGAGTCGGCGGACGCCGGCGTGCCGGATGACGACATCGCCAGTGGTGCGTTAAAGTTCACGGTAACGGGCAATGCCATTCGGGTTCTCGAACTCGCTTTGCGGCTCTCGGGCAATCATGGACTTTCGCGCAACAATCCGCTTGAGCGTTACCACCGCGACGTGCTGTGCAGCCGCATTCACACGCCGCAAAACGACACCATTCTGGGCGCTGCCGGCCGGCGGGCGCTCGCTGCTTTCCGGACATTTGTATGACCGCCACTTTGGATGGCATCGCACTGACCGGCGATGTGCCCGACCATGATTACGAAGCGCTCGATCCGCTGCGCAACTTTGTTGCCGCATTCTCGCGGCTGCTCGAACGCCGTCCGCACGAGACGACACTGCTCGAAGAGGGCGCCGGGCTACTTGCCCAATTGGTTGCCCGCGACGATTGGCTGCCCGAGGCGTTCGCAACCCCGCATCCCGAGCACTATCAGCAATACCTGCTGCATTGCGATTCCGCGCAGCGTTTTTCCATCGTGAGTTTCGTATGGGGGCCGGGGCAGCGCACGCCGATTCACGACCACACCGTGTGGGGCCTGATCGGCATGCTGCGCGGGGCGGAGGACTCCCAGCCTTACGTGCTCGACGCGAAGGGCGTGCCTGTCATCGCGGGCGAGCCGGTGCGTTTGTCGCCGGGCGACGTGGAGGTGCTGTCGCCGCGTCTCGGGGACATTCACCGTGTGATCAACGCCTACGTCGACCGGGTGTCGGTGAGCATTCACGTGTATGGCGCGAACATTGGTGCGGTGCATCGCAGCGTGTTCACCGAGTCGGGCGAGCGCAAAGGCTTCGTCTCCGGCTATGCGAATGCGCAGTTGCCGAATCCTTGGGGCAGAGCGGCGCCACGCGTCTGAGACTGACGCGCCCATAAGCTGCACTGCGCATGCCGCAGTGCACCACAGGGTGCGGCACTTGCGCGGGGCCCTTCTGCGACAATGGCCGCTGGCATACGCAGACGGGGCACTTCGCCGTGCCGACACTCGATACCGAAGCAACGTTCGACGAATTCAAGGAACCACCGTGTCCGTTCAATCGACTGACGCGCCGTCGCAGACGGCTGACCAGGCGCTCGCCGCTGATTTCACCTTCCCCGAACTGACCTTTGCCGATGTGCGTGCCGCGTTGCTCGCGCGCGAGGAAATCGCTCTGCTCGACGTCCGCGAAGAAGATCCGTACGCGCAGACACATCCGTTGTGGGCCGCGAATCTTCCGCTCTCGCGTGTAGAAATCGACGCATGGGCGCGCATTCCGCGACGCGACACACGGATCGTCCTGTACGGCGAGTACAACGGTCAGGATCTCGCGCCGCTCGCAGCGAGCGTGCTTCGCAGGCTGGGCTACACGAACGTCAATTTGCTCGCGGACGGCCTCGACGGCTGGATTGCCGCCGGCGGCGAAGTGTTCCGTGACGTCAACGTGCCGAGCAAGGCTTTTGGCGAGTGGGTCGAGGGATTGCGTCATACGCCGTCGCTGTCGGCGCAGGAAGTGCAGGCACTGCTCGATGCAGACGCCGACGTGATCGTTGTCGACGCGCGCCGCTTCGACGAATACCAGACCATGAACATTCCCGGTTCGACGAGCGTGCCCGGTGCCGAATTGGTGCTGCGCGTTCGCGAACTCGCACCGGACCCGGCCACGCGTGTGATCGTCAACTGCGCGGGGCGCACGCGAAGCATCATCGGCACGCAATCGCTCGTCAATGCCGGTCTGCCGAATCCGGTGGCGGCATTGCGTAACGGCACCATTGGCTGGACGCTGGCCGGCCAGACACTCGAGCGCGGGGCGGATCGCCGTCATCCGTCCACCGTGCGCGAAGCGACGCTCGCGGTAGCGCGAGAGGGGGCGAGAGCCGTTGCCGATCGTGCCGGGGTACGCCGCATAGCGTTGACCGATCTGGCGTCGCTGAATGCGCCGGGGCGTACCGTGTATCGCTTCGATGTTCGCACGCCGGAAGAATATGAGGCGGGGCACTTGCCTGACTTTGCGAGTGCGCCGGGTGGGCAGCTCGTGCAGGAGACCGACCGTCAGGCGCCGGTGCGTGGTGCGTGGATCGTATTGGCGGACGACGATGGCGTGCGTGCCGATATGACCGGCTCGTGGCTGGCGCAAATGGGCTGGACCGTGTACGTGGTTGAACCGCACCGCGCCGAGGCTCGCAGTGCGCGGGGCGGCTGGCCATTGCATACGCCGAGCGCGCTTGACGTGGCGACCGTCTCGCCCGCGTTGCTGGCGCGGTGGCTCGACGAGGCCGTGCCGGAGCAGGTGGCGGTGCTCGACTTCACTTCCGGTGTCAATTACGTCAAACGTCACATACCGGGTGCGTGGTTCGTCATTCGTGCGCGGCTGGCTGAGGCATTGCGCAAGATCGGCCCTGCACAGCGTTACGTGCTCACCTGCGGCTCGAGCTTGCTCGCGCGCTTTGCGGCTGCGGATCTGCGACGTCTGACCGATGCCGAGATCGTGGTGCTCGACGGCGGTACGCAGGCGTGGATCAATGCCGGACTGCCGCTGGAGTCGGGCGAAACGCGATTGGCCAGTGTGCGCGACGATCGATATCGCCGTCCGTATGAGGGCACCGATAACGCTGCTGAGGCGATGCAGGCGTATCTTGACTGGGAGTTTGGGCTCGTCGATCAACTGCATCGCGACGGCACACACCATTTTCGGGTGGTGTGACGAGCCTCGCAGAGGGGAAGCGGGAGACGGCGACGGGCGGGCGGTAAGGGAAGGGTTTGCGGTGCCGTTTTCGCGGATAGACGTGGCATACTCCTGAACTTCTGGCGTTGTCGCCTGACTCGCGGCGTGAGCTTGTTTCACGGGCATGCGGGGCGAGGTGGCGGCCCGTCTGCTTTCGATTCGACCATGCCATTGCAGCGCTTCATTGCCCGCCGTCTGGGCGTTCTCACCGAGCCGAGTACCCGCATTCCTTATGCGTGGGTGTACCACGAGCCCGAAGTCTTCATGCAACGCACGTCGTCGCTGAGCGTTGCCAAAAAATATCTGCACCGACGCTTGCGTCTTGCGATGAGTGGGCAGTCGAATCGCGAAGTGCGACATGTAGCGCCGAATGCGCGGGTGTTGTGGATCTACGGCGGCAAGGCGTCGGTGGGCGATGCCGTGATGGACATGTCTGGCCGGGCGTTGTTGCGCGGACGTGAGGGGGCTGTCGATCTGTTGATTACGCCGGGGTTGAAGGCGTTGTTCGAGGGTGACGATATCTTCCGTCACGTCTACGACGATCCTGCGAGCGTGAATCCGGGCGAATACGACGTCATCGTATTGCAGGAATTCAACTATCCGACGCTGCGGCTCAAGCGGAAATTTTTCCCGTCGCTGCCCTTTGCCTGCTTGTTCCGCTTCTTCCACGGTCCGGACCGTAATCAGACACAGTTCAGCTTTGCGGCCGTCAACGATGTTTTCTCGTTGGGGCTGGCGTCCGACGACTTGTTTGCGCGTGCAAAGCCGTATCTACGCGGGGAGTCGGAGTTACCGGAGACCGTGGCTCAGCGACTGCCGCCGGGGCCGTTCCTCGTGCTTGCGATGGGGGGCGTGGAGCTGCGCCGTACCTATGCGCATTGGCGCGAGTTTTTGCAGGCATACGACATTGCGTACCAACCGGGGATGCCGGCGGACATTGTGTTGTTGGGATCGGGCAATGGTGCTGAGGCGGCGAAGGCGTTGATGACGGCAAAATTCGTCAATTTGCAATTGGTGTCATACGTTGGCCAGTTAACGTTGCGCGAAGCGAAGCGAGTGATTGCAAACGCTGTACTTTTCGTGGGTGCCGACGGTGGTTTGATGCATGTGGCGCACACGACACCCACGCCGAGCGTGACGCTTTTTGCGAAGGCCGAACCTCCCTATTTGCGGCTTACGCCGCGGTGCCAATCGACGCCGTTGCAGACTGATTCGGACGTGAGTGCGGTTGATCCGGCGGAGTTGGCGGAGACAGTCGTTACCGCATTGGCATCGATGCCGCTGCGTTTGGGCTAGGCGGGGAGGGGGAGAAAGAATGGTGGGGAAAGAGACGGATCGGGGCCCCTTTCTGAATCGAGTTGGGTTTATGTCTGAGAGGCGGAAAGGGGCCTCGGTCCGTCGGAGAGGTGCTGTGGGGGCGAGCAGCAGGCTGGGCGGATCAGGTGGCAGGGTGAGTAAGACAGGTCGGAGGCAGGTCAGGCGGGCCGCCTGTCAGGCGACCCGCAACGCGGGGCAAAAAAGCCCGGCGAATCAAAACGCGGCGCTATAGATAGCGAAAGCGTCGGCTTCTGTGACTTCACGCGGGTTATTCACGAGAAGACGGGTTTGGAGCATGGCGTCGCTGGCCATGCGGGCGATGTCGTCTTGCTTGACGCCGACTTCCCGCAGGGTACGGGGAATTGCGGTATCGACGATGAGTTGCTCGATGTGTTGAATGAGCGCATTGGTTTTCGCCTCATCGCTGCCGGAGATTTTGGCGGGAAGAATGACATCGGCCAGCTCGGCATAGTGCTTGTTCGCGGCGGGGGCATTGAAGCGCATGACGTGTGAGAGCACGAGGGCGTTCGAGAGGCCGTGAGCGACGTGGAAGATGCCACCAATCGGGTAAGCGAGGGCGTGAACGGCGGCGACGGGTGAGTTCGCGAAGGCTTGTCCGGCGAACATAGCGCCGAGCAGCATGGCTTCGCGGGCTTCGCGGAGGTTGCCGTCGTTGCAGGCGGGCAGCAGATTGCGCGAGAGCAATTCGAGGGCTTTCACGGCGAGCGTGTCTGAATTCGGGTTCTTCAGATGCGCGGACGTATAGGCTTCGATGGCGTGCACCATTGCGTCGATACCTGTTGCGGCGGTGGCGGCGCGTGGCAGACCGAGCGTGAGTTCTGCGTCGAGAATCGCGAGGTCTGCGTAAAGTTGCGGTGCTACGACACCCATCTTCGTCGTTTCGCCGGTCGTGACGATCGACACGGCGGTCACTTCCGAGCCCGTACCGGCGGTTGTCGGCATTTGCACCAGCGGCAGGCGTGTGCCCGTCACCTTCTTGACGCCGTACATCTCCTTGATCGACTGCGTGCCGGGCAGCAGTACCGCGAGCAGCTTGGCTACGTCCATCGACGAGCCACCGCCTAGCCCCAGTACGATCTCTGCGTCGGCCGCGCGGGCGCGTTCGGCGGCTTCCAGCACCACGTGTTCAGGCGGGTCGGCGATCACGTCGTCGATCACCGAAACCTGCCAGTCGTGCTTGGCGAGATCGGCCAGTGCCGGGGCCAGCAGGCCGCTCTTGTGCAAAAAGCCGTCCGTCACCACGCACAGGCGGTTGCCCGTCGGATACTGCTCACGCAACAGCGCGCCCAAGCGGCGTGCTGCACCAAATTCCACGACGACCGTTGGAACCGTCTGGAAACGAAAAGCGTTCATCATCGTTTTCCTCTTGAGACCTTCTCAGACTGACGCGACCATCTGGCCGCGATCGATTCGGTAGACGCTATCGAGCACTGCGCCTGCGTGTTGCAGATCTGCGCCCGACAGAATCACCGCGAGACCAGCGCCGCGCATCTGGCCGATCACCTCGGCAATGCGCTTCGAGAGTGCCGGGGCCACGCCTTCGAACGGTTCGTCCAGCATCAGCAGACGCGAACTGGTCATCAGCGCGCGTCCGACAGCCACCAGTTTCTGCTGGCCTCCCGACAATTGCAAGGCGCGGCGCGGTGCCCACTCCCGGGCTTCCGGAATGATGCGGTAGACCTTGTCCAGACGTTCCTGCACGTCCTTCGCTTTCAGTGCCCAGGCGGGCACACATAGGTTTTCCTCCACCGTCATGTCCGGAATCAGACGGCGATCTTCCGGGGCGTAGCCGATACCCAGCGACGTGCGCTCATGCGACGGCGCCTTCACCAGATCCACGCCGTCGAACGTCAGCGTGCCGCCGTTAGGCTTCACCAGCCCCATGATCGCGCGCAACGTCGTCGTCTTGCCCGCGCCGTTGCGCCCGATCAGACCGACAATCGCGCCCTTCGGCACCGAGAACTGCACCCCGCGCAGAATGTCCGTCGCGCCGAAGCGCACATTCAGATTTCCGACCTCAAGCATGGGCCACCTCGCTTGCCACATTCCCGGCGCCCGGCACCGCAGCCACCGTCTCGCCAATGATCAACTCACGCACCTGAGCGTTGGCCAATACCACATCGGCCGTGCCGTCCGCCAGAATACGGCCGTCGCAAAACGCCAGCACCCGATCGCTGTAGCGGCGCACGATTTCCATGTCGTGCTCCACGAAAAGTACCGTAATGCCCAGCGCGCGTGCCGCATCCAGCACACGATTCATCACGTCGAACTTCTCTTCCGCGGCCACGCCCGAAGTCGGCTCGTCGAGCAACAGCACTTCCGGCTTGCAGACCATCGCCAGTGCAATATCCAGCAGCTTGCGCACGCCCTCGGGCAACGTGCCCGACATCATGTCCGCGAACTCCAGCACGCCAAGACGGGCCAGACTCTCGTTCGCCAACTCGGCCGACAGCCCCGAAATCGCCAGCGCGATCTCGATGTTCGCGCGCGCCGTCTGCGAGCCGAAGAGCTGCGGAATCTGGAACGAACGCGCAATGCCCAGACGCGTAATCTTGCGCGGTGCGAGCCCCGTGATGCGCTTGCCGCGGAACACGATCTCGCCGCGATCCGGCTTGATATAGCCCGTGAGCATGTTCACGAACGTCGTCTTGCCCGCACCGTTCGTGCCGATCAGCCCCACCACGCTTTGCGCGTCGATATTGACCGTAATGTCCTTCGCCGGCGTGACACTGCCGAACGTCTTGTACAGGCCCGTGGCCTCAATGATGTGTTTCGATGCCATCTCGTGCCCCTTCATGCGGCGTCGCCCGAGGCGGCCGTCGTTGTCGTCGCCGTCTGCGTGACCGGATGCACCGCTCCCCGCTTGCGACGCGCCAGCCCCAGACTCGTCAGCCCGCCCGGCAGGAACGCAATGATCGCCAGCATGATCGCGCCCATCACGATCTGCCACGTGTTCGGCGCGTAGCGATACGCCATCGCACGCGCCACTTCCAGCAACAACGCACCGATGAACGGCGAGAAGGCGAAGCGCGTGCCCGAGAGCACCGCGATGAAGACGAACTCGCCCGAGGTCGTCCAGAACGCCATGTCCGGATCGATGTGACCGATATTGAACGCCTGCAACGCGCCACCCAGACCCGCGAGGGCGCCAGCGATCACATACGTCAGATGAATGTTCGCGCGTGCTGACGTACCCAGATACTCCACGCGGATCTCGTTGTCCTTGATCGCGGGGCCGAGACGGCCCGGCGTCGAGCGCATATACAGCGCAGCCGCCATCACACAGACAATCGCCGCGATGAAGCCCACCGCGAACAGATTCGTCCCCGCGAGTTGCCACGGCCCGGTGCTGCTGCCCAGTGTCGGGGCGTTCACGTTGAAGCCGTCGCTGCCGCCGAGTTCCACGTTATTGAGCAACAGGCCATAGCAGATCATCGACAGCGCTAGCGTGAGCATCGCGAAGAAAATGTCTCGATAGCGTGCCAGCAGGAAGCCCAGCACCAGTGCGAGAACGGCCGAGGCGATCATCGAGATCGCCAGTAGCGTGAACAGCGCCGTCAGGCCGTAATAGTTCATGCCGAGGCCCACGCAGTACGCGCCGACCGCGAAGAACAACGCCTGCCCGAAGGAGGCCAGCCCCGTGCGCAGCAACAGCGCCAGTCCCAACGCGACGATGCCCTTCGACAGCGCCACCGACACCAGAAACTGCCACTGAGGCAGCGCCAGACCTGCCGCACCGATGGCGGCGAAACCGATCACCGCGAGCCACGTGCCGGGCGCGCGCAGGTGAGAACAGATTGCGGAACTCATATCTTGCGAGCCTCCATCGGAGCGAAGATCCCTTTCGGACGCACAGCCAGCACCAGCGCCATGACGATGTAAATCGAGAACAACTCGCCTTGCGGCCAGTAATGCACCGCACTCGCGCGCACCAGACCCACGAGCAGCGCGCCAAACGCCGCGCCGGGCAGCGAGCCTAGCCCACCGATCACCACCACCGCAAAAGTGAGCACCACGATCTCCACCCCCATGCCCGGTGCCACCGACACCGTCGGCGCCGTCAGCGCACCGCCAATGGCGGCCAGCACGGCACCGGCCATGAACGTCACCACGAAATAGCGGCTCACGCGAATGCCCATCGCCTGACTGACCTCACGATCGTGAATCACCGCGCGCAGCAAACGGCCGCTGCGCGTGAACTTCAGGAACGACGTGAGACCGATACCGGCCACGAGCGCCACGCCCACGATCAGGAAGTTGTAGTTCGGGTACGAAAGATCGCCCAGATCGAAATTGCCGAGAAAGCTGTACGGCTCCGACACCGTGTATGGGTCCACGCCCCACACCAGCTTGATCGCGTCTTCCATGATCAGGAAGAGCGCATAGGTCACCAGCAGCAGCACCACGGGGTCTTGCCCGTAGAAGCGCTTCAGCACCCCGCGCTCCATGATGAAACCGATGGCTCCGCCCGCGACGATGGCCGCCAGCACGAGCAACAGATAGCTCACATAAAGGTTGCCGCCCTGGGCAACCCACGGGCCGATCAACGTCACGCCAGCGTACGCACCCAACGCGTACAGGCTGCCATGCGCCATGTTCAAGATTTTGAGCACGCCGTAGACGAGGGTCAGTCCCAGGGCAACCAGGAACAGCCACGCGGCGTACATCACCCCGTCCACCAGGACGGCGTAGATCTGCGACATCTCGCATTCTCCTTGGAACGCAAAGCGGTGGGCGGCACACAGTCCGCCACACCCGCTTTGCGGGTACGACTCAAAGTCGTTGCTGCTTTATTGCGCGGAAGACCCGCGAGTCCTCCTGAACGAGACGCCTCAGTGCTTCAGGCCGCCCTTGATCCAATCGGCCGACTTCACGCCCTCGGGCGGCGTGACTTCCGCGATCGAGTACTGCTTCACGTCGGTCACGGTGACCTTGCCGTTCACGTTCTTCACAATGCCGAACGCCGTGCCTTGCGCTGCCTGGTGACCCTTGCCCAACGTCAGGCCGATCTTGCCGGCCGGTGCGTCGAACGCGAGGTGCTCGAACGACGCGATAACCTGCTCGGGCATGGGCTGCTTGCCGCCGTTGGCCGCCTGCGCCTTCTCATAAGCCGCCTTGAGCGCGAGGATGCTCTGATTCATCTTGTACGACGGGTAGCTCGGCGTATCGCTGAACTTCGCGCTGTAAGCGGTGCGCAGCCAACGGTTCAACGCGTTGTCGGGCGCGAACATGCCGTACATGCCGCGTGCACCGATGATCACGCCGTCCGGCAGACGCGTCTTGCCGTGCGTGGCCGTCTCACCGGCGGTGAGCACCGTCAGCGACTTCTTGAACAGATCGCGCGGACCCGCTTGCACCACGAGGCCTTCCAGATCGCCGCCCCAGAAGCTCGAATGCAGCACGTCCGGGTGTGCGGACAACAGGCTCGAAATACCGGCGTTGTACTGACCTGCGCCCAATTGCGGCATTTGCGAGCTGACAGCCTTCGCGTTCGGCTTGAGCGCCTTCAGCGTGCCTTCGAAGTCGGCCCAGGCGTCCTGACCCCAGGCGTAGTTCTGATTGATGCCGGCATACGTTTGCAGATCCGGCTTGCGCTCGGCAACGTAGCGGGCTGCACCCACGTTGTCCATCGTGGCCGTGGCGACCGGGCGGAAGACGTACTTGAAGCTGGCGTCTTCGAACACGCGCGGCGTGCCGCAATCGAAGAGCAGCGTGACCTTCTTCAGTTCTTCCGCGACCGGCGCAATGGCCAGGCAGTTGCCCGACGACGTGTAGCCCACCACATAGTCCACGCCCTGATTCAGCAGGTTGCGGTATTCGCTCACTTGCTTGCTCGTGCTGCCCGCTTCGTCGATATAGACGAGTTCGATCGGTGCGCCGCCGAAGCCCTTCGTGGCGTACGGGGCGGGCACCTTGCCGGCGTTGAGTTCGGCTGCCGTGATTTCGGCGGCGTTCTTGGCGGGCACGCCGAAGGGACCTGCGGCGGCGCCCGACATGAACGTCACGATGCCGATCTTGATCGGCTTCGCGGCCGTCGATGTCTGAGCTTGCGCCGTCGTGGCAACCGAGGCGATGGCGGCGCCGGCCGCGAGTGCGAGAGCGAGCGGCTTCATGCCGTGCTGGATAACGCGCTTCATACTGGTTTCCTTTGGTGGTGTTGCGACTTGTCTGTCGATTTATGAACCTGCGGAGTTCTGATGCTCCGGTGCTTCGGTGCGATGACGGGGCCTGTTCCCAGGCCCGTCCATCACACTTGCAGGCACAGGTACTTCAGTTCGAGGTATTCCTCGATGCCGTAGTGCGAGCCTTCGCGGCCCACACCGGATTGCTTGATGCCGCCGAACGGTGCGACTTCGTTCGAGATCAGCCCCGTGTTCAGGCCGACCATGCCGTACTCCAGCGCTTCGGCCGTGCGCCATGCGCGCGAGATATCACGCGTGTACAGGTACGCCGCAAGACCGAATTCCGTGTCGTTCGCGAGCGCGACGGCGTCGGCGTCGGCCGTGAAGCGGAACAAGGGCGCTACCGGGCCGAAGATCTCTTCGCGTGCCACGCGCATTTGCGACGTTGCGTCGGCAATCACCGTCGGTGCGTAGTAGGTGCCGCCCAGCGCATGCGCTTCGCCGCCCACCAGCACACGGCCGCCGTGCGACTTGGCGTCTTCGACGAGCGTGACCACCTTTTCCACCGCCTTGCCTTCGATCAGCGGGCCGATCACCACACCGTCTTCCAGACCGTTGCCGACCTTCATGTCGGCCACGCGCTGCGCGAACTTCGCGGCGAACGCGTCATAGATGCCGTCCTGAATATAGAAGCGGTTCGCGCACACGCACGTCTGACCGCCATTGCGGTACTTCGCCGCGATCGCCCCTTCGACGGCGGCGTCGAGGTCTGCATCGTCGAACACGATGAACGGTGCGTTGCCCCCCAGCTCCAGCGACATGCGCTTGACGGTCGGCGCGCACTGCGCCATGAGCAGACGGCCCACGCCGGTCGACCCCGTGAACGACAGCTTGCGCACGCTCGGGTGCGAAGTGAGCACGCCACCCACGGCACGCGCGTCGCCCGTCACAACCTGAAATACGCCGCCCGGAATGCCGGCGCGGTGTGCCAACTCGGCCAGCGCAAAGGCGGAGAGCGGCGTGAGTTCGGAAGGCTTAACCACGATGGCGCAACCGGCGGCCAGTGCCGGGGCGACCTTGCGCGTGATCATCGCCGCAGGGAAATTCCACGGCGTGATGGCCGCGCACACGCCAACGGGCTGCTTGAGCGTGATGAGGCGCTTGTCCGAGGCGGGCGTGGCAAGCACGTCGCCATCCACGCGCTTGGCTTGCTCTGCGAACCACTCGACGAAGCTGGCGGCATAGGCGATCTCGCCACGCGACTCGGCGAGCGGCTTGCCTTGCTCACGCGTCATCAGATAGGCCAGATCCTCCGTGTGGGCGATCATCAGATCGAACCAGCGGCGCAGCGCGGCGGCACGTTCCTTGCCAGTACGGGCAGCCCACGGCTTTTGTGCGGCTTCGGCCGCCGCCACGGCACGCGTGGTTTCCTCGGCGCCAAGTTCCGGCACCTTGGCCAGCACCTCGCCCGTGGCCGGGTCCAGCACGTCGAACGTCTTGCCGTTGTCGGCCGCGATCCATTGACCGTCGACCCAGGCGAGTGTCTTGAAGAGGGTAGTGTCTTTGAGTTGCATGGCTGTTGACCGGGCTCGCCGGCTTTTCCTGTTGGCGAAACGGCGTGCGGCAGTGTCTCGGGTTGCCGCTTGCTGTTCTATCTATTGAACGATATTCTATGTATTGAACATGATTCTACGTATTGAACGTTTCGGGGGCAACTAAGGGGTTTTCCTAGGGCGGAATGAGAATGACTTGCCCGTACCATGCTGGCGCGTGGCCCGCCACCCGATCCATCCTCACGATTTCGAAGCCGACACCTCGTTCATGCCCAAGCGCACACCCGACGTACCCGCCAACGCCGCATCCGACACCCTTGCCTCTGAGCCAATCAAGACTACGGCGCCTGCCGTGGTGCGCGCGGTGCACGTCCTGGATGTGATTGCGGCGTCGTCCGAGCCGGTGGCGCTGGCCGATCTGGCGCGTGAGACCGGGGTGCCCAAGAGCACGCTGCATGGCCTGTGCGATACGCTGGTCAAGCTGCGGCTGGTCAAGCGCCATGCCAATGGCGGCATGACGATGGGCTCTTACGTGATGGGATGGGCGAACGCGTTTCTGTCGCAGACCAACATCACCGAGGAATTCCGGGCGGTCTGGGAGGCGTCGCGCGCGTTTGCACAGGAAACTGTGACGCTGTCTGTGCTCGACGGCGCTGAGGTGATCTATCTGGCCTGCCACAATGGCAACCGCCCGCTCGGCGTGACCTTCCGCATTGGTATGCGGCTGCCCGCGCCCTATACCGCGACCGGCAAGGCCATGCTCTCGACGCTGCCGCCGGGCGAGGCGGCCGATCTGCTGGCCGGTGTATGGCCCGCGCCGCTCACGCGGGCGAGCGTGAGCACTTATGCGGCGTTGACCGAGGAAATGGCGCAAGTGCGTCGCGATGGCTATTCGATCGACAACGGGCAGATGCGCGAAGGCATGATTTGCTTCGGTGCGCCGGTGTTCGATGCCAGCGGCGAGCGCGCCGTGGCTGGGCTTGCCGTCAGTTTTCTCACAAATGAGATCGATTCGGAGACCGGCCGGCGCATTGGACGCCAGATGCGCGAACTGGCCGATCAACTCTCCGTGCGGCTTGGCGCACCGGCCCGCCGTTAGCGCGTACCCGCGCGCGGTCAGCGTAGCGCCATCTTCCCGTCAGCCGGGGGCTGATTTGCCGACAGCGTGGTGCCGCCATCGGATTGTTATCTTTGGCGGAACAGTCATGTCCAGTTATGCGGGCTATTCCCTAGGGGTTATCACTGGCATTATTGGACATTGACTGATGTCCAGACAAGCCAGCGGAAGCGTAGGGAAGCGCGATCCCGGCGGTGCCATGGGGCGGACATCCATTCGGGAAGCACTACGCCATGTCCAATATTGCAATCGTGTACTACTCGCAAGGCGGCGCAACCGCCATGATTGCCCATTCCGTCGCGCAAGGCGTGAACGACGCCGGCGCACACGCGCAATTGCTCAGCATCGAACCGCACCAACTCGTCGACGGGCAATGGCACGACGAAGCCATGCTCACGCGTCTGGCGGCTGCCGACGCCATCATTTTCGGTGCGCCGGCCTATCAGGGCGGTATCGCCGCCCCGTTCAAGGCATTTGCCGACGCAACGACCGGCATGTGGCGGGCACCCAGTTGGCGCGACAAGGTCGCTGGCGGATTCTCGTTCAGTTGCCGTTCGGCCGACGACAAGCGCAATACCCTCGACTACTTCGCGGCGCTTGCCGCGCAGCAGGGCATGGTGTGGGCCGATGTCGACGCATCCGGCATCGCACCGGGCGCATCTGCCGGTAAGCGTCACGCCGGCGATTTCCCGGCCGTCACGGCGTCGGGCATGGAAATCGACGCCGCCTACGCACTCGATCCGGCGGATGTGATCGCCGGCAAGCAGTACGGCCGCAATGTCGCGGCGCTCGTCGCGCGTCTCGCGGGCGAAGTCCTCGAATCGCCCGCCGTGCTTGCGCGTCGCGCGCGAGAAGCGGCCGAGCGCCGTCTCTGAGTTGACTCGGCAGGATGCGTGAGCGGCAGGCGGGCCCGCGAAAGCCCGCCAGAGACGAATCGCAGTACCAATGAAAAAGGCGTGGCGCCGGATAGGGCGCCACGCCTTTTTGCTTTGGGAGCGTTGGCTCAGTTGCTCGGTGCGTCGCTCGCCGGTTCGGCGTGGATTTGCAGGACGGCGTCGCGCTTGGCCAGTAGGTGCTTGCGCAAGATCTCGCCGAGGCGTTTGCCATCGTGCTTTTCCAGCGCATCGATCATCTGCTCGTGCTCTGCAATAGCGCGGTCCCATTTGTCTGCATGGAAGTTCGAGCGAAAGCGCAGCGCCATGAGACGACGATTGATCGACACATAAGTTTGGCGCAACGCCCCGTTGCGCGCCGCTTCATTGATGCGATCGTGAATGGCTTGATTGCGCGCGTAATAGCCCGGCAGATCCTGCTGTGCGCGGCACGCGAGCATCGCGTAATGCAATGCTTTGATTTCAGCCAGTTCGATGGGCGTCATGCGCTCGGCAGCCAACTCGCCTGAAAAAGCCTCGAGCCCACTCATCAGCTCGAACATCTCCCGGATTTCCTTTTCCGTCATGCGGGCGACGCTCGCCCCGCGATTCGGCGCAATCTCGATAAGACCCTCTGCGGCAAGCACTTTGAAGGCTTCGCGCAGTGGGGTGCGCGAGATGCCAAGGGTTTCGCACAACTCGCGTTCATTGAGTTTGACGCCGGGTGAGAGAACCCCCTCGATGATGAGCTTGCGCAGATGCTCGACTACCGTGTCGTGCAAACGCAAGCGCTCCACGCGCGGAATGTCTGGGGCGGCAATCGTCGACGTGCTTTCCATTTTTTGCATTCAAAATCATCAAGTCTTCATGTTCGCGATTGTAACGTACGGTGTCAGGCACCCGTATCTCTAGGGTAAACGCCTGTATTGAAAGCGCTTCTCACCTATTGCGAAAGTCCTCGGCTCTGCTAAAGTATTTTGAATGCAAAATTCAAAAGAGAATTTTTGAAGAGGAGAGAGACGTTCATGCTGAAGCTCGATTTCCACCCCTCGGGGCGCCACTTCCTGCAGATCCCTGGCCCCAGCCCGGTGCCCGATCGTATTCTGCGCGCCATGAGTTACCCGACGATCGATCATCGCGGCCCGGAATTTGGCGCGCTCGGCCGCAAGGTGCTGGCCGACATCAAGAAGATCTTCAAGACGGAACAGCCGGTGGTGATCTATCCGGCGTCGGGCACGGGGGCGTGGGAAGCTGCGCTGACGAATACGCTTTCGCCCGGCGATCACGTGCTCATGTTCGAGACGGGACACTTCTCCACACTCTGGAAGAAGATGGCCGAGAACCTTGGCCTGAAGCCGGAGTTCATCGGCCTGCCGGGCACCGACGGCTGGCGTCGCGGCGTTCAGCCGGACATGATCGAAGCGCGCTTGCGCGCCGACACCGCGCATGACATCAAGGCCGTGTGCGTGGTTCACAACGAAACCTCGACCGGCGTAACCTCGGACATCGCGGCGGTGCGTCGCGCCATCGACGCTGCCGGGCATCCCGCGCTGCTGCTCGTCGACACGATCTCGGGCCTCGGCTCGGCCGATTACCGTCACGACGAATGGGGCGTGGACGTCACCGTCTCGGGGTCGCAGAAGGGCCTGATGCTGCCGCCGGGAATCAGCTTCAACGCGGTCTCGCCCAAGGCGCTCGAAGCTGGCCGCAGCGCCAAACTGCCGCGCGCTTTCTGGGGCTGGCAGGAAATCATCGAAGCGAACAAGAACGGCTACTGGCCGTACACGCCGAACACGAACCTGTTGTACGGCCTGTCCGAAGCGCTCGACATGATTCTCGAAGAGGGGCTGGACAACGTGTTCGCCCGCCACCAGCGTCTGGCCGAAGCCACGCGCCGCGCCGTGCGCGCGTGGGGCCTTGAGATCCAGTGTCAGGACCCGGTGGTATACAGCCCGGTGCTCACCGGTGTGGTCATGCCGCAGGGCGTGGACGCCGACGAAGTGCGCAAGCGTATCTACGAGCGCTTCGATATGTCGCTGGGGCAGGCGCTCGGAAAGATCCGCGGCACGATGTTCCGTATCGGCCATTTGGGCGACTGTAACGACCTCACGCTCATGGCAACGCTCGCGGGTTGCGAAATGGGGTTGCAGATTTCCGGCGTGAAACTCGTCGGTTCGGGTGTCGTTGCCGCGATGGACTATCTGGCGCAGGCAAAAGACACGCCGTCGCTCAAGGCCGCCGCCTGACAGGCCGTTAGTAATCCTTAACAGGAGACGAAGGGCGCCGTAGCCGTTGCCGGTACCCTTGCAGTGAACGCTTTACTTGTCATTCAGGCGGTAACGGGCCCCACCACAGAAGGGCTCGTACCGCGGCAACACCTTTTGCGCCATCTGCAGGCAGGGGCGCTTCACAGGATGTTTCAGGAGACATGCAATGAAGCTTTTCAGAGCGACACGGGTCGTGCTGGTGATGCTATGCGTCATGTACTTCATCACCTATCTCGATCGTGTCAACGTCAGTACGGCTGCCGCCGGCTTCGGCAAGGAATTCAATCTCAACAAGACCGAAATCGGTCTCGTCTTCTCCGCTTTCGCTTATCCCTATCTGGTTTTTCAAATCATCGGCGGCTGGGTGAGCGACCGCTTCGGTGCGAAGCGGACGCTACTCTTCTGCGGTGCGTTGTGGGCCGTCGCGACGATTCTCACCGGCATGGCGGGCGGTCTCGTCACACTGTTGCTGGCACGTCTGCTGCTGGGCCTCGGTGAGGGCGCAACGTTTCCGGCGGCAACGTCGGCCATGTCCCGTTGGATCCCCAAAGAAAAGCGCGGTTTCGCTCAGGGCATCACGCACGCGGCGTCGCGCATCGGCAATGCCGTGGCTCCGGCCGTGGTGGTGTTCATCATGGCGACGCACGGCTGGCGCGAATCGTTTTATCTGTGCGGTATCGTGAGTCTGGTCTGGGTGGTGTTGTGGGGGCTCACGTTCACGGAGCGCCCGCAAGATCATCCGCGCATCACGACCGAAGAACTCGCCGTGCTGCCCGCGCTGAAGGCAAAGAGCGCGTCGGTGCCGTGGGCGCCGCTGTTCAAGCGCATGATGCCGGTCACGATCGTGTACTTCTGCTACGGCTGGACGTTGTGGCTCTTCCTGTCGTGGATTCCGCAATACTTCCTGCACAGCTACGATCTCGACCTGAAGAAGTCGGCGTTGTTCGCATCGAGCGTGTTCTTCGCCGGTGTGATCGGCGATACGCTCGGCGGGATCGTCACGGATAAGCTGTACGAGCGCACCGGTAACCTGAAGCGCGCACGTAGCTGGATGGTGTCCGTGTGCATGCTGCTCACGCTGATTTCGCTCGTGCCGATGATGTTCACGCACCATCTGTACGTGTCGATGGCGTGTCTGGCGTTCGGCTTCTTCTTCGCCGAAATGACGATTGGCCCGATGTGGGCGATCCCGATGGACGTCGCCCCGGAATACTCCGGCACGGCCAGCGGCATGATGAACACCGGTTCGGCGCTGGCCGCGATCCTCTCGCCGGTGATTTCGGGCTATCTCATCGACCGCACGGGCAACTGGGAACTGCCGTTCGTGGGCAGCATGATCTTGATGGCCCTCGGCGTGGTGCTGGCTTTCCGCATGCAGCCCGAGAGCAAGTTTTCGGTGGCCGGCGATGCCGCCAAAGCGAGTAATGCGCGCCAGCCGGCCTGATGGGCGTGAGATGTATGTGTGATGTGCGCCTGATCGTCGCGCGTGCCGAAAGCTCGGCGCGCGCGACATCGGGCGGCATCGGCGACATCTCCTGCAAAACGTCAGCCGGACACGCTTTATCTTTACCTTCGCCATATCTTCTGCCCGCCCGGGCGGGCCCGCGCAACGGCCCTGTCAGCTCAACGCCAGCAACGTCATGAACGCCCAATCGAACGTCCGCGAGACTTCCCACGCCGATCTCATCGCCCAGCCCGTGCATCTGATGCCGATGCAGCGTGCCGGCGTGGCCCTCACACCCTTGCAGGATCGTCTGCGCCGCGAGATGCGTGGCGATGTGTGCTTTGATCGCGCGAGTCGCGGCCGCTATGCGACCGACGCGTCGATCTACCAGATATTCCCGATCGGCGTGGTAGTGCCGCGCGATCAGGAGGACCTGATTCGCGCCCTCGACATCGCACGTGACCAGCAGGTGCCGGTGCTCGCGCGCGGCGCGGGCACGAGCCAATGCGGCCAGACCATCGGCGAGGCGCTGGTCATCGACAACAGCAAGTGGCTCAACCGCGTGGTGGCGTTCGACGCCGAGGCGCGCACCGTCACCGTCGAGCCGGGCATCGTGCTCGATCACCTGAACGCGTGGCTCAAGCCGCACGGCCTGTGGTTCCCGGTGGACGTATCGACAGCGGCGCAATGCACCATCGGCGGCATGACGGGCAACAACTCGTGCGGCTCGCGCTCGCTTGAGTACGGCAACATGGTGCACAACGTACTGTCCATCAATGCGGTGCTGGCCGATGGCGCGCAATTGCACTTTGGTTCGCTGCACACGCCGCCCGCCGACGCTCGCATGCGGGCGATTCTCGAGCGCGTTCACGAGATCGCCGTGCGTGAGCGTGACGAACTGCGTGAGCGCGTGCCGCGCGTGCTGCGACGCGTGGCGGGCTACAACCTCGATTTGTTCGACTGCCTCAATCCGCGGGCGTACACACACGACGGCGTGGCCAACCTGTCGCATTTACTGGTCGGCTCGGAGGGCACGCTCGCGTACAGCCGTCAGATCACGCTCAAGCTGGTGCCGCTGCCCGTGCACAAGACGCTCGGTGTGGTGAACTTCCCCACGTTCTATCAGGCGATGGATCTCACGCAGCACATCGTCAAGCTGGGGCCGGTCGCGGTGGAACTGGTTGATCGCACGATGATCGATCTGGCGATGGACAACCCGGCGTTCCGCCCGGTAATCGAGACGGCGCTCACCGGCGATCCGCAAGCGATTCTGCTCGTGGAGTTCGCGGGCGACGACGCTAATGCGCTGCGTGCGAAGCTCGACGACCTCGCCTCGCTCATGGCGGATCTCGGACTGCCCGGCAGCGTGGTGAAGATGCCCGAAGCGGGGCCGCAGAAGGCGCTGTGGGAAGTGCGAAAGGCGGGCCTGAACATCATGATGAGCATGAAGGGCGACGGCAAGCCGGTGTCGTTTATCGAAGACTGCGCGGTGCCGCTGGAACATCTTGCGGAGTACACGCGGCGGCTGACCGAAGTGTTCCATCGCAACGGCACGGAGGGCACCTGGTACGCGCACGCGAGCGTGGGCACGCTGCATGTGCGCCCGATTCTCGATATGCGTCGCGACGGCGCCGTGAAGATGCGCGACATCGCCGGAGAGGCGGCAGCGCTCGTGCGCGAATACAAGGGCGCATACTCGGGCGAGCACGGCGACGGGCTGTGCCGCGGCGAGTGGGTGGCCTGGCAATACGGGCCGCGCATCAATGCGGCGTTCGCTGAGATCAAGCAACTGTTCGATCCGCAGAACCGTTTCAATCCGGACAAGATGGTGCGTCCGCCGAAGATGGATACGCGCGAGTTGTTCCGATTCGCGCCGGGCTACGCGGCCACGCCGATCACCCCGGCGCTCGACTGGACGGCGTGGAACGTGACGCGCGACGCGCTGACCGGCGAGCAGAGCGCCCCCGATACCGGCGCCGATGCCACGCACGGCCTCGCGTCGGCCGTCGAGATGTGCAATAACAATGGACATTGCCGCAAGTTCGACGCGGGTACGATGTGCCCGAGCTATCGCGTCACCCGCGATGAACAGCATGTGACGCGCGGACGCGCCAATACGTTGCGTCTTGCCGTGTCCGGACAATTGGGCGACGAAGGGCTCGCGAGCGACGACGTCAAGGCGGCGCTCGATCTGTGTGTGTCGTGCAAGGGCTGCAAGCGCGATTGCCCGACGGGCATCGACATGGCGCGCTTCAAGATCGAGGCGCGTCACGCGCGGGCCAAGCGCCACGGCGTGTCGTTGCGCGACAAGCTCATCGCCTACTTGCCGCGCTATGCGCCGTGGGCCAGCCGCGTAGGCGGCCTGCTCGATGCGGCGCAGCGTCTGCCGGGCAGCAACGCCGCGAAGCGCTGGCTCGGCCTGGCGCTGGAGCGCTCGGTGCCGGCGCTGAAACCGTCGTTCCTGGCGCGACAGACGCCGCTTGCTGCGACGCCGGCGCCGGAAGCGGCCGGGCAGCGTCAGGTACTGCTCTTCGTCGATACGTTCAACAACTACATGGAACCGGAGAATGCGCGCGCCGCCAAGCGCGTGCTCGAAGCCGCCGGATATACCGTTCACGTGAGCCAGCGCGCGGGCGAGCGTCCGCTGTGCTGTGGGCGCACGTTCCTCGCAGCGGGGCTGGTGGACGAAGCGAAAGCGGAAGCCCGGCGGTTGCTCGACGCCGTGATGCCGTTCGTCGAACGCGGTGTGCCGATTGTGGGGCTGGAGCCGTCGTGCCTGCTGTCGTTGCGCGACGAAGTGCTCGGCTACGGTTTCGGCGATGCGGCCCGCAAGGTGGCAGACAATGCGTTCCTGTTTGAGGAATTTCTGGTTCGTGAGAAGGTGGCAGGGCGTTTCGATGTGGCTTGGCGGGCCTTGCCCGATGGCGTGGGCGAGGCGCTCGTGCATGGGCACTGCCATCAGAAGGCGTTCGATGCCTACTCGCCCGTGACGGCCGTTCTTGGATGGGTGCCGGGGCTGAAGGTATCATCGATCGAGTCGTCATGTTGCGGCATGGCGGGCAGCTTCGGTTATGAGGCCGAGCACTACGATACCTCTCGCGCCATGTCCGAATTGACGCTGTTGCCGGCGATCCGGAAGCGCAAGGAGAACGCCATCGTTGTGGCCGACGGCACCAGTTGCCGGCATCAGATTCACGATGGTGCGCACACGGATGCGCTTCACCTCGCGTGTGTGCTGGCCCGGGCGCTGCCTGCCTGAATGCTGCATATTTTTTGCAAATGCCTTCCAGGGGATTGTGATGCCCGATTCACTCAATACGGTTTCGACGTCTGCCAATGTAGCGGTACCCCCGGTCGCGCGCGTGGGCGATTCGCTCGCGCAGGTGGCAACGCCTTCCTTGCTGCTCGACCTCGACGCCTTCGACGCGAACGTCGCCCGCATGGCGAGTGCCGCCGCCGCCCAGGGTGTCGCGGTGCGTCCGCACGCCAAGGCGCACAAGTCCGTCACGATTGCACGAGCCCAGATGGCGGCGGGCGCCGTCGGCATCTGCTGCCAGAAGGTCACGGAAGCGATTCCTTTCGTCAATGCGGGGATCGGCAACATCCACATCAGCAATGAGTTCGTGGGCGAAGCGCGCGTGGCGCTCGTCGTGGAGATGGCGTCGCGCGTCACGCTGTCCGTCTGCGTGGACGACGTGCGTCAGGTGGCGCCGCTCGGTAAGGCGGCACAGCGCGCCGGTGTGCGTATCGCCGTGCTACCTGAGGTCGATGTGGGGCAGGGGCGTTGCGGGGTGGATTCGACGGACGCCGTGGCGCAATTGGTCGATGCCATCGATCATTATGAAGGGCTGCGCTTTGGCGGGTTGCAGGCGTATCACGGCAGCGCGCAACACATCGATAGCTGGGACAAGCGTCGTGATACGGCGCGGCTTGCCGCCGACCGCGCGTCGGCCTATGTGCGCTTTCTCGAGGCGCGCGGGATCGCCTGCCCGGTGGTCACGGGCGGTGGCACGGGCACGGCAGAGTTCGATATCGAGAGTGGCGTCTATACCGAGATTCAGCCCGGCTCGTATGTGTTTCTCGATGGTCATTACGGCTCGCTCGAATGGCGCGACGAGTGGTGCTTCCGCCATGGCCTGTTTCTCGCGTCGACGGTCATGAGCACGGCACGCGCCGGCATCATCGTGTGCGATGCGGGGCTCAAGAGCGTGGCGACGGATTCGGGGCTGCCGCGCTTCTGGTCGTCGCAACAGGTGGGCAAGCCGCATTACCGCACGGCGTCGGATGAGCATGGCGTGCTTGAACTGGGGTCTCCCGGCGAGGACAGCGCACCCTGGCTCGGCGAGCCAATCCTGCTCGTGCCGGGGCATTGCGATCCGACAGTCAATCTCTATGATCGGTATGTGGCCGTACGGCATGGACGTGTCGAAGGGCTATGGCCCATTGAAGCGCGTGGCCTGAGTCAGTGAAGCCTAACGGCGTCGAAAAATTTTCGCGCAGGGGACTTCACAACTTTCAAAAACCGCGTTATAGTCTCGTTTCTTCGCCGTACGGGGGTATAGCTCAGCTGGGAGAGCGCTTGCATGGCATGCAAGAGGTCAGCGGTTCGATCCCGCTTACCTCCACCAAAACGGAAGACTTTATGTCCCCTTCGTCTAGAGGCCTAGGACATCACCCTTTCACGGTGAGTACAGGGGTTCGAATCCCCTAGGGGACGCCAGATTCATCGGCGTGATTCTCGGCAATATCCGAAAACACGACGTACAATCGGTTGTCGACATACGCGCTTGGCTTCACTGCCAAGCGCGTTTTGTTTTTTCCGCGACGGAATTTTCTCCTCGGCGTCGTATGGCAAGCGGCATCCTGTGCCGCATATCCCCATGCATTGCGCTCAGCGCAACGGCGAACTCGCTGTTTTGCCCACGACGGTTTTCCACGGCCGCACGCACCACGCCTTCACCAGACCATTCACGACATACGGATCGGTTTTTGCGAACGCTTCGGCCGCTGCAGGGGATTCGCCTTCGAAGAGTAATGCCGCCGCGTCTATGGGGGATTCGAGCGCGCCGGCGAGCAGTAGCTCACCACGATCGGCGGCTTGCCAGGCGAGCGCCAAATGGGCGTCGCGATATTGGGCGCGACGCTCGAGATAATCGTCGACGAGGTCGTAAGTGAGCAGGTAATGCATGAGGTTGTCTCCTTTGAATTCGCTGCGGTATCGACGGCGTACCGCTGCATTATCGGTAAAACGCCGACGGCGGTACGCCGAAATGCCGCTTGAACATGGCGGCAAACGCGCTCTGGCTTGCATAGCCGTGATCGAGCGCGACATTCACGATTTTCTCACCGCGCGCGAGCGCTTCCAGGGCCTGAAGCAGGCGGGCCTGCTGACGCCAACGGCCGAACGTCATGCCCGTCTCCCGGGCGAAGCGTCGCTGGAAGGTCTTTGCCGACAGGCCGGCGTCGCGAGCCCAGTCGTCGATGGTCGCATCGTCGCACGGGGTCTGCATCAGGCGGTCGCATGTGCGGGCCAAACGCGTGTCGCGCGGCCACGGAAGGTACAGCGGGAGAACCGGCAAGACAATCAGCTCGTCGAGCAGCAGACGCATGAGGCGCGCATCGCGCGAGTCGTTCGCGTAATCGGTCGGCACGTGAATGGCCGCGAGAATCAGCTCGCGCATGAGCGGCGTGATTTCCACCACGCAACTCTCATCGGGTAAGGGTTCCGTGCCGGGCTCGACGAACACCGTGCGCATCTTGACGTTGCCACTCATCTGCACCGTATGCTCCAGCCCGGCCGCCAGCCAGACGCCGCGCGTGGGCGGCACCACCCAGCGACCCGATGCAGACGCGATGATCATCACGCCCTCGATGGCGTAGAGCAGTTGCGCGCGGCGATGGGAATGCGATGCGATGAACTCGTTGTGCGCATAGTCAACCGCCATCGCCGCCATCGGCATGGGCGTATTTTCGAAGCGAAGGTGGTCGGGCAAGCGAGCCTCCGGGGGGCGGCGGACGGTGTTCATGAGTGTCCTTCTTGAGACAGGTTCGGGAATTTTAGCGTGAGACGCCCCATTGCGGCATGCCCGACGATGACGCTTCCTTTTCATACTTGCGGAAAATCGTCATGGGGTACTTCCTGTATCCGCTGGGCGCCATGCTGTTGTGGGCCGGCAATGTCATCGTCTCGAAGCTCTCGGCTACGACCATCGCGCCGTCGGCCATCACGTTCTACCGGCTGGTGCTGGCGCTTGCCGTCATGACGCCATTCGTCATTCGTCCGCTGGCGCGCAACTGGGGACACATTCGCCCTCAACTGGCCAAACTCGGCTTCCTCGGTTTCCTGAGCATGTCGTTCTATCAGAGCCTGTCGTATCTGGCGGCGCACAGCACGACGGCGACGAACATGGCCATCGTGACGGCCCTCGCGCCGCTGCTCACGTTGCTGTGGAGTGTGGTGCTGCTGCGCGAGCCGCCAACGCTCGGCATGCTCGTCGGTGGCCTGCTGTCACTGGCGGGACTGGTGTATCTGATCGGGCAGGGGCATCCGTCGCAACTGCTCGACGGCGGCGTGCATCTGGGCGACGTGCTCATGTTGATCGCATCGGCATCCTACGGGCTGTACAGCGTGTTGTTGCGACGCTGGCACGTGGCCGTGCCGCCTGCGCAGTCGACTTACGTCCAGGCCTGGGCAGCACTCGTGACGATGATCCCGATGCTTGCGCTCGTGCCCGCCGGTCAGGCACAACTCAACACCGCCACGGTGCCGCTGGTGCTGTACGCGGGGCTGGGGGCATCGATTCTGCTGCCGATCCTCTGGATTCAGGGCATTCGCCATCTGGGGCCGAATCGGTGCAGCATGTTCATCAACGTACTGCCTGTCATGACGGCGGCGATTGCGGTGGTATTGCTGGGTGAGCGCTTGCACACGTTCCACCTGATCGGCGGCGGCGTGGCGCTTGCCGGGGTATTCATTGCGCAGCGCTGGCAGCGTCCGCTGCCGGGCTTCGGCACGGCCCCTGAAAACCCGGCGTAAGCCCGCTGCTGCGCGGCGATGCTGCGGCAGCGAGGCAGGGGGGACGCGTTACGAACCACGAACCGCGACCCCGTAAGTGCTCACTATGCGATGGTCCTGCTCTGCTGCGCAGAAAGCTTCCCAGAGCAGGCCATTGCAGTCGGTGCTGCTGGAATACTCGGGGACACTGTCGTCTTCGAAGCCAACGTGTCGCAGCGTACCGGCGTGCGCGGGCGACTGGTTGATCGAGAAGTTCAGCAGGTCGGTACGCCACATGGCGTAGGCACCGGGCACGACAGCCGCCGGCGGCTGACCGAGACGCGCCGAATAGTCTTGAATGGATTCGTCGAGATCGCGCACGGCGAGCGCGATGTGAAAGCGTTTCATGGGGGCTCCTGACGTGGGTATGACAATGCATCGGCGCAAGGCGATGTGAGTGCCCGCTCGCGATGCGAACTATCGAGGTCAATCAGGTCAATCGGATCGACGAGGCCTATCCTAGATGTCGTCAGGACGCTCTGCCAGACGGCGGGTTGTCCCGGTATCCGGCGTAACTGGATAGCGCAGATGGCCAATCGGTTTCGCTGACGTCGTGCTGGAATCGAGCCGGCGTCGTGACTGGCAGACGGAGTGACGTGAGCGGGCGCTTACTGGGGCCGCTGGAAGTCGTTCTCGACCCATGCGCGGGCGCTGTTGCGCGAGAGCTTGAATGTGGGCGGCACCTTGACCGATGCGAGCGTTTCGCCGAAGCGATCGATGGCGCTCAGCATGGCGTATGGATCGTAGTCGTCGGGCACGATGTCGAGCGTGACGTCGATGTCGCCGTCGGGACCGTCGACGCTCACGCGTTTGTGCAACTGCGCGCGCAATTGCTGCTCGTGACGCCGCAGCACTTCGTCGGCGGTCTTCACGAGCGTGTGAAACGCGTTGACGTCGAGCGGCTTCGGATTCTTCTTGTCGCGCCCCATCGTCCACGGCCCGACGAGCGCCGGTTCCGATTCCCCATCGCGGTACATGGCGACGGCCCAGCCGTCGTCTTCCTCGTTCTTGACGACCTTCGCCGTCCATCCGTCGTCGCGCCACAGGCGATCTTCGTGGATGGCATCGGTGTTGTCGAGGGTGTCGTCGGTCGGATGAAGGTCGGTGGAGGTGGCAGTCACTGTCGGAAATCGGGGCTTGGGGAGATGCGTGCGGTAGGTGCAAGGCGCGTCGGGGCGTGGGCTTGCGAGAGTGGCGATTTTACCGCGTCCGGCCGAGGCGCGGACGCGTTCGCCGTATTGCGTAGGGAGACGCGGCCGTCAGCCCTCGACCGCCCCGCCGTCGGCGAACGCGCCGGGCGTACGTCACTTCGCGCGGATAAGGCGCGAAGATGGCAGGCGCCGGCAGGTCACTCGTTCGCCACCGCCAATGCGATGAGCAACGCCACCGGCAGCATCACGCACCAGAAGCCCGCGCCGTGATACGCGAAGCCGCCGAGAACGGCTCCGACCGCAAACGCGGCAAGCGCCGGAATCATCTTGCGCAAACGGGCGCGTGCGGCCTTGTCGTCGCCGCAATTGCCGCTTGCCAACTCGACCATGTCGATCACGATCTGCGTGGTGTTGCCGGTCATGATCGTCGTCGGTGCGAGGTCGGCGAGCACGAGACGTCCGACGGCGTTCTGGATGGCGAGAGCGGCCACGCCGAACATGCCCGACAGAATCGCGAGCGGCGCGTCGGCCGAGACGATGGGCTGTGCCGCCATGCCCACGATCATGAAGCCGAGCAGCAGCAGTGTCTGCACCGCGAGCAGCAGACGCAAAGGCCGGCGCCCGGTGCGCGAAAAGCCTTGCACGACCAGCTTCACTAACGCGACGAAGACAACGAACACGGGCAGCGCCAGCAGTTTGGCCAGCACGCCCACATGCGTGCTGGCGACCAGTTGTACGCCGATCATCACGAAGTTGCCGGTCACGTGGGCGGTGAAAAGCCCGAAGAGTGCAATGAAACCCACGACGTCGATGTAACCCGCCACGAACGCGAGCGCCATGCCGATGGCGGCCGGTTTGGAAAAATGACTGACCCATGCGCGGGCGAAACTGGAGGCCTCGGTCGGTGTGGGGATGTGGCGGGGGGTACCCATGATGACTCCTCTGACGACTTCTATTGTGTGGGTCTTGTACCTGCGAAGCGGCACGTGGGAGTGGCTCCGGGCGCTGATGGAGCATATCATCGCCCCATGACCCGCGACATCGTATCGACCCGCTATACTTCGGCATGCTACCGGGGCCATCGCTGCCCGATGGCGCTCGTCTTGCCCCATCCCCTTACCATTCGACGTGTCGAAGGCATCCGAATTCATCGGCAGGAGACTTCCAATGAAGACCAGCGCACGCAACCAGTTCAGCGGCAAAGTCGTCGCCTTGCTGCGCGGTGCCGTGAACGACGAAGTCACGATGCGCACAGACGCTGGTCAGGAGATCGTGGCTGGCATCACGCATGAAAACACGAAGCGTCTCGGACTGACGGCCGGCCGCGCGGCTGCCGCGCTGGTCAAGGCGTCGAGCGTAATTCTGGCGGTTGCCTGAACGCCGCCGCGTCATGGGTTGTCGAGGGACCGAATGGCCATGCGAGTTTCGCTGATCCCATCGCATTCGCGCACCGAGGCAGCGCTGTTCGCGTTGCTATTGCTCGCGAACGCGACGCCCGAGCGCGTGGCGCGTCTGGGGCTCTCGGGCGCGGCAATGGCGGCGTTGCTGCGTCGCCATTTCGCACCGGTGCCCGAGGCGTGGCACGCACTCGCAGCCGATTTACCGACGCCCGCCTGGGCATCGCACGCCATCTTTGTCGTGGAGATGCGCGAGATGCTGCGCCGCCGGGCCGATCCGATTCTGCACCCGGCGGATGCGGCCGATATGGCGACGATTCTCGCCACGGCGTGTCTGCGTCCCGATCATCTGTGGCGAGACCTCGGCCTGACCGGCCGTGAAGATGTGACGGCCCTGCTCACACATTTCTTCCCGTCGCTGGTGGGTGAGAACACCGCCAACCTGCGCTGGAAGCGATTCCTCGCCGAGGCGTGCGCCAGAGCGTATGGCCGTGCGCCCGCACCTGCGCCGGGATGCCCAGGGTGCGAGGCTTACGGCGAATGCTTCGCGCATTTGCGCCAGACGAGCGCTCCTGTCGAGTTTCCGTAAGCTGCCCCCGGTGTACGGCGAGAATTCCTGGGCGCTGATAGCATGTGTGTTTGCGCGACTTGTGCGCGTTATCCGCAACGCCATCCCCCGAGGAGTTTCATGATGTCGATTTCGCTCTATCGCGCCACCATCCCCGTCTATCTGCGTGGTCTGACCGTGATGGCCGACTACCTCAAGACGGCCCGTGCCCATTGCGGGGCTAAGTCGCTTGACCCGCAAACGATTCTGAAAGCGAAGCTCGCCCCCGACATGCTCGACTTCGTCGCTCAGGTGCAGCGCGTGAGCGATACGGCGAAGTTTGCCGTGGCACGGCTCACGGGCGTGGAGTCGCCGAAGTTCGACGACAACGAGACGACCTTCGATCAATTGCGCGATCGCATCGCGAATACCGAGGCGTTTATTGCCGGTATTCTCGAAGACCGCTTCGACGGCGCCGAATCGCGCCAGATCACGCTGAAGTTCAAGGAATATCAGACCACGATGGATGCGGTCGATTACCTGTTCAAGTTCGCGCTGCCGAACTTCTATTTCCACGTGACGACCACGCACGACATTCTGCGTGCACAAGGGGTGGACGTGGGCAAGAAGGATTATCTCGGCCCGTACGAGATGGAAAAGATCTGACCTGCGCGATGTGCGATGCGCAGCGACGTGGGAGCCCGGGGGCTCCCGCACGTTAGCGCGTGGCGATGGGGAGATACATGCGCAGTTCGTCCTGGAAACCGTTGCCGGCGCGCATGGCGTCGGGCTCGCGCCCGATCTCGACGAATCCGAACGATTGATACAGCGCGATCGCCGGGCGATTGTCGGCACTCACTTGCAAGGTGACGTGACGTAGCCCCGGCTGCGAGCGAGCAAGCGCCAGCGCTGCTTCGACCAGCGCACGTCCGACGCCGCGCCCCGCCGCGTCCGAGCGCACATACATTCCCCACAAAAAGCCGACGTGCGCGAAGTTCGTGCGCTGCCCGCGTCCCAGACCCAGCACGCCAATCAGCCGTTCGTTCTCGAACGCGCCGAAGACACCCCCATCGGGGCGCGCCACCAGCCATTCACGCACGCGTTCGACCGGCCAGTCCTTCTCTTCCTCGTAAGTCGATCCGAACGCCTCGGGGTGGGCTTGCAGACCTGCGAGCCGCAATGCCTGAAACGCGAGCGCATCGTTCGGCACGAGACGCCGCACGTCGACGGATGACTCCCGCGAATTCATGGCAGACGAGGCTCCATCATCGCAAGCACGGTACGCGCCGCTTCTTCCGACGAGGCAGGATTCTGGCCCGTCACGAGCCGTCCGTCGCCGACCACATGCGACTGCCAGTTACCGGCTTTCTCGTACAGGCCACCCAGGCGGTTGAGTTCGTCTTCGACGAGGAACGGCACCACATCGGTGAGGCCAACCGCCGCCTCTTCGGCATTGGTGAAACCTGTCACATGACGGCCGCGTACGAGCGGCTCGCCGTTCTTGCTGCGCACCTGTCGCAGCACCCCCGGCGCGTGACAGACGAAGCCGATCGCCTTGCCCGCGCGCTCGAAGGATTCGATCAGATGGATGGAGTTCGGGTCTTGCGCCAGATCCCACAGCGGGCCGTGGCCGCCGGGGTAGAAGAGGGCGTCGTAGTCGGTGGCTTTGACGTCGGCCAGCCGGAGGGTGTTGGCAAGCGCCTTCTGGGCCTCGGGATCTTCGCGAAAGCGCCGCGTTGCATCCGTCTGCGCATCGGGCTCGTCGCTCTTCGGATCGAGCGGCGGCTGACCGCCTGCGGGGGACGCCAACGTGACATCCAGCCCTTCGTCGATGAATACGTAGTAAGGCGCGGCGAATTCTTCGAGCCAGAAGCCAGTCTTCTTGCCCGTGTCGCCAAGGCGGTCGTGCGAGGTCAGAACCATCAGGATGTTCATGATACGTCTCCCTGTCGAGTCGGCCATGCGGCACATTCTACCTGTCATGCGACGTGCTCGCAGGCGTCGGCGTGTGCCGTGCGACAGGCCGGCGGCACGGCGTCGTGCCACCGGCCGCTTGTGAGCCGGATTCACAGAAAACCGCAATCGAATTCGATTTGCGCGGCGTCGGACGTCCGCTATGCTTGTGCGGATGCGGGCTCCGCCCGTCGCATGACAACCGAACGATCACACGAGCACCGGCAGAGACTGCCGACCACAGGAGCAAGACATGCAATTGATTGGAATGCTGGATTCCCCGTACGTGCGCCGCACGGCGATTTGTCTGAAGCTGCTCGGGTTGCCGTACGAACATCGCTCGCTGTCCGTCTTTCGAACGTTCGACGAATTCTCGACGATCAACCCGGTCGTGAAAGCCCCGACATTCGTGGCCGACGACGGCACGGTGCTCATGGACTCGACGCTCATCCTGCAATACATCGAGACGTTGGTCGATCCGGCGCGGCGGCTCGTGCCCGCCGACCCTGCCGAATACCTGCGCGCATTGCGCCTCACGGGGCTGGCGCTGGCGGCATGCGAGAAGTCGGTGCAACTGGTGTACGAGCGTGAGCTGCGCCCGAGCGAGAAGCGCCACACACCCTGGACGGATCGTGTCCGCAAACAGGTGCACGCAGCGTTCCGCGCGCTGGAGACCGAACTGGCGCGCAAGCCCGTGCTGGCGACGCCGGACGGCATCGGCGAGCATGGCGTGGCGATTGCCGTGGCGTGGCGCTTCCATCAGTTGATGTTGCCGGAAGTCGACTTCGGCAACGACTTTCCGGAAGTCGCCCGGTTCTCCGCGCAGGCCGAGGCGCTGCCAGCATTCCGGGAAACGCCGCCGCTCTGATCCGGATAGCCGGGCAGGTGCAGGGAGGGACGGGCGGTGCCGGACGACTCACCGTCCGGCACGGGGCGTCAGTTCTTGAGCCGGTAGCCCGTCTTGAACATCCAGGCAACGATGGCGAGGAAGACGGCGAGGAAGACGATCGTCATGCCGAGACTGACACCCACGCTTACGTCTGCCAGCCCGTAGAAGCTCCAGCGAAAACCGCTGATGAGATACACGACCGGATTGAACAGCGTGACCGTGCGCCAGAACGGCGGCAGGATGCTCGTCGAATAGAAGCTGCCGCCGAGGAACGTGAGCGGCGTGATGATGAGCAGCGGCACCAGTTGCAGCTTCTCGAATCCGTCGGCCCAGATGCCGATGATGAAGCCGAGCAGGCTGAACGTCACGGCGGTGAGCACCAGAAACAGCACCATCCAGAGCGGATGCTCGATGCGCAGCGGCACGAACAGCGCGGCGGTGCCGAGCATGATGACACCGAGAATGATCGACTTGGTCGCCGCAGCCCCCACATACGCCACCACGATCTCCATATACGACACGGGCGCGGAGAGCACCTCGTAGATCGTGCCGGTAAATCGCGGGAAATAGATGCCGAACGAGGCGTTCGTCACGCTTTGCGTGAGCAGCGAAAGCATGATGAGACCCGGCACGATGAACGCGCCGTACGGCACGCCCTCGATTTCCGGAATGCGCGAACCGATGGCCGCACCGAACACCACAAAGTAAAGCGACGTCGAGATGACGGGCGAGATGATGCTCTGCATCAGCGTGCGACGCGTGCGGGCCATCTCGAAGTTGTAGATCGCCCTGACGGCGTAGAGATTCATGGCGCGGCTCATCCTTCTTTTTTGTGCACGAGCGAGACGAAGATGTCTTCGAGCGAGCTTTGCGTCGTGTGCAGATCCTTCACCGAGATACCGGCATGCTCCATATCGCGCAGCAGGGTCGCGATGGAAGTCTGCTCGATATTGGCGTCGTAGTTGAAGGCAAGTTCGGTGCCGTTGTTGCCGAGCGCAAGGCCGTAGCGGGCAAGCGACTCGGGCACGGCAGACAACGGCTCGGCGAGTTGCATCGTGAGCTGCTTGCTGCCCATGTGCCGCATCAGCTCGGTCTTCTCCTGCACGAGCGTGATCTGACCGCCGGTGATGATGCCCACGCGGTCGGCCATTTCCTCGGCTTCTTCGATGTAGTGCGTGGTGAGGATCACGGTAACGCCTGTCTCGCGCAGCGATTGCACGAGACGCCACATGTCGCGGCGCAGCTCGACGTCGACCCCCGCCGTGGGTTCGTCCAGGAACAGCACGCGCGGCTCGTGCGAGAGCGCCTTGGCGATCAGCACGCGTCGCTTCATGCCGCCCGAGAGTTGCATGATGCGGCTGTCTTTCTTCTCCCACAGCGAGAGCGAGCGCAGCACCTTTTCGATGTACGCTGGATTCGCGGGCTTGCCGAACAGGCCGCGCGAGAAAGAGACGGTGGCCCACACCGATTCGAAGGAGTCGGTGGTCAGTTCCTGCGGCACGAGGCCGATGGTTTCACGCGCGGCACGGTAGTCCGTGACGATGTCGTGACCGTCGACGGTGACCGTGCCCGAGGTCGGGCGCACGATACCGCAGATAGTACTGATGAGGGTCGTTTTGCCGGCGCCGTTCGGGCCGAGCAGGGCGAAGATTTCGCCGCGTTGGATTTCCAGGTTGATGTTCTTGAGTGCCTGGAAGCCGGTCGCGTACGTCTTCGACAGATTCTGGATTGAGATCACGGATGGCATGGCGGCGACGATAGCACAGGCGTGCGGAACTTGTTGGGTAGGCTGTACGGGCAAAAGAACGGCGGGCATCGGGGCTGTCGTCTGTCCCGTATGCCCGCCCGCAGGCAGCCAAGCAACCGCGTCGGCCCCCGGCGCATCCTGAATCTTCAGCCCTTCGGCATTTCCTTCGGCACGATCACCATCCAGTTCATGCCGAAGCGATCCTTGACCATGCCGAACGTCTTCGCGAAGAAGGTTTCGCCGAGCGGCATGTTGACTTCACCGCCGTCTGCGAGGGCGTTGAAGGCCTTTTCGGCCGCGGCCACTTCCGTAAAGTCGACCGACAGCGAGAAGCCGCCGAACTTGGGCTTGCCGCTCACCTCGCCGTCCGAGGCCATCACCATCGATTCGCCGATGGTGAATTCACCGTGCATGATCTTGTTCTCGCTTCCCGGCGGGAGCATCCCCTCCGGGCAACGCTCGGGGCTCTCGCTGTAGCGCATGAGCATGCCGCGCTTCGCCCCCAGCGTCTTCTCGTAAAACGTAATGGCTTCTTCGCAACGACCTTCGAAAAACAAATAGGAATGGACTTGCATGGAGCGCTCCTCTCGATGTCTTAAAAAAGGGGCATGACGACGCCCCGGCAGGAAAGTGCTAAGGCGCGAACGACATGGGCACCGAGGCATGCTCATGCACCACACGCCAACGGCCTTGTGTCTTGCGATAGCACACCGTCGCACGCACGGTGGCGCCGTATGTCTGTCCGTCGGCACCGGTGTTGCGCACGATATTCACGCTATGGCTGAACGCCAGATCGCCGGCGTGCTGGAGATGCCATTGCGCGACTTCGAAATGGACCGGCCCGACCGTATGGCCGAACCAACCCTCGAGCAAACGGCGATACGCCTCAAGGCCGCGATGCTCGATAGGCGGCATCACGTCGAACACCACGACATCGGGGTCGTAGTGTTCGAGCCATGCTGCATTGATCGCACAAATGGCCGCTTCGTCGCCATGTGCCGGATATGTCTCCACCATAGTGCCTCCTCACGTGTTGCGCTGATATGTCGCGCTGCAACTTGCCTTTGTGGACAGTGTACACAAACAATAGCAGACATAATGGACAGTGTCCACAAGGAGTTGTAATGACAGAACAAGACACAGCGACAGGGCCGGCACGCACGACATACCGGCATGGCGACCTTCGCCGGGCGTTGCTGGAAGCGGGGATAGCGCTGGCGCGCGATGGCGGGCCGGACGCCGTGATTCTGCGCGAGGCCACGCGCCGCGCCGGGGTAGTGCCCAATGCGGCGTACCGTCACTTTGCGAATCGTCAGGATTTGCTCGATGCTGTGCGCTCGGCGGCATTGGCCGAACTGGCGCTGGCCATCGAGCATGAGATGGCGGCACCCGGGATGGCGGCGCTCGACGCGGCCGGCCGTGCGCGTGCGGGCTTGCGGGCCGTCGGCATTGGCTATCTGCACTTTGCGCGCGCGCAGCAGGGGCTGTTCCGCACGGCGTTTGCACCGTCGGAGAATGTGCGTTCGGCGGCGACGCCGGAGAAAGCAGGAACGAGCGGGCTCAATCCCTTCCAACTGCTGGGGGCGGCACTCGACGGGATGGTCGCCGCAGGCATTATCGGCGCGGCGCAGCGGCCCGGCGCGGAGTATCTGGCGTGGGCCGCCGTACATGGCTTGGCGGTGCTGGTGATCGACGGCCCGCTGCGCGATCTGCCTGGCGATCAGGTCGACGTGCTGGGGCAGCGGCTTGTCGCAATGGTCGAGCGCGGACTATAGACGCGCAGGTGCGGGGCGCGATCCTCGTGGGCCTCAGGGCGTTGTCAGACGGGGTGTCAGCAAGTCGGTGAGCCAGTTCATGAACGCGTGTACGCGCCGTGGCAAGTGACGCCGGTTCGCATAGAGCAGCGTCACGGCCAATGGCTCTGCCCGATACTCGGGCAGCACTTCTTGCAGCGTGCCATTGGCCAAATGTTCGCGTGCGCCGCTCTCCGGCGCCTGAATCAGCCCGAGCCCGGCGAGGCACGCCGCCTGATAAGCGTCGGCATTGTTCACGGTGAGCACACCTTCCATCGGCCATTGCGTGTAGCGCTCACCATCGAAGTACTCCCAGCCGACCGGGCGCGTGCCCAGTGTCGTCGTGTAGTGAATCAACTGATGCTTGCGCAGATCGTCGAGCGTGCGCGGCACGCCGTAACGTTCGAGGTAGGCCGGGCTCGCGACGTTGATCTGACGCATGTGACCGAGCGGGCGCGCAATCAGCGTCGAGTCTGCGATGGCACCCACGCGCAACACGCAGTCGAACCCTTCGCGCACGAGGTCGACGCGCCGGTCGGTGCTCGACAATTCCATGTGTAGCGCCGGATGCTGCGCCAGAAACGCGGGCAATTGCGGAATGACGATCATACGCGCGAGCGTGGCGGGCAGATCGATGCGCAGGCGGCCCGTGAGCGCTTCGTCGCGCACGGCGAACATCGTCTCCCACTCTTCCATGTCGGCGAGCAGATCCATGCATCGCTCGAGACAGGCCTGACCGTCCTGCGTGAGCTGCACACGCCGGGTGGTCCGATGCAGCAGGCGCGTGCCCAACTTGGTTTCGAGTTGCTTGATGGCGTTGGAAACGCTGGCGCGAGGCAGGCCGAGACTGTCGGCGGCCTGCGTGAAGCTGCCGGTTTCGGTGACGCGCACGAAGATGCGCATGGCGTCGAGCTGATGCATGGCGAGAGAGGATCGGTGCGTTGATCGGCCGATCCACTGTTATCTGAATTTGATCAGTTTAATCAAATTCAATGGGTTTATTGGCTAAATTCGTTGCAATAGCATGTTGAACATATCGCAGCACCTGAAGCGCTCTGTCGACAATCGATGACGAAGGGCGCAGGCGAGAGCTGACAGGTGCGGGGATGAAACGGCCCGTATGGCACGGGTCAGCCAACATTGTTCAACGGGGCGCTGCCAGTGCGCACTGCCCTCAGCATTCAGGAGAATCACCATGACCCGCAAAATCGTTCTCATCACCGGTGGCAGCCGCGGCCTGGGCCGTGCTTCGGCACTGGCTGCCGCTCGTCGCGGTATCGATGTCATTCTCACCTATCGCAGCCAGCGCGCAGAAGCCGACGCGGTCGTGGCCGAGATCGTCAAGCTCGGGGCGAATGCCGTGGTGTTGCCGCTCGACGTGTCGGACGCGTCGCAGTTCGCCCCGTTTGCCGCAGAGATCAAACGCGTGTTGAGCGATGTGTGGAAGCGCGACGCGTTCGACTTCCTGCTCAACAATGCCGGCACGGGCTTGCACAGCGCGTTCGCCGAAACGACACAAGCCCAGTTCGACGACCTCGTGCGTGTTCATCTGAAGGGGCCGTATTTCCTGACGCAGGCGTTGTTGCCGCTGATCGCCGACGGCGGTCGCATTCTGAACGTGTCGAGCGGTCTGGCGCGCTTCTCGCTGCCGGGCGCTTCAGCCTACGCGATGATGAAGGGCGGTATCGAGGTGTTCTCGCGCTATCTGGCGAAGGAGTTGGGGGCGCGCGGCATTCGGGCCAACACCGTCGCGCCGGGGGCCATCGCCACGGATTTCAACGGCGGCACGGTGCGTGACAACCCGGGCGTCAATCAGATGATCGCGGCGAATACGGCACTCGGCCGCGTGGGCGAGGCCGACGATATCGGCGGCATGGTGGCGGCGCTGCTGGCCGAGGAGACGGGCTGGATCAATGCCCAGCGCATTGAGGCGTCGGGCGGCATGTTCGTCTGAGGCGCGAGGGCGTCAGTGAGGGCTGCGGCGCGAGCGCATCGAACCGGACCAGGCGACGGCACCGACGATGCACACGCCGCCGACCGCCATCTTGAGCGTGGGCGAGGTGCCGAACAGCACCCAGGCGAAGGCAATGGCATACACCGGTTCGAGGGCGATGACGACTGCCGCCCGGCTGGCCTTGACCGTGCGCAGTGCGTGAATGAAGAGGGTGTACGCCAGCGCGGTACAGACAACGCCAAGACACGCGAGCCATCCCCATTGGGCGGCGGGCAATGTAAGTGCCTCGCGCCATGCAAACGGGCCGAGCACGAGAAGGATGCCCAGGCACTGCCACCAACTGGCCTGCAACGGCGACGCCTGCGCACCCAGCACGCGATTGGACAGCGCGATGACCGCATAGATGGCGCCGGAAAGCACCCCCCATGCGAGGCCCACGGTGGCGCCTGCCCGCCAGTCGAACGCCGGTGTGACGAGCGCCAGTCCGATGCACACGAGTCCGACCACCCCGGCATCGCCAAGCGTTGGACGTTCGCGGCGCAGGGGCCATTCGAGCAGGATCACGAACGCGGGGAAGCACGCGAAACCGAGCGTGCCGACGGCGACGCCGCCTGCTTTGATCGCGAGGAAGAACGCGAGCCAGTGCACGGCGAGCAACACGCCAGCCACGATGAGTCGTAACGCCGATGCGCAGGAAAGTCCCTGCCACGGTGCCCCGCCCGAGAGTCGTGAGGCACTGCGCATGCCAGCCAGCCCGGCAAGGGCGATGGCGCTCAGGGCAAGCCATGAGAAGAGGCCGCGACCGAAGACGATCAGGGTGCTGCTCGCGGCGATGTGTTCGCCGAACAGTGCCGACGCGCCAAACAACATCGCGGCGACATGCAGCGCGATCTGCTGGCCGGCCCCGCCGTGCGGGGGCTGGGCGACTTGGGGCGTAGCGGGCTCGCGGGGCGCGGCGGCCTCAGGCATCGCCGGAGGTGTCCGGCACGGGGACTGCCGTGGTGTACATGACCTGCTTGAGCGCGAAGCTCGAGCGGATGTTGCGGATACCCGGGATGCGGGACAGACGATCGGTAATCAGCGTTTCGTAAGCGCTCATGTCGCTCACCATGACGCGCAGCAGATAGTCGGCGTCCCCCGACATCAGGTAACACTCCATGACGTTCGGCAGTGCGGTGACGGCTGCTTCGAAGGCATCCAGGCGGTCACGATTCTGGTTCTCGAGCGTGACGTGGATGAAAACGTTGATATGCAGCCCGAGCCGGGACGGGTCCAGCAGCGTGACGCGCTGGCGAATATAGCCCGCCGTTTCGAGCGCCTTCACGCGTGCCAGACAGGGCGACGGCGAAAGGCTGACTCGCGAGGCGAGTTCCACATTGGTGAGGCGGGCGTCGGCTTGCAGCTCCCGCAGAATCTTCAAATCAATGGCGTCGAGTTCCATACCACATTGCGCACGCGCCCCGGATGGGGGCCGGCGTTCCAGTCGATTAGCCGCTCGGTAGGCGACAGTGCCGCAATACTAGCTTATTTATCGGTTCGCCAATCGACTGGCATGCTTTCTCGCCTCCCGACGCGCTTAGGCGCGGTCGCCTGAAAACGCGGGGCCCACCGATACCGGGAGCGATGCCGCAGGTATCGGTGGGTGTGAGCACGTATCGCCAACGATCAGAACCGGTGACGCAGACCAGCGAGCACAGCCACCTGATTCTTCACGCCGGCCCCGGCAGGGCCGAACGCGTTGATGGCGGCCACCGTCGCGTCGCCTGCGGCACGCTGGTAGATCACCGACGCGTGCAGGTCGGTGCGCTTCGAGAAATAGTACGCCGCCCCCGCGTCGATCTGATGCCAGCGCGGGCGCGTGCCCGAGGCGAACGACGTCGCACCCGTGCCGGCGTAGCCCGAGGCGTCGGTGAAGATGTAGCCGATCCCGGCAACGATGGCGGGCGAGAATTGATAACGCGTATTGATTTCGTAGTTGTCGACACGCAAGTCCTGCCCGTTCTGATAACGAAGCCGTGTGTCGGTGAAGACCGCACTCACGCGCGCGTCACCGAAGCTGTAACTGCCGGCGACACCGATGACGTCTTGACGCGAAACGAAGGCCGAGTTGTAGAACAGGCTCGTCGACAACGTGTATTCGTCGCCGATGGCGCCGCCCGGATTGGTCGAGTTGGCCGCCGATGCCGACGGATTGCTCAGATGCAGGAAGGTCGCCGCCGCACCGATCGGCCCGCGCTGATACTGAATGCCGAGACCGAGCGCCCGGTTATTCGCGAAGCCCGTGCTGCCGCTGGTCGCGCTCTGATTGCTGAACGCGTACAGGGCGCCGAGTGTGAGGCCTGCCATCGGTGAGTATTCGTACTTCACAGACTGGTTCAGCCGGAAGGTCGAGAAGGTGTTGTCGACGTCGCCGATGTGCGCGCCGTAGATGCTGCCGAACTGTGTCCACGATTCGAACGGCGACAGATAGACGAAGCCGAACTCGTACTGGCGTCCGAAGGTGAGTGTGCCCCAGCGCGGATTCGACAGGCCGGCAAATGCTTGCCGTCCGAACATGCGGCCGCCTTGACCGAGTGTTCCGTTGATGCCGCTGAAACCGTTCTCGAGCGTAAATATGGCCTTGTTGCCGTCGCCGAGATCTTCGCTGCCCGTCAGACCGAAGCGGTCGCCGCTGCCGAAGCCGGTGGCCAGGCCTACACGACTCGCGCCCTTGCCGCCGACCGTCGACGCGACGTTGTTGGTATAGCTGATGCCGTTGTCGATGATGCCGTAAAGCTGAACCGAGCTTTGCGCGAGGGCGGGCAGTGACGTAATGGCGAGGGAAATGCTCAGCAAGGCCCGGGTCGAAGCGCGGGCGGATCGGCGTTTGTGCAAACGCGGGGACGAAAAGGGCCGTCCCGCGCGCGAATGGCGTTGGGTCATGTTGTCTCCAGAATGTCTTGTAATGATTAGTCGGTGTTTTGTGTTCCCTGGCCGGCTCAGATCAACCAGGTCAACTTTTTGCGGCGGCCGAGGCCGGGTGCGGCCCCGCGCCGCCGTCCGGGTTGGCACGGCGTGTCGTGCGCCCCAGCACGAGCGCCAGCAACACGACGACAGCCACCGGCACGGCAGCCGCGACGAACAGCGTCGACACCGGGAGCGAGAGCGAGAGCAGCAGGCCGCCGATCATCGGCCCCGAGATGGACCCGACCTTGGCGACGCCGATGGCGATACCCGTGCCTTTGCCCCGGATCGTACTGGGGTAGACGGTCGGTGCCACGGCGTTCAGACCCGACTGCGTCCCGGCCACGCAAAATCCCACGAGAAACACCACGGCGGTCAGCAGCATGGCGGGCATGCCGCTGCCGAGCAGGGCAACGAGCGGGCACCCGAAGAGCGGTAGAAACACAATCATGCGGGCGCCGTAGCGGTCGATGAAACGCATCAGCGCAAGGCCGCCCGCCGTGCCGCCAATGGAGAACATGGCCGACACCAGCGCGGCTTGTCGTGCGGGCACCCCCACGGCTTCGACCAGGATCGGCAGCCAGTTCTGCAACGCGAACAGGGCCATCGAGTTGGCGATGTAGGCGAGCCACAGCACCGGTGTGAGCGTGCGCAGGCGTCCTTCGAACAGCATTGCCCAACGGAACGGCGACGGCGCGGGTTCGTCGCCGACGTAGAAGCGCGTGGACGTATCCACATTGACCGCCGGATCGATCTTGCGCACCAGTCGCACCACCTCTGCGGGACGCCAGCCTTTGAGTACGAGAAAGCGCAGCGACTCGGGCATCACGACCGCGAGCACGGCCGCGACCGCGAGCGGCGCGATGCCGCCGATCAGGAAGATGACGTGCCATCCGTGCGAGCCGATGAGCGTGGCCGCGACGGCGCCGCCGAGACTCGCGCCGATCGTGTAGCCGGTGAACATCAGCGTCACCCAGGTTGCGCGCAGGCGCTTGGGGGCGAACTCCGAAATCAGCACGAACGCGTTGGGGACGGCGCCGCCGATGCCGATGCCGGCGAGAAACCGCAGAACCAGCAGATGGTCGATGGTGGTTGCCTTCACCGTCACCAGTGTGAGAACGCCATACCAAACCGTGCCCCAGAGCAGCGCGCGCTTGCGTCCGTAGCGATCGCCGAGAAAACCGAACAGGATCGAGCCGACCATGATCCCGAACACGTTGATGCCGAAGGCGGGGCCCAGCGCCGCGCGAGGAATCTGCCAGTCTCGCACCAGCGATGGGGCCGCATAGGCGAGGGCCGTGAGTTCGTACCCATCGGTGAGCATGAGAATCCAGGCGCAGAAGATCGTCAGAAATGCGAAGCGCCCGGGCTTTTGCGCGTCGATGAGACGCGAAATGTCCATCATTTGCAGCGTTGCCATGTCTCCTCCATATGCCGAATCGCCCGTAAGCGCCGGCTTCAGGAAGCCGGGACGCCGCGTATATTCGCGTGCGTTCCCGGCAAATGTCGTTATGTAGTCCTGCAGCGATGCTCGCGCCGTTTCATGACAAATGCGGTGGATCGATCCGGTCGACGTTGTCGGCAATTCGCTGACGCAATGCCGCACGGTCGATGTCGTGAACGCTGCCCGCATCGGCCAGATCGAGCGCGTGCGCGGCTGCGGCGCCCATCGCAATGCACGGTCCCATCACACGCACGCTCGACAGCGCGCTCGAGTCGGCGTCGATGCAGCGGCCCGCGGCCACCACGTTATCGGCGTCGGCAGCGAGCAGGCTGCCTAGCGGCACGGTGTGCAGATGGTCGTCGCCGAACGGTTGCCATACGTATCCTTCCGGACGGTCGTGCAGCTCGATGGGCCAGGAGGTGCGCGCCACCGCGTCGGGGAACGATTTCGCGGCAATTACTTCTTCGGAAGTGAGCGTGTGGGTACCGACGATCCAGCGCGTTTGCCGGATACCCGGCAGCCCGTAGCTGCGAATGCGTGCGTTGCGATACACCTCGGGGTATTCCGCCTTGAGGAATTCGAAGGCGCGGTCTGCCTGGTCGCGCCCCACCAGCGCCGTATGCGATGCGGCCACCGGCTCCAGCGGCGTTTCGATGTGCGTCATGTTCGCGATACCGATGTTGCGGCCGCGGAAATAGAAGACGAGACCGTCCTTGCGCTCCAGTCCGTAGGCGTTCGCGCGGCTCGCCACGCGCTCCTTGAACTCGGCCTGGGTCGGCGCGTGCGTTTCGTCGAGCCCTTCGAGCACGACCATCTGCGTGCCGTGCACGGGCGTGATCGGCTCGCGGCACGACAGTCCGGCGTTCCAGGCGAGCGCCGCGTCGCCGCTGGCGTCCACAAAACCCTTGGCATCGACGTGCACGTCGCCGTACCGCGTGGCGAGCGTCACGCGCTGCACGCGGCGGCCTTCGGTGGCCACATGCCCAATGACTGCGCCGAGAATCACGGTGATCCCCGCGTCGAGAATCTTCTGCTCGATCCAGCGCGAGAGCGCAACTTCGTCATACAACACCACGGTCGTGAGCGGGCCTTCCTTGTAGTGCAATGCCCCTTGGGCACCCAGGTCGCGCAGGATGCCGTCGGCGATGCCGTGCGTGACCTGAAAGCGCTTCGGGCCGTTGGAGAACAGTCCGCAGAAGGTGCCGATGATGGAATTGACGGCCTGGCCGCCAAGCGAGGGAAGGCTGTCGACGAGAACGACCTTGCGGCCGAGCGCGGCAGCTTCCAGCGCGGCGGAGGTGCCCGAAATGCCGGCGCCCACGATGCAGATGTCGGCATCGACGTGCCACGCGGGGGTGTGGGTCGCGCGGCGTACCACGCGAGTATTGGTGTCCAATTGCATCTCCAGTAAAGCTAGGTCAGGGAAAGAAGACGGGCAACGATTCGCGCATGGCCGGGGCGGAAGACCCTCGCGAAGCGCACGGAAATTCTCAGATGCCGGCGACGCGCCGGGTCACTTCGACCACGCCGCGATCGGCATCGACCACCACCCAGTCGCCCGTCTGAATGAGCGAAAGCGGGTCGCGATCGAAGTCCGTCAGCGCGGGCGCGTGTGTGACCACGGCACCGAGCGCCATCTTGGTCGTCATCTCGTTGAACAACATGGCGATCGGTGCGGTGCCCGCCAGTCGTGCGATGTGAAACTGGCTCGACCATCCCGACGAACCCTTCGCGCCGGGGAACACCAGTACCTTGCCCGCGAAGCTCACGCCGCGAAGTTCGTGACGCGTTTCGATGACCGTGCCGGTGCGCGGGTCAATGCCGCCCCAGCCGGAGATGCGGTCATGGGTGACGAGCGCCTCGCCCTCGGCGCGCCCGCCGACAACGCGCCGGCCATGCAGCACGAAGGTCTGCGTGGTGCTTTGCGGGGTGTCTTGCCGTTCGATGTGTGTCGTGGCGTTCATGCCAGCGCTCCTGTCCAGCGACCGCTGACGGCGGCCGAAATGCACTCGGCCGTGGTGCCGCACCAGGCCTGAATGTTCATGATGGCCGGCAGGTAATGCGCCTGCTTGGCCGAGTCGACAGCCGCCACCCGCGTTCCCTTAGGCATGACTCGCCCGAGCGCGGAACAGGTGTCGCTCATGAGATGCGCACCGGCGGCTTCGATGATTCGTGTGTAGCCCGCCTGATCGGCCAGGTGACGTGTGGCGCGCGGGGTGAAGATCCAGAGTTCGGTGTTCTCATGCACCTTTTGGCCTTCGAGCAATTGGCAGACTTCCCAGATCTGTTCGATGGAGTAGTGCGGGCAGCCGAGCATCACGAAGTCGACGTCGCTGTCGCGCGCCGTCGTGTTCACGCGTTCGTAAGCGAGACGCCGTTCGGCCGCGCCGTAACGCAGCATCTGGCGGGCCTTGCGCGGGCCGAACGCTTCGTCGAGCGTTCGCGCTTCCGGCGTCGTGCCAACGATGTGATACATCTCGACACCGCCCGACGATGCCGCTGCCGCGCCGAAGTGCTTGAGGCGCGGCAGGTTGGCCGGCCCTTGAATGCCCTGCAAGACGGGAATGCCTTCGGAGACGACTTCGCCGACGTAATAGCCGAGCAGTCCCCATTCGAAGACGTTGTCGATCGGTACGTCGACCTGCACGAGGTCGGTGCCGTAGCGGTTCTCCGTCAGATGCAGACCCCAGTAGGGAATCTTGCCGGTGACCATGGCGGCGCCTGCACTCTCGCGCCCTTCGGCGTTGCTGCGTGCGCCGAGCACGGCGTTGATATACACCACCGCCGACGACTCCATCCACGCGCAATGCTCGCCGCGCACCGGCACGTTGCCGACCTGATACGGCGCACAGGTGTGCAGGGGTTGAACGCCAAGCCGGCCCGCATACGCTTCGCCTGCGCGATACAGCTTGACGACTTCCGGCGCAATGCCCTGGCGCTCGGCATGCTCGGGATCGAAACCTTGCTGGAGATGGCTGCTGTACGCCTTCATCCGTGGCACGGGCACGACTTCGGCGCTGTCGAGGTTGAACTCGGAAAAGACGGCGTCGAGATCGAGCGCGCCGCCGCGCGTGCCGAAGTCGCGCAGAAACGGTGTGGTGGCGCCGAGTGTGCCGCACACGTTGTTGGTATCGACAAAGTGTTCGGCACCGAGCGCTTCGCCGTAACGCACCAGCAGATCCATCGCCTTCTGCACGGCGGGGCCCTGTGTGCCGTCGAGCATGGCTTGCTCGTCAGGGGTCAGTCGCATGGGGGTGTCTCCTTGAATGTGATGAAGGCCGTTCAGGCGTCGAGCGTGGTGGCACGTCGCAATTCGCGCCGCTGCGTCAGGTCGAAGCGTCGGCCGCGATGCAATGTGCATCGGTTGTCCCAGATCACCAGATCGCCCGGTTGCCAGGTATGACGATAGACGAAGGCGGGTTGCGTGGCGTGTTCGAGCAGATCAAGCAGCAGCATGCGGCCCTCGGCGAGTGTCATGTCGAGAACGCGGCTGGCGTGCGCCCCGATGAACAACGACGACCGGCCGCCGGGGTGCCGTCGCACCAACGGCCAGACCGTTGGGGGAATGGCGGCGCGTTGAGCGGCGTCGTACTCGGTATCGCCGAGAAAAATGCGTGAGTGCAAAGCGTCGTGTTCGGCCTGCAACTCGCGCAGCGATGCTTGCTGCAACGCCGGCAATGCCTCGAACGCGGCGCGCATATCGGCGAATTCCGTCTCCCCGCCTTCCGGTGGCACTACCACGGCATAGAGCATCGAGTAGCGGGCAGACGGGCGCTGGAACGAACTATCGCTGTGCCACAACTGGTTGGCGATATTGCCCACGATGCGACGGTGCTCGCGACTGGCGACGGCACCGCTTTCGTCGAGATTGGAGATGTCGGCGAGCGTGTCGTACCCGAGACGGTTGTGCGGTTTGGCGACGCGTTTGAAGCCGATATCGAGCGGCCCCAGCGCACTGGCGAAATCCAGTTGCTGCTGCGGCGTGAGCGACTGGCCGCGAAAGACGAGGACACCGTAACGGGTCATTGCGTCGTCAATGGCGTGTGCGGTGTTCGCGTTGACCGGCGCGGCGGTGTCGAAGCCATGCACCTGACCGACGAAGTCGAAAGCGGTTTCGCTCGTCCCGTTCGCTTCCCCCGTTTGGCTCGCGTTCGCCGTCGGCGCGCGCAGCGGCGTGATGTCAAGCATGTTGGTTCCTCTGGGATGTCTTGTTGAGGGGCGATGTCACGCAGAACCGGCGGCGTGCGGCGCGTGCTCGGGGCGTTCGGGATCGTCTTGCCGATGGAGCATGCCGAGCGCGAAGGCGAAGATCGCCACGAGGCCCACCGGCACGGCGCCAAAGTAGAACAAGGCGCTGACAGGCCAGTGAAGCGAGAGCAGGGCGCCGCCGATGACCGGGCCCGCAATGGCGCCGATTTTCTGGATGCCCACCGCCACGCCCACGCCCTTGGCGCGCAAGGCGGTGGGATAGACCATCGCTGCCACCGCGTTGAGGCCGAACTGCGTACCGATGACGCAAAACCCGATCATGAAGACCGCCGCGATCAGCATTCCCTCGGGAATATTGGCGCCGAGCGCGGCCACCAGCGGGCAGCCGATGACGGGCAACACGGCGACGATCAGCGCGCCGCGTGTGTCGACGAATCGCATGAGGGCGAGTCCGCCGATGGTGCCGCCCACCGAGAATGCGCTGGACACGAGGGCCGCCCGCTCCGGGAGTACGCCGATGGCTTCGATGAGCATCGGCAGCCAGCTCACGAGGAAGAACAGCGCCATGGAGTTTGCGACGTACACGGCCCACAGCACGGGGGTGATGCGTCGCAGGCGCCCGGCGAAGAGTTGTCGCAGCCGCGCATGTTGCGCCCCCGAGGCTTCGCTGCCGACGACGAAGCGCATCTGCGCGTTGAAGACCTTTCCAGGATGAAGCCGCGAAACCACGCGCGCGATCTCGTCGGCACGGCGGCCCTTCAGCGCGAGAAAGCGGATCGACTCCGGCACCCATAGGGCGAGCATGACCGCGGCCAGCAACGGCCCGACACCGCCGATGACGAAAATGGCCTGCCAGCCGAAGTGCGGAATCATCCACGCCGCGACCACCCCGCCCAGCCCGGTACCGATGCTGTATCCCGTGTACATCAACGTGACCCAGGTGGCCCGCAACCGGCGAGGGGCGAATTCCGTCATGTACGCGATGGCATTGGGCACGACACCGCCGATGCCGATGCCCGCGATAAAGCGCAGCACGAGCAGGGTGCGCAGGTCGCTGGCGAATACGACGGCGAGCGTGAGCACGGCGAGAATGACAGAGCCGATGAGAATCGTGCGCTTGCGTCCGATGACATCGCCCAGATAACCCAGGACAAACGCACCGAGCATCGTGCCGAAGACGAACGCGCCGAATGCCGGACCCAGTGCGCCGCGACCGATGCCCCACGCACGGCCGATGGCGGGCGCGGCAAACGAGAGCGCGCCGAGATCGTAGCCCTCGGTGAGCATCATCAGGCCCATCAGGACGATGATGCGAATCGAGAACCTGCCAACTTTTTGCGTTTCGATCGCCTGATCGACGTCGACAGCGGGCGCGGCGCTCATGAGCGATCTCCGTCGTCGCGTCGACCGCTCAGCACGGCGCCTTGCGGCATCGACGACACGTTCTCGCGATACAGCTTGAGCCACCCGCGTGCCGACGAGGCAGACGGTGCGCGCGGCTGTTCGCTGCGTTCGGCCCACTGCGCGTCGTCCAGTTGCACGTCGCAACGGCGGGTGTCGAGATCGATGACGATGGTGTCGCCATCGCGCACGAGGGAGAGCGGCCCGCCGGTAGCGGCTTCGGGCGAGATCTCCGCAACGACCAGGCCCTTGCAGACGAGTCCCGAGAGGTGCCCGTCGGTGAGCAGCGCGACCGACTCGCTGAGCCCCGCGCCGTCGATGGCGAACACCACGCGCGATGCTCCGCCGCCCATCGCAGGGCCACCACAGACGCCCGCACCGCGCATGACCACCACATGGCCGGGACGGATGTCGCCACGACGCAGTGCCTCGACGGCAGCGTCGGAGGTATCGAAGCACACCGCCGAGCCTTCAAAGCGGCGGGCCTTGTCGGGGGAAATGCCGAACTTCACAATGCCCGCCTCCGGCGCGAGATTGCCGCGCACGAGCACGATGGCCGGGCGCGACGCGAAGGGGCGCTCGACCGGACGTATGACGTTCTCGTCGTGAATGGGCGCGTCTTGCACGTTTTGCGCCATCGTCGTTCCGGTGACCGTGATCGCGTCGCCATGCAGCCACGGCAACAGACGGCGCAGTACACCGCGCGATCCGCCCGCCGCATCGAACGCTTCGATAGTGTCGTCTCCGACAGGGCGAATGCCCGTGAGTACCGGAATCGGGTCGGCCAGCGATTCGAACAGGTGATAGACGTCGACATCGCATTGCGCTTCGCTGGCGATCGCCTGTAGATGCTTGACGCTGTTGATCGAGCCGCCGACGGCGAGCACTGCCATCGCGGCGTTGGCGAATGCGCCGGGACTGAGAATCTTGCGGGGGGTGAGGTCGGCCTCCACCATTTCGACGATGCGTTTGCCTGCCTGACGCACCGTCTCGAACATTTGCGCGCTGTTGGCGGCCACCGGTGTGCTGCCCGGCAGCGCCATGCCGAGGGCTTCGCACACCAGATGCATCGAGTTTGCCGTACCCAGACCCGAGCACACGCCAGGCCCGCGAATCGCATTGCGGGCCATGCCGACGAGTTCGTCCACCGGCAGGCCGCCGGTGACCACATGCATTGCGCCGACGAAAACGTCTTCGATATCGACGTGTTTGCCGCGGTACTCGCCGCTGGCCTGATAGCCGCAAGCCACGATGAGGCTTGGAATGTCCAGCCGGGCCGCCGCCATCAACTGACCGGGTACGGTCTTGTCGCACGAGGCCAGGCATACCATGCCGTCGAGCAGCGCGCCTTCGACGGCGACTTCGATGTCATTGGTGACGAGGTCGCGTGCCGACAAAATGTATGCGCCGCGTGCACCGGCTCCGGTGATGAAGTCGCTCGGCGCGGCCGTACGGATTTCGAAGGGCAGGGCGCCGGCGGCGCGAATGGCTTCCTTGAGCGCGGTCGCGATCCCGTCGAGGTGACTGAAGCAACTGGCAAGCTCGGAAGATGAGTTGACGATGGCGATCTTCGGTTTTTCGAGATCTTCTTCGGCGATGCCCAAGGCACGCCATTGGGCGGCACGCACCGCCCACAGATAGGAACCACGGGGGAAATTGCTTCGCAAACGACGAGGCATGGTGTCTCACTCCAACGTTTTTTCTAGGTGAAAAACGCCGTCTCGGACGCACTCTCCGGAGCCTCTCGAAGACGGTGACTCATGCTAGGTAGCCGAATATAATCCGTCAATTCGATTCAATTTATTTGGCAAATCCAAAATATGGATATTCATCAGGTTGACCTGAACCTCCTGAAGGCCTTTGACGCGATGATGCGCACGCGCAGCGTGACCCAGGCGGGCATCGTGCTCGGGTTGAGTCAGCCGGCCATGAGTTTTGCGCTGTCGAAATTGCGTCAGATGTTCGACGATCCGCTGTTTGTACGCTCCGCGCGCGGCATGGAACCCACGGCACGCGCGCAGGAATTGGCGGAGCCGGTCACGCGCATGCTGTATCTGGTTCAGGACGAAATCCTGCCGCGTCCGACGTTCCACCCGGCGTCTTCGCGTGAGACGTTCGTGATGTGCATGTCGGACATCGGAGAAATGGTGTTCTTGCCGCGCTTGCTCAAACATCTCGACGGCGTGGCGCCGCACGTGAAGATCAAGACGGTCGCACCCACGCCGCAGGAATTGGAGGCGGGACTGACCGAAGGCGATATCGCGCTGGCGGTGGGGGTGTTCCCCGATCTCGAGAGTGCATCGATTCGTCAGAAGCTGCTGTATCAGCACTCGTTTGTCTGCGTGATGCGGATCGATCATCCGGACATTGGGCAAACGATGACGAAGGATGAGTACGAGGCGGCCGATCACGTGGCGGTGCGTCCGGAGGGGCGTCGCGCCGACCAGTTCGAGAAGACACTGGAGCGGCTCGGGGTGCATCGCAACGTGCGATTGTCCTTGCCTCGTTACATGGGCGTGCCGTTCATCGTCGCCGACTCGAACATGATTGCCACGGTGCCGCTTTCGGTCGGCCGCCGCTTCGCCGACTTCGCGCGGGTAAGGCTCATGCCGTTGCCATTCAATGTCCCCGCCTACGACCTCCATCTGCACTGGCATTCACGATTTCACAACGACCCGGCCAACGTTTGGATGCGCGAGGTAATGTCTGCGTTGGTGAGTACACCGAAGCAACCTTCGGCGGTGGAGTGACGACCCGTCGTGCCGCGAGCACGGTCTCGTGAGCTATCGTCATGAGCTCAGCCTGAACGCCAGGATCGACTTCTGATCGCGCTACCGCGTGTGGGCGGACACTTCTCGGCTATCGCCGCCATCGGCAAAATCAATCGACCTAATTCGCGAAAGGGCTTGACTATCTACCTACTAGTAGATAAATTTCGTTTCATGAACCGCACAACCACATCGCCGGCTGCACCGACCGTCAGGGAACAACTGCTCGAACATGCGCAGATGTTGCTGATGACGCGAGGCTACAACGGCTTCAGCTATCGGGATTTGACCGAGCGGGTGGGGGTGAAGACATCGAGCATCCACTATTACTTTCCGGCCAAGGAAGATCTGGTGCTCGAGGCGATCAAGGCATATGACGCGTTCGTCGACGAAGGGCTGGCCGGTATCGACGATGCGTTGCCGCCGACACAGAAGCTGGCGCAGTATGCGCAAGGGTTCGGACGCATCGTGGCCGACGGTCACCGGATCTGTCTGTGCGGCATGTTGGCCGCCGACATCGAGACATTGCCCGAGACGGTTCGTGAGGCTGTACAGCGCTTCTTTGCGCACCATGAAGCCTGGTTGGCGCGTGTGTTGACGCAGGGGGTGACAGACGGATCGCTCACGCTGAGTTCGTCGCCCGACGCCACGGCACGCGCGCTGTTCGCAGGGTTTCAGGGCAGTGTGATGGCCTCGCGGTTGTTTCGGGCGCCGTCACGGGTGGAGGATGTGGTGGCTGCCGTTTGCGGTGTGGCCTGAGAAAAAGGCCCGGCGCCGTCGGGGAAGCAGAACAACGGGGGCCGGTCTCTCGTTTATTTGGGTTAAGTAATCTATCTAGTAATAGATAGATTATGCGGATAGGCAAGAAACGGGACGGCGGGTGCCGGGGTTCCGACCGGTGTTCACGAACGGTGTCCCGCAGGTGGATTAAGATCGTTGACGGCGTTGAGCGCTGTGCATGCGAGCCGCTGAACGAAGAGCGACGCGCGAAGCACGGGCCGCGCATCGGCACCGTTGACGCAGGAACACACGCGCACGGCAGGCGTCAAGACAGCTATCCGACGCGCGTATGTCAGGTTGATCGTCCGGCCGGAAGGCAACGCCAAGATGGCGTGCCGGCCCGGGGCGGTCGAAGTTTGGAAGTGAAATTTTCTACATACCAGGAGTTCGTCATGTCGATCGAAAAAGTGCTGTACACCGCCCACGCCACCGCAACCGGAGGCCGCGACGGCCGTGCCGTTTCCTCGGACGGCGTGCTCGACGTCAAGCTGGTGGTTCCCAAGGAAATGGGCGGCCCCGGCGTTGGTGGCACCAATCCGGAGCAACTCTTCGCCGCTGGTTACTCGGCCTGTTTCCTGGGCGCACTGAAGTTCGTCGCCGGTAAAGAGAAGATCACGTTGCCCGCCGACACGAAGATCGACGGCAGCGTTGGTATCGGCCAGATCCCGACCGGCTTCGGCATTCAGGCTGAACTGAAGATCAGCGTGCCGGGTGTGGATCGCGCCACGGTTGAAGCCTTGGTGCAGAAGGCTCACATCGTGTGCCCGTACTCCAACGCCACGCGTGGCAACATCGATGTGACGTTGACGGTGGTCTGAGTTTACCGGCAGCCTAGTGATACACCGGTGAACGTTGCCGGACAAAAAGGGCAGCCCTGGGGGGCTGCCCTTTTCTATTGCGCGACGTGCGTCGTGGTGCCGATCACCTCGTTTTCACTTCGACCTTGATGCCGTCGGGCAGCACGGTGATGGCCCCCGGCTCGACGTCGCGTCCGCCGTAACGCAACTGCTCGGGTTTGAACGTGTAGATCGGATATTGGTTGAGCACCTGCTGAGCGACGGTGCCGCCAACGGACGTCAATTGCTGACTGTAGGCAGCGGGCATGCCATTCAGGTCCACGCGCTCGACGCTCGGGTTGTCGAGCAGCACGGCGCGTCTGACCGGGTCGTATTTCAGCGCGCTGGAGATAGCGAGCACCCCGGCCAGTGGCTGGCCTTGCAGCAACACGTTCTGCACCTGCGCATCGACCTGTGTGGTGATGCGATTGGCCTGCGGATTGAAGCCGATCTGCGGATGGGTCAGTGCGACAGAGAGCAATTGACCGTAATTGAGCGTCGTCGGAAACCGCTTGTCGATAGCTGTCTCGATTTCCTTGCGCGTCATCGTGTACTCGCCGGTCCAGATGTTGTACGCGGCATCGGCGGAGCGCATGAGCGGGGCGAGCGTCACACCGAGCAGCCCTGCGGCGGCGAGGCGCAGCGCGTCGCGGCGTGAGGTCACGGCAGACTCGGTGGTGTCGATGAGGTCAGCCGTGGGAGGCTTGTGACGAGAGATCATAGGGCGAAGGTCCGAAGGACGGGCACGGCGCGGCCGAGCCTGAGTCGTCAATGAAGATGTGACCTGGACGGCGTGGATTCGTTCTGAACCCCGCATCGACCCGCGCTGGCAATGAAAAGGATCGCGCAAGCGTGCCGGCCGTGGCGCTGTGGCCACCCAAGCTCAATTTTTCAATAATGCGGCGGGATTTCGTGACGCGGGTTGCCGTCGGGGCCGCTCTGTCCCTGCGACTGCATTTGCTGGTACAACGCCTTGAGCTGCTTTTGCAGCAGATCGATCTGCTGTTCCTGACGCGTGACGATCTCGTTGAGCGTCTCGAGCAGGTCTTCCTGAAAGGCGGCCTTGACTTCGAGTTCGACGACGCGTGTTTCCAACGATTCCATGGGCTTCTCCGGTGAACGCGGCATTGTAGGTCATCGCGTGCTTCGCGAGCCCGAACCGGGTGCGACATGATGCGTCGCATTGGCGCCGGGCATAATCGCACCATGAAAACCTTTCTGCTCTATATCCTGACCGCAGTGGCGGAAATCGTCGGATGCTATTTGCCCTGGCTGTGGCTAAAGCAGGATCGCAGCGCATGGTTGCTCGTGCCCGGTGCCGTTTCACTGGCGCTGTTCGCGTGGCTGCTCACGCTGCACCCGGCAGCGGCCGGACGTGTTTATGCCGCATACGGCGGCGTGTACATCGGCGCGGCCATCGTATGGTTGTGGCTGGTGGACGGCATGCGTCCGACGCCGTGGGACGTTGCCGGTGTGGTCGTCGCGCTTGCGGGCATGAGCCTGATTGCGTTTCAACCGCGCTAGGCGGCGAATCACGGTGTGCGCACGCGGTATGTGCAACGCTGCCCGCCTGCGAGGATGTGCGTCTCGCGTGTCACGGTGCTGCGCTCGCCGACGAGTTCCTGAAACAGCTCAAGCTCCGTGCGGCAAAAGCCCTGACACGTCTTCGCGGCCGCACAGATCGGGCAGTGATCTTCGATGAGCAGCCAGTCGTCGCCGTCGCGCTCCACGCGCGCCATATAGCCCTCCGACGAGCGAATCTCCGCGAGCTTTTCCAGCCGTGCCGACAGGCCGGGCAGCGGGTCGACGGCCTGCCGGTATTGCGCACGTGTTTCCTCGGCACGCTGCGTAATCAGACGGTCCAGCCCGTCTTCGCCGAAGAGCTGACGAATCGAGCCAATCAACTGGATAGTGAGATGGGAGTGGGCGTCGGGAAAGCGGCTGTGCCCCGCCTCCGTGAGTGCCCACGCCTGACGCGGACGGCCCGCGCCGCGTGACGGCATCGTCTCGCCGATGAGCAGCCCGTCCGCGACCAGCTTCTGCACCTGCTGACGTGCCGCCTCGGCCGTGATCCCCAACGCAGAAGCCACCTCTGCCGTCGAGGCGGGGCCTTGCGTCTTCAACCAATGCAGTACGCGCTCGTGGCCGGGGCCGGGCGTCGCCGCCCTATTATCCAAGTGGTTATTTGTGTAATTCATGGTGAGGCATGTAATATCCAAGAACTTTCTTGCATATTAGTCGCCCGACACACGGCTGTCCATCCATGACAACGAACACGACGAATCTCACGGCGCCGGGCTGGCGCGATCTGTTGAGCGGCAGTAACGGCTGGCGTTCGCTGGCATTGGCCGGCGGGGTGGCGTTGCATGCCACCAACGTCTATGTGGCGACGACCGTGTTGCCGTCCATCGTCAAAGAGATCGGCGGGTTGGATCTGTATTCGTGGAACACCACGCTGTTTGTGGTGGCGTCGATTCTCGGCTCGGTGCTGGCATCCAAGATGCTCACGGCGCTGGGTCCGCGCGCCGCCTACGTCACGGCGCTGTTGGGTTTCAGCGCGGGCACGATCCTGTGTGCGGCCGCGCCGAGCATGCCGTGGATGCTCGCGGGCCGCACGTTGCAGGGCTTCGGCGGCGGCATTTTGCTGGCGCTCAGTTATGCGTTGATCCGCATCGTCTTCGCACCGCCTCTGTGGTCGCGGGCAATGGGGCTCGTCTCGGGCATGTGGGGTGTCGCTACGCTTTGCGGGCCTGCCGTGGGCGGCGTCTTTGCGCAGTTCGGTCACTGGCGCTGGGCATTCTGGTCGCTGTTGCCGGTGGTGGTCGGACTCGGCCTCATCATTCGCGCGCAGGTGCCCGCCGGACGCACCATGGCGAACGACAGCGAGTCGTCGCCATCTCACGGCGACGCGCATGTCATCCCGTGGTTCAAAGTGGTCTTGCTGTGTGCGTCGGCCGTGGCGATATCGTTGGGCGCCGTGGTTGGCTCGCATCTGCTGGCCGCGATCTGGATGCTCGTGGGACTCGTGTTCGCCTGGTGGCTCGCGCAGCGCGAGCGTAGCGCGCGGCACGCGATGCCGCGACTCATGCCGACGGGTGCGTATTCGCTGCGCACGCGGCTGGGTGGACTGTACGCGGTCATGAGTCTGCTCGGTCTGGCAATGACGAGCGAAATCTACATCCCGTATTTCCTGCAGACGATTCATGCTCAGACGCCGTTCGCCGCCGGATATCTCGCCGCGCTCATGGCGGCGGGCTGGTCGGTGGGGTCGATGACGAGTGCGGGGCGACATGGCGATGCCGCCGAGCGGCGCGTGCGTCTCGGCCCGGTGATCGTCACGCTCGGCATGCTGGCCCTCGCGTGGCTGCTGCCGCAACCGTCGCTCTTCGCGAGTGCGGCAGGTGTCGCGAGCATTTGCGTGGCGCTGTTCGGCGTGGGCGTGGGGGTGGGCATCGGCTGGCCGCATCTGCTCACGCGTGTGATGACGGCGGCGCGTCCCGGCGAGGCGGCACTTGCGTCGGCGTCGATCACGACAGTGCAGTTGTATTCGATGGCGCTGGGGTCGGCCCTTGCGGGGCTCGTGGCGAACTCTGCGGGTCTGGCGCAAGGTGCATTGGACGAAGCGCAGCGCGCATCGGTCTGGCTGTTCGCGCTGTTCGCGCTGTTCGCCCTCGCCCCGGCGGGCGCGGCGGTCATTGCGTTGCGCGGCAGGGTGGCCGTTCCCGTCACGAAGCAGGAGGCAGCATGATCGATCGCATCACCGCGATGCGCACCTTTGTGCGTGTAGCCGAAGTCGGCAGCTTCACCAAGGCGGCGGCGTCGCTCGACATACCGCGTACGACCGCCACTACCCAGGTGCAGCATCTGGAGCGATGGTTCGGCGTGGCGCTCTTTACGCGTTCGACGCGGCGTGTCGCACTCACGATGGAGGGGGCTGCGTACTTCGAGCGCTGTGCGGCGATTCTGGCGGATGTCGAGGAGGTGGAGTCGGGCCTGTTCGGTGCGCAGGCGCAACTGCGCGGGCGCCTCGCCGTCGTGCTGCCGCCGGTCATTGCGCGCGAGGTCGTCATGCCGTCGCTCGTCGAATTCCAGGCGCGCTATCCGGGCCTCGAGATCGCGCTGGACGCTACACCGGCGCACGGCGACTGGCGCGGTGACGGCGTGGACTGCGGTGTGGTGTTGGGGGAGTTGCCCGACTCGCGACTGGTGGCGCGCCATCTGGGCGATCTGCCACGCGTGACGTGTGCGAGCCGTCGCTATCTCGACATGCAAGGCACGCCCGGCGATCTCGATGCCCTCGCGATGCACACGTCGGTGAAATGGTTGACGGCGCCGGCGGAGTCTATGGCGTCGCCGTCCGCGCTCGCTACGGCGAACTCGCTCACGACGCGCTGCGGCGATCTGAGGTTGACGGTCGGTGGACGCGCGACGTGCGTGCGCACGCGCGGTCAGTTGCATGTGGGGGATGAAGTGGCGTATCTGGCGGCCGGAATCGAAGGCCTCGGGCTGATTCAACCGACGCTGCTGGCCGCCGCGCCCTATCTCACGTCGGGGCGTCTGGTGCCGGTGCTGCCGGAGTGTCCGCCGCCACCGCTGCGCCTCTCGGTGGCGTATCCGTCGCAAAAGCGAGTGTCGCCACGGGTGCGCGCATTCGTCGACTGGCTCGCGCAAATCTGCGAGCCGTTAGGCAACGCACGAGATTACGCGCCGCTGCCGCCTGTGCCGTCAGTCGCGCGCCGCTCGTTCACGCTACCGGCATAGTGACTGCGTTTTTCTTCGTACATCAGCAGATCGGCGCGTTGAATCGTGGCTTCGAGCCGCTCGCCGGCTTCGCACGTCGCCATGCCCATCGAGAATGAGAGTGGCGTGCCCGGATAGAACGAATTGTTCAACTCCACGAGTTGGCGAATACTCTCGATCATCGCCGCGCCGCCGGTGGTGTCGGTGGAGGGCAGCAGCAAGGCGAACTCGTCGCCGCCGATGCGCGCGGCAATCTGCGGTGCGGCAATGGCCTTGCCCAGCACTTCACCTGCGCGTCGCAGCAGCCCATCGCCGGCGGCATGCCCCAACTGATCGTTCACGAGCTTCAGGCCATTCAGATCGGCCACGATCACCGTCACCGGGTACGGCCCCTTGCGCTCGAGCCGGTTGAGTTCGTCCACATAGAACGAGCGGTTGCGCAGCTTGGTAAGCACGTCGTGCTTGCCGAGGAATTCGAGATACGACTCGGCCTTCTTGCGCGCGGTGATGTCTGTGAGGGCAACGAGCACCAGATCCCAGCGCGGCTCGTGACCCGGCAGCACCGCGAATTGAAGATGGACGTTGATCTCATTGCCGTCGAGCGCGTAGTTGATGACTTCGCGTTGCTGGAAGAGCTTGTTGTCCCATAGGTCGATCAACTGCTCGCGGAAGTTGTGCCGCATGTCGTCGCGAAACACATCGGGCAGGCGGGCGAGCAGGGTGGCTTTGTCGGGCGCGACGAACATCGCCAGCGTGTGGCGGTTCACATCGAGCACGTGGATCTCGTTCATGCAGCGCTCGACGAATTCGGGGTGAACGTCGGTGAAAGTGCGGAAGTCGGTAATGCCGCGTGAGCGGGCATCGTCGAGCAGCAGTTTGATCGCGCTGAAATCCTCGACCCATAACGAGACTGGTGAGTACTCGAAGAGGCCTCGCGCATATTCCTCGCCCATTGTCACGCGCTGGCGTGCGTGCTCGAGTTCGGTCACGTCTTCGAGCGAGATCAGCACGCGCTCGAAGGTGCTTTCGTGGCCGGGCAGTACCGAGCCGTTGAGCAGCACATCCAGACGGCGGCCGTCGAGCGTGTAGTTGACGGTCTTGCTCGTGAAGTGCGTGCGACCGTCCCACAGTTGGCAAAGCTCTTCGACGTGGGTCTTGAGCATGTCGTCGCGGAACACGCGCGGCAGGTTGGCCACGAGCGTATCGAGCGACGCTGCGTTGAACATCGTCAATGTCCGGCGATTGACCTTGATGACGCGAATGCGTCGCGAGCATGCCGAGACATGGGCCGGGTCGGTCTTGAAGTGGGCGCGCAGGTCGGTGACACCTTGTGCACGCCATTCGTCGAACAACTGCTTCACGCCGCTGAAGTCTTCGAGCCAGAGGGAGACCGGCGCGAGGTCGAACATCAGTGCGTCGTCACTCGCGCCGCTGGCGCCATTGGCAGCGTAAGACGAGGCGGTCGGCTGGGAAGGTACGGCAGGCATGGCGTCCGGCATGAGGCACCTAAGGTCGGGTCAGCCCGATATTTTACGGGCAAACTCGCGCCACGCCACTGTGAGTCGAATTACAGCAACGGCGCGCCGGTATCGCGTTTGACTTCGCGCAGCGACAGCATCGATTCGATCGACGACACGCCGGGCAGGGCGCGCAGCACGTCGCGCGTGAACATGCCGTAATCGTCGAGATCGGTGGCGACTACCCCGAGCAGATAGTCCGCGCTGCCGGAAATGTTGTGGCACGACACGATCCGGTCGATGGCTTGCACTTCGCGCTCGAATTGCTCGGACAGCGCGCGGTCGTGCACGGCAAAGCGTACATGGACGAAGGCCGTCACGCCCAGACCCAGCGCGCGGTGCGACAGTTCGGCCCGATAACCCGTGATGTAGCCCTCGGCTTCGAGGCGTTTCAAACGCCGTGCGCAGGGCGTTTCGGAGAGCGCCACACGCTCGGCGAGCCGGGCGTTGGAGATGCGGCCATCGCGTTGGACGATGGCGAGAATCGCCTGATCGATGGCGTCGAGTTCGTTCATTGTTGGTATCCCGCTACGAAAGCTGCTGCAAAGATGGCATTCCACCACGATCTGCGATGACGGGAAAGTGTTGCCCTCATCCTTCCGGATTAAGCCTGTCGGTAATGCTGCACCTGACGACGTTGGGGGATTTTTCGATTATATGGTTATTATTGGTGGAATGCGCCATATATATAAATAATATTGGGTGGAAAACGCCATGTATCTCTCGTTATTTGGCGGGATCATTAATCTCGTTTTGGCCACTCTTGCCGTCAGGGGAAAAATCATGGTTTCGCTGCAGTTGCTCACCGTTTTCGTCGGCGCTCTGATCGTCGTCTACGCATTGCCCGGCCCGGACATGGCGCTGGTCATGCAGACGAGCATGACGCGCGGCGTGCGACACGGCCTGGCCTCCGCCGGCGGACTGGCGCTGGCGCGCGCCGGACATGTGACCCTCTCGGCGTGCGGTGTGGCGGCGCTGCTGCGCGCGGCGCCGTGGCTATTCGAGACGGTGCGTATCGCGGGCGCGCTCTACCTTGCATGGGTGGCCATCCAGATCTGGCGCTCGCCGGCCTTCGGCATGGAGATGACCGAGGCGCCAACGCAGGCTGCCGTGCCGCTCTCGCACGCTGTGCGGCGCGGCGTGCTCTCGAGCGTGCTCAACCCGAAGGCGCTGCTGTTCTGTTCGGTGCTGCTGCCCCAGTTCATCCGCGCCGAAGCCGGCCCGGTCTGGACTCAAGTGCTCGAACTCGGCGTGCTGTTGCTGGTCGTGGGGGCAATTTTCGATGTCGCGCTCGCGTTCGGCGCGGCCCGCATCGCGCGCTGGTTGCGCACCCGTCCGCTTGCACAAAAAATACAACGCTGGTCGTTCGGCGCTGCGCTCATGGCGTTCGCCGTGCGCTTGTCGCTCGACTGAAAAGCCGGGCACAATACATCTCACCTACATTCCAGCGATCTTTCGCACCAAGTCGGTGCATTTCGCTGCGACACCGCAAAACAAGGTGCGACACAACGTCGCACCTCTTGAAATCCAAGAACCTTTCCGAATTGCTGCATTGCACAGCGTTTACCGCCAAACAGGTGCCGATCTGCTTGGAAATCGTCGCGCGCGTACGCGTGAAGCCTGCGCGACACATTGTCGCGCCAGCAGGTGCGCGATGTCCGGCCTAATTAAACTTCGGCATAATGCCGCACCGTGATGGAAGTAAAAGACAAGAAGTCGGACAGTGACTTGAGGTCTGCGGGCGGCAATCTGCCCCGGTTCCCGTCTTTTCGATGACACGGTCGTCGTAGTTCGACCGGTGCAATACCGGCGCGACGACTGCTCCCGTCCCACCTTAACCCTTGCCAACCTCCTGCGACCCTGCATCAGGCCGGTAAGCCCGTGTTGCGCCGTTCGCTGGCCAACTCAACCCTGTCGTGTGACATGAAGAAACACAGAAACCCGCGATTGTTTAGGCTCCTCGCCTTGTGCTCGCCGCTGCTTTTGGCTGGCTGCGGCATGACGCTGCTCGACCCTAAGGGGCAGATCGGAGTAGAGAACAAGAACCTGATCCTCACGGCCACCTGGCTGATGTTGATTGTGGTGATTCCGGTCATCCTGATGACGCTGTGGTTCGCGTGGAAGTATCGCGCGAGCAACAAGTCGGCGCGCTATGAGCCGAACTGGTCGCACTCGACGGCCATTGAGGTCGTGGTCTGGCTCGTGCCGATCATCATCATTGCGATTCTCGCGCGCATTACCTGGGTCACCACCCACGAACTCGATCCGTACAAGCCGCTGGAAAGCGAAGTGAAGCCGATTACGGTCGAAGTCGTGTCGATGAACTACAAATGGTTGTTCATCTACCCGGAACAGGGCATTGCGTCGATCAACGAGTTGGCCGTTCCGGTCGATACCCCGGTGAATTTCAAGATCACCTCGGAATCGATCATGAATTCGTTCTTCATTCCGCAATTGGGTAGCCAGATCTACTCGATGGCTGGTATGGAAACGAAGCTGCACCTGATCGCCAATCACGTCGGCTCGTACGACGGCATTTCGGCGAACTACAGCGGCGGCGGCTTCTCGGGCATGCGTTTCAAGACGCTGGCGATGACCGACAGCGACTTCCAGCAATGGGTCGCCAAGGTGCGTGAGTCGAAGAAGGTCCTGGATAAGGATACCTACGCTTCGCTCGTGCCGATGAGCGAGAACACGCCGGTCACGTACTACAGCTCGGTCGACGCGAAGATGTTCGAATCGATCCTGCACGCCCCGATGGCAACGGGCATGGCCGAGCAGCACGAAGGCCATGAAAACCACGGCGCCATGGAAATGAAGGGCATGGACATGAAGATGGAAATGAAGGGCGCGGGCGCTGACGCCGCGACGGCTCCGGCCGCCGCTGCGAATGGGCAGAACGGCCAGTCGACGACCATGGCCATGGACAACGCCGGCGCGCACGCGATGCACGCCGGTACGGCCGCGCACGCGCACAAGGAGTAAACAACAATGTCAACGCTGTTTGGCAAACTGACTCTCGAAGCCATTCCGTACCACGAGCCGATCATCGTCGGCGCGGTCGGCATGATGGTGCTCGGGGTACTGGGCATCGTCGCGTTGCTCACCTACTTCGGCAAATGGAAGTACCTGTGGAACGAGTGGGTCACGTCGGTCGATCACAAGAAGATCGGCGTGATGTACGTGCTCGTCTCGCTCGTCATGCTGTTGCGCGGCTTTGCCGACGCCATGATGATGCGTACGCAACTGGCGCTCGCCCACAACTCGGGCGGTATTCTCCCGCCGGATCACTACGACCAGATCTTCACCGCCCACGGCGTGATCATGATCTTCTTCGTGGCGATGCCTTTCATGACGGGGCTGGTGAACCTCGTGGTGCCGCTGCAGATCGGCGCACGCGACGTGGCGTTCCCGTTCCTGAACACGCTGTCGTTCTGGCTGTTCGTGGCCGGCGCTGCGCTGGTGAACCTGTCGCTGGGCCTGGGTGAATTCGCTCGCACGGGCTGGCTGGCTTACCCGCCGCTCTCGGGCATTCAATATAGTCCGGGCGTGGGGGTGGATTACTACATCTGGGCCTTGCAGATATCGGGTCTGGGGACGTTGCTCACCGGTGTGAACTTCGTCGTCACGATTCTGAAGATGCGCGCGCCGGGCATGAACCTGATGAAGATGCCGATCTTCACCTGGACCTCGCTGTGCACGATGGTGCTGGTGTGCGCTGCATTCCCGGTGCTGACGGTGACCCTGGCGCTGCTCTCGCTGGACCGCTACCTCGACTTCCATTTCTTCACGAATGAGTTGGGCGGCAACCCGATGATGTACATCAACCTGATCTGGATCTGGGGGCACCCGGAGGTGTACATCCTGATCTTGCCGGCGTTCGGTATCTTCTCGGAAATCATCTCGACGTTCTCGGGCAAGAAGCTGTTCGGCTACAAGTCGATGGTGTACGCCACGGCCGCGATCATGGTGCTGTCGTTCCTCGTGTGGGCGCACCACTTCTTCACGATGGGCTCCGGTGCCAACGTGAACGCCTTCTTCGGTATCGCGACGATGATTATCTCGATCCCGACCGGCGTGAAGATCTTCAACTGGCTGTTCACGATGTACCGCGGTCGCGTGCAAATGACCGTGCCGGTGCTGTGGACGCTGGGCTTCATCGTCACGTTCGTGATCGGTGGTATGACCGGCGTGCTGCTGGCCGTGCCGGGCGCCGACTTCGTGCTGCACAACTCGCTGTTCCTGATTGCTCACTTCCACAACGTGATCATCGGCGGCGTGCTGTTCGGTTACATCGCCGGTATGAACTACTGGTTCCCGAAGGCCTTCGGCTTCAAGCTCGACGAACGTCTGGGCAAGGCAAGCTTCTGGTGCTGGCTGATCGGCTTCTACCTCGCGTTCATGCCGCTGTATGTGCTGGGCCTGATGGGCATGACCCGTCGCCTGAACCACTACAGCAACCCGGATTGGCAGCCGTGGCTGATCGCCGCGCTGATTGGTGCGCTGTTCATCGCCGCCGGTATCGGTTTCCAGGTGCTGCAACTGGTTGTCTCGATCAAGAACCGCAAGGCGCTGGCCGACACCACGGGCGACCCCTGGAACGGCCGTACGCTGGAGTGGATGACGTCGTCGCCGCCGCAGTTCTACAACTTTGCCGAAGAGCCGCGCGTGCATGACGTCGACGAGCTGGCCTATCGCAAGGCGCACGGCATCAAGAGCGATCTGAAGACGAGCTACGCCCCGATCCACATGCCGAAGAACACCGGCGCCGGTTTCATCATCAGTGCGTTCTCGCTGGTGTTCGGTTTCGCGGCCATCTGGCACATCTGGTGGCTGGCTATCGTTGGCTTCGCCGGCATGATCTTGACGTTCATCTGCCGCAGCAACGACGATTCGATCGACTACTACGTGCAGTCGCCGGAAGTGGTGGCCATTGAATCGGCTCACCATCAGGCACTGGCCACAGCAGCAAAGGCTTAATCATGACGAGCGAAGTTCTCAAACACTCTGGCGCGCATGCCGATGCGCATGCGCACGACCACGCGCACCACGATACCGGGGGCAACACGATCTTCGGTTTCTGGGTGTACCTGATGACCGACCTGGTACTGTTCGCCAGCCTGTTCGCGACGTTCGCCGTATTGCGCGACGCGACGGCCGGCGGCCCGACCGGCAAGGAACTCTTCGACCTGAAGTTCGTGCTGGTCGAAACGTTCATCCTGTTGTTCTCGTCGATCACCTATGGCTTTGCCATGATCGGTCTGCACAACGGCAAGAAGGGCGCTGTGCAGGGTTGGCTGGCGATCACGTGGCTGCTGGGCGCCGCGTTTATCGCGATGGAACTGTATGAGTTCCACCACCTGATTCTCGAAGGTGCCGGCCCGAACCGCAGCGGTTTCCTGTCGTCGTTCTTCGCGCTCGTGGCGACCCACGGTCTGCACGTGGCCTCGGGCCTGCTGTGGATGGCCGTTCTGATGTTCCAGATCGGCAAGAAGGGCCTGACCGCCACCAACACCACGCGTCTGCAATGCCTGTCGCTGTTCTGGCACTTCTTGGACGTGGTCTGGATCGGCGTGTTCACGGTCGTGTACCTGATGGGAGCGATGTAAATGAGCAATAGCAAATCGGTGCAATCGCACGGCCACGACGCTGGCCACAATGCGGCCGGTGGCAGCCACGGCAGCGTGAAGTCGTACCTGATCGGCTTCGTGCTCGCGGTGATCCTGACGGTCGTGCCGTTCAAGCTGGTGATGGATGGCACGATGCCGCCGTCGACGGTGCTGCCGCTGATTCTCGGCGCCGCCCTCGTGCAGATCATCGTCCACCTGATCTACTTCCTGCACATGGACCGCTCGTCGGAACAGCGCTGGAACGTGATGGCGTTTCTGTTCACCGTGCTGATCGTGGCCATCGTGCTGGTCGGCTCGCTGTGGATCATGCACAACGCCAACTCGTTGATGATGCCGGGAATGTAAGTTCCCGAACTTGCCCGCCGGTTCGGGGCAAGTGAAAAAGGCGGCTTCGGAATTCCGGGCCGCCTTTTTTTATGGGCATTCGTGATGGGTGTTCGGGGAGGACGGAGGGTGTTGAGCGCCGATGCCCCACGGAGCCGATGAGAGTTATCCGTGAGGCGCTTTGTCCTCCGGCGGCGTATCCGAGGTCGGTGCCGCCAGAATCACCCCCGGACGCACCGGCAGATCCGGCCGAATGCCCAGCAACGGCAACGCCTGCGACGCGATCTCCGCAAACGCAGGCCCGGCGGCCTGCCCGCCAAAGTGTTGCGACGCTTTCGGCTCGTCCACCGACACGGCAATCACCAGACGCGGCGCCGACAACGGCGCAATCCCCACGAACGACGCCCGGTACTTCGAATGGTCGTAACCGTGTGCGCCCGCCTTGTAGGCCGTGCCGGTCTTCCCGCCGATGCTGTAACCGGCCACCTGCGCCGTGGTGGCGGTGCCGCCCGTATCGACCACGGCGGCCAGCATCTTGCGCATCTCGACGGCCGTGCGCGCATCGATCACGCGCACGCCCTCGGGCTGCGCCGGTGTATCCGGCTTGACGATGGAGATGGGCACGAGCACGCCGTCGTTGGCGAAGATCGTGTACGCGCGCGCCAACTGGAACAGCGACGCAGAAATTCCGTAGCCGTAGGCCATCGTCGCCTGCTCGATGCGCCGCCACGACTTATACGGGCGCAAACGGCCCGACACCGCCCCCGGGAAGCCCAGCTTAGGCTGCTGACCCAGACCGATCTCGGTGAACATGTCCCACATTTCTTCGGCGCGCAGCATGGTCGACACCTTGGTCATGCCGATGTTGCTCGACTTCTGGATGACGCCGGCCGCCGTGAGCACGCCGTTCGCGCTGTCGTCGCTGATGGTCGCGCCTTCGAAGACGTATCGCCCCGGACCGGTGTCGATGAGCGTGGCCGGCGTCAGACGATGCAGGTCCAGCGCCAGCGCCATGGTGAAGGGCTTGAGAATCGAGCCCGGCTCGAAGACATCGGTGAACACGCGGTTGCGCAGTTGTTCGCCCGTCAGATGCTCGCGGTCGTTCGGGTTGTATGTCGGAAAGTTGGCCAACGCGAGCACCTGACCTGTTTTCGCATCGATCACGACCGCCATGGCGGCTTTCGCGCCCGTGCGATCGAGCGCGTTCTTCAGCGCCGCGTAGGCGATGTATTGCACGCGGGTGTCGAGCGTGAGGTGAATGTCCTTGCCGTCGCGCGGGGGGCTGGAGTCGTCGAGGTCCTGAATGGTCCGGCCGATGCGGTCCTTGATGACGCGCCGCACGCCCGCCGTGCCCTCGAGCAGCGGCTCTTCGCCCAGCTCCATGCCCTCCTGCCCCTTGTCTTCAACGTTGGTGAAGCCCACGACGTGCGCCGCAACGTCGCCTTCGGGGTAGAACCGCTTGTATTCGCTGCTTTCGTAGACGCCCGGAATGCCGAGCGCTTCGACCTGCTTGCCGATTTCCGGCGATACTTGCCGCTTCACATAAACGAACTTCTTCTCGCCGATGAGCTTGGTGCGCAGTTCCTTCGCGGGGATGTCGAGCAGCTTGCTGGCCTTCTGAATGTCGCTGTCGGACAGGTCGTCGGGCACTTCGGCGGGCACCGCCCAGACGGTGCGCATCGGCAGACTGGTTGCGAGCACGCGGCCATCCCGATCTTCGATCTTGCCGCGCACCGCAGGCATGACGATGGTGTGCTCGTAACGTTTTTCGCCCTGCGCTATATAGAAACCGTTGCCGGGGCCCGCAATCCAGAACGCTCGCACGACCAGCCCGATGAACGCGAGGGTGATCATGATGACGACGAGTTTGGAGCGCCACAACGACATGCGCGACTGCAATACCGGACTGGAGGCGAACGTAACGTCCTTGGGCTGGCGATTCTTTTGCATGGCGCTCGCGAAGGCGGTGAGAGGCGTGAACAGCAATGAACCGATCAACAAACTCTGGCTCAAATTCTAGGCGAGATAGCGTAGCACGCAAGCGACTGTTGCAATAGCGCAAAAGCCCCGTCAGGTGGGGCTTTCAGAGTTTTTTTCGATGCGATCGAACATGCTTTTTGCATGGGTGTCGGCTGATGAAACCGGGGGCGGATTTTCCCGGCGAGAGGGCTCGACCGCCGGGGAAGACATCGCGCGCTATTTGGCCGGGCCGACCCGGATGTCTCCGTACCATGCATGCGCACTTGCATGGGTGTTGTCACTGTCGGTGAAGATGCCGTAGCCGAGCAGCTTGCCCGGCTTCTCCTGATAGATGCGTTCGTAATCCGCCGCGAGGTTACGCGAGAAGGTCTGCCATTTGCCGAGCGACCCATCGCCGCCCGCCACCACAAGCATCTGCACCCGGTCGGTGTGCGGGTTCTGGATGACACTGCCCGGCGCCGCGTCGTTAGACCAGATGTACATCAGCGTGGCGTAGGGAAGATCTTCGCCGCCGACCTTGGCTAGCGTCATCGCCGCACGGTCGCCGAAGGGCAGCGAGGATTTATCGCCATCGAAGACAAACACCAGCCGCGCGGGCGAATCCTCTTTGTCGCCGACGCGGTTATCGGCGCCTGGGATGGCTTTGTCGACTTTCCAGCGCCACGTCACGCCCGGCGTCGCAGCGATGTCGACACTGTCTCCCTTGGCCATCAGTGCCGAGGCCGAATCGACCGAATTGGCTTCGATGACATTGCGTCCGCCATCGATGACGACCGTGTAGGTGGTGAGCTTCTTGCCGCTGACGACCGGCAAATTCTGCCAGCCGGGCGGCAGTGCGTTACCCGGATTCGCTTTGGAGAAGGAGATGGCTACCGGCGCGGCGGCCGCGGGGTCGGCCGCGCTGGCCGCCGTGGCGGCGAGCCCGCAGACGATCAGGCTGAGCGCGAGCGCCAAGGTCCTCATGGGCGAGGAAGTCCGGTGCGATGGTCTGCTGACAGGGCGGCTAACGTGGCCCGGCGAGCGAAGCGGCGAGACGATACGATGCATGGTGAGCGACTCCGGCGTAGGCAGGGACACCGCTGGCACCGGCCGGATGGCCCGTGCCTCCGGGGGGACTCGCCCCCAACTCGCCCCCAACCAACGGCAATCGATGACTCAACGGCAAGGGGATCAGCGCTGCTGCATGGCAACCCGCAGACCGAGGCCGATGAAGATCGTGCCGATGATCTTGCCCTGCCAGCGCAGCAACCCTGTGAAGCGTCGCACGACCCTGCCGAGCGGGCGCACCGACAACGCGATCGCTGCGGTATAGAGCGCGCTCATCGCGACGAACACCAGCCCCAGCACCAGGAACTGCGCGAAGACATTGCCCTCGCTCGCATGCACGAACTGCGGCATGAAGGCGAGGAAGAAGAGGGCGGTTTTCGGATTGAGCACTTCGGTGGCCACCGCCTGCACGAAGGCGCGTCCGGGCGAGACTTTCGGGGTCACGGGCAGTTGCGGATCGGACGGGCGCTCGCGCAATGCCTTGATACCCAGATAGATCAGATACGCGGCCCCCACATACTTCACCACATCGAACGCCAGTGCCGAGGTCATCAGCACCGCCGAGAGCCCCACGGCTGCACACAGCGTGTGCACGAGATCGCCCAGCGCAATCCCTATCCCCGTCATGATGCCTGCACGCCGCCCGCCTTGCACGGTGCGCGTGATGGTTAGCAATACCGCCGGGCCGGGAATCAGAAACAGCCCGAGTACGACGACAACGAACGTGGCGAGGGTGGCGAAGGTCGGCATGGGGTCTCTCTCCAGGACAATCGGCGGCGACGCAATGGCGACATCATCCCAGATTCCGCAGCAACGTGCCCGATAGGGGGCTGAGCGAATGCCGAAGCCTCTCGCGTGGCTTCAGCGGAGGATGTTGGCATTTTCGACGTCAAAACAAGGAAGCGATATGCCATTTGTGCCTCATGCGGCATCCTCATCCCCGAGTACGTTCCTGCACCTGGCTTACGAGGTGGCGAACTGTGTCTACGACGGACTCCGGGGCGACTTCAAAGGCGCCGCCGCGTGTCTGAGAGACAGCGGCCTGCATCATTTACTGAGCGACGCATGGCAAAGCACGGGCTGCCGTCATCAGGAACGGGCGCTCAGCGCGCCGGCCACGGCAGGTGTGGCGGATGTGGCGTTCGCCTGTGCGCTGAGTGCGCTGACCATTGGCGCGGCGGTGCGCTATCTATGGCCGGAGTGGCGTGCGCTGGAGAACGCCTTGGGTGAGGGCGCCCAAGCGCAGCGCCAGTGGGCGCTTCAGACGCAGACGCAACTTCGTCGCCGTACCCCGGCAGATCTCACTTCGATGCGGCAATGCCTCGCGGCATTCGACGCGACGCAGATGTTCGCTAATGGGTCTCTCCCGGAGGGGGCCGCGCAGGGCGCCGCGTCGTCGGGGCGCAAGCTGGCCGAGCGGAAGATCGCGGAGGCTCTCATCCTTCACATCGCCGATGCGCCGCAAACCTGCGTTGCCCAAAGCGACAGAGTGGCCTCGCTGTGTCAGCTTCTGGCGCACGGTCTGCGCTTCAGGCTGCCTCAGGCGATGCGTGAGGCATTGCGCGTGGACGATGCTCGCCCCTCGCTGGTCAGATTCGACGGCGCCTTTGCACTCCTGTGCGACCGTCTCGAACCCGACTGGCGCCACGACGTTGCGGGCTCGCCGACGTTTACCGTTCATCCGGTCGACATTCAGCTTTTCGATCCGGCCGAGACAACGAACGATCTCTCGAAAGAAACGCGCAGGGAGCGGCGGCTACTGACCCATCCCGACGCGCTGCGGCGTATCAGGTCTCGTGTCGTCGCGTTGATGGCGGCGAGCGTGCGGGAGGATTGCGGCAGTGCCTCCGACTGGCGCGATATCGGCGAATTCGCCCTGATGGCTGGCGCCCAGCGAGGGCTGACCTGCGACCGCGTGCTCGACGCTCTGGGTATCGCAATACGCGCGAGCGTCAGTGCGCGCTTCGCATGGTACTGGTCCGACGAGCCGCAGGCGCAGGCCGGGCAGGTCGTCACGTCGACGATCCCGGTCGATGTCTCGCAATGGCTTGCCCGCGTGATGCTGGTGGCCGGCAAGCCCGAGATGCGGGAACCTTGCCCACCCCGTCTCGCCGCATTGGCGCGCGGCGATACCCCACCGTCGCTGGTGATCGGGTCCACCGACTGGATGCATCTGGTCGACGGTATTCGCGCGTTGGGCCGTGACCACTGGCGTGCGGATTTCGCGCAGGTGTGTGAGGAAGGCAGGGCGTAACCGGCATCGCCCACGCGGGGCTACAGATACGCCCCGCCCAGCAGTCCCGCGACGCTGCCTGCCGCGAGCCACCACAACGGATGCACACGGGTGCGGATCGCGAGTACTGCCACGCAGGCAGTGATGCCCGCGAGCAGCCATGACGTTGCCGACGCTTCGGCAATGAGTGCGGCACTCGCGGCGACAAGACCGGCCGTCATCGGCACGAGGCCGGCCTGCACGATGCGACGCCACGACCGGTCTTTGAAGCGCTCCCACAAGTGCAGGACACCCGCAGTGATGAGCGACGACGGCCCAAACTTTGCGAGCGACGTGACGAGCATGCCTTGCCAGCCGGCCACGTGCCAGCCGACGAGCGTGACGATCATGAGATTCGGGCCGGGCGCGGCCTGCCCTAGCGCAAACAGCGCACTGAATTCTTCCGACGTCATCCAGTGGTGCAGCTCGACGACCTGACGCTCCATCTCCGGCAGGATCGTGTTACCGCCACCAAACGCCAGCACCGATAACTGCGTGAAGATGAGCGCGAGCGAGATGAGCGTGCCGGTCATTGCGAAACCCGCCACGTGGCGTAAATCGAGATCGGCGTCATCACGAGCATGGTGAGCACCAGCGGCACGCGCAGCACGGCAATCGCAATGAAGCAGGCCACCGCCACGCAGGCGAGTGCGAGGGACTTGCGCAGTGGCCACGTCACTTTCCATGCCATCTGAATCAACAGGCCGGCTGCGGCCGCCGCGAGGCCGGCGAAGAGATGCTTTACGTGCGAATCGCTTTGAAAGTGCTGATAGATCGTGCCCAGCACGATGACCACGGCAGACGGCGCTGCTATCAGGCCGAGGATCGATGCGAGCGCGCCGCGCCAGCCACGAAAGCGCATGCCGAGCGCGACCGACAGATTGATGATGTTGCCGCCGGGCAAAAACTGACACAGGCCCAGCAGATCGGTGAATTCGGCCGGCGTGAGCCATCGATGTTTCTCGACGATCATGCGCCTCGCCAGCGGCAACGCGCCGCCGAACGCCGTCATGCCGAGACCGAGGAAACCGAAGAAGAGGGCGCGAACACTGGGGGCGTCGGCGACAGGAGGGACTTGTACCGTGGCGGGTGTGCCGGATGTGGCAGAGGTGGTTGGGGCCGGAGTGTTCATGGCAGGTTCGTTATGAAAACTGGACTACGGTGGAGGGCGCCGGGCCGGGCGTGTCATCGGGGCAGAGATGCACGAGTCGCCGCGCGGAACCCCTTGAGCGTAGGATGATTGCGCTATATTGTCCAATATATGGAAGTGACTCGATTCATATCGAACTAATATGGCAAATATTGACATACGCTTGCTGCGCTATTTCATTGCCGTGGCCGAAACAGGGCATATGACGCGTGCGGCGGAGCGTCTGGGCATTGGACAACCGCCGCTTTCGCAGCAGATCCGGGTGCTCGAAACGCAGTTGGGCGTGACGCTCTTCGAGCGTTTGCCGCGCGGCATGGCGCTCACGGACGCGGGTCAGGCGTTTCTCGGCGACGCGCATGATGTCGTTCGCAAACTCGACCAGGCGGTGGACGACGTGCGCCGTGTCGCGGCGGGGATCAAAGGGCGGTTGTCCGTGGGTTTTACCAGCTCGGCGGCGCTGCATCCGTTCGTGCCGACGGTGATTCGCGCGTTCCGCCGCGATGCCCCGTCGGTCTCGTTGATGCTCGACGAGAGCAGCACGAGCGAATTGCTCGACGGTCTGCGAGACGGCCATCTGGACGTCGCGTTCATTCGTCAGCCGCAGGGCGATATCGGGCAGATCGTCTTCGTGCCGGTGCTCGAAGAGTCGATGGTGCTTGCGGTGCCCTCGGCACACCCGCTGGCGCTTACGGGACGCGCCGGCAAGGCGGCCGTGCCGATGACGTCCATCGCGGCGGAGAAGTTGATTCTCTATCGTCGCCGCACGGGGCAGGGGCTATACGACGCCATCATCGCGGCGTGCCACGGCGCAGGCTTCAGCCCGAACATCGAGCAGGAGGCGCCGCGTCTGCTCACGACGCTCTCGCTCGTGGCGGCCGGACTGGGGGTGTCGGTGGTGCCCGCCTCACTCATGCGCATGCAGGTCGAGGGCATCGTCTATCGACCACTCGCCCCTGCGCCGCGCGCGCCCCTGTACTGTGCGCATCGCGAAGGCGTGCTCGCCGGCCCGGCGGCACGGTTGCTGAATCACGTCAATGAAACGGCGCAGACGCTCGCCGCCGAGTGACGAGCGATGCGTTTGCGCCACGGTGTGTGGGGGGGGGGGGGCGTCAGGCCGTCGCGCCACCCTTTTGCGTGAGCAGCGCCTCGATGTGCCCGTGCAGGCCGACGTCGCTCCATGCCAGTTCGCCCATGCGCCAGAAGCGCGCGTTGCCCGCCCGATCGATGAGATACGTGGCGGGCAAGCCGAGCGATCCGAAGCGCTTGTAGACCGCGCCGTCGGCATCGAGCAGGACTGTGCCGTCGATAGGCAGTTTGTCGATGAACGGCTTGACCGTGGCGATCGGTTCTTTGTAATTGACCGCGACCAGCGCGAGGCCTCGCTGACGGTATTGACGCGCCACCGCGCCCATCGCCGGAATTTCTTCGCGGCAGGGGCCGCACCACGTTGCCCAGAAGTTGAGGATGACCACGCGCCCGCGCCATTCCGACAACGCGTACGGCTTGCCATCGAGTCCGTCGAGCGTGAACGCCGGTGTGGTGCCGCGCCATGCCGACAGCGTGCCGCCGGAGGCGCCGGCGAGCGTGCTGTCATCGACTTCCGCCGCTCCCTTGGCCGGGCCGGCCGCCAACGCCTGCGTGCCGGTGCCGCCTAGCGCGCCGGCCGTCCCGAGGGCCCCGAGGGTGTGAAGAAAATGACGCCGCTGCATGGCGATGCGCTCCTTCGTGTGATGTTCTGGAGGTCGTGGATACCGTGGTTCGTATCAGGTATCAGGCCGTGATCTCGCGGGCGTTCATGCGATAGCGGAAGGTGTCCGGATTGAGGCTGTCGAGCTGGGCACGCGCCACTTCGCCGTTCGGATACATAAGGAACGGGACGGTGTTGTCTTGTGCGGCTCGCGCGCCCGGCAGCGGCACGTCAGCGCCGTGATTGAACGCGACCCAGTTCATCTCCCACTGCCCGAAGAGCATCGCGCGCGCCGCACGCACGCGCAGGTCGTCGACCGGCAGGCCGCCCGGCACTTCCTCGAGCACGACCTTGCGCACGTCTGCCGGGTCGACCGGCACCCAGCCGTAGCCGGCGGCGTAGAACTCGGCGCGGCAATGCTGCGCACGCGTGACGTCGCCTGCCTTGCCCAGGCTGTTGAAGCCATGATTCGACGCCGCGACGCGCACCCCGTAAGCGTCGCGTGCGGGAATGCCGACCGAGCGTGCGAGCGCGGTGAAGAGCGCATTGATATCGGCACACTTGCCCGCGAGGTTGCCGGTGGTCAGCATGTAGCGCACGTCGCCGGTGCCGCAGCCGCGCACCGAACCTTCGCGGCGGCAGTTCTCGACGATCCACTGATAGATGGCGCGTGCTTTTTCCACATCACCCTTTTCGCCGCGTGTGATCTTCTCGGCCGTCTCGCGCACGAGGCCGTCGGTCGGCTGAAGCGCCGTCGGGCGGAGATATTGACGCAGCACTTCGGGCGCTTCGCGTGGTGCGTTGGCCGAGGGCGGCTGCGCCAGATCCACATGCCGGTCGCGCGTGGCGAAGGTGTTCACCAGCGTGACCGTGCGGGGCGCTTGCGTCGCGCCATCGGGCCAGGCCACGGCCAGCATCGGCACACCGATGCCTGACGCGCCGCGCACCGTGCGCAACTCGGCGTTGGCCCCCGGCGCCTCCCAGCGTGCGCCGAGCGCGCGCTGGTAGCCCCCGGACGGCGAGGTTGCCACCGGCAGCCAGACGTTTGCCGGGCCGTTACCGTTACCGGCCGGCAGGTCGACCTGCGTCGTCAGTTCGAAGGTACGCCAGCCTTCGACGGGGCTGGCCGACGGCGTGCCTGCCGGTGTGCGTGAGGGTGCCGCCTGCGCATGGGCGGGCAGCAGCGAAGTCGACAGGACAGAGGCGGGCAGGGCGCAGGCACCCAGCGAGAGGAAACGGCGGCGTTGCATGATGAGGTCTCCCTTGGCGTCAGCGCTCACGGCGCATGGTAATTAGGGTGCTGCAATACGGCAGCAATGGCGTTCTGCGATGCAGGGACGATGTGAATCGGTAGCATGGCGGCATCGACAGACGTCTATCGACCCATTCGAGACATATCGACGCGCCAAAGCTGCTTCATAATACGTCGACTTTTGGCAAACTGTCGTCATTCCGGGAGCGGAGCGTATCAACGACGCCTTGAGCGGCACCGCGGTACGCCTTGCGACGGGTTTCCGGCCAATCTCCAACGAACACCAACGACCATGACCGCAATCGATGCAACTCAAGCAGGCGCCGCACCGGCCGCGCCGCGTCTGACTTCGCTCTCGCACGGTGGCGGCTGCGGCTGCAAGATCGCGCCGGGCGTGCTTTCCGAACTACTCGCCCGTAACGAAGCGCCGCTGCCGGCGCCGGCAGCGCTGCTCGTCGGCACGGAGACGTCTGACGATGCTGCGGTCTACCAGCTCAACGACGAGCAAGCCATCATCGCGACGACGGACTTCTTCATGCCGATCGTCGACGACCCGTTCGACTTCGGCCGTATCGCCGCGACCAATGCGCTGTCCGACATTTACGCGATGGGCGGCAAGCCGATCTTCGCGCTGGCCATCGTTGGCATGCCGATCAATGTGCTGCCGCGCGAGACGATTCGCGAGATTCTGCGCGGTGGCGAGTCGATCTGCGCCGAGGCGGGTATTCCGATTGCCGGCGGGCACAGCATCGACTCGGTCGAGCCGATCTATGGCCTCGCCGCGCTCGGCGTGGTGCATCCGAAGCGTCTGAAGCGCAATTCGGACGCACAGGCGGGTGACGTGCTGGTTCTCGGCAAGCCGCTCGGTGTCGGCGTCATGTCGGCGGCGCTCAAGAAGAATCAACTGGACGAGGCGGGCTATCGCCGCATGATCGACGCCACGACGCGCCTGAATCGCGTCGGCCCGGCGCTCGCCGCGTTGCCGGGCGTGCATGCACTCACGGACGTGACCGGCTTTGGTCTGCTCGGCCACACGCTGGAGATGTGCCGGGGCGCGAATCTGGCGGCGTATCTGCGCATGTCCGATGTGCCGCTGTTCGACGGCGTGCGGGAATTGGCCGACAACGGGTGCATCACGGGGGCGTCCGGGCGTAACTGGGCGTCCTATGGGGCATCCGTGGAAATGGGCGAGCGTCTTACCGCACGCGACGGCGATTTGCTGTGCGATCCACAGACGGCAGGCGGCTTGCTGGTGTCCTGCGCGCCCGGTGCGGTCGACAATGTGCTGGCGGTATTCCGTGCCGACGGTTTCGACGAAGCGGCGATCGTCGGCGCGATGCGTCCGGGCACTCCTGGTGTGCGCGTGATCTGACCTGGGTTGCCGGCGGGCGCCTTTCCTGAACTTGCGAAGCGGGGCGCCCGCACGCGTTATGCCGCCTGACGGTCTGCGTGAGCGCCAATGAAGGCGATGATGGTCTCACCCAGCGGCGCAGGCGCATCGCGATGCGGCGAATGTCCGCACGCCGGCAGCTTCACCACCTTCGCGTGCGGCACATGCGCTGCAATGCTGTCCATCTGCGCCATCGTGCCGTACTCGTCGTCTTCGCCCTGAATCGCGAGCAACGGCTTCGAGATGCTCGCCACGGCGCCGACCAGATTCCATTCGCGAAACGCCGGGTCCAGCCAGATATCGTTCCAGCCCCAGAACGCCGACTCGACGTCGTCGTGATAGCGGCCGAGCTTCGCGGGCAGATCGGTCGTCTCGTACACGGTCTTCGTCTTCGCAATGCTCTCGACCGACAGATCCTCGACGAAGAGGTGCGGCGCGAGCACCACGGCACCGGCGAGCCGGTCCGGGAACGCGGCCGAGAATAGCAGCGAGATCGAGCCGCCGTCGCTATGCCCGACGAGCCACACACGATCGGCCTGCTCGGGGCCGACACCGACCGCATCGAGAAACGCGGGCAACACCTCGCGCGCCTGACGGTGCATGAAATCCACCGGCCACTTCTCGTCACGCGCGCGCGGCGTGGAGCGGCCATAGCCGTTGCGCGAATACACGAGGCCGCGATAGCCGCCCGCGTCGCACAACTGCTGCGGCCAGTCCTTCCACATGGCAACGGAACCGAGCCCCTCGTGCAGAAACACCAGCAGCGGGGCGTGCGTGCGCTCGCGGTTGATCCATCGATACTCCAGCGAGAGCGGGCCGTGCGAGGCCGTCTCGATCCGGGCGAACTGTACGTCCGACATCGTCTTGTCGTCTCCTAAAGCAATTCGCGCAGCTTGAAGCGCTGCACCTTGCCGGTGGCCGTCTTCGGCAGATCGTCGACGAACACCAGCTCGCGAGGATATTTGTGCGGCGCCAGCCGAGCCTTGACGAACGCTTTCAACTCGGTTGCCATCGCCTCGGTCGCCGTGACGCCCGGCTTGAGGACGACGAAAGCCTGCGTCTTGGTCAGGCCATTGTCGTCGCGTCCCACGACCCCGGCTTCGAGCACGGCGTCGTGCTGCATCAGCACCATCTCTACTTCGATGGGCGAGACGTACTGGCCGCTGACCTTGAGCATATCGTCACTGCGCCCGGCATACACGTAATACCCATTGGGCAGACGCTGGTATTTGTCGCCGCTCTTAAGCCAGTCGCCGAGGAACGTCGAGCGCGACTTCTCGCGATTGCACCAGTACATGAGCGCCGCGCTCGGCCCTTTGATGTACAGGTCGCCGATCTCGCCATCGGGCACGGGCTGGCCGTTCTCGTCGCGCAACTCCACGGCGTAGCCCGGCACCGGCTCGCCGGTCGTGCCGTAGGCGACTTGTCCCGTGCGGTTCGACAGGAAGATGTGCAGCATTTCGGTCGAGCCGATGCCGTCGAGAATCTCCGCACCGAAATGCGCCGTGAACCGCTCGCCGATTTCGCGCGGCAGCGCTTCGCCTGCCGAGGTGCACAAACGCAACGCGACGTCTTCGCGCGCGGGCAGGTGCGGCGATGCGAGCAGGTTGGCGTAGAGCGTCGGCACGCCGTAGAAGATCGTCGGGCGATGTTGGCATAGCCGCTGCGCTACGGCTTGCGCCGTCGGGCGCTCTGCCATCAGCACGACCGTGGCGCCGACCGACAGCGGAAACGTCAGCCCGTTGCCCAGCCCGTACGCGAAGAAGAGTTTCGCCGCGGAAAAGGCGATATCGTCCTCGCGGATGCCGAGTACGTTGCGGCCATAGGTCTCGGCCGTCCAATACAGGTTGGCATGCGTATGCACGGTGCCTTTGGGCTTGCCGGTCGAGCCCGACGAGTACAGCCAGAACGCGATGTCGTCGCCCGCAGTCTCGGCCGGCAGTGCGCTTGGCGGACCGTCGACAAGGGCGTCGAACGTCGGCAAGACGGTCGCGGCGCCTGCCTCGGCGGCAATCGGTTGCGAGACGACACACGGCGGGGGCGAAGGCACTTTCTCGAGGGCTGCTTGCACTGTCGGCATGAGCGCGCCGGACGCGATCACGAGTTGCGCCTTGCTGTGCGCGATCATGAATGCGTAATCGTCGGCAGTGAGCAGCGTGTTGACGACCACGGGCACGACACCGGCGTACAGCGCGCCGAGGAATGCAACCGGCAAGTCGATGGTGTCGAGCATGACGAGCAGGATGCGCTCCTCTCGATGGATACCCGCGCGGGCGAGGCCGGTCGCGAAACGCCGGCTTTGCTCCGCCAGTTCACCGTAGGTGAGCGTGCGCGTGTCGTCGAGATAAGCAGTCTTGGCTGCGCGCCCGCGATTGAGCGCCTCCAGATGCGCAGCGAAGTTGAAGTTCGCCGGCGGTGGGGTGAGTACGGCTTGCATGTTGCCTCCGGTGGATCACCGCGCGGCGCACCGCTCACAAGTGAACGGCGCACGCGCGGCGTGAGTGCTTTATGGCGCTCTGACGGCGCCTGTTTGAATCACCTTGACTGCGACGGTTTGCGACGGCTACTGACGTTATAGGTTAAGACTTCGGAAATTCGACGGCGTCCTGCGTCAGCGCTTCGACCAGTGCCGCAGGGCCTTGAACGGCCGAGCGCACGTGATAGAAGCGCAACGCGCGCAGGCCGCCCAGTTCTTCGCCGCCCCCTGCGCGGCCTGGGCCGCCATGCAGCGACTGCGGCATGACGTTGCCGTGTCCGGTCTGCGTTTTCCCGACCGACGGATCGATCGCGTGCACGCGGCCATGGGCGTCGGCCAGTGCAAGGGCGGGCGTGCGCATGGCGATGGCATCGTTGCTATAGAGCGAGACGACGAGCGAGCCTTGTCCGCGCTTGGCGAGGGCTACCGCCTCATCGAGATCGCGATAGCCGACGAGCGTCGCCACGGGACCGAAGACTTCCGTGTCGTGTACGCGCTTGCCCGCCGCGCCATCGCGCAAGCCGAGCAGCACTGGGGCGACACAGGCGCTGTCCGGGCCGGTGTCGACGAAGACGGCGTCTCGATTGCCGTCGTAAAGCGTTTCGGCTTCCGCCTGCAAATGGGCGATGCCGTCGAGCACGGCGCGTTTCTGCGCGGCGCTCACAAGCGACCCCATCTTCACGGTCTCGTTGCGCGGGTTGCCCACGACCGTTTTGGCGAGACGCTCGGCAATGGCGGCGGCCGCCGCATCGAAGTGTTCGACGCTCACCATCGCGCGGCGAATGGCGGTGCATTTCTGGCCCGACTTGACGGTCATTTCGCGTGAGACCTCGCGTACGAACTGGTCGAAGGCGGCGGTGCCCGGTGCGGCGTCGGGCAACAGGATGGCGCTGTTCAGACTGTCGGCTTCCACGTTGATGCGCGCCGAGCGTTGCGTGAACGCCGGGTGCGCGCGCAGCGTGGCAGCGGTGTCGGCGGAGCCGGTGAAGGAGACCACGTCGAACGGTCCGATCCGGTCGAGCAGCCCGGCGGCGCTCCCGCAGATCACCGACAGGCTACCCGGGGGCAGAATGCCTGCGGCGACGACGTCGGCAACCATTCGCTGCGTTAGCCAGGCCGTCGATGTCGCGGGCTTGACGATGACAGGCACGCCCGCGAGCAGGGCGCCGGCCGCCTTCTCCCAAAGTCCCCATGCGGGGAAGTTGAACGCGTTGATGAACAGCGCCACGCCGGGCGTCGGGCGGAACACGTGACGCACCGCGAACGATGCGTCTTTGGCCAGCGGTACGGTGGCGCCGTCGAGCAGGGTATGCGCGTCGCCGAGCGCGGCGCCGAGCTTCGCGTAGGTCGACAGCGTGTAGATGGCCCCGTCGATATCGACGGCGGAGTCGGTGGCGACCGTTCCCGAATTGGCGGTGGCGATGGCGTAGTAGTCGTCGCGCTTTGTCTGCAAGGCGGCAGCGATTTGCGAGAGCCGCTGCGCGCGTTCGCCATACGACAAAGCGCGTAGTGCAGGGCCGGCTGTCTCGCGTGCGAAGGTGAATGCAGCGTCGAGATCGAGGCCCGCGCTCGACACGTAGGCGAGCGTCTCGCCGGTGACGGGATCGGTGAGCGCGGTGCGCTCGTCCGTGTTCGATGTGCTCGACGTGCCGGCCACCCATTGGCCGGCGGCGTAGTTTTCCAGCAAGGCAGGGGTACTCATGACCATGAACCGATGTGAATTCAGCAGGGGAACGTGCGCACGCCGTATCAGGCGCTGCGCGTGAATTCGATCGCGCCTTCGGGCAGCAGATACAGGACGAGCGCGCGTCCGTTGGCGACCGTCGGCCGATGCGCCGTGCCGGGACCGTAGACACACCAGCCCGCCGGATGCCCGTCGAAGGTCGCGCCCGGCGTGAGCGGCATGATCAGATCGATTTCGCCATGGGGATGCACATGGTGCGGGCCTGCCAGATCGGCCATGTCCACCACGTCGACGGAAAAGCCGTGTGTGTCGGGCGTGGGTTTGATGACGCGCCCGTAGCGAATGCCACCGCCTTCGCGATTGCACAGCCAGCCCTCGGCAACGCCGGTGCGGCAGGCGTCGGCCAGCGCTTCATAACCCGGAGAGCCGGCACCGTAGTGCGCGTTGAGCCAATCGGCGAGGGGGGCGTCGATGGCGCGGCCGTCGAGTTGCCGGGTGAGTTCAGCAATCAGCGCCTGAAATTGGGGCACATCCATCCATGTCTCCTGGGGACGTCGCAGTCGCTGTACCGGTCGCGGCGGCAGCGGCAGGCCCGAATCGTTCCGGGCCGGCATTGCCTGTGCAATGCGCTGTCGCTCGCGCAGCGCAGTCTGCGCACTGTCTGTTGATATGACGCCGATCAATGACGATGCGCAGAATGTCTGGCCCGCGTTTGCTTTTTTATCGACGCATGGTGAAAATTAGAGCATGCAAATTTCCCTGTCAAGCAATATATTACATGTTACCTGCTTCGAGGATCTCGCCTGATGAATAAGAGTGCGCAAGCCGATGGGGTGCCGACGGCGCGGGGCGCCGGGGAGAAAGATCCGTTCCTGGTCGCGCTGGGCGAGCGAGTACGCACGCTGCGCGCTCGGCGAGGCCTGACGCGCAAGGCGCTGGCGCTGGATGCGGCTGTCTCCGAGCGGCATGTGGCTAATCTGGAATCGGGGGTAGGCAATGCGTCCGTACTGTTTCTACGCCAACTCGCGCAGGCACTAAATTGCACATTGGCGGAGATCGTGGGCGACGAGACCACGTCGTCGGCGGAGTGGCTGCTCATCCGCGAGATCCTCCACGGGCGCGACGGCGAGGCGCTCACGCGCGCGCGTCAGGCATTGAGCGAGTTATTTGCCGGCAGCGAACGCGATCCCGATCGGCGCGGGCGTATTGCGCTTATCGGCCTGCGTGGCGCGGGTAAGTCGACGCTGGGCCGCATGCTCGCCGACGATATGCATGTGCCGTTCGTCGAACTCAATCGGGTGATCGAGCAACTGGCGGGTTGCCCGCCGTCGGAAATCTATTCGTTGTATGGCGCCTCCGCGTACCGGCGCTACGAATTGCGCGCGCTGGAAGCCGTGGTGGCGGAGCATCCGCGCGCCGTGATTGCCTCGCCGGGCGGTATCGTAAGCGATGCCGCCACCTTCAATTTCCTGCTGACGCACTGCTATACGGTGTGGTTGCAGGCGTCGCCCGAAGAACACATGAAACGGGTGGTGGCGCAGGGCGATCTGCGTCCGATGTCGGGCAATGCGGAAGCCATGGACGACCTCAAGCGCATTTTGGCGGGCCGGCAGGACTTCTACGCCAAGGCCGACATGAGCTTCGACACTGGCGGCCGTGCACTGGCCGACGCCTATCTGCAACTGCGCGGACGCCTTGCAGTGCAGTTGTCGTCAGACTGAGCGTCTTGATTATGCAAAATAATTCATTTTTTATAAAAAAAACGATTGACGGCGTGGTTATGCTGCACTATATTGCAATCCAACAAGATCATTATTCGTGTTGGAGGCAATCATGTTCGGCAAACCCCACGTCGACTACCGTACGGATCCCACGCAGTACAAGCACTGGAAACTGAGCTTCGAAGGCCCGGTAGCCACCCTCGCGATCGACATCGCGGAAGACGGCGGCATTCGCGAGGGCTACAAGCTCAAGCTCAATTCGTACGATCTCGGCGTGGATATCGAACTGCACGATGCCGTTCAACGCATCCGCTTCGAGCATCCGGAAGTGAAGACGGTGGTGGTGACGAGCGCCAAGGACCGTGTGTTCTGCTCGGGCGCCAACATCTTCATGCTGGGTCTGTCCTCGCATGCGTGGAAGGTCAACTTCTGCAAGTTCACGAACGAAACGCGCAACGGTCTCGAGGATTCCAGCCGCCACTCCGGCCTGAAGTTCCTCGCCGCCGTGAACGGCGCATGCGCAGGCGGCGGCTACGAGCTGGCGCTCGCTTGCGACGAGATCTATCTGGTCGATGACCGTTCGTCGTCGGTCGCGCTGCCGGAGGTGCCACTGCTGGGCGTGCTGCCGGGCACCGGCGGTCTCACGCGTCTGACCGACAAGCGTCATGTGCGCAACGACCGCGCCGACATCTTCTGCACCATCGTCGAGGGCATTCGCGGCGAGCGCGCCAAACAATGGCGTCTGGTCGATGAAGTGGTCAAGCCTGCGCAATTCGCGCAGACGGTTTCGGCCCGCGCCCTGGAACTGGCCCAGGACAGCCATCGTCCGGGCGGCAAGGGCGTGACGCTCACGCGCATCGAGCGCACCGATGCGCCGGATGCCATCCGCTACGAATTCGTCGAAGTGGAAATCGACCGCACCAACCGCACGGCCAGTCTGACCGTCAAGGCGCCGACGTCTGCGCCGCCGTCGGACATCGCCGGCATCGAAGCTGCGGGCGTGAACTGGTGGCCGTTGAAGATGGCGCGCGAACTCGACGACGCCATCCTCAATCTGCGCACGAACGAACTCGACATCGGCACCTGGCTGCTGCGCACCGAAGGCGAGGCGAAGCACGTGCTGGCCGCCGACGCCTCGCTGCTGGCCCATCAGGATCACTGGTTCGTGCGCGAGACCATCGGCATGCTGCGCCGCACGTTCGCGCGCATCGACGTGTCGTCGCGCTCGCTCTTCGCACTGATCGAACCGGACTCGTGCTTCACCGGCACGCTCGCCGAATTCGCTTTCGCGGCCGACCGCACGTATATGGCTGCGCTGCCCGCGAGTGAGGAAGACGAACCGGCGATCACGCTGACCGAGGTCAACTTCGGCCTGCTGCCGATGGTCACCGATCAGTCGCGTCTCGCACGACGCTTCTACGAATACGCGGCAGAGCTGGACGCCGTGCGCGCCACCATCGGGCGCGCGGTGCGTCCGGATGAAGCCGAGCGTCTGGGGCTGGTGACGGCCGCCGTCGACGATCTCGACTGGCCGGATGAAATTCGTATCGCAATCGAAGAGCGTGCGGCCATGTCGCCCGATGCGCTCACCGGCATGGAAGCGAACCTGCGCTTCAACGGCAAAGAGACGATGAACACGCGTATCTTCGGCCGCCTGTCGGCTTGGCAGAACTGGATCTTCATCCGTCCGAACGCTGTGGGCGAGAAGGGCGCACTGAAGGTCTACGGCAAGGGCAACAAGGCGCAGTTCGATCTGAACCGCGTCTGACGAATGCGCTGTGCCGCCGCGGGTGAGCCACACCGGGCGGCGGCAAGATCAGGCGAGACGTTTTTCACAAAATACGCACGAGACACGAGGATTCCCACGATGGCTTCGATTAACTACAGCGAGAAGATCCCCAACAACGTCAATCTGTCGGACGACCGCACCTTGCAACGTGCGCTCGAACAGTGGCAGCCGAACTTTCTGTCCTGGTGGGGCGACATGGGGCCGGAAGGCTCGCACGGTTTCGACGTCTACCTGCGCACGGCCGTGAGCGTGGACCCGAGCGGCTGGGCACACTTCGATCACGTGAAGATGCCGGACTATCGCTGGGGCATCTTCCTCACGCCGGGCGAAGCCGACCGCAAGATCCACTTCGGCGAGCACAAGGGGGAAGCGGCGTGGCAGGACGTGCCGGGCGAGCACCGCGCGAACCTGCGCCGCATCATCGTCACGCAGGGCGACACGGAGCCGGCCTCGGTAGAGCAACAGCGTCACCTCGGGCTGACCGCGCCGTCGATGTACGACCTGCGCAACCTGTTCCAGGTCAACGTGGAAGAGGGCCGCCACCTATGGGCGATGGTCTACCTGCTGCATCGCTACTTCGGCCGCGATGGCCGCGAAGAAGCCGAAGCGCTGCTCGGCCGCCGCTCGGGCGACGACGACAATCCGCGCATTCTCGGTGCGTTCAACGAAAAGACGCCGGACTGGCTGGCGTTCTACATGTTCACGTACTTCACCGATCGCGACGGCAAGTTCCAGCTCTCGGCATTGGCCGAGTCGGGCTTCGATCCGCTCGCGCGCACCACGAAGTTCATGCTGACCGAAGAGGCGCACCATATGTTCGTGGGCGAGTCGGGTGTTTCGCGGGTGATCGCGCGCACCGCTCAGATGATGAACGAACTCAAGACCGACGACGTCTCGAAGCTGCGTGCGGCGGGGGTGATCGATCTGCCGACGATCCAGCGTTACGTCAACTTCCACTATTCCGTGACGATCGATCTGTTCGGCGCCGACCAGTCGTCGAACGCCGCGATCTTCTACAGCTCGGGCCTGAAGGGGCGCTATGAAGAAAGCAAGCGCGACGACGACCATCGACTGAACGGCCAGATGTACCGTTTGCTCGACGTGGACAATGGCAAGCTCGTGGAGCGCGAAGTGCCGATGCTCAACGCCATGAACGAAGTGCTGCGCGACGACTACATCAAGGATTCGGTCGCGGGCGTGAATCGTTGGAACAAAGTGCTGGAGAAGGCCGGCATCGACTTCCGCCTGACGGTGCCGCACAAGGCGTTCAACCGCCAGATCGGCACGTTCGCAGGGGTACGCGTGTCGCCGGACGGTCGCGTGGTGAACGAGACCGAATGGGCCGCCCACGAGCGCGAGTGGCTGCCGTCGCCGGAAGATCGTGCGTATGTGGCGTCTCTCATGGGCCGGGTGGTCGAGCCGGGCAAGTTCGCCAACTGGATTGCACCGCCCCCGCTGGGCATCAACCGCCAGCCGATCGACTTCGAGTACGTGCGCTTCAACTAAAAGAGCAGCAGCGCATTCCCCACAAGGAGACAGCATCATGAACGGCCCCGTTCCGGTCGAAGTTCTGAAGCAGCATCTGATCGATCCGGAGATCTGCATTCGCTGCAATACCTGCGAGGAGACGTGTCCGATCGATGCGATCACGCACGACGAGAACAACTACGTTGTGCGCGCAGACACGTGCAATGGGTGCATGGCGTGTATCTCGCCGTGCCCGACGGGGGCCATCGACAACTGGCGCGACGTGCTCACGGCCGAGGCTTACTCTGTCGACGAGCAACTCACGTGGGACGAACTGCCCGTGCAGGACGGCGCCATCGCCGGTCAGGGGACGATCGGCGAAGCGGCTGAGGGCGCCGCCGGCAATGCCTCGGCCGACGCACCCGAGCCGGTGATCGGCGGCTCGGATCTCGTGCGCGGCTCGGTCGTGCCGCCGTGGTCTGCCGCAAAGCCCTATGTCAATCTGTACAACCACAAGACGCCTGTTCAGGCCACCGTGGTGGGCAATTATCGCTTGACCGACACGAGTGCCGAGAGCGATATCCATCACATCGTGCTCGATTTCGGCAAGCAGCCGTTCCCGGTGCTCGAAGGGCAGTCGATCGGCATCATTCCGCCGGGGACGACGGCCGACGGGCGGGCGCATCACGCTCGGCAGTACTCGATTGCCTCGCCGCGCGATGGCGAGCGTCCCGGTTATAACAACCTCGCACTCACCGTCAAACGCGTGACGAAGGATCATCACGAGCAGGCAGTCGGCGGGGTGTGCTCGAACTACCTGTGCGATCTGAAGAAGGGCGACGTGGTGAACGTGATGGGGCCGTTTGGCAGCACGTTCCTGATGCCGAACCACGCCGATTCGCATCTGCTGATGATCTGCACCGGCACGGGGGCGGCGCCCATGCGAGCCATGACGGAGTATCGTCGCCGTCGCCGTCTGAAGGGCGCGACGGGCAAGTTGATGCTGTTCTTCGGCGCACGCACGCAGGGCGAACTCCCGTACTTCGGCCCGTTGCTCAATCTGCCGAAGGATTTCATCGACACGAATCTCGCGTTCTCGCGCACGCCCGGACAAGCCAAGCGCTACGTGCAGGACGCGATGCGCGAGCGCGCGGCCGATGTGGCGGCGCTGTTGCGTCACGAGCACACCTACATCTACGTGTGCGGATTGAAGGGCATGGAGGACGGCGTGCTGCAAGTGTTGCAAACCATCGCGGGCGAGGCCGGACTCGACTGGCAGTCTCTCTGGCCGCGGATGAAGACGGAAGGGCGTTTGCATCTCGAGACCTACTGACGGCCGCTGACGATATCGGCTCGCGCGTACCGGACACGAACGGGCGGCGCGGGCTTCAGGTTGACCGACGGCGTTCTGCGCCGGCTTGACACCGCGTGCTTCGGCACGCGGTTTTTTTTCGTCTGACGCCGGAAACTGCGAGGTTCGACGGCGTCCCGGCGGTGTCACCGGAATTGCGTAACATGGAGGGGCTGTTTCCCTTCCATTTCTCTGAACGGAGAGTCACATGGGCAAGAAGCGGATTCTGGTATTGGCGGGCGACTATGTCGAAGACTACGAGTTGATGGTGCCCGTGCAGGCACTCACCGCCGTGGGGCATCGGGTGGAAGTCGTCTGCCCGGGCAAGAAGGCAGGCGACAAGGTGCGCACCGCGATTCACGATTTCGAGGGCGATCAGACGTACAGCGAGAAGCGCGGTCACGACTTCACGCTGAATGCCACGTTCGACGGACTTTCGCCGGCGGACTTCGACGCGCTGGTGATCCCCGGCGGCCGCGCGCCGGAGTATCTGCGATTGAACGACGAGGTGATCGCGACGGTGAAACATTTCGCAGAGAACGACAAGCCGATCGCCGCGATCTGTCATGGCGCGCAGTTGCTGGCGGCCGCTGGTGTCATCGAAGGGCGCGAGTGTTCGGCGTACCCGGCGTGTGCGCCGGAGGTGCGTCTGGCGGGCGGGAAGTACATGGAGATCGCGATCGACGAGGCGCATACCGACGGCAAGCTCGTGACTGCCCCCGCGTGGCCCGCGCATCCCGCATGGATCGCGCAGTTCCTTGCCGTGCTGGGAACGAAGATCGAGCTTTGATGCCTGGCAGACGGCTGCCTCGCGTGTGATGGGAAGGCGCGCTATCGGCCGTCACCGATGGCGCGCAGTCTTTCGTCTGCCTCTGCCAGCCTGTGCTCGCTAAACACGTCAATGCCGTGCTGTCGCAACCGTGCGGCCGCCACGCCATCGCCCGCGATCTTCCGGCCGCTGAACGAGCCGTCGTAGATCGATGTGCTGCCGCACGATGGGCTTCCTTCCTTCAGTACCGCAATGCGGATGCCGTAACGCTGCGCCAACGCGAGCGCGTGTTGCGCGCCGTCGAGAAAGGCATCGGTGACGTCGGCCCCGGTGTCGTCCATCACGCGGGCGTGCTTGCGCCACACCGCGTGGCCGTCTGCTGCGCCGGCAATCTCGGCGGGGGCGCGCGGCGTGGGTAATCCGCCTGCCACTTCGGGGCAGATCGGCATGACGAGGCCATCGGCGCGCCAGCGTTCGAGAATGGCGGCGGCATCGGATTCGCAGGGTGCGGGGCGCCCGTGATAGCGGACCGGATGGCCCAGAAGACAACTGCTGACAAGAATGCGGGGCGACGTAGACATGGCGCGAGCCTATCACGCGCGGCGGAATTATCCGAACTTGCCACGTTTTCCAAAGCGCGCCGCCCGCTGGCGCAGCAAGATCTGCCGATCTCAACCGGGGCGGCCGACACGCGATTAGCGCGTGAACGCCCTGCCATACGACCAAGGAGTGTCGTGATGGACATCAACGCTTGTTTGCCGGCGGGTATCGCTTCCGGCCGTTTCTCCGCAGCCGGAGCGCAACGGGAGGGGGCGCCGCCGGACACCGCGCCTTTTGCGGCGTTCGGGCCTGTCACCGGACACGACGGCAGCGGTGCGCCATTGCCCCCGGTCGGACCGCATGACTTCTCCGAGGCGCAGCCTGTGCACGATGTCGTGCCGTCGGGGGTGAGCCGGGAGACGGCGCGCCTGTGGCTGGCGCCGCACGCGGAGGCAGCGCAGTTCGTTGTGCGGGCTTGTCCGGGCGCACGGAGTGCTGCGCAGTCGTGGTTTGCCTCGCGGTTGTGCGGCGCGCTGGGACTCGCGACGCCGACGGCGTTTCTGGTGCACGGCTGCTCGTCCGCGTTCGATGGGACGCATGCACCCGAGCGCCTTTATCTGGCGACGACGTATCTGCCGGCCTACCGGGCGCTGGGTCAGTGGCTCGAAACCGATGCGGCATGGCGCGTGATCGACGGTGTGCGCGGTGGTGCCGGCGAGGCTTGCAAGCAAGCCCGGGCCGAAGCGCACGAGATTGGCAGGCTGATGGCGCAACGCGGCACGAATGCCGCACAAGCCCGGACCGACGCTCAGGCGCATGCCGCCATCGTCAAAGCGCGCAACGACAGACGCACGATGCTCTGCCGCGCACTTCCCGACGTCTACCAATGTGCGCTGGAGCGGCATTACATCGCCGCGCTATGGCTCGGCAACGGGAATCTCTGTGACGCCGCCATGGGGAACATCGGCGTCTGGCGCGACAAGAACGATTTGCCTTACATCATGACCGTCGACTTCAGTGCCTGCCTTGGCTCGGGGGGGCAGGGCGAGCGTGAGGGCGATGGCATGACGTTGCCGCGAGGGCAGGCGTTCGCATCGTCCGAGGCGTCACGTTGGCCCGGACTCTCCGGGCGCCCTGATGCGTCGCGTATCTCGCATACGTCACATTACGGCGCGGTGATCCCGGAAGGTACGCTGACGGATGTGACGCAGTTTCGGCACGGCGAGCATTGCGCACCGTTTGCGCGGCGGCTTGGCGCTTTGACGCCCGCCACCGATGGCAAGACCGTGTTCGATGAGATGAAGGACCCGACCGGCGTGCGCGCACTGGCGGCCGAGATGGCTTACCGGTTGGGCCGGATTGGCGCATCGGACATCTTGCCGTGGGCGGCGGATGCCCATGACATTGCGCAGGCATTCCCGGCCGGCACCGGCAACGATGGAAGTGTCGACGAACCGGATTCGCAGGTGCATCGCATTCTGTCGCGCCGCGACTGCCTTGTGACGTTGTTGGGCGGTACGTGGGCGGCGCAAGCCTGGGAGCGGCTATATCCGACGCGCGCCGCAGCCATCAGGGCACAACAGTCACCATTTCTGACACCTGAGCGAAATGTGTAGCGGCGCTGGCGTCGACCACAAAGGCGGAAATGCTGGAAAGCCGGTCGGGGATGCGTGCTTCACTGGTTTCCATCTATCGGCAAATGATGAGATTATTTCAAGTATTTTTGTTAAATTTTCACCAATAGGTTAGGCGTATCCACCCGGCATATCGTGCATTTCATGTCGGGAGGAGGCGTTGGCAACGATCGGGCGTCACGGCCGCCGAGGGGGCGTTCGACGAGGTGGTCGTGCGGTTGGCCGGGCCGGTTGCCTAACGCCGCAAGCTCGCATAAACTATCGACGCCACAAACCCCGCGTGACTGGCGATTAGGGCCGCAGCCTTGTGTGCCCGAGGTGGAGCAACCCACCGGGAAGCGCCGGGGTCTTATTTGCCGTTCGCCTGGGCAGCCGTGATGGTTGGTGCTGCCCTGTCTATCGTCTTCCGAAGCACAAAGGAAGGCGCGCTGCACCATCCCCTCCCGGAAAATCTGTTCAATTCAACGGAAACGCCATGTTCGACAAATCGAAATCTACCGTTGCCTCCGTCGATCCCGACGTCTGGGCCGCGATTCAGAAAGAAAATCAGCGTCAGGAAGACCACATCGAGCTGATTGCTTCGGAAAACTACACCAGCCCGGCCGTGATGGAAGCGCAGGGCTCGCAACTGACCAACAAGTATGCGGAAGGTTATCCGGGCAAGCGCTATTACGGTGGTTGCGAATACGTCGACATCGTCGAGCAACTGGCCATCGACCGTGTGAAGGCGCTGTTCGGTGCAGAAGCCGCGAACGTGCAGCCGAACTCGGGCTCGCAGGCAAATCAGGGCGTGTACTTCGCCATGCTCAAGCCGGGCGACACGATCATGGGCATGAGCCTCGCGCACGGTGGCCACCTCACGCACGGCTCGCCGGTCAACATGTCGGGCAAGTGGTTCAACGTGGTGAGCTACGGCCTGAACGAACAGGAAGACATCGATTACGACGCTGCCGAGAAGCTCGCGCAGCAACACAAGCCGAAGATGATCGTGGCGGGCGCATCGGCCTTCGCCCTGAAGATCGACTTCGAGCGCATGTCGCAGATCGCCAAGTCGGTCGGCGCGTACTTCATGGTCGACATGGCGCACTACGCTGGTCTGATCGCTGCCGGTGTGTACCCGAACCCGGTGCCGCACGCCGATTTCGTGACCACGACCACGCACAAGAGCCTGCGCGGCCCGCGCGGTGGTGTGATCCTGATGAAGGCGGAATTCGAGAAGGCAATCAACTCGGCTATCTTCCCGGGCATTCAGGGTGGACCGCTCATGCACGTGATCGCCGGTAAGGCCGTCGCGTTCAAGGAAGCTGCCTCGCCGGAATTCAAGGCCTATCAGGAACAAGTCGCGAAGAACGCCCGCGTGATGGCCGAGACCCTGGTCAAGCGCGGCCTGCGTATCGTGTCGGGCCGTACCGAATCGCATGTGATGCTGGTCGACCTGCGCGCGAAGAACATCACCGGCAAGGCGGCAGAAGCCGCGCTGGGCGAAGCGCACATCACCGTCAACAAGAACGCGATTCCAAACGACCCGGAAAAGCCGTTCGTGACGAGCGGCGTGCGTCTGGGCTCGCCGGCCATGACCACGCGCGGTTTCAAGGAAGCCGAAGCGGAACGGGTCGGCAACCTGATCGCCGACGTGCTCGACAACCCGGAAGACGCTAAGAACCTGGAACGCGTACGCGAGCAAGTGGCCGAGTTGACCAAGCGTTTCCCGGTCTACGGCTAAGCCGCGAGCGCCGACGCATGCGTTGCCCGTTCTGCCGACACGACGACACGCAGGTCATCGACTCGCGTGAAGCGGAAGACGGCGCCGCCATTCGGCGGCGCCGGAGATGCCCGTCGTGCGACAAGCGTTTCACCACGTACGAGCGTGTCGAGCTGGCGATGCCGGCTGTCGTCAAGAAGGACGGCAGCCGCGCCGAATACGACCGCGCGAAAGTGCGCGCGAGTATGCAACTGGCGATTCGCAAGCGCCCTGTGAGCGCCGAGGCCATGGATGCCGCGATTGCGCGCATCGAGTACAAGCTGCTGGCCGGCGCGGAGCGCGAAGTGATGAGCCAGCGCATCGGCGAACTGGTCATGCGAGAGTTGAAGCGGTTGGACAAGATCGCTTATATCCGCTTCGCGTCGGTGTACAGGAGCTTCGAGGACATTGCAGAGTTTCGCGATGTGCTCGAGGAAATCGACAGTACCGATATCAAGCCCAAACGTAAGCCGGTGAGTTGAACGCGAGGACGATGGATGGACAGCGCGTGTGAGCGTCGGAAGGCTGCCATGGGCCTGATCTGACGACACGAATGACGGAAAACCCGTCGTGCCTGAAAGGGCACGACGGGTTTTTTTATGCCCGTACGGACTGAGTTCTCCATGACATGTCGGCAGTGCGAATGTGACGACGTGAGCCCACTAAATGGTCGATGGGGAATCACTGAATTGCGATCGAATAACGTTGTATGCGTATTTAATATTCCGATCGCTTTGGGAGGATGGCGTCATTCAAATGAGTAATTTTGGGAATTTCCGATGAAAATAAAGGAGAAAATAATAGGATTAATCGCAATATTGAATCTGCGTACTGTTTGGGTTGATCACCAAAAATACTGGTAATCGTCTTGCTTTCGATAACTTGTACCTAGAATTCGCCACTTCGCGGTGAGGTGCCGCTGTTGTGGTGACGATGAGGTGATTCGTCGTCTAAAGAATTATTTGGGGATTATCGAATGCAAAGCAAATTTCAGACGTCGCAAACACTTCGTCAATCAAAAATCTGTCTGGCGGTCGCCGCGATGCTGGCCGCGATGAGTATGCCCACGCAGGCGGAAGTCATGCAGAGCGAAGCAGCACCGTGGAGCGATGAAAGGGATAACGTCGCCGAGAGAATGACGGGGCGGCTTGTCGCAATGCAAGAAGAACGTAAAGAAAAGGACAAGATATTTTATCGTCAAAGTGCGTTGAAAATGGTGCGATCAAACATCCACTCGAGCACTAAAGATATCGATGATGCGGTTGCATATAGTAATAAACTCACGGAAATATCCGAAAAAATCGACGGCATGATTGTCGAGTTGAAAAAGGATGGGGGGCAGGCGTTCAATTTTAATTGGGAGCGCGATTTGCGGTCGACGGATCTGGAAATTGTCAAACAGGAGATCCAAAAGGTTCTGGCTGCCGACTCGGGCGACCTCGCGAATGCGCGTAAGCAACTCGATGTCTTCCTGAAAAACAATGCAGAGCATTTGAAGAGCCTCGATGCGGCATCGGAAATTTCCGCGAAGGTTGTTGCTCTGGAAACACGAATTGCTGTACTGGGCAAGGCCGACGAAGCGGCCTTCAAGGTCATGGCTAATACCAGGGAATTGGTTGCGCCGTCGCAAAACGGCGCTGACGCCGCGCTGACGTGGCGCGACGACAACCTGTTCAACTCGCACTTCGACGAGCGCTATGCCGAGGGAACCGTCGAGATCGGCGCTCAAACGTTGCTTGAAATCACGCAGCGTTCTGGAGCGGCATCGAATCCGATTACTGGATCGGTAGACGCGACGCGTCATGTAGGTACGTTACGTGTTTCTGAGGGTGCGAATCACGCAGTCGATGTCAGTCAGGGGCAACTGAATATCCACCAGGGCATCGAGGGCAAAGGAAAGCTTGGGATTGCCGTAGGCTCAAATGGAACGCTAACGTTTAAGAAGGGTGGTCGGGGGATTCATGACGACGCCAAAGGTGTGGTGATCATGGCTGGTCGTGATCGCAATGCCAATGCCGCACTGCTGGAAGCGGGCGGAGTCGTTAAGTTCGAATCGGGTACCAGCGCGGGAGGCGCATGGATCTGGGCGCACGAAGATGGAGAGGTATCGTTCGCCGAAGGCGCTGATGCCGGTGTTAGCAACATCTCAATCTTGAAAGACGGGACTGTCAGATTCGAAGGGGCGAACGTCAAGCAATCGTCGATCGTTAGTTCAGGGATCCTGGACATAGAGCGGTCATCGGGCGGGGATGCCGAAGTTCTCAATAAGGTTGATGGCGATCTGAGAGTCGATGCTTCGGCCCTTGAGCGATTGCGCTTATTCAACAGTGGGTTCGCGGAGTTGCGGGCATCGTTCGGCGGTGCGGCGAGGATCGAGAACATGGCGTCGGGGTTGGTTGTTTTCGACGGCGTCGATCTCGAAAATCTCAAATTCGACAACGAAGGGGCGGCGATTGTTACCGGTGGCTCCGGTGGGAACGCGATCATCGACAATCTTGCATCGGGCAAGGTCGTGTTTCACGATACGGCACTTGAGAACGTCCAATTGTCCAATCAAGGCCTGATCGGCTTGGTTGGCGAGACCACGGCAGATAAAGCAGTCGTCAGAATGAACGGTGGCACGCTGGATGTTTCGTTCGTTGGAGATGCCATCGACGTGGCCTCACCGAGCGCGAAAACGACGAGGGTGTACACGGTGACTTCCGTCCCCGGCGCCAAGAAGTCTATCGAGATCGGTTCGCTATCGGGGACCGGCAATGTCATCACCGGGGAAACGGCACTGACGGTGGGGGCTGCGAACCTGGATGGCGAATTTGGCGGCAGTTTTGTGAAAACCGGGGCGGGTATCGGATCGCTCGTCGAGGAGTGGTTGACAACGGCGAATCAGGAATCCGAGTCGCTCACCCTGCGCGCGCCGGCAGCACCGCAGGTGGCCACGGTGCCGATGCTTCTGACTAAGGTCGGCACGGGCAACCTGACCCTCTCGGGCGACCAGAGCCAAGTCGACGTCATCAGTGTTCAAGGCGGCAAGCTGACGGCGGCGCATGAAAAGGCCCTCGGTTCGGGCACGTTGAGCGTTGCGCAATCGGCTGCGGTCGTGGTGAATACGGACGTGAGTGGTGTGAAGGCGATGAACAATGCCGGCACGATCGATCTGGGCACGAACAAGCTCAGCGTCGAGAGCTACACGTCGGAAGCGGGCGCGAAGATCAATTCGCGCGTCGAGAAGGTCGAGGGGAACATCGACGGCGGCAAGATCCAGGTTTCGGGCGAAGGTAACTTCAGCAACACCCAGGTCAACGTGGATGTTGCGAACGATATCGAGCTTTCGGAAATCAAGGGATTCACAGTCGTGGATGCGCAAGAAGGCGCGAATGTGACCGGCCTCGGACAGACCGTCGGTAGCATCACGGGCGGCAAGCAACCGGAACCGACGATTACGGACCCGAGTGATCCGCCGACCGAGCCGACGACCGAACCGAACATCGGCACGAAGATCACAGAGCGGAACATCGTCAAGTTCCTGGCAGCCGATGGTGGTTACAGCGCGAACGAGCAAGCGGTGCTGGCGTCGGTGGATGGCGTGACGGTGGGTGATCTGACGTCGGGCAAGATCGGTGGCAAGGTGCTGTCGGCCATGGCGCTGCAAACGGCTGGCACGGAAGAACAACGCCGCTCGGCCCGTATGCTCTCAGGCGAATCGCTGGTGAACAACGCGGTGGCAGCGCAGGCTGCCGCCACATCGTTCCAGCGTGGCATGCAAACGCGCATGATCGCCGGCGGTGCGATGTTCGACGACAAGACGGCCAACGGCGCGAGGGTGGCCGACAACGGCATCACCGGTTGGGCGTCGTTCAACGGAGGCAAGACGAGCCAGCGCGGCGACGGGATGTCGTTCGACGTGAAGGGTCTGGACGGTGCGATCGGTGTCGACAAGCGCCTGGGTCAGAACACGTTGGTGGGTGGCTCGATCGGCTTCGGCAATCAGGAGTCGAAGGCGAAGAATCTGCCGGGCGAGTCGAAGATCAACAGCGTGAGCGTGGG
>NZ_CABPSM010000016.1 GCF_902459555.1 Pandoraea horticolens | reverse complement strand
AGTCAAAAACACAGTCTTATGCCTACCCGTTATTGTAAGTGGGTGACTGTGTCCGGCGTTTCAGGGGGCTGCTCCAGTCGAGCTGTTGACTCACGTTCACTCAGCCTTTGACGTGCGCTTTCGGAAGAAGACGACGCGTTCGGTTTCTTCGAAGCCAAGGGCGTGGTGCAACGCCTGCACATCGATCTTGCTAACATCAGTATCCGATGCGAACTCTTCGCATGCATGTGAGGCGCCCCACCATTCAACGAATTGAAATAGCGCCTTCGCAATGCCCTGACGACGTGCTTCAACTGCCACGTAAATGCCTTCAAGGAATAGCACCGGGGACGTGTCGCAGCCATTGACGTAGTCGTGGCGTATGGACGCCTCGGCGAAGCCAAGTGGTGTCTTCGTCTTCGAAAATGCCATGAATGCCACATAACGTTCCGGTGCTAAAAGCATTTCCGCAATCTCGCGTTCATGCTCGTCTGCCGTCGCTTGAGGCCAAAGGCGATGTCTGAGCGTGCACCATGACGGGATGTCCTCAGGCGTAATCGCACGGATGGTGAAATTGCTGGATGTCATCACGGGTGGCCTTGTTGATGCCCGTACAGAACGAGCTGAAGAGCTCCAGCCTATACCACTCGCTCGAAAAAAAAGCGCTGCCCGATCGGACAGCGCTTTTTCTTTGACATCGCATTGGTATGAGCAAGGCATGTTCAAAACATGTCCGCGCGGTCCCCTCGACCCGGCGTCAGGCCACAGACGCCGTTTCCGGGAACACCGGCTCACCGAGATTGAGCATCAGACGGTTCGCCCACGCGAAGATCGCGATGGAGTGAATCAAGTCCAGGATCTCGGCGTCAGTCAGTCCCACATCACGCAGTGCCTGCAACTGCTCCGGGCGCACATCGCCGGGCTTTTCCGTCAACGCAATCGAGAACTGGGAGATGGCCTTCTCCCGGTCAGTTGTACCTGCGGTGCGCGGCTCGTCGAAGACTTCGCGGATCACGTCGTTGCGCTTCGCCAATTGCTCGAAGCGCTGTGCATGCACCGATGCGCAATACACACAGCCATTGATACGCGAGACGACCGTCGTCGACAGCTCTCGTTCGGCACGCGGCATACCACCCGGCGCGTACATGATAGCGTTGAACGCTGCCGAACGTTGACGAAGGATCTCGGGCTGATGAACGAGGAAGAGGTAGTAATCCGATGTCTTTGCCTTCGGATGGCTCTCCTCCAGCACCGTCACCTGTTCCGGCGTGGCCTTATCGAGTTCCACGACGTCGAGCCACGCATCCCAGTCGAGCGACTCGTTGGTAAATCCATGGGAACGGATGATGTCGCTCATGCTGTCGTCTCCTGCGGCGCGAGTTGTTTAAGGGCCTGCAGACCCGCGACCAGACGTGTCTGATACGACAGGAATGCGATGAGTTGAGCCAGCGCGACGACAGCGGGCGTAGTGAGCCCGGCTGCCGGCAGCTTCTGCAAAGCCGCCTTGTCTCCCGCCACCGGATTCTCGATGAGCGTACGTGTGAACGTCAGCATCGCGCGCAGGCGCATGTCTGCCACATCGTCAGGTTGACCGGATTCGACGGCGTTCAACTGCGCGGCGTCGACCGCGTGCCTAGCCAACTCGGCGCGATAGTGAGCCGCGAGCGACGGCGAAGGCGTGAGACGGCTCGCGTACAGCGCGACGAGCAGACGCTCGACGAGCGATATGCCCTCGAGTGCAGGATCGAACAGCCCTTCGTAGCTGCCTTGCGTAGCCGCTGCGACTTTGTCGCGAGCGTGACGCAACGTATGCGTGGCAGTGCCAGGTGTCAGACCGGCGACGCGATCGACGAGATCGTTAGCGATGTCGTATTGAGTATTGGCGGTCATGATTGTCCTTGTGATTGGGCGCGCTCGGCCACAGCCCGCGCGAGGAATGCTTGCACAGCCGTCCATGAACGCTCGTCTGCGAGGGCATTCGCAGACGGCTCGCCGCCACCGGTGCTGATCTTTCCGGAGACCGGATGCGCATAGACGAGCTGCGTAGTGGGCACATACGGGAACACGATGGCGTGCCCTGCATGGTCGAAATCGAGATGCTCGACCGGGTACGGATGCGCGTGCGAGGCGAGCCGCTCCGTCACCATCCGCGAATAACGGCTCGATGGCCACGAGCCATCGTCTTCCGCGGAGAGCAGCATGACCGGGCCACGGATCTTCTCCACGGGGATGCGCGCACGCTCGACGGCTTCGAGGTCGTCCAGTGCGGTGAGCATCGCCTTGGCATGTCGATGCGGAGGCGGGCCTTCGTCGAACGGCGCCCACGAGGCCGTCCGATTGTTTTCCCAGATGTGCGGCAACGGCTTGCCGTCGAGCAGCCAGGTCGGACCCTCGCGTCCGATGGCCGGATCGCAGGCGTTTTGCGCACTGTGAATCAGCGCACTCGGCACATAGCCGATGACGGCAGAGACGGCGTCGGGGAAGGTGGCGCCGAGCAGCAGCACCAACTCGCCGCCACGCGACTGCCCCGAGAGCGCCACGAAGTCATGCGCTGGCTTCACCGTGCGGCGCAGCCAGTCCATGCCCTTCGCGAAGTACTCGAGCGGCGTATTGGAGATGTAGTCGGGCAGCCCTGGTCCCTTGAAGTACCCGAGCGCAAAAGCGGCATAACCGTGCGACGCATACAGCGCCGCGCGCGGCTCGTTGATGCCGCCGCCCGAGCCGTTGAGGATCATCACGGCCGGATGGGGGCCGTCGCCGGGCGGCAGGTACAGCGTGCCGACGAGCCCGTCTTCGCGCACCTCACGTCGCGTTACACCCTCGACGGAGAGTCGCTGCGTGAAGGATACGGAAGACGACATCGCGACGTTATGCTCGTTCTGTCCCGCCGAATGACCCGCCTGAGCGACCACCGTCGTCACGAGCGGCGTCATGACGGGCTGCGGAAACACGTCACGACTCTTGCCGTCTTCCGGTACCTGCGACCAGATGAGGCCCATCGCCGATACGCCTTGATAACTGCCGCCGACCGGCGCGTCGCGCGACGCGTCGACAACACCGTCTGCGTCGGCCACGAAAGTGGCTTCGGCATGCCAGACCACGCCCCCCGCGCGCGTGGTGTGGGCGGTGAGTGTCACACGGGCGCCGGGCGCCGCGCCGCGCACCACGAGGTGGCGCGGCACGTCGATCAGCGCGTCGGCAGGGGTTGCCGTGAGAGTGAGCGATGATGTCATAACGCGGCGGGCCGGCTCACTTGGCAGCCTTGGTCACTTGCATCGCAACAGTGCGATCGCTCGTGAACGGCGTGACCTTCAGGCCCTTACGCGCGGCCCAGATGTTCTGGTAGTGATACAGCGGAATCGTGCCGACGTCGTCCGTCTCGACCTTGACCGACTGACGCAGGATCGCTTCACGCTTGCCTTCGTCGAACTCGGCGGTCGATGCGTCGAGTGCCTTGTCGATGGCCGGATTGCTGTAGTGACCCCAGTTCGAAGCGCCGAGCCCCTTCTTGGCATCCACCGTCGCCAGCACGTTCACCAGCGCATAGCTGGCTTCGCCCGTGCCGTTGCCCCAGGCGAGCATCGACATGGCGTATTCGTTCTTGTTCGCGCGCCCCGAGTACACGGCCCAAGGCACCACTTCCACTTGCGTCTTCACGCCGATGCGCGTCCAGAATTGCGCCACGGCCTGTGCGGTCTCCGGACCTTGCGGATAGCGGTCGTTCGGCACATGCATCGTCAGCTTGAAGCCTTCCGGGAAACCGGCTTCGGCGAGCAGTTTCTTGGCCTGCGCGGCGTCGAACGGAATGTCCTTGACGTCGGGGTTATAGCCGAACGTGTCTTTCGGCATCCATTGATTGGCCACGCTGGCCGTGCCCTGCATGATGCGCGTGACGATCGCTTCGCGGTTGATGGCGAGCGAGAGCGCACGGCGCACGCGCACGTCGAGCAGTGGATTCTTCGCGAGCGGTTTGCCGGCGTTATCGGTGATGTACTGATTCGACCCTTCACGGAAGGTCGGCTGCAGAAGCATCACGCGCAGTCCGGGGTACGGAAACACCGTCACGTTCGGTGCCTTCTTCAGCCGGGGAATGTCCGAGGCTGACACCTTGTCGATCACGTCCACATCGCCGGCCAGCAGTGCCGCCGTGCGCGCGGCACCGTTGTTGATATAGCGGTAATCGACCTTTTCCCACTCCGACTTGCCTGCCCAATAGTTGTCGTTACGCACCATCTCCACGCGGTCGCCCGGGGTGTACGAGACATATTTGAACGGGCCCGTACCGACCATGGCGCGTCCGGCGTTGTAGTCGTCGGTGTTCGACTTCTCGCCAACGTGTTTGCTCACGATGTGCACCGAGGCGAGATTGAGCGGCAGATCCGGGTTCGGGATCCTGGTCTTGACGACGAGCGTGAGCGGGTCCGGTGCACTCATCGTGTCGACGGTGCGCAGGTAGCCCGCAAAGGTGGCCACGCTGCCCGGCACGTTACGTGCGCGCTGATACGAATAGATGACGTCTGCGGCGGTGAACGGTTGGCCGTCGTGCCACTTCACGTTCGGGCGCAGCTTGAACTCCCAGGTCTTGGCGTCGAGGGCTTTCCACGACACGGCAAGCCCTGGTTGCAGCTTGTTCCACTTGTTCTCGACGAGCAGATCCCAGAAATGCAGGTCGACCGAGCGGTCACCGGCGTGGTTGTTCAGTTGCGGATCGAGCGACGAGAGCGGGTCGGCAAAGGCGATGCGCAGCGTCTGGGCGGAAGCCGCCGCGCTCGTCACGAGCAGTGCAGCAGCCAGCGAGGACAACAAGAAGCGTTTCATTATCGGCAATCCTGGTCGTTGATGATGAAGAGAAGAGGCGGGCGCAGCCGCGAGTATTGGCGGCCGTGTCTGCGGGCATATCAGATGTCGTTCAGGTGACACGCACTCACATGATTGACGGCCACGCCGCGAAGCATCGGCACTTCCGTGCGGCAACGCGGCATGGCGTGCGGACATCGCGGATGGAAGTGGCAACCGCCCGGCGGCGAAATCGGGCTCGGGATTTCACCGCGAATGGCGGAGAACGTCTTGTGACGCACGTCGATGCGCGGAATCTCGGCAAGCAGCGCCTGTGTGTACGGGTGATTCGGATGGCGAAAGACTTCCTCGACCGGTGCACTCTCGACGATGCGGCCGAGATACATGATGACCACGCGATCGGACAAGTGCTCGACCACGCCAAGGTCATGGCTGATGAACACATACGTCAGGTGCAGTTGTTCACGCAGGTCCATGAACAGATTGAGAATCTGCGCCTGAATCGAGACGTCGAGCGCCGCGACCGCTTCGTCGCACACTAGCAGATCGGGAGAGACGGCCAATGCCCGGGCGATACCGATGCGCTGGCGCTGTCCGCCGCTGAACTGGTGCGGGTATCGATGGCGCAGCGCCGGATCGAGCCCCGCGCGTTGCAACTGGGCGCTCACGTAGTCGTCGAAGCCCGCGCGATCGGTCAGACCATGCACGAGCGCCCCTTCTCCGACGATGCGGTCGACGCGCAAACGTGGATTCAGGCTCGAGTACGGATCCTGAAAGATCATCTGGATCTTCAGGCGCGCATCGCGTTGCTCTTGCGCGGACAGCGATTCGGCCGGACGTCCGTGAATCTGCACCTCTCCAGACGACGGCTTGAGCAAACCGGTAAGCATGCGCCCGAGTGTGGATTTTCCGCAGCCCGATTCGCCCACGAGACCCACGACCTCGCCCGGCTTGACGACGAGATCGACGTGATCGACCGCGCGCACCACGGCGGGCGGATGCGCGAGACCGGCGCGTTCGAGCAGGCGTCCGGCGGGACCGACGCGCCGGTCGCCAAAGCGCTTGCTCACGCCGCGCAACGCCACGATGGGCGCGGGCAGCGTGGCGCTTGGGCTATTCGATTTGCCGTAGCCGGTGCTGGCAGGCTGGCTTTGCGGCTGCGGCGTGTTCATACCATCTCCTTTTGCAACGCGGCGCCCGGGTGGAAGCAGCGCACGAGGCGGCCCGGCGACGTCTGCGTCATCTCGGGACGCACGGCACAGACAGCGCTCGCGTACGCGCACCGCGACGCGAACGCGCATCCGGCCGGCATGGCGAGCAGATTTGGCGTCATGCCGGGAATCTGGCGCAGGCGTTGGCCGCGTTTGTTCAGACTGGGCAGGCTGCCGATGAGGCCCGATGTGTAGGGGTGTTGCGGGGCGTCGAGCACAGCGTCGACGGCACCTTGTTCGACGATGCGTCCCGCGTACATCACGGCGAGCGTATCGGCCAGACCAGCCACGACCGACAGATCGTGGGTGATCCAGATGAGCGCCGTGCCGTGCTGACGCGCGAGCTTCTGCACTTCCGAGAGGATCTGCGCCTGAATCGTGACATCGAGTGCGGTGGTCGGCTCGTCGGCAATGATCAGATCGGGACGGTGCAGCATGGCGATGGCAATCGCCACGCGCTGGCGCATGCCGCCGGAGAGCTGATGCGGATAGGCGCGTAGACGCTCGTCGGGGCTCGGAATGCCCATCATGCCGAGCGTGTCGCGCGCGAGATCACGTGCCTGCGCCTTAGACACGCGCTGGTGCGCGCATACTGCCTCGATCATCTGCACGTCGACGCGCAACACCGGGTTGAGCGTCATCATCGGGTCCTGAAAGATCATCGCGATGCGATTGCCTTGCAGGCGGCGCAGCTCGGCGGGCGACATCTTCGTGAGGTCGCGGCCTTGAAACAGCACTTCACCGCCGACGATTCGGCCCGGTGCATCGACCAGTCCCATGATCGAGAAACCGGTCACCGACTTGCCCGATCCCGATTCACCGACGAGGCCCATGATGTGGCCCGGCGGCAGCGAGAAGGATACGTCGTCCACGGCCGGCAGCGTACCGGCGCGCGTGATGAATTGCGTGCGCAGATGGCGCACTTCCAACGTGAGGGGAGACGTGGGAGACACTGCGCCGCTCATTTCTGCAACCTTGGATTGAACACATCGCGCAGGCGGTCGCCCACGAGATTGATGGCGACGACCGTGACGAGCAGCGCGAGGCCCGGATACAAACTGATCCAGTATTCGCCGGAAAGCATCGTCTGATACCCGTTGGCGATGAGCAGGCCGAGCGACGGCTCCGTCACTGGTACGCCCAGGCCAAGGAACGATAGCGTGGCTTCGAGCGTGATGGCGCGGGCGACTTGCAGCGAGCCCACGACGATCAGCGGCGGCAGGCAGTTCGGCAGGATATGACCCAGCACGATGCGCCAGTTCGGAATCGCTTGGCAGCGTGCGGCTTCCACATACTCGCGTCGCGATTCCACGAGCGCCTGCCCGCGTGCCGTGCGGGCGAAATACGCCCACTCGAGCACGACGAGGGTGAGCACCACGTTGCCGATGCCTTTGCCCACGTAAGCGAGGATCATCAGCGCCACGAGAATCGATGGGAACGACAGTAGAAGATCGACCAGACGCATGATGGCGGCGTCGACGCGCCCGCCGGCGTAGGCGGCGATCAGCCCGAGAATCGTGCCGAGAATGCCGGCGATGAGGGCAGATCCGACACCGACGCCCAGACTGATACGCAGCCCGTAGAGGATGCCGGAGAGCAGGTCGCGGCCCTGACCGTCGGTGCCGAGCCAGTACGTGTACGTGGCGGCGCCATTGGCCGTGGCGGGCGGCAGGCGCGCATCCATCACGTCGAGCTGCATCAGGTCATACGGATTCTGCGGCGTGATCCACGGGGCGGTGATGGCGGCGACGATCAGCACGACGAGCACGACGAGACCAAGCACGGCGCTCTTCGAGCGGACGAACTCGCGCAGGCCCTGCTGCCAGGGCGATTCGCGACGCAGGGGCACCGGCTCGGGCGCGAGCGCGGCGGCGGGGGTGCCGTTGGGAGACAGATTGGGCGACATCAGGCAGCGGCCTCCACGCGCACACGCGGATCGAGCCACTTGTAGAGCACGTCCACGATCAGGTTGAGCGACACGAACAGGCACACCACGACGATGAGATACGCCACGATCACGGGGCGGTCGAGTGAGTTGATGCTGTCGAGAATGAGTTTGCCGGCGCCGGGCCACGAGAACACGCTCTCCGTCACTACGGCGAACGCGATCGTCGAGCCGAACTCCAGACCAAGCACCGTCACGAGCGGAATCAGCGTATTGCGCAGCACATGAACGAGCACCACGCGCAGCGGCGACAGTCCCTTGGCGCGGGCGAACTTCACGAAGTCCTGCGGCAGTACTTCCGACACGCCGGCACGCGTCAGACGCAGCACCAGCGAGATCTTGAACAGCGCCAGATTGAGCGCGGGCAGAATCAGGTGACGCAGCCCGTCAACGGTCAGAAACGACCACTCCACCCCGAACACGCGTACCGTTTCGCCCCGGCCGCTTGCGGGCAGCACGCCCAGATGCACCGAGAAGAACATGATGAGCATGAGGCCGACCCAGAACGTCGGCAGCGAGAAGCCGACGATGCTGCCGGTCATCAGCAGCTTCGAGATCGGGTTGCGCGGGTAAAGGCCCGCGAAGAGACCCAGCGGAATGCCGATGAACACCGCCAGGATGAGCGCGGCGAAGGCCAGTTCAAGCGTGGCGGGCAGGCGTTGCAGAATCAACTGAATGGCCGGCACGTTGTAGACGAAGCTGTTGCCCAGTTCGCCGTGCAGTGCGCCGCCGAGGAACGACAGGTACTGACGCCACAACGGCTGGTCGAGGCCGAGTTGCGCGATGATGCGCGCACGGTCGACCTGATCGACGTCCTGACCGATCAGGATGTCGACGGGGTTGCCGATCGCGTGCAGACCGACGAACACGATCAGTGTCATCAGCCAGACCACGAAGACCGCTTGCAGCGCACGGCGCAGAATCCAGGCGGTCATGCGATGCGCTCCTCGCCCTTCGTGGCGGTCTCGCTGTCGAATGCGGGCGGCGGCGGTGCAGGCGTCCACTCGTCGCCATAGACTTCCGGTTCGGCGTACGTCTCCATGTTCGTGTAGTGATGCGCGACGTCTTCACGGTAGAGCGTGCCCGCGAGCCCTTGAGCCAGACGTTTTGCGCCTTCGCTCACCGCCGGGATATCGCCTGAGACCGCGCCGTGCGATAGCGTGGCCGGCGCGCAGAAGCAATGGATGCGCTCCAGCCCGGGGCAATCGCCGGGCGTTTTCTCAAGGAATTCGAAGGCCGTGCCAAGGTCGGGCGAATCGGACAGTTCAATGTCTTCATCCCCTGCGGCAGGTGAGTATCGGTCGCTCCACTTGCGCACGAATTTCGAGAACGCGGCGAATTCCGGACGTCCTTCGATATCGATGCGAAAGCCGGTCGCGAAGACGAGGAAGTCGAGCACGAACGTGCCCTTTGCAGTGCGTACCTGCAGTTCGTCACCGACCGGAGTGACGTCGAGAATCGGCGCACCGAGGTTGAAGCGTGCGTTCTCGTGACGCGAAACGCGCAGCGTGCTGCCGCGCGGCGGCGGCACCTGCTGCACGTTGACGTAGTGACGGATGCGCCACTTCCATTCGTCGGGCAGGTTGATGTGACCGTGCGTGAGGCCCGGATTGCCGGCGCCCTTGCCCTTGTTGATACGCGGAATATCGGCGCGGCGAATGAGCAGGTCGACGCTGGCCGCACCGGCTTCGAGGGCCGTGGCGGCGCTATCCATGGCAGACGCCCCCGCACCGATCACGCCTACGCGCTTGCCGCGCAGCGTCGCGTAGTCCATCACGTCGGACGAGTGCGCCCAGAAGCGGCGCGGCAACTCACGGGCGAAGGCCGGTACTGTCGGCCCGCCCAAGCCATCGCGACCGGTGGCGAGCACCACATGACGTGCATAGATCGTGTGTTCTCCGGCGGGCGATGTGAGCGACAGCGCGACGAGACCGTCGGCGCCTTGGGGCGTCACTGCGGTGATGCGATGGTCGTTACGCACGTCGATCGCGAGTACGTCGCGATACCAACGTAGGTAATCCATCCATTGCAGGCGCGGGATCTTGTCGAGGGCGTCCCACGCTTCGAGCCCGAACTGGGCTTCGAACCATGCACGGAAGGTGAGCGCGGGAAGGCCGAGCGCCGGGCCGGTAAGTTGCTTGGGCGAGCGCAGGGTTTCCATGCGCGCGGTGGTGGCCCATGGGCCCTCGAAGCCGCGCGGCGATTGGTCGAAGATCACGGCGCCCACGCCGAGATGCGTGAGCGACGCAGCGGCGGCAAGACCGGCCATGCCGCCGCCGATGATGGCGACGTCGAGCACGGGCTGGCCGTTGTACGTGCGCTCGGGCACCCAGTGCTTGGCGGGCAGTTCGAGCCAGGCGAGGTCCTGACGCAGGCGCGCTTCGAGCGCGGGCAGGCCGGTGGCGGGTGTCGGGGACTGGGTCATGACGACAGAGCTTCCTTGGGAGCGGGCAAGTCGCCATAGAGCGACTGCAAGACTTGAGCGTGTTCGGTGGCGGCGTGCTGCACGAAATCGGGCAGCAGGTGGCGCGCGGCGTCGGCAAGTGCGCTGACGAACGCGAGGGCGGCAGGCGACGGCTCGCGTGCGTCACGGGTGATGACGCCGAAGAAGAACGGAATGTCGGCGTCGATCGGGCGCACGGCCACATCGGCGAGCGGCAGGCCGTAGGCGGTGACCGGCTCGAGCACGGCGACGCCGAGCCCGGCGCGAACCGCCGTCATTGCATTGATCGACGCGTTGGTCTCGATCAGCCCGACGGGGGCGACACCCGCTTGTACGAACGCCTGATCGAGACGGCGGCGCAGCCGGTACGGGTTCTGCATGGTGATGATGCGACGCCCCGCACATGCGGTGAGCGGCAGGCGGTCGTGCTTGGCCAGCGGGTCGTCGCTGCGCACGGCGGCGACGCAGGCGGCCTCGCCGATCCAGTGCACGACAATGCCGCGATGTTCGAGCGGCAGACTGGTGACGCCGATATCCGCGGCCCCCGTGAGTACGGCATGCACGACCTGCTCGGGCGATGTGCTGCGCATCTGAATCTGGACGCTGTCACGAGCGAGTCCCGGCAGAGCGAGGGCGGCGGGCACGAGGCCGGCGGCCAGCGCCGACGTGGCGGCAATATGCAATGGACGGGTCTGGCCGCGTGCGATTTCGTCGGCACGGGCGCGGATCTGCTGCAAGCCGGCGAGCACATGCTCGACGTCTTCGAAGAGCAGAAAGCCCTGCTCGGTCGGCGTGACACGTGGACCGCTGCGAGCAAACAAGGCATAGCCGATTTCGGCCTCCAGCTCCTGAATCATCCGCGTAATGGCCGGCTGCGAGCGCCCGAGCAGACGCCCGGCAGCAGTGATGCTACCGGTCGACATGACCGCCGCGAAGGCTTCGAGTTGGCGTAATTCCATCTGGCTCTGTGTGGGGACGGGGTGCTGGCGCGTACCCTACGCGCCGGAACCCGGTCATCGACGACGCCGAAGTCGCCAATGCCGCAATGCCTTTTGTATTCGGATTGCGTATTCTTTGACCTTTAGCATGCGTCTTGCAAATACTTAATATTTATATGCTCATTCCGTGGTGTGGAAAGGAGGGTTTTGCCTAAGTGGACGCCGGGGAGAAATAAATTGAGGGTGCCGCGAGTGCGTCGCGCCGCATGAAAGGGAGGGCGAAGCCGAAGCCTTCTGGCGGGACCGCGTAGGTCGTTACTGACGGGGGCGTCGCGCTGGTACTGCGTTGAGGCGGCGATGCAGGTGGGGGGGAAATCGCGCTCATGCGAGTTCCTCCGCTGGCTTAACACGGGTCGAACGGCAGACGAAATTGCGCCGGGTCTTCGGGACGCGGTTGGCGGCGGCGCAACAATGCAGTGCTGCGTTTCTTGGGGATGTTTTCCGGCGGGGCGACCGGGCTCAGGCGAAACGCCGGACGGCTCAGTGCCAGAACGACCAGCGGCGTATGCCCGCGGTGTGCCGGTGCCGGCGCTTCGTCCGGCGATTGCACGGTGGCGGCGTTGAGTGCGGTCAGATCGGTGCCTTGCCTGGAAGCGGCGAGACGCCGGCCCAGCAGACGATAGATGTCGGGATCGAAGCCCGTCACGGCGGGCATGCTGTCGACCAGGGCGTCCAATGCGTCACGCGACGCCACGCTGCCAAGATACTGCCAACGATCGATGACGTGGTATTCGACTTCGGCGGCGCGGTCCCCGGCGCCACGTTCTTCAATGGCGATGGGGCCGTCGTAGGGCCAGGTGTCGAGTTGCAGCGTCGTGAGGGCTTCGCGAACCCGCTCGGTATGCGCGGCGAGCGGCACGTCGCCGACGCACACGCCGTCACATCGTTTGACCTGATACCCGAAGCACGGGCGTCCGGCCGCCATGTTCTCCAGCCCGAGTTGCGCGCAGCAAAGACGATGTTCGTCTGCCAGCGCCCGCAGCGCGCTCTGCGCGCTGGCGCGCGACGTGAAGGTGCCATACAACGCTTCGGCACTGGCGAAGTCGACCGCCTTCGCGCTCACGAGCTGCGGCGCATCGCTATGCGCTGTGAGTTGCCAACTGTAGAGGTTCGATGCACGACGCAACAGACGGTTATGCACCGGCTGCAGTTGCTTGACCAATTGCGACTCAAGCAGCAACGCGCCAAGTTCCCCCAACGTTTGGCGCGCCTCCACGCGCCGGATTTCCTGCGAGATGCGCAGGTCCTTCGCGACTTGGTGATCGCTGGAAAAATGCGACCGCACGCGTGAGCGGATATCGACACTCTTGCCGACGTAAAGCAGCGTGTCGCCTTCGCCGTAGAAGAGATAAACACCGGGACTGTCCGGCAGTGCGTCGATCGCTTCGTCCGGCAACTGTGGCGGTTGGCTCGATCGTTTGGTGACACGCTGTACCGCTTGCCCGATCAGATCGGGCGCGTAAATCGTGTGGAGCTTCTGCCAGAACTGCCAGAGCAGATCGGCGTCGGCGAGCGCGCGGTGGCGGCCCAGCGGAGAGAGGCCGAAGCGGGCAATCAGTGCATCCAGCCCGTGACGGGCCGCCGAGGGGAAGAGCAGGCGCGACAGACGCACCGTGCAAAGCACATCCGCCTGAAAGCCGATGCCGGCACGCCGGAACTCGTTCTTGAGAAAGCCGTAGTCGAAGCGCGCATTGTGGGCGACGAACAGTTTGCCGTGCAGACGTTCCGCCAGCCCTTGGGCCAGCGTTTCGAACGACGGCTGGCCGCGCACCATCTCATTGGTGATCCCCGTCAACTGCTGGATGAATGGCGGAATCGGTTCGGCCGGGTCGAGCAGAGTACTCCACTGTTCAACGCCGTGCGGGCCGACTTCGACCACGCCGATCTCCGTGATGCGGTCTTCGAGCGCGTTGCCACCCGTCGTCTCCAGATCGACGAAGACCATTGGCGCGGGCAGGGAGCGGGCGAGCGTCTCCGGGTCAATGACCTCGGGGATGACTTGCGCGTTGGCGTCCTCGACGGCGAATTCAGGCACTTCGTGAACCTCGTTGACCTTGGGATTTCCGGTGGCTGTCAGGTCGAACACGCCGGACCGTTCGAACCATGGGGCCGTGCTGCCATGGGGAGCGCCGATGGCTTCGCCGCGAACGATGCGGCATTGTCATCTTGCAGGTCATCATCGGCGAATGCGGCGGCGATGGCACGGAACACGGCGGGGGCGGGCGCATCCGGCCAGTGCAGATCGACGGGCGCATCAAGCGGCAGCAGTGCGCCGTCGCGACGCAAGGCCTCGTCGCCGGGCAGGCGCAGCAGGCGAGCCAGGACCCACGGTTCATGGCGCGCGTGCAGCCCGATATCGGCTTCCGCCTCATCGGCAATGGCCACGAGCGTGCGCCAGTCCAGCGTCAGTGCCGGCGCGGTTTCGCTCAATTCGTCAGGTGCGCTCGACCTGCCCGAGCGTTCCGTCGCGAGAGCTGCGGGCGGCGACATCGCTTCCGTGATGCTCTGGCCCTGTTGCGCGTAACGCGCGGCGATCTCGCGCACGATACCGGCAAGGTCGCGCTCGGCGGCGCTCAGCGCCAGTTGATCCCAGTCGATGGTTTTCATATGACATTCCTCGATTGGGGAATATGATACTGTATAAAACAACAGTGTGCGAGTGAGGTAACCCTGCCCGATTACCGGGGTCGCCGCCGTCGTCGCCACATGTAATACTCTGCGCCATTCCATTCATATTGCGCAGGAGCCTGCCCTCGATGTTGACCCTGTACACCTTCGGCCCGGCATTCGGGCTGCCGGACGCCAGCCCGTTCGTTGTCAAAGCGGAAATGCTGCTCAAGCTCGCCGGGCTGCCGTATCAGACGAATCGGGGCGGGTTTCGACGGGCGCCCAAGGGGAAGCTGCCTTATATCGATGACAACGGCGAGATCGTGGCGGACTCGACGTTGATCCGGCTGCACATCGAACGCAAGTACGGGTTTGATTTCGACGCGGGCCTCACGCCTGAGCAACGGGGTGCCGCGTGGATGTTCGAGAAGGCGCTGGAAGATCACTTCTACTGGCACGTGGTGCAGGCGCGCTGGTGCGACGACGAGAACTTCGCCAAAGGTCCCGCATCGTTCTTCAAGTCGATTCCCTGGCCAGTGCGTCCCCTCGCGCAGGCGTTCATCCGTCGCAAGGTCAGAAACACGTTGCACGGGCAGGGGACGGGGCGTTATACGCCGCAGGAGCAAGCGCAACTACTCAAGCGCGGCGCGCAGGCCGCAGCCCAACTGCTGGGAGACAAACTGTACTTCTTCGGGCAGGCGCCATGCGGTGCCGATGCAACAGCCTTTGGATTTATTGCGAGCGCCATGTCGCCGGACTTCCGGATGACATTGCGCGACGAGATCGAGAACCATCCGAATCTGACCGCGTACGTGGTGCGCATGCGCCGCGAGTTCTTCGGCGATGCGAGCGACGGCTCGCACGCCTGAGCGGCGGCGGATGCGATGAGGCGATGCGATGCGGCAGGCGGCGCTGACTCAGCCCGCCTCGGACGCCGTCTCGTCGCTCGAGAGAACGTCGGAGAGCACGAGGTTGCGTCCGGAGATCTTCGCGGCATACAGGGCACGGTCGGCCCGCATGCACAGCGCTTCGAGGCTTTCATGTGCGTGCCACGTCGCCACGCCGCCGCTCAGCGTGTAATGACACACGCCGAACGGACCGGCCACCAGATGACGGCTCGCCTGTGTGCGCAGCCGCTCGGCAATACGGATGGCGCCAGGTGTGTCCGTGCCCGGCAGTAACACCGCAAACTCCTCTCCGCCCAATCGCCCGAAGATGTCGCCCTCGCGCAGGACGTCACGCACGAGCTTCACGAATTCGCGTAGCACCGTGTCGCCGCCGGCGTGGCCGTGCGTGTCGTTGATCTGCTTGAAGTGATCGAGATCGATGACCACGATCGACAGCGGCAGACTGCGCGCCAGGGCGCGCGCCATTTCCTGACGCGCCAGCAGGTCGAAATGCTTGCGTGAGAGCGCGCCGGTCAGATAGTCGCGGTTGGCGGCCTCTTCGGCGGTCGCGAGCATCGCATCGTGAATCATCATGACCGCGCCCATCGTCATGGCGGGCATGACGATGGTGCCAATCGTGAGCATTGCGGCGTTGAATGCTGTCGGTGCGTACAGTTCCGGACCGGGGGCCGGTGTCAAGCCGAAGACCACGCCACGTACCGCATGTCCGATGGCGAACACGGTCGCAAGGCTCGCCGTCAGCCAATAGTTATAGGGATGGCGGCGCGGCGGGATGTGCCGTGCAATGAGCTGGGCTATGGCCAGCAGCATCGTCGTGTGATAGGCGGAGACGATGATGACGCGCACTTGCGGATTGTCCGTGCCGTAGAACCAGAACAGGATCGCGGCGGCGAGAACCCCCAGTGACGCGCCCAGCACCTGCCAATGCGTCGGCTGACCGAGAAAACGGGCACACCCGGCGTAGTAAGACAGCAGACCGCCGGCGAGGGCGATATTGGCAATGGGAATCGACAGGAAGTCGGGCACGACGCCGCGCAGGGCGAACAGCGGCAGGGAAATAAGTACCGCCACGTTGGCGAGGCACCATTCGCGTACGCCTGCCACGCGTGAGCGTAGAAGGGAACCCACGATCAGCAACATCATGAAGCTGAGCAGTGAGGTTATCGCGAGCAAAGACGTCGTCAACATGGCGATGACCAACGGGGGGAAACGAGCATGTGTTGTGCATTGTAATGTACGCGGCTGCGCGCGTTACACGCCAGTAGAATGAACGGGTTAGTCTTTTTCGTTTCAAGGAGTTTGCGTCAATGTTGACGACCCAGTCTTTTGCGCTGCATCGTGCCCGTCGTTTCCGTCTGCTGCACATTCTGGCGCTGACCGCGAGCGTGGCCGGCAGCCTGAGTACCCTGCCGGTGCGGGCGCAGCAGGAGCCAATGGAGCGCCGCAGGGCACAGGCGCCGCTCTTCTCAGTTCCCGCAAGCGGTGCGACTGCACCGGCGGCCGACATCAACCGCGACGTGCGCCCGGCGCTTGAAGCCGCCAACCTCTGGCTCGGACTCGCGGATCTTAATCGTGGGCAGCAAAGCTGGGAGCAGACCGCGTCGGCGTTCCAACGCGCCATCTCGGCCGAGGACTGGGCGCAAAGTCTGAGCGCGGCGCGTTCGCCGCTGGGGAAGGTGAAGTCGCGCAAGACGAAGGATGCCGTATTTACGCGCACCATTCCGGGGCAGCCGGACGGCGAGTATGTGGTGATTCAGTACGACACGGTCTTTGAACACAAGGCCGATGCCCATGAGATGGTGACGATGGTCTTGGGCATCGATAGCCGCTGGCGGGTAGCCGGCTATCTGGTGCGCTGAGGCGGCAAGCGCTTGCGGGCGCTGCGTCAGCGCGGCAGGGCGGGCTCGACGATGGCCATCGTCGTCTCGACGTGGGTTCGCGCGATCTGCGCTGCCCGTTCGTCGTCATGGGCTCGCAAGGCGGCGAGCAATTCACGGTGCTGGGCGTTGGTGGCGCTCAGTTGTTCGTCGGAGAACATGACGGGGATGCGCAATGCCCAGTAATAGAATTGCGTGCGATCGTGAAACTGCGCCAACACTATGTTATCGGCAGCCTTCACGATCAGATCGTGAAATTCCGTGTTCAGGCGATTGAGGGCCAGACGCGGCAAATGACCGCCCGGCTCCATCTGTTCGATGAGCGCGGCCAGGACGTCGCAGGCGTCGGGGGTGATTTTGCGCGCGGCGAGTCGCGCCGTTTCGGCTTCGATGGCCGCACGACTTTCGAAGATCGCGTGCACTTGCAGGTGGTCGACCCCCTGAACTTCCCAGCCGCGATTGCGGGCGATGAAGCCCTCGCCTTGCAGGATGAGCAGGGCCTCACGCACGGGGGTACGCCCAACGCCAAGCCGCTGAATCAGATCGTCTTCGATGAGGCGCTGCCCCGGTCTGAGTTCCGAGGTAAGAATCATGCTGCGGATCCGGGTCCGCACTTCTCCAGTAATCAGGTTGCTGGGCGCTTTCATCTGATGCATGTCTTCCATTGAGCGGCGCGCGCGCCGTGTACTTCGGCGAGATGCCGCAGCCGTGCCTGGCATCTCGGGCACGGGCCGCGTTCAGCGGGCACCCCCACGCCGCTGCGGATTTTACCGAGTTTCTTTCCGCGCCTTCAAAACCATTCCGGGAACGTCAATGCTGTGGCACTTATGCGTGCAATGCATCAATGACATCAGATTTTGCGCAATTCTTTCGGCTTCCGAAGCGAGTGCTTGCTTATACATGCGTTTGAAGTATGCGGAAAAAGTACCGTAACGCCCACCGCAGCGCGGTTTGCACTCACTCACATGTCATGCGGGCACTCGCTGTCTTAGCGTTGCGGGTACCGAAACATGCGTCGTGTGAGGGCCCGGGAGCGTTGATGAAGATATGAAGCAGCAGACCCCAATAACCATTTAGTCAAAGTGGTTATTGACCGGCGTCGCGTTTCTTTTCGACACACCAGATGTCGCGTTCGCCGGCGAGCCTGAGTCGCCAGCGCTTGGCCGGAAGCTGCGCACCTGTGATCGTTCGGTACGGCGCAACATCCAGTATCAGCGAGCTTTCGGCGAAAGACTGATATTGCCCGACGCTGCCCGCGCCATCGCTGAATTCCAGCGTCACACCACCTGACGAGGCTGTCGGCCCGTCGTATGCCGTCAATCGTGCATTGGGATAGAGATGGGTGTGATGCAAGTGAAATCGCATTCGACCCCCTTTACGTCTAATTATTTCAAAATAAGAAATTATTGATTATAAATATTGTTATTTATTGTCAAATTGCGCATCAATAGACTGTAACTGTCGACGATGAGTTAAGCATCGCCCCCTTCAATAAGACAGGAGAAAGACCATGAAGCGCACTCGTATTACCTCTGCCCTGATTTCCGCCATGCTGGCCGTGTCGGCCGGTTCGGCCTTTGCCAGCGATGCTTTCGACGGCCCGTCGGAATTCTCGTGGGTGCCCCAAACCAGCGCGCTCACCCGTGCTCAGGTGCGTGAGGAATTGATCCAGGCGCAGAAGGCGGGTCTCGTGGCTCAACACGATACCGTGTATCCGAAGGCGACGCCCAGCGCTCAACCGGCAGCGCCGGCAGCATCGGTGGCGGCCGGCTCGGTCGGCGGTCTGCAACGTGCCGGCACGACCTACTTCGGTAACTAAGTCTCACCACGGGCACGCGCGGCAGCCCCAGATATTCCGGGCGCTGCAGCGCCCGGGCGGGCTTTTTGCGAGGCGTTCGCGTAAGAGAGCCGCGTGGCACAATCGCCCCATTCTGCTTTGTGCCACTTCGCGTGCTACGGTGCGCCTCTCTCTTATGACGTCATCGCTTAGCCAACGCATACACCGCGTGTCGCAACGAGCCGCTGCGACGCTGCCCACAGGTGCCCTGGCCCGTCTCACCTGCCTCGTGGTTCTGAACGCCGCCCTGATGGCCGCGCCTGCGCGCGCCGCCGACACAGCATCGGAAATCGCCCAGAGCAACGCCGGTCCGGCCTATGGTCCCGAGTTGCAGGGCTTCGACTACCCGTATCCGGTCAATCGATTCGACTTCACCTCGCAGCGCTTGCCGCTGCATATGGCGTATCTCGACGTGAAACCTGCGCAGGCCAACGGGCGAACCGTCGTGCTGTTGCACGGTAAGAATTTTTGCGCCGCCACGTGGCAAGAGACCATCGATACCCTGGCCGGGGCGGGCTATCGCGTGATCGCCCCGGATCAGGTCGGATTCTGCAAGTCGAGCAAACCGGCGCAATATCAATACAGCTTCCAGCAACTCGCGAACAATACGCATGCGCTGCTGGCCTCGCTCGGTATCAAAACGGCGACCATCGTGGGGCACTCGACGGGCGGGATGCTGGCCGTGCGCTATACGCTGATGTATCCCGGCGAGACGCAACAACTCGTGCTTGTCAATCCGATCGGTCTTGAGGACTGGAAGGCGTTGGGCGTGCCGTCGAAGACTGTGGACGAGTGGTACGACCGTGAGCTGCGCACGACTGCGGCGGGCATTCGCCGTTACGAGCAGGCGACGTACTACGCCGGTCAATGGAGCGATCGTTACGAGCCGTGGGTGCAGATGCTGGCCGGGATGTATCGCGGGCAGGGCAAACGCATCGTGGCGTGGAACTCGGCGCTGCTCTACGACATGATCTACACGCAGCCGGTGGTGTATGAGTTGGGACAGATTCGCGTGCCGACGCTGCTGCTCATTGGTGGCAAAGACACCACGGCCATCGGCAAGGACTTTTCGCCACCGGAGGTACAGGCGCGTCTCGGACACTACCCCGTGCTCGCCAAAGCGGCACAGGCGGCAATCCCTGGCGCCACGCTCGTGGCGTTCCCCGAACTGGGGCACGCGCCGCAGATGCAGGACCCTGCGACGTTCCACAAAGCGTTGCTAAGCGGTTTGGCGGCGCTGCACTAAAAGGTTGCAGACCGTTCCGGCGACGCGTCAGAGGTGCTTGTAATAGAACGTTGTGGCACAGAACGCGCCGTCGGGCATGAGTGCGAATTTCGGCACGTCGCCCGCGCGTTGCCAGCCGCTGCGCTGGTAAAGCCGTTCGGCGTCGCCGCCTGCTACGGTGTCGAGCACCAGCACGTGACGGCCTTCATTGCGTGCGACGTCGTCGATGGCCGCCATCAACTGCTGTGCCACCCCCTGACGCCGTGCCGAGCGATGGACGAGCATCTTTGCGACATCCGCGCGATGCGGCTGGTTCTCGGGCAGGTCGAGAATCAGTTGCACCGTGCCGACGATCTCGCCATCGCCCGCCGCGCCGGGGGGACGACGGCGGGCAACGAGCAACGCGCGTTCGCCACGCGCCACGCCGTCGGCCACCTTGCGCCAGAACGCAGCGGCGCGCTCGCGCGTAAGCGGCAGCATGAAGCTCACCGACGCGCCGCCTTCCACGCAGTCGATAAGCACGTCGGCGAGTGCGTCGATGGCCGCAAACGCTTGCGCGCCGTCAAGTCGTTGCAGGGCAATGGACGACGAAACAGACATCACGATGTTCTCCTGGCCGCGATGAACGGCAGTGTCACGAGCCCGACGAGATAACGTGCGGTCACTGACGCAGGGTTATGAAAACCGATCGGTTGATCGAGCCGCATTGCGAGACAATCGCCCGTATCGAGCCGCCACGTAGCGGTGCCCAGAGTGATTTCGATGGTGCCGTCGATTACCCATATCTGTTGCCAGACTTCGTTGTCTCGCGTGCCTGTGTCATAGGCGACGCGCTCGCCGGCCGGAAACTGCACCTCGACGAACTGCAGTGGCGAAGGTTGTGCCGGCGAAAGATTGCGTCTCACGTAGCCGGAGTCGGGGTCTGTCCACACCGGCTGGTCGGCGCGGCGAGCCAGAGGTGAGGGCGGTGCGTCGTCCCGCGCGTGCCCGTCGAACAACGAGGCGAGCGTGACATCGAGCGCGGTGGCAAGCTTGTCGAGCACGTTGGCCGTCGGACTGGTCTGCGCGCGCTCGATAAGCGAGATGCTCGAGCGGCTCACCCCGCTGCGCTCTGCGAGTGTGTCGAGGGAATAGCCCCGCTCGCTGCGCAGATCGCGCACACGGCGGGCGATGCGTTCGTTGATATTCATGCCATCTATTTTAATAGAAATTTATTTCCAGTAAAATAGATGGCATTGTTTATGCCGTCATTCACGGCTTTTTTGCTTGCGGAACCCTCAAATGATTTCTTCGCTCATTGTTCGCGACGCCGCTGACGCCGATCTCATCGCCATTCGCGACATCTACAACGACGCTGTCGAGTACACGACCGCCATCTGGAACGAGGGGCTGGTTGACGTCGACAATCGACGCGAGTGGTTGGCGGCGCGTGTGGCGCGCGGGTTTCCCGTGATCGTGGCCGAGCGCGACAACAAGGTTACGGGGTACGCGTCGTTCGGTGATTGGCGCGCATTCGATGGCTATCGCCATACCGTCGAGCATTCGATTTATGTGGACAAGAACTCGCGCGGCGGCGGCGTTGGCGAAACGCTTATGCGCGAACTCATCGAACGCGCGCGCGCACTCGACATTCACGTGATGATCGCGAGCATCGAAGCGCAGAATACGCCGTCGATTCGTCTGCACGAAAAACTCGGCTTCCGCATGGTCGGCACCTTCAACGAAGTCGGGACGAAATTCGGCCGCTGGCTCGACCTGACGTGCATGGAATTGCGTATCGAATGAACGCGTGAAAATACGCGCTGCACAATAAATCCGATGCCGCTATGTCTTGTGAGATATAGCGGCATTTCTCATTGGGCATAGGCAACACACACCGTTCGAATATCGCCCGCGCTTGCCCGCTGTGCGGTGCGCCATGCCTGACATATTGCGCACGTTCTCACGCAGTGCGGCATGACCAACCTTGTCATTCCCGGAGTCGACGTGTAGCCTTGGCACGTCCGATGTCACTCATGAAGCGTGTTCATATAGAACTTCACGAGCGCATCACGGCAGGTGAATGTCACGCATTGTGAACATGCATCGTGGGTCGACGGCGTGAAGTCCGACGACGCGGCCCCGTGAGCGTTGCAGTGCTGTTTTGCGGTTCGCGAGCTTTGTGATCGTGATTTATCCCCCCAAAACAAGACGGACGGAACGCTTATGCCGCGCCTGCCAAGAAAACACTGTCCACCTGCGGCTGTGTCGAGCGATGACGCTCGTCCTGATGTCGCTGCTGAATTCCCTCAGCTTTCCCGATCCTCGCAGCGTCCCGATGCCGCGCCCGGCTTCGCCATGTCGCGTCGCGGGTTTCTCAAGGCCTCGGTCGTTGCGGGCATTTCGGTGTACATCGCCCCGTTGGGCAGCCGCGCGTTCGCCGCGCTGTTCGAGGACAAGAACCTCACGCCTGTCGCGTGGGACGCCGCGAAAGGACAAGCCAAATTCCGCATCGATGGCACTGCCAAAGTCACCGGCGCCAAGATCTTCGCGCGCGACGTGCGTTCGCGTGACATGCCGGGGTGGCCCGCGCAGCAAGCGCACGCTTTTGTGCTGCGCACGACGCTCGCCGACCGTCCGTACCTCGGCTTCGATCTCTCGCGTCTGGACGACGGCCTGCAACCGGATCGTGTGGTGAGCGCCGACGATCTCGTGCGCGATGGTGTGGCCTTCCCCGAGTTCTATGGCGAGGACATGTTGCTGCCGGCGGGCAAGACACCTGCTTATCTCGGGCATGCGGTGGCGATCCTGATTTATCGCGACTTCGCGCGTTTTCGTTTCGCCAAGGACAAGCTCAAGTTCCACAACGAGATCATTCGCTACGGCGACGTGACCGGCCCGCTCGAGCGAGATCCGTGGGGGAGTTTCCGTTACGTGCGCGTCGGCGGCAAAACGGCGTACGACGACGACGTCTATTCAAGCCTGAAGGACGCGCCGATCTTCCCGAGCATGATGCGCAAGCATCTGCCTGTCTGGCCCGACGGCAACGATCACGGCAAGCTCGATGAGCAAGGCATGGCCTATGCGGGCAAGATCGGCGAGTCGCTTGCGCACCCGCCCGCGAACTGGCTGGTGATGTCGCGCGAGTACCGCACGCAGTCAGTCGACACGGCGGCGCTCGAGCCCGATAACGCTAACTGCTGGTACGACGCGGCCACGCAGACGTTGCACATGGTGGTGCCCACGCAATCGCCATCGGAAGTTGCCGAGAACGCGGCGGCGATGGCAGCCAAGGGCCACTTCCCGGTCAAGCGCCTGATCGTCTACCCGTGCTACACGGTGGGCTACGGCTCGAAGGACCACTACAACATGCCGTTCTACGGTCTGGCAGCCGCGTTGTACGGCGATGGCTTGCCCGTGCGGCTGGCCAACGATCGCTACGAACAGTTCCAGACGTCGCTCAAGCGGCACGCGTTCACCATGCGTTATCGCATTGGCGTCGACAAGGAAAGTGGCTTGCTCCAGGCGTTCTCGGCCGATATGGAATGCAACGGCGGCGGGCGAATGAACTTCTCGCCCTCAGTGGCGATGGTCGGGGCAACGGCGGCGCAATCGATCTACTACTTCCCGCAGAGCGATCTGGCGAGCGTAGCGATCGCCTCGCGTGCGATCGACGCAGGCTCGGCGCGCGGTTACGGTACGTTGCAGTCGATGGCCGCCACCGAAATGATGATCGACGAGATGGCGGCGCAACTCGGTGTCGACGCTATCGACTTTCGTCTCAAGAACGCGCTGCGCTCGGGCATGAAGAACACGCAGGGCGCCATTCCGGCAGGGGCCGTGCGGGTGGATGAAGTGCTCGCCCGCGCCAAGGCTCACCCGTTGTGGACGCAGCGAGACAAGAAGAAGGCGGAGTACGAAGCCGCGCATCCGGGGCGTCGCTACGGCGTCGGGTTTGCCTGCGTGCAAAAGGACTTCGGCACTGGCGCCGAGACCTCGTTCGCGCGGGTGGAGATCGACGAGACCGGCAAGATCTCGTTGCATCACACGGCGGCCGAGATCGGCACGGGCACCTCGACATCGCAAGCGGTTGCGGTGGCAAAGTGGCTCGGCATGCCCGCAACGGATGTGCACATCGCGATCACCGACTGGCCGGAACTGCCGGTCGTGACGAGCGGCGATCCGTATCTGATGTCGCAGGCCGATCAGGACAAGCTCGCCGCCAATCCGCGATGGTCGCCGGGGTATGCGTCGCCATCGAGCGCGACAAACTCCGCTTTCTATTTCACGCACAGCACGCGCGAAGCCGCACGGTTGTTGTTCCTGCAAGGACTGTGGCCGGCGGCGCTCTCGATCTGGCGTCGCGGACTCGGCGGCGGCCAGGCGGCACCGCTCGTGGTGCGTGCGGAAGACGCGCGCTGGGTCGAGGGCAAGCTCTCGGCCGCAGGGCTCGAAGCGCTGCCGTTACCCATGCTCGCCAAGACCGCGCACGAACTGGGACTGGTGACGGGCGCGACGGTGCATGTCTTCAATCGCTGGCAGTGGGCCGAAGCGGATTGGGATCTGGGCGACGGTGTGACACAGCGCCTGCCCGTCGACGGCATTGCACTGCGCTTCGGCAAGGGCGCGAAAGGCGCACCGTCACTCAACGCGGGAAGCGCGGGCATGCAGGTTGCGGTGCCCACACCGGGCACCGGTTACCGCACCATCGACCGCAAGCGTGTGTATTACCCGCCGGTGCAGCGTAACAACGCTGCGGTGACCTACTACAGCGCTGTGGGCACGCTCGTCGAATTGTCGGTACATGAGGCAAGCGGCAAGGTCGAGTTGCTTACGCACCATTCCATCATGGAATGCGGCAACCAGATTTCGCCGCAACTCGTCTCCGGCCAATTGCAGGGTGGTCTCGCGATGGGCATAGGCCATGCGTTGCATGAGTATTTGCCGCTGTATGAAGACGGTCCGGGCAACGGTACGTGGAATTTCAACCGTTATCACTTGCCGCGCGCGGTCGACGTCGCGGTATGGACGCAAACGGGAGAGGTGTTGCCGCCGATTTCCGAGACCGATGTGCCCAAGGGCATCGCGGAAGTGGTGATGATTCCCGTGGTGGGGGCGATTGTGAACGGCCTCGCGCACGCGATTGGCCATCGATTTACGGATTTGCCGGTGACGCCGGAGAAGATCCAGGAGGTACTGGCATGACGGACGTTTCGAGTGCACCGCTGGCCGCGTCGGACGCCACGGCGACGACGGGTGCGGTACAGGATATGAGCGGTGCGAGCGCTGCATCGGCACCGGCAGCACCGGCGAACGGCAAAACGCCGTGGGAAACACTGCCTGTGACCGTGAAGGTCAACGGCATATCGCACGGGCCGATGGACGTGCCGGCCGGCCTGATGATGATCGACTTCCTGCACGAGACCCTTGGCCTCACGGGCTCGCGTCTGGGTTGCGGGCAGGGCATCTGTCACGCGTGTGTAGTGATCGTCGATCATGCCGACGGCAGCAGCGAGACGGTACGCACCTGCATTACCGGGGCGAACTATTTCGACGGCAAGACTGTGCGCACCGTGGAAGGCCATGCGGTGCGCGATACCGACGAAAAACTCACGCTCGCACCGATTCAACAGGCGTTTCTCGATCACTTCAGCTTTCAGTGCGGCTACTGCACGCCGGGCTTCGTGAATGCGGCGACGGTGCTCATCGAGGGGCTCAAGCGCAATCCGGTCGCCCGCGCGGATCTCGAAGCCGCGATCACGGCGGGGCTCAACGATCAGATCTGTCGTTGTACGGGCTACGTGCGCTACTACGAGGCCGTGCGTGACGTCATTCTTCGCACCCCCGGCTGCATCAAGGATGCCAAATGAAGGACGCGAAATGAGGGGATATGCCATGCGCCTGAATCGCGTCACCCGATGGAGTACACGTGCGGCATGCGTCGCCGTTGTGCTGCTGATTGCCGCCTGCAACGACTCGACGGCGCCCAAGCCTCCCGAGCCCGCACAGCCGCCGAGACCGAAGACGTCGATGGTGCCGTCGCTCGTCACGAGCGCGATGGCCGCAGATGCCCCGAGCGCTACGGCGTCGGCGGCCAGTGGTGCTTCGGCATCCGCACCGCCGGCATCAACGGCATCGCCCGCACCGGCGGCGAACGCTTCGTCCGAACAGATCGCTCGCGGCAAGTATCTGGCGCGTGCGGCCGATTGTGCGGCCTGTCATACGAGTGCGGACGGTGCGCCGTTTGCCGGCGGCGTGCCGCTCAAGTCACCGTTCGGTACGTTCTACGGCACGAACATCACGCCAGACAAGACGAACGGCATCGGTGGCTGGACGGCCGACGATTTTTACCGCGCACTGCACGACGGTGTCGCCCCGGATAAGACGCTGTACCCGGCCATGCCGTACACGTCCTATCGTCAGATGACCCGCGCGGACAGCGACGCCATCTACGCGTACCTGATGTCGGTGAAGCCGGCCGCTGTGCCTAACCGCAAGCACGACCTCTCGTTTCCGTACAACATGCGTTTCGGCATGCGCGGGTGGGACTGGATGTTCCTGAAGGACACGCTGCCCGACGCCTCGAAGGGGCAGTCGGCGGACTGGCTGCGCGGCCGCTATCTCGCCAACGCCCTGGGCCACTGCGCGGAATGTCACACGCCGCGGGGCACGTTCGGACAACTCGACAAGGCCAAGCCGCTCGGCGGCGCAGCGCTCGGGCGCATTGCTGCACCCGATCTGACGCCCGAGGCGCTGGCTGCGCGCGGCTGGACGGTGAAGGATCTGCAAACGTTCTTCGGCACGGGCATCGCTCCGCAAGGGTCGGCGTTCGGCGAGATGTATCCGGTGGTGCACCTGAGCACGCAATACCTCACGCCTGACGATTTGCGCTCGCTTTCGACGTATCTGCTCGGCGACGCGGTGCCTGCACCGAAGCCGTTGCCCGACAAGCCCGACACGAGCAAGCTGACGGCCGGCCGCAATCTGTATCTGGCTGTCTGCGCGGGATGCCACGCGGCCGATGGCACGGGCAAGCCGCACGTCGCGGTGTCAATGCTGGGCAATTCGACGGTGCGCCAGAAAGATTCGCGCAATCTGATCGTCGCGATCCTTGATGGCATCGAGCCGCAGAAATTCCCGGGGCTGGAGGCCATGCAGGACATGCCTGGGTTCGACAAGCGGCTCACCGACGCGCAGATCGCCGAGTTGAGCAACTACCTGCGCGTGGCCTATGGCGGGCAAGCGGGCGACGTGAATTCCGAGATCGTCAAACAACTGCGTCAGAAGTAATCCGATGCATCACCTCGCGGGACGGCATGGCGCATAATGACGCGCCATGTCCCGCACACAACGTCTCTTCTCTCTGATGCAGTTGCTGCGCCGTCACCGCTACCCGGTGGCGGGTGCGGCGCTGGCCGACTCGCTTGGCGTGAGCCTACGCACGCTCTACCGGGACATTGCCGTATTGCAGGCGCAGGGCGCGCACATCGAAGGCGCGCCGGGGCTGGGCTACGTGCTCAAGCCGGGTTTTCTGCTGCCACCGCTGATGTTCTCGGAAGAAGAGATCGAGGCGATCGTGCTGGGTTCGCGCTGGGTGGCCAAGCGTACCGACGGTGCGCTGGCCGACGCCGCGACGAACGCGTTGGCCAAGATAGCGGCGGTGCTGCCGTCGGATCTGCGCGCATCGCTCGAGGCGTCGACGCTGCTCATCGGTCCGGGCGATCCGTTGCCCCCCATGATCGTCGATCTGACCGTCATTCGCGAGGCCATTCGTGCCGAGCGCAAACTCCACTTGTCCTACCGGGATGAAGCTGGGCGTATGTCCGAGCGCGTCATCTGGCCGTTCGCGCTCGGCTTCTTCGACCGGGTGCGCATGATCGTCGCGTGGTGCGAGTTGCGCGACGGTTTCCGTCACTTTCGCGCGGATCGCATCGAAGCCATGACCGTAACCGAAACGCGCTACCCGCGCGGGCGGCGAGCGTTGCTCAAGACGTGGCGGGAAACGACCGGCAGACAGTGACAACCGGCGGTCTTCACGGCGTTTCGAATCGGCGTTCGACTACTGACAAAATCTGACAGCATCCCTTCGTACGATGGCATTCATGACAGCGCGCGGCAGCACCGGCATCACGGGGCCGACGAGGCGGCAGTCATTCATCATTATCGATAGGAGCTAGTCATGCTGCACCCGAACATGGTCAATCTGTATGTTGCGAGTCCTCCGGAGAGTGCGGCGTTTTACGCCGATCTGTTCGACTTGGAGCCGGTCGAAGCGTCGCCCGGATATGCGCTGTTCGAATTTCCCTCGGGGCTGAAGCTGGGGCTGTGGGCGCGTTTTTCCGTGGTGCCAACGGTGATCGCCCCGCCGGGGGGGAGCGAACTCGTGATACCGGCGGCGTCCGACGCACACGTGGATGCCACCTGGGAAGACTGGCGCGCCCGGGGCATCACTATCGTACAGGCCCCGACGACGATGAACTTCGGTCGCACGTTCGTGGCATCCGACCCCGATGGCCACCGGTTGCGCGTGTACAAGCTCGCCGAGAATCGCTGAGGCATGCAGTAAGGGCGAGCAGGGCGTGTGAACGCACGCCTGCCGCCTTTATCGCAGTGGCGCTTACTTGGTGGCTGCCTTCACGAGCACCGGGGTGTCGCGATAGAGCGTGGGGAACAGGCGTTTGAGGTCGCTCACCTTCGGCAGATCGTTGATGACGATGTACGGATACGTCGGATGTTCGGTCAGGAAGTCCTGATGATAGGCCTCGGCGGCAAAGAAGCCCGTGTACTTCTCGACCTTTGTCGCGATGGGCTTGCTGTAGGCGTGCGAGGTGTCGAGCTGAGCGATGTACGCGTTGGCGACATTGCGCTGCGCATCGTTCATCGGGAACACAGCCGATCGATATTGCGTGCCGCTGTCGGGCCCCTGACGGTTCAGCTCGGTCGGGTTGTGCGCCACGGAGAAGTAGATCTGCAGCAACTTCCCGTAGGAGACCTGCTGCGGATCGAACGTCACTTCCACTGATTCGGCGTGGCCCGTCGAGCCGCTGCTGACGGTTTCGTAATCGGCGGTCTTTGCCGCACCGCCCGCGTAGCCGGACACGGCCTTTGTCACGCCCTTCACATGCTGGAACACGCCTTGCACTCCCCAGAAGCAACCGCCGGCGAACACCGCCTTTTCGGTGCGCGCGCCGGTGGCGGCCTCGTCGAGTTTCGGCACGGGGATGACCACGGCCGCTTCGGCACCGCCGAACGCGTAGGCACCGACTTGCCAGACGAGTACCCCGGCGGCGGCTGCGGCGGCACCAACCAGAACGCGCCGGACTCGCGAGACGGGCGACGTGCGGCGTGGCGATTGGCCTGAAGTTTCGTCGCGGGCTTGCGACGGGGAAAGCGAATCGAATTGAGGCATTTGAAAACTCCCGGCGTCCATGGACGCCTCGGTGGCAATGTCAGTGGCGATGGAGGTGTTGTGCTGGTTCGTGCGCGCAGGCGTCAGGTCGAGTGATCTGTCTGACGTGTTCATACTCAACCAAACGTGAAGGCGTAGGCAAACACCCCCGGATCGAGAAACTCGATGGTGAACGTCCGGTCGCGCACATCGCCCGACTGACGCACCAATTGGTAAAGGCGTTGCGACGTCACCGTGCCGGTGCCATCGGCAGCGACGTCGGTGCCGTGGGCATCGCCGGGGGCTTCACCGTCGAGCGTCACGCGAAAGCGCACGGGTTTGCCGCTGGCGTCCGGGCCGAGCACGAGGTGCAGGTCACGGGCATGGAAGCGGTAGACGATGCGGGCACCCGCCTCGGTTGCGGTAGCCTGCTCCGGCCCGACGCGCCAGTGACCGGCCAGTCCCCAGTGGTTGAGCGACGGCATCGACGGCGCGCGATAGTCGTTGGCCTGATCGTGTACGGCACCGCCAGGGGACGCGAAGTTATTGGCGCGCTCGTAGCCAACATAGGTTTCCGGCGAACCGACGTCGCGCATGTCGGCGGCTTGCTGAATGCCGTTGGCTTGTACGTCGGCAATACCGCCTGTGACCTGCTTGGCCCCAGCCTCGTGCAACAGTTGCTGGATCACGCGCTCCGATTCGGCATAGTTGCCTTCGCCAAAGTGGTGGTAGCGCACGCGGCCCTGCGCGTCGATGAAGTAGTGCGCCGGCCAATACTGATTGTTGAAGCCGCGCCAGATGGCGTAGTTGTTGTCGATGGCGACCGGGTAGTCGACGCCCAGATCGTGTACAGCCTTCTTCACGTTGCCGATATCGCGTTCGAACGCGAACTCGGGCGCATGCACGCCGATGACAACGAGGCCCTGATCACGATACTTCTGTGCCCAAGCCTTCACATACGGCAGCGCGCGCAGGCAGTTGATGCAGGAGTATGTCCAGAAGTCGACGAGCACGACCTTGCCGCGCAGGGCTTGTGCGGTGAGCGGCGGCGAGTTCAGCCATTGCACGGCGCCGTCGAGCGAGGGCAACTGGCCCTCGACCGGCAGCGGGGTGGGCGCATCGACGGCGGCACGCATCATTGCGCTGCCGGTGGCGGTCATGGCTGGGACGCCTGCGTTGGTGTCAGTGCCTACATTGGCCTGATCGGTTGCCGGGGCGTTCTGTGCGGGGGCGTTGGCATTGGCGGCGTTGTTCCGGCGGGCGCCCAACTGTTCCACGAGCTTTTGCTCGATGCCGCCCGTCGACGCTGTCGAAATCCGTGCAAGCACGCCGGTGTCGAGGCCGAAGGCGATCGCGCCAACGCCCGCGAGCATCAGTCCGCCGAGCACGCGGCGAATCCATTCGCCTGCGCCGAGCGAGCGTTTCATGGCGGCGAACACGCGTCCGCCGACGAGCAGTGCCAGCGCGAGCGATGTGGCCGCGCCTGCCGCATAAGCGAGCAGCAGCAGCGTCGTGCCGACGCTCGCGCCTTGCAGCGCAGCGCCTGTGAGTACCAGACCGAGGATCGGGCCGGCACACGGCGCCCAGAGCAGGCCGGTGGCAATGCCGAGCAGGAACGATGCGCCGGGGCGCGGGCCGGTAGCCGCGCCGGCGGCGGAGCCGTCACCTTGCGCAGACTGCGAGAGACGGTCGCCCAGCGACACGAGCGGATGCGTGAGCCGTTCGGCGAGCTTCGGAAAGAGCAGCGTCGCGCCGAAGAACGCCACCAGCGCGAGTGCGAGCCAGCGGCCGTACTGGTTCGCCTGCACGACCCAACTGCCGCCCACGGCCGCGAGCGTGGCGACCAGCGCGAACATCAGCACCATGCCGGCGAGCATGGGCAGCACGCTGCGCGCGAAAGACTGGCCCGCACGCGAGAAGACGAAGGGCAGCACGGGCAGAATACACGGGCTGACGATTGTCAGAATCCCGCCGAGGTAGGCGAGGATGAGCAAGGTCATGAAGTGCTCCTGACGCAACACTCGAATGCCGGGCGTTGCGCCTTTGATGGGTTAGCGGCGCCGGATCTGGCGAACGGGCGGGATAGCCCTCTTTCTCAGGGGGGGCGGCCAGGGGATATGACGTCAGGCGGCTTGCGGACTGAACGTCATCGCAAGGCCGTTCATGCAGTAGCGCAGACCGGTTGGCTTCGGACCATCGTCGAACACATGGCCCAGATGACCGCCGCAACGCCGGCAATGCACTTCGGTGCGCACCATGCCGAAAGTCGTGTCGGTGCGCGTGCCCACCGCATGCTCGAGCGGCGTCCAGAAGCTCGGCCAGCCGGTATGGCTATCGAACTTCGTGCGCGATGAGAAGAGCGGCAGCGCACAACCGGCGCACGAGAACGTGCCGGCACGGTGTTCATCGTTAAGCGGGCTCGAATAGGGACGCTCGGTCCCCTCCTGACGCAGGATTTCGTACTGTCCGGGCGTCAGGCGCCTGCGCCACTCGGCATCGCTGTAGGCCACCTCGAAGTGTTCGGGGGCGCTGGCGCGGGGGGCGTCGCCGGCCAGCGCAGGACGCGTGAGCCGTGGCACCAGCCCGGCAGCGACGGCCGCCGCCGCAGCGGTAGCACTCAGCAGGAACACACGGCGCGACGGCATCGGGCCGGTGCTCGCGACAGCCGCGCGGCGCGGCGGCGACAGCTCGGGCGGGGTGCGTGGATCGTTTTCGGACAAACTCATGACATCCTCCGGTCAGTAGGCCGATCCGGGGCGGGGCTGGCCCCTGCCGTCACGGGTTAAGGGGAGCGGGACGGGCGCCAGCAGGGCACAGCAGGGATGCGCGCCGGATCAATGACTGAAGCGTAGTGCGCCAGCGATGCCAAAGTCCTCACGTAAAATTAAACAATTCGTGATACCTCGCGGTGCGTGAACTGCGCACAATGGGGGCTTGAAGACTCACTTTCGCCACTTACCTGGGAGTTGCCCCCGCGATGGAATCGCCGCGCCGTGTTTTGCTCGTCGAGGACGACGTGCATATCGCCGACCTGCTTACGCTGCATCTGCGCGACGAGCGATTCGAAGTCGTGCATTGCGCCGACGGCGACGAAGGCTTGCGCCGATTGTCCGAAGGCGGCTGGGATGCCCTGATCCTCGATCTGATGCTGCCGGGCGTGGACGGGCTGGAAATCTGCCGCCGGGCGCGGGAAATGACCCGCTACACGCCGATCATCATCACGAGTGCGCGCTCCAGCGAAGTCCACCGCATTCTCGGGCTGGAACTGGGCGCGGACGACTATCTGGCCAAGCCGTTTTCCGTGTTGGAATTGGTGGCGCGGGTCAAGGCGCTCATGCGGCGGGTGGATGCGCTGGCCCGCAACGCACGCATGGAGGCAGGGAGCCTGGCGATGGCGGGGTTGTTCATCGATCCGATCGCCCGCGAGGCGTCGCTCAGCGGCAAGCGGCTCGATCTCACGCCGCGTGAGTTCGATCTCCTGTACTTCTTCGCCCGTCAGCCCGGCAAGGTGTTCTCGCGCATGGACCTGCTCAATGCGGTGTGGGGCTATCAGCACGAGGGCTACGAACACACCGTCAATACGCATATCAATCGACTGCGCGCCAAAATCGAAGCGGACCCGGCGCAGCCGACACGCATTCTCACGGTCTGGGGGCGGGGTTACAAGTTCGCGACCGACGCGCCGGACGGTCGGAGTGCCGACGCAGGAGCCGCATGATGCGCCGCTGGAATCTTACGCTCACCCAGCGCCTGTCGCTGGTCTTTGCCGCACTGCTGCTGGTGTGCTGCGGCACGTCGGCCTGGATGCAGGTGCGTGCGAACCGCATGCATGAAGCCGAAGTGATTCAGGGGCTCTCGCGCGGGCTTGCGGAGCACATTGCCGCCAACGCGCAACTGATGGATTCGAACGGCATGAAGCCCGATGCCGTGCGGCGTCTGTTTGGCCAGTTGATGGTTGTGAATCCGAGCGTCGAGGTCTACCTGCTCGATACGCAAGGGCGCATCACCGGTCACGCCGCACCCGAAGGCCATTTGCGGCGCATGCAGGTCGATCTGGCGCCCGTGCACCGGCTGCTCGATGGCGAAGCATTGCCGATCTACGGCGATGATCCGCGTAACACCGATGTGCGCAAGGTATTCAGTGCCGCGCCGCTGCGCGTGGACGGTCGGGAGGTCGGGTACGTCTACGTCGTGCTGCTGGGCGAAGCGCACGATCGATTCGCCGAGCGAGGGGCGACGAGCGTTGCTCTCAATACCGCGTTGTGGTCTATCGGACTGGTGGCGGCGTTGTGCCTGATCGCCGGTCTGGCGGCGTTCGCGCTCATCACCCGGCCGTTGCGGCGTTTGACGGATTCGGTACGCGAGTTCGATATCGACGCGGCTCCGATGCCGCCATTGCCTGCGGTATCGGCCGACGAGTTGGCGTCGCAACAGGCGCGTCCGAGCGACGAGATCGTGGTGTTGGAGCGAGCCTTCCGGCAAATGGTCGAGCGATTGGGGGCGCAATGGCGCACGCTCACGCGTCAGGATCAGGAGCGGCGTGAACTCATTGCCAACATCTCGCACGATTTGCGCACGCCGCTGTCGTCGCTGCACGGATATCTCGAAACGTTGTCGCTCAAGGACGCCACGCTGACACCGGCCGAACGGCGGCGCTATCTGGGTATTGCGCTCGATCAGAGCCGCAAGGTCGGTGCGCTGGCACAGTCGCTGTTCGAACTGGCGCGTCTCGAACATGGTTTCGTACAGCCCGAGGCAGAGCCGTTCTCCGTCACGGATCTGATACAGGACGTCTTCCAGAAATTCGAGTTGAGCGCCGAGTCGCGCGGCGTGGCGCTGCGTGCGCAGCTCGCGCCGCAAATTCCCGTCGCGTGTGCCGATCTCGGCCTGATCGAGCGAGTCTTCACGAACCTGCTCGACAACGCGCTGCGCTACACGCCGTCAGGGGGCGAGATCACGGTGGCGGTGGCACCCGTCGGCACGGAAATCGAGGTGCAGGTGAGCGATACTGGACCGGGCATTCCCGAGAGTGCGCGCGAAGGTCTCTTCGAGCGGCCGTTCACGGTGGGGGGCGCCCGCCGGGAGGGCGGGCTGGGCTTGCGTATCGTGCACCGCATTCTGCAACTGCACGGCCGGCGCATCACCTTGGTGGACTCTACCGGTCACGCAGGGCAGGGCGCCACGTTCCGCTTCACTTTGCCGACGTGATCTTGTTGTCTGCCGAGGTGCTCGGCACGGCGTCGAAATAGGTCAACTTGCGCACGAAGACATTGGCGAACGGGTCGACCTTTTCGACCTTTGTGCCGGGGATGGCCGGTGAGGTGATCACCACGCGCACGATATTGCCGTGGCTGTCGTACTTGTAGTGATACTCGGACACATGGCGCTCGCCGGTGGCGGCGTCGGTGCGGGTCACCCGCATCAACTCGCGGCGAGGTGAGTATTCCGAGACCTCGTTGTCCCATGCCAGCGGGAGCCATTGCCCGTCGATGAAGGCTGCCGCGCCGTTGTCGCGCACGATGCGGCTGCCGTCGGGCTTGCGCTCCACGCTCGCAAAGGTGCGGTAGGAGACGACCTTCGGCGCGGGACGTGCCTTGCCGTCCGCTGTGACAACCTGGCGTGCCTCGTTGGGCGCTTCCCACTGACGCGAGAGCGCGAAGCATTCGTCGTCGAACAGGCGCGCTTGCAGGCTGCCCGCGCGGCGATGGTGTGCGCCGTTCGCCGAGTCGACGATGCGGCGGGTCCATTCCAGTTGGCCGTTGCTTTCCTGATGCACCTGTTCTTTCCATGTCCCGCGCCGTGAGGCGCCGCGCACGACCCAGGCGTCGGCACTCTGCCAATCGACCGGAGCGCCGTCGATACTGTGCAGCCGTCCGTCGGCGTCGTACGTGTATCGACCGCGGTCGGTGCTCGATAGCAGGTGACCTTGTGCGTCGAAATCCATGACGAAGCGATTGCCGTTGTCGAGCGGGCCGACTTTGCCGGTGTTGCGGTCATAACTGGCGATAAAGCGCGTTTCCTCGATACGGCGGACACCGGCGGGAATACCCCCGAAGTTGCGCATCAGATCGTCTTCCTCGCGCAGGGAAGCCTGCACGCACCAGGGCAACGAGGCGGCGGCCTGGTGCGTGTCGACGGCAGTCTGGGGATTCTGGGGCGGGGGCGTCGATGTATTGGCTGCCGGGATACTCACCGCCGGGGCAGAGTCCGGCTGAGGGCCAGCGCAACCGCCCAGCGCTGCGGCCAGCGCGACGAGTGCGAGCGCACTACGGACAGGGCGTGGGGAAAGGACGAAACGGACCGTTCGGACAGGTAAAGCTGACGTCATCGCAGGTAATTGCCGGAGAAATTTCGTCCCCGATTGTACCGGCTCCGTGTGACGTGTCTGCCGCAAGGCGTGGAATCGGGCTTCGCGGCGCTTTTTTTTTGCCGCTTCCAGGCACTTATGTCGAGATTCCGTGAACGTTGAACCGGACGTGTCCTGAAATCAATGGTTTCCGCCTGAGCCCGTCTGCCAACATTGAACTCAAACTTCTCCCAACTTTGAACTATCCGATATTCGGATCTCGTTGCGTTGAACTTTCTTGTCTTAACTTTTAGATCCCTTTGCGGTGAAGCGACTTTGAGGACTTCAAGACCAATTCAATGCACTTTAGTTGAATCTGAAAAGCTAGAGCGTCCATTGAACACAGAGATTTCCAATGTGATAACTCCCGTGAGTCCATGGTGAATACACAGGAATATGATACGCCCCCATTGAGGTATATCGAGATTTATTAGCATCCCAATGCAATATTTCTCTGACATATGTCCACACCACATCCGGCATAGATCTGGCGTCGCTCGTGTTAGCCGGAGCGAGCCATTTACCGAATTTTTTCTCGGGCACGCTAACGCGCTTCGAGAACGCTGTTCGTGTCATTTTTGGCTGGCTCATTGCATCTCGCAGAAACTCCTGCTGTGTCTGCGAACGAGCATTTTGAACTGCCATCAAATAAAATCCCCCGCTAAATTTTGCTGCCACGAACGTGGTGGATGCCGTATTCGCGGTCTTGGGTTCGACAGCGGATACCGCGTGTATTCGAACGTTGCGTTTCCGGCCTTATCCCGGCACACCCCCTCATTACGCTGATCATCCCCGGCTCCTTTACGCCGATCCGCGACAACTGGAAAAGGGAAACAATAATCCTAGCATGTCAGTATCCGTACTATTAGCCCTGATAGTTGGCTGTGTTCGGTTCGTATGGTGTTATGCAAACAAGGTGGAACATACATCTTGTGCTTGCGGCCTTCGAGTCCGAGGCTCAGGCGGAGGTCATGACGACCGGTGACTCCCTGGCAACAGGTGTCGGAAGCACAGGCCTAGGGCGGTATCGGTTGGCAGGACATCCGCAAGGCGATGCTCCAGTGTTCCACCATATGACCTGACCACTATGTCCTAAGGACAGCCCTTCCGGGGGCACTGCCTGTGGCTATTCAGCGAGGTGCCTTATGAGTGCCCAAGATCGACGCGACTGCAAGTGCCGAAGAAACGACGTAGACGCCGCGTAGCCGGCAGTCGGCCAAAACCCCATGCACAGGCAACTCGCAACTCGGTGTGGTGCTATGACTTCGTGTTCGATGCCTGAGCGAACGGCCAGCAAGTCAAATGTCTGACGGTGGTCGACGAATATACGCGCGAATGCTTGGCGATCGATGTGGCAGGATCGATTCGCTCACGTCGATTAGCGAACGTAGTTTAACCACTGGGGCCGTGAATCTCCAGTCATAAGTGGGACAAAAAAGTCCGCCAGGTCACGTGGGCGGATGTTCGTTAACACAGTTAGCTTAGACAATTCCGCTCGCATTAATATTGCCACAGCACCTTCCGCAGTTATTCTATCCGACGATGGCATAACTTCATATGTCGCTGTTTTTCTACATTAATGCCAACACGAGCACCCTAAATATAGCGCGATTTTTGTTTGTGGCTTCTGGCAGCGGTTTTGTTTATAAGGTGGCTTACATACAGGACACGGGCATACCTGTATGCTCCGCAAAATTCCAGTCCTTCAGGGTTTCTTATCAATTAAGCTCTTGCTATTTCCAATAAATCACATTTTTTTGAAAAATTCGATAAAAGCGAATGAAAAAATAAACGACATTACTCAACATTGACAACGGAGTCGGCATGGAATTTTGCAATTGCCGATGACAGGAAAAATGCAAAAGGATATACATTATGTCAATTCAAACGGGAATGCATATTTTTTACGCAAACAACAACAAAAAAACTGGCATAGATTTTAAACAAAAATATCGTAAACCAAACAATTGGTATAAGATCATATCATTTCCGGCGAAACTCCCCGATGACAAAGTATTGCATTGCAGCCCCACTGTATCGGCATTCCATGATCAACTTCATGTATTTTATATGGACTCTTCTCATGTCGCAACGATGTTGGTTATTTCGTCATACACCACAAAATTAATCAAATATTCGACTCAAAGTCTAAGTTTTGAAGTTGGCGAAGCAATAGCGCCTTATTTCAATGAAGAAACCTTATATTTATTTTACAAGTCAAATAATAACAATTCAATTAACTACCGAGTTTATACTTATGCAAATGGAAGTTGGTTTGGGGGCTTCGGCAACACATTCCAGAACATGAGTACAGGTAATGCCCCGAGCTTTGTTTCAGGGGGGGTTTCACCATATTTATGGTGGAGTAGCACCGACGGATATTTATACTATGCAAGCCTCAATATAAGTAATAATGGAAACATCACGACAAGTCTCGTTACCAACACCAATAAAAAAATTACATATAGTCCAAGTGCTGTTTTTTGCAATATTTATGGATACTCTCCATTTTATCTTGTATTTTATCAAGCAGGAGAGTACACAAGAAGTTTACGCTGCTATCATTTTAATAGTGGGTCTGGAAATCAGTTGAGAAAAAACGGGGAGTATTCTATAAACAATAATGTCCCTGGAATTTACACTTCCCCTAGCGCTGTGTCTAGTAGTGACGGATATGTTTACATATGCTACGAAGCTAATAGCGGTATAGGTAAGTCTGTTAATATTGTTAAGATGGATCCCAAAACTCTGGATGCCAAATCTACGGATGAAACATACGCTTATATGGCGAGAGCAAACTCTAGTCCATGTCTATTGATCGTTTGAACTTGGCGCTTTGCATTATGTAGACGTTGTTGCACAAACCGAGCGTGAGGACAGACTTAGAGTCGCTAACAAAACCCTGTCATCGAATCCTGGTCCGCTGTTGCCGGTTGTGGAGCCATCGAGCAAAGGCGGCCGCCCGCGCGTGGAGGTTCGGACGGTGGTGCTGGGCGGCATCCTGCTTGTTCTGCACACCGGTATCCCGTGGGAATATCTGCCTAAAAAACTGGACTGCGGCAGCGGCATGACGTACTGGCGTCGCCTGCGGGACTGGCAGGCCGATGGCATTTGGGTGCGACTGCATTTGGCCCTGCTCAAGCGCTTCCGAGAGCATGACCAGATCGGCGGAGTCGAGGCAGCGTCGACGGTGCAACGGTGGCCAGCCCCTCGAGGGCGAGCAGATCGGGCCGAACTCAACGGATCGCGGCAAGCTCGGCAGCAAGCGCCATCTCGTCGTAGACCGGCGTGGCGTGCCATTGGCGCTGATAGGCCTCGGTGCCAATCGTCACGACTCGGTGGCGTGTGAGGCGCTCGTTGACGCCATACCGAGCGCTCCCGGACTCGATGGCCGGCCGCGGTGCCGCCCCGCCAAGCACCATGCGGACAAGGGATACGACTTCGCGCGATGCCGGCAGCATCTGCGCAAGCGCAGCATCACTGCCCGGGTCGCCCGCCGTGGCATCGAAAAGAAAGACCGCCTCGGTAAGCATCGCTGGGTTGAGCAGTTGGCACCTAAATAAATTAGGAGATTCCGAATGAGCAACATGCGCTTGTCCCATAATAAAGATACTCTTGGTTCCCGTGATATCTTCAGTGAAGCTGCCTAGATTTCTCTCGTCTTTTGCTTCACTTCCGACAAATTCTATTTCACGCCACTCAAAGCACCCATTGTCTTGCGGTTCACCCGTTTCTCTCTACACAAGTAAAAGTAGTTAACGCCATTGATAGGAGTCATCCGATGACCGATACTCGCTTGAACCGTAAAGAAGCCACAGGTTCACTCTATGTGTTCTTTCAATCGGCAGATTATCCATTGAGTCCATCCTATATCACCTTTGATACGGATGCGATGGCTTGGGGCGATCCCGTTACCCTGCCAGCTATGTTGCTTCACGATAAAGAAGATATTTTTTATAATTCCAGCCCCCGGGCTATTTACTGGAACAGTCAAATCTATATCTTTGGTCGGGGACCGGATAATCACGTGGCAGTGATGACAATGACATTGGATGGAGCGACGTCAGATCCAGTCACCTTGAATGATCAAACCTGCACCGCTGTCACGCCGTATATCTGGAATAACAATCTTTATATTTTTTATGCGGGCGTTGGTAGTAGCAACCCACTGTGCTGTACACAGTATGATGCAAACCTTAAGATGGTTACTTATTGGGTCGCATCAAACAGTCAAAGTACTGACCCAGTCTCCTTCGTTCCTACTGACAGCAATGGAGGGGGGGTTGTAGTTTACAACTCAGGCTCCAACCTCTACCAAGTTAATTTTAGCATGTCGACTGGTTTCTCTTCCAATTCAGCGACTCTGCCAATCAAAATAAATTTTGGCACGAGTTACATCACAATTCCGGGTGATCCGGGGGCTGATGCTGACATGGGGGGGGACTATGTCCTATTTAGGGATATAGCATCCAGCTATGTGTCTTGCTTCGGCATAATGGATGACAACCCAAACCATAACTCCAGTGTATTCCAGATAGAGGGCATCAGTGCTGATGCCGATCTATCTGCAGTACTTTTTTATGGCGATGGAAAAAGTGCTGATATCGCCATATTTTATGTAGATGATCTCCAGCTTAAAGTATCAGGAATCCACGTCACTCCCAATTATAATGATAACAACAATATTTTTTGGGCCGATTTCAATATCAAAATAATCCAGCCTACCGGAGTTGCCATGCCCGATGTAAATTGCAGCCCTTGCGCCCTTGTAATCAGCTAAGAAGTCTCTCAAACCTGGCTCAGGTAGGTTGCACTTGGAATTTGAGCCCAGCCCAAAGCCCGGGCTTTCCAAGTAGTGTAACCGAGCTTTATTAGCCTCTAAATCGGCAGGAGATACTCCATGGGTAAGTTCAGCTTAATTCAAAAAAATATCACGTCTAGCTCCATCTATGTCTTTTTCCAGCATGCGGACTCCCCAAGCAACCCAGCCTATATCGTTTTCGATTCCGATTTGGGAATGTGGAGCGATCCTGTTATCTTGACGACCATGTCACTTCACGATCAAGAGAACGGTGTGTACAACTCTGATCCGCGAGCCGTTTACTGGAACAACAAAATATATCTCTTTGGGCGTGGACCAGACCAGCACGTGCTTGCGATGATATTTGACGGAACAACCTGGTCAGACCCAGTTACCTTGGGCGACCTATCGTGTAATGCCATCACGCCTATCGTTTGGAATAACAGCCTCTATATTTTCTATGCAGGTCATGATATAGGCAATGGAACCCCTCTTTCCTGTTCGCAGTATGATGAAAATCTTAATCCCAATACTCCGGATGGTAATGCGGGTGGTTATTGGGTTTCAAAAAATGATTGTACTTCCTATCCGATTGCGCCTCATTCCGTTTCGAGAAATATTCCGGCAATTTGGTCAGTTTTTAATAAAAATGGCGTTGGCTATATAGCTCAATTTGACGGAAATAATCTATATGATGGCCAGGGCTTGAGTCAGGATTGCAATCCAAGCTTTGGACCAAGCACAATACCTGTCGGAGATAATAACCAAGTGGTTGCCTACAAAGGGTCTGGAGCGAACGGGGGATTATACATGCTTCAGCTGATTTTTACTGACAGCGCTGAATGGTATGTTCAAGAACCCCCCATTCTTATAGATGGCATTAATATTTCTACAGCGCCATGGGGGATACTTCTTGACGGCGACGGCTCAACAACAGCAAATTTTGCAATATTTTACGCAGAAACCGCAGAAAATGTTGATGTTGCGCCTCGCCTGAAGATGGCTATTATAGATTGCAATGGAACGGATATTGATGGCAGCGGAACGAATGACAAGTACACCTATACCCTCTCAGCCATACAGAATATTGACATTCCTGTGGCGCCCACAAATTGCAGCCCATTTGCCCTTCCCATTCCATAAATGATGCTCTATTTTTGTATCGGTTTTCAATAAATTAAACCTGCTATTATGGATCAATTGCTGAGGAATATAAACGGAAACACATTTAATGCGTAAGTGGATAGCGGAAGCCATTCATACTTGACCCTGACCCAAGAAATAGTCCGGTTCAAAAGTAGAGAAATTCGGCATGATGTGTCTGATCGGACACGAAGGCCATGCCATGAAGACGAGTAAATTTACGGAAGAGCAAATCGCATTTGCACTGAAGCAAACCAACGGGATATGGCAATACCCCCGCAAATCCAGCGACGGGAGAAGTAGAATTTTCTCGTTAAGAGGGAGTTCTGCAAATGAAGAAGTCGAGATTCACGGACAGCCAGATACTGGAGGCGCTCAAGCGCGCGGAGGCTGGACTGGCGGTGCCGGAGCTATGCCGGGAACTGGGCATCAGTTCGGTGACGTTTTATAAATGGCGTTCGAAGTACGGCGGCATGGACGCGTCGATGATGTCGCGCATGAAGGAGCTGGAGGCGGAGAATGCCCGGCTTCGCAAGATGTACATCGAGGAGAAGCTCAAGGCTGAGATTGCCTCGGAGGCGCTGCAAAAAAAGCTCTGAAGCCATCTCGTCGGCGCGAGATGGCGAAGCAGGTTGTACAACAGCGCCGCGTGTCGATTCGTGTGGCGTGCGCGGTGTTTTGCATCAGCGAATCGTGCTACCGGTACGCGGCGAAGTTGAACACGGAGAACGAGGAGATTGCCGACTGGCTGCTGCGTATTACGGGCTGGCATCGCAACTGGGGCTTTCTGCTGTGCTACTTCTACCTGCGTAACGTGAAGGGATTCGGCTGGAACCACAAGCGCGTTTACCGGATTTACCGCGAGCCGGAACTGAACCTGCGCATCCAGCCGAGGAAGCGCCTGGTGCGGGAGACGCCGCAGCCGCTGTCCGTGCCGCAGGCCATGAATGAAGTGTGGTCGATGGACTTCATGCATGACCAGTTGGTTGACGGGCGCAGCATCCGGACGTTGAACGTGATTGATGATTTCAACCGGGAGGCGTTAGGCATCGAGGTGGATTTCTCGTTGCCATCGGAGCGGGTGATTCGTACGCTGATGCAGCATATGGAATGGCGAGGCAAGCCGAAGGTCATCCGGTGCGACAACGGCCCGGAATATCTGAGCTCGGCTATCGTGACATGGACGCAGAAGCAAGGCATCCGGCTGGAATACATCGAGCCGGGCAAGCCGCAACAGAATGCGTATATCGAACGGTTCAACCGGACCGCCCGATACGAATGGCTGTCGCAGTATTTGTGGGAGGACCTGGAGCAGGTCCGCGAAGCGGCGGCCGACTGGAGTGGACTTACAATCACGAGCGCCCGAATATGGCATTGGGCGGTTTTACCCTGAAGCAGCGGCTGGCCATGGCCGCTTAGTTTCGGCTTCTGCCGACCGTGGAAAGCGGGGGCATTACCGGGCGTGCAGTTCATGACGGTGCAACGCATCTGGCGCAAGCACGACGTTCGGCCGCATCGTCTTGACGGGCTGGCCGATTGGGCGAAGAAGCCGGAATTCCTGGTGGCCCTCCCCGATGTCGGGCAAATCACTGAGGACGTTGGCAAAAAAAGAGCAGCACGGTGTGAAGCTGAGGTGCCCAGGCAGGAGGCGAGGCTGCGGTTCACATTGGCCGGGTGCCAGCCTCGCGGAGCCGGTTCTCGCCGCGCTGGGTCAGCGTGCCGTCTGCACGAAGGTAAGTTCTCAGTGTCGTAACTGAGACGTTGTATTGCCTGGCCAAGCCGTTGAGCCCGCCCGCGGCCTCAATTCCCGCGCGGCCGAGGGTTGCCCACTGTCGCACCATGGCGTCGATGATCCCCACTGGCCCGCCTGGGTCGAGCCGGTCCTCGCCGCGCTGGGTCAGCGTGCCGTCTGCACGAAGGTAAGTTCTCAGTGTCGCAACTGAGACGCCGTATTGCCCGGCTAGGCCGTTGAGCCCGCCCGCGGTCTCAATTCCCGCGCGGCCGAGGGTTGCCCACTGTCGCACCATGGCGTCGGTGATCCCCACTCTCCTGTCTGGGTAGAGCTGGTCCTCGCCGCGCTGGGTCAGCGTGCCGTCTGCACGAAGGTAATTTCTCAGTGCTCCAACGGATACGTTGTCCCGCCGGGCCAGGCCGTTGAGCCCGCCCGCGGCCTCAATTCCCGCGCGGCCGAGGGTTGCCCACTGTCGCAACATGGCGTCGGTGATCACCACTCTCCTGTCTGGGTAGAGCTGGTCCTCGCCGCGCTGGGTCAGCGTGCCGTCTGCACGAAGGTAAGTTCTCAGTGCTCCAACGGATACGTTGTCCCGCCGGGCCAGGCCGTTGAGCCCGCCCGCGGCCTCAATTCCCGCGTGGCCGAGGGTTGCCCACTGTCGCAACATGGCGTCGGTGATCCCCACTCTCCTGTCTGGGTAGAGCTGGTCCTCGCCGAGCCGGACCAGGCCGTTGAGCCCACCTGCGGCCTCAATTCCCGCGCGGCCAAGGGCCCTCCACTGTCGCAACATGGCGTCCGACGCGCTGCGTTGTGTGGCGCTGATCGCATTTCCGCTTCGCTGTTCGGGGTGATTACCGGTGTTGCGAGGGGCAAGCGGTCGCTGGGCCGAGCTCGATGGCATGCCGGCTAACGCCCCGGCACGGATAGGCGGTTCCGTTTGCTCTCCGGTCGGATCTGCCTGGTGCACTAAGCACACGTTGACGCCGACAGTCGTTGGCTGCGTTGATGTTGACGTCGACTGGCTCACGTTTCCCGGGGCCTGTCCGGCGTCCGTTATCGTTCTGAGAGGCGGCGGGAGTTGACCCAAGCCCGGCGGCATACGGGACCCCCCATCCGCTTGGCGCACCTCATGCACGTTGACGCCAAGGCTGGACGACTGCGGTCCAGTTGAGGTTGACGGAGTCGGCTGCGCCGGCGTTGGGGGCATCACGGGAAGCTGGGAGCGCGGGGCACCAGGGCCAGAAATGGGATACATTGAATTTATCTCGTGGAAGCGTTATCGATCGCGGCATACCTGTCGTCATCGTCGCAGCCTGCCGCACGCTTCCGATTGTCGCAGAGGCTCACCAACCACACATGCACAAATCGCTCTTTGGGGGCGTCGCAGAAGCCACTCGCACCAGTCACGTAAACGGCCGCGCCCCCTGACTCCGGAGCGTCAGGGGGCGCGACCGCATTCAGGCCCGGCGGCCTTCAAGTGCCTCAAAGGGCGTTGTCACGTTGACGATGGTACGACGCACTAACGCAAAACTCGCAACCAGTTGTCGGACAGAGGACGGACCTTGGGTGAGTTCGGTGAACTGATGCCAGACGACAAAGCGTTCACAGAGTTGCTTGCGATAGAGTGACGCGCGCAGCAAATGTCGCTTGAGCGCGAAGTGCTGCCGGATCGGGCCGAAGCTGGATAAGAATACCTGGGTGCGTTCGGGATCGCGAAAACCACGCATGCGCCGCTCACGTTCACGCGCAGGTTGGTGGCTATTTTCGGCCCTATTGTTCACGCGGGCTGCAGCCTTGACCCGATGCGCGAACCGGGCGCCGAATTTATCGCACCAGCGGCGCACGGTCTCATAACTCACCACGATGCCGCGCTCGAACAGCCACTCTTCAATGCCTCGCAGGCTCAACTGAAACCGAAAGTGCCGTCGAACGGAACAACTGATAACCGCCGCTGGAAAGCGACGACCGTGATAGAGCGATTTGGGATTTTTCATCTCCCGATTCTACGCGACCACCTCGGCAACGTGACAAAGCCGCGCGCATACATCGTACGCATACACGGGTGTTCCAGCCGGGGGGAAGTGATAGCAGTTGTGACTGCTGGAATGCGCTTCGAAGAAGTTGTGCCTCGTCATCAGTCAGCTCTAACGCGGCGATCGTTCGATCGACCAACTCCTCGTCCTTTGGCAACTTCACGCCGCACTCGATCGCGGAAATATAACTTTGGCGGTATCCCACACATGCTGAGAGCTCTCCCTGCGAGATGCCTAAGGCAGTTCTTGCTGCCCTGAGTCGATGTGCAAACGGGGTCATGGGGACACCTCTCCACGTCGGGAATTTTAGTTGGCCTAGGTTGTAGATTTCTAAAAATTAAGAGATTTCGGAGTTTTGTTTCTTCTCTTTGGTGCGGTATTTGATATGCATTCCAATAAATTTAGGTTTTGCGAAATTTTTTTGCTTTTGACGGGGTGGCTGCGGCCTCGCGCAAATTTTCACTCGGGCACGTCTCGTACGCGTACTGGTGGGGCGGGCGCATGGCAGCTCAATTCGATGCGTATGAACGCGCGTTTCGCTGTTTCTGCACGGCTTGCCATCGTTCACTAGAGCGAGCAAAAGCCCACCTGCCGTAAGGTTTTGTATCGGGCATGGCCCGATGCCCATAGCGATTCACTGCATAAACCTCATAGCTGTTCGTCACTTCGACCGTAGCAAACGTGTGCGCCCATTAGGGGTGAGAGCAGCGGTTGTCTCGTATGTCATTGATTTCAGAAGGTTTGTATCGGCAATCGATCTGGCGAGTTCAAAGTTGAGTGAACAAAGTTCAAAATTCAGTGAATCTCGACATCCGGACAAAAATATCGTCTACGGGAAAACCCCGCGTCTTGAAATCGTAAAACCCCGTCCCTATAATTAGCACTCGTTGGCGCAGAGTGCTAACGCCATGAATTCACCCAATATGCAAATGATTGCATATTTAGTTTTGACGATCTCACACTGAGAGAAAGAGGAGCTTGTAATGAACCTTCGTCCCTTGCATGACCGCGTTATTGTCAAGCGCCTGGACAACGAAACGAAGACCGCATCGGGCATCGTGATCCCTGACGCCGCCGCTGAAAAGCCGGATCAGGGCGAGATCCTGGCGGTTGGCCCGGGCAAGCGCGATGATCAAGGCAAGTTGATCGCACTCGACGTGAAGGTGGGCGACCGTGTTCTGTTCGGCAAGTACGCCGGCCAGGCCGTCAAGGTCGATGGCCAAGAACTGCTGGTCATGCGCGAAGAAGACATCATGGCCGTCGTGGCCGCCTAAGTCTGTCTGCCCCCAGACATCTTACGTAAAGTATTCAAGGAGTTATTGCAATGGCAGCTAAAGAAGTCGTTTTCGGCGATGCCGCTCGTGCCAAGATGGTCGAGGGTGTCAACATCCTCGCCAATGCCGTCAAGGTGACCCTGGGCCCGAAGGGCCGTAACGTCGTGCTCGAGCGCAGCTTCGGCGGCCCGACCGTGACCAAGGACGGTGTGTCGGTCGCCAAGGAAATCGAACTCAAGGACAAGCTCCAGAACATGGGCGCGCAAATGGTCAAGGAAGTGGCTTCCAAGACCAGCGACAACGCCGGTGACGGTACCACCACCGCAACGGTGCTCGCCCAGTCGATCGTGCGCGAAGGCATGAAGTTCGTGGCCTCGGGCATGAACCCGATGGACCTGAAGCGCGGTATCGACAAGGCCGTTGCTGCCGCCATCGAAGAACTGCGCAAGATCAGCAAGCCCTGCACGACCAACAAGGAAATCGCACAAGTCGGCTCGATCTCGGCCAACAGCGACACCTCGATTGGTGACTACATCGCCAAGGCGATGGACAAGGTCGGCAAGGAAGGCGTGATCACCGTCGAAGACGGCAAGTCGCTGCAAGACGAGCTGGATGTCGTCGAAGGTATGCAGTTCGACCGCGGCTACCTCTCGCCGTACTTCATCAACACCCCGGAAAAGCAAGTCGCGATCCTGGAGAACCCGTTTGTCCTGCTGTTCGACAAGAAGGTCTCGAACATCCGTGATCTGCTGCCGGTGCTCGAGCAAGTCGCCAAGGCTGGCCGTCCGCTGCTGATCATCGCCGAAGACGTCGAGGGCGAAGCCCTGGCAACGCTGGTGGTGAACAACATCCGTGGCATTCTGAAGACCTGCGCCGTCAAGGCTCCGGGCTTCGGCGATCGCCGCAAGGCCATGCTGGAAGACATCGCCATCCTGACGGGCGGCCAAGTCATTGCCGAAGAAATCGGTCTGACGCTGGAAAAGGCCACGCTCAACGAGCTGGGCCAAGCCAAGCGTATCGAAATCGGCAAGGAAAACACCATCATCATCGACGGTGCCGGTGAAGCCGCGAACATCGAAGGGCGCGTCAAGCAAATCCGTGCTCAGATCGAAGAAGCTTCGAGCGACTACGACCGTGAAAAGCTGCAAGAGCGCGTGGCCAAGCTGGCTGGCGGTGTTGCCGTGATCAAGGTCGGCGCTGCGACCGAAGTCGAAATGAAGGAAAAGAAGGCTCGCGTGGAAGATGCACTGCACGCTACCCGCGCTGCCGTGGAAGAAGGTATCGTCCCCGGCGGTGGTGTTGCACTGCTGCGCGCTCGCGTGGCCGTGGCCGACATCAAGGGCGCCAACGCTGACCAGGACGCCGGTATCAAGATCGTTCTGCGCGCCATGGAAGAGCCGCTGCGCCAGATCGTCGCCAACGGCGGCGAAGAAGCCAGCGTCGTTGTGGCCAACGTGATTGCCGGCAAGGGCAACTACGGCTACAACGCGTCGACCGGCGAGTACGGCGATCTGGTGGAAATGGGCGTTGTTGACCCGACGAAGGTCACCCGCACCGCACTGCAAAACGCCGCTTCGGTGTCGGGCCTGCTGCTCACGACCGACTGCGCCGTTGCCGAACTGCCGAAGGAAGATGCTCCGATGGCTGGCGGCATGGGCGACATGGGCGGTATGGGCGGCATGGGCATGGGCATGTAAGTCTCGCAAGAGACTGCATGACGGGGGGCCGCAAGGCACCCCGAATGCCGGGTCGCCGGGCTTCGCCACAGAATCTTCGATTCGGCGGTTGAAGCCCGCACCAAACGGCAACGAGTTCTCCGGAATTCGTTGCCGTTTTTTTATGCCTGAATGGATGTCGCAGCGTAAGGCGCACTGTCGTTGCCGCCTCGGATGCGTGGCGCGATGAGCGGTGTCGTGGCAGCGATCTCGTCCTGCAGCCACTGCCAGAAGGCGTGAATCGCACGCTCGCGCGGATGATTTTCCCGCCAATTCACGTGATATTCGAGGCTCGGCGGAATGCGCGCATCGCCGATTTGCACCAACTCACCCGCTGCGAGCGCATCGCGCACGAGCAAGCTGCGTGTCGTGGCGACGCCCTGTCCGGCAATCGCCGCCCGCAAGAGCAACCCCGAATCGTCGAAAATCGGCCCGCGCGTGGGCTCGTGCGGTGGCAAACCCGCAGCGACCTGCCAGTCGCGCCACGATCGGTGTGCGAAGCGCAGCATCGGCAGTTTGTCCGTATCCGCAATAGTGAACCCCGGCACGCGTGCGATCAGGTCGGGATGGCATACGGCAATCACGTAGTCGTCGAGCAGTTTGCGCGTGACGAATCCTGTCTCTTCCACGCGTTGATGCCAGATACCCACGTCGACCGAATACGGGTCGGGGGCTGCAATATCCGCATGAATCCGCACCATCAGGTCGATGCCGGGGTGCTGTTCGCCAAAGCGGTCGAGCCGGGGAATCAGCCACTGCGCCGCCAAATCGGTCATCACGCTGATTTCCAGGCGCACCGTGGCCGGCGACGCTCCAGGCACCGTGCCTGCCCGCGCTTCGGTGATGGCTTCGTCGAGTTCCGACATGCCGATGCGCACCCGTTCCGCCAGACGCGCCCCGACGCTCGTCGGTACCATCCGGGCGCCAACGCGACGGAACAGCGCCGTGCCGAGCTGCTGCTCAAGGGAGCGCATGTGATGGCTCACCGCACTGTGCGTCAAATTCAATTCCTCTGCCGCGCGCGTAAAGCTGCGGTGGCGGGCAGCAGCTTCAAGCGCACGCAGCGATTGGAGGGGAGGGAGGTGTTTGAACATGATGTCAAATTTTACTCACAATGTGCGCGCAAAGGTTTCGTTGGATTCATGACGTCGTTCCGCCGACAATCCATACCCAAGCAATTGACTAGGGTATAGCTTCATGTCGAAAGCACTTCGCATCTTCGTGCTGTTCGCCTGCGGATACTTCGTCTCATACGTGTACCGCGGCGTGAACATTGGGTTTGCGCCGTTCATGACGCGCGAACTCGGTCTCTCGTCCACCGATCTCGGTTTGCTGACGAGCCTTTATTTCCTTGGTTTCGCGGGGGCGCAATTGCCTGCCGGCGTGCTGCTCGACAAATTCGGCCCGCGCCGGGTGGCGTCGCTCGTGCTGCTGTTGGCGGCTGCCGGTGCTGCGCTGTTCGGTCTGGCGCAGGGCGTCGGCGCGCTGATGGCGGGACGCCTGCTCATTGGCGTGGGGGTATCGGTGTGTCTGGGCAGCGCGTTCAAGGCGCTGGCGCAATGGTTTCCGGTGGCGCGTCTGCCATTGCTCAACGGTCTGGTGATGGCCGTGGGCGGTATGGGCGGCGTCGTGGTCGGCACGCCACTGAACTGGCTGCTTGGGCTAACGGACTGGCGTATCGTGTCGTTCGGACTGGCGGCGCTGACGGTCCTTATGTCGGTCGCGCTGTGGTTCGGTGCGCCGGAGAAGCCGGGCTCGCATGCGCAAGGTGGTCTGTCCGAGGCACTCAAGGGCGTTCGGCAGGTGTTGGGAAGTGGCATGTTCTGGAAAGTGACGTCGCTCTCCGGTATTACCCAGGGCGTGTTCTACGCGATGCAATCGCTATGGATGGCACCGTTCATGCGTGACGTAGAGGGCCTGTCAGAGGCGCAGGCGGCGTCGTTGGTGTCGGTCGTGGGGCTTGCGATGATGGGCGGCAGCGTGGTCTTCGGCGCGGCTGCGCGCTGGCTCGAACGTCGCGGTGTGAGCGTGTTCGCATTTTCCGGCGTCGGCATGGTGCTGTTCGTTGGGGTGCAGTCGTTGCTGATGATGCGTGCGCCGATTCCGCCCGTTTGGCTGTGGGCGGCGTATGGCATCTTCGGCGGCTCAGGCATTCTGTCGTACGCGGTGCTCGCCGAGCACTTCCACGGCACGCTGATCGGACGTGTGAATACCTCGCTCACGCTGGTCATCTTCCTGCTGATCTTCTTTTGTCAGGTGGGCGTGGGGGCCATGCTCGGGGCTTACGCCGCGCACAGTGCACAGGCGCATTTCTCTGCGTGGACGGTGCTGATCGTTCTGCAGGTGCTGGGGGCGGTGTGGTACTTCTGGCCGCAGCGTCAGCACGTCGGGAAGGCGGCCGCGACGGCGTGATGTGGCGTGATGCGATGTGAGGCGGGGCCGTACTGCTCAACGCTTGGGTTCGAGCGCGTGCAACCAGGCCCTCAAGCCCGACTCGATGTCCGCGAGGGTCGCTTTCGGCAACGGTGCCAGCATACGATGCTCGTTGGTGACGTGCGCCTCGACGGCGCGTTCGATCAGCGCGAATCCGGCGGCGGTCAGTTGCACTAACGTGCTGCGGGCATCGTCCGGATTGGCCACGCGGGCAATCCAGCCCCGCGCTTCCAAACGTTGCAACCGGTGCGTCATCGTCCCCGAGGTCACCATTAGCGTCGAGAACAATGCGGTCGGTGCGAGACGATAAGGCGCGCCTGAGCGACGCAATGTCGCCAACATGTCGAATTCCCACCCACTCATGTCGAACTCGGCGAACGTGGCATCGAGTTGCTGCTGGACGAGCGCCGCGCAACGCTTGAGGCGGCCAATGACGCCCATCGGCGACACATCCAGATCGGGACGCTCGCGATGCCATTGCGCGAGGATGTCGTCGACGGCATCGCCATGCCTCGTGTCGACTTGTGCCGTCTGATGGGGCTCAGTTGCTGCGCGCGTTGTGCGGCTTCTCTTTGGCCGGTTTTCCATGGGTCACTCCAGTTGTCTTGACTTCAAGGCAAAAGAATACCAAACTGCCATTTATCTTGAATTGAAGATAAATGGCGATGACGACTACAACGTCCCCGTTGCCGATCCGTTGGGCCGATGCGTTGCTCACGGCACTGGCGCCAATGATCTGGGGCTCGACCTATATCGTGACGACGCAACTGTTGCCGCCGGACCGGCCATTTACGGCGGCGCTGATTCGTGTGCTGCCATCCGGTTTGCTGTTGCTGCTTTACGCACGACGTTGGCCCGCGCGTCGCGATTGGGGGCGGTTGGTGGTGCTCTCGGCGCTCAACATCGGCGCGTTCCAGGCATTGCTGTTTGTGGCGGCGTATCGCTTGCCGGGCGGGCTCGCGGCCGTGGTCGGGGCGATTCAACCGTTACTGGTGATGGGGTTGGCGTGGGGCGTGGAACAGCGGCGCCCGTTGGCGACGACGGCCTGGGCGGCGCTCGCAGGCGTTGTCGGCATGGGAGTTCTGTTGCTGTCGCCGGGCACGGTGTTCGAGCCGGTGGGTATTCTGGCCGCGCTGGCGGGCGCGGCGAGTATGGCGATGGGCACCTATCTCACGCGCCGGTGGCGTCTGAACATGCCGGTGCTCGCCCTCACAGGATGGCAATTGCTCTTGGGGGGATTGATGCTCGCGCCGGTTGCATGGCTGGCCGATGCCCCGCTGCCCGCGCTTACGATGTGGCAGACGCTGGGCTACCTGTATCTATCGATCGCGGGGGCGTTGCTGGCTTACGCGTTGTGGTTTCGCGGCATTGCGCGTCTGGCGCCGGTGGCGGTGTCGTCGCTTGGCCTGCTGAGCCCGTTGACCGCCGTGGTGTTGGGCTGGGTATTGCTCGGTCAGGCGATCAAGGGTGTCGCATTCGTTGGGCTCGCGATGGTGTTCGCGAGCATTCTGGCGGTGCAGTGGACGGCGTCGCGTTCCTGACGTCGATTCAGTCCTGCGCGACCCAATCCCCCGACTTGCCGCCGTGCTTCTCCAGCACACGCACATCGGTGATCGTCATGCCGCGGTCGACGGCTTTACACATGTCGTAGATCGTCAGCAGGCCGACCTGAACGGCGGTGAGGGCTTCCATCTCGACGCCCGTGCGGCCGATGGTTTCGACCTGTGCGCGGCAATGCACGGCGTTCGCGCCCTCGTCCACCAGAAACTCCACCGTCACGCGCGTGAGCGCCAGCGGATGGCACAGCGGAATCAGATCGGCGGTTCGCTTCGCGCCCTGAATGGCCGCAATACGTGCGATGCCCAGCACGTCGCCCTTTTTGGCCGTGCCGGTGCGAATCAGCGCGAGCGTTTCCGGTTTCATCAGAATGGTGCCGCGCGCGACCGCGATGCGATGCGTGCTGTCTTTACCGCCGACGTCAACCATGTGGGCCTGTCCGGCGGTGTCGAAATGGGTGAGTTCTGCCATGAGTCGATGCTGAGAAGGTGTTGCGGAAGTTCTGGCACGAGGGGGGCGCAGTTGCGCGGCTCGCGAACGTGAATTCGGCGATGTTTCGTCTGCATTCCGGACGTTCGATCGATGCCGCGGAACGTCCACGTCTGGCTGCTATCATAGCAGCAGCCCCGAATGATCAGCGCCGCGCGGCGCCCATTTCCATGACGCGTTCGTCACGTTCGTTCAGCGCCTCCATTGGCATATCCCGCATGATTCCCGTGCTTCGCTTTTTCTCGTCACGTCGCTCATGGCGCGCATGACCGTCACGTCGAGGCGTTCACGTCCGTCAAATCGCCGCGCGCGCGTTGTGGCTCGCTGGCGGCGCGTTTTTGCGTGGGCGATGCTTCCCGTCATGACCGCGACGACGTTTGCCGCGGCCGTGCTTCCGACGCAGGCTGCGGCGCAGTCGCTGCCTACGCTAGGCCAAAGTTCGGCTTCCGACCTCTCGCCCGCCATGGAGCGCAAGTTGGGCGAGCGCGTGATGCGCGAGATTCGCGCCGATCCCGATTATCTGTCTGATCTGCTGCTCTCCGATTACGTCAATGCGTTGGGCAGCAAGCTCGTGTCGGCCACGCGCAAAGTCGGGCTCGACGCCAGTCAGAGCTTCGAATTTTTCGTTGTGCGCGATCCCGCGATCAACGCCTTTTCGCTGCCCGGCGGCTTCATCGGCATCAACACGGGCCTGATCGTGACCACGCGCACCGAGTCGGAACTGGCGTCGGTCGTGGGACACGAGACGGGCCACGTTCTGCAACATCACATCGCGCGGATGCTTGGCCAGCAGTCTCAGAACTCGTGGATTGCGCTTGGCGGCCTGCTGCTCGGTCTGCTCGCCGGGATCGGCGCGCGCAGCTCGGATCTCGGCATGGGGATCGCGATGGGCGGGCAGGGACTGGCCGTCGACCGGCAACTGCGGTTCTCGCGCGATGCGGAGCGCGAAGCCGATCGCGTGGGCTTCCAGTTGCTTCAGGCGGCGGGTTTCGACACGTATGCCATGCCGACGTTCTTCGAGCGTCTGCAACGTGCGGACTCCATCAACGAAGCCGGTGTGCCGGAATATGTGCGGACTCACCCGCTCACGACCGATCGCATTGCCGACATGCTCAATCGCTCGCGCAATGCCGGATATCGTCAACCCGAACAGTCGCCCGAGTATGTGTTTGTGCGTGCGCGTTCGCTGGTCCTGCAGCAGAAGTCGGCGAGCGATTTCGCGACGATTGTCGATGCACAACGCACGGCGATCCGTTCGCAGACCGCGCCGAGTGTGGCAGGGGCCTGGTATGCGGTGGCGCTTGCGGAGTTCAAGCAGCACCGTTGGGAGCCTGCACGCGAGGCGCTGGAGAAGTCGCGCGCGGCATTCGGTGGTACCGGGCCGGGTACGCCGAGTCTGGCTGTTCTGGCCTCGGATATCGCACGGTCGTCGGGGCACGCGCAAGAGGCGTTGCAGGTGGCCACACAGGCGCGCGCTGCGTTCCCGCTTTCTCAAGCTGCCGACATGGCCTATGCAGACGCGCTGGTCGCGAGCCAGCGAATTCCCGAGGCGACGAAATTCCTCCAGGCGCAGGTGGAGCGCTATCGCGGCGAGCCGATCTGGTGGCGGGCGCTCGCAGGGGCGTGGGCAGCAGGTGGCAAGCAGGCGCGTCAGCACGCCGCGTTAGCAGAGCAGTACGCGCTGCAAGGCCAGTGGATGGCGGCCATCAGTCAGTTGAAACTCGCACGCGACGCGGGCGACGCCGATTTCTACGAGATGTCGACCATCGACGCCCGACTGCACGAATTCCAGCGTCGCTACCGGGAAGACAAGGAAGACGAGAAGGACTTCAACAAGCAGTTCGGGTGAGGGTTGCATCCTACGTAGTTACGTAGATCCTGCCGGTTGTAAGAGAATCTGTCGAATCCATTGCTTCGACTGGACTGGCATCGATGTCAACGTCAACGTCGCGCATTTCGTCGCAGCTCACTAATGCATGAGATTGCGCTTGCCGCGATTGCCAATACTCGCGACGTCGCGTCCCCCTGGAACATCGGCACCCGCTCCTTTCCAGGGTATTGCGACGCAGGTTGGGTTATGTCGTGATTTGGACGGCGCTGGGCATTAGCTTCGCAGTCGCAACCGTCGCAGACACCACCGTCGTGCTGGGGGCGAGTTTGATGTCGGTGGGTGCGTTCGGTGCGTGTCTGTCCATGAATGGCATCGACCGGCGCGTGATCGCGATGCCACCTTCCGTACGCGTCAGAGTCGCCAGTGCAACGTTGCTGACGACGCAGATGGCGAGCATGCTGTCGTTCTTGCTGTAGGGCGTCACCTATTCAGCCGATACCGTGGACGGGCGATGGTGGTTGTATGGCGGCCTGGTTGCCATCGCCACGCTGTCGTCGTGCCTCGCAAGCGAGCCGTGGAGACCACTTGCCGAGAATGACGCAGGCGACGGTGTCGAGACGTTCTATACCGATCGATACCCCGAAGCGTTTGACGAGGCTGCCCCTATGACGCGGGACGGCGCGGCGTAACGCGCTCATGCCCCTTGATCGTCGGCCTGCGGATCTCGCTCGAATCCATAAGCCTGCGGCAAGGTGCCTGCGTGAACGGTCGCAAAGGGCAGCGAGGTGCCATTGCGCCAATGCAGTCGTACCGCGCCTTTGGCGTCGGCGGTGTCGTCCGACGTTTGCTCGATCTCGAAGGCCTGGGTCAGATCGGACACCTGCGTGAGCAGATCGATGTCGTGATCGTGCAGCAATGCGAGCGGTGCGCTCCTCTGCGTTTTTTCCGCCGTCGTGCCATCTCCCCCGCCGCCGGATGCCGCACCGACGAACGCCACATTCCCGTCTTCGTCCAGCAGACACGCCTGCGGCACGAACAGATGTCCCAATTGGTCCGTCAGCACCGGCGCGCCGCGGCCGTCGTTCGCGGCGGCATCCCACGTGAGCCGCACCACGAACGGCGCATAGGCGAGCGAGACGTACACGCGTTGGGGCCCGTTCTGGAAGTACCACCGCCCGGCGTCGTCGCTGGCGTAGTTGCGGGCAATGAACGCGATCAATGCCGCATGACGGATGGGGTCGCCGGCGGTGCCCGCCGCCTGCGCCGCGTCATCGCGCATGCGCCACTGTCCGCGCCGGTCGAGGGCGAGCCAGCCGTAGCAATCCGGTACGTTGGGCCATTTGGCCATCGCCTGTCTAACGATTTCATCCATGGCGCATCCTCAGGCCGCACTCGGCAGAAATTGACGGAAGTAGTCGAGCACCGTGAGCGGCATCCACGTCATGCCGCCGGGAAACGGCCCGCTCATGAAGCCGACGTGCCCGCCATTGGCCGGTTGCAGCAACTGGACATAACGCCCGACATCGTCCTGGCTGGGCAGCACATTGGCGGGCTGGAACGGGTCGTTACGCGCATTGATCACCAGTGTCGGCACTTCGACCGCCGGCAGAATCGGCTTGCTCGACGCGCGCGTGTAGTAATCGAATGCGCTCCGATAACCGTGCAATGGCGCTGTTACCACATGATCGAATTCGCCGAGATCGCGCGCGGCCATCATCAGGTGCCGGTCATAAAGCCCAGGGTATTGGTCGAGCTTGACGAGCGCCTTTTTCTTGAGCGTGCCCAGAAAATTACGCGTGTACACCATGTTGAAGCCGTGCGAGAGCGCCAGCCCGCCCGCACGCAAATCGAGCGGTGCCGAAATCGCGCACGCGGCACTCACCACCTGCGCTGCATGCCCCTCGCGCTCGCCCAGCCAGCGCAGCAGCACATTGCCGCCCAGAGACACCCCGGCGGTGAAGATCGGTCCCGAGGTGTTCGCGCGCAACCGTTGCAGTATCCAGTCGACCTCGGTGCTGTCGCCCGAATGATAGAAGCGCGGCGCGCGGTTCATGCGGCCGCTGCAACTGCGAAAGTGGGGGATCACGCCGCGCCAGCCCCGCGTTTCGACTTCGCGCATCAAGGTGCGGGCGTAGTGACTGCCCGAGCCGCCTTCGAGTCCGTGAAACAGCACGACGAGCGGCGTTTCGACCCAACCTTCAGGGGCGGGCGGAGATTTCTCTGCAGCAGGTGGGGCGACCAGCCAGTCGACATCGACGAAATCGCCGTCGGGCGTGTCCCACGTCTCGCGCCGGAACTCGACCGACGGGCGGCGGCCGAGCAATGCCGGGTAAATCGTCTGGCTGTGCCCGTCGGGCAGCCACCGTGGCGGCTGGTAGTCCAGGGGAAGAAACGTCGCCTGACGCGCCGTCATCGTCGTACCGTACTGGTCAGTGAAGCCCATCCGGACGCGCATGCATCATCAGGCTGAATTGCTCGACGGCTTGCGGCGGCAACGGGCTGGAGTGGATATGGGCGAAGCGCCAGTCGCCTTGCTCGTGCACCAGCACATAGGTTGTGTGGATGAGCTGGGCGATCGTCTGACCGGCGTCTTCCTTGCCGACGCGCATCGCTTCGGTCGCCGTGTGCATGACCGTGCCGACGGTGTCGTACTCGGTCGTGTCCAGCGAATCGATCAGCACCACGCTTTGCGAGAACTGGGCAACCAGACCGCTGCGAATCTGTTCCAGACCGTCCCAGCGGGTGCCGTCGGCGCGAATGTAGCTGACGAAATCCTCGTTGGCCCAAAGCGACATCACGCGATCCGTCTGCCCACGGCTCAGTGCGTCATAAAAAGCGATGATGGTCTCACCGGCAGCATCGAACAGACGGACAAAACGTGGCATGAGAATTTACCGTTGAGTGTTACCGGGATCGGGCTGAATGCGGCTCCGCCGTGGGCTGGATCAGCGCTGCGTGAGCAGAATGTTGCGCACATTCGCGAACACATGCTCAGGCATCAGCTCGTTGAGGCAGCGCGTATGGCCCAACGGACATTCGCGGGCAAAACACGGACTGCATTCCAATTGTAGCCACAGGATATGCGCCTGGTCGGACAGCGGCGGAGTGTGGCGCGGATCGGACGAACCGAACAGGGCAATCTGCGGGCGGCGCAACGCCGCCGTCACGTGCATCAGCCCCGAATCGTTGCTCACCACGGCATTGGCGCGTGCCAGCAGCGCGCACGCTTCGGCCAGCGACGTCTGTCCGCACAGATTGCGCACGAACGGGGCGTCCAGGGCGATTTGCTGCGCCAGTGCGCCATCTTTGCCCGAGCCGAGCGCGACGATCTGCGCATACGGGAACGAGCGGCGCACCAACTGGGCTAGCTGCGCGAAATGACCCGGCGGCCAGCGCTTGGCCGGCCCGAACTCGGCGCCTGGGCAAAACACCACGAGCGGCACGCGCAAATCCAGGCCGAAGCGCGCGAAGACACGGGCCGACTCGTTCAGATCGGCCTCAATGCGCGGCGTGGGCAGTGTCTCGGGCAGCTTGGCCCCCGGTGCGAACGCGAGCGCAGCGTAGTGCCGCACCATCGGCGGGCGCTCGTCCTTGCGCGGATTGGCGTGGCGCACGTTGAGCAGACCGTAGCGCTGCTCGCCCTTGTAGCCGATGCGCAACGGAATGCGTGCCAGCCACGGAATCAGCGCTGACTTCAGGGAGTTCGGCAGCACATAGGCGGCGTCGTACCCCTCGTCGGCGAGCACGCTCGCGAGCCGGTAGCGCTCGAGCGGCTGCAATTTGCCGTGCGCGAGGTCGGTAGCGACGACGCGCGAAATCTCCGGCATGCGTTCCAGAACCGGGGCGACCCAGCCGGGCGCGATCGCGTCGATGGTCAGACGCGGATGCAGATGCTTGAGCAGGGTGAACAACGGCTGCGCCATCAGCGCGTCCCCAATCCAGTTGGGGGCGATCACCAAGGCTTTATGCATTGTGGCGGAGACTCAAAACGTTAAGCGTAGCGATGAAACGGACAGGCAACCGGGCGGCGCATTGCGACAGCTTGGCACGGCGACTGACCGGTCGGGGCAACGGCAGCCGGCTCAGTGGTGGCCCTTGAGCACGACACCCGCCTTCATGCGATAGCGCGTGCCGCAGTACGGGCAAGCCGCTTCGCCGTGGGTCACATCGATGAACACGCGCGGATGGGCGCTCCAGGCTTCCATCTTCGGATTCGGGCAGTGCACCGGCAGATCTTCGGCGCCGACTTCGACGACCGGCATTTGTTTGACTTCGCTCATGGGGTTCGGACCGTGATGGGTATTCGGAATTTTGGGGATTGCAGGGCTGGCGCCAAGGATGAAGCCGCTGGTCGTCTGCCCACCAAAAGTCACTATTGTAAAGCAGCCGAAGCCCTTTGCGGATGGCTCGCACCGCCAGCAGACGTGCCGCATGCCCGTTCCGGCCTCGCAGATAACCCACCGCGTGGCGCGTATGCGACACCTCGCGTGTTGCACCTGTAAAAACGAACCGATATACGTCGTGGACGTAGTAAGCAAGTATTTACCGTAGCTATAATGGCGCGTCACCCGCCGCCAACGATGAATATATTCAGGAGATACTCCGGCAACCCTGGCGGGCGTCATGGCCGCTAGCGGCCATCTCGGGCGTGCCGGGCGCCGTCGGGACCGCTTTGCCCCGCAATGCCAGACACTGTGCCGAACGCTTCGGTGCTTGCCCCCCAACAGACCATGCCAATGCTTCGTCTGCCAGTCGCCGAACGTAAAGGGTTCGCGGCCGGTTTCCGCATTATTTCGCCGCTCCTGCCTGCCATCTTCTCGTGGGGACTCGTGACCGGGGTCGCCATGAGCAAGTCGATACTGACAGTGCCGCAGGCCATCGGCATGAGCCTGATGCTCTACGCGGGTTCGGCCCAGTTGGCCTCGCTGCCGTTATTCGCTGCCGGCATGCCGTTGTGGACGATCCTGCTCACGGTCGGCATCGTCAATTTGCGCTTCGTGATCTTCAGCGCTGCGCTCCAGCCTCATTTCTCCTATCTGTCGCTGCCCCGGCGCGTCGTGCTCGGGTATGTGAACGGCGATCTCGGCTTCGTGATGTTCATGAACCAGAACTTCGCGAGCGGGTATGTACCGGGCAAAGAGGGGACCTACTACGGCATCACAATCAGCAACTGGGCCGTCTGGCATGTGTCGTCGATCCTCGGCATCACGCTCGGCGCGCTCGTGCCCGATAGCTGGGGGCTGGGATTCGCGGGCACGCTCGCCCTTATTCCCATGATGGTTCACACGATCACGAGCCGCTCGACCATGCTGACTGTCGCGCTCGCGTCGGTCATCGGCTTGCTCGCGTTCGATCTGCCTTACCGCCTCAACCTCGTGCTCGGGGTGTTCGGTGCGCTCGCCGCCGGCATGGTCTGCGACGAACTGGCCGCGCGGCACGCGAAGCGTCTTGCCCTGGCGAATCCGAAAGCGGCGGCGAACGACGACAGTGCACACCTGGGGGCGCGCGATGCCGCGCAAGAGAGCGCGAAAAACCGCGCCACAGGGGAGCGGCGCTCATGAGCACCTTCGAAATTTGGTTTGCCTTCGTGGCGATGACGGCGATTACCATCGTTACCCGTACCTTCTTCCTGCTCGCGGGCGACCGGGTGACACTGCCGCAGCGGCTGCAACGCGCACTGCGCTACGCCCCGGCGGCGGCGCTCGCCGTGATCGTGGTGCCTGAGGTGCTGCTGCTCGATCACCAGTTCGCGCTGCATCTGGGCAACCACAAGCTGGCAGCGGCCGTGGCGGCCACGGGCTGGTTCGTCTGGCGTCGCAACATGATCGAGATGATCGTCGTCGGCATGGCCGTGTACACGCTCGGCCGCCTGTTTCTGTAGGCAGAACCCCCAAGCCTCAAAATGGGCAACCGGCGGGTGGGATCAGTTAAAATGCATGTTTTTCCCACCATTTATTCCGGATTCTCATGGCTTCCGTCGTACGTCTTTCCGATTTGATTGCTCAAGGCCGCCTGGCAGGCAAACGTGTCTTCATTCGCGCCGATTTGAACGTGCCGCAAGACGATGAGGGCCGTATCACGGAAGACACGCGTATTCGCGCCTCGGTGCCGGCCATTCAAATGGCGCTCGACGCCGGTGCTGCCGTGATGGTCACCTCGCACCTGGGCCGTCCGACTGAAGGCGAATTCAAGCCTGCCGACTCGCTTGCGCCGGTGGCGAAGCGTCTGTCGGAACTGCTCGGCCGCGACGTGAAGCTGATCGCCAACTGGGTCGACGGCGGCTTCGATGTGGCGCCGGGCACGGTTGTGCTGCTGGAGAACTGCCGCGTCAACAAGGGCGAGAAGAAGGACAACGACGAACTGGCGCAGAAGATGGCCAAGCTGTGCGACATCTATGTGAACGATGCCTTCGGCACCGCTCACCGCGCCGAAGCTACGACGCACGGTATCGCCAAGTACGCACCGGTCGCCTGTGCCGGCCCGCTGCTCGCCGCCGAACTCGAAGCGCTCGGCAAGGCGCTGAACGCCCCGGCCCGTCCGCTCGTGGCCATCGTGGCGGGTTCCAAGGTGTCGACCAAACTCACCATTCTGAAGACACTTGCCGACAAGGTCGATCAACTGATCGTGGGCGGCGGCATTGCCAACACGTTCATGCTGGCCGCCGGTCTGCCCATCGGCAAGTCGCTCGCCGAAGCCGATCTGGTCGGTGAGGCGAAGGCGATCATCGACGCCATGGCGGCGCGCGGCGCGTCGGTGCCGATCCCGACGGACGTCGTGTGCGCCAAGGAATTCAGCGCCACGGCCGAGGCAACGGTGAAGGCTGCCGCCGATGTGGCCGCCGACGACATGATCCTCGACATCGGCCCGCAAACGGCCGCCAAGCTCGCCGAGCAACTAGCGGGCGCGGGCACCATCGTGTGGAACGGTCCGGTCGGCGTGTTCGAATTCGACCAATTCGGTCACGGCACCGAGACGCTGGCGCGCGCCATTGCCGCCGCCAAGGGGTTCTCGATCGCCGGGGGCGGCGACACGCTTGCCGCCATCGCCAAGTACGGCATTGCGGATCAGGTCAGCTATATCTCGACCGGTGGCGGCGCTTTCCTCGAATTCCTCGAGGGCAAGACGCTGCCGGCCGTCGACGTGCTGCAACAACGCGCGGCGCAAGCCAACTGATCGCGTAAAGTCAGGTGGAGCGGGGCTCACAGGCAGGTTCGACGGTACGGAAACGGTTGGCAAACGGCGGTTTTGATCGTCTTATTGCGAACATCAGAGATCGAATCAAACGATTTCGTACGGACAATGCGAACTTTTTGGTTAACCTGCGGCGGCCTAAATGCGCTACAAACCTCTAAGCGCCAGCAATGTCGAACGCGCTGTCACCAAAAGAGGATGAAGAGATGGATGTAATGAACCGCTCCACCAAGATCGTCGCCACCATCGGTCCGGCATCGAGCACGCCGGAAGTGCTCTCGCGCATGATCGCCGCAGGCGTCGACGTCGTTCGGCTGAACTTCTCGCATGGCAAGGCGCAGGATCACATCGAGCGTGCCGAGATGGTGCGCGCGGCTGCCAAGGCGGCGGGCCGCGAAGTGGCCATCATGGCCGACCTTCAGGGCCCGAAGATTCGCGTCGGCAAATTCGAGAACGGCAAGACCACGCTCGAGGCGGGCGCCAAGTTCATTCTGGATGCCGACTGCGAACTGGGCAACGACGAGCGCGTCGGTCTGGACTACAAGGAACTGCCGCGCGACGTGCGTCCGGGCGACGTGCTGCTGCTCAACGACGGCCTGATCGTGCTGATCGTCGAGCGCGTGTTGGGCAGTGAGATCCACACGACCGTGAAGGTTGGCGGCGATCTGTCGAACAACAAGGGTATCAATCGCCAGGGCGGCGGGCTGACGGCACCGGCGCTCACGGCCAAGGACATGGAGGACATCAAGACGGCGATGGCGCTGGGCGCCGACTACGTCGCGGTCTCCTTCCCGAAGAACGCCACCGACATGGAAATGGCGCGCCGTCTGGCCAACGTGGCGGGCGAGCCGTACGGCATCAAGCCGCGCATGATCGCCAAGATCGAGCGTGCCGAAGCGATTCCGGCGCTCGAAGAAATTCTGGCGGCGTCGGACTGCATCATGGTCGCGCGTGGCGATCTGGCCATTGAAGTGGGCAATGCGGCGGTGCCGGGGCTGCAAAAGCGCATGATCAAGCTCGCGCGCGAGATGAACAAGCTCACGATCACGGCCACGCAGATGATGGAGTCGATGATCCACAACCCGGTGCCGACCCGCGCCGAGGTGTCGGACGTCGCCAACGCGGTGCTCGACGGCACCGACGCCGTCATGCTGTCGGCCGAGAGTGCGGCGGGCAAGTATCCGGTCGAAACGATCGAGACGATGGCGGCGATTTGCGTTGAAGCCGAACGCTCGGAAATGCTGGAACTCGATCGCGACTGGCTCAACCAAACTTTTACGCGCATCGACCAAACGATTGCCGCTGGCGCCCTGTTTACCGCGTATCATCTTGGCGCGAAAGCGATCGTGGCGCTCACCGAGTCGGGCGCGACCGCGCTGTGGCTGTCCCGGCACAAGATTCATGTGCCGATTTTTGCCCTGACGTCGCAGCTCAGCAGCCACCGCAAGATGGCGCTGTACCGCAACGTCTATGCCATGCGCGCCGACGCCACGCTCGAGCGCGATCATGCGCTCAAGCAAGCCGAGCAACTGCTGCTCGCGCGTGGGGTGGTCAAGCGCGGCGACACGATCGTATTGACGGTAGGCGAGCCGATGGGGCAACCCGGCGGCACGAATACGTTGAAGATCGTCCAGGTGGGCCAGGCATGACGGAAGGAGCCGCGCGAGTGCGGCGAGGCGTGCGAGCATAAGTGCACGCCGCGCTGCCCGCGAGCCGTCGTCATGAGGGGCGCCTCTGGATCGAGGAAAGATTTGCTTAGTTTTGTGATTCCAAGGAGAACATCATGCCCCTAGTCTCTATGCGACAGCTGCTCGACCATGCCGCCGAAAACGGCTACGGTCTGCCGGCCTTCAACGTTAACAATCTGGAGCAGGTTTCCGCCATCATGGCTGCCGCCGACGAAGTCGGCGCACCGGTCATCATGCAAGCCTCGGCCGGTGCCCGTAAGTACGCTGGTGAAGCGTTCCTGCGTCACCTGATCTCGGCGGCCGTGGAAGCGTATCCGCACATCCCGGTGGTGATGCACCAGGATCACGGCCAGTCGCCGGCGGTGTGTATGGCCGCGATCAAGAGCGGCTTCTCGAGCGTGATGATGGACGGCTCGCTCGAAGCCGACGGCAAATCGGTCGCCAGCTACGAGTACAACGTCGAAGTGTCGAAGAAGGTGGTCGAGTTCTCGCACTACATCGGCGTGACGGTGGAAGCCGAGCTGGGCGTGCTGGGTTCGCTCGAAACGATGAAGGGCGACAAGGAAGACGGCCACGGCGCCGACGGTACGATGACTCGCGAACAACTGCTGACCGATCCGGATCAGGCGGCCGACTTCGTGCATCAGACGCAGTGCGACGCGCTGGCCATCGCCATCGGCACCTCGCACGGCGCTTATAAGTTCAGCCGCAAGCCGACGGGCGACATTCTCGCCATTGACCGCATCAAGGAAATCCACCGCCGTATCCCGAACACCCACCTGGTGATGCACGGTTCGTCGTCGGTGCCGCAAGAGTTGCTCGCCGAGATCCGCGAATTTGGCGGCGACATGAAGGAAACGTACGGCGTGCCGGTCGAAGAGATCGTGGAAGGCATCAAGCACGGTGTGCGCAAGATCAATATCGATACCGACATCCGTCTGGCCATGACCGGCGCGATCCGTCGCTATCTGTTCGAAAACCCGAGCAAGTTCGACCCGCGCGATTACCTCAAGCCGGCCCGTGAAGCGGCCAAGCTGGTCTGCAAGGCGCGCTATCTGTCGTTCGGTTGCGAAGGTCAGGCTGGCAAGATCAAGCCGGTCGCCCTCGAGAAGATGGCCGAGAAGTACAAGAGCGGCGATCTCGCGCAGATCGTGAAGTAATCAGCGCGTCGCTCAGGTCGCAGGCCCGGCTTTTGCCAGCACTCGCTGGAACAAGAGCCGGGCCTTTTCTTTTGGCATCTGCAATTGGAACTTCCCCCCCAGTTCCGAGCGGATCGTGGCGGTGAGCATTTCTACGCCGTCGACAATCAGCGTCATCGGTTCGTTCATGTGCTGACGGGAGAAGTCGCGCATCCGGGTGGTCGCGCCTTCGCGCAGGCTCATCGTGATGACGACGTCGGTATCGCTGGACGTGTCGCTCTTTTGTGCCGGGAACTGCAAGCCCAACTGCTCGATATCGCGCGCGGCGAACAAGGCGAAACGCGGAATATCGTCGTCAGGGGTGGCGATGGCGACGAGGCGCGGCAGCACGGGCCGCTCGGCGGTGTCGACACTGGGGGGCGCGGGGCTTATGGGGGCGGTGTGCGCCGTACCGGGCCGATGGGCCGGGGCATGGGCCGACGCTGCCGGCGGCGTTGCGCCGGGGCGGGCTGATTGCGCAAACGCGGGCAGGCCGGCGAACGCTATCGCCGCAGCAAGCGCCAGGCGGGCTCCCAGGCAGGTGCTGGGGCGGGCGCCAGGGTGGCATGCGGCACGCTTGCCGGCATAGGTCTGCCGGACAGTTTTCGGATTCGATGGGTTCGCCACGGCAGTCCCCTTGGTTCGGGTGAGCAATTCCATTCTAGGCAACATCCGGGCAAGGCGAAGGGCAGAGAAATCCCGGCCTCCACCAGGACGTAACGATGTCCGGGCCGACGTCCGGGCCGGAGCAAAACGACAGTCATCCACCGAATTCTGAAGATCGGTGCCGGGCTGCGTGGCAGTCTCCTGATCCCCCTGAAAAATTCCCTCGCGCCCTCAAGACCATCCGGAGAATGCTATGCCCGTATCCCTGCCCAAAGTGGTTACCTGTTGCCTCGGTGTACCCAATCCCAACGAGACTTCCCCGCCATCCTCGGGGCGCGCTTCCCTGGCCGGCGACGTGAGCGCCGTGTCTCACCGCGCGCAGGCCTCCGCTGGCGGATCTCGGGCCGCGAGGCATTCGGCACCGGGTGCCGCGCACGAGCCGACGCCGGGCCCCTCCGAGATCGCGATGACATCGATGGCTGCCGACTGGCGAGGCGCCGAGATCGATCACGCCGGCGGAGCAGCCCACATCGAGAAGCCAACCCAACGTTGGGGGCGTGACGGCATCGAGCCGCAGTTGCCGTCTGCGATTGAGCGGGCAACACAAGATTGGATCGATACCTACGGCGTCAACACGGCCCAACTGTTCTGTTTGGGTAACGAACGTACCCGTTACGGCATGATCGAGCTGGGGGGACACCGGTTCGTTGTCGGGCCGACGCCAATCCCGGCAGAGGCGCAAGTGCTTACCCGTCTGCTCAAGGCTCGTCCGCAGATCGGCGCGATTTTCTGTGTCGAGCCGGGCGCGATGCAAGGGCTTGCCGATGCCGGTGATCCGTCGCGCGAGCCGCGCAAGGCAGGATACGCCGAGAGATCCATTAGCGCTTACATCTCCAGTGTCATCCGCCAGGGCCGGCTCGACTTCGATGCCTCCGGTGAGAGCATGCCACGAGGGCCCGTGAAGCTCGACGGCGGGCTGTCCCGTGTGCAGTTCATGGAGTTCATCGGCATGGAGCGTTTCGATGCCGAGATTCCCCGCGAGGTGCTATGGCATGCCGGGCGCGGCGTGGCCGCGTACATGCGTGAGAACCCGGGCAAGATCGCGCTCGTGTGTTCGGAGCATGGTATTTCCCGGCCTTGCGCCGTGATCGCCAGCGCGGCGCTGCAATTGGAAAATGGCGAAACGAACGTGCGTGTCGGGCTGGGCAAACGAGTCGTCGAACAACGGTCCAGACTCAGCGACCACCACATCAATCTGGCGGCCCGCAGCCTCGATCTGATCGCCGAGTTCGCCAGCCTGCTCGACGTCCTTCGCAACCCTGGCCGGGGGGATCTCCATCAGGAGCGGAAAATCCATCTGCTCAAAGCACGGCTGCCGGAGCTGGCAGCCGGTCGATATGCCGGTGTGGACTGGGCCGGCGACGATGCGCGCCGCGCGCTGGCAACGCTGCTCGAAGACAACTTCGCCCGCGTGTCGCCGGCACTCGCCTCCGGCGGCTTGCCGCCCGGCATGGCACTGCTCTGGCTTGGCGACGAGTTCAACGTACAGCGCGGGGTCAGGTTCCTGACCCCCAGCTACCTCAGCGGTCATATCGACCGGATATCTCAGGAGGAGATCGATCCGAACGATCAGAACGCGATTCGGTTGGTCACCGTCGACGATGAAGGGCTGACCTGCGACAACAAGTACTACGATGCCGCGTCGGTGGCCGACTGGAATCGCCAATGTCGTCGTCGCTCCAGCGTGATGTCGAATCCGGTTTCACGGGCGCCGGTCGTGGCGCTCCTCGTGCGCGAGGCCGAAAGGGCAAGGCTCGAACGGCTATTCCGTGGCGACGCTGCCTGAGTCCGATTGCGTTCGAGGCCTCACGTCGTGAGATGGGCGAATCGGCCGCGTGTCGCCGGTGCTTGATCGCAACACCCTACGGGCGGGCGCAGTGCCAGGCCGCCTGCATTCTGCCCGATGACACGCCGGGGGCGACATCTTCGTGAATCGCCCCCCGACGCGCGTATAATTACGCCTTTGCCCTTCCTGACATTGGGTCCCGCCGTGACTACCCCCGCTCCGAACGCCCTGTACGAATCCTCCCTCAAGAGCCTGCCGCTGCTCTCGCGCGGTAAAGTGCGCGATAACTACGCCGTCGGCGACGACAAGCTGCTGATCGTAACGACGGACCGCCTCTCGGCGTTCGACGTGATCATGGGCGAGCCGATTCCGGGCAAGGGCCGTGTGCTCAACCAGATGGCCAACTTCTGGTTCGACAAGCTGGCGCACGTTGTGCCGAATCACCTGACGGGCGTGGCGCCCGAGACGGTTGTGTCCGCCGACGAAGCCGGGCAGGTCGCCGGCCGTGCGGTCGTCGTCAAGCGCCTCAAGCCGATTCTCGTGGAAGCGGTGGTGCGTGGCTATCTCGCCGGCAGCGGCTGGAAGGACTATCAGGCGACGGGCGCCGTGTGCGGCGTGAAGCTGCCCGCCGGTCTGCAAAACGCGCAACAATTGCCCGAACCGATCTTCACCCCGGCGGCCAAGGCCGAACTGGGCGAACACGACGAGAACATCAGCTTCGACGACATGGTGAGCCGTATCGGCCGCGAACTCGCCGAGCAGATCCGCGATATCTCGATTCGTCTGTACAAGGAAGCGGCGGCCTACGCGGCCACGCGCGGCATCATCATTGCCGACACGAAGTTCGAGTTCGGTCTGGACGATGAGGGCCGCCTGCATCTGATGGACGAAGCGCTGACGGCCGATTCGTCGCGTTTCTGGCCTGCCGATTCGTACGCCGTGGGCAGCAATCCGCCGTCGTTCGACAAGCAGTTCGTGCGCGACTGGCTCGAGACCCAGCCGTGGGGCAAGACGCCGCCCGCACCGAAGCTGCCGGATGAGGTCGTCGAGAAGACGGCTGCCAAGTACCGCGAGGCGCTCGAGCGCCTGACCGGCCAGCAACTGGCCTGAGCGGGGCATCGAGACATGAGCGAGAAACAAGCGGTGGCCCCGCGCGTGGGCGTGGTAATGGGGTCCAACTCGGACTGGGAAGTGATGAAGAACGCGGCCGCGATTCTGGCCGAGTTCGGTGTGCCTTACGAGGCGCAGGTCGTCTCCGCGCATCGCATGCCCGACGACATGTTCCGTTACGCCGAAGCCGCCCGCGAGCGCGGCCTCGTCGCGATCATTGCGGGGGCGGGCGGCGCCGCCCATCTGCCGGGCATGATCGCCGCCAAGACGACCGTGCCGGTACTGGGTGTGCCGGTGCCGAGCAAGTACCTGCGCGGCGAAGACTCGCTGCTCTCGATCGTCCAGATGCCCAAGGGGGTGCCGGTCGCCACGTTCGCCATTGGCGAAGCGGGAGCGGCCAACGCGGCCTTGTTCGCGGTCGCCATGCTGGTGGCGGCCGGCGACAAGACGCTTGCCGGCAAGCTCGAAGCGTTCCGCGCGAAGCAGACCGAGGCCGCGCGCGGCATGACGTTGCCCGCGTTGTAAAAGAAAAACACGACCCCGCTACTGTCAGCGCCTCAACGAAGATGAATTCTGCCTCCGCTACGCCTGTCCTCCCCGGCCAATGGCTGGGCATGCTGGGCGGCGGCCAACTCGGCCGCATGTTCTGTTTTGCCGCGCAATCGATGGGCTATCGGGTCTGTGTGCTCGACCCCGACCCGCGCTGTCCGGCCGGTGCCGTCGCCGACCGCCTGATCGTTGCCGATTACCGTGACGAGAAGGCGCTCGCCGAACTGGCCGCACTGTGCCCTGCCGTGTCGACCGAGTTCGAGAACGTGCCGGCCCAGTCGCTCGACTTCCTCGCCGCTTCCACGACCGTGAGCCCTGCGGGGCGCTGCGTCGCGATTGCGCAGGATCGGGTGGCCGAGAAGCGATTCATCGAAAGCTGCGGCGTGCCCGTGGCTCCGCATCTGGTCATCGAATCGAATCAGGCGCTTGCCGCTATCGGCGATGCGTCCATCGAAGGCGTGCTGCCGGGCATTCTGAAGACGGCGCGTCTGGGCTATGACGGCAAGGGCCAGGTGCGCGTGAACACGGTGGCCGAGGCGCGCGATGCTTACGCTGCGCTGGGCGGTGTGCCTTGCGTGCTGGAAAAGCGTCTGGCGCTGGCCTTCGAGGTCTCGGTGCTGAGCGCGCGCGGCGCCGATGGCTCGGTCGCCACCTATCCGCTCGCACAGAACGTGCATATCGACGGCATTCTTGCCACCACGACTGTTCCCGCACCCGACGCCGCCCCGGCAGTTGCTGGCGCCGCGCGTGCTGCGGCCGCCGCGATTGCATCGAAAATGGACTACGTGGGCGTGCTGTGCGTCGAGTTCTTCATTCTCAAGGACGGTTCGCTCGTCGCCAACGAAATGGCGCCGCGTCCGCACAACAGCGGTCATTACACGATCGACGCATGTGCGGCCAGCCAGTTCGAGCAGCAAGTGCGGGCGATGGCCGGGCTGCCGCTCGGCGAGACGCGTCAGCACTCGCCGGCCGTGATGCTCAATGTGCTCGGCGACGTGTGGTTCGAGGGCGCAGCCAAGGATCAACCGCGCACGCCGGCGTGGGCCGACGTGGTGGCGCTGCCGTCGGCACGTCTGCATCTTTACGGCAAGGAAGACGCCCGCGTGGGCCGCAAGATGGGCCACATCACGTTTGCCGGCGCATCGTTGGACGAAGCCCGCAAGGCATGTGTGACGGCAGCGGCGAGCCTCAACATCCCGCTGGAGGACTGAGCGATGACGTCGCCTCAAGCGCCGCGCATCGTCATGCCACCGGCTGACGCGATCATACTGGCGGCCGAACAACTCGCGGCCGGCGAACTGGTCGCGTTTCCGACGGAAACGGTCTATGGCCTCGGCGGCGACGCAGAGAATCCGGCAGCGGTCGCGGCGATCTACGCTGCGAAAGGCCGCCCGGCGAATCATCCGGTCATCGTGCATTTTTCTCCGGAAGGCGACCCCGGTTACTGGAGCGACAACGTCACACCCGCGGCGCGCAAGCTGATGGACGCGTTCTGGCCCGGCCCGCTCACACTGATTCTCAAACGTGCACCGCACATCCCCGATATCGTCTCCGGCGGACAGGATTCGGTCGGGGTGCGTTGCCCGTCGCATCCGGTGGCGCAAGTCCTGCTGCGAGAGTTCGCCCAGATCAAGGGCGGGCAGGGCGGGGTGGCGGGGCCGTCGGCCAATCGCTTCGGTCGGGTGAGCCCGACTGCTGCGCAGCATGTGCGTGACGAGTTCGCCGGGTTGCCGGGCGTCACCGTGCATGTGCTCGACGGCGGCGAGGCGGCCGTCGGCATCGAGTCGACGATTGTGGATTTGTCGCGCGGTTTCCCAGCGTTGCTGCGTCCGGGGCATATTTCGCCCGAGCAGATCGCCGAGGTGTTGGGCGAGATGCCGCGTCTGCCAGGGCAGGACAGTGGTGCGCCGCGCGCCGCGGGCACGCTCAAGGCGCATTACGCGCCGCGCACGCCACTGTATCTGTGCGATGCCGGTCAAGTCGCACCGGCGTTGGCTGTGCGCCCTGACGGCGAGCGCGTTGCCGTGGTGGCCTTCGCGTCAACGCTGGCAGCCCTGCCGGCCGACGTCGCCACGTCGGCCGATATCGTGAAGATCGTGCTGCCTGGCACGCCGGCGGCGCTTGCCACCGACCTTTACGCGATGCTGCGCCGGCTCGATCGCGCCAACGTCACGCACATCCTGTTCGAGCGCTTGCCGGATACGCCTGAGTGGGCAGCAGTCGGAGACCGTCTCGGACGCGCCGCTGCGGCTTTCGAACGCGCATAAGGCATCCGTGCCGCTTCGGCGCCGGGGCAGCGTGTCACAGCGTTTTGTGCGACGCCTCGACGCTGCCGGCACGCTCCGCATTCCCCGGTAATCCGCCCTCCGACGGCATCGCCGTTTGTCCGGCGGCCAATGGCGCCAATTGCGCCGCCTGCCACGCGTGCCGCCACTCGGGCGGCCCGAATAGCGCCATCCCCTTGTTCCGCCATCCCTTCATCGTGACGACGTCGCGCGCCATCGTGCGCCATTCGTGGAACGTCAGCGTGATCGGGTTGTGCGTATGGATCGGGTCGACGATGCCGAATTCGCACGGCTCGGCCTCGCTTTCTTCCACATAGGACCCGAACACCCGATCCCAGATGACCAGCACGCCGGCATAGTTGCGGTCGATGTAACGGGGATTGCGCGCGTGATGCGCACGGTGAATCGACGGCGTATTCAGCACATATTCGAGCCAGCCCAGTTTCGGAATCGCCTGTGTGTGCACGAAGAACTGGAAGGCGAGATTGAGCAGCACCACACCGACGATCTGTACCGGTGTGAAGCCGATGAGCGCCATCGGTGTCCAGAATAGCCACATGCCCGCGACCGGATACATCAGACTTTGACGGAAGGCGGTCGACAGGTTGAGCCGCTCCGACGAGTGATGCACGACGTGCGCAGCCCACAGCCAGCGAATGCGATGGCTGGCGCGATGAAACACGTAGTAGAGAAAATCCTGCACGACGAAGAGCAGCACGAAGCCGACCCACCCGGCTGGCATCGTGTAGATGCGGTAATGGTCGTAGAGCCACGCGTAGAACGGCACGATAAGCAGCCACGCGAGCTTGTCCGCCCCCTGATGCATGAGCGCGAGCGTCGCGTTGCTGAGGGTGTCCTTCAGGCTGTACATGACGGGGTTGCGGCGCCGCCAGTACCAGGCCTCGATACCGATGCACAACACGAACACCGGGGCGAGCGCCAGTAGAATCAACTCAACGTTCATGACCTCGCGTCTCCTCACGATGGGGTCATCTGAACCGGTGCCCCTGCCTTCATGGGAAGCGGGCGAAGGTGGCACCGATGGAACGTCTATTCTGACTCGAATGCGGCCGGGCAGCGCGGTGGTTAGAGGGAAACGTCAAATGCCCGTCTTCATCGCCTTTACGCGTGGCTTGGGTCGGCACCGGCCCGCTCAGCGGCCGTTTTCGTACACCCAGGAGATGAGCGCGTCGTGGAACTCGCGTGCACTGCTCGCGCGCGGGTCGTTCACAAGTGAGACCACGACATAGACGTCGCCGGAGCGCGTGCCGACATAGCCCGCCACCGCGCTCACATCGTCGAGCGTGCCGGTCTTGATGTGGGCATTGCCGGCCACGTCGCGGTTCATGAGGCGGTTGCGCATGGTGCCGTCGACGCCGACGGTCGGCATCGATTCGACGAGCACCTGTCCCGTCGGACTGTTGATGCCGTGTTGCAGCAGGCGAGCCAGCTCGGCGGCGCTGATGCGCTCGATGCGCGACAGGCCGGAACCGTTCTCGACCACCAGTCCCGGCATGGCGAGGTCGTTCTTGTCGAGCCAGCGGTTCAGTACATCGCGTGAGCGCGTAAGGCTTGCGGGCGTGCGGTTGTTGTCGGCCGCGAGACCCAGCGTCAGGAACAATTGACGCGCCATCACGTTGTTGCTGAACTTGTTCATGTCGTGCACGACTTCGGCCAGCGTCTGGCCGCGATGCGTGACGAGCAGACGCGCCCCCGGGGGCACGGCGCCAGTGCGCACATTGCCGTTGAATTGCCCGCCCGACGCTTGCCACAAGGCACGGAAGCCACCGAAGAAGAAGCGATCGCGATCCGGTGCGGCCACATTCCACCCCTTGCTTTCGCAGGACGCCGGGTACGTGCCCGAGAAATGCGCGACATACGCGCCGTCGGGCGTCGTGTTCAGCGTGGGATGAATGCGTGTGAGCCAGTCGCCGCAGTTGCCGGCCGGGGTGGACGACATCTCGTTCGAAATCTGCAAGTTCGCCAGCGGCGGCAGCACGCCCACGTCGACGGTGCCGTTCGCATTGCCGGCGAAGCTGAACGAGAACGCCTTGAACGAATACAGCAGGGGATCGGGAGCGACGTTATACGGCCGGTCGTCGCCACCGTCGATGGCGACGAGTGCGCCAATGTCCGAGCTATAGGCCGAGCGGTCGAGCACGAGGTCGCCGTTGATGGTCGTCACGCCTGTGTTGCGCAGTTCGGCGACGAGCTTCTCCATCTCTTCGGGCACGAGCTTCGGATCGCCCGAGCCTTTGAAGTACAGATTGCCGTTGAGCGTGCGGCCGTCCGAGGAACCGTCGGTGAACGCCTGCGTGCGCCAGCGGTAGTCAGGGCCGAGCGTGTCGAGCGCGGCAATCGTGGTGACGAGTTTCATCGTCGACGCCGGATTGCGCGGCACGTTCGGATTGACGGCGAGCAGTGGCGCCGCGATCAACCCGCGCGTTTGCAGCGGATTGTCGACCTTCGCGACGATCACGCTCACGTGCGATGCGGGCACCTTACTTGCCGCGAGCGCGCGGGACAACTCGGGCGGCAGCGGCGTGGCGCGCGCGGCAGCCACCGGCACGTGGGGCATCTTCGCGTGCTTGGCGGGCTTCGCCTGCACGGGCGCACTCATGACCATCACGAGCGTCAGCGCCGTGCAGCACACGCGTGCGACGTCGCCCATGACGTGGCGCGATGCCGGCGAATGCGGTGAAGAGGGGGAGCGTGAAGCGCTGCTGAGCAAACGAGGGACGCGCATGACGGGCGAGATTCTCCAGTGTTACGCGCTGCGAAACCGTACGGCCTGAAGGCTGGGAGTGCCCAGGCGAACCGATGCGGACGCGGCGGCGAAGCAATGATATGGGGCGCTGCCCGCGACGTGCGTCTGACATCGCGGCGGCATGTATTCCATTGTAAGTCGGTCATGCAACGAACTGTCGCTACAATGAGTCGAAATCCGGCGAATGTCACGCATAGGCAACATCGCGCACGCGAGGCGGCGTTGCCTGTACGGCCAGTGACGCCCCGGAGAAGGTTTCAACCGGTGCCCAATCCATGCGAATTTTGTTGGTGGAAGACGATACGATGATCGCCGCAGCCGTCATGAAAGGTCTGCGCCAGGACGGCTGGACTGTCGATCATGTGGGAGACGGACAACGTGCGCTCGATGCGCTCTCGCTCGAGTCGTACGATGCACTGCTGCTCGACCTTGGTCTGCCGCGCCGTGACGGTATCGACGTGTTGCGTACGTTGCGTGGGCGCGGCGAGACGCTGCCGGTGCTCATCGCCACGGCGCGCGATGCGGTCGCCGACCGCGTGAAAGGGCTCGACGCCGGTGCGGACGATTACCTCGTCAAACCCTTCGATCTCGATGAGCTGGCGGCGCGTCTGCGCGCGCTGGTGCGCCGTCAGGCCGGGCGCAGCGAGCCGTTGCTGCGTCACGGCGGCATCGTGCTCGATCCTGCGACGCGACAAGTGACGTGCGGTGGCGTGCCGGTGGTGCTCTCCGCACGCGAGTACGCAGTGCTCGAAGCGCTGCTCAATCGGCCGGGTGCGGTGCTATCCAAGGCGCAACTCGAAGAACGTATCTATGGCTGGGGGGAGGAAGTGGCGAGCAATGCGGTTGAAGTTCATATCCACGGACTACGCAAGAAGCTGGGGGCAGACGCCATCCGTACTGTGCGTGGCGTCGGCTATATGATGCCGTCGCCGGAGGCGACCTGATGCGCTCGATTCGCCGTCGTCTTCTTGTCGGGCTGCTGATTACGCTGACGGTGGCGTTGCTGCTCGCCGGCATTGCGATCTTCCGTCAGGCGCGTGCCGAGGCCAACGCCCTGTTCGATTTTCAGTTGCAGCAGATGGCGCTGTCGTTGCCTGCGGAGCCTTTCTCAAGCGTGCCGGGCGACCATAGCGACTCGGGCGGGCTGGTTATCCAGATATGGAGCCGCAACGGTGTCGAGTTGTATTACTCGCATCCGCGCACGCCGCTGCCGCCGCGCGCCGAACTTGGCTTCACCACAGTGCAGACTCCCGCAGGCGACTGGCGGGTGTATGCGGCGCTCGTTGGCGATAACGTCGTGCAACTTGCGCAACCGATGGTCATCCGCGATTCGCTCGCCGTGTCGATGGCGTTACGCACGTTGTTGCCGCTGGTGGTGGCGATGCCGCTGCTGGCGTTGCTCGTCTGGATCGTGGTCGGGCGCGGCCTGCAACCGCTGCGTCGTGTCACGAAGGCGCTCGATGCGCGTGCGCCGGGGGCGCTGGAGGCGTTGCCCGAAGCGGGATTGCCTGACGAGGTGCGACCGCTGGTGCGCGCGCTCAACAGTCTGCTTGGCCGGCTCGACGAGGCGCTCGTGCAGCAAAAAGCCTTTGTGGCCGATGCCGCACACGAATTGCGCACGCCGCTCGCCGCGTTGCAATTGCAAGTGCAGTTACTCGAGCGGGCACATACGGAGACGGAGCGGAGCGAGGCGATGCACGATCTGCGTGACGGCGTGCGGCGCGCCTCGCGCATGGTGGCGCAACTGCTCACGCTGGCGCGCCAGGAGCCCGACGCCACGCGCGCCGCCACCGCGTTCGCCGAGTTGCCGCTCGCCCCATTGCTGCAAGACGTGGTGGCGCATCACGCCGCACTGGCTGCGGCGCGCGGGATCGATCTCGGGCTGGATGCCCCAGACGCGTTGGCCGCGATCAGCCGCGTGCACGGCGATGCAGACGCGTTGCAGACACTCTTCGGCAATCTCGTCGACAACGCGCTGAAATACACACCGCGCGGCGGTCATGTGGACGTTCGTCTGGTGGCGGCAATGCCGTCGCCGGTGGTCGAGATTGAAGACACCGGGCCGGGGATTGCGCCGGCCGAGCGCGAGCGTGTGTTCGACCGGTTCTTCCGCGGCGGGGCGGCGTCGGCAGACGGGGCTGAGGCAGGGGCAGGGCATCCGGCGCCGCCGTCCGGCGTACCAGCGCCGGACGAGGCGAACGCGCCGCGTGCACAGGGTAGTGGATTAGGGCTTGCCATTGTGCGCAACATCGCGCTCGCGCATGGCGCGCGCGTGGAGTTGTTCGACGCGCGCCGCGCTCAGGGGCTGCGTGTGCGCGTGAGCTTTGGTAGCGCAGCGTCGACACCCCCGCCAGCACTCTGACGATCTTGGATACACGCACGAGATACCTTGTGCGTGCCGTGTCCGGCTCGTGTTGCCGGACGTCGATGCGCTGTGCGGTAGCGGCAATCGCTCCGGTTGCACATGATACCGCGCGGTGCGTTGACGCACCGCGCCTTCGGTGAAAACCTGAACTCATCCGCGCGTCACACTTGTGACCTTGCCGTTTTCAATCGTGAGGGTGCGTCGATCCGGACGGTAATCGCGCGTGGTCGGCATGATCTTGCCGTCCTGCATGCCGATGCGCCACGGGCAACCTTGCAATATCGATTCGGCTTCCGCGAGCGACTTGCCGACGATGGCCTGATCGGTCGGGGTGTCCGGCGTGCATTTGCCGCTCTGGCCTTGCATTTTCCCTGGCATCTGACCTTGTTCCTGTCCCGGCATCTGCGCTTGCGCCTGCGTCGAATCGGCAGGGCCTTGCGTGCCTTTGCCATCGCCTCGTGAGCCGTTGCCGGGCGCGGCGTTCACTGAAAGTGCGAAAGTCAGGCATAACGTAGCGCCGGCACATCCCATCCAGCGAACTGCGTGGCGGCGATCCGTGCGCGTGCGGCAAAGTGTCGTTTCGGTGGTAGCCATCGTCATTCTCCCGTGGTCGAAAACTTGCGACGCGGAATTGCGCCACCCCGCCACCGTAGGCAGCGGTATGCGTCACGCGCAAGGCGAACCACGCGAGATTTCCCTTCAAACGCCTGCTGTCGTAACGCATAGCACTCAAGATGGCGCGCGACAGCATTTTATGAGTCACTTTCGAGCCTCTTAAGGTTGCCTTAAGGGAGCCTCTCTACGATGACAGTCATGTCAAACGTGGTCGTCTAAGGAGAGACACATGAGAACCTCGAAGCTCACTCGTACGTTGGTTGCCGGTGCCGTGCTTGTCGCATTGACGGGCGGCTACGTGGCGGGACGCCAGCACTGGCAGGCGCCGATCGCCTCGGAGCTGCTCAGCGACGCCAATGCCGCGCCTGTCGCCAACACGCAAAACACCCCGAATACCGCGCCGCGCATGCTGGTGCCGGACTTCTCGCAACTGGCGGAACAATACGGACCGGCCGTAGTCAACATTAGTGTGACGCACGATGGGAAACCTTCAGCGGCGCGCGGCTCGGCAGCGATTCCGATGCCGCCGGGCATGGATCAGAACGATCCGCTGTTCCAGTTCTTCCGTCGCTTCTACGGTGCACCGGGCAACGATGGCGGCGGTGACGGAAGCGATGGCAACGACGGCAGCGGCGGGCCGACGCGCAGTCTCGGTTCCGGGTTTATCGTGAGCCCGGACGGCTACATTTTGACCAACGCGCACGTCGTCGACGACGCGAGTCAGGTCACGGTGAAGCTGACCGACAAACGCGAGTACAAGGCGAAGGTCGTGGGCAGCGACAAGGCGAGCGACGTGGCGTTGCTCAAGATTGCGGCGACGGATTTGCCGACGGTGAAGATTGGCGATCCGTCGAAGTCGAAGGCCGGCGAATGGGTGGTGGCCATCGGGTCGCCGTACGGTTTCGACAACACCGTGACGGCAGGCATTGTGTCGGCGAAGGCCCGCGCGTTGCCTGACGAGAACTACACACCGTTCATTCAGACGGATGTACCGGTCAATCCGGGGAACTCGGGCGGGCCGTTATTCAATCTGAACGGCGAGGTCATCGGCATCAACTCGATGATCTATTCGCGCACCGGTGGCTTCCAGGGGTTGTCGTTCGCTATTCCGATCGACATGGCGATGAAGGTCAAGTCGCAGCTCCAGCAGTACGGCAAGGTGAGTCGCGGCCGGATCGGCGTAGCGATTCAGGAGGTGAACCAGTCGCTGGCGAAGTCGTTCGGTTTGCCCAAGCCTATGGGCGCGCTCGTGTCGTCCATCGACAAGAATGGGCCTGCGGCGAAGTCGGACCTGAAACCGGGCGACGTGATTCTGGCCGTCAACGGTACGACCATCGACGATTCGGTGCAGTTGCCGGAGAAGATCGCCGATATGCGTCCGGGCCAGAAGGCAACCCTGACGGTCTGGCGCAATGGCGCGAAGCAGGACGTGAGCGTGACGGTGGCGGCGCTGGGCGAGAAGCGGGACGTTGCGAGCCATGACGACTCGACCGCGCATGGCCGGTTGGGTCTCGCGGTACGCGATCTTTCACCCGAGGAGAAGCGCGCGGCGCAAGTCACGAACGGTTTGTTCGTGGCGCGTGTAGGCGGACCGGCCGAACAGGCCGGGGTGCAGCCGGGCGACATCATCCTGTCGCTTAACGGCACGCCGGTGACGAGCGCTTCGCAACTGAGCGACAAGCTCAAGAAGGCTGGCAATAGTGTCGCGCTGCTCGTACAACGCGACGGACAACAGATTTTCATCCCGGTCGATCTCGGCTGAGCGCTGGGCGAGGCCCCCTCGGGATGCCACGCACTACCTTGTGCGCAGGTGGGGGGCGGTCGTGATGTGACGACTGCTTCACCACCGGTGCGATCCGGCATCGTGATGACATGAACGGGAGGTCGAATATGTGGCAGCAATGGCAACGTTGGTCGGCGGCCGCTGCGACGGCCGCAGTAATGGCTGGGAGTCTGGGCGGGATATCAGCTGCCCATGCGCAAGGCGGGATGCTACCGCCGTCGATGCAGCAAGGTAGCGTGACGTATGTCTCGGGCGGCATCGACAGCGACGAATCCGGGGCTTTCAAGCGTGAGGCGTCGCGCTGGCCGTTGTCTATCGAGATGGCGGCGCGCGGCGACGGCGCGAACGAGTACGTGGCCGATGTGCAGGTGCAGATCATGCACGGTGGCACCACGGTGCTCGATACGCGCTCGAAGGGGCCGTTCATGCTCGTGAAGCTGCCCGAAGGCAACTACACCGTGAAGGCGACGTATGACGGCAAGCCGATGACGAAAGATGTCCGTGTGCCCGCCAAGGGGCACGCCGCAGCAACATTCCTGTGGCCGCGCGAATGATGTGCCGATCAGTCGCGTCAGGTGCAGGACCACGGATGACGAGGTAACCCAGGCAATACCACTTTGCAACGAGTGAGCGAGTTGCGCCGCCGAAAGGCGGCGTTTTTTTGTGCTGCGGAAAATGAAGTGGGACGCGATCCGTCCGAGGGTGTCGCGGTTCAGGCCGCGCTCTGGCACTCGGAGGCTTCGCCTTCGGCAGTGTCTTCGGATGTGCGTGTCGCGAAGGTCTGTTTGACGGCGATGCCGTTCTTGATCGCCGTCATCTCGGCGAGAATCGCCACGGCGATCTCTGCGGGCGTGCGCGCGCCGAGGTGCATGCCGACCGGGCCGTGCAGGCGTTCGATTTCCGTCGAACTCAGATCGAAGAGCGACAGGCGCTCGCGGCGGCGCGCGTTGTTCACGCGTGAGCCGATGGCGCCAATGTAGAACGCGGGAGATTTGAGCGCTTCGAGCAGCGCCATGTCGTCGAGCTTCGGGTCGTGCGTGAGCGTGAGTACCGCGCTGTGCGAGTCAAGCTGCAGCCGCACGATCAGATCGTCCGGCATCTCGCGCGACAGCTCGGTGCCCGGCACTTGCCATTCGTCCGCGTATTCACTGCGCGGATCGCAGACGATCACGTGATAGTCGAGCGCGCACGCCATGCCGGCGACGTATTTCGAGAGTTGTCCGGCACCAATCACCACCAGCCGACGGCGTGGGCCGTGCGAGGCGATGAGCCGGATGCCGTCGAATTCGAGCGACGGCGTGTGGTGGCCCGGCGCAATGCGTACCGCGCCGGTCGCCATGTCCAGTTCGCGCACGACGAGGCGGAATTGCGCGATGGCATCGAGCAGGTCCGCAACGCGCGACGCATCGTTCAACGGCTCGAGCACCAATTGCAACGTGCCACCGCAGGGCAGCCCGAAGCGGTGGGCCTCTTCGGCGCTCACGCCATAGCTGGTGAGTTGGGGACGGTTCTGTGGCCAGTCGCCGTCGCGAATGCGGTCGATCAGGTCGTCCTCGACGCAGCCGCCCGAGACGGAGCCGACCATGTGGCCGTCTTCACGAATCGCGAGCATCGAGCCCACGGGACGCGGGGCAGAGCCCCAGGTGCGTACAACGGTGCCCAGCGTGACGAAAAAGCCCGCGCGGGTCCACTGTACGGCGGACTTCAGCACTTCCAGATCGACACTATCCATAGCACGGTTCCTTCGCCAATATGCGAGCGGCCAGCCGATAGGGCCAAGGCGCGGGGCCACCCCCCTCCACCCCCTTCAATTCGTCGCCCGATGTGATCCGGCGAGTATATCGTGCATTGGCCTGCGCTGTATTTACGCCGATACTCCGCTCATCCGCCCCGCTTCGTGGCCGTATGACGGTCGTTTTTTTGGGGGAGCGGAACGGGCGTCGAACCCAACGTCGCAGCCGTCATCTGACGTGAGTTGACTCGTGTCACAATACTTCGAGGTTCGAGGTAACGCCGAAATACCGCCGCAACACCAACGAGTTATTACATCGCGTTTGGGGAGGGGGCAATGGAACTGCAAAATAGCCGGCAGTTGCCGGTGGCACGAGATGTCGCGTGGATCGCGCTGAACGACCCAGGCGTCTTGCGCGGGTGTATTCCCGGCTGCGAATCGCTCGAGCGTATCGACGACACGACGTGGGCGATCGTCGTCGTCGCCTCGCTGGGGCCGGTAAGCGGACGCTGGAATGGCCGCATCACGCTCTCTGATGTGGTCGCACCGAGCGCGTATACATTGAATTTCGACGGACTGGGCTCATCGGCCGGGCACACGCGCGGCCGGGCGGCGGTCACGTTGCAATCGCAAGGACCCATGAACACATTGCTGACGTATGACATGAAGGCGCAATTCGGCGGCGAGTACACCCATCTGGACACCCCTCAGGTCGAAGATGCGGTCCGCAGGCTCGCCGACGAGTTCTTTAAGCGCCTGACGGCCGCCATCGCCCCCCACCACAAGCTCAACGACCCCGTCGCCGCCGATGGCGAGGTGGCCGCCGCGCTCGCGACGTTTGCCGACAAACGCGATGCGTCTTCCATGCGCGAAAAGATGGCGCGCTGGTGGCCATGGGTCTTGACAGTGGTGGTGCTGATCCTGATCGTGCTCTGGGGAAACCATGCCAGTTGAGCGTCGTCAGGGGAAAGCGGGCAAGGCGACCGTGGGCAAGCCGGAAAAAGCGGGTAAGGCGACCGTCGCCCTTACTGCCGGCGCACGCAACGCCGACGCGCTTGCGCGGGAGTTGCTGGCTGCGGCCGAAGCGCTGGAAGCGGCGAGCAAGGCTCCGGCGCCTGTCGGAGAAGCGAGCTACGACGTGCGCGTGCGCATTCGCGATGGCGACACCCCGGTGTTCGGGCCGGGACGTCTGACGTTGCTGCGAGCCATCGAAGCGACTGGGTCGATTTCTGCGGCGGCACGTCGTATGGGCATGTCGTACCGGCGGGCGTGGTTGCTCGTCGAAGCGATGAATCACGAATTCCGCGAGCCGCTCGTCACCCGCCATATCGGCGGCGTGTCCGGCGGTGGCGCGCAACTCACGCCGTTCGCGCAGAACCTCATGGCGCACTACGACACGCTCATCAGGGAAATCCGCTTGCTGCTCGACGCCCACGTGCCGACCTTCGACGCCTACCTCAAAGGCGGCAAGGCCGTCGACCCGGACGAAGCGTAAACACCGGCCTCCAGTCGCTTAATCCCCTTCGTCCGGACTATCACGAAAACGTTAAGTCTCCGTGAGGACTTCGTCACCGGTCTGAGGCGACACTGACCCCATCGACGCGAACCCCGCGATGGAGGTCCTCATGTCCCGCCTGACGAAGTCCGTACCGCTTGCGGCACAGCCCCCGGCTCGGCCCGGATCGGTACAGCCGGGTTGGCTGCGCGTCACCCACTGGCTGAACGTGCTGGCCGTGCTCGTGATGATCACGAGCGGGTGGCGTATCTACAACGCCTCACCCATCTTCGGTTTTCGCTTCCCCAACCCGATCACGCTGGGCGGCTGGCTTGGCGGCGCGCTGCGCTGGCACTTTGCGGCGACGTGGCTGCTGGCGGCCAACGGACTCGTCTATCTGTCGACCAATCTTGCGAGCGGCCGTTTGTCGCGCCGCTTCTTTCCGCTGACCTTACGCGGCGTGATGCGCGATGCCTTCGCTGCGCTGCGTGGCCGTCTCGTGCACGACGATCCCCGTCAATACAACCAGGTGCAACGCGCCGCGTATCTGTTCGCGGTGCTTGACCTGGTGCTGCTCGTGGCGTCGGGACTGGCGATCTGGAAGCCGGTGCAACTCGGCTGGCTTTGTACGGCGTTCGGTGGGTTTCAGGGCGCGCGCGTGGTGCATTTCGTCGCGATGGCGGGCCTCGTCGCGTTCGTCGTGGTCCATGTCGCCATGGTGGTGCTGGTGCCTCGCACACTGCGCACGATGATTACCGGACGCTGAGCGCGCCCGCCACGAGAGACCGAACTGCCATGACCCTCGAACGACAACCTCGCAACCTTCCACCCATCGCCCCGGTCGTGCGCGACGGCGAAGCGATTCTGCACGAAGCGCGTGCGTTGATGGCGCGTCGTGTGGCCGAGCCTTCTCGCAGAGCCTTTCTGACGCGCACGTTGTCGCTCGGCGGCGTGGCGCTGCTCTCGGGGTGCTCGCTCGACGACAACGCCGGCGTGGATGCGGCGCTGGACAAGATCTCACGCTGGAACGACCGCGTACAGGCCGCCCTGTTTCGTCAGGACGTGCTGGCGCCGACGTTCCCGGCGTCGAGCATCACACGTCCGTTCCCGTTTAACGCGTTCTATTCGATGGACGAAGCACCGGTGGTCGAAGAAGCCGACTATCGGTTGGAGTTGTCCGGACTGATTGCGGACAAGGCGCCATGGCGTCTCGATGCGCTCCGTGATTTCGCGCGCCCGCGTGCGGCGGAGCAGATCACGCGTCACGTCTGCGTGGAGGGCTGGAGCGCCATCGGCCGCTGGGGCGGCGTGACATTCTCCGACTTCCTGCGACGTATCGGCGCTGACACGACTGCGCGCTACGTCGGCTTCAAATGCGCGGACGACTACTATACGAGCATCGACATGCCCACGGCACTGCATTCGCAGACGTTGCTCGCGCTCACCTACGACGGTCAGACGCTGCCAAGGGAGTACGGCTTCCCGATGAAGCTGCGTATTCCCACGAAGCTCGGCTACAAGAATCCCAAGCATATCCGCGCGATTTTCGTGACCAACACGTATCCGGGCGGGTACTGGGAGGACCAGGGCTACAACTGGTTCGGCGGCAGTTGACGCCAACGCGCGGCTGCACGATTCACGGAGCGCAGACCTCGCGTTCCGGCAGGACTCACTCACACTTGGAGGACTACGGCAATGAAGATGCGATATCTGGCGGTGATGGCAATGGGACTGGCGCTCGGCACCGGTGCAGCCTTTGCACAGGACGCGATGAGTAAGGGGGACGCGATGTCGAAGGGAGGCGCCATGAGCAAAGGCGATGCCATGAGCAAGGATAAGGACATGGACAAGAGCGGCAAGATGTCCAAGGGCGACGCGATGGGCAAGGGCGATGTCATGTCGAAGGGCGGTGCCATGGGCAAGCACGACGCCAAGGGCAAGATGGACAAGGACGATGGCATGTCCAAAGGCGACGCGACGGGCAAAGGCCATTATTGAGAATTACATAACCCATGACATCACCACAGTTCAGCCTGCTTCCAGCACGCGGTGATGATCGATTTGCGCTTCTGGCCGCTCTTGAGTCTGCGGCGGGCGGTGTGCTTGAGTTCAGCCAGGGTATCGGGACAGAAGTTGGCCAGGGCGTGCTGCTTGAGCCAGGCCCACAGATACTCGACCGGTTTGAGGTCCGGGGCGTGGCCCGGCAGCAGCGCCATCTGTACGGCGCCTCGCGCGCTGCCGAGGTACTCGCGCACGACGCGATGCGTTGGGCTTCTGCGAGCTGAAGCCCAACGCACCAGCAGCCGCCAGACATGGACCTCGCTGAAGCTGACGCCGTATAGTCGCGTGATGAGCGCGCGCACGCGCCTGAGCGTCCACAGCTCGGTGCCAAAGCCGTGCGCTCTCCACGATCAGCCGAGAACTGCACCGAAACGGCGGGCCGCAGGACTATCTGGTGTCGCACGAGACGATCTATACCCCATACAATCCGACCACAAACAACTATCAAGAACGGTAGTTTGCACGCTGCAATACCAAAACTATCTTGGCGCTATTCACGTTCATGAGAGAGAAGCGGGGCGCAAGGCTCTGGCGGGTTGGTGAAGTACCTCTGTTGACGGTCGAACTAACGATCCGGCATAGAGAATAGTTTGGCTCATGGCCGTGGCAATCAGGGGCTTCAATAGCTCGAGATATCGCTTCGAAGCTGCTCCCGGAGGAACATCGCGTGCAGTTCCCATCAACGAGGTCAATGCGCTCCAAGTGCACCACGCTGCTCTGGCTAGCCGCAGTGCTAGCCTCCACGTGGAGCTCCGCCGCGTGCGCCCTGACTGGCGCCGATGTCGCGACGTTACTCGATCGCCGTAATCAGTTGACAGTGAACACGTGCGGCGTGGACAAACCCGCGTGGTATTGCTCCGGTGTGCTCATGCGCGACATTGCCACTGGTGACAAGCAATTCTGGAAACTCAACGCGACCGATCTGGCCTTGCAGTCGTTAGCATTTACGTACCGCCGCCAAGACGTGGTGAGCACAGCGCCGAATTCACGTATCGGTATGGTGCTGTCCGACCTATTGAGCTCGGTGGGGGTAGACAAACCGTACGCCATGCGGTGCGCATATCCGGTGGCCGCATCCCTCCGCGACACAGATCTTGATCACGGGTGCAATCTGACGGGAATGGCGTTGCCCACCAGTCCTGATGTGGGCGACGATTCCTCCTGCGCGGCGTTAGGTGTAACCAATGCCACTCAGTGGGCAAGCCGATATCTGGGCACCGCCCCTGGCCAGCAATGTTCCTTCAGCGTCCAGACCCCCGCCCCGTTCAACCAAACGCTGCAAGCGCACGCGCTGGCGAACGCCGCTGGCCTGACACCAGACGTGCAACTGTTGGTGGTGGCTTGGGATGCCACGTATCCTGAAAAGATCGCTATCGATGCGCTTTACTATCTCGTAAATGACCCTGCCCCGCCTCAACTGCTTGAGGCGCAAGCCAGACAGCTTGCCTACTACGAAGCTACAGGGACTTGGCTGCCGTTGCTTCGCTATGCGCCCGGTTCGTCAACCCCGTTCGGTTTCGATGAGACGGATCAGCTTGATTATGGCAATCAGGTGGCCGCTCGCGTCAACGCTCGCTATGCCGACACAACCCCTTGTCCAGGCGGTATGGCCGCCTATATGTGTAATGGTGTCGTCGCTCGGGTCAGCGGATACGGCACGAGTTTTCACTCCTGGAATCCTAGTCCGTCATCTATCAAGCTTAACGGCGTCTCGGCCACCTATCTCCGCAGCGACCTTCGTACTGACTTGCCCTACCTTGGCGGCGTTGGATTCGTGATGCGCGAGTTTGCCGCGCCCGCTCAACACCCGTTCCAGATGCGTTGTATCTACCCCACTGATGGATTCACGGTGTACCGTGCAGATAAATGCGGTATGAGGGGGAGTAATCTGGACAGCGAACCCTGTGCTGAGCTGGGGATTACAGATCTCCAAGGCTGGGTGAACCACTACAAAAGAACCGGCTACGAACAACAGTGTTCCTTGGGCGCGGACAGCGCGGGGTTCGAACTGAGTATGCAGGCACGCTTGACTTTACCCGTTCCGATCCGAAATTATGATGAGAAATGGAGTGAGGCCATTCTGGCGATCTGGCCACAGGATATACCTGAGCAGTTGCCGCTGGAGGCCATCTTCTATACCGAAGGTCAATTGGCCGGAGCCCAGTACATTCAGAGGGACTACATGCAGCAGACCCACCGCTTCCTGCCGATTCTCAAGTTCAACAACGCGCTGGCGGCTCCCTTTACCTACACCCTTAGCGACCAGATCGCCAATGGACAGTGAGCTTATTGATAATTCTCCAATCCCTGACAACCGAATCGCAGCTTGTACGTTCTCCGATCAACACGTTGATCGGAGAATCGGATCATGGCCAAGATGAATGAAGCCACGCGCCAGCGAGTACGTGCTGGGCGACTGATGCTGCCGGGCTACGCCCCGGGCTTCCGTTGCGACGCCTTGTCTATTGCGACGTCACCGACTCGCAACCGACGCTGTCAGCGGTGCTGCGCAACGACGAGCTAGCGCGTCAGCGCCACCGATTTGATGAGCAGAAACACGTCGCGGCCCGACGCCAGTTGCAGTTGATCGGCGGAGAAGCGCGTGATGCGTGCGCGCAGCGCCGTGCCTGCGGTATCGCCGAGGAGTGTGGCGCTGACTTCCACCGAGTCGCCAAGATCGCGCAGCGTCGTCACGCGTGCGCGCAGCACGTTCAGCACGCTGGTATCGACGGGCGGTGCGGTGGCCACCGCGACATCGCGCTCGCGCACGAGAATGCGGCAGGCATCGCCTGCGTCGCCACTGGCGCGCGGCACCCGCAGCCGGATCGTATCGCTGCCGTTCACGGCAAGCTCGGTCAGACCGTACTGCGCGTCGTGTCCGACGATGCGCGTCTCCAGCACGGTGCCCGGCGCTTCGCTCGCGCCGTCGAGCGCGTCGCGATGCGTGTTGAGCACGTCGGCCGGCGCGCCTTGCGAGATCGTGCGGCCGTCCTTGAACAACACCACCTGATCGGCCAGTCGCATCACTTCGTCGAGCGAATGCGTGACATACAACACGGGTAATTTCAACTCGTGACGAATGCGGTTCAGGTAGTCGAGCACTTCGAGACGCCGCGCATGATCCAGCGAAGCCAGCGGCTCGTCCATGAGCAGCATGCGCGGGCACGACAGCAAGGCGCGGCCGATGCCCACGCGTTGCTTCTCGCCGCCGGACAACGCTCCCGGACGGCGGCTCATCAGGTGCCCCAGATTCAACACGTCGACCACATGTGCCAGCGCAATCGCCCCGGTGCCTGCGGCGGCCACGTCGCGGCGTCGTAACCAGCGGCCGAAGAGCAGATTCTGGCGTACCGTCAGATGCGGTAGCAGGCGGGCGTCCTGAAACACGTAGCCGATGCGGCGGCGCCACGTGGGCAGGTTGACCCCGGCGGCACTGTCGAAGAGCACGTCGTCGCCCACGACGATGCGCCCCGCGTCGGGCTTGAGCAGGCCGGAAACGGCATTGACGACGGTGCTCTTGCCGCTGCCGGAGGGCCCGAACAGCGCGGTCACCCCCATGCCTGCGGCGAACTCGGCGTCGAGCCTGAAGTCGCCGAACGAATGCTGGAGACGAACTTCAACCGTCATAACCGAGCGCCTTGCGATTACCGAAGCGAATCAGCACTTCGGAGAAGATGAGCGTTGCCACGGCCAGCACGACCGAGATCGCACACAGACGCCAGACCATCGCGTCGCCATCGGGCACCTGCGTGGCGGTGTAAATCGCCAGCGGCAGCGTCTGCGTCTGTCCGGGAATATTCGACACGAACGTGATCGTTGCACCGAATTCGCCGAGCGCCCGGGCGAACGCGAGCACGAAGCCGTGCAGCACGCCGGTGGCAGTGAGCGGCAACGTGACCGTGAAGAAGGTGAGCCACGGACCTGCGCCGAGCGTCTGCGCGGCTTGCTCCAGCTTGGTGTCCGACGATTCGAGCGCTTGCCGGATCGCTCGCACGAGCAGTGGGAAGCCCATCACGCCTGCCGCGAGCGCGGCGCCCGTCCAGCGAAACGCGAAGGTGAAGTTGAACCACTCGCGCAATAGTTTGCCGATAGCGCCTTGTGCGCCAAACAGCACGAGCAGCGCGAAGCCGACGACCACCGGCGGCAGCACGAGCGGTAAGTGCAGGATGGCATCGAGCAGCGCCTTGCCGGGGAAATGCCGGCGAGCGAGCAGCCAGGCGGCACCGTAGGCGAAGGGCAGGCTGCAAAGCGTGCCCCATAAGCCGATGCGCAGGCTGAGTTCGACGATGCCCCATTCTTCCGGGCTGAGACTCATGAACATGCTTACGGACGACTGAAGCCGAAGCGCCGGAACGTGGCCTGGGCCGTGGGGGTTTGCAGGAATTTGTAGAACGGATCGGCGTCGGCACGGTTGGCCTGCTTCGTCACGGCAACCGGGTAGACGATCGGGGCATGACTGTCAGCCGGGAACGTGCCGGCGATGCGCACGCGCTTCTCGGCGTTGGCGTCGGTCTTGTACACGATGCCGTAGGGCGCTTCACCGCGTGCAACCAGCAGCAGGGCGTTACGCACGTTGTCGGCGGCGGCGACCCTGCCTTGCACCTTCGCCCAGATGCCGAGCTTCTCGAGCGCAGCTTTACCGTAGAGGCCGGCCGGCACGTGAGCCGGATCGCCCATGGCGAGGCGGCCGTCGCCAAGCTTCGCGTCGAGGTCGGCGCCCGACTTCAGATCGATGTCGCCCGTGGTGGTGGCTGGCGCGATCAGCACCAGTTCGTTGCCAAGCAGGTTGCGACGCGTGCCGGTGTCGATCAGGTCATGCTTCTGGGCATAGTCCATCCAGTCCTGATCGGCCGAGATGAACACGTCGGCCGGTGCGCCTTTTTCGATCTGGCGGGCCAGCGTCGAACTCGCACCGTACACGAGCACCGGCTTCTTGCCGGTTTCCTTGGTGTAGGCGGCGGACAAATCGTCGAGAGCGTCTTTCATGCTGGCGGCGGCGAACACTTGCTGGGCTGCGGCGTGGCCGGCAAACAACAAGCTTGCGCCGACGGCGGCAACGCCCAGTGCACGATGCAGTATCGTGCCGGACTTTCGCGGGGTTCGGGACTTCGGGCTAGCGATGACGACAGCATTCACGAATGTGGTCTCCAGCATGGGGTGGCTAGGTCGGCTCGATGTCTGGCGGCGAACAGGCCGCGCGCCTTGAGCAGACTCTCGGATGCAATCGGGCAGCGAGGCCGGATTGCCGGTCGCGAAGTGGGTGCAACGCGTTATGTAGAATTATATATAACGCTGCAACGCTGTGTAGGTATCTGACGTATCACGGCATCCGAATACCGTGCGGTGCGGCAACTTCGCGTTGTGAAACAGAGAAATCGGGACAAGCGGGGCGATGTGCGTCGCCTCGCGCAAAGGCGGGCGCCAACGAACAAGCGCCCGGTGACGGGCGCCTGCTAACTTATTTATATAGGGGGCAGTCTCGAAAGACTGGATGCGCAGTTCGACGTGTGCGCTCAGACGAGGCCGGCCTGAGGCGCTTCACTCGCCGGGCGCAGCATCGCCGGGCTCATGCGCAACATGTCGAAGAAGCCGTCGACCACGGCATCGCACTCCACGCCGAGATCGTAGTCGGGCAGGAACAACCAGTCCGACATCATGCCGACCACAAGCGCGTGCAGCATGATCGCCGCCAGGCGCGTGTCGAGATGCTTCGGCAACTGATTGCGCTCAATGGCGCGTTCCATGTCTCTCATGATGCGCTGCTTGCCGTCGGCGCACGCTTCGCGCTGACGCTCGAGCACCGAGAGCATCTCGTTCGTGTATTCACACTTGTGGAACAGGATGTCGAGCACGCGGCGGCGGCGCTCGTTACGCGCAGTCTCCTTGAGCACGAGCTTGCAGATATCGTGCATGCGCTCCATCGGATCGCCGTTCTCCGGCTCGGCGCATACCTCGTCGATCATGCGCTCCATGGGCAGACGGATGCGATCCATCATGGCGTTGAACAGGTCGATCTTGTTCTTGAAGTGCCAGTAAATGGCGCCGCGGGTCAGGCCAGCGGCTTCCGCGATGTCGGCGAGCGATGTGCTTGACACCCCTTTCTGTGCGAACACCGTCTCGGCGGTGTCGAGCAATAGATTGCGGGTCTCGATCGCTTCCTCTTTGGTTCTACGGGCCATCGTCGTGTCACAGGGGTGGGGCGGCGGAAATTTTGCGAAATGCGATAAAAAACACGGTGCACTTTGATGCAACGCAATGTGATTTACATACATTCATGAATGTATCTATAATAGCAGCCGCTTGCTCTATTGCACAGGGAACATTTAAGCTCCTTCGTCTTGGGGGGAAAAGCCTTACCCATGTGAGGGAGCCTTGAGGCCAGATCACCCGGGCCTTGGGCGCTCGCCGACCCGTCTTTATGCGACGGGATTGCAGACCGGTCTTTGCCGCTGCAATCCCGTCGCAACCGCAATCGTCGCAACGTATCGTCAATTTGTTTGACCGCATTCCATTTTTCGGGGGCGTATATGCACGTCAAGAGAAGTTCACTGGGGATGGTCACGGCCGTGGCACTCGCGGTATTGACCTTGGCCGCATGCGGCAAGAAGCCGCAGCAGCCGCAGGGCATGGTGCCGGAAGTCGGCGTTGTGACGCTGCAACCTCAGAACGTAACACTGACGACCGATCTGCCAGGACGCACTTCGCCCTTCCGCGTTGCCGACGTGCGCGCGCGTGTCGATGGCATCGTGCTCAAGCGCGATTTCACTGAAGGCAGTGACGTCAAGGCAGGCCAGCGTCTGTACAAGATCGATCCGGCAACCTATCAGGCGGCCTACGACAACGCCAAGGCCACCCTGGCCAAGGCCACCGCGAATCAGGCCTCGACGAAGGTGTTGGCCGATCGCTACAAGCAACTGGTCGCGGTCGAGGCTGTCTCGAAGCAGGACTACGACAACGCCGTCGCTGCTGCGCTGCAGGCTGACGCCGATGTGCAATCCGGCAAGGCGGCGGTCGAAACGGCGCGAATCAACCTCGGCTACACCGACGTGCCGGCCCCGATCTCGGGCCGTACGGGGTTGTCGCAGGTGACCGAAGGCGCTTACGTGCAATCGGGGGCCGCCACGCTGATGACGACCGTTCAGCAGATCGATCCGATGTACGTGGACGTGACGCAATCGGCGACGGAAGGGCTTCGTCTGCGCCGTGCTCTGGCCGACGGCAAGCTGCAAAGCGCAGGCAAGAATGCCGCCAAGGTGGAGCTGACCCTGGAAGACGGCACGAAGTACCCGCTCGAAGGCAAGCTGCAGTTCTCCGACATCACGGTGGACCAATCGACCGGCTCGGTGACCGTTCGCGCCATCTTCCCGAACCCGAATCGTGAGCTGCTGCCCGGCATGTTCGTGCACGCCAAGCTTCAGGAAGGCGTGAAGGAAGGCGGTTTGCTGGTGCCGCAGCAGGGTGTCACACGTGACCAGAAGGGCCAGCCGACCGCGCTGATCGTGAACAAGGAAGGCAAGGTCGAACTGCGTCAACTGGTGACCGATCGTGCGATCGGCGACAAGTGGCTGGTGAGTTCGGGCCTGGCAGTGGGCGATCAGGTGATCGTGGCGGGTCTGCAGAAGGTACGTGCGGGTGCACCGGCGAAGGCTGTGCCGGCGCAACAACCGGGGGGGACGCCGGCACCGGCGGGTGCCAGCGCACCGGCTGCTGCGGTGCCTGCCTCGCAGGCGAGCACTGCCTCGGCCGCCAACGCTCAATAACGCGGAGCCTTATTCATGGCAAAGTTTTTTATCGATCGCCCGATTTTTGCGTGGGTGATCGCGATTGTCATCATGCTGGCCGGCGCGCTTTCGATCCTGAAGCTGCCGGTCTCGCAATATCCGCCCATCGCACCGCCTTCGGTGCAGATCACTGCGACCTACCCGGGCGCTTCGGCGCAGACCGTTCAGGATACGGTCACGCAGGTGATCGAACAGCAGATGAACGGTATCGACAACCTCGAGTACATGTCGTCGACGTCCGACGGCTCGGGTACGGCGCAGATCACGCTGACCTTCTCGCAGGGCACGAACGCGGACATCGCACAGGTGCAGGTGCAGAACAAACTGCAACTTGCCACACCGCTGCTGCCGCAGCAGGTGCAACAGCAGGGTATCAAGGTGGCCAAGGCGACCAAGAACTTCCTGCTGGTGATCGGTGCGTACTCCGACGATGGCCGGATGACCGACATCGACCTTGCGAACTACATTGCCGCCAACGTGCAGGATCCGATCAGCCGTGTGAACGGCGTGGGTCAGGTGCAGCTCTTTGGCTCGCAATACGCGATGCGCGTCTGGGTCGATCCACAGAAACTGAACGGCTATAACCTGACCGTCATCGACGTTTCGACCGCCATTCAGGCGCAGAACGTGCAGATTTCGGCAGGCGAGCTGGGCGGTGCACCGGCGGTCAAGGGGCAACAGCTCAACGCGACCGTGACGGCGCAAAGCCGTCTGCAAACGCCGGAGCAGTTCCGCAAGATTCTGCTCAAGGTCAACAAGGACGGCTCGCAGGTGCGTCTGGGCGACGTCGCCCGTGTCGAACTCGGCGGCGAATCGTACCAGGTGGTCGCACGCTATAACGGCAAGCCTGCCGCGGGTCTGGCCATCACGCTGGCTACGGGCGCGAACGCGCTGCAAACGGCCACGGCGGTCAAGCAGGCGGTTTCCGATCTGGAGCCGTACTTCCCCGCTGGGATGAAGGTCGATTACCCGTACGACACCACGCCGTTCGTGAAGATCTCGATCGAAGAAGTGATCAAGACCCTCATCGAAGGTATCGTGCTCGTGTTCCTGGTGATGTATCTGTTCCTGCAAAACCTGCGGGCAACGATCATCCCGACGATTGCCGTGCCGGTCGTGTTGCTCGGTACGTTCGGCATCATGGGCGCGGCAGGCTTCTCCATCAACACCCTGTCGATGTTCGGTCTGGTGCTCGCCATCGGTCTGCTCGTCGACGATGCCATTGTGGTGGTGGAAAACGTCGAGCGGGTGATGGCCGAAGAGGGGCTGAGTCCGAAGGAAGCGACGAAGAAGGCCATGGACCAGATCGTCGGCGCGCTGGTAGGCGTGGCGCTCGTGCTCTCGGCGGTGTTTGTGCCGATGGCGTTCTTCGGCGGCTCGACAGGGGCCATCTATCGCCAGTTCTCGCTGACGATCGTGGCCGCCATGGCGTTGTCGGTGCTGGTGGCCATCGTGCTTACGCCGGCTATGTGCGCGACGATTCTCAAGCCGATCAAGAAGGGCGAAGTGCACGAAAAGCGCGGCTTCTTCGGCTGGTTCAACCGCACGTTCGACAAGGGCTCGAAGAAGTATCAGGGTCAGGTGGAGCGCATTCTGAAGCGCAGCACGCCGCTCCTGATTGTCTATGTCGTGATCGTCGCGACGGTGGGCTTCCTGTTCATGCGCATGCCGACGGCGTTCTTGCCGGATGAAGATCAGGGCTACTTCTTCAACCTGGTGCAATTGCCGCCGGGCGCGTCGCAAGAGCGCACGCTCGAAGTCATGAAGCAGGTCGAGGTGCACTACCTCGAGAAGGAAAAGGACGCCGTGCGTTCGATCTTCACGGTGACGGGCTTCGGCTTTAACGGCCGTGGTCAGAACGTGGGTCTGGCGTTCACGATGCTGCGTCCGTGGGAAGACCGTCAGTCGTCCGATCTGAAGGTACAGGCGGTGATTGCGCGTTCGTATAAGGCGTTCGCGAGCGTGAAAGACGCCATGATCTTCGCGATCAACCCGCCGTCGGTGCCCGAACTGGGTAACGCGGGCGGTATCGACTTCGAACTGCAGGATCGCGCAGGCCTCGGCCACGACGCGTTGATGGCGGCGCGTAACCAGCTCCTCGGTTTGGCTGCAAAGAATCCGAACCTGGCGAACATGCGTCCGAACGGTCTTGACGACACGCCGCAGTACAAGGTGGACGTCGACGAAGAAAAGGCGGCTGCACTTGGGCTGTCGATTGCCGACGTGTACACCACGCTCTCGGCCTCGTGGGGTTCGTCCTACGTGAACGACTTCATCGACCGTGGTCGTGTGAAGAAGGTGTACGTGATGGCGGAACCGAAGGACCGCATGCTGCCGCAGGACATCAACAAGCTGTACGTGCGCAACGCTAGCGGAGCCATGGTGCCGTTCTCGGCCTTCGCCACCGGCAAGTGGATTTACGGCTCCCCGCGTCTGGAACGCTACAACGGCGTGCCGGCGGTGGAAATTCAGGGGATGCCGGCGCCGGGCAAGTCGTCGGGTGACGCCATGAAGGCCGTGGAGGAAATTGCAAAGCAACTGCCTCCGGGTATCGGTCTGGAGTGGACGGGGCTGTCGTTTGAAGAGCGCATTTCCGGCTCTCAGGCACCGGCGCTGTATGCCATCTCGATCCTGATCGTGTTCCTGTGTCTGGCGGCGTTGTACGAGAGCTGGTCGATTCCGTTCTCGGTGATTCTGGTGGTGCCGCTGGGGGTGTTGGGGGCACTGCTGGCCGCAACGCTGCGCGGGTTGTCGAACGACGTGTACTTCCAGGTGGGTCTGCTCACCACGGTGGGTCTGTCGGCGAAGAACGCGATTCTTATCGTGGAATTTGCCAAGGATCTGCAGGAGGAGGGCCGCTCGCTGATGGAAGCGACGATGGAAGCGGTGCGGCTGCGGTTGCGCCCGATTCTGATGACGTCGATGGCGTTCGTTCTCGGGGTGTTGCCGCTTGCGATCTCGAACGGCGCCGGCTCGGCCTCGCAGCACGCTATCGGCACCGGCGTGATAGGCGGTATGCTGGCGGCAACGTTCCTCGCGATCTACTACGTACCGGTCTTCTTCGTGCTCGTGCGCAAGCGCTTCGCTCATGAAGAACTGGATACCGTGGAACATCCGGAAGCGCGTCACGAACCACTCGACGCCGGCCCCGCCAAGGAAGGAAACTGACTATGAAGCACAAAGCATTGCCGATGGCCTTGGCGGCAGCGTTCCTGGCAGGCTGTACCCTCGCGCCGCACTATGAGCGGCCCGAGGCACCGGTGGCCACGTCGTTCCCCACTGGCCCGGCCTACAAGACGTCCGGGGCGGCGAACCAGAACGGCACCACCGGCAGCAATGCCCTGGTGGCCGCCGATCTGGGCTGGCGAGATTTCTTCACCGATCCTCGCCTGCGGAAGCTGATCGAGATCGCGCTGGAGAACAACCGCGATCTGCGAGTCTCGATGCTCAACATCGAAGCGGCGCGTGCGCAGTATCAGATCCAGCGCTCGGCGCTGCTGCCCTCGGTCGGGGCGGCAGGGCAGGCGACGGTTCAGCGCTCGCCGGCGGATTTGTCGTCGTCGGGACATGCAGGGATCAACCGTAACTATCAGGTTGGTGTGGGTTTCACGTCGTATGAACTCGATCTGTTCGGTCGTATCCAGAGCCTGAAGGATCAGGCGTTGGAGAAGTATCTGGCGAGCGAGGACACGGCCAAGGCAGCGCATATGACGCTGATCTCGGAAGTGGCCACGGCGTACCTCACCTGGCTGGCGGATCAGGAGTTGCTCAGACTCACGGCCGACACGCTCAAGAGCCAGGAATCGTCGTATAACCTGACCAAGCGCAGCTTCAACGTGGGCACGGCCTCCGGGCTGGATCTGCGTCAGGCGCAAACGCCGGTCGATACGGCGCGAGCGAATTTCGCGCAGTACACGCGTCAGGTCGCACAGGACGAAAATGCGCTCGCGCTGCTCATCGGCCAGCCGTTGCCGGCCGATTTGCCGCCGGGACGTCCGCTCGATGGGCAAGGTCTGCTTACCGATTTGCCAGCCGGGTTGCCTTCGGATCTGTTGCTGCGGCGTCCGGATGTCACGGCGGCCGAGCACACGCTCAAGGGCGCCAACGCGAACATCGGCGCTGCGCGTGCGGCGTTCTTCCCGACGATTTCTCTGACGGCAAACGCCGGCACGGCCAGCGCCTCGCTGAGCAATCTGTTCAAGGGCGGGCAGGGTGCGTGGTCGTTCGCACCGACCATCACGCTGCCGATCTTCGCCGGCGGGCAGAACGTCGCCAACCTCGATCTGGCCAAGGTGCAGAAGCGTATCGAGATCGCCAACTACGAGAAGGCGATTCAGACGGCGTTCCGCGAGGTGTCCGACGGGTTGGCCGCACGCGGCACGCTCGACGATCAGGTCGCGGCGCAGGAGTCGCTCGTCAAGGCGAGCGACGAGAGCTACAAGCTCTCGGACCTGCGCTATCGCAACGGCGTGGACAGCTATCTGAACGCGCTCGTGTCGCAACGCTCGCTGTACTCGGCGCAGCAAACGCTGATCGCCACACGTCTGGCGCGCTGGACCAATCTCGTCACGCTGTACAAGGCGCTCGGCGGTGGTTGGGAAGAGCGCTCGGTACCGGCCAACGCCGGGACGGCGTCGGCAGCGGCGGCATCGTCGTGATCGTGTCGCTTGCGCCGATGATGTTGTGAGGCAGGCAGCGGTGTGAACCGCACACTTGTCTCGCTGCGACGCAAGGCTTGAACCTCGAAACGCCCGGCAATGTGCCGGGCGTTTTGTCTTTGTGCGTCATGTCGTGCGAGAAATTGGCTCAGTTCCCGAGAAGTTTAGACGCCGGGTTCTACGCTCGCCCCTACCTCGCGTAGCGCTTCGTCGCTATCCTTGATCGCGTTGTATTCGCAACACCCCGAGCGTCGACGCGAGCGTTTCCAGACATTGGCAATCGACGCTCGGGGTATATATAAGCTGACCGCTTTTCCAGGGAGAGACACCATGAGCGATCTTCAGGCCCGCTTCGACGAGGCGGTAGCCCAATCCAAGACGCTGCCGGAACGCCCCGACAATTTCACGTTGCTGCGTATCTACGCGCTCTTCAAACAAGGTACCGAGGGTGACGTGTCCGGCACGCGCCCCGGCATGACGGATTTCGTCGGCCGTGCCAAGTTCGATGCCTGGGAAATGCTCAAAGGCAAGTCGAAAGAAGAGGCGCAAGAAGCTTATGTCGCACTGGTCGACGAGCTGAAGGGATAACGTTGCCGGGCACGCGGTTGCCCGTCACGAGCCAATGAGGCAGTGCCGAACCCGTTCGGTATGATCGGCCCAAAGACGGCGACTTCGGTCGCCGTTTTTTTATGGGCGTTCGTTGAGGGATGCCGCGTCGCGTGAGGAAAGTGAGGTGGCGCATGATGGGGGAGGTTTTGCGGCGCCGTCCGATTGGCGTGTGGCGAAGCGTGGGCGACGATGGACGCGTTACCAACGAGACGAGAGATCGAACCATGCAACAGGATCGACGACACCTGGGGCGTCGCGCCGACCGGCAGGCGCTTCGCGATACGCTGGCCAATCACCGCTTTCCACCGATGCGAAGCGCTCGGCGAACGCCGTCGCGCGATGCTGGCCGACGGCGAGGCCGGGGGCCGTGGCAGTTGCCGCCGCGTGCGCCGGGGAAGCCGCAAGGCGAGGCGGCGGACGGGAAACCGACGGGCGGTGGGCGTTGCAAGACTCGCTTTCGCGGGGGGGCAATGCTCGACGTCATGTTCACACTGGCGGCGCTCATGGCTGGCGCACAGGGCTTCGCCCATTGGCAGGCGGCGGGGGCAATGACGTCCGTTGAGCTTGCCCCTTCGAAGACGAACGTCGCGTTGGCGTTGCCAGCACAAGCCGGGAACGATGTATGGCACGCTCGTCGATACCCGTGATGTGGTCGCCCCGTTTGGGTGGGTGGGACAAGGCGTGCGTGCGTCGTATGGCGGGTTTTACGCTGCTCGAATGGGTGCTGGCAATGCCGCTTGGGTTGCTGATCGTGACGGCGGCGATTGCAATCTATCTCGCGGGCATTCGCTTGTGGCGGGTTCAGGCAGCGCGATACGACGTTACCGAGCGCGCGATCTTCGCGTTGACGCAACTTACCCGTGCCGTCGGCATGGCGGGATACCGGAACTGGGACCCGATGGAGGGCGCGATCTGGCCGCCGGGGCCGATGAAGCGTGAGTGGCCGTCGTTGCGAGCGAGTGCGGCGTGCGCGGGCACTGTCGACACGTGTGCGCGACCGGGATGGCAAGGCAGTTCGCTGCTGGAAGTGCAGTTCCAGGGGGCAGGATTGTCGGAGGGCAACGACGCCATCCACAACTGCGCGGGCATGCGCGTCAGCGCGACGGGACGTCTGGACGACAGACATCTCAGCATCTTCTATGTCGATAAGGGCGAGGACGAGATTCCCTCGCTCTACTGCCGCTACGGTGAGCGTCGGATGCTCTCGACGGATCTGCATCCGGCGCAGGTGCTGGTGAGCGGGGTGGAAGCGATGTACGTTCGGTTAGGGTTCCGCGTCGGCGGGACTGGGCCTTTGCGTTGGGTCGAGCCCGTCAGAAGTGTGCGCCGCAGGCCGCCAAGCCCGCCACCCGGAGAGGGTGGATGGGAGAACGTCGCGGCGGTGGCCTTTTCGCTGGTCTTGCGCGGCGCGCCGCGAAGCGGTGGCAAGCCACGGACCACGCGGGTGGTCGAAGTGTTCGATGCGGCATCCGGTGGTCGTGAGTACAAGCGGCTGGGTAACGCCGGGGACGTTCATCTGCACGTATTCAATGCAGTGGCCTATCGTCGCAACGATGGTGGCGTCGGCGAGGAGGCGAAATGGTTGGCGTCTTCATGGTGATGTGGCTGGCGGCGCTGATGACGCTTGCCGCATCCGGCATGCACCATCGCCAATTGGCCAGCCGTTTCATCGCCTATACGAACGACCGCGCAGGGGCGTTTGCGGCGGCGGACCGGGCGCTTGCCGAAGCGCGCGATTGGCTGACGCATGAGGCGCGTGCCGCGGATATTGCCGCCGTGCCGGCATTCGAAGCGGGACCGCACGGCGTGCTCGAGGCGAACCATCGCGGTGACATCTGGTATCAGCGCCGTGTGCCGAGATGGCGAACGGTCGAATGGAATGGTAGTGCTGCCGTCGTTGCGACGCGAGGGGCGCGCTATTTCATCGAGAGAATCGCGTATTCGGCGTATCTGGCGAGCGAACCTGAGACGCGCGGCGCACCGGTGCGGCGATATCGCGTGAGTACGATGGGGTGTGGTGAGTTCCCAGGCACGCGAGTGTATTTGCAGGCGATCTATGAAGTCCGGCAGCGAAAGGGGGAAGCGGGAGGTGGTGGTGAACTCACATCGTTTTCGTCGCGTTCGCTGAGTTGGCGTGAGGTTGCCATGTGGCATGACAGCAGTGCTGTGACACCCGCGCAGGGCAGTCGTGGCGAGCATTGTGATGCGTCCTGATCTACGTGCCGCACGCGGCGTCACGATGTTGGAGTGTGTCATCGCGATGGCTGTGCTCGCCGTTGCGTTGATGGCGGTTTCGCCCTCCATCGACGCGGTTCGCCGCCGGGTGGCGGTGGACATCACGGCGCGAGCGTTTCTGGCTTCGATGCAGGCTGCGCGCTCGGAGGCGCTAGGGAGACACCGGCGCGTGGCAATGGCCCCGCATGACGGCGGGAGTCTGAATAGCGGCTGGGTGACGTTCGTCGACGAGAATCGCAACGATCGCTTCGATGCAGGAGATCAATTGCTGGGGCGACACGCGCCATTGCCACCGGGCGTGAGTGTCGATGTGCGATGGGGGTTGTACAACACCGAAGGTCTCGCGTTCGCGGAAGACGGCTTCATGCGAACGCAGACGCGCCGGTGGTTGTCGGGGACAGTGCGTATTGCGGGGCACGGGCGGCGCGTTTGCATCATCATCAATGCGTACGGCCGCGCCCGTGTGGCTCGGCGCTGTGATGCGTGAGCCGGGGCGCAGCGATTACATGACCGGCGGGGTGCCGGTGTCGTTGTGTCGGGATGAGGTTGTCGCAGATGCGCGAGGCGTGTCGGACGTACCGGACATATCTGACGTATAGGGGGCACCGGCTTTCGGCGTCGACGGCTTCGTCGATTCCTGCCAGAGCTTGATCCCTTGCCACGCGAGAACACCGAGGCTGCCCCACTTGAGACTGCGGCGTACCACGCGTCCGAAAGGGGTATGCGACAAGCCGGTGAGCGCCAGCGAGGCAACGGAGCCGACCAGCGGATAGCGTTCAAGCAGTCCGCCGAGCTTGAGTCCGGAACTGGCGATTCCGCTAACGCTGGCGAGTTTGGCAAAGCCACCGGGCAGCAGATAGCGTAGCCAACGGAAATTGCGCAGGTGTTCGCGCGCGATGTGCGAGGCCTGAATTAGTTCGGCACGCTCAACAGCGATACGCGTGAGCACGAGTTCCTTGCGAATGGCGAGGAGGTCATGACGCGAACGTCGTGACGGTCGTGTGCGGCGAGGGCGGTTCTGTTCCAGCGGCACGGGCAGATCTCCTTCAGTCCGGACGCAGTGCGTCGCGGTCCTTTGCGAACTCGGCCAGTGTGGACTCGAACGGCATCGGGGCGTCGCGCAGAATGTTGCGCGCACGCAATGCGCACCAGCCGGCGAGCAACAGATACACGACGAAGATGCCGGTCATGGCCTGGAGGCGATAGGTGTCCCAAAAAATCACGATCACCAGCGCGGCCAGCGACACGAGAGCGAGAACGCCGAAGAGCATCGCGGCCAGACCAAGGAAAGCGACGCCCATCAGGCGTTCTTTCTCTTCGGTCAATTCGATGCCGATGAGTTCGATGCGCGACTGCAAGATCTCGAGCAACGCACCGGCGAGGCGCCGCAGTGAAGGCCGCAGCGGGGTAGTGCGATCGTTGGCGGTCATGGGCTGGACTTGTGGGCGGCTCACCTGACCTATCGCACCGGTCAGGTGGGCTCCGCCATAGGCAGAATAGGCGAGAAAGCGACTTGCGTCGACGGCAGCTTACTTGCGGTTGAGCAGCAGGCCGATCACCACACCGATACCGGCGGCGATGCCCACCGCTTGCCACGGATGGTCGTGAACATAGTCGTCGGTCGCGCGAGCAGCTTGCTTGCTCTTCTCGACAACGACCACCTGCACGTCGGAAGCCTTTTCCTTGGCTTGCTTGAGCAGCGTCAGCGCCTTGTCGCTCAATTCGGATGCGCGCTCACCGGTCGTGTTGGCGGCTTGTTTCAGCAGGTCTTCGGCGTCGGCCAATACGGATTTGATATCAGTCATAAACTTCTCCTTGTTGGTGTGCACTATGCGACATAGTCATTACCCGATTCTGGGAGGAAAATGCGAAGGGGATGTGGGTGTTATCGTAACGCTTTCAACGAATCGTTGCCATAAAACAACATCCCCCGAGGGCGCCATATTTCGAATAATTATGTGCAATCAATTATTTATTCGTTCTGGCAAAGCTTAGCATCCTTTAGTCTTTACCCCACTGACTTGAAGGTTCTCAAGGAGACCGTAAATGACATTGCGTTTGGGTGACATTGCCCCCGATTTCGAGCAGGACTCATCGGTTGGCAAAATCAAGTTCCATGAATTCCTGGGTGACGGTTGGGGTGTGCTCTTCTCGCACCCGGCCGATTACACGCCGGTGTGCACGACCGAACTGGGTCTGACCGCAAAACTCAAGGGTGAGTTCGAGAAGCGGGGCGTGAAGGTCATCGCGCTGTCGGTCGACGACGTCGAATCGCACAAGGGCTGGATCAAGGATATCAACGAGACTCAGAACACCACGGTCAATTTCCCAATTCTGGCCGACGGTGATCGCAAGGTTTCGCAGCTCTACGACATGATCCATCCGAATGCCAGCGAAACTGTGACGGTTCGCTCGCTGTTCGTGATCGACCCGAAGAAGAAGGTGCGCCTGATCATCACGTATCCGGCCAGCACGGGTCGCAACTTCGACGAGATCCTGCGTGTTATCGACTCGCTGCAACTGACCGACAATTACTCGGTTGCCACACCGGGTAACTGGAAGGACGGTGAGGACGTCGTGATTGTCCCGTCGCTCAAGGACGAAGCCGTGCTCAAGGAAAAATTCCCGAAGGGTTACAAGGCCGTGCGTCCGTATCTGCGTCTCACGCCGCAGCCGAACAAGTAATCCGGCTAACATCGCAGAAGACAGCGGATGAAAAAAAGCCAGCTCGACAGAGCTGGCTTTTTTGTTTGGTACGCGCCGTCGCCCGGGGGGATTGACGGCCCGCGAAGTGCGGCCTGAGAAACGACGCGTACCAGACAAGTCGCATGAACCGCGATGCACTGCGCAATCTGCACTGCGCGACCGCTCGCGGTTCATGCAACCCTATTCATCGTGACGATCGATCAGAAGAACGCCTGGATGCCGGTTTGCGCCCGGCCGAGAATCAGTGCGTGGATGTCGTGGGTGCCTTCGTAGGTGTTGACCACTTCGAGGTTGACGAGGTGACGGGCAATGCCGAACTCATCGGAGATGCCGTTGCCACCCAGCATATCGCGCGCTAGACGAGCGACGTCCAGTGCCTTGCCGCACGAGTTGCGTTTCATGATCGACGTGATCTCGACGGCAGCGGTGCCTTCGTCCTTCATGCGGCCCAGACGCAGGCAGCCTTGCAGGCCCAGCGTGATTTCCGTCTGCATGTCGGCGAGCTTCTTCTGGATCAACTGATTGGCGGCAAGTGGCCGGCCGAACTGCTGACGGTCAAGCACATATTGACGCGCCGTGTGCCAGCAGAATTCAGCGGCGCCCAGCGCACCCCAGGCAATACCGTAACGCGCCGAGTTCAGGCAGGTGAACGGACCCTTCAGGCCGGAGACTCCCGGCATCAGATTCTCTTCCGGCACGAACACCTGATCCATCACGATCTCACCGGTAATCGAGGCGCGCAGGCCGACCTTGCCGTGAATCGCTGGGGCCGACAGGCCTTTCCAGCCCTTCTCCAGAATGAAGCCGCGAATCTTTTCCTCGCCATTCTCGTCGGCGAGCTTGCCCCAGACCACGAAGACATCGGCGATGGGTGAGTTGGTGATCCACATCTTGCCGCCGCTCAACTCGTAGCCACCTGCGACCTTCTTGGCGCGCGTGGTCATGCCGGCCGGATCGGAACCGTGGTTCGGTTCGGTCAGACCGAAGCAACCGATCCACTCGCCGCTGGCCAGCTTCGGCAGGTACTTCTGCTTCTGCGCTTCGCTGCCGAATTCGAAGATCGGCACCATGACGAGCGACGACTGCACCGACATCATCGAGCGATAGCCCGAGTCGACGCGTTCGACTTCGCGTGCGATCAGCCCGTAGGCCACGTAGCTCAGACCCGGGCCACCGTATTCCTCGGGAATCGTCGGGCCGAGCAGGCCGATCTCGCCCATCTCGCGAAAGATGGCGGCATCGGTGTGCTCATGACGGAATGCTTCGAGCACGCGCGGTGCGAGCTTGTCGTTCGAGTATGCGGCGGCGGCGTCACGAATCATGCGCTCTTCGCCCGTGAGCTGTGCGTCCAGCAACAGCGGATCTTCCCAATGAAACTGTGCATTGCCTGCCATGACTTATCTCCTCCGACGTTCTCGAAAATTGGCCGACGCCATCCTCGTCGGCCCGTTTGGCACATGTGCGGCATACGTGGCCATATCCCGCACCGGGAAAGCGCGTCGACTTGACGAAAGTTCCGCAATGCGGAACAATGTTCTGAAATCGAAGTTAGTTTAACACTAAACTTTTTTGTCAGGCAACGGCCAGTGCGTGTACTGACACAGAACCTATTTGAGGCGGAGTGCGCGATGGTTGTGGTCAAAACGTCCCTGTCAGCCTTTACTGGTGCGCCGGCCCATGGTGTGCCGCCTTCGCACGACGAGCGCAAGTTCGTCACGGCGCTCGCACGAGGTCTCGAGCTGTTGCGCGCCTTCGGACCCGACGACGTGCTGTTGGGCAATCGCGATTTTGCGGCCCGCACCGGGTTGCCGAAGGCGACCGTCAGTCGCCTCGCTTACACACTGACGGCGCTGGGGTATCTGCGGTACGACGCCGAGCTTGGCAAGTACGCGCTGGATGCCGGCGTGCTGGCCTTGGGGTACGCGTTCCTGAGCGGCACCGACATGCTGACGCTGGCGCGCCCGCACATGCGAGCGTTGGCCAAGGAAATGGGGTGTTCCATTTCACTCGGTTGTCGGGAAGGTATCGACATGATGTATCTCGAAACCATCCGCAGCGACTCGGCGCACCTCACGCTGGGTCTGACGGCGGGCTCACGTCTGTCGATGCTGACGAGTTCGATGGGGCGTGTCTATCTCGCGGCGATGACCCCGACCGAGCGTGAGACGATGCTCGCCGATCTACGCGATGCCTACGATGCGAATCCGGCCGCGTTGCGCAATGTCGGTTGGGATGTGCTCCAGTCCGGCGTCGAGAAAGGGATCGAGTCGTACAAGCGCGAGGGATGTTGCTACTCGTTTCGCGAATGGCATGAAGGCGTGAATGCGGTCGCAGTGCCGCTTCGTGACGTGCGGCAAAACCGCTGGCTGGCCATCAGTTGCAGCGGCCCGTCGTCGTCGATTCCGGATGCGGTCTTCCGCGAGGAGATCGGTCCGCGTCTGAAGCAACTGGCCGCGCGTCTGAGCGGACAGGCTTAAGGTCGGTGGTCGATCGGGTTGGGGGCCGCCTGCGGCACTCCAATGCGCTTTAAGTCGCACCGCAGGCGGCCCCCAACCCGATCCACAACCGATATCGATCCGACGACACCCATCGACACGATGAGCGTTGCGCGGCGGGGCGCACGATGGCAGTGATTGTCCGTCCCCCGACGTAGCAACTTAACAGGCACGGGACCGGAGTCAGGGGATGGGCAAGCGCCGCAGCCCAGGGCAAAAAGAGGCGGGCGCTCGCCAAATCTATGCAGTGGGTGTTCTCACCGCAACGCCATCACAGCAACGTTCGCACGTGCCACAACTCGGGGAACAGCACCACATCGAGCATCTTGCGCAGATAGGGTGCCCCGCTGGTGCCGCCAGTGCCTTGCTTGAAGCCGATGATGCGCTCGACAGTTGTCACGTGGCGGAAGCGCCATTGGCGGAAGGCATCTTCGAGATCGACCAATTCCTCGGCCATCTCATACAACTCCCAGTGTTGCGACGGATTGCGATACACCTCGAGCCACGCCGCCTCGACGGTCTCGTCGTGAGGCGTCGGTTGCGTCCAGTCGCGTTCGAGTCGTGCCGGGGCAATCGCGAAGCCTCGACGGGCGAGCAGACGCACCACCTCGTCATAGAACGACGGGGCGTTGAGCGCCGCTTCCACCTGCTGGAAGAGATCGGGACGATGCGAATGGGGCTTGAGCATCGCCGCATTCTTGTTGCCCAGCATGAATTCCAGAATGCGGTACTGATACGACTGAAAGCCCGACGAACTGCCCAGTGACGGACGCATCGACGAATACTCGGACGGCGTCATCGTCGCCAGCACACTCCATGCCTGAACCAGTTGTTCGAGAATGCGCGATACACGCGCGAGCATCTTGAATGCGGGCGGCAATTCGTCGTTGTGAACCGCAGAGCGTGCCGCCTGCAATTCGTACAACGCGAGCTTCATCCACAACTCGCTCGTCTGATGCTGAATGATGAACAGCATCTCGTTGTGATCGGTCGATCGCGGATGTTGTGCATTCAGAATCGGATCGAGCGACAGGTAGTCGCCGTAGCTCATGCTCTTGGAAAAATCGAGCTGAGCATCGTGCCATTGCGTCGCGTCGGCGGGCGCGCTTTGCGAGGCTTTCGCGTCGCCCGTCGCGTTGTCTGCGCCCTGATGCCCGAACGGGCACCCGCCTTGTGCAGGCGCGGTGTCCACCGGAGTGTCTTTGTGGCCGCTTGTGGAGGAGAGTTTGCTCATGCTGATCATTCCTCTCTCAGGTCACCGCGCCGCGGCGATGAAACTCAGGCTTGTCCCACGAGCCCGTGCTCAGCACGTCGCGCAAAACCTCTACCGAATCCCAGACATCGGCAAAGCTCGTATAGAGCGGTGTCATGCCGAAACGCATGATGCGCGGCTCGCGATAGTCGCCGATAACCCCGCGTGCGATCAACGCCTGAATCACGGCAAATCCTTCCGGATGCTCGAAGCTCACCTGCGAGCCCCTTGCGGCGTGATCGCGCGGCGTCACCAGCGTCAGCGGGAATTCGGCGCAGCGCGTTTCCACCAGCTCGATGAACAGGTCGGTCAACGCGAGCGATTTGCGACGCAGCGCGTCCATCGAGGTCTGCGCGAAGATGTCCAGACCGCACTGCACGAGCGAGAGTGAGACAATCGGTTGCGTGCCGCACAGGTAACGTCCAATGCCATCGTCCGGTGTGTATTCCGGCAGCATGGCGAACGGCGTGCGATGGCCCCACCAACCCGACAGCGGCTGCCAGAAGGTGTCCTGGTGACGCTTGTTGACCCATACGAACGCCGGCGAACCGGGGCCCCCGTTCAGATATTTGTACGTGCAGCCCACGGCATAGTCTGCGTCGGCGCCGTTCAGGTCGACCGGCACCGCACCGGCCGAGTGGCAGAGATCCCACACCACCAGTGCACCGGCCGCATGAATCTCCGCCGTGCGCGAGGTCATGTCGTACATGGCGCCGGTGCGGTAGTTCACGTGCGTGAGCAGCACCACGGCGACATCGTCACCCAGTGCGCTCGGCAGTTCGTCCGGCGAATCGATCAGACGCAGCGAGTAGCCGTCGTCGAGCAGGCGCGTGAGACCTTGCACGATGTAGAGGTCGGTCGGGAAGTTGCTGCGCTCCGAGACGATCACTCTGCGTTGCAGCCCGCGCGTGCGCTGCGCATCGAGGGCGGCGGCCATCACCTTGAACAGGTTGCTCGACGTGGTGTCCGTCACCACGACTTCGCCTTTGCCCGCACCGACGATCGGTGCCAGCGCATCGCCCAACGTGCGCGGCAGTGCGAACCAGTTTGCCTCGTTCCAACTGCGGATGAGGCCCTTGCCCCATTCGGCAGCGATCACTTCCTGTGCGCGTTTGGCAGAAGCCAGCGGGCGTGCGCCCAGCGAGTTGCCGTCGAGATAGATCACATCCGGCGGCAGATCGAATTGCGCGCGCAGCGGGGCGAGCGGATCGGCCGCATCAAGGGCCAGACAATCGTTGCGAGAAGACGTCATGGTTTGCGCTTTGTGAGTGAAATCAGTACAAAAAAAGTCGTTTGCTGCGAAGCCGGTGCGGGCCGTACCGTTCAAAAGGAACGCAGTACCGCGCGTACCGGGCTCGCATCGAGCCGCATGAACTTGAGCGGCAAGGCGATGAGTTCGTAATCGCCCGGCGCAATCGCGTCGAGCACCAGCCCTTCGAGGATGGCCATGCGATGCGCGCGAATGCGGTGATGCGCGTCCATCGTCTTACTTTCCTGCGGATCGAGCGACGGCGTGTCGATACCGACCAACGTCACGCCATGCGACGCGAGCAGGTCGACGGTCTCGGGCGCCACCGCGCAAAACGCGCTATCCCAGTGAGCCACCGGCGCGCGCTTATACGTGCGCAGCAGCACACGCGGCGGTACATCCGTCAGATGCGCCGCGACCATCTCCGGCGTGACGACCGGCGATGCGCCAAGGCAATGCATCACCCGGCATGGCCCCAGATATGTCCCTAACGGCACTTCGCCAATGAAGGCGCCGTCGTCGTCGTAATGACGCGGTGCGTCGGCATGCGCGCCTGTATGTGGCGATAGCGTGATGCGTCCCACATTGACCGGGCAGCCCGGTCCGATCTGCCACACGGACTGTTCCGAGAACGGCGTGTCACCAGGCCAGACAGGGGTGTCGCTCGAGAGCGGGGCGCTGATATCCCATATGCGGCGCTCGTTGCGCGCATCGGCAGGGCGTTTGCTGGGTGCGGTCATGGACATGCGCCATAGCGTGAATCGATATGCGCATCTTAGAAGAATTCGCGTCGCAAGTGCTTGCGTATTCTCGGATCGTGATGAGTGAAATTGATAGTAAAAATGTATTTTTCGGCTATTGAGGAAAGAAAATTCGACAATATGGCGAAGTGGTGGAATTTTTGACGATTCGCCGTGCTGCGCGATTCGCGTTTTCGGACACGCCCGTGCAGTGATCGGAAAGGGCCTATTGAGGGCTCTGCGTTCCTTGCGCCATTTCTTCGATCAGACGGCGCAACGTTGCTTTGAGCAAGGCGGATTGTTCCGCGCCGAAGCGGGCGAGTACCCCGGCTTCGTGGCGGCGTGCGCTGGCGAGCAACGGCGCGACGCGCGCGCGTCCGGCGTCGGTCAGCGAGACCAGCGACTGACGCCGATCCGTCGCGCTTTCGCCGCGCACGACGTCGCCCGTCGCTTCCAGCCGGTCGACGACTTTGGTGAGCGTCGGCTGCTTGGCGAGCACGATGTCGGCCAGTTGATTGATGGTGCGCGCGCGGCCGTCGGAGAGTGTGGCGAGCACTCGCCACTCCGACACGCCCAGACCCGCCGCGGCGACTTCGCGATGAAACTCATCGGAGACCAGCGTGCTCGCGCGGGCGAGCAGATACGCCAGATAATCGTCGACGAACGGCGCTCCACCGGCAGACATGGGCGGCTTAACCGAGCGACTGCGGCTTGTGAAAGCCGCCGGCGTGGAAGATCAGCGGCATGCGCCCGGAAACGTTCGCGTGGACGCCGCAACGCTCGACTTCACCGACGAAGATGACGTGATCGCCTTCGTTGTAACGGCTGCGGTTATGACACTCGAACCAAGCGAGCGCACCATCGAGCACCGGCGTGCCCGACGGCGACAACGTGTATGGCACTCCTGCAAAACGGTCGCCCTTCATCGTGGCAAAGCGCTTGCAGATGTCGAGTTGATCGGCCGCCAGCACATTCACGGCGTAGTGCGAGTTTTCGCGGAAGACGGGCATGCTGCCCGCTCGCGTGGCGAGACTCCACAGAATGAGCGGTGGCGTGAGCGACACCGAATTGAACGAACTGGCGGTGATACCGATGAGCGAGCCGTCGTCGGCGCGCGTGGTGATTACCGTAACCCCGGTCGCAAATTGACCGAGCGCATGACGAAAAGCTGCGCTGTCGAAATCTGGCACTGCGGCGCGTTTGGCGTTCACTGTCCCTGCACTCCCGTCCGGTAAATTTGATCGGGTTGATTTGTATGAATATTCATATATTATGGCACGAACAACAGATCGACAAGACGCGTGACGGCCAGCAGCGTGCCACGGGGCGAAGCAGCCCCCGGCGGGCGAGAGGGTCAGACGCTCAGGAGACGATATGCTGATCGAGCGAATCGAGCATAAGTGGATCGACGTATTTGCCGCGACCTTGCGGCGTTGCGACATACGACCCGGCGATGTGGTGGCGATTGTAGCCGAAACGCAATCCCGGCCTGTCAACGTGGAATTAGCCCAGCTTGCCGCCGAATCGCTTGGCGCCAGGCCTTTCCGGCTCGTCGTGCCAAGCCCGCGCGTGAGTGCCCCTGTGCCGGTGCGCTCGACGGGGGCAAGCGATGCGCTGGGTCAATTGGCACCGGTCGTGGCGGCGCTGAGGGCGGCGACGCTTGTCGTCGATTGCACCGTCGAAGGCCTGTTGCATGCCCCCGAACTGCCTGAGATTCTGGGCGGTGGCGCGCGCGTGCTGATGGTCTCCAACGAACATCCCGAAATTCTGGAACGCTGCGCGACCGATCCGGCGCTCGAGCCGAAAGTGCGTGCGGCGATCAAGCGTTTGCGCGGCGCTGCACAAATGCACGTCACGTCCGGCGCTGGCACCGATCTGCGCATCGGTCTTCGCGACGCGCGCGTGGGCGGTGTCTGGGGCTGGTGCGCCAAACCCGGACAGGTCGCCCACTGGCCGGGTGGTCTGGCACTGGCGTTCCCCGCCGCCCATAGCGTGAACGGCCGGCTCGTGCTCGCCCCCGGCGACATCAATCTGACGTTCAAACAATATCTGCGCGATCGCATCGAACTCACGGTCGAGGACGACTATGTCGTCGCCATCGACGGCGAAGGTGTCGACGTCGACCTCATGCGCGAGTACTTCGCCGCGTGGGGAGATCGCGAAGCGTATGCCGTCTCGCACGTCGGCTTCGGCCTGAACCCACGGGCGCGCTGGGATGCACTCGCCTGCTACGACAAGCGCGATTGCAACGGCACGGAGCAGCGCGCCTTCGCAGGTAACTTCCTGTATTCGACGGGCGCCAACGAAGTGGCGGGACGTCATACGCTCGGTCACTTCGATTTGCCGCTGCGGCGCTGCACGATCGCGCTCGATGGCGATGTCGTCGTGCGCGACGGGCAATTGCAAGGCGAGTTCGCATCATGACGCTTTCCCTACCCGCCTGCCGCACGGCGGGCGATGGCCCGCTCACACTCGTGCTGCTGCACGGTATCGGTGGCAATCGTCAGGTCTGGCCGTCGCAATTCGAGACATTCGCGGCGGCGGGCTATCGCGTCGTGGCCTGGGACATGCCCGGTTACGGCGAGAGCGCCATGCCGGCCGAGCCGACGATGGCGTCGCTGGCCGACAGCCTGAGGACGTTGCTCGATGCGTTGGGACCGTCACGATTCGTGCTCGTCGGCCACAGCATGGGCGGCATGGTCGCGCAGGAGCTGATGGCACGCGGCGAGCCGTTCACGCGGGATATTGCCGCGCTCGTGTTGTGCGGCACGTCGCCCGCATTCGGCAAACCGGATGGCGACTTTCAGCGCGAATTCGTGCGTCAGCGCACGGCGCCGCTCGATGCGGGCAAGACGCTGCGCGAGATGGCCGAGGCCATCGTGCCGGGCATGCTCGGCGAACCAGATGCCGCCGTGCGTGCCAGCGCGCACGCACGGGCGGTCGACGCGATGGGCGCGCTTACCCCAGACGCCTACCGTGCGGCGCTGCAAGCGCTGGTCGGTTTCGAGCAGCGCGCCGCGCTCGCACGTCTGGCTGTGCCGGTGCTGCTCATCGCGGGCGAGCACGACACCAATGCGCCACCGAAAGTCATGGTGCGCATGGCCGAATCGATCCCGCAGGCTCGATACGTCTGTCTGCCCGGCGCAGGACATCTCATGAATCTGACGCACCCGGCGGCATTCGACGCCGAGGTGCGCGCTTTCCTCGCAACACTCTAGGAGACTACCGTGGCCTATCAGCCCCCATCGATCGTCGGCGAGCACTACCCGCTCACAGACAAGCAGCGGTACCTGTTGGCGCTGGCCGAGCAGGTGGGGCGCGAGTCGCTCGCGCCGCGTGCCGCCCGCTGGGATCGCGAAGCGTCGTTCCCGTTCGAGAATTACGACGATATGCGTGCCGCCGGTCTGCTGAAGTTGTGCATTCCCGAGTCGGATGGTGGTCTGGGCGCCGATTTCGCCACTTATATGATGGTCTCCGCCGAGCTGGGGCGTCACTGTGGCGCCACGGCGCTTACGTTCAACATGCACACCTGCTCGATGATGTGGACCGGCATTCTTGCCGACGATCTCGACATGACGCCCGAGCAGCGTGCCGAACATGCACGCTATCGCGAGCATCACTTCGCGCGCGTGATTCAGGACGGAGCGATTTACGCACAGCCATTCTCGGAAGGCAGCGCGGCGGCTGCGGGCAAGGCGCCGTTCGGCACGACCGCGACGAAGGTCGACGGCGGCTGGAAGATCAACGGACGCAAGATTTTCGCGTCGCTCTCCGGGGCGGCCAACTACTACGGCGTGCTGTGTACCGAGGACAAGCCCGAGTTGTCGATGAAGGACACGTTCTACATCGCCGTGCCGGGCGATGCTCCGGGCGTGAGCGTCACCGGCGACTGGGACCCGCTCGGCATGCGGGGCACCGTCTCGCGCACGTTACTCTTCAAGGACGTGTTCGTTCCCGACGAACTGCAACTGATGCCGCGGGGTGTCTACTACCAGGCCGCGAGCCGCTGGCCGCACATGTTCATGACGCTCGCCCCGACGTACATGGGGATCGCTCAGGCAGCCTACGACTTCACGGTGCGCTATCTTCGCGGGGAAGCGGAAGGGATGGGCGCGCCGGTCAAGCGCCGCATGTATCCGACCAAGCAGATTGCCGTCGCGCAAATGCATATCATGCTCGAGCAAACGCGCGCGCTGTTCCTTCGCGCCTTGCAGGACGGCCGAGCCGACCCGGGCAAGGAGGCGCGTATGCGAGCGTATGCAGCGCAGTACACGATCATGGAGAATGCCAACGAGCTGTGCCGTCTTGCCATTCGCACCTGCGGCGGGCAGTCGATGCTCAAGACGCTGCCGCTCGAGCGCATGTATCGCGATTCGCGTTGCGGCGCGCTGATGCTGCCGTGGACGGCAGAGCTGTGCCTCGATCGTATTGGCCGCGAGGCGCTCTACGAACCAGGCGAGTCCGACGAGTAAGCGGCACGCCGGCATCGCGAATCAGCGAATCAGCGAGGTGGGCGGGCCGCACGGATCGCACCGTCGCAGGCCATCACGAACTGGTCGTCGGCCCCGCGCCTCGCCGTCTGTCTTGTTACGGAGAACAAGTTGACGCCTTTTGTAGAAGCGCTTGCCCGTCACGCACGCGCCACGCCGGAGCGGCTGGCGTTGCGATGTGGCATTGGCGATGAATCGGAGCAGACCGACTACGCTGCATTGTGGCGACGCGTCGAGCGGGTGGGGGGGCATTTGCGCAGCACCTGGCGCATCGCGCCGGGCGAGCGTGTCGCGTGTCTCGGCCTGAACGACGAGTTGCAACTGGCGCTGCTGTTTGCGTGCGCCCGCGCCGGTGCCATCTTCCTGCCGCTGAACTTCCGGCTCGCCGTGCCCGAGCTGGCCGCCATCGTGCGCCACGCAGGTGTGCGTGTGTTGTGGTTCGACGCGACGCATCGCGACGCCGCTCGTCAGATTCGCGACTCGCTTGAACAGGAGGCTGTCACCGACCTGCCGCCGCCCGCCATCGCTCCGATCGAAGGGCTCATCGCCGTGCCGTCGACCAAGCCGGTCGACTATCCCGACGTTGCGGCCGATGCGCCTGTGCTGCTCGTGTACACGTCCGGCACGACGGGAGAGCCTAAGGGCGCATTGCACACACAGGCGGGGTTGCTCGCCAATGCCGAAGCCAGTTGGTGGGCGCACGACATGCGCGCCGACGACCACGTCCTGTCGACCTTGCCGATGTTCCATGTCGGCGGCCTATGTGTTCAGACGTTGCCTGCATTGCTGCGCGGGGCGAGCGTTACGCTGCACCCGCGTTTCGATCCGGGCGCCTGGTTATCGGATGTCGCGAAGCATCGTCCGACGCTCTCGCTGATGGTGCCCGCCACGCTGCGGGCCGTGCAGTTGCATCCGGCATGGCCGACCACGGATTTGTCGTCGCTACGCGGGGTGATGGCCGGGTCCAGCGTAGTACCGATGTCCGCCATCGATGCGTTCCACGCGCGCGGTATTCCGCTCGGGCAGGTATATGGCGCTACGGAAACCGGCCCCGTGTCGATCGCGCTGCGCTTCGGCGAAGCGAAGGCGCATCCTGGTGCGGTCGGCCGTGCGTGCCCGGGCGTCGAAGTGCGACTGACCGATGTGACCGGGCAGGACGTGCCTGCGGGAGACGTCGGCGAAATACTCGTGCGCGCACCGAACGTGATGCGCGAATACTGGCGTGCACCCGGACATGTTTCGTTCGCGGACGGCTGGTTCCATTCGGGCGATCTGGCGCGCTTGCACGAGGACGGCTGCTTTGAAGTCGTGGGCCGCAGCAAGGACATGATCATCTCAGGCGGCGAGAACATCTATCCGGCGGAAATCGAGAACGCGCTGGTCGATTGCCCCGGCGTCCTGGAGGCCGCTATCGTCGGTGTGCCGGACGAACGATGGGGCGAGGTGCCCGTCGCCGTCATCGTGCCTTTGCCATCGGCGGGTGCTACGCCGCAGACCGTGCTCGACTTCCTCGGCGAGCGCATCGCTCGCTTCAAATTGCCGCGACGGGTCGTCATTCTCGATGCGCTACCCAAAAGCGCACTTGGGAAAGTGCAAAAGCCAATTCTCATCGGCTGGTTATCGGCGGTGCCGGATTCACAAAAGTCTACTGCCAGTCGGTAATCGGAATCTCTATTCCGTTTTCTCAAAAAAACGCTGAATCCTTTGTTAGGAAAGGGATTCGGCGTTTTTTTATGTCTGCGTTCCGCGATGCATAAGGGAAAATCCCTATGCGTAATTTCCCAATTTGTTACCATGAGGTGAGAATCGAATTTTTTACTTTGGGAATTGCATCGCAAGATAGCGCCCATGTCGTCATCGGCGGCTAGCCCGCTGATTTTTCAGCTTTCTTTTGTTTTCAAGACGATGGACACCACCGAAGCTCAATCGGTCTCCGAGCGCGTGCTGCAAGTTCTTGTGACTGTGGCGCGTCACGGACGACCGATCGCGGCACGCGAGATCGCCGCGCAAACGAGCCTGCCGCTCTCCACGGTTTACCGCCACCTCGTGCCGCTTAAGAAGTGGGGCCTGGTGCAAGAGCACGCCCATGAGGCGCTCTACGAACCGGGTCCTGTCGGTGTGCAATTGGCGTGGGGTTTCGACCACAACTCGCATCTTGTCACCCAGGCACGTGAGGAAATCGACGAGCTCGTGCAGCGCACCGGCGAAACCGTCGGGCTGCTCGTGGCCGCCAACGGCCAGGTCGTCTGCCTCGACATGCACGAAAGCGAGCAATCGCTGCGTTGCTCCTTTGCCAAGGGACGCGCGCATCCGCTGGTGCATGGCGCTTCCGCCAAGGCGCTGCTCTCGTTCCTGCCGCAAGCCACTCGCGAAAGTCTGATTGGCCGCCAATTGGCCGGCCAGCCGGTGGCGCAGGAGCGTCTCGCCGCGCAGGTCGAAGAGATTCGCAAGCAGCGATATGCGGTGTCCGAAAGCGAAGTGGATTTCGGCGTCTGGGGCGTATCGGCCCCGGTGTTCGCCGCCAAGGAACGTTTGGAAGGCACCATCACCCTGATGGCGCCGGCCGTGCGTGTGGCTCAGCGCCACGAAGAGCTGATCCGCCTCACGGTGGCGGCAGCCGAGCGTATTTCGAATCGATTGCAGTACTTTTAACCGGTTTTATCCGACCGAGACTACACGAAGGAGTACCAGATGAAATTGCGTCACATCCTGTTCACGATGGCGCTGGCCGTCACCTGCTCGAGCAAGGTCTTCGCCGCCGACGACGTGCTGCGTGTTGCCACCGACGCGACCTTCCCGCCGTTCGAATACGTGGAAAACGGCAAGCGCACCGGCTTTGACGTCGAAATGATCGAAGCGCTGGGCAAGGCAATGGGCAAGAAGGTCGAATGGACGGATATCGATTTCAAGGGCCTGATCCCGGCCGTGCTGTCCAAGCGTGTCGACGTGGCCGCTTCGGCGATCTACATCACCGACGAGCGCCTGAAGGTCGTGAACTTCACGCACCCGTATTACACCGGCGGTCTGGCCATCATGGTCAAGGCTGACAACACCAGCATCAAGGAACCGGCCGATCTGGCCGGCAAGAAGGTGTCGGTGCAGGTGGGCACGAAGTCGGTGCAGTTCCTCAAGGAAAGCTATCCGAAGGTCGAGCGCGTGGAAGTCGAGAAGAACGACCAGATGTTCGAACTCGTGAAGATCGGCCGTGCCGACGCGGCCGTGACTGGCAAGCCGGCAGCACTGCTGTACGCCAAGGCCAACCCCGGGGTGAAGGTGCTCGACAAGACGCTGACCGTCGAGCGTTATGGCTTCGCCGTGCGCAAGGGCGACACCGAACTGACCAACGAGATGAACAAGGCGCTGGAAAAGGTCCGTGCAGACGGCACCTATGCTGCGCTGGTCAGCAAGTACTTCGGTACCGCGAAGTAAGCATGTCGCTAACGTAATACCGGGCGGGTACGCCGTCACCCTGAATGGGACGATGGCGCCCGCCGACGCAATAAAGCAGTAGAGCAACTGACGGAGTACGCATGGAACTCGATTTTTCGCCGGTGTGGGCAAACTGGCAGGACCTCGCGCGTGGCGCGCTCGTTACCGTCGAGGTAACCGCCTGCGCACTGGCGCTGGGCTGTGTGTTGGGTTTGCTGGTCGGCATGGGCCGCCTGAATCCGGCGCATCGCATTCGCTACGGCATTTGTACCGCCTATGTCACGTTTATCCGTGGCACGCCGTTGCTGGTGCAACTCTTTATCCTGTTCTTCGGCCTGCCCCAGTTCGACATTCTGCTGCCGGCATTCATGTGCGGTGTGCTGGGTCTTGGCATCTATAGCGGTGCCTATGTCTCGGAAATCGTGCGCGGTGCCATCCAGTCGATCGAGCGCGGTCAGATGGAAGCCGCGCGCTCGCTCGGCATGCCTTACGGTCAGGCCATGCGTTCGGTGATTCTGCCGCAGGCCGTCGTGCGCATGATTCCGCCGCTGGGCAACGAATTTATTGCGCTCATCAAAAACTCGGCCCTCGTGTCGTTGCTCACCATTCACGACGTGATGCACGAAGGCCAGAAGATCATCAGCGTGTCGTACCGATCGCTGGAAGTGTATCTGGCGATTGCGTTTGTTTATCTGATTCTGACCGGTGCCACCACGCTGCTCCTGCAGCGCGCCGAGAAGTCCCTGCGTGCCGGAGGTGCCGTGCAATGAGCGAAGTGAATAAGGAATTCGGCGCCCCGATCCTGAAGATCGAAGGGCTTGGCAAAGCCTACGGCAGCCATCAGGTGCTCAAGGGCATCGACTTCGAAGTCGATGCGCGTCAGGTGGTTGTCGTCATCGGCCCGAGCGGCTCGGGCAAGAGTACGTTCCTGCGTTGCTGCAACGGGCTGGAGACAGCCGAGCAGGGCACGATCGAAATCGTGGGCAAGAAGCTCGTCGATCACGGCAAGATGATGGGCGAGAACGCGCTCAATCATTTGCGTACCGAAGTCGGCATGGTGTTTCAGTCGTTCAACCTGTTCCCGCATCTGACCGTGCTCGATAACGTCACGCTCGCACCGCGCAAGCTGCGCGGCATGAAGAGCGCCGACGCCGAGAAACTCGCCCGCGAATTGCTCGCCAAGGTGGGGCTGGCGGCCAAGGCCGACGTCTACCCGAGCACGCTCTCGGGCGGTCAGAAGCAGCGTGTGGCGATTGCCCGCGCACTGGCCATGCAGCCGCAAGTCATGTTGTTCGACGAACCGACGTCAGCGCTCGATCCGGAACTCGTGGGTGAAGTGCTGCAGGTGATGAAGGCGCTCGCAAACGATGGCATGACGATGCTGGTCGTGACGCACGAGATGGGATTTGCACGAGAAGTGGCCGATGTCGTGGTGGTGATGGACCAGGGCCGGATCATCGAAGCGGGTGTGCCTGATCAGATTTTCACCGCACCGCGCGAAGCGCGTACGCGTGAATTCCTGCAAGCGGTCATCGCACGATAAGACAAGGCGGGAAAACGTATGACAATTGATCGAACGGTCTGGCAAGGCCGTGTGGATACCGGCGAAACCGGCCATACCTTGCGTCTGCATCAGGTGCTGCGCGATTACGACGCGTCGCAGGCTGCCGGTGGCGCGGTCGTGTTGGGCTTTTGCAGTGACGAAGGCGTGCGCCGTAATCATGGGCGTCAGGGCGCGGTCGCCGGCCCCGACATGCTGCGTCGCGCGCTGGCGAGCCTGCCTGTGAAGGGCACGCCCGTCGTATTCGATGGCGGCAATATCGTGTGCGCGGACGACCGGCTCGAAGCGGCGCAAGCGGTGCTCGGTCACCGCGTGGCCGAGGTGCTGGCCGCAGGTGCGCTTCCCGTGGTGCTGGGGGGCGGACATGAGATTGCCTACGGTACGTTCCTTGGCGTTGCCGAGCATTTCGGCGACCGCCTGCGCGACGAGCCGATCCTGATCCTCAACTTCGACGCGCACTTCGACCTGCGTGCGCAGCCGACGGCCAGCTCGGGTACGCCGTTCTGGCAGATCTCGCAGTTGCTCGCGGGACGTCAGGCGCCGTTCCATTACGCTTGCCTCGGCGTGAGCCGCTACAGCAACACCGACGCACTCTTCGAGCGTGCGGACGCGCTGAATGTGGACTACTGGCTCGACGAGACGATGCTTGCGCACCGTCTGCCGGAAATGTGCGAGCAGCTGGAGAAGAAGCTCGCACAGGTGAGCCACGTGTACCTGACCATCGATATGGACGTGCTGCCCGGCGAGAAAGCCCCGGGCGTGTCTGCACCGGCGGCGCATGGCGTGGCGTTGGAAGTTGTGGAAGCGCTCATCGGTGTGGTGCGCCGTTCGGGCAAGTTGCGTGTGGCGGATATCGCCGAGTACAACCCGACGTATGACCGCGACGGTCTGACTGCACGCGTCGGCGCTCGTCTCCTGCATCCGCTCATCACACAGTTGCGAGCCTGAGCGCGCCGATGCGCCGCGTGCGTCTCCTGTAGGCGCAATTTGCGCCGTTTGCAGGACTTCTGCGCGACAATAGGGCGGGCGATCGAAACATCGATCGCCCGCCCTATTTCTTTTGTGCGCTGCCGCATAAAACGTAGCCGACAAGCGAGGTCATGATGACAGAGCAGACGAACTCCCCGAGCGATACCCGTACCCAAGTTGCCACGCTGGCGGGTGGCTGTTTTTGGTGTCTCGAGGCCTGCTATCAGCAGTTGGACGGCGTAAAGTCCGTTGTCTCGGGTTATGAAGGCGGTCACGTCGACAACCCCACCTACGATCAGGTCTGTGAAGGCGATACCGGTCACGCGGAAGTGGTGCGGTTGACCTACGATCCGGACGCGGTCTCCTTCGAGGAACTGTTGATCGTGTTCTTCCAGATTCACGACCCGACCACCGTCAATCGTCAGGGCAATGATGTCGGCACGCAGTACCGCTCCGCCATCTTCTATCAGGACGAGAAGCAGAAGGAGGTTGCCGAACACCTCATCGCCGAACTGATGGCCGAGATGACATACCCCGCACCGATCGTGACACAAGTGGTGCCGACGCAGACGTTTTGGCCCGCCGAGGCGTATCACCAGAACTACTTCCGCCAGCATCCCGATCAGGGCTACTGCGCTTACGTGGTTGCCCCGAAGCTCAAGAAATTCCGCGAGAAGTTCGCGCGCCGGCTCAAGTCGGCAGCGTAATCGCGGCGGACGCCGCCGTTCCCGGGATATCGACCCGCTTTCGTGGACTCGGGGCGGTGGTGCGGCGCGGGCTATCGCTGCGTCACTGAATCGAGCAGGGGCCGTTTTGCATCGTGTCGAGGGGATTGTGGTGGATGTAGCGATTATCACTCGACCGTGGTGAGCGCCTCAGATCGGGGCGTTGTCGACATCGCGCCAACTGGGCGGTGAAATCGCCGAGGGTCGTGTCGTCCTGTGCCGCAGGGGCATATCCCGCGGGCGGCAAGGTAGTGTGTCCGCGCATGCCCGCTGCCCGGTAGTGAAAACCCAGGATCTGCGCGTGATCTTCCCGGATACGCGAGGCGTGCGGATTGCCTTCGTGGAGAAACGCCAGTTCGCTCTCGCCGGCGAAGAGAAACGCCGCCTCGCCCATCGCGTCAAGCGCCGGGAACGCGAACCGTCCTATGTCGATGCTGTGCGACCCGACGTCATATATCAATGCGCTCAGCGTTCCCGGCAAATAGTCCGGTTCGTCGCGAAGCAGCGAAGGCAGCCCCATTCCCTTGATTCGCGCATTGACTGAGACGGTGCCCGCTGCGGGGTGAAACGTCAGAAGGTCGCCAAGCACCTTGCGCAGTTCGGCGTTGCTGGCGTATCGCCGGCTTCCGCACTCGCTCTGCGGGGTGACGAGTTCAGCGAGCACATTATTGAAGTAGTCGTTCACCGAAACGGGATGGCACTTGAAGGTGGCACGACGAAAGTGGGCAAGGTCCAGTTTCACCTCGGACGATGCAGGTTGCAAGGCACTAGGCTGGTTTTCGATATTTTCCATATCGATGACGATTTCATGGCGATTCGCGCGAGCATCAATCTCATACGAAACGGGGATGGATGGTGCGTACGCCAGTGCCATGGTGAGGAACGGCATAGTTCATGCTCCCTGAGGGTAGGTGATGCGGAGAAGGGGGGCTCTGAGGTAAATCGGCGTGCGCCTGACGGTAGCCTTTGCCGGACGATCGGCATCAACCTACGACACTGACGGACGCACCACTAGCCGTCGCAAACAGGATCAGACAGGGCTCTCCCACATGGGTGGCGTGTCCATAGGCAGCATCGAGGCTGTCGAAGAAGAACGCTTCTGCAGCGCTCTGCACCTGCCGTGTCACGATCTCGAAGCGATGGTGATCGAAACGAATGTCGAGATACGTGAGACTCATGTGAAACCAGACCACATAGCCGGAAAATGGCAGTACCGGTGGCAGCGCCGGGACGGTGCTCGCCGTGTGCGACTCGTTGTCTGACACCGTGACGGTCTGCGCTTCAAGCCAGCGTCGATAGTCTTCGCGCACAGGTCGATTTTTCATGGTCGTATCTCCCGAGAAGTGACGACGACGCTTCCTGAGGCGTCGAGCGATGGTGCGGCCGTTATCAAGGCACGGTTTTTGGAAATGACCGGGGCGTTGCCGAATTTGCATCGCACCGCCGAGGCAGGCGATGTCCGGCGAGGCTGCAACGTCATATGGATGCCGGCCGCCGTGTCGGGACGGGACGTCATCTGAGCTCCCCAAGCGCTGGCCTTGCGGCATCGGGCCAACCCTGTTGATGATGCCCAGTACGCCGGCTTACGGGGTAAAGGAGCGTCCGAAAAGGGTATCGGACAGCACCTTGTTTTGACGAAGCGGGAGAAAAAACAAGCGGGCCGTCGCCGGGGATGGTGAATGCTGCGAGGCCTTTCGTTGAATTTCCCTCATGCCGTTCCCTCATCGGACGCCGTGGGCGGGAGGATGGCGGAGCGTCAAGGTGCGCCGGGCGAATTGGCCCGGGAACGCGTATGGGCGCGTGGCGTCCGGACGTTCATATATTCATTATTTTTCGCATAGAATGACCGCTTCCCTCCATGAAGTCTTCAGGTAGTCCGCCGTGCGCCCCCTGCCTTTTCGCGATGCGTTGATGGCCATGATCGGCATCGCGCTCGTCAACATGCTGGTCGCTCTTGACCAGACCGTTGTCAGTACTGCCCTTCCGTCCATCGTCGCCGAACTCAAAGGGTTTGAGTATTACGCCTGGATCGCGAGCATTTACTTGCTAGCCTCCGTCGTCACCGTGCCGGTGTTCGGGCGCCTCGGCGATTACTTCGGCCGCCGCCAGTTCGTGATCGCTTCAGTGTTGACCTTCACCGGCGCCTCGCTGCTATGCGGTTTGGCCCCCAATATGCCGTTCCTCGTGTTTGCACGCGGGTTGCAGGGGATCGGTGGCGGCATGATGGTCGGCACGGCCTTCGCGTCGGTGCCCGACCTGTTCCCCGACGCTCGCTCGCGTGTACGCTGGCAGGTCGTGATCACCACGGCTTACGGCATCGGCACGGCGGCCGGGCCGTCGCTGGGCGGGTTGCTCTCCGAGCATTTCGGCTGGCGTTCGACGTTCTTCGTGAACCTGCCGGTCGGTCTGGCGGCGCTGTATTTCGTATGGCGATACCTGCCGAAATTCCCGCCGGCCCATCAGGGCGAAGTTCGCGTGGACTGGCGCGGTGCAGCGTGGATCGCCGTCGTGCTCGGCGGCTTCCAGGTGTTTATCGAGAACGTGCCGGCGCACGGGGCTTCGCTCGGGAATCTGCTGTTGATCGCTGCCGTCATGTTCGGCTTCTGGATGCTGCTGCGTGCAGAGCGCCGGGCCACGCACCCGATCGTGCCGCTCGATATGTTCCGGCACCCGCAGCTCATCGTGCTCTTCACACTGTCGGTGCTGATCGGCTTCGTGATGTATTCGCTGATCTTCTTCGCACCGCTGCTGTTGCAAGGCGGGTTCGGCTTGAGCCCGCAGGGCGCAGGCTTGATTGCCACGCCTATCGCGGCTTGCATCGCCCTGGGCAGCTTCATCAATACGCCGATCGTGGTGCGTCTGTCGCGGCCGACGAATATGCTGATCCTCGGCTTCTGTCTGTTGGCGGTGGCGTCGGCGGGCGTGGGGCTGGCGCATCGCGATACGTCGCACGGTCTGCTGGCGCTGATGATGGCCTGTGCGGGCATCGGCATCGGCTTCATCCTGAACAACATGAACGTGTTCGGACAAGAAATCGCCGGGCGTGAGCGTTTCGGCATTACCACCGCGTTGCTGCAGTCCACCCGCATGGTCGGCGGCATGCTAGGCACGACGATCGTGGGCACGCTCGTCAATCACTGGTACGCCAATGGCGTGGCCGGTGCCGTGTCGAGCTACGACGGCACGCCGGCGGCGCACGCCGTTGCACGAGCGCTCGACCCACGCATCCTGATCGATCAGGCCTTGCGCGCCGACCTGCTGACGGACCTGCGCGCCATGGGCATCGACGGCGCCCCGTTGGTGGAAACCGCCCGCCAGACGCTCGTGAACGCTGTGCACGCCGGGGTGCTGCTCACGGGCATTGCGGCGATCGTTGCCGCCTTGCTGGTGCGTCGCATCCGGCAGATTCAGTTTCCCAAGCGCCTTGACCGTTCGACCGTGGTGGCGCCGGAATAAGCCGAAAACGGCTCGGCGTTGTCCGAACGGGCGACGCCGCATGGCGCAAAAGCAAAGCACAGGACGGGCAAAAGCCCGTCAAAATGCCGGGCCAGGCCCGACCTCGTTTACAATGCGCGGTGTTTGCCGGGTGAGCCGGCATCAACGAATTTTGTGAACGAGGTTTCCATGATCATCAAGCCACGCGTGCGCGGCTTCATCTGCGTCACCACCCACCCCGTTGGCTGCGAAGCCAACGTCAAGCAACAGATCGACTACGTGAAGGCTCAGGGCCCGATCGCGAATGGCCCGAAAAAGGTGCTCGTGATTGGCGCGTCGACCGGCTACGGGCTGGCCGCGCGTATTACCGCCGCCTTCGGCGCCGATGCTGCAACGCTGGGTGTGTTCTTCGAGCGTGCGGGCAGCGAGACCAAGCCGGGAACGCCGGGCTGGTACAACACCGCAGCCTTCGACAAGTTCGCCACCGAGAAGGGGCTTTACGCGAAGAGCATCAACGGCGACGCGTTCTCCAAGGAAATCAAGGCCAAGACCATCGAGACGATCAAGAACGATCTCGGTCAGGTCGATCTGGTCGTCTATAGCCTCGCCGCGCCGCGCCGTACGCATCCGGAAACGGGGCAGGTGTTCAACTCGGTACTCAAGCCGATCGGCAAGTCGGTGACGCTGCGCGGTATCGATACCGACAAGGAAGTCGTCAAGGCTTCGGTGTTCGAGCCGGCCTCGCAGGAAGAGATCGACAACACCGTGGCCGTCATGGGCGGTGAAGACTGGCAGATGTGGATCGACGCGCTCGCCGAGGCCGGTGTGCTCGCGCCGGGCGCCAAGACGACGGCGTTCACGTATCTCGGCGAGAAGATTACCCACGACATCTATTGGAACGGTTCCATCGGCGCGGCCAAGAAGGACCTCGACGAGAAGGTGCTGAATATTCGCGCCAAGCTCGCCGCGAACGGTGGCGACGCACGCGTGGCCGTGCTCAAGGCGCTGGTCACGCAGGCCAGCTCGGCTATTCCGATGATGCCGCTTTACCTCTCGCTGCTGTTCAAGGTCATGAAGGCCAAGGGCACGCACGAAGGTTGCATCGAGCAGATCTACGGTCTGTACCAGGACAGCCTGTACAGCGCGACGCCGCGCCTCGACGACGAAGGCCGTGTGCGTACCGACCAGAAGGAACTCTCGGCGGACGTGCAGGCGGAAGTCTCGGCACTGTGGGATAAGGTGACCGACGAGAACCTGTACGAACTCACGGATTTCGTCGGCTACAAGCACGAATTCCTGCGTCTGTTCGGCTTCGAGATCGACGGTGTCGATTACGAGGCCGATGTGAATCCGGACGTGCCGATTGTGCATCTCGTAGCGTAAGGTCTCCTCGCCCAGTGCGATGACAATGGCCCGGGGCCGGCGGTTTGCCGGCTCGGGCCATTGTCGTTTCAGTGCGGCGAAATTGGGCTAGGAGGGCTGGAAGGGCAAGGAGATCGTCGTCAATCCGCGCTGGCGGCAGACGATGTCCGAGACAACTCGTTGATCCGTTCGGCCAGCGCCTGGCACGACAGGGGGGAGGAGCCTTCGGCCTTGTTGTTGACGATCACGTAGACGGGATGCCCGGCCAGGGCGTAATGCGTGGCGAGAGCGGCGAGCACGTTGCGTGTTGCCGGATCGGGATCGACGATCTTGTCGAACGGCGCGTATTTCGCCTTGGCTTGTTCGTAGCGATGCCCGCTGTTCAGATTCCAGCGCACGACAAGCGGGCCCGCCCCCGTTTCGTCGAGCATGGCGAGCGCTGCCGCCTGGCGTTCCGCGTGAGGCATGCGCGCGTGCAGGCCGATGCAATAGCGCACCCCCAACTGTCCCAATGCGCGCATGAGACGTGGTGTGAGCAACGCGCCATCGCGAATTTCCAGCGCGTAGCACGGCCCCGCAGTGGCGACGCCTTCGGGCGATATTTCCCCTTGGGGCAATGGCGGCAGGGCGGCGAAAAACGCTTCTATGCGTTGAACCAGCGCGGGAATGTCGCGCAGCAACTCGACGGGCAGCGGCGACACCTGAAACACTAATACGCCCGCCTTCGGCCCGAGTCCGGCCAGACAGGGCGCGACAAATTGCTCGGTGGCGATCCGTGCATCGAGAAAGCAGGGGTTCACGCTCAGCCCTTCGCCTTTCTCGCCGCGAACGACTGCATCGGTCACGACGCTCGGCGCCTTGACCAGAAACCGGAAGTCGTCCGGCACCTGCTGTGCATACTTTTGATACTCGACGATCGACATCGGCTTGTAGAACGACCGGTCGATGCCGACGCAGCGCAATACCGGATGGCTCGCGTAGGCCGTCAGTCCTTGGCGGGAGAGTTTAGTGTCGCTGTAATCGTCGTCCCAGACGATGCCTTTCCAGCCGGGAAACGACCACGACGAAGTGCCCAGGCGAATGCGGCCGGGCAATTGATTGCCCAGCGTCTGCGTGGCAGCGGGAATGTCGGCAGCACCGACGCCGCTACGGCGCGCGGCGCGCTTGCGAGGGTCGGTGCTTTGCTGCGCGGGAGCGTTGCCATCGACCTGCCCGGCACGCCCGCCTGTCGGAGGATCGTCAGGCGGCGTGCCGAACAGATCGAACTGGCTCATCGGTTCTCGTACATGTAACGGCGCGACCAAGGCAGACGCTTGGCCGACAGGCCCGCCTTGCGGCAAACGATTTGATAGATCGAGACGTGATCGTGCTCGAACGCATACGCGCAACCCGCAAGATACACGCGCCAGACACGGAAGCGCTCTTCGCCGGCCAATCTGCGCAACTCGGTGGCGTGCGCTTCGAAGCGCTCGGACCAGAGCGTAAGCGTGTGGGCGTAGTGACGGCGCAGGCTTTCCACGTCGCTCGCTTCGAGCCCGCCGCGCTGCATCGATTCCAGCGCGAGGCTGATGTGCGGCAACTCGCCGTTCGGGAACACGTACTTGTCGATGAACTCTCCGCCGCCCATCGCCGTCTCGCCGCTATCCGGATCGGTCGACGTGATGCCGTGGTTCATGGCGATGCCGTCGTCCTTGAGCAACGACGCAATCTTGGCGAAATAGTCCCGCAGGTTCTTGCGCCCAACGTGCTCGAACATCCCCACGCTCGTGATGCGATCGAACTCGCCTGTCACGTCGCGATAATCCTGAATGCGGATTTCGACCTGGTTCTCGAGGCCGAGTTGCTTGACTCGTTCCGTGGCGAGGGCGAACTGATTCTCGGAGAGCGTGACGCCGACACATTTCGCACCGAATTTCTGCGCAGCGCGAATCACCAGTGCGCCCCAGCCGCAGCCGATATCGAGCAGGGTCTGCCCGGGCTGCAACTGGATCTTGGTGAGGATGTGATCGATCTTTTTCTCTTGTGCCGTGTCGAGGTCTTCGTCGCCGTTTTCAAAGTAGGCACACGAATAGACCATGTTCTTGTCCAGCCAGAACTGGTAGAACTCATTCGACACGTCGTAGTGAAACTCGATCGAGCGTTTGTCGGACTTCTTGCTGTGATTGAAGTGGCGTACGGCGCGTTCCAGCGGGCCGATAGTCGAGAGACTGCTACCGGCGAGCGCGTAGCTCATGTTGATGACGTCGGCGAGCTTGCCTTCGACGTCGATTTCGCCCTTCACGTAAGCCTCGCCGAGATTGTCGAGGCTGGGACTCAGTAGACGCGTCATGGCCGCGGGGCCATTGATGCGCAACGTTACGCTGGGGTTGTCGAAGGCACCGAAATCATAGTGCTGTCCATTCCAGAGTGCGAGCCGGATCGGCAGGTTCGACGATGTCTTGACGCCGCTGACCCAGTTTTCGAGTTTTTTCTCCCACAACATGGATACGCTCCAAGTGTCACCAAAAAAACTGCAATCCGTACCGCACGGCACGGTGACGTCTCCTCGTCAGAACGGGCGGGCAGGCGTACCGCGTCGGCGTAGCCGACACAAAACGTTCAGGGGGACAGGCGCGCCACGCGCCACGACCCGTCGGCAAGCCGGAAATACTTGATGCGATCATGCAGGCGCGATTCGCGGCCCTGCCAGAACTCGATGGTCTCCGGGACAAGCCGGTAGCCACCCCAGTGCGGCGGGCGCGGCGGGGCGTCGCCGAACTGGCGCCGGAAGTCCGCTTCGCGTTGCTCGATGATGCTGCGATCGGCCACTTCGGCGCTTTGCACCGAGGCCCAGGCGCCCAGACGGGAGCCTACCGGGCGCGAGTGGTAATAAGCGTCGCTCTCGGCTTCGCTCACCTTGTCGACACGGCCCTCGATGCGCACCTGACGCTCGAGTTCGATCCAGTGGAACAGCAGGCAGCCGTACGGCGTGGCGGCCAGTTCCTGGCCTTTGCGCGACTCGTAATTCGTGAAGAACGTGAACCCGTGTTCGTCCGCACCCTTGAGGAGCACGATACGGGCGTCCGGCCGGCCGTCCGGTGTGACCGTGGCGAGCGTCATTGCGTTCGGCTCGTTCAGTTCGGCGGCAAGCGCTTGCTCAAACCATCGTTGGAATTGACCGAACGGGCTGGACGCCACGTCGGTCTCGGAAAGTGAGCCGAGGGCGTAGTTTTTGCGCAGGTCCGCGAGAGAAAGCGTCTGAGTCACGACGGTCAATATCAGTCTGTTGCGGTTGGGGTTGCGACACAGTATAGCGAAGAGTCGGCGAACGTGCGCGCGTGGCGATTCGTCGCATAGGGGTGTGCACCAATGCTTCGAATGCCCCGCGAGGCGGTCATCTCACGCCATGTGCTTGATATTTAAGGAGTGAAGTAGTTTTGCCGATTGGCCGTTGCTGTTCTCGAAATCGTGTGACGTGACGGCGGCAAATCCCTGAGCACGGCATGGGCATTGTTTCGGTTGTACGAAGCCAGTGCCCGAAGCGACCGGGATTCACGGCGCTTCCCGGCCGTTACCGGAAACGGGCGCCGTGGCCGCCGGCGCACGCTGACCATGGGTTCGGCTGCGTTGCGCACCCGCTTTGGCGCCGTTGGCGTCGGGCACCGGTTTGACGGTCGACGGATTCCGGCTCGCCGGATGTTGCAGGCTGGCGAGCAGTTCGCCGCACGGGCTGTCCTTGCCCGGGCCGAGTTCAAGCAGTGGCACGAGCGCGGTGTACGGGGCGAGCACGCCCAGTGCAATGGCGCCTCCGGCACGGGCAACCAGCGTCGGCACGTTGACACCGACGTCCGGGTGCTTGAACGTTCCGCGCACATGAAACGGCGAGCGCAGCGACAGGAGGCCGAAGTGCTTCGGCTCAGGCCGGATCGTCAGATTGAAGCGCTCGCGCTTGAGATCGACCTGACCGGTGACACCAATGCTCGTGTCGTCGGTGTCGATCACGAACGTGCGTGCGTCCATCAGGCCGTCGCGGACCGCGAAGTCTGCTGCCGCGCATCGCATCTCGACCTGTTTATCGCCGAAGATTTTGGTCAGAACGATGTTCCCCACGTTGAGCCCCAGGTATTGCAGCAGCAACTTGCTCACCGAGCCGCGGTCGATCAGCGTCTTGAGTTCGCCGTTCGCCGAACCGGCCAATGCGGCAATCGAATTACCGGTTGCCGTCAGTGCCGCGTCGCCGTTCACTTCGCCGACACTCGTCTTCATCAGATCGACTTCGGGCAACAACTGCTTCATTTTCAGGTGGCGCAGCGAGACCTGCGAGTCCATCTTCATCGGTTCGGTCTGGCCGTTGAGAACCAGTGTCGACGTGATGCGTCCCCCGGCGACACCGAACTCCAGCGGCCGGAGCGAGAGCACACCGTCGTCGAGCAAGATGTGCGTGACAAGGTTGTCGATCGGCAGGCTCTTGTCCTTGATGATCTTGCGGCCGGTGAATTGCACGTCGGTATCGATGGCGCGCCAGCGGTCGGTCTTGAAGGGATCGACCGGCAGTACCTTGTCTGATGGCGGCGCTTTGGGTTTGCCCGACAGATCGCTGCCGCCGGACGGATTCCGTCCGCCCACGACCGGCCCGAGATCGACCAGCCGCAACTGATTCGATACGACAGCGCCTTGCAGGAGGTTGCGCGGCTCGCGCCGACGGAACACGAGCGTGCCCGACAGATCGCTCTGGCCGACCTTGCCCTGAAAGCGTTCATAACGCCATACGCCGGCCGTGTGCAGCAGATGCCCGTTGGTCTCGTAGGCAGGCGTTTCCGGCAGCAGCACGCCGGTAATCGGATAGAGGTCGGCCATCGTCGGGCCGGACAGGCGCAGATGCATGTCGAGCGCCGACAGCGTGGCCGGATTCGTGAACGTCCCCGTCGCGGCGATCTGCGTGCGGCCGATGCGCACGCTGGCGTCGAGCGGGTAAGGGTCACCGGCGTCTTCGAGCGAGAGGACGTCGCCGGCTCGGGCTTTGCCGGTCACGGCAACTTTTCGGAAAGAGCCCTTGAGCGAGACACCGATGCCGTAAGGTGCCTGCCCGTCGATGGTGGCGATGTTCGCGATCAGATCGAGTTGCTGGGGAGCGATATTGGCGCGCACCACGCCGTCTTCGAGAATCAGGCGGCCGATGGCCAGTTTCCACGGGGACGGCTGGCCGTCGCCCTTCGTGAAGGTCCAGTTGTTCTGTCCGTCGGCGCGCTGCTCCACGATGACCTTGGGCGCAGATAAGGCGACTTCGGGCAGCACCACATGCCTGTCGAGCAGTGGCAGCCATTCGAGCGAGAACGTGAGGCGTCCGAGCGTGATCATGTCCGGCGTCTGACTCCACGCAACGTTGCCTAACACGATATCATTCGCGATCAGGCGAGGCCGCGGCAGCCAGCGCCCCAGTCCAGGGGCCTGGGTGTTCGGCGCCAGCCAGTGCAGCGAGAGGTCGCCCCGGATTTCGAACGGGCGGCCGGTCGCGGTGCTCACTTCCCGGTTGATAAAGGGCCGGGCGTAGTTCCAGTCAAACCACGTGATGAACGCCGCGAATGCCAGCACGATGGCGACTATCGTGATCGCTAGCCATTTCAAGGACGTTACCCATCGCATCATGAACAGTACCCCGTCGATCGTTGTTGCTCCGGTGCCTGCCACGCCATCGGAGGAAGATTTTGACGCGAACCGCCGTTTTGGCGGCATCGCGCGTTTATACGGTGACGACGGTCTCGCGCGCTTGCGCGATGCCCACGTGGCCGTCATCGGCATCGGCGGCGTCGGTTCGTGGGTGGCCGAGGCGCTGGCGCGCAGCGCCGTGGGCCGACTCACGCTCATCGATCTCGATAACGTCGCCGAAAGCAATACCAATCGTCAGGTGCACGCCCTGGACGGCAACTACGGCAAACCGAAAGTTGCCGCGATGGCCGAGCGAATCGTGGCCATCAATCCTGCTTGCCAGCTTACGCTCGTCGAGGACTTCGTGGAGCTGGAGAACCTAGATGCCATGTTGAGCGGCAGCTTCGACTGGGTTGTCGACGCCATCGACAGCGTACGGGTGAAGACCGCGCTTATCGCTTGGTGCGTGGCACATAAGCAGCGTTTGATCACCGTTGGCGGGGCGGGCGGTCAGATCGATCCGACACGTATCCGTATTGACGATCTCGCCCGCACGATCCAGGATCCGCTGCTTGCAAAAGTGCGTGCGCAGTTACGCAAGCAACATGGTTTTGTCCGCGGACCGAAAGCCAAGTTCAATGTGCCCGCCGTGTACTCGGACGAGCCCTTGCAGTACCCGGAAGCGGTCTGTGCACCGGGCGAGGGCCCCGAAGCGGCTGCGGGGCCACAGGGCCTGAACTGCGCGGGTTTCGGTTCGAGCATGTGTGTGACAGCCACATTCGGCATGGCGGCCGCTGCCCATGTGTTGACGCGAATCACCGGGCGTGCGGCCTGATGTACCCGTGTTTTACCAAGGCGCGCGCGAGACGTCTGTAACCAAAGGTTACCGATCGAGGTTCACGCCTCGATCGACGTCTCGATCGCTGAAATGACGATGGCCGGGATCGCTCCCGGCCATTTGTGTTGTCACGCGAATTTCCGTTCCGCTTCCCTTCGCTTCGTTACGTTAAGTTACGTACGACGAAACAACTTGCGGGGCAGAGTCATCAGCGCAGTTCGCGACGCAGCACCTTGCCCACGGGCGTCTTGGGCAGGTCTTTGCGGAACTCGATCAAGTGCGGCACCTTGTAGTTCGTCAGGTGCTCACGGCAGAAGTCGATGATGACCTTCTCGGTCAGATCCTGCGATTTCTTGACAATCACGGCCTTCACCGCTTCGCCGGTGCGATCGCTCGGCACGCCGACGACTGCCGCTTCGAGCACGCCGGGGCACATGGCCAGCACGCTCTCGACCTCGTTCGGATACACGTTGAAGCCCGACACGATGATCATGTCCTTCTTGCGGTCGGTGATGCGCACATAGCCCTGCTCGTCCATCGTGCCGATGTCGCCGGTGCGCAGCCAACCGTCCGGCGTGATGGTCTTGGCCGTCTCGTCCGGTCGACGCCAGTAGCCCTTCATGACTTGCGGGCCACGCACGCAGATTTCGCCTTCCTGGCCGAAGCCGAGGGCTTCGTTGGCATCGTTGCGAATGCTCACGTCCGTTGACGAGATCGGCAGGCCGATGGACCCGTTGAACTCGCTGCCGAGGGGGTTGATACACACGGCGGGCGACGTCTCCGTCAGACCGTACGCTTCGATGAGCGGATGGCCGGTCACCTTCTGCCAGCGATCGGCCACCGCACGCTGCACGGCAGCACCGCCGCCAAGCGCACACTTGAGCGCGCTGAAGTCGAGTTGGTCGAAGCCGGGGGTGTGGAGCAACCCGTTGAAGAGCGTGTTCACGCCCGTCATGAACGTGAACTTCCATTTGCCCAACTCTTTCACGAAGCCGGGCATGTCGCGCGGGTTGGTGATGAGCAGGTTGAGTGCGCCCAACTGGAGGAATACCAGGCAGTTCGCCGTCAGACAGAAGATGTGATAGAGCGGCAGGGCGGTGACGATGATCTCCTTACCTTCTTCGAGACCCGAGCCGATCCAGGCACGCGCCTGCAACATATTGGCGATCATGTTGCCATGCGTGAGCATGGCGCCTTTGGCGACCCCCGTGGTGCCGCCGGTGTATTGCAGGAACGCAATGTCGTCGTGGCCCAGTTGCACTTCCTGATGCTGTGCACGTGCGCCTTGCGCGAGCGCGGTACGGAACGGCACGGCGTGGGGGATGTTCCACTCGGGCACCATCTTCTTCACGTGACGCACGACGTAGTTCACGATCCAGCGCTTCGGTGCGGGCACGAGATCGCCGATAGCCGTCGTGACGACGTGCTTGACCGGTGTGTTGGGCAGCGCCTTTTGCAGCGTGGCGGCGAAGTTCTCGATCACCACGATGGCGCCGCAGTCGGCGTCTATCAGTTGGTGCTCGAGTTCGCCTGCCGTGTAGAGCGGATTGACGTTGACGACGACCATCCCCGCACGCAGGATGCCGAAGACAGCGACCGGATATTGCAGCAGGTTCGGCGACATGATCGCCACGCGCGAGCCGCGTTCCAGGCCGGGCAGACTTTGCAGATACGCGGCAAAATCGCGCGATTTACGCTCGAGGTCCGCGAAAGTCATCGTTACCCCGAGGTTGGTGAACGACGGGCGATCCGCAAACTTCTGGCAGCTTTGCAGGAACAGATCGTTCAGCGAACGATACTTATTGACGTCGATCTCGGCCGGCACGCCGGGCGGATAGCTCTTGAGCCAGACTTTTTCCATGAGCGCCTCCTTGAATTTGATTTTTATCGCATCGTCGTCGCCGGGGGAAGAGCTTGGGCGCGCGGTGCGTCGTTTCATCGCAGTACTTTTGGCAATGCGAGAGAGGGCTCCAGACGTGTCGTCTCCCCTGTCCGGGTCTCGCATGCGCGGCAAACGCGCCCATCGACGCGCTGCAAAAAGCCGTAGCATACCGTGCCGTCTCCAGGGCGAGCACATGGAAAGCCCTGATTTGATGCGGGTTTGCGTGGAGTAATTGCTCTAGCGGCAAAGACTTGCCAGTGTGGGGGATTCCGCGCTAATCCCGCACGGAATGGCCGATGTAACGGACAAACCGCAGATGTGACAAAAGAATTGCAAAAAACGCTTGCGAAGCGGTCTGGTTTCTTACATAATTCTGTTCTCACGACGCGGCTGTAGCTCAGTTGGATAGAGTACTTGGCTACGAACCAAGGGGTCGTGGGTTCGAATCCTGCCAGCCGCGCCACCTAATTCGAGGGTCTCCTCACGGGGAGACCCTTAGTTTTTCGGGAGAGTCCTTCCCAGCGACGCGCCGCATGTCATGCACATTCGGCCCGCGTCGATGAGAAGGCAAATCGACAGCAGCAGGATCGTCTGATCGGTGTCTCACGTGCAGTAAGTGCGGCTGTAGCTCAGTTGGATAGAGTACTTGGCTACGAACCAAGGGGTCGTGGGTTCGAATCCTGCCAGCCGCGCCAACCCAGTTGGCAAAAACGCTCCAGAGGCGAAAGCTTCTGGAGCGTTTTCGCTTGTGCCGGCGAAAAGTATCGCACTGTTCGGCATTCATCGTTCCCGCCATCGTCAGGCGCGACGACGTCTTGCATCGAACGTCGTCGTGCCCGGCGCCATCGCGTCAGCCTTCCCCGCTTCCCGGGGCGACCTGCCATCCCAGACCCAGCGCCTTGTGCAACGTCACGAACGATTTGAGAAGCTGTGCGTCACCGGCGATACGGTCTTGCTCGGCGGAAAAGCGCGTGCGTTCCGCATCCAGCCAATCGAGCGTGCTCGCGGTGCCGGCGCGATAGCGCTGACGTGTGAGCGTCGCCGCCCGCGTGGCCGACGCCTCCACGCTGCGCAACCGGTACACGTTCTCGCGCTGATGCCCGTAGCGGGCGAGCGCCACATCGGCGTCGCGCAACGCGGTGAGTACGGCGCTCTCGTACTTCGCCTGCGCCTGATCGCGACCCGCTTTTGCGCCGTCGACGCCGGCCTGCACGCGTCCGAAGTCGAGCACGTTCCATTGCAGGCGCGGCATCGTCATCCAACTGAAGTTGTCCTTGCGCACGAGATGGCCAGGGTCCAGCGCCGAATATCCGAGTTCGCCCATGATCGAGAGCTTCGGAAACCAGTTGGCGGTCTGCACGCCGATCTGCGCGCTCTGCGATGCCAGACGGCGCTCGGCGGCGCGAATGTCCGGTCGCGCCTGCAACAGGGCAGACGGATCGCCGATGGCGACCTTCGCGGGCACGCTCGGGAGCGCCTTGGATGCCTTCAATTCAGTGTCCAGTGTGCCCGGTGCGCGCCCCGTCAGCAGTGCCAACTGATCGAGCGATTCGATGACATCCGCTTCGAGCGGCAGCACGCGCGATTGCGTCTGCTCCACCTGCGTCACGAGCCGTTCGACGTCGAGTTCCGAGGCGACACCGCCCGCCCGGCGCTGACGGGTGAGATCGAGCATTTCGCCTTCCAATTGCGCCGAATCGTGCACGAGCGCAAGCCGTGCCTGCTGATCGCGCAGCGCAACGTAAGTCTGGGCCACTTCGGCGGCGAGTTGCACGTGGGCATCGGCCAGATCCTCCGACGCCGCGTCGGCATCGGCACCGGCGGCTTCGACGGCGCGTCGCGTACCGCCGAACAAATCGATTTCCCAACTAGCGTCGAAGCCTGCGACGTAGAGGTCGAGCGGGCCACGGCCACCGCCGTTGCCGTTGTTACCGCCAAGCAGGCTCAGATCGGGTGAGCGCGTGCGCACCATCGCCAGATCGACGCCCGCCTTAGGCAGCAGGTCGGCCTGATGGCTGCGCAGGCTCGCGCGCGACTGACGCACCTTTGCCTGTGCCGCCCGGATGTCCGGACTATGTGCGATGGCGTCGTCGATCAGCGCGGTGAGCTGCGGATCGTTCAGCGCCGTCCACCACCGGGCGACGCCGGGCGTGTGCGCTTGTACGCCTTCGCCCGCATGCGCGAACGTTGCCCCGGCATGCAGGGCGTCGCCCGCGACCTCGGGTGCGCCACGATAGTCGGGACCGACGGTGCAGCCGGTGGCGAGAAGGCATACCGTGAGGGCCAGTGTTCGGATCGGAAGCGTCATGATGATTCAATGGCCGCCGGAACTGAATCCGGTCGGTTGCTTAAGCAGTAGGGCCAAGGGCACGCAAAGCAGCAGCGCGATACCCAGCGCATAGAAAGTCTCGGAAAACGTCATCACGCTCGCCTGCCTCGCAATGTCGGCGGCGAGTTGGGCGGTGGCCTGGAGTTGCGCGTGCATCATGTCGCCCGTCTGTGCGACGAAGCCCGCCGCATTGGCTGCGAGATGTTCCTGCCCCAGCGCACCGTTGGCGGTGATCGCCTCGCGCAGCATGGCGTCGTGATAGTCGGTGCGCCGGTCGATCAGCGTGCCGAGCAATGCGAGTCCCACCGACCCGCCGAGATTGCGGGCCATGTTGTACAGACCTGCCGCGTCGCCGGCATCCTGCGCGTCGACGGCTGCCATCGACGCCTGATTGAGCGGCATCATCGCGAGCATTTGCCCCACACCGCGCAGCAATTGCGAGAGCGTGAAGTCGTGGCCCACGCTTTGCGCCGTCAGGCTGATGTCTAGCATGCAACTCGCGAAGAAGCACAGTAGCCCGAGAATCACGAGCAGACGAATGTCCACCCGGCTGATGAGGCGTGGCAGGAACGGCATCATCAGGAACGCGGGCAGCCCCGAGAGCAGCATGATGTTGCCCGACTGCTGCGCGTTGTAGCCCGCAATCGTGGCGAGGAACTGCGGCAGCAGATACGACACGCCGTAGAGCCCCGCGCCCACCGTGAAGACGATATAGATCACGCTCGCGTAATTCTTGTTGCCGAGCAGCGAGAGCTTGACGATCGGCTTCTCGGCCGTGAACTGCGCCACGAGCATCATGCCGATGCCGATGACCGACGCGATCGACAGCCAGACGATCAGGTGTGAATCGAACCACCGTTCGCGTTGCCCTTCCTCGAGCACCACGGTGAGCGAACTCAAGCCGATGGTCAGGCCCACGATGCCCAGCCAGTCCGCTTTGAAGAAGGCTTGCAGATTGGCCGGCTCGCGCTTGAGACCGAGCATGAGCAGCGTGACGATGGCCGCCGAGATTGGCAGATTCAGGAAGAAGCACCAGCGCCAGTTGGCATTCTCGGTCAGCCACCCGCCGACCACCGGGCCGAGCAACGGTCCCAGCAGCACGATCAGACCGAACATCGCCATGCCGACTGCCATCTGATGGCGTGGCAGACGCGTGCGAATGATCATCTGCGCCGTCGGAATCATGGCGCCGCCTGCGAAGCCTTGTCCGATGCGGCCGACGATCATCTCGGGCAGGCTGTTCGACGCACCGCACATCATTGAGAAGAGCGTGAAGAAGACGGCGTTGAGCATCAGAAAGCGTCGCAGCCCGAGCACGCGCGTCAGCCACGCGGCGAGCGGAATCATGACGATTTCCGACATCAGGTAGCCGGTCGATATCCAGGTGCCTTCGGTGCCCGAGGCCCCGATCTGTCCTTGAATCTGAGGCAGTGCCGAGTTGGTGATCGAAATATCGAGCGTGGCCAGCAGCGCGCCCAGCGCGCCCGCGGCCACGGCGATCCAGTCCGACGCCGACGCGTTGCACGGTGCCGCGGCGCCAACGCGTGCACCTCCACCACCTCCACCACTACCGCCGCCGCCACCCGCCGCCACGGTGCTGCGCGCCTGATCGCGCGTCAGCGTAGCGGGCGAAAGCGACGACGTCGAAGCGCTCACCACGCCACCGTCAGCCACGTTGCCCCCCAACGTTCGTGGGCGACCGCGCCGCGTTCGTGAGGGGGCCGACGATGGCATCGAGCGGCGCACTGAGCGAGAGCTGTTGGGCGGTCGCACCGCTGGCCTGGCCCGAGTGGGCCGCCTGTTTGGCAGGCGCGGCCAGCGCGTTGCGATGCGTATCGACGTCTGCCGTGACCGATAGGCCCGGCAGCAACACCGAACGCAGCGACGCAGGCACATCGAGACGGATGCGCACCGGCACGCGCTGCACGATCTTCGTGAAGTTACCGGTGGCGTTCTGCGCGGGCAGCAGCGCGAACTGCGCGCCGGTGCCGGGTGAGAGCGAATCGACCACACCACGGATCGGCTCGCCGGGCAGGGCGTCGACATGCACCGTCACCAACTGACCGGGACGCATACGGCCGACCTGCGTTTCCTTGAAGTTCGCCGTCAGATAGAGGCTTTGCACCGGCACGACGGTGAGCAGTCGTGTACCCGGCTGCGCAAACTGGCCGACGCGCACCGCGCGATCGCCAACGCGTCCGGCCAGCGTGCTCTTGACCACCGTGTCCGCGAGGTCGAGGTCCGCCTTGCGCGCGCTAGCCTGTGCCACCGTCAATTGCGCTTTGGCCTGCGCTAGCGCGGCGGTAAGCGTGTCCGTCTGCCGTTCGCTCGCTTGCAAGCTGGCCTCATTGCTCTTGAGCGAGGCGTCGGCGCGGGCGCTGGCATTGCGCAGTTCCGCGAGACGCTCGTCGGTTTCGGCGCCGGTGGCGACCAAGGGTACGTAGCGTTTGACCTGACCGGACGAGTACGCGGCGTTCGCGCGTGCGCTGTCGAGTTCGGCGCGTGCCTGTGCGATGGTCGCCGAGTGCTGGGAGAGTTCCGCCTGTGCCCGGGCAACGTCGGCTTCGCGGGCCACGACGGTTGCTTGCGCCTCGTCGTAGGCAGCCTGGTACTGGCGCCCGTCGAGGCGTACGAGCGGCTGGCCGACCGTCACCGCTTCGTTGTCGCGCACCAGCACTTCGGTCACATAGCCGCCCACTTTCGGCGCGACGGTCATGCTGTCGGCTTGCAGGTAGGCGTCGTCGGTCGACTCGATGAAGCGCCCGGCAAACCACCAGTGCCCGCCCCAGCCCAGCGCGGCAACGACGCCCAGCGCCAGCGCGCCGAGCAGGATCTTTTTGCGACGCGGGTTGGCCGGTACCTTTGTCTGGCCGGGCGTTTGGATGGGCTCTGCGACCTTGCCGGCCGGTGCTTGCGCCTGACGTGCGGTGGGCGGCGCCGATTCCGCCTGTTCGACCTGTGCTGCGTTGGTCATGGGAATTTCCTCAAATTATTCCATTTGGCATAATTATTCCAGTTGATCGATTTGTGTCAAGTGTTATATTTTTGACGAAGGATTTGGCAAGCAAGGACATACATGACAGGGACTTCACGTGCAGGGCGTGCTCGGGGCGTGGCAACGCGTCCGCGGCATGCAGTCGACACGGGGTATCAACGTGGCGAGGAAACGCGCGCGCGCATCATCCTCGCGGCGATCAAGTGTTTCGGGGAATACGGCTTTGCCGGCGCATCTACGCGAGACATTGCGAACGAGGCGGGTGTGAACGCGCCGGCGCTGCAGTACTACTTCGACAACAAGGAAGGGGTGTACAAGGCGTGCGTCGAGTACATCCTGAGTCTTGTGCTGGGCCAGATGGGTGAGGCGATCGAGTCGGCCGAGCGTGTGGTGGCCGACCCCGACGCGACCGACAAGCAACTCATGGATGCCTTTTGCGAGCTACAGAACCGCAAGGCGGGCTTTATGGAGGAGGTGCCGGAGATCGATGGCTGGCACATGTTCATGGCTCGCGAGCAAGCGGGGCTCGGGCCGGAAGCCGGGTTCAAGGCGTTTCACGAGCGCTTTTCGAGACGGATCGCGGCGGTTGGCGCGAACATCGTGACCCGCCTCGCGGGGGTAGCGCCTGATAACGAGGCAATGCGCATTCGCGCCGTGTGTATTAGCACGCTGGGCATGGCATTTCGCGTGATGCGCCGCTCCGTCGATTGTTCGATGGGATGGGCCAACGAACCGAACGCCGAGCGCAATCGGATGGTGCGTGAAGCGGTACTCGAGCAGACACGGCAATTGCTGGAGCGGATCGTCAAACAGCGCAAGTCGGCCAAGTAAGTTCAGGCACGCAACGAACTGTCGGGGGCACCTTTCGGTGCCCCCGCGTCGTTTTCAATGACGGCGTCTGGCCGGGAGCGTCAGGCTTGAGGGGGGGGGCAGCACGAGTCTGCGTTTCACCCCATCGGCTTAGAAGATATGGCGGATACCCGTTGCCACGCCCACTTGCGTCGAGTTTCCCGGCAGTTCCACGCGCGCGGCGCCACTGACCTTGTTGTAGTCGACGGTGCCGTAGACTTGCGTGCGCTTCGACAGGGCGTACTCGGCGAGCAGCACGTACGTGTAGCGACGGCCCGAACCGGCGTCGCTCGCCTGGGCGTTGATGTTCTTGATGTCGTCGAAATACGCGGCGCCCGTGATCGCGAGGTTCGGCATGGCCTGGATCGTCGTGCCGAGATAGAACGTCATGTCCTTGCGCGGATTGTCGTTCAGGTTACCTGTGGTGACGGCGTGCGCCGGATCGTTGAGCGTGCCGTCGAGCCAGCCGCTGCGATCGCGGCCGCCCATGTAGCCGACGAACACCTTGGCGATGGAGACGCTGTAGATACCGCCCAGCCCCCACATCTGCTGCACGCGCTTGGCGGCGTCTCGCGCTTGCTGATACACGCCGGCGACCTGCAACGGTCCCATTGTGTATGCAGCACGGGTGCCCCAGTAGTTGCTGGCGGCCATCGTGCCTGCGGTGTTGCCGAAACCGTAAGTCGCACCGACCGATAGGCCGCCGAACGTGCCGGCATAGCTCACGGCGTTGTCCACGCGGCCGCGCGTGATGTTGTACATCCACGAGTTGTTCGCGTAGTTGCCGATCGTGAGCGGATCGAAGTCGCCGTAGACGTTGAACGCCTCGGTTGCCTGACGGCCGATCTTGATGGCGCCGTACTGGTTTTGCAGGCCGACGAAAGCATAGCGATCGAACAGTCGGGGACCGTTCGTGAGTTGGCCGTTTTGCGGGTTGATGCCCGACTCCAACTGGAAGATCGCCTTCGTGCCGCCGCCGAGGTCTTCCGAGCCCTTGAAGCCGAAACGGCTGTTGGTCACGGCGCCGTTGGTCACTTGCCACAGGGCGTCGTTGTTGGCGTTGGCGTTGTTTTGATACCGCACGCTTTGATCGACGATTCCGTACAGGGTGACGGCGCTTTGGGCGGCAGCGGTGGTGCTGAAGGCGAGGCCGCAGGTGGCCGAGAGGATGGCCAGACTGGCCGGAATTGCAGACTTCATGGGGCTCCTTTCTCTTGTAGACGGACTACGACTTAAAAACGGATCCGCTGTGCCTTCCGATTTAGATGGTCACGGAGTCTTCTCGGTACGAGGCGGCTTGCCATTCCTGTCGGGCAACTGGCGGCGAATCGAAGGATCTGCCAGAATCCGTGAAAACTTGACGGATTCTGCCAATGAACCTTGACCTTGCCGATCTGCGCATCCTCCGCCATCTGGAACTCAATGGACGCATCTCCAACCAGGAGTTGGCGGATGCCATCGGCTTGTCGCCATCGGCCTGCCTTCGCCGGGTGAAATTGCTTGAGGATCGCGGGGTGATTTCCGGATACCGCTGCATCGTGGACGCGCAGCATATCGGCCTGGAGTTCGAGGCGTTAGTGCAAATTACGCTCCGTCCGGACGTCGATCAGTGGCATGAAAAGTTTCTCGCATGTGTGCAGAACTGGCCGGAAGTCGTGACTGCGCGAATTGTCACCGGCTCGGCGAATTACATCTTGACGGTGAGAGCCCGTAACCTCGCGCACTACTCCGATTTCATCGTCAATGAGCTATACCGGGCGCCTGCCGTGATGTCGATTCAGTCGAACATCGTGCTGAAGACAATTAAACACACGCAGTCCCTCGTGGATCTCGTCAAGCCGAAGTAAAAATTATATAACATATTAATTAACCACCCAAAGACGGTTGGAATTTCCCGGAAGAAGAGACACAGCATGGCAGTGATTACCACCATCGAGGACTTGCGGGTTCTCGCACAGCGGCGAGTGCCGCGCATGTTTTACGAGTATGTCGATTCGGGGTCGTGGACGGAGACGACCTATCGGGCGAATGCGGCGGATTTCGGCGGTATCGAGTTCCGGCAGCGCGTTGCCGTGAACATCGAGCATCGCAGTACGCGCACGACGATGTTGGGGGTGCCGGTCGCGATGCCGGTGGCGCTGGCGCCGACGGGCATGACAGGCATGCAGCATGCCGACGGCGAGATTCTCGCGGCGCGTGCGGCTGAAGCGTTCGGTGTGCCGTTCACGCTCTCGACCGTGTCGATCTGCTCCATCGAAGACGTGGCGGCGCACACCAAGGCGCCGTTCTGGTTCCAGTTGTATGTGATGCGCGACCGCGACTTCATCGAGCGTTTGATCGACCGGGCCAAGGCCGCAGGGTGTTCGGCGCTGATGGTGACGATGGACTTGCAGATCAGCGGTCAGCGTCATCGCGACATCAAGAATGGCCTGTCGGCGCCGCCGAAGCTCACGTTGCCGAACATCGCCAACATGATGACCAAGCCGCGTTGGTGCATGGGCATGCTGGGGACACGCCGACGCACCTTCGGCAACATCGTGGGTCATGCCAAGGGCGTGGACGACATCGGTTCGCTTGCCGCCTGGTCGGCGGCGCAGTTCGACCCGCGCCTGTCGTGGAACGACGTCGAGTGGATCAAGAAGCGGTGGGGCGGCAAGCTCGTGCTCAAGGGCGTGCTCGACCCCGAAGATGCGCGTGCCGCACGCGACACCGGGGCCGACGCGATCGTGGTGAGCAATCACGGCGGGCGTCAGCTTGACGGTGCGATCTCGACGATCCGCGCGCTGCCCGACATTGTGGCGGCGGTGGGGCGCGACACGGAGGTCTGGCTCGACGGCGGCATCCGTTCCGGTCAGGACGTGATCAAGGCGATGGCCTTGGGCGCGAAGGGGACGCTCATTGGGCGTCCGTTCCTGTACGGTCTGGGGGCGATGGGCGAGGCGGGGGTGCGCCGCGCGCTGGAGGTCATTGCGAAGGAGATGGATGTGACGATGGCGCTGACCGGCCGCACGACCATCGGCCGTCTCGATTCGTCGATGCTGATCCCGGGCAGTTATCCGACAGGCATTGGCCCGTACCTGCCGGAGCCGGGCGGACGGTAATCCGCCGGCTGGAAAAGTACGAAAGCCGCAGCGATCGCGCTGCGGCTTTTTTCATTTCCGTAGGGGACTATCCCATCCGGACAACGCCCCGCAATCACGGGGCGCTTCGTTTCGGTAAAGACCGGCGCAGGCCGATCAATGATGGTGCTTGTGATGACCGCGGCGCTTTCCGCGGTAGTGGTCGTCGTCGTCGTACGAGTTCGAGCGCGACATGTTGCCGCCGAGCGCGGCACCCGCGCCGCCGCCGACGGCCGCGCCGATCAGACCGCCCGAGCGGCCGCCCATCGCATTGCCTGCCGCCGTACCGGCACCGCCGCCCAGCGCACCACCGAC
>NZ_CABPSM010000015.1 GCF_902459555.1 Pandoraea horticolens | reverse complement strand
TGTGTCTCGATCTGCCTCGCGCAGTATCCGCACAATCTGTTCGTCGCTGTACCGGCTTTTCTTCATACCAACTCCTCATCTGAGCTGAGGAGCCATTATCTCTAGATTTGATTGGTACGAAATCTCACGGACAGGTCACGACATCTAAAAACCGCAGACGCTCAGAGAAAAATATTTACGCAAGCCATTGATTTAAAAACAAAAAGCCCCTGACGTCACCGTCAGGGGCTTTCTTACTTCTTTGGTAGGCCGTGCTGGGTTCGAACCAGCGACCAAGGGATTATGAGTTTGCAATTAATACAGTTTGCCTAGAGACAGTTGGCGCAGACCGGCGAAGGAAGAAGCGAAAAAATCCATTTTTTTCAATCACTTACATTGTCGACGAGAAATTTGGAGATGTTTGGCGAAACTGACGTCTGTACCGTACGTGTACCGCCCTCCCCCAATGCAGCACCAACTTCTAGAACCGCCAGGCAAAATGAAGCTCCGTACGGCGCACCGGATGGCCAAGCCCACTCCGGAGAGTCGTAGCGCAGCCCTTGCATTTTCGAATTCCTTACCTTAAAGTAAGGAATATAGGAGCCGACACAATGACAGCAGCAACAATCACATCGAAGGGACAGGTCACAATCCCAGTGGACGTGCGGAACCAGCTTGGCTTGGAATCCGGCGATCGGATCGAATTCAGCTTCAACGAGGCAACGGGTCGGTACGAGGTTTATCCGGCCACGCGTTCGCTCACGTCGCTCAAAGGTATCGTCAAGAAGCCAGCCAAACCGGTGTCGGTCGAGGACATGAATCTTGCCATCGCCCAGCAGGGAGCATCCGCACGATGATCGGGCTGGATACGAACGTCCTGGTCCGATACTTCGCACAAGACGATATCGCTCAGTCCAAGAGGGCGACGGCCTTGATGGAGTCTCTGTCAGCGGAGAAGCCGGGCTATGTCTCTCAGGTTGCCTTAGTCGAAGTCGTGTGGGTGCTCGGCCGCTGCTACGGTGTTGATCGGGGGCAGATGAAAGACATCATCGATTCGATGATAACCACGAAGGAACTGGTCGTCGAAGGTGCAGACACTGTGCGCAAAGCGCTTCGTGTGTTCGTAACGTCTGCGAAGGCAGATTTTGCGGATTGCTTGATCGAACGTTCGGGGCACGCAGCCGAGTGCGAGTGCACCGTTACTTTCGACGCAACTGCATCGAAGGTCGCCGGGATGCGGTTGCTTAAGTGAGCAAGGAAATTTCATGAGCAAGACCTCATTCGTTGCCGCTACTCCCGACGAAAAAGCACAACTTCTTGGCCAGGAATTCCGGAACATAGACGTCCTCGGCTTCGAGGTGACGGACGGTGTTTGTTTCACCGAGATTCTGCTCGACGGCGAAGCATTTATCCTTGTCGGCGATCCGCAAGAGGCTCTGAAAACGTTTCTAGGCGGTAGAGCCAATAAAACGCAGCAATGACCCGAATATTGCCGTGAATACAATAGCTGATCTTGGCAGCATCGCTGCAAACGAGTCAGTCGAAGACATCTAAGGGCCGGTTTCTATGCAGAACTTAATCAGTGCGTTGCACAGTCCCTTGTACTCCGATATCGACGTGAGCAAACATTTGCCTCAGAAACGGCCGTTGCTCGCTCACTACACTTCGGTCGATAACTTGCGCAACATAGTGGTTGGTGAGGAATTGTGGCTATCCAATCCGCTCAGCATGAATGACTATGAAGAGCTGTACTTCGGATTGCAGCATGGCCTTCAAGCCATCCACGCTCACAAGGAACTGGCACAGACATGTGAAGCTCTGCACTGCTACAACGAATTCACCAGTGCGCTTGACGCATGCAGCCGTCGCTTTGACAGCGAACATGCTCTCGACACATACGTTGCTTGCTTCTCCGAACACGATCCAATCCGGGACGCAGACGGCCGCTTGTCTATGTGGCGCGGATACGGCGGAAATGGCAGCGGCGCAGCGATCATTATCGACACAGCACAATTGAACATGAACGAGCTGTCCCCGTTCGTGATTGCTCCGGTGGAATACATGAGCAGGGAGGCGCGTCTGGCGTGGATCAACCAGCGGCTCGACTTGTTTACAACTACCCTGCAACAGTTGCAGATCAACAAGGATAACGTTGGCCTGGCCGCTGCTGCGCTCTTTCAAAGGCTACTTCAGGCCTCACTATTTTCTAAGCATCACGGCTTCGCGGAAGAACAGGAGTGGAGAGTAGTCTATTTTCCCGACAGGGACCACGAGATGGTTTTAAAGAGCATGTTTAGCTATTGGATTGGCCCCGGTGGCGTACAACCAAAGCTTAAGTTTCGGCTCGCCCCATTGACTGGAATCACAGCCCCGGATTTCGGGCTAGATAGGCTGCTTCACAGCATCATCCTGGGGCCGACTCATAACCCGCTGTCTCGCCGCGCGACACTGCGAATGTTGGAGTTGGAGCGCCCATCCTTGGCCAACCGCTTGCGTGTTTCATCTACTCCATTTCGACCAACCTAGCCAACGAGAACAGAATACAAGGAAAACAATGAAGACCTACCCGATTCGAGTTGCCCGTAGTCGCTACCGTGGGGCCGATCCAAAGAAGCAAGCGAAGGCCGCCGATCACAATCGGGATGCCGCGTTGCTCGAATCCCGCACAAACGAGCTTCTCCTGACGCAAAAAGAGCCGGTGCGGTCGTATCTTTGGATGGAGCTGTCCATCGCCACGGGACTCTCCTACGACAGAGTTGCAGAACTGGGATACTCCATTGACTGTGGAAGTGGTGGCTTTACTGCTTGGAGGCACGACATGACGTACTCTGAAGCTATGAATGCGAGCGAGTCCGAAAACGTCGACGACTAGGGAGCAACACGCCCAGTCGGGCTAGCATTACAGGCAAACAGTATCGAGCTCCCAGCACGCCCAAATTGTCTGGGCAACATCGAACAACCGAACAGTTGAGTGACGATGTACAGGAAACCTTACGCAATCTGTGCCCTAATGATGTTGTCTGCGTGGTCGACATATGTGCAATCTGCCGCACCGGCCGACCAATCATCCCGAGACCAGGTCACGTTCCGCTTCGGGCGGGGCGACAGCATGATACTTGCGAATACGGTCGATCTTACCCAAGACCCGTATATGCCGACTCCGCAATTTGACTTTAGAACCCGCTCCGGAATGCGAGGCTATGTGTCCGCCTGCGACGGCAGGACCGGTGCCATCACGCCGGCGCAGATATTTTTCGGTCTCAGAATAAGCTTGGTGCGAGAGGCTGCGCCATCGGGACAAATCGGTTTAGCAGTTAGCGCTTCCGACACGACGTTTGAGGGCTTCGAAAAATTGCTTGGGCGTGAATGCGAGTACCAGCGCCCCATCGTCTCAGGGCCCAACCTTCCATTGACGCATGTGCGCCTCTCAAGAGGGCAAACGATTTCTCTGACTACGAGTGATCCGAACGTTACCTTGGAACTTACATATCAGCCCGGACAATAATCTCCGGCCTGTTGAGTGCGATTATCGACCATGAGCGTTGACGACAAGGGTGCCCCCCTCAACCCAGCTACGCTCTTGCGAGCGAACGAGAATGCGAGAAAACGGGGGCTACTTTCCCCGCGTAGCCCGTGGAAAACGCGCTATTTTATCGACACAGAGTTCACGGATTTCACAGACAGTCGGCTCATCAGCATTGCAGTTGTGAGCGAGGATGGCCAGGAATTCTATGGGGAAGTGTCGGACTTTGAGCGACCGCGGTGCAACGACTTCGTGCGCGCCGTTGTGCTGCCACAACTCGGCCAGTTTCCCGGCCGATCGATGCCGCTTTCACAGTTGCGTGACGAACTACGGGCGTGGTTGCTTGCGGTTCAAACAAAGCCCAAACCAGTGCTGTGCTATGACTCCGATTGCGACTACGCACTTGTCACACATCTGCTTGGCGGCCGGTTGCCGCGTGGCTGGAAACACGAAAACGTGTTTCTGAAAATTGATGCCGAACGTTTCGACCAGTACATTGCCACACATGGTGGAGAGCATCACGCGCTGTACGACGCTCGCGCGAACGCCTTTGCATTTGTCTAAGCCCAAAGGCAGACTCGCCCTGGATCGCTCCCGCAGTATTATTTTGCTTGCAATCGAAAACGCTACCAGCAGCACAGATGGCTGTATGTGTAAAGGACTGGGCTAGTCTTAATAGACAGTGTTCGATCGATTGCCTTCGTCAGGCCACAAAAAGGGGGAACCGCCGGGGCCGTGGCGTATACATCGGGACGGCAGCCTTGCCGTCGGTAGCAGCCGTTGGTTACCCCACATCGCATCGTTCACGTCGAAGTGCGCACCACAGCACTGCCCTGTCTACGGCGGAGGCATTCGGTTCCTGCCATCCTCACGGTTTCTCGTGCAGGCGCTTCCCGCGTCGCTCACCGACCTTCTGCATGGCCTTGTCCATCCACGTCGAAAAACGCTCGACCTCTTTGAGTACGGTGAGCAGTTGCGTACCGGTGACCGACACCCGCGGCGCCATAAGCCAGATGCTCGTACCGTTCTTCTTTTCCCGCACGAGAAGACTTCGCTCCTGCTTGTCCATGAAGAACGGGTTATGAAGGCGGTTCAGATCCGCTTGCGAATGGCTGGGTCGGTTCGACCCAAGATATTCCTGGTGTTGGATGCGGTTGCGCGCCATGACGACTTGCTCAAGCAGCAACATATCAACCTTGCTGTCCGCGAAACGGATACCAAGAGATTTCTCGAAAAGGGCACGGTAGCCCTGTACGAAGCCATTCTTCTTGAATACTTTGTCGAGGCTTGGATCGTCACGCACGCGCGCCTCTCGTTGCCAGGCGTCGAAAAATACTTTCATCGTGTCCGACAACATCGACAGGCAGGCATAGCCCAACACGTGGAGCGAATCATCCGCTTCTAGCCACTCAACCAGAAAAGGTGGCTCACCGTCTTCGCTGTATGGCGGCTCAAATGGTGCTTCGCCGGCATCAATCAGCCGCTTTCGCTCAATGTATGTAGCAGCCGAGGTCATATACAGTTGGCGAATGAACCCCACGCGCTCGTACAGGAAATGGCCCACATCCATCGCAGTTCTCCCTTTTTATGGAAAGACCGTGGCACATGAGAGGGTTGATCACGGTCACATATATATCGAAACAACGCAGTTTGGCCAGGATTGACGGCACGACGGGGATGTGACGTGATCACTCCTAAGAAGGACCTTCCAGCGAACGTGAGCTGTTGTGGGAGCCATTTCCCACGGCCACACACAGCCAACCATTTCTCCTGCACATCTGCAGGCACGATCGGATCGGCGTCCCTTCCTACCTCGTCTCGGAGATCCTCAGGATCGCCCGCCGAGCCCCCATTATCACCAGCAGCAGGTCCTCCTCGGGCGGCGCAACGCCGCACTTGACCATTGCCGCGTGTAGTGCCCGCACCCCACGTGTGATCGCACTTAGTTCTAACACGACTTCAGTTTGGTAATCCACCTCTGCTTTGCCGCCGAGAGCTGCGCGGCGCGCGAATTCGGGGGCGTCCATCTGCCGCACTGCAGCGGCTCGCTTTATCTTCAATTCCCGCCCATGGTCACTCGCATGACAATGGGCTTGGAGCGCTTTTCAGCCTCATCTCTGCGCGTGAACAGTTTGCCAGTCTGCATCCTCCAGTTCATGACCTCCATTTTGGTTCGCCGTTGGGGTCTCGGGGCAAAGCCCTGAGTGACTGCGACGGGCGCGAAGCGACCTAGCGGTCATGCATCAGTTGAGTGCCGTGAGGCACACAACTGGCATCCTGCCCTGTTGCGTGGAAAGCAAAACGCTGCCGATCGGCGGTGAATTTGCAGCGGATCTGCGGAGCATTTGAAGCGAGTCGGCAGTGAATCTGAACTGCATTTGAGGCGACTCTGCAGCGCATTTTCAGTGAACCTGCCACCAGTCACACATCACAATTTCAGCACATTCTTCTGAAACACTTACCCTTTATGAGAATCAACGCAAAGCCATTGAATTTCCCAAAAACATTCATAAAAAATCACAAAAATAATGATTATTAAAAATATGAAATGTGTAACAAATTGCAAATGAAGTGTTAATAACGGCCAACCGTCGGTTGACACATGAAAGCGATGTCAACAAAATCATTGAAATTCTTTCGCAAAAACAAAAAGGAGAATATCTATGAATAGAAAAGGTCCATTACGAAGAATCGGCGGTGAAGATTTCGCCGTTGCGGAGGAAATTTTGAAGGCAGCGACCTTTCTAATGCTGCCCGAAAAAACCCGAGCAAAATTTATCGAAGAACAAATGAGGACAATACAACATCTTCGCAACGAAGGATGCTCCTGGGCACAGATTAAAAATTTGCTCGCGGGGATAGGCATAGATCTCAGCGAATCAACGCTAAGGTCATACTATTCACGCAGCACAAAGGAACCAGGAAACTGGGAGGCAAAGCGAAATGGCGCGAAAAAGAACCGTCAGCCTTGACATTATCGAAAAAGCAAAGATTGGGTTGACCAGACTTCCACAAAAATCAGTGCCAGAAAAAAGCATCGATGCTGCGTTGGAAGAAATAAAGCCCCAGATTCAATCGCTTCTCAAGAAAGGCTACTCACGAGCAGATGTTTGTGAACATCTTTTACAGCTTGGAATTCAGACCAAGGAATATCAGTTGAAAGCACTACTTTCAAGAAAAAGATTCCATACCAAAGAACGGTAGCCCTAGAAATGCGCAGCGCTTGGTCACTGACATGACCAAGCGCTGCTAACCAAGCCGATCTTCCAAGGAGATCAGAATGACTAATCGAATTGTACCCGCAGAATATTCTTGTGCCGGCTACCAACTGCCTGCGGAGGATCGGAACGATATATTGTCGCAGATTCAAACAGACAAAAATCGAATATCGACCCTCGTTCGCGCCATGCCGAACATCGAGACCCAACGTCAGCAATTCATTGCAATGTACGGCGATGCTTTTGGATTGGACGCGGGCAACTGAGTCATGATCTTTTGCAGCAAAAGACTGAGTGAAGGAAATTGTATGGAAATCACAACGAAGAAGCCTCTGAGTCACGTACAGATGGCACTGGCCACAGGACTTGCAATCGCGGCCGGTGCATTGCCCGTCTACTTGGCAGTTTGGAAGAGCAATGTTCTGCCTTGCCTAGTGCTTTTCATCGCGGCGAAAGCGTATCTCGTACTGCGGCGCCGGATGTCTACAACTTGGAACACCCCGTAAGAGGCCAGCTAATGAAGAACTTCGTCGCAGCTCTTCTTTTCGTCACAGCTACCTTATCGGGCTGTGGAGAAGCAACGCACCAGACTATTTCGGGCACCTATGCCGACAAAGATGGATCCACGCTTGTCTTCGAGGGCGGCAAGGTCAAAGTGCCCGGCATTGCCGACCGAGAAACGGATTTCACGGTGAGCGGTAGCACCCTGAAGTACAAGTTTGCCGACGGGTATCCGGTTGAGGCGACTCTCAGCGGTGATGGCTTCACTACCAACTACGGCTACGTGTATAAAAAGGTGCATTGACCATGAAGACTCTGGTGAAAATTTTGTCCTCGGTGCTTCTATTGATCGCAGCACAATATACCCTAGCTCAAGATATCCCTGATGTCGGTACGATTGATGTGTCCGGGACCATTCAACAGGCAATGCTCCCGTCGTTCAGCAAACTAAGCGCACAAGCCATTTCATGGCTCGTCGCATTTGCGACGCTGCAATTCTTCATCACCAACTACAAGCTCCTATTTGGAGATGGAGATCTGCAAACTGCGACGGGAAAGTTGGTCGGTGCGGTGGCCTGGGTGGGCTTTTGCCTTTACATCATAGACAATGGGCCGCGATTCATCTTGGGAGTTGGTGATCAGATGTTCGGGCTAGTTGGCGATATGCCATCGCCGGGTTCGATCATGCAGAACACATTTGGTCTAGCAGCAGTTGCTGCGGCACTCGCCGTCGGTGTCGGTGCAATTCCGCTAGTCGGCGGTACAGCTGGGAATATCGTCGTTATCGTCATGCTTGTTGTCCTGATAGTAGGACTGTACTTCGCTCTGAAAATATTCATGCTTCAGCTCGAACTCGGCCTTATCGCGATGTTGAGCCCTCTGAGCTTCTCGTTATTGGGGTTAAACACTCTTCGAGATCAGGGGATTGCGCCGTTCAAATCGCTACTTTCTCTCGTGTATCGGATCATCTTGGTTGGAGTGATTCTCGCTGCATTCAGTGGCGTTAGCGATTTCCTGTCGTCAGCCCTCAAGGCAATCTCAGTGCAGCAGATCGTCACGGACGGGCTGGCGAATGCCATCGGTCCGATTGTCCAAGGTATCGGCGCATACGTGATGTTGGCGTTCTTGTTGTTTAAGAGCGATGCGCTCGCCAGCTCGCTTGCCTCTGGAACCGCGTCATTAAGTCCTAGCGATTTCACCGCAGCAGCTGCTGCCGGGGCTGCCGCAGGAGCAGCTGCTGCGACAGGTGGAGTGGCCGCAGTTTCCTCTGCGGGCAAGGCTCCCAAGTCGATGGCCAAGTTCATGGACAAGCTCTCAGGTGGTGGTTCAATCCAGAATGTTTCCTCCACTGGGCGTGGTGGTGAGGCACCGGCGTTCTCGCCACCGACCACCCCCTCGCTGTCTGTCGGAGCTCCTGTCGCGAACAATACGCCCACCACTTCATCCCCGACTCACCCCGAATCCAGTGCTGCAGGGGGCCCAGAAAAATACAATGTCGCTTCGGGGCGGTACGGAACCGATTCCGGAGATGTCGGCCGAAAGGAATCGACTGGAGCTACCGACACTCAAGCATCCGGGTCTGCGGCTGGCGCGGCGATTAGTGGACAGAGAGAGCAACCTGAATCAACAAAACTGGGAGATAAGCTAGAAAAGCTCGTCGACCATCTGCGCCAACCGAACAAGTCGAGTGTTGGTCAGCATCTGCGCGAGCTAGACCAGCGTCTAGCGCACGACAAGGCAACGACGGGTGTCTCCATCAGTTCTCATCACGATTGAACCAGCGCAAAGCAATACCTTGTAGCGGATGCCCATAACAGCTCACCTATCGGTGTTGGATTCACGGGGAGTCCGCTGCAAGCGTCTATATGAGGGTTGGCCGGGATTCGTGAATTTTTCGCCAAATGCGGCTCAACCACATGATTCGTAAGCAGTTTTAACCGATTCAACGATTACGGCGACGTGAGCCGAATGCTAAGCCAAACTGCCGCGATCGCTGAATTTCGTCGCTGTGCAAATAGGTGGAGGTCGTCGAGATCGAGGCATGCCGTAGGTTGTCTCTCACCATGACGAGCTCAGCGCCCCGCGCCAGCGCATGCGAGGCGTGCGTGTGCCTTATCCAGTGGGGGCTCGCACAGCACAGCTTTGCCGCAGTGGCTGGCCGTTCGTCCTGTAGGATATCCGCGGCCAAAGTGAAAAACCATCGTAGCACACGCCAGAGCCGGGCACTTTCGATGCAGACGTCGTCGTCCTCCAGATTCGCAACAAGCGGGGTTTTCGGACTCCACCGCGTAGGCGTGACGGGCCGCCCCCGTTGCAGCAAATACTGATCGAGCGCCGAGCGCGCCAAGGGTGGCAATACTACCTTACCGTGTTTTTCGTCTTTGCCGACGACATGGAGCCAATGCTCCCCTTGCTGCCCCGGATGGATATCGCCCAGCGTGGCGCCAACGAGCTCTCCTGCGCGTAGGCCGGTGGCATATCCAAAGTCCAACAGAAATCGCAATCGCTGGGCCGCAGGCTCGCTCCAGCCGTAGGACCATTCGAGGCCATCGGCCAAGGTGCGGATTAGCAGCCATTCGCCTTCGGAGAAGCCGCGCGAGACATCCAGCCCGGCGCGCCTCGTCTGGCCTTTGACTTTGACGCCGGCGAAAGGATTGGCGAGGAGGTAGCGCTGCTCGACCAGCCAGCGAAACAGGGCGGAAAGCACGTTCAGCGCGTAGGCCGCCGAGCGGGCCGACAGTGCGCCGGTGAAGGGACGCCATTCCGGGCTGTGTCGTGGTCGCGGCGGCCCCACCCACCGTGCACGGGGCGTTGGCCGGCGCAGGAACGCGCGATAGGCGATCGCATCGTCGGTCGTGAGCGAGGATAAAGCCCGGCCCCGCTCGATGATCGCCCAAAGGATCAGTCGCTCGGCCTCTTTCCGGTAGGCGCGCTGCGTGGAGAGCGATTCGTGCAGCGATAGCCACGTCTGAACGGCCTCGTAGTCGTTCGACGCGTCGAGCAGACTCGTCGATCGCGGCGCACGGAACAGTCCTCGAGAGCCATCGACGTCGTGCGGCACGCGCAATTGCTCCCATGGCACGATGGGCTCGTCGGGGGCGGCAACGATCAACGCCCGCGCCCGCTCGGTCAGTGCCGAGTGTGCCGCAAAGAATCGCTCGACATGGCGCGCCCCGGCGACGCCGAGTCCCGCAATCGCTTGCCACCAGCGTCGGCGGCGCGGAATGCGCACGGTCAGGTCGGATAAGGTCCGAATTCCGTGGGCATGGAGTGCCCGGACCGTACGCGGTGGCAACCATACATCGACAGCGTCGGTGATCTGGGGCACGGGCAGCGGTAACTGGCGCAGTGCCTCGATCGCTCGGGAGACAGCGTGCGCCGCGCGTCTGGACGGACGAGGCGTGAAGCTTGCGGCGAGGTCGGGCCGATGCCTTGCCTTGGCAAAGTCGATCAATTGCCGGCGAATGCACCCGATGACCCCGCGCGACGACGCCCCGGCCACCGGCTCCAGGTGCGCCAGATAGCGGGACACCGTCGCGCGCGCTTCCAGCCCGGCGTACCACGCTCGCAGCGCGGCCAGTTCCGCTTCATCGGGGAAGGTGGGTGTTTTCATGACGTATGGCAAGTCTCACACGTTTTCACAAGTGGGAGTTTGAGCAAAAAATCCTGACAGGCAGATAATATAAGTTATCAGCCCAGCATTGATTCAATCACCGTTTGTCCATTCGGACACGACCCGATCGCACCAAAATTTCATCGAAAAATCAGGTTTTGCCCATATCAATTTGAGGGGCGGCCGGGATTCGTGAAAAATCCGCCACATCCTGACCTAAACCGCTGCTCTGAATGAGAAATCGATGCTCGGATCGAGTGGCGGCACAGTGCGCTGCTGTGGAGTTGCCAATCGTTTGCGAGTTGCTCAAAGGCGCGGCCTAACGTCCTTCACCACATTTCAACGTTCACGAAGTTCGGTGCGCCGTATGATTAGCGCATCGTTTCGGAGGGTTTGTGCGAAGGACTTCTGAGGTCTCTTCGGAGAATAGGCGAAGATTCAGATGATTCAGTAGGCTCCCCGGAAATCCGTATCTCAAATGTTCTATAGGTACCGAAAAATCATGAAAAATTCATAGATCAATCTAGCAGGATCTCGCCAAATTTATCTATCGTCGTACTGCAGCGGTCCCGCTGCAAATTACCTTTGGAGTACTTATGAAAAAAATCACTCTTGAACCTACTCTATCCTACCAGTCGAACGACGCCTACAGCAGCGTTTATTCTGCCCCCTTGACCCGAGGCGGGATGTAATACCACAACGCCCCGGCGGTTGGAACGTCAACGCCGGGGCGCATTTGGCAACACCCCTTTATCCCAGGAGGTTTGCTTGACGCCGTCTGTCTTTCTCCGCATCATCGATGGAAAATTGGTCCTGTGGAACTACGTCACGCATGATCAATACGAGATCGATATCCCGCATCTTGAGCGTATCATTCAGCTGTCGAACGGATCGGTTGCTGACGGCAGCGACATTGACAAGACCATCGTGGCATCTGGCTGTTTAGACCGTTCTGACCCCGCCGCATGGGGGTGGGACTGTCTCTCTAGGATTTTCCACATCGGTACGCAGATAGGCCTGCGCCCGGGAGAGACCATGCCGGAAGGCGATGCCTACCGCGGTTACATTGAGTACTGTGCGTCCATCGCGCACAAGATCCCCGAACTTAAGGTAGAACGTCCTGGCAAGGTAGTCGCCTTACCTTCGCCAGATCTTTCTGCGCTAGGTGATACCACCTTGCGGCAGGCGCTCAATGAACGGCAGACTTGTCGCTCATTCGATGCAGTGGACCTTCCGCTTAATGAAGTCTCAACCGCACTCTGGGCCACATTCGGCACCGTTCATGGCGAGACACGAAAGGACCTCGAAGCACAGGGGTTAATGCCAATAGGATACAGACGGACCTCACCGTCCGGGGGCGGCCTTCACCCGAGCGAAGCGTACCTCGTCGCCATGCGGGTCGGTGGGCTTTCCCCCGGCATTTACCACTACCGCTCACATCGACACGAGTTGTCTGTCATCCAGGACGGATTCTCTCCAGATGAGCTCGGGTCACTGCTTTGCGCGCAGACCTTTGCCAATGACCTATCCTACGGCGTGTTTGTGACATGCCGGTTTGACAAGATGTGGTGGAAGTATCCCCATTCCCGTGCCTATCGAGTCGCACTGCTCGACATCGGCTGCCTGACACAGACTTTCCAACTCGTCTGCGCCGCGCGGGGCATCCAATCGTGGCCAACAGGGTACTTCATAGATCATAAGATCAACGAACTGCTCGGGGTGGACGCAGACAGGGAATCTGTCATGTTCTTCCTTGGAGCGGGGAAGGGAAAAGGCGCAGTTGCCCGAGAAGCACTTTCTGTGCTTCGGGAACTCGCTGGCGAGGGGGCGTAATGCGCCTGCTTTCAATAAAGCCCGGCCACGACGGTAGTCTGGCGTATGTTGTCGACGGTCGCCTTGAGTTCTCCTTCGAAGCGGAGAAGGACTCCGGCATGCGATATGCTCAGATCGGGGCCACCGACTTTCTGGACGCAATGCAACACGTGTCGGAGGTGCCGGACGTTTTGGTGACCAGCGGTTGGTCTCATGGTGCCGACCCTGAAGGTCGAGCCATCGGGGCCGGGTATTTGGGCCTTGAACCACCGCTTGTATCGAAAGGGATGTGCTTTGGGCAACCTGTCCGACGGATCAGTTCGTCGCACGAGCGTTCCCATTTATTGAGTGCGTACGCGCTATCCCCTTTTCCTCAGGGCGAACCATGCTACGCGCTTATCTGGGAGGGGCATATCGGTGCGTTCTACTCGATCGACTCTTCTCTCGGCATACAGCGCCTCGCCCACATTATGGTCGGTCCAGGCATCCGCTATGCGTTTGCTTATGGCCTGCTCGACCCAACATTCGCACTCGCGCGAGGGCAAATTCGGCTGAGCGACGCGGGTAAGCTGATGGCACTCGCTGCATATTCGCCACCGACAGTTCCGTCTCACGACGAGGCGAAGTTGTTAGACAGTATCTTCGCTAAGCCGCTGTCAGAACCTTCTTTCCACAAGTCGGATTTCCGGCATCTGGACGTCTACAATTGCGGGCTAGAGTCTGAGCAGGCGGGGCGGGTGGCACGTTTGGTATCCGACAGGATCTTCCACACATTTCTCCAAGCTGTGGAACCAGTGGTGCAGGAGAAGCGCCCCCTATTGATTGGGGGCGGATGTGGGCTCAACTGCGAATGGAATCGCCGTTGGTTGGATTCCGAGCTGTTCACCGACGTGTTCGTCCCACCATGCGCCAATGATGTCGGTTCCGCGCTCGGATCGGCAGCCGATGCACAATGGCTGCTCACAGGCAACGCAAAACTTGGCTGGGATGTCTATTGCGGCCAGCCATTCGTGGATGACTTGGGATATGCAACGGCGCGTCAACTGGGTTCATTTACTCGCGTACCGGGTGGAACCGATGCAATTGCGGACGCGTTGCGGCGTGGCAAAGTGCTGGGGTGGGTTGCCGGCCGCGCCGAGATGGGACCGCGAGCGTTGGGCAACCGTTCCATTCTTGCTGCACCATTCAACAGAACGATGTTAGACCGGCTCAACGCAATCAAGCAACGAGAAGCATTCCGTCCAATCGCCCCCGTCTGCTTAGAGGAGGAGATTGCGACCCACTTTGATCTGGAGCGTCCAAGCCCGTACATGCTCTATTTCTGCAAGGTGAAAACCCCTGACCGGTTGCGGGCTATTACCCACGTTGATGGGTCGTCTCGGGTTCAGTCTGTGAATGCCGCACAGAATCCTTTGTTGTATCGGTTGCTATTAAAGTTCAAGGGGATGACCGATTTCGGCGTGCTATGTAATACATCATTGAACTTCAACGGCACTGGCTTTATCAATCGAACTTCCGACCTTGTTCGGTACGCGGACAAGGCTGGACTGGATGGCTTTGCTATCGAAAACGTGCTATTCAGTCGGCAGCCCACCGATCCACAAACGCTATGATCTCATGAGCAACCTGCAATCGGTGCCAGGATACCGCGCACTTGTTTCTGCGCGCGTGCTGAGTTCGACCATCCTCTGGGTGGACTTCACGCTGATCTTTTCTTTGCTTGGCTACTACTGGCATGCCGATGCAACTACCATCGGCGTAGCGTCCGCCGTGTACGGCCTACCAGGTTTGATTCTCGGTCCGTTCTTTGGCGCACTTGCAGACCGCGTCCATCCGGTCGCGATGCTTGGCATCAGCTATTTGGCTCGCGCGCTCACTTCTCTTCTGCTGCTCGTCGCCCCTGACATTAACGTCTTTGTACTGCTGGTGTTTCTCAAAGGTTTGACAAACCTGGGCGCCATGCCTGCGGAGCAGGTCATCGTTCGAGCTATGCTCTCAAAGGAACAACTGGTCTCCAACGCTAGCGTTATGTCTACCGTTGATCAGCTATGCAAGATTTCTGCTCCCTTAATAGGAGCCAGTCTGGCAAGCCTACATTACCCAGGGGCGGGGTTCGGTTTGTCCGCAACGTTGGGGCTGACAGGCATTCTGTGTCTGTACCCACTGCGCAAGCATGTCGAGGTGTCGGCGCGCGAGTCTCGCTTGCAAGCTCGTCGCCACCTTCAAACGCTGTGTCTTCTGGTACGCGATAACGCAGTGTTTAGGCGAGCGTTTGGGGCTGCCGTCGCACAAACAGCAATCCTCGGCTTGTATGACCCGTTGCTTGCACTATTCCTGAAGGAACACGGCATGCCCGCTGGAACATTTGGCATGATCGTCAGTAGCACAGCGGCCGGCGCCATTCTTGGCGCCTTGCTGTTCAAGCGAGCTCACACGGGAGACGAGCATCGCGCGGTAGTCATCGGTCTAGCGGGTTTCGGCTTGACGGTAGCGACCCCGGGATTGCTAGCGTTGATAAATTTTGCCACGCCGGTCTGGTTGCTGCTGGCATTCTGGGTGGTGAACGGATGCTGTTACGGGCTGACAGCCATGAGCTTTGGGGTTGCACTGCAACAGCAGTGTCCGCTCGAATCTATTGGTACCGTCAGCGCCACGGCCAGAAGCGTGCAGCTAGCAGCCTTGGTACTAGGACCGTTGGCAGGCGCGGCCCTTGCCAAACTACTAGGGATTCCTCTCATCTTCGTCCTAGGCGGCACAATTGCCATCGGACTCGGGATCGTTCTTGGATGGGCATCATGCACCGAAGAGGCGTTGCCAATACTAAAATCGCAGGCGGAGCGAGACCGCTCATGAGGCCGTATGGGCATAGTCTATGCCGGAACCGCGAGTGTTTCCGATGGTTGAGGACGGTTAGCCCGGCCGTTGCGCGGAACGCTTGCGCCTGATATCACTTAGTGGGCGCTGTCGCCGTATCGGCGCGAGCATATCAACCGGCTCGGCGTCTATCTGCTGGATCTGCAGCGCACTGTGCCGCCACTCGATCCGAGCATCGATTTCTCATTCAGATCAGCGGTTTAGGTCAGGATGTGGCGGATTTTTTACGAATCCCGGCCAACCCTCTATATTGCCCCCCCCTACTCGGAGCTCTCCTATGCGCGAATATCGCCTCCGAATCATGCAAGAAGTCAGCGCGTGCACCTGCGACCGCTGTCGACGACAGTTGTCTGCCGATCAACCAGGTGAGTGGCAAGAACGCGTATCACTTGACCATGACTGCGGCTTCGACTCTGTGTTCGGAGATGGAAACACTGTCAGCCTCGATCTCTGTCAGCATTGCTTGCGAGATGTGTTGGGCCGGTGGCTACGCATTGCTCCGCCGGCGGATGCTTGAAATGCCTATTTCCCGGCAATTGCTCGCATATGCCGAGCGACGAAGGAAACGCGAAAAATTCGAAGTTTGCATCCAGTGAATCGAAAGTTCATTGGCGCCCGCAGTGGCGAACAAAGGAGCCCCGCTCCCAGCAACTGAGGAGGCACCTTGGCCGATAAGGGATTATCCACAAAGCAGCAACGGTTATAGTAGGTTAGATATAGGTTAACGTAAAAAATACCCCAAAAAATCAATATAAATCAACGCCTTACACAAATCCCCCGGAACACTATGCCGTGAAGGCGGAATACCATGCCGTGAAAACGGAATATGGTGCCGTATTCCCCGGAATGCCATGCCGTGACGTTGGTGACGTTATCCACATCAATCAGCGCCCGATCCGGTGCAGCGAACCTTAAGCAAATTGTCATCTGAGGACAATGACAGGCGGAATGCTATGCCGTGGCTTGCCCAACGGGACTGAATCTCGTCCACTGAACCATCGCCCCATCCCTATAGGGCCGTGCATCAACGAGGATCTTCAGTCGCTCCAGTTCGCAGAGTGCTTCACTCAAAGCCTCGCGAAACTTTCGCGTAGGAGAGGTGTAACCGCACAACCGCTTCAGGCTCTCGATGGAAACACGGTGGGGAATGCCCGGCGCATGCGTGGAAGCATAGGACTGCAGCCACTTGGCCAAATCCACTCGATGCTCGATCAACTTTCGCTTAGCCACGTCGACAAAGGCGTATTCATTGTTCGAAAAGAGCACCCTCACCCTCGCTCCTATGGTGAACTCCCACATGCCTGTTTGATTGTCCTGCGTCCACTCTGCGATCAGCGACAGGTTGGCGGTATATCTCTTCGTCCTGATATGCAAAGTACCAGTGGTCAAGCGTTTGAACGATTCATCTAACCACGCGTACGCGGATTTGCCGAAAGCCCCGTTCCTCCCTGGTACCCAGCCAAGATCCCGCAAAAATTGGGCTCGCTCGCATTTAACTGGCTGATTGAGGTCCACTCCTTGTGCATAGCGGAGAGCCAACATAAATACGTCTTGATCGCCCATATCGAACTGTTTGCCGCTGAATCTCACCTCAAATCCGTCAGGTGAGGGCAACAACGCATCGTCGTGCATTTTCCGCCGTCCTCGGGGAATGGGGGCAAATAGCGGCGTGCGCGCAATGTAGTTGGGAATCGCGCTGGCGTCCTCCTCAGGAAATAGAGGCAACTGCCCGCCCAAATTCGTCACGTCATGAGCACGCGCTTGCCCTAGCTCCGCCCTTGGTCGGAGCTTCTCGATCAATGCGTCGAGCGTCGACATATGGCCCGACCTCATTCGCCGCCAAGGAATCTCGCAATATCTGAAGTACGAAAATAAACACGTTTTCCGACCCTCAGTTTTGCCGCATTGATCCTAGAAGACCAGTCCGACTCCACATAAAGCCCCTGACGAAGGCCATCTGCTGAGCGGTCCAAGATTTTTGCCAAATGAGCCAAACTGAGCAGTGGGCCGTACTGATTCATTAGAACCTCTTCAATCTTCAACATACGTTGGACTCCGTTAAATTTCATATCAGGAGATTGAAGAATGACGCTTTGAGTCGTAGTATTCAGCCTATTAGGTTCCCAATTTGGTTGACATGCATGCGATTGCCCCAATTAGAGCTTGGGACGGATGTGACCCGAAGCTCCGAGACGCGATAGCGGCCCTATCTACGGCCTGGGGATCGTATTCGGCACAGTCACGCAGGTATCCGATCTTCAAGTTGCTTCGCGAATTAATCGATCCCGCGTGGGTGGACTTGCGCGATCGATACGAGGCGCTGAGCGCGCAGACGTTGAACATCGCGTGGATGCGACATCGACTCAAGGCAATGACATTGGCAGAGCAAACGCGTTTTTCTGGTCTTGGGGGAACGACCGCGCTAAGCACCATCGCTCAGTGCTGTGGGCTTACCTCCCTTGATCAGTTCCTTCAGGAGGTCGGTCGAGAGATCATGAAGAAACCGGCGGATGCGGAGCCAAGCTGCCTCGAGCAATCGCTCGATAGCCTTCGGGAAGTCGCAATGCGTTGCCGAGGCAAAACGACCAAACGAAGATCGCTCGGGAAGTTCGGCAGGGTGGACCTACTGCATGGCATGAGCACATGTCGAAGCTGCGCCCAGCCAACCGAGCTCGCAGCACATCTCGCAGAAGCGCACGGAACCTCGCCCGAGGGCTCCAGGCTCAGTTCAATCTACTGCGGGGTCCACAGCCCCAAAAAGGCGGGATCAAGCACTACCAGGGCAAAGTACAAACAAGCTAGGAGAACTCAGCAAACCTTCGAGATTGAACTAAAGCGACTTGAACACCAATACTGGGGGCATGCGGCCACAATCCGCACGGAGCTTCCCGCACAAACTATTGACGAGTTTTTCCGTCGACTATCAGTCTTGAAACGGCTCAGAATTGACGACGAATGCGGCACATCAACCTCCGAGACTGAGGAACGCCTTCGTAGCGAGGCCCGTAAGCTCGTGGATCGACGAATGTCTGATCGAAAAAAGGAGATAGTCGTTCTTCTCGCCAATGGCAAAAGCCAACCTCAAATTGCCGAAGCACTAGGACTAAAAAGCCGCCAGGCCATTTCGAAAACTCTGCGAACGATTCACATCGACTATAGATTCGACATCGACCAGACAGAACCGCCTGCAACCGCCTGCAACCGCCATGCAATCGCTAAGCCTTTAGCTTGTCGAGCTTAGCCACCAAATCCTCCGCCCGCAGGTGCGTATATCGCTTGAGCATTTGCATTGACTTATGCCCGCTTATGGCGGCTACCTCCTGGTCACTCAATCCTGCTTCCACCAAGCGACTCACGGCTTCGTGACGCAGGTCGTGGAAGCGAAAATCAGAACAACCAGCCGATCTTTTGATATCGAGCCAAACCTTGTTGAAATTGTAGGGGCGACGCACCTTGTCTCTTCCCGGCTCACCAAAGAAGATCAAATCTGTACCGACTGGGCGAATGGGATTCGCAAGCGCCTGCGCGAACAGGTTTGTCGCCTCCACAGTGAGCGGCACAGTACGCGGCATTGTGTTCTTGGTCTCTACCAAGCGAACCACACGCTTAACCAAATCGACTTGCGAGTGGCGCAGCGTAACAATTTCGGATGATCGCATTCCTGTTTCAACGGCTATGCGAACAATCCAACGCAGCATCGGGTTCGAGTGACCATCCACCGCGGCGAGCAGTCGAACCTCCTCGCCCTTATCTAGACGGCGAGTTCGGCCAGGGCCGGGAGCGGGACGCCGAATATTTAGGACTGGGTTGTAGGTCAACCCCAAGCCCCACTCTTTTACTGCAACAGTGAATAGATGTCCAAGAAGTGCCAACTCAAGACGAACAGTGTTGGGCGCTCGAGGGACAGGCTTCCCCGAAGCATCTTTTCGATCTTCGCCAGATAGCCGCTTGTCACGATACTGGGCAACGAGCTCCGCACTGATTGCCGCTAACGAATACTTTCCAAAGTACGCGACCAGAGGGGCCGCACGCTTGTGCTCCCCAGTTTGAGTCATCGGACGCTTCGTCGATGTCACTTCGGCGAGATATCTCTGAATAGCCTTCTCGAACGTCAATCGCTCAGACGGCGCTCGTTGTACGAACATTCCCCGCACCATTTCGTCTTCGGTACGACGAGCCCAATCGTCGGCGTCGCGCTTTAGGCGAAAGGTCTTGATGGTAGTTGGAAATCCGCGCTTCCTGATTACCGCCTTCCAGGTTCCAGATTCCGTTTTGACGATGGTTGCCATGAACGACCGAGTGTGTGACTAACCCGGCTTACTGTACCGAAACTGTACCGACGCCACAACTTTTACGGATACGGCCCTGTATCCAGCAACGCAGCCAACACATCTCCAACCAAGAAAAGCACACAAAAAATCAATGTAAATTATTGATTAAAAACAAAAAGCCCTTGACGTCACCGTCAAGGGCTCTTTGACTTCTTTGGTAGGCCGTGCTGGGTTCGAACCAGCGACCAAGGGATTATGAGTCCCCTGCTCTAACCACTGAGCTAACGGCCCTCCACTACCAGCACTCGCTCAGCAGCAATCAATTGCCTTCGAGGAACGACTTGAGCTTGTCGGAGCGGCTCGGGTGACGCAGCTTGCGCAGCGCCTTGGCTTCGATCTGACGAATACGCTCGCGCGTCACGTCAAACTGCTTGCCCACTTCCTCAAGCGTATGATCCGTGCTCATCTCGATACCGAAACGCATGCGCAGCACTTTGGCCTCGCGCGGCGTCAGCGAATCAAGCACGTCCTTCACGACGTCGCGCATACTACCATGCAATGCGGCGTCAGCAGGTGCGACCGTGCCAGTATCTTCGATGAAATCGCCCAAGTGCGAATCGTCGTCGTCACCGATCGGCGTTTCCATGGAGATCGGCTCCTTCGCGATCTTCATGATCTTGCGGATCTTGTCCTCCGGCATTTCCATCTTCTCGGCCAGCGTCGCCGGGTCCGGCTCAACACCGGTTTCCTGCAGAATCTGACGCGAAATCCGGTTCATCTTGTTGATCGTTTCGATCATGTGCACCGGAATACGGATGGTACGCGCCTGGTCAGCGATCGAACGCGTAATGGCCTGACGGATCCACCACGTCGCGTACGTCGAGAACTTGTAACCACGACGGTATTCGAACTTGTCCACCGCCTTCATCAGGCCGATGTTACCTTCCTGAATCAGATCCAGGAACTGCAGGCCGCGGTTCGTATACTTCTTCGCGATCGAAATCACCAGACGCAAGTTCGCTTCGGTCATCTCGCGCTTGGCCTTGCGCGCACGTCGCTCACCTTCGGCCATCTTGCGATTGACGTCCTTGAGTTCCGTGAGCGGCAACACCACACGCGCCTGCAGATCGATCAGCTTCTGCTGCAGTTCCCGCACGGCCGGCACGTTACGTTCCACCACCGAGCTGTACGCCTTGTTGTCGGCCACAACGGTGTAGATCCAGTCGACATTGGTTTCGTTGCCAGGGAAACGCTGCACGAAATCCGCACGCGGCATGCCGCACTTGTCGACCACGATGTTCAGAATCGCACGCTCGATGTTCCGCACTTCGTCCACTTGCGAACGCAGCGTGTCGCACAGACGCTCGACCGTACGCGCCGTGAAGCGAATCGTCATCAGTTCCATCTGGATGGCTTCGCCCGCCTTCACATACGGCTTCGACTGATAACCTTCCTTCTCGAACGCACGGCGCATCTTGCCAAACCACTCGGCAATCACGGAGAACTTGGCGAGCGCGTCACGCTTGAGCTGCTCGACCTGCGCAGCCGAAGCAGCACCACCACTGTTGCTGTCGTCCTCCTCGTCCGATTCGGCTTCCTCTTCTTCCGCTTCTTCCTCCGCATCCGCGTCGAAATCCTCGTCTTCAGAGGCAGCCGCCGCAACGGCATCCGCATTCGGATCGATCAGGCCATCGACCACTTCGTCGATGCGCATTTCTTCGCGCTCGACCTTTTCGGCCATTGCCAGAATCTCGGCAATCGTCGTCGGGCACGCGGAAATGGCCTGCACCATGTGCTTCAGGCCTTCCTCGATGCGCTTGGCGATCTCGATTTCGCCCTCGCGCGTCAGCAGCTCGACCGTACCCATTTCGCGCATGTACATACGCACCGGATCGGTCGTGCGGCCGAACTCGGAATCGACGGTCGACAGGGCCGCTTCCGCTTGCTCCTCAACTTCGTCGTCCGTCGCGGCATTCGGCGCATTGTCGTTGAGCAACAGCGTTTCGGCATCCGGCGCCTGCTCGTAGACGGCCACGCCCATGTCGTTAAACGTAGCGATCACGCCTTCCAGCGCGTCGCCCTCCACCACGTCGTCGGGCAGGTGGTCGTTGATCTCTGCAAAGGTCAGGAAGCCACGTTCCTTGCCCAGCTTGATCAGTGTCCTCAGTTTGCCGCGACGCTCCTCAAGTTCCTCGGCCGTACCGGGCTGGTGCGAGGAAAATGCGTCCTTGAGCAGTGCTTTCTCTTTTGCCCGGCGATCACGCGCCTTCTGCTTTTCCACTTTGGTCTGATCTTCGTTCACGGGTTGATCACTAGTATTCGCTGCAACGTTCTGCCCTCCTGAAGCGGCGGTCTTCGCGGCCTTGCCACGCGTCTTGGAGACGGTAGGTGCAACTGCTGCCGGCGTGACTTCCACAGCCTCGGGTTTGCTTGAAGCCCCGGTCTTGCGTGGGACTCGCGTCGCAGGTGTACTGCGGCCCGCCAAGGTCGGTGCCTTGACGGTAGTTGCGCTCTTCGCGCTTTTTTCAGCGGGTTGTCGGGCCTGCGGTTTCCCGCCTGCCGTCGCCTTCGCGGTCGTCGCCGTCTTCGTCGCTTTGACGGGCGGCTCGGATTTCACCGTCGGCTTAGCCGCTTTCGCAGCCCCCACCGTCGCGGCGGTCGCACTCTTGCGCTTGGTGACATCGGTCACCTTCGCAGCCGTCTTGCCGGTCGTCTTCGTTGCGCCGGCGGCTGCCTTAACTTGCGTAGTACGTTTCGCCGAACTTGCCTGGCTGGCCGTTTTCGTCTTGGCTTGCGCAACCGCGCCAGCTTTTACGACAACGCCAGCTTTTGCAGAGCGAGACGCCCCCTTCCCACCAGACGCCGCCGCCGCGCTTGTCGCGCGCTTTGCCTTCGGTGAAGGGATAACCGTCTTTTTTCCGCTGGTCGTTGTCATCTTTGCCATAGCGATCTCGCTTGCCAGAAAACAGCCCACTGAAAACTTTCCATTGTAGCACGCGGGCTTACCTCAACTTCGCGCGCCTCCTGTGCCGACCGGAGCCAGCAACCGCTTCAATTCGTCGCGTTGCCGCGACAGCGCCTGAGCGTGGCGCAATTCATCGGACGTCAATGACGGCCGCTTGAAAATCGTCTCCAGCGCTTCGCACAGCCCGTCGTATTGCAAGCGCCGAATCGCGCTTCGCAACTCCGTGAGCCGCAGTGCAATCTGTTCCTCGCGACGCTCGACTTGCGCCTCATCGGCCGGGTCGAACAACAGCAGGTCGCGAGCGTTCTCTTCGAACGCGAGGATTTCGCGAAGGATGTCGTCGAAACTCGCCCAATTCGGCGATGTCCGCAACCGATCCGACATGAAGCGGAAATCGGCCTGGGCCCCCATTTCGTGACAATGCGCCAGCACCTCCGAGAAAATCTCGGCGTGGTGACGCCCATCCTGCAAAATCTTGGTCTCTTCTTCAGTCAATTCGTTTCCAAGCACCGGAAACATCAGCAGATTCTGCAATGCCCGATGCTCGGTGCCCACCACGCGGCGTTTCTCGCGCTTGGCCGGCGCCTTGTCCCACGCGTTCTGACGGCGCACCGCACTGATCTGCAATTCGCACAGCTCGGCCACTTCTTCTACCGAACTACCTACCCGCTCGGCCAGCGCATGCAGAATCTGTCCTCGCAACGCATTCGCCGGCATCTGCTGCAGCAGCGGCTTCGCCTCGAACAGCGCACGTGCCCGGCCCTCGGGCTGATGCATCTCTTTACCGGCCGTCACTTCACCAATCAGGAACTGCGACAACGGCATGGCTCGCGACACCTCTTCGGCAAACGCGTTCGCGCCATACTCACGCACGTAGCTGTCCGGATCGTGTTCGCTGGGCAAGAACAGGAACTTGAAGCTCCGGTTGTCGTCCGCATGCTGCAAACAGGCTTCCAGCGCACGGCGTGCCGCCCGGCGGCCCGCCGCGTCTCCGTCAAAGCTGAACACCACCGTCTCGGTCTGGCGCAACAGCTTCTGAACATGCATGGGCGTGCACGCTGTACCCAATGTGGCCACCGCCTGCGGAAACCCAAGCTGCGCTAGCGCGACCACGTCCATATACCCTTCCACTACCAGTACGTAGCCCGCGTCGCGAATACCCGTGCGCGCCTCGAACAGGCCGTACAACTCACTGCCCTTGCTGAAAAGCGGTGTTTCAGGTGAATTCAGATACTTCGGCTCACCTTTGTCCAGCACTCGTCCGCCGAAAGCGATCACCTGCCCCTTCGTGTTTCGGATCGGGAACATGATCCGGTCGCGAAAACGGTCATAACGACGCTTTGCGCCGCCCGCCTCGCCCTTCTCACTCTCGATGACGAGACCGGCGTCGAGCAACTGATCGTCGCGGTAGTTCTGAAACGCAGCCTCAAGGTTCTGCCAGGCATCCGGGGCATACCCCAGCCCGAAATGCGCCGCGATTTCACCCGTCAACCCGCGCCGCTTCAAATATTCGATGGCAGCCGGCGCTCCTCGCAACTGTTTGCGGTAGTAGTCGCAGGCACGCGTCATGACGTCGACCAGACCGAGGGTTTGCGCCCGTTGCGCGGCAGGTGCCGGCGCGCCAGGTATCGGCGCTTCACGCGGCACATCCAGCCCGACGTTGCGGGCCAACTCCTCGACAGCTTCGACAAATCCGAGTCCGGCATGCTCCATCAGGAAGCTGATCGCGCTGCCGTGCGCGCCACACCCGAAGCAGTGATAGAACTGCTTGGTGGGACTCACCGTAAATGAGGGCGACTTCTCGTTATGAAAGGGGCATAGCCCCATGAAGTTCGCCCCGCCTTTCTTCAACTGAACATAACGACCCACCACCTCGACGATATCGACGCGGTTGAGGAGGTCCTGCAGAAACGACTGGGGAATCACTGGATCGATGCCATCGCGATGCGGTGACGCGCCGTCGCACGAACGACGGCAACTTGCCGCACCACAGAATTACGCAGCCAACGCCGCCTTCACTTGCGCGGACACGGCCGTCATGTCGGCCCGACCGGCCAACAGGCCCTTGAGCACGCCCATTACCTTGCCCATGTCCTGCGGACCGGCAGCACCGGTTTGCGCCACAGCGGCCTTGATCGCTTGCGCGACTTCCTCTGCCGAAAGCTGCTGCGGCATATAGACCTGGAGCACTTCGAGTTCGGCAGCCTCCTTGTCGGCCAGATCGGTGCGGCCGGCAGCCTGGAACTGGCTGATGGAATCCTTGCGCTGCTTGATCAGCTTGTCGACGATAGCAACAACCGCTGCGTCATCGTCCAGGGAGATGCGCTCGTCGACTTCCTTTTGTTTGATTGCCGCGAGCAGCAGCCGGATGGTCCCCAGTTTGTCGGCGGCCTTGGCACGCATGGCCGTCTTCATGTCTTCGTTGACGCGTTCTTTCAGACTCATGAGCAGGGGTTCCGGAATTCGAATACGTTTCAGTGTAGTGCATGCCGCCCCAAAGAAAAGGACGACTGCCGTCAGGCACTCACCGCGCGCGACCGCAGCCGATAAGCTGGCGCAGACGCAAACGGGGGGCAGAAAGCACAAAAACCCGCTTGGGGAGACGATCACAAACGCGATCACAAGCGGGCTCGCTGGAGATCGGGCCCCGGCCCAGGCGCTGAACGCCCGTTTGGCCGGTGACGTGTCAGACGCAAAACCCCGGCAATGCTTCGGAAGCGTCTTGAACTGTCGCAAACGTCCCGAAAACAACCATTGATGCGTCGTCTCCACGAAGGCGAGAGCGTATCACAGGCCGGGAGTGGCCGTCTACGACAGTGCGTTCTCTCCTGCCCGGCCGACCTGAACGCTTTCGGACATCGCCCGGGCACAAGCCACCGCCGACGCCCACGCCCACTGGAAGTTGTAACCGCCGAGCCACCCCGTCACGTCCACGACTTCCCCGACGAAGTACAGCCCCAGCTGCGTGCGGACCTCCATCGTTGCAGAGGAAAGCGCCCGCGTGTCGACTCCGCCGCGCGTGACTTCCGCCTTGCGCCAGCCCTCCGAGCCACACGGCTTGAGCGTCCACCCCGAGAACGCCTGAGCGAGCGAGCGCAGTGCTTTGTCCGGCAGCTCTTGCACGCGCGCCTGCGGCGAGAGTCCGCTGTTGGCCACCCAAGCATCTGCGAGACGCGCCGGCACCCATTGCGCCAGCAAGTTGGCCAACTGGCGTTTAGACGCCGCCTTGGCCTCGAACAATGCCGCCTCGATGTCCGACGATGACGCCAGATCCAGCGTGATAGGTTGTCCTGGCGTCCAGAAACTGGAAATTTGGAGGATGGCGGGACCGGACAATCCCCGGTGCGTGAACAGCAAATCCTCGACAAAGCTGCCGGCTTCCTTCCCCTTCCCCGTACTGACCTCGACCTCCAGCGACAAGCCGGACAACCCCGCAAAGGGCGCCCACGTCGAGGCGTCGAACATGAGCGGCACAAGTGCCGGGCGCGGCTCGATGACCTCCAGACCGAACTGACGGGCGATGCGATAGCCCCAGTCCGTCGCGCCGATTTTCGGAATCGACAGGCCGCCGGTCGCGATCACGAGCCGTTTTACCGCGATATGACCCGCATCGGTCGTCAAATGATACCGATGCGCCCCACCCGCCTCCGTGTAGGCAACGGTGTGGACAGCACAGGGCATCCGCCAGTGCACGTGCCCCGCCGCGCACTCCTGGCGAAGCATCTCGATAACATCTTCGGCGCTTTCATCGCAGAAAAGCTGCCCGCGATGCTTTTCGTGCCACGCAATGCGATGACGCTTGAGTAAATCCAGAAAGTCGCGCGGTGTATAGCGCGCCAGTGCCGAACGGCAGAAACGGGGATTCTCGGACAGATAGTTGGCCGGCCCGGCATTGATATTTGTGAAATTGCAGCGCCCGCCGCCTGAAATCCGGATCTTCTCGGCCAGACGCGTCGCGTGATCGATGAGCACCACACGCAGCCCCAACTGCCCGGCCACCGCCGCGCACATCAGGCCGGCCGCGCCAGCACCCACAATCGCTACATCGAACTTTTCCATGGCGCGCATTGTAACCGGCGGGCGTTAAGGTCGACTGGTATACTTACGGGTTATCCTTCTTCATGACGCTCCGCGCCACCCCTCAAGCCATGCTGGTTCTAGGCATTGAAAGCTCCTGCGACGAAACAGGCCTCGCGCTCTATGACACGGAGGCCGGCCTGCTCTCGCACGCGCTGCATTCGCAGATTGCCATGCACCGTGAATATGGCGGCGTGGTGCCCGAACTGGCGTCGCGCGACCACATTCGTCGCGCGCTGCCGCTGGCCGAAGAGGTGCTCGCGCAGGCCGGCAAGCCGCTCAGCGCAGTCGACGCCCTCGCCTACACGCAGGGCCCTGGCCTTGCCGGTGCGCTGCTGGTAGGCGCGAGCGTCGCGAACGCGCTCGCCTTCGCGCTCGATCGCCCGGTCGTTGGCGTGCACCACCTCGAGGGCCACCTGCTCTCCCCGCTGCTCGCGCCGGACGCCCCCGATTTCCCATTCGTCGCGCTGCTGGTCTCCGGCGGCCACACCCAGTTGATGGAAGTGCGCGCCTTCGGCCAGTACGCCATGCTTGGCGAAACGCTGGACGACGCTGCAGGCGAAGCCTTCGACAAGACCGCAAAATTGCTGGGACTCGGCTATCCGGGCGGTCCAGCCGTCTCGCGTCTGGCCGAGTTCGGTACACCGGGACGCTACGACCTGCCACGCCCGATGAAGCACTCCGGCAACCTCGACTTCAGCTTCAGCGGATTGAAAACTGCCGTGCTCACGCAAGTGCGCAAGCTCGACGGCAATGTCTGCGAGCAGGAAAAGGCCGATCTCGCGCGGGGCTTTGTCGACGCGATCGTCGACGTACTCGTTGCCAAATCGATGGCCGCCCTCAAGCAGACCGGTATGAAGACGCTCGTCGTCGCCGGTGGCGTCGGCGCCAACGCACAGCTTCGCGCGGGGCTCAACGAAGCGGCCCGACGACGCGGCTATCGCGTGCACTACCCCGACCTGGCATTCTGTACAGATAACGGGGCCATGATCGCCTTCGCCGGCGCCATGCGTCTCAAGCATTGGCCGGACGAAGCGGACAGCGAATACGCCTACACTGTCCGCCCGCGCTGGGATCTTGCCGACATCGTGCGCAGCATCTGATCCCCCCTTGCGGGAACCGCCCAATAAAAAGACCGCTCCCCGGAGCGGTCTTTTTTATGCAGCGCGCGCCTGAAGGTACCGCAATCTCAAGCTGCCACACGCTTGTCACGCTCGATCACGGCATAGGCACTGTGATTGTGGATCGACTCGAAGTTCTCGGCCTGAAGCACGTAGGCCACAATGCGCGGCTCATCGTTCAGACGCGTTGCCACGTCGCGCACCAGATCCTCGACGAACTTCGGATTCTCATAGGCGCGCTCGGTCACGTATTTCTCGTCCGGACGCTTGAGCAGCCCCCACAATTCGCAGGACGCTTCTTCTTCGGCCATACGCACCAATTCCTCGACAGCGATGTCGCCCGCGATTTCCGCGTCGATGGTGATATGCGAGCGCTGGTTGTGCGCACCGTACTGCGAAATTTTCTTCGAGCACGGGCACAGGCTCGTGACCGGCACAAGCACCTTGAGCCATACGCGCGTCTGACCGTTGCGCACGTCACCCGTGAGCGTCACCTCGTAATCCAGCAAGCTCTGCACGCCCGACACCGGTGCCGTCTTGTTGATGAAATACGGGAACGTCACTTCGATGCGACCGGCCTCGGCTTCGAGCTTATCCAGCATGCTATCGAGCATGGCCCGGAAACCTGCGACATCCAGCGGCGCACGATGCGCCTCGAGCAGCGCCACGAAACGCGACATATGCGTGCCCTTCTGATCGGCAGCCAAATGAACGTCGAGATTGAACAAGCCCACGGTGGCTTGTGCGTCGCCATCGGCCAAACGCACCGACAACGGGTGACGCACACCACGCACGCCAACGCGTTGAATCGGAATCTGCCGGGTATCGACGGTGCTCTGCACGTCCGGCATGACGAAAGCGGGGTTCATCTGATTCATCTATTTCCTTCTTTGCCGGCAAGCCGACTGGGGGAGGCAATGGGCAAACGTATCCGACGCACGGCTCGCGAGCCTCCGGCGAGTGTCATCGGGAACGTGCCGGAGAGCCCCGGCACGGGACGGAAAATACGTAACGCAAAATGAAACGATCCGGCGTAACAAGCCGGATCGTTCGGATATTCGGGACTACCGGACGCTCAGGCGACGAGCTTCGTCGTGACCTTGTCAGCCGCCCGAGAGGCTTCCAGCGACAGGTCGAAGCGCGTGCAGATCGATTTCGCAATACCTGCCGCGTCGAGTCCCTCGGCCGACAGCAGCGCCGCCGGATCGCCATGATCGATGAAGCGATCGGACAGGCCCAATTGTAGTACGGGTCGAGTAACCCCACCGGCGAGCAGGGATTCCGCAACTGCCGAACCCGCGCCCCCCATGATGCTGCCCTCTTCCACCGTCACGAGGTAATCGTGCGTCTGCGCCAGTCGTGCGATCAGCTCATCGTCGATCGGCTTGACGAAGCGCATGTCGGCCACGGTCGCGTCCAGTTGCGCGGCAGCGGCAAGCGCCGGGGCAACCATGCTGCCGAACGCCAGAATCGCCACGCGACGCCCGGCTTCCGCCCGACCTTCACGGCGCACGATGCCCTTGCCGATCGGCAGTGCCGTCATCGTTTGCTCGATGACAGCGCCCGTACCAGCGCCGCGCGGATAACGCACGGCCGACGGACCGTCGATCTGCACACCGGTGTAGAGCATCTGACGGCATTCGTTCTCGTCCGACGGCGCCATCACGACCATATTCGGGATGCAGCGCAGATAAGCGATGTCGTAAGCACCCGCGTGCGTTGCACCGTCCGCGCCCACAAGGCCCGAACGATCAAGCGCGAAGAGGACCGGCAGATTTTGCAGCGCGACATCGTGAATCAATTGATCGTAGCCGCGTTGCAGGAACGTCGAGTAAATGGCGACGACCGGCTTGAGGCCTTCGGTCGCCATACCGCCCGCGAACGTCACCGCATGTTGCTCGGCAATGCCGACGTCGTAATAACGTTCCGGAAAGCGCTTCTCGAACTCGACCATGCCCGAGCCTTCGCGCATGGCGGGGGTGATCCCCACAACACGCTTGTCGGCTGCGGCCATATCGCACAGCCAGTCGCCAAACACTTGGGTATACGTCTTCTTGCTGCTCGTACTCGGCTTGATACCTTCGGCCGGGTTGAACTTGCCGGGACCGTGATACAGCACCGGGTCAGCCTCGGCCAGCTTGTAGCCGTAACCCTTGCGCGTGACCACGTGCAGAAATTGCGGCCCCTTCAGATTCTTGATGTTCTCGAGCGTCGGAATCAGCGAGTCGAGGTCGTGACCGTCGATCGGACCGATATAGTTAAAGCCGAATTCCTCGAACATCGTCGCAGGCACGACCATGCCCTTCGCGTGCTCTTCGAACTTGCGCGCCAATTCCAGCACCGGCGGCGCCACGCTCAGCACCTTCTCCACGCCCTTCTTTGCCGCCGCATAGAAGCGGCCCGACATCAGACGGGCGAGGTAGCGGTTGAGTGCCCCCACCGGCGGCGAAATCGACATATCGTTGTCGTTCAGGATGACCAGCAGCGGCACGTCTTCGTGAACCCCCGCGTTGTTCATCGCCTCGAACGCCATACCGGCTGTCATCGCACCGTCGCCGATCACGGCGATGCCGAAGCGGTTCTCGCCCTTCGTGCGCGCGCCCAGCGCCATACCGAGTGCCGCCGAAATCGACGTACTCGAGTGTGCTGTACCGAACGTGTCGTACGGCGACTCGTCGCGCTTCGGGAAGCCCGAAATGCCGCCAAGCTGACGCAGCGAACCCATCGCGTCGCGACGGCCGGTCAGGATCTTGTGCGGGTAGCTCTGGTGGCCCACGTCCCAGACGATGCGATCCTCCGGCGTGTTGAACACGTAGTGCAGCGCGATCGTCAGCTCAACCGTGCCGAGGTTGGACGACAAGTGCCCCCCCGTGCGCGACACACTTTCGAGCACGAAGGCGCGCAGCTCTTCGGCCAACGGCGCAAGTTGGCGACGCTCCAGACGCCGCAATGCGGCCGGGTCATCGATAGTATTTAGAAGTTCGTACATCGTCGTTCCATATATAGGCGTTCTATCGGGCGGCTTCCCCAGTGAGCCAATCCCGATCTCCTGCCGGTGCGTTCTGTGGGGAGATCGCGCCGACCCTCCTTGCCCCTTGCTTATGTCTACTGCAAACCGCCCCCGGATCTCGTGACCCTGTGCTGCTGGGGGCCGCCTCGAAACTTGCCAGCCCGGCAATCCGCCGGTCAGTTGATGCGATCCACCACGTAATCGGCCAACGCGCGCAACCGATCCGCATTGCCGAGCGACGTACTCGCCGCATGGGCGTCGGCGCGCAGTTTTTCCGCGTACGCTCGTGCGCCCTCAAGGCCCATCAGCGACACGTACGTCGGCTTGTCGTTCGCGGCATCCTTGCCCGCCGTCTTGCCGAGCGTGGCCGAATCGGCCGTCGCGTCGAGAATGTCGTCCACCACCTGGAAAGCCAATCCCACGGCTGCCGCATAGGCATCCAGCGCAACCGTTTCGTCATCTGACAACGCACGACCGCAGATGGCTCCCATGCGCAGCGAGGCACGCAACAGCGCCCCCGTCTTCAGGCGATGCATGTTTTCCAGTTGCGACTGCGTGAGCTTGATGCCAACGCTCTCCAGATCGATCGCCTGACCGCCCGCCATACCGAGCGCACCCGAGGCCATCGCCAGTTCGCGCACCAATGCGAGCGACTGCGCAGCGCTCAGATCCCCCGTAGCTTCGCCAAGCAACGCAAATGCCTGGGTTTGCAGACCGTCGCCCGCGAGCAGGCCGGTGGCTTCGTCGTACTGGACGTGCACCGTCGGCTTGCCGCGGCGTAGATCGTCATCGTCCATGCACGGCAGATCGTCGTGCACCAGCGAGTAGGCGTGGATCATTTCCACGGCGCACGCGGCACGGTCGAGGGCCGTCTCGCTGGCCTGCGTCACTTCGCCGGCCGCAAAGCACAACAGCGGGCGCACCCGCTTGCCGCCGCCGAGCACCGCGTAACGCATCGATTCGTTGAGTCGCGCCGAGCCGCCATCGGCTACCCTGGGCAGCGCGGCATCGAGCGCCTGTTCCACACGGGCCTGCACCGCCTGCATCCAGGTCTTGATATTCTGATCCGCCATCGTCTTCATCCTGCACGTACCCTTCAGGCCGTGCGTGTTATTGAGTCGCCCCGGGCCACCTCGGGACGCGTTGGGTCTTGGGTCGCCTTGCCGTAAGCTGGGCGGTTAGAAGTCATCGCGCGCCGCCTCGAGCGGCTTGAGCGTTTCACCTTCCAGCACCTTGACCTGCTGCTCCACCTTCTCGAGCAAGCCCTGGCAATATTTCACCAGCACGGCACCGCGCCGGTATGCACCGAGCGATTCCTCCAGCCCCAGCTCACCGCCCTCCATGCGCCCCACCAGCTTTTCCAACTCGGCAAGCGCAGCCTCATAGGTCTCGGGCAGGTCCTGCGGCACCTCGGGCACCGCGTCTTGCGACTTTGCAGTCTTGGCCATAAACGCAAAATTCAGGTCGAATGTTCCATTTTACGGCAAAAGCGCGTCACCTCGCAGGGCGTAAATTGCCTCAAAACCGTCGGGGATGACAATTTTCGGACATTATTTAACGCAAATCATGGACTTAGGTGCCCCCGACAGCCCATACCGGGTATAATCGTCGGTTCCCTAAATCGATTCTTCGATGGTTGGGTTGTTCACTGCTTTCAAGCTCGACGGGAGTGGGAATGTCCAATCTAAGCAGCGCTTTGCAATTGAAACCGGCCTCGAGCCAATTGCCGGTCTACACGTATTTCGACGAGGCGCTCCTCGCCCGCGAACGTGAAGTCCTATTCAAATACGGGCCTCGGTATGTCGGCCACGAACTGATGGTGCCGGAAGCGGGCGACTATTTCGCGCTGCCGGCCGAGCAGGAAGGTCGCATGCTGGTCCGCAACGGTGCGGGCGAGCATAGTGGCATCGAACTGCTCTCGAACGTCTGCCGCCATCGTCAGGCGGTCATGCTCAATGGGCGCGGCAATGCACGCAACATTGTGTGCCCGCTCCATCGTTGGACTTACGACACGAAGGGCGAACTGCTCGGCGCGCCGCACTTCCCCGAGAAGCCATGCCTGAACCTCGGCAAGTTCCCGCTGCAACGCTGGAACGGACTGCTGTTCGAAGCGCAAGGCCGCGACGTACAAGCCGATCTCTCACGTCTGGGCGTGAAGCACCATCTCGACTTTTCGAACTTCATGTTCGATCACGTCGAAGTGCACGAATGTAACTACAACTGGAAAACGTTCATCGAGGTTTACCTCGAGGACTACCATGTCGTGCCGTTCCACCCGGGATTGGGCAGCTTCGTCTCGTGCGAAGACCTGAGCTGGGAGTTCGGTGACTGGTACAGCGTCCAGACCGTAGGTGTGCATGAAGGTCTCGCCAAGCCGGGCAGCCCGATCTACCGCGATTGGCACGACGTGCTGCTGCGTTACCGCGAAGGCGTTCCGCCCGACTTCGGCGCGATCTGGATGGTGTACTACCCGCACCTGATGATCGAGTGGTATCCGCATGTGTTGGTGGTGTCGTGGCTCATCCCGCGCGGCCCGCAGAAGACGACGAACATCGTCGAATTCTATTACCCCGAGGAAATCGCGCTCTTCGAACGCGAATTCATCGAGGCCGAGCGTGCCGCGTATATGGAAACCGCCCGCGAGGACGATGAAATCGCCGAGCGCATGGACGCAGGCCGTCGCGCCCTGTTCGAGCGTGGCGTGTCGGAAGTCGGCCCGTACCAAAGCCCGATGGAAGACGGCATGCAGCATTTCCACGAATTCCTGCGGCGCCAGATGGGCGATTTCTAAACCGCTTCCCACAGAAACATCTCACTGCGTGAGAAAGTAGATGCATCCGTTTGAGGATGGCGCAGGCGACGATGTGGTGCTGGCGAGACTGAATTAAATATTTGCCGAACTTTCGCCGAACGGCGGGCCATAGGCCCGCCGTTTTCGTTAGAATCGTCGCGATGCTTCAACTATGACCCCGCGGCAACAATCTATGCCGCGCGCGTCACCCGCGTTCAGCACAAAACGCGCCTTTTCGCCGTCAATCGGCCACAATTCGCCATGCAATCGCTCTGGATGTTGGTCTCCGCCTTCATGTTCACGTTGATGGGGCTCTTCATCAAACTGGCAGCAAACGAATACAACACCGGCGAAATCGTTCTCTACCGCAGTCTTATCGGTGTCATCGTTTTGCTGGCAATTACCGGCATGCGAGGCCAGACGCTCCGGACTCGCCACCTTGGCGCCCACGTCAAACGCAGCACCGCAGGTGTCATCTCACTCGGCCTTTGGTTCTATTCGCTCACACAATTGCCGCTATCCACGGCGATGACGCTCAATTACATGTCGCCGATCTGGATTTCGCTGATCGTCATGGCAACCGCTGCGATGCGCGGCAGCCTGCGTACCGACTTCCGTCTGGTCGCCGCGATCTTTGCGGGGTTCGTCGGTGTGGCGCTATTGCTTCAACCAACCATCGATAGTCAGGCGTGGGGCGGCGGCGTCGCTGGTGTTGTCTCGGGTGTGTTCTCAGCCGTGGCGTACATGCAGGTCAAAGAGCTTGGGGCGGCAGGTGAACCCGACTGGCGCATCGTCTTCTATTTCTCGCTCGGTGGCGTGCTGCTGGGCCTCGGTTGGGTTGCCGTCGAAGGCATGCACGCGCTGACATGGCGCGGCACCGCGCTGATGCTGGGTATCGGCCTTGCAGCACTCATCGCGCAAACGGCACTCACCCGGGCTTTCAGTCTGGGCAACACCCTTGTTACTGCGAATCTGCAATATTCCGGCGTAATCTTCGCTACACTGATCAGCATGCTTGTCTGGGACGATTGGCCCGCACTGGCCGGCTGGATCGGCATGCTGCTGATTGTGGCAAGCGGCATGACCGCATTGCGACGGCCGTCGGCGCCCGCCTGATTGCAGCTGCCAGGCGCTACACCAGAGCGCCGTGGCATTCTCGGCAACGTTCCCGGCCGCCGACAGCGCCCTCAAGGGCGATGCGCGCCATCCGTCCGGCAAGCGGCTCGGTCAGTTCCCGCTGAACGATTCCCCTACGCCCGTCTGCGGAGACGTCATGATTCATACGCACTTCACCACGCTCATCAGTCCGCAAAATCTCGATGCGCTGATGCAAACCGCCGCCGGCGGCGGCGCCCCGGTGGTCATCTTCGATTGCCGATTCGATCTCGCCAACCCGGCGGCAGGCGAAGCCGCCTATGTCGACGGCCATATCTTCGGCGCGTTTTACACCCACCTCGAGCGCGACTTGTCCGGAAAGACAACGGGCAAAAATGGCCGCCATCCGTTGCCCGAGCGCGACGCCCTCGTGCGTTTCCTTGCCGACTGCGGATTGTCGAACGGTCAGCAGGCTGTCGCCTATGACGCACAAGGCGGCATGTATGCCGCCCGCCTGTGGTGGCTACTGCGTTGGCTCGGCCATGAATCCGTCGCAGTGCTCGACGGTGGCCTGCAAGCCTGGGAAGCCGCCGGCTTCAAGCTCGACGCCGCCCCGCCCGAAACACCGCCGGCCGGTGACTTCAGTCCAGGCGAGCCGCTCGCCACCACGGCAGACGCGGCCGCCATCGAGCGCAATTTGACGTCGCATGAACGTCTGGTCATCGATGCCCGCGCACCGGATCGCTATCGCGGCGAGAACGAAACCATCGACCCGATTGGCGGCCACATTCCCGGTGCGGTCAATCGATGCTTCAAGGACAACCTCGGTCCCGACGGCCGTTTCAAGCCCGCCGCCACGCTTCGCGAAGCTTTCACGCAAGTCATCGGCAAGGATCGCCAACCAGAGCGGGTCATCTCGCAATGCGGCTCAGGCGTGACGGCTTGCCACAACCTGCTCGCCATGGAGGTCGCCGGGCTTCATGGCGCCAGCCTCTATCCGGGATCCTGGAGCGAGTGGTGCGCCGACAAGCGCCGTCCGGTCGCCACCGGAGCGCAACCGTAAGTCACGCAGCGTCTGCGCTGAAGCTACAGCGATAATGACGAAGGGCGTCCCTCGGGACGCCCTTCTTTCTGGCTTCGCGCGGCCCGACGTCAAATGCCGGGCGCCACGCTATCCCATCAATGCGGCGACTTGCCCGTCGCCGCGACGCGGCTGCCATCGCCCGACGCTAATGCGGACATCGCAAGGGCACTGCCGCCATCCTTATGATCGTGTCCGTGCTCGTGCTCATGATCGTGACCGTTGAGCCACACCACCAGCGCCAGTCCGACAGCGATCAGCAGAATCTGAGGCAGCGCGTCGCGCGGCGACGTCCGACGCTGCATCTGCGGCATCAGGTCCGACACTGCAATGTAGATGAAGCTGCTCGCCGCCAGCGCAAGCAAGTACGGGATCAGGCTCTGCAGACGGTCGAGCATGAAGTAGCCCAACACCCCACCCGCCAGCGCCGTCAGGCTCGACGCCAGCGTCAGCACCAATGCTTTACGGCGCTTGAAACCCGCATTGAGCAACACCATGAAGTCGCCGAGTTTGTGCGCCACCTCGTGGACGGTGATCGACACCGTTGCCGCCATCCCGAGACGCGGATCGGCCAGAAATGCCGCCGCAATCACAACACCATCGGCAAAGTTGTGAATCGCGCTGCCAATCAGAATCATCCAACCGCCCTTGCCTGCCTCGTGGGCATCATGCCCATGCTCGTGATGATGCCCGTCGCCCTCGTGATGGTGGCTGTGGCGCAAGAGCGAGAGCTTCTCCAGCAGGAAGAACCCAAGCAACCCACCCAACAACCAGCGCGTGATGACGTGCGCGTCGACGTGCGACTCCAGACTCTCAGGCAGCAGATGCAACAGCGCCGTGCCGAGTAGCACGCCCGCCGAGAAACTCACCATCTTGTCGATGAGCCTGGAGAGCAGGCCGAGCGACAGCGACGCCGCCCCGGCAAGGCTCAGCACGCCGGAAGCCAGCGTGGCGATAACGATGAATAAGAAAATGGTGTCGATGGTGATTCTCCCGCAGGCAAGCCGGCGATTTAACCAGCTTTTACCGTTACAGGCAAACCGTCGGCCCGCACAGCGCAAAGACGTTCGACGTGCCCGATACGCCAAATGCGCCCGAATGCCTTAACAGATCCGACGGTCCCGCCCGTAGCACCCGCAACTCAGACCACACCATGCTTGCGGAACCAGTCCAACGCCAGCGTCCAGCCCTCCTTCGCGTCGGTCTCGACATAGCTCGACCGGTAGTCGGCGAAGAAGGCATGCCCCGAATTCGGGAACACCTTCAGTTCCGACCCCTTCGACGCCGCGCTGCCCTTGGCAAGGGCCTCGCGCGCCTGCTCAACGCTCGCGACCGAAATACCCGTATCCTTGCCGCCGTACAGACCGAGCAGCGGCCCGTGCAGCTTGCCCGCGATATCGATCGGATTTTCGGGGAAGTCGGCACTCTTGTCGCCAACGATGCGCCCGTACCAGGCCACCGCCGCCTTCACGTTCGGGTTATGGGCGTCATAAAGCCATGCCACGCGACCGCCCCAACAGAAACCGGTGACGCCGAGACGCTTCTCGTCGCCGCCATTGGCCACCGCCCATTTGACCGTCGCATCGATATCGCTCAGCACCTGCTTGTCCGGCGTCTTCGAGACGATCTGCGACTGAATCTCGGCAATCGTCCCCAGCGACTGCGGATCGCCCGCGCGCGCGAACAATTCCGGCGCCAGCGCCAGATAGCCGAGTTTGGCGAACCGGCGGCAAATGTCGGCAATATGTTGATGTACGCCGAAGATCTCCGAGACCACGACGACGGTCGGCAGATGCGTCTTACCGGCCGGCTTCGCGTAGTAGACCGGCATCTTGATGCCCGGCACGGTCAGCATGACCTCGCCCGCGTCGAGCCCATGTGTGTCGGTGGTGATGGTTTCGGCAGCCACCGGCAGCACGGCCAGCGCAAACGCCGAGCCAACGGCGGTCTTCAGAAAATCGCGGCGATTGCGCGGCGCCACTTCGGGCACGAGACTATCCAGATCCGCTTGCGACATGTCGCACTCCAGAGAAAAGCGTCGGTAGAGGAATTGCCGGGGAAACCGCCAACGGAAAAGACGGGAATCGTCGGTCCGGGGCCGGACGTTCGGATATTACTAGAGAGGGCGCGCGTATGCACTCGGACACCGGCGCGCCGATGATCGGATCTATCCGAAACCGCACGCGTCCGGCAGAAGAAGACCAGCGCAAGGCAGGGACGGCACGCTCGCCCCCCCTGCGGCCAACGTCAATGTAACTTGACGCGCGGTACGGTGGAACGCCGCAGACGATTGGCAATGGTATCGAGCATCATGCGCCAGACACCATGCAGCGCCGCCACGTGCATGCGATAGAGCGACGTGTACATCACCCGAGCGAAGAGCCCTTCGATGAACATGCTGCCGCCGATCAGGCCACCCATCAGATTGCCCACTGCGCTGAACTTGCCCAGCGAGACGAGCGACCCGAAATCGCGATAGGTGAACGCCGGCAAGCTCTGCCCTTTGAGCCGGGCATCGATGGCCTTGACCAGAAAGCTCGCCTGCTGATGCGCGGCTTGCGCACGCGGCGGCACGAAGCCGTGTTCCGGCCATTCGCAGCTCGCGCAGTCGCCAAAAGCGAAGATTTCCGGATCGGTCTTGCTTTGCAACGTCGGCAAGACCTCAACCTGATTCAGACGATTGACGGCGAGCCCCAACGTACCGAGCACCGGCGGCGCCGTGATCCCCGCCGACCAGACCGTGATATCCGCGGGCAACACCTTCCCGCCGGTGGTCGTGACCTCGTCCTTGCGCACCTCGGCGACCGAATCGCCGCACAGAATGTCGACGTCGAGCTTGCCGAGCAATCCGGCCACCGCGCCGGACACACGCTCAGGCAGCGCCTTCAGAATGCGCGGACTCGATTCGATGATGGTAATGCCCACATCTTTTCGCGGATCGAGCTTCAGGCCGTAGGAGCGAAGGACTTCCGCCGTATTGCGCAGCTCCGCCGAAAGCTCAACGCCCGTGGCCCCTGCGCCGACGATGACGAGGTTGACCTTGCGACGCCCCGGGGCCGGCAAGCGCTCACCGCCTCGCGTGCCTTCGAGCACCTCGTTCGCGCCGGCACGCTGTGCCGCTGGCGTTTCCGAATCATTCTGTGCACGCACACAGGCCGCCATCAGGCGACGCCGGAAGCGCTCGGCCTGCTCGACCGTATCCAGTGCAATAGTGTTTTGCTGGGCCCCAGGCACACCGAAGAAGTTGGTGGTGCTGCCCATGGCGAGGACAAGCGTGTCGTACGGCAAGGTACGCTCAGGCAGCAGATCGCCCTCCCCTTCGTCAGCCGCCGCAGGCACGGCCGCCAGCCGGATCGTCTTGGCAGCGCGATCCAGCCCGATCATCTCGCCCGCAGCGAACTCGAAGTGATGCCAATTGGCCTGCGCAACGTACGAGAGCTGGTGCGTCGCGGTGTCCATGACACCGGCGGCAACCTCATGCAGCAGCGGTTTCCAGATGTGTGACAGCGAACGGTCGACCAGCGTGATTTGAACGTCCTTGCCACGCCCGTACTTGTCGCCCAAGCGGGTGACAAGCTCCAGACCGCCGGCGCCGCCGCCGACCACAACGATGCGATGCACGCTCACGATAACTCCCTGTGCTTGGAAAACCGTCCAGCCGGTCGGTCACTGCCATCCCGGCGATAGCGATTACCTTACCGCAGAGTGCGGACTTCGGGTATGCCCGCATCTCTATTCCTCTTATTGCGAGAACCCGAGCGCGGCGGCAGCCAAGGCGTGCTGCATCTTGTATCGCGCACGCACTTTAGGCGCCAACCCAGTCAGCCTCGTCAGTGCGCCTGCTCCCAATTCTCGCCGACGCCCACCTCAGCCACGAGCGGCACACGCAGCTTTGCTACGCCGCACATCAGTTCCGGAAGACGCTTGCGAACTTCCGCCAGTTCGTGATCGGGCACTTCCAGCACTAGTTCATCGTGGACCTGCATGATCTGACGCGTCTGCAACCCTCTGTCGTCCAGCCAGCGCTGTACGGCGACCATCGAGAGCTTGATGAGATCGGCGGCAGTGCCCTGCATCGGCGCGTTGATCGCCGCCCGCTCGGCAGCCTGACGACGCGGCCCGTTACCCCCGTTGATGTCCGGCAGCCACAGCCGGCGGCCGAACACCGTCTCGACGTAACCGCGTGCCTTGGCGCTCTTGCGGGTCTCGTCCATGTAACGTGCGACGCCGGGGTAACGCATGAAATAACGATCGATGTACTGCTTGGCGGCGTCGCGTTCGATCCCGAGGTTCGCGGCCAGCCCGAACGCGCTCATGCCGTAGATCAGGCCGAAGTTGATGACCTTGGCATAACGACGCTGCTCGGAAGAGACTTCGAGCGGCGTGACGGCAAAGATCTCCGCCGCCGTCGCCCGGTGGATGTCCTCGCCGTTGGCGAACGCACGCAGCAGGCTATCGTCGCCCGAGATATGCGCCATGATGCGCAGTTCGATCTGCGAATAATCGGCCGATACCAGTTGACTGCCCAGCGGGGCGATGAACGCCTCGCGAATGCGACGTCCCTCGGCCGTGCGCACCGGAATGTTCTGCAAATTCGGATCGTTCGATGCCAGACGTCCGGTGATCGCCACCGCCTGGGCGTAGTTCGTATGCACCCGGCCGGTCGACGGATTGACCATCTTCGGCAGCTTGTCGGTATAGGTCGACTTGAGCTTGGCGAGGCCACGGTAGTCGAGCAACACCTTCGGCAGCGGATAATCTTCGGCCAGTTTCTGAAGCACTTCCTCGTCGGTCGACGGGGCGCCGCTGGCCGTCTTCTTGACCACCGGCAATTGCAATTGCGTGAAGAAGATGTCGCCGATCTGCTTGGGGGAATTCAGGTTGAATTGCTGCCCGGCCAATGCATACGCCTCGGCTTCGAGCGCGATCAACTTGTGGCCGATTTCGTCGCTTTGCGCGGCGAGCCGGGCGGTATCCACGAGCACACCGTTGCGCTCCATGCGTTGGAGCACGCGCGCCGTCGGCATTTCGATGCTGCCGTAGACGAACTCCAACGTGGCCTCACGCGCCACATCGGGATAAAGCGCGCGGTGCAAACGCAGCGTGATGTCGGCATCCTCCGCGGCGTATGCCGTGGCCTGTTCGATACCGACTTCATCGAAGCCGATCTGCTTGGCGCCCTTGCCGCACACATCCTCATACTTGATCGTCGTCACCCCGAGGTGACGCGAGGCAAGACTGTCCATGTCATGGCTGCGATGCGACTCGACCACATATGACTGGAGCAGCGTGTCGTGCTCGATGCCGCCCAGCTTGATGCCGTAGTTCTCGAGCACATGCGAATCGTACTTGAGGTTCTGACCGACCTTCTTGTGGTTCGGGCTCTCGAGCCAATGCTTCAGGCGCGCGAGAACTTCGTCACGCGGCAATTGTTCGACCTCGCCCGGTGCGCGGTGCGCCACCGGAATATAAGCCGCACGCCCCGGCTCGCACGAGAACGAGAGACCTACGAGCTGCGCCTGCATCGCGTCGAGCGACGTCGTCTCGGTATCGAACGCCGTCAGTTCCGCAGCTTCGATGATCTTTAGCCACGCGTCGAACTGTTCCCACGTCAGCACGGCGTCGTACTGACGCTCGATCGTGTCGGCCACGGGCGCCGGGGCCTGCTCGCCTGCCTGCGTGGCGGCAGCGGCCTCTGCCTCACGCAGCAGCGTCTTGAAGCCGTGACGCGCAAAGAAATCGCGCAACGTCTCGGTGTCTTCGGGTTGCGTCTGCAAGCTGGCTTCAATGGACGTGACCTGCGGCGCGAGATCGCAGTCGAGCGCAACCGTCACGAGCTTGCGCCCCATGGGTAGCCAGTCGAGGGCACGTCGCAAATTCTCGCCTACCGCGCCCTTCACTTCCGCTGCATTCGCAACGAGATTGTCGAGATCACCGTATTGCGTGAGCCACTTGACGGCCGTTTTCGGTCCGCATTTTTCCACACCCGGCACGTTGTCGACTGTATCGCCCACCAGGGTGAGGTAATCGACGATGCGCTCGGGCGGCACGCCGAATTTCGCGGCAACGGCAGCGGCGTCGAGCGTCTCGTTGGTCATCGTGTTCACGAGCGTCACGTGATCGTTCACGAGTTGCGCCAGATCCTTGTCGCCGGTGGAGACCACTACACGCATGCCTCGCACGGCCGCTTGCTTCGCGAGCGTGCCGATGACGTCATCGGCTTCCACGCCGTCAATCATCAACAGCGGCCAACCCATGGCGCGCACGGCTTCGTGAATGGGTTCGATCTGCGCGCGCAAATCTTCCGGCATCGACGGACGATTCGCCTTGTATTCGGGGTACCAATCGTCGCGGAATGTCTTGCCCTTAGCGTCGAAAACGCAGGCGCTATACTCTGCATGTACGTCTTTACGCATGCGGCGCAGCATATTGACGATGCCGTGCAGCGCCCCGGTGGGTTCGCCGTTGGGGCCGCGCAAATCCGGCAGGGCGTGATAGGCTCGATAAAGATAACTCGAACCATCGACCAATAAGAGCGTCTTACCTTCCAGACTTTGCTGTTCCGACATATGACCAAGAGAAGAAAAGAGATACCGAGTCTGCGCATGCTGGCAGACCATGAGCGCGCTACCGCAAAAAAGGCGCGCGCATCGTGGCAGATGTTCACGATTATGGCAGAGTTCATCGAGGCGACCGAGTACCTGTCCGAGATCCGGCCAGCCGTGAGCATCTACGGCAGCGCGCGTATCAAACCGAAATCGCCGTTCTACAAACTAACGATGACCATCGCCCGCAAATTCTCCGATAACGGGTTTGCGGTGATCTCCGGCGGCGGCCCCGGCATCATGGAAGCGGCCAACAAGGGCGCGCATGGCGGCGCCTCGCCGACCGTGGGTCTGAACATCGAATTGCCGCACGAACAGAAGGGCAACCAGTACCAGGACATCTCGCTGCGCTTTCGTCACTTCTTCACGCGCAAGGTCACCTTTGTGAAGAATTCGGATGCCTTCGTGATCATGCCGGGCGGCTTCGGTACGCTCGATGAACTGTCCGAAGTCCTCACCCTCATCCAGACGCAGAAGTCGCGCCAGGTCCCCGTGATTCTCGTGGGCACGGAGTTCTGGACGGGGTTGCTCGACTGGGTACGCTCGACGATGCTGCCGATGGGACTCATCGGCGAGAAGGATCTCGACCTGGTGAAGGTCATCGACGATCCCGACGAAATCCTCAAGGCCGTGTTCGCTTTCTACGACGGCCGCATCGAGCCCGAGTCGGAAACCAGCGAGAAGATGTTCTACCTGTAATCGCGGCAATCTTCACCATGAAAAAACCCCCAAGGATTGGACTCATGTCCAACGCTTGGGGGTTTCCGTTATCGCGAGCGCCGTTTTCCTGGCAGACACGAGATCTGCCGAGGCATTGTGTCGATCAGCAGCCAGTTTCGCGCGGGGTGGTTTCTACCTCCAGACCGAACAGCGGGCGCAGACGTGTGCCGAACACATTGCCGAAGAACGCTGCCACCAGCCACAGCCAGCCGTGCAGGCTGCCCGAAATGATGCCGCTGAAATACGCCCCGATATTGCAGCCGTACGCCAGACGCGCGCCGTAACCGAGCAGCAACCCGCCCACGACGGCCGCAATCAGCGAGCGCACCGGAATCTTCCACACGGGAGCGAACTTGCCGGCGATGGAGGCAGCCGCGAGCGCCCCGAGAATGATGCCGATGTCCATCACGGACGTAACATCCTGCGTGACCGGGGCATTCAGCACGTTGACCTGCTTCGCCCAGTATGGCCACGAGGCCACGTCGACGCCGAGCGCCATGAAGGCCTTGGCGCCCCAGAGAGCGAATGCCGACGTCACGCCCCACGGACGACCAGCCAGCGCCAGCGTCGCGTAGTTCAGCAGCACCAGCGCCAACGCCCCCCACAGCGGTGGCCACGGACCACGCAAGAGCGCGGGCGTGCCCTTCGCGCTACGCGTCATCGGCACGCCGACGACCCGGCCATGACGGCGCTTTTCCGCCCACAACGTGAAAGCACCGATCGCAGCGAACAGCACGAGGTTCGCGATAAGCGCAGGCCACAGCCCCCACACCTTGACCAGCGAGACCGGCTTGATATGCGGCAACGACTCCCACCAGGGCAGATGTGCCGTCGCGACCACCGAACCGACGATGAAGGCGGCCAGCGTGACGATCATGCGCGTGCTGCCGCCCCCCACCGTGTAAAGCGTGCCCGACGCGCAGCCGCCGCCGAGTTGCATGCCGATGCCGAAAATGAAAGCACCAAACGCCACCGATACGCCGACCGGCGAGACGAGTCCGACGACCTTGTTACCGAAGAGCGTTCCATCGGCCAGCGCGGGGAAGAACAGCAAGACGCCGACGGCGAGCATGACCATTTGCGCACGTAGACCCGCACCGCGACGATCTGCAATGAACACACGCCAGGCCGACGTAAAGCCGAACGCCGCGTGATAGAGTGCCACACCGAGCAGCGCGCCAACGCCGGCCAGCGCGGCCTGCTTCGGGCCCACGGTGGCTTGCAGATAGGCGATGCCGATGGCAATCAGCACCAGCGCAATGGCGAGCGGCCGGGCGTTATATGCGGACGGCGAAGGCGGGGCCGCTTTGACAGCGGCGGAAGCAGAGGAAGACGACATGAATTGCGGACTCCAGAATGCAGATGGGCGGCACGCGGCCACCCATCAAGACAGTCTCCGAGGATGCCAGAACGCGGCAGCGAGGAAAACGACCGTTTCGTGATTCGCTTATTACCCAGAGGAATATAGCAGACCGCGATCGCGCGCTCCCGACTGGCCGGACACCCTCTCACGCACCCGCTCATGCACCCCGAAACGGCTGTCTGAAGCTCAGCACCGCCCCGCAGGCGAGGAACCACGGCGTATTCAACGCGATTTCACGATGCGAAGCGGGGGACGTTTGATAGAATGGACATATTGGAACCCGCTGCGCCGGCCCGGCTCGCCCCAACGTCGCGGATGCGTTCCCGCCCTCGGAGAATAATGATGAAAACGCGCCTTTCCCGTGCCCTGCCCCTGCTGTTCGGTGCCGGCCTGCTGCTCACCGGCCATGCATTTGCCCAGGATGGCAAGGAAACCGCCGCGCAAGCCGCCAAACGCGAGGCCGACGCCCGCGCCGCTGCCACCAGCACCTCGTCGGTGGACGTCAACCAGGAACGCAAGCCGAGCTACTACGTCAACGACCAAGGCACGACCGTGACCGAGTACCGTGATCGCGGCAAGCCGACGGAGATCGATGTCCATTCCCGATTCGGCACTAATTACCAGTTGACCACGCCGCCGGACAACTCGCCGCGAGCGCGCGACAACACGTCGCAAAACGATCGCTTGCCGTCCGTCGGTCTGAAGTTCTGACATCTCTGGTAATCTGACTCACCTCCGCGTGCCGCCTGGCGGCACGCCAGCTTCCTGTATGTCTTGATTCAGCGGCCCGGTGCACGTGCACGGGCCGTTTGTCTGAGACACCTCCACTCAACGCACGCATGGCCGTTTTCACTTCCGTCTCGCCCGAGCAGCTCCAGCAATGGCTGCAACGCTACGATTTGGGGAATGTTCTCGATTTCCGGGGCATCAGCTCCGGCATTGAAAACACCAACTACTTCCTGACGACCGAGCGCGGCGAGTTCGTGCTGACGCTGTTCGAGAAGCTTACCGCGACACAGTTGCCGTTCTATCTTCAACTGATGGGCCACCTCGCGCATCACAGCGTGCCTGTGCCCGATCCGATTCCCGATCGCACGGGCGAGATTCTGGGCGAGTTGAACGGCAAGCCCGCGACCATCGTCACCAAGCTGGCGGGACGCTCCGAACTGGCGCCCGCGCCGGCACACTGCACGCACGTCGGCGCCATGCTCGCACGCATGCACCTGGCTGGGCGCGACTTCACCCTCGAGCAGGCCAACCTGCGCAGCCTGCCGTGGTGGCGCGAAGCGACGCCCGAAATCATGCCGTTCCTGAGCGACGCGGAACGCGCGTTGCTGCAAAGCGAGATGGCGCATCAGGAGGCGTTTTTCGCGTCGACCGACTATCTCGAGATGCCGGCCGGCCCCTGCCACTGCGACCTGTTCCGCGACAACGTGTTGTTCGACAAGGCCGAAGACGGTTCGCCCCGCCTGGGCGGATTCTTCGATTTCTACTTCGCAGGTTGCGACAAGTGGCTGTTCGATCTGGCCGTGACGGTCAACGACTGGTGCTGCGACCTGTCGACCGGCGTGCTCGACGAGACTCGCGTGCATGCCATGCTGCGCGCCTATGAGACGGTGCGCCCGCTCACGAGCATCGAAGCGTCGCACTGGCGCGATATGCTCCGGGCGGGAGCGCTGCGCTTCTGGGTGTCGCGCCTGTATGATTTTCACTTGCCGCGCGCGGCCGAAATGCTCAAGCCGCACGATCCGGGGCATTTCGAACGAATCCTGCGCGAACGCATCGAAGCCGTTTCCATCCCGTGGCTGTAACCTGACGTCCTATCGGAGTCATTCGAACCCTATGCAATTGCTTGAAGTCCCGCCGAAGAGTGGTTATGTGTGGCTGCGCCAGGGTATCTGGCTGTTCCGCAAGAACCCACTCGCCATTCTGACGCTGCTCTTCGCCTATTTGTTTGGCGTGATGCTGTTGTCGATCCCGCCGGTCGTGGGCGCGTTCCTGCCGCTGCTGTTCATCCCTGGCTTGTCCGTCGGCTTCATGGCCGCCTGCCGTGACATCATCAAGAGCAAGCAGGTGTTGCCGAACGTGCTGCTCGACGGCTTTCGCGGTCACGGCAAGGAAGTCTCGCGCCGCCTGCTGATCCTCGGCGGCTATTACATTGTGGCGATGGCTGCTGTGTTCCTGTTCTCGGCACTCTTCGACGGCGGCGATCTGCTAAACAAGATGCTCTTCGGCGGCCGCATCAGCGAAGAGTCGCTCGTGAACGGTTCGATGGGCCAGGCGATGCTGGCGGCGGCGGTAGCCTACGTTCCGGTGGCGATGATGTTCTGGTTCGCACCGGTGCTCGTGGCATGGCACGACGTCACGCCCGTCAAGGCGCTCTTCTTCAGTTGGACGGCCTGCGTACGCAACCTGCGCGCCTTCTTTGTCTATGGGCTGTGCACGGCGGTCATTGCCACGGTGCTGCCGCTGATCGTGGCGCTGACGATGGCCGCGATGGGCATTCATCAGTACGCAATGCTCATACTCATGCCGTACTCGATCCTGTTCACGGCAGTGCTGTACTGCTCGTTCTATGCCACCTATCGCGGCTGCTTCGGCGTACAGGAAATCGGCGCCATCGATCCGAACGTCGCGCCGCCGGAGGCATAACCGCAGGCAAGCGACCGGCAAAACAAAGGGCACCCTCGGGTGCCCTTTGTCATGGGTAACGACGCCGTCGTTACTCGATCGGCTGGAGCTTCGCGACGGCCAGTGCGAGCCACTTCTCGCCATGACGGCCGAATTTCACATGCGCCCGGGCTTCCACGCCCACCCCCTCGAGCCCGATGATCTTGCCCTCGCCGAACTTGGTGTGGAAGACCCCCTGCCCCAGCTTGAAGCCGGTCTCCGATGCGCGCGAACGGTCGGCAAGCGCCTGCTCCGACTTTGTCGCCACCCATTCGTCCTGCTTCGTCGCGCCCACTTGCGGACGCGAGAACCAGTCACGCCCCCACGCCGGCTCGGCTTGCCCCAGACGCCCCCCCGGTTGCGCACGCGGCGTCAGGAACTTCAGCACCGCGTCCGGGATTTCCTCGAAGAAGCGCGAACGCACGTTGTAGCGTGTCTGACCATGCAGCATGCGGCTTTGGGTGAACGAGAGATATAGCCGTTCCTTAGCCCGCGTGATCGCCACATACATCAACCGGCGTTCTTCTTCGAGACCGTCGAGTTCGAGCGCACTGTTTTCGTGCGGGAACAGCCCCTCCTCCAGCCCGGTGACGAAGACCGCCGTGAATTCCAGCCCCTTGGCGGCATGAACCGTCATGAGTTGCACGGCGTCCTGCCCGGCCTCGGCCTGATTGTCCCCGGCCTCAAGCGAGGCGTGCGACAGGAAACCGGCGAGCGGGGTCATCTCCACGGGCGTGTCGGCGTCCACCACGCCGTCGGGCGAGGCCAGGACATCGGGGGCGCCCGGCAGCGCAGGACGCATGGCGATCAGACGCGCCGGCGCGTCGAGCCCATAACCTTCCTCGGCGATAAACGCCGTGGCGGCGTGCACCAGTTCCTGCAAGTTCTCGATGCGATCCTGACCTTCCTTCTCGGTTTGATAGTGCGCGATCAGCCCGCTCGCGTCGATGACGTGCGTGACGACCTCCGGCAGCGTAAGGCGCGCGGTGTCCTGACGCATCTGCTCGATCAACCGGACGAATGCCGTCAGATTGGTGCCCGCCTTGCCGGTCATATAGGGCACGGCGGCGTACATCGAGCAGTTGTACAGACGCGCCGCGTCAGCCAGTTGCTCCAGCGACCGTGCGCCGATCCCGCGCGTCGGGAAGTTCACGACACGGGCAAATGCCGTGTCGTCGTTCGGATTCTCGATCAGACGCAAATAGGCCAGCGCATGCTTGACTTCCTGACGCTCGAAGAAGCGCAGCCCGCCATACACGCGGTACGCGATGCCCGCCCCCACCAGCGCGTGTTCCATCACTCGCGACTGGGCATTGCTGCGGTACAGAATGGCGATGTCCTGACGCGACAGCCCCTGTGCAACGAGCGCCTTGATTTCATCGACCAGCCAGCTGGCCTCCTGCAAGTCGGTCGCGGCTTCGTAGACCCGGATCAGCTCGCCATGCCCCGCATCGGTGCGCAAATTCTTGCCCAGACGCCGCGCGTTATTCGAAATCAACGCATTGGCGGCGTCGAGGATGTTGCCGTGCGACCGATAGTTCTGCTCCAGCTTGATCATGTGCCGAACGCGGAATTCGCGCTCGAAGTCAGCCATATTGCCGACGTTGGCACCACGAAAGGCGTAAATACTCTGATCGTCGTCGCCCACGGCAAATACTGCTGCGTTCGACCCCGCGAGCATCTTGAGCCATGCGTACTGGAGTTTGTTCGTGTCCTGGAACTCGTCGACGAGAATGTGACGAAAGCGCGATTGGTAATGCACCCGCAGCGGTTCGTTATGCTTGAGCAACTCGAAACAGCGCAGCAGCAATTCGGCAAAATCGACCACCCCTTCGCGCTGGCACTGCTCCTGATAGGTGGTGTACAGCTCGACGAACTTCTGGTTGAAGGCGTCGTTGGCCTCGACCTCGTGAGGGCGCAGGCCCTGCTCCTTGGCGTTATTGATGAAATACTGCAGGTTTTTCGGCGGATACTTCTCATCGTCGACATTCGCCGCTTTCATCATTCGCTTGATGGCGGAGAGTTGGTCGGCCTGATCGAGGATCTGGAAGCTCTGCGGCAGCCCGGCGTCGCGGAAATGCGCGCGCAGCATGCGGTTGCACAGCCCGTGGAAGGTGCCGATCCACATGGCACGGGTGCTGATCGGCAGCATGGCCCCCAGACGGGCCTGCATTTCCTTGGCCGCCTTGTTGGTGAAGGTCACCGCCAGAATACCGGCCGGACTAACATGGCCCTGCTGTATCAGCCAGGCGATACGGGTGGTCAGCACGCGCGTCTTGCCGGAACCTGCGCCCGCGAGAATGAGGGCTGGCTCGTCCGGGAGGGTCACGGCGGCCAGTTGTTCGGGGTTCAGATTCGCTAGCAGATCGGGCATGTCGGGAGGGAATTTCGAGTGAAGCCCGATTATAAATCCTGCTGCGCCGCGGAAACGGCACCGAATCTTTTATAATTCAGGGTTTCACGCATTACACGGTCCATCCAATCCATGAGCGACAGCGACAATACGCTTGCCAAGAGCTTCGAGCCGCAGGACGTCGAAGCCCACTGGGGCCCCGAATGGGAACGCCGAGGCTATGCCCGGCCGACTTTCGACGACGCCCGCGAAGATTTCAGCATCCAGTTGCCGCCGCCGAACGTTACCGGCACGCTGCACATGGGTCATGCGTTCAACCAGACGATCATGGATGGCCTCACCCGCTACCACCGTATGAAGGGGGCCAACACCCTCTGGGTGCCGGGTACGGACCATGCGGGCATCGCCACGCAGATCGTCGTCGAGCGCCAGCTCGACGCCGAGAAGGTCTCGCGCCACGATCTCGGCCGCGAGAAGTTCGTCGAGCGCGTGTGGGAGTGGAAGGAACAGTCGGGCAGCACGATCACGCGTCAGGTGCGCCGTCTGGGCGCCTCCATCGACTGGAGCCGCGAATACTTCACGATGGACGAAAAGATGTCCCGTGTCGTGCGCGACGTGTTCGTCACGCTGTACGAGCAAGGGCTGCTCTATCGGGGCAAGCGTCTCGTGAACTGGGAATCGGTCCTGCTCACCGCCGTGTCCGATCTGGAAGTGGTCAGCGAGGAAGAAGAAGGCTCGCTGTGGCACATCCGCTACCCCCTGGCCAATGGTTCGGGCTCGCTCACGGTCGCCACCACGCGCCCCGAAACGATGCTCGGCGACGTAGCGCTGATGGTCCATCCGGAAGACGAGCGCTACAAGCACCTGATCGGCCAGATGGCCAAGCTGCCGCTGTCCGATCGTGAAATCCCGATCATCGCCGACGATTACGTCGATCTCGAATTCGGCACGGGCGTGGTGAAAGTCACGCCGGCGCACGACTTCAACGATTACGCCGTGGGCCAGCGCCACAACCTGCCGCAGATCAACATTCTCACGCTCGACGCGAAGATCAACGAGAACGCCCCGGAAAAGTACCGCGGACTGGATCGTTTCGAGGCCCGCAAGCAGATCGTGGCCGACCTCGACGCCCAGGGGCTGCTCGAATCGGTCAAGCCGCACAAGCTGATGGTGCCGCGCAGCGACCGCACCGGCACGATCATCGAGCCAATGCTCACCGACCAATGGTTTGTCGCGATGAGCAAACCGGCGCCGGAAGGCACGTTCCATCCGGGCAAGTCGATCACCGAAGTCGCCCTCGACGTCGTGCGTGACGGTGAAATCAAGTTCGTGCCGGAAAACTGGGCGACGACTTACAACCAGTGGCTCGAGAACATTCAGGACTGGTGTATCTCGCGTCAACTCTGGTGGGGGCACCAGATTCCCGCATGGTATGACGATGCGGGCAATGTCTACGTCGCCCGGACGGAAGAGGAAGCTGCCGGGAAGGCACGCGCGAACGGCTATACCGGCGCACTCAAGCGCGACGAAGACGTGCTCGACACGTGGTTCTCGTCGGCACTGGTGCCGTTCTCGTCGCTCGGCTGGCCGCAAGAGACGCCCGAACTGAAGCATTTCCTGCCGTCGACGGTGCTCGTGACCGGCTTCGACATCATCTTCTTCTGGGTGGCGCGCATGGTCATGATGACCACGCACTTCACCGGCAAGGTGCCCTTCAAGACCGTGTACATGCACGGCCTGGTGCGCGACGCCGAGGGCCAGAAGATGTCCAAGTCGAAGGGCAACACGCTCGATCCGCTCGACATCGTCGACGGTGTGTCGCTCGACACCCTCCTCGCCAAGCGCACGACCGGCCTGATGAACCCGAAGCAGGCGGCGAGCATCGAGAAGAAGACGCGCAAGGAATTCCCGGACGGCATTGCGCCGTTCGGCACCGACGCGCTGCGCTTCACGTTCGCGTCGATGGCCACGCTCGGCCGGAACATCAACTTCGACCTCGCGCGCTGTGAAGGTTATCGCAACTTCTGCAACAAGCTGTGGAACGCCACGCGCTTCGTGCTGATGAACTGCGAAGGCCAGGACTGCGGCATGGCACCGTGCGTGGGCGATTGCGGCCCCGACGGTCAACTGAACTTCTCGCGCGCCGACCGCTGGATCGTGTCGCTGTTGCAGCGCGTGGAAGCCGACGTTGCCAAGGGCTTTGCCGACTATCGCTTCGACAACATCGCCAGCACGATCTACAAGTTCGTGTGGGACGAGTACTGCGACTGGTACGTCGAACTGGCCAAGTGGCAGATCCAGAATGGCACCCCGGCGCAACAACGCGCCACGCGCCGCACCCTGCTGCGCGTGCTGGAAACGGTGCTGCGTCTGGCCCACCCGATCATTCCGTTCATCACCGAAGCCCTGTGGCAGAAGGTAGCGCCGCTGGCCGGCCGCTATCCGGAGGACAAGGCCGCGGGCGAAGCCAGCATCATGGTGCAGCCGTACCCGGTGGCAGACGCGAGCAAAATCGACGAAGGTGACGAAGCCTGGATGCAGCAGTTGAAGGCTGCCGTCGACGCGTGCCGTAATCTGCGAGGCGAAATGAGCCTGTCGCCGGCACAACGCGTGCCGCTGCTGGTCGCGGGCGATGTGCCATTCCTCACGTCGATCGCCCCGTATCTGCAAACGCTCGCAAAGCTCTCCGAGGTGCAGGTGCTGGCCGACGAAGCCACGCTCGACGCGCAGGCTGCCGGTGCGCCGCTCGCCGTGGTCGGCGCGAACAAGCTGGCATTGAAGGTCGAGATCGACGTGGCCGCGGAGCGCGAGCGCCTCGGCAAGGAAGTCAAACGTCTCGAAGGCGAAATCGCAAAGTGCAACGGCAAGCTCTCCAACGAGAGCTTTGTGGCCCGCGCGCCCGCCAACGTCGTGGAACTCGAGAAGCAACGATTGGTCGACTTTGAAGCCGTTCTCGGTAAGTTGCAGGCCCAGCTAGCTCGCCTGCCGGCCTGAGACGCTCGACATCCACCAGGGAGATACCAATGAAAGCCGTCGTGACCAAAGCCGTGTTCCCCGTTGCGGGCCTCGGCACCCGATTCCTCCCGGCGACCAAGGCGAGCCCGAAGGAAATGCTGCCCATCGTAGACAAGCCGCTGATTCAGTACGCGGTGGAAGAAGCGGCGGCCGCCGGCATTACAGAGATGATCTTCGTGACGGGCCGTAACAAGCGCGCGATCGAAGATCACTTCGACACGGCCTTCGAACTCGAAGCGGAACTGGAAGCCAAGAACAAGCAGGCACTGCTCGACGTCGTGCATTCGATCAAGCCGCCGCACATCGACTGCTTCTACGTGCGTCAGCCCAAGGCACTCGGTCTGGGACATGCCGTGCTGTGCGCAGAAAAGCTCGTGGGTGACGAGCCGTTCGCGGTCATCCTCGCCGACGACTTGCTCGACGGCGATCCGCCGGTGCTCAAGCAAATGGTCGATCTGTACAACCAGTATCACAGCTCGATCATCGGCGTGGAAGAGATCCCCATCGAGCAAAGCCGCTCGTACGGGATCGTCGCGGGCAACGAGTGGGGCGAGAAGGATATCGTCAAGCTGACGAATATCGTCGAGAAGCCGGCACCGGAAAACGCGCCGTCGAATCTGGGCGTCGTCGGCCGCTATGTGCTGCGTCCGCGCATTTTCGATTGCATCCGCGAGATCAATCCGGGTTCAGGTGGCGAGATTCAGTTGACGGATGCCATCCAGAAGCTGATGCACGATGAGGTTGTCCTGGCGTACCGCTACAAGGGCAAGCGCTTCGATTGCGGTAGCAAACTCGGCTACCTGAAGGCGACGGTGGAGTTTGCGCTGCGCCACCCGGAGCTGAAAGACGCGTTCCGCGAGTACCTGCGCGAGTCGCACGGCGATCTCGTGTAAGCGTCAGGCACCGGTACCAAAGAAAAAGCCGACGGCATGTCCGTCGGCTTTTTTGCGCCCGCGATGCGATGCCGTGCGATCAGCGGCGGCGCATCAGGAAATGGAACGTCTTGCCCTCTTCACGCGACTCGATGAGTTCGTTGCCGGTTTGCTTGGCAAATGCGCTGAAGTCGCGCGCCGAACCGGGATCCGTGGCAATGATGTGCAGCACTTCGCCGCTCTGCATTTCGGCAAGCGCCTTCTTGGCACGCAGGATCGGCAGCGGGCAGTTCAGACCGCTCGCGTCGACTTCTTTCTGAAATTCCATGCTCATGTCCCTCTTGTCAGTCTTGTGCGAATCTTGTGCCAGGTTCACCCTGCAAACCGCGATTCTACCGTAGTCGCCGCACCACGCCATCAGCCCGCAATCGACAGCTTTGCCGAATCGACATATTCGATCGGCAGATTGCGTCGGCGCAGCCACTCAGCCACCGCGTGTCCGGTGCCCGCACGCCACGGACGCACCCGCTCCGGCGACACGAGGCGGAACTCGGCCAGCTCTTCCGAGAGACGAATATCGCCATCGCAGACCGCGTGATAGGCGATGATCAACTCATTCTTGCGCATGAATTCGTAGACGCCGAGCAGCGAAATCGCGGCGGTCTCCAGATTGGTCTCTTCCTTGATCTCGCGCCGCACGCCATCTTCAGGCGTTTCATCGCGCTCGAGAAATCCGGTGATGAGCGCGAACATGCCCTCGGTCCACGCGGCGTTGCGCGCCAGCAGGATCTGACCGCGATACTCCACAAGGCCGGCGACCACCGGCAAAGGATTGTCCCAGTGGACGAAACCGCAGGCGGTATCCGGGCAAGCACGGCGAATACGCCCGGCGACATCACGCGAGTCGAGCGGCGAGGCACAGCGGGGACAGAAAATTAGTTCGTTCATGATCGTTCTTCCGCGAATTCGAATATATTAAATGAACTCATGACGGGATGCACATTCGGAAGCATCCGAGACGTCTGCAGACCAAGCCCATAAGGGCCGGGGCGTATAATCGGCCAACGTCTTTCACTCTTCGCTCACGACTAAGTGTCAGCTATCCTGCCAAACACCGAGTCCGCCTCGCCGCCGTCGCCGTCGCCGTTGCTGTCGTTATCGGCCCGGCTGGCCAGACGGGGCGTCAATCGCTCGCGCCGCCTCTGGCATAACTACGGTGTGTTCTGGCTCGGTGCAGTGCTCGTGGGCCTGGTCTCAGTCGCGTACGCCAAGCTCGTCGACTTCGGTTTCGAACTGTTCCAGCGCATGCTGTCGCATGGCGCCTGGCTGCCGCTGGTCGTCACGCCGCTTGGCGCTGCGCTGGCCATCTGGCTGACGCAGAAGTTCTTCCCTGGCGCAGAAGGCAGCGGCATTCCGCAGGTCATCGCCACGCTGCAAGACTCGCGGCTGTCGAAATCGCTGCTGTCGCTGCGCATCATGATCGGCAAGATTGCGATCTCGTTTCTCGGCATTCTTTGCGGCTTCACCATTGGCCGCGAAGGGCCGACGGTGCAAATCGGCGCTTCGCTGATGTATGCCATGCGTCATGGCTATCGCCGCAGCAGCGCGCACATCGAGCGTCAATTGACGCTGGCCGGCGCAGCGGCGGGTCTGGCGGCTGCGTTCAATACGCCGCTCGCAGGTGTCGTGTTCGCCATCGAGGAATTGAGCCGGAGTTTCGTTGCCCGGAACATCGGCACGCTCATCACGGCCATCATCTTTTCCGGCGTCGTGGCGCTCGGGCTGCAGGGCAATTATCTGTACTTCGGACAAATCAAGGCGCTCACCGAATTCCACTGGACGCTGATCCCCGTGCTCATTGCCGCCAGCTTGCTGACAGGCGTTGCAGGTGGCCTGTTCGGCTGGCTGATGCTCAACGTGCCGCGCTGGATGCCAGCGTCGCTTGTGAGCCTTCGCCGGACGTACCCGGTGCGCTTCGCGTTTCTGTGCGGGCTGGCCATTGCCGTGATTGGCGTGGCCTCGGGGGGCACGACCTTCGGCAGTGGTTATGCGGAAGCGCGCGGCCTGCTTGAGTCGCATGAGGCGCTCTCGCCGCTCTACGCCCTACTGAAATTCGCCGCGTTATGTGTGTCGTACCTGTCGGGGATTCCCGGTGGCATCTTCGCGCCGTCGCTCGCCATCGGCGCGGGGCTCGGCAACGTAATGGCTCACATCACGTCGGTAATACCGCTGCCAGCGATGGCTGCGCTGTGTATGGTCGGGTATCTGGCGGCGGTCACACAATCGCCGATTACGTCGTTCGTGATCGTCATGGAGATGATCGACGGCCATCGGATGGTGATTCCGCTCATGGCCGTTGCGTTGCTCTCGACTCAGGTGTCGAAAGCGATCGCGCCGTCGTTCTATCACACGTTGGCACACCGCTTTCTCACGCCTACGGTACCGGCGACACGACAGGCATGAATCGCGCCGCCGGCCTGCACCGGAGAATCGATTACGCTTTCACGCTCAGTTGCCGGATATCCGCGGCCAGACGCTCGACCGTTTCCGGGCGGGTATCCCACGCACACATGAAACGGCAACCGCCGGCGCCAATGAACGTGTAGAAGCGCCAGCCCTCGGCGCGTAGCGCTTCGATCACATGCAACGGCAATTCCGCGAACACGGCGTTGGCTTGCGTCTCGAACATCAGCGATACGCCCGGCACATCGCGAAGGCGTTGTGCGAGCAATTGCGCCATGGCGTTGGCGTGACGTGCGTTGCGCAGCCACGTGTCGTGCTCCAGCATGCCAAGCCAGGGTGCAGAAATGAAGCGCATCTTCGACGCCAACTGTCCTGCTTGCTTCACTCGATACGCGAAGTCCTCGGCCAGCGCGCGATTGAAGAACACCACGGCCTCGCCTACCGGCAGGCCATTCTTTGTGCCCCCAAAGCAAAGCACGTCCACGCCCGCGCGCCAGGTCACATCGCCCGGATGACAGCCCAGCGTTGCGACGGCGTTGGCGAACCGAGCGCCGTCCATGTGCACGCGTAGATTGCGCCGCTTGGCCACCGCCGAGATCGCCTGAATCTCGTCGACCGAGTAGACGGTACCGACCTCGGTCGCCTGCGTGAGCGTGACGACCTTGGGTTTCGGGAAGTGAATGTCCGAGCGCCGGTTAATAACCGATTCGACGGCGTCCGGCGTGAGCTTGCCGTTGTTCTCGCGTCCGCGCGCGGTGAGCAGCTTCGCGCCGTTGGAGAAAAATTCGGGCCCACCGCACTCGTCGGTCTCGACGTGCGCCAGTTCGTGGCAGATGACGGAGTGATACGACTGCGACAACGACGCCAGCGCCAGCGAGTTGGCCGCCGTACCGTTAAAGACGAAGAAGACCTCGCAGTCCGTGTCGAACAACTGGCGAATGCCGTCGCATACACGCTGCGTCCAGGTATCGTCGCCGTAGGCGACTTCGTGACCGCTGGCATTTGCATCGATCAGATAATGCAGCGCCTCGGGGCAAATCCCGGCGTAGTTATCCGACGCAAAGTGTTGCGGCGTTTGAGCCGGTTCGCTGCCGGCGGCGGCACGGGCGGTGGCGTGAAAACTCGATACGGACGGGACTTGCGACACGATAACCTCTTCGATACGGCGGGGAGGCCGTGAGCCTCCCCGCCCCAGACCTGCCGGCGGCGCCAGCGGCGCTCACCGGCTCACTCGGTTTTACTCAGGACGCGGGTCCGACCAAAGCGTACCTGCCGTAGACCAGTTCTCGCGCTTGATGTCGGTAATGATGATCTCCACAGACTCCGCCGTGCAACCGATCGTGTTCACTGCGGCTTCCGTGACAGCTTTGACGAATGCGCGCTTTTGCTCGACCGAGCGCCCCTCGAACATCTCGACGTGAAACGTTGGCATTGCAGTCTATCTCCTCATGTCGTTATCAAGATGGGCGGCACCACCGCCCATCTGCTTCCTCGTGCAAAGCCTGCCGGCTTTCCCGGCGCTCCCGACATCGCGCCTGCGCGGCGGTCAATCGCGAAACGAGGCGTCTATTTTATCCAGTTTGCGTAGCAGTGCAGGCCACTCCAGCGCACCTTCGATGGCGCCGCCGTCTTCGAGTTGAATGGCGGTTTTGTCCTGCACAGCGGCGCTCGGCAGATGAGGTGACGTGCCGCCCGCCAGCGCCAGCAACTGGATCTCGCACGCTTTGACCAACGTGGCCATCAGCACGAAGGCTTCGGCCACGGTGCGTCCGGTCGTGAGCGTGCCGTGATTGCGCAACAGCATGGCCGGATGCGGGCCGAGCGACGCCACGAGCCGCTCCCCCTCCGACGGTGAAAACGCCAGACCCTCGTAGTCGTGATAGCCGATACGCTCGTGAAAGCGAAGCGCGTGCTGCGAGATCGGCAGCAATCCATGGGGTTGAATCGACACCGCGACGCCAGCCGTATTGTGCAAATGCATGACACACACGGCATCCGCGCGCGCCGCATGCACGGCGCCGTGCAGCGCAAACCCGGTCACGTTCACAGGATGTTCGCTCTCGCCCACGATCTCACCGGTGATCGTAATCTTGACGAGATTCGATGCCGTCACTTCGTCGAATGCCAGTCCGAACGGGTTGATGAGAAAGTGCCCCGGCTCAGCCGGCACCATCGCGGAGATGTGGGTGTAGATGAGATCGTCCCAGCCGTGCAGCGCAACGAGCCGGTAACAGGCTGCGAGGTCGACGCGCATCTGGCGCTCGGCGTCGCTCGTGGCGGTGGCGGCCTTTTTGCCTGCCCGCAGGGTAAAAGACATAGAGAGTCCCAGAAGATGGAGATGTCGGATCGGCAGACGTCAATCGCGATAGCGATAGCGATAGCGATAGCGATAGCGATAGCGATAGCGATAGCGATAGCGATGGCGATGACGGCGGCACTGCGCGCGAGGATCAGGGTGCGTGCTCGAGCGAGCGCCGCCAATCCCACACGAAGCCGATCGCACCGAGCACGAGCACGCCGCTCGCGCCTAGCAGCGCTGCCGTGAAGCTGCCGGTGGCCGCGACAAGTGGCGCAGCCGCCAGCGGCCCGACGATCTGGCCGATGCCATAGGATGCCGTCACCAGGCCGATCAAGCCATTGGCATTGTCCCCACGCAGACGCCGGCACTCGCGCACCGCGTACACGGTAATCGCCGTGAACGGCAGCCCCACGAGCACACTGCCCAACGCGAATCCCGCCACATTCGGCAGCACGACACCGATCCCCACCCCCAAGCCTTGCATGAGGTAGCACGCCGCGAGCAGCAGCCGATTGTCCCAGGCAAGCGGCGCACGCGCGCCAATGATCGCCCCCGGCATGACCATCAGACCGAGCAGCGGGAAAAAGAGGTCCGGCCACGACGAGCCCGGTAAGGCCTGACGCGCGATCACCGGCAGGAACGTCGCCGTGATGATGTAACCGAAGCCGGCGAAGCTGTAGAGCACCGTGACGGGGACGACGCTCTCGCCACTGCCATGATTGACAGCATGCGCCGCGGCCTGCGCAGGCGTACCAGCCGAGGACTTGGTTGCACTGGCCGTCTTCGCGGGCGTGGGCGCGTCCGCCGCGAACGTGCGCCAGATCACCACGAGCAACGCCAGTGCAAGCACGCTGCACAGCAGCCAGCCGCCGCGCGCGGGCCACGCCAGCGTGCTGTTCAAGTTCGCAAGCAAGCCCGTCACCACGATGCCCGCGCCGGGGCCGGCGAAGATCACGCCCCCCAGACTCGGCATACGCAATTCACCGAGCTTGCGGAAACCCCATCCGGCCGAGAACACCATCGCCCACGCACTCATCACCCCCGCCAGCGTGCGAACGACGGCCCACACGGCGAACGACTCGAGCAGCCCCATCGCTAATGTCAGCACGACGGTGGCAGCGAGTGCAAAACGGATGATGAGCGTCGGCGTGAAGCGCAGCCACATGCATGACAACGCGCCGACGAAGTACCCCGCGTAATTGAGGGAAGCGAGCCAACTGCCGTGTTGAATATCGGTGAGCCGTTCTTGCAGCATCAGAGGCAACATCGGCGTGAAGGCGAAGCGGCCAATGCCCATGGCAATGGCCAGCGCAAGCATGCAGGACAGGGCGATGCGCCACGCCGCGCGCTCAGGCGAAGGCTGGTGCAACGAGGCGGCTCTGTCGGAATCGGTGAGTGTGGCTGGCATGACGATGACTTTGTGGGAAACCGCGCACCGGTGCGCGCAACTTTCCAAATACTTTACATGCAAACCATTACCGGCAGCGGAGGTTCCCCTGCGTCATGAAGGGCAATGGCGGCACTTGCCATCCGGGTGTGGCTTTGCCTCTCACGCCCGCGAAATACTGAGCGCCTTTACTTCGGCATCCTTTCAAATACTGAAACTGTACCGTTTGTTCATCAGGCCACCCGACGGTACGGGGTCATCCGCTCCTCAAATGCAAAACGCGCACCGAAGTGCGCGTTTTGCTCAAGCCATCCCGGCAAATCGCCGGAGACCGCCATCGAACCGGAACGGCAGCCTGCACCGCCGCCCTGACCGGATCGTCAGAACTTGCCTGCGACCCAACCCTGCACGCCGGCCAGCGCCTGCGGCAACTGCGACGGGTCGGTGCCGCCAGCTTGCGCCATGTCCGGACGGCCCCCGCCCTTGCCGCCGACCTGCTGCGCGACGAAGTTGACCAACTCGCCGGCCTTGACCTTGCCGGTCGCGTCGGCCGTCACGCCTGCAATGAGGCTGACCTTGCCACCCTCGACAGCCGCGAGCACGATGGCCGCGCTCTTGAGCTTGTCCTTGAGCTTGTCCATCGTCTCGCGCAGCGTCTTGACATCGGCGCCTTCGAGTTGCGCAGCCAGCACTTTCAGGCCGTTCACGTCGACTGCCTTCTCGACCAGTTCGTCACCCTGGCTCGAAGCGAGCTTCGACTTGAGCGCCGCCAGTTCCTTCTCGAGTGACTTGACCTGCTCCTGCACCTGCGCGATACGCGGCGTGAGTTCGGCCGGTTGAGTCTTGAGTGCAGCGGCAGCCTCGTTGACCTGGTCGTCGAGCTTCTGCACGAAACGCACCGAGTTGTCGCCGGTGATAGCCTCTACGCGACGGATACCGGCGGCCACCCCCCCTTCCATCACAATCTTGAACAGGCCGATGTCGCCGGTGCGCGTCACGTGCGTGCCGCCGCACAGTTCGCGCGACGTGCCGATATCGAGCACGCGCACTTCGTCGCCGTACTTCTCACCGAACAGGGCCATTGCGCCGCCCTTGACGGCATCGTCGAAGGACATCACCGCCGCTTGCGTCGGCGCGTTGGTCAGGACTTCCGCGTTGACGATATCTTCCACGCGACGAATTTCGTCGGCGGTCATCGCAGCGTTGTGTGCGAAGTCGAAACGCGTCTTGTCGGCGTCGACGAGCGAGCCCTTCTGTTGCACGTGTGCGCCCAGCACTTCACGCAGCGCCTTGTGCATCAAGTGCGTGGCAGAGTGGTTGCGAACGGTGCGCGCACGGCGCACGGCGTCGACCTGCGCCGCGACAGCCTCGCCCACCTTCAGTTCGCCCGATTCCAGCTTGCCGTAGTGGCCGAACACGTCGGCCTGAATCTTCTGCGTGTCCGACACACCGAAACGTGCGCCGCCAGCGGCGATCAGGCCCTGATCGCCCACCTGACCGCCGGACTCGGCGTAGAACGGCGTGGTGTCGAGCACGACGATACCTTGTTGCCCTGCGGAGAGCTTGCCCACGCTCGTGCCATCGACGTAGAGCGCCGTCACCTTGGCACCTTCGAGCACCAGCTTGTCGTAGCCCTGGAAGCGGGTCTTGTCGCCGCTGTATTCGAGGGCTGTCGCCATCTTGAACTTGCCCGCAGCACGGGCCTGCTCGCGCTGACGCGCCATTGCAGCATCGAACGCGGCCTCGTCGACCGTGATGCCGCGCTCGCGGCAAACGTCGGCCGTCAGATCGAGCGGGAAGCCATACGTGTCGTGCAGCTTGAAGGCGAGTTCGCCGTCGAGCGTGGTCACGCCGCGCTTGGCCAGATCGGCCAGCGCGCCTTCGAGAATCTCCATACCGTTCTCGATGGTTTCGCCGAAACGCTCTTCTTCCTGCTTGAGCACGTCGGTCACGCGTTGCTGCGCTTGCGCCAGTTCCGGATAAGCGACGCCCATCTCGGCGACCAGATCCGGTACGAGCTTGTAGAAGAACGGCTTCTTGCAGCCGAGCTTGTAACCGTGGCGGATCGCGCGGCGGATGATACGGCGCAGCACATAGCCGCGGCCTTCGTTGCCCGGAATCACGCCGTCGACGATCAGGAACGAGCAAGCGCGGATGTGATCGGCAATCACCTTGAGCGAGTTCGCGTTGAGATCGGTCACACCGGTCTCGCGGCCCGCAGCCTTGATCAGATGCTGGAACAGGTCGATTTCGTAATTGCTGTGCACGTGCTGCAGCACGGCCGCGATACGCTCCAGCCCCATGCCGGTATCCACGCAGGGCTTGGGCAGCGGCGTCATGTTGCCCTGCTCGTCGCGGTTGAACTGCATGAACACGAGATTCCAGATCTCGATGTAGCGATCACCGTCTTCTTCCGGCGATCCGGGGGGGCCGCCCCACACGTCGGCGCCGTGATCGAAGAAGATTTCCGAGCACGGGCCGCACGGGCCGGTGTCGGCCATCTGCCAGAAGTTGTCCGAGGCGTAGCGCGCGCCCTTGTTGTCGCCGATGCGGATGATTCGCTCGGCCGGCACGCCCACTTCCTTCGCCCAGATGTCGTAAGCCTCGTCGTCTTCCTTGTAGACGGTGACCCAGAGTTTGTCCTTCGGCAGTTTGTAGACTTCCGTCAGCAATTCCCAGGCGTACTGAATCGCTTCGCGCTTGAAGTAGTCGCCGAACGAGAAGTTGCCCAGCATTTCGAAGAACGTGTGGTGACGCGCCGTGTAGCCGACGTTCTCCAGATCGTTGTGCTTGCCGCCCGCGCGCACGCTGCGCTGGGCCGTGGTCGCGCGCTTGTATGGGCGCGTTTCGAGACCGAGGAAGACGTCCTTGAACTGCACCATGCCGGAGTTCGTGAACAGCAGCGTGGGGTCATTGGACGGCACGAGGCTCGACGAGCGCACGATGGTGTGCCCCTTCGACTCGAAGAAGTTGAGGAATTTTTCCCGAATGTCTGCGACTTTCATAGGGTGCGTGAGCGTGGGGACCGGGCGAGCTAAGCCAAGCCTGGTGGGTATTTTGCAAACTTTTGATTATACGGGAAATCGATCCCGTCACCGCGTCGCGCCGCCAACCGCACTGCGAAACGACGCTGGTCAGCGGAGAACGGCAGGCCGTAGACTCCCCCTCAGAAGTTCCGCATTGCAAAACATTGTTCCGCGCAATGCCGACGACCACGAACCACGACGAATGCACAGGAGATACGAATACGATGGGCGCGCTGAGCCATATCCGGGTGTTGGATCTTTCGCGAGTACTGGCCGGGCCGTGGGCCACGCAGAATCTGGCGGATCTGGGGGCCGACGTCATCAAGGTGGAGCGCCCCGGCGTGGGCGACGACACTCGTAGCTGGGGGCCGCCGTATCAGCGAGACGCCAACGGCAACGACACGCAGGAGGCCGCTTACTATCTCGCGGCCAACCGCAACAAGCGCTCGCTCACGCTCGACATCTCGCGCCCGGAAGGGCAAGCGATCGTGCGCGCACTCGCCGCGCAAAGCGACGTCGTCGTCGAGAACTACAAGGTCGGCCAACTCGCGAAGTACGGCCTCGACTACGCGTCGCTCAAGGCCACCAAACCGGATCTCGTCTACTGCTCGATCACGGGCTTCGGCCAGAACGGCCCGCACGCGTCGCGCGCCGGATACGACTTCATCGTGCAAGGCATTGGCGGCTTCATGAGCATCACCGGCGAGCGCGACGGCCTGCCGGGGGGCGGCCCTCAAAAGGCCGGCGTCGCCATTGCCGATCTGATGACGGGCATGTATGCGAGCCTCGCGATCATGGCCGCCCTCACCCACCGCGACCGCACGGGCGTGGGTCAGTACATCGACATGGCGTTGCTCGACACGCAGGTCGCCATGCTCGCCAACATGAACACCAACTATCTGGCGAGCGGGAAGCCCCCCGTGCGCTGGGGCAATGCGCACCCGAACATCGTGCCGTACCAGACCTTCCAGACGGCCGACGACGGCTGGATCATCGTGGCGGTGGGCAACGACGGGCAGTTCCGCAAGTTCGTCGAGGCGGGCGAAGCGCCCGCGCTTGCCGACGACGCGCGTTTTGCGACCAACCCATCGCGCGTACGTCACCGCGACACGCTCGTGCCAATTCTCGCGCAAATGGTGTGCAAGTTCGGCAAGGACACCTGGATCGACAAGCTCGAAGCGGCCGGTGTGCCGTGCGGCCCGATCAACACGCTGCCGGAAGTGTTCGCCCATCCGCAGGTCATCGCGCGCGAGATGGCGCTGGAGTTGCCGCATCCCTCGGGCGGTGTGGCCCGCCTCGTCGCCAGCCCGATGAAGATGAGCGAGACGCCGCCCGTGGCCCGTAGCGCTCCGCCCACGCTGGGCCAGCACAGCGACGAAATTCTGCGTGAACGCCTGGGCTTCGACGACGCCAGGATCGCGCAGTTGCGCGGCGACAGCATCGTCTGACACCCGTAAGAAGGGCCTGACGCGAAGCCAATCGCGACAGGCCCTGCCTTACCGGCGCGACCCACACCACGCGCCGATTCCTCATACGGGCATCGCCCGCCTGCCCGTCTATTCGTATTGCTTGCCCTCGGCGAGCAGCGCCGGGGTGCCGATCACCGCATTCAAGCCATCGAAGTCGAGCATGCGTTCACGCCATGCCGCCGTAGTGCCTTGCTCGTGCAGATTGGCGTAGTACCCCTGCAACGTGTTGGCGACAGCACGCGCCGTCCCGCCCGGGAAGATCACGATACGGAAGCCGATGTCGGCGAGCGCCTGCGCGCTTTGCACCGGGGTCTTGCCGCCTTCGACCATGTTGGCCAGCAACGGCACGCGCTGTGCGAATCGCGTACACGCCGCCGCCATTTGCTCCGGGCTGCGCAACGCTTCGATGAACAGCGCATCGGCCCCCGCTTCCAGATAGCGCTCGGCACGATCGAGCGCGGCATCGAGACCTTCGACGGCCACGGCGTCCGTTCGCGCGAGAATCAGCGTGCGCGCATCGTGACGGGCGTCGACCGCCGCGCGCACCTTGCCGATCATCTCCTGCACCGGCACCACGCCCTTGCCGTCGAGATGACCGCAGCGCTTCGGGAAGGTCTGATCTTCCAACTGAATCATTGCGGCCCCGGCGCGCTCGAAGCCTCGCACGGTGCGTTTGACGTTGAGGGCGTTGCCGAAGCCGGTGTCGGCGTCGACGATCACGGGAATCTCAACGCGCTCGGTAATCCGGGCGAGCGTGTCTTCCACCTCCGGATAGGTCGTCAGCCCGATGTCCGAGCGCCCCAGCCGGGTGTAGGCAATCGACGCGCCCGACAGATACAGCGCCTCGAAGCCCGCCTGAGCGGCAATGAGTGCAGACAGCGCGTCGTAGACACCGGGGGCGAGCAGCACATCGCCGCCCAGGCACTGTTTGAGAGACGACGAGGACGTCATGCAGAGGTCTCCTGAGAAGGTGATTGGGCCGCGATCACATCGGCTGCCGTATGCGCTGCGAGAAAGCCTCCCGCAACGGCCGAGAGCAGGCCGTTGCCAGACAGATAGCCCCAGACGGCATGGCCCGACACACCACGCGCCGCGCCACCGGCGGCTAGCAGATTGGGCAGAGGCGTGCCGTCGGGCGTGAGTACACGGCATTGGGCGTCGATATCGAGTCCGCCTTGCGTGTGGAATAGCGCACCGGTGACTTTCACGGCGTAATACGGCGCGGCGATCGCTCGCGCGAACGTACGTCCGTCACCGGCCGTTGCACCAGGCGCCACGGTGTCGAGCGTCTCTCGCAACGTCGCCGCGTCGCAGCCGACGATTCGGGCGAGCGCGTCAATATCCGCGCAAGTCTTGAGCGCCCCAGCGGCTTCTGCGTCCTGAAAGTCGGGGAAGGTTCTGGCGAGCGCCAGCGTTTGCGCATCGAACACGTTCCACGCGACGCCATCCGTCTGCGCCAGCACATACACGGCCGCCTCGGAGTAGCCGTGCGTTTCGTCGTGGAAACGGCGTCCCTCCCGATTGACCTGAATGCCACCGTCCATGATGACGGCCCACGAAATCAGCACACCGTGCGGACTCGCCCACGAGCCGTGTCCCTGATACCCGCCGAGATCGGCCTGTGCCGCGCCCAGTTCGCGCCCCCAGAGAAGCGCACTGCCGTCGTTACCTTCGTGCCCGCCAAACACCGCATGCGTCATCTCCGGCAGCAGTTCGGCGCGAAGCGTGGCATTGCCGCCGAAACCATTGCACGCCAGCAACAGCATGTCGCAGCCGAGATACTCCATCGAACCATCCGGACGAAGTCCACCGACGGCGCATACTCGCCCCGCCTCGTCCACCCATAACTCCCGGACCAGCGTGCGCGTGAGGATAGCCGCGTCGGTCGCCTGCACGGCGCGCTCCAGTGCCGCCATGAGCGCCGCACCGGTACGCTCGGGCAAGCTGTGCATACGACGCACGGTGTGCCCGGGATACAGAAAGCCATCGAGAATCTCGAAGCGCAAGCCATGACGCGCCAACAGATCCATCGCCGGCCCCGAGGCCTGCGTGTAGGCACGCACGAGATGCCCGGCAGCCGTGCCCTGCGTCTTGCCCGCAATATCGTCGGCAAACCGGCGCGGGCTATCGTCGATACCCGCGGCCCGCTGCACATCGCTTCCCGCCGCCGGGATGAAGCCCGACGAGAGTGCCGTGGAACCGCTGGGCACCGCGTCGCGCTCCAATAGTACGCAATCGATGCCGGCGTCTTGCAGGACCAACGCGGCAGTCAGCCCGCAAGCCCCCGCGCCGACGATCACGACACGGGCGTGCGGCAGATCGTCCACTGGCGGCAAGCCATGACGAATCACCGGCGCGCTCATGCAGCAAGCCGGCCCATGAAGGCCTCGCAAGTCAGAACTTCGCCCACGGTGCACAGATCGGCAAGCGCGGCGTCGTGTGCGGCAGGTGTGGGGGCGGCGCAGCCGTCCGAGAGCACGAGTACGCGGTAATCGCGCATATGCGCGTCCCGCGCGGTACTCGCCACGCCGCCATTCGTCACGATGCCGCACACCGCTACGGTCTCGACGCCTGCACGACGCAGCACCCAGTCGAGCTGCGTGTTGAAGAACGCCGAATAAGCCACCTTCCACACCGACATGTCGACGTGGCCCGCAAGGGCATCCACCGTCGCGTGTCCCGTCGTGCCGGCCACGAAGTCACCGCGCCGCAGGAAAGGCCGTAACTGTTTCAGGTGCGGGGAGATCATCGGCTCGCCGTTCGCATCGGGCCAGAGCGTGAACTGACTCGCCGCGACGTAACCGCCCGCCGCTTTGAGCGACGCCGCAACCGGCGCCAGCCGCGCGGGAAGCGCCTGCGCCTGCGGTGTGGTCGCTCTCCCCCGGTCGTACGCACCGCCCGGCGTGATGAAGTCGTTCTGCAAGTCCACGATGATGAGCGCGGTGCGAGCGCTGTCGAGCTTGAGGGTTTGACTCATGTCGTCTCTCCGATACCCGTGCTCAAGCGCTGCGCGTGATGAGCAGGTTGCCCAGCGCGTCGACGCGCCCCGAGAATTCCGGCTCCAGCCAGATCGTCGTATCCGATTGCTCAAGAATCGCGGGGCCCGCCACCGTCGCACCGACCGGCAAATCGAGGCGCGCATATCGCACGGCATCCCACCACTGCCCTGCGTGATAGACACGTTGCGTCCCCAGCGGCGCCGGCATGGCGCTGTCCTGCGGCGCGAGCACCGCGAGATCGAATTTCGGACGCACACCGATGCGGGCGTAGCGCAGATTCATGATGCGCACCGCAATCCCATCGAGCGCACGGCCGAACGCCTCGCGATAGGCAACGTCGAATGCCTGTGCAATGCCATCGCGATGCAGTGCATCGCGCGACACCGGCACACGCACGGTGTGGCTTTGGCCGACGTAGAGCATGTCGAGTTCGATGGCCTCGCGCACCGATTCGAAACGCACGCCCGCCGAATCCAGACGCGTCTGACAAGCCTGAGCAAGCGCCTCCACGCGGGCCACGAGATCCTCGACATCGAGGGCGGCAAGCGGCTGATTGAGTGTCTGCACGCTGTCGTGACGCATGTCGGCCATCACGCAACCGAGCGCCGAGGTCACGCCGGGGTAACGCGGCACGATCCCTGTGGTCGTACCGACCTCGCGCATCATCGCGCACACGTGCAACGCACCGCCGCCGCCGAACGGCATGTAGGCAAACTGGCGCGGATCGTGGCCCCGCTCGATCGACACCACGCGAATGGCCCCGGCCATCTTGGCGTTGGCCACCGTCAGAATGGCTTCCGCCGCCGCATGTACCTCCAACCCCAGCGGCGCGGCCACGTGCTCGCCGATGGCCTGTGCCGCCAAGCCCGCGTCGAGTTTGTCGAGCAAGCCGCCGCCCAGCGGCCGGTCGGCGGCAATACGTCCGAGCAGCACGTTGGCGTCGGTCACGGTCGGGCGCAGATTACCGCGCCCGTAACAGGCCGGGCCGGGAATGCTGCCCGCCGACTCGGGCCCGACTTGCAGCAAGCCGCCTGCGTCCACCGACGCAATCGAGCCACCACCCGCCCCGATGGTTTCGATCTGGATCATCGGCGAGCGCACCACCATGCCGAACTCGATGGATGTCTGTGCGGAGAGCGATGCCTCGCCGCCCGCCACAAGCGAGACATCGAACGACGTGCCGCCCATATCGCCTGTGACAACGTTGGCGAAGCCCGCCGCGCGCGCAATCGCCGCGCACGCGATCACACCGGCCGCCGGCCCCGAGAGCGCGGTGCGTACCGGGACATCGCTGGCGGTCTGCCGCGACATGATGCCGCCATTGCTCTGCACGACGAGCAGTTCACCGCCGAACCCTTGTGCCTTCAGGTCGCGCTCGAGCCGCGTGAGATAGCTGCCCACCACCGGTTGCAGCGCCGCGTTAAGCGTGGCGGTCGAGCACCGCTCGAATTCGCGGATCTCGGGCAATACTTCCGTCGCCGCCGTCACATAGCCGTTAGGCCAGAGGGCGCGAACCGCTGCGACCGCCCGCTGTTCGTTGACAGGGTTGGCATACGCATTGATGAAGAACACGCACACCGCTTCGCAACCGGCTTCAAGCAGCGCACGCGCCGCCGACTCGACCTGAGCGATATCGACGTCGGTGTGGATCGTGCCGTCCGAGAGCACGCGCTCATCGACTTCGATGCGCAGGTCGCGCGGCACGATCGGCGTGAAATCGCCGCGCAGCCCCCACGTGGCGGGACGGTCGCGACGGCGCATCTCCAGCACGTCGCGAAAGCCGGTCGTGGTGATGATGCCGGTGCGGGCGACCTTACGCTCGAGCAGTGCATTCGTGCCGACCGTCGTGCCGTGCACGATGGTCGCGATGGCCCCCGCGCCTGCCGTCTCGGCGGCAGCGCCGACACGCCCGATGCCGTTCATGAAACCGCGCGCTTCTTCGCCCCGCGTCGACGGCACCTTGACGATGCGTGCCGCACCGGCCGCCTCGTCGAGCACGAACAAATCGGTAAACGTGCCGCCTACATCAACACCCACGATCAGCGGGGCCCCGGTCGTTGCTGCTGTGCTCATGCCTGTTGCTCCTTCGTTGCCTTGCCGCTCGCGGCATCCGCCACCTGCGTCACATACCCCATCGCCCGGTCATGCGCGCGCGCTGCCGCGTCGCGCCGGGCGGGATCGCCGTAACCGCCGCCACCCGGCGTCTCGAGCCGCACACGTTCACCGCGCGCCAGCCGGATGCCGAGCATCTTCGAGGCCATCGGCGGCGTGCACCACTCGCCATCGTTCTGATACCGGAATACGTTCGGCACCGACGCCTGACCACCCACAATGCCTTGCGGCGCCGAGCGGCCGCGCTCGCCGAACACAAACGCTTCTGCGCTGTCTTCCAGCAGTTCGATCTCATAGATCGCACCCAGTCCGCCCCGATGCTCACCGTCGCCCGCCGAGTCGGGACGCAGCGCCCACTGCGTGAAACGCACGGGATAGGCCGCTTCGAGAATCTCGACGGGCGGAATCGTGGCGGTCGAAATCGGCGCGTTGCCGTGCGACAGACCATCGCCATCCATGTGGCCGCCGTGGCCGCCACCGAAGAAGCTGAACATCACCCAGCGCTGGCCGCGACGCGCCTCGTCGGTGCGATAGCCCGCGATCGACAAGGCATTGATCGTGCCGTATGCCTGCGCCATCGCGCGTTGCGGCGCGGCTTTGGCCATCGCACAGAAGATCACGTCGATCATGCGCAGGATTGTCTCGGTATAGCCGCCCACGGGGCGCGGGCGCTGTGCGGAAATCACCAACCCTTCCGGCAGTTCGAATTGCACCGCGTCCAGCACGCCCGCGTTGGCGGGCACATCCGGGAACAGGTGTTTGAGCGCCACGTAGCAGGCGGCAATCGCCGTCGCCCGGGAAATGTTCACCGGCCCCATGCAGGCAGGCGACGTTCCGGTGAAATCGAGCGTAAGCGTCTCGCCCTGCACGCGCATGCGCAGCGCAATGGTGAGCGGCACATCGCGCACCCCATCGTTATCGAGCATGTCCTGATAGACGTACTCGCCATCGGGCAACGCGGCCACATGTGCACGCATGAGCTTGACGGCACGCTCGCGCAGTTGGCCAAGGGCCTCCTGCACCGTCATGTCGCCGTATTCGTCGAGCAGATCTGCCAGACGTCGTGCGCCGAGGGTCAGCGCCGACAATTGCCCGTTCAGATCGCCCCAGAGGCTGTCGGGCAGTCGCGTGTTTGCCTTGAGGATCGCGAGCACGTCGGCATCGAGTTCACCACCGCGAACGATGCGTACCGGCGGAATCTGCACGGCTTCCTGCCAGCACTCGGTCGCCGCCGGGTTGTAGTTGCCCGGCACCGCACCTCCCACGTCGTGCCAGTGCGCGGCCGACGCCAGAAAGCAATACAGCTTGCCGTTGCGAAACACCGGACGCACAAGCTTGAAGTCGTTGGCGTGGGTACCGCCCTCGTAGGGGTCGTTGAACAGCCATACATCGCCATCGACCATGCCGCCGCGCTCTGCCGCCGCGCGCGCCGCCGCCTGCACGGCGAAGGCCATCGCACCGACGAAGACGGGCAGGCCCGACTTGCCCTGAATCAGCGTGGCGCCAGTGGCCGCGTCGTAGATGCCGTGACAGGCGTCATGCGCCTCGGCAATGATGGGATTGAACGCACTGCGGTAAAGCGTCGCGTCCATTTCGTCGGCGATCTGCTCCAGACGGCCCTTGAGGACCGCCAAAGTGACGGGATCTAGCATGAGGAAACTCCGTTGGATGTCGCGTGGGGTGCCATACGGCGTTGCTTGAGCAGGTTGAGCAGCCCGCCTGCGTCGACCATGTCGAGCAGAAATCCCGGCACGGTCTCGCAGGCGAGCCGGCTGCCGTTGGCACGCTCGACGAAGCCTTCGCGCGGCGAAAGCCGCAGGGCTTCGCCCTCGGCAACGCGATGCGCGTCGGCGCAGGTCAGTAACAACAGCCCCACATTGAAGGCGTTGCGGAAATACAGGCCATTGAACGACGGCGCAATCACAGCGCGCACGCCGAGATAAACCAGCGCCGCTGCCGCCTGCTCGCGCGACGAGCCGATGCCGAAGTTCGGGCCGGCGACGAGCACGTCGCCCGCCTGCACGCTCGCCGCAAACTCGGGGCGAACGCGATGCAGGCAATGGCGCGCGATCTCGTCGATGCCGAACTTCATGTAAGCACCCGGCGCGAGTGCGTCGGTATCGATATCGGCGCCGACGACCCAGGCGCGATGCGAGGTGCTGCGTGGATCAACAGTCGTGGTTGGGGTGGTCATGGCAAACGTGTGACGAACAAAGTCAGGCGAGCAAGTCGCGCGGGTCGGCGATGCGGCCAGTGAGCGCGGCAGCCGCCACCGTATAGGGCGAGCCGAGATAGACCTGCGCCGTCTCCGCCCCCATGCGCCCCTTGAAATTGCGGGCAGTGCTCGACATGACGGTTGCCCCTTCGGGAATCGAGCCGCCGTATCCCGCGCAGGCACCGCAGGTGGTGGCAAGCACCTGCGCACCGGCAGCCGTGAGCACGTCCATCACGCCCTCGCGAGCCGCCTGCGCCTGATCTCGCTGCGAGGCCGGGGCGACGACGAAGTGCATACCATCGGCCACGCGCTTGCCTCGCAGCACGCGGGCCGCCGCGCGCAGGTCCTCGAGCTTCGCCCCCGTGCAGGCGCCCAGATAAGCGACGTCTACCGCGACATCGGCGAATTCGCCGACGCCGCGCGTATTGGCAGGGCTGTGCGGCGCGGCCACCTGCGGGGCAAGTGCGCCGGCATCGAACGAATGCACTTCGGCGGCGGCGCCCTCATCTGACTGCCAGCGCTCGACGTCAATGGCGGCGGTCGCGCCAACCGAGCGCAGGTAGTCGAGCGTGGTCGCGTCGGGCGCAATCAGCCCAACCTGCGAGCCAAGTTCGGCGCTCATGTTCGAGAGCGTCATGCGCTCCTGCATCGACAGCGCACGCACGGCCTCGCCGCAGAATTCGATGGCCTGATAACGTCCGCCATTCATGCCGAAGCGGCCGATCATGTGCAGCATCATGTCCTTCGCGGTTACACCGTCGGCCAGACGTCCGTCCCAGCGCATCTGAAGGGTTTCCGGCACTTTGACCCAGATCTCGCCCGAGACGGCGACGCCCAGCATTTCGGTGCTGCCGATGCCGAACATATAAGCGCCGAACGCCCCGCCGGTGGGCGAATGCGAATCACCGCCCACGCAGAACATGCCGGGGCGCAGATGGCCGTGTTCGGGAACGACCACGTGGCAGATGCCAACCGAGTCGTAGACGTTGGGCAGCGCCTGCGCGCTCGCCCAGCCGCGGGCGATGCGCACGATACGCCGCGATTCGTCGTCGAATTCCGGCACGTAGTGATCGATGACGAGCACCACTTTCGATTTGTCCCACAACTGTGCGCCCAGCGATTCGAGCATCGGTTGCAGACGGCGGGGGCCGCTGGAATCGTGAAACATCGCGAGATCGACGCGACAAGTGACGATCTCGCCCACGGCGACCTCGTCGCGGCCACAGGCGGCCGCCAACAGTTTTTGCGTCAGCGTTTGAGCCACGGTCATTCCCTTACATTCCGAGATAGGCGCGGCGCAGGTCGCTGCTCGCCAGCAACTCGGCGCACGTGCCGCTGTGACGGATCGCGCCGTTCTCCAGCACATAGCCGCGCTGGCCCGTTTCCAGCGACTGCCCTACGTTCTGTTCGACCAGCAGGATCGACAGGCCATCGTGTTGCAGGCGGGCGATCAGCGTGAAGAGTTCTTCGACCATCAGGGGCGAGAGGCCCAGCGACGGTTCGTCGAGGATGAGCAGTCGTGGCTCGGCCATCAGGCCGCGGCCGATGGCCAGCATCTGCTGCTCGCCACCGGACATCGTGCCGGCGGGCTGGGCAATGCGTTCTCGAAGACGCGGAAACAGATCGAGCATGCGCTCCAGGCTTTGCTCGCGCGACGCGCGTCCACGGGCGAACGCCCCCAGCATCAGGTTTTCGCGCACGCTCAGGTTAGGGAAGATGCGGCGGCCTTCCGGCACCTGAATCAGCCCCGCCTTCACTACGTCGCGGTAATGACGCCCGGTGAGGTCGTGTCCGTCGAACCGCACGCGTCCGGCCCACACAGGGTTAATGCCCGAGAGCGTGTTGTTCAACGTGGATTTGCCCGCGCCGTTGCTGCCGAGCAGCACCACGATCTCGCCTGCGCCCACGCTCAGGTCGACGCCGCGCAGCACTTCGACACGGCCATAGCCGGTGCGCAAGCCCTCCACTTCCAACAAATGACTCATTGCGCACCTCCCGACTGCGCAGCGAGCCGCGCCGCTGTGCCGTGCCCCAGATAGGCTTCGATCACGGCGGCATCGGAGGTGACTTCTCGCGGCGTACCGGCAGCGATCAGCTTGCCCTGCGCGAGTACCCACACATGCTCCGCAAGACTCATGACCGCGCGCATCACATGCTCGATCATCAGCACGGTCACCCCGCTCTCGGCGATTTCGCGCACCACGGGAATCATCTCGTCGATCTCGCTCGGGTTAAGGCCCGCGAGCACTTCGTCGAGCAGCAACAGACGCGGGCGGGTCGCCAACGCTCGGGCCAGTTCGAGACGCTTGCGACCGCAGACGGTAAGGTCGGCGGCGGGCTTGTCCAACTGGGCCTGCAGGTTCGTGCGAAGTGCAATTTCCTCTGCCTCGCGCAGCGCCGCGCGGCGCTCACGTTGATGCAGATGCGCGCCCACGGCGATGTTCTCGCGCACCGTCTGCGCGCCGAACGGCTGCACGATCTGGAAGGTGCGCGTGAGCCCCTGGCGCGCGGTTTCGAACGGGGCTTGCCCCGTGATGTCGCGTCCCTGAAACTCGACACGGCCCGCCGTTGGCGTCAGGAATCCGGAGAGCAGACCGAACAGCGTCGTTTTCCCCGCACCGTTCGGGCCGACAAGCGCCGTGAGCGTGCCCGGATTGACGACGAGACTCACGTCCTGAACGGCCTTGAGGCCGCCGAACGTAATGGACAGGCCATTGGCCTTCAACAGCGCCTCAGACACGGGCGTTCTCCTCATGCGTGGCGGCCGCTTGCGCATCGGGCGCGGCAACCGTCTTCTTGTCCGTTCCCAGCAACCGGCGCACCGACGCTCCCGCGCCGGTAATGCCGCGTGGCAGGAACATCACGATCACAATCAGCACCACGCCGTAAATCACCATCGACAGGCCCGGCAACTCGCCGAACAGATTTCGCGTGAACTCGCCCAGTGCATACAGCACCGCCGCGCCCAGCACGGGCCCCCAGAGCGTGCCCAAACCGCCCACGATCACGCCGACAAGTGCCTCGACCGAGATCGTCGAGCCAAAGGCAATGCCCGCGTCGATGTACTGGAACATCTGCACGTAGCACATACCCGCCGCGCTCATGAATGCGCCAGAGAGTGCAATTGCACCGAGCTTCACGCGCAGCGGATTCACGCCGACCGCACGCGCTGCGTTCTCGTTGTCGCGCACGGCTTGCAGCCACGCGCCGAAGCGCGAATGCCGCAACCAGGCCGTGACGAGCAGCGCGGCCATCACGAAGAAGAGCAGAAGCGCCGCATAACCACGCGGCGACGCGAATTGCAGATTCCCGACGCTCTGACGCAACGGCACCATCAGCCCCACGCCCGCCCCGGTGAACGGCAGCGACACGGCGAGAATCCGGAAGACTTCCGCGAAGGCCAGCGTCACGAGCGCGAAGTACGACCCCTTGAGGCCGTAGCGAAACGTGATCGCGCCGATGACGACGGCGATCACTGTCCCCATCACGATGGCGAACGGCATCGCCAGCCAAGGGTTCCAACCCCACTGCAACTGCGCAATCGCTTGCGCGTAGGCGCCTACGCCGAAGAAGAGCGCATGCCCGAACGACAACTGCCCGCCGAACCCGCCCAGAATGTTCCAGGACTGCGACAGCAGCACGGTATAGAGCGTCATCATCACGAACGACAACCACACGCCCGATTGCAGCGCGGCCAGCAGCGCCGCGATCACGACGCCGAACAACATGATCCAACGAAGGTCTCTCATCGTTTGCTCTCCCTGCTCATGCCCGCGCACCGAACAAGCCCTGCGGACGCAGCAGCACGACGATGATGAAAATGGCGAAGATGCCCATCTGCCCGAGCGAATCGCCCAGCCATAGCCCGCCCAGCGACTCGACCACACCGATGAGCAGCCCCCCGGCGAGTGCGCCGGCGAAGCTCCCCATGCCGCCGAGCACCACAATGGTGAAGGCCACCAGCACGAAGCCGCTGCCCACTTGCGGGTTGACGTAGTACGTCGGCATCAGGAAACAAGCCGCCGCGCCCACACACGCCATGCCGATGCCGAACGACAGCGCGTAGACCCGCTCGACGTCGATCCCCATGAGCTTCGCGCCGTGCTTCTCCTTGGCAACGGCACGAATTGCACGGCCGAGATCCGTCGCCCGCATGATCCAGAAGAGCAACGCCGCCGCAGCCAACGCGCCGCCGAATGCGATGAGCTTCGGCACAGACAGCATGACCGGTCCGATGTCGACGGTGGCGAGCGTGTAAGGGGTGTCGATGGTGTGCGTATCGGACTTGAACCCCACCAGCGCAAGGTTCTCCAGCACGATGGCAAGCCCGAGGGTGACGAGCAGAATGTTCTCGTCCTTGCCGTGGCTGGCCCGCTCGATCACGCAGCGTTGCAAGCCGTAGCCGAGCGCAAACATGCCTAGTGTGACGAACGGCAGCGCAACATACGGATCGATGCCGAGCTTTTCCTTGAGCAGCCACACGGCGTACAGCGCGATCATCAACGCCGCGCCGTGCGAGAAGTTGATGATGTGCAGCACGCCGTACACGAGCGTGAGGCCCAGGGCGATGAGCGCGTACACCGCCCCCGTGGTGAGCCCGTTGAGCACGGCCGACAGGAGAATGACCGGGTCGAACATCGCATCAGGCCTTGAGCGGGAAGATCGGCGCCACCTGACGATAGGTGTCCGGCAGAATCACATTGATGTCGCCGCGCGAGACCTGCGTGAGCAGCGGCTGTGCGCCCGTGTTCTGCCCGTTGACGAACTTCGTCGGGCCGTAGGGCATGATGTGGTCCTTGAACGAACTCGATGCGAGCGCCGCCGTAATCGCCGCGCGATCGACGGATTTGGCGCGCTCGATGGCATCGGCCAGCAGCATCATCGCCGTGTAGGTCATGAAGACCTCGTAACTGAAGAACGCTCCCTTGGCTTGCGTGCGCGCTTTGAGCGTCGCCACGCGCGGGTCTTTCGGATTGAACCAGTGGTTGCAGTCGATGATGCCGTCGGCGATGTCCGGAAACTCTTTGAGGAACTTGTAGCTCGACGCCGCGCCGCCGAGCACCGAGTAGATCGCCTTGGGCTGCACCTTCTGCTGCTTCATCGCACGCAGCAGTAGCGCGTATTCGTTGTAGTAGTTCGCCGGAATCACAATGTCCGGATTCACCGAGCGCATGCGCAGCACGATGTTATTGAAGTCGCGCGTCGGGTTGGCGTGCTTGATCACTTCCTTGATCTCGAAGCCGCGGGCGGGCAATTCCTTTTGCAGCAGCGCGGCCGTGCCCGTACCGAAGAGCGACTCTTCGTGCACGATCATCACCGTCTTGGCCGGCTTCCCGGCGGCGTTGTTGAGGGCGGCGAGATCGTCGACCGCGCGCAGCGAACACATGCGGTAGCCGGGGCCAAAACGGAAGGTGTTCGTCAGGCCGCGCTCCACGATCTGGTCGGCCACGCCCACGTCAACGACATGCGGCAGGCCATATTTCGCCGCCGTTTGCGTCGTCGCCAGACAGATCGCCGACGCATAAGCGCCAACGATGGCCGACACACCCGCCTCGTTCATCTTCTCGACTTCCGCCGACCCGGCCTCCGGGCGCGACTGTGCGTCGCCGAGCACCGCCTCGATGGGCTCACCGCCAAGCGACTTGATGCCGCCTGCGGCATTGATGTCGTCAATGGCCAGCAGTGCACCGAGACGGCACTGCTGGCCGGAGTAGGCCAGCGCTCCCGTGACGGGATGCAGCACACCGATCTTGACCGGCTTGCCGGCGGCGTGCGCGAGCCATGGTGCGCTGGAAGTGGCAGCGAGCGCGGCCATAGCAGTGGACTGACGCAAGAACGTGCGACGCGAACTCATTGACGATTCTCCGGACGTGATCAGTGGAATTGGGCAGACAGTTCTTCGCTGACCCAGACCTTCGCGTCGATATTGCCGACACGAGAGAGTTGAAGTTGGTACTGGTAGCGATCGGGGCGATACAGGCCTTGCAACAGTTGCACGGGACGCTCGGACACGTCGCGCACGAGGCGCGTGACCGCCAGCAACGCAGAGCCGACGGCGATGTCGAGATGGCGTGCCACGACGGCATCGGCCAGACGAGCGGAAATGGTTTGCGTCGCGCCGCCGAGTTCGACACCGGCTTCTTCGAGCAGCATCAGCAGCGGCTTGCGTTCAAGTTCTTCGCGATTGATCTCAGTGATCCCCTGGGGCACATGCGTCGTGATGTACGACAAGGGGCCAGCCTGCGTGCTGCGTACACGAACGCTTTTGTAGACCGGTGCACCGAGTTCCAGCGCCAACGCGTCGGCAACGGCATCGCTCGCGCCCACGACACTCGATTCGAGCACCGAAACACTCGTGCGCAGCCCCATGTTGACGATGTTCTCGAGCAAGCCGGTCAGATGCGCCTTCTCGCGGGAGATGCCTGGCGTCTTGCCGCCGGTGCGTTGCCCGGCATGCAACGGCCACGTTCCCAGTCCCGGGCGACGCACGACGAGACCATCGGCCACCAGCATTTCCATCGCCTTACGAATGGTGATACGCGCCACACTGAACTGATCGGCCAGCACATGTTCGCCCGGCACGCCGTCGCGATCGAAACGTCCCTCCTGCAACTGCTCGCGTAGCACGAGGTAGATCTGGTGGTACTTCGGAAGCGGTAGTGAGGTATCCATGCGGCGATTCTGGAAGTGTCATAATGTCCGGTCAATAGAACAAAGCGACAGACAGAATGTTCTATCGGGAAAACACCTAAGGCATTCGGCATTACCGGAAGGCGGCCCGCAAATGCAGGCGCCGCAAGGGTTTCCAGGTTCCGGCGCAGCATGCTTCGAGGCTGAGCCGCGATCGTTTTCAGAAGCGGTGACGCAGTCCGACGTAGTAGCTCATCTGGTTGTCGTACCCGTTGAGCTTCACGCCGTTGCCGCCGGTCCAGTTGGTCGTTGACGTGCCGAAGAGCCCCGACCATCCGCCGTCCACTCGCTCGTAGGCGGTCGCGAAGTAGACGTCGGTACGCTTGGACAGGAAATAGTCGATCACGCCGTAGAGCGTCTGCCGTTTGCCTCTGAAATTGACCGCGCTCGTGTTGTCGTACATATACGCCGCGATGAATTGCCACGACGGATTGAGCAGGTAACTCGCGCCGAGCGTGAAGAATTGATCTCGTCTTGCCGCAGAGAACACAGAGCCGATGGCGGCGACGGTCGTCGGCGTGGCGGCGGTGCTCATGTTCGTGATCGATGCGTAATCGGTGCCGCCGTTGGACACGTCGAAGCCGGCATCGCGCTGACTCTGGAGATAGTCGGCGTGGAATTTCCACTGCCCATAGCCCACCTTCGCGCCGAGCGACCAGGTCTTTGCGAGACGGCTCTGTGAGTCGTGCGTCTGTTGCACCTGCGCGGTGAATACGCCACCGCTTTGCTCCCACGACACGCCGCCCGACGCCGACGAGCGCGCCGAGCCCTGCCCCGCGATGCCGCCGAAAGCGTATTGAAGATTCATGCCGAACGGGCCGAACTTCTTTGTCCAGGTGAGCGCGTTGTTGAAGCGCTGCCCCGTCAGGAAGACGAGCCACGAGTTCGTGGGCGGTGCGCCGATGAAGATCGGATCGACCATCGAGATCGCCACTACGGCGCCCGTGTACTGACGGCCAAGCGCGAATTCGCCCCAACCGCCTTGCAGCGCGACGAAGGCCTGCCGGCCAAAGAGTTGCCCTTGTTGATCGAACGTCCCGGCCTGCGAGTTGAAGCCGTTTTCCAGAACGAAGCGCGCCTTCATGCCGCTGCCGAGATCTTCCACGCCTTGCAGACCGAAGCGGCTTGCGGAGAGGAAGCCTTCGCCGGCCTGATTGACGGCGTAGATGCGACCGCCATCGGGGCTCGCGTGGTTCTGCGAAACGATGGCCGCTTCCATCACGCCGTAGAGCGTGACGCTGGATTGTGCCAGGGCCGGTGCCGCTGTCGTGGCGAGCAGCAACGCGGTGCAGGCAGCGGCAGCTGAGGGAGCGAGGGGTAGCGTTTTGCGTGTGAGGCGTGTCATAGGCGTGCATCCTGCTTTTGTTGAAGAAAACAGTTTCCCGATGCGCCGTGCGCTTGCCCGAGCCGTGAACGGAAAGCTCACTGGGCTGGGCAAACGCGAGGGCGCACGAAGCCGCGGCGTGAGCGCGCGGCGCACGTCGGACGGCGAAGGACAAAATGGGAGAGCACGCTGACGCGATCTGCATCGCGAGGCGCCACGTGCCTACGGAGAAAGCGACTTATTCGCGCAGAACGCGATACGCGGCGCGCTTACGAGCGAGCGTCTTCATTGGCGTTGGAACAGCGGAAGTCATCATGGCGACGACTCTAGGAGCGCCAATTTGTAGCGTCAATGGAACAAATGGCGAGCGCGGTTGTTCTATCGGGAAATTCCCGAGCCGCGAGCCTCTTCCAGAATCCATTTCGAAAATGCCTGAACTGGCCTCTCACTCAATTCCATCGATTCGGGAAGCACAAGGCAAAAGTTCTTGGTGAGCGCCTTGCCGTCTGGCCAGGGCGCGACCAAACGGCCTTGCTCAAGCTCGGCGCCGATGTACAGACGCGGCACTAATGCCACCCCCAAACCGGCTAGTGCAGCTTCTATCAGCATGACGTGGAGATCGTAACGCGCCCCCACCGCCGGGTTGGTAAGCACGATGCCGGACGCTTGCGCATACCTCTGCCAGGCATCCGGGTTCTGCCTTCGGTGAAGCAGTGGCAACGCATCGAGCGATGTGTTTGCACCGGCTTCGGCAAGGAGCGCCGGGCTACAAACCGGCACAAGAATTTCTTCCAGCAGGTGATGCAGATGCATCCCCGCCCATGCGGGATGTTCAAAATGGATGGCCGCGTCGAAACCGCTTCCAGCAAGCAGGAAGGGGGCCATACGTTCCGCAATATGCACGGTAATGTTCGGATACTCGCGCTGAAAGCGCTTCAGCCGGGGAATGAGCCAACGGGCAGCGAAGGTGGGACTGGCAGCAATATCGATGCTCGCCCCCTCGATGGGTTGTCCCATCAGATACAGGCTGTCTCGCTCCAGCCGGTCCAGAATCTCCCGAACCTGCACCGCGTACCGCGTGCCGTGAGGTGCGAGACGCACCCGATTTCCCACTCGCTCGAACAGCGCAACCCCCAAGAACGCCTCCAACCGGCCAATCTGACGACTGACTGCGCCCTCGGTGCGTGCCAACTCCTCGGCCGCGCGGGCGAAGCTGCCGTGTCGAGCCGCCGCTTCGAATGCCAGAAGCGCTGAGTTGCTGGGGATTTTGCGTGGCATGGGGGTCTCGTCGATTCGAACGTGCTCGGGTCAGCTTGAGCAAACATCACTGAAGACTGACGTTAATTCGCTATAAACGCTGAAAATGCCAGATTACCATTACGTTACCGCACTAAGAATGCGTTTTTCGCAGCAAGGTGCTCATCCGGTACAGAGGACAATCTGATGATCTACACCGTGGAATGCAGCTTCGCCGATTCTCACAGCGAAGCCGAATGGAACGACTTCTACAGCCTTGAAAAGCTGCCCGCCCTGATCTCGGTCACCGGCTTTCACACATCGCAACGCTTCCGGTCGATTAGCGACGGCTGCCCCGTCTATCTCGCCATCCACACGATTGACGGCCTGGAAGTGCTGATGGGAGAGGAATATCGTCAGAAAGGCGGTGGCAATTTCGCGAGGTGGCAGCAACACATCACCGACTGGCACCGAAATCTGTATAGCGATATTGGTCTTGCGCCGGCGGTCGGTGCCGATGAAATCCTCGTGCTTTGTTCAAGTGGCCCCGATCCTCTGATTCGGATGGGCCTCGAGCCGCTGGCCATGCACGCCGTTGCGTTGGAGAAGTTTCCGGAGCACCGCTGGCTCGCCGTTCTGCCGCGGGCAAACGCTCCGCTTGTCGAGAGCATCGTCGATGGCCTTCATCTGTACGCACCGATGACAGAGCAACTGACAAGCCCCCGCCCTCTTTCGACAGCGTCGACAAAGTAGGTCTGCAATGCCGAACGTCACATTCCATATCGAGGCGGGAAGCATGCCTTCCGGAGAGCGCCTTGCCGGGCTTTCCCGCGACTGTGTCGAGCTTTGTACGAACGTCCTCGAGGCCAAACTCGAAAACGTTCACGTCATCTATCTGGATGTTCGGCATGGCCACGGCCATCCCGTCTTCGCGGAAATCCAGTATCGCCTCGAGACGTTTCGCACGCCCGCGGTAATGAATCAGTTCATGGAAGGCTTGGAGAGCGCCATTGCCCGCCGCACAGGTCTCACGGCACGCATTCGTTGTTTTGGCTACGCGGCGCCGAGCATCCACGCTCGAAATTAATCGATCAGGAGAAGTGTTGTGCCCGTTCCCGTCTTTCCGAGCCAGCAAGTTGGCGATTTCACCGTTACCGCCATCAGCGATGGCTACCTCACCGCCAGCCTCGACTTTCTCTCGAATATCGAGGCGTCCGAGGCGTTCAGAATGCAGCGTGATGCCGGGCAGACGGTGCCCGACGCCGTGCATATCAACTGCTATGTGGTACGCGGCGCGGGTCGCACCATCCTCATCGATGGCGGGGCTGGCGGTATCAAGCAATGGGGTGGCCATCTGAAGGCCAATCTGCTGCTCGCCGGTATCGAACCGTCCTCGGTCGACACGATCCTGCTCACACACGCCCATCCCGACCATGTCGGGGGACTCGTGAATGCCGCCGGACAGATTGCCTTCCCGAACGCGGAGCTGGTCGCTCATTGGCGAGAGGTCGGATTTTGGCAGGATGAGGGAAATCTCAGTCGTGCGAGCGAGCGGGCACGCGGCAACTTCCGAATAGCCCGTCAGGTGTTCGATGGCTACAGCGACAGGCTGCGGACTTTCGATGATGGGGAGGTGCTTCCGGGCATCCGCGCGATGTCATTGCCGGGGCACACCGATGGACACACGGGATACCTCGTCGAATCCCGGGATCAAAGCTTGCTGGTTTGGGGGGATGTCGTGCATTTTCCTCACATCCAGATTGAACGCCCCGACGTCTCGATTGCATTCGATCAAGACCCCACACGGGCGGCCACCACACGATCGAGGCTTCTGGACATGGTCAGTTCGGAGGGACTTTTGATCGCCGGTATGCATTTGGGCGAACTCGGCTTCGCGAGAATCAAGCGGACGCGGAACGAATACGACCTGCTTTACATGACCGAAGCCTAAAGCGATGGTGGCGCGAGGCTGCGATCCGCCTCGCGTCGCCCTCATGATTCGCATTCCCGGCAACCGTCGGCGGAACATAGACGGTGGTGAAGCCCGATGGCGATGGTTTTCGTGAACCTGTTGGACGGGGCTCTGCCGGACTTCGATTCGCGCTTCATCTCGGTGACGGGGAAACGCGACGCCGACGTCGCTCCATTTCTGCAAAACGTGCGTGAGCGTGTCGATGCGAAAACCCGGCAACGGGCAGACAAGGGTAGACGGATCGCGTCAGGAGGGCATCGCTATCGAAAACAACGCTACGCCCGAAAGTGTAAGGCCAACATCTCGTCGATGTTTCCTGTCGCCTTCGATATCGACATCCATTTCGAGTACATAAGCTAACGCCCGCGCCTTCACGTGAAACGTTTTTGCTATACTCTTGCGCTCGTGTTAAGCCTAAGTGGCCGATGTGCACTGATTTGCAAAATGAATGCCAGCATGCTTCCGTGCTGTAGCAGATTTGCAGCGGCCACAACGTGATACAGCAGGTTGCGGGGTGATCTGGCGTGATACGTTAGGGGTATCACAATCAGCCGGAAAGCCCCGTAGAATAAGGCGATGTCCCTGATTTCAAAGGGCGTCGCGCTAATGGATAGAATGCAGTCTCTCCCTGTAGTTCAATGGATAGAACGAGTGCCTCCTAAGCGCTAGATACAGGTTCGATTCCTGTCGGGGGGACCATCCAGATATGGATTGCGGCGTTCGCTGCGATACCTATGCCTTCGGTGCCGCCTCACCTGCCAACGCCTTTGCGTCTGGCCGCGTGACAAACGACTGCGCCTCATCCATCAATCGCGTGCTGAGCCAGCCCTCACAGTCGGCCGGCTTACCGGGGTTTCATGAATACCGTTGGCACGCCCTGGCAACAGCAAGTCAGACGCTATCCCACCCGAAACCGTCGACTGGATCGACTGGCGTGGTGCAGTCGACTCAGCGGCCACAGCGCTGCTCGCCATGGCCATCGAGTTTCAGGGCTGAACGCGCTGACGCCCCAACAGCGCCATCGAATTGCGCGCCATTGGAGCTTTATCGAGCATCAGGCTGTCCAGCGCTCACCCACCTGCGCCGTCTTGACCCACGCCATGAACGCTGCGGCTTCGGGGGTGTCTGCCGGTGCCGACCAGCTCGCGTAATCGGACTCGACGAACGGACGGTACGGACCATGCTTCACTTCGAAAATCACGGCCCCCGGATCCAGCGACAGCACGGTGTGATGGGTGCCCTGCGGCGTCTCCGCTACGCTCGCGTCCTCTCCGAGCACCTTGCGGTCGGTGACGATACCCGCTTCGTCGAACGTCAGCACAATAAGACGGCCGCGCAGCGCCGTGAGCAACTCCCACGTATGGCGATGCAGATGCGGGCGAATGTACGTTGCCGGCTCCATCGCAATGGCCAGACGCTGAATCGGATCTTCCAGCGACTCGTGCAGGTTCTGGTTCATGCGGGCACGCGGCGACTGCTCGGCTTGTTGTGTCAGCGTGTCGAGCGCAGCGAAAGTCAACGTTTTCATATCAGAATCGTAGGGAGTCAGAGGATAAAGCGATCGCGGCGTGGCAGCGACGGCCATGAGTGTAGCAAACCGATACGCCGCTTCCATCCATAAAAAAACCCGCCTCGCGGCGGGTTCTTGACTTCGCACTTCACTGCGCCAACGGCGCAACGACGTGCTTAGTACATCTTCTTCTTCAGCGTCTGGCTGCGCAGACGCTTACGCAGACGGGCCACGGCAGCAGCCTTCTTGCGCTTGCGCTCAGCCGTCGGCTTTTCGTAAGCAGCGCGTGCCTTGACTTCCTTGATCAGGCCCGTGCCGTCGATAGCGCGACGGAAACGACGCAGTGCAACTTCAACGGGTTCACCGTCTTTGATAACGATCTTGGTCATGCAATATCTCGAATAGTGATTCGGCTCATTCGAGCCGGATATTTAACTTACCGAGCAAAGACACCCTTCCCCGCCCTGCCGGAGACTCCTCCTGCCAGGCGCGACGAACGGACTTGCTACGGACTTGCACTACACCACATCCGGCGGGACCGCGACTCACCTCCTCTGCGATCTCCCGATTGGCATTCGACGCCCCGCTCGCTACCGCGAACCCGCATCGCGCCTTCCAGACTGGCTGAACGGTTGATTGATGGCGAAGCAGACACTCATCGTTCGTCAGTGAGCGCCACCCCCCGCACTGCCCATATTTTGGACAAGGTCGTGATTATACACATAAAGTGGGTGAAATGCACACGGATTGGCCTTCCCCAATACACAGGGCCCCACCGGCAGGCGGCGGAGCCCGTTGCAACCAGAGGAATGGCATCGGCCTCCCCCGCCGGTCATGCCGACGATACTGTGTGCGAATCGGCCTGAAATCCACCTTAGAACTTGTGGCGCATGCCAGCGATGACGGCGATTTGCGACTGCGCGCCCGTGCCCGTCGGGCCGCCAACATTGTCGATCGCGGCCACGACAGCGTCACCCGTTGCGCGCTGGTAGACACCCGTCAGGTACGTTTCCGTGCGCTTGCTGAACGAGTACACACCCCCCGCGTTGACCTGGAACCAGCGCGGCTTCGTGCCCTTAGTGATGCCCGAGAGCGCCGTTGCACCACCCACGCTGCCATCGCTGTAGATGAAGGCCAGACCACCCAGCAGGTTCGGCGTCACCTGATACTTGCCGTTCAGTTCAAACGTATTCACACGAATCGACGACTGATTCGTGTAGCGAACCTTGGCGTAGCTGTACACGAAACCGACCGTAGCAGCCTGAATCTGGTACGACACGCCAGCCGCCGCGATGTCGTGCTTGTCGACGGCGCTCGTATAGAAGATGTCGGTGGCGCTCGAGTAATCGTTCGTCACAGCACCACTGCCGTTGGCCGTGCCCGGGCTTGCCAGGTGCATATAGCCAAGTGCCGCCGTGAGCGGGCCGTTGGCATACGAAGCACCAAGGCTGAACGCGTTGTTATGCGAGAAGCCCGTGCCGCTGCCGGTGTTGGCTTCGTTGCTGAAGCCGTACAACGCGCCGAACGAGAACCCGCTGTAGTTCACACTCGTGTACTTGATCGAGTTGTTGACGCGGAACGAGTTGTACAGGTTGTCGATGTCTCCGACGTGCGCGCCATACTGCGTCGCCCACTGCTTGGCCGACGTGATCGGGCTCACGAAATCGACCACGGCGTCATATTGACGACCGATCGTCACGGTACCCGCCTGCGTGCTCTGCAACCCCACGTATGCCTGACGACCGAACATGCGGCTGTTTTGCAGCAAGCCGCCGTTGGTCAGGCTGAAACCATTTTCCAACACGAACACCGCCTTCAGGCCGCCGCCCAAATCTTCCGAGCCCTTCAGGCCCCAACGGTTGCCCTGGCCAATGCCGCTCACGGCCTGGAAGTTGTGCGCGCCCTTGGCATTCAGGCCGCTTGCCACATTGTTGACGTAACCGATGCCCGCGTCGATCACACCATAGAGCGTGACGTTGCTCTGGGCCATCGCCGGTGCGGCGACGGCAAAACTGGCAGCAGCCAGCGCCGTGAGTTGGAAGCGCTTCATGTTTTCCTCTTTGATGGTGGTCTTATATTTTTTCGGTCCGTCACTGCGGACATCCCCGGTCGATGTCGGTTGCTCACGTCAGCGATACGAGGCTTGCTGCAACCGCATATGCAATGGAGTACTTATTAAATAACTAGCGGTGCTTTCCTGCGAAGGAAAAGCACCGCTAGTGATCGGAAAGCGGGAGCATTTTGACACGTCCGCGACAAAGTCTGTACACGGGTGGTGCGTTTGCAACACATGAAATTCCCAGCATATGTCGCCCGTGCCGCAATCGATTCGGTGACCGTGATATCCGCCATCCCCCGCCCAATACGCGAGGCGTCATATTCGCCCGCCCCGCATACAAGCGCTTTCGGCTCATCGGCCCAAAGAAAAACGGCGCGTCGCCGGACTGGCGCGCGCCGTTGAACAGAAGTCTTGTGACGTCGCGGCAATCGCTCCCGATATGCGCCGCTCGCCCTCGTGTAACGCTACGTCGTGCTACGACCCGGTGCCGTCTTGAACGGCTTGGGTGCCGATGCTCCGGCGGGTGCTGACGACGCGGTGCGCTTACGCGTTTTCGCGGCACTGCCAGCCGCAACGGGTTTGGCCATTCTCACCGACTTTGCCCGCGCCGCGCCATTGGCCGCGCCTACGGCGGCAGACGAACCATTGCCTACTCTCAGCCCCTGTACCCGCTTCGTCGCGGCGACAGCTTTGGACGACTTGCGCGGCTTCACCACCTTATCGGGCTTGTCCGCCTTCGCCGCTTTTTTCGGCTTGGCGGCCTTCACGGCCTTCGCAGGTTTAGCCGGCTTGGTGGCTTTAGGAGCCTTGGGGGCTGCCGGCTTGGCGGGCGTCTTCGATGCAGCCTTCGCAGCAGCGGCCAACTCCAGATCGATGGTGTGCTTGAGTCCGGCGATGACCGGCGCGGCCAGATCATCGGCAAAGTGATCGAACCAGCGCTTGGCTTGCAGGAGCTTTTTTCCGCCGAGGCGTCGCTTGTGATCTTCGTCGCTGGCAAGCACCTTGGCCGACAGCCGTGCGCGGCCCTTCGATAGGCGTTCGAGAACGGTGATGATGGTGAACCCGCGATGTAACGTCTTTTGCTCTGCAGACATACTGGCCTCCTGAAGTACCCGTCTCGAGACGGGACCGGATTGGATCGATGCCACGATCTGAATCACGTGGACACGAACGATCCTACCACGCCGCAACGCTTATGCCAGCAGGCTCGCGCCCCCCCTGAGCACCTAGTGTGTGGTGCACACACCCCCAGGGGCCGGAACGCTTGAGCAAGATATTGCACGCAGGCCGGGATCGCGAAACGGATGCCCGCGTCCAGGAAAGCCCGCATGAGCGCCAGATTGATGGCCACATTTCACTCACCACCTATCGATCCTGCCGCAACGCCAGGCGTTCCGCGTCGCTCAGACGTGCCCAGAGCGCCGGATCGACCTTCGCGCCCAGCCCCACGATCTGCACCGGGTTTGATGCGCTGTAGCGAGCCGTCTCGGGCGAAAACGACGATCGCAGCGGCAACGCCGTACCAACGCCTGCCCCCGCCTCCGGCGCAGTCGCCTGCCCCAACGTGCGCACCGTGAAGATCGACGGCTGCGATGCACGCGCGGCACTTCGCTCACGCTGCACGGCGTCCTGCGCGGCGGACGCTGCTTGCGCTGCACTGGCGCTCGCGTTGGTCAGCGCCGCCACGTTCACGCCAGCGATGACCGGAACGCCCGTCGACTTCCCTTGCACCTGGATGTTCGCTGCGTTCATCACTTGCGGCGCCACCAGATTCAAGCTCCCCGAGACCCGAATCCCCGCCTCGCCGGCATCGATCGTTCCCAGCGGCGCCAGCAGATCGACGTCGCCCGGCTTCACCTCCGGAATCGGGTTAAGTGTGGCGATCCCCGCGCCGGTGCTCGGCACCTGCGGCGATAGTTTCACGTTACCCCACGGGTCATATTCACGCTTGGGCGGCGTATAGACGATGGTGGACTTCGAACCGCGCCCCGCGTTGATATCCCCCTCCGACGACCAGCCGAGAATATCGCCCCCGAACGTCGTCATGATCCGGCTCTGGCCAAGCAGGATGCTGCCATGCGAGAACATCTCGATATTGCCGCCGCCCTGCGTGAGCACACCGGACTCCGCCGGGGGGGCCGCGCCCTCGATGCCGAAGACCTGTCGTCCGCCCGGTGTGAGGAGCTGGATGCCACCACCATAGTTGGTGCGGATGTAGCCGCTGCGCGGGTGATAAATGTTCACCTGATTCTGCTGGTCCCAGATCACCTGATTCCCCCGGAAGAGCAGGATGTCGCCCGCGTACGCCACGGGATTGCCGTTCGCATCGGCGTCCGGGGCAAGCGCGGTTATGGCATTGCGGCTGCGCAGGAAGCTGCCGTAGCGCGGGCTGGCCGGATCGTTGTACTCGCGCCCGCCAGCCTTGAGTTCGGCGAAATAGACATCGCGCGCAAAAACCCTCTGCTGCTCCACCGGCAATCCGAGGTAGTACGCGCGGGCTTCGTCTCCGATGCCCGAAAAGCCGTAACGTTCGGCCAGCCACGTCGCCAATTCCGCTTCGTAGGTCTTCACAACCTTGCCCGCCTGATCGGCCAGCGGCACGCCGACGCGCGCCAGATTGGCCGGGTCCAGATAGGGTTTCACGAACTGGAGATAATCCAGTCCCCTGGCGCCCACGCCCGCCTGCATGGCGATGCTCGCTCCGGGACGCGTATCGGCCGTCGTGACAGGTCCGACACTAGTCACCGCAGCACGGTCCTCCATCAGAATGTTGCGCCCGGCGCTGATATCCAGCGTGCCCGGACCGGCGACATTGAATGAGCTGTAGAGAATGTCGCGTCCGGCAGAGACAACCGACACGTCGGTCACGTTGTTATGAACGAACAGATTGCCCGTGTAGCTGAAATCGAAACCGGTTGCATTGGCCCCTGAACCTTCCTCAAGCAGCAGGTTGCCACTTCGCACGATGTCGCGTCCCGCCAGCATCCGGACCGGCTGCGCCCCCTCATACCAGGTTCGGCCGCGCCGTGGTTCCCGCTCGAAGAATGAGCCTGTGCCGGTGAACTTGATGATCCGCCCGGTACTCACCCCAACCAGATCACCATCCACGGCATAGAAGAGCGCCGGGACCGCGCCGGCATTCGGTTGCCCCGTCGCGGAATTCGCGTCGAATGCGAACAGCGGGAACTTCCCGAGCGCCGCGCGATTACCGTCGCCAGAAAGATTGGTGGCGTCCGGTGTCGGTGCCATCGACCCGCCCACGGGCAGCAACCAGGACAGATACGCGGGCCGTTGCGGCGTCGCAATCGCGCGTTTCGACGCCCCGGACTGGCTGACCGTGAAGCCCCCTGCGTAGATCGAGTCAGCGGCGAGGAACTGCAACTGACCACCAGCGGACGACGGTGCCAGCAAGAACGAGAACGCGTTGTTGGTGGCGCCCTGCACGAGCCCCTGCTTACTGTAGTAGAGGCTGCCACTGGCCGCTACAGCACGCAGCGTCGACGGATACATCACGGCTTCATCCGTCAACGTGCCGACCGTGGTGTTGACCGGCGTGAGGTTGCCGCCCGCAGTGACCATATCGATAGCCGTGCGATCCGTCCACAAGGTGAACCAGCTCCAGCCGCTACCGTAAATGCCCGTCTTGCTGACATACGGCGAGGCATAGTCCATTGGAAGCCGGCCGGGATCGGCGACGTCGTGCGTGACCTGATCCGACAGCGTCGACAGGTTGAACGTCGAATCCCCCGGCACTAACGTGAATCCGCCTCTCATGTCGCCGCGCGTGGACCGGAAGGGATCGAACGCGCGGGTCTCGCCCGCCGTATGTTTTGACCACGTGTTGCCGTAGACGAGGTCGATCGTACCCAGTTGGCCGGCCTTGATCTCGGTGTGACCGCGCAGGTTGCTTACCACGCCGTTCGCGTGATCGATAAGATTACTGCCGACAGGATTCACCGCGCCGCTCACTCGCAAATCGAGGTCGCCGCCACCGGTCAACGTCATGCTGCCGTCCGCCGCGACACGGCCGGTGCTCGCAACGGCCAGCACCAGCCCTTGTGGGCGCGGGTTCACCCCCTCTGAGAAACGGCTGCCGGCAAGCCTCGTCAATTGTCCCGCGTCGCCATCGATCTGCGCCGTCAGATTGCCCCCACCCAGCGTACCGAACCCCGTAAAGCCGATCAGGCGGCTGACGCCTCCGCCAAATGCGCTGACAAAACTGCCGAAGTTGATCCACCACGCCGTCGGTTGCACCTGGGTGCCGGTGGCCACGCCATCGCTGCCCTGACGCCATAACCAGTTGCTCACGCTGGCGCTGTCGTACCCACCGTCGCCCGGAAGCGGCCGCTGGCTGATCCACGCGCTCGGTTGCAGTATCGACCCCGTCAGATTGCCGCCGACACGCAGCGACAGATTGCCGCCCTGATCGGGATACCAGGCGCGATACACGCTGTCGGCGCCACCGTCGACAAACGCTTCATTGTTGCCTGCGGGCTCGTTGAGCACAGTGCCGGCCGCACTTCTCGCTCGCGGCTGGTTGTACGGATCACCCGGACGAGTCTTGTCCGACGACGTACCGGCGGTGTAGACACCGTACAACGAATCCACGTGCATGTTGCCGCCACTGAGCAATTCAAGATCGCCCGTGCCGGTGCGCAACACGCTGAAACGCTGACTCGTCGCGTAGTAGCTGTAAGTCATGCCCGGCGCGGTACACCACCCCGGGTTCTCATCACACATCGTCGGCCAGCCGAGTTTGACCGGGTCCAACACGTCCCCCACATGGAGCGACGGATCGCCCCATTCGTCGATCCCTTGCTGCGTCCACGTATAGCTGACCTTGATGACGCAATATGCCGGTGAATCCGAGCAGAATTCATCGACGGAGGAGTTGACACCCAGCTCTTTGAGCAGGGCCTCTTCGATCTTTTCGCCTGCCACAATGCCGTTAATCCCCAGATCTGCCGCTTCCTGCGACCAGTACGAAACCCCCTTGGGTGGCACACCCTTGCCGTACATGCCGTAGTGACTGTCCGCCAGCCGCAGGTCCCCATGCACCGGGCGCGTTTGTACGATCCGGCTATCGGCCGCGGTTGTATCGGCCCCCGCGACCAGCCGCAGCGACCACGACTGAGATCCCTCGGGCAACATCTGGGCAATGGCCCACGACTTACCTTGCCGGCCGGCAATCTCCGGACGCAGCTCGATTGAGTCGACGCCCGCGAGCAGTTTCACGTTGGTACCTGACGGGATCACCGCCCCCGTGGCAAGCGCGTGTGCCCCGTCGAGCAACACCACGTTTCGTTTCAGATCGCCTTCGCCAGAATCGGGCGTTCCGGGCAACGGCACGCCCTTGGGCCAGAGCATGGCGCGTGCGCTCACGCCCAACGGCAACACCGAACCAGGGTCGACCCGGGAATCGGCCGCAAGCGTTACCGGCGTCTTCAGCAGCGTGCCTGCCGCAAACAAGACATTGCCCGCGCTGTCACGCACAGCGCCCGTGAGCACCGTACCGGCGGGCAATATCAGAGGCGCGTCGAGCGTCACTGTCACCAGTATGCGCGTACCGGCCGGTATGACAACGCCCTTGATCGGCAAGTCGTAGTTGAGGATCGCCCCGGCGGGGAACGCGGTACCGTCGGCCAGCGTCACGCCCAGCCCCGGCACGACAATGTCGTCTCCACCGAAGTTCATGCCCGGCAGAAGCTTCCACCCGTTATCGTCCTTGGTGATCGGCGGCGGCGAGAAGCCATCGTTGATGCTGCCGAAAATATCGAGATTTCCGCCCGCCCGCACGGTGAGCATGCCCACCTCTCCGGAACCGTAGACGTTGGTCTTCGCCGAGCGCGGATTGAGGCTCGCGTAGCGATAGCCCGACAGATCGAGGTCACCGCGAACGATCATATCGCCGTCGGCGGCCTTGCTCACAACCTCCACGCCAGGACGCAAATGCAACGCGTCGAGGTAGTTGGCGTTATTGAGCCCCGCCATCTTCACGTTCAGCAGATTGCCGTTCGCCAGCGCATGGTCGATGAAGGTCGTACTGTCTGCGTGCTTGCCGTCCATGTACGCCTGATCGATCACCTGATACGGACGGCCGCCGGCCGCCAGTTCCAGCACCGGCTTGCCGGTCGCATCGAGCGCGACGTTGCCATTGGCATCCTTGAGCGTGGCGTATGGGGCGTCGTCGTACCGCTGCATGCCGTTCAGTGCAATGGACTTGGCCCCGCGAATGATCAGACCGCTACGGGCGTCGATGGCAACGTCACCGTAGGTGCCGGCATCGGCATCGTCCACCCTGCCCTGACTCCCCAGGCGCGGCGCGTTCAGCGTGAGCGTGCCGCGCGGTGCACCATCGTTCTGCCCCGCTGCCGTGCCGAACGCCGCATTCGTGCCATGACGCAAGTCAATCTGTGCGCCGCGCCCCAAGGTGAGGGTGCCGTTGCCCGAACTGAGTTCGACGATGGCTCGGTTCGGGCTGTCGATGATCTTGCCGTAACTGTCCACGCGCAATACGGTGCTGTGCGTATCGAGCACCGCGGTATCGGCCAGCGTGAGACCGTTTTTCCCCGCCAGCCGGATCGATCCGACACGCTCGCCGCTGGCGTCGATGACGCCGGCGACCGTCAGACTGCCGTTATCGACCGACACGTTGACGTCGCCCGCTTTGAGTTCACTGCCGATGGTGAGGTCGCCGCGCTTGAGCTGGAAGCTGCGCCCGCCAAACACGCCGCCGTCATTCAGCCGCGTGTTGAGCGCCGCGAACTGCGCATCCGGCGACCCGGCGCCCAGCGATTGCGCACGGATCTCCACTCTGCCCTGCTTGAACGGAACCCACGTGCCGGCGGCATCGTAGTGGCCGCTGCTGTTGCCAAGAATCCGGCCTTCCAGATTCACTTGCCCCGATGCTGCATCGAGGGCGATGGCCTTTAGCGTGCCTGCGCTGCTGTTGATGGCCGACAGATCAATGCTCGACCCGCCTGACTGGAAGATGTTGCCACCACGGCTCTCCAGCACAACGTCGCCTCCCCAGGTGAATTTATCGACGTCGAAGAAGCTGCGTTTACGCCCTGCCAGATCGATCTGTGCGGCGTCGGCCAGCGTCAGATCCTTATCGGCAATCAGCGTGAGCTTGCCGCTGGGCAGCACCACGGCCGTCGCCACACGCAAGCTATCGCCGTGCAGTGTCAGATCTGCGCCCAGCGCGTCGGTATCCCGCGAACGATCGACCGGCACCGCACCTGCGGGCGCCACCACGGAAACTGCGCCGCCAGCGGTGATCCGGTTCGAGGAACCGGCCGCCCCCGTCAGGAGCGGCGCCGTCAGGTTCAGGTTACCGCCGCTGTACTGGAAGCCGCTCAACGCGTCATAGGCGCCCTTTGACTGATACACCGACAAGCTGCCCTTGTGGTTCGATGTCATGCGATCGCTGGCGCTGATGTTGACGTTGGCGAAACCCAGCGCCAGACGATCGTACGACTTGATACTGCTCGGCTGCGAAAACGGTCCGAAACCGAACTCGAAGCGCTCCGTCTCCAGATTCAACGTGCCGCTGCCGGTGCCTGCCCCGTTGGCAATCACGGCGCCGGGCTCGCTCTGCGCCCCGCCCCAGACCAGGTTAGCGGTACGGATAGTGGCCGCCGTTGCGCCATTGCCCTGCCCGTAGATGGCCGGCGTCGTGAGCACCAGACGGCTCAGCACGGATTTGCCGGTTGTCTTGTCGTAGGTATCGAGCGTGACATCGCCGTAGAAGTTGACGCTGTTTGCCGCGCTCAGCGTCAGCGTCTCTAATGCCGGAGCACCTGTCGACGTGTCTCCTCGCAGCAGTCGGTCCATGAGATTCTGGTTCATCGCCAAACCGTTCGCGCGGGTACCGTTCGCCTGCGCTTCGGCAAGCGCTTGCGAGGTACCGACGTTGATGGCGCCCACCGCAAGCGTGAGATTGCGTGTGCCGTAGCGCACAGCGTCGTCGAGCGTGAACGAACCGGTCGTCGCCGCAGCGATCGTTCCTTCGGAATAGAGCGTTGTCGTGCCGGTGCATGCGCCACCGGGACAGTTGCCGATTTCGATCCCCCCTCGCGCGGCAGCGCTGGGCGGCAAAAGATTCACCAGCCCGTTGGACGCCGCGAGTACGTAGCCGTCTGCCTGATAGATAAATCCGTCGTTCGCGTCGTAAGCGACCTTGCCCCGGCCGAGCGTGTTGATGCCCGCCCCCTGCTCCACGCGAATCAGACCACCCGCGAGCAGATTTCCGGGATTGTCCGCCGCCACGAGGAACACCTCCGGTGCCGACAATATCGCGCCGCTGCGCAAATAGAGCTGCTCGGGCATGTCATAGCCGAAGCTGATGTAGTTGCCACCCTGATCGTAGGTTGTCGCCGGCGTACCGCCAAGCACGATGCGTGACGCGCCGATATGATTCAGGCTGTCCACGCGCAGCGTGACCCCCCTGAATCCGGGCGTGGCATTGGCGTTCGCGGCCACGACTTCCAGCGCCTGAATCCCGGCGCTTCCCCTCGGCGTCAATACCGACACCGTGCCGCCGTAGCCGCCTTGCGCCGCATCGAAACGGCCCGTGCCGTCGAAACGGAAGGCATTGGCACCGGCGCCCGGCTGTAGCGCCAACTGAAGCGTTCTGGCGTCGACCGGCAACGCGGAACGCGGAATGCCACGCCGCGCCGCATCGGCTATCGCGAACGTGGCATAGTCGGTCTCGTTGTATTGCGAATAGGTGCGCAACACGTTCGCCGGTGTCAGGATCATCTGACTGGCGAGACTGTTGCGAGACCCGGTGCCCGCCGTCGACAGGGTTCCGGCAGCGGACCACGAGCCGTTGCGCATGGCCTGCGCCGATGCGCCCGCACCTTGTCCCGCACGTCCGTTGACTTCGACGCGGAACGCGCCCGGCAGCAGTGCGTAAGTCGAAGGCATCAACGTATAGGTGCCCGCAGGCAGACCGGGCACGCCGGCGCCGATAGTGATCTGGCGGCCGATGGCCGGATCGCTGGTGCCGCCCGCCGACGGTGCGTAGGCACTTTGCATGCCGGGAACGATGGCGTAGACGGGGTTGGTCTTCGAGTCCGGCAAGACGAATCCGCCATTCGCACCGACCTGCATCAGCGGATAGAAGCGCGCGTCGGTCGAACCGCCGCGCCCCGAAACGAAGCCGGCACCCACGAGGTCGCCACCGCCAGAGAGGTCGACCAGCGCGCCGCGCTCGACGCTGACCGACTGCCCCGCCAATACCAAGCCGACGACACCGCCCGCGCCCGGGAAGGTGACGTCCTTGCCGTTGTAGGTCCAGCTTTGACCGTCGAGCGTGCCCCCATAGGGCATGGTGAGACCGGCACCACTCACGGATGTCACGCTGCCGGGCAAAAGACGGACGGTCAGGCTGTTCGCGCCGTCGTAACCCGGCGTGCCAAGCTGAATGCGTCCCAATGGCGCACGGACCACACCGCCTTGTTCCACGTTCGCGGCCAGCAACGACAGCGAGCCGAATGCCGAATATGGGAGTTCCGGGATGACATCGGTGGTGCGCGCGACACTCAGCTTACGCGTCGGGTCGTAGCCGGCCAGCCCCTTGACAACACTGTAGCCGGCTCTGACAGCGGCACCTGCGCCGGTGCCCGGGTACAACTGCGCGGCGCGAAGCGTGATGTCTCCGGGGCCGGACAGCACCGTGACGGGCTCCCCGCCCTTCCAACCGTCGCTAGTAGGCATAAACCGCAAGTCGCCACGACTGGTCAATTCAATGTTACCGGCGTCGACGGCCACCCCGCCGCGTACGTCGATGAGGTTGGCATTCGCATCCAGTTTGCCAATGAGCGGGCGCGGCACAGGCGTTACCTCGCCCGGGACTACGTACCCGTCCCGAGTGTTCAAACGTGCCTGAGCCAGACGCAGGTACGACGCATCGAAGTGGACGTTCGACGGCGCGGCAGCATTTTTCGCCGTCGTGAGGCCGCCGTAGATCTGCAGATTCTGGTTGAGCTTGAGCGAAACATCGCCAGCAAATCCGACTTGCCCGAGGATGGAAAAGTTACCGAAGCCGCCTGCCTCGATCTGTGCCACGGACAATCGGCCGTACCCATAAGTCAGTGCGGCGGCGGCCTGCGCGGGCGTCAGCATGCCGTGCAAGGGGCCCTCGCTCTGGACTTGCTCAACAGTCCATTCGCGCGATGCAAGCACGCGCTCGGTCGCCGCTTGCTTCAGATAGGCCGCACTCACCTGCGCAACGGAAAATGTGCCCCCCGTCGCACCAGCACCACCGGCAACTGCTCTGAACGCACCGTCCAGATACAGGCCATTGTTCGACGCAATCGAGATATTGCCGCCGTTGGTCGTGACCTGTCTTACGCCCTGTCCGTCGACGTTGAGCATCGCCTGCGCGCCGGAGGCATCGAGTACGGCACCGTTACGCACGACCACGAACAGGTGCGTGCCTGTCGCGCTGCCGTTAACATGATCGATCTCTGCGCCGATGACGATATTGCCGCCGTTGCGCACCAGTCCGTAGGGATTGCCACGCACGTCGCTCGCCGTCGCCGCCCGGGCCGCCACGTCCAGCACGGCGCTCTCGCCAACCCAGATCGAGCGGGCATGCCCCTGCGCGTTGACCGTCTCGGCCACCACGGCATTGTCCTTCATGTCGCCCAACGTGATGTTGCCGCCCCAGGCGTTGAGCGTGCCGTCGACCGTGATCTGGCCGATGCCGCTCAAGGCAATCGACTGTCCCGGATCGACACTGACGACCGCCCCCTTGCCGACGACCAACTGAGCCGTCTCCATGTCCGCCGCCGTGGAGAGGTAGTTACCGGTCTGGAGGGCAAGACTGGCGCCTTTGCGCTGGGTGAGCACCGCCTTGGCGGCGTTCTCCTGATACAACGGCGGCGTCCACACCGTGAAACTGTCGCGCAAATCGCTCGACATCAGATCGCGTGTTGCGTCGGCCCGTCGATAAACGGGCATCGTCACATCGACATGAGCGCCGTCGTTCACGCTCACGCCTACGGCGCCGTTGACCCGATAGCTCGAAAAGCCCTTGTTGAAGAAGTCGCTGCCAAGCGTCAGCGTGCCGGCTTCCGGCGTGGCCGGTGCCTCGCCGATCACCACCTTGTGCGACAGCAAGTCGAGCGTGCCGCCGCCGCTGAAACCGTAAGCGCGCACGTTGGCGCCGTCACTCAGCGTCAGCGACGCGTTGCTTCCCGTGGCGGCCAGCGTGACATCGCCACCGCGCCCGCCCTGCAATTTCCCGTCGCTCGCGAGTGTCGCGCCGGAAGACACGTCGACGAGGCTGCCCTGCCCCAGAGTGAGATCGCCGCTGCCGCGAAGGGCAACGCTGCCACCCTCTCGATAAGGCAGGCCATCGATCCGGTCGGGGTCCGTCACGAGATTGCTCCACCGGCCGCTCGCATCGAGCTTCACGCCCTTGGCCACCGTTACGTTGCCCACAGGCGTAACGGGATTGACCGTGGTGTTCACGAGGCCGTTCGCATCCATCTGGCTCAGCAGACTGCCGATCTGAATACGGCCGCCGTGCGCGGTCACGTTGGCGTTCACCGCAACGTCGTTGCCATACAGGGTGACGAGGCCACCCGAGGCCACGCGAAGGTCGCCGCCGACCTCGATCCGATCCTTGGCGGCAACGCGAATCGCCCCGAGCGAGAAACCGTTGAGAAGCGACGTGTCGAGCACCAACTTGCCCTGACGCCCGACAGGGATCGCCGCGGTGAGATCCAACCCTGCCGCCACGCGCGCTTGCGTGTCGCGCAAGTCGACCTCGTTCATCATCGCACTCAGGTTGTCGTAGAGCAGGCCACTAGTCTTGTCGTACATCGACTGAGACTTGCCGACGATCAACTGCCCTCGGCGGGCGACCGCGTTCTGTGACTGGTTGTACCCGTCGAGATCTGGTGCCGGGGCCTGTGTCTGGCGAGCGCCCTGGAAGATGTCGCCGGCAATGCCGCCTTCGAGCACAGCGCTCTTGGTCGAGACCACGAGGCGCCCGGCGTCGCGACCGACCGTGTAGCCATTCTCAAGGCGTGTCGACGGCGCGATGAACGGTGTGGCGTAGTAGCGAGTCGCGCTCGCCCCCCAGCGGGCGTGGACATCCTCGAAGCCCTTGTAAATGCCGGTGTAAAGCAGGTCGGCCGGGGCCTTCGATACTTCGTACAGACTTCCGTCGGCACCCTTGAGCCAAGTCTGCTTCAGATAGCCGGTCTGCACATTGAACGTGCCACCCGACAAATTGATGTTGGAGCCCGATTGCGTAACGACGTCCGCGCCGCCGAAAGTCAGCGTGCCGCCCTGCGCCATCCATTCGCCAATGCTATGTCCCTGGGTACCGAGGTAGCCGCCGACTTCGAGCAGGCCGCCTGCCGTGTACCAGCGGTCGCTGTCGTAACCATTCGTCCCCTTCGGAACGAAGACGACCTTGCGGCGGTCGATCCACACGTCGTTGCTGTTGAGCAGTTTGCTGCCGCGATTGCCCGGCGCGTCGCGCTGCTCGTTGCCCTGAACGTTGACCTTGACGTTGTTGCTCTCCATCGACAGATTGACGCCGACGGCCCCGGAGACATCGAGTTGGGCACCGTCGCGCACCAGACTGCGAGTCGCCGCGTTGACGATGATCTGTCCGCCGGTCGCCAGCGTCAGCGAGTCCGGCAGGAAGTCGACGGAGCCCGCGCTGGTGATCTCGATACGCGACTGGTCGCGCCGGTCGTCGACGGGTGTGATGTTATAGGCCCCCTCGACGGGCGGCCCGAGTAAAGCGCTGCGCTGGCTGTCCAGCGCGCTGCCGCTGCCATCGATCACGATGGCGGTCGTCGCCCCGCGCCCAACAGCGATCTTGCTATCAGCCCCCACAGCCAACAGATGGAGCGTGCCGCGCGTGTTGACCGATGTGGTGGCAATCGCCACGCCATTCTGCTGGACGTCGCGCCCGGCGAGCGTGACATCTCCCTCGCGAGCCATGATCAGGCCCGAATTGGTCACGAGCCCGGCCGCGCTGTTGGCGGCGAATTGCGGCGTGACCTCGCTGCCGCGTGTGGTCGACGCCGGGTTGCTGTTCGTCCCGACACCGCGTTTGATGACAAAGCTGTCGCCCGCCGCCAGCACCGCCTGCCCCTTGAGCGTGGCGATGTCGCCTGCGTTGTGCACTTCCTTACCGAGCAGCAATACGTAGCCGCCACCGTCGGTCGACGCGCCCGGCGCGCGCGTCGCGATCTGCGCGCCCGCCATGACCTGGACTTTGCCTGCGGCCTCGGTAAACGTCGGGGTGCTGGTCCCCGTGCCGTAGATGCCATTGTTCTGGAACTGGTCATTGCTGATGTTGGCCGCCGCCGCCACGAGATTTCGCGTGTCGATCTGGCTCGACCCCGTGAACACAACACCGTTCCGGTTGGCGATCAGCACCGTGCCATCTGCCTTGATCTGCCCCTGAATCACGCTCGGCCGGGCTTGCGGATCGTTCACGCGATTGAGTACTGCCCAGTCGCGCTGCTGCTCGAAAGCGACCGTAGTGTTCTTGCCGACGTTGAACGTCTCCCAGTTCAGAATGGCCTTGTCGGCGGTTTGCTGCACCGACACCGTGGTCTTGCCGCCGGACGCGGTCTGGGTCGGTGCGTTGGCGTTGATCCAACCCCGCGTCAGGCTGTTGGTGTCGACTTTCAGCCCGCCGGAGGCCAAGCCGTCGGGCGCCGAGGCGTCGTTCTGCGCAGCCTGCCTGGCCGCAGCCTGCATCGATTGCTGCGCCGCGATGGCCTGCGCAGCGGTACCCAGATTATCGATGGAGCGCCGCAGTTGAACGTTGGCCAGACGCTGTTGCTCGGACGGGGTATTCAACGAGGAGACCGGCATACCGTTAGGCAGTCTGCCGGTCTGCGTCGCCGTATTCTGTGCAGCGCCCCGAGCGGCAAACCAACCTGCGCTGAACGCCTGTTGCGCGTGCGCATCGACGAACATGCCCCCCGTGGCCAGCGCCATGGCAATCGCACGCGTCATCGGTGCTGCGCGAAACACGTTTCTCAGTTGTTTAGGATACCGTACTTTTTGTGTTGCGCCCGTGTGCCCGCGTGTGCTCATCTCAAATCCTGCCGGTAGAGGGTCCGTACCACTCGACTGCCCGCCCCGTGCCGGGCAGTCCTGTTCACCGGGGTACGCCGGACACCGGCGACATATCGTCATGATGACAACGTAACCCCATGCTCAAGGACGAACGGCGGACCCATCCACCCGCAGAATATTTCGATGAACTTTTTCTGTAAGAGACAGCGACACGGTAGCCACGTCGCTGCGAAGACGTCAGGAAAGTACGACCAATCCACCCGGCAATGCGCGGGCATTCAGGCCGAAAGTGCGCTCCAGTTGCGCCACGGCCATATCCAGCAACGTAATGTCGAAGCTCCCGCTCACGGGCTGGCTACGCAGCGATGCGTTCATCAGCACCACCCTGCCGCGCCGGTAACGGTTGATCTCGTCGAGTACCTGACTGAGCGGCGTCTCGCGGAACACCAGCATACCGTTGCGCCATGCGGAGACATCGGCCACCGCAACACGTCTGACGCGACCGACCGTCGCGTCGTCGTAGACGGTCTGATCGCCGGCCCTCAAGACATGGCGGCCGGCGGGGTGATCGACGCTCACGGTCCCGTCGATACACGTCACGCAAACACCGCTCGTCTGGCGGCGTACTTCGAAACGTCCCGCATTGGCTTCGCTGCGCCCCGCACCGGCGACGACGGCAAAGGCGGCACCGCCCGCCGCCACGTCGACCGCAGCCTCACCTGTCAGCAGCCGGATACCGACCGTTTGCGCACCAGCGGTTTCCCGGCGAATGCTGGTCTCGGTATTGAGCATGACATTCACCCTCGACGCCACCGGGATCGTGCGCTGCTCGCCGGTCGCCGTGCGGAAATCAGCCCCCCACTCAGCCGGGGCGGGCCAAAGGCCTGCCGGGGGATGCAGCACGGCAACGCCAGCGACCACGGCAGCGCTCGCGGCCGCACCGAGAAACGCGCGGCGACCGAGATTCGGTCCATTCAGCGCGCGCACATGCTGCCGGGCGGCTTCGGGATTGCTCTCCAGCACCTCGCGAGCGGCAGGCTTGAGCAACGCCCACGCCTGTCTGGCCTCGCTGAAGGCGGCGTGATGCGCCGGACTGGTGTGCAGCCAGCGCTTGAACGCGTCGGCATCCCACGACGTGACGTCACCCGAGCTTAGACGACGCAGCCATGCCCATGCCTGACGCTCGAGGTCGCCCGGCGACGGGACGCGGTTGTCGTCAGCGGAACTCATGCGTTTGCCCCATAGCCTGCGCCATCCGGGAAGGACTGGGCATGCACGGATGGCAGGCGGGCTGCCTGAAATTTGGCCTCATATGCAAGGACGAACGAGCGCCCTGGGGAACCGCAGACTATTTTCATCATCGGTCTTTCCGGGCGATCAGGTAGTCGTGCGCCCGCTTCAGATCAGACTCGACCGTACGCAGCGAAACGCCGAGCCGCCGGGCCACTTCCTTTTGTTCCAGTCCGTCCCAATGGACCATCAGCACAATCTGGCGACGCCGTTTGGGCATGCCGTCGATGAACTGACGCAGCGCCTCCACGCGGGAACGCGCCTCCGCGATCTGCTCCGGTCCGGGTGAGGGATCGGCCATGTCCATGAGTTCGGCGATTTCGTCGAGCGGCAGGGCTCGCCCCTGACGGCGCTGTATGTCGACGGCGATATTGACGGCCATGCGCAACAGGTAGCCTGCCGGACTATGGATCGGTTCGTCTTCCTCGCGACTGTGCACGCGCAGCCAGGTGTCTTGAAGCGCATCGCCGGCGAGATCGCCGTTGCCCAGCAGGCGTGTCATGCGCGACTTGAGCGTGGTGTAGTGCTTGGTGAGATAGTCCACCAGCACCATCGGCGGCGTGTCGTCGCTCATGAACCCGCCCTGGCAGCCGGGTCGGCGTCGCACGACATGCCGAATTCGGCATCGCGCGGCAGCAACAGCATCGTGACGGGTTGCGCGATGTCCTTGGGCGGTACGGCGTCCATTCGGAGGTCACGTAGCGTTTCGAGCACTGCAATGTCCCGGCGACGGTCGCCCGTCGAGCCGATCAGGCGGGGATGCTGGATATGGCCGGAGGCGTCGAGCTCGAAGCGCAGCACGGCACGATAGCGGCCGGGCACGGTCAGCGGATTACCACACAACGCCTGCCAGACGCGTGCCTGCACAAATCCGGGATAGCCGGTCAGATTGCCCAGCCCATTGGGCGACGGCACGGCGGCACTATCACTCGCTGACTTCAGGATGAACGCGCTGCTTTGCCCCATATTGAATTTCTCGGCCGTCAGGCCCGTGCCTTCGAGCAATTTATGCAGGGCGGCCTCGGGCGAATATCTGCCCTGAACGGCCGTTGAGATTTGTCCCGCGAGGATTTCACTGCGATAGAGCGCCGGTTGACGCGCGGTGGCGCCGTAGCGCTGGAGCGCCTCGGTCAGCGCTAACGCCGGAATATCGAAGTCGATGCGTGATTCGGTCTCCTGCACCGGCGCGACCTGCCCTATTGCGGGGTTCGCACGCACCGGCGAAAGCGCCGAAGTCAGCGCCAGGAAAATCGAACATCCCGCCAGCGCCAGCCAACTTGTCGATGCCCGATCGGCTGTCATCTTCTGTCGCGCGCCCGTCCAAACACCAAGGGCCGCGTGAACCAAACCTTTGGCAAATGCGAGTCAGGTTACCTGTCCGACATGAACTTTCGGTGACAAACGGCATTGGGCGCCGTGTTTTAAGGTCTGCGAAAAGTTCGGGTGTCGAATGGAATCTCGATAGCTACGGGTAGCGGGTAGCGGGTGAAGCGAACTATTCCTGCCGCCGCGACGATTCTGTCGGCGGGTGCTTCGATGACGATTTCTCGTCGTAACGCTGCCGGGCATCGCGAAAACCGGCCGCATTGTCGATAACCCATCGCCAGAGCGGGAGCATGCCCGCCAGCAGTCCTCGTCCTGACTCGCTCAGACGATAATCGACGCGCGGCGGCACTTCGCCATGGTCGTGCCTGACGATCAAACCGTCGCGCTCCAACTGACGCAGGGTCCTCGTCAACATGCGCTGCGTCACCCCATCGAGCCTGCGTGCAAGCGCCGCGTGGCGCAACGTGCCCGCCACCCCCAAGGCATGCACCACGCCCAGCGACCAGCGATTCCCCGCATGCGTCAGTATCTCGCGCTTGAGGCCGTCGTCGTCTGTGCTCAATGCGTCGCAAGCCTCTTGCGATTGTCGAAGGAGTTCATCAAATGAGGGAATCTGCGGCGGTATCACGGGTGTGCCTTCTTCTCGCGGGTCCATAACGCTCCTATTATTCGCAACTCAACAGGAGTTGCAAATGCCCATTCAAATCTCGCTGAAAGGCCCCACCCTGGTGCTCGGCGCAGGGGAACTCGGTGCGAGCGTGTTACGCGAACTCGCCAGACTTCGCGACGCAGGCCAGGCGGCCTCCGTCAGCGTTCTGCTGCGCCCGGGTGCCAACGCCGCCTCCGTCGCCATGATGCGCCAGCTTCGAATCGACGTTGTCGAGGTGGACCTCGCCGTCGCCAGCGAGGAAGCGCTGGCCACCGTTTTCTCCGCATTCGGCCAGATCATCTGCTGCACCGGCTTCGTCGGTGGCCTCGGCACTCAACGCAAGATAACCGCTGCCGTGTTGGCCGCAGGGGTTGCGCATTACATCCCCTGGCAATTCGGCGTGGATTACGACGTCGTCGGCCGGGGCAGCGGCCAGGATGTCTGGGATGAGCAATTGGACGTGCGCGAGATGTTGCGCAATCAGGACAAAGTACGCTGGACGATTGTGTCGACCGGGATGTTCACCAGTTTCGTCGTTTTGCCGGCATTTGGTCTGGTGGACCTCGAACAGGACACCGTGCACGCACTGGGTGACTGGGACTACAGGCTGACCGTCACAACACCGCACGACGTTGGCCGGTTGACCGCCCTGATCGCGTCGTCCCGGCCAGCCTTCGATGACAAGGTCGTGCATCTGGCGGGCGACACGTTCACCTATCGCGAACTCGCCGACACGTTGGAGACTGTGCTTGGCCGTCCCTTCAAACGGGAACTCTGGCGCGTGCCGCAACTGAAAGCCGATGCGGCGGCACATCCCGACGACGGGATGCGCAAGTACCGGGTCGCCTTCGCGCGGAACGATGGCGTTGCCTGGCCGAAAGACCAGACACTCAACGACAAACTGGGCATGCCAGTCACGGATCTCGCGACATGGTTGCGCGATTGGCGAGACCGCGGCAACGACCGGATGTCGTGATCGCAGGTGCCGATGGAGGTCCACACCGCCGATGGACACGGAAACGATCGGCGCCGCCGTGCTTCCCCGGCGGCACAGACCAGGCAAGTACAGACGCAAGATGCATGCTCCCGGCTTCCGAAAAGGCAGCGCGTCAGGCAAAGCGCCGGACGGCACGCGTCAGTCGCCCATGCAGCATGCAACGCTGGAAAATACGGATGATGACATCGGAGTGCGACAATTCCGTTCCCCCCTCCGACTGACATTCAATGGCGGCGGGAACAAGTCGCTGGCGGGCAGTCGGCCCGCATCGGGCTCGTCAAGGAAGGCCTTGCCCTTCGAGGTGACATTGCCGAGGTCGATGAACCCGCCGGCGCAAAGCGTAAGCGGCCACGATGGCCGCGCCAAGACCCGATGCCGCGCCGACGCACAGCGACCAACGCGGGCCGGCATGGTCGGCGACCCAACCCACGATCGGAGCCCCGATCGGGGTGCCCCCAAGTGCGATACCCAAACGGAGCGCCATCACCCGCCCTCTCATGGCGGGCTCGGTCGAGAGCTGCATCAGGCTGTTGGTCGTGTTGGTGAAGGTCAAGGCGGCCACCCCGATGACGACCAGCGCGCCGGCGAACAGCCAATAGTTCGGGGCAATGGCGGCCAACGTGCAGCCCAACCCGAAAGACAGGGTACTGATCAATAACGACACGAACTGCGGGCTGCTACGACCAGCGGCAAGCAGAGCGCCCGAGATCGTGCCAATGGCCATGATCGACGACAAGAGACCGTAGCCGCGTGCATCGGTGTGGAAGACCCCCACGGCCATGGTCGAGATGAAGATCGGAAAGTTCAGGCCGAACGTGCCGATCAGGAACAGCATGACCAGGATTGCCTTGAGGTCCGGTCGGGACCAGACATAGCGAAATCCCTCGGTGAAGCCGCCCTTGCTGCGGCGAGCCCTCGCGCTGAGACGCAGTTCGGAGACGCGCAACAACGACAAGGAGGCGAGAACCGCCACAAAACTGGCACCGTTGATCAGGAAAGCCCAACCGGTGCCGACCGAAGCGATGACCACGCCGGCCGCCGCGGGGCCGATCATCCGCGCGGCGTTGAACGAGGTCGAATTGAGCGCAACGGCGTTCGACAGATCCGCATCGCCGACCAGTTCTGCCACGAAAGTCTGGCGCACGGGCGCATCGAAGGCCGCCGCGCAACCGGACAGAAAAGCCAAGACATAGACGTGCCAGAGCTGGACGACGCTCGTGACGGTGAGCACTCCCAATGCCAAGGCAAGCGCTCCCATCGTTGCCTGAGTCGCCATGAGGAGCTTGCGCTGGCTGAAGCGATCTGCCGCGAAGCCCGTCCAGGGCAGGAGCAGAAGCTGTGGCCCGAACTGGAGCGCCATCACCGTACCCACGGCCGAGGCGCTGTGGTGCGTGAGTTGAGTCAGCACCAGCCAGTCCTGAGCCGCACGCTGCATCCAGGTGCCTACGTTGGAAACCAACGCGCCGGCCGCCCAGACCCGATAGTTGTAGCCCCTTAGCGAACGAAAGACACCGGTGGCCATTGCGCTCAGGAACGCCCAAGCCTATGGCCACCGTGTGGGCGGCCAAATAGCCGCGCGCTAAGCAGCCCAATGACCAGAATGCCGAGCGCGAACGCAATGGCATCGCCCGTGATCTTCAATTCGAAATCACCAACGCGGCAGACGAGCACGTAGCCGACGATGATATTGAAAAAGCCCCAGAGCACGTTCACGGTCGGGGAGGAAAGCCCCTGCCCCAGCGGCTTGGCGAACGGACTCTGGAAGCGCTTTCCCATCACACCGCTGACGAAATGCGGCACCGCGTTCGTGAGAAAGGCACCGCCGAAGAAATAGGACACCAGATGCAGCCATTCCATTTTCAGACGCTCCTCGTTCCGAGCAAATCGACGATTTCCTGGGCGGTACCCGTCTCTCCCAGCCTCGGGAAGACGTTCTTGATGCTGTAGTCGTGCGTCTCAAGGCTCGCGTCAGTCATGGCGTCGATGGCCAGGGTGACATTGAATCCCTGCTCATATGCCTGGCGAGCGGTCGCCTCGACACCGGTTCCGGTGGCGACACCCGTGACGACCACCTGGGTGACGCCCGCCGCCTTCAACCGGTTTTCGAGGTCGGTGCTGGCGAACGCGCCCCAGGTCCGCTTCGTCACGACAATGTCGCCAGACTGCTGGTCGAGTTCGGGGATGAGATCAGTCCATCCGGCCGGGAACGGTTCGCTGCGGCGAGGCTGCTCAGTGCGGCCCGGTGCGCCGCCGGCGACATTGACGAGTACGACAGGCAAGCCGCGCCCACGAAACGCGCCGAGCAATGCTCGCGAGCGCTCCACGACCTTGTCTATGGGGTGAACGAAGGGGAAGCCGACGATCCCCTTTTGCAGGTCGACGATGATAAGGGCAGTGTTTGGATCAAGCGTGGTGATGGCCATATCTATCCTGAAAGGGTGCTGGAATCACTCAGAAGTCGGCGAGCCGCTGCAGCAATTTCACCGCGTCTGCGAGTGCGTCCTGTTCTTGGGGAGACAACTGCGTTTGCAGCGCGCGAAACAGCCAGTCCTCTTTGGCGGCCCGACTGGCGTTGAGGGTTTTGCGGAAATCTGGCGTCAGGGAGATCAGGGTTTGCCTGCCATCGGTCGGGTCGGGTTCGCCGCTCACGGCCCCCGTCGCCTCCAGACCGGCCACCGTGATACGCATGGACTGAGGACGCACACTCTCCGCCCGCGCGAGGGCTGAGACGGTTGCAGGGCCGTCACGATCCAGACGGAGAAGCACCGACTTCTGAGCGGAGGTGAAGTCGCCCGGATGCGCTTGCTCCCGCACCCGTCGAACCAGTTTGCCCAGAGAAATGCGCAGCTCACCCGCCAAGGCGGCCAACCTGAGAGTCTCGGACGTGTGTGATTGTTTGACCATGCGCCGATAATAACATACAGATAACCTGTACAGATAATATGTACAGATTATCTTTATATGTGTGTGACCGAAACGTTCATGTAACACCACGTTGGTTCGACGTCTCAGTCATCCACGACGAAACGCACCCGCCAATAACATGCACTTGCGTCATTGAATACCGGCATCGAAACTGCCGTCGTACGAGATTTCGTCGCACCACCCGCCTACCCAAAATGAGGGATCGCGGCAGCGACGACTGCGTGCTAACGTTGCCCCGGCCTCGCCGCACCGGCAAACAACACGCGACACACCGCACGCGGCACGCTGAACATCGTTCCCTGTCAAGGAGACCCTCGCGATGACCGAATTTCGTCCAACCCGCCGACAGGCGCTGAAGCTCACGGCGGCGTCGCTCGCGGCACCGGCATTGCTGTCACCGGCAACAAGCGCCGTCGCCGCCGGACGCGCAGATCTCGACGCCGCCATCAATCGCTTTGCCACCCTCGCGCCGAAAACGACAAGTTGTCTCGTGGTGGCAACCCCGCCCGGAAGACTGGGCTGGCGTGCCGGCTACGCGCCCGAGCAACTCCTGTTCGTTGGCAGTGCTGTCAAAACTTACATCCTCGGCCAGTTCCTGCTCGATGTGGAGTCCGGCCGCAATCAACTCTCCGGCACACAACTGTGCACCGTCAATGACGCCGTGCGTACGCCGGGCAGTCCGGTGCTCATCGGTCTGAGCGGACAGACCCAATACCGCACCGCTCTCGAATCGATGATCTCGCACAGCGACAATATCGGCACCGACATCTCGCTGGCCGCCGTGGGACCGGCGCGCGTGCGTGAACTTGTCAGACGAATGGGACTGAACACGGTGCGCATCCCCGATTCCACCCGCATCCTCTTTTCCTATCTGGCAGGCGCGCCATCGGGCGTCGATCTCGGCTGGGAAGGCATGCAGAAACTGGAGCACAACGAGGAGGTTTATTACGACAATCGTCCTCTCGTTTCTCGCACCGACGTCATCAACGATAAGCAATCGATGACCAGTTCGGCAAACGATCTCGTGAATTGGTACGAACAAACCCTCGCAGGAAAAGTCTTCGCGAAGCCGACGTCGCTCGTCGAGTTCAAGCGAATCTCGGCGATGGCCGACGCGGTGTGGATGACCGTGCCCCAAGGGCTGCTCGCCTACGGCAAGGGCGGCAGTCTTGACTGGGAGAAATTCCACGCTCTGTGCTTCGCCGGACAGATGTTCGTGGGCAAAACGCCCGTGACGTTCAGCTTCACGTCGAACTGGCAAGGCGACAAGACAAGCGTCGAGCGCACCGACGAGTTCATCTCGGCGGTCAGCGACGTACTCAAGGCAGCCACCAATTCCGTTTGATCACCCGCCAGATCGGCCCGGACAGTCGTCCGGGACCGTGAAGCACCTGCCATCCGCATTCAGAAGTGCTTCGCGAGCCGCAACGCGGCGCTTTGTACCGTTTGCGACGCCGCCGTGCGAAGGTTGTACTCCGCACGTACCTCAAGCCCTTTCGACGACAGCAACTCGACCCCGAGCGCAAAGTTGCCATAGACACGCGGTTGTGAAGACGTAATGCGAAACGCCGCACCCGGGAACTGCACGAGCGATGCCTCGACGCTCACATCCCCTTTCGACGCAAAACTCATCCCCGCAGACAGATAGGGACGCACCGTCACGCCGCGATAGTCGAGACGTGCGCCCACCTCGATGGCAGGACTCAGCACTGCCGTTGTGCGCCCTTCGCTTTGCATCGCAAGATTGAACACGCCGGCGCCGCTTTCGAGGTAAGCCGAATTCCTGTCGTACACGACGTCCAGATCGGCATAAGGCTTCACGTACCAGGCGGCATAGTTCAACTGATAGGACAACCGGGATCGCGCGCCGACGAAAAAGGCGTCTGGCCGGCTCGTCGCTCGCGCGGACGCGCCCGGATAATCGATCGTTCGATTCTGCGTGCCACTCTCGTAACCGCCCAGCACGGCGAGCGCGATTTGCCACGGCCCCATCTGCCGCTTCAACGTCAGCCCGCCCCGGAAGCCATCGCTCGATATGTCCAGCGAGCGATCCGACGAGCGGGCATGCGTCACGACGTAACTCGCAGATCCGCCGAAAAACCAGTCATGCGCAATTTCCTTCTGTGCCCCGAATTGATACGTCACCTGCTGACTGCGAAAACCCACGTCGTCCGCCGTATCGAATCGATCGGCACGGGTGCCGATCACGCGAGCCCAGACGCAACTCCCTTCGCCCATACGCGTGCCATTGGTGACGAACTGCGGGCAGCTCATCAATCGATTCAGGAAGTCATAGTTCTCATGCCCTCGCGAACCCGCGCGCATGAGCGTCGCCGCCCCGGAGAGTACGTCCAGCGTCTTGCGGTAGGACGCTGCATCGCCCGCGCTCACGAACGGCTGGAACAATGGTCCGGCCTCGACCATGCCCGCATCCCAATGAGTCTGTAGAAAGTCGGCGAACGACGCCTGATTAGCATTCAGCGACACGCCCGGCGGCCGGAAGTTGGCGTCCACCGATATCAGCGGATCCTGCGAGCCGCCATAGTGATCCTTCATCCGATAGTCGAAGACTAGCGCCGTACTCTTTGCAACGGCCGTCTCACCCGTTGGCGCCTTGTCGAAGTGCCCGATGCCAAGCCAGATGTTCTTGACCGGATTGCGAAGGATCGGCACGACGCTGCCTCCGAACGTCAGTGCGCCCGTCACCGCCAGGAAGTCGCTGTTGTGGTTGGTGAAATCGAGGTCGGGAGCGTAGACGCCGGTGCCCGTCTGCCTGAAGTCGCCATACACTTGCGACGCCTGGAACACGCCCGGACCACCGGGGCTGACCGTGCCGTAGTTTTGCGTCAGCCCGGCCGAGAGCAACCGTGCCGTGCGTAGCTCACCGCCCACGCGATTCAGAAACGTGCTGTCGGTGGTCAGTTGCACATTGCCCTGCATCACGCCACTATTGGCGACACTCGCCTTGCTCATCGACACGATGGCCGTTGCGGCTGACACCGTGCCGGCGTTCTCGACATTCACACCATCGGTATTGATGGCCAGGATGCCGATGCCCGAGGTCGCATTGGCCATCACGCTCGCGCCTTTGCCGATCGTCACGCCGATCGGCTTGCCTTGCATCGAGCCAGCTCCCGCGTTGCCCATGCTGATCGCCGCAATCGCGGGAGAGCCAGCGCCCATGGCGCCGACCACGCTGCCCGGTTGAAGCGTCACGTCGATCGCGCCGCCCGCGTTGCCGCTCGCGCTCGCCGGCTGTTTCAGCCATACGCCGCCGTCGCTGAACACTGCCCCGCCGCCAAGACTCATCGCAAGGATGGCCGGGGCATTCGCGCCGTAGGTCACCACGCTGCCACTCGTACTCACCTGTACAGTGCCGCCCGCCCCCACCGCGCCGGAGACGTTGGCCTGTCGCACCATGTCGAGACCGTAAGTCACTGCGGCGGCATCGCCTGCGATACCGCCGCCGCCGCCCACGGACTGGGCCAGCACGCCTGCCGCGCCGTCACCGCGGGTTCGGATGCTGCCATCGACAGCCACTTCCACCGTGCCGCCGTCGTTTGCACCCGAGCGCGTGACGGAATTGTTGACCGACGCCAGCGTGACGCGTCCCGGCGCGGTGGTCGCCCCCGCAATGCCCCCGCCCCCGCCGACACTTTGGGCAACGATGCCATGCGCATCCTGACCGAGCGTTTGCACCGCGACGTTACGTGCGACGTTCACATTGACGTCGGCACCGCTGCCAAACGTATCGCCTTGCGCCCCCAGCGTCAGGCTCGTGACCGGTAACGCGAACGGATTGCCGCCCTGAACAAGCGCGACATACCCGCCGCCACCACCGATACTCTGCGCGAGTACGCCAAAAGATAGCGCCCCTTGCGTCGACAGTACTGCCTGCGTTACCGCAAGGTTCGTCAGATCGACACTGACGCTCCCGGCGTTGGCTTGCAGGCTGCTGCCCCCCGCTGGCGACGCACCGAGCTTGACGACCGCCCCGCCGAGCAACGAGGCGACCTGCGCGTCGACGGTCATTCCCGCAGCGCCGCCGCCGCCCGCAACGGACTGCGCGAGAATGCCATGCGAGAGCACACCGCTCGTATAGACGCTGCCTGAACTAACGACCGAAACGGGTGCACCGTTCATGCTCGACGGCGACAGCGCACCGCTCAGGGTACTGCCCAGCGTGATGACGGGGACGACGACCTGCTGGCCAGCGGCGAGGTGCGTGCTCGCGTTCCCCGTAAGGCCGACCGCTGCCGCCCCCCCGCCGCCCGTGATGCTCTGCGCGACGACGCCGCTCGAATCCACGCCCTGTGTGGCGATCACGCCGCCGCTCTTGACGTTGACATGAGCGAACTGTCCCGCGTTGCCCGCCAGATTGCCGGTGTACGCGCCTCCGAGGAAGAGCGACAGGGCCGGCGACGTCGATCCGGCAGCCGCGCCGAGGCTGCTCGCGCCGAAGGTGTAATCCGTCGCGGCCGCCTGCCCGCCCCCGCCGGAGATGCTTTGCGCGAGAATGCCCGGCGAACTGTCGCCACGGGTCTGAATGCGGCTGGCGGGATCGCTGGCGTCGACATTGACCAGCCCCCCGCTTCCCGCACCGCCACCCCGCCCACCAACGCTGACGTTGACACTGTGCTGCGCGCTGGCGAGATTCGAGCCGAGCAGGTCGATGATGCGGGTTACCTCATTGATGATCCCGGGCGCATCTTTAGGTGCCCAATTCGAGAGAAAAAGCTCAAGGTTCTGCGACGTCGCCGCGCCCGTTCCGCCACCGCCACCCACACTCTGCGCCAGGATGCCCGGCGCGCCGAACCCATTCGTGGATAACGTGCCGGTATTGAGCACGCTCACTTGCCTGCCATCACCGCCCCAGCCCCCCGATCCACCGACGGCGACATTCGTCCCGACGTTGGGCGAGACGTTGAAATAGGTGCCGACCTTGCCGGCCATCACGCCCAACAGGCTATCTAGACTCGAAAGCAGGCTCGATACGCTGGTCGATGCAGCAGTGCCACCCTGACCGCCCCCGCCGCCGATACTCTGCGCGACGATGGCCGCCGAGCCGCCGCCCGACGTCGTCACCCGACCGTAGTTATTGACGGTGGCTGCGTTACCGGCCCCGCCCTGACCGCCCGTGCCACCCACGCGAACGTCCACACCGATCGTCAGCGAACCGAACGCCACATTCATCGAATTGCCGGAACGCGTCAGCCAATTGCCCATCGTCTGTAACAGCCCCTGAGCCGATCCGGGCGCGCCGAGCGTGGCGCCGAACGACTTCGCGGTTTCCTGTTGCACCATGCCGCCCACGCCACCGCCGCCACCGATACTTTGCGCGACGATGCCCGACGAATGATCGCCGGTCGTGAGTACGCTGCCATCGATGTTATTGGTCACCAAAGCGGTGGCGCCGTCGCCCCCGCCACCGCCGGCGCCACCGATTGTCGCGCCCACGCTGATGTTGAAGCGACTGTTCGGCGCGGCAATCGATTGCGCCCGCAGCGCGGCGGCAGCACTTCCCCCAGCACCGCCGCCCCCTCCGATGCTCTGGGCCAGAATGCCGATACTCTTGTCGCCCTGCGTCCAGATGCCACCGCTGTTGTCGACCTGCGCTATTCCGCCACCGCCGCCGTCGCCGCCGCTGCCTCCGATCGAGACATGCGGGCTGAGCGTGGCAGCAGGCACCTCCGGACCGAGATCCGGCGCGATGGTGAGCGTTGCCGAACTGGCGAGTCCGCCGTAGCCCCCGCCGCCGCCGACGCTTTGCACGACGGCGCCATCGCTTGCGGCGGCCTGCGTCGTGATGCTGCTCCCGTCTTCCAGCGTGAGATGCGCCAGGCCGCCCGCTCCGCCACCACCGGCGCTGCCGCCATGACTGACAGCGACGCCAAGCCCAACACCGACTGTCATGGCGCGGGAAGACCCGCCGGCACCGCCGCCACCGCCTACGCTTTGCAGCAGAATGCCGGTCGAGCCCGCGCCGGCGGTCGAAATGGCGCCGCCCAGATCCATGACGGCGTTGCCGCCATTTCCACCGGCACCGCCATGCCCACCCGTGGCGATGCCAACGATGATGCCAGTCGTATCGGCGTCGCCGCCGTGCCCGCCACCGCCGCCAATGCTCTGCGCCTGCACGCCAGGGCTCTGATCGCCGGTCGTGAAAATCGAGCCGTTGCTGCCGACAGAAATGTTGCCGCCGAGTCCGCCATTGCCCCCCGACCCGCCGCCAATGTTCATGATCCCCTGACTCAGTTCAGCGCCACCCGCCCCGCCCCCGACCGCGTGCGCCAGGATACCGACGGCGTCATTACCCGTGGTCATGATCGTGCCGTCGTTTTTGATATCGACCGCCAGACTTCCGGTGTTACCGCCCGAGCCGCCATTGCCACCATGTCCCGACCAGGGTCCGGATTCGCCGCCGTTGCCGCCCGCGCCGCCGATCACGGCGACCCGGATACCCATCGCGCCGACACCTCGTGTCACTACGCTGCCGGTATTCGTGACCGTGACGGATCCCGGCGTTCCGCCGTCTCCACCCTGAAATCCGTTCCCGGTGACACCGCCGCCGCCATCGCCGCCGTCCCCCCCCAGGCTATAGGCGGCAATGCCCGGCGCATTGGCCCCATCGGTCGTAATCGCCGCACCATTCGTGAGCGTGACGTTGCCGGCGTTACCGCCATTGGACCCTTTGACGTCCGTGCTATCGCTCATTCGTTTCGGCCCGTTACCGCCTACGGAGCGCGCAAGCACGCCGACTTCGCCGTCGCCGTGTGCGGTCACGGTGCCGTCCGCAATGGACACGGTGACATTACCGGCGTTACCGCCCCATCCGGAGAGCACGTAGCCGCCTTCCCAGTCGTCGATCCCCAATCCACCCTGTCCGCCCAGCGACTCGGCACGAATGGCCGCACCACCGTTGCCGCCGCTTGCGCTCGCGGTGACGACGGCCCCGCCACGCACGACCACGCTGGCGTCTCCGGCATTTCCCCCGACCCCGGCATTCACGCCGGCGCCCCACGGAATCGCACTGGTCTGCCCATTGCCTCCGATCGATTGCGCCGACAGCCCGTAGCCGACAGCGCTCACCGAGCCGCCGTCGAGCGTAAGGCGTGCAAAATTTCCGTTCCCGCCATTGCCGTTGCCATGGCCGCGATTGCCCCACAGACCGCCGTCTCCCCCTTTGGACAGTACGGAGACGCCGAAACCGTTACTAACGACGGTGCTTTGCGCGAGAACGAAGTCGACGATGCGTCCGAAACCGCCGCTGCCGCCCCAGTGATCGCGGCCACTGACATCGTCGCCGTTGCCACCGTTACCGCCACTCACATCGACAGCGACGCCGGTCGCCCCGCCTGTCGAGAGAATGTTCAGGCCCGTGAGGGTGCGTTCGACGTCGATCTGACCGGGCTCGCCATCCGCGCCATTGGAGTTGTAACAGCAACCGCCCGTGGCGCCTCGATAGTCGAGGAACAACGGTCCCGACGTCTGTGCGACGGCTGGCCCTGCGAGCATGAGCCCTGCCACACTGCAGATTGCCCTGAGGCGACGCGGCGTCGCCTGTGCGGAAAACCGATCTCCCACGCTGCCCCCCGATCCGAAAGCGTTTGTCCAATGCCCGGATTTGCACCCCATGTCATGTCGATGTCGTGCGCGTATTGCCCAGCCTTGCGCAGCGCGAACCCGTTTGTGCGAAACGTAGCATTCGATGTGCTGCGTCCGGCATCCCCCGAATTGAGTAAATGCAAGCCATGCCTACCCTGTTTGGGGGATGGGCGTTACGATGGCGGTGCGCTAATTTGCATGACATTCGCCTTACTCGTCCCCCGGAACCCTACGCCATGCCTGTCACCCCGCCAGTCGATACCGAACCGGTGCTCCCCGGACCGTTATTGCTCGTGGAAGACGATCCGGCCACGCAAACGCGCATGTGCAGCATCCTCAAATCGCTGGGCTACAGGAATGAGATGGTCTGCCTGGCCGGGAGCCTCGCGCAAGCGCGTCAGCATCTGGCGAGCACGCCGTTCGCGCTGATACTCGTCGATGTCGGCCTGCCGGACGGCAGCGGCGTCGATTTGATCGGCGAGTTGCATGACAGCGATCCCGCGCTTCCGATTCTGGTAATCTCCGCGTGGAGTACGGAGCAGATCATCGTGCGTGCGCTAAGGGCAGGCGCGACCGGGTATCTGCTCAAGGAGCGCGACGACGAGGAAATTGCGCTCTCGATACGCAGCGCGCTGCGCGGGGGCGCGCCGATCGATCCGTTTGTTGCCAGGCATATTCTTAGCCTTGTCGGGGTCAGCCGACCGGCGCCACGCTCACCGGGGGCGACGCCTGGCACCGGTGAGCCGCCAACGGTCGAGGCCGTGCCGGCATTGAGCCCGCGAGAAATCGAGATTCTCGGACTCGTCGCCAAGGGCATGACGAACCGCGAGATTGCAGCACTGCTCAATATCTCCAGTCTCACGGTCGCATGCCACATCAAAAACATCTACAAGAAGCTCGCGGTCAACTCGCGCACACAAGCTGTGTTCGAAGCGCGTACCTTTGGCTTGTTGCCCTGACCCTGCGGATCGGCACGATCCATTTTGCGCTGGCCGGATCGCTGTCTCTGCTCTGTCTTATTGGTCTAGTCCCGGGCATCGCAACCGCGCAGGGGCAAGCACTCCCTGCCGACAACACCACACTAACGTTCGATCGCATCGAGGCCGTACGCGCCACAAGCGACAGCGTCCCGGGCATGAACCCCACAGGCGCCAACTGGCGCGCCGCCCACGCCCCCGAAACCGGCTGGACCAATGTCACGCTGCCCGACGTCTGGACACGCCGCTGGCCCGGCTATAACGGCGTGGTCTGGTATCGGCTCACATGGCGCGAGCCGGCAAACCCGCAGCCGCGCGGACTGCTGCTGGAATACCTGAACATGGCAGGTGCGGTCTATCTGAACGATGTGCTGATCTTGCGCGACAACTCGCTTGTCGAGCCACTCACGCGGGCATGGAATACGCCGAGGTACGGGGTCCTGGACGCACCGGCGCTACGTCCCGGCGTGAATACGATGCTCGTGCGCGTCTCAGGCCTTGCCGCATACAGCCCAGGACTCGGCCCGATCGTCCTGGGAGCGCCCGACACCGTTCACGAGCGCTACGAGCGGGAACAATGGGTGCGGCGCGATCTGCAACTCTTCAGTCTCGCGATCACCCTCACCCTTGGGATACTCGTGTTGATGCTCTGGCTGTATCGCCGCAATGAAACGGCCTACGGCTGGTTCAGTGTGATGTCGCTCACCTGGTGGCTCTACGCGGTCAATCAGGTGGTCACCCGGCCGTGGCCATTTGCAACGAACGACGCATGGGAGATCTTCGTCTCCATCGCATTTCTGGCCTACTGCGGCAGCTTCACGATGTACGTACTGCGCTTTTGCGGCCGGCGCATGCCGCGCACCGAAGCGTTGTTATGGACAACGTTCGGCGCCGGTGCGATCTGGCTAATCGTCATGCCGCATGATCGCATCGAGACGTCGCGCGCGCTCTGGGCCATCGTCCCCGGCGTGACCTATCTGGCGAGTTGCGTGCTGCTTTTCATCCTCACATGGCAGGAGCGAAGGCTGGAGCAACGCATCGTCTCAATGTGCGCGTTGACCTTCGTGATCGCCGGCACACATGATTTTCTGGTGTATTTCGGCGTGCTTGCATCGAACGTCTATTACACGACGCAAACGTCTCAGGTGCTCATGATCGGCATGGCCATCGTACTGGCGAAACGATTTGCCGAAAATTCCCGGAGAATCGCACAGTTCAACGACGAGCTGCGCGTTGGCATCGATAACGCGCGCGAGGAACTGGCACATACACTCAATCGTCAGCACGAACTCGAAGTCGTCAACGCACGCCTCGCCGAGCGGCTGGATCTCGCACACGATCTGCATGACGGCCTTGGTGGGGCATTGGTTTCGAGCATCGCGGCCATCGAACATGCGCCGCACACGTTGCCGCCGGCACGCTTTCTTGGATTGCTCAAGGAGATGCGCGACGAACTGCGTTTCGTCATCGACGCGGCGGCAACGCATCAGCAAGGCGAACTGGCGCTCGCCGAACAAATTGCCCCATTGCGGCACCGGATTTCGGTGCTCTTCGAGACGCAGAACATCGAGTGCATCTGGCGGCTCGACGGCATCACGCAATGCGTGCTGAGCGCCGCACAATCGCTGGAGTTGCTGCGCATTCTTCAGGAAGCGCTCACCAACGTGCTCAAGCACGCGCGGGCAACTCGGGTCATTGTCGAACTACGGCACGACGATGGCCAGATCACCTTACGCGTCGAAGACAACGGTGTCGGTTTCGACACGAACGGCGTGCGAATCAATGCTGATACCCCGGGGGGCGGACACCTTCACGGCACCGGCCTTAACAGCATGCACCGGCGTGCGCAACGATTGGGCGGCTCGCTCGCGCTGCGGCGGGAGAACAATGCGACGGTTGTGATGGTGCAAATCGACCACCGCTGACGCGCGGCTTATCGTGAACAGTCCTGCCCTGGGCCCAGAGGACTTTCGCAGTGCCCCACGATGAACATGCCAAAAGCTGGATGAAATCGCGGTCCTGTATGAGCCTGGATATTAGACGCAGTTAGATGGGATATTAGACAAACCCCAAATCGGCAGAGAGGAGCCGATGCTTGAAGCCGTGTTTGGCTGTGCGTCCGAAAGATGCCCCCTAATAATCTGCACAAAAATTCAGCACGAGAATTCGGGGCTCTCCGGGCAGTTCTGGGGCCGATATTAGGGACTTCTATGGGGGCAACCGGCATCGGCTTAGGGGAACAGAATTGCAGCGTAGTTGCGAGCGCTGTGGAGGGTATGGACGACGTCAATTCGGTCGTCCGACTCGATCACGCGATAGAAGATCTGATAGTTGCCGTATACGCGATGGTGGATACCGTAACGCTCATAACGCGGCACTACGGGAAACGCAAGCGGCATGTCGGCAAGGCTCAAGCACTTGTCCCGCAATTCCTGAATGAACGTCACTGCGCGTCGCGGATTGTCCTGCGCGATGTAGTCACCAATGGTTTCGAGGTCGAGGATGGCTTCGGGTAATAAGTGAACGATCATGCCTTGTCGTTCGCCATTGCTTGATACTTCTTCTCAAGACGGTCGAACACGTCGGCGGCAGGTTGACCGCGACCTGCTTTCGCGTCGGCAATGCCCTTCTCAATGACGGCATCGAGCGCCACAAGCTGGGTCTCACGATCCTGAACGAGCCGCACGCCTTCGCGCAAAACCTCACTCTTGGAGCCGTAACGTCCCGTCGCCACAAGCTCGGCGATGTAGCTCTCAAGCTGTCGCCCGAGTTCAGCGCTAATCATGATTTCCTCCGTTAGGGGGCTTGGCTGGGATGAGTGTGACTTTATCATTGTTGATAATAGTTATCAAATTGCATGCCCACCCCGATGTCCGGAACGGGGATTGTTTGTCGAATCCCAACCGAGTACTCAGAAAATTCGGACGTTACTGAAACTCGGGGCACAGGACTCCTGCGATGATGAATTCAGTCGTTAGCGCGGCTAAATCCGCCTATATCTCAGGAGGCTTTGATGATTGATTCAAGTAAGAGCGACGGGAAGGATGGAGAAAACGGCGGTCAAGGCGATGGAGGGCTCGACCTCCCCAAGTCGTTGACGCGTGAAGGGCATGTTGTCTGGTTCCACGAATACAAGAAGTACCTCGGTTACGCTTGGGACGAGGCCGCCGGAGAAATCAGGCGAGCGCATGTGTCCGACCCTGAGCACGCGATTTACTTCGAGACCTTCGCAGAAGCGATGGTGGCGACGGATAGGTTGATGGGGCCTCACGTCATTCTTCACGCGGCGAAGCGAGGCAAGAAACCAAGGTTGGTGCGGTAACTTTGGTTGCGGCCCATCCAACACGATGGGCCGTTATCCGCTATCTCTAGATTCACCCTCGCATTCCTCTAAGCTGCCGACGACCGGCATTTCTCATGCTCATTCTCGCCAAGCATCTGCTTCCGAACTTCAAATTCGGACGGATAGCGTCTGACGTCAAACCGAATGAGACGCACGCCGACAGCCTTCATCACAGCATCGGTCTTATTGTCGCTCACCGCTTGCTTCGACGTAGCTAGCGTTGGCGTCGACCACCACAGCAACGTTTAACTCTGCTATCAATGGTTTCGCGGCCTTACGAACGCGTATTCTCAGCCACTGAGGGCCCCCCGGTTACCTACAGCAGCGAGGGCACAACGTGGCAAAATTCTTAAACACCAGCGCGACGAGCTACTTTCTCGAAGAATTGATCAAAGGGGCGGTTGACCGCCTCATTTTGATCAGTCCATTCCTGAAGCTGAATGACCGTATCAAGGAGCTTCTATCAGACAAGAATCGTCTGAAAATTGACGTCAGGATCATATACGGGAAAAGTGAGTTGCAACCGCGGGAAATCGAATGGCTTCGAGGTCTGACCTACGTTCGCACCAGCTACTGCAAGAACTTGCACGCCAAGTGTTATATGAGCGAGGAGTTGTGCGTGGTTACAAGCCTGAATCTCTACGAATTTAGTCAGGTTAATAACAACGAAATGGGGGTTCTTGCCCGAAGATCAGAAGATGCGGAGTTGTACCGAGATGTCTACGAAGAAGCCCAACGCATTATTCGTATCAGCGAAGAAGTCCGTATTTCATTGGAACGTCCCACCGAAAGTTGCACGGAAGTGGTAGCGAAGGAGGATCTCGCTGTTAGCCAAACACTTGAAAAACTTACGTCGTCCAAGCTGGGAAAACGTCTGTGTTTGCGCACGAGCGAACTTCTAGAACGTGCTGTCGAGGCCGGGTATTTTGAATTGCAACACGGCGAGCATGTCCTCTCACCTCAGGGGGCAAGTGCGGGCATCGAGTTTGTCGCGAAATCCAGGCATGGCGCCTATTATCTGTGGCCTGAAAACATCCCGCTCTAACAACCTGACAGCAAATGGCGACGAGGTGTTACGCAGTTACGCACATCTCTTCGCCTAACACCCGCACTACTTGTCAGATACTGGAAGTGTCAAATTCCTCGCGAACGGAAATATCTCCGCAGAACGTTTATTCGCTATCTGTTGTTCCGTTTCTCGCCCTACCCCCCGAAATCCGAGAGGTACTCAAGCGAATCCGGGAAATCGACGGTCGTGAACGCATCGGCAACCTGAACGTAATCCGTTCGCTAGCGCAAAAGGAATACAAGGCCGACGCCATCAGATCGGCGTGGGATCGAGCGGTTGAGCGCGCCGGACACGCCGGATGTGGCTACACCATCAAATCCATCAGGGGAAAGGCACTGACCGATGCCAAGCGAGCGGGCTACGACCTGACCGCACTACAAGCGGTAGCGGCTCACAGCACGCCAGCCATGATTCGGGACTACCTGAAGCTACTCGACGTCCCGACGAGCAACGTGCGACTTAGACTACCGGCTTGACGCCTAACGTACCACGTTAGAGCACCCATTCGGAATCGCCAAAGCACGGGCAAAAACGGAAACTATTAGGGAAACATAAGGGGAGAGATTAGGGACAATAGATGTTGCCTGTCCCTACCCCTTGATGCGATTGGTCGGAGCGATAGGATTCGAACCTACGACCCTCTGATCCCAAATCAGATGCGCTACCAGGCTGCGCTACGCTCCGACTAAAGAGGTGAGATTCTAGTAGGTTCTACGCACCGCGTCAAATAGCCACACGCGACGCAGGTACATTCCCAGCGCTGACTGGCACAATGGAGGTCCCACGGATGTCTCATCCGTGGTCACGCCAGCGCCACGAAACCCCGCCATAGTGGGAGGTTCTCCATGTCCGAACCCGTGTCAATGAATCTGATTCTCTGGCGTCACGCCGACGCCGAAAACCTGCCGGCTGCCCTCGCCCTGAGTGCGCAAGCCGATCTGGCTCGCGAACTTACCGACCGCGGCCGCAAACAGGCCGATAAAGCCGCCGAGTGGCTGCGCACCCGTCTGCCCGACGACGCGATCATCCTCTCCAGCCCCGCCGTGCGCGCCGTCCAGACCGCTCAGGCACTCACCCCCACCCCGCGCATCGTGCGTGATCTCGCGCCCGGTGCGAACGCCATGACCTTACTCGGCGCCATCGGGTGGCCCGGCACCAATCAGACCGTCGTCATCGTCGGCCACCAGCCCGCCCTCGGCCAACTCGCCGCCCTGCTGCTGAGCGGCCAGGAAGCCTACTGGACGATCAAGAAAGGCGGCATCTGGTGGCTATCCTCGCGCCGCCGCGAAGACGAAAGCCAGGTCGTGGTGCGAGCGGTCATCAACCCCGACCTTCTTTGACCCGCCCCCGATATCACCGGGAGACCCTCCGCAAACCCGCATGAACCGGGCTTTGAACGGCATCAAAAGCAGGATCTGACTCATGACGCTGCGCGTTTTGTCATAGAATTGTCGCCTACCGTTCACGGAATCGACATTGATGCTTTTTAAAGTACGTCGCAACGCGACCGTCAAAAAAAGGGCCTTTATGCGCGACCTGCCGAACCCCACCATGCCGCTCTCTTCGCTGACCCCCACGTCGCGGAGGCGTCTTCCTCGCCCTGAAACGCCTGTCAAACCGAATCTGGCTGTGGCGTGGGCACGCGATGAAAGCGAGCTTCGGGAAGCACAACGTCTGAGATATCAGGTCTTTGCCGAGGAAATGGGCGCCTCGGTCAAGGGCCCGGCAGGTCTGGACGTTGACGAATACGATCAATACTGCGACCACCTGATCGTGCGCGATCAGGACTCGCTCAAGGTCGTCGGCACCTACCGCGTATTGCCGCCGTCTCAGGCCAGCCGCCTGGGTCGTCTGTACTCCGAAGGGGAATTCGATCTCTCGCGTCTCGACCACCTGCGCCCGAAGATGCTCGAGACGGGTCGCTCATGCGTGCACGCGGATTACCGCAACGGCGCCGTCATCATGGCGCTCTGGAGCGGTCTGGCCGAGTACATGCTGCGCAACGGCCTCGAGACGATGCTCGGTTGCGCCAGCGTGCCGATGGCCGATGGTGGCCACTATGCCGCCAGCCTCTATCGCAAGCTGCAAGACACCGCCATGGCCCCGGCCGAGTACCACGCCGTGCCGCGTATCGCCCTGCCGGTCGACGAACTGCAATCGACGCTCGACGTCGAGCCGCCCGCGCTGGTCAAGGGATACCTGCGCCTGGGCGCCCGCATCTGCGGCGCGCCGGCATGGGACCCCGACTTCAATACCGCCGACTTCCTCACGCTGTTCCGTCTTGCCGACATCAATCCGCGCTACGCGCGCCACTTCCTCGGCCCGGAACTCGTGAGCAAACTCAAACAAGCCTGACGCAGGCCATCCCCCTCCAAGTTGTTTCGTCCTCGCACGGGGACAAAAAAAGCCCGGCTTCTGCCGGGCTTTCCCTTTTCCAGTCCACGGCTCCAGAGGGGCGCCATCGCAACGGTTCAGGCGTACACCACCTTATAACGCATGCCGATCTTCTCCCACTCCTGCGCTTCACGTTGCAGGCTGTAATCGGTGAGCGGATTGGCATCGATCCACACACGTGGCACCGATACCTGAAAGCCGGCGTCAAGACGCTCGACCTTGATGCTGTCCGGTAGCGCATCGGTGCGGCGACGACAAAACAGCACTGCCAGCCGCAGACAGAACAGCAACTGCCAATCGACCTGCTGCGCCTGCGATGCGAGCTTGCCCAGCTTGCCCACGTGCCCGAGCAATAACTCCGCAAGCCTCGTTTGATCGGGACGTGAAAATCCCGGCATATCCGCGTTGCTGCCGATATAGGCCGAATGCTTGTGATATGCGCTGTGCGAGATCGACAAGCCCATCTCATGCAGCGACGACGCCCAGTTGAGCAACGCCTCCCCCCCCTCGCGGCGATCGTCCTGATCGTCGTCGCCCTCGACCGCATCGACCGGCAACTGACGATACAGCGAAACCGCCAGATTCCCGACCCGTTCGGCCTGAGCACGGTCAACGCCGTAACGGCGCACGAACTGCTCGACGGTGACGGCACGCATATCCTGATGCTGCGTACGTCCGAGCAGGTCGTACATGACGCCGAGCCGCAGCGCCGCGTCGGTCGTCTCCATATGATCGACTTCGAGTTCATTGAAGACGGAGAGCATGATAGACAAGCCGCCCGGCAGCACGGGAATACGATCCTGCTTGAGCCCGGCGAGCTTCAGACGGTTGGCGTTCTCGGCCTTGATGAGCGCCCGCTTGAGCCGCTCGAGACCACCGCGCGTGAGGCCATGCACCCCGCCATCGTTGAAACCGTTGGCTTCGAGCAGTTCGGCCAATGCCCTAGCCGTGCCGGACGAGCCTATCGCCTGCGACCAACCCGCCTCGCGAAACGTCGCAGAAATGATCTGAATTTCACGGCGAGCGGCCAATTCAGCCTGCTTCATCGCGTATTCGTCGACATTGCCGCTCGGGAAGAACAGACGACTGTGGCTCACGCAGCCAATATATAAGCTCTCCATGATCAGCGGCTCGTAATCTTGCCCGATAATGAACTCCGTCGAGCCGCCGCCAATATCCACCACCAGCCGGTTGCCCGGGCAGGTGGGCACCGAGTGCGCCGCACCAGCGTAGATCAGACGCGCCTCTTCCCGCCCGGCAATCACTTCGATAGGAAACCCGAGCGCGCGTTGCGCCTCACCCAGAAAGTCCTGCGCGTTCTTGGCGACTCGCAGCGTGTTCGTGGCAACCGCGCGTACCTGATCGGGATGAAACCCGCGCAGCCGCTCTCCGAAACGCTTGAGCACCTCCCAGCCGCGTTGTTGCGACGGATGGTCGAGATACTTCTCGGTGTTCAGGCCAGCCGCGAGTCGCACCGGCTCGCGCAGAGCATCGACCTGATAGATCTGCGTACCGGCGGATGTCTCCTCCACGCGACCGATGATCAGGCGAAAACTGTTCGAGCCGAGATCGACGGCCGCAAGCAAGGGCGATGGGGTACTCATGTAGGGGTGCGCCTGAGCGAAGAGTGCCGAAGTGCGCAATGCCTCACATCAAATGCATGACGCGCACTCGACAAATAAATGACGAATAAGTTACAAATCGAATATGACACGTCGTTGACAAATGTGAATGTCATATAACCGTAACAATACGAATGAAGAATTCACGCCAATCCCATGTCTTCCGCACGTTTACTATGAAATACCCGCTGCTCAACCGCGAGCTGGGCATCCTGGCATTTAACGAACGTGTCCTTGCCCAGGCGGCCGATCCGGCCACGCCACTACTGGAACGTCTTCGCTTCGTCTGTATCGTGAGCAGCAATATGGATGAGTTCTTCGAAATCCGCGTCGCCGGACTAAAAGAACAGATGCGCGAGAATCCGGGCATGCTCACCCCCGACGGCATGACGTTTCAGCAAGTTTACACGCAAGTCTGCGCCCGGGCACAGGCGCTCGTCGAAAAGCAATACGCCATGTTCGACGGCCTGATGGCACGTCTGGAGGCCGAGGGCATTGCTTTTCACCCCTCCGGCCAGTGGAACGACGCGCAGGTCGAATGGGCTCGCGACTACTTCCTGCGCGAACTCGTGCCGGTGCTCACCCCCATCGGACTCGATCCGGCGCATCCGTTCCCGCGCGTACTCAACAAGAGTCTGAACTTCGCCGTCGAACTCGAAGGCAAGGACGCCTTCGGCCGCGATGCCGAACTCGCCATCGTTCAGGCGCCGCGCGCCCTGCCCCGTCTGGTACCCATGCCACCGGCGCTCGCCCCTCTGCCCAACAGCTTCGTTCTGCTCAGCTCGCTCATGCTGCGCTTCGCCAGCGAACTGTTCCCGGGACTCATGGCCAAAGGCTGCCACCAGTTCCGCGTCACACGTAACAGCGATCTGTTCGTCGACGAAGACGAAATCACCAACCTGCGCACCGCGCTGCAAGGCGAACTCCCGGCCCGCCACCTCGGCGATGCCGTACGCCTCGAAGTCGATGCCGGTACCCCGTCGCGTCTCGTGCGACGCCTTCAGACAGAGTGCGGCCTGGCCGACTCGGATTGCTATCGTGTGAAAGGCCCAGTGAATCTCGTGCGCCTCATGCCGTTGCCCGAGATGGTCGATCGCCCGGACCTGAAGTTCGTACCGTTCGTGCCCGCGCTGCCCAAGCGCATGAGCGCCTCGCCTGTGATTTTCGATCTCATCGACCAGGGCGATCTGCTGCTGCATCACCCCTACGACAGTTTCCAGCCCGTGCTCGAACTGCTGTTGCAGGCCGCACGTGACCCCGATGTCGTGGCGATCAAGCAGACGATCTATCGTACCGGTAACGAATCCGCACTGATGGACGCCCTCATGGAAGCGGCGCGCAACGGCAAGGAAGTCACGGTTGTGGTGGAATTGCTCGCGCGCTTCGACGAGCAGACGAACATTAACTGGGCCGCCCGCCTCGAAGCGGTCGGCGCACACGTCGTCTATGGTGTCGTCGGCCACAAGTGCCACGCGAAAATGCTCCTCGTGGTGCGCCGCACCCGCCAGGGCAAGAAGACGTTCCTCAAGCGTTACGCCCACCTCGGCACGGGCAACTATCACCCGCGCACCGCCCGTCTATACACGGACTTCGGTCTGATGACCGCCGACGAAGCCCTGTGCTCCGATGTACACGTCGTGTTCCAGCAGTTGACCGGGATTGGCCGTCAGACGCACTTACACGGGCTATGGCAGTCGCCATTCACCATGCACCCCCATCTGCTCGAGGCGATCCGTCGAGAGACAGAAGCGGCGGTGTCTGGCAAGAAGGCTCGCATCATCGCAAAAATGAACGCGCTGCTTGAGCCGACGATCATTGCCGAACTGTACAAGGCGTCGCGCGCCGGCGTGAAAATCGATCTGATCGTGCGCGGCGTGTGCTCGCTGCGCGCCGGTGTACCGGGATTGTCGGAGAACATTACCGTCCGCTCGATTGTCGGGCGCTTTCTCGAGCACCATCGCATCTATTACTTCTATGCGAACGGTGACGAGCAAGTCATGCTCTCCAGCGCCGACTGGATGGAACGCAACTTCTTCCGTCGCGTGGAAGTGGCCTTCCCGGTGCGAGACAAGCGCCTGAAGACCCGCGTGATTCGTGAAGGTCTGATGGTTCACTTGCGCGACAATACGGCCTCGTGGCTGATGCGTCCGGACGGCAGCTACGTGCGCCGCAAACCCGGCAAGCGGCCCTTCAACAGCCAGTTGGCACTGATGCAGGAAGTCGCGAAGCACGTGCAGACCGGCAACTGATCGGCCAGTCGCACAAGTCGTTTGCCACAAGGAAAGGGGGTCGAAAACCCTCCTTTTTTCATCGGATCGCCCCCCGCCGCCACGCTTCCGAGGCACAAGCAAAAAAGCGTCCGACCGCGAAGTCGAACGCCCTTTCTACCCTTTGGCCTTGCCGGAGTTCGCACCCGCCGTGTGCGCTTACTCGTTCACGGTCACGCCGGGGGCCGCTTCGATCGGTGCGCGATGCACCACCCGCGTTGGCGGGAAGTAGATCGCGAATGTGCTGCCGCGCCCCTCCTCGCTCGTCACCCGCAGATCGGCCTGGTGACGCGTCAGCACATGCTTGACGATCGCAAGGCCCAGGCCGGTGCCCCCCGTATCGCGCGACCGGCTGCGGTCGATGCGATAGAAGCGCTCGGTGAGCCGGGGAATGTGTTCTGCCGGAATGCCCAGACCGGAGTCGACGACGACGAAGCGAGCGCCGCCGTCGTCGGTAGCTGCCCACTCGATCTGGATCTTGCCACCCTGGGGCGTATAGCGCACCGCGTTGCTCACGAGATTGCTGAACGCGCTGTGCAACTCGCCTTCGGCACCGCGCAGATCGAGCCCGTCGGCTACGCTCACTTCGATCACATGCTGCCCTTGCGAGAGCCCTTCGGCGTCGCTTCGAAGCGATCGCATCTGCATGCCCATGTCGATCCGGTCGTCCGACGGCGGCTTGCCGCTGCCTTCGAGCTTGGCGAGCGTGAGCAGATCGTTCACGATGTTCTGCATACGCGATGCCTGCTGACGCATGATCTCGACATAGCGCTGAATCTCTTCGGGCGAGAGCGGCAACTCACCGACCGTCTCAAGGAACCCGGAGAGCACCGTAAGCGGCGTCTTGAGTTCGTGCGAGACGTTGGCCACGAAGTCTCGGCGCATCGCGTCGGTGCGCTCGAGATCGGTCACGTCGAGCGAGATGATGAGCTTGCGGTTGTCGCCGTACGGGAACACCTGCATCGAGAGCACGTTGTTACGCTTCTCGCCCATGTGATGCATGAGCAGCGCCTCGTCGTAGCGCTCCGAAGACAAGTAGTGCAAAAAAGCCGGTGTGCGCAGAAGGTGTGTGATCTGCTGGCGCAGGTCTCGTTTGGCATCGATGCCGAAGTGCACCTCGGCAATCGCATTACACCACTCGATCTGATTGTGCTCGTCGAGCATGATCACGCCATTGGGCGATGCCTGGATCGCCTGAATGAAACGCGCGTGCTGTTGTTCCACCTGCTTGACCTGGTTATGCCAGCGTTTGGCCAGCTTGTGCAGCCGATAGTAGATTTCGCCCCACAGCCCGAGTGCGCTCGGCACCTCGCCGTAGACCGGGGCGTCGAGCAGACGCCAGAGGCGCTGGGCATGATAGACGTTGAAGAAAAGCTGCGTCACCAGCAGAACGATGGCGGTGACGTAACCTGCACTTGCTCCCAAAAACCAGCCGACGGCCACCGAAATGGCCGCTTGCAGGATCAGGAACGCCAGCGCACGGGCCCAGATGATATTCATAGACGATGCACAGGAGGAGTGCCGCTCGCCGCCCATCGGGCAGCGGCGGCATTGGCACGGCAGGTCTCAGCCGAAGACGAGGCGCAATGCCTCAGACCGACTTCGTCAGACGGTAGCCGCTGCCGCGTACGGTCTCGATCATAGCATCGTGGCCCGCCGGCTTGAGCGCAGCGCGCAGACGCTTGATGTGCACATCCACCGTGCGTTCCTCCACGAACACGTGATCGCCCCATACCTGGTCGAGAAGCTGCGAGCGGCTGTGTACGCGCTCCGGGTGCGTCATGAAGAAGTGCAGCAGCCGGAATTCCGTCGGCCCCAGATCCAGCTTGATGTCACCGCTCGACTGATGGCTCGTCACACGGTGCGTGGCCGGATCGAGCTTCAGGCCGTTCACGCTCACCACGTCCTCGGTCAGCTGCGGCGCACGGCGGCGCAACACCGCCTTGATACGCGCCATCAGTTCCTTCGGCGAAAACGGCTTGGTGACGTAATCGTCCGCACCGATCTCGAGCCCCATCACTTTGTCCTGCTCTTCGCTACGCGCGGTGAGCATGATGATCGGCACGTGCTTGGTGCGCTCGTTCGCACGCAGTTCGCGCGCGAACGTCACGCCCGACTTGCCCGGCAGCATCCAGTCAAGCAGCACGAGATCCGGCAGGACGTCACTGATCAGCGTGAGCGCCTGCTCCGCGTTGTACGCCCGGATCGGGTAGTGACCCGCGTGTTGCAGATTAACGGAGATCAGCTCGGAAATCGCCGGCTCGTCTTCTACGATCAGAATGCTGCTAGGCATCGGTTCCCTCTCAAACCTTCAATAATGTCCGGCCTTTTATTCGCCCTGCACTTTTCGCTGGAGATCTTCGCGCGAAATGTGTCGGACGTCAGTGCCTTTGACAATGTAAATGATGAATTCAGCGATGTTCTTGGCGTGATCGCCGATACGCTCGATGGCTTTGGCAATGAACAGGAAATCCAGGCCAGCCGAGATGGTGCGCGGATCCTCCATCATGTACGTCACCAATTTTCGCACGAAGCCACGGAACTCATTGTCGATGGCCTTATCGTCGCGCACGATCTCGGCAGCCGCCACGATGTCCAGACGCGCAAACGCGTCCAGCGTGCGTCGCAGCAACTGTGCGGCCATTTCGCCCGAGAGCTTGATTTCGGCGAAGTTCACGCTTTGCGCCGAGCCGTCTTCGAGCAGGTGGCGCGTGCACTTGGCGATCTTCTCGGCCTCGTCGCCGGCGCGCTCGAGGTTGGCGATCGACTTCGAGATCGAGAGCAACAGGCGCAGATCGCGCGCGGTCGGCTGACGGCGGGCAATGATCTTGCTGCACTCCTCGTCGATCTCGACTTCCATCGTGTTCAGACGGTGCTCGTTGGAGATCACTTCGTCGACCAGGCTGCGGTCGAACGTATTGAGGCCCTGCATGGCCGTCACAATCTGCGATTCGACCAGGCCGCCCATTTCAAGGACGCGCGAGCAAACCTGATTCAGGTCGGAGTCGAACTGGCTGGAAAGGTGTTTATCGTTCATGTCGCGGGTTTCCTCGTGGGCATCAACCGAAACGGCCGGTGATGTAGTCTTCGGTCTCTTTGCGGTCCGGCTTGATGAAAATCTTCTCGGTCTCGCCGAATTCGATCAGCTCCCCCAGGTACATATAGGCCGTGTAGTCCGAGCAACGTGCCGCCTGCTGCATGTTGTGCGTGACGATCACCACCGTGTAGTCGTCCTTGAGTTCCGCAATCAGTTCTTCGATGCGGCCCGTGGAAATCGGGTCGAGCGCCGAGCACGGCTCGTCGAGCAGGAGCACTTCCGGGCGAATCGCGATGCCGCGCGCAATGCACAGACGCTGCTGCTGGCCGCCCGACAGGCCGTAGCCCGACTGTTGCAGCTTGTCCTTGACTTCGCTCCACAGCGCCGCCTTGGTCAGCGCCCACTCCACGCGGTCGTCCATTTCCGAGCGCGAGAGCTTTTCGAACAGACGCACGCCGAACGAGATGTTGTCGTAGATCGACATCGGGAACGGCGTCGGCTTCTGGAACACCATGCCGACCTTCGCGCGCAACAGCGCGATGTCCTGCTTCGCGGTCAGCAGGTTTTCGCCGTCCATGTTGATCTCGCCCTCGGCGCGTTGCTCAGGGTACAGGGCGTACATCTTGTTGAACGTGCGCAGCAGCGTCGACTTGCCGCAACCCGACGGGCCGATGAAGGCCGTGACCTTGCGATCGGGAATGCGCAGGTTGATGTTCTTGAGCGCGTGATACTTGTCGTAGAAGAAGTTCAGGTTCTTGACTTCAATCTTCGAGGGCAGTTTGATTTCTTGCGTCGGATTCGTCATGTTCGTCTCAACCGTCAGGTTTGCGTCGTGTCGTAGCGTTGTGTCGTCTCGCATTGCCAGTTACTTCTTGGCAAACAGCGTGCGCGCCAGAATGTTCAGGAACAACACCCCGAGGGTGATGATGAACACACCCGCCCAGGCAAGCGCCTGCCACTCCGCAAACGGGCTCATGGCAAATTTGAAAATCGTGACCGGCAGGTTGGCCATCGGCTGGTTCAGGTTCATCGACCAGAACTGATTCGAGAGCGCCGTGAACAACAGCGGAGCCGTCTCGCCTGCGATACGCGCCACGGCCAGCAGCACGCCCGTCACGATGCCGGCAATCGACGCCTTCAACGTGATCTTGACGATGATGCGCCACTTCGGCGTGCCCAGCGCGAATGCGGCTTCACGCAGGTTGTTCGGCACCAGCTTGAGCATGTTCTCCGTGGTGCGGATCACGATGGGGATCTGCAGCAACGCGAGCGAGATGATGCCGGCCCAGGCCGAGAAGTGCCCCATCTGCGCCACGACCAGCGCGTACACGAACAGACCGATCACGATCGACGGGGCCGAGAGCAGAATGTCGTTGATGAAGCGCGTGATGCTGGCGAGCCACGACTTCTGGCCGTACTCCGCCAGATACACGCCGGCCAGAATGCCCAGCGGCGTGCCGACCAGGGTGGCCACACCGACCATCACGATACTGCCCGCGATGGCGTTGGCGAGGCCCCCGCCTGCCGTGTTCGGCGGCGGTGTCATTTCGGTGAACAGCGACAACGACAAGCCGCCGATGCCCAGCGAGAGCGTGGTGTAGAGAATCCACAGCAGCCAGATCAGGCCGAAGGCCATCGCCGCGAGCGACATCGCGATCGCAAAGATGTTCTTGCGGCGGCGGTAGGCCTGCAACCGCACGCGGGTGAAGGCGTCGGTGGGCTTCACAGCCGGCGTTTCCAATTCGAGCGCTTGTTGGGTCATTTATTTACCTTCGCCTTTTTCCAGGCGCAGCAGCATGAGCTTGGACAGCGCCAGCACCACAAAGGTGATGAAGAAGAGAATCAGACCGAGTTCCATCAACGCCGACGTGTGCAGGCCGGGGCCCGCTTCGGCGAATTCGTTGGCAAGTGCCGAGGTAATGCTGTTACCCGGCGAATACAGCGAAACGTTATCGAGCAGGTTCGTATTGCCGATCACGAAGGTAACGGCCATGGTCTCGCCGAGCGCGCGGCCCAGGCCCAGCATGACGCCGCCAATGACGCCCGTCTTCGTAAAGGGCAACACCACGCGCCACATCACTTCCCAGGTCGTGCAACCGATGCCGTAGGCCGATTCCTTGAGCAGCACAGGCGTGACTTCGAACACGTCGCGCATGACCGAGGCGATGTACGGAATGATCATGATCGCGAGAATCACGCCGGCGGGCAGGATACCGATGCCGAGCGGCGGGCCCTGGAACAGCGCACCGATCACTGGCACGTTGCCGAGCAGCGTTTGCAGCGGCTTCTGGAAGTACTGGCTGAAGATAGGGGCGAAGACCAGCAGGCCCCACATCCCGTAGACGATGCTCGGGATGGCGGCGAGCAGCTCGATGGCCGTGCCGAGCGGGCGGCGCAGCCACACGGGCGAGAGTTCAGTCAAAAACAGGGCGATGCCGAAGCTCACCGGCACGGCGATGATGAGAGCGATGACGGACGTGACGATCGTGCCGTAGATGGGCACGAGCGCGCCGAACTGTTCTGCGGGAGGGTCCCAGTCCTTCGTCCACAGGAAGGCGAAGCCAAACTTTTGAATCGACGGCAGTGCGCTGATGATCAGCGACACGATGATGCCACCGAGTAAAAGCAGCGTGACGAGAGCGGCGCCGCGAGTCAGCATCGCGAAAAGAAAGTCGCCTACGGAAGACGGAGCGCGCTGGGCACCCGGTGCTGCGAGGGAACTGGTGGCTTCTGCCATGATGTCGTCTCAGCGTGAGCGCGCCGCCAGCCGTTGCCAGATCGGAGTTCGGGCTTCGGAACAAGCGGCGCGGATATTGCCGGTTTTGATGCGCCGGGCAACACAACGGTGCATTGCCCGGTACCTGCAAGGCGCTTTAGATGCCAGCCTTGGCGGCCGACTCGGCAACCTTCGCCTTCCAGCCAGCGCGGATCTGCTTCAGAACCGCTTCCGGCAGCGGGATGTAGTCCAGCTCCTTGGCCGTGTTCACGCCGTTCTTGAACGACCAGTCGAAGAACTTGAGCACTTCGGCGCTTTGCGCTTCCTTGCCGGCGTCAGCCTTCTGGTGCACCAGCACGAAGGTGGCAGCCACGATCGGCCACGACTTGTCGCCCTTCTCGTTGGTCAGGATCTGGTAGAACGTCTTCGACCACTCAGCCTTGGCGGCAGCGGCAGCAAACGTCTCGGCGGTCGGCTCGACCGTCTTGCCTTCCGCGTTCGTCAGGGCCGTGTACGTCAGCTTGTTCTGCTTGGCGTAGGCCGACTCAACGTAGCCGATAGCGCCCGGCAGACGTTGCACGAAGGCAGCGACGCCGTCGTTGCCCTTACCCCCCGTACCCGTCGGCCAGTTGACCGTCGTGCCTTCGCCGACCTTGCTCTTCCATTCGGCGTTGACCTTCGACAGATAGTTCGTGAACACGAAGCTCGTGCCCGAACCGTCGGCGCGGCGAACCACGGCGATATCGGTATCCGGCAGCTTGACCTTCGGGTTCAGCTTGGCGATGGCCGGATCGTTCCACTTCTTGATCTTGCCCAGGTAGATGTCGCCCAGCGCTTCGCCCGACAGGACCAACTCGCCCGGCTTCACACCCGGCACGTTGACGACCGGCACAATGCCGCCGACAACCGTCGGGAACTGGAACAGGCCTTGCTTGGCCAACTCTTCATCGGTCAGCGGAGCGTCCGAACCGGCGAAATCGACGGTCTTGGCCTGAATTTGCTTGATGCCGCCCGACGAACCGATGCCTTGGTAGTTGACCTTGTTGGAGGTCGACTTTTGGTATGCGTCGGCCCACTTGGTGTAGATCGGAGCAGCAAACGTGCTGCCTGCGCCGGTAATCTCGCCCGCAATCGCGCCAGCGGCGAACAGAACGCCAGCCAGGCCGGCAATCGCAGTCTTCATCAGCTTCATGGATTTCTCCGAGTTGGTGTGGTACAGCGTGTGGATGACTCGAAGAATAGGTTCCGAATGTGACAGTAATGTGTCATTTTCGAAACCTCACAATATGCGCGTCACAAAGCCGCCTCGGAATCGTCACATTGCATGCACTTCCCCCGCTCCATGGGGACTTCCCAAGATCGTTGATTGGCGCGGGTTTTGGAGGACCCCTCAGCGTTTTGGGGGGTGCAAGACGCGTGTTCGGCTCGCGTGTCAGCCTCGTGACAATGACGGAGAAGTGTCGGAATTGGTCTGACAATGCGTAGCGCGCGCTGTCACAAATGTGAACGTTCAGCGTAGTACATTGCCATGATGGGAAGTTAATGACTAGCGATCGAACGATGCGACTGATCTGAGCGATCCGCCAGAAGGGGGGACGCCGCTGGCAAGAGGTCGTTCGCTGCGTGCGGGAGAAGCGATTGCCGGCCGCCACGTGTAGTGGCGGCCGCTGAGGTCAAAGACCGATCATGCCGCCGTTTTGACGATGTTTGCCAGTTGTTGGGCGAAGGAAGAGGCCTGTGAATCCTCTCTCGCCTCGACCATCACGCGCAGCACCGGCTCGGTTCCCGAGGCGCGGATCAGCACACGCCCCGTGTCTCCCAGCTTGGCCTCGATGGCGTCGCGCTCGGCGACCAGACGGTTGTCGTTCTGCCAATCGTACCCGGCTGGCGTGCGTACATTGATCATGTGTTGCGGGAACAGACGCACACCATCCAGCAATTTCGCCAGCGGTTTGTCGTCCGCGCGGCGAATGGCTGCAAGCACCTGCAGGGCCGAGATGATCCCGTCGCCCGTGGTGTGCTTGTCCAGACACAGAATGTGGCCGGAGCCTTCCGCGCCGATCTGCCAGCCATGCTTGTACAGTTGCTCAAGCACGTAGCGGTCACCGACCTTGGCGCGCACGAACGGCACGCCCAGCTCTTTAAGCGCGACTTCCACCGCCATATTGGTCATCAGCGTGCCTACAGCACCCGGCACGCCGCCGCTGTCCAGACGGTCCTTGACCAGCAAATACAGGAGTTCGTCGCCGTTATAGAGGCGCCCTGCCCCGTCGACGATCTGCAGGCGGTCAGCATCGCCATCGAGCGCCACGCCGAGATCTGCATGATTTGCCCGGACGGCGCGCATGAGCGCATCGGGTGCCGTCGCGCCGCAATCCTGGTTGATGTTGAAGCCGTTCGGCTGGTTGCCGATCGCGATGACTTCGGCGCCCAGCTCATGGAACACATGCGGGGCAATGTGATACGCCGCGCCGTTGGCGCAGTCGACCACGATCTTCATGCCCCGCAGGTCGAATTCATTCGGGAACGTGCTCTTGCAGAACTCGATGTAGCGGCCCGCCGCGTCATCCAGGCGACGCGCCTTACCAAGCTGCTCGGAGCGCACGCACGTCATCGGATTGTCTAGCTCGGCTTCGATCGCGAGTTCTGTCTGGTCCGGGAGCTTGTTGCCGTCTGCCGAGAAGAACTTGATGCCGTTGTCGTGGTACGGATTGTGCGACGCACTGATGACCACACCCGCCGCCAGACGCAACGCTCGCGTGAGGTACGCCACCGCCGGCGTAGGCATCGGGCCAGCCAGCATGGTATCGACGCCCGCAGCAGCGAATCCGGCTTCCAAGGCGGCTTCGAGCATATAACCGGACACACGCGTGTCTTTGCCGATCAATACGGTCGGGCGGCCCGTCGTCTGACTCCCAGCAAGCGCGCGGCCAGCCGCGTAACCGAGCCGCAGCACGAAATCCGGCGTGATCGGACTCTCACCCACCGTGCCGCGAATTCCATCGGTTCCAAAATAGCGTCGTTTCATCGTTGCATCGTTCCCTATTGATACGTCGCGCCGGTTGACGGTCCGTACGCGCGCGTCTTTCGTTTTCTTTGTACCGCGTGTCATCGGACGATGCGGTACCGCACCGCCATTTTCCATGACATGCGTCCCCGCTCGGTCCCCGCCCGATTTTGCCGGGTTCGCCGTGGTCTGTTCGACGCAACCCGCCCCAGCCTTACTCGGCGTCGTGCACGGCTTGCCACACCTTGAGGGCATCGATCGTCTCGGCGACGTCGTGTACACGTACGATGGCGGCACCTTGCTGCGCAGCGCACATCGCGGCGGCAACGCTTGCCACCTGGCGCTCCTGCGGCGACTGGCGCCCCGTGATTTCCCCGAGCATCCGTTTTCGCGACATCCCGACAAGCAACGGGAGGCCGTCGCGCGACAGCACCCGCAAGTGTTTGAGCAAGGCGAGATTATGAGCGAGATTCTTGCCGAAGCCGAATCCTGGGTCCAAATACAGGCGCGTGGGCGCAACACCCGCCGAGAGCAACGTGTCCACCCGGCCGTCGAGGAAGGCCGCGACTTCGGTCACGACATCGGTGTAGATCGGCGCATCCTGCATGGTCTTGGGGTCGTGCAGCATGTGCATGATGCAGAGCGCCGCTTCGCTGTCGCGCACCGCGTCGATAGCGCCCGGCTGCTGGAATCCCCAGATATCGTTGATCATGTCCGCGCCGGCGGCCAGTACGGCTCGCATGACACCCGGTTTGTAAGTATCGATCGACAGCGGGACGCCACAGTCGCGCAACGCTTCGACAATCGGCACGACACGCTCGAGCTCGGCGTCTTCCGGCAACGCCTCGGCGCCTGGGCGGGTCGACTCACCGCCGATGTCGAGGATATCGGCACCGTCGGAGATCAACTGCTCTGCATGGCGCAGCGCGGCGTCGCGGGCGACGAACTTGCCACCGTCGGAGAACGAGTCCGGTGTCACATTCAGGATGCCCATGACGTGAACCCGGCGGGCGTCGAGCCGGAATCGCGGCCCGAATGCCAGCGAGCCGGGCCTGATCGGGGTGTCAGATGCCTCACCCGACACTACGATGTCATCTGCGCCAGGAGGGGAGGAAAGCATGGATTGCGACGGCTCGGAGGACATTCGGAAGCTCTTAGCTCAGTAAGACATATAGCGGCCCGTTCGCGGAGAACGGATCTGCCCGCCCGGGGGCACCGAGCGTGGCGTATGGCCGTAATGTTACCGGAATCGCCCGCCGTATCGACGGTGGAAACACTCCGTAACACCGAATTTACCCACGTCCCGTGTATGGCCGCACTCAGCCGCAGGCAACACTGCCCCAGAATGCAAAAAGACCGGCGAGAAGCCGGTCTTTCTGAAATGACAGCACTTTCGCCTGCCAGGGCGTCCGTTTAGACGGTCGCCGGGGTGTTGCTGGGTTTGAGCGGCGGATTGCCACCCGACGCGCCACCGTTCGTCGAACCGCTCTTAGGAGGACGCGGCGGACGACCGTCCATGATGTCGCCAATCTGTTCGCCGTCGATCGTTTCCCACTCCATCAGGGCTTGGGTCATCGCTTCGACCTTGTCGCGGTTGTCTTCCAGCAGCTTCCTGGCCAACGCATATTGCTCGTCCAGAATGCGGCGAACTTCGCCGTCGACCTTCTGCTGCGTGGCTTCCGACACCGACTTCGACGACATCCGGCCGAATACCGAATCCTGCTCCGTGTCGACATATACCATCGGGCCCAGAGCATCCGACATACCGTAGCGGGTCACCATGTCGCGTGCGAGCTTGGTGGCGCGCTCGAAGTCGTTCGAAGCGCCTGTCGACATCTTGTTGATGAACACTTCCTCTGCCGCACGACCACCAAACAGGATGGCGATCTGCGTGAGCATCGTGTCGCGATACTCCGAGTACTTGTCGTGTTCCGGCAACTGCATCGTCAGGCCCAGTGCCCAACCACGCGGGATGATCGTCACCTTGTGCACCGGATCGGCCTCCGGCAACAGCATGGCCACCACTGCGTGGCCCGACTCGTGATACGCCGTCGCACGGCGTTCCTCGTCGCGCATCACGGCCGACTTGCGCTCCGGACCCATGAAGATCTTGTCCTTGGCGTCTTCGAAGTCGAGCATTTCGACGATGCGCTTGTTACGGCGCGCCGCGAACAACGCAGCTTCGTTCACCAGGTTCGCGAGATCCGCACCCGACATACCCGGCGTACCGCGTGCGATGACCGATGCATCGACGTCGTTGGAGATCGGCACCTTGCGCAGGTGCACCTTCAGAATCTGCTCACGGCCGCGGATGTCCGGCAGACCGACGTAGACCTGACGGTCGAAACGGCCCGGGCGCAGCAGCGCCTTGTCGAGCACGTCCGAACGGTTGGTCGCGGCGATCACGATCACACCCGAGTTGGCTTCGAAGCCGTCCATCTCGACGAGCATCTGGTTCAGCGTCTGTTCACGCTCGTCGTTACCGCCGCCCATGCCGGCGCCGCGATGGCGGCCGACCGCGTCGATTTCGTCGATGAACACGATACAGGGCGATTGCTTCTTCGCGTTTTCGAACATGTCGCGAACACGGGCAGCCCCGACGCCGACGAACATTTCCACGAAGTCCGAGCCCGAGATGCTGAAGAACGGCACCTTGGCTTCGCCGGCGATAGCACGCGCCAGCAACGTCTTACCGGTTCCCGGCGGGCCGACAAGCAGCACACCGCGCGGAATACGGCCGCCCAGCTTCTGGAATTTCTGAGGATCTTTCAGGAAGTCGACCAGTTCGCCGACTTCGTACTTGGCTTCGTCGCAGCCGGCGACATCGGCAAAGGTGACCGGATTGGCATTTTCATCGATGAGACGCGCGCGGGATTTACCGAAGGAGAAGGCACCGCCCTTACCCCCGCCCTGCATCTGTCGCATCATGTAGAACCAGAAGCCGATGATCAGCAGCGTGGGTCCGAGGTAATAGAGAGCGGACATGAGCACGTTCGGTTCGTCGTCGGCCTTACCCGAGACCTGAACGCCGTACTTCATGAGATCGCCCACCATCCAGATGTCGCCGGGCGACACGATGGTGTATTTTTGGCCGTCGCTAGGCGTCACCTGAAGGCTGCGCCCCTGCACCACCACGTTCTTGATCTTGCCGTTCTTGGCATCGTCCATGAACTGGGAGTACGTCACACCCTCCTGGACGTGCGGCTTGTCGAACTGTTTAAAAACAGTAAACAAGACCAGCGCGATGACTAACCACACCGCCGCTTTGGAAAACATATTATTGTTCAAAGCGTTGCTCCTTCATGAAATCGCTTCGCGCCAAGAATTCATTCTAATCCACTCGCAGGCGCACCGCCATAGTGATTCTTTACCGCCACCATAGCGCCAGTGCGCCGGTTTGACGGGCATCAACCCGGATTTTTTAGACCCCGACCGAGAATGAACGTTTCGGAAGATTTGTCCCGTGACGCCTTGGGCTTACGTGGCGCCACCGTTTTGAACTGGTGTTTGAACTTTTCGACAATCTGACTATAGCCGCTGCCGTGAAAACATTTGACCAATAATGCCCCTTCCGGTTTCAAGTGTCGTTGAGCAAAATCCAGCGCGAGATCACACAAATGCTCGATTCGCGCCGCATCGGCCGACGCCACTCCGGACAAGTTGGGGGCCATATCGGAAACTACAAGGTCAACTTTGCGTCCCGCCACGATTTCTTCCAACTGCTCGAGCACGCTGTCCTCGCGGAAGTCGCCTTGCAGGAAGTGGACGTCGGCAATCGGCTCCATCGGCAGAATATCCAGCGCGATGATGGTGCCGTCGATGCCCCCCTCGACCCGCTTGCCACCCGCGAGCTTGTTGCGCGCGTACTGACTCCAGCTACCGGGGGTCGACCCGAGGTCGACAATGACCTGGCCCGGCTTGATCAGCCTGTCCTGCTCGTCGATCTCTTTGAGTTTGTACGCTGCGCGGGCCCGATAGCCTTCACGCTGCGCCATTTTGACGTAGGGATCGTTGATGTGATCGTGCAGCCACGCGTGGCTGAAACGGTTTTTTGCCATAATTCTTCAAAAACGCTGCGAATTTGCAGGATAATACGCCCTTGCGCGCCCAAAATCCGTTAGCCAGCCAGCAATCGCTGCAGGCGTTCCGGCCACCGCTTGCGGGCGCATCCTAACTCGTTTGTCTCGTCTGTCTTCTATGCCCGCTTTGACCCTGACCCCGGCGCAACGCGCCGACTTGCGCTCCGCCGCCCATGCGCTGAATCCTGTCGTTCTGATCGGCGCCGACGGCTTGACGCCGGCGGTGCTCAAGGAAATCGACGGTGCCCTCAAGGCCCACGAACTGATCAAGGTGCGTGTGTTCGGCGACGAACGCGACGCGCGCGTGGCCATCTACGAATCCATCTGCGACCAACTCGGTGCAGCACCGGTGCAACACATCGGCAAGCTGCTTGTCCTGTACCGCCCCACGCCGGACGAAAAGGAAGTGCCGGTTCGCGGCAGAACTGGCGGCACTGGCGCAACGGTCAAGGGCCGTGCTCCGCGTACTGTCACGGTCGTCAAGAGCAGCACCAACGCCGGACGTCGCCCCACAGTCAAGAAAGTCACCGTCGCAGGCAACGAGCGCATGACCGCTGGTGGTATCGTCAAGCGCGCCAAAAAGCGCCAGACCAGCGTCAAGCGCCAGCGCAACGACTAAGCGGACGGTGGCGGATCAAGCACTTTCCGCCAGCCCTCGAAAAGACGCGCCCGAACATCGTCGGGCGCGTTTTTTATTGGGTGTCGCGATGGGCGGCAAGCCGTGAAGCTAACGCCGTCGCGCGCCCTGCGGCATTTAGCCGCGCACCGGCTGACGCCAGATCAGCGCGATACCAAGCAGGCTTTGCAGCAAATAAATTCCACTGGAAATGCCGTGGAGCATGCCGAAGCGCGCAGCAAAGGGCGACTGACCGATCTCGACACCGGACGCCTGCGCCTGTGCACGCAGATCCGCCATAAATGGCTGCAAGCCAAACCAACTGACCAGCACGCAGACCATCATCGCCACCGCCAGCCAGCGCAGGCTGCGATAGCAGCGCGCAGCGCGGGCATCGCTCGTGCGGGCGATAAGTGCCGTTGCGAGCCAGACCAGCAGCACTCCGCAGACCAGGCTCAGCCAGGCTTGCGTGTGAAACAGCCGGCCCGCGACCGTGCCAGCCACCGTGCGAGACTCCAGCACGGCGAAGAGCGTGGGCGCAACGATATAGCCGATGGCCCACTGACTACCGCACCAGACGGTCGCGATCAGGCGGAAAAGCCGTTCGAGCCGCGGCGCGCCGCCGGCTGACGTCACGTCAGACGTAGCGGACATCGATGATCTCGTACTCACGCACCCCGCTCGGGGCCTGCACTTCGGCTACGTCGCCTGCGTACTTACCGATGAGCGCACGCGCGATCGGCGAACTCACCGAAATCTTGCCGTGCTCCAGATCGGCTTCATCGTCGCCCACGATCTGATACTGCACCGTGCCGCCGTTCTCGAGGTCTTCGAGTTCGACCGTGGCGGCAAACACCACGCGACCTTCGGCATCGAGTGCCGACGGATCGATGATTTGGGCCGCCGAGAGCTTCGATTCGAGATCGGCGATACGCCCCTCGATAAAACCCTGTTTCTCCTTCGCGGCGTCGTACTCCGCGTTTTCCGACAGATCACCCTGCGCACGGGCTTCAGCAATCGCAGTGATCACGTTCGGACGTTCGACGGACTTCAGGCGGTGCAGCTCTTCCTTGAGCAGCTCCGCGCCCCGTTTGGTCAGAGGAATGGTACTCATGCGCGTTGTTCCGAAAGACAAAAAAATTGCCGCAGCAAAGCCGCATTCGCACTTTTCGCGAACGCCGCTTGACCGCGGCTGTGACACCTATGTGGCGTTAGTGTAGCAGAGTTGCCGGCGCTGCCAACCCGAGGGCTGGCCACGCGGCATTCCGCCACAGATGAAGCGTTGGGGCGCCCCCGACGGAGATCGGTTCCCCGGCGTGCGCGCCACTCATTTTGAGACTTCGCCCAGGGTGGCGAACCACACCCGGGCATATTCCCCGCTTACCCGCCTCGGGCGGCGGACTTTCAGGCCGGCAGCGAAGCGTGCAGGCCCTGGAGATCGTACACCTCGAGGTTCTGCAGATACTTCAGGCCTTCCACGGCTGCACGGGCACCCGAGATCGTCGTGTAATACGTGACCTTGTGTGCTTGTGCCGACATACGGATCGAGCGCGAATCGGCAATTGCCGTGCGGGTCTCGTCCACCGTGGTGAACACGAGCGCGATCTCGCCATTCTTGATCATGTCGACAATGTGAGGACGACCGTCCTTCACCTTATTGACCACGCGCACCGGGATGCCGGCCGCTTCGATCGCTGCCGCCGTGCCGCGCGTGGCCACAATCGGGTAGCCCAGCGCGTGCAGCATGCGAGCGACTTCGACTGCACGCGGTTTGTCGGCATCCTTGACCGTGAGCAGCACCGTGCCCGAGGCCGGCAGGCGCGAGCCAGCGGCCAGTTGCGACTTGAAGAGCGCCTCACCGAACGTGCGGCCAACCCCCATCACCTCACCCGTCGAGCGCATTTCCGGTCCAAGCACCGGGTCGACGCCCGGGAACTTCACGAACGGGAACACGGCTTCCTTGACGCTGAAGTACGGCGGCGTCACTTCGCTCGTCACACCTTGCGACTTGAGCGACTGGCCAACCATTGCGCGAGCGGCGATCTTCGCCAGTTGGCGGCCGGTCGCCTTCGAGACGTACGGCACCGTGCGCGACGCGCGCGGGTTCACTTCCAGCACATAGATCGTGTCGACGCCGTTGCCCTGTTGAATCGCGAACTGCACGTTCATCAGACCCACCACATTGAGCGCACGGGCCATCGCGGCTGTCTGACGCTTGAGTTCGGCAATCGTCTCGGCCGACAGCGAGTAAGGCGGCAGCGAACAAGCCGAGTCGCCCGAGTGGACGCCTGCCTGTTCGATGTGCTCCATCACGCCGCCGATGTAGACATCCGTGCCGTCCGAGATGCAGTCGACGTCGCACTCGATGGCATCGTCGAGGAAGCGGTCGAGCAGCACCGGGCTGTCGTTGCTCACCTTGACGGCTTCGCGCATGTAGCGCTCGAGGTCGCGCGGTTCGTGGACGATTTCCATGGCACGGCCACCCAGCACGTACGACGGACGCACGACCAGCGGATACCCGATTTCGGCGGCAAGCTTCAGCGCCTGGTCTTCGGCACGGGCCGTACGGTTCGGCGGCTGACGCAGACCGAGATCATGCAGCAGCTTCTGGAAGCGCTCGCGGTCTTCGGCGGCGTCGATCATGTCGGGACTGGTGCCGACGATGGGCACACCGTTCGCTTCGAGATCGAGGGCGAGCTTGAGCGGGGTCTGACCACCGTATTGCACGATCACGCCGACCGGCTTTTCGAGGTCGACGATTTCCAGCACGTCTTCCAGCGTCACAGGCTCGAAGTACAGACGATCCGACGTGTCGTAGTCTGTCGACACCGTTTCCGGGTTGCAGTTGACCATGATCGTCTCGTACCCGTCGTCACGCAGCGCGAGGGCCGCGTGCACGCAGCAGTAATCGAACTCGATACCCTGACCGATACGGTTCGGGCCGCCACCCAGCACCATGACCTTCTTCTTGTTGGTCGGCTGGGCTTCGCACTCTTCCTCATAGGTCGAGTACATATAGGCGGTGTTGGTCGAGAACTCTGCGGCGCAGGTGTCCACACGCTTATAGACCGGGCGCACCTTCTGTGCGATACGGGCGCGGCGCACGGCGGTCTGGTCGGTACCGAGCAGCTTGGCCAGACGGCGATCCGAGAAGCCGCTCTGCTTGAGGAAGCGCAGCTCGCCGGTCGTCAGGCTTTCCAGTGTGCGGCCTGCCAGAGCCTGTTCCTTCTTGACGATGGCTTCGAGCTGGGCGAGGAACCATGGGTCGATGGCCGTCTCGGCGTACACCTCGTCGAGGCTCATCCCCAGGCGGAACGCATCGCCCACGTACCAGATACGGTCCGGGCCCGGCTCGCCGATTTCGGCAACGATCTCGTCGCGGTCGGTCGACTTTTCGTCCAGACCATCCACGCCGACTTCCAGACCGCGCATGGCCTTCTGGAACGATTCCTGGAACGTGCGGCCCATGGCCATCACTTCGCCGACCGACTTCATCTGCGTCGTCAGGCGGGCATCGGCTTCGCGGAATTTCTCGAAGGCGAAGCGCGGCACCTTGGTCACGACATAGTCGATGGTCGGCTCGAACGAGGCCGGCGTGGCTCCCCCGGTGATCTCGTTGCGCAGTTCGTCGAGCGTGTAGCCGATCGCCAGCTTGGCGGCGATCTTCGCGATCGGAAAGCCGGTCGCCTTCGAGGCGAGGGCCGACGAGCGCGACACACGCGGGTTCATTTCGATGACGACCATACGGCCGTCCTTCGGGTTGATCGAGAACTGGACGTTCGAGCCGCCCGTCTCCACGCCGATTTCGCGCAACACTGCCAGCGATGCGTTGCGCAGCAGTTGGTATTCCTTGTCGGTCAGCGTCTGGGCCGGTGCGACGGTGATCGAATCACCGGTGTGCACCCCCATCGGGTCGAGGTTTTCGATCGAGCAAACGATGATGCAATTATCGGCGCGATCGCGCACGACTTCCATCTCGTATTCCTTCCAGCCCAACAGCGACTCTTCGATGAGCAATTCGCGCGTGGGCGAGAGGTCGAGGCCGCGCTTGCAGATCTCTTCGAATTCTTCACGGTTGTAGGCAATGCCGCCGCCCGAGCCGCCGAGCGTGAACGACGGGCGGATCACCATCGGGTAGCCGCTACCGCCGATTTCAGCCGTGATCTGGGCCTGCACGGCGAGGGCGTCTTCCATCGAGTGGGCGATGCCCGACTTGGCCGAACCGAGACCGATCTTGGTCATCGCGTCCTTGAACTTCAGACGGTCTTCGGCTTTGTCGATGGCTTCCGGCGATGCGCCGATCAGTTCCACCTTGTACTTGTCGAGCACGCCGTGGCGATGCAGGTCGAGCGCGCAATTGAGCGCGGTCTGGCCCCCCATCGTCGGCAGGATGGCATCCGGGCGTTCCTTGGCGATGATGCGCTCGACGACTTCCCATGTAATCGGTTCGATGTAGGTCACATCGGCCGTGTCCGGGTCGGTCATGATCGTGGCAGGGTTGCTGTTGATCAGGATGACCTTGTAGCCTTCCTCGCGCAGTGCCTTGCAGGCTTGTGCGCCGGAATAATCGAACTCGCATGCCTGACCGATGATGATCGGGCCGGCACCGATGATGAGGATGCTCTTGATGTCTGTGCGCTTTGGCATAACGTTCTCAACAAAAATTTAACTCAGCGTCGCGGTCGCGAGCTTCACACCGAAGCCGACGAACAGCGCGCCCACGCCGCCGGTTGCCCCGGCGCTCAACCGGCGGCGTTGCCGGAAGTGCTCGGCCAGGCGGTAACCGGCCAGGATCAGCGTGCTCAGATACAGGAAACTGCAGGTCTGCACGATCACACCCAGCACCGCAAACGACACGGCGGGGTAGGCGTAGCCCGGATCGACGAACTGGATGAAAAACGACACGCAGAACAGGATTGCCTTCGGGTTCAGCAGGCTGATGAACAGTGCGCGCTTGAACGGGTGGTCTGCATCCACCGGCTTGGGCGCCACAACGGCTGCGCCCTCATTGGCCCGCGCGGCTCGCGCGTAGGCGAGCGCGCCGCGCAGCATGTTCAAGCCCATCCAGCACAGGTAGGCCGCACCGAGGTACTTCACCACGAAGAACAGCGCCGGCTGCGTGTGCAGCAGCGACGCCACGCCAGCGGCCGCCAGCGTCATGAGGATGGTGTCGCCGAGGAACACGCCGCACGCCCCTGCGTAACCGTGACGAACACCGCGCTGGGCTGCCACCGACAGCACGTAGAGCGAGTTCGGTCCCGGCAGCAGAATGACCACCACCACTCCGGCCAGATAGGTCCAGAGGTTGACGATGCCGATCGAGTTTCCGAGCATGATGCGCGCGTCCTTATCTTTATCCGAGTCTCGTCGAGCCTGTGCTTACGCGGGCTGCTTGGCGTCGACCATCGACTGCACGAAGCGGTCGAACAGATAGCCGATGTCATGCGGGCCCGGCGAGGCTTCCGGGTGGCCCTGGAAGCAGAATGCCGGGCGATCCGTCAACTCGAAGCCTTGCAGCGTGCCGTCGAACAGCGAGACGTGCGAGACGCGCGCGTTGGCCGGCAGGCTGTTCGCGTCCACGGCAAAGCCGTGGTTTTGCGAGGTGATTACCACACGGCCGGTCGCGAGATCCTTGACCGGGTGGTTGGCGCCGTGGTGACCGGTCTTCATCTTGAGCGTCTTGGCACCGACGGCCAGCCCCATGATCTGGTGGCCGAGGCAGATACCGAAGGTCGGGATGCGGCGCTCGAGGAACGTCTTCGTGGCGGCGATGGCGTAATCGCACGGCTCGGGGTCGCCGGGGCCGTTCGAGAGGAACACACCGTCCGGGTTCAAGGCGAACACGTCGTCGGCCGAGCTTTGGGCGGGCAGCACAGTGACCTTGCAGCCACGTTCGGCGAGCATGCGCAGAATGTTGCGTTTGACGCCGTAGTCGAGGGCAACCACGTGGAATTTCGGGTCTTTCTGCTCACCGTAGCCTTCACCCAGACGCCATTCCGTTTCCGTCCACGAATACTTCTGCGTGGTCGAGACGACCTTGGCGAGGTCCATACCGGCGAGTCCCGGGAAGGATTGGGCGAGTGCGATGGCCTTGCCTTCATCGGCTTCTTCGCCTGCGAGGATGCAGCCGTTCTGAGCGCCCTTCTCGCGCAGAATACGGGTCAGACGGCGCGTATCGATGCCGGAGATGGCAACGACGCCTTCATCCTTCAGGTATTGCGACAGCGTCTTGTTGGCTCGGAAATTCGAGTCGAGGATCGGCAGATCCTTGATGATCAGGCCTGCGGCATGGACTTTCGTGGCTTCGACGTCTTCACCGTTGACGCCCGTGTTGCCGATGTGCGGATACGTCAGCGTGACGATCTGACGCGCATAGCTGGGGTCGGTGAGGATTTCCTGATAGCCGGTGATGGCCGTGTTGAACACAACTTCACCGATGGTGTGACCGGCAGCGCCGATGGCGTACCCACGAAAGACCGTGCCGTCAGCGAGCGCGAGAATGGCGGGTGGGAATGACGGCAGCACGGGAAACTCCTGAAGGGTTCACCCCGGCTGCCAGCCCCATCGTCCGTCGCGATGACATCAGCGCGGGCACCGGAATTGCGCGGAATATGCGCACAGCGGATGCTCGGGCTGCGGACGAGATGTCAGGCGGGTAGGCGCTAGGGTGAGGGTTAAATGACTAAAACCTTCAAAGTATAGCGCAAATCCCATTCATCTCAAAGCTGAACGTGTGGCGCATCAGTACGCTCTGCGTTCTCCCTGAGGGTGAGACCGCCGGCTGACGAATACGCAGAGGGGATAGGGAAATGAATGCCCGCCCGCTGGGCCGCCAGCACGATATGGCGCTCCATTGCGGCCCCTGCGGCGGCGCCGTCGCGGCGTCGCAGGGCGTCGAGGATCTCCAGATGTTCATGATAGGTGGAAAGCACCAGTTCGCGTTGATAGAACGGCAGACGTTGGCTTTCCATGACGATTTCCGTGCTGCCGCGCAGGATATCGGCAATGGCGGCGTTCCCCGCGAGTCCCACGATGCGCAGGTGAAACGCGAAGTCGAGTTGCGCGGCGGTGTCGACGTCACCGTCAATTAGCGCCCCCTTCATCGTTTCGACGTTGTCTGTGAGCCATTCAATTTCGCTGGCGCTGGCGGCATGGGCGGCGAGCCGGGCAGCGAAGCCTTCGAGTGCATAGCGTAGTTGATACGTGTCGGCGAGCGAGATCTGGTCGGCGAACCGCCAGGCAACGCCCCTGCGTGCAGAAGCGTCGTTCACGTAGACACCTTTACCGGGGCGGATGGCCACCATGCCGAGCGCTTCGAGCGTCGAGAGGGCTTCGCGCAGCGACGCGCGGCTGATGGCCAGTTCCTCCGCGAGTTGGCGCTGCGAAGGAAGCATAGCGCCGGCCGGATAGACCTGACGTTCAATGCGTTCGCGGATAGTGGCGACGGCGGCGTCGGTTACGGCATGCGCCGAATGCTTCATGAGGCCTCACAGAAAATGCGGGGATACGTATGGCGCATTGTACGACGCCAAATATCTCCTCACGCGCTCCGGCCGCCGTTGCGCGGAGCATATCGCCGCGCTCGACGAAGCGACCGTGGAGAATCGCCCCGCCATAGGGAATCCCCTCAGAAGCCGCGTCTTGACCGGACTATATTGGTTTTCTAATATTCCCCATAACACCACTGGTCAGACCGGTATGACTTGTTTAGAAGCCTTGCTGGTGTTAGCGGGTGCCGAGCGCGCCACGGTGATGTTGCGGTACAGAAATCAGCCCCCCCGAGAGCAGTCCGTCCGACATAGAGATCGCGAAATCCTAGAGAGTGATTTGCGCAGGCAGAGGAGACAAACCATGCCCAAGCTGTTCCGTTCGTTGTTTGGCCGAGTTGTCATTGCGTTGATAGTGGGTGTGGCGCTTGGCATTTGGTTTCCGCAGTTGGGAGAGTCGTTACGTCCGTTGGGCGATGGCTTTCTGAAGCTGATCAAGATGGTCATTGGACCGATCGTCTTCTGTGTGGTTGTGAGTGGCATGGCGAGCGCGGGTGATTTGCGCAAAGTCGGCCGAGTGGGAATCAAGGCGGTCGTGTACTTCGAGATCATCACCACCTTCGCGTTGGTCATCGGTGCTGTGCTGGCATGGGTGACACGGCCGGGCGAGGGGATGAACATCGACATTCGCAGTCTCGATCCGGGCGCGATGGCGGCGTACACCGAGAATGCGAAGGGGTTGAAAGACACCGCCGGCTTCTTGTTGAAGATCATTCCCAACACCATTACCGACGCCTTTGCCAAGGGCGACATTTTGCAGATCCTCGTCTTCTCGGTCATGTTCGGCTGTGCGTTGGCGGCCCTTGGCGAGCGGGGCCGTCCGGTGGCTCGATTCATTGAAGACCTGAGTCATGTCTTCTTCCGCGTGATGGCATTCATCATCCGGCTTGCGCCGCTGGGCGTATTGGGCGCGGTGGCGTTCACCACGGGCAAATACGGTGCGTCGTCGCTCAAGCAACTGGGCTTGTTAGTGCTCGTGTTCTACGTGAGTTGTTTCGTCTTCGTCACCGTAGTGTTGGGGGGCGTATTGCGTCTAGCGGGCTTCAACATCTTCAAGTTCATCAAATACTTCCGCGAAGAGTTGTCCATCGTGCTGGGCACGGCGTCGTCCGACGCCGTACTGCCCGCGATCATGCGCAAGCTCGAGTGGATGGGCATCAAGAAGTCGACGGTGGGCCTGGTCGTGCCGACGGGGTATTCCTTCAACCTCGACGGCTTCTCCATCTACCTGACGCTTGCGGTCATCTTCATTGCGCAGGCGACCAACACACCGTTGTCCATGCACGACCTGATCCTTGTGGTGCTCGTATCGTTGCTCACGTCCAAGGGAGCGCATGGCATTCCGGGGTCGGCCATCGTGATTCTGGCGGCGACGCTCGCGGCCATCCCGGCGATTCCCGTCATTGGCTTGGTTCTGATCTTGCCGGTCGACTGGTTCGTTGGCATTGCGCGGGCCATTACCAACCTGCTGGGCAACTGCGTGGCGACGCTCGTTGTAGCGGCATGGGAAAAAGACGTTGACTTTGCGAGAGCGCACAAAGTGCTCGATGGCGCCCTGCCCTACGAGCCGATTGCAGCGTCGTCGGAAGACGACGCAGAGGGCAGCGCCCCGACCAATGCTGCGGTGACGCCATAAACATCACGGCGTAAGCCGAGAATGAAATCGAACGAACTTTCTGCCGACGCGAGACGTCGGCACCTTTATCTGGAGTGAAAAGCAAGATGGCCCTCGTTCCGCAAGATCCGAACGCACCGGAATTCGTGCGCCGTTACGTCAATCTGGCCGATCCACGCCTGGGTGCGCAGGCATTGGAGGCCAGCGACGAATTCTTCGCGGCCAAAGAGCGCATGCTCAATCCCGAGCCGGCCGTTTTCATCCCCGGCAAATACGATGACAACGGCAAGTGGATGGATGGTTGGGAGACGCGTCGCAAGCGCGTGAACGGGTACGACTGGTGCGTGGTCAAGCTCGCGCGTCCGGGCGTGTTGTTCGGCGTCGATCTGGACACCAGCCACTTCACCGGCAACTTTCCGCCGGCGGCGTCGCTCGAGGGCTGCTACAGTCAGGATGGTGCGCCGGGCGAGGCAGCCGAATGGTTCGAGCTGCTCGCCTCGAGTACGTTACAGGGCAACTCGCATCACTACCACGCGATCGCCAATCAGCGTGCGGCGACCCATGTGCGAGTGAATCTGTACCCTGACGGCGGTCTGGCGCGACTGCGCCTGTACGGCTTGCCGCAGAGCGATTGGGCGGGGCGTTCGCGTGATGAGTTGATCGACCTGATTGCGATGGAGAACGGTGGTTACGTGGTGGCGGTGAACAACCAGCACTTTGGGTTGGCGTCGAGCCTGCTGATGCCGGGCCGTGGCGTGAACATGGGGGATGGGTGGGAGACGCGGCGGCGTCGAGAGCCGGGCAACGACTGGGCGATCATTGCGTTGGCGCAGCCGGGCGAGATTAGCAAGATCGAAGTCGACACGGCGCACTTCAAGGGTAACTTCCCGGATCGCTGCTCCATTCAGGCGGCGTATGTGACGGGGGGCACCGAGCAGTCGTTGATTACGCAATCGATGTTCTGGCCGGTGTTGTTGC
>NZ_CABPSM010000014.1 GCF_902459555.1 Pandoraea horticolens | reverse complement strand
GCGCCTTTCTGCAGCGAGTTGGGTTTATGTCTGAGAGGCGGAAAGGGGCTCCGGTCCGTCTGGAGGGCGGTGTTGAGGGCGGTATTAAGAACGGATTTAATTAAGCGGCAGGCACCACCGCAGTCACTTCGATCTCGACCTTGGCTTCGTCCTCGATCAGATCGGCGACTTCGACGGCGGTCATTGCGGGGAAATGGCGTCCGATGACGGCGCGGTAGTGTTCACCGATGGCGCGATAGCTTTCCACATACTCGCGTTTATTCTTAACGTACCAGGTCATGCGCACGATATGTTCCGGCTTGGCGTTGCCTTCGGCCAGAATCGCCACGATGTTCTCGAGGGTCTGACGAACTTGCAGTGCGAAATCATCCGTTTCGAAACGTTGCTGTCCGTTCCAGCCAATCTGACCGCCGACGAACACGATGCGGCTGCCGGCCGTCATTTCGAAAGCCATGCCGTTCGCGTAGCCGCGCGGTTTCGCCCATTCGGGCGGTTGCAGAACTTGCAGCATCAGGACACTCCTTCAATTACAGAATCGGGTGCGGCAAAGCGCACAATGGCCTCGCGTTGGGCTGGGGGTACGGCGATCGGGGCGGGTCTTCCGCCTGAGCCTTTCGCGACCCAGACCAGTACCAGCGTGGCTTGCAGACGCGTCTCGTCGTTTGCACCGGCGAACCGGATGCGCAGTGTCATGGACGAGCGGCCGAGACGCGTGACTTCCAGCGAGCGCAGTAGTGTCTCGCCTAAGAAACTGGGGGCGCTGAAGCGACATTCGATGTTCGCTGTCGGCACGCCCATGCCGTCGCGCAGGTGCATCTCGCCGAACGACAGGTTGAGCCCTTCGGCGCACCAGTCTTCGACCAGATCGTTGATCATCTCGAAATAGCGCGGATAAAAAACGATGCCTGCCGGATCGCAGTGTTTGAAGCGCACCAGCAGCGGCTTCACGAATGCGTGTGCGGCCACATCAGCCTCCGACATAGTTATCTCCTCCCCTGCGAGCAGGATTGTTCAACGTGAGTGAGCGCCGACTGGAGCGCTCCACCCGTGCGTCACTGCCCCGTCTGCCGGAGCTTGAAGCGTTGCAGTTTGCCCGTTTCCGTACGCGGCAACGTGTCGACAAACTCAATCGCGCGCGGATATTTATACGGGGCGATGTTAGCCTTCACATACTCTTGAAGCGCCTTCACCATCGCTTCGTCGCGCGATTCACCGGCCTTGAGCACTACATACGCCTTCACAATCTGGCCGCGCGCCTCATCGTTCGCGCCCACCACCCCGCACTCCGCCACGGCCGGATGCTTCAACAGCGCCGACTCCACTTCCGGGCCTGCGATGTTGTACCCGGCCGAGACAATCATGTCGTCGGAGCGGGCCTGGTAGTAGTAATTGCCTACTTCGTCGCACATGAACGTGTCGCCCGGCAGATTCCAGCCGTTCTTCACATAACTCGTCTGACGCGAATCCGCGAGATACCGGCAACCGGTCGGTCCCTTCACTGCCAGCTTGCCCACCTTGCCCGGCGGCAGCGGCTGCATATTCTCGTCCACGATCATCGCGATGTAGCCTGGCACCGGCTTGCCGATCGCTCCCGGCACAACGTCGCCGTTCGCCGCCGAGATGAAAATGTGGATCATCTCCGTGCCGCCGATGCCGTCGATCATCTCAATGCCCGACGCCTGCTTCCATAGCTGGCGCGTCGCATCGGGCAACGCCTCGCCGGCCGACACCGTCTTCTTCAGGCTCGACAAATCGTACTTGCCCACAAGCGCCGCCATCTGACGATAAAACGTCGGGGCCGTGAAACAGATCGTCGCGCGGTAGGCCTCGATCGCCTGCAACAAACTGTCCGGCGTGAGCTTCTCCAGTAACACCGTCGCCGCCCCGACACGCAACGGGAACGTCAACAAGCCGCCCGTGCCGAAAGTGAACGCTAACGGGGGAGTGCCGCAGAAGATGTCATCCGGCCCCGGCTTCAGCACATGACGGGGGAACAAATCGCACATCGCGAGCACATCGCGATGAAAATGCATCGTGCCCTTCGGCTGGCCCGTCGTACCGCTCGTGAAAGCGATCAGACAGACATCGTCCACCGCCGTATCGCAGGCCTCGAAGCTCGCTGGCTGACGCGCCATGCGCGCCTCCAGTGAGCCCTCACCCACATCGTGGAAATACACCACCTGCTTCAATGCCGGGCAGAAATACTCATGGCTCGATTCGCGGTTGAACTCAAGCTCCTCCTTCAGACGCCCGTCGCACAGTGCCGCGCCGACCTCCGCCTTGTCGATGATCTGCTTGAGTTCCTTCGCGCGCAGCAGCGGCATCGTCGGCACGCCGACGAGTCCCGCCTTGATCACGGCAAGCCATGCGGCGGCCATGAACAGATTGTTCGGGCCGCGCAGCAACACACGATTGCCCGGCACCAATGCCATGTCATTGCGAAGCACATGAGAGATGCGATCCACCATCTCGCGCAAACCGAGATACGTCGTGACCGTTGGCGTGCCGTTCTCCACCGAATAGATCGCGGGCGCATCGCCGCGACCTTCATCGATCACACGATCCAGCAGTTCGGCGGCGCAGTTGACGCGCGCCGGGTATACCACATCCGGATTGTCCAGCAGAAACTCGGGCCACTGATCTGCGGGCGGCAGATTGTCGCGCGCGAAAGTGTCGAGATGTCCAGATCGTTCCATGTGCTTCTCCTTGCCCCCGGTAAGTCAAAGACAGCGCTCAGGCGTCCTTGAGCAGTTCTCGCGCGATAATCAGCTTTTGTACTTCCGTTGCCCCTTCATAGATCCGCAGCGAGCGAATCTCCCGATACAGACGCTCCACAATGGCGCCCGATACCACGCCCGCGCCGCCGAACATCTGCAATGCACGGTCGATGACCTGCTGCGCCGATTCCGTCGCATACATCTTTGCCATCGCCGCTTCGCGCGTCGTACGCTGCCCCTGTACATCGCGTTGCCAGGCTGCGCGATACGTGAGCAGTGCCGCGGCGTCCACCGACGTCGCCATCTCGCCCAGCGCGGCCTGCGTGATCTGGAAATCGGCGAGCGTCTGGCCGAACATCTCGCGCGACTTCGCACGCGCGAGCCCTTCGTCGAGCGCGCGACGCGCGAAGCCCAGCGCCGCCGCCGCCACCGATGCACGGAAAATATCCAGCGTCATCATCGCAACCTTGAAGCCCTGCCCTGCTTCGCCCAGGCGCTGCGAGGCCGGCACGCGACAGTTCTCGAACTTCAGACGGGCGAGCGGATGCGGTGCGCTCACGTCGATGCGCTCGGCAATCGTCAGCCCCGGCGTGTTCGCGTCGACCACGAACGCGCTGATACCCCGCGCCCCAGGCGCTTCCCCCGTGCGGACGAACACACAGTAGAAGTCCGCGATGCCGCCATTCGAAATCCAGGTCTTCTCACCGTTCAGAACATAGTCGCCGCCATCCGGCGTAGCCGAACAGGCCATCGCCGCCACATCCGATCCGGCGTTCGGCTCCGACAGCGCGAACGCCGCAATCGCCTCGCCTGACGCCACGCGCGGCAAATAGCGCTGCTTGAGCGCCTCGCTGCCCGCGAGCGTGATCGCACCGCTGCCTAGCCCCTGCATCGCGAAAGCGAAGTCGGCGAGGCCGTCGTGACGCGCGAGCGTCTCGCGCAGCACGCATAACGCCCGCGAATCCAGCTCGTCCAGCGCGCCGCCGTGACTGGCGGGCACGCAATACCTCAGCCAGCCCGCACGGCCCAGTTGCCGCACCAGCGACACGCACGTCGCATCGGTATCCGCGTGATGATCGACCTGCAATTCGCGTGAGCACCAGGCATCGAGTTCCGTGCCCAGACGGCGATGCGCATCGTCGAAAAACGGCCATGCCAGAAAGTCGGCGTTGCGCGAGTTATGGGGAGTGATATCGCTCATCGTCTCGCTCACGTCAGTCGCCGTTGAACACCGGTTTCTGCTTGGCGACGAAAGCGTCGTAGGCACGACGGAAATCCTTCGTCTGCATGCAGATCGCTTGCGCTTCGGCTTCAGCCTCGATGGCCTCGTCCACGCCCATATTCCATTCCTGATGCAGCAGCTTCTTCGTCACGCCGTGCGCGAACGTCGGGCCGCAAGCGATCTGATCGGCCAGCGTCTGCGCAGCGCTGAGCACCGCGCCACCGTCGTGCAGCCCATTGAAGAACCCCCATTGCAGCCCTTCCTCCGCCGTCATCACGCGACCGGTGTAAAGCAGTTCCGAAGCGCGCCCCTGTCCGATCATGCGCGGCAACAGCGTGCAAGCCCCCATGTCGGCGCCGGCCAGACCGACGCGAACGAACAGGAACGCCGTCTTCGCCTGCGGCGTGCCCAGACGCATGTCCGACGCGAGCGCCATCATCGCCCCAGCGCCAGCGCAAATGCCATCGATGGCGCTGATGATCGGCTGCGGACACGCGCGCATCGCCTTGACCAGATCGCCCGTCATGCGTGTGAAATCGAGCAGCTCCGGCATGCTCATTTTCGTGAGCGGCCCAATGATTTCGTGGACGTCGCCGCCCGAGCAGAAATTGCCACCCGCGCCAGTCACGACGATCGTCTTGATGTCCGTCGCATAGACCAGTCCGCGGAAGAGATCGCGCAGTTCGGCATACGAGTCGAACGTCAGCGGATTCTTCTTGTCCGGACGGTTCAGCGTGATCGTGCCGATGCTCGGACGCCCCCCGGCATCGTTCGACACCGACCACAGAAAGTGCTTGGCTTCATAGTTCGCGAATGGGCGCTTGTGATGCGCCATCGTCAGTTTCACGTCACTCATTGGCCGATCTCCTTGGATAGATTTTGCATTCGCGCTCAGCCGACGGTGACTTCACCGCCGGCGACCGCGATCGACTGTCCTGTTACCGCACCGGCACCCGGCTGACAGAGCCACAGCACCGTGTCGGCGACCTCCTGCGGCTGCACGAGACGCCCCTGCGGATTTCGCTTGGCCAGTTCGGCACGCGCGTCGTCTTCGCTGCGTCCGGTCTTGGCGACAATGTTCGCCACGGCGTCGCGCACGATGTCCGTTTCCGTATAGCCCGGGCAAACGGCGTTGACCGTCACGCCCCTCTTCGCCACTTCGAGCGCCAACGCGCGCGTCAATCCGACAACACCGTGCTTCGCTGCGCAATACGCCGTCACGTAGGGGTAGCCGATCAACCCGGCGGTGCTCGCCACGTTCACGATACGGCCCCAGCCGGCGCTCACCATGGCGGGCAATGCGGCAGAAATGCAGTGAAACGTCCCCGTCAGGTTGACGTCGATCATCTGCTGCCAAAGCGCGCCGTCCGTCTTGCCGAACGGTGCGCTGACCGCTTGTCCCGCGTTGTTGACGAGCACCTGCACCGGGCCGAAACGCTCGGCCGCCTGCGCGAAGGCCGCAACGACCGCAGCGGCGTCCGAAATGTCAGCGCTCACCCAGGCAACGTCGCCATGCGCGGCGAGTGCCTGTGCACCGCGCGAGAGCGTGGCTTCACTACGTCCGAGCAGCGTTACACGTGCGCCCTGTACGAGCAGCGACCGGGCGACGGCTTCGCCAATGCCGCGCGCACCGCCGGTCACGAGGGCGTGCACGCCCTTGAGCGACGCCGGCGCTACCGGTGACAGGCTGGCCGAGGTTGTCGGTGACGTCATGAACTGTCCTTATTTACCAATCTGTTGAGCGTAGGCGGCAGCACGCTCCAGATTGGTCTCGTACTGCCGTTTGCCCGCATAGTACTGCGCCGGCCACGGCAAGTCCTTGTAGCCGATCCTGGCGGCTTCATGCAGCGTCCAGAACGGATCGGCCAGATGCGGACGCGCCAGCGCACACAAATCGGCGCGGCCCGACGCGATGATGCTGTTCACGTGATCCGCCTCGAAAATCGCGCCAACGGCAATCGTTGGAATACCCGCTTCGTTGCGCACGCGGTCGGCGAACGGCGTCTGGAACATCCGGCCGTACACCGGCTTTTCGGCCTTGCTGACCTGCCCCGACGAGCAGTCGATGAGATCGGCACCCGCATCTTTGAACGCGCGGGCGATGGCGACCGCGTCGTCCGGCGTAATACCGCCCTCGACCCAGTCGTGCGCGGAGATACGCACCGACATCGGCTTGGCCGACGGCCAGACGTCACGCACGGCATGGAAGACCTCCAGCGGATAGCGCAGGCGACTCTCCAGCGAGCCACCGTACTCGTCGGCACGCTGGTTCGTAAGCGGCGAGATAAAGCTCGAGAGCAGATACCCGTGGGCGCAGTGCAGCTCGAGCCAGTCGAATCCGGCTTCGGCAGCGCGGCGGGCGGCTTGTACGAAGTCGTCCTTCACCCGGTCCATATCGGCGCGCGTCATTTCACGCGGTGTTTGCGACACGTCCTCGATATAGGGCAGCGGCGAGGCGGAGATCAGCGGCCAGTTGCCCTCGGCAAGCGGTTGATCGATCCCGTCCCAGGCCAGGCGCGTCGAGCCCTTGCGACCGGCATGGCCGATCTGCATGGCGATCTTGGCATCGCTGCCCGTGTGCACGAAGTCGACGATGCGCTTCCAGGCATCGCGCTGCGTATCGTTCCACAGACCGGGACATCCCGGCGTGATGCGGGCGTCGGGCGACACACAGGTCATCTCTGCGACGATCATGCCCGCACCGCCCAGCGCGCGGCTGCCGAGGTGCACTAGGTGAAAGTCGCCCGGCACGCCGTCGACGGCCGAGTACATGGCCATCGGCGACATCACGATGCGATTCTTGAGTGTGAGTTCACGCGCACGAAATGGCGTGAACATCGGCGGAATCGCGTGCTGGCCTTCGGCGCGTTTCACACCGGCATGCTCGGCGAGCCAGTCTTCGTAGCCTTCGACGTAACCGGCGTCGCGCACGCGCAGATTTTCGTGGGAGATGCGTTGCGAGCGCGTCAACAGCGAATAAGCGAATTGTTCCGGAGAAAAGCGTGCATAGCGCTCGACGGTTTCGAACCACTCGGTCGAGTTGCGTGCGGCGTTCTGAATCTTGAGCACTTCGACGCTGCGCGCGGCTTCGTAATCGGCCAGCGCGCCCGGCAGGGCGTCGGTGCCCTGGGTGCCGAGACCGTCGGCGAGTGCGATGGCGTCCTCCAGCGCGAGCTTGGTGCCGGACCCGATGGAAAAGTGCGCGGTGTGCGCGGCGTCGCCCATGAGTACGACGGGCACGCGCTTGCCGTCGACATTGCTCCAGTGCACCCAGTGTTCGCAAATCACGCGAGGAAAACGAATCCAGATGGCTGAGCCGCGAAGGTGCTTGGCGTTGCTCATCAGTTCATGACCGCCGAGGTACTTGGCGAAGAGGTTTTCGCAGAATTTCACGCCCTCTTCCTGGCTCATCTGATCGATGCCGTGGGCACGCCAGACTTCCTCGGGCGTCTCGACGATGAATGTCGATGTGTCGGCATCGAACTGATAGGCGTGCGCCTGAAACCAGCCATGTTCCGTCTTCTCGAAGGCGAACGTGAAGGCGTCGAAACGCCGATGCGTGCCGAGCCAGACGAAGCGGTTCTGACGCGTATCGATATCCGGGCGGTAGGTGTCGGCGTAACGCGTGCGGATACGGCTGTTGAGGCCGTCCGAGGCGATCACCAGATCGGCCTGGTAGCGGCGCGCAATGTCCTGATCGTCGGCGACGTCCGTCTCGAAGACCAGTTCGACGCCAAGGGCTTCGCAGCGCGCTTGCAGAATGTTGAGCAGCTTCTTGCGGCCGATGCCGATAAACCCGTGGCCGCCGGAGGTGATGGTACGGCCTTCGAAGTGGATGTCGATGTCGTCCCAGTGATTGAAGGCGTCGTTGATCTGCGCGGCGCTGACCGGATCGGCTTCCTGAAGGTTGTCCATGGTGGCGTCGGAGAACACCACCCCCCAGCCGAACGTGTCGTAAGGCCGGTTGCGCTCAACCACCACAACACGGTGGGAAGGCTCGCGCAGCTTCATCAACAACCCGAAATACAGACCAGCAGGACCGCCGCCGATACAGACGATATTCATCTCCAACCTCCGGATTCACAGATCGCGTCGCGCTAGCCGATCTTTGTTAAATCGTAAATAGTTTATGCCTAAAATACTAGAGGAAAAAATTTCCGGCGGCAAGGTCGCCAAGCCTCAGCGCCGGAGGGGTCGGGAAAGTACTTAGAGGGGCCGCGCCCAAAGCCTCTTACGCGGCAGCCGATTTGGCGCCGAGGGCCGTCACAGGAAGATCGCGATCACCGTCCGCTCGCGATTTTTCCAGTGAAACGCCAATTTAGGTGGGGATATTCACCGCAGACATCGCTCCCGCAAACTTGCGGTCAAGCCGCGTTTTCAATGCCCCGCCGCAAGATAACTTATCGGACAAGTACCAAAGCGATCTACGGCCGTCACCTGATGGGTTTGGGGGATTTACCGCGTCATCATCGACAGTGGGTTTCAGCCAGAACCATGCCTGAAACCACTGCCCAATCCCGAGCAAGGGCTCTAGCGAGCCACCAACGTTAAGTGAGGACTGCGATGCACGAGTGCCCAATCCCCGATTCCGTCATGCACGACGACGACGCTGTGGAGATGCTGCGCGTCTGGACCGCAGATCAGACGATGTACTGCTCAATGAAGATCGGAATGTATCGGGAAACGAAGAAGGTGCCGGAAGAGGCCATCTGGGGCGTGATTCTCGCCGACGTCGCCCGTCAGGTATCGACCACGCTGCAACAAAGCTACCCACGCATGAATACCGACTCCCTGGCGCTCGTTCGGGAGCACTTCCTCAAGGAACTCGGCGCCCCCACCGCCGTGTCCAGCGACGGTACGTCACGGCAACATCACTAAGCCCGCACACCACCAGCACTATCGCAAGGCGGCGCCACGGCAGCCTCGCGTGCCATCCTCACACGCGACACTGCCGAGCGCCTCCTCTCGGGTCTCTCGCCCCACCAACCACTCACCTCAGCGTGCCCCCAGCCGCACTCGCGCGATCAGCAGTGTCGTCAGACTGATCACCGCTCCCACCATCAGATACAACCCCGGCGCCAGCTTGTTGCCCGACGCCGCGATCAGCCAGGCCACCGCCAGCGGAGTAAAGCCGCCGAAGATCGTCGTGCCGAGGTTGTAGCCGACCGCCATGCCCGTTGCGCGCGTGCGCGTCGGGAACAGCGACGACATCAGTGCGGGGATCGGCGCAAAGTACACCGCCTTCAACATACCGATCCAGAGCATCACGACCATCATCGTCGCCAGCGACGCATGCGCGTTCATGAACGCAAACGCCGGATACACCGTGCACAGGAACAACACCCCCGCTACCAGCATGATGCGGATACGCCCGACCTTGTCCGACCAATGACCGACGAACGGCGTCAGCGTCATGATGACGAAGCCCGTCACCAGCGTCGCAATGAAGCCTTGTGACGGCGGCAAGCCAAGCTGCTTCGTCGCATACGTGGGCATGTACAAGATCATGTAGTTCGCCGTCGTCGTCAGCACCAGCGCACCGATGGACACCAGCAAACGCGCCTTCTGCGTCGCCAACACTTCCCATACCGGCGATTTGCCCGCGTCACCGTCAGCCGTGCGCGCGGCGTTCTTACGCGCGACGTCGCGCTCGAACGCAGGCGTCTCGTCCATGTACTTCCGGATGTAAAGCCCGATAGGCCCCACCAGCATCCCGAACAGGAACGGAATACGCCATCCCCATGACTCGAGTTGCGGCTGCGTCAGCGCACCCGTGAGTACCGCCCCGAACGCCGACGCCAGCAACGTGCTCGCCCCCTGACTCGCGAACTGCCAGCTCGACATGAAGCCCGGCCGGTTCGGCACGTGCTCGACAAGGAACGCCGTCGAACTACCGAACTCTCCGCCCGCCGAGAACCCCTGCATCAGCCGCGACAGGAAAATGCCAATCGGCGCCCACACGCCGATCACTGCATACGTCGGCATGAACGCAATCAGCCCGGTGCCCACCGTCATCATCGCGATCGACAACATCAGCGAGGCGCGACGCCCACGACGATCTGCATACGCCCCCAGCACGAAGGCCCCCAGAGGACGCGCAAGATACGACAGCGCAAAGGTGCCCAGCGCCATCAGCAGCGACACGGTCTCGTCGTGCGCGGGGAAGAACAGCTTCGAAATCGTCACGGCAAAATAGCCGTAGACGATCAGGTCGTACCATTCGAGCGCGTTACCGATGGACGTCGCGACTATCAGTTTGTAGACGGGCACGTCCGTACGTGCGCCCTCCATACCGGCGCTGGACGCGCCGTTCGCATGATCCGCCCCGGCGGCGGCAACGGTGCTGTTCATCGCGGCTTCCCCTCTTTCAGGTCCACATTCCCCAAATCCCAGAACAGACCCGCCATGATCTGCAACGCTTCGCGCGCGACCGATCCAAGCAGATGCTCGTCCGGCGCGTGCTGCGAACACGCCGGGTACGAATGCGGCACCCACAGCGTTGGCAGGCCGAGCACATCGGCGAACACATCGTTCGGGAGTGTGCCGCCGAGATTCGGCAGCAGCACCGGCGCCTTGCCGGTCGTCTCACGCATCGATGCCAGCGCCCACAGCACCCACGGGTCATCCGGGTCGAGACGCGTCGCCATCACACCGCGCTCCACCTCGACCTCGACCATCGGGAAACCGTGTGCGTCCAGATGCGCGCGCAAAATCTCTCCCAGCCGCTCCCAGTCGGTGCCCACAACAAAGCGGATCTGCATGTGCGCATAGGCATATGGGGGGATCGCGTTGACGGGCTTCTCGGGATTGCCCGTCTTGAACGCCAATACCTCAATGTTGTTCCAGCCAATCACGCGCTCAGTGGGCGTCAGCCCGGGCTCACCATAGTCAACGTCGACCTCGGGATCGTTCGGCCCTCCGCCAACCTCCAGCCCAGCGAGCGCACGTCGCACCGACGCCGGCAACTCGGGCGGACGCAGCCCCTCCACGAGAATCTTCCCGTTGCCGTCGACGATCGACGCAATCGCGTTCGCCAGCACCACCCCCGGATTGCGCAACAGCCCGCCCCAGTTGCCCGAGTGATGACCGCCGTCGCGCAAATTCAGGCTGAGTTTGAAATTGACCAGACCGCGCGAACCGAGGAATACCGTGGGACGCTCCGCCGTCAATCGCGGCCCGTCGGAGGCAATCAGCACGTCGGCTCGCAACTCGTCGCGCAATTGCTCGCAGATCGCGTGCAGCCCAGGCGAGCCCATCTCTTCGCCCATCTCCACGATCATCTTCACGTTGTATCCGAGCTTGCCGCCGCGCGAAGCCAATACCTCCGCCAGCGCCGCCAGATTGATCGTGTGCTGACCCTTGTTGTCGGCAGTGCCGCGTCCGTACCAGCGGTCGCCCTCCACCACGATCTCCCACGGCTTCAGCCCGTCGCGCCATTGCGCGTCATAGCCTCGCACCACGTCGCCGTGTCCGTAGGTGAGCACCGTGGGCGCGTCGTCGCTTTCGTGACGCTGCGCAATCAGGAATGGCCCGCCGCCCGGCACCGGATTGGGCACGATGCGCGACGTGAAACCAAGCGCCGCGAGCGCGGGTGTCATTTCATCGGAGAGATAAGCGCGCAGAGCGTCGCCGCTATCCGCCTCCTGACTCTCGGTCTTGTAGGCGACGCGACGGTTAAGAACATCGAGAAACGCGCCCGAGTCGTATTGGGCGGTGGCTTGGGAAATCGCTGCGCTACGTGTCACTGCTTGTCTCCAGATGGCTTGTGAGGGCACGGCCGCCTGTTTCGCACATCACTGCGACGCGTGTCGGTAGCACGCTGCGGCACAACCGTTCAGGCCATTCTAGGAGCGGGTATTTTTGACAACAATGATAATATTTCGAAGGTTTCTTTGCCGTTTCGGCAAAGCAGAAACCGCGGTTACGCTCACGATCGATCGCCCCGTCACGCGTTCGTCATTCGGTCTCTCGCCCATGCAAACTCACGCGCTGCGTTACTTTCTCGAAGTCGCCCGTACGGGCTCGCTCAGTCGCGCCTCGGAACGCCTGCACGTGGCCGTCTCGGCCCTGAGCCGTCAGATCGCAAAGCTCGAGGAGGATTTGGGCACACCGCTGTTCGAACGCCGGCCGCGCGGCATGGTGTTAAGCGAAGCCGGTGAGTTGCTCGCCGATCATGCGCGTCGCGTGTTGCTCGATGCCGAGCGTGTCACATCGGAAATCCGGGGACTCGCGGAAGTGGGACGCGCGACGATTCGCGTCGCCAGCGCCGAAGGGGTTGCGCGGGATTTCCTGCCACAAGTCTTTGCGCGCTTTCGCGAAACGTATCCCGGCGCACACTTCCTGCTCGACGTCGTCTCGCCGTTCGAAGCCACCGTGCGGGTGCGAGATGGCGAGGCCGATATCGCCGTATGTTTCAGCGTCGCACCGGAAAAAGGGGTGCAGGTCGTGCACACGCAACCAGCGCCGATCTATGCCTTGATGGCCAAGCGCCATCCACTCGCCAAACAGCACGACGTCGCGCTGGCCGACCTGCTGCCGTATCCGCTGGCACTGTCGAACGCCGGCGTGACCATCCGGCAGATGTTCGACCTTTGCTGCACGCTCGAAGGCCTATTGTTCGAACCGGTGTTCGTGAGCAACTACCACGCCGCGTTGCACAGCTTCGTGCGCTCAGGCAATGCGGTGACGCTCACAGGTCTGCTCACGGTGCGCAGTCGTCTCGCGCCCGAAGGGCTCGTCGCTATTCCCATTCGGAATCCGGCGCTGCATCAGCGCTCACTGCAAGTGCAAACGATGGCCGGTCGCACCCTGCCCGCCCCCGTCGAAGCCTTCCTCGGTCTGCTGATCGACGCCATTCGCGCACCCGAGATTCTCGACAAACCCTTTACCTCAAGGGGCTGAAGTGCCTAAGCATCCCCACCGCGCACCTCAATTCGTCGCGGCTAATTTGTCGGCGGTGCAGGCGTAGCCGTCACGGCCTGTGCCTGCGCGTCGCCATCGCTGGCGGCCATCTGCTCACGATCGGTCAACTGCGCGAAGATCCACGCGGAACAACAGGTGATCACGCCGACGCACGCGAACGTCGACCGGAATGCGGGCAGTGCCCCAACGCCCTCACTCGCGCCGAACGCGCCGGTAAACGTCACCAGAAGCGCACCACCCACGGTCAGACCGAAGCTCATTGCCAACATCTGCACGAGCGAGAACAGGCTGTTGCCACCGCTGGCATCGTCCGGGTTCAGGTCCTTGAGCGTCAGCGCATTCATGGCCGTGAACTGTATCGAATTGATGCCGCCGAGAATCCCCAACTGGATGATCAACAATGGCACCGGATAGTTCGGGGTGACGACAGCAAAGCTCGCCATCACGCACCCGGCAAGGATCGTGTTCCACACCAGCACCGGACGATAGCCGTAACGCATGACCAGATGTGTCGCGAGACTCTTGGCAAAAATACCCGTGATCGTGATCGGCAGCATCAGCAGCCCCGCTTCGAAGGCCGTGTAGCCAAGGCTCACTTGCAACAACAGAGGCACGAGATAGGGCACCGCCGCGATGCCGATTCGCGCAAAGAGGTTGCCCAGCAACCCAACGCTGAACGTGTGCACACGAAACATCGTCAGCGAAAACAACGGCTGCGGCGCTCGGTTCGCGTATAGCCCATAGGCGACAAAGCCGGCAAACCCCACCACCAGCAACACCAGCATGAGGGCATGCGCGCCCGCCATGTCGGCACGCCGGTCGAGCGCCAGCGAGGTCGCCACCATACCGACGCAGAGCAACAGATAGCCCTTGATGTCGAACGGCGTCTGGTGCGGCGCGCGCGCGTTAATCAGGAAGAAGTGCGCCGCCACGCACCCCGCCACCCCTACCGGCACGTTGATCAGGAACACCCAATGCCACGACGCCACCTTGACGAGCCACCCGCCCAGCGTCGGCCCGATCAAGGGGCCGATCATCCCCGGCACCGCAACGAACGCGAGCGCCTGCAAGAATTGCTCGCGCGGGAAGGTGCGCAACACCGCCAGCCGTCCCACCGGCAGCAGCATCGCCCCGCCAACCCCCTGCACCACGCGCCACCAGACCAGTGCCTCGAGCGTGCCGGAATAGGCGCACATCGCAGAGCCGATGGAGAAGATCGTCAATGCGCTGGAGAAAACCACACGCGTGCCCAGGCGGTCCGCCAACCATCCCGATAACGGAATCGTCACGGCCATGGTCAGCGCATAGGCGATGACCACCGCCTGCATGTGCAACGGCGATTGGCCGAGATCGCGCGCCATGGCAGGTAGCGCCGTATTGACGATCGTCGAGTCCAGCGTCTGCATGAAGAAGCCGACGGACACCACAAGGAGCATCGCTTTCTGCCGCCACGCGGCCGGGTTGGGTGAAGTCATGTCGATGAGTAATGAGCGGTCATGGGCACGCGTGCCAGCCGTGGATAAAACAGTCGCCTGTCCCGCAGACGTCTCGCGAAATCATACCGGCGATGGTCGGCCGTATGTCGTAATGCGACGTCGATTACCGATATCGAACCATATCCACCGTCTAAATGCACTGCGGCGCAGTCCGAAAAATCGGATGCGCCGCAGTCTTGCTTTCTCTCATCGTCACCGAAGGTTTCGCTCCCGAAGCCCCCCAGCCGGCTACACGCCCTTCACGGCATCGCGCACCTGTTCCAGCGCCACCGGGTCCTCCAGCGTGATCAGATCGCCCGTTTCGCGGCCCTCGCAGATCGCCTGAATCGCACGGCGCAGCAGCTTGCCAGAGCGCGTCTTGGGCAGCGTGGTGACGAAGAATACTCGCGCCGGACGCGCTACCGCGCCCAATTGCTTGTCGACCGTCTTCATGACATCGCCTTCCAGCGCCAGACGCGCCTCGGGCGTCGCCGCCAATTCCGGCTGACGCAGCACCGCGAACGCCATCGCCACCTGCCCCTTGAGCGCATCCTGCGCACCGATGACCGCCACCTCCGCCACCGCCGGATGACTCGCAATGCTCTCCTCGATCTCACGCGAACCCAGCCGGTGGCCCGCGACGTTGATGACGTCGTCGGTGCGGCCAAGAATAAAGTAATACCCGTCCTCGTCGCGCAGCCCCCAGTCGAAGCTCGAGTACAGCATGCGGCCCGGCACCGTCTGCCAATAGGTCTTGACGAAGCGAGCGTCGTCGCCCCACACCGTGCTCATGCACCCGGGTGGCAGCGGCCCTTCGATGGCCAGCACGCCCTTCTGGTTCGGGCCGCAGTCCTCTCCCGTCACCTCGTCAACAAGCTTCACGTCGTAGCCGTACACCGGCTTGCCCGGTGATCCGAGCTTGCCCGGCAAGACTTCGACCCCACGCGCCATGCCGAGGATCGGCCAACCGGTCTCCGTCTGCCAGTAGTTGTCGACCACCGGCTTGCCTACGCCCTCGGTAAGCCAGCGCGCCGTCGGTTCGTCGAGCGGCTCGCCTGCGAGGAAGATCAGCCGCAGCGACGACAGGTCGTATTGCGTCAGATACGCCGGGTCCTGCTTCTTGAGCACACGAATCGCCGTCGGCGCGGTGAAAAGCTCCGTTACCTTGTACTTTTCGACAATCCGCCACCAGATTCCGCCGTCGGGACGAATCGGCGTGCCCTCATACATCACCGTGGCAATGCCCGCGAGCAACGGTGCATACACGATGTAGCTGTGCCCGACCACCCAACCGATGTCCGACGCGCAGAACATCGTGTCGCCCGGTTTCACACAGAAAATATGCTGCATCGACGCCGCCAGCGCCACCGCATATCCGCCGGTATCGCGCTGCACCCCTTTCGGTTTGCCCGTCGTGCCAGACGTGTAGAGCACGTAGGACGGCTCACTCGACTCAAGCCATTCGCACGGAACAAAGGCATCGAGGTGTTGTTCGCGCAATGACGCATAGTCGACATCACGGCCTTCCACACGCGTCATCGGCGCCACCCCCCGGTCGACGAGCAACACGCTCGACGGCTTGTGCTGCGCGAGCGTGATGCCTTCGTCGAGCAACGGCTTGTACGGGACGACCTTGCCATTGCGCGAGCCGGCGTCGGCCGAGACGATGACTTTCGGTTGCGCGTCGTCGATGCGGGTTGCCAGATTCACGGACGCGAAGCCGCCAAACACCACCGAGTGGATCGCGCCCAGACGCGTACACGCGAGCATCGCGAACAACGCTTCGGGCACCATCGGCATGTAGATCAGCACCCGCTCGCCGCGCGCAACGCCCAGCGATTGCAACGACGCCGCCATGCGATTGACTTCCGCTGCCAGTTCGTCGTACGTGTAGACACGTTCCTGTTCGGTCTCCGTCGACACCCAGATCAGCGCGTTTTGCGTGCCGCGCGACGGAAGGTGACGGTCGACGGCGTTGTGGCACAGGTTCGTTCGACCGCCGACGAACCAGCGGGCAAACGGCGGATTGTCGTAGTCGAGCACCTGCGTAAAAGGCGTCTCCCAATCGATCAGCCGGGCCTGTTCCTCCCAGAAGGCCGCGCGCGAATCGGGGGTAATCGAGCGGGCGTGAAACGACGCATACGAAGTCATATTGTCTCCTTGCATATATGAATTGGCTCGCGCGCCCGTCATGCCATACCGGCGGTGCCGGAGCGAAACGGAACTGGCGCGGCGCCGGATCGGGCCGGCGGAGTCGGTCGCGCATCGCCATCGACCGGCGATGCGTTTCAGTGCAATGAAATCGTCAGGCACGGGTGACGTGCCTCGCGTTCAGTGTGCGCGTTGACGCTTACGGAAGGCTTACCGGGCAACCTCGCCCTGCCCGCGAAATCCTAGGGGATTACACGGACACGGCGTCAGGCCGGGGCGGCGACGTTGCCGCGTTGTTGTGTTGTCGGCCTACCGGCCTGGCACATCATGCCGGTGCCGCCCGATGCTGGCCTGCATCCTGGCGCCAGCCGCGCACGAACATCTCTACGGCATACAGGCGACGGATCGTTGCCATCGATTCGAGATGGTGATGCGCAATGCGGCCGATGGCCCGCCGGCATGCGTCGCGATCGATCCATCCCGATGCCGCACAGTAGCCCTCCAGACACACCTCTTCCACATGCGGGAGGTTGGCCGCCACGTCCGCCCCCACGATGCCCGTCATCATCCCCTTGTCGCGCTGCCAGAGATTCGGCAGGCCGCTCGCAAGATAGGCGGCGCGGCGCAACGGCAGCCGGTTGTATATCGCATTGAAAAGGCGGTACGTCGGCATGGCGAAACCGGCTTCGACGACCGGCTGCGTCAGGAACGGAAACACCGTGCCGCTCGCGGCCAACGACGGATACACCTCGATGTCGCGAAGGTTGCCGAGCGTGCGCAGAATCTGCGCGCGCTTGCCCGGGCGTATACGAAGCGACCATTGCGCGAGCCACGCCTGGGCGAGCGGCTCGATGCCCTCGGCCAGACCGTCGCAGGCCGCGGCCGTAAGCAGATCGCTCGCCTGTGCCGCCAGGGGATCGGCGTGACGCTGCCGCAACTGTACGAAGGCGCGCTGCAACACCCACCATAGCGGCAAGCGCTGCATCACCGCCAGATCACGCCACGCGCCGAATCCTCGCCGCCACTGGCCGTCGGCGAAAGCATCGAGAAGCGCGCCATCGGGCGGCGAGGCAAGGAAGATTGCGTTGCCGCCATGCCCGTTGACGAGCCGGTGATCGCGGTACGACGTCAGCCGTTCGCGCAAGGCGTCGAGCTGCGCGAGCATGCACACATGCAGCGCGGGACGCGCCAGACGCGGGATCGTCGCAGGCGGCGAAAACGCGCCATGTTCGATATCGAAACGCTCGAACGCCATGCGCACGTGCCGCGCGACGCTGTCCGCATGATGCGACTTGTCACTCGATGGCGATGCCGGATCGCAATGATTCACCGCAGTGCAGTTGCCGGCACGCCCCGACTCGGCAAGCGCCAACGCGAGCGATGTCGACTCGACGCCGCCCGACAACTCGAGCACCGCAGGCTTGTCTCCGAGGCAACGCTCTGCCGATCGGCGCAGTAGTCCCAGCAGCCCCTTGCCAGACGCCGCTTCGCCTGCCCCATTCGCGTCGCCGCGCTGTCGCCACGACGGCCACCACACGACATGGGTCTTCGGCGCACCGCGCTCGGGAATCCACAGCGCATGTCCCAGCGGCAGACGTTCCACGTCGTGCAGCGCACACTGCACGCGGCCAACGTCGCCATGAACGAGAAAGGACTTGAGTGCGTCGCTATTGAACGCCGGGCGAGCGTCGGCAATCGAGGCCGGGTTCGCGGCGACATGCACCGCCCCGTCGCGGCAAAAGCGGTAGTACGTCGGACAGTGGCCACATGGGTCGCACAGAACGAGTGTCGTCGCGCACCAGCGGTCGTGCACGATGACCCGGTAATGCCCCCAGAACTGCTCGACGAATCGCTCCGGCGATTCGATCGCCGTGCGGGCTAGTTCGAGCCCCGGCGTCACTTCCTGACCATCCTCCTTGCGGAACACGCGGCCGCTCACATACCAGGCGAGTAACTCGCTCTGACCACTCGTGTACCGGCGCTCGCTGCTCGCTTCGGGGCAAATGCGGGCTGCGGGCTGGCCATCCAAGGCACGCAGTACGACGGCTCCGGGCAACGGCACGTGCCGCTCGGCCGGCCCAGGTCTCAGGCGGGCAATTCTCATTGCGGGCTCCGTTTTAATTGAGTCGTAACGCCAACTTGCCGCGTCTCACCTCGGCTCAGGCGGATGTCTCGAAGATCACGGCGAGTTGCTCTCGGCGCCGCGGATCGTCACCGACGACGTGTCCCTGCGCTTCAGCCCACGCGCGGGCGTAAAACGGCTGGCGCTGAACGCCGATCACGAGTTGAAGCCGCCAGCCGTCATAGGCGCACCACATGGCGAGCGCGGCATACCACGGCAGGCACCCGGTCGATCACCCCGGCAATGCGAGCCCGTCGCGTGGCGCGCTGTGCTTGCCATAGCCAGTAGCACGCACGCAGCACGTCGCGCTTGCGGGGTGCTACGCCGATGTCACCGGGCATCGCCAGCCAGGCGTGGAATCCGGGCTGCGCAGGCATGTCGCGTATTGCAGTGCACGAGTCGGGGGCGTTGCGCTCACCCGGCGCGAGAATGCCGTCCGCGTCGAACATGCTCTGCATCGCCTGTGCGGTGTCGACTGACATTGCAGGGTCATGCGACCAGCCGATCAAACGGCGTAACGCTTGTGAATGGTTGTAGGAGAGATTGAAGTAGCGATCGCGGGAGAGCCTGAGCACCACCATATGCCGGTCGATACCCGCAACGTGCACGTTGGGCGCCAGATGACGGAAAACCGGTGCGTTCGCACACGCGTTGGCTCCGATTCGCATCGAATCCGTCACCTCAGACGTTACCCCCGGTGGCCACCGGCAACGGCGGAATGCAAATCGGCGAGAAACTATGCGGCAGCACCGTGAAGCCGTCAGCGCTATTGCCAAGAACGCCGCGCATGGCACGGGTAGCGTCCACCGAGGAGAGCACATCAAGTTCTGTCACTACGTTCGTGGTTCCCACTTGATCCTTCATTTAGGACTCCTTTTTGAGTGAGTACGAACGGATCCATCCGCGTCTTCATCATAGGAAACGAGAGCCAGTCTATTTATAGGAATTTTCCGAAGCAGGTGTGAAGCGGGTCCAGAGACGCGGCAGACATTCCCCGCCCGCAAAAACAAAACGCCCGTGAGGGAGATCCTCACGGGCGTTTTGTTTGACGCCGGCGATACGGTAATCGCCGGGCGAAACGGAGGGCTGGCGCTTAGCGCTGCGCCGTCTTGGTGACCTTCGCAGGTGCCTTGGCGGCAGTCTTTGCCGGGGCCTTCGCGGGCGCCTTCGACGCGACCTTGGCCGGGGCGGTCTTGCTGCTGGCGACAGCGGCCTTGGCCGGGCTGGCGGCCGGACGGCGGTCGACCACGCGGATCATCTTGCCGTTCTTGCCACGCACCATGCGCGTACGTGGTGCGTCGTCTTCCTTGGCTGCCGGTGCCGCCGGTGCGGCGGAAGCGGCCATCACGCGCGAGGCATCCTTGACCGGCACATGCAGCACCAGCAGTTGGCCCGACGTGAGCGTATCGCGACGCAGACGGTTCCAGCTCTTGATCTGCGCCACGCTCACACCGCTGCGCGAGGCAACGCTGGCGAGCGTGTCGTGCTTGCGCGCACGCACCATGACCTTGCGGGTGTCGGGAAGGTCCGGCTCCAGCGCCAGCACCGCGTTGCTGGCCACCGACGCGCTGATGTCCTGATCGATGTCGTTCGAACGCGGCACCAGCAGCGTCGAGCCGGCCTTCAGACGCATACGCGGTGCAATGTTGTTGACCGAGCGAATGATGGCAGCGTCGACGCCCAGCTTGAGCGCCACATCTTCCGGACGCTCACGCGAGGCCGACGTGTAAGTCGTCCAGCTCGATAGCGGTTTGTCGTAGCCCCTCAACCGGCGCTGAAACACTTCGGCGCTGTCGAACGGCAGCAGAATTTGCGGCTGCGCAGCGCCGAGAATCACGGGCTTGCGGAACGACGGGTTAAGTGCATGGAATTCGTCGAGCGGCAGATCGGCCAGCTTCGCGGCGAGCGCCACGTCGATGTCGCGCTTGGTGGTCACGCTGACGAAATACGGGTGATTCGGAATCTCGGGCAGCTTCACGCTGTAGAGGTCCGGGTGCGCAATGATGTTCTTGATCGCCTGCAGCTTCGGCACGTAATAACGTGTCTCGGTCGGCATACGCAGGCTCAGATAATCGGTGGGCAGACCTTGCGCCTGATTGCGGTCGATCGCGCGCTGCACGTTGCCCTCGCCCCAGTTATAGGCAGCGAGCGCCAGGTGCCAGTCGCCGAACATCGCATAGAGCTTCGAGAGGTAATCGAGCGCGGCGGTCGTCGAGGCGAGCACGTCGCGGCGCTCGTCCTGGAACATGTTCTGCTTGAGGTTGTACGTCTTGCCCGTGCTCGGGATGAACTGCCACATACCGGCGGCCTTGGCCGTCGAGAGCGCCTGCGGATTGTATGCACTTTCCACGAACGGCAGCAACGCCAGCTCCGTCGGCATGTGACGGCGCTCAAGTTCCTCAACGATGTGGAACAGATATTTGTTCGACCGCTGGATCATGCGCTCGACGTATTCAGGACGCTGTGCGTACCACTGCGTGCGGTCCTGCGCGAGGTCGGTATCCAGATCGGGGATAGCGAAACCATGACGAATGCGTGACCAGAGATCGGCGTCGGTGCCGTAGGCCAGATCGTTCAAGGAGTCGTTATCGAGATCGATGGTCTGATCGCTGGAGACTCGCTGCTTGCCTTTGGCGGTCGACGCGAGAGGCGACTTGCTCTGCGCTTCGGGGGTGGAATTCGATGCACCTGTGGTCGGCGCTGTGCTGGCGCAAGCCGCAAGAAGCAGCGTCAGTAGCAAGCTAACGAGAAGTCGCATTGATCGGGCTCAAATAGGGTGACATCTTCATGAAATTGGCATGGATGGTAAGGAAACCCTTCGGATGCGTCAACCTTTCTGCCTATTTTTTTTGCAAAATTTATGCCCAAATGCCCTAAAAATGGGGGTTATCCCTTAGTTTGATTTTCGACAATGTCGTCGAAGAGATACACCAAAGTTGCGTATTCGATGCCATCGAAACAGCGCCAAAACTTCATATCCGAGGCGATCCGGCAGGGTTGAGCAGGCGTGTATGAATATGTCAATGTCCGTCTTATGGCAGAAGTCATGATGCGTAATGCTATTGACAGCATGACGCGCTCACGTCATGAAGCACGCCGATTAGCGGAAGGTATCTTTCCAGCGGCGTACGGTAGCGAACACCGCCTCACGGGAAGGCGTTGCGTGGCCGGCGTGCGCTTGGGCGGCGGCGATGACTGCCGGCGCATCGCTGCGCAGGAAAGGGTTCGTCTCCCGCTCCTGAGCGAGCGTGGTGGGCAGCGTCGGACGCCCGGCAGCGCGAAGCGCCGTTGCCTGCCGATGCCATGCGGCGAGTGCCGCGTTGTCTGGATCGACTGCCAAGGCGAAGCGAATGTTCGACAGGGTGTATTCGTGCGCACAGTGCACGAGCGTGGCGGGCGGGAGTGCCGCGAGCGCATCGAGCGACGCGAGCATCTGCGCGGGCGTGCCCTCGAACAGGCGGCCACAACCGCACGAGAACAGCGTGTCGCCGCAGAACAGACGCGGCGCGCCTGCACCGGTGCCGAGGAAGTATGCGATATGGCCCGATGTATGGCCGGGCACGTCGATCACTTCCAGCGTCATGGCCGGGAATGCAATGTGAACCGTCTCGCCACCGTCATGCGGATGATCGACACATGCGATGGCTTCGTGGGCCGGGCCGTGCACGGGAACGTCGAAATGCTCGAGCAGCGTGCCGACGCCGCCAATGTGGTCGGCATGCTTGTGCGTGACGAGGATAGCGCGCAGCGTGAGGCCGCGCGATTCGAGATAGGCGAGCACCGGGGCGGCGTCGCCCGGGTCGACGGCTACGGCATCTTTGCCGTTATCGATGACCCAGAGATAATTGTCCTGGAACGCGGGGACGGGAAAAACTGTCAGTGTACCGGCCGACTGCTTACTCGCCGCATCTGCGTGCGCATCCATATATACTCGCCACCATGTCAGAACGTCCGATTATAGACTGGCCCGTCTGGCTCGTCTCACCGCCAGGCCGCTACGCGCTTGCATGGGAACAAACCCTCTTCGACCAATGGGTCGGGGATCTGTTCGGCTATCACGCACTGCAACTCGGCCGCCCCGAGCTGGATACGCTGCGCGAAAACCGCATGCCTTACCGGGGCCTCATTCTTCCTGCCGCACGGGGCGTCGAAGCACCGCCGCTCATGACCAAGGCCGCCAGCGATACGACCGGCAGCACACCGTCGTGCGATGCGAGTTCGGCGGCCATGGTCGCCCGCGACATCCTCGTGAGCCGGTTCGACGAGTTGCCCATCGCCACGGCAAGCACCGATCTTGTCGTACTGCCGCACGTGCTCGAATTTGCCGAGAATCCGCACGACATCCTGCGCGAGGTCGAGCGCATTCTCGTGCCCGAGGGACAGGTCATCATCACCGGCTTCAACAATCTGAGCCTGTGGGGCGCACGCGAGGAACTGGGCAGGCTCGCCGGTGCGCCATTTCTGCCGCCGGGTGCCGATCTCATTGCGTTCACGCGTCTGAAAGACTGGCTCAAGCTGCTGTCCTTCGACATCGATCGCGGACGCTTCGGTTGCTATCGCCCGCCCCTGCGCGGCGACCACTGGCTGCAACGCTTCGAGTTCATGGAACCGGCGGGCGACCGTTGGTGGCCGATCTTCGGTGCGCTCTATGCAGTGCGGGCGGTCAAGCGGGTGCGGGGCATGCGCTTGGTCGGAAAAGTGCGCAAGCGTATACTCGGCCTCCAGCCAGCGGCGGCACCGGTCGCTACGCCCAATACCACGCATCGCCAGATGGCCGAAGCGACCGATGCGCCCGATTGATTGTTTGAGAGATGACCTTGCCGCAAGTTGAGATTTATACCGACGGTGCCTGCAAAGGCAACCCCGGCCCCGGCGGTTGGGGCGCCCTGCTCGTCGCGGGCAAACACCGCAAGGAATTGTTTGGCGGCGAAGCCAACACCACCAACAACCGCATGGAGCTGCTTGCCGTCATTCGCGCGCTCGAAGCGCTGAACAAGCCCTGCCACGTTGTGCTCCACACCGACTCGCAGTACGTGCAGAAAGGCATCAGCGAGTGGATTCACGGCTGGAAGACGCGCGGCTGGAAGACGGCAGCCAAAGCGCCGGTGAAGAACGCCGATCTTTGGCAGACGCTCGATGTCGTTTCGCAGAAACACGAGATCGACTGGCGCTGGGTGAAAGGCCACGCCGGGCATGAAGGCAACGAAGCTGCCGACCAATTGGCCAATCGCGGCGTGGAGAGTCTGCGTCGCGGTTAGCGCGACGGCGGCGATCCGACGAGCACCATCCGCGCGCTGCGTGAGGCGTCATGACCCGCAGCGCGCCAATTCCGAAAGCACACGAGACTCACCGAACATCATGCGACAACTGATCCTCGATACCGAAACCACTGGCCTGAATGCCAAGACGGGTGACCGTCTGCTGGAAATCGGTTGTGTCGAACTGGTCAATCGCCGCCTGACCGGCAACAACCTGCACTTCTACATCAACCCCGAGCGCGACAGCGATCCGGGCGCACTGGCGGTGCACGGATTGACCACCGAATTCCTCTCCGACAAGCCAAAATTCGCCGAGATCGCTGAAGAGTTGCGCGAATATTGCCGCGACGCCGAGATCATCATCCACAACGCCGCGTTCGATTTGGGCTTCCTCGACATGGAGTTCGGCCGTCTCGGCTGGCCGCCATTCATGCAGCACTGTTCAAGCCTCATCGACACGCTGATGCGGGCCCGCGAGATGTTCCCAGGCCGACGCAATTCGCTGGATGCGCTTTGCGAGCGTCTCGGCGTGAACAATGCACACCGCACGTTGCACGGCGCATTGCTTGACGCGGAACTGCTTGCCGACGTCTACCTCGCCATGACGCGCGGTCAGGAAAGCCTCGTCATGGATACGAACGACGGCGACGACGGGGAAGCCAGCGCACATCGCGAGAAGATTTCGCTGCGTCAGTTCGACCTGCCGGTCATCGCGGCCGCGACCGAAGAGATTGCGCTGCACGATGACGTGCTGAACGGCATCGACAAGAGCATGAAGGGCATGTGCGTGTGGCGCAAAGAACCGGCACCGCCCGAAGGCGACGCACCGTCCGCCGCGTAAGTTCGCGCAGCACGATCCGGGACTTTGCGAGAATTTCGCATGCGGCTCTTCCCAAGCGAAGAAAACATCCTTATAATCGCTGTCTTTGCTGCTTGCGAGTCATCGCGAGAAACGGCGTGAAGTGATCGAGAGATATCGTCACGGCGGCAGCAAAAAAGAACGAAAGAAAGGTTGCAGGCTTCTGCGAAAACAGTTAAAGTTCTGCTCCTGATTGCGAAGCGGAAGCTTCAGCAATCAACACTAAGTCATTGATTTAGTTAATGATTTGGGTGGTTAGCTCAGCGGTAGAGCACTGCCTTCACACGGCAGGGGTCACAGGTTCAATCCCTGTACCACCCACCAAATTTGCGCGAACCGCGCGGAATAAGGCCCTCAGGCAATTGCCGAGGGCCTTTTTCTTTTGCCGTCGAACCTCTGTTTAAGAGCTTTTGGTGCAAAAGCGGTGCAGTCAGAAAATGCGTCCAGACCTCAACAAGAACTTGTCTGGAGCAGCACGTGGCATCGATCTCAAAACGCGGGAACTACTGGCGAGCGTTCGTCCGGAGAAAGGACTATCCGGCGCAAAGTCGGACGTTCGACACTAAGGCCGAAGCAGAAATGTGGGCTCGTCAGGTCGAAGCCGAAATTGACCGCGGGGGGGGCGTCGACAGATCGCAAGCAAGGCGGCATACGCTCAAGGATCTTTTCCAACGATATGCAAAAGAGGTGTCTCCTCAGAAGAAGGGAGGATCCTTGGAGATCTTGCGGCTTCGCAAGCTCAAAACCGACCCAATAGCCCAGGTCAAGATTGCAGACCTCGGCGGCCACAACATCGCTCGCTACCGGGATCGACGCCTAACCGGCACCGGGGATGCCAAGCCCGTGTCAGGATCGACGGTGAATCGAGAGTTGACGCTCATCGGTCACGTTCTGAGCGTGGCACAAAAGGAATGGGCGATTCCGATCGAAATCAACCCCGTATCGCAAATTCGACGCCCCAAGGAAAATCGGGCTCGCTCTAGGCGTTTGCGTCCTGGCGAGGAGGAACGCCTGTTGGCAGAGCTTTCGCTGGGCTCAAGGTCTGAGAACGGGACGTTTGAGGCAGGTGGAAGTAGAAACGAATTTCTGCGCCCTATCGTAATTTTGGCGATCGAAACGGCCATGCGTCGCAGCGAAATGCTGTCTTTGCGCTGGGGAGATGTTCACCTTCCCGAACGATACGCACGCCTCCACGATTCCAAAAATGGGGAAGCGCGTGACGTTCCATTAAGCACTCGGGCGATTCAAACGCTAGAGCTTCTCTCAGCGCATGGCGTAACACCAAACTCTCCGGTCTTCCCCATTTCCGTGGAATCCCTAAAAAAGGCATTTGTGCGCGCCTGCGAGCGAGCCCGCATCGAGGATCTTCACTTCCACACGACCTTCGCCACGAGGCAACGTCACGCCTCGCCGAGCGACTGGACAATGTACTTGAACTCTCTGCGGTTACTGGCCATAGGACGGTACAAATGCTGCGACGCTACTACCATCCTCGGGCCGCGGACCTAGCCTTGAAGCTGGGTTAAGAACACCATTCGATCCGGAGCGGTCGAGCCTGCTGCGCCAACAGCAGGCCCAACCTGACCACATTGACACCTACCGAAGAGGTGAAGCATGGCTAAATTCGATTTTACCGATGTCGCGATGATGCTGTGGGCAAACGTATATTGGGTCGTTCAGTCACAAGCCTCTGAGTCAGCGCAAGAAAAGGCGCTGACTTACGCTCGGCAACAACACTACCTTGAGTACCCTCAGTGCACCGCAGCGCCTCAATAGGCCCACAAATACCGTGCGACACGTTGAGATACAGCACGGCAACGTTGCGCAACGTGCAGCAAGTTTGGTCATGGACACCAATGCGCAATCGAAAGGAGTGAGCGAAGTGCAATCTTCGGATAGACCAACAACATCGCGAATCCTCGTCGTCGATCTTGAAGCAACCCGGCACCAGCCATCCAGATTGCAGCCCCCACTAAGAATGCCCGCCAATCTCCGAGGTCAGACCACGAGGAACTAGTGCGTTGTTCAAACAGGCGCGACTGCCCGTCAACCATCCGCATCGTGGTTGCCCGGAGCGTTGCCAAGTCGGCTCGAATGCTTGCGAGTCCGTCGTTACCCATGATCTTCTGCCTGCTTAGTCGAAGTGGGACGATTGTAGCCATACGTGCCGACGATCTCGTAGACTTGATTCGGGTCATACGGCACTTGCTTGACGCGATGATCCGTCACCAACGAATGCGGCAACTTTGCCGCGCGGGCTGGCACCGAGGCCAGCGACATGGATGCACCGGCGACAAGGGCCACAGCGAGAGAGATACCGGTGCCGTCACCGATTGGCCGCACCCAAGATCTGGTCCATGAGTGCCTCCTCACCCCGCTTGCGCAAGAGTTCTCGAGTGAGCTCTTCATAGACCGCCAACTGCTGTACCTTCATGAGGCCAACCCCAGCCTGCGCCTGCGTTTCAGGATCTTCCGGCACCCCAAGACTGGCCAGCTGCGCGGACACCTCCCGGTCGTAATCGGCGAGCATGTCCTGCAATTTTTGATGCGCGCGTTCGGTTCCCTCAGGATCCAGCCGGGCCAGCACCTGCTGCCAAGGCTCCCATTCGACTAGGAAGTACTGGGAGAACTCCGTCTGCTCTCGGGCGAGAACCTCCTGCACGGCATCCTCCAGATCCTGCGCATCCACCCTCGAGAACCAGAGGAAGCGCATGTTTGCGATGTCAGTGGGCAAGTGCAGCCGATCACGCAGTTGGACCTGATAGGCCAGATAGACTTCGATTTTGTCGACCAGCCATAACGCCTCGGCTTTCTTGCGGGCAATCCTCTCCAGTGCGTCCAGGCGAAATGCCCCACGCCCGCGCTCGACGATCTCAACGAGCCTGTTGTCATAATCGCCACGGCTGACGGCATGCGCATGACTGAGTTTAGTCAGGTCGTTATACGTCAGTGCAACGCGATCCTCGCAGGTCGCGGCGGCCCCTTGGGCGGCCAGGAAGGTCAGTTGGCGAAATTCTCCATCCTGGGAGAGTTTGGTTAACCACTTGGCGACCCCCGCCTTGAACTCGGCATTGTCGTCGACGGCCGCTTTCAAATGGAACAGAAAACGTGCGAACCCATCGGCATTTAATTCGATGCTGTGCGCCTGCCATCGGCGTATCTGCGTTTGTTCGTTGTTGCTCAACCATTCCCGAACTGCTTCGCCCACACAGCGAAACGCCATCTCGAAGCGAATCTGAGGCCCGTTATAGCCTGGCGCCAACATCGCCTTGTGCGCCTGTTCCATAAATATGAGCGAAAATAAGTTGGATTCGGCATTTACCTCACCCTCATACGGCATACCAAATACACTTGGCGGCAGGTGGGTCAGTCGGTTGGACGAGATATCAAGCATTCTTAGACTTGCAGGCAGCGCCGGCAGGTGGGTCAGATGATTGCCGCTTACGCCAAGCGTCTTGATACCCTCGGGCAACGTCGGCAACTCGGATAGTCGGTTGCTGCTTGCGAAAAGCGTTGTGAGACCCATGGGCAAGGGGGGCAGGTAGGTCAGCAGGTTGGTGCGTACGTCAAGCTTTGTGAGGCCCTCAGGCAATTCTGGCAGGTGGTCTAAGTAGTTGCCGGCAGCTGAGAGCTTCACGAGGCTCTCAGGCAAGGCTCGCAGCTCAGTCAACCCGTTACTGCGTACGTCAAGCGTTGTGAGACCCGCAGGCAAATCCGGCAGGCTATCCAAAAGTAGACCCTTCAGGTCTAATTCGCCACCCACCATGTTGAGAATCCTGTCCTGCGCGATTGCACGGCCTTTCCTCTCATCCCCCCTCGGCGCGAATGCCACCCATGCGGCCAAGGAGTACCGATAGAGCTCATCGACGCCGCTATCATCTCCCGCCTGCTGCCCGGGTAAGTCTGCGATCAGTTCTCTCAAGAGTTGACCCGCGTTCACGCGAGCCTCCAGCGTGGCGAGCACATCACGGGCGAGTTTCACATGAGCTGGCGACGGTTCACGGGTCTGGCCACCGCGCGCATTTTCCAAGCCAAGGTTTACGAATGCATCGACCAATACCTCGATGTCCAGGCCTTCACGGCATGAGCGTGCCAAATGCTGCGTCAAGTCCCGGCACACCCACTCAATGTCCGTGCGACCCACCTGGCTGAGCTGGCGATGGGTCCAGGCGAGCGCGGCCAATAGCGCGGCGCAGCGCCACTCATGGTCCGGATCGTCCCGCTGGCCGGCATACTCGAGCATTAATTCTCTTTCTTCATCGACTTGCGGGGACGAGCAAGGGCATTCGCACAGCACTTGGGTCAGCCCGGCCAGTAAATGTGATCCTATAGAAGTGATCGGCATGGATGAAAAGTCAATGGAAGAAGGTAACGGCTTGGCTCGACTTCGACGCCAGTTCGAGGAACGCGCACAATGCGCTCGTCGGCCGACGCCTCGGCGAGCATGTCGTTGTCACGAAACGCCTCGATAGAACGTGCTTCGGTCACGGGTTGGAGGCTGATCTTGCTGCACAGCGAGGCGTACACGCTGTCGTGGGCAGCCTTGGGGGCGTCATGGGCGTCCGGGACTGCGGCCTGAGCCGCGCCTTGTTGCGATTCCTTCGACTTCATATCGGCTTTCGCCTGTGTTCGTGGGGTGATTTGACTGTGAAAAGCGGTGAAAGCCCGTTTGGGCTTATCGCGCTCAGGCATGGCCTTCGGGTTGAGTGGCCGCCATGGCAATCTGGGCCAGCTCCGAGCGTAGCCTGTCGGATCGAGGGTGATCGAAATGCGGTTTCGCGGAATTTCTCTCTGGAAGCTGTTCAATTTGCTTTTTTCTTTCAGATTTAAAGCGACTATCGCTCAGTGCGGCGTAATGTTCGGTTAGGCGTGCGAAATGGCACTATTTCACGCGCGTTTCTTCTTTGAGTCAAGGTCGGACTGGCCTAGTAGAATCCACTTAGCCGTCCATTTTTTGAGATTTGTTTCATTGACAATTTTTTCGATCATCGATCGTGAAAAATCCTTAATTATATGGAAATCCAATAGCCGCACGGATTTTATGGAAATTTACATAATGTGGTGGAGCGGCATTTCAAATATCATTCACAAATTATTTTTAAAGTTTTTTGAGAAACCTAATTCTTTATGTTGTGTTTCCTTGACGCAAAAAAACGTCAACTTAATTTGGCTCTGTGAATTTCTCGAAAATTGCGCATAGAATCCAGCGCCTTATGGGCTTGGTTCTACTGGCCTGTCCGGGAAATCTCGTACCAGCGAAATCTAGAGATAATGGCTCCTCAGCTCAGACGAGGAGTTGGTATGAAGAAAAGCCGATACAACGACGAACAGATTGTGCGGATACTGCGCGAGGCAGATCGGGACACAGTGCCTGAAGTGACCAAGCGACACGGCGTGAGCGAGGCGTCGATTTACGGCTTGGTGAAAGCGCTTCGGCGAGATGGTCAGCGATGACGTCAAACGCCTCAAAGCGCTCGAAGCGGAGAATGTCAGGCTGAAGAAGCTGGTCGCCGACCAAGCACTCAATATCCAAGTCTTGAAGGAGATCGGCGCAAAAGGTGGTGAGCGTGCAGGTTCACTGTGAGCAAGCCCGGTTTGCGATGACGCGGGGCTTGAGTCAACGGCGGGCCTGTGCGCTTATGCAGATCAGCCGATCGAGCTTGGTCTATATGCCCAAGATGCCCACAAAAAACGCGCCTGTGATCGAAGCGATGCGAGCGTTGTCGGGTCAATTCCCGCGCTTCGGTTCTCGCCGCATCCGAGTGGTGCTGGGATGCGAAGGCATCGTCCTCGGTCGTGTCCGATGTGCTTCGCTTTGGGCGCAGGCGGGTCTGCAAGTGCCGAAGAAGCGACGTAGGCGCCGCGTGGCTGGCAGTCGGCCAAGACCCCATCGCCGGCAGCCCGCAACTCGGTGTGGTGCTATGACTTCGTGTTCGATGCCTGCGCGAACGGCCAGCAAGTCGAATGTCTGACGGTGGTCGACGAACCTACGCAGGAGTGCCTGCCGATCGATGTGGCGGGATCGATTCGCTCACGTCGAGTCATTGAGGTGCTCGGTCGATTGATCAGCGTGCACGGCGCACCACGTTATCTCCGGTCAGACGACGGGCCGACTCTCGTGATCCCCGATCCCGTCACGTAGGTCTGTCCGGGCATCGCAATATTCAAATTAGGCGTGACGTTGTACTGCGCATTCTGAAACGCAATGCTGAGCGCCCCCGATAGCGTGCCAACCGCGCCCGTCGTTATGTCGACAGCCTTCGTCGCGCCGGCGAGCGCATAGGTCATCGTGCCGGACACCGGCAGATTAGCATCCAGCGTCGGGCGCCCCACGAGGTATGGCATGCCCGAGCGCCACGTCGACAGATCGAACGCCACGTTGTGATCGGACACACTCCCCAACGTCCATCTCCCCCACCCGAGGTCGTCGAGATTGCCGACCTCAACCACCGTCAATGTGGAGTTCACGGCGAACGGCATGGCCGATCCCGTGAAGTTCACCAGCCAGTTCGACGCATTGAACGTCGCGGTTCCCGAGCCAAGATTGCCAAGACCGTCCGCCCCCCAGTTCGTCAGGTAATAGCCGGCGCCGCTTGCCAGCACTACCGGCACAGTGACCGGCGGTCTCACGACAGGGAGAATGGGCGGCGTCACGACATCAGGCGGCGGATTGCTGGTCGACGACGGATGAAAAAAAACGGGCGGCGGCGTGAACATGATCCCCGGATTCACGGGCACGAGGATCGGCGGCGGGGTCATGTTTGGCGTTGGCGCGAAGCCGAACTGCCCGGCAGCGAACAGCTGCGTGCCCGTAGGATTTGTCACGTTGATCAAGCCGTCCAGCACCTGAACATAAAGCCCCGGACTCAATGGTGTGCGACTACCACCAGTGCCGCTCGGCACAGTACTCCCCGGTGCCGAGGGTTACGCGAAGCGGCCGAAATCCGGGATCACGGTCTGAGCGGCGGCTGGCGCAATCCCGGCCACCATCAAGCAAGGCATTGCGCTCAGAAGTGCCGCCACACGCCGGAAGGCATCGCGAGACACACCACGGGTCGGTATCGGTTTGCGCAACGTCATTTTTCGCTCCATATCGGGACGGCAAGGCAACATATCGAAGACGGAAACAGACCGGGCACGCACCCGCGAAGCGTCAGCGGAAGTCATAACGCGCCACAACTTCATAAACGCTGCGGTGATAGTCATACAGCGTCAGACTGGAACGGTTGCGCGTGAAGCTATATTGCGGCGTGATTGAAAATGCCTTCGTCACGAAATACGAATAGCCCGCTCGCACATCAAGCTGGCGGTCGCGGCGCTCGACGAGAAACATGCTGTCGAGCGTGTCGTAGTTGCGCCGCTCGAAGCTCACGTTCGCAAACAACACCTGATTGGGCATCGCATGCCATTCGCCACCGAAGCGTCCGCCCCACAGGTGATTGCCGAACGCCGCAGCGTTGTTGTCCTTGGGACTCTCACGTCCCGCATACATCGACGCAAAGACCACCGGCTCGCCATACACCCGACGTGAATCCCTTGACGAGGGAGGCACCGCCCAACGCCCGGTTCACATCGCGCACGTCTGTTCCCATATAACGCAGCGGCGTGTACTGTGCGAACGCCGCAGCCTGAAGGCTGTCGCCCAGGTCTCGCGTCCACTGCGCCGTGAAACCGTTCAGATTGCGATAGCTCTCCGCGTCCAGCCACATGTGCTGATTGGCATATTGCAGGCCGAAGTTGTTCGGACCAGATAGCCAGTTCGCCCCAAGCTGGAACATATAGCTGCCCTGATCGAACCCCCGGGCGTTGCCGCCATATCGGCGAATATCGACGTCGGCACCGCCCGACACCACGAGGTTCTCCGTCAAGGCATGACGCACCGACAACCCACCGCTAACATCGCCAAAATTGGCGGGCGTGCCGCGTGCGTTGCCGTCGAGAACGAACACCAGACCGCCGAGCGACGGAATGGCAATCGACGAGTTGATCGTCGCGTTATTGGCGTTGGTGTCGCGTCCGAAATTGCCTTGCACGTATCCCGACCACGCGGTGCGCACGCCCACCGGCGCATTGATCGCGTTCAGATAAGCCTGAATGACCGGGCGCACCCCCTCCGGCACCTCGCCTGCGGCCACGCTTTCGAATTCGCGTCGCGCATTCTCGCGTTGCCCCAGCAGAAAATAGGTTCTGGCAAGCTCGAGATGCGTGGGGCCGTCATCGGGACGCGCTGCGGCACTGCGCTTCAATGCACGTTCGGCAACCTCGAGATGACGGCTATCCGCCGCGGCGATGCCAAGCAGATAGTCATACTCCGAATCCCCGGCCAGACGGCTCTCCAGCGGAGCGAGCACCGCATAGGCCGCATCGGGCGACTTCGTGCGCATCAATGCGCGCGCCTGTTCAAGCGCCTGATCTTTTGCGGCGGACGAATCTGACGAGCCGGGCTGAGCGGAGGAACGAGCGTCGACAGAAGCGCCTTCGGAAGCGTATGCACCACCAGCCAGAACGACAGAAAACGCCGCTGCAACGAACGCGCGCCAGCGAAACGATAGAACGGACACCCGATACGACGAGACCCCGGTCGCCGGTAGCCTCTTGCGGGTCTGTTTATTGGTTTTGCTTTGTACAGCCGAATCCCACTGTCGCGCGTCTACCTGTTTTCATTGCAGCAACGGCAGTGGACGCGCAGCGCAAAGTCGGGGGCCAAGACCGAACCCGCAACGACAATGTCCCAGGGCCGGCGCGTGGGCGCCATTAGAGCGCAACGATATAGGCATGGCAAGCGGGAAACCCGGAGGTGCGCCCACGGCATTCGCTCTGGGTTCGCCTGGCGAATCCGATTTTGGCGCATCTTTTTCATAGATTATTTCTATTAAAATATGAAATTCATTAATATTCGACTTCCCGCTGCCTCCCTCAACACACCGTCTGATCCACGCCTCGCCTCACGTTGCGGGATCTTGCACGAAGTTATGCGGCCTACAGAGGCAGTCTTATATAAGACCCAAGCATTCACATTACGAAAAGGCATTTCAGTTTTGCCCCCGACCCGTGTCACAATCGGGGAAATTTGTCATGGCTAGCGGACTGGCACCTCAGTCAGCGGCGTTCCCCCACCTTTCCCTGCTTCTTGAATCCGAGACCAGCGATGAGTACGCAGCAACCCAGCATCATCTACACCCTGACCGACGAAGCACCGCTTCTGGCCACCAGTTCCTTCCTCCCGATCATTCGTACGTTCACGGCACCGGCGGGCGTGTCGGTCGAGACGAGCGACATTTCGGTCTCGGCCCGTATCCTCGGCGAGTTCCCCGAATTCCTGACGGAAGAACAGCGCGTGCCGGATAACCTCGCCGAGCTGGGCCGTCTGACGCAAGAACCGGACACGAACATCATCAAGCTGCCGAACATCAGCGCATCGGTGTTCCAGCTCCAGAGTGCCATCAAGGAACTGCAATCGAAGGGCTACAAGATCCCGGATTATCCGGAAGATCCGAAGACCGACGAAGAGAAGTCCATTCAGAAGCGCTATTCGAAGTGCCTCGGCTCGGCCGTGAACCCGGTGCTGCGCGAAGGCAACTCGGATCGTCGCGCCCCGCTCGCCGTCAAGAACTACGCCAGGAAGCACCCGCACAGCATGGGCGAGTGGAGCATGGCTTCGCGCACGCACGTTGCGCACATGAAGCATGGCGACTTCTACCACGGCGAAAAGTCGATGACGCTCGACCGCGCCCGCGATGTCAAGATGGAACTCGTCACCAAGAGCGGCAAGACGATCGTTCTGAAGCCGAAGGTCTCGCTGCTCGACGGCGAAATCATCGACAGCATGTTCATGAGCAAGAAGGCGCTGTGCGACTTCTACGAAGAACAGATGGAAGACGCGCGCAAGACCGGCGTGATGTTCTCGCTGCATGTGAAGGCCACCATGATGAAGGTCTCGCACCCGATCGTGTTCGGTCACGCCGTGAAGATCTTCTATAAGGAAGCCTTCGAGAAGCACGGCAAGCTGTTCGACGAACTGGGCGTGAACGTCAACAACGGTCTCGTGAACCTGTACGAGAAGATCGAAGCGCTGCCTAGCTCGCAGCGAGAAGAGATCATCCGCGATCTGCATGCCTGCCACGAGCACCGTCCGGAACTGGCGATGGTCGACTCGGCCAAGGGCATCTCGAACCTGCACGCGCCGAACGACGTGATCGTCGACGCCTCGATGCCGGCCATGATCCGCATCGGCGGCAAGATGTGGGGCGCCGACGGCCGTCCGAAGGACACGAAGGCCGTGATCCCGGAAAGCACGTTCGCCCGCATTTATCAGGAGATCATCAACTTCTGCAAGACGAACGGCAACTTCGATCCGACCACGATGGGTACGGTGCCGAACGTGGGCCTGATGGCTCAGAAGGCAGAAGAGTACGGCTCGCACGACAAGACGTTCGAAATCGCCGAAGACGGTGTGGCGAACATCGTCGACATCGCCACGGGCGAAGTGCTGCTCTCGCAGAACGTGGAAGCTGGCGACATCTGGCGTATGTGCCAGGTCAAGGACGCCCCGATCCGTGACTGGGTGAAGCTCGCCGTGAACCGCGTGCGCAACTCGGGCATGCCGGCCGTGTTCTGGCTCGACCCGTACCGTCCGCACGAAGCAGAACTGATCAAGAAGGTCGAGACGTACCTGAAGGATTACGACACCAACGGCCTCGACATCCAGATCATGTCGCAAGTGCGCGCCATGCGTTACACGCTCGAGCGCGTGATCCGCGGTCTAGACACCATCTCGGTGACCGGCAACATTCTGCGCGATTACCTGACCGACCTGTTCCCGATCATGGAACTCGGCACCAGCGCCAAGATGCTGTCGATCGTGCCGCTCATGGCCGGTGGCGGCATGTACGAAACGGGGGCGGGCGGCTCGGCACCGAAGCATGTGAAGCAACTGGTGGAAGAGAACCACCTGCGCTGGGATTCGCTGGGTGAATTCCTGGCATTGGCCGTCTCGCTGGAAGACCTGGGCATCAAGACGGGCAACCAACGCGCCAAGATCCTCGCCAAAACGCTGGATGCCGCGACCGGCAAGCTGCTCGACAACAACAAGAGCCCGTCGCCGAAGACCGGTGAGCTGGACAACCGTGGCAGCCAGTTCTATCTGGCAATGTACTGGGCGCAGGAGCTGGCCGAACAGAAGGACGACGCCGAACTGGCCAAGGCCTTCACCTCGCTCGCCAAACAACTGACCGAGAACGAGAAGACCATCGCGAGCGAATTCGCCAGCGTGCAGGGCAAGCCGACGGACATCGGCGGCTACTACAAGCCGGACTTCGAGAAGCTCGATCAGGTCATGCGTCCGAGCAAGACGTTCAACGCGGCACTGGCAAGCGCCGCGAAGGCGTAAGACGGGAAAGCAAGCGATGCGGGCGGTCTGTGAGGACCGCCCGCTAACACCGCAGCGTCCAACAAAAAAGCTGGCCTAGGCCAGCTTTTTTGTTGACTTCACGCCGATGGCGCGAAAGCGGGCCATGCCGCCCTTCGCCCCACCGGATCAATGCGTTAGCGATTGACCTGTTCCTTCGATTGCGTGAGTGCGAGCACGGCGCCGATGGCCAGTGCCGCCGATACGCAGTACATGCCCGCGTTGGTGCTGTGCGTCACGTCCTTGAGCCAGCCGATGACGAAGGGGCTCACGAAGCCAGCGAGGTTGCCGATCGAGTTGATCATGCCGATGGCCGCGGCCGCCGAACCACCGACAAGGAGCGCGCTCGGATACGTCCAGAACACAGGCATCGTGGCGAGCATGCCCGCCGTGCCGACCGAGAGTGCAACCATCGCGAGCGGCACGTTGTTGCCCCAGACGGTGCTCAGGTACAGGCCCACGGCACCGGCGAACGACACCACGGCAAAGTGCCAGCGACGCTCGCGCGTGCGGTCCGAACTACGTGCGACACCAATCATGCTGAGCACGGCACAAGCGTACGGAATGGCGGTGAGCAGACCGACGTCGAGTGCGCTCTTCACGCCGCTGGCCTTGATAAGCGTCGGCAGGTAGAAGCCGATGCCGTAGAGCCCCATCATGCAGCAGAAGTAGATCACGGCCATCAGCCACACGCGACCGTTCGCGAACACCGATGTGACCGAATGCTGCGCCTTGCCCGCGCTGTCTTGCGCAATGTTGTGCTCAAGAACCGCCTTTTCGTCTTCCGTCAGCCAGGACGCGACGCGAATGCCGTTCGGCAGATACATCAGCGTCACGACACCGAGAATCACCGACGGAATGGCTTCGATGAAGAACAGCCACTGCCATGCAGACCAGCCACCCACGCCATTGAACGCGGCGAGAATCCAGCCCGAGAGCGGCCCGCCGAACACGCCCGCAATGGGAATGCCGATCATGAAAAGCGCGTTCATCCGGCCACGGCGTTGCGCCGGGAACCAGTAGGTCAGATACAGCACGATGCCGGGGAAGAAACCTGCCTCGGCCACGCCGAGGAAGAATCGCACGACGTAGAACTGCGTCGGTGTCTTCACGAACAGCGTGGCTGCCGAGAGGATTGCCCACGAGATCATGATGCGCGCGATCCAGCGGCGCGCACCGACCTTGTGCATGATGATGTTGCTCGGCACCTCGAAGAAGAAGTAACCGATGAAGAAGATGCCGGCGCCCAGACCGTAGATGGTCTCGCTGAACTGAAGGTCGTTCAGCATTTGCAGCTTGGCAAAGCCGACGTTCACGCGGTCAAGATAGGCCGCGACGTAACACAGGAAAAGGAACGGCAACAAACGCCAGGTCGCTTTTGCATAGGCTTGCGCCTCGATCTCGCGCGTATGCGCGTTGGGTTTGACTCCGCTAGCGATAGTACTCATGGTCTCCACTTCGAACCTTGGCTGCCCAAGCAGCCAGAATCACGACTGCAACGCTGCCTCCGGACCACTCGCACTGATCACGCCGCCTTACCCGCTCGACTGCTCTGAAAGACCTCACGGTTCTCGCCGTAAGAGAACCGATCGCGCGAAGTCCGGACGCATTGTCTCCGGACGTCGCCCCCGGCCGGCGGGCCGTTGGGCGACGTTTCTCACCCTGCCATCCCCTTTCGTCATTGGGAGGCCGACGCGATTGTAAACCATAGGACACCGCTCCATTTCGAACGCTTGCTCGGTCATTGGCCACATTCCGAAATCGCGTACGACGAGAATGTCGTGTTGACACGACGTTCATCGTGAACTGACACAATGCGGCGTTGCAAGCGATGTCAGCGTTGCAATGCCATACAGCGCGGTGCGTCCGGAGGCTGACATGCGTATGCCAGTAAGGATGTGTCCGAAAAGCCATCGAAAATTCGTCACATCGCCACCTGACAGGCTGGCGGCTTAGCGCGTAACCTAGACGTTTTCGGGTGGCATCACGCGGTGCACGCAATGCCCGTCGCAAGATGGGGCGAGACACCTTGCCAGGCTTCCCACCAAGACATTTTCCGAGTCACCTATCGCCATGACGTCACTCACTGCCCTTTCCCTCCCCACGCCGGCGACGGTCTCATTGGTGAGTGTGTTTCCCGCTGCCGAGAATGGCGGCAATCCGGCGCCCATCGTGCTCGATGCGGATGCCATGACCACAGACGACATGCGTGCTGTGGCCGCACACTATGGTCACGAGAGCGCGTTCGTGATGGCTCCGGAACACACGGGCAATGCCTGGCGTTTTCGATTCTTCGTACCGAATCACGAGATGGAGATGTGCGGACACGCGACGCTGGGGGCGTTGTGGGTGTTGCGTCGTGCCGGACGATGGGATGGCAGCCCCGTCACGATCGAGACACTCAGCGGACGGGTCGAAGGCCGCCTCGCATCGGATGGCGAGCATATCGAGGTGAGTCAGCCGGCCGGGCGCACCGAACCGGTCATCGATGCCAGCGCCATCGCCGCCATTTGCGCAGCGCTGCGAATCTCACCTGACGACATCGCGCTCGAAGGCATCTGTAACGCTGCGACCAGCCGCGTGAAGACGCTGGTGCCGCTACGCAGCGTCGAACAGTTACAGGTGTTGGCGCCCGACTTTACGACGATGCTCGCCACATGCGATGCCATCGGGTCCACCGGCCTGTACCCGTGTGCCCGGGAAGACGTTGGCAACGGACGTGCGTTACCGGTACTGCAAGCGCGCCAGTTCCCGCGCGCTTCCGGCTATCCGGAAGATGCGGCGACCGGCATAGCGGCCGCCGCGCTGCTCTATGGCGCGCGCCGCTATGGCTGGCTCGCGCCCGGCGAGCGTGGCGTCGTCGTACGCCAGGGGGTGGCAATGGGGCATCCCTCCGCTATCACCGTCACGTTGCGCGATCCGCTCGACGCTGCCGCAGGCTGCTGGATCAGCGGCGACGTGCACGCCATGTGACGACGACCGGCACACCGGGCACAGCACCACACAGGAACACCGCACGGGTCAGGCAGGCGAGAAGACGCCATGGCGTGCCGGCGAACGTGGAACGTCGACCGAAGGACCACGATGGGAAACGCCTGCCGGTGCTTGGGGCCTTAGCTGTCTGCGCGTAACAGCCCCCAACATAACCGGTAGAGTTCGTCTTCGAACTCGGGAGTGCCAAGCAATGGGGAGTCTTCGAGCGCGGCGGAGCGCAGCGTACCCATGACGGCGCGCGTGAGCACGAAGATGGTGGCGGCGGTGGGCGGACGCATCTCGGGGGCGTCGCGCCGCGACATGGCGACGGCGATATGTTCGGCGGCCTCGCGCATGGCTTGCATGATGTTCTCGTGATGATCGAGTTGCCACGCCATCTTGATGAGCGAGCGCTTCACGCGCCCGCCCGCGCCGAACGCTTCGATGAGCACCCGAAGCCGCTCACGGATCACACGCTCGGGGTCGGCCCCTTCTTCAGCGGCTCGGGCGATACGCTCATTGAGTTCGTCCATCACGCGGCGACGTTCACGCGCGATCATCGCCAGCAGAATCGCTTCTTTGGTCGGGAAGTACTGGTAAAGCGTGCCGATAGAGAAACCGGCCTTCCGGGCAATGCGATTGGTGGTGAGCGCAGCCTCTCCTTCTTCGTCCAGAACCTGAGCAGTGGCCTCGAAAATCGTTTCAACGGTGTGTTGTGCGCGTGCCTGCATCGGCCGCTTTCGCATGGTGGACGGGGCGTTCGGGGTAGCGGGCGGCTTGGGTGTGAACACGTTGAAAAACCTGAGCGGGAAGCGAGTTGCGGCAAGACGCCTGAAAAATGAATAATGCTCACATTCAAGACAAAACTCAAGTGACGGCGACAAAGTGTGCCTTCCGCACTCAACGAGTGCCGCGAATTCGCCAATATCGCCGGCGAGCCAAGACACCATGAGCAACGACATTTCCGCCCTGACCGTACGTAAGCTGACTGTCGACCTGGCCAGTGGCTTCGACCGTCATTGGCATAGCGGCGACGCGTATCGCACGATGTACTACAACGCGCTGTCGATGAGCTTCCCGGTCGGCGAGCAATCGTTCATCGATTCAGTGCGCGACACAATGGACCATCTGCCCGGCGATGCCCGCTACGACAAGTTGCGTGCCGACATCGTGCAGTTCATCGGACAAGAGGCGACACATCGTCATCTGCACGGTCAGTACAACGCGCAGTTGGCCAAGCAAGGGCTGATCAATCACTGGGAGAACTGGGCGACGGCCCGCATTCAATGGGCTCGCCGCCGCAAGCTCTCGCCGATGTATATGCTCGCCGTGACGGCGGCATACGAGCACTGCACCGCCGTGTTCGGCGATGGCGCGCTTCGCTACGACCGCTGGCTCGCGAAGGCAGAGCCGAAGATGCGCCTGATGTGGCGATGGCATGCGGCTGAAGAAACGGAGCACAAGGCCGTCGCGTTCGATCTGTATCGCGCACTCGGGGGCAGCGAGCGTCAGCGCATCCTGACCTATCTCTATGTGCTGTTCATGTTCGCGCTGGAAAGCCATGCGCAGACGATCAATAACCTCTGGCACGACGGCACGCTCTTCAAGCCGCGTACCTGGTGGGGATTCACCACGATGTTCTTCGGCCGGGATGGCATCGTCTGGCGTAGCACCAGGCCAATGCTCAAGTACCTCGCACCCTCGTTTCATCCAAAGCGTCACGGAGATCCGAAGCTCGCTGAAAACTGGCTTGAGGCGCATAGCGCCAGTTGGCGCGCCGTTCGCTGATTTGCTTTGCCTGCTGCTGACGGCTGATCTACGCTTCCCTCAGCGGTCGGCCGCCGGGCCGCTCCCCGCCGATGGCAGACCGCAGCCGTGTGCAAGAGGCAAACCACCGGCGTTAACCCGAAAATTGTGCCGTCAACAACGGAATACCGAGTATCAAAGCCAAGTGATATGTCACATGAGGCAACTTGATAATAATAATCACGCCTCAAAGCAACACCGATATCAGCACATCAAAAACACGATTACCGGCGGCAACCTGACGTCGAACGGCGGTCAGTTAGGCATGTCGGTGCCGCTCGGCGCGGGTAGCGTGATGGCATCGTTCGCCTATACGAAGAATTCGGGCATGAACGACACGAGCCGAAGCACCTGGGCACTTGGCTACGATTACGACCTCTCCAAGCGCACGGATCTCTATGCGGCCTACCTGAACGACAAGGTGTCCGGGCTCGAAGCCGGGAATACTTTCGGGGTGGGCATGCGCACCAAGTTCTGACAAACTCGGCTGCACGGGTTCGCTCACAGTACAATGCGCGCGCCCCCGCTGCACACGGACAACGGCATAACAAAGTCACAAGGAGAGCACGTTGCTGACTAAATTCTTCAAGCTCGAGGAGCATGGCTCCAATGTACGAACAGAAATGGTGGCCGGTCTCACGACCTTCCTCACCATGTCGTACATCATTTTCGTCAACCCCAACATCCTCGGCACGACCGGCATGGACAAGAGCGCCGTGTTTGTGGCGACCTGTCTCGCGGCCGCCATCGGCTCAGTGGTGATGGCGTTCGTCGCGAACTACCCGATCGGCATGGCGCCGGGCATGGGGCTGAACGCCTTCTTCGCCTTCACGGTCGTCGGCGCAATGGGCTACACGTGGCAGCAGGCGCTGGGCGCGGTGTTTATCTCAGGGTGTTTGTTCATCATCCTGACGGTAACAGGCATACGCTCATGGCTGATTGCCGGGGTGCCCAAATCGTTGCGATGTGCAATTGCGGCCGGTATCGGGCTGTTCCTCGCGATCATCGCGCTCGGTAACGCCGGCGTGGTCGTGGCAAACCCGGCGACGAAAATCGGTCTGGGCGACCTCCACTCGCCGCAAGCGCTGCTCGCGATCTTCGGCTTCTTCCTGATTGCCGTGCTCGACGCCCTGCGCGTACGTGGCGCCATTCTGATCGGCATTCTGGTAGTGACGATTCTCTCGATGGTCCTGGGCCTGAACCAGTTCCAGGGTGTCTTCGCCATGCCGCCAAGCCTGGCCCCGACGTTCCTCCAACTCGACATTCCAGGCGCACTGCACGCAGGCTTCGTTCACGTGATTCTCGCGTTCGTGCTAGTGGAAGTGTTCGACGCCACCGGCACGCTGATGGGCGTGGCAAAGCGCGCCGGTCTGCTCGAAGGTACACATTACAAGGGCCTTGGCCGCGCGCTCTTCGCCGATTCGATCGCGATTTTCATCGGCTCGCTGCTGGGTACGAGCAGCACGACAGCCTACGTGGAAAGTGCCTCGGGCGTTCAAGCCGGCGGCCGCACGGGCCTCACCGCCCTCACGATTGCCGTGCTCTTCATCCTCGCACTGTTCATCGCTCCGCTGGCCGGTTCGGTACCCGCCTACGCAGCCGCCCCGGCACTGCTGTATGTCGCAGGTCTGATGCTGCGCGAACTGCTCGACGTGGAGTGGGACGACATCACGGAAGCCACCCCGGCCGCATTGACCGCACTGGCAATGCCGTTCACCTACTCGATCGCCACGGGTCTGGCATTCGGCTTCATCTCGTATGCCGTGCTCAAGCTGTTCACGGGCCGCGCGAAACAAGTTCACCCGGCCGCCTGGGTAATCGCCGTCCTGTTCGTGCTGAAGTACGCGTTCTTCCCGGGTTGATCGATTCGATATCTCCATGACAAAACGGCCCGCCGGAGGATTTCCCGGCGGGCCGTTTTGCATTGTGATGCGATGCTGCGACTTGCGGCCGTTGCCCTATCCGGCACTCACGCCTTCGCGGCCGAAATCAATGCCGCCAACCCCGTGCGATGCTGCCCCTGCGCATCGAAGTTCTCCGGCGACAACCATTGCTGGAAACCACGGCTGATGGCCGGCCATTCGCCATCGATAATCGAGAACCACGCCGTGTCGCGGCTACGGCCCCGGTACACAATCGCCTGACGGAAGATGCCCTCGAAGATGAAGCCGTAACGCGCCGCCGCCCTGCGCGACGGTGCATTCAAAGCGTCGCACTTCCACTCGTATCGGCGATAACCCAACTCGTCGAACGCTCGACGCATCAACAAGTATTGCGCCTCCGTACCCGCACGCGTGCGCTTGAGCAACGGTGAATACGCCACATGCCCAACCTCGATCACGCCGTTCGCCACGTCGATGCGCATGAGCGCAAACGTCCCCACCGCCTTGCCCGTCTCCCGATCAATGATCGCGTAATGCAACGGATCAGTAGACGACGCCAACTTGGTCGCGTACGCGTAGTAACTGTCGAAGTCCGGGAACGGGCCGCCACTCATGTATGTCCAGTCGCGGCCGTCCGATGCTCCGGCATATGCCTCGTACAAATCCTTCGCATGACGCTCCACGTCAATCGGCTCGATCCGGCAGTAACGCCCCTCGATCGGCGTACGAGACGGCGCAGCTCGCGGCTTCCAATCCGGCAGCGCAGCACCGATCGGCTGGTCGTAATCGTTGAAGTTTGGTGCGTCAGTCATGTCCTTCTTTCTCCGAAAATTGGCCCACGTTCAGTTCATGACGCTCAAGGTATCGCTTCAGTGGTACGATTAAAAGCACCACTGTAACGGAATCTCATGGTGCCAGGATTTGCGCTAAACCCGCCGAAAGCCAGACCGGAGCCCCATTCCGCCACTCAGACAGTGACCCAACTCGCAGCGGAATGGGGCTCCGGTCCGGCAGCACACGCTCTCGGTTGCGCCTGGACACCCCTCCCCCTCTATTTCGCCCCGTCGCCATGATTACCGCCCCGAAAAGCCGCCCCGCTCTCCACGATCACCCACCGGAAAACGTCGCCGCACTCTTCGATAGCCCCCTCACCGTCAAGCCCGGTCGCGGCGCCTCTCTCCAAAAACAACTCCTCTCCCGACTCAAACACGCCATTCTCGAAGGCCGCCTGCCCGCCGGTGCCCGACTTCCCGCCTCCCGCACCCTCGCCGAAGATCTCGCCGTCTCCCGGAACACCGTCTCCATCGTCTACGATCAACTCGCCGCCGAAGGCTTCATCGTCCCCCACCGACTCGGTACCCGCGTCGCACAACTCTCCCTCGACCCACACTTCGCCGCCGAAGCCGCCAAACAACAGGCCAACGCGCTCGTGCCCCCGCTGCCGGACGATCTCCCCGCCACACCCGCCGCCTCACGACGCATTCAACGCCTACCATCCACCCGGCACGCCGCCCGCGCCAACGAAACACCCCTCCCGTTCACCCCCGGTGTGCCCGCGCTCACTCGCTTTCCCGCCAGTACCTGGCGTCGCACACTCGAACGGGTCATGCGCGAGGCCCAACCCCGCCACTATCACTATGGCGACCCGCTCGGGGAACCCGCCCTGCGCGAAGCCATCGCCGAACACCTCCGCATCTCTCGCGGCGTGCGTTGCGATGCCTCTCAGGTCGTCATTACGGAAGGCGCGCACGAGGCGCTGATTCTCTGCGTCCGGCTACTCACCGACCCCGGCGATACGGTCTGGATGGAAGATCCCGGCTATCGCGGCGCCAAGGCCGCCTTTCATTCGAGCGATGTTCGCCTCCAAGCCCTTCGTGTCGACGACGAAGGGATCGTGATTCCGGAAGGTCTGTGGGAAACGTCGCCTCCACGGCTGGTGTATGTCACCCCATCGCACCAGTATCCGCTCGGCAGCGTGCTGTCGGCCGCTCGCCGCCTCGATCTGATCGCTCAGGCTCGACATTACGGTACCTGGATTCTGGAAGACGACTACGATAGCGAGTTTCGCCATCAAGGCGAACCCATCGCCGCCATGCAAGGCATGGTGCCGGATAGCCCCGTGGTGTACGTCGGGACGTTCAGCAAGACAATGTTTCCCGCACTCCGCCTCGGCTTCCTGATTCTGCCCGCGACACTCGCCACCCAAGCCCGCGATGCACTCGACGAACTCCTGCGCGGCGGTCATCGCTTCGAACAACTCGCTATGGCTGATTTCATCCGAAGCGGTCAGTTCGCGCGACATCTCGGCCGCATGCGGCGTCTGTACCGGGAACGTCAGACCGCACTGCGTGACGCGCTGGCCTCGTATTTCGACCCGGCGTATGCGGTGATCGGGGAACGCTGTGGCCTACACCTGACAGTGCGGCTCGACCCCGCTTTCCCCGACAAAGCCATCGTGGCCGCCGCACAGCGCGAAGGCATCGGCCCCCGCGCCCTGTCGAGCTTTGCACTCGACCCACAGCCCTCAGATAACGGTCTCGTGATCGGCTACGGCGATACGGATGCTTCGCGTATCCCCAGTCTGATCAAGCGGCTTGCCACCCTCGTGGCAGCGCAAAAGTCAGCGGCAAGTTGATCGCGCCGCCGTGCGGCATTACGCAGTTTGTGCGACTTTCTTGCCGCCTTCGCGAGCCTGTGCAACTCGCGCCATCCACAACGTCAGCAAGACGGCCGCGATGGCGGCGATGGCCGCACACAAGTACACCTCGGCGTACCCATACGCCCCCACGATCAGGCCCGCTACCGGCCCTGTCACGCCAAGCGCAACGTCGAGAAACACAGAGTACGCACCCAGTGCCGCACCACGGTTCTGCGCCGGCACCAAGTTGACGGCCGCCACGCCCAGCGACGGAAACACCAGCGAGAAGCCCGCCCCCGAGAGTGCCGCCCCCAACAACGCGGTGAATCCGGTCGGCGCTATGCCAAGCACGATCAGGCCGAACGCTTCGAGCGCAAACGACACCATCGCAACACGGTAGCCGCCGAAGCGCCCGATGCTGCTGCCAAGCAATAGCCGCACGCCCATGAAGCACACACCGAACGCGGTCAGCGCAAGCGCCGCGTTGTCCCAGTGATGGCTCGCGTAGTAAAGCGTGATGAAGGTGGAGATGGCGCCAAAGCCGATGGAACCCAGCGCAAGGCCCATGCCGAACGGCAATACGCGGCCGAGCACGGCATGGAACGCCAGACGCTCACCGTGGATGACCGGTGTCGCGCGCTTCATGCGCGCCAGCAGCAATCCCACAATGCCGGACAGCGCAATCGCACCGCCCAGCGCTTCAATGCCATAGGCATTGTCGAGCGCGACGCCCAACGGTGCGCCCAGCGCCAACGCGCCGTATGTCGCAACACCATTCCACGAGATAACGCGTGCGGTATGCGACGGCCCCACCTGCCCGATGCCCCACATGATCGCGCCCGTCGACACCCAACTCTCGCCGAAACCCAGCACGAGACGCCCGAGAATCAACGCAAGGAGCGAGAGCCACGCCACGTCGGAGAACACACCGGCCAGCGCCACGAGCAACCCGGATGCGCCGCAGGCCACCAATCCGCACAGCACGGTGCGCTTCGGTCCCCACGCGTCAGCCGTGCGCCCGGCGTAGGGGCGCGAGAGCAGCGTCGCCAGATACTGGACGCTGATGGCCAACCCGGCGACGACCGAACTGTAAGCCAGATCCACGTGCACGAACGACGGCAGCACTGCGAGCGGCAAACCGATCGTCAGATAGCAGAGGAACGTGAAGAACACGGTGGAGACGATCTGCAACGTCGTCGCGAACTGTCCGTTCGAAGGGCGGGTGTCGTTAGGCATTGCACAGGGGATCAAGAATCGACGAAACCCCAGGAAGCGCCAACCCACGCGCCGGGCAAGCATGCGCATAGGTCAACTCGATCCTAGGGTTTTCCCGGATGATACGCCGTTTCGCGTTTTTTGTGTAAACGCTTAAAAAATGACGGCGAACCGGATTTTCAGCTACCGATTGGCCACATTCCCGCGCGCCCGGTCCCTCTCGGCCGCGCCTTCGCGCAGCAGGGGAATGAGCGTCTGGCCATACGCCAGGGTGTCGTCGAGCAGATTCCAGCCGCGAATGTAGAAGGCGCTCACGCCAATGTCGTAGTAACGAAGATAGGCCTGCGCCACTTGCTCCGGCGTGCCGACCAGTGCCGACGTTGAGCCGCCCGCGCCAAGCAGCCGCGTGTACTTGAGCCAGAGGCGTTCGTCAGCCACGTCCTGCTCCTGCGCCACGGCGTCGAGCCGTTTCGCGCCGACGGAGCTGCGTACCGGGGACGAGAACTGCGGGCCATCCGCCTTCGCGGCCGCCTCGAGTTCACGGCGCGATGTCTCGAAGATATGCTCGGCGCGCTCCCACGCCTCGGCTTCGGTCGCCCCAAGAATCGGGCGCTGCGATACGCTGAAACGGACTTGCCGCCCGTGTCGCGCCGCTTCGCCCCGAACCCGCTCGACGAACGCCTGTGTCGGTGCAAGCGGCTCGCCCCAGAGCATATAGATGTCGGCATGCTTGGCGCCAACGCGCACCGCCCCGTCCGACGCCCCCGCGAACGACAGCTCGATCGAATCGGGATGGTGCGGCTTGACCGCCGAAAACGCACCATCGACACGATAGAAGTCGCCGTGGTGAGAGAACGTGGACGGTTCGCGCCACACGCGTTTGAGTACGTCGAGATACTCGTCGGTTCGCACATAGCGGGCGTCGTGCGGCACCTCATCGCCGTCACGACGCTGATCTGCTTCGTCGCCTCCGGTGACGATGTGCAACGCCACGCGCCCTGCCCCGGCCAGTCGCTCCAGCGTGAGCGCCTGACGCGCAGCCAGCGTCGGTTGCGTGAAGCCGGGGCGATGTGCCACTAGCGCGCCGAGCCTCGACGTCTGATACAGCACATAGGCGGCAATCTGGAACGCGTCCGGACGCCATGACTCGTGTCCGATCAGCACACGGTCGTACCCTGCCTGCTCGTGGGCGCGTGCTACCGCCGCGATGTACTCCGGTTCAAAGGCACTGGCGCCGCGCAATCCGGTCGTCTCAGTGACACGGCTGTGCGACACCGTGCCGAGGATCTCGATGGGCATGACAGGTGTTTCCTAAATCAGCATCAATCAACATCGATCAACATCAGCCAGCGTGAACGCAGCCCACGCCGGAAGTCGTTCCATACGCTCACGCGGCAGTGCGGGTGTGCTCGATCTGGCCCTGAATCGTCTGCGGGTTGATCAGGAAGTTGTAGATCGGGCAGGTGCGCTCAACCGCTTCGTGCAGCGCCGCGATCTGTTCGCGCGACGCGGGCGATTCGATATGCGCCGTGTAGCGCACGTTGACCGGATAGACCGGCACGTTCTCGAAACCCGGCTGCCCGGCACGGTGATCGATGTAGGCCGTCACCTCGACATTGATCGCATCGAGCGGCACGTCCTGCAACGCCGCCTGCGTCAGAAAAATGTGCGTGAGGCAGGTACCCAGCACGCCGAGCTGCATCTCCTGCGAACCTGGGCCCAGCGAATGCCCCGCCAGTTCGGGCCCGCTATCGAAGATGATCTGGAAGTCGCGCACGCGGATGCGGCGCACGCCCGTGCGACCTTCGGCGCTCACACGCGCGCTCAGTTGCGCGGGTTGCGAACCGTCGTCGCGAATCTTGTTGCGCCAGCTTGTCACGGCGCCTTTCTTTTGCAGCAGATATTCACGCAAGTTGCTCACGAAAACCTCTTCGATGAAGTCGATGAAATGAATGGGATGAACGGCGCGAGGACAAGGAAAACAGGCGACACCCTCACGCCGTCGCACGCGCGGCAGCCGCCGCCAATACGGTGTTGAAACGGGCATCGAAGACGGGGCGCACCTCCACGGGCCGCGCGATGATGCCGAGCGACGCGAAGCGCTCGGCTTCCTGCTGCACGGTGGCGATGAGCGCGTCGTCGATGGGGGTGAACTGCCCGCCCGTGCGGCTCGCGGCAAGCGCGGCAGCGTCAGGCGACAGACGTGCGGTTTCGACCTGTTTGCCCGCCCATGCCTGCGCATGCGTCCGAACCCAATCGGCAGCGGTCTGTGCCCGCACGAGATAGTCCTGCAAGGCGGCGCGACGGGCGCTGTCGCCAAGCACGGACTTGCTGGCAAATTGGAAGGCGTACGACAGGCGCTGAGGTGTCGCGAGGATGCGCGCCCCGTATTGGCGCTGTGCAATCGCCGCATTCGGGTCCCAGATGCCCCAGGCATCGACCTTGCCGCCGATGAGTCCCGCAAGACCGTCGGCCGGTGTCAGATAGACCGGCTCGATATCCTGCCAGCGCAAACCCGCCTGCTCGATGATCGACACGAGACTATTGTGGAAGCCCGAGCCGCGAAAGACCGCCACGCGCTTGCCCTTGAGTTCGCTGACCTGGTGCAGCGGCGAATCGCCACGCACCAGCAGCGCCCCGTACAGGCCATTGTTCTGTGCCCCCACAACGAAGGCGTTGCCCGGCCGTGCGGCAATCGCCAGCGTTGGTGTGTCGCCCCCCGAGAAAACGTCGATATGTCCGCTGAGCAGCGCCTCAAGCGCTGGCGGCGCCGCATCGAAACTCGCCCACTCGATGCGATAAGGCAGGTCTCGCAACGCACCCGCGATCTGAAGCTGAACGTCTGGGCCGAGACGGCTCGCCAGACCGACGCGCAGCGTCACGCCCGAGGGAATCGCCTGCGCGGCACGAAATTCGTCACGGGAATAGGCACGCCTGGAAACGGCTAGCGGCGGTAAACCAAACGCGGCAGCGCCCGCCAGACGAAGCGCGCCGGAGAGAAAACGTCTACGACCCACGGGGTGTCCTCTACGGTGAAAAACGAATAACCGTGTCGATTACATCATCCGTGGGCCGCGCGCCCAACCAACGATTCGCCACAAGGAATTCCGCGCCCGCCGCATATGCAATCCCGGCAAAGCCATCGATCTCTCGATCGTGACCGCGCCCGGAACCCCTCGTCACATCACACCCACCGCCATCCGCCAAACGTCAGCGCCCGACCTCCGCCAATGCCTTCAGACTCACCGACAGCATGGCGAGATCGGTATTGCCCACGGCCACCTGATCGGCAAGCACGCGGTGATAACGCGCCAACGCCTCGGCATGCGCGTGCTGCCACCCGGCGACCAGTCTGCCTGCCGGACTCGCGTCGGCGACGTCGGCAGCGTGAACGGCGGCCTCTGCCCGCGCCCCGCCGTCGAGCACGCTGGCCGTCAAACGCCGCCTAAGCACCGACAACTCCTCGAGCAACGTGGCACGCGCGAGCCGTTGCCAGTGCGTCTGCATCGGCAAACCCAGTATGCCGGTCTGCAACCAGCCATAGCCGAGCGGCGCATCGAGCGAGAAATACACCTGCGCGGCAAGCGCCGGCTCGCGCGCGCTGGTGCTGGCCACTTCCGCGATGTCGAGCAATGCCATTCGCGCGCCGATCCCCGCCGCCGTTTGTGCAAGCGACAGCGGCACACCAGCGTCGATCATCGCCTGCGCCTTGAGGCGCGCATCCTCAGCCGCCTCACCGCTGACCAACGTGTCGAGCGTCGGCAGAATCGGATCGAGCACACCGCGCAACCGCTCGACGGTCTGCGGCACATCGCCCAGCCGCCGGCGCAGGAACCACAACGTCGCCTGCTCGTGCCATTGTGCGATGGCCGTAAAGAGCGACGCCTGTGTTTCGTGCGAGACCCGTGCGTCGAGCGCATCGACCTCGCGCCATAGCGCATCGAGGCCATAGGCGCCGCGCGCCGCCAGACTGGCCCGCACAACGTCGGCCGGCTCCGCGCCGGTCTCCTCGCTCAACCGGTGCACGAACGTCACCCCTGCCCGGTTCACGAGCGCGTTGGCGTGCATCGTGGCGAGAATTTCGCGTTTGAGCGGGTGACGCAGCATCGCCGCGCCGCATCGGCTCGCCAGCGGCGTGGGGAAGTAGGACGGCAACTCCTCGGCAACGAAGTCGGCATCGGGCAGATCGCTTGCGAGCAGTACGTCGTAGAGCCACATCTTGCTATACGCCATGAGCACCGCGCGCTCCGGCGACGTCAGCCCCGCCCCGGCCGCGCGACGCGCGTCGAGTGCTTCGTCGTCGGGCAGAAACTCAATGGCGCGCACCAGCCGCTGTGCCCGCTCGAGATAGCGCATGAAGCGCGCGTCGTCGTCGAGCGCCGCCGCCGCGCGCAACCGTCCCAGCGACAAAGCCTGCGTCTGCAAATAGTTGTCGCGCAGCACGAGCGTACCAACTTCTTCCGTCATTTCCGCGAGCAACGTGTTGCGCTGCTTGAGCGTCATTTCGCCATCGGCCACCACCAGACCCAGCAGAATCTTGATGTTGACCTCGTGATCGGAGCAATCGACGCCCGCCGAGTTATCGATGGCATCCGTGTTGATGCGCCCACCGTGCTGCGCGTACTCGATGCGCCCGAGTTGCGTGAGCCCAAGATTGCCGCCCTCGGCCACGACCTTGCAGCGCAGCTCTGCACCGTTCACCCGCAGACTGTCGTTGGCGCGGTCACCCACTTGTGCGTGTGTCTCGGGACTCGCTTTCACGTACGTGCCGATGCCGCCGTTGTAGAGCAGATCGACGGGGGCTTTCAATAGTGCGCGCAACAGGTCGTTCGGCGGCATTTCCGTCGCCTCGGTACCGATCAATTCACGCACCTGCGGTGAGAGTGCAATCGCCTTGGCCGTGCGGGGAAACACACCGCCGCCCTCCGAGATGAGACTCGTGTCGTAATCGGCCCAACTGGAGCGTGGCAGCCGGAACATGCGCTCGCGCTCGGCGAACGACGTCGCCGCGTCGGGGTTCGGGTCGAGGAAAACGTGCCGATGATCGAACGCCGCCACGAGCCGGATGTGTTTCGAGAGCAACATGCCGTTGCCGAAGACGTCGCCCGACATGTCGCCGATGCCGACGACGGTGAAGTCCTGCGTCTGGGTGTCGACGCCGATCTCGCTGAAGTGACGCTTCACCGACTCCCAGGCGCCGCGTGCCGTGATGGCCATCTTCTTGTGGTCGTACCCGACCGAGCCGCCCGACGCGAAAGCATCGCCAAGCCAGAAACCGTACTCCGCCGAAATGGCATTGGCGTAATCGGAGAAGGTGGCCGTGCCCTTGTCGGCCGCGACCACGAGATAGGGGTCGTCGCCGTCGATACGCACGGTTTGCGGCGGCGGCACCAGCTGGCCGTCGACATAGTTGTCGGTCAGATCGAGCAAGCCGCGCAGGAACATCTGGTAACACGCCACGCCCTCGGCCAGATAAGCATCCCGGTCGCCCGGCGACGGCGGTTGTTTCACCACGAAGCCGCCCTTCGAGCCGACCGGCACGATCACGGTGTTCTTCACCATCTGCGCCTTGACCAAACCCAGTACCTCGGTGCGGAAGTCCTCGCGGCGATCCGACCAGCGCAGGCCGCCACGCGCGACGCGTCCGCCGCGCAGATGCACACCTTCCACACGTGGCGAGTACACCCAGATCTCGAACATCGGCTTCGGGTCGGGCAGGCCCGGTACCTTCGATGGATCGAACTTGAACGACAGGTATGTCTTTTGCGTGACACCGTCCTTGCCCGTCTGGAAGTAGTTGGTGCGCAACGTCGCTTCGAACACGCCAAGGAATTGACGCAGAATGCGATCTTCGTCGAGATTGGGAACGTCTTCGAGCGCCGCATGAATCTGTGCGCGCAGCCGCTCTGCCTGCGACGAGCGCATAGGCTCGCTCAGCGCCGGATCGAAACGGGCGAGGAACAGACGCACGAGCACGCCGGCAATCGACGGGTTTCCGGTCAGCGCACTCTCGATATACGCGTTGCTGAAGGTCGAACCCACCTGACGGATGTATTTCGCGTACGCCCGCAGAATACGCACTTCTCGCCACGTCAGCCCGGCTTGCAAGACCAGACGATTGAGGTCGTCGTTCTCGACATCGCCGGCCCAGATGCGCGCGAAGGCATCTTCGAAGCGCGAGCGGGCGTGCTCGAGATCGACGTCTGCACCATCCAGACTCGTCATACCGAAGTCGTGCATCCAGACGGCCCCCGTGTCGGCAGGCTCGATACGGTACGGACGCTCGTCATTCACCCGCACGCCGAGGTGCTCGAGCATTGGCAGGCTGCGCGAGAGCGCGATAGGCTCGCCCGCCTGATAGATCTTGAAGCGCAACGTGCCAGACGAGGCCTCCAGCGGCCGGTAGAGCTGCATGGCGAGCGGTGTAGCGCCGCTGGCACCGGCGCGGGCCGTCGGCGTGGCTGCCAGCAGCGGCTCGATCAACTCGACGTCGCGCACCGCCACGCGGGCGGCGTAATCTTCGCGATACCCGGCAGGGAACGCCTGCGCGAAGCGCCGCAGTGCACGCGTGCCGCGCTCTTCGCCCAACTGTTCGCGCAGTGCGTCGGACAGGTCGTCCTGCCAACGGCGCGTCGCCTCGACGATGCTCGCTTCGAGTTCGTTGACATCGACGTCCGGCACGTGTCCCGGCTCGGTGCGCACGGTGATGTGAATACGCGCGAGCATCGACTCGGAGAGTTGCGGCGTGAATTCCACGCTCGTGCCGTGATAGGCCGTCTGCAACAGGTTCTGCACGCGCACGCGCAGATCGGTGTTGAATTTCTCGCGCGGCACGAACACCAGACACGACACGAAGCGGTCGAAGCGATCACGTCGCACGAACAAGCGCGTGCGCTGACGCTCCTGCAATCGCAGAATGCCCAGCGCGATATCGGCCAGTTGGTCGACTTCGATCTGAAAAAGTTCGTCGCGCGGATATTGTTCGAGAATCGTGGCGAGCGTCTTGGCCAGATGCCCGTTCGGCAGGAAGCCGGTGCGCCCGATCACCTCGGCGACCTTGCGGCGCACGAACGGAATTTCGTCGACCGGCACCATGTAGACAGTCGACGTGTAGAGCCCCAGGAAACGACGCTCGCCGCACACGCGCCCCTGGGCGTCGAAGCGTTTGACGCCCACGTAATCGAGATAGCCGGGGCGGTGCACGCTGGCCCGCGAATTCGCCTTCGTCAGAAAAATTGGCGCACTCTGCCGCACGATGCCGATGGCGCCGGGCGACAGACGGGTGACGTCGGGGGTGCTGGCGTCGCGCCGCGCCTCTCGAAGCACGCCCAGACCGGTGCCCACCACCCCTTGCAGATAGTGCTCGCCGTCGCGCTCGATCAGTTCATAGTCTCGATAACCGAGGAAGGTGAAGTGACGGGCAAGCATCCAGCCGATGAATCCATGCGCTTCGTCGATCTCCGCCCGCTCCTGCGAACTCACGCCCTTTCGTCCGGCATGCTGCACGAGAGCTTCGATGGCCGCATGAGCCGCCGCCTGCATCGCGCGCCAGTCTTCGACAGCAGCGCGCACGTCGCCAAGCACACGTTGCAGGCCGTCCGCCAGCGCCTGAATGCGCTCGGGCTCGGAGAAGCGGTCGACTTCTATATGGATATACGATTCGAAACGGCCGTCGTCGGCCGTGGTGTCGCTGTCGCTCTGTGGCGCCACATCCGACGCACCGGCCGCCAGCAATGCCCCCACGTTGCTCCCGCCATTGGACGGAACATGCGTGCTTCCAGGCTCGGGCCGAACGAGGCCGCTGCCCGGCACCACCGCGAGGCGCTTGCCTGCCGCGTCGCGCCTGATACGGTAGACCGGATGAAACGCGGAGTGCAGGGCCAGCCCCTGCCGGTTGATCTCCATCGTCACGGAATCGACGAGAAACGGCATGTCGTCGTTCACGATTTCGATGACGGTATGGCTGCAATGCCAGCCGTGTTGATCGAGCGTGGGGTTATAGATGCGGATGCGTGGCTCGCCGGAGACGAATTTCTGGCCGAGTTGCCAGTGCGCCATCGCCGCGCCATAAAGATCGGCGACACTGCGCGAGACGACATCGTCGGCATCGGCCAGACCGTAGTAATGCCGTACGAAGGGTTCGAACAGCGCAGCCACCTCTGGCGCACGCTCCCGGGCCATCGTGACGACTTCCGCCATGTGCTGGCGGACTTTCTCTTCCGAATTCACGGGCATGGGCAACCTCAAGCGGGAATGGACGAGACATCGACAGGCAGAGCCATGCTACGCCCGGCAGCCCCAGGCTGGCAACGTCGCGAACCCTGACGCGAGCGCAACAGGCCCAACCCGACCGGTATAATTGCGCATGAACTCAAAAGCCACCGAATCGCGCAACGACAGCGCCCCCTTCTCGAGCCTGCCGCTCTCGCCTGCCATGCAGGAGAACCTCGCACGGCTCGGTTACGTCTCGATGACGCCCATCCAGCAGGCGTCTCTGCCCGACATCCTCGCCGGCCACGACATCATCGCGCAGGCCAAGACCGGCAGCGGCAAGACCGCCGCGTTCGCGCTGGGCGTGCTCCGGCGCGTCGATGCCCGCGATTTCGCGGTGCAGGCTGCCGTGCTCTGCCCCACGCGCGAACTCGCCGAGCAAGTCGCGCAGGAGGTACGCCGTATCGCGCGCGCCGAAGACAACATCAAAGTGCTTACCCTGTGCGGCGGCTCGCCCCTGCGCCCGCAGGCGGAAAGCCTCGCCCACGGTGCCCACGTGATCGTCGGCACGCCGGGGCGCATCATGGATCACCTGGACCGCGGCACGCTCTCGCTCGCCAACATCAAGACGCTGGTGCTTGACGAAGCCGATCGCATGCTGGATATGGGCTTTTTCGACGACATCGCCACGGTTGCGCGTCAAACGCCCGCTTCGCGTCAAACGCTGCTCTTCTCCGCCACGTACCCGGAAGGCATCGGCAAGCTCGCTCAGCGCCTGCTGCGCACGCCGCGCGAGATTCGTCTGGAAGAGAAGCACGACGCGAGCAAGATTCGCCAGCGCTTCTATGAGGTGAGCGAGAACGAGCGTCTGCACGCCGTGGGGCAACTACTCGACCATTTCCGGCCGGTGAGCACCATCGCGTTTTGCAATACGCGAGCGCAATGCCGCGATCTCACCGACGTGCTGCACGCCGAGGGGTTTCACGCCCTGATGCTGCACGGCGATCTGGAACAGCGCGAGCGCGATCTGGTGCTGATCCAGTTCGCGAACCGTAGTTGCTCCGTGCTGGTGGCCACCGACGTGGCGGCGCGCGGGCTGGACATCGCGCAGCTCGAAGCAGTTGTCAATGTCGACGTGACGCCCGACCCCGAGGTGTACGTTCACCGCATCGGCCGCACAGGCCGCGCCGACGAGGAAGGCTGGGCGTTCAGTCTGGCATCGATGAACGAGATGGGCCGCGTCGGCAACATCGAGGCCGCACTGGGCCACGAAGTGCCGTGGCACAAGCTCTCGGAACTCACCCCGTCGGGCAGCGGGCACCTGCTGCCGCCGATGGTCACGCTGCAGATGCTTGGCGGCAAGAAGGACAAGATCCGTCCGGGCGACGTGCTCGGCGCCCTCACCGGCGAGGCCGGTTTTGCCGCCGCCCAGATCGGCAAGATCAACGTGCTGGAGAACTTCACGTATATTGCCGTGGATCGCGACATCGCACCGACGGCATTGCGCAAGCTCGCAGATGGACGTGTCAAGGGCCGCAAGGTCAAGGTAAGATTTCTCCAGGATTAAGGTTCCTAAGGTTCGGTTCGTTACCCGCCGGGTTCGTCACCATCCGGATCGTCCCCTGAGCGCCGCGCGCGACAAGGAGGCTGCAATGAGGTCACTGCGTACCCTGTGGTTCTCCCCTGTCGCGAGTCTCGCTCGGCGTTCGGCGCTGACGGCGCTGATGGCACTGGCCGTCGGCTGGCTGGCAGCGTGCAGCACCAAGGGCGTACCGCCCAACCCCACCCTTACCGAAGACACCCTCGACGAGTACGCCATCGTCATCGTCGGCCTCGACACGCCGCTGCAAAGCACGTGGGGTCCGTGGACTTTTTCGGACGTCTCTCAGACGGTCAACGGCATCATCGGCGGCAAGGTCACACGCACGCTCAACAGCAATCCGCCCACGCGCGGCTTCGTCGCCATGCGCGTCTCGCCGCTCATGCGCAACGAGCGCTTCGGACCGATGGAATTCACCCCCGCCGACAACAGCTATCGCTTCCGCTATTGCAAGGGCCGCAAGGTGCCGACGGTGCAGGTCCGCCGGGGCGACGTGATCTACGCGGGCACGCTGGTGCTCGACAGTCACGACGGCAAGGTCTGGCTGCGCACCGAGTTCGATATGGCCGGTGCGCGGCGTTTTGTACAGGCAAACTATCCCTCGCTCGCCGACAAGCTTCAGGCCCAACCGTTTACCTACTTTGAAGTGAAAAGCGAGCCGGGCTGCCGCTGACCCCGCCGGGCGGGCTTACCCCTCGTCGGCGTGCTCGCCCGGCGTGAGCACGATCTCCCGTCCCTCGCACAACGCTTCGGCACGTTCGCTGAGTTCGCTCGCGACGTCTGCCAGATGCCGCCGCAGCGTGTCTGCCAGCACGGACTCGGGCTGGTGCGCGGGGCGCAACATCTCCACCGGAAATTCAATGGCCGGCGCCACGCGGTACAGGCGCTGCGTCTGCACATGCGCACTCGCCGCCGTGAACTGGTCGAGCAACGCGTAACCCAGACCATGCTCGACGAGCGCCGCCGCCAGCGAATACGTCTGCACCATCAATTCGGCGTCCTGCAATAACGCCGTCTGATCCAGACGCTCGTTGATCAGCGCACCCAGTGGCGTGTCGTCGTGCAGCTTGATGAGATCGCGCCCGGCGAGTGCATCGGCACTTGCCGCACCGCGACGCGAGAGCTTCGGCCACGACGCAGGCACCGCCAGCACGATATGTCCCTGCGCCACCGGCCGGCTCACGATGCCCGCCGCCATCGGCGGTGCCGAAACGATGCCGACGTCGACCGAAGACGTCAGGATCGCGGTAATCGTCTCGGTGGTGTGATGCGTGATCAGTTCGAAGACAACATCCGGATGCGCGCGACGCATGCGCTCGATGGCAGCAGGCAACAGGCTCTGCGCAAGACTCGGCGTCGCCGCAATGCGCAGATGACCCACGCCATGCTGGCGCAGGTTACGCGACGTGGTGCGCAGCCGCTCCAGATCGCTGAAGATGCGTTCGACGTCGGGATACAGCCGGCGCGCTTCGGCCGTTGGGACGAGCCGGCCCTTGATGCGGTCGAACAGCTTGAAGCCCAGTTGCTGCTCGGCGTGCTGCAACACGCGCGAGACGACGGGTTGCGATACGTTAAGCAATTGCGCCGCGCCACTGGCCGAACCGGTCAGCACCACCGCGCGAAACGTCTCGATATGCCGCAATTTCATGCCTGACGCCGTCCCCCTGTTCCAGATACCGGATTGGCAGCGAGGCCGACCCTATAGCCAAAAGACATATGCTGCCTCAAATCCGCATAGGTTACCGAATTTTCTCGCTCTACACTGCGTAGCAAAGGGTGTGTAGAAAGCCCGCCGCGAGGCCCCCGTCCTCCCGCCCGGAATATTTTCCGCCTTGCATTCTCTAGCGTTTTTGGTTGTTATTCATCGTCATGCATATTGGAGTCATCGGGGCGGGCATCGTCGGCCTCGCCAGCGCGTATCAGTTGCTTCGCGCAGGCCATGAGGTCACCGTCATCGACGCCGGACGCGGTCCGGGCCTCGGGACGAGTTTCGCCAACGGCGGTCAGTTGAGCTACGGCTATGTGTCGCCGCTCGCCGCCCCCGGCGTACTTTCGCAACTGCCCTCGCTGCTGTTCTCGCGTACAGGACCGCTACGCATCAAACCATCGTTCGATCCGGATTTCTGGCGCTGGTCGATCGAGTTCGTCAAGCACTGCAATGCGCGGGCCAACGCCAGCTCCACGTTGCGTCTGCTCTCGCTCGGCCTGCACAGCCGTGAGGTGATGCAGGAGTTTCTGGCGAAGGAGTCGGTGTCGTTCGACTACCGCCGCAGCGGCAAGCTCGTGGTGTATCGCGATGCGGGCAAACTCGCCGCCGCCGAGCGCTCACTGGAGCTTGCCAACGGCCTCGGTTACACGCAACGTCGTGTCGACGCCGCGACGTGCGCCACCCTGGAACCCGCACTGGGCAAGATCGCCGGCGAGTTGGCGGGCGGGATTCATACGCCGGGCGAAGGCACCGGCGATTGTCAGTCGCTGTGCAAGGAACTGGCGCGACTTGTGGGTGCGCACGCAAGCGGCACGCTGCTGTTCGACCGCGAAGTGACAGGCTTCGACACGCGCGGCGGCGCCGTGCAGGCGATTCGTACCCGCGCGGGCGACGTGGCGGTCGACGCCTGCGTCGTCGCCAACGGGTTGGCCGCCATGCCGTTGTTGCGCACGATCGGCGAGTCGGTGTCGCTGTATCCGCTCAAGGGTTACAGCCTCACGTATCGCGGCGCCCCGGTCGACGCACGGCCGCAGGTGTCGGTGACCGACGCCGACAACAAGGTCGTCTATGCGAGCCTCGGCGAGCACCTGCGCGTGGCAGGCATCGCCGACCTGGTGGGGTATGACGATCGCATCGCGACGCATCGCATCGACGCATTGCGCTCCCTCTCCGCAGGGTTGTTCCCTGCGCTGGGCAGCGCGCACGCGCCGCTGGAATGGACTGGCATGCGACCAGCCACGCCGCACGGCCGTCCGGTTCTGGGGCGCGCGGACAAGTTGGGCAATCTGTGGCTGAACGTCGGCCACGGGGGGCTGGGTTTTACCTTGTCGATGGGCGCGGCGCGTGTGATTGCCGACGCCATCGACGGCAAGCGTCCCGCAGTCGATCTGGCAGGGTTTGCCCGGCTGGCCGGGTGACCCCCGGTGGCCGACCATGGCGGGCCGGCCGGATCGAACGCCCTGATGACGAAGCAGGACGAGGCAGGATGCGGGATTTCAGTGCATCACTCCCACGGGGATCGTCGAGTGCAAGTGTTGGGTTGTACCAGTGTGTTTGGCTTTCGATATTCCAACGGCGCGGACCACCGCGCCATCACTTCCGATAGGACAGAGACCATGAAGAAGTTGTTTGCCCCCCTGCTGCTCGCCAGCGCTGCCGCCGCCCTGTTCGCGCACACCGCGAGCGCACAGGAACTGACGGGCACGCTCAAGAAGATCAAAGACACCGGCGTGATCGCTCTCGGGGTGCGCGAGTCGTCGATTCCGTTCTCGTACACGGACAATGCCGGCAAGACGATCGGCTACTCGCAGGAAATCGCGCTCAAGATCGTGGACGCGGTCAAGAAGGACCTGAACCTGCCGAACCTGAAAGTGACGGAAACGCCGATCACCTCGCAGAACCGCATCGCGCTGATGCAGAACGGCACGATCGACCTGGAGTGCGGTTCGACCACGCATACGTTCGAGCGGGAGAAGCAAGTGGGTTTCTCGCACAACATCTTCCTGTACTCGATCAAGATGATCGCCAAGACGGGCTCGGGCATCACCGACCTGAACAGCCTGAAGGGCAAGACCATCGCGACGACCGCCGGTACGACGGCCGACCGTATTCTCTCGGGCAAGAAGGGCGAGATCGGCTTCAACCTGATTCAGACGAAGGAACACTCGGATGGCTTCCTGACCGTCAAGCAAGGCCGTGCCGCGGCCTTCGTGATGGACGAGCCGCTGCTGTACGGCCAGCGCGCCGCGCTGTCGACCGACGAAGCCAAGGGCTATGAAGTGGTCGGCCCGAACCTCCAGTTCGAAAACTATGCGTGCATGCTGCGTCGCGACGACCCGGCGTTCACCAAGGTCGTGAACACGGTCATCGCCGACATGGAAAAGTCCGGCGAAATGGAGAAGCTGTACAACAAGTGGTTCACGCAACCGGTTCCGCCGAAGAACCAGAACATGAACTACCCGATGACGCCTGAAATGCGCGCCATGTTCAAGGATCCGATCACCAAGGCTTACGACTGATCCTGATGGGCCGTGCGTTGTGCGGGGGCCCCGGCCCCCTCACCGCGCGCGATCCGGTTTTCTGCCGCTCCCCCCCCATTGTCATCATCATGAACTCGCACGCCACGCTCGGCATCCTCGGCGGCATGGGCCCCGCTGCCGGCATCGACCTTTGCCGCAAGATCGTCGATCAACATCCGGCCAGCCGCGATCAGGATCACATCCCGTTCATTCTGTACTCGGTTCCGCAGATTCCCGACCGCACCGAAGCCCTGCTGCGCGACGGCGACTCCCCACTCGACGGCATGCTCGACGGTGTGCACGCGCTCGAACAATCCGGCGTCGGCTGCATCGCCATCGCCTGCAACACGGCCCACGCCTGGCTCGACGCACTGCGGCACCGCACCCGGCTGCCGGTGCTCGATGTGGTCGAAGCCGTCGCCGGCGAGTTGTCCACATGCGTCGCGCCCGGCGCCCCCATCGGCCTGATGGCCACCGAAGGCACGCACCACGCCAACGTCTACCGGCCGCGACTCGAGGCCCTGGGCTACCGATTTGTTCAGGCGGCCGAACCGCTCGCGCATCAGGCGCTCGTGAACGAAGGCATCCGGCTCACGAAGGCCGGCGACGTGCGTCGCGGCGGTGAAGCGCTCGCCATGGCAATAGAGCAACTGCTGGCCGCCGGCGCGCAACGCGTCATTCTCGGCTGCACCGAAATCCCGGTCGCTCTCGCCACGTGCGAAACCCCGCTGGGACGCTTCGGTCTGGACGCCTCGGCAGCACTGGCTCGCACCTGCATCGCGTGGTCGCTCGCCCACGAGCGCCCGGCCCACGCCTGAACCGGCCGCATCGGCCGTCGACACCCTCTTCCCGAACGACACGCCACCGCCAGGCACCGACAGGGGTAGCCGCAACGGTGGCGATGTTGCATCGCAGTAACAAAAATTCACGATTGCTGCTCCCCAAAGTGCTTCGCGCTTGAGTAGACTGACGCTCGCAGGAGAATCGCACCGGGTGCCGGTGTGCAGAAGGTCCGGATGGTGAGCGTTTTGGGGCGACTATCGACCAAACGCCAACAGCCGCGCAGGAAATAATCCCGATTGTCTTGTCAGAAAAAAACCCACAGGGAAAAACCTGTGGAAAGCGGCATAAAACGGGGATTGCGGCGGCCAAAATCGCTGGCGTCTTTAGCTATAATGGCCCACAATCCATCGGACACCTGCCGGACCACGGTTCGGCCAAGAGCGTTTGCCTGAACGGGGAAGCACATGAGCGGCAGCGCGCTCGACGTGATGCATGCACAGACAACAACAATGAGTTCAGATCGACTCCTAGCCGGTGTGCCTTTCGTCGAACCTTCGACCATGGCGCCGGTCATCGCCGAGGGTAGCCCCCCGGCACCGGCACCCGCATTATCCCGGGCGCTGGTCGAGCTGACCGGCGGACTCTCGGCGCACGTTGCTGCCGACGGCCGCTTCCTTTTCATTGCCGAAGCCTCCCTGCGCCTGCTCGAGTACTCACGTGAGTACCTCGATCACGCCACGCTCTTCGAGCTGACCGGCATCGAAGACGTGCCGATGTTGCAGGATGCCTTCGCCGCCGCCCAGACGCTCGGTCCCCAACAGTGCACGGTGCGCCTGTTGCGCGGTCTGACCGACCGTATCTGGATGCGCCTGCGCATCGCCCAATACACGCCGCGTATCGCTGGTGCGAGCGCGTCGTTTATCGTACATGGCGAAGACATCACCGCCTTCAAGGAAAACGAAGCGCGCCTGTCCGATCTGGCCGTGCGCGATCCCGTGACCGGCCTGGGCAATCGCCAGTACATTCAGCAATGCATCGCCGAAGCCATTCAACACGCCCGTGAAGGCGGCCCGAACTTCGCCGTCGCCCTGCTCGATCTGGACGGCTTCAAGAAGGTTAACGATTCGCTTGGCCACGATGTGGGCGATCAGCTCCTGCGCGACGCGGGCCAACGCCTGATCGCACAGATTCGCGAGACGGACATGGCCGCACGCATGGGCGGCGACGAGTTCGTGCTGATACTGCCCGGCTGCGACAACGAACAGGCACTCGGCGGGATCATGAAGCGCCTGCTCTCTGCCGTGCAGCAGCCGTTTCAGGTCGGCGACCAGTTGCTGCACCTCACGACGAGCATCGGCGTGTCGTTTTTCCCGCAACATGGCGATTCGGCCGGCTTGCTCATCAAGCATGCCGACGCCGCCATGTACTGCGCCAAGGATCGCGGCCGCAACGGTCTGTTCGTCTACACGGACGATCTGGGCAATCTGCACCGTAAGGCGTTCTCGTTGGAATCGGCCATGTTCGAGGCGATTCACAACGGCGAATTCAGCTTGCACTACCAACCGATCTGCGACCCGACTTCACTGAACGTGAAGGGTGTCGAAGCGCTCATGCGCTGGCATCCGGCGCTCGGTCCGGTCTCGCCGACCGAATTCATTCCGCTGGCCGAAGCCAATGGCCTGATCAACCTGCTGGGCGGCTGGGCATTGCGCGCCGCCTGCATGCAACTCGCGCGCTGGGATCGCACCCGGCTCGACGGGCTGTACATGTCGGTCAACGTCTCGGCGCAGCAATTTCACCATCCGTCGTTCCCCAGCCTCGTGTGGCAAGCGATTGCCGACTCGGGCGTGGAAGGTCACCGGCTGGTGCTCGAAATTACCGAAAGCGTGCTCATGCGCGACCCGGAGCAGGCCAATCTTGTGCTGCGCGAGTTGCAGACACTGGGCGTGCGTTTCGCCGTCGACGACTTCGGCGCGGGCTACTCGAGCCTGGGATACCTCAAACGGTTCCCGCTCTCCGCGCTCAAGATCGACCGCAGCTTCGTGAAAGACATGCCCACGTCACCGAACGACCGTACGATCGTGACGGCCGTCCTGGGGCTGGCGCGCGAGTTGGGTCTGTCGGCTATCGCCGAAGGGGTCGAGACAGAAGAACAACGGCAGATGCTGATCGATCGCGGCTGCCATTCCATCCAGGGCTGGTTGGTGTCGAAAGCCCTGCCTGCGGGAGAACTCGAGGCGGCCTTTGCGAGCGGGCGTCTCAATGTGGATGCCGGCCACTGACCGGACATCCCCGCTACCATGACATGAGCCTTACCAAAGAAAAAACGCTCGAATTACTGTGGCAGCGCATGGCCGAGCGCGGCGACTTTCCGTCGCTGCAACGCTCGGTCACGGGTATCGTGTCCGCTATGCAAAGCGAGAACACAAGCACGGCCGACCTGGCGTCGTCGGTGCTCTCCGACTTCGCCCTCACCCAGAAAGTGATCCGCCTGGCCAACTCCGCCATGTATGCGCCGTTCGGCTGCAACGTGACGACGGTCTCGCGCGCGATCATGATCCTGGGCGTCGATACGATCGGGCACCTCGCGCTGAGCTTGAAGCTGCTCGAGGGTTTCGGTGAAGTGGCCGCCCGTCGCGACGACATGGCCCGCGAGTTGGCCCGCGCCACGTTGGCCGGCGCCTTCGCGCGCGACATCACGGCGAAGAACGGTATCCGCGATGGGGAAGAAGCGGTCGTCTGCACGTTGCTGCACCACGTAGCGCGACTGCTGGTGACCTACTGCTTCCCGGACGAGTGGATGGAAATTCAGGCCATCGCCGCCGCGCAAGGCATCAGCGACAGCGACGCCTGCGAACAGGTACTAGGCATCTCGTTCCCCGAACTTTCGGAAGCCGCAGCCCGCAAGTGGGGTCTGCCGGAATCGATTGCGACGAGCATGCGTCCGATCGATCTGGAGGGCAACGCTCCGCTCTCGCACGCCGACTGGCTGTGCGCCGTGGCGAACATGTCCAACGAGATGGTGACGGAACTCACGCGCGGGGCAGACCCGGTGCGTCTGGCGGAACTGGCGGAGCGCTATGCCGAACGCCTCGCGCTGGACATCAGCGAGGTGGTTTCCGTAGGCGAAGAGATGGTGCGCGACACGAGCCATCAGGAATTCATCGCGATCGGCACCGGCGCGTCGAAGACGCGTCAACCGCCGGCGGGCAAGCCGCTGGACTCGGCGCGGCGTCTGGCTGACGGTCTATCGGAAGTGCGGGCCGCCACCGGCGAGACCGATGCCGTGGGCCTGCTCAATCTGACGCTCGAGGCCATCCTCCAATCGCTGGGCTTCGTCAACTGCGCAGCCTTCGTGCGTGCACCGGCGAGCAAGGTCTTCGAGATGCGTTTCGGCATTGGACGCGACGTGCAGCCGCTACTCGGCCTGACGTTCCCCGAAGCCTTCGAGCCGGACGTTTTCCATCTGGCACTGACCAACGGCCGGGCGATTCTGATCGATAATGCCCGCGAGCCGCGCATCGTGCCGCGGATTCCGATGTGGCACCGTCACCATTTCTCGAGCGTGAAGTCGTTCTTCCTGCTACCGGTTCGCCAGCGCAACCAGACCGTGGCACTGCTCTACGGTGACTGGGGCGGCGCGCTGTGCGCGGGCGGCATCGGCGCAAAGGAAATGGAGTTTCTTCACCACATGGGCGAAGAGATCTCCTGCAAGCTCGAAAGCGTGGCGCAGCAAAACGCCAGCACTGGTAATACCATCGATTCGCTCGCCCGTCGGCCATCCGGCACCACCGGCACACGCTGAGCATCATCACACGTCGCCAAGCCGCCGGTGTCCGGCAGCCTGGTGTCGAGTGAAGCCTCGTTCATCGGGCCCTGGCGCCCCTCCCTCTTCGCTGACACTCCCCCGTTTTCCATTCCCCGTGCCGACGGCGTGTTCCCGGCCATTTCCGTTTGGCCCGCGTCGTTCTCGTTGCCAATCTTCCGTCGTGGCGAGCCCGTTTATTCGCTGCCGGGCAGCGCTCGTGTGTCTCTGCAATTCATACGCCAAACACAATCTTTAGTATTTCGGATTCGATATAAACCTCTGTGGCTCGCCCGCACTCACCGCCGCGCACAGGACGATGCGAACGTGGCCAATCTCGGCCCGCAATGTCTCTCGACCGGTTTTCCGACGGCGCCCACCCCATATGGCATAAGGCTTTCCGGGTGTTCCACCACGGCGGTGCGGTCGGGCTTAACATGTCGCCATGCCGCAGTTCTCGGCCGTTACGGCGTGCCGGTCACCGCTCATGGCAGCGACGTCGCCGGTCCGACGGCTTTTTGACTGCACTCGCTGCGCCCCGGTAAAAAATTTACGCTCGGTTCCGCCATGTAAATCAAATCGTATCGTCGGATCAGGAGAAAACATGACGCAATCTGCTGCTTTACCGGTGCATCCGGTCGACGAGCGCCTGCCGCTCCCCAAGTTGTTCACGCTGGGATTGCAACACGTGCTGGTGATGTATGCCGGGGCGGTTGCAGTACCGCTGATCGTCGGGGGCGCACTCAAGATGTCGGTCGATCAGATTGCCTTTCTGATCAACGCCGATCTGTTTGCCTGCGGTATCGCCACCTTGATCCAGACGCTCGGCCTCTGGATCTTCGGCCTGCGTTTGCCGATCATGATGGGGGTAACGTTCACCGCCGTCACGCCGATGATCGCCATCGGCACGAACCCCGATCTCGGACTGCTCGATATCTATGGTGCGACCATCGCGGCCGGTCTGATCGGCATTCTGATCGCCCCATTCATCGGGAAGCTGCTCCGGCTCTTCCCACCGGTGGTCACGGGCACTGTCATCACGGTGATCGGTATCTCGCTCATGGGCGTGGGGATCAACTGGGCGGCAGGTGGCTTCGGCAATCCCGACTACGGCAACCCGCTTTATCTGGGCGTGTCGTTCGCGGTACTGCTGTGCATTCTGTTCGTCACCAAGTACGTGCGCGGCTTCTTCTCCAACATCGCGGTGCTGCTGGGCATTCTGTTCGGCACGATCGTGGCGATTGCGCTGGGCAAAGTGTCGTTTGCAGGCGTGTCGGAAGCGCCGTGGTTCGGCCTCATCATGCCGTTCCATTTCGGCATGCCGCGCTTCGATCCGATTGCCATTGCGACGATGACGCTGGTGATGCTCGTGACGTTCATCGAATCGACCGGCATGTTCCTCGCGGTGGGCGACATCGTCGGCCGTCCGGTGGATCAGAAGACACTGGTGCGCGGCTTGCGCGTCGACGGGCTGGGCACGATGATCGGCGGCATCTTCAATACGTTCCCGTACACGTCGTTCTCGCAGAACGTGGGGCTGGTCGGCGTGACCGGCGTCAAGAGCCGCTGGGTGTGCGCGATGGGCGGTCTGATCCTGATCGTGCTAGGCATGTTTCCGAAGGTGGCCCACGTGGTGGCGTCGGTACCGCAGTTCGTGCTGGGTGGCGCGGGTATCGTGATGTTCGGTATGGTCACCGCCACGGGGGTGAAAATTCTCTCGACGGTGGATCTCTCGAAGAATCGCTACAACCTTTACATCATCGCGATCAGCATTGGCGTAGGGATGATTCCGGTGGCGTCGGACAAGTTCTTCATGAAGCTGCCGCACGCCCTGGCCCCGTTCTTCCACAGCGGCATTCTGCTCGCCTCGATCAGCGCGGTGCTGCTCAACGCCCACTTCAACGGCTTGCGCAGCGAGGAAGAAGCGAGTGCACTGGCGCAGGAAGCCGGTAAGCAGGCAGACGCTGCGCACTGATGCCGCGGCGGCACGTCGGCCGGGGGCAATGACCCGGCTGACGTGCTGTGCGCCCGCGATCACGCCACCGCGAGAATATCCCGGGCGCGACGCTTGATCTCGCGCAACACGTCGGCCATATTGGCGCGAGCGATCTCGGCGTCGTATTGATTCTGCAGATTGAGCCAGCTCTGTGCATCGACACCGAAGAACGCGCCCAGGCGCAGTGCCGTATCGACGGTGATCGCGCGCTTACCGAGTACGATTTCGTTGATGCGACGAGGCGGCACATCGATGACTTTCGCCAGCTTGCGCATGACGACCAACTCCACCGCGCGCCGGCGCGTCGCCCTGCGCCCATCACGTCAATTGAGAGTGACGGGGTCCACGCATGACCGGGGGGCCGAAGACACACCATCCTATCGAAATCCCTTCAGTGAAAGTTCCGACTCGAGATGGCGAGATCGCCTAGCATCGACGAGAGGTCGACCAGGCGATGGGCGACCAGATGGGTCACACGTTCCTCGCGTTGCCAGACACCTTCCACGCCCAATAAGGACGACGCCAGCAACGCCTTGCGTTGCGTCTCGACCAGATCGGGCCAGACGATCACGTTGATGACGCCCGTCTCGTCTTCCAGCGACACGAAGACCGTGCCATTGGCCGTGCCCGGCCGCTGCCGTCCCGTCACGATGCCTACCGTGCGTACCCGGTGCCCGTTCACGCCCTCGGTCTGCAATTCCTTTGCCGTTCGTACCCGCATCCTCGTGAGCTTCTCCCGCAACAACAGCAGCGGGTGACGGCGCAGCGTCAGTCCCGTACTCGCGTAATCGGCCACGATGTTCTGCCCCTCGGGCATCGGTGGCAATGTCACCTGCTCATCGCGACTGCTCGGCACCGCGTCGCGCAGTGCCGTCGCCCCCAGCAGCGGCGTGGGCGGCTGCCATGCCGCAACCGTCCAGCGCGCCTGACGCCGCCCGCCCAGCAATGCCGACAGCGCATCGGCGGCAGCGAGCGCGTCGAGATCCCGTCGCGACAATGCAGCCCGTGCCGTCAGATCGTCGATGTCGGTGAACGGCTGCTGCCGGCGCGCGCGCTCGATTGCCCGCGCGCCTTCGTCAGACAAGCCCCTGACCAACGACAGCCCCAGTCGCACCGCCGGCCTGCGGGCATCGCCGTACCGTCCGATGCGCGCTTCGGGACGCGACTCCACATCACTCACGCAAACGTCGATTGCGCGCACCTCGACGCGATGCCGTCGCGCGTCCTGCACCAATTGCGACGCCGAATAGAACCCCATCGGCAAACTGTTGAGCAACCCGCACAGGAACATCTCCGGCGCATGGCATTTGAGCCATGCACTCGCGTAGGCGAGCAACGCGAAGCTCGCCGCATGACTCTCGGGAAAGCCGTACTCGCCAAAGCCCTCGATCTGCCGGCAGATAGCCTCGGCAAACTCGCGCGGATAACCGTTCTTCAGCATCCCGCTGATGATGCGCGTCTGGAATTTCTCCAGCCCGCCCTTGCGCTTCCAAGCGGCCATCGACCGGCGCAACTGATCGGCATCGCCCGGCGTGAAATCGGCGGCGATCATCGCGATCTGCATCACCTGCTCCTGAAAGATCGGCACACCCAGCGTGCGCTCAAGCGCCTCCTTGATTTCCTCACGCGGATAAATCACATCCTCTTTGCCCTGCTTGCGGCGCAGATACGGATGCACCATGCCGCCCTGAATCGGCCCCGGCCGTACAATCGCCACCTCGATCACCAGATCGTAGAACTTGTCCGGCTTCAGGCGCGGCAACATGCTCATCTGCGCACGCGACTCGATCTGGAACACACCAACCGTGTCGGCGCGACGAATCATTCCGTACGTCGCCGGATCGTCTCGCGGAACGTCGGCCAGCTCCATCGGCGCACCGCGCCATTCTCCGAGCAGATCGAGCGTACGGCGCAAAGCGCTCAGCATGCCGAGCGCCAACACGTCGACCTTGAGCAGCTTGAGCGTCTCGATATCGTCCTTGTCCCATTGAATGACGTAACGATCCTCCATCGCCGCCGGGGTGATCGGCACGAGCCGCGAGAGCCTGTCGCGCGAGATCACGAAGCCACCGACGTGCTGCGACAAATGCCGGGGAAAGCCGATCAGCCGCGCCACCAGATCGGCCCATAACCGGGTGGTCGGCGCGTCGGGCGACAACCCCTGCGCCGCCATGCGCGCGAGCAGATTCTCACGGCCATCCCACCACTGCTGGCTCTGCGCAACCTGCTCGACGATCGACAGATCGATGCCCAGCGCTCTGCCCGTGTCGCGCACCGCACTGCGCATGCGGTACGAGATCACCGTCGCGGCAAGCGCCGCCCGGTCCGTGCCGTACTTCTTGTAGATGTACTGAATCACCTCTTCACGCCGCTGATGCTCGAAGTCGACGTCGATATCGGGCGGCTCGTTGCGCTCCTTCGACAGAAAACGTCCGAACAGCAACTGCACTTCGTCGGGGTTGACCGCCGTAATCCCCAGGCAATAGCACACTGCCGAATTCGCCGCCGACCCGCGCCCCTGGCACAAAATGTTCTGGCTGCGCGCGTAACGCACGATGTCGTAGACCGTCAGGAAATACGGCTCGTACTCGAGATCGCCGATGAGCGTGAGTTCGTCCTCGATGAGATTGCGCACCTTCAGCGGCAACCCATTCGGATAGCGCCGCTTCACCCCCGCCTCGACTTCCTGACGCAGATACGTCACCGGTGTATGACCGGCAGGCACCAACTCCTCCGGATACTCGTAATGCAGACTGCGCAGATCGAAATGGCACCGCGAGGCGATGGCCACCGTTTCGGCCAGCGTATCGGGGGGATACAACCACGCGAGCCGCAGCCGCGTGCGCAGATGCTGCTCGGCATTGGCCGCAAGCGAAAGCCCACAAGCCTGCACCGGTCTGCCCAGACCGATGGCGGTCAGCGTGTCCTGCAACGGCTTGCGCGAGCGCACATGCATGAGGACATGGCCGGTGGCGACAAGCGGCACACTACACTCGGCGGAGATCGTGCGCAGACGCGCCAGATGCGCGTCTTCGTCGGCACGGTGACGGCGCTCCAGCGCCAGCCATACCCGCCATTCGCCAAACGTTTGCGCTGCCCAGCGGGCTTGCGCCAGCGTGCACTCGGGACTCGCATCGGCGTCCGGCACCAGAATCATCAGACACCCCGGCAGCCCCCGCAGGTGCGCTTGCTCGGTCGCCGGCGCACTGAAGTCTCGTGCATGCAGACGATAACTGCGCTTCGGGCCGCGCATGCGACCGAGCGTAATCATCTCGGAGAGATTGCCGTAGCCTTCGCGATGCTGCGCCAGTGCGACCAGATGGATAGTGCCGAGGGCATCCGGCGCGCTCTCCGGCGTCAGACGAAACTCACTGCCCACGATCAACGACACCGAGGGATGCTTCATCACCTCAGCCAGTGCGCGAACCACACCGGCAAGCGAGCACTCGTCGGTAATCGCCAGCGCGGTGTAGCCCAGATGCGCCGCTCGCGCGATCAATTCCTCCGCGTGCGACGCGCCACGTTGAAACGAGAAATTCGACAGACAGTGCAGCTCGGCATACGCGGGCAGGCTGCCGTCGCCGGCCGCGCGCGAGTCCGCCGCATCGGCACTGTCGTCGTTGGCGGCCAGCCCTTCGGTCGGGCCTTGCCATGGCAGGAAATCGTCGACATTCATAAGACAGGGACCCCGTGGACTCAGCCGAACAGACCATGCAAATACCACGCGGCATCCGCCCCTTTCACGGGACGCTCGCGAAACACCCACAGCAATGCCCCCTGGGTATCGGCCGCAATGAAGTAGTCGCGCGTAACGGTGCCCGGCTCCCACCAGCCCGCTTCGATACGCTCCGGGCCGCTCACCAGTTGCAACGGCCCCTGCCGCCACGGACGCTCCTGCTGCACGCTGAGGCTGAGCCGCTGCGGCACATCGAGCAGCCACGCCGGACGCGGCGGCAACGGCTTCTCGCCATCCGGCAGATGACGGCTCGTACCGGACGTCGCGCCATCGGCAGTCGCCGCCGCACGTACCGGCGCCCCGTACGGCACACTGACGAACGCCGCCTCGGGCCGATGATCGCCGCGCACCTGCAAACGCCTCACATGCTCGTCGCCCAGACGGGCCGTCACGCGCTCCATCAGTTGCACAAAATCCTGCCGGGCACGTCCTGGTTCGGGCAATAACGAGCCGCTTTGCGGCACATGCGGAACCGTTTGCGTGATGTCGAGCCGCAAGGTCAGCACCGGGGCGACCAATGGCGAGCGGGCGAGCCGCTCCTTGCACAACGACAACAAATGCGCAGGCGCGGCACTCGCTTCGGCGAGACGGATATCGAAACGCGTCGGCGCCAGCGTTTGCCGCCCGAGCGGCTCATGCTCGAGCACCAACGTGAGTGCGCGCGTGGCCAGTTGTCCGGCACAAAGCCACCCCGTGAGTTGCGCCAGCAAACGGCGCAGGCCAAAGAGCAGCACGTCGATGTCATGGGTAAGCGATGGCAGCGGCAGCACCGCCTCGAAGCGGGGCGGCGCGCGATACCAGTTCGGCGACTCCGGCGTTTCACCATAGGCCCGGCAAAGCGCGGCAGGCAGATCGGCGCCACAGCGGCGGCGCACGCCCGCCGTGGGCAACGCGCGCAATTCGCCCAACGTCGCACAACCAATTTGCGCGAGCCAGTCGAGCCACGGCTGCGCCTCGGCCAATAACGTCACCGAAAGCAAATCGAGTTGTTGCGGGAGATCCGTCGAGGCAGGGGGCGACGTTTGCCTCAGCGGCATTGGCATGGCCGGCTCGCCGGACAGCGCGAGAAGCGCTGCCGCGCTGGCCGTCGCGGCAATACCCAGCGACGCACGATGACCCAGCGCCTCGGCACTCTCGAGCACCTGCGCCGCCAGCGATGCCAAACCGCCGAACAAACGCAGACTTGGCGCCACGTCGATCAGCACGCATTGCAGCGAAGCGATGGCGACATCCGGACCGAAACGCAGCAATGCCAGCGCCAACGCTTCAAGCGCCACGGTCTCGGCCGCCTCGTCGCGATCGTGAAACCGCGCTTGCGGCAACAGCGCCAACACGCCCCCACGGCGCATGCCGGGTTGTACCCCCGCAGCCTGCGCCGCTTCACTCGCCTGCCAGACACGCGACTGTGCGAGCACGACCGTCGTGTCGGTCAGCGCGTCAGCCCGTGTGAGCGAAGAGGCGATCTCAAGCGCCAGACAGGGCAGATGCAGGGCGATCCAGCAAGCCATGCGAGACTCCGGAAGCAGAAACCAAAGACACCGTAGACGGTGCAAACGAAGGGGCCGGATCGGGCCTGACCGGCATCAGCCTGTCGTCGTCGGCAACCCCCGTGACCGGTTGCGGGGCACGGGTATAAGGCGCAGGCAACGTCAACCATAGCGGTTCGGTACGAGGCGGCCCGCGGCGCTTGTGAAATTGCACGCTGAGACGGCTCCCCTCTGCGACGGTAAGCCCCAGCCTCAGCGGTGCCGCCGAGGCCGTCGCGACGGCGGCCGGTCCGCGCATCACCCAGGCCAGCGTCTCGCCACCACCGGCTGCGACCTGAAGCCGCCGGATCTGCTCGGGCGTCGCCGCCGGAAGCCAGGTCAGCACCGCACCGCAGCACGCGCTTTTGAGCGCCTGCTCGGCGCACCAGAGCATGTCCCGATCCTCGGTCTTCATGCCTCGCCCGCCACGCCCCCCTGTCATCGGACCCGTCTGACGCGCCGGACGCATCACGACACTGAGCCAGCGCAGGTCGATCCCCCACCCTGCCAGCGCCGGGGCGTACGGCAGCATCGGCGGCGCAATCACCATCACCGGCTGCCCCGTCTGCGTGAGATCGCGCAACGCCGGTGCCAGCAGCCGCCATTCACCGATACCCGGACGCTCGCTCAACAATTCCGTCACCGTGCCATGCGGCCAGCCGGCGCCGGGCAACTCGGCGTCGAGCGCGGCAAAGCCAGTGGTGTGACCAGCACGGTGGCAACGCGCCAGTTCACTGGCACGCCACAACCCAGCAGGCAAGGAGGAAAGCGGCAGGGTCATCGTGCACCCGAATACTGTATGAATATACAGTATAACAGTTCATACGCTGTTTACGGATTATCCGCGCCTCGCCTGCTGTCAGGATCCTGCTTGCGGTGGAACGCCGCCCCGGCTAACGTTGACACCATTGGACGAATCCCCTCCCTCATGCCTCTGCCAACCACAGCCACTGCGCCTTTCTGTCCCTCCGAGGTCAAAGGCAGTATCGTCATCGACGCGCGCGAATCGCGCTGGGTCAAACTCAAACGCTTCACCGGCCCCGGGCTACTCGTCGCGATCGGTTACATGGACCCCGGCAACTGGGCGACGGACATCCAGGCCGGGTCGCAATTCGGCTACTCGTTACTCTGGGTGGTCGCGCTCTCGAGCCTCTCGGCCATCTTTTTGCAGATGCTTGCCGCCCGGCTAGGGCTGGTTGCCGGACGCGACCTCGCGCAAGCCAGCTATGACCGCTACGGTCACGCGGGACGCCTCGTGCAGTGGATCACCGCCGAGATCTCGATCATCGCCTGCGATATCGCCGAAGTCCTCGGCTGTGCGCTCGCATTCAAGTTGCTGCTGGGCGTGCCTATTGCCTGGGGCATTGTGCTCACCGCGCTCGACACGATGATCGTGCTCGGCCTGCAAGGCAAAGGCTTTCGTCAGATCGAGGCCATCGTCTTCGGGTTGATCGGCACGATGGCGTTCTGCTTCGTCGCGCAGGTGGCGATGGTGCCGCCCGACTGGCATGCCGTGGCGGCAGGCCTCGTGCCCGGCGCTCCCAGCCACGACCGGCGCGACGCCATCGTGCTCGCGCTCGGCATCGTCGGCGCCACGATCATGCCGCACAACCTGTACCTGCACTCCAGCGTCGTACAGACTCGGCGTGTGGTCGGCGGCAAACGCGGCGATGTGCGCGACACCCTCGCGATGGTCCGTATCGACACCTGGGTCTCGCTCGTGATCGCGATGGGCGTGAATGCGGCCATTCTGATTCTTGCCGGTTCGGCATTTCATGCCAGCGGTCAGACCAACGTCACCGATATCGAGCAGGCGTATCGGCTCATTACGCCGATTGCGGGCAGTGCGGCGGCGTTCCTGTTCGGCATCGCCCTGCTCGCGTCGGGGCAAAGCTCGACGCTCACCGGGACCATCGCCGGGCAGGTCATCATGGACGGGTTTCTGAAAATGAAGATCCCCTGCTACCAGCGTCGCCTGATAACCCGCGGGCTTGCGCTCGTACCCGCGCTGATCGGCGTGCTATGGCTTGGCGACGGCGCCGTCGGCAAGTTGCTCGTGTGGAGTCAGGTGCTGCTCAGCCTGCAACTGCCGTTCGCCATGTGGCCGCTCATCCGCTCGGTCAGCGACCCGCGCGTGATGAACGGCAACACCATCGGACGCCCCACGCAAGTGTTCGCATGGGGCCTCTTCGCAGTCATTACCGCCACCAACCTGTTGTTGATCTTCGGACTGGATTGAGGCGAGCGGTCTGAACCGGGCGGACGGCGACACGACATGCGCGACGCCTGGCCGCCGCCGTCACGGTGCGTTCTACAAACCGAGATCGCTCAACCCCGGATGATCGTCGGGGCGGCGCCCCTGCGGCCAGAGAAACAGGCGCTCGCGCTCGGTGATGCGCGAGTCGTTGATGCTGGCGTGGCGCTCGGCCATAAGCCCTTGTGCGTCGAACGCCCAGTTCTCGTTGCCATACGAACGAAACCAATTGCCCGAGTCGTCGCGCCATTCGTAAGCGAATCGCACCGCAATACGGTTCTCGGTGAACGCCCACAATTCCTTGATGAGCCGATAGTCGAGTTCGCGTTGCCATTTGCGCGTCAGAAATTCGACGATCTGGTCGCGACCGCGCGGAAACTCAGCACGATTGCGCCAGCGACTGTCGACGGTATAGGCCAACGCAACCCGTGCAGGATCGCGCGAATTCCAACCGTCTTCGGCCATTCGAACTTTCTGAATTGCCGTCTCACGCGTGAATGGCGGAAACGGCGGGCGGGCTTCATTGTCGGCCATGACAACTCCTGTCAAAAACATGAGGGGGACGCGGGGCGAGTGTATCGCCAAGCGCCGCGCGCTGCTTATCGCAGAGAGCGTACGCACCGTATTTCCGTGCATCAACACGCCAAAAACGCGTGCTAATATCAGGCCCCCTAACCCGAAATTACAACAGTAAAGCGCCGCAAATCGGTAAGGGATCAGAGGCCCGCGACAGGTCGACGTCACCACGCGCCGCCTGCCGGGTCAAAACACATACAGGGGTATCACCGTGCAGAAAAGCAAGTCCAGCATTGCGCTGCTCAGCGCCGCCATGGTCGCCGTCGGCGTGCTTGGCGGTTGCGCCACCGAAAGCTCGCGCACCGTGCAAGTCGCCAAGGTGGAAAGTGCCAGCCGTCCGTACGTGGGTGTACGCACGCCTATCGCTGTCGGCAAGTTCGATAATCGTTCCGCTTACATGCGGGGCGTTTTTTCCGATAACGTCGATCGACTCGGCAGCCAGGCCAAAACGATCCTGATCACCCATCTGCAACAAACCAATCGCTTCAACGTGCTCGACCGCGACAACATGGCCGAGATCCGTCAGGAAGCCGATATCAAGAAGACTCAGCAGACGCTCAAGGGCGCCGACTACGTGATCACCGGCGACGTCGTCGAGTTCGGCCGCAAGGAAGTGGGCGACAAGCAACTCTTCGGCATCCTCGGCCGTGGCCGCGAGCAGATCGCTTACGCCAAGGTCAACCTGAACGTGGTCGATATCGCCACGTCGGAAGTCGTCTACTCGAGCGGTGGTGCGGGCGAGTTCGCCCTGTCGAATCGCGAAGTGATCGGCTTCGGCGGTACCGCTGGCTACGACTCGACGCTCAACGGCAAGGTCCTCGACCTCGCGATGCGCGAAGCCGTCAACAATCTGGTCGCCGGTATCGAAAGCGGTGCCTGGAAGCCGGGCAAGTAAGCCAGCCAACTCACTTTTGCAGCATGCTGCAGGTGCGTCGCGCGTAACGCGCTCGGCCTCGCACATCAGTGCAGGCCCGCGCTCGCCCGCCGTGGCATGCGTATCAGGATCTCTATCGCCATGAACCGCAAGTTCTCATCCGGCCGCGCCGCCGTGGCAGCCATCATCGGTGGTGCACTGCTCACGGGCTGCGCCACCCCGCCCAAGCCTCTGTACGACTGGGAAAGCTACCAGCCGCAAGTCTACGAATACTTCAAGGGCGAATCGAAAGAAGCCCAGATCATCGTGCTCGAGCGCGACCTCGAGAAAATCAAGGCCGCCAATAACGCCGCCCCCCCTGGCTTTCACGCTCACCTCGGTCTGCTCTACGCCTCTGTGGGCAAGTCCGACAAGATGGTCGAGGAATTCCAGACCGAGAAGCAGTTGTTCCCCGAATCGGCCGGTTACATCGACTTTCTCCTCAAGAACAAGACCCCGGAGGCCAAGCAATGATCGCGCGACTCTGCAAATGGATGACGGTAGCGGCGCTGGCCGCCGTGATGACGGGTTGCGCGGTGCATCAAGCCAAACCGTACGACTACACCGCGTTCAAGGAAAGCAAACCGAAGTCGATTCTGGTGCTACCGCCGCTGAATGAATCGCCTGACGTCGATGCGACCTACAGCGTGCTGTCGCAGGTTACGGTACCGCTGGGCGAGGCTGGCTACTACGTGATGCCGGTGGCATTGGTCGATGAGTCGTTCCGTCAGAACGGCCTGACCGTCGCCGGTGACATCCATCAGGTAAGCCCGGCCAAGCTGCGCGAAATCTTCGGCGCCGACGCCGCGCTCTACCTCAAAATCACGCAGTACGGCACGAAGTACATGGTGCTCGACAGCGCTACGGTGGTGACCGTCTCGGCCGAACTCATCGATCTTCGCAACGGCGCCAAGTTGTGGAGCGGCGCGGCCAGCGCGTCGAACAACGAAGGCAACAACAGTAGCGGTGGCGGCCTGATCGGCATGCTGATCACGGCGGCGGTCAAGCAGATCGTCAACAGCGTGTCGAACGCCGGCTACACAGTCGCCGGCACGGCCAATGCGCGCTTGCTGTCAGCAGGTCGTGCCAACGGCCTGCTCTACGGCCCGCGCTCGCCGAAGTACGGCACCGACTAAGGTCGGTTCCCACACCCCAGACACGCGGTCGTCGCTTGACCGTGTGTCCGGGGCGCACCGACTGTGCAGACCGTGGCACGTCGCCTATAGTGGTAACGCATCACGAGGCAAGACCCTGACCGATAGCTACACCGTGCCCCGAGCACGGGACGATAACGTCTGACGACGCATGCGCGCGCGTCGGGCGTCAATCAAGCGACGTCCAGGGGTCATCATGGTTCCCCGCTTTGCTTCCCCCATCACCGCCTTCCTCGCCAGCGGCCTGCTCGCGCTGTCGACATTCGTATACGCCGACCCGATGCGTCTGTCCGACCTCAAGGACGCCAACGGCCGGCAACTCAGCGTTGACGACTTGCGTTCGCTGATGCCCGGTGCACATATCACCAACGTCATCAACAATGGCAGTACGCGTAAGTGGATTAACAAGACCAATGGCACGCTCAATGCCACGAGCGACAACAAGGGCAATCTCGGATCGGGGGGGCGCCTGGTCCAGGTCGCCCACGCCACTGGCACCTGGTCAGTCAACGACAACGGATCATATTGCGTGAACCTGGAATGGCGAGCGCTCACCGAGAACTGGTGCCGCTTCATGTTCAAGGTCGGTGACAAGTATTACGGCGTGACCTCGCTCGCCAACGGGGCTGCGATCACCACCGAGTTCACCATCGAGAAGTAAACAGCGGTCTCCGCCGATGAAAAACGCCCTGGTATGGCTTTCAGACCGGGGCGCGACTGCTGACCGCGTTTTTCGTCGTCATCGCCAAGGGAGATGCTTGGAATTGCGTTCGCCCGATGTGCCGCGTAAACGACAAAGCCCGCCAACGTGGCGGGCTTACGCGAGCCAATCCTGAGAACATCAGGGATTGGCATCCGAACTTACGGTTGGGTGCCGTCGCACATCATCACATCGATGACGGGGATCGCCCAGTGTGACGATCGACTTGCCTGATTGCGCCAGCGACGACCGTTCGTCCGGAACGACTTGCTACAGACAGCTTAGTAACCGGCGGTTTCCAGCGTGCGGATACGTTGTTCCAACTCAATGATGTCCTTCGACTCCGCCAGGAACGCTTCACGACGACGGCGTTCAGCAGTTTCGAACCAAGTATTCACAACTTCAAACAGGGCGGCAAACATGGCGTTTCTCCAATTTATTTAGTGTGCTGCATCGCAGCAGTGTTTCGCATTATATAGGGTTTTCCCGTTAAGGGTTAGACCCTATATTGGAAAACCACAAAAAATCTGCTATAGGATTGGTAAAAATGCAATCACCCCCGAGTAAACACTATGAAAATCAACAATTTAAACAACTGTCAGCGCGACACAACACCTCACTGCGGCGCACTGTCGCAGGGGACGAAAAAAATTCGGAAAATAAAAAAAGCGCCGCTACTGCGGCGCGTCATACCGGATTCTGGAGGCCAGTGAGTGGCAGCCAGCCCCCGCGATTTATCGTCGGGGAATCTGACTGGCCTGAGCGTCGCCGTCACCGACCGGTTTGTCCGTCGGGGCCGCAGATTCGACGGCCGCAGCCTCAGATGCAGCGGCTTGCGGCGCAGGATTGCAGGACGTCATCGGACTAGCGGAACACTCTGCCTTGGTGCCCAGATCGCCGGGAAGCGCTGCGGCGGCAATGCCCTCCAATATCGGGCAATCGGGGCGGTCATCGCCGTGGCAATGCATGGCGAGATGCGAAAGTGTGTCGCGCATGGCCACCAGTTCGCCAATGCGTTGATTGAGTTCGTCGACATGAGATTGGGCGAGCGCTTTCACCTGTGCGCTGGAACGGCCGCGATCCTGCCAAAGTGCCAGTAACTGGCGGATCTGGTCGATCCCGAAGCCCAATCGTCTCGACTGGCGAATGAACCGAAGCAGATGAAGATCCTGCTCGCCGTATCGCCGGTAACCTGCCTCGGAGCGAGGGCTCGGAGGCATCAGGCCGATACTTTCGTAGTACCGGATCATCTTGGCCGTCACGCCGCTGGCCTGTGCCGCTTGTCCGATGTTCATCACTGCCTCACTGGGGGGAACCGAGGGTTGAACGACGGGATGGAGGAACCGTTCATCGCCTTGTCGTTACCCGATAGCACAAGCCGGGCGCTGATAGGCGCGTGATCGGAAATCCGTGACCAGGGGCGCCCACGCAAGACCTGCGCCCCTTCGATATGAAAGCCGCGTGCGTAAATGCGGTCAAGTCGCAAAAGCGGCAATCCACTCGGGAAACTACGTGCGGGACGCCCCGCACTGTTCTGAAACACCTCGGTCAGCGCCAGTTTTTCCGCCAGCAACCGATCCGCCTGATTGCTCCAGTCGTTGAAGTCGCCCGCGATGATCAACGGCGCATCGGCGGGAATGGCATCGGCAACGCGCTCCGCGAGCATCTCGAACTGGCGCCGGCGGCCGCGACCTGCCAGCGACAAATGCACACACAGGCAATGCAGCGGTTGCGTCAGTCCCGGCACGGCAATCTCGCAATGAAGCATGCCGCGCTTCTCAAAACTATAGGTCGTGATGTCGTGATTGTCCGACCGGACGATCGGATAACGGCTCAGAATCGCGTTGCCATGATGCCCATGCTCGTAGACGACATTGCGTCCATAAGCGTGATCGCGCCACATACCTTGAGCCAAAAACTCGTGTTGTGGCTGTACCGGCCAGTTACTGTGACGCAGGGCATGCCGCTGGTGCATGCCCTGCACTTCCTGAAGGAAGACAAGATCCGGTGCAAGTCCCTCCAACCCCGCGCGCAATTCGTGAACACGCAAACGGTTGAATGCGGAAAACCCCTTGTGGATGTTGTAACTTGCGATATGCAGACTATTCATATTCGGCAGCACTGGCTCCACGACAAAAGACGGGCGATATCATCCAGATGACGTCGCTTTCGACGATTTTCAAGCCAGATGGAAATCCGGGTGAGGCACCAGCAGGACCTTTTCCGTGCCTCACCCCTAATCATTTCATTATGCGCCGTTCACCTTGCGTCCGGGCAAACCACCCTCACGCGCCAGCGCGACGGGCCTCGCCAATACTCCTGGCAGCGCTCTCATTGACCTCTTGCACCACTGGACGCCACCGGCGCAGCAACAGCGCATTACTCACCACACTGACACTGCTGAGCGCCATCGCCGCACCGGCGATCACCGGACTCAACAGCCCGAAGGCCGCCAGCGGAATACCGATCACGTTGTACGCGAAGGCCCAGAACAAGTTCTGACGGATCTTCGACCACGTACGACGGGAGACATCGATAGCATCGGCAACTCGAAGCGGATCGCCGCGCATCAGCGCGATGCCCGCCGTCTGCATCGCGACATCGGTACCGGACCCCATCGCGATACCGACGTCGGCTGCGGCGAGTGCCGGAGCGTCGTTGATGCCATCGCCAACCATGGCTACGACCACACCGTCGCGCTTGAGTTGCGCAATTACCTCCGCTTTGCGCTCCGGCAGCACGTCTGCATGAACCTCATCGAGCCCCAACGCGTCGGCCACGGCCTTGGCACTCCCCGCGTTATCCCCCGTGATCATCACGCAGCGCACACCAAGGGCATGCAATCGGTCGATGGCCGGGCGCGCCGTGGCTTTGAGCGTGTCGCCGAACGCCAGCAGCCCTAGCAACCGCGCCGCACCCGCACTAGTGCCCTCGTCGCCGGTCTCCACCAGCCACGAGACGGTACGCCCCTCAGCCGCCAGACGCTTGGCCTCCCCGGCCAGCGCTGCCTGCGAGATGCCCAGTTCGTCGAGCAACCGGGCATTGCCCAATTGCAGTCGATGGACACCGCGCAGTTCGCCCACGTCGCCCGCCTCCTCGACACGCGCGCGCATCCCTCTGCCAGGCAACGCGGCAATCTCGGAAGCCACCGGTATTGCCAACGTTAGCCCAGCCTCCTCCGCCGCCGTCATCACCGCCTTCGCCAGCGGATGCGAACTCCCCGACTGCACCGCAGCGGCCCAGCGCAACAACGTCTCGGCGCTCGTGCCCGGCGCAGGCAGATGGGCCACCAGTCGCGGTTTGCCTTCGGTCAGCGTTCCTGTCTTGTCGAAGGCAACGACGCCGATACGGTGTGCCAGTTCGAGTGCTTCGGCATCCTTGATGAGAATGCCATGCCGCGCTGCCGCGCCTGTGCCTACCATGATCGCGGCAGGCGTTGCCAGCCCCAGCGCACACGGGCAAGCGATGACCAGCACCGCCACCGCATTGAGCAGCGCTGCCTCGAGTCCGATACCCAGCATCCAGCCAACGACGACCGTGGCAATCGCAATAAGCACGACCACCGGCACAAAGACCGCAGCCACCCGATCGACGGCACGTTGAATCGGCGCCTTGCCGGCCTGCGCGTCTTCGACCATGCGAATGATGCGGGCCAGTGCCGTATCGGCACCGACAGCCGTCGTCTCCACTCGCAGCATCCCGGCCCCATTGATCGAGCCACCGACAACTTTGTCACCGGCCGCTTTGTCGATAGGCAACGGCTCGCCAGTCAGCAACGATTCGTCGAGCTGGCTGGCGCCGTCACGAATCTCGCCGTCCACCGGCACACGCTCACCGGCACGCACCACGACCCAGTCACCCACTTTCACTTGCCCCAGCGGCACCGTGACCTCGTTCGCCGCACCTTGCGGGTCGCGCAACACCTGCGCCGTCTCCGGGCGCAACGCCGCAAGCGCGCGAATCGCTTCCACGGTACGGCGCTTTGCCCGCGCTTCGAGCCACTTGCCGAGTAGCACCAGCGTAATGACGACGGCTGCTGCTTCGAAATACAGATGCGGCATGCCACCCGCGGGCGCACGCCACCATTCGTACAAGCTCAGACCGTAGGCCGCAGACGTGCCCAAGGCCACCAGCAAATCCATATTGCCGCTACCCGCGCGCACCGCCTTGTAACCTGCTCGATAGAACCGCGCACCGAGCCAGAACTGCACCGGTGTGGCAAGCAGCCACTGCAGCCACGGCGGTGGCATCAGATGAATGCCGAACGGCTCGAGCAACATCGGTAACAGCAACGGCAGCGATAGCACCGCGGCAACCGCCACCGGCCACCACGCAGGGCCTTCCTGCGATGTCGCAGCCTGCGCCGGGTCCGTCACCGGCGACGCTTCATATCCTGCCTTCTCGACGGCCGCGGTGAGCGCGGCTACGTCGACGACCCCACGAACGCCGCGCACGGCAGCGCGTTCCGTCGCCAGATTGACGTTGGCTTCGACTACGCCCGGCACGTTCCGAAGCGCTTTTTCCACACGTCCCGAGCACGAGGCACAGGTCATGCCGCCAATCGCCAACTCGAAGGATTGCTCTGCAATTTGATACCCTGCGTCGCTCACGGCCGTCTCGAGCGCACCGAGCAACGCCGCAGGGGTCACGTCAGGCGCGGCCTCCACGGCCGCCGTCTCAGTTGCAAGATTCACGTTGGCACTGGTCACGCCCGGCGCTCGCCGCAACGCCTTCTCGACCCGCGTCACACACGAAGCGCAGGTCATGCCCTCAATACCGACCAACCAGTTCCGATTCATTTCAGGGTCTCCAGGAAGACTGCCATCATCCGTCACACCATAATCCTTGCCATGACAGGAAGGTCAAGCGGCTCGCGTCAACATGTCGCAGCCCTCACCATGACAGCCTCGCCAGCCCTCACGATAGCGCGCCCGGAGCCGCCCAGGTTTGGGCGACGTCTGAGCGATCGCGCGAATTCTCTGAAAAAAGCGCTTGAGCTTCCTGCCGTAGGAAGGTCTATCATCGATTTGCCTGGTCAGTGCCACCCCAACCTCTTTCAAGGAGTTGAACATGCAAGTGCAAGTCGAAGGTATGAGCTGCGGTCATTGCGTCAAAGCCGTCACGCGGGCAATTACCGAGCGCGACGCTGCGGCCAAGGTCAATGTAGATCTGAGCGCGGGTCGCGTGGACGTCGAAAGCCGTCTCTCGCCGGCTGAAGTCAGCGCCGCCATCACCGACGCCGGTTACACGGTGAAAGGCACCACGGCCTGAACGTCGTCCGGTAAGTCAGATGCCGCAAGCCTCACTCGACGTTGCGGCATCTGACGCCCCCCAACTGCCGGCGAATCGTCCGGTCTCGCCCCGTTCCACAATCCCACGCGCGCCGCGCAGTCTTCCCTGCAAACGCGCGACACCTTGTGCTACGCTCTCTCTCGCCGAATACGCACGGACGCCGCGCGATAAGTCACCGCGCGGCTCTGCGCGTGCGGCATACACGTCTTCAGGGCGGGGTGAAAGTCCCCACCGGCGGTATGTGACACTGCGCAGCGAAAGCTGCGTTCGTCATGAGCCCGCGAGCGCCTGCCACCGTCGCTTTCGTGACACCGGCAGGGTCAGCAGATCTGGTGTGAAGCCAGAGCCGACGGTCATAGTCCGGATGAGAGAAGATGCGTCGATACCCACGTGCCATGGGATGCCATTCCATGGCGACGTCCGTTCGCATGCCCCGAAAACGTTTTTCGCCCGATTGACTTACGCGAGGAGCGTTTCATGTCCGTTATCACCAGTACGACCCAAGCTGCACCGCAAGACACCGCATCGGCCTCGACAGTCGGCACAGCCGACACGGTCGACGATCTGCATGCCTACCCGGCTTTCACCCACCTGCCGCCCGTCGAAGTCCGTCTGGCCGCCTCGCTCCAGGCGATGCGCGAAGGCCGTCCGGTCATTCTGATGGACGATCTCGACCGCGAGAACGAGGCCGACCTGATCGTCGCCGCCGAGAAAATCACCCCGGCCACCATGGCCATGCTGATTCGTGAGTGCAGCGGCATCGTCTGTCTGTGTCTGCCTGACGAGACCCTGCGCCGTCTCGATCTGCCGCCAATGGTCGAGCAAAACCAGAGCCGTTACGGCACGGCGTTCACCGTGACCATCGAGGCCCGCCAAGGCGTGAGCACTGGCGTATCCGCCGCCGACCGAGTGACCACGGTTCGTGCCGCGATTGCCGACGACGCCCAGCCCTCCGACCTGTCCCGCCCAGGCCACGTCTTCCCGCTGCGTGCGCAGCCGGGCGGTGTACTCACGCGCCGGGGCCATACGGAAGGCTCCGTCGATCTGGCGATTCTCGCCGGTCTGAAACCCGCCGCCGTGCTGTGCGAGTTGATGAATCCGGACGGGACGATGACGCGCGGCGCAGACATCGAACGCTTCGCCGAGCAACACGGTCTGCCGATTCTGACCATCGACGAGTTGGCCAACTATCGCCTCAGCCACGCACAAGCGGCCTGAGGCCGGCCTGAACCAGCGTCGAGGCGAGGGAGCACTGCGGCGCCCCCGCCTCGACGCTTCCCTCTAACGCGGAATGCCCCAACGCACCTCGCGACTTCTATAATCGGGCATATCGCTAGCATTATAAAAGTTACGAGGAAGACACCATGAATACCCGAGCGGACGCTGCCACCGTACTGGCGCAGTGGGAAGCCGACGAAGCCGCCGTGCGCGAACGGCTCGCCCGCAATGGTCCCTTGCGTTACGGTGTTGCAACGCCGTCCGACGTGATCGGTCTGACCGGTCAGGAAATGTTTCAGGCGATGTTCGACGGCAAGCTACCGATGCCGCCGATCAGCGAGACGCTCGGCTTCATTGCCATTGAGGTGGCGAACGGCCGCGCCGTCTTTCAGGGCCGCCCGGCCTTGCCGTATTACAACCCGCTCGGCTCCGTCCACGGCGGCTGGTACGCAACCCTGCTGGATTCCGCCGTCGCTTGCGCAGTTCATTCGACGCTACCCGCCGGGCGCAGCTACACCACGCTAGAACTCAAGACCAACATGGTCCGTGCGCTCACGCGCGACGTCCCCTGCGTGCGTGCCGAAGGCAACATCGTTCAGGTCGGACGCCAGATCGGCATCGCCGAAGGCCGCATCGTCGGGCCGGACGGCACGCTCTACGCGCACGCCACGACCACCTGTCTGATCTTCGACTTTCCGCCGCGCAAAGCCTAGCCCAAGCGCAGCGCCGGCAAATAGAAAAAGCCCGCCGGAGGCAACCCCGGCGGGCTTTTCATTACGCTTGTCTCGCACCCGACACGCTATCGCGGCAAGCGCGAGCCTCGATCAATGCGACGACGGACCGCCGCCGTGCTGCTCGCCATCGGGTTGGTGCTCCAGCGTCTCTTTGAAGGCGATCTGGAGCTTGGCGTGCATACGCACGAACCAACTGCGCATCACGATAGCCAGCACCACCGTGCCCGCAACGATCAACGCGATCATTTCCGTCGACGGTAGAATGCTTGCCGACAAAGCCGCTACCAGCAGGATCACCCCGACCATGGCGGCAATCGGCAGGATCTCGGCCACCACGCGGCGCACCTGAAGCGTGTACCGGCCGGTCAGGCTCGGCGGCACCGACAGTTCCACGAGCAACAACGAGAGCGACTTGAGCTTGCGGTACACCGCAATCAGGAATGGCAGCGACAGCACTAGCGCCGCGCCCCACACCACGGCGCTTTGCAGGCTAGGGTCGCGCACCCAGGGCGACATCAGGTCGGCCAGCCGCCGGTAGAAGAACGCGCCACCGAGGAAGATCGTGACGACCAGCGCCAGATTGATGGCAACGCTCACCACGATACGCCGCACGATCGTGACAAGCGCAGCACTGTCGCCCGTCAGTTGAATGCTCTGCAACCACTGTGTGTACTGCCCCAGCACATAGGACAGACGCCCCGGCATCGCCCGGCCAAGCCATCCTGTCACCGGATCGGCGCTCTTGATCAGATACGGCGTGAGCAGCGTCGTGATGATCGACACGGCCACGGCAATCGGATAAAGGAAGTCGCTCGTCACCTTGAGCGAAAGCCCGAGCGACGCAATGATGAACGAGAACTCTCCGATTTGCGACAGGCCCATGCCCACGCGCATCGACGTACGCCCATCCTGCCCGGAGAGGTACGCTCCCAGACCGCACGACACGATCTTGCCGATCACCACCGCCAGGGTGATAACCAGAATCGGCCAAACGTACGTAACGAGGACGTGCGGGTCGAGCAACAGGCCGATGGTGACGAAGAACACGGCGCTGAACATGTCGCGCAGCGGTGCAACCAACCGCTCGATCGTGTGCAGCTCACGCGCCTCGGCCATGATGGCGCCGATCAGGAACGCGCCGAGCGCCACGCTGTAACCCATCTGGATGACCATCAGGCAGAAGCCGAAGCACAGACCCAGCACGACGATCAACAGCATTTCGTCGCTCTTGAACTTCGCCACGTACGCGAGAATACGCGGCACGAGCAGAATGCCCACGACGAGCGACACCACCATGAACAGCAGCAGCTTGCCCAGTGTAAAGGTGGCTTCACCGGCATCGACCGAGCCGCTGATGGCAATGCCCGAGAGCAGCGCGATCATGCCGATGGCGAGCACGTCTTCCACGATGAGCACGCCGAAGATGAGCTGGGCGAAACGCTCGCGCTTCATGCCGAGTTCGTCGAGCGCCTTCACGATGATGGTGGTCGACGAGACGGCGAGCATCGCGCCGAGGAAGATCGAGTCCATCGCCTTCCAGCCGAAGAATCGTCCGATCTCGTAGCCCAGCCAGAGCATCAATACGATCTCGGTGATCGCGGCCACGAATGCCGTCACGCCAACCCGCGCGAGCTTGCGCAAGCTGAACTCCAGCCCCAGCGAGAACATCAGGAACACAACACCGAGTTCGGCCAGGATGCCGATGGTCTTCTCGTCATGTATCAATGCGAACGGCGGTGTATACGGGCCGATGATCACACCCGCCACGATATAGCCGAGCACGACCGGCTGCCGGAACCGGTTGAAGATAACTGTCACGATGCCTGCCAGCAGCATGATGACGGCCAGATCCTGAATGAAGTCGATGGCGTGATGCATCCGATACGTTCTCCCCGCGGCGTTTTACACCGATATTGCTGTTCTTGACTCCACGCCGGTCGCACGCCGCGCCCCTGCCGGGCCGCAGCGATTAACACAAGACGTGATGCTTGATGAAGGTGGGAAGCCGGCCGCGTGCAGCCGGCTTGATAGACGTTGTGTTCGTTCGCCCGGTCGTCCATGGTGAACCGTCGCCGGGGGTGCTGGCCTGCGCATCCCCGAAGGGGCTCCGGCACGATGGCCGAATTGGCAATTCCAGACGAAACACCGGCCGAAAACTGGCGCCAAATCAATATACGCGATGGGCGAACACGCGCGCAACCCAAGATTGACGGGGCTTTTCATAAAAAATTCCCGTTTTTCGTCACTTGCGACGAATTTTTTCTTCTTGCTTTTTGTCTCGTCGCCATATGAAATATCACACAAATATCAATCGAATTTCACAGAGATTGCCGGCTATGCATTTTCATCCGTCCGTCAGAGAGAACCGTGACGGCATCGATACGAGCGTCGATGTGCCCATCGCCGGCCGATACCTCCCCCACTGATGCCCAACGACACCCCCCTCGAACCCAGCCACTCCGCAACGGCAACAACCGGCCTCGTCAATTCGCCGGCGATCGCTGACGGGCGCAGCCTGACGCAGCGCGCTTACGAAGCCATCAAGCACGACATCATCACGTTGCGTCTGCGCCCCGGCGAAACGCTCAACGAAGCACAGTTGATGCAGTCGACGGGACTGGGGCGCACCCCCGTGCATCAGGCGATGCACCGGCTCGCACTCGAGGGGCTACTGGTCATCCTGCCGCGCAAGGGCGCGATGGTCGCGCCCGTCTCGCTCAACGACGCACTCGAGATCATCGACGTTCGCATGATCAACGAAACGTACTGCGTGGAATTGGCCGCGCGCGCCGCCACGCCCGACGACCTCGCCGCCATCGAAGCGGTGCTGGCTCGCTCGCGCGAGGCGATTGCCACGCGCAACGTAGCAGCGATGATGTGTATCGACCGCGACTTCCATCTGGCGATCTCACGCGCCTCGCGTAATCAGACGCTCGCCGAGCTGTTACGCGGACTGCACGAGCGCTCGCTGCGCTTCTGGTTTCTCGCGCTGTCGACACCGAGCCATCTGGAAGACGTGTACGAGGAACATCTCGAACTGTTCGAAGCACTCGCCGCGCACGACGCCGAACGCGCCCGCCGCGCGATCACCCGTCATATCGAAGAATTCCGCACCCACATCCTGAAAGCGATCTGACCATGAGCACCGACGCCATCGATCTGCAACGCCCCTTGTCCGAACTCGCCGCCGCGCTCGACGCCGGGCGCACCACCAGCCGTGCATTGACCGAGCAAGCGCTCGCCCGCATTGCCGACCCCGCCGGTCAGGGCAATGTCGTCTTCACGCAATTCGACGCCCAAGCCGCTCGTCACGCCGCCGACGGCCTCGACGCCCTGCGCCGCGCAGGCGCGCGTCTGTCGCCGCTGATGGGCATTCCCGTGTCGGTGAAGGATCTGTTCGACGTGGCAGGGCAAGTCACGCGCGCGGGCGCCAAAGTCCTATCGGACGCCGCCCCGGCCAAGCACGACGCCCTCGCTGTGGCGCGGCTGCGCCAGGCGGGTACGGTGATCGTCGGCCGCACCAACATGACCGAATTCGCTTTCTCGGGCCTGGGCCTGAACCCGCACTACGGCACGCCGCGCTCGCCGTGGCAGCGCGAGGCGGGTCATATTGCGGGAGGCTCGTCGTCGGGGGCAGCCGCGTCAGTGGCCGACGGCATGGCAGCCGTCGGACTCGGCACCGATACGGGCGGCTCGATTCGCATTCCGTCGGCATTCTGCGGTCTGACGGGATTCAAGCCAACGGCCGCGCGCACGCCACGCGACGGCGCGCTGCCGCTCTCGACGTCGCTGGACTCGGTCGGTCCCATCGGCCGCTCGGTCGACTGCTGCGCCTGGGTCGACGCCATCCTCAGCGGCAACGCCATCGACGAGACCCCGGCCGCGCCGCGCGATGTGCGCGGCATGCGCTTCGGCATCTTGACGAACTTCGTGCTGGATGGCGCGGAACCCGCTGCCATCGCGATCTACCAGCGGGCCCTCGCCGTGCTCGCCAAGGCAGGCGCCACGCTCGTGGAATTCAAGTTCTCGCCGTTCGATGGCCTGCCCGCGATGAACCGCTTCGGCTTTTCGCCTATCGAGGCTTATGCCTGGCACCGCACGCTACTCGCCGAACGCGCGCAGGATTACGATCCGCGCGTGCTGGTGCGCATTCGCAAAGGCGAGCCGGCCAGCGCCGCCGATTACATCGACCTGTTGAACGCGCGCGCCGCCCTCATCGCTGCCGCGACCCCGGTTTGGCAAAGCTTCGACGCCGTGCTGTGCCCGACGGTGCCGCTCACGCCGCCGGCCATCGCGCCGCTCGAAGCGAGCGACGAGACGTTCACAGCCACCAACGCGTTGGTGCTGCGTAACCCCACGGCCATCAACATGATCGACGGCTGCGCGTTTTCACTGCCGTGTCAGGGCGCGGGCGAAGCCCCCATCGGCCTGATGGTCAGCGCAGCGGCGGGCGACGACGCGCGCCTGTTCCCGGTCGGACGCGCCATCGAGCACGCCCTGCGCTCGGCACGTCTTGGCGGTTGATGTCAACCGCGCCACGCGTTTAGACACCGGCCACGCACGCGCGGGCGGCTGCATCGCCTGCGCGTCCGCACAAAAATGGGGGGGTTGCGCTGTGCCGCACGGCGTGAAAGCGTCTGATTTTCGAGCAAAAAGTTCCGTAATTTTTCGACTCACGCACGAATCGGGCAGGGGTTACAATGCCAGCCCAAGTGCCTGCCGCCCAGCGTCATGCGGGTTTTGCGGGATTCGTGATGGCCCACCGCCCGAAGTGAAATGAACGCTCAAATCGACCCGGCCCTGCGCCGCGAACGCCGGCTGTACCTCCTGCTCACCGTGGTCTGCCTCGCCCTGTTGGGCGGCGCGCTGTATTTCCAGTACGTACTTCACGAAGACCCATGTCCGCTGTGTATTCTGGCGCGTTACGCGCTCGTGCTGATCGCGATCTTCGGTCTGGTCGGCGCGGTCTCGCGCAGTTGGGCAGGCATTCAGTTCGCACGCGTGCTCGCCGCTTTGTCGGCCATCGGCGGCATGGCCGCATCAGGCTATCTGATCTATGTGCAGGTCAATCCGCTGGTGAGCTGCGGATATGACGTGGTCGAAGCCTTCGTCGATGCCTTGCCGACATCGCGCATGCTGCCGCAAGTATTCCAGGTGCAGGGAATGTGTCAGACGGTGTACCCGCCGATCCTCGGCCTCACGCTGCCGATGTGGTCGCTCGCCGCGTTTGTCGTGATTTTCCTGTCGCTGGCGTTGCGTCGTCCGCGCCGTGTGATTTCTTTGCGCTAAGTCGTTGCGCTGAGACTTCGCCGGGCATGACTCGTGTCACCGGCCGTCTGCCTTCGGGCGACGGTCGCGTCCCTCTCGCCCGCGTTCCCTCAGGGCCGCGCCAGTACAGGCGCTTCCGCCCCGCCACCGTTCTCGACATCCAACTCCGTCGCCACATCCGCCACTCGCCGGCGCAGCCACGTCACCTCCGGCGCGGCATGCGTGCGCTCGTGCCATAGCTGATAGAAGCGCATCGGCGGAAAGGCAAAAGGGGACGGCAACACACGAATCGGCAAATACCGCGCGTAATGCTGCGCGAACTGCCGCCCCGTCGTAAACACCAGATCGGTGCGCATGAGCACATACGGCACGAGCCCGAAATACGGCATCGTCATCTGGATATTGCGGCGCAGCCCCTGCTCCGCCAGGCATCCGTCGATAAAGCTCTGACGCTCGGCTACGTAAGGCGTGGGCGCCAGATGCGGCAACTCCAGATAATGCTTGAGCGAAATGCCCTTGTTCGCGAGGGGATGCTGCGCGCCGAGCATGCAGACCACTTCGTCGTCGAACAGACGCGACATATGCAGTTGCGGCGGCGGTTCCAGCCAGTTGCCGATCACCACGTCGAGCGAACCGTTTTCCAGCGCGCCGGCGTAGTCAAAGCCTGCGTTGATCGGCTGCACATGCAGTCGTGCCGAGGGCGCGTCGCGGCGCAGCACTTCAGCGATGTTGGGCAGAAAAACGGCGTCGAGATAGTCGGGCGCACCGAGGCGAAACGCCCGCGTGGTGGTCTGCGGCGCGAATTCCATGGTGGGATGCGTAATGCGTTCGATGGCGGCCAGCGCATCGGTCGCGTAGCCCAGCAACTCCCGGCCGCGTTCGGTGGCCACCATGCCGCTCTTGCCACGCACCAGAATGGCGTCGCCGGTGATCTCACGCAGGCGGCGCAGCGAATTGCTGATGGCTGGCTGCGACTGACCGAGCTTGAGCGCCGCGCGTGAAACGCTTTGTTCGGTCAACAGCGTATGAAGTACCCGCAGCAAGTAGGCGTCGATCTGTTCGCGGGGTCTTTGCATGGGTTGGGACGCTCTGGGGGCAGGTTGAACGCCAGATGACGGCGGGTTGAGCCGTAGTTTATGACAATGCCGGGTCATCGGGGCGCCCGAATAGGCATCATCATGGCCCCGAAATATTTACCTCCCCGGCCGGTGCTATCTTCGGCTCATCCCCACGCCGGCCAAGACCTGGCGCGCCTGCAATCCCACTGCACTACACTGAGAACCATGGAGACACAAGCCATCCGCTTCTATTACCGCGGCAAGGTGCACGAGGTCACTGGCGAGGCCACGACCCGCACCGTGCTTCAGTACACGCGCGAAGACCTGCATTGCACCGGCACCAAGGAAGGGTGTGCCGAAGGCGATTGCGGCGCCTGTACGGTCGTGATCGGCGAGTTGACCGGCGATGGCAACGTGGCCCTGCGGGCAGTCAACGCCTGCATCCAGTTCCTGCCCACGCTCGACGGTAAAGCCCTTTTCACGGTGGAAGACCTGCGTGCGCAGGATGGCACCCTGCATCCCGTGCAACAGGCGCTCGTGGACTGTCACGCCTCGCAATGCGGCTTCTGCACGCCGGGTTTCGTGATGTCGCTGTGGGCCATGTATCTGAATCGTCCGGCAAATACCGGCTGCCCGAGCCGCCGTGAGATCGACGACGTACTGTCCGGCAACCTGTGCCGCTGCACAGGCTATCGGCCGATCGTCGACGCCGCCCAGAAAATGTTCGACCTGCCACGCCAGGCATTCGACCGTGAAGCGCTGGCGAAGCAGCTTCAGGCGTTGCAGCGCGGCGACACCCTGACGTACGAGCACGACGGCCACGTCTTCCACGCTCCGCGCACGCTGGCCGAAATGGGCCGCCTGCACGCCGCCTACCCGGACGCACGCATCCTCGCCGGCAGCACCGACGTCGGCCTGTGGGTCACCAAGCAATTCCGCGAACTGAAGCACCTGATTTATCTCGGACAGGTGGCGGAACTACGCGAGATTTCCGAAGGTCCGAACGGCATCTATATCGGTGCGGGCGCCCTGCTGGGCGATGCTTTCGATGCGCTCGTCAAACACTATCCGGAACTGGCGGAGATGCGTCAGCGCTTTGCCTCGTTCCCGATCCGCAACGCCGGAACGCTTGGCGGCAACGTTGCGAACGGCTCGCCCATCGGCGACTCGATGCCGGGGCTGATCGTGCTCGGCGCCCGCATCGTGCTGCATCGCGAAGGCGTTGTCCGCGACATGCCGCTGGAGGACTTCTACCTGGCGTATCAGAAGACGGCGCTCCAGGCAGGCGAATTCGTTCAAGGCATCCGCGTGCCGCTGCCGAGGGCGGCACAGCGTTTTCGCACCTATAAACTGGCCAAGCGCTTCGATCAGGACATCTCGGCAGTGTGCGCCGCGTTTGCGGTCGAACTCGATGGCGATACCGTGCGTTCGGCCCGCGTGGCCTTCGGCGGCATGGCCGCCACGCCCAAGCGCGGCAGCACCGTCGAAGCGGCGCTAGCCGGACAGCCGTGGACCGAAGCCACCGTGCGTGCGGCGATGGCAGCGTTGCCCGCCGACTATCAACCGCTCTCGGACATGCGCGCGACCAGCGCCTACCGGCTCGCGGGCGCGCAGAATCTGCTGTATCGTTTTTTCCTGGAAACGCGCACCGATGCGCCGCTGGCGGCACACGAAGTCAACGCGTTCGCCAACGTCTAACCGGAGTTGCCCATGAACAAGCAAGTTGAAGACTTCATGACGCAGACCGGTGCCGCGAGCGCGGCCGGTGCTCAGGTTGGCCGCTCGCGTCCGCACGAGTCGGCCGAACTCCACGTGGCCGGCGAAGCCACCTACACCGACGACATCCCCGAACTGCAAGGCACGCTGCACTGCGCCCTCGGGGCTTCGCCCAAGGCGCACGCCCGCATCCTCTCACTCGATCTCGACGCCGTGCGTCGCGCACCGGGTGTGGTCGCCGTGCTGACTGCGGCCGACATTCCCGGCGTGAACGATTGCGGTCCGGTCATTCACGACGACCCGATTCTCGCGGATGGCGTTGTCCAGTACATCGGTCAGCCGATGTTCGCCGTGGTGGCCGAGTCGCACGACGCGGCGCGCCGCGCGGCGCGTCTGGCGAAGGGCGAGTACGAAGACCTGCCCGCGATCCTCACGCCGCAAGCGGCCAAGGCCGCGGGGGCCGGCGTGCTGCCGCCTTGTCGCCTGCGCCGAGGCGACGCCGATGCCGCACTGCAAGCCTCGCCGCACCGGTTGACCGGCACGTTCGAATGCAACGGGCAGGAGCAGTTCTACCTCGAGGGGCAGATCTCGTACGCGATTCCGAAGGAAAACGACGGCATCCACGTCTATTGCTCGACGCAGCACCCGACCGAAATGCAGGCACTCGTCTCGCACGCACTCGGCTGGCACAGCCATCAGGTGCTGGTCGAATGCCGCCGCATGGGCGGCGGCTTCGGTGGCAAAGAATCGCAATCGGGCTTGTTCGCCTGCGTTGCGGCGCTGTGCGCGACGCGTCTGAAGCGTCCGGTGAAGCTGCGTCTCGATCGCGACGACGACTTCATGATGACCGGCAAGCGTCACGGTTTTTATTTCGAGTACGACATCGGCTTCGACGACGACGGCCGCATTCAGGGCGCGAAGGTCGACATGACGCTGCGCGCAGGTTTCTCGGCCGACCTGTCGGGGCCGGTCGCCACGCGTGCCATCTGCCACTTCGACAACGCCTACTTCGTACCCGACGTGGACCTGCGTGCGCTGTGCGGCAAGACGAACACACAGTCGAACACGGCGTTTCGCGGTTTTGGTGGCCCGCAGGGCGCACTCATCATGGAAGTCGTGCAAGACGCCATTGCCCGCCACCTGGGCAAAGACGCCCTCGACGTGCGCCGCGAGAACTTCTACGGCAAAACCGAGCGCAACGTCACGCCGTACGGGCAAATGGTCAAAGACAACGTTATCCACGAACTCGTCGCGGCGCTGGAACAGTCGAGCGACTATCGTGCCCGACGCGAGATCGTGAAGGCGTTCAACCGCACGAGTCCGGTGCTGCGCCGCGGCCTGGCGCTCACGCCGCTCAAGTTCGGCATTTCGTTCAACGTACAGGCCTTCAATCAGGCGGGTGCGCTGGTACACATCTATCGCGATGGCTCGATGCTCGTGAATCACGGCGGCACGGAGATGGGTCAGGGTCTGAACACGAAGGTCGCGCAGGTGGTGGCGCACGAGTTGGGCGTCGATCTCTCGCATGTGCGCGTGACGGCAACCGACACCAGCAAGGTGGCGAACACATCGGCCACGGCGGCGTCGACCGGTGCCGACCTGAACGGCAAAGCGGCGCAGAATGCCGCCTGGCAGATTCGCCAGCGTTTGGCCGCGTTCGCCGCGCAGAAGTACGGCGGTTCGGCCGACGACGTGCGCTTCGCCAACGACATCGTCAGCGCGAACGGCCATGACATCGCCTTCCCCGATCTTGTGGAAGCGGCCTACTGGGCGCGCGTGCAACTGTGGTCTGACGGTTTCTACGCCACGCCGGGCCTGTCGTGGGATGCCGCGACGATGAAAGGCAATCCGTTCTACTACTTCGCTTACGGTGCTGCCGTCTCGGAAGTGGTGCTCGACACGCTCACCGGCGAATGGCGGCTGCTGCGCGCCGACGTCCTTCACGATGCCGGCAAGTCGATCAACCCGGCACTGGACATCGGGCAGGTCGAAGGAGCTTTCATCCAAGGGATGGGCTGGCTGACAACGGAAGAGTTGTGGTGGAACAAGGACGGCAAGCTCATGACGCACGCCCCTTCCACGTACAAGATCCCCGCCATCAGCGATTGTCCGACGGACTTCCGCGTGGCGCTGTTCGAGAATGCGAACGTCTCGGACACGATCCATCGTTCGAAGGCCGTGGGCGAGCCGCCGCTGCTGTTGCCGTTCTCGGTGTTCAATGCTTTGCGCGACGCTGTTGCGAGCGTGAACGACTATCGCGACGAGCCGGTGCTCAATGCACCGGCAACGTCCGAAGCGCTGCTCATGGCGATCACCGAGCTGCGCACACGGAGCGCCACCTGATGCATCGCTGGGTCGACGCCGCCCACAAGCTGCTGGTCCGCGGCGAGGCCGCGGTATTGGTGACGATCGCGCGCGTGGAAGGCTCTGCGCCGCGCGAGGCGGGCACGCATTTGCTCGTGACGCGTGAGCACGTGTGGGAGACCATCGGCGGCGGGCATCTCGAATGGCGGGCGATGGATGTCGCCCGCCAGTTGTTGCGCCAGTACGGGCAGCAAGGCGCACGGCACGTCGAGCGTTTCGCGCTGGGCCCGAGTCTCGGCCAGTGCTGCGGCGGCGTGGTGACCCTCGCCTTCGAAGTGCTCACGCTGGCCGATCTCGCGTGGGTGAGCGCACTGCACAAGCGGCTCGCGGCGGGCGAAGCGAGTCTGCGCAGCGTGGCGTTCGGGGCGCCGGGGGCCGGCGCAGCAGCCAGTCAGCACCAGGGCGGCCCCGTCCTGCTGACCGAACTCGGCCCGGACGAAGCACTGGCGCACCCGCACACCCTGACCCGCGATGCCGACGACGCCGCCTGCTCGTTCTGGCAAGGCAGCGATGGCTGGCTCTGGCTCAGTGAGCGTCTGGCCCCCAGCGACTTCCATATCGTGCTGTTCGGCGCAGGACACGTCGGGCAAGCCCTCGTACAGGTGCTGGCCACGCTGCCGTGCCGGGTGACGTGGGCCGACGAGCGCACCGAGACCTTCCCGGAAACCGTGCCGCCGAACACGGTGGTGGAATCGACCGACACGCCCGAGGCCAGCGTCGCCGAAGCGCCGCCGGGCACGTATTTCCTTGTCATGACGCATAACCACGCGCTGGATCAGCGGCTGTGCGAAGCCATCTTCAAACGCGACGACTTCGCATACTTCGGCCTGATCGGGTCGATGACGAAACGCCGTCAATTCGAGCACCGTTTGCGCGATCGCGGGGTGCCGCCCGAACGTTTCGAACAGATGATCTGCCCCATCGGTGTCGCAGGTATCACCGGCAAGGCACCTGCCACGATCGCGATTGCGGTCGCGGCACAACTGCTGCGCGTGCGCGAGCAGCAGGTGCGCCAAAGTGCACCGGTATCGTCGCAGGACACCGGTCTGCCCATCTGAAAACGGCGCGGCTGGCGAGCGTGTGTGCTCGCCCGTGACCGGCATTCGCTCACAACGGTAGAATCCGGCCCATCCCCCCCACAACAAGTCCTATCCATGCCACTCACGCCCGAACTCGCCAAGACCCTTTGCGCCATGCCCAAGGCGGAGCTGCATCTGCACATCGAAGGCACACTGGAGCCCGAACTGATCTTCCGGCTGGCCCAGCGAAATCGCGTCACGCTGCCGTATCCGAGCGTGGAAGCGCTGCGCAACGCCTACGCTTTCACTGATCTACAGTCGTTCCTGGATATTTATTACGCGGGCGCGAGCGTATTGCTCACGGAAGACGACTTCTACGACATGACGCGCGCCTATCTCGAGCGCGCGGCGGCCGACAACATCCGTCACACGGAGATCTTCTTCGATCCGCAGACGCACACGGTGCGCGGTGTATCGATGGAGACCGTCGTCAACGGCATCGAGCGCGCGCTGGCCGAAGCCGAGGCGCAACATGGCATCACCAGTCGCCTGATCCTGTGCTTCCTGCGCCACTTGCCCGAAGAAGACGCGCTGCTGACGCTGGAAACCGCCCTGCCGTATTTCAACAGCCACGGACACCGCCTCGTGGGTGTGGGGCTCGACTCCTCCGAACAAGGGCACCCGCCCGCCAAATTCGCCCGCGTGTTCGAACGATGCCGTGCGCTGGGCCTGCGCATCGTGGCGCACGCCGGCGAAGAAGGGCCGCCCGAGTACATTCACGAAGCGTTGGACATGCTGCACGTCGAGCGTGTAGATCACGGCGTGCGGGCGATTGAAGACGAAGCGCTGCTGGACCGTCTGGCCCGTGAGAGGATCGCGTTGACGGTGTGCCCGCTGTCGAACGTGCGTCTCAAGGTGTTTGACGACATGGGCCAGCACACCCTGCACCAGTTGCTCAGACGTGGCCTCGCCGTGACGATCAATTCGGACGATCCGGCCTATTTCGGCGGCTATCTGAACGAGAACTTCCTGGCAACGTTCGACGCACTGGACATGACGCTCGACGACGCTTACACCCTGGTGCGGAACAGTTTCGAAGCCTCGTTCATCGACGACAGTGAGAAACGTCGTCTGGTCGGCGAACTGGAGCGTTTCCGCGCTGCGCAAGCGGCGTAGCCCCCATCGCGCCACATTACCTCGCGATGATGTGGAACATTCCGCATAAGGAATATTTTCACCGGGGCCCGATGCTATTTTTTGTGCGTGCCCGAATAGGCGTCATGTGGTGCCCCCACACCTGCGGCGGCGAGCGCACAAAACACCTTAGAACATCGGAGACAACACCCCATGGACTCATCGCTCAGCCCCCCGGCGGGTACTGCCGCACCCGACGCGGCTCACGACAGCACGCGCGTGGCGGGCGCGCAACCTGTCTCGGCGCTCGACCGGTATTTCGGTATCACGGCGCTCGGATCGACGTTCCGTACGGAAGTCATCGCGGGTATCACGACATTCCTCGCGGCGATGTACATCATCGTCGTCAACCCGGCCATCCTGTCGAAGACCGGCATGGCGTTCCCGGCGGCACTCACCGCCACGGTGCTCATCAGCTTCTTCGGCAGTTGTGCGATGGGGCTCTACGCCCGCAATCCGGTGCTGGTCGCGCCGGGCATGGGGCTCAACGCGCTATTCGCCTTCACGATGGTGCACGGCGTCGGCATGCCGTGGCAGACGGCACTGGGCTGCGTGTTCTGGTCGGGCATCCTCTTCGCGTTGCTCGCCGCGCTCAACGCCCGGCGCTTCGTCGTCGACGCCATTCCGGCGAACCTGCGTTATGCCATCTCATGCGGCATCGGCCTGTTCATCACGGTGATCGGCCTGGTCAATGCCAAGCTGGTGATCGGCGATCCGGTCACTGTCGTGCGTCTGGCGCACTTGTCGCCGCCGACCGTCACGTTCCTCATCGGGCTGGCGCTCACGACCGTGCTTGTCGCACGCCGCGTGAACGGTGCGTTGATGATCGGCATCGTGGTCACCACGCTCATGGCCATCCCCGTCGGCCGTTTGTGGGGCGACGGTACCGCATATTTCCCCAAGGAGATCGCCACCGCGACGCTGGTGAACTTCCACGGCTTCTTCGCCGCGCCCGACTTCTCGGGTATCGGCCAGCTCGACCTGCTGGGCGCGCTGAAGGTGGCTTACCTGCCGTTCGTCTTCGTGATGCTCTTCACAGCGTTCTTTGATACGCTCTCGACCTTCATGAGCATTGCCGAAGCCGGTAACATGAAGGATCGCGACGGCAATCCGCGCAACATGCGTCAGGCCATGATCGTCGATTCGTTCTCGGTGCTGATTTCCGGCCCGCTCGGCACGAGCCCGGCGAACGCCTATATCGAATCGGCCGCCGGCATCGCACAAGGCGGACGCACCGGACTGACCGCACTGGTCTGCGCGCTGTTGTTCCTGCCGTTCCTGTTTCTGTCGCCGATGCTCTCGCTGGTGCCCGCCATCGCGACGGCCCCGGCGCTGATTCTGGTCGGTGTGTTTATGATGGAATCCGTGGCGCGCATCGAATGGCACCGCCTGGACGAAGCCATCCCGAGCTTCATTGCGGTGGTGATGATTCCGATTTCGTACTCGATCACCGACGGTATCGCCTACAGCTTCCTCGCGTTCGTCGTGCTCAAGCTGTTCACCGGGCGGGTGAAAGAGATCAAGCCGGCGATGTGGATCGTCGCCGCGCTGGCAGTGCTGCTGCTCACGCAAATGTAACGATAGAAGGCTCCTGCACATGTCCATCACAAACCAAGCCCTGCAAGGCACACATGCGGTACGCGCTCAACTGGTCTACTTCACGCACGATCCCGCGCGGGCCTATCTCGACGGCGCGCCCGGCACCGTGCACCATACCGACGGCATCGTCGCCTTCGAGAACGGCCGCATCGCCGCCGTGGGCGACTACGCCAAGGTTGCCCCCACGCTGCCCGCCGGCACGCCTATCGAAGATTTACGCGACAAGCTCGTCACGCCCGGCTTCATCGACACGCACATTCACTATCCGCAGACGGACATGATCGCGTCGCCCGCACCGGGGCTGCTGCCGTGGCTGGAGAAGTACACTTTCCCGACCGAGCGGCGTTTCGAGAATCCGGAGTACGCGGCCGATGTCGCCCAGTTCTTCCTCGACGAACTGCTGCGCGGCGGCACCACGAGCGCGCTGGTGTACTGCACGGTGCATCCGGGCTCGGTCGACGCCTTCTTCAAGGCCAGCGACGCGCGCGACCTGCGCATGATCGCAGGCAAGGTGATGATGGATCGCAACTGCCCGGAATTCCTGCGCGACACGGCCGAAAGCGGCGCGCGCGACAGCGAGGCGCTGATTCAGCGCTGGCACAACAAGGGGCGCCAGCTCTACGCGCTCACACCGCGCTTCGCGCCGACATCGACCGAAGCGCAACTGGGCGTATGCGGCGAACTCGCCGGGCAATATCAGGACGTATTCATTCAAAGCCACGTGGCCGAGAACACCGACGAAGTCGAATGGGTGCGCTCGCTGTTCCCAGGCCATCGCAGCTATCTCGACGTGTACGACCACTACAAGCTGCTGCGCAAGCGTGCCGTGTATGGCCACTGCATCTGGCTCGACGAGCATGACCGCCGCCGCATGTTCGAAACGGGCAGCGTCGCCGCGCACTGCCCGACGTCGAATCAATTCCTGGGCAGCGGCCTGTTCGACTTTGCCGCCGCCGAAGCGACCCGCATGCCGGTGACGCTCGCGACCGACGTCGGTGGCGGCTCGACTTTCTCGATGTTGCAAACGATGAACGAAGCGCACAAGGTCGCGCGTCTGTCGGGCTATCACCTCTCGGCCGAACGCATGTTCTATCTGGCCACCGAAGGCGCTGCACACGCCCTTGATCTGCACGGCACCATCGGCACGCTGGCCGTGGGGGCCGAGGCCGATTTCGTGGTGCTCGACCCGAAGGCCACGCCGCTGCTCGCGCGCCGCACGGCACTGGCCGAATCGCTCGAAGAACTCCTGTTCGCGTTCGCCATGCTCGGCGACGATCGCGCCATCGCCACCACCTACGCCGCAGGCAAGCCGGTGCATCGCCGCGCAGCACACTAAGTCATCGAAGCATTGACCTGCTGTCTCAGCGCGGCAACGTGAGGCAGTGCTTTCGCGGGGAAATGGATGCCGTCGCTCCGGCACGGCGTACGTTCCCTCGCGATCACCGGCCGTGCGCAAGGGGCATGCGGCCGGGGATCTCCCTGGGCGGCCTGTCGGCTGCCCTTTTTTTGCCTGGCCATGTCCCACGAGCCCACTTCATTTCGACACGGCGAATATGCTATGATCCGTTTCCTCATTGGGGAGTAGCCGCCCTGTCATAGACATCAGTCTTCGGCAGGGGCGTACGTCAACAGACTTGGCCGGTTCCGGCTATGGCGTGCGCAGCCTTCAGGCCTGGCGAGACCGATGACGATGCTTCCGCCAACCGGGCCGGGATGCATTGTCATTGGTTCGCATCGACACGGCCCGGCGGAGAAATTACAAGGTGTCCCCATTCCTCATCTCGACCGGCGTCGTCGGTCTTGCCGAAATCGGCGACAAAACCCAACTGCTGGCCCTCATACTCGCTGCGCGCTTCAAGAAGCCCGTGCCGATCATTCTGGGCATTCTCGTCGCCACGCTGGTCAATCACGGCTTTGCCGGGGCACTCGGTGAATGGCTGTCCACGGCCATCAGCCCGGCAATCATGAAGTGGGCCATCGTCGCGTCGTTCCTCGGCATGGCGATCTGGATTCTGATCCCCGACAAGGTCGACGACGAAGACACCACCACGAAACGTAAGCTTGGCGTGTTCGCCACCACGGTGCTCACGTTCTTCATTGCCGAGATGGGCGACAAGACGCAGATCGCCACGGTCATGCTCGCCGCGCGCTATCAGGACTTATTCGGTGTGGTGGCAGGCACAACGCTCGGCATGATGCTCGCCAACGTGCCAGCCGTGCTCGTGGGCCACAAGTTCGCCGGCCGTCTGCCGACGAAGGCCGTGCATGCGGTCGCCGCCATCATCTTCGCCATCCTCGGCATCGTCACGCTGATGCAGTAAGCGAAAAAACGCCGGAGCGAAGCGCGCGTCCCGGTGACGCATCGCTTCGCTCCGGCGTGGTACGACGGCCGGCCGCGACTTGCCGCCCGCCCTACTGTCCGACCTTCTGCTGCACGTTGAACGTGCGTCCGCTCGGGAACGGCAACTGCTTGAGCGCGGCGTCGATCAGGAACGGCATCGCTGAGGCGAGCGACGTGCCGCCGTCACTGGTATTGGCCTGCACACGGTACACCTCCTTGCCGCTCGCGCGGTCCGTGAAGCGCAACTGCAAGCCGGCAAGCGCATACGGATAATCACGCTCGATGTAGGCCGGCGGCGCACCGTACGGATAACCGTACCAGCCCCACGGACGTCCCCACGGCCCCCACGGGCCCGGCGCGAACATCGGGTCATACGCCGGTTCCGCCACACGCATCATCTGTTGGGTGATGCCGTAATTCATGCCGATCAGGTAGTGCGCGCTCGACGGGCTTTGCTCGCTGAAACCGTCCCCGGCCAGACGCGTGCGCAGCCATCGCTCGTAAGTCGCGTGTTCCTGATTGTTCTGCTGTTCGGCAGTACGCGTGAGCGCATAGGTTCGCGGGCCTTCAAAGCCCGGCGAATCGCCGAACGCGGTCACCTGACTCGTGACCGTGCTGGCACAGCCTGCCAGCAAGACGCTGGCGACGGCCAACGTTGCCATTGCCCATCGTTTCCACATGATTGACTGCTCCCGAGAAAGGCTCGGCGCGCCGATGCGCACCGCTCGCGCCGATTTAAGCATAGGAGGGCGGCTTCGCGCACCTCCGACACGTTTGACGGATGCGTTGAAGCAAAATTCAGCAAATTTCTCGCAAGAACGCGAAGGTGCCGCCACTCCGTTACAATTTAGAGATTCTTGGCCGTCCGCAAAACACCGTCCATGCTCAGAACCGACCTCGCAGGTGTCATCCAACGCTCCGACTATACGCCCCCGGCGTATCTGATCGACACCGTCCAACTCGACTTCGACCTCGCCCCCGATGTCACCACGGTCACCAGCCGGCTGCGCGTACGCCGTAACCCGGCCGGCCCCGGCGGCAACCTGGAACTGGTGGGTCAGGGTCTGCAACTGGTGAGCCTCGAACTCGACGGCAAACCCTGGGCCGGTTACCGCGCGGGCGAAGAATCGCTCACCGTCGAAGCCCCGCCCGACGCCTTCGAACTCACGCTCGTCACCCGCTGCCGTCCGCAGGAGAACACGTCGCTCATGGGACTATACGTCTCGGGCGGCAACTTCTTCACGCAGTGCGAAGCCGAGGGGTTTCGCAAGATCACCTACTTCCTCGACCGTCCGGACGTGATGGCCACGTACACCGTTACGCTGCGCGCCGACCGCGAAGCGTATCCGGTGCTGCTGGCCAACGGCAACCTGATCGACAAGGGCGACCTGCCCGATGGCCGTCACTTCGCCATCTGGGACGACCCGTTCAAGAAGCCCAGCTACCTGTTCGCTCTGGTCGCCGGCCGTCTGGTGTGCCGTGAGGAACGCCTCGTCGCCGGCGATGGCCGCGAGAAGCTCCTTCAGGTCTGGGTACAGCCCCAGGATCTGGAAAAGACCGAACACGCCATGCACTCGCTCGTCAACTCGATCCGCTGGGACGAGGAACGCTTCGGACGCGTGCTCGATCTCGACCGTTTCATGATCGTGGCCGTAAGCGACTTCAACATGGGCGCCATGGAGAACAAGGGCCTGAACATTTTCAATACGAAATATGTGCTGGCCGACGCCGCCACCGCCACCGACGACGACTTCGGCAACATCGAAGCCGTGGTGGGGCACGAGTACTTCCACAACTGGACGGGCAATCGCGTGACCTGCCGCGACTGGTTCCAGTTGAGTCTGAAGGAAGGCCTGACGGTGTTCCGCGATCAGGAATTCTCTGCCGACATGATGGGCTCCGAGTCGGGCCGCGCGGTCAAACGCGTCGACGACGTGCGCGTGCTGCGTCAGGCACAGTTCCCCGAAGACGCTGGCCCGATGGCGCATCCGGTGCGCCCCGAGAGCTACGTCGAAATCAACAACTTCTACACGGTCACTGTCTACGAGAAAGGCGCCGAAGTCGTGCGCATGTATCAGACGCTGCTGGGACGTGAGGGCTTCCGCCGCGGCATGGACCTGTACTTCGAGCGCCACGACGGTCAGGCCGTGACGTGCGACGACTTCCGTGCCGCCATGGCCGATGCCAATCATCGCGACCTGACGCAGTTCGGCCGCTGGTACAGCCAGGCCGGCACGCCGCGCGTGACGGTCGACGCCGCCTACGACGAAGCCGCACGCACCTACACCCTCACGCTCACCCAGCGCTGCCCGAAGGTCGGCGTCGAGTTGCAGGACAACCAACTCGTCAAACAGCCGTTCCATATCCCGTTCGCCGTCGGCCTGCTCGATCGCGACGGCCGCGATCTGGCGCTGCGTCTGGCGGGGGAAGCCAGCGACGCGCCCGGCGCCACCACGCGAGTGCTCGACTTCACGCAGGAGCGTCAGAGCTTCACGTTCGTGGACGTGCCGCACAACCCGATGCCGTCGCTGTTGCGCGGTTTCTCGGCTCCGGTGATCGTCGAGCACGAGTACACCATCGACGAACTCGCGTTCCTGATGGCGCACGACAGCGACCCGTTCAACCGCTGGGAAGCCGGTCAGCGTCTGGCCACGCGTCAGTTGCTCGCGCTCGTCGAATCCATTCAGATGGGCCAGTTACCGAGCGTGGACAGCTACGTGCTCGAAGCCTTCCGGCAAGTGCTGCGTGACGAGACGCTCGACCCGGCGTTCCGCGCACAAGCGCTCACGTTGCCGGCCGAGTCGTATCTCGGCGAGCAGATGACGGAAATCGATCCGGCGGCCATTCACGCCGCGCGTCAGTATCTGCGCCAGCGTCTGGCAGCCTCGTTGCATACCGAATGGCTTGCTGCGTATCACAATCATCGCGTGCCGGGCGCGTACCGCCCGGACGCCGCCTCGGCAGGCGAGCGCGCGCTGAAGAACCTTGCGCTGTCGTATCTCATGGAGCTGTCGGATGCCGGCGTGGCGCAAACCGCCCGCACGCAGTACGACGCGTCCGACAACATGACGGATCGTTTCGCCGCGCTCACCGCGCTCGTGCAACGCGGCGGCGCCGCCCGCGAAGGCGGCACGGCGCACGGGCAGAACCACGCGGCCGAAGCGCTGGAGGACTTCTATCAACGCTTCGAGCACGAGCCGCTAGCCATCGACAAGTGGTTCGCGCTGCAAGCCATGCAACGCGGCGACGGCAGCCATTGCGTGATCGACGCCGTGCGTGCGCTCATGCGTCATCCCGCCTTCACGCTGAAGAACCCGAACCGCGCGCGCTCGCTGATTTTCAGCTTCTGTGGCGGCAACCCTGCGCAGTTCCACGCAACCGACGGCTCCGGCTACCGGTTCTGGGCCGAACAGGTGCTCGCGCTCGACGCGCTCAACCCTCAGGTCGCCGCGCGTCTGGCTCGCGTACTCGATCGCTGGCGCAAGTACACGCCGTCCTTGCGCGAGCACATGCACAGCGCATTGCAGAGCGTGGCGGAACACAAGGCACTGTCGAAGGACGTTCGCGAGATCGTCGAAAAAGCACTCGCCTGAACGATCTTTCGCCGCCCCGCGAAAACAAAACGCCGCCGATGCGCAAAAGCATCGGCGGCGTTCTTTCGTCGGCGCCTATCTATGCCAACGCACCGGCATGCGAGCGTCAGGCAGCCTGCGCCCGCACTCGCACGTGAGTGCCCGCGAGACGCTCACGCACGGCATTGGCGGCAGCGACCATGTTGGTCAGCGCACCGTCGACCTGCGCCCAGTCGCGCGTCTTCAACCCGCAGTCTGGGTTGACCCACAGACGCTCGGCCGGAATTCGCGCGAGCGCGGCCTCGATCAGATGCTCCATCTCTGCCTGCGACGGCACGCGCGGCGAGTGAATGTCGTACACGCCCGGGCCGATCTCGTTCGGATACTCGAAGGCTTCGAAGGCACCCAACAGTTCCATATCGGAGCGCGTGGTCTCGATCGAGATCACGTCGGCGTCGAGCGCGGCAATCGACGGCAGAATGTCGTGGAATTCCGAATAGCACATATGCGTGTGGATCTGCGTATCGTCGGCCACCCCCGACGAGCACACACGGAACGCGCGAACCGCCCAGTCGAGATACGACGGCCAATCCCCTTCACGCAACGGCAGCCCCTCACGCAGCGCAGGTTCGTCGATCTGAATCACCCGCACGCCCGCCTTCTCCAGCGCCGCCACTTCCTCGCGCAACGCCAGCGCAATCTGCAACGCCGTGAGTTCGCGCGGCTGATCGTCGCGCACGAACGACCATTGCAGCATCGTCACCGGGCCGGTCAGCATGCCCTTGACCGGCTTGTCGGTCAGTTGCTGCGCGTAGGCGCTCCATGTGACGGTCATCGGCTCGGGCAGATACACGTCGCCATAGATCACGGGCGGCTTTACGCAACGCGAGCCGTAGCTCTGCACCCAGCCATGCTCGGTAATCATGAAGCCCCAGAGCAGATCGCCGAAGTACTCGACCATATCGTTGCGCTCGGCCTCGCCATGCACCAGCACGTCGAGCCCATAGGCTTCCTGCTTTTCGATAGCCAGACGTATCTGTGCACGCATCGTCTCCAGATAGTCCAGATGTGACATGACGCGGCGTTTGAAGTCGGCGCGTGCCGTGCGAATGGCCGCCGTCTGGGGGAACGACCCAATGGTCGTGGTCGGCAGCGCAGGCAGCTTGAGCCACGCCCGCTGGGCGCGGGCACGCACCGAATACTCGGACGTACGGCGCGTGTCGGCGTCGGTGAGCGCCGCCAGACGCTTCTGCACTACGCGGTTGTGAATGCGCGCCGACGTATGGCGCGCGGCTTGTGCAGCGGCATCGGCAACGAAGGCGGCCTGCACGTCGGCCATGGCGAATCCGGCGGCGTCGAGCGAACGGCGAAGCAGCGCCACCTCGCCCAGCTTTTGCACGGCAAACGCGAGCCACGTGCGCACCTCCTTGTCCGGTCGCACCTCGCTTGCGAGATCGACCGGGCAATGCATCAGCGAGCAGCTCGACGCCACCCACAGCCGGTCGCCAAGCGTCTGCGCCAGCGGCATGAGCAACGCGCGGACGCGCGTCAGGTCGCAGCGCCAGACGTTGCGCCCATCGACCACGCCGGCAGACAGCACCTTGTCCTGCGGCCATTGCGCCGCGAACGCATCGAGTTGTTGCGGTGCACGCACACCGTCGACATGCACCCCGGCCACGGGCAGCGCCGCCAGCAGGGCCGCGTGCTCGCTGACGTCGCCAAAGTACGTGGCAAGCAGCACCGACGGCGCAACGAGCGCGAGACGCCGGTAGACAGGCGTGAAGGCATCGCGCCACCGCTCGGGCAGGTCGAGCGCGAGAATCGGCTCGTCGATCTGCACCCATGTCACGCCCTGCGCCTTTAGCCGCGCCAGCACGCGCTCATATTGGGCGAGCAGTTCGGGCAGCAACGAGAGACGGTCTGCGAGACCGCCCTTCTCCTTGCCGAGATACAACAGCGAGAGCGGCCCAAGCAACACCGGCTTGACCTTCACGCCCTCCGCCAGCGCTTCCGCGACATCGTCGAACAGCCATTGCGTGCCCGGGCCGAAGCGCGTCTGCGGCGAGTATTCCGGCACGAGATAGTGGTAGTTCGTGTCGAACCACTTCGTCATTTCCATAGCGCTTTGCTGCGCATTGCCACGCGCGGCGGCGAAGTAGTCCGCGAGCGTGAGAGCAGCGGGCGCCGCGCCGAAGCGTTCCGGCAGCCCGCCCACAAGCGCTAGCGTGGAGAGCACCTGATCGTACCAATGGAAGTCACCGACGGTGATCCAGTCGAGCCCTGCCTCGCGCTGCGCGAGGCGGTTGGCCGCACGAATGCGCCGGCCGGTGTCCTGCAAGGACTGCTCGTTCACGTCACCGCGCCAGAAGGCCTCGACGGCGAATTTGAGTTCACGTTGTGCGCCAATGCGCGGCAATCCGAGTACGTGGGCCTGAGCCATGAGCGTTGTCCTTTCGGGAGCTTGCGTAACCGCAAAGTCGTTGTCTGCGGACAATGTCCGCCCAGGCTGGCAGTATCCCGGCCACACGTGTATTATTCAAACGAAAGTTTTTGCTATTTATTATTAATTTTATTCATGCAACGCACACCTATAGAACTCCGCCATCTGCAAACGTTGCTCGCGCTGCGCGACACCGGCAGCGTTTCGCGCGCGGCGTTGTGGCTGCATTTGACGCAGTCCGCCCTGTCGCATCAGATCAAAGCGCTGGAAGATTTCTATGGCCTGCCATTGTTCGTGCGCAAGTCGTCGCCGCTGGTTTTCACTCCTGCGGGCAAGCGTTTGCTCGCGTTGGCCGAGGAAGTCGTGCCGGCGGTCGACGAAGCCGGCCGCGACCTCACACGGCTCGCGCAAGGCACGCAGGGCACGCTGCGCATCGCGGTGGAATGTCACACGTGTTTCGATTGGCTGATGCCGGCGATGGACGCCTTTCGCATCCGTTGGCCGGAAGTCGAACTCGATATCGTGTCGGGCTTTCACGCCGACCCCATTGGGCTGTTGCATCAGGACCGCGCCGATCTGGCGATCATTTCCGAACGTGAGGAAGGCGAGGCGGTCGACTTCCACCCGCTGTTCCGCTTCCAGATGATGGCGCTCATGGCGAACGATCATCCGCTCGCCGGCAAGCCGTATCTCGACGCCGAGGACTTCCGTGACGAAACGCTCATCACCTATCCCGTGCCCGACGACATGCTCGATATCGTGCGTCAGGTGCTGCGTCCCGCGGGAATCGAACCGACGCGCCGCACCACCGAGTTGACAGTGGCGATTCTGCAACTGGTCGCCAGCCGGCGCGGGCTGGCCGCCCTGCCGCTCTGGGCCGTCACGGGGTATCTCGAGCGACGCTATGTGAGCGCGCGCCCGATCACGCCGCAGGGGCTCACCGCCGAACTCTGGGCGGCGACGTTGCCGGCGATCACGGCGCGTCCCTATATCGGCGAATTCGTCTCGCTCATGCGCGAGACAAGCCTGCTCACGCTACCGGAAATCGAATTGCTCTGACGCGGCGTCGTGCAGTCGATGGCCATGCCCGGTGTCAGGCCGGGCGGCGCACGACCAGACGGCACACTCGCCTACCGGAACTGGCGCTGGTGACGTCCTCCTCGTGCAGGACAACGCCGTCGTGAAGCGCAGCGCGCACCACGTCGGGCGAGAAGGCGCTATAGAGGCGCCCGTCCTTATGGCGAAGATCGTCACCCTCGGTGACACGCCACGAGACGTAAAGCACGCCCCCCGGACGCACGAGCGTCCAGAGCCGGTCGGCCGCCTGCGGCACTTCGTCCGCGGGCAGATGCATCAGCACGGTCTCGCAAACCACGTTATCGAACTGCGCCTTCACGTCTTCCAGTCCCGGGAGGCGGCCGACGTGAAACGTCACCCACGGGAACGATTCACGCGCCAGTTCGACGAGTGCGGGCGAACTGTCGTAGCCGACCACATCGAAACCTTGCTGCGCGAGCCAGGCGGCATCGCGTCCGTTGCCGCAGCCCACATCGATCGTGCGTCCGCCGGGGACGAAATGGCGCATCAGCAGTGCGTACATGTCGTCCGGCGGCGGCTGGTTGCGCCAGTCCTCGTTGTAACGAACAGCGTTGGCCTCGTAGGCCGCTTCGGTTTGCAGATCTGCCATGATCGGAGTCTCCGGAAGAACGCGGGGAATGACCGCGTCGGCGCGCGGCCCTATGCCTTACTGCGAGATCTTCTCCAGCGCGATGTCGCGCGTACGCGGTCCCATCAGTCCAATGGCGAGCATGACGACCAGCATGGCGCACGAGATGAATGCGAACACGCCCGTCACCCCGAACTTGCGCAGCACCGACGCGATCAGGAACGCGGTGAAGATTGCCGAGAAACGGCTCCACGAATAGACGAAACCGACGGCGCGCGCCCGAATGCCCGTGGGGAACAGTTCCGTCTGATACGCGTGATAGCTGTACGACATGATGTTGTTCGCAAGGGTGAGGCCAATCCCCATGGCGATGAGCAGGAACGACGACGTGACCTGCGAGAACACCAGACCGCACACGATACCGACACCGGCCGTCCACACGATAGCGTGCTTGCGCTCGACCTTGTCGGCCATCCACAGACCGATGAGCGGGCCGACGGGCGCCGCGAGCGCAATTACGCTGGAATACGCGAGGCTCGTGGTCACGGTAACGCCCTGTTTGATGAGTAGCGTCGGCACCCAGTTGGCGAAGCCGTAGAAGCCGACCGTCTGAAAGATGTTGAACAAAATCATCATGATCGCGCGCTTGCGATACGGCGGCACCCACATCTCGCGAAACGCGCGCTTCGGCGCCATGGGCTCCGGCTCGCCCGGCGGCGGCAGCGGTTTGCCGTATTCGCGCGAGACCTTCGCCTCCAGTTCGCGCAGCACACGATCCGCCTCGTCGAGACGCCCCTTCTGGGCGAGCCAGCGCGGACTCTCAGGGAGTGCACGGCGAATCCACCAGACGAACACTGCGCCATGCGCGCCGATGAGCACCACCCAGCGCCAGCCCTCCAGACCGAGGAATTCGCGCGGCACGAGCCAATAGGCAAGCAATGCGACGACTGGCACAGCGGTGAAACCGACCGCCTGCTCACACGCGAACGCCCGGCCGCGAATCTGTTTGGGCACGAGTTCGGCGATATAGGTGCCGATCGTCACCAGTTCCACACCGATGCCGAGCCCCACCACGAAGCGCCAGAAGTTCACGCCCGTGGCCGTCTCCTGAAACGCCATGATGACGTTCGCCACTGTGTACCAGAGCAACGAGCCGGTGAACACGGCACGGCGGCCGAACCGGTCGGCAAGAAAGCCACACGCGATAGTGCCAATGAACAGCCCGGCGAACAACGCCGCGATGAAGCTCGCCACGCCGGTCGTGCCGAACAGGCCCGGTGTCGTCGGCGTCAGAATGCCGCTCTTCACCAGGCCCGGTGCGATGTATCCCGTGTAGAGCAGATCGTAGAGCTCGAAGAAGAAGCCGAGACTGAGGAGTACGACCAGTTTCCAGACAGTGCGGGTCGGAGGCAATCGGTCGAGGCGGGCGGAAATGTCGCCGGCGCTCAGGCGGGTTGCCGCAGCGCGGGCTTGAGTGGCCTGACTTGGGGAAGGCATGGAAGGCATTGAAACATCGGGGGATGGCATGGAAATCGTCTCCGGGCCGGTTCGGTCATGGCCGAACTGCTCATTTGCCGACGTCTCTTAAGCCACCTGCCAGCATTTGCCATGCATTTGCCATGCGGTAGCAGGATACGTCGGGTACACCATGAATCGACAGGCTCGGGGCCGAGATTATGCCACGAATGGCGCCGCACCTGTCACCTTTGCCACGTACTACGAAAAATTGCGATATTCGTCAATGACGGCACAGCATCGCTGCGAAACGTCTGCCCCACAGCATGGCGCGCCGCACAGCTCGCGCCTGTCGGCATCCTCAGTTTTCGCCAACATTGCCCGCGGGCTCCGGCGAGTGCGCGAGTTACCGCCCCTCTGCCGCGACAGACGCGCTTAGTTCGTCAAAACCGACGATGCGCCCCGCCAGTGCGCTCGCAGCCACCGTATACGGACTCGCGAGCCACACGCTGCCCGGCCCGGAACGTCCGGGGAAATTGCGGTTGATCGCGCTGATCGTGACCTGTTCGGCTGACGTCGACTGGCCCGGCCCACAGTTCGCGCAAGCGCCGCAGCCCGGCATGACGAGTGTCACGCCGGCCGCTTCGAACGTCTCGAGATAGCCCTTCTCCTCACAATAGGCACGCACATCCATCGTGCCGAACTGCAAGAACAACGAGCAGCGCTGCGCGACGCGCAGGCCATGCGCGACGCCCCAGGCAAGCACGTCGTGATAGGCGTCGAAGTCGTCGCGTTTGCCTGCCGTGCACGAGCCACCATAGGCGATATCGATGGCGACGGGAGACGCCAGGTCCGCGAGCGCCACGCCGTTGCCGGGGTCGCCGGGACGCGCCAGCATCGGCGTGAGCGAGCCCGCATCGATGCGGATCACGTCGCGATAACGCGCCCCCTCGTCGCTCGTCATCCAGGGTTCGACGACGAAGTCGACGCCGCGGCGCGTCTTCAGGAAAGCCACAGTTTTCTCGTCCGGCGCCACGATGCCGGTGAAGCCACCCAGCTCGGCGACCATGTTGGTGAGCGTTGCGCGCTCGTCGATCGACATCGCCCGCACCGCGCTGCCCGCATATTCGAAGACGAGGCCGATGGCGTCGCCGCGGCGAATCGTGTCGAGCCGCAGCAGATGGAGCACGACGTCCTTGGCCGTCACGCCGGGGGCGAGCGTCCCCTCGATCTCGATGCGCAGCGTCTGCGGCACCTTGCAGCGGACATAGCCGGTCACCCAACTGTTTGCGATGTCGGTCGCCCCCGCGCCGAACGCCAGGCAGCCGAGTGCGCCCGCGTGCGGCGTATGCGAGTCGGTGCCGATCACGATTTGCCCTGGCAACGCATAACGTTCGGCCATCAGCGCGTGGCAGATGCCGTCCGCGCCGTCGCCGCCCGTCGCCAGTTCACCGTGGGCGAGCACGGGATAACGCGACACGAAATCGCGATGTCCGGTCGTCAGATGGGCCACACCGGGCAGCAGCCCCTGCGAGACGTGCGGGTGGCTGTGCGCGGCGAGCACAAGATGATCCTGAAACGCGATGATGCGCGCCGGGTCGTGCAGCGCTGCCGGTTCGCCAAACGCGCGATGCATCAGATGCGCGCACATGCCCGTGAAGTAATCGTGCGAGAAGCGCCAGTCGACGCGCACGAACACGCCGTCGCCGTGCTCGACGCCGGGCGTGGCCGGATGCAGACGCCGCGCCATGATCTTCTCGACCAGCGTGCGCGGCGGCGTGGCGGTGGCATTCGGCCCGTCGGCGTGCGCCACGGGCGCCGGCCAATCGGCGAACTTGCTGAATGCAAGCAGACCGCCGCTGCGGATGATTTGCTGCGTGAGGGCGTCGCGTCCCTTGAGGAATTCCGTGATCGGGATGGCTTCGCCGGCTTGAATACGCCCGAGTACGCCAAAGTCAGTGGTCGTCAGAATGCCGATGTTGTCGCAGTTCTGCTGGTAGATGCGCTCGAAGCTCTCGGCGACGATCAGCCGGATGCCGGCCGAGCGTTCCGCGAGCGGGCTCGACTCGCGCGACGACCCTTTGCCGTAGCGCTTGCCTGCCACCGTGATCTGAAAGCCGCCGCGGCGCACGTCGTGCTCGCCAATGGGCGTTTCGTTTCCCGCCTTGAAACCGACGTAGGGATAGCGCCCGAGCCGCTCGTCGTAGGTGAGCATGACAGTGACGGGCGTGATTTCGTCAGTCGAAACGTTATCGCGCAACGCGCCGGCCTCGGCGCGGGTGACGGACTCGCCCGCCAACTGACGGCGCACGATGGCCGGGTCTTCGGACAGGAACAACATGCGGCCGTCGAAACGAATGGTGTCTTCCATGCGAGGGAACCTCCTCGCGAAGAGCATAGCCGTGGACACTCGGCCCCGTCGTGCCGTCTGAGCAAGGTCGCCGTGACAGATTGCGATGGCTGTCGCGAACCAATCCATGCCTGCCAGTCATACGCCCCGATCCAACGCACCCAACGTATTTTGGGAAAATTCCTAAATATCGATGTTACAAATCGCGCGAACGCGCATGCCACCGGGAAACGGCCACGCGCCCCACAACAGGGCACGTTGGGACAACTAAATTGCAAGGACGTCATCGGTGAGGGCAATCGAATGCCGATGACGTACGTGCGACATGCGGACTACCTGCCGACCACGGGGGGTAACAGATTCGCATTGCGTATGTGGTTGCCTCCATCTCGGCGCGTACGCTGCCCGCTAGCGGCGATTACGCGTCATTTCCAGAGGAGAAGTGCCATGGCGTTCAACAATGTAGGGCCGCTGACATTCCTAAACCCCAACCAGTCTGCTTACTGGTGGTATGTCCGCAACGGCGGTGAAGACTTCGGCACGCAGTTTGCAAGCGCCGACGTCAAAACGCCGAATTCCGGGGGTGTTCATCGCGCCGACAATCAGCGCAAGGAGAAGGACAACAACGGCCATACGACGTACTACGTCACTATCACGAATCTTGGGCCGGGCGGTGCCTGGCATAACTTGCAAGGTGGGGGGGTGGTATGAAAATGATCGTCATCGTCAACAAGCAAGGGGAGCTTGTCGCTGCGCAGCAGAGTGACGGCGGCAGACGCGGTCAAGTGGCCGGAATCGCTGCTGGTCCCGATCAGCAGGCGCATATCGTCGACGTACCGGATGACGTGATCAAACTGGCCGAGCCCGAGGCGTTCGCTGCACGCATCAGATCGCTCGTGCCACGCGTTTGAAGCAGCATCGCTAACGGCAACGCCTTGCCGCTCCTCGAGTATCAAGCAGCTTTTTCGGGGAGCGGCAGGTTGCGGATAGGCGAACCGGGCATTTCAGCGCCGGATCATTCCTTCTGCGCCAGGAAATTCACGACCGCCGACGCCGTGGCACTCAATTGCTCACGTGACGGGAACACGAGCCAGAGCTGGCGATGCGCCCATTCGTCCGTCAGCGGGCGCACAACCACGTCGAGCTTGCCGACATATAACTGGCCGACTTGCTCGGGCGCGATGGCAATGCCGAGACCCGCGTGCGCCATGCGGCACAGTGCGTCCAGACTGGACACGCGAATCTTGATCCGCAGCGACGCCCCCACCGCACTCGCCTGCTGGCGCAGCAACTGCGTAAGCGCGCTGTTTCCCTGAAGGCCCACCAGCGTCTCGCCGACACATGCAGAGAACGGGATCTCACCCGTACGCGCCGCCAGCGGATGACCGACGGGCAAAATCACGGCAAGCCGGTCGCGCCGGTACGGCACCATCGTGAAAGCCTCGATCCCCTCAACGGCGTTACAGATACCCACATCCACCGCCCGCTCGCTCACGCGCTGAAGCACTTCATTGCTGTGCTGTTCGTCGAGTTCGACGTCCACAGCGGAAAACACGCGGCCAAAGGCGGCGAGATCCTCCGGCAGGAACTGGACGATGGCCGACAGGTTCGCCGCCATGCGCACGCTGCCGCGCGCGCCTTCGTGGAACTGAGACAACTCTGCGCCCAACGATTCGATGGTGCCGAGAATGCGTTCGGCGTAGCGACGCACCGTCTCGCCGACCGGCGTGACGGTGATACCGCGCTGATGACGCTGAATAAGGGGGAGTCCGACGATCGCCTCGATGTCGGCAATGCGCCGGCTGATGGCCGAGGGCGCGATGAATTCACGCTCGGCGGCACGCGCCATGCTCCGCTCCTGGCACACGGCCACGAAAAGGCGCAAAGAGGTGAGATCTAGCTTGCGGAGAAGGTTTTCCATACCCGTACGGCAATACACCGGAAATGCCGGAAACGCCCGGCTGGCGCGGCCCCACGCGGGGCACGTCTTTTGCTGGACAAACAACGAATCGACGCCTATTATACGCATCGCGTACACAGCCCTGCCGACCCGACCATGAGTGCACAGCAGACTTTCCTGCGCGACGCGATGCGCCGCCTGAACATGACCCGCGACAGCTTCGCCGAGCGCATCGGCGTTCGCCGGCGCGCCCTTGACACCTGGCTGCTACCTGAAGATTCGAGCGAATATCGCACGATGCCGAGCATCGTGGAGAAATTCGTCGGTGAAATCCTCGGTCGCGAAGCACCGTCCGCAGAATCTACGCAAAGCGCACACAAACCGTTGCGCGAACGCATGGGCCTCGACGGCAAGCCGCATCTGATCTCGGTCGACCAGTTCTCGCGCGACTCGCTCGAAGAGCTGTTCCACATCGCCGATATCATGCAACCGATCGCTCGCCGCCAGAAGATCTCGCGCGTGCTCGAAGGCGCCGTGCTCGGCAATCTGTTCTTCGAAGCCAGCACCCGGACCCGCGTGAGCTTCGGCGCCGCCTTCTGCCGTCTTGGCGGTTCGGTGTGCGACACCACCGGCTTCACGTTCTCGTCGATGGCCAAGGGCGAATCGATCTACGACACGAGCCGCGTGATGAGCGGTTACGTCGACGCGCTCGTCGTGCGCCACCCGGAAAAGGGCTCTGTCGCGGAATTCGCGCGCGCCACGAACATTCCCGTCATCAACGGCGGCGACGGTCCGGGTGAGCACCCGAGCCAGGCGATTCTCGACCTGTACACCATCGGCCGCGAGTTCTCCCGGCTGGGCAAACTGGTCGACGGCGCCCACGTCGCGATGGTTGGCGATCTGCGCTACGGCCGCACGGTGCACTCGCTCATCAAACTGCTTGCGTTGTATCGCGGCCTGAAGTTCACGTTGATCTCGCCGCCGTCGCTCGAAATGCCGACGTACATTCTCGACCAGATCTCGCAGAACGGTCACGTGATCGTGCAGAGCAACTCGCTTGCCGATCTGGCCGGTGCCGATGTGGTCTACGCCACGCGCATTCAGAAAGAGCGTTTTGCCGACGAAGCCATCGAAGGTTATACGCCGGACTTCCAGATCAACGAAGCGCTCATCAATCAGTATTGCGACGCGCGCACGATCATCATGCATCCGCTGCCGCGAGACAGTCGGCCGGGCGCCAACGATCTGTCGACGGATCTGAATCACGACCCGCGACTGGCCATCTTCCGCCAGACGGACAATGGCATTCCAGTACGCATGGCGATCTTCTCGATTCTGCTGGGCGTGGACAAGCAGGTGCAGCACAGCATGCGCGACGCCACTTGGCGCGCACCGTCGCACATCGGTCCGGACGACGCGCTGTTCGACGGTCTCGACTGACCGGCTATCTCTCGGAAAACACCGAGACCTACCTCAGCCACACCTGAAATTGCGCTGCCCCCAGGGATTTTTCGCGGGGGCAGCGTGCCATTACGAGTAAAATTGCGACCAAATCGAATCGGTACGCTTTTTTTGCTTTCCCGGAGGCCCACATGCGGCGCAAGACCCTTACCCAATATCTCATCGAACAGCAGCGAGAGTTCAACAACATTCCTGCCGAGCTGCGCCTGCTGATCGAAGTTGTTGCTCGCGCGTGCAAGTCGATCAGCCATGCCGTGTCCAAGGGGGCGCTGGGTGGCGTGCTGGGCAGTGCGGGCAGTGAGAACGTGCAGGGGGAAGTCCAGAAGAAGCTTGACGTGATCTCCAACGAGATCATGCTCGAAGCGAACGAATGGGGGGGGCATCTGGCGGCCATGGCGTCTGAAGAGATGGAAGACGTCTTCCACATTCCGAACCGCTATCCCCAGGGCGAATATCTGTTGATGTTCGATCCGCTCGACGGTTCGTCGAACATTGACGTGAACGTGTCGATCGGCACGATCTTCTCGGTGCTGCGTTGCCCGGAAGGCGTGACGGACCCCACGGAGAAGGACTTCCTGCAACCGGGCACGCAACAGGTCGCGGCCGGTTATGCGGTGTATGGTCCGCAAACGGTGCTGGTGCTCACGACGGGGCATGGCGTGAACTGCTTCACGCTCGATCGCGAAATGGGTTCGTGGGTGCTCACGCAGGAAGGCATGCGCATCCCGGAGGACACGAAGGAGTTCGCGATCAACATGTCGAACGAGCGGCATTGGTATCCGCCGGTGCAACGCTATGTCAGCGAGCTGCTGCAAGGCAAGGAAGGCGTGCGCGGCAAGGACTTCAACATGCGCTGGATCGCCTCGATGGTGGCGGACGTGCATCGCATTCTCACGCGCGGCGGCGTGTTCATGTACCCGGCCGACAAGCGCGATCCGGACAAGCCGGGCAAGCTGCGCATCATGTATGAAGCCAACCCGATGAGCCTTCTGGTGGAACAGGCGGGCGGCGCGGCAACGAACGGCATGCAGCGCATTCTGGATGTCCAGCCGCAGAAGCTGCACGAGCGGGTGGCCGTGTTCCTCGGTTCGAAGAACGAAGTCGACCGTGTGACTGCCTATCATCGAGAAGACAGCGCGAAGTAAGATCACGAGAACGTCGTCGTGCCGGCGAATACGTCGCGACAACGAAAGCGCAGGATTTCTGCAATTTCAAGGATTTACGCGTAACTCACGCATAGACAGCAAAAAATCTTTGAAAAAATTCGTGACAAACGTGAAAATTCTGCTATTATCTCACTTCTTCGCAGCGCCGGAGTAGCTCAGTCGGTAGAGCAGCTCATTCGTAATGAGAAGGTCGGGGGTTCGATTCCTCTCTCCGGCACCAGCGACTTAAATCGTTGGGTATGACGAAGTCCTAAAAACCCGCATAAGCATTAGCTTTGCGGGTTTTTTGTTTTCTCGCGAGGTGCCATGCAATGTCCCCTAATCTCGACCAATCCGGGGGCATTTTGGGGGGCATAACCGCGACTCCCGCGACCGATGCCCTCAACAGGCATGGCGTCGCAATCATGGCACTTACGGACGCCGAAGTTCGCACAGCGAAACCAGAACATAAAACGTATCGACTTGCCAACGCCAATGGCATGTAGTTGCGCATTCCCGTGAACGACGCGTGGCCGGCCGATTGCGGCGTTGGAAGTCGTTGAAGTGCTGGATGCTCTACGTCGCGCGGAGAAGCGCAACAAGCAGGGCCTCACGATCCTGAACGAGCCGCACGCCTTCGCGCAGAACCTCACGCTTCGGACCGCGGCGTCCCGTCGCCACCCGCTCGGCGATGTAGCTCTGGGACGAGGCGGCGGGAGACATCAGGCGTGCCCATGTGTCCGACCCTGAGCACACCATTGACTTCGAGACGTTCGCGGAAGCGATGGTGGCAACGGATAGGTTGATGGGTCCTCGCGTTATCCTTCACACGTCGAAGCGAGGCGAGAAACCGCGATTGGTGCGGTAGGTTAGCCGTCAACAAAAAAGCCGCCCGAATAATGTCGTGCGGCTTTTTTTGTTTTGGCCTGGCATCGTCTCACTCCCCTGCCCGGCCTCGCGCCTCGTCCGCGCCATCCACGGCGTTGTCGTTCGCCCCCTCGTCATCTGCCGCAGGCTGCGCCATCCAGGCGTGATAACCCGCCACGCCCATCTTGCGCATCAGCGCCTCGTTACGTTCAAAGATCGTCTCGGCTTCCGGAAACGCCTCCACCGCGCGATCGAGGCTCGACTCACGCAGCAAATGCAGAATCGGATAGGGCGAGCGGTTCGTGTAGTTCTCCACGTCGTCTGGCGCCGTGCCTTCAAATTGGTATTCCGGGTGAAAGCTCGCAATCTGTAACTCGCCTTCGAGATGCAACTGCTTGAGCATGCGCTCTGCGAAAAACAGGGCGTCGTTGTACTCGTGAAAATCGAGCAACGCATGCGGCAAGATCAGTAGTGTGGTGTCGACGGCTTGCGGATCGGCCTCGGCCAGCCGCCGCAACTCGCGCTCCAGATCAAGCAACGCGCCTTCCATATCGCTGGCCGCGCTCACGGCATAGCGAATCTGATCCTTGACGTGCACCGCCTTCGCGAACGGGCAGAGATTCAGCCCGATCACCGCGCGCGTGAGCCAATGGCGCGTCGCCGCAATCACGGCCTCATGGTCCTGACGTGGCAACGATTGAGGCGTGGCATCAGTCACTGGGAAGGTTTTCTCCGGCATACGAAATGGGGCAGTCACTCATGAATACCGCATTGTAATTCCCCGTCGGCCCGCACCGGCATGCCCGCCTTCGAGAACCTCCATGTGCGAATACCAAAACCGGCTCGAAGTATCTGGGTAACCATGCGCCTTCCCTACCGCACGCACCCGACACCTCCAACGCCTATGCTCGGCTCAACCCCCGCCCTGTCTCCCGTAGCAAGTACCTCCGAGCGCCTATCACTCCGCCTCGCCCCCACCGGGACGGACCTGGGTCGCCGCGCCTACCGCACGCACACCGCTCCTTTGGAGGCGATGTCACTGCCCCAATTGCTCGACGCCCAGAATTCCCGCCTCTATCGCCCGCAAGATATCTGGCATGCACTGGTCAATGCGCAGACCTATGCGAGCCGTGAGTTGCGAGCGATCTGCGAGCGCGCCTCGCCAAACGGGCCGCTGTTCGGTGAAATGGTGACGCTGCTCACGACAAAGGAAGAAGATCGTTCGTTGGATCGATTGTCCGATGCCGGCATCTTTCTGGCCCCAACGCGCGCCCATCAGTTGCTCGCCGAAGACGCCGCGCTATTGCGAAGCAACGAGGGGCTGAAACTCTGGCTAGAGTACGCCGCAGCACCCGCGAGCTATCTGAACGTGTTCGACGGATCGGATATCTTCAGCGAAACTATCGCGGAAGACCGTTCACGCATCGACAGAATCCTCCGTGTGCTGGTCGCGTGCGGCCGCGACCGAACGGACGCGCCGCCATTGAATCCGAGCGACACGATGCCCCGAAATCCACTGGCGCATCTGTGCAGCCAGATCGCACCGCAATGGCTGCGCCGATTGCTCGAACTCGGCGCCAAACCGGAGCAGACCAACAGCCGTGGCATGCCGTTGACGGTCGTCGCCATGAGAGCGCAAGCGCTTCGCCTTTACGTAGCCGGTCACGATCCGCTGGCCCCGCACGACTCGCTACGTCAGCTCGCACGACTACTCAAGCGGCGAGGCGCAGACCTGATGCAACCGGACCGCGAAGGCATGCCGTCCGTCACATTACTCACGCTTCACGGTCTTTGTGGCGCAGCCGAAGCCCTGCTGGCGACAGGGGCCGATCCCAACACGCCCGATCGGGGCGGCAACACACTCATGCACCATCTTGCCTACGTCGTGCATTTGCGCGACGACCCGGCAAAGGCCGATTGCGCCCACCTCGCGTACCTCGCCCATTACGTTCTCATCATCGCTTCACGCTATGGCGGCGACCTGACCCGGGTCAACCATGCAGGTCAATCCCCTCGCGCATGGCTGCCTGAATCCTTCACCCCGGCCCCGCAAATCGGCCAGACGTTCCTCGACACGGTTCGCAAGACGGCACTTCGGCGCATTCGATCACTCGTGTGACGGCAAGGTTGCATGGCACCCGCCACCGACCGGTGGGGTGGAACCACTCGCTATCGCTCGACATGACCGGCGGCGATCATGCCATCCGCCTGCACCATCTCACGCGCACACGTGAATTTCCCTTCCTCGATTCCCCATGCCTCAATCTCCTATCACTGCACAACCCGCGCTCTCAAGCGTCGCCTCCTCCTTCCACCCGGCGCAGGCTTCCGGGCCAGAACCCCCTCCCCACACGTCTGCCGCCAGTCTTCCCCCCCTGTCCGACATGACACTCAGTCGGCTGCTCCTGGCAAAACGAGACGGGCAATGCGCGTCGAAAGACGTCTGGGAAATGCTGATAAACGTGAACACGACAGCGGGCCGCGAGCTACTCGACAGTTGCCGGATTGCGGCCGAAACGCATCACCAGGCCATGGCGTTTACCATGGCCACCCTGTTCTGCTCCCCCGCGCAAGAGAGAACCCTCGCCAGACTGGACGAGGCAGGTATCTTCATCGACCCGACGCGAAGGGAACATCTGCGTCCATCAGACGCCGCCCTCCTCATGAGCGATGAGGGATTGCAGCTTTGGCTTCGCTTCGCGGCGTCACCGTCGGCCTATCCCAGCGTCTTTGTCGACTCGATTCTGAACGAGACGACTTCCACGGAACCAGAAGGGCCGCTCGCTTCAGCCCTCAGGGTGCTGGTCGTCAGCGGCCGCGACAAGACCAACGATGTGGCCGTATCGGAAATCCCGGGGAATTTTCATCTCCCGCTTTCTCATTTGTGCTGTCGGGTCGCGCCACAATGGCTGCCTTCACTGCTCGAATTCGGCACCGACCCCAATCAGCTCACCGCAAACGGTGTTCCACTGGTGGCGACCGCAATGGCCGCACAAGCCGAACGTCTGCGTTTGACCGGCCACGATTTGCTGACCCCGCATGTGTCGCTTTATCAGCTCGCCTCAATGCTCCGATCGCATGGCGCCCGCCTCTCGCAATACGGTCGCACGCGGTCGCCGCCGGCCATGTTGCTCGCGCTCAATGGCTATTGTGCGGCGGCGGAAGCGCTTCTCTCGACCGGAGCGGACTGTAATGTGACGGCGGACAACATGAAAGGCAACACACTCATGCACTCTCTCGCCGCAGCAACCCATCTCGGGCCACATTCCTTCTCCGCATTCTTCCTGCTCACGCTGGCGCTGCGCTACGGCGGCGATCTCGACCGGCCGAACCACGATGGTGTCAAGGCACGCGCACTGGTCTCCAAAAGTCTCGCGCAGTACCTGCAGGTCAGCCAAACGATGGTCGCGTCTACGCGCGAACGGGCACGATGCTGCATATCCAACGCGCCAAGGCCCCTTTCACGCAACGCCAGCCGGGACGTTCCCCCTTTCATCGCCACCTTTGCAGCGGAAGCCGGTCGGCTGTGCGCGCGCGGCCACGACCCGCTGCTTCCCCACGAATCCCTGTTTCAATTGGGGATGTCGCTCCAGCGCAACGGTGCAGATCTCGGGCAACGGCATGCCGACGGCATTCCCCCGGTGTTGTGGCTGACCCGACGTGGATATTGCGGGGCCGCAGAGGTTCTGCTGGCGCTATGTCCGAATGCCAATGTCCCCGGACGAGAAGGCCATACGCTGATGCACGCGCTTGCTGCCGCGACCCGCGCGCCGGACGGTGCCACGCTCGCCGACTACATGCTGACGACGGCATTACGCTACGGTGGCGACCCAACCCTGACCAATCGGTCCGGAATAACCGCCCTGTCTTTCCTGTCGGCCGATCAAAGCCGCTTTGTACGTGCGGGCTTCGCCTTGATCACCGCCACCCGCAAAAGGGCGCACGAAACGGTCGCCCGCCGCCACCAGCCCATCGTCCAGCCAGCAGACGAACCCATGCGACATTCCGCCGCATTCATATAATATGCATTTAATTTGCATCTTATAATCCCCTCGCCGGTACCCCGAAGTTGTCGTCGTGTTGTGAGCCCATGGGGCACCGGCAACCGAATGCCGCACCGCGAATCTCCGTACACGGGGATCGCGCGGTGCCCACGAAATACCCACAAGTGCGCCCATAAAGATGCATTTTATTGGCATCTTATAAATTCAGGAGTCTTGCCATGCTTTCCGCCGCTTCCCGCCCCTATATCGACGCGAGCGTTCCTGTTCTGCGCGAACACGGTCTTGCGATCACGCGTCACTTCTACGCGAGCATGTTCGAAGCGCATCCGGAGTTGCGCAATCTCTTCAATATGGGAAATCAGGCCAGCGGCGCACAGCAACAATCGCTCGCCTCGGCCGTGTTCGCGTACGCCGCGAACATCGACAACGCTGCGACGCTCGGGCCGGTGCTCGAGCGTATCGTGCACAAGCACGTCTCGGTGGGCATTACACCGTCGCACTATCCGATCGTCGGCCGCCATCTGCTGCGCGCCATCAAGGACGTGCTGGGCGACGCCGCCACGCCTGAACTGATCGCCGCATGGGACGAAGCGTACTGGCTGCTCGCCGGCGAACTGATTGCGGCGGAAGCGCGTCTGTCCGAACGCACGCACGCGCCGCTGGGGTCGCTGCGCGAACTGGTCGTGGCCGACGTCGACCGCGAAACGGAGCACATCGTCTCGTACTACCTGCACACGCCCGAGGGCGGATCGCCCGGTGAATTCGCGCCCGGACAATACGTGAGCGTGTCGGTCACGCTGCCCGACGGTCTGGAACAACGCCGTCAATACAGCTTGTCCGACGCGCCCGACGCACCGCACTGGCGCATTACGGTCAAGCGTGAAGACGCAGCGGATGCCAAGCCTGCCGGTCAGATTTCGAACTGGCTGCATGCCAACCTGAAGGCCGGCGATCGCATTCTCGTGAGCCCGCCCTACGGTGAGTTCACGACCACGCTCGATGCAGCACGCCCGCTCGTGCTGCTTAGCGCAGGCGTCGGCATCACACCGATGATGTCGATGATCGCCGCACTGGCCGCCAAGGGGTCGCGCCGCGAGATCCTGTTCGCGCACGCAGCCCGCAACGGCTCGCACGTCGCGTTACGCCGCCATCTGGTCCATGCCACCACGCAGTTGCCGCACCTGCGTGTGGCGACGTTCCTCGAGACGCCGACAGGCGCCGAACGCGAAGGCACTGGCGAGACGTTCGCCGGCCGGATGGATATTTCGCGTCTGACACTGCCTGCTGACGCCGATTACCTGCTGTGCGGCCCCGTGCCGTTCATGCAGACCCAATGGCGCGCCCTGCGCGACGCCGGTGTGCCTGCCGAGCGTCTGCACCGTGAAGTCTTCGGCCCCGACGCACTCGACCACCTGCTCTGATCTGCAACCCGAGCGGTAAACAACACGAGGCCCCCAATCGGAGGCCTCGTCGCTTCTCGATGCTCAGTCGATCAAGGTGCCCGAAGCGTCGTAGAACGGGTGTGCGCCACCCGCATCGTCCACGAACGCGAGATGCGAGACGAGGCCCGTCTCCGGTGTGAAACGGTGCAGTTGGAACGACGGCGGATCGAGCACCCATGCCGACGGCCCGCCCTCGCGCAAATCCAGGGCCACCTGATGCGCCGGTGACGGACACACGCTCGCGACAGTACCGGCAAAGCGCGTATGAATGGGCCGGTGCACGTGCCCGCAAATCACTCGCTCGATATTGTCGAAACGACGCACGACGGCCGCGAGCTTCGCGGCACCGTTGGCGTCGAGCGCCTGAATGTCCATGTGCTCGATGCCGCAGGCAAACGGCGGATGATGCATGGCGATGACAGTCGGCGTCGCGGTATCGCTCGCGAGCGTCGCCTCCAGCCATTCGAGACGTGCGTCGCACAGCTTGCCGCCGCCATTGGGCGGGTCTTGCGTATCGAGCGCCACGAGTCGCAGCGCGCCGAACATTGCCGTGTACTGCACGAACCCGCCCGGTTTGCCGAGATACGTGTGCTCCGGAAACACGTCGCGCAGCGCGTCGCGCCCGTCGTGATTACCGATCACGAGGTAGTACGGAATTTGCAGCGGCGTGAGCAACCGGCGCAGGTGTTCATATTCCTCTCGTGCGCCGAAGTCAACGAGATCGCCCGTCAGGACAACGAAGTCGGGACGCGGCGCCAGCGTATTCAGGCGCGCCACGCAGCGCTCGAGATAGGCGGCGGTATCCACGCGCCGATAGGCCAGCTTGCCGGGCCGTTTGATGTGAAGGTCGCTGATTTGCGCGAACAGCATGAGCGGATTATCCGTGAAGCGAAAAGACATGGGCGGCGGGCAGCGACAGGCCCACCCGATCGCCGACGCGGCACTCGCGACGGCTGGAGACTTCGACCAGCACCGGGCCTGCGACGGACACGCCGCTGAGCGTCAGGCGCGTGCGGTCGCCGAGAAACTGCACGTCGTCGACATGGCCGACGAGCGGCGCGTCGCCGGCGGGCACCACGATGGCATCTTCCGGGCGGAAGTACAGCTCTTGCACGTCGGCACGCACCTCCGGGCAGGCAACGCGACCGCCCTCCAGATGGAAATGACCGTCGCGCCACACACCAGCCAGGCGGTTGAGCGTGCCGACGAAATTCGCCACATGGCGCGAAGCCGGTTGGTAGTAGATGTCGCGCGGCGCACCGATCTGCTCGATGCGGCCCGCACTCATCACCACGATGCGGTCGCCCAGCGCCATCGCTTCGCCCTGATCATGCGTGACATACACCGTCGTCACCCCGAGCCCGCGCAGCAGACGATCCATATCTGCACGCACCGTCTCGCGCAGCTTGGCGTCGAGCGCGGTGAGCGGCTCGTCGAGCAACAACACACGCGGCTCCGGCGCGAGCGCGCGCGCCAATGCCACGCGCTGCTTCTGACCGCCCGAGAGTTGTGCGATGGCGCGATCGGCGAAAGGCGTGAGATGCACGAGATCGAGCAGTTCGTTCACGCGCTTGTCGATCTGGGCCGATGGCAGTCCGCGCAGCTTCAGGCCGTACGCGACGTTGCCGCGCACGGTGAAGTTCGGAAACAGGGCGTAATTCTGGAACACCATGCCCACACGGCGCTTTTCGATGGGCAGGCGCGTGACGTCCTCGTCGCCGAAGCGCACACGGCCGCCCGCGTCAGGGCGTTCGAGGCCTGCGATCATGCGCAGGGTCGTGGTTTTGCCGCAACCGGACGGGCCGAGCAGCACCAACGTCTCGCCCGCGCCGATCGTCAGATCGAGCGGTTGCAGTACGGTGTTGCCGTGAAACGTCTTGGCACAGCGTTCGAGATGAATCGGGATGGAAGTCAGTTTCATCGTCATATCCTTGGCATTCGGTAGGCGTGCAATGCAGCCACTTGATCAGGTACGGCCTTTGGCATTGCGCACCTTCGCCCGCTGGGCCGTCATCTGCATGACGATGAGCAGCGGCACGATCAACACGAAAAACACCGCCGTGTACGCGCTGCCGATCTCCAGACGCAGCGACGCGTAGGCGTCCGCCAGCCCCACGGGCAGCGTCTTGGTATCGGGCGTGTGCAACATCCACGTCAGGTTGAATTCGCCGAGCGAGAGCGTTACCACGATGAGGGCGGCCGCCACGATCTCGCTGCGGATGTTGGGCAGCACCACGGTCGTGAAGCGTCGCAGGAAGTTCGCGCCGAGGCTCGCTGCGCCCTCCTCCATCAGCTTGATACGCGAGTCGGCGCACGCGGCCGCAACGGCACGCACCATGAACGGCAGCGTGAAGATCACGTGCCCGACCACGATGAACGCCAGGCTTTCGCGAAAACCGCGCATGCCGCCATACACGCTGATCAGCGCGAGCGCACTCGCCAGCCCCGGCAGCGCGATGGGCAACGTCAGCAACTCTTCGATCCAGCGCGCCATGCGGCTCTGCCAGCGCGCGAGCACGTAACCGGCCGGCACGCCGAGCAGCGCGACCAGCACCAGCGTGGCGCCGCCGACATACAGCGAATTCAGAATGGCGTCGTGATAGTCCTGCCAGACCTGAATCACCCACTTGAAGGTAAGGCCAGCCGACGGACCACGGAAGTAATTCACCGACAGCCCCGCGAGAACCGACATGCCCACGGGAATCAGCAGGAACGCACACATCAGCAGCGTGAGCAGCAGTTGCAGCGTGAAAAGGGTTTTCTTGAGCATGCGAATCAACCTCCGGCGGCGACGCCCTGCCCCGTGAAATTACGGGCGAGCATGAGCACCGCCCACGTCACGATGCCGAGAATTACCGAGAGCGCCGCCGCCGTCGCCACATTGGCATTGAGCGTGAACTCGGTGTAGATAGTCATCGGCAGCACATCGATGTCGGTAGCCAGCGTGAAGGCCGTGCCGAACGCACCGACCGAGGTCGCGAAACACATCGCTCCCGAAGCGATCAGCGCGGGAGCGAGCGCTGGCAACGTCACGTCACGGGCAATGGCGAACGGCCCCGCGCCGAGCGACGCCGCCGCTTCCGTGAGCGAATGATCGAGCGATTCCGCTGCCGCCATCACGGCGAGGATCACGCGCGGAATCGAGAAATACAGGTAGCCGAGGAACAGGCCCGCGAGCGAATACGCGAACACGAGCTTGTGGCCAATGAGCTTGGTCGACAAGTCGCCGATCAGGCCCTGACGTCCCGCGAGCATGATGACCATGAAACCGACCACCACGCCGGGGAACGCCAGCGGCAGGGTAAGCATCGACACGAGGATCGATTTACCCGGGAAGTCGTGACGGGTGAGGAAGAGGCCCGCCACAAGCGACAACGCCAGGGTGGCAAGGGTGACCAGCGCCGAGAGCACGACGGTCTGCCACAGGCTATCGAGATAACGTGCATTGGTGAGAATGGCGCGATAGGTCTCGAACGCGTGACCGTCGCCGCTCACTTGCACAAGGGCGGCCATCGGCAATAGCCAGAACGCCAGAAAAACCGCCAGCGCCGGTAGCAGAAGTGCCACGCGCCAGCCGCGCGGCAGGGTCAGGTCACGCATCGCTTGCTTTGCTCCTCTTCCTCGTTGGACGTGACCGTGCTTAGCGCACGTTCTTCAGATACTGCTGACCGAACGCGTCCTGCTGTGCGGCAAGCTTCTGCAGATCAACCGGCTTCACACGGGCATAGTCGGACGCGGGGAGGAATTTGGCAGCCACGTCGGCCGGCATCGTGCTCGCACGCACCGGACGCAGGAAGGCTTGCGCCCAATGCGCCTGGCCCTTGTCGGACAGCGTGTAGTCGATCACCTTCTTGCCGTTGTCGGCGTGCGGCGCGTTCTTCACGAGCGCGATCACATACGGCAGCGACACCGAGCCTTCCATCGGGATCACGAACTGCACGTTTGCGCGGTCCTTGTAGATGGCGCGATACGCATTGAAGTCGAAGTCGATCAGGATGGGAATCTCACCCGAGAGCACGCGGGCATACGCCGTTTGCTTGGGCACGATCGGCGCGTTGGCCTTGAGCTTCTGGAAGTAGCCGATGGCCGGGCCGAAGTTGTCCATCGAACCGCCGAGGGCCTGATTGGCGGCAATCGCGGCGGCATAGCCGGCGAATGCGCTGCTCGGGTCCAGATACCCCACCATGCCGCGGTATTCCGGCTTGAGCAGATCGGCCCACGAACGCGGCACCGGCTTGCCTTCCAGGGCGTCGCGATTCACGAAGAAACCGACCGTGCCCGAGTGGATCGTCGTCCACATGCCGTTCGGATCCTTCATGGTGGCCGGCACCTGATCCCAGTTCGCCGGCTTGTACGGGGCGAGCAGGCCCTTCTTGGCGGCTTCGATGGCCGAGGTAATGCCGAGGTACACGATGTCGGCCACCGGCGCCTTCTGTTCCGCGATCATCTGCGCGACAGCCTGGCCGGAGTTCTTGTTATCGAGCGGCACGCGAATGCCGGTGTCCTGTGCAATGGCCTTGACCTGACCGGCCCAGTCCGCCCATTCCGGCGGGCAGTTGTAACAGATGGCGGTCTGCTGGGCATGCGCGGCGCCAGCGCCGAGCAAGGTGAAAAGCGCCAGCGTGCGGGCGGCGCGGGTGATCCAAAGCTTCATTTCTGTGGGCTCCTGAATGTCTGAGCATTGGCGGCACGATGTGCTGCCGGATAAGTGCGGGCCTCACGCCCGGATGCCTGATTGCCTCGGCCGGCGCTGCACTCTCTTTTTCGGAGCCAGTCGTCAGCCAGTTTCCTTGCTACTGCTTTTCCTTCAAATCCGTTTCGACATCGCGTCAATGTCGATCTTTCTTTCGCGGCGGTGCCGCCACCGTGCCGCCGCGACGAATCTCGTGCGGCAAGATCAGAGCGTGGCCGAGCGATGCGTCGGCCGGCGCGGTCGCCGCACCGGTACGGCCATCACGTCCATCGATCTGTGCAAGCAAACGCTGCGCCGCGTGACGGCCGATCTCCACGCTAGGCTGTACGACAGTGGCGAGCGTCGGCGAGAGCAACTCGCCCACGGCCAGCCCGTCGAAGCCGAGCACCGACATGTCGTCGGGCACGCGCAAACCGGCTTCGCGCAGCGCACGCATCACGCCTAGGGCCAGCAGATCGTTGGAGCAGAACAGGGCCGTGGGACGTGCGCCGTCGCGCTCGCGCTGCGCCAACCATTCGCGAACTCGCTCGCCGCGAGCCCCGCTGTTGAAGTCGATTTCAAAGGCCGGCAGCGGCGTCAGGCCGGCGGCCTGCATGGCGTCGCAATAGCCGAGATAGCGGCGCTTGGCGCGGTCAGACGCGTGCAATGCCCCGGTCACCATGACGATGTCGCGGTGCCCCGCCTCGATTAGCATGGCCACACCCTGCGCGGCGGCGGCCCGGTTGTCCACCGACACGCAGGGACGCTGCGGCGCATCGTTGTAGACAAGCTGACACGCCACCCCCTCGGCTGCGAGATCGTCGACAAGCGCACTGTGCTCGGCGTCGGCCAGTGTCAGCAGCAGCCCGTCCACACGTTGTTGCAGCAAGGTCTCGATGGCGTTGCGCTCACGCTCCGGGTCGTATTGGGTGGTAACAAGCAGCAGGCGGCGTCCCGTGCCGTCGATGGCGGCTTCGATCCCCTCCAGACAATCGGCAAAGACCGGGTTGCCCAGCGTCGGCAGCATCACGCCAATCAGGCCCGTGCGCTCTCCGCGCAACTGACGGCCCAGCGCATTGGGACGGAATTTCAGCTCGGCGGCGGCCGCTTGCACGCGGGCAAGCGTCTCGGGGCGCACCAGTTGCGGCGAATTGAGTGCGCGCGACACTGTCGCAATCGAGCACCCCGCGCGCTGCGCCACGTCCCGTATGTCTGCCACGCCCCTCTCCTTGTTATGAGCCGTCAAAATTCGAAGTTGACGGATTTTACGCAAATGTAAACGTTTACGAAAACGTTTTCACTCCGGGATTCTATGGAGGCATTGTGATGAATTCATGACAGCGAGGAAAGTCCGGCCAATTCGCTATCCGATTCATCGGCAGCGCTGACGAAAGTCATCGAAGCGGGCGAGGTGTTCGGCGACCGCCGAAGGCCGGTATGCCGCCTATACTGAAATTCCCCCCTCGCGCCGGGGCATAACGGCACCCCTTCCTCGACTACCGACTACCGGGATCGGCCATGAACGAATATCACTTCCTCACCTTGTGGCGGCTGACCGCACCGCTGGACGAAGTCTGGGACACGATTCGCGACGTCGACCATTGGGCTCGCTGGTGGCCGTGCGTGCGCAACGTGCGCACCCTGGAACCGGGCGACGCCGATGGCGTGGGCACCGTGCGCGAACTGACCTGGCATGGTGCGTTGCCCTACTCGCTCACGTTCGAGACCCGCATCACGCACATCGATCCGATGCGCGAGGTGCGCGGCGTGGCGACGGGCGAGGTGGAAGGCACCGGCGTCTGGCGCTTCGACACGGAAGGCTCGATCACCGTCGTGCGCTACGCCTGGGACGTACACATGAAGCGCGGCTGGATGAACAAACTCTCCCCCATCGCCGAGCCACTGTTCCGCTGGAATCACAACTACGTCATGCGACGCGGCGGCGAAGGCCTGGCAGCAGTGCTCAACGCCCATCTGGTCGAGTGTCTCGATACCGACCTGCCGCCGGCGGCCATCGGCGAGGAACGCAACCCGCGCGACCTACGCGAAGCCCGCTCGCGAATGAGTCACCACTCCCATCACTGACCACCTCAGCTATTCCATTAAGGAATAGACAACCCGGTATATTTCATTATTTTTTATGGAGCCGGATGCTTAGACTCGAAGGCATCCGGCGGTGGACCTATGGCGTTCCAACGATCGCCGCCGCCCCCGCAGAACATACTGCTCCAGGAGACCCTCGTGAGCCTTGCGACTCCGCCGCTGCTGCGGCACTACGTGGACGGTGCATTTGTCGCCACCGATCGCCAGTTCGATAATGTGAGCCCCGTCGACGGACGGCTTGTCGCAAAAGTCTGCGAAGCCGACGCGGCGACGGTCGACCGGGCGGTGAGCGCCGCCCGTCGCGCCCTGCGCGATGGGCCGTGGGGCAAGACCACGCCCGCCGAGCGCGCCGCCGTGCTGCACCGCATTGCCGACGGCATTCAGGCGCGCTTCGACGAGTTCGTCGCGGCCGAAGTCGCCGACACCGGTCGTCCCGCCGAGCAGGCTCGCACGCTGGACATTGCGCGCGGCATCGCCAACTTCCGCATGTTCGCCGACCTCATCAAGACAGCGGGCAGCGAAATGTACGAAATGCGCGCGGCCGATGGCGGCGACGTGATGAACTACGTGACGCGCAAACCCCTCGGGGTGATCGGCATCATCTCGCCGTGGAACCTGCCGTTGCTGTTGTTCACGTGGAAGGTGGCGCCCGCGCTGGCGATGGGCAACTGCGTGGTCGCCAAGCCGTCGGAAGAAACACCCTCGTCCGCGACGCTGCTCGCCGAAGTGATGGACGCCGCCGGCGTACCGCCCGGCGTCTTCAACCTGATACACGGCTTCGGCCCCGGCTCGGCGGGGGAATTCCTGACGAAGCATCCTGACGTGGCCGCAATCACCTTTACGGGCGAGTCGCGCACCGGCAGCGCCATCATGAAAGCCGTGGCCGACGGCGTGAAGGAAATCTCGTTCGAACTTGGCGGCAAGAATGCCGCCGTGGTGTTCGCCGACGCCGACTTCGACAAGGCGCTCGACGGCGTGGTCCGCTCGTCGTTCACCAACGCCGGTCAAGTGTGCCTGTGCTCGGAGCGTGTCTACGTCGAGCGGCCGATTTTCGAGCGCTTCGTCGCCGCACTGGCCGAACGCGCCGCCGCGCTGCGCATCGACGCCCCCGATGCTCCCCGCGTGCAGATGGGTCCGCTCGTGTCGCGCAAGCATCGCGAGAAGGTGCTCTCGTACTATCGGCTGGCGGTCGAAGAAGGCGCAACGGTTGTTACCGGCGGTGGTGTACCCGCCTTCGGCGACGCGCGTGACGATGGCGCCTTCGTGCAACCGACGGTCTGGACCGGCCTGCCCGACACGGCACGCTGCGTGCGCGAGGAAATCTTCGGCCCGGTGTGTCACGTCGCCCCGTTCGACAGCGAAGACGAAGTGATCCGCCGCGTGAACGATAGCGACTATGGCCTCGCCGGCTGTGTCTGGACGACGAACCTGTCGCGCGCGCATCGCGTCGCACGTCAGTTCCAGACCGGGCTCGTATGGGTGAACACCTGGTTCCTGAGAGACCTGCGCACACCTTTCGGCGGCGTGAAACTCTCCGGGCTGGGCCGCGAAGGCGGACGCCATTCACTCGACTTCTATTCCGAAATCACCAATATCTGCATCAAACTGTGAGGCGACGGTGCGGCGATATCGATGGGGGTCGAGACGGCCGCACCCGTGCGCCATCCCATCAAAATAACAACGGAGACTGACGACACATGAGCGCATCGCAAGACACGCAGGCCCGCGTGGTGGCTGGCAAGGCCAAACCGCGCGGCAAGTTCCCGCACATCAAACGCGCCGGCGACTTCCTGTTCGTCTCGGGCACCAGTTCGCGCCGTCCGGACAACACATACGCAGGTGCGCAAGCCGATGCGCTGGGCGTGACGCAGCTCGACATCCGCGAACAGACGCGCGCCGTCATCGAGAACATTCGCGACATTCTCGCGAGCGAGGGCGCTACGCTGGCCGACGTGGTCGAAGTCGGCTCGTTCCTCGTGAACATGAACGACTTCGGCGGCTACAACGAGGTATACGGCGAGTACTTCGACGAGAACGGTCCGACGCGCACGACGGTGGCAGTGCACCAGTTGCCGCATCCGCTGTTGCTTATCGAAATCAAGTGTGTGGCCTACGCGCCACGTTCGCGCTGAAGACAGAGACCTCACCTGACGCGGCTGACGCTGCATGCCCCGGGAGACAGCATGTTGACATATGGCAAACCTTTCAATTTCCAGCGCTGGACCGACGATCACGCGCATCTGCTCAAGCCGCCTGTCGGCAACCAGCAGATCTGGCAGGACAGCGATTTCATCGTGACGGTCGTGGGTGGACCGAACCACCGCACCGACTACCACGACGATCCGCTCGAGGAGTTTTTCTATCAATTCAAGGGCAACGCGTGGATCAATCTCTGGATCGACGGCCGCCCCGAGCGCATCGACCTCAGGGAAGGCGACATCTTTCTGCTGCCGCCGCACGTGCGTCACTCGCCGCAACGGCCCGAAGCCGGAAGCCTGTGCCTTGTCGTCGAACGCCAGCGCCCGCCCGGTCTGCTCGACGGCTTCGAGTGGTACTGCCTCAAATGCGGCTCGCAGGTGCACCGCGTGGAAGTGCAACTCAAGAGCATCGTGACGGACCTGCCGCCGCTGTTCGAAGCGTTTTACGGCGCCGAATCGCTGCGCCGGTGTCCGAGTTGCGGCGAGATCCACCCGGGCCGCGCGGCAAAACCCAAGACCACCGCACCGGCGTCTGCCTGACCCGCGACACCGCTCACAGAACATCACACGTCACGTCATGAAGAAAATCGACATGCACGCCCACTTCTTCCCGCGCATCTCGCAGGAGGAAGCGGCCCGTCTCGACCCCGCCACCGCACCGTGGCTGCGCATCGACGCAAGCGGCGAGACCGGCAACATCATGCTCGACAACCGCGCTTTCCGTCCCGTCTACCGCGCGCTGTGGGACCCCGCGCTGCGCGTTGAAGAACTCGACCGTCATGGTATCGACCTGCAAGTGGTCTGCGCCACACCGATCATGTTCGGCTACCGCCACGACGGGCACGCGGTCATGGACTGGGTTCGGCGCATGAACGATCTGGCGCTGGCGCATTGCGCCTACGCCCCGACCCGGCTCAAGCCCATGGCGCAGGTACCGCTGCAGGACCTCGATCTGGCCTGCGCGGAAGCGTCGCGCGCCAAGGCCAGCGGTCATATCGGCGTGCAGATCGGCAATCACCTCGGCGACAAGGATCTGGACGACGAACCGCTCGTGGCGTTTTTGCGGCACTGCGGCAACGAACATATCCCCGTGCTCGTGCATCCGTGGGACATGATGACCGACGGCCGCATGAAGAAGTGGATGATGCCGTGGCTCGTGGCCATGCCCGCCGAGACGCAGCTCTCGATTCTCTCGCTGATCCTCTCGGGCGCATTCGAGCGTCTGCCCCGCTCACTCAAGCTGTGTTTTGCGCACGGCGGCGGCGCCTTTCCGTATCTGCTGGGCCGCGCCGAGAACGCGTGGCATTGCCGCGACATCGTGCGCGCCGACAGTCCGCACCCGCCGTCCCATTATCTGGACCGTTTCTATGTGGACAGCGCCGTGTTCGACCCGCGCGCCTTGCGCCTGCTGGTCGACACCATGGGCGTAGAGCGCATCATGCTCGGCTCGGACCACCCGTTCCCCCTCGGTGAGCAGGACATCGGCCGTCTGGTGGCCGAACAACCGGGGCTGGACGACGCCGCCCGGCACCGCATTCTGGCCGCGAACGCCCTCGAGTTCTTCGGTCTGTAACTGGTGCTTTCCCGAGGTGTTTTTGAAATTGCTTGCCTACGCAAAAGGCGTCGTTTAGGCTGGGCACTGAAATATTTGATGCTTAAACAATTTAGCTAGCCTGACGCGCCTGGGCCTGCCTTTGCTGCCTGCGGACGAGGTGAAGAAGCGGTCAAGTATTCCAGCGCGAGTCCTTCGGCTGACAATGTTTACCAGTACCGCCAACCTAGTTTGGAGACCATGATGACGGGAACGAAGACCATACAACGCAAAGCCATCGCTGTGTTGGGCGCCGTCGCTGCTGCGGCGGCGATGTTGGCATCGAACGGTGCACACGCCCAGGTGAAGATCGGCTTCATCGGCACACTCTCCGGCCCCGGCGGCGCGCTCGGCCAGGACCAGTACGACGCCTTCATGCTCGCCATCGAGCAAAAGGGCGGCAAGCTGGGCGGCGTGCCCGTGCAGGTCATCAAGGAAGACGATCAACTCAAGCCCGACGTGGGCGTGCAGGCTGCGCAAAAGCTGGTGGAGCGCGACAAGGTGTCGCTCATCACCGGCGTGACGTTCTCGAACGTGATGATGGCCATCCACAAGAACGTGACCAACGCGGGGGTGGTGATGGTCGGCTCGAACGCCGGCCCGACCCCGATTGCCGGGGCGCAATGCTCGCCGAACTTCTTCTCAACGTCATGGGATAACGACGAACTGCACGAAGCCGGCGGTCAGCTCTCGACCGATCTGGGCTACAAGAAGATGTATGTCATGGCCCCGAACTATCAGGCCGGGCGCGACGCCGTGAACGGTTTCAAGCGCGACTATAAAGGCCAGATCGTCGACGAGGTCTACACGCAGGTCAACCAGCCCGACTACTCGGCTGAAATCGCCCAGTTGCAAGCCGCCAAACCCGACGCCGTCTACGTCTTCTATCCGGGCGGCATGGGCGTGAACTTCGTCAAGCAATACCGTCAAGCCGGGCTGCTCGGCAAGATTCCGCTGATCTCCGTGTCGACCATCGACGGCTCGACCCTGCCCGCGCTCAAGGAACTGGCCGTCGGCGCCATCACCAGCGCGCCGTACTCGCCGGATCTCGACAACGCACAGAACAAGCAATTCGTCGCGGCCTTCCAGAAGAAATACAACCGTATGCCGTCGATGTATGCCGCCCAGTCGTACGACGCCGCCAACCTGATCGACTCGGCGCTCGCGAAGACCAAGGGCAGCGTGGCGGATCGTGAAGCCCTGCGCGCCGCCCTCAAGGCGGCCGACTTCTCGTCCGTGCGCGGGCCGTTCAAGTTCGCCAGCAACCAGTTCCCCGTGGCGCAGTTCTATCGCGTGGATGTCGTGAAGGACGCCAACGGCGCGGCGTTCGCGACCAAGGGACAAATTCAGATCAAGACACGTGCCGATCTGGCCGCGCAGTGCAAGATCAAGTCGTAACCTGACGCCCGTAACGCCCGTAAAGCACGTAAAGCCCCGGCATCGCGGCGCTCCCGCGATGCCGATGGACCGATTTACCGCAAGCCGCACACGCGCGCGAGGTCTCGCGTGTGCGCTGCCCGCTGTTGCTGACGTGCTCCGGTGTCCCGCACCGGCGGCACTGCCGTTGCACGACCCGAGCCGTACCTGAGCACTATCGAGGGTTTATGAAGCGCTACCGTAATTTCGACGAAGCCGAGCTGGACGTTCAGTACAATGCTCGCGCCACCACACCCAATGTTCTCGACATCCTGACGCAGTACGCCGCCGAGAGCGCACACGCCCGCGCGACCACGCCCTGCGTGCTCGATGTCGCCTACGGGGACCACCCCGACGAAACACTGGACATCTTCCCCGCCGCCGCGCCCGGCGCGCCCGTTTTCTTCTTCGTGCACGGGGGCTACTGGCGTGCGCTCAGCAAGAACGATTCGAGCAACATGGCGCCCGCCTTCACGCGCGCCGGCGCCACGGTCGTCACGATCAACTACTCGCTCGCGCCCGGCGCCTCGCTCGATACCATCGTCGACCAGACGCGCCGCGCGCTGGCCTGGGTGCATCGCCACATCGGCGAGCATCAGGGCGACGCGCGCCGCATTCATGTGTGCGGAAGCTCCGCCGGCGGCCACCTCGCGGGCATGCTGCTCGCGCAGGGCTGGCACGCCCGATACGGTGTGCCGGAAGACGTCGTCGCCGGCGCCGCGCCGCTCTCGGGCCTGTTCGATCTCACGCCGATTCCGTTCACGCACATCAACGAATGGATGAAGCTCTCGGAAGACGACGCACGCCGCAACAGCCCTCAATTTCATCTGCCCGCACGCGGCTGCCCGATCGTGGCGTCGTACGGCGAGACCGAGACGGCCGAGTTCAAGCGGCAGACCGACGACTATCTCGCGGCGTGGCGTGCGCGGGGCTTCGCGGGTGAGTACGTGCCGATGCCCGGCACCAATCACTTCGACATCGTGCTCACACTCAACGACGCCGCCAGCCCGCTCACGCAAGCCATCTTCCGCCAGATGGGTCTGCCCCGGGAGGCCGCATGAGCCTGACGCTCCTTATCATGCAGTGCCTGAACGGGCTGCAACTCGGGGTGCTGCTGTTCCTGATGGCGGCCGGCCTCACGCTGGTGTTCGGCATCATGAACTTCGTCAACCTCGCCCATGGCTCGCTCTACATGATGGGGGCGTTCATCGCCGCCACCGTGTACAACCACACGGGATCGTTCGCGCTCGCCGCGATTGCCATCGTCCCCGCGATGCTGCTGCTCGGTCTGATCGTCGAGTTCGTCGCGCTCAAGACGCTCTACGACCGCGACCACCTCGATCAGGTACTGGCTACCTTCGGCCTGATCCTGTTCTTCAACGAACTGGCGCGTATGATCTGGGGGCCCTCGCCGTACTACATGGAAGTGCCCGAGTGGCTTTCCGGCACGGTGGACCTGTTCGGGCTGGCGTACCCCGCCTATCGCTTCCTCATCATCGTGGTGGGGCTCGCGGTGGCGCTCGGCTGCTACTTGCTCATCCACCGCACGCGCATTGGCATGTTGATTCGCGCCGGATCGACACACCGCCAGATGGTCGGTGCGCTCGGCGTAAACATCGTGTTGCTCAACTCGCTGCTGTTCGGTCTCGGCGCGATTCTCGCGGGGATTGCCGGGCTCATGGCCGGCCCCATCCTCTCAGTGCAGCCGGGCATGGGGGAACCGATCCTGATTCTGACGATGGTCGTGATCGTGATCGGCGGCATCGGCTCGGTACGCGGCGCATTTCTCGCCGCACTGATCGTCGGTGTGGTCGATACGGTGGGACGCACCGCGTTGCCCACGCTGCTGCGCAGTCTGCTGGAGCGCAGCACCGCCGACACCGCCGGGCCTGCCCTCGCGTCGATGCTCATCTACCTTGTCATGGCCGCAGTGCTCGCTGTGCGTCCGCAAGGCCTCTTCCCGGTCAAACACGGTTGACGATGGAAATGAAACTCAATCTTCGCACCGCCGTGCCGTTGCTGTTGCTGGCCGTGCTGGCGCTGGTGCCCCTTTACGCGACGTTTGCCCAGCAACCGTTCTATCTCACCCTGTTCGGACGCATCGTGGTGTTCGCCATCGCGGCCGTCTCGCTCGATCTGATTCTCGGCTACGGTGGCATGGTCAGTTTCGGCCACGCGCTGTATCTGGGTCTCGGCGCGTATGCCGTTGGCATTCTCAGCTATCACGGCGTGGATAACGGCTTCGTGCATCTGGGCGCGACACTGCTGCTGTGCGCCATCGTCGGCGCCGTCACCGGCCTGCTCTCGCTGCGCACGACAGGCATCGCCTTCATTATGATTACGCTGGCGTTCGCCCAGATGTTCTACTTCCTCGCCGTCAGTCTGAAGCAATACGGCGGCGACGACGGTCTGCCCGTGTCTGCCGGCAGCCGCTTTGGCAGCGTAACGCTCGACGACCCGGCAACGCTGTACTACACGGCGTTCGCGGTGCTGTGCCTGTGCGTGTGGGCAGGCCGCCGGCTGGTCGACGCCCGCTTCGGCATGGTGATTCGCGGTGCGCGTCAGAACGACCGCCGCATGCGCGCGCTCGGCTACCCGACGCTGCGCTACAAGCTCGTGGCCTACATCATCAGCGCCATGACCTGCGGCGTAGCGGGCATGCTCTATGCCAATCTCACACACTTCGTCTCTCCGGCGTATATGGCATGGACGGCCTCGGGCGAACTGATCGTGATGGTCGTGCTCGGCGGGCTGGGATCGTTCTTCGGCCCGGTGCTGGGCAGCGCCGCCATGCTGCTGATCGAGGAATGGCTCAAGGGCATGACTGAGCACTGGATGATCATCTTCGGGCCGCTCATCGTCGTTGCGGTTCTCGTCTCGCGCCGCGGCCTGTACGGCCTGCTCGGCGACCTGCAAGTGCGGCTCTCCCGCCGCAGCCGCACCGCGGAGGGCAAAGCATGAGCCTGCTTCACGTCGACCAACTGGTCAAACGCTATGGCGGCCTGACCGCCACCGATCACTTCTGTCTCGATGTCGCGCCCGGCGAGCTGCATGCCATCATCGGCCCGAACGGCGCAGGCAAGAGCACGCTCATCGGCCAACTGGCAGGCGAGCTGCGCTCCGACGAAGGCAGCATTCGTTTCGACGGCCGCGACATCACGGCCGTACCGATCGAACAGCGCGCCCGCGCGGGACTCGCACGCTCTTACCAGATCACGTCCGTATTCCGCGAATTCACCGCGCTGGAAAACGTGCTCGTGGCCGTGCAGGCGATGCAGGGACATAGCTTCGGCTTCTGGCGGCCAGCCATTCGCGAGGCTGCGCTGGTCGAACCGGCACGCGAAATTCTGGCACGCACCGGTCTGGCCGCACGCATGAACGTACCCGCCAGCGCCCTCGCCCACGGCGAACATCGTCAGCTCGAACTGGCCATGGCGCTCGCGGGCCGTCCGAAGCTGCTGCTGCTCGACGAACCGATGGCCGGCATGTCGCAAGCCGAGTCCGAACAAATGACGCATCTGCTCGCCGACCTCAAGGGCGACTATGCCATCGTGCTCGTGGAACATGACATGGACGCCGTCTTTGCACTCGCCGACCGCATTACCGTGCTGGTCTATGGGCGCGCCATCGCCTGTGGCGACGCCGACACCATCCGAAACGACGCGGGGGTACGCGAAGCCTATCTCGGGGACGAAACCCGCAACGAAATGCTGGGAGCCACCGCATGAGCCCCTTGTTGTCTTTGTCTGGTGTCGAGTCGTACTACGGCGCAAGTCAGGCGCTGTTCGGGATGCATCTGGAAATCGAGCGCGGCGCGTTCGTCACGCTGCTCGGCCGCAACGGCATGGGCAAGTCGACCACGGTCAAATCGATGACCGGTCTCATGCGCCCGGCGCGCGGCGAGATCGTATTCGACGGACAACCGGTGCATGCCAGTCCGTCACATCGCATCGCGCGCGCCGGCATGGGACTTGTTCCCGAGGGACGCCAGATATTTCCCACGCTGACGGTGCGCGAGAACCTCGTGGCCACTGCAAGCAACCGTCATGGCGCCAGTTCGCCGTGGACGCTCGAGCGCATCTACGACCTGTTTCCGCGTCTGCGTGAACGGGAGAAAAATTTGGGAAGTAACCTCTCCGGCGGCGAACAACAGATGCTTGCGATCGGCCGCGCACTGATGACGAATCCGAAATTACTCATTCTTGACGAAGCGACCGAGGGGTTGGCGCCGCTCATTCGCGGTGAAATCTGGCAGTGCCTGAAGCAACTTAAAGGTAGCGGTTTGTCGATCCTTTGCATCGACAAGAACCTAGCCCCGATGCTCGAACTCGGCGACCGTCACTACATCGTCGACAAGGGCCGTGTGGCTTGGCAGGGCGACTCGCCGAGCCTGCGTCGGGCGCTGCCGGAATTGCAGACTTATCTGGGCGTTTAAGGCGTACGGCACACTGCGTACCTCACGTTTCTGCGTACACTCTACGGCACCTCTGACCATGAGGTGCGTAGTCCTCGATAGGTGTCAGACGCGAAAATCCGGTGTGTTTTGTGAAAGCACCCAGTGGAACTATGTGGTGCAATCGATTCCGCTTGATCGACTTCGCAAGCGCCTTCTTCTCACCACTTATCGACACCCGGGTAGGACTATGGCTTACTCCAATACGCCTTCGAATCCCTTCCGCTGGCTGCTATCGCAGGACACTGGTGCGCCGCAGCCCACCGAGCCGGCGCACGTCAAGAACGGCCTTCCCGCGGATCTTCCGCTCAACATCAAGGAGCTACCTCGCACGCCGCTCCCCAAACTGGAAATATTTCCTGATGAGTTGCTGGCGTTGCGCAAGCATCTGGGCATGTCGCGCAATGTCTTCGCCCATTACCTTCGTACCAATCCGCGTACGCTCGAGAACTGGGAACAGGGACGCGCGCGTCCCAACGCTCAGGCTGCCTGCCTGATTCGGCTCGTGCAACAGAACCCAGGGCTCGTCTCATCGCTCGCCCGCCTCTGAAACCCATGAAAAGGGCGGCTTGCCAGTACATCGGCATGCCGCCCTGATCGCATTCCGAATCACGCGAAAGCGTGGATAGCGGGTTACGGCTTGAGGCCGCAGACCTCGCGAAGACAGGCAACGAAACGCTCACACGCCGGACTCGGTTGCTTGTCGCTACGCAGTGAATACCCAACGTCGCCAAAGCTGCCCGGCATGGTATCGGCCAACACTCGCAGCAGTCCTGCCTCCACGAACGGCGTTGCGGCCACGCGCGGCATCAGCGCGACACGCGGTGTCTCCAGCATCAGTCCGATGTTGGTGAGCACAGAGAGCGATTCGACAACGTCTTCGGGCAACGCGAGCCCCGCGTCGTGGAACAGACGCTCGGCAGCCAGCCGCGACGGCGACTCGGGCACCGGCAGAATCCATGCCCCCTCACGTAACTCCGCAAGCGGCACGCGCTCGGGGGGCTGCGTCCAGTGGCGCTTGCCGCCGACCACGCACAGCGATTCGTTGAAGAGAATTTCGTGAGTCAGCGCAAAGGCCTTGGCAACCGGCAGCGCACGCTCGGGCAAACGGCCCACGACGATATCCAGGTCTCCGCTGGCCAGCGCCGGGAAGAGTTGCGCAGTGGTCGCTTCTCGCACGGTGACAAGCACACCCGGGGTTTGTGACTTCAGCAAGGCAATCGTGCGCGGCAGCAGATCGGCCGAAGCCGAAATGAGCGTGCCGACAATCACGTGTCCGCTGGTGCCCGCGCTGAACGCATTCACTTCGTCCGTCAGATAACGCAACTCCGCCATCAGCGATTTCACGCGATGGCCAAGCAGTTCTCCCAGCTCCGTGGGCTGCACGCCGCGATTACTGCGCACGAAGAGCGGCCCTTCAAAGCAGGCTTCCATCTCGTGCACGATCTTGCTCACGGCCGGCTGCGTGAGGCCGGTCTCGTTGGCGGCGCGCACGAGCGAACCCGTCTCGAGCACGCGATCAAACACCTGAAGTTGATGGAACTTGAGCTTTCGGCCGAGATTGAGGGCTGTCCAGGGAAGTGAGCGCATCGGCGTCCTGTTCAGGCCGCCGCCGCAGAGCCGGACGGTATGGCCGGCTCCGCTCCCTGCGGCATAGCTGCCGAGTCCGCCGGTTCCCCCGACAGGAAGGCCGCAACGAATTCTTCGAGCATGGCGACATCCGGCAGCGACGCCGGATTGACATGGTGATTGACGAGGCACCCGTCGAACGTCAGCACGAGTATGTCCACCAGGCGAGCGCGCCGCACGCCGTCACGCGCGAGGCTGGGCGCACAGGCCGCCAGCATGCTCGAGAGGCGTTCGCGAAACCACTGCAACAGTGACGAATCGTAAGGATCACCAGGGGTGACGGTGGCCAGCGCCTGCACCAGATTGTGCGAGAAGCCGTTGTCGAGTCTCGGTGTCTGAACCAAAAGGCCACCAAGCAGCGTGCGCATGCGCGCGTGAGCGCCATGGGCTGCCATCACGTCGGATTCCAGCACCGTGATGCGCGCCTTGAACCACTTCTCATAGACGCAGAAGAAAACCTGCAGCTTCGCGGTGAAGTAACTGTAAATGTTCGCGTGCGAAATACCTGCGCGCTTGGCGATCTGCACCATCGTCGTGTCGACGTAGCCCTTTTCCAAAAACAGGGCGTGCGACGCTTCGAGGATGGCCAGACGAATGTCTTCTTTCTTGACTTGTGGCATGTGTAAGCCTGCGCGGATAGGCCGAGCACCTCAATCGAATTTTCTCAACGGCCGCTGAATTCAATACCGAACATCAGCGGGCACAGTATGCCAGCGCAAACGCAGCTTGCGGCGAAAACTAAGCGCAAACACTCCCCCGGACTTTCCCGATATTTCAACGCATTCAACGTGGATTGCGATGACAGACATCGCGTAATGCGCCGTGTTGTCGCGCAATAGGCGCGGCAGCTTCCAGACGATGCGACGCGGTGCATGACCCACTAGATATTTCAAAAATGAACAATTTCGATGTCATGTTTTCAAGGCACGAGATGCGATAGGCATTGCAGAGGCATTCATATATGAGAGCGAATATGGGAACGCATACGAACGCAGTCAGGAGATGACGCATTTTGCGTACACACTGTCAGCGCATTCCTACATTATTTAGGACTACGTTATATACGTAGCCATCGATATGCACTGCAATAGCCACACAAGATCCCCACCGGCAAGCACTGCCTTGGAGGATTACAAAGTCTTACAAGATCTAGCGATCCAATTCCCGCAAATTGCGTCTAACGTAAGTCGATCCATGACGACGAACGGGGGCAATCACCGCTCTCACAAGGAGGTCATGTTGAGAACGAATGCTACGAACCGTACACCGGCAAGCCTCGCAAAGGCACGCACTGCCAAGGCAGCCGCCGCGACCGGGCTGGCTGCCGCGCTGCTGACGCTGGCCGGATGCGCCTATGAGCCGCCGCCGCAACCGCGTCTGCCGTACCGAGGCGACGAAACGACGAATCCGGCCTATCAGCCGAACTGTGGGCCGCCGCCCTATGCGGCCGGTACGCCATGCAGTCCGTACGCGGCACCGGCGACAGATGCCTATGGGCGTCCCTACCCGCCAACTGACCGCTACGGCCGGCCGTACCCGCCTGCGCCGCTTCCCCCGACGTATCAGGAGACGTATCCGGGCAATGGGGCTGGCGCACCGACACCGGGCGCCGAAACCGCCCATTAGTGCATATGCATAAGCATCGCGCAGTGCCCCCGAACCGGCGGCACTGCGCGCCAGTTTCGGAAGCCGCTGCTTTTGTCGAATAGCAGGCAGAGCCTCGATGCCCGGCCTGCGCATCCCTTGGGGCTTAACGCCCCCTTGAAGGAGCCATACGTCATGAAAACCACACAACGATGGATCTCGCCCATCTCACATCTCTCGCGTTCGGCAGCCCCGATTCTCGTTGGCGCAGCGCTGATCGGCACGCTGACGGGCTGCGGCGGCATGACGCCCCGCGAATCGCGTAATACGGCAGTCGGTGCCGGTGTCGGCGCGCTCGGCGGCGCCCTCATCTCCGGTGGTGACCTCGGCGCGACCGTGGGTGGCGCCGTTGTCGGCGGCGTGATCGGTAACGTCATTACCGACGACCGCCGCCACCGTCACTAATCGCGACGAATCGCCCTCGTCGCTCCCGGTATCGTTCTCGGGCGGCATTCGCCTCGCGTGGCATTGCGCACGCGGACCACGTGTCGCCGTCATTGCTCAAGGAATCAGGAGAAGCGCGACATGACACACCAAGACACACTCCGCGAACGGACGCTTCGAACCCTCACGACACGACGCCTCGGACGCCGGGCGCTCGCCGCGGCCGACAAGGATGGCGACGGCTATCTGAGCCGCGACGAAGTGGCCACCGCAGAACCGTTCCTCTATCAGCATTTCGATGAGATCGACGTCAATCACGACGGCAAGCTCTCGCCGGCCGAAATTCGCGCCTACTTCCGCCGCTACCATCAGGAACGTACACAGGCCGACGCCGCGGCCACCAAGCCCTGATTGAAGGATCTGGCCACACAAACAAATACGCCACGGCATGCCGTGGCGTATTTGTTTTCCGAGCCAGTGCGCTGCGTGTCACCGCCGCGCACACCGGACACGCGTTACACGTGGAAGAACTCGGCGATGATCGCGGCACCGAGGAACGTACCGGCGTTCGCGAGGAACGACACGATCACAATGCGCCAGCCGAGGCGGCGGAAGGCAGGAACGTCCTTGGCGACCGACAGACCCGCGTAGGTCAGCATCGGCGTGACCAGTGCGAGGAAGTTGATCTTGCCCGTGAACTGCTCGACGACCGGTGCGAACGGGAAGGCCGGCGACGTCAGGAACATGGCGATCAGCGAAACCCAGCACACCGCCGGCACCTTGCGACGCGTGACGTAGTACAGCGCTTCACCGACGAGCACGGCACCGATGATGATGAGCATGCCCGGTACACCGTCGAGGAACGGCGTCTTGAAGGCCAGGCTGTTACCGATAAGCGCCAACGCGCCCGAGAACACCCAGGCGAACAGACGCGCGCCGAAATTCATTTCGACGGTGTGCGCCTTGCTGGCTTGCTTCAGTTCCTTGGCGGCTTCGGCATCGGCCACGGCAGCGGCTTCCGCGTTGGCACGGCCGCGGCGGCTCATGCGGCCGAGCACCGGCTCCATCACGCGATAGCCCCACACGGCGAGCGGCAGCGAGATGAACAGCGTGAAATACGTGCCGATGGTCGTCGTGATCAGGTTCGATGCCGCCGCGAACGTGGCGACTTCCTTGGCGACTTCCGGCGTTTGCTGTGCCGCGATGGCACCGGCTGCGGCGGCCATCATCGAGCCCGAGCCCACGCCGGCGCCCATGGCGAGCGAATGCGGATGGAACAGGTTCAGGCTGGCGACGAAACCGGCAAACAGCGAAATGAACACAGCGCCAAAGATCGTGCCCGTCAGGTACTCGGCAAGCACGCCGCGGCCTTCCGGCGAGTCGAAGCCGTACTTTTCGCCGATGATGGCGAGGCTCGGCTCACGGCCGACCGAGAAGGTCGCGCCGATGGCTTCGCGCTTGATGCCGAGCATCAGCGCTACCGGCAGACCCAGGATGATCGTGCCCACGAAGTGGCCGAATTCCTGGAACACGAGCGCCCAACCCGCAGCGACGAGCTTGGGCAGCGAGCCACCCACGAGCAGCCCCAGCTTTGCCACGAAGAGCAGCAGCGCCGGTTGCAGAATGGCGGCAGCACGGTGCTGCATCGGCAGGTCGATCTGTGCGAAGCGCGGCAACCGCGCCTGCGACAGACCCAACGCCGCGCCGAGCAGCAACGCCCAGACCATCGGCAACAGCACGATCTTGCCGTGACCGGCCTTGATGCTGATCGCCCCGATCAGCTCCGCGATCACGAGAATCACGATCGCCCAAACATACAGGCGCACGCCATCGCTGAAGGCGCCCCCTTGCGGCTTGGCCGCGTTTTGTTCCATGACTGCCATCTGGGTCTCCACTGCATTTGCTATTGAACCGGTCCGGTGCCCTCCGGTGCCCCGGAAAAGACGCGAACATTTCGGTGGTTAAGGAAATTCGGCGCATTGCCCGCCCGGTCGCAAAACCCGCGGACTTCTCTCCCCATGATGCCCGAACGAGCGCCACGTTGACACGCCTCGGTGACAGCAACAGCTTTGCGCGCCGAACCACCCGAGGGCGGCATTATACGCGGTCAAAATAGCCGTTCCGGCCCCAGGTCTCGCAGGCTGAAACGGTTGCGTACCGGACGGGGTCTCACGACCTTCGTCCAGCACACAATTCACACGATTACGTCACGTTCCCTACGACAGAACGCTTGATGGCAGCACATTCGCGCGGATGGCTTCATCCGGCTCGCCGCACGATCAGACGTAGCCGAACGGCGTGGCCGGATTCGCTGCGGTCTCGACCCACACGCTCTTCGTCTGCGTGTACTCGTAGAGCGCTTCCACGCCGCTGGAGCGGCCGTAACCGCTGTGGTTGTACCCTCCGAACGGCGACGCCACGTTAATCGTCTTGTAACCGTTGATCCAGAACGTTCCGGCGTTGACCTGCGCGGCCACACGGTGAGCGCGCGCAACATCCCGCGTCCACACGGCCCCCGCCAGACCGAACTCGCTGTCGTTGGCGATCGCCAGCGCTTCCTCTTCCGTGTCGAAGGGAATCGCCACGACGACCGGGCCGAAGATTTCGGTGCGAGCCACGCCCATCGTGTTGTTCGCGTCGGCCAGTACGGTCGGACGCACAAAGAAGCCGCCGTCGCTGCGCTGCTGCGTGCCGGCCGCCAGACGCGCGCCGCCTTCCACGCCTGCGTCGATCATGTTCATCACGTGCTGATACTGCGTGCGGTTGCAGATCGGGCCGACTTCGGTGGTGTCGTCCAGCGGCGCGCCCACGCGAATCTTCTCCGCGCCGCGCGCCAGCATCTCGATCATCAGGTCGTACACGCCGCGCTGAACCAGCAGACGCGAGCCCGCCACGCAGCTTTGGCCTGCGCTCGAGAAGATGGCGGCCTGGGCGCCAAGGCAGGCGCGCTTCAGATCGGCATCGTCGAACACGATATTGGCGGACTTGCCGCCCAGTTCGAGCACGCTCGGCAGCAGACGCTGCGCGGCGGCCGTGGCGATCTTGCTGCCCGTGGCCGGCGAGCCGACAAACACGACCTTCTTGATGACCGGATGCGAGATCGCTGCCTGACCGGTGGTGTGACCGAAGCCGGCGAGCACGTTGACGAGGCCGCGCGGCACGCCCGCCTGCTCGGCCAGCGCGGCCACCACGAGCGAGCTGGCCGGCGTGAGTTCCGACGGCTTGAGCAGCACACCGTTACCCATCGCGATGGCCGGGGCGAGTTGCCAGCCGCAGGTGAAAACCGGGGCGTTCCACGGCGTGATCTGCAACACCACGCCCATCGCTTCGCGGCGCGTGTAGTTCAGGTGTGTGCTCGGCACCGGGATCACGTCGCCGAAGAACTTGTCGGTCCAGCCGGCGTAGTACTCGAACATCTCCGCCACCTTGCCGACTTCACCACGGCAATCGCGGATCGGCTTGCCTGCGCCGATCGATTCGAGTTGCGCGAGCGCTTCGGCGTTTTCGCGGATCTTGCTGCCAACGGCCTGCATCACGCGGCCTCGCGCCGCGTGGGTCAGCGCCCACCAGGTTTTCTGCGCCGTTTGCGCGGCTTCGGCGGCCCGCGCCACGACAGCGGCACCCGCGTCGCGGTAAGTCAGCACCGTCTGGCCAGTCGCCGGATTGACGATATCGATGGTTGCCTCCCCCGCGCCTTCGACCAGTTCGCCGTTCACGAACGAGCCAATCGTGGTGGCGTTGGGGAAGAACTTTGCGAATGCGCCGAGCAAGGCGGCGGCTTGTTGGTCTGCCATGAGAAAACTCCGTACGATGCGCCGTCCGGGGCGCATCCTGTCGTCAAACAAAATAGAAATATCGAATGCGAACGTGTGGGGCCAGCGGCCGCCCGGCAACGATTACGCGCGGCCCGGTTCGATGAACTGCACGATACGGTTGAAGTCCTCGTCATCGCCCACCGTTGCGGCGCTCGCCGCCCACAGACGGCCGACTTCGGCCGAGAGCGGTCCCGTGGCCAGCGTGCCCGTCTGCTCCGCGAGCGCCATCGCTAGGCGCACGTCCTTGCGCATGAGCTTCATCGTGAAGCCCGAGTCGAACGCGTTGTTCAGAATCCACGTCGGGTAATTGGTCTGCGTCACGCCGCTGCGGCCCGAACCGGCATTCAGGCCCTCGAGCACTTGCTCGGGCGCCACACCGGCGGCCTTCGCCAGACGCATCGCTTCGCCCGCCACGACCAGATGGGCCGCGCACATCAGGTTGTTGATGAGCTTGGTCACATGACCCGCGCCCACGTCGCCGATGTGAACGCGCTTGGCCGACATGGCAGCAAGCACCGGCTCGACACGGGCGATGTCGTCTGCCGAGCCGCCCAGCACCATCGTGAGCGCACCGTTCAGTGCGCCCTTCGGGCCGCCGGAGACCGGTGCGTCGACCAGTGCGATACCCTTCTCGCGCAGCGTGGCTGCGAGGGCGCGCGTGCTTTCCGGGTCGGCCGTTGACGTGTCGACGACGATCAACCCCTCACGGCCGTTCGCGGCAATGCCGTCGGCGCCGTTCACCACGGCCTCGACCACTTGCGACGTCGGCAGCGACAGCACCAGTGCGTCGGCTTCGCGGGCGAGTTCGCCGACCGAAGCCCGCAGGCCGATGCCGGCCTCGGCCAAGGCGCTACCGGCAGCCGGCGACGGATCGAACCCAAGCACCGTGAAACCGCCGCGCTGCAACGACAGCGCCATGCCGCGTCCCATATTGCCCAGTCCGACCACTCCGATGATTTTCATGTTGACTCCAGATTGACTGCGAAGATGACGCCACCGCCACGGGCGACGCCGCGTTGCTCCGCCGGCCGGATCGTCCGGCCGCCGTTTGGAAATTTCAGGGGACGTCAGTGCGGGTGGTTGACGAACTCCAGCACGACGTTGCCCGCAAACTCGGGCTCCACTACCAGCCCGTGCTCGTTGTAGCCGTAGGGCACGCCGTGTTCGCGCCACAACGCCTCGACGTGAGCCAGATCCGGGGCCAGCAGCGTGATCGCCACGGCATGCGTACGGGTGGCCTGCGCCATCGGCAAACCAACGGCCGCATAACGCACTTCGGCACGCTGCGGCGAGAGCACCCGCAAGTGGCCGCAGCCGGTGTCGGCCACGGCCCCGCCCTCATAGAGATCGACGTGACGCTCGCCATATATCTGCTGCCAGCGCGCGGCGAGCGCGCGCAGGGAAAGGGTGTCCGGCGCTACGTAAGTCACGCCGATGATGTTGCTCACGCCGTTCGCATGCCTCTGCCACTCGGGCGCCCGGATCAACTCGGGCCGATGCTGCTGACAGATGACATTCGACACATCGCCCAGCGAGTCGTCGATGAACAGGCCCAGCGAGACGACGGCCTGGCCGGACGAGCCGTTCGGTTTGCCCATCGTCCGGCGGAAATCGATGATGCCTTGTGTCTCGAGACCCGCCTGCACGAGGCGAGCGTGATCGGCGCGTACGTCCTTGCTGTGAAGGGCAATCAGCGAAACGCCTTCTTCGCGCGCCAGAAAACTGCCGAGATAACGTCCGAAACAGAAGTCTCCGATCGCATGCGTGCCGAACTTGCGGGCGTCGTCCACACCGATCAATTCGATGAAGTTGTCGCCGAACATCATGAGCGAGGTGAGCGTGCCCCATGGGTGATACGACACCGGCGACGGAGAAAAGCCCATGCGCTCGTAATGCGTCAAGCGCCGCGGGTGGTCATGCACCGTGACGAGCGGATGATCGACGCCAAATCGCGTGTTGCGCGGAGGAATCATCTGGTGTCTCCGATCTGACCCGGTGCCAATCCTGGCGGCCCGAGGACGCTCGCCCCCATTATCCCTGTGCGGGCCGGTGGCGATGAAACTGGCGCGGAATCGGACCACCTCCACCAGGCCTCGCCTGGGTTCGTTGCCCAGCAGAGGGGCCGATCCGCATGCTTCGCAGTGTGGATTGAAAAAAAACGACGCTCAATGACAACGCTTGAAGATTTTTGTTCTAAAAATTAGTCTTTAGGGTATGACACCTGCCATCACTGAAAGCCGCTTGGCGTATCTGTTCGAAGCCGTCCAATGCGGTACCGTGCGCGCCGCCGCCGACAGACTCGACATCGCCCCCTCCGCCGTCAGCCGCCAGATCGCCTTACTGGAGGCCGAACTGGCGCTACCGCTCATCGAACGCCACAAGCGCGGCGTCCACCTGACGCAGGCCGGACGGCTGCTCATGGAGTACTACCGGGAGCAGCGTGCGCACCAGGAGGACTTGCTTGCCAAGTTGCAGGAAGTCCGCGGGCTGCGGCGCGGCCATATCCGGCTGGCTGTCGGCGAGGGATTCGTCAGCGACCTGATGGGCGCGCCGCTACAGTACTTCTGCAAGCGCTATCCCGGCATCACGCTAACGCTCGATCTGGCGGGCACCAACGAGGTCATGCGACGCGTGGCCGAGGACGATGCGGACATCGGGCTCGTCTACAACCCGCCGGCCGAACCCAAGATCGTGTCGCGCGCGCAGATGCGTCAGCCGGTGCACGCCATCGTCGCGCCCGACTCCCCACTGGTCGAGCAGGTGGACGAGGCGGGAGCGCTTCGGCTCGACGCGCTCTACGACGTGCCACTCGCCCTCATGCACGGGGCTTACGGCACGCGCCAACTGATGGAGCTGGCCGAGCAGTCGGAAAAGCATCGGCTCACGCCCACGGTTACGACCAACTCGATTTCCGTCCTCAAGCACTTCGTGCGTGCGGGACTGGGCGCGACATTCCTGCCCGCGTTTGCCGTGTCGCAGGAGATCGAGGCCGGCCTGTTGCGTGCGCTGCCTGTCGATCACCCGATTCTCAATAGGGCAGAGGCGCACCTCGTCACCCGCGCTGGCCGGCGGCTGTCGGGTGCCGCCAACCGGTTGCTGACACACCTGGCGAGCAAGATGGAAGCGTTCGGCACACCGGACTGAAATGGCCTTCTGAAGTGGCGCAACTCGAACTTGTCTCGTCGTTCAAGCCGTTTCGGTTGCGGTTAAGCAACAATCGGGCGACTAAGCCTTTCCCCGATGTTGCATGCCGGGGAAATCGGATATAACGGGAGCCATCCGGGTGATGGGTGCCCGTTGCGTCACACTACGGCATATGCGACGCTGCGCCGGCCCCTCGCCAGCCGATCCCGGTCGCACGGCCGCGCGCAAGACAGTCTGTGTTTGCGCCACGCTGTCGCAGCCCCTACGCCGGTGGACTGCCATGACAACGATCTCTGAAGACCAGAGCGTGACGGCATCACTCGCAACCGCCCGCACTTCCTCATGCGGCGCCCGTTGCCCAGGCGTTCCCGCTTGCCTATTCCTCGCCACTCGTAACGAGATTTCAGGTTTTCCCGCCGGCCTCTCGCATCGCCCCCGCTTGGGCACCGCGCGACGACGACGGACATAACCACGCAAGGAAGGGGCGGGGCGAAACGCAATCTGGGAGTAGACCATGAAAATGAAGCTCATAGCAGCAAGCTTGCTTTGCGGCATCGGCACGTTTGCGCACGCGCAATCGAGTGTGCAGCTTTATGGCCGCGTCGATGGCGGCTTTCAGTTCATGAACAACCTGCAGGACGGTAAGGGCGGCACCGCATCGCGCTGGAGTGCGCAAGGCGGTGACTACGGCACCAGCCTGTTCGGCCTGCGCGGCTATGAAGATCTCGGGCAGGGATTGCATGCCGTATTCAATCTGGAAGGTGGGTTCCAGTTGATGAACGGCTTCAACAACAACGGCTCGGGATCGATCTTCGACCGGCGAGCACTGGTCGGCCTCAACTCCCGCTCATGGGGGCAACTGACGCTCGGCCGCAATCTGTTCATCAGCAACGGGGTCTGGGACTTCGATCCGTTCCAACAGCAGGCGTTCTCCTCAGCGTCGCTCGTGCGAGGACGTAATTGGCCGCAGGCGAGCAATACCGTCAACTATCAAAGCCCGAACTGGTATGGCTTCGATGTCGCGGGTCAGTACGCGTTCTCGAACATCGCCGGGCAGTTCAATAACGGCCGAGGCATGGGAGCACAGTTGACGTACACGCATGACCGGTTCCAGTTGCGGGCGTTGTACGACGAAATTCGCGACACCAACGGACGCTTCACCGATGTCTTCGCCACGTCGCGCGAATACTTCGCGGGCGCGAACGTGTTCCTGAACCGCTTCACGATTTCGCTGGGCTACACCCATATGTCCGCCCCGGACGCCCCGGCCCCCGACTTCGCGACGCGCGCCGATCACTATTGGGCGGGCGTGAAATATCAGGCGACCCAGGCGTGGGCCGCAAATGCGGCGGTGTATCACGTGAATGTGCCGGGGGGCTTCGGACACGCCACGATGTTCGAGCTGGGCACGACGTATAACCTGTCGAAGCGCACGTTCCTGTACGGCACGGTCGCTTATGTCAAGAACAGCGCGAATCAGAGCTTCTCCGTCGCGGCTATTCCGAGCGACTCGCTCGATAACCCGCCCGCAGGCAAGAGCCAGACCGGTGCTTATATCGGGGTGTCGCACTCGTTCTGATCGCCTATGAGGTAAGCGCGCATCGCAGAGACGGAAAAAAGCCGTCCGGCATATTGCCGGACGGCTTTTCCTTTACTGCGACTGCGGTCACTGCTGCCGTGACTGCTACTGCTACTGCTGTTACTGCTACTGCAACTCCCTCGCGAAGTTGGCGCCGGCGCAAGCCGGCGCCTCTCACACCTGGATTACCAGACGTACTTGAGCGAACCGGCCACACCAGCTTGCGTTTGACCTTGGCGCACACTGCCGTTCACGCCACCGCGAAGCGAGAGCTTCTTGCCGAGCTTCACGTCGACGGCGGCTTCCGCGCCCACGATGTCGCGGCCCAACTTGTTGCCCGTGACGGTCATCGTGCCGGCATTCGCGGCGTTGGCGAGTGCCACGTCCATCGACGGTGCGGCATGCGCCAGTTCGCGCTCATAAGAAATACGCAGCGACGGCGTGACGCTGTGCGCCTCGTCGCCGAACGCTTTCCACAGACGTGCGCCCATGCCCACACGTGCCGAGTTGAAGTTGCTGCCGTCGACCTTGAGACCGGCATCGCCGTTTTCGGTGAAGCCCTTCACCGAGGTGTTTGACACCTTGAGGGTGATGCTCGGATCGATGTTCACGGCACGCGTGACAATGTGCTTGCCGAACTGCGCAAAGCCGCCCACGGTCGTGGCGTTCGTCTTGCCGCTCAGGCCATAGACTTCGCCACCCAGTTTCGCCGCACGCTGGCTCTTGATGCTGTGCGCGCTATACGACACGCCACCGTTAGCGAACCAGCCATCGACTTCGTGGGCGCCATACAGACCAACGCTATACGTGCTCACCTTCGACGAGGCCTTCTGGCTGCTCTCGCCGTTCGCATCGACGCTCGCATCGCCGTAACCGACGGCAATACCGACACGCGTGTTGTTCTTCTTGGCGTCAACGCCCACCACCATGCCCGCACCGCGCAGCGAAAAACCGGGAACAGCGTCACGCCCCCTGCCGGTCGTCTGAGCGCCCATCGCCTGCGCCCAGGTGGAGATACCGGCCGTCGTCGAGCCGATGTCCGTCGGTTGCATGAAGGCGTCGTCACCCGACAGACGGTCTTGCATGCCCTTGCGGAACAGTTCCGCGTTCTGTTGCGCGGCGTTGGCCATTTGGGTCAGGACGACGCCCGACGCCATGGCTTGTTCGGCCGAGAGAGTGGGCTGCGTTACCTCTTCTGCATCTGTTTCCGTTTCCGTCAACTCCACTGGCGGCTCAACAGCGGCAGGCTCTTCGGCGTCGCCGTCACTGACTTCATCGAGATTGCCATCATCGCCCTTGTCACCATCGTCACCCTCGTTACGCTTCGCCCGGTCAGATTCCTTACCGAGATTTTCGATGACCCCGCTCAGGACTTCGCGAGTCGTCTCCTTTTCCTTGTCAGTCGCGTGCTCGCTCAACTCGACAATTTCCGCGATCTTCTCTGCACCATCCTTGATCTCGCGTGTCTTGTCGTTGAGCCACTTCCGCCAGTCTTCGCCCGAGGCGTCGGCAAGAACAACCGCGTGCGTTTCCTTGCCAACCGATTTGGCAACGGCGCTCGGCACCTTGCTGACCTTGGCGATCGCGGGTGCCATCGTGGCGCTGCCAGGGTTCGCGCGTGCCTTGTCGAGGTTCTTCGCAGCCTGACCGGGCCCGCGGTCAAACGACAATACCGCCGGATTCGCGGCCGCATCGGCAATTCGCTTCCAGTTCCTTTCCGCCGCGCTCGTCTCCGACACCATTTCCGATGCCGCGTTGGCGCTCACCATACCGCCGCCCGTCAGCGCAAGAGCGGCAGCCCCGGCGATGGCCGTGCGGCGCACGCGTGCAGCCAGCGTGTCGTTGGTCGATTGGATAGCCGTGCCGGCGTCGATATGGGGGGTATTCATGCGCTATGTCCTCTTCAATTCGTGATTGGCAAATATCGAATCTAGATCCGCAAATTGCGTTGCATTCGATGAGTGACACGAATCGTAGGACGTGATTAACGTATTAATGATCTTTAGGGGGTGGCATTGGGAAATCACCCACCAAGAACACCGATCTTGGGACATATCCCACGAAAATCATGGCGCAAATCACCACGAAATTGACTGCACTTCGAGACATCCACTTAGCAAGCTCGAAAATCATCGGTTTTAGCACCGAAATCCCCCTCGATAGCAGGAAGGACCTCCGCGACGCCGAATGTGCGGCCTCCGGACTGAAATCGGTCACTCGACAGTAATTTGTCGGTAATTCGGTTCACCTCGCGATTCAAATGCAAAAGCCCCCGTTACCAATAAGTAACGGGGGCTTCAACCCAATGGTATTGAACCGATGACGCATCGATCATGACTGTCCGATGCGTCACTCGGATCTCATTGGGGAAGATCCGCGCTTTCCCCTCACGAGGAAAGCGTCCTGCCGACTACCTTAGAAGCGATACTTCGCCGAGATACCACCGCCCAGCGCGCTCTCGCCCTTACGCACGCTGACGTTTCCGCCCACGCGCACTTCCAGTTGCTT
>NZ_CABPSM010000013.1 GCF_902459555.1 Pandoraea horticolens | reverse complement strand
CGCGTTCGAGCATTACAACGAGAAGCATCCCCATAGCGCGCTGAAATACCGCTCGCCTCGCGAGTTCCGGCGCTCGACGGATTCAGCAACCTTAGTGTGACGCTGTGTCCGGTATTACAGGGGCAACTCCAGCATCACTGAACCCGTGCTTCCTGCACAGTTCCTTGACCGGCATACCGGCCTCGGCTTCCTTCAGAAACCCGAGGATTTGCTGTTCCGAAAAGCGCTTCTTCATGTTCGTCTTCTTCTCCGAAAACGAACTTTACTAGACTCCGGATGGCCCTGTTTGTCGGGGGGGCAGGTCAGCTGATCTAAGACAGGCTGGCCGGCCGAGCCTCCACACGAATCGATTGACGCGCCCCGCCCGAACGAGCGGGGTCGCCATCGTTCACGCATATGCTGGATCGCACACGTGCCAGGCACGCTACAGCTTCGCGCTCACGCGCACCCAAGCGGTGCGGCCCGGCTCCATCACCGGTGCATTCGCCGGGTAGCCGAAGCCGGCGTTTCCGGCAAGGTTCAGATGCTCGGTGTAGGCCCTATTCAACACGTTGTCGACACCGACAGATATCTGCACGGTCTTGCTGACGTTGTATTGCGTATGCAGTGACAGCACGCCGAATCCGGCGCTCGGGCCAAAGTCCTTGCCGACCACGTTGCCCTCATTCAGGGCATAGCGATGCTGTGGCGCAACGACCCGCCACAGGCCGCCGACCGACCAGGCCCCGCGCGTGTATTCGAGTCCAACGCGTGCCTCGAGCGGCGGCATCTGCGGCAGCGGATCGCCACTCGTCGCGATGCGCCCCCATGCATACACGAGCGACGTCTCGACGCGCAACGGTGCCACCGGGTGCCACGACGCGCCGGCTTCGCCGCCCATGATCTGCGCATTAATGTTGGTCGCTTGCGTAGTCGGTCCCATCATGCCGGACGCATAGTTAAACAAAATGAAGTCCTGCACGTAGCCCGCATAGGCCGAGACCCAGGCATCGAACCGGTCGCTCTTGTATTGCGCGCCGATGTCGAGCTGCGTGGTTTTCTCCGGCTGTACTGCCGAGAATGCGTTGACCGAGCCGGCCGGCCCGCGCTTCGCGGAGAACAGCTCCCAGTAGTCGGGATAGCGCTCTGCATGGCCGATCCCCGCGTACCACGTGACGGGCAGTGATGCGAGATCGCGCTCGTAGCGCACGAAACCGCTCGGCAGCACGCGCACACGATCGTCGTCGAAGGTCGGATTTGGCTTGCTGATCATCATCCCGCCCGTCGTCGCGCGCTGGTCGCGGGCGCCCGCGTAGTCGATGCGCGCGCCACCGATCACGCGCGACACCTCGCTCGCGGACCACGTCAGCTCACCGAACGCTCCCGCGTTCCACATCAGCGCCTGCGCATCCCACGGCTGGTCGCCGTAGTTCTGCGGCTCCATCGCCGAGCGCGAATCGAGCTGGTTCGATTGCGCGTCGACACCCGTCACGAGCTTGAAGTCCTCACCGAAGCGCAGCGTCGCCGCCGCGCGGGCGCCGAACGTGCGGCGGCGCACCTCGGCGGCCATGCGCATCGGCATGCGGCTGCTCGGATCAGGCTGCCGCAACGTATAGTTGTCCATCACGTGGTCGGCTTCGTTGTAGTACACGCGAGCCTCGATCCGGTCGAGTACATCGCCAAGATGCCGCTTGTCGAACGACAGGCCGAACGTCTTGCGGCGGAAATGCGCGCCGTCCATCCCGCGCCCCGCGTAGCGCGCATAGCCGTCGCCCGTGCCGGCGGTCAGCTCGACGCGCGTATGATCATCGGGAGTCCAGCCGAGCGCGGCATCGGTGCTCCACTTGTCCCACTGCGACGGCACGGTGTTGCCGTTGCCGTCCCGGTAGTCCTGCGAATGGGCGTGGTTCGCGCTCACGCGCCCATAAACATCCGGCGTGCCGACCGTCACGTCGAAGTTCTGGTCATTGCGGGCAAACGATCCCCCCACCACACTGCCCTCTACGCGCATGCCGGGACGCTCGAAACGCGGCGTCACCCGCTCGAACAGCACCGTGCCGGCCGACGCCCCTGGTCCGTACAGCACGGTTTGCGGCCCCTTCACGACGGTGACCTTGTCGAAACTTTCCGGCGCGATGTACGACGTCGGCGCATCCATCCGGTTCGGGCATGCGCCGAGTGTCGGTATCCCGTTGGCCAGGATGTTCAGCCGTGAACCGAACATCCCGCGCAGCACGGGGTCGCCGTTCGTGCCACCGCTGCGGATCGATGTGAAGCCGGGGATTGTCTTCAGGTAATCCGCGCCGTCGCTGGCAGGCAGCGGCTGACGCGGCGTCTTCGGCTCCGTGACGACGACAAGTGGCGTTGTCAGCGGCGAGGCGACGACCTCGACGGGCGATAGCTGCACGGCAGCGTCGTCAGACGAGACGCCGGTCGGTCGCTCGGTTGCAGCCGCGGCTGCCGCAGCGGCCATCGCGCTGACGGCCAGCGCTGGAACGGTGAGTTTCAACATGCGCGGTATGCGCCGCTCACAGGCACGGTGGGGCGCACGCGGCGCACGCAACTGAAATATGGTCATGATCAAAGGCCCGAGTCGCACCGTCCACGCGGCCTCGATGGATCACATGGAAGTTGACAGTAGAAAATGAAGGGAAGAGAGCGTCTCAGGCGCGCTCGGGCGGTGCGCGTGGGTATGCGCGCGGGTACTGCTCAGTGCACACCGCAACGGCAGGCGGCGTGGCGACGACTGTCGCGGAAACGACGCAAACGGAAGCAAACGGAGCGACGTCAGGCGCGTTGATCGCGGGGCTATGTGCGAAGAAGCCGCAATAGCCGCAGACGTCAAGATGACGCGCATGATCGTGCGTGCGGCCCGCATCCGGCTGCCGGTGCGAGCCATGCTCTGCACTGCAGACCATCACGTCCGAGGTCGCTGCCTGCGCGATGCGCCACTGCGACACGAGTGGGGCCGCAATCGCTAACCACATCGCGAGCACGCCAAGCCAGGCGGTTAGGTGACGATATCGGTGCAGCATGTGACCTGAGACGATTCTTGTTGCCATGTGGCAAGTGAGTTCTCTTTTATCCTAAAGGCAAGGAGAACTCGATGAAGAAGCGATTTATCGACCAGACGGTCCGCGAGACAACCTGGGGTTCACATCGCCCCCTCACCATCCATACGGAGCCGGTACTCGGCGCGCATCGTCAGCGTGCCGTCTGTGCGAAGGCAATGTTTCAGCGCGTCAGATGCGACGCCGTACTGCCTGGCCAAGCCGTCAAGCCCGCCCGCCTCATCAATCCCTTGCTTGCCGAGGCGCTGCCACTCCCGCAACATCTCGGTAGTGACCATCACTCTCCTGCGCCGCGTGCCAGTTTCTCTGCGGAGGATTTGGGCCGACGGAGGCATTAAATCAGCACCTCCCCGCTGCCTGCGTCCTGTGGCGCTACGCGCTCTCGATGGCAACCGTTGACATGCGGCTCCTGAGTTTCGGGGTGCGGCGATCGTTGGGCCGAGGTCGACGGCACGCGAGAGAACGCATCGGCATGAGACGCCGGTACCCCTTGCATGTCCAGCACTGCGTCAAGTATTGACGGTGTTGCGGGGGGAGACGGGAGTTCCGGCCAGTTCGACGGCATGCCGGATGACTCACCGGCCTGATACACCGCACGCACGCTGGCGGTCAGCGTAGTTGGCGGCTGTGCGCTCTGTCGGGGTGGTGCTGAGGTTGATGCAGCCACTGAGGGCTGGAGGCGCGGAGCCTGTGCGCCGGAAACGGGAAGCATGGCGTTGTCCGATGGAGGTTCTTGTTCGCGATGCGCCTGCCATCGCCAGATGGCCCATTGTGGGCAGTCTCACTGTGACATAAGCTCGCCATCGGCACTTGCATGAATCGCTCACTGGGGTAATGACCTCATAGCTGCCAAACGTGCGCGATGGAGCCTGTCAGCTTTTTAGTGTGTCGAGGTCATGAGACGATAATGGAAATAATGTCCTGTGACCGATATTCCCGAAGTCGTCGCAGATATCGAAGCACGTGGGTACACCGTGGAAGAGCCTACAAAGTCGTTTGCGCTCTCCTTCGAGGGATGCCGACGCCTTGAGGACGAGGCGTGGGAGATTCTCGTCGCGCAGCACAAGCTCGCAGAAAAGCGCGCCGTTTGCAGCGCACCGGACGGGAGACCCACGTGAAGAACCTATTAGCTGCCATTGGCGCGGCATGGCTCACGCTTCAATTGCTTGCCGCAATGGGTGTCGCCGACCAATACGGCATTGAGCTCGACATCTCGCTGCAGAAGCGGCGCGACTAGGCGGCCGCGAAACGCTTCTTCAAACGCGTGCTGCCGGCCTGTTCCGAGGTGCCGAAGAAGATCGTGACCGACCAGTTCTACAGCCTCGCCTTCTGACTCCGACCATACATCGCCGGGCTCGCTCAACTACCCAGCCTTATTGCGACAAAACCCGCGCGGCTGCTGACGCGCCGAATTGAGTCCCAGGAACGCGAGGGCGTCATCATCGCCAACCTCGTGAACCTGTGGAACAGCTTTGGCAAGCTCGTTTGCGTCAAGACAGTCTAATTGCGTCCACGCAATGCTCTGCGGCTACCCTGCCGAACAAAGCCCATCTCCTGCCCTTAAAGTAATCATCTCGCGGGAACTCTAACCACCGAAACACCTAAATTCGCCCCTCCCCCAGACCGTACGGAAGAGGGTAGTTTGAGTGTTCCCGTAACTTGCACCCAATCACCCGTGAATCGAGAAAGATCAACCCGAAGCATCCTGACTCCACCGTCGTTCTCTACCAAGTACACATCAACTTTGTTTGTACCGGGCGTCCAGTAAGCTCCACAAGGCGCTGTGGCTCCCCAAATGTGCCCGATGGCCGGTACACCACTTAAATGCGATGCGTAATATAGGACTTGATAGTCCCTATCGGCGAGTGTCTTATTTGTTCTTTTTAGCCCGAGTATATAACATTCCAATTGTTTACTTTGCTGATTATGAAAGATCGCAAAATACTGACCGAGCTTTGGATCATCTATGTACACGGCGCTTGGCGCATAGTAAGTTTATATTAAGTTTTGTCGTGTAGAACCTTTTGCAATTGAAGCGCTGGGTTTGTTACCATTGCTGGGATCACTGTTATTAAATTGGAGTTGGCAAGCGTTAAGATAGACTTGCCCAGTTTTTCGTTTATGGAGTTCCAAAATAAGTAAGGCATGCTAGCGCCATCCGGCCCAGCGACGACGCTCTCGCAGTCTATAGCAAGCACTTGGTTGTTGCTAAAATCAGGATTTTTGAGCGGTTGATCTGCAGCATACTTACGATATTTAGTTGGAATAAAATCGGCATCGTACGTCGCGTAAAAAAGACCATTGGTGGCTAAGCCATTTGAACTGTAATAAAAAATATAAATTTTATCACCCAAGGTATATGGCGCCAGCGATTCATATGCTATGAATCCAAGACCCACCTGAGATAGCTCTCCAATAGGCAAGACCCATTGGTTGCTACGAACAGTCCTTACGACCATCGTCGCTTGGTTGGCATTGGTATGAAAAAAAATTACCAGAATCCCTAAAGAAGAGCGCCTGAGGGGTGCAATGCACTACATTAGGATAGGTATGTCTGGCTGAAAAATCGGGTATTTCTTAGGCGTGTGGCGCTTCGAACGCGACTTTAGAAAAATATTGACCGAGAAAGTATGGCGCATTTAACGTATATAGTTTCTTTTGGACGTAAATTACGCGAATTACTGGATTTAATCAGGAGGTTGTCATGGTAATCAAATTAATTTATAAAATTAAAGTCAATCGGTAATGGCTAATTTGTTAGGGTTCTGACTACTGAAATGCCACAATTCTTTGCTCCAACGGGGTTAAACGTGAGCTTTGTCTGCTTGGGCGATGCTATGTAGCTCATAGTCCCCTGATTAATAGTGGCGTTAGGTTTGAGTTCGGCAAGATCTACGATAATAATCTGGATTCGATTGTTGTCATCCAGCAGATAAACATCCGCTAAAGTACTGCTATCGGGATCAGACCAAGCACAAGGTGCTGTAGCACCTGTAATGGGGTAACCGATATCTCCCCTTTTTCCCGCAGAAGTCACACCAGACAGGATGGCATAATTCCCTTCGACGATCCCATTCGTGTTTGCTACGGGCAGCACATATCCCTGTAATCTCTTGGGCTGGGAAGTGTCGTGCACATTTCCCAGAGGTTGGCTGTGAAAAATGACGAAATATTGCCCCTGACTTCCCCGGTCCACGTATGTGGCGCTTGGTGCATAAACTGTTTGTGTTAACTTCGCCTTCCCGGTATTCGGAATGATTGAAACGGTAGGGTAATTTTTGTAATTTGGATCGCTATTGTTCAACTGCAGTTGACAAGTATTGAGATAAGAAGGGATCTCGTTCGAAATGCCACTCTTTGGCGTATTCCAAAATAAGTAAGGTTTGGCGCTCCCCTGGGGTCCTGCGACGATACTGACATAGTCAACCATCTCCAGACCGAGATCATGATCAATACCATCTATGGGATCCGCACCAAAAGCACTAAAAGCCGCGTAGTGTAGCGTTCCATTTCGTTTATAAAATAGGTAAAATATATCCCCTTTTGAATCGCTGAGGTAATACGGCACCATTGACTCTTCTGGCCGAAACCATGCCAAATAGACATTGTGCGGATCTTTTCCAAGTGGAAGTAACTTATGGCTACCCGCATTAAGACCGTCGCCACTCATTAATACCATCGGGAAATTCTGGCTGTTCACATAGAAAACAGCTACCATATTGGTTTGATTCTGATATTTATAGGCAATTGCCTGCGGTGTGCCATGCACTACGCCATCAGAACCTTGCAAAAACGAACAACCCATGTAGCTCGTGACGTTGTCAAACTTCTTTGTGCCTTCCAAATAATGACGCAATGTATCGGCATAGGCTGCCTTTATCTCCGTCAGTGATTGAGCCGCGTAAACCAAGCGCGTTCCTCGGCTCAAACTATTAGAACTATTGGGCATAGCGTCTCTCTTGTCTATTGATCAGGTTGAGCGATGTTTCTGATTCAGTGCACATGTGTTTTATCTTGCCAAGCATAAATCCATGCTATGCCGCTTCTGGCATTTGATCATTATTTAAGCTGACGCCTGCCATAATAATTCCATTAATTCATGAAGTTAAAGGCAATCGGTTATGGCTAATTTATCAGGGTTCTTGCCACTGAAATGCCACAATTCTTTGCTCCAACGGGGTTGAGCGTGAGCTTTGTCTGCTTAGGCGATGCTATGTAATTCATAGTTGCTCGCTATGTATCGTCAAATCTAACTGAAGCGTTGCCGGATCGATGGCATTCCACATCGTCCCCCGCTAGGAGGAAATGTAGCAAATCATGGAGGAACTTGAACCTGTTAACGTAGAGAGGGGGCTGTGCGCATCGGCTTTGTTCGGAAGGGGGGTATTTTCGATTGTCCGATGTTCGTGAGCGGCGTGGCGGGTGTATAAAGTGGGGATTGATCATTTCGTCCCGCGAGTTCTCAGTGCCTTATCAGGCCCGGCTGAAAACAGGCGAAGCGCGAAAACGTCCCAAACCGACGTATCGGGTGACGAACGCGCACGCCTACAACCGGAGCCTGAAGCGGCGCGGCCAGCTCAACCTCTATTGCCCCAGCGGCGACCTCAGGGCGCCGTTCATCAACCGCCAGCCCTATGTGCCTGGCGTCTCGGGGCGAACCCCCGCCTATACGAACGCTTACATCGAGCTGATCTATACGTACTACCGCCTCTTCGGCTGGGGCATGCGCCAGATCACCGGCTTCATGCAGGAATACTGGCGCCTGCGGGCTCTCGATATCGACGTGCCGAGCTTCGGGCAACTGAGCGACCGTTTCGCCACGTTGAGCGTCACGGTCCAGTAGTGCTGTCAGGGTAATGCCCCCGCTTTCCACGGTCGGCAGAAGTAGAAACCAAGCGGTGATGGTCAGCCGCTGCTTCGGGGTAAAACCGCCCAATGCCATATTCGGACGCTCGCGATTGTAAGTCCACATCTAGTCGGCCGCCGCTTCGCGGACCTGCTCCAGGTCCTCCCACAAATACTGCGACAGCCATTCGTATCGGGCGGTCCGGTTGAACCGTTCGATATACGCGTTCTGCTGCGGCTTGCCCGGCTCGATGTGTTCCAGCCGGATGCCTTGCTTCTGCGTCCACGTCACGATGGCCGCGCTCAGATATTCCGGGCCGTTATCGCACCGGATGACCTTCGGCTTGCCCCGCCATTCCATATGCTGCTTCAGCGTGCGAATCACCCGCTCGGACGGCAGCGAGAAATCCACTTCAATACCCAGCGCCTCCCGGTTGAAATCATCAATCACGTTCGGCGTCCGTGACTTCCCCCCGAAAAACCGTAGCATCCAAAACTGGAGATTTCTGGCAAATTTAAAGCTCTGACGGGCAGGAGATTTGTATGAAGAAATCGAAGTTCACCACCGACGAGCAGATAGCTTTCGCGCTGAAGCAAGCCGAAGTGGGTACCACGGCAGCAGTCCATCCCATTAACTGGAAGAAGAAGTGCTGCGGCCTCGGGGTTGCCGAGTTGCGGCGCCTGAAGCAACTCGAAGAGGAGAACGCCCGACTCAAGCGCATGGTGGCCGATCTCAGCCTGGACAAGACGATGCTTCAGGAGGTGGTGCAAAAAAGCTGTGAAGCCAGCCCGTAAGCGCGGGCTGGCTAATTTTTTGAATCAAGCGTATCGAGTGAGCATTCGGCGGGCGACAGCGGTATTGCAGCTACGGCAGGCCACGTACTTCTATGTGCCGAACCCACGTGATGACCGTGCCGCACTGCTCCAGCAGAAAGCCCAGGATCTCGCGCACCGTCATGCCTCGGGCATACATAGCGACGATCTTGTCGTCGAAGCGGCGTTCGTGCTTGGGAATCAAGATAGGTTCGAAGCTGCCATCGCGGTCACGGGGCACCTCGATACGGATCGGGCCGTCTTCGGTCAGAACCGTCTTGGCACCTTTGCCGTTACGCTGATTGGTAGCGTTGGTAGGCTTGGCAGCGCCGGGCAGATAACCGAGATGGTGGTTCATCTCGCCGCCCAGCGCCCGCTCGATCAGCGCCTTCTTGAGCGCCATGGCCGCGGCATTGATAGCTTCCGCCGTCATTGGGCCGTCGCCAAACTGCTCAAGCAGCTCGCTGGGAATGGCTGGCAGCTCTGACAGTCGGGCTTTCGGGTGGCATACGTTCTCCTTGTTGGGTGCATCATATGCCTCGAACACGAAATTCCTAACAGGCCCGCCGAGTCCGCCGCAACGCATTGATCATTTCAAGCGATGTTGGAAGACATGCATGGGATCTCTAGTGAGCATCAATTCAACGATTGATTGGTCCTCGCCATGGCGGGAATCTACGGTTTACATCGCGCCATCATTGCGGAGCCGGTCCTCGGCGCGCTTCGTCAGTGTGCCGTCTGCATGCAGGTAATTTCTCAGCCTGGTAAACGCGACGCCGTACTGCCTGGCCACGCCACCAAGCCCGCCCGCTTCATTGATCCCCAGCTTGCCGAGGCGCTGCCACTCCCGCACCATCTCGAGGGTGACTTCCTTGTCAGGCGGGTTGAGCCGGTCCTCGGCATGCTTCGTCAGCGTGCCGTCTGCACGTAGGTAATGTTTTAGCGCGCCAGATGTGACGCGGTATTGCGTGGCCACGCCGTCAAGCCCGCCGGTTTTGTCGATCCCCTGCTTGCCGAGGCGCTGCCACGCCCGCACCATCTCGAGGCTGACTTCCTTGCCCGGTGGGTTGAGCCGATCCTCGGCGCGCTTCGTCAGCGTGCCGTCTGCGCGAAGGTAAGCTCTCAGCGCGGCAGACGAGACTTCGTACTGCTTGGCCAAGCCGTCAGGCCCACCCGCCTTGACAATCGCCTGCTTGCCGAGGTGTTGCCACGCCCGCAACATCTCGAGGGTGATTTCCCGGCCAGGCGGGTTGAGCCGGTCCTCGGCGCGCTTCTTCAGCGTGCCGTCTGCACGAAGGTAGATTTTCAGCGCGCCAGACGCGACGCCGTACTGCCTAGCCACGCCGTCAAGGCCGCCCGCCTTGACAATCCCCTGCTTGCCGAGGCGCTGCCACGCCCGCACCATCTCGAGGGTGATTTCCTTGCCAGGTGGGTTGAGCCGGTCCTCGGCGTGCTTCGTCAGCGTGCCGTCTGCACGCAGGTAAGTTTTCAGCGCGGCAGGCGCGACGCGGTATTGCTTGGCCAAGCCGTCAAGCCCCCCCACCTTGACAATCGCCTGCTTGCCGAGGCGCTGCCACGCCCACAACATCTCGGTGGTGACCCTCGCTCTTCCGTGCTCCGTACCCGTTTTTTTGTGGGGGCGTTGGGCTGGCGGCAGCCGTTGGGCCAAGGTCGACGGCATGCCCGACAACGCCTCGGCATGCGACGCCGGTATGCCTTGCATGTCCAGTACCGCGTCAAGTATTGCTGCTGTCGGGGGCGGGGACGGGCGTTGGAGCGGGCCCGACTGCATGCCCGACATCACCCCGGCATGGATAAGCGGTTCCGTTCGTCCACCCTGATCTGCCTGGTGCACTAAGCGCACATTGACGCCGACAGTCGTCGGCTGCGTTGATGCTGACGTCGACTGGCTCACGTTTCCCGGGGTCAGTCCAGCGCTCTTCGTCGTTCTGAGGGGCGGCAGGAGTTGACTCAAACTCAACGACGTACGGCTCCACCCGTCAGCCTGACGCACTTCGCGCACGTCGGTACCAAGGGTAGACGACTGTGTTGAAGTTGACGGAGTAGGCTGTACCGACGTTGATGTTGTTACGGGGAACCGGGAGCGCGGGGCACCAGCGCCGGAAACAGGAAGCATGGCGTTGCCTGATGGAAGTTCTTGTGATCGCGATGTGCCTGCCAGATGGCCCATCGTTGGTCACTATTGCATAGTCTCGCCATCGGCGCTTGCATGAATCGCTCACTGGGGTGGCAAGCCGCAGGCCCCTGCGTGGTCCCAGATGCGCCTGCCGACGCCTATTACGACGTGTGGCAGGCATGGGGGCAAACGGATTTGCTCGGGGCGCTGATGAACTGTGCGCGACGGCATGCGTGTATTCCCAATGGACATTTCAATGATACGAAGAAAGGTCCATTTGCTTGACGGCCTATGCCCAGAGGCCATCGAATTGCTCAAAGACAGGCGATTCTCGCCCGAGATATCGCGCATTCATCCGAAAGATGAAGCCTACGCCTGGATAGCACGAAGTCCGCGATGCGCAGCTTCTGGTCTACAAAAATGAAACCGGGGTACTCGCAGAACGTGAGAATCGCAAGTTTAGTTCGCATCTAAGGAAAGTAACGTTTGGTGCAGAGGCCGGTCCGCTTACCGAAATGCATGGTTTCCATTTGGGGGGCGATGTCTCACGTTCACTTCGTGCGACGGCACGACAGCAAGAAGTGGCAGCACGACAGCAGTTCGGGTTTCCTTTCGAAAATGGGGGAGACGTCGGCCTCGAACTCGCACCAGACGATTGCCGTGGGCTCCACGGTTTCCGGTAATGCGGTTGGCGTTGCTGCGGGACGGGATCTCGTTGTGAGCGGATCGACGGTCGTTGGCACGCAGGATGTGGCGTTGCAGGCAGGGCGCGACCTGCGCATCGAATCGGCCCAGAACGAAAACGAGAGCAGCGCTTCTTACGAGAAGAAGCGCTCGGGCTTGGGGTCATCGGGCGGCGTGGGCGTTTCGTACGGCAAGAACGAGCAGCGCGACTGGACCCCACGACAGTGGCGTGACGCAGATGGGCAGCCTGAACGGTAACGTGAGCCTGGTGGCGGGCAAGGATCTGTCGGTGCGTGGCAGCGACATCGTGGCGGCGGGCGACGTCACCGGCATTGGCCAGAATGTCACGATCGAATCGGCGCAGGAGCGTCGCCATCACGACGAGACACGTGAGTTCAAGCGCTCGGGCTTTACGTTGGCGTTGAAATCGCCGGTCATCGCCGAGTTGAAAAAGGCGAGTTGCCTTGGACTCTCAAGACATCCTCCCTCCAGCCCACCGCTCAGACGGCGGCAAGAGGCGTCCTAGATCAACTGCCTACACTGGAAACGCCTCAGTCGGTCGTCCGGTGCATGCTAACGATTTACACTTACGAGACGACGCTTCATATCTGACTCGATACGATCCAATATGTCGTCGAGTGATTCTTCTGCCAAGATGCGTTCTTCTGAACAAAACTGCAGCGGCTGCCATCCGAGATACCACCGTCGCATCATTTGTTCACTTACGCCAGGCAAGCGTCGAGTTGCATGACGCCTCAGCGTTTCCTCAAACGACAGATCAAAGCTGTAGAAGAGTGTCGGCCCGGAATGACTATTACATAGTGCTTCGAGCATTGGTCCATATCGCTCTGCGTGCAGGATTCCTTCCATGATTGTGTGCCGTCCACGTTCAAGGCAATAGCGAGCCATTAAAGACAACAAACCGGGGGTGTCGCGAAGCGACACATCCTTCTCTCGCAAGACGATACGCCGTATGTGGTCCTGTTCAATCCACGCACTGTGAGGTTTCAAGCGCTCACTAAGCATGCGTGCAATGGCACTTTTCCCCGAACCAGAGTTTCCTCGCAATACGATAAGGGTCGACGGTTTCATGATCTTTCGTCACCTTGCGCCCGCAAGTCGCCCGGCGCCACTTTCCTCCTGGGCTTCGGAGCTTGAGCGGCGGCCTGCGTCACAGCTCGCCGGGCTCCGTAGGTTGGCCACCCGCATTCAGCAACCTTTTCCGTGCAGCCAGCCTGAGCGCGCCTTTCCGCACAAGCGCTCTTACCGTGCCGGAATTCAGACCGCGTGCTCGTGCCCACTCTGCGAGGCCAAACTTGCGGTCGAAGGTCAATGCGGCATCCAGCGCTCGTAAGTCGTCCACCTCCACCTTCCTAAAACGCGGTGCTTTCCCGTCGGCCACATCCAACCGGTTCTGCGCCTCAGGCGTTAGCGTGCCTTTGCGTACTGAACTTTTTACCGTTAGCGCATGAAGGTGGTTTGTTCGCGCCCATCCTGTCACATCAAGCTTGGGGTTGTGGATCAGCGCGTCACGCAGCGCCCGTAAAGTTTGGATGCCAACATTTTGGCGGAGGACATTTATTGGGACGGGCATTAAGCCAGCGTCTCTCCCGCTGCCTGCCGCCCGGTGCGCTGCCCGATTTTCCGCTGCGCATGCTTCCGGCAGATGCCGTCGTTGAATCGAGCCCGACGGCATGCAGGCCAACGCTCCAGCATTGGCCTGCGGCGCCGGCGCGGTATCCATGCAGGCTCGCATCCCTTGGGGTATCAGGGCTGTTGCTTCAGCGGACAGCGGGCGCTCAGGCGAGCTTGATGGCATGTCGGCCAATGCTTGGGCATTGACGTACCGCTCGAGGCTCTCCTGAATATCCTCAAACCTGCCCAATAGTTGCGATGTTTCGGGGGACGGCGTTTGTTGGGTGAAGTTCAGCAAGGCGTCCATCGCCCCGGCATGGATAGGCGGTCCCGTTCGCCTAGCAGGCTGATCTGCCTGGCGCACTAAGCGAACGTTGACGCCGACAATAGTCGGCTGCGTTGAAGTTGGCGTCGACCGGCGCACGTTTCCCGAGGCCTGTCTGGTGCCTATCGCCATTCTGAGGGGCGGCAAGAGTTGGCCCAGGCCCAACGGCATACGGGACCACCCATCAGCTTGGCGCACTTCACACACGTTGGTGCCAAGGGTAGTCGACTGCGTTGTAGTAGTAGGGAGTGCCGACGTTGAGGTCGTCGTGGAGAACTGGGAGCGCGGGGCCTCAGCGCCGGAAACGGGATACATTGTGAACTTATCTCACGGAAGCGCTTTCGATCGCAGCGTGCCCGTCATCGTCGCAGCCCGCCGTGCGCTTTTTATTGTCGCAGAGGCTCACCGTTCGCATTTGCACAAATCGCTCTTTCGGTAGTCGGTAAAGGCGATGATTTTACCCAAGCCTCACACGCTCGACCATGCCGTTGGTCCACAGACGGCAGGGCTTTGTACGCTTTCGCTTGATTCCGTTTGTGAAGCAGGGCGCTGCCATGTGGACGGAATGACTCTAGCCCACAAAACTTAACCGTTTGAAACTGAAAAAATCCGGCATGATGTTGACACTCCGACCAGGAGGTCATGCCGTGAAAAAAGCAGATATACCGAAGAGCAGATCGCATACGCGTTGAAGCAGGCTGAACTGGGTACACCAGTGGCCGAGGTGGTGCGTGAGGCGCTTGAAAAAAGTGGTGAGGCCATCTCGTCGTCGCGAGATGGCCATGCGTGCAGTCAAGGAGCGCGCGATGAGCGTACGAGCGGCCTGTGAGGCGTTTGGCGTGAGCGAGACCTGCTACCGCTACCGGGCAAAGCGCTGCCCCGAAAATGGGGTAATCGCCGAGTGGCCGGTGAAACTCACGCGCAACCAGCGCAACTGGGGCTTCGGTCTGTGCTTCCTGCACCTGGGTAACGTCAAGGGTTTGCCTGGAATCACAAACGCGTTTATCGCATCTATCAGCGAATCAGGTAATCGAATGGCGCGGCAAGCCGCTGAAGATCCGTAGCGACAACGGACCCGAATATGTCAGCGATGCGCTCAGGGAGTGGGCCGTTCGACGTGACATCGTGCTCCAGTTTATCGAACCCGGCAAACCGCAACAGAACGCGTACATCGAGCGTTACAACATAACGGTTCGATACGACGGGCTCACTCATTACCTCTTCGAGACGGCGAGCGACGTTCAGGAGTCTGCGACAAAGTGGCTGTGGGCATACAATCACGAGCGGCTAAACTCGGCCATTGGCGGCGTACCGCCGAAACGGAAGTTGCCCATCGCGGCATGACCTCTACTTCTGAGCCCCGTCAAATACGGGGGAGACTACCGTGGCAACCGTAACAATGTTCACCCTTCGCGCCGAAGGTCGGCAGCGCAGTCTTATGAATTCGCGATCCCTGCAGTAGTTTTTTCAGCTTGCGATACGTCATACGCCACCGGCTTTTGAATAGTCTCTCCTCTGGCGATACGGTTTATTTCTACCAAGGACAATTGGAGAGTTTTCATAAGAAATATCACGGAAATCCAATGTTCAGAAGATTTTCTGGTGTGCTCGCCGAAATGCAAATAATAATTCTCCAGCCACCACACATGTTCGTCTGCCGCCTTGCTCGCACCGGTGTCCCGCACGTAGCCACGGTATCCTTCCTCCGATGAGCTATGATGGATAAATTGTTTTCCGGGAAGAGCCATGCACAAAGATTCATACTCTCTGGTTTGCAAGATGCACTCGTGCCAAACTTCATCAATATCCTGATTAACAGCGATATAGGCGCCTTCACCGCCCTTTAGGCGAACGGAGGCAAGAAATAGAAATTTGAGGCACTCGTCAATACGAATGTCTTGCTCAACCCTGGTCAGGTGCGACAGTTTCTTGTGAAGATGACTCAGGAGTGAGGCCGGAGCAATATCGCGAACGGCTTTGCAAGCAAGCATAGATACTCCTCGCGTGGTAGAAATAGAAAAGACCGCATATTTCGCGGTCTCTATCATTAGATCGTTGATTTCAAAATCCGCACATTCTGCAAAGCATGTCCATGTGCCCCGCGAGTTTTTCAATCATCTCTTTTTCGGCTAGCTTCAGACGAAGAGTGCTTAAGGAAATAACTTCGCTCATATATCACCTCATTATTTGAAAGTAACTTCGCCGTCGAAACTGGCGGTCAAGAAAAAATTAATTGAGATATTCCTTTCTATTTCGTGAATTTCATTGTGGTAAGATTTTATTTCAATTATTTAATTAAAAATAAATCAAATAAAAGAAAATTATTAAAATCGAACCGATTTAATCATAGTGCAGATCTCTGATGTTCGCCAATAGAAAATGCAAATGCGAAATCACGGTCGTTAAAAATCCTCGATCTTGAGTGCCTCATCAGATGGCTACGCCAGAGACGAGCCGAACGTTTCGTATACCGAAGAGAACTTCGTGTGCCATAGTCCGGTGTGGTGGCCTTTCTGATCAGCGCAACCAGAATTCGGCTTCGCCGAAACCGTGTGCGGATAACACCTTGAGCCCGAAGGCTGTTGGGCTTCATTCGCGGAGGCGAGAGCGGTGGTGTCGCTAATTGGGCGATAGGCGATGCGCCCTTCGCCGCGCTGATCGGCGTGGCGATGGTGGTCGGCTTCTCGTTCTAGGGCACCGAACTCGTCGGCATCGCCGCGGGCAAATCCAAGGATCCGGCGCGCGGGACCGTTGGGTGCGGCGTTGGTCATGAACGCGGTGGTGCTCACCTCCGTGCTCTCGGCGGGCAACTTGGGCACGTGCGCGGCAACGCGCATGCTCTAAAGCCTCGCTCGCGACGGCAACCCGCGCTTGCGAGGCGCCGCCTATTTATTGGTCGTCGCCGAAATCCCCGTAAGGACTGTCGGTGCTACAAGCGGGACATAGTCCTGCCCGCGGTGCTGGCCAATCTGCTGAAGAAAGCCCCGGAACTGCGCCGACTTATCGGGGGTCTTCTTTCCCAGCTCAGAGCCGATCTCAAAGCCGGAATAGGTCGGGATGACCTCCTTGTCCTTGGCGACCCACTGGATCATTTCCGTGACGGATTTCACACCGTCATATTGCCGGTGGAGATTGGCGATGTCGTTGGCATATCGCTGCTCGTAGCTCTGCCTCGATGCACGAGATCCCGGTCCCATCATTGGATATGTGGAACGCTGCGGCCCGGCATTGACGCCAAACCGTCTGAGAGATAACGGTATTTCTCTACGGATGTTTAATACGCCTGATGATCTGTAGGAGCACGCCATCGGCGGGGCGCGCGGCCATCGTATCCATAAAAAAATGGCGTCGAGAGCGGAATTCTCCAGACGCCATTTGATCGTGATGCGGCGGTGTTACAGCGCAAGCCCCGCGCCGTCACCCAGCTTCACACTTACATCTGCACCGTATCGGCGACTTCCTTGAAGTCTTCGATCTGGTCGAAGTTCATGTACTTGTAGATCTTGTCGCCGTTGGTGGCGAGTACACCCATGTCGGTCATGTACTCTTCCTTGCTCGGAATCTTGCCCAGACGCGAGCAAATCGCGGCGAGTTCGGCCGAGCCAAGGTACACATTCGTGTTCTTGCCCAGACGATTCGGGAAGTTGCGGGTCGACGTCGACATGACCGTCGCGCCTTCGCGCACTTGTGCCTGGTTACCCATGCACAGCGAGCAGCCCGGCATTTCCGTACGGGCACCCGCCGTACCGAAGACACCGTAGTGGCCTTCTTCCGTCAATTGCTTCTGATCCATCTTGGTCGGCGGGGCCACCCACAGCTTGACCGGAATGTCGCGCTTGCCTTCGAGCAGCTTGGACGCCGCGCGGAAGTGACCGATGTTGGTCATGCACGAGCCGATGAACACTTCGTCGATCTTCGCACCGGCCACGTCGGACAGGGTCTTCACGTCGTCCGGATCGTTCGGGCAGGCCACGATCGGCTCGTGGATGTCGGCCAGATCGATCTCGATGACCGCGGCGTATTCGGCATCGGCATCCGGCGAGAGCAGCTTCGGATCGGCCAGCCATTGTTCCATCGCCGTGATACGGCGTTGCAGGCTGCGCGGGTCTTGATAACCTTGGGCGATCATCCACTTCAGCAGCGTGACGTTGCTGTTGAGGTACTCGATGATCGGTTCCTTGTTCAGGTGCACCGTGCAACCGGCGGCCGAGCGCTCAGCGGAGGCGTCTGAGAGTTCGAACGCTTGCTCGACCTTCAGGTCGGGCAGGCCTTCGATTTCAAGGATGCGGCCCGAGAAGATGTTCTTCTTGCCTTGCTTGGCAACGGTCAGCATGCCTTGCTTGATGGCGTACAGCGGGATCGCGTTGACGAGATCGCGCAGCGTGACGCCGGGTTGCATCTTGCCTTTGAAGCGGACCAGCACCGACTCCGGCATATCCAGCGGCATCGTGCCGGTGGCAGCCGCGAAGGCAACCAGGCCCGAACCTGCCGGGAAACTGATGCCGATCGGGAAGCGCGTGTGCGAGTCGCCGCCGGTGCCCACCGTGTCGGGCAGCAGCATGCGGTTCAGCCACGAGTGGATCACGCCATCGCCCGGACGCAGTGCGATGCCGCCACGCGTGCTGATGAAGTTCGGCAGGGTCTGGTGCGTTTTCACGTCCACCGGCTTCGGATAAGCGGCGGTGTGGCAGAACGACTGCATGACGAGATCGGCCGAAAAGCCGAGGCAAGCCAGATCCTTGAGTTCGTCGCGGGTCATCGGGCCGGTGGTGTCTTGCGAGCCGACCGAGGTCATTTTCGGTTCGCAGTACGTGCCCGGACGAATGCCCTGACCTTCCGGCAGACCGCAGGCGCGGCCAACCATCTTCTGCGCCAGCGAGAAACCACGGCCGCTGTCGGCCGGTTGCTGCGGCAGGCGGAACAGTGTCGACGCGGGCAAACCAAGGGCTTCGCGGGCCTTGGCGGTCAGGCCGCGGCCGATGATCAGGGGAATACGGCCACCGGCGCGCACTTCGTCGAACAGCACATCGGACTTGACCTGGAATTCGGCGATGACTTCGCCGTTCTTCAGCGCCTTGCCTTCGTACGGGCGCAGTTCGACCACGTCGCCCATTTCCATCTTCGACACGTCGAGTTCGATCGGCAGGGCGCCGGCGTCTTCCATCGTGTTGTAGAAGATCGGGGCGATCTTGCTGCCCAGGCACACGCCGCCGAAGCGCTTGTTCGGGATGAAAGGGATGTCTTCGCCCGTGAACCACAGTACCGAGTTGGTAGCCGACTTGCGCGAGGAGCCGGTGCCGACCACGTCACCCACATAGGCGACCAGATGGCCCTTTTCCTTGAGCGATTCGATGAACTTGACCGGGCCGCGCTTGCCGTCTTCTTCCGGGGTAATGCCGGGGCGTGCGTTCTTGAGCATCGCCAGCGCGTGCATCGGAATGTCCGGGCGGGTGGTGGCGTCCGGGGCCGGCGACAGGTCGTCGGTGTTGGTCTCGCCCGTTACCTTGAACACGGTAATAGTCAGGCTTTGCGGCACTTCCGGACGGCTCGTGAACCATTCGGCGTCGGCCCAGCTTTGGAGCACCGCGCGCGCATTGGCATTGCCCCTGTCGGCCAGTTCCTTGACGTCGTGGAACTGATCGAACATCAGCAGGGTTTTCTTGAGCGCGTCGGCGGCGACGGTGCCGACTTCGGCGTCCGGCAGCAGCTCGATCAACGGCTGGATGTTGTAGCCGCCGAGCATCGTACCGAGCAGTTCGGTAGCACGGGCACGCGAGATCAGCGAGCAGCGGGTCTCGCCCTTGGCAACCGCGGCAAGGAAGCCTGCCTTCACGCGAGCGGCTTCGTCCACGCCGGCGGGCACGCGATGGGTGATCAGGTCGAGCAGGGTCTGCTCTTCGCCAGCCGGCGGGTTCGTCAGCAACTCGACCAGTTCAGCGGTCTGCTGTGCCGTCAGCGGCAGGGGAGGAATACCAAGCGCGGCGCGTGCGGCCACGTGAGCACGATAGTTTTCAAGCATAGGGAGACCTGCTGTGTTGCGTTTCGGGGGAAGGCTTTTCAGGCCTCCAAGGCTATACCGGGCGCTACTTTGATCGTGATTTTAGTCTCGACGTAGCGTCTCGTCAAATGTCTTATATCTTATATAAGAGTTGAGAGTGTTAAGCATTTGTAGGCCAGCGGTCACGGTGACTGGACCTCGTTTGCCGAGCAGGACGTTGACGCCGTGTTCAGCGCCGATGGATTGTCGCGGGATACGGCCCATCGTTTGCGGGCCTCCCGGGGCTTTGAATTATCTGTTCTCGCTATTGAGTTCCGGTGCGAGTTGCCAGATGCGGGGCGATCTGTCTTGTGCCGACGAGATGCCCCCATTACCCTTGATTTCGACTACTGTGCAACTCGATTCGAATGGATTGAGGCTGGCGGGTAGTTCTCCCCTGCGGTTTACCTCGACCGCACTTCTCCCTGCCGGCCCCCCAGGTGGTAGGGAGCCTATGCCGCCTCCTTCAGGGGCGGTTTTTTTTGCCCGGCGCATGGGAGTCCGATCGGCTCGCCAGGCGTTCACTTCTCGGCAGGGGATGGCGGAAGCGCCGCATCGGGAGCGCCGTCGTGCGATATGAGAATCGCCAGCCATCTTGAGCTTTGAAACTGCGCGGCGATGACCATCACGAGGACGGTCAGTGGCGTCGAAAGAATGGCGCCCGGTACCCCCCACACCAGCGTCCAGATCCCCAGTGCGAACAGTCCGACCAATGGGTCCGTGTTCGTGCTTTTCGCCTGGAGCTTGGGAAGCACGAGATTGTGGGCAATTTGGAAAATGGAAAGGGTGAGGACAAACACCCCGAGCGGCACGGTAATCGAATCGCTATGAAGCGCTGCAAACAATGCGGGCACAACGCTCGCAACGAACGGTCCCACGACGGGCATGAACGCGAGAAGAAACACCGTCACTGCCCAGAATGCGGTATTGGGCAGTTCGGCAATCCGGAAAACCAGCGCGGAGAGAACGGCAATCGCCAGGTTGATCGCCGTCTGAGAGATCAGATAAGCCTGTACGCCATGCACGATCTTGTTGAGAACGAGGCGCTGCGAATTCGCTCTGGCCTCACTCGTCGTGATCCGCAGTATTTTCGGTTCGGTGTTTGTCATTGCCCCCAACAGCATGAACACGAGAAACATCAAGGTAAGAAATGCCATCGACACGGCATTTCCCAGCCAGGCGGCAAGGCTGTGCTCGAGTTGGGGGAGATCGATCAACCCGATAACGGTGGCGAGATCGAATTTCCGTCCGAAGCCCACGGCGGCAGACCGAATGAGGCGGTCGAGTTGAGCGGGGAGGTCGGAGGATTGCTGAATGAGGTCGCTGATTCCCTGGAGCGTGATGATGAAGATGCTATAGGCGGTGAACCCCACAATCGCTGCGGTAGCCACCAGGACCAGCCATTTCGGCGCTCGCGGAAGGAGGCGGACGACCACGGAGACGATGCCCGAAATCAGAATTCGCAGGAGTACGGCGAGAAAGAACGGGATGAGTACCGGGCGAAGAAAATACAGGGTTGCCAGACCTGCGGCTACGCCTGTAGTTGTCTGTGCAACCGACCCAGGTGTTGTTGTCATGATGGATTTTCTTAACGGTAAAGGCAGAAAACGCGCCTCTGATCGCGCGTCTTTCGTCCGCAAGAATATCAGGCTAATTTGTTTCGGGGTTATGGCGTCGGCGATGCAGACTGACGGGGGCGTGCGCGTGGCGAGGCGCAAAAAAAAGGGGCCACCTCGCTGCATCGGCAACTGGCGGCCCCTATCGTCACTCACATCCTTTCGCGGATGACTCCGCTCACTCGCTCGCGCTTACTTCACTTCCTCGATCTCGCCCGGCTTCCACGTCTTGTCGAACCATGCGTCGAGGGGACCGTACAGTCGCAAGATCGTGAACCAGCCTTTGCCTGGCACCGTCTGCGTCCAATTGGCCTCTTTGCCTTTGGGCGCCTCGGGCCCGAAGTACAGATCGACTGACCCGTCGGCGTTGGCGATTAACTTGTCACGCTTGTTGTTCTTGCTGGGGAACGGTTGCGAGGTCTGAAGCTCGGAGCGGGTCTGCGGATCGTAGAGGACCACCGACCAGAAGTCCTTTGCCGGCACGCCATTGGGAATGCGGAGCCGGTAGTGCTTCGCACCGTCGAGAGGCTTGCCCGCCGCATCGGCGCTGGCAATCGCATACTGCGACCCCTTGCCAACCAGTTTCGCAGCCATCGCAGGCGTGTTGACCGTGGCGACGTAGAAGAAGCTGGTACGCGCATCGAGGTCGCGGCCCGAGAGGCCGTCGCCGCCCAGCCAGCGATAATCGTCACCGATAAAGCCGGATCGCCACGCACTATTCGGATACAGCGCGGCGCGCGGATCGCGAGTGCGGAAGCTGATGGCACGTGCGGTGGCGTTACCGACAGCGACCGCGTCGGTGAGAATCTTCGTCATCCGCTCGTCCGGGGCGAATGTCTTGCCCTTGCGGATGCCAATCGAGGCGACCAGACCACGCAGTTCGGGATCAATAAAACCGATAGGTTCCTTCTGGATGACGTGATCGAGTTCCTCGAAGAACGCGAAGGTGTTGGCGTGCACTGTGTTGAAGGCTTGTTTTGAGGAGTTGATGAACTCCATCTTCGGCGGGTTCTTCGCGCGGCTCAGCGAATAGACCTTGAAACCCTCGCGGAACATCTTCGACGCCGCGTCGGGTTTGCCGTCCACCAGGAATCCGCGCAGGACCACGAAGTTCACATAGGAGGGCGAGCGCGAGATGTAGTACTCGCCACCGTCCTTCACATCCTTGGGGAGTTTGCCGGTGTAGTCCGGGGGCACGATCAGGTACTTGCCGCCCTTGCCGCGATCTGGGCCAGGTGCGCCCATATCGACGACGAAGCGGAAGAACGCGTCGTTGACGGTTCCCGGACCGCTGCCCGGCGGCACCTCGACCACGGTTGGGCCGTCGGTCTGCAGGTCGAGCATGGAGAAGGCGTAGACCGTGTCGGTGTTGGCGGTGAGCAGAAGCGGATTGGAATCGGCCAGTTGATCGTAGATCGTGGCCTGGTTGCTCTTGGTTGCCCCGAGCGCAACGCTTGACCGGCGGATCGCTTCAATACTCGCGGCAGGCATGAGGTTGAGGAACACTTCCACGCCGCGCAGGAAGTCGAGGTTATCGAAGACCAGTTTAGCCGTGTCTTCCGTCGGAATACCGTCGGCAAAGTTAAGCGTGCCAATTCGGGTCTGGACCGTATTGGGTGTCAGGACTTCCTGGGGGATGTAGGTATTGAACCCTCGCGTCGGCGCTGCTCCATCGGGGGCCTTTTGCGCGTAGGCGCCTGGGGCACATAGCGCCCCGATGAGCGTGGCGGTGACAAGGCTACGGGTACGGTTGAATATCATTCACTTCTCCAACACTAGAGTTGTTGCTAAAGAGATGCTTGTTTCGAGCTGCCGGCACTCGCGTTTGCGCGAGCACGGCAAGAGCGGCTGCGGGGCTGCCACTCGGTCTTGTTGGCGGGGTTCAGTTCCAGCGGCCGGGTATCCAGCGCCAGTTCGCGCCGAATCGGATCCAATGGCCTGGTATCCAGTGATGCCCGACTCGCACCGCTTGCCAGTGCCCGGGCTCCCAGACATACCCACCCGCAGCCCAGCGCCAATGGCCGGGGTCCCAGACATAACCCGCGCGAGCGGCGGGCACGACTTCCACTCGTGCGGCAGGCGGTTCGTGGGGCGCGATGATGACCGCTTCTGCGACGGCAATGCCGCTGGCGAGCGTGAGGACTGCGGCGCCTAGCCACGCACAAAGGGACTTCCTTGTCATAACGACTCTGTTTCCTTGTTGATTGCCGGCGGAATCAGGTTGCGCTGAATTCCGCCATCGGAGATCGCCCATACGTCGATAGCGAGTCCGAAAGTGGGGCCCGGAGCCCTATCTTTCGGTGCTCCCGCATCGACAGTCGAGCGAGGGCAGCCGAATGATTGGTTACTGATCGGACAAGGCGGCTTCTTCTGCGCCGCAGTTGAGTGCAGAGGCAGAACCTTTGGCTCTCGCGCTCTGAACTTCCTTGCGCGCGGCCTTCACGTCGGCAAGAAACGCCGCATTGGTGTGGAGTTTTGCCACCGTAGCGGCGCCCATGGTGCGTCCCGCATCCACGTCGCTTTGCCAATGCGCATTGCAGACGACTCGGCTTTGACCGAACGCCAGGCCACGCTTGAACAGCGCATCGGCTCGCTCTGGGCTGACTTCGGTCAAGACCAGCGCCCATGCCCAGCCGGCCGCGGTGTGGCCCGATGGGTATGAACCGTCATGACGCAGCAACGGTTCCTGTTCCGGCATACAGGTGCCTTCGTTGTGAACCACGAAGGGGCGAGTGCGGTTGTATTTGTTCTTGACGCCATAGGTGGACATCCCCGCATCGGTCAGCACTCGCTCCATCAGGTGATACAGGCGAGGGGTTTTCTTTTGATCGATGTCGACGCCCATCGCGCAAGAGAAGTTCTTGGCCGGTTGCGGAAACACGAGGTCGGCGTCGAGGCGGGCGATCTCCGAGCGCGCTTTGCCGCGCAACGGCACGGTCGCCTCCCTTGCGGCTTCGTCGCGGGCCAGCGCAGCGCTGCCATCGGCAGGAGGCGGTCCGAGCAATTCGAGACTGTTAGGCAAGTCTTTCTGCCGGAGATAGCCGGGCGCAAATTTGAAGTGCGGATCGGTGATTTTCGGATTCGGCGAGCTGTCCGAAGCGGTTGCCACCGCACTGACAACGCTCAGGAGCGCAACGCCGAGCACGTACGTCATTTTATGATTTTTGAGGCGCATAGAGGATGGTTCTCGTTTCAATGTGATTGAGAATTGATCGCGCATCGAGCATTCGGTATTCGCTTTTTGCGGCAATGAAAGAGGGTGGTTTATGTTGTTCTTGTGAAAAAACGGCGGCAAACCGCTCAGTGAATTTCTTCATGGCAGTTGTTCCTCGACTGTACTCCGGGAGTCTTTGAGAGAAACGGGGTTGAGGGCGAAATGAGTCAAATTGGTATTAAGAATGAGACGAAATCGAGGGGGCGGCGGCGGACAACAGGCCGGGCTTCCCGCAATTTTCCGGGGACCATCGTCAGACCGGCGGTACCGCTTGCATGGAAATCAGGAATTTCGTGACCTTGGCGGTTTTCGGGTCCATCAGGCATTCGAACGAAAACGTGCGCCAGCCTCCGTCGTATCGCGCCTGACCGGTGCCGATCAGCTTGTCGCTGCGAATCAGGCTGAGATTGTTGGGGTCATCGGTGCCGAGGAATACGCGATCCACCCCCTTGAGCTTGCCGCCAAAGGCGGCCAGCGCTTTAGGACGGCAAATGAACTCGGCGACCTGCTTCTCGCGCGGCCATCCGCGGGCGACCGCACGGTCGCTTGGCGAGCGTAGCCCCGTGATGCTCGCGTCGATCACGCGTGAAGCTCCACGCGTAGGTTCGCTTGCGCCCACCGTCCAACATGTTTCATGTCGACGGGATAGCCCCCCAACTTGCTGCGCACACACTGCTGAACACCGTAAATACAAAATCAACCACGGGCTTCGTCGATGCAATTTTTCAATTTCCCTTGCGTCGATAAAAAAGGCGCTTTCGGTGATTTGACGTCTTATTGCGCACAAGGATATTTGAAAAATCGATCTTGATTGTTGATCTTTTTGCCTGGTCAATCGAGAAGATTCTCGCAATGGTCTGTGAGAGTGATGGCCGCTGTCGAATTGCGAACGTCGGGTTGCCTCGCAAACGAAGGTGCCTTTTATTCAAAGACTTGCTTTCTGCTCATCTCCTATCTTGATGCCATTCGTGGGCAGGTGTGTCGTCGGACACGCAATGTGTCCGCACGCGTGACGAAAGGAGTGCTCGATTCGCGACGTCGATTTCGGGCGATGACGTCGAATGATGGCGTCTGTGTCGATTTTGCCGCGGAGGCTGAGCGTTGCCGCTCCTCGTCATTGGCGCGCTGCCCACGGGCGGAAACTATACGGCCGGCTCGGGCAGCATCACGACCAACAGCGGCACCTCGACGGTGGGGGGGGGGCGAATCTCGCCGGTGCCATGGGCAAGCCGCTGTGGGGCCGCTGGCTCGATATATGGCTTGGAGGTAGTGAATGATTCATGGTCAGGCGTTCATGGACGGCGTTGGGTGGGCGGGAATCACTACGCTGAGCGCCAACTTCGCGATATTCATGCTTTCCAACGGTGCGCTCGATGAAACGTGGCATTGGGTCGCAGTGGAAATCGTGCTGGCGTTGTTTCTCTTTGCTCGTCCCGTGCTTGTCATCTTCGGGTTGATGGAGGGGCGTCGCCTGTTTGACGGTCTGAGCATTATCAAGAGCAATGCAAAGGGGCGCCTGATGGGGATGGTGCTTGGCCTGCTAGGCGTGGCCTGGGCCTGGATTCTGGTTCGATAACACAGGCGTGCGGCTAAACGGCAAATCAAACACTCGCAGCCAAGTATCAAATGCGCCGTTCATTTCCTGAATGTATAAAGCGAATCGTCTGAACTTGCCGGATCGCGCTGACGGAAGATCCAACGAGGGGCGGGCATGAAATATTCAGGCTGGGCTCGCGCGCGGGCGTAAGGTTCCGCGCGATGAGCGGGAGGACAAACGGTGTTTGCATTGATACTGACTGAGTCGGCGTTTCTCGACACGAACGCGTCGCCAGTTGTGGGGCCGTCAAGCGGAGACCACTCGAAAGTCGAGACGCTCGTGCGCTCGATAGGTGAAGACGGGCATTATGTCCTGACGTTTCACGGGCTCGAAAAGGCCCTGGTGGCTATCGAGAAAGGGATTCCGGACGTCGTCATCATAGATATGAGACGTGTGCACTGGACCTCGCTCGATCGGATCAGCGTCGTGCATCTCAGGAATCCGTCAGTTCCGCTTGTGGTCGTTGGCGTTCGAATGACGGATCACGAGGTCGTGATGGCGCTCGACGCCGGCGCCAGCGAATGTGTCGATGCCGCATGCGCCCCCCCGGTCTTCCTGGCGCGCCTGCGTGCGCTGGTTCGTCGGTCGCTGCCGATCACAATGCGCCCCACGCGCATCAATATTGGTGCCTACGATCTATGCAACACCTCACGTTCGGTGCTGGTGGCGGGGCAATCTGTTGTTCTGACGGAACTTGAGTTCGATGTCGCCTGGACACTCTTTTCCAACTTCGAAAAAACCGTCTCGAGAGAAGCGCTCTTGCGAAATGTCTGGCGCTTGAATGTCGACCGGGAAACGCGCCGCATCGATGTACTGGTTGTCAGACTAAGAAACAAGCTGAAACTCAGCGCAACGGGTGAACTGCAACTTGCCGCCGTGCGTGGGCAGGGGTATCGGATTTTTCGCTTGACCAAGCATTCCGACGAGGGTCGCGAGTGGCCCCCCGTGCTGCCGCAAACGTGGCAGTGAAGGTCGATTCAGTCATGCCATTCCGTAACGGAGTGGCTACGAACCGCCGCGCCAGACGACTCTGGAACCGATGGCAGACGCCGGCGCGGTTTTTCTCGGCAGGGGCGCGATGCGGTGCGGAAATTCAATATCGTTTTTGCGTTTGTCAAAGATGGTGGCGAGGGACATTCAATAGGCTTGTGTGACAGGAGGTGTTGGCGAACACGTCGCAGATCCTGATCTCATCCATCGAGCTTATGTCCAAGGGGGGGACGTGCGAACGAATGTGGCGGGAAGACCTGCGTTTCCTCGGCATTGGCACCTCTGGCTCGCCATCTCCGCTGGCGTTGTTCCCGTGATCGCAGCGGCCTGGCTCGCGTATTGGCATGCGAGCCGTTCTTTGGACGACGAAGTCCAACTGCAGGCGCATCGCGTCCTTGTTCACGTTGAGTGGATATTGGGCAACGCCGCAGAGGCGGCGGCCCGGGTGCGCGACGAGGCAGGGAAAAGTTGCGACGATGTGGTGCTCGACCTGCGCAAGCAGGTCAACTCGGTGCTGTTCGTCAGGTCGGTCGATTTGTTCGTCGATACCTCTGCTGTCTATTGCAGTTCCTTGTATGGCGCCTATCGTCGCGAACGCGATGTCTCGGATTACGTCGACGGGCGCTTGCAAATCCTTCCGCACAGCGGAACCGTTCCCGACTCCACACTCTTCCTATATCGGAGCGCAGTGCGAGGCCGCGGTGCGATTGTCGCTATCGATGGACGGCATGTTCGTGATGTGCTGGGGTTGATGGCGCGTGACGGAATCGACATGACGGTCCATGTGGGCGCGGTGTCCATCGGGAAGGATGGACTCATTTCGATGCATTCGGGCGCACCCGTCAGCACGGTGGTCATGCGCTCCAAACGTTTCCCAGTGCTTGTCCGTGCCGAGAGTTCCAGGTTGGAGCTTGCAAGACGGGTGATCTCCGATTACGCCGGATTGCTGATCGTATTCGCGATACTCAGCGTGTTTCTCGGGAGCGTTGTCAAGCGCGGATTGGCTGCCGTCAGTTCCCGGCGTCATGAAATGGTAAGGGCGTTGCAGTTCGGTGAGTTTGTCCCCTATTTTCAGCCGCTGGTTTGCGCAGCCGATGGGCGCTGGATTGGTGCGGAGATCCTTGTTCGGTGGCTCCATCCGAAGGAGGGCGAGGTGATGCCGGACAGTTTCATTCCGTTGGCCGAGTCGAGCGGGCTAATCGTGCCGATGACGCAAGCGTTGTTCCGCGCCGTAGGAGAAATGCTGACCTCCGTGGATTTGCCGCCGAATTTCCGGCTCAGTTTCAACGTGAGCGCGCGACACATGAGCGAGCGATCGATCATCGCGGATTGCGACGCCTTGCAGGCGATGTTGGGCACAAGTCGTGTGCAGCTCGTGCTCGAAGTTACGGAGCGAGATCTGCTGGGCTCCGAAATCGACACCATGGAGATCTTCGACGCCTTGCACGCGAGAGGCATAAAGATTGCCATCGACGATTTCGGTGTCGGGCACTCGAGTCTTGGCTATCTTCGCGATTTCGATATGGACGCCGTGAAAATCGACAAGACCTTCGTGGCGAAGATTGGCGGAGGGGCACTCTCTCAGCGAGTGCTCGACAGTATCCTCGAGATGGCAATGAAGCTCGGCCTGATCATCATCGCGGAAGGGGTCGAGACATCGCGGCAGCGAGATTACCTGTGTGAGCGGGGCGTGCCGATTCTGCAAGGCTATCTGTTCGGCCGTCCCATGCCGATTCACATGTTCGTTCCCCGCTTGGCTGAACGGTGCCATGCGGCTGCCGTGCAGGCGGAGCGCCCATGTTCCACAGTTTTGTGAGCAGACATCGACTGGATGTTCATCGCATTCGCCGAGGGGGATCGGGGCCATGGTCCTAAGGCGCGAGCGGACTTTCGCCACCCATATTTCTCTCGCACAGCGGAGGATGGAGACAAAAAGAACCGAATTCTGAGACGCAAGGGAGAGTCATGCTTCCCCATGTTGACGACAATGCTCTCACGATCCACGAGGCGCCATTCGGCCCGATCGATCATGTGCACACCGATCACGGATTCTTGAACGGTGGTGGCGTGCCATCAGGGGAAAACGGACCTATCGGCTTTTCTATGGCGAGAGTGTCCGGCTTGTGTCAAACGGGGGACGTGCCATGCAATTGCAATCACAATCCGAGCGTTATGTGATGGTCGATGGCGGAATCGGTCACATAACGAGCATCAAGGATGGCGTGCGTTTGAGCGGCGTTAGCCTTCGCGTGGTGCGAAGTGTTGAGGAAGCCCTGAGGGGCTGCGCATCGGACGAATTGCCCGATCTGGTGCTTATCGGTGTTCGCGATTCGAATGTCGACGCGATTTCGGGATGCCGCGACGTGTTGCGCCAACATGACGCATCGATCATCGCGTTTGGGCCTGCGCAGGCCCCGGCGCTGCGGGTGCGGTGCTTCCGTGCCGGCGCCGTCGATTACATCGACACCGATGCATCCCCTAAAGAGTTGGACCTGCGCATTGGCATGCATCTCAGGGCGCGGCCTGAGTTTGCCGTTGCGCCGGCATCTCGGAATAGTCTGGACATCACGGGCTCGCGCAAGCAGGAAATCTATCGTCTGGCCGTGAAGTACCTTGCGCAAACCGAGATCGGCAACATCTCGCAACAAGTGCTGGCCTCACGTATCGGCGTGTCGGTAGGGCACCTCGATGCCGCCTTCCGAAGCGTTCTGGGCTGCAGCATCGTACGGTTTCTCAAGCGGCGCCGGATAGATCTTGCCACCGTGTTGCTCAAGGGAAGCGATATGAGCGTGACGGCCATCGCCGAACTTTTGGGGTTTTGCGATGGCGCCAACTTCGCGACGGCGTTCAGACAGGATGTCGGGCAGTCGCCATCGGAATATCGATGTGCTTCGAGCGGCGAATGCCAGAGCGGGAGCGGCCTGCGCGCGAAGGATTGGCGTACAGAGAAGAGCGCTCCGCAAGGGAGGGCGCTTGGGTATGCAGGAGCGACACCATGACGAGCCCGTCAGCCGTTTCCGGGGCCCACGCGTCGCAAGGTGAGGGGAGCGGGTTCTCCGCCAATACAGCCATTCGTTCCACCCTCTGGCTCCTGACCGAGCGCCCTGCAGCGTTTGCCGACGTGGTTGACGAACTACGTGCTCAACTTTTCGACGTGCGGGAGGTGTGCGATGGCTGGACGAGCTACTACGAGGCGTTGGTTTCTCCGCCAACGGCTTTCGTTGTCGACAGCGCCCTCCGCGCGATGGACGCAAGGGCGTTTTGTTGCCTGGCGAGTGGTGCGCCGCGCCTTCGTGGCGTACCCGTCATCTATGTCGATGCTGAAGCGGCCAGCGAGGCCCGCAGCCGCGCGCTGGCTTCCGGGGCATCTGACTGCATTGTTTTCCCCTTCATGCCCGAAGAATTGATTGCTCGATTGCGCGTGCAACTGCGAATTGCGCGCGGTGTCACCGATCAGGTCGAACTTGAACGGGCCGATCGCGCATCGCGAAGCACGCGCTCGGTGATGACGCTGATCAACGGCGGACGGATCGCCGACATGAGTGCGAAGGCGTTGGCGAGCGCCGTTGGTGCAAGCGATCGTCGCTTATCGCGGGACTTCAAGGACAAGTTGGGCGTTTCGGTGTCCGAGTATCTGCGGCGGGAAAAACTGGCGCGCGCGGCGTGGCTGCTGCAGCACTCGGGCATCTCGGTGACGGATGTTGCGCACGAGGTCGGCTTTCGGAGTCCGTGCAATTTCAGCGTCGCATTCAAGAAGCACACTGGCTTGACGCCGTCAAAATTCCGCGCGCGTCGGCAGAGTCGAGTCGCAGATAAGGAGGAGGACGGCAGTTCACCGTCTTCTGACAACTGAGCAGAGCCACTTACGCCCGACGTCGGAGCCCCCCCAAGGGGGCTAAAGTCGTTTGCGCACCCTGTCAAGAGCCCCTCGGCTGGACGGCGTCGACCGAATCGCATTCTCTCTCTTGCCGTGTTAAATTCCGCGTGTCGGCATTAAGGAAACCAAGGCATGCCCACCAACTCTGGAGAGGACGCATTCGGCTTGCAGTCGACTGACGGCGTTACGTTTTCCACTGCCTATCTCCCTCCCGAGGATCGCGACGAGGCGTGCCGCCTGCTCATCAGCCCTTTTTTCGACGCCCGTCACGTCAAAAGCGAAAAAGGGGGCAGCCTTGAAGGGGCGCTGACATCGACACATGTCGGCAGGTTGCTGGTAGGCGAGACGGCGTTCAATTCGCAGCGGCATGAACGGAGTCGGAAGCTGATATTGAGTAGCAGTCTCGATCAGTACGTGATCCAACTGTTCATTTCCGGTTCGCTCGATGGCGATTTCGAGGGGGTACCCGTCGCGGTGCGTCCGGGCGATATTCTCGCCATGGATCTTTCGCGCGCTGTCAATACACAGGTCAGCCCAGGCGCGACGGTGTCTCTGGTGATCCCGCGCGAGGCAATCGACAAATCCACCGGCGGGCGCAGCATCCACGGTACCGTTCTCAAGGCTGAGTACGCTATCACCCGTTTGCTCGCCGGATTCCTCACCAGCCTGTCGGACGTGGCCGCAGAGATTGACGGCGAGGAAGCGCCCGGTGTGGAGAGTGGCGCGTTGAATCTGCTTGCCGAGATCCTCGCCAAGAAGTCGGAATCGACGTGGTTCAACGAAGACTCGGCGCTCTCGCGCGTGCTGCGCAGTCAAGTGCTTTCATACATCAATGCCAATCTCACGTCGCCTTCCTTGGGGCTGGATGCCATCATCACGCGCTTTCGTGTCTCACGTGCGCATCTCTATCGTATTTTCGCGGCTGACGGTGGTATTGCGACGGTGATCCGTAACAAGCGGCTGGATGCCGCTTATCGCGCGCTGACGCTCGGGAACGGACGAGGCGAGCTGTCCATTACCCGTCTGGCTCATGACCTGGCGTTCTCTGGAAGTAACCATTTTCTACGGGCATTCCGGGCACGTTTCGGGGTGACACCGAGCGAGGCGCGAGAACTGGCTTTTTCATTCGAGCTTGCCGACCAGAGCGTTACGGGGTTGTATACCCATCTGTTGAATTATGCAAACCCTGCATCGGAGCATCTGGCCCAGCAAACCGCTGCGGCCTCGGTGCGATTGAAGAAGCTGAAACCTTTCCCCGACGATTTCCAGAGTGCCGGGGGGAGCATCTTTGCGACACCGGATTGATGCCGACTACTCGTTGCGCGGGAACCCACCTGCCACAACGTCGATGGCAAGCAGACCGTCTTGCGACAGTGTAAGGCCGATTTGCTGCGCTGCCTCACCCGGGGTACGCCTGGTCAGAATCTCCCGGGCAATCATGGGCAAGACTTCTTGATTGATGTGGGCGTCGATGCCGGGCGCACCGGTATGTCGTGAGAAACACTGCTGCGCCAACATTGTCACCAGCGATTCGTCTACGGATAACGTCATCCTGTGCTTCCCTTTCAGGTGTTCCGCCACCTTTGCGAATTTCATTTGAACGACCTCCCGGAGCGCCGGCGTATCCAAGGGCCGGTACACAAGAGGTTGGACGCATTCGAGAAGGGCGGACGAGAAGTGTGTTGACAACACCGGTCGAACCGCCTCGAGCAGTATGTCGTGGGGCACGTCCGCGTGTTCGGCGGTGATCGACTCGATCGTTTCGACCCCGACACTGGACGTTATGAGGAAGACGCAGTTGCGGAAGTCGATCGCGCGTCCCTGCGCGTCGTGCGTCACGCGGCCATCGACCACTCGGCGGAGTGTGTCCAACACCTCGCGATGGGCATTCTCCAGCCCATCAAGCAGAACAACGCTGTACGGCCGTTGACGCACCGCCTCGGTTAGCACACCCTCCCGGCCATATCCGACATCGCCCGGCAGCGGTCCCGTCAAGCGGGAGGCGGTGTGGGCTTCGCGGTATTCGGACATGTCGAGGGAGATAAGCGCGGCCTGACTGCCGAACAGGATGTCCGCCAGTGCCAATGCCGTCTCGGTCTTTCCCACCCCGGATGGCCCCGTCAGCAGGAAGACCGCCGACGGGGCACGCTCCGGCTTGAACCCGGCATTGGCGGTCCGCAGGTTCTCGGCGAGCACCCGCAGGGCGTCGTGCTGTCCCGCTATCCATGATCTCAATGACGCGTCCAGCGCGAGGAGATCATGTGGCTCGTCCATTGTCAAATTGCCAACGGGAATCCCTGTCCACTCGGAGACCACCTGAGCGACCACCTGTGCGTCTACGTCGGCGCACACGAGCGGGGTCGTGTCCTGCGCTTGCGCCCGCGCCAGCGCTTCGCAAGCGAGCGCCAACGCGTCGGCGTCGCGCATCTGAGGCGCTGCGTCGCGCTGCGCCCGTATGGCATTGGCAAGTTCGCGCTCGGTCGCGCAACGGGCTTGAACGTCACTCACCTCGGCTCTTGCGGCATGAAGGGCGATTTCGATGTCCTTCAACCGTTTGGACGCCCCAGTTCCTGCTTCGGCAATATCGAATTCAAGCGTCGCCTGCTCGATTTCGAGTGCACTTACGGTTGCCGAGGCTCGCTGAAGGGCCGCAGGTGCGATGTCGAGCGCCATTCTCACGCACCCGGCTGCGGTATCGAGCAGATCAAAGGCTTTTTCCGGTAACTTCCGCGTTGGAATATAGCGACGCGCGAGCTTGACTGCTGCCACCAGCGCGTCGTCTCGCACATGGACTCGGTGGAACGTTGCGTAATGCCACTTGAGTCCGCGCAACATCAGGCATGCTGCATCGTCGTCCGGCTCGTCGACCTGAATGATCTGACAGCGGCGCGTCAGCGCGGCATCGGGCTCGAAGATCGCTTTGTATTCAGCCCACGTCACCACAGCAATGGTTCGTATGTCACAACGCGCCAGTGCGCGCCTTAATTGATCGATTGCGTTTGCTTCATTTGTCGCATGACGGGATCTCGAGAGCGTGTGGACTTCGTCGATATACAAAATCACAGGCTCGGCGCTCGTTTGCGCTGCGTCGATCACGGCGTCAAGCTGCTGCCCGAATCTGGCTTCTCCTTCGATACTGGGCAGCAACGACCCGAGGTCAAGCGTCAGAATACGCACGTCGCGAATGACATTCGGTACGTCGCCGCTCGCCAAGCGTAACGCCAGCCCATTGACCAAGGCCGTTTTTCCCACCCCCGGTTCTCCCACCAGGATCGGACTGTTTTTTCGGCTTTTGGCGAGGACCTCGACCATTTGCTGGATCTCTCGATCACGCCCGAAGACGGGATCGAGCTCCCTGTTTCTCGCTTTCTCCGTCAGATCGGTGGTGTGACGTGCCAGCGGGTCTGCCGATGCCGAGCCCAGGCCGTCGGCCGCTGCCGGCATGCGTGAATGAGCCGTGGACGCTATGTCCTGCCCGAATGTCGTTTGAAGCATTGACTCGACTATCGCAGAGGGCGCGCTGAGGGGCGACGGCGTTTCGCATGTGTGGGCGCTGAGCTGGGAGAGAAGCTTGTCGATTTGAGCGCTGCTGAAGTTCAATAGCGGCCAGAGTGAGGGGGCACGCAGCACGTGCGGAGAATCAACAATGACCTGGAGCAAATGGGCGGAGCGGATAGGCCATTGGGGATTGTCCGCGCAGGCGTGCAGCAGGCTCACGAGTTGCGACGACAGGCCAGGATCTTTTCGCAGATTGCGCGGCAAGCGGTCGATGGTGGACATCAGCACATCCCAGAGAACATCCACGTCGATGCCGTAGTGGTCCATGATGGCGGGGATATCGCCATCGCCGGCCTCAAGGAGCGCGAGCAACCAGTGCTCGACGGTGATTTCGTCTGAAAGCCGCAACTGGCACAGACTCGCGGCCGCCTCGAGCGCCATCGCACAGTGGGTATTGAGGCGTTGCAGCACGAGAGTGGTATCGCGAGGTGTCATGTCAGGCATGCAAGAATTTCGGAGGAGAGCGAGAGACTCCGCAAGCATATGAAGCTAACGTGCGAGGCGCGCTGGCAAACAGCTCTCGCCGGAAAAGCGTTCCCCGGACGTGCCATCGCGCTTGGTTGGCGCTTTCTGCTCGGAATGGGGCGCACGTCATAGTTCACCTTAGCAATGCTTGCTACACCTCGCCTTTGAACTTTTACAAAGGTCGTTTGATCTCGATCTCGATTGTGATCTGCTCGAATCCCGGTGACGAAAATCGGACGTAAATCCTTCGTGGGGGCTGTCTCGACGGGGAGGGGTGTCGGGGGCATCGCTTCTGTCCAGTTGACGGTGAGCGTATCGCCTGTATCGAAGGGGACGCCGGCGTTTGATATGCCGGAGATGACCGTTGACTTGCGGTGAGGGGAGGGCAAACCGTGACGTGGGCTGTGGCCGCGAACACGGCGTTGTGCTGAATCGTTCACCGATTCTTGCGCGGGCAGGAGGGAAGCGTTTCGATACTGGCGACGCGTCGGCGCATGTGCCCACGCGTGATAACGGTGCTGTGAGGCCAGAGGTTCGCGGGCTCAAGAAAGAGCCCGCGACCTGGATCGGGCCATAAGGGGCGATCCAGGTTGCGGCGATGCCGAGTGGCAAGATCACCGACATTTGCGCAGGGCCCAGGCGCGGCACCGAAGCGCATACGCTTGCTGTGGCGTCAGAGCTTGAGCTTCGTGACCTTCGTTCCGTTGATCGACACGTCGCCCATCAGGCCGGTGTTGGTCATCACGACAACCTGGACCGGCGCGGTGGCCGTGGTTGTGTCGACCGCGCCGTTCGCACCCACCTTCACGAGCGCGACCGACGCGCCTGCGCCGGCGGCCCAGCCTTCCGAATGGCGGAACTCGTCGAGCGCGCTCTGCGTCATGAACAGGAAGACGATCGCCTTCGACTGCGCGCCGGCCTGAAGACCGACCGACAGCGACGACGTGTTGTAGTAACCGACTGTATCGCCGCCAATGCGCAGGGCGCCGTTACCGGACTGCGCACCGACGATGAAGCCGGCCTGGATCACTTCCGGGAAGACCAGCACGCCGCGCGACTTCGCGACAAGCTCACGTGAGCCCTTGACGGTGGAATAGAGGCGCGTCAGCGTGGCATCGACGCTGGCGTCGATCGCCGAACCTTTGGATGCACTGGTCGCCGCGGTGTCGGGCTTGTCGCCGGTGGTGGTGCAACCGGCAAACGCTAAGCTGCCGACGACGAGCGCGGCCGCGACCATCAGCATGGAGTTCCGTTTCTGCATCGTTATTCCCTATCAGTTGTGATACGCAATCGGTTGGTTTTCGCCATGAAGGCTGACAATGTGAACGAGGTGATCGGGAGTCCATCGCAATCGTTGGCAAGATTGCGCATCACCCATTCGTTCAGAAAAATACGGAGAAATCGTGTTTCACAAGGATTCCCCTAAGCGACAAGTGACTGGTGATTTGCATGCCTCGTTAAGCCACTTGGATCACTGGCTCACGAGCCTTGTTGCTGCTCTGCCATCAGCACGTCTTATTCTGTCACGCAGCCCCTGCGGCACAAGATCTCACCGTCTCATTTTCCTCTCGAATTTGTCTCGTCAGACCGCTTGGCGCTTGTTTTTGCACACGAGTTGACACATTCTGATTCGACGTTTCCCGTGTGTCGCCTTGATCTGAGTGCCTCGCTTGGTGTGTGCGTGCTCGCCTTTGATTCGGCTCGAGCGCCATCGTGTATCGCGCGGGTACGAGAGGATTTTTGTTTCAAACGATTGGGCTATGGTTGTGATTCAAACAAGAATGACAGTTATTCAAATGTGGGCTTTCCTTACTTCGTCTATTTTTCTCGCACGAAAAGGCAGATGTCTCAATTGACGGTAATCGATGTGTTCGCGCGCATCGCAATAGGGCAATTGCAGCCGGCGGCGAGGCTGCATTAATACGCTTCCCACGCTTCGCCGGCGCGACATCGCCCGCTTCCGGCAAGCCTTCCTGGCAGCCTTTCAGCCTGACGCTGCCTCTCTCTATTTCCATGACTTTTCGACCAACGCCAGGCAAACGCCAGGCCTTGATGCATGAGGACTTTCTCGTGATGCCACAACGTTTGTTTCGCCGGATTTCACCAAAGGCGGCCTCGCTCAGGCGGCCGGCTTTCGCGCTCGGCGCCGCGGTGTCCATGTTGGGCGCCGCTACTCACGCTCACGCCACCGAGGGCGCGCTGGGCCGCCCGATCACGGGCACTGCCGTGCAGCCCAGCATCGGGATTGTGTCGCCCCAGCCGATCTGGATCGCGAATCTCTCACAGATCTATTTCGACGGGAGCATCGGCGGAAACCGGCAGGTACCGGTGGCAGGCAAGACTTCGCTCGGGCTGGATGGGCAGATTGCCCTCACGCTTGCCACGCTCATGAAGACCTGGGACACGGGCACGGGGGCATGGAATTTCGCATCGAGTTTCACGTTGCCTTATATGTGGACCAGTGTCACGGCATCGCTCGGTGTGGGCGGACGCAACGCGGCTGCCTCGCAGCGTGCGTCCAACCTGTTCGATATCAGCTTCGCGCCGATCATCGCTGGCTACCATTTCTCGCAGACCGATCATATTGCGCTCTCGCTCAACGTCTGGGCGCCGACCGGGCGCTATGACTCGAACGCGCTGGCCAATACGGGCCTGAACAATTGGACCTTCATTCCGCAGGTGGCCTATACGAAGTTAGTGCCGTCATATGGGCTGGAATTCGACGTGGTGGCCGGCGTGCAGTTCTATACGCGCAATAACGCCACCGGTTATCAAAACGCGCCATTGTTCACGCTCGACGTGATGGGAATGAAGAAGTTCTCGAATGGTCTCGGCGTCGGCCTTGTCGTGGGCACGACACAGCAGCTTGGCAACGACACCGGTTCCACTGCCGATCGCCTGGGTGGCTTTCGTGGTCAGGACGTGGCACTTGGGCCGATCGTGACCTACGACACGAAGATCGACGGCAAGCTACCGCTCTCGTTCTCGGCTCGCTGGGTGCCGACCGTTTCGAGTACTAACCGCTTCAAGAGCACGCAGACGTTCATGGCAACGGGCACTCTCATCTTCTAGCAACAGGAAATTCTCATGAGATTTGTGATATTCGCGTTGGGTCTGACGCTCGCGGCCTCCGCATTCGGCCAGAAGCCCTCCGTCTATCCAGGCCACGGTCAGAGTCCTGAGCGGCAGGCGAGCGACGATGGTGCATGCTACGGATGGGCCAAGCAGAACACCGGCATCGATCCGGCAGTGGTCGCGGCTCAGGCGGCTCCTGCGCCCGCACCTGTGGGCGGCCACGTAAGGGGGGCTGCTCGTGGGGCGGCGGCGGGCGCTGTTGTTGGTGAACTCGGCCACAACGACGTGGGGCACGCTGCGGCGGTCGGGGCAACCGTGGGTGCCGTTGCCGGCGGCGCGCGAGCGCGTGGCCGCTATGCCGCAGAAACCCAGATGGCGCAAAACGCCAAGATGTCGCAGATGGATGCGTACTGGCGAGCGTACGGGGCATGTATGGAGGGGCGTGGCTACACGGTTAGGTGACGCTGCGAGGTTCGGACATAAGGAAGGGGGACCAGCCACCACCAGCAACTATTGGCCAGTTTTCGTCAAGTTTGCGTTGTCGGAAAATTGCGGGTGCATCTTTGCGAATGCAGTGGGAGTCGGTCGGCGTTGTAACCATTCCAGTACGGACTGGGCGCAATCGAGTGCGCTCGAAGACGACGTGTCCACGACGTAATCATAGTGCCGGTTAGCGTGAATCGAATCGAATTGAGACTTGGCCAGTCCGATCTTGCGATCGCCACGCGTAAGCTCGCGCTCGGTCAATATGTCGAGCGAACAAAAGACGCCGACTGTGAGAACCGGGAGACCGATCAAGTCCTCAAGCATGTAGTGCCACGCATCGGATGAAAGGACGTGATCGACGATCACGGCCTGGCCGTGCCTGGAAAAGGTCGCGGCCGTGGCATTGATGGCTCGGCATAGCGCGGCCACGCGAACCTGTGTCATCTGCTTCTCGACATCCCAATAGTTAGCCGGCTCCATGTTTCGGAACGCGTCCAGCTCGATGTGCAAATGATGTTCAGCCAAGTTCTCACACAAATACTTGGACAGGGTGCTTTTGCCGGCACTGCTCGGACCGTTGAGCACAATGATGGTCCCATATGGCGGATGCAGCATTTCCGTGATCGGCATTGACGTATCCATCGGTGGCCTGCGAACGCAGGCGACGGTGCAATTGTCGACGAACCGGATCACGGTGTCGACTGGTTGAATCCACCGCCGGTTGCCGCCGTTCCCAAGCGGTGGCTTGCGACCCGTTGCAGCCCTACGTAGCGGGGAATTCGCGACCCGGAAGCGGTTGTTCAACCGCAAGTTCTCGATCTTTGTGGGGGGGGCTCGGACCGCGCCCAGCCAGAACGGATGCTTAGCAAACTGAGGTAGCAGGGAGATAGCAGTGGATGAAGCTTTCGAGGTGGTCACAGACATCGCGGACATCTCGCGACTGAACGAGCAACTTGCGAAGCAATTGCGTGCGACCCTCCAATACGAAGAGAGCCGCGAGATAACCTACCCAGCCGGTCACCACACCGGCACGGTGTACTTCGAGGCGCGCGCTGGCACCAGTGTCCGGGCTTGGTCGCCGCACGTCGCGCCGGACAAACGCCTTAACCTCGTGCTTCGCGCAGAACCGGGAAGTACGAAGCGGATCGAGATAGCTGTCCAGTTGAACTTTCCGGCTGGCACTTATAACCGGCGTACGGCCGGTGCCTTTGTCAAGGATGGCCGAGGCGACATCTTCGTGGCGCATCGGGGCAAGCTGACAAAGGGCAATGCGGGGCTTCCAAAGGACAAGGTCTTCCGCGAGTTCGCAGCCTCCACCGTCGAGGTTGCCGACAACGGCAAGATCTCCAGGGTCATCCTGATTGCCGGGTTGAAAGCGCCCGACCTTGCCGCCCGGCTGTGGGCGTTCGCTGAAGAAGCCCGAGAGGTTGCGACCCGGCTGAGTGAAGCGCGGCATGGCGATGGGCAGAGCCAGTCCACAGGTGGGGCGCCATCAGGCGGAATCGTCGTTGGCCGTCCTGGTGGTTCTGGTGGGGCAAGTGGGGCCGATGCAGGCGGCCAGCAGGCTGCGTCAACCGCGGAGCGCCTTCTAATGCCGCGGGGCTACTTCCGAGTATTTTGGTGATGGGCGCATAAAGGGGCATGGAGGCGGCAGGCGAACCGTAGTACATAATGCGGTTGTCTGGGCAATGGCGCTTTTTACGCGCAACACCTGACTACCCGTTAGAAAAAGTCCCACGCCATCATTGAGATAGACTGGCTCGGACTTACATCGAGAAATTGCCTTCGGCAACAAGGAGAGTGCAACCCATGCGATTGACATTTGCTCCCACCAAGGACTCCGATGCCGAGACATTGGTGCGGATTCGCATTAGCGCCATGCAGGAGAGTCTCGAGCGAGTCGGACGGTTCGATCCGCAACGGGCTCGAGACCGCTTCCTTTCAAGTTTTGAGCCGTCGCAATGCAAGTTCATTATTGTTGACGGCCAGCCGGTCGGCTTCGTATCGATAACTTTCGCCCCCGACCATATAGCGCTAGACCATCTCTACGTCACACCCGGCAATCAACGAAAGGGCATAGGAGCCCTGGTCCTGGCGTCGATCTTTCGGCAAGCCGACGAAAAGTCTTTACCTCTCACTGTAGGGGCTCTCAGAGACAGTGACTCCATTCGCTTTTACATGCGGCATGGCTTCACGAGGACGGGAGAATCCGACTGGGACATATATTTCATTCGGATTCCAATCGACAACAAGTCTAAAAATCCGGGTTGATGCTGCGTATCGGGGGCCGCTGTGGCGCAGCCCCTCAATGTGCAACACGGACCTGATGCGCGGATGTCGGACATTGATCAGGGCGATTCGTGTCCTGGTCAATGGTGTCTCCCCCAGGGCATTTATTCAAACGTCTCGCAATGGCATTGAGTGTCGCTTGCGAGTACATCGAGAGCGGGGAAGTCCAGATCGTCATTCGATCGAGCGCCACTTCTTATTGGAGAGCGGGAGCATTCGCTCCATGACGCCGTCTCGCAGAATCAAACGGTGGTACAGGGCGGCGAGAACATGGATCCCGACGATTCCAAGCAGAATGTACGATCCATAGACATGAATGTCGCCCATCGCATGACCAAGCGTCGAGCCTTCTGTCGATAATGACGGCAACGTTACGGTACCGAACAGCTGAACCGCATAACCGCGCGACGAAGCGTTGATCCAGCCCATAATGGGAACGGCAAACAGCAAGACGTAGATCGCCGCATGCCCGGCTCCGGCAAGCGCGTTCAATAGTGGCGTGTTTGATGCACTCTGTACCGGGTGAGTCATTCGCCACAGTAATCGCGCCAACACCAATGCAAGCAGGGCAGTCCCAATAGACAGATGCCATCCGACCAAGCCGATGGGTAGGGTTCCCCGGTGGATATCCGGCATCGTCCACGCCACCGTATATTGGGCTATGAGCAACAGTACCATGACCCAATGAAATGCTCGGGCAACAACGCCGAATGAAGTTCGCTTATTCACTATTCAACCTTCAGTTTGAGTGGATAGTGAATTATGCATTTATTAAGCTTAGCGAAGAATTAGGTCGTTCAAGAAATTTGCTTTTTTGTAATTGCGCATAGGAACGATTATCAGTATCAAAAACGTTTTAATATCATGCGCTTGAAAAATTCCTGACTTTAAAATATCGTTCGCTTCGCCGGGAGAAAAGCCACTATCCACCCAACCCCGTGCGAAGGGAAATTATGGATCGTCATGACGCAGCAATACGCAGCACGCTAGTCAGCGTTTGGGTCAATCTTGTCTTGTCGATCGCCCAAGTGGTCATCGGGCTACTGGCCAGGTCTCAGGCGCTTGTGGCTGACGGCATCCACTCGCTTTCCGATCTGATTTCGGACTTCGTTGTGATCGCGGCCAACCGCCAAAGCAGGCTGGCCCCTGACGCCAATCATCCCTACGGCCACTACCGATTCGAGACGGCAGCTTCGTTGCTTCTTGGTGTGCTCATGCTTGGCGTTGCGGCTGGCATCGGATGGACGGCGGTGACCCGCTTGCTCAGCCCGGCTTCCATTCCTGTGGTTCACGCGTCGGCTATCTGGGCTGCCGCTCTCGCGCTGCTCGCGAAGGAGCTGCTGTTCCGTTACATGCTCACGGTTGGCCGGCGTGTCGACTCGAAAATGCTGATTGCGAATGCGTGGCACGCAAGATCCGATGCGGCCTCGTCGCTCGTGGTGCTGGCCGGCATTCTTGCGAACTCATTCGGATTTCCCTTGGGAGACCCGATCGCTTCCCTGATTGTCGCGGCAATGATCGCGCAAATGGGGGGGCAGATTGGATGGGCCGCGATGAGCGACCTCATGGATCACTCAGCCGCAGATGAAGAAATATTGGCAATCGAACATGCAGTTGCCGGCGTGAGTGGCGTGCGCGGATTTCACGATCTTCGTACGCGCACCGTGGGCGATTTTGTCCTCGTCGACATTCACATCGAAGTGGACGAATTCCTGTCGGTGCGAGATGGCCACCAGATCGCAGAATCCGTGCATCGCCGACTCAAAGCGATACCCAAAGTCCTGGACGTCATGACGCACGTGGATCCCGTGCCGGCAGCGCGGCTTTGATCTGCACGCCATACGTGCGAGCTATTCGCGTTTCCAACAATTGAATCACAGCGATAGATCCCAACGGAGACAACGTCATGAAATGCGCCACGATGCTCGCCGCGTCACTCCGGCAAATCTGGCCATTGCTAGCCGTTCGTTTGCGACTTAGCCTGCGCGTTGCTTGTCGCGGGGCCTTGGTGATGCAGATCGCGGTACTTGTCGCGATTTTTGTGTTTCAGGTGCCGGAGGATAGGTTTACAAACGACAGCTTTCGGGCTTGGGCGGCCATTGTCCTAGTCACCTCGGTCGCCTTCTTCAATGTTGTTGGTTAGCCGTGTGACACCCAAAATCGGCCTGGCGTGTGTGTTCGGCCCCGGCCGGCTTTCGCCGGGGGAGAGGGGCAGACGCCCTCTCTCAATCACCCCGCTGTGTCCCCACACGTTGCGTCAATCGAGTCGACCGGTCGGAATCTGCGTGGCAAGCGCTTCAATCGCAAACCGCGTCTTCGACGGCAGATACGGTGTACGTGGCCAGACCACGTGAATGTCCAGTGGCCGTGCGGCGCAACGCTCGCGCACGGCAACCAGTTCGCCCGTGGTGACGTAGTGCGACAACAACCAACAGGGCAACTGCACGAGCCCCAAACCGTCGCACCCCGCGTCGGCGACGGCCTGCACGTCGTCCATGCTGAGTTGCCCGCAAATTGGCAACTCCTTCGCCATTCCATCCGGTTCGAGTACGGTCCAGGGCATCACCGCGCCCGCACGTGCATACGTGACACCGACGTGCCGGGCAAAGTCCTCCACTGCCACCGGCGCGCCGTGCTGGGCAAGGTACGAGGGCGCCGCGCCGATGCTCTGGTTCTGGACACCGATGCGACGAGAAGCCAGTCGCCCTGTGCCGCCCACATCGCCAATGCGTACGGCCAGATCGAATCCCTCCTCGACCAGATCCACCGCGCGATCTGAAAACGAAATGTGGACCTGTAGCTCTGGGTGCTTTCGAGTCAGGGCGAACAGCACGGGCGCGACGCAGCGGTGACCAAAGGCAGTGGGTGCGCTCACGCGCAACCGGCCACGCGGCTCACTCGCGCCGCTCTCGAGTTCTGCCTCGCCAGCATGAAGCTCCGCTAGCGCCCGAACGCATCGGTCGTAATAGGCCCGTCCCGCCTCCGTTAGCGTCTGGTTGCGCGTCGTGCGATGAAGCAGTCGCGTGCCCAGTCGCGCCTCAAGCCTCGTCACGACCTTGCCGACCGCCGAGCGCGTGATATGCAGCCGTTCGGCCGCCTCCGTAAAGCTGCCAGCTTCGACCACTTGGACGAAGACATCGACACCATCGAGTTTGCCAATCAATTGGGGCCTCCATAGCCTCATTGCCGGGAAAAAACTTCAGCAATGGGGAATTTAACTCCCGATATAGTACCTGTAACCCCCGGCGCTGGCTGCTTGTCAGCCACTCGCCGCTCCGCCTCACAGGGCCGCTATCGCCCTGTGGGTCAATCTGATCCCGATGGCTCTGATGAAACGTTCCCTAAACAACGAATTCGCCCTCGCGGCGGTCTGTCTTACCGCGCTGATGTTCGGCTTGGAAATCTCCAGCGTTCCTGCCGTACTGCCGACCCTGGCCGCCGACCTGCATGCCGACTTCAAGGCGCTCCAATGGATCATGAATGCCTACACGCTGGCCTGCACTACCGTGCTGATGGCGACTGGATCGCTGGCGGATCGTTTCGGCCGCAAACGCGTCTACGCAATCAGCATCGTGCTGTTCGCGATCACGTCGCTGGCGTGCGGCCTTGCCCAGACCACCTCGGTGTTGATCGTCAGCCGCTTCCTGCAAGGGGTGGCCGGCGGCGCCATGCTGATCTGTCAGGTGGCAATCCTGTCCCACCAGTTTCAAGAAGGACGCGAGCGCAGCCGGGCGTTCGGTGTGTGGGGCATCATCTTCGGCATCGGTCTTGGCTTCGGCCCGATGGTTGGCGGCGCAATTGTTGCGCTTACCTATTGGTCCTGGGTCTTCCTCGTGCACGTGCTGATCTCGATGGTCGCGCTCTGGCTCACGGTATCAGGCGTGCAGGAGTCGCGCGATCCGCATGCGCAAACGCTCGATATCGGCGGGATCCTCACGCTGTCGATCTCGAGCTTTTGCCTCGTGTACTTCATTACCCAAGGCGCGGCTCTTGGCTGGGGCAGTCGGCCCGCGCTGGGCATGCTGCTATTAGCGCTCATCAGCTTCGTCATGTTCGTTGTTATCGAGATGCGCACCGAGCGCCCAACGTTCGATTTTTCAGTGTTCCGGATTCGCGCATTCTCGGGCGCCATGTTCGGCTCGATGGGAATGAACTTCAGCTACTGGCCGTTCATGATCTATCTGCCGATCTACTTTCACGGTGTGCTGGGTTACGACGGCCTGGTCGCCGGACTGGCCTTGCTGAGCTATACGTTGCCGACGCTGTTGGTGCCGCCGCTCGCCGAACGCCTCGCCGCGAAATACGGCGCGAAACGCGTCATTCCGCTCGGCATGTTCACCATCGGTCTTGGCTTCCTACTGATGAAACTCGGAACTGGCGCTCCCCTCGCGGGCTGGCTGGCGATGCTGCCAGGGTGCGTCCTGTGCGGCACCGGCCTTGGTCTAACGAATACGCCGGCCACGAACACGGCGACGGGAGCCGTTTCGCCGAATCGTGCGGGCATGGCATCCGGTATCGACATGAGCGCACGACTGATCAGCCTCGCGATCAACATCGCCGTCATGGGATTCCTGCTTCTTGAAGGTGTTCACAGCAGGCTCGCTCGGGCATTGCCGGAGGGATGGGATGCCGCAACCTCGCAGCGGCTCGCTGAGCAGGTTGCGGCCGGTGAATTTGCAGGGTTCACAACCAGCACGGATCTTGCAATGGCACACGCAGCGCTCGTCTGCGGTTTCGAGTGGGTGATGCTCTACGGCATGGCTGGCGCCTGGCTTTTGGCACTGCTCAGTCGGATCGCCTTCGGAGTGAGCACCAAGATGTCGGCTCAACGCGTTGAGCCTTGAGGCCTCGCCAAACGCATGCAAAACGTCCGCTCTTGTGTGATTTCAGGCGAACGCCGGCTGGTTTTTGACGCTCGGGCGTTCCAGCATTCTCGTGTACCAAGCAAGAAGGGCTTCGCACTCTGCAGGCACGGACAGCCTCACGATCGACGCAAAGACCAGACCGCCAATGAGGGTGATGTCGGCCATCGAGAAGGCGTCCCCGGCGACAAACATTTGCTTTTTCAGAACGTCATTGAAGTAGCGCATGCCCCTCAGGGCTTTGTCGCGCTGACGACCCCCCCATTCGGAGTTCTGATAGTGTTCGACGTTGGGCCCAAGCCCTGGCGTGGCATGGTGGAAATAGACACTGATGGCATCGAGCACCTCCAACTCGGCGCGCTTACTCATCATGTGGATCACGCCCTTTTCAAGCGGCGTCTTGCCGGTTAGCGTGGGTGCGCCATCGAGCGTATCGAGATATTCGGTAATGGCGGTGCATTCGGCGATGCAGGTTCCGTCGTTGAGTTCGAGGACCGGCAGCGTGCCCGAGTAGTTTTTCTCGGCGATGAATTCGGGTCTTTTGTGCTCCCCCTTGTAAAGATCGACCATCACGAACTCGACGCGCGATTGCAGATTTTTCTCGGCTAGGGCGATACGCACGCGCGTCGGATAAGGTCCCTTGGGAAAATCGTAAATCGTCATGATCGGGAGCGTGGTTACGTCAAAATTCATGGAGCCGGAAGTCATGCTTGCCTCACTGCGTGCTGTGTTACATGGGACCGGACAATATAAGAAGGAAATTGCCCAGGATATCTACCTAACGTTCGTTAGATTAACGATAGCGGCTATACTCTCCTGCGTCAACAGTCATTCCAGTTTGTGGAGGCAGTAGTAGTGAAGAACGACTCAGGCTTGAACTCCAGGGAGCGAATCCTGGTGGCTGCCACAAAGATTGCGCAGGCGCACGGCTACAGCGGCTTGAATTATCGCCAGCTCGCTGAGGATATCGGCATCAAGCCCGCGAGCATCTACCATCACTTCGCAAGCAAGGCAGATCTCGGCGCAGCGGTGGCGAGGCGTTATTGGGAGAAGTCAGCCGCGACCCTGGATGGGCTTTGGGCCGAATCCGCAGATCCGATCGACTGCCTGCGCCACTATCCCGATACCTTTCGCAAGGCGCTTGAGAGTGGCAACCGCATGTGCCTTTGCAGCTTCATGGCCGCGGAATCTGATGACCTGCCGGAAGTGGTGACGAAAGAGGTCCGGACCTTTGCCGATGTGAACGTTGCGTGGCTGAGCCGGGTGCTATCCGCCGCGGCCGTGGTCGGTGCTGAGGATAGCGAACGGCGTGCTCGCGCCATCTTCGCAGCCGTCGCTGGCGCTCAGCTCATTGCCAGGAGCCGCTCGGATATTTCTCTCTATGACGGGCTAATTGAAAGCTATCGCGTTGCGGGTCTTCTGCCGGCATAGCAGTCGCGATGCCGTAACCGGATATTGTCCAAAGGTTCACTTCGCGATTAAAGGACGCGGCCGGCACATGAGGAAACTCGGGGGGCGGCGCTGACGGCAAGCACGGTCTGTACGAGTACACGCACACGCTCTCGCTGCCAGCCCGACGCGGCCGGAGCGGGAAGCATCTTCCCGGCTTCATCGAACGCGCTCAGCGATACGTCGTCATCTTCAGCTCGGTCTCGCAGATACCGGGTCTCCCCATTCCTCGCAAGACGCGGTGTCGCTCAAACACCACGCGCCAATTCGAGCGCGGCCCTCCCCATTTTTCCCATATTACTTTTCCAGTGGCATCCCGGTGGACGGAGATTTCATCCGGGAAACAATGTAAGTAATTGATTGCTATTGGAATTGCGGGCGTGCTTCCGCTCGGTGAAATGACGTCCCGCGACGAATTTTTAGCGACTTATATTGGTCCTGTCGGGTGCATGGATCGCAATCAAAGCGCGCTCGAAAACCGTCAAATTCTCTACACACGGTACATCGCTATGTTCAATAAACAAAATGAAGTGCGTTCCTGTAAAAGCATCGCCCGACGTTTGAGGCAGGCGTTCATCCTGGGGCTTGCCGGGATGGCCGTGGTTTCCGCTTCGGCGTTTGCTGCAGAGAAGGCCGCGATTCTGTTGCCCGGTAGTGTCAACGACCAGAGCTGGAACGCACAGGGTTACGCGGGGGTGAAGCAACTCAAAGCCATGGGTTGGGACGTTGCTTACTCGGAGAACGTCCAGCCTGCGGACATGGCACAGGCCATGCGCGACTACGCTCGTCAGGGGTATCGCCTGGTCATCGGTCATACCGGGCGCTTTCAGTCGGCGGCGCAAGCCGTTGGCCCACGCTTTCCGAAGACGTTGTTCGTCGTGGGGTCCGGCTCGGCCGGGTCTGGAAAAAACGTGACTTCGGTCGACTTCGACAATACACAGTTCGGCTTTCTGGAAGGTGTGCTGGCGGCACGAATGAGCAAGACCGGGAAGATCGGGTCGGTGAACGGCCTCGAGGGCCTGCCTAATGTGGTCGCTCAGGTCGGCGCATTCCGCAAGGGGGCAAAGAGCGTGCGGCCGGACATTCAGGTCAAGGTGATCTATGTCCAGGACATGGAGGACGCCGGCGCGGCCAAGGAAGCGGCACTGTCGCTGATCGCGTGGGGAGCCGACTTTGTCACTGGCAAATTGAATGCGGGTCAGTCAGGAATCATTGCCGCGGCGAAGGAGAAAAATGTCTACGCCGCTGGCCGTTCGGTCGCTGACACGGCGCTCGCACCGAAGAATGTGCTGACGAATATCGTCGAGCAATGGGGCGATATGTACGCCGCCGTTGCCGATTCCGCAACGCACGGCCCGAAGGGCGGGGAATATCGCTTGTACGGCCTGAATAGTAAAGGAAGTACGGGCGCGCAACTCGCTTACCAAACGGGACAGCAATTCAACCCCGTGGTACCGGCCGCCATCTCGCAGGAGCTGGGCGACGTTGAGAAAAAGTTTGCTGACGGTAATCTGAAGATCACCGTGACACCGCAAGACGCGCGCGGCGGACTGTAACGATGACGAGCGTGCAGAGCACGGCGGGCAACCCGCCGTTGCGGCCCATTCTCGAACTGCAGAAGATATGTAAGCGGTTTGGCGCCGTCGTGGCCAATGACAGCGTCGATCTGGTCGTGCCTCGCGGGCGCATCGTTGCACTGCTTGGCGAGAATGGGTCGGGAAAGAGCACGCTGATGAAGCTGGTGTTTGGCATCACCCATCCTGACAGCGGGGTGATTCTATTCAAAGGGCGAGAGCTTGCGGGGCATGACCCGCGTGATGCGATTGCCGCGGGCATCGGCATGATTCATCAGCATTTCATGCTCGTCGAGTCGATGGCCGTCGTGGACAACGTCATGCTCGGATGGCCCGCATCCGGACGCTGGCTACGCCGCGCAAAGATGGCGGAATTGGTCAGGGAGGCCAGTGCCCGCTACGGTCTGGAGCTGAACCCCGAGCGTCTCGTCTCGGACCTCTCTTTCGGCCAGCGTCAGCGTGTCGAGATCGTCAAGGCGATCCTGCGCGGCGCGGATCTGCTTATCCTCGACGAACCCACCTCCAACCTGAGTGCACCTGAGGTGCAGAGCCTCATCAAGATCATGCACGTGCTCAAGGACGAGGGGCGGTCGGTCATTTTCATCACCCACAAACTCGGGGAAGTGATGGACGCTTGCGACGAGGGCATTGTCTTGCGCTCAGGCAGGGTGGCGAGCAGGTTTGACGTAGCCCACACTCATCGATCCGAGCTTGCGCGTCTGATGGTCGATCGCGATATCGACGAGCCGGCGCGCCGTGCCGAATTTGGCAATCGCGAAACCGTGCTTCAGGTTCGCGGACTCACCGTCGCGGACAAGCTCGGCCAACCGCGGATCAACGACGTGAATTTCGAGTTGCGCCGGGGCGAGATTCTGGCGATTGCCGGCATCGATGGAAACGGTCAGACGGAACTCGCCGAGGCGCTCGCCGGACTGCGCCGGGGGCAGAGCGGTTCGATCACGCTCGACGGCGTCGACATCACCGATATGGGCGCACGCGGCCGCCTCGCGGCAGGCATTGCTTATGTGCCAGTCGATCGTGCTCAAACGAGCCTGATTCCTGCAATGACCGTCGAAGACAACCTCGCGATTCGAGATTTCTCCCGAAAACCATTCAGCAAGGGGGCAATGCTTAATCGCAAGGCGTTTCGCCGTCGTGCACAAGAACAGATCGCGGCGTTCCGGATTGCCTGCCCGGGCCCCGAGGGCATTGCCGGCGCGTTGTCCGGCGGCAACCAGCAGAAGATCGTGCTGGCGCGAGAGATAGGGCGAGGGCCACGCGTGCTGATCGCGATGCAGCCGACATGGGGCCTCGATCCCGGGGCGACGAGATTCGTTGTGGACCGGATTCTGGCGCTTCGCGATGCCGGCGCGGCTGTCATCTACATTTCGGCAGAGTTGGAAGAGGTGCTGATGCTGGGAGATCGCATCGGTGTATTGAGTGCGGGGCAATTGAAGGGCGTCGTCGCCCGCGCGCATGTCGATCTGACGCAGATCGGCATGCTGATGTCCGGGGCGGACGAGACGCCGGAGCGTTCGAAAGTCATGGAGGGTTCATTGACGTGATGAACACTGAAGACTCTACGATGGCAATTACCCGGCCAGAATCGCTGATCGACCGTATCTTGCAGCGCCTCACGCTGGCTCGCGCTCTTAGAGACGCGATCCTCGCCGTTCTCCTCGCGTTCGGCGTGACGGCGATCTTCATCATGATGTCGGGGCACAACCCGGCGGTTGCATTCTGGCATATGGCGATCGGCGCCTTTGGATCGGCCGATGCAGTGGCCTTCGCATTGAACAAGAGTGCGCCATACATCCTCGCGGCTGCCGGCATCGCCTTGTGTTTCCGCGCCCGCATCATCAGCATCGGTGCAGAAGGACAGATTGCCGTCGGCGGGATCTTCGCGACATGGGCGGCGTTGCATACCTGCGATCTATCCGGCCCGTTGCCGCTTCTGATGTCACTGCTGAGTGCGGCCATCGGGGGAGCCCTCTGGGCTTTCCTCGCGGCAGCGCTACGGATTTGGCGGGGTGTCAATGAGGTCATCTCGACACTGATGCTCAATTTCGTGGGCCTGCTGCTGGTGGGTGAGGTGCTCAATGGCCCGATGGGCGAGCCAGGGGCCGGGTTCCCCCAATCCCCGGTGGTTCCGGATGGTACGTTCTTGCCGCTGCTGATTTCGAATACCGATCTGACGATTGGCATTCTGCTGGCGATCTTCGCTTGCCTGGCCGTGGCCTTCCTGCTGTGGATGACCCCCTTCGGATTCAGTGCTCGCATGGTCGGTGCGAGTCCGTCGGCCGCTCGCTACTCGGGGGTGTCGCAGACACGTGTCGTCGTCGTTGCGATGTTGATTGCCGGTGGGTTGGCCGGTGTCGCGGGGGCGATCGAAGTGCTCGGCGTGCAATCTCGCCTGATTGAAGGTTTTTCCGTCGGCTTCGGTTTCAAGGGTGTCGCTGTGGCGCTGCTGGCAGGACTCGACCCGCTGGCGGTTATCCCGGCGGGACTGTTCTTTGGCTTCGTCGAGGCCGGCGCCCTTGCAATGCAGAGAGACATCGGTGTGCCGTCGTCACTGGTTTATGTGCTTCAAGGACTGACGATGGTGTTTGTGCTTTGCGCACGCGGGCTGGACCGGAGGCATAAGCGCGTATGAACCTTTTTCTCGACACGAACGTTGCGGCCGGACTGATCGCCTCCACGGTTCGCATTGCCACGCCGCTGATGTTCGCCGCGCTTGGCGCGACACTTTGCGAGGCCGCCGGAACCTTCGGTGTCTGTGTGGAAGGCATGATGTTGATGGGCGCGTTCTCGGGCGCGGTTGTCGAATACCTCAGCGGAAATTACATGGCCGGCCTCTTGTTCAGCGCATTGGGGGGCGCAACCATTGGATTGATCATGACTGTCGTCACCGGCAGGTTCCGAACCGATCACATGGTCACGGGGCTGTCGGTCAATATCCTGGTCGCAGGTGTGACGAGCTTTGCGCTTCGCGCTCTCTTTGGAGGACGTGCACCGAATCTGCAACTTCCTACGCCTGGCCCGGTGTTGATTCCCGGCTTATCGAAGCTGCCCGTCATCGGGCCCGGCCTGTTTCATCAGACATTGCTGACCTATGTCGCCTTTGCCTGCCCCTTCCTGCTTCACCTTCTGATGCGACGCACGCAAACCGGGTTGTTGGTTCGTGCCACGGGCGAAAACCCGTCGGCGGTCTTCGCTGCCGGGTCCAGTCCAGCCGCCGTGCGGGGTTGGGCGCTCATCGCCGCCGGGGCATTTGCCGGTGTGGGCGGCGCGGCGTTGGCGCTGGATCAATTGGGCACCTTCACCGACGGGATGACCAACGGCCGGGGATTCATTGCGCTCGCCGCCGTGTTGATCGGCCGCTGGCGGCCGGTGCCGGTCATGCTCGCCTGTCTGCTGTTCGGAGCGAGCAATGCCGTCGGTCTCAACATGCAGGGTTGGGGGCTGTCGACGAGTTCCTATGTGATCCAGATGGCCCCGTATCTGATGGCGCTCGCCGTCCTGTGTTTCTTCGGCCGCGCGACGCGCATGCCGTCTGCGTTGGGCACGGCGATTGTCCGTCATTGATCGCCCATCGTCAGATGTTGAGAGGCCGCCCGTCTTCACCGTCGATGTCTCCATATCGCTTTGGGAGAGGTTGGGCGGCACATCCGACGTATCCCATATTCCATAATCCGATGAAATTCATATCGATCTCTTAGGAACCTCTGATGAAGATCCATTTGCATAAAATTCCCATGATGTCGCCGAGCGATACGTCGGCCTTGGAACGCCTGATCGATTGCGGCGATATCGATCCGTCCACGATTGTTGCCGTCATTGGCAAAACTGAGGGCAATGGCGGCGCTAACGACTTCACGCGAGGGTTTGCCACGCAATCATTTCAACTGCTGATTGCGAGCAAAATGGGCGTTTCGCGCGACACCATCGCGAGTCGGATTTGCTTTGTATGGTCGGGGGGCACGGAAGGGGTGCTGTCGCCTCACGCCACCATCTTCACGCGAGTCGATGACGACGGCGCTACGAGCTCCAATGGGGCGGCACGACTCGTCCTGGGAGTCACCGTAACCCGAGATCTTCTGCCCGAGGAAATCGGCACGCTCAGGCAAGTCGAGCTGGTTGCGGAAGCGGTACGTGGCGCGATGCTTCAGGCCGGCATTTCGGATGCCAAGGACGTCCACTACGTGCAGGTCAAAGGGCCGTTGCTGACACCGGCCCTCATCGCCGATGCAGACAAGCGCGGCAAGCCGATCGTCACCCGTGACGCGAATGCATCGAAGCCGTATGCGCGGGGCGCAACCGCGCTGGGGGTTGCCGTCGCGCTCGACGAAGTGGATGCCACCGGCGTGTCGAACGAAGCGATTGCGAAACGGCTTGAGCTGTACTCGTCGGTCGCATCGACATCGGCGGGCGGGGAGTTGAGAAATTGCGAGGTACTCCTTTTCGGTAATTCACCACGATCGACGAGCGATTTCTCGATTCGTCATGGTGTGTTGAATGACGTTATCGACGCGAATACTGTCCGGGATCTGATTGGCGATGCGCCACGCGGCGCCGTTGCCGCGATCTTCGCAAAGGCCGACGCGAGTCCGGACGGCCGGATACGCGGATGGAGAACCACGATGCTGACCGACGCCGACATCAACTATGAGCGTCACGCGCGTGCGGCGTTGGGGGCCGTGATCGGATCAGTCACCAGCGACCCCGCGATCTTCGTTTCGGGCGGGACGGAGCATCAATGCGCGCCGGGAAAAATGCCGATTGCCGCCATCGTTCGTCACTAAGTCGGGGATCCCTTTGCCGAAAGACGATCAGTTGTGGACCTATTCCGCCAGCGAACTGGCGACGGGGTTCGGGCGAGGCGAATACACGCCGATCGACGTTCTGGAGAGTGTCATCGTTCGCATGGAGGACATCAATCCACGCATCAACGCGGTGGTTACGACGGATCTTGATGCTGCGCGTATCGCTGCGAAGGCAAGCGCGCAGCGATGGCGCAACGGCTGTCCGTCAGGCGCGCTGGATGGGGTTCCGATGACCGTCAAAGACAATGTCCCCGTGGCGGGAATGCGTGCGACGTGGGGGAGCGAACTTTTCAGTACCTACGTTCCGAGCGAGGATGAGTTGTGCGTGGCGCGTTTGCGTGCGGCGGGAGCCGTCATTGTGGGGAAGACGAATTGCCCCGAACTCACCGTGCAGGGATATACGGACAATGCGATTTTCGGGCTTACCCGGAACCCCTTCGATCTGGATCTGACGCCGGGAGGCTCGAGCGGCGGGGCCGTGGCTGCGGTCGCCGCAGGCATCTGCCCGATTGCGATCGCGACGGACGGCGGAGGGTCGATTCGCCGGCCGGCGTCGTACACGGGACTCGTCGGTATGAAACCCTCGCGGGGCCGGGTTGCCCGTGCGGACGGCTTTGCCGCCATTCTTCATGAATGCGAGGTGGTCGGCCCCATTGCCCGTACCGTAGCGGACGTCCGCCGCGTGATGGAAATCATCGGCCGCCCCCATTTCCGCGATCCGATGTCTGTGCTCCTCGCCGATGATGCTTACGAAGCGGCCCGCCCGAAGCCATGTCGAATTCTCTACTTGCCGGAATTCGGTTCATCGCCGGTCGACCGTCAGATCGCCGATAGCGTGGCACAGGCCGCAGATCTGTTGTCGTCGCTGGGACATCGCGTCGAAGCCGGGGCGGTGCCATTCGACATCGACGCGCTCGGAATGGCATGGACGACCATCAGCCAGACCGGTCTGACGTGGTTGCTGAAGCGTCATTCCTGCGGGGGAAATCGCGTGGGCGCTGATATCCAGGCAATGTACGAGGCGGGTAGCCGCTTACGCGCCGAGCAGTACTACGAGGCATTGGCGATGCTGGCGGAGCTTAAATCCACACTCGCTGAGCTTTACGAAGCCTATGACCTGATCATGTCGCCCTCCGCCGCCGCGATGCCATGGCCCGCCGGCGAAGCGTTCCCCAACATCATCGACGATCAGCCGGTGGGGCCGCGCGGGCACGCGATCTTTACGGGGTTCGTCAACATGTCAGGTTGCGCGGCGATCAATTTGCCGTCGGCACCCAATGCGCGAGGCGTGCCGATCGGCTTTCAGCTCGTCGGGCCGGTGGGCGCCGACAAGCTGCTTTGCGACATCGGCGAGCAATACGAAAGTGCATTTCGTCCGCCACGTATTTGGCCTTTGCGCTAAGTCAGCCTGCCGTTATCGGGTGCCGGTGTCCGGGGCAGGGCCATCAACCGCATGTGACAGTCGACATGCGGGCGGAAATGATGGCCTTGACCTCCGCAGGCAGACGGCCACCAATGGCGGCCGTGACTTCGGCGGCCGCCACCATCACCGATTTGCTCAAACCGTCCAGGCGTTCGAGCGTGACGCGAAGCGTCGGGCCGACTACGGAGATCGCGGCGATGGGCAGCGAGAACTCGTTGAAGACCGGTGCCGCAATGCATCTCAACCCGATAGCCACCTCTTCGTTGTCGACGGCATATCCCGTCTGGCGAATTTCCCGCAGCGCTGAGTGAAGCGCGGTGCCACGATTAATCGATTGCGGAGTGAGACGGGGGAGACCTTGCTGGACCAATTGCGTGACGCGCTCCGGTGGCAACCACGCAAGAATCGACTTTCCCATCGCCGTGTTCGCGAGCGGTGAGCGTTGCCCCGGACGACAGATGGCGCGCATCGTCTGCTTGCTCTCGATCTGATGCAACAGCAGGATTTCATCCTGATCGAGTCCTCCGACATTCACCGTCTCTCCGACGATATCGCGCAGACGCCGCAGCATAGGCGTTGCGATAGCGACCATGTCGCGGCGCTGCATGAACGCCGATCCGACGGCAAAGCACTGCGGGCCGATTCTCCACAGATTTTTCTCCGATTCGAACACCACGAAGCGTCGCTGCTGAAGCGTTGTGAGCAGTCGATGAATCGTCGGGGCAGGCAGGCCGCTACGCTCGGCAAGATCGACGAGCCGGTAGCCGTCGTCATCTTCCGAAAGGATTTCCAGCACGGTGAGCGCTCTCGATAGCGCCTGAACGGAGGACTTATCTTCGCGCAGAATGGGTTCCACCTTGCGTGATGCGTCGTTGCGAGACTTTCCGGGGAGCAGTGCCATACGCGTTATACCGAAAGTTGCCGCGCGCGATCCCGAAGCGCAGGCGGTGACGCGTACGGTCGGTGAGGGGGCGACGAGGTTTGACAGCTATCGGGGAAAGGCAAGCAAACAACGTGCCTTCGTATTTCCGTGAGAAAGCCGTCGATTTGCACCACGGCAGTGGCGTGTGCGTCGCCATCGATCCGTTATAGGGAAAGGGATGCACCACAAGCGCACATGGTGTTGGGCGGCACGTAAAGTCCAACGCTTTTTTTCTCTAACTATATGAAGTGGCGAGATTTTACCGGTGGGCTTCCATCCTGCGAAATGTCGAATGCGTCGTGATTCTGGCTCGTTAATTTACAGCGGGTCCTTTGACAGTTGAACTGCTGACAGAGGGGTCAACAATCACACAGGGCAGACCAACTCAACCATGAATGTCAAATCGGAAGCCACGCATTGCCGCAGCATGTTTCCTTGGCTCGCAACTGCATTGATCGTCGCGCCGACGTTCGTGTCGGCGCAGGTGCTGGAAACATGGCAGCCACCGGAAGCCAGCAGTCTTGCGGGACTCTTCACGGAAGGCCATGTCTCGGGGGATGTGCGCGCGTTCTACTACGGCGCGCACAACGCGTTCTATAACAAGGGACTCAACCAGAACACGATCAATTACGGTGGCGGCCTGACGTTGCAATCGGCGTCGCTCTATGGCATTTCCTTCGGCGTGAGCGCATACGCTTCGCGTTCCTTGCTTCATCCGTCAGACACGTCTCGTGTAGATGGCAGTCTGGGGCCGTCATTCACGACACTCGGCGAGGCCTATGTCCAATACAGGAAGTCGCTATTTACGGCGACGGCGGGGAATCAGTCGTTTGACGTGCCGTTCATCTCACCGTACGACTACCGCATTGCGCCGCAGCTGTTCCAGGGGGTCTTGGGCAGATACGGCACGAAGGACAATTACATCGAGGCCTTCCGGATGTTCCGTTGGAAGTCGTGGACCAGCGACTCGTTCACCGACAGAACGGCTTACAACTCGGACTTCGATGGCGGCTCGACGATTGGCATGAACGGCACGCCGGGTTTTTACGGTGCCGGCGGTGCCGGTAAGCAATCATTTGGCGCTTACGGTGTGGACGGACAGGCGTGGTACGTGAACTACATGAACTATGCGCGAATGTTCTATGCGGACGGCCACGTGTCGCTGAACGAGGGCGTGCTTCAACCGTATGCGGGCATTCAGGTCGCGTATGAGAACGGTGGCGATAGCAATCTTCTGGGGCGAATTCGCAGTCAGGTCTACGGCTTTCAAGTCGGCGTGAAACACAATTCGTTGAATGTCTCGCTGGGCTACGACTACACGAGGCCAGACGCCAACGCCTACCAGAATGGCTCGCTGGTGACGCCCTATGCCCATAACATGTCGTCGGGGCCATTCTTTGCCCAGCCGTTCATCACCAGCACGCAGGATTTGGGCGCTGGCAGGGCTTATGGGCTGTCGATCAGTGGCAAGCCTGTGGACAACCTGACGCTAGGCACCCAGTACTCGTTCATGGATCTCGTGAGCACCCCTGGGGCACCGAGTCTGAATCAATCCGAGTATCTGGTGTACGTCATGTACAACTTTCAGGGAAAGCTGAAGGGCTTCAGTATCGTCGACTTCTTCGCCTATCAGTCGTCGCCGGCCAAGCCCGCAAAGTTCTTCCAGAATCGCTTGCAGCTTCAGTATGCATGGGGCCAATAATGCGTTCGCCCGGCAGACGATAGTTTGCCGGGGCTCCGGTGGGCCGATGCACCGGGACTCAGGCGGGGGTGTGAGGCGGGAAAGTCCCTCGATGCCGGCAGCCGCCCAGACCGGGAAGCCTGGGCGGCTCAGTTATCAAACACCGCATTTGCTCATCATCCCCGCGACTTCCCTTGTAAGCTGTGCTTCCCAGCGTTGCAAGATGTAGACGCACACGGCCGACGAGTGGATGCCTTCGCATGGCCAATTCAGTGGCAGCGTGTCCGTTTTTGCCTTCTGGATGCTGTTGCCGCCACCGTCGGTCTGGTTGGCCGTCTGCGCGGCCTGATTGGCAGCCTCGTCGAGTTCCGCGATGCGTTGGTTGACGGTCGCCATCGTGACGCCTTTGCGACGCATGTCCGCCAGCGTCTCCGGTACGGAGGTTGTGAGAATTTCCTGTCGCGCCCGCGCCAGATCGCTATTTGTGTAGGCCCGCAGGTTCGGCGCCAGATAGCTGAAGTCGCCGCGACATTCCGCAGAGGCGCTCCCGCCTTTCGCAGCACCGGATGTCGCGGCACTTGTCTTGAGCATCACACCGGGCGCTGTCGCCGCGGCATCTGCCCGCACCGCCCGCCGTGCGGGCAATTTGGTCTGAGGTATCTGCACCAGGCTGCCGTCTTGCAGCGTAATCGATGCGTTACGAAGTTCGAGAAAGTCCTCGTCGACGACGCTCAACTGGCCCTTGACGTTCAGCGATGTCATGCCGTCCAGTCGCCGGGCCTGCGCGCCGGGCATCGGCACACCGATCGGCACGCCCTGATAGGTGCCTGAAAAATAACTACCGTCCGCGTTGTAATCGCGCACGGCAACTTCCATCTCGAAGGGCTGTGCGAGTTTCCCGACGCGATTGCGGTACTCGGCCGTCGTTTCGTATTTGTCTTTCTGGAGCGACTTCAGGTACGCGGAGTACGCATCGCCTTTGCCGTTTGCGCTCGATTGCGCGATGCGCGTGATCCGGATCGGTTTGACCTTGTTCCATTCACCTGCCTCGGCCAGCGTGTAGGCCACCGTTGATCCGCGCAGGCGTCCTGCCGGCTGTTGCACCAATTGGCCAGTCTTGCTATCGAACACCTGCGCAAAATCGTCATCGTGGTCATCGCCGTAAGCCGGGTTGCCAACGATCACGTACTGGCTGCCCGGGGCTGTGGGTCGCGCGCTTATGTAGTCGCCGCGTACCTTCGTCGTCACTGTCCTGCGGACTTGCAGCGTATTGGGATCGAGCAGCGTCAACTGCCCCGACTTGCCGTCCATTACCGTCGCGAAATCGCCGTCGCGAAAGAATTGGCCCGGAATATTGAGTGCCTGTAACCGGCAGTTGGGCACGTCGACACTTGCCGGCGGCGTGCTGATGCTGACACGCCCTTGTTTATCGGCGCCGAGCCAGCCGTCGTTGCGTGGCAACTCGCACAGCAACTTGTTGGCGCGCACGTCCCAGACCCTGAACGGCATCGTCTTTTCAGGCTCGCCGCCGTTGAGCCAGGAGACCGCGTAGCGCCCGTCTTCGACGACGACGTACGTCGCTGAGGCGTATTCGCTGCCCTTGCGGCCGTCGCCCGAAAACGACGCCGTTTGCTGGCCGTTGACGTAGACCGATACCTCGTTGCCGCGCTGTACGATGACCTGGAACTTACCGTCTCTCGTCAGGCGAGAGTCGCACCGATTGGCCGACTGTCCGCTGAGATCCATCTGGGTGATCGGTTTGCCGCTGGTGTCGTAGAGTGCGACCTGATGACAGACGTTCGGCGAGAAAGTTTGGTGACTGCCGTAAATGCGGTTTTCATACGCATATACCGACCATCCTTTCGGCCACGACATCAGCGCACGCCCCTGGAGATCGACCAGTTCGACGCCGATGGTCATGCCGGACATGCCAGTGATGAGAAGGGATTGATTCCCTGCGAAAGAGAGGATGACGGACGAATCCGGTTTGGGCAGCGTGTAGACGACACGCTCCGGGCCACCTGCGAATGGCCGCACGACGACCTGATTCGATGTGTTGACGTACGCCAGAAGGCTGCTGTCCTGTGACACGGCCGGTGACATACGGGACATGATGCCCACTTCGCCGCCGCTCGAAGCCGGGTTACGCTCAAGCAGCTTGCGATTGATGACCAGATGGCTTGCCCATTCCGGCGGCGGCGCGAGCGCGGCGAGTTCCTGGGCTGAGGCTTGCGCACGTGCCGTTGCGGCGCGCTGACGCTGATCGTCCTCTTGCCGCTTTTTCTGGGCATCGGCGGCGGCGCGCCGTGCTTGCTCGGCCGCGGCCTGTGCCTGGCGGTTCGCATTGTCACGATCGTTCTGGTCAAGCACCGTCTGCAATTGCTGCAAACTGCGCATGACCGCGCCGACATCGGCTGCCAGCGCGGCGGATGAGCCGAGGGCGAACGTGGCGGCGAGGCCAACGGCATTGGCCGCGATTCGTTTCGTTTTCATTGATATTCTCCTGTCGCATACGCTGCGCGATCACCTTGGCAGCGGACATCTACGCCGAGCGATTATCTCGTCGCGGGACGCCTGCCGTATTCATCCATTTGGAGGATGCGCAGACATAGCGCAGCACGCCCCCACCTGAGCCGGGTGGCATATTAGCAAGCTTCGCCTTGGGTATCGGATCGGATGAGGCCTCTGCGTTTACGCACAAACCCTGATCGGCAAGTGACTTGACAGCGTAAATTTGTCCATCGATGGTATACAGAATACTGAATTGGGTGTTCCATGATGACAAATTCCACGGCCGCCGCGCACGCTCCCGGTGAAGCTTCGGGGTCGACACCATCCGTTGTCAATTGGCATTACGCGACGATTTCCGCGGCTCAGGAGGCCCTGCGACGAGGGGAAACCACGTCGACGGATCTCGTGGCTGCCTGTGAGACCGTCTGGCGCCAGTCCAATCCGCGGCTGAACGCGGTTATCGTGAGCGATTTCGACCAGGCCTATGCGGTGGCGCAGACGCGCGATGCGGAACTGCGTGCGGGCAGGGTTCGAGGCCCTTTGCACGGGGTGCCGTTCACGATCAAGGAGTCGTTCGATGTCAAGGATTGGCCGACCAGCGTCGGCGATCCGGCATTCGCGGACAACATCGCGGTGCGTCACGCCGGCGTTGTTCAGCGATTGACCGACGCCGGGGCTGTCCTGCTCGGCAAAACCAATGTACCGATCTGGCTGCGCGACTGGCAAAGCTACAACGATGTTTACGGTACGACGCGCAATCCGCACGACACCTCGCGCACACCGGGCGGGTCGTCCGGTGGCAGTGCCGCCGCCGTCTGTTCCGGCATGGCTTTCTTCGACGTGGGCTCGGATATCGGTTCATCGGTCCGCAACCCCGCCCATTACTGCGGCATCTTTTCGCACAAGAGCACTCACGGTCTGGTGCCTCTCGACGGTCATGGGCTGCCGGGCGGAATGACGTTCCCCGACATCAACGTTGCCGGGCCACTCGCCCGAAGCGCTAACGACCTTGAGTTGGTGCTCTCAGCCATTGCCGGCCCAACCGCCGACGCTGCCTGTGCCGTCCGTTTCGAGTTGCCTCGGTGCGATGCCAGCGATCTGAGCCAGATCCGCTTCGGCATTCTGCCCAACCATCCGATTGCCGAAGTCGATGCACAAGTGGAGCAGTGCATCGTGGCGCTCGGCAAAGACCTCGAGCGGCGCGGGGCGACCGTAGTGTGGAATGCGCGTCCGTCTCTGGACGCCGGCGACTTGCTGCGCGTCTACACACTGATGCTGCGCGCGGCCACCAGCGGCTATCTCGGAGACGACGCCTTCGCCGCCGCCGTCTCGGCCGCTGCCGAGGTGCCTCAGGATGACAGGCGTTATGCGTCGCTCCAATATGTCGGGGCCGTCATGCGGCATCGCGACTGGCTCAAGCTGCAACCGCTACGCGAGCGCTTTGCCGCCGCCTGGCGCGCGCTATTCGAGCAGGTCGACGTGCTGTTGTGTCCCGTGGCCGCTACGCCGGCGTTCACCTTGAACGAGGCGGGCGCACCGTGGCAACGCACGCTGGACGTCAACGGGCGGGCGCAGCCGCTCACCACACAGATTTTCTGGGCCGGTCACTCCGGCCTGTGCGGCTTGCCCTCGAGCGTCGCCCCGGCAGGGCGCACTGTCGACGGGCTGCCCGTGGGCGTTCAGATCGTGGCGCCGCTGTATCACGACCTGCGCTCGATTCATGTAGCCAGATTGCTGGAAGCCGCCGGCTACGCTTTCGTACCTCCTGCCTGACACCCCGGAAATCCCCACAACACCACGACAACCTAAGGAGGACACCTTCATGTCCTGGCTCAACTCACTGTCGAAAAACGAGAAGCGCGCCTTTGCCGGCACCTTCATCGGCCATACGGTCGACGTCTACGACTTCATGATCTATTCCTTTCTCATCCCGGTGCTGTTGACGACCTGGAGCATGAGCAAGGCGACTGCCGGCAGCATCGTCACCTACACACTGATTGCGTCGCTCGTAGGCGCCATCGGGGCAGGCCTGCTGGCCGACCGCTACGGACGCGTGCGCATTCTTCGCTGGACCATCGCCTTGTTCGCGCTGGCGTGTTTCGCCTGCGGTCTCGCCAACTCGCCAACGCAACTGGCCGTACTGCGAATCATCCAGGGGCTGGGCTTCGGCGGAGAGTCGTCGCTGTGCATGGTGCTCGTGATGGAGACGATTCGTAATCCCGCGCATCGCGGCAAGTTCTCGGGCTTCACCGCCAGCAGCTACTCGTTCGGCTGGGCGCTGGCGGCACTGGCCTATAGTGTGATCTTCAGTTGGTTGCCGCCTGACTGGGCGTGGCGGGTTTGCCTGTTCATCGGTGTGGCGCCTGCACTGATGGTGTTCTGGCTGCGACGCAATCTCGAAGAACCGGAGGCTTTCACGCGCACGCTGGCCGAACGAAGCAAGACGAGCCCGCTCACGACGATCCGCAGCGTATTCAGCGGGCGTCTAGCGGCGCGCACGTTCCTGTGCAGCCTGCTTTCGGGGGGCATGCTCGGCGCCTACTATGCCATCGCGACGTGGATGCCTACCTGGCTCAAGACCGAGCGAGGGCTCTCTGTCACGGGCACCGGCTTGTGGCTGGCGATCACGATCAGCGGATCGATTGTCGGCTACGCCGTAGGTGCGTGGAGCACCGACCGGCTGGGGCGTCGTCCGACGTACATCCTGTTCGCACTCGGGGCGTTCGTCATGAGCATTGCGTACATGCTGATTCCCGCGCCCATGCCCGTCATGATGGTGCTGGGTTTCCTCATGGGCGTGCTGATGCAAGGCACCTTCGCGGGCGTGGCGGCGACAATCTCGGAGACTTATCCGCACGAGATTCGCGCGACCGGCTACGGTGTGGCCTATAACGCAGGCCGCGTCATCGGCTCCGTCTTCCCGTTCATGGCAGGCTGGCTGGCCAGCGGTCACACGACCCTCACACTCGCGATTCCCATCGTTGCGGCCGTCGGGTACGGTTTTGTCATCATCGCAGCCTTGATGTTGCCCGAGACGAACGGTATCGAGCTGGACGCCATCGACCCCGTCAAACCCAGCGCAAACCCGGCACCCGCAGTCGAGCCCCCGATGTCGCACGCCGTTCGCAACGCGGCCGATTGATTTTCCTCGCGCCTCACCGGAGCACCGCATACAGAATTTGTTGTATTGGCATTTTCGTTAAAACTGTATACAGTGTACAAAAATGCAGATCGAGACCCGGCATTCATGAACGCAGCGGGTTATCCACCTGAAATCAAGGAGTAAGACATGGCAGAACTGATGGATCGCGAGACCTTCCGCGCAGCACTCGAAGAGGCAATCAAGGGCAAGAGCGCGAACAAGGCGCCGTTCAGCATTGCGTGGGCAAGCGGCAAGCTGTCGCGCGCACACCTGGCTCGTTGGGCAGAGAATCACTATCACTACGTGGGCCCGTTCGCGGATTACCTCGGCTATCTGTACGCCCGTACACCGGACCACATGACCGAAGCGAAGGATTTTCTGCTCGCGAACATGTACGAGGAGGAAATCGGGGGAGATCGCCACACCGATCTGCTGATTCGCTTCGCCGAAGCGTGCGGCACGACACGTGAGCGTGTGGTCGACCCTGACAACATGTCGCCGACCACGCGCGGCCTGCAAAGCTGGTGCTATGCGGTGGCGATGCGCGAAGACCCGGTGGTTGCCGTTGCAGGCCTTGTCGTCGGCCTTGAGTCGCAGGTGCCGTCGATCTATCGCAAACAGACGCCCACGCTGCGCGATACGTACAAGTTCACCGACGAAGAGGTCGAGTTCTTCGATCTGCATATCGTGTCGGATGAGATCCACGGCGAACGCGGCTACCAGATCGTGCTGGAGAACGCGAATACGCCGGAATTGCAGCAGCGTTGCCTGAAGATTTGCGAGATTGGCGCACAAATGCGTCTGCTCTATACGACGGCGCTCTACTACGACTATGTCGAGAAGGAAGTCCCGCTGCCCGAGCTGGGTCTCGCGGCCTGAGCGACATCCGGCAGCCCCGTGCCCCCACGCGGCCCCTCCGGGAGGAGGGCGAACGAGGGGCACGGGTCTTCAAGCCTCTTTGCAGGACTGCTGCACTCATGACAACCGTTCCAACGTTCTTGAATTACATCGACGGCGAGTGGTGCCCGAGCCGATCGGGCGCCACCTTTGAAAACGTCAATCCAGCCGATACCCGCGACGTGGTTGGCCATTTCCAGGCATCGGGCGAGGCTGACGCACAAGCCGCTGTGCGCGCGGCCGCATCGGCGTTCGCCAGCTGGAGACGCCTCTCGACGAGCGCTCGTGCAAAGATCCTGCTGGGCGCCGCCGCCTATCTGGAAAGTCATGCCAAGCGTTTCGGTGAAGAACTCACGCGCGAGGAAGGCAAACAAGTGGGCCTCGCGACCGACGAGTTCATGCGCGCCGCGCAGACGCTTCGTTATTACGCGATTGAAGCCCAATCGTATGGCGGAGAAACCTTCCCGAACGACGACGCCGGCATGACGGTATATACCGTGCGCGAACCGCTGGGTGTCGTGACGGTTATTTCGCCGTGGAACTTCCCCGTTTCGATTCCCGCCCGCAAGATCGCGCCCGCGCTCATCTGCGGGAACACGGTGGTGTTCAAGCCCGCATCGGATGCGCCTCTGAGCGGACTGCGTCTGACCGAAGCGTTTGTGCAAGCCGGGATTCCCAGAGGCGTGTTGAACTTTGTCACCGGAAGCGCTTCTGCGGTTGGCCCGGTATTGACTGGCGCACGCGAAGTGAAGGCGATCTCGTTCACCGGATCGACGGCCGCCGGCGAGCAGATCCATCGGGCAGCCTCGCTTTCCACACGTACGCAAATGGAACTCGGGGGTAAGAACCCGTTGATCGTGCTCGACGAAAAGGATATCGATCGCGCCGTCGACCTCACGATCAAGGGGGGCTTTTCGCTGACCGGGCAGGCGTGCACCGGCACAAGCCGCGTGCTGGTCGCTCGCGAGATTCGCGCGGCCTTCGTCGAGCGCCTCGCGGCCAAGGCGCAAACACTCAAGGTTGGCAACGGTCTGGTGTCCGGCATGGATCTCGGCCCGCTCGCGACGGCGGGACAACTGCGCACCGTGCTCGATTACATCGAGATCGGCAAGCGTGAAGCCACCTTAGTCTGCGGCGGTCAGCAACTCACCCACGACGGGTACGCGCATGGCTATTTCGTCACGCCGGCCATCTTCGCCGACGTGCCGCGCGATGCCCGTATCGCGCGGGAGGAAATTTTCGGCCCGGTGATTGCCGTGATCGATGTCGACGGCTACGACGACGCCATCGCCGTCGCGAACGACAGCGATTACGGTCTCGCGGCCTCGCTTGTCACGCAGGACGCCGGCCTGATGCACCGCTTCGCGAATGACATCGAAGCGGGTACGGTCAAGATCAATCGCACGACCACCGGCAATCTGGTCAATGCACCGTTTGGCGGCATCAAGCAATCGAGCACGGCCACGTTCCGCGAGTCTGGACGCGACGGGCTCGAGTTCTATCTGCAAATCAAGACCGTCTATCGCGGCGTCTGACGAGCGCTTTTCCACGATATCTCATATTAGCCATGAAGCCATTTCTCAAACTCGAACTTGCCGAAGCCCGGCACATGATTGCGGCAGCCGTTGCCCGCTCGCAGGAGATCGGCGTCCTCGAATCGATCTGTGTGGTCGACGAAGGCGGCTTCCCGCTCGCGCTGGAGCGTATGGACGGCGGCCGCGTCACCGGGCCGCAGATCGCCTGGAACAAGGCCTTCACGGCCGCAGGTCACAAGCGCTCGACGCATTTGTTCACCACGCCGCCCAACGGTCCCGCATTGCCGGGCAACGAGGCATTCGGCATTCAGTGGAGCTTCGAAGGGCGCTTTGCCGCTTTCGTCGGGGGGTTCCCCATCGTGGTCGACAATCAGGTGGTCGGCGGTATCGGCCTGTCGGGCGGCAACGGCGAGCAGGACACGCAGGCCGGGCTCGCAGGTCTTGCCGCGTTGCAAAACCTGCTGAGCCAGAGCGGACGCGAAGTGTTGGTCCAGGCCGACATCAAGCTCTGAATCCGACGAGAGGTGCTCGTGAACTATCGGATCACATGGATCGAAGCCCAGCGCAGCTTCGAGGCCGCTTCTGACGAAACGGTGCTCGAAGCCGCTCGGCGGGTGGGCGTGGTACTGCCATCGGAGTGCGAATTCGGCGGTTGCGGAACCTGTCGGGTGAAGGTGCAGCAGGGCCGCGTGCAGTACGAGGAACTGCCATCCGCGCTATCGCAGGAGGAGGTGGACGCCGGCTACGCCCTGTTATGTCAGGCGTACCCGGCCTCGGATCTCGCCGTCAGCACCGAGCGCACGCTCGCCGCGCCAGCACCGTCGCGGCGTCGCAAGGCCAAGGTCATGAGCACAGCGCCGCTGAGTTCCGACGTCACCCGCCTTGTGCTCGCTTTCGCCGACGATGAGCCGTGGGCGTTCCGTCCGGGACAGTACGTCAACATTCTTCCGGGCAATGCCGGTCCGCGTAGTTTCTCGATTGCGTCGATGCGCGAGGCTTTGGATGCGCCTTCCCGGTTTGAACTTCATATTCGCCGGATCGACGGGGGCTACTTTACGCAGACGCGCCTGAGTGCGCTGCGCGTTGGCGACATGCTCGACGTGGAAGCCCCGCTGGGCGGGTTCGGCTATCACGCGGACGACTACCGGCCAATCGTGATGGTTGCGACAGGCACGGGGATCGCACCGCTGCGCAGTATGCTCGCCGAGATGCTCGCCAGTGGCGATACACCGCCAATCGATTTGTATTGGGGCGGCCGCACGCAGCACGCGCTCTATCTGCATGATGAATTGACCCGACTTGCGGCGCAGTACGAGGATTTCCGCTACGTGCCCGTACTCTCGCGGCCAGACGCCGCGTGGCTCGGAGCCCGTGGATACGTGCAGGATGCTGTGCTGGCGGACCATCCTGATCTGTCGGAGCACGCGCTTTACCTGTGCGGGTCGCCGGTCATGATCGCCGATGCCAGCCGCGCTTTTGTCGCCAATGGCGCCAGCGTGCGCTATCTGTATATCGACAGCTTCACGTTCGGGCATTCGTCAACGGTGGAAGCCGCCGCCTGAACGGGTAAGGGCAGGGGAAGACAGACGCCAAGGGGCAGGCGATGCCTGGCCCTCTTCTCAATCTGATTGATCGGACACGCCGGCGAAGTCAGATTCCGCGGTCCATGAACGTCTTGTACGCCAGTGCTGCGAGCGCCACATCCTGCAAGCCGAATCCGACTGCCTTATAGACAATGATCTCGTCGTCGCGCTGGCGACCCGGCGCTTTGCCTTCGAGGACATCCCCCAGTTCGTCGAGGCTGCCCCAATTCACGAGGCCCGGCGACGCCAGCACCAGATCGCCCGCCTCCTCACGCGCCTGATCGCGCAGCTCGACCACAATGCGACTGGCGCGCTCAAGCGTGGCATCGTCGGTCTCTCGTGAGTGCGGCAGGCTCGACCCTATGGCCGCGACGAGTGTGCCCGGCGTCAAGGCCCGGCCGTCGAAGAGCGGGGTTGTCGAGCGGGTTGCCGTGACGATCACGTCGGCACCCACGATCGCCTGAGTGGCCTCGACGGCATGCGCGGTCAAGCCACGCTCGCCATAAGCCTCGTTGAGGCTGCCGGCGAGCGCTGCATCCCCTTCGATGCCCACGATGCGAAGCGTCCTGATGTCTGTGAATTGGGCCAATGCGTGCGCATGGGCGCTGCCTTGCACACCGGTGCCGAAGATCGTTGCCGTTCGCGCACCGTTTCGGGCGAGTGATCGCACGGCGAGCAGGGTCGTGGCCGCTGTTCGCAAGCGCGTGATCGCATTCGCATCCAGCGTGGCCAGACACTGACCATCGGACGCGCGGAACAGCACGATGACGAAATTGAATTGACCGCGGATCGTGGTGTAGATTTTTGCGCCGGCCACGTCGGCGCCGCTCAGCACCGCGCCGAGCGTGCTGAGCTTGGTCCCCCCGGCCTCGGTACGTATCCGACGCTGTACGGCGGCAGTGCCGCGGGCCAGTTCGCAAAAGGCACTCTCCAGTGCGGGAATGGCCTGCTTGAAGCCGATGAGTTCGTCAATCTGTGAATCGGTGAGATGGATCATGACGTGAGGTCCGGTGGATTGGATGAAGTGCAATTTTGAATACAGTATACATAAATTCAAATTCTCTCGAATTCTCCTGACACCCGGCATTCGGAAAAACCCGTGAATAGGGGAATTTCACACAGAGAGGCGCGCGTCGAATTAATTTTGGTATACAGTATCCACAAATGCGATACACTTTCGCCAAAAGCCTCGCTGCCTTGAGGCTAGGGCGTTTCAGGTAACAGGAGGGAGCATGCCAGTCGTCGTATTTCGCAGGAGCGGGCAGACGTACCGGGAAGAAGTGAAGGCCAGCACCAATCTGGTGGTTCGCGCGGGCATCAAGCAGTTCCCGTTCCCGCATTTGCGCTATGAGTGCGGCATGGGCAAATGCGCGCATTGTGCATGCCGGGTGCTGGCGGGGCAGGAACATCTGCCGGCCCCCAACTGGAAGGAGAAGAAACAACTGGGTGACCGGCTTGACGCGGGTTATCGGCTGGTCTGCCAGTTGTGGATCGAACACGACATTGAACTGGAGCAGGGGGACGATCTGCCGGCGGCGCGTTGAGCGGCACCGGAAGTCAGGCCACCCGTAATAAGGAAAGGGCATGTACATCGTACTTACGAGCCGGCCGGGCGAGTATCGCAGCGAGCCGACCCCGGGCATAACCCCCGTAGAAACTCACGACTATTACTACGGCACGCGCCATGTCGCTGCATTTGTCGTTGCGAAGCTGGACGCTCAGGCAAGGGTGCGGATCGTCGAAGAGGTGGCGCCGCAAGGCGTGAATCTGGTGCCGACAAAGTTCTACGAGAAGTTCGAGAGTGTGTCCGAGGCAGTTGCGTCTCTGGAGGCGTTGGTCGGGCACGAACACGCACAGGCACGTCTTAGCCGCCGCAATACTGAGCCACCGGTTGCGGCAATGGTCCGGATTACATTTCTGAACAACGGCGGCAAGACGGTCGAGGCGCAGCCGAACAGCAATTTGCTGCGCGTTTCCTTGCGTGAAAAAGGGGGCATTCCGTTCAAATGCGGCGGCGGACTGTGCGGCACCTGCCGTTGCAGGGTGGAAGCCGGCCGCGAACATACCGACGAGGTTAAGCAAAAGGAGCGGCGTCACCTGAGTTCCGAAGATATTCAGAACGGGTATCGGATGGCTTGCCAGACTTTTATCAACGGCAATGTGAGCGTGTCATGGTGAGCCATTCAAGCGCCGCGATGATCCCGTTCGGGGCACTCTCACCCGAGCAGCAACGCCGGATGCTCGCCCTCGGCCCGTGCTGGAATGACGACATCGTCGCCCACCGCAAAGCCGTCATCGACTGCTACACACCACTTCTGGCGAGTGCCGAGAAGAGTCCCCATGTCGAGCGCGATCTGGCCTACGGCATGAACGCGCGCCAGGTACTCGATGTCTTCGAGCCGGTCGACACAGGTCAGGCGGGCGGGGCGGGGGCGGGTGAGTTGCGCGAGGCTGTCCTGTTCGTGCATGGCGGCGCGTTCGTGCGCGGCAACAAGAGCGTCAACGGGGAGGTCTATGACAATGTCTGCCACTGGTTCGCGCGGCAGGGCTTCGTCGCGATCAACGTGGAGTACCGTCTGGCCGACGAAGCGCCGTGGCCGGGCGGTGCGCATGACGTTGCCCAGGCCATTGCCTGGGTACATCAGCACGCCGCGCACTGGCGAATCGATCCGTCCCGCATCTTCCTGATTGGCCATTCGGCGGGCGGTACGCATGCGGCGAGCTGCCTGTTCGACCCCGTGGTGACACAGGCGCGTGACAAGCCGTCCGGTGATGTGGCGGGGCTCGTGCTGATCAGCGCACGTCTGTTCGCCGACGTCGATCCGCGCAACCCGAACGCGGGGCCGGTGGGTACCTATTTCGGCACGGACGAAGCACGTTATGCCGAGCGCTCCCCGCTCACGCATGCCGCGCGCAATCCGGTGCCGACGATGATCGCGATTGCCGAATACGAGAACCGGTTTCTCGACGACTATGGCGCGGCGTTTTTCCAGCGCTTGCTGCGACAGCGTGGCGTCGCGCCCCGCTTCGTGCAGATGCGCGGACATAACCATACCTCGATCGTTGCGCACTTCAACTCGGGGGAAGAGTGGTTAGGACGGGAGATTCTGGCGTTTATGGCGTCGGTGCCACGCCATCCCTGATTGGGGGGGGCGGTCGGGTAAGTTGATGTGGCACAACAGGTGTCACTTTAAGCACCGTGTACAGTCTACAAAATGCCGTGCGCTGCTAGAATGCGCTGATGAATAAAACGCCGTGATCTGGCGCGTAACGCGTCGATCAGCGCCATCAAAGGTTTGTGGAGATTGGAAATATGGTGCGGGGAGCCACAGGGGCAAACGGGCGCGAGCCGATCATGCACCAGCAGCTTTCGGATCTGGTGATTGCCCGCTTGCGCGAGTCGATCACATCAGGCCAGTACAAGCCGGGCGACCGGCTCGTCGAGGGCCGGATTGCCGATGAACTGGATGTATCGCGCGTGCCTGTGCGAGAGGCGTTGCGGGCGCTGGCCGTCGAAGGGTTGGTGGAAGTGCGCCCGCGCCATGGCGCCGTGGTCGCGTCGTTCGACCCGGCGTCGGCCCGCGAAATGGTGCAGATCCGCGCCACGCTCGAGGGGCTTAACGCGCGTCTGGCTGCCGAGCGCTGCACGCCGGAGTTGGTCAAGCGTATCGAAAAGGTCTTGCAAGAAGGCAACGCCAAGGTCGCTGCAGGAGAGACAGCGGGGTTGCTGGAACTCAACGCGCGTTTTCACGATCTGCTTTACACCGCCGGCGCCAACGCGATGCTTGCCGAGCTTATGCGTTCGCTGCGCGATCGCTCTCGCATGCTCTTTGTCAATACGAACGACGAAGAAGTGCGCCTCACGTGGGAAGAGCATGCGGCGATCCTGCGCGCAGTCCAATCCGGTGACGCAGCATTCGCTGCACTTCTCGCTGAACGTCACGTCACCCGCGCGGCTCAGTACTATCTCGATCATCTGGCACGCTGATGCGTTGCCGCGTGTCGGTCGCTGGTTGATGCGCCCTCACGCGGATCGACCGGCGGTGGGCATCGCCAATCCGTCACTCTTTGACAGCGCGGTAACCGGGCGTGCCGAAGACTCTCGTTACACCCGGCAGTCGTCAGCGACTTGACGTCGCGTCATTTTGTATCGGAGCTGATGAGACCGCCTTCGGTGTTCGTGCTGGCTGGCGTGAGGGCTAGGCAGATGGAGGTGCGTCGTCCGAAGCTTTGGGCCTGTTCCGTATTGAGGGACGCGCTAAGAGTAGTGTTTGCTGCGCCAATGATGTACTACAAAACAATTGCCGGTGACTGGAATCAGGATGGCGTGCGCAATCACGACGTGTATGACGCCGGCAATGTGATGAACGTACTAAAGCCGACAACGTGAGGTAGATTGAAGAGCGTGCTGGCAGCATGGGATTGAACCGACCAACGCATGAGAACGCACGAGGAATACTGCCGTGAAAAGTTACTTTTGCCGTTGGGCGTTCCCCATGTCAGTTGTCGTGAGCCTCTTGGCGCCACTCGCCAGTCACGCCGCAAGCTTCGATTGCACCAAGGCTGCGTCCGCCACGGAGAAGGCTATCTGCGCCGACGCCAAATTGTCGAAGCTGGATAGCGACCTTGCAGTCGTCTGGAAACGAGTCTCCCGCGCGTCAAGCACTCCGTCCTTGGTGGCGTCCCAATTGCAGTGGTTAAAGCGTCGCGATACCTGCGGCGCTGATGTAGCGTGCCTCAGTACACGTTATAACGAACGTTTAGCGGCACTCGCAGATAACCCTGATACATCAGCCAATCGCTGGACCCAGACGTGGCATCTGGACAGCAATTACCCCGGTGTCGGTGGAACCCTGACCTTCACAGGTCAGCTCCCGCGTCTGCATTTTGAAATCGCCGGCTACAACGGTGGGCACGCCGGGGGGTATGATGGAGATGTTGTTGTCCAGGGAGAGGGCGCGAGCTACCAAGCGAATGGGTGTGGCCTTAACTTCAAGCGCTCAAGCGATCACGTCATAGTCACGCAGGGCGGTGATCCCATGGCTTGCGGGCAAGCCATGGGCGTTGACCACAGTGGGACGTACATCACCACTTCGCGGCTCGCTGACAAGCCGGAAGCGGATCTATTGTCCCTTAAGGCGTTGGATAACTCTCGCCAGAATGTCGCAGCGCACGATCTACTGAGGAACGACTACCAAGCGCTTGTCGACACCATCAACATGAGCGAGGGAGGGAGTCCCGACTTGGACCATCTCGGTGCAAAGGTCGACAGTTTCTTTGTACGGGGACTGGCCCCGACCAACGCCTCCATTGTCATGAGGCGAGACGAAGAACTGTGGATCGGTCTGCTCGCCTTCGATGCCAATGGCAGGACGCACATGCGCTATTACACCAATGTCGCGGCGTGGAAGACGATGGTGCCCAAGACGATTCAGCGGTGGCACGACACTATCGATACGGCTATGCCCATCGACTGGATGCCATGAGGGCGTCGCCTGGCAGCACTTGGGGCGCCGCTTCACATCTTCCACCTGCGACCTATACTTTTTGAATGATTTCGTTCGCGAGAAGGGGGCGCAACGGTGCTTAACGGACTTCGCGGAACGTCGCGCGCGGTCATCCACACAAACCCTGCCTATTTCTTTTCATACGAGGAGAAAATCATGGCCCGCAAATATATCGATTGCCGGGAATTCCCGAGCGAAACGAACTGCTCCGTCGCACTAAGCGCCGATTCCGAAAGTGAGTTGCTGGAAGCGGCCGTGCAGCATGCGGTTACGGTTCACAAGCATGCCGATTCACCGGAATTGCGTTCACAACTGAAGACGCTTTTCCATGACGGCGCCCCACCAGTAGAAGCACCGCGCCGCGGGTAACGCCCTCGCTGACCGATTGACGAGCACGCCCCTGCCCCCCCAATTGCCAACGCCTGATCTTCGTTGGCCATAGCCGCCTATCGTCGCTGTGGCGACAATGCCCCTCTTCACAGATTAGCGACACAGAGTCACCGATGGCGACGCGTATTGTCGTCCTCTTTTGAAGCGGGCAGGCCTTCGAGATCTGTCGAGTCTCCCTGTGATTGCCTCGGATATGGTTCCCACGGCATGAGGTGTTTCATGGCCAAGCTAACCAACAATGCAATCGAAGCACTAAGCGCGGCGACCAGAGGCCAGGTATTGCGGCCGGGGGATGCCGATTTCGATCAGTCGCGACGCCTCTGGAATGCCATGATTGACCGCCGCCCGGCGGTGATCGTGCGCTGTGCGGGCGTCGCGGATGTCCGCCGCGCGGTGGTCTTCGCGCGCGATAACAACCTGCCGCTTGCCGTGCGTGGCGGTGCGCACAACATCGCCGGTACCGCTGTCTGCGACGACGGACTGATGATCGATCTGTCGCCGATGAAATCGGTGCGTGTCGATCCGGTTGCGCGTCGCGCCTACGTCGAACCAGGAGCCACGCTTCGCGATTTCGACCACGAAGCACAGGCGTTCGGGTTGGCGACGCCGCTGGGGATCAACTCGACGACCGGCGTGTCGGGCTTGACGCTCGGCGGCGGGTTCGGCTGGCTCAGTCGAAAATACGGAATGACGGTCGACAATCTCGTCTCGGCGGATGTCGTCACCGCCGACGGGGAACTGGTTCACACCGCTGCCGATACGCATGAGGACCTCTTCTGGGCGATTCGCGGTGGCGGAGGCAATTTCGGCGTCGTCACGATGTTCGAATTCCGGCTGCACCCTGTGGGGCCGGAGGTGTTCGGTGGCCTTGTCGTACTGCCGATGGAACAGGCGAAAGAGGCGCTCGGGAAATATCGCGTTGCCGCGAACGAAATGCCGGACACACTCTCTGTATGGGCCGTGCTGCGCCTTGCACCGCCGCTGCCGTTCCTGCCGGAGGATGTCCACGGCAAACCGGTTGTCGCTTTTGCAAGCTGCTACACAGGCGCTCTCGAAGACGGCCCGGCAGCGTTAGAGGTTGTGCGCCGCTTCGGTACCCCATACGGAGAACACCTCGGCCCGATGCCGTATGCGATGTGGCAGCAGGCATTCGATCCGTTGTTGACCCCCGGCGCCCGCAATTACTGGAAATCGCACAATCTGGCCGAATTGCCGGATGGGCTGCTGGACGTGTTGATCGACGCCATTGGCAAGCTACCGTCGCCGCAATGCGAAATCTTCTTCGGGCAGATCGGGGGGCAGACAGCTCGCTATCCGGCGGATGCCACGGCCTATCCGAGCCGCGATACACAATATGTCATGAACGTGCACGGACGCTGGGACGACGCGAACGACGATGCGCGATGTATCGCATGGGCACGCGCATTTTTTGAAGCGGCCGCGCCCTTTGCGCTGGGTAGCGCGTACGTCAACTTCCTGACGCAGGACGAAGCGGAGCGTATCGGTGCGGCCTATGGTCCGAACTACGAGCGTCTCGTCGCAGCGAAAACCCGGTATGACCCGCATAACCTGTTCCGTCACAACCAGAATATCAAGCCTTCCCATCGCTGACGTCGAGGCGCCGGCCTCGTTGGGCGCGTCGATTACGCGCTACCGTTTTTCGGGGGGCGGTATGTCGACGCGTTCCATCGTCTATCAGGGGCATTTTTCTTGGCCAACGCCTCCCCCCACTTGCGATGGCCGTATGCCAACGTCTCAGGAAAAGATCGCTTCGATATCCGGCGAAGCCTCCTTTAGGACCCCGAAGTTCAACGTCGCCTCGATATGCTGCAGATGCTCGAGCATGCATGCGGCCGCGCGTGCACCGTCGTGCGCTTCGATCGCGTCGATCAGATCGTCGTGCTCGTGATGCGGACAGGCCGGTGCGTTCGGTTTGTCGTAGAGGGTGATCACTAGGCACGTGAGCGGCGCGAGTTCGCGCATCATGCGTACCAGAATTTCATTGCCGACCATCTCGGCGACCAATACGTGGAATTCCCCCGACAGCCGGATGATCGCCGGCCTGTCGTTGCGTTTGCGTGCGTCGCCTTCGAGCTTGACGTGTTTGCGCAGCGCGCGGACTTGCGCGGGCGTTGCCCGTTCGCTGAGGAGGCGTGCCATCTCCGGCTCGATCATGCGGCGCGTGACGAACACGTCACGCGCCTGTTCGACGCTCGGACTCGCGATAAACGCGCCGCGATTCGGCACCAGCGTGACGAGCCCCTCATGGGCGAGCTTGTTCAATACCTCACGTATCTTGGTGCGGCTCACGCCGGAAACTTCTGCAAGCCTTTCTTCTATCAGTTTGGTGCCGGGCGCGAGCCGATGCTCAAGCACCGCCTTCTGGATGCGCGCGTAAATCTCCTCGTTCGAATAGGGCGTTCGAGGTTCGGTGCTTCTGCTGGCGGGTGGCGTAGATGTGCGGGGCAAGATAGGTCTCGTCACTGGATGTTTGGGGTAATGATAGAACAATCGGCGAAATTTTTGTGTACATAAAGACGTCTGGCCATGACGGTGCTCGCCGTCGCTTCGCCCCAACCTGGGAAGCGTGCACCGCGATGCGGCACCGAGCGCACCAGTGCGAAACATTGCGGACGAGCGTGCCGCCACTCGTTCGGTCAGGGAACGCCTATTCGACTACGGTTCGTGCCGAGCATTTCGCCAAGCCTGAAAAGCGAATACATAGTTAATCTATTTTGCATACAAAATCGTTGAACATTGTTGGCACAAATATTGCGTATGACTTCGGCACGCCATCCGGCGGACATATTCGAGGAGAAGCACTCATGTTTCGTCAAGCATTGCTCGTTGCCGCGTTTGTCGGCCTCGCCATCACGTCTCCGGTTCACGCGCAGTCCAGCGGCGCGACGCCGGAAGTGAAACTTGGTTTTGCGAAATGCGCGCAGTGCCTGTCGATGGCGCTGGTGCCGCAGTTCACGAAAACCGTGAAGATCGACGCCATCAATTTCACTTCCGGCAACGACGTGCTGACCGCGCTTGTCTCTCGCAGCGTAGACATCGCGCAGGTCACGTATCTGCATTTCGTCACCGCGCTGGATCGCGGGCTCGACGTGGTCGCGGTATCGGGTCAAGTGAACGGTGGCTCTGCGATCGTGATGCGCAACGGGCTCAACCTGAAGCAGGATGACTGGGCGGGCTTGAAAAAACTCGTCGACGATGCCAAGGCGAAGGGCACACCGTTGAAGATCGCCGCCTCGCGCGGCAACGCGCAGGATTTGCACATGCGCGGCGAATTGCAGATGCACGGCATCGATCCGAACAAGGACGTACAGTTCATTAACATCCCGAATCCGGCCGACCACGTGGGCGCATTGCAGCGCGGCGAGATCGATTTGATCTGCTCGGTCGAGCCGTTCGCGTCGCAGATCCGTTTGTCCGGCGCGGGCAAGCTGTTCAATTTCCCGTACGAGCAGGCCGCCGGCAAGCTGAGCAATCTGATCGTCACGCGCTCGGACATGATTAAGGATCACCCGGAAGAGGTCAGGGCGACGGTCGCCGCGGTGGTCAAGATGGTCGACAGTCTGAAGACCGATAAAACCGCTTGGCTCGATTCGATCAAGAAGTACACCGCGCTCGATAAAACGGTGGCCATCGAGTCGCTGAAGAACGCCTATCCGGACTACCACATGTACCGCACACAGACCGTCGCCATCGCGAAGATGATGAAGGATCTGCGCTATGTCTCGACTGATGTGACGGGTGGCATCGAAAAGAACATGAACTACACCTTTCTAAGCGAAGCAACCGGTCAGCCGAAGACGGCGCTGGGTTACTAAGTCGGGAGGACACTCATGTCTCGAGCTTCTGCCACGGGCGCATCCGCGAAGCACGCTGACGCGGCCTTCGCCAACAGGAGAACCCAATTGGCTCTTACTTTCGCGAAGTCGGGCGCTCAGGCGCGCGCCGGCTTCATCAGGTTCTTCGTGCCGGTCGTTCTGATCGTGTTCTGGGAAGTGTTCTCGCGCTCCGGGATCATTCCGGCCTCGTTACTGCCGGCGCCGTCGCGTGTGATCGTCACCTGGGCCGACTGGCTGTTTGCGACCGACGGGGCATCGCAATCCTACAGTGGACGTTGGCTTTTCGACGCCGCTGCGAGCCTCACGCGTGTGTTGTCGGGCTACGCGATCGCCGCCTTGTCCGGCATCCTGCTTGGCATTGCGATCGGCTGGTGGCGCTGGGTCGAGCAGGCCGTGGAGCCGACGCTGCAGATGCTGCGGCCGATTCCGCCAGTCTCGTGGATCCCGCTCGCGATCATCTGGTTCGGTATCGCCAACAAGCCGGCGATTTTCCTTGTGTTTCTCGGTGCGTTCTTCCCCATTCTGATGAACACGATCCACGGCGTGAAAGCCGCTGATCGCAACCTGATCCGTGCCGCCGCGATGATGGGCTCGACACAGCTGCAATTGCTGCGCTTCATCATCCTGCCGGCTGCGCTGCCGAGCATCTTCGCCGGCTTGCGCATCGCTATCGGCTCTGCATGGATGCTGACCGTGACCGCCGAAATGGTTGCGGTGAAGAGCGGACTCGGCTACGCGCTGTGGGACTCGTATTACTTCCTGCGCTACGACCTCGTGATCGCGGCGATGGTGAGCATCGGCCTGCTGGGCTACCTGTCCGATCTAGGCATGAAGCGCCTGATGGGCGCCGTGCTGCATTGGCAACACCGCGGCGCCAACGCCGGCCACCGCTGAACACGAGTCATCGAAGGAGTCTGATCATGTCCTACGTCGAATTCGACGATATCACCAAGATTTTCGCCGATGCGAAGCGCGGTACGAACCTCGTCACGCTCGATCACGTTTCGTTGAGTCTGGAGAAAGAGGAGTTGCTGTGCCTGCTCGGCCCGTCGGGCTGCGGGAAGTCGACCTTGCTCAATATGATCGCCGGTTTCGAGAAGCCCACCAGCGGCACGGTGCGCGTCGGCGGCCGCGCGGTGGATGCGCCCGGCGCCGATCGCGGCATGGTCTTCCAGCAGGCCACGTTGATGCCGTGGTTGCCGGTGTGGGAGAACGTCGCGTTCTATCACAAACTGCAGGGGCGCTCGAAGAAAGAGCGGTACGCGCTCGCGCAGCCGTATATCGACCTCGTCGGTTTGACGGGTTTCGAGCATCACTATCCGGCAGAGCTGTCGGGCGGGATGAGCCAGCGCGTCGGCATTGCGCGCGCGTTGCTGCTGAATCCTGGCGTGATTCTGATGGACGAGCCGTTCGCCGCGCTCGATGCGCAGACCAAGTCGGAGATTCAGGAGGAACTCGTCACGATCTGGCAGAAGTCGCGTTCGACGATCGTATTCGTCACTCACAGCGTCGATGAGGCCTTGCTGCTCGGTACTCAGGTCGCCGTGATGACACATCGGCCCGGCCGTATCCGCGAACTGATTCCGGTGGATTTGCCGCGGCCGCGCGATATCACATCGCCGCGTTTCAACGATCTCAAGCGGCACGTGCTGGCGCTGATCCGCGAAGAAGCCGCAGCGGCCAACCGGCTCGCGCGGCAGGCTGCCTGACCCGGATCCCTAGCCGCCGGTTCCAATAATCGAGACCATCAATCATCTGCATCGATCAACATGACTGCACGCATTCTGCTTGGCATGCTCACACCGTCGTCGAATACGACGCTTGAGCCCGTTACCTCCTCCATGCTCGACGGGCTGCCCGAAGCGAGCGTGCATTTCGGTCGCTTTCGTGTCACGGAGATTGCGTTATCGCAACAGGCACTCTCGCAGTTCGACGACAGCGAAATCCTCGCGGCCGCCGAATTGCTGTCCCACGCGAAGCTCGATGTGATCGGCTGGAATGGCACCTCGTCTGGCTGGCTCGGTTTCGACGCCGATGAACGGCTATGCGAGCGCATCACTGAACGCACCGGCATTCCCGCTTGCACCTCGGTGCTAGCGCTAAACGAAATCTTCACGATGACCGGCGTGCGCCGTTTCGGTCTCGTCACGCCGTATCTCGACAATGTGCAGGAGCGCATCATCGAAAACTACGCGAAGAGCGGCTTCGAGTGCGTGGCGGAACGGCATTTGCGCAAGCAGGACAACTTCTCGTTCTCCGAGGTGAGCGGCGACGAAATCCGCCGCATGGTGCACGAGGTCGCCGAGGCGAAGCCAGATGCGATCACGATCTTCTGCACCAACCTGCGGGGCGCGCCGCTCGTCGAGGAACTGGAGCAGTCACTCGGCATTCCGGTGTACGACACGATCGCAACCGTGGTCTGGAAGGCGCTGCGGCTGACGGGCATGGATCCGTCGCGCGTGCGCGGCTGGGGGCGGTTGTTCACGGAGGTCGCATGAACGATGACGTGTGCCTCGACCTCGTCGTGCGCAACGCCCGCATCGCGACAGGCGCCGACGTGTTCAACGCCGACATCGGCATCGCCAACGGCGTGATCGTCATGCTTGGCGCACAGTTGCCACGCGGCGCGCGCGAGATCGATGCGGCAGGGCGCTGGGTGCTGCCGGGCGGCGTCGACGCGCATTGCCATCTCGACCAGCCGACCGGAGACGGCTCCGTGATGGCCGACGACTTTGCAAGCGGCACGCGCTCGGCCGCCTGCGGCGGTACGACGACGGTGATTCCATTTGCCTGCCAGCAGCGTGGCGGCACCTTGCAGGCGGCCGTCGACGACTATCATCGGCGCGCACAAGGGCGCGCGCTGATCGATTACGCGTTTCATCTGATCGTTACCGATCCGACGCCGGATGTGTTGGAGCGCGAACTGCCTGCGCTGATCGCGCGTGGCTATACGTCGTTCAAGATCTATATGACGTACGACGCGCTCAAACTGAACGACCGGCAGATCCTCGATCTGTTGGCGATCGCACGACGCGAGCGGGCGATGACGATGATCCATGCCGAGAACGCCGACTGCATCGCCTGGCTGACGGAGCGCATGCTGGCGCGCGGCCTGACGGCCCCGTCGTATCACGCGCTCTCGCGTGTGCCAGTAGTCGAGCGCGAGGCGACGCATCGGGCAATTTCCCTATCGGAAATGCTCGATACGCCTGTGCTGATTGTGCATGTGTCAGGACGCGAGGCGATCGAGCAGATCCAGCAGGCGCAGTGGCGCGGGGCGCCGATCTACGCCGAAACCTGCCCGCAGTATCTGTTTCTGACCGAAGACGACCTCGCGCTCGAAGGCTTCGAAGGCGCGAAGTGCATTTGCAGTCCGCCGCCGCGCGATGCCGCGAACCAGGATGCCGTATGGCGCGCGCTCGATCATGGTGTGTTCAGCGTTTTTTCATCGGACCACGCGCCGTTTCGTTTCGAGGGTCCGCATGGCAAGAAGGCGCACGGCGAGCAAGCCACATTCGACAAGGTGCCGAACGGCATCCCCGGTCTGGAGACGAGGCTCGCGCTGCTGTTTTCCGAGGGCGTGCTGGCTGGGCGCATCGACGTGAACCGGTTTGTCGAGATGACATCGACGGGGCCGGCCAAGCTGTATGGCCTGCATCCGCGCAAAGGCACGATCGCCATTGGCGCCGATGCCGATCTGGTGATCTGGGACACGTTCGAGCCGCGTCCTATCTGCAACGCGGACCTGCATCACAACGTTGATTACACGCCGTATGAGGGGCGTCTGGTGCGCGCGTGGCCGGGCATCACGATTTCGCGCGGCGATGCCGTGTGGCAGCGCGATACCGGGTTCGTTGCTGATGCGCCAGGGCGCGGGCGGTTTTTGCCGTGTGAACGGCCGGTGGCGTTACACCGGTCGCGACATACGCGGAAGACTGCGGGAAAAGTATTTCCGTGGCTCGAGGCGTTGGGGATGTAGGCGCCTTGGTCGTCCACTGCGATCCATCAATGGAAACGCCTGTTACGTTGCGCCGGGCGTACCTCATCATGTTCGAGTTTCTCGAGAGGGAATGGGAGCGGTCCGACCGCCCGGAAGAACTCGGCTCACTCCTCGGTAGCCTTGCATTGTGGAGTGAGCCGAATGGTAAAGGCGTTCCGATGGATGCAGCGATATTCCCTGAGTGGATATCGGCATTGAGGTCGACGACGCCAATTGGGATGGCGGAGCAAACCGACGTGTGACCGACGCGACCGGACGGCTCTCGGACGCTGTCCGGCCAATGCCGGTCAGTCGACGGGCGAAGGCGCCGGACATTCAAGGGTCTGCGGCACGCAGCTAAGCGACGTTCAGTCCGTGCTTTCGTTCGGCACTTGCCGCTAGCAATGCGTCGATGCTCGCCTACGGAGGACAGTTGTTAGTTGCGAGAGCACGTTAGCTTGACCGTATCAAGGTGACCAATCAGGGCATCAATGAAGGCGCGGACCTTTGCTGACATGCTGCGGTGAGTCGGATACAGCGCGTGAAGCTCAATGGGTTCTCGTCTCAATGACGGAAGCACCCGCACCAGGGTACCGGCCGTCAAGGCGGGAGCCGCGAGGTAGCTTGGAAGAAAACCAATCCCGCCGCCGCCTTCAAGAACGATCTTCTGCGCAGCCGCGTCCGGGATGATTGCCGAACCTCGCGGCTGTACGGTCAATTCCGTTTGGCCATCCTGAAAGACCCAGCTCGTGGGTGCCTCCCGAACGACGAGCCTATGTCCATGAAGTTCAGTTGCCTCCGTCGGAACGCCCGACCGCGATAGGTAGAATGGACTTGCGCATAGCCACAATTCGACCGGTGGCAGTCTGCGAGCGATGAGCGACGAGTCAGGAAGTGTGCCGACGCGCACCGCTACGTCGATACCTTCGCGCGCAATGTCAACGTAATTTGAGTCCGTGGTTAGCTCGACGGTCAGTTCCGGATAGCGGTCGAGAAAGTCAGGCAGCATGGGCGCAATGAGTCCCTGTGCGAACGATTGCGTTGTGTTAATACGTAGCAGCCCGCGTGGCTCCCCCGCGTAACCATCGATGATTGCCTGTGCTTCCTGCAGGTCGTGAACTGCCCGCGACGCGTAGGGTAGTAGCAGTTTTCCCGCGTCAGTTAGCCTGAAGTGTCGTGTGGACCGGTCGAAGAGCGCTGATCCAATCTCTGTTTCCAATCGTAAGAGCGCCCGGCTTACGGACGATTTGGGGGACTTCAGCATCCGTGCCGTGCCCGAAAGGCTTCCGCTATCGGCTAATCGAAGAAATATGATGAGGTCGGCCTGGTCCATTTCGTGTCGTTTTCCGGAACAGTGAGTCGCGATTAAGCTATCTTATATTCAAACTCGGAACGCCCTAGACTTCTCCCCGACGACATACACCGCGCGTCATGACGAACCGAGGGAGAAATGGAGAACACTCACACGAGCTATTTGATCGCCGGCGCCGCCGGCGATCTGGGGCACCGAATCATCGATGCGTTACTTCGCACACGGCCCGCCAGGGAGATCCGTGCGGGTGTTCGCGGCGGTTCAGCAGGCAAACACGGCAATCGGGCAAGAGGGTGGATAGCGAACGGCGTAACCGTCGTCAATATGGACCTGGACGACCCGCTCAGCCTCAAGCACGCCTGTGCAGGCGTCGGTACCATTATTTCAGCAGTTCAGGGTGGCCCTGATACCATCATTGACGGTCAGTCCCGGTTGCTTGAGGCAGCGCTCGCGGCGGGCGTCGGGCGATTTGTTCCGTCAGACTTCTCTGAGAACCTGTTCTCAATCCCTGAGGGCCTTAACCCTTATCTCGACATGCGGCGGACCTTCGATCGCAAGGTCGCCCCGAGTGGCATCGGCTATACCCACATCCTGAACGGTGGATTCATGGAGGCCGTGTTCTCCAACCCCGGTCTGATCGACGCCGAGGCGGGCACGATCACTTACTGGGGAGACGATGAAGTGGCCCTCGATTTCACCTCCATGAAAGACGTTGCAGCTTGGATAGTGGCTGCCGTCGAGGATCCTGCGGCGGTTAACAGGATAGTGTCCGTGGCAGGTGATTGCCGCACCATTGCTCAGATTGCAGGTGACTATGCAGCGGCAACGGGCAAGGAGCTTCGTCGGGTGCGTCGAGGCTCGATCGCAGACGGATATGCCGAACTACGGCGAATGGCGAAGGCCGGTGCTCATCCGATGGCAATGCTGCCGCTCCAGTATCTGCTACCGATGATGTCGGGCGAAGGGACTTTGCGCGACATCGCAAATGACCAATATCCGACAGTGCGGCCGACATCGCTCCTCGACTTCATGAAACGTTACTACATAACCAGGGGCAGCACGCGATGAGTGATCTGATCAAGCCGTTTCAGCTCAATGTGTCTGGGCAGGAGCTGTCCGAGTTGCGCGGGCGACTGCAGCGGGCGCGCTGGCCAGACCGTGAAACCGTCAATGACACGAGCCAGGGTCCGCAACTCTTAAAGCTGCAGGCACTGGTCGCGCATTGGATGGACGGTTACGACTGGCGTCGCTGCGAGTCGATGTTGAATGACTTCGGGCAGTTCAAGACGACCATTGACGGCCTGGACATCCATTTTCTTCACATTCGGTCACCTGAGCCTGACGCGATTCCCTTGCTGATGGCGCATGGTTGGCCCGGCTCTGTGCTTGAATTCCGCAAGGTGATAGCGCCGCTCAGCAATCCCGCCGCACATGGCGACGATCCGAAGCAGGCGTTTCACCTCGTCATTCCGTCAATGCCTGGATTTGGCTTCTCCGGCAAACCGAGCGAACCCGGGTGGGATATGTCTCGCATTGGGCGTACTTACGTTGAGCTGATGCGGCGGCTTGGCTACGAACGCTGGGCTATGCAGGGCGGCGATTTTGGCGCAGGTGTGACCGACGAGGTCGCGTCACTGGCGCTCCCCGAGCTTATCGGTATCCATCTGAACTTCGCGATGTTCATGCCCACGCCAGACGAAATCCGCGACGCTACGCCGGATGAAAAGGGCATGCTCGCCAGTGCCCGGTATTTCTGGAGTACGCTATCTGGATACGCCCAGGTGCAGCAGACCCGACCGCAGACGATAGGCTACGCGCTCGCAGATTCTCCAGTCGCCCAGGCAGCGTGGATTTACGCAATGTTCCAGGACACGTGTGGTACGGCAGGCAACGTAGAAGCTTCCTTTACGCTCGACGAAATACTCGACGACATCATGTTGTATTGGATACCCAATGCGTCAGCTTCGTCGGCACGACTCTATTGGGAATTAAAGCGATCCAACTGGTCCTCTGCGGCTCGCATCGATCGTCCAATTGTCGTGCCATCTGGATTCACCATGCTTGCTGGCGAACAGGTGCGTAAATCGCGACGCTGGATTGAACAACGCTACAGCGACGTGCGGCACTTTGCTGAACACCAGCAGGGTGGCCATTTCGCCGCGCTGGAGAATCCGGATGCTCTGGTAGGCGATATTCGCTCGACCTTTGCGAGTCTCCGCTAAAGCTAACCCAATGCCATGCCTCCGCCCGAACGTCGTTCGGGTACTTCTTTCATAAGGCAATCAACTGCAGGTGTAGATGAGGCAAGTCGGCTCTTTACTTACCGACCAACTTCGCTTGCAGCAATGGCCGTTATATCCGGGTAGCTGACTTTCAACACATGTTGACCGATAGGCCGATACGGGTCGGAAGCAAACGCTTGTGATCGGCCGCAATCGGCCATGATCGGGTCGTTCAACCGAACCGTAGTCCGTTTTCACACCGGTAGCAGACGCTACGGGGGACGCGCTGCGGCACCTATGCCGAGGATATATCTTTTGGAAAGGCCACGATGGGTTCTGTCAAAATATCCGCCTAATCCTTCTGACCGATCACGGAATGGAAATCAGACAACTACGTTATTTTCTCAGCGTCGTGGAACACGGAAGCATGGGCAAGGCAGCGCTGGAACTCGGCGTGGTGACCTCGGCATTGAGTCAGCAGATCAGCCGTCTCGAAGGCGAACTGTCCACGCGTCTGCTGCAACGCACCTCGGGCGGTGTCGTTCCGACCGACGCAGGTTTGGCGTTCTGGCGTCAGGCGCAACTCGCGCTGCGTCATATCGACGATGCCGCGCTCGCTGCACGCTCAGCTCGTTTGTCGGGCCATGTCAGCGTCGGCATGGCGCCGAGCACGGCGAGCGTGCTAGGTGTCGCATTCATGCAGGCCATGCGCTTGCGCTATCCCGATGTGCGGCTGCACATGGTCGAAAGCCTCTCCGGTTATCTTGCGTCCATGTTGAGCGCGCGTCAGATCGATCTCGCCGTGCTGTTCCGTGAGGAGCCCGCGCAACGTTGGAGCGTGCTGCCGCTGCTGGACGAGCGGCTGTTCCTGATCGGTGCGGGCGATCTCGATGGCATGCCGACGAGCGCATCCGTCCGGCTGAAAAATCTCGGCAGGCTTCCGCTGATTCTCCCTAGCGGCACGCACGGGCTGCGTTCGCAGCTGTTATCGGCGTTCAGGCGCGCCGAGTACGAGCCCAACATCGTCGCCGAAGTCGACGGCCTTGCGCTCCTGATGGACTTCGTGCGCACCGGCATCGGCGCGACGATACAGCCGGGCGCGGCGCTCGCAAGGCCCGAGAACGTGGTACTGACGAGCGTGCCCGTCGCGGAGAAATACGCCACGCGGCCCAATATGCTCGCAAGCATCTCCGACGACGAACTGTCTCCCGCCGCTCTCGCTGCGCGCGTAGTACTCGCCGATGTCGCCCGTCAACTGGTGCAGGAGGGGCGCTGGCCCGGCGCGCGGCTGCGGGAGCCTCAGCCTTTACAAAAAGTGAAGACCCCTTGACGGCTGGCTGGTAGCGACGCGGGCACGAGACCTTTACGATTTGTCCACAAGGAGACAAGTCTGATGGTCGATGTGCTCGTAATCGGAGGAGGTAATGCCGCGCTGTGTGCCGCGTTGATGGCGCGCGAGGCGGGTGCCTCGGTCCTGGTTCTCGAATCCGCGCCGCGCGAATGGCGCGGCGGCAACTCGCAACACACGCGCAATCTGCGCTGCATGCACGATGCGCCGCAAGACGTTCTCGTCGATGCCTATCCGGAAGAGGAATTCTGGCAGGACCTGCTGAAAGTCACCGGCGGCATCACGAATGAGCATCTCGCGCGGCTGACGATCCGTGCGTCATCGTCGTGCCGGCCATGGATGCAGAAACACGGCGTGCGCTTCCAGCCGCCGCTGTCCGGTGCGCTGCACGTGGCACGCACCAACGCGTTCTTCATGGGGGGCGGCAAGGCGCTCGTCAACGCGTATTACCGCAGTGCCGAAGCGCTCGGCGTCGATATCCGCTACGAAACACCCGTCGATTCGCTTGAACTCGACGGCAGCCTCTTCATCGCGGCGCGCAGCGGCAGCCAGCGCTTCGAGGCGCGCGCCTGTGTGCTGGCGGCAGGCGGCTTTGAATCAAATCGCGAATGGCTGCGCGAAGCGTGGGGGCAAAACGAGCGCGGTGAATGGCCCGCCGACAACTTCCTGATTCGCGGCACGCGCTTCAACAAGGGCGTGCTCATCAAGCATATGACCGACGCCGGTGCGGACATGATCGGCGACCCGTCTCAGTCGCACTGCGTCGCCATCGATGCACGCGCGCCGCTGTATGACGGCGGCATCTGCACGCGCATCGACTGCGTGTCGCTGGGCGTCGTGGTGAATCGTGACGCCGAGCGATTCTACGACGAAGGCGAGGATTTTTGGCCGAAGCGCTATGCAATATGGGGACGGCTCGTTGCGCATCAGCCAGGGCAGATCGGCTATTCGATCATTGACTCGAAAGCAATTGGCCGCTTCATGCCGCCGGTGTTTCCGGGCGAAATGGCCAACACGCTACCGGAACTCGCGCGCAAGCTCGGGCTGCCGGAAGCGCGCTTCATGGAAACGCTCACGCGCTATAACGATTCATGCCGCGACGGCACCTTCGACCACACCGCGCTCGACGACTGCCACACCGAAGGCCTCGCGCCGCCCAAGACGCATTGGGCGCGCCGCATCGAGACGCCGCCGTTCTACGGTTATGCGTTGCGGCCAGGCATCACATTCACGTATCTCGGACTAAAGACCAATGACCGCGCGCAGGTTCACTTCGGCGGCAAAGCCAGTGAGAACCTGTTCGTAGCCGGCGAAACGATGGCCGGGAACGTGCTCGGTAAGGGCTACACAGCGGGCGTCGGCATGTCGATCGGCACGGCCTTCGGGCGCATTGCCGGGACGCAGGCCGCGCGCGCCGCACTCAAGACAACGGAGACAACCAGTGCAGCAGTCTGACCCGCTCGCACCCGAACGCACGCGCACGGCGTTATCGGTCGATACGAAAAAAACTTCGCACAGCAGCGCCGCGCGCGTGATCCCTATTGTGCAGATGAGCGCCAGCGAAGCCGAAGTGGCGCGGCAGATGCAGATCTGCAACGCCTGCCGCTACTGCGAAGGCTTCTGCGCCGTGTTCCCGGCCATGACGCGCCGCCTGGAATTCGGCAAGGCGGACGTCAACTATCTGGCGAATCTCTGCCACAACTGCGGCGCGTGCTATCACGCGTGCCAATACGCGCCGCCGCATGAATTCGGCGTGAACGTGCCGAAAGCGATGGCCGAAGTCCGGCTCGAAACCTACACCGAATACGCGTTTCCCGCGTCGTTCGGCGCGCTGTACAAGCGAAACGGCTTGACTTTGTCGGTTGCACTGGCGGCCGGACTCGCGCTGTTTCTGCTGCTCGGTACGGTATTGCACGGCGGCTTGTCGAGCGATGTCGCGCCAGCGAACTTCTACGCGATCTTCCCGCACAACCTGCTCGCGGCGATGTTCGGCGCCGTTTTCCTGCTCGCCATTCTCGCGCTCGGTCTGGGCGTCAGGCGCTTCTGGCGCGACGTGTCGGCAGGAACGGCGAGCGCGAGCGCGCCAGCCGTCGCGGAAGCGGCCAGGAACGCGCTGACGCTCAAGTACCTGGACGGAGGCCACGGCGATGGCTGCAACGAAGAGAGCGATGCCTTCACGCTGGTGCGGCGCCGTTTCCATCACCTGACGTTCTACGGCTTCATGCTGTGCTTTGCGGCAACCGCAGTCGCGACGTTCTATCACTATGCATTCGGTCTGGAGGCGCCGTATCCGTTTCTGAGCGTGCCGGTGCTGCTGGGAACGGCGGGCGGCATCGGACTGATCGCGGGGCCGGCGGGACTGCTGTGGCTGAACCTGAAACGCGTTCCGGAGCGGGGCGATGCCCGTCAGCGTCCGATGGACCGCGGCTTCATCGCGCTCCTGCTTCTGACGAGCGCATCCGGTCTCGCGCTGCTCGGACTCCGCACGACCTCGGCGATGCCGTCGCTGCTCGCGATTCATCTCGGCATCGTGATGGCGCTGTTCGCCACGCTGCCTTACGGCAAGTTTGCGCACGGCATCTTCCGCTCGGCGGCGTTGCTCAAATCGTCGATAGAGAAGCGGCAACGCAACACACTGAGCCTCGGCTCGGATTAGCAGTCACTAGGGCGCGTGGGCACCCATCACCATAGATAAGAATCAGGAGACACAATGAACCGCACAGAATCGATCGCCGCTACGTCCGGCGTTTCGCCCATGACGAGGGCCGCCGCCGTGTTGCGCGTGACCAGCGGCAATTTCATCGAACAGTTCGATTTCTTTCTGTTCGGCTTCTACGCGACATCGATCTCGAAGGTCTTTTTCCCGTCGACCAGTGAGTTCGCCTCGCTGATGCTCACCTTCGCCGTGTTCGGCGCGGGCTTTCTGATGCGTCCGCTCGGCGCGATCTTTCTCGGCACGTATATCGACAGGGTCGGACGGCGCACCGGGCTGATCGTTACTCTGTCGATCATGGCGAGCGGCACCGTTCTGATTGCTTGCGTGCCCGGGTACGAGACCATCGGCCTGCTCGCGCCAGCGCTCGTGCTGCTCGGGCGTCTGTTGCAGGGCTTCTCGGCGGGCGCGGAACTGGGCGGTGTGTCTGTCTATCTCGCGGAAATGGCGACGCCCGGTAACAAGGGCTTTTACACGAGTTGGCAGTCGGCAAGCCAGCAGGTCGCCATCGTCGTGGCGGCGGCGATCGGTTACGGGCTGAACCAGTGGCTGTCCGCACAGCAGATCGGTGCATGGGGCTGGCGCGTGCCGTTTTTCGTCGGCTGCGTGATCGTGCCGTTCCTGTTCATGCTGCGCCGTTCGCTGCAGGAGACCGAAGCGTTCGAAGCGCGGCGGCATCATCCGCAGGCGCGCGAGATTTTTGCGATGCTGCTCGGCAACTGGCGCACCGTCATCGGCGGCATGCTGCTGACGGCGATGACCACCACCACCTTCTATCTCATCACCGTGTATACGCCGACCTTCGGGAAGTCGGTGCTGAAGCTGTCCACCTCCGACAGCCTGATGGTGACGCTGCTCGTGGCTGCATCGAATTTCGTCTGGCTGCCGATCGGCGGCACGATCTCCGACCGCATTGGCCGCAAGTCGCTGCTGCTCGCCATTTCCTTGCTGACGATCTTCACGGCGTATCCGGCGCTGTCCTGGCTCGCCGATGCACCGAGCTTCGCGCGCATGCTGATCGTGCTGCTGTGGTTCTCGTTCTTCTTCGGCATGTATAACGGCGCGATGGTCGCCGCGCTCACCGAAGTGATGCCGGTCGAAGTGCGCGTCGCGGGCTTCTCGCTGGCGTTCAGTCTCGCGACGGCGCTGTTCGGCGGCTTTACGCCGGCGATATCGACGTATCTGATTCAGGTCCTGCATGACAAGGCCGCCCCCGGCTACTGGCTGAGCTTCGCTGCGCTGTGCGGCTTGTGCGCGACGCTCGGGCTGTACCGTCGCCGCGCGGGCAGCAACGCGCCGGCGGCATCGTCGGCCTGATAGCTCATATGCCCGGCGCGCAGATGATGGGTTGAAGGCCATTTGACTGGCCGACGAGTGGGCTTGGTGGGAATCTCTCATCTGCATGTGGGCAAACGATCATCGGAAAGTGTGGTTGGCATCGGCCGCTCGCGAAAGACGCGAACTGGCCACTTTAAGACGTTCGACACCACCCTCGAAATCGTCAACGGTTTTCCGAGTACCGCAGACATATTTGTTAACGTGGGGGACCTAGCCGTTTCGGCGTCGCGCCGAGTTCGCGAGATTGCTTCGGTCTGAGGATTTTTTCAACGAGTCGAGCGACGCCTTGACGACTCAGTAGCCTGGGCAAATTGGCAAGGAGCCGATTTTTCGTCCCGACAACGCGATGGCTTCTGTTACGGTCCACGGCCCGGAACGCATCCTGAATAACCTTGGCAATAGGCATTGGTGTCCCGACGGCTGCCTCCTGAGCGCCAACCACGTCAAAGAAGCCAGTTTGCGTCGCACCCGGACACAAGGCGACGACCCTGACCCCACGATGGCGGTTCTCGGCCCAAACAGCTTCGGAAAACGAAAGCAGGAACGCTTTCGTGGCACCATAGACTGCCATGTACGGGTCGGGCTGAAGTGCTGCCGTCGATGCAACATTGACGACCACGCCATCCGATTTCGCCAGCATTCCTGGCAAGACAAGGTGCATCAACGCGACCGCCGCCACGCAGTTCACCTGTACTTCATCGCGTTGACGCGACAAGGGGATTGTTTCGAAGCGCCCGTATGCTGCAAAGCCAGCGTTGTTGATCAATACATCGACGATTGTCCCCGATGCTCTGAGGCTGTCGGCGATTGCATCTACGGCACCGGATGCGCTCAGGTCGGTAGTCAGAAAATCTGCTTCGCACGCAAAGTCGCGTCGCAATTCTTCTGTGAGATCGCGCAGCTTGTCGTGCGAGCGTGCCACCAGCAGAAGTTTGGCGCCTCGTTCTGCGAGCGCGTATGCAAATGCCCGTCCGATCCCGGATGATGCACCAGTGACGAGTGCGGTCTTTCCGCGAAAGTCGAAATGAGTGGTCATGACGTGTTGAAGGAGTGAAAGACGAACAGGACTGTAAACCGTTGACTATAGACAACGGTCAAGTCCTAATGTGGGTTTACGATTTCGACGGAGGCAGCATGCGCATTGGTGAATTAAGCAAGCAGGCGGGCGTATCTCGCGATACGGTTCGCTACTACGAAAGATTGGGGCTGCTGGAAACGCCAACGCAACCTCACGCAACGAATACCTACAAGCGCTATTCCGCTGTTTCGTTGCAGCGGATTCGGCTGGTGGTCCACGCGAAGGCTTTGGGTTTCACACTCGCCGAAATTCGCGAGGTCATCGAAGTGTGGGATAGCCCGGGTTTCGACACAGAGCAGAAGGTTGCATGTCTACAGAGAAAACTCGACGAACTTGAGGAAAAGAGTCGTGCGTTGAGCGCCCTGCGGGTAGGGCTGCGGAACGCCTTGGATAAAGTTGGCCGGAAGTGTGAGGACACTGAAGATGTCGAATGAGACCGGACGGACGCGTCGCACGCGTCATTGAGCCCGAAAGCCAACTTCGACGTTCGCAATCGCGTTGCGGGTCAGACGCTGGAGCCGACCGTACTTCGATCTCAGAGTGGATTTGTTACAGTGGTCGATCAAATGCGAACGTCGCATAGACGATGAGCCGGGACGAGGCAGGAAGCCGTTTAAATAACCTCCCTGGCCCAGCGATTGCAGCAGTCTCAACGAGCGGACGCTGTCCGGCCGGTTTGAGACGTTCGACGGTCGCGGCCAGGCTGACAACTGGAGGCGCGCCTATTCGCTGACTGGCAGTTCTGACGAAGCGTTCCACTTCGCGCGTTATCTTGAAAATTCCTGATTCCTTTCCGAAAGAACCACTGGCTTGGATGCCGGTATTGGTCATACCAGTATCGGCCGTTGCCTTGTTCGCCGTGGTAAGCGTTGCGACAATCCTGATTCAATCCAAATATCAATGTTGCTCGTTATCCTTATTCTGAAAGGCATCCTCGATGAAAATTGGTAAATTCATCTTCACGTTTTTTGCTGGGCTGGTTGTCATGAGCAATGCGATAGCAGGCGGTTTTGTAATCCAGAGCAATGACCTTGCAGGCGGACACTTTAATAATGCTCAGACATCCGATGGCTTCGGGTGCCACGGTGGGAATATTTCGCCGGCTATCAGCTGGTCCGGTGAGCCGGCAGGAACCAAGAGCTTTCTTGTTACGATGTACGATCCCGATGCGCCTACCGGCTCGGGATTCTGGCACTGGGTCGTAGCAAATTTGCCTGCGAGAGTCCACACTCTCGGCCTTGGCGCCGGGAGCGAGGTCGGCAGACTTCCCAAAGGCGCAATGGCGATCCGAAACGATACCGGCAAGGCAGGGTACCTGGGTCCCTGTCCTCCTGAAGGTGAGAGTCATCGCTACATCATCACGGTCGCTGCGCTCAAAGTTCCCGATTTGCCCGTTGATAGCACTGCGACGCCGGCAGTGGTCGGCTTTTTTGCTCACTACCAGGAACTGGCAAAAGCGACGATTACGGTCCAATACGCTCGCTAGCTCTCAGTCGGAATGGCCGCTTCCGAGAGAAGCGAGGGACCGGTTTGGGTCGTCTTCGGCCGCTCGTGAAAGACGCGAACCGGCCAGAAGGGGGGGCGTCGAACCCGAAGAATGCCGGATAATGGCTTTATCTCGTCCACCACCACGGTACTCTATGCAGGAACAAGTCTCTTTGCGAGCAGCCCTGAATTCGGATTTGCCGTTTCTGCTGACGTTGCGGAAGTTGACGATGACCGAGCACCTATTAAGGGTTGGTCTGGCAACTGACGACGAAGCCCACTGTCAGCGGATCAATGCGAATTTCGAAGATGCAAAGATCATTTGCCAGGGAAGCGCACCTGTAGGGTTGCTGAAGTTGACTCGCACCCACGGGATGTGGCATTTGTGGCAAATTCAATTACTGCCCGATCGGCAAGGAAGAGGCCTTGGGGAGGCCGTCTTGCGAGGAATATTGGAGGAAGCCCGGGCCGAGGGCGCGAGCATATCCCTAAGCGTTGTTCACGGCAATCGGGCGCGCCGTCTATACGAGAAACTCGGCTTTCGGCCTGTCAAGGAATCATCAGTCGACGCGCAGCTTGTCTGGCAATCTTGATGGCACTTTGCGTCCGAGACGGACAGTTGCGCCGCTGTCGATCGCTAGTCTTCCGCGCGGATCATTGGGATGTCGGTGATGGAGCTGGGCCAGTGATAGCAGGAACAGCCGTTTATTGCCGCGAAAGGTGAATCTATGCGAATCAATGTGGCACCAAACTCTGAGCATCCCGACGTTTCCCTAAGACAACTTGAACGATCAGACGCAAGTGATTGGTACGCGTATCTCGCGTTGCCTGAGGTATTTGAGCACACCAGCTGGAATCTGGAATCGAGCGAGGATCTGCTACCCATGTTCGATGCGTTCGATTCAACGTCTGCAGATTCAGTGCGGCGCCTCGCCATTGTTGACAGTCAAAGCCTGCAATTGGTCGGTACGATCGGGTTTCATACTGTCTCAAGCGCCAACAGGACTGCCGAAATCGCCTATGACCTTGCCCCATCGCATTGGGGAAGAGGAATTGCGAGTGCGGTATGCGACGCTGTTACGCGATGGTCTTTCTTTACGTATGGCTTCGTTCGCGTGCAAGCAACGGTTCTGAGAACAAACTCGCGTTCAGAGAGCGTTCTCCGGCGTTGTCACTTCCAACGCGAAGGGCTGCTGCGCTCTTACCGGATGGTCCGTGGAACACCTGGAGATTTTCTGCTTTATTCCAGGTTACCCACCGAATCGCGATAAAGGGATGAGCAACCGCTTCGGGGCGGGAACGGCCAGTAGCGCAAGGCCGCTTCCGGCTAACATCAGCCTGCGGCTTGCTACCACTCCATTCCATTCAAATGTCCGCTTCGAGGCTGCCAACGGCCACACTCGGCCGAGCGGTCTGCCTCGCCGTATTCAGGTTTCGTAAGGCTATCGCGGCCCCTACAAGCAACAGCAGGGCGGAAGTCACTAGTGCCTGCTCGACGCCGCGGATGAACAGCGCCGTCTCCGTGTGACGTACAAAGAAGCCAAACAGTGCGACGCCCATCACCCCTCCGATCTGGCGCGCCGCGTTCAGCAAGCCGGACGCGATGCCCGACTGTGCACTGTTTACCGCCGCAAGCATCGCGTGGGTGATAGTCGGAATCGTGAGAGCTACGCCGCTGCCTGCTAGCAACATCGGCAATGCGAGCACCCAGGGAGACTGCGCGGCGAGCGCCGGTATCATCGCCAGATACCCGACAGCCGAGATGAGCATGCCGGCCGTAGCCAGTGCACGCGCGCTGATTCGGCTGGCCAGTCGTCCCGCGACGATATTCATGACCATCAGGATGCCCATCATCGGCAGGAATGCCACGCCTGTCCGTACCGGCGCCATATGCCAGATCGTCTGAAAGAGCAGGCTCAACGCGAAGACGACACCGTAGAAGGCGAGGTTCAGGATTACGCCGATGGCGGTCGTGCTCAGAATCGTCCGGTTCCGCCACAATGCGGGCGGCAGCATCGCGACGGGGTTGCGCGCTTCGAACCGCACGAACGCGAGGCCTGACGCAATGCTCAGTGCGAGCGCGCCGAGAATGACTGGGCTCTGCCAACCAAGGGCGCTGGCTTCGGTCAGCGCGTACGTGAACGCGGCCAGCGTTAGCGCACCAGCCAGTTGTCCAGGAACGTCCAGATTGCGGTCGCGTTGCGCATCGGTGCCGGGCGCGAAGCGCCACGTCATCCAGATGCCGACGATGCCGACAGGCACGTTCACCAGGAAGATGCTGCGCCACCCGAGCGTGGTGACGAGCAACCCGCCGATCACCGGGCCGGCGGCCAGCGCGATACCGCCACCGGCCCCCCACCAACCGATCGCCCGGCCGCGCGCGGCTGGGTCATGGAACGCTAGCCTCAGGATAGCCAGTGAGTTCGGCACCAGCAGCGATGCGCCTATGCCCTGGACGAGACGCCATGCTAACAAGGCCTCCAAGGACTGCGCGAGGCCGCAGCCAATCGACGCGAGCGTGAAAATCGCGTAGCCAGTCATGAATACGCGCTTGGTGCCGAGCCGGTCGCCAAGTGCGCCTGCCATCAACAGCGATGACGCGAAGACGAGCGCATACGCGTTGACGACCCATTGCAGGCCCGTGACGTTCGCGCGAAAGACGGCCCGCAATGCGTCAAGCGCGACATTGACGACGCTGACGTCAATCAGTACGACGACGAAGCCAAGGCATGTCGCAATCTGGACCAAGTGAGGACGGAGCCTCGATGGGGTGTGCATGGGTGATCCTTCGAATACGGAAGGTTGCAGTGTAAGGAACCTCCTTCTGTGCGAATATTCCGTAAACTCGCACGGCTAACTGGAGAAAACGCACCGATGTTCGACTGGGAAAACCTGCGCTTTTTTATCGCTATCGCACAATCGGGCAGCATCTCGGCGGCCGCGCGCCGGCTGAAGGTCGATCATGCAACCGCCAGCCGGCGCTTGAGCGCGCTCGAAGCTGAACTGAACATGCGCCTTGTCGACCGGATGCCACGCGCCTGCCGGCTCACCGCCGCAGGCCAGCAGGTTCTCGAAGTCGCCGAGAAGATAGAGGAGAACTCGTTCTCCATCGAACGGCTCGCGCAGGCGGAACAGGCCCCCATGCAGGGCACTGTGGTGATCAGCGTGCCGCCTGTCCTCGCAAATAATCTCTTCGCAAAGCACCTGCATCTGTTCGTGCAATTGCACCCGGGCATTCGGTTGGCGATTGCCAGTCAAGCACAAAGCGTGTCGCTGGGGCGTCGCGAGGCGGACATCGCGATACGCTTGTTCCGCCCCGAGGAGCCTCAAAACGTAACGCGCAAACTCGGCGAAATGGCCTTTGCGCTATATGCAAGCCGGGAATATGCATCGGCATCGAAGCCGAACGAATGGGCATTTATCGGATATGAAGCGCAATATGCTGAAATGCCGCATCAAAAGTGGCTTCAATCGATCGCTCAAGGTCGCCGCATTGTCTGCGAAGTGAGCGACATCACCATGCAGCACGCGGCAGCACGCACGGGCATCGGTGTTGCCGGCCTGCCGGTGTTTATCGGTGAGAATGATCCTTCGTTGCAACCGCTACCATTCGATGGTGAGCCGTTTCGGCGCGAAATCTGGCTGGTCGTGCATCCTGACCTAAGGCGTTCCCAAATGATTCGCGCGGTCGTCGACTTCGCTGTAGACGTTGTCGGTAAGACATTTGGGCCGATTTCAGGGCGCTAGCACTTATTCGGCGTTCACACAGCCGGGCACGGCGTCGGATATGTATGTCACAGCGAACATACATTGCGTGAGCTCACGCTCCACATTTTACGTTTCTCTAAATATCACGCGCACTTTGAATGCATGTGGCGTCCCTGCCAGACTCGGAGGCGCAGAGGGCATCGCGGCCCGTTGCACTGCGGCAATGGCGGCTTCATCGAGTGTTGCCACATGCCCAGGACGGGCGACGTGTACGTTCGAAACCCTCCCATCCATATAGACGAACTCGACGTCTATGCTGGCCGCCAGCCCCATACCCCGTAACGCCATCGGATAGACGACGGCCGCCTGCACGGCGGCGCGCAACTTGGCAACGAACCGCTCGTCGGGGCCGGAACTGGCGGCTACTGGCGGTGCGGCGGGCAAAGTTGCGGGGGCTGCGGACGGTGCCGGCGGGGCGTCCGCACCGCTCACCGTCTCGATCAGTGGCGCTTCGGCATTTACCGTCGCGCGAGGCACCTGTGCCGGCTTGCGGACGTGCGACGTGTCCGGTTTCGCTACGACTTCGCGCTTGATGGACGGTGAGGGCAACTTGGCAGGCTCGGCGGGTTTGGCGGCCGGCGTGGGCGTCGCTTCCGGTTCAGGCACGAGCATCGACAACATCACCGGGGCGTCGGTGCTAACCGTTTGCGGCGTTGGCGTGCCACTGGCGAGCCATCCTGTCGTCAACCCCAACAGGATCGCCTCCACCGCTAACGCTGCCGCCATGGCCCGCCAGGGCCAGCGCCCGGTGTGCGGCGTCATCGGGGACGTTGCATTGCGTGAGGGGAGGGGGTTGGCCACATCGATCGTCATCATGAGGCCTCTTTCGTCGCAATCCCGATCTGCGTCACACCCGCCGTTCGGCATGCATCCATCAAACGGGTCAACTGTTGGACGTTGGCGGTCTTTTCACTGGCGATGGTGACCACCGTATGCTCAGGGTCGTGCGCACGCAGGCTGGCGGTCAGGGCGTCAAGCGTGACTGGTTGGTGATCGGCTTCGACGCTACCATCGGCGTGCAACGCAACGAGCACTTTGGGGTGCGGCAGGTCTTGCGCGGTCGAGCTTCCCGGCAGCTTGGCCGACATACCCATCGACGGCATCATCTTGAGCGTGATCATGATGAAGAACACCAGCAGGAAGAACATGATGTCGATCATCGGCACGACTTCGATGCGGGTTTTTTTTGTTTCGAAATATCGCATCGCAGACTCTCACGCCGAAGCACGTTCGTGACGCAGCACCACGCCCGTCGGCTCTTGGGCCTGTTTTGCGACGTAATGCCGGTTGAGCAATAGACGCTTGAGCGTATCCATTTGATGGACCGTCTGACGCACGGTGTCCTGCATGCCATTGAAGAACCACAGATGACTCATGGCGATGGCCAGACCGCATGCGGTCGCGATCAGCGCTTCTGCCACCCCCGAGGTCACACGCGTGGGATCGCCGCCGGACGCGCCGAGCACGTCGAACGCGTGGAACATGCCGATGATCGTGCCAAACAAGCCTAGCAGTGGCGCAACGGTGATGACCGTGTCGAGCACCCACAGGCCGCGATCGATGCCCGGCACCTCCAGGTAGATCGCTTCATCGATGGCGGATTCCATATCGCCGTCGTGCGAGCGTTTGAGATTGTGCGCGTATGTGTCGAGCAGATGGCCGTGCGGCAAGCCCGCGGCAGCGGCGCGCAATTCGTCGGCGTCGTGCACGTCGACGACGGGTAGTGCGCTTACCGCCTCGACAATGCGCTGGCCGCGGCGGAACGTCCGGCGCAGGCGCAAACCGCGATCCACGATCACAGTGATGCCGACGAACGCTAGCAGCGCCATGAGATAGAGCGTGCCGCCCGAGGACATCGCCAGTTGATTGAATTGAGTCAGATTCATGAAAATTTCCCTTCCGCAGAAATGAACGCCGGCCGCATGATCATGCGGCCGGTGATTGGGGAGCCGATCAGATCTCGGCGCGCAGGTTGACGTAGAAGCTGCGGCCCGGCACGAAGTAGTAGAGGAACTGGTTCGCGTCGGTCCCCTTGCTGGTATCGGTCGCGGCAGGTCCGAGGTTGTCGGTAATGCGGTGCGTGTCAAACAGGTTGTCGACGCCGAACGACACGCGAACCTTCTTGAGTACCGAGCTGAGGTTGGTGAAGTCGCGCGCGATCATCATGCTCGTGACGTTATACGGTCCGACCTTGTAGATCGAGCCGTCAGCCGCTCCGTTGCTGCCTTGGTACATCGAGCCGACGAACTTGGTGTTGATGCCCGCGTGCCACGGCCCCTGATCGAAATTGAGTGCGATGGCGGCCGTGTACTGCGGGACAAACGAAATTCGCTGACCCGACTTCCAAATCTGCGAGCCCGTGCCGTTCTGCGTGTACGTGGCGTTGTTAAGCGATCCGTTCGCGTAGAACGAGAAGCCGCTGCCGAGCAACACGTTGCCTTCGGCTTCAACACCGGTGTAGCGCACGCCGCCGGCGTTGAAGTAGCTGGCGTTTGCCCCCGAACCACTCTTCGTGATGTAGTTGCTGAACTCGATCAGGTAGGCATCGGCATTGAACGTAAAGCGATCTGCCTTGAATACCGTGCCGATCTGGTACGCCATCGACGTCTGAGGATTGACGTAGTTGTTGCCCGCCGGATTGGCGGAGTACAACGTGTTCAGGTTCGGCCCGAGCGCGCCGCGCGAGACCTGCGCATAGCCCGACCACAGCGACGTGAAGCGATAGTTGACATCCAGGCTCGGCAGCACGCTGTTCCACGATTTGCTAGCCGACGTCCCGGGCAGGTTGTTCTGCAACACGCTGGCCGACAACGAGCGCTCGAAGTGCTGGTAGCGGATACCCGGTGTGACGGTCAGTGCATCTGTTGCTTTCCATGCGTACTGCGAGAACGCCTGAGCGGTGTTCACCTCGTCGATCATGTCGTAGTAGGTGTTGCCGTAGGTGGCGTTCTGTTTGATCGACTGGCCGGTCGTGGCGTCGTACGCGAAGCGATTGCGCGGATTACGCGTGTGTTCGACCCAGAAGCCACCCGTGAATGTGCCATAGGTGCCGGTGTGTGTCGCACTCAGCGTGTCCCCGTACGTTCGGTACTCGTTGAGCTTCAACGCACCGGCAATGTCGGAACCTGATTGCCCCGCCGAGAAGGGCTTGGCAGCGCTCAATGCCGAGAGTGGCGATGACGTGTTGTCGCCGTTCAGTTCGTGGCTCAGGTTGTAGTAGTAGTACGTGTAGAGCTTGTTGTTCAGGCTCCACCCGCTGTCGAAGTCGTGTTTGACGTCGAGGTAGGCGAACTCGGTGTTCTTGTCCTGATAGTTGTAGCCCCAGTAGTTCGGGCTCTTCGGGTCGCCGTTCAGGCCGTAGTTGTAACCGTTCTGAGCCACTTGGTTGAGCGTGGCGCCGCCCGGGTTATTGAAGTGAATCTTGTCGTACGCGTAGACCCACGTCACGAGCGTGCTGCTGCCGATCGGCGTTACGCCTTTGAGGAAGATGTTCGTATTGCCTACGGCGCTGTTGCTCAACGCGCCGTTCGAGTCGGTGCGCTGGATGTTCAGGAAGATGTTCGAGTCGAGCAGGCCGGGCATGATGCCCGTCGTCACGCCAAGGTTTTCCTGCCACGTTGCGTGCGAGCCGACGGTTTGCGAGTACTCGATCTTGCGCGTGGGGCTGAGTGTGGGCGAGAACAGGTTGACCGAGCCGCCAAAGGTTGCGTAACCGAGTGTCGTGGCGTTGCCCGGGCTGCGATCGATGGTGACGCCACCGATGGTCGCCGCCGGGAAATACGAGGTCGTGTGGTGCGAGAAGTCGTTGGTGTCGCCAAACGGAATGCCGTCGTACGTCACGTTGAACTGCCCGTCCGGAAACCCGCGCAGCGTCTGGTTCTTCGCCTCCGACAGGCCGAGGCCGTTCGGCGACGAGCTGCTGTAGCTCGGCGCGATGCGCAGAATAGTGCCGTAGTCGGCCTGCGGGTTGATCTGATTGGCGATGTAGTCACTACTGATCTGCGTTTGCGGCGAAGTCGCTTCGAGTGGCGCTTGCGTGAGCGCTTTCGCGGCGGCTTCTGTCGGTGCCTTACGCGACTGGGTGGCGGTGACGTTGACGGGGGCACCGACATCGGAGGCGGAGACATCGCCAATGTCGGTGATTGGCGCGGTGCTCTGGGCATGAGCGGTGCTTGCCAGCACCGCTAGCGCGATGGCGGTGAGCGTCAGGTGCGGCGCGCTAAGGGCGAAGGCAAGACGGGCGGGACGAGCAGGATGCGCGTGACGCGGGTTACGCAACGTCTGAAGTTTCATGGCTTGGGTGCGTTCTCTTTGGAAGTTGTGCCGGCCAAAGATGGCCGGCGGCCCTGATACATCGTGTTAAGTCGTGCTGAGTCGTGATAAGCCGGTGTTGGGACGCGACGGCACCTCAGTCGGCAGTTGTGCGGAAAACAATACCGGGCAGCGGGGTGGTGCCTTCGCGGCGCACGGCGTCGAGAGCGCCTGGCTTGAGCGCCAGCGCCTGAAGCAGCGTCGGGGCGACCTGACGCGTCGAGACCGGCGCATCGACTTCCTGTGCTGCAATGTCCGGACGGGAGATCAGCAGCGCGACGTGACGGTCGTCGTCATGAAAACCGCCGTGCTCGGCGACCTTCGTGCCGTGCGTGTAAATGACGCCGTACGTCGTCTCGATGGCGATATCCGGCACACGGCTGTCCCGACCGACGCGTCCCCAGCCCTCCGGCATGTCTTCGCCTGCATACACATGTTCGATGCCCAGCGTTTTGGCATTGGCTCGCAGCGCCTTGACGATGGTCTGCGTCGCGCGAGGCTGTTTGAGCCACAGCAAGCCGACGTCGTCGAGCGTGGCTTTGGACAGGGCATTCGGGGCGCTTTGCGCGATGACGTCGAGCACGTGCTTGCCGTCGATTCGACGAAGTTGTCCGGGCGTGATCGGCGATTGACCGTGCTTCGCGGCAATCACGACAAGCGTGGAGGTCTCGAGATGACGTGCGGCCAGCGCGCTGAGCAGGCGTTGCAGCGAGCCGTCGATCTGGTCGAGTGCCTTGCCGATGGCATCTCCCGGCATGGCATGCGCATCGCGATAGCCGTCGCCCGACTTCTGCGCCACGCTCAACTGCTGAAAATTCATGCCGAACAAACGCGGTACGCCCGGCGACCCGCTGCCACGGCTGTCGCGGCCCTCGATCTGCTTGAGCAACGCGTCGACCTTCAAGTTGTCATAGGCCGGGAAGGCGGCGAGTTTCTCGCCGACGGCGGCGATCTCCGGTGTATAGAGATCGTCGACCCCTTGTCCGCTTGGGCCGTGCACGAAGTCGTAGGCGAGATGTTTGTCTGCCCAGGCGGTGCGACCACCGGCGGTGCGCACGACTTCGAATACGGTGTTCGTACGCATATAGTCATGCGGATAGACCGGTGCACAGTGGCGAGCGGGGTCGCGCGGCAAACGGGTGGCTTCGATCGCGCCGCCGCCGTCGATGCGTTTCGGATCGCGATCGATCGAATCGTCGTAGACGACTTCGGCGCCGGGGCTGCGAGCCGTCGTGCAGGATTCGCCGGCCGGTACGAGCTTACGGTCGAAGCTGTCGTCGTAGTACACCCCGGACGTGGCGGGGCTGGCGCCGCTTACGAGCGCGACCATCCCCGGGAACGAGTCGGACGGCACGGGCGTCAGTGCATTTCGGTACGTCACGCCGTGACGGGCGAGGGAGGCCAGTGCAGACCCTGGATGCGACGCCACATAGCGCGCCAGATCCTGGTCGTGCATGCCGTCGATGCTGATCAGCAGGACACGCTCAGCCGGCGCGAGGCGGGTGGGTTGGTCGGCATACGCCGCCACCGGAACCAGCATGGCGCAAGCGAGCGCTAAGGTCGGGGTAACGCGAAAAATCGTCGGCATCATGGGGATCGTGCTTCGTCGGCGCTGGGGGCTCGGTTGAATGGACCGGCGTACTCGCCGGTGGTCAGCGAGGCGAACTGTAGGGGATGCCCGTGATGTACAGATGAAGCAAAGCTTGCCAACATGAACGCCGGAGTTGGCCACCTTATCGCCAAGCATTTTGAAATCGGTGGAGAGGCGACAACTGCGGGCCTCCCAGCGAGACAGACCGCGTGCGGCAGCACTTGCGGCACTTTGTGAACCTTTCCGGATGGAAAGGTTTGCGCCTTTGCCGAGTCACGGACGGCTCGTAGCCTCCTTGCGTTCATGAACCGATCGACCTCACTACGTTGATCGAGATGACTGACCCGACAATTCGATCCTCGAAGGAATGAACCAATGCTTTCTGTCTTAACGCGCAATAGACACGCCTTCGCATCCGCAACACTGCTCCTTTGCGCGCTGCACGCGGTGCATGTGGGCGCAACGACACCTGTGGCACCTGAGGTAAATGCTACAACCGGGGTCGATGTTGCTAACGTCGGCTATCTGGCCGCGACGGCTCCGGATCTGACCGCGCTTGTCGCGCCACCCCCCGCGCCCGGCAGCATCGCTCAGGCAGACGATATGCGTCAGGTGCTCGTGCTGCAACGCTCACGCACTGCTGCGCAACTGGCGCTTGCCGACGGCGACACGCGCAAGAGCGTGTTCCGCTTTGCAGATGTTGTCGGTGCGGGTTTCCGCGCGGACCGGCTGCCGTTCACTGAGATGTTCTTCACTCGTCTGGCGAAGGCGGGCGCAGCACCGCTCAAGGTGGCGAAGGATTACTGGAAGCGTCCGCGTCCGTACAACGTCAGCACCGAGGTGCACCCTGGCATCGTCACCGAGGGCACTTCACCGAGCTACCCGAGCGGACACGCGACGTTCGCCTATCTGACTGCCGTGGTGCTCGCCGAGATGGTTCCGGAGAAGCGAACGGAAATTTTCTCCCGCGCCGAAGCCTACGCACAGGGCCGGGCGTTGGGCGGTGTGCACTATGTGAGCGATGTCGAGGCTGGCAAGATAAGCGGCACCGTGATTGCCTCTGCCATGCTCGCCAATCCGTCGTTTCGGGACGATCTCGTCAAGGCGACGCGCGAGACGCGCGAAGCATTGGGTCTGCCGCCGTTGCGATAAGCAGGTCAGGCGCTGGCGGTGCCGGTCGAGTGGGGCTCGCACGGAGGCGCGGGTGCTGCGGGCAAAGCGTCGGATGTTGAGTGGGCGGCCGGTGCAGCCGCGAAACGCAACGCGACGCGGCAGCCGGGCTGGGCGTCGTCGATTCGCATTACTGCGCTATGAATGCGGGCCGTCGCCGCGACGACGCTCAGCCCTAATCCGTGGCCCGGCGTTGGCATGCCGCTCACGCCTGCGCCGCGATAGAATGGCCGCAGCACGGCGTCACGCTCGATGCTGGCAATGCCCGGACCGGTGTCACACACCTCCACCATGGCCTGTTGCGACGTCGCCATCACACGCAAGTGCACGGCGCCACCCGACGGGGTGAATTTCAACGCGTTGTCGAGCAGGTTCTGAATCGCGCCGAAGATAAGATCGCTGTCGCCAAGCACGGGAGCGCTGCGCTGCGTTTGCACGGTCAATGTCACCGCGCGCGCTTCGGCGAGCGGCTCATAGAGATCAACGACATCTTCGACAATGCGGGCGAGGTCGACCAGACGGAAGTTTTCGCGGCGAGCGTGAGCGTCGATTTCAGCGATGCGAAGCAGGGCCGAGAAGCGATCGAGCACGTGGTCGGTCTGCTCCAGGGCACGCTCGACTGCCGTATCGTAGTCACCGACGGAGGTCGCGCCACGGCGCACGCGCTCCAGCCCTGCGCGAAGGCTCGTCATCGGTGTTCGCAGATCGTGGGCAATCCAAGCGCACACGCCGCGTAGTTCCGATACGAGGCGCTCGATGTCGTCGAGCATCGTGTTGACGAAGCCCACCAGCAGGTCGATGTCGTCGCGACGGCCACGCGTCGGAAGACGGCGCGTAAAGTGACTGGAAATGATGTCCTGACAGGACTCCCGCAACTGACGAACGCGCTGGTTTGCGGCGCGATGCAATGCATATCCACACAGGGCGCCCAGCAGAATCGTCGCGAGCAGGCCGCCGATGGCGACGCGCACCAGCATGTGATCAAAGCGGTCGATATCGTCGACGGCCTGCCCGACGATTACCCGGTTGGCGTCGGGCATAGTGGCGATCATGGCGCGATAGGGGCGTGCCCACGCCTGGCCCTCCTTGTCGACGACGGTCTTCGTGTATCGATAGGCTTGCCAGTCGGGTACATCTTTTGGCAGCACATCGACATTCCCGGCCAGTCGCTGACCGCTGGCGGTGAACAGGCCGTAGGGGCGCACATTGGCGGCCTCGCGACGGCTGCGTTCCGAGATATTGGTCCGTGCGTCGGCAGCCGTGCGCCGGATAAGCTGGGTGCTTTCGCGCTGCAGGCGTGCATCGACAAGATCCGTCAGGTAGCCCATCGTGAGCCAGTAGACCACCGCGAACAGCGAGACGACCGACACGATGAAGATCGCGAAGATGGGGCCTGCGCCCCACAGACTGCGCAAAAAGCTGCGTTCAGTCGTCGGCATGGAGGACGTAGCCGGTGCCGCGAACGGTGTCGATCATGGCCGAGCATGCGCCATCGAGTGAAATCTTCTTGCGCAAGCGGGCGATATGGACATCGATGACGTTGGTCTGCACGTCGTGCTGATATTTCCATACAGACTCGAACAACAATGCACGCGTGACGACCTGATTGGCGTTGCGCATCAGATACTCGAGCAGGCGCATCTCGCGAGGCTTCAATGAGACGGGCACGCCTGCGCGCGTCACGGTGCCGTTGTCTCGATCGAGATGCAGGTCACCCACACGCAGGCTGGCGCCGGTGTCCGTATCGCTGTGCCGACGGAGCAGCACATCGATACGAGCCGTCAACTCGTCGAAGCTGAAGGGTTTTGTGAGGTAGTCGTCGGCGCCGTTACGCAGGCCGCGCACACGTTCATCGGCGGCGCCCAGTGCGGAGAGCACCAGGACAGGTGTCTTGATACCGACGTTGCGGGCCGTAGCGAGGATCGACATGCCGTCTATCTCAGGCAGTAGACGATCGAGAACCACGCAATCGTACTGGCCGTGCAGCAGGCGTTGCAACCCCTCTCCGCCGGCACGTGCAAGTTCGACCGTGAATCCGTGCTCCCCAAGTGCGGAAACAAGTTCGTGGGCGACCTTGGCTTCGTCTTCAACAACGAGAATGCGATGAACGGAAGCGGCCGAGCGGACGGCATAGGGTTTGTCGGCGTTCGTGGCGATTGCGTCCATAGCTCGCGTTCAGATCGAAGGGGGGACGCATGACTATATGGCATTTGCATGAACAATCCGTGACGGTATGAGCTATCGGAGCGATGGTCGCGCCGGCGGCTAGGTCTGGGACTAGCGGGTGTCGGTGAAGCATGTCGTCGACGAGCCGAGTGTGCGCCGACGGTCGTAGTGAAACACAGGTGTCTATGCTTGTTCGCGATGCTATATGAGAGTTCTGTGCCGGGTGTATTGGACCGCTGCCGTCTCGGCGGCGGTCCAAAAAACCCCCTTTCTTGCGTCTTGGAATACGGGAGTATTCATCCTTATTCCGTGCAGTCGGATGGCTCGCCATCTCCATTGGGAACTTCGATTCCATGCTCAAATTGGAATCTTCTGATCAAAAATTCACGCTACTTGGAAATGTGGCTCGGTTAAACGGATTTGGTCCGGCCGGTGTTGTCAGTCCGAATGGAAAGCATCATTTTGTTGCTGTAACGGAAGATATCCTCAATGGCCAAGGGGGAATGTTGTTATTTCATATTGGATCGCTTACGCCCAAACCAAAAATAATGGTCGACAGTAGCGAACTCACCGGACTAATGAACATCGTAATAATCGATGTGTAGTTTTTTGGAGATGGGCGGAGCGCGTTAGAGGTGACATGACACCACGTTGGACTGCATGGAGCGGTCGAAGACACTTGCCGCGGTTGTATGCGCGGTCTCATGGGCCCGACCTGGCTTGAACGCCTTGGCGTGAAGCTGGAAAGTGTCTTGATTCCGGCAGCAGTCCACCGCCGCGTTCTTGCTGTACGGGGAATCGGGGTGAGCGGTCGGTGGCATGGGGATATCCCGGCGAAACCCCTATCAGCGATCATCAACCACCCACTGGCCCGGTGCCTCCCCGGATCATGACTGCGAGGAATCATGCCGGGCCTTGCTGGCCAAAGCCTCGATTATCGGGACTAGTAACGGGGGGCATATTCCTGGATCGCTTTTAGTGTCTTTGCATCGCTCCGCACCTTGCTGGGGCGCACTCCGTACTTGTTCGCAAATGCTGCCTCGTCAAGCGGGCGACCATTCTTTACCACAGTCTCCAGCGCCAGCAAGTAGTCCCGCTCACCAAGCTTCGTCCTAAAGCCGGTCCCCTTGGCTAACACATCGATCATTTCATATCTGCTTAACATCTCGGGGCTCACGCCGATCGCTTTAGCAAGCGTAGGTTTGTCGATGCCCTCGTCGTGGTCTCGTGCGACCTGGGTAGCTGCCAGAACACATAGAATCTGCTCATTGCTTAACTTTGGGCAAGGTTCTCTTGCTGAAGAAGGCGTTGAACCAGCATCTCCCTCGTTGCCGGCATCCTGTGACGCTGCTCGCCTTTGCCCTGATCGTGCTTCGAGGGAACGCGATTGTTGGGCTGAGCTCGACGGTCTGAGGGCCGACGCCCCGGTATTGGCATGCGTCGTCGGTGCGAACAGAGACATGGCCAGTGGGTCCTGTGCTTCGGAGGGTAGCGGCCGTTGGTACGAGCTTGATGGCATGTCGGTCAGTGCTTGAGTCTTGATGCACCACTCAAAGCTCTCTTGAATAGCCTCAAACCTGCCCGATAGTTGCGATGTTCCGGGGGACGGAGGTTGTCGGGTGAAGTTCAGCCAGGCGTCCATCGCCCCGGTATGGATAGGCGGTTCCGTTTGCCCACCCGTCTGATCTGCTTGGTACACCAAGCGCACATTGACGCTGACAGTAGTCGTCTGCGTTGATGTGGACGTCGATGGGCCCGCGTTTCCCAGGAGAGGTCTGGTGCCCATCATCGTTCTGAGGGGCGGCAGGAGTTGAGCCAAACTCGACGACGTATGAGACCACCCGTCAGCCTGACGCACTTCGCGCACGTCGGCGCCAAGGATAGACGACTGCGTTGAGGCCGTGATGGGGAACTGGGAGCGCGGGGTACCAGCGCCGGAAACGGGATACATTGATTTATCTCACGGAAGCGCTTTCGATCACGGCGACGTGCTCATGGTTGTCGGTGGCACACCATAAGCATTCTTATTATCGCGCGTACTGCGCCAAGCGCACTTGCATAAATCGCTCCTTTAGCAATCCGCTAAATGTGACGAGTTGTCCGACGCAGTATGCTACGTTTGTCGCTAATCTCGTCACCTTCTTCAGGAGCAGCGACGTTGGCTTCATTGCGTTACTTCCCGTGTCCCAATGGCCTCACGCTGCTTCCCCATTACGCTTTCGAGAGGGACGGCAAGACGATCGATCTGGATGCACTTGTGCCTAGGCTGGAACTAGGACGACGGAAATTTCGGCGGTTCCGGCTCGGAGCCTCAATCTAGTTGGGATCAATTCCCGGAGGAGTGCCAATGCTCGCTATACCGTGGATCGCAATTTTTCCTGCTGCTCTTGCGGCGTGGTCACCCGCTTTCCGGTGGCTCAGTTTGGGGCTGCTCGTTATTGGATATAGCGCTGCGTTAGTGAATGGTCAGCTCGACCCCTTGGCCGTGATTCCCGTCACGTCATTGCTCTTTGTCGCCTATGCGGTGTCGCCGCACCGCAAGCGCTATCTCCAATACATTGGACATGCGCTGTTCCTTGTGCTCGCCATTGCCCTGAACATGCATTGGCTACCGGGCTTTCATAATCCGCGTGTTATTGGCCCCGAGCGGTTTACCGTGGATGCCGTGCCATTTACGATGTACCTCAACCTCGACAAGCCTCTGGTCGGCTTCTGGCTGCTGCTAGTCCTGCCGTGGACTCGGCCCCTGCTCAAATGGCGCGTGGCGCTGAAAGCGGGCCTCGGCGGCATGCTGATGACAACTGCGATCTGTCTGTTGATTGCAGTGCTGTTTGGCCTCGTTAGGTGGGCACCGAAATGGCCTTCCGCTAGCTGGCTATGGCTGCTGAACAATCTGCTGCTCGTCACGCTCACCGAGGAAGCGTTGTTCCGCGGCTATCTACAGGGCGGTCTAAGCCGTCTGCTCAGTCAGTATCGGTATGCAGATGTGATAGCCCTCAGTGTTGCGGCTGTGCTATTCGGTCTCGCACATTTCGCAGGTGGATGGCAGTGGGTTGTGCTCGGATGTGTCGCGGGAATCGGATATGGATTGGCTTACCGCTTCGGCGGACTCGGGGCTGCGATATTCGCTCATTTCGGTCTGAACGTGACGCACTTTTTCCTATTTACCTACCCGATGCTGCAATCGACCGGGCCGTTATGAATTGCATTCCACGTTACCCGCTAAGCTTCGTCTCCCGTCAATAAGAACTTGCGATTGGCGGCCTTAGCGAATGAAAGCACACGGCAGGCTGCGACGATGACGGGGCACGCCCGCTATCGAAAGCGCTTCCGTGAGATAAATCAATGTATCCCGTTTCCGGCGCTGGGACCCCGCGCTCCCAGCTCCCCGTCACGGCCTCAACGCGGTCGTCTATCCTTGGCGCCGACGTGCGCGAAGTGCGTCAGGCTGACGGGTGGTCTCATACGTCGTCGAGTTTGGCTCAACTCCTGCCGGCGCTCAGAACGATGAAGGGCACCGGGCCTCGCTGTTGTGGTCCTGTCAGGGCACCTCGATCTACCGAAGCACTGACGGCTCGGCACCTCGCAGGCTTCCAGGTGCGCTGATTGACAGCAGCCGGCACCGCGCAGATACAGGCGAAGCGCCTTAGGCTCATGAGCGAAATGTAGTAGACGAAATTTGGGTGGGCCGTAATCTATGAGAATCGCCTATCCACTTTCAAAAAATGAGCTGTCATGCAGATCTTTAGAACTGGACACGACGTCCGAGCGTATGCACGAGACCATGATGGCGTCTCTCTTCACGCTCAGCGCGCCGCGGATACCAAAATCGTTTGCAACATAATTCACGATTTCTCAGGCAATGTACTCTTCCTGGAACGGGTGAGGTCGACCATCTTGTCTCTACACCGGCAGTTGAATTTCGGCGCCGGCGATGTGGAATTAAGTTCCTCTGGAGTTGCCGTTTTTCTTGGCGCAACGAGGGGGAGGGTGCCTGACAACGAACAATTGGACCGCATGTCGGCAGCCCTTATTCGCCTGTGCACCCGCCGCCATGCCACATTTGACAAGCTCTTTCATAGCGAATCACACCTTCCACGTCACATCGCCGAAATTGTGAGAGATTTGGCGGACATGGTGAGCATTGCTCACAACCTGCCAGTGATAGAGGGGCAAGAACCCGCTTTAGGCGACTCGTTTGCAGGTCTGACCGAACGCTATGAAAGTTTGCTTGTGGGGCAATACGACACCCACGAAAGTTCGTCTTTCCCTGTGACCGGCCGTGGAATGTTGCAAAACAAGGATGAGTTTGTTTCTCAAGCAACAAATGAAAAGGCACGCGATGAACTGCCACTTCAGGGTGAGCATGTGAATTTATCCATGGATCATATGATTTTCGATGCTATAAATGATGGGTTGACCACCATGGCAGAATTAATAAGAAGTATCGGAAAAGATGAGGTTGGCAAGCGACAAATAGTTGATGCCTTTTATTCTGAAATATATGGAAACGAAAGGGAGAAAACTGCGCCGAAAATAGAGGATAAGGGGAGGCGAAATGAATATCTTCGAAACATTGGTTCAATCGCAAAAAGTGCGGGATTGACCATGGCTGAGGAAAATTCAAATGGGACTGGCACGCAGAAACCAAAGGCATTGGGCGTGAATGTTTTTCAAACCGTTGTGAGAAAATCGTACTACGATTTGAGATCAGGGGATGTAGGTGCCAGGATAAATGAAATGGAGCATGAAATTAGTAGGCGGATACAGGAGGAGGGGCTCCTTCTGGTAGCGCCGATGGCGAAGGAATTAGGCTATCCCGATGCGGAAACCTTTCGAAGTGAGTTAAGGGCTGTAGCATCGAATTACGGAGTTTTCCCGGCAATATCGGATACGGCGTTACACCTAAGACCACCAAATAGACCGCTGCCGAGATTGTAGGCACTTCTAGCCTATGATTGAACTGCTTACGATCCCGGTAGCGGTCCACTTTCCGGGCTGAATGAATTGCGGCTTGACTCCTCGCTTTTGCGCTCAGTTCCTCAGCGTGTCGCTGACGTATTCGGAGCCGTTGTCACAACGAATCGCCGTTGGTCGGCCTCGCCGCTCAATGACCTGATCCAAGGCGCGGATCACCCGAGGCGACAGGGGTCGAGAAGTCCGGGTCATTGAGCCCTTGGCAGTCCCGTCAGCCTTGAACAAAAGGTGGTCGATGGGATTTCATGCACGATCAACTGGTTGATGGCTACAGAGCCGTAATAGTGAAGTTCCCTTGCAATATATCGGGCGCTGGCGCCCCGGCCGGTGGGCTAATGGAGTATTTTTGCTCGCCGCCATTGCGGGGCGTCGGCACGAGAGTAGCTGTCGCGTAATTATAAGTAGCGGACAACTGAATCTGTCCATTACTTATATTGGTTGTGAAATCGATGTGCCCATTTAGCGACTTGCTATCACCACCCACGCGGGCATACTCGGCCATTCTTCCGGGCTGGAGAACTTTCTCGTAGCGGTACAAGTTCTCCGGGTTTTGACAATTAGAGGTGTCATTGGTGTTGTTGATTAGGAACGCATCAACGATTAGATCTCGCATGGAAGTCCTCCTTTCACTTTCGCTGGCAGGCTGTATCCGGTAGCGGGTTATGATCGCCGCTGTGGCGGCGGATATGATGCTTGTATGGCACTGCGTAGATGTAAATAAATAAAAAATGACGCCTGGAACGCAACAAGAATCCTGCCTGTAGCGCCTGAACAGGTGTCGAAAGCCGGAAGCAAAATTACGCAACTTTGTATTCAAAGGCGCACAAGAATTGATCCTGTGGTTGCCAGAACGGGATGCATGCTCACCGACTGCCACCATCAAATCATGCGTGCCGACTGGCACGGTGGCCCGCGCACGTGGAATGGCAGTCTCCCCGAGAATTAACGGGTGTTCAAGGTAGAATTTTCTAGCCGCAGGATCGAGAGGAAATTCTGCGTGAAGACGCCCAGATTCACGGACAGCCAGCTCATGGAAGAGCTCAAGCGGGCGGAGACCGGCGTGCGTAACGCCGTTGCGTTGATCCGCGAGCCCATGCGCGCCTAGCATCGATATTTGAGCGGTGCCGTGGCGTGAATGACTTGTGTTGGCGGTGCTTAATTGATCGCGATGGTTTTGACCAGGGTGGGCGGCACTTGCACCGAACCGCGCGGTGGATGTCGATCTCGCTCCCACCTGCGATTGACATAGACATCGTGAATCACTCGTGAATACGCATCACCTGTATTCGGATTCATGGAATGGTACGCACCTACTGCCCGCCATACACTGCCATAGCGATCGATCTGCCTGCGCAGCAAGGCCGCACCAACACGGGCGTTAACCGACGGATTCCACAGCATGTCAGGTCGAATACGTTGACGTTCAAGCCATGCGAAATGAACCGAATTCACCTGCATCAGGCCAACATCGACGGAACCGTTCCGGTTTCTATGTTGCGCATTCGGGTTCAGGCTTGATTCATGGTACGCAATCGCCCTCAGGACGCCAGCGTTCACGCCATATTGCGCGGCCGCGGCATCGATGGAATCGGCTTGTACGACATTAGAGTAAGCAGCAGACCCCAACAGTAGCCCGCCGAGTGCGAGATTCCGGCATATGTGTCGCCCAATAGGGTTGACTGCCATACAATTTCCTCGTGATCTTGAGTTGCCAATAAAACAGCACCATGGGAAGAAGTCGCTGCGACGTCGGCGTGGGTATGGCGATAGTCGCTGGTGCGCACGCGTGCCATTTCCGGGTTCGGTGTGTGCTGGAAGACGTCGTAAACCGGATGCCGACGTGGCAAGGGTCACGCCGGCGAATCCTCCCTCAGTGCGCAGACGCGGTCAAACAGTGGCGGAAGGAGAAGCGCATGAGGCGTGCGTTCAATGCGAGGACGATTCCGACAGTCGAATGTGCCGCTGTTGGTGTGCCGTCAGCTTATGAAAACCGTCACGCCTGGCGCTCGAACAGGGCGTGGATCCGCTCGGTGTAAAGCGCGATGTTGAGGGGCGATGACACGCTCACCTCGGCAAGAAATAGCTTAGCGTCGCGCCGATAGCCATCAAGCCGGATGTCGTGCGTCAGCGCCGCGCGCTCGATCGCCCCAGCGGCAGCATCGATGTCGAAGTCCTCGTAGTAGTAGCCGACGTCGCGCAGGAAAGGCGAATTGTGCACAAGCGGATACCCACCATGCAGCGCCTCGTAATAAAGATAGTTAAGGCCGTTCTCCCACTGATGGCAGAGCACGATATCGGTAAAGTTGGCCGCGAATTGAAAAAACGGAAAGCGGCCCGTGGCTGTCGCTTTGCCGTCACGTACGACTTCGAGCCCGTGTACCAGACGATTGAATGCGAAGTTATCCTTCATCTGTTCAGTACAGCATAGGTAAAGGTGTTCGAGCCCACCTGGGACCCGGCGGTGAAACTCATTGGCCGCGAGCACCGGGATAAGCGCACTCTTCACGACGTTGACGTTGGGCTCGAACACGGCGATGCGCTTCGTTCGAGCGCGATTGCGATACTCCCAGGCGCGATAATCTACGCCGCGCCGGGCTAGGCTCCGTTCGATGAAGTGCGGTGACCACAGATGGGGCAATACGTGGACAGGAGCACGCAGCGCAAATTCAAAGAAGCTCTTGCAGGTGTGTTCGTGCTGCGCATTGGTCCAGATTTCGTCGAAGCGCGTGCGGTGCGGATTGAGCGCCCAATCAGTGTGTGCATTGAACGCGAAATTCTCGAGTGCCATGACGTAGGCGTTCCCGAACTGATACGAGACGATCTTCGCGCTGCGTCGGCGAAGCTGTTCGGCCTGTGCGGGCGCTAGCACGCCGTTCATCTCGATAAAAAGATCAGTCCGATTGATCACGGACGAAACCGGGCGTAGCACGTCCTCGAGCCCGTCCATCATGTACCCGGGCGGCGTGCCAGAGCACGCGTCATCATGAACCAGCCACACTTCGCCTGCGACAGGAGAGTGCCGCAGCAACTGGTAGAGGAACACGCAGTGCTGGTTCCCGCCGTTGCTCCAGATGCCCATGCCGGGTTGATCGGAGAAGCTGAGCGAAATGGCGATGTTCACTTTCATCAATATATTCAGCCCGAGGACGAGTTGGATGCGGCGTACGATTGATGTACGGGCCGCTACCAGCCACCGTTCAGGTCGAGCTTTGGCGAACTGGACGGGTCGTCGGGGTCAGGCGAGAAGATCGATTCCTTGAACTGGTCGAGAAGCATCCTCATCGTCGAGTCCAACTGCGTCTCGTGGTTTGTTAGGGCAGCCTCTGACGTGGCGTGTTCCACGGTTCCGTTTTCTTTGGTGTCTGTGGTTATCGCGCGGTAGGGAATCCGGGTACCGTCAATGTTCGACATTGTCATCCGAGGGGGCTCCTTCAAAGTCGGTCGAGGTCATTCTCGCGGGATTGTTGCTGTCGACGCGCTCAAGCGCTTCGAGCAGTACGTCGCGCGCGAGTGTGGTTTCATCCATCGAGAGTGCAGCATCCCGACAGGCTTGGTGCACACGTTCCGTAATATTCTCGGCAGCATCGCCGGGATCAAACTCCATGACTTCGTCGCCCCATTCAATGATGAACGATGGCGTGTCGGTGCAGGCGACTTGCGCCGATGGCGCAGCTTGTGCGAGCAGTTGACGCAAGTCGGGCAGGATGCATCTCGCGCTCTCGGGAAGCCAGACGCGCCACGGCAAATGGGGCGCCGTTTCACCTTGGTGATCCGCGAATGCTTGCGTCAGCCGAAGCAATAGCTCCGGATCGCCGAGGTAGCTGCGCAGCGTCTGCGTTAGTTCGTCGACGAGACGGTCTCGCAAAGCGAGCTGGCGTTGCCGACAGCGTGCGAAGTACTCAGCGAGCTGCGAGAGCGCGAGGCGAAACCCCGCTTCGTAGCCGCGGCGGGCGCCATGCGCCAGGCAGGCATCGGCTTGCCTGTCCGCCTCGCGTATTAGCGAGCACGCGCGACGGCGTGCTTCGTGCATCAGATTGTCTGCATCGACGGCGCGCGCGAGCGATGCACGGCGGATTAGAACTCCGCCGCTGGCGGGCACCTTAGAGTGCTGGCGCAAGTTCGTGAATGGCATAGGCGGTTGCGAAAGAAAAAAGTAAGGGAAGCCACTCCGACTGACGATTCGGCTTCTCCTCGATGAGAACGCGAAGCCACGGGTCGATGGAACGAGGAAACAGGAGCGGTAACCGGGCACGAAACGACGAGGGCAGGCGTCGCAGCGCCGGTGCGAGGCTGGAGAGGCCAACGCTGACAAGACCATCGCGGTTCATCGGCCAGTTGCCCGACACCACTTGCGGCGTGCGCAGAGGCAGGCATAGGAACCGCTGACTCAAGGGGTCGAGACTCAGGTAGCGCCGTTCCTCGATCAGTGCAGTGCGCAAGCGTTGCACGCCCATCAGGAAGCTGATACGCGGTAGACGCGCCCAATGGTCGAGGCACTGTTTTGCGTTCTGATCCATGTCTGCGCTCAGATCCAGGCCAGTCGGGAGCTGGTGCAGGTCGATTAACTTCTGATTTGCCGCGCTTGCCGGCATATGGGCGAGGTCGACGCCTTCGATGCACTGGTGATCGACATGCGCATACGATAGCGGCGCGTAGAGAATGTTGAGCAACATGGTGGGGTTCATGTTTGCCCTCGCTCACGTCCGGAGAGGGGCGGCATCTGCTCCTGTGTAGCCTGTCCCGATTTCTTGCGGCGTCCATAGCCGAACGCGGCCAATCCAGCGACGGTGGCGAGCAGCGGGATCGCCAGCAGCGCATAGAGCCAGCCCTGAAGGCCGTGCGAAGGTGGCTCGGTTGCGCTCACACGGAACACTGGTGGCGCCGGGCGGACAATGACGGAGATGTCGTCGTAACTGATGTTTGTGAAGCTGTTCTTGACGAAGCGCTTGATTTGGCTGACCAGCACGTCAGTGTCGACTTGGTTGCGATAGGCGATGAGTACAGCCGCGTGCATGGCCGTGGCTGCGGCGCCGCCGGCTTCGGCCTGCAGTGGATAGCTCAATTGCACGCGTGCGCTCACGACGTTGTCCATGGCCTCAAGGTTCTGCGCCAGTCGTTGCTCAATCGCAGAGAGAAGGCGCGCTTGCTCGGCTTGCGGAGACGCAACGAGAGCGTTGTCGGGAAAGGAGCGCGAAATCTCGACCCGGGGCGGCGACGGCAGACCGTACTTCTCCAGTAGGTCAACTGCGGCCGGAAAGTCGGATTGCGCGACTTCGACAGAGAAACCAGACTTGCCGAGCTCGCCCTTCGACACGGAGATATTTCGCGCTTGCAGCACAGCCACGACCTGGTTCGCCTGCTGTTCGGTGAGGCCGCGCAACAATTGCTGATCGTTGCACGCCCCGAGTAAAAGCAAGGCCGGCAGCAACGCGAGGGAGGCGAGTCGTCTCATCGCGTCACTATCCCTTCACGAGCGTCTCGATGGCAGAGACCGCCTTGCGCGCAAGCGAGCTTTCAAGGGAGATCGAGATGTTGTAGTCGGAGACCTTGCTTAGCAACTCGATCAGATTTTCCGGTTTCGTGAAGTCGGCGCGGTTTGAGAAGTGCTCCGCGATTGCGCTTTTGTCAACGTTGGCCGTGTCATTGACGCTGGTGAGCATTCGCTGGAGTAGCGCATCGAGCTGCACCGGGCTGCCGCCTGCATCGATTTCACTCATGTCTTGGGCGGTCGCAAGGAGGGGGGGGCGGGGGTGAATGTTCGCGGTATTCGTCATCGAAGGGGTTGCCTCGCGGCGCCTGTGGCGCCAGTATCGGAATTAACGGAAGTTCGAAATGATCGCGGAGTCAGTATCCTTCATCGCCTTGATCGCACTGCTCTGGGCGTTGCGGTAGAGAGTGTATTGCGACAGCTCGGCTTGGTACTTCGCGAGCAGCGTCGGGTTGGACGGGTCTCCGGTCAACGCGTTCAGCGCCGATGCCAGCGCCGAGTTCGCTTTGGACACGCCTGAGTCGAAACCTATCGAAAGATCGTCGAGATAGCCGTCGGCACCGGAGGGATAAGCGGTGTAGATGCTGGGATATACCGTGGTGGACATTGCTTAAGGTGCTCCTCTCAGAGGTTGGGGGAAATACCAGGACGCGTGATCGATAAGCATGTAGCCTTCGCCGCCTTCCCGGTAGGATTTGCCTTTGAGCCAGTCGGTGCGCATCGCGACCTTGAAGTCGACGCGGCGGGTTCCCCATTTGCGGGCAAAACGGCCAATGAGGTTCTGTAACTGAGCGAGCTCGCCGTCGGTCAGCGCGCCACTCACATCGAAAGTTGCGCCGTTCTCGCGTGCAAGGCGTTGATAGCGCAGGCCGACGGCGTCGAGCGCCGCGCGAGCTTCCTGCTCGAGCGTGGTGACACCAACCGTGCGAACGCTCACGTTCTGAATGTAGGGCGCCGCTTGTCGAAGGCCGTTCACCGCCGACTCGACAACATGGGCGGAACCACTGCTCAACACGAGCTCGGGGTGTGTGGGCGAATCGAGACGGACCGTGACGAAGTCGATGCCTCGCAGGTCCAATTCGCGTTCAAGCCGCTGGCGTTCGGCTGGCAGCGACGCGACATCTACGCGCTCGCGCACGTCCGATTTCATCAGAGCCTGCTCGTCCCAGTCGACGCTGTCCTGAGAGGCGTTGAGCACATGGATGGCGCCGTCACGCCCAGCAAGGACCACGTTGGGTGTGGGGGCATGCCCCAGTAAATTCGATACGCTGGCGACCTCTCGTGCCCGCTGGTATCTCGTGATCTGCCAGTAGCCGAGTGCCGTCAGTGCTGTGCCTCCGAGGAGGATGGCGCCGATTTTGGTAATGAGCTTGATGCGGCTCCAGAGGCGTGCACGCGGCCCAATCTGCGTCACAGGACCCGCATCGATCTCCTTCTGATCCGCGCAATCTCTTGTGAAAGCGGAGACTTCTTCGCTCCATGGGACATTTTCCGGCTTGACGGCGAATACGATGTCTCCGAAGCAGCATAGCGTGTTGTACTGCGCGGGGTGCCGTTGCACCGAATCGGGTGAAAGAAATTCAATTTCGAAATCATGCCCATGGCTAACGGTCCGCCCGCCTTTTCCTTTCGTTTCGTTGGGAAAATCATCGAATTTCAGCTTGAAATTGGCTGCACCCGCACGATACGGAATGTAAATCGAATCGGAGGTTGCATTCAATGCGTGAACCATGTTCTCCGAAAGGGGCTGCTCGCCGGTGACGCTATCGCCCACGCAAAAGAAAACTTGCCGAGACGGGAGCGAGAGGTCGGCCCCGTAGAGCGGCCCAAATAGTATCCGAAGATGGTGGACTCCAAGTCCAGAGGTATGGGTGTTCAACTTTTTCCCTCGATTCGGGATATCGATATTTCACTTTGGTCGAAAATAAATTTTCGCTAGGAGAAATTTTTTCCGATTGAAAAGAACTGTTGACCGCAATCTCGATGCCATTACGTTGCATATAGGCCAATGGAGCATATAACGATCGCCATAATGAAAATATGAAAAACTATGAATACGATATGAATGATTCAATTTAGCTAAGGACTGCTATGAAAAAGTTGTGATTTTAATGTGGTTATATTGAACTCCGAGGGAATCGTCGTTATGGTTGCCAAGTCAATTTGGGTTGTGTGCGACGAATATCCGGAAATCGGAGGGGAAAGTTGATAAATAGATTCAGGAAATTCGATTGGTCGGTGGTTTCAGCCAGCGTTTGTCGCGTGCATTCCGGCCCCGGGATTTGGTTGATTAGGCCTGTGGCCAGACGCCTCACTTTAGACGTGGACTTTGCTGCGAGGAGCAGGAGACTCGCGATCGGTGAAGGGCAATCAGTATTAATTGCCAGCACGGCGGGCGCGAAAATCGTTTCTCGCGATGGCGCTTGGCGATTTCAGAACATTTCACTCTTTGAAGTGGCAAAACTGCTCGCCTTTCTCGAGTGCTGCTTAGGGGATGAAATGCCGTTGCCGCAGGCCAAGTGTGATCGATTGATCGTGGTGCCGACCGGACTGAATGCCCGCAAATTCGAAGCCTGGCTGATTGGACACGTGCCCGACGCCGACACCGACGCGCAGGGGTTGTTCGAATTCGCGCGCGCCCAGGAATGTTACTGGCTTGTGCGGTTCCTATTGCAGGAGGGGGCGGCGGCGAAGTCGGTGGCGGCCCTGGGTAAGCGCTATGGAGTGTCCGAGTCGCAGTTCCGGCGGCTATGCTGTCAAGCGCTGGGAAGGAGTCTCAAGCGCGAGTTGAGACTCTGGCGGGCTGTCCGCGCGGTGCTCAATGTCGTGGAGGGTCGAGAAAGTATGGTCGATGTGGCAATGCGTAACGGCTTTTCGTCCTCGTCGCACTTCTCGAGAGAGATCAAAGAGCTGTTTGGTATTTCCCCTGTTCAGTTCAGGCGCGGAGGAAAGTAGGGTGTATTTGATGGACGCTATTGGCAAGGTCGTGTGCCGTTCGACATGCGCGAGTGCAATACTAATACTGCTTCTTGCCGCAAGCGCGGTTGCCGCTCCGATGGGGGGGGGCGCGACGAGCGCGCCGGCGGCATACACAGCCGGTGGATCTGGGGGGGCGGCGTTGACCGAAACGGAGCCCGGCAACAGCGGGCCGCGCGCTGGTGAAGCCCAGCGCGGCCGCGACGAAGGCAATTTCGTCGCCAACGATGCCAGCATTGGAACGCTGCTCGACGCGCTTTCCGGGCGTATGAAGCGGCCGGTGATCGTGAGTGCGAAGGCGAAGCGCAAGCACGTGACGGGCGAATTCGATCTTGAGCGGCCAATCGCATTACTCAAGCAGTTGAGCCAAAGCATGTCACTGATCTGGTACGACGACGGTTCGTCGATCTACGTCTACGACAATTCCGAGATCAAGAGCGCGATCGTCTCGATGCAGACCGCGACGGTGCGCAACGTACGTGACTTTATCAGCCAAGCCCGGCTCGAGGACCCTGCCTTCCCGATTCGCGGAGGCGAGTTCGCCATGACGTTCTACATAACTGGCGCACCCATCTACGTCAACCTCGTGACGGCTGCGGCGAGATACCTTGATTCGCTGCACGACGGAGTGAACGCCGAAAAGCAAGTGGTCAAAGTCGTGCCGCTACGCAACAGCTTCGTCGGAGATCGTACGTACACGCTGCGCGATAAGACTCAGACGGTGCCGGGCATGGCCACCGTGCTCAATCAGATCTACGGAAACGGGCGCAAAGCCTCGGTCGTTGGCCCTGACCCTAGGCCGTTAGACGAGAAGGCGTCGCCAGACAAGCCAAACAGGGGGGCAGCGCGGCAGGATAGGGCATTCTCGCTCTCCGATCCGCTGCCTGGACCGGATGTTTCTGCATCGCTCAAGGACGCCGCAGCGCCGGTCGAGGCTACCACCTCCGTACCGGCCGAGGAGGGCGTGCGCGCGCTCGCGTATGCAGACACCAACAGTATCGTGTTGGCCGGTCCTCTGGATAAGGTGAACGATATGGAGGCGCTCATTCATAGGCTCGATATGCAGAAGCGTCAGATCGAACTCTCACTGTGGATCGTCGACATCAGAAAGAACATGATCGATCAGCTTGGCGTGAACTGGGAGGGGGCGCTGGGCTTTGGTCAAGCCAGCATCGGTTTGAATAATACGCACAATGCCTCCACGCTCGACGGGGCTAAATTCTTGGCCTCGGTGACGGCGATGAGCCAACGCGGTGATGCAACGATCGTCTCCCGCCCGATCGTACTAACACAAGAGAACGTACAGGCTTCGTTCGACAATAATCAAACGTTTTACACAAAGCTCGTGGGAGAACGTAGTGTCCAACTGGAGCACGTGACCTACGGGACGCTTGTGAGCGTACTGCCGCGCCTGTCCGAAAATGCAGCCGATGTGGAAATGGACGTCAACATCGAGGACGGCGACGCCGACATCTTAAGCTCGGACTCGCAGCAGAGTGGCGACGGCACGCTGCCGCTGGTAAACCGTACAGAGATCAATACCGTGGCACGTGTGCCCCGCGACAAGAGCCTGCTGATCGGTGGCTACACGCGTGACGACGTCACCCGTAGTCACTTCCGCATTCCCGGTCTCGCGAGCATTCCTCTTATCGGGGGGTTGTTCCGCGGGCGCAGCGAGCGGCACAACCAGGTAGTCCGCCTCTTCCTGATTCAACCCAAGCTGCTCGCCTTCGGTGATCACTGGCGGGGCGGTCAAACTTGGCAGCCAGGCGACATCGAGAGCAACCATGAGCTGAGCGGCACAGTCCAGATGCTTCAACCCTACATGGAGGCGAACTGAACCCATGAGCACGTTGATCAGCGGTGTGTCACCCGTTTCGCGCGCGCTTGCGCGCGACGCACGCGAGCAGGAAGCCCGGTTCAACGCGCAGCCGGCGCTCGATGCGGAGCCGGCGCCTACAGAAGTTCAGGTACCTGACGTTCAGGCGCAGATCGCTGAAGTTGAGAGTGAGGCAGCCAACGTGCTAACACAGTTCGGACGCCTGGGAAGCGGCTACGTTAATGGCAATGGCAGGGCGCGGCGCAGCGAAGACATCAAGCGAATTCTCGACGCCGACGCCGAGGATAAGGTCGACGAGCTATTCAACGTGGCCAAGTATGATGCCGCTAGCGCAAAGATACTGTTGCGCGAAGCCCGGCAGCGATTTCGCGACGACAGCGACCTGATACTGGCGCTGCGCGAACTGCGTCGGCGCCGGAAGCTGGACGGTGAGCCGGTCGACGTCGTTGAGAGCGCGATGGAAGAGGTAATGCGCGAGGGCGACGCCAGGCAGATCAAGGCAGGAATCAACGTCGCCTTGAAGGCAAAGGTATATGGCAGGAAGCTGCGACTGAATGCTGTGCGGCTGCGTCAACTATATCGGCAGTTTCTCGAGTCCGATGGGGCGCATGTCGCGATCTACGAAGACTGGATCATGCAGTTCGGGACGTCCAGGCGCAAGCGTGTCGTCGAGTACATCGGAGCTGCGCTTGTCTGCGATATGCACTCGCTCGATCCGAGCTGCGGCGGGGCGGTTGAATTCGGCCCGCTGCTGGGCACGCTCAACTGCGTCCGCATGCTCACCTCGGCTGACGAACTCTTCATCGCCCACTTCCTCGGTGCTTCGCTCGGGAACAACTGCCTTGTCACGGAGGAGCGTGCGCTTGCGCTGATGTTGGGCGGGCTGCAGAGTCCGTTCGAAATCGACGGGGTTCTCCTGGAGCATCTCGGTGCGAACTTCGCTTCCCTGGGCCCGGAGGGCAGTGCTCAACTGATGCAGCTCGTGCTACGAAGCTTCGCCGGTATTCCGATCGCGCTATACGGCGACGCGGATGAGCGGCAGGAGATGCTCTCGGCGCTCAGGGCTGCCCTGGGCCTGTGCTACACCCATGAACGGCGTAGCACTCTCAGCGCTACGCCGGGCTCTGAACCCTGTGTACATCGGTCGAGGCTGAGTGACTCAACATGCTGAAAACCATGCTCGTCAAAGTCGAGTCGCGACCCGAGCTCGTTGTGCTGATGCTCATGGTGATCGTGATCGCGATGTTGATCGTGCCGTTGCCAGCGGCGGCACTCGACCTTTTGATCGGGATCAATATCACGACGGCATTGCTCGTGTTCATGGGGTCCTTCTATATCGTCAATATTCTCGAATTCTCGACGTTTCCGGCGATCTTGCTCATTACGACGTTATTCCGGCTGTCACTTTCCATCAGCACGAGCCGGTTGATCCTGCTTGAAGCGGAGGGCGGCAAGATCATCGCGACGTTCGGGCAGTTCGTGATTGGCGACAACTTGGTGGTCGGATTCGTGGTATTTGCGATTGTTACCATCGTTCAGTTCATCGTCATTACGAAGGGATCGGAGCGCGTCGCCGAAGTTGCTGCCCGCTTCTCGCTTGACGCAATGCCTGGTAAGCAGATGAGCATTGATGCTGATCTGCGCGCAGGCCTTATCGACAATGCGGGCGTTGAGAAGCGCCGTTCCGAATTGGAGCGCCAGAGCCAGCTTTACGGTGCATTCGACGGTGCGATGAAGTTTGTCAAAGGAGATGCGATTGCCGGGATGATCGTTATTTTCGTCAACCTGATCGGCGGCATCGCTGTTGGCGTTGCCCAGCACGGGATGTCAATGTCCGAGGCGCTGACGACCTATACGATTCTGACGATTGGCGACGGCCTCGTCGCGCAGATCCCCGCGCTCCTGATCGCTATTGCCGCCGGTTTTGTGGTCACTCGTGTCGGTGGAAGCGGAGCAAATCTCGGGGCCGACATCGTCGGCGAACTGCTATCCAACTCGTTCGCGCTGCTGGCCACCGCGACGTTGGCATTCGGCATAGGTTTGCTGCCGGGGTTTCCAATGCCGATCTTCTCAGGAATTGCCGCGGTGCTCGGCGGCATGTACATACGCCGAGTCTGGAAGGGCAGCGGCGATTCGCCAGCGAGCCGCAGTCATGGGCGCGGACTGGTAGGCAAGCTGGCGGCCAGCTTCGGTGGCGCGAGCGCATCGGACCAACAAAATGTCGCGCAGAAGGAACACGCGAGTGCTGACATCGATAAGCTGATTCCCGAGACCGTGCCGCTCATGGTGATGTTGTCAGAGACCGTGAAGCCGAAACTCGAGGCAGAGCAGACGGTTGCGGCGATTCGTCGCCAAGCCTTTGCGGACATGGGGCTGCGCCTGCCGGAAATAGAGATTTCGGCTTCGCCGAGTCTGGCCGATACCGAAGTCGTCGTGTTGATCAACGAAATTCGCGCGGCGACTTTCCACATCTGCTTCGAAAAGCATCGTGTGGTGGGCTCGACGCTCGTTCTTGAGGGGCTTCCTATAGAGGTGCTGACGCTGCCCGATGGCACGGGCGGCGATGCCTTCTGGGTGGGTTCCGAGCAGGCCCTGTTGCTCACCAAGATGGGCGTTCGCATGCGCACTGCATTCGACGATTTCTACGACCAATTCATGACGCTGGTTCTTCGCAACATCAGCGAGTTCTTCGGGGTGCAAGAGGCGAAGCGTCTGCTCGACGACATGGAGAAGAAGTACCCGGAGCTGCTCAAGGAAACCTATCGCCATGCGTCGGTGCAGCGGGTGTCAGAGGTTTTTCAGCGCCTACTCGGGGAGAAGATATCGGTACGGAACATGAAGCTGATTCTCGAGTCTCTGGCGCAATGGGCGCCGAAAGAAAAGGACGCGGTGCTGCTTGTGGAGCATGTGCGCGTTGCGCTCGCACGCTACATCTCGAATCGCTTCGCCACCGGCGGACGGCTCAACGCATTTATGCTCTCTCACGATATCGAAGAGACTGTCGGCAATGGCATACGACAGACTTCAACGGGGAGCTTCCTGAATCTTGAACCGGCTAAGAGCGAAGCGCTGTTGGACATGATTGCAGTGGAGCTCGCGCGCGTGGGGTTCTCGCAGCGTGACATCGTGCTGCTCACATCGATGGAAATCAGGCGTTTCGTCAAGCGCTTGATTGAAAGGCGGTTCCCCGAGCTCGAAGTGCTGTCGTTTGGTGAGGTCGCCGACAGCGCAACGGTGGATGTCTTAAAGACGATTTGATCGAAGGAGTGCAAATTGAACACCGATATCGTGCGGCTGGTGCAGGAGAGCATGGAGAAGATGGGTTGCGGCGATGCCGTTGCCGGAAAGCTCGACGCCCATTCTCCGATCTGCATCGGTTTTCACTCGATGCCCGAGATGTACGTCGAGCTTGACAATGGCAACGTCGTATTCACGAGCCAACTCGACTACAGAGGGGCGGCACAGCTGGAGCGAGTTGCCGTGGATCTACTGGGCTATCTTCTTCCACGGGGCTCTGACGTGTTTGTCTGCAGACGCCCCTTGCTCTCGCTCGTGGACAACGACCTGCTGTTGCACGCGCGTGTCGAAGAGCGTTTTACCGAAAACCCGGACACCTTCACGCAGGCGATGGAAGCATTCTACGAAGATCTGTGCGCCATCAGCGAGATACTCGGCCGGTGAGCATGGAACCCAACATGCTGACGTTATTCAAACGGTGCGCACATCCGCGGCGCGTGCAGGGGCCTATCATCGAGGCGCCACTGCCACAGGTCGCAATCGGAGAGCTCTGCCTCATTCGTCCCAACGTACGCGAAAGAGACGTGATCGGTCGCGCGCAAGTGGTCGGCTTTGGGAACGGCACGGCAATCTTGAGTACGCTCGGTACAACAACGGGGCTCTCGCGCGAGTCCGTACTTGTGCCGACGGGGGAGCGGCTCGCCATCAGTGTTTCTCCGGCGATGCTTGGCAAGGTAATTGATGCGACGGGGCACTGCACGCAAGTGCTATTCGCTGAGCCGGCGATGCCGTTTGCCGCACCGCAACGGCGGGAAGTTGACGCGGCGCCGCCTCACCATACGATGCGCCGGCCGACTAATGCATATTTGCAGACTGGCGTCCGCGTCATTGACGGGCTACTCACCTGCGGGGTCGGTCAGCGTTTTGGAATTTTCGCGGCAGCAGGCTGCGGCAAGACCGTACTGATGAACATGCTGGTGCGTCATTCGGCCGCTGACGTGTACGTGATCGTGCTCGTCGGCGAGCGAGGACGTGAGGTCTCGGAACTAGTCGAGCGCCTCAAATGCTCGGCTCGCTGTGAGAGCACGATCGTCGTGTATGCCACCTCGGACCAGTCGTCTGTCGATCGCTGCAACGCGGCGCTGCTGGCCACAACGATTGCCGAGTATTTTCGCGACCTCGGCCTGAACGTGATGCTGTTCTTCGACTCTGTGACGCGCTACGCGCGTGCATTGCGAGATGTGGCGCTTGCTGCCGGCGAGGTGCCCGCGCGCCGAGGCTATCCGGCATCTGTTTTCGAAGCGCTGCCGCGCTTGCTTGAGCGACCTGGGCGCACTGCGGCGGGTAGCATCACGGCTTTTTATACCGTGCTGCTGGAAAACGAGGAGGAACCTGACCCGATCGGTGACGAAATCCGCTCGATCCTCGACGGCCATATCTACCTAAGTCGCAGGCTCGCGGACAAAGGTCATTTTCCTGCGGTCGATGTGTTGAAGAGCGCGAGCCGCCTGTTCGACGGGTTGGTGTCGGAGGCTCATCGCCAGATCGCGCGCGAGTTTCGCAAGTATCTGGCGAAGCTCGACGAGATTCAACTATTCATCGATCTCGGCGAGTACAAGCGCGGCGAAAACCCGGATAACGACAAGGCTGTGGAAAAGCGCCCGCTGCTTGACGCCTTCGTGCAGCAGTCGATGCAGGAAGCGACCGATTTCGACACAACGTTGGAGTGTCTCCATGAAGCGGTTCGGTGAGGTAAGAAAGCTCATTGCACTTCTCTCGCGTCGCGAGGAAGTTCTGCGACGGCAGGTGCAACGCGAGCTGGCGGAGCTCTCGAAAGTGGTCGAGAGAATCGATGGCGAACGTAGAGAAATTGAGCGGTTGCGTGAGGCGCTTGCCGTCGCGGGCGCTGGTCGGAGCTATGCGCAGCCCGAGTTGATGCGCTGGCGTGGCGAGCAGGCGGCCAAGCGTTTCGAGATCGCCCGTCGGCGAGCGGAAGAATGTGAACTGCATGACGCTCGTTCCAGCATCGAGGGCGCCTTGGCAAAGAGCCGTTTCGAGATACTGGCCCTTGAGCAACGCCTTTGCAAGCATCGAAATTGGACGACTGCGCAGAGTTTTAAAAGGAAATTGCTGCAGGAGTATTTGGATCAGGCGGACGTTCTTGTCGGAAGGGCATCTCATGCAATCAAACAGCATTAGCTCGGCGGGCGCATTGGACGCCCAGGCTGCCACCGAGGCGCTGCAGCCATCGCCTGCGCCTCTTGACGAACGATTGGTTCGAAGCGCGCGGCAACTGACCAAAGACGACGACTACGACATTGACCGTACGGCAAAGCCGACTAGGGGAGACGAGAAGAAACCCAAGGTCAATGGGCCGTCCCAAGGACTGCTATGGCCATTTCTGCATCACATCCGTGACCCGCAATTCGGGCGCGGCAGCGGGCAGGCGCAAACTCGAACGAGCACGGCATCCCAGCTGACGCTACTGTCCCGCGAGGCCTCCAGCGAGCAACCGGCACATAAGGCCGGCGTGGGGCACGCGGGCTCGGGGCAGGACGGCGCGCAGATCGCGCCCGGAGCGCGAACTCCTCCTACTCACGATGGACCGCGCGCCCGCGCACACTCCAGAGCCGATGGCGAGCTCCCCACCCAGGTGGGGGCTCAACCTCAGACACAATTTCAAGTGGCGTCGGCGCTGCCATCCGCAATGCTCGCACAGGCGAGGGGCCGCGCGGCGTCGGAGCTGGCCGCCAGCATCCGCCAACAGGCGCGGAGTCTGGAGACGGAAACGCCAGGCACGACCCTGCACTACAGTTTCTCGACGTGGGACGGGCAACCCGCCGTCGCGGTGCGAATCGACACGAAGCTCAATGCGCCGGTCGTCATGGCGCGCCCGACGCATGAGTCGGTTGGCGTGGCACTTGAGCGTCATGCCGACCGGCTCCCATCCGGCATGACGGTACGCATAGAGCACGACAGAACCGGCGACGATCAGCAGAGAGGCGGGCAGTCGCGTTGGGCTGATGGCCAACAGGAGGCAAATGAATGAGGAAAGTGCCCCTGAAGTTGCGCACGCTCGGTACTGCCGAGTGGCGGCTCTACCGCTGCGCGCGCTCGTGGCAGGCGGCAGGCCACCCGATGCAACTTCGTTCGCGGGCGCCCCTACCTGGTTACGCCGCATTTGATGCGACCTACGAAGACCGCGACTACTCGGGTTGGGTGCGGTTTGCGCCGCTACTGAAAATGCGCTACCCGGAGTTGAACGACCTCGCGTGGCATGCCCTAGATGAGCGCTATGTCGTCGAGTTGTTGAACGAACCAGGAATGCTCGCACCACTGCCCGCGCCGCCGCAAGGTTGGGCGCATGTGCGTGCGACGGGTATTGTCGAGCGCGCACAACCCGAGGAGCAACTGATCAGCTTTGAGTCCGTCGACGGCATGTCGACATTATTCCGTACGTTTCCTGAGGTGCTTCCGCAGGGACTCGAGCGCGTTGGTTCGTTGGCGAATGAACTTCCTGCCGTTATGGACTTTGTGCTGGGTTCGAGCGTTGTGTCGCTATCGGTGCTCGATTCCGTTGAGCTGGGCGACGCGCTTCTGATTGGCTCTCGTAGGCTGTGCGCCATGGTGGGTGCCACTACGTTGTGCAGTTTTGATATCGAGGATGACTACATCATGTTGAATGAGCAAATAGACAACGTTGCCCCTTACGATGAGGATGATTGCGAATACGGGGAAGAAGCGTCCGCGTTGTCCGGCACGCAGAACGGACTCCATGCAGATCCACCTTGCTTTTCGGTTGATTCGTTGCCCGTGCGGCTTGAGTTCGTTCTTCAACGCGAAACGATGAGCGTTGCCGAGGTGGCGAAGCTCCACGCTGGCGCTGTGCTTCCAGTGCGTGAGGGCGCGGAAGGCCGCGTGTCGATCCGCGCCAATGGGCAGGTGATTGCGTTTGGCGAACTGATCCAGGTCGGCGATTGTCTGGCGGTCGAGGTTAGGTCGTTGCGAATCGCGCAACTGGGAAGAGGTCGATGCTGAATCACGAAATCGCTCTGATCCTTGTCCTTTCAATCGCGACGCTGGTGCCTTTCATCGTTGCCTCTGGATCGTGCTTCCTCAAGTTTTCGATCGTACTCGTGCTGGTGCGCAACGCACTCGGCATTCAGCAGGTGCCGTCGAATATCGCGCTCAACAGCATCGCGCTGATTATGTCGTTGTTTGTAATGATGCCGGTCGCGCATCGAGCCTATGAGTACCTACAGACGCACTCGTTCGACCCCATGAGCAGCCAATCGGTCGACGGGTTCGTGGACGAGGGACTCGGTAGCTACAAGCAGTACTTGAAGCGTTACTCGGATCCTGAACTTGTTAAGTTCTTTGATCGGGCGCAGCAGGCGCGCGTGGGTGAGGATGAAGACGCGCCGATTGCGGCGCGTAGCGATGCCGAAGGGCTGGGTTCGCTGTTCTCGCTGCTGCCTGCGTACTCACTGACTGAGATAAAGAGCGCATTTCTGATCGGCTTTTACCTCTACCTGCCGTTCGTCGTGGTGGATCTTGTGGTGTCGACCGTGTTGCTCGCACTCGGGATGATGATGATGAGTCCGGTGACGATCTCGATTCCGATCAAGCTGATCCTGTTTGTTTCGATGGACGGATGGACCCTTGTCTGTAAAGGGTTGGTTACACAATACCTGGATTTGACGAAGTGAGCGGGCAATGGATAGATCAATGAAACACTCGACGGGAGGCGGACCATGGCCGAGTTGGCTTACGCAAGCAATAAAGCCCTATTCCTGGTGATCGTGCTGGCGGCCGTGCCTGTCGCCGTGGCCACACTGGTAGGCCTCGTGATCGGTTTGTTTCAGACAGTAACGCAACTGCAGGAACAGACGTTGCCTTTCGGGTTGAAGATGCTGGCAGTATTCGGCAGCCTGTTGCTGCTCTCCGGTTGGCTTTCCGCGAAGATGCTTGCGTTTTCAGTTGAGATGCTTCAACTGGGGCTAAAGTGAAGGGGGGTAGAGCGAGATGGCAATGACCGAGTGGCTTGCACCGTTCTACCGAGAGCTGGGTGCGGTGGCGATCGCCTACGCTCGTGTCGCGCCCGTGTTCTATCTGATGCCGTTCCTGAACGATCGTGTGCTGGCGAACGGTGTCATAAGAAACTGTCTGATCGTTGTGGTGATCTTCGGTCTCGGGCCCCGAGTCCCGAATGCGACGGGGAGCGTCTCGCTTCTCGGCCTGTGCATGAGCGAGGCGCTCGTCGGGATCACCCTCGGCGTGACGCTGGCGCTGCCCTTCTGGGTGGCGACAGCGATCGGCGAGCTCATAGACAACCAGCGCGGAGCGACGATCAGCGATTCGATCGATCCGGCCACAGGAGTGGAGGCGTCCGTACTCGGACCCTTCGTCAGTCTCTTCTATGCCGCCGCGTTCCTGCAGCAAGGCGGGATGCTGATGATCGTGCAAGCGCTGTACAACAGCTATCGACATATGCCTGTAGGAATGATGCCTCACGCGGATGCGTGGCGCTTCGGCGTGGTACTGACAGATCTCGTTGCGAAGAGCATCTCGCTTGCGGCGCCCGTGCTGATTGTCATGTTTCTCTCCGATATTCTACTGGGGATCTTCTCCCGGTTTTGTCCGCAAGCCAACCCGTTCTCGCTTTCGCTGAGCGTGAAGAGCATCGTGGCATTCCTTGTCTTTCACCTGTACTTCATGCGCGCCGCACCCGATCAGCTCAATGCGCTTTGGGGCCAACGCATCGTTCCGTGAGGTAACGGTTTATGTCTGCCAAGACTGAGAAACCCACACCGAAAAAGCTCCGCGACGCTGCAAAAAAAGGGCAGACGTTCAAGGCAAAGGACATCACGACCCTGATTGTGCTGGCCGTGGGGGCGCTTGCCGCTGGCATCGTCATCGGACTGAGACATGTCATCGTTGAATTCTCGCATGTGGCGTCTGCCGGCGCCGACCAAGATCCGGCGTCCTACGGCCTGGGATGGATACGGAGCTTTCTAATGATGGTCACGCCGTTTATCGGCATCTGCGCGGTGGCCGGCGCGCTACCGAGTTTGGTGCAGAGCCGCTTTATGTTGGCAACGGAAGTCCTCAAGCTCGATTTCGCCGCGCTGGACCCGGTGGCGGGCGTCAAGAAGCTTTTCAGTTGGCGGGCCGTCAAGGAACTCCTCAAAGCGCTCCTTTATCTGGTCGTGTTTTGCGCAGCGATCTCTATTTTCATCGAGCAGAACCATCGCGATCTGTTCCAGGTATTCCGCGCATCCCCAGAAGTGCTCACCCACGAGTGGATTCGATTGACGGTGAAGTTCGTCATGGTGGTCCTGCTGTGCGCGCTGCCAGTCGCGTTGTTCGATGCGGTGTTCGAGTATTTCCTTTATCAGAAGAACGTCAAGATGGAGAAGCGCGAGGTCGAACAGGAACGCAAGGAAACCGAAGGTCGTCCGGAGACCAAGATGAAACGGCGTGAAACGCACTCGGAACTGCTTTCGGAGGAGGTCAAAGCGAACATCGAGCAATCAAAATTCATCGTTGCCAATCCCACGCACATAGCGATCGGCATTTATATGAACGAGGACATCGTTCCCATACCGTTCGTCTGCGTACGCGAGGCGAATGCGCGGGCGCTCGCCGTCATCCGCCACGCGGAGGCGAATGGCGTGCCCGTGGTTCGCGACGTTCCACTCGCCCGGTCAGTCTACCGTCGTGCTCGGCGCTATCAGTTCGTTAGCGGCGACGACCTTGAGCCGGTCATGCGCGTCCTTGTGTGGCTCAGACAGGTTGAAATGGCGAATAGCGATGCGAGCGCGCACGCGGACCGTGACGAGGATTTCCCCGGGGCGGCGGCCAATAACAAAAAACAAGAGCCCGACGAATAAAAATGAAGGTTTTTTGAAATCAGGATTTTCGGAAAAAGCGTAACGTTTCATCTGCGAGATCGGCAGTAACGCATCGGGACGTTTTACCGGATTCTCCTATCGACACCAATGGGATGCGATATGCCTCAAAGTAAATCGAAAGCGGATGCTCTGGAAATGGGGCAGACGGACGAGATGGTGGAGACGGTATTCGCGGCAATCGAGAAAGGCGCGACGCTGAAGGATTTGCACGGTGTTTCCCAGGACTTGATGGATGGCGTGTATGCGTTTGCCCACAAGTTCTATCAGCAAGGCCGTCTCGACGATGCCGAAACTTTCTTCCGTTTCCTGTGCATCTACGATTTCTACAATGCAGAGTATGCGATGGGGATGGGGGCGGTTTGTCAGTTAAAGGAGGAGTATGCCAGGGCGATTGATCTTTATGCATTGGCGTATTCGCTCTCGAAGGACGACCATCGCCCGATGTTTCACACCGGCCAGTGCCAATTGATGATGGGTAGGGCCGCACTAGCGAGGCGTTGTTTCGAAATCGTCCGCGACAGTTCGGACGTCGACTATTTGAAGCAGATGGCCTCGTCATATCTGGATGGGCTTGATCGGGTTGGCGTGCGGAATGCGCCGCCGTCCGAAACCGAGAGCGAATGGCCGCCGCTCAGGAAGGAAAAGGAAGTGACATGACAACGGCACCGTTGGACAACGTATATCAGAGGCACCCGTTGCGTGAAGCGGTGGGCGTGCTGGGTAAGCTGTCCCCAAGCGAACAAGAAGCGGTGTTGTCAGCGGCGCAACGCGCGTTTTTGAGAGAGATGTCGAAGCGTGCTTCGAGTCCCGATGCCGCAGAGCGGCTAGGGGGCGCACCGCGCTTGGTCGAGCCGCGATACGAGGTGGCGCTTTCCGGCGCCGAGGGCGGAATGGGTGGCGCCAAGGAGGCGGCGACGCCAGGGCGTTCGGGTGTTGCGACGTTGACGGAAGTGCTGGCCGTTCTCGAATCGACTGCGACCAGCGATAGCGTAAATCAGCTGAAACTCAATGCGCGGATGTGGAACGAGCTTTCTGCCGCGATAAAGAACACGCTTGAGCAACTTAGCCTGGAGGCTGCTGCGGCGAATAATGTTGCGCATGAAGCGACCCAGGCGGCCTCGCAGGCGGCGGGCAATGTGGCCCAGGCCGTCCAGGCGGAAAAAATGGCCGACAAGGCGCTGGATGAAGCGAGGCGGGCATTGGCGGACGCGCAACGGCGCGGAGCTTCCGCTGCTGACATTCAGAAGTGCAGGAGCGCGGTTGACGATGCTCAGGCGGTGGCGAATGCGGCCAAATTCCATACGATGACCGAACGGGCGGCGGCCGCTGCGGCCGCAGACGACGCGGCGACCAAGGCGCACCGGGCAGTTGAGGCGGAGTCGAAGGCCAACTCCGCCGTGCAAGATGCAATGCGGCAGTTGGGGCCGGGTTCTCCTGTTGTGCGACAGGCAGAGCGTGAGCGCTTTGGCGGAGAGGCCGAGTTGACGAGGATCCTTGGCGAGCTGTCGGCGCTGATGTCCAAGGGTAGCGTGCTGGAGCTCGAGACGCAGCAGAAGCTCTTCACTGAGATGCAGGCCAGGCGTCAGGAGGCGATGCGGAAGAAATCTGACGAATATCAGGCTCAGGTGAGAAAAGCTGAGGAAATGCAAAAGACGATGGGCTGCATCGGCAAGACCCTTGGCTGGGTCATTACAGCGATGGGTGTTGCAGCGGCGGTGTTTACTGGAGGAGCCAGTCTCGCTCTTGTGGCCGTCGGCTTGGCGCTTGTGATCGGGGACCAGGTCGTCAAGGCGGCAACCGGCTTTTCTATCATTGACAAGCTGATGCAGCCGGTTATGGCTATTCTCAAGCCGCTCATGAGTCTGGTTTCCGATGCAATTGCGAGTGTGCTGGAGGCTTTTGGGGTCAACAGCGACACCGCGCAATTCGTCGGCTCCATCATCGGTGCGGTTATTACCGGGGTGGCGCTGGTTGCGGCCGCGGTCCTGGGCGTGACTCTCGTGAGGGCTGTGGCGCAGCGAGTGGCAGACGTCATGGCGAGTCATCTCACCAGGACCCTTGACTCGACAATGGTCAAAACGCTGATGGAAGCGATCGAGAACTCGGGTCTCAAGTCGCTAGCGGCGCGCGCCGAAGTGCTCATGGGGCGTCTCGGCAAGGCCGTCGGCATCGAAACGGAGGCGGGTACCTTGCTGGTTGCGAACCGGATCGAGCGCGCCAGCATAGCACTGAACATGGGCAACCAGGTGAGTCAAGCCGTCGGCGATGTTGTGATCGGCATGGAGGAGAAGCGAGCTATGAACCTGATGGCCGAGATCAAACGTGCACTTTGCGACTCGAGGCTGATCGGTGACTTGCTCCGGCAGGCGGTCGAAACGTTCGCTGCCCAGAATCAGGTGCTCACTCAGCTCATGCAGGAGATGTCTAATTCGATGGCAGCTCAGGTTTCGGCAGGGGAGCAGGTGCTGCGCAATGCACGCGCGGTGTGACCGTGTACGTCTCAGATTCTGTCAACCTAACATCTACGGAGGCCAACATGGTCGAAATTGGTTCCATTGCATCTCAGCGCATTCTTTCGGATCCGTCGCAGTCCGGAGGCCCAAGGGCCGAGCAGTCGCGAGATCCGGCTGTCGGTTGGGAAACGAGCCGACTCAACCCATCCGATACAAAAAAAGACGACCTGGCGCTCGTAGGGTTCGTTGTCTCGACCATGCGAACGCGCAACACGAGCGTAGAGGGTGCATCGGGCAAAGATGAACTGCTTCGCCAGGCAATGTCGGCAGAAAAATCGGGCGACCCTGACCTGAAGCCTCCTACGGTTTCGGCGGACACGCAGAAGGTTGCGCGGGAAGTTGCCCACGGCGTCGCAAAAATGCAGGAAAAGCAGAAGGAACTATCGCAGAATCCGTCCGTGGCGACGAGCGTTGACATGCTCCTTAATCAGTTCGGTAGTGCTTCGTCGCGCCCTGACGTGAGCCAACGCCAGGCAGAGGCTGCGCGCGTGGACGACGTTGCGGCCGAACGTGGCGCAGGGAACGCCAGTGCAGGCGGCACCTTTGGAAGCGGCGTGCAGGACGAGATGTTTAACGTGCTTCTCAAGATCGCCGCGGAGCTGCGAAAAGCGCAGAAAAGCGAGCTCGCGATGCAAAGCAAGATGGTGACGATTCAGCGCCAAGCCGCAATGTCACAGGCAAGCTCGCTTGAGCGCCAGGGGCAGGACATGCTGGGCGGCGCCATCAGCGGCGGTGTTTTGCTGGGGGCGCTGAGCGTGGCTGGTGGGGCAATGCAGATGAAGGGGCTCAACACTCGAGCCGATTCCATTCAGACTGAGCTCAAGCCTCAGGCCGAACTGAGGAAATTCGACGCCGAGCAGCAATTCGCGATGCGTGGCAGGAACGGGCCGACCCTGGCCGAAACCGAATCGCCCCGCATAGACCTCAATCGCCCGAACGGCGAGACCGTGCGTCTTTCGGCGGCGCCTGGCGGAGACCGGCTCAGCGAAGAACACACGTCGGTGTTGTCGGAAGAGCGGGCGACACGCCAGTATCGCATCGACATGCACGATATCAACCATAAGCAGAACGAGATCATCGGCACCAAGCAGCAGAACGTTGGCTCGGCGGTCAGCACGTCCGCCATGATCGCGAAGAACCAGGCGGAAGGCATCTCAAGCATGGCGCAGAGCAACGAACGTGCGCAGCAGGCCCTCGAACAGAATAACGAGCAGACCTCTAGCTCGACGGCGAACGGGGATCACGAGAACGCGCAGAAAATACATGAAATGATGCAGAAGATGCATGACCTCGCAATGCAGGTGAACACCGCTAACGGCGGCGTGGCAAGTCAGGTTGCATCGAATCTGCGGGCCTAATCACGGATGATGCGCGTTTCGCCAGGAGAGATGTACCTTCCAGGGGTTCGATGTGAGTCATAAATCGATTTCGCGACAGGGAGGAAAAGTACTTTGACGACTTACCACGAACTTAGGGAACAAGCAGAGGAGTTAACCCGCCGTGCTGAACAGATGCGGCAGGAGTTGAAGCAGGCGGCTATCGAGGACATTCGCGCCAAGGTGGTCGAGTATGGGATCACGGCGCAAGAGATATTCGAGCGGCACAAACGGACGAAACCCTCGGCGCCGGTCCGGCCCAAGTATCGAGATTCGTCGACAGGGGCAACGTGGACTGGGCGCGGCATGGAGCCGCGCTGGATCAGGGGGAAGGATCGACGGCAGTTCCTGATCGATCAGGATTGATCGGTGCGACTGACGGAGTTGCGGTATGTACCGCAAAACGACGATATAGGAGAGGATGGTGAGCATCGCGATTCAGAATAATCTGCAGCTAGGCATCGAAGCATCGCGTTTTTCTCCTCAGTTGTCCGGCGACATGGCGAACAACGCGGAGAAGGTCGGGCACGAGAACTCGCTGGCCGAGGATGGCCATGGAAGCGTGAATGTCGTTCAACGTATCGACCGCGACAATGCCGACGATTTCGCCTCTCAGCTTCGCGTGAAATCACGTATGCGCGATACGAAGGTCAGTAAGTTGAAGCACGCGATCGCAGAGCTGGAAAAACGCAGCGTACAAGGCAACGGCCCGAGGGAGGCATTCGCGCAAGCGTACGATAAGTGGCGCACTGAGGGCATGGGAAGTCGCGGCGACGGCATTCGCAGCCCTGACATTGGGCTGCGTTCCACCACCGCAGACGACCACAACGCAATGGTGTCCGACCGGGAAATGTTCGAGAAAATATTCGGTATCCTCGCCGGCGACAAGGCGACGATGGACGCGTACGCAGACATCATACAAACGCTGACCGAGTTCTATTCCGACGTATCGGAAGCCATCTCACAGTGTTCGCAGCATATGCATGCGGACAAGGATGGTAGGAACATGGTAGTTGATGCCGACGCCATCAGGGACCTGCTGCAGAAGGTGTTGGATAAATTCAGCGGCCCCATGAAGAATGTTTCGCTGACAGCGGCGCAGGCCGAAGCGTTGCAACGCGAGTTCCACGGCGCCGTGACGCTGAAACAGAATGCCGACGGCACTTACGGGGTGGTCATCAACTCCGGGAAGTTGCAGGCTATGGTCAAGAGTCTGGACGGGGAAGGCAAGGATTGGACGATCGACAATGCCAAGTATCAGGCATGGTGGACAAACGGCATCATTTCCGAGGAAAACGGCATACAAACCGATGTGCAGACGATGGCGGAGAAGTACAGCCACCGCATTACCGTGTACGACAACCTGGTCAAGGTGCTAAGTAGCACGATCGCTGCTATGCAGGAGATGTGGAAGGGCTACCTGCAAAACTGACGGCTGAGGACTAGCTCGGTGCAAGCACACGGATCATATTGGAATACAGAAGAGAGCGATCATGGGAACTTCAGCGATTGCGAGCCAAACCCGGATGGCGCTGACCACACCCTCTCATAGACAGGAGCGGCGATCGAGTCTCGCCGGAGTCAATTTCGTCGGCAACGCTGTTCAAGGGCTGCCAGTCGCAGGCACGAGTTGTGTGTCAAGGGAAGTGGGGAAAATGCTCGCCGATGACGTGGCAACAGCCGTCCCGCGCATGACGGGCGGAGTGATCGGCAACGAGGTCGTGCGCGTGCTGAGTGCGGCGCGCGGCGATGCTCAAGTGCATGAGACCGGCCTTGCCGATGCCTCGGCGGAGCGGTATAAGACGGCGGAAGAGCGCAATGCCAGCGCATATCTCGCATGCCTGCTCGACGAAGCGGACCGAGGGGCGTTCGATGCCCTGCAGTTTACAAGCCTCGACCGTGACGAGCTCGATAACGTGGCGACGCTGCTGTATAAGGTGTCAAAGTCCGCAGATGCGAATGTGGATGACCGGGAGTTGCAGAAGATCGCCGAGGCGTTTTCAGGGTTTGTTCGCTCGGCGGCCAGCGCGACCCGAACCGGAGGCTGCGACGTTACCCGCGATGGGGGGACCACTAAGAACAAGTTCGGCGAACTCCAGAAGCTCACGCTTCGTCGATGGGAAAAGCATGCTTCGAGTGCACAGATCGCATCGGAGGCGTGTACGAGGCGTGCGATACATGAAAGCGTGGGCGAGCGCCTCGGAGGAAACCTCGTGGGGGATGTCTATGGCTTGAAAGACAAGCACGCGGCGGTGGCCCAGCAGAGGATGAAAGAGCATGCTTTCAAGTCGGCGACGGGGGCGGACTCTCCGGGCGTCAAATTGTGCATGATTGCTACCGCGTTACGTCAAGAGGACGCCAGCCCGGATCTGTTGCGAAACGTCAGGTGGCGCAATGACGCGGACGGCGCGGGTGTCGTCGTCGCCTCACCTCCGGCGGATGGGACCTCCCCCGGTACAGCTACACCGGACAGGGGGATGCCAGATTTGGCGAACTGTCAGACCGTGGAGGCTGACCAGAATCAGGACGTCAAGCCCATTGAGAGCGGGGCGGCTCTTCCAGTGGCATCCGAGGAATTCGGGCGAATCGCAGACGAGCTGGAAGGACCGCGGCGGCCTGATGTGCCAAAGGTACACCGTGGGGTGCAACGTTCTTATAGAGCGCGTTCCGTGGCTGGCTCTTCCGTAGCGGTCGACGGTAGCGAGGCGCGCGACAGCGGGCTGGAAGCGCAGCCTGTCGATGTACCGGTTGCTGGTTCGCTGGCTGGGAATGTGATGTCCGGCCAGACTCAGCAAAAACCAGCGATTCGCCGGGCGCCGGAGGACTGGCAGCAGGGCGCGGACGGTAAATGGACGGGAGGCGGGGAGATCTTGGCGCGTATCGAGGCAAAGAAGAGTGCCGTCAGAGGGGCATGGTCATGAGCGTCGGATCCGAAGGCGCCACAATAGATACGGCGGACTTGGGCAACGCGGTGCGACAGCTCATCGCGGAACTGGCTGGGCTGCCCGTCGAGAGCATGGCCGCCGAACTACGGCTTATTGACGAACTGGCGCTGGATTCGCTCGAACTGATTGAGCTCTTGATGGTGCTCGAAGAACGATGGGGAATCACGCTTACTCGGGATCGGCTTATGAAACTCGTGACGGTCGGTGACGTCGTCGCGCTTGTGAAAACGTCATACCGTTAGCGTGGTCAAGCGCTTGCCAGGCCCCGGGACCACGTTGCCGGCCCGGATACGTTAAGCATGCGCGCTGGAGCCCCAAACGTCGCTCTATTGCTGATTCAACAGGCGCAGTCCCTTCGCGGTAAGCTTGCCTTCTAACGTTACATACCCATTTTTTACTGCCCAGGGATTCAGACTGAGCCGTCGTGTCCACTCCCGCCCGGCTAAATGGGTCGCCAGTGCTCGCCAGCTCGTCACGCATCGCCCGCACAAGTCCTCCGGCTCCACTATCCGCAACCTATGCTTCCGATCTTGGCTGACTTGACTGCCGGTCGACGCTGAATTGATCGGTTCAGTCGGTTGAGGGGAGAGGGGCTCCGGGGTTGCTGGTGTTGTTCCTGCATCGCCCAATACTCTGTCGGGGCGCTATCCATGCCTGTTCGAACACGCCTGCTCATCGCTTAACTGTTGGCGAGGGGCTTTTGCCGAAGAATACGTTGAACCTGCATCGCTCACGTAGCCCGCGTCCTGCGCCGCTGCGCACTTTTCCCCTACGCGTGTTTCGAGGGAAGATGGCTGTTGGACTGAGCTCGACGGCCTGTCGGCCAACGCCTCGGGCAGGAGCCACGGTTCCTGCGAAACAGGCTGTGGGCCCACGGACCCCGAGGCCTGTCCGGTGACTGTCGGTGTTCTGAGTGGGAACAGGAGTTGGCTCAACCTCGACGACGGGCCGGAATTTGTCAGCACAGCGCTGTTGAAATGGGCGGTTCAAGGGCAGGTCGCGACGGCACTGATTGATCCAGGCAAACCTAGGCAAAACGATACCAACGAACGCTTCAACAAAAAATTCCGTGATGAATGTTCGTCGATGGCGTGGTTTCGGAACCGAATCGAAGCAAAGATCGTGATCGAAAACTGGCGGACTCATTACAACGAAGTGCGTCCGCATTCGAGTTTGCAATACTTAACCCTGGCAGAATTTCGTCGGGTTAGCAAACGTTATTCAACTGCTGGGGCCGTGAATCTCTAGACGCCCGTGGCACGAAAGAATCCGTCAGGTCACGAATGGGGAAAACATCATTGTAGTACTGCAAAAAGACCTTCCTGATGCAGTCCGAAGTGGAAATGAGCTCCCGGGCCAGGCTTTCAGCGCTTGGCGCCGCGCGCATCCATGCATTTCCAGGGCTCTACTATTAGCATTGATAGGTTTCCCTGATTTCATACTCGTCTAGACTCGGCTCTACGCAGAGAAAGCACACCGTCAATGTCGTTGTGCAAGCGAAGCGATTGTTTCGGCCAACAATTCAGCGTTAATGCGTGCTGTGTCTAGGAGAGAAAAATGAGGAAGATACTGCTTCAGCTTGTTTTCGTTACGACTTCCGTCTTGTCTGCGTTGCTAGCCAACGCGGCCAACGCGGCCAACGCGGCCGAGGCGGCAAGCGCCACAACCCCCCACACGGCGCGCGATATGTGGCATCAATATATGGATACGCACGGTGACTGTGGCAGTAAAACTGCACCTGTATTCTTGTGCACGGGGATTATCATCCGCGAAACTCAACCGGGTCCGGGCTACTATTCCTGGCAACCTTCCCCGGAAGATCAGAAGACCGGCCGCATCTCGTTTTCCTATCTCCGCACAGATGCAAAATTCGGTGGATTCAAGAGCGGTGGCTCAAACGGATTCACAGTGTTTCCGCTTCTCGGTCCGTATAAGGGCCCCGCAGGCAAAGCGAAACTCGATGTACTTTGCGCTTTTCCGATGGACGGCTGGACAGACCACCGACCTACTGACTCTGGGTGCGGACCTACACAGACGTTTCCCACGCAGAGTGTCCTCTGCCAGGCGCAAGGAATCGTTACCGCCCAGGCATGGCTGACCCATTGGAATGCGGCGCCTGCAGGAAGTAATACAAACCTCTATCAATGTGGTTTCGACGTACGGGAAGGCTCACCGTATAAGGACACGACCGACGCTTTCAACCAGTTAATCCTAGCGATGAAGCTACTGGGCGACACCGAGTTCAGCGACCACAACGAGTTGGTGATCTCAGCTTGGCCGAAAACCATTAATCCTGCTGAGCTGCCGATCCAGTCGTTCTTCTATGTAGCGAGCCGCTCCGCCCCTGGTGGCCAGGCGCTTGCGAATGCTCAAAAAGATCAGACAGACTATTACAACGTCACCGGCGGTGGGTTTATTCCAATCGTTCGCATTACCCCCCCACAGACGAAAAACGATGATTACGACTTTCAGTTCAATGCGGCAGACCAAGCCGTTAAGATTCCGTAAGCCTGTTTCTGGGCAGGCGCGGCGCCACACATCGCCGTGCTTGCCATGATCGGCCGGACTAATTCACTTGACCGCATGTGTGCGTCGCTTTAGGCTAACCGCCTCTCTCACCTTCCAGTGATGGGCGGTTAGCCAAGCGGTTTCATCTAGCGGTGAATGTAACATCAAGGCAGCAGAATGCCCAGGTCACCGAGGTGCAGTCCGGCGGTTGAAGCTGGCCGTGTCAAAATCCAGACTGAACAGAACAGCTCTGTCCTTACCGTCCGCCAACGTTGCACGTGGACGAGACGGCTCCTCCACGCAGATTCTCCGGCCAAACCAGCTGTCTGTCCATTCCTCCATCGGCACATGCTGCGCATACTCCAGAGTATCCGCATGGTCAGGAGCGGCTCCCCTCTGCAGCCCACGAAGTCAAACCCTATACCATTCAAAATGGGCGGGGATCATAGACATTTTTCTTGCTCGTGAGTAATAAAAATTATCTTTCAAAGTTTGTAAAAAAATCAAATAATTTGAAATCCAAGTTATTTTGGTATACAAATCATATTGCAAGTTAACAAACTGTCACTTCATGATGGTCTCGTGAGCATACCTCTCGGACTTGCGACTTCCGGTATGTACCTAACAATCGTTGATGTCCTGTCAACATGAATCTCTGTTGGCGGGTGAATGCTGTACCGCTTTCGTCTTTGGTCGATTCTGGCTGCAAGATGGAGGCTGTCTGGCCATTATTGGCTGACACCGGCGGATCTGCTAGGAAGTATGGCCCTAGGTCAGCGACCGAGGGCTCCCAAAAAAAGGCTGGACTCTAACCTCAGAACCCGCCCCAGGAAATCAAAGCGGCTCATCTTAGCGCAGCGGTTGCAAAAAGTGTTTTCGCAGAATGCTGTCATCAATTTGACAATTTTTGGCGTCCACGGGGGGGGATATGGCTAGACAGATATTTGGCGATGCGTCTACTCTTTTGGGTAAGAAAAATGAACAAGAGTGGTTCGATACTTTAGCTGGCATTGCCTACCATCACGGTTTTGAGTACACTCTTTTTTCAATTTTTCCTCACGAAGGCTTGGGTTTTGGGCATGCCTACGTGAGAAATAATTATCCATCAGATTGGATTAGGTTCTACATGAAGCAGAGGTTATACTTTGTGGAACCGATGGTTGAGCAAATTACTGCTCAATCGCTTCCAATCATATGGGGCGAGAGTTCACCGACGTCCACACTCGAACGCAAACTATTTGACGGAGCCTCGATGGTTGGAGCCAGAAGTGGGCTCGTCTTTCCGATCCATGGCCCTCGTCGGGAGGCCGGGATGTTGTCGCTTGCAAGTAGCGAAGACTTCACGGCGAGGACCAAGCGCGATTTATCTCTTCGGCTGCCGGCGCTGACATTGTTGCGCGACGTTGCTATCGAGAGCGCTCAGGAACATATTGCAGGCCACCTCGAGATCGTTGTTCCAAAGCTGACCAAGCGCGAGAAGGAGTGCTTGAAGTGGATGGCGAGCGGGAAATCGACGTGGGAAATGTCGCAGATACTCTCGTGCTCGGAGGCGACTATCAACTTCCATATGATGAACATTCGCAGCAAGTTTGGTGTGTTCTCCAGAGTCGCCGTTGTGTTTAAAGCGGCTCGCATTGGACTACTCGATACTGCGTAACTGCGGTGCGGTACGAAGGCGGCCAAATTCGTATCGAGGTGCCATCGGTTCGGTCAGAATTTCGATGCTTTCCAGACAATGACCGGGCTTGCTGATAGGCGCAAGGCGATCCCTTATTTCCAAGAGAGGTCTTGTGTCCTCGGTTACGTGGGGGCGCTTCAGAAGTCGCGAAATGCAGGCAATTTCCCGTCCTAGTACCGAGACCATTCCGCCCCGAGCAGCCGGCACTCTGCAGATAATGCGAGGAGGTTAGGCTCGCGCTCTCGATTGCGTGGCAAAACAAGTCCAATATGCTGACTGATAGCGTAGCGCTCCCCGAGAGGGATCAACTGAATTTTGGGATTGAAGTCTCCGACACGACGCGGAAGCAGCGCGTAGCCTATGCCGACGCTCACAAAGTTCATCAGCGAGAAAATATCTCCTACGTGCAATGCAATATTAGGTTGAAAGCCAGCCTTCTGGAAAGCCTCGACGAAGTCGCGATACTCCGCAAACTCGTCGCTGGGCGCAACAAACTTTTCATCGCGCATTGCCTGCAAGTCTATTTCGGAATACGTTGCGTAGGGTGAATTGACGGGGGCGGCAAACAGGATCGCGTCGTTGAACATCGGCACGGTGAGCAAATCAGCGTTGCCGGGTTCGCCTAATGCGATGATGATTGCGTCGAGTTGCCCGTCTTTTAATTTACCGAGTAGGTCGCGATTGGCGCCCAATGTGAGCTCAATGTCGAGTGCGGGGCGTCGTGTTTTCAGGCCGGCTAGTACGCGTGGGATAGTGCGAACGGTAAGCGAATACAATCCACCAAGCTTCATAGTGGGCGACGTGAATCCGGCTGCCTCGCGGGTGCGGCGGATGCCGGTTTCACATTCGTTAAGAATGCGTTTGACATGATCTGCAAAGATGTAGGCTGTTGCCAACGGGATCAGCTTGCGCCCATCGAGCTTAAACAGCGGGCAGCGCAACCCGTCTTCAAGTGAGCGCAGCGCGCGATGCACGCTTACGGCACTCTGCCCAAGCGCTTCCGAGGCGCGCGCCACGTTGCCCAGCGCCATGAAGGACTGAAATATCTGCAACTTCTTCAGGGTGATTTCTTCATCGATGGCCATAGTTTCGTCTCGTTCTGACGCACTGCCTGCATTGCAGCGTGAACCGTTCTGGTTCGTTAGCATGGGGAGCGCTTGGCGCGTCGCTCACTCTCTTATCCAGGCTGTTTCCGTGGCATTGTCGGCTTGCTCCTTGCCCCAACGTCCCAAACGAGCATCAAAGAATTGACGAGCAGACGCTTGTACATCAGACCGGAGGTTCACATTCCGGACTGCATATGAATCCCCCTTTAGCCAAGAGGGCCGCGTTTCGCGAACGTCGCCAGGAAGGCTCGAATTTTCTAGTGAAAGGGCGGGCGTGAACTGAAGCCAGATTCTAAGACATAAAATCCTGCGCAACGGTTCATTACGCCTGAATAATGGATAAATAATTTTAATTAATATGTCATGATGCCAGTTTTTTTAAAAATCATTTTATAGAGCGAGGTTGAACGCTGTGGCCAGACTTGACGACACCGGTGCGCTCCGCTCCCGTTAGGTTCGGTCGCAGCGGTGAAACCACTTTCCTTGAGTGTGAGTTTGTTGCCTTGATTATTCCTATGTGCCACGCTCAGGACGCCCCCCAAAGGGGAAAAGCGACTGTTGCCTAATGCACCCCGCATCTTCCCGTGAAATCTTGATCGGCCGACTTTTTCTATCAACAATTAATAACAATATAATGATTTGCACTGGGTGGCTAAAAAATATGATTTGTCATCATCGATGGTGCGCCGGTGATTTACCCAGCAATTTTCTGGTCACTTGAACTTGAGAGAATGGCTTCTAACGGAGAAGTGGAAGCCGTGCTCGGGGACCAGATGCTACAAGTGTCAGTTTTTCTCGCCTGACTGCCATGAGGCCACAAATTTCAGTATGTCATAACTATCAAAACTGTTGGTTTTCTTATTTGCGTTACTTTTGTCTAATGGAGTTATCCCTGTAACTCGGGACACACAGATGCTCTGTGGCCGGTTCTTGAGAGACGTTAAAATCGTTATTCCGATAATTGGTAGGACTTCTTTCTGTTTTTTGCTGCCAACCACGTCGGAGCCTCACCCCAAGGGGCTATCGGAGGTGGTTTCGGGGTTCGCGCGATTGTGTTCGAACCGTACCTGTTTTGAGGCTCCGAGTGGAGTATTACAATGACCAAGAAATTAGCAGCGGAGTTTTTTGGTACTTTCTGGCTCGTCTTGGGCGGTTGCGGCAGTGCGGTGCTGGCTGCCGCATTCCCGAACCTAGGCATCGGCTTTGCCGGAGTTGCCTTGGCTTTCGGTTTGACCGTTCTCACAATGGCCTATGCCGTCGGTGGCATTTCCGGCGGCCATTTCAATCCCGCAGTTACATTGGGCGTAGCCGTCGCTGGCCGATTTGCTTGGCGCGACGTTCTTCCGTACTGGATCTCGCAAGTGGTCGGCGGCGTCGCGGCGGCGAGTGTGCTCTATGCAATCGCCAGCGGTGCGCCGAGCTTCGAAGCAGGCGGCTTCGCGTCCAACGGCTACGGGGCCTTGTCGCCCGGACACTATAGTCTCGTGTCTGCCGCGTTGACCGAGATCACGCTCACTGCCGGGTTCCTGATCGTGATTCTCGGTTCGACGGATACGCGCGCACCCGCTGGATTCGGGCCTCTGGCTATTGGTTTGGCGCTTACCTTGATCCACCTGATTTCGATTCCTGTGACAAACACATCGGTGAATCCAGCGCGCTCGACCGCCGTCGCGTTCTTCGCGCATACTGACGCCCTCAGTCAGCTTTGGTTGTTCTGGGTTGCACCGCTTATTGGCGGCGCACTGGGCGCGGCAATCTGGAAGGTGCTGCTCAATCCGCAAACTGCGGAAAACTAGTTGGCATCGTCCTTGTGGTCTTACTACGATCAGTGAATACGCCGCACGTGCGTCGCGCGTTTCGTTCAGAGATGTGTGATTCGTCGATTGCGTGCCGCCGCCAGGGAGCCTCGTGCACGTGGTCGAGGCTCTCCGCCACCTCTTCAACCAGGCCGGCTCTTTCCAGAATTCCGGGTGCTTGATGAGATTCCGAAAAACGTGCTTCTGAGTCGCGAGCTCTGGGATCTGTTTGGCGACTTTCCATGTTGCCGACGACCGGCACAGCGGTTCGCGATCCGTTTCGCGGGGGACCCGTTTTCCAGCAGGGACTCTGCCAACAGCTTCTTCAACCGGGCGTTCTCAGCCGCAGCTTCAGGTCGAAGCTGCGGCGCTTCTTGATTGAAGTTCGACGATGAACGCATCGATTGGGCTCGGACGCCCGAATAAGAAGCCCTGAAGCAGTGGTACGCCGCGATCGCTGAGGTAATTGCGCTGCTCCGTAGTTTCGACACCTTCGGCAATTGTGATCAATTCCAACTTGGCGGCTAATTCCAGGATGCTCTCCAGAACGCGCTCTGCAAGCGGATCGGCACCAATTTTTTCCACGAATGACTGGTCGATTTTTACCGCGTCCATGTCGAAGTCGCGTAAGTATCCAAGGCTCGAGTGTCCTGTACCAAAATCGTCGATAGCGATCTTAATACCGCGCGAGTGTAGCGCCTCGAGAATTCGCCGCGTCTCGCTTTGCGCGGCAAGCAGTTCGCGCTCGGTCAGTTCAAGCACAATCTGTACGCGCTTTTCTCCGAGCATAGCTAATAAGGCATCGCAGTCGCTGATGATTGACGCATCCGTCAAATGTTGCGGACTTACGTTAAAGCTCAGGCGGAAACCTTTGGGTAGGTTAACGAGGGCGAGTTTTTCTGCGACGGCACGAAAGAGCGCTCGCGTAATAGGCGTGATCAATGCGCTCGACTCCGCCAATGGAATAAAATTGTTGGGCGGGATGATACCCTCCGTCGGGTGATGCCATCGTACAAGCACTTCGGCACCCACCCAGCGCGCATCGGCGGCGTTGACCAAGGGCTGAAGATAGGGGACGAATTCCCCGTGTTCCATGGCGCGCACCATCTCGCGCTGGCGTACCCGGACGTGCTTGGAAGCTCTCTGGATCGAGATGACCAGCACTAAACCGAACATGGCGCACACACCGATCACCCCCGAGTAGTCCGTAACCACGCGTTTCGGTAGTGTGCCGGCAGGTATTGTGGCGAGCACGGATACCGGAAATTGCTCGGAACGCAAAACGGTATCTGGAGTATGCGCCACGGCCATATCGATAATCCCGTTCGGGCCAAGCGTCACATCGCCGACCTGGATCGATAACAGGACGTCTTCGCGATCGAGCAACGATAGAACATCACGTACGTGTCGGCCGTCGATGGTCACGATCGCTCCCCGGCCATCGATTGCGTTCCGATAGACGAGCAACGTGGCGTCTGGTTGCGTTCCGCTGTGCGGAGCGATGCGTAGATGCCCATCGACGTAAGCGGTCAGATCTAGATGGCCGTGGTAATTGCCATATAGAGAACTGCAGTAGACTTCGTTGTCATTTGTCAGAAGGTCGACAGAGCGGACAAACAATACCGAGTTAACCTGCTCCCGGAGCTCGAGCACCACATCCTCGCAGGCCATTCCCGCTCGCGGACCGACTCGCAACGCTGTGTCACGGGCGTTGCCCAACATCCGGTCAATGTGGCCAAGTGTGCGTTGCGCCTGAGACGCTGCATCAGCGTGCAACACTCTGTGCGCATGCCAGAAAGACACCGCCAAGCCAATGAGTAGAGGCAAGCCAGCGGCTGCCAACATAGGCCACTGGTACCACTTTCTCGGAGCGAGGAGATTCAACCGCCAACGTCTCATCATTCCTCCCTCAGCGATCATGCGGCATTGCTCAACGCCGGAGCCAGGGCAATAGGCGCTACCGTTTAAGCTCCGTTCAGATGCAGTTCGCCGCCCATGATTCCGCCGGATTGCCAAGTGCATTCACGGTCTGGCTCCCTTCATTCACAGTACCCGCGAGCGCGCGCTGACAGAGGGGGAGCACAGTGAATGGAAAGGCGATGACATATGCTCGCAGGGTTTGTTATCTGCGATCGATGCTTCCAGTTAGGCATTGCCGACCTCGATTCATCGATTTGCGCCGATTTGGAAGAAAGAATATTGCATAGATTGTGCTATCCATTCGCTCGGAATCGAAGAAAAATCTATGACGCACGCGTTAATCCGATTTCGTATTGCGGGATTAACCCTGCCACAATTTTCGGACGGTGAGAATCGAGTGCAAACCGCTTGCGTATCTTTGCATTGCAAGCACGCCGTCGTAAATATACATGTTGGCGGGGCATTCGTAGTGATATTAGTGCACAAATTTCGCGATAAATCAGTCTAAATTCATAAGTCTCGCGTAAATCACACAGTATCGGTTCATTCCATCGGGTTCGATAGTCAATGGCGGACTCGTGGCCGTGATAGCACATGCCCGAGCATGCGCTTCGTACTGCTGAAGGACGAGCACCAACAGGCAGCGCTCTGCCTGCATCGGACATGGCAGGGTTTTGTCGCCTCTGGCTACCCTGCAGGGCGGGGGCAGACGTTGCCTGAGCGATCTACTCGGGCACGCCGGCAACATCGAGGACCGGCTTCGTCTAATCGCACCGCTAGGACTGACGCCCGGCCAGTACAGCAGTGGCGGCAAGGCGCGGCTGGGTCGCATTAGGGGGCAATGCCCGTCACTTGCAGGTAGTCGTCCTGATTACGTCCCGTGGCGTTGCCTTGCGCGGAGTCGCCGTTCAGATCGTAGGCGTAAGCCGTGCCCGCGCCGATGTTCGTGCTGGTCCAGAACGGGTAGGACAGCCAGCTAAGATAGTCTGCGACAGGCCCGGCACTGGGATAGTAGAGCCGCCAGAACTGGCGCATCTCGTCTAGCGTGAGGGTGGCAAGGCCCGCCGCTGCGCATGCCGCCTGCGCTCCCTTGAAGTTGGCCGACCCGCTCACGAAATACACTTTGCGCACGCCGCTCACCGTGATGGGGTAGGCTCGGCTTACCTTCTGGCTATCGGTTGCGGTGATGATCGCGGTGCCGTTGTCGACGGGGGCGACCTTGCCCGTGTTCTTGTCGACGGTGACCACCGCTGGATCGCTGCTCACGTACGTATAGGGCGCCTGGCCGAAGTTGGCGCTGCGCTGGTAGCAGTAGGCGTCTGAAACTGTCGGCGGTGTTTTTTCCGCCACAATGTAGCCGCGGCCGGTCAGGTCCAGCTTGGCCGGTGCCTGGAAGGCATTGCCGATCCACAGGGTCAGGCCGTCCGAAGGCTTCGTGACGGTGCCGCGCGTGACTGTGTAGAACAGGTCGGCTGAGCCGTCGATGTTCTGGTCCACGTACGCGCGCGGCACGGGGAATGAATAGTCTTTCTGCGGATTTTGGGGCGCGGTCTGACTCTGCTGGAACGGCTGCGGCGGCAGGTCATTCGAGTTCTTCCACGTGAACGCGATCACGTCGCGTTCGGCGACGCCAGGGTACGGCTTGACCACCACTTCGATGGTGGGGCCCGTGACCGTTTTCGGGTCCAGCGCGTTGCCGTCGCCCGTGGCGAGCGGCACCACGGCTTTGGGCAGTGCGCCGACCGGCTCTAATACGAGTACCGGCAATGACGGTGAAACACTCTTGCCACCCTTGGCCGGGATCACAGTGCTGCGCAGCTCGATAGTCTGGCCGGCATAGCCGGCCAGGATGTCGCGCGGGATGGTGAATTCGACCGGCTGCCCCACCTGGGCCGGAGTATCGATGCTTTTGGCACCCCACTCGTAGTCGCGGTCGTTGATCTCGATGAACACAACATCGAAGAGTTGCATGCCAAGGTAAGGCGATACCATCGCACGGGCCCCTTGCTGGGGCACGCTCTCCAGGTTGAGCACGCCGTTTTTTGCGACGCCATCGACCACCGGGGGCTGGACCTCGCCCAGCACCGGGGTCTGCTGGCCGATGCTGAGGTACAGGGGCAGGGAGCCGTCCGTGCTGCCGTTGGCATGGGTCACCGTGTACGACACTTCGACCTTGGTGCCCTCGTTAGGCTGGATGTATTGCGCTTCGACGTAGAAGTTGGTGGGGCGCCCCTTGTTGGCTACCGTGACGCGGATGCTATCGTCAGTGGAGTCCACCGGTGTGCGGCCTTTCCAGAACATCTCTATCTCATCGCCCACTTCCTTGCCCGTGTAGATCGGGACAACGACCGTTGCTGTCGACAGGTTCGGGTCCAGTACGCCGTCCACCGCCTCTTTGACTTCGGGTTGCTCCAGGGGGGCGGCGCCATCGCGCGTCTGACTTGCGTCTTGGTGTAGGACCATTGGGGTGCTCCGTTCGGATATGCGAGGAGAGAATCGAGGCCGCCTGGCGTGCCGGCAGCGCCTAGCTGATGAGGCCGCGGGACGCGGCCGCCGCAGCGCGGAACCATTTTTTTATCGGCATGATTTGCATTGGCCTCCCGCTTCTACACCGTGCGGGTGCTGCCTGCGGAAATCGTGGCGGGTGCCTCGTAGGTCACGCCGCTTTCACTGTCATTGAGCAGCGGCTTGAGCGGCGTGCTGTTGCCGCCGTTCGCGGCAGATCCCCAGGTCACGATCCCGCCGCTCGCCAGGACAGCGGCGTAGGCTTTCGCGCCTCCGTAGATCGCGCGCACGCCTTGCAGCTGCGCAGCGACCGCCGACGCATCGCCGCCGTTTTCCGTGTTGCCCCAGACCCGCACGGTGCCGTCGCGGCGCAACACTGCAAAGGTGCCGGTGCTGCTGCTGATTTGCACCACATCGTTGAGTTGCGCGATGTCGGCCGGCACGTTGCTGCCTGCTGTAGCGCTGCCCCATGCGACCACGTGGCCGTTGCCGCGCCGTGCCGCGAATGCCCCTTGACTGCTGGTCACTTCTTCAATGTCGTTCAGTATGCCGATCTCTGGCGGTACGGTGCCGCCAAACTTGGCATCGCCCCAGGCGAGCACTTGTCCGCTCTCGGTACGTACCGCGAAGGCACGTTCGGAGGCGCTGGCCAGTTCCGCGATGTCTTTGCGAAGCGCGATCTCGTTGGGCACCACGCCGGCGTAGTTTGCGTCGCCCCAGGCGACTACCGTCTTGTTGGCGCGCAGGGCGCAAAAGGACCCGGCGTTGCCGCGCACGTCGACGATGTCGTTCAGCGCGGCGATGTCGGCCGGCATTTTCCGGCCGGCATTGGTATCGCCCCATAACACGAGCTGCCCCGTTTTCCGTAGGGCCACGAACGATGGCCAGCTCACATAGATCGCCTTGACGTCGCGCAGGGCCTGGACCTCGGGCGTCGTCTGCCCGCCGTATCCCGGGTGGCCCCATGCCGCCACCTGGCCGGTGGCGCGCAGCACCGCGAAGGCAAAGCCGTTGCCGACGATGCGCACGGCATCGGTCATGACGAAGCTGTCAGGTATGACCCCACCGTATTCCGGGTCGCCCCAGGCGTCCACGCGCCCATTGCTGCGCCGCACCGCGAAGCCGCAGCTCGAGGAGGTCACTTCGACCACGTCGTCGAGGGTGAGCGCGGTCGGCGGCACCTTGCCGCCCCGGCCTGCCGTACCCCAGGCAATCTCGATGCCGCGATCGAGGTGAGCGGCCATGGCCCCGCTGCTGCTGTAGTCGGCCGTCGCGCAGAGGTTGACCGGGTTGATCGTGACGGTGTCTTCCTGGTATTGAACTTTGAGCGCAACCCAGGGGCGCGTGTCTTTGAACGATGTTGCCGCGATCGGCGTGTTCTCGTCGACATAGCTCCACTGTGCCATCACCGTCTGCAGCGTCGTTTTGTCGAACGCGCTCAGGTAGTGCGACAGGTGCGTGCCGAGATAGGTGTTGTCGTCGTTGCGTGCGCCCATCACCAGCAAGGTGCCGCTGCCCGCCGCGGTCTGCGCGAGGCTTGCGCTGTCGTCATTCATGATTGCCACCCGCCGGAAGGGGCGGTCTCCTCATAGGTTAGCGTCAGGCCGGCGCCATTGGCGAGAGACTTGAACGAGGAGCTGTCGCCGCCGCCCGCCGCATTCCCCCAGGTCACCACGCCGCCGCTCGCCAGAACTGCGGCGAAGGCTTCGGTATTTCCGTACACTGCGCGCACGTCTTGAAGCTGGGACGCAACCGCCGACGAATCCCCACCTTTTTGCACATTGCCCCAGGTCACGACGTTACCGTTCTTGCGCAAGGCGGCAAATGCGCCATAGGTGCTGGTGATTTGCACGATGTCGTCGAGTGCCGCAATGTTTGGCGGCACTGTGCCCCCGTCAGCAGCGGCGCCCCACGCGACCACGTGGCCGTTGCTGCGCCGCGCCGCGCAAGAGACGTGGGCGCTCGCCACCTCTTCGATATCGTTTAACGTGGCGATGTCCTGCGGCACAGCGCCACCGTATTTGGGATCCCCCCAGGCGAGCACATTTCCCTTTTCGGTAATCACTGCGAAGGTGCAGTACGAAGCACCGACGAGCTCCCGGATGTCGCTGCGGGCCGCAATCTCGGTGGGTATCCTGCTGGCGTTGCCTTCGCTGCCCCAGGCCACCACCGTCTTGTTGGCGCGCAGCGCACAAAAGGCGCCTGCGTTTCCGCGCACGTCGACAATGTCGGCAAGCGCCGCGATGTCCGGTGGCACGGCGCCGCCGTGCGCGGCGTCGCCCCAGGCCACGACGTTCCCTGTCTTCCGCACCGCCGCAAATGCGTTCCAGTTGGAGTAAATCTCCTTGACGTCGTCGAGCACCTGCACCGCAGCCGGTGGCTGCCCGCCGACGGTTGCGTCCCCCCATGCCGCCACCTGGCCGGTGGCGCGCAGCACCGCGAATGCGCCGTTGGTGCCGGTGATGCGGACCGCATCTGTCATCACGAAGCCATCTGGCACGAGTCCTCCGGCCGTGCCGACGCCCCATGCATCGATGCGCCCGTTACTGCGCCGAAGCGCGAAGGCGGATAGCGTGGCGGCGACCTCGGTCACGTCATCGAACGTGAGGATGGTCGGTGGCACCTTGCCGCCCCGGCCCGCCGTGCCCCAGGCAAGCACCATACCGCGCTCGAGGTGAGCCGTCAGGGCCGCATAGCCGATGGTGGTATAGCTGGCGGTGCCGAAAATGTGGGTCGGCCTGATCGTGACGGAATCCCCCAGCGCCTGGACTTTCAGTGCAACCCAGGGGCGCGTATCTTTGAACGACGTCCCGCCCACGGCGTTTGGCTCGTCCACGTAGCGCCACTGTGCCGTCACCGGCTGCAGCGTCGTTCGGTCGAAAGCGCTGAGGCTGAGCGACATGTGCGTGCCGAGGTAGCTCGAACGCTGGTCGCGGGCGCCCATCACCAGCAACGGGCCCTGGCCGGCCGCCGCAGCAGTACTTTTTTGCGTCATGACAGTTTCCTTTTCGGGCGCGATGCCCGACACCTGCTGGTCGTCGTCCTAATGACGTCCCGTGACGTAGCCTTGCGCGGAGTCGCCGTTCAGACCGTAGGCGTAAGGCATGCCCGAACGCGCGTGACCGTGTGGAGCAGGTCGGCCGAGCCGTCGATGGCTCGTGACCGTTTTCGGGGCCAGTGCGTTGCCGTCGCCCGTGGCGAATGGCGCGACAGCTTTGGGCAGTGCGCCGACCCGCCCCAGTACGAGCACCGGCAATGACGGTGAGAAATTCCTGCCGCTCTTGACCGTCATTGGGGTGCTCCGTTCGGGGGGGGGCTTCGCGCTAGCTGGTGAGGCCGCGCGACGCGGCCGTCGCCACGTAGGTCAGGCCCCCTTCCTCGTTGATGATCGTCGGCACCTTCGAGTTGTCGCCGCCGCCCGCCGGCACGCCCCAGGTGACGATGCCGCCGCCGTCCAGAAGTGCCACGAAGGATTCGCTGCTGGCATACAGCGCCCGCACGTTCTGGAGCTTCGCCGCGACCGCCGCGGTGTTGCCGCCCACCGTCTGGTCGCCCCAGGCCGCCACTTGGCCGTTCTTGCGCAAGGCGGCGAAGGCGCGGCCGGTCCCGCAAACCTGCACAACGTCGTCGTACAAGGCGACTGCGTCGGGCACCACGCCGCCTTGCTTGTCATTGCCCCAGGCCACCACCGTTCCGTTGGCGCGCCGTGCCGCGAAAGCGCCCCAGGTGGCGGTCACCTCCACGATATCGGTCAGGTCGCCGATGTCTCTGGGCAGGGTGCCGCCGTTCGCGGTGTTGCCCCATGCGAGCACTTGCCTGCCTTCGGTGATTACGGCGAAGGCGCGCGCCGAGGCGCTGGCCAGCTCCACGATGTCGGAACGGGCCGCGATGTTGGTGGGCACCGTACCGCCATCGCTGGCGAATCCCCAGCCCACCACTGTCTTGTTGGCACGCAAGGCGCAGAACGCCGTGTAATTGCCGCGCACGTCGACGATGTCGGTCATTTGGCCGATGTCGCTGCTGGGCACGGCCCCCCCGTATGCGGCATTGCCCCATGCCACGACGTTCCCTGTTTTCCGTATCGAGGCGAAGGCGAAGCCGGCCATGTGGAGCGTGGTGAGGTCGCTCAGCGCGGCCACGGCGTCCGATACCTTGCCCCCGTTGGCTGCGTCGCCCCATGCCGCCGCCTGGCCCGTGGTGCGCAGTACCGCGAATGCTGCGGCGTTGCCGGAGATGCGCGCCGCGTCGGTCATGACGAAGCCGTCAGGCAGTACCGGCGTGCCCCATGCGGCAATCCTTCCATCCTTACGCCGCACGGCGAAGCCCTTTTGCGAGGAGCTCGCCTCGACCACGTCGTTGTAAGTGATGGTCGTCGGCGGTTCGTTGCCGCCGAAGTCGGCCACGCCCCAGGCGATCACGTTGCCGTGATTGAGGTGGGCGGCCAGGGCCGACGCGCCGGGCGTGGCGGCGTCCGAGCCGGAGCCGACGATATTGGCCCAATTGAGCGTGATCGAATCGTCCTGTGTCTGCACCGTGAGCGGGACCCAGGGGCGCGTGTCCTTGAACGACGCTCCCACCATCGAGGTCTTCTGGTCCACGTAGGTCCATTGCGCGCTTACCGGTGCCAGCGTCGTTTTGTCGAACGCGCTCAGGTACTGCGAGGTGCTGGTGCCGCGATAGATGCTCCGGTTGTTGCGCGCACCCATCACCAGCAACTGGCCCTTGCCCGGCACGGCGACGATGTCATAGATGGACGGCGGGGAGGTTTCGTCCGGCGTGCTGCTGGCGCGCTGGACGGTGTAGTCGAGCGTGACGGACTGGCCAACGTCCGCCTGCACGGTCTTGAGGGGTACCAGTAGCGTGATGTCGCCGCCGGACTCCTGGTCGGTGACGGCGTGCGGTACGGAGACCGTGCCATCAAGCGTGTTTGCGCCCCGCCAGTTCAGCGTGATCAGGTCGCCCTTGAGGAAACTGCCCGAGGCGGCCAGCCGTACCGTGGCGCCGTTGGCGCAATCCGCCGGGTTGAGCTTGTCCTGTTTGGCCTCGTCGATCGTCGGCGCCGGCAGTTCCCCCTGATGGATGAGCAGCGTCAAAGGTGCGCCTTGCGCGAAGGTTTTGCCGCCGCGCACGATGTCGTAGGAGACCGTCACCTTGAGCTCGCGGCCCGCGATGATCGACTGGAACGGCACTTGGAAGCCGATCGATTTACCGACATCCGACGGCAGGATGATGAAGCTATTGTCCCAGTTGCCCAGAGAATTCTCGCAGGCCCACGTCAGCCGGACGGTGTCGCCCATCTTCATCTGCGCGTCGGGCGGCACGTAAACGAAGACGCCGTCGGAAGGCGAGACGTTGCGCGGATCGAGCACGCCGTTGACCAGTTCGGGGATGGACACTTGCTCTACCTGGGCCGTCTTGCTCTCGATTTTCAAGGTGAGCGTGTTCGACAGGAACGGCGTGGGAGGCATGATGTCGGCCTCGTAGGAGAGCGTGGCCGTCTTGCCGATGAATGGGGAGATCTTGTCGTAAGGGATTGTGACCGGGTAGGGATTGGTCAGGTAATGCTCGCTGATGTCGAACGGCCACTCCGCCCCGCCGTTGGACGGCCCGCCGCACCACACGACCTTGCCGGTGACGCCGTTGGCGAGGGTGGGGTTGGGGCCGATCAGCGCCGTGGCCCCGTCGGGGTTGACCAGGTCGGGGTTGAGGATGCCGTCGAAGGCTTCCTGTACCACTGGCGCCGGCATCAGGTTCGGATCCTCGGCGTTGCCGATAAGCAGCGTAAGAGGATCGGACGGGTAGTCCGCATCGCCGCGCTTGACGTCGTAGGTGACCTTCACGCTTTTGTCGATGTAGGCCTCGACGTACTCGGCCGGCACCAGGATCGCGACTTCGCGTACCGCGCGGATGGTGATCTCGTCGTCGTAGTAGCCGGGATCGCCGGCGTTGCCCCAGTACATGTAGATCTGGTCCTTCGCCGCCATGCCGTCGTAGACGGGGATTCTGACGTGCACGTCGGCATGCGCGAGCGCATCGCTAAGGTGTCCGTCCGGTGCTTCGTCCACGCTGGGCGCCCTGAGCTGGGTCGGCTCGCCGATGTGCAGGGCGAGCTCGGGCGAGTCCGCGCTCGTGCCGTCGGCGAATTCGACCGTGTAGTAGACCTTCACGTCTTTATCGAGCGCCTTGACGACGTTGGCTTTCGGTACGTTGAACGCTTGAGGCTTGCCGACTGAATTCTTGGTGATGTCGATCTCCGGCGACGTGTACTCGCCAGGGCCGCCCTTGTCGAAGTAGCCCAAGAGGTAGTCGCCCTGGCTCATGCCAGGATAGGCCGCGATAGTAAAGTCCACGCCCTTCGACGGCAGTGCATCCGGATTGAGGTAGCCGCTGGCGGCCTCAGCGCACGCCGGGGGCGGCAGCAGGACGGGCACCGCGCCAGGCTCGATGCCGGGCGCCGAGCCGTTTGCCGTCTCGGCCCGCCGCACGTCGCGCTCGGCATCGGGATCGGCGGCGGAGCCGCTCGACGGTACCAGGGTTACATATTTAGTGTCCATGAAGATGTCCTCTTGCGTGGTTGGGGACGTCCTGCATCAAACATCGAGTGCCGCGATGGCTTTGCCTTGTTCCGTGGCATAGGAGATTCCGCCCGATGTCGCTTGATAAAACAGTCTGCTGTCGAGAATCGATTTGACCCCGGCACTGTCGCCGCCGGCGCCCGGAACGCCCCAGGTCACCACGCCGCCCCCCTCTTTCAGTGCGACGAAGGCTTGCGTATCGCTGTACACGGCGCGGATGTTGACGAGTTGGCTGGCGACCGCCGCCGTGTTGCCGGAGGAGGACGTGGCGGGCCATGCGACGACCGTGCCGTTGCGGCGCAGCGCCGCGAAGGCCGAAGCGGTGCTCGCGACCTGCACGATATCGTTCAACAAGGCGATTTCCGTCGGGACATTGCCCCCCCGCGCCGGATCGCCCCATGCGACCACGTAGCCATTGCTACGCCGCGCGCAGAAAGCCCCCCAGGTCGCGCTGACTTCCTTGATGTCGTTGAGGACTGCAACGTCGGTGGGCACCGTTCCGCCCCAGGCCTGGGGGCCCCATGCCAACACCTCGCCGCCGGTGGTGAGCACCGCGAAGGCACGCGCCGAAGCACTGGCCAGTTTGGCGATGTCGCTGCGCGTCGCGATAGCGCTGGGCACGTCCCCGCCGTAGCCGTCCTGACGACGCCATGCGACCACGTGGCCGTTGCCGCGTAGCGCGCAGAACGATCCATAGTTGCCGCGCACGTCCACGATGTCGTTGAACCCCTTGATGTCGCTGGGCACGTCGCCGCCGAAGGTACTGGGGCCCCAGGCCGTCACCTGATTGTTGCGTCGCAGCGCGCAGAAGGCGCCGCCGGAGGAGGCGATCGTCACCACGTCGCTCAGCGCTGCGGCTTCGGCGGAGAGCGTGCCGCCCTTGGTCGCATCGCCCCAAGCGGCCAACGTACCGTTACCCTCGACCGCCACGAAGGCTGCGCCATTACCGAAAATGCGCTTGGCATTGATGATGTTCGTGCTGGCGGGCATTGTTCCGCCCAGCGCGGCGTTCCCCCATGGGACGACACGGCCGTTGCTGAGCCGCGCCGCGAAGGCGCCTTGCGTCGAACTGATCTCGACCACGTTGGTATAGGTCATGATCGTGGGGGAGATGTTGTTGCCGTAGTCGGGTGCGCCCCAACAGGTCACACTGTCGCCGGACAGCAATGCGGTGAGCGCGGCGACGGGGGTCTTTACGTCGGCGTCCGACCCCGAGCCGATGATGTTGACTGGGTTGATCGTCACCTGGCCAGATTTGGTGCGCACCTTCAGCGCCACCCAGGGGCGCGTGTCCTGGAAGGTGGTGTCTTGGATCCAGGTGGATTCGTCGTCGTAACGCCATTCGGCGATCAAATCGCCGCGCGTCGTTTTATCCAGCGCGCGCAGGTACTGCGGCGCCGCCGAAGCCCGGTAGATGCCTCCATGAAAGCGGGCGCCCATCACCAGCACGTCGCCGCTGCCGATTTCGCGTCGCACATCGTAGACGGAGGGCGGAGAGGTTTCGTCCTGCCCGCCGGCCGCGCGCATGAGGGTGTAGTCGAGCGTGACGGTTTGCCCGGTGTCGGCCACGACGATCGACTTGTCCACGGT
>NZ_CABPSM010000012.1 GCF_902459555.1 Pandoraea horticolens | reverse complement strand
GCGCCTTTCTGCAGCGAGTTGGGTTTATGTCTGAGAGGCGGAAAGGGGCTCCGGTCCGTCTGGAGGGCGGTGTTGAGATGGTGAGAAACCTAGCGGAAAGCACAAAAAAACCCGAAACAGCGCCAACTCCTATACTGCAAATCACTGGTGTGGTGCGGGCGGAGGGGGTGTGCACCGAAAGCGTGCGGTAAGGGTGGAAAAAATGCTCAGGCATGGATATTGCTCGATCTCGACACAGCAATCTGCGGAGAAGCGTATGGTCGAGAGCTATAACGAGATGGCGAGCATTACGGGTGCGACTCGGGCGCATTACCGTCGGTTTGACGATTGGTTGAAGTGTCAGCCGGAAGATGTCTTGCATCACAAGCGGGCTGAGGCTGATCTGGCGTTCCGGCGGGTTGGGATTACGTTTGCTGTGTATGGCAATGAAGCGGGTACCGAGCGCCTGATCCCCTTCGATCTGATTCCAAGAATCATCCCAGCGCACGAATGGCAGACCTTGCAGACGGGATTGCGTCAGCGGGTTGAGGCGCTGAACCGCTTCATCCATGACGTTTATCACGAGCAGGACATCTTGCGCGCGGGCGTTATTCCGGCGGATCAGGTGTTGAAGAATGCGCAGTATCGTCCGGAGATGCAGGGTGTGGATGTGCCGGGTGACATCTATGCGCATATCGCGGGCGTGGATGTTGTCAGGGCGGGGACGGGAGACGACGGCGAGTTTTACGTGCTCGAGGACAACCTGAGGGTGCCGTCCGGCGTGTCGTACATGTTGGAGAACCGCAAGATGATGATGCGGTTGTTCCCGGAGTTGTTTGCGAGAAACCGGATCGCGCCGGTAGAGCACTATCCGGATCTCTTGCTTGACAGTTTGCGCGCCGTGGCGCCGATGGGGGTAGACGATCCGACCGTCGTTGTCATGACCCCGGGCATTTACAACTCTGCCTACTTCGAGCACGCCTTCCTCGCGCAGCAGATGGGTATCGAGCTGGTTGAAGGGCAAGATCTGTTCGTAGAGGACAACCTCGTCTATATGCGAACCACCAACGGTCCTAAGCGAGTTGACGTTATCTACCGCAGAATCGACGACGACTTCCTCGACCCGCTGGCATTCCGTGCCGACTCCACCCTGGGGGTGCCGGGGTTGCTGAGCGTGTACCGGGCGGGGCGTGTGACCTTGGCCAATGCCATTGGTACCGGGGTTGCTGATGACAAGTCCATCTACCCGTTCGTGCCCGACATGATCGAGTTTTATCTCGGCGAAAAACCCATCCTGAACAACGTGCCCACCTACCAGTGCCGTCGACCGGATGATCTTGCCTACACCCTCGATAACCTTGCCGAACTCGTCGTCAAAGAAGTGCACGGTGCGGGGGGGTACGGCATGCTCGTCGGTCCGGCGTCCACCAAAGCCGAGATCGAAGCCTTCCGTCAACGGCTCATCGCCAAACCCGACGGTTATATCGCACAACCTACGCTCGCATTGTCTGCATGCCCGACCTTCGTCGAGGCGGGTGTCGCGCCAAGACACATCGACCTGCGTCCGTTCGTACTGTCGTCCGGCAAGAGTGTCACCATGGTGCCGGGCGGGCTCACCCGCGTTGCGTTGAGCGAAGGATCGCTCGTCGTCAACTCCTCGCAGGGCGGGGGGACGAAAGACACCTGGGTGCTGGAGAAATAAGCCGCGTCAGCCGGATACGACAAACATCATAGCGAGAAGAGATCATGCTTAGCCGTACCGCCGATCACCTGTTCTGGATGGCTCGCTACATGGAGCGGGCCGAAAATACCGCCCGCCTGCTCGACGTCAACCTGCAAAACCTGCTGCTGCCGCAGGATGCCATCGACGACGAAGAAGACGCCGACACCGCCCGCGCGCATGCGGGAGGATTCGACGATGAGGGGGGCTGGCGCGCCACCTTACGTATCTCCGAACTCGAACCCGCCTTCAATCGCAAACATGCGCGTGCCACACGTGCCAACGTGCTCGACTTCGTCGTGCGCGACCGCGACAACCCGTCCAGCATCGCCTGCTGCCTTGCGGCGGCAAGAGAAAATGCGCGCGCCGTGCGCGGTACCCTCACCACCGAACTGTGGGAAACCGTCAACAGCACCTGGCTCGACTTTCCGCGCATGCTCGACCTGCTCGAGCGAGATCCGGCCCAACTGTTCGAATGGGTCAAAGTGCGGTCCCACCTCTCGCGCGGCGTAAGCTTCGGGACCTTGTTTCAGGACGATGCCTTCTACTTTACCCGCTTGGGCCTCTTCCTCGAACGTGCCGACAACACCGCTCGTATCCTCGATGTGCGCTTCCACGAGGCCGTGCGCGTCGACCGGGCGGGGCCGGATTCCCATCCGACCGACTTCTACTACTGGTCTGCCGTGCTGCGCAGCGTGTCCGGCTTCGAGATCTACCGCAAAGTCTACCGGGACGTCATCACCCCGGAGCGCGTCGTCGAACTGCTCATGCTCAACGCCCATATGCCGCGCTCGCTGCTCGCGTCGCTGACCGGCGTGTGCGAAAACCTTTCTACGCTGTCCAACGTCCAGTCCGGCGACGTCGAACGCTATGCAGGCAAACTACAGGCCGAACTCAAGTACACCGATATCCAGCAGGTCCAGCAGCAAGGGCTCCATCCCGTTCTGACTGAGTTCCTCGAGCGAGTGTCCGTGCTCGGTAACAAAATCAGCCAGACATTCCTGATTCCGCTTGCCGCCTGATGCCATGCGCCTGATCATCCGCCACGAGACCACCTACCGTTACGACACGCCGGTGCGCTACACCATCCAGCAACTTCGGCTCACGCCGGTGGGCTCCGAAGTGCAGCGCATCGTGCATTGGCGGCTCACCGCTCCGGGCAAGCTTACCGCCTCGCGCGACGCGTTCGGCAACGAAATGCACACCCTCGTGCTCCATCAGCCGCACGGCGAAATCCACTTGCTTGCCGAAGGAGAAGTCGAAACCACACCCCTCGTCGACGGCAGGCTCGGAGAGATGAGCCATGCCGTACCAGTGTTATGCTTCGCCAGCCCCACACCGCTCACCGCGCGCAGCGACGCCATCGACGCCCTCGCCGGCAACGCCGGTGTGGCGACGCCGGGCGAACTGCTGGCGCTCGCAGCGACCATCTGTGAGATAGTCGACTACCAATCCGGTATCACCGCCGTGACCAGCACCGCCGCGCAGGCCTTGGCGCTGGGGAGAGGGGTCTGTCAGGACCATGCGCACCTCATGCTTGCCGTGTGCCGGGCGCGCGGCGTGCCGGCGCGGTATGTCAGCGGATACATCGATCCGGGCGACGTGCCGCATGCAGCCAGTCACGCGTGGGTGGATGTGTGGGTCGATGGAGTGGGATGGGTCAGCATCGACGTCACCCACGCCTGCTTTGCCAGCGGCAACTACTGCCGGCTGGCCGTGGGGCGTGACTACGAGTCTGCGGCGCCGGTCAGAGGGATGCGCAGCGGCGGGGCGACCGAAGCGCTGCACGTATCGGTGAGCGTCGATACCGTGCCGCTCGCTCAACAACAATAGCTTTTAGCGTGACGGGGTGGAGTACCCTGCACGGCAAGACAGGAACGACATGACGTATTGCGTGGGTACGTAAAGCGAAAATTCGAGTCGTTGCTGTGTAAGGGTTTTCGGGGCATTTTGGGCTATTTTCTATTTCAGCTACCAATCTAGCTACCAGATGATAGCGTGGTAGAAAACGACCGAACGTGGCACATGGGTGCGGTGCGGAACGTGCCACGCTATGACCGCTAGCTGCTAGAATGCTCGTCCGCCCCTTACAAGAAGAGGGCGATAGGAATTTTTGATTCGCTGTTCGGGAACGGCAAGCAAGACGGGGCGTCGCGCGGGTTGATCTCAACTGGGCGCCAGAAGACTACCTGTAACGACCTGCATTTCAAACAGGCCAGACTTGCAATCGACTCGATTTTCAGCCAGCATTAATTGCAACTGGCGGAACGTGCAAACCGGGATTATCTGCAACTGAGCCAGTACGCCAGTATTCAACCGCGTCGACCTGCGTTTTATCCGCGCGTGCCGGGATTAATTGAAACCATCCGCTGTGGTGAGCAAGCCTCCATCAAACCAGGTTCGATGGACGCTAACCGAGCCACGAAACGGATCGTTTTGCGACGAGTGCTTGAACTTGCACCGGTTCGAGTCGGGGGTCGAAGCCAAATAGCATTGATTTGCTTTCTGAAGGGAGACTTGGTATGGGAATCGTTTTCATTGCCGCTTGGGTTGCTGAAATGGCGGCGGCGGCTGCCGTTTCTATTGAAGCCTCGAATTTGCTCCGCGGATTATTCGGTTGAACCGCCCAATTACAATAACAGGGCCAGCGTATGAAGTTCGTAATCTCGTGAGTCGCCGGGGCACTCTTGCTCGCCGTACTTCCCATCGGCTTCGGAGACTCAGTGTTCGTCAACTACCTCATCGGGACTCTAGCGCTTACCGTAGCAATCGCGGTGTGGGCGTGGTGCAGTCGAGAGCGCATGCAAGAACCCCAAGGGTAACCTAGTACCGGCAGACCTAGCTGTGGTCGAGTAGCCAGCGGGTGCGATTCCTTCGGGCTACTCGACCAACTACCGGTGGGCATGACCATCGAAACGAACAACGGTGACGATCACAAGCCTGCGCTGAGGCAAGCGGATAAGGCGAAGCGGGAATGAGAGTGTGTGAAGGGCGGGGAATCCCGCCCTTTTGCATTACTGGGCCGCGTTGCCGGCCAGGAGGGCTTCGATGCTTGCGGCGGTGATGCCGCTGGAGCGAGTGCTGATCTTGACGAGCTTCAGTTTTTCGGCAGCGATCAGCCGATAGACGGTGGCGCGGGAAACGCTGAGGAGCTTCGTAACCTCCGCGACCCGGTAGAGCTTCGGCAGTGGTGACGCCGGCTGCTGGTTGGTCATGTTGTGGTCCGTGGTGGTGGATTCCCGATGAGCGCTCGCAGATCAATCCCGAAGCAGGGGTTGACCTCGATGAGTCGTTTGCCTTGTGCATGACTGAAAAGCATGCGCATCGTGGTCAGCATTCGCTTGGTGATCTGCCACGTTCTCTTGGAGTCATCTAGTATAAAAACGATGTCTGAGGGCTTGACCGCTCTGACCTCGATCGATCCGAGCCGCGGGCGGATGAAGGTCTTCATGTTCCACTCGTGCTGGTAGATCGTCACGTCAGCCAGCGGCGGGACCAAGACCTTCTCCGCGAAGTCGTCGCACAGTTGATTGACGGTCCACGCTTCGAGGGTACGGGCCTTCTCCAGCTTCTTTTCGGCGGCAGGATCGTCCCCGTTGTCGATGGCCACCCGGTGGGCGCGAGAGGCTTTCCGCGCCGCCGCCAGGGTGAGGTCAGGGTAGTTCCCCAGCGTCAACTCCCGCCGCCGCCCACCGCGGCTATAACGCAACACCCAGGTTGCGGTTCCATTTTTGGACAGCGTAAATGTCAACCCATCGCCATCTGCCTTTGCAACCGGCTCGCCTTTGGCTATCCAGTGTCGAATCTGTATATCATCTAGCGCGTTGAATATGCGAGGCATAGGCTAGGCTCCGTGGTGGTGAAGTGGTGGTGGCGCAATTAAGCGGCAGCTACCAATGTGGCTACCATGAAATCGCGAGCTATCCTGAGACGTGGAGTGACGTTGAGATAATTAAGTCTTTGAAAAATAATGGAAATGATGGTTGCTGTGAGACGTACTGATACGTTGTGGGGCATGTTATGACATACTGCGTGGCCATGAAGCTCGATGCCGGGCTCGTATTTCTCTCCGATACCCGTACCAATGCGGGCGTTGATCACGTTAGCACCTTCCGCAAGATGCTCGTGTTCGAGCGTCCGGGCGAGCGCGTGCTTGTACTGCTCTCGGCAGGCAACCTCGCGCTCACGCAGGCCGTGCGCCAGCACCTGGTCGAAGCCCGCGACACCGACACCCTGTGGACTGCCAAGACCATGAGCGATGTGGCACGCGTCGTCGGTCAGGCGATTCGCGACGTCTATGCACGCGACGCCAAGGCGCTCGAAGCCTTCGGCGTCGACTTCAATTGCAGCTTCCTGCTCGGCGGCCAAATCGCCGGGGCGCCGAGCCGTCTGTTTCAACTGTATTCGGCGGGTAACTTCATCGAAGCGTCGTCGGTCAATCCATACTTCCAGATCGGCGAGTCCAAATATGGCAAGCCGATCATCGACCGGCTTGTCACGCCGGCCACGTCGCTGGACGACGGAGCTAAGTGCGCCCTCATTTCCATGGATTCCACCCTGCGCTCCAACGTCTCCGTGGGGCTGCCGCTCGATCTGCTCGTGTACGAAGAAGGCAGCCTGCGCGTGACGCGCTTCGCGTCGCTCGACGACGAGAACGTCTACTACAAGATGATTCACGACACCTGGGGTTCGCGTCTGCGTCAGGTGTTCGACGAACTGCCCGAGCCGCAATGGGCCGCTGGCGACGTTGGCGTGTCCTCGTTGCCGCCGCCGCGCGCGACGCCGCCCGACGGTGCACCGGGTGCGGACGACGCGTCCAGCGTTCAATCGCTCGCGCAAACCTTCTCGCTGAAGATGCTGAGCTGAGCCTGGCCACATCACGAAAAAAAACGGCATGACGATGAAGTCACGCCGTTCTTGCTCGATGCCTGCGCTTTAGCAAGATGCTGCCGGACCCAGCAGCGTTTTGCTCCGGACGCTGCGCCAGTACAGCCACGCGCTGATCGCCAGCGTCAGCACCTCGGTGATCAGCAGCGAATACCAGATGGCCGTGCCGCCCAGCCACACGTTGAGCAGCCAGAGAATGCCCAGCAACAGCACCCAGCTTCGCAGCGTTGCGATGACGGCCGACGGACCCGGTGCTTCCACGGCAGTCAGGAAACCCGCCACGATCAGATTGCCGGCGGCCGGCAGAAACGCCAACGCGTACCAGAGCACCGCCTGCTCGAGAATCGACCACGCATGAACGCCTTCGGGCAGAAACAGGAACGTGAGCGGACGAGCGAGCGTCGCCATGGCGAGCGCCACCAACACCGAGAATCCCGTCACGGCGATGACACCCAACCGGAACGACTCACGCAGCGCGTTCAGATCGCGAGCGCCCCGATAGAAGCTGATCATCGGCTGCATGCTCTGCACCAGCGCCACCATCGTGACCGTGGCGCCCAGCGTCATGTATTCCAGAATGGCGTATGCCGCCAGTCCCGGTTCGCCAAAGTTCGACAGAATCACGCGATTGAAGGCGAACACCGTCACCGCAGGCGCGATGGCTCCCAGAAACTCCGAGGCACCGTTGTACATCGCACGCCAGACGTGAACCTCCGCGTTCGCGAACGCACGCCACGCGGGCACGACCTGCTTGGCGAGCACGAAGTGATAGGCGAGCATCACGCTGCTGGAGACCATCATCGACAAGCCCGTAGCGAGCGACGCCCCGTACATGCCCATCCCCCTCACGGCAATGAACCAATAGTCCAGCGCAACATTGGCGAGCGCGCCCAGGAACATTGCATACAAACCGAAACGCGCAGCCGGGGCACCTTCCACGCGCAGGAAGAGCTCCAGCGCGTACAGACCATTGGCGAAGAGCACGAACCAGCCCCAGCCCGAGAGATATGCGACCACGTCTTGCGCGATGGGGCCCTCGGCGCCGAGGGCGGCAGCGATCTCGTGCCGCAAGCCCAGCACCGCAACGCTCATCGTGATACCGAAGGCGAGCATCACCCAGAGCACCTGCGAGAACGCACGACGCGCTTCGGCTTCCCGTCCCTCACCCAGCAGACGGGCAATGAGCGTGGCGCCGCCCACCCCCGCCATCACACTGAAGGCGTAAGGCACGTACAGCAGGGGCACTACGAGGTTGAGCGCGGCCAGCGCCTGTTCGCCGACATATCGGCCGATGAAAATCCCGTCGATCAGTGTGTAGACCGTATACACCCAGCCGGAAAGAATCGTCGGGATCGCGAGTGAAGCGAATTGTTTGAGCAGCGACGCCTTGGCGCCCTGCGTGGATTGGCAGAAATTGGAATGAGACATGGTCCCCCCCGATGACACATCGCCGCGTCGTGTCGGGACGCAGCTCACCGTGGCTTGCACATCGAAAACTGATGGGAGATCAACCGGGTGCACGCAAGCGATGGCGCACCCGTCCCGCCCGACACATCACGCGCAGCTTCAGCGCACGCAGACGTTGTCAGGCAGACAGATCGGACGGCGGGAACATGGCCTGGTGCAGATGCACCCAGACGACGCCTTGCCGGGAAGCGGAGAAAAGCAGGAAATTCATGGCGTAGTTTGCGTGACGCGCCTGCCGTGGAGGGCATCGCGCCAGTGTTGAACGTCATGGGAAGGTTGGGCGGATGCCGCCCTCACAATAACGTCACACCCGGACTGCCGGGCGCGTAGTACAGACCTGCGTACTTGTGCCGAAGTTCCCAAACGATTGATTTCATGACGAATGGGCAATGCCATCCCATGATGGGCAGGGCGACGGGCAGGTGGCACGATGCCATGAAAAAAGGGGCGCCGAAGCGCCCCAACATGGGGCCGGCAAGATAGCCGGTCGTGGCCGCTATTGTTGTGCGCCGCCGTTGAACCATGCCGCGATTTTCTGGCGTTCGTCGTCGGTCATCTGGGTCACGTTGCCCAGCGGCATCGACTTGAGCGCTACGGCCTGCTGATAGATCCGCTGAGCGTTCTGAGAAATCTCGGCCGGTGTGTCGAGCATCACCCCCGCCGGAGCACTGCCCATCATCGTCGGTTTGGCCGAGTGGCAGGTGGCACAGCGTTGCGTTAGGATCGGCTGGATCTCCGAGAGCTTCACGGCCGGGGGCGCAGCTTCACCGGGCGCACCGGCGGCAGGTGCCGGGGCGGGGCGCGGTGCAGCGAAGACGGCAACCCCTGCGAGCAGCGCGGCGCCAACCACCGGCAGCGCGTACAGGTTCTTTCCGGAATGACGCAGTACGAAGAACTGACGGATCATCGCGCCTGCGGCCATGATGATCGTGAGAATTACCCAGTTGTACGGATTGCTGTACGTGAACGCATAGTGGTTGCTGATCATGATAAACACGACCGGCAGCGTGAAATACGTGTTGTGCACCGAACGCTGCTTGCCCAGCTTGCCCCAGATCGGGTTCGGGACTTCGCCCTTCGACAGGGCGTCGACGCTCTTGCGCTGCCCCGGTATGATCCAGAAGAATACGTTGGCCGACATCGACGTCGCCATCATGGCGCCCACGATCAGGAACGCGGCACGACCCGCGAAGATGTGCGTCGTGGCATAAGTTGCCGCGACCACGAACAGTGCAACGCCAATCCCCAACACGCGCTCGTTCTTGCCCAGCATGCGGCACAGGAAGTCGTAGACGAACCAGCCGCCGATCAGAAACGCCACCGCGAGGCCGACGGCCTGACCGGGTTGCAGATCCATCACGTTCTTGTCGATCAGATATGTCTGCGGCTGCAGCAGATACAGCACACAGAACAGAGCAAAACCCGAGAGCCAGGTCGTGTACGACTTCCACTTCGACCAGTGCAGGTCTTCCGGCATCTGCGGCGGCGAGTTCAGATACTTCTGGGCGTGGTAGAAACCGCCGCCGTGCACCGACCACATCTCACCGAACACGCCCTTTTGCTTGTCTTCCGCCGCCTTCGGCGGCTTCAGACCATTGTCCAGCATCACGAAATAGAACGACTCGCCAATCCAGGCAATGGCTGCCACCACATGCAGCCAGCGCAGCAACAGATTGACCCAGTCGGTAATAAACGCTTCCATCTTATGTTCTCCTCAACTGCCTGACGTTCACGCTCGCGCTTCAACTGCCGCGATACGTGGAAAAGCTCCACGGCGAAACCAGAAGGGGCACGTGGTAATGCTGGGCAGGCTCGGCAATGCCGAAGCGCAGCACAACGCGATCGACAAAACGCGGCGAAGGAACGTCCACGCCCTGCGCGGCAAAATAGTCGCCCGCGTGAAATACCAGTTCATATTCCCCGGCGACGAACGCTTCGCCTTCGAGCAGTGGCTTGTCGCAACGGCCGTCGCTGTTGGTCTGCACGTCGCGCAGCAAACGGCGCTCGCCGTCCACGCGCCACAGCTCGACACGGATGCCCGCGCCAGGCTTGCCGTGAGAGGTATCAAGTACGTGGGTAGTCAGTCGTCCCATGGTGTCTCCTGTGATGGATGGGTGCATTGTAGGGAGATGGCGGCCGGACAACGGGCGCAATACCAAAGATAAAAACGCGCACATACCATGTCACGCCGGACAAAAAAGATGACGGCCATCAATAGGGCGTTCGCGTGTGTCGAGAGTACGCCGCCCGCATCGAATTTGGGGTCTTTTGGACCACTATCTGCTTCTGTTATCCGGGCTATAACAACTGACGTATGAAGTGCTGTTGCGACGGCGGGCCCATCGCCCGGCAGGCCCAATGGTGACGTGCGTCGTTGGGGAAAACCCGAGACGCATGATAAGCACTCATGCATACGTTCCATGGAAAAAACACTATAGCCCCTGGTGGTCTTGTCGCAAAAGGCGTCGATCTGCACCATTGAACCACCCCAAAAATATCAATCAGACAGCCCCCCAGGGACGGAGACGCAATGAGTGTGACAACGAAAGCCGTGGATCCGGTCGACGAACGACTGCCGATCGCAAAATTGTTCATGCTGGGCCTGCAACATGTGCTGGTGATGTATGCGGGTGCGGTAGCCGTGCCGCTGATCATCGGCGGCGCCCTTGGCTTGCCCAAGGACCAGATTGCCTTTCTTATTTCCGCCGACCTGATGTGCTGCGGCATTGCGACGTTGCTGCAAAGCGTAGGCGTGGGCCGGTTCGGTATTCGTATGCCGGTCATCATGGCCGTGACCTTTGCGGCCGTCGGTCCGATGCTCGCCATCGGCACCAACCCCTCGCTGGGCCTGCCGGGCATCTTCGGGGCGACGATCGCCTCGGGCATCATCGGCACACTCATTGCGCCGGTTATCGGCAAGTTGTTGCGCTTTTTTCCGCCGATCGTCACGGGGATCGTGATCACGTCCATCGGCCTGACGATCATCGGTGTCGGCATCAACTGGGCCGCAGGTGGTGTGGGCAACCCCGATTACGGTGACCCCGTCTATTTGGGCGTGTCGTTCGCGGTACTGGTCTTCATCTTGCTGATTACGCGTTTCGTGAAGGGCTTCTTCTCGAATATCGCCGTGCTGCTGGGCATTCTGTTCGGCTTCATGATCGCGCTGATGCTGCACAAGGTGAATTTCGACGGCCTGGATCAGGTGAAATGGTTCGACGTTGTGCTGCCGTTCCATTTCGGCATGCCGGTGTTCGATCCGTGGGCGATCGTTACGCTCACTATCGTGATTCTGATTACGTTCATCGAATCGACGGGGATGTTTCTGGCGCTCGGCGAGATCGTCGGCAAGCCGGTGGACGAGAAGGCGCTGGTGGCCGGTCTGCGTGTCGATGGCGTGGCCACCGTGATCGGCGGCGTGTTCAACACGTTCCCGCACACCTCGTTCTCTCAGAACATCGGTCTTGTGGGCGTCACGGGCGTGAAGAGCCGCTGGGTCTGCGCCTCGGCCGGTGTCATCCTGTTGGTTTTCGGACTGATCCCGAAGATGTCGGTGATTGTCGCCTCGATTCCGCAATTCGTGCTGGGCGGGGCCGGCGTGGTCATGTTCGGCATGGTGCTCGCCACGGGCATCAAGATCCTGTCCAAGGTCGATTACTCGTATAACCGCTACAACCTGTACATTGTGGCCATCAGCATCGGCATGGCGATGATTCCCGTCGCGTCGAACAAGTTCTTCGCGAAGATGCCCGAGCAACTCGCGCCGCTGCTGCACAGTGGAATTTTGCTCGCCACGCTTTCGGCCGTGATTCTGAACGCCTACTTCAATGGCTTCAAAGCCCCGGCGGCCAACGCTCATGGCGAGAAGAACGGTACAGGTATAGGACTGGAGGCGCACTGATGAAAACACTGCTGGTCAAGAATGCCGAGGTTCTGGTCACGATGGACGCAGGCCGCCGCGAGATTGCGCGCGGCGGGTTGTACGTGGAAGACAACCGGATCGTGGCCGTCGGCACGCACGATATGCTTCCAGCCACGGCCGACGAGGTGCTCGATCTGACCGGGCACGTTGTGATTCCCGGTCTCGTCAATACGCATCACCACATGTATCAGAGCCTCACGCGTGCCATTCCGGCTGCGCAGGATGGCGAACTGTTCAACTGGCTGACGAACCTGTATCCGGTGTGGGCGAATCTCACGCCGGAAATGATCCGCGTCTCGACACAGACGGCGATGGCTGAATTGCTGCTCTCGGGCTGCACGACATCAAGCGATCATCTCTACATCTACCCGAACGGTTGCAAGCTCGACGACAGCATCGAAGCCGCCGCCGAGATCGGCATGCGCTTTCACGCGAGCCGCGGCAGCATGAGCGTGGGACAGAGTCAGGGCGGGCTGCCGCCAGATCGCGTCGTCGAGCGCGAAGACGACATTCTCAAAGACACGCAGCGTCTCATCGAGACGTATCACGACGAAGGCCGCTACGCGATGCTGCGCTTGGTCGTGGCCCCCTGTTCGCCGTTCTCGGTGAGCCGCGAACTGATGCGCGAATCGGCGTCGATGGCGCGTCACTACGGGGTGTCGCTGCATACCCATCTGGCCGAGAACGTCAACGATATTGCCTACAGCCGCGAGAAGTTCGGCATGACGCCGGCCGACTATGCTCAGGATCTGGGCTGGGTCGGGCACGACGTCTGGCATGCGCACTGCGTGCAACTCGACGATGCAGGCATCGCGTTGTTCGCCAAGACGGGGACCGGCGTGGCGCATTGCCCGTGTTCCAACATGCGGCTCGCCTCGGGCATTGCGCCGATTCGCCGGATGCGCGATGCGGGCGTGCCTGTCGGACTGGGCGTGGATGGCTCGGCCTCGAACGATGCCGCCAACATGATCGGCGAAGCGCGTCAGGCGTTGCTCTTGCAGCGTGTGGGCTTCGGCCCGAGCGCGATGACGGCCCGCGAGGCGCTGGAAATCGCCACGGTAGGCGGCGCGCGCGTGCTGGGCCGAGACGACATCGGCATGCTCGCGCCCGGCATGGTGGCCGATTTCGCGGCATTCGACACCCGTGGCGTGGGCATGGCGGGCGGTCTGCACGACCCGGTGGCGGCGCTGGTTTTCTGTAACCCTGGACAAGCCGCGTACAGCGTGGTGAACGGACGGGTGGTGGTGCGCGAAGGGCGTCTGGCGACGCTTGACCTGCCGTCGCTCGTCACGCGTCACAACGCGCTGGCGCGGCAACTGGCCGAGGCTTCCCGGTAAAGCGTTGCCACACCGGCCACATACTTATGGTGTGTGGCCGAGCGTGGCAATGAGCAAGCAGGAAGTCGGGGCGACGTTCCTGTGCATGAGGAACGCCGCCTTTCGGTTCGGCGGAGCGGTGGGGGCCGCTCCGCCGGTAAAAACGGCGCGGGACCCCGGTATCCATCGCGGGTCAGGACTGCGCGTGTGACTCAAGCAGTGTGCGTGTGGCGTCGGAAATGATGCTGCGCAGCCAGCGCACCTCATCCGAATAGTGCGTACGCTCGTGCCACAGTTGGTAGTACTGCATCGGCGGGAAGTCGATGGGCGCTTCGAGCACGGTGAGCGGCAGGAACTCCGCGTAATGGTCGGCGAACAGACGCGTCGTCGTGAAGATCAGATCGGATTTCAGCAGAACGTACGGTGCCAGATTGAAGTACGGAATCGTCACGACCACATTGCGTTTCAGACGCTCGCGCGCGAGGTGCATGTCGATGGCGCCGCGTTGGGCGACGGAGTAGGGCGTTGGCGCGAGGTGCGGACTGGCGAGGTATTGCTCGAGGGTGAGGCCGCGTTTGGCATACGGATGCGTATTGCGCACCAGGCAGACGATCTGATCGACGAACAGGTTCGAGAGGTGAAGCTGCTCGGGCGGCTCGGGCCAGTTGCCGATGACGATGTCGACCTTGCCGTCTTCGAGCGCGTGTTCGTAATCGAAGGCGGGGCCGAGCGAATGCAGTTCGAGCTGCGCATTGGGGGCTTGCTGGCGAAAGCGTTCGACGACCGTGGGGACGAACAGCGTATTCAGATAATCGGGGGAGCCGATGCGAAACGTGCGCACCGTCGTCGCCGGATCGAAACTCGATTGCTGGACCGTGATGCGCTCGATCTCACGCAGGGCGTTCTGCGTCGGCTCCAGCAGCGATTGACCGTACTCCGTGGGCACCATGCCCGATTTGCCGCGCACCAGCAGCGGATCGCCGGTGATATCGCGCAAGCGTCGCAGTGCCGCACTGATTGCGGGTTGAGACTGGTTCAGCTTGACGGCCGCACGCGTCACGCTGCGCTCGATCAACAAAGTGTGAAGGACGCGCAGCAAATAGGTGTCGATCGGTTCGCGGTTTTGGCTCATGAGAAATATAACAATCCGAATATGTCGGACCTTGAATTACATAAGTAAATCATTATGAAGCACAAGCGCCCGACGTCTCCATAGCGGAAAGCCCGTATCCCTAAAATAGGGGCTTGCCGCTCTTCATCAGTCACGACATGCCATGTTATTGACGCATGCTCGACATTTCGCGGCGAATTGGGTATTTTCGTCCCGCCCAAGCTCAGGATCGAGACTTCACTCGTGACATCCCCAATGCAAGCCGTGCCACGTCTGGCGCTGACCGGCATCACCAAGCGCTATCCGAGCGTGGTGGCCAACGATAGCATCGCGTTGAGCGTGTTACCTGGCGAGATCCACGCCGTACTGGGTGAGAACGGTGCAGGCAAGAGCACGTTGATGAAGATCATCTACGGTGCCGTGCGCCCTGACGCGGGCGACATCCGCTGGGAAGGGCAGTCCACGCGTATCGACAGTCCGGCCGCCGCCCGCAAGCTCGGCATCGGCATGGTCTTCCAGCATTTCTCGTTGTTTGAGACGTTGACCGTCTCGGAGAACATTTCCCTTGCGCTCGATGACGTGGGGCACGATCTGAAGGCGCTCGCCGGGCGCATCCGCGATGTGTCGGCCCAGTATGGGCTCGAAGTTGATCCGGCGCGTCATGTGCATAGCCTGTCGGTGGGCGAGCGCCAGCGCGTGGAAATCGTGCGCTGCCTGTTACAGAATCCGCGTCTGCTCATCATGGACGAGCCCACGTCGGTGCTCACACCGCAAGCCGTCCAGAAACTCTTCACTACGCTGCGCCGTCTGGCTTCCGAAGGTTGCAGCATCGTCTACATCAGCCACAAACTCGACGAAATCCGCGACCTGTGCGACCGCGCGACCGTGTTGCGCGCCGGGCGCGTGTCGGGCCACGCCGTGCCGCGCGAGGAGACCGCAGAGACGCTGGCGCAGATGATGATCGGGCGCGCGTTGCCGCAGATCGAGCGTCGCGAGCACCGGCCGGGCGACGTGCTGCTTTCCTTGCGGCAGTTGTCGATGGCGAGCGAAGACCCGTTCGGCACCTCGTTGCACGACATCAACCTCGACGTGCATGCGGGCGAGATCGTCGGTATTGCGGGAGTCTCCGGTAACGGACAGGCCGAGTTGCTGGCTGCATTGTCAGGTGAGACTCGTGCGCCGCAGGCCGAAGCCCTTCATCTGAACGGCCGTGCCGCCGGTCGCATGGGCGCGGCCACCCGGCGCCGTCTCGGGCTGGCCTTCGTGCCGGAAGAGCGGCTGGGGCGTGGCGCCGTGCCCAGCATGTCGCTCGCCGACAACGCGCTGCTTGGCGCGTCCGGCACGGCGCACCTCGGATTGCTGCGCGGTGGCTGGATTCGCCGGCACACGCTCCGGCGGTTCGCGTCACTGTGCATCGAGCGCTTCAACGTGAAGGCGGGCGGACCGGATGCCGCTGCGCAGAGCCTCTCGGGCGGCAATCTGCAAAAGTTCATCGTTGGACGCGAAATCCTTCAGGAACCCCGGGTGCTCGTGGTGGCCCAGCCGACGTGGGGCGTCGATGTGGGTGCGGCGAGCTTCATCCGCCAGCAGTTGCTCGACCTCTCGGCTCGCGGCGTCGCGGTGCTGGTGCTGTCCGAAGAACTCGACGAACTTTTCGAAATTTGCGACCGGATCACAGTGCTTGCACAGGGGCGTCTGTCGCCCGTGCGCAAGCCCGAGCAGACCGACGCCCGCGAGATCGGCCTGTGGATGGCGGGGATGTTCCCCGGTGGCCCGGGCGGTCCAGGAGAGCGCGCGGCCTGACGTATCGACGAGAGGGGCATGACCCGCATCGTCGGGCCTTCGGTCGTACCGTCGCCGGCACCGTAACGTATTTCATCGATTTTCAAACACCATGTTCGATTTCACGCTTGAGCCACGGCCAAGTCCCTCCCGCACCATGCGGCTCGCCATGCCGCTGGTGGCCACGCTCATTACGCTGGCCGGCGGCGTGCTCATTTTCGGTTTCCTCGGCAAGCATCCGGCGCAGGCGATGGCAGCGTTCTTTCTGGCGCCGGTCAGCAGCCTGAACGGCTGGTCGGAGCTGCTGCTCAAGGCGTCGCCCCTGTGCCTGATTGCGCTTGGGCTGGCCATTGGCTATCGCGCCAACGTGTGGAACATCGGTGCGGAAGGTCAGTTGCTGCTGGGCGGGATTTTTGCCTCGAGCGTCGCAATTCACTTCGATGGTCACGGCGGCCCGTGGCTGTTGCCGTTGATGATGGCCGCAGGCGCGCTGGGCGGCATGCTGTGGGCCGCCATTCCCGCGTTGCTGCGCGTGCGCTTCAATGCCAACGAGATTCTCGTGAGCCTGATGTTGACGTACGTGGCCACCCAACTGCTGATCTATCTGGTGAGCGGCCCCTGGCAGGACCCGCATGGCATGAATTTCCCGCAGTCGATCAGCTTCGACCGCGACGCACTCTTCCCGCGCTTTTTCGGCGACTGGCACTGGGCGCCGTGGCGGGGCACACGTCTGAACGCGTCGGTATTCATGGCAGCGGCGGCTGTGCCGGCCGCGTGGCTATTCATGCGCAAGAGCTTCGCCGGGTACCGGATGGAAGTTGGTGGGCTCGCGCCGCTTGCCGCTCGCTATGCAGGCTATTCCGAGCCGCGCGCCGTCTGGCTCGCCCTGTTGATCGGCGGGGCAGCCGCCGGGCTGGCGGGCACCGGCGAAGTGGCGGGGCCGGTCGGGCAACTGCAGGCGACGTGGGCGCCAGGGTATGGCTTCACGGCCATCATCGTGGCGTTCGTGGGACGTTTGCATCCGGTCGGCATCGTTCTGGCGAGCTTGCTCATGGCGCTGCTGTATCTCGGCGGCGAAGCGGTGCAAACGTCGTTGCAATTACCCAAGGCAATCAGTGGCGTGTTTCAGGGGCTGCTGCTGTTCAGCCTTCTGGGTTGCGACGTTTTCGTGAACTACCGTCTGCGCCGTCGTGCCCGTGCACACGCGCGGGAAGCCTGAGGCGCGCCGCATGGACTGGATCAATCTGTTGACACCGCTGGCGGCAAGTGCCGTGATCGCGGCCATTCCGTTGATGCTCGCCGCTCTGGGCGAACTGGTGACGGAGAAGTCGGGCGTGCTCAATCTCGGCGTGGAAGGCACGATGCTCATGGGCGCCGTCGGCGCGTTCGCCGTGACCGTACAGACGGGGAGCCTCTGGCTCGGCGTGCTCGCGGGCATTGCTGCGGGCGTGGTCATGTCGGCCATCTTCGCGTGGCTCACGCTCTCGCTCATGGCCAATCAGGTGGCAACGGGCCTGGCGCTGACCATCTTCGGCGTGGGGCTTTCGGCCTATGCCGGCCGTCCCTACACGGACGCCACCATCCCGATGCTGCGCGACTTGCCGATTCCCGGCCTGTCGTCGATTCCCGTGTTAGGGCCGTCGATTTTCTCGCTCAACCCGCTGGGTTATCTCTCGGTGGTGCTGTTGGTGGCGATTACCTGGTTCTTGTACCGCACGCGGGCTGGACTGGTGTTGCGCTCAATCGGTGAGGCACCCGCCGTCGCGCATGCCATCGGTTACCCGGTGGTGCGTATCCGTTACCTCGCAACGCTCTTCGGCGGCGCGATGTCTGGGCTTGCGGGCGCGTATTACTCGGTCGGCTATCTGCGCCTGTGGCAAGAGAACCTGACGGCCGGACGCGGCTGGATTGCGCTGGCGCTGGTGGTGTTTGCGACGTGGCGTCCGGGCCGGACTGTGCTCGGCGCGCTGCTCTTCGGCGTGGTCATGGCGCTGCAATTTCAGGCGCAGGCGATGGGCATTCGCATTCCGTCGCAGGCGTTGGCCAGTCTGCCGTACCTGGCGACCATCGCGGTGCTGGTAATCATCTCGCGCAATCGCCAGACGATTCGCCTGAATGCACCGGCCTCGCTGGGAAAACCGTTTTTCGCAGGGTCTTGACGCGTTGCCGGCGGGCGGCGCGAGCGTTTGGTACACGAGCATGGAATCAACCTGAAACAATCGATGACGAGGAGAAAATCGATGCGACGTAAAGTCCTGATCACGATGGCAAGCCTGGCGGCGGCCATGCTGGTTTCTGCCTGCGGCAAGCAGGAGAGCAACACCGCGAACGCGCCAGCGTCTGAGGCACAGGCATCGGCCGCGCCGGCAGGCAAGGGCCCGATGGGGGTGGCGTTCGTCTACATCGGCAACCCGGGCGACGCTGGCTGGACCTATGCGCACGAGCAGGGTGCGAAGGCCGTCGAAGCGAAGTACGGCGACAAAGTGAGCGTGACCCGCGTGGAGAACGTGCCCGAGGGCGCGGACTCGGAGCGCGTGTTCCGCGATCTGGCAGGCAAGGGCAACAAGCTGATTTTCGGCACGTCGTTCGGTTACATGGACTCGATGGTCAAGACGGCCGCCGATTTCCCGGATGTGACGTTCGAGCACGCCACCGGCTTCAAGGCGGCGCCGAACCTCGGCACGTATGACGTGCGTACGTACGAAGGCGCGCATCTGGCTGGTGTGGTCGGCGGCCATGTCACCAAGTCCAACGTGATCGGCTATGTGGCATCGGTGCCGATCCCCGAGGTGATCCGCAACATCGATGCGTTCACCATCGCGGCGCGCGAAGTCAATCCGAAGGTCAAGGTGAAGGTTGTCTGGATCAATAGCTGGTTCGATCCCGGCAAGGAGCGTCAGGCGGCGGAATCGCTCGTCGGACAGGGTGCCGACGTGCTGATGCAGAACGTCGACTCGGCTGTGGTGATGCAGGTGGCCGAAGAGAAGAAGATCCACGCCTTTGGCTGGGATTCGGACATGAGCAAGTTCGGCCCGAACGCTCATCTGGCGTCGGCCGCCATCGACTGGAGCAAGTACTACGTGCGCACGGTCGACGAAGTCATGCAGGGCTCGTGGAAGAACACGCCGGTCTGGGGCGGCATCAAGGAAGACGAGATCAACCTCGTGGCCATCAATGACAAGACCGTGCCGGAAGCGGCACGCAAGGCCGTGACTGCGCGTCACGACGCCATTCGCGACGGTAAGTACGATCCGTTCACCGGCCCGATCAAGGGGCAGGACGGCAAGGAAATCGTGCCGGCCGGCAAGACGCTCAACGACGACGAGAAGCACCAGATCAACTGGTTCGTCGAAGGTGTCGAGGGATCGCTGCCGAAGCAGTAACGATGGCTGCCGCCTCTATGCGGCATCGCAGTATCAGGAGAACCGCCGGTATCTGCCGGCGGTTTTTTTGTGCCCGGAGTCTTTGAAGGGACGTCAGTCGCGGGATGTCTTCACGGTCTCGTCCTGCGCGAGTTTTTCCGTGTCGGGGGAGACAAGGAAGAGCGGTTGGTGCACCGAACCCGCGTAGAAGACCAGTAGTTCTGCCCCGGCGTCACTCGACCAGCCCCGATGCGGCACGTCGACCAATTCGGTCACCGTCTGCCCGGCGACGAACGCGCGTTGCGCGCCGTTATCCGCCCGCTCGACCGTCAAATGACCCGAAGCGACATAGCCGATGGCCGGCATGGGATGGGTATGCCAGTCCAGCCGGGTGTTCGGGGCGAGCGTGATGCGCACGAGCGTCGGCTCGGGCGTGCCGGAGGGATACGCCGCATAGCCGGTCTGATCCCATGCGGTCGCGGATTTCGCAAGCGTTTCGGTGCTTATCCCGGCGCGGCGATCGTCGGCGACGGCGGGTGCGGCAGCGGCGATCAACAACGCGGCGCCCGCAAGGAAGGGGCTGAGGAGCGGGTGACGGAGGTTGTGCAGAGGGCGCAGCGCGCGTGCATGGGGTGTCGATAGGCGGATGGTGGTCATGAGAAGGCATTGGGGAAGTGACGGAGTCCCGGGTGGATAAGAGAGGCGTCCCCATCCGGGGGATGATGGCCGCAAACGGCGTCTGAAGGCCTCCAGGCAACTTCAGACAAATTCAGCGGCTTGTGGGGAGAGCCTACGGGCCGGCGATCACCGGTATCCCCTTTAGGCGCCGTATTTCGGAGCCTTCACAAGCGCTGGGGGCAACTGAGGGCGCGTGACACGCATCGGTGCTAAAATGTCGGGTTTCGTGGCGCAATTTTGTGCCGCCGCACTTCATTTCCCCGGATACCGCCTGTGCTGTCTACTGCCAATATCACGATGCAATTCGGCGCCAAGCCGCTCTTCGAGAACATCTCTGTCAAATTCGGCGGGGGCAACCGTTATGGCCTGATCGGCGCCAACGGTTGCGGCAAGTCGACGTTCATGAAGATCCTCGGGGGCGATCTGGAGCCGAGCGCCGGTAACGTCATGCTCGAACCCAACGTGCGTCTGGGTAAGCTCAAGCAGGATCAGTTCGCGTATGAAGACATGCGCGTGCTCGACGTCGTGATGATGGGCCACACCGAAATGTGGGCCGCCATGAGCGAGCGCGATGCCATTTACGCCAATCCGGAAGCGACGGACGACGACTATATGCACGCCGCCGAACTCGAAGCGAAGTTCGCCGAGTACGACGGCTATACGGCCGAAGCGCGCGCAGGTGAACTGCTGCTGGGCGTGGGCATTCCGATCGACCAGCATCAGGGGCCGATGAGCAACGTTGCACCGGGCTGGAAGCTGCGGGTGCTGCTCGCACAGGCGCTGTTCTCGAATCCGGACGTGCTGCTGCTCGACGAGCCGACCAACAACCTGGACATCAACACGATCCGCTGGCTGGAAGACGTGCTCAACGAGCGCAACTCCACCATGATCATCATTTCGCATGATCGCCACTTCTTGAACGCCGTGTGCACGCACATGGCGGATATGGACTACGGCACGCTCACGATCTATCCGGGCAACTACGACGACTACATGCTCGCGTCGGCGCAGGCGCGCGAGCGTCAGATGGCGGCGAACACCAAGGCGAAGGAACGCATCACCGATCTGCAAGACTTCGTGCGCCGCTTCTCGGCGAACAAGTCCAAGGCGCGTCAGGCGACGAGCCGTCTCAAGCAGATCGACAAGATCAAGGTCGAAGACATCAAACCTTCGTCGCGTCAGAACCCGTTCATCCGCTTCGAATTCGAGAAGAAGCTGCACAATCTCGCGTTCGAATTCGAAGGCATTTCCAAGTCGTTCGACCGTCAGATCTTCAAGAACTACTCTGGCGCGGTGCGTGCCGGTGAGCGTGTGGCCATCATTGGCGAGAACGGTGCGGGCAAGACCACGCTGCTGCGCAGCCTGATGGCGGAACTGCCGGTCGACGCGGGTAACGTGAAGTGGGCCGAGAACGCCAACATCGGTTACATGCCGCAAGATACCTCGGAAGCCTTCCCGGAAGATTTGTCGCTCACCGACTGGATGACGCAATGGGGTAAGGAAGGCGACGACGATCAGGTGATCCGTGGCTCGCTGGGCCGTCTGCTGTTCGGTGGCGACGACGTGCGCAAGTCCGTGCGCGTGCTCTCCGGCGGTGAGAAGGGGCGCATGATCTGGGGCAAGCTGATGTTGGGCCGTCACAATGTGATGATGATGGACGAGCCCACCAACCACATGGACATGGAGTCGATCGAGTCGCTTCAGATCGCGCTCGACAAATATCCGGGCACGCTGATCTTCGTCTCGCACGATCGTGAATTCGTGTCGGGTCTGGCCACGCGCGTCATCGAAGTGAAGAGCGACGGCACGTTGGTCGATTACGCCGGCACTTATGATGAGTACCTGGCCAGCCAGGGCGTGGAAGTCTGACGGAAGTCTTCGAGACGTTCACGCGACGCGTAATACCCGGCAGGGCGCTTGCTTGGCAAGCGCCCTGTTTGCGTTTACAGCACGTTGAAGCGGAGCAGGTGTTGTCTGACGGTGCTATGGGAATATCGGAAGGCGCAGGGCAGAGGCGCCTGATTTCACCGCAAGGTTGAGAAGTGCTGAGGCGAGCAGACTACAATGAGCGTTCGACGTTCCTCTGCCTGCAGGAGACATTGCATGATTACGTACGACAAATTTTTCATCGGGGGTCAGTGGGTTACGCCGGTTGGGCGCGGCACGCTGGACGTTTTCCACTCGGCCGATGCGAAGCTCATGGGCCGCATTCCCGAGGGGGCTGCCGAAGACACGGAGGCGGCCATTTCCGCAGCGTTGAAGGCGCGTGACACCTGGGCGGCCACGCCACCGGCCGAACGTGCGGCCTATTTGCGGAAGATCGCGGCGGGCCTGAAGGCGCGCACGGCGGATCTGGCGAACGTGATGACGGGCGAGACGGGCATGCCGATCAAACTCGTTCGTGCGATTCAGGTGGGGGGGCCGGTGTATCACTGGAACAAGTACGCCGAACTGGCCGAGACGTTCGAATTTGAAGCGCGCGTGGGTAATTCGCTGGTGGTGCGCGAACCGGTGGGGGTGGTTGGCGCGATCACACCGTGGAATTACCCGCTGAACCAGATCACCCTGAAGGTTGCGCCGGCGCTGGCCGCCGGATGCACAGTGGTGCTCAAGCCGTCGGAGGTGGCGCCGTTCAATGCGTTCATTCTGGCGGAGGTGATCGCCGAGGCCGGGCTGCCGGCGGGTGTGTTCAATCTGGTCACGGGGCTCGGGCCGGTCGTCGGTGAGGTGTTGGCACGTCATCCCGACGTCGACATGGTGTCGTTTACCGGATCGACGCGTGCAGGCAAGCGCGTGTCCGAAGTGGCGTCGCAAACGGTCAAGCGCGTGGCCTTGGAGTTGGGCGGGAAATCGGCTTCAGTGGTGCTCGACGACGCCGATCTCGCCGCCGCGGTCAAAGGCACGCTCAACGCGTGCTATCTGAACTCCGGACAGACTTGTTCGGCGCACACTCGCATGCTTGTCCCGGCGTCGCGTTATGAGGAAGTCAAGGCGCTGGCGAAGGAAGCCGTTGCCCGCTTTACGCTGGGTGACCCGCGCGAGGAAACAACGCGTCTCGGACCGCTGGCATCGGCCGCCCAGCGAGAGCGCGTGCAGACTTATATTCGCAAGGGCCTCGCAGAAGGGGCCGAACTGATTGCGGGCGGAGATACCGTACCGGAGGGCTTCGAGTCAGGGTTCTTCGTCCAGCCAACGGTGCTGGGGCGTGTCGCCCCCGACGCTACCGTCGCTCAGGAGGAGATTTTCGGCCCAGTGCTCTCGATCATCACCTATGAGGACGAGGCAGATGCGGTGCGCATTGCCAACGATTCGATCTACGGGTTGGGCGGTGGTGTGTGGTCGGGCGATGAGGCGCGTGCGGTACGCGTGGCGCGTCAGATCCGCACGGGGCAAGTCGATATCAACGGCGGCGAATTCAACGTGCAGGCACCGTTCGGGGGCTTTAAGCAGTCAGGGCACGGACGGGAGAATGGCGTGTACGGCTTCGAGGAATTTCTCGAGTACAAGTCGCTGCAATTCAAGTCCGTGAAGTCGTAGACCCTTTGTCGCAATAGCGCATCGCTGTGCCTTCACGGTTGATGCGCTCCCAGACGGCTGCCTTCTCGTCGTCAGTGAAGAACACCCAGTTCGACACTTCGTAAGCCGTACGGCCGCAACCCTTGCAGACGTCGTCGAAGAGCGTCGAGCAAACGCCAATGCAGGGGCTGTCGGGACGGTCGTGCAGTTCGGACATAAAGGGGGGCGAATTTGGCCGGAGGCGGGTCGGTGTCACAGGAAAGCGCCATTATCTCACCGATGGTGGCACCGGCAGCCATTCCCCTACGGGCGGGGGCAGGCAGTGGACTTTTCAATGCGTTTCAGGTTGGCGGTACTCAAATCTCAATAGCGATGGTGATGCACTATGCTGCGTAACTGGCAACTATTCGCGCTGGGTTCAGCGTTCTTTGCCGCACTGACGGCCGTGTTCGGCAAACTCGGGGTGGCGCAAGTCAATTCCAATATGGCCACGCTGATTCGCACGGTCATCATTTTCGCGGTGACGCTGGCGATCGTGGGCATGCGCGGTGAGTGGCAGCGGCCGACTAGTTTGAGCGCGAATACGTGGCTGTTCCTCGTGCTTTCCGGGGTGGCGACCGGTTTGTCGTGGCTTTGCTACTTCCGCGCGTTGCAGTTGGGACCCGTGTCGGGTGTGGCGCCGTTGGACAAGCTCAGTGTCGCGATGGCGATGCTGATCGGCTGGGTGGTGCTTGGTGAGCCATTCTCGCTCAAGGAAGCCCTCGGCGGCGCGCTGATTGTCGCAGGGGCGCTCGTGCTGGTGTTATGAGCTTGCAGGGCTGTGGATGGACGTGCTCTGCGCTGTGGGCGCAAGCAGGCGACGTTACCAGCGGAACACGCTATACCCGACACGCACCTGCGACCTCGAGTGACGGTTGTAGTCGAGCAGGTTTTCGCCATAGCCCGTGAAGTAGCCGAGCCAGAGGTAGCCACCGGCGCCTGAGATCAGCTTGCTGAGCGGGTAGGTCACCTGCACATCCACACTGCCGTAGTTGCGCTTCATCCCTTTGCGCAGCGTCGCCCCGATCTGCCAGCCATTCGGTTTGCCCCATAGAACCAGCAGGTCCATATAGCCGCGATAGTTCTGAATATCGCGATTGTCGTTCTTTTCCAGGTAGGCGTAGAGCTTCGGTGCCACCGTCCAATGGTATTCGGACGGATCACCGAATTTCAGGATCGGTTTGACGAAGATGGTGTTAAGACTGCGGGAATCGTCGCCCGCCTTGCCATTGGACTCATGCTCGACACCTGCCGCGAGGCCCAGCGATGTGAACCAGTTGGCTCGCGCGCCAGTATCCGGGATGTAGTAGAACAGGCTCGGACGGTAGTTCGAGTCCCGGAACGGGGCCGACTCGGCCTGCAGATCCCAGATCGACAATTGCGTGTAGCCGAAATACAAGTTGTCTAGGAAGGATTTCGAGGCCGGATTGTCCGGCTTCAGAATGTGGAACTTGAAGCTGAGTTGAAATCGTGCGTTCGAGCCGCCGTTCCTGCCGAAAGCCATGTACATCGGCTCGCTCGACGAGATGCGGGCGAACTCGGTGTCGGTTGTCGGGGCGATTGCGTCGGGTGCGGCACTGGCCGTCGCCCCTGCTGCTGCGGCGGCGGCAGCAGCAGGGGCGCCGTTCCCCGCCGCTTGCGCTGCGCCCGCCTCGGATGGTGCCGGTGCGGCTGCCACCATCGGTTCGGCGGGGGCGGCGCGATCGAGGACGATGGTTGTTGTCGAGACGTCCCAGTCGATGGGCTCAAGGTGCAGGGTGCCGCGTAGTTCCTTCGGGAGCGAGGCAGAGTACGAGATGCGCCGGAACTGGCCCTTCGAGAGCGTGACTTCAGCGGGGATCGCCGCTGCACGCTTCAGAAGGAGCAGCGTGGGCCCGAAGTCGTCGTTTGAGATGCGCACGACGATTTCGTCCGGCAGCTTGATGGTTTTGCGGCCCTGCGTGTCCTGTGTGGCCAGCAGGGTCAGTTGTAAGGGGGCTTCGCCCGTGAGGGCGCGCGGGGGCTGCAAGAGTGCGAGTTCGGCATTTGCAGCGGTATTCAGGACCAGGCAAAGCGCAGTTGTGCCGATGCGGATGGCACGCAGCGGCGACGGGGCGAATGTGGCGAGATTCGTCTTGGGCATCGGTCCGGTCTGGGTTTGCGACCCCGGGCCGGTGAGCCCGACGTCTGTTACGACCCGCCTGGGGAGAATCCCTTGAGGTCGGATTCGCAGGCGCAGCGATCGCGCCCGAGAGATTTGGCTAGGTACAGTGCCGCGTCGGCGCGTTTTAGCCAAGCGTGGTCGTCGTCGCCAGCGTGCCATTGGGCTACGCCCGCACTTATCGTGAACTGAAGCGGCCGGCCACCGACATTGACGCGGGACGTGCGCACCGCATCGCGCAAACGCTCGGCGGCTTCAAAAGCGCGTGCCTCGGCGGCGCCACTCAGGATGATAGCGAATTCTTCGCCCCCCAAACGACCGCAGATGTCATCTTCGCGTAACGATTCGTGACAAAGATGGACGAATGTCGCCAGCACGGTATCGCCGAGCGCATGACCCCACGTGTCGTTGATCTGCTTGAAGTGGTCCAGGTCGACGAGGATGACGCAGGTGGGCACCCCTGTCGATTCGGCCTGTGCTACTTCGGCGCGCAAGCGTTTGAGGAAGTGCCCGCGTGACAGCGCACCCGTGAGCGCATCGTATTTGACCTCGTGCTCAAGTGCCGCATTCCTGGCCAAGGTGTCGGTCAACTGGAGTTTTTCGCGGCGCAGATAGCGAACGAGCAACCAGAGCGCACCCGCTAAGCTGAGCAACAGCGCGAAGACCAATACCGCATAGCGGCGCCGCTCGATGGACAGGCTGCCCAGCGTCGGCGCTTCGTTCATGGTGTAGACAACCAGTTCGCTGTCCGCAGACGTTTCGGCCTCCAGAAGATATGGCCGATCGTCGGGGTGCACACGAACCAGACGAGCGTGCTGCTGACCCTCCTCGTCTTCAGGCGCTTTTTGCATGAACCCCGGCGTGCCGGGCGACGAATCGTAATCTTCGATGGGAACGAGGGGGAAGTCTTCCTGCTGGTAGAGGCGGCGTCGTTCCGCTGGCGTCAGTTTGAAGACCTTGGCGCCGGGAACTGCCATGCCGGTGAATGTCGGGTCGTTGGCGAGTACGATGACGCCGTTATTGTCCGTCACGAACGACGCGCCGGAATCGACCCAATGCGCCAGCCGGCGCAGGCCGAGCTTCACCACCATCACACCGACGAGCAGGCCGTCCCGATAGACGGGGGCCGTGAAGTAGATACCGGGCAAGCCGGTCTTGCGGCCGATGACATATTGCTGCCCGATACCCCCGAGCACGGCAGTGTTGTAGTACTCCCGGTCGCCGTAGTTCTCGCCGATCAGCGGGTTGGCCGTGTCGGCATCGCTGGAGGCGACGGTGATGCCATCCGGTGTGCCCAGCCATACGAGATCTGCGCCGAAGTAGAGCTGCGCGGCGTGCAGCAGCTCATTGACTGGCTTGAGTACGGGGTTGGCGAGCAGTGTCTGACGGGCCTTTCCCGGTGGCATGCCCGTGAGCGGGTGCTTTGCAAGGCTGGCTGCGGCGTCCTGAATCTGCTCGACCTGGGCGAGTACCTGCGGGATGCCGCGAATGAGTATCAGATCCTGGTTAACCGTGTGGACGGTGCCCTGGGCGAGTCGGGTCGCCACGCTGCGCTCTTCGGAGAGCAGCCGCGCCGCGCGGTTCGCCACCAACTGATCGGCGGCGAAGCGGGCCAGCCCCCAGGCGACGAGGGCGCACACGAGAATGACCAGGCCTCTGACGAAGGCAGAGGCGGTGCGGTGGTGATTGAACAAGGCGTTGACCAGCGGCAGAGGCGGTTGCAAACGCGATTACAGGCGCCTGTGCCAGTCGCGAATGAATGTCTCGATATGCCCGGGCGGCAGGGGGCGCGTGCAATGATACCCCTGCCAGGCGTGACAACCCAGTGACGCAAGTGCGTCGCGTTGTGCACTGGTCTCAACACCTTCCGCAACCGTTTCGATCTCCAGCTTGCGGGCGATCGCGATGATGGCCCGGATCAGTTCCGTATCGTAGCCGCCAAGCAGCACGCCGGCGACGAACTGATAATCGATCTTGACCGTGCCGAACGGCCAGCGCTTCAGACGCACGAAACTCGAATAGCCGGTGCCGAAGTCGTCTAGCGACAGGCGAACGCCCATCGCGACGAGTTCGTTCATCAGCGTGGCGGCTTCGTCGAGGTGGGAGATCAGCGACGACTCGGTAATCTCGATCTCGAGCTTGTCTGGCGGCACACGATGGTGCTTGAGGGCGTAGCGGACTGTCTCAAGCGTCTGCACACGCATTTGCTGTGCCGACAGGTTCACGGCCACGCGCGGATATTCCTCGCCGTCCGTATGCCATTGATCGAGCTGACGGCAAGCCTCCTGCAGTGTCCATTCACCGATGGGGCCGATGACATCGCAGCGCTCGGCGGCCGGGATGAATTCGCCCGGCATGATCAGTTCGTCGTCACGCTGCCAGCGGATCAGCGCTTCGAGACCGGTCAGCCGGTGCGTACGCATGTCGATCTGCGGCTGGTAGTGCAAGCGGAATTCGGACTCCGACAGGGCGCGTCCGATAGCGCTGCGCCAATAGTGTTCGTTGCCCGCTTCATCCGGCGGCGTGATGCCTTCCGTGGGGGCAGACGGAGCCTCGGTCACGAGAAACCGCGACGCGCTTTCCCGGATGGCCTGATCGGCGACGTCCGAGGTGTGCTCGAGCAGCGTGGCGGGCCAGACCGGCACTTGCGGCAGGTGGGTTACCCCTGCCGAGAGAATCGGATAAAGGAGGCCATTCCCGCACGGCACGGGCGATTCGCCGGCCCGGATAAAGCGGCGCGTGATCTGCGAGGCGGCTTCGCGGCTGCCCAGGTCGCGCAGCAAGATGGCAATCTGCTGCTCGGAGACGCGCCCGATGAGGTCGCGGCGGCGAATGCGCGAGCCAATGCGAAACGCGATGGTGGCGAGCAGGTCGGCATCTGAAATGGCGGCCTGACTGCTCGCTTTACGCTGACCACGGCCCACATGCAGTACCACCAGCGCACTGTGGCTGCCAGGCGGACTCGGGGTGCGCAACTCCAGGCTGAGGGCACGTAACAGCCGCTGGCGATCCAGCAGCAGATCGGCAAGGACGACTTGTCGTCGCAGCGCGTTGGTATCGTTCATCTCGGCAAACGGGCAGGCGTGACCCGTACGGTTGAACGTTTGTCATTGCCGCGTGTAATGCCTGCGGACAGAGGAAAACCACGCGTCGAATAGGTCGTGCCGCCGGAAAACCCTTGAATCATGTTCAGCATAAGACGCGTAAATGTGTCGGCCGTCAGGCGAGGGGCGGGTGGGAGACACCGGCCACGGCACCACATCCCTCGCCATCCGGCAGACCGCGCGCAAGGCGTGGCCCGACAGAAGCTCGTGCCCGGTTGCGAAACCGGGTCCTTTGACTTTTAACGGCACCCATCATTGAAAATTGAGTTCGGGTTTCACCTATGGTCGGCGCGGCTGGGTTGTGCCAGCCATTCGCGACCGCGAAGCATGAAATCCCAGTAAACCTTTGGCAGCACGTATTTTTTCAATACCCATGCAAAACGGCTCGCATGCGTACCGTCGATGGGGAACGTGGGCAGCAGCTTGCCGCCGTAGCCGAACTCGGCAAGCACGATCTTGCCGTGTTCCACCGTGAGCGGGCAAGCGCCATAGCCGTCGTAGTGCAGGGCGAGCGGGCGGCCGTCCATGGCAGCAAGCAGATTTTCCGCGACGACGACCGCTTGTTTGCGCGCAGCGGCAGCCGTCTTGGCGTTCGGCGCGGAGATGGCATCGCCCAAGCCGAAAATATTGGCATAGCGCGCGTGGCGCAGTGTTGCCGGATCGACTTCACACCAACCGGCAGCGTCGGCAAGCGGGCTTGCGCGCAGCACGTCCGGTGCGCTTTGCGGCGGCACCACATGCAGGAAGTCGAACGGTTTGTCGATAAACTGCGACTGACCGTCGGCATCGAAGATTTCAAAACGGGCAACGCGCCGTTCGCCGTCCACCGCACGCAAATGCGAGAGGTGATTGAGCGAGATGCCGTATCGCTTCACGTATTCCATGAGCGCGGGGACGTAATCTTTCACACCGAACAGCGTCGGCGCCACGAGATGGAATTCGATTTTCGTCTTGTCCAGCGCGCCGCGCTGACGCCACGTATCGGCGGACAGGTACATCGCCTTTTGCGGTGCCCCCGCGCACTTGATCGGCATCGGCGGCTGCGTGAACAGCGCGTTGCCCCCCTTGAATTCGCGAACCAGCGACCACGTATAGGGGGCGAGGTCGAAGCGATAGTTGGATGTGACACCGTTGTGACCGAGTGTTTCGGTCAAGCCATCGATGGCTTCCCAATTCAGTTGTAAGCCCGGCGCTACGATGAGATAGCGGTAGCCGAGACGCCGACCGTCCGAGAGCAGGATGTGCTGACGATCCGGCGCGAAGGCCGTCACTGCGGCCTGGAGCCACGTCACCCCTTCAGGGATGACGCTTGCCATCGGACGCGCGGTGCGCGCAGCGTCGAATTCCCCCGCACCGACGAGTGTCCACGCTGGCTGATAGTAGTGTGTGTCGGCCGGGTCCACGATCGTGATCGAGAGCGACGCCCGTCGTCGGCGCAAGCTGGCCGCCACGGAGATCCCTGCGGCGCCAGCACCCATGATCACGATGTCGGCGCTGCTTTCCGTCGCGGGTGTTGGCGTAGCGGATACATCGCTGGACATAAGGTCTCCGACAAATGAGCAAGAAATTGGAACGGATTGCGACATATCGATGCGCACTTCCTGAGCGGCACGCCATGGCTGTTCACACGAACAAGTAGCTACTGGCGCGGCGCGTGCGGGCCATTGTATAGAAACTGCGCTGGTTTGCCCTTGTTTTCGCTGGGAGCGCGGGCATTCATCACAATCATCGCGGCGTTCAGCGCAATGCAGGATGAGGAAAGGGTTTGGAAGGCGCACGCCGGTTCAGTGCTGGCAGACGTGCGCTTTCTGAAGCGGCGGCGCTTGCGGTTGCCGAAGAGGATTGCCGAGAGAAGCGAAGAGGGCGCCACCACTACGGTGACATCCCTTGAGATTTACGCGTGCAGATGATCGTGATCGCAGGCGACTTCGATCGGATCGGTATCGGTATGGCAAGCACAGGCTTCGCCGTGAGCGCCTTGCATGAGTGCACGCAGAATTCCGCAGTCACTTGTTTCGTGACGGCTACGACATTGCGCCTGAAGATGCAGCAGTTGTTGTTCGAGTGCCTGCAACTCGTGAATGCGGGTGTGCACGCGCTCGAGGTGCGCTTCGATCAGCTGGTTGGCGTCTTCGCACGTCACGCTCGTATCGTGAGCGAGTTCACCGAGTCGCTTCGCATCCGCGAGCGGCATATCGAGCGAGCGGCAATGGCGGATGAAGCGCAGGGCTTCCAGATGGTCTTCGCCGTAGGTGCGATAACCGGCATCCGTGCGTGGCGGGGCCGACAGCAGGCCTGCCCGCTCGTAATAGCGAATCGTCTCGACATCGGTACCCGCCGCCCGGGCCAATTCTCCGATTTTCATACTTGACTCCGTAGTCGCTACAGGGTTTTGAATGCAGGGTAACACGAATCAGAAAACCAGGAGTTCACATGTCCAACCCCTCGGATTCGGCTCGTCTGGCGGGCTCGACGGCGGCAGAGCACAAGGCGCACGACCATGGGCAAGACCCGGGCCATGCGCATCGCCACGACCAGGGGCAGCATCACGATCATTCGCATCGTCACGACCACAGCCACGATCATGCTGTGCCCCGCGCCTCGGATGCAGCTCATGCGCACGAAGGCTCGTCCTGTTGCGCCAGTGACGCAAATTTGGCCCTTGTCGAGCCAGTGCCGTCGACCGGCGCGCCGCAGGCTCGATTCCGCATCGATCAGATGGATTGCCCGACGGAAGAGCGCCTCATCCGAGACCAACTCGAGCACCGGCCCGGCGTCGATGCCCTGTATTTCAATCTTCTCAAGCGGGAATTGACGGTTGTTTTCGACGATAGCGCGTCGGCCGCCGATGTTGCCCAGCGTGGGGAGGCGGTCGCCGGGACGTTACGCAAGCTGGGGATGACGCCAGTGCCGCTCGTTGGAGGCAACGCGACCGCCGCACCGCCCCCCGCGAGCCATAAGGGCGATGTTGCGCGCCTGGTGGTGGGGGGCGTGCTGGCTGCGGCAAGCGAAGCTGCCGTCTGGTCGGGCGTGCCCGAACACAGCCCCTGGGTGGGTGCCATGGTGGCCGTCGCCATTCTGGCGTGCGGCTTGCCAACGCTCAAGAAGGGTTGGATCGCGCTGCGACACTTCACGCTGAATATCCACTTCCTGATGTCGCTGGCTGTGATCGGTGCAGTGTTCATCGGACAGTGGCCGGAAGCCGCGATGGTGATCGTCCTCTTTGCCCTTTCGGAAAAGCTTGAGGCCGCGTCGCTCACGCGGGCTCGCCGTGCCGTGGAATCGCTGATGCGTCTGGCACCCGATCAGGCATCGGTCGAACAGGCGGACGGCACCTGGGCAGATGTGCCTGCTGCATCGCTCCCGATCGGTGCGCGCGTGCGTGCGCGTCCGGGCGAGCGCGTTGCCATCGACGGCGTGATCGAGCAGGGCAGCTCTGCACTGAATCAGGCGTCGATCACTGGCGAAAGCGTGCCTGTTGACAAGACGGTGGGCGACGAAGTCTATGCAGGCAGTATCAACGAGAGCGGTCTCATCGTGTATCGCACGAACGTTGCGCCGGGCGATACGACACTCGCCCGCATTGTGCGCATCGTCGAGTCTGCGCAGCAGCAGCGCTCGCCGACACAGCGCTTCGTCGACAAATTCTCGCGCGTCTACACGCCGGCAGTTGTGATCTGCGCGCTGCTCGTCGCGCTCGTGCCACCGCTGGCCTTCGGTCTGGCCTGGTCGCCATGGATCTACAAGGCGCTCGTGATGCTGGTGATCGCGTGCCCGTGCGCCCTGGTGATCTCGACGCCGGTCACGGTCGTGAGCGGTCTGACAGCGGCGGCGCGCGCCGGCATCCTGATCAAGGGGGGCGCATTTCTGGAGAGCGGCCACCTGATCCGGGCGGTGGCCGTCGACAAGACGGGCACGCTCACACGCGGCGAGCCGCGCCTGACCGATGTGGTGCCGCTGGGCGAAACATCGCACGACGATGTGTTGACGCTGGCCGCCGCGCTCGACGCGCAGACTACGCACCCCATCGCCCGCGCGGTCGTCGACGGCCACACGCAAGCAGGGCTCGGCGTACTGCCGCCAGTGACGGACTTCGAGGCGCTCGTTGGTATGGGCGTGAAGGGGCGCGTCGGTCAAACGCTGTACTACCTCGGCAATCACCGGCTGATCGAGTCGCTAGGGGTGTGTAACGCGAACGTGGAGGCGGCGCTGGACCGCCTCGAAGCGCAGGCTCGCACGGCAATCGTGCTGGCTGGCGAAACACAAGTGCTTGCGGTGCTGGCTGTGGCGGATACGTTGCGGGAGGAAAGCCGCGAAGCGATTGCGCGACTCACCCAAATGGGCGTTCGCACCGTCATGCTGACGGGGGATAACCGTGCCACTGCGCAGGTCATCGGTCAGCAGGCAGGTGTGAGCGAAGTGCGTGCGGAAATGCTGCCGGAAGACAAATGGCAGGCGGTGTCGGCGTTGCGAGAGGCGTTTGGGCACGTCGGCATGGTCGGCGACGGCATTAACGACGCCCCCGCGCTTGCTGCCGCGGATGTCGGTTTCGCGATGGGCATGACGGGCACCGACAGCGCGCTCGAGACAGCCGACGTCACGTTGATGGACGACGACCTTCGTAAGCTGCCGGCCTTCCTCGCGTTATCGAAACGCTCGGCGACCGTGCTCAAGCAGAACATCGCCGTAGCGCTCGCCATCAAGGCGGTGTTCTTCGCACTCGCTATCGCTGGGCTGGCGTCGCTGTGGATGGCGGTGTTTGCCGACGTGGGGGCTAGCCTGCTGGTCATCGCCAACGGCATGCGCTTGTTGCGCACGAAGGTAGCGTGAGCCCTCGGATTGCCCGACGCCTGCGGTTCAGTGCCGGCGCATGCTCCGCTCAAGGGTGTGCGCGTCGGGCAATTGACACAGGACATGGGCGGCGCGGCTGGTTGCGTTCACGATGATTGTGTCGAGGCGTCCGATCAATATGTCGCGCTGCGCAGCCGAAATCGGCATGTCTTCGAAGACTCGCTGAGCCACAACCGCATCGTTGAGTTGCCCCAGCAGGGATTGGGCGGCGTGCAGTGTGCCCTGATAGGGCGTGCCGACCTCCTTGCGGAGCCACGGCGTCAAGGCTTCGGCGCTGTAACGGGCCTTCTTGACCTTCACGCGCAATGCGTGCAACTGCCCGGTGTCGAGCATCGCCAACTGACGACAATCCGGAAATAGCGCAACGTAACGGGCACGGAGCATGTTGTGAGCGTGCTTCGCCAGCGCGCGCGGCCGCTTGCCTGGCGTGCGCGAGGGGTGCCGCAACGCCTTTGCGCTTCGCAGGTCGGCGTTGCCGTCTTCCCCGATGCCGAAAGCCTTCAACAACAGCGTACGCAACGCCCGCTGACGTTCGCTAGCGAGCGCGTCGGCGGCGTGCGCGCGGGCGTCGCTGCGCAGTTTCACCACATGGGCGTCAACTGCCTGCCAGTCGATATCGGGATGCTCAGTACGCAATGCGGGCAGTGTCGTTGTCACCAGCACGTCGGCATCTCGCGCGGGGCCCATCGCTTGCCCCAGCCAGCGCAATTCCGCTTTGAGCCGGCGGTGCCAGCGGGGTTTGAGCCATGGCGAGAAGACGTCGATCAGCGCACGCAGACGGCGCGTCGCAACGCGCAACTGATGAATGGCTTCGGGATCGAAGGCCCCGTGGTGAGCGTCGCTCTCCGGGGTGTTCGGCAATGATGGCCACTGCTTCAGAGGAAATGTGGCTAGCGTGACAAGCAGGCGCGAAGCCGACATGTGTCGCATGTGCCGGGCGTCGGGCGGCGCGATAGCCTCTGCGTCAGCCGGAGCGGCCGCGGGTGAAACCTCACTGGAGGCGGCGATGGCCGCTGTCATCGCGCGTGTCATGTCACGCAACATAGCATAGATGCTTCGGGAAATGAGCCGCGGAAAATTGGGTGCGGCGCGATGACGCGCAGGGTCGCAGCGCCGCGATTTGCGAAGACAAATCGGTCGCGCCAGCCGAAACGGCAGGTCGTGACAAGGGGCGCGTTGCCGAAACGGATCGGCAGGGGCGTGTGGCCCGAAGGAAAAGCAGGGGTGAAGCCGCTGCGGGCGCCCGGTCTCCGTCTCCGAGGATTCGGTACGCAGGACACCCGCGAGGCGCGCAGCATCACATCAGTCGTGGACCTCGCGAGAGGATGACGTGACGCATCCAATGCCACAAGCCGCAGGACGGCAATGTGAGCAAAAAGATAGGCTGGCCCGAAGGCCAGCCTGCGCGCAACTGGTGTTACTTCTTGTTCACGATGTCCTTGAACGCCTTGCCAGCCGTGAACTTCACGGTCTTGGCAGCCGGGATATTGATCGTTTCGCCGGTCTTCGGGTTGCGGCCGGTACGCGCGGCACGCTTGCCCGAACCGAACGAGCCGAAGCCGATCAACTGAACCGTGTCACCCTTGGCAACGGCCTTCTTGACCGCCTCAAGCACGGCGTCGAGGGTCTCGTTGGTTTGAGCCTTGCTTGCACCCGTAGTACCAGCGACGGCGTCGATCAGTTCCTGTTTGTTCATGTGTGTTTCCCTTGAGAGGTGGTGAATACCGGCGACAACTCTAACACTTCCGCCATTTGGCGAGTGTCGGTGTTGTATCCGCGCCATAAGGCACGCGGCGCACGCCAGGATATCGCCATCGCGATACGCCACGCAAACGCGATCCGAAGATTGGGTCTGTCACGTATCGAGAGGGCGCCGGCACTGGCCGGGCAGCCGCATTATAGAGCCTTCGGCGGGCTGTGGGCCAGTCCTGACAATGGTTTGCGGCGATTTTGTTGTGGCATGCCGCGTACTTTCTCGTTTTTGATGATAAAAACCCGGTAACTGCGGGCATCTCCGGTCACCGCCGCGCTCAATCCCTTGCTGGGCGGGCTTTGCAGGTTTCCCCTAACTTAATAGGGGTTGCGTTGCGCGCCGACTTTTGGTTGGCATTGCTGACACAGTGTCCGTATTGCCCGGAATTCATTGGCGTGTCATCTGCAATGTCTAGCGTGGCGCCGCACGATAGATCACGTACCGCTGCGTGCGTCCTACACTCGAATGGCGACGAGCGGTGGGACGCGTCGCAGTACGCCTTTGAGGAATTGCCTTCATGCTGCTCTGTCAGATCACCGACCTTCATATCACACGGCCCGGTTTGCTTGCCTGCGGGCGTGTCGATACCGCGCAGGCATTGCGCCGCGCCATTGCCACCATCAATCGCTGGACGCCGCGGCCCGATGCCATCATTGCTACCGGCGACCTGATCGACACACCGCATCTATCGGAATACGAAGTACTTCGCGAGTGTCTGGCGGAACTCACAATCCCGCTGTATCTGTTGGTAGGGAACCACGATCATCGCGAAGGGCTGCGCGCCGCGTTTCCGGAGCATGCCTATCTGCATACGGGGCATGAGTTCGTGCAGTACCGCGTCGATCTCGGGCCACTGACCGTGCTCGCGCTCGATACGCAAGATCCTCCGAATGCCGGTGGTCATTTGTGTGAAGACCGGCTTGCCTGGCTCGACGAGCAACTGCATGCGTGCGCGGGGCGCCCGACGATCGTCGCCATGCATCATCCGCCGTTCGATACGGGCATCGAGTTCATGGATGGATACGGCCTTACTGCGCAAGGGCGCGCAGGTTTCGCGCGTGTGACGTCACGGCATCGTCACATTGAGCGGGTGATTTGCGGCCACTTGCACCGGAGCATTCAGGCGAGCGTCGAGGGGGCGCCCGGCGTCATGGCAAGTACGTGCGTGTCGACCGCGCACCAGATCACGCTCGGACTCGCGCCCGGTGCGCCAGGGACGATCGCGCTCGAGCCGCCGGGCTTCGCGTTGCATCTGTGGCAGCCGGGGGCGGGTGTTCGTACGCATCTGGCGTATATTGGCCCGCACGATGGACCGTATTCGTTCGACGGTGAATCGGTCTCCTGAAGGATTCATGCGGGTTTTCGGCAGAACAAAAATGGGGACGAAAGTAGGACTGGGCGTGTGTAAAGTTCATTCCCATCAAACATAAGAGATCAGTTCGGATCAGCAGTCATAGGCCGTCCCGCCGGGGAAGTATCTCGGGACGGGAGCGACGGGGCTTGGCAGGAGACCTGTCGATCCGCCGCCCGAAGCACCGGCCGAAGACGCCGGGCAGGGCACATTCCGATAACGGGGAATCATGCAATCCGCCATCGCGCAGCGCTTGCGCGAACGCCCGCGTTTCGCGCTGGGCATTTTGATGGCATGCGACGCCGCGACGCCATCGAATCCGCGCGTGCGCACCCGGTTGATCTTGATCTCAATTTCCGCGAACACCACGTGACCGCCGCTACGCCCAACGAAGCCGAACCGGCACGCAATACCCAGTCGCCCGCACGCGTGCGCAGCTCGCAGCCGCTTGGCAATCTCGGGCGTTGGGGGCGCTGGATCGCCCCGGCTATCGCACGTCCCTTTGCCATGCTTGAAGTGCTGGGCGGCACCGCACTCGTGGTGCTTGTCGCATGGCGGTTGCGTCCGGACGATCCCTTGCTGCTTGGCGCGCAGTTCCCGTGGTTATGGCTGGCGGCACTCGTCGCTGCATTGCGCTATGGGGCGCTGGCGGGGGCTGCGAGCGGGTTGGTGCTCGCGGCGGCCTGGTATGCGCTGTGCGCTCCGGCTGGCGGCCCGTTCCCCATGGTGCACTTCGCGGGTGGCATGACGGCGGTTTTGATTGCAGGGCATTTCTGCGACATCTGGTCTCACCGGGCAAATCGGGCGCAGGGCATCAACGCGTACTTCAGTGACCGGCTCGTGGCGATCACACACAACCACTATCTCCTGCGTGTGTCTCACGAACGGCTCGAACGCGATCTGCTGGCACGTCCCGTGACATTGCGTGACGCGCTGACGCGTCTGCGTGAGCTTTCCGTGCGGCGAGCCGGGGATGTGCATGGGCACGCGGGCGGTTTGCCGAATGCGCAGCCGATGCTTGAGTTCGCGTCACTCACCTGCCAGATTGAAGTCGCCTCGTTATTCCCCGTGCGCGCGGGCCACCTCGTCACGACGCCTATCGCGCGTGTCGGCGAGGGGTTCGAGCCGGATGCCGACGACCCGCTTGTCCGGCATTGTTTGCAGGGGGGCACGCTCGCGCATGTGCGCGCCGACGACGCCGCCAGCGACATGAGCCCCTATCTCGCCTGCGCGCCGCTGCTCGACACCGATGGCACGTTGGTCAGCGTATTGATCGTGCGTCGCATGCCGTTCCTCGCGCTCAATCACGACAATCTGCAATTGCTGCTGGTGCTGCTGGCCTATTACGCCGATGGCGTCGCGCATCAGCCATTGGTGGCGAGTGTCCGGGAATCGGTGCCGCAAGCGCCTTACGATTTCGCGCTTGAGCTTGGGCGTCTGGCGCGGCTCAAGCGGGCGAGCGGCATCGAGTCTTCGCTCGTTGCGCTGGCGTTCCCGCGAGGCGCTCGGGGCGACTCGCTGTTCGAGCAGACGGTACGTCAGCGCCGCGCGCTCGACGCGCTATGGACCATCGGCACACCGCGCCGGCAGATCGCGATCGCCTTGATGCCGATTACGGACGAGCACGGTATCGACGGCTATCTGCTGCGTGTGGAGACACTCTTGCGCCAACAGTACGACGTCGATTTCCAGAGGGGGCACATCGCGGTGCACACGGCACACGTGGACGCCGACGCGCCCGGTGCCGGACTGCTCAAACTGGTGGAGCGGTGCGTCGATCATGCCTGAGCACACATCGCAGGACGAGCACGTGACGACGGGCCGGCGGTTGCGTCGGAGCGATGGTGCAAGCGGCCTGTGTCTGCTGCGTTGGACATGCACGCTTGGCCTTGCCGCGCTTGCCCTGGGTGCGCAAGCACAGGCACTGCGCCTCGTCATACAGAGCGAGGCGTGGGATGCTCCGCCGGGAGGCGTTGCGGTGCCACTGGCGTCGATGTCGGCGGTGCTGGCGTGGCAAGCCGTCGCGGCATTGCTGGCGGGCGGTTTTACGACATGCGTGTTGCCGGCGAGCTATCGCCGGCGGCGCGGCGCGTTCTGGCATATCGCGCTCATCACCTTCTTTCTGCCCGGTGCCGGCCTGAGCGTCGTGCTGGGCGTGCTCCTGATCGGCTACCTGTTTCCCCCGCCGAGCGAGGTACTGGTGGCGGGCCGGGTGACGCCCCCCGGTTTCATATCGCATTTGGTGGCGCGCGTGCGGCATGGCGCGGGAATGCGGCTGCGGGCGCGCCTGCGCAACCTGCACGGCGAGCGCGACGATCGCGTGGCGGCCTTGGTATCGGTTCAGGCGCTGCCGTCGCGGGTGACGAGTGAAATCGCGCGCGACCTGCTGGCCGATCCCGTGGAAGAAGTGCGCTTGCTGGCGTACGGCATTCTCGACGGGATGGAGAAGCGCATCATGCAGCAGATTTACGCGATGCGCGACCGGCGCGCGGCAGCGCAGGACGAAGATGAGCGCGCCCATGCGTGCCGGCATCTCGCTCAACTGTACTGGGAGTTGATCTATCAGAATCTGGTGCGTGGCGAAGTGCTGCGCTTCACGTTGGAGCGGGTCGAGCAGTTCGCCCGCGACACACTGGAGCAGCACGAAGACGACGCCTCGATGTGGTACCTCCTGGGCCGCTGTGCGCTGCTGCGTGAGACGCCGGACGTCGCCGAGATGTACCTGCGCCAGGCACAGTTTCACAGCTTCCCGACGGAGCGCCTGTTGCCCTGGCTGGCGGAAGCCGCGTTCCAGAAGCGTCGTTACGACCGGGTGGCGCAACTGCTCGGCGGGCTAGGGGCGAGTGCGAAGGGCGCCAGAGGCGCGACGACCTCGCCAGCGATGCAGCCCGCCGTACGATTCTGGACACGTTAGGGCCTATGCCAATGCGCCCGCACGGCGATCTTCCGAATTCGCGGCCGTCAGGCGAGGCCGCCGACATTGCGCTGCTCCTCGAAGGCACCTTCCCGTATGTGCGGGGCGGGGTGTCGGCGTGGGTCGATCTGCTCATTCGCGCATTTCCCGAACTGACCTTCTCGGTGGTGTTCATCGGCAGCCGCCGGGACGACTACGGCGCGCCCGTCTATCCGATGCCGGCGAACATCGTCCACTTCGAGGCGCATTATCTGTACGAGACGGCAGACGCTCCGGTGGGGGCGGCCGCTGATCCGGTGCGAACGCGGCAAGGCTCGGGCGACGCAAACGCATTCGCGCAGATGGCCCGGATGCATGACCTGTTCCGTCAGCGGCACGAAGCGCGCGATGGGCACGAAGGGCACGATTGCGCGATCGACGACATGGGTGTCGACGATCTGCACGCCATCCTGTCGCGGATTCTGCCGATGCTGGGCGAGGCTCAGGCGCTGGCGCTGCCGGAATTTCTCCATAGCGAGCGTGCCTGGGATTTCATCACGCAGCGCTACGAACGCTACTGCCATGACCCGTCGTTCACCGATTACTTCTGGACGATACGTGCGATGCACAAGCCGATCTGGCAACTGGCAGGGATCGCCGGTGCCTTGCCACCGGCTCGCCTGTACCACACCGTGTCGACGGGATATGCCGGGCTGTTGGGGGCGATGCTGAGCAAGCGCACCGGCCGGCCGTTGCTCGTGACCGAACATGGCAGCTATACGAAAGAGCGCAAGCTCGACCTGCTGCAAAGCGAATGGCTGCGTGACAATCGCGGTCCGTTCGAGCGCGACATCTCGCGTGTTGGCTATTTCCAGAACCTGTGGATGCGGTTTTTCGAGGCCATCGGCCGGGTGTGTTACGACACGGCCAACGAGATCGTCTCGCTGTATGAGGGTAACCGCCAACGTCAGGTGAGCGACGGCGCGCCCGTGCACAAGACGCGCAGCATCGCCAACGGCGTGGACATTGCGCGATTCGCGGCGTTGCGTGTCGCGCGGCGCGAGACCGACGCGCAGGCGGACCGCGCGGACATCCCCCCGATCGTGGCGCTGGTGGGGCGTGTGGTGCCCATCAAGGACATCAAGACGTTTCTGCGCGCCATCTTCATTGCCTATCGGGCGCGTCCGGACTTGCAGGGCTGGATTATCGGGCCGGACACCGAAGACACTGCCTACGCACAAGAGTGCCGGGACCTTGCCGAGAGTCTCGGGATGGAGTATCAGGTGCGCTTCATGGGCTATCGCGCCATTGAATCGGTCTTGCCGCAGATCGGCGTGCTGGCGTTGTCGTCGGTTTCCGAAGCCTTGCCGCTGGTCATGCTCGAAGCGGCGGCGGCCGGCGTGCCGGTCGTGGCGACCGACGTCGGTGCATGCCGTCAGTTGATCGAAGGCAACGGCGCCGAGGATCGCGCGCTTGGCAGCTCGGGGCGCATCGTGCCGATGGCCGACCCGGAGGCACTGGCCGCCGCCATCGTCGACGTGCTGGAGCCCGACGTATGGCATGCCGCGAGTCGCGCCGGTATCGCGCGTGTCGAGCGCCACTACCGGCTCGACACCTTGTGCGACGCGTATCGCACGTTATATGGGCGCTGGATGGACGGAGGGGATGACTGATGGCGGGTATCGGTTTCGAGTTGCGGCGGTTGCTGCGCAGTGACACGCTTTCGGGCACCTTCGCCGCCTACAGCTATGCGGGGATCATCAGTGCCGGTCCGCTGGTGTTGTCGATGGTCGGTGTAGTGCTGGTCGGGTTAATGAGCCTGGCCAGCGTTCATCCGCACGAGGTCCTGACGCAATTTCAAGTCTCGGTGACGTATCTGATTGCGTCGAGCGTCATTGTGACGGGACTGATCCAGTTGGCATTCACCCGTTATCTGAGCGACCGATTGTTTGCGGGCGAGCCGCAGGCCGTGATGCCGTCGTTCAATGCCGTGACGCTGGTCACCACCGTCGTGCTCGGCGTGATGGGGCTCATTCTGTCGCAGACGCTCTTCTCGGCCTTGCCGCTGGCCTATCGTTGGCTGATGTGGATTGGCTTCGTTCTGCTCGGCAATCTGTGGATCGTGGTGCTGTTCCTCACGAGCGTAAAGCAATACCGCGCGATTCTCGGTGTGTTCTGCTTGGGGTACAGCCTGAGCGTGGTCAGTGCGGTACTGCTCGGGCGCTTCGGACTCACGGGCCTGCTGGGCGGCTTCGTAATCGGCCACACATGCCTGCTGCTGGGGCTGACCGCCATCGTCATGCGCAACTACCGTACCACCACCTGGCTGTCGTGGTCGGTCTTCGTGCCGCGCAATCTGCGGCTTTCGCTGGTTGGCGTCGGGGTGTGCTTCGGGTTGGGGGCGTGGATCGACAAGTTGATCTTCTGGGCGTCGCCAGTGACCGGCACGGCCATCATCGGGCCGCTGCGCGCCGCCCCCATCTACGATCTGCCGGTGTTCCTGTCGTATCTTTGCGTGATTCCGGGCATGGCAGTGTTCCTGCTACGGATCGAGACGGATTTTGCCGAAGCCTATACCGGGTTTTTCGATGCCATACGGCATGGCGGCACGCTGCGCCAGATTTCGGCGTCACGGGTGTCGATGGTGCGCGCGGTGCGCACCGGGCTCTACGAGATCCTCAAGGTACAGGCCGTGGTGACGCTGCTCGTCTTTGCGTTCGGCGACGACATGCTGCGGCTCGTTGGGGTGCCCGAGGCGTGGCAATCGTTGCTGCGCATCGACGTCATCTCGGCAGGTTTGCAAGTGCTGCTGCTCGGTGTGCTCAATGTGCTCTTCTATCTGGACCGGCGCCGTGACGTACTGGTTCTCACCTCGCTCCTGGTGGTGCTGAACGCGACTTTCACCTGGGTCAGTCTGCAATACGGGCCCGCGCTCTACGGCTATGGGTTCGCGCTCGCGCTGCTGTGCGTGCTGGGGCTCAGCGCACACCGGCTGACCCGCCGGCTGGCGGCGCTCGAATACGACACTTACATGGGGCAACGGGCATAACTCGCTCGACCGGGCAGATGCGCCGCGCGAGCGGCCTGGCGTCCCATTGGCGAAGGAACGAGGGCTGGAGTAATATCGCGGGTCTCGCATGCGTGGTCGTGTTGCTCGATCAGTGCGGCATCAAGGGCGCCACATGGGCGTCGCTAAGGCATTTTCATGAATAATCTGGGCACCATTCTCGTCACCGGCGGGGCCGGCTACATCGGCTCGCATACCTGTGTCGAGCTTCTGGCGGGCGGCTACGATGTCGTCATCGTAGATAACCTGTGCAACAGCCATCTCGACGTGGTGGCGCGCATCGCACGTATTGCCGGTCGTGCACCCGTGTTCATGGAAGGCGATGCCTGTTCCCCGGCGTTCATGGATAACGTCTTCACGCGCCATCGGATCGACGGGGTGATCCACTTTGCCGCGTTGAAGTCGATCGGCGAATCGCTCGAGAAACCGTCTCTCTATTACCGCAACAATCTCGGCAGCCTACTGACACTGATCGAGACGATGGAGCGCCACGACGTACGGCATTTGGTGTTCAGTTCGTCGGCTGCCGTGTACGGCTATCAGACATCGGTGCCGATCGATGAGACGGCGCCGCTTTCGACGGGGAATCCGTACGGTCACACCAAGCTGATGGCCGAGCAGATACTTGCCGATACGGTGAAATCCGACGCGCGCTGGCGTGTCGGGGTGTTGCGTTATTTCAACCCGGTGGGCGCGCATGAAAGCGGGCTGATCGGTGAGGACCCCGGGGGGGTGCCCAACAACCTGATGCCGTACGTTGCGCAAGTCGCCGTGGGCAAGCTGCCGAAACTCAAGATCTACGGCGGCGACTGGCCGACCCCCGATGGTACGGGTGTGCGGGACTATCTGCATGTGGTGGATCTGGCGCGCGGCCATCTGGCGGCGCTCGCTGGCCTGCACAAGCTGGCTGAGGGTTTCACCGTCAATCTGGGCACCGGGCGAGGGCACAGCGTGCTCGAAGTCGTGCAGGCATTCGAGGCCGCCAGCGGCCGCAAAGTGCCGTACGAGATTGTCGAACGCCGCTCGGGCGACGTGGGGGCATCGTATGCCAATGCGTCGCGCGCGCACGCGCTACTGGGCTGGCGCACCAAATACGATCTTGTGCGCATGTGTGCCGATCACTGGCGTTGGCAGTATCAAAACCCTGATGGATATCAATCGCCACGCTGAAACCGCACGCGGTCCCTCCACCGGACAAATGAAAGCAATTCCCAATTGGGGTAAAATAACCGGGTTTTCCCGCCCAAAACTGAAAGTGCGTACACCTGCACCTGGAGTCCGGGCATCGGGCCATTAAGGATGGCTCGCGCACAAGCATTTCAGGCGTTTGGGCCATCAGCCCCGCCGATGCGCCGCGCCGCCGCCCTTCGTCTAACGTCAAGCCACTATGAGTACTCAGAATCAACAGACCGTGCTGGAAGTTCACCACTGGACTGATACGTTGTTCAGCTTCAAGACCACTCGCGACGCGTCGTTCCGTTACGTCAATGGCCAGTTCACGATGATCGGGCTGGAAGTGGAAGGCAAACCGCTGCTGCGTGCCTACAGCATGGCAAGCGCGAATTACGAGGAAGAGCTGGAGTTCCTGAGCATCAAGGTGCAGGACGGTCCGCTTACCTCGCGTCTGCAACACTTGAAGCCGGGCGACAAGGTCATCGTCGGCCGCAAGCCGACCGGCACGCTCATCAACGACAACCTGTTGCCGGGCAAGAATCTGTATCTGCTGTCGACGGGCACGGGGCTCGCGCCGTTCATGAGCATCATCCGCGATCCGGAAGTCTACGATCGCTATGAGCACATCATTCTGGTGCACGGCTGCCGCTTCGCCAGCGAATTGGCTTACCGCGACCTGATCACGCAGCATCTGCCGGAGCATGAGTATCTGGGCGAGTACATTCGCGACAAGCTGATCTACTACCCGACGGTCACGCGTGAAGAGTTCGAAAACCAGGGCCGTATCACGGAGCTGGTCGAGTCGGGCAAGATGTTCACCGACATCGGTTTGCCGGAATTCTCGCCGGAGAACGATCGCGTCATGCTGTGCGGCAGCCCGGCCATGCTCAAGGACACCCGCGAACTGCTAGAAAAGCGCGGCTTCGTAGAAGGCCACAACCACGCGCCGGGGCACTACCTCGTTGAGCGCGCGTTCGTGGGCTGAGTATCTGATCTTGCCTCAGTAGTACGCGGTGCGCTGCCGGCTCAATCTGACCGGTCGCGAAGACGCAAAAAAAGCCCCCAAGGGCTGGACATCAGTCCAGCCCTTGGGGGCTTTTTGTCGACCTTGCCTGTTCAGGTTTTCGTGAAGGGGAACACATTCGCACAGAGAAAATCCACCAAGGCCCGGACTTTGGGCGAAGGGTGTTTGCTCGCCGGCCAAAGCACATAAAAGACGCCGGTGCGTTGTGCATAGGTTGCGAGTACGGGATGGAGGCGGCCGTCGGCAAGTGGCTCCCGGATGGCGAACTCCGGCAGGTAGGCGATCCCCAGGCCCTGAAGCGCGAAACACAGGCGCGTCTCGATGTTGTTGCAGACCATGGAGGTGGGAATGGGCAGTTCCGGCGCACCGGGGGGGTGCCTCAGCGTCCACGGTTCCAGTTTGCCGCTGTTGGGAAAACGGTAGTGCAGGCAGGTGTGTTGTTGCAGATCGGCCGGAACGATCGGTGTGCCGCGCCGTGCCAGATACGCAGGTGATGCGACGAGGTGTGACCGGAATTCCCCGAGTCGCCGCGCGGTGAGGCGTGAATCCGTCGGCTCCCCCGTGCGGACCACCGCGTCGAATCCTTCTTCGATCACATCGACCATCCGGTCGGTGAAGTCCAGATCCAGCTCGATATCGGGGTAGTGGCGCATGAAGTCGCCGAGCACTGGCAGGACCAGGGCGCTGACCATCGGCAAGCTCACGCGCAACCGTCCTCGCGGCGCCGTGCTGGCTTGCGATAGCTCCAGTTCCGCTGCTTCGATCTCCGCGAGAATACGACGGCTGCGCTCCAGAAATAGCGCACCCTCGGCGGTCAGCGTCACGCTGCGTGTGCTGCGATGAAACAGACGCACGCCCAGCTTCTCTTCCAGCCTCACCACGCTTTTGCCAACCGCCGATGCCGAGATGCCCAGCAGGCGGCCGGCAGCGACAAAGCTGCGTGTCTCCGCCACCTGCACGAAAACCACGAAACCGCTCAGACTTTCCACGTCCACTCCTGATTGCTGTGCAATTACGGACGAAAATGTCCGTATAAAAGGGAACTCTAGCCCACTTTTTCTTTAATTGCGGACTTTCTATCGTGTCGGGACGGTTAACGAACGAAAGGACTTTCCTATGACGATCTCCGCATTTCCGGCACCTGCAGGGGCGATGCCCACGCCTCGGGCCGCGCTGATTCATGCCGCCGTCGCCGATGCGCTTGACGACGGGCGATTGGTGGGGGCTGTAGTGTTGGTGGCCTGCAATGGCGAACTGATCCATCAAGAAGCGGCGGGTTTTGCCGACCGCGAGCAGGCTGTACCGATGGCGCTCGATGCGCTTTTTCGTCTGGCGTCCGTGACCAAGCCAATCGTCACCGCCGCCGCGCTGGTCCTGATCGCACAGGGGCGATTGCGGCTCTCCGACGACGTAACGCGATGGTTGCCCGAGTTCACCCCCACGCTGGCCGATGGGACGATCTCGCGGCTGACGGTTTGTCATCTGATGACGCATACGGCGGGGCTGACCTATGGGTTCTTTCAGGGGCCGGATGACACCTATGCGCGTGCGGGTGTCTCCGACGGCATGGACGACAGCCGCATGAGTCTGCGCGAGAACATTCGGCGTATTGCCAGCGTGCCGTTGCTTTATCCGCCAGGCACCGAGTGGCGATACTCGATAGCGACGGACGTGCTTGGCGCCGTCATTGAGGCCGTCACGCGGTTGCCGCTGGACAAGGCTGTCGAGGGGCTGGTGACGGCGCCGCTTGGCATGCGCGATACGGCATTTACTGCCGTGGATGCGCGTCGTCTTACGACTGCCTATGCCGACGGCAGTCCCGTGCCGCGGCGTCTGGCGGAGCCTGACTTCGTGCCGTTCGTCGACGGGACAGCGGGTTTCCGGTTGTCACCGGGACGTGCGCTGAACACCGATGCCTATCCTTCAGGCGGCGCCGGGATGGTCGGCTCTGCAGGGGACTTCTTGCGATTACTGGAAACGCTGCGTAAAGGCGGCGCACCGTTGTTGCCCGAATCGCTCGTGCGCGAGTTCGCTACGGATCAGATCGGCGGGTTGCCGATGCCATTTTGGCCAGGGCGAGGATTCGGCCTCGGAATTACGGTCCTGAAAGACCCCGCCGAAGCGCAGTCGCCCGAATCGGTCGGCACCTGGCGCATGGGGGGAACCTACGGGCATTCGTGGTTCGTCGATCCTGTGCGCGAACTCAGCGTGGTGGCGTTCACGAACACCGCACTGGAAGGCATGTCCGGTCGCCTGGTAACCGATCTTCGCGATGCCGTCTACGAGGCGATCGGGGCGCGGCGATGAACGCCCGAGCGCAAGAGCGTTTACCGTTGACTTCATTACTGTCGCTCTCCATGGCGGCATTCGTCACCCTCCTGACGGAAGTGTTGCCCGCCGGCTTGCTGCCGCAAATGGCACAAGGTCTCGTCGTCTCGGAGGCGTGGGTCGGTCAGACGATCTCGATCTACGCCATCGGAGCGCTGGTGGCGGCCATTCCGTTGACGGTGGCGACGCAGGGAGTGCGACGGCGTGCGCTGCTGTTGAGTACCATGATCGGCTTCGCAATCGCCAACGGGGTGACGGCGTTGTCTTCGAGCTATGGGCTGACGATGGCGGCGCGCTTTCTGGCTGGCGTGTCGTCCGGACTGCTGTGGGCGCTGTTGGCAGGGTACGCGGCACGCCTGGTGCCTGAAAATCAAAAGGGACGCGCCATCGCCGTCGCCATGGTCGGAACACCGCTGGCGCTCTCGCTCGGTGTGCCGGCCGGCACATTCCTGGAGCATTGGACGGGGTGGCGGATGTGCTTCGGCATCATGAGCTTGCTGGCACTGGCGCTCGCCGTGTGGATGCGCGCGAAGGTGCCCGATTTTGACGGGCAACCCGCGGGCAAACGATTGTCGCTGGCAGACGTCTTCATTGTGCCGGGCGTCCGTCCGGTGTTGTTCGTCGTATTGGCTTTTGTGCTCGCGCACAACATCCTTTACACCTATATCGCGCCGTTTCTGGCGCGAGCGAACATGGCACCGCGCACCGACACCGTGTTGCTGGTGTTCGGTGCCATGTCGTTGATCGGCATCTGGATCGTCGGTGCCATGATCGATCGCCATCTGCGCGCCCTCACGCTTGCCAGCACGGCGCTGTTTGGTCTGTCTGCGCTGGCGCTCGGTATGCGAGGCGATACCCCGGTTGTGGTGTATGCGTCGGTGGCCGTATGGGGACTCGCGTTCGGTGGCGCGGCAACGCTGTTTCAGACGGCGATCGCCAATGCGGCGGCAGATGCGGCCGACGTGGCGCAGTCGATGTTAGTGACGGTCTGGAACATGGCGATTGCCGGGGGTGGCATCGTAGGGGGCGTCTTGCTCGATCGCCTCGGCGTGGCCGCGTTTTCGCCTGCATTGCTTGCGTTGCTGACGGCCACGCTGATCGTCGTGTGGATGGCCAGACGTCGCGGGTTCCCGGCAGTGCAACGGTAGCGACTGGGGGGATCGCGCTGACGTGAGGGCGTCAGCGCGTGCGCGTGTACGGCGCAGATGCCGATCAGAAGTCCATCGTGGCGCTGGCGAGGAACGTGCGGGTGGAGCCCGGCAGCACAAAGCCGTTGTACGTCGTCGTCCAGTAGTGCTTATCCGTCAGGTTGTTGATGGCGGCGCGCAGCACGACTGACTTGCCGGCGATGCGCGTGGCGTACTTGGCCGACAGGTCGATCGCGGTGTAAGCGGGGATCGACAACGTGTTGGCGGCATCGACTTCCTGCTGGCCCGTGACCTTGACGCCGGCCGCGAGCGTCAGGCCGCGCACGAACGGGGTGTCGTACTCGACACGTCCTGTCACGACGTAACGCGGCGCGGCGAAGATGCGCTTGCCCGCCACGCTCAGGTCGTCAACGTCCACGGCCTTCGTGTTGAGCAGCAGTACGCCGCCCATCACGCGCCAGTCGCGGGCGAGACGCACCCAACCGCTGGCATCCAGCCCCTGGAAGCGTTGCGTGCCGTCCTGCACGTAATAGTTCGCCTGATTGGTGTAGCCATAACCGCGCTCGACGCGGAACAGCGCAAGATTCGCCCCCCACGTCTGCTTGTCCGCTTTCCAGCCCACCTCGTACTGCTTGCTGGTGAGCGGCCCGAAGGTCTGCGGGAAGTTGACGTTCGTGATGCTCGCCGAGCCCCCCGGCTCCAGCGACTCGACGTAGCTGACGTACGCAGTCGAATCGTTGTCGGTCTTGTACATGAGCGCGACCGTCGGCGAGACGGGTTTCGCACGGTAGGACGCGCCAGTCTGCCCTGTGATGTCGTACAGATCGTCGTTGAACTGGGTGTAGCGCAGGCCGGCCAGCAACGAGATACGCGAGGTGATGCCAATCGTGTCGCTGGCATAGATTGCACGCTGCGAGATCTTCTCGCTGCGGTACGGCTGGTAGTTCAGGCCGACGTCCTGATTCGGCAGCAGCGACGGGTTGTAAATGTTGCTCGTGCCGAGCGAAATGCCGTTACCGCCGTCGCCATTGTCATTGAGCTTGACCTGGCTCTGATACGCTACGCCGAACACCACGTCATGCTTGAGCGGACCGGTGGTGAACTTGCCCTGCATCATGGCGTCCCACGCCTGGTAGTAATAGGCCGTCTTCCACTTGTACTGCGTGTCGGCGTAGTCGCCCGCAGCGTTGAGCACGGAGAGGAAACTGTCGCCGTTCAGACGATTCAGGCGTGCGAAGCGATACTTGAAGTTCGCCTTCCACTGATCGTTGATGCGATAGTCGAGCGACGTGCCTGCCGTCAGCGAATCGGTTTCGTAATAGGTGAACGGCTGGGCCAGATTGCGGGCGACCTTGTTCGCGTCGGGGACTGCCCCCGCACCGGAAAAGTTCATGCCGAACAGCGTGCCGGTCGTCTGGCGCTTCCAATACGCCACGTCGGCCGTCCATGTGAGGTCCGGCGTGATGCGCCAGTCCGTGGCAAGCGAGATCGTCTTGCGACGCACGTGGTTGTTCGGCTCGGCGGTGTTGCCTTCCTCATTCACGACGTTCAGGCGATAGCCGAAGCGATTGTCGGGACCGAAGCGTCCGCCGAGGTCGAGTTTTTCGCTCCACACATTGCTGGCTTCATAGCCGACCGAGAATTGGCGCAGCGGTTCGTCCGTCGGGCGCTTGAGCACGTAATTCACAATTCCACCGGGCGCGCCGAAACCGTACATGAAGCCGGACAGGCCCTTGAGTAGTTCCACTTGTTCGAACGGCTCGAGCGGAATGTCCGCCTGCCACGAGACGAAGTTCTGACCGTCGACCTTGGTGCCGTCGAGCATGTCCACGCGCATGCCGCGCACGGCGAAATACGAGTTCTCGTTGCGCTTGTTTTCCGAAAGCGTGGTGACGGCCGGGTCGTACTTGAACGCGTCTGTCGCGGTTTGGGCCATCTGGTTCTTGATCTGCTCGCTGTTGACGGCGACAACCGAGAACGGTGTGTCCACCGCGCGCCGTGTGCCCAGCGCACCGCTCGACACTCGCTCGACCTTGATGTCGTCGTCGCGGCCGGCCGATACGGTGGTAGCGGGCAACGCGGCAGTGCCTTGCGAGGCATTCGCGGCTGGTTGCGGGTCGGACGTTTGCGATGCTTGCTGGGCATAGACGCTGCCAGAGGCCAGCGTCAGCGACGCGGCACAAATCGCGAACACCCCAGCCACGGCGCGTGACACCGAGGAGGGCGAGAGCGGTGAAGCGTGGGGGAACGTCAGATCATGCGCGGTGCGTGGGCGAGCGAAACCGCGCCCTGCGAGCGGGCGGTGATGCAACATCGGTGTGAATCTCCATATTTGTGATGCGTCGTGTGCCGACGCGTACGTCTCGAAATCGATCGTCTTGTGTGGCGTGGGCGAACTTGCTCACGCAAGCGTCGAGCGCGACGTCATGCCGCCGCCCGGCGCTTGCGCAAGCCGTGTCAGGTTCGCGCCGGGTCCGGCTGCTCGGGCAGCGTTGTCGTTATGTTGGTGGTGCCTTGTCGGGCAATGACAGTGCGCTCCGGCGTGCCAGCCGTGCCTGTGTCGCGCGACGTCTGACCCCTGGCCTCGGCAGGTCGCGCCCAGACGCTGTTCGGATCGCCACGGCGGGCGCGCCGCCACGTTGCGCGGGCGAACAGCGCGAAGATCGCCGCACAGACGATGGCGACCAGATCGACACCGGCGAGCACCCAGTCGCCCGAGGCCAGCGAGCGCGCGAGATTGTCGGTCGTGAAGGTGGCATCGACGACCGGGACGGCGAGGCAGGCGAGCGCAGTGGCCACGAGCAGTCCCGTAGCTGCCACGGCCGGCGCCGTGAGCGCAGCGAAAATGGCAGAGACGGCGAGTGTGGCGACGAAGATCGAGAGCGCCGTCGTACTGGGGGCGACAACTGCGCCGACGAAGGCCGCGGCGATGCCTAGACAAGTCCCCAGGAATACGCCGGCCGTGGCCTTGGCCATCCAGCGCAAATGGGCGGGCTGAATGGCGGCGTTGCGCTTGCGACGCGATTCGAGCCAAAGCAGGTTGCCGCTATAGACCAGCACCGCGCCCATCAGCCCGAGCACGAAGTACACCCAGCGCACGGCGTCGCCCGCGAAGTTGCCGAAGTGCGCGCCGTAGATCATGCTCATCACGGCGTGGTTCGTATCCCGCACCCCCGGACGGTGCTGGCCGACGATTTCCCCATCGTTCAGACGCACGGCCACGGCGGCGAGGACGCCCAGAGAATCCTTGGCCTCGCCGTAGACTTCGGCCACCGCATTCGGTTTGCCGTAACCGGTCCATGCCACGGCGGTCGTCTCCATGCCGGGCGCCGCCTGTTCGGCCCGTGCGAGCACTGCCTGCAAGTCGAGCGGCTTGCCGTCGATCGGGGCAATCCTGGCGGGCACGGAACCTGTGACTTGCGGGATTTGCGACATCAGCTTGCTTTCGAACGTCACGACGTTGAACGCCATCATCAGTGGCAGGCTCAGACACAACAGCGCACCCGTGAGGGCGAAGACGATGTGAAACGGCAGACTCAGCACGCCGATCGCGTTGTGAGCGTCCTGCCAAAAACGTTTGAGGTTGCGCCCTGGGCGCAGCGCGAAGATGTCGCGCGTCACGCGCGGCAAGTGCACGATCACGCCGGAGATGAGCGCCATGCCGTAGAACAGCGCCACCGCTCCCATCAGGTACAGGCCATACGTCGGGATCGACAGCGAGTAATGCAGTGCGTTGATCGTGCTCGACAGACCGGGGCGTGCGTCGCCAATGACCAGCGACGATGCGGCATCTGCGGCACCGGCGTCGCTCGCGCTCAGGCGTGCCTGCATCCATTCGCCGTTCGGCTCTTGCCAGTAGGCGAACGGCGTGGGTGAGTGATTGGGCAGTACCACACCCATCTGCTCGCGTGCGGCAGGGAATTTCGCGCGAACGCGCTCGGCGAGCTGTTCCGTCTGCGCGAGCGAGAGCGGCGCATGACGTGTGGCCGGTTGCTCCCAACGTTCGATCTCGTGGTGAAACACGGTCAGGGCGCCGCCGAGCATGGCGATAAACAGCGCGAAGCCGGCAACGATACCGGCCCAGGTATGGACACAGAGGTATTGACGCAGAGTTTGGGCACGCATCGGGAGATCCTTACCAAACAGCGCGCGCCAGCAGCAGCGCGGCCCAGGCGACGGCGGTCGTGGCGCCAAGGCCAACCCACGCGCGTGTGGCGGTGCGGCTTGCGTAGACAACGGCAAACAGGCCGAGCCACACGAGCGGGAAGAGGGCGATGACCGGAATGATCGCGGTCTGCCAGCCGGCGGGCGTCATGTAGGCGATGGCGCCGCATAACGCCATAGCGGCGAAGCATCCAAGCACGAGGCCCGCGAGGGTTCTACTCCACATGGGCGTCTCCGCGCAGCCAGTGCCAGCCGCCAGCCGCGTACGGCCAGAAGAGCAGGCCGAAGCAAAGCGACATGAAAGCCGCTGCGATGCCCGCCGACGGACCGGCGGCCAGCCACCAGCACACGAGGCACGCGATGGCTGCGGCGATCGACAGCCCTCGCGCGGGTTGTGCCGGCAGACGCCGCACTCGCAAGCGCTGGTGTTCCGAAGTGAGATAGCTGGCACCACCTGCCAGCCATGCCAGTGCAATGGCCAATGCAATCAACATGCTTGGGGATCAAAAATAGTCAGGCTCAGCAAGCAAAAACGCCGCCCTTGGCGGCGACGTGGCTGGCGAAGCAAATCCACGAACGGTTCCCGTAGGACGTTTCGGTCACCTCACTTATTTGCGTGAAGATGCGAACGTTAACGAAAACGATTCGCATTTATATCATGATTAGGAAAAATCCCAAAATGATCTGAATTGACGGCGTTGGGCGTTGGCGTGTTACGTGGTAAAGAGACAACGGCGCGTAGCGCGCCATTGTCTGGCGGGAGGGTATTGGCGGTGTGTGGGCGAGGTGCCTGGGCTCAAGGTGTGTCTGCTGCGCCTGCGGCAAGCGCGCTGGCCGGTAGCGGCCCCGCAAATTGACGAAAGACGGCACGCCAGTACGCAATCACAGGCCCGCCGGTTGGTTGGGCGGCATCGATTCCCGGCAGCAAGTGCCAGGGTGCGGTCGGGTATTGGTGATGCACGCGATGCAGATGCTGGTTTAGCAGCAGCGCGCGGCCCGACATGGGGGCCCGGAAGTTGCGCGCGCGCGCCGGCTCGTCCATCGCCACACCGTAGTGCGGCAAGTTGTCTGCGATCGACAACCAGACGCCGCGCGCGGCAAACGTTGCCAGAAACACAGGCCACCAGGGTCCGTATGCCCATAGGGCCACCGTCAGCGCGACGAGCAGGACAAGAAAGTCGCGTCGAATGCGACGGCGACGGACCGGATCGGAGGCAAACATGATGACGCGGCGGCGCACGTCTTGATCTTCCGGATGGCCGCCGAGGGCGCTCATGGCGAGTGCGGGCAAACGCCGCACGGGCAGCCACGCGATGACGGGGGCAAAGACTTCTGCGAGCCACATTCCCCCCAATAGCCGCGACTGATAGCCGAGCCACTTTTGCGCGCGAAGGGGCAGCGGCGCGGTGTCGGGCAGCGTTGAAATATCCGGGCGGTCGAAGGGCTGACGCGTGAAGCGATGATGCATCAGATGCCCGAAGCGCATGATCTCGAACGGCAACCCGAGCAGCGCGGAGAGCGCGCGGCCGGTGCGCTCGTTAGCGCGCGCCTTCAGGCGCAACTGGCCGTGGATCGACTCGTGAATCAGGCCCCAGTGCATGGGGGTGAGCAGCAGCACGGGAACCAGCGACCATGCGGCGATCTCTCCCAAATGGCGCAGCGCCCAGCCCAGTCCCAGCCATTGCCAGAGTCCGGTGAGCGCTGTCAGGCCGATGAGCCATGGATTCCATCTCGACGGGCGGGCATGACGCCACAAGGCGGGAGACGCAATCGTCTCAGTGGCAAGGAAGAGGGGAAGTTCAAGTGATTCAGGAGCAACAGAAACAGCGGCGGACGTGGCGGTGTCGATCCCTGCCGGACGCGCTACGACATTCTCCATGGGGTCTCCGTGACGTTAGGGCCGTGCGCTGGACGTCAGCATACGCAAATAGGGTATGGCCAGGCACGGTGGCGACGAGTGTACGTCGCGTCTCGGGATGGAAATATGTCAGTCGTGTTGCAGCGCCTGACTTCTGCAGCCTTTCCGGCGGCTCACCTCAGGCTGTCGCATTGTGCGATGCCGGCGTCAGTGAGGCGCACAAGCCGCAGTCCCCGCTCGCCGTCTTCGAGCGAGACCCAGCCGGCGCTGGTGAGCACACCGAGATAACGCAGCAGCGTGCTCATGGGCAACGCGCTGCGCTTCGCAAGGCGTGCCAGTGACAGCGATTCGCGGCCTTCGCGGCCTTCGCGGCATTCGCGGCATTCGCGGCTTTCGCGGCGGCCGTCGGCCAACGTCGCGAGCAGGCGCGCCAGATCCTGCTCGGCCTGCGCGAGGCTGGCGTCGACGCCGGCGGCCTCATCCACCATGACGGCGCTCCAGCAGCACCGGAATCGACTTCGACGTGGGGGTGCCTGCGCCGTCGGCGACGGCATCGAGCGGCACCAGTCCATTGGTCTCGGGGTAGTAGGCCGCGATACAGCCGCGCGGAATGTCGTAGGCGACGAGCAGGAAGTCGTCGGCACGCCGCGCAATGCCATCATTCCAGACGCCTACGACGTCGACGCGTTCGCCTGCGCGCAAGCCTCGGGCATCCAGGTCCTCGATGTTCGCGAAGACCACGCGGCGTTGTCCGAACACACCGCGATACCGGTCGTTCAGGCCGTAAATCGTCGTGTTGTATTGATCGTGCGAACGAATCGTCGCGAGTTGCAGCACGTCGGCGCCGCGCTCGCCCGCTTGACGGCGGGCCACGTCGATCGGCAACTCGTGCGGCAGCGCATGTGTGGTGAAGTTGGCGCGTGCGTTGGCGGTCAGCCACCGACGTTCCGAAGGCGGTACGGCCAGCCGGAATCCGCCCGGATGCCGCACGCGACGATTGAAATCCGCGAAGTCGTCGAAGGTCGCTGCGATGGCGTCGCGAATGCGATCGTAGTCTTGCACGTACCAGTGCCAGTCGTCATGGCCGGCGAGGGCTCGGCCCATCGTTGCCTGCGCCATCCCCGCCACGATGGCCGGCTCCGAGCGCAGATGCTCCGACGCCGGAGCGTTGATGCCATACGACAGGTGCACCATGCTCATCGAATCTTCGACCGTCACGCCTTGCACGGTGCCGTTCTGCATGTCGACTTCGGTGCGGCCCAGGCACGGCAGAATCAGTGCGTCGCGGCCATGAACGAGATGGCTGCGGTTGAGCTTGGTTGCCACATGCACGGTCAGGTCGCACTGGCGCAGGCCCTCCCAGGTGCGCGGCGTGTCGGGCGTAGCCATCGCGAAGTTGCCGCCCATGCCGATGAAAACCTTGATGCGTCCGTCGAGCATGGCCGAGATCGTGTCGACGACACCGAGCCCTTCGCGTTGCGGCGGCGCGAAATCGAACACCTTGCCGAGCCGGTCGAGGAATGCGGCCGACGGCTTTTCATTGATGCCGACGGTGCGGTCGCCTTGCACATTGCTGTGACCGCGCACGGGGCACAGGCCCGCGCCCGGGCGCCCGATGTTGCCGCGCAGGAGCATCAGGTTGACGATCATCTGAATCGTCGCCACAGCTTGCTTGTGCTGGGTGATGCCCATGCCCCACGTCGCGATAACGCGCTCGCCACGTAGATAGACGTCGGCAATCTGGCACATCTGCGCTTGCGACACGCCGGACGCGCGCTCAAGATCGTCCCAACGCTCGGCTTGCACGTCGGCCGCGAAATTCTCGAAGCCATGTGTGTGTTCAGCGATGAAGGCATCGTCGAGCAAGGGAGGCTCGCCAATCGCGCGTGCTTCGCTGTCACGCTCCAGCACATGCTTGATGACGCCTTTCACGAACGCAAAATCGCCGCCGCTCGCGGGTGTGACGTAATGGCCGCTGATCGCGGTGCCTCCCATGCTCAGCATCTCGGCAGGACTTTGCGGGTCGACGAAACGTTCCAGCCCGCGTTCGTGCAGCAGATTGACCGACACGATGGTGGCGCCGCGCCGGGCGGCCTCGCGCAGTTCACCAAGCATTCGCGGGTGATTGGTGCCGGGGTTCTGGCCGAACAGCAGCAGCGTGTCGGCCAGTTCGAAGTCTTCGAGCGTGACCGTACCCTTGCCCAGTCCCACGACCGGAGGCAAGCCTACGCTCGTTGGCTCGTGACACATGTTCGAGCAATCGGGGAAATTGTTCGTGCCGTACTGGCGAACGAAGAGTTGATAGAGAAACGCGGCTTCGTTGCTCGTGCGCCCGGAGGTATAGAACGCTGCCTGATCGGCGTCGGGCAGGGCGCGCAGGTGTTCGCCGATCAGTGCGAAGGCATCGTCCCACGCGATGGGCATGTAGTGGTCCGTAGCGGCGTCGTAACGCATGGGATGCGTGAGGCGGCCATAGCCTTCGAGTGTGTAATCGTCGAGGGTGAGCAGGCCGGTCACGCTATGCTCGGCAAAAAACGCGGGCGTGACACGTCGCTTGGTAGCCTCGGCGGCCACCGCCTTGACCCCGTTTTCACAGAACTCGAACGTCGAGGCGTGCTCGCGGTCCGGCCACGCGCAGCCCGGACAGTCGAAGCCGCTGGGCTGGTTCGCGCTAAGCAGCGTGCGTGCGCCCTTGAGGGGAATGCCTTGAGTGACGAGTTGGATGGCGACGTTCTTAAGCGCGCCCCAACCACCTGCGGGACGATCGTACGGAGCAATTTTCGGGGCAGACATGACGCGGGTTCGGGCAAGGGTGACTGGCACGGCGCGTCGACATTGGGGGGAACGCCTCGGCCAGGGACAAACGTTAACGTCAAATAGGCAAATTAATGCATAATTACATCGCTTCGCAACGGTGATTCTGTATGAATGTCGATGCAAAATTCCTTGTTAACTCGGCATTTTAAGAAATCTTATCAGGATTTTGCATAAATTGATTTATGCAATTAATAGCATAAAGGTGAGCCAATGAAGCAAATCTCCATTGCCCCGCAACTCCGTTTCCGCCGTGACGGCAACGATTTCCCGCTCGACAAGGTGTTGTCGCTGCTCACGGAAGTGCAGGCGCATGGCAACTTGCAGGCGGCCAGTCAAGTGCTTGGGCAGTCGTACCGAGGGGCTTGGGGCCACGTGAAGGAAGTCGAGTCGCTCATGGGGGCACCGCTGTTGAGCATGGCACGTGGACGTGGCGCGGTGTTGACACCGCTCGCGCAACGGCTTCTGTGGGGGCAAAAGCGTTTGCAGGCACGGCTGGGGCCGCTGCTGGAGACAATGGCGTCGGAGTTGCAGACCGAGCTTGACGATCTGCTGTTGCAGGAGAGCGATCAACTCCGGCTTTTCGCGAGCCACGGATTGGCTGTCGCCGCGCTGGTCGATTTCGCGGGGCGCGCCGGCCTGCCTATCGACGTGAGCTATCGCGGTAGTATCGAAGCCATTGCCGCGCTGACGAAACACGAATGCGAGGTCGCGAGCTTTCATGTGCCGATCGGCGCGCTCGCGGAGCCTGTGCTTGAGCACTACGGTCCGTTGCTCAAGGGCAAATCGTACCGGGTGGCCGATGTGGCGTCTCGCCGCCTCGGGCTGATCGTCGCGCGAGGCAACCCGCTCGGCATTCACTCACTGGCCGACTTGCCTCGAACCGGCGCGCGGTTCGCCAACCGGGAGCGCGGGTCGGGCACGCGCATCATCTTCGATCTCCTGCTCGCGCGTGAAGGCATCGATCCTTCCGCCATCGCGGGGGCAGAGAACATCGAGTTCACTCACGCCGCCGTGGCCGCCTATATCGCAAGCGGGCGTGCCGACGCGGGGCTGGCCATCGAAGCCGCAGCGAGTCAGTTCGGGCTCGACTTCCTCCCGATCCTGACCGAACGCTACTGCCTGATGTTCCCGGAAAGCGGTAGCGATTCTCCGCATCTGCAAGGACTGCTGGAGATTCTGCAAAGCGGGGAGTACCGGCAGACGGTTCATGCCATTCCCGGCTACAGCGAGGCGGCAACGGGGCGTGTCACGCCGCTCGCCGAGGCGTTTCCTTCGTTGGGGTAATTTATATGCATTTATTTGCATATTTAATGCGCGACGAGCGACGGCGGCAGACGTCCGGCCGGCGCGGCTCTTGGCCGAGCGGCATGTTGCCGTGCAGCGAATAGCGCAAAACTGAACCATCGGTGTTTCCACGAGGCTTGTTGGCGCGGGGCATTTGCACTAATGTCCTAGATACCGAGCCCCCAGAAACGCGTTGTCACCATATGCAAGAAAGAACATATGGAACGCCGTTTTGCCTCAGGAGACATTCGAGATGGTGCCCACACCTCATGCAGCGCTTGTGCCGTTGCTGGCTCGCCACGCCGGCCATGCACACGAGTTGTTGCCGCTGCTGCATGCTTTGCAGGACCGCGACGGCTACGTCGACCCGGCGCACGTGCCGGCGATCGCCGACGCCCTGAATCTTTCCCGCGCCGAAGTCCACGGCGTCATCACCTTCTATCACCACTTCCGCAGTGCGCCGCCGCCGCGCACCGTGGTGCAGATTTGCCGTGCGGAAGCGTGCCGCAGCCGCGGTGGCGAAGCGCTCGTCGCCCATGCCGAGGCGTGCACGGGAGCGCGTATCGATGGTGAGCCATGTCACGGTATTGGCGTCGAGTCGGTGTATTGCCTCGGCCAATGTGCGTTGTCTCCGGCGGTGACGATCAACGGCGATCTGCATGCGCGTGTGAGTCCGGCACGGTTCGACGCTTTGCTGGCGTTAGTGCCGGAGCGCAAGGAGGGCCGTCATGTCTGAGTCTTCGAAGTGTGCCCCGTATCGCATTTTCATCCCGCGCGATTCCGCTGCGCTCGCGTTAGGCGCGGATCGGCTGGCGGCTGCCGTGGCGACGGAAGCCGTCCGGCGAGGCGTTGCCGTTGAGATCGTTCGCAACGGCTCGCGCGGGTTGTTCTGGCTCGAGCCGCTCGTCGAAGTGGCGACACCGGCCGGGCGCGTGGGGTATAGCAACGTGCAGGCGGCGCAGGTCGCCGCGCTGTTCGATGGCGGGTGGCCTGCGTGCGCCACGCAAGACGCCGGGCGAGAACCTTCGACCGAAAACCCCGACGGCAGTTGGGAGGCGCCAATGCCCTCCTGTGTCGGGTTGGTGGATACGATTCCGTATCTTGCGCGCCAGCAGCGCCTGACGTTCGCACGCGTGGGCGTGACCGATCCGCTCGATCCGGCGGACTACGAGGCGCACGGCGGTCTGGCAGGCCTGCGCGCCTGCCTGGCGCTGGACGCCGAGGCCGCGTGTCAGACAGTACTCGACTCGGGACTGCGCGGTCGTGGCGGCGCGGCTTTTCCGGCAGGCATCAAGTGGCGTACCGTCAGCCGTGCCCAGTCGGCGCGCAAATACGTCGTCTGCAACGCCGACGAAGGCGACTCGGGCACGTTTGCCGACCGGCTCATCATGGAGAGCGATCCCTTTGTGCTCATCGAGGGGATGCTCATCGCCGCATTGTCCGTAGGGGCGAGCGAGGGCATCGTCTACGTGCGTAGCGAATACCCCCACGCCATCGCGACGCTCGAGGCCGCCATTGCGGTGGCGCGCCGGGAAGGCTGGCTTGGCACGGATGTGCTGGGTTCCGGACGAGCATGCGAGTTGCGTGTCGCCAAGGCAGCCGGGGCCTACATTTGCGGCGAGGAGACGGCGTTGCTCGAAAGCCTCGAGGGCAAGCGCGGCGTAGTGCGGGCGAAGCCGCCGATCCCGGCGCTTGCCGGGCTCTTCGGGCAGCCGACACTCATCAACAACGTCATTACGCTGGCGAGCGTGCCGTTCATCTTCGCGCACGGCGCTGTGGTCTATCGCGAGTTCGGCATGGGTCGCTCGCAAGGCACGTTGCCGGTGCAGCTCGCGGGCAACATCCGTCGCGGCGGACTCGTGGAACTGGCGTTCGGCGTGACGTTGCGCACACTGCTCGACGATTTTGGCGGGGGCACGGCGAGTGGGCGTTCCGCCAAGGCCATTCAGGTCGGTGGCCCGCTGGGAGCCTATCTGCCGAGCGCACAGTGGGACGTGCCGATGGATTACGAGGCCTATGCCGCACTGGGCGCAGTCGTCGGCCACGGTGGTGTGGTCGTTCATGACGACACCGCAGACCTGGCGGCGCTGGCGAGCTACGCGATGCAGTTCTGCGCACACGAGTCATGCGGCAAATGCACACCGTGCCGTATCGGATCGACGCGTGGTGTCGAAGTGATCGAGCGTATCCGGCATGGGGATGCGTCCGTGCGGCAGGTGCGATTGCTGCACGATCTCTGCGACACCATGGTGGCGGGCTCGCTGTGCGCGATGGGCGGCATGACGCCGTATCCGGTGCGCTCCGCGCTCGAACATTTCCCGGCGGACTTCGGTCTGCCCGATGGCGCCGGGTGCGCCGAAGCTGCCTGACGCGCGAGCGCCGGGCAGGGAGGACAACCTATGATCCATCCGAACGTACAAGTCACGCCGGGCCACGGCCCGGATATGGGCACGCCACTGCGCGGGAGCGAAGTGGCTGTCACGCTCGAGATCGACGGTCAGACCGTGACCGTACCGGCCGGCACGTCGATCATGCGTGCCGCCGCGGGTAACGACGTCAACATCCCCAAGCTATGCGCGACGGATTCGCTCGAGCCGTTCGGGTCCTGCCGGTTGTGTCTCGTGGAGATCGAGGGGCGGCGCGGGTTTCCTGCCTCGTGTACGACCCCCGTCGAGCCGGGCATGAAGGTGCGCACGCAGTCGCCCAAGTTGCAGGATCTGCGTCGCAACGTGATGGAGCTTTACATCTCCGATCACCCGCTCGACTGCCTGACCTGTGCCGCCAACGGCGATTGCGAATTGCAGGACATGGCGGGCGTGACCGGGCTGCGCGAGGTGCGCTACGGCTTCGATGGCGAGAACCACATCCAGAGCGCAAAGGACGAGTCGAATCCGTATTTCACGTATGACCCGTCCAAATGCATCGTCTGCAACCGCTGTGTGCGGGCGTGCGAAGAGACGCAAGGCACCTTTGCGCTGACGATCTCCGGCCGTGGTTTCGAGGCGCGCGTCTCGGCCGGGCAGGATCAGCCGTTCATGGACTCGGAATGCGTGTCGTGCGGCGCCTGCGTCGCGGCCTGCCCGACGGCCACGCTACAGGAAAAGAGCGTCATCGAGATGGGGCAGCCCGAGCACGCGGTGGTGACGACATGTGCGTACTGCGGCGTTGGCTGCGCGTTCAAGGCGGAAATGAAGGGTGGGGAAGTCGTGCGCATGACGCCCTACAAGGACGGTCTGGCCAACGAAGGGCATGCCTGCGTGAAGGGGCGCTTCGCCTGGGGATACGCAACGCACAAGGAGCGCATCACCAAGCCGATGATTCGCAGCAAGATCACGGACCCATGGCGCGAAGTGTCGTGGGAGGAGGCGCTGGACTACGCGGCCTCGGAGTTCCGGCGGATTCAAGCGAAGTACGGGCGCGATGCCATCGGCGGTATCACCTCGTCGCGTTGCACGAACGAGGAAACGTATCTCGTGCAGAAGCTCGTGCGCGCGGCGTTCGGCAACAACAATGTCGATACCTGCGCGCGGGTGTGTCATTCACCCACGGGCTACGGCCTGAAGCAGACGCTTGGCGAGTCTGCCGGCACGCAGACGTTCAAATCGATCGAGCACGCCGACGTCATTCTGGTGATGGGCGCGAACCCGACCGACGGCCATCCGGTCTTTGCGTCGCGGCTCAAGCGCCGGGTGCGCGAGGGGGCGAAGCTGATCGTGATCGATCCGCGCCGCATCGATATCGTCGACGGGCCGCACGTGAAGGCGGCATATCACTTGCCGTTGCGTCCTGGGACCAATGTCGCCATGGTGAATGCGCTCGCCCATGTCATCGTGACCGAGGGGCTTCTGGCCGACGCATTCATCGCCGAGCGATGCGAAGACCGGGCGTTCGCGCAGTGGCGCGATTTCGTGGCGCTACCGGAGAATTCACCCGAAGCGGTGTCGGTCGTCACCGGCGTGCCTGCCGAGCAGATTCGCGGCGCAGCCCGGTTGTACGCCACGGGCGGCAATGCGGCGATCTACTACGGACTGGGGGTAACCGAGCACGCGCAAGGGTCGACCACCGTCATGGGCATTGCGAATCTGGCGATGGCTACGGGCAATGTCGGGCGTGAGGGCGTGGGTGTGAACCCGTTGCGCGGGCAGAACAATGTGCAGGGGTCGTGCGATATGGGGTCGTTTCCCCACGAGTTGCCCGGCTATCGGCATGTCTCCGACACGTTGGTGCGCGAGCAGTTCGAGGCGGCGTGGGGCGTCACGCTGCAGGCCGAGCCGGGGTTGCGCATCCCCAACATGTTCGACGCCGCGATTCACGGCAGCTTTAAGGGGCTGTACTGCCAGGGCGAGGACATCGTGCAGTCCGACCCGAACACCCAGCACGTTGCGGCGGCCATGGAGGCGATGGAGTGCATCGTCGTGCAGGACATCTTCCTGAACGAGACCGCCAAGTACGCGCATGTTCTGCTGCCCGGTACGACGTTCCTCGAAAAGGACGGGACGTTCACGAACGCCGAGCGGCGCATCTCACGCGTGCGCCGTGTCATGGCGCCCCTGCCGGGCATGGCCGACTGGGAAGTGACGATTGCGCTCGCGAAGCGGCTGGGCTACGAGATGCCGTACTCGCATCCGTCGCAGATCATGGACGAGATCGCCCGGCTCACGCCGACATTCCATGGGGTGAGCTACGCACGTCTCGACGAAGCGGGCAGCTTGCAATGGCCGTGCAACGACAACGCCCCGGACGGCACGCCGATCATGCACGTCGACACGTTCGTGCGTGGGAAGGGGCGCTTCATCATTACGCGCTACGTGCCGACCGACGAAAAGGTCACGCCGCGTTATCCGCTGCTGATGACCACGGGGCGTATCCTCTCGCAATACAATGTCGGAGCGCAGACACGCCGTACGCACAACGTTCACTGGCACGATGAAGACCGGCTTGAAATCCACCCGCACGACGCGCAGGAGCGGGGCATCAAGGATCGCGACTGGGTCGGCATTCGCAGCCGGGCGGGCGAGACGGTGTTACGCGCGGTGCTCAGCGAGCGCATGCAGCCGGGCGTGGTGTATACGACGTTCCATTTCCCGGAGTCGGGGGCGAACGTCATCACGACCGACAATTCCGACTGGGCGACCAATTGTCCCGAGTACAAGGTGACGGCCGTGCAGGTGCTGCCCGTGGCGCAGCCTTCGGCATGGCAAGCCAGTTATTCGACATTCAACCGCACGCAGCTCGAATTGCTCGATGCGGCCCGCACGTCCTCCGAGCCGGTGCCGGCGAAGTAGGCGGCGATCAGTGAATTGAAGTGGAGTCAGCGTTTGACGATGTCCAACCCCTTAGGTGAGCGTGACCACAGGCAGTCCGCCCGCGAATTGCGCGACGAAGACGCACAAGCCATTGCTGCGCCGGTGTGCAACGTGGCGCCCGCTGCGATCGATCCGCAGGCGCTGACGCCGCACGCGACGTTCGCCGTGCGGCGCTTTCGCCGGGGCACATGGCAGCAGGCGAGCGACGAGTTGGCCGAGGAGGTGCCGGTTGCGCTGGAGTTCAACGGCATTTCCCATGTCGTGATGCTCGCGACCCCGGCCGATATCGAAGACTTTGCGCTGGGTTTTGCCCTGTCCGAGGGCATTCTGAACGGCCGGCGCGAGTGCTATGGCATTGACGTGACGGCGACGCCGTTGGGGATTACTGCGCATCTCGAAGTCTCGTCGCGGGCGTTCGCCGGGCTCAAGGAGCGTCGCCGTAATCTCACGGGGCGCACCGGATGCGGGCTGTGCGGCACGGAAAGCCTGGATCAGGTGCTGCGGCCGTTGCCGGCGGCGGGCCAGACGTTGCGGGTGTCGCATGCCGCACTGGCCGCGGCCTATGCCGGACTGGCACAGCATCAGCCGTTGAACGGTGTGACGGGTGCGGTGCACGGCGCGGCCTGGTGTTCGCCGCAAGGCGAAGTGCTTTGCCTGCGCGAAGACGTCGGCCGGCACAACGCGCTCGACAAACTGATCGGTGCACTCGCGCGCGACGGACAGGCGTTCGATAGCGGCTTTTTGTTGATGACGAGTCGTGCGAGTGTCGAAATCGTACAAAAGGCCGCCCAGGTCGGCATTCCGATGGTTGCGGCCGTCTCGGCGGCCACCGCGCTCGCGGTGCGAACGGCGCAGGCCGCAGGTGTCGCGCTGGTGGGTTTCGTACGGGGTGAGCAGTGTGTCATCTACACGGGCGGGGCGGCGCTCGACGCCGGCGTCTGACGGCAACGATGGGGCGGGAGACATCTGATGGACGGTAACAATCTCGTGCGCATGGCCAATCGCATCGCGGACTTCTTCGAATCGTTGCCTGATCGGGAGGAAGCGCTGGGCGAAGTCGCCACGCATCTGCACAAGTTCTGGGACCCGCGCATGCGCGCCCAGATTCTGGCACTGGCCGACACGTCCGCCGCTGCCGGGATGCACTCGCTCGTACGTGACGCGCTGGCCCGTCATCGCGAACGGCTGACACCATCAAACTGACGCCGCAAACTGAGGCCCGTGCGACGCGAGCGTACGCAGCTCGCGGTATAGTAGAAGAAACGGTCGCGCACTCGCGCGGCCTCACACCAGCGGAGGACTCGATGAACGATACCCGCACACGCAAGCCTAGCCCACAGCCTCCTCCCAAGGAGGACGCAGTGGAGCACGATCTCGACGAGGCACTCGAGGAGACCTTTCCGGCGAGCGATCCTGTTTCCATCGGAATCGACAAACCGAAGCGTGCCCCTGCGTCGATCGATACCGGCAAGACGCCGAAACGGTAATGTTCCCGCTAGGGTTGCGGTAGGTTTGCGGGGCACAGCCCCGTCTGACGGGGCCGCCGGCCGAAATAAATCTCCGCCTCGGCATGGGTTTGACGCCCGGCCGGGGTGAATTCATGGCAAAATGCCGCGCCTGACTCTCTCAGGCTGGGACTGTAGGAAATAAATGGCGGCAGGTACGGTAAAAAAAGTTCGACGCTACGCGCTGGAAACCATCGATGTGATGGGGCAGAGCGGGCTTGGCGTCGTCGAGCGCCCCGATGGGCGTTTCGTCATGTATCCGGAATACTGGACACAGACGCAGGCGCTCAGCCAAAAAATGCGCACGTTGTACCGTCGCAATTGCCAGCTTGAGTATCAATTGGCGAGGCTCACGCGCGAACTCGATCGTTTGCGCAGTGTGGTCGATACGCCGCGCCCCGCAGGGAATCCGCAAGCGTCGTTGCCCGGCACCGACGTGCCGCAGCCTGAGCCCAAGCTCGAACACAATTCCACCGCCGAATTGCCGCCACGACGACGCAAACGCGCCGCCTGAGTGCTGTTGCCGTGACAACAATGTCCTGCCAATATCGCTCCAGTTCCTGCCGATTTACCCTGTAACGTTACCGAATCTCCCTCAACATTCCGTTTTCTACCCGCTTCGCCGACCATCATGGCGCTTACCGCATCGCAACTCGAAACCTTCCGTAACGACGGTTATCTGATCCTTCCGCGCTACGCGGCGCAGGCCGACTGCGAGGCGATTCTGGCCGATGCGCGAGCGCAGTTGGCGGCTGCAACGCCGCCGCTGGAGTTCGAAGCCGATGTGGGTTATGAGGGGGCGCCGCAGTCGCGTGACGCGGAGGGTGGTCAGACCGTTCGTCGTCTGCTCAAGGCTTACGACCGTGGCGATGCGCTGCGCCGTTGGGCAACCCGCCCCGATCTCATCGAGTCGCTCGCGCAGATCTTCGGGGAGGACGTGGTGCTCACGCTGGCGCATCACAATTGCGTGATGACCAAGCACCCGCACTTCGGCACCGCCACCGGCTGGCATCGCGATATCCGTTACTGGTCGTTCCCGCAGAATTCGCTGATTTCCGTGTGGCTTGCGCTCGGGCCGGAAACCCGTGGCAATGGCGCATTGCGCTTCATCCCGGGCTCGCATCGCGAGCAACTCAAGCCGCATCAGCTCGATTCACTCGACTTCCTGCGTCCCGACGAGCCGGACAATCAGCCGCTCGTCACCCGTGGCCAACAGGTGGAACTGGCGCAAGGCGACGTCGTGCTGTTCCACAGCGGCCTATTCCATGCCGCCGGCCGCAACGAGGGCGATACCACGAAATTCTCCGTAGTGTTTGCGTATCGCGGCGAGAGCAATCCGCCAACGCCGGGCACGCGCTCGGCATTGGCTGGCGAAGTGACGCTCGGCCACTGAACATTGCGGCTGCCGGGGATGGCAATCCCCGGCGCCATCTCTGTTTTGGGTGCTTTCCTAAAGCGATGGGCACCATTTCCCGCGTAGACTCTCCGGCCACCCTTATGGCCTCACATGCTAGCGCACGTGCCCTCTATTGATGGGAAGGCGATGCCGTGCTGCGCCAGTAATCTGGCTGACGCCATGCCATCACAAGTGTCGTGTCGCTCCTGCGGATGTCGTTGCGCGGAGCGCGCACGGCCTCTTCCGGAGGAGATACGTGTCCCATTCGCCCATTACACCCTCAGCACCACCCACTACCTCGCCGGCGGTACTCGGTGAGCCCGTTGCCGCTGGCCGTGCCACCTGGGGGTCCCGGCTGGGGTTCGTCCTGGCGGCGGCGGGTTCTGCCGTGGGGCTCGGTGCCGTCTGGAAGTTTCCTTACGTGGTGGGCGCGCACGGTGGCGGTGCGTTTCTTGTCCTGTATCTCGGCTGTGTGTTGACGCTTGGCGTTGCCCTGTTGCTTGCCGAGATGACTATTGGCCGGTTGACGGGCAAGTCTGTGACGACGGCATTGCGTGAGCTGGGCGGACGCCGTTGGGCATGGGTCGGGCGCGTCGCTACATTCAACGCCTTTGCGATTCTGTCGTTTTACGTTGTGGTCGGCGGCTGGACGGTGGCGTATCTGAAGCGGGCGGTCACGGGTGACGTACTGGCAGTCGACACGGAGCGTCTGGTCAGCGAATTCTCCGCGTTCATCGCGGACCCGGTCGCGTCACTTGTGAGCATGGGGGTGTTTCTGGGGCTGACGTGCATCATCGTTGCCGCAGGGGTACAGAAGGGCATCGAGCGCGCCGGCAAGTGGCTCATGCCCGCGCTGTTCCTGCTGATGCTGCTGGTCATTGCGCGCGCGCTTACGTTGCCGGGGGCCATGGCCGGTGTCGCATGGTTTCTCACGCCGGACTTCTCCGTTATTTCGGGTAGTACTTTGCTTGAAGCGCTGGGGCTGGCGTTCTTCTCGCTGTCGCTCGGCGCCGGCATGATTGTGGTCTATGGCTCGTACCTGCCCAAGGACGCGAAGCTGGCTGGCTCAGCCGTCTGGGTGGCAACGCTCGCCACGCTTGCCTGCTTTCTCGCCGGGCTGATGATTCTGCCCGCTGTGTTCGCCTTCGGTGTGGCGCCCAACGCCGGGCCGGGGCTGACCTTCATCACGATGCCCGCGATTTTCGCGCAGATGCCGTTCGGTCATCTCGTGGCGGTGGCCTTCTTCCTGCTGCTGCTGTTCGCAGCGCTGACGTCGGCAGTCTCGCTGTTCGAGCCGGTCACTGCGTTTCTCATCGACGAATACCAATGGCGTCGAGTGCCGGCCGTGGGGGCCGTGCTGGTGACGACATTTCTCTTTGGCGCACCTGCCGCGTTGTCTTTCGGCGTGTGGTCGGATGTGCGGCTCTTCGACCGGACGATCTTCGATCTGATGGACTACGTGACCGTCAATCTGCTGATGCCGGCAGGTGGATTGTGCGTGGCGCTCTTCGTCGGTGCGCGCATCTGGCCGTCGGCACGCGCCGTACTCGTGGGCACGCGCGGACAGTGGTTCGTACCGGTGTGGCGCGCGCTACTGCTCATTCTCACGCCCGTCGCGATCTTCGGCGTCTGGTATCAGAGTCTCTGAGGCGAGGCCGGACGGGCCGTCTCGCCTGTCCGGGCTTGCCGCAATGCCAGCGCACAGCGAACCACCGGTCAACCTGGATAGATGAACCGACGGATCGGCGCGGGCGCTGCGAGAGGGCGTCAGTGGTTAATCAGCTACCGATTACGCCACCGGTGTTCTCATCGTCACCCACTCTTCAGCGGCCGTAGGGTGCACCGCGAGTGTGCGGTCGAAGTCGGACTTCGTTGCGCCCATCGATAACGCCACGCCGAGCAACTGCACCTGCTCGCCCGCGTGATCGCCCACCATGTGCGCGCCGACGATCTTGTCGGTTGCGCCATCCACGAGCAGCTTCATCAGAATCTTTTCCTGACGGCCAGACAACGTCGCTTTGAGCGGACGGAACGACGCCTTGTAGACCTTGAGCTGTGAATACTGCGCGCGTGCGTCGCTTTCGGTCAGGCCCACGACACCGATTTCGGGCGTACTGAACACCGCCGTCGGAATCAGCTTGTGGTCGACGCGCGTCGTGCGCTCGCCGAACACCGTATCGGCGAACGCCTGACCTTCGCGAATGGCCATCGGTGTGAGATTGACGCGGTCGGTGACGTCCCCCACGGCAAAGATCGACGGCACATTCGTGCGAGAGAATTCATCGACGATCACGGCACCCTTGTCGTTGAGCGCCACGCCGCTTGCGGCAAGGCCGAGGCCCTGCGTGTACGGCACGCGTCCGGCTGCGCTCAACAGCACATCGGCTTCGTGTGTACTTCCATCGGACAGCGTGATGCGTAAGCGGTCCTGCACCTTGTCCGCGCGTTCCACTTTTCGCTCCAGCAGCACCTCGATGCCGCGCTCGCGATAGGCGGCTTCGAGGGCGGTGCGTACCTCTTCGTCAAAGCCGCGCAACAGATGCGGGCCGCGATGCACAAGCGTGACTTTCGAGCCGAGTCCAGCAAATACGCCTGCGAACTCCAGAGCGATGTAGCCGCCGCCGATGATCGTGATGCGCTCGGGGAGCGACGCGAGATGAAACACTTCGTTCGACGAGATGGCATGCTCGCGGCCGATGAAATGGGGCTGATCTGCCGGTTTGCCGCCAGTGGCAATCAGAATGTGGCGGGCGGTGATGCGCTCGCCCGTAGCGGGCAGCACAACTGTGTGCGGGCCTTCAACCACGGCACGCGCCGCGATCAGTTCGGCACCCGCGCGTTCGAGGTTGGTGCGGTAGATGCCTTCGAGCCGGGCGATTTCGCTGTCTTTGCGTGCGATGAGTGTCTTCCAGTCGAACTTGGGTGGCGGCACTTGCCATCCGAAACCTGCGGCATCTTCGAAGTCATCGGCGAAACGGCTCGCATAGACGAGCAGCTTTTTCGGGACGCACCCGCGAATCACGCAGGTGCCGCCGACGCGAAACTCCTCGGCCACCTTCACGCGTGCGCCATACTGCGCCGCGACGCGCGCGGCGCGTACACCGCCGGAACCGGCACCGATCACGAAAAGATCCACATCGAACTGGGGCATTGCTAACTCCTCTATGTCATGCGGCACATCGCGCTGACGGAATGATTCGGACAGCGTTGCGACGGCCATCGCTTCTCGCGTTGAGCGATTGTGCCAGAGACCCGTGCATGACGTCGTCATGTCCCCCGCGCTTTCAGACGCGTCCGAGCCTGGTTTCAGCCACCATCCCGTGCCAACTCGGCATACGGCGCATCGCCCGTCAATCCGGGTTTTCGTATGGTCGTGCACTTCCATTGATTCGCATCAATGCGCCGGGTGAAGCGCGGGACGACAATCGAAGGCATCGAAAGTCGATCAATGCTTGAACGGTGCGCGTGGCGGCTGGCCCACAAGGTGTCGCAAGCGTTTCGCCGATGAAGCAATCGCGGCTGCCGGGTGTTTCTGAAATGAAACACTTCATCGGGATTGTCTTGGCATCACGCGAATGGTGGAAATGGAAGTGCATAAGAATCAAATGGTTATCGCTTGTGGCGCGAAATTTGCTCTGACTCTGTCAATACAGGCGGGATTCACCGCCGGCATAAGGGGATGTCATGACAAAGTCGCTCTCTCGCCTCATGGGCGCCACGATGGCGCTGGCATTGTTGTGTGGCTTCTGGATACCGGCATCGGCACATGTCGCGAGTCCGTCGGGCACCGCGAGTTATTCGGGCGCCCCGGCAAGCGAGAAGACCGCAACTGCCAGCACCCGACATGGCGCCCGGCCGTCGCGGGCCGCGCGCGCGAAGCGTGCGGCCCGAGCGCCGGCTTTCCTGCCGCCGGGTTCACCGCCACCGGCACTTGCCGGCGTGGCGCCGGCGCCGTGGAACGACGTGTTCGCGCAGGCGGGCGCCTGGGCGTCCGATCCGATCATCGTGAGCGGTCAGACCTTGGGCGGCACGCTCGGCAATGCCGGGTTGACGAAGGGGGCAGAAGGCCTGGTCACCGGGCCTCGTGCCGGGCTGACGGGGCTATATCAAACCGTCTGGCATCGCGCGCTCTCCGACCCTGTGCTGAGCACTCAGCTCTTCGCCGGGTCTCCCGAATACTTCGGACTGCATTTCTAAACCGGTGGGCATTGCGACGGGATACGCGCGTGTGTCTCGTGCGATCCGTTCGAAGCGCATGCCCGATTTACCTCGGCGTTGATCGTCTTCCGATGCCTCGTGTGCGCCGGAACCGTCGTCATACGCCATCCCTCATGCCGGCGAAGCCCGCGTCCGCGCTGCGTTCCGGACACGTCGCCCGTCGCATGAACCTTTCTCTCGCGCTTGCCTCGCCAAGATCAATGCGGTTAGGATTAACCCGCAGTTCAAGCGTGGCATTTCCTCAAGACATGCCGGCTGCCGGCATGCCATTCCGTTCTGGAGCCCTCTCATGAGCACGCCTGAAGTCTCTGTGCAAAGTTCCCCCCAGAAGAAAGCGCTTCCCATCGGATTGATGGCCGGCGTAATCGTCATGATCGCCGTGCTCCTGATTCCCATGCCCGACGATCTGCCGGTCGCCGGTCACCGCATGCTGGCAATTCTTGCCTTCGCCGTGGTGGTGTGGATTACCGAAGCGGTGTCGTACGAAGCGAGCGCCATCATCATCACTTCGTTGATGGCCTTCCTCGTGGGGACCGCGCCCACGGTGCAGAACCCCAGTGTCGAGTACGGCACATCGAACGCCATCAGCATGGCGCTTGCCGGTTTTTCGAATTCGGCGCTCGCGCTCGTGGCCGGCGCATTGTTCATTGCGGCAGCCATGACGCTGACCGGACTCGACCGGCGCATCGCACTCGTCACGCTCTCGAAGATCGGCACCAGCACACGCCGCGTGATGATCGGTGCGATCGCCGTGACGATCCTGCTCTCGCTCGTGGTGCCGAGCGCCACGGCTCGCAGTGCCTGCGTGGTGCCGATCATGATGGGCGTGATCGCCGCCTTCGGTGTCGACAAGCGCTCGAACATCGCGGCCGGGGTCATGATCATCGTGGCGCAGGCGACAAGCATCTGGAACGTTGGTATTCAGACAGCGGCTGCACAAAACCTGCTGACCGTGGGCTTTATGGACAAGATGCTCGGCGACCGGATTACGTGGGCCGAGTGGCTGGTCGCCGGTGCGCCGTGGGCCGTCATCATGTCGGTGATTCTCGTGGTGCTGGTGCTCAAGATGATGCCGCCCGAAGCCGACGCCATCGCTGGCGGCAAGGAAGCCGTGGAAGCACAACTGCGTGAAATGGGTCCGATGACGAGCGCGCAGAAGCGTCTGCTCGCCGTGTCCATCGGTCTGCTGCTGTTCTGGGCGACGGAAGGCAAACTGCACCACTTCGACACCACGTCGGTAACCTACGTCGGTCTGGTGGTGCTGATGCTGCCGCGCTTCGGCGTGATGACCTGGAAAGAAGTGCAGTCGCGCATTCCCTGGGGCACGGTGATCGTGTTCGGTGTGGGTATCAGTCTCGGTACCGCGTTGCTGACGACGCAGGCAGGCCAATGGCTGGGCAATCATGTGGTCGCCGCAACCGGCCTCGATTCCCTCCCGACACTGTGGGTCTTCGCGATTCTGGCGGCATTCCTGATCCTGATTCACCTGGGCTTCGCCAGCGCCACGGCGCTCACGTCGGCCATGCTGCCGATTCTGATCGCCGTGCTGCAAACGTTGCCGGGTGACTTTAACCGGCTGGGGATCGCCATGTTGCTCGGTTTCACGGTGAGCTTCGGTTTCATCCTGCCGATCAACGCGCCGCAGAACATGGTGTGTCTGGGTACCGGCACCTTCACGGCAAAGCAGTTCGCGAGAGTCGGCATCGTGATTACTCTCGTGGGGTATGCGTTGCTGCTGCTCTTCGCCGCGACGTATTGGCGCTGGTTGGGCTGGCTCTGAGCCGCGCAGACCGAACAAGGATTCAATATGCGAATTCCCTTGAAGGACGCTACCGACTTCGGCAAGCAGCTGCTGCTTGCCCAAGGAGTGCCCGACGATATTGCGCTCGACGTCGCGCATCATCTGGTCGAGTCGGATCGTGTCGGTTATGCGAGCCACGGGCTCTCGATTCTGCCGACGTACCGCAAGGTGCTCGAAGACGGACAGGTCAACCCGAGCGGACGCCCGACCGTGCTCACCGACCACGGCAATCTGCTGCTGTATGAAGGCAATGGCGGTTTCGGTCAGCACGTGGGCAAGTTAGTGGTCGAGCATGCCATTGCGCGCGCCTTCGACAAGGGCGTCTGCATCCTCACGCTGCGCAACAGCCACCATCTGGGCCGGATGGGGCAGTATGGCGAGATGGTGGCCCATCAGGGGCTGATCTTCATGGCGTTCACCAACGTGACGAACCGCAAGCCAATGGTGGCCCCGTACGGCGGCCGCGAGCCGCGCCTGACGACCAACCCGCTGTGTTTTGCCGGACCGTTGCCGAACAATCGTCCGCCGCTCGTGGTGGACATGGCCACCAGCGCCATGGCGATCAACAAGGCGCGTGTGCTGGCGGCCGAAGGCAAGCAGGCGCCGCCAGGCTCGCTGATCGATGGCTACGGGAACCCGTCGACCGATCCGAACGCACTCTTTACCGAGCCGTTCGGGGCACTGCTGCCGTTCGGTGGCCACAAGGGGTACGCGTTGGGAGTTGTGACGGAACTGCTCGCCGGTGTGCTCTCGGGCGGCGGCACGATTCAGCCGGAACACCCGCGTGCCGGTGTGGCAACGAACAACATGTTTGCGATCGTGCTCAATCCTCAGGTCGATTTTTCGGCGACATGGCGCTCGCATGAGGTCGAGGCATTCATCGACTATCTGACGTCGTGCCCGCCGCAACCGGGCTTCGACCGGGTGCAGTATCCGGGCGAGTATGAGGCGCAGAACCGCGAGAAGCATCACGATCACATCGACCTGACGCCCCAGATTTGGGAATCATTGATGAAGATGGCTGCGGAGCTTGACGTCCCGCCGCCGCGTACGTTGTAAGCCGGGACGAATAGGGGGGGCCGCATATCCGAGATGCCCTCTTTGTGCGACGATGGCAACACGAAGAAGCTCTGAATTGGGCGATGCCTGTGGCATTGCAGGGAGAAATAAAAGGCATGGCATTACTCAAGGTCGATGTGGTGAGCACCGAGCGGGCGATATTTTCGGGTGAGGCGCGCTTTGTCGCGGTGCCCGGAACATCGGGCGAGTTGGGCGTGCTTCCCGGGCACACGCCGTTGCTCACGGCGGTGCGCCCCGGTACCGTCAGAATCGAAGCGGGCGACGGCACGGACACGTTTTTGTACATTGCGGGCGGCTTCGTGGAGATTCAGCCCGACCGGGTAACGGTGCTGGCCGATACCGCCATACGTGCCGAAAGCCTAGACGAGGCCCGTGCCCAGCGAGCCCGCGAGGAAGCCAAGGCGCTGCTCGAGACGCAGGCGAGCGATATCGATTACGCCAAGGCGCAGGCCGAACTGACCGAGGCCGTGGCGCAATTGCAGGCGATCCGGCGCATGCGCAGGCAGAAGGAGACCCGCTGAGCAGGCAAGGCGTCGCTCACGCCGAGCGCATTACCTCCGGCGCCACGCCATCGCACTCAGGCATCAGCAGGCAAGACGGGCAGTCCTCACGGACTGCCTTTTTTTTCGCTTTTGCTCGCCAATCGAGAGGTGCAACCGCCTGAGGTAAACCCCGAGTCGATTCGGCTTGCGTCATTTTTTTGAAGCCACTATATTTCTTTCAAATAATAGTTATTGCACTGAAATAACTGTTTATGAAAAATGCGATAGTCGACTTGTCGCCATCTCAATGCACGCGTGATCTCACGCGTCGGTGTCCCTGGAGTTCAAATGAGCGAGACAGCAAAGCAAACGGAACAGGAAGTTCTCTTCACGCAGGTTGGCCGCGTTGCGGTGATTACGTTGAACCGCCCGCAGGCGCTCAACGCCTGGACCATCGCCATGCGCGAACTGATCATCGATGCGCTCGAGCGCTTCAATGCCGACGAGACCGTGGCGGCCGTGATCATGACCGGCGCAGGCCGGGCTTTCTCGGCCGGGCAGGATCTGGCCGAAGCGAAGCACTTCGACGGCGACACCGCCATCGAGTGGATCAAGGGCTGGGAGCACTACTACGATGTGATCCGCAGCCTGAAGAAGCCGCTGGTCATGGCGCTGAACGGCACGGCGGCCGGTTCGGCCTTCCAGGTGTCGCTACTGGGCGATATTCGCGTCGGCCACCCCGGCGTGCGCATGGGGCAGCCGGAGATCAATGCCGGGATCGCGAGCACGACGGGTCCGTGGATCATGAATCACATGCTGGGCTTGTCGCGCACCATCGAACTCACGCTCACGGGCCGCTTGATGGAAGCCGACGAGTGCCATCGTCTGGGGCTGATTCATCACCTCGTGCCGGAAGAGAAGGTGTTCGAGAAGGCGCTGGAGATTGCGTCCGATCTGGCCGAGAAGCCGCCGGTGGCCATGCGTCTGGACAAGCAGCGTTTTCGCGAGATGACCGAAGGCACGTTCCAGGACGCCATCGAAGCCGGCATGCGCATTCAGCGCGAATCGTACGAATCGGGAGAGCCGGCGCGCATGATGGCCGCGTTCTTTGCCAAGCGTGCTGCCAAGGCCGAGGCGGCAAAGGCCTGAGCGATACCGGTCGCCGTCGAATGACGTCCCGCCGCCCGGCTTCACGCGCAGTGTTGCGGGGCGGTGAACATTACAGGACATGCGCGTCGCGTCTGTCCACACGCTAGCGGAGTTTTCCATGTCTCAACCGCACGACCCGCAAAACCCGTCTCGTCGCCGCCTCATGCAAATGGCCGGCACTGCCGCGCTGGCAAGCGCCTTGCCGTTGGCTGTGTCGCGTACAGCGTACGCACAGGCACGTCAATTGATCGTCTCCGATCCGGGGGGGCCGTACACCGTAGCCTACCGCCGTGCGTTTTACGACCCGTTCGAGAAGGCCACCGGCATCAAGGTCGTGAGCGTGGCGCGCGAGTCGCAGCCGGTGGCGCAGTTCGCGGCCATGGTGCAGACCAAGAACTTCGTGTGGGATGTGACGACGCTCACGCTCTCGGCCGATATTCCGTACCTCGAGTCGAAGGGCTTTCTCGAGCCCATTGGCATGAAGGCCGGCGACTTCCCCGGCATCATGCCCGAGGCGGTGACGGCCGACTGGCTGGGCGTCGACGTGTATTCGACCGTGCTGGCCTATCGCACCGACAAGTTCCAGAAAGAAGCGCCGCAAACGTGGGCAGACTTCTGGGACGTGAAGCGCTTCCCTGGGCGCCGCTCGCTGCGCCGCAGCCCGCTCGACACGCTGGAGCAGGCGCTCATGGCCGACGGTGTACCCATCGATAAGCTGTATCCGCTCGATCTCGACCGCGCGTTCAAGTCGCTCGACAAGATCAAGCCGCACGTCAATCTGTGGTGGACGTCCGGCGCACAAGCCATGCAGGCGATTCAGAGCGGCGACGTCGACATGATGTCGACGTGGAACGGCCGCGCGCAGGCCGCCATCGACAACAAGGCGCCGGTGAAGATCGTCTGGAATCAGGGGCTGTATTCCATCGAAGGGTGGGGGATTCCGAAGGGCACGCCGCGCGCCGAGTTCGCCAAGCAGTTTGTGCGGTTCTGCGGCGATCCTGCCCGTCAGTCGCTCATTACGCAGGATCTCGCGTATGGCCCAACCAACCTCAAGGCGTTCGACGCCATCCAGAAGGATCGCGCAATGCTGTTGCCCACGGCACCGGCCAACTTGAAGGGGATGCGTCTGCCGAGTCCGCAATGGTGGGCCGAGAACCGCACGAGGGCCACCGAGCGTTTCAACGCATGGCTGTTGTCGTAAGGGGTGAGAGGCAACGGAGCAGGATGAGGCGAACATGAGTACCAAACTGGAAACGATCGGTCTTGCCAAGACGTATCGCGAGACCCCCGCGCTTCTGCCGACCGACCTTCGGGTCGCGGCAGGAGAATTTCTCACCTTGCTCGGGCCGTCGGGCTCGGGCAAGACCACGCTGTTGCAGATGATTTCGGGGCTGGTCGAGCCCAGCGCCGGGCAACTTCTCATCGACGGGCGCGACGCCACGCACGACGCGCCGGGCAAACGCGGCATCGGGATGGTGTTCCAGAGTTACGCGCTCTTTCCGCACATGACCGTCTGGGACAACGTGGCGTATGGGCTGCGCATGCGCAAACTGCCGCGTGCCGAACTGGCGCCGGCCGTGGACGCCGCATTGACGATGGTCAAGATGCAGGCTTTTGCGCAGCGTCTGCCGTCGGAGTTGTCGGGCGGGCAGCAGCAGCGCATCGCGCTTGCGCGCTGCTTCGCCTTCCGTCCCTCGATCATCCTGCTCGACGAGCCGCTTGGCGCGCTCGACAAGAAGCTGCGCGAACACATGCAGATGGAAATCCGGCGTCTGCATCAGGAATTGGGGGCGACGTTCATCTACGTCACCCACGATCAGGACGAGGCGCTCACGCTGTCCGACCGGATCTGTCTGATGAATCAGGCGCGTATCGAGCAGATCGGCACCCCGGCACAGTTGTACGACCGTCCGGCGACACGCTTTGCGGCGGATTTCCTCGGTCATTCCAACTTGCTCGACGGCGTGGTCGAACGTGTGGCCGACGGCCGCGTGGCCTTGCGTGTGGGCGACCGTTTGGTACCCATCGGCCCGAGTCCCGATCTGCCGGCAGCCGGGGCCGCCAGTCTGCTGGTGCGTCCGGAAGCGGCGCGGCTGACCTCGCCCGAAGAGGGGGCGCTCGCCGGCACGATACGCGAAGTCGTCTTCCTGGGGGCGGACACGCGCGCGATCGTGTCGCTGGGGCAGGGTGCCGAGCGCGACGACGGCGCCGACTTCACCGTGCGCTGCCCGCGCGATCTCACGCCGTGTGTCGGCGAGCGCGTCGGTCTGGCGTGGGATCACGGCCGCGCGACGCTGCTTACGCGCTGAGCTTTTTGCCCGACGCCCAAGTCATCCGCTTCAGGAGTATTTGCCATGTGGCTTGTTCAACGCCTGCCTCAGGCGGGGCCCCGTATTACCTGGCCGCAACATCTGGCCCGGTGGCTGCCGGCCTTGCCCGCGTTGTTGTTCCTCGCAGTGTTCTTCATCGTGCCGGTCGTCGAGATTCTGCAAGGTGGCCTTTACGATGGCGACGGCGTGCTCTCGGTCGCGCAGTTCGCCCGCATGACGCATTCGGCCGTGTACGTCAAAGTGCTGGCCTCGACATTCTGGATTGCCTTTCTCACCGCAGCGCTCTCCGTCTTGCTCGGCTATCCGGTTGCGTACCTGTTGGCGCGTCTGCCGGCGCGCTCGCGCGAGCGCTGGTTGCTGTGGATCGTGCTGCCGTTCTGGACGAGTTATCTCGTCAAGACGTATGCGTGGATGTTGCTGCTCTCCAAGACAGGTTTGCTGACGGTCGTGGCGACGCATCTCGGTCTGATCGATAGCACGAGCACGCTGGCGCCGTCGCTCACCGGTGTGCTAATCGGCATGGTGCACGCCATGCTGCCGCTCGCGGTCATGACCATGCTGCCGATCATGCGCGGCATCAATATGCAACTCGTGCAGGCGGCGCAGACCCTCGGGGCCGACCGCGCGACGGGCTTTTTCACCGTTTTTCTGCCGCTGTCGGGGGCAGGGGCCGCTGCGGCCGGATTGCTGGTCTTCATCTCGAGCCTGGGCTTCTTCATCGTGCCTGCGTTGCTGGGTTCGCCGCGTGAGTCGATGGTCGCTCAACTCGTCATCTCGTCGGTGCTGGAGCTATTCGACCTGCGCTTCGCCGGTGCGCTCTCGAGCGTGCTGCTGTTGTGCTCGATTGTCGTGTTCTACGTGTACGACCGGGTCGTCGGGTTGTCGTCGCTGGCCGGCGAGGCGCCGGAGCGCCGTGCCGGGTCGGGCGGGCGCATGCTGCCCGCGCTCATCGCCATCGGACGCCTCACGGGCAAGCTGTCGTGGGGGCGCGAGCGCGCAGAGGGCGGCTTTGGCCTGAAGACCTATACATGGGCGGTCGTGCTTGCCCTGGTGCTGCCGATTGCCTTCGTGGTGCCGCTGGCCTTCACCAAGCAGTCGTTCGTGGCATTTCCGCCTGAGCTTTTCACGATGAAATGGTTCGTGGCGTTCCTCGAATCGAGTGTGTGGCAGGCAGCGCTGTTGCGCTCGCTCGGGGTGGGCTTTGCCACTGCGGCGCTGGCACTGGTTCTCGGTTTCGGTGCAAGTCTGGCGCTCGTGCGGTTGCCGTCGCGCTGGCGCAAGCCATTGTTCGCCGTGTTTATCGCGCCGCTGATCGTGCCGCGCATCGTGGTAGCCGTCGGTCTGCTGTATCTGTTTGCGCGCTGGGAACTGGCGGGTACCAACGCTGGCCTGGTCATCGGCCATACCGTGCTTGCGATCCCGTATGTCGTGGTCACGCTGTCGGCGAGCTTCAAGCGCTTCGACTGGCGACTCGACGATGCCGCCAAGATGCTCGGCGCCTCGGCCTTCACGCGCGTGCGCACCGTACTGCTGCCTCTGATGGCTGCAAGTCTGGGCTCGGCCTTCCTGTTCGCTTTCATCGTGTCGTTCGACGACCTGACGATTGCCATCTTCGTCTCCGGCGGTATCAACACCACGCTGCCCAAGCAGATGTGGGACGACATCCAGTTGGCCGTCACGCCGACACTGGCGGCTGTCGCGACCTCGCTGGTGTTCCTGATGGTGTTCATCGTCTGGCTGTCTTCGATCTTCAAACGCAAGAGCTATTGATATCTGCGGATTTCCGTATGTCCATGTCCAACGTTGCCCGAGTTGCGCCGGTGAATGCGCAGTCGTCTTCACATCCTTCGTCGCCACATCCTTATACGCAGTACTTTCCCCAGCGCGCCGAGGGCGACCGGCTCGATGTCGTGCCGCTGCTGATGGCGGGCCTTCAGGGGGCGTCGGCCAAACCCGTCGTCGTGTTCGAGGGCGAAACCATCGGCCGTGCGCAGATGGCGGTGCGCGTCGGTGCCTTTCAGGCGTGGTTCGCGGCGCAGGGCCTCGTGCCGGGCGACCGGGTTGCCGTCATGCTGGGCAACAGCGCGGCGCAGGTGGCGCTGATCTACGCCCTCATGCTGTCCGGGCTGGTGTGGGTGCCGGTCAACACGCGTCTGAAGGGCGATGGGATCGAATATCTGCTCGGCCATGCCAAGCCGAAGCTGCTCATCGCGGAACCGGCCTTCGCCGAGGTGCTGAACGCCGGTGTGGCGCTTGCCGTACAGCAGCCGGATCATCACGGGACGCGCGTCGTGCGCCGCCTGCTGGCCGAGGTGACGGCACAAGCCGCCGCCTATGCCGGCGCCAGACCGGTGGCTGCGCACGTCACACCTGCGTCGGTGCTGTGCATCATCTACACGTCGGGCACGACGGGCGCACCCAAGGGCGTGTTGTTCACGCACCGCATGATGCGCATTGCCAGCGAGGCTGCGCTGCGCGTCGCAGATGTTCGCGATGGCGACCGGCTGTTCCTGTGGGAGCCGTTGTGCCACATCGGCGGCGCACAAATGCTGTTGCTGCCGTTTCTCGCCGATGTCGAGATGCATGTCGTAGAGCGATTCTCCGCAAGCCGCTTCTGGCAGCAATGTGCGGCCGCGCAGGCAACGCATCTGCATTACCTCGGCGGCATCCTCGACATCCTCATGCAACTGCCGCGCGAAGCACAACCGGCGCAGAATTCCCTGCGCGTGGCATGGGGCGCGGGCGTGTCTGCAAGCGCATGGCAGGCGACGCAAGCGCGTCTGCAATGCACATTGCGCGAGTGCTACGGCATGACGGAGTGTTCGAGCTTCGCCACGCTCAACGACGCGGACATGCCGGGCTCCATCGGCCATGCCTTGCCGTGGCTGACGCTGGAACTGCTCGACGACGAGGGACGGCCGGTGGCCGACGGCGAACCGGGCGAGATCGTCCTGTCGAGTGAGGTGGAAGGGGTATTTTTGCCGGGCTATCTCGACAATCCCGACGCCACGTCGAAGGTATTGCGCGACGGCAAGCTCTTCACGGGAGACAGCGCACGGCGCGGCGCCGACGGCAGCCTGGTCTTCATAGGCCGTCGCACGGACAGCATGCGGGTACGCGGCGAGAACGTGTCTGCCTGGGAGATCGAGCGTGTGTTCGCGCGGCACCCGGCGGTGGCCGCATGTGCCGCCATCGGTATCGCGAGCGACATCGGCGAGCAGGATGTCATGCTGTACGTACAGTTCCGCGACGCTCAGGCCGTCGACTGGACGGTGCTTTCGCAGTGGGCCGCCGATAAGCTCGCCAGCTACCAGCGGCCACGCTACTATCGCGAGACCGCGCACTTCGAAACCACGCCGTCGGAGCGAATTCGCAAGCATCTGCTCTCACGCGATACCCGCGATGCATGGGAAATGACGGCGACAAAGTGATGTGGGCGGGGCAGGGCAGCGGTGTCGTCGACGAGGCAATGACGATGATTCATCGGTTATCGGCATAAGATATAAAGTTATTTTTATGAGATAATCGCCCTCTGCCTGCCCCATTTCACAACGATCGTGGCCACCACCAAAACTCCTCGCACCCGCGCTAAAGCGGCCGCCGCCTCCGAAACGCCGGCTGCCGTGAGCACGCCGTCAGCCGACTCCACACTCTACGTTCAGTCCGTCGAAAAGGCGATGAAGGTGCTGACCGCGTTCGACGGCTCGAAGCGCCATCTTTCGCTCTCCGAAATCGCCGTGGCGACGGGCTTGGACATCAGCGCGGCGCAGCGCTTCACCTTTACGCTGTCGGCGCTTGGCTATCTGCTCAAAGACCCGCAGAGCAAGAAGTACGAACTCTCGCCGAAGCTGCTGGACTTCACGTATCACTATCTTGTCTCGAACGAACTGGTGAGCCGCGCGGCACCCTATCTTCAGCAATTGGCGGCGGAGACGGAAGAGGCCACGAACCTGACGGTGCGTCTGGATACGGACATCGTGTTCGTTCTGCGTATCGTGAGCCGCAGCGTATTCAACGCGAACGTCATTGTCGGCTCGCGTCTGCCTGCGTATTGCACGGCGCCGGGGCTGGCGATGCTCGCCACGCTCGACGACGCCGAGATCGACGACATTCTGGCGCGCACCAATCTCGTACAGTTCACCCCCGTCACCGTGACGCAGCCGCGCAAGATCAAGGAGCGGCTCGCGCGCATTCGCAAGCAGGGGTATTCGCATACGGAAGACGAGTTCTTCATGGGCGACATTTCGACGGCGGCCGCCGTGGTGAATCAGGACGGCAGGGCCATCGGAGCGATCAACATTGCGGTGCCGCGCGTGCGCTGGAATGCCGAGCGCGACGAGCGACGCTTTGCCGATCTCGTGATTCAGACGGCGGGCGCGTTGTCGGCGCGGCGTCGACAGGAAATGTAAGAGACGTGGGTGCGCCGGTAGGTGGTCGGCCAGACGGCCGGTTGCCCTCTCAAAATGGCGTGCTAGAATCCCGCCCCATGGGTATGGAGCAAGGCTGAATTCCGCGAATTCCGGCATCACGCGTAGCGGCACGCAACCCAAAGTGCCGTAGGGACGACGCGTGGTCAGGCACGACGTGCCGGATATGTCTCTGAGAAACCGATGGCCGAACCGGGGCGGCCAGACGGTGCGCCGCATACGGTGCGCAAGCCGCTGCCAGATTTTCCATCCCGAATATCGAACCGCTGATCTCTCAGACCGGTTTCATTCCCCCGTACTTCAAACTGCGCATCGCGTTCCGGGCGGTCATGTCCGAGGATTGGTGGCGCGTACGGGGGACGGAGCCATGGCTCTTGGTTTGTCATTGCCGACGCTGGATCTGCCGACACTACAGTTTGTGACTTTCCTGTTGAGCATTGCGACAGGCATCCTGTTCATGCTCGACGCGTTGCGCCGCGACGAGGCCGAGTCTCCGCGCTGGTGGAGTCTGGCTTTCCTGCTCGCGACATTCTCGCCCATTCTTTATCTGCTTGCTGCGCGAAGCTCCCGGCTCGCAGTGCTCTATCCGCTGGGCAATGCCGTGGCGACGCTTGCCTTCGCGATGGTGTGGAGCGGTGCGCGACGTTTCTATGCGCGCAGCGTGCAATGGGTTGCGGTGTTCGGCGGTCCGGCGGTGCTGTTGTGGGGGACATGGTTGTTCGCCCGGCCGCTGGATGCCTGGAGCGGCGGTGTGCTGTTCTTCTCCCTGCTGGCGTTCTACAGCCTGATGGCGGCGAAGGAGTTCTGGCAGGCCTCGGGATCACGGCTGCCGAGCAGCATCGTGTTGGCGGTGGTTGCCGTGTTGCACGGATCGTTCTATGCGGTGCGTGCGGTGGCGCTGGTGTGGCTCGGTCCGGGCGATCCACAGTTTCTGACGTGGTTCGGCCCGCAGGTGTCGACGACGGAAATGCTGGTGTTGATCGTGGTGGCGAGCTTCCTGATGGTCTCGCTGGGCAAGGAGCGCTCGGAAATCGCACTGCACCGCGCCGCCACGCGCGATGGCCTGACGCAGGCGTTCAATCGCCTTGAGTTCACGCGTCTTGCGCGCGAGCAGATGCGCCGGCATAGCGCGGCACGCGCGCCGGTAGCCTTGCTGCTGCTTGATCTGGACCACTTCAAGCGTATCAACGATACGTACGGGCATCCGTTTGGCGACACGGTGCTGTTGCTGTTCGCCCGCACGGCTTCGCAGCAACTGCGCTCGGACGATATTTTCGGACGCTACGGCGGCGAGGAGTTTGCGCTATTCCTGCCCGGCGTGGGCGCGCCCGAGGCACAGACGATCGCCGAACGCGTGCGCGAAGCGTTCGAGCGAGCCGCCCGTATGGTGCAGGGGGAAACGGTAGCCGCAACCGTGAGTATCGGGATCGCCTGTGACGAGCGTTCGCGTGGGGAATTGTCGTCGCTGGTGCAGCGGGCGGACCGCGCGCTCTATCAAGCCAAAGCGGCTGGCCGGAATCGCTGCGTGCGATACACGCCGGAGACGGCCATGCCGGCCGCAGATTCTCGCACCGAAGTGCAGACGTTGCGTGCTGCGGCAGGCGGGTGACGCACTTTCAACCGTTGGGCCGGCGTTTGCGTTGGCGGCGCAGGCCCACATGCCGTCAGTGGCCGAACGTGAAGCTCACACCTCCTAGGATCTGCCATCTGGGCACGCTGCCTGAGTGCACCATCGAGTATTGCGGTTCGATGAACGCGTTGACGATCGTGGTACCGATCTTCCACGTCTTGCCGGCACCCAGCCCCAGGGGAATGTAGTAGTTGCCGTGTTGCAGATCGAAGGACCAGGTCGCGGTGGAGCGCAGATACCAGCCGTCCGACAGGTTGTAGATGATGAAGGGCTGGGCCGTAAACGACTCCACCGTCGGACGATCTTCCTGACCGGCAAACGAATGCTGCCACTGGACCAGCGCGCCAAACACGCCAGACTTGTTCGAATGCACGCCTACGGCGGCAAGACCTGCCTGCCATTTCCCCGTCCCCAAGGATTTGTCTGTCGCCGTTGGTATCGTCAGCAACGGGCCGACGCCGAATTGCGTCCCGCCTCCTGCGTCCAGCAGGAAGATGTCGAACAGGTTGATGTCACCCAGTCCGGTCTGGTAGCCGCCCGCCGGATCGGGGCGCGTACTGATCGGCACCGTCGCGCGAAAGATCTGCGGCACAGGCACGAAGCGGTTCGGTCCGAACGGTATCGTCGGGCGCAAAAGAAAGTCATTGGTATGTGTATTGGTCCCGAAGATCGACGGCGCGTAGAAGTTCTGCATGCTGAACGCCGGCGCAAGATTGAGCGGATTGTTGCTCTTGTTCGCTTCTTCGGCTGTCGTTTGCGCATGCGCTGTCGACATACAGGCCAGCAGCCCCCCGGCCGCGAGACACAGAAGTGATTGCTTCATTGAGGTATTACACATCGTCATTGTGGCTCCGCGAGTTATCGGATGTTGGTGTAAAGGTGCAGGACGAGGAAGGCAATTGAAGGGGCGATATCAGGTCGCAAAAGATCGCGAGGCGATCTCGCCCTGACCTGCTTCGTCCGGTAAGGCTTCGCGCTGCGCTCAGATGTCATGTCAGCCCGCGGATTCTGCCGCGGCCGCCATATCTGAAGCGTCTCTTTGCCGCATCACGCACGGATGCGAACGTCGAGGGGCGAAAATTGAAATTCGATAGTCCGTCAAATACGATGTTTCATTGTTTGAAATCTGACGGTTTTCGATTGATAGATGAGCGCAAAAGCCGATGGCGTTTTGCGTGTGATTTGAATTTCCTTGAATTGAAGCGCTTCGAATACGGCGGTATCGATTGAAGACATTTTCAACGGCATCGTGGGGCGAGCACGGTAAGCGCCAGGCGGGCTGACGCTTACCAGGTCCAGCGCAGCCCGAGCGTCGCATACACGCTGGTGAACTTGTTGAAGCGTCCTGCCACGCCGACGCCGAACTGTGCCGAGGTGCTGTTTGCACTGGTTACGCTAGCGTCGAGGTGAGGGGAATGGGGGATCCGGTCTCGAGCGAGGCGGGTAGGCCCTTGCCATTCACGTCGCGGGTCAGGCCGCTCTCGGGTTGCTGCCGCCGGTCACGTTCACACTCACGTTGGTGCTGCCCGTTTGTGCGGTAACGCTCGTGCCGTTGCCGGTGCAAGTGACGGTCGTACCACTGGCGGGTGCCGTGTTGTCGCAAACCGCTTTAGCGAGTCCAGGCACGCAAAGCGAGACAGCTAGAATCAGCGGCCGCAAAGGAAGTGGGCAGCGATGAATCGGAACTGGGCGAGACCCAATCTTGAGCGGTGAGGCGTGCATGGCACACTCCCGTAACGATCGGTAATCCCCTGTCGCGCCAAATTAGATTGCCTCTTCAAAAAACACAATTGAGAGCATTGCTATATTATTTTTTGTGTTGTTTTTTTGAAACGTAATGATGCCTGAATGCCATGACGCACATGGTTAGACGTTTTTCGTGAATCTCTAAGAATTCGAACAACGATATGTCCAATGGGTGACGGCATCCGGCAGGCAATGCGGATTCGCCATGTATTTCGCGAACAGGATGATTTTCGCGAAGCGTTTGCTGATCGTATTTATTGAGAATTCAACACTGTGCCATCGACTATCAGTAATTCACTGCTTTGGATTTTTGAACCCTTCGAGAACGAAGAGACTTTTATTCCCCGTAAAATGTTCGGTGCCGATGTCGCCTATGTGCACGGTGTGCAATGTCTGGCTGTCATTGATCGTGACGCCCCGTGGGATGGGCTGCTCGTTTGCACGTCGCGCGAGCACCACGCGTCGCTGATGGCCGAGATGCCGGTGTTGCGCCCGCACCCGGTGTTGGGGAAGTGGCTGTATTTGCCGCAAAGCGAGACTGAGTTCGAATCCGTCGCGCGGCGCCTGACGGCGCACGTCCTTGCCGGGGACCCGCGTATCGGGGTGGAGCCGAAGCCACGCAAGCCTCGTAAGCCACGCCAACCGGGCAAGCAAGCGGCGCCGGTGCGCCGCGTCAAGCCGTAGAAGCCGTGGAGGGTTAGTCGGCCGCCACGTGCACCATCTCGTCCACTTCGCCGGGCGCCTTCTTCTTCACGCGAATGAAGAACAGCAATGGCATGACGACGAGCGTGAGCGCCATCATGAGCCTGAAATCGTTCAGATAGGCGATCATCGCCGCTTGCCGGGTGACTTCGGCATTGAGCGAGGCCATCGCCGCCGCCCCGTACGTCTGCACATAAGTCTCCACGCCTTGTGTGAACGGCGTGATGTACTCGGAGAGCGAGGCGTGATTGACCTGTGTGTTCTGCGTGAGCAGCGTCTGTACGACGGAGATGCCGATGCTGCTGCCGATATTGCGCGAGAGGCTGTAAATGGCCGCGCCGTCGGCACGCAGCGTGCCGGGCAGTGTGGCGAACGTGACCGTGGTAAGCGGCACGAAGACGAAGCCAAGACCGAAACCCTGAATAACCCCCGGCCAGACGATATCCGACGGACGCAGCGTGAGCGAGTACCCGGCCATCAGATACAGCGAATAGGCGGTCAGCGCGAAGCCGAAGCCGAGTAGATAGCGAACGTCGACCTTGCCGATCATCCGTCCGACGATGAGCATGGCGGCCATGGTGCCTGCTCCGGAGGGCGCGGTGACCAGCCCGGTCAGAATCGCGGGGTAGCCGAACAGGCTTTGCAGCATCGGCGGGAGCAAAGCGCGCGTGGCGTAAAGGATGATGCCGACCACGAAGATATAGACGACGCCCGTGTTGAAGTTCCGGTCGCGCAGCAATGCCCGGTCGAAGAACGAATGCTCGCCGGCCGTCCATGTGTGGACGATGAAGTATGCGAAGCAGACGATGGCGCCAAGCATTTCCAGCCAGATTTCCGTGGAGTTCAGCCAATCCTGTTGCTCACCCCGGTCAAGCAGCAACTGCAACAGACCGATGGCCAGACTCAGGGTGACGAAGCCCAGCACATCGAACTTGCCGGCTTTCTGCTCCGGCGGCTCTCTCAGATAGGCGGCAATGCCAAGGAAGGCGATCAGGCCGATGGGCAGGTTGATGTAAAACACCCAGCGCCAGTTGTAACTGTCGGTGAGCCAGCCGCCGAGCGACGGCCCGAGAATCGGCCCCACCATCACGCCCATGCCGAAGATTGCCATCGCCGAGCCGTGCTTGTGCGGCGGGTTGATGTCGAGCATGGTCGCCTGTGAAAGTGGCACAAGCGCCGCGCCACAAATCCCCTGGAACAGACGCGCCGCCACGATCTCCGTGAGCGATTGCGCCATGCCGCACAGGGCCGAAGCAATCGTGAAGCCCGCGACAGACCACAGGAAGACACGCCGGCGTCCGAAGCGGGCGCAAAGCGTGCCGGTGAGCGGCGTCGCAATGGCGGCCGCCACGATATAGGACGTCAGTACCCAGGTAATCGAGTCCTGCGAGGCGGAAAGACTACCCTGCATATGGGGCAGGGCCACGTTGGCGATGGTGCTGTCGAGGGTCTGCAGGACCGTCGCGAGCATGACGGACACGCTGACGAACGCGCGGTGCTTGCCCGGATCGTCAGCCTTTTGCGGGGATGACACGGTAATTCCTCTGGTCGATCGTTATTCTTGTCGTTATGACGATGCGAAGGGGTCTGTCTTCGCACGCGTGGCCTCCTGCACCTGCGGCTTACTCCGGCGCGGCCTCCTCGGAAGGGCGCGCCGGGGCCGGACATTCGGCTTCGGCACGCGTGAGGTTCGTCAGCACCTTGCCCAGCAATCGCGACAACTCGGCACGCTCGGCCGGTGTGAGGTCGGCCAGCGCCTCGCGCTCTGCCACATTGGCGAACGCGACGATCGTGTCGATCTTCGCCTCCGAAGCCTCTGTCAGGTAAAGCAGGTGCGCGCGTTTGTCGTTCGGGTCGCGTTCGCGACGTACGAGACCCTTCTCCCTCAACCGGTCCAGCAGTCTGACGAGTGCCATCGGCGTCAACTCCATGCGTTCGGCCAGTTCTGCCTGCGTCTGCACGCCGTAGCGATGCAGCATCACCAGCACGCGGCATTGCGCCCGGGTGAGATCGAAGTTTCCGCGAGCACGCCGGTCGAACAGGCGCGAGTGAACGCGCGCGACGTCATGCACCAGCGTGCCGAAACGGGACGACCAATCGATCTTCGACATGTCGTGGGCAAAAAAAGCCGGCGCAGCGATTGAGCGGCCCCGGCGGTATCAGATAGTAAACACGTTTAGTATTTTGCCAGAGTCTCTCTTCGTACGGCAACTGTCGCAAATAGGTGACACCCATGCCGTAGCAACTGGCGGGTCAAACGGGGGAGGGGCGGTTTTACACGGTGCGACGGGGGTTCCCGGGTGGTTGGCGCAACGGGAGGCCGGGCGGGCGTGAGACGCTTAGGAAACCGCAAAAATACCAAGAGAAATAAGCACTTGACACTTCGCCTCAGCGGATCAAGAAAGGAATGGTGCGATGCATCGGGGCGGTTGACCGAGCGTGGCACCCGCCCTCTTTTGACCTTAAGGAGTGTCAATCATGTTTGACCTTTCACAAGCTTCGGATGTCCTTTCCGTCACCGAAACCGACCGGCCGGCCGGTAACGTTCGTTCGACACCGCCGGCTGCGGCGCGCTCGCCGGTTTCCGATCTCAATGCGATGCGTGAAGAGCGATTGCCCTTCATCGTCACCATCGCGGGGGATGAAGCGACATTACGCGACGCAGCGGCCATGCGTCAGGCCGCCTACGGACGCCATCTCCCCGAACTCGCTGCCACATTGAGCGAGCCGGAGGCCAGCGATCGCGAGCCGGGCGCCATTGTGCTCGTGGCCCGCGCAAGGCTCGACGGCGCCGTGCTCGGAACGATGCGTATTCAGACCAACCGTTATCAGTCGTTGCATCTGGAGGATTCGGCGCCATTGCCATCGTGGCTGGGCAACGTGGCGCTGGCTGAGGCGACACGTCTTGGTGTGGCGGCCGGGCCGGTAGGGCGCGTTGTCAAGACGGCGCTGTTCAAGGCGTTCTATCAGTATTGCGTGCTCTCCAGCATCGACTGGATGGTGATTACGGCGCGGCCGCCATTGCATCGGCAGTACGAAGCACTGATGTTCGTCGACGTGTTCCCGTCGCAGGGTCTGATTCCGATGGCGCACGTGGGCGGCATCGGGCATCGTGTGCTTGCGTTGGACGTGGCGCAGGCCCGCACGCGCTGGCAGGCGGCGGGGCATCCGCTGTTTGCCTATATGTGCCTGACACATCACCCGGACTTGCGACTGGGGGGGCCGGGCGATGAGGAGGATGGGCGGGGTGCACTGTCGGGTGAAGCCAGTATTGACGCGCATCTGCGGGATTTATCTTTTGGTGCCGACGAGGTACGATGCGTAGCATCAGGCTTTAGTCTGGCGGTGTAATGCCGTTATTCGAACTAACGTTATCCCGTCGTGCGCAGGCAGCGTTTTTTGCGGCGACGGCGGTAACGCGCAGGACGGGCGAGAGACACCTGACCGTGCAGGCCGGAACACCGGCCGCACGGGACAGGGCCGGCCCGGGCGGCAAGGTGAGCCGAGAGGCACGCCTTGTCCGGAAGTCAAGGCGGGGGCGACCAACGAGATAAGGGCACAAGAGTCATATGGCGGGGGAACTCGGCAACGAGCGTGAAGATCACGGCCGCACTACGAACGATTTCGCCGACGAATTGGCCGAACTCACTGGCACGCGGCGCCGTTGGCGCATTACGGCGCGAGTCGACGAACTTTTTCGCAGTATTTCCCTGTACGCCGTTCCTGCGGCAATCATGTTGCTCTCGGGCATCGTGCTGATGTTCCAGGAGAGTCAGTATGCCGTGCGCGGCGCCATGCCGTTGAGCTTCCAGGCGCAGGGCGATGTTCCCGCAACGTTCAGTCCGCCGCTGGTGCAGGGCTCGCTAGAACGTGCACCGGTCGTTCAGCAATTCAGCACGCATCTGTCCGAGGCGCCGGTCTGGTTTCGTGTGACCGTACCGGCGGTGGGCGACGAGCAGAACACCGTCATCGAATTCCCTTCGCGCCACGCGCAAACGCTTGCCTGTTGGCGCGATCCCGACGCAGCGGCCATCGGCCGCGCGGATCGCAGCGGGGTCAGCGGAGCGATCCGCATGTCGAAGGCGGGCTTTGCCATCGACCTCGGACATCTCGTCGCGCCCGTGACGCTCCTTTGCGAGGGCACGTTCTCGGGGCCGGCTCATCTTTCGCTGGTTGCCTGGCCGGCGCCTCAATTGCGCATCTCCGAAAGGGAGTTCCACCGCAGCAATGGCCTGCTCGAAGGCGGCTTGCTCACGCTCTCGGCATTCGTGCTGGTCACCGCCATCATCAATAGGGAATGGCTTTACGTGCTCTTCGCAGCATGGCTGATCGGCAATCTGCGGCTCGCGGCGAACTCGCTCGGCGCAGACACACAGTGGCTGGAACGCGCCATTCCGACCGAGTGGGACGCCCTGGTGCGCAAAGCGACCTTCGCCATTTACTACGTGCTCACCTATTCGCTTTTCACCCAGCTATTCAAGCGGGAACTGCGTCTTATCGGCTTCCGATGGATGGTGATGGCGTTGCAATGGGCCGGCGTGGTGTTGTGTTGTGCAGCGATTGCGTTGCCGTACGCGCACTTCATCCCGGTGCTCTGGACGGTCGCCGCGCTGGGCATCGGAATCGTCCTGATACTGCTCGCTCGCATTCTCGTGCTGACGCGCTCGCGCGTCGCCATCTGGTATAGCGCGTCGCTGGCCATCGTTCTGTTTGCCACGTTTTCCGAAGTGATCGCCGCCGCGTTCAATGCGCGGGCATTGTCGTCCGCGCTGAACAGTGTGACGGCGGCGCTGTTTTCGAGCCTCATGGCGGCGCTGGCGATTGCCGAGCAGATGCGGGTGGAGCATCAGGGCAAACTCGAAGCGCAGGCCGAACTTCGCAATGCCTACGACGTGACGCCTGTCGGCCTGTTCACGCTCAACGATCAGGGCGTTTTCGTTCGGGGGAATGCCGCGTTGCACACCATGCTGGGCATTCCCAACACCGAGGGGCGGCCGTTCCGCTGGGATCAGTTCTTTGGCCAGAACACGTGGCGCATGCTGCTCGACGTCGCCCAGCACAGCGAAGAATCGGAACTCGAAATCCTCTCGTTGCCACGCGACGATGGCCGCACGAGCCGCTACCTCGTGAAGGCGATTTTCGCCGACGGACGAATCGAAGGCTCGCTTCAGGACATCACCGAGCGGGCTCGCACGATGGAGCAACTGCGCTATCTGGCGGAGAACGACCCGCTCACGGGAGTATCGAACCGGCGCGGTATCGAGAAGTCGCTTTCCGAGGCGATCCGGACGTTGTCCGATGCGCGGCCGGCCGCGCTGGCGTATCTGGATCTCGACCGCTTCAAGCTCGTCAATGACCTTTTCGGCCACGCGGCGGGGGATGAGGTGCTGCGTCAGGCATGCGATCGTATGCGTGCTCGGCTGTCGACGGATCAGAGCGTGGGACGCACCGGCGGCGACGAGTTCATCGTGGTCTTTCGCGACGCGACGATCAAGGAAGCCGCAGCAGTGTCGCGCCGGCTGGTCGACGCGATTGCCGGTGAGCCTTACCAGATCGGGGATCGCGCATTTCAAGTGCGCGCGTCGGCCGGGGTGATCGAGCTGACGGCCGATATGCGGGTGCCGGACGCGATTTCGTCTGCCGACCGCGCCTGCCGCGAAGCGAAGAAGAGCCGCCGCGAACTGGTTGTCTATGAGCGCGGCGCTGCGGCATTCCGCGAGCGGCTGGCCGAATTGCGGCTCATCGACGCGCTCGATGCCGGACTCACGCCCAACACGCTGTTCCTCGAAATGCAACCGATCATGGAGATGGCGTCGCCCGGCGAGTCGCTCAACTTCGAGGTGCTGCTGCGCATGCGGGATTCGGACGGCAATATCGTGCCGGCCTCGCGCATCATCAGTGCGGCCGAGGAGAACGGCAGCATCGGCATGATCGACAAATGGGTGCTCACAAACACGCTTACCTGGATCGATCTGCATCGCGAGCAGCTCTCGAAGACACGGTTCGTGTGTGTGAATCTCTCGGGGGCATCGCTCAACGACGAGCATTTCGTGCGGGATATCTTTGCGACGCTGGCGGCCCACGAGCGCGCCGTCGGCTTGCTGTGTATCGAAATCACGGAAACCGTGGCGCTTCACGATCTCGACAATACGCGTCGCTTTGTCGACCGGATTCATCAATTGGGCGGGCGCATCGCGCTCGACGATTTCGGCGCAGGGTTCAGTTCGTTTTCCTATCTGAAGGATCTCGCCGTCGACGCGATCAAGATTGATGGGGCCTTCGTCAAGAGCATGGCGGCGCACCCGGCCAATCTGGCGATCGTCGAAGCGATTGTGGCGCTGGCGAAGAATCTGGGAATTCGCAGCGTGGCAGAGTGGGTGGAGGATGCCGCGACGCTCGAAGCGCTGTCCGAACTCGGCGTCGATTATGTGCAGGGTTTCCTGATTGCCCGCCCGCAGACCCCTGAAGCGATTCTCGCCGCCGACTCCGCTGCAAGTTTTGTTCGCGATCCTCAATTGGCGTCGCTGCTGGTCGACTTGGGGCAGGCCTTTTACTCGCCCCCAAGCGGTCGTTCGGTACTGCACTGAACCGCCGGCCGGGCCCACGGCGGCATGCCAACGACCCGGCAAAAACCACATCAATCGACGATCAGGGCTGTGCATTGTCTGCATTTGCCACAATGCTCCATTTCTCGCCGGATTTCCTTTCACCCCCTGTCCCACTGTGCATGATGCGCTCGAAAGCCTTGTGAATAGGGCGTTTTGACGTCAAGCACTTTCTTTTCTTGCGTCATCGGGACGTAACTCGACGTAAGAATTCCAATTGGAATAAATGTTGTCCTTGGCGAAGCCGAGGTGGCAGAATTTACTTGTCGACGTGATGGGGCCATGCCTCCATTCACCGGCGGGTCGCTTCCGCGTCTTGGGGAAATCGCGGAGTTCGATATCGCTTGCCGGCGCTCGGTAAAGACAGACACGCGACATGAACGGGGTTAGGACCGCACGTATCCACAAGATGCGCACGGCGCAATCAGGTAGCCTAACCAGAACAACGAAGATGATCTCGACGCTTCTCAAACTCGTGTACCGCCACAGCCATACGGCGAAGTGGCGGCATAACGAACGGTTGTGGCCGCATGCGCGTATCGAGCGCGACGCCATGGGCGTCATCGAGCGCTTTACCTGGCGCGGACGTCATGTGCCGCTTGCCCGGCGCACCGAATTGCAGCGCCTGCGCCGGTTGCCTTGCCACATCGTCGCCAGCGGGCCTTCGGTCGCGGACATCGATTACGACGCGCTGCCGATGCATCACGTCATGGGCGTGAACGGCGCCGTTGCGCTGGCCGACGACGCGCCGGTCAAATTCAGCTTCTATTGCATTCTCGACGCCGGTTTCGTGCGCCAGCGCCCGGATCTGGCGCGTCGTATCGTGGCGCGCGATCTGGTGTTGTTCGTCACGCCGGTGGTGCTCGCGCGTTTGCTGGAGATGTTCCCGACGTCGGCGTTCGGCTGCCGGTTCTACCTCGTGGACGACATCTTCAAGCGGGCAATGGAAGCCGCCAGCACCCCCGAGGCATTGCGAGCGAACCCGCGAGTTGCCGCCAGTGCTGCATTTCTGGGCGCGAATGGCCGGATGGGATTCAGCTTCGATATCGATAACGGTTTTTTCCATGGCGGCACGGTGGCGTATTTTGCGCTTCAGGTCGCGGCCTGGCTGGGTTTTTCCCAGATGTACCTTCATGGAGTGGATTTGCGCGACGCTTCGCAGACACCGCGCTTCTACGAGACGATGCAGACCCGCGCGCCGACGCGGCTGGATGTCGAGTTTGCCAGCCTGATCGAGCCGTCGTTCCGTCATGCGGCCGAGGTCTTGCGAGCACGTGGCGTGCGTGTCGAGAACCTGTCGCGTGTCAGCGCGCTGGGCGACGATATCTTCGAGAAGGTCGACTGGCGTTCGCTTCGCCGCCGGAACCTGAACCTCGTCGTGCCGGACGCCGCGGGGCAGGCGCCGTCTGCGGGGAGTCTTGCTATCGAGGCGTCGTTGGCGCCACGTCCTACGGGCACGCACGGTCACGCCTGATTCGCTGCCCCGATGTTCGCCGGGGGGCGAAAGACCCTGCGGACAGGCCCGCCACACGGTGGCCTACCTGCTACAATCGCACTCCGGGTTTTCCTGAAGCATGAGCGATTATGGGGTTTGGCTGGTTCGGACTGTCGACGTTTTGGTTGCTGGCATTGTGCTGGCCTGGCGTACGGGGTCTGCTTGGCGGTGAGATACGAATCTTCGGCCCCGGTACACTCCGTATGCTGCTTGGCGTGCCGCTCGCGATGGTGTCGAGCGCCACGCTTGCCGCGCTGACGGGCGACAACACCACTGCCGGCGGCAGCGTCGGCCAGTCCCTCTCTCACGCGCTGCACGTCGCGCTGGGCGGCACGCTCGCGATGGCCGTCGCAGGCGTCGTTCTCCTCTTTTCTCTTCCGCTGGTTTTCGGAACCACTTGGTGGGGAATGTTCTCGCGCGGCAAACCTGCCGATGACGATGCTGACGAGCCCACCTACGAATCGCGCTTCGACGGCGGCGGACGTGAGCCGGCGAGGGGGCTGTCACAGATGTCGCTCGACACGAGCGAACGCGGCGAGCGCTTCACGCCCACGCTTGGTCAAGGGCATCACAACGTCGGCAGCCTGACGGAAGAGCCGGTGCCGCGTCGCCGTGGCCTCGCGGCGCAACCGCGCTGGAAGCTCTCGGACGAGGAACGTGCACGTCTCGATGCGATGCAACCGCCGCCGTTGACGGCACGCGGTGCACCGCGCACGGAGCCCTCGTTTGCGAGCAGCGCGGGAAGTCGTCCGGCAGGCAAGGGCACCTCGGCGGGACGTGCAGGTGCGGGTACCGCCGCGACGGTGGCCGTCACTGCGGCAGGGAGCGTGGCGGCTGGGGTACGCCCTGTCTTGCCGCGCGGCGCCTATGCGTCAGGTCCCAGCCGTGGCGATACGCTGCGCATGACCGAGTTCATACGCGCCGAACCGGGTCTGCCGTCCCGTGAGACGCGCGGGGCATCGCCGGCGAGTCCGCGCCCCGCACCGATGCCGTCCAGGGCGCCGGTGACATCCGCATCGTCGGCTGCACCCCTCGATCCGCTGCACTCGACGTCGATTCCCGGTGCGACAGGCTATCGCCGTCCCGTGGGCATGGCTCCGGCGCATTTGCGCGGCACGATTGTGCATAGCCCCTTCCGCAAGCCGCAGCTCGGGCTCGAAGATATTCCACCGCGTGGCGCCCCACCTGTCGTGCCAGCCTCGAATGGCGCCAACGCATCCGCCGTCAATCGCACCTCTGCCGACGCCACCGCACCGATAAGCCCGCCCGCGGCACCCACGTCGCCGGTACCGCCCGTCGTGCCGCCGGCCGACGCTGCACGTCCCGCCGCGCCGATGATCCGTGGCGCCGCGCTGTGGTCTGCGAGCGATGCGGCGACACCGCTGTCCGCCGGATTCTCTGAGTTCTCGCCCGTCGATCTGTCGGCAAAAGACGCCGACATCACGCCCGAGGAAGTGTTGCCGGGCGGCCCGACGCCGGAGCTGCTCGCGCAGCAAGAGGCGGCGCGCGCTGCTGAGCAGGCGCGCATCGCGGCCCTCGCGGCATTGCGCGACGAGGCGCAAGCCTTGCTGCGCGATTTGCGTCAGTGGTCCGCTTCCGATTCGCTCGATGCGATGAATGCCTCCACGTCGGCGCTGGTGATGCCCGCGCCCGCCGCCGATCGTCAGGAAGGTGCGTTCGTGAGCGATGAGCGCGTCGCGGACGAAGCGATGGACGACAGCGCACATGGCGAGGCCCCAGTCGCCATCGCCGAAACACAGCCCGCACGGGATATCGTGGACGAACTGCAACCGGCGGCAAGGCTCGCCGACACGACCGTTGCCGCACCCGTCGGGCCGATCTCGATGCCTGCCCCGGTGGTCGCCACATCACCGCGTCCGTTCGTTTTTGCAGAGAGTGTCGGCGTGCCCGATGCGCCCGATGCGCCGATCCATGCACCGCTCAGTGTGCCGCTCGCCGAGCCGTCCGAGGTGTCGGCTGATCGGGCGGAAGCCTCTGTGCCCGTCGACGTGCCGGCTGCTGCGCAGTCGCTGGAACCGTCGTCGAAGCCACATTACGTCTTGCGTGCCGATGGCACTTGGGCGCGCACTGACGAGGCGTTACAAGCGCACGACGATGCGGCACCTCTCGCACCGACGGCATCCGTATCGCCTGCGGTCGCCATGCCTGCCATCCCGACGTTCGCAGCATCGGCACCCTTCGCCGTGACGCGTCCGACTGAGCCGCAAGCCGCCAGCTTCTCGGCCGATACGCCGTATGTGTTGCCGCCACCGCGCATTGCCATCGATTACGATCTGCCATCGCTCGATCTCTTATCGCCTGCGACTGCGCAGGACGTCGCCAACGTCGTCTCCGACGAGGCACTCGCCGCAGTGGGGCAGTTGATCGAGCAGCGTCTGGCCGAGTTCAAGGTGCCGGTGACGGTCGTCGGTGCATCGGCGGGGCCGGTCATCACGCGCTTCGAAGTCGAACCGGCGGTGGGTGTGCGCGGCGCGCAGGTCGTTGGTCTCATGAAGGATCTGGCGCGTGCGCTGGGCGTGAGTTCGATCCGTGTGGTCGAAACGATTCCGGGCAAGACCTGCATGGGGCTGGAACTGCCGAACGCGCGGCGGCAAATGATTCGTCTGTCGGAGATTCTGACAGCCTCGGTGTTCGACACGCATCGCTCGTACCTTGCGCTTGCCATGGGCAAGGACATCACGGGTGAGCCTGTCGTGGCCGATCTGGCACGCGCCCCGCACCTGCTGGTGGCGGGCACGACCGGCTCGGGTAAATCGGTGGCCGTCAACGCGATGATTCTGTCGCTGCTCTACAAGGCGACGCCAGACGACGTACGGCTCATCATGATCGACCCGAAGATGCTGGAACTGTCCGTCTATGGCGGCATTCCGCACTTGCTCGCACCGGTCGTCACTGACATGAAACAGGCTGCGCATGCCCTGAATTGGTGCGTGGGCGAGATGGAAAAGCGCTACCGTCTGATGTCCGCACTCGGTGTGCGCAATCTGGCCGGCTATAACGAGAAAATCGACGCCGCCCAAGCGGCGGGCACGAAAGTCAGCAATCCATTCTCGCTAACCCCCGACGCACCGGAGCCGCTGGACCGTCTGCCGTTCGTCGTGGTGGTCATCGACGAGTTGGCGGATCTCATGATGGTCGCGGGCAAGAAGATCGAAGAGCTGATCGCCCGGCTTGCGCAAAAGGCGCGTGCGGCGGGAATTCATCTGATTCTCGCCACCCAGCGGCCTTCGGTTGACGTCATTACCGGCCTCATCAAAGCGAACATTCCGACGCGTGTCGCGTTTCAGGTGTCGTCGAAGATCGATTCGCGCACGATTCTCGACCAGATGGGCGCGGAATCGTTGTTGGGGCAGGGCGATATGCTGTTTCTGCCGCCGGGCACGGGTTATCCGCAGCGCGTGCACGGTGCGTTCGTCGCCGACGACGAGGTACACCGCGTCGTCCAGCACTGGCAGCAGTACGGCGAGCCTGAGTATGACGACACGATTCTCGCGGGCGACCCGGGCGACGCTGCCTCGGCCGACCTGTTCGGCGAGTCGGCTGGCGATGCCGAAGCCGACCCGCTCTACGACGAGGCGGCGGCATTCGTGCTGAACTCGCGCCGTGCGTCGATCTCGGCGGTTCAGCGGCAATTGCGCATCGGCTACAACCGCGCAGCACGCCTCATCGAGCAGATGGAGGCAGCCGGGCTGGTCAGCCCGATGGGGCGGAACGGCACGCGCGAAGTGGTTGCGCCGGGCGACTAATCGCCATCGCTTACATCTGCCTTACGACCTGTCTTCCGAGTCGAACTCTTTGGCACTCCGTGCCGATGTCCCGACACGCGCCATACATGGCGCGCGCTGCAAAACCCCTTGAAAACCCGCGTCAAACGGCGATAACGGGGCGCAAACCCGCGCCCCCGTAGGGGTATTCCCGCCTTTGCGGGCGAAACTCAGCGATCACATAATCGGCGCGCTAGGTTGGTCGTTCGAAGCGTGCTTTACGGTATCGCCCTGACACGAATTACAAGACCGGGGCGGTGCGGCGGGAGAGAGACAACTCGTGATTCGCGCATTCCACGGCAGGGCCTGCGGCATCAGGAAATCGCAGCACAAAAGCGTCATATCGAAACGCATCGCACCGAAGGAGACCCTTATGCAATTCCGATTCAATCTCATGGCTGGCGCTGTCGCGTTCGCCTTGTCCGCCTCGATGGCCATTGCGGCCGATCCGATCAAGATTGGCGTGTCTGGCCCGTTCACCGGCGGCTCGTCGTCGATGGGCGTTTCCATGCGTGATGGCGTGCGTCTCGCGGCGTCGGAAATCAACAAGTCGGGCGGTGTGCTGGGCCGTCAGATCTTGCTGGTCGAGCGCGACGAAGAAGCCAAGAACGAACGCGGCGTGCAAGTGGCGCAGGAACTCATCAATAAGGAAAAGGTGGTTGCCACCGTCGGCTACATCAACACCGGCGTGGCACTCGCTTCGCAGCGTTTCTACCAGGACGCCAAGATTCCGGTGTTCAATAACGTGGCCACGGGCACGGTCATTACCGAACAGTTCAAGCCGCCCCAGTACCCCGACAACTATGTCTTCCGCAACTCGGCCAAGGATAGTATTCAGGCGCCGATGATCGTGGAAGAAGCCATCACGCGTCGCGGTTTCAAGAAGCCTGCGATTCTCGCGGACTCGACGAACTATGGTCAGCTCGGCCGCGAGGACTTGGAGAAGGCACTCAAGGCGAAGGGCATTACGCCGGTTGCTGTCGAGAAGTTCAACATCAAGGACGTCGACATGACGGCCCAGTTGCTCAAGGCCAAGCAAGCTGGCGCAGACGTGATCCTCACGTACGGTATCGGCCCGGAACTGGCGCAGATTGCCAACGGCATGGGCAAGCTCGGCTGGAAGCTGCCGATCGTCGGTAGCTGGACGCTCGCGATGGCGAACTACATCGACAACTCGGGCGCCAACGGCGAAGGCGCCCGTATGCCGCAGACGTTCATTCAGGAACCGAATACACCCAAGCGCAAGGCGTTCATCGACGCCTATCTGGCCATGTTCAAGCCGAAGAACAATCGTATCGACTCTGCGGTCTCGGCAGCGCAGGGCTACGATTCGATTTACCTGCTGGCTGCGGCCATCAAGCAGGCCGGCAGCACGGACGGCCCGAAGGTGCGTGCAGCACTCGAAGACCTGAAGACGCCGGTGGAAGGTGTGGTCACGACTTACGAGCACCCGTTCACGCATGACGATCACGACGCCATCACCGCCAACATCCCTGTGATCGGCGAAGTGAAGGGCGGCCGTGTCGTGTATGGCTACGACGCGGATCTGAAGGCCGGCAGCAAGGTGCGCGAAAAGGCGCCTGCGAAGTAAGCCGCACTTTCCTCCCAACGCAGCATTCCGGTTGCGTTTTGCAGCCATGACAGGTGAACGACGGCGTGCGTCGCTGGTGCCCCGGCCCCCGGCAACGGGGTGTCCGGGCACAGCACGCGCGCCGTCGCCGCACCTGGGCCAGACGCCGGCACTCGGGACCGGCGCGAGGCAACCCGCATCGAATGCCTCCCGTGCATCGCTCGTAGGCTCGCACTCGCGAGAGAGGACCGCATGACCATCCTGATTCAACTCATCTACAGCGGTATCGCGCTGGGGATGATCTACGCCGTGATCGCCTTCGGTTACCAACTGACGTTTGCGACGTCCGGCACCCTGAACTTCGGCCAGGGCGAAGCGCTGATGCTTGGCGCACTGGTCGGCCTTACCCTGGTCGACACCCTCGGTCTGAACTATTGGCTGATGATCCCCATCGTGTGCCTGTTCGGTCTCGTGCAGGGCGCCTTCGTCGAACGTATCGGCGTGAAGCCCGCCTTGCGGATCAAATCGGAGTTCGGCTGGATCATGTCCACCATTGCGTTGGGCATTATCTTCCGTAACGTCGCGGAAAACGTTTGGGGACGCGACGACCTGAAATTCCCGTCGCCGCTGCCTGAGTCGCCCATCAGCCTGATGGGGGCAAACGTGCTGCCGATGGAACTGCTTGTCGTGGTGGGCGCGCTGCTCATGATGGCCGCCGTCGAATTCTTCAACCGCCGCTCGATTTACGGCAAAGCCGTCGTGGCCACGGCAAACGACCGCGATGCCGCTGGGCTCATGGGCATCAACACCAGCCTGGTGATTACCTTCTCGTATGCGTTGTCGTCCATGGCGGCGGCCTTTGCGGGCGTGCTCGTCGCGCCGTTGACGCTTACCGGCGCAACGATGGGCGCGGTGCTCGGGCTCAAAGCCTTCGCCGTGGCGATCATCGGCGGGTTATCGAGCGGCATGGGCGTGCTCGTGGGCGGTGTGATCCTGGGCGTGGCCGAGACGACGACCGCGTTCTACATTTCGACCGGCTACAAAGACGTGCCGGGTCTCGTGCTGCTGCTGCTTGTGCTTGCCGTGAAGCCGGCGGGCCTGTTCGGCAAGACCGCCATCAAGAAGGTGTAACCATGACCGCACAGACCTCTACCGCCCGCAGGGCCGGCGATCTCGGCGGCCTGGGCGTGACCGCGAAGCTGGCGGCAATCGTGGGCATTGCCGCGCTGTTCGGTTTCCCGATGGCCGTCGGCAATCCGTATTACATTCACATGATCGAGACGATCATGATCTACGCGATTCTGCTCTTCGGGCTGGACATCGTCGTGGGTTACACCGGGCAGGTGTCGCTCGGTCACGCAGGCCTGTTCGGCATCGGCGCCTATGTGGCGGGGGTGTTCTTCGCCAAGCTGGGACTATCGCTCTGGCTGGCGCTTCCCGCCGCGATTCTCGTCACGGCGGCGTTCGGCGCAGTTCTCGCGTTACCCGCGCTGCGCGTGATCGGTCCGTATCTGGCCATGGTGACGCTGGCTTTCGGCACCATCATCCAGATTCTCATCAACGAGATGGACTTCCTCACGGCTGGGCCACTCGGCATCAAGCTCACGAAGCCGGTCATCGGCGGTCATCCGATCGACGAGGTCGAGTACTACTGGCTCGTCGCCGTGTTGCTGCTGTTGAGCATGCTCGTGGCGCACCGGATTCTGAAGTCGCACCTCGGACGCGCCTTCGAAGCGCTGCGCGATTCGCCGGTGGCGTCGGACTGTATGGGCGTTTCGGTGTACCGCTACAAGGTGTATGCGTTCGTGATCAGCGCCGGTTTTGCCGGTCTGGCGGGCAGTCTTTACGCGTATTCCGAGCAGTACATCTCGCCGAACACGTACAACTTCGAGCTGACGATTCTGTTCCTGCTGGCCGTCATCATGGGCGGACGCAAGACGCGCAGCGGTTCGCTGCTGGGCGCGGCGATCATTGTGTTGCTGCCGCAGTTGCTCGACGACATCAGCATCTTCCGCATCGTCGCCACGATCATCGCAGCGGTGACCACGGTTGTGGCCGTGACCGCCATTGCACGCGGACGCACCTCGCTTGCCAAGGCGGCCGTACCGATCGTCGGCACGATTGCGCTCGCAGGCGTGACCTGGTGGCGCGACAGCATCACGGACTGGCGTCTGACGATCTTCGGTCTGATGATTCTGTTCGTCGTGTACTACCTGCCGGACGGCATCGTCGGCTTCTTGCGCTCGCGCGTTCTGCATCGCCGCCGCACGCTGACCGTCTCGGCCACGCAGGTCGACGAGACCGCCGCAAGCGATACCGATCCGGTGTTGGCGGCCGCAGGCAGCGGCCCGGACGAGTTGCTCAAGGTGCGGCAGTTGCTCATGCAGTTCGATGGCCTGAAGGCGCTCAATCAAGTGGATCTGACCGTCAAGCGCGGCACGATTCATGGGCTGATCGGCCCGAACGGCTCGGGCAAGAGCACGATGATGAACGTGCTGACGGGCATCTATGTGCCGACGGCCGGCAGCATCGAGTTTGCCGGGCAGTCGCTGGCCGGCCGGACGTCGTCGGACATTGCGCTTTCCGGCGTGGCGCGCACGTTCCAGAACGTGCAGCTTTTCGGGGAGATGACGGCGCTCGAAAACGTGCTGGTGGGTCTGCATCACACGTTCGGCTCGACGCTGGTCGATGTCTCGCTGCGTCTGCCGCGTTATCGGCGGGAAGAAGACGGAGCGCGTGCGCGTGCGATGCGTCTGCTCGACTTCGTAGGTCTGTCGTCGCTCGCCGACGAAGAGGCGCGCAACCTGCCGTACGGCAAACAGCGTTTGCTGGAAATTGCCCGAGCGTTGGCGCTCGACCCGCGTTTGCTGTTGCTCGACGAACCGGCCGCGGGTCTCACCGCCCCCGACATTCGTGAATTGCTCGCGATCATTCGCAAGATTCGGGATCACGGCATCACGGTCATTCTGATCGAACACCACATGGACGTGGTGATGAGCACATGCCAGACGGTATCGGTGCTCGACTTCGGACAGAAGATCGCCGAGGGGCTACCAGCGCAGATTCAGGCCGATCCGAAGGTGATCGAGGCGTATCTGGGCGGCGCCACGACGACGCACTGACGACATTCGCGCATGCGGTGCACGGCGGGGGAAGGCCCGGCGTGCGTACCGCGGCCACGACGGATAAACGGAACCACTATGCTTTCCATTCGTAATCTGCAAGCCGGTTACGGCAAAGTGCAGGTGCTGCACGGCATCGACATCGATGTGCCGAGCGGCCAGGTCGTCACGCTCATCGGATCGAACGGCGCAGGCAAGACGACGACCATGCGTGCGGTGTCGGGCATGATAAAGCCGACTTCCGGTGAAATCACGCTGGGCGAGAAGCGTATCGACGGGCTCGACTCGCACCGCATCGCCAAGCTGGGGCTGGCGCATTCCCCCGAAGGCCGTCGCGTGTTCGCCACCATGTCGGTCACGGACAACCTTCGGCTCGGCGCTTTCCCTCGCCTGACGGGTAGCCGCCCGCGCGGCGATGTGGCCGCCGATCTGGAGCGCGCGATGGATCTCTTCCCGCGCCTCAAGGAGCGGCGCAATCAGTTGGCGGGCACGCTCTCGGGCGGCGAACAGCAAATGCTCGCGATGGCGCGTGCGATCATGCTGCGCCCGGACATCGTGCTGCTCGACGAGCCATCGATGGGGCTGGCGCCGATTCTGGTCGACGAAGTCTTCCGCATCATCGGCAATCTGAAATCGGAAGGCGTGACGATGCTGCTCGTGGAGCAGTTTGCCGCGGCCGCGCTGGCAGTCGCCGATTACGGTTACGTGCTGGAGAACGGCAACATTTCTGTGCACGGCCCGGCAGGTAGCCTGCGCAACGATGACAAGGTGCGCGCCGCCTATCTGGGCGGCAGTCACTGACCTCGCGTCAGGCGCATTAACGGCAACGGGCAGCCTGCGTGGCTGCCCGTTGTGTTTTTCGAGAGGGCTATCTCGGGCGAGGCCTGCGATTCATGTTGACCACCTCGCTCGTCCGTGTTGCAGCGCGGTCACTGCGCGAAGGCAGTTGCGGCGGCGATGGCCTCACGGGTCTCTCGTGTGAGGACGTCGATCAATTGCGCTGCGGGGAGGCTGCGGGCAAGAGGTGCCGCCTGACCGGCCCATTGCGCCGCATAGCCACTTTCCTTGTGCGCCTTCGCGGCGGCGTTGAGCGACTTGCCGGCGTCGTACGTCATCGGATAGTCGGGGATGGCCGGCCGGCCGGGCACTTGCTCCAATGCCCAGAAGTGATTTGCCAGACCGCGTGCCGGACGTCCGGAAATCGCGCGGATGAGCGCGGTGCGCGGCGGTTGTCCGCTCAGCAACGCTTCGCGGTAGGCAGCGTCGGCGCCAGACTCTGGGCATGGCACGAAGGCGGTGCCCATTTGGGCGGCCTGCGCCCCGAGCGCCAGCGCTGCGGCGATACCGGCACCGTCCATGATGCCGCCCGCCGCGATGACTGGCAGCGACGTGCGGGCGACCACCCGCCGCACCAGCGCGAAGGTGCCCAGTTGTTCATCCTCGCTCGGTTGGCGGTCGCCTTCGTCGTTGAAGCGCCCGCGATGTCCGCCGGCTTCCCAGCCCTGCGCCACGATCGCGTCGATGCCGGCCGCCTCGATGGCAGCGGCTTCTTCCTCGTTGGTCGCGGAGGCGAACAGCACGATGCCGACGGCCTTCAGTGCCTCTATCCATGCTTGCGACGGCAGCCCGAAATGAAAACTGACGACGGCCGGGCGCGTTTCGAGAAACATCTCGTACATCGCCACATCTTCGACGAAGCTCAGATAGATTTCGCGCAACGAGGCAGGTGGCTTGGCGTCGAAGCGAGCGAACGTCGGCGCGAGGTACTCGAGCCACGCCGCTTCGCGGGCGGCATCGGCCTGCGGCGGTACGTGGGTGAAGACGTTCACGTTGAAGGGCCGGTCTGTCAGCGCGCGCGTCTGGCGGATGACTTCGCGCGCCGCATTGGCATCCATATTGCCGACGGCGAGTGAACCGAGGCCACCTGCGTTGGATACCGCCGCGACCAGTGCGGGTGTTGATGCCACAGCCATCGGCGCCTGAATAATCGGCGTGGACATACCGAGGCGCCGGGTGATGCGTGCAGTTGATGTCATGGATGGGGCCTCGATCAGAACGTAGCGGCCAGATCGCGCAGTGCGTCGAGCGTCTCGTGCAGTTCTGCACGCAGCACGCCCACGAGTTCGGCGGCAGGCATGGCGCGAGCAAGCGGCGCGGCCTGACCGGCCCATTGCGCGGCGTATTCGCTGTTGCCCTTCGTCTTGGCGGCAGCGTTGATGGCCTTGCCCGCGTCATACGTCACGGGATAGGCGGGCAGGTCGGGGCGCTCGGCCGTTTGCTCAAGCGCATACAGGCGGTTCACGAAACCGCGTGCCGGACGTCCTGAGATTGCGCGAATCAGCGCGGTGCGCGGCGGATTCGCGCCGGTCAGCCGCTCTCGATACGCCGCATCGGCCGAGGATTCCGGGCAGGCGACAAAGGCCGTGCCAAGTTGCGCGGCTTGCGCGCCCAGAGCAAGGACTGCCGCAATGCCAGCGCCGTCCATGATGCCGCCTGCGGCGATGACCGGCACCGACGTGTGGGTGACGATCAGGCGCACGAGCGCCAGCGTGCCCAGTTGCTCGTCGTCGGTCGGCACGCGGTCGCCCAGATCTTCGAAGCGGCCACGGTGGCCGCCGGCCTCGTAACCCTGCGCCACGATGGCGTCGACACCGGCCGCCTCGATAGCACGGGCTTCCGCGAGGTTCGTCGCCGAAGCGAACAGCGTGATCCCGGCCGCGTGCAACGCGTCGATCTTTTCCTGCGACGGCAGCCCGAAATGGAAGCTGACGACCGCCGGGCGCTCTTCGAGCAGCATGGCGAACATGGCTTCGTCGGCGACGAAGCTCGCATAGATCTCGCTCAACGCGGCGGGTGGCGTGGCATTGAAGCGGGCAAACTCCGGCGCGAGGTAGGCGAGCCAGGCGGCGTCGCGCACAGTGTCGCGCTTGGCGGGCGCGTGACAGAACACGTTGACGTTGAACGGTTTGCGGGTCACGGCGCGCGTGTCGTGGATCGACTTGCGTGCCGCCTCGGCGTTCATCGCGGCAACGCCGATCGAGCCGAGGCCGCCGGCATTGGAGACCGCAGCGGCGAGCGCCGGCGTGGATGTGCCGGCCATTGGCGCCTGAACAATCGGCGTCAGCAAGCCGAGTCGTTCGATAAGTGCGCGATTACGAAATCGGGAAGCAGTAGAGCTAGACATGACGATCTGCACCTTAGAGGGGGCGGTGGGAAGGAGAGCGAAGGTCACAGCAAGCAGTATGTTCACTATGGCATACGCTGAATGGCGAAAAAGATACCACTTAAATGCATCTTTATGTCGGCGGCAGCTAAATTTGACAGGGGCATCTCGCCAGGCGTTTCAGGTGTGCGGCGTCAGACCGGCTCGCCGGGACTGTCGTCGGTCGTGCGAGTCTCGTTGTCCCCCATCAGATCGGCGGCGCGCGAGCGCAGCATATCCGCCCGCCGGAAGTAGCCGATGACGGTCGCCACGCTCGTGTGTCCCGTCATTGTCATGGTCTCGGCCAACGGCACCTGTTGAAGCGCCGCTTCGGTCACGAAACCGGCGCGTAACGAGTGAGCGGAGAAGTCGCCCTCAAGGTCGGCGAGTGCGCAGCGCTCGCGCACGATATCGCGCACTGCGGCCTCGGAGAGAGGCTCGCCGACGTGTCCGCCTCGTCGCACTCGACGGAAGATCGGACCGTTTGTGATGCCCGCCGACGTTAGCCAATCCGTCAACGCCACCGCCGCAGCGCCCACGACCGGTTTTTCATTTTCGGGGAGGTCGACGCCTTGCTGGTTCGTTTTCGACCAACTGAGTGTGTAGACGTAATGTTCCGGGCCGGTGCGCCGGACGTTCTCGCACGTCGCGCGTACGACTTCGGAGCGTCGGCGGCCTCCGCTTGCCCAGGCAAACAGCAACAGCGCCCGATCGCGTTTGCCACGCAACGAGTCGTCGCAGGTCGCCAGCAGCGCACGCAACGGCTCGCGTGTCAGCGCCTCTTTTTTCGCGGTCCGGACGCCGCGTTTCGCATAGGCGCGACGCGTTTTCGCCAGCAGTTCGCGTACTGCCGGATCGCCACACGGATTCGGCAATTCCCGCGACGTATGCAACTTGGCGATGACACTCAGTCGATGGAGCAGTGTGGCGAGCGCGGGCGGCCCCCGGCGAGCTTTGAGACCTTGTGTGACCAGCGCGGCATCGACGGCGTCCGGCATCTCGGTTCTGAGGCCATCTTTGCCTTGGTGCTGGGCGTGATCGACGACGAACTGCACGACGACAGCCGGCGGCAAGGGCGTAACGAGCGCCTGCCCATAACGCAGCCGATACCAGCCCATCCAGTAGCGCATGGCCGATTGATAACTTTGACGCGTATTGGCTGAATCGCCTTCCCGCGCGAGCGCTTGCGCGGCTTTACGCGCATCGGCGTCTAGCGCTCCCGGATCCAGAGATGCCGGCAACGTGGAGGCGGGGCGATTTTGTGTCACGGCGCTAAACGTCAAATCGGGTGACGGCGCGCGTTTAAGCGTATTTTTTCTGTCTGACATATGATTTCATATGTAATATGTATAAAATATAATGAATCCAATAAATAACTCACGATAATCTTTCATTATCGTGAGTTATTTGGCAATGCCGTCGAAATCCAGGAGTACATCGCGATGACTACGTCCCAAACCCCGAAATCTGTCATGCCTGCACCGTTGCTCCGGCAAGGTGGGCGCGGTATTTCCGAGCAAGACGTGTGGATGGCGGCCGATACGCTGCTGATGGCCGGGCAGCGTCCGACCATCGAGCGCATTCGCCAGCAATTGGGCAGGGGTTCGCCCAATACCGTGAGCCCGTATCTCGATGCGTGGTTTGCTGGATTGGGCGGGCGCTTGCAGGGTGGTGCGAATGCGGTTGCCGGATTGCCGGAGGGCGTGACGATGCCGGAGTCGGTGGCGCGCGCTGCGCTCGATCTGTGGGGACTCGCGTTACAGGAGGGGCGTGCTGCGCTGGCCGAGGAGGAGGCAAATCGGCGCGCCGCACTCGACGCACATGAGGCTGAGTTGGCGGCGGATCGTGAGGCATTGGAGCAGTCGCGTGCCGTGCTCCACGAGCGGATTGCGTCGGCAGAGACGGCGGCAGCGGATGCGCGTCAGGCGAGGGACGAGGCACAGGCACAGGCACGCCGCGCCGAGGCGTTGCTGATCGACGCGCAGGCGGATGCCGTCACATCTCGGCAGGCTCTTGCTTCCGCGCGAGAGGCCGCGCAAGCGCTTCAGGACGAGCACGCTGCGCACCGCGCCAACTGGGATGCGGAACGCACCAGACTCGGAGAGCGCGCCGACGCGAACGAGCGGCGTTTGATGCTCGAACTGGACGGCGCGCGCGAGTCCATTAAATCGCTACAGCAGGAGCGCAAGCAATCGCAGCGCGAGTTGCAGGAGGCAGAGGCTGGTATGGCGGCGATGAGCGAGGCACAGCACGGGATGCGTGCGGCCAAAGCGTTGCAGGACGCCGTGGTTGCGCGGCTTCGAGAGCAGGTCAGTGCGCAGGAGTCACTTACTGCGACCTATCAGGCGATGCTGGCTGCCGCGCAGGCTGGCGGTGCAGCGGCAGCGCTCGATGCGCGAAGCGCTTTGCCGGGTCGAAGTGTTCGGTCGCGCCGTGCCAGCAAGATCGCCGCGCCCGCCACGTCAATCTTGCGACGCTCACGGCGTGTCTGAACCCAGGGCGACTACACCGAGCTGGTTGAGGGCTGAGTTGCCGTTGATTGGGGCGCTCCTTCAAGCGATTTCGCGTTCAGCACGGCGGTAAGCAGGCCGGGAAAGCGCGCCTCAAGTTCTTCGCGCCGCAGTTCGATGAGCTTGGTGCGGCCATCTCGGCGCTCTCGCGTGATGCCCGACTCTCGGAGCACCCGCCAATGATGAGTGGTTGTCGCTTTGGTGACGGAAACGGGGAAGCTGCCGCACGTGCGTGCTCCTGGGGAGGCCGCCATCTCGCACACAATGGACATCCGTATGGGATGACCCAGGGCGGCCAGAACCTCTTCGAGCAACATCTGGTTCGGCGTTGGGTGATAGGTGCTCATCTTAGGAATGTACGCAATAATTCGTACAATCGAATCGTGAATGGAGTGATGGGGCTATTGTACTAAAAACGTCGTACATTCGGACGTTTTATATATCCCAACTTCACGGAAACGAACATGATGAATCTGCAGCTAACTGGAAAGACCGCAATCGTTACTGGGGCCAGCCGGGGCATTGGTCTCGCGATTGTCCGGGAGCTTGTCGCTCAAGGTATGCAAGTCGTGGGCGCTGCGCGCACCTTGACTGACGATCTGAAAAAATCGGGTGCGACCCCAGTGTCTGTCGACCTGACTGCGGCAGATGGACCGCGCAGGCTCATTGAGCAAACGCAGGCCAAGTACGGCGGTCTTGACCTCCTCGTCAACAATCTCGGCGGTGGAGGGGATAAGGAGCACCCGACGACATTCTTGGAATCCACGGATGCGCAATGGATGGAGATGTTCGAGCTGAACTTCTTCAGCACCGTGCGCGTAACCCGTGCGGCATTACCCGATCTGATGGCGCGTCGTGGCGGCATCATCAATTTTTCCTCGATGTGTGCTCGAATTCCTCACACTGGTCCGCTGCCCTACGCTGCGTCGAAGGGCGCGATCAATACGTTCAGCAAAGGCCTTGCTGAGGAATTGGGGCCGCAGGGCGTGCGCGTGAATACGATCTCTCCCGGAGCGGTTCTCACCGAACAATGGTCGGGGCCGGATGGGTTTGGTGCCAAGCTGGCTGCCGCTCGGGGCATCTCGTTGGAACAGTTGCTCCGCGATGTCCCTGCCGAGTTGGGGGCGACAACGGGCCAGTTTGCCGACCCGGCGCACGTTGCATCGCTCGTAGCCTATCTGGCCTCGCCGCTTGCAGCGGCAATCCACGGCGCTGACTATGCCATTAACGGTGGGGCCATCAAGACGGCGTAAGAGGCCATTACTTCCGGCTTTGTGGCGGGTAGGGGCTGATCTTCCTTGGTGTCGCGTTGACAATGCCCCCTCGGGGGCCGGATTGCACTGCCCAAGGCGCAATGTGCAGACGCACATTGCGTCATTGGCATTAGAATTCACTTCAGATAATTTGCGTTGCAACTGATCGATAAGCTATTGATTTCATGCAACTTGATAATTGAGTGTTTGCATTATGTGTGAAGGCTGAAATGGCTGCGACACCGGCCAGCTTGCCCGCCGGTGTCGTCGCGCTTATGCTCGCTTGCATGGTAATAGGCTGCGGTGTTCCGCTCCGGGCGCGAGGAGTCCATATGCAACGAAAGACATTCCGCGATATGCAGTGCCCCATCGCCCGTAGCCTCGAGCGCGTGGGCGAATGGTGGAGCATTCTGATCCTGCGCGAAGCGGGCTATGGCACGACCCGCTTCGACGACTTCCAGCGACGTCTCGACATTGCGCCGAACATGCTCACGCGGCGGTTGAATGCACTGGTCGATGAAGGTTTGCTGGTGCGCCGGCAGTATTGCGACCGGCCGCCGCGCTTCGAATACTTACTTACCGATGCCGGCAGAGATTTCCGGCCGGTGCTTTGGGCGCTGCTCGCATGGGGAAACCGGCACTTTGCGCCGGAAGGCATCTCTGCCCAACTGATTGACCGGGAGACGGGGCAGGTCGTCGAACCGGTGGTGATCGATGCGGTGACGGGGGTGCGCCTGGACCCGAAGCGCCATATTCCGAGCGCAGGGCCGACGGCCAGTGAGGGCACGCGTAACCGGCTAGCCCTGGCGGCTGCCTTCGCGATCGGCGAGGGGGTGGCTCAGAGCGTATCAGGCGCTGACATCGGTGCCACTGCCGAGACTGCCGGTCGTTGATCGAGCGGTGGCGGGCGTCCGCTCAGGCCATTGCCGGTGTGCCGGGGATGTGTGGCAGAGACGCAAGCAGCCGGGCAAAGGCGTCGCCAGTCAGCGGCTTGCCAAGCAGGAAGCCTTGCAGTTCGTCGCAATCGAGTGTCTTGAGCGCCTCGCGCTGTGATGCCGTCTCGACCCCTTCGGCCACCACATCCATATCGAGCGAGTGCGCCAGTGCGATGATCGCGGAGACGACGGCGCTGCCTTCGCGGCCGCAGGTGTCGAGCCCGTTCGTGAAGAATCGGTCCATCTTCAACTGCTTGACGCGGAAGCGCTGCAAATACGCGAGGCTCGAATATCCCGTGCCGAAATCGTCAATCGCCACTTCGAAGCCGTGGTCCTGAAACGCGCGGATCACGTCGATGGTGTGTTGGGCGTCGAACATTGCCACCGTCTCGGTGATTTCGAACATAAGCCGGTTGTGTACGATTCCCGCCTCGTTCACGATCTGAACAATGTTCTCCACCAGCGACGACTGCGCCATCTGGCGCGGTGAGAGGTTGATCGCGACCTTGACCGGGGGAAGTCCGGCGGCGTCCCATTCCCTGATGTGCTGGCAGGTGGTGCGCACGACCCAATAGCCGATCTGGACGATCTGACCAGTGCGTTCCGCCACCGGGATGAAGTCGACCGGTTGTAGCTCTCCGAAGGTTGGATGCGCCAGGCGCAGCAGCGCTTCGGCGCCAGCCAGCGCTTCGGTGTCGCCCCGGTATTTCGGCTGGAAATGCAGTGAGAAATACTTTTCGTTCTCCGCGTCGTGCAGTGCCTGCTGGATTTCCCAGGTGCGTTGGGCGGCAGCGTTCATGCGCGGCTCGAAGTAACGGTAGATGCCGCGTCCGGCGCGCTTGGCTTCGTACATGGCGGTGTCGGCATGCTTGAGCAGCATGTCGATGCTGTCGCCATCTTCCGGGAAGAGAGCCACGCCAATGCTGGGCACGACGTGCAGCGACTGGTCGCCAACACGCAATCCGTCGCGCATATCGTCGAGCAGACGTTGCGCTACGCGCCCTGCAACCTCCGGTGACGACAAAGACCCCAGCAGCACGACGAACTCGTCGCCGCCCAGCCGGGCGACCAGGTCGTCGCCGTTCACGTTCTTGCGAAGGCGCTTGGCGAACGCGCGAAGGACGTCGTCGCCCACGTTGTGGCCGAGCGAATCGTTGATGGTCTTGAAGCCGTCCAGATCCATGAACAGCACCGCGAAACGACGCTGGTCGCGACGCGAGTTGATGAGCATGCGGGCTGCGGCGTCGTGCAGGGCGCGGCGGTTGGGCAGATCGGTCAACGCATCGTAAGTCGCCATGCGGGCGATCTGCGTGTTCAGTTGCAGCACGGAGTTGGCAAGGAAGCTGGTGCGGGCGTCGAGGCGCGAGACGAGCAACGTGGTGACGAGAATCAGGAAGGTGAACAGGCTGATGGTCGTCACCAGCCATGGCGAACTGACGCCACCGGCTGCGCCGCAAATGGCGCTCGGCGCAAAGTTGGCGGCCGCCATGCCAGTGAAGTGCATCGCCGTGATGGCCGCCCCCATGACGACGGCGGCACCGACCCGCTTGGCCATGACATAGCGCAGGCTGCCGTCGCGCAGCGTCCGGGCGATCCACAGAGCGGCAGTGGCTGCGGCAATCGCGATCAGAATCGACATCGCGAAGAGTCCCGGATCATATTCGATCTCCGGATTCATCTTCATCGCCGCCATGCCGCTGTAGTGCATGGCAGCGATGCCGAGACCGAGCGTGATGCCGGCACAGCCCAGCCGCCATTTCGAAAAGCGTTCATCGGCAATTAGCCAGAGCGCCGCCCAGGAAATGGCGATGGCAATGCCGAGCGAGCCTGCCGTGATGCCGGGGTCATAGCCCAGCGGGATGGTGGTTGTCGATGTCAGGGGCGACCACGAGGGCGACAGCGACAGGGCGAGCATGCCGATGAAGTGCATGGACCAAATGCCGATGCCCATGGCGGCAGCGCCCACGGCAAGCCACGCGTGACGCATGCCACGGTGAGTCAGGAGGTAGATGCGACCCGAAAGGTCGAGCGCCGTGAACGACGCGAGCACTGCAACGGCAAGCGATAACGCAACAAGCCAACCACTGTACGAACTGGACATATGAAAACCAACCGAAAAGTCCCGCTTAACTGGTTATCGGCATGGGTGGCCAATAGTTGAGGGTTGTGTCGGAATTTTTCCGACATCGCACTGCGTCCAACGCGACGGGAGCAGGGAATCGGCCGATGTCCGCGCGCATCGCGCCAATACTCGACAGTGCCGATGCCATGGTGAATAATCCATCCATTACCCGCTCCGGCGTACGTTCTCGGCGATGAGCGCCCTCGTGGCGTTTCGCGTGCAACGGTCGGTGGCGACCCTTCGGACCACGAAATCGAGGGCACGAACCAGGGAGCAGGCGAGGGCAGAGTACGGCAGCCCTCGATTTTGCCTGATTTCCGTCAGAATTCCTCGTACTGCTTCAATCTTGGTAGCCAATTTGCCTGCTGGAGCTATGCTATGCGCATTCGCATGTGGCTGTTGCAAGTGTTGGTGGTATGTGGAATGACGATGGCGCCGGGGCTTCCGGCGATGGCGGCAACGTCTGCCGCTTCTGCCTTGTCCGGGGGGGCAGACACGGTAAGCAGGAGCAGCGGCGCGTCCGGGGCTGTCTCCCAGGACGAGGCAGAAGCGGCCACCGATAGTCAGGATGGCGTTGAGCTGCGCTTCATGGACCGTCCCGTCGTGACGTTTCGCGGCGTAATCGGCGGCGCCACGCCGGCCGTGCGTGCGGCGCGGGCGCAGTCGGTGCTCGAGAGCCTGCCGACCAGCGCCTTCAATGCTCCGGTCGATGTGCTGCGGGCCTCGTTGGGCAGCGTCTCAGGCGTCGCCTTTCGCGTTCAGGACCGGATTCTTTTTGCGCTGACGGCCGACGACCTCGCGCCGGGCGACCCGCGCACGCTCGACGCTGCCGCCGAGGACGCTAAAACACGTCTGCAAGTGGCCTTCGCTGCCCGCCGCGAACAACTGCATTGGCCGACCATTCTGCGCGGTGTTGCCCTCAGCGCGCTCGCCCTGGTCGTGCTTGCGATGCTCCTGATCAGCGTCGGCCGTATGCGTACACGACTGGAGGCGCGCCTGCAAAGCGCCTTCGAGAAGCGCATTTTGCAGCGCACCGCGCGCACCTTCGACTGGGCCGGCTCGGCGGTCCACCTCGTCCATCAGATCGTGCAGATCGGCGCCGTGTGTCTGGCACTGACCTTCGGTTATCTGTACCTGATTTTCGTGCTCATGCAGTTCCCGGTCAGTCAGCCGATGGCAGAGCGGTTATCGGCCTTTCTGTGGACGCTGGTCGACCGTTTCGGGATCGGGGTTGCCGCTTCCATCCCGGGAGTCATGACGGTCATCGTCATCTTTCTGCTGACACGGGCGCTGCAAAGCCTCATCAACAACGTGTTCGATGCGGTGCAGAGCGGGCGTCTGATCATTCCCGGCATGCATCCCGAGACGGCCGGGGCCACGCGGCGTGTGGTCTCCGTGGTGTTGTGGGGATTGGCGATCACCTTTGCCTATCCCTACATGCCGGGTGCGCAGAGCGACGTATTCAAGGGACTGTCCGTGTTGCTGGGCCTGATGGTGACATTGGGCTCGAGCGGTATCGTCAACCAGTTGATGAGCGGGATGGTCGTGATATACAGCCGTGCGCTGAAAAAAGGTGATCTTGTTTCGATCGGCGATGCGACGGGTGTGGTCGTAAGCGTCAATGCGCTCTCGGTGAAGATCGTCAATCTGGCGCAGCAGTCGCTGACCATTCCGAACGCGGTGGTTGTCGCGTCGACGGTGCGTAATTTGTCGACGCAGGACCGCGAGCGAGGTGTCGCCATCAGCACGACGCTCACCATCGGCTACGACACCCCGTGGCGGCAGGTTCATGCCATGCTGATCGAAGCCGCAGGACAAACGCCCCAGGTCGCCGCCCGGCCGGCGCCGTATGTCCTGCAACGCGCCTTGTCGGACTTCTACGCCGAGTATGAAATCTTCGCCACGTTGCGAGACCCGTCAACACACTTTGCCGCGCTCTCGGCGTTGCACGAGAACATTCAGGACGTCTTCAATCGTTACGGCGTTCAGATCATGTCGCCGCACTTCCAAAGGCAACCGGATTCGTCACTCGTCATCCCTCCGGAACACTGGTATCCGGCGCCTGCTAGCGCTCCGGCGGGCGAGCGTCCGCCGGCGTCTGTGTCGCCTGCTGCATCGCAAGAACAAGGAGCTGGTCGTGCCCGCTAAATCGTTGCCTGCGTCTGCGTCGTCCAAAGCGAGGGCCACCGCGTCCTCTGCTCCCACGCCGCCTGTCGATACCGATACACCACCCGTGCCGGTAGCGCCGGTAGTGCCGTTCGAAACCCGTGTCGCCGTTGGGCGAAAGCTGCGAGAGAAAACGCCTCGCGGCAGTCATGCCCACCTCGGGAATACCGACCGGGACATCATCGAACTGCTGCGCACGAGCAGCGATGGGCGCGTTGGCGCGCTTGTTCCATTGCGCTATGGGCGCATGCTGGCCTCACCCTTCGCATTCTACCGGGGCAGCGCCATCGTGCAGGCGCACGATCTTGCTGGCACCCCGAATACCGGTCTGACCATGCAGATTTGCGGAGACTGCCATCTGGCCAACTTCGGCGGGTTCGCCACGCCGGAGCGCACGTTGATCTTCGATCTGAACGATTTCGACGAAACCGCACCCGGCCCCTGGGAGTGGGACCTGAAGCGTCTGTGCGCGAGCCTGATGCTCGCCGCCCGGCAGTTCGGCTTTGGCGATACCCTGGGTGTCGAGATGGTGCGTGCTGCCGTGGACGCCTATGCGCGGCGTCTGGACGAGTACGCTCACATGCCGACCATCGCGCTATGGCATGAGCAAGTCACGTTCGAGCGCATGCTCGGCCTCGCCCAGACCGAGCGTGTGCGCGAGGGTGTCAAACGCGGCATTGCACGAGCGACCGGACGCACGCATGAAAACGTGCTGCCCAAGTTCGCCCAGCATGTCGGCGATCACTGGCAGATTCGCGACTCGCCGCCCACGGTCTTCCACGTCCACGGGGCGACGACGCTGTTCGGCCCGGAGGACGACTGGCTCGGGCTGGGCGACTGGCGCAAGCTGTTCGCTCCCGTGTACAAGAGCTATGTGAGTTCGCTGTCACCCGATCGCGCCCGCATGCTGGCGAACTATACGCAGGAGGATCTGGCGTTCAAGGTCGTGGGCGTTGGCAGCGTCGGCACGCGGTGTTTGGTGTTGCTCATGATGGATACCCACGAGCAACCGCTCTTTCTGCAATTCAAGGAGGCGTCCAGGTCGGTCGTCTCGCGTTTCTTCAGGAACGTCACGCCCAAGCACGACGGACGCCGCGTGGTCGAAGGTCAACGTCTCATGCAGGCGGCGTCCGACGCCTTTCTCGGCTGGGGTTCCGGCCCGTTCGGCCGATGCATCTACGGACGCCAGCTGCGCGACATGAAGATCTCAGCGCAGTTCGAGCTGTTCAGGGCCGACGGCTTCAGGGAATATGCGAGCCTTTGCGGGTGGGTGCTGGCGCGTGCCCACGCCAAAGCCGGCGGATGCGCCGCAGAACTGGTCGGTTACGTGGGCAAGGGCGTCCGTCTGGGTGAGGCGTTGAGCCATTACGCGACAGATTATGCCGATCAGGTCGAGCGCGATTACGAGGTGTTTCGCAAGGCGTGCCGCGACGGACGGCTCGAAGCCCGCACCGATGCCGACATGGCCGCCGACTTCATGGCATGAGGGGGGGAATCCCGCCAATGCATTCCGGAGGGCTGAGGGGAGCGCTTTGGCGTATGCCGATTCCTCGTGGCGAGTGCGCGCCGCACTGGCGGACGTCACGGTGCCAAACGGGTAATTCATAGGAATTGTCCGATGTTGCAGGTGGCATATATACGTAATCCTCGTGCAGATGCCACGTTCCATCATCCCGAATTACTTTCATAATTCGCGTTAAACCATTGATTTTCATTTGAATTTTTAACGTGAAAATCGACATCAAATCGACGTTGTGCCGTTTGCCAGCGTCCGCCTACACATCTTTCAGATTTCGCCGATTCGCCGGATGAAACCGGCTATCTACAATCGATTTCAACAAGTCTGCTGCCAGTTGCAACAGCACGGATGGCAGTCAAGGAGGTTGTCATGGCGAAACGCATCCCCCCAACACGGAAGTCGTCTCAGGACAGGGGGACGGACGAAGGGACGCAATACGAGCAGCACGCACTGACGCACGAGGACGGTGATGCCGAGACGATTGGCGCGCAGCCGTCCGCGTTGGAAAGCGATGCGGATACACAAACACATGCGACCGGGCAGCCGGCCGCCCGTGGAGCACAGACGGTGCATGCGCAGAAGCAGAGCGACCCAGCATGGCTTGGTGCCTCTGACCCGGTGCGTCTGTCTCAGTCGCTGCGGGTCGATTGGCCGGAAGGCACGAAAGGGGTTGAGGTGACACCGCCCCCCCGTGACACCGAAGGCAAAACGATGTTAGGCGAGGCCGAGTGGGCCACAGGGAGTCAGGGCCGTGATGGAGATGGGCAAGGTCACATGAATGCGGGTATGCGGGGCGGGCCGCAAGAGACGGCAAACGCCACCGTCCATGCCAACTCGCGTGGCCCGTCGTCCGCCGACGTCACGATACGTGACGACGTCCGCAAGGCGTTGTCCGAAGCACGCGACCTCGAGGTATCGCATGTCGACGTCACGGTGGCTTCGGGACTGGTGTTGCTTACGGGCTATGTCCCAGAACGCTGGATGAAGCATGTGGTGCAGACGGTCGTCTCGAAAGTCCCCGGCGTGAGCGGCGTGGACAACCGGTTGCACGAGCGTCGCGATAAGGCGATGAGCCGTCCGGGCGAAAGTCAGGAAGGTCACAAGATCTGAGAGGGAACACCGCAGTACAGGACATCCGGCCACCCGGCCCATGTTGTCGAAAGACGCATGCTTCGGGGGGGCTGGCAAAAAGGCAGGATCGGGCATCTCCCAGCGAGGAGATGTATCGCCAATGACCCGGTCGTCGCAGGGGCGCCGCACGTGAGGCGTGCAGGAAGTGATGCCCAAAGCAACAATGTTGCCGATGTGACGGCTAATTCTCGGGAGATCAACAATGAAACAATCGAATCTGCTCAAACTTGTCATGGCCGGTGCACTCGCAACGACGGGCCTTGCCGCACACGCCCTCGATCAGGGCGGGATCATCAAGATTGCCGATAACGCAAGCGCCAGCGGCGTCATGAGCGATGCCGGCCGCAAGATCGACGATTCGGCGCTTACCGCCAAGATCAAGGCCGAGCTATTCGCCAAGAAGGACGTGCCGTCGACCAAGATCCACGTGACCACGCGTCATGGCGTGGTGCATCTGACCGGCTCGGTACCACAGCCGGCGCAACGGACCCTCGTTGTGGATACGGTCAAGGGCGTTGACGGTGTGGTCGACGTCAAGGACGACATCAAGGTAATGAAGTAACTCAGATTTCGTCATGTCGAGGGCGAGTGTTCTCGCGCCTCGACACCACTGGACGAAGGAGAAAATCATGACCATGCAAACCGGTCGGGATCCGACGGCCCAACCAGGCGCACGCATCGTGGGTGCTCCCCGAAAGCTGCATGATGGCCCTGGGCCGTCGGTAATGGCTGCCGACACGCTCGATGCCGAAGATGTGGTGAACCCTGCTGGCGAAAACCTTGGCAAGATCAAGCACATCATGCTCGATGTGCAGCACGGCACCATCGCGTACGCCGTATTGTCGTTCGGCGGTTTTCTGGGCATGGGTGACAAACTGTTCGCCATTCCGTGGCATGCGCTGCAGCTCGACGTTGGAAACAAGCGCTTCATTTTGGGCATTGACAAGGAAGCGCTCAGGAAGGCGCCGGGCTTCGACAAAGATTGCTGGCCGAGTATGGCCGACCTGCATTGGGCCGAGCAGGTACATGCGTATTACACCGTCGACCCGTACTGGCTTTGAGCCGCGAGAGACCTCGTTCATGCTGAGCCCAATTGAAATCCGCCGGCTGACGCAGGCTCCTCGCCTGTATGCGCACCTGCCTGAGCCTTACGACCCAGGCAAGCCGCCTGGGATACCGCCGCCGAAGTCGCCGCCTCCCGATGAGGACGAACCGACGCCGGTCCCCCCGCCTGACGAACCACTGGATCCTCCAGTGGAAGAACTGCCGCTTACGTTACCGCTGTAAGTGGCAATGTGCGGATCATGACCGTTCAGCCGTGCTCGCACGATTAGCGGCCGGATCGGCAAGGGAGGAGAGTCATGCTTGGCACCATCTTGTTGATTGTTTTGATTCTGTTGTTGATCGGCGCGATACCCGCGTGGCCGCATAGTCGCGGATGGGGCTACTATCCGTCCGGTGGCATCGGACTGGTGGTGATAATCGTGCTGGTACTTTTGCTCTTGGGGCGTATCTGACGCCGGCGGCGCTGTGCCTGGTGCAATCCGCCGGTATAACCGAAGTTTTACCAACGGTCCCCACCTGACATCGGGCGGGCCGTGTGCAAGGAGACATCACCATGCCTTATCGTCAGACTCACGATCTGCCGGCAAGCGTCAAGGATCACTTGCCGGCGCATGCACAGGAGATTTACCTCGAGGCGTTCAATTCCGCCTGGGATGAGTACCGCGATCCCGGCGAACGTCGTGGTCATGAATCGCGCGAAGAGACCGCACACAAAGTTGCCTGGGCCGCCGTGAAGAAGACCTACGAAAAGGATGAAAAGTCCGGTCAATGGCACGCGAAGAAGTCGCACCACTGATCGACAATTCGGGGAACCGCACGCTTTAGCGTCATACCTCGGTGTGAGGGTGTTGATTTTGAGACCAATCAGTTCTATTATCCACGCCATGAACAGATCCTCATCATCTCGCCCTCGTATTCGGGGGACTTCCGAAAGGGGGCGGCCACGGGAATTCGATGCCGACCAGGCAATCCAGGCCGTTGCCCGTGTCTTCTGGGAGCAGGGTTATCACGCCACGCCGGTGGATGCGCTGTGCGAGGCAACAGGTGTTTTTAAGGGAAGCTTATATCGAACATTCGGTGACAAGCATGGTTTGCTGACCGCCGCGTTCGATCAGTATGCGGAAGGTGCGATTGCGCGCTTGAAAGAACGGCTGTCGAGCGACCTACCTCCACGGCAGGCGTTGCGAGAAGCCCTTTTGCACTATACGAGAGTGAGTGTAAATCTGCTCGACCGACACGGCTGCTTCATTACAAATACCGTGATCGAACTCTTGCCTAGTGACGAAATCTTGCGGCCGCATATCGAATCGACGCTACAGCGCATCGCCATGCAGTTTAGCTTAGCGGTCGCACGCGGTCAGCAAGTCGACCAATTCGATCGGAGCCTGGATGCGGAAGAAGTCGGGCGCTATCTGCTCTGCATGGTGCAGGGAATGCGCGTACTCGGCAAGGTTGATATGGATGAGGCGGCGCTTATATCAATCGTGGATATGACCATGCGTACGTTAGTCTGAAACTGGGAAATCCTCCATCGGGTGGACTTGATTCTGTTGGCGTCGGCAGTTGCCGATTTTTTGTCTATTTTGAGAATGATTGGTCATGAATTTAAAATCGGCTTCGTCCTCACTGTCAACCAGCTATTGGAATGGCGTCGTGTTATGTTTTGTCGCAACCATGCTGATGGGGGTGATGTTTCCCGTCATGACCGATGCATTGACCCATGTTGATCCGTTCACCTTCACCTCACTGCGCTACCTGATTGCCGGCATTGCATTCGCCATGTTGTTGCGACATCGGGAAGGCGCCAGCGCGTTTCGAGCGGATGGCCAGTCGCTGTGGCTTGCGTGGCTCATGGGGTCAATCGGCTTCTGTGGTTTCGGCTCGTTTGTATTTCTGGGACAGCAACTGGCAGGCCCGGAGGGTGCGCTCAATGCGTCCATCATGATGGCGACTCAGCCGATGATGGGATTACTTGTCAATGCTCTGGTGCGACGGACGGCTCCGCCGTTATTTTCACTTGTTTTCGTCGTAATTTCGTTCTTAGGAGTGTCGCTGGTTATTACACGCGGAGACATATTGACAGCGTTACACGAGCCTCAGCACTACGCAGCAAGTGCTCTTATCGTGATCGGGGCATTGTGCTGGGTCATCTATACTTTTAGCTCCGCATACTTCACTCGTTGGTCCGCACTCAAGTACACGACGATGACAACGTGGCTCGGATTAACCACGATTTTCGGTGTGAACGTGATGCTTATTGCCGCACACGCCATTCCCGCGCCAACTATTTCAACGCTGCGGGAAATTGTGCCGCACCTGGCCTATATGGGGCCGATAGCAGGTTTTCTGGCCATTCTCTTCTGGATTTCTGGCAATCGAATCCTGGGGCCGATGAATGGTGTGCTGTTCATGGATGTTGTTCCGATCACTGCGTTTGTTGCCTCCGCATTGATCGGTGTCGTTCCCAATAGCGCTCAGGTAGTGGGTGCATCGCTAACAGCGGCGGCACTGCTTTTGAATAACGTGTATTTACGTCAAAGAGCTGTTCGGGCGACGACATCCACTACGGCATGATTTCGGCGGAACTCACCATGAATCAATCTGGCATGACCTGTCCCAACGCACTCGCGCCGATGGCTGGCGTCGGTACATCCGAATGCCGCGCTGCATGTGCAGACTTACGGCGAGGTGGTCGATACCACGGTATTGATCCCACGCGCGCTGCAGAAGTTACCGGGTTGGCGTAAAATCGCCCTCCTTGAACGGGGCTGCGTCGGCGGATCGACATCGCCAGACTATGCAGCGCCCGATGCCGTTTTCCTTTTTCGTTGGTCGTTGCGAACACCTTCAGTCCCCGCATCGGCTGTCATTCCGAATTCCGATGAGTGCCCCCCAAGTCCTGCTCGCTGAGGCTGCCGAAGCACTGCCTCAGTCGTCCATTCCCGTCTGGCTCTCGTTCGTGGCGCTTGCCATGGGCGGCTTCGGTATCGGAACGGGCGAGTTCGTCATTATGGGTTTGCTGCCCGATGTTGCCCATGGTCTGAACATCACGATTCCGCAAGCTGGCCATGCGATCAGCACCTATGCGCTGGGTGTCGTGATCGGTGCGCCGTTGCTCGCCGTGCTCGGCGTGCGTCTGCCACGTCGCGCCTTTCTGATTGCGCTCATGGCGATGTTTGCTATCGGCAATCTGGCGAGCGCGCTTGCCCCGAGCTACATCGCGCTGATCGTGCTGCGTTTCCTGAGCGGTTTGCCGCACGGCACCTATTTCGGTGTCGCCGCGCTGGTCGGGGCGTCGCTCGTACCGCCACATCGGCGTGTGCATGCCGTGGGGCAGGTCATGCTGGGTCTGACGCTCGCCACGCTCTTCGGCGTGCCGTTGGCCGCAGGTCTTGGTCAGTGGCTTGGCTGGCGTGCGGCGTTTGTGCTCGTCGGCATCATTGGTGCGATCACGGCCGTGATGGTCTGGCGCTGGGTGCCGAATGCCCCGGCACCTCATGGTGCGAGCCCGTTGCGCGAATTGAATGCGCTACGCAACGCGCAGGTGTGGCTCACGCTAGGTATCGGTGCGATCGGCTTCGGCGGCATGTTCGCGGTGTTCAGCTACATCAAGCCGACGCTCATGCAAGTCGCCGGTGTTCCCGAAACCTGGGTGCCGTTCTACCTCGCGCTGTTTGGCGTCGGTATGGTGGCGGGCACCATCGTGGGGCCGCGTCTGGTGGCTGCTGCCTCGCTCATGCGGGCCATCGGCGGCACGCTGATCTGGTCGGCGTTCCTGCTCGGAGCGTTCACGTTCACATCGTCGAATCCGTGGCTGGCCGGCATTAACGTGCTTGCCATCGGCACCATCATCATCATCGGCCCGGCTTTGCAGATTCGACTGATGGACGTCGCAGGGGACGCACAGACACTGGCGGCGGCGCTCAACCATTCGGCGTTCAATATGGCCAACGCCGCCGGCGCTTGGCTTGGCGGCGTGGCGATTTCCGCAGGCTACGGCTGGACGTCGACTGGTTGGGTCGGTGTTTTGCTGTCCTGCGCGGGTATGGCGATGTTCCTCTGGGCGCGGTACGACGCCCGCCGGAAGGCCCGGTAACACAGACCCTGCATTGCCCACATGACGACGAACGCGAGCGGATATGCCCACCAGATTCCAGTGAGCCCGGCGATTCGCTCGAAGCCCCATGCGGCGGGCACTTCGATGCCCAGTAGTCCGGCAACGCCCAGAAGCATGGGTATCCACACTTTTCCGCTCGCGCGCATGGCGCCGACCATGATTGCTGTCATCCCCATGAGCAGTACGCTCCAGGCCACGATATAGAGCAGATGGGTGGCAAGTGCCAGCACGTCCGGGTCGGTCAGAAACCCGCGCATGATCGTCGGGGCTGCCAGACACACCAGGACGATCAGACTCCCCGTCAATCCCAGATTGCAGAGAAAGCCGGTACGCACGATGGCGCCGATGCGTTCGCTGCGGCCCGCGCCGATGGCGTGCGCACATAGAATCGATGCGGTGACGCCAAGCGTCATCACGGGAAGCTGCAACCAGCTCATCACTTGCGTGACAGCCCCGTAGGCTGCCGTGGCATTCGCGCCGTGACGGTTGACCATGCCGAGCAATGCCATCTCGGCGATGGCCATCGTGAGCATCTGCAGGGCAGCCGGGACACCGATGCGCAGAATGCCACGCCCCAGCGCCGGGTTCCAGCGAACGGCGCGCCACAACGCTTGATCGGGCGCGAGCGGGTGTCCTTTATGACGCCAGCAGGCCGCCATCCACAACAGCGCAATGCTGAATGAGAGCAGTGTCGAGGCGGCGGCGCTGGCTACGCCGAGCCGGGGAAATGGTCCCCAGCCGAAGATGAACGCCGGAGTGAAACCGAGCGAAAGCAACGTGGCAATCAGCAAGGTGAAGAGCGGTGAGACGGCGTCGCCCGTGCCACGGCTCATGGATGTCGTCAGCCAAAGCAGAAACACGATCGGCATGCCGACGAGCATCCAGCGCGCGTAAAGGGTCGCGGCGTTGAACACGCTCGCGGGTGTACCGAGTCCGCGCATGAGCGGCGCGGCGAACAGACCGCCGAGCACGCTGATGACGACACCTGCCACGAACATCATCATGAGGGCCGTGCCTGCGATGTTTCGTGCCCGGATCAGATCCCGCGCGCCCCATGCCTGCCCGATCATTACCGTCGCGCCAGCAGACAGCCCGATCACGATGGCGAGCAGAAAGAAGAAAACAGGAAAGAATGCCGAGACCGCAGCGATAGCGTCGGTGCCGATCAGATGACCGAGATAAATGCCGTCGACCGTGCCCGCAATAGACTGAAGCGCGTTGGTCAGCATCATCGGTACGGCAATCATGAGCCACGTGCGCCAGAGCGGGCGGGGCGGCGCAGGGAGAACGGAAGTGGGTTGCGTCATGGTGTGAAGTTCTTGGCCGGGTCGTGAACGGGGCATATGCGAAGCGGTGGCAAAAGCAATAGGCAAAGCGGTGCCCGTCCGGTGCGGCGGTCCGCCCGGTGAGGATTGAAATCTGGGAGTCGGGGGCGCTACGCGCGCCCCTTGCTTAGAAGGCCTTAAGCGGTCTCGTCGCTGCCTTATGCGGCGTCGTCGGCCAGATCGTCCGTGGATGCGAGTCGCAGCAAATGCGTGCGTACATCTTCGGGCCAACCGGCAATTCGTGCGCCAAGCGCGTCGAGATCCTGCGCAAAGAGGGCACGCGACGCTTCTTCGAAGTCGGGCAGATCACCCGCGATAGTCGACATGAAGTGATAGGCCCGCTCCTGCGCGCGGCGCAGCAGGTCTCGTCCGGCATGCTTGCGGCGTGCTTCGTCCACCAGCTTGCGCAAGACAACGGATGCACCGCCTGGCTGCTCGGCCAGCCAATCCCAATGACGCGGCAACAAGGTGACTTCACGCGCCACGACGCCGAGCTTGGGGCGGCCTCGTCCTTTGACGGCGGGCGCATCGGATGCAGCGACGATTGTGGCCGATGCGGGGTATCGCGCCCGTATGTCGGCGGCCGAGCCGCGCACGTCGACGTCGCGCGTATTTCCGGTCAGGTTGTCGAAAATCAGCACCGAGGCGTGCGGATCGGCAATCATTGCCTGCTGATAGGCGATGGCCGCGTCGGCGAGCGAGCCCGACGCGATACGACGCATGTCGCGAAAGACGGTATATCCAAGGGAATTGGCAGGCACAGCAGACTCCGGTAGCAATAGGAATATATGGGTACCGGCGAATATTACCCGGGTGTTATTTGAATTTCAATATTACCCGGATAATATTTTTCCTGCGGGGAGGCACGTCAGATGCAGACAGCATTCAAGCTGTGAGGGCGACGCCGCCATTCAGGCGCTCAAGCACGGTGGCGCGCACGGCTTTCGGTGCTTCGCCGAGCAGCGCAGGCCACTTGGCCTGTGCCTCGCGGACGGTCTCCCGTGCGATGGTCGTCAACCGGCTGACACGAAGGAGCCCGGCGCTCCGGAGCAAACCTTCCAGGGCGTTCCAGTCGAAGGCTCGCAATGTTCTGTCGATGGCCCGGTTCACACCGTAGTGCGATTCGGGGACATCGAGGAAGAAGGCGGCGACGCACACCGGGTCGTACACCGGCGCCAATTGCGGCGTATGGGCATCGGGGTAGGTCAACGCCCAATTCTTGAGGTGGGCGTCGGTATTGCCGAGCAGGATGAAGGCGATCAGGCGGCGCAGGAACTCGCGCACGTCGCGCACCGGCTCGCCGGACAGTTGGTCGAGCACTCGCAGCATCGTCGTGTAGTCGGTATCGAGCCCGCGCCCGTACTTGCTGCGCGGTGGGTATTGCAGCACTTGCGCGAATTCCTCCATGTGCACGCGGCGTCCGTCGGGCAGACGGTCGAAGCGGGGTACGGCGAGGATATGTTCGAACGGCACCTGCTCAGGCAAGTCGGCATCGCGTCGCGAGACGATCTCTGCCTTCGCGCAATCCAGATCGAGGGCTTCGCACAACCGATAGCCCGTGAATTCGTTTTCGACCAGATCCGGGTGCCGCGTGGTCGGCAGCTTGAGGATGACGGAGCCAGCGCGTCCCTGACGTTTGACGATATAGCGCCGGCCATCGCGAATGGCGGAGAACTTGGTGACCACGCCGGGCAGCGAGGCCGCGTCTTCCACCGGCGTGTCGACGAAACCCGGCTCCACCATTTCGAGACCAAGGGCCGTGTGCCAGCGGTGGACAACGTCTGGAACGCCTTCCCGTGCCGGCACGGGTTCGACTTCGAGCGCGCCCATCAAATCGTGACCGGCTGCGGCGAGCAGCTCGAACTCGTCGTCCGGGCTGCAACGTCGCTCGGCGGCGAGGCGTTCGCGGTTATGGCCTTCCGGCAGCAGATTCTCGAAATAGACCGGCCAGCGACCGTCGGTGCGCACCAGACGAGCATCTTGCGGCGACGCGAGAATCTCCCGTGTCGCGGCCTCGTTGGCACCGCGATAGGCCAGCGAGAGCACCGGGCGCCGGGCATCGGCGATGTAATCCTCGTCGAACGACATGCGCAGAATGTCACCGTATTGCGAGAGATAGCCGATGGCGCGACGCGTCCCGTCGGGCATGTGCAGATAGGCGCGCAGATATTTGATGTTCATGGGCAGAGATCCGGGGCCTGGACGGGTTAGCGGGCGAGCGTCTCGACGATGGAAGGCGGGGCGGAAACACCGCTGGGTTGTGCGAGGTATTTACCGCCGGAGCGAAGAAAAGACTCGACTTCCTGCCGCAAACTGGCCGGCACGAGCATCGGTTCGAGTCCGAGGGCGCGCGCCGTTTCCAGCACGGTCGACATGCGCGGGTCGAGTGCGCCGGACTCCATCTTTTGTACGGTCATGCGAGACAGCCCGGCGCGATCGGCCAGCTCCGCTTGCGTCATGGCGGCATCCTTGCGTGCCGCCACCAGCGATTCCATGAAGCTCATAATGATGTGCTTTTATTGTGGAATGATGCTTTATCTTAGCATTTTGCCAAGCATTTTTCCAGAAAAGATAACATAAATTATCTTTTTATGGAAAAAGATAATTTTAATTATCATTAATCGTCATGGCTGGAGAAGACCTTGCCTCGTGACGCCTTGACGCGAGAGCGGCCCTGCTTGGCATCCCGGCGGCGCACTTGGCTGCCGAGGGTGGGGCGGGTCGGAACGCGGCGGCGGGGCGGGACGGCGGCAGCATCGACCAGCGCTTGCAGGCGCGCAAGCGCATCGGCCCGGTTAAGTTCCTGCGACCGATGTTGCTGTGCCTTGATGACGACGATGCCGTCCTGAGTGATGCGGTGATCCAGCCGGGAGAGCAGGCGGAATTTGACATCGTCAGGCAGCGACGAGCGCATCACATCGAAGCGGAGATGGATGGCGCTGGAGACTTTGTTGACGTTCTGCCCACCGGCGCCCTGAGCGCGCATGGCGGTGAGTTCGACGTCTTCGGGAGCGATAAGAATGCGACGGTTCATGCGACAAGGATAACGTTCTCGCCGTCCGGCCTACAAGCGCGCCCGACCTAAGGGCCGGAAGGCGCGTCAGACGCCATCAGATTCGCGTCCCATCGATAGCCGAATAGTGATTCGGAATGCAAATCGTCAAGGGGTATACGCTTCATCCGAAAGGATTATGAATTACTTGAATGTCCTGAGTAATTTCATAACAATTTGTGGTGTATTTTGATGACGAAGGTGATTCTATTTCCGCGTCGGGCTGGAAAAATGGTTGATCTACCTCAAGATGCGATACTTTTCTTCCCCATGGATAGGGCAATCGGAGGTGTCGCGAGGGAATTCTCAGGGACATTTGAATATCATATGACGACGCCGATATCTGCCATGTAACTCAGAATTACATTGCGCCTTGAAATATTTTGTTACTATCCACCCGAAACATTCGGGTTTTTACCAAGTCAGGCCGAACCCGCCATGTTTCTTCGGATAATTAACTAATTGCGATCCTGATGCGGGAATCGCATTCGTCGATAACAAAGGGATTCACCATGAAGCTTACGCAAGCCATGATTCTTGCCGGACTGTTGTCGCTTGGTACGGTGGCGCATGCGCAGGATGCGACGCGACCGGCGCCGATCGTAAAGGGGGGCATAGTCGAATTCGGTACGACGCTGCTCGGCGTCAATGCCAAGGACCGTACCATTCAAGTGGCCGACGACCACGGTAAGCCCGTGACTTTGGTGGTCGGGCCGGAGGTGCGGAACTTTGATCAGATGCGCAAGGGCGACAAGGTGGTTGTGGCGTATGAGCGTTCCGTGGCCATTTCCGTCGCACCGGGCGATGGCATTCGCAGCCGGGTAGTCACGGAAGCGGCCGATCGTGCCGCACCGGGACAGCGTCCGGCGGCCGACGCCGCACGAAATCTGAAAGTCGTCGCTACCGTCCAGCGTATCGACCGTAATTCGAATGTCGTGACACTGCGTGGACCGTCGCGCACGGTCGACATTGCTGTCGGCGATCCGAAGTTGCTCGAAGGCGTGAAGGTCGGCGATTCCGTCACGGTGAACTACACCGAGGCAGTTGCGATCGCCGTCACGCAGGACCCGTCCGCCAAGCGCAAGTGGGTGCCGCCGGTTCCTGCGCCGGCGCCGAAGCCCTGAGTTGAATAAAGGGATTGTCTGACGCACGACGCGTCCGTTGTCGCCTTGACCGCAGCGTTGCCGACGTCGCCAGTCATGGCGCGTCGGCGCGCACCGCCCGCCGGATACGGCAAGCAACCAGAGACCGCGATGGCACGTTCCGCCTTGAAGTTCGACGATGCAACCTATGCTGCCTTGCTCGCGGCTGCACGCGATGCCGACGCGGCTCATCCTCACGATAATCCCGCCTTTCTCGATGCATTTTTCCTGAAGGCATGGAAAGTCACGCACCGCATTTATGGCGCGCAGACGTACCTGCGCTTCATTGCGCAGGCCGGTGTGACACGTCGCCCTAGTGCCGGTACGGTGCAGAAAGCCATCGCACGTGCCCGTGCGGTGTACGAAGTGCCGGCCGTCCCACCACCGGGATCACCGCTGTCAGGCGGCCAGTCCGCCTGGGCGCAGAAGCTCGAACAGAATCAGGCGAATGCCTTGACGTTGTTCCACACGATACCGGGGGCTCACAACCCGGCTACCGATGCCGCGATCGATGCGGCAGACGCCCAGCGGCGAGTGCGGGATCTTGAGCGTGAGAATCTCGAGCTGCGTGCACGTCTTGTGCAGATGACGGTCGCGGCGGCGTATGCGCACGAGGCCCTGACGATTTTCGCGCCCCAGGCCATTTTCAGTAAGTCGTCGGTGTTCAGGCGCGTCAGGGCGTCTGATGCGCGAGGGAAGACGACGGCGCTGTTGCGCCGTCGTGGCTTTGAGACGGTTCGTCATCGAGGGGTGGTGTGCCGGTTTTCCGGCCGGTGGACACCGAGAAGCCGAATGTGTTGAGTCCGCCTTTGCTGCGGGCCCAGACGGTGCCGCCGTGCATTTCGGCAATCGCCTTGACGATGGCCAGCCCCAACCCGTGATTCTCTCGGCTGTTCGTGCGCGACGGCTCTGCCCGGTAGAAGCGATCGAACAAGTGCCGCAGCACGTCGGGCGGAATTGGCTCGCCGGGGTTGGTGACTTCGATGCTCACCTGACGGGCGTCATCCACTTTGGACGAGATCCGGACGTCGATATTGGCGCCTGACGCACAATGCTCGACGGCGTTCATCACCAGATTGGCCAGTGCGCGCCCGAACAGTGCTTTGTTCACGTGCGCAATGGCGCTGCCATGCAGACGGGCCGTCGCATGGGCTTCTTCCAGTGGAATCTCCAGAAACTCCAGCGTGTGCACCGCTTCACTAGAGAGCGACACGGCCGTGAGCCCTGTCGCGCGCTCACCCTGATCGGCGCGCGAGAGGAACAGCATGTCGTTGATGATCGTGCGCATGCGGCCCAACTCTTCCAGATTCGATTGCAGTAACGCGCGCAAATCCTCAACGGGTCGCTCGCGCGTGAGCGCCACCTCCGTTTGCCCGATCAGGATGGTTACCGGTGTGCGCAACTCGTGCGCCACGTCGGCATTGAACGACTCCAGCCGCTCATACGCGCTGTCGAGCCGGGCCAGCGCACCATTGAACGAGTGCGTCAGATCGTCGAGTTCGACGGGCAACGACCGCGTATCGAGCCGCTGCGAGCGGTTGTCGGGGCTGATTTCGGAGGCTTCTCGTGTGAGCCGCGTGAGTGGCGCCAGGCCCAGACGTGTCACGGAATAGCTGAGCAGCAGCACGCCAAGACTGCCAAGGGCGGAGAGTGCCGCGAGGCCGAGGCCGAAGGCGCGCAGCGTGCGCTCGTTCGGCGAATAGCTGGCGGCAACCTGCAGGGCGACGGCTGGTCGCGAGCCATAGGGCGGCAGGATTTCGCGTGTGGTCAGCATGTCGTCGCCGCCGTTGTCGGGCTTTAACCGCACGTAGCCGTTGGACAGGCGTTTGACGAACATGCCGCTCACCGGCGTGCCGAACGTGTAGTTCGGGTCGTCGCTCGTCACGGCGTAGGTCGTGGTGCCGTCGCGCGGTGTCATGTCGCTGAGTTTTTCGCGAGCGATCTGCCACTTTCCCGGTGTGCCGCCGTGATAGACGATGATGTGGGCGATCTGTGCGCGGTCGTCGAGCGATTCGCGCAGGTGCCGCTCCAGTTGCACGCGCAGCATCAGGTAAAGGGCGGTGCCCACCAGCGCGAACACCGACAGCGCCACAACGGCGAACATGGCGGCGAGGCGGCGGGAGATCGAGTGTTTCATGACGACGCTCACGCGCGGCGCTCAGGCCTCGCGCACCTCAAGCACATAGCCCATGCCGCGTACCGTGTGCAGCAGCTTGGTGTGGAACGGCCCGTCGAGCTTGGCGCGCAGCCGCTTGATGGCGGTCTCCACAACGTTCGTGTGGCTGTCGAAATTGACGTCCCAGACCAGTTCGGTGATGGCGGTCTTGGACAGGATGTCGCCCTGTCGGCGAGCAAGCACCGAGAGCAACTGGAACTCCTTGGCGGTGAGGTCGAGCCGTTGGCCGTCGCGCGTGGCCCGGCGGCCGATCAGGTCGACGTACAGGTCGCCGACCGAAATCAGCGTCGATTCCTGCACGCGCGTGCGGCGGGCGAGGGCGTGCAGACGCTCCACCAGTTCAATGAACGAAAAGGGCTTGGTCAGATAGTCGTCTGCGCCTTCGCGCAGGCCGCGCACGCGATCGTTCACATGATCGCGGGCCGTGAGCATGATGACCGGCGTCGACTTACGCTCGCGTAGCGAGCCGAGCACGGCGAAACCGTCACGCTTGGGCAGCATGACGTCGAGCACGATCACATCGTAGTCGAACTCCAGCGCCAGATGCGTGCCTTCCTCGCCGTCGAGCGCTACGTCGACCACCCAGCCTTGCTCGGTCAGCCCGGAGCGCAGATAGTCCACTACCTTGTGTTCGTCTTCAACGATCAGTACTTTCATGTCGCCACCTCATCTTTGCGCATTATACGAGTCAGAGGATGTGTCCGATGGCGGTAGCCAGCCGCCGCCCAGTGCCTTCACCAGCGCGACCGACAAGACGAGTTGCTGGCCGCGAATCTGAACGTCCTGCCGCTCGCTCGCCAGCAGCCCTTGCTGCGCCGTGATGACAGTCAGATATGCCGTGAGTCCCCCCGAATAGCGGTCGTTGGCCAGACTCAGGAGCCGCTGGGCGTCGACGACGGCCGCATGCGATTCGCGCGCGGCGGCGTCGAGCACCGACAAACCGGCCACGCCGTCTTGCACCTGCTGGAACGCGGTGAGCACCGTCTGCCGGTAGTTCGCTTCCACGGCACGGTATCCCGCACTCGCGAAGTCGACCCCGGCCTGACGCCGTCCGCCATCGAAGATCGCCTGCGTTGCGAGCGTGCCCACGGTCCACAGCAGACTCGGGGCAGACAGCAAGTTAGCGAATTCCGTGCTTTGCCAGCCAATGCCGGGGTTGAGCGTCAGGCTCGGGAAGAATGCGGCCTTGGCCACTCCGATCTGCGCATTCGCGGCCGCCATGCCGCGCTCGGCCGACGCCACATCCGGACGGCGTTGCAGGATATCGCTCGGCACGCCGAGCGGAATCGGCGGTAGGGTGCCCGGTAATGTGCCGGCCGGCACCGAGAACGCGGGGGCGGGCACCCCGACGAGCGCGGCAATCGCATGCTCGTATTGGTCGCGTTGTTGATGCAGCAGGCGCGCCTGTACTCGGGTGGTGTCGAGTTCCGATTGTTGCTGGAGAACATTCAGACCCGAAACGGCGCCGAGATCGTGCTGTGCGCTCACGTAGTCGAGCGCCTTCTGTTGCAGCGTGACGGATTCATCGAGCACCTGGATTTCGGCGTCGAGGGCGCGCAACTGGAAATAGGCGGTGGCGAGTTGAGTTGTGAGCACCAGACGAGCGTTGGTCAGATCGTCGGCAGCCTGTTCGGCAGAGGCGCGCGCGCCTTCGACCTGACGGCGGATGCGGCCGAACAGGTCGGTGTCGTAGCTCACGCCGAGGCCGGCCTGCACGTTGTTTTGCACGGTGGACATGCTGGACGACGAGTAGCTCGTGACCGGCCGGTTTGACGAGATGCGCTGGCGGGCCAGACCGAACGACGCATCGACTTCCGGAAGCCGTTGGGCTGAAATGCCGGACAGCGTCGCCTGCGCTTGATCGTAGTGCGCGACGGCAGCGGCAAGTGTCTGGTTCTGTGCAAGCGCCTGCGTCTCGAGCGCGTCGAGCGCGGGCTCCCGGAACCCTTTCCACCAATCGGGCTGCAACGGCGCGTGCGATGGTTGCGCGAGCCGCCAGTATCCGTCGGTCTTCCAGTCGGGCGGGGTCGAGACTTCGGGGCGGTGATAGTCCGGGCCGACGGCGCAGGCTCCGAGCAGTGCCGTGACGGCGAGCAGCGTTGCGCCGAGACGCGCGTTGCGCGCAGGCGCGTTCACGATTGGGCTCCTTGTGGCTTGCCACCCGCCTTGGCGCCGCCCTTGCTTTCGAGCGCCTTGGCCTGCACATGGTCGCCATCGTCGATGGAATCGCTCGGGTTGACGATGACGCGGTCGGTCGCCGACACCCCATCGGCGAGTTCCAGCGCCTGTCCGAGGTCCTGCGCGATGACGATCTTGTGAAGATGAACGACGCCCTGATCGTCCACGACCGCCACGCGCGGGCCTTCTGCGCGGAACAGCAGTGCGTTGGACGGCACGCTCAGATGCGCCTGTACGGCGCTGGGCAGCGCCAGTTGCACGTAGGCGCCCGGGCGCAGCTTGCCGTCGGCATTTGGCAGGGCGGCCTCGATTTGCAGCGAGCGGGTTGCCACGTCGATTGCGCCGGATACGTGCGTGATCTTGCCCCGGAAGTGCTCCCCAGGCAGTTCGGCCTGTGTCACCACGACGGACTGCCCCACGCTCACGCCTTGTGCGTAAGCCTGCGGCACCTGAACGTATACGCGCAGCGGGTCCGTCTGCGCCAGCGAGAACAGCGCACGGCTGTTGCCGCTGCCCGCATCGATCAGATCGCCGACGTCGACATTGCGCTGCGTGATCACGCCGTCGAAGGGCGCGACGATCCGCTTGAACGACTCGAGTTGCTGAAGCCGTTTGACGTTGGCGTCGGCCGCCGCCAGATTGGCGACGCCCTGCGTGTAGGTGCTCTGACGCTCGTCGAGTTCTTGCTGAGAGACGGCGTCGCGCTGACGTAGTTGCTGCCAACGTTCGAGCGACGATTTGGCGAGCCCCAGACTTGCGCTGATCTGATTGCGCTGCGCAACGGCCTGTGCGAGTTCCTGATCGATTTCCGGCGTATCGAGATCGGCCAGTAACTGACCTTGCTTCACGCGGGCACCGATGTCCACATAGCGGTGCAGCAGATAGCCGGTCGCCCGTGCGTAGATGGGCGACTCGACCGCGCCGCGCAACGTGGCGGGTAACAGCGTTTCACTCGCCTCGGTGGCTTGCGGCGTGACAACACTCACGTACTGCCGGGCGTTCTCGGCCGTAGCACTAGCGACTTCACGGCGTTGGAGCGCGTTGGAAAGGGTCGTACGCGCCGCACCCGCGACCAGCAGTACGGCCACCACGATCAGCATGAGCTTTGCGCGCCGGAATTCACCGCGGCGCGGCGGTAACTGCCGGCCGCTGGCGGGATCGTGCTCTGGAATGGCCAGTTCGGCGTGATGTTTCTCGGTCATGTCGTTCAACCCGTCAAGACTTGGTATCTGGTGTGGGGGAAGCCGGTTGCGGCGTGTCATGCGTTGCCATTGCCGCCGTCGCCATCGTTGCCCTTCGGAATGGGGGGTGTCGGCGAATGGCCTGCCGAGCGCTCACGCCGGGTGGCGTCCTGTTCGGCCCTGTGCGCCTGTCTCTGCACGAGCCGCGTGTGGATGCCGGCGAAAACCAGGGGCACGAAGAACAGCGTCGAGACCGTGGCGAACAGCAGTCCACCGATGACCGCACGGCCCAGCGGCGCATTCTGCTCGGCGCCTTCGCCCAATCCGAGTGCCATCGGCACCATGCCGATAATCATCGCGAGCGCGGTCATCAACACCGGACGAATCCGGCTCGCGCCCGCTTCGAGCGCGGCCTTGAGCGGCGCCATGCCGGCTTCCATGCGTTGCCGTGCAAACGCCACCACGAGAATGCTGTTGGCCGTTGCCACGCCCATCGTCATGATGGCCCCCGTGAGCGCAGGCACCGAGAGCCGTGTGCCGGAGAGGAAGAGCATCCAGACGATGCCCGCGAGTGCGGCGGGCAGGGCGCTCACGATGATGAGCGGGTCGACCCACGATTGGAAGTTCACGACGATCAGCAGATAGACCAGCACGATGGCCATCGCCACGCCCACGCCCAGCCCGAGGTAGGAGCTTTGCATCGTGCTGACCTGACCGCGCACGGTGATCTGGCTGCCACGCGGCAAATCGTTGCGGGCTTGCGCGACGAGCTTGTCGATGTCGCCTGCCACGCTGCCCAGATCCCGGCCTTCCACGCTCACGAAGATGTCGATCACCGGGCGGATGTTGTAGTGACTGACCACGGCGAACTGTTGCTTCGGCTCGACCTTCACGAAGTTGGCGAGCAGTTGCGGTTGACCGTTGTTGGCGGTGCCTGCCACGGGCAGGCGCAGCAGGTCGTCGATGGAACTGATGCGGTACTGCGGCGATTGCACCGACAGGCTGTACTCCACGCCGTTCTGGTTGTTGAACCAGAAGCCCGGCGACGTCTGCGAACTGCCCGAAAGCGAGATCAGCACGTTCTGGGCGACCGCATTGGCGTTCAGATTCAATTGCTGCAAACGCGTGCGATCCATGTTCAGGCGCAGCGTCGGGGCGTTGACCCGTTGCTGGATGTGCGTGTCGACGGTGCCTGGCACCTGCCGCACCTGTTTGAGCAGCTTCGTGGCGACGTCGAAGTTCGCCAGTTGCTGGTTGCCGCTGATCTGGATGTCGATGGCGGCAGGCAGGCCGAAGTTGAGAATCTGCGTGACGATGTCTGCGGGCTGGAAGAAGAACTCCACGCCGGGGAAGCGCTGCGGCAGCAGGGCGCGCAGCTTGTCGACGTAACTCGCGCTGGGATGATGATCCGGGCTCAGCGCGATCTGAATCTCGCCGTCGAGTGTGCCGATGGTGCCGGCGTTGCTGTACGACAGGTTGATGCCGCTGTAAGGCAGGCCGAGGTTGTCGAGTATCGTCTCGAGTTCGTGGGCGGGCACGACCTCGCGCACGACCTTCTCAACTTCATCGGCCAGACGCGCCGTTTCCTCAATGCGCGTTCCGGTGGGCGCGCGCATGTGCATGCGGATGTCGCCTGCGTCCACCGTCGGGAAGAAGTCTGCGCCCAGTGCGAACACCAGCCCCATCGACAGCATGCAGAAGGCCAGGAAGCCGGTGGCGAAGACGCGCCGGCGCACGAGCAACATCGAGAGCACGACGATGTAGGCGGCGCGCATGCGCTCGAAGCCGGCGTCGAAGCGCAGGTAGATGCGACGCAACGCACCGGGCTTCGCATTCGGGTCGGCCTGATGGGCACGGCCCATGAGCAGCATGGCGAGCGTGGGCACCAGCGTGCGCGAAAGGATATACGACGCCAGCATTGCGAACACCACTGCCTCGGCGAGCGGCACGAACAGGTAACGCGCCACGCCCGTCAGGAAGAACATCGGCACGAACACGATACAGATACACAGCGTCGAGACGAGCGCGGGGACGGCGATTTCGCCTGCGCCATCGAGAATCGCCTCGTGCAACGGGGTTCCCATGTGCAGATGGCGCTCGATGTTCTCGATGGTCACGGTCGCGTCGTCGACCAGAATACCCACCGCGAGCGCCAGCCCGCCGAGCGTCATGATGTTGATCGTCTGGCCCAGCGCGTGCAGCGCGAGCAGCGACGAGAGGATCGAGAGCGGAATCGAGATGGCGATGATGCAGGTGCTGCGCCAGTTGCCCAGGAACAGCAGAATCATGGCCGCCGTGAGCGCGGCGGCGATCAGCGCCTCGTGAATCACGCCTTGCACGGCGGCCTTCACGAAGACCGACTGATCGAACAGCGCCGAGATATGCAGATCCGGTGGCAGCGCGGCACGTGCCTCGGGCAGCAGCGCTTTGAGCGAGTCGACCACAGACAGCGTGGAGGCGTCGCCCGTCTTCATGATCGACATCAGCACGCCGCGCTGGCCGTTCTGACGCACGATGTTGGTCTGCGGCGAGAAGCCTGTGCGCACGTGTGCGACTTCACGCAAATAGGTGGTGGCGCCGCCGACAGTGCGCACCGGGATATTGTTCAGCCCCTCGACCGTCGGGGGCGAGCCGTTCATGTCGACCGTGTACTCGCGCGGGCCGATCTTCGCCGTACCGGTCGGCAGAATCAGGTTCTGGGCGTTGACGGCGGCGACTACGTCCTGCGCCGTCAACCCCTTGGCGAGCAGGGCGCGCGTGTCGATATCCACCGAAATCAGCCGCGTCTTGCCGCCATACGGATAGGGCACGGCAGCACCGGGGATCGTGACCAGTTGCGGGCGCAGGAAGTTGAGCGCCGTATCGTTGAGTGCCGGCTCCGACAGGCTGGGGCTCGACAGACCGAGCTGCATCACCGGGATCGACGAGGCCGAGTAGCTGATGACGAGCGGCGGCGTCGCCCCCGGCGGCATCTGCTTGACCTGCGCCTGCTCGACCGCGACGACCTGAGCGATGGCGGTCTGGATGTTGGCCGTGGGCTGCAGGAAGATCTTGATGATGCCGATGCCTGGCAACGATTGCGACTCGATGTGTTCGATGTTGTTGACGGTCGTCGTCAGCCCGCGTTCGTTACCGGAGATCATCCGGTCGGCGATGTCCTGTGCGGACAGACCGTTATAAGTCCAGATGACGCTGATCACCGGGATATTGATTTCGGGCAGCACGTCGACCGGAGTGCGCATGAGCGCGAGCGGCGTGGCGAGCAGGATCAGAATGGCCATCACGATGAACGTGTATGGCCGCTTGAGCGCAACGTTGACAATCCACATGGTTCAGACGCGCTCGGGCGCAGTCGCAGGCGTACGGAGAAGGGGCCGTCCGGTACGCGCACCACCGCGCCGTGCCGGTACCGGAAGGAACGCCGCCATGGTAGGGGCGCGCCCCCAACGCCAAAATGACGCCAAAATGGCGGAATTGACATAATTGGCAAAACACGCCGCAAAGCCACGCCGTATAAGGCATTGCTCGTCCGCCCGACGACGGGAGTGGCATATTACGGCGTGTTGCGTTATAAAGTTGACACACCAAAAGTCGCCGCCCGATAGCCTATGGCCTCCCGTTCCCGCCGAGGTTGAGGTCATTGGCGTCGAGAACTCCAGTCCTACGCAGGAAAGCAATGACCGAACGTCCGACGTCTCCTCCAGAACCTCAGCCCGTCTCGGGCATCGTTACCCGAAGCGCCATTTTTCTCGTTGCTACCGTGCGGGATGACGAAGCAGCTCACGCGCGCGTGCGCGCCTGGTGTGCCGACGCTGCCGCCTATGTCCGCTCGGTCGGCAAGCGCGTGCCATCCGGCAATTTGTCGTGTGTGGTTGGCATCAGCGACAACGCCTGGGATCGCCTGTTCGGCGACCCGCGTCCGGCCGAACTGCATCCGTTCCGTGAGTTCGGCTCTGGCAAGCGACATGCCCCGGCCACGCCCGGCGATCTGCTGTTGCACATCCGCGCCGAGCAGATGGACCTGTGCTTCGATCTCGCGACGCTCATGCTGGGTAAGCTGGGCGACGCCGTAAGCGTCGTCGACGAGGTCCATGGCTTCCGCTATTTCGACATGCGCAGCATGGTGGGCTTCGTCGACGGCACTGAGAACCCGGAGGGCGACGAGGCGCTCGAGTTCACCGTGATGGGCGACGAAGACCCCGAATTCGCAGGCGGCAGCTACGTGCTCGTGCAGAAGTATCTGCATGACATGACAGGCTGGAACGCGCTGCCGGTCGAGGCGCAGGAGCGCATCATCGGTCGCACCAAGCTCTCAGACGTCGAACTCGACGAGGGCGTGAAGCCCAGTTGGTCACACAGCGCGCTGACCACGCTCGAGGAAGACGGCAAGGAAATCAAGATTCTGCGTGACAACATGCCGTTCGGCCGCCCCGGTTCGGCCGAGTTCGGCACCTACTTCATCGGCTATGCCCGCTCCCCGGCACCGATCGAGCAAATGCTCGAGAACATGTTCGTGGGTCGGCCGCCCGGTAACTACGATCGTTTGCTCGACTTCAGCAACGCCGTGACCGGCGGACTGTTCTTCGTGCCGTCGGCACCGCTGCTCGAAGCGCTCGCGGAGCGCGAGGCGCCGGTGGCCGCCGCCGGGTCGGCGGCGATCAAGACTCTGATCGATGCGACGTCGACGGCCACGCCGGTTGTCGATGCCACGGTATCGTCTCTCACCTCACCCAGCGTGGCCCCCGCAGAGGGCTCGCTGCAAATCGGATCGCTTAAAGGAGTTTCTCAGGCATGAATAACCTGCATCGCGAACTGGCCCCCATTTCGAGCGCCGCCTGGGCGCAAATCGAAGAAGAGGTGGCCCGCACGTTCAAGCGTACGGTCGCCGGCCGGCGTGTGGTCGACGTCAAGGGGCCGGGCGGTCTGGCGCTCGCCGGTGTTGGCACCGGTCATCAGAAGGCAATCGACGCGCCGTTCGACGGCGTGGGGGCTCGCCAGCGTGAAGTGATGCCGCTCGTGGCGCTGCGCGTGCCGTTCGAGCTGTCGCGTGAGGCGATCGACGATGTCGAGCGCGGCGCCAACGACTCCGACTGGCAACCCGCCAAGGATGCCGCCATCAAGCTGGCCTACGCAGAAGATCGCGCGATTTTCGATGGCTACAAGGCGGCGCACATCACGGGCGTGCGCGAAGGCACCTCGAATCCGGTGCTGCCGCTGCCCGCCAACATCGCCGACTACCCGACCGTCATTGCCAAGGCGCTGGAGCAATTGCGTCTTGAGGGGGTCGACGGTCCGTACAGCGTGCTGCTGGGCGCCGACGCCTACACGGCGGTAACCGAGGCGAACGACCAGGGCTATCCGATTCTCGAGCACATCGGGCACATCGTGAGCGGCGAGATCATCTGGGCGCCCGCCATCGACGGTGGCTGCATCCTCTCCACACGCGGCGGCGACTACGAGATGCACATCGGTCAGGACGTCTCGATCGGCTACCTCGACCACACGGCGAGCACGGTTCGTCTCTACCTTGAAGAGACCTTCACCTTCCTGATGCTGACTGCCGAAGCGGGTGTTTCGGTCGGCCCGGCCAAGCCGGCAGACGGCAAGAAGAAGTCGAAGTAAGTCGCTCAAGTCCCTGACGGGAAAAGAAAAACGGCTGAGGGCAAGACATTGCCCCCAGCCGTTTTTTCATGAGTGCTGCCGCGTCAGTTGGCAGCGGGAGACGGTTCGGCCGTCGGCTTCTCGATGATGACGCGACGGTTGTCGCGGGCGACGACCTTCATCGGCAGGCCGAGCGTTTCGAGCACCGTGAACTTTTCCGGATCGACCAGCGCGAGCGCCTTGGGTGCGGCAACCCAGACTTCGGCGAACTTATCTAGCGTCGGGATCCAGCTATCGGGCGCTTGCGAGATGCCGAACTCCAGTTCGTCCTGCACCGCCACCATCGTCATGGGCTGACGCAGATAGTAGGGCATCGTGTGATCGAGCGTGCCGACCGAGTAGAACGGCGTGTCCGGTCCGAGGCGATCCATTTCCGCACGTACCGCCGGCACCAGATCGATCCCTGAACTCGCGCGTCCGAAGGCTTCGTGTCCCGTGCCGCCGATCATCGTGAAGGCCAGCCACGTGCCCGCAAACGCGACGAGCGCCTGCTTCGTACTGCGCTTGCTCAGCCAGCGGGTGATACCGATGCCGATCAGCCCGACGAAGCTCGCCGCGTACAGGTAGTACGAGAATGCGCGGTAGGCTTCTACCGGATTACGGCTATCCGAGTGATGCGACAGGAAGACCAGACAGGTAACGATCGTCGCGGCGAACAATACGGCGGACACGATCAGATGCTTGCGCAGCGACTCGCGCGAGATGCCCGCGATGCCCAGCCCGATGAGCAGCGCGATGGCAGGCACGATCGGCAGCACGTACGAAATGAGCTTCGAGTGCGACAGGGAGAAGAAGCAGAAGATGAAGACGGCCCAGACCGTGGTCATCAGCACCGGCCGGAAGCCGTTGGCCTGACGGGGAACGGCACGCACGGCAGAAAAGGCGCGCGGGATCATCGACAGCCACGGCAGGAAACCGACAATCAACACGGGCACGAAATACCAGAGTGCGCCGGGGCGATGGTGATCCGGCTTCAGGAAGCGGTTGAAGTGTTCGTTGATGAAGAAGAAGTCGAAGAACGACGGGTTACGTGCCATCACGGCAGCGAACCATGGCACCGTCACGGCGAGCAGCACGATCAGCCCGCTCACGATGTGCAGGCGCTTCCACAACGCCCAGTCGCGCGAGATCAGCGTGTAGATCACGAGCACCGCACCGGGCAACACCACGCCGATCAGCCCTTTGCTCAGAATCGACAGGCCCATTGCTGCCCAGCACAGCCACATCCAGTTGCGGGTTTGCGTGTCGGTCAGGCCGGGGCGCTGCGCGAGCAGCAGCGAGCACAGCACGAGCGTCATCATGAACGACAGGCCCATGTCGAGCACGTTGAAATGACCGAGCAAGCTCCACAGCGGGGCGCTTGCCAGCGTCAACGCGGCGAAGAAGCCCACGCGCGCGCCGAACACGCGCCGCCCGGTGTAGCCGATGAGCAGCACGCCGCCGAAACCAGTCAGCGCTGTCCACAGGCGTGCCTGCCAGTCGCCGAGACCGAAGATCATGAACGTCAACGCGTTCATCCACGTCTGGAGCGGGGGTTTCTCGAAGTACAAATAGCCGTTATAGCGCGGCGTGACCCAGTCGCCGGTGGCCAGCATTTCGCGCGCCATCTCGGCGTAGCGGCCTTCGTCGCTTGGGATCAGATGGCGCAGGTTCAATACGCCAAACCAAACCAGGGCGAACGCGGCAAGCAGCCACAGCAGGGCGGCGGGAGAGATCGGCCAGGGTTCCAACTCGGCGTCACGTTGAGGGCGTGTGGACATGAATGCGAGGCTTCCGGTCTTGATGAATAGGGTAAGAGTAAGAGTGCTGAATCTGGCGAATGACGATCAGACGCTTGTGCCAGGTTTGGCGTCGGGGTTGGGCAGCGTGACGCGGACGTGAAGGCCGCGTGGTGGTGTCAGGCTAGCATCCTTCAGGGTCACCTGGCCGCCGAGACGGTCGACGATTGCCCGGACGATGGCCAGTCCTAGTCCGGTGCCTTCGCCGCCATGCTCCCGGGATTCGCGTTGCTCGCTCGCCCGGTAAAACGCGTCGAAGACTCGCTCGCGCTTGTCGGCGTCGATCCCCGGGCCTGAGTCGATCACATCGATAGCCACATCGGTGCCGGTGGCCGACACGCGTACCGACACGGCGCCGCCCGCAGGCGTATAACGCACGGCGTTGCCGACAAGGTTACTCAACAGCGTGACGATATCGCGTTTCGACCCTGTCACGCGCAAGCCGGAGCGACCGGGCACGCTCGAGGACGCATCGACCAGATCGAGCACGATCTGTTTGCGATCGGCCAGTACGAACACATCTTCGAGGGCTTCATGCACCGCGGGCAGCAGTGCGAGCGGCGTCGCTGCCACTGTCGGCGCGCTCTGCGCTCTGGCGAGGGTCAGCAATTGCTCGATCAGCGTGCGCGTGCGTTGCAAGCCGCTCTTGAGCTTGGTAAAGCGATTCCGTGTTTCGGTATCCAGGTCTGCCGGAGCGAGCGCCCGATCGAGGTTCTCGGACTGAATCACCAATGCTGTCACGGGCGAGCGCAATTCGTGGGCGGCATCGGCGACGAACCGGCGCTGCTCGTCGAGCGCCTTGGCCAGCCGGGCCAGCAAGCGGTTGATCGATATGATGAACGGTTCGATTTCCGTGGGCGCTCCTTGGGTATCTAGGGCATGCAAATCGGTATCGCGCCGGGTGTCGATCTCGTCGGCAAGCCGCTGCACCGGCCGCCACGCCCGACGCACTGTCACGACGATGGCGCCGATCAACAGCGGCACGAAGCCGACGAAGGGCAGTGCGGTGCGCAGGCCGCTGTTACGGGCGATCTCGTTGCGGCCTTCCGTCGGCTGGGCAACGACGATGCGAAGTTCCGGAGCGATGGTGCGCACGAACGCGCGCCATGTGTGCTCGCCGGTGCTGAGTGTGTGAAAGCCGTCGGCCAGTGTGACCGGAAAGGTGCCACCCAGGCGCTGAACCGTGAGGCGGTAGTCGTGATCCTGAATCGGCAGGCCGTGCATAGCGCTGTCGGCGGCGGCCAGATTGCGCGTATCCACGAGTGCCGCGAGTTGTAGCAGTTGGTCGTCCTGAAAGCGGTAGGCCTCGCGAAAGGCCGCCCAATAGGAAACGAAGCCCGCGACGATGGCCAATCCCAGCGCGCAGGCCGAGAGCGTGACCACCAGCCGGGACTGCAGGGAGCGCATCATGCCTTGGGCACCAGCCAGCCTGCGCCACGGATATTGCGGATGACGTCCGCGCCGAGCTTCTTGCGAATCGAGTGGATCAGGAAATCGATCATATTGCTCTCGATCTCTTCGCCCCAGCCGTACAGACGATGTTCCAGCGCATCGCGCGAGAGGATCGTGCCGGGACGCAGCATCAGCGCGTGCAGCAGGGCGTATTCGCGCGCCGAGAGCACGCAACTGTTCTCACCGTAGGTCGCCTGATGGGTGGCGGGGTCGAGCGAGAGCGCGCCATTGGTCAGCACCGGTACCGCCACGCCCGCCTGTCTGCGGATCACCGCGCGCATGCGTGCAAGCAGTTCACCGACTTCAAAAGGCTTGACGACGAAGTCGTCGGCCCCGAGATCGAGACCCTGAATAATGTCTTCGGCCCCGTCGCGGGCCGTCACGACGATGATCGGCGTGCGCCCGCCAGCACCGCGGTGGGCACGCAGCACCTCCCAGCCGTCACGTCCCGGCAGGCCGAGGTCGAGCAGCATGAGATCGTAGGCGTGAGCGGCGAGTGCCGCCAGTGCGGCGTCGCCGTCACGGCACCAGTCGGCTGCATACGAGGCGTCCTTGAGCGCCTGCATCATGGCCTCGCCAATCATGGTGTCGTCTTCTACGAGCAATATCCGCATGGTTTTCCAAACGTTCTCCGGCGTGGCCGCAAAGGCGCCAGCCCAATACCCTGCCAGTCACAGAGGATGGCACGGGCGCACGATAGCGCGCGAAACTTAGGAGAAACTTAGTTTGCGACGATGTGTGTCCGCGCGACTATGCCATGAAAAGCAAATGTGAATCAATGACTTAGCAGTGTTTTTTCATGTGACGCTGAAAAGGGCTGCCTGATGCCATTTGGGCGCTGGCTGACACCAGTGGCGGTGCCTGAGCGTGGGATGTGGCGCCAATGAGGCGACGCAATGCAAATGGGCCGGCAATTGCCGGCCCATCGACTTGCACGATTACGTGGCGGCGGACCTGTCGGAACCGCGCACCGGGCGCAGACTTATTGGGCGCGCAGCGTTTTCGCGGCGGCGACCATATTCTGCAGCGCCGGGATGACTTCGGCCCACTGACGCGTCTTCAGGCCGCAGTCCGGGTTGACCCACAGACGCTTGGCCGGAATGCGTTCGGCGGCCTTCTGCATGAGCGACACGATGTGCGCTTGCGTCGGAATGTTCGGCGAGTGAATGTCATACACACCCGGTCCGATCTCGTTCGGGTACTGGAACGAGTCGAACGCATCGAGCAGTTCCATATCCGAGCGCGAGGTCTCGATGGTGATCACGTCGGCATCCATGTCGGCGATGGCCGCGATGATGTCGTTGAACTCCGAATAGCACATGTGCGTGTGGATCTGCGTGTCGTCCTGCACACCGTTCGCGGTGATACGAAACGACTCGACAGCCCAGTCCAGATACGTCTGCCATTGGGCGCGGCGCAGCGGCAGCCCTTCGCGCAAGGCCGCTTCGTCGATCTGAATGACACGCACACCGGCACGTTCCAGATCCAGCACTTCTTCGCGAATCGCCAACGCCAGTTGGAAGCACGACACCGAGCGGGGTTGATCGTCGCGCACGAACGACCAGTTCAGGATCGTGACCGGGCCGGTCAGCATGCCTTTCATCGGTTTGTGAGTCAGCGACTGCGCGTACTTGATCCACTCGACGGTCATGGCCTTCGGGCGGCTGATGTCGCCGAACATGATCGGCGGCTTCACGCAACGCGAACCATACGACTGCACCCAGCCGAACTGGCTGAAGGCGTAGCCTTCGAACTGCTCGCCGAAGTATTCGACCATGTCGTTGCGCTCGGCTTCGCCGTGCACGAGCACGTCCAGCCCCAACGCTTCCTGTTCGCGCACGCTGCGAGCGATTTCGGCCTGCATGGCGGCGACGTAACCGGCCTGATCCAGCTCGCCGGCCTTGAACTGGCTGCGGGCGGTGCGGATTTCGGAGGTTTGCGGGAACGAGCCGATGGTCGTGGTCGGGTAGAGCGGCAGGTTCAGCGCAGCGGCTTGCTTCTCGGCGCGCGCGGCGTACGGGGCCTGGCGGCGGCCCAGCGAGGCTTCGATTTTCGCCACCGCAGCCTTGATGGCCGGGTTGTGCACGCGCGGCGACGCACGGCGGCTGGCGATGGCGGCGGCGTTGGCCGCCAACTCGGTGCCGACCGCCTCACGTCCTTCGTTGATGGCACGGGCCACCACGTTCACCTCTGCCAGCTTTTGCTTGGCGAAGGCCAGCCAAGACTTGATTTCGGCGTCGAGCTTTTGCTCGCTGTCCAGATCGACCGGTACGTGCAGCAGCGAGCACGACGGCGCGATCCACAGGCGATCGCCCAGCGTCCTGGCGATCGGTTCGAGCCAGTCGAGCACAGCGGCCAGATCCGCCTTCCAGATGTTGCGGCCGTTGACCACGCCCAGCGACAGAACGCGGCCGGCCGGCAGCGCGGCGATGGCCTTCGCGACTTCGCCCTGGGCGTTCACGGCATCCAGATGCAGACCGTCGACCGGCAGACGGCAGGCCAGCGGCAGGTTGTCTTGCAGTTCGCCGAAGTACGTGGCGAGCAGACGCTTGACCGGCACGGTGGCGAGGGCGGCGTAGGCCGTCTCGAAGGCTTCTTGCCATTCAGCGCTGAGTTCGGTGACGAGGATCGGCTCGTCGAGCTGTACCCATTCCACGCCCTGTGCGGCGAGGGTTTCAAGCAGCTTCACGTAGACCGGCAGCAGACGCGGCAGGAGGGCGAGCTTGTCGCTGTCGTCCTTGGCCTTGCCGAGCCACAGATATGTGAGTGGGCCGATGATGACCGGTTTGGCTTTCACGCCGGCAGCGCGGGCTTCGGCGAGTTGCTCGACCAGACGCGAAGCGTCGAGCGAAAAGGTCGTTGCCGCCGAGAACTCCGGGACGATGTAGTGGTAGTTGGTATCGAACCACTTGGTCATCTCACCGGCGGCCACACCGCCGCAGCAGTCGGCGTGCGCTTCAGTGTCTTGCGCCGAACGGCCACGGGCCACGCGGAAGTAGTTGTCCAGCACGTCGCCATGGAAACCCTGCACGCGCTCGGGCAGGTTGCCCAGCGTGAAGCTCATGTCGAGGACTTGATCGTAGTAGGCGAAATCGCCGGCCGGGACCAGATCCAGTGCTGCCTGATCCTGCCAGTGACGCAGACGCAGCGAGGCGCCGAGCGCCTTCAACACGTCACGCGACGTTTGTCCCTTCCAGTACGCTTCCTGACCGAACTTCAACTCACGCTTCGCGCCGACGCGCGGGAATCCCAGGTTATGTGTCTTTGCCATGTTCTCTAATGACGCTCGCCGCCAGATGAATGAAACCGTGACAACGATCATAGAGACTTCGATTCATGAATGAAAATGGTCTTATTTGTGATTGACGTTAATTTAATTCATGCAAATGCGTAGCCGGCGGACAGGTAATGGACCACGCGACCTTCGTGATACGCTCGTGCGACGCTGCGGTGCATGTGTCCGCCAGCCCAATCACTCTCGTCAATATCCATGAAGAAAAGAGAATTCCTTGCCGGTGCGGCTGCACTCGGCGCGTCGGTGCCGGTGCTCGCCAAGACAGCAAGCGCTGCGGGATCGCTCGCCACCACGCCGCTCGTCACGATCAGTGGTGCTATCCAGCAGCACAATCGCGGTCCCGTCGATCCGGCGCTCGATCAGCTTTTCCATAAGCAATTGGTGCAGTTCGACGCCGCGTATGCGTTCGATTACGGCATGCTGACGCGCATGCCTGCACAGACGATTCGTCCCACGCTGGAATACGATGCACGGCCGCACACGCTGCGCGGACCGCGTCTGATCGATGTGCTCACACAGGCGGGAGCGCCCGGCAATCCGCTGACGCAGGTGCTGTTGCGCGCCATCGATGGGTATGTCGTCGCCACGACACTCGGGCAGGTTCGAGAGTACCGGTTCTTGCTTGCGACGCACCTTGACGACAAGCCGCTCCCGCTCGGCGGCCTTGGGCCACTGTGGGCGGTCTATGATCCGGGGCAGATTCCGGCGCTCGCGGGCAAGGCGCTCAAGGAGCAGTTCACCCTTTGCCCGTGGGGCGTCTATCACATTCAGATCAACGCCGTGTCCTGAACCGGCGGTCGTCGTTGAACGTCATGCCCAGCGTAACGAATCATCTTGCATCGGCGTTACGTATCGCGGACGGCGGGGGGCACCGTTTGACAAACGTTGCCTTTGTATATGCAAGGCTAAACCCGGCCCGCTCGGTGTTACGGCCGCTAACGTTCCGAGGCCGAGCGGTGATGCTCGCGATGGTGCAGCCCGCCTTTTGTGCCGCAGCCAATCTCGAGCGGATCAGTGCGAGCTGAACACCCCGACCGCGAGAGGATGGGTGCGTGCTGGCAATGTAGAGGTGCGCGATTTTCCCCGCAGGACTTTCAATGAGGCTCATGCCCGCCGTACCCGCGACACGCCCACCCAGCTTTGCTGCGAAGAGCATCGTGTCGGCTCGCGCAACGGCGATTTTCGCCAGCGCTTCGAGCAGAACTGGTGCTCGACGTACTGCCTGCACTTCGAACCCTGCCATGGAATGTGATACGAACAGGTCTTCGACGGTGCATCGATCGGTCACGATTTCAATGCCATCAGGGGGAGGTGTTTCCAGGTCTTCATCCAGGAGCGTCCGCGCGTAGGTGTTGCTGAACGCATTGACTGCATATCCCCGCTCCGACAAAACGGCGAGGGCGGTGGCATCTGCGTGCGGGCAAAGATCGATCTCGACGTCCAGTGCTCGCGCGGTGTAAGCCGCCTCAAGCTGTTCAATGGCCTCTGCGCTCACGGCGGCACCCATTCCGAGCCCTGTGACGTGATTGAGCTTTCTTCCAAAGACGTTCTCAGTGAACGCGGCAATACCCCCGCAAATCTCGAACGAACGAACATCTTCATGGTTCGTGAGGCTTCGGTAAGTTGCCACTTGCCGTGCCAAATGCCGGGCCTCGGCACTTTCCAGCACGAGCGCGAATTCGGGGCCGGTCAGCATCATGGGAGCTACATCGGAGATATTTCGAAGTCTTGAAATCTATCATTAATGGAGCCGTCGCGGTCACGGGGCACGGTACGGTAGTCAATCGTCCGCAGCAGCTTGCGCGTTAACGCTCAGTCTCGCAATGCTCGTTCGTCGGTTGCTTTTTTCGGCTGAGCACTGAGCGAGGAGAGAGCAGTCAGCGCGGTGTCGAGCGCCCGGCCGTGGGCTTTTGCGGTGTCCCCGGTTTGGCCGGAATAGCCAGGGGTGACGGGGCAATGGCCTGAAACGGTCCCGCACGGCCAGGCAGTTTGATCGGATAAAGTTCGTCGATGTCCTCATGCAGGATGCGCCGGATCTCGAGAATCGCTTGCGGCGTTTCCTGCACGCTATGGCCCGAGACGATCACGCGTTCCGATTGCGCGCCGGCCAGATGGGCGCTCGTATAGGGCACCACGCCGTCGCTCGATTCGTCCAGCGGCCCTTTGGGGTTACGTCGCGCAATGATCGAGTGATATTGCACTGACGGCGATATCTTCAGCCCGGCAGCCGCGACCACATACGGATCGTTATCCCGCAACTGATCGACGCTATTCGGCACATAACGTGTTTTGCCCTCGGACGGGCTGTCCTCGGAACCGGTCGCGAAGTGCAGCACGTCGTCGAGGCCCGAGAGCAGCGTGACAGGCAGCTTGATGAGGTTGGAAATCCAGCGGCCCAGCCGGTTGCGCGCGAAGGGCGTGCCACGATGCGGCGCGGCGATGAAAATGGCGCGCTCGAATTGCGGCACGGGTTTGAACTGGAACAGCGGATCGAGCCGGTTTCGGGCGCGTTCGATCTGATCTTCGTCGAGGTGGTAATCGCTCTGGAAGGTCGACCACAGCTCGTCGTCGGCGCTCGACACCATCAACCGGGCGATCACGCCGCCCATGCTGTGACCAATGACCACGGCATCGTGCGACGCGGCAGACTGGCCGTCCGGGTCGAAGTGCTTCAGCGTGGCTTGGAAGGCGTTACGGATTGCCATCGCATTCACGAGAATCGGCGAGTTCGTCGGGTAGTACACCTGCCAGATCTGAAAGTGCTCGCGCAGCGTGGCATCACCCTGAATCTCGTTAGCCAGATTCACCCAGGCCTCCGGACTGCTTGCAAGCCCGTGCAGCATCAGAATGACACGGCGTCCCGGATCGAACGGCTGCATCAGGTAGATATGCGGACGCACAATCCCCCGCTCGCGGCCGAACAACGTGAGTAACGATTGCTTTGCAAATCCGGAGCGCGCCAGCCACAGCCCATACCCAGCGGTGAAGTTGCCCGCGAGTGGCACCGTCTGAGCGTTCAACTCGACAGACGACTGCCGGTATGGGTCATAGACGACGAGCGTGGCGATATGCGTGGTCAGGACTTCGTCGAGCGAGGTGCCGTCGAAGCGCAGCAGCAGCGTGAGCGACGGCGAGGGCATTTCACTGAACACCGGCCCCGCATTGGGATCGATGGCACGGCGAAAGTTATGCGATGCGCGGCTTTCGCGCTGGTTGCGGGCGCCGCTGCTTTGCTCGTCGGAAGGCGAATAGACGTTGTCGTTATCGTGGCCGGTCGACGCGTCGCCACGCGGTGCCGGGGTGCGGCCGACGGAAGACAGGGCGTCCGCGGCCGATTTGTCGTCGAGCACCGCGACCAGTTCTGCACCGAAGCCGTCACGCCGATACGGGCTACGCAGGCCCGCGAACGAAAGGGTGGATGCAGGCAAGACCTCGCGAGGCCGGATTCGCTCGTTGGCGAAGCGCACGCTGCTGACGTCGACCGGCAGTGTCCATCCGGCGACTTGATCCCTGCCCGTTTGCTGCACGCGGCGGAAGAGGGCGACGGAGAACGTCTGTACCGCGTAGTTGTAGTAGTCGCGTACCTGCGTCTGACGGTCCTCGAAGGCTCGCTCGCTCGACGGCTGGTCCCCATAAAAGAGGTAGGCATACGCGTAGCGGGCCGTGCGCAGCCAGAGATCGAACTGGGCGTCGTTCCACTGTTTTTCGCCGGTGGGCGTTTGCGCAATGGCGAGTTGCATCGACATCTCGGCCATGGCTGCCAGACGCCGGTCGACGTCGATTTCCTTGGCATGGCCCAGCGCGTCGATACAGTCGAGCGACGGTTTGGCGCAGATCGTTTCATCGAGGCCCGCGACACGAATCACATCGTCGGTCGATGTGCTGAGCTTGCCCGTGGACAGAATATCGCCGCGCTTCATGGCGATGTACTGTTCCGGGCCAAGCGAACGGACTTCGACCATCGCACAGCCCGACAGGCCCGTCAGGCATGCGGCGGCGGCGAGCATTACCGCTTGCCGGATTCGGCGTTGCCACGAGCCTTGCGCAAACACACACATTGCCGGGCGGGTCATGGCGTCACCTTCGGATCGTCGCCGGGCACGCCTTGGCGGATCAATGTCGAGAAGTCGGGCGAGTCGCCGGCGGCCAGCGCACGGGCGACGAAATTGCCACGTTCATACAGTTGCGCATAGGTGAAGCCCGGCGTGAGGCCGCCCTGATCGTAGGCGTATTCGGCGAAATAGCCGGACAGCAGCAGGCGGTAGTCGAGGGGCAGCCCCGGCGAGATGATGCGTGCCAGTTCGAACACGATGGTCGTGCAATTGCTCGTGAGCGTGTTGTACCAGGCCGGTTCGCGGCGCAGCTCGCGCGCCCGTTTCAGATAACCGAGAAATACCTCGCGCAACTGTTTGGCCGGGATATTCAGGCGATACAGATAGACCGTTTCGCCGCGCACGTTGCTACGCACACGCAGAATGTCGCGCTCGTCGGCGGCGACCAGTGTGGCCTCGAAATCCTTGAAGAAGCCGCCAACCGCCGAGAACTTCTGGCCTCGCTTCTTGCGAATCTCGATGGAGAACACAACGCGCTTGCCGTCCGAAAAACCGAACGACACCAGCGTGTGGGCGATCGCGGGGCCCATCCAGTAGGACAACACGAGATCGGCACTCACGAGCTTGTCGAGATCGTATTCGCGCGCCTCCCAGCGGGGGGTGAAGTCGGTCTCGGTGCGCCATTCGAAATTGCGCACGTTGTGCAGCGTGATGCGCGAGCCGTCCTGCTGTGCGTCGAGTAGTTGGGCGACGTCGGCCGCCCAGTCGCGTTCGTTGGACGGCTTGATCGACTGCCACCAGCCGAGCAGCAGGATCATCGCGATAAGAAAACCAAGCGGCCACCCCCTGAGCGGGACGCCCGCATGCACACGCAGCAAGGCGACGATCGCCGCGACGCCGAGTACGGCCCACAGGGCGATGACGAGATACCGGACAAGCGCCGGGCCAGGGCAGCGGTAGGCGAGGGCCATGGCCCCCCAGGCGCACGCTCCCAGCACGACGACGGCGAGAAGCGCGCGCAGCGCATAGACGTACCACGCGAAGTGAGGGCCGGCGAGCGCGTCGCCGGCGTGAGATTGCAGTTGCTCCATGATCCGCAGAATTCAGACGCCGTGCGTTGCCATGCGCAGGGCGAAGGGCGAAGGGGCATCGTCCATGCTGCCTCGGCCGACCCCCGATTTTTTTCAAGTTCAGCGCCGAAGAATACCAGCAGACCGGCCCCCAGGACTTCGAATCATTCTCGCCACTCGGGCGAGTTCAATGGTGCGTAGCCAAACGTGCGTTGTATAGGCGGGGCGGGAAGCTATGGCGTGCTGCCTGTTTTTGGGCGTGTAGACGTGGAGCAGACGCACGTAGAGGCTTGCCGCGACACGGAAAACCGAAGGAGAAGGTACTGACTGGAAGGGGCTAGGCGGGTAGAGGGGGCGACGGACGTCCCCCCTGTTACATTGTGTGGCCCGAGCGTGCAGGATAGGGCCGAGCGGCACGGTTCGGCCGGGGTCAAATCGCCGGACGTCGAGGCGCGAGACGGCGGGCGATGCGCCCGAATGCGCGCACCTGTTGTGCGACGATGCCCTGGCCATACCGGCGCGAACTGCCTTGCGGCGCTGGGAGCTGGTCGCGAATGCCGGTCGGCTCCACGGCACGTTCCCACGACGCAGTGCGGAACAGGATGTCCCACCATGGGACCAGCACACCGAAGTTGCAGCCGTAACGGGTGCCTTCGTGTCCGTAGCCGATCGCGTGATGGCGACGGTGGAAGTTCGGGCTCACGATCAGGCGTTCGAGCACCGGGCCGAACGGCAAGCGGGCGTTGACGTGCTGCACGCTTTGCAGGAAGTTGCTCACTGCCACGAGCACGACATACTGCGCGGGCTGTACGCCGATGAAGAGCGCAATTGCGGCGAAGAACCCGGCCTGCATGATGTTGTCGAGGAAGTGGTTGCGGTCATCGCACCACAGCGACATCTGCTGCTGGCTGTGATGCACCGCGTGCAATTCCCACCACACGCCGAAGCGGTGCTGCCAGCGGTGATACCAGTAGCCGGCGAAGTCGAGCACGATCAAATACATCAGGAACGACACCAGCGGCTGATCCGTCACGCCCGGGTACAGCCCGTCGAGATCGATGCTCGGCAGACCGTGAATCACCATCTGACTCTGCAACGTATTGAAGACCGGTTGCAATACCACGAAGAACAGCAGATTCAGGATGCCAAGCTTGGCGATCCAGGTGTAGATCACGTCGGCGCGAACCTGACGGCGGTCCTGCCACCGTTCGATTGGGCGCAGCGCCTCGAGCGGGCGCAGCAGCGCGTACGTCACGCTAATCTGCACGACACCGATGAGCACCCAGTACAGGGCGTCATAGATGTCGTCGTCATAACCCATCAGATTGAAATGGAACAGCAGCGGCTGCACCACATCCACGTAGATGAGCGTTTGTACGGCGGAGATACCGCTGTCGACGAAGTTGAGGGCTTCCTGAATCATCTGGCTGCCTTGTCAGTCCGGATTCGGCGAGAGTACGGGGGCACGGTCGGCAAAGAAGATGCCGTGCGGCGACCGGTTGACGGCGATGCGGTCGACCAGTTGACGCGTCGTCAGGTCGATCACGCCAACGTGGCGTGCAAACCGGAACGTCACCCAAAGATAGCGCTTGTCGGCAGACAATTCCATGTCATCCGGCCCCGGCATCAGACCAGTGATGTCGGCAACCTTCGTGAGCGACTCGTAATCCAGAATGCTGATCGTGCTCTCGACACGGTTGCTCACCGCAATGTGACGGCCATCGGAGAGCGAACGGAAATTGTGTGCGCCGCGGCCCGTCTGGATACGCTTGATGACCTTCTGCGCGCGCCAGTCGACCACGGCAACGTCGTCTTCGCCGGTCATGCCAACCAGCAGGTACTTGTCGCCCGGCGTCATCCACAGACCTGCGGGGGTTTTGCCGACCGGCATGCGCCATTTGATCGTTTGCGTTGCGAGGTCGATGGCCGCCAGTTCGCCTGAATCCTGAAGCGTGACGAATACTGTCTTGCTGTCGGACGAGAACGTCATGTGGCTGGGTGTTTTGGCCAGCGGAATACGCTTGGCGACCACAACGTTTTCACCATCGTAACGATAGACGTCGACCCGGTCCAGACGCAGCGCCGCCGTCACGAACCATTTGCGATCGGGCGAGAAGCCGAGTTGGTAGGGGTCCTCAATGTCGGCGATCTGGCGTTGCAGCTTGCCGGTGTTCGGATCGAGGAGCATCAGACTGTTCGACACCGAATTCGCCACGATCAGCGAGCGCTTGTCGGGCGTAATCATCAGGTGATGCGGCTCTTTGCCCGTCGGCATCGTGCCAACGACCTTATGCGTTGCCTGGTCGATGAGCGAAAGCTGGGCGGCGCCGGAATCGAGCACGATCACAGTGCTCGCATGGGCGGTGGAAAACGGCAGGACACCGGCGACCAGAGCGGACAGCGTTGCAAGGGTGCGAACACGGCCGGTCAGCCAGGAAAGCCGGGAGAGCTTGGAAGAAAACACCATGAATGCCTAGGGTGGGGCGAAAAACGGTGACGCATGCCGGTAAGCCGTACGCCGATTCTTTCGTTAAACGCGCCACATGCCTCGTCCGTTGACAAAAAATGGGACGAAATGATCGTCGGGCCGTCAGACGGCGTTTCAGGCCGGGATGCTGTCTCCGGCAGCTGTGCCGTCCCAGTGTTCCAGCAGGGCCAGTGCGTCTCTTGTCCAGTCCAGCCACCCCTGTTCATAGCGCACACCCAGCAGGAGGATGTGCCGTTGCAGCGCAGCGTCGCGCGTGGGCGTTTCGCTCTGCGGAAAGTCGCGGGCCTCGATGGCCCGGTAGGCCGCGAGCTTTTGCGCGTGAAGCGCTACCCGGCGCCGCAATTCGGGTTGCAGGCCGAGTGGCCCAATGGCGGCGTCTGCGCGCAGCCGGACCATGAGGTCGTCGCGAAGATCGGAGGGGGCCGTTGGGGTGGCCGCCCAGGCGAGCAGTTCGTCGCGGCCGGCATCGAGCACGCGATAAACACGTTTGCGGGTGCGACCTCCATCGGGGGCAGCCATGGAGTCGATCCAGCCGGCCGCCTCCATACGCGCCAGCTCACGGTAGATCTGTTGATGCGTGGCGTGCCAGAAGAAGCCGATCGATTTGTCGAAGCGGCGGGCAAGGTCATACCCCGAGGAGGCTTTCTCCAGCAGCGAGGTCATCAAAGCATGGGCGAGCGGCATGACCGGTAGTCTAGGGACTCTAATTCCACTATGCAACCCGTTGCATAGTTCGTAGTGCCCGCATAGAATCGCCAAAAAACTATGCAACCGGTTGCATAACCCGAAGACATACATACGATGTGTCCTGTGCTTTGCCGGAACGTCCCCCGAAACCCTACGGCCTGCGCCGAACGATGAGAGAGACAACGATGAGCGGCTATCCCCACCTGATGCAGCCCCTGAATCTGGGCTTTACGACGTTGCGCAACCGTGTGCTGATGGGCTCGATGCACGTTGGGCTTGAAGAGGCGCGCAATGGCTTTGCCCGCATGGCGGCGTTTTATGCGGAGCGTGCGCGCGGCGGTGTAGCGCTGATGGTGACAGGCGGCATTGCGCCGAACGACGCTGGCCGGCCTTATGCCGGAGGGGCGAAGCTCAGCACCGAGGAGGAGGCTGACAAGCACCGCGTGGTGACGCAGGCCGTGCATGCCGCCGGCGGCAAGATCGCCATGCAGATCCTGCACTTCGGACGCTACGCCTACCATCCCGATCTGGTGGCCCCAAGCGCATTGCAGGCGCCCATTACGCCTGCCAAGCCGCGCGAGTTGACGAGCGACGAGGTCGAGGCAACCATCGACGACTTCGTGAACTGTGCCGTGCTGGCGCAGCATGCCGGTTATGACGGCGTCGAGATCATGGGCTCCGAGGGCTATCTCATCAACGAGTTCGTCGCGGCCCGAACCAACCATCGTACCGACGCCTGGGGCGGCAGCTACGAGAACCGCATGCGTTTCCCGGTGGAGATCGTGCGCCGTGTGCGTCAGCGCGTGGGGCGCGAGTTCATCATCATCTACCGGCTCTCGATGCTCGATCTGGTCGAGGGCGGCTCCACCTTCGACGAAGTGGCGCAACTGGCTCGCGCCATCGAGGCCGCTGGCGCAACGCTCATCAATACCGGCATCGGCTGGCACGAAGCCCGCATTCCGACGATTGCGACCAGCGTGCCGCGCGCGGCATTCGCCTGGGTCACCGGCAAGCTCAAAGGGCATGTCGGCATCCCGCTCATCACGACGAACCGCATCAACATGCCTGACGTCGCCGAACGAATTCTTGCCGGCGGCGAGGCCGACATGGTGTCGATGGCCCGTCCGCTGCTTGCCGACCCTGAATTCGTGAACAAGGCCGCCGCCGGGCACGCCGAGGCCATCAACACGTGCATCGGCTGCAATCAGGCGTGCCTCGACCATACGTTCAGCGGCAAGATCACGTCCTGTCTGGTCAATCCGCGTGCGTGTCATGAGACGGAACTGCGTATCGAGGCGGCGGGACGCGTGCGTCGCGTGGCCGTTGTCGGCGCGGGCCCGGCCGGTCTTGCGGCGGCAACCGTGGCGGCGCGCCGGGGGCATGACGTCACGCTCATCGAGGCCGATACCGAGATCGGTGGTCAGTTCAACATGGCCAAACGCGTTCCGGGCAAGGAAGAGTTCGTCGAGACCCTGCGCTACTTCCGTCATGAACTGGAAGCGACGGGGGTGAAGGTGCGACTGAATACGCGTGCCTCGGTGGCATCGCTGATCGAGGGCGCGTACGACGATATCGTGCTGGCCACCGGTGTGGTGCCGCGCACGCCGGCCATCGACGGCATCGATCACCCGAAGGTGCTCAGCTATATCGATGTGTTGCGCGGTGGTGTGTCAGTGGGAAAAAACGTGGCCGTGATCGGTGCGGGCGGGATCGGCTTCGATGTAGCCGAATTCCTCACGCAAGCGGGCGAGAGCGCCACGCTGGTGCCCGAGAAGTTCTACGCCGAATGGGGTATCGATCAGGCGTACGCCCATGCGGGTGGCCTGCGCGCACCGGTGTCCGAAATTTCGCCGCGCAAGGTGTACCTGATGCAGCGCAAGACCTCCAAGGTCGGCGACGGGCTGGGCAAAACCACAGGCTGGATTCACCGGACATCGCTCAAGCATCGCGGCGTGGAAATGATTCCCGGCGTGACGTATCGCCGGATCGACGACGACGGCCTGCATGTCACCCTCGACGATAAGCCGCGGGTGTTGCCGGTTGACAACATTGTTTTGTGCACCGGGCAGGAGCCGTTGCGGGAATTGGCAGAGGGGCTTCAGGCGGCGGGGGCACGCGTGCATGTCATCGGCGGGGCAGATGTGGCAGCCGAACTCGACGCCAAACGCGCGATCAAGCAGGGCACGGAATTGGCGATCGACCTGTGAGCCCGTGGGCGACGTCCGGGAGGGGAAGCCGGTGTGCGACAATGGCTTCGCTTTGGCCCGGACGGTCTGTCCGTGCCAAAGCGAAGCCAAAGCGTGTGTGCCTTGTGCCAGGCACAACGTGTCCGTGGTGCGCTGCGGTGTGCTGCCATTACGGTGGCATCCGTCGCGGTCGCAGTAGGAGCCTGTACCGTGTGGCCGACGGTGCCATTGTCAATGAAGCACAAGTTACTTTTGGCCATCTCGCTCAACGGCCGCCTGCAGTTGCAGAACCTCTCCGTCGTCTCGGTCGTCGTCATTCTATGCAGTAGCCTGCTCATCTGGGCCTGGGGAAGTTACCGGAGCGCCGCTGATGCCTCAGTCGCGCTTGATGCGCTGCGTGCCACGTTGCAGGCGATGGAGAAAGCGTCTGCCGAGCGCGGCCCGGCCAATGCCGTGCTGGGCGCCGATCTTCCGTTGCCGAACGAATCCGTCATCGCGCTGCGCAATGCGCGCGAGGCGACCAACGCGCGTCTGCAAGAGTTGCTTTCCGCGCTCTCCGTTGACGCGTGCGATCGATGTGCCGGCGGTTTGCACGCCGTCGAGCGCGCCCGCCTTGATCTCGCCGCAGCCAGTGCCAACGTCGATCTGTTGGTACAGCGCCCGCGCGAAATGCGCAGCGACGCGGCCGTGCGCGACGCCGTCGACCGCATGATGCGAGTCATCGCGGACTTCAGCCCCGTGGCATCGTCGCGTATCGACGTGATTTCGCGAGGCGCGCCCGGTGCACTGAACTACATCATCCTTGCTCGTCTGGCAGCGGATTTGCGTGAATATGCCGGCCAACTGGGCTCGGACTTCACCGCTACGCTGACCACCGGCGAGAGCCTCACCGAAGCGGATCAGCGCACCATCGAGAGAACGCTCGGTCGCATCGACCAACTGCGCGAAATGATCGTCTCGCGGATGGTCACGCCCCCGGAACTCGGCCCCGAGACGCTCAAAGGGCTGAACGCGCAGTATTTTGCGGCGGGGTTGCATTATGTGGCGCTCGTGCGCACGCTGACCAGTCAGCCTCGGCCGCCCTCGATTACGACGGCCGAGTTTGCGCACAACTATGTGCCGACGATGCATGCGATCACCGATTTTCGCGACAGCATGCTGAAGTTAGCCGCGCAGCAAGTCGAGGCGCGCCGCTCAAGTGCGCTCAGGTGGCTCATCTTCATTGCGCTGGCCGAGGTCACGCTGGTGCTTCTGATTTACTTTGCGTTACGCGATTTCCGTCGCGGCGTGGTGCAACCGTTCGAGGCGGCGACACGCTTTGTCGATGCACTTGCCCAAGGCGATCTCAAGGCGTCTTTGCCTGGCGAAGGCATGCCGATGCGCCACCCGCAGGTGCGCGCCGTGTTCGATGCGTTGCGCGTCTTGAAGCAGAACACCATCGAGTTGGTGCAGTTGCGTCGCGAGCATACGCGCCTGGCGGGCGAACTGGAGATGTGCACCGACACCGATCCGCTGACGCGGCTGATGAACTGGCGGGCGTTCGAACGTCAGGCACGGGCACTGTGTGCGTTGCCGTCGCCGGGGCGGGTGGCGTTGATCAAGTTCGATGTCGACAACTTTTCGCAGATCAACGCGACCTGGGGGCATGCCGTGGGCGACGAAGTGCTGTGCCGCGTCGGCGCTATCTGCCTGAATACCTCCCAGCCCGGTGACGTAGTCGGGCGATTGGGCGCAGATGCATTCGTGATCCTCGCCCGTGTGCTCGACGGCTCGCGCGCGCAGCAATTCGCCGAACTGCTGCGCGGGCGCATCGAAGCCACGGCATTGACCTTGCCGAATGGCGAAGTCCTGCCGTTGACGGCGAGCTTCGGTATTGCAATAGACAATGCGATGACATTCGATGCGAATGGCGTGCCGACCGGCGAGCCAGTCAACGTCTCGGCCCTCCTGAGTCAGGCGGAGCGTCAGCTCGACGCCGCGCGGCAAGCGCGGCGTCACGTCATCGAGTAATCCGCGATCAAGGCCACCGCGGCGTGGCCGTGCCCAGCGCCATCGCCGGTAGGGCCCAATCGACGGGCGTGCCCGCGATCGACATTGGCGTGGCCACGCGCCGCACGGGTCCCCATGACGTATCTTCGATCCGGGCGGACAGATCGTCCGGCGTTTCCGCAGCGAGCGGCGAGGGCATGGGGTCGGGCGTTCGATGCGTCACGAGCAAACGCGCGGTCCGGGCCAGCGAGGCACGCACGGTGCTGCCGACGAGTTGCGTCTGGCGAAGCGCCAATGCATGAACTGCCGCTGCCGCCATGAGATATCCCGTGGCGTAGTCGATGCCTTGCCCCGGCAACGGTACCGGCTGCGGCACGCCTGTGGCCCGCATCCCTGCGTCGGCAATCCCGGCGCTCATCTGCACCAGACTGTCGAAACCGCGCCTCGCCTGCCAGGGGCCTTGCCAACCATAGGCATCGAGCGAGACATCGATCAGCATCGGATTGAGTTCGCGCCGCCGCGCGGCGCTGAGGCCGAGAGAGTCGAGCGCATCGGGGCGATAGCCGTGAACGACGATGTCCGCCTCACGTAGCAGGGTTTCGAGCACCGCGCGGCCGTCGGTCTGTTTCAGGTCGAGACGCGCGCAGCGCTTACCGAGTACCACTTCCGGCACCGTGCCGGGCTCATCCCAGCCGGGCGGATCGATGCGCAATACTTGCGCGCCGAACCCGGCGAGAAAGCGCGTTGCCGTCGGCCCCGCGAGAATGCGCGTGAGATCGAGTACGCGAATTCCGCTGAGCGGACGCTCAGCCATCGGCTTCCATCCGGCGATGTCGCGTTGCGCGCCAGCCGCCAATCCAGCGTCGAACGTCTGCCAATGCAACAAGGGTTCACGGGCCACGGCTTCGCCTTGGGGATGGGCGTCCCACTGCGCGATCGTACGCATGGCAGCGGCACATCCTCCTTGCGCCACAACGGCGGTCTCCAGGGCATCGGCCTGCCAGCCGGCCACTTCGCGTGCCACCGTGTCGCGATCTGCGGCTACCCCAAGCGCCGCGAGGGCGGCGGCGCGGTGATGAGGTGCATTGGTATGCAGACGAATCCAGCCATCGGACGTGCGGTAGTCGCCCGCAATCGGGTCCCACATCGGTGGCGACGACCATCCCTGCGCGCGCAGCGACGTTTGAAACCAGAACGACGCCAGCCGCCGGTCGACGTTGACCGCCGGCTTCGCCGCGTGAGCCGCGAGTCCGTAATCGCCCGCCGCACCGGTCGTGAGGCCGGCGACGGTGAGCGTCGCACTGGCGATGGCTGCCGTGGCGAAATCGGTATACGGAAAGGCGCACGGTAACGCGCCACTGCCGCTGATCGTCAGGTTGTCGGGGGCGGTGGGGGGCGTGGCGGCGTGTGCGGCGATCGCCAGACGCATGGCGTCCAGATAGGACGTAACGAAATGGGAGGCGTCGGCGAGCGACACGGTGCGCCCGGAAACAGTGGCGTGCATAGGAAGTCCTTGAACGATTCGATACGTGACATCGCACTGAGTCGCGATGCGAGACTGCCGGCGCGTTGAAGCTTATGCCGATGGATTTTATTGTCAATATTGATTAACTTAATCAAGCTGTTGGTTCATTCCCCTTGGACACACGTGCCGAACGCCATGAATTACTTCACTGCCACGCAGGCCGCCGAGCGTCTCGGCGTGTCGCTGCAAACGCTCTACGCATATGTGAGCCGCGGATTGCTGCACGCGGAACGGGGGAATACGCATCGCGAGCGCCGTTATCGGGTCGCCGACGTCGAGCGGCTGGCCGCGCAGCGCACGCGAGGACGCAAACCGAAAGAGGTGGCCAAGGCGGCACTGGATTGGGGGATGCCGGTATTGGAGTCTTCGATCACGCTGATCGAAGACGGCCGCTGCTACTATCGGGGGCGCGACGCCCTGACGATGGCCGAAACGGCGTCGGTCGAGGCGACGGCGGCGTGGCTGTGGCAATGCGACGAGACGTCGGCCTTCGTGGCGGACGACGATCGCCGACGTCAATTCGGCGATTGGCCGGTGCTGTTACTGGAGCGCTATCGCGCCCGGCGCGCGGAGGAGGCGTTGTTGCCCGCGTTTACGGTGGCGAGCGATGACGCGTCGACCGCCGTCTGGCAGCGTGATCCGGTACGTGTCGCACAGGGAAATGCCGCCCTGTTGCGTCTGATGACCGCCTGTCTGCTGGGCACGTTGCCCAGCGATGCCCCCATTCACGAACAATGTGCCCAGGTGTGGGAGGTGCGAGATGCCGAGGGGGCCGACCTCATTCGCATGGCGCTGGTGCTGTGTGCCGACCATGAGTTGAACGCTTCGAGTTTCACGGCACGTTGCGTCGCGTCGACCGGCGCGAGTTTGCGTGCGGCGGTCATCGCGGGGTTGTCGGCGCTGACGGGTGGCCGTCATGGCGGCACGACTGCTCGCAATGAAGCGATGTGGGACGAAGTCGGTGAAACGGACGTGGCCGCACGCATGCGCGAGCGGCTCGCTCGCGGCGAAAAGCTGCCGGGCTTCGGGCACCACCTGTATCCGGCGGGCGATGTTCGCGCGAGTGCGATGCTTGATCGAGTGTTGCCCGCGCATCCCGCCTGGCAGACGATGATCGACGCTGCCGATGCGCTCATCGGGCAACGTCCGTCACTCGACTTTGCGCTCGTGGCGGTGCGACGCCACCTCAATCTGCCGGCAGGTGCGGCGTTCGGTTTGTTTGCACTGGGCCGCACCGTCGGCTGGATCGCGCATGCGATGGAGCAGCGCGAGAGTACGCAACTGATTCGACCGCGTGCGGCGTATGTCGGGCCGCGGCCGGCGGCATTCGCCGGCATGAACGTCTGAAGACGCGGCACAGGTTATCCGCGAGCGCGGCGTCCGAAGACAAGGCGGTCGCCGGCCCAGACGAGCGCCATCGTCGCCCCCATCAGCGGGAAGAGGCCGCCGAGCGCGAACATGCCGATCGTCCATCCGCGCATGGGCGGTCGTGCTTGCGGGCGAGACGGTGCGCCGAGCGAACGGGCGGGGCGGCGCATCCACCACATGACGGCGCCGGAGGCCGCCATCGCGAACAATCCCATCGAAATCAACGCACACAGCCATTGATTGGCGACGCCGAAGTACTTGCCCATATGCAGCGAGGTTCCATACGAGATCGCTTGCGCAACGGCGCCGTAGACGTTGTAGTCGATGTCCCGCAAGACCTTGCCGCTGTACTGATCGATGTGCAACGTCCGTTCGTCGCGCGGGTCTGCCGGGAAGTAGGACACGGTGTAGACGCCGTCCGGGCGCGACGGCACGACAAGGCTGTAGCGGCTCTGAACGCCATGACGTGCCGCAATGGCCATGATGTCGTCGACCGGCAGCGCCCCGTGGGCACACAGGCTGGCGGGCGACATGCCCATGCTGCCCATGCCTTCGTGGCCTTCATGCCGTGCGTGCTCGTTGGCATCGCCGTGCATCGCGGGCATCGTGCGCGATATGCCGCCGTGCGTCATTCCGGTGATCGACGTCATGTCGTTCGTCCCCGGCGTCGACGAGGTTTTCGACGCAGGCGGTGGCGCGGAAACGGGGACCGTCGTATTGCCGACCGCCCACGGAATTTGCGCGATGGGCAGGTCATCCATCTTCATCGGCTTGGCCGGGAGTTGCGAGCGCACCGGCGCTTCGCCCCACGCGCCTGCCGGAGAACCCATGCCGGCCTTCGTCGCCAGCGCCTTGAACTGTGCGCCCCACGAACCGGACCACGGCAGCCCGGTCAGCACGAAAGCCAGTCCGCCGGCCGCCAGCCAGAGGCCGGCCACACCGTGCAGATTGCGCAGCAGCGCGCGTCCACGCAATTGCAGACGCGGGCGCAGTGCGGCCGCCCATGTCGCGCCGGCGCGTGGCCACCACAATGCGAGCCCGGTCGCGAGCATGACGAGCGTCCAGCAACCCGCCAGTTCCATAAGCCATTCACCCGGCTTGCCCAGCATGAGCGAGCGGTGGAGCGCGCGAGCCTGCTTCATCAGCCGATGCTCGACGCTCAGCGTGCCAAGCACCGTGCCCGTGTACGGGTTCACATAAACACTTTCCCGCTCGCCATTGGGCAGGCGAAAGATGAATTCGGCACTGCGCTTCGGGTCACGATCGATTTCGACGGAACTGACTTGCGATCCGGCGGGCAGCGATGCCGCCGCGCGATCCATCAATGCCTGTTCGCTCAGCCGGGGGGACGGGGATGCTGCCACGACCATCCGGTCGTGATACAGCCACGGCTCGATTTGGGGCTGAAAGACGTAGAGGGTTCCGGTGATTGCAAGCACCATGAGCCAGGGCATGACGAACAACCCCGCGTAGAAATGCCAGCGCCAGAGGGTTCGGTACTGCCCGGCGGTGGTCGCCGATTGCGCTTCGCGCGTCTGGGGCGTCTGGGGCGTTTGGGAATAGGGGATCTGCATAGGGGAACGATTCCGTCTCGTGTCGCCGCTGCAGGGCGCGTTGGCTCGCGGCAGCGGCGGCGCGCGCCGGCCGACATCGTGACGTGCGGCTGACATGCGGCGTGAGTAATGAACGACGCTGTCACCGGTAGCGGCGAGGCATCGGACTGAACGCGAGATCAGGAAACGGCAGGTGGCGCGCGCGCAGGCGGCGTGAAGGCGAGTTGAGCGTTGGTCGGGCGCGCGTCGGCGGCCGTTCCCGCTCGGGCAATCCATGTGAACGACACCGCGCCGGTGAGCGCGGGCACGGCGAGCGGCGGGTGATTGGCGAGCAGCGAACAGTAGCCGCACACGTCGCCCTGATTGTCGTGCGACGCGTGAGACATGGACGCGCCATGCATCCCTTCGCTGTCGTGCGCGTGTGCCGTCGGGGCCATTGCCATCGCGGGCGCCATCCCATCGACCGTGCAGAACGCGGCGTTCAGCATTCGCGCTTGTTCCGCGCGATGCGCGGCCAGCATCTGGCTGACGGCGGGCATGCAAATCGCGAGCCACATGGCGGCGAGGCCGAGCCATGCGAATAGGCGTTTGCGTGCGGTGAAAGGCATGCGTCGGGAGCGGTTGTCGCGCGAGAGAAGCCGGAATGCTATCACGCGACCCGGCGGTGAAGATCACGAATTTCGGATAACGAAAGCTGCTGCGATGCGTAGGGCCGATGGGATCTGCACGATGCCGGTATCGCCGCGACCTGCGACAGGCTGCTGCCGCCGGTGTTCAGAGCAACCCGGCTGTCAACGCCTTGAGCGTGGCCGCTGCGCGGGTGGAGCAGTCCAGCTTACGGAAAATACTCTCGACGTGCGTGCGCACGGTGCTCGGACTCAGCGCGAGCGCTCGCGCTGCCTCCTTGTTACTCAGACCGGTGCTGATCTGACGCAGCACGTCGATCTCGCGCGGCGACAGGAGCGAGCCTGTGCCCGGTGCGGCCGCGCGTGGGCGCAGCGTTTGTCCTTGGGCGGTGGCGACGATGGCGGCCACGACCTCCGCGTCGAATTTCCCATCGCCGGCTTCTCGCGAAAGCACGCCGGCGGCTTCGTCGAACGAATGCGCGCGTCGCCATGGCCGGTCGGCCAGCAACGCCTCGAAGGCCACGGCGGCCGCAAGAATGCGTTGCGGCGTGCTCAACGCTGGGCCAGCGACGCCACGGAAATACCCGCTGCCGTCGAGCCGCTCATAGGCGTAAGAGGCGAGTTCCGCCGTAAGCCGCAGCCCGTCGATCTGCTTGGCGGCACGCGCGCTCCAATAGGGCACAAGTCGCACCTTTTCCCATTGATCGGCGGACAGCTTCCCGTCCGTTTCCCACAGCCGGTTCGGTAGCGCGGCGCGGCCGATGCCATGCAGCAGGGCTGCCGCATGCAACTGCGCCTGCGTATCGGTGTCGAGCGCCAGACACTGCGCGGTGCGCGACGCGAGATCCGCTGTGCGGCGCGAGAAGCCAGCCAACCAGGGCAGCTTCAGTTCGGTGACATCCGCCAGCAAGGACAGCGGGACATCGGCGTGGCGATGGTGCCCTGCGAGTTGCCAAGTGGGTGTATCGAGATCGCCGGATGCGAGTTCGTCGAACCAGTGATCCGCGTGACGCAAGGCGGTCTCGACAAGACGTGCCGGGTATTTGGCGTCGGACTGACTGCGCACAAACGCGCGAGCGGTGTCCCGGCCATGGGCGTGCGAGAGGATTTCGAGATCGCTGGCCACGTTCACGAAGAAGACCGTTTCGGGAATGGCATCGCCCTCGTGTCCGCCCGGCATGCCTTTCCCATCGAAGCGTTCGAAGACATTGCGCAACGCGTCGACGACGCGTGCGGGCATCCCCATCGTCGCCGCGATGTCGCCGGACACCTCGCAGTGAATCAGCGCCAAAGGGACGATGAGCGATTGCGTTTGCGTGGACAACGGTGGCAGCGTCTGCGCCATCATGGCCTCGCGCGCCGCGACGTCGTCGCCGAGCAGTTCCGCAAAGCCGCTAGCATTGGCCGTACAGCCCGACCACCGAAGCAACGCAGTGGCCCGTGCATGGTTTTGCGCGGCGAGATCCGCCCCGCATTCGCGCGCGAGCCACCCGGCCAGACAGGCGGCGCGGCGAGAGTGATCCGTCGAGCGGCCCATGCTCAGGTCGCCGATGAAGGCGAGCGCAAGAATCGCGTCGGTGAGTCCGGCGGTGCTCGGGGGCATGTTGGCGCGTGGTGAAAGGGAACGGGTTGGGGGAGCGCGGAGGCATCGATCGCCCATCCGCTATCGGTGGCTTATCGGTCGATCGTCCGATACCGCGACGCTGGACGGACGACGACACTGGCAACCACTCGAGCCAACTTCGTGGCTCGTTTTCCCAGATCAAAGGAGATTTCGATGAAACGCCATTCTATCGCAGCCCTCATGTTGAGCGCCGGTCTTCTCGGCGGTGCTGCCGCTACGGCGCACGCAGCCGCTTCGGCCGACGCCGCGCCGTCTGTCGTGATTGTGCACGGCGCTTTCGCCGACGGCTCGGACTGGGCCAAAGTCGTCGCGCTGCTTCAGGAAAAGGGTGTCAAGGTCACTGCGGTGCAGAACCCGCTCGACTCGCTTGCCGGCGACGTCGCCGCCGCCACGCGGGCCATCGACAATCAGCCGGGCAAGGTTGTGCTCGTCGGCCATTCGTGGGGCGGTGCGGTCATCACCGAAGCGGGCAAGGACGACAAGGTGGCCAGTCTCGTCTACGTGGCAGCTTTCGCGCCGGACGCCGGCCAGTCGGTCGAAACGCTATCGAAAGACCTGCCCAAGGCGCCGGGCACCGACCATCTCGTGGCCGACGCCAGCGGGTGGTTGAGCCTGCCACCGGCGGACGTTGCCCAGTATTTTGCCCAGGATGTGCCCGCCAAACAGGCCCGTGTGATGGCCGCGACACAAGGCCCCATCAAGGCGACGGCATTCGGCGAGACGGTGAGCGTTGCCGCCTGGCACCAGAAGCCGTCGTGGTTCGTGATCAGTCAGCACGACCGCATGATCGCGCCGGACGCCCAGCGCTTCATGGCTCGGCAGATCGGCGCGAAGGTGACGGAGTTGCCGACGAGCCATGTGCCGCAGCAATCTCGCCCGGCCGACGTCGCCAAGGTCATTCTGGACGCGGTCGCCAGCGTCAAGTAACGGGTGTTGGCGGGGGGACGGGCGGGCAGGCGGCTGCCCGTCCTTCGGGAGGAGGCTTTTTTGAATCCGTATGTGTCACTTCCCGGGACAGATACATTCGGACATCAATGACGGCGCTCGTGCGGATATAACGGTGAGCAAGCGCCCGGCCGGCATTGAATTGGCCCCTGGCGTGTTGGCACAACGTCCCGGCACATCCGCCGGTACGTCACTCACAGAGGACAACAGTCATGTCGGAACCAGTCAATCTTCGCCGTCGTCGCCTTCTTGGCACTACGCTCGCGGGCGTCACGCTCGCGGAACTTGGACTGTCGCAACTGGCGCATGCGGCACCGTCGTCCGTTGGCGGGCATACGTCGTTCGACACCCTTCGTCAGATCGAGGCGGGCGACCTGAACGTCGGGTATGCGGAAGCTGGGCCGAAGGACGGCAAGGTGGTCATTCTGCTGCACGGCTGGCCATACGACATCTACAGCTATGTTGACGTAGCGCCGCAACTAGCTGCGGCCGGCTATCGCGTGATCGTTCCGTATCTGCGCGGTTACGGCACGACCCGGTTGCTCTCGGCCGCGACGCCGCGTAACGGTCAGCAGGCCGTGGTGGCCGCCGACGTCATCGCGCTCATGGACGCACTGAAGATCGATCAGGCAATTCTGGGTGGCTACGACTGGGGGGCGCGCACGGCGAACATCCTGGCCGCGATCTGGCCGGAGCGTGTGAAGGCGTTGGTGTCCGTGAGCGGCTATCTCATCGGCAGTCAGGAAGCGAACCGTCAACCGTTGCCGCCGCAGGCAGAGTTGCAATGGTGGTATCAGTACTACTTTGCGACGGAGCGTGGCGCGAAAGGCTACGCGGCCAACACCGATGCGTTCAACAAGCTCATCTGGCAACTCGCCTCGCCGCAATGGCATTTCGACGATGCGACTTATGCGCGTTCGGCAGCGGCGTTCCACAACCCTGATCACGTGGCTATCGTGGTTCACAACTACCGTTGGCGTCTGGGGCTGGCGCAAGGCGAGTCGCGCTTCGATGCACTCGAGCAGCGTCTGGCTACCGCGCCGGCCATCTCCGTACCGACGATCACGATGGAAGGTGACGCGAATGGCGCGCCGCATCCCACGCCGGCCGCATACGCGAAGAAGTTCACCGGGAAGTATCTGCATCGCGACATCGGCGGTGGCATCGGTCACAACCTGCCGCAGGAGGCGCCGAAGGCGTTCGCCGATGCCATTCTGGAAGTCGCGACGCTCTGATAGGTGCTGAACAGCCGGCTCGAATGCAATGCGACGCTCGCCGCTTCGAACGCTACTCGAGGCGGCGCACGCGAACCAGCAGCCAGGCCATTGCCGCCGTGGCAATGGCCGTCGCGAGAATTGACTGCCAGATGGAGCGTGTGGCGGCCCATGTCCCGACGAATGTGCCCGCAAACACGAGAATCGCGACCCATTCGAGCACCTTGTCGAGCCGGTTCGAAACGCGAGAGCGATGGGCCTCGGCTGGGTGTTGCGAGTCGGGCGACGTGGCCGCAGCGTATCGATTGCGTGGAGTCCGTGGAGCACGTGGAGCACGTGGCGCACGTGGCGCACAGGCGGGAAATGCGTCCACCAGGGATTGGCTGGGCCACGGATTGACTTCGGCACGGGGGGCGCCCATGCCGGTAGTCCGCCAGACGGTATCGGTGTCGGCCGCTCGCTTCAGATTCTCGATTTCGTCCGACAGGTCGGCATGCACGCGTGTGCCGTGATCCAGTGCGGTGATCTGCTCGAGTTCCGTCACCAGCCACTCGGTGGCGTCTGTGACATCGGGCAGTCCGCTGGTACGAACGAGAATGAAGGGGCCGTAGGCTGTCGCAATGTAATCGACGAACGCGTCATAGATCGGGCGGAAACGTTCGCCGACGAGTTCGATTAGGTGATCGCGCCGCCGGGTCGTGCGCGTGAGCGCGAGCGCTTTTGTCGTCACCAGATAGGGATATTTCGCGTCCTTTTCGGCTTGTGCGGCGTTTTCCGGAAACGCTTCGCGCTCCAGCGCCGCGTCGTCGGGATCGAGATCGTCGATGACGTAGGCGAAATGAATATCGTCCGCAGCAAATAATGCGCGCCAGAAGAGCGGGATATGGGCGTTCGCCTCCAACGAGGGGCCACCGGCGGAAAAGTACGTCTTCAATTCGCCTTTACGGCCCTCCGGCATGCGTGGCCAAGGTGGACTCTCGAGGAAGACGGGATGTGACATTTCTTGAGCCTTCAACTGAGTTGACGGTGCCATCGGGTGTCCGCCCGCCGAACCTTCGGGCCAAATCGGGTGGGCCGGGAAATTCTGGCGTAACAAGTGGACTCTGTCATTACGAAACGTCCCTGGACTCGTACCATCCTTTCGTTTGATTGACGACACGAACAACGACCAGCATTAATGGGACTTCGACCAGCACCCCCACAACGGTGGCGAGCGCGGCGCCCGAGCGCAGGCCGAAGACGCTGATGGCCGTGGCGACCGCCAACTCGAAGAAGTTGCTCGCGGCAATCAGGCTCGACGGTCCGGCCACACAATGCGCAACGCCGAGTCTTCGATTCAACGCATACGCGAGCCCGGCGTTGATCGTCACCTGTACGACGATAGGAATGGCGAGCAGTCCGATGACGAGAGGCTGTTCGATCATCACGTCTGCCTGAAAGGCGAAAAGCAACACCAGCGTGGCAAGCAAGGCGCCCATGGAGTAGGGTGAAGCGACTGCGGCCGCCTTGGCAAGCGCATTCCGGCCGCGCCCGAGTAGTCCGCGGCGCAGGCCTTGTGCAATCGCGACGGGAATGAGGATGTAGACGACGACCGAGACAAGCAGCGTTTCCCACGGCACGCTGATGGCAGAAACGCCGAGCAAAAGCGCCACGATGGGGGCGAAGGCGACCACCATGATGGCGTCGTTCAGTGCGACTTGCGAGAGCGTGAAATATGCGTCGCCTTTGCACAATTGGGACCACACGAACACCATCGCCGTACACGGTGCAGCGGCGAGCAGAATCAGGCCTGCAATGTAGCTGTCCAATTGCTCTGCGGGCAGCCATCCGGCAAACCAATGGCGCACGAACAGCCATGCCAGCAATGCCATCGAGAATGGCTTGACCAGCCAGTTCACCGCAAGGGTCACGCCAACACCTCGCCAATGTTCGGCGACACGACCCAGGGCGCCGAAATCGATCTTCACGAGCATTGGGACGATCATGGCCCATATCAACATGGCGACGACGATATTGACGCGGGCGACTTCGAACCGTGAGACAAGCCCGATGTAGGCCGGCGCGACGTGCCCGACGAGCACCCCGGCGACCATACAGAGCAGCACCCAGATCGATAGGTATCGCTCGAAAGTGCCCATGATCGCTGCCTTTTCGGACCTCGCCGTTGATGGATCGGCGTCGGGAAGCGAGCCGGTCATCATGCCTCCTTGGCGCGAAGCCGGTTGCCGATCTCCTGAAGTTGCTGCTGTGCCGCAACCGGGTCGAGCTTTTCCAAGGGAAGATCCAGAAACCATTCGATGCGCGCGCGAAGTTGCAGATAGGTCTGGACAAACGCTTTGCGAATGTCGTCGGGCGTCCCCTGCGTTTGCGATGGGTCGGGCACGCCCCAATGGGCTTTGGCCGGATGGCCGGGCCAGATGGGGCAGGTCTCGCCGGCCGCATTGTCGCAAACGGTGAAGATGAAATCGATACGCGGCGCACCAGGCTGCGCGAATTCGTCCCACGACTTGCTGCGAAGCGCCGACGTGTCCGTTCCACGCGAGGCCAGCAATTCGAGTGCATAAGGGTTGGGGAGACCGGACGGCTGGCTGCCGGCGCTGAAAGCGACGAACCGGTTTGCGCCCAGGTCGTTGAGAATGGCTTCGGCGAGGAGAGAGCGGGCCGAGTTGTGCGTGCAGAGGAACAGCACATGGCGTTTGGCGATATCTGCTTGTATCATGACGCAAAGATTCCGGAAATATCGAAATAAAGAACCCGTGTTGATCACGGGGCAATCGACGACATGCAAACCACCCTGAACGATACCGACGCCGTCAAGGCCCTTGCCGCATTGGCACAAGGCAATCGACTCGCCGTGTTCCGGCTGCTGGTTGTCGCCGGCCCCGAAGGGCTTAGCGTCGGCAACATCGCCGAGACGCTCGGGCTTGCTAACGCCACCCTGTCTTTCCATCTGAAGGAACTCGCCAACGCGGGCTTGATCTCGTCCAGACAGGAAGGGCGGTACATCTACTACGCGGCGGCCATCGACAAGATGAATGCGCTGATCGGCTTTCTCACTGAAAACTGCTGTCAGGGCGTGCCGGGACTGTGCAAGCCGGCGTCGTCTCGGAAGTGCTGAGTCGCCGGGTTTGTCTGCTGCGATTTCGCGTCTGACGCGGCGCCGATAGCAATGGCGGACAAGTCGTCGGTCGCAGCGTCGAGCGGCGTATCGGCCTCGGCGCGTTCGCTGTAGCGGTCGACCAGATAGTCGCTCTTTGCGCGCAGCAATAATGTGAACTTGACCAACTCTTCCATCACATCCACGACGCGGTCGTAATAGGCGGACGGCTTCATCCGGCCGGCCTCGTCGAACTCCTGAAAGGCCTTCGCGACCGATGACTGGTTCGGTATCGTGAACATCCGCATCCACCGGCCAAGCTGGCGTAACTGATTCACCGAATTGAAGGATTGAGAGCCGCCGCTGACTTGCATGACGGCAAGCGTGCGGCCTTGCGTCGGCCGGATACCGCCCATCGAGAGAGGAAGATGATCGATCTGCGTCTTCATGACGGCAGAAATCGTTCCGTGCCGCTCGGGACTGCACCAGACCTGCCCCTCGGACCACAGTGACAACTCGCGCAGCGCCTTGACCTTTGGGTGCGCGTCGCCATCGATTTCATCAGGCATCGGCAGGCCACGAGGGTCGAAGATGCGCACTTCGGCGCCCATCTGCTTCAACAATCGGGCTGCTTCCTCAGTCAGCAAACGCGAGTAAGAGCGCTCGCGCAGCGAGCCGTACAGAAGCAGGATGCGAGCGGGCGCCGCGTCGGCCATGCCGAGCCGGGACGCAATGCAGGTGTCGAAATACCGGGGCTTCACGGCCGGAAGGGCGGGGTGCGGCGAGACGGCAGGCACGAGGGTTCCAAGCATTGGTTTTGATATTTCCAATAATATGGAATATTAGAATAATGCGCAAGTCACGGTGTCTCCCCGTTTTCAGGAACAACTTCACCCCCCCCCCACCCGTGCGCACAGCTCAGCATTGCACGATTGCAAAATTCGTTGCCGTTGCCGTTGCGAATCGCTCGCTCTGGCACGATGGCCACTGCCTCATGCGTGCCATCATCGACTATCGTCAGATTCTTGATCGCACGACCTTCGGCTGTTCGGTCGAATACGAAATCCATGGCAGCCTCCGTCCTTAGCTGGAGATGCAATTACAGCATGTGATTGACCGGCACGCCCGACTGCCGCAGTTTCAGGTAGATCATCCCCGAGTCATAGAGACGATGTCGCTGGGCCTGATTTCGATCAGGTGCGGGTCTATACCGATAAGCGCTGGCGCTCATGCCGATTGCCTGAAGCGCGCTCGCCGCTCGCTCAAGCCACCTTGGGTCATATGGCGCACCAATTCTCGGCGTGATAGTGCGCTCACCGTTTTTTTCACAGTGCCTCGCGCGTGACCTCGTTCTCCAGCGTCGACTCGGCCAACAGTTTCTTGAGCCGGTTCTTCGCAGTTTTCAGCTCTTTTAGGCGCTTTGGGTCGGGCACGCTCATGCCCCCGAATTTGCCTTCGGTGAAACGCTTCTTCATGTCCAATCTCCCGATTACATGATTGGACTCCAAATCGCCGCGCTACTCAAATTGGCAGAGATGTCGGCCCCAGAGGCCGCCCACACTCATCCGCCCTATATGATGGGATAGGTGTTAAGTGGGCTGTTTCAGGCAAGAATTAGCGACAATTGTCAATGAGATGAGGGCGGCCATGAAAACATCTTCTTCTGGTTCTGGAACGTCGTACCAAAATCCGAAAACGTGGGGTGATGAGGCTAAGGTGGGTGATATTTTTCAGTTGGACAAAAACTATCCGCACCTCAGCGAGGCGCTTGCCATCGGGGATTTTTACATAGCCGGATTCAACGGATCTTCAAATGATCATCTCTTTCCTGATTTCGGGAGGGATGGCGATAGCTGGAAGCACGCTTGGGTAGAGACCAGTTTTAAGGCCGTTACGGAGGCCAACCTCAGCGAGGGAAAAATTTATGGAAACGCCCTCAACCAGATAGGCATCCGAATTTATCCAACGGGAAAAGATGCGGCTGGCGGCACGGTGCCGCTTAGCGCAGAGGTGATTGGAAAGGCGGGGAAAACCGCTGCATTGATCGACTATACAACGGGAGGCGCACTTCCTCAGGGGTGGAGTTTCACTCGTACCCGGTCGAACGATTTCAAGCTTCCACCACAGGTCGGGGACGCCTCATCCGATACGGGAAATGCGAATGATGATACAGCCATCATCACGCTCTATTTGTCATGTTCCGACGCGGCGGCAATCGCCTCGTTCTCGGCTGGCGTGCAGTTGACCATGGCAAATGGGGAGACGGCCAGCGATACTCGCCAGGCACCGCATGGCGCGATGCCGATACAGATGACCGCTATCCCGGCGATACATTATGACGGCCCGTCCGCTGCCGCTCAAATCCTCATCCGCTCACAACGGCTCAGCGACGTGCATCCCCCTGATTACGAGGGATGGATTGATCAATACGCGATTACAGTCCAGATAAAGAGCGAGCAAAATTACATATTCAAGATGGATACGGACTATGCCATGGAAAGATCTCCATGGACATATCAATTTGGCTGGCTTGAGCTTTCCGGGCCAAGTGCATTTACCTCGTATCTATGGAAGCTGGATTATCCTAAAGAATATAGTGGGGTGCGTGTTCCATGGTCCGACGGAAGTCAATTTGAGAAAGTTACATTAAATGGGAATTTTGAATCAAACACGGTTTATATAACCTGCCTTTATGTTGAAACATTGCACGTGCTGGAGAGAGATCCTGTTGTTCACTGGCCGAAGTCGAATTTCACCATATATGATCAGTATGGTAACAAAGGGCTGTTTAGTTTGGTGCGAAATGGCAAGGACTATACGATAGATATTTTGCCGGGAGATCATCCTGCATACAACGACGGTGGGTCCGGTGGATGGCCGAAATAGCGCCCCGATACACTGGGGATTTTCCTGAAAGTAGAGTGTCATTGCGAAAACCACGAGTCAGTGGCCACTGGGCAGAGAACTTGTCCGGTGTAAATATGGATACCTGCCGGTTCGAACCGGGCCGATGAGGAAGACAGCCATGGATAACACGCTATCGGAAAGTGCACCGAGTTTTTTCACTCAGGCGAACAACTTCGTCAGCGCGGCGGCTGGTGGGGTTGATCCCCGCACGGGGCTGTTTAATTTCAACCTCGCTCTCGGGACGCTCAATGGCAACAGGGACTTGGGCCCGGCTCTGCCGATCCAATTGAGCTACAGCCCGCTTCTCGGGTTACTGGTGCCGGACAACGTGGCGAATAAGGGATTTGGAAAAGGTGTGAATATCGGTCTAACTTCCTATGACGACGGCAGCAACAGCTTGCTGTCGCTGTCAACTGGTGAGCAAATCAAGATAGGGAAGGCCGAAACCGTTGTACAGCAGCTCAATCAGTACAAGCTGAAGAATTTTCGTTTCGAGAAATACGACGATCAAACCAACCCGGATCCGGTCTATGGTGATTGTTATAAAGTCATTCATAAATCCGGAAGAATAGAAATACTCTCAGGACCGCAGAAATCGTCCAAGGTAAAGGTGCCCACAAATCTCTTGACGCCCGCCGGGCATGGATTGATCCTTGATTGGGATTTTTCATTTGATCCACCCAAGCTTAAAGCCGTCAAGGACGATATCAATACGTTGCTTAAGATTGATTATTCGGACACAAAAGCCGTTATTCACTTCTTCCCGGACGCGTCCAAGGAAGCCTACGATGTTGAGCTATGGTTTACCGGTGTGCAACTGACGAAGGTGAGGAATCTCGCCCTGGGCCAGGACGCGCCTCTGGACTGGGATCTGGAGTACGACGAAGTGTCCAGCCTGTGGGGTTCCTGGTTGACGAAGATCACGTCTCCCGGGGGCATGCTGGAAGAGGCGTTTTATTACAAGGATGGTCGGGGAAGCCATTTTCCGGATTCGGCGAAACTACCCGTGCTTCCCTCCGTCTATCAGTTTCTGCGCAATGCGGGGCCGATGCGGGAAACGCCGGCCACGCAGTTTCGTTACGATTATTCCGACAATAATTTTCTGGGGTATGGGTCCGGGCTCGATTGGCGCAGCGATCAGGACAATCTCTACGGTGTTCTGGCTGACTATTCCTATAGTTCAATGGAAACGTATAGATGCGGCGGGAAAATCATCCAGACGAGGCGAACCTATAATTCTTTTCATTTGATGACCGATCAAAGCACCGTATGCGACCGTACTGTAACCGGCACGCAGACGGCATACGGCGTAATCGACGGGCAACCCTTTGAAAAGCAACCGGCGTATTTCCAGTTGCCGATCAAAACGACGGCATCCTGGAGTGATGGCCTTAGCTGGGGTAATGATTTTCGTATCACGAAGCAAGAGACCGGCTATCGGTGGGATGACTGGGGTAATCTTCTTCATCAAGATACCCGGATGATCATGGATGGCGGCACCATCCAGGAAGGATGCGCCAGCGAGTGGGTCTATTACGACGAAAATGGCGAGGACGGGTGTCCTGCTTCCCCTTCCGGGATGCAGTGTTTCGTCAAATCTGTCACGACGACGCCCGCCTCATCGGACTACGCCGATAGTCCGACCCGGCAGCGCTTGTATCGGTACGGTCCGATCACGCCGGCAGGGAATGGGATCCATCTGTTTGTCCGCAAGATATGGGCGTCCAGTTCCAACATTTACGGCCCCTCCGCATCCGCATCCGCATCCGCATCGAGCGCGGGCGACACCCGCCTTCTGGCGGAGCAAACTTTTACCTACGCTTCAAGCGCAAGCGACGCAGGCCGCTTGACCTCCCGCACCCTGACTCATCACTCCGATAAAGATGCCGCCGGCGCTTATAGCCAGACGGAAAGATTCGACACCGGTGACGATCCCGATCATCCGGGCAATCTGATCAAGACCGTTACGTTCACCACCTATGACAATCACAACCGCGTGACTTGTTCCTACTCGTCGTATTTCACGGGCCGTGTTTGGAAAGACATCGACGCGAAGGGGCGGGTGACGACCTATGATTATGACGGGTTGGGTCGCGTGACCGCAGTCACCCAAAATCCAGGTAGTCAGTATGAAAATATCACTACCTACCAATATGAATTGCGTGACGGATTTGACGAATCCTTTCTCATTACGACGACAGACGCCCGCAATAACAAGGCACGGCAGGGACGCGACGGCCTTGGCCGGCTTCTCTATACCGACGTCAGCGATATTGATAATCAAACTGGGGATGGCGCGTGGTTCCGCACTCTCACGCAAACGTACAATGAACTTGGCGGCGTGGTCTCGGCAGCCGAGTTCGACTACACCAATGGCACGCAAGCCGCTTCGCTGAGGTCAGCCTTCCAATATGACAACTGGCTGCAACTGTCGAATACCACGCAAACTTATGGAGATGTTCCCGCCCACGAAGTTACGCGCTTTGATCCGATTACCCTGACGGGCAGGACGTATTTCATGGGAGGGGCCACCACGACCGGCTCTGGAACCCGGAGTCTTAACTTCGGACGCGCGCCAGTCAAACAGGAGCGCTATGCCGCAGCGGATTCCACTAGCCCATACAGCGCTCGGTCCATGGCTTACGATGGGCTCAACCGGTTGCGCAGCCTCACAGACGAGTTGGGGCGCACCACCACATATGCCTATGACGATTGGGACCGGCTCAACAACGTGACGCTACCCGACAATACGACCGTCTCATATCGCTATCGTCAGGAATCTGCCGATACCCGGGCCGTTGAAGTTCGTGCCAATGACAAGCTGCTCGGAACACGGCAGTTCGACGGGTTGGGGCGTTTGACCGAAGCGACGGTCGGCGGACGTCAATGGCGGCATATCTATGCCACTGATGCAGATGACGACCCGTCTCAAACGACTGCGCCTGATGGTTCTCAGCGCTTCTACTCTTATGTTGCCGAACTCGACGATGCTCTTTCGTCGGTAACACCGGCTGCCGAAACAAGTGCGCTGGATACTGTCCCTTTCCAGCGATTCGCCTACGATCCGCCTAGTGGTTTGATGACCGCTGCTATGACCGAGGCCACCCGAATAGACTACACACCTTATCCCTCGGGCCGATTAAAAGAACAGGCGCTTGACATTGACGGCACCAGCAGAAAAATGAGCTATGCCGCCTATTCCATCGCGGGCGCGTTGCAAACCTATGTGCATGTGGACGGCGCCAGGCGCAACATAATTCGAGATACGAACGGTCGAATCAAAACCGTCGCGGACGAAACCGTCAAAGTCGATGACTTGATCTACGACGGTCTCGACCGCTTGCGCGGCTGGACGGTGTATGACCTGACGGGAACGCATACGGTTCAGACCAGCATCGATATGATCGATGATTTTATGCGGGAAACGCAGCGTACGATCAAGGACAGCCGTGATGGTCTGACCTGGCAGATTCAGCAGCAATGGAACGCGCTCGACCAGATCACAGCACGCAAAACCCTGCGCAACGGTAGCCTCTATCGGAACGAAACCTTTGGCTACGACGTACGCAACCGGCTCACGCTATGGTCCTGCTCAGGCGATGGCGCCGCCTGCGATCGCTATGGCAACGTCATGGCCTCACAGTCCTTCGGCTTCGATCCCTTCAACAATATAACTTCCGCGGTTACCGTGTTTACCGACGGTACACAGAATAGCGCGGCTTTCACCTATGACGATTCGCTTGATCCCTGCAAACTCACCCGGATCACGAACACTCATTCCAGCTATCCCGCCGTGGCGGACATCAAATACGACCAGGGCGGGCGGATCGTTGACGACGGCATGGGACTTCAGCTCGATTATGACTGGCTCGGCAGGCTTGGGCACGCGCTTGATGTGAACACGGGACGCCGCACCACCTACGGTTACGATGCCTTCGATCGGCTATCCGTGAGGCGAACGCCGGATAACGAGCAGGAAACGACAAGAGCCTATTATGACGGTAGTCAATTGGTGAATCTGGAGCAGAGCCAGCGTCGGACGCGACTCTTTCCCGCTGTGGCTGGCGTGCACGCGCAATTGACCAGTTCCATGACGCCCGGTGACGGTGATGGGGTTTGGTTATTGGCAACCGACAGCACGGGTTCCGTTTTGAGTGCGAGCAGCGGCCAGGCGGGAGATGAGCGCCGTTACGGCCCCTATGGACAAGAAGCGGTCAGCGGCCGCGATCCCGTATCGGTCCTTGGGTATAACAACGAGTGGCGCGATCCCGTTCTCGGCGGCTATGTGCTTGGCAATGGCTACCGCCTGTTTCTACCGGATCTTGGTCGTTTTGCCGCGCCGGACGCCTACGGCTATAGCCCGTTCGGTGCCGGTGGGCTCAATTCCTATGCGTACTGCGCCGGCGACCCTATCAACTACGCCGACCCGACCGGGCATTCTCTTTGGAGCACATTATTCTTCATGATTGGCTCCCTGGTTGTCCCCGGAGTTGCGGGCGCGGTCTTCGGTCTCATGGCATTGACCGACATCGCAGAGATACTGATTTGGGGAGAAGGCGCTGCGGAAGCCTCGGCGACCGGGAGAGGATTAGCTGCGGGTCGTACTTTCGCGGCTGCGGGTGGAAGTGCGCCCAGCGACGCGGGTACGAATATACCGCGCATCTCGGTGACGGACGTTTCATCTGAAACAGATACTGTCCCGGCTTCCTTATCACGATCCGATCTCAGCCGCGTCTCGGGCGGCTCATCAGACTGGCCCGGCACGTCGCCCTTCGACAGAAATGACCCGGTGAGGCAAGGTGGTACGTCCCGGGATCAAATCCAAGCGAACCTGGCACAACTGGGCAAGAAGAGAAGAAATAGTCCGAATGATTCGATTCCTAGGGACACTGAAAAGCCGGGGCCCTCACAAGTGCCAAAGCACGGGGGGTGGCGTGTGATAGACAATGGGGTCCGTGAGCAAGAGATTCAGCCGGATGCGCGGCGCGAATATGAGGAGTGGAGAGATCACATTAACCAAACAGGTGAACACCCGATTTCAGCGGGAAAGTCTATTGGGCGACAATACGAAGTTAGATCTCTTCGAGAAAATAAAAAACTCAGGGCCAAAGGCTGGACGCATGAGATGGATATAGCTCAAGGTCAGCGAGTATTCATGCAGATCCACAAGAAGGAGAAACTGGTTGTGGTGAAGCAAATTGGCGGGCATTTGTGAGATAAAAAGTGAGCCAGCGACGTACAGCACAGCGTGCATCGCATCGCCCAGAGATCCTTTGAGTCAATTCCGATCGAGCTTGTCATCGGCCTTCATGTGACCGATCGCTGGCTCGGTTTGCAGGTACGTCTCGCCCGTGAACATCCCATTGGCGTTGACCTATCGAGGTTGATAGTTCATGAGCAACGCATAGACGACTAATGTAAGACAACCCGTCTTGCCGAGGGAGTCGTGCGATGCAGGGCGACCTTCTTCGGACAGTGTCAAGCGAAATCGCAGGCTGAATTGTCGTTCAACGCCAGGATATCCAAGGAGAGCGCACATGAAAAACTCGCCGCCGGAGCAACCGGAAAATGAGCAGCAAACCAAAGCTCGAAAATTTTCGAATCCATCGGCAGCGGATGAGCCCTCGCTAGTGCAAAGACTCGGAATCAAACCAACACTGAGTGCGGCCATTGATCCGAAGGATATCGTTCGGGGAGGTCCGTATTTTATGTTTGACTCACAAGGCAGAGTTCTCGGGTCAGACAATGGTGGGGTAAATGGGCGCGCGGTAATGCTGCCATCTAATTATTATCACATGGCAATTCCAATCGCCTTCGACCAGCAACCGACCGCCAGTACACCCTCAAGTATCTGGTTTTACCCTATTACGAATACGAATGATGCGCAAGTCACCGGACTGGCGATCTATGGCTCAGTCCCCTCCTCACTACCGGATTGGAATTGGCTTGATTGGTTCGTGGAAAATGACCAAGTCGGATCTGCAAATTTTTTTAAGGGATTTTTTTCCAAAGATGATTCCACGTTTACAGATGGGACATTTTCCCTATGCGAAGATGGAGATGGCTACGTAGGTTGGGGAAACACAAAAGACAACACGCCAATTCAATTTTCAGTTCTGAGCTACAACATTACCGGAAACGACATATACTCCCTGGTGCTGTCCACGTGGCCAAATCTAATAATATTAAATGCTCACGCGAATCTAGTGGATGACACTTATAGCCTGATGGATGATGATTCCATTAATGGTATATATAAAAATTCTCCTTTGGCTGGCATGCAAGCCACAAACGGTGTTTTTGCTTGTGATGATTTTTCGTATGCTTACAAAGCATACGCATCTTTGGCTTTTTACAAGGACCAGAGCTCCAACGTCGGCATTGGCAGACCCGCGATCGGCGTATTAATCGGGCAAACCAACGGACCAGGAAGCGCTATGAACTTCTTCGTGGATATCACCGGAAATATAAAAATATTCGACCCGACGACAGGGAGCATCCTCGATCCTTCTGATTGGAAATATAGTCCGGTATACATGGTCTTGTAGCGCCGACGTCCCCCCAAGCTGGCGTCGCGCGTTATTGGGGATGTTGTTACAGAACGAAGTCAGCAATGCCGGGTTTCCAGGGGCGTTTATACGGTGAGCCATTTGGGGGCGACTTCGATGCCAGATTCGGTATGAGGGCGCGCGTCGCCGACCGAGTTGCAGGTCTTTTGCGCGAGTCCGGGCGCAAACGTCACCAACGAGAGCTTCAACGCGAAATCCCGTGATGAACGTTAGGCGATGGAGTGGTTTCGGAATCGAATCGAAGCGAAGATCGTGATCGAAGACTGGCGAACACACTACAACGAGGTGCGCCCGCATTCGAGTTCGCAATACCTACACCCGCAGAATTTCGTCGAGTTCGCGAACGTAGTTCAACCACTGGGGCCGTGAATCTCTAGACACCAGTGGTACGAAAAAGTCCGTCAGGTCAACCCCTTCATCTGCCCGTGCCTGTGAATGGTGCGTACGCCTTGCATTGGTGCGAAACGTGCCCCATTGGGATGGCATGCTCGATGCCCAATCGTGCACGCTTTCGACGCAATATGGAGGTAACGCCTTTGGCTACGGGCGTTGGCACGAAACTTGAATCAATCCACGCACGCTTGTACACAAGAAGGAGTACCAAATGCGCGGATGGACCATCGACGACTGGCTGACAGCCTATAGAGACGGCGCGACACCGCACACGCTGCTCGACGAATGGCGTCGGACGCTAGACGAACCGGATGCCGCCTGGATTTCGGTGGTCTCCGAAGCAGTGCTGGCGGCGCAACTGAGCGGGTTGGCCGACCGTCTGGCCGCGGCCGGGAGCGACCTGGGTCTGTTCCCGCTGTACGGTGTGCCATTCGCGGTGAAAGACAACATCGATGTCGCAGGCTTCGAGACGACAGCAGGCTGTCCCGCATTTGCTTACGCCCCTGACAAGAGCGCGACTGTCGTTGCCCGCCTCGTTGCGGCAGGAGCCATCGTCATGGGCAAGACCAACCTGGATCAGTTCGCCACGGGCCTTGTCGGCGTACGCTCACCGTATGGCATCCCTACCAATGCGTTCGATCCGGCCTACATCAGCGGTGGCTCGAGTTCGGGCTCGGCATCCGTCGTCGCGCGAGGTCTCGTGCCGTTCTCGCTTGGCACCGATACGGCCGGGTCGGGCCGCGTGCCTGCCGGTTTGAACAATATTGTCGGGATCAAACCCACGCGTGGTGCGCTCAGCAACACCGGTGTGGTTCCCGCATGCCGCACGCTCGATTGTGTTTCCGTTTTCGCCACCACGGTGCCTGACGCGACACGCGTCTACGACGTGGCTGCTGCGCTGGATCTGAAGGACGGACTCTCGCGCGAGGCGCCTGAATCCGCGTTGGCATGGCGAATGCCCGATACGCCCCGTCTGGCGATTCCCGCGGCGCCTGAGTTCTACGGCGACAAACTCGCCGAGCAGGCGTTTACGGATGCCGTCGCAAAGATAACGGCACGGGGTGCCGTCTGCGTGCCGGTCGACTTCTCTTTTTTCGACGAAGTGACGGCATTGCTCTACGACGGTGCGTGGGTCGCTGAACGCTATGCTGCCATTCGCGGCTTCGCACAGACGAATGAGGCGGACATTCACCCCGTGGTGCGCGATATCGTGTTCAAAGCAAAGCAATTCTCGGCCGCCGACGTGTTCGAAGGCACCTACCGGCTTGCCGATCTCAAGCGCAAAGCCGATGCACTGCTCGCCGGATTCGACGCATTGCTTGTACCGACGGCCCCCACGCATTACCGGATCGACGCGTTGCTGAACGACCCCGTGCGGCTTAACAGTCATCAAGGCAAATACACCAATTTCGTGAACCTGCTGGACTGGAGCGCAGTAGCGGTGCCGGCTAGCCTGAGAAGCGACGGATTGCCTTTCGGTATCACCTTGATCGCCGACGCGTGGCGTGAACGGGCATTGTCCGTCTACGCGGCGAAGTGGCACGAGGCCACCGGGCTGCCGCGAGGCGCGACTGGCTTGCCATTGCCCGAGAGCGCCCCGTCTGTCGAGTGCGTGCTGGGACGACAGGACGACGTTATTCGCGTGGCGGTCGTGGGCGCGCATCTGCGCGGCATGCCGCTGAATCACGAGCTGACCTCGCGTCATGCGCGCTTCGTCGAGGCAACGACTACACGCTCGACGTACCGGCTCTACGCGCTGGCGAACACCACGCCTCCGAAGCCCGGACTCGTGCGCGGCGACGAGGGCGCCGCTATCCATGTGGAGTTATGGGACGTTCCTGCCGGTGCGTTCGGCACTTTCGTGGCCGGCGTACCTGCGCCGCTTGGCATTGGCACGCTCGAACTGGCGGATGGTCGATGGGTAAAGGGCTTCATCTGCGAGCCGTTCGCCATTCGCGACGCCAGGGATGTCACGGAATTCGGCGGTTGGGCCGCCTATCAGCAATCGCTGCGCGCAAGCCCCCCAATCGTTCGCTAACGCCGGAGCCTCCATGTTCGATACCGTTCTGATCGCCAACCGAGGCGAGATCGCCTGTCGCATTGCGCGCACATTGCGACGCATGAACATTCGCAGCGTTGCGGTCTATTCCGACGCCGACCGCAATAGCCTGCATGTCGGTGCGGCAGATGTCGCGGTGGCGCTGGGCGGCAACGCGCCCGCTGAAAGTTATCTGCGTACGGATCTCATCATCGCCGCCGCGAAAGCGACCGGTGCGCAAGCCATTGTCCCTGGATACGGTTTCCTGTCGGAGAACGCCGGATTCGCGGCGGAATGCGAAGCCCAAGGTATCGTCTTCGTGGGCCCGACGCCCGAACAGATGGAACAGTTCGGGCTCAAGCACGCGGCACGCGAGCTTGCCGAACTCGCCGGAGTGCCGTTGACGCCCGGCTCGGGTTTGCTTGCCGACGTCGATGCCGCGCGCTCGGCGGCCGCCGTCATCGGATATCCCGTCATGCTCAAGAGCACGGCGGGGGGCGGCGGCATCGGCCTGACGCGTTGTAACGATGAAACTGAACTCGTCGCGGCTTTCGAGTCGGTACAAAGGCTGGGCAAGTCGTTTTTCGCGAATGCGGGTGTCTTTGTCGAGCGCTTCGTCGATCATGCGCGGCACGTCGAAGTCCAGATTTTTGGCGACGGGCGGGGCAACGTCGTTACCTTGGGTGAGCGCGACTGCTCGCTGCAACGCCGCAATCAGAAAGTGGTAGAGGAGACACCTGCGCCGAACCTGCCGACGCAAGTGCGGAAACGATTGCTTGCGGCCGCCCGGCGGCTCGGGCAGTCGGTCGGCTACCGTTCCGCAGGAACGGTCGAGTTCATTTACGACGCGGCCAAGGAGGCGTTCTACTTCCTCGAAGTCAATACGCGTTTGCAAGTGGAGCACGCGATCACCGAAGCCGTAACGGGGGTGGATCTCGTCGAGTGGATGATTCGCACGGCTGCGGGCGAGCCACCAGTGCTCGATCAGGACGTGAGCGGCCGAGGCGCCAGCATCGAAGTTCGTGTCTACGCCGAGAATCCGTTGCGCAACTTCGCGCCCAGCCCGGGCGTACTCACGCAGGTCGCGTTTCCGGATGACGTGCGCGTCGACACGTGGGTGGAAACGGGGACAGAAGTGTCAGCACATTACGACCCGATGATCGCCAAGATCATTGTCTTCGGCGACGATCGGAAGGAAGCCATTGCCAGACTTCAGGGGGCGTTGGCGCAAGTGCGGCTTGGCGGCATTGCGACCAATCTGGACTACCTGCGCGCCATTGCCGGCGACCAGGCATTTGCTGCCGGGGAGGTTTCGACGCGGGCGCTGGATTCGTTCCGGTATGCGCCGGCGTCTATCGAGGTGCTCGAACCTGGCACTTACACGACGATTCAGGATTATCCGGGCCGCGTGGGTTATTGGAACGTCGGTGTGCCGCCGTCGGGCCCGATGGACGACTGGGCGTTTCGTCTGGCCAATCGCATCGTCGGCAACGCGCAGCATGCGGCGGGTATCGAGGCGACGGTCATGGGGCCGACGTTGCGCTTCTGGTCCGACGCCGTGATTGCGTTGGCGGGCGCCCCCGCAGACGCCGAACTCGATGCGACGCCGGTGCCGTTCTGGGCCCCGATTCATGTCAAGGCCGGCCAGACGCTTCGCATGGGCAAGGCCAACGCGGGTTGCCGGACCTATCTCGCCGTGCGCAACGGGTTCGATGTCCCTCTCTATCTCGGTAGCCGTGCCACGTTTGTGCTGGGAGCGTTCGGGGGACACGCTGGCCGCACGTTGCGCGCGTCGGACATCCTGCCCATCGCCGACGCGGCATTGCCCGCTACGCGGGATCTCGCGCCGGTGCATGCTCCCGAGGCACTGCCCGCCATTCTGGTGCCCAGATACGGCAAGACGTGGGACATCGGCGTGCTTTACGGGCCGCACGGCGCACCGGATTTCTTTACGCAAGCCTCCATAGACAAGTTCTTTGCTGCCGAGTGGGAAGTGCATTACAACTCGAACCGGTTGGGTGTCCGGCTGAACGGGCCTAAGCCCGAGTGGACCCGTGTCGACGGTGGCGAGGCCGGGCTGCATCCGTCGAATATTCACGATTGCGAATACGCGCTCGGTAGTATCAATTTCACGGGCGACATGCCAGTGATCCTCACACGCGACGGCCCGAGTCTTGGCGGGTTCGTCTGCCCGGTCACGATTGCGAAGGCGGAGTTGTGGAAGGTCGGGCAGGTCAAGCCCGGCGACCGGATACGTTTCCGGCCGATATCGTTTGACGATGCCCTCGCACTCGAACGTGCTCAGGATGCCTTCCTCGCGACTTGGGATGCTGCGCCGTTGGCACAAGTGCCGGATAGTCCGGACGATAGGCTTCATGTGTGGCCAGACGCCACGCCGATCCTTCACCAGGTGAGCGCGCAAGGCGAACGACCGAAGGCGGTGGTACGGCAGGCAGGGGATAAGCATGTGCTCGTCGAGTACGGCGAGAACGTACTGGATCTGAATTTGCGCTTCCGCATTCACGCGCTAATGGGAGCGTTGCATGCGCAGGCGATCGACGGTGTCCTGGAGCTTTCGCCGGGCGTTCGTTCGTTGCAGGTGCGCTTTGATAGCCGCGTCATATCGCAGCGCGCACTGGTCGACCGTATTGCGACTACGGACGATGGATTGCGCGACGTTCTCACAATGCGGGTGCCGAGCCGGGTGGTCTATTTGCCAATGGCGTATGAGGATTCGGCCACGCTCGACGCTGTCGCAAGGTATCGCCAGTCGGTGCGGGATAAGGCGCCGTGGCTGCCGAGCAATACGGAGTTCATTCGGCGGATCAACGGGCTGGATTCGGCGCAGAGGGTGCAGGACACGGTCTTCGCTGCGAGCTATATGGTGCTGGGGCTGGGTGATGTGTATCTCGGGGCGCCATGTGCCGTGCCGGTCGATCCGCGACACCGGTTGCTCACGTCGAAGTACAACCCGGCGCGCACCTATACCGCAGAAGGCACCGTAGGGATCGGTGGTGTGTACATGTGCATCTACGGTATGGATTCGCCCGGCGGGTATCAGTTGATTGGCCGGACGTTGCCTATCTGGAACAAATTCCTCAAGAACGAAGTGTTCGTAGACGGCAAGCCGTGGTTGCTGCGCTTCTTCGATCAGGTGCGGTTCTATCCGGTGACCGAGGCGGAACTCGACACCCTTCGGCTGGACTTCCGAGAAGGGCGGCAGACGATACGGATCGAGGAGGAGACCTTCGATCTGGGGGAGTACAACGCGTTTCTCGACCGCATTTCGGGCGAGATGGCAACGTTCAAAGCGGCGCAGAAGCAGGCTTTCAATGCCGAGGTCGAGCGTTGGGCTGCCGAGGCGTTGGCGGGGGAGGGGGCGCACGAAGGCCGCGAGGCCACCGCGCCGATCGAGATTCAGGGCACCGTCGTAGCGGCGGATATCACGGGGAGCGTCTGGAAGTTGCTTGCGCAACAGGGCGAGAAGGTCAGTGCGGGGGATCCATTGTTAATACTGGAAGCGATGAAGATGGAGTTTCAGATTGCAGCACCTCATGACGGCGTGGTCGGATCGTTCCATTGCCGTCCGGGCATGATGATCAGTGCGGGAGATCCGCTGGTGTCGCTGGTATGAAGACTGTCACCATCGACGTTGTCGAACCGGCCGACATGCATTCGCCGGAACTTGGCCCGGCGAGTAGCGCCGGTTCGCTGGCTGCCCAGATTTACGCCAGACTCAAGGCCGACATCTTTGACTTTCGTCTGCTGCCGGGAGACCGCTTTAGCGAGGGCGACGTGGCGACCCGAATGCAGGTTAGCCGCACGCCCGTTCGACAGGCGTTGTTCTGGCTGCAACGCGAGGGCTACGTCGAAGTCCACTTCAAGAGCGGCTGGCAGGTGCGGGAATTCGACTTCAAGTACTTCGAAGACCTTTATGAAATCCGCATCATGATGGAGTCGGCGGCCATCGCTCGTCTGGTCAGGGAGGGGGCCGTCGATGCGCTGATGCCGCTACGCGAGATATGGTGCGTGGCCCCGGCGCAGCGTGAGCCCGAGCCCGCGAAGGTCGCGGCATTGGACGAAGCATTTCACGCGGGGTTGATCGCGGCGATCGGGAATCTGGAGATGGTCAGGATGCATTTCGATGTCACCGAGCGAATCCGTATCATCCGGCGGCTGGACTTCACCAAGGCGCCTCGCGTGGTGGCGACGTACGAAGAGCACGCAGCGATTCTTGACGCCATTCACTCCCGCGACGTGGGTCTGGCGCAAGCGAGAATCGAGGCGCATATCAAGCAGAGTCAGGCCGAAGTCAAGCAGATCACGTTGCATATGCTTCACTCGGCACGAGAGCGATTCGACTCGTTGGCCAGACGCGATCTCGTGTCTGGCGACTTTCCAGGACCGTTGAAATGAAAGAAGCCGCCCGAGCGGGCGGGTTCTTGTGCTGTGCTGGCGATGCAGGAGCATCGCGCGGCCTTACGCCGGCGGCGCCAGCGCGGTGGAAAAGCGCTCGCGCAACTCTTCCAGTCCGAGGGATTCGATCACCGTTTCGAGTCGTTCGGCGGGGCGACGGCGCGGCAGGTTCTTGTACTGCGCGATAATCAGCTCGTTCTTCATCGAGTGCTCCCAGCCCACCAGCTCGGTGACGGTGACGTGGTAGCCGTGGGCTTCCAGTTGCAGGCAGCGCAGCACGTTGGTGACCTGACTGCCGAACTCGCGGGTATGCAGGGGATGGCGCCAGATTTCCGTCAGCGGATTGCCTGCCAGCAGCTTGCCTTTGTGCTTGCGCAGTACGCCCGCCACTTCGGCCTGACAGCAAGGCACCAGCACGATATGGCGTGCCTTCTTGGCCAATGCGAAGCGGATGGCGTCGTCGGTGGCGGTATTGCAGGCATGCAGTGCCGTGACGACATCGATCGTCTCGGGCAGCGCAGGTGACGTGATCGATTCCGCGACAGACAGGTTGAGGAACGACATGCCGGGAAAGCCCAACCGTGCGGCCAGCGCTTGAGACGACGTGACCAGTTCTTCGCGGGTTTCGATGCCGAAGATGTGCGAGTCGTCGGCCAGTGCCTTGAAGAACAGATCGTAGAGGATGAAGCCGAGATACGACTTGCCGGCACCATGGTCCGCCAGCGTCACGCGACCGCTCTCGGTCTTGACTTCCTGCAGCAGGGGCTCAATGAACTGGAACAGGTGATAGACCTGCTTGAGCTTGCGGCGGCTGTCCTGATTCATCTTGCCATCGCGCGTCAGGATATGCAGTTCCTTGAGCAGTTCGACGGACTGGCCAGGACGGATTTCGTGGGTATTCGACATGTGAGACTAAGTAAGCGGCGGGAGGCAATGTGTCCCGAATACCGGCAGTTTACCGAAAAGGGTCCGGTCCGGCCTGAAATTTGCCGGTAACCCTGTCTGCCTTGCCATTCGATACATGGCCAGACAGACGAGACCCGCCTCAGCCAACCGTCGCGTGTAATAGCCCAACTCGCCTACTGTGAAACTATTGGCCTGCAGGAACGGTGGCATTTGCCAGCGGCGTGGCTGTCTGCTCGTTCGCGCCGGCAGCCAGAGCCGCTTGCCGAACGAGTGCCTTGGCTTCACCTATCTCGAGTCGCATGGTTTTCAAGGGGGAGGGCGTGGTGAGGGTGACTGCAATATGCCTTCGCCACGCTCCGCCGGGGCGCGCCGTGCCCCCAATTTGCCGGGAAAGCGCATTATGAAATGCTGTTCAGCGCCTTAGAGAGCCGGTTCACTGCGCCTTCGATGTCATGCAGTTTGTCCAGGCCGAACAACCCAATGCGGAAGGTTTTGAAATCGGCGGGCTCATCGACGCGAAGCGGAACGCCGGCCGCGATCTGCAAGCCCACATCGGCGAATTTCTTTCCGGAGCGAATGCCGTCGTCATCGGTGTAGCAGACCACAACACCGGCGGCCTCGAACCCTTCGGCCGCCAGGCCTTTGAAGCCCTTGCCAGCCAGCAGCGAGCGAACGCGCTGTCCGAGTTCAAGTTGTTCCATCCGCACTTTGTCGAAGCCGTACGCCTCGGTTTCCTTCATGACGTCGCGCAATGTCGTGAGACTGTCCGTCGGCATCGTGGCGTGATACGCGAACCCTCCCTTCTCGTAGGCCTCCATGATCTGAAGCCATTGACGGAGATCGCAAGCGAAACTGGTACTCGTCGTCGACTCGATTCTCTCGCATGCGAACGGGCTGAGCATGACCATTGCACAGCAGGGTGACGCACTCCATCCTTTTTGCGGTGCGCTAATCAGGACATCGATGCCGCAGGCCTGCATGTCGACCCAGACCGTACCGGAGGCGATGCAATCGAGGACAAACATGCCGCCGACGTTATGAACCGCGTCGGCCACCGCGCGCAAATAGGCGTCGGGCAACATCATTCCGGAAGCGGTTTCGACGTGCGGGGCAAAGACCAGATCCGGCTTGTGTTCCCTGATCGCGGCGACGACCTCTTCGATCGGCGCCGGTGCATAGGCCGCTTGTCTTCCGGGTTCGACCGGACGCGCTTTCAGTACGATCGACTCGGACGGAATGCTGCCCATGTCGAAAATCTGCGACCAGCGGAAGCTGAACCAGCCATTACGAATGACCAGACATTTCTTGTTCGTCGCGAACTGCCGGGCAACGGCTTCCATGCCGAAAGTCCCGCTACCCGGAACGATGGCCACCGACTTTGCGCTGTAGACCTTTTTCAGGACATCGGAAATATCGCGCATGACGCCTTGAAAGCGTTGCGACATGTGATTGATGGATCGATCGGTGTACACGACCGAGTATTCGAGGAGTCCCTCGTGGTCGACATCGGGAAGTAGTCCGGGCACATCCGCCTCCGATAATGGAAGAGTGAAATATCTAGAACAGATTCTACTCGGTGGTAAGTTCTGCGATGGATGCAGCGCACCATTGCTGCACGGCGAGTCTGCTAACATGCGCTCACCCAGTTGCGGTAGTGTGGGGGAAGGAGAGAGCATCCGACTTCGCTTCCACGAAACCGATAACGCGCTCGCCGAGATGATCAATGGTCATTGCAAGAGCGAGGTAATTCACCGGGGTTCCTGGCCGAGCCTGCCGTCCGTCGAGAATGCCACGTTCAAGCGGGTAGACTGTTTCACCATCACCGCCTGCTGTGCCCCATCGGCAACATCTCGCTGACCGAGTCAGAAGCCTATTATCTCCGGCAATGCGCTGGAGCATGCTTCGTCGCGTGACTCAAGCAAATCAGTCTCCGGAGAGAGCAGGGCGATGCAGGGTCAATTCATAGAAGAATTCAACAGCCAAGGAGTTTCAAGATGAGCAACATGCTTCGTCGTCGCCGATTGTTCAGTTTAGTGTGCGCCGCTGGACTGACAACGGTTATGTGGTCGGGCATCGGGTTCAGTCGGGAGACCGCTGGCTCTGACAGCGTAACGGCGATTGATATTCTTCTTGAGCCGGATGCAACAATGCTCAAAAAGGCGGAAGCGACCAACGCGCGTTTGCGCAAGATTTTTCCAACAGGTTTTGCGCTCGACGAAACACATAGGGCGCATATCACGGTCATCCAGCGTTTCGTCCGCACTACCGATCTCGACAAAGTGTATGCGGCCGCCAACAAGGTGCTTGCTCAATCCGACGTGAAGGCTATGCGGCTTGAAGCGTTCAAGTATTTTTACATTCCGACTGGGGAGGTCGGCTTGGCCGGCATTCTCGCCAAACCGACGCCGGCGCTGCTTAAACTGCAAGCGAACCTGCTTGCCGCTGTGGCTCCTTACACGGTTGAGACTGGGGATTCGGCGGCGTTCGTCACGACACCTGATGATCCTGTCATTGATCCAGTCTTGATTACGTATGTTTCGACCTTCGCGCCGAACTCATCCGGTGAGAAGTTCACTCCGCACGTTACGACCGGTGTTGCCCCCAAAGCGGACCTTGACAAGATGTTGGCTGAACCCTTCAATGTGTTTTCGTTCGCACCTGCCGGCGCGGCTGTCTACCAACTGGGTCAGTTCGGAACGGCTTCCAAAAAGCTCAAACAGCTTACCTTGACCAAGTAACGAAGGAGCGCTTCGCGTCAATTCGCACGGGCGCACAAGGTAGCCGCCAGACAGACGTTGGAGGTCAAGGAACCGGCGGATGATCTGGCGATGCCGCTGCGCATGGCAGTTATCGAAGGCCGTATGAGGAAAAGCGTGGACGCCTCGACGGCGGCTTGATCGAAATCGTTCGGACTCGGGCCATCGGGCGTAGATCTGCTGGAACTTGAGCTCGCGTGTTAGGCACCATTGATTCGCATAATGTACATTATGTTAAATTATGACGGAACACCAAATGCCTCGGTAGAAATGTGCAACCGTTATCGCTCGAACTCTCGCACTGGCGATAATCATCTGCGCTCCCGAAATGCGTTTTTCCGTTCACTTAGACGCGGTTGTAGACCCCCGAGTAGATAGCTTGATGTCGCGAGTACAGTCGGTTAGCCAACGCTTCATCATCTGCCACTGCGGCAATTCCCAGAGCGCCAAGATAGGAAAGACACGCCATCGCGTCGATCAGTTGCCCCGTGTGAGCGTCTGTATAGCTCTGTCGAATTTCGTCCCGCAAAGCTCGCGCTTTGACTTGAATCGCACCACCATGAGTAAAAGCGCACATTTCGCGCCAAGTCTGGTCTTTGACTCGTCGGATGACTTCACCAGGTCGCCCCATTACTTGTTCGAGATCGCCTACTAGTTGACTCATCCGTGGCGGCTCCCTACCCTGAACAAAATCGCCCAACTGAGCGTCCGTTGCGCAGTAGAAATACCAATGAGCGCGCGTATACGCTTCGAATTGCGGACGGTATAGAGCAAAGGCAGAACCTCGCACGCCGTTGTCGACCAATACGTGCGCACCCTGATGATGCTCGATGCATAGATGCTGGAGCGCAACGGATACGCGTGCCCGTGACGTCGTGTTGAACGTCACCCCTTCCAGCAATTCCGCGCACGAAACCATCCAATCGTGGGAGCGTTGTGTCGCGTCGTTCAGGTCGCCGTTGGGCATCGTCTACTCCAGTAGCTCTTTCGCTCACTTAAGCAAACGCATCCCGGCTACTTTCGCCGCTGTCCCGTCAAAAGTAACGGTGTATTCACACTCGGCAGCGTGACCGGAACGTTCGATCAAGCAATCTGCGAAATCCGCCTTCGCAGACGCCGCGAAAACGCGCAACGCTTTGCGCACAGTGTCTGCACTTTCGACGACCAACTCCTTTGTGGCTATCATCGAATCGATGATGTCCTTCATCTGCTCCCGTTCAACACCGTAGCAGCGCCCGAGCACCCAGACGACCTCGATCAACGCCACCTGAGAAACATATCCCGGTTGTTCCGCCGTGAGAGATTCCATCAAAGCCGTCGCCTTCTTGGACTGTGCGACGTCGTCCTGCGCGAAGTACCGGACCAGAACGTTCGTATCCAATCCGATCATCGTGCGGACGCCCCCTGCTGGGCGATGGCAAGATTCATGTCTTCGACCGAGACAGGTTTGGTCGGCTTCTTGACGACGCCTTTCAGCGAGGTGAGCGAACGCGTGGCCGGATAAACCTCGTACCGACCCGTTGCTTCGTTGAAGCTGAATTCGATCCGGTCACCGGACTCCAGGCCCAACTGGTTCCGCACGTCCACTGGGATCGTGACCTGGCCCTTCGACGTGATTGTTGCTGCTGTCATTGTGGCACCTCCGATATTCCTTACTTTAATGTAAGGAATATCAAAATGCAAGGTCCAACTGCACGATGACACGCGTGATCTTGGTCATCGTGCGCTTGTCAGTCCCAACCTTCTCCCAAAGCTGCCACGGCCTCACTCGCCTCGCGTGGTGTCACTTCCAGATACGGCGATACGTGGTCAAGATGAGCGTGGCCAAGCAGTATCTGAACGGTTTCGATCGAATGACCTTGTGCCAAAAGGCGACTGGCAAAGGTGCGGCGGCCAGAGTGGCTGCTGTAACCGTTCCCAAGCCCTGCCGCGCGGTACAGGCCGGTGACATAGCTCTGCAAGCTGTCCGCTGCCAGGTATTCGACCTGCTCTCCGGTGTCATTCGTTCGGCGCTTGACGCTCAACTCGTAACGGCTCCCCTTATGCGTAAGAACCAGCGACGTCTGGGGCATTAAGCCCCTCCACTTCTGGCGATCCATTGCAGTGCCCTTGCCCTGCTCCCACCTCCATTCGATGTAGTGTTCGAGCGCGGCAAGCGCCTTCGGATGGCTTAGGTACACGCAGCGCTGGCGGCAGCCTTTCGTGATTGCCGCTCGCAGGCTCACTTCTTCTCGAATCAGTCCGGACGGCTGGAGCACGTCGGCCACTTCGATGCGGGCGATCTCGGAGATCCTCATCCCGCAGGTAAAGCCCAGCAGCAGAACGAGTGCGTCACGCTCAGGGTGCCGACTTGTGGCCTCGGTTACGCGGAGCAGGTGTCGGATCTGGGCGGGTTTGAGTGTCTTGGCGCGTTTGACGTGCATGGTTTCTCGGTCCTCGTAATGCGCTCGAAATTGAGCCTGTTACGAGAGAGAAACGCTGGGCGCTCCTTTTCATGATAAACGCCCGTGGTTCCTGCCGTCCTCGGAAAATCTGCGCCAGGCTAATCACGAAAGCTCTGAGTCAAGGAGACTGGAGCGGCCCCCTGAAACGCCGGACACAGTCACCCACTTACAATAACGGGTAGGCATAAGACTGTGTTTTTGACTAACACCAG
>NZ_CABPSM010000011.1 GCF_902459555.1 Pandoraea horticolens | reverse complement strand
AAGCGCTGATGCTCTCCACACGCATGGTCATCATGAGTGCACGCCCGGGCCGGGTGGCCTGCGATCTGCCGAACGATTTGCCCATGCCGCGCGACGCACAGGTGCAGCTCTCGCCGCGCTACAACGAACTCAAGTCGCAAATCTGGAACACCGTGCAGACCGAGGTCATGCGCAGTCTGGAAAGTCAGGCTGCGTAACCTCCGGCAAGCCCCCCGTATTTCTATCGTCATGTCCTCCAACCAAGTCACTCCCTCCCGCCTCGCGCGGGACGCTTTCCCCGCCTATCAGGCGGCATCCGGCTGGAATGCTCTGCTGCCGGTGCGTATGTCTCACACGCGAGCGCCGATGGCCCGAAGTTTCGACGTCATCGTCATCGGCGCGGGCTTCACCGGCCTGGCCGCCGCGCGTCGCGTGGCCGAACTTCGCCCCGACGCCACGGTGCTGGTGATCGATGCCACCGCCGTCGGCGACAGTTCGGCGGGGCGCAACTCGGGCTTTCTCATCAACCTGCCGCACAACACCGGTATGGGCGGACATGGTAGTCCGCTGGAAGTGGCACGCAAGCAGATACGGCTCTATGACACCGGCCTCAAATGGCTGCATGAACTCGTTACGACGCACGGCATCGACTGTGGCTGGAACCCTGTCGGCAAGTACCACGCAGCCGCAACACCAGACGGCGAGCAACGCTTGCGCGACACGCTCGCGCAATACCGCGAGTGGGGAGTGACGTACCGCGAACTGTCGCGCGACACGCTGCGAAGCGAGATCGGCACCGACTATTACCGCTACGGTTATCACTCTGACAGTAACGTTTTCGTGCAACCCGCAGCGTTCGTTCGCGGCCTGGCCGACAGCCTGCCCGACAATGTCCGGCTGTGGGAGAACGAACCCGTCGTGTCGCTCGACGGTAACGGCCCCTTCACAGTGACGACCGCGACGACGCAACTGAGCGCCGCGCAGGTGATCGTCGCGAACAACGGCTTTGCCCGAAAGCTGGGGCTCGCGCGCGATCGTGTCTTCACGATCTACACGTATGCGGCCATGACGCCGGTACTGTCCGCCGACGAACTCGCCAAGCTGGGTCCGGCCCCCGAGTGGGGTGTGATTCCGGCAAACCGGCTAGGCACAACGCTGCGCAAGACCCTCGGCGGCCGCTTCGTCGTGCGCAGCGCCTATTCGTACGAGAAGGAGCGTCCGATGACCGACATCGGCGCCATGCTCACGGACGCGTATCGCCGCCGCTATCCCCAAATGGCTTCGCACAAGTTCGAGCACGTCTGGGGGGGCGTCACGGCCCTCACCCGCAATGGCGCGCTATATTTCGGCGAAGTGCGCAAAGGGCTGTTCGCCTCGCTCGGATGCAATGGCGCAGGCGTGCTCAAGGGCAGCACGTTCGGCAAGCTGCTCGGCGAGATGGCCTGCGGTCAACAATCGCCCGAACTGTCCGACGCGCTGGGCTTCGAGCGGCCGACTTGGCTGCCGCCCGAGCCGATCCGCCGTGTGGCGATTGTCTCCGCGATCCAGTATCAGAAGCACCGGGCCGGTCTGGAACGATAGCCGCGCAGTACGAACGCGGTCTGTTCATTGCGTCGGGGCCGAAACAGCCCCGCAATGGCGGCGTCATCATCGTGTCGGGCAAGGTCTCGCGCGACGAACTCGACACGATCCTCGCGCAAGACCCCTTCCATCCGCAAATCACCGATCTGCTCTGATCCTGCTCCCGCAGCCTGCCTCTCCCACTGCATGCGCGGGTCGCGTTTGTCTCTCAATGTATCCGGGCGGATGCAGGACAACCCCTGTTACGACCGGGCGCGAACCGGACACACACGCGATACGTCTGCCCGGTTCAATGCAGGAAGTCGATGCCGAACACGCCGGACTTCCCCGGCACGGCCATCGGTTCGCGCCGGCAAACGGCGCCCCCAATTGACAGAGGCACCCCATGACCCAACTCGACAAAGTTCTCTACACTGGCCGCACCCACACGACTTCCGGCGGCCGTGACGGCACCGCGCGTAGCAGCGACGGCCGTCTCGACATCGCGCTCTCCTCGCCCGGCACCAGCGGCGCAGGAACGAACCCCGAGCAACTGTTCGCCGCCGGTTGGTCCGCCTGCTTCATTGGCGCCATGAGCCTCGCCGCACATGCGAGCAAGGTCGCACTGCCGAAGGATCTGTCGGTCGACGCCGAGGTCGACCTCGGCCGCCTGGGCGAAGGCTACGCGTTGCAGGCGCGTCTGTTCGTGAATCTGCCCGGCGTGCCGCGCGATGTGGCGCAACGTCTTGTCGATACGGCACATGCCACTTGCCCGTACTCGAAGGTGACGCGCGGCAATATCGGTGTGACGATTACCCTGGTCTGAGCAAGACGCCCGGCACCTGCGAGTGCCGGAACCCACCATTTTCTATTACCGCTCGGGACTTATCGTGGCGCGCGTAGCGCCGCATCTCATGCCCTGAGTGAAAGACGCGCCTCCAGGCCACCGCCCTCACGATTGCGCAGCGTCAGCTTGGCGTCCATGGTCTGCGCAAGCTGACGGGCGATGGCGAGCCCCAGCCCGGTGCCGCCGGTGTGGCGATTGCGCGACGTCTCCAGACGCACGAACGGCGCGAAGACCGCATCGAGCATGTCGTCCGGAATACCCGGCCCGCGATCGCTCACCACCACGTCGATACCGTTCACGCTTCGAGTCACGGCCAACTGCGCTTCATTGCCGTACTTGAGCGCGTTGTCGACGAGATTGCCGACAATGCGCCGCAATGCCTGAGGACGCGTCACGATGGGATGACCAACCTGCCCCTCGAGCGTGACGGGCGAGCCCGCGTCGGCGTAGTCGCACACCAGGCTGTCGAGCAACGCATCGAGATCGACCTTGCATGGCGCTTCAGACGCGCCGTGCAGCGTGCGCGCATACGTCACCCCTTCCGTGACGAGCGATTCCATCTCGCGCAGATCCTGTTGCAGGCGCACCGCCGATGTCTCGTCGTCCATCGTATCGACCCGCAGGCGCATCCGCGTGATCGGCGTTTGCAGGTCGTGCGAAATCGCGGCAAGAATCTGCATGCGCTCGGTCATGTAATCGCCGATGCGGTCCTGCATGGCGTTGAATGCGCGGGCCGCCCGCGCGACTTCGGACGGGCCGTCTTCATTCAGACGCTCGGCGCGCAGATCCGGGCCAAGGGTATCGGCCGCATTCGCCAGCGCGTTCAACGGACGCGTCGCCACACGCACGGCCAGCCAGCAGCAACCGGCGATCACCACCAATTGCAATATCAGCACGGCCGGCAGCCAACCGGAAAGCGGGAGTGTCGGTGTCGGAAAGACGTCGATGGTGAGTGGCGAGCCATCGGTAAGGCGCAGGTGCACCTGAAGCCGGTCTGGATCGTTGGGCACGCTGTTCACCGTCAACGGATACGACACGCCAATGGCGTCCTGAATCACGCGGGCGACCTGTACGGCGAGTCCTGCGTCGGACTTGCCGCCGCGCACCCCGTCCCCCAGTTCGAAACGATAGCTGCGCCGCGCCAGACGAGGCAGCCACTGTGCCCGCTCGGCTGGCGGCAGATGGTCGAGCAACGCGACCGAGCTGGCGACCTCGCTCTCGATGTAGATGCTCATCATGTTCGACGTCACGCGATTGCGTTCGGTCATCGTGAGCCAGAACGAAAGCGCCTGTGCAAGCGCCAGCCCGACAAACAGGATGAGGGCGAGTCGCGCGAAGAGCGAGCGCGGCCAGAGCAAGCGAGGCCGGCGAAGCGCCGGGGACGGCATCGAAGACGGTGTCATTCGGGAGCGGCGACCACAGTGACCGCCGCGCAAAACACGTAGCCTTCGTTGCGCAGCGTCTTAATATAGCGGGGCTCACGCGCGCCATCGCGCAAACGCTGACGCAAGCGACTGATGAGCAGATCGATGGAGCGGTCGAAAGCGTCGGCCTGCCGCCCTTGCGTGAGGTTGAGCAACTGGTCTCGCGTAAGCACCCGTTGCGGGTGATCGAGCAGCACACGCAGCAACCGGTATTCCGCACCGCTGAGCGCCACCTGTGTGCCTTCGGTGTCGAGCAGATGCCGGGCTGTCGTATCGAGCTGCCATTCGCCAAAGCCCAGGATCTCGGCCGTCTCGGTAATCTGCATCCCCGGCGGAAGCATGCGGGTGCGGCGTAGCACGGACTTGATGCGAGCGAGCAATTCGCGCACAGCGAACGGCTTGGCGAGGTAATCGTCTGCGCCCATCTCCAGCCCGACGATACGGTCGGTCTCTTCGCTGCGCGCGGTGAGCATCAGCACCGGCACCGCCTTGAACTTGCCCGCGCGCAGCTCGCGGCACAACACGAGGCCGTCTTCGCCGGGCAGCATCAGGTCGAGCACGATCAGGTCCGGTGGACCGTCGGCCAGCACCGCCCGCATCTCACGCCCGTTCGCGGCAACGCTCACGCGCATGCCGTTCTTTTCGAGATATTCGGCCAGCAGTTCCCGAATACCGCGATCGTCGTCGACGATCAACACATGATCGATCTTTTCCATGCGGGCGATTATAGCGATGACGGTTGAATCCGGCGGCCCTCGTCACCGCCGGACAAAGCCAGGCCGGTGCGACACCGCGAACGCGCCGTTGCCGGCATCGTCCGGCGGCTGGCCGGCGCGAGATCGCATTGCAGCGGACGGACGACTTCGGTGCTGAAGCCACCTGCCAGAAAGGCGATCAGACTGAGCAGACGTCTCATGCGTCCTCCACCACGGAGAGCGTCCGCCCGTCGGCCACCGACGCGTCCAGCGCGTAGGGATCGACGCACTCCAGACAGCCGATGTTCGCCCGCCACATGCCGGGTGCAGTGCGCGACGCGTGGAATGGGTAGATACCGCAATGCCTGCAAAAGTAATGACGGGCAACGCGAGTATTGAACTGGTAGCACGTCAGATCCTCGGCACCCGACAGGATATGCAGGTTGGCCTCGGGAAAGGCAGGTGTCATCAAAGCCCCCTTGCGCCGGCAGAGACTGCAATTGCAGCGGGCGGCCGGCTCGACCGGCGTCTGGACTTCGAATCGGACGGCCCCGCAGTGGCAGGACCCTCGCAACCATTCGGACGACATTTCGCAACTCCCCTGTGTGCCCGCGCCGGCGGCGCGATCGCTGAGTGCTTTATAGACCAATCGCCGCCGTCGTTTGTATCACCGTGTATCTGGCGGTTGTCTGGATACACGACATTGCCGAAATGGGCATCGGCGAACACATGGCAGATACGCCCCGGCGGTGAAATACGGCTACCGACTCATCCAAAACCGTTGCACCGCTCTCAGGAGAAACCGCCATGCTGACGCTGCTCAGAAGTGCCTTCGTCGCCCTTACCCTCACCGGCCTTGCCGCCTGTGCCCCGTCGCAGGCGCGTCCGATGACCGGAGGGGCGGCACCGGAATTCACGGGCGTGGACAACTGGCTGAACAGCCAGCCGCTCACGCTCCAACAACTGCGCGGCAAGGTCGTGCTGGTCGATTTCTGGACGTACTCGTGCATCAACTGTATCCACACGCTGCCATATGTCCAGCAGTGGTACAAGAAGTACAAGGATCAGGGGCTGGTGGTGGTTGGCGTGCACACGCCCGAGTATGCGTTCGAGCGCGATACCGGCAATGTCCGCGATGCCATCCGGCGCTTCGGCATCACCTACCCGGTCGCGCAGGACAACCGCTACGCCACGTGGAAAGCCTACGATAACCTGTACTGGCCCGCGTTCTATCTGGTCGACAAGTCAGGGAAGATTGTCTACACGCATTTCGGTGAAGGCGATTACGACCAGACCGAGGCCGCGATCAAGGCGCAGCTCTCGGCCGCGCAATGATCAGTGGCGCGACGACTCGTACTGCCGGCAGAGCACATCGAAGTTCTGCGCAAGGTCGGCCAGCGAGATCGCCCCAAGCCGCGCGATGAGGATGGATTCCGCCTCGCGCAACGCGCCATCGAGTGCCGCATTCACCGCGCGCTCGACGGCGCACTCCGGATTGTCGCTCTCTACCCCGATCGCGAAGATGTGCGGTCCGCCAACAGCGCGATGGATATCGAGCAGGGTTACGTTGCGCAAATCGCAGGCGATGGACCAGCCACCACCGTGCCCTTTGCCGGAGCGCACATAGCCCGCCTCGCGCAGCCCCGCCATGGTGCGTCTGACCACCACGGGATTCGTGCGCAGCATCTGCGCCAGTTGCTCGGAGGTGAACGGCGCGTCGTGCCGCGCCATGTGCAGCAGCACGTGCAACATGCGCGAAAGTCGGCTATCGCTTCTCATCGCCGTCTCAACTGTCGAGCGCCTGACGCGCGAACCAGGCGTGAATGAGGCCGCCCTGGAAAAATCGCACCGGCCCGTCGAAACCGCCCTCCCGGATGATCTCGCTCACCGCCTCGGGCGGTACCACCGCAACCTGCGAGCCGTAGATCGCCTGCGCACGCTCGCGTGCCTCCGGGCTTACCGACACCATATCGAACCAGACGTCGAGCAACCGGCTTCCGGCGTTCGATGTCATCTCGCAAGCCAGATCGGCGCTCGCGAGATAGCCGCCCGGACGCAACCGCTGCGCTATGTCGCGGAAGAACCCCCGACGCGCCACAGGATCGGTGACGAACTGGGAGACGAGAATCGCCGTCGCTGCGTCGAATGGCGCAGCGTCCGGCAGCGAATCCAGATACCCCTGATGAAAGACGCAACGCGACGCGACACCTTCCGCCTCGGCCTTGCCACGGAAGACGTCGAGCATCGGCCCGGACGGCTCCACTGCGGTAAAGCGCCAACCGGGATGGCGCTCGGCGAGCGACAGAATCTCCGCCCCGGTGCCCGCCCCGACGCACAGCACATTGGCCGCTTCCGGCAACGGCGCAAAGACGCTGTCGAGCACCAGATGCAGCGCCTCGCGCAATGGTGCCAGCGCTTGCCACGTCTGGTCGTACGTCGCCGCGTGCTGGTCGAACATCGCTATCGTGTCTTGCTGCATGGCTTGACTCCGCTCTTACGTAACATTTGATGTTTCATCATGCCACGCAAGGGGGATGCCGTGCAAGCGCGTCGGTTCCCTAAGGCCCACATGCGCAACGGCAGCGACTTCGCCTCAAGCGCGGCCGGCACCTCGATAACGGTGACGCAGCCTATACCCACGCATGCACGCACGGGTTGCTTTTTAGTTGTTGCGCTCCAATTCCTCGATTGGTGAACGTACGTCCGCAGCGCCAACGTCAGTCGCGGTGCCGGTTGGCGCGCCGATGTCACTTATCTGACACCCCCCTCGGGTGGTTGAACATCGACGGTCCCCTTTCTACGCTCCATCGGTGGAACGCGCTCCGGCGTTTCGCGCGCGGCTGGCAAGCCGCTGCCTTCGAAGCCGTCGTCGCACGAGATCGACGGCATTCAACTCAGTCTTTCGTGGAGAAACACATGTCAGAAATTACCGATGTACTGGTGAGCATCGACACCAAGACGATTGTCGACCGGTACGGCAAGAACTCCAGCATGGCGAATCCACCGCTCATCGACTTCAAGCACGTCTTCATGATCGTGACGCAAAACAACGTGGTTAGCGGACAGGCTGGCGGCGAGCTGGATATCGCGGCCACCGTCGGGGACGTCATCCGGTGGCGCGAAAGCTCGCTCTCACTGGGCTTCGAGCAATCGTGCATCTTCTACAAGTTCGTCGGCAATCAGGGCAATGAGCTGATCTCGCCGCCCTCGCCGCGTGAGGCCGAAGTCACCTTGCCCGTGCCGAATCCGCCGGACCCGACCAAGCCGAAGAAGCAAAAGTGCTCGAACTACTTCTGGTCCTGCGAAACGCTCAAGACCGGGCGCGTGACCTATCACTTCCAGTTCATGATCCTCGACCGCAGCGGCAATCTGTGCGGCTGCTACCAGTGGGATCCGTTCATCACCATCCGCAACAACTGACCCAGGCCGGGCCGCGATCCGTTTCCCGCAGGAACACCGCAACGCAGGGTGCCGGATCGCGGTAACGCAACGACAGCTCACGGCAAGGAATTCCCATGTCCGATGCACGCACCTCCAGCGCCGGTAGTGAAACCCGCGCCATCGCCGATGTTTTGCTTGTCATCGATGCGGTAATGCTGCTCGACCGGTACCCCGACGCGGCGCACAACCCCGTGGATATCGAAGGCGACGGTTGCTACGGACTCGCGCCGGACAGCGATGCGCTTCATGGCGTTTGCGCAGCGCCGTGGCCCATCGATGTCCGTGCCGGTGACCGCCTCCGGCTGCGCTGGACGTCACTTTCCATGCGTGGCGAACACGCCGTGCTGCTCCAGCTCTGCGTTGATGACGAGTCGACACTGGGCGGTCTGGAAATGCATGTCGATGAGCACGCTACGCGCTATGCGCCGCAGTCTGGCGCCCCGCAGGAGCCTGTCGCTCGCGAGGCACCGGATGCCTTCTGGCAGGCCGATGTCGTAGCGGGTGGTACGGCCGAGTTGAACGTCGAGGCCATCGTCACGGACCGCGACGCCAACGTCCTCGGCCGGTTTCGCTGGCCGCTGCCGGTGGTCGTGCCATGACGCGCGCTAGCACCTCACGGCGAGCATCCGGGCCAACGGAACGTCTCACCGGCCGCGCGACGTTCACCGAAGCATACGCCGTCATTCCGAAGGGTGTGATGCGAGACATCGTCACGAACCACCTCCCGCTCTAGGACAACACGCGTCTCTGGGTGACGATCGAGGGACACGCCAACAAGCTGCCCCCAGGCGGCTACGCATTCATTCCGCCCGCTACCGATTGGCAGCTGCGCAATCACGGCGAGAGTACTGCGCGCTTCGTCGACATTCAGGATATGCGTCACGACATGCATGTGAACATCGTGACGTTCCAGCCCGGTGGCGTAATTCCGTTAGCAGAAACGCACATGAACCTGGCGCTGGGCGCCCAGCCGAAATAATCGGGTACCGGACATCTTTGCGTTTACCGCACGCGGGAAAGGTCGCGAGCGGCACCAGATCGAGCCCGAATGACGGATGTCTGGCGCTGTCGATCCTCGCGAGCTTTTCGGGGCAACTCGCCACCGATTCGCGACTGTTGCGACGTTGACTGACTAGGGTCAGTAAAAAAATCCGGACGGTTTATCGCCGTCCGGACTTTATTTCGAGGTGGAAATTCCCTCAGAGTCCTACGCCAGCTTTTATGTTTTCACCGAAAGTGCGTAATTAAAAATATTATCCGGATCGAATCGTCGCTTGACTTTTTGAAGATCGCTATAGATAGCCGGATAATACAAATCGGGCCAAAAATGACGGCTGTTGTTATCTTTCACATTCGCCATCTCCACATCCGGATAACCGATATAGCAGCCTTCGTAATTTGCGCCTGGATAAGGCGTTCCCCGGAATTCACGGGGGACAACGGAATCATCCCAATACATGTCCTTATAGAACAGATTGATCCAGTCTTGGTATTCCTGATCCTGGTCGGGATTCGTCCAATAGGCCTGATATTGGAGTTTCATGATCGATGCCCGTTGCGAAGCGGAAGTGGTCTGAATAAGATCCGCCTTGTTGATGTTGCCACCGTACGTATCAATCTGCACGAGCGACGAGGCTAGGGAAATGCCGCCCGTAGGCTGCAGATGGAGATACTTATGCAGCGTCATCGACTCCCGAGCCGTAAAGCGCTTTTTCATGTATGCGGATTTGTACTTCCCGCGTTGATTCGGCGTGGCTCCGTTCAGCGCCTGCACGGCGTTGAGCCAGTCGTAGAGCACCGTATACTTCGGCACCGTTTGACCGTCACGCGTCGTCAAACGGCCCTCGCCGGTCCACGGCAGGGAGGGTTCGTCCACGAAAACTGCGCCTGGCAATGCCATGACTTGCGGATTGAATTTCGCAAACAGATCAATGAACTCCTGCGTGAGCGCCAATTCTTTTGCCGTAATACGGCCCGCGGGTTGAGTTGAACATGTTTGGATTCGAATGAAGAACGAGCCATTCGATACGTGCGTCAATTTCATCGATCCGAACATTCCGTATGTCTCGGGGTTTTGTCCTCGTCCGGCCCAATAATCCGCATAGGTATTGAGCAAATCCTCGAATTTTTTAAGATTGCTTTGATCAAAGTCCGACCAGTTGAAATGCATAACCGTAAGAAGCGCCTCAGTCGGCGGAACGGGTAGGTCTGAGAAATAATAGTCGGTGATTACACCGAAATTCCCGTTACCCGCGCCACGCAATGCCCGAAACAAGGCTTTCTCGTCCGGGTCGGTACTTTTGGCCGAAACGAGATATTCTTTTGCGGGTTTTCCTTTACCGGAATCCATGGTCACGATCTTGACGGCCGACAACCAATCGACAGTCAGACCGTGCAGCCGCGACATATAACCAAAACCACCGCCGCTGACGTGTCCACCGACGCCGACCGTATAGCAGGAACCTCCCGGTAACGTAGTGCCCCACAGTTTATACATCGTCACATAGGCATTCCAGTTTTGGACCCCAGATCCGATTTGATATTTCAGCGTCGGATCGCTATTTGTCTGCGCATAATCGAGTTGACTGACATCGATAATGACGCCATTCGCATTGTTGCTCACGAAGCCTTCATAGCAGTGTCCGCCCGATCGAATGGTAGGACGCACCTTCCGATTGCGAACAGTTTCGTTGAGCGCATCGGCCACATCTTGCGATGTCCTGCAAATGGCGATGGCTTGCGCTTCATTGCCGGCAGTAGGCCAACGCTGATTGAAACCTTTTCGCAGCGTATTAATCCGGGGATCTTTATTCTCACACCATTGTACGGCCATGACTGTGCTCCATGGAATTTATAAACGACGGTTTATTAACCACATAGGACTACGAAAATGGCTGAAAGAAATTAAATTCGATTTATTTCAGCCCAGGCAAGCGTAGGAACATCATTATTTAACTGCAACGCCGGGAAAATCCCTATGAAATTTGGAATTCAATAAACGGCGTGCACTGTGCTATACGCGAGAATGGCGGTGCGGATAACAGGACAGTCGGATGACTGCATCTCACGCTGTCAGCGTTTACCACTAAAGGTTTACACCAAACGCAAACATACGTAATTACGTAATATATTGCGTCATAACGTATGTCAAGGCAAGTCATCTGCGAAGGAGACAACAAGGATGGGGCTGACCAAGATTCTGAGCATGCTGCTGGCCGCTGGTCTGGTCGTGGCGGGTGCCACCACGCCCGCGCAGGCGCAGCAGCGCGGTGGCGTATTGAATGTGGCGACGATTGGCGAACCGCCGACGCTTGACCCAATGGGATCGACCGCCGACCTCGTCGGGATGGTGACGCAGCACGTGTTCGAAACGCTGTACACGTTCGACGCGAAATGGAAGATCACGCCTCTGCTCGCGCAGGATATGCCGACCGTTTCGGAGGATGGTCTCACCTACACGATCCGCCTGCGCAAGGGCGTGAAGTTTCATGACGGCGCAGCAATGGATGCGAAGGACGTGATCGCGTCGCTGAATCGCTGGATGCGGGTCGCCACACGCGGCAAGGCGGCGGCGGTCAATATCGCGAAGATCGACGCGCTCGACGCACACACCATCAAGATCACGATGAAAGAGCCATATGCGCCGCTGCTGTCGCTCCTGGCGTTCAACAACAGCGCTGCCGTCGTCATGCCGCGTCGCTTCGAGTCCGCGACCACGATCACAGAGCCGATCGGCACCGGGCCGTACAAATTCAAGGAGCGCAAGGTCGATCAGTACATCAACCTAGTGCGTTTCGACGGCTACAAGTCACGCGACGGCAAGGGCGACGGCTACGGCGGCGGTCGCGCGCAATACCTCGACGAAATCCACTTCGTTCCGGTGCCGGACGGTGCGACGCGAGTCGAAGCGGCCGTAGCCGGACAATTCGGATACACAGACTCCATTCCGATCGAGTCATACGCGCGCCTGCAAAAAGCAGGGTCAAAATCGGCCCCGGTGCTGATAAAGCCGTTCGGGTATCCGCTCTTCGTGCTGAACACCAAGACCGGCCTGGCGAGCAACCAGAACATACGTCTCGCGATTCGCAACGCACTCGGTGAGTCCGACATGCTGCAAGCGGCATTCGGCGACAAACAGTTCTTTTCAGCTGACGCCGCGTTCTATCCGGAGGGCTACCAGTACCACACGAACGCAGGCACGAAGGGGGCCTACGACATCGCCGATCCGCAAAAGGCCGGCGACCTGCTCAAGGCCGCGAAATACGACGGCAAGCCGCTGCGCATCCTGACCAGCCGTCAATACGAGTTCCACTACAAGATGGCGTTGGTCGCCGCCGAGTTCTTGAAGGCGTCCGGCTTCAAGGTGGATCTGCAAGTGGTGGATTGGGCGACGCTCACGCAACGCCGCACAAACCCCGACCTCTGGGACATTTACATCACGCACAGCCCGTTCCTGCCGGAACCAACACTGATGAGCCTGATGTCCAGCACCAGTCCGGGATGGTGGTCCTCGCCCACGAGCCAGACGGCCATCAAGGCATTCAACCAAACGCTCGATCCGAAGCAACGCGTTGCCAAGTGGGCAGAAGTACAAAAACTTATCTATAGCGAAGTCCCGGCGATCAAGATAGGCAACTTCAACGCACTGGCCGCCCAATCGCCGCAGTTGCAAGGCGTGACGCCCGCTCCGTGGCCGTATTTCTGGAACGCATGGCTCAAAAAATAAGTCCGCTTTTTGCGCTCTGTAGTGCCGCAGCAATAAAAAAGAAAGGTCGTTTCTCTACCTCAGATATACATGACGATGAGCTCTAGGTAGAGAAAACACCTACTAAAACAGGCTTATATGGTTAGGAGTATTTATCATGAAAAAATCCAACCTCGGATTGGCAGCATGCGCCGCCTTCTCTCTGGGATTTGGTGCGACTGAAGTTCACGCGCAGTCGTCAGTGACCCTTTACGGGATGGTGGACGTGAACGTTCGTTCCATTCACAACGGTGGCGGCGGTACGGTTGTGGGCATGGGTGAAGGCACGTTGAACGCATCGCGCTTTGGCTTCAAGGGAATCGAGGATCTGAGCGGTGGCTGGAAGGCGGGCTTCGTACTCGAAAGCGGATTCCGTCCGTATAACGGCGCGCAATCCGATGCGAACCGGCTCTTCAACCGTCGCGCCACTGTCAGCATGATCAACGACAACTATGGCGAACTGCGTCTCGGCCGTGACAACAGCCCGGCGTACTGGAACCTGATCATGTTCGATCCGTACGGCGGCGGCGGTGTGGGCTCGTTCATCAATCTGTTCACGGCCGGAGGATTCTCCACGCCGTTGCTGTCGGGTGCAGGTACGCTTTCCCGCACGGACAATAGCATCACGTACTGGTTACCTAAGAATCTCGGTGGTGTGTACGGTCAGTTCCAATATTCGTTCAACAACTCGCCCGGTTTCGCGGGTAGCGCGACCGGGTACGGCAACAAACAGTGGGGCGGCCGGCTCGGATACGCGAATGGCCCACTCGATGTTGCGGCCGTCGTGAACAGTACGCAACTGGATGGCAACAACACGTGGAATCTATACGACATCGGTGCGTCGTACATGATCGGCCGCACGAGAGTAATGGCGCAATATTCCTTTATGAACACGTCGATAACCGACAGTTGGGAGAAGCGTAGCGGCCAGCATACGTTCATGATCGGTGCAACGATTCCCATCTACGACTACACAATCACTACATCGTACAGTCACGCACAAGGCACGGGCGGGCTGAGCGATCTACGGGCAGATATGTATGCGCTTGGCGGCATACTGGACCTTTCCAAGCGTACCGCGCTGTATGCGAACGTGGCTGCGATCAAGAACCGCAGTAAAGCAGCGTATATCACGGGACCAGAAGCAAAAGTCACGCCATCGAGCTTCAAGGCTAACGGCGCCTACACGCCGGGCAATATGGCGGGCAAGTCGTCCGTCGGGATGGAACTCGGCATACGAACGATTTTCTAGCCCCCGCTCCCACCCGGGTTTCGGCTGGCATGAGGGGAACTACCGCGCAATGAATGTAATAACATCATTGAATCTCCAGGTTTCAATTTGCGCACACGGAAGTCCGAGGACATCCAGCTTCTCTTTCACTGAACCAGGTCGGCACAAGGAACCTGTTTCGCGGCATAAGTAAAAAAAGACGTAATCGAGTAGATCACCGTGCAATTGAAAATATCAGGACGGAAATGTCAAAGTTCATATTAAAACGCGTACTTGGCATGTTAGCCGTCATGTTCATGGTACTAACCATTGTTTTCGTCATTGTTCGCGTGGCGCCTGGCGATCCCGCTGCGGTGATGCTCGGCCCGGATGCGACGGCCGATGACATTGCTGCGCTTCGCCACGAACTCGGACTGGATCGATCGATACTTGTGCAATATGTCCGATTCATCGGGCAGGTTGCTACCGGCGACTTCGGAAATTCGATCTTCCTGCATCAGTCGGCACTCTTGTCCATTGCACAGCGAGCGGAGCCGACCCTGTTGCTCACTGCATTCTCACTCCTGATCGCGACGTTGATCGCGCTGCCGCTCGGTATGGCTTCGGCTTATTGGCGCGGCTCCTGGTTCGATCAACTCGCGACGACCCTCTCAATGCTGGCAGCATCCACACCCAGCTTCTGGTTAGGCCTACTGCTGATTCAGTACCTCGCGGTACATCATGGCTGGTTTCCGGTTTCGGGATACGGCGGCGTAGGCGCGACCTTCCTGGAGCGCGCTCGCCATTTGCTGTTGCCGTCGATCGCGTTGGGTACCGCTTGCTCCGCAATCATCACGCGATTTAGCCGAGCGTCTCTGCTCGACGTATTGGATGAAGACTACGTGCGGACCGCGCGATCGAAAGGTATGGGAGAAGTGCGGGTTGTCGTTGTTCACGCGCTCAAGAACGCGATGGTGCCGATCCTGACCGTGATTGGCTTGACTGCCACGCTGCTCGTGAGTGGCGCCGTCGTGATCGAAACCGTATTCGATTTGCCCGGCGTCGGCTCACTTGTCGTGTCTGCAGTTCTACGCCGTGATTACCCTGTGATCCAGGCAGCCCTGGTCGTCATTTCCGGGGCCTACGTGCTGATCAATTTTGGGATCGATATGCTCTACACAGTCGTCGATCCGCGTGTGAGGATCCGATAATGAACGAACTCAGTATGAGCGAAAGCAGCGCAGCAATGCCGCCTGAGGTCAATGCCGGGATGAATAACCTCAAGCGACTCGCGCGTCGAAAAACGGTGTTGATCGGTTTCGCGGTGTTTTTTGCGATTGTTTTGGCCTCTATTTGCGCCCCGCTACTCACGAGCTATTCCCCGTACAAACTGTCGATCGTGAATCGACTCCAGCCGCCCGGCGCGCATCTGTTCGGCACTGATGGCTTCGGCCGCGACGTGTTCGCCCGCACCATTTACGCAGGTCGCCTGTCGCTGCTGGTCGGCATTTCGGTGGTCATTGCGTCCTCGCTGATGGGCGTCACCCTGGGCCTGCTGGCCGGGTTCTTCAAGCGCCTCGATGGCCTGCTGAGCCGATTCGTCGACGCGATGATGTCATTCCCCGACATTCTCCTTGCCGTGGCCGTCGTGGCCGCGCTGGGGCCATCCGTGTGGGCCGTCATCATCGCGTTGGGTATCGTCTACGCACCACGTATGGCTCGGATCGTGCGGGCGTCGACACTGGTCATCAGCGAACTGCCTTACGTGGAGGCGGCGCGAGCCCTGGGCGTGCCGACGCACACGATCATGATGCGTCACATTCTGCGCAATCTGATTTCACCCATTCTCGTGCAAGCGACGTTCATCTTTGCCTCCGCCATGCTGGCAGAAACCGGGTTGTCGTTTCTCGGGCTGGGCGTCGACCCGTCGATTCCGACGTGGGGCACGATGCTCTCCGAAGGCCGTCAGTACATCGGTAGCGCGGACTGGCTCACGCTGTTCCCGGGTATCACCTTGGTTCTGGCTGTACTTTCGCTGCAACTTATCGGCGATGGTTTCCGCGATCTGATGGATCCGCGACTCAAGAAGGACATGTGACATGAGCAAGACTCTGGAATCGAACATTACGGACGGCAAGGCGCTGCTGCTGAACAACGTCAGGCCGATAGGTTTTGACGCCACGGTCACCGGCACGACTTCCGTGCTGATCGATCAGCACGGGAACATTCGGGCGCTCGGCACGCAGGCACAAGCACAGGCCGATACGGCGACTCAGGTCATCGAATGCACGGGCGCGTGGATATCGCCGGGCTGGACTGACCTGCACGCACACGTGTGGCGCGGAGGTACCGATATCTCGATCGACCCGAGCGTGTGCGGCGTCGCGCGCGGCGTGACGACGGTGGTCGACGCCGGCTCGGCCGGTGAAGCGAATTTCGCCGGCTTTCGCGAGTTCATCATCGAACCCGCACAGGAACGCATCAAGGCGTTCCTCAACCTGGGTTCGATCGGCTTGACGGCGTCGCGTTACGTCAGCGAATTGACGGACATGCGCGATGTGAATATCGACCGCATCATGGAATGCGTTCAAGCCAACCGTGACGTCATCGTGGGCATCAAGGTGCGCGCGTCGGGCGCGATCACCGGCTCTTGGGGGATTACCCCCGTAAAGCTGGCCAAGCGCATCGCCAAGATCCTAAAAGTGCCAGTCATGGCGCACGTAGGCGAGCCGCCTCCATTGATTGACGAAGTGATGACCGAACTGAGCGATGGCGACGTGATAACGCATTGCTTCAACGGAAAATATGCCGGATCGATCATCGAGGATCAGGACCTGTTCGACATGGCCGTGCATTGCGCCGATCGCGGCATTGCGCTGGATGTGGGACATGGCGGCGCGTCCTTCTCCTACCGCACTGCCAAGGTTTCTATCGAACGCGGCCTGATGCCGTTCTCGATTTCAACCGACGTTCACGCGCGGTCGCTCGAAGGCAAGGTATGGGACCTAGGCACCACCATGTCGAAGCTGCTGGCGATGGGCATGCCGTTGGAAGCCGTCATTAGAGCCGTGACGGTGAATCCGAATTCGATTATCAAGATTCCGACCTCGAAATGGGCCATAGGCGAGCGTGCGGAATTCACCGTATTCGGCCTTGAAGATTCGGATATCCCCGTTATCGATTCGCACAAGGTATCGGCGACACTCAGCCAGATTTTCGAGCCGCGCTGGACCATTCTGGGAAACAAGGCGCTTCACGCTTCCCGGTATCAATCGCAGATAAAGCCAGCGGGCTGTCCTCATTGCGGAGGAGTGCTGTGAACACCACGAACGGCCCGGATGTTGAAGATATGGGCGACGATCTGATTCTGCGCGTTGACAACCTGCGCACGTACTTCGGCAGCGGGGAGAAAGTTGCCAAATCGGTCGATGGCGTCAGCTTCTCCGTGCCGCGCGGTAAAACCGTGGCAGTGGTCGGCGAGTCGGGCTCCGGTAAATCGGTAACCAATCTGTCGATCATGGGACTGCTCGCGAAGCAAGGACGCATTGTCGGCGGCAGCATTCAGTACCGCAATCGCGAAGGCCAGGTTGCCGACCTGACGGTATTGTCGGCAAAGCAGATGCAAGCCATGCGCGGCCGGGAAATCGCGATGATCTTCCAGGAGCCGATGACAAGCTTGAACCCGCTTTACACGGTGGGTCAGCAGATCGAGGAAATGATCAAGCTCCACGAGACGATCGGCACGGCCGAGCGGCGGGCACGGGTGCGAAAGTTACTGGAGCTCGTGGAAATTCCAGACGCTGGACGCCGCGTCAACGAATATCCACATCAGATGTCGGGAGGTATGCGTCAGCGAGTGATGATCGCCATGGCGCTCGCGTGCAACCCGAGACTGTTGATTGCAGACGAGCCGACCACCGCGCTCGATGTAACGATCCAGGCGCAGATTCTCGATCTGCTGCGCCGTCTGCAAATCGATCTCGGCATGTCGGTACTGTTCGTCACCCACAACCTCGGCGTCGTGGCCGAAATCGCACACGATGTCGTGGTGATGTACGCAGGCCGTGTTGTCGAGCAAGCCCCCGTCGATGCATTGTTTGCACGCCCCAAACATCCGTACACGAAGGGTCTGTTGGCCTGTTTGCCAGGCGCACAACACGGGGCGAAGCCGCATGGTGAAAAGCCGTTGCTCAGGCCCATTCCGGGTTCGGTGCCACTCGTCACCAATCTGCCGCCGGGCTGTAGCTTCGCAGCACGTTGCGATCTGGCAAGCGCTTTGTGCACGCGCGATCCCGGCCCTGCCCTGAGCGTCTGTGGCGAGGGGCGTTTATCCCGCTGCTGGCACCACATTTCACTTTGAGCCGTGGGGCGATAATGGAAACAATTCAAAATGCGCCTCTGCTGAAAGTCGAGGGGCTTACCAAGAATTTCACAACCGGCAACGGGACCGTGAGGGCTGTCGACAACGTGAGCTTCGAGGTGCCGAAAGGCGCGATCATGGGCCTCGTTGGTGAGTCGGGCTCGGGAAAAACGACGATCGGCCGCTCACTGTTGCGTCTGATCGAGCCGAGTGGCGGCAAGGCGATTTTCGAAGGGCAGGATTTGTTTGCGCTGCGCGAGCGTGAAATGCGCAAGTGGCGAAGCCGTCTGCAAATGGTCTTCCAGGATCCATATTCGAGCCTGAACCCGCGTCTGCGAACCGGGCAGATCATCGGTGAGGCGCTGTCAACACATGGGCTGGCGGAGGGAGCGGCACGCCAAAAGCGGATCGCAGAACTGTTGACGATGGTCGGGCTTCGTCCGGAATTCGCGGACCGCTACCCCCATGAGTTTTCGGGCGGTCAGCGTCAGCGGATCGGCATTGCTCGTGCGCTGGCGGTCAAACCGTCCTTTATCGTTGCCGATGAACCGGTCTCGGCGCTCGACGTGTCCGTGCAAGCGCAGGTCCTGAATCTGTTTCAGGAGCTGCGCAAGAATCTCGGGCTGACGATCCTGTTTATTTCGCACGACCTCGCGGTTGTCGAATATCTGTGCGATTTCGTGACCGTTTTGTATCTGGGCCGAGTGATGGAAAGCGGACCGTCGTCCAAAGTGTTTTCCAGCCCGACGCACCCATACACGAAAGCCCTGCTTTCTGCCTCGCCGGTTCCAGACCCCCAAGTCAAGGGGCAGCGGATCATGCTCAAGGGCGATATTCCCAGCCCGCTGAATCCGCCTACGGGCTGCGTTTTCCGCACACGGTGCATTCATGCCGTTGCCGCGTGCGCAGTGCAAGTGCCTCAACTGGAACCCGTGGAAAGCGGCGAGGCGCAGGACACCGATTCTCGTCACGTCGTCGCGTGTACGCGCCGAGGTCAGATTTGACTATGAATCGGCGGTCGCCGAAGCGACCGTGTTCCCATAATCCAACGTCGATTTGTGATGACTCAAAAAAATGAACCGCTGGGCGGCTGGATTGACGCCCCGGAAATGCAGCGGCAGGAAAACCCGTACGATCAGCTCAAAGCACTGGGCATTGTGTTACCCATTCAACCGAAACCGATCGGGAATTTCGTCACCCATGTCCTTGAAGGTTCGTTGCTCTTCCTGTCGGGCCAGGGTCCGACGCACACCGATGGCCGCTTGCACTCGGGCCGATTGGGCGACGGTGTGACGGTGGGCGATGCCTATCAGCATGCGTGGCTGACAGGCATCAATCTGCTGGCCGTCATGCATGAAGCGCTCGGCGACCTTCGCCGGGTTCGTCGCATCGTCAAGTTGCTGGGATTCGTCAACGCAACACCCGAATTCGATGAGCACCACAAGGTGATCAACGGGTGTTCGGATTTGATGGGCCGCGTATTCGGCGTATCAGGTATTCACGCGCGATCGGCGATCGGAATCGCGAGTTTGCCTGCCAATATTACGGTGGAAGTTGAAGCGATCGTCGCTGTCGATTGACGGCGATTGCCCACGGCGGTAGATGAGCGTCGATCGACAGCCGGCTGAGGTGGCTGATTCAAGCCAACGATTGCAGGTCTTGCGCACCAATACTGCGCTCGATTGCATCCGCCGCCTCTCGCACGGCTTCGGTATAGCGCTTCTGATCCTCTTGCAGTTTCTGAATCGGAAGCACGATCGAAATAGTCGCCAGGGGTTGACCTTGTGCATCGCAAATCGGAGAAGCAACGCACGCGATTGAGAAATCGGATTCCCCGATCGCAATCGACAAGCGGGATTGAAATGCGCTGGCGGCCTCTTTGCTCAACGTGCGCGCATCCGTTTTTGCAGCCCCGGTCGGAGAAATACGCGAACAATGTTCGAACAGCGCCACACGTTCTGCCTGCGGCAGATGACCGACAAGCAGTCGGCCGGAAGCGGTCCAGTTCAACGGAACACGCGATCCGACTTGCGAGGAAATACGGAAATGCCCGGGACCTTCCGCTGCGGCCAGAACGACCATATGGTCGCCTTCACGGCCGCAGATCTGAATGGTTTCCGATAGCGACCGACACAATTGGTGCATCTGTGATGTCGCAACGGTCAGGAAATCGGTACGACGCGCAAACGCAAGGCCATAGTAATGAAGTCGGGGACCGAGCCAGACCGTTCGGTTCGGTCCCCGGGCCAAAAGCCCCTTCTCCAGAAGTCCGTCGATCAGTGGGTAGACGGTCGTCGCGGGAGCGCCGATGGCCTTGGCGATCGCGTAGGGTCCGGCAGGCGTGTCGGCTTCGTAGAGGTAGTCAAGAATTTGCAGTACACGGTCCAGGGTCCCGACACGGCTGCGCTTGGGCGCGGCTTCGGCCTGCTTCGCACGCGGCGCTTTTCGTGTTGCGGGCTTGCGATCTACGTCTGATGGTGCGGTCATAGGAGGTTACGATGCGGATTCACCCACTACAGGGCCGGTACGAGCACGCTAGGTTTGCGTAAGCTATTACGTAATTATGGAAGATGATACATCATGTCGGGATATAACGAATGAGCGATAACCAAGAGCAGCAACCCGCCGATATTCGTCCGCAACTCGGCTTGCGCCAGGTGATCAACGTGAACGGCACGATGACGTATCTGGGCGCATCCGTCGTCGTGAAAAAGGCACGCGATGCCATGGCGGCCCTGCTTCCTCAGTTTGTCGAGATGGACGACCTGCAACGCAAGGCATCCGCCGTGATTGCCGAAGCCTGCGGAACCGAAGCGGGGTTTATCACGTCGTCGGCGGCATCTGGAATTACCGTGGCCGTGGCCGGTGCCATGACGGGGCCGGATTTTGCCGCAATCGAACAATTGCCGGATACAACTGGGCTGAAAAACGAAGTCGTGGTAATGACCGGCCATATGGTGCATTACGGTGCGCCAATTGAGCAGGGCATCAGGCTTTCCGGTGCGAAAGTTATTCAAGTTGGGCAGGCGACGTTTGCACGCCGGTATCAACTCGATGCCGCGATAACGGAACGGACCGCGTGCGCTGTTTATGTCGTGTCGCATCATGCTGTGCAGTATGGGCTGATGCCGCTTGATGAATTCTCGGCTGTTTGCCATGAACGGGGGGTGCCAGTCATTGTTGATGCAGCATCTGAATACGACCTCAAGAAGTTCATTCGTGATGGTGCGGATATCGTTCTGTATTCGGCGCAGAAATTTCTGGGTGGCCCGACTGCTGGAATTGTCGCCGGACATCATCAACTGATTCGCGACGCTTATCTACAAAATTCGGGTATCGGTCGCGCAATGAAAGTCGGCAAAGAAGGAATTATCGGTGCGATGGCCGCGTTGCAAGCATGGGCGAAACGCGATCATCTGGCCGTGGCCAACAAGGAGATGTCGTATTTGCAGCTTTGGTCGAACGCTCTGGCAGGACGGCCGGGGATCAGTACAGACACTGTGCCAGATCCGACGGGAAATCCGCTGAATCGCTTACGTGTAAAAGTGAATCCGGAACAAGCGAGAATTACCGCTTGGGATTTGGCAGATGCACTTATGCGCGGCGATAAACCTGTGAGTGTGCGTGATCATGAAGTTGAGCACGGATGGTTTTTTCTCGATCCGTGTAATTTGCACCCGGGGCAGGAGCATGAAGTCGCGCAGCGTTTAATTGAAGAATTAGAAATTGCGCTTCAAAGCCCGACTGTCATTGCTACATCGCTGGAACGTCGCCGCAACCGGAAATTCGAAGCGTTGTTGAGGTGGCCCGGCTGATCGCGGAGAACTGTTGCCACCGCAACTTCAATATGTCGAAATTTCAAGTTTTCAAGAAGCTGAGCTTTTTGATGCACGAAATTTGACGCTGCAGAGTCCGGCGCGAGCGCGCAACCATCACTCCAGCACGGTCAACAAGTCGGCCCGTACAACGCATCGGAATGACCGCAATTCGCCGCACTGCGGGAGGGGACGTTGCGTGTGATCGTGCCACGCTCACCTCAATCGCCGTAACCGCGGAAGAGCCCACATAGCTTGAATACGTCCTCCGTATAGGGCGTGTCCTTGACTTTGCAGTAGCGGCTCGCGAGCTTCATCAGTTCCTTGATATCGCGTCCGCTCGCCTGTGGATAGCGGCTGGCGAGCGATTCGATCAACGCGTCGTCCAGATAAGCGCCCACCTGCTCGGCCTGCATTCGCCAGAGCCGCCGCGCATCCTCCCGGCATGGTAACTCGTAGTGAATCGTCGCGATGCAGCGCGACAGGATGGCGTCGTCCACATCGCCGATCCGGTTGGTCGTCATGAACAACAATCCGTGGAAATACTCCAGCGAGCGCAGGAACTCGGCGACGATCGCGTTGTGTTCGAGATCGTTGTCGCGCCGGCGGATGTACACGTCGGCTTCATCGAGCAACAGAATCGCATTCCAGGACATCGCGCGACGCAGAATACTCATGAGTGCGGCGCCCACGGACGCCGCCGTCGTCCCCAATTGCCCCGAATGCACGCGGTACAGCGGCTTGCCGACAACCTCCGAGTAAATCTCCGCCGTGAGCGTCTTGCCCAGTCCGGGCGCCCCCTGACAGAGAATCGTCGCACCGCCCGATTTACCGGGGACGAAGTCCGGCATCATCACGTCCATGTTCGACGTCAGGATGTCGATCAGATCGTGATGATGCGCAGGCAGCACCAGCTTGTCGCGCAGACCCGGCTGGTACTCGTACTCGATCATGTTCTGCACATGCACCCAGAGATTACGATGCCAGTCCAGATGGAATACGTGCACATAGCAATGCAACGGAATCATCTCGAAGGCGTGATCGATCTGTGCCTTGCGCCAGAACTCGGCGTCGCACGACATCTCGAAATTGCGCTCCAGACGCGCTTCGTCATTCACACACTTCGCCGTCGTGCCCTCCACCACCCGAATCAACTCCGTCGCCCCCTTCGAATCGACCGAGAACGCCGCGCGGCGAAGCACGAACTGTGCGCCGAACGCGCGCTGCACACGTAGAAACCGCTGCGCATGCTGCTCGTACTCGTGCTTGAACTCGGCGCACTCCTTGTAGAAACCGAACTCCGCGAGCAACTCCGGAATGGTGCGATTGGCGATGTCCTCGCGCGTGAAGACCAGTGACGTGGTCATGCCCGAGCGGCGCAGACGATGCTCCGTCAGATTCGAATTGGCCGACTGCATCGTGTTCGCCAACATGTCCATGACGACGTAGGGCGAGCCCTGCTCAGGTTCCACATAGCGCAGACGGCGCACCAGCCACGGCAGCAATGCGCCGTCTCGATGACGCTGGTACACCCAGCCGTCGATGACGTTGCGCGACAGATATGCCACCAGCCCCGGCACCAGCTTGTCCAGATCCGGAATCACGCGTGCCTGCGGCGCGTTGTAGACATTGTCGAGCGCGAGCATCTGAAACATCAACGCACGTTCGTTCTGTGTCTTGCTCAGGACATAGAGCGTATTGAGCGACTTGGCATCGAACCATTCGCTCGACACCATCATGTTGCCGCGGCACACGCCGTAGGCCGCCAACTGCTTGCCCAGTGGCGAATCGGCGCCGATCAGTTGCATCAGCGGATGAATCAGTGACTCCGGAATTTCGAAATCCATGAACGGCACTCCCCGTGTCGCGTTTGGCCCGTGCGCACATTGCCCGATGGCAGCGCGCGTCTCAGATGAGGAAGAAGTCGACGGCACGCGCCACGACGTCCGGCTCGATGATGTGCAGTCCGTCGAACTCAACGTATTGCACATCGTAGCCCGCTGCCTTGAGCTTGTTGGCGTTCTGCCGGCCGCTTGTCGCGATGGGCAATTGCTCGTCGATCAGCCCGTGCGCGATGAAGATGCGGGGTTGCCCCTCCTGGACGAAGACAGACATGAAGCCGCCCGAGAACGCGATGACATGACTCGCGATGTCACCGTTCGTCACACCGATCGACAACGCGTAGCTCGCGCCATCCGAAAAGCCCGCAAACGCCACACGTCCGGTGTCGATGCGATACCGGGCCGCCACATGGCTCAACGCGAGCTGCAAGCGCTCCAGATCGGGGCCGTTGCCGCCGATCACGATGTCCCATGTCGGGAAGAGCGAATGCGGCGCGAGCACGAGAAACTTGTGCCGCTCCGCATGAGGCTCGATGAACGGCAGCACCTTTTGCGGAAATCCCCCCGCGCCGTGGAACATCACGAACAGCGGGACGGGCTTGTCCGCCGGCAAGTCGGACGGCACATAAAGCACCGCGTCGCGGTGCTCGCTCAAACCCAGCGAATGACGGCCGGGAACCAGCGAGGCTGGTGTGAGTGAGGAGGCAGAAGCCAACGCGGACGCAATGACATCCGGCGGCATACGCCCGAACAATGAAGGATCGAACATAGCGCGGTGAGTGTCTCGTGATCGTTAAAATTATTGATATATTGTATATCATCAAATTTCATCGAAGCCACCCGCCATTGATTTGAGCGCAGGCTTATCCGGCCATGTAGGCGGACAATCCGGCCACGAGCGCGTCGAACACCGCCTTGCAACGTGCACTTTGACGCAGGTCTTCGTGCATCGTGACCCATGTCGGCAGCTTGAATCGGAAGGCATTCGGCAACACGCGCACAAGCCGGGCATCGTGCCTTGCCAGCGGTACCTGACACCCGCCAATGCCGTAGCCCGCCCGGATCATGGCCAGTTGCGCCAGATCGCTATCGGCACGAAACGCGAAGGCGTCGCGCGACCAGAGGGGCACATTGCGTGTGGCTTCGCGAAGAAACGGCGTCATCTGGTCGAAGCCGATCAACGCATGCCGGGCAAGCTCGGCCAGCGACGACGGCGTGCTGTAGCGCGCCAGATAGTCGTCGCGTGCATGCAGGCCGATGTCGATGTTCCCCACGCGACGCGCGATCAATGCTTCCTGCTGCGGGGGGGCCATCCGCACGGCAATGTCGACTTCGCGATGCAGCAGATCCTGGATGCGGTTCGTGGGTACCAATTCGAGGGTCAGTTGCGGATGGGTGCGCCGCAACGCACTGAGGATCGGTGGCAGCACTTCCACACCGACGACCTCGCTCGCCGAAATGCGCACGACACCGTTCACCCCGTCGCCATGACTTGCCGCCGCCCGCTCGAAGGCTAGCGCCGTGTGTTGCATCGCCAGTGCATGGGCGCGCAACGACTCTGCAGCGTCCGTTGGTAGCAATCCCGTTTGCGAACGCGTGAAGAGCACCTGTCCCAGCGCCGCCTCCAGTGCCGCGATATGGCGGCCTACCGTGGGCTGTGTAATGCCCAGTGCCCGCGCGGCGCCCGACAGCGAGCCCTCGGTCAGCACGCAGAGAAACGTCCGATATAGATCCCAGCTCAGATTTTTCGTCATACAAAAATGTATAGCTGATAGATGACTTCAGGCAATTTTATTTGAATTGCCTCGCGCGGAGAATGGCATCACCGACAACGATCAAGGAGCAGCACCATGACCCACGAATCCCGCGACAAGGTGTCTCGCGCGCTGGTACTCGGCGCGACGGGCGGCATCGGCAGCGAAGTTGCGCTGCAACTGCTCGCGGCAGGATGGCGCGTGCGCGCCCTGCGTCGCGGCGGCGCGCCGCGTACCGGCACCCATCATGTCGCGATCGAGTGGGTCGCCGGCGATGCGATGCACGCGGACGATGTGCTTGCTGCGGCGCGCGACTGCGATGTGATCGTGCATGCCGTCAATCCGCCCGGCTATCGCAATTGGGACACGCAAGTGCTGCCCATGCTCGATAACACGATCGCCGCCGCCACGCGGCATGGCGCCACCGTCGTGCTGCCCGGCACGGTCTACAACTACGGCCCCGAGACCTTTCCTGTCTTGCGGGAAGACGCGCCGCAACGGCCGCTCACGCGCAAAGGCCGAATCCGCGCGACGATGGAAGGCCGTCTGCGCGACGCGAGCCGCAATGGTGTACAGACGATCATCGTGCGGGCGGGCGACTACTTTGGCCCGCGAACACGCAATAGCTGGTTCGCCCAAGGACTCGTAAAGCCGGGCCGCACGACTCGCGTGGTCAAGGTGCCGAATGCTTACGGCGTGGGACACGAATGGTCGTATCTGCCCGACGTCGCCCAGGCGATGGTCATGCTCATCGAGCGCCGTCACACGCTCGACGTCTTCTCCAACTTCCATATGGCAGGTCATTGGGACGCCGACGGTACGGAGATGGCTGCCGCGATCGCGCAGGTGATGGCGCGCCACGGCATCGACGTCAAGACGCGCCGCTTTCCGTGGTGGCTGATGTGGCTGGCGTCGCCTTTTGTTACGACACTGCGCGAATTGCGCGAGATGCGCTACCTGTGGCAACAGCCGGTGCGCATGGATAATGCGCAACTCGCCGACGCACTCGGATCCGAGCCGCATACCCCGCTCGACGTCGCCGTGCGCGCCACCCTCGAAGGTCTCGGATGCCTGCCCGGCAAGCCTTCTGCCAAAAGCGTTGTGCACCCCTGATCTGGATGAGAGTCTGCCCGCTTGTCGACGCAGCGTCAGGCGGCGCGGCCGCCGCCAAGCAGGCGGGAAATGCGCCGGGCGGCGTCGGTGAGTGCCGCCACCGTTTGCGGGTTCGGATGCGCAGGCAAGTAGTGAATCGAGCCGACGATGGCGAGCGTGCCAAACAGCGAACCGTCGTCCTGCACAATGGGGGCAGCAAGCGCATTCACGCCGAGGAACACTTCTTCGGGCGCATCAGCCCATCCCCGCTCGCGCACCAGCGCGAGTTCGTGCGACAGACGCATGGGATCGGTGATGGTATGAGGGGTACAGGCATCGAGCGGACCAGCGAGTACCACCTCACGCCGCTCGGGGGCACCGAACGCCAGCGCGATCTTGCCCTGTGCGACGCTGTGCAGTTTGAACTGCGTGCCCGGATGCAGCAGGATTTCCAGCGGACTGCGCCCGCGCATGACGTCGAGCACAACCACATCGGTCTCGGTAAACGAGCTGATGACGATGGTCTGGCCCACGGCGTCGCGTAATTCCTCCATCACGGGGCGCGCGAGACTTACCACGTCGAACTGTTTGACCAGCTTCTGTCCCAGCAGGAAGAGTCTCCAGCCGATGCGATATCGGCTGGAGCGCGGGTTCTGCACAACGTAGCCTTCCTGACGCAGCGCCGTCAGATGCCGGTGCACGCGCGCCTTGGGCACACCGAGCGCCTCTGCCAGATGCGTCACGCCGCACTCGGCATTGCGCTCGGCCAGCAACTCGAGAATGCGCAGCGAAATGACCGACGTCGACGACGTATTGAGTTCATCACCGCTCCGCGCGCCTGGCTCGCCAGCCGCGATGTGCGTGCTGCGGATGGCGTCGTTCGGGGTGTCCTTCGATCGTTTCACTGAGAGTCCTTTGTCGCTGTCGCCGCGCCCTGACTATTGCGCGTCGAGCGTGATGAAACGCTCGCCGAACACGTGATAGCGCTGCGGCTTGTTCTTGTTCGCATCCTCGGGATGCACGTAACGAATCGAGCTGCGACTGCGACACGCCCGCGGCAGGATGAAACAGCGGATGAATGTCGTGTCGCGCGCCTCGGTCGTCGGTGCAAGCACCGGTGCGTAGCCGAGTTCGAGCCAGGCCTGTCCCTGCCCGTGAGTGTGCGACGCACCAAGCGTTTCGATCGTGATCTCGCCCTCGAGCGTACATCGCACGCCGGGCCCTTGATGCACGTGCGTATGCGCCACGCCGCCGGGGGGGAATTGTACCTTGTCACAACGCATGAGCCAGCGTTGGCGCGGGTCCAGCGCAATGGGCGCCGCGATCTTGAGCGTCGACGACGCCCCCGGTGCCGACGCAATCTCCCCCGCCGTCGGCGCGTCGCCCGACATCAACTCCCAACGCCACAGCGTTGCCCCTTCGCTGCCCGCGATCAACGCCACATCGTCCTCGCCTAGCCAGGCACTCTGCGCCGGATGATGCTGCGCCCCCGTCTCGAACTCGATGGCCACATCGCCACGCACGACATAAATCGTCCGGCGAGCGGCAGGCAAATAGACAGGCGCATGGTTAGGCGCGATGACATCCTCATACAAACGCAATTGGAACGGCTTCACTTCTCGATCTCCTGTGACCAGTCGATTGCCCCGACCATCGAGACAATCTCGACACAAAGTATCGATTATCGATACACAAAGCACCATTTATGGTTTACCACAACACACCACGCTGGAATGTGCTGTTACCATTCGAACGAAATCATTTCCATGCGTATCGATAATCGATACATGAGACATGACATTAGGACGAGTTCCATGAAGGAGACAAGAATGGACACTGGCACGACCGCTCTGAAGGCGGCGGGCACGGCACGTCGGCCGTGGTATCGCGGCGCGAGCCCTGCGCAATGGCGGGCATTTGGTTCGGCTTACATCGGCTGGATGCTCGACATCATGGATCTGATGCTGTTCGCGATGGTGATTCGCTACATCAGTGTCGATCTGCATTTCGATAAGGGCGTGGCGGGCATGATCGCCTCGCTCACGCTGCTGGCCACCGCCTTCGGGGGGCTGTTCTTCGGCTTCCTCGCCGATCGTATCGGCCGCACCCGGTCGATGATCCTCTCGATCCTCTGCTACTCCATCGGCACGGCGCTGTGCGGCCTGGCCGATTCGGTGACGCAGTTGCTCGTATTCCGCTTCCTGCTCGGGTTGGGTATTGGCGGCGAATGGTCTGCAGGCGCCGCACTCATCACCGAGACGTGGCCGGCCGAGCATCGCGCGAAAGTCATGGCCTGGGTGCAAAGCGCTTTTGCCGTCGGTTATGCGGTCGCGGCCATCGTGGCAGCCGTCATCCTGCCGCACTTCGGTTGGCGTTGGGTGTTCGCGTTCGGGCTTCTGCCGACGGTGCTCGCTTTCTGGGTACGCCGCCATGTCGAAGAACCGGCGATCTGGCGCGAACAACGCGTGCGACTCACGCTTGGCCAGACGCTGGGCATGCTCTTCGGGCCCTATGCACGCAGCACGACGATCGGGCTTGCCTTCACGGCGGCGGCCATGTGCGGCTATTGGGGACTGTTCACGTGGATTCCGGCGTATCTCGCAACGCCCGTCGATCAGGGCGGCCCGGGGTTCGATCTGCTGCGCTCCACGACATGGATCGTCATCATGCAGATCGGCGCCGCCGCAGGCTTCGTGTGCTTCGGTTACATTGCCGATCGCATCGGTTGCCGCAAATCGTTCCTGCTCTTCTTCATCGTGTCGGCGGTGACGGTGCCGCTTTACGTGGCGATTCGCGAACCGATGCTGTTGCTGGTGTTCGGCCCGGTCGTGGCGTTCTTCGGTACGGGCTTCTATAGCGGCTTTGCGCCCACGTTCGCCGAGATGTTCCCCACGCAGGTACGCGCCACCGCGCAGGGCTTCATCTACAACACGGGACGCGCCACGAGCGCGCTGGCGCCGGCAGCCGTCGGCCTGCTGTCGCGTGGTGAGAATGTCAGCGCTGCGTTGGGGGCGACCGCCGGTTTCTTCCTGCTCGCTGCGATCATCGTCTACTTCTTCCTGCCGGAGAGTCACGGCGAAGCGCTCGCCTGATCCTCGTCTTCCGAACGGCTTCGCGCGCCAGCCGCTTTCAGGGCCACTGGCGCGTTTGCTTCCCTCAACCTCTCGATATCTGCGACCCGGCTTACGGCAACGGCAAGCGGATCACCGACGGGCAATCCGAGTAAAGCCGTGCGACGTCTTCGGCGCGCAAGGCGAGCACGGCACGCTGATTGACGTAACCCTTGTCAGTGATCTCCCCCTGCTCCAGCGATGGCGGCGACGCCAGAATGGCCGCGCGTCCAGCCCGTTGCGAGCTGCCTGCGTCCTGTGCAAGTTGCGCCAGCGCCTGGGCCACCAGCGCACGCACCTCCTCGTGCATTGCCATCGCTTTGCCCGCATGCGCGTCGTCGGTTTGACCGGCCTTGGCGCGCATGGCAGGGCTGGGGAAGATCAGCAGCCCGATCTCGTCCCGGTCATGCCCTGCGATCACGACGTCCGACGCATACGGTGCGAGTGCGGTGACGGCACGCAGGCGCAGCGCACCGACCGACACCCACGTCCCGCTCGTGAGCTTGAAGTCTTCCGACACGCGGCCATCGAAGATCACGCCCGCACTTGGGTCGTCCGGATCGGACAAGCGGCCTGCATCGCCAGTGCGGTAGAAACCTTCTTCGTCGAACGCATTGGCGGTGGCCTCCGGATCACCCGCATAGCGGTGAAACACCGACGGCCCTCGCACCCGCATCTCCAGCTTGTCGCCGTTGGGCACGAACTTGAGTTCGTTGCCTGGCGTGGGCACACCAATGTTGCCCGCGCCCGGAATCGGGAAATGCACACTGGTGATGAGCGGCGACGTCTCCGTCGCGCCCCACGCGGAGGTGAAGAATGGCAACGTGTCGCAGTGCCGGGAGGCCAACCGCTCGAACCGCTGCCACACCGCTGGCGGCAGGCTCGCCGCCGCGTAGAACAACACCTGCAACCGGCCGAAGAAGCGCGCGGCAAACGCATCGTCCTCTTCCAGAAACGGCGCGAGCGCTTCGAACCCCTTGGGCACGTTAAAGTGCAACGTGGGCGAGACGTCACGCAGATTCTCGATCGAACGGCCGATCAACTCGGGCACGGGACGGCCATCGTCCACATAGAACGCGCCGCCATTGCGCAACGCCATGTGGAAATTGTGATTCGCCCCGAACGTATGACTCCAGGGCAACCAATCGACGACGACGGGTGCCGCCTCGTCGATGAAGTGCCAGCATTGCGCGATCATCTGCTGGTTCGCCGCGAGCATCCGGTGCGTGTTGACGACGATTTTCGGTTTCCCCGTCGAGCCAGATGTCAGGAGCAGCTTGGCCGTGTCTTCCGGGCGCACCTGCGCAAACGCGGCATCGAGTGCGGGGGATGCCGGCACGGCGGCGAGCGCGTCGAAGCGCAACCAGTCCGGCCGCGCATTGCGGGTCGCGACAATCGGACATCGGATCGGTGCCCCCGCGAGCGCACGCGCATAGTCCTCGGCATCTTCCACGTACACCAGCGCCGGATCGAGCCGCGAGAGAATGCCGTGCAGCTTGCTCATGTCCTTCGCCACGCGCGAGTAAGCGGACGACACGATCGCCGTCTGACGCCCCGCCATCATCGCGCCAAGCACGAGCAACGCGTGGTTGACGCTGTTGTCCGAGAGGATCACCACGGGCCGGTTACGGGGTACGTCGAAGTCCAGTAACGCCTGACCGATGCTTCGCGCCATGCGCAGCGCGTCGCGATACGTCACGCGCCGCCAGAGGTCAGAGGCCGAAGCGCCCTCGCCCGGCCGCCACCGCTCGGCAACGAACACCGCGTCGGGCGTGCGCGTGGCCCATTGCACGAGCCAGTCGGCCGGACTGCGCGCGAATTCGCCCAGCGTGGCTCGCGAGCGAATCACGAAGCTGCCGTCGGCACGGGTCTCGCGTTCGATGTCCGGTTTGGCCAGGCGGCGCGCGCCGGCCGCCGTTGCGTTCAGTCGATCGTCCACTTGCCGCCCTTCACCGTGACGAGCACGCGACCGTCTTCGCCGTAAGCCGAATGGTCCTGTGCGTTGACATTGATCATGCCGTGCGTTGCCGCAAGGCCGCGGGTCTGTTCGATGGCGCTCACCAAGGCATCGCGAAACGCCTGCGTGCCCGGTTGTGCCTGCTTCGCCGCCACGGCGACGGCACGGTCGAGCACCAGATAGGCGTCGTACGCGTACCCTGCGAACAGATTGCGCGACCCGGCCCCGTATTGCGACTCGTAACGCTTCACGAAGTCGGTGGCGACTGCTTTGCCCGGATGATTCGCACGCAGTTGCTCGGCCACGAGAATATTGCCGACGGGCAGAATCGCCCCCTCGGCATTTTTGCCCGCCACACGCAGGAAGTCGTTGTTCGCCACGCCGTGCGTCTGGTAGATGCGTCCCTTGTAGCCGCGCTCGCGCAACGTGCTCATCGGCAATGCCCCCGGCGTGCCGCTGGCCGCGATGATGACGGCGTCCACGTTGGCGGACATCATCTTGAGGGCCTGCGCCGTCACGGACTGGTCGTTGCGGGCATACCGCTCAACCGGCGCCACCTGAATCTGTCGGGCGCCCGCGCGCGCCTGAATGTCCTTGAGCCATGCCTCGCCGTACGAATCGGAGAACCCGATGAAGCCCAGCGTCTTCACCTTGTGGGCCTTCATGTCATCGAGCACGGCGTCAGCCATGACGGCAACCGACTGCGGCAGCGAGAAGACGTAGCGCATTTGCGCCGCACTCGGTACGAACGGGCACAGGCCCAGTTGCGGCGTGCGCGTATCGGCGGCAACCGCCGCGACCACCAGGCACGCCGGCGTGGTCGACGACCCGATGATGGCGTCGACCTTGTCCTCCGTCGCCAGCCGGCGTGCGTTCTTGGTCGCCGTGGTCGGATCGGTTGCGTCGTCGAGCACGATGTAACGGGCCGGCAATCCCCCGAGCGTCGGCGGAAGCATGCCGATAGCCTGTTTCTCCGGAATGCCGAGCGAGGCGCCGGGGCCGGTGGTCGAGAGCGTGACGCCGACAGTGACGCCCGCCGGCTGCGCCCCTGCCTGCGTGGCCGTGCACAACGCCGCCACGCATAGGGACAGCGCACGACGTGTCGCGCCAGAGAAAGCAAAACCGCGTGTGAACCTGTTTGCCGCCATGTGACATGTCTCCTTGTCTTTTCATTTTTTGGGGCCGGACAGCGTGCGACGCACTACCTCGGATCAACGCACGGCGAACTCCGGCAGCACTTCACGATTGCGAGGCAAGCCCATGATTTCGCGCGCTTCGGCGGGCGTCGCAGGCTCATAGCCCATCTCGCGTACGAGGCGCACCACGCGCTCCGTCAGTTGCTGGTTCGTCGCCAGCACGCCTTGCTCGTAATACAGGTTGTCTTCGAGACCCACCCGCACATGACCGCCCAGCAGCAGCGAGTTCATTGCCGACGGAAGCTGCGCCGGACCGATGCCGCTCACACAGAAAATGCTCCCCTTGGGCAGCAGATCGACCATCGATTGCAGTACGCGCGGCGTGTATGGCATGGCGTTCTGAAATCCGCGATGCACGCCGAGCACAAGGTTCACGAAGAACGGCTCGTCGTCGAAGCCGGCAGCGGTGAGCGCGGCGAGGTCCTGCACGATGTGTGTGGGACTGAAGACTTCCCACTCCGGCTTGATGCCTCGCTTCTTCATCTCGACGGCGAGATGCCTGGAGCGTTCCGGCGACGTGTGCATGAGGATCTCCTTGCCACCGAAGCTCGCGATGATCGTGGTGGCATCGAGCGTGCACATCTCGGCACCGGCATCCATCCCCTTCAGGCGCTCTTCCCAGAGGATTTCCCAATAGCCGTTGTCCGCCTGACCGATCATCTCGCCGTGCACGCCACCGCCCGTCGAGTTGTTGATGACGATGTCGCACTTGTCGCGAATGCGGCGGTTGATGTCGCGATAGATCGCCGGGTCGCACGTCGCGCCGTCGTCGCCGGGACGACGCGCATGGATGGCCACGACACTCGCGCCCGCGTTGTAGCAGTCGTAGACGTCGCGCGCGATCTCGTCGGGCTGGGTCGGCAGATGGGGATTCTGCGACTTGAATGCCATGCCACCCGTCGGCGCGATGGTCACGATGACTTTCGGTTTGCTCATGCCTGTCTCCTTCTTCTTTGAATTCGAGGCCCCATCGTCGATTCGGACGATTCGACGTGGCGGGGCATTGATGGCGATGACGCCGATTACGTCGATTACGCCTTGCTTGCGAGAATGCCGAGGATGATGGCGTCGCGCTGCGCTTCGAGCCGGGCGTTACCTCGCCCGGCGAGTTCCGCCTCGACGCCGGCCGTGATGCGGGCCTTCAGGTCGTCCGTCAGCACCGGCTCGCCGAGGTCTGCCCACCACGATTCGATGGGCGGCCCAAGATGTTCCAGCAGATGCGCAATGCCACCGGCACCGCCCGACAGATGTAGATTGAGGAACGGCCCCAGCGCAGCCCAACGCAGACCCGGACCATATGCGATCGCATCGTCGATATCCGCCACGGACGCCACGCCGGTATCGACCAGATGGATCGCCTCGCGCCAAAGCGCGGCTTGCAGCCGGTTCGCGATGTGGCCCTTGACCTCTTTCTTCACATGAATCGGACGCTTGCCGATGGCACGATAGAACTGCATCGCCGTGTCGATGGCGGCCTGCGACGACTGCTCGCCGCCGATGACCTCAACCAGCGGAATCAGATGCGGCGGATTGAACGGATGCCCGAGCACCACCCGCTCGGGATGCGCGCAGACCGACTGCACGCGGCTCATCAGCAGGCCCGACGAACTCGAGGCAATCACCACGGACGATGGCAACGCCGCATCCATCTTGCGGAAGAGATCCTGCTTCAGATCTTCGCGCTCGGGACCGCTCTCCTGCACGAAATCGGCACCCGCGAGCGCGCCCTCGAGCGTGTCGTGGAACGTCAATGTGTCGCGCGAGGCACCTGCCGACAGGCCGATGCGTGTCAGCGTAGGCCAGTGCGCATCGACGGCTTCGCGCAAGCGCGCGCACGCGCCCGGTGCCGGATCCCACGCGCTCACGCGCAGACCGCGCGCCAGAAAATATGCCGCCCAACTCGCACCAATGACACCGGTGCCGATGACGGCCACCTGTTCGATGTTGTCGTATTTCACATTCGTCTCCGTGGAGGTTGGCCCGGCGATTAACGTGCCGCGCGGCCCAGAAAGCGTTCCATGCGCTCGCGCGCCTCGGGCGTGGCCAACATCAATGCGCTCGTCACCGACTCGGTGAACAGGCCGTCGGCCATCGACATGTCGTGAATGCGCGACAGTGCGTGAATCGTCGCCCAATTCGACAAGGGACTATTCTGCGCCGTCTCGCGAGCCAGTTGCGTCGCCAGGGCAAGCCCCTCACCCGCGCCGGTCAAATAGTGGCCGAGGCCCAGGCGCTCACCGTCAACGGCGTCATAGCGACGGCCGGTGAGCATCATCTCCGTCATGCGGTCCGGACCGAGAATGCGCGCCACGCGCACCGACGCGCCGCCGCCGACGAAGATGCCGCGCTTGCCTTCGGGCAACTGGAAGAATGCGCTGCGCTCGATGACACGCACATGCGCGGTCAGCGCCAGTTCGAGCCCGCCGCCGATCACGGCACCGTGTAATACGGCAACCACCGGACGTCCGCCGAACTGAATCTCGTGGAACACCTTGTGCCAGCGTTGCGAGACGCGCAGCACATCGATGGGCTCGCGTGTGCTGTTTTCGGACAAGTCCAGTCCGGCGCAGAAATGCTCGCCTGCGCCGTTCAGGACGACGGCGCGCACGCTGTCGTCGAAATCGCGAAACGCCGCTTCGAGCGAATCGATGGCCGCGTCGCAAAGCGCGTTGCGCTTGTCTGCGCGCTCAAGGGTGACGAAGGCGATGGCGTCGTCGACGCGCACACGCAAGTGGGGATAGGTCATGGTCTGCATTGGCTCCAAATCTTGAAAAGTATCTTATAAGATATTTTTGGTGTTGCGGGACTTGTGCAATGCAGTTCAGGGTTAACAGGGATGCTTAGGCGAATAAGGCAATTTAATGCATATTTAGCGAAAATGATGGGCGAAATGAGGAATGCCGTGGTTACACCACTGATATCTCATAGTATATTTACCGCAACATCTCTCCCTGCCTGTCGCCCCATGAGGAAACCGCTCGCCGACTCAGCGCCTTCTGATCTGGACGACGACGCCGAAGCTGGCGTGTCGTCGCGGCTGGCATCGTTGGCGCGACAGGTGCGCACACTACGGGCGCAGCGTGGTATGACGCGCAAGCAGCTCGCCGCGCAGTCGGGTGTCTCGCTGCCCTATCTCGCCCGCGTGGAGGCTGGCACCGGCAACGTCTCGCTGGCCGTCCTGCACAAACTCTCGGAAGCGTTGAACGTGGGCGTGGAAACGCTCGTGGCCGAACGCACGGCGTATGACGGCGACTTGCTGATCCTCGTCGAATATCTGCGACAACAGCCGCCGGAAGTCCTCTCGCGGTTGCGCCGCCAGATTGTCGTGCCGGGGGTGACCGACGCACGCCGCACAGGACAGCGCATCGCCCTCATCGGTCTTCGCGGCGCAGGCAAGTCGACGCTCGGGCCGCAGTTGGCGCAGGCCATCGGCGCACCTTTCATCGAACTGGACAAGGAAGTCGAGCGTGAAGCGGGCATCGCCATCGGCGAAGTGATCACGCTCTATGGACAAGCCGCTATGCGCCGCATCGAGCGCCAATGCATCGAACGGATCATTGCCGATCACGAGCATGTCGTGCTTGCGACGGGCGGCGGGATCGTCTCGGAAGCGCCGACCTACGAGCGCGTGCTCCGCGCATTTCGCACCGTCTGGCTGTGCGCCCGGCCCGAAGTCCACTTCCAGCGCGTGATGCAGCAAAACGACGCCCGCATCGCCACCGAAGCGCTGCGCAACGAGGCGCTGGAACACATCCACCGCATGCTCGATGCCCGCGAGTCGCTTTACCGGCTGGCCGACATCACGCTCGACACCTCCGACATCACGCCGCAAGCCGCACTCGCGGCACTCAAGAACGATCTATCCCCTGCGCGAGCGGCTTGATTTCTCGCCTATTGCCCCCCCTTTCCCCTTTCCCCTTCCCCCTTTCGCACTCGTAAGCCGCATGAGGCGCTGAAACTGCGGCCACGCCGATGCTCGGGCGCGGGGCAAACCATCGCGTGACGCAATTCGTCGCGCAGAGCACTCAGTTGCCGGATGGTTCTGTCGAGGTCATCCGCTTTTGCCGTCAGCCGCACCCGGTTGATGTTCGCCTTACCTTGCTGCAGCAGCATCCCGGCAATGTCGTCCAACGAAAATCCGGCCGCACCGCCGAGCGCGATCAGCGCCAATGCCGGCAAGACCGACGCATCGTACTGACGGCGCTGCACGCGCTTGAGCTGTCACAGAGGCCGTACTATAGTGACCGACGCCATGCATCGCTTGCGGTGCCTTGGCGTGCTCACAAAATGTCATGGCGGCGTTGCACGCCAACTCGAGGATTTCGCTCACTATGGACACCACCGTCGTCGAAAGCTGGAAGGATTTCATGGAATTGTCCTCCCGCTTCGAAGGTTGGGCCTTTCGCGGGCAGCAGGATGCGCGCTGGCATCTGCAAAGCTCGCTCTCGCGGTATCTGCACGCCTATGTGGCGGACAAGGAGCAGTGGCGCAGTCGCGAGGCACGCGCCATCCGCATCTTCCGGCGCAAGGCGCATAACCATGTGCCGTGGCCCGAGCTGTTGCACGACGACCTGCGCTGCCTCGGGTTGATGCAGCACCATGGCGCGCCCACGCGTTTGCTGGACTTCACCAAATCGCCCTTCGTCGCGGCTTTCTTCTCGCTGGAGCGCGCGACCAGCGATTCGGCCATCTTCGCCCTCAACACCCCCGCCCTGTACGACGACCGCGCCCGCCCGCGTCATGCGCCGTGGCTGACCCGCGATACGATCGATCCGCGCGTCAAGGGGAACATGGAAAAGTACTTCCTCGGCAACGACAACGAAGTGGTCTGGTTCGGCGAGCCGGAAGAGATGGACGGCCGCCTGATCGCGCAATCGGGAACGTTTGTGGTGCCGGGCGTGATCGACCGGCCGCTGCATCGCATTCTCGACGGCTACGAGAGCGAAGAGCCGCTGCTGCGCAAGATCGTGTTGCCCGCCGCGCTGCGTGCTGACGCGATGAAATGGCTTTACCGGATGAACGTGACGAACGCGTCGCTGTTTCCGGATCTCGACGGCCTGGCGCGCTCGATTGCCGTCGAAATCGAAATGGTCTGGCCGACGCAGACACTCGGGTGAGCATGCTTCAGAGCATGCTTCACGGCGCGCCTCACATCAGACGCTCCAGAAAGCTGGCCCCTCCCGACTTACGCTCGGATTTGTTCGCATACATGCGCTGATCGGCAACGCGGATGAGTTCGCTCATCGATTCGCCGTCGTCGGGGAAAACCGCGACACCGACGCTCACACGCACGGCCAGGCTCGCGTCGTTCACCGAGACGGCCTGCTCTATCTCCGAGCACAGACGCGCCACGGCAAAGTCGATCCGCTCGGCGATCTCGGTGTCCTGAACGATGGCGACGAATTCGTCGCTGGAATGACGCGCCACAAAGCCGCCCTCCGTCACCCCCGCCTTCATGCGACGGCCAATCTCCTTGAACACCAGATCGCCTGTCGCGTGACCAAGGCTGTCGTTCCCCCCCCTTGAACGCATCGATGTCGGCGAAGAGCGGCGCCAGCTTGCCGTTGGTGCGTTGCGCACGGCCTCGCTGGCTGGGGAACAGCGTGGAGAGCGTGTCGTGAACGGCCTTGCAAAGAGAGCGGACATCCGCCGCGTCGATGCGCAGCCCATGTTCCCCGGACCAGCGGGCGGACCACATGATGTGGACGTAATGACCGTCCTTGTGAATATAGCGATTCTCGAAACCGATGCGCGGATGCCCCAACATATTGGCAACCACGGGAACAGCCCCGTGGTGGTCGTACCACGAGGCGTTTTCGGCCATGGTCGCGGTCGGCAACAACGGTCGGCACGCTCGCCGTTCCCCATCGCGCCTCACCGTCCCCCGTTAAATATATTGGATAACGAATTAAGTGGCTTTACATCATCGTTTTTTTACTGATAGATGGTTATCGCGCAATGAACCACGGCTATCGATGAAATACCGACCCGCTCGGCTTCACCGGCGCAACGGATCACGCCTGCGACTCACGCGCTTTCGGTCAACGCGCTTGACGTCACCCGCGCATAGCGTTTAGAGTCACCACATGACGAATTTCAGTGCCCGCCTCTCGCAAAGCTTGCGCGTTGTCCCGATGGAACAGCGGGGTGCGTTCGTCAAAAGCAAAAAACAGTCGCTCAACTGACCGGAGCGTGCTGTTCCGTCAGTTGAGCGACGGAATAGCCACGTGAACCCGGCAGTTCTGCCCCATGCGTAGCGCCACCTAGCGTCACCCGGCCCGCCTGCCCCGAAGTTCCCACTCGCCTGACTCTCCGCATCGCCCGGCTGAACGGTTTCCGTACAGGTCATCACACGTTCGTTGCATTCGTACCGTCCAGGGAGACACTCATGCAAGTCGCGCAATCCCAAACCCCATCGATGGCCTCGCCCGGTTCGCCGGCATTTCGCGGCATCTGGCTACCGCTCGTCACACCGTTCCTGCGCAACGGCGCAGATACGCCGGTCGATCACGCCGCGTTACGCAGGCTCGTCGCGCATTACCGCCGCTCGGGCATTGCCGGCTTCGTGATTTGCGGCACGACGGGCGAGGCGGCGGCCCTCGATCACGCCGAACAGCTTGCCGTGTTCGACACCGTATTGACGCAGGCCGGTGATTTGCCCGTGATTGCAGGGCTCGCGGGCAATCATCTCGGCCATACGCTAGCCCGCATGGATGCCTTCAATGCGCTGCCCCTCGCGGGCGTATTGACGCCTGCGCCGTATTACATACGGCCGGCCCAGGCAGGACTTGTCGACTGGTTCCAGACGCTGGCGGACCGTTCGCGTGCGCCGCTCGTGCTGTACGACATTCCCTATCGCACCGGTGCAACGCTCACGCTTGAGACATTGCTCACGCTCGCGGGCCACGGCAACATTTGTGCGATCAAGGATTGCGGAGGCAACGCCCACACCACGCAAGCGCTCATCGCCGACGGCCGCTTGTCCGTCCTTGCAGGCGAGGATCATCAGTTGTTGTCCACGCTGACGATGGGCGGACACGGCGCGATCATCGCATCGTCGCATTGCCGGCCGGCGCATTTTTCGGCCTTGTACCGTGCGGTGCAAACGCAGCAGCTCGATGTGGCCCGCTCGCTCTTCCACGCGCTCATGCCAGTGGTGAAGTTGCTGTTCGCTGAAGCGAATCCGGGCCCGGTCAAGGCGTGGCTCGCCCGCGAAGGTCTGCTGATGGACGTATTGCGACTACCGATGACGAGCGCGTCGCCAGCGTTGGCGCAACAGTTGGTGGAGGCGATTGCCGCCGTCGACGCCGCGTTCGGCGCTCAGGCGGCCAACGCCGCCTGAGGTGTGACAAGCGGGGGGTGACAGGCTCGGTGTGCCGCTGGGCGAACCGCGGGACGTCAGGCCGCCGCGCGCTGCCCTCGCCGCTGTGCCGTCAGCGCATTGCCGGCATTCGACAGCGTACCGGCCAATGCCGCGAGCATCGGTGCTTGTTGCATCGCGTCGAGCGGCGAGCTGCCGCCACCGTCCACCCGGAACTTCGCGGTCTGCCCGACCAGATCGGCGGCCTGCTGGCGCATGTGTTCCGCCGCAGCCGCCGCCTCTTCCACGAGCGCGGCGTTCTGCTGCGTCACCTGGTCCATCTGGGTGACGGCCTGATTGACTTGCTCGATGCCGCGCGCCTGTTCGTCGCTCGCTGCGGCGATCTCGGCGATCAACTCGTTCACGCGCCGCACCGACACCACGATCTGATCCATCGTGCGACCGGCGACCTCCACACGCGAGGTGCCGTCCTCGACCTGCTGGATGGACGTCGCAATCAGTTCGCGAATGTCCTTGGCCGTGCCGGCGGAGCGTTGCGCGAGCGTGCGCACTTCACCGGCCACCACCGCGAACCCCCGGCCCTGCTCGCCCGCGCGCGCAGCTTCCACGGCTGCGTTGAGCGCCAGAATATTGGTCTGGAATGCAATACCCTCGATCGCCTTGATCATGTCGCTCATGCGGGCCGAGGCGCTGGCCATCGCCTGCATCGTCTCGACGACCGCACGCACGCTCTGCGCCCCGGCATCGGCGACGCCCGACGCTTCCTGCGACAAACGGCGCGCCTGCATCGCATGTTCGACGTTCTGACGCACGGTCGACGTCAGTTCTTCCATCGACGCGGCCGTCTCTTCCAGCGATGCCGCCTGCTCCTCCGTTCGCTGCGACAAATCGGTGTTGCCCTGCGCAATCTCGCGCGCGGCATGGTCGATGGCGCCCGATGCGCCTTGAATGTTGCGCACCAGATGCGCCAGTTGTTCCACAGCCGTGTCGAGCGCGTTCGCCATCTGGCCGATCTCGTCGGCGTGCTCAGCGTTCACCCGATGGGTCAGATCGCCGTGGGCGAGCGCTGTCGCCCCTTGCGCCGCAGCACGCACCGGGCGCGTGACCGATCGAACGATGGCCACACCCGACACCACGGAGATGACGACAGAGGCGACCAGAGCAACAAGCAGCCACAGCCGCGCAGAGATGTAGGCGTCATTCGCATCGGCGGCCTCCTTGGCGCTCACGGCCTTGCCAACGCCCATGAGACCGTCCAGCGGCGAGAAGAACGCGGACTGCGCCTTCTGCGCCGGCCCTAGCAGTTCGGTCTTCGCCTGTGCGTAGTTACCGCTGCGCACAAGACCCTTGATGTTGTCGATCTGTTTCCCGTATTCGGCGCTGGCTTCGGCCAGCGTGCGGTACAGCGCCTTGCCCTTCTCGGTGTAGAAAATCGTCGCCATGCCGGAGATGCTCTTGAGATTGGCGGCGTTCAACTCGTCGATCCTGGCCAGACGCGCATCGAGCTGCGACGCGTCTTCCGACATCACGATATCGCGCAGAACCACAGCGATGCTCGCCGCCCGATCCTTCAGCCCGTGAAATTCGAGAATCTTGTTGTTCAGATCGGAAACGATGATTTGGGTGTTCGTATCCATCGTCGCCATTTTCGTCACGGCAACCACGGCCACGATCGACAGCATGACCACATTGATGGTAAAGGCGGCAGCGAGCCGTTTGCTGATACTCAGATTCTTGAACATGGCCTTGTGCGCGTTGAGCGGGTCGTCTTGCAGATCGTAATTTTTAACCTGCTTGCCGGCACGCGCAGCAGGTCACTGTCTCTCTCGGTACCTCTGACGAGACTTAACGAGTGCTTTTGGCGAAACTTGAGCGTTCGCGCGATGAAATCGTCGATGCGCCCGCAAACGCCCGCCCAGCAAGGCCGTTCACCGCCGAGTGCCTGCACCAAAACGACGCAAATATCGTATATCAGGGCTCACAAGCGAACACGAGGCGGCCTATCCGGAATGCGGCAAGCCGTTGTTCTCTCGCGCGGCAGACACGAACGACAGCAGCCCGATCAGAACATCGCGTTGCCGCTGACGGTCTTGGCCGGCACCTGTTGCGACACATCCCAGTGCTCGACGATCTTGCCCTTGTCCAGACGGAAAATGTCGACGATGGCGATGGGGAGGTCTCCCGGATGGGGCACTTTGCGTACGTGAAGGATCACGTAATCGCCATCTGCGAAAGCCCGGACGATATCGCTATGCGAGTCCGGCTGATTCTTGCGCAGGAACTCAAGAAACTTGCCGAATCCCTCGACACCGTCGGCCGCGTTCGGATTGTGCTGAATGTACTGCGCGCCGAGATACTGTCGCGCCGCGTCGAAATCCTTCCGATTGAGGCCCGCGTCGTAGAACGCCAGCACTACCTGCTTGTTGGCCGCCATTTGCGACGCTGGCACGGCGGACGCCGCGCCGGCCGAAGCACTCAATCCTTCGGCACCGGCGGCCGACAATGCGGCATCGGGCACAGGCGGCATCCCATCGGCCGCGTGAGCGGAGAGGGTCGTGATGGCCGAGACGGCGGCAGTGGCGGCGATGGCAAGCCACGAAGCGACGGGTGTTTTCATGATGTTTGGGGGTGATGGCGTTTGCGTTGCATTGGCGAACGATCAGCTTAGCAGTTCATACGATTCACCGTGGTCAGTCAATCCAGCGTAGCCGCTCCGGCAGGAAATCCGCACGCCATTGTCGCCGCAATGCCGGGTTTGAGGGTAATCTTGCCCATCGGCCTTACCGGGGTTCGCCCGCGGCCCCCCTCACTCTGCCTCGCTCATGGACAGAATCGACGCCATGAAAGTCTTCGTCGCCACCGTCGACGAAGGAAGCCTTGCCGGTGCTGCCCGGCGCCTCGGCCGGTCGGCCGCTGCCGTCAGCCGCGCCATCGCCTATCTCGAAGCCCACACCGGCACCGCCCTGCTCCACCGCACGACTCGTGCGCTCAAGCTGAGTGCCGCTGGCGAGCGGTATGCCAGTGCATGCCGCCGTATCCTGCTCGATCTGGACGAGGCCGACGTGATTGCGGCCGGCGAACGTTCGGCCCCGCGCGGCCTGCTCACTGTGTCGGTACCACTCGTTGCAGGCGAGACGTTCATGCGCGAGATCGCCGACGCGTTCATCGAGCGCTACCCCGACGTCGTCATCCGTCTGCAATTGAGCGACCTGCCCGTGAACCTGATCGACGAAGGCGTCGACGTCGCGGTACGGGTCGCGCACTTGCCCGACTCGTCGCTGATCGCCACGCCGGTGGGCGAAGTCCGGCGCATCATCGCCGCGTCGCCGGACTATCTGGCCACCCACGCCCCCATCGAGACGCCCGCCGATCTCTCGAAACACCAGATCGTTTCCATGACGTACTTCGGCATCGATTCGTGGCGCTTTCCGGCCACGGGACGTGGCTCGGTGCCACAGGTCGTGCAGTTCACGCCGCGCCTGATCGCCAACTCGATTCGAACCGTGATTGCGTCGGCCGTCGCCGGACACGGCGTGGCCCGCATGCTGACGTATCACATCGTCGAAGAACTGGGGCGAGGCGCGCTACGCATCGTGCTGCAGAATTTCGAACATCCGCCCATGCCGGTGCACGTCATCACGCCGCAGGGACGGCTGGCCGTGCCCAAGGTGCGAGCGTTTGTCGATTTCACGGTGCCCCGTCTGCGCAAGCACTTTTCGCACGTGCACAAGCTGGCGAGTGGGGGCTGAGCGACGCTTCGCGGCGCGGGATTGCCACATTGCGCAGCCGCCATTGTTACGCCGCATGGAAGAATGACTTCCGAGGCGTGTTCGTTCTCTGACGCACCGCACCCACCTACACTGACTCCATCACTTTTTTGTACGCCGCACCTGACTAAGCCGGGAGCGGCGCGGTATCCCCGGAGTCATCATGTCCCATGCAGTCCTCGGCGGCAGCACGTCTGCCCCCTTCAACGCCTGGCGCGCTACCCTCTGCGCCGCATGCGCCAGCCTCATCGGTATTGGCTTTGCCCGCTTCGCGTACACGGCCCTGCTGCCGGCGATCATCGGCAACCACTGGTTCGCCCCCGCCACGGCCGCCTACCTCGGCGCCGCCAATCTCGGCGGCTATCTGGCCGGTGCGCTGGGCGCGCGCGTTCTCGCCCGTCACGTGCCGAACGTCACGACCCTGCGCACGATGATGCTGCTTGCGGTCGTCGCCTTCTTCGCGTGCGCCTTGCCCGTCTCGTTCCTGTGGTTCTTCCTCTGGCGCTTCGCATCGGGTTTCTCAGGCGGAGTGCTGATGGTCACCGCTGCGCCGTCGGTACTGGCACACATTACGCCGTCGCGGCGCGGCATCGTGAGTGGCGCGATCTTCGCGGGCCTCGGGCTGGGCATCGCCGCAACAGGCACGCTCGTGCCGCTATTGCTGCGACAAGGCCTTGCCCAAGCATGGATTGGGCTTGGCGTGGTTTCGCTCGTGCTCACCGCCGTGGCATGGCGCGGCTGGCCCGACGGTACCCCCGCTGCCGCAGCCAGTACCACTGTGCAAGCGCGGCGCCGCCCAGCCAGCCCACTCGCATTGCGTTCGCTCTATATCGAATACGCACTGAATGCGGTTGCGCTGGTGCCGCACATGATTTTCCTCGTCGACTACGTAGCGCGCGGTTTGGGCAAGGGGCTCGATGCCGGGGCCAACTATTGGGTACTGTACGGATTGGGCGCGATCGCCGGGCCGATCTTCGTCGGACATCTCGCCGATCGCATTGGCTTCGCACGGGCGTTGCGCACTGCGTATGTCGTGCAGTTCTGCGCCGTGCTGCTGCCGGTGCTCGGTCTCGGCATGCCTGCGCTGATCGTCTCCAGCATGGTGATGGGCGCGTTCACGGCGGGGATCGTGCCTCTGGTGCTCGGACGCGTGAACGAGCTGCTCGCTCATCATCCGGCTTCGCAGAAAGCAGCGTGGAGCACCGCGACGACCAGCTTCGCGACGCTTCAGGCGGGTGCTGCCTACGGATTGTCATTCCTGTTCGCCGCGACGTCGGGCAACTATTCGCTGCTGTTCATCGTGGGCGGCGTCGCCATGGTCATCGGGTTAGGGGTCAACCTGGTGGCCGCCCGGCGCGAGCGGGCATAACCCTCAACGCCATGCGGCGCTGAGCATCACGCCGCCGGAGACAACGAGCATCGTATCGAGCAAGCGCTGAAAGACGGCTGGGGTGAGGCCCAGCACGAAGCGCTTGCCGAGAACGGTGCCCAGCATCAACGTCAAACCGACGATCAGCCCGTTGGCCCACGCCTCGGGCGGCAATGCGCCGAGGTCCGAGAACATCAGCACTTTGGCGACGTAAATAAGCACGGAACTAGCCGATTCCGAACCAAGGAATGCCCCGCCGGACAAGCCATACGCGACGAAGGCCGGCACGCTGAGCGGCCCGGTGGAGAGCACGATGCCCGTGAGGAAACCGATGATGGCGCCGGCAGCCGCCAACTGCCAGAGGGCCAACCGCCGTTGATTCCGTTGCAGAAAATGGCGTGCCGGCACTATGGCGATGAAGAACAGGCCCAGCGCAACATCCACGACCGTTGCGGGCAGGCTCCACAAGGTGCGGGCGCCAAGCGCGGCGGCCGGTGCGCCGGGCAACGAGTACGCGAACACGGCGCGCCAGTCGATCTCGCGCCACCAGGCCAGCACCTTCGAGACATTCCCGACGATGGCGGCGACCGCCATGATCGGCACCGCCTGCTTCGGGCCGTACGTGTAGACCAGCACCGGCAGAAGCATCATCGACGACCCCGTGCCGACGACGCCGCTCACCATGCCCGCCGCTGTCCCGACAACCGCGATCAGCATCATGCCCCACGCGTGTCCCGCGAATAAACCAGCCAACATGCTCGCCTCGTCGTTTGCCCTCTTCCTCACATGACGTCTGCGCCGCGTGAGCCACAGATGCGACGATAAAGCATGACGATGACTCACACCACCGACAAATTGATAAGACTTCTGTGATAAAAAGTCACAGTTCCGAAGTTATTTCGTCGATGAAGGGTCAGGATGACGCGCCGACAGCTACCACCGCTGCACGCCTTACGTGTCTTCGAGACTGCGGCTCGCGCAGAGAGTCTCAGCGCCGCCGCGCAAGAGTTGTCGATTACCCATGGGGCTGTGAGTCGTCAGATCGCGCTATTGGAGGATTGGCTCGGGCAGACGTTATTCGTCCGGCAAGGACAACGCAACGTCGCGACGGACCACGCCCGTGCATTCGCCGCCGAGGTCAGTGCGGCCTTCGACCGTATCGACGATGCCGCCGTGCGCTTTGGCAAGGCACCGCAAACACGGATTGTGCGCGTCAATGCCCAGACCACGCTTGCCATGCACTGGCTGATCGCGCGGCTGCCCGCGTTTCACGCGTCGCACCCCGACGTGCAGATCGTCTTGACCACATCGAGCAGTGCCGACCCTGCGTTTCGTGGCGGATTCGACGTCGCGATCCGGCGCGACCCACCGCCGCGTCCCGAGTGGCAGCCGTATGAGAAGACCGTGCTGTTCACCGAGCAGTCAAGTGTTGTCGCTGCGCCCGCGCTGCTGGATGCGACGCCGCTGCGGCGCCTGAAGGATCTCGCGAAACACGCGTTCGTCGCGACACAGACCCGCGTCGGCGCATGGGAGGACTGGCTGAGTGCCGCCGGGATACCCGCCTTGCGGCCAGTGCGATTTCATCGCTTCGATCACTATCACGTGAGTTTGCAGGCGGTCATCGATGGGCTGGGCCTGGGGATCGGCTGCACGCCGACGCTCGATCGCGAGTTGGCCGCCGGCCGTCTGGTCATGCCTTTTCCGGCGATTCAGGTGACCGGTGCGACGTACGTCACACTGGTGCCGCGCGACGCCGACAAGTCGCGTCCGTTACGAGACTTCCTGACGTGGGTGCACGATGCGGCCAGCGCCACAACCGTTGACGTCATGCCCCCGGTCGCACGCTCCACTTCCCGGGCGACACGCCGAACGCGCGCCGGAAGTAACGCGTGAAGTGCGACAGGTCGTTGAACCCTTGCGCCACGGCGACGTCGGTCGCCGACGCCCCTGCACGCAAGGCGGGCAATGCTCGCACCAGACGCAACTGATTGCGCCACGCATGCGGCGCGAGGCCCGTTTCGCGCGAGAACAATCGCGCCGCGTGAAACGGCGAGAGATCGACGGCTTCGGCCAGCGTCGTAAGCGACAACGGCTCGGTGAGATCAGTCGAGAGTCGCGCCTTCATCGTCTCGACGCGGACGGCGTCGCGATGCACCGGCATCTCCGGCACGCGTGCCTGCGCGTGGCGGATCAACATCGTCGACACCGCCTCGATCAATACGCTTTCGGCCAACAAAGGGTCAGCACCGGTCTGCAGCAGACGGTGCGCCGCGATCAGCCGCTGCGCGGCCTGACTGTCGTCAATGACGCTCTCGCCGAACCACGGCAAGGCGTCGTCCGGTGACGCCAATCCCGGCAACGGGCAGGTCAACTGACGCTGTACCCCCTGCACGAAGCCGACCGGCAGATAGAATACCCGGTAGCGCCACCCGAAATCGGTTTCGCGCGCACCGGTGTGCACTTCGCCGGGATGAATGATGACGACCGACCCGGCCTCCGCCACATGCTCCCTCCCCCGATAGGCGTAGCGCTCGGCACCCGCTACGATGCACGCGAACGTGTACGCATCGTGCCAGTGCGGCGCGAAGGTGTGGTCGTTGTATTCGGCCGTCAGCATGTCGCCGCCCGGCACGAGCGACGAGCGCCAATACAGCGGCGCATTGCGGAACGGCTGAATGGGTTGGTACTGGGCATTCATGCCCGCTACTTTACACCGGGCGCCCCACAGCCGCCTGGCCGCCCGACTACCCTGCCAGCGCCTCCGACATAGCGCGCTGGCGCGATCAGCGCGTAGCGACCACGAAGAGCCGCGGGAACGGCAGCAACACCGTGCCGTCGGCCAGCGCAGGGTAAGCCTTCGCGATTTCGTCGGTGTAACGCGTCAGGAAGGCCTCTCGCGACGCCTCGTCGAGCTTCGCGAGAAACGGCCGCAACGCACTTCCCTTGAACCACTCCACGACGGCCGGCGCGCCCCCCGCCAGCGGGTGATAGTACGTGGTGCGCCAGATGTCGACGCGCGAGCACACCTCGCGCAGCAGCGGATAGTAGAACGTCGCGCCATGCCGTGCCGTGCGCTCCACGCCTTTGAGCGCCGCCGCCCAACGCGAATCGGCCGCCACTTCGCGCATCAGTCGATGCGCGGGCTCGTCGAGATTGTCGGGCGTCTGCACGGCGAGCGAGCCGCCGGGCGACAGACAGCCGATCAGCCGCGGATACAGCGTTTCGTGATCGGGCAACCACTGCAACACCGCGTTGGCGAGAATCACATCGAACGGGCCGTCCTTCCAGTTGGCGATATCCGCCACGTCGAAGCGAAACTGCGGCAGGCGCGCGCGCGCCGCATCCACCATGTCCTGCGAGCTATCCAGCCCGAGCACATCGGCCTGTGCGTAACGCGCAGCGAGTACTTCCGTGGAATTGCCGGGACCGCAACCGATATCGGCCACGCGTGCGACGTCACGATCCGCAAGCGGGGGAATGGCAGCAACGAGATCGCGCACGGGACGCGTGCGCTCGTCTTCGAACTTCACGTACTGAGCGGCTTGCCAGGCGGGATTCACCGGGGCATTCGGCGACGGGACTTGCGACATGACGGCCTCCTGGGGGATATCGGGCAATAGCCGCAAGATATCAGGTCGCCGCCTGCACTGCCTCTACGAACACGCGCAAATGTGACACTTCGGCGTCGGTGATCGCCCAGTACGTCATGCCACCGCGCCGCCAGCGCGCTATCGCGTACCCATCGGCACCGGTAATCGTCGGCGCCGCCGCCCCCTTGTCGCGCGCCGGGAACACGTACAGATCGATCGGATGCTTGTCCGTGCGATAGACAAGAACGGCGACAGTGCGGCCTCCCACGTAGTCGAGCCGTCCCCCTTCGAGCGGGAAGCCCTTGGCTGACAGATCGACGACGGACGGCGCGTAATCGATGCGCCCGTTGAACCACGGCTTGACGGTGTGCTGATCGGTCGAAATGACGTCGATAGGATGTTGGGACAGCAGCGCACGAACATGACTCGCCACGATCTCTTGCGGTTGCAGCCCGGTTGTCGCCTGCGGGTCTTGCGGCGGTGCGGGCGGACGCGCCACCAGCAACGCCATCGCCACGGCCAACCCGCCGAGAATCGCACCGCCCGCCCCGCCGAACAACCACGGCGCCAAGCTGAGCCCCCACGCCGCTTCCGGGTGTTTGACGGGCGTGCCTGCCTTGGGTGGCCTGACGTCGGGTTTCGCTTCGAGCGGCGGCGATGCTGACGGCGACGTGATCGCGCCAGTCGCAAAACTCGCGTGACGTTCGGCATGCGCGAGTTCGTCACGCAAACGTTCACGCAACGACTGGGGGGCGTAGTGACGCAATGCACCGTCGCGCAGCATCTTGCCCAGTGTTGAGGCTTCGATAGCCGTTGCGGCCTGCGTCGCGCTCACGCCCGATGCCGCGTCGCCGGTCTTGTCCTTCATGTCGCTCGCAGCGGTCGTATCGTTGGGTTCGTCGGGCTTATTCATCGCGTCCTCCCCGGGTGGTGCCGTCGAGCGGCAGGCGTGTGAGGCGAGTGATTTGTGCCGACGGCGCGTTCGGCGTCGCAGCAGTGTTCTTGTGCGCGGCATCCTGCGCGGCGCGCACGGCGCTCGCCAGCATCTGTCTGCCACGTGCCAGACGCGACATGACCGTGCCCGCCGGCACGCCAAGAATCGTCTCGATTTCCCGGTAGCTCATGTCCTCCATCTCGCGTAACACCAGCACCTCACGGAAGACAACCGGCAACGAGGCCAGTGCGTCGCGCACCAGTGCGCATTCGTCGCGGCGCACCGCCAGCATCTCCGGGTCGCCGGGCGCCGTGTCGTCCCACCCCGGCAGACTCGCATCGCCGTGCAGGCCATGTGTGGCTTCATCGAACGGCGTGCCATCCGCCGCATCGGAGCGACGACGCCATTCCGTCAGCCAGGTATTGCGCACGATCGCCAGTAGCCACGCGCGCGCGCTCTCGCCGCGAAAGCCGTCAAAGAAGCGCAACGCACGCAGGAAGGCTTCTTGCACGATGTCGTCGGCATCGCTCGCGCTGCCCGACAGCCATCGCGCGAGGTTGTACGCCGCATCGAGATGCGGCAGGGCCAGAGCTTCAAACCGTCCTGACGCTTGCGCGCCGGGTTTTTCAGCGTCGCTCACCGGGGTCTCCCGAGAACGGGCAACGCATTGCCCGGGTGAATCGGTCTGACGTCGCGATCGCGACGTCAATGCGCTCATTGAATCACATCTGCCTTGGGAGACGGCTATTTCACGACGATCACGCCGGTCATGTGCGGATGAATCGCGCAGTAGTAAGGATACGTCCCCGGTTTGTCGAAGGTGAAGGCAAAGGTGCCGTCGGTATCCAGCGCCCCCGACGCAAACGCCCGCGGGTTGCCCGAGCTGGTCACGGTGTGGGGTTCGTCGTCGCGGTTAGTCCACGTCACACGCGTACCCGCGCGCACGGTGAGCGTCGCGGGAGAGAACGTGAAGTGCTCGATATGGACGGTATCCGCGTCAGCAGCGTTCGAGAGCGCGGGCAAGGTCAGCGTGAGCATGCCTGCGGCCGCAATGGCGATGCGACTAAGCCATACGCGCCGCCGAGCGCCGCGAGCGTTCAGGAGAATCGATTTCATGGGAGGACTCCGGAAACGATAGGCGTCAGGACGCCAACGTGGTATCGCCAAGCAACGGCGCGCCGTCGAGCGTCGTGAAGTCGACGCGACGAATGCCAAGTGTCTGCCGCAGTTGCGAGGGGTCGACTTTCAACGGTCCGGGGCCCGGACCATCGCCGGGCGCAGGTTGCGGAAACGCGGTCGACATCGCGGTTTGCATGCGAACGTTGCCCTCCACTTTCTGCAGTACCTGATGGATATGCCCGTTCAGCACCGTGACCGATCCGAACGGCCGAAGCAAAGCCAGTGCGCGATCGCTGTCGTCGGTACCCCAGCCCCACGCGGGATAGACCGACCATAACGGCATGTGCGTGAACACGACGAGCGGGGTGCTATGGGAGCGTCCCTTGAGGTCGGCCGCGAGCCAGGCAAGTTGTGCGTCGCCGAGATAGCCCATCCCCCCGGCCTTCAGATTGAGTACGTTGACGAGCGCGACGAAGTGCACGCCCTGTTGATCGAAGCTGTACCAGCCAACCCCCTTGGTGTCTGGCGAGAAGCGCGCAAAGAACGCGCGGCCGTCGTCGCCGATCACGTCATGCTCGCCGGGCACGTAGCGAGTCTCAAGCCCCGCGCCGTTCACGATCTGCTGCGCGATGTCGAATTCCTCGGGGCGCGAGAGATGGCTGACGTCGCCCGTGTGGAGCATGAATGCAGGGCGTTCGGACGCGCCCCGAATCCGCTCGATGGCAGATTGCAGCGTGGCTGCCGGATCGGGATTGGGCGCTTTATTGAAGCCGATGTGGCTGTCGCTGATCTGCACGAACGTCAACGCGTGGCGGGCTGGCATTTCCGCTGCGCCAGCCGATGCCCCCAGCGATATGCCGCGCGGCACCCCACCGTCGAGCGTCCACAAAATGCCCGCGCCTGCCCACGCGAGACAGGCCATCGCCCTGCGCCGTGACATCGCCGGCGATGACTCCCCCTGCGGGACCGGGCAGGCATCGCCAGACGTGACATCCGGCTTGTCGTTCTCGTTGCAACTCATGACACACCTCCGCTCGACAGGTACGCTGTCCGGCCCGTCACCATGGCAGGTTTCGGAAGCGCCGTTATCCGTATTACCAGCGGGTATGTCGTTTTATTCCCGGAGGCCGGGCGTCGATATTGGCGCTCAGAGCGGCGAATACTGCCAGCGGTCGGTTGCCCACGCCCGTCCCGGCGAATGGCACGCCCCCAGATCGTCGAGCAGGTTATGGCAGCCGTTATCGGTCACCGCATGCACCTCGCTCGCCCTTGCCGTACGGCGAAGCAGCGGACGCGGGTCGACCGGAACGCCCTGCCTGCGCACTTCGAAATGCAGATGCGCCCCTGTCACCATGCCGGTCTTGCCGACCGCGCCGATCACATCGCCCGCCTTGACCGTCTGACCGACACGCAATCCGCGCGCCGTGGCCGACAAGTGGGCGTAGATCGTCTCATTGTCGTAGCGGTGGTCGATCACGATATAGCGGCCAAACCCACGGCGCTCATAGCCGATGGTCTTCACCACGCCCCGCGCGACCACGCGCACCGGCGCGCCGTGAGGGGCGACAAGATCGATGCCCGTGTGCGAATGCTTGACACGTGTCACAGGGTGGTAACGCGTGCCGTAATCGGACGAGACGCGGGAATAGGTTACCGGCATGACGAGGGACTTCGTCGCACGCACCGCTGGTGTCGACGAGAACGCGTTCGGTCGCGCCATCAGCGCCACCGTGCGGCAGCGCACAGCACCGGGAGTAACAGGCATCGGGTACAGCGTCGTCACCTTGCCGCAGACCGAATAGCGAGACGTCGCGGCCGGCACGGAAGCGGCGACGTACGAGAACGCAAACGACGGCGTCGGGCGCGGAAGCAAACGCAATGCGTCACTGGGATTGCCCGCGTCAGCCATCGCGGGAAGCGGCATGGCCATGCACAGCCAGATACACACTGCATGCCAGCGGGAGCGACGGCCTTCGCCCTGCCCCAGCAAGCCCGGTGCGCCGCCGTCCAACGCGGCGCACTCGCGCTTGGAGGAAGGAAAAGAGAAAGACATCGCTCGGAAAATAAATTCGGAAACGACGCAGTCTACGGGGCGAAAGAGCGAAAATTTGCGGGGAAGCGCCCAAAATTGGCATCAATGGCGGCTAGAACGCCGCCATTTGGGAACGTGCCTAACGTAGTTGGTACGACCGGACGATTCAAACGCGCCGAATCCGCGTTGCGCGCTCGGACGGGTGCGCTTGATGGCGTGACAAACGCCGCACCGCCGGGCCACTGACATAACGATGCAGCACCCCGCCGAGGATCGTACACACCACTAGCACCGGCAGGTAGACGAGGAACGTCCAGCGCATGTCGCCGCCCGCCACCGCAAGATAGGCCGGTGTCACCGCCAGTACCACGAACATGTGACTCAGATAGATCTCGTAGCTCCAACGGCCCATTTGCGTGAGCCACCCCAAGACGCGCGGCGCGGCACGTGTCGACCCATGCGCAGCCGCGAGCCAGAGCGCGGCACTCACGCAGAGCAGCAACATGATGAAATCGTGCAGCAGCGGTCCCAGCACATCGCCGAAAAAGACCACGGCGATCAAACCCGCCACGCCTGCGGCGCCGACGAACCTTGCCGCGCGGCGCGGAAGCGTCCCCCGTTGCATGGCCAATGCCGTGAGCACACCCCACGCGATGGCCGCCATGCCGGGCAGGTACGCCTTCTCTTGCCAGATTTCGTTGCTCTGCAGCGCAGCACGCGTCCACGGTAGCGACATGGCCAACGCGACAAGCACAAGCACGCGCCAGGGGCCTCGCAGCACCAGACAGAGCAGCGGAAAGGCCAGATAGAAGCACTCTTCGATGGACAGCGACCAGAGGACGTCCCACGCACCGGGCAGCCAGTTCGTGCGGCCCTCGTACCAGTTCAGTGTCATGGTCAGGGCGGCGCCCAGCGCACCGGCGAGCGATTGCCCCGGCTTGTTGATGACGAAGCCCGGCACAGCCATCCAGTGCATAACGGCAAGTACGGCCAGCAGCAACAACAGGAGCGGAAAGATGCGCGCGGCACGCAAGGCATAGAAGTGACGCCAGCGCAATGCGTCGAGCGAGCCGTAGCGTTCCAGTGAACGGCGCGTGATGACGAAGCCGGAGATCACGAAGAACACGAACACGGCTTCATAACCGTTGAAGCTCAGGCCATTGATCACGCGCTTGGGCAGTACATCGCCCAACAGACTCGGGCCGAGCGGCAAACGGAACCTGAGCGCGAGGTGGTGCACGACCACGAAAAGAATGGACAAGCCGCGTAATAGATCGATACCGTCGTTACGCGTGCGAGGCGGCGTCTCGTGCGCCGGATGAAAAAGCATGAAATCTCCTGAGCTGATATGTCGGGGGCCACATCCGCGGCCATCCTACTATGCCCTCGCCGCCGGAATCACCCGTCGAATTCAACGGGGGCTTCCCCCTGGTCGCAATGCCCTGCGTGACAGGTCTCGCCCGAATTGCCAGACCGCGTCGAATGATTCGACGGAAAATGTGTCGGACCTCATTGGCCCGCGCCGTCCGGTGTCACTATTTGTTCCCGCTACGGTGGCGCGCGTAAGATAGCCCTTTCGCCCGAGGCCCTCTGCCCTCGGGCCGTCTTTCGGAAGTCATGTCTAGCTCCTGGATCACCATTACCAATTTCGGCAGTGCCGCCGTGACGGTGCCCGCCGCTGCCGCCCTGACCCTCTGGTTGCTCTCAGCCCGTGCCTGGCGCATGGCCTTCACATGGGTGGCGCTGTTTGGGGTGGGAGCGCTCGTCGTCGCGATCTCCAAGGTCATGTTCCTCGGCTGGGGACTCGGCGTGCGCGAACTCGATTTCACCGGGGTCAGCGGCCATACGATGCTCGCCGCGACGGTCTACCCGGTTATCGCCTGGCTGCTTTTGCGCCGCCTCGCGTGGCCGTGGCGGGTACTCGGCATGGCTGCCGCAATGACGGGCAGCGTGGCTGTCGGCGCGTCGCGGGTGGCGCTCTCGGCGCACTCGATTTCCGAGTCGGTGGCGGGCTGTGCCGTCGGCTTCGCCGTCTGCGCGGCCTTTGCGTGGTTCACGCGCCGCGAGGAAGCGCCCGGACTCAAAACCCTGCCCATGGCAGCAAGTCTGTTCGTTCTCGTGATGTGGCTGCATGGCGAGCAGGTGCCAACGCAGCGCTGGATTACCCACATCGCGCTGACGCTGTCCGGCCGCGCACAGCCGTTCCGCCGGATCAGTTGGCTGGCCCGCAAGCCCTCCCCGCCGCCCGCCGCCCCCGCGCTCCCGCCTGTTACGGAAATCCCCACACCCTCGCGGTGATCCGTCGTCGCCGGCGATGACCACACCCGCACGCAACTTGTTGTAGATCACGATACTCTTGGGCGGCGTGCGTTATATTCTCCGGAACGCCTGAAATCGCATTGACGTCACGGCAAAGCGCGGACCGCCGCCCCTTGCCGCGCTTTCTCTTCCTGCTATCGCCGCACACGGCACGCGCTCCCATGCCGGCGGCAAGTCCGAACGGAGTCCGCCATGCCTGCTCCCAGTGCCAAGACGTCCCCGTCGAAATCCGCCCAATCGCAGACCACTTCGCGCGCGCGGGGTGCGCCCAAGACAACCCGCCCGCCGACACGTCGTGCCACGCCGCACGGCCCGACGTCAGTCACCCCGGCAAGCCCTGCAAAGATGGAGCCCCCGGCCCCGCCGGAGGCGGCGTCTGCGCCCCCTTTGACATCGTTTACCGATCACCTGGACCGGGCGGCGATGGCCGCGACCGCTCGCTTCACTGGCAACGTGTCACCTGCCGCTGTGGCGCTCGCGTGGGCCGATTGGGCCATGCACGCCGCGACCGCCCCTGGCCATCGACTTAACGTCTTCAAGGCCTTTGCCGCCATCGATAAACCGGCTGCGGGTCAAGCGGCGAAAGCCAGCGGGCCACCCCACACGGACCGGCGTTTCCGTGATCCGCTGTGGGACAACCTGCCGTTCTCGTGGTGGCGCGAGCGTTTCCTGCGCACCCAGCATTTCGTCGACGAGATGACCGGAGAGATTCCCGGCGTCGACCCGCATCACCGGGACGTGGTGCGTTTCATGGCAAGACAGTGGCTCGACGTCTTCTCGCCGAGCAACCTCTGGTACCTGAATCCCGAAGTGCTCTCTGCCGTGCGGGAAACGCACGGCCAGAACCTCGTCAAAGGGGCGCAGCGCTGGTGGTCCGATCTGCGCGACATAGCGGCAGGCGACGCGCCGGGCGCGGGGCCGCAGGCGTGCCAGGCGTTCCGCGTCGGCCACGAGATCGCCGCGACGCCCGGCAAAGTTGTCTATCGCAACGAGTATTTCGAATTGCTGCAATACGCGCCGGCGCAGCCGCAGACGTCGCGCGAACCCGTGCTGATCGTGCCGTCATGGCTGTTGAAGTACTACATCCTCGATCTGCAAGCCCAGCACTCCCTGGTGCGCTATCTGGTGGCACAGGGTCATAGCGTCTTCATGGTCTCGTGGCATAACCCTGGACCGGAGGCCCGTAACCGGGGGCTGGAGGATTATCTCGACGACGGGCTGCTCACGGCGTTGCACGAGGTGCGGCGCGTGACGGATAACGCCCCGGTACACGCCTGCGGCTATTGCCTTGGCGGCACGTTGCTCGCCATCGCGGCGGCAACGTTGGCGCGGGACAAGGGAAAAGGAGAAGGACACAACCCGCTGGCCAGCATCACATTGCTCGCCGCGCAGACCGACTTCAGCGAACCGGGCGAACTCGGACTATTCATCGACGCGAGTCAGGTCGCGTATCTCGAGGCGATGATGTGGCGGCAGGGATATATCGGCGGCGAGCAACTCGCAGGCACGTTCCAACTGCTCAATTCGCGCGACCTGATCTGGTCGCGGCTCATGAGCGACTATCTGCTTGGAAAACCCGCGCAGACGACCGACTTTACGGTGTGGAACGCCGATACCACGCGGATTCCCGCACGGCTGCATAGCCAGTGTCTGCGCGAGCTGTATCTGAACAATGCGCTGGCAACGGGAACGCTGAAGGTCGGCGGGCAGCCGGTGGCGTTATCGGATATTCGCGCGCCGATGTTCGTCGTGGCGACCGAGCGCGACCACATCTCGCCATGGCGCTCCGTCTACAAGATGCATCTGCTGAACCACGGCGATCTCACCTTCGCCCTCGTCTCGGGTGGGCATAACGTCGGCGTGGTTTGTGAGCCGGGACATCCGCACAGTCACCATCGGGTGGCAACGCGGGCCGCAGGTACGGCCTATCGAGCCCCAGAGGATTGGTTCGCGGCGACGCCCGCCATGCAAAGCTCGTGGTGGCCTGTATGGCACGCCTGGCTCCTAGCACAGGGCAGCGGCAAATCCGTTGCCGCCCCCTGGCCACCAGCGCAAGCGCTAGGCGACGCGCCCGGTACTTACGTGCTCGAGCGATGAGCGTGGGCACCACCGCGCTTGGCCGGTACCCGACCGTTGAGCGGCGACTGCTGTGACACTGCCGCCTCGGTCGCCTGCGCGGCTTCCGTGGACATGCGACGCCAGGCATCCATTGTCCCTTGCGTGGCGTCGTTGAACGCCTGGAACCACTTCTGCATCGGCGCTTCGGCCGCCTTTGCGGCTTCACCTGCGGACGTGCCTGCACCGATCAGGTCGGGCAACGTCATTGCGCCAGCCATGCCGTGCTGGAGTTCTTCGCCAGTCTTGCGGCAATGCTCGGCCCACAGCAGTTGATTGTTCGCGCACACGGCGAGCCACTCGCGCCAGAACTCGTTCTGTTGCGCGATCTGACCGTTAAGCAATTGCAGATGCGCGGTGAGTAGCGCATTGAAGTCTTTCGCGCCACCAAGCGACTTGGCCGCTTCCGAGTGCGCCTTAAGCAATTCGGTGTCGCGCTCCGCCTGCAACTGGTGCATACGTTGCGCCGCTTCCAGAAAAATCCCATAAGCGCCCAGTGCGCTCGCGGTACCGAGTTTGACCAACGTCAGTGCCGGATTCATTTCCTTTGACATCGTGACTCTCCTAAGTAAAGGGGTTAGCTGCCGCTGCGCGTCACTCCATATGCATGCCACCGTTGATGGCAAGATTGCTGCCGGTGATGAAACCGGCGTCGTCCGACACAAGAAAGGCGATAAACGCGGCCACTTCCTCCGGACGCCCCAACCGACCGATCGGAATCTGCGGAAGAATGCGTGATTCGAGCACGTCCTGGGGCACCGCAGTGACCATCTTCGTTGCGAGATATCCCGGCGAAATGGTGTTGACGGTGACACCCGACTTGGCAACTTCCAACGCCAACGCCTTGGTGAAGCCGTGTATGCCCGCTTTCGCGGCTGCATAGTTCGCCTGACCGAAGGCGCCACGGCTGCCATTGACCGATGAAATGTTGATAATGCGACCCCAGCCGCGCGCGACCATGCCGCCAAAGATCGGCCGGGTCATGTTGAACACGCTGTCCAGATCGGTGCGCAATACTGCCTGCCAATCCTCGGACGTCATTTTGCGCATCGTGGCGTCGCGCGTGATCCCCGCATTGTTGATGAGAATATCCACCGGTCCAGTGTCGGACTCGATGGCTTTTGCACAAGCCTCGCAAGACGCGAAGTCGGCAACGTCGACACGATATGCTGCAAAGTTGCGGCCGGTGTCGCGCATGCGCTCGACCCAGCCTTCGCAGTCGTGATTCCTGGGCGAACAGGTGACCGCGACGCGGTACCCGGCATCGGCAAGGCGCGTGCTGATTGCCTCACCCAAACCGCCCATACCTCCTGTGACCAATGCTATCCGTGTTGTCATGGCTTATCCGTCTCCGGCTAACGTCAATCGTTAAACTTCGGATACATCCAGCATAGTCGCGAACCTCCGACTTGCTGCTGCGTGAGCCCCCCTTGGCATGCCAATCACTTGACTTCGGTCAAGCTCCCGCGCCAATACCATACCGTCTGCGCGAAATGCGCGCCGGCGGCCTCGGTCTACGATGCCGCGTGCGTCATGCGATGCCGGGGGTCTTCGCTGCGATGTCGCCAGTCGTTGCAACTGGCCCGAGTGCGACTCAATGCGCGCGACAACGTTCCTCTGATGTGACGATTTGTCCCGGACAACCTCGTTCCCCGAACCCGCCGCGCCTCGCCCTCGTCACATTGCCGATTACCCGCAATGTCGCGAGGCGCCGAGTGTACGTTCCATTGGAATCGTACTCCAAAATATTTCGACGGTTGGCCTTTCTCCGATCGTCGAAAAACAATCCAATGGCGTGCCCCTATCGATAGTCACAGGGGCATCGAAAAACCCCGTCATGCCCCGTTGCAGCGTGTCGGCAATCCATATATCATCGCCTGTAGATTTTTTCCGGATCGCGCCGTTTTGCCAATCGTACAGCCCCGTGCCATTGCTCTGTGATGGCTCGTTTGTCTCCGCTTGCCCGGCGAACGTGTCGCGACCTCATTGTCTTGTCTCCCGGATGCCTCACTTTGAGAGTCACGAGCGCATGATGCCTCTTCTGCCCGACACCGCACCACGCCGCCGCCGGCTCGCGCTGGCCATCGCCACTACCGCCATCGCCGCTGCCTCCTTGGCTGCGTGCTCGCGCAAAGCCCCGCCGGAAGCCCCACCTCGTCCGGTCGTGGCCGTCGCCGCCAAGCTCACGGAGCAGACGCCCATTGCGTCGCTGCCCGCGCAGATCGAGGCACGCTATTCCACGCCGCTGTCGTTCCGCGTCGCGGGCAAGATCGTCGACCGGTCGGTGCGACTCGGCGATGCCGTCAAGGCCGGTCAGATCGTTGCACGCCTCGACCCGGCGGATCTCTCGAAGAACGCCGCGAGCGCCCGCGCACAACTCGACGCCGCACAGCACCAACTCGACTACGCGACGCAAACCGTCATGCGCGACCGCGCGCAGGCGAAGGAAAACCTGATCGCACCGGCGCAGCTCGAGCAATCCGAGAACGCTTACGCGAGTGCGCTGGCACAGCGCAATCAGGCGAGTCAGCAAGCGGCGTTGGCAAGCGATCAGTTGGGTTATGGCAATCTCAAGGCCGATCGCGAGGGTGTCATCACCGCCGAGCAGGCCGATACCGGACAGAACGTGAGCGCCGGTCAAGCGGTGTATCAACTGGCGTGGACGGGCGACGTCGACGTGATTACCGATGTGCCCGAAGTCGCGCTCAGCGCGTTGCGCGTCGGCCAGACGGCAACCGTCTCGCTGCCCGCCGTGCCGGGCAAGACGTGGCAGGCACGCGTGCGTGAAGTCTCCCCCGCGGCCGATCCGATGAGCCGCACCTATCGCGCCAAGCTCTCGCTGCTCTCTCCCGGCCCCGATGTCAAACTCGGCATGACGGCCAACGTCGCCTTCGCGCAAGCCTTGACCTCGCCAGCTACGGCCACCATCGGCGCCCCGGCTGCGGCGTCCGGTACTGCGGCCTCGACGACAGTCGCCGATGCTCAGCCCATCACGCTACCGTCGACCGCACTCTTCCACGATGGCAACCAACCCGCCGTGTGGGTCGTCAAGCAAGACGACACGCTGGTCTTGCGCCGCGTGAAGGTTGCGCGTTACGGCGAGCGAACCGTGACCGTCGCAGGCGGCATTCAGCCCGGCGAGCGCATTGTCTGGCAAGGCGTTCACACGGTCACGGCCGGTGAAAAAGTCCGCGTGATCCCGCCACTGCACGCTGAGGACTTCGCGTCATGAGCACGCAGGACGGGAAGCCGCCCGTGCCCCAGACATCCCCCGCCGCACCCGACGCCGAACCGCAGAACTTCCGCCACGAAGAGGGCAGCTTCAACCTCTCGGCCTGGGCGCTGCGCCATCGCTCGCTTGTGGTCTTCCTGATCGCGATGGCGACGGTTTTCGGCATTCTCGCCTACTCGCGTCTCGCCCAATCGGAAGACCCGCCTTTCACGTTCCGCGTGATGGTGATCCGCACGTTCTGGCCGGGGGCGAGCGCCAAACAGGTGCAGGAACAGGTGACCGACCGGATCGCGCGCAAGCTCCAGGAGATGCCGGCTATCGACTTCCAGCGCAGCTATTCGCGCCCCGGCGAGTCGCTGCTGTTCTTCGCGATGAAGGATTCGGCACCGGCGAGCGAAGTGCCCGAGGAGTGGTACCAGGTACGGAAGAAAGTCGGCGATATCGCGTACACGTTGCCGCAAGGCGTACAAGGGCCGTTTTTCAACGACGAGTTCGGCGACGTCTACACGCACATCTTCACGCTGCAAGGCGACGGCTTCGGCCCTGCCCAGTTGCGCGACTACGCCGACGCCCTGCGCACCGTGCTTCTACGGGTGCCGGGCGTGGCGAAGGTCGACTACTTCGGCGATCAGGATCAGCGCATCTACGTCGAGATCAACAACACGCAGTTGACACGTCTCGGCATTTCGCCGAGCCAGATCGCACAGGCGGTGGACAGCCAGAATGCGGTCGCCCCGGCGGGCACCATCGACACGCCCAACGACCGTCTGGTCGTGCGCCCCGGCGGCCAGTTCCGCAATGTCGACGAGCTCGCCGACACGCTCATTCGCGTGAACAACCGCACCTTCCGTCTGGGTGACATCGCTACGATCAAACGTGGCTATGTCGACCCGCCCGTGTCCGAAATGCGTTTCGGCGGCAAGCCCGTCCTCGGCATCGGCATCACCATGCAGAAGGGGCATGACGTCATTCACCTCGGGAAGGCGCTGGCCAGCACCATGGGCGATCTGCGCGCCCAGTTGCCCGCCGGCCTCACGCTGACCGAAGTCGCGAGCATGTCGCAGTCCGTCTCGCATTCGGTCGACGACTTCCTGGAAGCCGTGGCCGAAGCGGTGGCCATCGTGCTGGTCGTGAGTCTCGTCTCGCTGGGATTCCGCACCGGCATGGTCGTGGCGATTTCGATTCCGGTCGTACTCGCCGTCACCTCGCTGTTCATGTTCATCTTCGACATCGGTCTGCACAAGGTATCGCTCGGCACGCTGATCCTGGCGCTCGGCTTGCTGGTGGACGACGCGATCATCGCCGTCGAAATGATGGCGGTGAAGCTGGCACAGGGCTGGAATCGCAAACGCGCTGCCGCCTTTGCCTACACCAGCACGGCGTTCCCGATGCTCACGGGCACGCTGGTGACCGTGTCGGGCTTCCTGCCCATCGCACTCGCCAAGTCGAGCACCGGCGAATACACGCGCTCGATCTTCGAAGTCTCGGCCATCGCCCTGCTCGCGTCGTGGCTGGCCGCCGTCGTGCTCATTCCATTACTCGGCTACAAGCTGCTGCCCGAGCGCCCGCGAGAGGCGCATCACAGCGACGACCACGAACACGAGGTGTACGACACGAAGTTCTACAATCGCCTGCGCGGCTGGCTGACATGGTGCATCGAGCGCAGGATCGTCGTCCTCGTCATTACCGTGGTGCTGTTCCTGATTTCCATGGCCGGCTTCTCGCTCGTGCCGCAACAGTTCTTCCCAAGCTCCGACCGGCCGGAACTGATGGTGGACCTTCGCTTGCAGGAAGGCGCCTCGTATCAGGCGACGCTTCGCGAGACGGAGCGTCTGGAAAAACTACTTCAGGGCCGCAAGGAGATCGATCACACGGTGAGTTTCGTAGGCACGGGCGCCCCCCGCTTTTACCTGCCGCTCGACCAGCAATTACCCACACCGAACTTCGCGCAACTGGTGATCACCGCCAAGTCCGTGGAAGAACGCGAGGCGCTCGCGCAGTGGCTTGAGCCAACGTTACGCGACGCCATGCCCGGCGTACGCACGCGTCTGTCGCGACTGGAAAATGGGCCGCCGGTCGGCTTTCCGGTGCAATTCCGCGTGAGCGGCGACGACATCGGCACGGTGCGCAAGATTTCCGAACAAGTCGCAGACGTGATGCGGGCGAACGGCGACACCGTGGACGTGCAATTCGACTGGGACGAGCCATCGCAGCGCTCGGTACGCTTCGAAGTCGATCAGCAGAAGGCCCGTGCGCTGGGCGTGAGTTCGACGGACATCTCGAACTTCATCGCCATGACCCTCACGGGTTACGACATCAGCCAGTATCGTGAGCGCGACAAGCTGATCTCGATCACGTTGCGCGCGCCGAAGGCCGAACGCGTCGACCCCGCGAAGCTCGCCACGCTTGCCATGCCCACGCCGAACGGCCCGGTGCCGCTGGCCACGCTTGGGTCTGTGGTCAACGATCTGGAATATGGCGTGATCTGGGAGCGCGATCGTCAACCGACCCTCACCGTGCGCTCGGATGTGCGTGCCGGCAAGCAAGGGATCGACGTGACCGAGGCCGTCTACAAACAGCTCGGTGACATTCGCCGCGCGCTGCCGGTGGGGTATCGCATCGAGATCGGCGGATCGGTCGAAGAGTCCGGCAAGGGGCAATCGTCGATCATGGCGCAAATGCCGATCATGATTATTGTGGTGCTCACACTGTTGATGATCCAGCTCCAGAGTTTCGCGCGCACCATGCTCGTGGTGCTCACCGCGCCGCTCGGCATGATCGGCGTGGTGGCTACGCTGCTGTTGTTCGGCAAGCCCTTCGGCTTCGTGGCAATGCTCGGCGTGATCGCCATGTTCGGGATCATCATGCGTAACTCGGTGATTCTGGTCGATCAGATCGAGCAGGACATCGCGGCCGGACACCCGCGCTTCGACGCCATCGTGAGCGCCACGGTGCGACGCTTCCGGCCGATCACGCTCACCGCGGCGGCCGCCGTGCTGGCCCTGATTCCCCTGCTGCGCAGCAACTTCTTCGGCCCGATGGCCACCGCGCTGATGGGAGGTATCACCAGCGCCACCATCCTGACCGTGTTTTTCCTGCCGGCGTTATACGCGGCAGCGTTCCGCGTGCGCCACGACGAACGTGCGCCGCACGCCGCCAACGCGCCGTCCGGCAGTTCGCAAGGAGACCGCTCATGACCCCGCGCCTCGCTCTGCGCTGGTGCGCGCCGCTTGTTCCGATCCTGCCGCTCTGGCTCGGCGCGTGCGCGTTCACCCCCGGCGACAAACCACCGGCCATGCCCTCGCCCGCCCACTATGGCGCAAGCGCCGTGCCGGAGCACACCGTCACGGCACAAGGCGCATCGCAGCAGTTCGACGTGAATGCCCAGCCCGTGCGCGCGTGGTGGCACACCTACCGCTCGGACAAACTCGATGCGTTGGTCGAAGAAGGGCTGCGCAACAGCCCCAGTCTGTCGGCAGCCGACCACGCGTTGCAGGCCGCACGCGAGCAGTTGAAGGCACAGATCGGCTCGTCGCTTTTCCCGTCGATCGATATCGGCGGCGAAGCCGCACGCGAACGCAATCTGGGCATCCCGAATATCCGGCCGCCCACCGCGCTGTACAACATGTTCGTGGGGCAGGTGCAGGCCCGCTACACGTTCGACTTCTTTGGCGCGTCGCGCTTTGCCAATGCATCGCTGGCTGCTCAGGTCGATCAACAGGCGTTCCAGCTCGAATCGGCACGGCAGGCGCTCGCGGCGAACATCGTCTCCGGCGCCATCGGGGCTTCAGTGCTCGGGGCGCAGGTCAAGGCGACCGAGCGGCTCGTCGAACTCGCACAGGCCGACGCCACCGATATGGCGCGACGTGAAACGCTCGGCGCCGTCTCGCGGGCCGACGCGCTGGCCTCCGCGCAGAACGCCGAATCGCTCGCCGCATCGCTGCCGGGCCTGCGCGCCCAACATCAATCCACCCGTCACGCGTTGGCCGTGTTGCTCGGCCGCACGCCCGACCAGGCGCCCGACGATTTGCCGTTGGGGGAGTTGAAGGTGCCGGATCGGGTGCCGGTCGTCGTGCCGTCGACGCTGCTGCAATCGCGTCCCGATATTCAGGCGGCCGAGATGGCGCTCAAGGCGGCATCGGCCGAAGTGGGCGTGGCGACGGCACAGATGTTCCCGAGCCTGTCGCTCAGCGCGTCGCTCGGCAAAGGCGGCTTCAACTGGGCTACGGTGATGTCCAATGCCGGGTCGCTGTGGAGTGTGGCGGCTTCGGTCACGCAACCGATCTTCCACGGCGGCGCATTGCTGGCACAGCGTCGTGCAGCCCAGGCCACGTATGAGGCTGCCGTCGACCAGTACAAGCAGACGGTGCTCACCGCGTTCCGGAATGTCGCCGATACCCTGGCATCGCTCGAAGCGGATAACACGTCACTGCTGCATGCCGACAATTCGAGCGCGGCGGCCGAGCAAATCTATCGCGACACGGCGGCGCGCGTCCGTCTGGGCGCCCTGCCCGTCTCGGCCGCGCGCGGGCGCGAGCAGCAGTACTGGAATGCCTATATGACGACAGTGCGTGCAACCGGTGCGCGTTTGTCGGATACTGCGCTCCTGTTTTACGCGATGGGGGTGCCGCCGGAACCGGCGGCCGATGCCGCCAAGCCCGCGTTGCCGGAGCCGGCGACACCGGCACAGGCGTCTGAAGCGGCCGCACCGGCGGTACGCCCTGTGCAAGATGTAGCCCGAAGATGACTGCCACACCGATAACCCGGGGCCGACGCCCCAAACACCTGCCCGATGGCCGCGCCGCGTTGCTGAGCGCTGCCATCCACGCCTTCGCACAGCTCGGCTACGACGGCGCCAACCTGCGAGGTATCGCTCGCGCAGCGAAGGTCGACGCTAGCCTCGTACGCGTGCATTTCGGCTCGAAAGAGCAGTTATGGCGGGCGTGCATCGACACGCTCGAAGCCGCACTTGTGGAACCCGGCGAACGCTTGCGTGCGCTCTCGCTCGACACGTCGCGACCAGTGACTGACCGTCTCAAGGAAGCGATTTCGGTCGTCGCCGCGCATGCCATCCATCACCCTGAGCACAAGCAGTTCATCTCGCAACACGCGTCCGAGACCGGCGAGCGCGGGGCGATTCTGCATCGGCATCTGGTCATGCCGGTGTACGAGTGCATGGAACCGCTGATCACCCAGGGCATGCAGGCAGGCGTTGTGCGCGCGGAGCATCCGGAGATGTATTTCTGCCTGCTCGTGCACGCGCTGCATCCGCCGCCCGGCTCGCCTGTGCTGATGCAGTTGATCGCCCCGGAAGTGGGCGGCGAGGCGTTCGGTCCGGCACTTCTCAAGCAGGTCGAGATGGTGTTCTTGGCAACGCCGGACGCGAAACGCTGACGCGCCGGCGTGGGTGCTCAGCGCGGCGTATTACCGCGCCGTCGTCAGGTACTGCGCAAGGCGACACAGCATCGCATCGCAGCCCTCGAGTTGTTCGATGCTCACGAACTCATCGGGCTTGTGCCCCTGATCCATACTCCCGGGGCCGCAGACCACGGTCGGGATACCCACTTCGTTGAACAGGCCGCCTTCGGTGCCGAAGGCGACCGTGCCAAACTCGTCCGATCCGCACAACATCGCCAGCAGACGTGCGGCGTCGCTATCGGGCGGCGTCGCCAGCCCCGGATAAGCCGAAAGCGGAAAGAGGCGGATGCCGGTGTCCGGCTTCACCGCTTGCATCTTGGGCAGCAAGTCCTCGTCGGCGTAGCGTTGCAAGGCCTCCGCAACGCGATTCGCATCGAAGCCCGGTAATGCGCGCACTTCGAAATCGAATTCGCATTCGGCTGGCACGATGTTCAACGCCCGTCCGCCTTTGATAACGCCCGTTTGCACCGTGGAGTAAGGCGGATCGAAGCGCGCGTCGTGATACTCGGGATCGGCAAGTTCATCGCCAATGTCCTCGAGGCGGTTGATGAGCCGTGCGGCGTACTGGATCGCGTTGACGCCATACGGGGCATACGCGGAATGGCACGGCGCGCCCTTTACACAACAGCGCATCGCCAGTTTGCCTTTGTGGCCCAACACGGGCTTGAGCGCCGTAGGTTCCCCGATCAGACACAGCACTGGCTTGTGCGGGCGCTTCGCGATCTCCGCGAGCATGGGCCGCACACCGAGACACCCGATCTCCTCATCGTACGAGAAGGCAAGATGCACGGGCATCTGCAATTCGCATCCGACGAAATTCGGTACCGCCGCGAGCACCGAAGCCAGAAATCCTTTCATGTCCGCCGTGCCGCGACCGTAAAGCCGTCCGTCTTTCTCGACGAGACGAAACGGGTCGACGCTCCACGCCTGAGCGTCGACCGGCACAACGTCGGTGTGCCCGGACAGCACGATACCGCCGCGATCTTGCGGGCCGATGGTTGCGAACAGATTGGCCTTGGTGCGCTCGTCGTTATAGAACAGCTCGCTTTGCACCCCGTGTTGCGCGAGGTAATCGCGAATGAACTCGATCAGCGCCAGATTGGAATCGCGGCTCACGGTCGCGAAGCCGATCAACCTGTCGAGCAGCGCGCGGCTCGACAGATCATTCATCGCCCGGCACTCCGTAACTCGGTGCGGCCGTGGGATTCAGGGCGCGGGTGATGTAGTCCTGCATTTGTGGCAGATACGCTTGCCAGAGACCACCGAGCTTGCCGATAGGATCGTCGTCCGCCCAATCGACCCGCAGATCGACGATGGGCCACACCAGATCGCCCACGATCTTCAACGCTGCCGAGTGCACCGGCCCGGCCTCTCCGCCACTGGCGATAGCGGCATGCATCGCGGCCAGCAATCGATCGGCCAGCGCGCCGGGCGTATTCTCGAACGCCGGCACCATCGCTTCGATCACGTCGCGGCTCGTCAGCATGTTGCCCGCCGCGACACATTGCGCCCCCGCTACGGCGTGATACGTGCCTAACGCCTGATCGCCACTGAAAAACGCGGTGCGACCTTGCGCATCGATCACCGTGACCTGCCGATACTCGCTCCACTCGCTCTCGGCCAGGGTGCGGCTCAACGCCGTCGCCGGGTCGATATCGCCCCGTGCGAGGCGGTCGAGAATTTGCGGCCCCAGCGCGGGCTGCGTGACGTTTTGCGTGGCGACCGCACCGACGTTCGCACGCAGCCACGGACACCGCGCGCCCACGGCGATGCTCGACGAACTGATCGCGATGCCGAGTTGCCCGGTGCGCTCGCACCGTCCAACGATAGAGAAAGTCATATGCGCTCCTTATGCGCCGGACGGCGTCCATCCCTCGGGAATCACCGCAATAACGTCGATTTCCATCAACCACTCGGGCTGTCCCAGCGCGACCACCGTGAGTCCGGTGGAGATCGGAAACACGCCCTTGAGCCACTTGCCCACTTCACGATAGACCGGCTCGCGAAAACGCACGTCGGTCAGGTAAGTCGTGGTCTTGACCACATGCGACAGGTCGCTGCCCGCCTCTTCGAGCAACTGCTTGACGTTTTTCATCGCCTGCTCGGCCTGCGCGCGCGGGTCGCCCAACCCCACCAGATTGCCTTCGAAATCGGTGCCGATCTGACCACGCACGTAGACTGTGTTGCCTGCGCGCACGGCCTGACACAGGTCGTTATCGAGCGATTGATTCGGGTACGTATCCTTGGTGTTGAACATACGGATACGGGTATGCGTGGGTTGGCTCATGGACGGGCTCCTCAGTTCGTTGGCGTGTCGTAGTAGGCGAGATATTTGCGTTGGGTGGCGATGTGGTCCGCGATATGCCTTGCGTCGTGCCACACCCCCCAGATGAACGACGAGCCGCGGCGCGAAAGCCACGGCAGCCCGAGGAAGTACACCCCCGGCTCCTTCGAAACACCGCGTTGATGTTTGGGCTTTCCGTTGTCGTCGAAGGCATCGACCTGTAGCCAGCCGAAATCGACGGCGTAGCCGGTGGCCCAGATGATCGACGTCACGTTCGCCTTATCCATATCGAGTTCGAGCAACGGGTGCGTGAGGCACACCGGATCGGCAGGAATGACTCGCGCCTCAGGTTCTTCGGGCAGTTCGAGGCCGTTGCGCGCGACATAGGCGTCGGCCGCGTCGAGCAGCGACAGATAGTTTTCGTCTCCCCGGGCAATGTTGTCCGCGAGATCGGACTGAAACCGGGCGACGCCGTTCTCAAACGACTGCGTCAGGCCCGTGAGCGTGACGCCCTCGTGCGCCAGACGCCGGAAATCCACGGTATGCCCCCCGCGCGCGCCGCTTACCGCGATGGTCACATGTTCTTTGCCGGGGCGCATGACTTCGGCATCCCACTCGCCGAGCACGCCCAGCCACCAGCAGAAGTCGCGTCCGCGATAGCCGCGCGGCGGCCGGTCGTGCGGGCCGACCGACAGATAGACCTGCCGCCCGGCGCGGTTCAGTTCGTCGGCAATCTGCACGCCCGACGACCCGGCGCCCACCACGATCACATTACCCGGCGGCAGTTGCTCCGGGTTGCGGTAGTCGGCGGAATGGATCTGGGTGAGGTGCGCGTCCTTGGGCGCAATCGGCGGAATCACGGGACGCTGGAACGGCCCGGTCGCCACCACCACGCGCTGCGCTTCGATCGTGCCGTCCGAGGTCTCCACGGTGAATCCCGGCCGGCCCGTGTTGCGCACGACCTTGGTCACCTCGACACCCGTGCGGATAGGCGCTTCGATCTTTCGGGCGTAGTCGACGAAATAGTCCGCCACTTGCTCTTTCGGCGCGAAGCCATCGGGGTCGACGCCCGCAAACGTCATGTTGGGGAACCGGTCGTGCCAGGCCGGGCCATTGGCTACGAGCGAATCCCAACGTCCGGTGCGCCAGCGCTCCGCGATACGCGAGCGCTCCAGCACGAGATGGGGCACGGAGAGCTTGCTCAGATGCTCGCTCATCGCCACGCCGGCCTGCCCGGCGCCGACGACGAGCGTATCGATTGACGTTGTTTGCACTGTCATGGCTTGCGTCCTTCCGAAGGCAGATTGATTCCAACGACCCGTAGAGGTGGGTCATTCGCGGCAATCTACGCGCCTCGACAGAATCCGAAAAATATATTTAAAAAATGCAGGGCATCGGATTTGGCTATGCAGGCTTTTTTTTCGGTTTCACAATGCCCTTGAACCATGCTGCCCAATGGAGCGATGCCGATGGACAATCAGCCCCTGCGCTACTCGCTGCGCCAACTGCGCTATTTCGTGGTCACGGCGGAGGTACTGTCCTTCACCGCCGCAGCCCGGCGGCTGCATATTTCGCAGCCGTCCATTTCCACCGCGCTCGCGGATCTCGAGGTGTCGTTCGGCGTGCAGTTGTTCATCCGGCATCACGCGAGCGGCTTATCGCTCACGCAAGCGGGGCGCGATCTGCTGGGGCAGGCACGTAACCTGCTCAAGACCGCCGAAGAACTGCAAATGGCCGCCAAGGAGATGGACGGCGGCATGACCGGCTCCATTGCGCTGGGTTGTCTTGCCTCGCTCGCGCCGCCGCTGATGCCGGGTCTCATCAGCCGCTTTACAGAAGAGCACGCCGGCATCTCCTTTCGCACGGTGGAAGCGCATCAGGACGGGCTGCTGCGCGGCCTGCACGACGGATCGCTCGATATCGTCCTCACGTACAGCCTCGACCTGAGCGAGGACATCGCCTTCACGCCGCTGCTCTCGCTGCCGCCCTACGCCATCCTGCCCCGCACGCACCGGCTCGCCCGCGCACGCAAGGTGTCGCTTGCCGACTTGTTGCCGGAGCCCTATGTCATGCTCGATCTGCCGCACAGCCGCGAGTATTTCGCCGCGCTCTTCGACGCTGTCGGCAACCGCCCCGTCCCCGCATTTCGATCCTCGCAACCGGAAGTGGTGCGCGGCATGGTGGCGAACGGACTGGGCTACAGCCTGCTGAATTTCCCGCTCAAATCGAATCGCACGGTAGACGGCGAGGAGTTCGTCATCAAGCGCTTCAAAGACAACGTCAACGCCACCATGCTGGGCATCGCGCAATCGCGCACGATGAAGCCGCGACGGGTCGTGGAGCGCTTCGCGTCCTTTTGCGAGAACTACATCCGGCGCCTGCACCTGTCGTCGCAGTGATGCACAGGGCAACGGTGCAAAACAGGCTGCATAGGGAAAACCTTTGCCCTGTATCCAAAAACAATATTTTGGCTGGCAATTTGGCTTGATAGATTGATGTTCATGTTGAGTGCGGTGCGCCAGGGCTTGCGACGTTGCCTGAAGCGTTCCGGCGAATGAACGGAGGGCTTCATGGCTGACCAGACTGGGACGATCGCAGGGCAATCGCTCATCGACGCACTGCGTACCGGTGGCGAACGCCCATTCGACGACGCGCGGGCCATGCCGCCCGGTGTGTACACATCGCCTGAATTTCTCGCGAGGGAACAGCGCGACATCTTTGCGCACGAATGGCAATGCGTCGGCCGTGCAAGCGTCCTCGCCGCGCCCGGCGACTACCTGAGCGCGCAGATCGGCGATCAGCCCATCGTGGTGGTGCGCGACGAGCAGATGCAGCTAAGCGCTATGTCCAACGTCTGTCTGCACCGCATGTCGGTGCTGCTCGAAGGCCGAGGCAACGTCAGACGAATCGTGTGTCCTTATCACGCCTGGAATTATTCGCTCGACGGCAAGCTGAAAGGCGCGCCGATGATGGATCAGCAAGCCGGCTTCTGCAAAGAGCGCTATCAATTGCCCGCGATTCGCTGCGAACAATGGCAAGGCTGGATCTACGTGACACTCGATAACGATGCACCGCCCATCGGCACACAGCTCGCCGGGCTCACCGAGTTGATCGCGCCGTACGGCATGACCGGCTACATCGAAACTTTCTATGAAGAACACGTCTGGGACACCAACTGGAAGATCCTCGCCGAGAACTTCATGGAGAGCTACCACCTGCCGATGCTGCACCGCGCTACGGTAGGCCCCCATTCGAAACTCGAAGAAATGGAGTGCCCGCCGGGCCACCCGGCGTTCAACTACCACTGGATCACCAAGGAAGCGACGCTGCCCATCGGCAACGCGCATCCGGACAACACACGGCTCGAAGGCCACTGGCGCAAGACGACGGCGCTGCTCGCCATCTACCCGACGCACCTCGTCACGCTCACCCCTGGGTACTTCTGGTATCTCGTGCTCCAGCCCCGAGGCGTCGACCGGGTGCATATCCGCTTCGGCGGCGGCCTCTCGCCCGAGTTCATTGCCGACGAAGAAGCCAACGCCCATATGGTCACGCTCAAAGCGCTGCTCGACGAAGTGAACGCCGAAGACCGGCGCGGTGTGGAAGCCGTGTTCCGAGGCGTACATGCACCGCTCGCGAAGCCCGGCCATCTGAGCCCGCTGGAGCGCCCGAACTACGATTTCGCACGCTATCTGGCTGCCAAGCTGGCACAGCCCTAAGTTTCGAAGACAGGACGCAATCACGATGTCGAATCCATCCTTCATTTCGTTCTCGGGCGTGAGCAAGTCGTATGACGGCGTGCAATGCGTTGTCGACGACCTGAACCTCGATGTGCGCAAGGGAGAGTTCTTGTCGCTACTCGGCCCTTCCGGGTCGGGCAAGACGACCACGCTTATGATGCTCGCGGGCTTCGAGTCGCCCACCCACGGCGAGATTCGCCTGGACGGCAAGCGTCTGGACGACAAGCCACCGCATCGCCGCGACATCGGCATGGTGTTTCAGAACTACGCCCTGTTCCCGCATCTCACGATTGCGCAGAACGTCGCCTTTCCGCTCTCCGTCAGGCGCGTAAGCCGTGCCGAACAGGACGTCCGGGTCAAACGCGCCCTGGACATGATCGAGCTGTCGCACCTGGCCAATCGCCGCCCTGCGCAACTCTCCGGCGGGCAGCAACAGCGCGTAGCGCTCGCGCGTGCGCTGGTGTTCGAGCCGAGCGTCGTACTGATGGACGAGCCGCTCGGCGCGCTCGACAAGCGACTTCGCGAGACGATGCAATACGAAATCATGCGGCTGCATCGGGAACTGTCGCTCACCATCGTCTACGTGACCCACGATCAGGCCGAAGCGCTGACGATGTCGGATCGCGTGGCCGTGTTCTCCGACGGACGCATTCAGCAAGCTGCACCGCCGAGCGAACTCTACGAGAACGCGCAGAACGCATTCGTCGCGAATTTCGTCGGAGAGAACAACGGATTGACTGGCCATGTCGTGAGCGTTCACGAAGGTTGGGCGACACTTGCGCTGTCGGACGGCAGCATGATTCGCGGCCGCTGCGAGCAAGGGCTGAGCGCCGGTGACGATGCGATGCTCGCGCTGCGCCCCGAACGCGCCCACATCCCTGGGGCGGACGGTCTGCCGAACGGCGACCAACAGAACAACGTCGTACGGGCACGCGTCGACGAGATCGTGTATTGCGGCGATCACCATCGCGTGCATCTCACGCTCGGCTCGCACGACGCCATCGTCGTGAAAGTCCCCAACACGCAGCGTCATGCACTGCCCAGTGCCGGCGACACCATTGACGTCGCCTGGCGTCATGACGACTGCAAGATTCTCGCCGCCTGCGCGCCGCGCACGGCGCAAACGATCCATTCTTCCAACGCGCCTTCCCCGTCCCTCATCTTGACCGCACCTGCAGGAGCCAATTGACATGCGCACTCCCATCAAAACTCATTGCGCCGCCTTCGCCGTACTCGCGTTCGCGGCCGTTACATCGCACGCAGCGGAAACGCTCAGTGTGGTGACTTTCGGCGGCGCCTTCGAAGCGGCAGCGAAGAAGGCCTGGTTCGAGCCGTTCACGCAAGCCACCGGCGTGACGTTCGCGACGGAATCGTACGATGGCGGCTTGGCCAAACTCTCGGCGATGGAGCAGGCGAAGAACACCACATGGGATCTGATCGACCTCGAAACCAACGACGCGATCACGGCCTGCGACGAAGGGTTGCTCAAGAAATTCGACAAAAAATCGCTCGGCAAGACCAGCGACTTCATCCCCGGCTCGATCAGCGAGTGTGCGGTCGCGAGCATGGTGTGGTCCACCATCTATGCGTACGACACCAGCAAGCTGAAAACCGCACCGAGCACCGTCAACGACTTCTTCGATTTGCAGAAATTCCCGGGCAAGCGCGGGCTGCGCAAGTCGCCCAAGGTCACGATGGAGTGGGCGTTGATCGCCGATGGTGTCGATCCGAAGGACGTGTACAAAGTACTTGCCACGCCCGCCGGTGTGGACCGTGCGTTCAAGAAGCTCGACACGATCAAGAAGAACATCGTGTGGTGGGAGTCCGGCGCGCAGGCACCGCAATTGCTCGCCGATGGTGCGGTTGTGATGGTGCAGGCCTATAACGGCCGCATCGACGATGCCGCGAAGAAGGACAAGAAACCGTTCAAGGCAGTGTGGGACGCGCAGGTCTACGACTTCGAATGGTGGGGCGTGCCGGCCGGCGCAAAGCATGCCGACACCGCCGCGAAATTCATCGTCTCGGCGTCGCAGCCGAAGGCGTCGGCGGATCTGTCGAAGTACATCGCCTATGCGCCGCCGCGCAAGGATGCCGTGGCGTTGGTCGACAAGCAGCGTCTGGCCGATATGCCGACTGCGCCGGAGAACTTCAAGCGCGCCGTGCAGATCAACGCGAGCTTCTGGGCCGACAACGCCGACGCCATCAACAAGCGTTTCCAGGTCTGGCTTACGCAATAACGGCTAACAGCACGAGATGACCGATATGCCCGCATCGATTCACGCCACGTCACACGCGCCGGCAAGCGCCGAAGGACTCGCCGCTTACCGGCGCGTGCAACGGCGCGCGTCGATGCGGGCGCTGATGCTCGCGTTGCCGTTGATCGTATTTCTGCTCTCGACGTTCATCGCGCCCATTGCGCTGCTGCTCGCCAGGAGTGTGCAGAATCGGGAAATCGCCGACGGGATGCCGCAGCTCGCCCGTGCGCTCGACGCGTGGGACGGCAGCGGCGTACCGGGCGAGGCGACGTTTGCCCAGCTCGCCGCCGGCCTGAAACAAGCACACGAAAGCGGGCAGCTCGGTACCATTGCACGACGCATGAACTTCGCGCAGCCGGAGTTTCGCAGCCTGCTCATGCGCACCGCTCGCGCCGTCGGCGGCGATGCGCCGCCGGCATGGAAGCCCGCGCTGATCGAGATCGACGAGCGCTGGGGCGCGCCAGAGACGTGGCGCTTGCTCAAGCGTGCCGCCACCTCGCCCACACCGGACTATCTGCTCGCCGGCATGGATGCGCAGGTCACGTCGCAAGGGGTCATCGCCGCGTTGCCCGAGAACGCCTCGGTGTATCGCGCGGCGTTCGTGCGCACGATTTCCATCAGCGCCACCGTAACACTGCTGTGCCTCGTCCTCGGCTATCCGGTCGCGTGGCTGCTGGCGAATCTCCCCGAGAAGCAAAGCAATCGGCTGATGCTGTTCGTCATCGTTCCGTTCTGGACATCGCTACTGGTCCGCACGACTGCGTGGTACGTCTTGCTGCAACCCGGCGGTGTCATCAACAGCCTGTTGTCGAGCCTGGGCATCACCACGCATCCCGTGCCGCTGATCTTCAACCGTACCGGCGTGCTGATCGGCATGACCCATGTGCTGCTGCCCTACATGATTCTCGCGATCTATTCGGTAATGAAGAGCGTGCCATCCGTTTATATGCGTGCGGCGAAATCGCTTGGGGCGCATCCGTTTACAGCGTTCGTGCGGGTGTACATTCCACAGACCCTGCCAGGGGTAGGCGCCGGGTGTTTTCTCGTCTTCGTGCTTGCGCTTGGCTACTACATCACGCCCTCGCTGCTCGGTGGCGCGGGCGACGAGATGATCAGCCAACTCATCGCCATGCAGACCAATACGCAACTCAACTGGGGACTCGCGGGCGCGCTCTCGGCGTATCTCGTGATCTTCACGGCGGTCTTCTACTTCATCTTCAACCGCATCGTCGGCATCGACCGGCTGCGCTTCGGTTGATTCGCTCGCGACATAGGAGACAAGCCCATGCCGGACAAACGCAATACCGTACTGACGGAACGTGTGGCGTCGCGCTGGGTGCGCCTGCATACCGCGCTCACGCTGTTCTTCCTGATTGCGCCGATTCTCGCGATCGTCCCGCTCTCGTTCAACGCCGGTTCGTATTTCTCTTATCCATTGACCGGCTTCTCGATGCGCTGGTACCAGCAGGCGCTGACCAGCCCCGACTGGCAACGAGCCCTGCTCAACAGCCTCGGTATCGGCGCGGCGTCGACCTTAATTGCGACGTGTCTGGGCACGCTCGCGGCGCTTGGCCTGAGCCGTTCGCAGTTCCCGTTGCGCTCGGTCATCATGCCGATCATCATCTCGCCGATGATCGTGCCCATCGTGGTCGTGGCGGCGGGCTTCTATCTGATCTTCGCGCCGCTCGGACTCGTGAATTCCTACCCCGGCGTGATTCTTGCCCATGCGGCGTTGGGCACGCCATTCGTCGTCATCACGGTGACGGCCTCGCTGCTGTCGTTCGACGAGAGCCTTCTGCGCGCGGCCTCGGGCCTCGGCGCCGCGCCATGGGTCACGTTCCGGCGCGTGACGCTGCCGCTCATCACACCTGCGGTCGCCACCGGCAGCGTGTTCGCATTCGCCACGTCGTTCGACGAGGTCATCGTGATCCTCTTCATCGGCGGGCCAGACCAGAAGACCGTGCCGCGCCAGATGTGGAGCGGTATCCGGGACGCCATCGATCCGTCCATCCTCGCCGTCGCCACCATGTTGATCGTGTTCGCGGTGCTGCTGTTCGCGAGCATCAACTGGCTGCGAGGACGGGCCACAGCGGCGAGTCATGCGATGAACTGATGCGATGGTCTGGCCAACGTCAGCCACAGCGTGAACGCCACGCGGGCGCCGATGCATTACACTGACGGCCAAATTCTCTCGCTTTCATCCTCATGTCCGAAGCTACTTCCACGACTGTCATTCTCGGCGCGGGTCAGGCCGGCGGCGAAACCGCCCTCGCATTGCGTCAACTCGGTTACACCGGCCGCATCGTGCTCGCCGGCAGCGAAACGCATCTGCCCTATCGCCGCCCGCCGCTCTCGAAGGCCTTTCTGGCCGGTCAGGCCGATGAAGCCAGCCTGCTGATCCGTCCGGCCGATGCCTGGGAGAAGGCCGAAATCGACGTGCGCCTCGGGGTGACGGCCACGGCCATCGACCGCGCGGCACGCACTGTCACGTTCGACGACGGCCAGACGCTGAGCTACGACCATCTGGTGCTGGCCCTCGGCGGCCGTGTGCGCCCGCTGCCCATCCCGGGCGGCGACGCGCCGAACGTCTATTACCTGCGCAACATTGCCGATGCACAGCGTCTGCGCGAAGCCCTCGCACCGGGGAAGCGCGTGGTCGTGGTCGGTGGCGGTTATATCGGTCTGGAAGTGGCGGCAAGCGCTGTCAAGGCAGGCGCCAGCGTGACGGTGCTCGAAGCGGCGCCGCGCCTGCTGGCGCGCGTGGCGGAAGCCGATCTCGCCGGGTTCTTTGCGACGCTGCACCGCGAGAACGGTGTGGACGTGCAGGTCGGTGTCGGTGTGACGGCGCTGGAGCAGGACGCCGCCGGTCAGGTTGTCGCCGTCGTGGCCGGCGATAAACATCTGCCGGCAGACGTCGTGGTCGTCGGCATCGGTCTGATCCCGAACGCCGAACTTGCCCAGGCAGCCGGTCTGGCGGTCGAGAACGGCATCGTCGTGGACGAATTCGCACGCACGAGCGATCCGGCCATTCTGGCGGTGGGCGATTGCGCGCATCACGAACACCCGGCGCTGGGCCGTCGTATCCGTCTGGAGTCGGTGCCGAGCGCCAGCGAAATGGCCAAGGTGGCCGCGAGCGTGGTGCATGGCGACACGCCGAAGGCTGTCGCGACCGCACCGTGGTTCTGGTCCGATCAGTTCAACGCGAAGCTGCAGATGGTCGGCATGACCGAAGGCCACGACGCCGTGGTGGAGCGCCGCTTGCCCGACGCGCAAGGGGCGGCGGTCTTCATGCTGTTCTATCTGCGTGAGGGCGCCGTCGTGGCCGCTGCGAGCATCAACCGTGCACAGGAGTTTCTTGCGGCGCGCGAACTCGTCGGCCGCCGCGCGGTGATCGATCCGGCCCGTCTGGCCGACGCCGCCACGCCACTCAAGACGCTGCTCGCCGAACTCGGCCCGGCGAGTTGAGGGAGAACACGCTCATCTGACATGACGCACGGTGGGCGTGGTTGCCCAGCGTGCGCCGCTGGCAGCCGCGCTCACTCCACCGGCGCATGCGCAGGCAGCAGCAATACCGGACGGCCTGCGTGGCGAGCCGTATCTTCCGCCACGCTGCCTAGCGTGAAGCGGCGGAAGCCGCGCCGCCCGTGTGTGCCGAGCACGATGACATCGACGTCGGCATCCTTGCCGGCGGCGATGATCTGGTCGGCGACGCCCTCGCCCACCGGTTGAATCTCCCGCATTTCGATCTCACCCGGTACCCCGGCCTCGTGCAATCGCTGCTTCGCCCAGCTTCGCACTTGTTCCCCCACGGCACGCACCGCATCGAGCACCGGCCTCGGGTCGAAGTCTGCGAGAAACGGCCCCGGCAGATCCAGGACATGCACAACGCGTAACGACGCCCCGTGCGTACGGGCAAGCGACAGCGCATATTCGAACGCACGGCGCGACGTTTCACTATCGTCCAGGGCGACAAGTATCCGCTCGTAGTGCCCGCCCGAGCGCAAGGGCATATGCGGTCGCGCCTCGCCCGCCACCAGCATCACCGGCACCTCTGCGCTGCGCAGAATCTGCTCGGCAATGCTGCCCAGCATGACACGACGCACGCCGCTACGGCCATGCGTGCCAACGATGACGATGTCCGCCCCCCACTCGTTGGCCTCGCGCGTCATGGCCTCGGGAACCGTCTCCCCGGTGGTGCGCAAATCGAGCAGGTGCGCCTGCGCATCGAACCCCTCGTCACGTAGATACAGCACCGCCCGCGCGAGATCCTCCTCCCCCTCGCGCTGCATGTCACGGCGCACTTGCTCCAGATCGATGAACTTGCCGAAGGCCGACGTCAACAGATTGACGGGGTCTTCCACCGTATGAATAACGCGGATCGCGTCGCCGTTGCGTGCGAAGGCCGCGCTCTCTCGCAGCGCGCGGCGCGAAGATTCGCTACCGTCGGTTGCCACCAGAATGCGTTTTGTCATGATCCGCCTCGTTTGATGAGTCGAAAGAACAACTGGGCGTGCGGCGCTTATCGGGCCGCATCACCCCAGCGATAGGCATGCGACGCTTCGTCGAGCTTCACCTTGAGGTCCGGGTCGAGCGTGTAATCGATAGTCCCCAGCGTCTCCGTGAGTTGTTCGACGCGGCTCGCGCCGATGATGGCCGACGTCACGACGGGATTCGCGAGTACCCATGCGAGCGACAGACGCGTCAACGACTCGCCGGCGTCCTTCGCAATGCCCTTGAGCGTCTCGATGGTCTCGAACTCGCGCTCGTGCCAATAGCGCTGTTGGTACATCGCCCCGGCTTTGCCGACCGTCGCGGTAGTGAAGCGCCCTTCGCTCGGTGCGGCGTCGTGCCGGTACTTGCCGGTCAGCAATCCGCCGGCGAGCGGGTTGTAGGGGATGACGGCCAGCCCTTCTTCGTTGGCGAGAGGCAACAGCTCGCGCTCGATCTGGCGGAACAGGAGGTTATAGCGCGGCTGCACCGACACGAAACGCGCCAGGCGCAGCACGTCGGCACGGCCCAGCGCCCGGGCGAGGCGGTACGCGAGGTAGTTCGACACACCGATATAGCGGGCCTTGCCCGACTTCACGATGGTATCGAGCGCTTCGAGCGTCTCGTCGATCGGCGTATCGGTGTCGTCGGAATGCAGTTGATAGAGGTCGACGTAGTCAGTACCCAAACGGTTCAGCGAGGCGTCGATAGCTGCCAGCAGGTGTTTGCGCGACGCACCCTTGTCCCACGGCGACGACCCCATCTGGCCGCACGCTTTGGTGGCAACGATGAACTTGTCGCGACGCCCCTTGAGCCAGCGGCCAACGATTTCTTCGGTGCGCCCGGCGAGCGACGTATCGGCACCGAGCGGATAGACGTCGGCGATATCGATGAAATTGACGCCTGCGTCCGACGTGTGGTCGAGAATCGCGTGGCTCGCGGCTTCTTCGGTCTGGAGACCGAATGTCATGGTACCCAGGCACAGGCGGGAAACGCTCAGGCCGGTGCGGCCGAATTTCGTGTATTGCACGGTAACTCCCGGAATGTTCGAATCAGGCAATATCAAGCGGCGATACAAAACTGCACTGCCCGCATGCGCGAGCGGGACATACAGTATGCGCGATTCCGGAGAAAAACGTGAGCGTGCGCGTTACTCCATCGACCTGAGGTCCAGCCAGACGCCATCTGCACCGCGAATGAGCACCTTGCCGCCGTACTTCATGACGGTTGTCTGCTCGTTGGCAGACACAAAGGCCGTTTGCGGCAGATCGTTTGCATACTGCGCCAGATCCGGCGTCCCCGCGAACGGGTTGTTCGCGACAAGATGCGAGACAAGCGTCATCAACGCCAGATAGCTCGTAGGCGTGGAAATCGTGACAGGCTTGCCGCGCGCCGCCGTCGCATCGTTGCCGAAGCCCACGAGCTTGACCCCGACCGGCACGTGCGTGATCCCGGGCAGTGGAATCTCGCGCATACCGGAGACTTGCAGCTTGCTGCCACGCAGCGCAGCCCCATGTTCCGGCACGAACACCACGACGGCCTTGCGGCCCGACTTCGCAATAGTGTCGATGAACTGATTGAAGTCGTCGAGCATCGCTTTGGCCCGTATCGGATAGCTTTGCGCACTGGTAAGCGTCGAGCCTTCGAGACGGTTGCCGTCGTGCAGCGAGATCGTGTTGTAGTAGAGCGCCACGCGCTTGTCCGGCATGGTGGTGCGCTGCTTCCACCACGATTGCAGCACATCGCCGTCCGATCGGATCGGGGTTTCGTCGAATGAGCGCATGACAACACGGGCGTGCGTATTGTCAAACGGCGCAATGCCCCCGACGTTGTAGTTCTGCTGCACTTCTCGCATGAAGTTGTCGAAGTGCCCGTCGTGGTTCATCGCGAGCGCCGGCGTGAAGCCAATAGTCTTCAGATTGCTCATCACATAGCACTGCGAACCGGCAGGATCGTACAGCGCCTTGTGCGTTGGCTGACCGCAGTCGGCGCGCAGCACGCGAATGGCCGCCGGGCCGCTGTAGCTCGCCGCCGAGTTGAAGTTCTTAAAGACGAAGTCGAAGCGCGAGAGCAACGGCTGGTTGGCGAGATCGTCGACATCGAGGTCGTCCTGCGAGAGCGAGCAGATGTGCAGAAAAATGATGTCGAAGTCGGGGCCTGCCCCAGCCTGTGCCGGTACCGAGACGGAGCGCGTCAGTTCGCGCGCGTAGAAGCTGTTGAGTGCCGCATCCGGATTTGCGCCCAGCGGCACCTCTGCGTTACCCGCCACGAATTCGCCGGCACCCGCTGCCGCACTTCCCTCACCGGTGGCGCCAGATGCAGTCCCCGCCATGACGGCCGTCGTACCGCCCTGTGCAGCCACCACCGGAGAGACCGACACCAATGTCCCGACACGCAATACACCCGGCACGATCAGGAGCGCGAGCAGCACGAACGTCGTCACGCGCACCCAACGGTTCACGATCCAATACGCGAGCACCATGATCGCCAGCAACAACCAGTCGCGCGCTGGAACAAAGCGTCCGAGCAGTTCGGCGATGTACGAGACGCGGAATTGCAGCAGCGCGGGCAACTGTTCGACGAAGCGGGCGAATGGCGGCAGGTTCGAATCGTAGTAAAGCAATGCCACCCCCGCCGGGATAGCGATCACCTGCCGCGCGATGCGCGCCCAGCGTGGACGCAGCCGAATCGTGAGCAACAGCGCGAAGACGAAGTTCGGCAGCACATGAAAGCCGATGATGCCCGCCCACAGCAGCAACAGCTTCAGAATGAAATAGAGGTTCCAGATACCCATCGTATGGTTCCTTGGCGCCGGTTTCGTCCGGCTCACGTTTCGTCCGTTTCCGAGCAACTGCTTTCCTGCGTTGCTGCATGCCGTCCGAACTGCCTCACGTCTGACGCACACCCCGCAGACGATTCTGCCAACGCGTCACGAGCTTGTTCAGCAGGTAGCTCGCCAGCATCTGATAGCCGCGCAGGCCCATCGCCAGCATTTCGAAGAGCGCCTTGATCGGCTCGTCCCGTGTGCGCTCGGCATCCCAGTCGCGCCACGCGTCGGCGCGGCCGAACGTGAATTGCACGAGATGCTTGTCCTGCTCTTCGGTGAGCGGCAGGAACGAGAGAAACAGGTCCTGTCCTCGCCCGCCGACCACGCTCACCGGAAAGCCGTACTCGTTCACGCCACGCGCCAGTGCCACCTGCGCTTCGGTGCCCACGGTCAGATCGATCGGCACGGGCATTCGCAGCGCCAGCCCCCCTCCCGAGAAGTCGCGTGTGTGGCACGCCATCGTGCGGCCATCCGGCAGGTATAGCGTGGCGGGCATGCGCATCGACACCCGGTGAGTGCGGCGTACCTGCTTCACTTCGGTCGCCACGGCCACGGCAGCGCCCAGAACCGCGAGGTTGAACGTCGTCCATCCCAAATTGAAGACCAACGCTCCCGTCTCGTGAGACGGGTCGTAGAAATAGCGCAATACGCCCGCCACGAACCCCAGCAAATTGACGCTGAGCAATACGAGATACGGCTTCGAAATGCTCCAGTCGAAGAAGCTTTGCTGAATCAGACCGCCCTTGGTCGTCACATTGAACTTGCCGTAACGCGGGTTGATGAACGCCAGCGTCGTAGGTAGTGCCACATACCATGCGAGCACGGCCTCATACACATCCGACCAGAACGAATGCCGGTATTTTCCCTGGATACGTGAGTTGGCGATGTTCGCGTGCGCGATATGCGGCAACACGTAAGCGCAGATACTGAGTGCAGCCGCTTGCACGATGTGCAACCCGAAAAAGAGATAACACATCGGCGCGAGCAGGAAAATAATGCGCGGAATGCCATAGAGAAAGTGAAGCATGGCGCTGGCGTAGCAGAGGCGCTGGCCGAGGCGCAGACCGCCGCCAAAGATCGGGTTGTCGACACGGAAGATCTGTGTCATACCGCGCGCCCACCGAATGCGCTGCCTCACATGGCCGGAGAGCGACTCGGTGGCCAGACCGGCCGCCTGCACCACTTTCAGGTACACGCTGTTCCAACCGCGGCGGTGCATCTTCAGCGCGGTGTGCGCGTCTTCCGTCACCGTTTCGATTGCGACGCCGCCGACTTCCTCGAGCGCCGTGCGACGCAACACCGCACACGATCCGCAGAAAAATGCGGCGTTCCACAGGTCATTGCCGTCCTGCACGATCCCGTAGAACAGGCGCCCTTCATTGGGTACTGCCCCACGCGTGGCAAGGTTGCGTTCGAACGGATCGTCGGAAAAGAAGTGATGCGGCGTTTGCACGAGCGAGCAGCGCTCGTCCTTGAGGAATGCTCCCATCGTCGTTTGCAGAAACGAGCGCACGGGGATGTGATCGCAGTCGAAAATGGCAATGAATTCGCCCTGAGTCTTGCCTAGCGCATGGTTGATGTTGCCCGCCTTGGCATGCCGGTTGTCGGGGCGGGTCATGTAGTGCACCCCCGCTAGGTCGGCAAATTCGCGCATGAAGTCGCGCCGCCCATCGTCGAGCAAGTAAATGTTGAGCTTCTCGGATGGCCAGTCGATTCCGCTAGCGGCGTAGACGGACGGCCGCACCACTTCGAGCGCCTCGTTGAATGTCGGAATATAGATATCGACGGTCGGCCATTGGCTCGTATCCGGCGGCAGCGGCGTGATGGGACGACGCAACGGCCAAACCGTCTGAACATACCCGAGCAGCAGAATCAGCCATGTGTAGACTTCGGCTGCGACAAGCGTATAACCGGCCACCGCTTCGGCCACGCTGTCAAACCCCAACGACTGAGTGAGACGCCACCACACATAACGGATCGTTGAAATCAGCGACAAGCCGATCAGCACGAGCACGGAATATTGGCTGTCGAGGCGCCGGAACACCAGCGCCAGCGTGAGCGTGCAAATCGAGAACAGCAGTTGCTCGAAGGGATCAAACGGTGTCGTCACGATCCAGAACACGCCGATCAGCCCGAGCAGCGCGACGATCGCCGATGTCACACGCCACTGCACCGCGCGCTCAAGGTGCGTATCGAATCGGTGGGCGAGCTGTGCAGATGTGCCGGGCGGGATGCCAAAGAATGCCAGCACCACCCACGACCGCACACGGTCGGAGTACTTCCGAAACGCCAGCCATGCCGTGTAAGGCGGAAACGCCGGGCGACGGTCGGCCCGGCGCCACGCCAGCGCACTCACGATCTGCCCGAAACTCGCATCGGCCGGGGCGTCGATCCGATGCATAGCACGTTCGTTGATCCACGCCAGCAGACGTCCCGGATAGTCGGGCCGTCCTGGGCGTGCAGGTTGAAACACAAGGCGTAGCCACCAGTCGCGCCATTGGTCGAGCTGACGGACATCGAGCCGCGCTGCCAACAGCGCCACTGCATGGTCGCCAGTTCGCGAGATCCACAGCCGATGACGCGGCGAACGCACCGTCGCGGCGAGCACCCACTGCAGCACGCCTGGAGGGCGCCTGCCGGGTCTACGCGGCAACTCGAAACGCACGACCAGCATCTCGCGACCCAACCGGTGAAGAGAGCGCAACGCGTCGCGGATCATTTTCCGCCCCTTCCTGCTCGGTTCGACACCTCGTCCGGGGTGGTGGCGCGCAGCAGCCACGCGGCCAAACGCGCGAAATCGAGGGCCGCCTGCGAGCCGAACCCGGCGTTTGCCAGTGTCTGACCGTTCGCCGCCATCGTGCTGATCGCCTCGTCGCGATGAATGCGCAGCGGCACGACGGCCTCGCCCGCGCGCGCCTGCATCAGGTGCAGAAGATCGTTGTTGAACGAGGAATTGGCGGCGGCCAGATTCGGCACCATCTGCACGCGGCCCGCACAAGCCGCGATCAGATCCGGCTGCGTGACATAGCCTGTGGTTGTCACGGGCACGATACCCAGTATCAGATCGGCGGCCGCCACCGCCGCTTGCGCCGCCATGTCGGGCAAGCGTTGTGTGTCGATGAGCACCCGTGTGCCCGGCGCCAACCCGAGTGCACCAAGCTGACGACGCAAACCTCCGGTGTCTTGCTGCAACCACTGGCCGAGCGCGGCGAGCGTTGCCGGGGCGGTGCGGCCTGCGGGCAGCAACGGCACGCCGGCGGGCGTCTCGCACAATACGCTGTGCCAACTGTCCGGCGCAACGCCCGGCGACAGTACGCCTTTGCCACACGCCTCGCGCAGCCCGAGCACCGAGCCGATGCTGTTCTGTGCGTCGAGTTCGAGCACCACGACCGGATGCGAGGCGTGCGCAAATTGCGCGGCCAAATGGGCCGTGACGGTGCTGCGGCCTGCGCCACCGGCACTGGAGACAACGGCGATGAGCGTCAGCATGTGCCCTCCCCGGTGGCGTCCTCGGACGCACGTGAAACGGCAATGGTCAGAATGGAATCGAGGCGAGCGCGCATGGGTCAGTAGCTCCAGATCGGGCGTACCGGCGAAGGCGGCATCGGTACCTCACCGCGGCGCGCGTCGAAGTGATAACGCATGTAGACGAGGAAGCGATTCGGCGCGTAGTAGTCAGAGCGCTCGAACTGCACCTGCGCGCCGACGACCCACTGGCGATCGACCCAGTATTCCGCGCGTCCAAGCACCGAGAAGCCGACCCCGAAGCCGCCGCCCGAACCGTACGTCAGGTTCCCGCTGGCCGCTTGCAGCGCCCCGTCTGTCGGGAAGTACGACATCGACTTCTCCTGACTCTGCGAGAACGACACCGAGCCACGTAAATAGTACGACCAGCGTTGCATGCGTCCGTACCATTCCAGTGGCAGCGTCAGCGAGACATAGGTCTGCGGGCTGTAGTATCCGCCGTGTCCGTACGTGTAAAAGCGCTCGTTCTGCGCAAAGCTGTCGAAGAACAGCGTGAGGCCGGTGTTCAGGCGCATGTCACGCTTGTAGATGAGTGGCAGATCGACACCGGCGCGCGCCGACACCTCCGAGTTGTTCAGGACATTCTCGCCCGTGAGCCGCGCCACACTGGCTTGTGCGAACACCCCCCACTTCGCGAAATCGCGTGACGCGTGGAACGTAATGGCGTCGCGCCGCACGCCCCCCCATTTGCCGTCGCCGAATATCTCGGGTAACGGCAGATACGCCCCGGCATAAGACACCATGCTACCGATCATCGGCCGGCGCGACGCGTCGACCCAGTAGTTGTAGCGTCCGAGGTTGCCGAACAGGCGCACGCCACCAGTCACGTAGGAGATGGGGAAGCCGATGGGCGTATGGCCGATATCCGCCCGAATCCAGTCGTTCTCATACCCGAGCATGAGCGCCTGTCCGTGCGCCTTCTGGCGCTTCGTGCCGTAGTCGCCCGCCACACCGGGATTCGCCGTCCGGAACGCCGGCACATTGAGCAATGGCAGCGTGCCAAACGCCGACGTGCCGTTCAGCGGCAAGTCCCCAGAGTCGGCGTTGACGTAATCCGTCTGCGCGAACACATGGCCGTCGTAACCGATCGCGTATTGGCCGTACAGGGGCACGGCGCGCGCGTTGAACATCGAGATGCCGCCGTCACCCTTCTTCTGATCGATTTCGTATCCTGCCGCCACATAGCTGTTGCGACGCGACGCCAGAGCGTCGATGGCCGACTCGGCCGACGTCATGCCGTCATAGCCCGGCAGCGCGCCTTGCACGATCTCTTCCTTGCGCGCCTGGTCGTACCATCCCTTCGCCTCGTTGTAGTGGCGCTGGGATTGCGCAATGCGACCGCGCTGCACCGTCACTGCCGAGGTATCGGGAAACTGGGCGCGCAGCTTGTCGTTGAGGGCGATGGCTTCGTCGAAGCGATCCATCGCGGTGAGCCGTCGCACGGCCGCGAGCTGAGTCCAGACGTCATCCGGCGCAGCCTCGGCCAACGCGCGATCGAGTTCGCGGTTGGCGGCCTCATCGTCTTGCATCTCGTAGAGCACGCGCACGAGCGACAGGCGTGCATCCTGATCGTTCGGGTCCTGACGGATTTGTGCTTCGGCGATCTTGCGCGCGTCGTCGTAACGGCGTTCGTCGAAATAGATGTCGCCCAGTGTCGACAGCGCGCGCTTGTCAGGCGGTTGACGCGAGAGCAACGGATCGAGCTTGTCGCGTGCCGTCTTGAAGTCACCCAGCGCCCGCGCCCGGTCGGCCTGACGCAACGCCAACCGATCCTGCAAATCCCGCCATTCGTCGCGCTGATCCGCGCCGAGCGTCGCGGGATCGACGCCGGCGAGGAAGGTCCCCAGTTCGGCATCGCGCTCGGTCGTATTGAGCAATTCCGCGTAGCGCAGTTGCGCGTCGGGCTGCGGCTTGTCTCGATGCGCGGCGAGCCAGTCGCGCATGAGTGCGAGACCCTGCTCCGGCTGCCCGGCCAACACGCGCGCACGCGCCACCTCACCGATCAGTTCCGGATCGTCGCCCGCCATCGCCAACGCTTCGCGATAGCGTTGTTCGCTCAGTGCGTCGTCACCTGCGGCATGCGCTTCACGGGCCAGACGGGCCGTGTGGCGAATCGCAAGCGTCGTTCGCATGCGCTGGATCGACGGTGTGACATTGGCCGCCGGAATCTGCGCGAGCGAGGTCCGCGCCCCGGCTTCGTCGTCGATCACGTTGAGGTAAACGGCCTGGGCGTACAGCATCTGCGCGCGGTCGTCGGGCTCGAGTGGCTGGCGCAGGCCATCGGCCATCACGTCGCGGCCGATCTGCGGCAGTCGCAGCTTCCGGTAGAGACTCGCGAGCGAATAGCGTGTCCACGCATTGCCCGGATCGAGCGCGACGGCACGCTCGAGCGCCGCGAGCGCCGGACCATTGTGGCCTTCGGCCATCTCGCGCTCGGCGTCGCCTGACAACGCGGCAGCCTCGGCCTTGTCGAAGCGAGCCTTGTCTTGCGGGAAGCGCCGGCGCAGGTCGCCGAGCAAGCTCGCTAACTCCGTGCGGCGCTGCTGACGCGAGTACAGGGTCATCATGCCGCGCAGGGCCGTGTCGTTATCCGGCGCGATCTTGAGTGCTTGCTGGAAGAGCCGCTCGGCGTCGCCGTCGCGCTTATCGTCAAGCGCAATGGCGCCCAGCAGGGCCAGCCCGTCGGGATTACGCGGATCGCTGGCCAGGGCGCTTCGTACGAGCCTGTCGGCCTCATCGAGACGGCCGGCGTCGCGGGCGGCGCGCGCGTCGGACATCGCGCCCCAGAACTGCGATGTCCGCAGCAGGCTACGCCACTTGCCGGCATTGCCCGGGTCCTTGCGCAAGGCCTGTGCGAACAATTCCTGCGCCCCCTTGTGATCGCCCTGCCGCATCTTCACAAGCCCCAGCGAGCCCGCCAGTTCGCCGTCGTTAGGTCGCTTGGCGCGTGCTGCGTCGAGCGACTTCTCGGCGTCGCCCAGCCGCCCCTGATCGAGCGCCCGAATACCGGCCTGCCTCGCCTTGTACGTGGGATCGTCCAGCATACGCGCGCGGGCGGTTTGCTGCGCATTCAGCTTGTCGTAAGCCGCGCGGATCTCGGCGTCGTTTGGCGCGAGCGCGAGGTAGCGTTGATACAGGGGTAACCACGCGAGATTGCCGTCCGCCTTGGACAGCCCCTTCTGCCACAGCGACAGCAACGCGTTCATGTCCGCATCAGGACGCGCCGCGAGTTCGGCCACCATGCGCGTGCCAGCAAGGCGGCTCGCCGGCCGGTCGATCATCATTTCGGCCAACGATTGTGAAGCGCGCGTATTTTCCGGCGACGCCTTCGCCAGATTCGCCAGCCCTTGTTGCGCAGCCGGCCAGCCGTTGGTGGCATTCGCCTGCGCCCGGAAGTACTCGACGCCGAGATCGCCACTGGGCGGGCCATCGGGAAACAGTGCCTTGTATTCGGCAAAGGCGGCATCGGCCTGCCCGCTGCGTTGAAGCAGACGAGCGCGCGCGATACGAGGCTTGTCGACAGTATTGATGCGGATCACGTCGGCCAGCGCTTTCGTCGCCAGGGCGTTCGGATAGCGCGCGCGCAGTGTCTGCAATGCCTTGTTCGCCTGCTGCGGATGATTCTCCTCAATCTCGATCTGACCGAGCAGCGAGAGCGCGTCGGGCTGGTCCGGTTGCACGAGCAACGCCTTTTCCAGCGCGGAGCGGGCGAGATCGTTGCGATAACGTGCGTGCCAGAGGGTCGCGCTCGAGAGCAGATTACGCACGTCTCGACTGGGCGCCACGGCGTCGGCCTCGTTGTCACCGGCGTTCGGCGCGGGGGCCGCACGCACATGTTCCCCACCCGCAGCCATGAGCAGGCAAGTCACGCAGGCGGAGCGAATCAGCGTGTGGCGCAAGCCGCCTCCCATGGCACTTGCAACGTGCCGTTGGCGGCGAAACGGAAGCGCCCGTCCCGCCAGCCCAGACCGAACAGCGAGAGTACCGAGTTGTAGTAGACCGGCGCCGATTGCGCATCGAGAGAACGGGCACGCACGACTTGCGCTTGCGCCAGCGTCGTATCCCCCACGGCCTGAAGCAGCGGGACCAGCGCCGCCGAAAATCCCGAACCGCCGTCCTGTCTGGCGGCGCCGTCACGCGTATTGACCCGCTCGGGCGGGGCGCCGTGGGTCGCCACGTACTTCAACATGCCGTCGAAAGTGTGCCTGAGCGCGCGAAAATCCGCGCTGTCGGGGGCGAGCATGCCCGCCCAGAGGTACACACGAATCGCGTTGTAACTGCCCTCGCCCTGCGTCTCGGGATCGATCTCGAACCCACGGCCGGCGCGGTACATCGCCCATTCGGGGGCGAACCCAAGCGGCGGCGCCGTCAGCGTGATCTGCTTGAGCGACGATGGAATGAGTTGTTCCCACCCGCTCTCCGGAAAGAGGCCAGCCAGGCACCGCACCACTTGCATCGGTACGTAACTGGGGTTGAGCCGCCACAGATCCTTGGCCGGATGAAAACCGACCGGGGCCGGGAGTAACGTGCGGCCAAGTCCCGGGACGAAATCGCTCTCCTCCGACGCGATGCGTCGTGCAACGAGCGCGCCGAGCGCGGTGTAGCGCCGCACCGTCCATAACCGTCCCGCCTCGCCCAGCGCGTAAGCGATCCACATATCGGCGTCGCTTGCCGGGTTGCTGTCGAGTACGCCCCACTGGCCGTCGTCCTTCTTGCCCCAGAGCCATGCCGGGAGACGGGCGGTCAGATCGCCCTGCGCCAGACTGTTGATCGTCCAGTCGAGCACTTTGTCGAACGTGGCCCGATCGTTGGCAATCAGCGCAAAGATCAACGCGTAGGCCTGGCCTTCGGATACCGTGCGCTGGTCGTTCGTGCTGTGATCGACCACGCGTCCGTCGTCACTCAGGAAACCCGCCTTGAAACGCGTCCAGTCGGGCCAGTCGACAGGAGCGCACGTACGGCCGCCGCCCGCTGCGCGAAGGGGCGCCAGGGGCGCTGGATTCGCCGGCGCACCATGCACCCGTCGCGTCACACTGGCGAGCATCGACACCGTACTGCACGCGGCGAGGGCGCGCAACACGGCACGACGGCGCCGGCCGTAAGCATCGGCGCGTTCCATTCACTGCTCCAGACGACGCGACGCGCGGCGCTGCAACCAGCCAAAGCACTTGAGCGCAATCGCGAAGGCCGCGAGCAACGCAACCAGCCCGACCAGAATCGGGTGGCTCGAGAGGTGATAGCGAATGCGGGTCCACCAGCTCACGTCGCCGACAAAGTACGTCTGCCCCAACCGGTACGACTCGACTCGCTCGCCGTTGACCACCGCCAGATCGCCGTGAATCGCTTCGCGCCGGGTGCTGTCGTCAATGGCATCGACCACGCTGAGCAGGGTATCGTCGCTCGACGCATTGATCGCGACCACCGAACGCGAGGGGCTCACGGGCGATTCGAAGCCGACAAGTGCCGCGAGCGGACCTTGCGACAGCGCGTCCATGCGTGCCGGGCCGACGCGGCTTGCCGCGAATGCCGAGCCCATCGCGCCATCCCCCCGATAGCTTTGCGGCTGCGTCGTCAGCACGCGGCGGGTCTTGTCGATGATCAGCGGCAGATTCTTGCCCCACTTGACCAGAAGGTCGGCGGCGTCCTTGCCGCCGATCACCAGCAGATCGCGGTCCTTGAAGCGGTCCGTTTGCGTCGTGTCGAGCACCTCGAAGCGGTCGGCATAGGTGCCGGTCGAGCGGCCGAACTGGCCGAGCGCCGAAAACGCCGTTTCGAGTTCCGCCGTGTCGGGTGTCTTAGACATGACAATGGCAGTCTGCGCAAGATCGGCGTACTTCGTGAACGGGAAGCCGCTGCCGACGAAGAAGCTCAGATTCGGCATCTCGGCGTAGTGCGGCAAAGCGCTGAAGTCGATGGTCGAGTCCGCGTCGATGGCCGAGTGTGCGGCGTTCGTGATCGTCTGGCTACACATCCCTTCCTTGTGCGGCTCCATCGCGAACTGGAACGACAGCGCATTGCGCGCTGCTACCTGGAAGGCGGGGATACGCACCTCCCTACGGTCGGCCGTTGTGCCGTCGGCGAGCAACTCCACAAGCGTGTGGCTCTTGTCGGTACTCGCCCCGGCCGGGCGCAAACGATACGCCCGCACGAACTGATCGTTGATCGTCACGCTCATCGACGAATCGTCAGTTTTGACCGGCGGCGTGTAGCGGTACTTCAGATCCATCGGCACGCCGGCGTTCTGCCACGTAAGTAAGTCCGCCGGCAGATTGAGCTGAATGCGAATCGGCCACGGCATATAGCCGTTCGCCTGGAGATCGCTCGGATTGTCGACCAGTTCACCGAACGTGACGGGACGATCGGTGCGCACCCAGCGCGGTGCGTCGTAGGCCGGGCGCGGAGGCAACGGCTCGAGCGCATCGATGCGTGTCGTTTCCCCCGACAGCGCAGCGCGGCCCGAGACAAGCGCCAGGACCGCCGTCTCCAGATCCTTGGCGTCGCGCCCCTGAACGACCAGCAGCTTGAGCGACGAATCATTCGGATTCGTCATCATGCGCAGCGTCGGCGCGTCGACCTTGGCGAGATTGAGCCCCTGCGGCAACGTGTCGTTCGTGGCGAACACAATGGCGTGTTTCGACGGCAGCGTATTTACGCTGACCGGGAAGCGCGTACGGCGATAGTCGCCAATAGCCCCCGCCCATGTCGCCACCACTCCGGCCGCGTGCACTACCGCAGGCGACGGAGGTGCGCCGAAGACAAAAGGCACCGACTGATCGCGGTTATCGTGCCGATCGAAGAACGGTGTGGGCAGCGTTGCCAGATCGTTGCGCAGTGGGAGCGGCTGAGTACTCGTGACAATCTCGCTCTGCGGACTGACATCCATCCACAGGCTGGAGTGCATCGGGTCCTCGCACTCCATCGTGTAATGGCCGATGAATACGAGACGGACACGGTTGAAGCCCGAGAGCAGGCGCGGATCAAGCGGAATCTCTTGCACCAGATTCTTGCCGCCGTCCTGCTTGCTGAACGGCAACGCGGCGATCAGCTCCTCGTTCAGATACACCTTGAGTTGCGAGAGATTGGGGATCAGAGCGGGCGAATAGGTGTAGCGTAGCCGCAGCAACGCCGAGGCGACGGTCTGATCGAGCCGGACTCCGAAATTAACATCGCCCGCGCCTTCCGTGCCACGCAGGCGCAGGCCGTTCGTCTGCCCCAGTTGAGCAAACGTGACCGTACGCTGACGGGTGCCGGGCGGTGATGACGTAAGCGCAACGGTACTGCCGCCCGTCTCTGGCGAGGCGGTGGCGCCGAACGCCGTGTCCGGCACGGCAGCGGCGGCCGATGGCGCCGGAGCCTTACCCGTTCCGCCTCCCGCTGGTGCCGCTCCCGCAAGCCTGACACCGGGGTCCATCGCTGCAATCATTAGCAGGCAGATGGCTGTGACCTTCGTGTAACGCGACCAAGACGCTTGAAGCTGCATATGCGATGCCTCATCTGTCCTTGTGCTGCATTATCACCATCTCCACACGAGCCTTGCCTGATCGACCCGACGCTTCACCACGTCGTTATCACGCAATCCTAAGATCGCCGGGGTCCGGCAGGACAACTCATCTCGAAATGGCACGTCTTGCCATGCTAGCTTGCTTAAGTACAAGTGATCAAGCTGGCATTAGCGCCCATGTGTCGCGAGACAGGTACAGCGACCGGCCGGCCGGTCAGCACGGCAATTGAATTGCGGTGGGCGAGGCGCACCGTATAGAATGCCCGGCATGAGCCTGAACGAACCTTCGTCCCCCAACACCAAGGCGACCATCACGTCCGCGCCGGAAGCGGCTGACGCGATGATCGAACATCGGTATCCATCGGACATCGACCGTCTGCGTGAAACCGTCGGCACCGATGTGCTGCCGTTCTATCGCGACGAACAGGCGATTGTTGCCGGCCGGCAGGCGAGTGAACGCTGGCCGCATCTCGTGGCCGTCGCCGACTCGCGCAGCACGACGCCGGCATCATCGCCCGTGCCGGACAAGCGTTGACGCTGCATGCAAGACGCGTCCATCATCGCCGCCTTCGACTTCGACGGGACGATTTCCACCACCGACAGTCTGCGCGTGTTTGTGCGTGACACGGTCGGCACACCGCGTTTCGTGGCAGGCGCCGTGCTCGCGTCGCCATGGCTGATCGGCGCCGCATTGCGTCTCGTCGACAGAGGCACTGCCAAGGCGGCGTTCCTGCGGGCGTCACTCGGTATGCGCACCCGGGCACAACTCGAAGACGATGCCCAACGGTTCATCACTCGGCGCCTACCCAGTCTGCTGCGCCCCGAGATGCTTGCGCGCCTGCGGCAGCACCGGGCGATGGGACACCGCGTCGTGCTGGTCAGTGCCTCACCGGGCTTGTACCTTCGCCCTTGGGCCGCCTCCGTCGGGTTCGATGCCGTACTAAGCACCGAACTCGCGTTCGACGATCAGGCGCGCTTCTCTGGGCAATTCGCGCAGCCGAATTGCTGGGGGCCCGAAAAATTGCGACGCCTCGAAGCGTGGTGGACGACTTGTCCGCCGCGCGTGCTCTTCGCTTACGGCGACAGCCGGGGCGACAAAGAAATGGCCGAGCGCGCCGATCACGCCTGGATTCGCGGCCAAGGCAAACTCATGCCGCTGATGGATACAGACACGCCAGAGCGCGCGTCCTGACGACGGAGCGGCAGCCCTCCCCCATGCCCACAACGCCTGAACCCGGCCGCCGCGTCGCGTGGATGTCGCGTCTGGCGCGACTCGAACCCGTGGCGTTCTCGCGCTGGGACGCCGTCCATGCCACCCTCTGCGTCGCGGTCCCTACGGCCATCGGCGCCGCGACCGGTCATGGCGCCGACGCGTCGCTCATCGCCCTCGGCGCGCTGCCGGCCATCACGGGCGACCGGACCGGCCCCTATCGTGCACGGGCACGCTCCATCCTGCTGACCATTGCCACCGGCGTCGTGGGCTTTTATGCCGGCATGCTGATCCACGATATCGGCGTCTACAATCCGTGGCTCGCGCATGTGCTGCTGCAAGTGGCCATTCTGCTGTTCAGCTTCATCGGAACGTTTGGTAACGTGGCTTCAGCCGCGACGTTGCAGGGTGTCGTTTACCTCATCGTCGGCTGGGGCCTTGCGCTGCCGCCGCCCGAATGGCGTGCGCCGCTGCTGCTGGCTGCGGGGGGAGTCTTCAGCGTAATGCTCATGGCCGTACATTGGCTACGGCATCCGGGCGCGGCCGAGCGTGACGCTGTCGCCGCCATCTATCAGCAGTTGGCCAACGTGCTCGAAGCGAGCGGCACGCCGCGTGTAAGGCTCGCACGCCGCTCGCTCGAAAATGCGATTGCTGCGGCTTACGACACATTGCTGACGGCACGCGCAAGCACGGTTAGCGGCTGGGATGTCCTTGAGCGCCGAGCCGCACAGATATTGGCTGCCGAGCCCATCACGTCTGCCGTCATCGGTCTTGTGCAAGGAGGCAGGCCCTTGCCTGCGCCGCTCGGGCGCGCCATGTACGGCGTTGCCCGCAGCGTTGCGAGAGATCGTCCTGTCGACGTTGATGCCGTCGTCACCGTAGCGAAGGCCAATCGGTCCCCGACGTTGGCGTCGGCGTTGCATCGTGCCGAGCCGTTGCTCGCGGGTACCGTGCATGCTGCCGAGGCGCCATTGGTTGCTTTGGCGCGGCATCAGGCGCGGGCCACGGTGCATCCACGCTGGATGCCGAAGTGGCCTTGGCCGGATGTGTGGCGATATCTGGTTCGCATCGGCCTGTGCGTGCTTGTCGCGCAGATCTTCATTGCGATCACGGCGTTGCCGCGCTCGTATTGGGTACCGCTGATCGTCGTGGTAATTTTCAAGCCGAACTACGGCTCCGTATTTGCCCGAGCGTTACAGAGTGGCGTGGGCAGCATCGTTGGCGTGGCGGTCTCAGCAGCGGTAGTTGCGGTCGACCGTAACGGTCTCGTCAGTTTGGCAACGCTAATTCCGCTCGCTGCGTGTTTGCCTTGGGCGTTGCGGCGCAACTATGGATTATTCAGCGCGTTGTTGTTACCGATCCTGATGTTGGTGATGGGTGCGTTGCAGCCGGGCAGTCAGAACATTGCCGTCGCGCGCTTCATCGACGCTGTGGCGGCGTGTGCCATCGTGTTGTTGGTGGGGTATTTGCCGTGGGCAAAGTGGGAGCGGCGTCAGCTTGACGAGCGGGTTGCCGGAGTACTTGACGCGCTGGGCCGCTATGCGGCGCTTGCCGACACGCGCGATATCGATGCGGTTTTCGTGGCAAGGCGCGCGGCGTACAAGGCGTTGGACGACACCCGTGTTGCATTGCAGCGAGCGTTATCGGAGCCTCCGTTGGTGAGTCGTCGAGCGGCGCGTTGGTGGCCTGCGTTGGTGGGATTGGAGCGGGTAGCGAATACGATCACGGACACGGTTCCGCGTAGAGACGATCAAGAGGCAGCGGTACATCCTGGGGCGGCGATTCTCACGCATATGGCGGCGGCGTTGAGGCATGGCGGACCGGCACCTGAGATGAAGCCGGCGCCGATCCCGGGCATCGACCCGGCGTTGGATGGCGCGTTAAGGGAGGCAATCGGCGTATTGTTCTCCGCCCCGGAAGGCACCACCTAAACGGACGAAAGCGCGGCCGAAAGCGGCTAAAAACGGGCCATTTCCGGCGGGATGAGTAGGGATGAGTATTAACGCAGGCATAATGCGTGCTTCCGGCGCATCCAGAAGGAAGCGAAGAAGACGGACCGGGGGCCCCTTTCTGCAGCGAGTTGGGTTTATGTTTGAGAGGCGGAAAGGGGCCCCCGGTCCGGCTGGGGGGAGCATCCCGCCAGCGCTTCTCAGCGCCGCCACGCCATTAAAAGACACAGCATGAACAATACTCCAACGCTCGACTGGACCGAAGACGGTCGCCCCGTCACTGCCCGTTGGCGTTCAGAAGCGGGAGTCACCCCACCGCGCCGCGTCGAAGTTGTCGACGATACGATCACGGCTGACGATGCGTACCATCTGGCATGTGGTGGTACGGCGTTGCTATATCGCGGCGACTATCAGAATGCACGTCAATTGATGCAGGCGATGGCGCGTCGGGCTGACCGTCCGCCGCATCGCCCACGTCGCAAGGCGTCGGTGAAAGATACACAGACCGGCGTCAATCCGGCTGAGGCCTTTCACAAGCACCGGATGGCGCAGGCCCAGCGGGCGAGAATCTTGGGCATGGTGCTCATTCCGCTGGATGCCGACTATGGTATTCCGTTGCGTCGTGCGCCGGACGTTCGAGAGGCATGCACGGAAGTCTGGGGTGTGCCGGACGATGCACCGTCGGTGGCATCGTTGCGAGAGATTCTGGGATTGGTCGGTGCGCACGAGTGGCGCAAGAAGGGGGTGACGATTCCGGCGTTGGGTGCATCGATTCACCCGTGGTACGGCGTATTTTCGCCGGTTCGCGGCGAGTATTTGCAGTTGATCGAGCAGGCGCCGTTGCCGTCCACGTCGTTGGCGTTTGACGTTGGCACGGGAACGGGTGTCATCGCGGCGTTGCTGGCACGTCGTGGGGTGCAGCAGGTCATTGGGACGGATCGCGATCCCCGGGCATTGGCGTGTGCGCGAGAGAATATCTCGCGGCTTGGCTACGACCGTTCGGTGAAGATCGTGGATGCCGATCTGTTCCCTGAGGGCGAGGCGCCGTTGATCGTCTGCAACCCGCCGTGGTTGCCGGCCAAGGCAAATGCGCCCATCGAGCATGCCATTTACGATCCGGAGAGCCAGATGCTCAAGGGCTTCCTGAATGGCTTGGCGGCCCATCTGAGTCCGGGCGGCGAAGGCTGGCTGATTCTGTCGGATCTCGCGGAACATTTGGGTTTGCGCACTCGCGAGACGTTGTTGTCGTGGATTCACGGGGCGGGTCTGGTCGTGCTTGCGCGTCACGATGTGCGGCCGCATCATCCGAAGGCCGGTGATGCCAACGACCCGCTGCATGCTGCGCGACGCGCCGAAGTCACCTCACTGTGGCGTCTGGGTGTTCGCCCGGCCTGATCCCGTTAAAGCTGACACCAGACCGAGAAGACAAGCGCCCCCGGCGGCGGCACAGCCGTCGGGTCGCTCCATTAGCGCAGGGCCTGAAGGTAGGCTGCTGCGCCATCTCCCGCCACGCAGGCGCTGGCAAAGCATGCGGTAAGCAGATACCCACCGGTTGGCGCTTCCCAATCCAGCATCTCTCCCGCGCAGAACACCCCCGGCAGTGCCTTCGCCATCAAATGGGCGTCCAGTGCGTCGAGCGCGACGCCTCCGGCAGTGCTGATGACTTCGGCAATCGGGCGTGTGCGCAGCAGCGTCAACGGCAACCGCTTGATCCCGGCCGCGAGCGCCGCCGGATCGTTGAACGTCTCACGCGGCAGGCACTCGCGCAGCAGCGCCGCCTTCACCCCCGCGATTCCCAGACGGCTTTGCAGATGGCTCGCCATCGAGCGTGATTCGCGCGGGCGCGCCACCTCCTCGGCCACGCGCTGCTCACGCCAATCCGGCAAAAGATCCAGATGGATTTGCGTGCTGCCATTGGCGCGGATCGCATCGCGGATCGGTGCACACAGCGCGTACACCAGACTGCCCTCAATGCCATGCGTCGAGATCACGAACTCGCCTTGCCGCGTCGTGCCGTCAGGCAGCGTCATCGTCACGGACTTCACCGGGTGCCCCGCGAAACGCTCGCGCAGATGCGGCGTCCAGTCCGTCTCGAAACCCGCGTTGGCAGGCAGAAGCGGCGCGACGCCTACCCCGTGGTCCTGCAACCAGGGTACCCAGGCGGCGTCCGACCCCAACTGCGGCCAACTGGCGCCGCCCAGCGTCAGTACCACCGCCTTTGCCCGTACCCGGCGCTCGCCGCTCGGCGTTGCGAACCGCAGGTCGTCCGGACCGGCCGCCGCCTGTGCCTCCCAGCCCAGCCAGCGATGACGTACATGCAGCCGGACACCGGCCGCACGCAGCCGGGTGAGCCAGGCACGCAACAGTGGCGCCGCTTTCATGTCGACGGGAAAAACACGTCCTGACGTGCCAACGAACGTATCGATGCCGAGCCGATGCGCCCACGAGCGCACATCGTCCGCGCTGAAACGGCGCAGCCACCGGGCGACGGCGTCCGCTCGTTTGCCGTAGCGGGCCACGAATGGCGCTGCGGGCTCGCTGTGCGTGAGATTCATACCGCCCTTGCCCGCCATCAAAAACTTGCGCCCGACCGACGGCATGGCATCGTACACGTCGACACGCCATCCCGCCGCCGACAACACTTCTGCCGCCATCAGACCGGCGGGACCCGCACCGATCACGGCGACATCGATGGTCTCGGCCACACCAAAGGTCGAGGCGCCGGACGGCGAGGGAGAAAGACTGGATGGGGGCATGCTTGGGAATGTTGTCGCGCAATAACGGCTGTCGCACAACGCCCGTCTCGAAGGCAGACGCGGCGGCGAAGGCCGCTATTCTCCCACATTGGTGTGTCGTGCGGACACTCGGGGGAGGCTCGATTCCGCCCCGAAGGCCCCGTGAATCGCGACAGTGGGTATGGCCGGGCATGCCAGGTATTTGCCGCTTTGGCGTTACAATCGCTCCCCGCCTTATTATTTCGCCCTGCCGCCCGGTCACCGTTGCGCGTTCGCGTCATCGTGCGCCGTGCGGGGCCGCCCCCCTGGAGCCGCGCATGTCGTCATCCGATCCAGCGTCGATAGGACGCACCGCTTACGCAAGTTTCGCCGAACGCTACGCCGAGATTGCCGTCACCAAGCCGCACAACGCCCTGTACGAACGCCCCGCCACGCGCGCCCTGCTTGGCGACACCGCCGGCCTGCAGGTGCTTGACGCGGGCTGCGGCCCCGGCATCAACAGCGCCTGGCTCGCCGGGCAAGGGGCGACGGTACACGGCATCGACGTCACCCCCGAAATGATCGTGCTGGCCCGCAAACGCTGCGAAGGACTCGCCGCGACGTTCGACGTGCAAGACCTCGGCGAAACCTTCGCGACACTGACCGACAATCGCTTCGACGCCATCGTTAGCGCCCTCGCCCTCGACTACGTCGAAGACCTTGGGCCGACATTTCGCGAATTCGCACGGGTCGCCCAACCCGGCGCGATGCTGGTCTGGTCGATGGGGCATCCGATGCGCGATTGGATGGACGAGCGTACGCGGCGCAACAGCACCTACTTCGAGACCACGCGTTTCGGCATGTACTGGAGCGGCTTCGGCGAGCCGAAGCCGTACGTGGAGTCCTATCGGCGCCCGCTGGCGAGCATTCTGAATGCCGCCGCCGAGGCAGGCTGGCAGATCGAACGTATGGTCGAGCCGCTGCCGTTGCCGGAGATGAAGGCCGTCGACCGCCGACTGTACGACGAATTGTCGCAAGCGCCCGCGTTCATGTGCGTGCGAGCACGCCTCGCCCAACCGGCTCGCTAAGGCGGCCGTCCGATGCACTCATCGACACGCTTATCGACGTGTCACGACTTCTCACGCTCGCCCCACGGAATCAGCATGGTAGCCGTGCATGTCGCCCCGATCAGCACGGCTGCCACGCCGTAGCGGGAGACCTCCGGCAGGTTGAACAGCAAACCGTGGATCGTGGCGAAAATGCCTCCCAGCGTCACGAACGCGGCGATGGAGGCAATGAAGACGCGGAGATCGGAACACATACGTCACCTCACAACGAGGTCACGCACGTTGCGAAGCGATTCAGGCAGGGAAATCGACGAGACCGGCGGCTTGTCCAGCCGGGGCCGCGCGACTCTCGGGTGACTTCGGCGGCGTCCCTCAATTCCCAGTGTAGGACGCCGCACACCAAACGGTTGGTGCGACTCAGGGCTTTGACTTGGTCTCGCCCTCTTCATCTCGCGGCCACGGCGTGAGCATCACGACGATGAAGAGAATGCCGAACAGCACAGTGGCCACCCCCCAGTGCATGACGTAGGTCTTGTCATAAAGCAAGCCGTGGATGGTGGCAAACGCCCCGGCCAACGTCATGAAGGCCGCGATCGAGGCAATGACAACGCGAAATTCCGAGCCCATGGCGACTCCTTCTAGTGATCGACAGTGGTGCCGCTGGTGTGACTTCTTTCGCGGCAACGCCAGTCTACGCCGATCCCTACGGCTCGCCTATTGAGTCGTATACCTAAACAATTCGAAACTTGACGTCAATCAATTCCAGCGCGCGAAAATATTGCCCCAATGAGAATGAGCGACTAGCGACGCGACGCCTGACGCTTGGTCTCCCGCACCCAGCGGAAGTGCCCACTGCGCAGCAGGACGGGGCCCGCGAGCCCCATCGCCAAGTATTCGCGCGTGAGCGCCTGGATATGACTGCGCCCATGCTCGAAGGCATGCAACAGATCGTCTGCGCGGGCCGAGTGGGCGCCAAAGTGGTCCTCCAACGCTTCAGCCGACACCGCACAATCGAACGGCCGGCCATTGACGACAACAGCGAATTCGATCGTCAGATCTTCGTAGTTGAACACGGGACGGTGATCCGGAAACTCAATTTGCATGGCGACACCCCCGGTTTTGCGACAGGACGCGATCGACGTGTCGGCCGACACGTTCCATCCAGCATAGTGCATCGCAGGACAATTCGTGAATCGCGTCGCTTATCGGTTCGTCATTCTCGATTGGCGAAGGTTCAGCATCGCAAATCACCAAACAAATCACATCAATAAATCACCGCAATTTATTGATTTAAAACAAATACCCTCAGCCAACACTCTTCCTCTCATCCAAAAACGTCACGAACCCGGCGACAAACGCGGCCAGTTGCTGGCGCACGGCGGCGTCCTGAAGATTACCGTCGGTGTCGATGACCTTATTCGCGTGCGACACCATCAGACGGCCCTGCCACCAAGGAGTGGTCTGTAGCGTGCGCAGTACGGGCAACCAGGCGTTCTGACTCAGAATCGTGCCGAAACCACCGGGCGACGCGCCCATGATGGCGACCGGCTTGTTCTGGAACACTCGCGCACTATCGGCAGGGGGTCGCGATAGCCAATCGAGCGCATTCTTGAACACGCCGGGCATGCCGTTGTTGTACTCGGGTGTTGCCAGCAACAAACCATCCGCGTTTGCGATGGCGTCTTTCAACGCGGCGACCGCGTCCGGAATACCCTCGCTCGCTTCGACGTCGCCGTCGTAAAGCGGAATGCCGTGCAACGTGCGCACGTCGAGCGTCACGCCTGCAGGCGCCACCGCCTTCGCTGCGACCAGCAATGCCGTGTTGTACGAGCCCTTACGCAGGCTGCCGGACAAACCAATGATTGTCGTCATCGAATCGACTCCTTTCGTTATGAATAGGAAGTAACCACCGCACGGCGCCTGCGCCGGTTGGCGGGTTGCGCTCAAACGTCGCGCTGGAACGGGTAAAGACTACCCAGGCCAAGTAACCGTGTGAGTTCGTCGAGGGCGGTGCGGCATTCGTCGAGCAATGCCGGATCGGCCAGATCGCTCACCGACAGCCGGTCACGATAGTGGCGCTTCACCCAGCCGGTGAGCGTCGCATAACGTGCATCGTCGATCCACAGTCCTGCGTGCGTTGCCTTGCGCTCCGCTTCGGTCAGCACCACCCGCAGCCGCAGACATGCGGGGCCGCCGCCATTGCGCATGCTCTCGCGCAGATCGAACACCTGTAGCTCACGAATCGGGCCGCCGCCGGCCACCAGCGACTCGAGGTAACGCCATACGGCCGGACGTTCGCGACACTCCTGCGGGACCACCAACCGCATTCCACCGCCCGCTTCCGCAGTCCGGGCGAGCAACTGGCTGTTGAAAAGGTAGCTGCCGATGGTGTCCTCGATCGAGATGTCCGTGGCGGACACCTCGATCACCTCCAGTTGAGTCCCTCTGGCAGCCAGCCGATCGCGCAGCGTTGCGAGTACTGCCGCCTGATCGACGAACGCCAGTGCGTGGCAAAACAGCACGTTGCCATTGCCTACGGCGATCACATCGTTATGGAAGACGCCGGCGTCGATCGCGTCGGGATGCTGCTGGGCAAACACCACGTCCTCGTCGGCCAGTCCGTGCAGACGGGCAATCGCCTGACTCGCCTGCAACGTCTGACGTGCGGGAAACCGGCGCGGCGCCGGGGCGCTTGCAAGGTCATCCCGGCCGTAGACGAAGAACTCGACGCCCCGCTCACCGTATGCCCCGCAAAACCGCGTGTGATTTGCCGCACCCTCATCCCCCAAGGACGGCCAGCCCGGCAATGCGTTGTGATGCGCGAACTGCGTCTCGTCGGGGAATGCGGCGCGCAGCACGCGCGACGTGGTGTCGTGCTCGATAGCGCGGTGCAACTTGCTGCACAGATTCGCCGCCGTGAAATGCACCCGGCCGTCGGCGGTATCCGCCGACGGGCTGACAGTGGCGGCGTTGGCCGTCCACATGCTCGCTGCCGAACAGGCCGCACCGAGCACTGCCGGTGCGGTGCGGGCCGCCTCGCGGATGACCGCGTGGTCGTCGCCGGAAAACCCAAGCGTGCGCAGCAACGCGACCGACGGACGCTCTTGCGGGGGCAATACACCCTGTGCGTAGCCGAGATTGGCCAGCGCCTTCATCTTTGCAAGGCCTTGGAGCGCCGCCTCGCGAGGGTTCGAGACGCGATTGGCGTTGTTCGCCGAGGCAACGTTGCCGAACGACAAACCGGCATAGTTGTGAGTGGGGCCGACCAATCCGTCGAAGTTGGCTTCCAAGGCAATACGCGTCATGTCAGTTCCTGAGAAAGCAGAATACAAATCCGGTCGATACCACCGTCAGGACGCGCCAAAGTCCAGTCCAGGGCTGAGGTGTTCGGGCATCGCCACACGCTCGCTTTCCATCGACGCGATGGGGTAAGCACAGTAATCCGCCGCGTACCACGCGCTGGGCCGGTGGTTGCCGGACTCACCGATACCGCCGAACGGCGCCGCGCCCGCTGCCCCCGTCGTCGGCCGGTTCCAATTGACGACCCCCGCACGGATCTGCGCAAGAAACTGCTCGTAACGCGCCGGATCGTCGCAGAGCAACCCGGCGGCCAGTCCGTAGCGCGTGCGATTGGCGAGCGCGATGGCCTCCTCGAACGTGTCGTAGCGCAGCACTTGCAGCAACGGGCCGAAATACTCGTCGTCAGGCAGTGCGTCGCGCGCGGCAATCGCCGTCACGTCGATCAACCCTGGCGTCAGCAACGCGGACCGGCCGTCCGGTTGACTGAGCGGCAGGATAACGCGGCCACCGAGCGCCATGAGATCGGCTTGCGCGGCGGTCATGCGGTGCGCCGCCTGCAACGACACCACCGCGCCCATGAACGGCTGCGGCTCGGCGTCGTAACGTCCCACGCTGATGCGTTGCGCCACGAACGTCAACCGATCAATGAAGGCATCGCCTTGCGGTCCGCGCGGCACGAGCAGGCGTCGTGCACAGGTGCATCGCTGTCCCGCCGAGAGAAAGGCGGACTGGATAGTCACATGCACCGCGGCGTCGATATTGGCGGGGGCATCGACAATCAGCGGATTGTTGCCGCCCATCTCCAGCGCGAGGATCTTGCCCGGCCGCCCGGCGAACTGCTGATGCAGCACACGGCCGGTGGCGGAGCTGCCGGTAAAGCACAACCCGTCGATATCGTCGTGCGCTGCGAGCGCCGCCCCGGTGTCGCGCCCGCCCTGCACGAGATTCAGCACGCCCGGCGGCAGGCCTGCTTCGATCCAGCATTGGAGGGTGCGCCCGGCTACCCCGGGCGCAAGTTCGCTCGGCTTGAAAACAACGGTGTTGCCCGCGAGCAGAGCGGGAACGATGTGCCCATTGGGCAAATGGCCAGGGAAGTTGTAGGGTCCGAAGACAGCCATCACGCCGTGCGCCCGATGGCGGACGACGTTCTGTCCATCCGCCATCGCGTTGCGCCGCTCGCCGGCGCGCTCCAGATACGCTTTGGCCGAATTGGCGACCTTGGCGGACATCGTCGCCACTTCGGTACGCGCTTCCCACAAGGGTTTGCCGGTCTCCCGGCCGATGGCGTCGGCAAGCGCTTCGGTTTTTTCGTTCACGATGGCCGCGAAACGCTGCAACACTGCCAGACGCTCATCGGCACGTCGCCGCGCCCAATCTCGCTGCGCGCGACGGGCAGCCTGCACCGCGGCGTCGACATCGGTCGCGTCGGCCGCGCAGCCCTTCCACACTGTGTCGCCCGACATGGGATCGAGCGAACGGAATTCTGCACCTTTGGCGGTGCGCCAGACACCTTCGATGTACAGATCGGTCATGAACGACAATCCCGGAGGCCACGCCCGATGGAACGGCGTGCGATGCGGATCATGATGACACGGATTCGACAGACGGAACAATGCGCTTGCGTCCAACGCCCCGGCGGAACCCCGTAAACAGGGCGTTACAGGGCATCGGCGAAGTCATGTAACGGTCACGCGAGCGACACGCATAGAATACGAATCTGCGTTTTTGGAGATATCTCATCATGACCGACGCCAATCGTTCGGCCCTGCGCCACTGGCTAAGCGATGTGCGCGAATCGCGCGACACTCACCACGACGAAGGCATCGATCCGTGCGGCGTACGCTGGCAACGGCACGCCGAGGGCGTGCTCGAACTCACGCCAGCCGACGCGAACGGCACCACCGACAAGGCGGGGAAGTCACAAGGCGGCCGCTTCGACGCCGTCCTGTCGTGTGGCATTCACGGCGACGAAACCGCCCCCATCGAAATCGTCGACGGCATTCTGCGCGACATCGCAGACGCTCGCCTGACGTTGCGCGAGCGGGTGCTCGTCATTCTCGGCAACCCGGACGCCGTGCGTGCCGGCAAGCGATATCTCGAGTACGACCTGAATCGTCTGTTCCATGGCGCCCACGCGAAACGTGCCGAGTCGCCCGCCGTGCAGCGCGCCCGCGAACTCGAAGTGATCGTGGCGCAATTCTTCGCGGGGGGGGACGGCGTGCACCGCCTGCGCCGGCATGTCGATATGCACACCGCGATTCGCGCATCGCTCTTTTCGCGCTTTGCGGTCGTACCCGGCACCCCGCAGCACCCGCCGAGCGACGACTGGATCGATACGCTCGCCGCCGCCGACATCGAGGCGGTGATGCGCACCGAGCAGCCGTCCGTCACGTTTTCGTATTACACATATGCGCGATTTGGCGCCGAGAGCTGCACGCTCGAACTCGGCAAGGTGGCGCCGTTCGGGCAGAACCGTCTGGCGGACTTCGCCGGCATCGACGCAGCGCTGCGACGCTGGCTCTGCGGCGGCGAGATGGGCCTGCGCGACGATGGCAAGGTCCTGCATACGCAACGCTTTCGTGTGGCCGCCGAAATCGTGCGCCACACCGACGCTTTCGTTCTCGACGTTCCTGCCGATACGCCAAATTTCACACCCTACGCCGCAGGTACCGTGTTGGCACGTGACGGTGAGAACACTTACACGGTGTCGCACCCCGAAGAGCGCATCGTGTTTCCGAACCCCAACGTCGAGAACGGCTTGCGCGCCGGGGTGATGGTGGTGCCCGACGCCTGATCGGTGACACACGATGCGCAATGCCCGGCGCGCAGGACGTTGGGTATCCGCTGAATCGGTGGCGACAGGAGCGATGCCGCTACGCAGCATCGCGAATTAACGACTTCAAACGGCTGTCCAAGCGTGGTCGCGGTGAACGGATGCGCGTAGCATCGCCCGCTTCATTTCGCCTTTTCACGACCGCGGCCCGGCACCTCGCCTTCGGCCGAGTCCTGCTATCGACGCCATGCCCTACGGATGCTCCTCTTGCTGGTCCTCCCATAGCTCCACCACCGCTACCCCTTCAGCACACGAATCGCAACGACATGAACCCGTAACGCCACTTGCCGAGGACTTCGCTCGCGCTCAGCAAGCGGCGGCTCAGGCCAGTGTGACGGCTAACGCGTTGCCATGGCTATTGGCACAGGCGCAAGCTCGCAGCGGCGGTGGTGCGCTCCGGGAGCCAGCGGCACTCGCTCCGGTATTCGCCGGTCGCCGATCGTCCGCCCCCGCCGCCCCGTCTTCGCGGACCTCGACGGTCGACACCCCCGTCTTTGCCATCGATATGTTCACGGGCTACGGCGCCGATCGCGCGCGGCGCATTTTCGATGTGCTTTGGCAGGACGTCGCCGTACCGGCGCTGCGTGCCATGGGAACGGCACCTGCATCGGACCGATGGCAAGACGCCCTTGAACAACTCAGACAGGGATGGTCTGACGACACCCTGCAAGCCCCCGTCAATTCAGCGGCGCACCCGTGGCATGACACATTGCACACACATCTGCACAGGCATGCCCGGATGCTGGCGCATCACGGATTCGATGTGGCGGACGTGAGCGAGCGCCTCGAGGTGCTGTTGCGCGAACAACGACCCGGCTTTTCGTGGCGTTCGTTCTATATCGGCACGCTGCGCGATGCCATGCCCTTCGCCGTCGGCTCCGCCCTCGTATCGCTCCTTGCGGAATCGACGGACCCTACGCGCTCGCAGGCGTGGCTATGGCCGCCATTGGCTGCGCTGGGCGTCGTTCTGATCAACTTGCTGGGCATGGCCGGCTTCAACGCCACTCAAGTGCAGTACCAGAACCAGATCGTACGCACGACGCCGGCACCGGGACTGGAAGGCTTGAGCGCGATCCTCGCCACGCCTTACCGCGCGGCTTTTGCGCAGGTGCTCGGTTTTGTCTTTTGCTACGGGGTTCTGCGCAACGGGGCCCGCTACGGCATCGAACGTATCGTGTCCCGCTTCGCGCCAGGCATTTTCACGCGGCGCTTCGGCGACACGCTGCACGCGGCCCTTGAGATTCCGCTGGCACCGATGCCGGGCCTCCTGCTGCTCCCTATCATTCATCAGTTGGGAGTGACGCGGCACAGTGCCGGCCTGCAAGTCCTCACGCAAAACAACTTCGCGGAACTGATCGAAGCCGTGGGACGCGAGCCTGCTCCGGTAGGCCAGCGGGAGAGCGTCGGCGCGTTCTTTCACGATTTGTCCGCCATGCTTCAATCCACCCCGCCCAGACTCATCTGGTTTGCGCTGACGCTTACGTTCTACTATCTCGCGTGGATGGGCGATTATGCGGCTCACGCCCACGGCAACGCCGACGACACGCCATTTGCCGAGGACTACGATGCTCGCAACGTGACGCTGCCCGCCTCCGATCCTCACTCCCCGACAGTGGCAGAGGAAGCCCATGTTTTCGCGGTCCTTGACGTCCTGTACGGCGTCATCGGCCTCATATTCTCGATAAGCCAGACCGCTGCACAACGCGAAGACATTCGCACTGCGCACGAACGGCGCGCGCCGCAACAGAAGATCAGTACCAGCACGGTCGTCACGGTTGACGACTCGGGCGTATCGTCGGGAAATTCGTCCCCATCGCACCTCGACAGCCCAGGCAGCCCGGGCACTGACGAGGTGAACAACAACACGACGGAGGGAACGTCGTTCACCTTTCCCGAAACGCATGCGGCAGGCGCCGCTGCGCCGGCGGCCTCCGGTCGCCGTGCCGACGATGCGCCTCGCTCCCCCGCCCAGCCAACCGGCGCCCGGCGGCACGGTACGACGACGGTACCCGATGCGCTTTGCCGGCCGAGGGACCTCCCTCGGTGGCGTAGCCTCCCGCCTGATCGTACCGACGACGACACAGAGCAATCGACGCCGCTGTAAGGTACCGGCGCGACGCACTTGCCGTGCCCGCCACGGCGTGGCATCGTGTTTCCCTCGCATCGTGTGCGAACACGTACTGCCGGACGCGTGGTGACACGCGTTCTCCCCCTCTGTCTGCCGGAGCACCCATGCTTTCCACGACCCCGAGCGAACTCGCCCGTAACCTGCTGATCATCCTCGTCCTCAGTGCGCTGATGATCGGTACGCTATGGGTACTGCTCCCCTTTCTGCCGGCATTTATCTGGGCAGTGACGATTGTCGCCTCCACCTGGCCGTTGCTCGTCGGTCTGCAACGGCGCCTGTGGGGCAAACGATGGCTTGCCACCACGGTCATGATCGTCGGCATGCTGGTGATCGTTGTCGCACCGTTGTCTGCCGCCATCGGCACGCTGATCGGACACGCGTCCGACATCAGCAACCAGGTGCATTCCATCGGGCAACGCGGCCTCCCGATGCCGCCCGACTGGCTCACCCGCATCCCGGTGATCGGTCAACGCGCCAGCGACGAGTGGCAGGCACTGGCGGCCGCCGGTCCCGGCGGTCTCGTCGCCAAGATTCAGCCCTATGCCGTCAAGGCCGCTTCCTGGGGATTCTCAAAGCTGGGCTCCGTCGGTCTGCTCGTGGTTCATCTCGGGCTCACTCTGATCATCTCCGGCATTCTCTTCATGCAGGGTGAGCGCGCGGCGCGGGCACTGATTCGCATAGCAAGACGCCTCGGCGGCGATCGCGGAGAGGAATCGGTACGGCTTGCGGGCATGTCGATTCGTGCGGTGGCGCTCGGCATCGTGGTCACGGCGGTAACGCAGTCGCTGCTCGGCGGCCTGGGACTCTGGCTGACGGGCGTGCCGCTGTCGGGCTTCCTGACGGCCCTGATGCTGGTGCTGTGTATTGCACAGATCGGCCCATTCCCTGTGCTGCTCTCGAGCGTTGCATGGCTTTACTGGCAGGACAGTCCGACACTCGCCACGCTGCTGCTGGTGCTGTCAGTATTCATCGGCATGCTGGATAACGTGATGCGTCCAATGCTCATCCGCCGCGGCGCAGATTTGCCGATGACGTTGATTCTCGCGGGTGTGCTCGGCGGGATGCTGACGTTCGGCATCGTCGGCCTGTTTGTCGGCCCTGTGATTCTTGCAGTGACCTACACGTTGCTGAGCGCATGGATCAACGAAGGACTGAGCCGTTCCCCGATGGTGCCCAGCGGGACCCCACCGGCAGCGCCCGCCACGCCGGATGTGGCACCGCCCGTTGATTCCCCGGCGAAGGTGTCGGCCCCCCCCGGGGACAAACGGGCTTGATCCCCGCGCTGTGCGACACGGCCCTGTCACGCAAACCGGACATATTTTTCGGACGGCTTCACCTGTCGCTCCCCGCCGCCGCATGGCTAAATATCTCCCGTATTCACGCGATTCCGGGAGATATCAAATGCCACACGCCGCATCCGCCCATCCACCCCAGGCGCCCGCGCAGCGCTCGCTGCGCGTGCCGCGCCGCGCCCGTCTTGGCGATCCTCCCCTGTTACGCAGGGTTGGCAATGAACTCGCCTACACGCCCACACGCTGCCGCGTTACCGCCAGCCTGATGGTTAGCCGCATCGATGCCTGGTGGCAGCGCTTGCCGTCATCGCACCCGGGCGACCACGGCGAGCACGAGACACTGCCGGACCCGCAAATGACAAACGCGCCGTCCGGAGAACCGGCACGACGCGTTGTGCGTGCTTGAGTCGGTGTCCCCGGCACACGCCGGGACACCGCGCCGACCGGCGCTTATCGAGCCTTCGCCGGCAGAATCTTGCCCGAGACTTCACCGAAGCCGACACGGTAGCCGTCACCTTGACACCAGCCCGCCATTACGACGGTGTCGCCATCGTCGATGAACGTGCGTTTCGCCCCGCTGGCGAGCGTGATCGGGTTCTTGCCGTTCCAGGTCAGTTCGAGCAGGCTGCCGAACGAATCCGGCGTCGGGCCGCTTATCGTGCCGGAGCCCATCAGGTCGCCAACGCGCACATTGCAGCCCGAGACTGTATGGTGCGCGAGCTGCTGGGCCATGCTCCAGTACATGTGGCGGAAATTGGTACGGCAGATGGACGTCGGCTGCGCGTCGCCATCGGCTTGCAGAAAGACTTCCAGTTGGATGTCGAAGGCGTGCTTGCCCTGCTGTTGCAGGTACGACAGCGGTTGCGGGTCTTGCTCCGGACCGGCAACGCGGAACGGCTCAAGGGCTTCCATCGTCACGATCCACGGCGAAATGGACGTGCCGAACGTCTTCGCGTTGAACGGACCGAGCGGCACGTATTCCCACTGCTGCAGATCGCGTGCCGACCAGTCGTTGAGCACCACCATCCCGAAGATGGCCGCTTCGGCGGCATCCACACTCAGGGACTCGCCCAGCGACGTATCGCGACCGACGATGAAGCCGGTTTCGAGTTCGAAGTCGAGCTTGCGGCAGCCGTCGAAAATCGGACGCGGCTGGTCGGGCAACTTGATCTGTCCGTTCGGACGATGAATCGGCGTGCCGCTCACAACCACCGAGCTGGCGCGGCCGTTATAGCCGATGGGGATTTCCAGCCAGTTCGGCAGCAGCGCGTTGGCCGGATCACGGAACATCGAGCCCACGTTGGTCGCGTGTTCTTTCGACGAATAGAAATCGGTGTAACCCGGCACCTGTACGGGCAAGTGCAGCGTGGCATCTGCCAGTGGCACGAGTGCTTGAGCACGCAGCGAAGCGTTATCGCGCAGCGCGCCGTCGCCATCCGCCGCGAGAAGCGATGTCAGTCGAGCACGCGTGACACGCCAGGCAACACTCCCCAGCGACACGAACGCGTTGATGGAAGGCTGAGCGAAGACGGCCGTATCGGCGGCCTTGAGCACACCGGCGGCTTCGAGCGCGGCCAGATCGAGCACCTGGTCGCCAATGGCGACGCCAACGCGCGGCGTCGATTTCGACGCGGTGCTGAACACGCCATATGGCAGGTTTTGCAACGGGAAGTCCGTCACACCGGTGTTGGCGGACGCGACCCAGCTTTGCGGGAGTGCAGACATGCGAAATTCCTTGTTCGAGGTAACGCGTCGGCCGGCCCTGTGCATCGGGTGCGCGGGGCCGGCCGTTTCGGAAATCAGTGAAGTCGTGGCGCGAAGGCCACTTATTTCTGGTTCGGATCGAAGTGCTTCTTCAGCCCTTGCCAGCAAGTGTAGTAGTTGTCCTGCAGTTGCTTGGTCTCCAGCGCGAAGCGCGTCGGACGAATGACCGCCGGTGTCTCGAACATGAAGGCCATCGTCGCGTCGACCTTATGCGGCTTGCTCGTGTCGGCCGCAGAGGCTTTCTCGAACGTGTCCGCATCGGGGCCGTGACCGGACATGCAGTTGTGCAGGCTCGCGCCGCCCGGCACGAAACCCTCGGCCTTGGCGTCGTACACGCCGTGAATGAGGCCCATGAACTCGCTGGCGATGTTGCGGTGGAACCAGGGCGGACGGAACGAGTTTTCCATCGCCAGCCAGCGCGGCGGGAAGATCACGAAGTCGATGTCGTCGACGCCCGGCGCGTTGCTCTGCGATTGCAACACCAGGAAGATCGACGGATCCGGGTGGTCATAGCTGATAGATCCGATGGTGTTGAAGCGGCGCAGATCGTACTTGTACGGCGCGTAGTTGCCGTGCCATGCCACGATATCGAGAGGCGAGTGACCGATATCGGCGCGCCACAACGCACCGGCGAATTTCGCCACCAGTTCGAAGTCGCCTTCGGCATCCTCATAGGCCGCAACCGGCGTGAGGAAGTCGCGCGGATTCGCAAGGCCGTTCGAGCCGATGGGGCCCAGATCCGGCAGACGGAACAACGCGCCATAGTTCTCGCACACGTAGCCACGCGCACGACCATCGAGCAGCGTGACACGGAAGCGCACGCCACGCGGCAGCACGACGATTTCATAAGGCTCCACGTCGAGCACGCCGAATTCCGTCGCGATGCGCAAACGCCCTTCCTGCGGCACGATCAGCAGTTCGCCATCGGCGTCGTAGAAGAAACGGCCTTCCATCGACTTATTGGCTGCGTACAGATGAATGCCGCAACCATGCGCGGCGTCCGGGCTGCCATTGCCGGCCATCGTGACCATCCCGTCGACGAAATCGGTTGGCACATCCGGCATCGGCAGCGGGTCCCAGCGCATCTGGTTCGGCGGCGTGGGCACGTCGTCGAAACGGCTCAGCCAACGCGACTGCTCGACGGCGGTAAACGGCTTGTGCATGGCGGCGGGACGAATGCGATACACCCACGAGCGGCGGTTATGCCCGCGCGGTGCCGTGAACGCCGTACCCGAGAGTTGTTCCGCATAGAGGCCGTACGGCGCACGTTGCGGCGAATTCTGCCCGATAGGCAGCGCGCCGGGCAACGCCTCAGTCGCGAACTCGTTGGCAAAACCGGACAGATAGCCCAGTTCCCCCTGAATCTGATCTGCTTGGCGCATGAATGGCCTCGTCTCCTGATTTCGAATGGAATCATTGTCCGACAAGCGACCACATTTTGCGATATAAATAGATAAATCCACTATATTCACAATACGAATAATACCGCCGCCTCATGATTTCCTTACGCGACGTCGATTTGAACTTGCTGGTCGTCTTTCATGCTGTGCTCACGCATCGGAGCATTTCTCAGGCGGCGCGGGAGTTGGGTTTGTCCCAACCTGCCGTGAGTAACGGATTGGCTCGCCTGCGGCAAACATTCGAAGACGAACTATTCACGCGCACCGGCACGGGAATGCAACCTACGCCCTTTGCCGAGGCGCTTGCAGAGCCGGTGTCTGCGGCCCTTGCCGGCATTTCCCGGGCAATCAATCACCGTGAGGCGTTCGATCCTGCAAGCAGCCAGCGCGAATTCACGTTGGCCATGACGGATGTCGGGGAAGTGTACTTCATGCCCGTGCTCGTCGATCTTTGTACGCGGCTGGCCCCTGGTGTACGTGTCAATACGGTGCGTGCGACGCTGCCCGACCTGAAGGAGGCGATGGCTGCGGGACGCATTGACCTTGCGGTGGGGGCTTTCGACGATCTCACCGGGCCATTCTTTCAGCGCCGGCTATTCAGTCAGCAATACGTGAGCATGTTCCGCATCGGACATGCGCTCGACACGCCCCATGCCGGACTGGTGGAGTTTCAGGCGGCGCGCCACCTGTTTGTTGCCACCGGTGACAACCCGTATGCACGCGTCAATCAACTGCTGGCGCAGGCGGGCTTCGGCGCTGACGCGAATTTCTGGGTTCCTCACTTCATCGCCGTGCCGTATATCGTGAGTGCCAATGATCTGGTGGTCACCGTGCCGCAGAAGTTTGCCGAACGCGCGGCCGCGCCGTTCGGGCTGCGGTTCGTCACCCCACCGCTTCGCCTTCCCGCGCTGCAAACGAACGTGTTCTGGCACCGGCGCTACCACCAGGACGCCGGGAATCAATGGCTGCGCCAGTTGATATCGGAACACTTCGTCGAGTAGCGAGGGGTAGCGCCGGCCCCCACGATCAGGCGTCGCTAACGATGGCTTGCCCTTGGGAACGCAACCAGTCATTCCACGCAGCATCGAGGGCGTCGAACGCGGCTTCCATCTGTCCTGCAGATGCCTGGGGCGCCAGATGCTCCACCTGTGCCGCGAGCGATGCCAGCGAACTCAGGCCGAACGCCATGAAACCGCCTCGCAATCGATGCGCCGAGTGACGCAACGTCTCGCGTGACTGTTCAGCAAGCGCCGCCCGGCAATTCGCGATGTCCTGGTCTGCAATCTTGACGAACGTGTCGAACATCTCTGGAAGCGGCAAACGCCAGTCCTTCGTCGACGCCGTTTCGGGCGATGCCTTGGGCGCGCCTTCAATCAGCCGGGATGACGCAGGTAGCGGCGCGATTTCGATGCAAAGCGACGGATATCGAGTCCGGACCAGTTCAATGACACGCAACAACGAACGAGCATCGACAGGCTTGTAGACGACGGCGTCGAACGGGGAGTTCGCCTCGCGGTCGTGACGCAACGTGACATCGGCCGTCGCCGCCACCACCGGCACGTGTGGCGCATGTGCCTTGATTTCCGTCGCCAACGCATGCCCGGAGAGATGCGGCATGTTGGCGTCGGTGATCACCAGCATGTGCGATTCCGCGTCGAACGCCTCCAGCGCCTCACGCGGATCGTGATAACAATCGACCATCGCCCCGAGCCCTTCCAACTGGCGCGACAGCAACATGCCGCTGATCGGATGATCATCCGCCACGAGCACGTACCAACCCGCAAGCGGTTTGACGCGCGCACGCGCACTCGTCGTGGCCGGCAGTTCGCTCTCGCCATGCCCCGGCGACGGCACCGTGCCAAGGGCGTCCCAAAGCTCCGCCTGCTGGAACAATGCAATGTCGCGGGGCCAGGCGAAAGCGCTACCGGCCAAGCGATCGACAGGGGTCGCACGCAGCAGATAAACCTCTGCCCCCGCCATGCCGCGTACCGGCCACTCGTCAGCGAACATGAGCAGACCTGCATCCTGCACGCGGCCGCTACCAGAGGACCATGTCACGGCGTCGTCATACCTGACCGGCTCGTAGCCGGCCCGGCGAATCAGCGCGTCGAGATACCAGTGACGGCGAACAAGCACGCTGACATAGGCGAACGTCTCTCCCGTCAGGGGAGCCAACGTCGACTCGCTTTTCGGTGTCCAGGGCAGATGAAGCGAGAAGCGCATCGTGGTGCCCGCCCCTTCCTGACTCTCGACCTGCAATACCCCGCCGAGCATACCGACAAACTGATGCGAAATCGCCAGCCCCAGCCCGGTGCCATGCTGCATGCCTGTCTCATTGGTGCTCTTGCCGAATGGCCGGAACAAGTCGGCCAGATCGGCCGCCGCAATCCCCACACCGCTATCGCTCACCGTAAAGACCACGTCGCAGCCCTGCGTGTCGACGTGCGTGACCATCGCACTGAAGGCAACGTGGCCTTTCTCCGTGAATTTGATGGCGTTGCCGACGAGATTCGTCACGACTTGCCCCAGCCGCAGGGCGTCGGTGTGCACTGGACGAGCGAGTTGAGGATCGATCATCCAGTCGAGCGTGAGTCCCTGCAATCGCGCACGCCCCGTGAACGACAGGCCAACCGCTTCAAGCTCCTTGAGGAGCGAGCAATCGCGGGAATTCAGCTCGAAACGGCCAACCTGAATTCGCGAGTAGTCGAGCAGATCGTTGATGAGATCGAGCAGATTACGCGTCGAGCTTTCCATCACATCAACGTAATAGCGATGTTCGTCGCCCAGATTCTGGGCGCTCAACAGCTCGATCGAGGCCAGCGTGCCATACAGCGGTGTACGCATTTCGTGGCTTACCGTCGTCAGGAAGACGTCCTTGGCGCGGTTGGCACTCTCGGCAGCAAGACGCGCCTTGCGTTGCTCAAGCTCAAAGCGGCGTTGCTCGGTGACGTCCGACAGCGTGCAGATCAGCACCGGCTGCTCGCGAAAGACCGTATCAACGAGGCTCACCGCATAGTGACGCTCGCCGGCGTCATCGAGCGCACTCAGCAAGCGCCGTACCGGACGCACAACCACACCGCTGTGCAGTTGCCGGTACATACGCGCCAACTCGCCGTCGCCCAATTGCCGCAGCAGATCGACAGTGCCGGCGTACGCCGGATTGCTCATGACCACGGCCGGCTCGAACGGATCGATGATCGCCATGCCGACGGGGGCCGTCTCGATCAGTGTTTGCGTGAAGGCATCCCGCTCGAGAAGTGCCGTCGTACGTCGACTTGCAGGTTCGATAATGCGCTGACGCATGTAGCGCATTCCCGCGAAGATCCCGGCCGCATAGAGAAACAGCAGCAACGTGGCACCGATAAATAACGATGCGCTTTGCTGCAGCAGGTCTATCGGCCGTACAGCATAGCGCACATACCATGGCGACGAAGCGAGATGGCGCTCGAAAACCACGCGCTCACCGTCGTAGCGCAAAACCATTTGCGCATCGCCAAACATCGGCAATGTGACAAGGGTACGCAGATGTCCCAAGGGTGAGAGCGGTGCCCCGGCGCTCGCCACGGCGAACCCGTCGGGCGACACCAGTTGGAGCGCTTCGCCCGTGTGCTCTAACGTTCGCAGACGAGGGGGAATGATCCTGTCGGGCGCCATACTGGTGCCGACATAGAGCATGAGATGCCCATCGAGATCGCGGATCGGTACGAAGCTCGAAACGACCGTCGAGTGCGTGATGGAATTTTCGTAGTTGTAGGTCCAGAACGGACCGTCGTTGCCGGCATGCACGCGCGCCGCGTAACGCTCGACCTTGTTGATCTCGGAGAGCATCGTCTGCGCGTCCCGCGCGAGACCGTCAGCGCTGACGGCCGGCATGTCGGTGGCCGTCCGATACGCGGCAAAAGCGCCGTCCGCAGAGAGGATGAAGGTTTCATCCTGGCCGCCGAGCGCGCTCCAGAAATTGGCGTCGAGATTCATGAGCCGGAGCGAGAGTCGTGCCAATACCTCCGCACGCTCGGGCGGGATATTTGCCAATTTGACGATCTGGAATTCGTCGTCCCATCCTGCGCCGGAAACGCGCTTTGCGGTGCCGACAGGCATCGCGAGCAGCGGCGTCAGAATTCGATCGGTAAGCGATTGTGTCACGCCTCCGGGGCGAACCGAACTCGCCAGCGTGGCTTGCGCCATGATGCTGGCCTGCTCGTTGAAAATCTCGACATCGCGAACCTCATGGCCAACGGTCGAAAAAAAGGCCGCCGTCTTCTGGGCACCTTGCCAGACCATGCCGAACAACCCATAGGAAACTGCCGCAGCCCAGACAGACAAGCCGAAAAGCAATGCCAACAGGCCGCCGCTACGGAGCAGGCGGCCGGCAATCGCGATGTCACGCGTCATCGTTCTGTCGGTCATAGGCTCCAGCGTCCGGTATCGAGACGAACTCAGACAGCACTCGGCGCTTCGACTTCGCCGTCGCGCGAAAACTGTACGGGGCTCGATACGTGGAGCTTGAACAACTCCATGTCCGTGCGGCAACCGAGCTTACTCATCGCCATCCGCTTCTGGTTGTTGATGGTCTTGGCGGAACGCTTGAGTGCGTCGGCAATCTGCGACACGTTCAGGCCATCCAGATACATACGCAGCACTTCCATTTCCTTGGGCGACAGCGGACGGCGCGCGGTCGGTTTGCGGCGCATCTGCTCTTCGAGAATCTGCTCGGCTCGCCCGCCGCGATAGCTCATGCCGCGTCGGCAACGCTCCACGCACACGGTGATTTCGCGCAGGTCGTCGGACTTCGTCATCACCCCCAGCACGCCGCAACTGTCGAGCGCGTGGATGATGGCCGGCTGTTCGATCGACGTGAACACGATGATCTTTACGTCTGGGTATTTGCGGCGCACGCGGTTGATCATGACCAGGCCATCACCGAAGGTCCCGCCGGGCATACAGTAGTCGGTAATCAGCACATCGACCGAATTGGTCTCCAATGCCTTGAAGAGTTCCGTCGAGTTGGTAACGGGGGGCAGCACATGAAAGCCGGGGTCCGGCGAGAGCATTTCACGCAGCGTGGAGGCGATAATCGGGTGATCATCCGCGATAAGAATTTTTACCATCATTTTGCAGAATCCTTTTAAAAGAAGTCAGCCGTGGGCGCGCGCGATCCTTCGCCGTGTCTACGCGTCATGGCTTCCCAAAAGAGGAATGTGCGTCGAGTCGACACACGCATTGGTCACGAAAGCGTGACCTCGTTTGTTACTGTGCGACCTTTGCGGGACCTGACAGTCCGACGCATCGCCGTCTCCGCCACGCGCTCCGGGGTCGATCCACCGGCACTGATCGTTACCCGGCGGCCTCAGCCGCTCTTGGATGGTCTACCGTCGTCCACGCGGAGCACGTCTTATGTCCCGTGAGTCGCGAGGTTCCCTCGCCGATGACCGGTTTGACGCAATAACGAATACGCACACCGCGCAACCCTGCCGACGGCATCATTTCGCGGGCTCGTCCGACAACACGAATGCGTGTCGGCCCGGACGCCGCCTCCCAAAGATGCACCGTACCGGTCTCAGGCCAATCCGCCATCCATCGATACGTCCCACTGACTACGCGGCCGACTTGCGGCGTGCCGCTCATCGCGACCGCCGCCGCCACCGGCCGCATTCGCACTTCGACTTCACGCGGCGGCGTCACCGTTTGTACAGCCTCGGCGAGCGACGCGCCGGTACTTTCCGACTCGTTCGCCGCACCCGATACAGTCGCCGCCGACGCCTTGTACTCGCTACACCCCGTGAGCAAGACGATAGCAACAACACCGCTCAGGTTTGCCAGCGTGACGCCGGCGCGCCGCCCCGTGACTTGCCTCACGCTCAGGCAACGGCATAAGAAAGACGGAAGAGAGTCAACGTGTGTCGTGGTCATCAATGCAAAGTCACTCGCCTCGCTGCGTGACACATCGACGTCACGCGTCGTTTTGCGACCAGCAGAAATATAGGATAAATCTACAAAATCCAGCCGTTTTGGATCTGCTTATAGGAAATATCCTAGATCAAATTAGGCGGATTACCTGGTGCACCTCACATGACACCCGCAAGATGCGGCGGTTTTATGCGGAAACAACCCGAATCACGTACCGCCCACGCATATGCCACGTTTAAATGGACAGACGAATGACCAAAAGATTCATTCAATACGCCGCGCGCGTGTCAACCGCCATCAGTACACGAAAAGGCGCGTAAATTCACGGGATACAGAGCGTCACTCGGATGACGTGGAGATTCTGGAGAACGTCGTAAGTGCCCCGGGATGGCCCCGGCACTACTGAAGACTTCAGGCGCCAAAGGCTTTTGCAAACATGCCAAGCGCGACGGCAGCCATGAGCATTGAGAAAAGCCGCTGCAGTTTCGATGCAGCGAGACGCGGTGCGAGAGCACGTCCGAGCAGCATGCCGACGATGGCACCTGCCACGAACATCCATCCCTGGGTACCTGGGTGCATGCCGTTCCACCATGCGTTGACAACGGTTCCCGCAGAAATCAGTGCAATGACGAAAAGCGATGTCGCCACGACGCCGTGCACCGTGATATCGGTGAAGCGCCGCAACGCGGGGACGATCACAAATCCGCCGCCCACCCCCAGCAGCCCGGACGCGAACCCCGACACCGCACCGATCGTGCCAAGCGTGCCCGCGACTCGCCGCGTCCAATGCAACCTCCCCGTTGCGGGGTTCAGACGACACGGCGGCAACGGCGGGCAGTTGGCCGACTCCCCGTTGCCAGCCACCTTGCCTGCACTCGCACCGCCACCGCGCGACGCACGATACATACGTGCGGCAACGATGAGCATGGCGACAGCGAAGAGCCCCACGAGCCAACGCTCGGGCAAGCGGTGCTCCATCCATGCGCCGAGCGGTGCAACACATACGCCGATTCCGGCCATCAGCGCCGCAGCACGGTAGCGCACGAGTCCGGCACGCAAGCCCTGAGCACTGCCAACGGCAGCGCTTACACCCACAGCGAGCAAGGCGACCGGCCCAGCCTGCGGCACCCCCCATCCAAGGCCGAAGACAAGTGCGGGCACAGCGAAAATCCCGCCGCCCGCACCAGTCAATCCCAATACGAGACCGACCGCAGCGCCCAGCAAGGCGGCCATCGGCGAAGCACTCGAGAGTTCGGGGAACATGGGCGGAAATCCGGCAGAAAGTGACCCGTCATCCAAATCACTATTAGTCATATGCTTATGACGCTGGATTATATAGAAATTACAAACATCCGAGAAGCCCCGCCCGGCGGGGCCGTCGGGCGCAAAGGCGTGTGTTAGGCGGCGAGATGGGCAATGATGCCAACACCATCGTGTCGGATTGCCGGGCAAAAATGGGCGACACTAATGAAATTATCGGAAGATGAAAAGAATCAGCGACTTTTCGCCGGTTTCGCGCCCGGAACACCCGGCGTGCTGCCGGGCAGACCAGACCCCGCGATCTTCGAGCACGAACACCGCTTCAAGCACATCGCGCAGGGCGGCCCGATGACGGGCTCGCTCGCGAGCGTTGGCAAATCTCGGATCGTCGAGCAAATCGACGCGATGCACCAGCGCACAGATGGCCCGCCAATGGGCCTGCCCGTCCAGACCCATGCCGAAGTGTTACGCCGCAAGCAAACTGCGCCGGCTCTCCCGGCGTGCCCGAGCTATCGTTGGCGATGTCGTCGACCAGAATGACACCGCGCCCATATCAGCCAGCAACAAGCCTTCGAGCGGTGCCCCTCAGGACATGCGCCCGACATATAAACTGCCGGGCTTCAGCGCGACGAAACGTCGTTCAGCAGAACTTGCATCGCGTGGCACGTCATAACCAGCCGGCCTTGCGGAATTTCAGGAACAGCACCGAGTCGATGAGGATCATCACCGCAACGCACACTGGGTAGCCATATTGAAATTTCAGCTCGGGGATATCGGCAAAGTTCATGCCGTAGATCCCCGCGATCATCGTTGGCACGGCGAAGAGTGCGGCGAATGACCCGAGCCGCTTGGTCGTCTCGTTCTCCGAGAGCGAGATCATCCCCAGATTGACCGACAGCGCGGTCGTGACCATTTCGCGCAGTAAATCGATGTTCTTCGTAATGCGCTGAAGGTGGTCGAACACATCGCGGAAGTACTCCTGCATGCCGCCGCATAGCTTGGGGGCCATGGCACCGAACAGCTTGCTCACGGCCTCCATCAGCGGCACGCAAGCGTGCTGAAGTGTGATGAGCCGGCGCTTGAGCTGATAGAGATCCTCGATGATCGCCCGGCCCTTCGAAGGTTCGTTCGGCTTGAAGATTTGCGCTTCGATCGCTTCGAGTTGTGCTTCGAGGTCGTCGAGCACAGGGAAGTAGCTGTCGACGATGGCGTCCATGAGCGCATAGAGTACGAAGATCGAGCCCTGACGCAACAGCAACGGCTCTCTCTCCGCACGCGCACGCACGATGCCAAGCCCCTGCGTGGCGTTCGAGCGCACCGACAGCACGTAATTGTGTCCCGCGAAAATCGCCACTTCGCCGGTCGAGAAATCGCCTTCGGCGTCTTTGTTCAGCACATGCAACACGGCGAAAAGCGAGTCGCCGTACTGCTCGATTTTCGGACGCTGGTGACCGTGCTGCGCATCTTCGACGGCGAGATCGTGCAAGCCGAATTCATGCTGCATCTGCGCGAGTTCGCCTGGACCGGGGTCCTTGAGCGCCACCCAGACGAAGCAACGGGGGCGTTCGAGATAATCCGAGATTTCATCGGGGTTCAGGTCGGCAATCTTGCGGCCATCCTCATAGGCCACACAATTCACTAGCATTCGTCTTCCTGTTCGAGGCGGCCGCCCTGCCCCCGGCGCGAGCACAAGGGCGCGAGACGTGCCGGCCAAGCACCGTCACCCCCTGCGCGCCTCCTGCGCCTGCGCCGTCTGTTGCAGCGGCAGCCGGATATGAAGAACGCCCGCCTCCATTTCCTTGTCTTCGACAAATCCGAGATGACGAGCGAGTGTCAGCATACGCGCATTTGCCGTGAGCACATAGCCGATGAGTTCCCCAGTTCCGCGCTTGCGACTGTAGTCGATGATGTGTTCCATGAGCGCTCGCCCGAGGCCACGCCCCTGCGCCGCCGGGCTGACCGTCACCGAAAATTCAGCCAGCGTGTTGTCGGGATCTGCCAGCGCCTGCACCACGCCGAGCAGGCGCGTATTGCCCGCTTCGTCCTTTTCCGTGGCGACGAACGTCATCGCACGGTCGTAGTCGATCTGCGTGACGCGCGCCATCTGCGAATGCGACAGGTCCTTGATCAGACCGAAATAGCGAAACTGCACGTCCTGCGGCGTGAGCGTGTGGAAGAACACGTTGTACGCGAGTTCGTCCTCCGGCCGGATCGGACGCACACGTACCGGCTTGCCGCCTGCATCGACCGTGCTTTCGAGTTCCTGCGGATACGGGCGGATCGCCAGACGTCCATGCCCCGGCAATGCGGGTGCGCGCGCCACGATGCGGGCGTCGAGCGCGAGTACCCCTTGGGCGTCGGCGAACAATGGATTGATGTCCAGCTCGGCGATCTCGGGCACGTCGCACACCAGTTGCGAGAGTTTGACGAGCGTGAGGTAAATCGCCTCGTGATCGGCCGCCGGCCGGTTGCGATAGCCCGCGAGCAACTTCGACACGCGCGCACGCGCCACCATATCGCGCGCAAGGTTCAGGTTCAGCGGCGGCAGACCGATGGTGCGATCGGCGATGACTTCGACGGCCGTCCCGCCCTGACCGAACAACAGTATCGGGCCGAACACGCTATCGGTCGCCACACCCACGATCAACTCGAACGCTTCGGCCCCATTGGCCATGCGCTGCACCGAATAACCGGTCACGCGCGCATCCGGCCTCGCTGCCAGTGCGCGTTTGTGAATCTGGCACGCCGCCTCACGCGCCTGCTCGGCCGTTTCAATATTGAGTACCACGCCGCCGACGTCCGACTTATGCGTGATGTCCGGTGAAATCAGTTTGACGGCGACCGGAAAGCCTATGCCTTGCGCCAACTCCCCCGCCTGCTCGGGCGTTTGCGCGACGAGCGTCTCCACCACCGGAATGCCATATGCCGCCAGCACGCCCTTTGCCTCGGGCTCGGAGAGCAACGCCCGCCCCTCGCGCATCGCACTGTCGATGATGGTGCGCACACGCACCACGTCAGGCGCAAAACCCGGCGGAATCGACGGCGGCGTTTCCATCAGCAGCGACTGGTTGCGTCGATAGTTGACGGCCTCGAGGAACGCCCGTGCGGCGTTCTCCGGCGTGTCGTATGTCGGCAGCCCGGCTTCCCGGCAAATGCGGCGTGCGCGCTCGGCCGTCTCGCCGCCCAGCCAGCAGGTGAATACGTTCTTCGACGGTTTGGGCAGCGCTGCAAGGGCGTTCGCCACGTCCAGACTCGGCATGACCGCCGTGGGGGCCTGAATGAACAGCACGGCCGCCGTCTCGGGGTCTTCGCACAGCGCCGCCAGCGTGGCCGTGTAACGTTCGAGATCCGCATCGCCACCGATGTCCACCGGGTTGACGCGGCCGAGCGTCTTGGGCAACGCGGCATCGAGGGCGTCGCGCGTGTGGTCGCTCAGATGGGCGAGCTTGCCGCCATCGAGCACGAGTGCGTCGGTCGCCATCACCCCGGCACCGCCGCCGTTGGTCATGATCGACAGCTTGTCGCCGAAGAAAGGGCGCAGCCGGGCGAGCGTCTCGACTGCGGCAAACAACTCATCTGTCGTATCCACGCGCAACATGCCGGCACGACGAATGGCCGCGTCGTAGACGTCGTCCGAACCGGCCAGCGCCCCCGTGTGCGAGGCCGCCGCCTGCGCCCCCTCAGGCACACGCCCCGACTTGATGACGACCACGGGCTTGTTGCGCGCCGCCGAGCGTGCGGCGGACATGAATTTACGCGCATCGCGAATCGATTCCATGTACATCAGGATGGCGTCCGTGCCGGGATCGCTCGCCAGATAGTCGAGCATGTCGCCGAAGTCCACGTCCGCACTGTCGCCCAGCGAGACGAAATGCGAGAAGCCGATTTCGCGGGCATCGGCCCAGTCGAGCACGGCCGTGGTGAGTGCGCCCGATTGCGATACGAACGCGAGCTTGCCCGCGCGCGCACCCATGTGCGCGAAGCTGGCGTTCAATCCGATACAGGGACTCAGCAGTCCGATGCAATTCGGGCCGAGAATACGAAGCACGTGCGGCTTGGCATTCTTGAGCATGCGCTCCTGCAACGTCACACCTTGACGATCGCGCTCACGCGCGAGCCCGGAGGTCAGCACCACCACGGCGCGCGTGCCACGCTCGCCGAGTTCGCTGATGAGATCGGGCACCGTCGCCGGTGGCGTGCAGATCACGGCAAGATCGGGGGCTTGGGGTAGCGAGGCGATGTCGCGGTAGCAGCGGAGATTCGCGAGCGTCGAGTACTTCGGATTGACCGGATAAATATCCCCCTTGAAGCCCCCGTCGATGACGTTTTGCAGCACAGTCGTACCCACGCGTCGCTCGCGATTGGACGCGCCGATCACGGCGACCGATTTCGGCAGGAACATCTGGCTCAGATTACGGGTGGTCATAGCGACTCCGGCAGGGGCGAGAGGAAGGCGTGCAAACGCGCGCACCGGACATGGCAGGCGCGCGCGTTCATTGTCGCCAGGCGGGCAATCGTACTAGCGGCAAGGCGAGCGGGCACCCGGACGGGCACCCGCAGACATCTCGATCATTCGCCTCGCAGATGGGCTTCGACCTTCCAAAGATAGAGGTCGACGCCGCGCGAGATTTCCGTGAAGAGATCCGACGTGGTCGGGTCCTCGGCCTTGGCCGACGCGTCGATCAGGTCGCGAATGATTTCGCCGTACGCCGCGAGTGCCGAGGCGAGTGCGGCGACGTGATCGAGACCGCGTTTGAACTCGTTCTCGTAGGGGGCCAACTCGGTCTTCTTGGCCACGGTCTGCACGCGACCGTCGGCCACACCGCCCAGCGCCACGAGACGTTCTGCACAAAGATCGGCCCACTCGATAGCCGCCTCGTAGACCTCGTCGAACAACAGGTGCAGCGCGATGAAGCTCGGTCCATGGACGTTCCAGTGCGCCTGCTTGGCCTGACGCTGAACGTCGATGCCGTTGACCAATCCGCGATTGAGCAGGTTGACCGATTCGATGCGGATCTTCTCACCGAGGGTGTTACGCGTATGGTTTAGAGCCATTTGATACTCCTGACGTCTGGCAACCTGCAGGCTGCCGGGGAAAAGCCGTCGGCACCGGGCGTGACATACGCCCGCGCGGACGAAGGAAAACGAGCAAGACTCGGCACCGCAGCCAGACTACGACCGCAGATGTCCCGAGGGTGCCTGCGACGCGCCGTGCGTGACGCCCCGCAACTTGAAACCCGCCATCACAAGCAAGACGCCCCAGATGATGGCCCACGACCCAATGGCCCAGATGAGCGCGAGCGCACCCGCGCCCGGTTGCCACATGATGAAGATGGCAAACAGGATGCTGAACACACCGGAGAGAATGACCCACAGTTCGCCCTCGACCTCGCGACGCAACGCGATGCCGGCGGCCACCTGCAACACGCCGGTAACAAAACTCCAGGCCACGATATAGATAAGCAATGCAACGGCGGTCAACGCCGGGTTGAGATAAGTGAGGACACCGATGACGATGCCCGCAATGCCCTGCAACAGCGGGAGCCACCAATCGGCATGCTCCTTGCGCGCACTCCATGCGCCGCCGAGCGAGAAAATACCGTCGACGAATGAAAACGCGCCGAAACACAGCACCAGCACCGCAATCGTCACGCCGGGCAGCGCAAACGCCGCGATGCCGAAAATCACGGCCAGCACGCCGCGCAACACCAGCAACCACCAGTATTTCGACAGAAGTCTGAGCATGGCATCCCTCTCGTGAAATATCCGCAGGTAGCGAACACGCGCAACGACCGTCCTATCACACGAATGGCATGACTGGCGCCCGGTGCGCTTCTGGAAGTCATTCTAGAGACTGCATTGTTGCGAGATCAAGTGAAATATGTGCGATTGCTTGTGCCATCGACACTCACTTTGATTGACATCACACTGCTTCGCGTTTCTCCTCCCGTTCTCATCGAAATCTGCGCCAGGTTGACCGTCCGGTACCGCACCACTCGGTCGCATGCGACGTGCGATGTCCGGCATTCCCTCTGCCAATTCACGCCATCGTGCGCACTGCGTGATCACGAAGCATGCGCTTTGCGCGTATGTCAGCGACACCCGATGTGCGGCAGCCCGGCAAATCAATAGGAAGATTCCGAAAGCCATGCACCCTCGGGCATTTCGGGCAAACGCCTTCATAAACTACGTAAGAAGCGTCTTCAAATGGCGCGAGCATCGCCGTCATTTACGTAGTTCTCGCGTCGTATCACCGTAACCTCAAGTAGGACTCCAAAGGAGAACGACAATGAACCGATCGCTGCGCTTTCTGGCCTTTTCGTGGATTGTCTACGGACTCAGTCAAGCTGCACCGGGGCACGCCGCCGTCTATTCGAATGGGTCGGCAACGGCGCAAATGCGGGTGCAGTTGACGATCCTTCCCGGCTGCACGATTGCCACCACGCCCATGACGTTCAATGCAGTTCAGGGATCGGCGACTGGCCCGGTGGCGAGCACGTCGTCGCTCACGGTGATCTGCACGGCGTCGACGGGCTACAACATCGGCCTGAACGCCGGCACGGTACCCAGCTCGACGGAGACGAATCGCCTGCTCGCCGGCACACTCACGGGCAATACCGCCACGATTCCGTTCGACCTCTTTCAGGACTCCGGCTACGGCACGCCGTGGGGCAACACGCAGGGCACGAACACCCTGAACGACTCGGGCACGGGGACGTTGAAGACGTATACCGTCTACGGACAGGCCACGCTGTCGGCCACAATGCCCGCGCCGGACGTCTATTCGTCGACGGTCACGGCGACCGTGTACTTCTAAAACGCGGGATCGAACATGAACCCTTCGAGACCTGTCGTGCGCCGTCCCACGGCCTACGCCTGCGGCGGCGCATTCGTCGCCCTGCTCGCCTTCTACGCGACCGACGGTAACGGTGCAACGCTGCAAGTCTCGCCGGTCATCGTCAATATCCTGCCCACGCAGCCTGCCACCACGCTCACACTGGGCAACTCCGGCGGTCTGCCGATTCACGGCCAGTTGCGCCTGTATGCGTGGACGCAACGCAATGGCGATAATGTCCTGACGCCGACCGAGGCGCTGATTGCCAGCCCGCCGATCGTGCGCATCGAGCCTGGTGAGCGGCAGATCGTCCGGCTCGTGCATGTGGCGCAAAAGCCCGAACACCACGAGCGGAGCTACCGGTTACTGGTTGACGAACTACCGTCAGCCGACGCTGCCGTTACCGATGGCGTCTCGATCCGCCTGCGATATTCGCTGCCGGTCTTCGTGCAAGCCCGCGATGCGCAGGCGCCCTCGTTGCATTTCGACGTGCGCGTGGCACAGGGCGAAGTGGAGGTGCGCAACGACGGCGAGCGGCACGCGCAGATCGGCGCAACGCGTGTGCTGGATGCCTCCGGACGTAGCGTCGAATTGGCCCGAGGCTTGCTTGGCTATGTCCTCGCCGGGCAAACGCGGCGCTTCCCCCTGCGCTGGCCCGCTGGCACCCGGCCCATTGCCCCTTTTACGGTGGAGTCGCGCATCGACGCGGTACCGATGCGCTTTGCCGCCAGCCCGGCGTCGGATGGCGAGCGCTAGCCGTGTTCGCGTACGCCGCGCCCCCAACGTCGCCTCCGCCCGCCGCGCCCGCCCCTCTGCCCTGCCCCGGTGGACAAAGGCCGCGTCGGGCGCCGTGGCCACGGCGATCGCGACCACGATGACATTCGCCATCACGTCGCTGGGCAAGACAGGCGACGTGCACGCAGCGTCTCCCGCCGTGACCGCGGGCGAGGGCCGCTCTCCGGCGCAAGACGTCGCAGGCACGACACGGTTCGACGACACCATGCGCTCGGCCGCAGCCACGGTCATGCCGCCGCGCACCGGCGGCGTCTTCCGGCTCGACGGGCGCTACGTCCTTGAAGTGATCGTGAACGGCGAGTCGACGGACCAACTGGTGCCCGTCGATCGCAGACAGGGTCGATGGTTCGTGCGCGCAGGCGATCTGCGTGCGCTCGGGTTGATCCGCGGCCGCCTGCCGAAGGCCGACGGCACGGAAGTCGCCCTCGATGCGCTCGACGGCATCGACGCAACCTACGACGCCGCGCATCAGACGCTCTCGCTGCAAGTGAGCGATGCGTGGCTCACACCGTATCGACTCGGCAGTCCGCCTCCCGTCATCTTGAGCGCGACGTCCGGCACAGGCGTGCTCATCAACTACGACGGCTACGTGCAGCGCGACCGGTTCACGCGGGCGTCTGTCTGGAGCGAAGTCCGGGGCTTCTGGCCGGGGGGCACGGTGCGCCAGACGGGCCTCGTCGAGCAGGCTCCGTGGCGGCGCGGATACCGTCGCTACGACACCTGGTGGCAACACGACGATCCGGCCCGTCTGACAAGCTGGACGGCAGGCGACCTGATCACCGGCTCCCTCTCCTGGACGCGCTCCCTGCGCATCGCCGGTCTGCAATGGCGGCGCAATTTCAGCCTGCGCCCCGATCTCGTCACGTTTCCCATTCCCGCGCTGCATGGCAGCGCCGTGGTCCCGTCATCGGTGGATCTGTATCTCGACGGCGTGCGACGCATGGGTGGCCGCGTGCCGCCGGGGCCATTCGTGATTCAGGAGACGCCGGGGCTCACCGGCGACTTGCAGGCGAGCGTCGTGACACGCGATGCGCTCGGGCGCGAGCAGGTCACCACGGTTCCGCTCTACATCGACCCTCGGCTGCTTGCCCCCGGACTGTCGAGTTTCTCTGTGGAAGCCGGCTTTCCGCGCGACGATTACGGCGTGCGCTCGTTCTCCTATCGCCGTTACCCCGTCGCGTCGATTGCCGCACGCTACGGCGCGACCGATACCTTGACAGTGGAAGTGCAGGCGCAGGCCGGACGGCGGCTTGCCCTGGGCGGTGCGGGTGTCCTGATAGCGCTCGGCCGCGCAGGTGTCGTCAGCGCGTCGGCTGCCGTGTCGGGTGGCCGAGGCACGGGCAGTCAGTGGAGCGCCGGCTATCAATACCTGTCACGACGCCTCGGCATCGACGCCCAGATCATTCGGACGGCAGGACGTTACCGGGATATCGCATCGCTCGACGGCGTCCCTGCCCCTCATGCCAGCGATCGTGTGAGCGTTTCCGTGCCGTTCGCACGCAGCAGCACCGCCTCGCTCGCCTGGTTCGCCCAACGCACGCCTCGCCAGCCGGCGACCCGCGTATTGTCGGCGAGTCTGTCATTGCCTGCGGGCACACGCGGCATGCTCTCTATCGGCGGCTTTCGCGATTTCGCCCGCCGCCGCGCTCATGGCGTATTTGCCATGCTCAGTGTCTTGCTTGGCGGCGGCACGCTGGGGAACACATCGTTCAATCAGCAGGACGGGCAGACACAAGCGTGGGTGGGCGCCACCCGTACCCCGGACTACGGCGGCGGCTGGGGCTGGCAAGTTCTCGGGGGGCATGCCTTCTCGCAGCGCACCGTGCAAGGCGAATTGCAGTATCTCGGGCGCCACGGCCAGATCTCGGCGCTCGCTCAACAAGTGGGACACCAGACAGGCGCCTCGCTCGGCATGACCGGTGCAGTCGTCGTCATGGACAACAGCGTGCATGCCGTGCGGCGCACTTACGATGCCTTCGCCCTGGTGAGCGCCGATGGTCAGGCCGACGTACCGGTACTCCGCGAATCGGTGCCCATCGGCCTCACGGATTCGCGCGGCTACTTCCTTGTGCCGGATCTGAATGGTTTCGAAACAACGCGGATCGACATCGACCCCATGCACCTGCCGGCCGATCTGGAAGTCGCTACGACCGAGCGGCGCGTCGCGCCCCAAGCCGGCAGCGGCATACTCGTGCACTTCCCCATGCGACGCTACCAAGCGGCGCTGGTCACGCTCGTGGATACGGCAGGCCGGCCGTTGCGCCCGGGTACTTCCGTGCGGCATGTGCAAAGCGGTGTCGTGACTGTGGTTGGCTACGACGGCGAAGTCTTTATCGACGCCCTCGAACCGCGCAATACCCTCGAATCTCGCGACGCACACCAGCGGTGCCGGGTTTCGTTCGACTGGGCCGCGCCACCCGAGGGCCGGATTGGCCGCGTGGGGCCGCTGGAGTGCATGGCTTTCGGCACGCTCGCCGACGAGCGTCCCGCGCAGACCTCGCTGGATGAGCCCTCGTCACCCGCGCCTTCGGCACAGGAGGATCACTCATGACATGGGCGACGTGGATTTTGCAGATCTCGCAGCGCGGCGCAGCGGCCACCGGCCTCGCGCTCTTGAGCGCAAGTGCGCAAGCGCAGACCTGTACGCTCGGCACGCCAACGCTCGCGTTCGCGGCGTTCAGTCCGATCTCCGGCGCCGCCATTTCGGCAACCGGCACCGTCCCCGTCTCATGCACGTGGCCCGTGCTCGGCGGCGATCCCAACGTCAAGCTCTGTCTCGCGCTCAATGTGAGTCAGCCGCTCACGCTCACCAACGCGGGCAACGCCATCAATTTCGGACTTTTCACCGACCCAACGTTCTCGAGTCCCTGGGGGAGCGCCACCGGCGGCGTCATCTCCCTGACCATGGTTCGCCCGCTCCTCGGCGGCACGTTGACGCAGAACGTCAATGTCTACGGAAGGATTGCAGCGGCGCAGACGACCGTGCCGACGTCCGGCAGCAGCAACACTGTCTATACGCACGCTTTCGCACCGGGGGACACGAGTCTGCAATATGCGTCGTACGCCGCGCTATCGCCTGCCCCCGCCTGCGGCAGTGCCATGACTGCGGTACCGGGCACGCCGTTCAACGCGAACGTGACGGTCATCAACAATTGCACCATCGCCGCCGCCAACATCACCTTCGCAACGCAATCGGCGCTGACCAGCCCCGTCACCGGCACCGGCCAGCTCACGGTGCAATGCACGAACAACGACGCGTATCGCGTCAGCCTGTCTGGCGGGCTGTTGGGCACTGTCACATCACGCAGCATGACCGGCCCGACGGGCAGCAGTGTCAGCTACCAGCTCTACCTGGACAGCGGCTACGCCACCATCTGGGGGGATGGCACCTCGGGCACGTCGCAACTGACCGGCGTGGGCAACGGGCTCGTGCAGTTCATCCCGATTTACGCGCGCGTGCCGTCGCAATCGACACCGGCTGCCGGCGTCTACACAGACACCGTGACGGCGACGCTTCAGTTCTGACGATGCGGCAAGCGTTGGGGGATACCGGAGAGGCTCACACCGCTTCGGCACGCGGCGGCTTGAGCGGCAGCACCTGGACGCGATCGCCCTGCTTGACGCCAAGCGCTTGCGCCGCGAGCGGGCTGAGGGTGAACGCGCGCCGCTCGGGACGCCCTGTGACCAACGTGGCGCGGAACCCATCCAGGGCGAGGCGGGCGACAAGATACGGCTCGGCGTTCAGTACCGCCGGCGCGGGGCTGCTTTCCTCGCCGGGGTTCGGCGCGATGTTCGCGCTGAGATACCGGCTGTCGCGGGCAGCGCGCAAGTCGGCGACACGGGCTTCGAGCACGGGGCCGCTATCGAAAATGTCGACGTGGGCGCCCGAACGCATGCCCTCCTGCTCAAGCAAACGCCGCGCCGGAAGCGTGTCTCGGTGCGTCACGCCGATAGCGGCTTGCGCCTGCGCAGAAAGAAAGTCGACGTAGATCGGATACTTCGGCATCAGTTCGGCGACGAACGACTTCTTGCCGATGGACGTGAGGTAGTCCGCCTGATCGAAATCGATCTTGAAGAAACGCTGGCCCAGCGACTGCCAGAACGGACTCTGCCCCTCGTCGTCGAAATAGCCGCGCAACTCGGCGCATACGTGCGGGCCAAAGCGCTCGGGAAACTGCGCCATGAACAGGAAACGCGCCTTCGACAGCAACGCGCCGTTGCCGGACCCGCGCCAGGACGGATCGAGCAACAACGAGCAGAGTTCGCTATGGCCGGTGAGGTCGTTCGAGAGCGATAGCGTCAACATCCGCGACCAGACATTCAGCTCGCGGCTCGCATGCACGATCGTGTCCTTGCGATACGTATAAAACGGTTGCTCCAGCCCGACTGCGGCTTCCAGTCCGCACACCCCCACGATCTCGCCGGTCTGCACGTCTTCCATCACGAACAGATAGCCCTGCTCGCCCGTGGGCGCGTGCCCTTGCACCGTAGCGGCAACGCGGGCCAGACGTGCTTCGAGCGCGGCCTGATCGGGTTTGAACGACGTCATGCCCGGCCCGGCCAGTGCGGCCAGCTTCAGCAAGGCGGGGAGATCGCCGGGCTGCGCCAGACGAACCACGCGCAACGACGTCGCCGCGCCGTCGTCCGGCGAGTCCGGCGATGCCGCCGGGGTCGGAGCGTGGGGGGCAGTCGCCATTTTCGATTGACGGGTCATGGGCACATCCGGCGAAGTAGGTGAAACAAGGGCCGGAGCGACGTCATCCGCCGGTCCGGCCCGAGGTTCTGCGCGCTACGGCTCAGTTCGAGGTGAATGAGGTGCCGTCAGGCCGCCTTCGCCGTCGCGGCGACCGTTGCCACCGCCGTTTCCAGCGACGCGAGGCCGGCGTCGATGTCGGCGAACGGGATGTTCAGCGACGGTGCGAAACGCACCACATCCCCCCCGGCCACCAGCAGCATCAGGCCGTTCTTCTCGGCTTCCACCACGATATCCTTCGCGCGGCCCGCGTAGGTCTGCTTGAGCACCGCACCGATCAGCAGCCCCATGCCACGCACTTGCTCGAACACGCCATGACGCGCGTTGATGGCCTCGATGCCCTTGATGAAATGGTCGTGACGCGCCTTCACGCCGTTCAGCGTCTCGACCGTGTTGATCAGTTCGAGCACGCGCCCGGCGATGGCCGTGGCAAGCGGGTTGCCGCCGTACGTGCAGCCATGCGTGCCCGGCGAGAAGCTCGCCGCGATCTTGCTCGTGGTGAGCATGCCGCCAATCGGATAGCCGTTGCCCAGCGCCTTGGCGGTGGTCAGAATGTCCGGCGTCACGCCATATTGCTCGTATGCGTACAGCGTGCCGGTACGGCCGACGCCCGTTTGCACTTCGTCGAAAATCAGCAGCGCGCCGTGCTCGTCGCACAGGGCACGCAGCCCCCTCAGGAATGCGGGATCGGCCGGCAGCACACCGCCCTCACCTTGCACCGGCTCGACGATGACGGCGGCCGTCGCGTCGGAAATCGTCGCTTCTACGGTTTCCAGATCGTTGTACGGCAAATGCATGATGCCGGCGGGAATCGGGCCGAAACCTTCGGTGTACTTTGCCTGACCGCCCACGCTGACCGTGAAGAGCGAACGGCCATGGAACGAGTTGTAGAACGAGATGATCTCGCTCTTTTCCTTGCCGCCACGCGCGGCAGCGTGATCGTAGGCATAGCGGCGCGCCAGCTTGAGCGCGGCTTCGTTGGCTTCGAGGCCTGAATTGCAGAAGAACGCCTTATCGGCAAACGTCGCCTCGGTGAGTGCCTTGGCCAGACGCAGCACGGGCTCGTTGGTGTAACCGTTGCCGATATGCCAGACCTTGCGCGCCTGCTCTTCGATGACCTTCACCAATTCCGGATTGGCATGGCCGAGCGCGTTGACCGCGATCCCGCCGGTGAAATCGACATACTCACGACCCTGCTGGTCCCACATGCGCGAGCCTTCGCCGCGCACGGGCACCATCTGGGCAGGAGCGTAATTGGGCACCATCACGTCGTCGAACGTCTGGCGGGTCACAGCGATTGGCTGGCTCATGACTACCTCGTGAAATCTTCGATTGCGGGGCAGGCCCGGACAAAGGTCACTGCCCTGTGAAAAAACCTGGCTGGGGGCTCAGGGTGCCTGCGACGCGCCACCTGCGAACAGGCTTCAGAACGGCACTCGGCGCGCATACCCCCGCATTGTAATCAGATGCGACGCGCGGATATACCTCGGCGCGCGTCGCAATCGTGAGAATTACAGGACTTTGCGCAAGAATTCGCGCGTACGCTCGTGCTTCGGGGCCGAGAAGATCTGTTCCGGCGTGCCTTCTTCCATGATTACGCCCTGATCGATGAAGAAAACACGGTCGGAGACTTCGCTCGCAAAACTCATCTCGTGGGTCACCACCACCATCGTCATGCCTTCATTGGCAAGCGACTTCATGACTTCGAGCACTTCCCCCACGAGTTCCGGGTCGAGTGCCGAGGTCGGCTCGTCGAAGAGCATGACCTTGGGCTGCATGGCGAGCGCACGCGCGATGGCCACACGCTGTTGCTGACCGCCGGAGAGCTGGTTCGGGAACGCGTCGATCTTGTCGATCAGGCCCACCTTGCGCAGCAGTTGCTCGGCAATGGTCACGGCCTCGGCGCGCTTGATGCCGTTCACCTGCATCGGCGCGAGAATCAGGTTCTCGAGCACCGACATATGGGGGAACAGATTGAAGCGCTGAAACACCATGCCTACGCTGGCGCGCATGGCATTCATGTTCGTCTTCGGATCTTCCACATGAAAGCCGTTGACGAGCACTTCGCCGCCGCTCACGTCTTCCAGACCGTTCAGGCAGCGCAGGAACGTGCTCTTGCCCGACCCCGACGGCCCGATCACACAAACGACTTCGCTTTCGTCGATGCGGCATGAAATGCCGCGCAGCACGTGCGCCTCGCCGTACTGCTTCTGCAGGTTATTGACGACGATCACCTTTGCCGTACCTCACTTCCAGATGTTGAACAAATGCCGACAGCACCAGCGTGATCACCCAGTAGATGAGCGAAATCGTCAGATACGGCTCCCAGTAACGGGCGTACGCACCGGACACGGTACGCGCCGCGTAGGCCAGCTCCGCCAGACCAATGGCCGATGCCAGCGACGAGTCCTTCACAATTGCGATGGCGTTGTTGCCCAGCGGCGGCAGCATGCGGCGAAAGGCTTGCGGCAGCACGACGCGGCGCAATGTCTGCATGTAGGTCATCCCCAGCGAGCGGGCAGCCTCGGCCTGGCCGCGATCGATCGACTGAATGCCTGCGCGGAAAATTTCGGAAACGTATGCCCCGGCATTCAGCGAAATGGCCAGCACCGCCGACATGAACGCGCCATATTGCGAACGGATTTCACGCGCCAAGTCGCCACTCACGAGCACTCCGCCCGACGGATTGATCAGCAGCGGCATGAGTGCAAAGTGGATCAGCAGGATCTGCACGAACAGCGGCGTGCCCCGGAAGAAGCTGACGTAGAAGCGAACCGGATATTGCACCGCGTACCGCAGGAAATACTTGTAGAAGCCGTGGCGCGCTTCGGCCAGACGGCCGACGCCAAGCACGAGCCCAAGTAACGTGCCGGCGATCACACAGATCACCGTGCACTTGAGCGTCATCAGCGTGCCCTCGACGAACAGGGGCATATATTCGCTGATGATGTTCCACTGGAACCCACCCATGAAGCACCTTTCTCACAAAATGAAACGAACCGGCGGTCCGGCGGAAAAACGCTCGCGGCCCGGGGGTTGACGTCGATAGCCGACGATCAGCTCACGGGCCGCGAGTGGCCAGATGTCTGGCGCGCGTGGCGCGAATCTTACACGCGCTGCTTATTGTTGCGGCAGCGCCGGCACGTCGGCGTCGAACCACTGCTTGTAGATCTTGGCGTAGGTGCCATCAGCCACGATCTTCTTCAGACCGGTATTGATCTTGTCGAGCGCCACCTTGTTGCCCTTTTTCACGGCAATGCCGAAGTACTGGCGCTTGAACTTGCTGTCGTAGACCAGCTTGAACGGCTTTTCCGGGTGGCTCTTGATATAGAACTTGATCACGCCGACGTCGCCTACTGCGGCGTCCACACCGCCGCGGTACAGCTCTTCGAGCATCAGCGGGGTGTTGTCGAAGCGGCGGATCGCCGTGCTAGCCTTGCCCAGCTCGTCCGAGACGGCAATATCGCCCGTGCTCGAGTTGACCACGCCCACTTGCAGCTTCTTCAGATCGGCCAGGCCGGTGACCTTGGCGTTCGGCGAGGTGATGATGACCTGGTCGGCCGGGAAGTATGGAGCCGAGAAGTCGACCATTTCACGACGCTTGTCGGTAATGGTGATGCCGGAAACGATGATGTCGCGATCGCCCTGATCCAGCGTGGCGAAGATGCCTTCCCACGGCGTGCTGACCAGCTTCACGTTGAATCCGCCTGCCTTGCCGATCGCCTTGATGATGTCGATGTCGAAGCCGACCAGTTCCTTTTGCGGCGTTTCGAACTCGAACGGGCGATACGTGCCGCCGGCACCCACGGTGTACGTGGGATCGGCGGCCTGCGCTGCCGGCACCGCGGCGAATGTCGTCAAAAAACAGGCGGCAGCCAGCACGAGGCGCTTCGTCAACATGTTGATTTCCTTGGCGAGAATTCTTGAAAGAGCGCAATGATACTCCTCGACGCTCCCAAAGCGAAAAAAACCCGCCGAAGCGGGTGGTGTCGTTGCGATCTCGCGACGTGCCGCGCAATTCTCATATTACGAGAATGCAAACCATACCGGAGCAACGCCCTATTTCCACCGTTGTCCGGCCCGGTTGACGGGACCTCAGAACGCCCCTGCCGCGATGGGTCCGGCGGCTTGTCCGGGACCGAAAACCACGTCGCGGTAGGTCTTGCCCGCAGGAATCATCGGGTAGACGTCATCTTCGCGAGCGACGAGGACATCCAGCAGGTAGGGCTCGCTCGGGTCTTCCAGCATACGCGCGAGCGCGGCGGGCAATTCCTCCGCTCGGGTGACGCGCGCCCCCGCCACGCCGTAACCAGCGGCAATGGTGACGAAGTCCGGATACGGCCGTCCATCGTTAGCGCCCTCAGGCGCGTTCGGGTCAACCAGCGACGACGCCACACGATTGCGCGCGTAGATCATGTCCTGCCATTGCCGGACCATGCCCAGCCACTGGTTGTTGATGACCAGCACCTTGACGCCCACCCCGTACCGGCGGCACGTCGACAGCTCGTTCACAGACATATTGAGGCTGCCGTCCCCATCAATGTCGACCACCGGCACGTCAGGCAACGCCACCTTCGCGCCGATGGCTGCAGGCAGACCGAAGCCCATCGTGCCAAAGCCCGCGCTCGACAAGAAGGTGCGCGGCTGGCGAAGCCGCAGGTGTTGCATCGCCCACATCTGATGCTGCCCAACCCCTGTGGTCACGACCGCCTCCGGCGGCAGCAGCGCCGCCAGCGCCGTGATGACGTCGACGCCGGTCAGCACGCTCGCCTCGCCGGCTGCGACCGGCTGGGCCACGCGTAGCGGATGCGTCTCGCGGCGCTCGCGCAGGTAGGCGTGCCAGTCCGGCACGCCGAGACGCTTCGCATACGCCAGCAGGCCGGAAAAAGCGTCGCGCAGATCCGCATGCACGCCGAGCGTGACGGGCTTGTTCTTGCCGATTTCGGCGGCGTCGACATCGACATGGACGATCTTTGCGTGGCGGGCGAACGACGACGGGTCGCCGATCACGCGGTCGTCGAAGCGTACACCGAGCGCCAGCACGAGATCCGCTTCGTTCACCGCAACGTTGGCCGCGTAGGCCCCGTGCATGCCGAGCGGGCCGAGCAGCAGCGGGTGGTCGTCCGGCATGGCGCCGAGGCCCATCATGGTGAGCGCCACCGGGCAATCGAGCGCTTCGGCCAACGCCACAAGCCGCGTCCCGGTGCCCGAGGCGATCACGCCCCCTCCGGCATAGATCACGGGGCGCTCGCTTCTGGCCAGCAGGGCGGCGATCCGCTGAGCGGTCTCTTCGCTCATTCCGGCCGGCACCGGTGCCGTGAAACGCTTATCGGTCGGCTGGTCGGGGCGCGCCTGTTGAATGTCTTTCGGGAAATCGAGCAGAACGGGGCCGGGACGGCCTGCCAGCGCGCACGCCGCCGCTTCACGCAGCGCGGCGGGAATGTCGCGCGGCTCGCGCACCTGCCGGGCGAGCTTGGTGACGGGCTTGGTGATGGCGACGATGTCCACTTCCTGAAACGCGTTCTTGCCGAGCCAGTGCGTGGCGACATTCCCGGTGATGGCGAGGACCGGCACGGAGTCGCTTGCGGCATCGGCAATCCCGGTCACCAGATTCGTGGCGCCGGGCCCGGAGGTCGCCAGACAAACACCCAGCTTACCGGTGGCCCGAGCATAGCCTTGCGCGCCGAAGACCGAGCCCTGTTCGTGCTCGGTGCGTACCAGGGTGATCGCCACGCGCGAGAGCGCGTCAAGCATCTCGAGGTTGGCTCCGCCCGGATAGCAGAACACCGTATCGACGCCAATCTCGACCAGCGTGCGCGCAATGAGGTCTGCGCCTTTGGCAGACAACGGGGCAACGGGCTGGGCGACAGCACCGGTCGCGGCTTCGGCAGCGGGCAACGTCAGATCGAGTTTCATGGGTACGTGATTTCCTGCGGATTCCGTCGAACGAGGGCGGATTGTTGCGGCAAATATGCCTAATGAGCATCAAGCATACGGCGATCAGCCGGTAAATGCTTCGCGTATCGTTGACAAAACTCCGTTGTTTTCACATGATTCATTCACGCGAAAAGCAATTTAGGAATCAATCATGCAACTTGACGAATTCGACGAGAAAATTCTCGCAATCCTTCAGGTGGATGCATCGCTCTCGGCCGCCCAAATCGGCGAGCGCATCGGCCTGTCTCAATCCCAATGTTGGCGCCGCATCGACCGGCTCGATGCCGAGGGCGTCATCGAGCGGCGTGTCGCGCTGGTCGATCGCAAGAAGGTCGGGCTGAACGTGATGCTCTTCGCGCATGTGAAGCTCGCGGGCCACAACCGCAACGCGCTGCCGGAGTTCTCGAAGGCGATCCAGGAATTCCCCGAAGTTCTCGAATGCCATGTGCTGATGGGCAACGTCGACTTTCTGCTGCGTATTGTCACGCGCGATGTCGAGGCTTACGAGCGTTTCTTCTTCGAGCGGCTTTCACAATTGCCGATGGTCCAGGAGGTCAACTCGATGATCGCGCTCTCTCAGATCAAGTCGACGACCGTCCTGCCTATCGGTGACGCCCCTCCGCATATTGTCGGGATTGCCGGATCTTCCTCCGGCACTTCATGACATCATGCTGACAGAGGAATGTCACGAAACTGTCAGTAGACTGACGGCCACTCGACGGAAGGGGGCACCACGCTACCGGCATCGTCGGAAACGCTGGCGCACGTTGGACAGCGCCCTCGCAAGCCTCTATCCTTAAGCATCCACTTCGGGAGCCTTGCATGAAACGTTGGTTCGGATTCACTGCCGCAGCCGCCATTATCGGTGTGACGGCCTGGTGCTTCATCCCCGCGCATGCCGCTCTGAAAAACGGCACCCAAGCCCCCGAGTTCTCCGCTCAGGCATCGCTCGGCGGCAAAGTATTCACCTTCTCGCTGGCCGACACGCTCAAGAACGGCCCCGTCGTGCTGTACTTCTATCCTGCGGCGTTCACCCAAGGCTGCACGATCGAAGCCTACGACTTTGCCGAAGCGACCGACAAGTTCAAGGAGATGGGCGCGACGGTCATCGGCGTCTCGCACGACAACATCGACACACTCAACAAATTCTCCGTGTCCGAGTGCCGCAGCAAGTTTGCCGTGGCGGCCGATACCGACCAGCACATCATGCGCGCCTATGACGCAGTGCTCTCGCTCAAACCCGATTACGCCAATCGCGTCTCGTATGTCATTGCCCCCGACGGCAAGGTGATCTACAGCTACGTCAGCCTCGATCCGGACAAGCACGTCGCCAACACCATGGAAGCCGTCCGCAAGTGGCGTGCCGCGCACCCTGCATGATCGCAGTCGAATCACAGGATGACGCAGCATGAAAGCCCTGACACGTGCACAAACCCGAAGTGAAGAACTCGCCAATAGCGCCAGTCACGGCGTTGCCTGTCTGGCGGCTCTCGCAGCGATCCCTTTCCTCTTCACGGCAGTCCGCCCCCCCATGCCAAGCACGGTGCAGCAGATCGGCATCGGCGTATTTGCGGTCACGATGGTAGTCGTCTATCTGGCCTCCGCGTTGTATCACGGGCTGCCCGACGGCCGCGCGAAGCAGTTGTTCATGCGGGTCGATCATTGCGCCATCTTTCTTTTCATTGCCGGGACGTACACTCCCTTCACTATCAAGATCCTCCACGACCCGTGGGGCTGGCCACTGCTGACCGGCGTATGGGTGATGGCCATTGCCGGGTTGATCGCAAAGACGCTCGGCCTGCTGGATCGGCCGCTCGTCTCCACCCTGATCTACATCAGTCTGGGCTGGATGGCCGTGCTGGTCGCCGGCCCGGTGCTCGCCGCCATCCCGGGCCCCGGTGCGGGATGGCTCTACGCAGGCGGTGTCGCCTACACCGTCGGCGCCATCTTCTATTCACTCGACGGCCATATCAAGTTCGGGCACCTCGTCTGGCATCTGTTCGCCGTTGGCGGCACTGCCTGCCACTATCTCGCCGTCTGCCGCTATCTGTAATCACCGGGTGCGATCCGGCAGTCCGCCAGCTTCTCGGATAGCCGGTCGCATCGCGCGGTCAACGCCGGATCCCCGAACATCCGGCACGCTCCGCGCATGCGATGCAGCAACGCCTGCGCCGCATCGAGATCGGCTGGACGACGCCTGGCGATCAACCGGCGAAAGCGCGCAAGATCCTTGGCCATTTCCTCGCGCATCATGCGTCGCGCGTAGGGATCGTCCACCAGCGACGGCCGTGTCGCTTTCGGATGCTCAGCCGTACCGCCCGGCGCAATCTCCCCAGTTCCCTCCCCCCGTTCTACCCCCTCGATACCGGGGCATGGCCACCGCACCGCCAGCGTTTGAGAGAGCCGCTGCCGCGACACCGGTTTCGTCAGGACATCGTCAATGCCAGCCTCCCGGGCTGCCCGTGCCCCAACCACCGACCCGGTCACCGCAAATACTACGGGTGCCCGGCGGCGAAGCACCGGGGCCAGTGCTCGGAGGGTTTTCGCCAGTGTCAGACCGCACGCACCGCCGAGTTGCACATCGGTGAGCACCACGTCGATATCATGTGAAATCCATTGCAGCAGCGCCTCGGTGATATCTTCCGCGCGCTCGACGACACACCCGAGCGACATCAATTGATCCGCGAGGATGGCGCGATTCATGACGTGATCGTCGACCACCAGCGCGCGCAGTCCAGAGCGCACGTCCACACGGGCGACAGGTACGTCCCGAACCGATGGCGATGGCGCGGCCGCATCGTCCGCGCCAACCGCAGGCATCGAGCACGGCATCGCAAATGGCACGGTTAGCCGAAACCTCGCCCCCGACGCCGACGGTTCAACGCACAACGAGCCCCCCATGCGCTGCGCCCACTGTTGCGCGATCCACAGCCCCAACCCCGTCCCCGACACCGAGCGATCCGCTCGCGCAAACGCCGCGAAAACTGCACTTTCCATGCCAGCAGGAATGCCAGGCCCGGAGTCGTTGACGAAGATCGTCAATTGCCCCGAACGCTCGCCTCTTCGCTGCCCGATCTCAGCAGAATCGCGCCGAGTCGCCGCATGCGCATGCGCATGCGCTGGCGTGGCATCCCACGAGACTCTGACCGCAACGCCACCGCAAACGGTGTATTTCAGCGCATTGTCGAGCAGCGTTCGCAACATCTGACGCAGGCGAGCGGCATCGCCCCACATCATGACGGGCACGTCGTCTGCGATGTGGCACCCCAGCACGAGTCCTTTGGCATGCGCGGCACCCGCAAACGCGTCGACCTCCTCGTCGAGGCACGCACGCACTTCGAAAACGCGCTCATGCAGTGGCAGATGCGTGGCCTCGCCCTGCCCCAATTGCAGCACATCGTCTACAGCGCCCGCCACCACGCCGAGCATGCTGCGCATGGCGCCAAGTCGTTCGCTGGGAGCAATCGCCCCGGCTTCGCCCCCCATGCCGCCATCGACACCGCTGCAAAGCGCATCGAGATGCCCTTGCAACACTTGGAGCGGGGCCCGCAACTCGTGCACCAGCGCCATTCGAAAAATGCTGACGTCCTGTCGGTCGCCCCTTACATATCCTTGCGCTCCATCGGGTTCATACCGTCCGGGATCGGCGCCACCGCACCGGGAATTGAATTTATCGAAATTCATCGCGTCGTTGACGCCTCATCACGAATCACGCGCTTCGGCGTACTGAAGAACTGCAGGAGCCTTTAAGTCTGGCCTTTTGCAAGGCGCTTGCGACTGCGCAAATTCCGATCTTCTTTTGCGGACGTCACACTTTCGGAATCGCCCGAGCCGAATAACTCAAGTTCCGTCTCTCATCTGCCGATAATGCCTATGACCCGTCTTGCACTCTCTAACTGGCGGGGAGGCCGCACGCTCTCACTCCGCGCCCTGGGCATTCAATCCATCAATCCATATGTATAAGAACATTACGATTCGGACCAGCCTGACACTCGTCCTAGGTTTGCTTGGTGCACTACTCGTCCTCGTCAGCGTTCTGGGCCTTCAGGCACTGAGTTCCAGCAATGAATCCCTGAGCAAGATGGCTACGGAAGATACCCCCGCCCTGGCCGAACTCAAGGGCACTGGCGAGCAGATTCTGCGGACTCGTCTGTCAATGGCGACCTACGCTTCGTATGTCAGCCTCGGGGCAAATCAGGAAGAGTCGGAAAAAGTGCTTAACCGGGGCAACCAGTACGTCGCCGCTTCGCACGCGCTCTGGAGCGATTATCTGAAACGTCCCAAAGAAGATGCGCACGAAGCGGAGTTGGCCAAGACGGCCGACGAAAAGCGCCGGACCTTTTTCGATAAAGTCGTGACACCGGCACTCAACGCGCTCAAGCAAGGCGATGTGGCCGGGTTCCACCAGATTCAGGCACGCGTTGCGCCGTCGGCGTACGCCGCCCTGGATTCGGCCCTGCGTGAGCTGCAGGACATTCAGGTTGCCCGTCAGAAGGCCCGATTCGACGCGGCTCAGCAGCGCTACAACGTCATGCGCGTTGCGATGGGGGCCACGCTGATCATTGCTCTGCTCCTCGCACTGTGGGGCCGGGCAATGCTCGCGCGTGCCGTGCTGCGGCCGATCCGCGAAGTCATCTCCCATTTCGAGCGCATCGCCGCAGGCGATCTGAGTCAGCGAGTCGAACAGCACACGCGTAACGAGATGGGCCAACTCTTCGGCGCCCTCGGCCGGATGCGCGATGGGCTCGCGAGCACGGTCGGCACCGTGCGCGAAAGCACGGAAGCTATTCACACCAGCGCCCGCGAGATTGCCGACGGCAACGCCAACCTCTCGCAACGTACCGAATCGCAGGCGTCGTCGCTGGAGCAAACGGCGGCGAGCATGGAAGAACTGACGGCCGTCGTCAAACAGAACGCCGAAAACGCCCGTGCCGCCAGCCAGTTGGCCGTCACGGCGTCGGATACCGCTGCGCGCGGTGGCGACGTCGTACAGGAAGTCGTGACGACAATGCGCGATATCGCGCAAGCCTCGCAGAAAGTCACCGATATCCTGACGGTCATCGACGGCATCGCTTTCCAGACGAACATTCTGGCGCTCAATGCCGCCGTCGAAGCCGCGCGTGCCGGCGAACAGGGCCGCGGCTTCGCCGTGGTCGCGGGCGAAGTGCGCACGTTGGCACAGCGCAGCGCGTCGGCCGCCAAGGAAATCAAGGGATTGATCGAGACTTCGGGCAACCGCGTCGAGACCGGTACCCGTCTGGTCGAGCGCGCCGGCGCCACGATGGTGGAAGTCGTGCAATCGGTCAAACGCGTCACCGACATCATGGGAGAGATTTCGGCCGCCAGCATCGAGCAGTCAAGCGGCATCGAGCAGGTCAACCGGGCCGTGACGCAAATGGACGAGATGACGCAGCAGAATGCCGCACTCGTGGAAGAAGCGTCTGCCGCGGCGGCAGCACTCGAGACACAGGCAGCTCGCCTGCGCGAGTCAGTGGCCCTGTTCCGTCTGTCGGCTCACGAAGCCGCCCATTCGCACGCGGGCGGCGCCGCAAACGCGACGCTCAGCCCAACGCCGGGCACGTTGGCGCTGACCGCTTGATCGCGAAGCCGCCGTCGCCGGCCAACCAGGGCGGTACTTCACTGTTGCGGCCTCAGGCATCCTCCGACAACGCCCCGACGACACGACGGGCGCGTTCCGGGATGCCGAAAGCGCGCTCGGCTTGCGATGCAATGCCGGCACCGCCGCGCCGCTTCAAATGCTCGCGCGTTGCTCGAAGTCCTTCAGTGGCAACTCCGTCACCCACGCCTTATCAATGTCGCAGGACGACACCTGCGCCCCCGGCGGCCCCTGGCGCATCCACTCGCACAACGCCAGCAACTGAGCGGCTTCGCCATGTGCGATGGCCTCGACCGAACCATCGCGACGGTTGCGCACCCACCCGCTGAGTCCGATCCTGCGCGCCTCGACCACGCACGCCGCGCGATAGCCGATTCCCTGAACTCGCCCGTGCACTACGACCTGCCACGTTGCCGTCATTGTCCCCTCCCGCTGCGATCGATGGATGGATGTGCGAGACGATGAAAGAGGGCTCGATCGACATCGAGCCCTGTCATTACGTTAGCACACCACCGAGTCACGTCTAGTAGACGTCGCGGCGATACCGCCCCTGCGCCGACAAGTCGAGCAGGACGTCCACGCCAATCGCGTCGGCCAGTGCGGCATCCACCGCAGGGGCCATGCCAGCGAGGCTGCCGCACACGTAGATCGATGCGCCGTCTGCCACCCAGGCCGCGATGTCTTGCGCCGCCTCGCGGACTCGATCCTGCACGTAAATGCGCTGCGCCTGATCGCGCGAATACACCTGGTCGACGCGGGCAATGCCGCCCTGCGCCTGCCACTGGCGCAAGGTCGTGTCGTGGAAACCGTCATGTGCCGCCTGACGCTCACCGAAAATAAGCCAGTTGTGCGCGTGCCCTTGCGCGATTCGCTCGGCAAGGTGCGCGCGCAGTCCCGCCAGCCCCGTGCCATTGCCGATCAGGATCATGCCGCGCGCGTCTGCCGGACCATGAAAACCGGGGTTCGAGCGCACGCGCATCGCCACGCCTTCACCCAACGCCACGCCATCGGTGAGCCAGCCGGAGCCCAGCCCCAGCGCCCCGTCGGGATGACGCGTCTGGCGCACGAGCAACATCAGCCGGCCTTCGTCCGGTGTCGACGCAATCGAGTATTCACGCTCAGGCAGCGGCGCCAGACGATCCAGCCAGTCCTGCAGATCGATCCCCGCCGGCGGGACGGCATCGGGGATCACGCGCTCGCGCAACGCTTCGCCCAATGTTGCGTCGCGTCCGGCAACACGTACCCGTACGTCGGGAGTCCAGACGCTGCCGGCAAGGAAATGCTCGATACGCACGGCGGTATGACGCGGCAGCACCTCGACCAGATCGCCCGCCACCCATTTGGCGCCCGGCGGCGGCGTGAAGGCCAGATGATAGGCAGGCAACCCGGCGCTGCCCGGATTGAGCAGTTCGCGCTCGGCCAGCGGCCACGACGCAAAACGCGGCCCGTCATCGGCCATCGACGACATCAGCGGACGGCCCAGCCATTCACCAAGCCGTTCCTGCCAGCGTGTCCATGCCCCCGGATCGCCCCGGTCGACTTCGATGGGCTCGAATGCCGCTACCCCCCCCTGCGCCCGTAGCCAGCCGTCGAGCTTGCGCCCGAATCCGCAGAATCGGTCGTAATGGCTGTCGCCCAGCGAGAGCATTGCGAAACGCAGCGTCGGCAGCGCCATCGCCTGATTCATCAATTGCTGCGCAAACCGGCGCGCGCTGTCGGGTGGCTCGCCGTCGCCAAACGTGCTGACGATGAACAACGCCCGCTTGGCCGTGCCCAGTTGTGCCTGACCAATACGGGCGAGCGGCTGAATCTGCGCCGGCACACCTGCCCCCTGCAACATGCCCGCCGTCTGCCATGCGAGGCCCTCGGCCACCCCGCTCTGGCTTGCGTAGCCGATCAGCACCCCCTCTTCGGCAAGCGACGCGCCCACCGGTGCCTGCGGGCCGTGTTTCACCGCGACCGGGCGCGACGCCGCCAATGCACGCTTCTTCTTGCGACGGTCGAGATAAAGCATCCAGCCCGTGACAAAGAACACCGGCATCATCAGGCTCGAGAACATCATCACGATGATGCCGGCCTGCCCGAAGAAGCTGCCGCGATGCAACGCATAGATACTTGTCATCAACTGGCCGCCCGTCGTTTTTTCCGCGTAACGGTCTTCGTTGCGAATCTCGCCGGAGGCCCCGTCAACGTCCATGCGGCTGAACGCCCGCTCATGCGACGCCGACTTGTCCAGCCACGTCACCTGAAACGATCCGCCGGGCTTTTGCGCCGGGCGCAGATAAACCTTCGTAAAGTCCGGCACGCGGGCGGTAAAACTGCGCCACACTGTGTCCATGCCGTCTGTCGACGTCGAGGCCAGATCAGGCAGCGCTGCCTTCTTGCCCTCGCCCTTCCTGGCCATCTTCGGCTGGGCTGCCGGCTTGTTGCGCACGGGTTGTGGCACGCCGGCCATCGAGAACAGCATGCCGCGCCACCAATCGTACGACCAGTAGAGTCCCGTCGTGGCCGACAGCAGATACGGCACCAGCACCACCGTGCCAATCACCGCGTGCAGATTCCAGAGAAACGGCCGCCCGCGCTTCTTGAAGTCGATATGGAGCCAGACGCGCCAGTTGCCGATCCGGCGCGGCCAGCGTAGATAGAGCCCGCTCAGCGCCAACAGGAACAGCAACAGCGTGGCCGCCGCCGTGATCTGCTTGCCGATTCCGTCCACGGTCAGGAAACGGTGAACATCCATGATGAAGCGAAAGACGATATCGGCCTGCGAGCGGCCAAGCATTTGCCCGGTATAGGGGTCGACGAAGTACGTCTCGCCGCGCGTCCCGTCGCCAATCGACAGCCGTACGCCAACAGCGTCTTCTGGCGCGCGCGTCACGGTCACGAGCAAAATACGCCGGTCGGGCACCGCAACGTGCACCCGCGCGATCAGCTCGGGAATAGGCAGCGGTGGCGTGTCGCGCACCGCCACGGTCATCACGCCCGGACTGAAAGCCCGGGTAAGCTCTTCGTAATAAGAAAGCAGCGCGCCGGTGAAACCGACCACTGCCAGCACCAGTCCGGCGGTAATGCCAAAGAACCAGTGCAACTGAAACCACAGTCTTTTCGTCATTGTTATCGTCCAACGCACGTCCGTGCGCCGGCGGTGGCGCGTGCGTGGCAGGTGTGCCGTGCCGCAATCCCCGATGGACCACTTTGCGGCAATTACGGAATGTTATTGCAAACGATTCTCATATTCAATATCTGATTGCCTTTCCCTGCCTTGTAGGCCCCATCCGACAGGAATTTCATAGAAAGGACGACCCCCCGTCGCTTTTTGAACGATTAGGATGAATTTGTCGGCGCGGATGTCCGCGCTCCCGCCCACCGAACCGCCGCAAGTCACGTCCCGGCCACATTCCCCCTGCGCCCGCCGCACGGCCCCGGATACGACTTCTCGACCTGCGGCACGACAGCGACGGAGTGCCATGCAACCCTTAGTGTCTTCGCTTTACGCCCCACCGACGACGACACCGGCCGACACTTGCGATGTCGACGTTGCCACGGTGGCATTTTTTTTCGATCTCGACGGCACGCTGGCGCCGCTGGCCCCCCGTCCCGATGCGGTCCGGCTGCCGCGTGACACCGCTAGCGCGCTGGCTCGCCTGCTTGAGCGTACGCACGGCGCCATCGCGGTTGTCTCCGGGCGTGCCATCGACGAGATCGACGGCTTGCTCGCCCCGCTGCGCGTGGCTGCTGCCGGTCTGCACGGTGCCGAAATCCGTCATGCCGACGGGGAACTGATCCGGGCCGAGGGTCACGCTATCGACACGGTCCTGATCGCGGAGATGGTCTCGCCGCTCCATGCGCTCGTCGCCCAACATCCCGGTCTGTTGCTGGAAAACAAAGGCGGCGCGCTTGCACTGCATTACCGCGGTGCACCCGAGTTGGCGGGCTTGGCACGCGATGCGATGCGCGCACTGGCCAATCTGCACGCCGAGCGCTTCGTGCTGCAACCCGGCAAGTTTGTCTTCGAATTGCGGCCGCGCCACGTCAGCAAGGGCCGCGCTATCACCACGCTACTGAAGGAGGTCCCATTCGCCGGGCGAACGCCGCTGTTTGCCGGCGACGATCTGACCGACGAGGCCGGATTTGCAGACGTGAATGCGCTGGGTGGCATCACGATCAAGATCGGTGAGGGAGAGACTTGCGCCCATCACCGGTTGCCGTCGCCGGAAGCGCTCACGGCTTGGCTGCTGACATTGCGCCACGCTTCCCCGCGCCAACCCTCACAGGAGAATGGAGTATGAGTCGCTTAGTCATCGTGTCGAACCGGGTTGCCCCGATCACCGAAGGCAAACCTACCGCCGGCGGTCTGGCCATCGGCGTGTTCGACGCACTCAAGGACACCGGAGGTATGTGGTTCGGCTGGAACGGAGAAATCAACGCCGAGCCGGCGAGCGCGCCCGAGATCGCTCATCGCAACAACGTCACCTTCGCCACGGTGCCGCTCACGCGCCGCGACTACAACACGTACTACCGCGGCTTTTCGAACGCGACCCTGTGGCCGACGTTTCACTATCGCGACGACCTCGCGCGCTATCAGCGTGACGACTACAACGGCTACCGGCATGTCAACGCGCGCTTCGCCGCGTTGCTCGCGCCACTGCTCGAGCATGACGATCTGATCTGGGTTCACGATTACCATTTGCTACCGTTCGCGCAAGTCTGCCGTCACATCGGCTTGAAGCAGCGGCTCGGCTTCTTCCTGCATATCCCGTTTCCATCGCCGCAAGTGCTCATGACCGTGCCGCCGCACGACGCCCTGGTGCGCGCGATGTGCGAATACGATCTCGTCGGCTTCCAGACCGAAACCGACCGCACGGCCTTCACCGATTACCTGGTTCGGCATGCCGGGGGCACGCTGCACGACGATGGCACAGTCACCGCCTACGACCGAACGCTGCTCACCGGCGTCTATCCGATTGGCGTGTATCCCGACGAGATTCAACAGCAGGCAACCGCCCGCGCCACGGTCAAACACATCCTCGATCTGAAGCAAGGATTGCAGGAACGCAAGCTCATCATGAGCGTGGATCGTCTGGACTACTCTAAGGGGATGCTGGAACGATTTCGTGCCTTCGAGCGCTTGCTGGAGCTGTGGCCGAACCAGCAAGGGACGGTGAGCTTCGTACAGGTCGCGCCGCCGAGCCGCTCGGACGTGGCTGGATATGGCGAGATCCGGCGTCAGTTGGAGACCGAGGCGGGCCATATCAACGGCCGCTTCTCGGATCTGGCCTGGACACCGCTTCGCTACATCAACAAACGTTACGATCACGAGGTGCTGATGTCGTTTTTCCGCGCCTCGCAAGTGGGCTATGTCACGCCGTTGCGCGACGGCATGAATCTCGTGGCGAAGGAGTATGTTGCCTCGCAAGACCCTGCGGACCCTGGCGTGCTGGTGCTGTCATGCTTCGCGGGCGCTGCGCAGGAACTGGACGGCGCGTTGATCGTGAATCCGTACGATATCGACGGAATGGCCGAGGCGCTGCGCACCGCGCTGAACATGTCGCTGTCCGAGCGGCAAGCGCGCCACGCCACCATGATGCTGACGTTGCGCGAGCATAATCTGTCGACGTGGCGCGACCGCTTCATCGCCGACCTTCGTGCGCCGAAAGGCACCGTCAAACCGGCCCTGTTGCGCCGCCCCCAACCGGCTGTGGCCTGACGAAGGAGGCAGCCCCCGCCGCGAGGAGACATGCCATGCACCCACTTACCCCCTCGCCGAGCCCCCCGTGCGTCGAAGTCGAGACCGGGGGGCCCGTGACCATCATCACGCTCGCGCGCACGGCACGACGCAATGCGGTTGACCGCCACATGGCCGCTGCACTGCGTGACGCCTTGCTGGCCTTCGAGCAGGACGACAGCGCCAGCGTCGCCGTGCTGTGTGGCAAGGGCGCGTCGTTCTGCTCAGGCGCCGACCTCTCGGCGTTCGACGACCCCGAACGCCGCAACGAGGTCACGCCCGATGGAAGCGGCGACGGCCCGATGGGACTCACGCGCCGGCATCTGGACAAGCCTGTGATTGCGGCCGTCAGCGGTCACGCCGTGGCGGGCGGATTGGAACTGGCGCTGTGGTGCGACCTGCGGGTGGCAGACGACTCGGCAACGTTCGGCGTCTTCTGCCGGCGCTTCGGCGTGCCACTCATCGACGGCGGCACGGTGCGTCTGCCCAGACTGATCGGCATGAGCCGTGCGCTCGACATGATCCTCACGGGACGCGCTGTCGGCGCACAGGAAGCCTACGAAATCGGACTGGTGAACCGGCTGGTGCCGGAAGGCATGGCACGCCAGGGCGCGCTCGCGCTGGCGCAACAACTCGCCGCGCTGCCGCAAGGCGCGCTGCGCGCCGACCGCAGGGCAGCTTACGCGCAATGGGATATGTCGCTGGAAGCGGCGCTGCGCCAGGAGGGCGCTGCCGGACATGTGGTGGTGTTCTCCGAGGGCATCGCCGGCGCCCGCGAATTTCTCGGCGGCGTCGGCCGCCACGGTGCGCCGCGCGACAAGCCGTAACCGGCTGTGCCGCTGCGGCGGCGCCCCGGTCGTCTTACTTACCTGCCGGACGCGACTGCTGCACCTGTTCAAGGCGCTTGCGCAGACCGTCCGCGATTTCTTTCTGGTTCGCCTGCGTGGCAAAGTCGATGGCCGACAAACCGATCTGGTTCTTCAGGCGCACATCCGCCCCGCCATCGAGCAGCACCTTGCATGTCGTGATATGTCCGCCGCGTGCTGCCATCATGAGCGGCGTGGTGCCATTGGGCGACTCGGCATCGACGTAAGCCGAGGCATCGAGCAGGATCTTCACGACGTCGTCATGCCCGTTGGTCGCCGCATAATGCAGCGGGGCCCAGCCCTTCTTGTTGACCTCCGCATCCTTGTCGATCAGCAACTTGACCATCGGCGCGAGGCCTTGCAGCGAGGCAATCATCATGGCGTTCTCGCCTGCCGCGTTGCTGGCGTCGAGATCCGTGCGTTTGTCATCGATCAGCAGGCGCGCAACGTCGACCGACTTCTCGCGCATCGCGATCACCAGCAGCGGATTGCCCTTCTCGTCCGTCGAGTTCGGATCGACACCCGCCTTCAGCGCCTGCGCGACAGCCTTCGTATCGTTGAAGACGACCGCCTTGACCAATGCGGAGTTGGACGTGGCGGCCGTGGCACACGCGGTCAGCCAAAGCACACTGAGTAACATCCAGGCTCGGATCATCGAAAATTTGCGCATCAGGGGGCTCCTGTCGGTAGTCCGTTGAATAACGTTAGGGAAAATTCGGTCAATCGGATGATGCGGGGCAGCGCTTTGCCGTCGCGAACAGGCGGAAAAAGTTCTCCGTCGTCGTATCGGCAATCTTCTGCAAGGGCTCGCCGCGCAAGTCGGCGATGAACTCGGCCACATGGCGCACGTAACCGGGTTGATTGAGCTTGCCGCGATAAGGCACGGGGGCGAGATAGGGTGAATCCGTCTCGATCAGCATGCGCTCGAGTGGCACGCGGCGCGCCACGTCCTGCAAATCGCGCGCGCTTTTGAACGTGACAATGCCCGAGAACGAGATATAGAAATTCTGATCGAGCGCGCCTTGCGCGACGTCCCAACTCTCGGTGAAGCAGTGCATTACCCCTGCGGGCTCGCCCGCCTGCTCTTCGCGCATGATGCGCAGCGTGTCGTCAGCGGCCGAGCGTGTGTGGATGATGAGTGGTTTGCCCGTGGCGCGTGCCGCGCGAATATGCGTGCGGAAGCGCTCGCGCTGCCACTCCATATCCTCGATGCTCCGGCCTTCAAGCCGATAGTAGTCGAGCCCGGTCTCGCCGATGGCGACCACCTTCGGCGTGGCGGCGAGACGCACGAGATCGTCGACGCTCGGCTCCGGCGTGTCTTCGTAATCGGGATGAACCCCCACCGAGGCGTACACGTTCTCGTGCTGCGCCGCGATCTCGAGCACTTGCGGAAGTGTCGGCAAATCGACCGAGACGCACAGGGCGTGGCTCACCTTGTTCTCGCGCATACGCGCGAGCAGGTCGGGCATCTGCTCGGCCAGTTCCGGGAAGTTGATATGACAGTGCGAATCGATGAACATGATGTGCGATCGGTTGCCGGTGGCTTGCATCAAAGCGATGCCGGTCCGCCAAACAACTGTTTGTATTGCAGAAAAAGCGCCTCAAGCAGCACGCGCGTATTGAGCGGGTGATTCTGCACCTGACGCTGCTGCGCAAGCTCACGCAGGAAACCCAGCAGGTGAACGTCGTCCGTCGTGTCGCCGCAGCGGCGCAAGGCCTGCGCATGCCCCGGAAAAAAACGGACGGTGCCGGTCATGCGTTCGGCCAGTACATCGAAGCACCAGCGCTGCAACGTCTCCAGAATGCCCGGCAGGCTGCCCTTGTGCAGTTGTTCGGCACAGGCGAAGGCGTCGATCGCCGCGCCCTGCGCAAGCTGACCGAGCAGCCAGTCGCGCCAGCCGCGCTCCTCCGGCTCTGCCAGTGCCCGCGCCGCGAGCGGCGCTCCACCGGCTTCGGCAAGCACGGCGGCAGCCTTGGCCGCGTCGAGGCCGGTTTCTGCCATGAGCCATCGCGAAGCCTGAGCACCATCCGGGCGCGTGAGCACCAGACGGCGGCAGCGCGACAGAATGGTCGGCAAAAGGCGGTCGGGCTGGGTCGTCACCAGCAGGAAGATGACTCCTTCCGGCGGCTCCTCGAGCGTCTTGAGTAACGCGTTGGCCGCATGCACGTTGAGCGCCTCGGCCGGATACAGCAGCACGACGCGCAGCCCCTGACGGTGCGATCCGATGCTCGCGAAATCGATCACCTCGCGCACCTGCTCGATCTTGATTTCCTTGCTCGGTGTCTTCGTCTTCTTGTCGCCATCCGCCTCGGCGCGGGCCTCGGCCCCCGGCAGAGTATCCGCCAACACCTCAGGGCAGACGCCGCGAAAGTCCGGGTGATTGCCGCTGGCGAGCCACTGGCACGCACCGCAGGTGCCGCACGGCAAATAATCGTCGCGCGGCGATTCGCACAGCAGTGCCTGCGCAAACGTGCGGGCAAGCTCGATCTCGCCAATGCCCGGCACCGCCTGTAACAGCAGCGCGTGCGGCATCTGGGCGCGCAGGTCGTTAAGGCGTGTCCAGTCCTGTGACTGCCACGGATACAGCATGTAGGCTCCTTGGCCGGAAGCGGCGTCTCGGGCGAAACAACACAGCGCTCAGATCATGGGGCAGCGTTGTCCTGTGTGGGCTAAGGATGTGACGATATCCCGCAGGTGTCCCGCTCGTCGATGGAATAAGCGGATTATCGCGCGTCGGCGCGATCAGTGCCCGGGTAACCCCAGACGGGCAAACACGCCCGCGAGCTGACCGGCAATCGCCGCGATACTCTGCGCGGCGTCGATCACGACAAACCGGCCACCCGATTCCCCGGCGCGGCGCAGATACTCTTCACGCACGCGCGTGAAGAACGCCGCCGATTCGCGTTCGAATTTGTCGGGTGCTCTGGCGCCAGCCAGTCGCGCGGCGGCAATCGCCGGATCGAGATCGAACAGGATCGTCAGATCGGGTTGGCGCGCGCCCTGAACCCACCGCTCGAGCGTCGTCAGTTTGTCGATCGACAGACCGCGCCCGCCACCCTGATACGCAAACGTCGCATCGGTGAAGCGGTCGGAGACGACCCAGTCGCCGCGCGCGAGCGCTGGCTCGATCACCTTGACCAGATGCTCCCGCCGTCCGGCGAACATCAGCAGCGCCTCCGTCTCGATATCCATCGGCTCATCGAGCACGAGTTTGCGCAGCGCCTCGCCCAGCGGCGTGCCGCCGGGTTCGCGCGTGGCGACGACGTTGCGTCCCACGCTGGCGAGGCCCTGACGCAGCGTGTCGACAAAGGCGTTGACGTGCGTGCTCTTGCCCGCACCGTCAATGCCCTCGAAAGTCACGAACTTGCCCGGCACCGCTGCCGGGGGCACGGAGGATTGCGTCATTGTTCACCTCGCTGATATTTGTCCACGGCGCGGTTGTGCTCCTGGAGATTCGTCGAGAAATGGCTGGTGCCGTCGCCGCGCGCTACAAAGTACAGCGCATCGGTCGGCGCAGGGTTCAGCGACGCCGCCAGCGACGCCACGCCCGGCAGCGCGATAGGCGTCGGCGGCAGGCCGGCGCGTGTGTATGTGTTGTACGGGGTATCCGTTTGCAGATCGCGCTTGCGCAGACGTCCGGTGTACAGATCGCCCATGCCGTAGATCACCGTCGGATCGGTTTGCAGCAGCATGCGCTTGCGCAGCCGATTGATGAATACCGCCGCGACCTGAGCGCGCTCCACGGCCTGCCCCGTCTCCTTCTCGACAAGCGATGCCATGATAAGCGCTTCGTAGGGTGTCGTATACGGCAGTCCCGGTGCCCGGGCGGCCCACGCCTCGTCCAGACGCTTCTGCATCAGACGGTAGGCCCGCTTGTACACATCGACGTCGCTCGTGCCTTTCGGAAAAAGGTAGGTGTCCGGGAAGAACATGCCCTCGGCTTCGGCCCGGTCTGCGCCCACCAGTTGCATGACGTCGGCATCGGGTAATCCGGCGGTATCGTGACGCAATGCCGGGTTGGCATCGATCTCCGAGCGCATTTTCTTGAAGGTCCAGCCCTCGATGATCGTCACCACGTACTGGTTGACGTCTCCGCGCGCGAGCTTCTCCACCACCTCGATGGGCGTAATACCGGTCGCGAACTCGTAGTTGCCCGACTTGAGCTTCGTTCCCACATCCATGACGCGGGCAAGTAAATTGAACAGCAGCGGGTGGACCGGCACACCGCCGCTGCGTAATTGCGCGGCCACGCTGCGCACCGAACTGTACGGCTTGATCGTGACGTCGAGCGTCGGCTTGCCCAGTTGCAGGGGGGTCTGTGCCCAATAATAGAAAGCGCCGCCCGCCGCCAGCGCGGCGACAATCAACAGGACCAACAGGCGTTTGATGAAAGACATGAATTGCAGGGTAAGCCGTGTAACGACAGCAGCGGGTTCGGGGGGCTCGGTCAGCCGGATTTGCGTAGCAACGACGGTGTCGACGGGCGCGTATTGCGTGTCGAACCGGGCTCGCACATCCCGGCGGAAGACCCAATATAATACTTTGACTTGCCGAACCCTCACAGATTGACAGGCTCTCCCGTTTATGACCTCCCAATGGCGTGATCTTCTGCCCCAAGCGGCAGCCGCTTCCTCCTCCGACGTGCCGTCCGACGCAAGCGCTCGGGCCGCACAGTTCGAGGCGCTGCGAACCGGCAGTTTCGTCTCGCTCGCCAGCGACACCGGCCTCATCGCCGTGAACGGCGCCGATGCGGCACCCTTCCTGCATGGCCAATTAACCAACGACGTTGAGCGTCTTGCCGCTGCGCAGGCGCGTCTGGCCGGTTATTGTTCAGCCAAAGGACGATTGCTCGCTACGTTCCTGATGTGGCGCGACACGTCGGCCGACGCCACGATCTATCTGGCGTGCGACGTCGAGGTCCAAGCGGCCGTGCAGAAACGCCTCTCGATGTTCGTCCTGCGCGCAAAGGCCAAACTGACGGACGGAACCGCAACCCACGTATTGCTTCAAGTCGGTGGCCCCGCCGCCGAGGCCGTATTGGCCAGCACGTTCCCGTCGTTGCCCGCCGCAGCGCTCGGGGCCGCGCACGCGACGCTTGGCGATGCCCCGACCAGCCTGATCCGCCTGCCGGATGCCGGCAAGGCACGCTCGCTCTCGCGCTTCCTGTGGAGCGTGCCGGTGACGCAGGCTGCCGAGGTATGGACAGCGTTGACGCAGGCCGCGGGCCTCACTGTGGTCGCCCCAGCCCTCGCGGCGTGGCTCGACGTGCACAGTGGCGTGGCGCGTGTCACGACAGCGACGCAGGAACAGTTCGTCCCGCAGATGGTGAACTGGGAGGTCGTCGGTGGCGTGAACTTCCGCAAAGGCTGCTACCCAGGGCAGGAAGTGGTCGCGCGCAGTCAGTATCGCGGCACCATCAAGCGGCGCCTGCATCTTGCGCACATGGATGGCGCGCAGCCAGCGCCGGGACAGGAACTGGTCGAGACGAGCGATCCCGGCCAGCCGTGCGGCATGGTGGTACAAGCCGCACCGGCTCCGGACGGTGGCTACGACGCGCTCGTCGAAGTGAAACTGGCCGCGCGCGAGACCGACGACGTTCGGCTTGGCAGTGCCGACGGCCCTGCCCTCGTGTTCACCGAGTTGCCGTACGAGATCGTCGATCCGACGGAAACGCCCGCGTCGTCTGCGACGGCCTCCTGATCCGGCCTCCCAGCGACTGCTCATGGACTGCTACGTCTACTACCGCGTCTCGTCACACAACGCCACCGCCGCGCGTCAGGCCGTTGCGCAACTCTTCGCGCTGACGGCGGCGCGCTTCGGTGCATCGGGACGCCTGCAATGGCGCGCCGACACCTCCGCCAACGACACCGCCGCAGGCACCACGACCTGGATGGAGCGTTACGACAACGTAGGTCCCGCCTTTGTCGCGTCGCTGCCGTCACTGGCGGCCGAGTCGGGACTGACCGCGCTGATCGAGGGCGACCGCCATACCGAGTGCTTCGTCGACGCGCAAACCCCATGTGTCTGATCGTCTTCTCATGGCAACCCGACAGCGACACGCCTCTGGTCCTTCTCGCCAATCGCGATGAATTCTTCGAACGTCCTGCCGAACCGATGCACTGGTGGCACGACCGCCCGGACGTGCTCGCGGGCCGCGACTTACGCGGTGGCGGTACGTGGATGGGCGTCAATCGCACAGGACGTTTTGCGGCGCTCACGAACTTCCGTGACGGCCGCGCCCCGATGGCGCCGAAGGACGCCCCGTCACGCGGCCTGCTGGTCTCGGCCATGCTCGACGCCACATCGTTCGGCGACGATCTGTCGCGCATCGAGCGGCATGCACACGAGTACGCCGGCTTCAATCTGCTCGCGGGAGATTTGCCTGCGGGCGATTTGTTCTGGTTAGGGAATCGGGCCGATCACGTTGGCGGCCATGCATGCATGCCGCATGCGGTCCCCGTCGCTCACGCCATCACGCCGGGCATCCACGGCCTGTCCAACGCCGTACTGGATACGCCCTGGCCGAAACTGATCAGCCGACGCGACGCCCTTGCCAGCGCGCTCTCGCAAAATGCCGACGACGCCACGCTGTTGCAGATCATGCGCGACCCGGCGCAAGCACCGGATGACGCGCTGCCCGAGACTGGCATCTCGCGGGAATGGGAACGCTCGCTGTCGGCGACGTTCATCGCGTCGCCAGCCTACGGAACCCGGTGCACGACGCTGCTTCGTTACCATCGCAACGGCCGCATCGACATGGTGGAAGTGACCGTGACACCAGGCCAATTGCCCAGTGTTTTGTCCGATCGCCGCGAGTTCTCTTTCGTCGCCGACGCCCCGCGCACTTAACCGCGCCCTGCCGCTTGTCCGCCTACCTTCGGCGCATTTCTCAATTTCGGCATTTAAATTGGGATTTCCCCCTTAACCGTCTCCTGCCATGCTCTATAACGTAGTGACAAGCCGTATTCGGCGAAACTGGCACTATGCCCATTCCGATTCCCTGAAAAATTCCTGAAAAACGCTACATTCTTCGTCATACAAACATTGCACCGTCTTACATTTGGCTATAATTGCACGCCAAACTGTCTGGGATGCTATGGAAAGCACGACGCGAAACAGCGTCGGCCTTCTCGCCATATCCTGCCGTTTAAAGTGGTGGCCGAGAAAATGCCTAAGATGGAAATCGCGCGTGGCATAGCAAAGCGGCAATCGCTTCCTTTCCACTAATCGCCATGCCATATAACATCGACGCGCAAAAGATGCGTCGCGCGCCGCAATGGGCTTCGGGGGAAGTCAGCATTGCGGCACCTACGCCAGTACAAGCGATATCCGCGCAAGCGGCAGCGGCTGCATTGGTCAGCCCTGTTGCGTGCTGGAGCCTGCCCGTGCGCCGGTGGGCCTATCGTCAGTCGGACGCCGCTTCGGCCGGCAAGCCGGACGTCGGCGTGATCGACCCCATGCTGCGTCGCCGGCTGAGTCCGCTCGCACGGCTTGCGCTGTCGGCCGCCATGGCTTGCGGCCCGCTCCCGCAAGCCTGCCGCGTGGTGTACGCCTCTCAACACGGTGAAATTCAGCGAACGACGCAAATGCTGGAGGCTCTCGTGCGTCGCGAGCCTCCCTCGCCGACCGCATTCAGCCTGTCGGTGCTCAATGCAACGCCGGGGGTGCTCAGCATTGTGCGCAACGACCATTCCGCCATCAATGCCGTCTCGGCATCCGACGATACGCTCGGCTATGCACTGCTCGACGCGTGGACACAACACCGAGAAATGCCAGACACGCCCTTGCTGGTCATCCATGCCTTCGACGCTCCACCCGCCTGCTATGGCCCGACATCGCGCCAACCCGGCGACAGCGCACACGCCCTCGCGCTTCTGATCGCGTCTGACGCCATGGCACGTCTGACCTGCACGATGCACTTGCCCGCCGGGCGCGACACTTATGCGGAGCACCGCGCGCAAAGCAGCAGTCTGGTCACGTCTCTCATGGGGGGCGGCAGCGACATCTGGCGCGGTGAGCGCCATGACTGGCAATGGGAATGGCAAGAGGAAGCTCCGCATGCGCATCGCTGACATCCTGCGCCGATGCGAGCCGCTTCGCCGTCGGGCGGCGTCCCTATTGCTATGGTCCAGCTTCGCCGTCGGCGGCCTTGCCTTCTCGCTGATCGTATTTCCTGCGCTGCTATTGCTGCCGGTGTCGGTGCGCCACCGCCGTCGTTATGCCATGGCCATGGTGCATCGCTGTTTCGCAGCACTGGTCGCGGCATGCCGCGCGATGGGCGTGATGCGATTCGATATCGAGAATGCCGACAGGCTGCGCCATCTCGGACGCGTTATCGTGATTGCCAATCACCCGTCGTATCTGGACGTCGCAGTGTTGCTCGCGCTCATGCCGCGTGCATGCTGCATCGTCACGAGCCGGCACTGGCGCAACCCGTTCTTCGCCGGCATCGTGCGCGCGGCCGGCTACCTGCGCAACGACGGCGGTCCTTCGCTCGTGAGCGCCAGCGAAGCAACGCTGGCCGATAACGTGCCGCTCATCGTTTTTCCCGAGGGCACGCGCAGCCCGTCGCGAGGACGGCTTGGCAAGTTCTCCCGCGGCTTCGCGCACATCTCGCTGGCCCATGGTTGTCCGATCCTGCCGGTCCTGATCGACTGTGACCCGCCTGCGTATACAAAACAACACCGGTGGTACTCCGTTCCGGTCGTCAAGCCGACGCTGCGCATCCGGGTGCTGGATGCGGCGCTGAGCCCCGGCGTTGCGCTACCGCCCGGCGGCAGCGCTGGCGCACCGGCCTTCCGCCCGGAACCCAGTGCCTGCGGCGAGACGAATGCCGCGCAGATGCCTCTGGCAGCGAGACGTCTTACCACGCTCGCCGAACATTTTTTCATCGATCAGATTTCTCAACATGGCTTCTCTAGAACTTGAGATCAAGCAATTGATCGTCCAGGCACTTGAACTGGAAGACATTGGCGTGGACGACATTCTCGACGACGTCCCCCTGTTTGGCGATGGCCTCGGCCTGGACTCCATCGATGCCCTCGAGCTGGGCATCGCCCTGCGCAAGCGCTTCGGCTTGCAAATCGAATCGAACGATGAGACGGCACGCGCGCAGTTCCGCAGCGTTGCCACCCTGGCACAGTTGTTGCGCGAACGCGGTTGCGCACAGTAAGGAAACTTAGCGATGAGCACCTTGACATTACCCTTGTCCGACGACGAAATCCTGTCCCACTTGCGCACCATCCTGCACGACACCTTCGAGATCGCTCCCGAGCGCATCACATTGCAGGCCCATCTGTTCGAGGAGTTGGATCTCGACAGCATCGACGCCGTAGACCTCGCCATTCAGCTTCAACGCATGACCGGCAAGCGCATCAAGCCCGAAGAATTCAAGAGCGTGCGCACCGTCGAAGACGTGGTGTCTGCGGTACGAACCTTGCTCAACGACTGAGCCTCACGCATGTCCCGACTCCATGCCGATGCTGTGGCATCACTGCCGAACGCTCCTCAGCCACGGGTGCGCTGGCAGTCCGTTATCGCTGCGCTCGCCTACCCGGTGCTGATCCTCGCCGGGATCTCGCTGGTCGCGCCACGCTATCTCGCGCTGATGCTGCTCGTCGGGATATACCTGCGCTACCGTCGCAATTTGCAGGCACACCGGCTGCTCATGCCCGTCGAATGGACCGTCGCCGGGGGGCTGGCAGCCCTCGCGTGCGCCACGGCGCTGAGCAATAGCGAATTGCTGCTGCGTTGCTATCCGGTCGCCGTCAATCTCGGCATGGGACTCACGTTCGCCATGTCGTTGCGCTCGCCCATGCCAATGGTCGAGCGCATCGCCCGGCTGCATCAACCCGATTTGCCGGCGGACGCCACGCCTTACCTGCGCAACGTCACACGCGTATGGATTGCCTTTTTCGTCTTCAATGGCGCCGCTGCACTCGCCACGGCACTTTGGGCGTCGCGGGAAATCTGGTCGCTCTATAACGGCGGCATCGCGTATGTGCTCATCGGTTTGCTGTTTGCGGCCGAATGGATGTGGCGTCGGCGCATGCTCGCGAGGAAGGCGTTGGCCGACGCCGCCAGCACACCTCGTCCGGAGGCATCGGCATGAGCGCCCTCGCCACGATCGCACGGCAAGCGCCCGGCTGTACGCCATTGGCCGAGATGCTGTGCGCGCCACGCGCGCCTTCGCTTGTCGTGTGCGTCGATGGCCGCTCACCCGCCGACGCGCCCGCGGTCCTGACAACTGCCGCGTGGCACACCAGAGTCCGGTCGTTACGCGCGGCATTTGCGGCACGTCCTGCACAACGGCTCGCGATGTGTCTGGACGACCCGCTCGATATGAGCTGCGCGCTCTTCGCCGCGTGGGCGGCGGGCAGAACGCCGGTCGTGCTGCCGAATGCGCTGGCCCAGACGCGGCGCGACTTTGCCTTCGCCTTTGACGAAGCCATCGACGCCGACACATTGGCACGCTCGCTCCGTTCCGAGGGTGGCGAAGACGCGAACGGCGCGGCCAGCCACGAAACGACCGTTGCGGGCGATGCCCTTCCCCCGTCGAGCCAGTTGATCATCTACACGTCGGGAAGTAGTGGCGAGCCGAAAGCCATCACGAAAACGCTGGCGCAACTCGATGACGAAGTGCAGGCGCTTCATAGGCATTGGGGCACGCAACTCCAGAATGCGCTAGTGGTCGCGAGCGTGCCATGCCATCACATCTATGGCCTGTGGTTTCGCGTGCTATGGCCGTTGGCCGCAGGCGTTCCCTTCGCCCGTCACACTTTCGCGGAACCGTCGCAAGCCCAGACATGGCGTACGTGGCCGGCGGTGGTCTGGATCGCGGGCCCCGCGCAATTGACGCGTTGGCCGGCGTTACTCGGCGAGGGCACATGGTCCGACGCCCCCCGTCTTACGTTTTCGTCCGGCGGTCCGCTGCCTGCGGACGCAGCGCAGCAATTCGCCCATCTCGTGCGGGGTGCGGGTGCTCAAATATCGTCGGACAGCGCGTACGCGCCGGTAGAAGTCTTCGGCAGCACGGAGACCGGCGGCATCGCGTGGCGCCGACAGGATCGTACATCCCATTGGACGCCGTTCGACGACACGACAGTGCGCGTCTCCGAGGATGGCGCGCTGGAAATCCGCTCGCCACGCGTCAACAACGGGCATTGGTGGCCTACCGACGATGGCGCCATTGCGAATGCCGACGGTTCGTTCACCATGACGGGCCGTCTCGATCGTACCGTCAAGATTGAAGGCAAGCGGGTCTCGTTGCCTGCGGTGGAAGCGGCACTGTTGCGCCATGAATGGGTCGAGGATGCCGCAACGGTCGTGATCGCAGGGCGCCTTGCCGCCGCTGTCGTCCTCAGCAATGCCGGCAGACGCGCGTGGCGCGAGCAATCGCTCAAAGCGGTGCGCGGTGCGATGCGCGACACGCTGGCCGAGACATTCGACGCGACCGTGCTCCCGAGACGCTGGCGTTTCGTCGCGGCACTGCCCCTGAACGAAAGGGGCAAGCGCACGGCGGCCGATGTCATGGCGCTCTTCGCACCGGCGTCGCCCTGGCTGCCTTCGGTGATGGGCGTTCGGTTGAACGACGACGACAGCACTTCGCCAGGGCGCACCGATGCCGTCGTGATGTCATTGCGTGTGCCACCCGACCTGGCCCATTTCGACGGTCATTTCCCCGGACTTCCCCTGCTGCCCGGCGTGGTGCTGATTGACTGGGCCACCCGATTCGCTGCGGAACATGCATCGCGGGACCCGGCGCTTCGTGCGTGGGTGAGCACACCGACCTCGTTGCAGCAAGTCAAATTCTCGGCGCCGGTACTGCCGGGAACACGGTTCGAACTCACGCTAACGTTCGATGTGACACGCCTTCGCGTGCACTACCTGTATGAGGGGGCACGCGGAACGGCGGCTACCGGCTATCTCGCGTACGCTGCGTTGCCAGACATTGCCGGAGGCGTGCCACGATGACCGGGCGTCTCGCTTGCGGACTATCGCGTGACAGCTTCATGCCGTGCGTTCTGATCCCTGTGTACAACCACCCCGCACATATCGCGCGCATCGTCGACACGCTGCTCGCGCAGGGGCTGCCAGTGCTGTTGGTCGACGACGGCAGCGACGCGTCAACGCGGGCCGTGCTTGAATCGATTCATGCCGATCACCCCGAAGCGGTGATGCTCGAGCGGCTGCCGCGCAACCTTGGCAAAGGAGCTGCCGTCGCTCACGGTTTGCAACGGGCTCACGCGCTCGGCTACACGCACGCGCTGCAAGTCGACGCTGATGGGCAGCACGATCTCGCGGACGTCCCGATGTTTCTCGACGAGGCCCGGCAGCGCCCCGATGCGGTGATCTGCGGTACACCGCGCTACGACGCATCTGTGCCCAAGGGGCGTTTGTACGGCCGCTATATCACCCACTTCTGGGTGTGGGTGGAAACGTTGTCGTTCGACATTGCCGATTCGATGTGCGGCTTCCGCGTGTATCCGCTTGCCGCGACCGCAGCGTTGCTGGCACGGCATCGGCCGCCAGCGCGCATGGCCTTCGACACGGACATTCTGGTGCGTCTGTACTGGCAAGGCGTGCCGGTGCAGAACCGGCGCACGCGCGTCGTCTACCCGGAGAACGGGGTGTCGCATTTCCAGATGTTCCGCGACAACGTCGGCATTTCGTGGATGCATACGCGGCTCGTTTTCGGGATGCTTCCCCGCATACCGGCACTGTTGTGGCGAAAGCTGCGCCGCCAGGCCACTGCGGCAGCGCCCTCCTCGCCTCCCACCGCCGAGGCCGACCTGCCATGGTGGCGGCGCCCCGAACGCGGCAGCCTGCTGGGCATGCGCCTGTTGGCGCTTGCCTGCGGATGGTTTGGCCTGCGTGCGGCACGCGTCTGCCTGATCCCGGTGGTGGCCTACTTCGCATTGAAGGACACGCAGGCGTGCGCCGCCTCGCGCGACTACCAACAGCGACTCAGCGTGGCGGCCCCCGAGCTTGGGTTCGCAGCCCCGACGCGCTGGCGCACCTTTCAGCACCTGCTCGCGTTCGCCAACGCAGCGCTGGACAAATTCGCCGCCTGGCGCGGACTGCTCGGCGAGCGCCATGTCCAGATCGAAGATCACGCCACGCTCGACACGGCGGCAAACGATTCACGCGGGGCACTCGTCATCGGCTCGCATCTCGGCAATCTCGAGATGACCCGCGCGCTCGCCCGTTCGCGCGGTATCGATCGCATTCATGCGGTCGTCTACACCCGCCATGCCCAGCGCTTCCGTTCCATGCTGGCCGGTTCGAATCAGGACTTTGCGGAAAACCTGATCGAGGTCGACGACATCGGCCCAGCCACGGCCATCATGCTGCGCGAGCGTATCGATCGTGGTGACTGGCTCGTCATCGTGGGTGATCGCGTGCCGTCCGCCGACGGTGGACGGGTGGTGCAAGCCCCCTTCCTCGGTGCATCCGCACCGTTTGCGCAAGGCCCGTTCATTCTCGCGGCGTTGCTCGAATGCCCGGTGTACCTCCTCTTCTGTCTGCGAGACGAGGCGACTTACCGGCTGTATTTCGAGCGGTTTGCCGATGCCGTCGAATTGCCTCGCGCCAGACGCGAAGCCGCATTGCGCACCTATGCCGAGCGCTACGCGCATCGACTCGAGCACTACTGCCGGCAATACCCGATGCAGTGGTTCAACTTTTTCGATTTCTGGCAAGGTAAGGCGCCACAGTCATGATGGAACCCCCGATTTCACTCTCCGGCCCCAACGACGGCTCCGGTAATACTGCACGCCACGCCGTGCACGATGGTCTGCCCGGCGGCAACGCAGGCCGAGCCGACGCTGCTTCGGTGGTGTTCGGCCACGACCGTCTGACGATCGAAGACATTCTTGCGTTAGCGCACCGCACGCGCGTTGCCCGTTTGTCGACAGCCCCCGCGTGGCAAGACCGCATTCGTCGCGGCGTGAACGCGTTGCATGCACACCTCGCGGCCGGACGCCCCGTCTACGGCGTGACCACCGGTTACGGCGACGCCTGTGTCGTCGACGTGCCCGCGTCGCTCATCGAAGCCCTGCCCGCCCAACTGACCCGCTACCACGGCTGCGGCATGGGGGAATGGCTCGACGACGACGCCGTGCGCGCCGTGCTCGCATGCCGTCTCGCGTCGCTCGCGCAGGGATACTCGGCAGTGCGCCCGGAACTCCTGGAGGCGCTCTTGCATCTTCTCGCCCACGACGTGTTGCCGCGAATTCCGGCGGAAGGCTCCGTCGGCGCAAGCGGCGACCTCACACCGTTGTCCTACGTCGCAGCAACGCTCATCGGCGAGCGTGACGTCATGTATCGCGGCCGTATTTGCGCGGCATCCGACGCGTTGGCCGCCACGGGAGGTGCCCCGATCCGCCTGGCGCCCAAGGAAGGGCTCGCGCTCATGAACGGCACCGCTGTCATGACGGCGCTGGCCAGCCTCGCCTTCGCGCGCAGCCGTACGCTGGCGCGCCTGGCGTCCCGGTTGACGGCGCTGACGACCGTGGCGCTCGACGGCCGCGCCGCGCACTTCCATCCGACGCTTTTCGACGCCAAGCCTCACGAGGGTCAACGCGAAGCAGCCCGTTGGATCCGGGACGATTTGGCCGGGCGCACAGAGCCCCCCGAAGCACGGCTCCAGGATCGCTACTCACTTCGATGCGCACCGCACGTCGTTGGCGTGCTTGTAGACGCGCTCAGTTGGGTGCGTCGCGATGTCGAAAACGAAATCAATAGCGCCAACGACAACCCGCTCATCGATCCAGACACGGGCGAGGTGCACCACGGCGGCAACTTCTATGGCGGCCACATCGCCTTCGCCATGGATAGCCTGAAGACCGCCGTCGCCAATATCGCCGACTTGATGGACCGCCAGTTGGCGCTGCTTGTGGACGACAAGTTCAACAACGGCCTGCCGCGCAATCTCAGCGGCGCGACGGGCCCTCGCGCGCCGATCAATCATGGCTTCAAGGCCGTTCAGATCGGCGCGTCGGCGTGGGCAGCAGAGGCGCTCAAGCACACCATGCCGGCCAGTGTGTTCTCGCGCTCCACCGAGTCGCACAACCAGGACAAGGTCAGCATGGGCACGATTGCCGCGCGCGATTGCCTGCGTGTTCTGATGCTGACGGAACAGGTTGCGGCAGCGCATACACTCGCCGTGGCGCAAGCGGTGAGACTGCGTGCGCGCCTCTCGCCCGGCGATGCCCCGCTGCCCGGCGCCCTGCGCCAATGGCTCGGTGCCGTCGCCGCGCATTCGCCGTTCGTCGAAGAAGACCGGGCGCTTGAATATGAGTTGCGCGCCGTCCGCGCGTGGCTTGCCGACGGAGGCGACCTGCCCCATGACGACTGACATCCCCGGCCGCCGTCCGGAAAAAGCCCCCTGGCTCGTCGCGTCGGCCCACGTGGAAATTCCGTTCCACGACGTCGACGTGATGCAAGTCGCGTGGCACGGCCATTACGTCAAGTACTTCGAACTCGCCCGCTGCGCGTTACTGCGCCGCTTCGACTACGACTACCCGAAAATGCAGGCGTCCGGCTATCTCTGGCCGGTCGTCGAGTGCCATCTCAAGTACGTTCGCCCCGCGCGTTACGGACAGCGCGTACGTGTGACCGCGTCGCTGACCGAATACGAGAACCGGCTGCGCATTGCCTATGAAATTCACGATATCGCCACCGAAGAGCGCATCACCAAGGGCTACACCGTGCAGGTCGCCGTCGATGCGCGCAATGGTGAGTTGCAGTTCGTGAGCCCGCCTGTGGTGCTGGCGAAACTGGAGGCTGCATGGGCCGCCAGTTGATTCAGCGCGTGGCAGGCGCGCTACTTCCCGTGATGCTGACGTGCGTCGCGTTGTCTCCCATGTCTGGGGTCACGGCCGCCGAGTCCGTGCCTGTACAGGAATCCGCCGCGACCGATCTGGCATTGCTCAAGCGCATTCTGGCGCAGATCGGCGCGTATCCGGTCGTGCACGCCGATTTCGTCCAGACGCGAACGTCGGCATTGCTGGCGACGCCGGCGCTCACGCGTGGCGCGTTGGTGTTCGTGCGCGAGCGAGGGGTGATCTGGCAGGTGCGTTCGCCCGAGCCGCACGGGTATGTCTACGGCCGGCAGCGCAGCGCACGCCTTGATGCCGATGGCAATCTGCTATCGCTCGACACGCAACCGTCGGCCGTCACACAGCAGATCAACGAATGGACGAACGCGTTCATGATCGGTGATACCAGTGGGCTCGCCTCGCAATTCGCGGTGTCCGTCACGGGCACGGTGAACCGCTGGCAGATTGTGCTGACGCCATCTCAGCCGCAGATCGCCCAAGCGATGCGGCGCCTGACGCTCAACGGCGACACCGTCGTACGTGCCGTGACGCTCGAGACCCGGCGCGGCGAATCCGTTCGCTGGCAATTTGAGAAGGTGCGCACGGGCGAGGCGCTCGACGCGCACGAGCAACGCTTGCTGCGAACTGTCGAATGACGCCACGTACCCGGGTAATTCGCCGCGCGCTCACGCTTGCTCTCGCAGCGGGCCTCGTGCTGTTGGGCATCTGGCTATTGGCGGTGCGCCACCTGCCCCTGCAGACCAACGTTCTCGCGCTATTGCCTGCGACGGAACGCAATCCCGTGGCAGAGCAAGCCGTCGACCATCTCGCGGGCAGCGTGAGCGACCGTGTCGTGGTGCTGATCGGCGCCGAAGACGCGAGCGCTGCGCGCGCTGCGGCGGCACGTTTCGATGCCTTGGCGCGGGCCAATGACGCCTTCTCCAGCGTGCAGGGCAAAATCCCGCCCTTCGATCCCGCGTTCCTTTCGAATTTTTACCTACCCCACCGCTTCCAACTGCTCTCGCAGGAGGACCGTGCGGTGCTGGAGGCACAGCTTCGGCGCCATCCATCCGAGGCCACGGCGCTGCCGCCGTTGTCGCTTGCCAATTCCCCGTTCGGACTGACCGATGCTGCCGACGATCCGTTTGGCTGGCTCGACCGCTGGCTCACGCGTCTGCCGTTCGGCCAGCTTCGGATGTTGCCCGACAACGGTTGGCTGAGCGCCCGGCACGAAGGCAAGACGTGGGTACTCGTCCTGCTGCAAACGCGCGGCCCCGCGTTTGACAGCGACGTCCAGCAACGTGTCATTCGATTCTTCGACACGGCGCAATCGCAGATCGTTGACAGCTCGCCCGGTTTGGAAGTGCTTCGCAGCGGCGCCGTTTTCCACGCGGCGGGCGCGAGAGCGCAAGCCGAGAGAGAATTGCACCGCATCGGCATCGTCGCCACCTTGGGGATTGCCCTGCTGACGCTCTGGGCCTTCCGCTCGGGCCGCCTGCTCGCCATGGGACTGGCGACCGTGGCCTTCGGCACGCTATGCGCGGCAGTCGCAACACTGGCGATCTTCGGTGAACTGCATCTGCTCACACTCGTCTTCGGCGCGGCGCTGATCGGCGAGACGGTCGACTACGCCATCCAGTACTTCGTCGGCGTTGGCGGTTTGACACGCGACGCCGCGCAGCGAATGTTGCCCGTCATTCGTCCGGCATTGCGTATCGCGCTCGCGACCAGCGTACTCGGCTACGCGATTCTCGGTACAGTGCCCTTCCCGGCACTGCGTCAGATTGCCGTATTTGCCATGGCCGGACTGCTCTCGTCATACGCGTTCGTCGTCTGGGCGCTGCCGGCCTTCCTTCCCCGGGAGGTGCCTCCCCTTCGGGCTCCGGTCATCCGGCTTGCGCAACGTTGGCTTCGCCTCTGGGGCGCGGCGCTCGCTGGCCGGCAAGGCACGGTCATTGGATGTCTGATCCTGCTGGCGTGCCTGCCCGGCTGGTGGCGGCTGGGCGTCGACGACGACATCCGCCGTCTGATTTCGCGCGAACCGGCATTGGTCACACAAGAGCAAGCGATCTCTCGCATCACCGGCATCGACGGCGCGACGCAGTTCTGGCTCGTGCAAGCCGACAGCGAAGAGGCCCTGCTGCGTCGCGAAGAACAGCTCGGCGCACGCCTTGATCTGGCGGCAGCGGACAAGGACGCCCCCTTCAGCGGCTGGACGGGTATCTCTCAGTTCGTCCCCTCCGTGCAGCGGCAACTCGACAATCGCGCGCTGCTCGGCGCCGCACGTTTCGACGCCCCGGACGCGCTGGCGACGGCCATGATTCGCGCCGGATTCCGTGCGCAATTCGCTCGCCAGTATGCCAACGCCTATGCCGCCGAGCACGAGACGCCGCCGCTTCGCATCGGCGATTGGCTCGCCTGGCCCGGCTCGACACCCTATCGCATGCTCTGGATAGGATCGGTCGGCACCTCGTCAACGCCACAGGCAGCCCCGGCGAAGTCCGGCGGTTTCGCGAGCCTCGTGCGCCCGCAAGGTCTGCGCGACAGCGACGCGGCCGCGCGCGTGGCGGCCGATCTGCCTGGCGTGACCTACGTCGATAAGGCGGCATCCATTTCGAGCCTGTTCGCACGTTATCGGCACGCGAGCGGACTGTGGTTCGCTGCCGCACTCATCGTCGTGGCAGGCCTGCTCGCCCGTCGATACGGATGGCGCGGCGCGATTGCCACGATCATGCCCACGCTGCTCGCCACCGCCGCCGTTTTTGCAACGTTCGGCTACCTCGGTCTGCCGCTCACGTTGTTCGCGCAAATGGGCTTGATGCTCGTGCTTGGCGTCGGTGTGAACTACGCCATCTTTCTGCGCGAAGGCGAACTGCGTGCCGGCGAAGACGAACGGATGGCTGCGATTGCCGTGGCCGGCACGCTAATGTCGGCGGCGACCACGTTGCTGTCGTTCGGTCTGCTCACCTTTAGCGGCATGCCGAGCCTGCAAGCCTTCGGTCTGACCCTGACGATCGGCATCGCCCTCGCGCTATTGCTCGCGCCCTATAGCTTGCGCTTTCCGGAATTGCGTTCATGAAGTCCCCTGTCTATCTCCACGCGCTCGGCATGATCAATGCGCTGGGCCATGACTTGCCCGGCATCGCCGCACGCCTGTTTGCCGGTGACACGACGGGCATGCAGACTTGCCAAGACTGGCCCACGGCCGGTACGGCCCTCGCTCCTATAGTGGGCGCCGTGCGCCTTGCCGATCACGAACTTCCCCCGCTGCCCGCCCGGTTGAAACGATACGACTGCCGCAACAACCGGTTTCTGGTCGCGGCAGCAGAGCCGCTACGCGCGGTGCTTGCGCAGCATATCCAACGCTACGGCGCCACGCGCATCGGCGTGGTGATCGGCACGAGCACCTCCGGTATTGCAGAAGGCGAAGCGGCGCTGCGCACGCTTGCGGCCGATGGCGCGTTGCCGGCGCACTACCACTACATCCAGCAGGCACTCGGCGCGCCGGCACAATTCGTCGCCGAGCTTCTCGGGGTTCACGGCCCCGCCTACGCCATCTCGACAGCCTGCACCTCGAGTGCAAAGGCCTTCGGCGCAGCGCGCCGCCTCATCGACAACGGCATATGCGATGCCGTGGTGACCGGTGGTGCCGACGCCCTGTGCGCACTCACCCTCGGCGGCTTCGGCGCCCTCGAATCGCTCTCGCAAAGCCTGTCGCGCCCGATGAGCCGCAACCGCGACGGCATCAACATTGGCGAGGGCGCTATGCTCTGCCTGATGTCGCGTACGCCGGGCGACATTGTCTTTTCCGGCATCGGCGAGTCGAGCGATGCGCACCATATTTCGGCGCCCGCTCCCGACGGCAGCGGGGCCATCGAAGCCATGCGGGCCGCATTGCGCGACGCCGGTCTCGCGCCCTCGCAAATCGACTATGTGCATCTGCATGCGACCGGCACCCCGAAGAACGACGCCATGGAAAGTCTCGCCACGCATACCTGCTTCGGCGCTGCCCCGTGGGTGAGCGGCACCAAACCCATGACAGGTCATCTGCTCGGGGCCGCAGGCGCCACAGGCGTCGGCATTTGCTGGCTCACGCTCGAAGCGGATGGCCGATTGCCGCCGCACCTCTGGGACGGCGACGTCGACGCGGCGCTCAGCCCCCTGCGGCTCGCCTCGCTCGGCACCACGCTCGGCCGCGCACCTCGCCATGTGATGACGAACGCCTACGCGTTTGGCGGCAACAACGCCAGTGTGGTTCTTTCGCGCACGGAGGTTCTGTGATGTCCGCGTCTTCCATCTGGCCGTCTATCGAATCGTTGCTGCCGCACCGGCCGCCCATGCTGCTGATCGACGCCATATGCGAATACGATGCCGCGTCGATCGGCGTTCAGGCCACACCCGACGCATGCGCCTGGTACGCCGACGCGAACGGCGATATGCCCATTCACATCGTGATCGAACTCATGGCGCAGGCGATTGCCGCCCATGAAGCGCTGACGCGTCGTAACAGCGGTCTGCCACCGGCGCCCGGCGTACTGCTCGGCACACGCCGCCTCGAAGCGCGCGTGGCGTCGCTGCATGCGGGCGTCCCCGTCCGGGTGCGCGCCACCTCCGTGCTGCGCGACGAGACCGGCAACGGTGCCTACGACTGCTGGGTCGATGTCGACGGAGAGTCCGTCGCCAGCGCGACGATCAAGGTGCATCAACCGGCCGATTTTTCTGCGTTTTTGTTGGAGCATCTATCATGACCCGACGCGTTCTCGTCACCGGCAGCAGCCGGGGCATCGGGCGGGCCATCGCCCTGCGTCTCGCTCAGGACGGCTTTGCCGTCACCGTCCATTGCCGCGAGCAGATTGCCCCCGGCGAAGCCACCGTTGCCGACATTCGCGCGGCTGGCGGCACCGCTCATCTCTTATCGTTCGATGTACGCGACAGGCAGACCTGTCGCCAGGTGCTCGACGCCGACGTTGCCGAACATGGTGCCTATTACGGTATCGTCTGCGGCGCGGGTATCACGCGCGATAACGCCTTCCCTGCCTTGTCCGACGACGATTGGGACAGTGTCGTGGACACAAGTCTCGATGGCTTCTTCAACGTCGTACACCCGCTCACGATGCCGCTGGTCCGTCTGCGCGCGGGCGGTCGCATCGTCACGGTCGCCTCCGTCTCCGGGGTCATGGGCAATCGCGGTCAAGTGAACTACAGCGCTGCGAAAGCTGGCCTGATCGGCGCCACCAAGGCGCTTGCCGTCGAACTCGCGTCACGCCGCATCACCGTCAACTGCGTCGCGCCGGGACTAGTGGATACGGGCATGCTCGAGGGCGTGGCGCTGGACGAAGCGCTGCGCATGGTACCGATGAACCGCGTGGGCACACCGGACGAGGTGGCACATGTGGTGTCGTTCCTGATGTCGGACGGTGCGAGCTACGTGACCCGCCAGGTCATCGGCGTCAACGGAGGGATTATCTGATGACACGCGTTGTGGTGACCGGCTTTGGCGGCGTTACCGCCCTCGGCAGCCGCTGGGAAGACATCGAGGTTGCATTGCGCGCCGGGCAGAACGCCGTGCGCCGCATGCCGGAGTGGGACTACTTCGAAATGCTCAACGGGCGCCTCGCCTGTCCGGTGGAAGACTTCGCACCCCCACCGCACTGGCCGCGCAAGCAATTGCGCTCCATGGGACGGGTGGCCCAGCTCGCGCTTCGGGCGACGGAGCACGCCCTCGCTCATGCAGCACTCGACGTCACTGCGGGCGATCTCGGCGATGTCGGCGTAGCGTACGGTTCGTCCTCCGGCAGCATCGCCCCGATTCAGGCGTTTGGCGTGATGGTCGAAACAGGCTCGATGGCGGGGGTGACGTCGACGAGCTACATCCAGATGATGCCGCATACCACCGCCGTCAACATCGGTGTGCACTTCGGGCTGCAAGGCCGCATCATTCCCACGTCGAGCGCGTGCACCTCGGGCAGTCAGGCAATCGGCTATGCCTACGAGGCCATTCGCTTCGGCCGGACGAAAGTGATGCTCGCGGGCGGTGCCGAGGAGTTGTCCGGCCCCGGCAGCGCCGTGTTCGATACGCTTTATGCGACGAGCACACGCAACGATGAGCCGAAGCTCACGCCCCGGCCGTTCGATGCCGCACGCGACGGCCTCGTGGTGGGAGAAGGCGCGGCCACGCTGGTGCTCGAATCGCTCGAACACGCTCAGGCGCGCGGCGCCAGAATTCTCGCGGAAATCGTCGGGTTCGGCTGCAACACCGACGGCAACCACGTCACGCAACCCACTGCCGCCACCATGGCGCGTGCCATGCAACTTGCGCTCGACGACGCCGGCCTTGCGTCGCACGCCATCGACTACATCAGCGCCCACGGTACGGCGACAGACCGGGGTGACATTGCCGAGAGCGAAGCCACCGCCCGCCTCTTCGGAACCGGCGTTCCGATCAGCGCCATGAAGAGTTATCTTGGCCACACACTCGGTGCGTGCGGCGCCATCGAGGCCTGGTGGGCGATCGAAATGATGCGTCGCGACTGGTTTGCCGGCACGCTCAATCTCGATACCCCCGACCCGGCCTGTGCCCCGCTCAACCACATCGCGGGCGCCCATGGCCGTCAACTGAAAACGCAGCGAATCATGAGCAACAACTTTGCGTTTGGTGGCATCAACACGTCGCTGATCTTTCAGCGATTTGTGGATTGACGGTAACGCGTATCGCATCAAGTCGGTAACTCAACGACTGACCGTGGCGCTCGCCGTTTGCGACAAGCGACGCGCCACGCGAAGTCACACACAACTCAAATGGAGAAAACATGCAGACTCGTCGACGCCTGCTCGCCGCATCGCTCGCCGTCACCGTGACGGCAATGTTCGGCCCCGCCGCACATGCCGCACGCCCGCCGGTGCCGATCGTGCCGCACGAGAACATTCCTATCGTCTCGGGAAGCGGCAAGACGCTCTCACTCGATGAGATCCGTGGGGCCATTACGCGTGGCGCCGCAGTGCACGACTGGGTCGCCAGTCCGGGAAAACCGGGGGAACTCGTCGCCTCACTCAATGTGCGCAACAAGCACTACGCGTCGGTGACGATCAAGTACAGCGAAACGGCGTATTCGGTGACCTATCGCGACAGCACCAATCTCGAATATCAGCTCTCGAGCGTACCGAACGTCTCGCCGCGCCGCGAGGACTTCAACAACACCCCGCCCGCCAATACCCCCGTGATCCACCCCAACTACAACCGCTGGGTCGATACGCTCATCCATGACATCAACGCGGAACTGCGTCGCCTCTGATGTCCCGCTTTCATCGCCCCGACGGATTGGCCAGAGTCGTGGTCACTGGCCTCGGGATAGTATCTGCCGCAGGTCACTCGCGCGAGGCTGTCGTCGACGCCTTGCGCCACCGGAAGAGCGGCGTGCATGAAGCCCCCGACTATGTCGCTCATGGCTTGCGCAGCACGATCACAGGGCGGCCGCATGCCGGGTCGCTCGACGACACCGTTTTGCCTCGCAAGCTGCGACGCTTCATGGGCGACACGGCGCTGTATGCGAGCCATGCAGCCCTGCGCGCCGTGGCGGACGCCGGACTCGAGGCCACGACGTTGAGCAGTGGACGATGTGGCGTCGTCGTCGGCTCCGGTACCGGGGCGATGAAAGACTTCGAAGAGGCGCTGGATGTCGCGCGGGAGAGCGGCGCGACACGCGTACTGCCCTATGTCGTGCCGCGTGCCATGTCGAGCACGGCGCAGGCCGCGTTGTCTGCCCTTTTTGACCTGCGCGGCGTGGGATATGCCATTTCGTCAGCATGCTCGACATCGATTCATTGCGTGGGACATGCGGTCGATCTGCTGCGTCTCGGAAGGCAAGATGTGATGCTGGCCGGCGGCAGTGAGGAAGCGCCCTGGGGCGCGGCAATGTGTTTCGACGCGATGGGGGTGCTCTCCCGAGCGCACAACGCGACGCCGCAGCAAGCCTCCCGGCCATTTGACGCCGAGCGCGACGGCTTTGTACTCGGGGGCGGCGCCGCCATCCTCGTTCTCGAAACCCTCGCCCATGCCGAGGCGCGCGATGCGCGTCCGCTTGCCGAAATTACGGGGGTGGGGGCTGCGACCTGCGCGTCGCACGCATTCGGCGTCGACATCGCCACGATGAGCAACGTCGTGAAAGCCGCGTGTCAGGATCTTGCCGCGCCGCCCAGCTTCGTCAGCGCACACGCTAATGGTTCGATCGAGGGTGACATCGCCGAACTGGCGGCTCTGGCAGACGCCTTCGGCGGGATGGCCGAATTGCCCGCCGTCACCTCGATCAAAGGACTCACGGGACACACGGTCGCGGCGGCAGGCGCAATGCAGATCGCGTGTGCGATCTGGGCGATGCAGGAGGGTTTTGTCCCAGGCGCGGCCAACATCGACTGCGTGGCCCCGGAAGCCGCGCCTTATCCGATCTGGACAGCGACCCGTGAACACGCCGCCCGCAGCGCACTGATCAATACGTTCGGCTTTGGCGGCACCTACGGCGCGCTCACGCTCGCACGTCTCTGAGGCGGGGGTCTGCGGAAAATCCGAGGCAGCGTCAGTGAAGCGCCGTTAGCCCCGGAGGGTTACGTCAACGGTTTTCTCGCGACAACGTTGACCAGCGTCTCCTCGCGCTCGCCAAACACGCGGCGTCGCTGCAACTTCAGCCGTTCGAGCAACCCGAAGTCCTTGGCTCGACTCCACCACAGGTACGGGTAGGAGACGTTTTCGCGCTCGAACGTAAACCCCGCATCACGAATCATATCGAGGTAACCTTCGGCGCTGCGCTGAACGTGCATCGGATGCCGGAACAGCAATCTGATCACCCATGAACGAATGTATGCTTCCGTCGATTCGGCGAAACAAAGCAGGCCACCCGGCTTGAGCACACGATAGAACTCGGCCAGCGCGGCTTCCTGATAGACGAGATGATGGAACGTCTGATGGCAGAAAACGATATCGCAACTGGCATCGGACAAAGGAAGGGCGGAACAGTCGCCCGATTGCAGTTCGACCGCGATACCGGCGTCTCGCGCATGGATCTGCGCCTCCGCCAGCGCCGGCGCAAAGCAGTCAACCCCGATCAGACGCGACGGCGCGAAATAGCGATGCAATAACGGTAGCGACTGTCCGTGACCGCATCCGGCATCGAGCACGACAGGTGACGGTGGCACCGTGCCGCGCGCTAGCCGCAACAAATCCTCGATCGCCACGCGCAGCACGTGATGACGCCAGGTGTAGGTCTTGAGAAACCAGTTCCCGAAGCGGGTCTCGGGAACGAATGCCTTTGCGGATGACACGGGAGTCGGGTTGGCGGCTGTGGTCACAATAGCGGATACCGTTCGGGCGGTTGATCTGATGGAATCCCGCTATTGTGCCAACTGCCTTAGTCCCTGGAAAGGACGCAGAGCACAATACTCCTGAAATTCAGGGATACTTGATGAATTTTTAACAAATCCCGCGCTACACCAGCCGTACAATCTGCTTCCCGAAATTCTCTCCCTTGAGCAGGCCGAGGAACGCGGCGGGCGCGTTCTCGATGCCTTGCGCCATCGTCTCGCGATACCGCAACTCGCCGACGGCGATCGCGTCGGTCAACGCCCTAAGCGCCTTCGGCCAGACATCCATGTGCTCGCTCACGATGAAGCCTTCGAGCCGCACCCGGTTCGTCAGCAGCAGCGCCGGATGCTTCATCGGAATAGGTTTGCCGTTGTAGCCGGAAATCATGCCGCACAGTGCGATGCGCGAATGCGGGTTGAGATTGCGCATGACGGCATCCAATACGTCACCACCGACGTTCTCGAAGTGGCCGTCGATCCCATCCGGCGCCGCTACGCGCAACGCATTGTCCAGATTGCCCGCCTTGTAATCGACGCAGGCATCGAAGCCCAACGCCTCGACGGCATAGGCGCACTTCTGCTCACCGCCGGCAATCCCGATCACACGGCACCCAGCACGTTTGGCCAGTTGACCGACCACGCTGCCCACCGCGCCAGAGGCCGCGCTGACCGCCACCGTCTCCCCCGCTTTCGGCGCGATGATGCGGTTCAGGCCATACCATGCCGTCACGCCTGGCATGCCGGCCGCCCCCAGATAGGCGCTCATCGGCACACGCGCGTCATGGAGACGACGCAGGTTGCTGCCATCCGAAATGCCGTACTCCTGCCAGCCGAACATGGCGGTGACGGCATCGCCCGGCTGCCAGTCGGGATGACGCGATTCGATCACCTCGCCGACGGTCGCACCGATCATGACCGTGTCAAGCGGCTGCGGCGGGGCATACGACTTGGCGTCGTTCATCCGGCCGCGCATGTACGGGTCGAGTGAAAGATAGAAATTACGCACCAATACCTGTCCTTCGCCAAGCTCCGGCAGCTCCGGTGCGGCCAGGTGAAAGTTGTCCAGCGTGGGTTCGCCCTTGGGGCGCGAGACCAGCAGAATCTGGCGATTGATCGTCATGGCATTCCCTCCGCATTCGCGGCATTAGCTGCATTGGTTGCGGCAGCGGTGTCGCCACCTGCTACATTCGCGTTACCCGGCGATGGCGGCGTCAACACGCGGCACACCTGCCTGATGGGTGTCAGTCGCCGCGCGGGTCGTCGGGACGTCGCTGCTCACGGACATCGCGTCCGACCGCAAGACGGCGCAAATACTTAAACGTACCCATCGCCTTGGCCACGAGCTTGTCGTTGGCGTCGCGCACCTCGCCTTCACAGTAGGCCATCGTCGTAGAGCGATGCAACAGACGGCCAAAGGCACGCATCTCGCCGGTGCCCGGCTGCATGAAGCTCGTCTTCATCTCGATGGTCACCACGCCGGAACCTTCCGGCGCCACGCTCCGGCAAGCGGTGCTCAGCGCGACATCCAGCATCGCCATCGTCACGCCCCCGTGCATCACCTCCCAGCTATTGAGATGTTGAGGCGCCAGTGAGAGCCGCAACTCGGACTCCCCCCTTTCGGCACTCAGCAGCTCAATGCCGAGAAGATCGATAAAACCCGAACGGATCGAGAGCGCACTCATCGCAGACTCCGGCCACAATGGCCATTACGGTAAAACTTGTCCATCGTCATCTCTTCACCTGGCGACGCAACGCGCCATGCGCTGCGTCTGGAATTCAAACAGCACCTGCCACCTACTCACGCGACACACCTGCGGTCGCCAACGACGCCCACGCCTTCGCGAGCGAACCATCCAGATCGATGGCACGGCACGCGTGCTCAATCACGCAAACGTCGAAGCCCGCCGCCTTGGCATCTAGCGCGCTCCACGCCACGCAAAAATCCGTCGCCAGCCCAACACAGTGCACACGTCTCACGCCCTTGTCCCGCAAGTAGCCCGCCAGCCCGGTCGGCGTCTTGCGATCCGCGTCGAGAAACGCCGAATAACTATCGACATTGGCCTGATACCCCTTGCGCACCACGGCCTGCGCGTGCGGAACGTGCAGATTCGCATGCAACGCGGCACCGGGCGTATCCTGCACGCAGTGTGCCGGCCACAAAACCTGCTCGCCATACGACAGTGCAATGGTCTCGAATGGTCGACGCCCCTCGTGATTTTCGGCAAACGACACATGTCCGGCCGGATGCCAATCCTGTGTCAACACCACATGGGCGAATTTCCCCGCGAGCGCATTGATCGCCGGAACCACCTCGTCGCCGTGGGGCACGGCCAACGCGCCGCCGGGCATGAAATCGTTTTGCACATCGATCACGAGTAACACTTCGTCCATCGGCTTCATTTCATTGCCCCTCATCTTTTCCAGCGATTTGGTCAGCACACTTCGCCGTGGCGCCAGTGTCCCGGCAAGATCCCTATCGCATTCGGGTGGCTCACCCGTTGAAACGCTTGCCGGCTTCCGCCAACTCGACAAGCCGCGCGGCCGGCTTCCAGTCCTCACCGTGCTCGCCCTGCTCGAACGCGCACACACGCGCGAGCACCTTGTCGAGCCCGACCATGTCGGCATAGAGCATCGGCCCGCCACGCCATAGCGGGAAGCCGTAGCCGTTCAGATACACCATGTCGATATCGGACGCACGCGCTGCCGTTCCATCGGCCAACACCTTCGCCCCTTCGTTCACCAGCGCATAGACAAGGCGCTCGACAATTTCGTCGTCCGAGAACACCCGCGGCGCAATGCCGTTCGCCTTGCGATAGTCGTCGAGCATTTGCGCGATCTTGGCCGACTCGCGTGGCGTGCGATCGCCCTCGGCATAGTCGTACCAGCCAGCGTGCGATTTCTGGCCATAGCGCCCTGCTTCGCAAACGACATCGGCAATCCTGGGATACACAATGCCCGGATGTTCTGCGTGACGACGCTTGCGGATCGCCCAACTGACATCATTGCCGGCCAGATCGCTCGTACGGAACGGACCCATCGCGAAACCGAAGCGCTCGATGGCGGCATCGACCTGTGCGGGCGTCGCACCCTGTTCGACCATCCATTGAGACTGCTTGAAATACGGCTCGAGCATGCGATTGCCAATGAAGCCATCGCACACGCGCGCAACGACAGCGAGCTTGCCGATTCGCTTGGCCAGTTTCATGACTGTCGCCAGCACATCCTTCCCCGTGTGCTCGCCGCGCACCACCTCAAGCAAACGCATGACATTGGCCGGGCTGAAGAAATGCATGCCGATGACGTCCTGCGCCCGCGACGTGGTTGCGGCCAGTGCATCGAGATCGAGTGTCGACGTGTTCGACGCCAGAATCGCACCGTGCTTGGCCACCTTATCGAGTTCGCGGAACACCACCTGCTTGATGGCCATGTCCTCGAACACCGCTTCGACAATCAGATCGGCGTCGGCCACCGACGCAAAATCGGTACTGCCGTGAATGCGAGCCAGGCGCTTCTCTGCCTCATCGGCAGCGAGCTTGCCCCGGTTGACTGCGCGCGCGTAATTGCCGTGCACCGACTCGACGCCGCGTGCCAATGCCGCCTCCGTCGTGTCGACCAACGTGACCGGAATCCCGGCATTGGCAAAGGTCATCGCAATGCCGCTGCCCATCGTGCCGGCACCGATGACGGCCACTCGCTCGATGTTGCGCACCGGCGTATCGTCAGGCACATCGGCAATTTTGGCTGCCGCGCGCTCGCCAAGAAACGCGTGACGCAATGCCTTCGACTCCGGCGAACTGACCAGCGCCACAAAGCACTCGCGCTCGAACTTCACCCCGTCGTCGAACGGGCGTTGCAACGCCGCTTCGACTGCTGCCACGCATTTATGCGGCGCGGGGAAATGGGGTTGCTCGCGTTGCACCTTCTCTCGTGCGGCGTCGATGGCAGCCTGGCCCGCACCGTCGGTATCCTCTATGGCGACGTCGCGCAGACGCGGCAACTTGCCTCCTTGTGAGGCGATCTCGTTGGCGAGCGCGATGGCGCCGGCCAAGAGATCGTCATGGTTGCCCTCGATCAGCTTCGAGAAGAGCGTGCCGACGAGCGTTTCGGACTTCACGATACGGCCGGAAACCACCATATCGAGTGCCCGCGCCACACCGATGGCGCGCGGCAGACGTTGCGTACCGCCTGCACCGGGCAGCAGGCCCAGCTTCACCTCAGGCAATGCAATCTGCGCACCCGGCAATGCCACACGATAGTGGCACGCGAGCGCCAATTCGAGACCACCGCCCATCGCAACGGCGTGGACTGCCGCGATAACGGGCTTGACGCAAGCGTCGAGCGCGGCAATGACGTCGACCAGCAACGGGCTTTGCGTCGCCTTCGGCGTATTGAACTCACGAATATCGGCGCCACCGGAAAAGGCCTTGCCCCCACCGATCAGCACCACAGCACGCACCTGAGCGTCGGCCTGGGCTTTCGCGATGCCCTCGGCGATGCCTGAGCGCGTGGCATGTCCCAGACCATTCACCGGGGGATTTTCCAGTGTGATGACGGCCACGCCGTCACGAACCTCATAAGCCGTGCTCATCGTTGTCTCGTTCCTAATATTGTGTGCGTCGTTGGGGGCGCCGCGAGCGCGCCGGCTGCGGCAAGACGATCGTGCGATTCTAGCGCAGCGCTACACCTCAAGCCATTCGCCGCGAATCGCTGGCGCGGCCGCCAGCGCGTCGGGCGGCCCCTCGAAGACGAGTGTGCCCCGCCCCATCACCGCGACGCGCTGCGCGCAACCGAGCGCGAGCGACAGCTTCTGCTCGATCAGCAGGATCGCCACGCCCGTCGCCCGCAAATCGGTCAGAATCCGGCCGATGCGTGCCACCACCCTGGGGGCCAGTCCTTCGGTCGGCTCATCGACGATCAGCAAGTCGGGCCCCGCCATCATCGCCCGGCACAGCGAAAGCAATTGTTGTTCGCCACCGGACAACGAAGCGGCGGGCGCGTCACGACGTGGCGCCAGTTCCTCGAAGCGCTCGAAAGCTTCGGCAAGCGTAAGCGTCCGGTCGATCCCGCCGGCGCGTCGCCCCCCTCGGGTTTTGCGCTCACGCTGCCCCAGCAGCAGATTCTGCGTGACCGTCAATGGCCCGAAGACATCTCGTGTTTCCGGCACGTAGCCGACGCCCAGTCGCGCAATTTGATGCGGCGCAAGCGAGGCCAGCGACTGCCCGCGCCAGCGAATTTCCCCGTCACGAGGCAACTGCCCCATGATTGCGCGAGCGAGCGTGGAGCGCCCGGCGCCGTTACGCCCGAGGACAGCCACGATCTCGCCGGGCCCGACGCGCATCGTCACGCCATGCAGCACGCGGCTCCCGCCGTAACCGGCCCTGACATCGATCAGTTCAAGCATCGTGCGCCTCCTCGAGGTATGGCTCCGCAAAAGCGTCTGCATAATCCCCGAGATACGCCGTACGCACATCGGGATGCGCACGAATTCGTGCAGGCGTATCGCACGCAATGATCGCGCCGCGCGCCAGTACCGCAATCCGGTCGGCCAATGAAAAGACGACCTGCATGTCGTGCTCGATCATCAGCAGCGAGCGTCCCCGGCTGAGTTCGGCGATAAGCGCCACCATATGAGCAGACTCCGACTGACTCATGCCCGCCGTGGGCTCGTCCAGCAACATGACGCTGCCCGCCGACGCCGCGCACAAGCCGACTTCGAGTACGCGTTGCTCGGCGTAGCTCAGTGCGCCCGCCGGAACATCGCGCCGCGCCTCCAGACCGAGGCGCTTGAGCCAAAGCTCGCTTCGCCGGGTAACGTCGTCCAATCCGCGCATTCGGCGCCAGAACGTATAGCGATGGCCGTCCGGCCAAAGCCCCGCACAGCGCAGATGGTCGATGACGCTCATCTGCAAGAACAACTGAGACGTCTGGAAACTGCGTGACAGACCAAGCCGGCTGATGACATGCGGCGCGCGGCCGGTGACGTCTCGCGCGTGCAGCAGGACACGCCCGTGGTCGGGCCGCGTTCTGCCTGTCATGACATCGAACAACGTGCTTTTGCCCGCGCCGTTGGGTCCGATGATCGCAAGCCGCTCACCCGGCGCAAGTGTCAAATCGACACCGCACAGCACCTGCGTGCGTCCGAACGATTTGTGCACCCCTCTCACGCTGAGCGCCTGGCTGGACGAGCGGGCACACTTGTCGGCTTCACTCATCGCCGTTCCCCACGCGAACTCCCGTGCTCGCCGCCTTGCGCCGCAAATGACGTCCCGCGAACGTCGCGATGGCGAGGCCACCGACGACAACCGCGGCCGCCGTACCCCATGCCACCGCCCCCGCATGTGCGCTCCACCCCTGCGTCACAGCCCGCGCCGCGTCGCTCGCGAGACGCGCACCGTAGGTCATTTCCACGATGCCGATCAGCCCGCCGACGACTAGCGCCAAGCCAACGCAGACAGCCGCGTAGGGCTGCCACAATGCGCGGGCCATGCCGGCGCGCCAGGCGTGCACGTGAACCGAAATCAACCCGGCGATACCCCCCGGCGCGAATACCACGACCGCCAGAAACCCCAACCCCAGATAGAGTTGCCAAGCCCGTGTCAGCGTTGCCAGCACGACCGTTGCGAACACGCCGACGACAGCCCCCAGCATCGGCCCCGCGAAATACGCCGTACCGCCAAGCACGGTGAAGACGAGCACTATGCCGGAGCGCTCCAGGCTGAAGGTGTCGGCACTGACCAGTTCGAAATTCAATGCGCCCAACGCGCCCGCCACCCCGGCAAAAGCCGCAGCGATGATCTGCATGCGATACCGCACTGCCGCTGGCGATTGCCCAAGGAAGGCAGCACGCACAGGGTTATCGCGTACCGCGCGAGCCAGAAATCCCAACGGCGTGCGCGTGACGCCGTACATCAGAGCCGCACAAACGAACAACCACACCGCTACCAGCGCGTAGACCTCGCGCTGCGTCGCGAATGTCACCCCGAACCATGCGGCACCGAGTGTCCGGTCGGTCGGAATGCCGCGTTCGCCGCCGAACCATTCGGGCATCATCGCGGCCATCACCCAGACAAGCTCTGCCACACCGAGCGTAATCATGGCGAACGTCATGCCTGCGCGACGCGTGGTGACATACCCCAGCGTGGCGCCGGCCATGCCCCCCGCGACAGCACCGGCAACCGGGACAAGGGCCATCGACACAGGCAGCCCCTGAACGCCGATACGATTCATACACCACACGCCCGCGTAGGCACCGACGCCCGCGTACGTCGCATGGCAAAAACTCAACAAGCCCGTCGAGCCGAGCAGAAGATTGAACGACAAGGCGAGAATGGCCGCGGTCCCCATCTGCGTCATCAAGGTGAGCGCTGTGTCGGAGGGAAAACACCAGGGGGCCAGACCAAGGATGGCTGCAAAGACCAACCACATGACTGCCCGGCGACGCCACGACGCCGGTACGGCCGCTGACGAACTGGCGATAACGTTGTCCATTACCCCTCCCGAACGCCGAAGAGTCCGCGCGGACGCCAAAGCAGCACCGCCACCATGAGCAAATATGGCACCGCAGGCGCGAGCTGCGCTACGGTCAGATGCGACATCGGCGCAACAGCGGCCCAGAACGCATCCAGTGTGCCCCGTGCGTTCCCCGCTCCCGCCGCACTTTGAGGCCACCATTGGGCCAGGCTGGCATCGCTCGTGACGGCCCATGTCTGCAACAGCCCGATAAGCAGCGACGCGACGAATGCACCGCCCAGCGAACCGAGTCCGCCGACAACGACCACCACGAACACTACGCTGCCGACCGTTGCCGCCATACCCGGCTCAGTCACCAGCACATTACCCCCGGCCGCCCCGGCGAGCGCCGCCAGCGCCGCGCCGCACGCAAACACCCCCGTGTAAAGCGCAGGCACGTCATAACCAAGGGCCTGTGTCATTGCCGGTTGCGACAATGCCGCCTGTAAGATCAGTCCGGCCCGTGTGGCGCGAAACGCCACCCACACCAGCAGGGCGATCGCACACGCCAGTCCCATCAGAAACAACCGGTACGCAGGCACGGCGATGCCCGCCACATGAACCAGCATGCCTTCAAAGGCCACGGGCACACCGTAATCGACCGGCCCGCGGCCCCAGGCGAGTTGCACCAGCTCCACCACGATGTAGGCCAGCCCGAACGTGGCGAGCAGTTCCGCCAGCACACCGCGCGTGCGCAACCGCCGCAACACGCCCCGCTCGAAAGCCGCGCCGATCACCCCAACGATCAGCGGCGCCGCAACCAGCGCCGGCCAGAAACCCACCGCCGCCGATAACGTATACGCAAAATACGCCCCCAGCATGTAGAAGCTGGCGTGCGCAAAATTCAGCACGCCCAGCATGCTGAAGATCAACGTGAGGCCGCCAGACAGCATGAACAGCAGCAAGCCATAGCTCACGCCATTCACAAGCACGAGGCCCGCAGTGGCACTCAGCAGATGCACGCCGTCTCCTTCGAAAGCCAATGAAGACGCGGCAGAGACTGCCGCATCGGAGGAAATTCAGGCTCACATTATAGAGGGGACGTAGGGCCGAAATGACCCGGGATCGCCCGAAAAGCGGCGTCGCTGCTGGATTTCCGGCGGCGTCCGCACACTCGCTCAGACGTTTCCGAGCGGGTTCCCTGCGGATGCCGCAGCCATGACGGACGCCATGACCAAGAATCTAGGACGCCGGCTGATAGCTACGGAACTTCTCGCGCAGTTTGAGCTTGAGCATCTTTCCGGTCGCCGTATGGGGAATCTCGTCGACGAACACCACGTCATCGGGGATCCACCATTTCACGACGCGCCCTTCATAGAACGCCAGAACGTCCTCGCGAGTCAGCGTCGAGCCCGGCTTGCGAACCACGACCAGCAATGGCCGCTCTTCCCACTTCGGGTGGCGAATGGCAATGCAGGCCGCCTCGTGTATCTCCGGATGTGCCATGGCGACGTTCTCCACATCGATGGAGCTGATCCACTCGCCGCCCGATTTAATGACGTCCTTGCTGCGGTCGGTGATCTGCACATAACCTTCGGCATCGATCGTGGCCACATCCCCGGTCGGAAACCAGCCGTCGGCCAGCGGCGACTCATCCGAGCCGAAATAGCGCTCCAGCACCCACGGCCCGCGCGCGTGCAAATCGCCAAACGCCTTGCCGTCCCAAGGCAGCTCTTCACCCTCGGGCCCGACAATTTTCAGGTCGACACCGTAGATCGCCGTCCCTTGTTTTTCCAGAATGTGCTGCTGCGCGTCGGCCGGCAGATCGCGATGATGTTTGCGCAGATGACATAGCGTGCCGAGCGGCGACATCTCGGTCATACCCCACGCGTGGATGACACGCACCCCATAATCTTTCTCGAAGGTCTGGAGCATGGCCGGCGGACAGGCCGATCCACCGATCACCGTGCGTTCCAACGTCGAGAAGCGCGCACCGACGGATTTCACGTACGTCAGCAGCCCCAGCCAGACCGTGGGCACCCCGGCGGAGAACGTTACGCCCTCGGCCTCGAACAGTTCGTACAACGACTTGCCGTCGAGATCCTTGCCTGGGAACACGAGCTTCGCGCCGACGAGCGCGCTGGAATATGGCAGGCCCCACGCGTTCACGTGGAACATCGGCACCACGGGCAGCACGGCGTCGCGTGCCGACATCGCCATCGCATCCGGCAGCGAAGCGCCGAAGGCATGCAGCACCGTGGAGCGGTGGCTGTACAGCACCCCTTTCGGATTCCCCGTCGTACCCGACGTGTAGCAAAGGCCCGACGCCGTGGATTCGTCCATTGACGGCCACGCGAAATTGCCATCCTCAGCGGCAACCAAATCCTCGTAACACAGTAACGGCAGGCCGGATGCGGGCAGATGCGCGCGATCCGTCATCGCGATCCAGCCCTGAACGTCTGGGCACAGTGGCGCAATCGTCTCGATCAGCGGCAGGAAATTGATGTCGAACGCCACGAAGCGATCTTCGGCGTGATTGACGATGTAGGCGATCTGCTCGGGAAACAGCCGCGGGTTGACGGTGTGAACCACACTGCCCATGCCCGAGACAGCGTAGTACAGCTCAAGATGCCGATAGCCGTTCCATGCCAGCGTGCCTACGCGCTCGCCATCGCCCACGCCCAGGCGGCGTAACGCCTGCGCGAGTTGGCGAGCGCGCTGCTCGGCGTCGCGCCAGGTGTAGCGGTGAATGTCGCCTTCGACGCGACGCGACACGATCTCGGTGTCGCCGTGGTGACGCGCGGCATGCGTGAGCAACGAGGAAATCAGGAGCGGCGCGGCCATCATCCGGCCGAGGAGCGGTGTTGCCATGCGTCGAATCTCCAGAAAAAATCGGGAAAACCGGAATGACGGGGATACGTCGAAAATAGCGTTTAAGCGTTTAAGCGTTTAAGCGTTTGGGCGTTCGAGATTTCGTGCTACGGGTGGTGGCACGTCTGACGTGTACGTTCATTGCCGCCGCAGAGATTTATTCTTGACGCGCACGCTCGCCGGGTCAACGCCCATCGCTTGTGCAGCGCAGCAGATGCGCGGCCACGCCAGCGTACGCAACCCGGCAGCGCGCGATGGACACCTCAAGTAGAATGTTTATTCACCATCAGGAACGTCCCCAATGTCGGCAACCGACCGTCCCGCCCTCGCCTCAGTTTCCGCTTCGCTCAAGCCATATGGACCTCTGCCTTTGGCGAACCGGTTTGCGTCGCTCGGCGACAGCTTCTATACGCGCCTCGCGCCTCAGCCACTGCCTGCGCCTTATCTGGTCGGTTTTTCGGCCGACGCCGCCCGCCTGCTCGGGTGGTCGCCCGAAGCGGCGCGCGATCCGGAGTTTCTCGCCACCTTTGCCGGCAATGCGCCGCTGCCTGGCGGCGACCCGCTCGCCAGTGTCTATTCGGGCCACCAGTTCGGCGTATGGGCCGGTCAACTGGGTGACGGCCGGGCGTTGCTGCTCGGCGAATCGGATGGCCCCGGCGGACGCTGGGAAATTCAGATCAAGGGAGGTGGGCTGACGCCCTACTCGCGCATGGGCGACGGGCGCGCCGTGCTGCGCTCGTCGATTCGGGAATTCCTCGGATCGGAAGCCATGTTCCATCTCGGCGTGCCGACGACACGCGCGCTGTGCGTCATTGGCTCAGACGCCCCTGTACGCCGCGAAACCATCGAGACGGCAGCCGTCGTTACCCGCCTGTCGCCGAGCTTCATTCGTTTCGGTCATTTCGAACACTTCTGGGCCAACGATCAGTACGAAGCGCTGCGTCAACTCGCAGACTTCACCATCGATCATCACTACCCGCACTGCCGCGACGAAGCCAATCCGTACCTCGCACTGCTCAGCGCCGTGTGCGAAGCCACGGCGGAAATGGTCGCGCATTGGCAGGCTGTGGGCTTCTGTCACGGGGTGATGAACACCGACAACATGTCGATTCTCGGGCTGACCATCGATTACGGCCCGTTCGGCTTTCTCGACGGCTTCAACGCACATCACATCTGCAACCACTCCGACACGCAGGGACGGTACGCCTATCAGGCGCAGCCGAACGTCGCGTACTGGAACCTGTTCTGCCTCGCACAAGCCTTACTGCCGTTGTTCGGCGAGGGCGATGCGGCCATCGAACAGGCGCAGTCGGTATTGCCCGTGTTCAAGACGCGGTTCGCAGAGGAAATCGATTTGCGCATGCGTGCCAAGCTCGGGTTGCGCGAGTCGCATGCCGACGACGAAACGCTCATCAACCGTCTGTTCAAGCTGATGCACGAGGGGCGCGTCGACTTCACGCACCTGTTTCGCACGCTCGCCGGGCTCGAACTCGAGAACCCGGCCACCGACGCCCCGCTACGCGATATGTTCATCGACCGTGCGGGGTTCGATGCCTGGGCGGTGGATTACCGCGCACGGTTGCGTCACGAGGCGAGCACCGACGCCAAGCGCGCGGTCGCCATGCGGCTCGTCAACCCGAAGTACATCCTGCGCAATCATCTGGCCGAAATCGCGATCCGGCGTGCCGGTGAGAAGGACTTCTCGGAAGTCGACACGCTGCTGCGCGTGCTCTCGCGGCCTTACGACGAACAACCCGAATTCGAGCGTTACGCCGAGCTGCCGCCCGACTGGGCCGACCAACTCGAAGTCAGTTGCTCGTCCTGATCGACAGCATGACATCGGTGGACGGCGGCGCGTTGCCGCGCATTGCAAAACGGCGGGCCGCCCCCATCTGAGCAAGGTCTGACGAATATTCGACGCGCGGCGGCAACTCCGGGGCCGCTGCCCCTCAGGAGACTCTCATGAGCAAAGTGGAAAAGAACGACGCCGACTGGCGCGCCCAACTCGACGACGTGGAATATCAGGTCACGCGCCATGCGGCCACCGAGCGCGCGTTCACTGGCCGTTACTGGGATCACTGGAAAGACGGCACCTACCGCTGTATCTGCTGCGGTGCGCCGCTGTTCGAATCGACCGAGAAGTTCGATGCGGGCTGCGGCTGGCCCAGCTACTCGGCGCCCCTCGACAAGGCCGGCATAGACGAGGTCATGGACTACAGCCACGGCATGGTGCGCGTGGAAGTACGTTGTCACAACTGCGACGCCCACCTGGGACATGTGTTCGAAGACGGCCCACAGCCGACCGGTCTGCGTTATTGCATCAATTCGGCCTCGCTCAACTTCGAGGACAAGGAAGGCCAGTCCGACAAACCCGTCGAAGGCTGAGAGCCCCACCCCACCGGCACGCCGCCGGTGGGGGTGCCTCCTGTTTTGCCGTGTATCGCGAGCACTTTTGGAAGTTTCCTTCCGCCCAAGTGACCGGACACCGATCAGACGTCTGCTAAGCTGACCTCTCCTTAACAAGCATCAGGAAACGTCGCTCATGCCAGGCAAAAACCATCGTTTCAAGCCGCTTCTCTGTGCGGCAGCGGCATTTCTCGGCGTACTAAGCGCGGCACCTGCCATTGCGCAATACACGGGCCCGGCGGCCGGCGTGGCAACCACCGGAAGCGTGGTCGTGCCGTCCGCGACGTCCAATGTCTCGACCGTCGAGCATGCCCTGGTCGCCCCCGACGACGCCGTCGCCGTGATCGAGGGCTACATCGTCAACCGGCTCAAGCACGAGCACTACACGTTCCGCGACGACACCGGCAAGACCATCGAAATCGAACTCGACGACAAGTACCTGCCGGCCGACCGGCAAATCACCGACAAGACGCGTGTGCGCATTACCGGCGAAGTCGACCGCCATCGCTTTCGTCCGAACGATATCGACGTGAAACGCATCGAGATCCTGCAGTAAGGCAACGTGCCCACGATCATGGGCTAGCGGTGTGGCACGGAAGCGCTGCGCCGCGTATTCGGACATTCGCTGCGGCCTTCGACGGGCCTTTGAAATATAATGAGTGTTTGCTCGCCCGGTGCCCTATGCACGCGGCGTATCACCCCCGAAGCCCCCGAGTCGAGACTTCATGAAATTCCTTTTCGACCTGTTACCGGTCATCCTGTTTTTTGTCGCCTTCAAGTTCGCGGGCATCTACGTCGCCACCGGTATCGCGATTGCGACGACGATTGCGCAAGTCATCTGGATGTGGCTGCGTCACCGCAAGGTCGAGCCCATGCAGTGGGTGAGTCTGGCGATCATCGTGGTGTTCGGTGGCGCGACCATGCTTCTGCACGACGATACCTTCATCAAATGGAAGCCCACGGCGCTGTACTGGCTCTTCGGGATCACACTGTTCGTCGCCGAACTCGTTTTCGACAAGAACCTGATCCGCGCCATGATGGAAAAACAAATGGCGCTGCCCGACACCCTGTGGCGTGCCGTGAATTTCAGTTGGGCCCTGTTCTTCCTCGCCATGGGCGGGCTCAATCTGGTCATCGCCTACCATTTCTCGACCGATACCTGGGTCGACTTCAAGCTCTTCGGCGGGATGGGCCTCATGGTCGTGTTCATCGTCGTACAGAGCCTGTGGCTCGCGAAGTACATCAAACAGGACGAATGACGTCCGTCAGGAAGGCATTGCCATGACCATGGAACAGCAAATCGAAGCGCGGCTGACCGCGGCGCTCGCCCCCCTGGAATTCGCACTCGAAAACGACAGCGCCCGCCACGCCGGTCACGCCGGTGCGGCGTCGGGCGGTCATTACAACCTCAGGATCGTATCTGCCGCGTTTACCGGCCGTAACCGCGTCGCACGTCACCGCCTGGTGTATGATGCGCTAGCCGATTTGATGCAAAACGGCATTCACGCCCTCGCCATCGTTGCGCTCGCCCCCGGGGAAGCGTAATTTGCATGCGACGCGTCCCCCGTCGATTAACCTTGCCTTCGTCATTCGTTAGGAAAAACAGCATGGCATTGAAACTCGCCCGCACGGCTCTGGCGCTCGGCGCCGCCGTGTCGCTGACCGCCGTCTCCCTCCCCGCCCTTGCCCAGAATGTCGCCGTCGTCAACGGCACACCGGTGCCTGTGGCACGTGCCGACGCCATGGTGCGCGAAATGGTGCGTCAGGGTCAGCCGAACTCGCCGCAACTGCAACAACAAGTGCGCGAAGAGCTGGTCAAGCGCGAAGTCCTCGCGCAGGCAGCCGTCAGCAAGGGAATCGCCACTCAGCCGGACGTCAAGGCACAGCTCAAGCTGGCCGAACAAGGCGTGTTGATTCGCGCTCTCATCGCCAACTTCGAGAAGACCTCGCCCGTGACCGACGCGGAAGTCCAGGCGCGTTACGACCAACTGAAGAAGCAGTTCGGCGACAAGGAATATCACGCCCGTCACATTCTGGTGCCGAGCGAAGATACGGCCAAGGAAATCATCGCGAAGCTCAAGGGTGGCGCGAAGTTCGCCGATCTCGCCAAGCAGTACTCGAAGGACCCGGGTTCGGCACAGAACGGGGGTGACCTCGACTGGTCGCCGGCCAACGCCTACGTGCCCGAGTTTGCCGACGCACTGCAAAAGCTCCAGAAGGGCCAGTACTCGCAGACGCCGGTCAAGACGCAGTTCGGCTACCACGTGATCGAGCTGGACGACTCGCGTGACGCGCAGATCCCGCCGTTGTCCGACGTCAAGCCGCAACTCGTGCAGCAAATGCGGGAAGAAAAGCTGCAAGGCTTCATCGACGGCCTCGAGAAGAAAGCCAAGATTCAGTAAGCCTTGCTCGCATTGCACTGAAATAAAAATCCCGCCTTTCGGCGGGATTTTTTTATGCCCTTCGGCGTACGCCGCACGGGACACCCGTGCGGAATATCGCGGTTAAACCATCAAGCCACCCAGCGGCGAGCGTTACGGAACATGCGCATCCACGGGCTATCTTCGCCCCACTGCGCCGGCGCCCAGCTCATCTGCACCGTGCGGAACACTCGCTCCGGGTGCGGCATCATCACCGTGAAGCGGCCGTCGCCTGTTGTTACTGCGGTCAGACCGCGCGGTGAGCCGTTCGGGTTGAACGGATACTGCTCGGTCGGTTGACCACGATGGTCGACGAAACGCATCGCGGCGATGGCCTGATCGATGTTGCCCTGCTGACCAAAGTTGGCGAAGCCTTCACCGTGCGCGATCACGATCGGCAGTTGCGAACCGCCCATGTCCTTGAAGAACAACGACGGCGAGTCTAGCACTTCCACTTGCGTAAGACGTGCCTCGTACTTCGACTGGTTGTATGTGAACTTCGGCCACGCGGCCGCGCCTGGAATCAGGTTCGACAGGTTGCTCATCATCTGGCAACCGTTGCACACGCCCAATGCGAACGTATCGGCACGGTTGAAGAAACCGGCAAATTGCTCGGCCAGCGCCGGGTTGAACAGAATCGTCTTCGCCCAACCCTCACCCGCACCCAATGTATCGCCATACGAGAAGCCACCGCAGGCGATGAAGCCCTTGAATGCTTCCAGCGTATGACGGCCTGCGAGCAGATCGCTCATGTGAACGTCGTAAGCCTCGAAGCCGGCCTTATCCAATACGTAGGCCATCTCCAGATGCGAATTCACGCCCTGCTCACGCAGGACAGCGACCTTCGGACGCGCGCCCGTGGCGATGAACGGCGCAGCGATGTCCTCGCTCGCGTCGAACGTCACCTTCGGCGAAAGGCCAGGATCGCTCGTGTCGTTCAGCATTTCGTATTCGGCATCGGCGGCGGCCGGGTTGTCGCGCAGACGCGCAATGCGCCAGCTCACTTCCGACCACACGCGTTGCAGTTCCGCACGCGGCGCGCCGAACACCTTCTTGGCGTCGCGATAGATCTCGATGACGTCGCTCGTGTTCGGCTTGCCGATCACGTTCGTGCAGTTCGACAGACCGGCTTCGCGCAGCGCCTGCAGCACCGCATCACGCTCGGATGCACGCACCTGGATCACACCGCCGAGTTCTTCGGAGAAGAGTGCGCGCAACGTCTTGTCCTCTCGACGGCCGACCGTTTGCTTGGCCCAATCCTTGGCATCGCCGTAATCGGATTCGAAGCCTTCATCGAGCGTGAGCATGTCGACATTGAGCGACACGCCAACGTGGCCGGCGAAGGCCATTTCCGCAACCGTGGCGAACAGACCACCGTCCGAACGGTCGTGATACGCGAGAAGCTTGCCGTCGCGATTGAGCTTCTGGATGGCGTCGAAGAAACGCTGAAGGCCGGCCGGATCGTCCACATCCGGTGTCACATCGCCGATCTGCTGCGTGACCTGCGCGAGGATACTGCCGCCCAAACGGTTCTTGTTGTGGCCCAGATCGATGGCGATGAGCACCGTCTCCCCCACTTCCGCGACCGAGCGCAGTTGCGGCGTGAGATGGCCGCGCACGTCTTCCACCGGCGCGAACGCCGACACGATCAGCGAGACTGGTGCGACCACATCCTTGCTGCGGCCGGCGTCTTCCCACTTGGTGCGCATCGACAGCGAATCCTTGCCGACGGGGATCGACAATCCCAGCGCCGGGCACAGTTCCATGCCGACAGCCTTGACCGTATCGAACAACGCCGCGTCTTCGCCCTCGGTGCCGCATGCTGCCATCCAATTGGCCGACAGCTTGATCTGGTCGAGCGACGCGATCGGCGCCGCCGCAATGTTGGTGATGGCTTCGCCGACCGCCATACGGCCCGATGCGGGGGCATCGATCACGGCCAGCGGCGTGCGCTCGCCCATCGTCATGGCTTCGCCGCGATAACCGGCGTAATCCATCAGCGAGATGGCGCAGTCGGCCACCGGCACCTGCCACGGACCGACCATCTGGTCGCGCGCCGTCAGGCCGCCCACGGTACGGTCGCCGATGGTGATAAGGAACGACTTGCTGGCAACCGTCGGGTGACGCAGCACGGCACGCGCCACGTCGTCCAGCGACAGGCCGGTCACGTCCACCGGCGGCAGTTCCGCCTTCACGCGCGAGACGTCGCGGTGCATGCGCGGCGGCTTGCCGAGCAGCACGTCCATCGGCATGTCGACCGGGTCCGGCGACTCCGGGTGCATCGGATCGACCAGCTTCAGTTGACGCTCGGCCGTCGAGATACCGATCACGGCCACCGGGCAACGCTCACGCTGGCAGACTGCCTGGAAAGCCGGGAAGCTGTCCGGCGCGATCGCGAGCACATAGCGCTCCTGCGCTTCGTTACTCCAGATTTCGGCCGGCGACATGCCCGACTCTTCGAGCTGGACCTGACGCAGATCGAAACGTGCGCCCTTGTCCGCGCCATCGACGAGTTCCGGAAAGGCATTCGAGATACCGCCCGCGCCGACGTCGTGAATCGACAGGATCGGGTTGGCTTCGCCCTGACGCCAGCACCAGTTGATGACTTCCTGAGCGCGGCGCTCGATTTCCGGGTTGCCGCGTTGCACCGAGTCAAAGTCGAGTTCGGCCGTGTTCGTGCCGGTCGCCATCGAGCTGGCGGCGCCGCCGCCCATACCGATGCGCATGCCCGGGCCGCCGATCTGGATGAGCAATGTGCCGGCAGGCAAGTCGTGCTTGTGCGTGTGCTGTGCGGCAATGTTGCCCAAGCCGCCCGCGATCATGATCGGCTTGTGATAGCCGCGCACGCGACCACCCACATTCTGTTCGTAGGCACGGAAATAGCCGCCGAGGTTCGGACGGCCGAATTCGTTGTTGAACGCAGCGCCGCCCAGCGGGCCGTCGATCATGATCTGCAACGGCGATGCGATACGGTCCGGACGGCCGTAGTCGGTGCCAGTGTCGTCGGGCTTGCGCAGCGACGGCGGCACGGCCACGTCGCGGTCGTTCTCCCACGACTCGCGGGCATCCGGCAGCGCCAGATTCGACACGGTGAAGCCGGTCAGACCGGACTTCGGCGTAGAGCCACGGCCCGTCGCCCCTTCGTCGCGAATCTCGCCGCCCGCGCCCGTCGACGCCCCCGGAAACGGCGAAATCGCCGTCGGGTGATTGTGCGTCTCGACCTTCATCAGCGTGTGCGTGAGTTCAACGCTGCGGCCGTACTTGCCATCGGCGCCGCGCGGATACCAGCGCTCCACTTCGGCGCCTTCCATCACCGAGGCATTGTCCGAATACGCTACCACCGTACCCTGCGGGTGCAGTTGATGCGTGTTCTTAATCATCTGGAACAGCGACTTGTCCTGCGCCTGACCGTCGATAGTCCATTGCGCATTGAAAATCTTATGACGGCAATGTTCGCTGTTGGCCTGCGCAAACATCATCAGTTCCACATCGGTCGGGTTGCGCTTCAGCCCCCTGAAGGCATCGACCAGATACTCGATTTCGTCGTCGGCGAGCGCCAGGCCGAGGTCACGGTTGGCGGCTTCGAGCGCGCTGCGGCCGGCGCCGATCACGTCGACGGTCTGCAAGGGCTTGGCCGGCAGTTCGACAAAGAGCGCCTCGGCATCGTGGCGCGTGGCCACGACCGTCTCGGTCATCCGGTCGTGCAGCACCACCGCGACGCGAGCGAGCACGTCGGCGGGCAGCGATTTCTTGCCGCCAAGCAGGCCCGGCTTCGCGCCAATCGTATATTCGACGGCGCGCTCGATACGGCGCACGTGATCGATGCCGCAGTTATGGGCGATATCCGTCGCCTTGCTCGCCCACGGCGAAATCGTGCCCAGACGCGGGATCACCAGCAACTGGTCGCCCACCGGCACCTCCCCCACCGGCTCACCGTAAGTGAGCAAACCGGCGACGCGAGCCACGTCTTCGCGCGAAAGCGGTTCGGTGCTGGCTACGAGATGGACGTAGCGGGCGTCGACACGCACGATCGAACTGTCGATGGCTTGCAGGGTCTTCAGAAGACGTTGCTGGCGGAATTCGGAAAGCGCCAAGGCGCCGGCGAAGCAGGCAATGTGAGTCATGAACGGACGGAAGGCGAGGCGTACAAAACGCGGGGGAACGGCAAACCGGGATTATACCCTGCTTACCCTGGCTTATACCCGAGTGCGCGACACGCGTTATGGGTAGCCTCCCGCCCTGGGAAGGCATCTCTCTGGTAACCTATGCGCCCCGTAACCAACACGGGCCGCGAAACCGGTTATCCGGTGACGGCACGGAAAAAGACGACACTAACAAGCGAACGAACGGGCGTTCGCCACACACCAGACGGTTGGGAATGAAGGTCATCGTTATCGGCGGCGGGGTCATCGGCACGTGTACTGCCTACTATCTGGCCGCTGCGGGGCACACGGTCACGCTCGTCGAGCGCAACAGTACGGTTGCGCAAGAGAGCAGCTTCGGCAATGCGGGCGTCATCGCGCCAGGGTATGTCACGCCTTGGGCAGCCCCGGGCATGCCGCGCAAGCTGCTGGGCTACATGTTCAGTTCGGCCAGTCCGCTCATCTTCCGCCCCGGCCTGTCGGCCGGAACGTGGCGCTGGGCGGCCCGCTGGCTACGCGAATGCAAGCTCGAACGGTACCGCGCCAATCGCGAGCGGATGCAACGCCTCGCTTTCTACAGCCAGCGCTGCCTGCACGAGTTGCGCGAGGCCCACGTCTTCGAATACGAGCACACGCAGGGCTACCTGCAACTGTTCCGTACCGAGCGCGAAATCAGGATGAACGAGCCGGCGCGGGCGATGCTCACCGAGAACGAGGTGCCGCATCGCTTGCTCACCGCCGATGAGTGCCGCAAGCTCGAACCTGCGCTGTCGACCGATGCCCAGTTGGCAGGCGGCCTGCATCTGCCGCGCGACGAGACCGGCAACTGCCCGCTCTTCACCAAACGCCTCGCCCAGATCGCGCGGGAAATGGGCGTGACGCTCACCACCGAGACGACCGTACTGTCCGTGCGCCCGAATGTGGGCCGCACCGGCGTCACCGTCGAGACAGCCAGCACCATGCAAACGGCCCAGCGCGCGACGCTCGAAGCCGATGCCGTGGTGATCGCCGCGGGCGTGACCAGTACCGCACTGCTACACCCGCTTGGCATCGATCTGCCGCTCTGGCCAATCAAGGGATACTCGATCACGGTGCCGGTCAAGACCGAACTGTTCAGCCCGCGCATTGCCGTGATGGACGAGTCGTACAAAACTGCCATCACACCGCAGGGCAACCGTCTGCGCATTGCCGGAACGGCCGAACTGGGCGATACCGAACTCGTGTTGCGCGAACGCGCCATCGCCACGCTGTACAAGGTGGCGACGGACTGGTTCCCCGGTGCCGGGAAGTACCGCGAGGCGCGCGCCTGGGTGGGCGCACGTCCGATGCTTCCGGACGGCCCGCCGCTGCTCGGCGCCACGCACCTGCCCGGCATCTTCCTGAACGTTGGCCACGGCTCGACCGGCTGGGCGATGGCCTGCGGCTCCGGTCGCGTGCTGGCCGACGTCATCTCCGGTCAAGCGCCGGAAATCGACCTGAACGGGCTGACGCTCGCGCGTTACACGCACTAGTCTGCGCAGCCTCCCCCATGACGAGGGCCGCCCTTGCCCGGCCCTCGCACCGACGCCCGCCAGTGGTGGCGGGTCGACCCTCACATCGCCACCGGCGTCGTGCCGGAGAAGACCGACACGGCATCGGGATTCACACCGGCAGGCAGAACGGTACGATGACGGCATAATCTCCAGATAAGCCTGCAGCACACCTATGCCCGGCCAGCGCCCCGGTGCGTGTTTGTTGTGCTGCGCTCGCTGCATTTGCTACCGGGAGCTTCGCCTGCCATGTCCGATTCTCTGCGCGTCAACGTTCCTGCCGCCGCTGCCAGCCCCAGCCCTCCGGCGCCACGCCCCGGCGCTGCCCTCGGGAAGGCTTGCGCGACGGTCGCGCTCGACTTGCATCTTCCCGGCACGTTGCGTGATGTCGAACGGGCGGCGGCCGCCAAGCTGGCTGCGCACACGCTGATGGCCCGCGCAGGGGCTGCACTCGCCGAGTGGCTTTTTGGACGCCTGCCTGCGCTTGCGAGCGCGGGGCGTCAACCCGTGTTGCTCCTCGCCGGCCCCGGCAACAATGGTGGCGACGCCTATGTCACCGCGCGGGAGTTGCACCGGCGCGGCGTGTTGGTCGATGTCTGGCAGTTGGCGCCGCCGACGGCCGATGACGCGCGTTGGGCGCTCGCCGACGCCCTCGCCTGCGGCGTACCGGTGCGTCCCGCACCTGAGACCTGGCCAGCGCCGTCGGCTTACGCGTGGATTGTCGACGGACTGTTCGGCATCGGTCTATCGCGTCCGCTAGACGGTGCCGCCAGCGCGCTTGTCGAAAATGTCGCCCATGCGCATGCTCAGGGCACGCCCGTACTTGCCATCGACATCCCCAGCGGGCTGGCTGCGGCCACCGGCGTCGCGGGCGGCCCGACCATTCGCGCCGACGTCACGATGGCAATGCTCGGCGCCTGCCCCGGACTGTTCACCGGTATCGGCCGAGACGTTGCCGGCGATGTGCTTGTTGCCTCCTTGGGCGCAGACGAGGTACTGGCAACGACAAAAGCCGCACTTCCCGGTGGCGGCCTCATCACGACGAGCGCACCCAGCGCGTTTATCGCGCATCTGCCGCAACGGCATCACGCGTCCCACAAAGGAAGTTACGGATCGCTGGCCGTGCTCGGCGGCCATGAAGGCATGGTCGGCGCGCCGCTGCTGTCCGCACGTACCGGCCTGATGACGGGCGCCGGACGCGTCTATGTGGGGTTTGTCGCGCACGACGCACCTGCCTGGGACCCAGTGCATCCGGAACTGATGCTGCGTCACGCCGAAAACCTCGATCTTGCGATGATGCAGGCCGTCGCCATCGGCCCTGGGCTTGGAACCTCTGCGGCATCTGCCGCGTGCCTGTCCCGCGCGCTTGCACTCGAGCGCACGCCGCTGGTCATCGATGCCGATGCTCTCAATCTGCTTGCCGCCGAGCCGGCGCTTGCCGAACGCGTGCGTCGCCGCGCCGGGCCCACCGTATTGACGCCCCATCCCCTCGAAGCCGCGCGCCTGGCAGGCTGCGACGTCGCCCGCATCCAATCGGATCGGTTAGCTTCCGCCCGCGCGCTTGCTCAGCATTTCGGCGCAACTATCGTGCTCAAAGGTTCCGGCAGCGTGATCGACAACGGGACCGAGGCCTGGGTCAACACGACAGGGAATGCGGGGTTGGCCACGGCTGGCACGGGCGACGTGCTCACCGGCGCCATCGGCGCGCTGCTGGCGCAGGGCATGCCCGCAACGCAGGCGGCACTGGCTGCCGTCTGGTTGCATGGCCGGGGCGCCGAGCGCTGCGTGTGCGCGGGTGCTGGGCTGGCGGGATTAACGGCATCGGAACTCTTACCTGCCATGCGTGCCGAACTGGCTGATCTGCTGAACGAAGCGACGCGTGCGACGCCCTTCGCTTGATTACGCCAAGGGTCTTGAGCCGATTCCGCCTGAAATGCCTTGCTGCGTGTCTGCGCGCCCGCGTGGAGATCGCCCATCGCCGCATTTCAGCGCGATTGCGCCGCGACTCCCGTTATACTTCGCATTATCGAAATGCCCATATCGCACATGCCGTACAAGCCATCCGCGCCTTCCGCTCGTCTGGATCAACTCCCCGCCTGGCGTACCCTGCTCACGCACCGCGACGAAATCGCCGCCCAGCATATGCGTGACTGGTTCTCCGGCGCCGGAGCCAACACACGCGTCGAACAGTTCTCGCTGCATGCGGCCGGCCTGTATCTCGATTATTCGAAGAACCGCATTACGGAAAAGACGCGCACGCTGCTCACACATCTCGCACGTGAATGCAACCTGTCGGCCAAACGCGATGCCATGTGGGCCGGCGAACATGTGAACGTCACGGAAAACCGGGCAGCATTGCACATTGCCCTGCGCGCGCCGAAGGGCATGGTCTTTCGCGATGCTACGAGCGACGTCAGCAGCCGCGTGCTCGAAACACTCGAGCGCATGCGTGCTTTCAGCGAAAGCGTACGCGACGGAAGATGGGTCGGTGCGACCGGCAAGCGTATCAAGCATCTCATCAACGTAGGCATTGGCGGCTCGGATCTGGGACCACGCATGGTGTGCGACGCTCTGGCGGTTTATGGCCGCCAGGATCTGAGCGCGCACTTTATCGCCAACATCGATCCGACGGAACTCGCACGCACACTGCCGTTGCTCGATCCGCAGACCACGCTGGTCGTCGTTTGCTCGAAGACGTTCACCACGCTGGAGACGATGACCAACGCGCGCACGATTCGCTCATGGTTCGTCGCAAACGGCATTCCGGAGAGCGAACTCGGCAGGCATTTCGTCGCAGTGTCGACGAACGCAGAAGAAGCCACGTCGTTCGGCATTCGCCGCGAGAACGTATTCGAGTTCGGCGAATGGGTCGGCGGTCGCTATTCGCTCTGGTCGTCGATCGGGCTCATCATCATGCTGTATCTGGGCGCTCGGCATTTCGATGCACTGCTCGCCGGCGCGCATGCGATGGACGAACACTTTCGCAGCGCGCCGCTCGAAGCCAACATGCCCGTGCTGCTCGGCCTGATCGGCGTCTGGTACCGGAATTTTTTCGACGCCCAGACGCTTTCCATCGCGCCTTACACCGACGCGCTACAGAAGCTGCCACCGTATCTCCAGCAACTGGACATGGAAAGCAACGGCAAGTCGGTACAAATCGACGGTGCGCCTGTTGCATGGCAAACCGCGCCGATCATCTGGGGCGAACCGGGCACGAACGGCCAGCACGCTTACTTCCAGATGCTGCATCAGGGCACGACTCTCGTGCCAGTGGACTTTATCGCCGTACTCGAACCGCAGTACGACGCACAGGACTATCTCGATCATCACCGCAAACTGCTTGCTAATTGCTTTGCGCAAAGCGAAGCGTTGCTGCAGGGCGGCTCGATGGCGACTGCCGAACAGGCGGGCGGCCCGCTGGAAGCGCAACGCCGGTTCGATGGCAACCGGCCGAGCAACACGCTAGTGATCGACAAGTTGTCGCCCGAACGTCTGGGAGCGCTGATCGCGCTCTACGAACATAAAGTGTTTGTGCAGGCCGCCATCTGGAACATCAATCCGTTCGATCAATGGGGTGTCGAACTGGGCAAGACGCTCTGCCGTGTGATCGAGCCCGAGCTCGCCGATCCGGGTTCGCTCAAGCCGGACGCGCACGACGCCTCTACGACCTCGCTGATTCGCATGGCGGGCGAAGCCCTGAAAGCGAAGGACTGAAAGTCTCGAAACCTCTCTCCACGCCGCTGCGAATAACGGCGGCGGCAGCTATCGATGGGGCGCGCTCGCCCCTCCCTTCCGTCTGCTTCGTCCGTTTCGTCAAACCGATGCGCCGTTGACCAGTCTCCCGCCGGCGAGCTGCACCGTCGCATCGCAACGTTGGGCAATCGCCAGATCGTGCGTCACGAGCACTAGCGTCGCACCGCTCGCCTCGTTGAGCGAGAACATGAGGTCAATGACGCGCTCGCCCGTAGCCGTATCGAGACTGCCCGTGGGCTCGTCGGCAAATAGCACAGCCGGCTTCGTGACAAAGGCGCGTGCCAGCGCCACACGCTGCTGTTCGCCGCCCGAGAGTTGTTTGGGATAATGCGTCAGTCGCGCCCCCAATCCGACTTGCTCGAGCAAGTTGACCGCACGATTGCGCACGTCACGCGTCTCCCCCAACAACTCGAGGGGCAGCATGACGTTCTCGAGTGCGCTCAGATGCGGCATGAGCTGGAACGACTGGAAGACAAAGCCGACAGCGCCGCGTCGCAGCGCAGCGCGGCCCTCTTCGTCGAGATCGCCCAGCGACTTGCCCAGCAGCGTGATGGCGCCATCGGTCGCGGTGTCGAGTCCGGCCATCAGGCCAAGCAGCGTCGACTTCCCCGACCCCGATGCGCCGACGATTGCCACGCTCTGGCCCTTCGAGACAGAGAAATCGATATCCTGCAAAATGACGAGCTCACCGGTGGCGTCACGCAACCGTTTGCCCAGACCCCGCACCTCAATTACGTTTTCGGAAAACGACATGGCAAGAAGAGAGTTCTTGAAATTGGCCGCCTCAGCCCTCGTAGGCTGGTGCATGCTGTCAGGGACCGCGGCGAACGCGGCAAGTTCGGGCGCACCGACGATTTTGGTCGTGGGCGACAGCCTTTCTGCGGAATATGGCATCGCGCGCGGCGCCGGCTGGGTCAATCTGATGCAGCAGACGATCACGCAAAGCGGCTTCGATTATAACGTCGTCAACGCGAGTATCAGTGGTGATACTACGAGCGGCGGACGTGCCCGTCTGACGCCGTTGCTTGAGCGCTATCGTCCGGCCGTCACGATCCTCGAACTGGGCGGCAACGATGCCCTTCGCGGCATTCCGCTGGATCTCACACGCAAGAACCTGCTCGAAATGATCGCCGCCGCACGCAAGACAGGTAGCAAGGTGATCGTCGTCGGCATGCGAATTCCCCCCAACTACGGTCCCGACTACAGCGAACGATTCTTCAATATGTTCTCCGTAGTTGCCAGGCAAGAGAAGACGGGCTACGTGCCCTTTCTGCTGGCCGGTGTGATCGAACACCCCGACTGGTTCCAGCAAGATCAGATTCACCCGCTGGCCAAGGCACATCCGCAAATTCTGCAGAACATCTGGCCAACGGTGAAGCCGCTGCTCAAACCCGCCGGCAAACCTCCCGCCAAAGCGGCGGACTCCCGGACGCCGAAGTCCGGCGCATAAAAAACGCGGCCGGTTGGCCGCGTTTTTCTTTCCATCCAGACATCGATCAACCGATCACGAGCCTGCCTTTGTGACGTCATGGACCACCTTGACCTTCGAGCGAGCTCGCAGGTCACCCAGCCACGCATTCCACTCGGCCTGAGCGGCCAGTTGGTTGAGCTGCTGCGCTTCGGCGGCAAGGCGCTGTGCATCCTGTTGAGCCGGTTGCGTCACCTTGCTGATGCGATAGACCGCGTAGCCCTGACCTTCGCCCAGCGCCACACCGACATACGCCGGCAGCTTGGCCGTATCGGCAGCGAAGATTGAGGTCAACGCGGTTGCCGGCAGCTTGCCCGGGTTGTCTCGCGAAACGGTCTGCGCAGCACCGAACGCCGCATCGCCCCCCTTCTTCAGCGCGTCGAGCTTGGCTTCGCCTGCCTTCCTGGCGTCCTGATCCGCCAGATCGGCAACCGCTTTCTCCCTGACTTGGGCCTCGATCTGCGCGAGCGGCGGCGTTGCGGCAGGATGGTAGTTCACCACATGGGCCGACACCAGCACGCCCTGACCAACATCTACCGCTTCGGTGTTGCGCTTGTTTTTGAGGGATTCGTCGCCGAACACCGCTTTGAGCAACTTTTCGTTACCCAGCGGGCTTTGCGCTTGCGACGGGTCCGGCGTGCGCGTGACCTTCGCCGACAGCACCTTCAGGTTCAACTGATCGGCCACCGGCTGCAGGCTGTCGGGTTGCTCATACACCGCATTGGTGAATTGATCGGCCAGCTTGGCATACGCCTTCGCCGATTCTTGCTGGCGATACTGATCGGCCAACTGCCCCTTCACTTCATCAAACGACTTCGTTTGCGCCGGCTTGATACCCGTCAGCTTGATGATGTGATAACCGAAGTCGCTCTTCACAACATCGCTCACGTCACCATTGGCCTTGAGCGCGAACGTAGCATCGGCAAACGGCTTGACCATCGCATCGCGCGCAAAGAAGCCGAGATCCCCCCCGTTGGCCTTCGAACCCGGATCTTCCGAATTCTCGCTGGCCAGCTTGGCGAAGTCGTTCGGGTTCTGCTTGATCTGCGCGAGCAGCGCTTCGGCCTTGGCCTTCGCCTTGGCGTGATCGGCCGGTGATGCATCGGCTGGCGACGCGATCAGGATGTGCGATGCGCGACGCTCTTCCTGGGTCGTGTACTGCTTCAAATTGTCGTTGTACATCTTGCGCAGCACGTCGTCGCTGGCAGGCGTCTGCGCCGATGCCGGCATGGCCTTCGGATCGAGCACAACGTATTGGATCTCGGCCGACTCCGGCGTCTGGAACGCGGCCTTATGCGCATCGTAGTACGCCTGCATCTGCTGCGGCGTCGGCACGACCTTACCAGCGAAGTCGGAGACCGGGAAATTCAGCGCCGCGACTTCACGTTGCTGAGCACGCAGTTGAGCGAAACGATCGAGCACCGCCTTCGGCAACATGGAGCTCACCTGCACGCTCGCCGGCAGTTGGTTCGATGCCAGTTCGAAACGGATTTGCGCCTCAAGCCGCTGCGGCGTGAGGTTCTGCGCAGACAGCAGTTGCTCGTATTTGGCCTGATCGATCGAGCCATCCGGACGGCGCAGTTGCGCAATCGCCGGGATGGCGAGCAGCGCCTCACGCACTTGAGCATCGGGCACCGACAGATTCTTCTTGAGGGTTTCCTGCGTAAGCAGCTTCTGCTGGATCAGGTTATCGAGCACAGCACTGCGCATTTCGGGGGTGTTGATCTGGCTCGCATCGACAGCGCCACCGAACATTTGCTGCATGCGCTCGGTCTGTGCGCGAAGCACGCTGTCGTACTCCTGACGTGTCACGGTTTGATCGCCTACCTTGGCAATCGTGCTGGCATCCGCGGCATAGTCTTGCAAGCCATGAACGCCGAACACCACGAACGACGGGACGATCAGCACCGTCAGGAAGATGAGGACCAAGCGTTGATGACGGCGGATGAAGTCGAACATACGAAATCGGAAAAGTCGTCTAGAGCGTCTTAGGACGTCATATGGCAAAAAAGGCGAACCGAAGTTCGCCTTTTCACAATTTGGCGGAGCGGACGGGGCTCGAACCCGCGACCCCCGGCGTGACAGGCCGGTATTCTAACCAACTGAACTACCGCTCCCCAAGATATCTGGAACTGGTGGGTGCTGAGGGGCTCGAACCCCCGACCTACGCCTTGTAAGGGCGCCGCTCTACCAACTGAGCTAAGCACCCGTTCCCGATTCAAGCGTTGTTCTTGTTACCGTTCCCTGCCGAAGCAGGAAAGCTCGTTAGTTTAACGTATCTTTCAAACCTTTGCCAGGGCGAAATTTCGGAACCTTCGCTGCCTTGATCTTGATCGCTGCGCCAGTGCGCGGATTGCGCCCCGTGCGCGGCGCGCGCTTCGCGACGTGGAACGTACCAAAGCCGACGAGCGTCACCTGCTCGCCCTTCTTCAACGCTTTCTTTACCGCACCCACCAGTGCATCAAGTGCTCGACCGGCAGCAGCTTTCGAGATATCTGCCTCACCCGCGATATGATCGATCAGTTCCGTCTTATTCACTGTAACCCCCTTGCAAGGATAGTAGGCGATTGAGCCGCGGAGGCGCTCTTTGCGCGCCTTGACATTGATCTGCGAGGTCCGCTGGCTTTGCCATTAGACAAGCCGCAAACCCTGATGTCAAGCCGTTTTGCGCCCTTTTAGCGGCATAGGAAGCACTCCTGAATCTGCGCATTCCGGCCACTATTTTCGAGCACTTTACGTGAACAAAAAAAGCCCGGGGAAAACCCGAGCTTTTTGCCCATTTTCGATCTGGCGCGACGAGCAAAATGCCGTCGCGCCAAACGAAATGTGGCGGTCAATGCTTGATGACGTCCTGCTTGCCGCTGGTATCCGCATTCGGCGCAACAGGCGCAGCTTTCGCCTCCTCTTCCGGCAGCGGCACCGGCGCATGCTCCAGCGCCAGTTCAAGCACCTTGTCGATCCAGCGCACCGGCACGATCTCCAGCGCGTTCTTGACCGTGTCGGGAATCTCCGCGAGATCCTTCACGTTCTCTTCCGGAATCAACACGAGCTTGATGCCACCACGGTGAGCCGCAAGCAACTTCTCCTTGAGGCCGCCGATCGGCAGCACTTCGCCGCGCAGCGTGATCTCACCAGTCATTGCCACATCCGCACGCACCGGAATGCCGGTGAGCACCGAGACGAGCGCCGTTGTCATTGCAATACCGGCGGACGGACCGTCTTTCGGCGTCGCGCCTTCCGGCACGTGGATGTGGATGTCCTTCTTCTCAAACTGCTCGTCCGTCACACCGAGGCGACGGGCACGCGAACGCACCACCGAACGTGCCGCTTCGACCGACTCCTTCATCACGTCGCCGAGCGAACCCGTGCGGATGATGTTGCCCTTGCCCGGCATCAGCGCGGCTTCGATGGTCAGCAGATCGCCGCCCACTTCCGTCCACGCCAGCCCCGTGACCTGGCCGATCTGGTTTTCCTTCATGGCGAGACCGAAGTCGAACTTGCGCACACCCAGGAAGTTGTCGAGATTGCTCGCATCGACCTTGATCGACGACCCATCGACCTTCTTGAGCAACAGCATCTTCACGACCTTACGGCAGATCTTGGAGATCTCGCGCTCGAGCGAACGCACGCCGGCTTCTCGCGTGTAGTAGCGGATGATGTCGCGGATCGCGGATTCCGCCAGATCGATCTCGCCTTCCTTCAGCCCGTTGTTCTTCTTCTGCTTCGGCAGCAGATAACGCTGGGCGATGTTGACCTTCTCGTCTTCCGTGTAGCCCGACAGGCGAATCACTTCCATACGATCGAGCAACGGTGCCGGAATGTTCAGCGAGTTCGAGGTGGCCACGAACATCACGTCCGACAGATCGAAGTCGACTTCGACGTAGTGATCCGAGAACGTGTGGTTCTGCTCGGGATCAAGCACTTCGAGCAGCGCCGAACTCGGGTCGCCCCGGAAGTCCATGCCCATCTTGTCAACTTCGTCGAGCAGGAACAGCGGGTTGCGTACCCCCACCTTCGACAGGCTCTGCAAAATCTTGCCCGGCATCGACCCGATGTACGTACGACGGTGGCCACGAATTTCGGCCTCGTCGCGCACGCCGCCCAACGCCATGCGCACGAACTTGCGGTTCGTCGCACGCGCGATCGACTGACCGAGCGACGTCTTACCCACGCCCGGGGGCCCGACCAGGCACAGGATCGGCGCCTTGACCTTGTCCACGCGCTGTTGCACGGCAAGATACTCAAGGATGCGTTCCTTGACCTTCTCGAGACCGAAGTGGTCCTCGTCGAGCACCTTCTCGGCGTTCGACAGATCGTTGTTCACCTTGCTCTTCTTGCGCCACGGCAAACCGACCAGCGTGTCGATGTAGTTGCGCACGACCGTGGCTTCGGCCGACATCGGCGACATCAGCTTGAGCTTCTTGAGTTCGGCGTCGGCCTTCTTCTTGGCTTCCTTCGGCAGATGCGCGGCCTTGATGCGCTTCTCGAGTTCTTCGAGATCCGCGCCTTCTTCGCCTTCGCCCAGTTCCTTCTGGATCGCCTTGACCTGTTCGTTCAGGTAGTACTCGCGCTGACTCTTCTCCATCTGGCGCTTCACGCGACCACGGATGCGCTTTTCGACCTGAAGAATGTCGATCTCGCTCTCAAGCTGCGCGAGGAGATGCTCAAGGCGCTCGATGACCGGGAACATCTCCAGAATCTTCTGCTTCTGCTCGAGCTTGAGCGGCAGGTGAGCGGCGATGGTATCCGCCAGACGCCCCGCCTCGTCGATGCCCGACAGCGACGTCAGGATCTCCGGCGGAATCTTCTTGTTGAGCTTCACGTACTGATCGAACTGCGCCACGATCGCACGACGCAGGGCCTCGGATTCCGGCGAGTTGCCGTCATCCGGTTCGAGCGGCATGACTTCCGACGTGAACTGGGTTTCTTCTTCATCCACGCTCAGAGTGCGAGCGCGCTGAATCCCCTCGACCAGCACCTTGACGGTGCCATCGGGCAGTTTGAGCATTTGCAGGATGTTCGCCACGCAACCGATCTCGTAGAGATCCTTGGACGTAGGCTCATCCTTGGCCGCGGCTTTCTGCGCGACCAGCATGATGTGCTTGCCGCCTTCCATGGCAGTTTCAAGCGCTTTAATCGATTTCGGACGCCCCACGAAAAGGGGAATCACCATGTGCGGAAACACGACCACGTCGCGCAAAGGCAACAGGGGCAGTTGAATCGCTTCGGGCGGGAGGATTTGGGTGCCTGACATCTCGTTCCCCATATTTAACGATAACGTTGTGTTCCAGCTAGTTGAGGCCGCCGGCGAGAATTACAAGAGGGACGGAGGGCCCATTCGCCGACAAGTTGCACCACTCGGGGTTTCATTGCCCGTGGCACTAGTATGAAGGAAAAAAAGCCGTCCATGTTTCCATGAACGGCTTCGGGTAGCACTGAGTTGACCGTTCAATTGGAGCCGGCAACCTTGGGTGACTCCTGGTAGATCAAAAGCGGTTTTCCGTCGCCGCTGATCGCGTTTTCGTCCAGAATCACCTTGGTAACGCCCTTGAGCGACGGCAGCTCGTACATGACTTCGAGCAGCGCCTGTTCGATGATCGAACGCAGGCCACGCGCACCGGTCTTGCGCTTGATGGCCTTGCGCGCCACCGCGTGCAGCGCCGCCGGGCGGATTTCCAGCTCCACCCCTTCCATCAGGAACAAACGCTGGTACTGCTTGACCAGAGCGTTCTTCGGCTCGATGAGGATGGTTACCAGTACGTCCTCATCAAGCTTACCCAACGTGGCAACCACCGGCAGACGGCCGATCAACTCAGGAATCAAGCCGAATTTGATCAGATCTTCCGGTTCGACGTCACGCAGCAGCTCGCCAGCGTCGCGCTCTTCGCCTGTCTTGACCGTCGCGCCGAAACCAATACCCGTCTTCTCGGTGCGGTTCATGATGATCTTCTCGAGGCCATCGAACGCACCGCCGCAGATGAACAGGATGTTCGTCGTGTCGACCTGGATGAAATCCTGGTTCGGATGCTTGCGGCCACCTTGCGGCGGCACCGACGCCATCGTCCCTTCGACGAGCTTGAGCAGCGCCTGCTGCACGCCTTCGCCGGACACGTCGCGCGTAATCGACGGGTTGTCCGACTTACGGCTGATCTTGTCGATTTCGTCGATGTAGACAATGCCCTTCTGCGCCTGCTCGATCTCGTAATTGCAGTTCTGCAGCAGCTTTTGGATGATGTTTTCGACGTCTTCCCCCACATAACCGGCTTCGGTCAGCGTGGTGGCGTCGGCAATCACGAAGGGCACGTTAAGCAAACGTGCAAGCGTCTGCGCAAGCAGCGTCTTGCCCGAACCGGTCGGCCCGATCAGCAGGATGTTGCTCTTGGACAGCTCGACCTCGTCGCGCTTGTCGCTGAGGTGTTTCAGTCGCTTGTAATGGTTGTAGACCGCAACCGCCAGAATCTTCTTCGCGCGGTCCTGGCCGATCACATATTGATCGAGACTCTCGCGAATTTCCTGCGGTGACGGCAAATCGGACTTGCCACCACTGCCGCTCTCGTCTTCGGCTGCTGCGGCCTCGTCGCGAATAATCTCGTTGCACAGATCAATGCACTCGTCGCAGATAAACACGGACGGACCTGCGATGAGCTTCTTGACCTCGTGCTGGCTCTTTCCGCAGAAGGAGCAGTAGAGCAGCTTTTCGCCGTTGGAAGTGCTTTTTTTATCCACCATATCTGTGTCAGCCTGCTAGCAATTTGCGCCCCGGTCGTCCCCCATCGGGGGCGGCAAACGCGGCATACGTAATTGCATTGTAACGCCATGCCGCGCGAGCGTGTGGCCCACCCGCGACAACCCTAAATTCCCTTTTACGACAAAGACTTGGCGCGATCACCCAGTCTTTCGAGACGAAAACACCCGGTGTCGCGCCAGCCATTTTGCCGTCAGGCGCCCTGAATTCGAGACCGAATCAGGGACGCTTTTCCAGCACGCGATCGATCAACCCATACTCGACGGCCTCGGCCGCCGACTTGAAGTTGTCGCGATCGGTGTCGCGCGCAATGGCTTCGAGCGACCGACCGGTGTTGTCGGCAAGCAGGTTATTCAATCGGTCCTTGAGCAAAAGGATTTCCCGGGCGTGAATCTCGATGTCCGACGCCTGACCACGGGCGCCGCCCAGCGGTTGGTGGATCATGATGCGCGCGTTCGGCAGCGCAAAACGCTTGCCCTTTTCGCCAGCGGCGAGCAGGAATGCGCCCATGCTCGCGGCCATACCCAGGCACAGTGTCGAGACCGCCGGTTTCACGAATTTCATCGTGTCGTAAATCGCCAGACCCGCCGAGACGGAACCGCCCGGCGAGTTGATGTACATCGAGATTTCCTTGTCCGGATTTTCACTCTCGAGGAACAGCAACTGGGCGACGATGAGGTTGGCGCTCTGGTCGTTGACCTCGCCCACCAGGAAAATGATGCGCTCCTTGAGGAGTCGCGAGTAAATGTCGTAAGCGCGCTCGCCACGCCCACTTTGCTCGACGACCATCGGCACGAGGCCAAGGCCTTGCGTCTCGAGGGCGGAGTTGTGCGTCGGGGAGGCGAGTTGGGCGAGCAATTCGGAACGGGTAATCATATCGGTTCGACCCTTCTATCGAGATGGTTTTGCGCGCCGCAGGGAGGAGGCCCGGAGGCCATTTGGAAAAGAACCGCCACGGCCTTTCGGCCGCGGCGGCTCAGTTGGTCGTATCGCGCTCGATCAGGACTGCGTGTTGCCCGCCAGCTCTTCGAAGCTGACTTGCTTGTCGGTCACCTTGGCCTTACCCATGACGAACTCGACTACGTTGTTCTCGACGACAAAACCTTCCATTTCCGCCATGCGCTGCTGATCGCCATAGTACCAGCGGACGACTTCTTGCGGGTCTTCGTAGCTCTTCGCGAACTCTTCGACTTCGGCCTTGATCTGCTCCGGCTTGGCTTGCAGGTCGTTCTGCTTGACCAGCTCAGCCAGAATCAGACCCAGCTTCACGCGACGCTCAGCTTGCTCCTTGAACATCTCCGCCGGGATCGGCACGTTGCCAGCGTTCGGCACGCCGCGTTGTGCGAGGTCCTGACGAGCCATCGCCACCAGACGCTCCTGATCCTGAGCGACCAGCGCGTTCGGCACTTCCAGCTCTGCTACGGAGATCAAGGCGTTCATCACTTGATCCTTGAGCAGAGCCTGCGTACGGCGCTTCACTTCGCGCGACAGGTTTTCCTTGATGTCGGCGCGCATCTTTTCGATGCTGCCATCCGCGATACCGAGCGACTTAGCGAACTCGGCGTCAACTTCCGGCAGGTGCGCCCACTCGACCTTCTTCAGCGTAACGGTGAACGTGGCGGTCTTACCAGCCACTTCCTTGCCGTGGTACTCGTCCGGGAACTTAAGCTCGAATTCCTTCGATTCGCCGACCTTCAGGCCCAGCGTGGCCTTCTCGAATTCCGGCAACATGCGGCCTTCGCCCAGCACGAAGACGAAGTCTTCGGCGCTACCGCCGGCGAACACTTCACCGTCGATCTTGCCAACGAAGTCGACCGTCACACGGTCGCCGTCCTTGGCTTCCACCGCGCCGCCGTCGCCATGGGCGCCAGCTTCGCCGCGCACGTGATAGTGCACGCGCTGCTTGCGCAGGATGTCGATGGTGCGATCGATCTCGGCTTCCGAGACGTCGGTCGTGGTGCGGCTGACTTCCGCAGTGGCCAGATCACCGATCTTGACTTCCGGGTAGATCTCGAACGTGGCGTCGAATGCGTATTCGGTTTCGGCAGCGTCGGCCTTCGGCGCGAAGCGCGGCTGACCTGCCACACGCAAATCCTGTTCCTTGCTGATTTCGAAGAATTGCTGGCCAACCTTGTCGCTCACGACTTCGGCTTCGACCTGACCACCGTATTGCTGGGTGACCATCTTCAGGGGCACCTTGCCCGGGCGGAAGCCCGGCATGCGAACCGTCTTCGACAGCTTTTGAATGCGAGCTGCGACTTCTTTTTCGACTTCCTGCTTGGGCAGGGCGATGGTAAAGCGGCGCTCGAGCTTGCCGAGGTTTTCAACAGCAATAGTCATGAGGATATTCGTCCATCCAGAGGGTCGTTCTGTGTTGCGGCGAGGGAATGCCGCAAGCGGACCCAGTCAGTTAATCAACCTTGGGCCGGAACCGGCGACGTGACGCCAGCTTCCCTCCGCCCCCGACAAATCGGGGTAGCCCCAAAACGGTTTTGCACACAAAGCGGGACATTTTAGCAAACTATTGTCCCGCCTCCAGACTTTCCACCCGGAAATCAGGGAAATCTGACCATTTTGCCTTCACGCACCTTCCCGGCGTCATCTGCCACGTCAAGCGCGTCCCTATTGGCCGGAACCAACGCTTTAGAGGGCTACGTCCACAAAAAGATCTTGGGTGACGCACATTGGCGTTCTAGGATTCAATCGAACGTTTGAATGAAACATCGGTTCATTGAATCGACGTGGCGTCGTGCCGCGTCTTACTGGAGGATCGTCGTGAGCTTACGCCTCTCGGCCGGCCGACAAGCCGGCGATACCAAGCTGCGCATCCTCGATGCCGCAGAAGATCTTTTTATCGAATTCGGCTACGAAGCCATGTCCCTGCGCCAGATCACATCGCGCGCCGAGGTCAATCTGGCTGCCGTCAACTATCACTTCGGAAGCAAGGAAACCTTGCTTCAGGCCATGCTTTCGCGACGGCTCGACCGGCTCAACGAAGAACGCCTCACATTGCTGACCCGGGCCGAAGCCACCTGGCCATCACCGCAGCTAACGTGCGAACACGTGCTCGGGGCGATGTTCATCCCCGCTCTGGCCATTTCCCATCATCGCGATATCGGCGGCCCGGCGTTCCTGCGCCTGCTCGGGCGCGTCTATGCCGATCCGTCCCCGTTCATCCGCGATTATCTGCAACGGCACTACGCCCTGGTGTTCGAACGATTCTTCGAGGCCTTCGCGCGTGCCTTGCCCGAACTGCCACGTCAGGAACTGGGCTGGCGGCTGCACTTCGCCCTGCAAGCGCTGTCCGGCGTGCTGGCGAGCAGCAACACATCGCGATTGATCGACACTTTTGCGCAAGGCCAGCCGATGGGCGACTTGCAGGTTGTCGCAAGACTCACCGCGCTCATGGTGGCAGCGCTCAAGGCACCGATGCCGGGCGAGGAGCAACTGGCGAGCTTCGCCGCCGTCTTCGCGCTTGCGAAAGACACCAATATCACCCCTCCGCGTGAGGCCGGGCACGGCACAGAGCACCTCGCCCCGGCATCACAGAACGAGGGCCACGGGCCAGCCCCCGGAGACAACGATCGCGCGTTCGCGAACGCCTGAGCGCAAGCCCCGCACAAACGCCTGAAGGCGTTCCGGGAGGATCGCCGCGCCCGTGCGCCACGCGCGCGGCGGCAGCATCAACGACTTTCACGAAGTGCAGTCGCATTTTCGACGCATCACCCGAATTCTCGGCGCACCAACCAGTCGCCGAGCGATCCAACAATAACGCCGTCGCAGGTTCGGACCGGGCGCAATGCCAGCGATCACCGGCAGATGGCACAAAGACGACAGCCCCCACAGTTGCCGGGCATGGCGAATACGCCGTCACCGGTATGACGCCCAGCACTTATGGGAACGCTGAACCGGAAGGGAGGAGAAAATGATGGCCGTATGGATTCTCGCGTTTGTCGTGGGCGTGACCGCCCTGCTTTTCTATCGCGCACATGCCTGGCAATGGCTCATCGCCACGGCGCTATGGGTCGGCGCAGGCGCAGCGGCAGCGCTGACGGGAACGGTCGCGACCGTCGTCCTCGCCATCCTGTTCGTCTTGCCAGCGTTGATCCTGAGCATCGGCCCATTGCGCCGCGCATGGGTGACCGCGCCCATGCTCGCGAAATTCCGTACGATCATGCCGGAAATGTCGGAGACGGAAAAAGACGCCATTGAAGCCGGCACTGTCTGGTGGGATGCCGATCTGTTCTCCGGCCGCCCCGACTGGCGGAAATTCATGGCGCTGCCAGCGCCCGCCCTGTCTGCCGAAGAACAGGCCTTCATGGCACACGAGGTCGAACATCTGTGCGACCTGTCCAACGACTGGGAAAGCACACAAGTCTGGCAGGACTTGCCGCCGAAAGCCTGGCAATACGCGAAGGATGCCGGCTTTCTGGGCATGATCATTCCCAAGCGTTACGGTGGTCTCGAATTCTCCGCCTATGCGCACTCGCAAGTGGTGATGAAGCTGGCGTCGCGCTGTTCCGCCGCCGCCGTGTCGGTCATGGTGCCGAACTCGCTCGGCCCGGCCGAACTGCTGCTGCACTATGGCACCGAGGCGCAAAAGAACTACTATCTGCCGCGTCTGGCAAAGGGCGAAGAGATCCCTTGCTTCGCGCTCACGAGCCCTTACGCGGGCTCTGACGCCGCCGCCATCCCCGACGTTGGCGTCGTCTGCCGCAGCGTACATGACGGCCGTGAAGCGCTGGGCTTCCGTGTCACATGGAACAAGCGCTACATCACCCTCGGCCCGATCGCGACCGTGCTGGGTCTGGCGTTCCGTGCCCTCGACCCCGACCATCTGCTGGGTGACGACGACGAGCCAGGCATCACTTGCGCCCTGATCCCGACGAACCATCCGGGCGTCGTGATCGGCCGCCGCCACTGGCCGCTGAACGCCGTTTTCCAGAACGGTCCGAATTCCGGCAAGGACGTCTTCATTCCGCTCGACTGGGTCATTGGCGGTCAGGCACAGGTGGGCAAGGGCTGGCGGATGCTGATGGAGTGTCTCGCGGCTGGCCGTGCGATCTCGCTGCCGTCGTCGAACGTCGGCTATTCGAAGATCGCGGTGCGCGCCACGGGCGCCTATGCTGCGGTGCGCCGTCAGTTCCGCACGCCGATCGGCAAGTTCGAAGGGGTGCAGGAAGCGCTCGCCCGCATGGCCGGTAATTTGTACGCAATGGACGCGGCACGCCGTATGGCAGCGCTTGCCGTCGATCTAGGCGAAAAGCCGTCGGTGATTTCCGCCATCGCGAAATATCACGTGACCGAGCGTGCGCGCAAAGTGGTGAACGACGGTATGGATGTCGTGGCGGGCAAAGGCATCTGCATGGGCCCGAACAACTTCCTCGCCCGCGCCTATCAGCAAATTCCAGTGTCGATCACGGTCGAGGGCGCCAACATCATGACGCGGTGTCTGATGATCTTCGGTCAGGGCGCCATCCGCTGCCATCCGTACGTGCTCAAAGAACTCGCCGCGGCGCAGACGACGGATCACGCTACCGCCGTGCGCGCGTTCGACGACGCCCTTTTCGGCCATCTGACCTTCGTGACGAGCAACATCGCGCGCGGCGCGTTGCACGGGGTCACGCACGCCCGGCTCTCTGCCGTGCCGTCGAATGCGGCCCCCGAGCTGCATACCTACTATCGTGCCGCGAATCGCATGTCGACACTGCTTGCGATTGCATCCGACGTCTCGATGGCGGTCCTCGGCGGCTCGCTCAAGCGTCGCGAGAGCATCACGGGCCGCCTGGGCGACATCCTCTCGCAACTGTTCCTGCTCACCGCAACGCTCAAGCGTTTCGAGGACGAAGGCCGTCCCGAAGCCGATCTGCCGCTGGTGCATTGGGCCGCGCAAGATGCCCTCTGGCAGGCGCGCGAAGCCTTCGAAGGCGTGCTGGCGAACTATCCGTCACGCGTTGTCGCCTGGTGGATGCACTGGAAACTCGCACCGCTCGGCCTGCCGTACGCCAAGCCGTCCGATGCGCTCGCCGCGCGAGTGGCCGAATTGATGCAAACGCCGGGCGACGCGCGCGAGCGCCTCATCGCAGGCAGCTACTCGCCACGCGTTGAAATCGACGGGCTTGCCTATGGCGAGATCGTCTTCCAGATGACGCCGCAGGTCACCGCCATCGAGCAGCGTCTGCGCACCGCGATCAAGGAGGGCCGTCTGCCGGCGATGCCGCAAAGCCTGCCCGAATTCACCGAGTGGGTGGACCACGCGGCAACGTTGCAACTCTTGAGCGACGACGAGCACCGGGTGCTCACCCAGTACGCCGACTACGCCGCGCGCGCGGTGGCCGTCGACGACTTCCCTGCCGACTTCGGACGCCACGCCGACATGCAACACGCCCAACAACAGAAAGCTACCGGCGAAGCGCTCACCACGTGAGCCAGCCAATGCCACGTCTGCCCATCACTCTGAGGAATTACGCGCCGTGACGACGACCGACCGATACCTAGCCTTCGCCAACTCCGCCGTAGGCAGCCGTCTGGCCAATGCGCTGGGGCTGCCGCGCCCCGTGCCGCTCGAGCGCATGCCGCCCTTCGGCGACACCGAGACCCGCGAGATTGCTGCGCCGCTCGCCGTCGTGGGCGGCACAGCAGACGCGCCGCTATTGCCCGGCCTGGCCCGCGAACTGCATTGGCTCGGCGTTCCCAGCCTTGCCCATGTGGAGCGGCTCGACTGGATTTCGTACGCCAACCAGGCGGGCACGATGAGCGGGCGCTTCAATCCGAACGAAGGGGTACGCCCCAAAGCCCTGCTGTTTGACGCCAGCGCCATCGCCGACACCGGCGAGCTGAGCGCGCTCTACACGTTCTTCCACGACACCCTCGCGACGCTTGACCGCTGCGCGCGCGTGCTCGTGCTGGGCTTGCCGCCATCGCTGGCGCCGACGCCGCAGGCCAGCGTTGCGCAGCGTGCGCTCGAGGGCTTCGTGCGCTCGCTTGCGAAGGAACTCAAACGCGGGGCTACGGCGCAGTTGCTTTACGTCGCGCCACGCGCGCGCGAAGCCTTGCACTCGACGTTGCGCTTCTTCCTGTCGCCGCGCGCCGCTTACGTGAGCGGGCAGGCTGTCACCTTGCAGGACCCCGTGTTCGAAACGCCGCCGATGCGCGATCAGCGCCCGCTCGCCGGGCAAGTCGCGGTGGTGACCGGCGCAGCGCGCGGCATCGGCGAAGCCATTGCCACCGTGTTGGCGCGCGACGGCGCACATGTCGTGTGCGTCGACCTCCCGGCCGCACAGACCCCGCTCGAAGCCGTAGCGGCACGTCTCGAGGGTAGCGCCCTCGCCTGCGACATCGCCGCGCCCGAGGCGGGCGTCACGCTGCTGGCGCATCTGGCGACGCACGCACCGCGCGGCCTCGACATCCTCGTACACAACGCCGGCATTACACGCGACAAGACGCTCGTGCGCATGAGCGAGGCGCAATGGCAGAGCGTGCTCGACATCAACGTCGGGGCGCCGCAACGGCTGAACACCACGCTGCTCGATGCAGGCGTGCTGCGCGCCAACAGCCGGATCGTCGGCGTGGCGTCGATCAGCGGCATCGCGGGCAATCGCGGGCAGACGAACTACGCTGCGTCGAAGGCGGGCGTGATCGGCATGGTCGAAGCGTGGTCGCCGGTGCTCGCCGAGCGCCACATCAGCATCAACGCCGTCGCCCCGGGATTCATTGAGACGCAGATGACCGCCGCCGTACCGTTCGCCATCCGTGAAGCCGGACGCCGCATGAACTCGCTCGGCCAGGGCGGCCAGCCGGTCGACGTCGCCGAGGCCATTGCGTGGCTCGCACATCCGGCCTCGGGTGCGCTGACCGGACAGGTCGTGCGTGTCTGCGGTCAGAGCCTGCTGGGAGCATGACCATGGCCAACGACCGCCCACACGATCCGCCGGACACTAGGCCGCCTGCCACGCCAACCGGGCAGACAGCTATCGATATCACGCGTCCGCCCTCACCGATTCATCTGTATCTGCGCGCGCTGCTGTCGAGCCGCAAGCCGGCGCTGGCGCAATCGCTGCCCCCGCTGGCGTTCGGGCGCCGCAATGTCACGCTCGACGCGGCCGACATCGCTCGTTATGCGCGCTTATGCGGCTTTACCGGCGCCCACGGTGTCCCGCCCACGTGGCCGCACTTGCTCGCGTTTCCGCTGCATATGCTGTTGATGACAGACCGCGCGTTTCCGTTCGCCATGCTCGGCATGGTGCATCTGGCGAATCGCGTCCGTACCCACGCGCCGCTCGCCGTGGGGGATCGGCTGGATTTCGACGTGCGGTGCGGCCCGCTGTACGCGCATGACAAGGGGCAGGTCTTCACGGTACTCACCACCGCCCGCCGCGCAGGCGAAGTCGTGTGGTCGGGCGAAAGCCTGTACCTGCGCACCGGCGTGCGCGCCCCGCTTGGCGCACCGTATCGCGCCGAGCTAAGCGCCGGCCCGTCGCTCGTGAAGACTGCCACGTGGCGGGTACCGGGCGACCTCGGCCGTCAGTACGCGCGCATCTCCGGCGACTACAACCCGATCCACCTCTGGCCGATCACCGCCAAGTGGTTCGGCTTCCCGCGACCGATCATTCACGGCATGTGGAGCTTCGCCCGAACGCTCGCCGCGGTGCTGCCCGCCGACGAGCGGCACCTCGACCTTCTCGTCGAATTCAAGACACCGCTACTACTGCCCGGAGAAGCCACACTCTGGTGCGATCCGCACCGCAGCGTCGTCGAACTGCGCGACGCGGCGGGCACCGTCCCGCATCTGCGCGCACGGTGGCAAGCCGCGCCGGGTACATCGCCCTCTATCAACACGTTCGCTACGGACCCTTCATGAGCGCCCTCAAACCCACTGCGCCAGCGCCCGCCCTACGTCGCGTTGCCATTCTCGGTGGCAACCGCATCCCGTTCGCGCGTTCGAACACGGCTTACGCTACGGCATCGAATCAGGACATGTTGACGGCCTCGATCCAGGGACTTGTCGACCGTTTCGAGCTGCATGGCCAGCGTCTGGGCGAGGTCGCCGCCGGGGCGGTTCTCAAGCACGCCCGCGACTTCAATCTGACGCGCGAATCCGTCCTGTCGACCACACTCGCCGCACAGACCCCGGCTTACGACGTCCAGCAAGCGTGCGGCACGGGCCTCGAGACGGCGATCCTCACCGGCAACAAAATCGCGCTCGGTCAGATCGACGTGGCCATTGCCGGGGGGGTCGACACGGCGTCGGACGCCCCCATGGGCGTGAACGAAAGGCTCCGCCAGATTCTGCTCGAAGCGAATCGGCAGCGCAGCACCGGCGGCAAGCTCGGCGCACTCGCGAAGGTGCGTCCGGGCATGTTGTTCCGCCCCGCGTTGCCGCGCAATGGCGAGCCGCGCACGGGGCTGTCGATGGGTGAGCATTGCGAGTTGATGGCCAAGCGCTGGCAAATCGAACGCGCCGCGCAGGACGAACTCACGCTCGCGAGCCACCAACATCTGGCCGCCGCGTACGAGCGCGGGTTCTTTCTTGATCTGATGACACCCTTTCTCGGCCTGCAACGCGACAACAACCTGCGGCCCGACGTCACGCTCGAGAAGCTCGCCAGCCTCAATCCGGTGTTCGACCGCACCGCCACGGGCACGCTCACAGCGGGTAACTCGACACCGCTCACCGATGGCGCGTCGTGTGTACTACTCGCGAGCGAAGACTGGGCGCGGGCACACAACATCCCGGTACTCGCCTATCTGACCTATTCGCAAACTGCGGCCGTCGACTTCTTCAACCCTGACGAGACACAGCGCGAAGGCCTGCTCATGGCCCCCGCGTATGCCGTGCCGCGCATGCTGGCTCAGGCCGGGCTCACGTTGCAGGACTTCGACTTCTACGAAATTCATGAGGCATTCGCCGCGCAGGTACTTTGTACCCTGAAGGCGTGGGAGGACCCGCAATACTGCAGGGACAAACTCGGCCTGGCTGCGCCGTTGGGCAGCATCGATCGGCAACGGCTGAACGTGAACGGCAGTTCGCTCGCCTGCGGTCACCCGTTCGCAGCGACCGGCGGCCGCATTCTCGCCGCCCTTGCCAAGCTGCTGGCCGAACGTGGCGGCGGGCGCGGCCTCATCTCGATCTGTGCGGCCGGCGGACAAGGCGTGGTCGCGATGCTGGAACGATAAAAACAAAAAGAGCTAGCGGTAAAGGGGCAGCCAAAAAGCACGGCCCTGCGCACGGATGCGCGTTGCCAGCAGAGCAACCCACCGGCGACGGACGTCTGTGCCTGTGAATGGAGACAACGATGGATCAAGCTGTCCAGCAGGAACGAGTTTGGCTAAACGCCTACCCTCCCGGGGTGCCGGCCGAGATCGACGTGACCCGTTACACGTCGCTCGTGCAGGCCTTCGACGAGTGAATCGATAAATACCGGGAACGCATCGCGTTCGTGAGTCTCGGCAGCGAGATCACCTATGCCGAGGTCGCCCGTCAAGCGTATGCATTCGCCGCGTGGCTGCAAGCCCAGGGCGTGAAGAAGGGTGAGCGCGTCGCGCTCATGATGCCCAACTGCTTCCAGTATCCGATCTACCTTTTCGGCACACTCATTGCGGGCGCGGTGGTCGTCAACGTCAATCCGCTCTACACCGTTCGCGAGTTGAAGCACCAGTTGCAGGACAGCGGTGCGCACACCATCGTCGTCTTCGAGAACTTTGCCAGGACAGTGCAGGATGCGATCCCCGGCACCGACGTGCGCAACGTGCTCCTTACGCAGATCGGCGACTTGCTCGGCCGCGGCGCGAACGTCAAGGGGCGCTTCGTCAACCTCCTCATGCGCAAAGTAGCCAGACAGGTGCCGGCTTACGATCTGCCGCAGGCCATATCGCTGCGTCGGGCGCTTGCCGAGGGCGCGAAGCATACGCCTTCGCCAATGCCCCTCGCGCGCGACGACCTCGCTTTCCTTCAGTACACGGGCGGAACCACAGGGGTCGCCAAGGGAGCCATGCTCACGCACGGCAACGTGTTGGCCAACCTGCTCCAGACCGAGGCGTGGGCGGCCGATTAGCTCGACGGCGACATCGAGGTCAATCTGTCGCTGCTGCCGATGTATCACATCCTCTCGCTCACGGTGAACTGCCTGGTGTTCATGAGTCTTGGCGGACGCAACATCCTGATTGCGAACCCGCGCGACGTGAAGAAGGTCGTCTACATCATCCGCCACGAAATGTTCACCGGCGTCACGGGCGTGAATACGCTGTTCAACGGCCTGCTTGAAAATGCCGACTTTTGCGCCCGCGATTTCTCCAGATTGAAGCTGTCGCTGGCGGGCGGCATGGCAACACAACGCGCGATTGCAGATCGGTGGAAGCAAGTGACCGGCAAGCCAATCATCGAGGACTACGGCCTCACGGAGTGCTCGCCCATCGTCACGATGAACCCGGTCGACATCGCGCACATGGACGACTTCGATTTCACCGGCTCCATCGGTCTGCCCGCACCGTCGACCGACGTGCGCTTCAAACGCGACGACGGCACATGGGCCGATCTGGGAGAGCCGGGCGAATTGTGCGCGCGTGGCCCGCAGGTCATGCGCGGCTATTGGCAGCGCCCACAAGATACCGCCAAGACGTTCGACGCCGGCGGCTGGCTGATGACCGGCGACATCGGCGTGATGGACGAGCGTGGTTACGTTCGCCTCATCGACCGCAAGAAGGACATGATTCTGGTGTCGGGCTTCAATGTCTATCCGAACGAAATCGAGGACGTCGTGATGCTGCACCCTGCTTTCCGTACCGCCAGCCTCTCCTGCCGTCGCGTGTGCGGCCTTGGTCTTCGTCTTCGCCTGCCCCTGCCAACGACCACGATGCGGCGTGCCGCACTGGCGTTCGCGCTACTACCCGTGGCGCTCGTTGCGGGCGCACTGAGCACGCGCGATGCCGTGGCCCAGACCAATACCCTCACAGGTGCCTCGACACCCGCTACGCCCGGCGCAAATGCGACAAGCAACGCGGCATCGCCGGCCGACGTCGACGTCGACGTGTCCAGACTGGCCGCCCTGCCCGTCGCTGCGCAAGCGCAATGGCTGTCGCACGCGATCAAGAGTGGTGAGTTGGCAAAGTTGAGCGACGACGAGATCGTTGCGCGCATGCAGGCGCTTCAGGCCGACGCCCTCGTCCGGTTTCTGAAAGCCGAGTCGGCCGCGTTGCCCGAGTACCAATATGAGCTGACGCGCCACGAGCGCATCAATAACCAGTGGCAGACAACGCCCGACCGCGTGCTCGTGAAGATTCGCGAAAAGCCATTGCAGATCTACGCAAAGTGGCTGCCCGACGGCGCCCACTCGGGGCAGGAAATCATCTACGACGAGACGAAGCGCCCGAAGGAGACGTATGGCCATCTCGGCGGCATTCTCGGCTTCGCGTTCATTGCGGAACAGATTGCCCATGACGGCCGCAGCTTCCGCGCCGCCGGACTGCCCGAGAAACCCGCGAGAATTTCGGTTTCCGAAGCGAATGGCGTGCGCATGGTGGCACTGGAGTGGGATGCCTCGTCCGGCCCGCCTCAGCACTACGCCAACAAATCGCGTGTACTGATCGATCTCAAGACGGGACGCCCGCGCGGCATCGAAGCCTGGGACGCGACGGGACAGAAGGTCGAAGAGATGCGCTTCGAGAAAGTGCGCAAGCAGCAATGGACCGACGCGACCTTTGATCCCAAGAGTCCCGACTACAAATTCTGACGCGAGGTGCGCCTGCGACCCGCGCGCGTAAGCGGCACAGGCACGACGAAAGCCCGCCATCCTGCGCCAAGGGTGGCGGGCTTTCGCTTAGCCGAACATCATCCGCCGGCACCCGCGATGTCTCGCCGGTGCCGGCCTGCCCCGACCGTTCAGGTCTGCGGCAGTTCGATCTTCACTTCGAGCACTTCCAGGTTGTCCTGATGCTCGACGCTGACCTTGATGTCGTCTTGTGCGATTTTGACGTACTTGGAGATGACGGCGACCAGCTCGCGTTGCAGGGCCGGCAGATAGTCTGCAGGCGGCGACGAGCCCGCGCGTTCGTGCGCCAGAATGATCTGCAGGCGCTCTTTGGCAACGGCGGCGGTCTTTTTCTTCTCCCCCAGGAGGAAAGACAGGAAGGACATAGGCGCTCCTTACTTCGAGCCGAAGATGCGCTGTAACAACCCCGGCTTTTGATAGTCGGTAAAGCGCATGGGCTTGTCTTCGCCCTTGAATCGGCTCACCACATCGCGATAGGCGTCGGCCACATCGGTACCGTCGAGATGAATCGCCGGCGTGCCCTGATTAGAAGCGTGCAACACCGACTCCGACTCCGGAATCACGCCGATGAGCTTGATTCGCAGGATTTCCTGGATGTCCTCGAGCGACAGCATCTGCCCGTCGTTGACACGTTTCGGGTTGTAACGGGTAATGAGCAGGTGCTCCTTGATCGGTTCGCCGCCTTCGATCGCGCGCTTCGTCTTCGACGAGAGAATACCCAGAATGCGGTCCGAATCGCGCACCGACGACACTTCGGGGTTCGTGACCACGAGCGCTTCGTCGGCGAAATGCATTGCAAGCAATGCGCCCGACTCGATACCGGCCGGCGAGTCGCACACGATGTATTCGAAGCCCATGTCGGCCAGGTCCTTGATGACCTTCTCGACACCCGCTTGCGTGAGTGCTTCTTTGTCACGCGTCTGCGAGGCGGGCAGGATGAACAGGTTATCGCAGGCCTTGTCTTTGATAAGCGCCTGGTTGAGGTTTGCTTCGCCCTGAATCACGTTGATCAGGTCGTACACGACGCGGCGCTCGCAACCCATGATGAGATCGAGATTGCGCAGGCCGACGTCAAAATCGATGACTGCCGTCTTGTGCCCCTGCAAGGCGAGGCCGGCGGAAAAGCTGGCGCTGGTCGTCGTCTTACCGACACCACCCTTGCCAGAGGTCACCACAATCACTTTTGCCATCTGTCGATGCCTTCCCAAACTTGAGGATGAATTTAGCTAAGAATCATTTGAGCCCGAGGGGCTCGAAAATCAGTTTGTCGTCTACCAGCCGCACCTGCACCGAACGCCCCTGCACATCGGGCGGCAGCGCATACTCGCCAGTCCGGTAGATACCGGCGATGGAAATCAGCTCGGGCTCCAGGCAGGTACAGAAGATGCGCGCATCGAGCTTGCCCTTCACCCCTGCCAGCGCCCGCCCCCGTAGCGGCGCGTAAATGTGAATATTACCTTCCGCGATCACCTCGGCCCCGTAACTGACCAAATCGAGGATGATCAGATCGCCTTTTGCGTAGACTTGCTGGCCCGAACGCAACGGCTTGTCGATGATGGTCGAGGCAATGGCGCCGGTGTCAGGTGCCGTTTCGGCGGGCTCCACGGCCGGCTCGGGCACTGCCCCGCTCTCGCGCGGCGCGCGCGAGACGCGGCGTTCGTGACTGTCCAGCCGAGGCAGCCCCCCTACCACGGCCCAATCGGTTTGCTCGCTGTTGGCAACCACGCCGATCGGCTTCATACGGAATTCGGCCAGCATTTCGGCTAGCGCGGGCACGGCAACCCGCTCGTCGCTGGCCAGACGCCGAACGTCAATGGCGACCGTGTCGCCTGCAAAGAACTCCGGGGTCGCCTCGAAGCGTTGCGCCAATTCAGTGCGCAGCGTGTCCAGTTGCGGCGTCTTGACAACGAAATGCAGGGTATCTACAGCACCGCTGCGTAACTCGAAGTACGGCGTTTTCTTTTGCGGCATGTCAGGTTGTTGTGCGCGAATTGCTGGCAAATTGGGCATTCTACCGCCCCTTGCATGCGAGCAAACCGCAAATAAGCGGGATGAAGCGGCGATTTGCACAAATATCACCATTGCCGTACCGCAACAAATTGTGCATTTTGAATACGTTTTCGGCGTATGAAAATGCAAGACGATTGACATCTCAATGTCATCACGAAAGCTTATGCTGGCAGTGAGGAAGTCCAAAAGAAAAATGCTGCGAAGCAGCATCGAAAGTCCGAATTTTGTCGCGCAAGTGCCATATTCGTGACCTATCCTTAAATTCCCTGACGAGGGACCCCCCTGTGGAACCGCAAACCGGGAGACGAAGATGCTGAGTCATCATGAATTTGCCACCCTGATGCTGGTCAAGGACGCTCCTGAGCAAGTGGAGCATAATCGCCCGGATCTCGAATCGCTGCTTGAAAGCAAACTGATCGAGTGGGAAGAGTTGGCCTCGGGTGAGAAGTCCCCGCGCCTGACTGTCCAGGGCAAGTATGTCCTTCAGGCAGTTGCCTGAGCGCCCAGCCTGCTGTTGAGGTGTCTGTATTAACAAAAAGCCCGCCGGAAGGCGGGCTTTTCATTTGCGGGGGAATGTTCCCCGATCGGTCCAGCGAGATTCAACTATGCCGGATGTCACGACGCTGACGGCGCCACGTGTGGCGCGCCGACGGGTGCTCCCGGCACCAGTTGCGATCCACCCGCCAGGCGACGGCAGCACCGACGACCAGCACAATCACCAACATTGCAATCAAGCTCCCGGTCAGCATAGTGGCCTCCTAACTTCGACATGGCGGGATGGCACGTCTTAATTCTAGGCAATCCCTATCGAAATAGGTACCCGAAAGTACTTCGGGTATACGGCGTTTGCGTTACATCAAGATGTCTGCACTGTTGGTGCCGAAGCGTTCCCGCAGCGCAACATTTCCGACCTGACACGGCGATGACGGCTACCCGACGCTGGTCGGGCGGCCGGCCATCTGAGCGTCACTTCAGAGCGAGTCGACCACTCCGCCATCGACACGCAGCGCCGCCCCGGTTGTGGCCGATGCTTGCGGCGATGCAACATAAACCACCATGTTCGCCACTTCCGTCGTGGTGGCCGCCCGTCCAATAATCGAACTGGGGCGGTTTTCGCGCACGAACTCGGCGGCCGCCTGCGTCATGTCGGCATTCGCGGGAAGGCCCGCTTGGTGAAGCATCTCGATCATGCCATCCGAGAGCGTCGGGCCCGGCAGCACGGCGTTGACCGTCACGCCCGTGCCGCGCATGCGCTTGGCCAGACCGCGCGACACGGCCAGTTGCGCCGTCTTCGTCATACCGTAGTGAATCATGTCCTCGGGAATATTCAGTGCGGACTCCGACGAAATGAAGATCACACGCCCCCAGCCGCGATCTGCCATGCCGGGCAAATAGGCGCGCGAGAGCCGCACGCCCGACAGAACATTGACGTCGTAAAAGTGTTGCCACACCTCGTCTGGAACCTCGAAGAAGTCCTGCGGGCCAAAGATGCCCGCGTTGTTCACGAGAATGTCGACGTCGGGCACGGCGGACACGAGCACGTCGCAGCCCTCGGCCGTCGCCAGATCCGCAGCGATACCGCGCACCTGAGCGTCAGGCAGGGCCTCGCGCAGCTTTGCGACGGCGGCGTCCACCCTCTCTTTCGAACGCCCGTTGATCAGCGTCGTTGCCCCTGCTGCCGCCAGCCCGCGGGCAATGGCGAAACCGATGCCTGCCGTCGACGCCGTCACCAGCGCTACCTTTTCCTTCAGATCGATATTCATGAGTCAGTCTCCAGAACGGTGAACGTCAGGCGATCGCGCCGCCTGCATCGATCAGCACAGTGCTGCCGGTCGCACTCGGTGTGCCGGCCAGATAGAGAATCGTGTTGGCGACGTCTTCCGCAGCCACCACACGGCGCGCCGGCAAGCGCTCGGCCGCGTTGCGATACATCGCTTCGCGATCCGCCTCTGCCAGCTTGTTCCACAACGGCGTCACCGTCAGGCCCGGCGACACCGTGTTCACGCGCACCGGGGACAGTTCCAGCGCCAGCCCGCGACCCAGCGCTTCGACCGCCGCGTTGATCGCACCCTGCACGACCGACGCCGTGCTCGGACGTACGCTCAGATAGCCCGACGTCAGCGTGAGCGAGCCGCCCGCTTCGATTCTTGCATATCGCGCAACGTGATACGTGCCCCAGAACTTACTGTCGAAAGCGGCGTGCGCGTCTTCCAGCGGCAGCTTGCGGACTTGCCCGGTCGGCGTTTGCGCGGCAGAGACGACCACATGCTGCCACGGGGCGTGATCGGCGAAGAATCGTTCGACGGCGGCCACGTCTTCCGTGTCGAGCACAACGGCGCGAGCGGTCGTGCCGACGGTGGCGAGCGCTTCGTCGAGCTTGGCCTGGTGTCTCGAGGCGATCGTCACCGCTGCGCCGGCCTTGGCGAATGCCTGTGCTGCGGCACGGCCAATGCCGGAACTGCCGCCAATGACCAACACGCGCTGACCTTCGAAATTGAACATGATGAGGCTCCAGAAAATGATCGGGACAATGAAGGAAATACGACATCGATGTACGCCCGGCCGCCGAGAGCTAGCACCGGCTCGCGATGTCACAGTGCCATTGTGATCCTCGCCGCAACGAACGATAATCCCTCAAAAAACTGAATGACTCTCTTCAAATTATTGAGAATAAAACCGTAATGATCGACCAGACGCTGGACCTCACCCTCTTCGACCGGGTGGTTGCCACGGGCAGCATGTCGGCTGCCGCGCGTGAGCTGGGGCTCTCGCTCGCCGTCGTGAGCAAACGGCTTGGGCTGCTCGAGCAGCGCCTCGGCGTGCGCCTGCTCAACCGCACCACGCGCAAGCAGGCTTTAACGGAGGAAGGACAGGTATTTCACGCGTGCTGCCAGCGCATTCTGGCGGAGATCCGTGAAACCGAGCGGCTGATGACGCGTCAGGCGGGCACCGTCGGCGGCGTGCTTCGGATCAGCGCCCCGCGCGCGTTCGGACGCCGCCACCTCGCCCCGCTGCTGATCGCGTTTCGCGAACGGCATCCCGATCTGAAGGTGCACCTCGAACTGAGCGATCTCTGGGTCGATTTGGTCGCGCACGGTATCGACGTTGCCATCCGCGTGGGCACCCTGCCCGACTCCAGCCTCGTCGCCCAGGAACTGGCGCCGAACTACCGCGTACTGGTGGCGTCCCCGGATTACCTGGCACGGCGCGGCACGCCACAGGACGCGGGCGATCTGCTACAGCACGACTGCATTCTGTTCGGCCACGCCCCACACGGCGACTGGCGATTTGTATGGCAATCCGAAACGTTGCGGATTCAAGTCCGCGATACCTATGTCGTCGACGATGGCGACACCGCCCACGAACTGGCGCTGCACGGCGCAGGCATCACGCAGAAGTCCATCTGGGATGTCGGAGACGATATTGACGCGGGCCGCCTTGTGCGCGTGCTGCCGTCGCTGCAAATCCCGGCGTCGCCGCTCCATGCCGTGTATCCGCATAGCCGGCACCTCGCGCCGCGCACGCGAGCGTTCGTGGATTTTCTGCGCGATGCGTTGCGCACGACGTGGCGCTGGCCGCAACGCTGACGATACGCCCTCACCGCACGGCCGCACGTTCAGTCGCTGGCAGGATTCCCGCTGAGCGCCTGGCGCCCGGCGGCCAACAGCGCGTCCGCCAGCGCAGGGTCCGCGCTCACGACCGCGCGCGAAAGCACGAGCGTGCCGACCATCTGCGCGAAGCGCGCCATCGCGAACTGCGCCGCTTGCGCCGGACTCACCCCCTGCTCGACACCCGCCGCCGTCATTCGGGCAATCATGTCCGACAGCCCTTTCGCGTAGCACGCCTGCGCCTCGTCGCCGATGCGCGGGGCGTCTCCCGCAAATCCCGCCATCGGACAGCCGCACGCAACGTCATCCCGATGGGCCGTCGACAGATACCGCTCGGCGCGCTCTCCGAGTGAAAGCGCCACCTCCGATGCCGCATCGCCGCCCGCCAGCGCCCCTTCGCTGGCCGCCACTGCGCGCGCCATCACGGCCGCGACAAGTGCGTCCTTCGACTTGAAGTGGTTGTAGAAGCCGCCTTGCGTGAAGCCAGCCGCCTTCATGAGCGCCGTCAGCCCCACGGCGTCGACGCCATGCGCGCGAAACAACCGCTCGGCCGCCGCAACGATCGCCTCGCGGTTTTCTGCGGCCTGCTCTCTGGAAATACCCATTTGCTACTCCCGATGTCCGCCTGCGCAATCGCGGCTACCACCGTCATCGAAAAAGACAATGTCGATCACCATTGACACAACAGCACCCAGCTTGTCACAATCCATCAACTCATGACGATTGCGATCACAATTGTCGTGCAGTATAGCCCAAACCGCACGCTGGTTCCATAAGTGGCGCGGCCTCATCCCTTGCTGGAGTTCTGAAATGAAGATCAAAGATGCCGTCGTATTCGTCACGGGCGCCAACCGTGGCCTGGGACTGGAGTTTGCGAAACAGGCGCTCGACCGTGGCGCGAAGAAGGTGTACGCAGGGTCCCGCGATCCGTCCAAGGTGACGCTGCCGGGCGTTATCCCGGTCAAGCTGGACGTCAACAATCCGGAAGACGTGGCGGCCGCAGCCTTGCTGGCCGGCGACGTCACGCTGCTCATCAACAACGCAGGCATTGCCCGTGTCACGCAGGGTTTGACTCACACGGGCTCGGCCGAGACACTGCGCGAGACGCTGGAGACGAACCTGTTCGGCGTGCTGGCCATGTCGCAGGCGTTTGCCGGCACGCTGGGACGCAATGGCGGCGGCGCCCTGCTCAATGTGCTGTCGATTGTGAGTTGGATCAGTTCGAGCGTGCTTCCCGAATACTCGATCACCAAGTCGGCCGCGTGGTCGCTGACCAATGGTCTGCGTCAGGCGTTGCGCGAACAGCAAACGCAGGTGGTGGGCCTGCACGCGGGCTACATCGACACCGACCTCACGCGAGACTTCGATGCGCAGAAGAGCGCTCCGTCCGATGTGGTACGTCAGGCCTTTGAGGCCATCGAAGCCGGCGAAGAGGAAGTGTCCGTCGACGAAGGCACACGTCAGGTCAGGCAGGCACTCTCGCACGGCATCTATCTACTGGACCCAGCCGCAGCGCGCGCGCAGTCGTGAGGTAACGACGCACCAAACGCAAAAACGCCGCAACACCCTTGAGGTATCGCGGCGTTTGCCTTGTAGCGACTTACAAACGCGTCGCGTCAGGCGGCCTTATCCATCTGACGCTCACCGCCCACGGCTTCGATCAGATCGTCGAGCATGCGAGCGAGTTCGCCGGTCATCAGGGCGACGTCGGCGTCGAACTTCTCGGCCTCGCCTTCGGCCGTCGGATCGGCCGCGTCCTTGATGATGTCGAGCGGCGTCACGCGCTTGATCACGAACGCGTCGGTCAGCACGAACGAGATGCGGTCGTTCCACGTCATCGCGAGCTTGGTGCAGCGCTTGCCCGCTTCAATGTGCTGGCGCACATCCGCCCCGTCGAGCGGGTGGCGCACGTAACGCACGGCGGCCTTCTCGTCGGTGTTCGAGCGCAGTTCCACGTCCTGATCGACGGTAAAACCGCCCGGCGCGTCGTTCCCGGCAAGCCACGACGTCATCACCGACACCGGGGCTTCGTTGAGTTCCACGTTCTCGAGCGTGATGTCGAGCGTCTTGAGGAGCAGGCTGCGCACTTCATCGGCCTTGGCGGGCGACGCCGCATCGATCACCAGCCAGCGATTGACCGGATCGATCCACACCCGCGTGTCGCGGCGAATGCCGAACGCCCGCGGCAGCAACTCGTCGGTCACCTGCTCCTTGAGTTCCTTCATCTGCTTGCGGCCCGGCTTGAAGCCTTGCTGCTCTTCGAGTTCGACAGCCTTGGCGCGCGTGACCTGATTGACGACGGTCGACGGCAGCAGCTTCTTCTCGGCACGATAGGCCAGCAGGAACTGACGATTGATGCTGTGCACGAGTTCGCCGCCCTCACGCGGCGGCGCCCAGCCCTGCACTTGCATTTCAAGGCTGCCGCCCTCGCGGAAGGCGTGCTTCTCGAGCGCCTCTTCCATTTGCGCGACGCTCATGGACCAACCGGCAGGAATTCTGTGCAACTGGAGATTCTTGAACCACATCGGGCATCACCGCAAAAAGCAAAAGAGCGATTTTACCAGTGCTACGAGGTCCGGCGAAGTTCCGTCGCACGAATCGTGTCAGAGAAAGCGGTCGAGAATCTTCCGGCTCGGCTTGTCGAGCTTGGCGGCGTCGCGAATCAGGAACTGAATACCGTGACTATCGGAGATGAGCAACGTCTGACCACCGAGACGCCGGATGTCTTCTTCACCGCGCAAGACGAACGACACTTCGCCCCGGTTCGTCTCGACGGTCCAGGTACTCGGCGTGGCATACGTCGATACGCCCACGATGCGCTGCACCTCGGGCATGAATTCGCGTGCGGCAAGTTCTTCGCGCACCAGCGTGCGCATGGCGGCAGGCAGCACGTCGAGCGAATCGAGCCAAACCAGCTCGCGCCCTTCCATGCTCACGAGTGCGAGGCCATCGTCGGGCGCGGCAATCGGAAACGCCCGCACGGGCACCACGCCTTCGTGGGCGATGCCGCCGGCATCTGTGAGCACCAGACGGCCAAAGGCGTTGCGCGACAAAGTGAAATCGATCTGCATGAGTGTCTTCGCAAACGTTCAGTTGACGGATAGCGGCTGGGCCGGCGCGGCGCTCACCGCAGCGACCGTGGCGGCGGCTTCGGCCGACTCGGCAACCGCATCGATATCCGTATCGACATTGCGCTGTTGCGCCTGATAAAGCTTGTAGTACGCGCCTTCGCGAGCGATCAGTTCGTCGTGGTTCCCCACCTCGACGATCTTGCCGCGATCGAGCACCACAAGCCGGTCGGCCTTGCGCAGCGTCGACAACCGGTGCGCGATGGCAATCGTCGTGCGGCCCTTGACGAGGTTATCGAGCGCCTTCTGAATTTCCTTCTCGGTGGCGGTATCGACCGAGGACGTTGCCTCGTCGAGAATCAGGATGCGCGGGTCGATCAGCAACGCACGCGCAATGGAGATGCGTTGACGCTCACCGCCCGAGAGCGCCTGTCCGCGCTCGCCAACCAACGAATCGTAACCGTGCGGCAGACGCAGAATGAACTCGTGGGCGTGCGCCGCGCGGGCAGCCGCCACGATCTCGGCGCGCGTTGCCTCCGGCTTGCCGTACGCGATATTGTCGGCAATCGTGCCGAAGAACAGGAACGGCTCCTGCAGCACCAGACCCACGTTGCGACGGAAGTCGGAGACCGGCAGCGCGCGAATATCCACGCCATCGATCTGGATCGAACCTTCGGCCACGTCGTAGAAGCGGCAGATCAAGTTAACGAGCGTGCTCTTGCCCGACCCGCTGTGACCGACCAGACCGATCATCTCGCCCGGCGCGATGCGCAGATCCATGCCGCGAATCACCGAACGGTTGCCATAACGGAAACCGATGTCGCGCAGGTCGATGGCGCCCTTCACTTCCTTCAGATGCACCGGGTTGACCGGCTCCGGTACGTTCGAGACGTGATCGAGCACGTCGAAGATGCGCTTGGCGCCTGCGGCGGCTTTCTGCGTGACCGACACGATGCGACTCATCGAATCGAGACGGGTATAGAAGCGGCTGATGTAGGTCAGGAACGCGGCAAGCACACCGACCGTGATCTCATGCTTGGAGATCTGCCAGATGCCGAATATCCAGACCACCAGCAGGCCGACTTCGGTCAGGAACGTCACAGTCGGCGAGAACAACGACCACACCTTGTTCACGCGGTCGTTGACCACGAGGTTATGCCGGTTGGCTTCCTTGAAGCGCGCGACCTCGCGGTTCTCCTGCGCAAACGCCTTCACCACGCGAATGCCCGGAATCGTGTCGGCGAGCACATTGGTAATTTCCGCCCAGATCCGGTCGACCTTCTCGAAGCCATGACGCAGGCGATCGCGCACCAGGTGAATCAGCCAGGCAATGAACGGCAGCGGCACCAGCGTGACCACGGCCAGCCACGGGTTGATCGACACGAGAATGACCGCCGTCATGATAATCATCAGCACGTCGGTGGCGAAGTCGAGCAAGTGCAGCGACAGGAACACGCAGATGCGGTCGCTCTCCGAACCGATGCGCGCCATCAGGTCGCCCGTGCGCTTGCCGCCGAAGTACTCGAGCGACAGCCGCAGCAGGTGCGAGTAAGTGGCCGTGCGCAGATCGGCGCCGATACGCTCCGACACCTTCGCCAGCAGATACGTACGCGCCCAGCCCAGCGTCCAGGCTACGAGCCCCGCCCCCAACAGACCCGACAGATACATTCCCACCAGGTGGTAATCGATGGGTTGGCCGTTCTGGAACGGAATCAGCACGTTGTCCATGAGCGGCATCGTCAGATACGGCGGGATCAACGTCGCGCCCGTGGCGCACAGCGTGAGCAGGAAACCGGCAAGCAACTGAAAACGATACGGACGGGCGAAACGCCACAAACGCAGCAATGCCCATGTCGACGATGGGGTTTCCGCCTCCGGGTTGCATTGCGGGCACTCGTCGGTGCCGGGCGGCAGTTCGGCCTGACAGATCGGGCATGTGCCCGCCACGTCCCGCTCATGACTGACGGTGTGCCCCGCCACGAGCGCCTCGCGCTGGCGCGCGACGGCATCCATCAGCATGAGCGCCGCCGGGTTGCGGCCAAGGGTATAGCGCCAGCAGGCAAGCTTCTCGCGGGCATCGCACAACTCCAGCGAGCCAACGCCCGCGTGATCGGAGTGCGTCAGCGACAGGTCGGCGCGATACGGCCACGACTGCCAGTCGGTGTCACTGCCTTGCGCGTCACGACGCGCCTCGCGCGCCAGCAGCCGGCGCTCGGTGGCGACCACCACGCCACGGGCGAAGTGCAGTTGAGCGTCGAGATCGACCGTCAGCCAGGCCAGTACGGTCTCGCCGTCGGCCAGTTGTGCGGCAACATCCGCATACCAGGGTTCGGCAGCGGCATTTCGAGCGGAAACGGATAACGCAGAAGCAGCGCCGCCGGAGGCGCCGGAAGGGCTGCTCTCGGACGATGTTGTCGGGGTGGCGGCAGAAGATGCCGCAGAAGCGGAGGTGTCGGTCATTGCTGCGGCAGACGTGTCCTCAAGGGGCGGACATCGAGGCAAACGAAGAAAAACGAGGCGGACTTTCCCTGTCAGTCCGCGAAATTGCCGCAAGTATAACCACAGCGATGCCTTTTGCGGCGCGGAGTTCCCCGATGACACGGTGCAGCATGGAAATATTGTTGCGACGGTCAACCGTTTACGGATTTTTACGTTAAGTAACCAGTTAACTGTAAGAGCGCGACCGGCTGTGCCGCCTGAAATCGGCCTCGCCGGCTTCTCCGAACCCAGCCCTGACGCGTGAATTAGCCTTAAGAATGAAAAAGAAAGACATTGAGATTTTCGATGTCCTGTCGCTGCGCGGCCCGAATATGTGGACATATCGGCCGGTGCTCGAGGCATGGGTCGATATCGGCGAACTCGAGGAGTTCCCGTCCAACAAGATCCCGGGGTTCCCAGAGCGGCTGTCCGAGTGGCTGCCCTCCCTCATCGAGCACCGCTGCAGTATCGGCGAGCGCGGCGGCTTCCTCCAGCGCCTGCGTGAAGGTACGTGGCCCGGCCACATTCTCGAGCACGTCACGCTCGAGCTGCAAAACCTCGCCGGCATGCCCGGCGGTTTCGGCAAGGCACGAGAAACCCCGATCACCGGTGTCTATAAGGTGATCGTGCGCGCCTGGCACGAAGACGTGACCCGCGCGGCCCTGTTTGCCGCCCGCGACCTGGTCATGGCCGCCATCGAAAACCGCCCCTACGACGTGGGAGCCGCTGTCGAAAACTTGCGTGGCCTGGTCGACAAACATTGTCTCGGCCCGAGCACGGCATGCATCGTCGACGCCGCCGACGACCGCGACATCCCTCATATCCGCCTGTCCGACGGCAATCTGGTGCAACTGGGTTACGGCGCCGCCGCCCGTCGCATCTGGACTGCCGAGACCGACCGCACCCCTGCCATCGCCGAGAGCATCTCGCGCGACAAGGATCTGACCAAGCAACTACTCGAGTCGTGCGGCGTGCCCGTACCGGAGGGCCGTCTGGTCGAGAGCGCCGAAGATGCATGGGACGCCGCGCAAGACATCGGCCTGCCGGTCGTCGTCAAGCCATATGACGGCAACCATGGTCGCGGCGTGTTCATCAATCTCACCACACGAGACGAAGTCACCACGGCATTCGAAGTGGCGCTCGAAGAAGGCAACGGCGTGATCGTCGAGCGCTTCGTGTCGGGACTCGAGCACCGCCTGCTGGTGGTGGGTGGGCGTGTCGTGGCCGCCGCCATGGGCGAAACGGCCTCGGTGGTTGGCGACGGCAAGCACACCGTCTTGGAACTCATCGAACTACAGATCAACAGCGATCCGCGTCGCGGCAGCGCCGAAGATCAGCCGCTGAACCGCGTGCGCATCGATTCGTCGGCGCGTCTCGAACTCAAGCGTCAAGGTTTCGACGCCGATGCCGTGCCGCCCGAAGGCAAGAACGTTCTGATCCAGCGCAACGGCAACGTCGCCTTCGACGTGACCGACCGCGTGCACCCGAGCGTGGCCGCGCATGCGTCGCTGGCCGCGCGCATCGTGGGTCTGGACATCGCCGGTGTCGATCTGGTCGCCGAAGACATTTCCCGTCCGCTGGCGGAACAACGTGGCGCCATCGTCGAAGTCAACGCCGGTCCTGGCCTGCTCATGCACCTGAAGCCGGCCGATGGCACGCCGCGTCCGGTCGGTCGCGCCATCGTCGACCATCTGTTCCCCGATGGCGACACTGGGCGTATTCCGATTGTCGGCATCACCGGCACCAACGGCAAGACTGTCACGGCGCGTCTGCTCACGCATCTGTTGCAACTGGCGGGCGAACACACCGGCCTGGCTTGCAGCGACGGCCTGTTCCTCGACAAGCGTCTGGTACAAAACGGCGACCGCGCGAATTGGGACGCCGCGCACCGCGTGCTGATGAATGCCAGCGTAACGGCGGCCGTCTTCGAGAACGACAACACCGCCATCCTCTCCGAAGGCCTTGCCTACGACCGCTGCCAGGTCGGCATCGTGACGAACATCGACCGCCCGGACCATCTGGGCCAGTATTTCGTCGAAGACGTCGACCGTATGTTCAGCGTGATGCGCACACAAATCGACGTGGTCCTGTCCGATGGCGTGGCCGTGCTCAATGCCCGCGATCCGCTCGTCGTCGAAATGGCCGAACTGTGCGATGGCGACGTGATCTTCTTCGGTCTGGACGAACACCTGCCGGCCATCGTGGCGCATCGCGCCGCAGGCAAGCGCGTGGTCTTCGTACGCAACGGCCAGGTCGTGCTGGCCACCGGCTCGGAAGAAAGCAGCGTCGGCGCCACCGCCAACATGCCGCTGACCTACGCTGGCCGCGTCGACTTCCAGATCGAGAATGTGCTCGCCGCCGTGGCTGCCGCCTGGTCGATGGGGGTCGCCCTCGACGTGCTGCGCACCGGTGTGACCACCTTCGACGTCGGTCAGGTCGACGCGCCGGGCCGCTTCACGCTGTTCGAAAAGCAAGGCGCGACGGTCATCGTCGACGACGCGCACAACGCCCCCGCCCTGACGGCCCTTGCGGCAGCCTTGGCCAAGCTGCCTGCCGAGCGTCGCATCGCGGTGTACGGCCCGGGCGTCGACCGTATGGACGAAGACTTGCAGGCCGAAGGCAAGCTGCTGGCGCAAACGTTCGACCGTGTGGTGCTGTGCGACGACCTGAGCGTCGGGCGCAAACGCCCGCTGGCCGAGTCGCGTGCGCAACTGCGCGCGGGCATCGACGCGGCCGGCCGCAAAGTGCAGGTCACGGATGCCGCCGGGCGTCGTGCTGCCGCCGAAGCGGCACTGGCTCAACTCGTGAGCGGCGATCTGCTGGTGTTACAGGCCGATGAAGGCGGTGCCACCGCCATGCTCGACCTCGTGCATCAGTGGATGGGCCAGCCGATGCGCGCGCTGGCTGCCTGAGTCGAGTCGGCCGCGAGTGGCGGCGTGCAGAGATCTCTGCCGCCGCCCACCCTATATATAGATAGCGCCGAATACCCAAGCCACAGTCGTTTTTCTCGCCAACCATCCGCTATATATAGGGACGCGAAGTGGACAGACAGGGATTGCAATTTATGGAAGTCTCCCGTATCCGCGCATTGCGTGGGCCGAACCTCTGGAGCCGTCACACGGCCATCGAGGCCATCGTGACGTGCACCGATCTGGAATATTCGATCGGCAATCTGGCCGGTTTCGAGGCCCGTCTGCGCGCACGCTTTCCCGCGCTGCATGCGCTCACGCCCGATGCCGAAGAGCGTCCGGCATCGCTGGCCGACGCCCTCGCCACCACCGCGCTGCAACTGCAAGCGGCGGCCGGCTGCCCGGTGACGTTCAGCCAAACGACGCAGACCATCGAGCCGGGCACGTTCCAGGTCGTGGTGCAGTACAGCGAAGAGCCGGTCGGCCGCCTTGCCTTCGAGTTGGCGCAACAACTGATCAACGCCGCCCTTGAAGACGGTCCGTTCGATCTTGCCGACGCCCTCTATCGTCTTCGCGATCTGGATGAAGACGTGCGTCTGGGCCCGTCGACCGGTTCGATCGTGTACGCCGCCGTCGCGCGCGGCATTCCGTACCGCCGTCTGACCGAAGGCTCGATGGTGCAATTCGGCTGGGGCAGCAAACAGCGCCGCATTCAGGCTGCCGAGACCGACCGCACGTCGGCCGTGGCCGAGTCGATTGCGCAGGACAAGGACCTGACCAAGACCCTGCTGCACGCCGCCGGTGTGCCGGTGCCGCTGGGCGGTACGGTGCGCAATGTCGAAGATGCATGGAAGCTGGTGCAGGAAATCGACGCACCGGTCGTGGTCAAGCCGCGTGATGGCAATCAGGGCAAGGGCGTGGCCGTGCGTCTGCGCACGCGCGAAGAAATCGAGAAGGCCTTCGAGGTCGCGCAGGACATCAGCCGCGACGTCATCATCGAGCGCTACATTCCGGGCCACGACTTCCGTCTGCTCGTGATCGGCAACAAGCTGGTGGCGGCGGCGCGTCGCGATCCGCCGCAAGTCACTGGCGACGGCGTGCACACCGTTCGCCAACTGGTCGAGACGGTGAACGCCGACCCGCGCCGTGGTGAGGGCCATGCCACGTCGCTTACCAAGATTCGTTTCGACGACATCGCGCTCGCCACGCTCGCCAAGCAAGGATTGAGCGCCGACTCCGTGCCGGAAGCCGGTGCGCGTGTCGTGTTGCGCAACAACGCCAATCTGTCGACCGGCGGCTCGGCCACCGATGTGACCGACGACGTTCATCCGGAAATTGCAGCCCGCGCCGTCGCGGCCGCCCAGCAAGTGGGGCTGGACATTGCCGGTGTCGACGCGGTGTGCGAGACCGTCATCAAGCCGTTCGAAGATCAGGCCGGTGGCATTGTGGAAGTCAACGCCGCGCCGGGCCTGCGCATGCACCTTCAACCGTCGTACGGCAAGGGCCGTGCGGTCGGCGAAGCCATCGTCTCGACGATGTTCGAAGACGGCGACGACGGGCGCATCCCGGTCGTGGCGGTCTCCGGCACGAACGGCAAGACGACCACGGTTCGTCTGATTGCCCACCTCATCGCCCAGCAGGGGCTGCGCGTGGGCATGACCGGCACCGACGGCATCTATATCAGCGGCCAGCGTATCGACACGGGCGACTGTAGCGGCCCGCGCAGCGCGCGCAACGTGCTGATGCACCCGGACGTAGATGCGGCGGTGTTCGAAACCGCGCGCGGCGGCTTGCTGCGCGAGGGTCTGGCTTATGACCGTTGCGATGTTGCCGTGGTAACGAACATCGGCATGGGCGACCACCTCGGCCTGTCGTACATCAACACGGTGGAAGATCTTGCCGTGCTCAAGAGCGTGATCGTGCGCAACGTGGCGCCGCGCGGCATGGCGGTGCTCAACGCCGCCGATCCGATGGTCGCGCGCATGGCCGACGCCTGCCCGGGCGACGTCACGTTCTTCGCGCGGGACGCCTCGCACCCGGTGCTCGCCACACATCGCGCAACGGGCAAACGTGTGGTCTATGTCGACGGCGGCAACATCGTGACGGCGCGCGGCAGCGAAGAGACGCGCTACGCACTGGCCGCGATTCCGCTCACGCGCGGGGGCGCCATCGGCTTTCAGGTCGAGAACGCGATGGCTGCCATCGGTGCAGCCTGGGCACTAAATATCGATCCGGTAACGATCCGCGCCGGGCTGGCCACGTTCGTGAACGACGCAGGCACCGCGCCGGGCCGCTTCAACGTGTTCGACTACAAGGGCGCCACCGTAATTGCCGACTACGGTCACAATCCGGACGCCATTGCCGCGCTCACACAGGCAGTGGAAACGATGCCTGCACGTCGCCGTTCCGTGGTGATTTCAGGGGCGGGAGACCGTCGTGACGACGACATTCGCCGTCAGACGCAGATCCTCGGTGACGCGTTCGACGACGTGCTGCTGTATCAGGACCAATGTCAGCGCGGCCGCGAAGACGGCGAAGTGCTGCGACTGCTGCGCGAAGGTCTGGTCGGTGCGCGGCGTGCGAGCCATGTCGATGAGATTCACGGCGAGTTCGTGGCCATCGACACCGCACTCGCACGTCTGCAACCGGGCGACTTGTGCCTGATCCTCATCGATCAGGTAGACGAAGCCCTCGCGCATATCTCACAACGCGTGGCGCAGGCCAGCACTCGCTGACCGCCTGAAACGGCAGCAGGGACACGCCGTCGCGGCATCGCGCGGGTGTCGATTCGAATGTGGAGAATGACTCGATGAAAGTTCTCGCCGTGTGCGCCGTCCTCTGCCTGCCGCTGCTGGCGCAAGCGGATTGCCGCGGTCGCCTTGATGGGTGGACGAAGACCTTGCACCCAGGCCGCACGCTCGACGCCGACCTCGCCAGTTGCAAGGTCTGGCCCGCGAACCCGGCACTCACGTTAGCGGCATTGCCCCTGCCACAGAAAGGCGGCACCGACGACGACCAGATGTATGACGTGGATGTGCTGGTGACCGACAGCCAGACAGGAAAAATCGTCGCCCATCGCTTCGAGACATCCGCGCTGGTTTCCGACGCTGTCAGATTGCGCAGCATTTCGCTCGACACGGCCCCCTGGCGGCTGGCAGCGCAAGTGCTGGCGTTTGGCGTGCGGGCCAACTTCGAAGGCTCGTCGCGCGTCAATCCGTTCTCACAATCGGCGTTGAGCCTGTATGTAATCGACGGCGCGACGCTGCGCAAGGTCGTCGACAATCTGGCGACGCAGACGGGAGGCGGCGAATGGGATGGGAATTGTGCGGGCAGCTTTTCCGACACCTCGCGTGCGATCTCTGTCGGCCCGGCCGGCAAAGAGGGCTATGCAAAACTCGTCGTCAGCGAGAAAACCGTGACGACAACGAACAAGCCAACGCGTAATGACTGTGCAAGCAAGGAAAGCACGTCGAGGCGGCCCAACGTCACCATGGAATACGACGGCGAACGGTATCCGGTGCCGAAAGCCCTCAGCGGGAGTTGAGTCGTCATCCTAACGACATCTGCGGGCCGGTCGCTATTCAACGGCGTGAGGCAAGCCCGGGGGCGTCGCAGAAAACGGAAAAAAACGTAATGTAATGGACTCCACCCACCCCAGACGCTTCGGCATACTCGGTCGAGTCGGGTGAACAGCGGCGTCAAACCCGCCTGAGACGGAGAATCCATCATGAATTGCGTAGCTACCGTGATTGGCCTGGATATTTCGA
>NZ_CABPSM010000010.1 GCF_902459555.1 Pandoraea horticolens | reverse complement strand
CTTTACGCAGATCGATTCGTTCGTCCTTCCGTGTGACTCTCAACCCGCCTTGAACACGGAATTTCTGACACCCCCGGCGGGCGCTTCACTTCTGCCATCGGATTCGTCACCAGCCAGCCCCACTCTTTCCGGGCCACCAGAAACGCATGTGACATCAGCGACATTTCCCGAGACGTCGACGCCCCTGAAACCTCCCGCATCCGCGCGTCCCGCCAAGCCGCTATATGACCAGGCCGAAGATCCGCCAGCTTGATATCCCCGAACTTCCGCCCGCCGATCACCCAGCTCCCAATCAAGGGCAACCGCAGCCTCTCCCACCTAGCCCCGCGCTTGGTCGGACTCACCTTCAGCTCATACTCATTGAGCACGTCCCCAACCGTCAGCGTCTTGCTCCCTGAACCATTGGCAATCGACCGCAGCTCCGTCTCCCGCTGTGCGCTCCATGCCATCGCAGCCGCCTTTGTATCAAACGTCCTGCTATCGCGCTGACCATCGACCATCACTTGCGCACGCCAGCCCTTCGCCACCTTTTGAATAGATGCCATTCCGTGGGTAATCCTCGGGTAAAAAATGGGGGACCGGCCACGATTTTAGGTGTGAAGAGGTGAGATTTGGGACGTCCGACGAACAATCAGAATCGACGCAAAAACCCCGCCCCGCCTTATTCGGCGAGCGTTTGCGAGATTTTGCGGGAAGAAGTGAGACCTACGTAACCGATGCCAAAACGGGGAGTTGGTGCGAGGAAGGGGACTCGTGATTCGTTTGGAATCAAGGGGGTTACGGAGTTTTGGGGAGGAGATGGGGACGGGGGATTGGCCGTAGATTGCGGCAGTTCGAGTCCGGTGGACGGCACGCGAACCCCTTCTCATTCATAGCGATCCAGTACACGTGAAATTTGCCCGGGCTCAGTCCAAAAATTAGCCCACCCCATCAGAAATAATGAACGAGCGTAGCTTATATTTGAGACAATGAAAGAAGAGTGAGTCTCCTTAGCTATACGCTGCGTCCTAAGGACGCAGCGTATAGCTAAGGATGCAACCTTGTCAAGCTGATCTGCCCCATCACACCGGAAATCACCACAAAAGCGACACTTGACGAATGTCATTTTTATGCATATACTTTACTTACCGTCCTAAGGACGGTAAGTAAAGTAATGTGAATATAATTTTCTACCCACATGGCCGAAAAGCAACTTTCCGTCGCTGGCGCCCTTACCCTTCGCCTACTCAAGGAACACCCCTCGCCCATCGTTACCACATACGATTTGGGTGTAGAAATATTAAAGCTGTATTTAGCACGAGAATACTCAGGCCAGAAGATCAAAAAACTTAGCTCCCCTCTGCCTGAAAGAAGCAGCATATCCAGATATCGGAATGCCTTGATGGAACTCGGCATCCTAGAGGAGCGTCGCGGACTCCCAGCCGATACCTATATCCTGCCATCATCACCCCACCAAGACGACATGAATTTAGCATGTGGCATTGATCCATTTTGCTACGTGTCGCACCTGTCCGCCATGGCATACCATGGACTTACCGATCGATTTTCCAAAACGCTGTTTTTAACGACGCTACCATCCACCCCTTGGCGGAAGCGAGCAGAAGAGAAAATGCATCGGGATCTGGGTGACGCATTGGAAAAATTCCGTGAGATTCACTTTCCCACACCGACACGACACACGCTGAGTGCAATCGGTCGCCAACCGGTGAACACTCATGTATCAAAGTACGCGGATGCGGGTGCTTACGTACATTTGTCTGACCGCCCTACCCGGGTATCGAGTATTGGACGAACATTCCTAGACATGCTCCGCCAAGCCGATCTGTGTGGTGGCATGATTCATGTGGTGCGGGTATTTGAGTCAACTGCAAGTACCTACCTGCCCCTTATCGTTAGCGAAATTGACCGGCATGGCACAGCCATTGACAAAGTGCGGGCCGGTTACATACTTGATGAACGCTGTGGCATACACGATGCTCGCGTCGAGCAGTGGCACACACTCGCCCAGCGAGGCGGCTCCCGCGTTCTAGATGCCAGCGCCCCATTCTGGCCAGAATTTTCTGAAAAATGGTGCCTCTCCATTAATACCAACCTCTGAACAAGAACAATGAACGAAATTGAAGCCTGGGTTGCCGCAACAAAGATACCCGAGCAGGCAACTTTTAGGCGCGTAGTCCACATCGTTCTTCACGCAATTGCATCCCATCACGATCTACGTCCGCAGATGGTCATGAAGGGCGGCATTCTTGCCGCAGTGCTTTATCATACTGGGCGATTCACTCGTGACATCGACTTTTCCTCCCCTAAACACTATCGAGAATTTCAAGAGGGACAAGAATCGTTCGTTCGCAATCTGGGGGATGCGATTGCAATAGCGGCAGAAGAACTCTCGTACGGATTAGCCTGTCGTATTCAGCGCTCCGAATTGCGCCCCGGCGTAGAGGGCAATTTTCAAACACTTCACATCCGTGTCGGCTACGCCGCGAAATCAAACGTCGGTGCCATGAAACGCCTCGCTGCTCGCGTATCGGCCCAAATCGTCGACATCGACTATAGCTTCAACGAGCTCGTTGGCGACATCTCAACTATCGATTTGGGCGGGCACGAACCGCTTGAGGCATACGGGCAGCTTACGCTAATGGCCGAAAAATTCCGTGCGCTACTGCAACAGGCCGACGTGCCAGGTGGACGAGCGCGCGGTTCAAATCGAGGCCAAGACATTTTCGACATCCACACACTCCTTGTCCGATATCCGCTGAGCATCCATCAGCAGGATCACATGTTGCAACTGCTGATTGAGAAGTCCGCGTCGCGCAACCTGGAGGTGTCCCGCGATCTAATCCGGCGCCCGGAGATCCGAGAGAGGTGCCGTGATCGATATGAAGCGCTTCAAGACGAAATCGAGGGAGACCTCCCTCCATTCGACCAGTCGTTCGATACTGTTGCAGCCTTTTATGAGCAACTGCCGTGGCCAAAACATCGGCAATAGCCAGCGCCCCGGACATAGAGCCGTGACATACACCCACCTGACTCTCTACAACGAAGGATAGCTCGCACAACCAGACCGACTGTCGACAATTTGCAAGACGAGTCAACTCATGTCCAACGACCGCCATGGCTTTCAAAACGAGTCCAGAACACTTCTCACATCTCTTTTCTGCGCTACGTGAACCCGCACCACTGCGCGCTGTTCCGACCCGAGTGGCCGACGCGTTACGTCGTATCGCCGCAGAGCGCTGGATCTACCGCTCCGGCATCGAGGACTTGTTGTTCGCGATGGACCCAAGGCTCGATGACTTTGGAGCCGGGCGGGTTGATTCCCTGGTTGCGATGTTTCAGCTCCATTATCGGGACATTGCCGCACACCCGAAAAAGATGTCGACCATGGTGATGCTCCTCCCAGCCCTAGCCGCGACCGACTTTGCCGTGCTGCTGATTAATCTGGAAGCCTTAGGCTTCAACGTCGACGCCACGCCTTTGACCGAGGCGCTGTCACCAGAACTTGCAACACGCCCCTTCCTCTCGTCGCGAGAACTGACCGTCATCTGGCACCAAAACGTTCGGCATCGCGGCGAACCCCTCACGGTCACAGCACTGTCTGCCGAGCCGCAGTGCGCAAATAGGGTCACTGAATGGAAGGTCTCAACCAATTATCGCGTGGTCGCGCTGCTTGATGACGGAACGCCATTTCGCGTCACCGCCCATGCCCCAAAGTATCGCCGCCGACCGGCACCGGTTGAGACTAGGTGCCCGACCTGTGACTTCACCTATTACCGTGGCGACTCTGAATCGACGTCAAGTCATCGCCGGGAACATCGCATTCGCCTGCGGTACCTGGAACCCTCGACACATCCGAAGCTTGCCACCAGCGAGACCGTCACCGTCACCCATCTAGTGACCACAAAGTCCCCAACGTGGCTTCATCGTGAAATATACGATCGCGCCCTGGCGTTCAAGCGTGAGTTTCGTTACGACTTTACGCAGTGGGGGTCTCGCAACGGTGATGACGACCCAGACGTTGAGGGGCACCTGATGACTGCCGCCGGCGTCATACTGGGAGCTTGTGCGTTCCGGATGCGTCAGGACGGCGTGAATAGGTACCGCGCGCTGCAATGGATATGGCTTGCCCCGAAGTACCGCCGCGCCGGACATCTGTCCACGTGTTGGGCGGGGCTTCGTCGTCGGTACGGCGCATTTCATGTCGAAGCGCCCGTGTCTTTAGCGATGCAGGCCTTTCTGGCTCGGAATTCAGAAAGCTGGCTTATGGATGTCGATGCTGTACTAGCCTACGCGACAACGGAGAACGCGACCACCACCTGAGAATACATGGTGGCCGCTCCATGCACCATGGCAGAAAGAGCCACAAACCGACAGCGCATGTTGCTCAAAACGCCAACCTGCTAACATGCGCCCGGAGTCCGAGAAATTATGGTCAGTCCGTTTCTCGTGCACTTGCCATCGATGCCGTGCCTGGCAGAACACCACAAAGCCTCCCTCGATACTGGGTGCGCTCCGAATCCGAGGTGTTGTCACCCGGATGATGGTCTTGCCCATCGTCATACACACTCGAACGACGCCCAAGCCGGAACGACGCAGGCAACAGCCCTTTAACTTGGCGCACAACGTCGACGTCCATCTCATGAATGCCACGGTCGATACGAAAATGCAGGCCAGCCAAAATGAGCTTCTTGCCACCGATGTAATCCCACAGGTACGCATCCACCTCATTCCCCCGGATTCGTCCGCCAACATTCAACGCAGAATACGAGTTGATCGCACACACATTGGTTGAAACAAACTCGCCAGAAACCTCACCGCCATATGCATGCATGTTCAAGAACACCGCGTTCTCGTCAGAAACTGACCATGCAGGTGGCTCAATATCCCCCTCGCTAGTGTTCGTCCATCGGCCGGTAAGGTCTTGATCGGTCCTGTACCACTCAGTGAAAATCTCGGCATTTTTGATTGCCGATGGCCCATTAACCGCGAACGTCAAAACAAGCCCTGTGAGTGATGTAAACAGGCCGACCAGGGAAATGAGAAATGGCCCGCTTTTCAAAATTATGTCCCATCGGGACTGCTGTTGCCGCTCCTCCCCCCGCCGCCGGATCGTTCGCGGCGACCTCGGAATCTCTCGTCTCATGAAATTTACTTTTTATCCCCTGGTAAATTTTCGAAGCGACCCTCGAAAATCAATTTATGACTGTCTAGCTTTTAACGAATAGATAGAAAATATTATCCGTGATTCCTGCAATTCGAATCCCCGAACATTAGCATGCGCAACGCCGTCGCATGCCTAAGCAAATTCAAGTACGTTGACAACAGCACTCTTTAGAGGAATCTATGGACGGAGGCAAGCCGCAAGTGGCGTTGATGGAGGGGAGTACCAAAGTGGTGAAAACTTCGGAACTCATTGGCACGCTGGCCGGAGCAACTGTTGTCGGCACGATCGCGTTTTCCGTCATCGGATACATCTTTGCTCGATCGTACCTTGATGAGCTTGGAGCACCGTGGGCAATTGATTTGCTGGGTTCCACCACCCTCATAACGCTGGCAGCGCCGGTAGCTGCACTGTTCGTGTTAGCGCTCTTTGGTGGCACGGTGCTGCTGGAATCGGTCAAGGACGGCAAAACGCTTCTCATCATCGGAACGTCCGCCGTTATCATCTGCCTCGCCATATGGTTCACAAGCGAAATATTTAAGGGTGCAGCGGCGTCGACCATCCATCTTCTCTTGTTCCTGATCATGTACGTCGTCGTCGTGAGCTGCCTCACTGCCCATACCAGACGAAAGCTGCGCGAAGGTCAGCCAATCTTTGCAAATGTGATTCGTGATTACGTGGCTTTCGCGATTCTAATCTGGTTGTTTGCAGCCCCACACTTTTTTGCAAAAGCGGTCGGCCGAATTCACACCAATCCGACATACTCAACGCTTGCGAGGACGCACTTCATAGATCAGCCAAATACGGAATGGCGATTGGTCAAAGCCATTGGGGACAAAGCCCTCATTTTGAAACTGGCCGAAACAGTGGACGAACGAGAGTTTCGCGTCGTGCCAATGGAAAAGATACGGGTCAGCGCAAAGCGGCCATCGTGATAGAGGCTTGATTCGAGTTTCACGCGACGGTCAATACAGGTCTGCTAGATCAACTGGTCTGCACCGGCCTAATTCACAACAGCCGGAATTGCGTTGGCCCGCTTCGTGGAGACGAATCCATACTTAGTGATTTCCTGCATCCCATGCTAATAAACCCACCGGCGCTTGATGCACATTGACAGGACATTCAGCCTTTAGGCAGGGCTCGGCTAGGTCGCGTTTTGCTGCGGCCTAACAATCAAGCAAGCGTTCATAGGCCCTTCCAACCGTATCGATATGACAACGCCCCGGCTCAGAACTAGATGCTCGCAAAGAGACATCCCAACCTTAGGAATCCTCCCCAAGCGGACATGGGGGTCTTCCGAAATTCCCATCGCAACGTAGAATCGCGACACCCTTTGCTTGTCATCTCCGCACATCCCCAATAAGCTTCAATTGCCACGTCCCAAGCGTGGCCGGGTTTAGCAGCCCGACAGCGATTTTCATGGGCACACGGTCGTCCAGCATGACGGCCTCTGTGTGCGGATCCAACGTGCATCCCCAATGGGTGGGCTTGGATTGGGACACCTTCGGGTGTGCCGTGAAACCATGTTCGCTGCGGTCTGCTAACCCAATCCAATGCCCGCCCACCCTATGCCACGCATCGTCTGGGCGGGACTCAACTGGTAAGCACGAGGAAATCCGCATGACGACGCAACCGCAACATCATCTCCCCATCCCTTCGCGAGACACCCTGGATCGTTTGAACGAGTTGTCTGAACGACTCGTCGCACTCTCCATGGTTGGAGCTAACCAACGCCCCACTCCGATTCCTGAGCAATTTAACGAAGCGTATTTCGACCAGATGAGCGACCTTTCGAGCGAGGTTTACAACCTGTGCCACCGGCTTGATGAAGACCTGAGTTACTTGGTGTCAAACGTCACGCTCGCCTCGTAAGCGCGCCCCCACGAAATTGGCCCCCCGTTCGCCAAATTTCACCTGCCGCTCCGGCTCATCTAGGCACGAACCGAGGCGCGTCAACATTGCCGCTCCGCCCTCACTTCGCTTGAAGCTCCGGCGAACGCCGCAACGTCTTCCGATCACGCTCCACTCTCTCCAACACCGGCGACGAATGTCCGTGATCCTCGTCCGTCATTCCCGTTCCTAACCAATACGCGTACTTAGGCCAGTGCTTGCAGAGTGCAAGAATTGCTTCCTCTGTTGCACGTTGACGACCCTCGTAGATGCTGCGCCAGGTCTGCGCCCGCACGCCGCTCAACTCCTCTAGTGCCTTAAATCTGCGATGGGTCGGGACGACCGCATCGATGATCTCCATGATTCTTTCGCGCATTGTCGGAACCTTCCCAAACCATGAGGCAGGGATCCCCAATATGATTCGTACAGGTTTTACGAATCAGTAAATTTCTTACGACGGAATGGAGGATTCACATGACCAGCAAGCAGAAGCTCACGATCGTAAACGTCATCCGCCGTGAGGGCGTCTCTTCCAAAACGGGGCGTCCATACGACATGCGGACGGCGCAGTGCATCCTCTGGCAAACAACAAGTGAAGGCGAGGAGACCGTGGTAGGCACGGTCACACTCCCCAACTCGCTGAAAGACACCGAGAACGGCGATTACTACGCCGAGTTTGCAATGGCGCAATCGATGGACGGCTCGCTTGTCCCTCGAATTGTATCGCTCCTACCTTTCGCCACTTCTTCCAAAACGGTCGCACCTAAAGTCGCTCAGTGACGTTCCTCACGTCGTCGACTGCGTAGCCCTAACGACTGTCTGTTTCCGAATTCGGCCCCCCGCCCGCTTTTTTCACCCTGCCGCGCTCAGTGGCACAAATGGGGGTTGCAATGGCTCGATTTATCTCGTGGCGAATCGCTAGCGACAGTTCTGCCCACGCAGCACACTCATTCGCCGTCCCAATAAAGAAGGTTCTTCTTCCGCCCCGTCGGCATGTGTCGGCGCTGCACCTGATCAGCATTCGCTCGCGACACAACGACCGCTCATCACTGCGAATCGATGCTCATCGAGACGTCATGCAACACCGCGCATTCAAATCCAACTGACGAGGGCCACCATGAACGACACAAATGATTCTGATCTGCAGGGCGACGGCATTTGGCACATCGTTGAATCCCTCGACCCACTTCCTGAATTGGACTTCGACACGAACGCCCCGACCTACGACAACTACCTGTTTGACGAAGAACATGAGTACGTCGGTAATCGCCGCGTAGTCGCGACCGCGAGGGTCCTGGACGAGTTGGTGCAAAGGATTCTCGAGATCGGCGCGACCAACAAAGGCGGTGTTGGCAGCGATTTCGATGACTTTCTGACTGACGACGCATGACACACGCCAGCTCAGTAAAGAACGTACTCATCTGCCGTCCGCAACTTCACGATGAGTCGATTTCCGAACTCGACTCCCTGGCGTGTCCCAGCAACGGCACTTCACGTCTCAAGCTGGCGACGACACGGGCTTACGTTTCTACCGCCAGCGAAGCCCCGCCCTCGCCCGATTTCATCCAGTCGGGCGCTTTCTGGACATTGGCATTCGCAACTGTCGTAGGTCTTTGGTTCGTGAGTGCCCATGTGGGTGCAGTTCTCGGATTCATCCGCCGAGGCTGACACAGCGCGCCGGGCGCTTCCCGGCATCTCAACCGGAGGTAACCACCATGAAGGAAACGCTTCAACGAGTCCGCACGAACAGCATGCGCGCCTGCATCGGTATCACCTTGGCCACGGCGTCCTGCTTCGCACAAGCAGCTGGGGAAAGTGCAGGTGCCGCAGATCTGTCTGCGTTGACGTCCGGCATCAGCATGGGCTCGACGGCATCGGCGATCATCGCTGCCGCTCTGACGTTGGTAGGCGTGTATGCCACGTTACGCGGAGCAAAGATCGTGTTGAGCCTCGTTAAGGGCGGATAACCGTCCAAAGCAGCCGGGCATCCGACGCGCTAAGGATGCCCGGCCCTTCGACTGATCTCCGAAGCGCCATTCCCGCCATCCAACACCAAGATCATGCCGACACAAGAACTGTGGAATCTGACTTTCTTCGCGTGGGGAATCGTTTGCGGATGGGCCGTCGTGCAAGGCCTAAGGGGATGATGATGAAACGCATCCTCGCGGTCGCCCTGCTCCTCTCAATCCTCGCTCAACAGCCAGCTATCCCTCAGGCGCTCCCGGCGGCGAACTTCGTCATGAATCGAGCGATTGGCGGAATCATTACGCGCGTTGCTGCGTCCCGAGGCTTTGCTGCGAACGATCCTCGCATCATTGCGACGCTCGAAGCGATTTCCTCAACCAGCACCGCACTGAATGCCGTCTCGACCGGCGTCGGGGTTGGGCTGTCGATTGCAGGCGCCCCCGTCTGGCTCACGATTCTGGCCGGACTCGGCATCGTCGGCGCAGGCGCTCAAATGCTTGCCAAACTGGGAAATGCAGAAGTCGCTATCGGGCAGACCTACGACGGCTCTGTTTCGGTGGTGCGTATCAATACGCTTGACGAGCCAATCGCCCTACCTCCGTACCCCAAATTCGAAACGTCGCCCGCCGAGTACGCGCTTTTCGAAAAGCTCAAGCGACTCGGGGCGAACGTTTACCGGACAGGCAACTGCTCGGCAGCGAACACACGAGTCGCCTGCCATGAGTATCCGCTGAACCCATCCATCGAGACTGGCATTGCACTCCGTTTCCAAGAGCATAGGCTTCGCATCCCCTTTCAGTCGATTTCGGAACTTGAGGACTTGCGCGCGCGGTGGGAGTTCGAACCGGGAGAACAAGATCCCCAACTGCGGCTCATCGAGACATTCGATGAAGATGGCGAGTTTGCGGGCTTTGCCGAGCGCATGTGGACGAACAAGCATCGCTGCAGCAAGAGTGACCTACCTAACTGCACCGCTGAACATGAATGGGTGACCCTCAAGGTGAATCCCGAAATGTTCGACATCACCCGCGACGCTTTCCACGGACGAAATCGAACGACATCGCAGACGATATATCCCGATTTGGACGCCGCTCGCGCAGGCATGACTCGCGACGTCCTAAAAATGCCGATCAGCTCGGAGTCGCTAGCCACCATCGTGGATCAGGCATGGTGGCAAGCTGCCGAGGCCCCCGATTACAAGGGACTCCCTTACGAAGAATCGGAGCCGGTCACCGAAGAAGATGTTTGGATCTGGATCAAACGAAACCCCAAGGAAGTTCCATACGTCGGTGACATTTTGGAGCCAGCTAATCCTCCGGACGAGAAGACGGTCCCTATTTCGCCGAGCGTCCGCCCACGAGGCGATCCATTTCCAACGACAGATCCTGCAACGGATCCGCGCACGCAACCCGGGATCGATCCAGTAACGAACCCGGACACGGCACGCGATCCAAATAAGAAACCCGATCCAGAGACTGACCGCGAAAAGGCTGTTGACGGTGTCCAAGACGTCAACGTCGTCAACAGGCCGACGGTCGATATCGGTAACCGAGTGAAGGTGGACATCGAGCTTGGCAACGCTCCCGAGACGCCCGCGCCTCAGTTGGAAGACACGCCTACGGCAAAGATGATCCTCGATCCACTCTTGAGCCTGACGTCCGAATTCACGTCCTGGGCGATGCCGTCAAGCAACGGCGTTTGCCCGCGCGCCACGCTTAACGTCTTCGACGCGTCCATTCCGTTTGACGCCCACTGCACGATTGCCGAGCGCATCGGACCACAACTACGTCAGGCCATGCTTGCCGCGTTCGCTGTCATCGCGATTCTGATCGTCCTTTCCGCTTGAGGTGTCTATGCCACTGTTCTCGATTCTCTCCGGTGCCCTGAACGTTGTGCTGGGCTTCATGTTTCGTGCGTCAGTGGTCAAGTGGGGCGCGTTCTTCGTGCTCTGGTATGTCGTGACCGAGTTCGTCTCGGTTCTCAAATCCAGTGGCCTGCTACCAACCGCAGCCAAGCTCAATAACGCGTTCTCAGGGATTCCCTCCGGCGTCTGGTACTGGCTCGATCTTTTTGCCATCGCAGAAGGCGCACCAATGATCGTCGGCGCATTGGCGACGCGCTTCCTGATTCGGCGCTTGCCGATCATCGGGTAAGCGCTATGGCGATCAACGCATACACAGGCCTGATGGGCTCTGGCAAAAGCTATGAGGTCGTGAGCAACGTCATCGTGCCTGCGGTTCTGGCGGGTCGACGCGTAGTGACCAATATCGACGGCATTAACCCCGAGGAAATTTACGCGTACTGCAAGGACGTCGGGAAAGGCCACGCGAAAGGGCTTGGAGATGTGATCCCCGTCAAAAATGCAGACATACGCAAAGACGGCTTCTTCCCCGACGAGACAAGACTCGAAGTCGAGTCATTTGTGAAAGCTGGTGACCTCGTCGCCATCGATGAGGCATGGGAGTTTTGGTCCGCAGAGAAGAAGATTACTCCCGAACATATGCGCTTCTTCCGTATGCACCGGCACTATGTGCACGCAGAAACTGGCGTGTCATGCGACGTCGCGCTGATGATCCAGTCGATTACCGACCTTCATCGACAGTTGCGCTCCGTGATTGAAATTACGTTTGTCACGAAGAAGCTCAAAGTGCTTGGGCAGAACCGTCGCTATCGCATCGAGATGTATAGCGGCGCGAAGCTCACAAAGGCGGCGCAAATCAGCATCGACATCACGACCTACAAGCCAGCCATATTTCCACTTTATCAATCCTACGCTGGGGGCAAGGGCAATGAGCGCGCTATCGACGCCAGGCACAACATCCTGCGAAGCCCCAAGGTCTGGATCAAGGTCGCAATCTATGCGGCGTGCTCCATTGGCTCCGGTTGGTATTGTTGGCGTTACTTTCATCCGCAAACCGCTGCGGAGACTTCAGCCAATCAGGTTGCGTCGGCAGAGCCACACGTCACACCGGATGGCGCGCCCTACCCAACCCCAACACCAGTGCCGATCCCAAGCGAACGATGGCGCGTCGCGGGGCATTACTCCGTTGCGGGCGAACGGCACGTCGTTCTGAGCGACAGCTCGGGCCGGATCCGAATTGCGTCGGCCTCCGGGTTCCGCAATCTTGGTCTCACCATCGTCGGCGAAGTCGATGGTCAGCAAGTCACCGCCTGGTCCGGCCAACGGCCTGCGTCTCGGTTCTTAGGAGAGACGCCATGAGGATCGCTTTGGCCAGCGCGCTTCTGACAGTCTCAGCATCGGTCATTGCGGACATGCCCCGCATTGTTCACGCGCCAATCGATTACCGTGGGCCGGCTCTGCATGATGACGGCCCCGAAATTCGGGACGACATCGAGCGCCGCCGCACGTCGGACCGGACAAATGAACACGGTCTTACCTCGCAATTGGCGTCGCGGGCAACGCCCGGGAAGTTCGACTTTCAGTTCATCAACGTCGCACAACTCCTTTCCGTGCTCTACAGCGAAGCGATCAAGACGCCTTACGTCATTGCGCCGGAAGTACTCGAAGACCAGCGTATGGTCTCGATGCGGTTCAACACGAGGCGCGGTGACGTGCAAACCTTCATCACGTCACTTCTCGAATCGCTTGGGTTCGGCATCGAAAAGCGAGAAGGCGTCGACTTCGTGTTCAAGCGACGCGATGTTGCCCCGGTTCAGCCCCTCCAGTCCACCTACGTCTATCGACCGCAATACCGCGACACGAGCTATCTGGCCAATCTCGTCAGACCGATATTCCGAGGGCAATTTACAGTCAACCGCGAGGTTCCGGCATCGCCAAACGGGAGAGTCGGCGGCAACGTTCCGGATGGGTCAGCTGCGATGCTCGTTGATCAGAAGGGCGACACTCTCGTCTTCCGTGGCACGCAGGAGGAAATCCGAACGCTCACGCGATTGCTTCCTCGCGTCGATACGCCGGTAGGTGAGGTTGCAGTGCGTGCAACCGCCTACGAGGTGACACAAAGCACCGAGCACGGCTCTGCGTTTCAGCTTGCGCTCGATCTGCTCTCGAAAGGCGTGGGGCTATCTGTTCAAGTTACGGGCGAAAAGCTGAGTAACGCCGTTCGTATCAAAGCTGGCGACCTCGACACGGTGTTCTCTGCTCTGTCGAAAGACACCCGGTTTCGGGTCATCAACAGCCCCAACTTGCGCATTCGGTCGGGTGCGCGCGGGAAGCTGACGGTGGGACAGAAGGTGCCGATACTTAAGTCGGTGTCTTACCCTCGCGGTGGCGGCGAGCCGGTCCAGTCCGTCGAGTACCACTCGTCCGGGGTGATCTTTGAGCTGCGACCGACCGTCAAAGACTGCGTCATTGATCTACACGTCTCGCAGCAGATCAGTGACTTCGTGAAGACAACAACCGGCGTTAACAACTCTCCGACGCTGAACACCCGAGAGGTCAGCACCGAAATCAGCCTCCAGGACGGCGACATCATCCTGATCGGCGGCCTTACGACCAACAAGGCGTCGGACAACAACACAGGGCTGTCCTTCCTGCCGCGATTTCTCGACAGTCATTCGGATACCGCATCCGCCACTGAGATTCTTCTGGTGCTCCAGGTCGAGCGCGTGAGGACATCTAGCGTCGGGAGTGTCGGCGCCGATGCCGGAGCCGAAGGTAGTCACCGTACCGTCTGCAACGTCCGGACAGTTGACGCGCGACTCAGCGCGGCTCGCGCGACCGAGCAGCGGGTAGCACCTCTGACGAACGCCGAAGTGCCGCCGTCAGGCACACCTCCCCTCATTGAAAACCGCTTTTCCCCCTACGCCGAAGAAGCGGAGTGGACCGAGGAAGGCAGGACGATTCGCGCGACCGCCGCCGCCCGCAGGGCCGAGGACGGCGGGGGCGCGCGAAGCGCGCCCTAGATTTATACCAGTAACACTTAACGGACAAGGAGGAAGGAAAGCCCCACTGAGAAACGACAGCAACACGTTGGCTTGGACGAAAAAAGGCCCCGATGCAGGGCACCGGGGCCAACACTTTCCGCGATGAAGCATGACAAAGGAGCTGCCATGCAGGAACCAATTCTAGGGAACGATGCCGCCTTCCGGCGAGAGTGGCTCATCCGAGGACGCAACTTCGGGGACGGCCAGGTGGAGGTCACTGCCACCCGATTCGACCGCTACATGGGCGCTCAGCAGCTTCACACCCTTCCGAAAGCCAAACGTGGCGAATCTGAAAATTCGGAAGATAACCAAATGGCAGCGGCCAAGCGGGCAAAACAACAAGTCAGATTGCGTTGTAAGGCAATCGCTGCGGATCGCATGATTACGTTGACCTACCGGGAGAACATGCAGGACCGCGAACGACTGAAACGGGACTTCGATGCATTACGTCGCCGCTTGGGTAAGTTTCAGGACTTCCAGTACATCGCGGTCTCAGAACGTCAGAAGCGGGGGGCTTGGCATCTCCACATCGCAGTAAGGGGTCGACAAAACTATCGTGTGCTCCGCTCCGTTTGGCAATCGATTGTCGGCACAGATAACGGCAACGTCGACGTGCGCAACCCGTTCCGTCAAAGAGGCTTGCGCCATAAGCTCGCGGCCTATCTCGGCAAGTACCTGACAAAAGACTTCGCCGAGCACAAGATGAACGAGAAACGCTATTGGACAAGCCGAGGAATCACGGTTCCAGAACGTCATCCGATCGATCACATACTCAGCGACGACGCCCCAAGAGCGATAGTGCTCGCCTTTGAGGCAGCGCAACAGGTCGGCGCAAGCCTAGATCATTGTCAAGTCTTTTGGAATCAGGATTTAGGGTGCTTTTGGTTGGCTACGCGGGAGAACGTCCATGAATGAACCTCGACGACTCCCCCTGGAAATCGACAGCATCCGTCTCGTGGAGCATCTCGCTCAATCTGTGGCCGATCGAATGTCCCCTGCGCTCCCGCTGTCGATTCAGCTCTGGAACGCAAAGACGATTGGCTCGTACCTGCAACGCTCCCCAGCCGTAGTGCTTGAGCGGGTAGTCACGCTTCCAGACTTCCCGACACCGATTCGACTTCCATCCACGCGGGCAAAATCAAAAAGCGACGCGAACTCGCACGTCAGCGGCACCATGGGACAGCCCCTATGGAAAGCTATTGAAGTCATCGCATGGGTAGATTCGCACCGCAAGACACGAGGCGGACGCCCACGCAACCTGAACTGAGATAAGTCGGCCGACTCATCACCACAATCGAGTCGGCCGCCACCGCCCGCAATTCACCAATTGCTGTACGGCAATGGCTACAATCGGCCATGAAGGGACGTTTTGACCTGTCCAGCGCGCAAATATTGAGAGGGCAGGTCACATTCTGCAAGCATTCATTTGACTATTGAGGGTGGTGCTAGCACGGCGTCGATAATGCACCTTGGCGAGACGCGGGTTAAGCGGTGGAATGACACACGTAGCGCCCAGTTGGTGAGTGCCGGTGAAGACCTAGGACAAAATATTTGGGGGGAAGTGATGCATTTTTATGTAGACGAGTCCGGGCACACAGGTCCGAACCTCTTCGATCCGGCGCAACCAATCCTGTACTACGGCGTGCTGTCCAGCCGCGTCAATCTTGATGCAATAGCGCTCGAACGAGTGAAGCGAGTCCGGAAGAAACTCGACGTGCAGCGGCTGCACGCGGCGGAGTTGGGAATCGGTCGCTTGGTTGATGTGATTCCGGACGTATTGCCTCTTGTGAAACAATTCGATATCCGATTCAACGTTTATCGTGTTGCCAAGCCGGATCACGCAATTATCAGCTTCTTTGACCAAGTGTTTGATCAGGGAGTGAACCCCGCAGTCACGTGGACTGGCTACTGGACTCCACTGCGATACGTCCTCCTGATCAAGGTCGCGGCGTTGTTTGACAAGGAGCTTGCGCAATTGGCATGGCAAGCGCGGATTACGCCCAATGACGTTATCGCTCTTCCGATAATGCAGCAAGTGTGCAGAGCGCTTCGAGGGCGGGTCAACGTTCTGCCCGATGCGCGCTCAAGACAATTGATAGGAGACGCGTTGGCTTGGGCAGATGCCAATCCAAGAGAGATTTCGTACAACGTGCCGAACAGGAAAGAAATGCTGCAGGTTACGCCTAACGTGGTCGGCTTTCAGTCAGTGATGCATGGAATCGCGGATCGACTGAGAGCCACGGGAGCACGTGCATCGCGAATCGTTGTAGATCAGCAGTCTCAGTTCAACAAGGCACAGCGCACACTCGCCGAATTCTATCGCAACGCTCGTGGGTTCAAATCGTCGCTTGGGCCGGGTATGCCGCTCGTTGATCATACGCACGTTCCCGATGTTCCCATCGAGTTCTCAAGCAGCACCGACAGTTGTGGACTCGAGCTCGTCGACTTGCATCTATGGGTTTTTAAGCGCGCGATGGAAGGCGCCGATCTTCCGTCCGAATTAAAGGCTCTCGTATATGCCCATATGCGCCGAACGAAGACGGACGAGATTTCAATAAAAGCCATCGAGCATCGTTGGACCAAATGGTTTAACAAGATACCAGAGCTCGAGGAAATGTCGAGCGAACAAGTCGAGCGAGGAAGGGAAATTATCAGGATCGACGAAGAACGGCGTCTCAAGGCCGTAATTGGCGCACTCCCAAGCGGAAATGTCCGCGCAGACCATCCGCAAACATAGTAAAAGCGTCACGGTTACGGTTCGTCGGACGCGAGTTCTTGCGGCAAGTTGGTTCTGCACGACACGCTTATCGCTCGGACGAGGAACTGACGGACGTGTTAAACGCCCGCTAGCCCCGGATAGCGAGTCATGCTTGGCGAAAAGACGAGCTTGAAATTGCGTATCGCTTACGCTTGCAGTAGCTGCTCAATACTGTGTTTGAGGTCAATCGCCATCAAACCGCCGATCGCACCCGCAAGTATTTTATTTTCGCTAAATGCCCCTGCGGGCACCTTATTTTTGAGTTGTTTGAATACGAATTTTCCCTTTCCTCCCTTGAGGGGGCGCGCTTGTAGGGCGCCCCAGATTTCTTCGTTAGTCTGACCTCCGCCGGCTGCGTGGAATTCTTGGTTGTGTGCAGCCCTCTGGGAATCAAACTGCTGACGTAGTGGAACCGCGTGTTGTGTCAAGGTATCCGTTATGTAATCGCTCGCCTCTTGCTGCGTACAACCCAAAAAGACCTCAAGAAACTCTGGCTGACAGAAATATGCTTCGACATCCGACTCCGTCGGCAACCACAAGCCCACACCTTCGGCCGCGTACGTTTGGACCAGTTCTCGAACTTCTGCGTCGGTCAATGAATCGCGGTCGCGATGAACGAGTATTTTGAACTTCTGGCCCAGCGTTTCCGCTAATTCCTTGGCCTGTGCGGGAGACGGGACGCTTTTGTAACCGTTACCAGGGTAGAAGGCCACCGAGCGATCAATCTCTGGCCACTGAGCAACGATCTTCTTCAGTAGAGCGGTGTTTGTGTCCTCTGACACGATTATGAGGCGCTTGCCGAATGCGCCCCATCCCAGGGCGGTTTCGACAAGCATTCGATCTTTCGATTCGATTTTTCCATCCTGCAACCAGCATACGTTGGTCCCCGGAGGCGCTCCACGAACAATAAATGGCGAATGTGTAGTCAATAGTATTTTGATACCGCGTTCTCGCGCTAACTCCGCAAGCACACCTGCTAACCGCTCTTGCACATGCGGATGAAGGTGAATGTCAGGCTCATCGATCAGCAGTACACCGGGTTGGAACAGCAGTACGTAACAGAATATTTGGATCAGTTGCAGGTAACCCGTACCGACGAGTTCTAATGGCTTTGTGGAACCACCCACACTTACACTGCAGTGGATATGCAGATCGCTATCGTTATCATGCTCGACGTGAATTTCAATCGGGCCGATGATATTTTCAATCCATTTCTGAATCAATGGAATATTCAATTCACTGCTTTCTTTCAATAGCAGCAGCGCGTTCCGTAAGATGACGTTCGAATCGCCGAATGAACACGATTTAAGAATAACTTTTTTTGATTTTCTTTCTTCCTTATTCGGAATTCCAGAGATTCCGGGAATGTAAGCAGAGAAAAATTTGCTTTTTCCGCGCAATAACGGCAACAGGTCCGGCGCAACTGAACCAGTAATCGATATTCCTGCATTTCGTGCGGATCGCAGTCGACAATTGGCCTCAACAATTTCATCAGCAGGCTTTCGAAACTTCAGTGTCACGGTCGACGATGGCGTTCCGTCTTTATTACCCCAGTTCGCACCGTGTCCGAGAGTTTTATAGTCGTCCGTAGGCAGATAGTCTAAGTCGTCTACGGCAACCGTCGCCGTCTTGTCAGCCGCAACCCGATCGGCTTGTCGCATAACGCAACTCGCCAAGTGGACAGCCTGCACGATGGACGACTTGCCACAACCGTTCGGTCCCACGAGAATATTTACATCTGAGAGCGGGACAGTTACTTCTTCAATCTTCTTGAAACTCTCAATTTTCAGTTCAATCAGTTCCATTGGTCGGCACTCGGGAAGGAGTATGAAATTTTCTTGCGCGCGGCTGCGGTTGCGGCGGCACCCCGTAAGGGAAGAGTCTACCAAACAGGCGGCGTGGACCAATGTGGTCAGACGTTGTCGGAGCATTCGTGCCGTCTTCGTGAGCGGCGCCCAGCGTAACCCTAGAGCAAATTCGCCAGCACTAGATAGTCCTGAGTGCTCCGCCGCGAACGGCAATGTTCGGATGGGCCTAGGCGGCTGGTTGAATCCACAGTTAAATGCAGACTTTCTTACCCAAGCCCGAAAGCAAAGCCCCGTAGCTTCCGTCCATCCAGGGCGGTCAACGGGCCTTCCACCAATCGCAAATTTGACGCAATTGAGACTGGCGGACGAATGCAGGGCCGATATATCTTCGGCCATTAACCTAAGCGTCCTGCGATATCTGTTGCCGTCGCGTTGTAATACGTCATGAGTTCAGAGATGTTTCTATGGCCGGTCATTCTGGCTAAGTCCAGTGGCTGCAATTTCTTCGCCAGGCGCGTGATCGCTTCGTGACGGGTATCGTGAAAGGTTACGTCCGGGATCTGAGTTCTGTCGCGTGCCTTTCGGAAAAGTGCGTCGCGGCTCGATGCTGACAACGCGAATAGAGCTTTGCCCTTTTCCACGGTCGGCAGCAACTTCAGCAGTTCAATTGCTCTGGATGACAACGGTACGTTTCGTGCCGTACCGTTCTTAGTCATGGGCAGGCGCGCGAACTTGGCCTTGTAGTTCACCGATGAAGCCGTGAGAGCCAGGATTTCGCTGGAGCGCATGGCGGTTTCTATCGCGAAGAGAAATGCCACGGCCACTCGCTGCATCGGCTTTTCTATGGGAAGCCCTTCTTCGAACCCCATGCTCGTGAGCAGCGACTCGATTTCCTCTTCGGATATCAATCGCTCACGGCCCGGCGGATCTGGCGGACGCTTCACTTCAGCCATTGGATTCGTCACCAGCCAGCCCCACTCCTTCCGAGCCACTAGAAACGCATGCGACATCAGCGACATTTCTCGCGAGGTTGATGATCCCGAGACTTCACGCATTCGAGCATCACGCCATGCGGCGATGTGGCTGGGCCGGAGATCCGCGAGCTTGATCTCCGCGAACTTCCGACCGCCGATCTCTTTGCTACCGATTAGCGGCAGACGCAGCTTTTCCCACCTCGCGCCGCGTTTCGTCGGGCTCACCTTGAGCTCATACTCTCGAAGCACGTCACCAACCGTGAGCGTTTTACTACCGAAACCGTCAGCAATCGACCGCAGCTCTGTCTCTCGCTTTGCGCTCCACGCAACCGCAGCAGCCTTCGTATCGAACGTCCGGCTATCTCTCACGCCGTTCTGCTTAACCTGCGCTCTCCAACCTTTCGAAGTCTTCGTAATCGATGCCATTTTTGGGGGCCGAGTTGGGGCCCCGATGGGGCCGACCCACCGATTTTAGGTTTGAAGAGGTGAGATTTTGCGCCTCGGACGAACAATCGGAATTCACGCAAAGAACCCCGCCAAGCCTTACAGGCAGGTCGTTTGCGAAATATTGCGGGAAGAAGTGAGACCTACGAAACCGATGCCAAAACGGGGAGTTGGTGCGAGGAAGGGGACTCGAACCCCTACACCCTTGCGGGCGTCAGGACCTAAACCTGGTGCGTCTACCAATTTCGCCATCCTCGCAGCCCGTGGGCGTCGCCACCTTTATGAGGAAACGACATCCCGGCATCGGGTCGACGGCATGCGTGTCCTGGCGGACATGAGAAGGGGCGACTCGTCGCCCCGCTCGCATGCGTCAAAGCAGGCGAGCATTCTACATGATGTGCATTTGACCGGCAATCTCTTACAACGCCATCTCCCCCACGCCCGCCCCTAGGCTCGCAATGCTAGAATTCGCACCAATTCATGGCTCTTGCCCCCGGTTGCGCGCCCGCGTACCGACATCCGGGCACCTGACCAAACCGATACCCCCATTCGCATGCAACCCCACGAGACCGCCGACGACTCGCCCGGTACCCACGGCACCCCCGCGCAAGCCAACGACTACTGCCGCCAGAAAGCCGGCCCCGCCGGCTCCGCGCTCTATTACGCACTGCTCCAACTGCCGCCGTCCAAGCGCGACGCCGCCTACGCCGCCCATGCCTTCTGCCAGGAAGTCGCCGATATTCACGCCGCCGTCCACGACCCCGGTGTCGCTCACGCAAAGCTCGATTGGTGGCGCCAGGAACTCGCGCGACTCTTCGCCGGGAACCCAGCACACCCCGTCACGCGCGCACTTGCCCCTGTCGTCAAAAGCACCAACATCGCACGCGCCGCATTCGAAGCCGTCCTGCATGGCGCCGAGATGGATCTCTCCCAGATGCGCTATCTCGACTTCGCCGGCCTCTCGCACTATTGCGACGCCGCCGGCGGCGCCCCCGCCGAACTGGTCGCGCGCATCTACGGTTTCGACGACCCGCAAACCCCTGCGCTCGCCCGCACCCTCGGCCACGCCATCACACTCGGCCGCCGCGTCTCCGACGCAGGTGCCGACGCACGCGCCGGCTACGTCTATTTCCCCATCGACGAATTGCAGCGCTTCGGCGTCACCGCCGCCGATCTGCAAAACGGGAAGTACTCGCCCGCCTTCATCGAACTCATGAAGTTCCAACACGCCCGCGCGCGCCAGACCATCGCCGAAGCCGCCGCCACCATCCCCAAACAAGACCGCCGCAAGCAAAAGCCGTTGCTCGCCCTCGCCGCACTGCAGTTGGCATTGATGGATGAAGTCGCCGCCAGCGACTATCAGGTGCTGCACCAACGCATCGATCTCACGCCGCTGCGCAAATTCTGGCGTGCCTGGCGCGCTCGCTGAGACCTACCGCCCCGCTTCCGTTCGCAGATCCGCAACTTCGCCCTGACGATTCGCGGATCCTGCAAGCGCGCACAGCAACCATCCCCTGCTCACCAGCACAACACCAGCCCCCACCGCGCCAACACCTCAAACCCGCAACACATCCAACGGCTTGAACGCACCGCCCAACACCGTCTGCGGACTCAGCCCCCACCAGCGCTGCAGCACCGTCGCATACACTTCGCGGAAATCGACGGCAAATGGCAGATTGCCGTTCCCATCGAGCCGATCCAATCGCGGCACCTCCCCGTAAAGGCCGCCGCGAACGCGCCCGCCCGCTATGAAATGCGGCGCCACCGTCCCGTGATCCGTCCCCTGACTCTGGTTCTCGCGCGGACGCCGGCCGAACTCCGCGTACGTGACGATCATCGTCGATTGCCAACGATTCAACTCGGTCAGCCCCGCCCGCAACGCCATCATCCCCTGCGACAACTGACGCAATAGATTCGCCTGCTGCCCCGGTTGATTCTGGTGCGTATCAAAGCCGTTGAGCGTCAGACGCAACACCGCAACGCCGCGCCCCGGCAGCGGCACGCCCGCCGAAGAGTCCGCCGCCGCAACGACCTGCAACGCCGTCTTCACCACGTTGCCGAACGCCCCCGGCGGCATCGGCGCGCGCAGCACGTACTGTCCCTGACGCGGCCGCAATCCGTCCGCCGCCTTCACGATGTCGTTCTCCACACGCAACACATGCGCGAGCGCCGGGTTGCTCACCTGCACCGCATTCGCCGACGCCAGCGTCGCATCTCGCAAGAACTGCGCCGGATTGGTCAACGTCACGGCCCGGGCACCGCCGCCCAACGGCCCCAACTCCGCACTGCCCACGATCACGCCATCGGCGTCGAAACCCGGCGGCACAGCTTGTTCCGCAAACGCGCGCGACAACCAGCCGTCGCGCAAATACTCGTCGGAACGCGACGCGGTATTCCATATCTCGATAGACCGGAAGTGCGACAGATTCGGCTGCGGATACCCCACACCCTGCACGATCGCCAACTCCTTCGCCTGCCACATGGGCAACAACGCGCGCATCTCCGGATGCAGACCGCTATGCCCATCCAGTTGCACCACCTGCTCACGTTTGATGCCAATACTCGGGCGCAAACTCGCATACATTGGGTCGGCATAAGGAATGACCGTGTTCAACCCGTCATTGCCACCTTTGAGTTCGATCAGGATCAGCAGATTGCCGTAGTTTCCGCCCGCCCCCGGCAGTATCCCGGACAGATCGCGTGCAGCCGCCAGGACCGGCATCGGTGCCAGCCATGCAGCGCCAAGGCCACCGGCAAAAGTCAGAAAATCACGTCGACGCATCTCACACCTCTCATGGCTCGTCCCGTACGAATGGATACGCAGACGTCGCCCAATGACACCCATCCCGTGCTGCCCGCCATCACATCATCACTTCAACTGATACGCGGGGTCCATCAATAACGCCTGCAAACAGGCTGCACTGTTCACGCCGACCGTTTGCGGCACCGCAGGCGCGAACGGCAACACCGCCCGCTGCAACGCCTCGCGCGACGCCTCATCCGGAACGTCGACCGGCCCCAGCCCGTAAGCTTGCAGCCAGCGCGACAGATCGAACCGCACACCCGCGACCGTTCTCGGCATCGCCGCCGCAGGACGAAGCGCCGTGCGTTGCACACCGGAACTCGCTGACGACGACGGCAACACCATCGACGGACCACCGGCATTCGCGTTCTCCGTCGCCCGGAACATGCGCTCCACGAACTGCTTTCGCGCCAGCAATGTGGTGCTGTCGATCCACGCGTCACCGCCGGGCCACCCCTTCACATTCGGCGGACGGAACAGGTCCTGCCCAAGCGCCCGCATCTGCTGAGCCAGCATCTGCGGGTCGTCGTAGCCGATGTCGAACTCACGCACGGTGTCCGTCACGAACTCCGACGGCGACTTGACCAACGTACCCCGTGTTCGCGCATCCCAGAAGGCAGGCGTCAGCAATAGCGCACGCATCGCCACGCGGATGTCGTATCCGCTCGCGCGAAAGGCGCCCGCCACACGTTGAACCTGCGACGGCTCGGGCGTCGGCGATACGAACTCGCGCCACAATTTGCCAGCGATGAACGTTGCCGTCTCCGGACGCGCCAGCAAAATGTCGAGCATCTGATCGCCATCGAAGTCGCCGGTCTGGTTCATCACGGTCTTCGCGCCCACGTCATGAACATTGGCGCGCCAGACGTAGCTCATCGTCGGCCGATCAATACTCCAGCCGGTATAGGCACGCGCCGCCTCACGGACGTCCTGTTCGGTGTAATGCCCCTCGCCCAGCGTGAACAGCTCCATGACCTCACGCGCGAAGTTCTCATTGGGATGCCCCTTCCGGCTGCCCGCACCGTCGAGATAGACGAGCATGGCCGGGTCCTTCGACACCTCATGCAGCAACACGCCGAAATTGCCCAGCGCATTCGCACGCAGCAGCACGTTCTGACGGTAAAGTGCGACCGGCTCGCGAACCTTGTCGTCGCTCGACACGAAGTGGTTGTGCCAGAACATCGTCATGCGCTCGGTGAGCGGCGACGGCGTGCTCGCCATCTCCTGCGCCCACCAGGCAGCCAACGACGCCGCCATGCGATCGCGTCGCTGGTTCAGTTCGCGGCGCTGCTCGTCGGTCATGTTCTTGGCAGGCGCGCCATAAAGCGGCGGATCGGCCGCCCAGGCGGGCGGTGGCGTCACGGCAGTACGGCGTGTTTGCTCCAGCAGGCGGTCGACGGCCTGCGCGCGCGTCAACCCGACGAGTGGCGCCAGCTCGCGAGCGTCGGGAGAGTAACCGGTGCGCGTGAGGAGGTAGCGGGCGTCGTCGGCCGTGAGGGCGCGCGTCGAGGGATCGACAGCGGTATTCGTTGCATGCGTCGACGTCGAACGCGCCGTATGCGCCACACCCGCGTGCTTCACCCCCGCAGCGTGGACCGCCAACGGCGACGCCAGCCAAAAGGCGACGAGCAAGCTCGGCACGAGCCGCCGGCAGGCGAGCGGTTTCAGGTGGACGAATAGCAACGGCGGCGGTACGATCCGTTGCCTCGCCGTCTCATTACGCTTGCGGCGAGCGCAAAAAAAGCCAGCGTCGACAGCGGCTGGCGGTGTTGGATTCGGCTTCATGGGACGCTCGCGTCAAAGTGACATCACTGGCGTTTTGGGAGAAGCGTTTGGCGACGTTTCCGACACTGATCTGACACCAACGTCGTGCGCGTCATATTAGTGACTGTACAACTCGCGCACAGCGTCTTGAATATGCTGACGAAGCAAGCGCCGGTCTTCCGGCGTCATATGACCATTCGGACGGCGGCCCGGCGGCGTGTTCTGCAGATCGTCGTTACGGCGCTCGGCGGAGGTATCCCCCTGCGACTGCCCATTCTTCGACGGATTGCGAGGCGACGGCGCCGGGCGCTGCTGTCCCGACGGACTCGCGTCATGAGATTGCGTACTGAAATAGGGCACGGGACGGGCATACGTCACACCCAGGTGTCCCCAGAGCATGATTCCCCCGAACAGTAACGTCAACTCAGCAGCCCATCTCATCTTGTGCGTATGTCCTTCATGCCATGCAGCAGGTTTTCGCCCTGGCAGGGGTGCAAGTGTACCCACTGCCTATGGTCAGCGCACAAGGGGTAGAGTAAATTGTGTAACCCTTTGTAACCCGCTTTGGCGGCCTCCTCAGTTCGCAACATTTCGGGCTAAGATACGTGGCATGGAAAACAAAAATTCTCCCAAAATTCTGGTTGTCGACGACGATCCGCGCCTGCGCGACCTGTTACGTCGTTACCTCGGGGAACAGGGTTTCAATGTCTTTGTGGCCGAAAATGCAACGGCCATGAACAAGCTTTGGGTGCGCGAGCGCTTCGATCTGCTCGTGCTGGACCTGATGCTCCCCGGTGAAGACGGTCTATCTATTTGTCGCCGCCTGCGTGGCGCGAATGACCGCACGCCGATCATCATGTTAACGGCCAAAGGCGAGGATGTCGACCGTATCGTCGGCCTCGAAATGGGCGCCGACGATTATCTGCCGAAGCCCTTCAATCCGCGCGAACTCGTCGCCCGAATTCACGCCGTGTTGCGCCGTCAGGCGCCGCCTGAACTTCCCGGCGCCCCCAGCGAAACCATGGAGACGTTCGAGTTTGGCGACTTCGCCCTGAACCTCGCCACGCGCACGCTCACCAAGAACGGTCAGGAAATCGCGCTCACGACGGGCGAGTTCTCGGTGCTCAAGGTGTTTGCACGCCATCCGCGCCAGCCACTGTCCCGTGAAAAGCTGATGGAACTCGCACGGGGGCGTGAATACGAAGTGTTCGATCGCAGCCTCGACGTGCAGATCTCGCGCCTGCGCAAGCTCATCGAACCGGACCCGGGCAGCCCGCGCTTCATTCAGACCGTCTGGGGCCTCGGCTACGTGTTCATCCCGGACGGCGGCGCGTGATCGGCCACCTTCGCGTCTCACGCAGCAAAACAACGCCGGTCGCGACAAGCTCGCGCACCGGCGTTGTGTCTTGTTTCACGTCGCATACCATGCTGCACATCGCGCTTCGCCCAGGCACCCGTCATCCGGCACACCGGGCCTGCGAACACGCACAAATCACGCTTTAGACGGAGCCACCCCATGCATCCGATCCGGATGGTACGCGGGCTGTTCGGCGGTCTTTTCTGGCGTACCTTTTTCCTCATCGCACTGCTCATCGGCGTCAGTCTGGCCGCCTGGTATCAGAGCTTTCGTGTGATCGAACGCGAGCCGCGCGCACAGCGGGTCGCGCAGCAACTCGTGTCGATCGTCAAGCTCACGCGCACCGCCCTGCTCTATTCCGAACCCGATCTGCGCCGCGCATTGCTCCAGGATCTGGAGAGCAATGAGGGCATCCGCGTATATCCGCGCGAACCGGCTGACAAGATCGAGAAGCAACCCGGCGGCGTGGTGCAGGATCTGATCGTGCGCGACGTGCAACGGCGTCTTGGCACGGACACGATCATCGCCGCCTCGGTCAACGAGATCCCGGCCATGTGGATCAGCTTCAAGATCGACGAAGACGACTACTGGGTCGCTATCGAGCAAGACCGGATCGACACGGCCACCGGCCTTCAACTCTTCAGTTGGGGGACCTTCGCGCTGGCACTCTCGCTCATTGGCGCCGCCTTCATTACCGCGCTCGTGAACCGGCCGTTTGCCCGGCTCGCCCACGCCGCGCGTGCCATCGGTGAAGGGCAACGCCCCGACCCGCTACCCGAGCGCGGCATGGGCGAGGCCGCCGAGGCCAACCGCAGCTTCAACCAGATGGTGGACGAACTCGACCGCCTCGAAGCCGACCGGGCACTGATGCTCGCCGGCATCTCGCACGACCTGCGCACGCCGCTCGCCCGGCTGCGGCTGGAGACGGAGATGAGTCCGTCCGACGAGAATGTCAAACGCGACATGATCAGCGACATCGAGCAAATGGACGAGATCATCGGCCGCTTTCTCGATTACGCTCGTCCGGCGTCGCGCACGATGCAGGCACTGGACCTGTCGGATATCGTGCGCGAGACCGCCACCTCGTTCGACGGCCGGGAAGACCTCAACGTCACCGTCGAACTTGCCGAGGCCACCGCGGTGCTCGCCGAGCGCACCGACCTCAAGCGCCTGCTCACGAACCTGCTCGAGAACGCGCGCAAGTATGGCCGCGACGCGCAGACCGACATCGCCAACGTTCACATCACGACGCGCGTGCTCGGCGAACGCGTCGAGATGCGTGTACGCGATACCGGCCCCGGCATTCCCGAGGAGCAACTGGCCCTCGTTTTCCGCCCGTTCTATCGGGTGGACACCGCACGAACCAAGGCAGACGGCACCGGCCTTGGCATGGCAATCGTGCAGCGCATCGCCACGCGCTATAAAGGCATCGCCTCGCTGCGCAACGCTCGTCCGGGCACCGGCCTTGAAATCATCGTGTCATTCCCGCTTGCTAAATAGGTGTGATCGCACGGAAATTTGGCTATGCTCAAGGCTTCTTCCGCGCGGCATCGCGCAAAATCCTATCGACGGGATTTGATTTAACTATCCTCAACATAAAAATAAACTATTGCTGCTATTGATTTGATAGCGTATAGTGCTTTAGTTGACTGAGGATCGCATGATCCCGGTCAGTTGCTGGTTGCGATGTACCTGTGACATCTCGACATAAACCGCACTAATTTAGGAGTAAATCGATGAAGACTGTCGGCGACAAACTCGAAGCGTTCTCGGTAGTAGCTGCCAAGCCCGGTTTCAACAACCACGAAGAAAACGGTGTGTCGGCTTTCGAAACGATCACCGAAGCCTCGTTCCCGGGCAAGTGGAAGATCATTTACTTCTACCCGAAGGATTTCACCTTCGTGTGCCCGACCGAAATCGTTGAGTTCGCCAAGCTGGCCAACGACTTCGCAGATCGTGACGCTGTTCTGCTCGGCGGTTCGGGCGACAACGAATTCGTGAAACTGGCATGGCGCCGTGAGCACAAGGACCTGAGCAAGCTGAACCACTACTCGTTCGGCGACACCACGGGTGCTCTGATCGACCAACTCGGCGTGCGTGAAAAGGAAGCCGGCGTGGCCCTGCGTGCAACGTTCATCGTTGACCCGGACAACGTCATCCAGCACGTTTCGGTGAACAACCTGAACGTCGGCCGTAACCCGGAAGAAGTTCTGCGTATTCTGGACGGTCTGCAAACCGACGAACTCTGCCCGTGCAACCGCGCGGTCGGCGGTGCAACGCTGTAAGCGTCGTCTCGAAGCCCGCGCAAGCGGGCTTTTTCAGCCCAAAGCAATAGGAGAAATTTATGGAATTCATCACCGCGATTAAGGCGCAGATCCCTGACTACGCCAAGGACATTCGCCTGAACCTCGACGGCACGATCGCCCGCTCCTCGCTGGAAGGCAACGACGCCGTCGGTGTGGCCCTCGCGGCCGCCTTCGCCGCCAAGAGTCAGCCGCTCATCAAGGCGATTCGCGAAGCCGGCGTATTGTCCCCGGAAGAGCTTGAAGGCGCGTTGACCGCCGCCGCGCTCATGGGCATGAACAACACGTGGTATCCGTATCTCGAGATGGCCGATAACGCCGAACTCAAGAACGAGAAGGCTCAACTTCGCATGAACGGCTACGCCACACGAGGCGGCGTCGATCAGCGTCGCTTCGAGATGTATGCGCTGGCGGCGTCCATCATCGGCAAGTGCCACTTCTGCGTGAAGTCGCACTATCATCTGCTCGCCGCCGAGCATGGGATGAGCACCGCGCAACTGCGTGACGTCGGCCGTATCGCCGCTGTCATCAACGCCGCTGCGCAAGTCCTCGCCGCCGAGGCAGCGTAAGGTAAGGCTTGGCGCGGCGTCTCGACACCGCGCGAGCCATCAAAAGCAAAACGGCGCCACCGGGTTCGTCCGGTAGCGCCGTTTTACTTTGGGTCCGGCCGGCGCTCAGCGCCCGATGAGCAATGCCGCCGCCTGTGCTTCAATCCCTTCCTGGCGGCCGAGATAGCCCAACTTCTCGTTGGTCTTCGCCTTCACGTTCACCTGACCGGCGGTGATGCCCAGCGCATCGGCAATCGATTGGGTCATGGCGGCAATATGCGGTGCGAGCTTCGGCGCCTGCGCAATAACCGTGCAGTCCACGTTGACGATCTCGTAGCCATGCTCACGCACACGACGCATGGCTTCCTTGAGCAATACAACGCTGTTTGCGCCCTTGAACGTGGGATCGGTGTCCGGGAAATGACGCCCGATGTCGCCCAACGCCGCCGCACCAAGCACGGCGTCGGTGATGGCGTGCAGCAGCACGTCGGCGTCCGAATGGCCCAGCAGGCCGCGGTCGAACGGAATCGTCACGCCCCCCATCACGAGCGGGCGGCCAGGCACGAGGGCATGCACGTCGTAGCCCTGACCGATGCGGAGCTTGGACAACGTAGCGAGCGAGACATTGGAAACAGCGGGTTCAGTCATGGGGAATCGCCAAATGCGAAAAAACAGTACGTCGGATCAATGCAGCCTGTAATCACCCCGCCTTCACGCGGGCCTGGTCGCACCGAGGAATGCTTCGGCAAGCGCGAAATCTTCGGGATATGTCACCTTGAAGTTGCGCAGGCTGCCGCGAACGAGTTTCGGCGTGAGGCCGATACGCTCGATGGCGCTGGCCTCATCCGTGACTTCGGCCCCCGAAGCAAGCGCGTCTTCCAGCGCCTGACGCAACATGCCGAGGCGGAACATCTGGGGCGTCTGCGCCTGCCACAGCCCGTCACGCGATTCCGTGGTCTGTACGGCTGCCAGCCCGCCCTTCTCGGCCGGCGCCTGCTCACGCTTGAGCGTATCGGCCACCGGCAACGCGAGAATGCCGCCGACCGGATCGTCACGCAGCGCTTCGACGAGTGCGCGAATCAGCGCGGGAGTGATGCCCGGACGCGCAGCATCGTGCACAAGCACCCAATCGCTGTCCTGCGCCCCGAACTCGGTGAGCGCCTGCAGGCCGCCAAGTACCGACGCATGGCGCGACGGGCCACCGCAACGGCGCACCGCAAAGCGCAGCGTGCCGAAGCGCCGCCCGTCGAAGTGATCGTCGTCGGGCGCCAGCACCAGCACGGTCTGAGCGAACTCGGAACAGGCGTCGAACGCGGCAAGCGCATAGTGAAGCATGGCACGTCCGCCGACGCTTCGGTATTGCTTGGGCACGTCGGCCCCGGCGCGTACACCGGCCCCGGCACACGGGATGACGGCAAAAAGTCGGTCGCTCACGATAAAACGCAGGTAAGGGTAAAGCAGGGATTTTATAATAGACGCTGACTGTCACGGGGCCCCATGCGAGTGGAGCCCCGTGCTTTGCCATTTCTGCAACGTTTTCCTATGTCCTCCGCCAACGCCTTATCCCGTAGTACCGTGCCTGTGCCGCTCGTGAAAGCGGGACAGCGCTACGCTTTTGCCGGCTCGCACGCGTCCAGCGACGCCCTGCTCATTGCCCGCTATTTCGAAGAGAATCGCGAGCGCCTGCCGCTGCTCGCCGTCGTGTGCGCCCAGGCCACCGATGCCCTGCGCCTGCAGCAGGAGCTGAAGTGGTGTGCGCCCGAGGCGCGCGTGCGGCTGCTGCCCGACTGGGAGACGCTGCCCTACGACACGTTCTCGCCACACCAGGATCTCGTGTCTGAACGGCTTGCCACCCTGCACGATCTCGGCGAGAAGCGCTGCGACATCGTGCTGGTGCCCGCGACCACTGCGCTCTATCGCATGGCGCCGGCAAGCTTCATGGCGGCCTATACGTTCTTCTTCACGCAGGGCGAACGTCTTGACGAGGCCCGGTTGAAGTCTCAACTCACGCTCGCGGGCTACGAGCATGTGAGCCAGGTAATGCGCCCCGGCGAGTACTGCGTACGCGGCGGGCTGATCGATCTCTTCCCGATGGGCTCGGCACTGCCCTATCGCCTCGACCTGTTCGACGATACCGTCGACAGCATTCGTGCGTTCGATCCCGACACGCAGCGCAGCCTGTATCCGGTCAAGGAAGTCCGTCTGCTGCCGGGGCGCGAATTCCCGTTCGACGAACCCGCGCGCACGGCGTTTCGCGGCCGCTGGCGCGAAGTCTTCGAAGGCGATCCGAGCCGCAGTCCGATCTACAAGGACATCGGCAGCGGTGTGCCGTCGGCAGGCATCGAGTACTACCTGCCGCTGTTCTTCGAAGAGACGGCCACGCTGTTCCACTATCTGCCTGCCGACGCTCAACTGGTGTTCGTGGGCGATCTCGACGCGGCAATCCACCGCTTCTGGAACGATACGCGCCAGCGCTACAACTTTCTGTCGCACGATCGCGAGCGTCCGGTGCTGCCGCCCGAGCAATTATTCCTGCTCGATCAGGACTTCTTCACGCTCGCCAAGCCGTTCGCACGGCTGACGCTGCCCGCACCGGGCGATGGCAGTTGGGCTACCCCGCTGCCGCCGCTGGCGGTCAATCGCCGCGCCGACGACCCGCTCGCCGCGCTGCGCGCCTATCTGGCCCGCACACCGGCACGCGTGCTGTTGTGCGCCGATTCGGCCGGCCGCCGCGAGACGCTGCTGCAACTGCTGCACGATAACGATCTGCGCCCCTCCACGGTCGAGTCGCTCGAAGACTTCCTGACGTCCGACACGCGCTTCGCCATCGGCGTCGCCCCGCTGGCCGCCGGCTTCCTGCTGCCGGCCGAAAACCTCGCGTTCATCACCGAAAACGAGCTGTACGAAGGACTTGCGCGCCGTGCGGGCAAGCGCCGCCAGGAACAGGCGACGTCGGTCGATTCGATGGTGCGCGACCTTGCCGAACTCAAGGTCGGCGACCCCGTGGTTCACAGCCAGCACGGCATCGGCCGCTATCAGGGCCTGGTCAGCATGGATCTCGGCGAAGGCGAGACCGAATTCCTGCATCTCGAATACTCGGGCGCGAGCAAACTGTATGTGCCGGTCTCGCAGTTGCACCTGATCTCGCGCTACAGCGGCGCCGATCCCGACACCGCGCCACTGCACTCGCTCGGCTCGGGCCAATGGGAGAAGGCGAAGCGCAAGGCCGCGCAGCAGATCCGCGATACGGCGGCGGAACTGCTCAACCTGTACGCCCGCCGTGCCGCGCGCTCGGGCTACGCTTTCGAGCTGTCGCCGCGCGATTACGAGAAATTTGCCGACAGCTTCGGCTTTGAGGAAACACCGGATCAGGCGGCCGCCATTGCCGCCGTCATGAGCGACATGACCAGCGGTCGCCCGATGGACCGCCTGGTGTGCGGCGACGTCGGCTTCGGCAAAACCGAAGTGGCCTTGCGCGCCGCATTCATTGCCGTGCTCGACAGCAAGCAGGTCGCCCTGCTCGCGCCTACCACGCTGCTCGCCGAACAACACGCGCAGACCTTCTCCGATCGTTTTGCCGACTGGCCGGTGCGCATCGCCGAACTCTCCCGTTTCAAGACCACGAAGGAAGTGAACGCGAGTGTGAAGGCGATCAACGAGGGACAGGTCGATATCGTGATCGGCACGCACAAGCTGCTCTCGAACGACATCCATTTCCAGCGCCTGGGCCTCGTCATCATCGACGAAGAGCACCGCTTCGGCGTGCGTCAGAAGGAGGCCCTCAAGGCACTGCGCGCCGAGGTCGACGTGCTCACGCTGACCGCCACCCCGATTCCGCGCACGCTCGGCATGGCCCTCGAAGGATTGCGCGACTTCTCCGTCATCGCCACCGCGCCGCAGAAGCGCCTGGCGATCAAGACCTTCGTGCGACGCGAGGAAGATGGGGTGATTCGCGAAGCCATGCTGCGCGAACTCAAGCGTGGCGGACAGGTGTATTTCCTGCATAACGAAGTCGAGACCATCGAGAACCGCAAGGCTCAGTTGGAAGCCCTTGTGCCCGAGGCCCGCATCGTGGTCGCCCACGGCCAGATGCACGAACGCGATCTCGAGCGCGTGATGCGCGACTTCGTGACACAGCGCGCCAACGTGCTGCTGTGTACGACCATCATCGAGACCGGCATCGACGTGCCGACCGCCAACACCATCCTGATGCACCGCGCCGACAAGTTCGGTCTCGCGCAGTTGCACCAGTTGCGTGGCCGCGTGGGCCGCTCGCACCATCAGGCATACGCCTATCTGCTCGTGCACGATCCGAAGGCGCTGACCAAGCAGGCACAACGCCGTCTCGAAGCGATTCAGCAGATGGAAGAACTCGGCGCGGGCTTCTACCTCGCCATGCACGATCTCGAGATTCGCGGCGCGGGCGAGGTGCTGGGCGACAAACAGTCGGGCGAAATCCATGAAATCGGCTTCCAGCTCTATACCGACATGCTGGCCGACGCCGTGAGTGCGCTGAAAGCCGGCCGAGAGCCGGATCTCACCGCGCCGCTCGCCGTGACGACCGAGATTAATCTGCACGTTCCGGCCATTCTGCCGAGCGATTACTGCGGCGACGTGCAGGAGCGTCTCTCGCTCTACAAGCGGCTCGCCAACGGTACGAATCCCGATGCCATCGACACAACGCAGGAAGAACTCGTCGACCGCTTCGGCAAGTTGCCGCAACAGGCGCAGGCACTCATCGAGACGCACCGTCTGCGGTTGCTGGCCAAGCCGCTGGGCATCGTGAAGATCGACGCGAGCGAAGAAGCCATCGCCCTGCAATTCGAGCCGACACCCGCCGTCGACCCGATGCGCATCATCGAGCTGGTGCAGAAGCATCGCCACATCAAGCTCGCCGGGCAGGACAAGCTGCGCATCGAAGTGAAACACGCAGAGCTGACCGACCGCGTGCGCGCGATCAAGGAGACGTTGCGAGCCCTCGGCTCACCCGGCGCAAAAGCCGCCTGACACACCCGACAGCGACGGCACACCGAAGCGGTCGAAAAGACCTCGAATCCGGTGTGCACCGCAGCAATTTCAGCCGTTCGCCGGGCTAGCGCATCCGGGCAAACCCCCGCCCGGCGCGCGAATTCTCGCGAGGCAGGAATGGTTGTTCACACAACCTTTTACCTCTAAATTATTTTTGAGTACCATTTCCCAGTACGTATGACTGGAAGATTCCCGGAGATTCGAATGACAAGCGCTTCCCCTCAAGCCATCGCGCCGCAAGCCGCTAGCGAGGCCCAGCCGGCATCGCTCGACTGGATCACGAAGCTGGTCAGCATCGACACCACCAGCCGCGAATCGAACCTCGGCCTGATCGAGACGGTGCGCGACAGCCTCAAGCATGCGGGTGTCGAGCCGTGGCTCTCGTATGACGCCACCAAGCGCAAGGCCAATCTGTTCGTGACGCTGCCCGCCGCTGACGGCAACACCCAGGGCGGCATCGTGCTGTCGGGGCACACCGACGTAGTGCCGGTTGACGGCCAGCCGTGGGATACCGATCCGTTCAAACCCGTGGTGCGCGACGGCAACCTGTATGGCCGCGGCACCTGCGACATGAAGGGCTTCATCGGCTCGGTCATGACGATGCTGCCGGAAATGCGTGACGCCAAGCTCAAGACGCCGTTCCATTTCGCTTTTTCCTACGACGAAGAGATTGGTTGCGTGGGCGCGCCCGTGATGCTGGCCGAGTTGCGCGAGCGCGGCATTCGCCCGGACGGCTGTATCGTCGGCGAGCCTACGAGCATGCGCGTGATCGTTGCCCACAAGGGCATCAACGCCTACCAGTGCTGCGTACGCGGTCACGCAGCGCACTCGTCGCTCACGCCGAAGGGCTCGAACGCCATTGAGTACGCGGCACGTCTGATCTGCTACATCCGCGATCTGGCCGACCACTTCAAGCAGAACGGCCCGTTCGATGAGTTGTTCGACGTGCCGTTCACCACGGCGCAGACCGGCACGATCTCGGGCGGCATCGCCCTCAACACGATTCCGGCACTGTGCGAGTTCGTTTTCGAATACCGCAATCTGCCGGGTGTTGACGCCGACGGCATCTTCCAGCGCATTCAGCAATACGCGCTGGACGAGCTTGTGCCGAAGATGCAGAAAGAACACCCGAACGCCGGCATCGAGTTCAAGCGGATTGCCGCCGCCCCGGCGCTGGACGCCTCGGAGCAGGACGCCATCACGCAACTCGTGCGCGCCCTGACCAAGGACACCGACAAGCGCAAGGTCGCCTACGGCACCGAAGCCGGTCAGTTCCAACTGGCGGGCGTGCCGTCGATCGTGTGCGGCCCGGGCAATATCGAGCAAGCGCACAAGCCCAACGAGTTCGTTTCGCTCGAACAGATCGCGCAGTGCGAGTCGTTTCTGCGCAAGCTGATTCGCAGCAACACCGTCGACGCCTGAGCTATCGCCTGAATCATTTCGGGCCAAGGCACCGACTGCCGTCTTACCGGGCCGTATTCCGCTAGCGGGATGCGGCCCGTTGCCTTGGCGACGCCGATCCGGCATCGCCAAGGCAACAAAGCAGCACGCTGTACACCGTCACAGACGCCTATTGCAAAGGCGCACAGGACATCCCTCCGCAAGATAACAAAGCACATACGTCAGACAGGTATTGGAGATCTCGCCCATGAGTGCAAGCGCAGCCCCCGACGCGACGGCCCCGTCCGCCCGCACCACCCCGCACGCCTGGCGTGTGATCGTATCCGCATCGATCGGTAACGCCCTCGAGTGGTTCGATCTCGTGGTGTACGGCTTCTTCGCCGTGACCATTGCGAAACTGTTCTTCCCGACCGGCAACGACACGGTGTCGCTGCTGCTCACGCTCGGCACGTTCGGCGTGTCGTTCTTCATGCGCCCGCTCGGCGCCATCGTGATTGGCGCCTACGCCGACCGCGCCGGTCGCAAAGCCGCGCTCACGCTGTCGATTCTGTTGATGATGGTCGGCACGCTGCTCATCGCGCTCATGCCCACGTACACCACCATCGGGGTGCTGGCGCCGGTGGGTATCGTCATCGCCCGCATGGTGCAGGGCTTCTCGGCCGGCGGCGAATTCGGTAGCGCCACGGCGTTCCTCGCCGAGCACGCGCCGCAACGTCGCGGCTTCTTCTCGAGCTGGCAGGTCGCCTCGCAAGGTCTCACCACGCTGCTCGCCGCAGGGTTCGGCGCGCTGCTCACCGGGAATCTCTCGCCGGAAGCGATGGCGTCGTGGGGGTGGCGTGTCCCGTTCTTCTTCGGCTTGTTGATCGGCCCTGTGGCGTATTACATTCGCCGCCGTCTGGACGAGACGCCCGAGTTCCTCGACATCGAGCCCACACAAAGCCCCCTGCGCGATACGTTTGCCAGCCAGAAAGAACGCCTGCTGCTCGCCATCGGCGTGGTCGTGATGGCCACCGTCGCGACCTATCTGGTGCTCTACATGCCGACGTATGCCGTCAAGCAGTTGGGTCTGCCGTCCTCGGCCGCATTCTCGGCCGTGCTGCTCACGGGTGTCGTGCAACTGATCGTCGCACCGATCGTCGGCCACTGGTCGGATACACACGGCCGGATCAAGCCGATGCTCGCCGCCGCCGTGGCGTTGCTGGTGCTCGTCTACCCGATGTTTCGCTTCCTCGATGCGAACCCGACGTTCGGCTCGCTGATGGTGTTCCAGATCGTGCTCGGCCTGCTGATGACGACGTACTTCGGCGCCCTGCCCGCACTGCTCACCGAATTGTTCCCGACACAGGTGCGCACCACGGGCCTCTCTCTAGGCTATAACATTGCAGCAACGGTGTTCGGCGGCTTCGCACCGTTTATCATCACGTGGCTCATTGGCGCAACGGGCAACAAGCTCGCGCCGAGCTTCTATCTGATTTTCGCTGCCGTCATCAGCATTACCGCGCTGCTGCGCAGCCGCAAGCTCGGCCTTCGCTGAACCATCGAGCCCGGCAACGCCAGGCGGCTACGGGAGCCGCGGCGCACATCCGCTCACCGGTGTGCGCCCCCCTCCCGGCATTTCACCACTAAGGAGACAACGCCCAAGTGACGCAATCGACCCACGACCTGCACGCCGAAACCATCGACGGGCAACCCGCGCCGACGAAAGACGCCATCGCCGCCTTGCACGAGAAGCTGCTTCCCTATGTGCGAACGACGCCGGTATTCACCCGCAGTGACTTTCCGACGCTCGGCGACACCCAGGTGACGTTCAAGTACGAACTGTTGCAGGCGTCGGGCACGTTCAAGGCACGCGGGGCGTTCTCGAACCTGCTCTCGCTCGACGAAGCGCAGCGCAAGGCGGGCGTGACATGCGTGTCCGCCGGCAACCACGCCGTGGCGGTGGCCTACGCTGCGCAAGCAACGGGCATCGGCGCCAAGACGATCATGCTCAAGACCGCCAGCCCGGCACGTTCCTCGCTGTGTCGCGAATACGGTGCGGAACTGATACTCGCTGAAAACGTTCACGAAGCGTTCGATATGGTCAAGCGCGTCGAACAGGACGAGGGCCGCTACTTCGTGCATCCGTTCAACGGCTACCGCACGGTGCTCGGCACGGCCACGCTGGGCTACGAGTGGGCGAAGCAAGCCCCCGACCTCGACGCCGTGATCGTACCCATCGGCGGTGGCGGCTTGATTGCCGGCGTAGCCACCGCGTTCAAGCTGTTCGCGCCGCACGTGAAGGTGTACGGTGTCGAACCGGCCGGCGCCGACGCCATGGCGCAGAGCTTCGCCGCAGGCGGCACTGTCAAGATGGGGCCGATGACCGGTATCGCCGACAGCCTGATGGCGCCGCACACGGAGTTGTATAGCTATACGCTGTGCCGCCGTCATGTCGACGAGTTGGTCACGGTCACCGACGACCAGATGCGTGCGGGCATGCTCACCCTGTTCCGTCAATTGAAGCTGGCGGTAGAACCCGCGTGTGCGGCGGCGACCGCTGCGCTGATGGGGCCGCTACGCGAGACACTCATGGGCAAGCGCGTCGGCGTGCTGCTGTGCGGCACCAACACCGACACGGCGACGTTCAACCGCCACATCGAAGCGGCACTCGCGGCCGAAGCGAACGGCTGAGCGCCTTCGCCCCCTCTGACGAAGCGCCTGACGCGACCTAACGGTCGCGTCTTCGCTTCGCACCTCGGCCACTGCCCGCACGTTCACAAGGATCTCGCATGTCCGCCACCTCCTCAACGCCGCCCGTCCTGCTGCTCGACGCTGCGCAAATCGCCGCGCTCATGCCCGTGGCCGACGCGATCCCCGTCATGTCCGACATGTTCGGCGCACTCGCCCGTGGGCAGATTCACCTGCCGTTGCGCCAGATCATCCGTCCGCCGGAAACGCTCGGCGCGAAAGGCATGCTCGGCATGATGCCCGCGTTCCTCGGCAGCGCAGCGTCCGGCATGCCGGTCTACGGCGCCAAGGTCGGCACTTTCTTCCCCGGCAACAGCGCGCTCGGCAAGGACCCGCATCAGGGCTGCGTCCTGTTGATGAGCGGGGAGACGGGCGAACTCCTCGCCGTCATGAACGCGGCGGAGATCACCGGTATTCGCACCGCCGCCGTGACAGGACTAGCGACGCGTCTGCTCGCCCGCCCCGACGCCTCTCGTCTTGCCCTGATCGGGGCAGGTCATCAGGCGCACTGGCATCTCGCAGCGCTCGCGGCGGCGCGCCCGCTGAGGCACGTGTACGTGGCAAGCCGCTCGCTCGCCACGGCGCAGGCTTTCGTCGACAAGGAACAGCCGAACTACAGCTTTCCCCTCGAAGCCGCCGAGAGCGCGAAAGCGGCCGTGTGCGACGCCGATATCGTCGTGACGGTGACGAACGCGACGGACCCGGTGCTGCAAGCCGGCTGGATCGCGCCGGGCACACACGTCAATCTGGTCGGCAGCAGCACCCCTCGTCATCGTGAAGCCGATACGATGCTCATGGCGCGAGCCCGGTTGTTCGTCGACCGGCGCGAATCGACGATCAACGAGTCCGGCGACTATCTGGCGGCGGCCGCCGAAGGCCGTATCGGACCGGAGGACCTGCTCGCAGAACTCGGGGAACTGGTCATTCACACGCATCCCGGGCGCACCAACGCCGAAACCGTCACCTTGTTCAAGTCGCTCGGCATGGGGGCGCAGGACGTCGCACTCGCCGCCGCGCTGTATCAGCGGGCGCAAACCACCGGCATTGGCGCGCGCGCCGCGATCTGAACGCCTGTCTCTCCGGCATCCGGGCGTTCGATCGGTTTGATAGGCGCTAACAGCCGATGTCCGGATACGTCCGATTCCGGTCCGCAGGCGGTCTGTCGTAGTCCCTAAGCGCCTCGTAACATGGCCTCACCGTCACCCGACCTTACGGAGTCGCTCATGTCGCAAGATCAAACCGCCCAAACGTCCCGCACCGCCCTGCTCGTCATCGACGCCCAGGAATCGTTCCGTCAGCGTCCGTACTGGCGCGAAGACGATCTCGCCACGTACTTCAGCCGCCAGCAAGCGCTCGTCGACGGTGCGGTGGCCCGTGGCGTCCCCGTCGTGCAGGTGTTCCATATCGATTCGGGCGTGTTCTCGCGTGACTCGGGCTTCGTGCGCACGCTCGAAGAACTTCGTATCGCCCCGGCATTCACGGTGGACAAGGTGAAGCACAGCGCGCTGGCCGGCTCTACCCTCGGCGCGTGGCTCGTCGAGCACGGCATTACGCGTCTGATCGTTTCCGGCATCCGCACCGAGCAATGCTGCGAGACGACGACCCGTGCGGCGTCCGATGCGGGTTACGAAGTGGACTTCGTCACGGAAGCCACCCTCACCTTCCCGATGCAACACCCGCGCACCGGACGCGAGTTGTCGGTCGCCGACCTCAAGGAGCGCACCGAAATGGTCCTCGTCGATCGCTTCGCCCGTATCGTGACGGTTGAGGAAGCGCTCGCGGCGGTGTAATGTCGCTCTCGAACCGACGTTGTCTGAATTTGTCCTGAAGGCCTGCTGCGATGCCACGACTGCAACCCGTCTATCTGCTGGTCATGCCCGATACGCTGCTGCTCGACATCGCAGCGCCGGCCGAGGCGTTGCGCATCGCTAATCACCAGCAAGACGACGTGCGCTTCGCGTTGCGCTATGTTGGCACGCAGCGCTCGGTGACCACCTCCATCGGCCTGCGCCTCTCGCCGCTGGACGTGCTGCCAGGCGACGTGCCCGACGACGCCTGGCTGGTCGTCGCGGGCACCGTCGAGAAGCCGCTGCCGGAGCAGGTGGCGGCCGATGACACGATGACGGACTTATCGCGTTTATCGGACTTATCCGACTTATCGGACGCCCCGACGAAAGACGCCGAAGCCCGCGCCGTTGCGTGGCTTCGGCAAGTGGTGCGCCCCACGCACCAACTGGCTTGCATCTGCACGGGCGCGCTGCTGGCCGCGCGCGCGGGACTGCTCGATACGCGCGCCTGCACCACGCATCACGGCAGTTGCGACGAATTGCGTGCGCTGGCCCCAAGTGCGCGCGTAGCGGACAACCGGCTCTACGTGCATGACGGGAACGTGTGGACGAGCGCCGGCGTCACCACCGGGCTGGATCTGATGCTCACCCTCATTGCCAATGCCGCCGGGCCGCTGTGCGCGGCTGCGGTGGCGCGTCAGATGGTTGTCTACGCGCGGCGTGCCGGTGCCGACCCACAGTTGTCTCCCTGGCTCGAAGGCCGCAATCACCTGCATCCGGCATTGCATCGGGTACAGGACGCCATCGCCGCCGATCCCGCCCACGACTGGACACTCGCCACCATGGCCGACATCGCCTGCGCCAGCGAACGGCACGTGACGCGACTCTTCCGCGAACACGCCGGCGTCGCGCCCATCGACTACCTGCATCGACTACGCATCGCGCTCGCGCGTGAGATGCTCGGCAACAGCCATCTCGATCTGGAGCGCATTGCCGAGCGCACCGGTTTCGGCTCCAGCCGCCATCTGCGGCGCGTCTGGCACAAGTTCGAGGCACTTCCGCCGAGCCGCGCGCGTCGCACCACCCACGACGGCTGAGGCCGCGCCCCGTGCGACGGATGGGCATCCGGAATCTCCCGCCCGTCAGGGAAACCGGCGCGAGGCCGCCGCAACCCGGTAGAATGTCGGTCGCACGTAAAACGCACGACTCTCGACTTCAAGATGGCCAACGACCTCGTCATTCTGGGCAGCGCTTCACCCGCCGCGCACGCCGCTCCTGCTACGGCATTCCCGTCTCACCTGCAAGCCGCCGTCGGCGCACTCGTGCCCGGTGCCAACGTTACGTTTACGCCGGGTGCGGCACGCATCGCCGATGTCACCGACAGCCCGGCCCTGCGTACCGCGATGAGTGCGTTTGCCCAGCAGCACGAGGTAGATGCCGTACTCGTCGACAGCCAGCGCCGTCTCACGGATTTCAAGCTGGTGGCCATGGATATGGACTCCACGCTCATCACCATCGAGTGCGTCGACGAAATCGCCGATTTCTGCGGATTGAAGGCGGAAGTCTCGGCGATCACCGAGGCCGCCATGCGCGGCGAGATCAAGGACTTCAACGAAAGTCTCACGCGTCGCGTGGCCCTGCTCAAGGGGCTCGACGCCAGTGCTTTGGAGAAGGTGTTCGACGAGCGCCTGCAACTCTCGCCCGGCGCGCAGACCATGCTGCGCGGCGTGCAGTCGCTCGGCATTCGCACGCTGCTGGTGTCGGGTGGCTTCACCTTTTTCACGGAACGCCTGAAGACGCGCCTGAATCTGGATGTCGCCCGCGCGAACACGCTGGAGATTGTCGACGGCAAGCTCACCGGCCGGGTGCTGGGAGAGATCGTCAACGCCGAAGTGAAGGCGCGCACCGTGACCGAAGTGGCGGCCCAATTCGGCATCCGCCCCGATCAGGCCATCGTCATGGGCGACGGTTCGAACGATCTTCAGATGATGGCGATTGCCGGGTTGTCGGTGGCGTTCCGTGCCAAACCCGTGGTGCGCGAGAAGGCGTCTGTCGCGTTCAATTACGCCGGGCTGGACGGCATTCTCTCGCTGTTCCGTAAGGACTGAACGTGAACCCCGGGCGGACACGGCTTGCGCAGTCCGCGTGCCGTTCCTCCGCCCCGGACCGCAGCATCAGGCGCCGAGATGCGCCTTGAGGCTCGCCTCGATATCCGCCTGCAAATCGCGCACATCTTCGAGACCGATGTAGAAGCGCACCAGCGCGCCCTTATGCTGCCACGGCGTTGCCGTACGCATTGATGGCACGCGATACGGCACGACAAGGCTGTGCGCCCCTCCCCAACTGAAGCCGATCTTGAACAAGCGCAGCGCTTCGACGAACGCATCGATCTGCGCTTGCGAGTAGCGCTCGTCGAACACCACGGAGAACAGGCCACCCGCTCCCGAGAAATCGCGACGGAAATGCTGATGGCCCGGACAGTCCTCGAATGCCGGGTGCAGCACCGCCACAATCTCGTGACGCGTTTCCAGCCACGTGGCCAGTGTCATCGCAGCGCGATCGTGCGCCTCGAAGCGCAGTTGCATATTTGGCAGACTGCGCAGCACGAGACTGCAATCGTCGACCGACACCCCCACGCCCATCAGCATGCGAGCACGCTTCAGACGATGATGCACGTCGTCGTCGACGGTCACGACGGCGCCCATCAGCACATCGCTGCCGCCCGACTGGTATTTGGTCAGCGCCTGCACCGAGATGTCCACGCCGTGATCGAACGGGCGGAACGCCAGGCCGGCCGAATAGGTGTTGTCGATGGCGGTGAGCACACCGCGCTCGCGCGCGACGCGTGCGATGGCCGGCACGTCCGGCACTTCCATCGTGACCGAACCCGGCGCTTCGAGCCAGATTACCTTCGTGTTGGGTTGAATCAGCGCGCCGATGCCGTCGCCGATCATCGGATCGTAATAGCGCACCGTGACGCCGAACGATTCGGCAAGCCAGTCTCCGTGCTCACGATTCGGGCCGTAGGCGTTGTCGGGAATGAGCACGTCGTCGCCGCCCTTGACGAGGCCGAAGTACACATTGGAAATGGCCGCGAGGCCAGACGGGAACAGCAGGCAATGCTTGCCGCCTTCGAGTGCCGCCAGACGCCGCATCAACTCCATCGACGTCGGGGTCGCATGCAGGCCGTAGCGCCACTGGCTGTCGTTCTTCCAGTCGAGCGCACGCATGGCGGCCAGATCGGGGAAAATCACCGTCGACGCGCGGGCGACAGGCACCGGCATGGCGGCAAACCCTGCGGGTAATTGTGTGTCGGTGTGCAGAATATTGGTCTGCCAGTGCCAGCCGTTGGCTTCCGGCGTATCGAGGGGCTTGCGGTTGTCTTGCGTCATCACGGCTCCGGAATGGCTCGGGCCGGCAACACCGCCGACCCCCGGGGTGTAACTTACACGCGCTCGAACACGGCTGCAATGCCCTGCCCACCGCCGATACACATGGTCACCAGCGCATAACGGCCGCCGACGCGCTGCAACTCATGCAGCGCCTTGACCGTGATGAGCGCACCGGTGGCGCCGATCGGGTGACCCAGCGAAATGCCGGAACCATTCGGGTTCACCTTGGCCGGATCGAAGCCGAGATCGCGCGTGACGGCGCATGCCTGCGCCGCAAACGCCTCGTTGGCTTCCACCACGTCGATGTCATCCACCTTGAGACCAGCACGCTCCAGCGCCATGCGCGACGCCGGCACGGGGCCGATGCCCATGTAATTCGGATCGACACCGGCGTGGGCGTAGCTCACCAGCCGTGCCAGCGGCTTGGCGCCGCGACGCTCGGCTTGCGCACGCTCCATCAGGATGAGAGCCGCGGCGGCATCATTCAGCCCGGAAGCATTACCGGCGGTGACCGTACCGTCTTTCTCGAACACGGGGCGCAGCTTCGCCATGTCTTCCATGCTCAAGCCCGCGCGCACGTGCTCGTCGGTCGTGAATGAGATATCGCCCTGCTTCGACTTGATCGCGATCGGCACGATCTGATCGTTGAAATAGCCGGCCGCCATCGCGTGCGCGGCACGCCGATGCGACTCGACTGCCAGACGGTCCTGATCGTCGCGCGTGATACCCCACTTCTTCGCGATGTTCTCGGCCGTCACGCCCATGTGGATGTCGGCAAACGGGTCGTGAAGCGCGCCAAGCATCATGTCGACGAGACGCGATTCGCCCATGCGCGTACCCCAGCGGGCACCCGGCATGACGTACGGCGCGCGGCTCATGCTCTCGGCGCCGCCCGCCATCGCTATGTCGGTGTCACCCAGCAGGATCGACTGCGCCGCGGAGACCACCGCTTGCAGACCTGAGCCGCACAGGCGATTCACGGTCATCGCGGGCGCGTGCTGGCTCACCCCTGCCTCGATGGACGCCACGCGCGCCAGATACATGTCTTTCGGCTCGGTATGGATGACGTTGCCGAACACGACCTGGCCGACCTCCTCGCCGCCGACGTTCGCACGGGCCATGGCCTCGCGGGCGACAATGGCGCCAAGTTGCGTTGGCGCGAAATCCTTCAGGCTGCCGCCAAAATCACCAATGGCAGTGCGCACACCGCTGACGATCACGACCTCTCGTTGCATGTCTCTTCTCCTAGTGGATATAGGTTCGCAACGAGTATAGCGCTATGGGGGTTACCGCGATGGCAGGGTCTGTGGAGGGAAACTTCGATGAGATGGCTTGTTCAGAGGGCGGCGCGGTCGTGCGCCGCCCGTCGCTCGCTAGGACTGCGGGAAGCCGGGGCAACGGTTGTGCCCCGTGGAGTCATGCGTTGACGGGGCTCAGCCTTCAGCCCGCCAGTTGCCGGAGCACCTGCTCCGCACGGGGCACCGGTGCAACCGCACCGTATCCGGTCGTCGACAATGCGGCGCACACATTGGCGTAGCGCGCCGCCGTAAACGGATCGTCGCCCAGCGCCAGACGGGCCACGAACGCGCCGCCAAAGCAGTCGCCCGCCCCGGTGGCGTCAATCGCCTGCACCGGGTACGGTGCGACGATACGACGTTCCTCCGGCGTGGCGACGTAGCACCCCTCGCGGCCCAGCTTGAGCGCCACGACCTTCACCCCATGGGAGAGAAGCTCGTCGAGGATGGCGTCGCGATCTTCCAGTCCGGTGATCGCCGTCACGTCGTCCCAGCTCGGCAGGCAAACATCGGTCAGACTGAACGCTTCGCGCATCGTGGCGCGAGCGCGGGCCAACGGCCACAGTTTCAGACGCAGATTGGTATCGAACGACACGTTGCCGCCAGCAGCGCGGATCTTCGACATGGCGTCGAAGGCGGCATCGCAGGCGCTCACACTGATCGCCAGACTGATGCCGGACAAATGCAGAAACGATGCCCCCGCCAACGCCTCGCACGGCAGGTCCTGCGCGCGATAACGGCTGGCAGCGGAACCCGCGCGCAAGTAATCGAAATGGTGCCCGCCCTCGTCGTGCGACACGAAATAGACCCCGGTCGGCGCCTGCGCATCAACGCGAACGTAACGCGTATCGACCTCTTCCTCACGCCACAGATCGAGCAGCATCCGGCCGAAGAGATCATCGCCAACCGCGCTCACGAAACCCGTGCTCACCCCTTGACGACGCGCCGCGATGACAAAATTGGACGTATCGCCGCCGAAGCCCTGCAAGTACTGACGGGCATCGTCGGGCGACTGATTGAATTCCACCATGGCTTCTCCCATGGCGAGCACTTGCGGAATGGACGAACCCACTTGCATCATCAGACCACCTCACCCCACAGGTCGTGGCCGTCGGCGCCGGTCACGGTCACATTCACGAACTCGCCGACCTTCAGGCGCTTGGCCGATTTCGGCGTGGGTTCGATGTACACAAGGCCGTCGATTTCCGGGGCGTCGGCCGCCGAACGGGCGACGCCGCCGTCCTGATTGATCTCGTCGACAATGACCTGAATCGTGGTGCCGACTTTGCGTTGCTGGCGCTCCGCCGAAATCTCCTCGGCCACTTCCATGAAGCGCGCGCGACGTTCTTCGCGAACTTCGTCGGGCAACGCACCCGGCAGTTCGTTGGCCTTCGCGCCCTCGACCGGCGAATAGGCAAAGCAACCCACGCGGTCCAGCTCGGCCTCGCGCAGGAAGTCCAGCAGATACTCGAATTCGGCTTCGGTCTCGCCCGGGAACCCGGCAATGAACGTGCTGCGAATCGTCAGGTCCGGGCACAGCTTGCGCCACGCCTGAATGCGCTCGAGATTCTTCTCGCCCGAGGCGGGACGCTTCATGCGCTTGAGCACGTCCGGATGCGCGTGCTGCAGCGGCACGTCGAGATACGGAAGGATATGGCCCTGAGCCATCAGTGGAATGATTTCGTCAACGTGCGGGTACGGATACACGTAATGCAAACGCACCCACGCGCCGTATTGCTTGGCCAGTTCGCCCAGCGCCGTCACCAGTTCGGTCATGCGTGTCTTGAGGGGACGGCCCGCCCAGAAACCGGTGCGGTACTTCACATCGACGCCATACGCGCTGGTGTCCTGCGAGATCACCAGCAACTCCTTCACGCCGGCCTTGAAGAGGTTCTCGGCCTCGAGCATCACTTCGGCGACGGGGCGCGAATCGAGATCGCCGCGCATCGACGGGATGATGCAGAACGTGCAGCGATGATTGCAGCCTTCGGAGATTTTCAGATACGCGTAGTGACGCGGCGTGAGCTTGATCCCGGCCGGCGGCACGAGATCGGAGAAAGGATCGTGCGGCTTGGGCAGGTGCAGGTGCACCGCGCTCATCACTTCACCCACGGCGTGGGGACCGGTCACGGCCAGCACCTTCGGGTGCACAGCGCTCACGATGTCCTGACCCGCAGCGTCCTTCTTCGCGCCCAGACAACCGGTGACGATCACCTTGCCGTTCTCGGCGAGCGCCTCACCGATGGCGTCGAGGCTTTCCTGCACGGCGTCGTCGATGAAGCCGCAGGTATTGACCACCACGAGGTCTGCGCCGTCATAGGTGCCGGAGATGGCGTAACCTTCGGCGCGCAACTGGGTCAGGATCTGCTCGGAGTCGACCAAAGCCTTGGGGCAGCCGAGCGAAACGAAGCCGACTTTGGGGGTGCCGGCGGGCAATGGGCGGGACATGGGGCGAAATCCTGATCTAGAAAATACGTGTGACGATCGAGCGGCGAAACACCGGAGAAGCCTCGGCCATTCCGTCTGCGTCACGCGCAATGCCAACGCAATGCCCAGGAACGCGAAAAACCGCTTGCCGCCGAAACCGCCGCAAGACCTAACCTGCGGCGAAGAACCGCGTATTTTACCTTGTTCGCCAGCGGCGCGTTCCAACTATCGTTGCGATGTGCCCTCGTGCCACATCGCAACGTCGCCAAACCGGTCAGGGCTTCTTGCTCGGGTCATTGCCCGGTGCGCCGGGTGCACCCGGCGTTCCGGGGAACGGGAACGTGCTGAACATGTTCTTCGCCTGGCTCTGCATCTGCTCCTGCATCTGCACGAACAGGTTCTTCGACTGCTCGATGTAGTTGGTCATCATGCCCTGCATCATCGGCGCCTGCATGTTCATGAATTGCGCCCAGACGTCCGGGTTGAAGGCGGCGCCTTCATAGATGCCCTTCGACTGATCGGCCAGCTTGTTCTGAATTTCGATGAACGTCTGGATGTTCTTCTCGAGATACGTGCCCATCATCCCTTGCAGCGCATGGCCATAGAAGCGGATGATCTGAGACAGCATGGCGCTCGAGAACATCGGCACGCCGCCGGTCTCTTCTTCCAGAATGATCTGCAGCAGAATGCTGCGGGTCAGGTCCTCGCCCGTCTTGGCGTCGACGACCTTGAACTCCTCGGTCTCAAGCACCAATTGCTTCACATCGGCAAGGGTGATGTACGTACTGGTTTGGGTATCGTACAGACGCCGGTTCGGATACTTTTTGATCAGGCGTTCGTCAGTCTTCTTGCTCGCGGTCATGCGGTGGGTTTCCTGCATTTATGAAGGACTTCCCCGACCGACGGTCGGGGTTAGTCACATATTATCGATTCTAGGACGTTTGCTGCTATGCGGCAAAGCCCTAACCCGCAACGGGGCGCGTTGCTCACCTCGGCCCTTGCCAGCGCCCGCCCCACTACCGCTCACCCCATGTGCAGGCCGCCGTTCAGCGAGAAGTCTGCGCCCGTCGAAAAGCCCGAATCGTCCGATGCCAGCCACGCTACGATGGAGCCGATCTCGCCCGGCTCGCCCAGGCGCCTGACCGGAATCGTCGCAATGATCTTGTCGAGCACGTCCTGACGAATCGAGCGCACCATGTCGGTTCCGATATAACCCGGCGATACGGTGTTGACCGTCACGCCTTTGGTCGCCACTTCCTGCGCCAGCGCCATCGTGAAGCCGTGAATACCGGCCTTCGCCGTAGAGTAGTTCGTCTGACCGAACTGTCCCTTCTGTCCGTTGACCGACGAAATGTTGATGATGCGGCCCCAGCCGCGCTCGCACATTCCTTCGATCACCTGCTTGGTGACGTTGAACAGGCTCGTCAGGTTGGTATCGATGACGGCATCCCAATCCTCGCGCGTCATCTTGCGGAAAACGATATCGCGCGTGATACCGGCGTTGTTCACCAGCACGTCGACTTCGCCGACTTCGGCTTTCACCTTGTCGAACGCGGCCTTGGTCGAGTCCCAATCGCCGACGTTACCTTCGGACGCGATGAAATCGAAGCCCAACGCCTTTTGATCTTCCAGCCACTTCACGCGGCGCGGCGAATTCGGACCGCACCCTGCCACGACCCGGAAGCCATCCTTGTACAGCCGCTGGCAAATGGACGTACCAATACCGCCCATCCCGCCTGTCACATATGCAATGCGTTGAGTCATGGAACGCTTCCCCCTAAATAACGGCATATCTGTCGCCTGTTGCGACTGCCGATTGACCGACGCACAGGCCACGCGTTCCCGCGCGCCCCTTTCGTCTCCTGACTACCCCGGCATGAACCCGTGCGCGTTGCACGCACGGGCGATGCCGATTCGATTCTTTTGCGCTGCGGTTCGGCCGCGCGTCAGACGCGCTCAACGGCCAGTGCCACGCCCATGCCGCCGCCGATACACAGCGAGGCCAGACCGCGACGGGCGTCGCGACGCGCCATTTCATGCAGCAGCGTCACGAGAATACGGCAACCCGACGCCCCGATCGGGTGACCGATGGCGATCGCACCACCATTCACGTTGATCTTCGAGGTGTCCCAGCCCATCTGCTTGTTCACGGCCAGTGCCTGTGCCGCGAACGCTTCGTTGATTTCCATCAGATCCAGATCGCTCGCCTTCCAGCCTGCACGTGCCAGGCAACGCTGCGAAGCCGGTACCGGACCGATACCCATCACCGACGGATCGACACCCGCGTTCGCGTAAGCCACGATGCGTGCGAGCGGCGTAAGCCCCAATTGCTCGGCACGCTTGGCCGACATCACAACCACAGCAGCAGCGCCGTCGTTGATACCCGAGGCGTTTGCCGCTGTCACCGTGCCGTCCTTCGCAAATGCAGGCTTCAGGCCGGCAAGCGACTCGGCCGTCACGCCATGGCGCACGAATTCGTCGGTCTTGAAAACGACCGGATCGCCCTTGCGTTGCGGAATCGTGACCGGCACGATTTCGGCGTCGAAACGCCCGGCCTTCTGGGCCGCTTCCGCCTTGTTTTGCGACGCCGCAGCAAAGGCATCCTGCATTTCGCGGGTAATGCCGTACTCCTTGGCGACGTTCTCGGCCGTAATGCCCATATGGTATTGGTTGTACACGTCCCACAGGCCGTCGACGATCATCGTGTCGATCAGCTTGGCGTCGCCCATGCGGAAGCCGTCGCGTGAGCCCGGCAGCACATGCGGCGCGGCGCTCATGTTCTCCTGCCCACCGGCCACGACGATGTCGGCGTCGCCCGTCGCGATCGCGTTGGCGGCGAGCATCACGGCCTTCAGACCCGAGCCGCACACCTTGTTGATGGTCATGGCCGGCACCATGGCGGGCAACCCCGCCTTGATCGATGCCTGACGCGCCACGTTCTGACCCGAGCCTGCCGTCAGCACCTGGCCCATGATGACTTCGCTGATGTCCTCGCCCTTGAGCTTCGCGCGCTTGAGAACCTCATCGATCACGATGGCCCCCAGATCCGGCGCTGCCACCTTGGCAATCGAACCCCCAAATTTACCGACTGCGGTGCGCGCAGCCGACACAATCACGATATCCGTCATGTCTCTTTCCTCGCTTTCAAATGAGTCGAACCAGGGGGATGCCCTTGAATTGCCGCTCGCTCACGCCTTGGTCTTGACGTAGCGGCCAGGCGCCGGTTCGATGGGTGCATAAGCAACATTACCATACGCTTTTGGCGGTTTGACGCGTTTTCCTGCGTAGCCTGCCAGCCACTCGCTCCAGTCGCTCCACCAACTGCCGGGGTGCTCCGTCGCGCCGGCAAGCCAGTCGCTTGAGTCGACACCGACGTCGTCGTTGCGCCAGTAGCTGCGCTTCTTCTTCACCGGCGGATTGACCACGCCGGCAATGTGACCTGACGCGCCCAGCACGAAGCGGCGTTCACCGCCCAGCAGCGGCAACGACCGGAACGCGGAGGTCCACGGCACGATGTGATCTTCGCGCGAACCGAACACATAGGCCGGGGCATCGATCGTCCCCAGATCCACAGGCACGCCGCACGTCTGCACCACGCCAGGCCGCTTCAGTTCGTTCTGCAAATAAAGATGACGCAGATACCAGCAGAACATCGGCCCCGGCAGGTTGGTGCCGTCGCCGTTCCAGTACAGCAGGTCGAACGGCTGGGGCGCATTGCCCTTCAGGTAGCTGTCGACCACATAATTCCAGACCAGATCGTTCGGACGCAGGAACGAGAACGTATTCGCCAATTCCACGCCGCGCATGAGGCCCGGCGGTTGACCCAGCACGCCCCCGATCGTCTGCTCGCGGAACTGCACATGCGGCTCGTCAACGAAGACGTCCAGCACGCCGGTATCGGAAAAATCGAGCAGCGTCGTCAGCAAGGTCACGCTCGCCACCGGCGACTTGCCGCCCTTTTGTCCCTTCGCCGCCAACACGGCGAGTGCAGCGGCGAGCAATGTCCCGCCGACGCAGAAACCGAGCGCGTTGATCTGCGGCTGTCCGCCGATTTCGCGAACGACGTTGATCGCTGCTATCGGCCCTTCGCCGACGTAGTCGTCCCACGTCTTGTGTGCGAGCGACGCGTCGGGGTTACGCCACGACACGACGAACACTGTATGCCCCTGCTCCACCGCATAGCGGATCAGCGAGTTCTCGGGTTGCAGATCGAGGATGTAGTACTTGTTGATACACGGCGGCACGACGAGCAACGGGCGCTGGTGCACCGTTGGCGTCAGCGGCTTGTACTGAATGAGCTGGATCAGGTCGTTCTCGAAGACCACGGCGCCTTCGGTCGTCGCCACGTTGCGACCGACTTCGAATGCCGCCTCGTCGGTCTGCGACACCTTGCCCTTGCCCATGTCGGCAAGCAGATGCTGCATGCCGGCCAGCAGGCTGTCGCCGTGCGTTTGCACGAGACGCTGCTGCGCATCTGGATTCGTCGCAATGAAGTTGGCCGGCGAACTGGCCGCCACCCATTGCTCGACCGCAAAGCGAATCCGTTCGCGCGTCTTGGCATCCGCGTCGACCAGATCGGCCATGCGCATCAGGAAGCGCCCGTTGAGCAGATAGAGCGCTGCGGGCAACGCGTAAAACGGGTTACGCCAGCCATCCCCGGCAAAACGCCGGTCACCTAACGCAGGCGCCGTGTCCAGACCGGGTTGATTGAAGCTCGCGACAAGTTCGGAAAATTCACGCGCGTATTCCGTCTGAAGTGTGTTCAGACGTGTCGGATCGACGTGCAGCGACGTCGGTGGCGGAAGGCTGCCCGCCTTGTTGAAAAGCTCGAAGAGTCCCGCGAACGGATTCGCGGCACTCGCTGCCCCATTGGCAGCGGAGAGCGACGGGCCGGCAGCTCCCGGCAAAGCCCCGAACAGTTGTTGCGCGGCCTTGAACCACTGCGACATGTCCTGAGCGGAGAGCGAAGCGGAGGGAAACTGCTGGGCAAACGAGGCGGCAAACGAGGCCGGATCGAAGTTGGCACTGGCGCGATTCATGATAGCCTGAGTGTCACGTCCATTGCGTTCACGGGCCGGCGCCCGAAACGCGGCAGCGTGCTTCGCTTTATGAGCGATGCGCCCCGCCTGTGAAACATTCTTGCGTGCGCGCGCAGGTGTGTCAATGCTTGCGGCGAACGTCCAGAGCGCATTGTCCCGTCGCCTCACCTTTTTTTGAATGCGCGTTTGTCCCGATGTTTATCGTCATTCTCGGCTGGCTCTATGTCATCGCGATGGTTGCCATCACGACGCCCTCCGCCTGGGTGGGACTCGCCATCTTTCTGGTGGGCGGGCTGGGCCCCGCGTTGCTAGGGTTGTACGTCGCGGGAAGTCGTGCACGACGCGCCCGCAAGATGCGACCCGATGACGCAGCGGCGCAAACGGCATCCCCTCCAGATCGCGGGCCCGCCCACACACACGACCGCGTTGAGTGAGCCTCGCTCAAGCGTGCATGAACAGCGTCACGCCGTGCGCCAGACCAGCGCAGCCATGCGCCCCGTCGTTCGATCACGCCGATACGAATAGAAACGCGCCGGATCGGCGACCGTGCACCACTGCCCGCCTGACACGCTTGTCACACCTTCGCGAGCAAGCCGCAAACGAGCAAGCGCACACAAATCCGCGAGCGACTTCCTCATGTCGGCTGCCCCATGCGCAACGAATGCGGCTTTCGTCGCGTCTCTTTCTTCCGGCGTCGCCGCGACGAGAAACGCCTCGCGTACTTCCGGACCAACCTCGAACGCCTGTGGGCCGATGCAAGGACCGAGCCACGCCATGACCTGCGCATCGGCCCCGCCTTGCGGCAAGCGGGCACGCAACGCCTGCACGGTTTGCTCGATCACCCCCGCACAAAGCCCGCGCCAACCGGCATGTGCAGCGCCTACCGCACGCCCCTGCGCATCGCATAGCAACACCGGCAGGCAATCCGCCACCATGACTGTGCTCGCCAGCGCTGCCGCGTTCGTGACGCTGGCGTCGGCCTGCAGAGGATCGCCAGCATCCGCCGCTTCGAGGGCCGCTTGTGCATCGACCACGCGAGGACCGTGAACCTGCGCCACCCACGCCGACGGCACGCCCGTGCGCTGCACGAGCAACGCACGATTAGTGCGTACTGCGACAGGATCGTCGTCTGCCTTGTCACCGAGATTGAACGTGGCTTGCGGCCCTTGGCTCACGCCACCGGCTCGCGTCGTAAACACGGCGCGAACATTCTCAGGGGCGGGCCAGTCGGGGACGATCCAGTCCGCAGGCATCGAGTCTTGCTCAGGCAGGGAAGAAGTCATCGAGCGAGTCGGGAAGCGTTGAGAAATCGAATTCGAGTCCGATCGCGGCTATGAGGTCGCGCATATCGTCAGGCAGCGGGGCTTGCCAGTGCATGGGACGGCCGTCGTCGGGATGGAGCAACCCCAATCGCCAGGCGTGCAACGCCTGACGTGCGAAATCGCCCGGCAACGCCGGGCGCTTGTGACGGGGTTTGTATAGTGGGTCGCCCAGCAACGAATGCCCCAGATGCGAGAGATGGACGCGAATCTGATGCGTACGCCCCGTATCCAGCGAGCAAAGGACCAAAGACACCGGGGAACCGTCCCATTCAGCGCTGGCGACGGTCACAACACGCGTACGCGCCGGTTTACCGCCTTGCCCCGGCACCACGGCCATGCGAGTGCGCTCGCGCGGGTCGCGGCCAATGGGGGCATCCACGACGGTGCGTTGCGGCGGGCGCCCCCACACCAGCGCGGCGTAGTGCCGCTTGACCGTACGTGCCTGCAACTGGCGAACCAGATCGGTCTGCGCAATCAGCGTGCGGGCCACGACCATCAGGCCCGACGTCTCCTTGTCCAGCCGATGAACGATGCCCGCGCGCGGCAAATCGGCAGCCGCCTGGCCATAGCGATGCAGCAGGCCGTTGAGCAATGTCCCGGACCAGTTGCCCGCCGCCGGATGCACGACCAGACCCGCAGGCTTATTGAAGACGGCAAGCGTCGCGTCCTCATAAATGGCGTCGAGCGGCACGGGCTCCGGCGCGAACGCGAGTTGTTCGGGCAACGCTGCCGGTGTGATGAGGACAGCCTCGCCGCCCGCCACTTTCTGGCGGACTTTTGCCATCTCGCCGTCAAGCGTGACGCGGCCGTCTTCAACCCACGCCTGCAAACGACTACGGGAATATTCAGGAAAACACTGCGCGAGCGCTTTGTCGAGGCGCTCTCCAGCCAGTGCATCGGGAAGCGTGACGCTGAGCGGCGCATTGACACCAGCACCGTCGTCCGACAATGCGGAACCGGCCAGCAAAGCCCCGGAAAGCGGGCCATGGGTAGGACTCGGGAGAGCCTCCGGAAGCAAGTCGAGGTCGTCGTCAGACGAATCCTCTGCATTTTCCGTGGCGAATGAGGCGGTTACGCTATAATCCGGCAGAATTGAACGGGTCATCGAGAAGTGAAGCTAACGAGCATGCAAGCCCTGAAACTTGTCAAACATCTGACGCTGGCCGCCTTCGTGGTCGGCGGCGTGGCCGCCTGCGGCATTCTGCCGGAGAAAGTCGACGAAACGGCCGGCTGGTCGACGAACAAATTATACTCGGAAGCCAAGGACAGCTTTGATAGCGGCGACTACACCAAGGCCGCCAAGTATTACGAGTTGCTTGAAGGGCGCGACCCGTTCGGCCCGCACGCGCAGCAAGCGCAGATCAATACGGCCTACTCCTATTACAAGGACAATGAGCCGGCGCAGGCCCTCGCTGCTGTCGACCGCTTCATCCGGTTGCATCCGGACAGCCCGTCGATCGATTATGCCTATTACCTCAAGGGCCTGATCAACTTCAATGACGACCTGGGTCTGTTCGGCCGCTTCTCGGGCCAGGATCTCAGCGAACGTGATCCGAAGGCACTGCGCGCGGCATACGACAGCTTCAAGTATCTGGTTGAGCACTACCCGAGCAGCAAGTACGCGAACGACGCCGCCCTGCGCATGCGCTATGCCGTCAACGCCATGGCCGCTCACGAAGTGCACGCCGCCGAGTACTACTATCGTCGTGGCGCCTACCTCGCTGCCGTCAACCGCGCACAAACCGCGTTGCAGGACTACGATCAGGCGCCCGCGCTGGAAGACGCACTGGGCATCATGATCAAGTCGTACGACAAACTCGGCATGACCGAACTGCGTGACGATGCTCGCCGCGTGATGGAAAAGACCTATCCGAAAAGCGGCTATCTGACCGTTGGCCGTCGCATCGACGGCGACGGCAGCGACAAGAAGTCCTGGTGGCAGATCTGGCGTTAAACCGCTGCCTCAGTTCGATTGCCTCACCGGAAAGCCCTCGCTCGCGAGGGCTTTTTGTTTCCGCTCAGTGTTCCACTGCCACCGAAGCCGTCATCGCATGTGCGTGAAGGCTTCCTACCTGGAGATGGTTTCGTGACTGCTTCCCCCGCCTCCCGCAAGACGTTGCTCGCCCTGCGCCACGTGCATTTCGAAGATCTCGGCACGCTCGCGCCGTACTTCACCGAACGGGGCTACACCATTGCCTACGTGGACGCACCGCTCGCCGATCTGCGTTCGATCGATGTTCTCGCTCCCGACCTGGTGGTTGTGCTGGGCGGACCGATCGGCGCCTTCGATGAAGCGACACACCCGTTTGTCGCAGATGAACTGGCGTTGGTGAAAGCGCGCCTGGGTGCTGGCGCACCGATCCTCGGCATCTGTCTCGGTGCGCAACTGATGGCGCGCGCGATGGGCGCGAAGGTGTATCCGCTCGGCGTGAAGGAGATCGGTTATGCCCCGTTGACGCTTACCGAGGCCGGGCAGACGTCCCCGTTGGCGGCACTGGGCGATGCCAGCGTGCTTCATTGGCACGGTGACCAGTTCGACATCCCGGCCGGTGCCGAGCATCTGGCGCGCACTGCGATTGGGGAGAATCAAGCTTTCGCTTCAGGCACGCATGCCTTGGGGCTGCAATTCCATCTGGAAGCCGACGCCGCGCGCATCGAAGCCTGGTTGGTGGGGCATGCTTGCGAATTGGGTGCCGCGAAGATCGATCCGGTCGCGTTGCGCGCTCAGGCACGCGAGCACCATGCTCGATTGTCCAAAGTGGCCCCGGCGGTCATTGGGCGCTGGCTGGATGCAATGCCGGCCTGACGCAGGTCCGTAGCGCGTCGCGCGTAGTCGTGAGGGCCAGACGCCCCCGTCTGGTCGCTGTCTCTGGGCGTGAGCGCATCAACTGTCCGCGTCGGCGGCAATCTCATCGAAGAAACCGCGCACGATGGGCAGTTCACGGGTGCGCTTGAACGGCGGCAGGCTCTGCCAGATCCGTCGCCCATAAGGCTTATCGACCAGACGCGGATCGCAGATCATCAGCACGCCGCGATCCCCCTCCGAGCGGATCAAGCGCCCGGCGCCCTGTTTGAGCGTGATGACCGCCTGCGGCAACTGATGCACGGCAAACGGGCTAAGCCCCTTCTTCGTGAGCGCGTCGAGCCGCGCAGCCAACACCGGATCGTCCGGCGGCGCGAACGGCAACTTGTCGATGATGACGAGCGACAACGCCTCACCACGCACGTCCACCCCTTCCCAGAAACTCTGACTGCCGATGAGCACGGCATTGCCAAGCGCGCGGAAACGGTCGAGCAACTCGGTACGGCTCGCCTCGCCCTGTACGAGCAATGGATAAGGCCAGCCACGACGGTCGAATTCCTCGCGCAAACGCTCAGCCGCCCGGTTCACCGCGCGCAATGTCGTGCACAGGACGAAGGCCCGCCCGCCGCTCACTTCCAGCACTGGCAAGGCCGCGTCGAGCACAGCGTCGGTGAATCCCGGCGAGGACGGCTGCGGCAATCCGCGCGGCACGTACAGCAAACTCTGGTTCGGGTAATCGAACGGGCTGGCGAGCGAGAGCGACTTGCCGGCATCAAGGCCCAATTGCGCCGCGTAGTGCATGAAGTTGCCCTTCACCGACAACGTGGCCGACGTGAATATCCAGGCTCTTGGCGCACCGGCGCGTTGTTTTGCGAAGATTGGTGCAATCGACAGCGGGGTCTGATGCAACTGCACCGCCTGCGAAAACACCTCAATCCAGCGCACGGTCTCCGGCGGCGTGTATGTCTTTTCCGCCCCGCCTTCGCCTGCCGACTTGTCCTGCGCCGCCTTGGCTTCGGCGGCAAGCCGCGCAGCTTCCGCCTCGCGGGCCTTGGCGGCCTTCTCGCGCTTGCCGTCGGTGACGCGCGGCACGTCCGGGTCCAGCAACGGCAACGGCTGCTCGCCGGGCACGGGCGGCGTCGCCCCCGTCTGCCAACGCTCCAGTTGCTGATCCAACTCCAGCGCACGCCGCAAGCACGTCGCCAGCGCCTCGGCGCGTTCGGACTGATGTTGGAGCGTCTCGATCATGTCCAGCAACGCGACATCCACACCGTCGAGTGCACCGAACAACTCGTGATCGTCCGCCAATTGCGCCACGGACATGCGCGTATTGTCTTGCCCGAACGTCAGTCGCACGTCGCGCGCCGCCCGCTCGAGATTCGCACCGAGCTTGACCCAATCGGCCGCATCGCGCGCATGAATCAGCCCTTCCGCCACGCAATCGCGCGCCAGTTCGAGCATCTGCCCCGTCGACACGGTCTCGCCGAAAAAGAGCGTGGCCGTCTCGGGCAACTGGTGCGCTTCGTCGAAGATCACCGTGTTCGCGCTCGGCAGCAGTTCGGCCATGCCGGTGTCGCGCAGCATCACGTCTGCAAAGAAAAGATGATGATTGACCACAACGAGGTCCGCCTGCTGCGCTTCCTTGCGCGCCTGCATCACGAAGCAATCTTTGTAACGCGGACACTCCTGACCAAGGCAGTTATCGCGGGTGGACGTGACTTGCGCCCAGATCGGCGCATTCTCGGGCACCGACGCCAACTCCGCCTTGTCGCCGCTGTGCGTGACTTGCGCAAACGTCACGATCTCACGCAATTGCGCCGCCTCGTGGCGCGAAGCAAAGCGCCCTTCCTGCTGGGCGCGCTCCAGGTAGTAATGGCAGAGATAGTTCGCGCGGCCCTTGAGCATGGCCACCGTCACCGGCACGGCGAGCGCCTTGCGCACCGTGGGAATGTCGCGCGCGAAGATCTGATCCTGCAAATGCTTGGTGCCGGTCGAGATGATTGTCTTGCCGCCCCACAACATGGCGGGCACGAGATAGGCGTAGGTCTTGCCTGTGCCCGTTCCCGCCTCGGCGATCAGCGTGTCGTGCGTGTCCATGGCCGCCGCCACGGCGCGCGCCATCTCGGTCTGCGGCTCGCGCGAGCGATAGCCGTCGATCGCGCGAGCGAGCATCCCGCCATCGCCGAAGATTTCCTGTAACTCGCGCTCGCGTTTTGCGGCAAGCGGCTTGAGTCCGTGGAAAGTGGGCGCGTCGGGGCTTTGGGAGATATCGGGAGAATCGCTGGATGCGGCGGCGGAATCGGTCAAAACGGCAAGAAAGCTCAAGGGCGCCGCAGATCCCACCAACAGGATTCACGACACCGGCAATGGAAAGAAACTGCGCGAACGTCCGGGTGAATGTCGCGAACGTCGCGCGGGGTACCCGCTCAGGCGGGTTGGTCCGGCATTTGCTGCACTTGCAGCAGGGTAATCGTGTCCTTGATTTTCAGACGGCGCTTCTTGAGCCGGGTGACCTGAAGTTCGTCGTACATGGGCTCCGTCAGCAATTTGTCGATCAGAAAGTCCAGATCCCGGTGCTCGATCTGCAACTCGATGATGCGACGCCCAATGGAGTGAAGATCGTGCTGCATCGTGGCAACTCTCCTGCAACTCTCAAATGTTCCGGTTCCTGCGGAAGGTGTGACGGACACAAACGCAGCAATCGCAGGCCGCGCGGCGCACAGCGCCGCCGGCCCGGCCATCGTTCATTGTCCCTGCAACGCCTTTTTCGCCGGCGAGTCGCCCGATTGCGATTCGTTGCGGCGCTCGTCGGACTTCTTCTGGCGCTCGATGGCGTCCTGCTGCTTCTGGTTGTACTTGCGCACGTTCTCTTCGCGCTCAGCCGCCTTTTTCGCCGCCGTTGCCTTCGCCTCGTCGAGCTTTTGTTGCTGCCCGGCCTGCTTGGCATTGTACTGTTCAGCGTTAGCCGCACGCTGCGGGGCCTCGCCCGTTCGCTCGGTCACACGCTGCTGATACTCGGCCTGCTTGGTCTCGTAATCCGAGACATTCTTTGCGCGTTCTGCGGCGCGTTGCGGCGCTTCAGCCGCCGTCTGTGCACGTTTTTCCGCCAGACGCTCGTCGCGCTCCTGCGCACGCGCACGGCGCTCCTGATCTTCGAGCACCAGCCGCTGGCTGCGAACGGCCTTCAACTCGTCGCGCTGCTTGTCGCGAGCGTTATCGATGCAGTAGTTCACAAAGAACTTCGTCGCGCAGTCGTACTTCGCTTGCTCGAAGCGATAGTCGATCCAGGCGCGCTGACGATCGAGCAGGGCATGGCGACCGGCGAAGTCGTCATCGGCAGGATGCTGATCGAGCTGGTCGTCGTAGGCAACGGGTTGATCGTCCTCGGCGGCTGCGGCGGCACTGGCTTTGCTGGCCGGCGACGGCGTGCGATCGGCCGTGGCGTCGAACGGGACATGCGGCACCCGGAGCTGTTCGGTCGTGCGGCCGGCAGCCTCGGCAGCCGAGAGCCCTTGTGCGAACGACGCACCGGGCATGACGGCCACCGCTGTCATGACGCCGAACGCCCCAACCGCGCACAGCGACACACGCGCGTGATGGCGTGGATACAGGCACGAAAACAATTTTTCGAAGGAAATCATGAAGTTGAGCAGAGTGATGCCAAATTTTAGCATTGCCTGCCCGGACGCGCCCGCGGTTTATGGCAAAATGCCCCGCTCCTGGCACTTGGGTAACTCGCAACACTCATGACGCAAAACGTAGCCCTTCAGATCGTTCAACGCATCGCCGACGAACTTAGCGTGCAGCCGCGTCAGGTCGCCGCCGCCGTGCAACTGCTGGATGAAGGCGCCACCGTGCCCTTCATCGCTCGCTACCGCAAGGAAGTGACCGACAACCTCGATGACACGCAGTTGCGCACGCTGGAAGAGCGCCTGCTTTATCTTCGCGAGTTGGAAGAGCGCCGTGCGGCGATCCTGTCAAGCATCGAAGAGCAAGGCAAGCTGACCGACGAACTGTGTACCGCCATCAAGGCGGCCGACACGAAGCAGACGCTCGAAGACCTTTATCTGCCCTACAAGCCGAAGCGCCGCACCCGCGCGCAAATCGCCCGCGAAGCCGGTCTCGACCCGCTCGCGCAGGCGTTGCTCGCCGATCCGACGCTCGACCCGCAAACCGAAGCCGCCAAGTTTGTCGACGCCGAAAAAGGTGTGGCGGACATCAAGGCCGCGCTCGATGGCGCTCGCGACATCCTGTCCGAACAGTTCGGCGAAACGGCCGACTTGCTCGGCAAGCTGCGCGATTACCTGTGGAATCAGGGTGTCGTGTCGTCGAAGGTCGTCGAAGGCAAGGAAAGCGAGGAAGGCGAGAAATTCCGCGATTATTACGACTACGCCGAGCCGATCGCTGCGGTGCCGTCACACCGTGCGCTCGCCCTCTTCCGCGGCCGTAACCTTGGCATTCTGATGGTCAAGCTGGGCCTGGGCGAGGAACTCGACGCCCAGATCCCGCATCCGTGCGAAGGCGTGATCGCCGGGCACTTCGGCATTCGCCAGCAGAACCGCACGGCCGACAAGTGGCTGGCGGACGTTTGCCGCTGGTGCTGGCGCGTGAAGGTGCAGCCGCATCTGGAATCGGAACTGCTCACGCAGATGCGCGAAAGTGCCGAGAACGAAGCTATTCGCGTGTTTGCGCGCAACCTCAAGGCGCTGCTGCTCGCAGCTCCCGCCGGCCCGAAGGGCGTGATCGGCCTGGACCCCGGCTTGCGCACCGGCGTGAAGGTGGCCGTGGTCGACCCCACGGGCAAGCTGCTGGGCACCGACACCATCTACCCGCACGAGCCGCGGCGCGACTGGGACGGCTCGCTCGCCCGACTCTCGAAGATCGCCGCCGCCACCGGCGCGGAACTCGTGAGTATCGGTAACGGCACGGCCTCACGCGAGACCGACAAGCTCGCGCTCGAGCTGATCAAGCGTCACCCCGAACTCAAGCTCCAGAAGATCGTGGTCTCCGAGGCAGGCGCCTCGGTGTATTCGGCCTCCGAATTCGCGGCGAAGGAATTCCCCGAACTCGACGTGTCGCTGCGCGGCGCAGTGTCAATCGCCCGCCGCCTGCAAGACCCGCTGGCCGAACTCGTCAAGATCGAGCCAAAGGCGATCGGCGTGGGCCAGTATCAGCACGATGTGAACCAGCGTGAGCTGGCGCGCATGCTCGATGCCGTGGTCGAGGATTGCGTGAACGCCGTGGGCGTGGACGTCAACACGGCCTCGGCGCCGCTGCTCGCCCGGGTCTCGGGTCTGAACAGCACACTCGCGAAGAACATTGTTGACTTCCGCGACAGCAATGGTCCGTTCCCGAACCGCGAGTCCCTCAAGAAGGTGCCGCGTCTTGGCGACAAGACTTTCGAGCAAGCCGCCGGCTTCCTGCGCGTGAACGGCGGAGACAACCCGCTCGATCGCTCGTCGGTCCACCCGGAAGCGTATCCGGTCGTCGAACGTATTCTGGACAAGATCAAGAAGACCATCGGCGACGTCATGGGCAACGGCTCGGTCGTGCGCAGCGTCTCGGCGAGCGAATTCGTCGACGAACGCTTCGGCCTGCCGACCGTCAAGGACATCCTGACCGAACTCGAGAAGCCGGGCCGCGATCCGCGACCGGAATTCAAGACGGCGACGTTCCAGGAAGGCGTCGAGAAGCTGAGCGACCTGAAGCCGGGCATGCAACTCGAAGGCGTGGTGACAAACGTGGCCGCGTTTGGCGCGTTCATCGACATCGGTGTACATCAGGACGGTCTGGTGCACGTCTCGGCCATGTCGACGAAATTCATCAAAGACCCGCACGAAGTCGTGAAGGCCGGCGACATCGTGAAGGTGAAGGTGCTCGAAGTCGATCCGCGCCGTCAGCGTATCTCGCTCACCATGCGGCTGAACGACGATCTGCCGGTCGCCGGCGCCTCCGACCGTCCGGGCAGCGGCGGTGGCGGTGGTGGTGGTGGTGGTGGCGCGCGAAGCGGTAACGGCGGCGGCCATCGTGGCGGCGGTGGCGGCGGTCGTCAACGCGAACCGGAAACGGTGAGCGCCATGGCAGCCGCGTTCGCCAAGCTCAAGCGGTAGGCACAGCATGTCGTGCAGCGGCGCGTCACCCACGCGCCGCGACAGGCCCGCCATCTTCGGATCGCGGGCCTTTTATTTTTCGGCCAGACGAAAAAAAGCCGGTGGAGATTGCGCGCCACCGGCTTCTTCTTTACCTCGCGCTGCACCTTCATCGAGAAGGCACAGCACCGCCATCAAATCTCGATCTTCGTTCCCAACTCAACCACACGGTTCGCGGGAATGCTGAAGAAGTCGGTCGGCTTGGCTGCGTTCTGATGCATCCATGCGAACAGGCGCTCGCGCCAGATCGACATGCCCGGCAGCTTCGTCGGCACGACAGTCTCGCGCGCGAGGAAGAACGACGTATCCATCAGCTCGAAGTGCATGTCCGTCTTCGCTTCGAGCAGATGCAGCACTTCCTTCACGTCGGGTGTCTCGTTGAAACCGAACGTGGCAACCACGCTATACAGGCCGCCCGTGTGATCCTTGGCCTCGATACGGTTGGCGTCCTCGACATACGGCACGTCGACCGTCCGGAACGTCAGGAAGATGGTGCGCTCGTGCAGGATGCGGTTGTGCTTGAGGTTGTGCAGCAGACTCACCGGCACTTGCGTGTTGCCGCCGGTCAGGTAAATCGCGGTGCCCGCCACACGATGCGGCGGATGCGCGAGCAGACCCTGCAGGAACGGCCCGAGCGGAATACCATCGGCCGCCGTGCGCTCGCGCAGCAATTGGCGCCCCTTGTGCCACGTCATCAGCATGAAGAACAGGAACGCGCCCAGCGCCAGCGGCAACCAACCGCCTTCTTCCACCTTGATCAGGTTCGCACCGAAGAACGCGAAGTCGACCACGAGGAAGCCGGTAATGATCAACGCCACCAGGAACTTGTTCCAGTTCCAGACCTTGACCATGACCACGCAAGCGAGAATCGTCGTGATGACCATCGTCGTCGTTACGGCGATACCGTACGCCGCCGCCAGATTGCTCGACGACTTGAACGCCAGCACGATCCAGATGATGACCAGCAGGAGCGCCCAGTTGATCACCGGCATGTAGATCTGTCCGATCTCACGATCAGACGTATGCATGATCTTCATGCGCGGCACGTAACCGAGCTGAATGGCCTGACTAGTGAGCGAAAACGCCCCCGAGATCACGGCCTGCGAAGCAATCACGGTAGCCGCCGTCGCCACGATCACCAGCGGCAGCAGCGCCCACTCCGGGGCCAGCAGGAAAAACGGGTTCTCGATGGCTTTCGGATTCGTGAGCAGCAGCGCGCCCTGCCCGAAGTAGTTCAGCACCAGCGCCGGGAACACCAGCGCCGTCCACGCGAAACGGATCGGACGAATCCCGAAGTGCCCCATATCGGCATACAGCGCTTCGGCACCGGTCAGCACCAGGAACACCGAGCCGAGCACGATATAGGCTTGCAGCGCGTGTGTGCGAATGAAATGGATGCCGTAGTACGGATTGATCGCCTTGACGATCTCGGGCGCCGCGACGATGTTGTACACCCCGAGCACGCCGAGAATCACGAACCACGTCACCATCACCGGTCCGAACAGGCGGCCGACCTTGGCCGTACCTGACTTCTGCATCGAGAACAGGACGATGAGAATGACGATGGTGATCGGCAGCACGAAGCGCGTAAGCGAGGGTGCGGCAATCTCCAGCCCCTCGACCGCCGACATCACGGAGATGGCCGGGGTAATGACGGCGTCGCCATAGAACATGCAGGCGCCGAACATACCGAGCATCATCAGCACCGATGCCCACCTGCTGCCGGAACGCACGCTGCGCAGGCTGAGCGCCATCAGCGCGAGCACGCCGCCTTCGCCACGGTTGTCCGCACGCATCACGAACAGCACGTACTTAAGGGAAACAACGATCACCAGTGCCCAGAAGATCAGCGAGATGATGCCGAACACAGCTTGTGGAGTAAACGGAATGCCATGCTGTGGATCAAAACACTCCTTGAGCGCATAGAGCGGGCTGGTGCCGATATCGCCGAAGACCACGCCGATGGCCGCCACCATGAGCGCAGGCATGGCCTGAGGGCGCTGCCCGTGTCGTATGTTTTGCGTCATAAGGTTTGGGTAATCGCTTTATTGCGCTGCACAAAATGGGCGCTATTCTAACTGGGCGCCGGCTCCCTCGCCAGTCCGGACAGGTGCTGAGTGCCGGGGGTCTCACATGACATGGTTCACTAGGATAATTCGAGCCGCGCCCCATGACCAGTGCGGCGCAGCAAGGGTTTAGCCTCCCTGGCACGCTGCGCCATGGCGCGCGCGGCGCCGCAGTTCGAGTTGCAAATGCGAGACATCTGTCAGACATGGGGCGATTCGTGTGTCGACAGTCCCGCCAATTGCGTGTAATGACCGCGCGCACAACACGGCGCCGCCCCACCGGGCGGGTGCCTGCGGATCAAGCGATTGTGCGCTCCCCCATGAAAAAAGCCGCCCGAAGGCGGCTTTCCCATACTGCGAGACGCCAACCGGCTACCGGTCGACGTGCAACGCACTTAATGACGGCGCGTCGTTTTGCGGTTGCCTGTGCCCTTGATCGAGCGCACGAGATCCGAGTCGGCGCTGTTCTGCTCGGCTTCCAGCGAACGAATCTGGCCTTGCAGGTCCGTCAGGCGAATACGCGCGGCGGTACGTTCCGTTTCCAGTGCCGAGGCCTGCTCACGCACGGCCTGCTGGTTCTGGGCCAGTGCCTGCTCCTGCTCACGCTGGATCGCCAGGTCGCTCTGCACGGCGTTCAGACGCGCTTCGCTTTGGGCGAGTTGGCGCTCCATCATCGTCTTTTGGGCTTCGAGCTTGATGCGGCGGATTTCAACGTCGGCAAGCACCTGCGTCTGACGGACGAAGTCGCCATACAGCGCTTCGGCCTTCTTCTCGTTGTTCACCTTCACAACGCGCCAGAACTGCCCTTCATGGAACAGGGCAACGTAGTAGCCCATCGTTTGGGGATAGAACAACAGGCTTGCGCCGTAGCGGCCGTTATACGTGGTGCGAAGTTCGGTGACTTCCTTGTTCTGGATACGATCGCGCAGTTCCTGAAACGCCCCCGAGGCCGCTGCCGGAGCCGAGGCCGATTGCGCAGGCACTGCCGGAGCCGCGAGCTGAGCGGACGTCGCGCCGGTCACATCCCTGACTGCATCTGCTGCACCCGCTGACGTTCCCCAGGCTGCCAGGCATGCCACCCCCACGCCCAACCAAAACCGCCCCCGGCAATCACTGATTTTCATCTGATCTGTTTTCCTGTTATCGACCGGATCGTTTCACGACCCTTATTCGTCGCATTCAATCGCCACCCCGGACTCCGTTCCGAGGATCTGAGACCTGCGTATTCGTGGAATGATAACCGCATGCCCGCAACAGCCGACAATTCTATCCATTGCGACGCGCTCTTCCAAGCAGGGAATGCGTAATTGTGCCCGCTAGATTTCATCTGTTGATACCACGCAACTACGGGGTCCGCGCCAGTTCCTCGAAACAGAACTTCTTTGTCAGACAAATCCCGTCATACAAACGAAAATCGGGCCGTTGCCCACGCAAAACACGGAGCCCCTCACGCCTGATACTCGTTGGCCAGTTCCGAATCGTTGTCGAGGATCTGATATTTGCGCATCTTCTCCCACAGCACCTTGCGGCTGATGCCTAATGCGTTGGCCGTATCCTGACGCCGCCAGCCATTGGCATCGAGCGCCGCGACGATGCGAGCCCGCTCGGTGGCGTCCCAACGGGCACGCTCGTTCAGCGCCCCGCCACGTGACGAATCGTCGCCACGTGCGGCGGTGCCAATCGAAAGCGCGTCGAAGATCGGGCGGATGCGCCGTTCGTCCCAGCCGCCCAGTTGCCGGTAGATGATGCCCACGCGCTCGGCGATATTGCGCATCTCGCGCACGTTACCGGGAAACACGCCCCCTCGACCCGCTCACGCAGCCACGGCGGCACTTGCGCGCCCACTTCGCTGTCGCCCACCACCTTACCGAGGTAGGTCGTGAAGACGGCCAGCTTATCGACCGGTCCGCGCGCCTCAAGGTTCGGGATATGCAACTCGATCACCGCGAGCCGGTAGAACAGGTCGGCGCGGAACAGTTCGTCGCGCACCATCGTCTTGAGGTTCTTGTTGGTGGCCGCCACGAGGCGGAAGTCGAGCTTCACCGGTTGCGCCGACCCCAGACGCGTCATCGCACTGTCTTCGAGCACCCGCAGCAGCTTGACTTGCTGATACAGCGGCAAGTCGCCGATTTCGTCGAGGAAGAGCGTGCCGTCGTTGGCCTGCTCGAAATAGCCCTTGTGCGAATAGAGGGCGCCGGTGAAGGCCCCTTTGGCGTGCCCGAAGAAATGCGACTCGAACAGGCCATCGGGAATCGCGCCGCAGTTCACGGCAACGAAAGGCCCCTGCCCGTAGCGACTCTGCTTGTCGTGCAGCAAGCGGGCGATGCGCTCTTTGCCCACCCCCGTCTCACCATGGATGAGGACGTTCGAATCGCAGTCGGCGAAGGCGTCCACCTCGGCGAGCAGCCCGAGCATGGTGCTCGACTGCGCGACAAGCGGGTCGGCCGGCACCCGGGCTCTGTCAGCTTCCGCAATGACGCCCGAGAGCTTGAAGATGAGCGTGCGCAGCTCCGCCCCCGTAAAGTCGAGCGTGAGGATGTTGTTGTACTCGGGCGGATAGACGCGCGGATCGTTCTCGCGCGGCGTGGCGGCAACCCAGATGACGGGCATGCCGTGACCCAATTGCCACTCCTGTGCGTTGGTCGATGCGCCTTCGATCACCGACACGCTGACCACCGCGATGGACGGACGCGTCTTGGTGCGCTCGCGCGACAGATCCACACCGTCGGCGCGAATGACCTCCATATCGAAGCTCGCGAGGCAATGCGCCACACGGTCGGCAATGTCCGACTTGCCTTCCCACACGTACACGTCGAGATCTTCACGTACTGGCTTGCTTTTCATGCTTGTCCGCTGGTCGACGACTGCCTTCGGCGATCGAACAGCTCGGCCTGAACGTCACCGATCTGAACGCCCTCGATCTGATTCTCGAACTCGAATCGATCACCGCAGGCCAGCTCGCCGAACTCATGGGCGTGAGTTCCGGCGGCATTACCACGGTCATCGACCGGCTCGAACGTGCAGGCTTTGTCGAGCGTGAGAAAAATCCGCACGACCGCCGCATGGTGATGATTCACCCCATCGAAGCGCGTTGTGCGCAGATCGAGCAGTTCCTGTCCTCGGTGTCGCGTGAACTCACCGCAGTGAGCGCTGCGTACGACCACAGCGAACTCGCCGCGATTCACGATTTCCTGGTGCAGAGCATCCGCACCCTGAAGAGCGAAACCTTCCGTCTTCGTTTCGAGGCCGATCAGGACATCGCCGGTCTTGTCTCGAACAGCCGGGGCGCGTCAATCAAGGTCTGAGCGCGCGGCAACTGCCCTAACGAGGAGAAACGTCATGTCGAAGATTCTGCGCCCCGAATTGCTCGCTGCGATGGTGGCGGGAATCGTCGGTGTCACCGGCTGCTCCAGCTCGGGAGGTGGCAGCGGAGCCACGGCCAACACCCCGGCCACGCCCCCACGAACCCGACGAATCCGACGAATCCGGCGACCACCAGCAATGGCGTGGCCGGTTCGGTCGGCTCGGTGGGCTCGGTAGGTAAAGCGAGGCGTCGAAGAGAATCGCGAGAGGGGGCGTCGGCGGGGTGCAGGCCCTAATGACGACGGCAAACCCGGACAGTGAAGCGACACTGCCCGGGCTTTGTCGTATCTGCGCCCTGAACGATGTGCCGCGTCGAACGCACGGAGGACAGCAAAAAAGACACGTAAAAAAACCCGGACTGCAATCGCGTCCGGGTCTTTGTTTTTTGGCGCTTGCGCCGAAGCCACTACGGCACGGTCATTGTTCGCGGATCCATGTCTGCGTGCGACCGATCAACGAGATGCCGATGAAGCCGCGAACATCGAGCTTCTTGCCTCCGTCGACCACGGTCATCTTGCAGTTGTACTCTTTGCCGTTTTCCGGATCGAGAATCTTGCCGCCGCCGTAAGTGTCGCCGTCTTTACGCACGCCGCGAATGATCTGCATGCCGAGCATCTTCTGGCCCTTGCGTGCGTCGGTGCAGGCCGAGCACACGCGCTCCGGATCATCGCTTTCGCCAAGACCCTTGGTGATGGTGCCGACGTATTCGCCATCCTTCTCCGAAATCGTCACGAGGGCTTTCGGCTTGCCAGTGTTGTCGTCGATGGTCTTCCATACGCCGATCGGCGACGTATCGTCGGCCGCCATTGCCGCATTGGCCCCCCCCCCCAACAGCGCCACTGCGACGAGCGCGTGAGCACCCAGACGTCGCCACGACGTCGCGTTAGAAATCTGCTTCACGGTTGTCATCCTCCCGGATACGGAATTGATTGTCGTAGGACTCGCGATAGCCGCCATTGCCACCCGGCCGCATGCGTGAGTCGCTTTGAAGATTACGCCAAAGGCATGACGCCGTGCTGAGGAAGTCCTCTAGCCGACAAGCGTTCCGTTCCTCTGATCGATACCGACAATTGCACCGGGAGGCAACGTTACCGCTCCCGTATCCAGGTCTGCGTGCGGCCCAGCAGCGAGATACCGAAATAGCCTCGAACTTCGAGTTTTTCGCCGCCGTCGACAACGCGCATCTTGACGCCGTATTCGCTGCCGCTGTCCGGATCAAGAATTCTCCCGCCGGTGTACTCGTCGCTCTCCGGGGCCTTGCGCAGGCCACGAATGATCTGTAACCCCTGGAGCTTCTTCCCCTTGCGCCAATCGGTGCAGTCGTTGCAGCGACGCTCGAGCGCGTCGCTCCTGCCGAGGCTCTTGGTCAATGATCCCGTGTATTCACCGTCTTTCTCGGTGATGGTGATAAGCGCCTTCGGGTCGCCGGTTTCGTCGACGATTTGCCATACGCCGACAGGCGTCTGCATATCCGCAGCGGCCATCGCGAAGAGCGTGTTGCCCGACAAGGCAACGGCTACGCACAGACGTCGCCACGACGACGCATTCAAAATCGCTTTCAAGATGACTTACGTACCCGAGACAAGAGTGAGATTGACGATTACAGGGGCGGCAAGGCAATCGCGGTCAGACGCCACTGCACGAGATTGCGTCGCGTGAGCGTAAACGTCACGACACGCTCCGGACGGTCACTACGCGACACATGCACGAGGAAGTGACTGAAATCCTGAAACTTGGTTCGCGTGATAGTACGCGGCGGCTCATTACCCGAGGGTGACGATTGGCTCGATTCGCCGCCCGCCGGGGGTGCCGGCGGCGAACTGCTCTGCGCTTGCGACGGCTGTGGCGCCTGGGGCGCCGCATCGCGCGGGGCCGGGGCACCCGGTGCCGGCGGCAGCCCCGTGCTGTCACCGCGCAGCATAGCGGCCACGGCCTCCGGCGTCAGCAATGCCTCGACCACACGATCCGACACCCAGCCGCCAAGCGCGAGCGCCAGCGCGCCGAAGGCGTTGCCGCGTTGTTTGTCCATCTGACGCGCGAGTTCGTCATGCAAACTCATCTTCAGACTCTCCCGAACTGCGGGATAGTCCACGTACGACGACAGTGCCGTGGCGTCACGGGCGTTGGCGGCGTCGCGCGCGCGCCACAAAGTGTAATACGGCGAGCCGAAGAGCAACCCCAGCACCACAACCAGCGCTCCAATGGAAATGCCGGCAATTGACAGCTTACGCATCGTAAAACTCCCTCGATCAAACAGCGCATGGTAGGCGACGTACCGCCCCCCCACCCGCTGGCTTACATTGCTTTACAAATCATTACAGCACGCAGGCTTGTGTCCTCTTACTCTCAAAGCGTAGCTGCAAGACCGTGACACATGCCGGCATACGCCGATCCGGGTGGCGAGACATGTGTGCGGGCACGCGGCAGTTCAACCGACAAGGAGGTGGCAACATGCGTCACACTCGACTTGTCCGGATAATGTGTTTCGTCATGCTGGCCGGTGCCGCTTTCTGCGCATCGGCCCGATCGTCGTCGGACAGCCGCTTTTTCCAAAGCTGGTTCGCACAAGCGGCCGATCGTCCTGACGGGCGAGGCGACAACCATGGTGGCGCACGGCCCGGACCATCACGAGCACCGCAGCAGCAAGAAGTGCGCCCGCAAGGCGATTTGCGCAGCGATATCTACAACCATATCCGCGAACAGCGGCAACCGCCACCACCGTCGCCCCCGTCCGACCCGCGACAGCGTCAGCGCGATCGCAATGGGCGCTGAGCGTTCATGTCGGATATAGCAGGCATCCCCCGGCGCCGCAAACGTCGCGGTGATTGTGGCGTGCGCTCAGGTGAGCGACGTATCCACCACACGGCGCGGTGCCTCGAGATACTCCAGCGACTGCATCTCCACGAGACGCGACACCGTGCGCGTAAATTCGTTGGCCAGCGTACCCTCGGTGTACAGCGCCTCTGGCGGCACTTCTGCCGACATCAACAGCTTGACCTTGTGGTCGTAGAACACGTCGACGAGCCATGTGAAACGACGCGCTTCCGAGGCCATGCGCGGGGTCATCTTGGGCACATCCGACAGCACGACGGTGTGGAAGCGGTTGGCCAGTTCGAGATAGTCGTTCTGCGAACGCGGGCCGCCACACAGCGTATGGAAGTCGAACCACACGACGCCGCCCGCGCGGCGCAGGGCCTTGAGCTCGCGCTGTTCGATATGCAGCAGCGGACTCTCGTCGGGCACCCCGGCGATCTCGGCAAACGCCGCGCGCAGTGCACGGTTGGCCTCGTTCCCGAGGGGATAGTGATACACCTGCACCTGCGCCAGCGTGCGGCGGCGGTAGTCGACACCGGCGTCGACATTGAGCACGTCGAGCTTCTCTTCGAGCAGACGGATCGCAGGCAGTACACGATCGCGATGCAGGCCGTCCGGGTACAGCGTGTCAGGACGATAGTTCGACGTCATGACGAACTGCACACCGTTCTTGAACAGCTCGGCGAGCAGACGGTGCAGGATCATCGCATCGGCCACATCCGAGACGTGAAACTCATCGAAGCAGATCAGGCGATATCGTTTGGCAATGCGCTTGGCCAGTTCATCGAGCGGATCGGGCAGCCCTTTGAGCGCCTGCAATTGGTGGTGCACCTCGCGCATGAACTCGTGGAAGTGCAGACGCGTTTTACGCTTCAACGGCACCACCGAATAGAAACTGTCCATCAGGAAGCTCTTGCCGCGACCCACGCCGCCCCAGAGGTACACGCCTTTGGGCAGATCGGGATGCACGAGCCACTTCTTGAGGCTATTCGAGCGCTTGGCCTTGTAAGCCGCCCATTCGTCGTAGCACTGCTGCAAACGCTCGACGGCGCGCTCCTGCGCCTCATCGGGCTGGTAGCCGCGCGCGGCCAATTCTTGTTGGTAATATTCGCGAACGTTCATGCGGTGCGGCGACGGGCCGGGGGGCAGAGAAAATCAGGAAAAAACAAAGGCGAGTTACCTCGCCTTTGTTCATACACGTCAGCGTAAAGCGACTTACTTGTTCAGCGCGCGCTTCTCGACGTCGAGGGCAGCCTCACGCATCACTTCCGATAGCGACGGGTGCGGATGGCAGATACGGCCGATGTCCTCCGACGCGGCCTTGAATTCCATGGCCACCACGGCTTCTGCGATCAGGTCCGAGGCGTTCAGGCCGATCACGTGCACGCCGAGGATTTCGTCGGTCTTGGCGTCGGCCAGCACCTTCACGAAACCGTCCGACGAGCCCATGCCCAGCGCACGGCCGTTGGCCGCGAACGGGAACTGACCCGGCTTGAACTCACGGCCTTCGGCCTTCAACTGCTGCTCGGTCTTACCGACCCAGGCAATTTCCGGCGACGTGTAGATCACCCACGGAATGCAGTTGTAGTCGATATGCGGCTTCTGGCCGGCGATGACTTCGGCCACCAGCACGCCTTCGTCTTCGGCCTTGTGCGCGAGCATCGGACCACGCACCACGTCACCGATTGCGTACACGTTCGGCAGCTTGGTACGGCAGTGATCGTCCACCGGAATGAAGCCGCGCTCGTCGGTCGACAGATCGATGCTTTCCAGGCCCAGATTGTCCGTGTTCGGCACGCGGCCGACCGACACGATCAGACGGTCGACGTCGAGCGTCTTGGCGTTGCCGTCTTTGTCCGTGTAGTTGACAGTGACGTTGTTCTTGCCGGTCTTGACTTCGCCGACCTTCACGCCCACGTTGATGTCCAGACCCTGCTTCTTGAACTGCTTGGCAGCTTCCTTGGCAACGCCCGCATCGGCGGCGGCCAGGAATTCCGGCATGGCTTCGAGCACGGTGACTTCGGCACCCAGACGGCGCCACACCGAGCCCAGTTCCAGACCGATCACGCCGGCGCCGATCACCCCCAGCTTCTTCGGCACGGTGTCGAACGAGAGCGCACCTTCGTTGTCCGAGATGAGCTTGTTGTCGACCGGCATGCCCGGCAGGTGACGCGCCTTCGAACCCGTGGCGATGATGACGTTCTTGGCGGTGACCGACTCGGGTGCCTCGCCCGACACGTCGATCTGGTAACCGCCGTCGCTCTTGGCGACGAACTTGCCGTGGCCCTTGAGCCACGTGATCTTGTTCTTCTTGAACAGATACTCGATACCACCCGTCATCTTGTCGACGATGCCTTGCTTGCGCGTGAGCATCTTCTCGATGTCGATCGAGACACCCGACGTGGTGATACCGTGGTCGGCCAGGTGATGACCGACCTTTTCGAATTCTTCCGACGAGGCCAGCAGGGCCTTCGACGGAATGCAACCGACGTTCAGGCAGGTGCCGCCAAGCACCATCTTGCCGGCCGGGTTGGTCCACTTTTCGACGCAAGCGACCGAGAAGCCAAGTTGCGCGGCGCGAATGGCGGCGATATAACCACCAGGGCCTGCGCCGATAACGACTACATCAAATTCTTTATTTGCCATTTTGAGACTCAGTGAAGGTTGACGGCAGGGAAAGGCGCGGTGCGCCGGCCACATGGCGCATGCAGCGCGTGGCCGGCCAATACCGCGCAGTGCGCGCTAACGCTTACAGGTCGAGCAGCAGGCGAGCCGGATCTTCCAGCGCTTCCTTCATGGCGACGAGGCTCAGCACGGCTTCGCGGCCGTCGATGATGCGGTGGTCATAGCTCATGGCCAGGTAGTTCATCGGGCGGATGACGATCTCGCCGTTCTCCACCACAGCGCGGTCCTTCGTGGCGTGCACGCCCAGAATGGCCGATTGCGGCGGGTTGATGATCGGGGTCGACAGCATCGAGCCGAACACACCGCCGTTCGAGATCGAGAACGTACCGCCGGTCATTTCTTCGATCGACAGCTTGCCGTCGGCAGCCTTCTTGCCGTACTCGGCGATCTTCTTCTCGATGTCGGCCAGGCTCATCTGGTCGGCATTGCGCAGGATCGGCACCACCAGACCGCGCGGCGAGCCGACAGCGATACCGATGTCGAAGTAGCCGTGGTAGACGATGTCGTTACCGTCGATCGAGGCGTTCACGGCCGGGTACTTCTTGAGCGCGTGGACAGCCGCCTTGACGAAGAACGACATGAAACCCAGCTTCACGCCGTGTTCCTTCTCGAACTTGTCCTTGTACTTGTTGCGCAGATCCATCACCGGCTTCATGTTGACCTCGTTGAACGTGGTCAGAATGGCGTTGGTCTGTTGCGATTGCAGCAGGCGCTCGGCGATACGGGCACGCAGACGCGACATCGGCACGCGCTGTTCCGGACGGCCTTCCAGCGACGTGTCGCGGCCCACCGGGGCGGACACCGACGGCAGCGCGGCACGCGGTGCCGGTGCGGGAATCGACGAAGCGGCGGCAGCCGGCTTGGCGCCAACGGCCAGGGCATCGCCCTTGGTCACGCGGCCGTCACGGCCCGAGCCGGCGACGTCGGTCGCCGACAGGTTCTTCTCAGCCAGCACCTTGGCAGCGGCCGGGCTGGCGATCCCCCCCGAAGCACCACCGGCTGCGGCAGCAGCGGCCGGGGCAGCGGCAGCGGCCGGCGCAGCGGCTTCCGCCGGCTTGGCGGCGACCGGTGCGGCAGCGCCTGCCTTGGCTTCGGTGTCGATCTTGGCAATGACTTGTTCCGACGTCACGGTGTCGCCTTCGCCGGCGCTCACTTCGACGATCACGCCAGCGGCGGGCGCCGGCACTTCGAGCACGACCTTGTCGGTCTCGACTTCGATCACGGTTTCATCTTGGGCGATGGCTTCGCCGACTTTCTTCTTCCAGCCGAGCAGCGTGCCTTCGGAAACCGACTCGGAAAACTGGGGGACTTTGACTTCAACAATGGCCATTTCTGGATCCTGGATTCGATAAACGTTCAATTCGGAAATACGGCAGCGGCCGTCCTTGGGGGAGGACGACCGCTGAAAGACCTAACCGGTTACTGCACCACGGTCGCGCCCTTGAGGCGACCGAAAGCCGTATCGAGCAACTGCTTGAGCTGTTCGTAGTGCTTGGCGTAGTAGCCCACGGCAGGCGAGGCCGAGGCCGCGCGACCCGCGTAAGCCAGTTTCTGACCGGCGCTCATGCTTTCGATCAGGTGGTGTTCGATGTAGAACCACGGACCCTGGTTTTGCGGCTCGTCCTGGGCCCACACCACTTCGGCGAGGCTTTCGTACTTCTTCAGCTCGTTCTCGAACGCCTTGTGCGGGAACGGATAGAGCTGTTCCACGCGGATGATCGCGACGTCGTTCAACTTCTCTTCGCGACGGCGAGCGATCAGGTCGTAGTACAGGCGGCCCGAGCAGGCGACAACGCGCTTGACCTTCTTGGCGTCGATCGAAGCATCGGTTTCGCCGATGATCGTCTGGAAGCCGCCCTTGGCGAGTTCCGACAGATCGCTCACTGCTTCCTTGTGACGCAGCAGCGACTTCGGCGTGAACACGATCAGCGGCTTGCGCAACTGGCGGATCATCTGACGACGCAGCAGGTGGAATATCTGCGCCGGCGTGGTCGGCTGGACCACTTGCATGTTCGTGTCGGCGCACAGTTGCAGGTAGCGCTCGATACGTGCCGACGAGTGCTCCGGACCCTGACCTTCATAGCCATGCGGCAGCAACATCGTCAGGCCCGACACGCGGCCCCACTTCACTTCACCGCTCGAGATGAACTGGTCGATCACGACCTGTGCACCGTTGGCGAAGTCGCCGAACTGGCCTTCCCACAACACCATCGTGTTCGGCTCGGCAGTCGAGTAACCGTATTCGAAGCCCAGCACGGCTTCTTCGGACAGCACCGAGTCGATCACCGTGAAGTTGGCCTGGCCCTCGGCCACGTGTTGCAGCGGCACGTACGTACCGTCGTTCCAACGCTCGCGGTTCTGGTCGTGAAGTACCGAGTGGCGGTGCGTGAACGTACCGCGGCCCGAATCCTGACCGGTCAGGCGCACAGCGAAGCCCGACGAGACCAGCGACGCGAATGCCAGATGCTCGCCCATCCCCCAGTCGAGCGGCTGCTCGCCCTTGCCCATCCGGCTACGGTCGTTGATGACCTTCTCGACGAGCGGGTGAACCTTGAAGTTCGCCGGGATCGTGGTGATGCGCTCGGCCAGACGCTTGAGTTCGTTCAGCGGCACAGCCGTATCGCCGGCATCGGTCCACTTCTTGTTCAGGAACGGCACCCAGTCAACCGCGTACTTGCTCTTGTAGTTCGAGAGCACCGGGTCGATGGTGTGATGACCGTCGTCCATGGCCTTGCGGTAAGCCGCAACGAAGCCATTGCCTTCTTCCGCAGTGATCACGCCTTGCGTGACCAACTTCTCGACGTACAGTGCGCGCGTGCCCGGGTGTTGGGCAATCTTCTTGTACATCAGCGGCTGCGTGACCGCCGGGGTGTCTTGCTCGTTGTGGCCCAGTTTGCGGTAGCAAACGATGTCCACGACGGCGTCCTTCTTGAATTCCTGACGGAACTCGAGCGCCAGTTGCATGGCCAGCACGACCGCTTCCGGATCGTCGCCGTTCACGTGCAGCACCGGAGCCTCGATCATCTTGACCACGTCCGAGCAATATGTCGTCGAACGCGCGTCACGCGGATCCGACGTGGTAAAGCCGATCTGGTTGTTGATGACGATGTGCACCGTACCGTGCGTACCGTAACCACGCGTTTGCGCGAGGTTCAGCGTTTCCATCACGACGCCCTGACCCGCGAACGCGGCGTCACCGTGAACCTGCACCGGCAGCACGCTGGCCGCATCGGCGTCGCCGCGGCGATCCATACGGGCCTTGGCCGAGCCTTCGACCACCGGGTTCACGATTTCAAGGTGCGACGGGTTGAACGCCAGCGACAGGTGGACCGGGCCGCCGCTCGTCGAGACGTCGCTCGAGAAGCCCTTGTGGTACTTCACGTCACCGGCCGGCAGGTCGTCGACGTGCTTGCCTTCGAATTCGGCAAACAGGTCCGACGGCATCTTGCCGAGGGTGTTGACCAGCACGTTCAGACGGCCACGGTGGGCCATGCCGATCACGATTTCCTGCACGCCCTTGGCACCGGCGTGGTGGACGAGTTCGTCCATCGCCACGATGAAGGATTCGCCGCCTTCGAGCGAGAAGCGCTTCTGGCCGACGAACTTGGTGTGCAGATAACGCTCGAGGCCTTCAGCGGCCGTCAGGCGTTCGAGGATGTGCTTCTTCTTTTCAGCGGTGAAGTTGGGCGTTGCACGCACCTTCTCCAGACGCTCTTGCCACCAGCGCTTTTGCACCGGATCGCTGATATACATGTACTCGGCGCCGATCGAGCCGCAGTACGTGTCGCGAAGCGACTTGAGCAGGTCGCGCAGGCTGGCTTGTTCGAAACCGAAGTACGTGTTCTCGGCCGAGTACACGCTATCCATGTCGGCTTCGGTCAGGTCGTAGAACGCGGGTTCCAGTTCCGGAATGGCGGGACGTTCCTGACGCTTGAGCGGGTCCAGATTGGCCCAGCGTGCGCCCAGGAAGCGGTAGGCGGCGACGAGCGACTGCACGTGAACCTGCTTGCGGGCCACGGCCAGGTCGGAAGCACCAGCTCGCGACACGAAGGCGTTGGCCTTGGCGCGCTGGGCGAACGACTCCACGATCGGGGCGTGAGCCACGTCGTTGGCGTTGGAACCATCAACAGCGGGAACGTTTTGCAGCGCGTCGAAATACTGGCGCCAGTTGTCCGGCACCGAAGCCGGATTATCTAGATACGACTCGTACAGCTCTTCGACGTACGGGGCATTGCCACCGAAGAGGTACGAGTTCGCTTGGAATTGTTCCATCAAACTCATTTTGCGCTCACCTTTTCTACGAGTATCTCGAGAAATAGCGGGTTACGAAACCTTCCGCGACACGGCCTGACCGATTAGCGGATTGCGAGAATCAAGTGGTGCTTGGAAGGACCTGATCAATCACGGCGTGGAGCATAGCACGTTTTCCCGGCCCCGACCGAGCGGGGAAGCCGTCGTACGGGGACTTGCGGCGTGCCCGCCGCATGCGTTGCAGACGGCGCGGCGCCCGCAGCCGAACCAGCGTTCGCTGCTGGACCCGCATGCGCACATCCGGCCCCGATTTCACATCACCTGAGCGCGAATTGACCGCGAACGTGCCGTCATCGCACGCATTTTCACGATGCCTCCCAGAGCCGCCCGCCCCCTCGCGCCTTATTCCAATATGTAAATTAGATATATAAAAATTAAATTTTATTATTTTAATTTCTAAAGGCTAGCCGATATGGTGATGAATATCCCCTTGCCGGTTCATCGGGGAGTGGCTTGACGGGGCTGCCCCGCCGAGGCTTCCACACGGGTCCGGCCCCTGGAGTCAGGAACGACATGCAAGAGACGACGCCGCTTAACGCCCAGCAGGCCCTGTTGCTCAGCCAACTGGTCGATGGCCTTTCCACCGAGCAGCTCGCGTGGGTGCGAGGGTTTCTCGCCGGCATCAACCACTCGGTGCGGCATGCGGGCGCGCAGACGCCGGCATTCGCCACGGCCAGCGCCGCCGCCCCGCACCTGACCATTCTGTACGGCTCGCAAACCGGCCATGCCCAGGAAGTTGCCGAGCACGCCAAGGCGCGTGCGGTGGACGCGGGCTTCAAGGTCGATCTGTTTGCGATGGGAGATTACAAGGCGTCGCGTCTGAAGACCGACAAGTTGCTGCTCGTTACCGTGTCGACACAAGGCGAAGGCGAGCCACCGGACGACGCCCGCGATTTTTGCGATTTCCTGCATGGCGCGAAGGCGCCCAAGCTCGAGGGCACACGTTTTGCGGTGCTCGGGCTGGGTGATTCGAGCTACGAGAAGTTCTGCCAGGCCGGCAAAGACTTCGATGTCAGGCTGGCCGAACTGGGTGGCGAGCGCCTCGTCGCCCGTGTCGATAGCGACGTCGACTATGACGCACCGGCCGAGCGATGGATCGAAGACGTCATCGAGGCGCTCAAGCGCGTGGCGGCGCCGGCTGCCCCCTCCCCCGCCAAGGGCATCGGGTCGGCCGAGAGTCTGACCCTCGCCGCCCTGACAAGCGGTACGCCGTCTGCCGCCGCATCGAGTCAATACAGTCGCAAGCGCCCGTTCGAGGCCACGGTGATCGAGAACATCACGCTGTCGGGTCGGGGCTCGTCGAAGGAAGTGCATCACGTCGAACTCTCGCTCGAAGGGTCTGGCCTCACCTACGAGCCGGGCGACGCGTTAGGCGTCGTCGTGACGAACGACGACGTGCTGGTCGACAACCTCATCGACGCGCTGGCCCTGGACCCGCAGGCCACCACGACCACACAGGACAGCACCTTGTCCTTGCGCGACGCCTTCCTGCGCGCTTACGACATCACTACGCTGTCGCGCGGATTTCTGGAGAAATACGCTGCCCTCACAGACGCGACCGAACTCAAGGCGCTGCTCGCTGCCGGCAACGAAACGGCGTTGCGCGATTACCTGTATGGACGTGATGTCCTCGACGTCGTGCGCCAGTTCCCGGCCCGCAAGGTGAAGACGGCCGAGTTTGTCGGCACCCTGCGTACGCTCCAGCCACGTCTGTACTCGATTGCGTCGAGTCTGGCGGCCAATCCGGACGCCGTGCATATCACCGTAGGCGCGGTGCGCTATGAGAGCCACGATCGTTCACGCCGTGGCGTGGCGTCGACATATCTGGCCGACGTTGCCCGCGAAGGCGAGACCGTGCCGGTCTACATTGAAGGCAATCGCAATTTCAAGTTGCCGTCGGATACCAATGCGCCGGTCATCATGATTGGCCCGGGCACCGGCATCGCGCCATTCCGGGCGTTCGTCGAGGAGCGTCAGGCGCTGGACGCGCCGGGCAAGAACTGGCTCTTCTTCGGCGACCGCAACTTCCGCACCGACTTCCTGTATCAACGCGAATGGCAGCGCTACGTGAAAGACGGCGCGCTCACCCGGATCGACCTCGCGTTCTCACGCGACTCTGAAGACAAGGTCTACGTGCAGCACCGCATGCGCGAGCAGGGCAAGGCCCTGTATGCATGGTTGCAGGAAGGAGCGCACCTGTACGTGTGCGGCGACGCCGACCAGATGGCGCGTGACGTGAACACCGCGCTTATCGACATCGTCGCGGAACACGGCGCGCTGACGCAGGATGCTGCGGCCGAGTATGTGAAGACGTTACAACGCGAAAAGCGTTATCAGCGCGACGTCTACTGACCGCCGCGCGCGCCCGACAAGACCCGAGCGGCAAGCCCGCGCTCACCGAGACAGCAGCCCACATGACACAACCTACGCAAACCAGCGCCGCCCCGCCGGCGGCACGCTCCGAGGTCGAGAAGATCAAAGACGCCAGCCATTACCTGCGCGGCACGATTGCCGAGGGTCTGGCCGACCCGCTCACGGGCGCCATCTTCGAGAAGGACGCCCAACTACTCAAGTTTCACGGCTCCTACATGCAGGACGATCGCGACCTGCGCGGCGAACGTCAGAAGCAGAAACTCGAACCGGCGTACCAGTTCATGATCCGTCTGCGCATGCCGGGCGGCGTATGCACGCCAGCGCAATGGCTCAAACTCGACGACCTCGCGCAGAAGTACGGTGGCAACACGATTCGCCTGACCACGCGCCAGACGGTGCAGTATCACAACGTGCTCAAGCACCAGCTGCGCCCGCTCATCAGGGGCATCGACGACGTGGCGATGACCAGTATTGCCGCGTGCGGCGACGTCAACCGTAACACGCTCGTCTCCAACAACCCGCACCTCTCCCCCGCCCACGCCGAGGCGCTCGACTGGTGCCTGAAGATCGATCGGCACCTGCTGCCGCAAACCACGGCCTATCGCGAGATCTGGCTTGGCGACAAGCGTTTGGGCGAGGGTAAGGAAGATCACGAACCGATCTACGGCAAGCATTATCTGCCGCGCAAATTCAAGATCGCGATCGCCATTCCGCCGAACAACGACGTCGACCTCTACGCCAACGATCTGGGCTTTATCGCCATCGTGGGCGACGACGGCAAACTCGAGGGCTTCAACGTGAGCGTCGGCGGCGGTATGGGCATGACGCACGGCGATGCGGCGACGTACCCCCGCACGGCGACTGTCATCGGCTATATCCCCGCGGATCGCATTGTTGAGGTGTCGGAGAAGGTGCTGCTCGTGCAACGCGACTTTGGCGACCGCACGAACCGCAAGCACGCCCGCCTGAAGTACACGATCGACGACCGGGGCGTGGAGTGGTTCAAGGAGGAACTCAACCGCTATCTCGGCTGGTCTCTCGCGCCGGCCCGTTCGTTCCGGTTCACGACCAATGGCGATCAGTACGGCTGGCTCAGGGGCGCGGACGATTTGTGGCATCTCACCCTCTTCATTCAGAACGGACGGGTGAAGGATTGGGACGACTACCGCCTGATGACCGGTCTGCGCGAGATCGCCGGCGTGCATGACGGCGACATTCGCATCACGGCGAACCAGAACCTGATCGTCGCTCGGGTGAGCGACGCGAAGAAGCCGCAGATCGAAGCGCTCGCGAAGCAATTCGGCCTGCTCGACGGCAAGCACCAAAGCGCGCTGCGAATCAATTCGATGGCGTGCGTCGGGTTCCCGACCTGCGGTCTGGCGCTGGCCGAGAGCGAACGCGCGCTGCCCGGCCTCGTCACACGGCTGGAAAAAGTGCTCGACGACGCTGGGCTCGCGGGCGAGCCGATCACTATCCGTACGACAGGTTGCCCGAACGGCTGTGCGCGCCCCTACCTCGCCGAGATCGGTCTGGTTGGCAAATCGGCGGGCAAGTACAACCTATATCTGGGCGCGGGCTTCCACGGTCAGCGGTTGAACAAGCTATATAAAGAGTCCCTCAGCGAAGAGCAGATCGTTGCCGAACTCACGCCGGTCTTTCAGCGTTACGCCCTGGAGCGCGACGACGGCGAGAAATTCGGCGATTTTCTCGTACGTCAGGGAGTGGTGAAGGAAGTGGTTGAAGCCCGCGAGGACTTTCACGGCTGAGTGCCCTGTGTACCAACGAAAAACCCCGGCAAGACTCGCCGGGGCTTTGGTACTGCTGAATCGCTGACTGCCGATGTGCTGACCCACCCCTTCGCGGTCTTCAAGCGGTGCATCGACGGTTAGTCGGTACTGCCGGAGTACGGCACCATGCAGCGCCTGACAGTCTTCTCGTAGTCACGCGGCAGGTTGCTGCCGGGTGTTTCGTAATACTGAAGACGCGATCCGAAACCGCCTTGCATGATGTCGACATACGGGTTGTAGATGGCGGTGCCCTGCGCATCCCGGCCGCGATAGACACGCACGCGGTCGGCGCCCTGGCGGGCATACGACGTCGAGTCGACATTCTGCGACAACTCGCTCCAGCCGTGATAAATGCAGTTGAGCACCATGAAGCGATCGGCCTCGGTTCCCTGGTCGAGCAGTCGACCCGTTGCCGGATCGGGCCGGCTCATCTGGTTGATCGGGCCACATCCCGCCATGCCAGCCGCTACGCCGACCAGAATCGTCACCGCCGCCATCCGCGCCACTCGCTTCATACTTCGACACCCTCAACTGAGCAAAAGATGGGCAATGGTACCCGGTTCGGCGCGTCGCCGCCATGAACCCGCCCTACCTGCGCCCTCGCCGGGCCCTTTCGCGGCGTCTTCGTCAGGCGTGCATCATGCGACTCATGCGACTCACGCGGCCAGCGAAAGCGAAGCTGCGCCCACGGCATGCAAGGCAGGGCGCCGCCCCCCGCCATGCGCGGGACCTTCGTCGCCCAACTGGAATCGCGCCATTTCCTCGCGCAGCGCGCTCGTCTGATCCTCCAGCGACGCGGCGGCCGCAGCGGCTTGCTCCACGAGCGCGGCGTTCTGTTGCGTCACGGTATCCATCTGCGTGACGGCCTGATTCACCTGCTCGATGCCGCCGCTCTGCTCATCCGATGCCGCCGAGATCTCGCCCATGATGTCGGTCACGCGGTGCACGGCCTGAACAATGTCGTCCATCGTGCGGCCGGCCTCAGCCACGAGCGTCGAGCCATCGGCCACCTTCTGCGCCGACGCCTCGATGAGCGTCTTGATCTCGCGCGCGGCCGTGGCGCTGCGCTGTGCCAGTGTGCGCACCTCGCCCGCCACCACGGCGAAGCCGCGTCCCTGTTCGCCTGCGCGGGCCGCTTCCACAGCAGCATTGAGCGCAAGAATATTGGTCTGGAACGCGATACCGTCGATCACACTGATGATGTCCACGACTTGCGACGAACTCGTCGAAATCCCCTGCATCGTGTCGACCACACGGGCGACAACCTGACCACCGCGTGCCGCGATATCCGAGGCATTGACCGCCAGTTGGCTTGCCTGACGGGCGTTGTCGGCGTTCTGTTTGACGGTCGCGGTCAATTGCTCCATCGACGACGCCGTTTCCTCCAGCGAAGCGGCCTGCTGCTCGGTGCGGGCCGACAGATCGGTATTGCCCGCCGAGATCTCCGCCGTAGCCGTGGCCATGGCATCGCAACTTCGGCGCACGCCGCGAATCGTGCCGGCGAGGCGCGACTGCATCGTGTCGAGCCCGCGCATAAGCATCGACATTTCGTCTTTGCCGCGCACCTGTACCGCGTTGTCGAGCTGACCGGCCGCGATGTTCTCGAAGGTCGCCAGGGCTTCGCCGAGCGGGCGCATGATCGCGCCGCGCAGCGAAAAATAGCAGGCGATGGCCATGAGCACACCGAGCACCGTCGCGCCGATACTCAACCAGCGGAACGCCGCCAGTTCCGACATGGACGCTTCGTACGTGTCGTGCCCGAGCTTCATCTTGTAGGCGGCCAACGCATCGCTGGCCGTGGTGAGCACGGCATAGTGCTTGGGCAGCACGTTCATCGTGATGTCGTCCATCGCCGTACGATCGCGCGCGTCGATGGCGGCGAGCATCGGGTCCATCCCCTGATCGAAGAACGTGGCGCGGCGCGCCGCAACGTCGTCGGCCAGACGCTTCTCCTGCGCGCCATGCGGCAACGCCTGATACGCCGCCCAGGCGGCGTTCGCTTCCTTAATCATGCTTCGGGCGCGGGCGGCCACCTTGTCGGCATCGGGCGATTCGGGATGAAGCACCACGCGATCGAGAATGGCGCGAGTGCGCGCAAGCGTGGCGTTATCCTTGCCCAACGCCACGGTAGCGGCAAGGTGATTGGCATACGTCTCGCGAAGCGCATCTCCGGTGCGTGTCATACCGGCAATGCCGAGCGCGCCCAACAGAATCAACAATGCAGCCAACAGCGCCATCGTGATACTCAGGCGCGCCTTGATCGAGAAGCTACGCAACATGTGTTGTCTCCGTCTTATGTAGTGGTTTTCCCACCCCGGCCCGGCCTCTTTCGGGCCGGTAATACTTGTCACATCGGCGTGTCGCACGCCAGACTTGAGCATCCTGCGGGTTTACGTGCCCGCGCGCCAAGTCATCGGTCGACGTCCGATTGATGCAAATCAAGGGGTCGGCACACGAGGATACCGCTCGCCGCTTGTTTTGCAAGCCAAAACGACAGGCACCGGAGAAAAGCGACTCGACACGGCCGGTGACTCGGGGAAGCGGGCATGATCTTATGTCATTTTATATATTCATCCGATATATTCGAAACATGATCGAAGGACTTGAGAAACTGCTGGCCGCCGGCAAAGACAACGCGCTGTTGCGTTTCGGACTCGGGAAGGCGTATCTGGACGCCCAGGACTTCGCCGTTGCAGCGGTGCATCTGACCCGTTGCGTGGCCTTCGATCCCGCGTATACGGCGGCGTGGAAGCTGCTGGGCAAGGCACGCCAGGGGGCTGACGATATTGACGGCGCCCGCGATGCGTGGACGCACGGCATTGCCGCTGCGCAGGCGCACGGCGACCGGCAGGCCGAGAAGGAAATGACCGTTTTTCTCAAACGGCTGGGCTGAATTCGCATCGTACGAATCCCCGATTTCACTCTTCGGGCGTTCGCCTCTCGGGCGTGGTATCTTGCAGCTTGCCCTTTTGAGACGCAATCCAAATGCCTGCAATCTCGACCTGGCTGGCCTTCGCGCTGGTCGCCATCGGAATGGCCCTGACGCCGGGACCGAACATGATGTATCTGGTCTCACGCTCGCTGTGCCAGGGGCCGGCCGCAGGGCTCGTCTCGTTGGGTGGCGTGGCCTTGGGTTTCGTGTTCTATATGATGTGCGCGGCGTTCGGTATCACCGCCCTGCTTTTCGCCGTGCCGTTTGCCTACGACTTATTGCGCTTCGGCGGTGCGATCTACCTGTTCTGGCTGGCCTGGCAGGCGCTCAAACCGGGTGGCCGGTCGCCGTTCGAGGTACGCGTACTCGAGCGCGACAGCAATCGCCGTCTGTTCCTGATGGGCCTGTTCACCTCGGTACTCAATCCGAAGATCGCGATGCTGTATCTCGCGCTGCTGCCGCAGTTCGTTCATCCGGAGCACGGCAGTGTGCTCGCGCAGTCGTTGGTACTGGGCACCACGCAAATCATCGTTAGCGTGGCAGTGAACGCTTCGGTTGCCCTGTGCGCCGGCAGCATCGCCCGATTCCTTGGGCAGCGCCCTGCGTGGCTGCGCATCCAGCGCTGGCTGATGGGCGGTGTGCTTGGTGCGCTGGCCGTGCGCATGGCCACTGAAGCGCGCCGCTGAGCAAGTGACCGGCACTGCCCAGGCGTGTCTCGTTTCTTGACTTCGTCGCCCTGGACCGGCCCGGAACCCCTCCGGCGCCCTCACCACTCCAACGTCTCGCGGTTTGCCGTGCCTGCGCCCCCATTTTTTTGGAGGGTGCCGCGCCGGGCGTGGCATACTGCACCGATTTCGCCGCGCGGCGGGGATCCACGCAGCGCTAGGCCGGCTGGCCTGTTCCCATCCTGCAATTTTCGTTGGGTATGTCCTTGAAGCATTGTTTGCCGCCTCGTGCGCCGTCTGATCCGGCGCACCGCAACTCCCCCGTCATTCCGCCCCAGGCATCGTCTGCCCACGTTGCCTCGCCACCTGCCCCCGGTCGACAACGTGGTTTCGGCACTTTCGCCGCCATCCTCGTCACGTTGGCAGGCCTGGCCATCGTCGGCGCGCTGCTCACCGGTTACGCGCTGATCGTCATGCGCCCGAACCTGCCGCCGCTGGACGTCATCACCGACTACCGGCCAAAGGTGCCGTTGCGCATCTACACGTCCGATAACGTGCTGATCGGCGAATTCGGCGAAGAGCGCCGCAGCTTGGTCACCATCGACCAGATTCCGGATGTCATGAAGAAGGCCGTGCTCGCGATCGAGGACTATCGTTTCTACGATCATGGCGGCGTCGATTTCATCGGCATTCTGCGTGCGGGCGTGTCCGACGTATTGCACGGCGGCGCGGCGCAGGGCGCCAGTACGATCACGATGCAGGTCGCGCGCAACTTCTTCCTCTCGCGAGAGAAAACGGCCACGCGCAAGATCTACGAAATGCTGCTCGCTTACAAGATCGAATCTGCCCTGTCCAAGGATAAGATTCTCGAGCTGTACATGAATCAGATCTATCTGGGTCAACGCGCGTACGGCTTCGCGAGCGCGGCCCGCATCTATTTCGGCAAGGACCTGAAGGACGTCACGCTCGGCGAAGCGGCGATGCTGGCCGGACTGCCCAAGGCGCCGTCGGCCTACAACCCGATCGTCAACCCGAAGCGCGCGAAGATCCGGCAGGAGTACATCCTCAAGCGCATGCTCGATCTGGGCTATATCTCGCGCAATCAGTACGAAGACGCCCTGCACGAGCCGATTCGCACGCGTACCTCCGGCAACGAATACAACGTGCATGCGGAATACGTCGCCGAAATGGTGCGTCAGGCCGTGTACGACGAATACAAGGACGACACCTATACGCGCGGCCTGACCGTCATCACGACGCTCGACTCGAAGAAGCAGCAAGCGGCGTACGAAGCGGTGCGCATGGGTGTGCTCGACTACGAACGCCGTCATGCCTATCGCGGCCCGGAAGGCTACGTGGAGCTGCCTGCGGCGATGCCCGACCGGCAGCAACTGATCGAAGACACGCTGCTTGAACATCCCGACAACGGTGATCTGGTCGCGGCCGTGGTAGTGGCCGCCAGCGCGTCGCAGGTCACCGCGATTCCGCTCTCGGGCGATGCGGTCACCGTCAACGGCGACGGCATCGGCTTCGCAGCGTCTGCCCTCTCGGCCAAGGCCGGTGAAAAGGTACGTATCCGTCCGGGCTCGATCATCCGCGTGATGAAAGACGCGCGCGGGAAGTGGCGCATTGTGCAGTTGCCGGAAGTGCAAGGCTCGCTCGTCTCGCTCTCGCCGGACGACGGCGCCATCCGCGCGCTGGTCGGCGGCTTCGACTTCAACCAGAGCAAGTTCAATCGCGCGACGCAGGCATGGCGTCAACCGGGCTCGACATTCAAGCCGGTGGTGTACTCGGCGGCGATCGAGAAAGGCGTGAGTCCGGCGACGATGGTGATGGACGGCCCGCTCAACCTGCCACCTGCCCAGACCGGTGGCCAGGCGTGGGACCCGCATGACGACGACGCCTTTAGCGGCCCGATGACCGTGCGCGAAGGCCTGCAACGCTCGAAGAACCTCGTGGCGATCCGTCTGCTGCAATTCGCGGGAACGCAGTACACGCAGGAATATGCGACGCGCTTCGGCTTCGATGCCGACAAGGTGCCGCCGTATCTGCCGATGGCCCTGGGCGCCGGGCAGACCACACCGCTGCAATTGGCCGGTGCCTACGCGGTGTTCGCCAACGGCGGCTATCGTGTTGCGCCGTATCTGATCGGAGAGATCCGCGATGCGCGCGGCAACGTGCTCAATAAGGCCGCGCCCGTGATCGCCGGGGTAAACGCCGCCCGCGCGATTTCTGCGCCCAACGCGTTCATCATGAACAGCCTGTTGCAAACAGTGGCGCAACGCGGAACGGGCTCGGGCACGAACGTGCTCAAGCGTGCCGATCTGGCGGGAAAAACCGGTACGACCAACGACGCCCTCGACGGCTGGTTCGCTGGCTATCAGCCTTCGCTCGTTGCGGTAGCGTGGCTCGGTTTCGACCAGCCCAAGACGCTTGGAAGTCGTGAGTTCGGTGCGCAACTGGCGCTACCGGTATGGACCAAGTACATGGGCGTGGCGCTGAACGGCGTGCCGCAGCAACAGATGGCGATGCCCGAAGGGGTCAGCGTCGTGAACGGCGAGCTTTACGAGACCGACAAGTTGCCGGGCAACGGCTTTGTTGCGAGCATTGGTATCGACGACAACGGCGGTGGCTTCTCGCTGCCGTTCTTCGGCAACAATTCGCCGTCGCCCGCTGCCCCACCGCCTGCTTCCGGTCAGCCCCCATCGCCGGGGGGCGTCGACGTCAACGAGAAAGCGCGCATCCTCGACATGTTCAAGCGTCCGTGACCTACCGTGCGATGTCTGCCCGCGCAAGCTGACAGACGTTCGCCGAATCCGGGCGCCACGCACGGCCACCCGACAGGTGGCCGTTCTTGCATTTTCCCGCCCCCGGCTTCGCGCCCTCCCGAGGCTAGCGCAAGAACGTACAAGCGCGCGGCACGGCGCACGCGCTATCCTCAACGGACTCATCACTCACCTTTTACCCTCAGGAAAGCCCTCACCATGCCGGTTTCGTCCCGCGCGGCCAGCTTTGCCGCAGGTGCCCGCGATACCCTGCCGATGATCGTCGGCGCGGCCCCGTTCGGCCTGATCTTCGGTGCGCTGGTTGCCACCACGCCCCTGGCGACATGGCACGGTCAACTCATGTCGCTCGCCGTTTTCGCCGGGTCCAGCCAGTTCATCGCCGCCGGTCTCTTCGCGACCGGCGTGGGCTATGTCGTCCTGTGGACAACGACGTTGATCGTCAATCTGCGTCACATGCTGTACGCCGCCAACCTGTTGCCCCACGTGCGGCATCTGAATCTGCGCTGGCGTGCCTTGCTGGGATTCCTTCTGACGGACGAGACGTTCGCCGTGACCAGCAGCCATTTCCACCGGCACCCTGACGACCCCATGGGTCAGTGGTATTTCTTCGGCTCAGGCCTGTCGATGTACATCAACTGGCAGGTGTGGACACTTGCCGGCCTGTTGTTCGGCACCGCATTCCCGCGCTTGCAGACGCTCGGGCTCGACTTCGCGATGGTCGCCACGTTCATCGCGATCATCGTGCCGCAGATGGCCCGCATGCCGTGGGCTATCGCGACGGTCGTTGCAGGGGCGAGCGCGTATCTGTGTCAGGGCTTGCCGTACAAGCTCGGCTTGCTCGTCGCCGTGACGCTCGGGATCGCCGCCGGCATGCTGACGTTGCACGCAAGGCGTCGCGACGGCGGGCGGGCGTCGCCCACCGGAAAGCGAGATGGCGGCCTGGGCGCGAATCCCCCGGATGAGCGCACCGGCTTGCGCTCGCAGGAAAGCACCACGGGAGGTGCGCAATGAACTACGTGCTGGCGATTCTCGGCATGGCGACCGTCACCTTCGCCGTCAAGGCGGGCATCTTCGTGCTGGGTGACCGCGTGCGCTTTCCCGAATGGCTGCGCGAAGCGCTCTCGTTCGTCCCCGTGACGGTGCTCACGGCGATCATCGTACCGATGACGCTCGCGCCGCACGGCAACGGTCTCGAGTTGACGTGGCGCAATCCTCAACTCGTGGCGGCACTGGTAGCGATTGCGGTATGCGCCGCGACGCGTCACCAGTTGCTCACCATTGGCGCGGGACTCGCCGTCTTCTTTACGTGGCAGTTGGGCGTGTTGGGATGACCGCCGGGTGCGCATGGCGCGCATCACACACATTACGCACAAGACATCACGCCTAAGAAAAAAGCGCCCCGAGAGGCGCTTTTTTCATGGCATGGCAAACCGTGCGTCAGACGGAGACCGTACCGAGCGTGCCTGCACGGTAGGCGGCGACGAACACGTCGAAATCACCCACCTGCGTGCGCTCCAGTTCCGCCTGCGTATCGAGCGACTTGCGAGCCAGCGTTTCGAAGTGCTCGATCACGCTTGCATCGAGCGGCATGTCGCGCAGCGTCTGCGCATGGCGCTTGCTCTGCGCGAGCGCAAACGCCTGGAACGCACCGCCCTTCGTGCCGCGCAGCGGTTCAAGCGAGGCCATCACACGCGCGGACGGCGTGAGCGAGACGTCTTGCACCTTCGCGCGTTGCAGCGACATCGTATGCGCGTAATGCGCCCCGCCACGCTGCGCGTCGAAGGCGGCTGCCGTGCGGTCGATGCGATCGAGCAGCGCCTCGGCCCAATCGAACAGCGTGACCGCCTGACCGCCGCGGTGCAGCACGAGGCCCGGCTTACGGCCTTCTTTGACGACGTGAGCGAAGTTGTCGCGGTTCTCCATGTTCTCGGCGTTCGAGCACGACGGGCTGTCTTCGAACGCGCAGAACAGCAGAAAGGCATCGATGAAGCGTGCCGTGTCGACGTCGATGCCCGCCGGCTGGAACGGATCGATATCGATGCAGCGAACTTCAACGTACTGCACGCCACGGCGCGCCAGCGCCTGCACCGGACGCTCACCACTGTAGGTCACTCGCTTGGGACGAATGGTGGCGTAAAACTCGTTCTCGATTTGCAGCAGGTTGGTCGAGAGCTGAATCCATTCGCCGTCGCGCTTGGTGCCGAGCGCTTCATAAGCTGGGTGCGGCTGGCTTACGGCTTGCGTGAGCGCATCGATGTAGCTGGGCAGGCAGTCGTAGCACGGCGAAACTTCGGACTGCGCGCTGTTCTGATAGCCCAGATCGCTCATGCGCAGACTGGTCGCATACGGCAGGCCGAGCGTGCCTTCGTCGAACGATTCCAGCCCATGCTGGCGGCCGCGCAGGAATTCCGCGTGCAGCACCGGCGAGGCGCCGAACAGATACATCAGCAGCCAGCTATAGCGGCGGAAATTGCGGATAAGCGCGACATAGCGGGCCGATTGATAGTCGCGGGCCGAGTCCTTGACACCTTCGCTCTCGCGCAACAGTTCCCACACGGGTTCGGCCAGCGAGAAGTTGTAGTGAATGCCTGCGATGCACTGCATCGGCTTGCCGTAACGCAGGGCGAGGCCGCGGCGATAGACATGCTTGAGCATGCCAATGTGCGACGTGCCGTAGTCGGCGATAGGAATCACGTCTTCCGGCGGCAATGCCGGCGGCACCGAATCGCTCCACAGCAACTCCGCGCCGAGCTTGCGATAGGCGAACTGATGGATTTCGCCCAGACGCGCGATAACGTCGGCGGCGTCGTGCTGAGGCGGTGTGATGAACTCGAGCAGCGCTTCGGAGTAATCGGTCGTGATCTCTTCGTTGGTCAATGCGGAACCCAGCGCGCGCGGATGCGGCGTCAGGGCAAGCGCGCCGTTGTCTTCGACGCGCAAGGTTTCACGTTCGATGCCGGACAAGCCCTCACCGAGCAGCGCACGATGTGCGGGTTGCATGATGAGCGCCAGGCGCCGGTCAAGCAGCGCGTGGCCGGCATGTTGTCCGGTGTGAGCAGTTTGTTCGTGTTGACGATTCTGTTTTTCCAACTTCCATCCCTCTGGACTGGCGCAATGCTCTGGCATGGCTTTCGTCGCCGACACCCTTCACGGCGCGAGGCCATGACCGGTGCCAATTCGGCGGCGTATGCGGGTTCTACGGGGTGCCGATGGCAGCGGCACGACCGCCGGAGCCGGAACTCCGGGGGACACGCTCGATGCGCGGCACGGCGCGAATTTGGCCTGAGCATAACTGAAAACGCCAAAGCGCGCCGGACGCCGCCTCAATCCCGCATCAGTCCCGGCCGTGCAGGACGACTCACGCGAGTTGAGCGATGAACGCGCCTGAATGCACGATGAATGGTGATCGTCCGACACCTTGATCTGCCCACTGAAGGACCGGTGCCGGGCAGGACGGGACGCACGACAACAACGACCGGCCGCAGCCTCAGCCTCAGCCTCAGCGTCTGCCTGAGTCCCCCTGCGCGAAAGCCGCATTGGCGGCCCGGCGCAGCATGCCGATACTGGCGTCATGACGAATACTCAACACCTGACCAACCTCGTTCCCTTGCTATCGCTGGGGCTCTTCACCTTCCTGCTCGCCGGCTTCGTCAAGGGCGTGATCGGTCTGGGTCTGCCGACAGTGGCCGTAGGGTTGCTTGGCTTGGCCATGCCGACGGCCGAAGCGGCTGCGCTGCTCATCGTGCCGTCGCTTGTCACGAACGTCTGGCAATTACTGGCGGGCCCGCGCTTTGCCGCGCTGGCGAAGCGCCTCTGGCCGATGTTGATCGGCATCGGTATCGGCACCTGGGCGGGCGGCGGATGGCTCGCCAATGGGGGCGATTTTGCCGGGATGGCGTTGGGCGTGGCACTGCTCGCCTACGCCGTAATGGGACTCGCGGCGGTACGTCTGCATATGCCGAAAAGCTGGCCTGGCGCACGCGTGAGCGCGCTCGGCGGCGTGATCGGTGCCATGACCGGTTTGGTGACGGCCGCGACCGGCGTGTTCGTCATTCCGGCCGTACCGTTTCTGCAAGCGCTCGATCTCGACAAGGACGATCTGGTACAGGCACTCGGTCTGTCGTTTACCGTATCCACGATGGCGCTTGCCGCCGGTCTGGCGCACGACGGCATCTTCCACGGCCACGCGATCGGCGTGTCGCTGTTGGCGCTTGCGCCCGCGCTTGGCGGCATGTTCTTCGGCCAGTGGGTGCGTACTCGCGTCAGCGCTACCGTGTTTCGCCGCTGCTTCTTCGTGGGGTTGGCGATGCTGGGCGCGGAGTTGGTGATTCAGCATATGCGCTGAATGCCGTGGCGCGATGGCGGAATGGCGGGACAGCGGGACGGCCGCCGCTCGCCCACGCATCCGACACATCCGACGCATCGGCATCATTTGAGATCGGCGAAATCGACGTCCCAGAATTCCATCTCCCGGCGGTTTTGCAGATCTCGCCCCTCTTCTGCGCGGCGTAGTTCGACGCGACGAATCTTGCCGGAGATTGTCTTCGGCAGATCGCAGAATTCGATGCGCCGGATACGTTTGTATGGCGCCAGGTGATCGCGACAGAAGCGCAGAATGTCGAGGGCGAGTGTATCGTCGGCGTGAAAACCTGCGCGCAGGGTGATGAACGCCTTCGGCACGGCAAGCCGCACCGGATCGGGGCTCGGCACCACACCGGCCTCGGCCACGGCGGGGTGTTTGATCAGTTCACTTTCCAGTTCGAACGGGCTGATGCGGTAGTCCGATGCCTTGAAGACATCGTCCGCCCGGCCGACATAGGTGAAGTAGCCGCGCTCATCGCGCATGGCGACGTCACCCGTGTGGTAATAGCCGTCGCGCATGGCCTCGGCGGTCTTCTCCCTGTCGTCTTCATACCCCTGCATCAATCCGGTCGGACGCGACGACAGAACGAGCGCGATCTCGCCTTCGTCTGCCTCATTGCCGTTGTGATCGAGCAGCACGACGCGATATCCCGGCATCGGACGCCCCATCGCTCCCGCCTTCACCGGTTGTCCCGGCGAATTGCCGATCTGGCAGCACGTTTCGGTTTGGCCGTAGCCGTCGCGAATCGTGATCTTCCAGGCGCGTTTGACCTGCTCGATCACTTCGGGATTGAGCGGCTCGCCCGCGCCGATCAGTTCGCGGAACTTCACTGCGTGGTGTGCCAGATCTTCCTGAATCATCATTCGCCAGACGGTGGGCGGCGCGCACAGCGTGGTGACGCCGCAGCGTGTCGCTGTCTCCAGCGCGGCACGCGCGTCGAAGCGCGCGAAGTTGTAGATGAAGATGGTCGCGCCAGCATTCCAAGGCGCGAAGAAACAGCTCCAGGCGTGCTTCGCCCATCCCGGCGAGCTGATGTTCCAGTGAATGTCGCCCGGTTGCAGGCCGAGCCAATACATCGTGGCGAGATGACCGACGGGGTAACTCTGATGCGAATGCATCACGAGCTTCGGACGCGACGTGGTGCCGGAGGTGAAGTACAGCAGCAGCGGATCGGTCGCAAGCGTGGTGCCGTCGGGGGTGAATTGATCCGAGGCGTCGTAGGCGGGCGCAAGTGGCGTCCATCCGTCCGGCGGGTTGTCGCCGACGGCGATGCGCCCGTAGTCACCGGGCAGATTGGCGAACTTGAGGGCGTCGCGTGCGGTAGTGACGACGTGGCGAACACGGCCGCGCTCCAGCCGGTCGGCGAGATCGCCTGCGGTGAGCAGGGTTGTCGCGGGAATCATGACAGCGCCGAGCTTCATGCAGGCGAGCATGAGGTCCCAGAGTTCGACCTGGTTAGGGAGCATGAGCAGCACGCGCTCGCCGCGCGACACCCCTTGTTCGCGCAGGAAATTGGCAACCTGATGAGAGCGTGCGGACATCTCGGCAAAGGACAGGCGCGTCTCTCGACCGTCCTCTTCGACAACCCAGAGCGCGGGACGATCGTTGCCTAGGGCTTGGGGGTCGAAAAAATCGAGTGCCCAGTTGAAGCGAGAGAGAACCGGCCAGCGAAAATCGCGGTACGCCACGTCGTAGTGGGCACGCTGCGCGAGAAGAAGATCGCGCGCGGCCTCGAACCCCAGGATTTGCGGCATCGCTCGCTCCGAGCCCGGACGGGCAGGATTAGGCAGAATTCCATTATCGTGAGCCCCCTCGAATTCAACATCCGGAATAACCATCATGGGGTTTTGTCGGCGGCATACGCCGTACTGCCGGCGCATGATGTAAAAAAATATGCGGGCAATGCGCATTCCCCCTTCCTTTCCCGCACGAAGCTCTGCTATAATTGCCTGCTTTCGAGCAATGCATCTAAACGACGCATTTCTCACGGGGCGTAGCGCAGCCTGGTAGCGTACCTGCATGGGGTGCAGGTGGTCGGAGGTTCAAATCCTCTCGCCCCGACCAAGAATTGAACCCGCACAGTCTTTGGCTGTGCGGGTTTTTTCGTTGGCGACGAAATTTTGTGCAAGTCGGTCGGGATACTAGAAAATTTCTAATATTTTTGCGAGCGCGTAGGACTACTACGCAGATTTTGGTGCGGCCCTTGCACTCATTTGCGAGGCATCAGACAACGTCAAAAAAACGGCCGAGCCCATCGATCGAGCGCCGAGCCAGTCGTTAAACTAATCCTTATGACCTCATCGAGCCACTCACCGACCGGCGGCGGTACGCCATAGTATTCGCTGAACAACTGCCGATCCGGTACGCGGAAGTTGGCTCGCATGACGGGGATCCCTCGATTCGAGTGTGCAGCACAGTTACTGTGCAAAATCACCGCGATTGCGCTGATTTCCCCCCTCCCCACCTCCGTGGAAGCCACCATGCGTGACCGGCTCGCGCCGCATTTATTCTTCGTGGTTGATCCGAACCGCCGACGTAAGCGATCATGCCCCACAGATCTGCGATCTGCGAAGGAACGGGCAAAGAATGGCGGCAAATCAAGAGCCATAGCGCTCACTGTCGAACTGCGAACCTCAATCTCTTGAATCAATGGAGATGCGTCGGCTTCAGCATACATAGCGGCCCTCGCAGAACGCGACAGCATTCGAGACAGTTGAATCCAACGGGGAACCCTGCATGAAATCGAAACTCGCGTTGTTGCTGACGCTGCTTTGCGCATCCTTCGGCGCTACCGCAGCCGGTGAATTCACACTCTCTTACTTCGGCGACGGTAAGTCTGCGGATTTAGCGGCGCTGATAAGCGATCTCATCACCCCCGAATACTTGAAGCGTTTTCCCGCGAACCAGTACGAGATAGTCCTGATTTACCATTGCACGCCGGTTGCAGCCCGGGGGGATATCGTGTGCACGGCCACATCCGGTGTCTCCCCGAAGATCAATGCGGCCAGCCGTGCGGGTGGACTCGTACCTCTGGAACGCTTCAACACCGCCGCCCTTCAGCCGAAGGGCGCATCCACGCGCGACATTGACGAAACTCGGGACAAGGTGATCAGAGAGAGTATTCGCGCCATGATGGCGGACCTCCCAGCTGCGCCCAAACCTCGAGCAGATCGCCCTCGTCTTTAGACGAATTGCCACGAGTAAGTTAATACCGGGTTATTCCCATCTCGATCGCCCTCGACATCTGCGAAGCGAATCGAGAGCTCATGTTCCGCCGCGAGCGGTATTTCGTTATTGTCCTCTGCTGCTCTGACATCAAACAGCAGTGCCGAACACAGCCCCCACGCCCGCTGTCACCGCCATGGCAAATGTGCCCCAGAAAGCCACGCGCAGGACACTTCTGAAGAGGGGTGTTCCGCCAACGGCAGCAGCCGCAACGCCGAGCAGGGCCAGAAAGAGAATCGATGTCGCCACGATCCAATACAGCAGGCTCTGCTCCGGTGCCAGCAGAACCACGGCCAGCGGCATGGCCGCGCCCACGGCGAAGCTCCCGGCAGACGCCAATGCAGCTTGCAACGGACGGGCGCTCAACGCCTCCGAGATGCCCAGTTCATCGCGCGCATGCGCGCCCAGCGCATCGTGCGCCATCAACTGTGTTGCGACTTGATCCGCGAGCTGTTGATCCAAGCCACGCCGCACATAGATGGCCGTCAGTTCCCGATGCTCTGCATCGGGGCTGTTCTTGAGTTCTTCACGTTCACGCGTCAGATCCGCCTTTTCTGTGTCGGCCTGCGAATAGACCGATACGAACTCGCCTGCAGCCATGGACATGGCGCCTGCCACCAATCCCGCCACGGCCGTGGTCACGATGCTGGCGTGGCTTGCATGGGCCGCAGCTACACCTGCGACCAGACTGGCCGTGGAAATGATGCCATCATTGGCCCCAAGGACGGCGGCACGCAGCCAGCCGATATGTTCGGTGCGGTGACGTTCACGATGGGTGCGACGCAGAAACTTTGTCATTTTAGATTCCGATCCATGTAAAGCAGCTTCGGGCAATCCAGTTCGGGTAAAACGTCCGGGAAGCGTGCGAACCCGTGAAGCGGTGCATCGACACAGGTCGGCGAGTGGGCAGTCCCAAAGGAATGTTCGGCTTACGCGCTGCGCTCATGGTCAGCGACCCGAGCAACGGCATGGCCAACATGAACCGGCCAACGGCCCCCGTCTCCAGTGGCGCCTGGCAAAAGAGTCCATGGAATGCTGTGCGACCGGTTTCCGAGCGTGGGTGGCTAGCGCCAAGCGGTCGCTGCTTGCGCACTTGGCGCCTCGTAGGCTCGCTTGCAGGTTGGACCGGCGATGTGGTGCGGTCAGCGAATTCTGCAATGCCTCCCGCAGTGTCGTCAACCCGGCCGAGCAGCCCTGCGAGCATAACCGGCGGCGGCACGCCATAGTCTTCGCTGAACAACTGCCGATCCGGTACGTGGTAGTTCGAGCACATATGGTGGATACGTCCCAGCGTCAGCCAGAGCACCGCGACGCAGTAATGCCGCTCTGTGGGGCCGGCTTCCCATCGCGCTCAATCCTGCCGTAATGGTCCTTGTCGCTCATCCGATATACATCCCCATAGCCACTAGCGAGCGCTACCGCAAAATCGGTGTCGTTCAGGCGCGTTAAACCTCCCGTATTTCCAGAAGCCCCTGAGTCGCCAACGAAGGCGAACCTGATACCGCCTCCCGAAATGGAGATGGTAGTCCGTACGCATCCCTTGAACACCAGGTGCCGTCCAACAGCGTGGTCAGCGGCTGGGCAGACGCTGGGCCGGTGTCGGTCCTCACCTTGATTTCCCTGACTGAGAATCGTGAAGTACGGTGTGCGGTCGACGTAGTAGTCGACTTTCGAGCACTGCGGCGCCGTAGGAGCCTTTCGTCGACGTTGTCGGCGCAACGATAATCGACGCCTCACATGAACCTGTGTATTGCTGACAAGCACAATTGTTGCCCTGCGCGAATACCGCGACTGACGCAAACATCAGCAGTCCCCCGATGAGCCTCCGCATACCTCTTCTCCCCGTGGGGTTTGCCCGATTCTATCTCCGCAAAGGAACCGTCGGCGACCTGTTGCCTGTTGAGGTGCTTCCGGCCAGCACCAGCGTCGGGGCCGTACCCGTCGCCCACTCGATGCGCGGGTGTCACGCCGGCGGCGCGGCGCATGAAGTCCTGCTCGATCCCGAAACCGGCGCAATGGATTCGCCCAAGGTTCTGCTTCGGCAAGGCCGCATTCCAGTACTCGACGAATACGCGGCAGCATTGCGAACGGCGTGTGGTATGCCCGTCCATCCGCGGCCGACACAAGTGCACCGTCGTAGCCGGTGCAATGGTCGAAATTGCCAAAGGCGCAACAACGCTTCTCCACGATGGCGTGTCGCTGATCGCCGATTAGTCGGCCCAGCGAACACTATCGATCCGGCAAAGCGAGCAGGCATGCATTGATGCCACATCGGGAAACGCAATGAAGGAACGCGCAAATCAGGAGCGCTCGACCGCCCCGCCCCACAGCGCGCGAATTGTCGCAATGCCATGTGCCCCGGCGTCACGCGCCCCGGCCAGAGTGTCGAAAGACATTCCCCCAACGCATAGACGGGAACCGACGTCAGCGCCACAAGTTCGCGAAATCGCGACCAGCCGAGGGGGACCGCCGTGGTAGGGGGCGCGGTCGGAAGGACGGGGGAAATGGTCAGCAGATCGGCCCCCATCTCGCTGGCCTGTCTGACTTGGTGCTCGTCGTGACAGGCAGCGCTAAATTGCCCACGCGGCGGCAGCCGGCGCCTGCACGCCATCAAACGCGTGCTCGTGAGGTGTATGCCATCGGCCTGCAATGCTTCAGCCACGTCTAGCGGCGCGTTCAGCAGCAGCCGCGCATCGTAGCGTCGGCACCGAGTCAAGGATTTCTCCGCCAACCAAGCATATTGTGCCGGCGTCACGGTCTTTGCACGTAACTGCACCAATCTGACCCCTGCCCGCAATGCGCTGTCCAATTGCTCGACAAAAGCCTCCAACGGCTCGTTGCGCGACGGTTCGGGGGTAATCAGATACGTACGCGGGAATCGCGTGATCTGCTCCATCGAAATCAGCGTCCGGCTCCAGAAACGTGGGGGCTGCCGGCGTTCTCGTGTGGAAGCTGGTCGACCAACTGGCGACGATTCGCGCGGGAGACACCATAGGCCACCGGTGCCGCCAGCAAGCCGCTGGCGGCAATGTAGATCGCCGGTGCAGTCAGATCGCCCGTCACGTTGATCAGATACGCGCACACGACAGGCGCGGTCCCACCCAGAAGGGCCGTGGAGAACGAATAGGTGATGGCCACGCCGAAGTCTCCCCAACTGCGCTTAAACAGATCGGGCAGAATGACAAAGATCACGCCCCCCAAGCATCCATTCATGATGGCAAACGCCGCTTGGGCAGCGAGCAACGTGGCGAAATCACCTTGCTGCAGCATGTAGAACAGCGGATAGACGCTGAGCGCCATCGACACGATTCCGACAAAGGCTAGCGTAGATGCGTCGATGAAGCGAGAGACGTAACCTGACACCACCATCGAGAAGAACAGGATCAATAACGCCGCGACATTTGACAAGCGAGCGTCCGAGCTGGATACGCCGAGGTAACTATGCAAATAGCTTGGCATCCACACGAACAACGAATAGATGCCGATCTCCAGGAAGGCGACCAGGATGAAGGCCTGCACCAGTGGCCTTGCCGTTCGCGAACGGGCAGTCTGTGGTGTCCGCGGCTTCCGACCGACAGTGATAGACGATCGCAAGGAATAGACCAGGATCGACAACGGGATACAAAGAAGAAACGGCCATCTCCACGTATCGGGCACGTATGCCGAGATGGGCGAGTCTGCCAATCGCACCGCATTGGCGATGTATGGCAACGCGAAGATCGTCCCGGAGGCGAGCAACATGCCAAGCAAGCTACTCCCTGCGGCCAGCGCGCAGTACAAACCTCGATTCCTGCCGCTCACACTCAACGAAACGTAGTAGCCGGTTAATGGTGCCTCCCCCCCTGCGCAAAAACCCTGCATGACCTTCAGCATCAGCAAAAGGACGGTCGCGACATACCCCACAGACTGATACGTCGGCAAGAGCGCGATCAGCGATGCCGGAATCGCCATCCCGAGCAAACTCAGTTTCAATGCTGGCCCCGTACCGCGTCGACTGCCCAAGAGTCCAAAGAAAATGCTGCCTAAGGGCCGCGCCAGATAACTGCTCGCGAACACGAGAAAACTCAGCATCAGGACATTCTTGTCGCTGGAGGCCGGAAAGAAAAGCCAACCGATTTCCAAAGCCATGAATGCAGTGAGCGAGAACTCAAACCATTCGACGGTATTTGCCGTTAACGCGATTTTCAGGACTGGATTGAATTTTCGTCGCATGACATTTTTCTCTTGAGGATGTGTATGACGTGCGCAAGATCTCCATCAACGATCTTGTTCCGCAGAGTCGCGCAATGGCACTCGACGGTTCTGTCGGAGATGCCCATGAATCTGGCTATCTCCTTGTTGGAATAGCGCTCCGATCTGAGCAGGAATACGTAAATCTGCGCTTCGGTCGGCAGAAACAGGAAGTCAGTATCAGCACCAAAGAAGACCAACGATCGCTTGATTGCTTCGGCGATCGGATGGAAATACCGGTGAATCTGATAGACGCGAACTGGTGGAATTGTTCGTGTTATGTCGTGGCGATAGGTAACGATGCCGAGAACTTTCCCGTTGAACCCGAATATTGGGAATTTCGTTATCTCATCCATTTGCACATTGCCGCGACTGTCGACAAATGGACTCCGTTGGATCGCGGGAGATTTCGTTTCCCGAGCAGCGATATCGAGCATCTCCACCAATCTCGCGTATTGCCTCCCCCATTCCATGGTGGGAAATGCAATGTCTTGAAATTCTCAGCCCGGTAATATCCCTCCAATCCTGGACACCAAACTATCTGAGATTGTGAACATTGTTGATCACGTATCTGCCGGTATCGGCTTCTTTCAGGCTCGCTGGGACCGGAAAGTTCTCTGTCAGGCTGAACAGGTTGCTGTCGGATTTCGTCATGTGCGCGGCGTATTTGATTGAACTCGAAATGAGTGACCTTCCTGTACGCATCTAACCTCAGTGGTTAGCACCGATGCTCACACGAGTCGACCAGGAAGTAATTCCGCTTGCGTGGAGGCAAGGTCGATATGACGGCGCCGTTGGCGTGCCTTATGCGTTCGGTGCATAAGGCACGCCAACGAGCCAGGCCCTTCCCAGCCAGCACCGCTGCGCCCAGCAGGTCCTCCCGAGAATCGTTCACCGTCAACACGGGAAATGGAGTTCTCATGTCAAGGCAGGAACGCAACGGAGACGTCGTAAATTGGGCAAAAAAATCAGAACAGGCCCAAGGAAAGACGACTCGGGTGAAAGGCGCAGTGTCATACGCCCACCGGGTCAAGTGACCTTTTCAGGATTTGCGGTGTGGCAATCCTCGAAGGGCGCCTATGTCATGAACACATCGGACACCACAGACGGCAGGCTGATATTTGGAAATCCAAAACGGCACGTTTGCATTGCCCGACACGCCGATTTTGCGTCGGCATGGGAATGCGCTTTGAAAGTCGGCCCGTATGACCTGGTGATTTATGCGGAACCTGATGGAACGGTATTCATCGTCGGATAGGAAGCGTCGTCGCCGAAGGTCGATAACGCCAAACGAAGACGTTTGCCGGCAGACGTTCTGCGGCAGCGCGGGCAAGGAGGGAGCGAGGGATGGCCCGCACGAGGCAGACGCGACCGGAAAATACCGGTCGCGGAACTATCAGAGGGATCTCAGGCGGTCAAGCGTTCGAGCAATGTGCGGGGCCGCGTGGCGCGACCTTGCGCCGCCAGCGCCGCCTCATGCCAGCGCGCCGTCGGTACGTCCGCAGGCGAGAGCAGGCTGTCGAAGCCGCACGCCCACAACATCGCCAGTTGATCCGGCAGCAGCGGGCCGGCTGCACGAATCCCGCCTTCGAAATGCCACTTCTCGCGCAGGAATTTCGCCAGCGTGAAACCCCGTCCATCGCGCGACTTCGGAAACTCGATCACGATGAGTTCGAGTTGTGGCAACAGGGCTGCAATGCGCGCCGGATCGTCGTGGCCCTGTATGCGGATACCGGCCGGCGCCGCGCCCTGTGCGTTCGCGGCAAGCCATGCGTCGAGCGGCAACACGTGCTTGCTACGCGTCTCCGTGGTGACCGGCTCGTCCGCGCCGCGATAAGTCCAGACGTCTGCGGCAGGCAGTCCGTTTCGATCAATCAACATGCAAAGCTCCCTTGAATTCTTCTGCCCCGACGCGTCCGAGCGTATCGATGAAGCGCTCCCCCTCGTGGCGCAACGAGAGATAACGGCCGAGAATGTTCTCAATCACCTGCGGCACAGCCTCGTATGTCACCCCCGGACCGAGAATCTTGCCAACCGCAGCGTTCTCATCGGCCGATCCGCCCAGCGTGATCTGATAGTTTTCCTTGCCTGCCTTGTCGACACCCAGAATGCCGATATGCGCGACGTGGTGATGCGCGCAAGCGTTGATGCAACCGGACACGTTGAGTGTCACCGGCCCGATATCGCGTTGCTGCTCTTCCGTGAATCGCAGTGCGATACGTTGCGCCACCGGCACCGAGCGTGCGTTGGCCAGCGCGCAATAATCCAGCCCCGGGCAGGCGATGGCGTCCGAAATCAGCCCGATGTTGGCCGTGGCCAGTCCGCCCGCTTTCAGACGCGTCCACAGCGCATGCAGTTCGTCGCGCTTCACGTGCGGCAGTACCAGATTCTGTTCATGCGTCACGCGCAGTTCGTTGAACGAATAGCGCTCAGCCAGTTCTGCCAGCAACAGCATTTCCGTCGAGCTGGCGTCGCCCGGAATGCCGCTCGCCGGCTTGAGCGAGACGACCGCACTGATATAGCCGGGCACCTTGTGCTCGTGTGTGCAGGTGTCGACCCAGCGACGGAATTCGATGTCGCGCTCGTAGGCTTGAGCAAACGCGTTCGATGTCTCAGGCAGCGTTTCGAACTCGGGTACGATGAAACGGCCGCGAATCGCCGCGACGACATCGTCGCTGAGCGGGCGATGCGAGAGTGCGATGCGTGCGAACTCTTCCTCGATCATCTCGATGAACTTCGCGGGCTGCATCTCCTTGATGAGAATCTTGATGCGAGCCTTGTAGATGTTGTCGCGACGCCCCAGCGCGTTGTACACGCGCAGAATGGCTTCGACAAAACGCAGCAGGTCAGCCTCGGGCAGCCACTCGCGCACGAGCGTGCCCACGATGGGCGTGCGGCCCAGGCCACCGCCGGCGTAAATCTGGAAGCCCACTTCGCCACGTTCGTTCGTCCGCGCGAGAATGCCGATGTCGTGAAAACGCACGGCGGCGCGATCGGTCTCACCGCCGGTGATCGCGATCTTGAACTTGCGCGGCAGATATGTGAATTCGGGATGGTCCGTCGACCACTGACGCAGGATCTCTGCGTACACGCGCGGGTCGACCACTTCGTCCTTCGCCGCACCGGCGAACTGATCGGTCGTCACGTTCCGAATGCAGTTGCCGCTCGTCTGAATGGCGTGCAGATCGACGTCAGCGAGCTTCGACAGAATCTCGGGCGAGTCCGTGAGCGTCGGCCAATTGAATTGAAGATTCTGGCGCGTGGTGAAGTGGCCGTACCCCTTGTCGAAACGGTTCGCCACATAGGCGAGCTGGCGCAACTGGATCGCGCTCAACGTTCCGTACGGAATGGCAACGCGCAGCATGTAACCATGCAATTGCAGGTACAGGCCGTTCATCAGGCGATAGACCTTGAACGCGTCTTCGCTAAGTTCGCCGCTCAGACGCCGGGCAACCTGCTGGCCGAACGCTTTCGCGCGGTCCTTGAGGAACTCGCGCTCGGAGGGGTCATAACGGTAGATGCCGGCATGTTCCGGCGCCACGGTCAAAGCGGGGGCGTGCGCCAGCGCCGTTTGCACCGTGCCTTCCGCCGCCTGCTTGCCAAGGTCTTCACGAACCGACGGCCCACGCGAGCGCAGTTGCTCACGAAAATCCACCGGGACGGGGCCGGCCTCGCCCACCTCCGCCGCGCGCGGCACGGGATCGACGATCAGATTGGCCGCCTGTGCCTCCTGCGCGGCCGCCTGGGCCTGGTCGAGTTCCTGCGCGTCGAACACGTGCGCCTGCGTCAGGTCATCCACCCAGTTGTATTGCTTGTCCAGCCACACGACCAAGCCATCGTGCAGCCGGTTTGCCGAAATCAGGTTGCCTGCATTCATTCCACGCTCTCAGTGCTTTTAGTTTTGGTCGCAAGTCGCGAGTCGACCGGCAGGCTATCAAGAGGCACGGGAATATACGACCATTTAGTAGTTATTTACTCATTACGTGACGTTGTTTGGGCTGTGCAGCCCCGCCAGACAGCGCCCGGCCGTCGCTTCGGCCGACGGCAGAGAAGTGCCGCGGGCGCTCCATCCTGGCCGCGCGGATTCTCGCGTCCGCTTCATGCCATGCCCGTATCGATGCAATAAAGCGATTTCACGGCGTCCGATTTGCCGCAAAAATAACTGTATTTTTATACAGTAGTCATGCTACATTTCCGATCATCACAACTTCATCGCGAGTGACACCATGAGCGACGCCAAATCCGTCAAGTTCATCGTCGTGCCCTACCGCAAGAATAAGGACGGCGTACTGCAGCCCGGCGAGTTGCGCCAGGCGAGCACCGAATTCGGCGCGGTACGTATCGCGCAATCGATGGCGTCCGGGTTCGCCGGCATCGCCGCCTACGAAGTGCTGGTCGATGAAGAGGACGGCACGATGGACGCGCCACGCATCCTGTTTCAGGAAGGCGCCATTCCCGCCATGGCGGAGTAAGCGCGTCCCTGCCCGATCACTCCGGCCGCGACAACCGGGGGAGGCTGTCGAACGAGCGAGTCTGACGCGGATGCTGAAGATTTCGCGTGTCGAGCGCACGGGTCGTCGCCTCCTGTTCCTGTTGGCTCGGGCCAGTGGCCGGACCGTTGCGCTCGCTTGCCGCGCGATTAATGGTCGCACTGGCGCTCTGGGCGTCCACCACGCTGTCTTTGCGGCCGCCCAGCGCCGACACTGCCGGGGGGACGGCGGGCGTCTGATTCGTCTGCCGTATGCTGCCGAGATCTCCGGCCCCCAGATATGACTGGGCGTTCGCTTCACCGAACATCAGGGCCCCCGTCAGGCACAGGCAGACGGCGATGAATTGGCGATGGCGCATGGTTACCTCCGTTTGATATGTTGGATGTCTTGGATCTGTTCCAGGACGCGCCTGCATCGAGGCATCCCGATCACTTTCCGCTTTCCCGATATGGCTGCATTGTCGCAGCGACGAGACACCTTGTCGCCTGCATAAATCACAGTTGCCTCCCCTCTCAATTCCGACAGCCCTTTCTGCTACACTTCGCGAAAATCGAGCCTCAGGCTCAGCAGAAATACCGTGACCACGGGGGAATCTCATGTCGAACGACGTCAGTTTTCGGCGGGCATCGGATGCGGTCCGGGCGGTCGGCGCCGGCGATGCAGGCTGGCTCGATGTGGTGCACACGGCGCGCGAGTTTCTCGGCGCGGACGCCGCCACATTCCTGTGTCATGATAAACAAAGCCGCTCGGTTCGCTTCGTCGAACAGTCCGGGCACGAAGCCCGGTTGATCGAGGAATACGCTCAGCTTTACTACCGATACGACGATTCCGCCCGCCGCTTCTGGGACGCCCCGGCCGGCACCTGGTACAGCTCGTCCATCGCACTCAAACACGAATCGCAAAACGACCGCGTGTTCTGGAACGAGTTCATGCGGCCCAATCAACTCCAGCAGTTGGTCGGCGTCCTGATCTGCAACGACGACGATACCCTCACTGCCCTGAGCATCCAGCGCACGCATGTCGTCGAGCCAACCTTCGCTAACACCGCGAAGATCGCGGAGTACGAGCGTCAGCTTACCGCAGCCTTCGCGGCCCGGCGGGCGGCCGCCCGGGCGAGCCTCGACGCACTCAGCCAGATGCTCGACCCCACCCTTGAGGGCTTGCTCATCGCATCGCCAGATGGGTGGGTGCTGGCATATGCGCCGGGGCTCGACGTGCTGCTGGGCGGCAATGACAGCCAGCTCATACTCAATCAGCGCCGGCTCGTGCATCGCCAGCCCGAATGGCAAAACCGGTTGACGAATTCCCTCCGGCAGGTCAACGTCAGCCGGCAACCAGCGTCGCTGGTCTTGCCCGATTCGTGGGGACATGCCTACCGGACGACGCTGCGTCCGCTTGGCAGCCAGATGAATCACGGACTGCGCGCGGCCGTCGGAGTGCGCATCGAACGGCGCAGCATCTTCAATGTTCCGAGCGAAACTGCCCTGCGCCAGCATTTTTCGCTGACGCAAGCCGAAGCCCGCCTCTTCCATCATCTTGTCGCGGGATTGACGATCGGCGAATGCAGCGAAGTACTGGGCCTGGGTACCAGCACGTTGCGCACCCAGCTATCGGCCATTCTGCGCAAGACGGGCTGCCATCGTCAGGGAGAACTGCTGCGACTTGCCACCATGCTGGCGCCGTAGCCGTCGGGGCGGTGCACGCCTCGGCGCGCGCCTTTACGACACATCGCCCGCCTTGCCCACCTCGTCGCTGGAAAGGTCTGGCTCGCGCAGCACGACGGTGCTGACGCGATTGCGTCCGCTTTGCTTCGCAATGAAAAGCTGCTCGTCGGCTGCCTTCAGCACGGCATCGGCACTGTCGCATGCGCCCGGGACACCCGTCGCAGCGCCAACGCTGACCGTGACCAGGCCCGCCGCGCTGCCCACGTGGGCAATGTGCAGACGCTCTACGTCGCGGCGAACCTGCTCGGCCACGGCGGCCGCGCCTGCGGCATCCGTATCGGGCAAGACCACCGCGAACTCCTCTCCCCCGTATCGCGCCACCATATCGGCGTCGCGTCGTATATGGCCGCCGATGTTCTTCGCGACGGCGCGCAATACGCTGTCGCCGGCCGAATGGCCGTACTCGTCGTTCAGGTGCTTGAAATGATCGATGTCCACGAACAGGACGGAGAACGGACTGCCCGAGCGTTTTGCCCGTCGCCACTCGCGTGCGAGCTTGGCGTCGAGTGCGCGCCGGTTACTCAGCCCCGTCAGACCGTCGGTCACGGACAGGTTCACGAGCCGCGCCGCCGTACTCGCGCGCGTACGAATCGCCGCGACGAGCAACCAGGAGCCTGCGATGAGCGTTGCCGCACAGATGGCCGCTATCGAGCCGAATATCAGGGCGTGACGGCGCCACTCACGCGCGAGCGCCCGTGTCGACGGTGTCACCACTACATACATCGATGCGCCCGGCACACGTACCGACCGGTAGTCCGCAGCGCGCGCGCCCTCGGGAAACGAGAGTGCCGCCGTCAGATTCTGCTCGCGTGTCGCGTCTCCCGGCAGATTGACGAGCGTTCCCGGTCTGGCGCGCTCGCACGGGCTGCACGCCAGCACAGTGCCCTTCTCCTCCACAACGTCGATGCTCCTCAGATCGGACGAATCGTTGACGTTTGCCTGCGCACCCAGCCGATCGAGCCGCAACGCGATGACCGCCACACCGGCAAACGAACGATCCTCAGCGGAAATGCGGCGGGTGAGCGCCACCGACAGCACGCCGCCATGCGTTCGCGACGCGTAAGGCTGAGAGATATAGAGTCCCAACGACGGATTCGCTTCATGGGAGCGGAAATAATCGCGGTCGGCCACATTCACGATCTTGTCGTGGACAGGGTCGAGCGGCGCAGAAATCCGCCCAGACTTGTTCACGACATACGCGTCATAGAGAAAGTCGCGGCTCAGCGTCTGCCCGAAACGCACCCGGTCGCGCACTCGTTCGGGAAAAAGCGGCAACTGCGAATCCTCGGCCTCGCGCACCATTTCCTTGAGCAGCGTGTCGTAGATCGCGATATTTCCACCCAGACTCACCGCCACGACAGACGCCACACTTTGGGCTCGCTCGAGCGCGTGGTCGTAGCGGGCTTGCCGGTCGGCGCGCAATAGCATCGCCACTCCGATCAGAATCGCCAGCGCAATGACGGTGCCCACGATGCCTACCATCGATGGATAGTCGTCAAACTTGTCGAACAAGGCGCGTCGACGGCGCCCAACCCACGTCCGAAGACTGGGCACACTCAAGCGTGTAGTCATAGTTATTGGCCTGATGGGATGCGAGCGCCGACGTCAGTGAGGATGTCGCGCAATGTCGTCGAGCAACGGCACGATGGCCAGCGTGACGAGCACCAATGCGAGTGGAATGGTCGCCGAGAAACCCAGATGCTTGAAGCCGAGCGCACCTGCCAGCCCGCCCAGGAAGAACATACCCAACAACGAACAGAGCAAACGCAGCTTCTGCCGGTCCCCCATCACACGCGGTAGCTCGCGTGCGACACCGGGCCGGTTCCAATAGACCAGCTTACCCAGCTCGATGCCGATGTCGGTTACCAGCCCCGTGACATGCGTCGTGCGAATCTCGGCCCGGGAAATCTTGGTGATGATGGCATTTTGCAACCCCATGACATAGCACAGCAAGCCAACGGTAGCCGGCACATACAGCACGCGATGGTGTTCGAGATTGGCGCCCATTGCACCGAACGTCAGCAGCAGCACTGCTTCAAACATCAGCGGTGCGGCATATTCGCTATGCGTATGGTGGCGTCGTCCCCAATGAACCAGCACGGTCGAGGTCACGGCCCCCAGCAGGAACGACACCAAGGCGCTCAAGCCGGCAAGCACGAGCACGAGTTGCCCAAGCGCGAGATTGTCGGAGAGCGACGCGACAATGCCCGACATATGCGACGTATACATCCCTACGGCGAGGAAACCGCCCGCATTCGCCGCGCCCGCCACGAACGCGAGCGAGCAGCCCAGACGCCGGTTCGCCGCGTCCGTGCGCACTGGCTGGGTGAATCCACGTAGGTAGTTGATCGGCATGTCGCATGAGTTCAGGAGCTTGGCACAAGCGGTATTCTAATGCGCGTTGACGCTATATCAACGCCTATATCGCGCCTGTGCACGGCCCATGCCCTATGAAGGGACAGCAAACGGGATCGAGAGCGACGCCTGCGTGAGACATCGGGACACAAAAAAACGCCGGGACACGGGGCCCGGCGTTGTTCATTGTCGAGGCGCCTGACACGCCCGCGCGAGGTAACCGCGTCGAGATTACTGCTCGATCTGACGGTTCCAGCGCTGATCCCATTGCGCGCGACGCTGATTGATGGCGTCCCAATCCACGGTCTTGAGGTGCTTGACCAGATCGTCGAGCTTGCCCAGACGCTTCTGCATCGCGGGCGGCACGCTCGCTTGTGTGTTGGTCGGAATGTAGGCACCGGCGGCGGCGGCCAGCGACTGGCCCTTGGCCGACAGCAGGTACTGCGCGAGCTTCTGCGCCATGGCGTTGTCCGGGCTGTTTTTCACGACGCACAGGTCGACAAGCAACTGCACCGCACCTTCCTTGGGCGCGACGTACCCCGCCTGAATGCCCTTGTCCTGCAAGTCGCTCACGGCCGTCGGAGTCAGCGGGAAGATGGCTGCTTCGCCGGTCTGGATCATCTCCGAGAGCTTGGCCGAGTTCGGGATGTACTCGACAACGTTCGGCCCCACGGTCGTGGCCCATTTGGTGAAGCCCGGCTCGACGTTCGTCTCGCTGCCGCCCCATATGCGGTTCAGCGCGAGGAAGGCGTGCAGACCGAACGTGCTGCTCGATGCCGACTGGAACACGACCTTACCCTTGTACTTCGGATCGGCGAAGTCGCTCCACGATGTCGGCGCGGCCCAGCCCTTGTCCTTGAAGAGCTTGGTGTTGTAGCCGATACCGGTCATGCCCAGTTGCACGCCGGCGCCCATGTCGTCTTTCACGCGGGCAGACGGCATCAGTTCCTTGAGCACGGGCGAATCGTCGAGCTTCTGGCACACGCCCATGCTGATCGCGCGCGCCATCACGCCGTCGTCCAGAAACACGACATGCATCTGCGGGCTGTTACGGTTGGCGAGCAGCTTGGCCAGCACGTCGGACGACGTACCCGGCACGACCACGACCTTCACGTTGTTGGCCTTCTCGAACTCCGGGAAAACCTGGCTCGTGTAAGCCTTTTCCATCGGGCCGCCATTCATGCCGATGTAGAGCGTTTTGGTCTGCGACCAGGCCGCGCTGCTCGCGCCCAATGCCAGCGCCGCAGCGCACATGACGACCTTTCGGGATAGCTTCATCGTGGTTCTCCTTGCGTTTCCAGGGGGTAAGGAATGTAGTTTTTGGGACGGACTCTGAACGTACGGGATTCGTCTGCGTATCATGCCTCGACCATGACCGGCGCGAACCGGTCGACGGCAAATGCCTCGATCGGCGTCACCGTCTCGCCGCTCGCGACCAGATCGGCGAGGACTTCGCCAACGCCGGGGGCCAGCAGGAAACCGCCGCCCGAGAAGCCGAAGGCATGCACAAGACGCGGTGTCGTGCGGCTCATGCCGATGATCGGGTTGTTGTCGGGCGTCTCGCCCTCCACGCCGCTCCATGTGCGAATCAGCAACGCGTTACGCAACCCCGGCAGCAACGCGCAGGCCTCGCGCATCACGGCGCGCGTCGTGTCGGCCGACGGCTGGGCGTATTCGCCGTCGCCGGTGCCGCGTCCGCCACCGATCACGCAGTTACCGCGCTCGACCTGACGCGCGTACACGCCGCCGCCGTACACCCCGAGGTTGTGGGCAACGAACTTCGGCAGTGGCTCGGTCACCCACATGTTCGGATAGATGGCATGCATCGGCACGCGCTCGCCGAACGTGCCGGCAATGTGATTCGCCCAGGCGCCGGAAGTGTTGAGCAGCCAGTCGGCGCTCACATGCAACGCATCGCCTTGCGCGGGTTGGGCCGTGAGCTGAAAGCGCACGCCGTCGTGAACCACCGACGTGATCGGGGTACGCTCACGCACGTCGGCGCCCAGCGCACGGGCCGCGCGCGCAAAGGCCGGCGACACCAGACGCGGATTCGCATGCCCATCGCTCATGCACAGCGAGCCACCGACGGCACCGTCGCCCAGCCACGGAAAGCGCCGGCGAAACTCGCCACCTCGCAATACGGTCGTGGTCAGACCGTAACGGCTCGCCATTTCCGACCATGCGTCGAGCGGCGCCAGATCGCTCTCGCGGCGGGCAAGACGCAGATGGCCCGAGCGCACGAATTCGCCGTCGATGCCGATCAACTCAGGCAAGCGATCCCAAATCCGGCGCGCGCGCATCGCGAGCGGCAGTTGTTCTTCCGGACGGCCCTGACAACGCACGCCGCCGTAGTTCACGCCGCTGGCCTGCGCGCCGCAATAGCGCCGCTCGAACAATGCAACGCGCAAGCCGCGCTCGGCCAGCGCACGCGCGGCCGATGCACCCACCAACCCGCCACCGGCAACGACAACGTCGTAATGCAAGGTCTCACTCATCGCGCGCCTCCTCGGGGATGGCCGCAACGTTCTCGTCGAACAGCATCGGTGCAATCGGAATCGGTTTGATCGGGGCCTGCGCACGCAGACGCCCCACTTGCGCAAGCGTCTGCCCGCTCGCCTGCGCCAGCAGATGGCATGCCGCCTCGCCGCACATACGGCCCTGACAGCGCCCCATACCCACGCGTGTGAGCGCCTTGAGCCGGTTGATTTCGGTGACGCCGTCATGGCGCACGCAATCGCGCAACGTGCGCGCATCGACCTCTTCGCAACGGCAGACGAGCATGTCGTCGGGCCAATGCACCGACGGGTTTTCCGGCATCGCGAACGCCTGCTCGATCCCCTCGCGAAAGCGGCGAATGCCGGCAAGCTTGCGTTCGATGACGGCAGCATCGGGGGCGTCGGGAGTCGCCGGCGCCGCGATCCCGAGATCTTCGAGCAACGCCAGCGCCGCGCGGCGGCCCGCGAGTTCGGCCGCGTCTGCGCCGGCAATACTCGCGCCATCGCCTGCCAGATAGATGCCCGGTTGCGAACTGCGGCCAGCCGCGTCACGCTCGGGCAGCCAGCATCGATTGAGTTCGTCGAAAACGAAACGGCAACCTGCCAGATCAGCCAGTTGCGTCTCGGGGCGCAGGCCGAAGCCCAGCCCCACTGCGCTGCATTCGAGCGTGTGTTCGCGGCCGTCGCGTTGCCAGCGAATCGCCCGCACCCCTGCTGTGCCGTCAACCCCTTCGAGCGTCACACCCTGTTCGATGCGGACACCGTGCGCACGCAGCCATCCCACGTAATAGAGGCCCTTGGCGAAGGTAGCCGGCTGATTCAGCAGGCGTGGCGTGGCCTTGACCTGACTGGCGAACGCGCTGGTGTCGAGCACGGCCGCCACGTTCGCACCGGCCCTCGCATATTGGTACGCCACGAGATACAGTAGTGGCCCGGTGCCCGCGAACACCACGCGATCGCCGATGGCACAGCCCTGCGCCTTGAGCGCCACTTGCGCGCCACCCAGCGTGTACACGCCCGGCAACGTCCAGCCCGGCAGCGGCAGCACGCGATCGGTCGCGCCGCTCGCAACGATCAGATGCGTGAACGGCACCGGCTTTTCGCGGCCGCCGTGCATAGTGTGGAGCTGCTTCGGATCGCAGGCCCAGACCAGTGTCTCGGGTCGATAGTCGATCTGCGGCAACAGCGCCGCCATTGTGTTGTGGATAGCGTTGGCCTTGGCGGCCTCGAAGCCGTACAGCGCCTGCTTGGTTCGCGTGAACCCCGCCCCCGCCGGGGGTTGCCGGTAAATCTGCCCTCCCCAGCGAATGTTCTCGTCGAGCACGATGGGATGCAGACCGGCCGCCACGAGCGTCTGCGCTGCACGTATGCCGGCAGGGCCTGCGCCCACGATGACGATCTCGGAACGCTCAGTCATGCGAGCCTCCGCGCACCGCATTGGCCTCGGTCGCGCGGGTCAGAATACGCATGCCGTCGTGTACCGGTGTTGTGCACGCGCGCAGGCGCGAAAGCTGCGCGCCGCCCCCTGCGACAGGCACGGATTCGCAACGCACCCAACAGTCCTGACACGCGCCGATCAGGCAAAAGCCTGCGCGTGGCGTGCCGCTGAATTCGCTGATGCGCACGTGACGCTGATGCGTGAGGATGGCCGTGAGCAGGGTATCGCCCGCAAGCGCCTGCACCGGCTCGCCGTCGAGATAGAACGTGACGGGCGAGCGCGACGTTTCGGCAAGACGGGTCAGTTGCGAATGACCGGGCGCGCGTGAGTCTGGCGAAGAATAAGAAGAACGGGTCATGAGAATCTGCTTAGCGCGCGCGTTCAATGCTGGCCGATCAGGATGCGGTTCAGGCCGTAGACACGGTCGAGCAGCAGCATCGCGCCCAGTGTCACGGCAATGACCAGCGCCGAGACGGACGCCATCATCGGATCGATCGACTCGGTCGCGTACATGTACATGCGCACGGGCAGCGTGACCGTTTGCGGCGCCGTGAGGAAGACGGACATCGTCAGTTCGTCGAAGCTGTTGATGAACGCGAGCAGCCAGCCGCCGGTAATGCCCGGCAGAATCATCGGCATGGTCACGCGCCGGAAGGTCGTCCATGCGCCTGCGCCCAACGACGCCGCCGCGTGTTCGACGCTGCGGTCGAGCCCGCTGATCGACGCCAGCACGAGGCGCATGATGAACGGCGTCACGACGATCATGTGCGCGAAGGTCAGCGACACAAACGAGCCGGTAATGCCGAGCATCGCGAAGAAACGCAGCAGTGCGATGCCGAGTACAAGGCCCGGGATCACCAGCGGCGAGAGCAGTAGGCCGTTGAGGAAGTTACGCCCCGGAAAGCGCGAGCGGCCGATGGCCAGTGCCGCAGGCAGCGCGATCACGAGCGAGAGCGTGGCCGAGAGGACCGCCAGCTTCAGGCTGGTGAAGAATGACGCGATGAAATCGGGATAGTCGAGAATCGCGCGGAACCAGCGCAGCGACACGCCGCGCGTGGGCAGCGAGAGCGTTTGTTCCGGCGTGAACGCGACCAGCACGACGATGATCATCGGCGCGAGGACGAAGAGGATGACGAGCGTATGGAACGCAAGCGCCAGAGGACTGTTTTTACGCATGATGGCGAATAGGTTCTGTTCTGCGGGAGACGTGCCCTGGCCTTAACCCATGCTGCGCGAATAGCGGCGCTCGAGCAGGCGGTAGTACGTCAGCATCACGATCAGGTTCGCCGCGAGCAGCAGCACGGCGATGGTTGCGCCCAGCGGCCAGTTCAGCGAACTCAGAAACTGGTCGTACACGGCAGTGGCGGCGACCTTGAGGCGGCGTCCGCCCAGCAGACTCGGGATCGCAAACGCGCTGGCCGACAGACCGAACACCATCAGGCTGCCTGACAGAATGCCCGGCACCAGTTGCGGCAACACGATGCGGCGCAGTGTGGTCGCAGGCGAAGCCATCAGCGACAATGCGGCGTTCTCCGTCTGCGGATCGAGGCGTTGCAGCGATGTCCACACCGGAATGACCATGAACGGCAGCATCACGTGCACGAGTGCGACGACGATCGCGAAGTTGGTGTACTCCATCTTGTACGGCCCCATACCAAGCAGACCGAACGCCTGATTGATCAGGCCGCCGGAGCTGAGCAGCATGCTCCAGCCGAATGCGCGCACCACGATCGACACGAGCAACGGCGAGAGGATCACCAGCAGGAAGAGCGAGCGCCACGGGTCTCCCATGCGCGAGAGCACGTAGGCTTCAAACGTGCCCACCACCGCGCACACCGCGGTGACCGTCAGCGAGATGCCGAACGTACGCACGAAGATCGTGTGGAAGTACGAGTCGAACAGCACTTCCTTGTAGTTCTCGAACTGGAACGCGGCCATCGGGCCGCTCGCCGGATCGAACTGATAGAACGTGAGCGCAAACGTCATGAGCAGTGGGATGAGCACCAGCGCCACGAACAACAGCATGGCCGGGGCGCTCATGACCCACATGGGCAGAAACGCATGCCAGGGGGCACGCGTGGCGGGCGCGGCGTCGGCGCGCGGCACTTGCAGCGTCTCAGCCATTCGCGCGCACTCCCGCACAGACGAAGCGAACCGCTTCCGCCTGCCAGTCCAGGCCAACCGGCGCACCTTCGCTCAGCGGCTCGCCGCCTTCGTTCTGGCAACACACGAGCACTTCGCCCAGCGCGCTGTCTACGCGGTACAACCACTGGCTGCCGAGGAAGAAGCGGCTCGTGACCGTGGCCGGCAGACGGCCCGCCGATGGCGCGCACAGACGCACCTTTTCCGGGCGCAAGCACATGGTAATGGTGTCGCCCACCGCCATGCCGCGATCCTGGACCGATAGATCCGCCAGCGACGCGCGCTGCATGAGTTGCGCGCCCAGTTCGATATGCAGATGTTCGTCGTCTCGCGCGGTCACGCGCCCGGCCAGCATGTTGGCCTTGCCGATGAATTGCGAGACGAACGGCGTTTCCGGACGCTCGTATGCGCGGTACGGCGTGTCGACCTGCGTGATGCGTCCGGCTTCCATCACCACCACGCGATCGCTGATCGACAAAGCTTCGGACTGGTCGTGCGTGACCATGATCGTGGTCGTGCCGATCTTGCGCTGGATCGAGCGCAACTCGAACTGCATGTCTTCGCGCAACTTGGCGTCGAGGTTGGACATCGGCTCGTCGAGCAGCAGGACGGGCGGCGCGATCACGACCGCACGGGCGATCGCCACGCGCTGGCGCTGACCGCCGGAGAGTTCGCGCGGAAAGCGATGACCCAGGGTGTCCAGTCGCACGAGGGCGAGCGCCTCGCGAACCCGTTCCCGACGCTCGGCCTTGTCCACACCTCGCATCTCGAGACCGAAACCGACGTTGTCCGCCACAGTCATGTGCGGAAACAGCGCGTAGCTCTGGAACACGATGCCCAGTCCGCGCTTGTTCGGGCGCATGTGCGTAATGTCGCGCCCGTCGAGCGTAATGCGCCCGGTCGTGGTTTCGACAAAGCCCGCGATCATCTGCAACGTGGTGGTCTTGCCGCAGCCCGAAGGGCCGAGCAGCGAGACGAACTCGCCCTTTTCCACCGAGAGATTGACGTTCGAGACTGCGCTCAACTCGCCAAACGTCTTGGAAACATCCGTCAAGGTCAGGAAAGACATGGTCACTACCTTCGGGCGCATGCACGCCGCAAGAAATGCAATTGCATCGAACAGTAGCGAGCCAAATTCCTTGTCGCAAGATAACGATTCCGCTAAATGAGATAAATTTTATGATTATTTCGTTTGACGGAATATTTAACCGATTAGCACGTGATTTCGTTTCGCATCACCGTCTCGGGATAATCCCTAACTTACCGCGGATAATGGGTGTTTTTGCAGGTTTCGATCAGGCAAGCTAGTTTTCAAGAAACACCGGCTTACGCTAGTATTTCGTTTGACGGAATATTTGAGACTCTGATGAACACCTCCGATTCGCCCCGTGCGCCGAAGTCGTCGACGCTGGAAACCGCTGGCGCGGGCATTTTGCAGCGCACCTTTGCCGTCATCCGTGCGCTGGGCGACGCCAAGCCCGAGGGTGAGCGCGTTACCCACGTCGCCAAAGCCGTCGGCCTCAGTCAGGCGACGGTGCATCGAATTCTGCACGCACTCATCGCCGAGCAAGTGGTGGAGCAGGACGAAACGTCCAAGCTCTACCGGCTGAGCATCGACTTCTTCGCGATGGCCGCACAGGCCGGTAACCCGAGCGGCATGCGCACCCTTTGCCGCCCATCGCTGCTGCGCCTTTGCGCGAGCCTCGGCGACACCATCTTCTTGCTCGTGCGCAGCAGCTTCGATGCCGTCTGTCTCGACATGTGCGAAGGCCCCTTCCCCATTCGTTCTTTCACCGGCGACATCGGCGGACGCGTGGCGCTGGGCGTCGGTCAGGGGAGTCTGGCAATTCTCGCCTTCCTGCCGGAAGCCGAGCGCGAAGAGATCATTCGCTTCAACGTGCCGCGACTGCGCGGCTATGGCGTGCTCGACGAGGTCTACCTGCGCACCGAGATCGAACGCGTACGTCAATTGGGCTATGCCGGCAGCAATAGCGGCGTGCTCGATGGCATGGCGGGAGTGGCGGTTCCCGTGTTCGACCGCACCGGGCATGCCGTCGCCGCACTGAGCGTGGGCACGCTGGCCGCGCGGCTGTCTCAGGATCGTCTGCCGATGGTCGTGGAATTGCTTCGGCGTCAGGCTGAATTGATCGGCCCGCAAACCAATCCGTTCGATGTGGCGATGCGCCGCCCGATGCACGGCCTCACACGCGCACTGACGACCGAGCCGCTGGCCTGACGCCGCCGAGAGCGGGCACACAGGACAGGCGGCGCCGCTCCGGTGAATCGCTGGGCCAGGTCGCATTTATTGATGGCCGAAAATGGCCAGCCGGGATCACCCACAACTGCGAGAATCGCGGGCGGGGTCCGGCAACACTCTTGCGCCCGGAAATTCCCACAACCTCATTGACTGCCGGCCCCTCTGCGGAGACATGACATGGCATCAGGCGAACATCAGTACCGGATCGGCGTCGAGTGGACCGGCAATCAGGGCAGCGGTACGTCGGGCTATCGCGAGTACGGACGCAATCACGAGATTCGCGCCGACGGCAAGCCGACGATCCCCGGCTCGGCCGATCCCGCCTTTCGCGGCGACGCCGCGCGCTGGAATCCCGAAGACCTGCTCGTGGCGGCCACAAGCGCCTGTCACAAGCTCTGGTATCTGCACCTCTGCGCCGAAGCTGGCGTGGTCGTCGAGCGATATGTCGACGATGCGATCGGCACCATGATCGACACGGCGCAGGAAGGCCGTTTCACGCGCATCCTGCTGCGCCCGCACGTGACGATTCGCGCCGGAGGCAACGCCGCGCTCGCGGCCGAACTGCATCATGAGGCGCACGCTAGGTGTTACGTCGCCAATTCGGTCAACTTCCCCATCGACTGCGAGCCGCGCATCGACGTTCTGCCGGACTAAGTCAGGTCAGGTCCGGCAGCGCCCGCTCAATTACGCGGCAAGCTGTCTGGCCAGCGCCGCATCGCGCTGCTGCGCCCGCGCAAACGACTCGCGGGCACGAAAGCGCTCTACGTACGCCTTGACGGACGGTGTCTCCGGCACGAGCTTGAACTGTGTGAGGAAATGCATGGCATTGCCCCACAACGCGTCGGCCGCTGTGAACGACTCGCCCAGCCACCACGGACCGGCGTCCTGCGACAGATGCCGCTCGAGCGTCCACATAACCGAATCGTAGTCGCCATACGGGGAGCGCGAGCGCTCGGCGCTTTCGCGCCCGAGCGACTTGTCGACCACGGCCGGCTCGACACACGAGCCGTAGAAGACCATCCAGCGCAGATAGGGCCCGCGACGCGGATCGCCCGGCATCGGCGCCAGCCCCTTCTCCGGATAGAGTTCGGCGAGATACATATAGACAGCCGCCTGTTCGGTGACGATCGCATCGCCGTGGCGAATCGCCGGCACCTTCCCCATCGGATTGAGATCGAGGTACTCCGAACCGCGTTGCTCGCCGGTCGCGAAGCGCAGCAGGTGAAGATCGTGCTCGGCCTGCAATTCATCGAGCAACACGAGCACTCCCGAGGAACGAGTATTGGGAGCGTGAAAGAACGTAATGCGCCGGTCCGTCGTCATGTCGTGTCTCCAGTCCATCGTCTCGTTATGTGCGGACGGCCCTGGTTCGGCCGGATACGCTCAGATCGCCGCCGTCACGTCATCGAAAATGTTACTTCATCGGCTTGGGCGCGGGTGGATTGTTCCGGGGGTCGGCTGCATCGGTGTCGAGCGTGTCGCTCGTCGGCGTATCGACCGGCTTCGCGTTCTGGGTTCGCGACGGATTCATGAGGGTGTCTCCGGTGTGGTGAATGTCGGTTCGACGTGGCGTGTTCCGCCTCAGTATAGGAGGCGCTTCCCGACATAGCATGGGGACTCGACTAGGACGAGCACATGAAATACTGCCCCAGCATCTGATCCGGCACGCGCTCCCCGCACCGTGCCGTTTTGTACGGCCCGCAGCTCACGCCGCGGGCCGTCTTTTTCGGGTGTCGGCCTTCGTCGCGGTCACCATCGGCTTTTTCCCGGCCGCGCTATCATGGCCGCCTGACATCACACCTCGTCTGCCGAGTGCCCGCCATGACCGAACGCTTGCCTGTCGAACTTCCCAAAGCCTATCGCCTGCTCAACCACGGACCGACTGTTCTTGTGGGAAGTGCTCATGACGGGCGCCGCAACGTCATGGCCGCCGCCTGGTCGATGCCGCTGGATTTCTCGCCGCCGAAAGTCGCCGTCGTCATCGACCGCAACACGCTCACGCGAGAGTTGGTCGAAGCCTCCGGCGAGTTTTCGCTGAACGTGCCCGCGCGCGACATCGCCCGCGAAACACTGGCGGTGGGCTCGATCTCCGGGCGCGATATCGACAAGTTCGCCGACGGCACCGGCGTGCAGGCCTTCGATGGCTCGCAAATTGCCGCACCGCTCATCGACGGATGCCTCGCGTGGCTCGAATGCCGCGTGATTCCCGAGCCGCACAATCAGGATCGCTACGATCTGTTTCTCGGCGAGGTCGTGGCGGCCTGGGCCGATCCGCGCGCGTTTCGCGACGGGCACTGGCAGTTCGAGCCTGGCGCGTCGCGCAGTCTTCATTACATCGCCGGCGGCAACTTCTTCGAAACCGGCGAAGCATTCGAAGTCAAGCCATGAGCCATTCTCTGCCCGCCTCAGACAACGCCGGCCCCATACGCGATGACGCTCACGACCTCACGCTCGCCGCTCGCGCCCTCTGGCGCACGAACGGTGCAAACGGCTCGATGCCCTTACATTTGCCAAGCGACGACAGGCGCGTCAGAATTGACGCCGCTATCGACGTTTTCGACACTACCGGCGCTGGCAACGACAGGACTCGAGGGACGCCATCGTTCCCCCCCGGATCGCCCGCCGCCCCTGAGCCGTCTGCGAAGTCAACATCCCTATTCGGGCCGTTGCCGAACTCGCGGTCTGAGCCCTCGCCCGCAGCACTGCTGTCGTCCAACCGCCGGGCCTTGCCCGCTCGCCACGACATGACCGCACCCGGAATCCATTCACACGAACCGCTTGTACCCGCGTCCCTCTCACGGCTCGCACCAACTGGCGGGGCAAGTCTCGACGAGGCAGAGCGTCTCGCGGCACTGCGCCGTTATGAGATTCTCGATACACCGCCCGAGCCGGCGTTCGATCGCATCGTGCGGCTGGCCTCTCACGTGCTCGGCACGCCAATCGTACTCATCTCGCTGATCGACGAAACGCGCCAGTGGTTCAAGGCGCGTCAGGGCATCGATGCTGCGCAGACACCGCGTTCGATGGCCTTCGGCGCGCATGCGATTCTCGGCGACGACGTGCTCGTCGTGCCCGACGCGCGTGCCGACCGGCGCTTCGCCGACAACCCGCTGGTTACAGGAGAGCCGAACATCCGCTTCTACGCCGGCGCGCCGCTGCGCACGCCGGAAGGGCATTGCCTGGGCACGCTGTGCGTGATCGACCGCCGGGCCCGCACGCTCGACAACGAGAAACGCGCCCTGCTCGCCGATCTGTCGGCGCTCGTCGTGGACGAACTCGAACTGCGTCGCGTCAACCGCGTGCTCGGCGACATGGCCATGCGCGACGGCCTGACCGCCGCGCTCAACCGCCGTGCCTTTCTCATACAGGCCGAACGCCAGTTCGCTACCGCCCGCGCACAGCAACGGCGCCTGTCCGTGCTGATGCTCGACATCGATCATTTCAAGCGGGTCAATGACACTTGGGGGCATGCAATTGGCGACCGCGTCATCGTGGAGTTGACGCTGGTCTTGCGAGCAACGCTGCGCAAGGGTACGGTGATCGGCCGTCTCGGCGGAGAGGAATTCGCGGTACTGCTGCCCGAGGCCGATGCACAACGCGCGATGCAGGCGTCCGAACGTTTGCTCACCGCCATCGGCAGTGCCAGCGTGCCCGGCCCTAACGGACCGGTGCGCATTTCCGCCAGCATCGGCATCAGCAGCCTCGCCGTGGACGACGCCGATTTCGGCACGCTGCTCCAACGTACCGACCGGGCGTTGTATGCCGCCAAGCAGGCCGGCCGCAACCGCGCGGCGGTGCTGTAATCCCAACCCGCGACTAACGAAAGCGACGAGCACGATGGGCAAAAGCCGACTGGAAGCCTTCAGCGATGGTGTGATCGCCATCATCATCACGATCATGGTGCTGGAGATGAAAGCACCGCACGGCAGCGAACTGGCCGACCTCCTGCCGGTTGCGCCGACATTCCTCACCTACATCCTGAGCTACGTCTACGTTGGCCTGTACTGGAACAACCATCACCATCTTTTCCATGTCGTGCAGCGGGTCTCAGGCAGCGTACTCTGGGCCAATCTACACCTGCTTTTCTGGCTGTCGCTGGTCCCGTTCGTCACGCACTGGCTGGGAGAAAACCATTTCACCGCGTGGCCAACGGCGCTCTACGGCATTGTGCTGTTCATGGCCGCCATGGCGTATTACATCCTCACGCGAACCCTGCTGGCCGTGCATGAAGAAGGCGGTAACGCGAAACTCGCCACCGCCCTGGGGCGCGACGCAAAGGGCAAGCTGTCGGTGGTGGCCTACGCACTGGCCATCGGTCTGGCGTTCGTGGTGCCGGCTGTCTCGCTCGCCCTGTATGCACTGGTCGCCGCCGTATGGCTGATTCCCGATCGCCGGATCGAGCATGTGCTCAAGTCGTGAGACGGCTGCACACCTTCCGAACGATGCACGGCAACAGTCGACGGGCATCGGGTTTTTACGTAGTATCCGCTCCATTATGCAAAACGTAACTTTTGAACTCACGGGCGAATTCGTCGCCCTGAACGACTTGCTCAAACTCACCGGTCTCGTGGATTCGGGCGGCGCGGGCAAAGTCATGGTCGCCAACGGCGCAGTCAGCGTCGACGGCCAGATCGAGACCCGCAAAACCTGCAAGATCCGCGCCGGCCAGACCGTTTCGGTCGACGGCGTGCGAATCCGCGTCAAGGCAGCCTGACGCCGGCGCACCGCTCGCGGCCTCCCGCCCCCACCCGCTGTCGTATTGCCTGCCCCGGCAAGGCGTCGCCGTCCGGCGCCCTCCCGGTTTCTCCCATGTGAGCCTGCCGTCGCAGGTCGCTATACTTGAAAGCGTTTTGGCGTGTCAGCTCAAGTCACCCCCGACAATGATCGAAGGACGTCCGAGGAGGCCCTTGCGATGGTCGTGCCCGGTTCACCGTCCGCCACCGGCACCACACCGGCCCCTGGGCGCGAAGCGCTGCTAGCGGCACTCGACCGCTCGCTGGGCATGCTTACGCTCACGCCGGACGGCATCATCGTCGACGTCAACGACAAGCTGCTTGGCATGTTCGGCTACGCGCGCGCCGACCTGATCGGCAAGCCGCACGCCGTGCTGTGCGAACCGGACGACGCCACCTGCGGCGACGCCCTCGCCCAAGTCGTCACCACCCACCGCTCCCACACCGGACAAGTGCGCCGCCATTGTCGCGACGGCAAACCCGTCTGGCTCGAAGCGACCTACAACCCGGTATTCGACGACACCGGCAAGCTCGCCTTCGTGATCAAGCTCGCAGTGGATGTGACCGCCCGCGTGGAGCGTCAGGCGGCCGACGACGCCCGCCTCCATCTGCTGTCGCTCGGCGTCGACGAGACCGACAACGCCGTGCTCATCACCGATGCACACGGCTGCGTGCGTTATATCAACGCGGGCTTCACGCGCATGCTGGGTTACGCCGCGAGCGAGGTAATCGGTCAGTCCGTTCACGCCCCGTCCGGCGGGTTTGGCGAGACACCAGTGGGTGAGCGCACCGATGGCTCATCGGCCATCGACGTCAAGCAGGCGCTTGCAGACTGTCTCGTCGCCGCCAGCGACGGCCGAAGCTGCCACAGCGAAGTGCTCGTACGCACGGCACAACATCAACCGCTGTGGGCCTCGGTCGTGACGAACCCGATTCTCGACACGAACGGCAAGCTCCTCAACGCCGTGGTGCTGTTTACCGACATCACGCAATCGAAGATCCAGGAAGTGCTGCAACACAAGGCCCTCGCCGCGATGGTGCGCGATGCACCGCTCGCGGAAGTGCTCACACTCATCTGCCGGGAACTGGAGCAGATCGCCCCCGAGGTACTGGCCTCAGTCGTGCGCGTCGATGCCGAGGGCCGGTTACGCCCCCAGGCGGGGCCGAGCTTGCCCGCGCCATATCACCAGATCATCGACGGCATCGCCATCGGACCGAATGTGGGCACCTGCGGCACGGCGGCCTTTCAAGCACGGCCAGTGATCGTGACCGACATCGCGAACGACCCGCGTTGGGCCAACTTCCGTAGCATGGCGGCCGAATTCGGGCTGGCCGCGTCGTGGTCCATGCCGATCATCGCGAACGATGGACGTGTGCTCGGTGTACTCGCGTTCTATTACCGTACGGTGCGCGGCCCGGACGCCCTGCATGAACGGCTCGTCGACGTGTGCGTACATCTGTGCAAGCTGGCCTTCGAGCGGGATGAATCGCGCACGCGCATCCGTCAACTGGCTTTCTCGGACAGCCTCACCGGCCTGCCCAATCGAAGCATGCTCGGCGTGCTCGCCGCACAGGCCATCGCCAGCGCAGACGAGCTGAACACGCGCATGGCCGTCATCTTCATCGATCTGGATCGATTCAAGCAGATCAACGACTCCCTGGGCCATCAGGCGGGTGACGTGCTGCTGCGCACCATCGCCCAGCGCCTGCGACGCTCGCTGCGCGGCGCGGATATCGTCGCTCGCTTGTCGGGCGATGAGTTTGTGGCCGTGCTCACGGAGTGTGACCCCGAACGGCTCGATATCGCCGTCGAACGCATGCGTAGCGCGCTGACCGCGCCGTGCCAGGTCGATGGCGTGACGCTCGTGCCTTCGGGCAGCTTCGGCATCAGCCTGTATCCGAATCACGGCAGGGCGTTCGACCTGCTGCTGCAACGCGCCGACATGGCGATGTATCAGGCGAAGATGACCAGCCCGGGCAGTGTGCGCTTCTATAACGAAGACATGAACATCCACGCGCAGGAGCGGCTTGAGCTGGAGACCGCCATGCGCGACGCCCTGCGGCGTGAAAAACTCCAGCTCTTCTATCAGCCGCAAATCAATCTGCTCGACGAATCGGTGTACGGTGCCGAAGCGCTGACCCGCTGGACGCATCCGCTGCACGGCGAGGTATCGCCGTCGCGCTTCATTGCGTTGGCTGAAGAATGCGGGCTGATCGGCGAACTGGGTATGTGGACGCTGCGCGAGTCATGCCGGCAACTGGCGGATTGGCGGCGGCGCGGTGTGGGTATTCTCAATGTATCGGTCAACCTCTCGCCGACCAACTTCCACGATCACGACCTACCCCGCATGATTGCCGAGACACTCGCCGATCATGGATTGCCCCCCTCCTGCCTGGCCATCGAGATCACGGAAAGCGTGCTGATGGATCACAATCCGAGCACGCTGCGCATCATCGACGAGGTCCACGGCATGGGCGTACGTCTGTCGCTGGACGACTTCGGCACGGGTTACTCGAGCCTGAGCTACCTGCGCCGGCTACCGGTCTCGGAACTGAAACTCGACCGCAGTTTCGTGCACGACATCACGCGCGACGAAACGGTGCGTGCGCTGACCAACGCGATCATCAGCATCGGGCGCAATCTGCATCTCACGGTGGTGGCGGAAGGCGTGGAAGACGAAGCCCAGCGAGATCTGCTCGTCGCTCAGGGCTATCGCGTGGCGCAAGGGTATCTGTTCTCCCCCGCGCTGTCGGCGGGTGACCTTGAACACTGGCTCGAACAGTGGTCGGCACGGCAACGCGCACCGAATCCCGTTCCCTCCTGAATCACGGCGCGAGGCCCAGTTCCATCTGGTGCAGCGCCGTCTCGATGGCCTGGCTCTGTTCGGCGTTGAGCAAGTCGGCCGCAATGCTTGTCTGGCGACGATAGATCATCTCACCATAGACATTTGCCAGCGCGCGCGCCGACTGACACAGCGACCAATGGCTATCGGCGGCCTGATGCCCCGTCCAGTAGTTGATCGCCTGCTCGATTTCGGCGATGGAATAATTGGCTTTCATGAGAGGTTCTGTCTCGCCGTGGAGTTGAATACTGTGATTATATACAGCATCAAGGATACGCTGAAAACCGCATCGCGTTGCACTCTGCACATGGCCCGATTCTCAGGCGCGCGTTTCGGAACTGCAACACTTGATGAGAGGCAAACCGCACACGCGTTCCGCCGCACCTCAGCAACTCTATAAAAATCACACACTTACGCATTCAGGCACGATATTGGCTTCAGGGTCCGGGAAACGCCGTGCAGCGGTTTGCGATGCTCACGCGGCAGGCGTCCCCCATGATCGCCCCGACGGAGCCAGCCATGCCGCCGAGACACGCCACACCCCAGATGCAGTCCGCTCTGCACGCTGCCGCGCCGCTGCGGTACGGTCTCATTGCGTTCTGTCTGCTCATGGCGCCCGGCGTGACTCGCGTCCATGCACAATCGATGCCGCCGGCCGTCACGGCCCCTGCCGATCCGTTTCATCAACCGTGTGTTGCCATCCATGCCTCACCGGATGCGCACGGCAGACCTCGCGTCCTCGCGTTGCGAGACGTCATCGCACTGATGGCTGCGGCAAACGCCATCGTCCGCAAGCAATCCATCGACCTCGACGACCGCTGCACGATGCCTCCTGCCTTCGCACCGACGCGTGACACCGACTCGACAAACGTCTGGTATGCGGATGCCCTCGCCGACGACAGGCACGCCACCTCACGGCACTCCGGTACAAGCGTCTTGCACGGCCTCATGTCCTGAGCGGCGGCGGACGACGTTTGCTATGCTGCGTCTTTCGCGTGCATCCCTTGCTCAACGCCTCGCACGCCCAGATTTTCCGGAATTTAAATGCCCGCCAATACGCCCGATACCCCCACCCCGTCCGACAAGTCGCGTCACGCCAAACCGGCACCGGCCAACGTCACACCGCCGCCGCCCGGCGCCGTACCGCTCGCCTGGGTTGGATTGCTGGCCGCCGCCGCGTGGGTGCTCAAGAGCCCGCACCCCACGTGGGGCGTCGGTGTCCTGTGCCTTTGTGCCGGCCTGATTTCGTCGTTCGGCGCGCGCCGCCGGGGCCGCATGCCGTGGCCCGCGTTCTTCACGGGGCTGTTGCCCGTAGGTGTCGCGCTCTTCTTTGCGCTGCTCATGCTGCGTCCGCTATTCCGGTGACAGTTCACGGACGAGTCACGGAGCTGACACCGTCAGGCGACAGAGCGTGCGTCGATGAGTTACCCACAGCTTCTGTGGATAACCCACTGGATAACCCGGCAACACCCCTTCGAAACGCCCGCCGCTACAGGCTGTCAAGAGGATTGCCCGTTTCGGCATCAGCCTTGGATAAATTTTTTACGCTTGACGTTTTGCCCCGCTTCTGTGCGGAGATGTCATGGCTTTGACATGGCGCAATCCGGCGGGAAATGACCCGCCAGATTGCCCGAAAACACGAGGTATCTCGCGTAAGGCAGGGTTCGCAGCGTAGGCGAATCGGCCTATGATGGAGTCACGCGATACTTCGCCATGCATGACTTGAGACCCCTCGCAGGGTCCGCGGCTCAGCGGCCGTCTCGCTTTTCAGTGACTTCGGGAGAACCGTCTCGTATGACCCAATCCGACAAACCGTCCGTTACCTCATCCTCGCCTGCCGACGCCCCGCTTACCGAGGCCGAGCGCGTCCATCTGGACGATCTGCTCGCGCATCACTCGGTCACCGAAACCGTTGATCGCGCCTCCGTCATCGACCTGATCAAAGCGCTGCGCTCGCCCGAGGTGAAAACGCCGGAAGACCGCGAGCGCGTGGTCAAGGAAAGCCGGCTGTGGCGGGAGGTGTCGCATCGCGATACCGCCATGTCGCTGCTCAATTCGCTTGCACAGATGGCGCCGATCTTCCTCAACCAGATTCACTGGTAAAAGCTGTCGCGCCGGTCGCCGCCGGCGCGCACCCTTCCCCCCTTTTTCTCCCGTGGTGCCCTTCCGCGCCACGAATATTCCCGCCAATTGATCTGGATTAACTTTGCGTGCGAACCGTCGCCCGCGAGCGGGACGCTGTCCGATGCGTGCCTTACAATGCGGGTCGCGCAAGTTTTCCCTGTTGACCCGACACCATGACCACCACGCTGGACACCCCGACCGAATTCAAGAGCTGGATCTGCCTGATCTGCGGCTGGACCTACAACGAAGCCGAAGGCGCACCGAACGACGGCCTCGCCCCCGGCACCCGGTGGGTCGACGTGCCCGCTGATTGGCGCTGCCCCGAGTGCGACGTTTCGAAGGAAGATTTCGTGCTGTCGGAGTTCTGAGTCTGGCAGCCGCGATAGGTTTGAAGCCGGTTTGGTGCCGGTTTGGCGCTCGCGCCGCGGGTAAAACCGCCCGGCACGGCGTCAGTGATGCCAGCCCCATCCCCGACCTCGGCCGCGCCAGCCGCGGTCGTAGCCGCCCGACACGCCAAAGGTGACCACCGGTGCGGGCACAACATAGCCGGGCGCATATCCCGCATCGTAGCCCGGCGCATAGCCATAATTGTCGTAGTAGCCGTACGCCGGCGAGCCATACGGCACGGCAACACAACCGGCCATCATCATGGCGACAGCAGTGCCACCGGCCAGCATAAGTAAGCGTTTCACGATAAAACCTCCCGCATGAGCCATTCGAATCTCGCGCGGAGAGATCGACGCCGGATCTTCGGCATGTCATCGATCGTCAACCGCGCCTGCCTGACTCGTTAGACAAGCGAGTTTCCATGAAATGCGCGGTGAAGTGGCCCTTCTTTGGTTACCAAACGTGACATTGGTAACGACGATGGAATATCGCGCTGTCGACGCTCGGCCGGTACCGGGGCCGTCTCGGATCAGAACACCCAGCAGCGGTCGCGGCCGGCACGCTTGGCACGGTACAACGCCATGTCGGCACGCTCGATCATGTTCATCGGCGAATCGCCCTCCTGCCACTCGGTGATGCCGAAGCTCGCCGAGAAGCGCAGCGGCGGTTCGCTGCCCTCAAGCGATTCGCGCTTGCAGCGCTCGCGGATGCGGTCCGCCACGCGAAGCGCATCGCGCTCGCTGGCTCCCGGAAGCAGAATCGCAAACTCCTCACCACCGATACGGCCGATCAGATCGTCACCCCGCAACGTCGACGAACACACGAGCACAAAACGGCACAGCACCTGATCGCCGATGGCATGCCCGTAGGTGTCGTTGATCGACTTGAAGTGATCCAGATCGGCCACGATGAGGCTCATCGGCTCATTCTTGCGTTGTACCCCTTCCAGCAACTGATCGAAGCGATGGAAAAAGTAACGGCGCGTGAGGCTTCCGGTCAATTCGTCGTAACTGGCTTCGAACGCCAGTTGATTGTTCACCGCGCGCAGTTCCTCGTTCGACAGGCGCATCTCGCGATGCTGCACACGCTCGCGCCAGTAGGTCCATCCGGCGAGCGCCACGATAACGACACCGCCCAGATAGAGCAGGAAACACAACGCGAGGTCTTTGGCGTGCTGCCGGGTGAGCGCTTCCCAAGCGTCGACCTGTTCCACGGCGTAGACAACCAGATCGTTGCTCGAACTTGGGCGCGACGTGATGACAAAGGGCTTACGGAACTCGTCGAACTCCGACATCCGGTCGAGCAATTCCTGCGGCACCCAGGCATTCGAGCGGCCAGGCGCGCGCTTGAACAGCGAGATCGGCATGCGCGCGAAGTCGTTGCGCTGGTACAGCGCGAGACGCTCGGCGTCGGACAGCGCCCCGACCTTGCCGTCCAGCATGAAGCGATTCTCGAAGCGCGGGTCGTTCGCCATGATGACCACGCCGTTGCCGTCAGTGACGAACGACTCGCCGCTGCCCACCCAATGACGCAGGCGCGTGAGTCCGATCTTGGTCATCACCACACCGATCAGAGCGCCATCGCGATACACGGGGGCGCTGAAATAAAGGCCAGGCGCCTGAGGCTCCCAGCCCGCGGCATAACTCTCGAAACGCGCGCCCAATAGCGCATTGGTGACGTACGGCATATCGGCCACAGACTGGCCGATGGGCGACGGTGTATCACGGAAATTGCTCGCAGCCGCGCATACGCCGCGCGTGTCGATCACCCAAACCCGATCGACGCCGAAGTATCCCTGAGCCCCGCGCAGAAATTCGTTGGCGCGGGCCACGACCTCGGCTTCTGCGACACCGCCGCGCGCCGGGCGCAGGACATCACGCAGCAGATCCACCTCGGCCAATGTTGAGGGAATGGCCCGCACCATTGCCAGATCCGTATTGATCGCGTGAATCATGCCGTCGGCGACCCGGTCGGCCACCATTTGACCAGCGTCGACACTCTGTGCGAGCTTGTCGCCGACCAACGACGTGGCAGTCCTGTCCGCCGCAACCCAGCAGGCGACCAGCACGCCGGCCGAGACGCAGACGGCATAAAGCCAATGCTTTATCCTCATCCGAAAATCAAACGCTCGTTCTAATATTTTTATACTTCTTACGTTGGCAAAGCATCCGCCTCTTTCGAGTCGCGTCTCTGTCTATTCCCCGGACAGAAGCTCTGGTCGCGACTGGCATCCCTAGTGCCGGCAAATGCCCGCCAATTCTGATTTGCGCGTCAAACTCATTTCCTCGTTCCGGATCCCTGGCTTGTCGCGCCCCGAGCCTTCGGATCCTGGCTACCTCGCATTGTCCACCCTGACAATTGCAAGCTGTTGACAACCTGCCGCCCTCACCTCTGAGCGCTGCTGGCGACGACGCGCAGCCACACGCACGCACCGTTGAACATCATCGCGAAGACCGGATAATTCTATAGCACTCCGACGATGAATCCGCAGGAAAAACCGACAGACGGTCGATTTATTACGAGCGCCTATTTAATCTATTAATTAGCCGAATGCTCTCTTTTCGTTTACAACCACTTTATCGGCAAATACCGAAACGGGCGATCACCGAATCGAGCAGTTCGATTTCCACCGGCCGAGAAAACAAATAACCCTGCGCGCACAGTGGCACGAAATGGCGCAGCCAATCCAGTTGCCGTTCGTTTTCCACACCTTCGACGATCAATTCGATGCCCAACGAGCGCGCAATATTGACGATGTTCGAAATCATGAGACACGATCGTGACGAATCGGGAATCGACTCCACGAAAGAACGATCGACCTTGAGCGTATCGACAGGGAAACGCGTCAGATAAGACAACGACGAGTAGCCGGTACCAAAGTCGTCCAGCGCGATACGCACGCCCGCCCGTTTGAACTGCTCGATCTTCATTTCCACGAGCGCCGGATTCTTGATCATCACCGACTCGGTGATTTCCAGTTCAAGGCGATTCGGCTCAATCTCGTATTCCTTCATGAGGCGCTCGACAAGCTCCCCAATGTCGCCACGCCAGAACTGCACCGACGAGACATTCACGGCAAGCCGCAGCGACGCCATCGGCGTGTCTCGCCATGCTTTCAATTGCCGGCACGCCTGCGTGAGCGCGAACTCGCCGATCGCTACGATCTGCCCGGTCGTCTCGGCCAGCGGGATGAACTCGCCCGCGCTCAGCACGCCGCGCTCCGGGTGACGCCAGCGAATCAATGCCTCCGCACCGCGCACGCAGTCGGCCTCAAGCGTCACGATGGGTTGATAAGCGAGGAAGAATTCGCCGTTGGCCAGCGCCTGCTCCATCTGGCGCTCCCACACGACAAGCTGATGCGCCTGGTACGTCATCTGCTGTGTATAGACACGCACCACGCTCTTGCCGGCTTCCTTCGCGGAGTACATGGCGAGATCCGCCTTCTTGATGAGATCTGCCTCGGTCTCGCCGGCCTTGGACCAGAACGTCACACCGATACTCGCGTGCAGCGCAAACGACGTGCCGTCGGCCACCATGGGCGCCTTGAGGGCGGCAAGCAGCATCTCGCCGAGGGGTTCGGCTTGCACCGGTGCGTCGTCATCTTCGAGCAACACCATGAACTCATCGCCGGCAAAACGGGACAGCATGGCGCCCGGCGGCATGCGTGGCGCGAAGCGCTCGGCCACCTGGCGGATGATCTCATCGCCCTGTGTGTGGCCCAGCGTATCGTTCACGCTCTTGAAGTTGTCGAGGTCGATGTGAAGCAACGCAACCTTGCCGACCCGGTCGGGGTCGGCCAATGCGCGTCGCAGCGACTCCATCAAAGCGTAACGGTTGGGAAGTCCGGTAAGCGCGTCGTACGAAATCAGACGCGTGAGTTGCTGATCGCGGCCGATGAGCCGCTGCATCAGGTAAGCAATGAGCGCGAAGAACACGACGAGCGCGACCGACACGAAAGTCGCCATCGTCAAATACACGCGCTCCACGTGCCGGTACTCGGCCAGTTCCTCATCCATCGACAAACCGACTTGCACCGCCAGCGGATAGTCGCGCAGATGACGGTACGCCACGATGCGCTCGATGCCATCGATGCGATCTCGTTGCACGCCTGAGTTGCGTTGCTCAACCGCGAAAGGCGGCAACTCCCCCATGCCGGTAATCGCCACGCTCGCACCGGTGCTGCGCGCGAGCAGCGCACCGTCGTCGGCGATCACGGCGATCTGTCCGAATTGGCCGAGCACGGCATTCGTGTAGAAATCGGCAGTGAAGTAACTCGGCTCCTGCGAGACGACGACCACCCCTGCAAAGCTGCCATCGGAGTTGTTCAGTCGCCGGCTGAACTGGAGAACCCACTTGTGCGAGACGCGACCGAAGACCGGATGGCTGATGTACAGGCCGTCGCTCGCCGCATCCAGATGGACCCGGAAATGCTCCCGGTCGGCAATGTTCACCCTGGTGCTACCGGGCATCGTTGCCGCGATGACGTCGCCCTTGGCATCCGCCACACTGACCAGCACCATGAAACGATCCGTGACGATCCCTTCGGTCAGCGTGCGCGTCAGCTCGAAGTCGCCACGCCGTCGCTCGTACTCGTACTTGACGAACCGGGTGATCTGATCGACTTGACGGATGGCCCGCAGCGTCTGCTGCTCGAGCGCGGTGGCCACAGTCGATGCCGAGGCGGCCGTATCGCGCAGAACGGCCTTGTGCTCGATGGAGATGCGCCAAAGCACAGCGGTCCAGACAAGGACCAGAATCAGGAAACCGAAAATCAGAATCGCGACAATTGCGCGATAGGACGTCGCCCAAGGCCAGCGCCGTGCCCCCGTCGTGCTCGGTTCCGCCATAGATCAAGATCCTTTCAGCCTTCGCGCCCCGCGCAGAAGGTCGGTGTTGGCCCGGTTGTCAATAGGATCCAGGGGGCGTCACTGACGGACGCCATCGTTTTCGGCAAGTGTAAGGCAATCGCAGCGCCCCCGGAAGTCGTTCGAGGCCCCCTCAATCGAGGGATGTATCGCGCTCATCATGCCAGACGAACACCGCCCTGCCCATCAACGGGCCATATCTCGGATTACGGACAATTCAACCCCCACTGCATTAGGAGAATCCCGAGGTACGGGGCCAGCCTGCCAAATGCCCCGACAGGCCGTCGCTCCTTGCGGAGTGACCATGCTCGGGAATCGCTGAAAAAGAAGAGACGCATCGGTCTCCGACGCGCCACGCGCTCACGACTTGAGCAGATCAAGGAGGGATTCGAGTCTACGGCGCAAGTCGGCGACGTCGAGCGCAGCGTGGGCTTCGGTCGCCGTTGGCGCGCCGCCTTCTGCGGCAGCACCGCCCGCCGCACGAGCGCCACGCGGCGAGTCGGCTTCGAGGCGGTTACGTGCGCCATTGATGGTGAAGCCCTGCTCATAGAGCAACTCCCGGATACGCCGGATCAGCAGGACTTCATGGTGTTGGTAGTAACGGCGGTTACCGCGCCGCTTGACCGGCCGCAGTTGCGTGAACTCCTGCTCCCAATAGCGCAGTACGTGCGGCTTGACGCCACACAGCTCGCTCACTTCACCGATGGTGAAGTAACGCTTGGCGGGAATCGGCGGCAAGGCAACGTGATCCATCGCGGCGTTGGCGGAATCGGACGACGGTTAGATTGCGGACAAAAAACCAACGGCCGCCACAGAAGCGGCGGCCGGGATTTACTTGCTCACTGCGCCAGATTCGACGATCGACTTGAACTTCTGGCTGGCGTGAAAGGTGACGACACGACGCGCGGCAATCGGAATGGCCTCGCCGGTCTTCGGATTCCGACCTGGCCGTTGTGGCTTGTCGCGCAACTGGAAGTTACCGAAGCCGGACAGTTTAACGCTGTCACCCGACTCAAGCGCGTCGCGGATCGATTCGAAAAACGCCTCGACCATATCCTTCGCTTCGCGCTTGTTCAGACCAACGTGCTCGAAGAGCAACTCGGCCAGTTCGGCCTTGGTCAGCGTCGGCGCCTCGGTCGAGACCTCGTTCACTTCGCTGCGCCCCAGCGCGATGCGCTGCGCCGCGAGCATGGCTTCAAATTCACCAGGATTCATTTCGTTCATACGTCCCACGCGATGGCGATGACAGCGCGATGACCTACTCGCAACCGGATCTTTTATTGAGTTTTCAGGCGCGCAAACGTGCGCCAAACCCTTCTACCCGTTGTACCAGTGCGTTAATGGCGCCCTGGACCGTCTCGTCCTGCAACGTACCTGAGGGGTCTTGCAGAGTAACACGAAATGCCACGCTTTTGTCCTGCGCACCAAGCGAGCCCGACGCGGCGCCAGCCTTCGGCCGGAACTCGTCGAACAATCGTACCGATTGCACCACGCTGCATGCCGGATCGTCGTCACGCGCGGCCAGCATGGCATCAAGCAGCCCTTGCACGGGCTGCGCCTGATCGACCACGAGTGCGATATCGCGCGTGACCGGTGGGAACTTCGAGATGTCCTCGTAGCTCGCAACGTCGCGCACGAAAAGTGCCTCTGCCTCGATCTCGAACAGCACCGGCGCCTGCGGCAAATCGTACTTCTGCTGCCAACGCGGATGCAACTCGCCAATGAATCCGACGCGCTTGCCGTCGACCTCAATCGCCGCACTGCGTCCCGGATGCAACGCCGGGTGCTCGGCCTTCACAAAGCGTGCCGTACGCGGGGACAGCAACGCCTCAAGATCGCCCTTCACGTCGAAGAAGTCGACCTGACGCGCCACGGCGCCCCACTGCTCTTCGAGCACCGGGCCGTACGCGAGCGCCGCCACCGTGACCGGCTGGCGGTAACCGCCAACGCTCAGCTCACCCGAGGCCACCGTGCTGTCACGATGGTAGGTGCGGCCGATTTCAAACACGCGAACGCGCGATGCCTTGCGATTCAGGTTGTAGCGGGTGGTCGCGATAAGGCTGCCGATGAGCGTCGAGCGCATCACCGCAAGGTGACTGGCGATCGGATTGAGCAGCTTGATGGGGCTGCCGTTACCGGCAAAGTCCGCTTCCCACTCGACATCAACGAAGCTGAAGCCGACCGTCTCATGATAATCGCGCGCGGCCACGGCATGACGCACGGCGTGTTGCGAACGGCGCCCTTCCTGCGTCGGACGCATGGCGCTCGCAGCAACCGGCGGATTGGCCGGAATACGGTCGAAACCGTAAATCCGTGCAATTTCTTCGATCAGATCTTCTTCGATCTCGATGTCGAAGCGATACGACGGCGGCGTGACTTCGAACACACCGTCTCGCAAGGTGAACGGCAAGCCAAGACGCGTGAAAATGGCGCTCATCTCCTGCTCGGAGACCGGCACGCCCAGAATCTTGATGGCACGCGCGACACGCATCTTCACCGGCTGGCGCTCGGGCAACTTCGCGACCTGATCTTCGAGCGGACCCGCCTGGCCACCGCAGATCTCGAGCACCAGTTGCGTGGCGCGCTCAAGCGCACGCACGTTGCCGGCGAAGTCGACGCCACGCTCGAAACGATGCGACGCATCACTGGTGAAGTTGTACTTGCGCGCACGGCCCTGAATCGCCTGCGGGAAGAAAAACGCACCTTCGAGGAAGATATTCTGCGTTTCCAGACCCGCCTTGGTCGAGTCACCGCCCATGATGCCGGCGAGGCCGATCGGGCCGCTGCCGTCGGTAATGGCGAGCACGCTCTCGTCGAGCGTCACGGTCTGTTCATTGAGCAACTTGAGCGTCTCGCCCGCACGGCCGAAGCGCACGTCGATACCGCCTTGCAGACGGTTCAGATCGTAGACGTGCAGCGGTTGCCCCAGTTCGAGCATCACGTAGTTGGTGATGTCGACCAACGCGGAAATGCTGCGCTGACCTGCGCGCTCGAGGCGCTCCAGCATCCAGCGCGGCGACGCAGCGGCGGCGTTCACGTGACGGATGATGCGGCCACCGAAACGTCCGCAGCCTTCTGGCGAACTAATACGCACCGGCAACGTGTCGGTGATCGTTGCCGCCTGAGCGTCCTGCCCCGGCAAATCCTTGAGCGGTGCGCCGGTGATCGCGGCGACTTCGCGGGCGATACCGAGCAACGACAGACAATCCGCCTTGTTCGGCGTGAGCTTGACGACAAATACCGTGTCGTCCAGATCGAGATACTCGCGGATGTTCATGCCGACCGGCGCATCTTCCGGCAGGAGCATCAGGCCGGCGTGGTCTTCCGAGAGCTTCAGCTCACGTGCCGAGCACAGCATGCCGAAACTCTGCACACCGCGCAGCTTGCCGATCTTGATCTGGAACGGCGCACCGCCGGCTTCGGCCGGGGGCAACGCGGCGCCAACGGTCGCACACGGCACCTTGATGCCAGGCGCCACGTTCGGTGCGCCGCACACGATGGTGAGCGTCTCGCCAGTACCGGCGTCGACCTGACAAACATTCAGACGATCAGCATCCGGATGACGGGCGACTTCGAGTACCTTGGCCACCACCACACCCGTAAAAGGCGGGGCGACGGGGTCGGTTTCCTCGACTTCGAGCCCGGACATCGTCAGGGCATGCGCCAACGCGTCCGTCGACAAATCCGGGTCGACCAGGGTACGCAGCCACGATTCAGAGAATTGCATGGATCAGTTCGCTCGCAGTTAAATCTTCACATCCCAAAGCCCGGTGGCAGCGGCTTCGCGCGCCAGCCCGGGGCCATCGGCATCGATTACATGAATTGGCGCAGGAAGCGCAGGTCGTTCTCGTAGAACAGTCGCAGATCCTGAACGCCGTAGCGCAGCATCGTCAGACGCTCAAGACCCGAGCCGAAAGCAAAACCGATGTAACGCTCCGGGTCGAGCCCCATATTGCGCACCACCGACGGATGCACCTGCCCCGAGCCCGAGATTTCCAGCCACTTGCCGGCGTTCTTACCGGTTTCAAATTGCATGTCGATTTCGGCCGACGGCTCCGTGAACGGGAAGTACGACGGACGGAAACGCACCTGAATGTCGTCGCGTTCGAAGAACTTGCGCAAGAAATCGGTGTACACGCCCTTCAGGTCGGCGAAGCTGATGTCTTCAGCAATCCACAAACCTTCGACCTGATGGAACATCGGCGAGTGCGTAGCGTCGGAGTCGACGCGATACGTGCGGCCCGGTGCGATCACCTTAATGGGCGGCTTGTTCATACGCGCGTAGCGCACCTGCATCGGGCTCGTGTGCGTGCGCAGCAGCAGCGGCTTGCCGGCATCGTCGTTACCTTCGACATAGAAGGTGTCCTGCATCGAGCGCGCCGGATGGTTCTCGGGGCTGTTCAGTGCGGTGAAGTTGAACCAATCGGTTTCGATTTCGGGGCCGTCGGCCACGTCGAAACCAATGGAACGGAAAATCTGTTCAACGCGCTCCCAGGTATTGAGCACGGGGTGCAGGCTGCCAGTGCCCAGGCCTCGACCGGGCAACGTGACGTCGATGGCCTCGGCGGACAAGCGCGCGTCGAGCAGCGCATCGGCCATGGCCTGGCGGCGTGCCTGCAAGGCGCCTTCGATCTGTTGCTTGGCCGCATTGATCCGTGCACCTTCGCTCTTGCGCGCTTCGGGATCGAGCTTGCCGAGGCCTTTGAGCAACTCGGTCAGTTGGCCGGTCTTGCCGAGAAAGCGGGCTTTCTCGTTTTCCAGCGCGGCGGCGTCGGGAGCGGCGGCGAACGCACGCTGCGCTTCGCTGACGATAAGTTCCAGATCCATATGCTACAGACTCAAGTTAGGCGGTCGGGATGGCCGCGTGTTCAAGCAAAAAAGCGAGCGAAAAGGCAAGCGAAAAACAAAAGGGGGCTCCGATGAGAGCCCCCTCCTGGCGAATGGCGCGCGGTAAAACGCGCTATACGCTATTTACAGCTTAGGCTGCGACGGCGGCTTTCACCTGGGCGACAATCGCGGCAAACGCCGGCTTGTCGTTGATGGCCATGTCGGACAGCACCTTGCGGTCGAGTTCGATCGAGGCCTTCTTCAGACCAGCGATGAACACGCTGTAAGTCATACCGTGCTGACGCGCACCTGCATTGATACGCGCAATCCACAAAGCGCGGAACACGCGCTTCTTGTTGCGGCGATCGCGATAGGCGTATTGCCCAGCGCGCATGACCGCTTGCTTGGCGATGCGGAAGACGTTATTGCGGCGGCCGCGGAAACCCTTGGCTGCAGCGATGACTTTCTTATGGCGGGCCCGTGCGGTGACCCCACGTTTGACTCGAGGCATGTTTCTCTCCTATCTAAGTCGGGGTTTAAGCGAAGGGCAGCATTGCGCGTACGGAGTTCAGATCAGACTCATGAACGCCGACGGCACCGCGCAGGTGACGCTTATTCTTGGTGGTCTTCTTCGTCAGAATGTGACGCTTGAAGGCCTGACCACGCTTGACGGTACCGCCAGGACGCACGCGAAAGCGCTTCTTGGCACCGCTCTTGGTTTTCATCTTAGGCATGAAAAACTCCGAGTTTTTAACATGATCACAGGTGTGACGCCAAAATCGCGCCCCTTGTAGAACCCGGGATCACTTGTGTTCAGGGCCAGACTGCACCCTGCATCGCTGTCACGCCCTTACGGGCGATGACGGCAATTCCTTACAACCCGGCGGTGTCACTCGACACCGCCACGGCATTACTTCTTCTTCGGCGCGATGACCATGATCATCTGACGGCCTTCCATCTTCGGCATCTGTTCCGGCTGACCGACCTCTTCGAGATCAGACTTCAGACGTTCCAGCATACGAGCGCCGATTTCCTGGTGGGCCATCTCACGACCGCGGAAACGCAGCGTGATCTTGGTCTTGTCACCGTCTTCGAGGAACCGCTTCAGATTGCGCAACTTGACGTTGTAGTCGCCGTCGTCGGTGCCAGGCCGGAATTTGACTTCCTTGATCTGAACAACCTTCTGCTTGAGCTTGTTCTCGTGCGCTTTCTTTTGTTCCTGATACTTGAACTTGCCATAGTCCATCAGGCGGCACACCGGTGGCTGCGCTTGCGGCGCGATTTCCACCAGATCAACGTCGGCCTCTTCGGACAAACGGAAAGCATCGGCAAGTTTCATGATGCCAAGCTGCTCACCGTCGACTCCGGTGAGACGCACTTCAGGCGCTGTAATTTCGCCGTTAATGCGATGCGACTTATCGGTAGCGATGTTGCATATCCTCGAAAAAAGTCAAAAATTTAGCCGCGCTGTCCGACAGGCGTTATTGGAACGTCGCGCAATCCTGCGCAAGGCGTTCGATGAGCGTGTCAACGGGCATCACACCCAGATCCACGCCGCCACGGGCACGCACGGCTACCGTATTCGCCTCCTGCTCCTTGTCCCCCACTACGACGAGATAGGGAACTTTCTGCATGGAGTGCTCGCGTATTTTATAGCTAATTTTCTCGTTGCGCAAATCGCTACGAGCCCTAAGCCCTTGTTCTTGCAACTTTTTCGTCACTTCTTGAGCGTAATCGGCCGTTTTTTCGGACACATTCATCACAATCACCTGCTCCGGCGCGAGCCAGACCGGCATTGCACCAGCATGGTGCTCGATCAGAATGCCGATGAAACGCTCGAGCGAACCCAGGATCGCGCGGTGAAGCATGACCGGGCGGCGGCGGCTATTATCTTCGGCCACATACTCGGCGTCCAGGCGCTCGGGCATCGAGAAATCGACCTGCATCGTGCCGCACTGCCACTGGCGGCCGAGCGCGTCCTTGAGCGTGTATTCGATCTTCGGACCGTAGAACGCCCCGTCGCCCTCGGCGATGACGAATTCGCAGTTCGAACGGCGCAGCGATTCCATCAGCGCAAATTCGGCCTTATCCCAATTCTCGTCCGACCCGACACGGTGCTCAGGACGCGTAGCGACCTTGTAAATCATGTCCGTGAAGCCAAAATCCTTGTACACGGCATGCAACAGTGCCGTGTAGTTCACGCACTCGTCGAGAATCTGGTCTTCCGTACAGAAAATATGACCGTCGTCCTGCGTGAAGCCGCGCACGCGCATCAAGCCGTGCAAACCGCCCGACGGCTCGTTGCGATGGCATTGACCGAATTCGCCGTAGCGAAGCGGCAGATCACGATAGCTATGCAGCGCCGAGTTGAAGATCAGCACATGCCCCGGACAGTTCATCGGCTTGAGCGCGTAGGCGCGGCTCTCCGATTCCGTCGTGAACATGTTGTCCTTGTAGTTATCCCAGTGCCCCGACTTCTCCCAGAGCGTGCGGTCGAGAATCTGGGGGGCCTTCACTTCCTGATAGCCGTTGTTACGATAGACGCGGCGCATGTACTGCTCTACCTGCTGCCAGAGCGTCCAGCCCTTCGGGTGCCAGAAGACGAGACCCGGCGCCTCTTCCTGCATATGGAAAAAGTCCAGCGCGCGGCCGAGCTTGCGGTGATCTCGCTTCTCCGCCTCTTCAAGCATGTGTAGATACGCGTCCTGATCTTCCTTCTTCGTCCAGGCCGTGCCGTAGATGCGCTGAAGTTGCTCGTTCTTGGCGTCGCCGCGCCAGTACGCACCGGCGACCTTCATCAGCTTGAAAACCTTGAGCTTGCCCGTCGACGGCACGTGGGGGCCACGGCAGAGGTCAACGAACTTGCCTTCGCGGTAGAGACCGATTTCGTCCGTTGCCGGAATCGACTCGATGATCTCGGCCTTGTACTTTTCGCCCATCGACATGAACAGACGCACGGCGTCGTCGCGCGAAAGCACTTCGCGCGTTACCGGCTCGTCCTTCTTGGCCAGTTCGTGCATCTTCTTCTCAATGGCGTCGAGGTCTTCCGGCGTGAAGGCACGGTTGAACGAGAAGTCGTAGTAAAAGCCATTCTCGATCACCGGGCCGATCGTGACCTGAGCCTCGGGGAACAGCTCCTTGACGGCGTACGCCAGCAAGTGGGCCGTCGAGTGGCGGATGATGTCCAGGCCGTCGGCGTCCTTGTCCGTCACGATAGCGAGACTCACGTCGTGATCGATCAGATAAGACGTATCGACGAGCTTGCCGTCAACACGGCCCGCCAGGGCAGCCTTGGCCAGACCCGTGCCGATCGAACCCGCGACTTGCGCCACCGTCAGAGGGGCTTCGTACTGGCGTTGCGAACCGTCAGGCAAACGTACCGAAATCATGTCGCACTCCCATGCGCAAAAACGTCACGCGCGGCAAACGCCACGCGGCAAACCACGAAAAAAAACGGCCTCGACTATCGTCGAGGCCGTCTCTTCATTCCTTACATCCAGACGAAAAACACCCTCGACTTAACGTCGCACCTTCACCACTGTGAAAGTTCGGGCGATCATGAACATGAGTGTTTTTTCCAGCGTCTGTGTCTGCGGGGTCTCGCGGACTGTCATGCATCAAATTCGTTGGTAGGCTCGATTGGACTCGAACCAACGACCCCCACCATGTCAAGGTGGTGCTCTAACCAGCTGAGCTACGAGCCTACTGCAAGAGAACGAGATTCTAGCAAGGTTTCCGAAGACCGCCAAGCGATTATTGTGCCTGCCGAAGAAAAAACGCATCAGGCAAGGCGTTTGCGCATATTCCCTCGCACAATCCCCTTCCCTCACCCACTCGTTCTTTCGCCTGGCTGACCAGGTATTGGCCCGCCGTCAATCCTGCCAAAATCCGTTTACCGTCGACGCGACGACACCACGCCCGCCACTCCGGCGAGTTGCGCAAGCGCCCGCTGCAACTGTCCGCCATCACGCACTTCCACGGTGAACTGCATGAACGCCTGAGCCCCTCGCGACTGCGTACTGACGCCAGTGACGTTGAGTTTCTCGCGTGAGAACACTTCCGAGATATCACGCAGCAGCCCTTGACGGTCCGATGCCTCGATCTGGATGTCCACCGGATACGCCGCCACGCCGCGCCCTTCGAGCACATCGGCCGACCAGGCGGTCTGAATCACTCGCTCGGGCGCGCGCGCCTTCATGGACTGAAAACTCGCGCAATCCTGACGGTGGATCGATACGCCCTTGCCTCGCGTGACGAACCCCACGATCGGGTCGGGTGGTGCCGGCCGGCAGCATTTGGCCAATTGCGTGAGCAACGCGCCGACGCCGACCACCAGCACCCCGCTCTTGGCGCCCTGGGTGACGCTCGTATCGAGACTCTTCTTCGCGACGAGCGTGTCCTCATCACGAGGCTCCGGCCCCGGCAGATTGCCCGAAAGCGCCTGCTCGACGTGCCTCAGGCTGAATTCATCCTTGGCGATGGACGCATAGAGATCGTCCGGCGTCCGGAATCCCAGGCGAGTCGCCAACTCCTCCAGATTGACCGACGTCTTGCCTTCGCGCTGCAACGTCTTGTCGATGAGCGCCCGCCCCTGAGCAATCGTCTCCTCGAGGTCGATGGTATTGAACCACTGGCGCACCTTCTGACGTGCCCGATGGCTCTGCAAATACCCCAACTGCGAATTGAGCCAGTCGCGCGACGGACCACCTTGTTTAACGGTCACGATCTCGACCGTCTGCCCGTTCTGCAGCGGCGTATTGAGCGGCACCATCGCACCGTCGACACGTGCGCCACGGCAGCGATGCCCCAGCTCCGAGTGCAGGTGATAGGCGAAATCGATCGGCGTCGAACCTTGCGGCAGCGAGATCACGCGCGCCTGCGGTGTCAGCACGTAGATGTGGTCGTCGATCGTCGCACGCTTGAGTTGCTCCCAAGGCTGTACGGCACCTTCCGCGCCGACCGTATCGGCCACGTCGTCCTTCCATGCCAGCAACTGGCGCAGCCACGCGATCTTCTCGTCGTAGGCCTCGTTCGCCGAAAATGCACCGCCGTAACCACGCTGCCCCGCTTCCTTGTAACGCCAATGGGCCGCAATGCCGTACTCGGCAAAGTGGTGCATTTCGTGCGTGCGGATCTGCACTTCGAATGCCCGCCCGTCGTCACCGATCACCACGGTATGCAGCGACTTGTAACCGTTAGGCTTCGGACGCGAGATGTAGTCGTCGAACTCTTTCGGAATCGGCTGCCACAGGTTATGGACGATGCCCAACACCGTGTAGCAATCCTTGATGTCATCGACGATCACGCGAAACGCTCTCACGTCGTACAGCTCGGCAAAATCGACCGCTTTGCCGCGCATCTTCTTCCAGATGCTGTAGATATGCTTCGGGCGACCGGACACCTCGGCCTTCACGCCCGCGCGCGCCAATTCGTCCTGAAGACGCTGGATTGCCCCTTCAATGAACGTCTGGCGCTCGACCCGCTTTTCTTCGAGCAGTTTGGCGATCTGCTTGTATGTGACCGGCTCGAGAAAGCGGAACGCGAGATCTTCGAGTTCCCACTTCAGTTGCCAGATACCCAGGCGGTTCGCGAGCGGCGCGTAGATCTCGAGCACCTCGTGCGGCATGTCCTCGGGCGGCGCCTTCTTCTGCGCCGCATACCAGCGCAGCGATTGCAGACGCGACGCTAGGCGGATCATCACAACGCGGATGTCCTGCGCGAACGCGAGCAACATCTTGCGCAACCCTTCGACCTGCGACTTGCGCTCGGCCGAGGCGTCGCGATCACGCCCGTCGGAGGGCATGGCCTGTGCAGCGCGCGAACCCGCGCCGGAGAGCCGTTGCAGCTTGCGTACGTCGATCACGAGCGCGGTGACTTCTGCACCGAAGGTCTGGGTCAACGTGATTTGCGCATCCCGCAGAAACTCGGCGGCCGAGAACAATGCCGCCGCCTGATGTGTCGCCTCGTCCACGCGAAGCGTGTCGAGAATCGCGAGCATGCCGCGCGCATGCGCCATGATCGGCTCTCCCGACGAGAGGACGTGCGCCGCGCATAGCTTCTCGGCAAACGCGAGCGCATCGGCCAGCGTGGCGGGCAGTTGTGCCTCGCCCCCACCCGTTACCGGACTCGTAGCACCGGGCGCCGTTGTCGAATGAGTGCCTGCGGATGTCGGTGCTTGATGTTGGTTCATGTCGGAGCACGGGGCGACAAGCGCCCCTGATGATGCGGGCCGAGCACTCAGCTTTCGCGCTGAGCCGCCACGACCACGATTTCAACGAGCATGGCAGGGTCGGCGAGCAACGCCTGCACCGTGGCACGCGGAGGTGCATTGCCGGCCGGCACCCACTCATCCCACACCTGATTCATTTCACCAAAGTACTTCATGTCCGAAATGAAGATCTGGCAGGAGAGAATCAATGACTTGTCGCTGCTCGCTTCCGCAAGCAGACGATCGATATGCGTGAGCACCTGACGCGTCTGACCCGCCATGTCCTGCGAACGGTCATCGGGCGTCTGCCCGGCCAGATAAACGGTGCCGTTATGCACGGCCATGTCCGACCAGCGCTTTTCGACGTAGAAACGTTGTACTGCCATGATGTAAAACTCCTCGTATTCTTCTAACTTCGGACCGCTCCTGCACCGCACCATCGGCGCGAGCGTCAGTCCGCGTATCCGTCAAAAAATCGGCGTGCGATCTGGATCTGATCCGCATGCACAAACGTCGGCGCGTGTCCCACACCGGCGATTTCCACGGCGCGCGCGTGTTGCGCGTGCGCCAGCATTTGTTCGAGCGTTGTGCGGGAGAGCAAATCCGACTGCTCGCCGCGCACGACCAGCGTACGCCCCGAAAACGCCGCAAGCGACGCCCAGAGGATCGCTTCGCCCGCCGCGATGGCGTCCGGCGGAACCCCCGAAAATGCGGCCCCGATCGACGGATCGTAGCGCAATACATAGCCGTTACCCTCGGCCTTGAGCAGCGGCTCGCACAGCGCAAGCCACTCTTCGCGCGTGTGCGGCCCGAATGCCGAAGAGATCGACCAGAGGTAATCCGCGCCCTCGTCCAACGAAGCGAATCGCTTCGGTATCCCGACATACTGACCGATGCGGGCTAGCGCAGGGGCGTCGATATGCGGCCCCACATCGTTGAGCAACAAACTGCGAATCGGCGTATCCGGCATGCCCGCAAGCCCCAAGCCGATCAAGCCGCCCATCGACGTGCCGAACCAGTCCACCGAAGACACACCGAGCCGCGCAATCAACGTCACCATGTCGGAGACATACTGCGGCACGACGTAACCGGCCGGATTCACCAGCCACGACGACTGCCCGCGCCCGACCACATCCGGACATACGACACGGTAGTCGCTCGCGAATGCCTTCGCCAGCGTGTCAAAATCGCGACCGCATCGCGTGAGTCCGTGCACGCACACGAGCACGCGTGAATTTTCAGGGTCACCCCATTCCGTGTAGGCCATCCGATGCAATCCAGACGGACTCAGACACTGAACGTTCGACAGACGCGGCACGTGGCTCGACATGGCAGACTCATCGGATAGGTTTCCAGACCTGAATTCTACCGCGCCTGCCAGGAAGCGTGAGCTAGAATGAGGCGACTCATGAGACGCATCCAACCGCAGTCTGCGGACACGCTCATCGACATCGGATAAATCCCTCACCCTTCATCCGCACGGAGACGATGCAATGCTGAAAGGAAAAATCGCCCTCGTAACCGGCTCGACCAGTGGCATCGGTCTGGGCATGGCTCAGGCGCTCGCGGCACAGGGAGCCAACGTCATCACGAACGGTTTCGGCGACGCCGACGCCGCGCGCAGAGCCATTGCCGACGCGGCGGCGAGGGCTGGCCACACCGGCACCCAGGTCGGGTATCACGGTGCCGACATGAGCCGTGCCGGCGAGATCGAAACGATGATGCAATATGCCGAGTCGGATTTCGGCGGCGTCGACATTCTGGTCAACAACGCGGGGATTCAGCACGTTGCGGAGATTCAGGATTTTCCGACGGACAAATGGGACGCGATCATCGCGATCAACCTCACGTCGGCATTTCACACCACTCGACTTGCCCTGCCCGGCATGCGACAGCGCAACTGGGGACGGATCATCAACATCGCCTCGGTACACGGACTCGTGGGTTCGGCTGGAAAATCGGCGTACGTCGCGGCCAAACACGGCATCGTCGGGCTGACGAAAGTCACCGCACTGGAAAACGCGCAGTCGGGTGTGACGGCCAACGCCATCTGCCCAGGCTTCGTGCTCACACCGCTTGTGCAAAAGCAAATCGACGATCGCGCAGCGCGCGAGCGTCTTTCCGGCGACGAAGCGAAACGCTCGCTGTTGGGCGAAAAACAGCCTTCCGGAGAGTTCGTGACGCCCGAACAACTTGGCGCGTTGGCCGTTTTTCTGTGCAGCGACGCCGGCTCGCAAGTGCGAGGCGTGGCATGGAACATGGATGGCGGCTGGGTCGCACAGTAATCACGGCAAGTGCCTGCGACCCGCGGCAAGAGCCGGGGCGCAGGCACTTCAGCAGGCTTGCTGACGACATAAAAACAAAACGGGCGGGAAATTTCCCCGCCCGTTTTGCCTCCCACTGATCACCGGGCTCAACGGCTACGGTAACCCTCAGCAAAGCTGCGTGTCAAAAGCGCCACGCCCGAATGCGACGGGCACAACCGGCACATCGCCAAAGCATCAGACAGCGCTCGTGTCGAGCGGCGCCCCGGTCTTCTGCGAAATTTCTTCCTTCGTCACGCCAGGCGCCAGTTCGACAATTTTCAGGCCATCCGGCGTCACGTCGATCACACCGAGGTCGGTGATGATGCGGTTGACCACGCCAACGCCGGTGAGTGGCAGATCGCAGGCCTTGAGGATCTTGTGGGCGTCGCCTTTGGCGACATGCTCCATGAGCACGACCACACGACCGACACCGGCAACGAGATCCATCGCGCCGCCCATGCCCTTGATCATCTTGCCCGGAATCATCCAGTTTGCAAGATCGCCCTTTTCGCTGACCTGCATTGCGCCGAGGATCGCAAGATTGATGTGGCCGCCGCGGATCATCGCGAACGAGTCTGCCGACGAGAAAATCGACGAACCCGGCAGCGTCGTAACCGTCTGCTTGCCCGCGTTGATCATATCGGCGTCGACTTCGTCTTCCGTCGGGAACGGTCCGATACCGAGCAGGCCATTCTCCGATTGCAGCCAGACCTCCATGCCTTCGGGTACATGGTTCGCCACCAGTGTGGGCAAACCGATTCCGAGGTTCACGTAAAAGCCGTCTTCCAGCTCGCGCGCCGCACGCGCAGCCATTTCTTCACGATTCCATGCCATGGTTATCTCCTTGATCTCGGCGCTTACTTGGCACGTACCGTGCGTTGTTCGATACGTTTTTCCGGGTGTGCATTCAGCACGATGCGCTGAACGAAGATACCGGGCAGGTGCACGTCGTCCGGGTCGATCGAACCGGTATCGACCAGTTCTTCGACTTCAACGATCGTGATCTTGCCTGCCATGGCGGCCATCGGATTGAAGTTGCGGGCGGTGCGATTGAACACGAGGTTACCGGCGCGATCGGCCTTGGCAGCCTTCACGAGCGCGACATCGGCACGCAGCGAGCGCTCCATGACGTATGTCTCGCCGTCGAATTCGCGCGTTTCCTTGCCTTCGGCAACCACGGTACCCACACCGGTCTTCGTGAAGAATGCCGGAATACCTGCGCCGCCCGCGCGCAGCTTTTCAGCCAGCGTGCCCTGCGGCGTGAATTCGAGTTCGAGTTCTCCGGCCAGATACTGGCGCTCGAACTCCTTGTTCTCTCCAACGTATGAGGAAATCATTTTCTTGATCTGACGCGTTTCGAGCAGCAGGCCCAGACCAAAACCGTCCACCCCAGCGTTGTTGCTGATGCAGGTGAGCCCCTTCACACCCGAGTCGCGCAGCGCGGCGATCAGGGCCTCGGGAATGCCACACAGGCCGAAGCCACCGACGGCGAGCGTTTGCCCGTCCGCGACGACACCGGCAAGCGCCTCCTTGGCGCTGGCGTATACCTTGTTCATCGTTTGTCCCTTTCCCTCGGTTGAGAATTGAAATTATGTCGCGCTCTTACGCGTTGCGAGGCTTGCGCCACCTCGCGAATCGCCGGGGCAACGCACCTCATGCAACCATAGAGCTTACGGTGGCGTGCAAATGGGGCACAATACGTGAAATTACATATCTTTCCGCGTACCGAGCCGCAGCCGTACTCGTGTTGCACCGGCACGCGGGCCGACCGGACTTGCACCGCCCCCATGCCGACGTTCGACTATCAGACAGCTTTTCACATCGCGCCAGTCGGCTTGGTCATTTCTCGCCAGCGCATCATCGAGGACTGCAATCGCCAACTCGGCAAGATCTTCGGCTACGATCACGAAACCCTCATCGGTCAGTCGTTCCAGGTGCTTTATCCGTCACCGAAGGAATTCGAGCGCATTGGCGAGCGTATTCCACCGATCATGAGCACGCAAGGCGTCTACGCCGACGAGCGCATCATGCGTCGCGCCAACGGCGAGCTGTTCTGGTGCCACGTGACGGGCCGATCGCTCGACGTGCAAGATCCCCACGCCGCCGGCCTCTGGACCTTCGAAGACATGTCAGCCACACGCCGCGTCGCCGTAGCGCTGACGGCCCGCGAGCGCGAAATCGCGGCGCAACTCGTACAAGGCAAGACCAGCAAACAAATCGGCAAGATTCTCGACATCAGCCCACGTACCGTCGACATCTATCGTGCGCGTCTGATGCAGAAATACGGTGCCGGCACGGCGACGGAACTCGTTCAGCGTCTGCTTGGAAACTGACCTGAGTGAGAGCGTGCGAGGTGACGTATACCGCACCTCGTCACGCCCTCCCGGAACGATCTCACGTCATCAGCCCCCGCACCGCTTCCGGCAGCGGCACCGATTTCTCCTCCTTGTAGTTCACCCAGACGATCTTCGCACCGCCCTCGGCAACCACCACGTCAGGCGTATCGGCGCGGCGCAACTCGAAACGCGTGTCGACACTGCTTCGCCCCGGAGCGCCCACAAACATGCGGCAATCGATATCGCCCGGATAACGCAACTGGCGCAAGAACGTCATATTCGCATTGATGATGACCGGCCCTTCCCCCGTCGAACTTTCTTCAGACGCGATATTCAGGGTTTCCAGCCACGAGATACGTACCTGCTCCATGTACCGGAAGTACACGGTATTGTTGACGTGCCCGAAGGCATCCATATCGCCCCAGCGAATGGGCATGCGCATACGAAAGACTTCTTTGTATTCTGATGACACTGCAAATTCCCCATATTGAAAATCAACGCCCTGCCGTGCGATGACAGGGCGTCATGAGGATAAAGTGTAGCGCTTCGGATGGATGGGCGTGCAGCACGACGCCGCGATTTGCCGGAAACGGCGGTCATTTCGGAATGACGTGAGAGCGCTGCCTCGGAGGTTTTCGAAGCAACGCACAACTACTTGCGCACGCCAATATCGTGCGGCTTGTTGACTGTCGAATCGTCTTTGACCGCAGCCTCCGCCTTCTCGACCAAATCACGCCCGACAAGCGCCTTCCATTTCGTATAGACGGCGCGCGTCGCATCGACGAAGCGCTGACGCTGATCCGGCGTGAGTCGCGTGACCTTCACGCCACGCGCCTCCAGGTCTTCCCATGTGCCGCGCCCGGTGCTCAGAAGGTCTTCTCGTGCCAACGTCACCTCGAAGCGTGCGGCCTCCATTGCCGCATCGCGAACGATGTCGCGATCCTGCGGCGACCAGCTATCCCAGACCTGCCGATTGACCACAAATACGATGGGATCAGCCACGTAATCCCATACCGTGATGTAGCGTTGTCCCAACGTATCGAGTCGCACATTGTTGTAGATCGTCAGCGGGTTTTCCTGACCATCGATCTTGCGCGCGCGTATCGCTCGAATGGCCTCGCTCCACGTCATCTGGGTCGGCACCGCCCCCAACGCCGTGAAAATGTCGTTGAACAGCAATGACCCGACCACGCGGAAGCGCAAACCGCGCATGTCTTCGGGCGCGCGGATCGGGCGGCGCGAATTGCTCAGTTGCCGGAAACCGTTCTCCCCCCATGCCAGCGGCACGACACCCTGCTCCTCCACACGACGGAACAGTTCACGCCCTACGTCACCCTGAGTAAGGGCATCGAGCGACCGGTAGCCACGCAAGAGGAATGGCAGCGAAAAGACGTTGAATTCGGGGATGGCCGAAGACCAGTTGATCGTCGAGCCGACCGCCATGTCGATGACGCCCTGGCGCAACGCCGTGAACTCGCGTGTCTGATCGCCACCGACGAGCATAGCGCCCGGGTGTAGCCGTATGTTGATGCGTCCGCGAGTCCGCTCGCGCACCATGTCTGCCCATAGTTGCGTGCCCTTGCCCCAAGGGGTGCCGGCATCGGGCACGATCGACAGCGAGTATTCGGCTTTATAAGGTTGCGCAGCCACAGGCAGCGCGATGACGGCGAGGGCAAGCGCGACTCCGGCAAGCCCCCGCCGGCCTTGATTACGCATGGTGTCCTCAAGATGATCGGGGTACGACGTCAGTGCGACGCCCTTCTCGACCCCGTGAACATCGGCAAATTATGCGCTCGTGCTCACGAGGCTGACTGCCTCGGACAATCCCGGATTGCCGCATTGCACCCGGCCTGCGCAATTCCCCGAATCGTCACGGCACTCGACCTGACAAGGTTCAGCCAATCGCCAGGCCATCGTCGATGGTCATGATCGAGCCGTTGATAAATCTGGAATCGTCCGAGGCCAGAAGCAGAATCAACCCATCAAGATCGCCCGGCTCGCCCACGCGCTGACGCGGCAACATCTGAATCAGCTTGCGACCGGCCTCGGTCTGCCAATGCTCGTGATTGATCTCCGTGTCGATATAACCCGGACATAGCGCGTTCACATTGATATTGAAGCGCCCCCACTCCAGCGCCATCGCGCGCGTCATATGGATGACCGCCGCTTTGCTGATGCAGTACACGCCGAGCATGGAAATCGCCCGCTGTCCCGCCACCGACGCCACGTTGATGATCCGGTGCTGACGCTGCGGATCGCCCTTGGCGCGCCGGATCATGCGCTTGGCGACTTCCTGCGCCACAAAGAAGGCCCCTCGGGCGTTCGTGCCGAGGACGTAGTCGTATTCCTGAGGCGTGACGTCGACCAGCCGTTGTTGAGCCGAAACCCCGGAGTTGTTGATGAGAATATCGATAGCGCCCGCCTCGGTCTCGGCATGCGCGACGCCAGCGCGAATGCTGTCGTAGTCAGTCACGTCCAGCGGAACGACGTGCGCAGCACCGCCCTGTGACTCGATCTCAGCGCGCAATTCCTTGAGCCGCTCCACACGGCGGCTGGCAAGCACGACCTTGGCCCCGGCCTGAGCTAGCACCTTGGCAAACTGCATGCCGAGTCCGCTCGATGCCCCCGTCACCATCGCCACTTTGCCTTCCAGATTCAGCGAACGCCCCATCGTCGTCTCCCCACGAGCCCGCACACCTATTGAAAAACGGCACCGCCGCAAGGCCCGCCGCTAGAGCTTCCCACCTACCAAACCGAACGATCGTGCTATTAATATGCGGTTGCGAGGTGTCCTCCATTCCCGGAAAATGGCCGCACCCACGAATTCTAACGTTTATAACAGGAGCATCAATGGATCCCAAGCTGCTTGAGCAGTACGGCCCGAGGGAGTCGATGGAATATGACGTCGTCGTCGTTGGCGGCGGTCCGGCCGGCCTGTCCACGGCTATCCGTTTGAAGCAACGTGCGCAGGAAGCAGGTAAGGAAGTTTCCGTTTGTGTGCTGGAAAAAGGCTCGGAAATCGGTGCCCATATTCTGTCGGGCGCAGTCATGGACCCGCGCGCACTGACCGAACTGGTTCCGAACTGGAAGGAACTCGGCGCACCGCTCGACACCCCCGTCGTCGAAGATCGCTTCCTGTTCCTGAACGAGACGGGCGCAACCCCCACCCCGTCGTGGCTGCTGCCGGCCTGCTTCCAAAATCACGGTAATTACGTCATCAGTCTGGGCAATGTCGTGCGCTGGCTTGGTCAGCAGGCAGAGGCGCTGGGCGTCGAGATCTTCCCGGGCTTTCCCGCCGCCGAGATTCTGTACGATGAAAATGGCGCAGTCATGGGCGTGGCGACCGGCAACATGGGCGTTGGCAAGGACGGCGAACCGACCGAAAATTTCCAGCTCGGCATGGAGCTGCATGCGAAGTACACGATCTTTTCGGAAGGTGCGCGCGGCAGCCTCGGCCGCCAGTTGATGCGCAAGTTCAACCTCGACGATGGTCGCGATCCGCAGGCTTACGGTCTGGGCATCAAGGAACTGTGGGAAATCGATCCGGCCAAGCACAAGGAAGGCCTCGTGATCCACACGGCCGGCTGGCCGCTCAATTCCCAAACCTACGGCGGCTCGTTCCTCTATCACTTGCCGAACCATCAGGTCGCGGTAGGTTTCATCGTCGGTCTCGACTACAGCAATCCGTATCTGTCGCCGTTCGAGGAGTTTCAGCGCTACAAGACGCATCCGTCGATTCGCCACTTCCTCGAAGGTGGCAAGCGCCTCTCTTATGGTGCACGCGCCATCACGGCGGGCGGGCTGCTGGCGCTGCCGAAACTCGTCTTCAAGGGCGGCGCGCTGGTCGGCTGCGAGGCGGGTTTCCTCAACGTGAGCCGCATCAAGGGCAGTCACGCCGCCATCAAGAGCGGCATGATGGCCGCCGATGCCGCCTTCGACGCGCTGGCCGCTGAGCGCCAGCGTGACGAGCTTGTCGCTTACCCGGCGGCATTCGAGCAATCGTGGCTGCGCGAAGAACTGAACAAGGCGCGCAACTTCAAGCAATGGTTCAAGAAGGGCCTGACCGTTGCCACGCTCATGACCGGTATCGAACAGAAGCTGCTCGGCGGCAAGATGCCGTGGACGATCCACCGCAAGAAGGCCGATCACGAATGCCTGCTGCCGGCGGCGCAATGCCAGCCGATCGTCTATCCGAAGCCGGATGGCAAGCTCACGTTCGACCGTCTGTCGTCGGTCTTCATCTCGAACACCAACCACGAAGAGAACCAGCCGGCACACCTGACGCTCAAGGATCCCAGCGTGCCGGTGGGCATCAATCTGGCCGAATACGCGGGCCCGGAGCAACGTTATTGCCCGGCGGGTGTGTATGAGTTCGTGAAGAACGACGACGACTCCGAACGTCTGCAAATCAACGCGCAGAACTGTGTGCACTGCAAGACGTGCGACATCAAGGACCCGACGCAGAATATTGTGTGGGTGACACCGGAAGGCGGTGGCGGGCCGAACTACCCGAATATGTGATGTCGATTGCCGCCGGTTTGTCCGGCGGTTTTTGTTTGCAGACGGACCATGACACGCTGTTGCGCAACCTGCTCGCTGAATCGCGCTCACGTCGAACTCGGATCAACGTCATTGGCAAGGAGGCACGATGTCGAGAACTTCCGTATGGCTAGCGGGTGTCGCGCTGACGGGCACCCTCGCGCTCGCCTGCGGCACGGTGCAAGCCAAGTCAGTGGCCTATCTGTGCGATAACACGCACGTCGCGCTGGTCGTCTATGACGATCACAACCTCGGCGGCAACGTTACGCTGTACTGGATGGGCAAGCGCGAGATCCTCAGGCCGACACGGGCCGCAAGCGGGGAAAAACACGTCGGCCCCACCCTTATCTGGTGGAGCAAGAGCCCGGAAGGTACGCTCTACACAGCCAGGGGTGAGCATCCGATCACGCAATGCAAGGCATAGGACGTAAAAAAACGCCAGACAACTCGTCTGGCGTTTTGCTTTCCTGCGACTGACTGCGCCCGGCGGGAGCCTCGCTTACCGCCAGTCCAGCGTCTTCACTCAGGCACATGTGCCGCGATGACGGGTGTATTCACCTGCACGTCGCCGCACTGGGCGCGGTGGCGCAGTGCATGATCGATCAGCACAAGCGCCAGCAACGCTTCGGCAATCGGCGTTGCGCGAATACCCACGCACGGGTCATGACGACCGAAAGTCTCCACCGTCGACGGTTGCCCCGTGACATCGATCGAACGACGCGGCGTACGAATACTCGACGTGGGTTTGATCGCGATCGAGACGTCGATATCCTGCCCCGTGGAAATGCCGCCCAGAATGCCGCCAGCATTGTTCCCGACGAACCCTTCCAGGGTCAGTTCATCGCCGTGCTCAGACCCCTTCTGGGTAACGCTGCGGAAACCTGCTCCGATCTCTACGCCTTTGACCGCATTCAACCCCATCATCGCGTGGGCAATATCCGCGTCCAGGCGGTCGAACAGCGGCTCGCCCAGCCCGACCGGAACGCCCGTCGCCACGACGCGCAGCTTGGCCCCAACGGAATCTCCGGCCTTGCGAAGATCGTCCATATAGGTTTCAAGTTGCGGAACCACTTCCGCGTTAGCCGCAAAAAACGGGTTTTGCGACACCTGCGACCAATCGGTCTGCGGGATCTCGACGTCGCCGAGCTGCGTCATACAGCCGTGCACCTGTACGCCATACCGTTCAGCCAGCCACTTCTTGGCGACCGCGCCGGCAGCCACGACCGGTGCCGTCAGGCGTGCCGACGAGCGGCCACCTCCGCGATAATCGCGAACGCCGTACTTTTGCAGATAAGTGTAATCGGCATGTCCGGGACGGAACGTCTGGACAATGTTGCCGTAGTCTTTGCTGCGCTGATCGGTATTACGGATGAGCAGCGCGATCGGCGTGCCCGTCGTGACACCTTCGAACACCCCCGAGAGGATCTCGACGGCGTCCGGTTCATTGCGCTGCGTGACATGGCGCGACGTGCCAGGACGGCGGCGATCCAGCTCCACCTGAATGTCGGCTTCCGTGAGCGCCATTCCCGGCGGGCAGCCATCGATGACGCAGCCAATGGCCGGGCCATGCGACTCGCCGAAAGTGGTGACGGTAAACAGGGTTCCAAGCGTATTGCCAGACATACGGGGCTCAGGTTCGGGTGAGACGGGAAGATCCTATTATGCCAGCGATCCTGCCGTACCGCCGCGCGCCGGGCGGCATGCCGTGACGTCAAACGTCCGAATGGCGGCATTTTGAGCACTATTCCGAGGCAGACTCAGCGCCGTCCGAACGGCGCCGGGCATATTTCCGAGCGTTATTCAGACCGGCCACGGGCCGCGAAGCTTGAGCACCTTTTCGCGCAGCGCCTCCGGCGTGGCTTGGGCCGGCGCCACCGGCGCCCCAATGACAAGCTCAAGTCGATTCATGATGCCGCGCTTGAACGGACGCGTCATCGCCGCACCGCCGTGCCGCGAGAAGAAGCTGCCCCACAGCCCGCGAAGCGCCATCGGCACGACCGGTACCGGGCTGCGTTCGATAATGCGCTGCACGCCCTGACGGAACGCCTGCACGTCACCGGACGCCGTGAGTTTCCCCTCGGGGAAGATACAAACGACCTCGCCCGCCGCCAATGCCTTTGCGATCTGCTCGTAGGCCTTATTGAGTCCCCCTGCGTCCTCGTGCGCCGGCGCAATCGGAATTGCCCTTACGGTTCGGAAGAACCAGGACAACACCGGGATATGGAAAATCCGATGGTCCATCACAAAACGAACCGGTCGCCGAATCGACGCACCGATGACCACGGCGTCGGCGAAGCTCACGTGATTGCAGACTAGTACGCACGGGCCCTCATCCGGAATCTGGTCGGCCCCTTTGACATCGATACGGTAGATGGTGTGCAACAGCATCCACATCACGAAGCGAATCAGGAATTCCGGGAGCAATGTGTAGAGATAAACCGCGACCAGCGCATTGAGAATGCCGGTAACGAGATACAACTGATCGATAGTGAATCCGGCTTTCGTGAGCGCCATCGCCATGAGCGCGGACACGATCATGAACAACGCGTTGAGAATATTGTTCGCGGCAATGATGCGCGCGCGATGCGACGGTTTGCTGCGGCTCTGGATCAACGCGTACAGCGGCACGCTATAGAAACCACCGAACATCGCCAGCAGGAACAGATCGGCCAGAATTCGCCAATGCGCCGGCTGCGACACGAACTGCCCGACCGTCTGGAGTGCCGCCCCGCTGGCGCCTCCCCGGCTGGCAAAGTACAGGTCGACCGCAAATACGGTCATGCCGATCGAGCCGAACGGCACCAGTCCGATCTCCACCTTGCCGGACGAGAGCCGCTCGCAGAGCAGCGAGCCAACGCCGATCCCGACGGAGAACATGGCGAGCAGCAGCGTGACGACATCCGGGTCGGCACCCAGCACGTCACGCGCGAAGTTGAAAAACGATGCGAGAAAGGTCGCCCCGAGGAACCAAAGCCAAGAGATGCCGAGCAGGCTCTGGAACACTGCACGGTCAGTGCGCGCGATGCGCAAATTCCTCCACGTCTCGGTAAACGGGTTCCAGTTGATGCGCAGGTCCGGCTGGGCAGCAGGCGTTTGCGGCACCCATGTCGACACCAACCGCCCCAACAACGCCAACCCAAGGCAGACACCACCGAGCCACGGCAGCGAACCTGCCCCACCTCCCGCAATCTCGCCACCGATGATCGTGCCGATCAGAATCGCCACGAACGTGCCCATTTCAACGAGGCCGTTACCGCCGACCAATTCGTGATTGGCGAGATGCTGCGGCAGATACGCATACTTCACCGGCCCGAAGAGTGTGGAGTGCAGCCCCATCAGGAACGTGCAGACGAACAGCAATGGCGCGCTCGCCCAGATGAAACCGGCTGCGCCGACAGCCATGATGACGATCTCGAGCGACTTGACGAAGCGGATCAGGCGCGCTTTGTCCCACTTGTCGGCAATCTGGCCACTGGTCGCAGAAAACAGGAGAAATGGCGCGATGAAGATGGCCGAAATCAGGAACGCCGCAGTCTTGCCGTCGACGTTATCAAAGAGGGAGGCGTGGTAGGTGACAAGCGATGTGAACGCGATCTTGAACACGTTGTCGTTCATCGCGCCCAGAAACTGCGTCCAGAAGAACGGCGCAAAGCGTCGTTCTTTCAGCAGACGTGATTCGTGACCCTCGCCGCGTGCCCCGCGTTGACCGGCCTCACTCACTTCGCGTTTTCCGCTTCCTCGGCCGGCCAGTCGCGAATGTAGGCTTTGAGCATGCGGTTTTCGAAGGATTGCTCCTCGACGACTGCGCGTGCCACATCGTAGAAGGAAATCACCCCCATGAGCGTGCGGTTGTCCATGACCGGCAGATAGCGTGCATGACGCTCGAGCATCATGCGCCGCACTTCGTTCACATCCGTCTCCGGGGTGCAGGTGAGCGGATGATCGTCCATGACCTTGCGAATCGTGGAGCCACCCACGGTACCGCCCTTCTTGCTGATCGTATTGATGATCTCGCGGAACGTGAGCATGCCCGCGAGATCGCCATACTCCATCACGACGAGCGAGCCGATGTCGTGTTCCGCCATCGTGTCGACGGCATCGGCCAGCGACGTCTCCGGGGTCACGGTGAAAAGGGTGTTGCCCTTTACTTTCAGGATGTCAGACACACGCATGGCACACACTCCTCGTTGTGATACTCGGGCAATCTTGGCGGAACGCTGCCGCCGGGTGTATTGCCAGACTTCGGCTTGCGAGACGGAACGCTGGCGCGCACGCCGTTTTGTCTCCGCGTAAATAGTTATTAGAACATGTTCAAAGGATGCTATCGGAAAGCGCCTGAAAAGGAAAGGCACAAAACGCGCACATGTCCGTGTGACGCGGGTTTTCGGCCGATTCCTTGCCAGCGCTCAGACATTGCCGTACCTCGCGCATCGGACAACACCGTCATTTGCACGACGAGGGTTGCAAAGCCTGTCAGTGCGCACGAAGGTGGTGCTAGCATTGCCGTATACGTAAAGTCCGCGTCACGAGTCAGCGCCAAGTCAACGTCAAGCCAACTGCGAGGCCTTCTCCGACATGTCAGCACCGCACTTCGATACACTCGCCCTGCACGCCGGGGCTGCCCCCGACCCGGTCACCGGGGCACGGGCCACCCCGATCTATCAGACCACGTCGTTCGTCTTCTCCGATACCGATCAGGCGGCCGCCCTCTTCAATATGGAACGTGCCGGGCATGTCTATTCGCGCATTTCCAATCCGACGAATGCCGTTTTCGAAGAGCGCATGGCCGCGTTGGAAAATGGCGCCGGCGCCATCTCGACGGCGAGCGGTCAGGCCGCGCTGCACCTTGCCATTGCCACGCTGATGGGGGCAGGCTCGCACATCGTGGCATCAGGCGCGCTGTACGGTGGCTCGCACAATCTGCTGCATTACACGCTGCGCCGTTTCGGCATCGAGACCACGTTTGTCCGTCCTGGCGATCTGGATGGCTGGCGCGCCGCCGTGCGCCCCGAAACCCGGCTGTTCTTCGGTGAGACGCTCGGCAATCCGGGGCTCGACGTCCTCGACATTCCCCAAGTCGCCCAGATCGCTCATGATGCCGGTGTGCCCCTGCTGGTCGATAGCACGTTCACAACGCCTTGGCTGATCCGGCCATTCGATCACGGCGCCGATCTCGTGTATCACTCTGCCACCAAGTTTCTTGGCGGCCACGGCACGACCATCGGCGGCATTCTGATCGACGGCGGCACGTTCGATTTCGAGAGAAGCGGCAAATTCCCCGAGTTGACCGAGCCGTACGACGGATTCCACGGCATGGTTTTCGCGGAAGAGAACTCCGTCGCGCCGTTCCTGCTGCGCGCGCGGCGCGAGGGCTTGCGAGACTTCGGCGCGTGCCTGCATCCGCAGGCGGCCTGGCAACTGCTGCAAGGCATCGAAACGCTGCCGCTACGCATGGCTCGGCATGTGGACAATGCGCGTCGTGTGGTGGGCTTCCTCGCGGAGCATGAGGCCGTGGCGAGCGTGGCCTACCCCGAACTGCCATCGCACCCCGATTACGCATTGGCCAAACGTCTGCTGCCGCGCGGTGCGGGCGCCGTATTCAGCTTCAATCTGAACGGAGACCGTGCGGCGGGACGCCGCTTCATCGAGTCTCTGAAACTCTTCTCCCATTTGGCCAACGTCGGCGACGCACGCTCGCTCGTCATTCACCCCGCTTCCACCACGCATTTCCGCATGGACGCGGCAGCACTCGCCGCGGCCGGTATCGGGGAAGGCACCGTGCGCCTTTCGATCGGCCTGGAAGACCCCGACGACCTGATTCAGGACCTTAAGCGTGGCCTGAAAGCGGCCGTCAAATCCTCATCCAAGGGGCGAGCCCGATGAACCTCGACATCGCAGGCAAGAACGTCTATGCCTACACCGCCGGGAAGTCGATCGATCCTGAGCAACCAACGGTCGTTTTTCTGCATGGCGCACAGCACGATCACAGTGTGTGGGGGTTACAGAGTCGATACCTTGCGCATCACGGCATGAACGTACTCGCGCTGGATCTGCCCGGCCATCAGCGCAGCACGGGCGCCCCCTTGAAGACGATTGGCGAAATGGCCGATTGGGTGGTTGCCGTGCTCGACGCCACCGGCGTCGGTAGCGCCACATGGGTCGGGCACAGCATGGGATCGCTGATTGCGCTAGACGCCGCCGCACGTCATGCCAAGCGCGTGTCGCGCATTGTCCTGGTGGGCACCGCTTATCCGATGAAGGTCTCCGACGCCCTGCTCGAGGCGGCTGCGGAGCGTGAGCCCGAGGCCATTGCCCTTGTCAACGCGTGGTCGCACAGCACACTCGCCGCCAAGCCCTCCGCGCCCGGCCCAGGCTTCTGGACGTGGGGTGGCAATCAGCGGTTGATGGAGCGGGTGTCGCAGCGCAATCCCGCCAAAGTGTTTCTCACCGACTTCGAAGCGTGCAACCGCTACGTTAAGGGGACGGAGGCGGCCGCACGGGTCACGTGTCCTGTACTCGCAGTGCTTGGACAACACGATCAGATGACGCCGCCGCGCGCGGCACAAGCATTGCTGGACGCCCTGCGCGAATCGGGGGCGCCGGTCACAGTGGAGGTCGTCAATGCGGGGCACGCGATCATGACGGAGCAGCCGGACGCCCTGCTCGATGCCCTCATGCGATTCATGCGACACTGAGCGCGTCACCTTCGCTAACGAGGAGGCTTGTCATGCGGGATACGCACAATGCCGCGCCGCAGTTTCACCGGTTTGCGGATTTTTATCCGTTCTATCTCGGAGAGCACCGGAACCCGATTTGCCGCCGCCTGCATTTTGTCGGCTCATGGGGAGTGATTGGCTTTCTGGTGACGTTCGCCGTGACAGGCAACCCGTGGTGGCTACTCGCTGCGGTGGTGTGCGGCTACGCGTTCGCGTGGGTGGGCCACTTTTTCTTCGAGAAGAACCGGCCCGCCACGTTTCGCCATCCGCTCTATAGTTTGATGGGCGACTGGGTCATGTTTCGGGATATCTGTCTGGGTCGCATCAAGCTCTAGCGCTCTGGTGCCCCTCTCGGCCCTCATGGCCGTCATACCCCTCCGGCCCCGCTTGGTCCTCCTGACGGCCCAACTCCCTTTCGACCGGCGGATCGATGCCGTCGTCGTCGGTCGTGACGGCACGCGGCAAGGCATCGGCAAGCGGTACGTCCCATTTGCCTTCGCGCAGTATCTCAGCGACATGGGCGCCGTCGAGTGCATGGCGCTCCATTTGCCGGGCCAACTCGTCGACGTTGAGCGCGAGTTGCGCGACCAGCGGCGCCAATGTCGTCGTGCGCGGGTTCGCGAGCAGCAGCCAACGTTCAGTCGACGGCTGCATCGTCAGCCGGCCCACCCACCCCATGCGTTCGAGCCGGGTGAGCAAATCGCTGGCGTGATCGAGGCTTGTTCGCATGGTGTTCGCCAGTTGCGCCATCGTGCGGCCGCCACCGCCATTTTCTCGATCAAGATTGAGCAGATGGATGAGCGTCAGGCCGTCGAGCAGATCGCTGCCCGGAAACCGGGGATATTGAAAATGGCCAAGACGTAATGCGGGCAGTACCGAAGTGATCGTTGCACCCAGCAACGCCACCAGCCATGACAGATAAATCCAGAGCAGGAAGATCGGCACTGCCGCAAATGCGCCATACACCGCCGTATAAGTCGGGAACTGCCGGATGTACATGCCGAAGCCGCGCTTGGTCAGATCGAACGCCAGCGCCGCCACAACCCCGCCGACCAACGCATCGCGCCAGTCCACCTTGCAATTTGGCATGTAGAGATACATCAGCATGAAGGCCAGGCTGGTCAGCGCAAGCGGAATCAAGCTGAGCAGCGACGCCACGGCCGGCGGCAGTGTACTAACCAACGACATCGACTGCGTGAATACGTAGGAACTGATCGACAAACTCACCCCGAACAGCAACGGACCGAGCGTGAGCAGACTCCAGTAAATGAGCAGACGCTGTGCGAGCGCTCGCGGACGCGGCACGCGCCAGATCACATTGAATGCCGATTCCACAGTCATCAACGTAAGCACAGCCGTCACCAGCAAACCAATCAGACCGAACGCCGTCAGGCTTTTCGCCTTCGATGCAAATTGGTTCAGGTAGTTGAATATCTGCGCGTTGACGCTCTCGGGCATCAGATGCTCGAGCAGGAACCCCTGCAGGGCATCGCGAAACGAATTGAAAATCGGGAAGGCCGTAAACAGCGCGAACGTCACGGCGAACAGCGGCACGATCGACAGGATCGAGGTGAACGTCAGACTACCCGCAACTTGCGGAATCCGGTCGTCCTGAGCCCGCGCAAGCGCGTATCTCAGCAGTTGGCGAACGTTATTCCAGTTGATGCGGGACAGTTTGAACAAATCGGGCTCCTGAATGAGAAGGTGGGCACGGCAGGCGCTCCCCCGAACCGTGACGCCAATAGGAACGCCCTATAATACCCGCACTTTTCGCCTGCTTTTCACCCAAGACCCGAAGCTCGGGCGGGTTTACCTCCTTGCCTCAGCCAATTCGACTTCATGACTGAAATCCTCGTCCTGTACTACAGCCGCCACGGCACCACCGCACAGCTCGCACAGTGCATCGCAGCCGGCATCGACAGCGTGCCCGGCGCGCAGGCACGAGTGCGAACCGTCCCCGCCGTGTCGACCGTGTGCGAAGCCAGCGCTCCGGATATTCCGGACAGTGGTCCGCCTTACGTCGAATTGCGCGACCTCGAAGAGTGCAAAGGACTCGCCCTCGGGTCGCCCACGCGCTTCGGCAACATGGCCGCCGCGCTGAAGTACTTCCTCGACGGCACTACGCCGCAATGGCTCTCGGGGGCCCTTGCCGGGAAACCCGCGTGCGTTTTCACGTCCAGCGCCAGCCTTCACGGCGGCCAGGAGAGTACGCTGTTGTCGATGATGATTCCGCTGCTGCACCACGGCATGTTGCTGATGGGTCTGCCCTACACGGAGCCCGCGCTATCGAGCACACGCACTGGCGGCTCGCCTTACGGTGCCACGCATTTCGCCCATGACGGCAACCCGCTCTCCGCCGACGAGCGCCAATTAGCGTCGGCACTCGGCGCGCGACTCGCACGCGCGGCCGCCATGCTGGCAGAATAAGCGCTTACGCCGCGCCATCCGCATCGAGTATGCGTCTTCGCAGTAGTTCCAGCCCACCAGATAAGCCCATGACTGCCACCCCGCCCGACCTGCCCCCAGGCGCCAACGCCCGCGACACGAGCGCGCTGCCCCAGACGCTCGCCAGGCCTGCCGCGCCACACACCGCGCAGGGACTGCGTCGACTGAGCATTGCAAGTCTGCTGGCGTTGATCGCACTGTCGGTTGCGTGGGAATTGTGGCTCGCGCCGCTGCGTCCTGGCGGCTCCTGGCTGGTCCTTAAAGCGCTGCTGCTGCTGTTGCCGCTACGCGGCGTATTGCGCGGCAACCTGTATACGCTGCAGTGGTCGAGCATGTTCATCCTGCTGTTTCTCGCGGAAGGCGTGGTGCGCGGCATGACGGATACGGGTCCGTCGGCCTCGCTCGCATGGATCGAGACGGCACTGTCCGCCGTATTTTTCTTCTCGACGATCTTTTATCTGCGGCCCTTCAAACGGGCGGCGAAAGCCCGTGCCGCAGCAGCACGATAGCCCTGTGCCTCACCGGCGCCACGTGGTGCAATATCGCAAACCGCGTGATTGGTGCGAAGCCCCTCAGCCATGATCAACGCCCCCTTCCTCACCGCATGCCGCGACCTGCTGGGCCGCGACCACGTTCTGCTTGAGAGCATCGACACCGACGCCTACCTCGTCGATCAACGCAAGCGCTATAGGGGGCATGCACTGGCTGTACTGCGCCCTGCCAATGCCGCACAGGTCGCCGCACTCGTGCGTCTGTGCGTTGCGCACGGCGTGCCGATGGTGCCGCAAGGCGGCAATACAGGCCTCGCCGGCGGCGCCACCCCCGACGCGAGCGGACGCCAGGTCGTCATCAGTCTGCGCCGTCTCGACCGCATCCGGCAGGTGGACGCCAACAACATGACGTTGACCGCCGAAGCGGGCTGCCTCCTCGCCAACGTGCAGGCGGCAGCAGCGGAGGCGCAGCGGCTGTTCCCGCTGAGCCTCGCAGCAGAAGGCAGTTGCACTATCGGTGGCAATCTCGCGACAAACGCAGGCGGCACCGCCGTCCTGCGCTATGGCAACGCACGCGAACTGTGCCTCGGCCTGGAAGTGGTCACACCACAAGGTGAGCTTTGGGACGGTCTGCGCGGGCTGCGAAAAGACAACACCGGGTACGACCTTCGCGACCTGTTCATCGGCGCGGAGGGCACACTCGGGCTGATTACGGCGGCGACGCTCAAGCTCTTCGCGCAACCTGCCGCCCGTATGACGGCGCTCGCCGCGCTGGACAGCCCCGCGCATGCCCTGGCGCTGCTCAATCTGGCGCAACGCATGGCAGGCCCATTGCTCACGGGCTTCGAGTTGATGTCGGACTTTTGCCTCCGGCTCGTGGCCCAAGTCTTCCCGCAGCAACGCTACCCGTTCGCGCATCGCTATGCACAAGCCGTGCTGCTCGAACTCTCCGACAACGAGAGCGAGGCCCATGCCCGCGATTTGCTGGAGCGCTTGCTCAGCGCCGCCGTCGACCAGAGCATCGTTCGAGACGCCATCGTCGCGAACAGCCTCGCTCAATCGAACGCGCTCTGGCATCTGCGAGAGAGCATTCCGCTCGCCCAGTCCGCGACCGGGCTCAACATCAAGCACGACATCGCTGTGCCCGTGTCTCAGGTGCCCGCATTTCTCGATGCCACCGATCCACTCGTTCAACGCATTGCACCCGGCGCGCGCATGGTCACCTTCGGCCATCTGGGTGACGGAAATCTGCATTACAACGTGATGGCGCCCGAAGACATCGATCCCGACTCGTTCCTTGGTCGGTATCAGTCGGCCGTGACTGCCGCCGTTCACGACAGCGTGCATGCTCATCACGGCAGCATCAGCGCCGAGCACGGTCTCGGACAACTCAAGCGCAACGCCTCGGCAAAGTACAAGTCGCCCGTCGAACTGGCACTGATGCGTACGCTGAAAACCGCCTTCGATCCGCTCGGACTGATGAATCCGGACAAGGTGCTGCCCGACTGAATACCGTCGGTTGCCATCCTCGCTCACTGCAGCGAAGCGAGAATTACCGAAAAATCACAAAAAAATATCAAAATTGGAAGAAATGTCGTCAATTTCGCGACAAAACGCCGCGAAATCCCGTCACTTTCTTTACAGATGCGCTTCAAATCACTAAACTGTCATCTTTCCAATTACGATGGAGTTTTCCGTGGGCAGTTGCTCTAGTAGCACGCAAGCGTCGGCAATGTCCGGCGAGGCGTTAGCCCGGTAACCCGCAGTCGTCACCGACTGCCGCTGCCGGTCTTTATGCCGCAGCGGTAGTGCATTGATCGCATCGATCCCGTTTTCCGCACCCCTGACCGCAGTTCAGCGATTGATGGACGTGTTCGCACATCCTGAACATGGCACGTTTGGCACATCTGTTAGGCCTCGATTCATCGGCAGCCAACAGTGTGCAAAGCCTGCCAACGCTTGCGTCGAATTCATGCATGGTCGCGCGCGCCGCGCACTTCGTGCGTCCTCACGGACCGCGAGGTTTGCGCGCATTGCAATGCATCGCCAAGCCCCGGCATCCACCGTCTCAGGCCCCTGATTCAGGAGGACACCATGACGCTGCACATGCTCATCCCTACGCTGTTCGATCTCGCCCGCGCCCGGCTAACGCCCGCCTCGAGCGCATCGAACTCCCTCGTCACGCCGGCTGACAGACTTGCATCGCCGCAATACCGGCTTGTCGTGCTCACGCTCGCGTCGAAGGCAGACGCCATCGACGCCAAGGTACGCCACGCCCTCCGCGCCCAGAAAATCACGCCGGAGACGGCGTCTCGCCTCGAACGCTCGGGAGGCTACCTGCTGGAACTCGACTATGTGCTGCGTTGCGAGCGCAGCCGTCGCGCGGCGCTCGTCCACCTTGTCTCGACGCTCGGCGATACGCCGGGGGTGCGCGCCATTCGCTGGGAGACCGCGCCGAATATGGCGGCACGCTAACGCCCCTCAGCCCCGTCGCACAACCACCGAGAACCGCTACCGCTTTCGGCCCGGCCGGCACAGACGTTCACGCGTCAGCGCCGGCCGGGCCGATGCATTTCCGTCCCCCCAACAAGCCATTTCGTGGCACCACAGACTCAAACCTATACGTTCACGTATATGTTGTGCTAACATTCCGTTCATCTTCCGATCGGAGGCAAGCACATGCCCACAGATCTCGCGCCCCAATCGTCGATGGAAACACCGTCAGACGGCACTCATCTGCTGACCGTCGGCCAGGCCGCCGCCGCGCTTGGCGTGACGGCGCGCACGCTGAAATATTACGAGGAACTCAATCTCGTTGTGCCGGCACGCAGCGGCGGACGCTACCGCATGTACACCCAGGCAGATCTCGCGACGTTCGGCCGAATTCTGCGCATGCGCTCGCTCGGCTTCTCGATTGCCGCGATCACGGAGATGCTCAAGCGCCCGATGCGTCTGGTCGAATCGGGCAAATCGCGCATGAACGAGGAAGATCTGCAAGTCGTTCGCGACGCCCTTCACTCGCAACTCGACACATTGCGCGAACGCACGGCGCAAGTGCGCCGCGAATTGCGCGAAGCGGAAAAACTCGAAACGCAGATCGCGCACGACCTGCAATACATCGAGCAGCGCCTTCGCGGCGTGTCAGCGGACGAACTGCTGGCGGAGCGCGCCGCGCGAATCCGCAAGCATTCGTCCCCCTGACACCTCGCCCGCCGACGCACATCACGCCTGTCGCTCGTCATGACATCTGCCGCCCCGTCGACCGGTTCCGCCGCCTCGCCGCCGTCCAACCCGTTGCGGCCGATACGCATTGAGGCGTACCGCTACGCCCTCGGCCTGATCCCGGGGCTGGAGTTCTTCGAGAACGCACTGCTGGTGTATTTTGCCGTCTACGTTGCGGGCGGCGTTGACGCCTCACCCAAAGAGTTCGTATGGATGACGACCGCCTATGGCATTGCATCGGTGCTCGCCATCCTCAAACAGCAGTGGTTCGTCGAGCGCATCGGCTATCGCCGGTATCTGACGGCGTCGTTGCTGCTCTATGCTTTCGGCGCCATCCTCGCGGGAACGAGCGAAAGCGTGACGCAGCTTGTGATCGCCCGGGCTTGCCAGGGCTTTTGTGCGGGAAGCTGGATGAGTTCTTGCCGCATTCTCGCGCAAGTGAGCATGCCGGCAGAGCATCGCGGCAAGACTGTGCAGACGTTCGCCCTGCTGCTGTTCACCGGTTCGGCCGCCGCGCCGCTCATCGGCGGACTGCTCGTCTCCGACTACACCTGGCGCACGCTGTTCCTATGCACCGCACCGCCCGCCGGGCTGCTCGCGGGGCTTGCCTGGTTCTCCGTACCCGACGTGGGCCGCCTGCGCGATCGCGTCACTGGGGGCAATTACCCGTTCGCACCGTTCATGGCCTTCGCGCTCGCCATGGGTGCGTTTCAAGTCGTGCTTCAGGAGATGCGTTACTCGCAGTGGCTGCAAACACCTTGGCTGCCACTATTGACGGTGGCAGGCGTGGGCGCCCTCGTGTGGTTCGGCTATCACCAGTGGCAACATCCGGAGCCGTTCATCCGCCTGCAATCGCTGCGCCGGCGTGAGTTTCAGGTCGGACTGGTGTTGTACGTGGCCTATTACTATCTGGCAAACACGCAAAGCTATCTGATGCCGCACATGCTCGAGCAAGGGCTCGGCTTCACGGTCGAGCGCGCCGGCCAATTGCTCGGTTACTCCGCGCTGCTCACCGTATTCCTACTGCTGGCGTACTTCCGCGTCGCCAAATTCATCACGCACAAGAAGTTGCTGATTGTGAGCGGTTTCGCGATGACGATCGCCACTAACCTATGGCTCGGCGCCATGCCGTCCGACGCCGGCCAGTCGCAACTCTATGGCGTGCTCGCCCTCAAGGCCGTGTTTGGCATCTTTACCGTACTGCCGGTTGCCAACCTGACTTTTCGCACCTTCGATCACGAGAGCTTCGTGCACGGCTATCGATTGAAGAACATTCTGCGCCAGCTTTCCGGCTCGTTCGCCGTGTCGACCATCGTGGCGTTCGACCAACATCGGGAAGCGCTGCATCGCACTCGCCTGACGGAAGTGGCCAATCCGTTCAATCCGGCATTCACTCAGACGCTCGACTCGCTTGCCAATGCACTCACCCACGCCGGCGTTGCCGCCTCGCAGGCACATGGAGTCGCACTCGTCCAAATCGCTCAAATGATTCAGCGGCAAGCGTCGTTCCTGTCGTTTATCGACGGCTTTCACTTCATCGCCATCGTTGCACTGTGCGGCGCAATCTTTGCGGCAATTCAAAAGCAGCTAAATTAGAATCGATGGCCATTGGCACACGAATGCACCGCGCGATCCGTCGCTGCGGCGTCAAATTTCCGGCCACTTTCGTCATGCTCAAGACCCTGCTTGCCCGCCTCCGGCGTTCTCCCGCGCGTACGGCCATCGACGACGCCCTCTGGCTCGAGGTCGTGAATGCACTGCCGTTCCTAGCTCGGCGCAGCCCTGCCGAACTGGGCAAGCTCCGCGAACTCGCAACCGACTTTCTGGCTAGCAAACACTTTTCGACCGCGCATGATTTGCCGCTGACCGAAGCGATGTGCGTATCGGTGGCGGCGCAAGCGTGCCTGCCGATTCTCAATCTCCCGAGCGCGTTGTATCGCGGGTGGACCGGCATCGTGCTGTATCCGGGCGAATTCCTCATTCGCAAGACCGTGCAGGACGAAGCAGGTGTCGTGCACGACGTCGAACAGGAAGCGAGCGGCGAAGCATGGGAGGGCGGCCCCGTGGTCCTGTCGTGGCAAGATGTTCAGGCGCGCGACGTACTGGCGTACAACGTCGTGATCCATGAATTCGTTCACAAGATCGATATGGAAGCCGGCGATGCAGACGGCGTTCCGCCGATGCTGCGGCGTCTGCATGGCGACCTGACACCGGAAGCCTGGTGCAATGTCTTCGACCCTGCCTACGAGGAGTTCTGTCACCATGTGGCCAACGTCCCCGATGACCGCTGGGACGCCTTCGCCTCGACCTCGCTGCTCGACCCCTACGCCACCGAGCACGAATCGGAATTCTTCGCGGTTTGCGCCGAGGCGTTCTTCGTCGCCCCAGAGGCTTTCCGAGACGAGTATCCGGCCCTGTACGCGCTGTTTTCGCGTTATTTCCTGCAAGATCCTGCGGCGGCGCCCGGTAGCGGCGGCGAAGCCATTGCCGGCACGCCTCCCACGTCAGCCGCAACCCCATGAAAACTTTGCGAAAGTCGCTGTTTTCATGGCATAATGCGCGTTTTACTCACCCGGAAAGTGGTTGGCGCCTTCCCAGTCGCATGACAGTGACGGCGTTAGCGGGCTCAACGGGGCGCCTCCTGGGGCAATCAACCCAGGCGAACGTCCTCCCGCGCAGACTGGCTACCGACTTAACCCAAGGTACATCATGAAAGAAGGCATCCACCCGGATTACCGCGAAGTCCTGTTCCGCGACATGACGCCCGGCGTCGACTTCGAATTCATCACCCGCTCGACGATCCACACCAAGGAAACCGCCGAGAAGGATGGCAAGACCTACCCGCTCGTGAAGATCGAAACGTCGTCGGCTTCGCACAACTTCTACACCGGCGAACAGCGCATCATGGACACGGCCGGCCGTGTCGACAAGTTCCGCCAGAAGTTCGGCAACCGCGCCGGCGGCAAGATCGCCTAAGTTTCATCGGCGACGCGCCAGACGACGCGATGCGGGGCCCGGCAAACACTGGCGGGCCAGCACATCAGGGGCAACACCCCGGCGTTTGTGAAAAGCATCGGAAAAGGGCAGCTCAGGCTGCCCTTTTTTGTTGGATCTGGCCTGCGCCACGGCACCGGTTACTGTCATACTGTCGGCTTTTGCGGTGTCCCCAAGTGTTCCTGTAGCGTTACCCCGAGTTTCACCCCATATTTCATCCCCGAGCCAGTTCCGGCTCGCCCCCTGAGTCTTCCCGATCCGGCCGCCGTGCCGGCTCTGTCGTCCGGCCTATGAAACGAGTTCGCATTACCGCCTCCGCCACCAGCGCGCTACCGCGTTCGCTGCTGATCGCCATTTGTGTCATCTATGTGCTGGCGGGGTTGTTCGGTCGCGACCCGTGGAAGAACGAAGACGCCGCCGGTTTCGGCGTCATGTGGACGATGGCGCACGGTCAGTTGTCCGACTGGTTGCTGCCGAATATCGCGGGGAAACCCATCTACGATAGCGGCCCGCTCGTCTCGTGGCTCGGTGCGCTCGCCATTCGCGCTTTCTCATGGCTTGACGCGCCCGATGCCGCACGCATCGTCACCGGTCTTTGCTTCTACATGACCTGCACGTTCATCTGGTACGGCACCTACCTGCTCGGTCGCCGCCCGGAAGTGCAACCCTTCAAATACGCGTTCGGCGGCGAACCCGAGCCGCGCGACTACGGCCGCACACTCGCCGATGGCGCACTGCTGATTCTGCTCGCCTGCTTCGGGCTGACTGAGCGCGGGCACGAAACAACATCGGCGGTGGGTCAGCTCACGCTCATCTCGATGGCCATCTACGGCCTCGTACGCAGCCTCGACAAGCCGCGCCAGGGTGCCGTGTGGTTCGGTCTCGCGCTGGGCGGCATGGCGCTCGCGTCGTCGCCGCTGATGACGCTCTCACTCTGGATCGCCGGCGTTGCCACCGCCGTGGTGTGTCGTGCACTGCCCCTGCGCATGCTGCTGCTGATCTCTACGCCGATAACGCTACTCGTCGCGTGCACGTGGCCGCTCGCCGCACTCAAATTTGCCGACGGCGCCCGTCTCTGGCTCGGCGAGTGGGCGGATATCGGCGTAGACGCGTTCAGTGGCCCGACACTCCACTCGCTCAGCTATATCGCCAAGAACCTCGCGTTGTTCGCCTGGCCGGCATGGCCGCTCGCCGCGTGGTCGCTGTACTCATGGCGCGGCATGCGGCGCGCACCGCACATCGCGATCGCACTGGCCTTTACGATCGCGATTCTCGTGCTGATCGTGCTCCAGGCCCATCAGGGCAACCAGCTCTTCATGCTCGCCTTGCCCCCGCTGTCGATCATCGCCGCGTTCGGCCTGCCCACACTCAAGCGGGGGACGGTCAACGCCATCGACTGGTTCGCCGTGCTGTCGTTTACCGTGCTGGCTGGCTTCGTCTGGATCGTCTGGCTGGCAGGTATCACGGGGTTCCCGGCATCCACGGCGCGCAACCTGCGACGTCTCGTTCCCGGCTTCCAACCCGAATTCAGTTGGATCACGTTGTTCAGTGCTCTGCTCGTGACGGGTGCCTGGGTTGGGCTGGTGGCATGGCGCGTATCGCGCAGCCCGAAGGTGTTGTGGCGCAGTGTGGTGCTTTCGTCGGGGGGCACCACGCTCATGTGGGTGCTGCTCATGACGCTGTGGCTGCCCGTCGTGAACTACGGCAGAACGTACCGCGACGTGGCAGCACAAATCGCCGCGCATCTGCCGGCGGATTACACCTGCATTCGCACCGCGCGCGTGGGAGACGCTCAACTCGCCTCGTTCGCCTACTTCGGCAAGATGCACTTCGGTTCGGCCAACGACGATTGCGACGTGCTGCTGCGCCAGGACTCTCAGGATTACAGCGAACCGCTGTCGCTTGCGCCGTATGAATGGCGTCAGCTCTGGGAAGGCCGCCGCGCGGCCGACCGCGACGAGCGCTTCCGCCTCTACGTTTTGCAAGAGCGTCCGTGGCGTCGCGCCACACGTCCGCGCTAATCACATAGCGCCATGTGGCACGACATCAAGCGTATTGCCGGGCTGGCCTGGCCGGTTCTGATCGGCCAGTTGGCCGTCATCGCCTTCGGGGTGATGGACACGGCCATGGTCGGTCGCGCATCGGCGTTCGATCTCGCATCGCTCGCGCTCGGCGGGTCGATCTACATCACCGTGTATGTCGGCCTGATGGGCATTCTCGTCGCACTGTCTCCAATTGCCGCGCAACGCTTCGGCGCAGGCGAGCGTGAAGCCATTGGCGAGGAAGTCCGGCAGGCGTTTTGGCTCGCCCTGTTCCTCGCGGCACCGGGCTTTCTGTTGCTGTCGCATCCGCAGTTCATTCTGCAACTCTCCGAAGCGACACCCGAACTCGAAGCTCGCGCGAGCGCTTATCTCCAGATTCTCGCGTTCGGGCTGCCCGCCGCCTTGCTCTTTCGCGTGTATTCCTCGCTGTCCACGGCCGTGGCAGAGCCTCGCATCGTCATGATTATTCAGGTGACGGGGCTGGTGCTGAAAGTGCCGCTGAATCTTGCGCTGATTTACGGTGTCGAGCGACTCGGTATTCCAGCCCTGGGCAGCACCGGCTGCGCCATCGCCACGACCGCCATCAACTGGGTCTCTTGCGCACTGGGACTCACGCTGATGGCACGTCACGCGAAGCTGCGCGAGTTCGGTATCTTCTCCCGCTTCTGCTGGCCGCACTGGCAGGCCATTCGCGCACTGCTCAAGCTGGGTGTGCCGATGGGGTTGAGCTATCTGATCGAAGTGACGGCGTACTCGTTCATGGCGATCTTCATTGCCCGACTGGGCGACGTGACGCTGGCCGGCCATCAGATCGCCGCAAACCTCGGCGCCCTCATGTACATGCTGCCCATGTCGATTGCCATTGCGACGACGACACTCACCGCGCAGGCCATCGGTTCGCGCGACTTCCCGCTGGCACGTCTGATCGGACGCCGGGGTGTCGAGTTTGCCGGCACGTTGGGCTTGATGCTGGCTGCCCTCATGTGGTTCTGCCGCCCGCCGATTCTCGCGGCCTATACGTCCGATCCGCAGGTCGCGGCGGTCGCCACGCCCTTGCTGGCCATCGTCGCGCTCTACCACGTGTTCGACGCCCTGCAAGTGAACGCCGTCTTCGTGCTGCGCGCGTGGAAGGTAGCGGTCATCCCAACCCTCATCTACGCCGTGTCGCTCTGGGGCGTTGGCCTGGGGGGCGGATATGCGCTGGGCTTCGACGTCGGCGGTCTTACGCCCGCGTGGCTGCATGGCGCGGCAGGCTTCTGGTTCGCCAACACCGCAAGCATCGCCATCGCCGCCGTCGGCTTGCTGCTCTATCTGCGCTGGGTGGTGCGGATGAAGTGCAACGACGCCGCCGCATAGCATTACGCAGAATTGCCGCGAGACGGATGGCCCGCCTCGTCTCGCAACGTTCATCGACTGGCTGCAACATAGCGTCGATCCGCAAGACCGCCCTCGACCTGCGGTGTGACGCGCATGCGCTGCAAGCGGTGGCATGCAGGCTAACGCCATCCGGCTTAGACTCGAAGGCCTCTCCACCTTAGGGGCGCCTTCGCACGATGCTGCAAGCGCGCTCTCACATCCATGTCCGAACATACCTTCCTCGTTACCGGTGCGACACGCGGCATCGGGCTGGCCATCAGCACATTGCTTGCCCATCAAGGGCACCGGGTCGTGGGCATCGCCCGCCATATCGACGGCGTCGAATTCCCCGGAGCACTGGTGCAATGCGATCTCGCCGACGTCGACAATACACGCGAGGTACTACGCGGCATCGGGACACGATTCACCATCGACGGTGTGGTCAACAACGCCGGCATCGCCTCGCCGCAGCCCTTCGATCAGCTCGATCTGGCAACCCTTCAGCAGGTCTTCGATCTGAACGTGCGCGTCGCCATTCAAGTCACTCAGCCCTTTATCGACGGCATGAAATCGCGCGGCTTCGGACGCATCGTCAACATCTCCAGCCGAGCCATATACGGCAGCCGCGACCGCACCGCCTATGCCGCCGCCAAGAGCGCACTCGTCGGATGCACCAAGACATGGGCGCTGGAATTCGCAACGTTCGGCATTACGTCCAATGCGGTGGCACCCGGCCCTGTCGAGACCGAACTCTTCCGCAAATCACGCCCTGTGGGCAGCGATGCCGAACGCAAAGTGCTCGCCACGATCCCGATGGGACGGCTCGGTGCCCCGGACGAAATCGCTGCGGCCGTCGCCTTTCTGCTCTCGGACTCAGCCAGCTTCATCACCGGTCAGGTACTCAACGTCGATGGCGGCGGCAGCTTGGGCGGTCCCAACTGAACACACCTTGTACGACAACCAGATCGCAAGCATTACGAACAGCATGTGCAACCGGAATTTATCGACCTGATCAGTAAATTTCGGTTCTTTCCGCAAAAACGGGTAAACCCGCAAAGGCATTCGGAAGCACTTTCCATAGAATGTTGTCTGACGACATACAACAGAAATCGTGTGTCATGACACTCCACTCCTTTGGGTCTGATCTACGTCCACCTGCCATGAGCCGAACCCCCATCGTCACCGATCTGCGCGTTGTCCCCATCGCCGGCCGCGACAGTATGCTGCTGAACCTGAGCGGTGCGCATAGCCCCTTCTTCACGCGCAACCTGATCATCCTTCGAGATAACGCCGGCCACACCGGAGTTGGCGAGGTGCCCGGCGGCGAAACCATCCGCCAGACGCTCGAAGACGCACGTCCCTATGTGGTGGGTCAGTCGGTCGCAAACATTCAGGCAATCCTTGGCCAGACCCGTCGCGTCTTCGCTGATCGCGATTCAGGTGGACGCGGCTTGCAGACGTTCGACCTGCGCACGACGATTCACGCCGTGACGGCGCTCGAAGCGGCGCTGCTCGACCTGCTGGGCCAGCACCTCGAGGTGCCGGTGGCCGCGTTGCTGGGTGAAGGACAGCAGCGCAGCGAAGTCGCCATGCTGGGCTACCTGTTCTTCATCGGCGATCGATGCGCCACCGACCTCCCCTATGCCGATAATCACGCCGCACGCGACGACTGGGAACGCGTGCGTACGGAAGTCGCCATGACCCCCGAGGCGGTCGTACGTCTCGCAGAGGCCGCTCACGCTCGCTATGGCTTCCAGGACTTCAAACTCAAGGGCGGTGTGCTCGATGGCGACGCGGAAATCGAAGCGGTCACCGCGCTCGCCAAGCGCTTCCCGCAGGCACGTGTGACGCTCGATCCGAATGGCGCGTGGTCGCTTGCCGAGGCGGTGCGCCTATGCCGCGACAAGCACGATGTGCTTGCGTACGCCGAAGACCCATGCGGCGCCGAGAACGGCTATTCGGGCCGCGAAGTCATGGCGGAATTCCGGCGCGCAACGGGCTTGCCGACGGCGACCAACATGATTGCAACGGACTGGCGCCAGATGGGCCACGCGATTCAGTTGCAGTCTGTCGACATTCCATTGGCCGATCCGCACTTCTGGACGATGCAGGGCGCCGTGCGCGTCGCGCAGATGTGTCACGACTGGGGCCTGACATGGGGATCGCACTCGAACAATCACTTTGACGTCTCGCTCGCGATGTTCACGCATGTTGCGGCAGCCGCCCCCGGCAAGATCACCGCAATCGACACGCACTGGATCTGGCAAGACGGTCAGCACCTCACGAAGCACCCGCTGCAAATCGTTGGCGGTAACGTTCAAGTGCCGACCACGCCGGGTCTCGGGGTCACACTCGATATGGAGGCAGTGGAAGCCGCCCACGCCCTGTACCTCGAGCACGGCCTCGGTGCGCGCGACGATAGCATCGCCATGCAGTATCTCGTTCCAGACTGGAAATTCGATCCGAAGCGCCCCTGCCTCGTGCGCTGACCGAATGGCGTCAGGGTGTCGCGGACTGAAAATCCACCTCGCCCTGTCGTCGATAGACAACAATGCGCTTGAATTGCGGATTTTTTCAATACACTGCGAAAAATCCGCATGCATTGCGAAGACGACATCACCAGGGAAGATCACGCATCGGAGCAGCCCCGAATACCTCGCCGCGAGGTTTCGAAACAGGGGCGTCGAGAGATAAAAAAAGCCCAGGCATCTGCCTGGGCTTTCTTCGTTTGGCGGAGCGGACGGGGCTCGAACCCGCGACCCCCGGCGTGACAGGCCGGTATTCTAACCAACTGAACTACCGCTCCAAACTTGCTGCAGCATCGTGATGTCATTCACTTTGCTTTCCTGCCTGTTGTTCGGCATTGCCGCGTTTTCACGCGCAAATTACCGAACTTCGTAGGTTTTGGCGGAGCGGACGGGGCTCGAACCCGCGACCCCCGGCGTGACAGGCCGGTATTCTAACCAACTGAACTACCGCTCCAAAACCGACAAAAAAACCCGCCTGACTTTCAGCGGGCTTTACGCCACCAACTGCCTGGCATTTTCAAACTGATACCGACTCGCTACCGGCACCAATTCTGGCGTCCCCTAGGGGATTCGAACCCCTGTACTCACCGTGAAAGGGTGATGTCCTAGGCCTCTAGACGAAGGGGACAAAATCGTCAAAACTTTGTCTGTTTCGCTTTACTGCATTTCGCGAAGAACGCTATTCTAAACAACATTTCTTCGCTTGTGAAGCTTTATTTTCAAGTTTTTTACGGCATTTTTGCAAGAATCTTGCTCGTCCGGCGCAGCCTGAAAATTAAGCTTCTGAATCCGTGGTGGAGGTAAGCGGGATCGAACCGCTGACCTCTTGCATGCCATGCAAGCGCTCTCCCAGCTGAGCTATACCCCCGAACAGAGAAATGAGATTTTAATGACAAACCCATTTCCTGTAAATACCCTTCTCGCATTTTTTCCGCATTATTTTGCGAATCCGTGCGATAGATGAAAAACGGCGACTCTCCGGAGTCGCCGTTTTTCCTTTGCTTAGCGGCGTGCACGAGACACGCCGCCGGGCATCGTACTGATACCCGAATTACTGAGCTTCGCTTTCGCGCTTGACCAGCACCGGGCCACCCTGCTTTTCTTCGTCGGTGAGTGCCTTGTGCGACAGGCGCAGACGGCCCTTGTCGTCCTGCTGAATCACCTTCACGCGCACCAACTGACCTTCCTTCAGGTACTCGTTGATGTCCTTGATGCGCTCGTTCGCGATTTCGGAGATGTGCAGCAGACCATCCTTGCCCGGCAACACCGAAACGATCGCGCCGAACTCCAGCAGCTTCAGCACGGTACCGTCGTACACTTGGCCGACTTCGACTTCCACCGTAATCAGCTCGATGCGACGCTTCGCTTCGGCAATACCTTCAGCGCTCGGGCTGGCGATCGTCACCACGCCGTCGTCCGAGATATCGATGCTCGTGCCGGTTTCTTCCGTCAATGCACGGATCACCGAACCACCCTTACCGATCACGTCACGGATCTTTTCCGGGTTGATCTTGATGGTGACCATGCGCGGCGCGAATTCCGACAACTCCGTACGCACGCCCGACTGGGCTTCCGTCATCTTGTCGAGGATGTGCAAACGGCCTTCCTTGGCTTGCGCCAGGGCGACCTGCATGATTTCCTTCGTGATGCCCTGGATCTTGATGTCCATCTGCAGCGCGGTCACGCCATTCGACGTACCGGCCACCTTGAAGTCCATGTCGCCCAGGTGATCTTCGTCGCCGAGAATGTCGGTCAGCACGGCAAACTTGTTGCCGTCGAGGATCAGGCCCATGGCGATACCGGCGACCGGCGAGGTCAGCGGCACACCCGCGTCCATCATGGCGAGACTACCGCCGCACACCGATGCCATCGAGGACGAACCGTTCGACTCGGTGATTTCCGACACGACACGCACGGTGTAGCCGAAATCGTCTGCGCCCGGCAGGCACGCCACGAGTGCGCGCTTGGCCAGACGGCCGTGACCGATTTCGCGACGCTTGGGCGAACCCACGCGCCCCGTTTCACCCGTCGAGAACGGCGGGAAGTTGTAGTGAAGCATGAAGCGATCACGGTACTCGCCTTGCAGCGCGTCGATGATCTGCTCGTCGCTCTTGGTGCCCAACGTGGCCACCACGAGTGCCTGCGTTTCGCCGCGCGTGAACAGCGCCGAACCGTGGGCACGCGGCAGAACGCCGGTGCGAATCGAGATCGGGCGCACGGTGCGCGTGTCACGGCCGTCGATACGCGGCTCGCCCGCGAGAATCTGGCTACGCACGATCTTGGCTTCCAGATCGAACAGGATGTTGCCGACTTCGATGTCGTCCGGAGCCACTTCGCCCTTGGCGGTGGCGGCTTCGCCCAGCTTGGCGATGACGTCGCTGCTCACGGCACGCAGTTGCTGCGTACGCGCTTGCTTTTCACGCGTCTGGTAAGCGGCGCGCAGCGGGCCTTCGGCCAACTCGGTCACTTGTGCGATCAGTGCGTCGTTCTTGGCAGCCGGGGCCCAATCCCACTCGGCCTTGCCGCCGTCACGCACGAGGTCGTGAATGGCGTTGATGGCCGTTTGCATTTGCTCGTGACCGAACACCACAGCGCCCAGCATCACGTCTTCCGGCAGTTCCTGCGCTTCCGACTCAACCATCAGCACGGCTTGTTCCGTACCGGCGACAACCAGGTCGAGCTTCGACTTGGCGATCTGTTCGCGCGACGGGTTGAGCACGTACTGGCTGTCGACGTAGGCAACGCGTGCGGCGCCGACCGGGCCGTTGAACGGCAGACCCGAGATGGCCAGCGCGGCCGAAGCACCGATCAGGGCCGGGATATCGGCCGGCACTTCGGGGTTCAGCGAGACAACCTGCACCACGACCTGAACTTCGTTGTAGAAGCCTTCCGGGAAGAGCGGGCGGATCGGACGGTCGATCAGACGCGACGTCAGCGTTTCATTCTCCGACGGACGGCCTTCACGCTTGAAGAAGCCACCCGGGATCTTGCCGGCGGCATAAGTCTTTTCCAGATAATCGACGGTCAGCGGGAAGAAATCCTGACCTGCCTTAGCCTTCTTGGCGCCAACAACCGTGGCGAGCACGACGGTATCGTCCATATCGACGAGCACAGCGCCGGATGCCTGACGGGCAATCTCACCGGTCTCCATGCGAACCGTGTTTTGTCCCCATTGGAAAGACTTCACGACTTTATTGAACATTTGCACTCCTATATCGAATCGCGCGAATGCAGCAGCGGCGCGATATCGCTGCCGGGGTGATCCCGACGCCTTACAGGGGGGAGTGTTATGCCATTCCAGCGTTGCTCGGCGCGTTGCCGTGCGTGTCAGAGGCGACCCTGGAATGACACAAGCCCTGCTTGCCGACGAGGCCCCGTACTCCGGGAACCCGGCACAACGGCCAAGTTGACAGCCTGAAAGACGTCCTCATGACATCCGTCAGGCAGTGCCCAAAAACAAAATGCCTGCATCAGCACGCTGATACAGGCATCTCGTCGTAATTGTAATCGCTTACTTACGCAGGCCCAGCTTCTCGATCAGGGCGCGATAGCGGTCCGCATCCTTGCCCTTCAGGTAATCGAGCAGCTTGCGGCGACGGCTCACCATGCGCAGCAGACCGCGGCGGCTGTGGTGATCCTTCATGTGTGCCTTGAAGTGCGGCGTCAATTCGTTAATGCGCGTGGTCAGCAGCGCAACTTGCACTTCGGGCGATCCGGTGTCGTTGGCGGCGCGGGCGAATTGCGCCACGACGTCCGACTTCTTGGTGGTTTCAACAGTCATTTCATTTCCTTTGGAGACATGCGGTCACGGAAGAAAGGCCGTGCCGTGAACTTACAAAAACATGCGCAGCGTTGCCGCGCATAAACAAAACTGCAAGTGCGCGATTATACGGGAGTTGGTATCCAGATGCCACATTTTTCCACGCATCGCCGCTTCGGACGGGCCTGACCGCCGGATTCGGGCGTCGAAAACCGAGATATTCCGTGAATAATCGCGAAAATCCAGGTCGATTATCCGAAAAATTTCGACAAATCAACACCCGCGCATTCCAGCGCATTCCTTCGCCCTGTCATATCAGCGCTGGCGAGCCATCCGGCAGGTACTGGGTAGCGCCACCTTACTCGCGGGCAACTCCATCACCGTCTTGAACCCGAAGCCCGAACCTTCATTGTCGAACTTCACACCCGGCTCTCCCGCACGACGCATGACGGAGACATACAGCGGCTCGATCATCTGGTGATCGTTCGGGCGCATCCAGGCGTCCGCCGGCGCCTCGCGAACCCGGCGATTCTCGAGCGCACGCGCCACCATCGTCACGTCGGTCGTTCCCGCCTGTTCCAGGGCAGCGGCAATCATGTCGATCATCACGCTCATGCGCAGCAGCGCATAGTCGTCGCGCGCCTCGGGATAGCGCGCGCGAAATGCCTTGTAGAACGCATCCGACGCCTCGCCGCCCACGTTCGGGTGCCACTCGGCCACCGCATACACCCGTCCCACTCCCGCCTCCCCCAATGCCGCAGGAGCACCAAGCGCATTGCCGTAGAACGTGTAGAACTTAAGTTCCATCCCCTGCTCGCGCGCTGCCTTGACGAGCAGTGTCAAGTCGTTGCCCCAGCTCCCCGTCACGATCGTGTCGGCGCCTGCAGCGCGAATTCGCGCGAGATAGGGCGTGAAATCCTTCACGCGCCCGACCGCGCTGAACTGCTCGCCCACGATCTGCACGTCCGGACGTTTCGCGCCGATCATCTGACGAGCAAGCCCGGCGACCTGTCGGCCGAAGCTGTAATCCTGATTCAGCAGATAGACCTTCTGGATGCTAACGTCGTCTTTGATCGCCTCGGTGAGCGCCTGCATGCGCATGGCGGCATTGGCGTCGAACGCGAAATGCCAGAAGCTGCACTGCTCGTTGGTGAGCGCCGTATCGACGGCCGAGTAATTGAAGAACAACATGCGCTGTCCCGGTTCGCGGGCGTTTCGCTTGTTGACTGCGTCGATCAACGCCGACGCGACCGCCGAGCTATTGCCCTGCAAAACGAACGGAATGCCGAGATCGCCAGCGGCCTTGAGCTGCACCAGGCTATCTTCCACGGCCCCCTTGCTGTCGAATACCGTCAACTCCAGCGGATGCGCGCCATCGCGCAACTTCACCCCGCCGCGCGCGTTCACGCGATCGATCGCAAAGCGCAAATTGCGCTCGACCATGGCGCCAGCGTTGCCGAAGGGCCCGCTCATGCCTTCGACGAGCGCAAGGCGGATCGGCGGCGCCGCGTGTGCAAGACTGGCCGCTGCCAACAGGCCAACGGCGCACAAAACCGCGCACGAGCGCGCCAGCAAGACTTGAACTTTCATCGAGGCCCCATTGACTGTCTCGGCGCGAATCATAACGTCCCGGCCCCTATGCGGCAAGCGGAAGCGCCCCACGATGAGGCACACAGCGGTATGCTATCGGCATGCCGCCCTGCGGCCTTTTTTTCCCGCTGACGCGAGGCCATCCATGAAGCATTTGCCCCAGGCACGCGCGGGCATCGCACGCCCGAAATCATCCGCCACCATCCTCTCAGACGCCTTGCGCCCCATCGCCGCCCTGCGCTGGCTCGTGGCTGGCGCACTCACCCTGTCGCTGACCGCCTGTCTCACGCCCCCGTGGCAGCAACTGCCACCGAGCGGCGCATCGCAGGCCGAAGTCCAGGCCCAGTTGGGCAAGCCCAGGGAGGTCTACCCGCTCGCCCCTGGCGTTACCCGCTGGCTCTATCCAACCAAGCCGTTCGGCGAAGAGACCATCGCTGCGGACTTCGATGCGCAAGGCCGTCTACTCGGCACCACGCAAGTGCTCTCGACGCAGGAATTCAATAAGGTCGAAATCGACAAGTGGACGAAGACCGATATCCTGCATCACTTCGGCGAACCGGTCGAGACGTCGTACTTTCCGCTCATGAAGCGCGAAGTCTGGTCCTATCGCTTCAAGCAGGACGATGTCTGGTTCTCTCTGATGCACTTCTATTTCGACGCCGAGGGCGTTGTCAAAACCACGCAGATCAGCCCCGACCCGCTCCACGAGAAGCGCGACAACAACTTGTTCTGAGCGCACATCAGGCGCTGCCCAAAACAAAACGCCCGCATGCCGGACTTTCCGGATGCGGGCGTCTTCTCAGATACCTCGGCCATCAACGCGATGCCGCACCCCATCCCTCACGGCGTGAGTTGCGGGTTGAGCTTCTCAGCCTTCGAATACAGTTTGTTGAGCGCCGACAGATACGCCTTGGCCGACGCCGCCACGATATCCGGGTCTGTGCCGACGCCGTTCACGATGCGACCCGCCTTCGACAGGCGCACCGTCACCTCGCCTTGCGATTGGGTGCCGGTCGTAATGGCGTTGACCGAGTACAGCAGTTGTTCGGCACCGCTTTGCACCTGCGACTCGATGGCGTTGAGCACGGCATCGACCGGGCCGTTGCCGTCGGCCTCGCCGACCAGCTCCTTGCCCTGCGCAGTGAAAACCACGCGGGCGCTCGGACGCTCACCCGTCTCGGAGTGTTGTGCCATCGACACGAGATAGAAATGCTCGCCACGCTCGGCCTGTGCTTCGTTCGAGACGATGGCCAGAATGTCTTCATCGAAGATTTCGGACTTCTGGTCGGCCAATTCCTTGAAGCGTGTGAACGCGGCGTTCACATCCTGCTCCGACTCCATCTCGATGCCCAGTTCCTGCAAACGCTGCTTGAATGCATTGCGGCCAGAGAGCTTGCCGAGCACGATCTTGTTCGCGGTCCAGCCCACATCTTCCGCGCGCATGATCTCGTAGGTGTCGCGCGCCTTGAGAACGCCGTCCTGGTGAATGCCCGAGGCGTGAGCGAATGCGTTCGCCCCCACCACCGCTTTGTTCGGCTGCACATTGAAGCCGGTGATCTGCGAGACGAGTTTCGAGGCCGGCACAATCTGCGTCGTATCGATGCCGAGTTCCAGACCGAAATAATCCTTACGTGTCTTGAGCGCCATCACCACTTCTTCGAGCGACGTATTGCCTGCGCGCTCGCCAAGACCGTTGATCGTGCACTCGATCTGACGCGCACCGCCCAACTTCACTCCCGCCAGCGAATTGGCCACGGCCATGCCGAGGTCGTTGTGGCAGTGGACCGACCAGACGGCCTTGTCCGAATTCGGCACACGCTCGCGCAGCGTGCGCACGAGTTGCCCGTAGAGTTCCGGCACGCCGTAGCCGACGGTATCGGCCACGTTGATGGTCGTCGCCCCCTCATTAATGACGGCTTCGAGCACGCGGCACAGGAAATCCAGATCCGAGCGGCTTCCGTCTTCCGGCGAGAATTCGATGTTGTCCGTGAACTGACGGGCATAGCGCACGGCGAGCTTCGCCTGTTCGAACACCTGATCAGGGCTCATGCGCAGCTTCTTCTCCATGTGAAGCGGCGACGTGGCGATGAACGTGTGAATACGCGACGAATTCGCACCCTTGAGCGCTTCGGCGGCACGGGCGATATCACGATCGTTGGCGCGGGCGAGCGAGCACACCGTGCTGTCCTTGACGATGCCGGCGATGGCCTGAATGGCTTCGAAGTCACCGTTCGAACTGGCGGCGAAGCCCGCTTCGATGACATCCACGCGCAGACGCTCCAGTTGTCGGGCGATGCGAATTTTCTCATCGCGCGTCATCGACGCGCCCGGCGACTGTTCACCGTCGCGCAAGGTCGTATCGAAAATGATCAGCTTATCGGCCATGACTTTCTCCTGTGGGGATCTTGTAGGGGTTCGGTTTGTTCTTGATGTCTTTGGGTGGCGTATCCGCATGCCGAAGAACACCCTTGCGCCAGCGGCATCGCGTCATGGCACAAGCCACAAAGGCAGAGGATCGTCGTACGGGCGGGCAACTACCGGGAGGGAATCAGCGCGCGACGCGCGTGCAGGCATGGCCGGAAACTGCATAGCGGCATAGCGTTGGCGGTGCGAGAGGAAGGCCCGAAGCCGGGATGACGCCTGAAATCATGAGCGCCAATATAGTCGCAATCGGGTGATTTCGCAACGCGCAGCGCGGGCCGCGAGCCGCGTGCAGACGGGCGCGCACAGGCGCAGGCGCTGCACCGCCCCCTCATGAAACAGCCCGGCGCGAGGCCGGGCCGGGAATCACGAGACAAGCACCGAATCAGGCCGGCGGAATGCGCAACACCTGCCCCGGATAGATCTTGTCCGGGCTGGAGAGCATCGGCTTGTTAGCCTCGAAGATGGCATTGTACTTATTGGCGTCGCCGTAGACCTGTTTCGAGATGGCCGACAGCGTATCGCCCTTCTCTACGGTGTGGAACGTCGCCTCGGCCGAAGCCGTCGACACCGACATCTTGTCGTCCACCTTCTCGACGCCCTTCACGTTACCGCAGCACAGCAGTATCTTTTCCTTGGTCACCTGATCAGCGGCCACACCGAACACGGTCACCGTGCGCGACGCCCCGTCGAAGGTCACCGTCAGACCGGCGGCATCCAGATTCTGCGTCTTGATGTAGTTCTCGATGGCGTCGGCAGCCTTACGGTTGGCGTCGTCCGCATCGGGGCCCGGTGCGGGGGCCCCGGCAGCCTGCGCCTTGTTGCCCAACAGCGCTTCGCCTGCTTCTTTCACGAAGTCCAGAATGCCCATGATTTCTCCTTCGTCACGTAGAACAGTGGAAATGGCGCCGGAACCGGCCAAATTTGCCATGACACGTCCGGGCCAAGGGGTACGTCTGAGCCTGCCTCAGCAAGACTACAGCATCGCCGGGCACACGCCCCCGGCAACACTGACAGACAGATGTGACAAGGGGCGTACCGAGACGCCCCTTGTACCCGCTCACTTATTCGTCGACTTCGCCGAAAATGCGCTGCCGACGGCCCTTGAGGAAGCGGAATCCCCAGAGCACATAGCCGGAAATGCTATACAGGCAGAACAGCCCGAAGAGCACCAGCGGCGGATCGGACGACACCAGGATGAAGCCGACCATGAAGAGCAGTACCACGCCAAACGACACACGCTGGCGCACGTCGAGCGCCTTGCCGCTGTAGAACGGCGCATTCGACACCATCGACATGCCCGCATAGATCGTCAGGCCAAATGCCACCCAGGGCATCCAGAAGACGTTCACCGGCAGCTTGTTGTCGATCGTAATCCACACGAAGCCTGCGATGAGCGCCGCCGCAGCCGGGCTCGCCAGCCCCTGGAAGAAGCGCTTGTCGACCACGCCGATATTCGTATTGAAACGCGCAAGCCGTAGCGCCGCGCCCGCCACGTAGACGAACGCAGCGAGCCAGCCCCACTTGCCGATCTCGTGCAGAATCCATTCGTACATCACCAGCGCCGGCGCAACACCGAACGAGGTCATGTCGGAGAGCGAATCGTATTGCTCACCGAATGCACTCTGCGTGTTGGTCATGCGCGCCACGCGCCCGTCCATGCCATCGAGCACCATGGCGAAGAAAATGGCGATGGCGGCCTGCTCGAAGCGGTCGTTCATCGCCTGCACGATCGCGAAAAAGCCGCAGAACAGCGCGGCCGTCGTAAAAGCATTCGGCAGCAGATAGATACCGCGGTTGCGCGGGCGCACCGGCAGATCATCCTCCACACCCGGGTCGTGGTCTTCGTTCATCGATGGCTCTGCAGATGGATTCTTGTGACGGCCGAACGGCGAGAGATGCCTGACGTTATTGCGCAAGCGGCCGCGATGGTTTTCCGGCATCTATACCTCCTTGACGATGCTGAGACTGCGGGCGAACCCGCGACGGATCACCGCTATTGGAACGCGAAAAGCGAAAGCAGTTGCAAGCCGCGACACCTCGGCGCGCGACCTGAGGTCGCGCCGCCGCTCGCGGCCGAAGTTCGGGGTACGGTTCGACTTACAGCTCGGCGAGAATCGTCGAGGTGGCCGACACCTTGTCGCCGATCGCCACACGCGGGCGCGAGCCCAGCGGCAGGTACACGTCGACACGCGAGCCGAAACGGATGAAACCATAACGCTGACCGCGCGCGAGTGTATCGCCCGGCTTCACGTAGCACAGAATCCGGCGTGCGATGAGCCCTGCGACCTGCACGCTCGTCACGATCTGGCCACCTACATCGATCACCAGCGCGTTACGTTCGTTCTCGAGCGATGCTTTGTCGAGGTCGGCGTTGAAAAAGCGCCCGGGAAAATATTCCACCTTGGTCACCGTGCCGTCAACCGGGGCGCGATTCGAGTGAACATTGAAGACGTTCATGAACACGCTGATCTTCAGCGCTTCACGACCTGCGTAGGGGTCCTGCGTGGTTTCGATAGCCACGATGCGGCCGTCGGCCGGCGAGAGCACGGCACCGGCCTGCTGCGGCACCTGACGCGGCGGATCGCGGAAAAACTGCAGAACAAACAGGGCAATCACCCAGAACGGCGCGGCCCAAAACACGCCAGCCATGAAATGCACGACGAGCGCGACGGCGACGGCGATGCCCAGGAAGGGCCAGCCCTCGCGGGCAATGATCGGGTGAGGATAATTCATGCGATTGAACTCGCGTCCTTGGTAAAACGGTTAAGTAAGCGGGTCGACCTGCTTCGGGCCAAACCGTGACGTGGCGGCATTGTAGCAACGCGCGCGGCACGGCGACACATTTTCCCCAATCGACACGTTCGCGTCACAAAGGCAAAGCAGGAGACAATGCCCGGCAATTCCCCCGGCACACGGCCGATTCGATTCGGCGCCACCACGAAAAAAGCCGCCCGCCTTGCCATAGCAACGGCTACGGCAAAACGGACGGCCCAGAGCAACGGCTCACGAAGTGGCGCGCTTAGCGCATGTAACGCATGTTACGCGCTCACCCCGCGATACCGCCCGCCGACGACGCCTGTGCCCGGAAACGCTTGGGCATACGCATCGTACGGCGCGTCGTACTTAGTTCTTCGACTGGTCGACCAGCTTGTTCTTGGCAATCCACGGCATCATCGCGCGCAGCTTGCCGCCAACTTGCTCGATCTGGTGTTCGGCCGTGATACGACGACGCGAGATCAGGGTCGGGGCGCCAGCCTTGTTTTCCAGGATGAACGACTTGGCATACTCGCCGGTCTGGATGTCGGTCAGGCACTGCTTCATCGCCTTCTTCGTCTCTTCCGTCACGACGCGCGGGCCGGTAACGTACTCACCATACTCGGCGTTGTTCGAGATCGAGTAGTTCATGTTGGCGATGCCGCCTTCGTAGATCAGGTCGACAATCAGCTTGAGTTCGTGCAGGCACTCGAAGTAGGCCATTTCCGGCGCGTAGCCGGCTTCGACCAGCGTTTCGAAACCGGCCTTGATCAGTTCGACGGTACCGCCGCACAGCACGGCCTGTTCGCCGAACAGGTCGGTTTCGGTTTCTTCGCGGAAGTTCGTTTCGATGATGCCGGCACGGCCGCCGCCGTTAGCCGCAGCATACGACAGCGCGATATCGCGAGCCGCGCCCGACTTGTCTTGCGCCACAGCGATCAGGTGGGGCACGCCGCCGCCTTGCGAGTACGTCGAGCGCACCGTGTGGCCCGGGGCCTTCGGGGCAATCATGATGACGTCGAGGTCGGCACGCGGGATCACGCAGCCGTAGTGCACGTTGAAGCCGTGAGCGAAAGCCAGTGCAGCGCCTTCCTTGATATTGGCGTGCACTTCGTTCTTGTACACGTCGGCGATCTGCTCGTCCGGCAGCAGCATCATGACGATGTCGGCCGACTTCACGGCTTCTGCCACTTCCTTGGTGTTCAGGCCGGCATTGACCGCCTTGTTCCACGAAGCGCCATTCTTGCGCAGACCAACCGTCACGTTCACACCGCTGTCCTTCAGGTTCAGCGCGTGGGCGTGGCCTTGCGAGCCGTAACCGATGATCGTGACTTGCTTACCCTTGATGAGGGAGAGGTCGGCGTCTTTGTCGTAGAAAACTTTCATTTGGAATTGTCCCGTAATACCAAAAAATAACTGAAATCAGAATGGATCGAAATCCGCTTACCGCGTTGCCGCTGCCGATCAGACCTTCAGGATGCGCTCACCGCGCCCGATGCCCGAGCCACCGGTACGAACCGTCTCGAGAATCGCCGTGCGATCGAGCCCTTCGATGAATGCGTCGAGCTTCGACGAATTCCCAGTGAGTTCGATCGTATAGGTCTTTTCAGTAACGTCAATGATGCGGCCGCGGAAAATATCCGACATCCGCTTCATCTCTTCGCGCTCCTTGCCCACAGCGCGAACCTTGATGAGCATTAGCTCGCGCTCGATGTGCGCCCCTTCGGTCAGATCGACCACCTTCACCACTTCGATGAGCCGGTTCAGGTGCTTGGTGATCTGCTCGATGATGTCGTCGGAGCCTGTCGTGACCACCGTCATGCGCGAGAGCGACCGATCTTCGGTCGGCGCGACGGTGAGCGTCTCGATATTGTAGCCACGTGCCGAGAAGAGCCCGACCACACGCGACAGCGCGCCCGGCTCGTTCTCGAGCAAAACAGAAATAATGTGCCTCATGGTGTATCCCGGATTGTCCTAGTGTGGGGACGTCGCACCCGCGCCGGCCATACCGGCGGCGACTGACGGCGCGCGCGCCTCTGTTTACAGATCTTCCGAACCGAGCAGCATCTCGCTGATGCCCTTGCCCGCCTGGACCATCGGCCAGACGTTTTCGGTGGGATCCGTTTGGAAATCCATGAATACCGTACGATCCTTCAGGCGCAACGCCTCGCGCAGTGCCGGCTCGACGTCCGACGACTTCTCGATGCGCATGCCCACATGACCGTAGGCCTCGGCGAGCTTCACGAAGTCAGGCAGCGCATCCATGTACGAACTGGAGTAACGCTTGCTGTATTCGATCTGCTGCCACTGGCGAACCATGCCCAGATAGCGGTTGTTGAGCGACAGAATCTTGATCGGCGTGCGGTATTGCAGGCACGTCGAGAGTTCCTGAATGCACATCTGGATCGAGCCTTCGCCGGTAATACACGCGACTTCGGCATCCGGGTGCGCCATCTTCACGCCCATGGCGGCCGGCAGGCCGAAGCCCATCGTGCCCAGACCGCCCGAGTTGATCCAGCGGCGCGGCTTGTTGAAGCGATAGTATTGCGCGGCCCACATCTGGTGCTGACCGACGTCCGAGCACACGAAGGCATCGCCATCGGTGAGCTTCCAGTACGTCTCGACCACATGCTGCGGCTTGATGATTTCGCTTTGACGATCGAACGCGAGGCAATCGCGCGAGCGCCATTCCTCGATCTGCTTCCACCAGCCGGCCAGTGCCTCGGTGTCCGGGCCATGTTCGGCCGTTTGCAGATTCTCGATCATTTCGCGCAGCACTTCCTTCACGTCGCCGACGATCGGAATATCGACCTTCACACGCTTGGAAATCGACGACGGGTCGATATCGACGTGAATGATCTTGCGCGCACGCTCGGAAAAGTGCTCCGGATTACCGATCACGCGGTCGTCGAAGCGCGCACCGATGGCGATGAGCACGTCGCAGTGCTGCATGGCCATGTTGGCTTCGTACGTGCCGTGCATGCCAAGCATGCCGAGGAACTTGGGATCGCTCGCACGATATCCGCCCAGGCCCATGAGCGTGTTGGTCACCGGATAGCCGAGCAGGTCGCAGAACTGGTTCAGTTCCTTCGATGCGTCGGCCAGAATGATGCCGCCGCCGGCGTAGATATAGGGGCGCTTGGCGGAGAGCAGCAGGCTCATCGCCTTGCGGATCTGACCCGAGTGGCCCTTCGTGACCGGGTTATACGAGCGCAGCGATACCGACTTCGGATACTCGAAGCGGCAGCGCGCCTTGGACACATCCTTCGGAATATCGACCAGCACCGGGCCCGGACGGCCCGTCTTGGCGATGTAGAAGGCTTTCTTGATGGTGGAGGCGAGATCGCGCACGTCCTTCACGAGGAAGTTGTGCTTGACGCACGGGCGCGTGATGCCAACCGTGTCGCATTCCTGGAAGGCGTCCTGGCCGATCGCGGCCGTAGGCACCTGGCCGGTAATGATGACGAGCGGGATCGAATCCATATACGCCGTGGCAATGCCGGTGACCGCATTGGTCACGCCGGGGCCAGACGTCACGAGGCACACGCCGACTTTGTCGGTGGAACGCGAATAAGCGTCTGCCGCATGCACGGCCGCCTGCTCATGGCGCACCAGAATGTGCTGGATCTTGTCCTGCTTGTAGAGTTCGTCGTAGATGTAGAGAACCGAACCGCCGGGATAACCCCACAGATGTTCGACCCCTTCTTCCTGAAGCGAGCGCACGAGAATCTCGGCGCCAATCATGTCTTCGGAAGTGTTTTGATGGCGTGTAGCTTCCGCCTCGGAGAATTCCGCGCTTGGCATGTTCATCGTCGACCTTTCAAAGTTTCGGCAAAAATTTTGATCGGGTGCTCTCCCCGCGAACTTGTGGTCCGGGCTCAAGCTGCGCGTCTTAATGATGGACACCCCGGATAGGCGTGCCGATATTGAGACAATCACAGATATTGCGAACTGGCAACCTTACCGGTTTGCAGCAAAATGGTCAAGTGGGTTTATGCATTTGCAGCATGATCGCGAAGTTGGGCGCACAGAATTTCCCGCATCGCACGCCGAGCCGCCCCACGCTGGTGCAAAATCCTTACACGGTAGGAACCTGGCGAACCCGGCGTCGTCGTAACGTGACACAACCGGAAGCAAAAGCGGTTACAGCGAAGCGCGTTTTTGGTAGCATCCGCTCCGACTACGCGAACTTTACGTGATCTTTACGCTTACACGGCATTTCACAGGCGCAGCGGCTAACGCTGCGTGTACCCCACCGGATGGCATCTGACAAGGAACTGGCGGATTTTCTCGCGGGCATTGAACGGCGCGCCTTCAAGCAGGCCGTCTATGCTGTTCGCGACGACGAGGCCGCCCTCGATATCGTTCAGGATGCGATGATCCGCTTGGCCGAGAAGTACGGCGACAAGCCGCCGGCCGACCTACCGCTGCTGTTCACGCGCATCCTCCAGAACACGATCCACGACTATTTTCGTCGGCAAAAGGTGCGCAACACCTGGGTCACACTATTTTCGAATCTCGCCGGCCCCGGCGACGACGAACGCGATGATTTCGACCCGTTGGAAACCTTGCTGGGCGAGGACGGGTCAGTGCAGACCGAGAGCAGCGAAGATTCTGTTTCGCGGGCCGAAATTCTCTCCATCATCGAGACGGAAATACAGAAACTACCGGCACGTCAACGAGAAGCCTTCCTCATGCGTTACTGGGAGGACATGGACGTTGCCGAGACTGCCGCCACGATGGGGTGTTCGGAGGGCAGCGTCAAGACGCACTGTTCGCGTGCTACACACGCGTTGGCGCAGGCGTTGAAGGTAAAAGGGATCAGGTTATGAGTCACGATCTGGAAACGAGGGAAATCCGCTTCGCAAATCGCGTGCGGCGTGCATTGGACCAAGCGTCCGACACGCCGTCGCCGAATATTGCGGCCCGGCTGGCCGCCGCTCGCCAGGAGGCGCTTACCCGTAAAAAGCCGGAACCGGTCGCCGTTGTGCAACCGGCGCTGGTGCTCGCGGGTGTGGGTGCCGTGCAGTCGCCGGAGATCGGCGGGCCGCGGCGCGCGCTCGACAAGCTGGGCCTGTTGTGGCCGCTCGCCGCGCTGGTGATCGGTTTGGCGGGTATCGCGTACTGGGAACATCAGCAGCACATTCAGGATCTCGCGGATATCGATGCTGCCGTATTGAGTGACGAACTGCCGCTGTCGGCCTATGCCGATCACGGTTTCAACGCGTATCTGAAGCGTGCCCAGTAGTTCCCTCATTCAAGACCGCCCCGTGACGCGACGCAACGTACTTCTTCTGGTCGCCGCGCTAATCGTGGCCGCGCTTGCCGGCACGGCAGCGCTGCGCCACTCGCAGACCCCGGAACCGGTGTCCGACGTGCCGCCGCTCATCTCCGGCACGTCGGCGCCCGGCGCCGCCAGCCCGGCCAGTGCACCGGTCGGCAGTCTCACGACGGGCGCCGTAGCGCCGGGCAGCGCCCCGGCCGCCGCACTCCCGTCGCCCGGCGGTCTCTGGAGCAAGCTCACACCGAGCCAGCAGGAAGCCCTCGCCCCGCTCGCGCAGGACTGGAATCGCATGAACGAGCGCCAGCGCGACAAGTGGATCGAGATCGCCAAGCGCTTTCACACGCTCTCGCCCGAAGGCCGCAAACGTCTGCATGACCGTATGGCCGACTGGGTGCGCCTGACGCCCGAGCAGCGCAAACTGGCACGCGAAAGCTATCAGAACGCCAAGACCCTGCCGCCCGAGCGCAAGGCCCAGGTATGGCAGCAGTACCAACAGCTCACGGAAGAGCAGAAGAAGCGCCTTGCTGCCGACGACAAGAAGCAGGCCAACCATCCCAACGTGGTCAGTGCGCCGCCATCGGGCCGCACCGGCGTGAAGAATCCGTATGCCGCCGTGCATCGCAAGGACAACGTCACCGCGGCCAAGAACGGCGCGTTGCCGAGCCCGGCGCCTTCTACCGCATCCGCCCCGGCGGCCGCGCAACCGATGCCCGTCTCCCCGGCACCGTCGACGACGGCATCGGCGCCAGCGGGTGCCAGCACTGGGGCCGCGAACGGCGACACGGCCTTCAACTCCGAGATCTACCACCACAACTGACGCACGCCAACTGACCCACGCCGTCAGCCAGCGTCTTGCCACCACGGCCGCCTTCGGGCGGCCGTTTGCATTCCCGACGCCGAAGGGGCAGACGCACCTGACTGGCCCCTCGGCACGTTCTTCCGCATAATGAGCGGCAGATGGCTCGACAGGCCCGCCGCATGATGTGCCGCGCGGGCACATTGACACATTGACGGCATCGGCGCGACGCCGGGCACCCGACAAAGAGATTCCAGACCACATCGCGATGACCGACTCAGCCACCCAGCCCGCCACGCCGCCGCGCTCGTCCGACGCCGCCACATCGCCGCGCACGCCCGCCGGTGCAGCGCCAGACGGCTACGCAGTGCCAACGCTGCGACGCCGCCTGCTCTCCATGGTCTACGAATCCCTGCTGCTCTTCGGCGTGCTCTTTCTCGCCGGATACCTTTTCAGCGCCCTGACCCAACAGCGCAGCGGCCTGATGTATCGCCACGCAATGCAAATCTGGTTGTTCCTTGTACTTGGCGCGTACTTCGTCTGGTTCTGGACCCACGGCGGCCAGACGCTGGCGATGAAGACCTGGAAGATACGTCTGGTCGACACACAGGGCCAACCGGTGCGCACCGGCCGCGCCGTCCTGCGATACATGCTCGCCTGGTTGTGGGTACTGCCTGCCATGGCGCTTGACTGGGCGCTCGGGTTCACGGGCTGGGGCAGTGTCGCGTTGCTCGCCGGCTGGGTCGTGCTGTGGGCGCTGGCCATGCGCGTGATGCCGGGTCACCAGTTCGTTCACGACCGGCTCGCCGGCACGCGTCTCGTCAGCGTGCTCGGCAAATGAATACGCCGACACCGGCCAACCTCCCTGTGCAGCGCGCGTCACGCCCTCATCTGATCTACGGCGGCATCGAGGTCGCGCTGTCCATCGTCGTCGCCATCGCGACCTGGGTCACGTGGCACAGTCCCTGGACAACCGTGCTGTGGACCATCCTGTGGCTGCCGGTCTCGCACGCTATCGGCCTGGCCGCCGGCTTCATCATGGCCGCGCACGGCGACCCGACGCCCGAACGGCGCACACCGGCCGGCACGAATACCGCCGTGTGGGCATACGAATGTGCGGCGTCGATTCTGCTGCTCGACCTCTACCAACCTTGGTGCAGCGCCGCCCCATTGCCTTCTCCCAACGGCCCGGCACGCCCTGTCGCGGTACTGTTGTTGCACGGCTATGGCTGCAATCGCGCGTTCTGGCTGCGTTTTTCGCGCCATCTGGCGGATGCCGGCTATCACTGCGACGCCGTCAATCTCGGCCCGATGTTCGGCAGCATCGACGACTACGCCGCCAGCATCGCAAACGCCGCGCAAGCGCTTGCCGAACGCACTCGGCTGCCCGTCGTCATCGTGGGTCACAGCATGGGAGGAATCGCGGCGCGCGCCTGCCTGCAACACTATCCGACCTTGCCCGTCGCGCACACCATCACGCTCGGCTCCCCGCATTTCGGCACCTTGCACGCGCGCCGCGGCATTGGCCAGAACGTTCGCCAGATGAGCATCGGCAGCGAGTGGCTCGTGGCGCTCGCGAACCGCGAGACAGACGCGGCACGCGCTCGCATCACGTCGATCTACACGCTCCACGACAACGTTGTTTATCCCACTCGCACCTCGGTGCTGCCCGGCGCCCGCAACATCGCGCTGGACCGGCTCGGACATGTATCGCTAGGCACGCACCCGCGTTCGCGCGCGCTCGTGCTCGAAACACTCGAGCGCGTAGCGCAAGGACTGCGGCGCAACGTCTGAATCGGGCGTCGTCAGCGCGCGAGGCTGGCCGGCGGTGTCGCATCGCCGCGACGTCTCAAGACACTTTCGCGACACGAGCGTGACTGTCATCGTCCCTTCACGAAGTCATGGCGCAATGCACGCATGTTCAACGCGACGTGCGAGCCGCTATGACGACGACACCCACCTTCGAGTTGCCGATCTCAACACCTGCGGCTCGCGCCGGTCACTTTGCAGACACCCCGCCGGGCCGCCCCACCGCCCCGCCCGCCCCCCCTCCCGCCACGCCGCCCGGCACGATCGATCTGCCGCCCGATACCCCCGATCCGCTCGACCCGCCACCCGAAGGCATCACCCGCTACCGCACGATCTGGCTCTCGGACATTCACCTCGGCACGCAAGGCTGCCAGGCGGAATACCTGCTCGACTTCCTGCGCCACCACGAGTCCGACTACCTGTATCTGGTCGGCGACATCATCGACGGTTGGCATCTGCGTAAAGGCTGGCACTGGCCGCAGGCACACAACGATGTCGTGCAGAAGATGCTGCGGCGCGCGCGCAAGGGCACGCAGGTGATCTACGTCCCCGGCAATCACGACGAGGCGGCACGCCAGTTCTGCGGGCTGGCGTTCGGTGACATTGCGGTGCGCGACGAGGCGTTTCACACCACGCTCTCGGGCAAACGCCTGTGGATCACACACGGCGATCTGTTCGACGGCGTCATTCAGCACGCCAAGTGGCTCGCGTATCTGGGCGACTCGCTCTACACGCTCACGCTGCTGCTCAATCGCTGGTTCAATCGCGTGCGCACGCGCTTCGGCTTCCCGTACTGGTCGCTGTCGCAGTACCTGAAGCATCAAGTGAAAAACGCCGTGAACTTCATCTCCGCCTTCGAAAATGTCATGGCCGACGAGGCACGGCGGCGCGGTTGCGACGGCGTCGTGTGCGGTCACATCCACAAACCCGAGATTCGCGAGATCGACGGCCTGCTCTACTGTAACGACGGCGACTGGGTCGAGAGTCTTTCCGCACTCGTCGAGACGACCGAAGGCGAACTTCGCATCGTCCACTGGACGCAAAAGCGCCGTGTGCGAGCCGGCGTGAAAGCCACGCCGGTCAGCGCCTGACCGGACTATACGGGCATTGTCTGCTCCCCCCACCCCGTGATCGCGGCAATTCAAGCGAGACCGGGTCGATAACCCTGTTCGCACACACGGCACAGCATTGCCGCGCGTGCGCCCCCCGCACGCGCGGCTGCGCGTGTGTCACCGATGCGCACCATGTGCGCGAAGGAGCGCCCGATGAAAATCATGATCATCACCGACGCCTGGGATCCGCAAATCAACGGCGTGGTTCGCACGTTGAAGAACACGCGCGCTCAGTTGGAAGCCGCCGGCCATCGCGTCGAGCTGCTCACGCCTCAGGAATTCCGCACGATACCGTGCCCGACCTATCCGGAAATCCGCCTTGCGTTCTTCGCCGGCGGCCGTGTGTCGCGCCGCATCGAGGAATTCGGCCCGGACGCCCTTCACATCGCCACCGAAGGCCCGCTCGGCATGGCCGCACGCAAATGGGCAATACGGAACGACTTCCCGTTCACCACGGCGTACCACACGCGCTTTCCCGAGTATGTGCAGGCGCGTTTCGGCTTTCCGCTGAACACGACCTATCGCTTTTTGCGCTGGTTTCACAAGCCGTCGCGTGCCGTGATGGCGCCGACGCCAGTGGTCAAGCGCGATCTCGAAGCAAACGGCTTCCGGAATGTGGTGCTGTGGACGCGCGGCGTCGACCTCGACATCTTCCGTGTGCAGGACGCACATGTGCTAAATTCAGCACATCCGATTTTCCTCTACGTGGGACGCGTTGCCGTGGAGAAGAACATCGAAGCCTTCCTGAAGCTGGATCTGCCGGGCTCGAAGTGGGTCGCGGGCGAAGGGCCGCAACTGGCCGAACTCCGTTCGCGCTACCCTGACGTGAATTACCTCGGCATGCTCTCCCAGCCCGAGCTGGCAAAGGTCTATGCGTCGGCCGACGTATTTGTCTTCCCGAGCCGCACCGATACTTTTGGTCTCGTGCTGCTCGAAGCGATGGCCTGCGGCCTGCCGGTGGCGGCCTACCCGGTGACCGGCCCGATCGACGTGCTCGACGGCTGCCCCGAAGGCAACGCCGGCGCACTGCGGGAGGATTTGCGCGAGGCTTGCCTCGACGCGCTGAAAGTCTCGCGCACAAGCGCACGGGCCTGGGCCGAGCGGTTCTCGTGGCAGGCAGCTTCCGAAGAGTTCGTCTCGCATCTGCATCCGCGCAAGCCCGAGCCGTCGCTCGCGCCCGCGATCTGACCCACCTCCAGAGCCCGTTGCGGCGAGGAACCTGACGCTTGTTCATCGACCACCCGCCGCCACGCGACAAACAGCCGAATCCGTACAAGGGCAACCGGGGCGTCATGCGCGCCTGGCGCGCCCTGAAGTACTCCTTGTCCGGCTTCAAGTTCGCCGTGTTCGAAGAGAGCGCTTTCCGGCAGGAACTGGCGCTCGCCGCCATCCTCCTGCCAGCGGCGATCTTCCTGCATGTCACCGCCGTCGAGCGCGTACTGCTCATCGGTTCGGTTCTGCTCGTGCTCATCATCGAACTGGTCAATTCCAGCATCGAGGCCGCCATCGACCGCATTTCGCTCGAACGGCACGAACTCTCCAAGCGCGCGAAGGATTTCGGAAGTGCGGCGGTCCTCGTCGCACTTGGATTTTGCCTGCTCACCTGGGTCTCGCTCGCCGGGCCCGTCATCGTCGATCTGGTACGTACGGCGCTTTTCTGATATCGCTTCGAGCCCCCTCTCCTATGCTTGGCAGTACGCGGCTGCCGGGTATAATCGGTCGCCGTATACCTGATACTCAACTGATAAACGCAAGCGGAGAACATCCTTCGCCGAGCTTGCCGCTAACCGGGGCCGACAGACATGGAAGCAAAGCCGCCACGCCGAACCCGCGAACGAATTCTTGAAGTGTCGCTACGACTCTTCAATGAAATCGGTGAACCGAATGTAACGACCACCACGATTGCCGAGGAGATGAAAATCAGCCCCGGCAATCTGTACTATCATTTCCGCAACAAAGACGACATCATCAACAGCATCTTTGCGCAGTTCGAACAGGAAATCGAACGGCGACTGCGGCTGCCTGACGATCACAAGCCGGACCTGGACGAAGTCGGAACGTACCTCCAGTACATGTCCGAATTTCTGTGGCGTTTCCGTTTTCTTTATCGCGACCTGAACGATCTACTCGCGCGCAATCGCACGCTTGAGACACACTTCAAGCAGATCGTGGGCCACAAACGGCGTTTCGCACGCGAGATGTGCGACCTGCTTGTGGCCGATGGGGAAATGGAGATCACGCCGGAGCAGATCGACGTGGTAACCACCAACATGGTGGTGCTTTCCACGTACTGGCTTTCCTATCAATTCGTGATGAACCCGCGCAAATACAACGATCCGGAAGAAATCGGCGCCGGGCTGCATCAGGCAAGCTATCACATCCTCTCGCAAATGGCGCCCTACCTGAAGGGCCATGCGCGGGAGATGTACGATGAAATGGCGCGCAAGGCGTCAGCATCCAACGGAGCGCAGTAAAGTATGTCGTCGGAAGTCAAATCCATTTGTATCTATTGCGGCGCCGCCACGGGCGTGCGTCCCGCGTATGCCGAGGCCGCGCGTGAGCTGGGCCGTCGCATGGCCGAAGCAGGCATTCGCCTCGTATACGGCGGCGGCAAGGTCGGGCTGATGGGCATCATCGCCGACGCCGTGCTGGCCCATGGCGGTCAGGTCGTCGGCATCATTCCGAAAGCACTGATGGAAAAGGAAGTCGGCCACACCGGGCTAACGCAGTTGCACGTCGTCGAGAACATGCACCAGCGCAAGCAGATGATGGCCGACCTGTCGGATGCCTTCATCGCCATGCCCGGTGGCATCGGCACATGCGAAGAGCTGTTCGAAGTCTTCACGTGGCTGCAAATCGGCTACCACGCGAAGCCGATCGGTCTGCTCAACGTCGAGCAGTATTACGACCCGCTGATGGTGTTCCTCCAATCGATGGTGACGGAACAGTTCCTCAAGGACGCGCAGCTCGATCAGTTGCAAGTCGCCGCGTCGCCCGAGACGCTGCTCGAAACAATGCGACACTTCAAGCCGTCGCAAGTCGATCGCTGGGCGCATCAGCGTACGCAGATCTGAGCGTATCGGCGTGATCGCTGCGCGGCGGCACCTCCGCTGCGTAGCGCCAGCATTCGCTTCTCCCGGCCATTATCCAGTCGTTATCCAGCCATTGTGGCCTGCCACACCGGGGCATCGCGCACAGCGTGCCGTCGCCTCGCCATTGAACTCCTTCGGTGCACAGCACTCAGACATCCGTTGCGTGCGGGTAATTCACTCACGCCACCGCCTCACGCCCGCCTGGGTCAACACATTCCTCGACGAGCAACCTGCCCATGATGTTAAAGATGCTTCGCCCGATGCGGCTGCTGCGTTCACGCTGGCTACGCCCGCATGCCGACCTGCTGCTGCGCCGTAGCTTGTGGCAGCCCACGCCGCGTGGCGTGGCCATCGGACTGGCGTGCGGCGTATTTTTCGGAATTCTGATTCCGTTTGGTCAGATGCTGGTGGCCATTCTCGCGGCGGCTTTGCTGCGCGGGAATCTCTTCGTCGCGGCTGCCGGCACGCTGGTGACCAATCCGCTGACGGCGCCTTTCGTCTACCTGGGGGCGCATCGTCTGGGCCGCTGGATGTTCGATTGGCCGCCACAGGCGGAGATCGAGGCAACGGTGGCGGCCGCCGCGCGGGCCAGCGAGAGCCTCTGGTCCCAATTGAAGAATTTCGACTTCGGCACCGCGACGCTGTATCTGGCGGCAGGCCTCACCGCCTGTGCCGTCGTCGGCGGTCTGCTCGCTTACGTCATCGGATACTACGCGATCCAATGGCGGCAACGCCGCCGGGCCTGAGCGCAACGCCGGCCGTCGTCAGAACGACGAACCCGGCTCCTTCAGAAAAGCGATTTCCTCCGGCGTCGAGGCACGCCCCAATGCCGCATTGCGATGCGGATAGCGTCCGAAACGCTCGATAACGACCGCGTGTTTGCGCGCGTAATCGAGGTTATCGACCAGCCCCGACACCTTCGCCAGTTGCTCGTACAACGCCAGCGAGAGATGCTGACTCTCCAGTGATTCGTCGTGTTCGAACGGCAGATAAACGAATACGCGATGCTGCGCGGTTGGCAAACGCTGATCGCCACCGGCCTCTACCAAACGACGCGCGACGGCTAACGCGAGTGCATCGCCCGCAAACGCTTTCGCCTGATGCCGGAACAAATTGCGGGAGAACTGATCGAGCACCACGATCAACGCGCAGGCACCGATCGGCGTTTGCGCCCAGCCCGCCAACTCCCCGGCGAGCGCCTGAGCATGCAGCGCACCAAAGCGGGTACGTATCTCTTCATCGAACGTCTCCGATTTACGAAACCACTCCGGGCGCGACAGGCCGTATTCCGGAGAATCCGGGGTGCCGAACCAGAAATCGAGCACGGCTTGCCAGGGTTGCGCTTGCGAGGAAATGTCTGCTGCCGGAGTCGCCATCGATAGTCCTGATGCGGGGGAAGAACAGGAGGGGATGGCTCGCATGATGCCAGACTCAGGCGAACGCCAACACCACCCGGCGCGTGCGTGAGGTCTTCTTCTCGATCTTGGCCACGCGTAACGCACCAATCTCCGCCGTGTTGGCCACATGCGTGCCACCGCAAGGTTGCAGATCGACCCCCTCGATACGCACCAGGCGCACGCGTCCCAGCCCCACCGGCGGCTTCACGCTCATCGTGCGCACCAGCTCGGGACGCGCAGCCATCTCCTCGTCGCTGATGCTGTCGATGGCCACCGGCCGTGCCGCCGCCACCAACGCTGCCAATCCCGCTTCGACCGTCTCGCGTTCGATCGGCTCGTTCGTGACGAAGTCGAGTCGCGCGTACTCCGTCGTAATGCTGCACCCGTCGACCGGGTGCGGCAGCACGGCGCACATCAGATGCGACGCCGTATGAAAACGCATATGACGGAAGCGCCGCTCCCAGTCGATTTCGGCACGCACGGCGTCGCCAACGGACACCCGCGCCAACAAGTCCTCCTGCCCCTCGGCGGGCACATGCACCGCGTCGTCCGGCGTCGCACCGTCTTGCTTCGACTTACGCGTGTCGGCAATGGTCAGTCTTGTGCCATCCGCAAGGACGAAGCCCCCTGCATCTCCCGCTTGCCCGCCGCCCAGCGGATAGAACACGGTGCGATCGAGCATGATGCCCGTCTCGTCGATATGCGTGATGCGCGCCTCGCACTGACGCAGATAGGCGTCTTGTCGAAAGAGGGCTTCGGTAGTCATGGGGCGTCTCCTTATTTAACGTTGTATGGTCGCGCGAACTGCGCATACATGACAAGGGACAATCCGGCGCCGAAGCGCCAGTACGGTCGTTGCGTGCTGACGGGCATGTCTTCGTTGTAGCGGACACCGCTGATGACACCGCCAGGCGAAGGTTTCACGGCATCGGCCCAACGTCGTCAAATTGGGCATACGCGGAGCGCGTGACACCCCATTTTTCCCAATGTGTTGACGTATAGAGGGCGGACGACATTGTCGTCCACGATTCGAAAGAGACGGTTATGGCGTCGACCATAACATTCGTCAGAGCACCACCTGCGTGGTGCTTGTCAATCCGAAACGATGCAAACCGGAAAGCCACCCTCATGCACTCCACGCGACACTCCCCCCCGCCCTCTCGTGGCGGCGTCACCGGGCCTGCGCACTCAGCGCCCATCGACACGGCCACCCTGCGCTATCAGGAAGCGCGCGACGCCTACAACGCCGCCGATTACGAAGCGGCTCTCCATCGGCTCTATCCACTCCTCAAGGAACGTCCGCTGGACATCAGTGTGAACAAGCTGGTCGGCTACGCGCACTTCGCGCGAGAGGAATACGCGCTCGCCATCGCGCCACTCGGCACAGTGTCGATGTTCACGCCCGACGACCCTCAACCCACGCTGATTTGCGCCCAGTGTCTGGCGAAGCTGGGCGACGCTGCGCTCGCACGCGACCTGGCCTTGCACGCCCTCGAGACCTCCCGGGAAAACGCGGCCTATGCCGACGTCGGCGCCGACGCCGAACGCTTTCTCGCCACGATCTAACGCCAACTCATCTCCGGGAGATTCTCATGACGATAGGTAATGCTTCGTCCTCCATTCAGCCCGCTCACGTCCCTCAAGTCTCCTACACCGCGAACGCGGGTGGGAGCGCCCAGGTGCAAATCACCATGCCGGAAGCGCCCAAGGATCTGATGGCGGGGCGTTGGGAAGAGTTTCAGAGCACCGTTCAAACGCATCGCGGCGCTCGCAACGCCGCCCTCATCGGCCATGTCGTCAACGTCATCGCCAAGACCACGGCGCTGAGCGTTTCCGCCGCCACGATGGAACACGACTGGAAAGAGTATGTCGATATTCCGCTTCATGCCATTTCCGCCTTCGTACAGCTTGCGAACCTGATCCTCGCTGCCAAGAAGTACAACGACTCGCCCGACATTCCGGGCACTGAGATTCGTGATACGAACATCTTCCAGGCACTAGGCCAGTGGCAAGGTGTCAACTTACTGCGAGAGTACGGTGGAGTGCTGAATATGGCAGCGACAAACGGCCCATTGGTGTTCGGCGCCGTGCACAACGGTGCCGCGCCATTGCTCGAATCGTTGGGCATAACCGTGCCCACATGGTTGAAGGACGCTGCGAACGAGGATGCCAGCACCGCCATCGTTGACGGTGTGGCGGCGGCCACCGACTTCGTGCAAAACCGCGTGTTGGGAACGGTCATCGATGGCCGTGAAAGGCGAGCGTCGATGGATAGGGTGGTGGCGGCAGAGGCCAGCGTGAACTTTGTCGTGCTGGAAGACAATCGCGATTACGTGCATATGGCGCCGCGTCCGGCGGTGGACTACGAACTGAATGGCGTGACGGTCATTCCGCGAGTGCCGAACGCGAGTGCGGCACAGCCGTCGGCTCACTCCAATAACGCAGACATCGCGGATACGGCGTCCCTGGCATCCGGCGACGATGACGAATTCTTCGACGCCGAATCCGACACGCATACACTCGTTTCGGAGACAGTGGGCGACGAGTTTCATGATGCGCTGGAGACCCTGTCGCAAGCGGAGAGTCCGCAACCGTAAGCCACGCGCGTGAGCATTGCGTTTCGGCACCCTGCTCACGCACGTCATCCCTCACAACGCCGTGACTCTCGTGTTCGGCGCCGGGAGGGCGAGTCCGCCCTTCCGGCACACTCCCATACGCCTTCACCTAATCGTCGGTTGACGCAGCCATGCGATTAACCGGCCCGGTTACGCATCCAATCGGCGGTTCCATGAAACGCCTGCATGAGCCGCTCCTGCAACGACGCCTCCACGCCAATGTCCTGCATGGCCCACGCCATGCAACGCAGCCATTGGTCGCGCTCGCTCGTCGCAATCGGGAACGGCAGATGGCGAGCGCGCAGCATGGGATGCCCGAATCGTTCGATGTAGTGATTGGGGCCGCCCAGCCACCCGCACAGGAACCAGAAGAGCTTATCGCGCGATCCGCCAAGCGCCTCTGGATGCAGGCTGCGAATGCCGGCGAATTCCGATTCCAGGTCCATCAAATCGTAGAAACGGTCGACAAGCTCGCGTACGCGATCCTCGCCGCCGAGTAGGGAAAAGGCCGTCGGTTGCGCAGGCGTATCCTGCGTGTCGTCTGCCTGAGAGGTTTGAGGGGTGTTTTCGGTCGTCATGACCGCTATTGTGCCCGAGGCCCACAACGTCTGCCATCGTCGGCCATCCGTCTGGACGCGGCACAATGCCGCGCCCCCCGCAGGCGTCAGACTTCGCGCAGCGTGCGTAGCGCCGACTGACGCAGCACGGCTCTCAGGCCACTCCATCCGCCGACCAGCGCACACAGCACGCCGGCGCCGACACCCAGCACCGGCAGCCACGGATTGAAGTTCAGCGCGAACTCGAAGACGTAACGCGCCAGTGCCCAGCCGAGCGCACCGGCCCCCAGCGCGGCCAGCAGTCCGGCCAGCGCGCCAACCGTTACCAACTCTGCCAGATGCACGTCGCGCAGTTGCCGCGACGATGCCCCCAGCGCGCGCAGAATACCGCTCTCGCGCATCCGTTCGTCGCGCGTGCCGGCAAGCGCGGCGTACAAGACCAGCACGCCTGCGGCGAGCGTGAAGAAGAAAAGCGCCTGCACCGCATCGATCACTTGCGACAGAATCTGTTGAATCTGTGCGAGCAACGCGCCTGTGTCGATCACCGTCACATTGGGGAAATCGCGCACCAACGCGTCGGCCACGTGTTGCTGCTTCGGTTCGAGATGGAACGAGGTGATCCAGGTCATCGGGAAATCGCGCAGCGCGGCGGGCGGCATCACCACGAAGAAATTCACGCGCATCGAGCCCCAGTCCAGCTTGCGCAGGCTTGTGATCGGCGCGTCGATGGTCTGCCCCGTGACTTCGAAGCGAAGCGTATCGCCGAGCTTCAGACCCAGCGTCTTCGCGATGCCTTCTTCCATCGAAATCTGCGGCGTCGTTGCGTCGCCGTACCACTGCCCGGCCGTCACGCGATTTCCGTCGGGCAGCTCCGCCATGTACGACAGGTTGAACTCGCGCTCGGCCAGACGCCGCGCTCGCTCTTCCGTGTAGCGCTCGCCCGTCACCGGTTTGCCGTTGATGGCGGTCAAACGCGCGCGAATCATCGGGGAGAGTTGCACATCGGGTAGCCCCGCCGCGCGCAGTTGCGAGAGCACCGGTGCGTCCTGTCCGGGCTGGATATCGATGACGAAGCGGTTCGGCGCATCCGGCGGACTCGACTGACGCCAGCCCGCGACCAGATCGTTTCGCGTGACGGCAAGCAGCAGCAGCGCCATCAGCCCAAGCCCGAGCGCCACCACCTGCAAGGCGCTGCCGAGGCCACGACGGCGCAGGCCCGCCACCGCATAGCGCCATCCGATACCACCCATCGCCCCGCCGGCGGCACTCGGGCGCCGTGCCCAGGCCGCCAGCACGCGAATGGCAAGCCATGCGAGCACGCCGAACACGACCGCACCGGCGACGAAACCACCGGCCACCATCGCGCCGAGGCGCAGGTCTCGTGCGGCGAACAGCAGCAGTGCGCCGAAGGCGAGTGCGCTCGCGCCATACGCCAGCCATCCTTGCCGGCGGGCGCCCACCACCACGTCGCGACGCAACACGTGCAGCGGTGCGACCTCCGACAGCGGGAGCAACGGCGGCAAAGCGAATCCCAGCAACATGACCAGCGCACTCGTCAGGCCGAAAAACGCCGGACGCCACGTCGGCGCGGGCAGCCCCGCCGGTATCACGTCACCCAACTGGGCCAGCAGCACCCAATGCGCCGCATAGCCAAGCGCGACGCCCAACACGCCGCCGATCAGACCCAGTCCGATGAATTCAATCGTCACCATGCCGCGCAAGGCCCGGCGCGACAGTCCCAGACAACGCATCACGGCACAAGCGTCGAGATGGCGTTCGCTGTAACGACGCGAGGCGATGCCCACAGCCACCGCCGCCAGCACGGCAGCGAGCAATGCGACCAGCGACAGGAATCGTTCTGCGCGATCGAGCGTCTGACGCACCTGCGGCTGCCCTTCTTCCAGCGATTCGAGATGTACGCCACGCGCCTGTTCGGCCGCCGGACGTGCCCACGCCGCGAACTTGCCGACCTGAGCATCTGTTCCCGCCAACAACAGGCGATAAGTGATGCGGCTGCCGAACTGCACGAGGCCCGTCGACGGCAATTCGTCGAAGCGCATCATGACGCGCGGTGCCAGCGATCCGAAGCCATAGCCGCGATCCATCTCGCGCGTGATGACAGCCGCGACGCGCAAGGTCCGATTGCCCACACGAATGGACTCGCCGGGTTGGACATGCAGGGCGTCGAGCAATGCGGCATCGACCCAGACCGTGCCCGGCGCGGGAATACCGGCGGCGGGAGCATCCGGCGTGCCGCCGCCCGCATCAGGTGCGGTACGCACGCGCCCGCGCAAGGGATAACCGTCACTGACGGCCTTGAGCGACGACAGACGGCTCGCACCGACCTGTCCGCTTTGTGCAATGGCACTGGCCATGCTGGGGAAATTGGCGACGACGGCCGTCGCCAGCCCGTCGGCTTGCGCCTGACGGGTGAATTCGGGTGACAACGGAGCGTCGCTGCGAACGACGAGATCGGCGGCGAGCATCTGCCGCGCGTCACGCTCGAGCCCGACCTGCATCCGATCCGAGAGAAAACCTACGCTGGAGAGTGCGCCGACCGCCAGCAACAACGCCACGAGAAGCAGATGCAACTCGCCTGCGCGCCAGTCGCGCTGGAACATCCGCCATGCTTGGCGGGCAACCTCAGTGAACCCCATCGTTCCTCTATCCTTTGACCCGCGCCAGCAACGAGCGCCACCCGCGCCAGACGCGGGGCAGCCACCACCACGCCAGCACGACGAAGACCAGCAACATCACGAGAAAAACGGCGGGAAGGAAGAACGCAAGCGCCAGTCCGCCCACCGTGGAGATATCTTCGCCGGCTGAGGCCGCAACATTGGAGAAAGGTTCCGGCGACGTGTTGATTAGCGCGCGGCTACCCGCTTTGGCCAGATGCGCCGTTCCCGCCAGCGCACCGCCCGCCAGACCGGCCAGCACCGTGACCGTCGGGTCCATCTGCCCCAGCGCCGCCGCCCCCAGCACAATCCCCGCAGGAATGCGGATGAAGGTATGCACCGCGTCCCAGGCACTATCGACGAAGGGGATTTTGTCGGCAACGAACTCGATGACAGCCAGCACACCGGCCACGGCAATCACCCACGTCGACGTCAGCACCATCAGCGACGGCGGCAGATGCAACCAACCCAGACGTGCCGCCAGCCCCGCGCAGAACACCGTCAGGTACAACCGCAGACCACTGCCCCAAGACAGCCCTGCGCCCAGCGCAATCGATTCAAGCATGGTGACCTCGCTGCCGCCGACATGACGGCGTCGCACGATCACGCGCCTCAGACCGCCGACGCGATAACGGCCAACCGGCAACGCGCATTGCCGCCACGCCATCCGGACTGAAGTGACCGGCGCAGACCGGAGACGCTCCCTTGCCGCCGGACGGCCATCGAAAGGTAATTCGACCGCTACCGCGTCATTATGCCGCGCGTTGCGGCAACGCACCACCGGTGCCGGAAGTTGGGGGATATGGCCCGGTTCGAACCAAACCGGGCGTGCCCTCAGGCTGCCGTCAGCTTCAGTCCGACGAGACCCGCCAGAATCAATGTCACGCTGGCGATACGGGCCGCGGAGGCCGACTCCCCGAACAGCACGATGCCCAGGACAAACGCGCCGACGGCGCCGATGCCGGTCCAAATGGCATACGCGGTCCCCAATGGCAGTGAACGCACAGCGAGCGCGAGCAGCCAGACGCTGCCGACCATAGCGGCAATCGTGAAGACCGACGGCACAAGACGCGAAAAACCTTGCGTGTACTTCAGGCCAACGGCCCATGCCACTTCGAGTAAACCGGCAAAAACGAGAAGTATCCAGGCCACAACTGACTCCGATGAAAAAATCGGGGTCGTCCCCGGAAAAAAAGCGAGCCGATTGCCAGGCCGTCCTGGCAATGGGTTCCATCGGATGTCGAATGAAGTGGCGCAGCGCCGACGTCGCGAAACCGCAGCTTGGCACCTCACCGCAAGGGAGATCGCCAGACACGCCGGACGGAACACCGCGATTTTAACAAAGCCGGCATCATACGGCCGTAGGCCTCATCCATAACCGGGGCATTGAGCAGCGTGCTGCCAAGTCATGGGGCGGGCAAGCGTCATCCGGTCGCCCGATCACCCGATCGCCTCGACCTCAAGCCGGTAACCGACGCCCGTCTCGGTCAGGATGTGCTGAGGCTGAGCCGGATCGGCCTCCAGCTTCTGGCGCAGGTGTCCCATATAGATGCGCAGGTAGTGATTGCTCTCTACGTGCGAAGGCCCCCACACTTCCTTGAGCAATTGCCGATGCGTCAGCACGCGTCCCGCATGCCGCACCAGCGTGACCAGCAGCCGGTATTCGATAGGCGTGAGGTGGACAGGCTCGCCCGCACGCGTGACCTTGCGTCTCGCAAGATCGATATGGATATCGCCGAACGAGAACGCTTCATCGAGCGTCTCCGAGTTGCCGCCACGATGGTGCCGTCGCAGTTGCGCGCGAATTCGCGCCAGCAGTTCCGACACCCCGAATGGCTTCGTCAGGTAATCGTCGGCACCCACGTCGAGCGCCACCACCTTCTCGGCCTCCTCATTGCGGGCGGACAGCACGATGATCGGCATGTCAGTCCAGCTTCGCACTTCCCGGATGACCTCCACGCCGTCGATATCCGGCAGTCCCAGATCGACGATGAGCAGATCTGGCTTGCGGGTGGCTGCCTCGACCATGCCCTGCCGTCCGGCTTCCGCCTCATGCACGACCATGCCTTCGGCCTCCAGCGAAGTGCGCAGAAAGCGTCGGATCTGCCGTTCGTCTTCAATCACCACGATGGTGATGGTGGGTTCACTCATGTTCTTGTGTCGCGTTGGCGTCTGGAGAGCGAGGCCACGGCGAGCCTTCGTCCTTCGTGGGCGTCACGTCTTTCATGTCCGTCATATTCGGCTCGTCCTCGTTAACGCCTTCGGGTGCGTCCGGGGCCACCGGCGGCGTCTCCACCGGCAACGTAAAGACGAACCGGGCGCCGTGACCATCGGGCACATTGGTGGCATGAATTTTACCGCCATGCGCCTCGACAATGGCACGACAAATCGCCAGGCCGAGTCCGATACCGGGCTTGGCGGACTCCTTCTCACCTCGCATGAACTTCTCGAAGATGCGGCCTTCCATGCCCGCAGGCAGGCCGGGACCGTCATCGCTCACACTCACTTCAACGTCGTCGCCGTTCACGCGCGCGGCAATTTCGATATGAGAACCTGCGGGTGAGTACTTCGCCGCATTCTCCAGCAGGTTGGTGAACAGCCGTTCGAGCAGTACGGCGTCGAAGCGCAGTAGCGGCAGGTCTGCGGGCAGCCGGGTCGTCACCTCATGCCCGGCGAGCACCCGGCGGCTGGCGCGCAGCGATGTGCCGACCACTTCCTCGAGCATCTGCCACTGACGATTGAGTTGCACCCCGCCCGCTTGCAGCTTCGCCATGTCGAGCAGATTTGTCACCAGGCCGGTCATGCGCTGCGCTTCCTCGTGAATGGCATCGACAAGTTCGGTGCGCAGCGGGCCGGGTGTCTGTGCATTGCGGCTGAGCATGCTCGCGAACCCCACAATGGACGTGAGCGGTGTGCGCAGGTCGTGCGAGATCGCCGAGAGCAACGAATTGCGCAGCCGCTCCGACTCCATTGTCACCAGCGCATCCTGAGCGATTTCGACGTAATGCACGCGCTCGAGCGCCAGCGCGATTTGTGCGGCGAAAGTATCGAGCAAACGTTGCTGTTCCGGCGTGTCGATGGCGCCGCCCCCGTCCGGCTCCGGTGCAACCACCAGCACCCCGCGCGTGCGCATGGGGGCGCGAAGCGGCAAATAGTAGGCGTCGGATGCCGGTAACGTGTTCGTGCCCTGTCCGGCGGCCTGCTGACGGTCGTAGACCCACTGTGCGACATCGGTATCGATATGGGCAGGCATCGTCTCTGCCCGCGCGTTCTCCACCGGCTGACGCACGCTGCCCTGGCTGTCCGGCAACAACAGCGCCACACGCGCCTGAAACACTTCGCGCACGTGGCGCGAGCCGATCTCCACGATCTGCGGCGTCGTGAGCGCCGCCGCCAGTTCGCGGGCCATGGCATACACCGCGCCCGTGCGACGCTCACGCCACGTAGCCAGCCGCGCCTGAAAGCGCAAGCTCGTTGTCAGATGGCTGATGACCAGCGCCACGGTCAGCATGACGGCGAACGTCAGCAGATACTGAGTATCCGAGACCGACAACGACATCTTCGGCGGGACGAAGAAAAAGTCGAACGCCAACACAGACAGAAACGAAGCCAGTACGCCCGGCCCGCGACCCAGCCGCATCGCGGCGATGATCACGCCAAGCAGATACAGCATCGCGATATTGGCCAGATCGAGGAACGACGTGAGTTCCGCCGCAACGAGCGACACGGCGCCGCAGATACCGACGGCCCACGCATACGCGCGCCACGGGCCGCCAACCAACTCCAACTCAGGCGCCGTCTCGAACCAGTCGCGCCAGTCCCCGCGCACTACGCGCTTGTCTGCCGCCGAGTCGCCAGCGGCTGGCCCGATCAGTACGACATCGACGCCTCGCGCGAGCCGCAGCAGTTGCTCATGCAGCGGCGTGCGTGCGGTCCACCAACGCCGCGCGCCACTTGCACCGACCACCAGCTTCGAGACGTTGCGCATCTGCGCATAGGCCAGCAGCGTGGTGGCGGCTTCCGCACCGTCGAGCGTGAGGGTTTCCGCGCCGAGTTCTTGCGCGAGTTTGAGCGTTGCATACGTACTTTCGCGACGCACCGGCGATTGCCGCAGCATCGCGGGCGTTTCCATGTGTACGGCCAGCCAGTCGGCACGCAGGCTTGCCGCAAGCCGCGCAGCCGAACGCACCAGCGCCACACCTTCCGGCCCCGGCCCGACGGCGACGAGCAGCCGCTCGCGTGCCTGCCAGACCTGGCTGATCGACTGATCGGCGCGGTATTCGCGCATCTGCGCATCGACACGATCGGCGGTGCGGCGCAGCGCCAGTTCGCGCAAGGCAATCAGGTTGCCCTTGCGGAAAAAGTTGCGCACGGCGCGCTCCGCCTGCTCGGCCATGTACACCTTACCCTCGCGCATTCGCTCGAGCAGTTCGTCTGGCGGCAGGTCGACCAGCTTCACCTCGTCGGCAAGATCGAAGACGCGATCGGGCACCGTCTCCCACACGCGAATGCCGGTGATCTGGCCGACAACATCGTTGAGCCGTTCCAGATGCTGCACATTGAGTGTGGTGTACACGTCGATGCCGGCATCGAGCAACTCGTGCACATCCTGCCACCGCTTCATATGACGCTCGCCCGGCACATTCGCATGGGCCAGTTCATCCACCAGCGCCACGGCCGGCTTGCGTGCGAGCATGCCGTCGAGGTCGAACTCCCGCAGGACACGCCCACGGTACTCGACCGCCTTCTGCGGCAGGATTTCCAGCCCTTCCAGCAAGCGCGCCGTTTCTTCGCGGCCATGCGTCTCCAGCACACCGACGACGACGTCGGTGCCCTCGTCGCTCAGCTTGCGTGCAGCCTGCAACATCGCAAACGTCTTGCCGACTCCTGCGGACGCACCGAAGAAAATCTTCAGCCGGCCACGCCGGCCGCGCGCTTCGTCGCGTTGCAGCTTGTCGAGCAATTCGTCGGGATCGGGGCGTTCCATGCCAGCCATCGGATCAGTCCACTATGAAGGCGCGAGCCACGCCATACGGCGCGGCAAGAATCAAATCACCGGTCGCCCGGCGATGCAAAAAGCGGCACGCGCCGGGGCGTGCCGCCAATCTACCGCAGGCCGTCGGGCAAGACCAGCGATTCACCGGCCCCACCCCGTCAGCGGATGCCCTTTTCAGACGCTACCGGGTGCGAGTCCGTCCAGCGCGAGGTTGAGCTTCAGAACATTCACCCGTGCCTCTCCGAAAATGCCCCATTGGCGGCCTTCGGTGTAGCGCGCCACGAGCGAGCGCACGGCATCGGGCGCGAGGCCACGCGCCTTGGCCACGCGAGCAACCTGATAGTCCGCGGCGGCCGGGCTGATTTGCGGGTCGAGACCACTGGCGGACGCCGTCACCAGATCGGCGGGCACCGGCAACGTGGCGTTCGGGTCGGCGTCACGCAGGGCGGCGATGCGGGCCTTCACGGCGTCGGCGAGCGCGGGGTTGAGCGGGCCGAAATTAGAGCCGCCCGAGGCCGTGCCGCTATTGGGCATTGGCGCCGTGGCCGACAGGCGCCCCCAGAAATACTTCGGTTCGTCGAAGTTCTGACCGATCAACGACGAGCCAACGGCGCGGCCGTCCTTGTAGATCAGGCTACCGGTGGCTTCGCGCGAGAACGCCGCCCGGCCGATGCCGGTCACGACCAGCGGATACACCAGACCCGTGATGACCGAGAGCACGACGAACAGGCTCAACATCGGGCGCAAGAGGGTTTTCATGACGTCTATTCCTTAGAGTTTCAGCAATGTGGCCCGGACGCGCGGCCCTTGTGGGCAAACGCGCCCGGAAGCCCCGCAATCAGGCCCAGCCCATCGCGGCGATGATCATGTCAATGGCCTTGATACCCACGAACGGCACCAGAATCCCGCCCAGACCATAAATCACGAGGTTACGGCGCAGCAGCGTCGCGGCTCCGAGCGGGCGGTACTTCACCCCCTTGAGCGCCAGCGGAATCAGCACCACGATAATCAGCGCGTTGAAGATCACCGCCGACAGAATCGCCGACGACGGGCTCGCCAGACGCATCACATTGAGCGCGTCGAGTTGCGGGTACGTGGTGGCGAATGCCGCCGGAATGATTGCGAAGTACTTCGCCACGTCGTTCGCAATCGAGAACGTGGTGAGACTGCCGCGCGTCATCAGCATCTGCTTGCCGATCTCGACGATCTCGATCAACTTGGTCGGGTTCGAATCCAGGTCGACCATATTGCCGGCCTCTTTCGCGGCTTGCGTGCCCGAGTTCATCGCCACGGCCACGTCGGCCTGCGCGAGCGCCGGCGCGTCGTTCGTGCCGTCGCCGGTCATCGCCACGAGCTTGCCTTCGGCCTGATACTTGCGAATCGTCGCGAGCTTGGCTTCCGGCGTGGCTTCGGCGAGGAAATCGTCGACACCGGCTTCGGCTGCAATCGCGGCTGCCGTGAGGCGGTTATCACCCGTGACCATCAGCGTCGTGATGCCCATCTGGCGCAATTCGGCGAATCGCTCCTTGATACCGCCCTTGACCACGTCCTTCAACTCGATCACGCCCAACGCGCGAGTGCCTTGCGCGTCTTGCTCGGCCACCACTAGCGGCGTGCTGCCGCGGCGTGCGATCTCGTCCACCGAAGTGGCCAGCGCGACCGGCCACAGGCCGCCGGCCGATTCCACATAACGCTTGACCGCATCGGCTGCGCCCTTGCGAATTTGCTTGTCGACGAGATCCACACCGCTCATACGCGTTTGTGCGGTGAACGGGATAAAGACCGCGTGCAGGCCGCTCATTTCACGCTCGCGCAAATTGAAGCGTTGCTTGGCGAGCACGGCGATGCTGCGGCCTTCCGGCGTTTCGTCGGCCAGCGATGCGAGTTGCGCGGCATCGGCCAGCGCGCGTTCATCCACACCCGGTGCGGGCACGAACTGCGACGCCTGACGGTTGCCCAGCGTGATCGTGCCGGTCTTGTCGAGCAGCAGCACGTCGACATCGCCCGCCGCTTCCACGGCGCGGCCCGACGTGGCGATCACATTCGCCTGCATCATCCGGCTCATCCCTGCCACACCAATGGCAGAGAGCAGCCCGCCGATGGTCGTCGGAATCAGACACACCAGCAGCGCAACGAGCACCGTAATCGTGACCGGATGACCCGCCTGCGTGACGAACACACTGTAGATCGAATACGGCAGCAGCGTAGCGGTGGCGAGCAACAGCACCAGCGTGAGCGCGACGAGCAGGATAGTGAGGGCGATTTCGTTCGGCGTCTTCTGACGCTTCGCGCCTTCGACCATCGCGATCATGCGATCGAGGAACGCTTCGCCCGGATTGACCGTCACCTTCATGACGATCCAGTCCGAGAGCACCCGCGTGCCACCGGTCACGGCCGAGAAGTCACCGCCCGACTCGCGGATCACCGGGGCAGACTCCCCCGTGATGGCCGATTCATCGACCGATGCCACGCCTTCCACCACGTCGCCGTCGGCCGGAATCACATCGCCGGCTTCGACCAGCACGAAGTCACCGCGACGCAGACTGGCACTATCGATCACCAGACATTCCGCATCACGACGGGCGGCGCGCAGTTGCTTGGCCGGCACATTCTTCTTTGCCTGACGCAGCGATGCGGCCTGCGCTTTGCTGCGGCCTTCCGCCAGTGCTTCGGCGAAGTTCGCGAACAGCACCGTGAACCACAGCCAGAGCGTGATCGCGAGGATGAACGGCGCGCTCGCCTCGGCGTGACCTGCCACGGCCATGCCGAAGAGCACGGTCGTGAGCAGGCTGCCGACATACACCACGAACATCACCGGATTTTTGGCCTGGGTGATCGGGTGCAGCTTGCGGAACGAGTCGACGATGGCCGGCTTCACGATGGCGGGGTCGAACATCGACTTGGCGGCCGATGTATGCCCTTCGCCTACCGGCCGGGTGACAGTATTTCCTGAGGTTTGATTCATGAGTGCCTCGAATGCCTCACTTCATTATTCAATGCGCACCGATCATCGCCAGATGTTCGGCGACAGGACCGAGTGCAAGCGCCGGGACGTAGGTGAGTGCGCCCACCAGCAGCACCGTGCCAAGCAGCAACACGACGAACAGCGGGCCATGCGTGGGCAACGTGCCCGACGTAGCGGCAATGCGTTTCTTGCGTGCGAGTGCACCGGCGATTGCCAACACCGGCACGATCACCCAGAAGCGGCCGAACCACATCGCGATCGCCAGCGTGTTGTTGTAGAACGGCGTGTTGGCTGACAGACCGGCAAATGCGCTGCCGTTGTTGTTCGCTGCCGAGCTATAGGCGTAGAGGATTTCCGAGAAGCCGTGCGTGCCGGGGTTCGCAACACCCGCCTGTCCTGCCGCGACAAGCACTGCAAGCGCAGTACCGCACAGCACGAGCAACGGCGTCATAAGCACGGCGACAGCAACCATCTTCATCTCGAACGCTTCGATCTTCTTGCCGAGGTATTCCGGCGTGCGGCCGATCATCAACCCGGCCACGAACACTGCGAGCATCGCGAAGACGAGCATGCCGTACAGACCCGAGCCGACCCCACCGAACACCACTTCACCCAACTGCATCAGCAACATCGGCACCATGCCACCCAGCGGCGTGAGCGAGTCGTGCATGGCGTTGACCGCACCGCACGACGCGGCCGTCGTTACCGTCGCAAAAATACCCGTCGCGGCGATACCGAAGCGTGTCTCCTTGCCTTCCATGTTGCCGCCGGCCTGCGTGGCGCTCACTTGCTGGTCCACGCCAAGCGTTGTCAAAACCGGATTTCCGGCTTGCTCGGCAGACACCGTAGCGACCGCTGCAATCGAGAAAGCAATCGTCATGGCAGCGAGAATCGCGAGGCCCTGACGACGATCGCCGACCATGCGTCCAAACGTAGTGCACAGCGCCGCCGGGATCAGGAAGATCGCGAGGATCTGCAGGAAGTTCGACAGTGGCGTCGGGTTCTCGTACGGGTGAGCCGAGTTCGCGTTGAAGAAGCCGCCACCGTTCGTGCCGAGCATCTTGATCGCTTCCTGCGAGGCGACCGGCCCCATCGGCAGCGTTTGCGTCTGCGTCACGGCGGGCGTTGTCACCGGCTTGCCTGCGGCATCGACCTTCGGCTGACCGTCCGGGCCGAGCACCGGGTTGTCGTAGTGCGTGGCCTGCAGCGTGGTTACGTCTTTATAGGCGTCGAAATTCTGGATCACGCCCTGGCTCATGAAGGCGGCGGCGAAAACCACCGACAGCGGCACCAGAATGTAGAGCGTAATGCGAGTCATATCGACCCAGAAATTGCCGATCGTCTGCGCAGTGTGGCGAGCAAAGCCACGAATAAGTGCGATGACCACGGCGATACCCGTGGCGGCCGACATGAAATTCTGGACGGCCAGACCGAGCATCTGCGTCAGATAACTCATGGTCGATTCGCCGGAGTAGCCTTGCCAGTTCGTGTTCGCCACGAAGCTCACGGCCGTGTTCATCGACGAGTCGGGCGAGACAGCTCCGAACCCTTGTGGATTGAGCGGCAGCCAGACTTGCCAGCGTTGCAGCGCGTAGACCGCGAAGGCGCCGAGGGCGTTGAAGCCGATCAATGCGAACGCGTAGGCGCGCCAGTGCATTTCCTTCTCGGGATCGATACCGCACAGGCGGTACAGCCCGCGTTCCAGCGGCGCGAACCAGCGGTTCACGCGAGATTCGCCGGCGAGTACGTCGGCCATGAAACGACCGAGCGGGCGCGCCAGCACCAGCAGCACGACGAGGAAGACGCCGAGCTGGATCCAGGCGTTGAGTGTCATGCTAAGTCCTCCGGCTTGAACAGCGCGTAGACGAGATAAACGAGCAGCGCGAGCGTGAGTCCGCCGCTCAGCCAGTACATGGCTGTCATTGCTGCCCCCCTACCGACGCGCAGAACGCGACAAAGCCGACGGTCGTGGCAGCGAACACCGCGAGGACGCCGAGATATAACCAGTCCATGACAACTCCCTATCGTGTGGCGGCCGGCGTGCCACGGACGCGACGCGCCCTCGCATGCGCATGCCAGCCGTGCAGTGAAAGATACGGATCGACGCGTAAAGACGGGGACAAAAGGGGTAAAGGGCGTGTAAACAACGTGTAAACAAAAAAACCCGCCCATATCACTATAGGCGGGCTTGGGGCCGGTCGTAGGGGCGGACGCGGCGGACATCTCATGCCGCCCGCGCCTCGGACGCGCGTCACTCGGTCACTTGCGCCCCCTTGTGCCAGACCTCGACCACTTCCTTGCTCGGTTCGAGGTGCAGGTTGACGTTACGCGGGGGGATGGGTTGTTGGAACTACTTGCGCTGAATGCGGCGAATCTCGCCGGAGCTGAATACGTGGGCGAGCGTCGTGTCGACAAAACGTTTGAATTGCGGATCGTCGCGACGCAGCATCGGGGCGTTGAGTTCCGTTTCCAGGGGCGCTCCAACAATGGCAAAATCCCCCGGTTCACGCGCGGTTGCGCGCAGGCTGGCGAGCAGTACGTCGTCGAGCGCGGAGGCTTTGGCGCGACCGGTTTCGAGGGTCATTATCGATTCGCCGTGATCGCGGGCGGGGATTACACGAAACCCGCCCTTCTCGGCTTGAAGACGGGCCAGACGTTCACCGGTGGAGCCGGCCGACGCCACGAGGTTTTGTCCCTTGAGGTCATCCAGTCCCCGAATGTTGTCCTTCTTGTTCACAAGCAGGCGAACCTCCGAAACATAGTAAGGATTACTGAAGCCGACTTGTTCGGCGCGTTCCGGCGTGATCGTATTTGGCGCGCAGTCCAGGTCCACCGTACCGTTCTTCACGAGGGGAATGCGGTTCTGGGGGGTGACGGGGGTGTCGGCCTTGGTGTTTGCAGCGATTGCCGTGGAGATGGCAGCTTGGGCGGCGAGCCAAACGGTTAGGCCCAATGCGGCGTGTTTGGCGACGCCTTTCCAGTTGACTTCCTTGAAACCGTTCACAGCAAATTCCTATCAAATCATCAGCACGATAGGAATTTACAGATATGGTACATAGAGGGCAAAGAACGAAGGGAATCGGGAGAGACGGATCGGGGCCCCTTTCTGCAGCGAGTTGGGTTTATGTCTGAGAGGCGGAAAGGGGCTCCGATCCGTCGTTGGGGGGGCGACGACGCGTGGTGAGTAAATTAGGGCGGTGAGTCGAACGTGGACAGCGCCTAGCTCCCGGGGGGATAGGTGGTGGTCAAAGCGCCGTGTCCCGTGAGGTTAGCGTTGGGGCTGATATCGAGACCGTCGCCGGAGGGGATACCAAAGCGGGCACCGGCTTCCCAGACCGCGAGCACCTCGGCGGACGGTTGAACATTCAGGCTGTGTCCAAAGGGCGGTATGGCGGTATGAAACCACTCGCGTTGGAGCTTGGCCATATCGCCGTTGCGGAACATTGCAGCGAGCGCGGCGTCCACGTGCGCCTTGAATACGGGGTCATCCTTAGGCAGAACCAGCGCGTAATACTCGGGTTGGTCCGACAGTGGCGGCCCGACGATTTGAAACAGCTCTGGCGATTTGCTCGTAGCGCGCAGGCCTTCGAGAAGAACGTCATCGAGCGCGAGGGCTTGAGCACGATGTTCGCGCAGCATGCGGAACGCGTCGGCGTAGTCGCGCGCCAAGAGGAGTTGGAAGCCTGTGCGGGGGTGCTGGGCGCGTACGAGCCGCTCGGCCGTCGTTCCTTGCACAACGGCGAGCCGCAGCCCGCGCAGGTCGTCGATGGAGTCGATCCCGGTGCCTTGCCGGACCATAAGGCGAACGTTGGCCGCGTAGTACGGAAGGCTGAAAGCCACCTGCTTCTCACGCGTTGCCGTGGCCGTCGACGGTGCGCAATCGATGTCGATGGTATCGCCCTTGATCATCGGCCCGCGCATCTGCTCGATCACTCGCACCGGCGTAATACGCAGGTCCGGCATCGCCAGTTCGTGCTGCAGCGCGGATACGATGCGCTGGCATAGTGCCCATGCCAGCCCCATCGGCCGATCCTTTGCGTCGACATACGAAAAAGGGACGGCGGTTTGCCGGTAGCCGAGCACGATGCGTCCACGCTCGCGGATACGCGCCAGCGTTGGGGCTACGCCCGACGCCGCAGTTTGCGTGACGGCGCTATCCCGGGATGCGGGCGAATCTGCCACCGATAGCGGGAGCGCGACGGTGTTGATCCGGGGCAACCCCGGCACTGGCGGCCCTCCGGCGTGCGCCATGACCGGGACGACGACCGCAAACCCGGCGACCGACCTCAGAACAAGATGAAGGAATTTGCGACAGAAGCCCACGACACTGGCCGCAGGCGAAGACGACAGGCAAAGAGGCAGGGACATGGTCGGCGTGGGCACAGGGAGGAAAGTGCCCCTACCTTAGCAACGCTCGCACCGCGCCCGCCCCCCGCAAAACGCGTTTTAAGACTTTTCCCATGGAACAAATTTCAACGATCAGCGCGTCTGCGCAAGCAGCGTTTGCAGCAGCCGCTCGTCATCGTCCAGCGCCGGTGCGGTGTTGTCGAAGCGAATCAAGCCGGGGAACGCGGCTGCGGGCGGCAAAATCCGACGTATGCGGTATGCATCCCAATGCGCGAGCTTATAGGCGTCGTTCGGATTCCCCCGGCTCTCGATGCGCGCCTTCGCGTGAGCCTCGTCGAGATCCACCCAAACGACATGCACCCCCACATCGTCATCGATACCGAGCCACGCACGGTCGAACAGCAGCCCTTCGCGCAACTCGCGGGAAAACGGCCCCACCACTAGCACGTTCACGCCGAGGCGCAGATTCTCCCGCGCCGTTTCCAGCAGCCCGGCGTACTCCGGTTCGCGCAGCGTCTGCAAATACAGAGGACTGTCGCGGTCGTTCGGATTGCCCGTCAGCGCGCCCATCACCGCCGCGCTGTAAGCACCGTAAAGCGTATCTTTATCGAGCAGACAGAACGCTTCTCCGCTACGGGCGATCAGTGGACGGATCAGCCGTTTCGCAAGCGTTGTCTTGCCTGCCCCTGCGTGACCGCAGAAGAAAATGAGGCGCGTCATGATTGCGTCTTGCGCTCGAACATCACGAAATGCTTGCGTACCGGCTCCACCACTTCGAACACCCCTTCGAAACCAGCCGGGATCACACAGGCATCGCCTGGCCCGAATTCCGATACGTTGCCGTCGAGATCGCTGATGCGAATACGCCCCTCGATCACCGAAAAATACTCCTGGCGATGCGCGCCGAACGCGATGCGCCACGCGCCGGGCTCGCACGTCCATTCACCGCAATCGAACTCGCCCAGCGCGTCGGTGTAGAACGAGCGCGTCACGCGTTGCGGATTGCCGCTCACGCGGCGGGCTTCAGCAGGATGGTCGAAGACGGCTTCGCCCGCCTGATCGGGAGCGAAGGTAATCAGAGAAGGAGCGGTCATCAGCGTACAGTCCGTAGTGAAAAGGATGTGCCTCAGAGAATGTGCCTCAGTTGAGCGCCGCGCTCAGCTTGCGTCGCCACGCGGCGACCGTGGCCGGGTCGGTCTCGGACAAGGCGTTGAAAATGGCCAGCATCGATTTACGACCGGCGTCGTCGCCAAACGCGCGGTCGCGCTGCACGATCTCCAACAGCGTCTGCAATGCGGGCTCGTAGGCGCGATCCGCCAGATAACGATTCGCGAGGTCAAGCCGTGCCTGCAAGTTATCCGGCGCAGCCGCCACGCGCGCCAGCAACGCCTGCGCAGGCGGCAAATGGCTCGCTTGCTCCGCCGCGGCGATACGCGTGTTCAGGGCGGCGATGCGAGCGTCGCCGCTGGCCGCCGTGCGCGGGGAAAGCAACGTCAGTTCGGTGCGTGCGCTCTCGACTTCGCCCATGCCAAGCAGCACGTCGGCCAGATCGAGACGCACATCGTCATGCGCGGGATCTAGCGCGAGGGCAGCCTGCAACGCGTCGCGTGCGACCTCCGGCTTGCCCTCCTGCAAGGCCTGGCGCGCCACCCGGCGAGCCATCTCCGCCGGATTCGGGACAACGCGATCGATGAACGCGCGCAACTGCCCCTCCGGCAACGCGCCCACAAACTGGTCGACAGGCTCGCCGTTGACGAAGGCGACTACCGTCGGCAGGCTGCGCACACCGTACTCCGCGCAAAGCTGTGCATTCTCGTCGGCATTGATCTTCACCAGACGAATGCGGCCCTGCCCTTCAGTCTCCAGACGTTCCAGCAGCGGGCCAAGCACATTGCACGGGCCGCACCATGGTGCCCAGAAGTCCGCCAGCACAGGCACCTGATGCGAGACGGCCAGCACGTCGGCGTCGAAACTGGCGAGGTTGGTATCGATCATAGTGTCTTCTTGAGCAGGGTAAATTGCGTTAACAGCGGCCGTCACTCATCGCATAAAGCCGCCAGCTTGAAGCATGGTAATCGTAAAACCGGGCAAATCGTTACGGACGCGCTTTGACGCCCGAGGTTCCCGCCTCGGCCGCGCACCACCGTCCGCGTCCCGATAAAAAACGCCCGCGGCCGATCGCTTCGGCGGCAGGCGTGCGCGGGCGTGAAAGGTGCTGAATCAGGTACTGAATTAGGTACTTAATGGCCAGCCGGCTTGCGCTCAGGCAGCGGAATCCACTCCGTCTCACCGGGCACGGTACCCATCTGCTGGGCCGTCCAGGCCGCCTTGGCCTGCTCGATACGCTCGCGGCTCGACGACACGAAGTTCCAGAAGATGAAGCGGTCGCCGTCGAGCGGGGCGCCACCGAGCAGCATCAGCCGCGCTGGCTTGTCGCCCGCCACGATGCGCACATCGGTGTGCGGCGCGAGTACGCCCATACGCTGTTCCGGCAACACCTCGTCGTTCACCGTCACCTCGCCCTGCACCGTGTAGACCGCGCGCTCCGCATACTCGGGCGGTAGCACGAATGCTGCGTAAGGCTCCATGTCGACGGCCAGATAGAAAATCGGTGAGAACACCTTCACCGGCGCCTTCTTGCCGAAGGCTTCCCCAAGAATCAGACGCATATGCACGCCCGGCAGGAAGATATCCGGCAGCGAGGCCGCTTCGTGATGCGCAAACGAGGGCTCCGTCTCTTCGTCGGCCTGCGGCAGCGCGACCCACGTCTGAATGCCGTGCACGTCGCCGCCACGCTCCCGAACGTCTTGCGGCGTGCGCTCCGAGTGCACGATGCCGCGTCCCGCCGTCATCCAGTTCACCGCGCCCGGCGTGACGCGCTGGTCGCTGCCAAGGCTATCGCGATGCCATATCTCCCCGTCGAACAGGTAGGTGACGGTCGCCAGCCCGATATGCGGATGCGGACGCACGTCCATGCCCTGCCCCGGCGCCAGCGTGGCCGGGCCCATGTGATCGAAAAAGATAAACGGCCCGACCGTCTTGAACGGCAGACTGGGCAGACTCCGCTGCACGGTGAAGGCGCCGATATCGCTCAAATGCGGCTTGAGCACGGCGAGAAAGGGACTCGTGGAATCTGTCATGGCGCTGCTCTCCTGCAGTCATGTGGGGCGTTGTGCCCGATTGTAGAGGACATTGGCGGCCCATTCCATGACACCTGAGCATGATTGCCAGGCGGCGAATCAGGCCTGTGGGCTTGCGCGCATGCTCGACGCGCATCGAACCTATAATGCATGAATCCTGAAACCCATTTCCGTACGCGCGCGTCGTGTGCATGGACTTATGAATAAAGCCTTCGTCAAGGAAGACAACGGCGACGACGATGACGATCTCGACGCCGGTGCCCCGGAAATTCCGGCAGGCACCAAGAACTACATCACGCCGACCGGTTATCGCCGCCTGAAGGACGAATTGCTCGATCTCATCGACAATCAACGCCCCGAAGTCGTGAAAGTCGTGTCGTGGGCGGCGTCCAATGGCGATCGCTCGGAGAACGGGGATTACATCTATGGCAAGCGGCGTCTGCGCGAGATCGACCGTCGCATTCGCTTCCTCACGCGACGTCTCGATAACGCCGAGGTTGTCGACACGCGCCGTCAGGAAAACGTCGATCAGGTGTTTTTCGGGGCGGAAGTGACCTATGCCGACACCAAGGGAGACGAGCACACGATCATGATCGTCGGCATCGACGAGGTCGACCTCGACCGGGGGCACGTCAGTTGGATCTCACCGATCGCCCGCGCGATCACCAAAGCGAAGATCGGCGACACGGTACCCCTGCGCACCCCGGCAGGGCTCGAACAGATCGAGATTCTGGACGTACGCTACCCGCTATCGACGTGATGACGGCGCTCACAAGGACTTTCAGGGTTTGAAAATAGCGGTACGGACTGTGCCGGCGCGCCTCGATTGACGGTGTGCGCCGGCCGCCTCGTCAAAAGTTGCCGCGTTCGCGCGCCATACGCAAGGCGCGCAGTTCTTCGTGATGGCGTTCGCTCGGGCGCTCGCGCGCCACCCGCATCACATCCGGATTCACGCGGATACGACGCATCACGTTGGCCAGATGCACGCGGTCGCTCACCTGGATGAGGAAGCGCAGCGTTGCCGATTCGTCCGGCACCACTTCATCCATGCCGATGTGCGCGATGTTTGCATCCGACGCGGTAATGTCGGCCGCCACCCGCGAGAACACGCCGCGGTTGTGATGCACGAGCACTTTGATGCCCACATCGAACAAACGCCCCGGCTGCGGTGCCCACGCCACGTCAATCCAGCGAGTCGGGTCCTTGCGATGAATACGGCGTGCGATCGGACAATCGGTCGTATGAATCGCCATCCCCAGACCAATGCCGATATAGCCCATGATGGCGTCGCCTGGAATCGGTCGACAGCAGGCCGAGAACTGCACCGACATGCCTTCCGTGCCCGTGATGAGCACCGGCGGCCCGACGTTCTCATCGCCGGTACGCGGCGAATCGGGATCGTCCGGGCTATCGGTATCGTTCTCGCCTTCCTTGCCCGACGAGAGCACGGCAAGACGCTTGGCCAGAACCGCTGCCACACGACGCCCCAAGCCGATATCAGCGAAGATGTCCTGCCGGTCTTTGTTGCCAGTCCACTGCGCGAGCTTGTCCCAGATCTCCGGCGAAATCTCGCTCATCGTCAGGCCATAGCCCTTGAGCGCCTGCTCCACCAGACGTTCGCCAAGTTGCACCGACTCGGCGAACCGCATCGTCTTGAGGTAATGACGAATGGCCGAGCGCGCCTTGCCCGTGCGCACGAACCCGAGCCAGACCGGGTTCGGCTTCGAATACGGTGCGGTGATGACTTCCACGATGTCGCCGTTCTTCAGCTCGGTGCGAAGCGGCAACAACTCGTTGTTGATCTTGACGGCGACACACTGGTTTCCCAGATCGCTGTGGACCGAATAGGCGAAGTCCAGGGCCGTCGCGCCGCGCGGCAGCGCCATGATGCGCGCCTTGGGCGTGAAGACATAGACGGCGTCCGGGAACAGGTCGATCTTGACGTGTTCGAGGAATTCGGTCGAATCGCCGGTCTCGCTCTGAATGTCGAGCAGCGATTGTAACCATTGATGCGCATGCTTCTGCACATCGTTCATGTCCGCGCCACCGTTCTTGTACAGCCAGTGTGCGGCCACGCCCGCTTCCGCAATCTCGTGCATGCGGCGCGTGCGAATCTGGAATTCGATGGGGGTACCGAAGGGCCCGACGAGCGTCGTATGCAACGACTGATAGCCGTTGACCTTCGGAATGGCGATGTAGTCCTTGAACTTGCCCGGCACCGGCTTGTAGAGCGCGTGCAATACGCCAAGCGCCAGGTAGCACTGCGCATTCGACTCGACGACGACACGGAAGCCGTAAACGTCGAGCACCTGCGAGAACGACAGTTGCTTCTCCTGCATCTTGTTGTAGATGCTGAAGAGCGTCTTTTCACGGCCGAAGACGTCGGCGCTCACGCCACCGTCCGTCAGCGCCTTCTCGACGGCGTCGAGGATCTTGCCGACCACTTCGCGCCGGTTGCCGCGCGCGGCCTTCACGGCCTTGTCGAGCACGGCGTAGCGACGCGGATGGTAATTCGCGAAGCTCAGATCCTGCAGCTCGCGATAGGTATTGTTCAGGCCCAGACGGTGCGCGATGGGCGCGTAGATGTCGAGCGTCTCGCGCGCCACACGGCGCTGCTTTTCCGTCGACGTGACGCCCAGCGTACGCATGTTGTGCAGGCGGTCCGCGAGCTTGACGAGAATGACGCGAACGTCGCGCGCCATGGCCAGCAGCATCTTGCGGAAGCTCTCGGCCTGCGCTTCTTCCCGGCTGCGAAACTCCATCTTGTCGAGTTTCGACAGGCCGTCGACCAGTTCCGCGACCTTCGGGCCGAATCGCTCGGCGAGTTCGGCCTTGGTCACGCCCTGGTCTTCCATCACGTCGTGCAACAGCGCCGCCATGATCGATTGTGCATCGAGCTTCCACTCGGCACAGATCTCGGCAACGGCGACGGGATGGGTGATATAGGGTTGTCCGCTCTGGCGATACTGGCCCAGGTGGGCTTCGTCACTGAACTGGAATGCCTCTTTGATTTGCGCGAGGTCGTTTTCCTTGAGGTACTCCCCAAGCATGCCCTTCAGACGGGCAATCGAAACGACTTCGTGCTTACGCGGCTGCTCAGGCGTTGCCGTCGGACCGAACAGGTGCCGGTACGACTGCTCTAGCAGCGCGTCGATGTACTGCCGCGTGGCGCTTTCGCCCTTCTTTTTCTTGCGTTCGGGCTTGGGCTCCCCCGCTTTGGGTTCATCCGCAGCGATGGACGCGGCCGGTGATTTCGCATGACTCATACGTGTACCTGCATCGTCGAGCGGCCCGGAACGTCACATCGCATCAGTGCTGTCTCCAGATCAGAGCGGCACTTTCTTGAGCATCTCGATGCCCACCTGACCCGCCGCGATTTCGCGCAGCGCGACAACGGTCGGCTTGTCCTTGTTGTTCTCGAGCTTCGGGGTGTGACCTTGCGCGAGTTGACGAGCGCGGTAGGTCGCAGCGAGTGCCAGCTCGAAGCGATTCGGGATTCTTTTCAGGCAATCTTCAACGGTAATACGGGCCATAAGGGGGTTCCTTCTTGATATAAGGCGTATTCTATCGCAGGCGGCGAAGACTCGCGCAAAACGCGAGCGCCGCCGGCGAATGCTCGGGTATTACTGGTGCTCGTTCGGCGCGTGGATGTCCAGATCGGTGAACAACGTCTTGTGCCGGGCGTACTGCGAAGCGAAGCGCAGACGCACCGCGGTAAAGACCGATTGCAGTTGATCGAGCGCGCGCTGGAATTCGTCATTGATGATGATGAAGTCCGCTTCAGGCGCGTGGGCGATTTCGCCGCCGGCCGCCAGCAGACGTCGTGCAATCACCTTCGGCTCGTCGGTGCCGCGCTTCTTCAGCCGCTCTTCGAGGGCCTCGATGGACGGCGGCAGGATGAAGATCCCGACCGCATTCGAAAAGCGCTTGCGCACCTGTTGTGCGCCCTGCCAGTCGATCTCCAGCAAGACGTCGCGACCGTCGCGCATCTGATCTTCGATCCAGACGCGCGACGTACCGTAATAGTTGCCGTGCACTTCGGCGCTTTCCAGAAACTCGCCGCGCTTGCGGCGCTCCAGAAACTGCTCGACCGAAATGAAGTTGTAATGCACGCCCTCTTCCTCGTTCGGACGCGGTGCGCGCGTCGTGCACGAGATCGACAGACGCACCTCGCTGTCTTGTGCAAGCAGTGCGTTGACGAGCGTGGACTTGCCCGCGCCCGAGGGGGCGACCACCATGAACAGGTTGCCGGGATACTCGGCGTGCAAGGCGGAGGGCGGGACTTGCGATTGCGGGGTCATGCGAGTTACTCCAGATTCTGCACTTGCTCTCGCATCTGCTCGATATAGAGCTTCAGCTCCATCGACGCGTCGGCGAGTTCCTTCGAGGCGGCCTTCGAGCCGAGCGTATTCGCTTCGCGATTGAGCTCCTGCATCATGAAGTCCAGCCGTTTGCCGACCAATCCTCCCTTATCGAGGATGTGGCGGGTTTCCTTCAGGTGAGCGTCCAGACGCGTGAGTTCTTCTGCGACGTCGATACGCACGCCGTATATCGTCACTTCCTGACGAATGCGTTCGACGATTTCGTCCTTACCAGGCGCGGCCGAGCCTTCCGGCAACACGATACCCAGCGCTTCCTGCAAGCGATCGACGATCTTCTGTTGATGGCGCGCGATCAGTTCCGGCACCTGCGGCTGCAGGACCGCGAGAATTCTCTCCATGTTCTCGACGCGCTCGACAAGGCTGGCCTTGAGCTGTGCGCCTTCGCGCTTGCGGACATCGACGAGATCGCCAATGGCGGTGCGGCCTGCGTCGATGACGGCATCGCGCAGCGCTTCGGCGGTCACCGACTCTTCGCCGAGCACGCCCGGCCAGCGCAGGATTTCGCCGGTGCGCATGCGTTCCGCGTCCGGGAAAATCGCGAGGACCTGTTGTTCGAGATCGGAGAGTTGCTTGACGGCGTCGAGATTGAGCGCACCGTTCGTGCCACTCTCCGGACGCTGCACATTGATGCGGATATCGACCTTACCGCGCGAGAGCTTGGCGGTGAGCGCTTCGCGCAGCACCGGCTCGCAGGCACGCGCTTCTTCGGGCATGCGGAATGCCAGATCGAGGAAGCGCGAATTGACCGTGCGCAATTCGACCGACACGCTCGCGCCTGCGGCTCCATCGGCATGCGCAATGTCGCGCGTGACGCTGGCGTAGCCGGTCATACTGTAGATGTTGTTGTCTTTCATCGGGGTGTCCGGTACCACCGCCTCGTGACAGTTCTTCAGCGAGGTGAAGCAGCAATCGGATTCGCATGCATGGATGAAACGCGATTATCGCATTTTCCGGCCCGACGCTCCGGAATCGGCACGCCGCGCCGGACGGTGGCGCCAAGCCTGACGCGTTTAGCGATACCATTCGGGTATTGCTGCATAAACTCACCTCGCAGGACATTCACTCATGACGCAAATCACCCGCCCGGATGGCCGTGTGCTAGATGCACTGCGCCCCGTGCGCATTACCCGCCAATACACCCGTTACGCCGAAGGTTCGGTGCTGATCGAGTGCGGCGAAACCAAGGTCATCTGCACCGCCAGCGTTGAAGAGAAAGTGCCGGGCTTCCTGCGCGATTCCGGCCAGGGCTGGCTCACCGCCGAGTACGGCATGCTGCCGCGCGCGACGCACACCCGCAGCGATCGGGAGGCGGCGCGTGGCAAGCAGAGCGGACGCACTCAGGAAATCCAGCGCCTGATCGGCCGGTCACTGCGCGCCGTGTTCGATCTCGAGAAGTTCGGTCCGCGCACGATCCAGATCGACTGCGACGTCATTCAGGCGGACGGCGGCACACGTTGCGCCTCGATCACCGGCGCGTTCGTTGCAGCGCACGACGCCGTTTCGAAGCTCATCGCCGAGGGCAAACTCTCGTCGTCGCCCATTCGCGCGCACGTCGCGGCAGTCTCGGTCGGGCTGTATCAGGGCCACCCAGTGCTCGATCTGAATTACGCCGAAGATTCCGCGTGCGATACCGACATGAACGTCATCATGACGAGCGAAGGCGGTTTCGTCGAAATTCAGGGAACGGCCGAAGGCACGCCGTTCACGCGTGCGCAAAGCAACGTGCTGCTCGATCTGGCCGACACCGGCATTCGTCAATTGATCGACGCCCAGAAGCGCGCATTGGGAGTCTGACGATGACGATGCAGAAGATCGTGCTGGCGTCGAACAACCCGGGCAAGCTGCGCGAATTCGCGTCGTTGTTCGAGCCGCTCCGCATCGAGTTGGTGCCGCAGGGCATGCTTGGCGTTTCGGAAGCCGACGAGCCCCACGTAACCTTCATCGAGAACGCGCTGGCGAAAGCGCGGCACGCGGCGGCGGCGGCCGGCTTGCCCGCACTGGCAGATGACTCCGGCCTGTGTGTGCCGATCCTTGGCGGCGCACCCGGCGTGTATTCGGCCCGTTACGCGGCCCGCGCCGGACGCGAGAAGTCTGATGCTGCAAACAACCGCCATCTGATCGAGCAACTCACCCCGCATGCCGACACCCCCGGCTACCGCGATGCCTATTACTATGCGGCGCTCGTGCTGGTGCGTCATGCTGCCGATCCGCAGCCGATCATTGCCGAGGGCCGTTGGGATGGCGAGATCATCGACACGCCGCGCGGCGCGCATGGCTTCGGGTACGATCCGCACTTCCTCATCCGCTCGCTGAATCAGACGGCGGCCGAACTCGATCCCGCCGTGAAGAACGCCCACAGCCACCGTGCGCGCGCATTGCGCGTACTGCTGGAAAAATTGGGCCGGGAGGCGTGAGCGGTATGAATGAGTCCGTGCTTCCCGTGCAGAACTTCCTGCGGCCCGGCAAGATCGGCTTGCCGGCGTTGCCGCCGATGTCGCTGTACGTGCACTTCCCGTGGTGTGTACGTAAGTGTCCGTATTGCGACTTCAACTCGCACGAGTGGCGTGGTGACGGCGGTGCACAAGCGTTCCCGGAACAAGCCTATCTCGACGCGCTGCGTCAGGATCTGGAGCAAGCGTTGCCGCTGGTGTGGGGGCGCCCGGTGCACACGGTCTTCATTGGTGGTGGCACGCCGAGCCTGCTGTCGGCTGCGGGTCTGGACCGTCTGCTGTCGGATCTGCGCGCGCTGCTGCCGCTCGACGCCGACGCCGAAATCACCATGGAAGCGAACCCCGGCACCTTCGAAGCCGACAAGTTCCGCAGTTTCCGTTCGAGTGGCATCAATCGGTTGTCCGTCGGCATTCAGAGCTTCAACAGCGAGCATCTGAAGGCACTTGGGCGCATTCACGATGGCGACGAGGCCCGTCATGCCATCGAGATCGCGCAGGCGAACTTCGAGAACTTCAACCTCGATCTGATGTTCGCGTTGCCGAACCAGACGTTGGCGCAATGCCAGCAGGATGTGGAGACGGCGTTGTCGTTCGCGCCCCCGCATCTGTCGCTGTATCACCTCACGCTCGAACCGAACACGCAGTTCCACAAGTATCCGCCCACGGTGCCCGACGACGACACAGCGGCGGACATGCAGGATTGGATTGCTGAACGCACGGCATCGGCGGGTTATGGACATTACGAGGTGTCGGCGTATGCCCAGCCGCATCGCCGCGCGAAGCACAACGTGAACTACTGGGAATTCGGCGACTATCTCGGCATTGGCGCGGGCGCGCACAGCAAGATTTCGTTCCCGCACCGGGTGTTGCGACAGATCCGGCACAAGCATCCGCAGCGGTTCATGGAAGCGGCGGCGGCGGGCAGTGCGGTTCAGGAGGAGCACGAGGTCGACGTGCGCGAGTTGCCGTTCGAGTTCATGCTCAACACATTGCGGCTGACCGATGGCGTGAAGACCGAGCTTTTTGCGGACCGCACTGGCTTGCCGATGGCGAAGATTGCCAAGGCGCTGGCGGCGGGTGTCGACAAGGGATTGCTCGTTGACGACCCGCAACGCATTGCCCCGACCGAACTGGGTCAGCGGTTCCTTAACGATCTTCAGGCGATGTTTCTGGCGCGTGACGGAAAGTAACTGTCCGACATAGCACTCGCCCCTCCCTTGGCGGCGACGCGCGCCCAAGAGACATGCGCCGTCGCGCGGCGCACCTCCCTCTCCAGACTCGCTGACTTGAGCTGCGGCACGTTGGGATCACCCCAGCGCGGAGCCCATCTCACGCAGCGCTTTGCGGATGATCTTGCCGGTGACCGTCATCGGCAGTTCCGGCAGGAAGACAACTTTGCGCGGATATTCATGCGCCGCGAGGCGGGTCTTCACGAAGTTCTGAATCTCCTTGGCCAGTTCGCCGGACGGCGCATATCCTTCGCGAAGCACGACAAACGCCTTCACGATTTCGGTACGAAGCGCGTCGGGCTCTCCGATCACGGCGGCGAACTGCACTGACGGATGTCGGATCAGGCAGTCTTCGATGGGGCCGGGACCAATGCGATAACCGGCACTGGTGATGACATCATCCGAGCGGCCGGTGAACGTGACGTAGCCCTGTTCGTCCACAAAGCCCGAGTCCCCCGTCAGCAGGTAGTCACCGCGATACTTGTCCATCGTGGCGTCGGGGTTGTGCCAATAGCCGAGGAACATGACCGGGTTGGGCCGGGCGATGGCGATGTTGCCGACCGAGCATACGGGAAGCGGGTTGCCGTCGTCATCGACGATGGTGACATCGTGACCGCGCACGGCTCGCCCGATGGCGCCGGGCAGCGCTGGAAACGCTGCGGCGCATGACGAGACGACCATGTTGCACTCTGTTTGCCCGTAGAACTCGTTGATGTCGACGCCGAGATGTTCGCGTCCCCATGTCAGCAGCTCGGGGCCGAGCGATTCGCCGCCGCTGGCGACCGAACGCAGTTGCAGCGGCCAGTGCTCACGTGGCGACGGGACGGTGCGCAGCATCTTGAGCGCCGTCGGCGGGAGGAAGGTGTTGCGCACCCCGTGGCGCGCCATCAGATCGAACGCGGCGACGGGATCGAATTTCTCGAAGCGTCGCGAGATCACCGGTACACCGTGATGCAGGGCGGGCAGCAGCACGTCGAGCAGTCCACCGATCCAGGCCCAGTCCGCGGGCGTCCAGATCAGATCGCCGTCCTGAGGAAATCCGTTGTGCGAGGTTTCCACGCCCGGCAGATGGCCGAGCAGTACCCGATGCGCATGGAGCGCGCCCTTGGGTTTGCCGGTGGTGCCTGAGGTGTAGATGATGAGCGCGGGGGTGTCGGCGCGGGTCTGCACGGGCTCGAAGTGCGTATCGCGCGAGGCGATGGCGGGCCAGAGAGCAAGCAGGCCGTCTTCTGCGACCCCCCAGTCCTGATCGTCGGCGACGTGATGATGAGCTTCCGGGAGGTCGTCGTGAACGACATAGACGAGGCGCAGGTGTGGGATTTCGGCGCGAATGTCGTCGATCTTCCCGATGCTGGCGAGGTCAGTGACGAGCACGGTGGCGCCGGAGTTTTGCAGGCGATAGGCGAGCGCTTCCGGGCCGAATAGTGTGAACAGGGGAACGGCGATGGCGCCGAGTTTGTAGGCGGCGACGTGAGCGACGAGTGTGGCGGGCGATTGGGGCAGGAAAATGCCGACACGGTCGCCAGCCTTGACGCCATTGGCACGCCACTCGTTGGCGAGTTGGTTCGAGAGTCGTTTGAGGACGTCAAACGTGAGTCGCACGTGAGAGCCGTCTGCACTTTCGTGAATAAGCGCGAGGCGGTTGGAGCCGTCGGCCCATTTGTCGCAGACATCGACGCCGATGTTGTAGAGGGTGGGGATCTGCCAGGAGAAGGCGGTGGCAGTCGGGGCGTCGGTCGCGCGTTCGCCGCTGGCGTCGTTCGACGTCTCTTGGGCGGAATCGCGGGAGGTGTCGGCATCCATGCGGTGTCTCCGGGTCATGTCTGGCCTCGCACGGTAACGCGGGGGGCGTTCACCGCACGTCTTGAAGCATGATGCATGCCGGACGCAGACAAAACAAGGGGTTGATGAGGGAAACGCCAGGATTTGAGCGGGATGCGAGGCGATTTTGGCGCAACGAGGGCTTCACATGACGGGATGAGCGGGTATAATGCCGGCTGCCGTGCGGTACTGGTCTGCGCCGGAATACCGATGCCGATTCTCCCGGACCGCACGCATCTCAAGTCGTCGTCTCAGACGGCATCCCATGCCACGACACGCAGTCGTGCGCAACGCCCCGGAGGCGTGCCAGAGTGGTTTAATGGACTGGTCTTGAAAACCAGCGAAGGGGTAACCCTTCCGTGAGTTCGAATCTCACCGCCTCCGCCAGTTTTCTATGTTTTTCACGGTAGTGGTTGCTGACTTTTTTGAGTGGTGCTCCGCAATTATTTTGGCGGTGCTCCGCAAAAACAGGAAACTGCACCGTGTGACGTGCGGCCTGAATAAGACATTGATCAGCCTGCCGAGGTGCAATCAATGGCTAAGCTACCCGCCACGAAGCTGACGCCGACTGCAGCTTTGCTGCGGTTACGGTCACACTAATCCATCTACTCGCTATTCCGTTTCTGCCACATAGCAGTCACACCGACTGAGCAACCAAGTTGCTTTCAAAAGGACGGCGGTGTGGCGCCGCTACTCCCTCGTTCCCATGGTTTTCACGCGAGGCAACTTCTTGTGCCAAGTGTCCTTCTGCCGCCGTTCAAATTTCCCTCTTTTTCTTATGTGCGAGACTGCCGACGCATGTTTTCGACGGCGGCAACCAAATCTACGTCCGCCTTGGGCGTCGCCCAGCGAGTCCAGAAGGGAATCGTTGCGCTGCGTGGCTTGTGTTTTGGCATGGCCATTTTGATGCGAGTTGGCAGCAGGGTCGCGTCGCCGACCACCACAGCTTCTCCCACATCAAGGGTTGGTAACACCTCCATGAGTCCTTCCAGGCTCTCCGGCAGCAACTGCTTGACAACCGCCTGATCGGTCTTGTTCGCCAATCGCAAGCTAATGATGTTGCTGCACTGGCTGAGAATGGTTGTGCTGACGTCCGAAGGGCGCTGGCTGACCACCATCAGGCCCACACCATACTTTCGGCCTTCTTTGGCGATGCGCTCGTAGTTTTCCAATGCACGCTTCTCCAGCGGACCTGTCGATGCGGCCCCGCTGGGTAGGTACAGATGTGCTTCGTCGCAGACGATGACAATCGGATGCCTTGCGTCACCGTCTTCGCCAGGGCTACTCCAAAATTGGATTTGGTAAATCAGACGACCGACCAGCCCCACGACAACCGGAAGGATGTCTGATGGAACCTCGGAGAAGTCGATGATCTTGATACCAGGATTAACGCCGTCCTTGACACTGCCCGTGCCTAGCAGTTTTTTCGCGAGGTCGTGTAGTGCTTCGTAGGTTTCGTACTCCACAGGTGCCTGGTACATAAACGCATAGCGTCGGTCGTTCATCTTGGTTTTCAGACGAACGAGGAAGCGCGACAACTGCCCATTCATCGGGCCTTTCTCGGTTTTCGACTGGCCTTTACGCGGCCCAGATGCATACGTCTCACCTGTGTCGATAGCCTCGTCATTCTTGAAATCCAAGGAACTAACAAGTTCGGCAAGTCGGTAGGGCACAGGGGTATCAACCGTGAAACCCTCAAGAAGCTGAGGCTTTCCAAGCGCATCAATTGCCGAGCGTTTCAACTCGATGACAGAGTCCATCAAAGCAATTGCTTGATTTGGCGCATTGTTACCTGAGCGATCCACGAAAACAGACTGCATCTCGTCATAAGTCAGCAACCAGAAGGGAAGAAAGATCGCACCGTCCTTCTTCGCCTTGATGTCCCCGATCCCTGCAATCCGATAGTGCGAGGCGAACGTCATGCTCGAATACTCGCCATGCAGATCGAGCACAACAACGTTAGCATGAGGCAGTTGTGCGGTCTGCTCCAAGATCGAGGCGACGGCAAAGGACTTTCCTGAGCCAGTGCTGCCGAGCAGCGCCGCGTGGCGCTGGAAGAGCTTGTCTCCGTCGATGTAGGCGCTGGCCTTGCCGTCTAGAGTGTAGGTGCCCACCTTGAGGGGGGTCGCTGCATCCGCTTTGGATGAAGCACTCAAGATGCCCATGAAGTCCTCAAGGGACTTCTCTTCAATTGGGTAAACGGGTCGATTGATCTCAGGAAGCGCAAAGACGGCGCGACTGAAGGTGTTGTGTCGTTGTCCGTCACGAGCACGGTAGGTACCCACCAAGCTGATAGCAACTCCATTCTCTTCCTGTTCAATGACAGCGGCGCCCGCAGCAACCTCGCCCTCTTCCAAGGTCGGCAATTCAACCGGGTGTCGCCAGACACGCTCCACAATGCCAATCAACCACTCGTCACCGGTTGCCTGAATGGCTACCAGCCGCCCGACGCGCGCCTTTTGCAAGCGTTGACCATCGGTGACTCGAATAGTGATACGTGACGTTTCAACACTGCGAACTTCACCAATCGACTGTTGTTCATTGAATGTAAAGATTGTCATTGCGTGCCCTTACTCCAAGAATTTTTTCAGGAAGTCATCCAACTGCCACAGAGGTTCTTCGGACCTGTACACCCGCCCGTTCCAAAAGCACTTTGCCCCCACATCCTCCTTGAAAACTGCAATAGCATGTGGGTATGCGCGGAGAAGCCCATTAATGCTTTCGGTTGGATCTCGGGTCAACAAGATCATTGGCATGTGAGCGTCCAGCCGGGCCCTTATTACGCCTTGGAGGTGGTCATCGTTAAATCCGAATCCGAGACACAGGAGCGCCGAGGCACCTCCGAGCACGCCATTCATCTCCGTTCGCATAGCGTCGAACAAGGTATTCACCAGCGCGTCTTGATACTTGGATGGGCCCGGCACCACAATGGCCCGAGCCGCATTCGAATTGTCATTCAGAGCTTCCACCGGCCCAGTAGGCGTCGCCAGCCAACTGATCGAGCCATGCGGCTTGTGAAGGCGAACAGTCCTGAAGGGTCGATGATCCGCTTGAAAGCCCCCCTTCTTTTCTGCTGCCCACACGCGACTGTATTGCGTCTGAAATATTGGCGCCGTTCGTGGCTTGCGGCGACGAAAGCCGGTGAACCCCGTATCAATTGGCAGATCGGCCAGATCGCAGAACAGCTCCAATAGCGTATCGTAGTTCGTTGTGATGACCGGGATGCTCTCTGCGTTTTGCGCGGCCCCATTGAAGAGAAGTCGAAGTAAACGCGCGGGAGCGTGGCCGGCCGCAAGGCCTTGGTCGAGGATGGTTTTCTCTGCCACTGACGTCGCCGAGAGAATTAGCTTCGCTGTCTCGTAGCGAATGGCACGAACAAGTTCCTCTCTACCAGCCGCTCCCTGTGGAATGGTGTTTAACCCAGCCTCAAGGTTGGCCTTAACGGCATTAGACGCACCCCGCCACAGCGCCTTCGCCTCATCTGTTGTTAGCGCAGCCTCAACATTGGCTAATAAATGTACGCCCAAGTCCCACATGCCGGGGAGCCCATAGCCGCACGAAAAACCAGACCCAATCAACAGAGCCGGCGTCGCACGAAAGATTTTCTGAACTTCGACGAACAATTCATCTGGAAGCGTGCCCTCCGGTGGACTTGTTGACATAGTGGCTATCAAATTAGGAAATACCGTGACAGAGTAGTGCAGATCTTTCAATTCGATTACAGCAATACAGACATTTCTTACCCCTGTGACAGGGTTGTCAGGTACATCTTTCTCAGCAATGGCTCCATCAATTGCTCTGTGGGCTCCCAATCCTCCTCATTTAACATCGCGTACTTCTCCGTTAGCGTGACCTGATGATCGAAGATGAAGTCGGTAGGTGTTTCCAGTCCGACGATGAGTTGCATGCCTGCGGGTAAGTCGTTGGCAATGAATTTGAGCACCGCAGGCAGGTTGAAGTCGTCTTGGGCCTGTTGGTTGGGCGAGTCTATGACGACAGGGATGTCGTATGTGCCCATCTCGCTTTGAACGGTCCGCCAGATGGACGCGTAATAGGCGAGAATTGATCGCGGTCCGCCACTGCCCGAGAGCGAGGGGCGGGATGCCAACTGCATAGTTTTGGTCGAAACGGATTGGAGCTGTAATGCAATGCGACTGGCTGCGTAGTGTTCACGAAAATCGGTCAAGATGGCCTTCGTGCGCTTGGGAGAGCGCAGCTCGTTCATCTTCGTCTCGAGCGCATCTACGGTGAGAACCACAGCATCAATGGCATTTTGAATATGTTTTCGCTCCTCCTCGAAGGCCGCGAACGCCGACTCTGCGCCAAGGCTACCTACGACGTCTTGGAACTTCAACGCGCCTTTTCGTGTGTCCAACAAACGGGAGATACGCAGGTAGTTCTCATTGAGTGAGCTTAGCTCCAAGAATGCCTTCTGCGTCCGCTTGCGAACCTCGGCGGCATCCTCACGCAGTCGTGCAGCGAGCTCGCGTAGAACGCGAGCGTCTTCCGCGAACTCCAATAGGTCAAGGAATGGCTTCTCGTGTTCCGCATGACAAGTCGGGCAGACCAGTGGTGCTGCATCTTTTTTGAAAAGGTACTTTGCGTCGCTGTCGTATGCGACAAGAGCGGTTTCGGCGAGCTGAATCTGATGGTCCAGATTCTTCAGAAGTTCTTGCTCCCGAACGGCCACATTACGCAGTGCTTCCTGTCGGACGTTGAGCTGATTGACTTCCTTCGTGAGTTGCTCAATCTCTAAGGAAAAATTGTCAGCGTTGACCTTTGGGCCTGATAGCGGGATGGTTTTGCTGAAGCGCTCGATAGCACGCTCGAGCAGGCGGTACTCGCGTCGGTTCTCTTCAAGAACCTTGGAGTGTTGAGACTTCTCTGCGCTTGCTGTGTAGTAACCCGGCGGGCATACGCCAGTGAAGTATTCAAGGATTGGCTTGAACGGCGCGCTGAAGCGCTTCATGCCGCCAAACGTATTCCAGTCGGATTGCCAACTACCATCTTGGTTTACGTAGAACGGCACGAAGAAGCACGCGGGGTCGGCCAGGACCACCTCCGCCTGCTTCTTATCTGAGAACACCAGGTTGAAGTCGGTTATCTCGCAGAAGTGCTTGGACCAATCGCCGAATTTTGATGTCGAGACAATGAGGTTGAAGTTCGTGTCAAAAAGCGCGCGTCGTCCATCCTGATGAAGAGCGAAGTAGCTCTTGTCATCCACTGAAAATTCAAGCAAAGAAGTAGCGTTCTCGTCCCATTGCTCAAGCTTGCCCTGCGGCTTCGCGCCGAGCGTCTCAAACAGGCTCCGAATCACCGTCGTTTTGCCCGTGTGATTTCTCCCCACCAGCAAGTTCTTGTTCGGATGGAACCCTATGTGTCGAGCTTTCTTCTCGCGATGAGATAGCAGCCAGATGTTTTTGAATCGGAAGCGATGCATAGTCTTTTGTTCTCAGGCTTCGGACGAGGCGTCTCAGTTCTGGTCCACGCATTTCGTTATGGCTCTCATGACAAACCGTGCCATCAGGTCGTGATCGCGATGTCCGCTGAATTTGACCTTGAGCGCGGCAAGCGCGGCTTCGACAAAAGGCCGCAAGTTGGATGTCCATGGATTGGTTGCAATCCATTCGTCGCAGAAGATGTCGATCTCTTTCGAGAGCTTGGTTCCTCCAATGAGCCGGTCTCGCTGCGCACCCGCCGCTGCTATGCGTACCGATGTGACGGTCATGAAGTCAACGCCCTCGGTTTGGAGTTGCTTCAGCCAGAGGTCGAGCAACGCGAGGCGATCGGGAACCGTCTCCAGTGCGGCCAAAGCCGCCAAGAATGCGTTCCTCGAGAAGCCACGTTCTTTGACGAGCTCTTCGAACGATACGCAGGCGTCGGTGCGGCGGGTCAGCGGTGAAATCTGCATCACCAATGAATCGACGAACGCCTTTGCCTGACCTGCGTGTTCCGGGCTACGCTCGTTCAGGAGTTGCAGCGCAGCGGCAATTGCCGGTGCGGCCAAATCGTCGGAATGTATGGCAACCTTCTGCAACTTCACTCGGGCCAAATCTGGCGGAGGGGCGCCTGGTGATAATGAGGCGAAGGCATCGGTTAGTAGTCGCACGTGATCCGCTGCTAGGTCCACGAGCGAGCAAGGCATCGTCGTGGCCGCAGAGCCGCCACTGGCGAGCGGGAAGTCACAGCCTGCGTTCGAGAGGAATACGCCTTCGACAGGCAAAGAGCTAAATGCCGTCAGACTAAGATGCAGTTTGCCGAGAGCAGATTCCGGGACCTTTTCAAAGGTGGGTGCCTTCGCTGATGCAGTTGCCGCCCTAGTCGACTTACTTTGCGTGGGCGACGGGGCCTTAGGGGCAGAGGTGCCGGTGAGGACGGACCAGGTCCAAGTGCCAGCGTCCTTCTTCTTGACCTGATAGACCCTCGCGCGGGTTGGCGTGGTCGCGGAATTAAGTTCTGCGACGTCCTGGACGGACTCAAAGAGTAGGAGGAAGTCTGGCTCGTTGGCCGTCTCCAACTCCATCATCCGAACGACGGCCCACCAACGAGGAAAGTCGACGCCCTTAGCCCCGTGCCCCCCACCAGTTTCCGAATATTTAGGATCGTTAGCTACGAGCAAAAGCTCTGCCGCACCGTCGACTAGGCTCAAAGCGCCTCCCCATCTGCCTCCGGTCATGCGGAGGAATCGTGTTCCGGATTAGAAAATCAGATGGCCGCACAATCCCGATCAGAGTCGATCGCCGTCCATTCTTTTTCGCCATTATAATAAGTACATCTACAAATTTTGCAAATTTTAATGATGGGCAACGGGCAGCACGGGGAAATTGGTCGCCTGCATGCGAAACTTCCGAGATTATTTCTCTGTATGCCACTCTTCGTAGTAATGACTGAATCGATGAGACCCCTTGATTCCATCGATAGGGGTCTCATGAATTTGGTAGTCGTTGTTGGTACGGATTTCAAATCCATACCTCTCCCAACCCACCAGTCCGGGGATGGAAACCAAGATGACTCGATAGTCTGCAACATAAAGATTCTGATACTCGTCATCAAGGTATCGCGCATCTTTCTGGTTTTCATCTTGAGTCGGCCACCAATGAGCATCTTCAAGTCGCCTCAGGACAGTGGGCTTGAATATTCGAAAAAATAAATTTGGATTTTTGGTTGGCTTGAATACAGCAAAGCTATGGATGACCGACGCAATGGAGCCTGGATTGAAGAGCACCAACTTGACCAAAAAGCGCCCATCAAGTTGCTCAGTGTTAATGTACTTGAGCACGATCCTACTACTTCGATGAAGTGCGCGGGTGAGGCGATATGCCGATACTTGTGTCCGTCTGTTCTTGATGTTGATGTAGAGCAAGTAGAGAGAAATTAGCAGCCCGACGGTGGCGATCACTAGTGTGATGAGTTGCTGTGTCTGTTGATTCATGGTACTTATTTAAATAAATATTTGTTGGACAAGTGCCTTGAGTGGCTAGTTGAAACAATCGACGAACTCGCGGAGTTTCAATATTATTTGTCACGCACGCCGGCCACGAAAATTCCGACGTCACATTGTCGGCTGAATAGTTAGTAAGTGCCCCCCCGACCCTCAGTATTAGATGGTGAATTGCCCCCATAGGCGACACGCTAGGCCGCTAGTGCCGCGGAGGTGTCGTGTTCCCCGTGTGAATCCACAGACGCCATCACGCGCGCATGCCTGAAGGCAGAAGATCATCGCGTCGGCTCGACTTTAGCGCCTCGACGGTTTCGCATATATCGCTCGGTAGTCGAGATGTTTGTATGACCGAGTTGTTTCTGCGCCGCGCGTATATCGCCGGCATCATCAGCCTTGTCCGTCCCCGCCTTTGCTCTCAAATCGCGGAATTGAAATTTCTTTGGATCAAGCAATCCGGCTGCCAGGCGCGCTTCCACGAACATAGATTGGATCGACTTGAGCCCGACGCGTCGACCACGCTCGTTCACCACCAAGAAAAAGCTGCGTGGATTATGACAAATTTTTTGTTTTGCAATCCGATCAAGCGTTTCCTTGAGCCGCCCCGTTACACGAATTCGAAGCTTAGCGTCAGTCTTTCCCTGCTGAATTAACAAACAACCATCCGATAGATCACACTCACTCATCTTGAGGACGTCCGACGGGCGTTGACCGGTTAGATATGCCAAATCCATCGCATCGCGTAGCGGCTGACGAGCGTGTTTGTGGATGAGAAGATATTCATCGTCCTCGATGTACACATCTCGTGGGCGTTCGCGATAACCCTTGATGCCAGCGCATGGATTCGGTTGATCCGTATAGCCCCACTCCCGTGCCTTGTTCCAGATGTGCGAGAACAGAGCCTTCTCTCGGTTCGCTCGCACCTGCCCTTCCGTGCCTTTAACCACCTTTCCTTCGGCCCCTAGGGCATCTACCGTGCTTCGCACACGCCAATCCAGATACTGACGGACGTTGATCGGCTTAATCTCGTCAAGTGGCGCTGGCGGGTCGTCGAAGAAGGCGTAGAGCTTCGCGAGCATTAACCGGTCTCCCTCTCGGGTACTTAGCGCTTTCGTCGGTAGGACCTCGCGAACATATCGCTCCGACACATAGCGGAACGTAATCATTTTCCGGTGAATCGGTTTCACATCTGCTTCCAGCTCCGTCCACTTTCGCACCGCCTGCACGAAATCGGGACCCAGTGGAATCTCTCGACGAGGCGCGCCGCCGGCGTCGTAGTAGTAGAAAATTCGGCCGCTTCTCTGCGTTCTCGCGCGCATGCCCTTCGGCAGGTTCAGATTCACGCTCGGCTTACGTCCCATGATCGCCCTCCAATACACGAGGGGCCCATCGGGGCTTCCTCACCTCCAAAGCATCGCCTCGCCCCTCGACTGCAACTCTCGTCACGATGGGCCGTCCGCCGGCATTCAGGAAGAACGGGACGCCCATACGGCGCAGCGTCTCGGCCTGCTTGGTCTTGACCTGCCTACCGGTCAAGTACACAACCTCTTCTCGGGTCAAAAAGGTCTCCATACTCATTTCTCCCGCGTTGCTGTTCAGAAGCGTTCAAACTCCCGAGCAAGCACTTGACCACTTCGTCAGCAATAACACCGGCCGTCGCAGGGGTCATCGCTTCGGATGTTCATCCGAGTAGCAATCCGTTCTTATCTACTTTGAACGGCCTGCCCCCGGTCCATAATCGTTAAGTGTTACGGATATAAATTTAGGACGCGCTTCGCGCGCCCCCGCCGTCCTCGCCCCTGCGGGCGGCGGTGGTCGCACGAAGCTTCTGCCTCAATGCGATCCAGGTCACTTCGCCGCCGAGTCCGGAAAGACTGTATTCAGTAGAGGCCTGTGCACTCATGGCGCAGGTACGGCCAACGTCCGTAGTGCTACCCGCTGCTCGGTCGCGCGAGTCGCGCTGAGTCGCGCGGCTACGGCCCGGACGTTGCAGATACGCCCATGCAAACCCCTGGCTCCGACAACGGCGCCGACACTCCCGACGCTAGACACCCTTCTTCGTTTCATTGGGAGAGCGTGGAGACACTCGCGACGAATTTGGCGCCACCGAGAATACGGAGCCGAACAAGGGCACGGCGAAGGCTCCTGAATAGAACGCGCCGGACAAAAGCCACCGGGCAAGCGGAGTGATAACTGTTGAAACATCGCAACCTCCAATTTCCGTCACGACTGTTCAGCGGCGACGGTGCAAAAAATCTGGCGGGGGGCCGGATGTGGAAAGCGAGGAACGCTCGCTAATTTGAAGACACGTCACGAGGCGGACAAAGTCACTCGGCGGATTTGCCTGAAACTGAGGGACTCGCGTTAGTTGCGTAGGCGTGCGACGCTACAATGCGCGAGACCAAGTGACCATCCATTGACTGCGTAAGGGCGAATTCCGCGAGGTATTCGCCTTTGGTCGTTTCATAAGGCCCCTAGGCAACATGACTCGGCCGACGACGGGTTGATCGCCTTCGCTCGTCGATTGTTCGCGCACGCATTGTGCGGTGCGTATGTCGCATGGACGGCCGGTCGTGTTTGACATGCCCTCTAGTCGCGTGACATGGACGAAGATGACCTTTTTTTCGCTGCTAATACGCCTCCGGTTGCACATATGCGGTGCCAACGGACGCCGAGTCACTTACACCTAAAAATTAGGCGTGCCTAAAGTATAGGTTTCCATGTCTGGAACGTATTTGGGGATATTCCGATATGCGTGAGCGCATCTGCGAACTCATTGAGCATGTCGCCGACGCCGACCGATGTTGGCGGGAGATGGAGAACTTCACGGGCATTCCATCGAAGCGGTGGCAGAACGTATCCCGAGGTCTTCAGCGCCCGACATCCGAGATGATCGAGGCGATTGGTCAAGTCTGGCCCCAGTTCGCCTTCTGGTTGGTCACCGGACGTACCGACGAAACCAGTGGACATATCTCGCCCGCACAAGAGCAAGCCGCTCGCAACGCAAACACGATCTGGAAAGCCGGGTAGTCAAGGCGAAGCGCTCCTCTGTAAGACCGCTATGTCCAGAATATGCACCAATCACCATCGGATCTTGGCACAGCGCTAACCCGATGCGCCCCCCCTGGCTCTCGCCCATCAACGGCCCAGCGGCTCCAAGCAGCGTCTCCGCTCAAGTCGCCGCACCCCACCTCCCCCAAACATCAAAAGTGAACATGTCTCTCGCGATGAGAGGCGAGAAGGGACGGCGACACCACGACGAAATCAAATGGGTGCGAGAGCGGGATTCTTCGCGAGACTCAGATCGTCATCCAATCGTTGAGTCAGATCGAGAACTTCGTCCGCGAGGTCTCCCATTTGCTCGAAGTACGCGTTTGCGAATTCGTGCGGAATGGATTCGGTGTTTTCTTGATTTGCCGCGACCATGCAGAGTGCTACGAGGCGTTCGGACAAGCTGTGCAGTTTGTCGAGAGAGTCGCGAACAACGGGAGTAGTAGATACGAGAGAGGTCATGCTGTGCCCTCATGCTAACCGTTTCAATCCTGCCCCTCGCAAGAACGAGAGGGGGTGGGCAGGCACTGGACTGGGGTAGCAAACCGCTGGTTTCCCGAATACACGGCACACCCGAAGGTGTCCCAGTACAGGCCCGCCCGTTGATAACGAACGCATGAGTCGGCGCACACGAAGACCGCAAGCTTCTGCGGTCGTGTGCCCAGGTTTAACCAATCGGGTTGCTACGCCCGGTCACGTTTGGGACGTGACGGTTAAAGAATATTGGGACAGGAGCGGCGTGACAACGCCTGAGAAGCGCAACTTTACAGCACCTCGCGTTATTCGGACGCATCCCCAGAACGCACTTGGGAAAGGTCTGAAGAACCGCATCTTGGGTGGCAGAAAACCGCCTCCGTCGCCGAAATTGCTAGGGTCGCCCCCCCCAACAAAATACGGTTTTCTACGCAGCTTGAAGTACGTGCTGACGCAGACGCCTGAGACGGACTAGCAACCCTCGTCCATTTGAGAAAAGAGTCCTGTACAACACCTGCCGAATGAGCCTGACTCATTAATCTTGGCCCTACCAATCAATAGATCATGAAAATCCATGTTTCAAGAAGGAGGGCAGTGTGAAGTTGAGAGACAAGCTGAAAAGCTCGCTACGTCAATGGAAAGCAGATGTCTTTCTGCGTGCAGACTTCGCCGCATTGGGGAGCGAGGCACACCTTAGCCGTGTGCTGCGGGGACTCGTCGATGCGGGGACGATAGTTAAATTGGGGGTTGGGGTATACGCCAAGGCGAAACCTAGCGCCCTGTCCGGCAACCCAATCCCGGTGCGTCCTGTTGAAGTTCTGGCTCCGCAGGCGCTCAAGCGGCTTGGCATTAAAACATACCCGAGCAAATTAGTAGCGGCCTATAACGCCGGCAGCACCACACAGTTGCCCGCGAACATCGTCGTCAATACAGGGAACCGCCGTATTACCCGCAAGCTAGGGTTCGGCCGAAAATTCATTCAGTACGAGAACAATTCCGGAAGAGCCATTTGAACCCATCGACGCGTCGGTCGCGGAAGAATATCTCAGCAGTTCCCCTCACACCAAATGCGGATGCTCTGCAATGAACTGCCGGAGCGCCGCATCAATTCGCGTCTGCCAACCGCTACCGGATGCCCTGAAGTAATCGACAACCTCCGGCGACAGCCGAATGTTGATTCGCTCCTTCGTAATCTCAGCCTTGGGCCGACCGCGAGGCTTGAGCAGCTTCTCAGCGGCCTCGTCGCCAACGATCCCCGGCAACACTTCACTCGCAGGCCGCGCCTTGGCGAAGTCCTTCTTCGTCCATTCCGGATTCTGCGAATCCTGACGCATTTGCTTTTTGATCTTGGCGTCCTCAGCCGGTGTAGGGAGGACGGTTCCCGGCTTAAGTTTCGGCATAGCGTTTCACCTCTCGCGAATTCGCCTTGCGCAAGCTGATGATGTGTATTTTTTCTGCGCGAGGCGTGAAGACCAATGCGAACAGCCGGTCACCGATGTACCCGAAGGCCCGGTAACGTCTCTCGCCATAGTCGACTCGAACATCCTCTTCGATCACCGCGCTGTCCCACTCAAAGTCCTGGGCCATCGTGAACGGCAAACCCCGTTCCTGCACATTCCGGTCACTTTTCGCCGGGTCGAAACTGATATCCATGGGCATTTATTGTACTCACAAAAATTCTCGCCCATCAACTATTTTTTGTGGCGACGATAAATCGGGAAGTTTCCCGACTGCACGCCGCCAAATCCCTCCAAATCCTGCTCCGCAACCCGTTTTCCACCCCCAGTAAACACGCGGGTTTCCGGCGTTTCACGCCCTCCGGTTGTCGAAGCGGAACCTCCCCTAACCTCTTCCCCCGTAACGATTTCCCATTAAGACTTGAAAACCAGCGAAGGGGTAACCCTTCCGTGAGTTCGAATCTCACCGCCTCCGCCAGATTTCTTGGTTTTCCTGATAATGCTTGCTGCCCTGTGGCGTAACAGGGACGAGATCAAATGTGCGGTGTCAAGGAAGGCACTGGCGGCCTTTAAGCAAGGTATCCGGGAACTGACGCGCCGCTCGTGCGGGCGCAGTTTGCCCGAGGTGGCGGAACGACTGCGAGCGTATGTGCCGGGCTGGGGGCGTACTTCCATCTCGCGCAGACACCGAGGGTGCTCCGTGAACTCGACGAGTGGATCAGACGCCGGTTACGCGCATTGCAGCTCAAGCACTGGCGACGAGGAACAACAATGTACCGGGAGTTGCGGGCGCTGGGTGCCTCGGAGGTCGATGCTCGAAAGGTGGCAGCCAATAACCGCTGCTGGTGGCGCAACAGCTACCGGCGACTGAAACGAGCAATGCCCCTCGCGTACTTCGACCGGCTTGGCGTCCCCTGGCTCTCATAACCTCACCTGCTCGAACCACCCGGTACGGCCCCGCATGCGCGATAGAGATTGTTCGGGCATGGCTGGCCGAGGCCAACACCGTTGCGATGAAAGTACGCTCCGTCGTTTGTCCGGCAGACTGGAGCGTCATCCTGAATCCTCTCCACGCTGACTTTCAGCGAGTGACGGTATCAAGGCAGGAGCCATTTGCTCTTGACTCACGACTCCTCCGATAAACCAGGCGGTCTTCGCTGACCACGCCAGCATCAACCACCGAACTAAAACTGACGATTATCCAGAACGACGCCGCTACCGCGATCCTGGGTGAGGCGGCAAAGACCTGCGAGGCGTTGATGGGCCAGCCCATCAACGAGCTGATCTCGGCGGGGCGCGCGAAGCTGAAGGCTGAACTGGCCAACTACATGCAATAGGGGACGGCCGCGAACACCGCGAATCGGTGCAATCGAGTCAACGAGCGGCAGCAGTTGCGTGACGTCATTGACGTTTGCGCCGGTGAGGATCGCGACGATGGGAATGCCGTTGGCGTCTACGAGGATGTGGTGCCTGGAACCGGGTCGCGCCCAATCTCCGTTGCCTGGATGCCTGAGGTTAGCAGGTCGCCTCGAAAGTTAACAGCCCCTCACGGGATTTTTGAACTGGCCTCTTAAGACCTTCCGTTCGACTGCCGGAATCCTCGCATGCGCCTAATTCGCAAGGGGCAACTGCACTGCCCTGAAGGGCAACACGCGTCCTTGGCCGAGCAATTCTACAGCTTGGCTCTTTGAATACCGAAACGCTCGAGGCGGCCACTCCCACACGCGTCGTTACTGCGACGGAGCCTGAATACTAATAGTTTGAATAGTTGGCTATGACCAGTGTATGTGGCCTACTGGCAATTCGGACTGGACATGGAATCGCTTAAAAAAAAGACTGGACTCGCAACCTGCTGGCTGGCTACGGCGTCAGATTTCAAACTGGCTGTGCGTCTCGTAGCGATAGCGTTTGACGATTGCCCCTGTCGTTGTGGTGCTTCCGTGAAGAACTTGGCCCATAGTGCCTATTTCCACTCCAAGGAGAGAGTGGCACTATGAAAATTCGGGACTGTACACCTAGTGTCCCGTTCCGCTGATTCGTTCGCAAAGTCTGCTGAGCTTGGCCAGGACTGAATCGGCGGTGACGGTCCAAGTAAATGGTTTGCAGTTCTGGTTGTAGTGCGCAACGAAGTGATCCATCTTCCGAACCAGTTACTTGACCGAACTGAACGAGCCGCGGCGGATCGCCTTGTCGGTAATGGTAGAGAAGAAGCGTTCGACTTGATTGAGCCAGGAACTGTGGGGCGGGATGAAGCGCATATGCCAGCGCTGGCAGGCTGCCAGCCACGCCTTGACCTTGGGGTGCTTATGGCTGCTGCAGTTGTCCACGATGCAATGCACGTCGAGGTCAGCGGGAACGGCCTTGTCGATCGAGCGCAAGAAGGCAAGAAACGCCTGGTGCCGGTGGCGCGGCTTGCATTCGGCCAACACCGCACCGTTCAGGACGTTCAGCGCAGCAAACAGCGTCGTCGTGCCATGGCGGACGTAATCGTGGGTGACGCCTTCAACATAGCCCAGCCTCATGGGCAGCATCGGCTGCGTGTGCTCCAGTGCCTGGCACTGACTCTTCTCATCGACGCACAGCACCAGAGCATTCTCGGGCGGGTTCAGGTACCGGCCGACCACGTCGCGCAACTTCTCAATGAAGAACGAGTCCGTGGACAGCTTTGAAACTCTCGCTGCGATGCGGCTGCAAGCCCAGCAGCTTGAAATAGCGGCGCACGCTGGTCGCCCTGCACGAGACACCCATCGAAGGCCACCAGAACCAGAACCTGAACAACCTCGTCGAGCCGGGTCACCGCGCGATCAAACGTCGTCTCGGGCCGATATGCCGGGCTTCCAGAATTTCCGCTGTGTACGCATCATCCTAGGCGGCATCGAGGCCATGCACATGATTCGCAAGGGGCAAATGTCTGCCCCCAAGCGGGCCGTCCGCCTCCCGCTGAGCAACTCTATTCCCCGGTCGCATAACCGCAGCTTCTCGGTCACGCTCGCTCGTCCAGCTTCGCTTACCGCGACAGAACCCACGGACATCCGCGTGATGTATGCCAGCACCGACGTCTTCGTTGCGCTCAAGACGGGAGGCGGGCCGGCGACCTGGGGCGCGCCGACCGGTGGCGGCGACAGTTCGTTCGTCATAGCGACATGATGCCGGGCGGTTCTATGAGGCGACGTAGGACAGGTTGTCGCACGCCACCGAGGAGGGATGTGCGATCGCGGCCCTCGACGTTTGACTCACAAGATCCATTTCACGTTTAAGGAGTCTCGCATGACCCAGCAAGATGCAACGCCGGTGCCGCCGCACGGTTCCGCTAACGCCCCCGCGCCGCATCCGGCGACGAGTGGCGCGGTCGAGACGGCGGTCCATTATCCCGAGCCCGTTTGTGCCGACGCCCCCGGCAAATTTCTCGATCCCGACGAGGTGCCCGGTAGCGGTTCGGACTTTAAGGTCGAGGTCTATCCCGACATGGCCCAGGGTGACCACATCTTCTTCTATTTCGATGATGGCGGTCCCGGCCAATACACCGATGAATTCGACGTCTCCAAAAGACGGGTCGGTACGGACACAATCTTCACCGTGCCGAAGGCGAACATCGTCAAAGCACTCAATACCGACGTCGTGGCTTACTACATCGTCGAGCCTGCCGCAGGCGGGGACCCCATCGAATCGCACAAGCTCGGCCTTACCATCGGCGCCCCATTGCTGCTCAAGGAACCGAGCGTGGAGGGCGTCGTCAATCAGCATCTGGACACTGACCTCGCCCACAAAAACGTGCGCGTCGTCATCCCAATCTATGACGGCATGGCAGTGAAAGACACCGTCTACCTGTACTGGGGCGCCGAGGGCGAGCCGGGCTACTACGACGACGAAATCACTCTCCGCGCCGTGCGCTCAATCACGTTTGTGGTCCCAGCCGAGTATGTCGAGCTCTACATCGGTCAAACCGTGAATGTGCGCTATGAGCGCGAGCAGGGCGGCACCTTGCAGCCCTCTCACATTTATTCGCTGAGCATCGGCGATGCCGTGGACGTCAGCAAGCCAGCCGCGCCGGTCATCAAGGAAGCCATCGACGGTATTCTCAACCCCAACCTCGCGCTCAGTGGGGCCACGGGGCTCATCGGCCCCGATGACAGTTTGAAACCCGGTGTTCAGGGCAAGACGATTTGGGGCGGCGGCCCCCCGAAAGGGATAGAGGTGCCATTCGCCCTCCCCGCGAACTACGACGTGACGCAGCCGTATCCGATCCAAATCCCGTACGCCAGCATCGAGGCGTTCGTTAACGCCGACGTCACGTTCGAATACGCGATCCAGCAGGCCGGCGGCAAGTGGCTGTCGTCCAACGTGCTCACCCTGAAAGTCGAGCGGCAAGCGGCCGTGGTCGCAGCGCCGTCGGTGCCCGATGCGATCGCAGGCGTGCTCGATCCGCGCGACCTCTCAGCAGTGAAAGGCTGCCCGGTGTTCGTGCCCCCGAATGCCGACATGCGCCAGGGTGACATCGTCAATCTGACGTGGGCCTGCGCGAAGCCCGCCGGCAGTTGGACCGTCAATCGCGTCCTCCAAGCGACGGACGTTGGACAGGCGATCGAGTTCGACGTGCCGTACGACAAGATCACTGCGGGGCTCGACGCGAAGGTGACCGCATCCTACGATTTCGTGCGTGGCAGCAACGCCTACGTCACGAGCCTGCCGCTCGACTTGATTATCGTTCAAGGCCTTCTGCCCGCCGCGACCATCGACCAGGCCAAAGGCTCCCAGCTCAACGTGGACGACTGCCCGAAGGGGGCCACGGTGCGGTTGGGCGCTTCGGCCAAGTTCCGCAGCGGCGATCGAATCACCTTGTATTGGGACGGCGCGGCGGGCGCTGGCACGACCGTCATCTCTACCACGGTGGACGACCAGGAAGCGGGCGGCGACATTACACTCACGGTGCCGCTCGCCACGGTGCAGGCGGACGTCAATCATGTCGTGACGCTCGACTACACCGTCATGCGGGCCAGCGGCGCGCCTGAAGAGACGTCGCCGCCGTCGCTCTACGACGTCGTCGCCCTGCCGGACCACGGCCCGTTGCTGGTGATGGGGGCGCGCAACACCGGCAACGGTTGCCGAGGAGAACGCCAGTCGCACCGCCTGCGCGCGTTCAACAAGACGACGCAGCAGCCGCTGAACGCCCAATGGCGCTATGCGGATGACGACGCAAACGCATGGACGCTGGCGCCTTCGTTCAAGGACACGCGTCCGTGGGCCTCGCTCCTCGTGCAGACGCAGGACGATTCGGCCACGATCCATCCGGTCAACATCGCCGCCACCGGCAATGATGCGGCCCCTCCCGGCACTTCCGCGGCCCTGGCGGCCCGCCTCGACAAAGGCAGCGTGCTCGCCTGGGGAGTGCCGACCTGGGGGGGCTCTGTGCCGTCGGCCATCGGAGCCTACGACGACGTGGTCGAGATGGCCTCCACGCAAGGCGCCTTCGCGGTGCGGCGCGGCAACGGGCAGATTGCGGCGTGGGGTTCGTCAGCGTACGGCGGGTTGGCGCCCGCGGGCGTGACCGACGCGGCACGCATCGTCGGGAACTCCTGGGCCTTCGCCGTCCTGCATGCGAGCGGCCATGTCACGGCTTGGGGAGATGCAGGCAACGGGGGGCAGTTGACGCCCGCTGTCAAGGCACTGAACGACGTCGTGGACATTTACCACACCTCTTTCAGTTTCGCCGCATTACGGAAAACCGGCGGGGTTGCAACATGGGGGTTTTACCTCACGGACGTGCCACGCGGCATCGACACCTTGACGGACATTGTAGACGTCCGAGGGACCTGGAGCGCCTTCTGCGCGCTGCGTGCCAACAACAAGGTGGTGGCCTGGGGCGACCCGAACGGCGGTGGTTCACTCCCCGCCAGTATCGCGGGCCGCTCGGACATCGTGGAACTGGCCGCCGCCTCGGGTCACGCCTTCGCCGTGCGCACCGCGGGCAGGCGGGTGTTGGCCTGGGGCGCTGATGGTTACGGCGGCACCGTGCCGCCCGCCATCGCCAACCTTGCAGATATCGAGGAGGTGGTTGCCACCCGGACCTCCTTCGCGGCGCGGCGCGGCAACGGGCAGGTCGTCGCTTGGGGTTATACCTGGACAGGGGGCGACGTGCCGCCCGACATTGCGAAGCTCACTGACGTCGTGCAGATCACCGGCACCGATGGCGCGTTCGCGGCGTTGCGCCGCGACGGCACCGTAGTGACCTGGGGGAACACGGCCTTCGGCGCCGATTCGTCGACGGTCAAGGCCCAGCTTCAGAACGTGCGCGCTATCTACGCGAACAGCGAAGTGTTCGTCGCCGTGCTGGCGGGCGGCGGCGTGGTGACCTGGGGCTCGGCGGCGTGCGGCGGCGACAGCGGGTCGGTCAGATCGCGCTTGGCCAGCGGCTTGAGCTATGAGGCCGTTCCTGCGGTGAGCGGTCGCGCGAGTTCGGCAAGGCAGGTGTGGTAAGGCATGGGGCGAGGCGGCATCCCGCGCCACGGCGGGCGAAGCGCGGCCTCGCGTCATTTGTGGAGTAACGCTTAATCCTAGGAGACCATCATGACTCAGCAAGATCCGACTCCGGCAACCTATTTGCCGCGCCCGTATTGTCCAAACGCCACGGACGGCCCCCCCCTCCATTCTCTATACCGATACGCTCGAGCGCAGCGCGGACTTCATCGTCGCGGCTTATCACGGCATGGCCGTGGGCGACAGAATCACGTTGTATTTCAATATTGTTGGCCCGGACGAATACAACGCCGGCACTTTGACCGTCTCTCAAAGGATGGTCGGCGCGAACATTACCTTCACGGTGCCCAAATCGAACATCGTCAAGGCACTCGATACTGAGGCCCAGGTCATGTACGTCGTGGCGTATGACACCAACACGGACCAATCGCCCACGCTCACCCTTAAAATCCTCAAAGCACCGGCTGCATCGTCTTAGCGCGTTCAACAAGGCGACGCAGTTGCTGGCGACGGCCCAATGACGCAACGATCGTGCCGATCGCCAGCACCGACGCTGCCGCTCGACGGCTGCCTCTACGCCCCGCGGCCGACAATTCCACATCTGACAAGATCTTCGCTGTATCACTGCCTCCAGCGTCATGGCATGTGCCGGTTGCCCGAAATCGAAGGCGCAAAGCCGGTGAAGAAGCTGTGTCAACAGCAACTTAGAAGCGAACCACTTGGGCCGTTGTGAACCACATTAGATTTGACTCACCCGGGTCACCACGTTGATGCCCAGCATGGTGGCTGGCCCTGAGTCAGCGCCAATTACTGGTCACCAGTTTCGCTTGACCCAGGGTCAAGCTGTGTTGCTGCTCATCTCTTATCCGACCTCGTCGATGATCAGCAGCCGAGCGTTCATGATGTTGCATTTCAGGAAGTCGGCGAGCCGGTTCTGTCGAGAGGCCGCCGCCAGTGCGATGACGAGATCCGCTACGGAGATGAAGCGCGTCTTGATTCCCATCTGCGTTGCGATGCTGCCGAGTGCGATCGCGGAATTCTCCGTTGAAGCTTTCGTTGATACCGTTTTGCCAAGGCTTGCCTGGATCAATCAATGCCGTCTCGATCTGCTCTTGAGTTGCCCATTTCAACAGCACTGTGCTGACAAACTCCGGCCCGTTGTCTGACCGGAGATAACGTGGTGCGCCATGCATGCTGATCAATCGGCTGAGGACCTCAATGACTCGGCATCTCCCGCATGACCTCGATCTCGAGATCACGCTCGGCGATCATTTTCTTGAGGTGCGCGTTCTCGGCTTCAAGTGTCTTGAGGCGTTCGACATCATCGCTGATCATCTCACCGAAGCGCTTTCGCCAAGCGTAAATCGACGCTTCGCTCACGCCATGGCGCTTGGCCACTTCAGGCACTGTGTCTCGGTCTGTCTAGCGCAATATCCGCACAATCTGTTCGTCGCTGTACCGGCGATTCTTCATGGCAACTCCTCGTCTGAGCTGAGAAGCCACTATCTCTAGATCTGATTGGCACGAAATATCCGGGACAGGTCAATGCTGATTTGGTGCAGGAATTTCTGCACGTAGCCGCAGATTCCGGTCGGTTTTCTCCCTCGATCGATTTCGTCGATTCTTATATATCCCCTCCGATTGATTGTTACACAATAACACTCAATGAAATCTCCCCGGGCACGGGAATTAATGGCGCAAATTACTGGGGAACGCGTTATTATTTTTTAAGTCGAGATAGAGCCGAAGTGGAGGTTGATGTTGTGACAAATGGCGGCATTAGGATGATTAGTTCAATTCACCAAAATGCCATCTCGGCGCGAGCCGCAATGCGCGCCATTAATGTTATCGCCTTAAAACCCCCAAGCGAAGAGTGCGAGTTGCGTTTGCTTATCATCCATGAGGCTCCATTCATTGGAGTTTGGCTTCATGGCAAGGAAGATGTACTTATTCCCATTGAGCCAACCTCTATAGAAACCGTGAGGAATTATGAACCTTATTCCGAAGAGGTAATATTTGATCTACTCAAATCCGCATGTCGCCTTCATACGCCAACATTGCATCCGTAGTTTGATATAATGGGAGGTGGCATTGACGAGGACGACGTCCAGGAGTTTCGCGCTGCCACCGCCCAGTAAAACCTCACAGTGGAGCTGTGAGTCTGAATTTCTCGTGGGATTTCGGCGAACACAATTTAGGCAGACGAAACGCGAGATTTTGACGAAAATTCGCAACTCTTTCCAATTTTCGGACTCGTAGCGATTTTTTGTCGTGCAAACGGTGATTCGCAGAGTCGTCGTGAATCTGTGTCGATCGCAGCTCGCGCGGTTAATTGTTTAATTAATTACGCAGCCGCCATATGCGGCATACCGAAGCGCATCGATTCATGCGAGTCAGTCTTGAACTTCTGAGCGAAAAATGCACGTTTCGAAGACCTCCATACCCAGAAATTCGACGATGCGGCAATCCAATGTTGTCGCTGCGGTTTTGATGGTTGCGTCGGCTCTCGTCCTGCTTTTCGCATCAGTAATGAATATGGCTTGGTCGGCAGAAACAACTGACAGCGCAGCCACATCGCAACAGACCTTAGGCGGAAGAATGACAAGCCAGCAAGGAAAGAACCCTGGTGGCTTAATACCCTGCTCTTCTGCGTCATCCCCCACCGCGCAGAAAAAAGCAACGCCTGGCGTCTTAGGCTCAGATCATGACGTGGTGTTCTACAATTGCAGCGGCAGTTATTCGCTTGACGTTACCCAAGCAGATGCTAAATGCATGATTGATGCTGGGGACAGCCACTTTACTGTTCCGGTCGGCACGGCTTATAAAATGCGTCTTTCGGATAACAATGTTGGGGACAACTGCTCTAACCGCCAGAAGAACGTGCTGTGGTACGTCCGACCTTCGGGAGGGTACAACAGTAATGTCGCCTGGCGCCATGGCCAGAACGGCGGCGCGAAGACCACGATGTTCGACGTCAGCACTCAGGGGGTCCCTGGTGCGCCTTGGGCTGCGGTTTGCGACGGTATGCGGTGCTTGAACTACTGGGTAACTGAAACCTCCGAAATACCGCTGGACCGCATCTCCTTTCAATGAAAATCTAAAGGTGGGATTTCGTCGTGCCCCTTCAACATACGAAGCTGCTCCCAACTCGAACTGGGGCAAGTAGTGGGCTTTTTTTCTGGTATACACCACACTCGACGTACTGAGCTGCTTATCCAAATGTAGTGGTCAACTCATCCCGGACACTGCGTTGAGTTTTTCTTCCGCTACCGCAGGGGCTAAGCCGTCGTTAAATTGATGCGAGCGTAGCCAGTTGTATCGTTGCATCAGGTAATGGCTGATATCCTGCTGAGCTTGTGATGTCGTCATATATCCCACGGTCGGCACACATTCCGTTTTCAAACTTCGGAACAAGCGCTCCATCGGCGAGTTGTTCCAGCAATTTCCGCGTCGACTCATGCTCTGTTCGATCCGGTATCGCCACCGCTGCTGACGGAACTTGCGACTAGCGTACTGGGCGGATTCAACCGATCGTAGCAACACCTCAGGTTGATGAGGTGCTTATGGGACGTCCGTCGTCCAGCCGTCCAGCCGATGTACAAGACCGCGCAGTTCCGAGCCACTGGGAAGGAGATCTGCTCATTGGCCTGAACAGATCAGCAATTGGGACTCTTGTGGAGAGGTCTAGCCGTTTTACAATGCTCATGCACCTGCCACGGGAAAAAGGTTACGGACTTGTCCCACGAGTGAAGAACGGTCCGGGGGTGTCAGAAATTCCGTGTTCAAGGCGGGTTGAGAGTCACACGGAAGGACGAACGAATCGATCTGCGTAA
>NZ_CABPSM010000009.1 GCF_902459555.1 Pandoraea horticolens | reverse complement strand
CGGCCGAATTCCGTCGGGTTAGCGAATGTAATCCAACCACTGGGGCCGTGAATCTCTAGACACCAGTGGTACGAAAATGTCCATCAGGGCAAGGTCAGCTTCGCCGCGCGAACTCCGCGAAGTCAGACTCGAGCTTCCTCAACATATCCGCAGATAGTGAATTGTTTAAAGGATCGAAGGTGGCGCTGTCAAAATCGATCAGGTTGAACTGCCTCGTCCTCCAGTCGTAGAGGATATTTCCAAGGTTGATATCGTGATGAACGATCCCCTTCGATTCCAACCTGTCTATCAACCGCTTTGCCAGAGATTCATCCTGGAATTGATTCAGGACTTCCTCGATGAGTTCCCGGTCGCCGCTCTTTAATATCGAATCTAGCGATTTCCCAGGTATTTTCTTCATTTGCAAAGCCACGACCGGCTGTGTTGGATAAAGGCCGTCTCTTATCGTGACTTTCGCGGCGTCCTTACCATAGAGCCGCGTGAATGCCTCCGCACTATTTCTAGCACTGTTCAGGCTTGACCGGTAAAGTGCGCCGTTCCATATACCGATCGGATTGTTGTAAACCTTGATCAAGTGATCTGTATCGACCTGATAAACCCTGCTAATCGCGCCACTGCCAATTATTTTTGGCACGGCATCTCTGACAATGGTCGCTTTCTTTAGCGACCTGGCAGCAACAGCCGCGGTTCCATGGGACATGACTCTCGAAGCTGCTGGAGCCGCCCCGATGATTTTTGAAGCGACTTTGATTCCTTTTTTGGCTCCAGTACCCACTGGCACTAGATCTGCGGCAACCAAAGCAAGCTCCAAACGGTACTCGTCGACATACTTTTCCATTTCGGTTGATCTGAATGCCTCCTCTCTTTGCTCGCTTCTCGTTACGTCAACGAGCTTTTCTGCAATAGCCTTGGTGGCATCAGACGTCCGTGCATAACTGGTTGGTGACCTTAGAAAGGTAGGCCAATTTACGGAATGGCCGAAGAACTTTTCCAGGTTATTGGTGAGCCAGGATTTGTCCCGTACCTCATCGATGGTCAGCTCGCTATTCGAGATGGAAACGGCATACACTCGGTGTCGGGTACCCTGAGCGACATCAAGGATATGACCATATTTCCCGTTGATCGTATAGGGAAAAGAGAACGCGTAGTGCTGACGCCGGTAACTGACAGAAAATACTCTCGCTGGCGTTGACCAGGAATCGATGCCAGACGTGTCAATGTAGCCCTGAACGGCTTCCACCACGCCTATTTCCTGGACTTTCATCGCCTGTTCGAATTCCGCGTCAAAATACCTGTCCAGAACGGGTAACCTGTCCAGGTCCGGCACATCTTTCACATGACGGGCCAATGCAGGAATTTTGACCTTTCCGTGCTCGACATAGATATCAAGCAGGCTCATCGAGTGCTCGACATCTGCGTCTCCTGGCACCTCGGAGCCCGTTGGGAAGACGTCCCGGACGAAGTAGGTTCTGTCCGGATTCAGCCCCGCCACAAGCAGCGCTCGTCTGGCCAACTCCCGACGGCTGTGAGCACGGGCCAGAGGTATGACCATCGACTGAGACTTGGAGTCCACCGCGCGCCTGTCCCTTGCCTGAGAGGACGACGAGACGGCCTCACTCGCGGGGCCTGCGAACAACGACATGGGGGTTGCCGGAAGTTTTCCGTGAGCCAGAGCATTCAAGCCGACGTCGACGCGCTGCGACAGTACGGGCGACGACACATCAGTTAGTACGGTGCCTCCGGAGATGGAGGCCGAATGCGGATCGGAACCAGCCCTCACCTGGGCCGCAAATCCACCACCCGGCAGCACGGACAGCAAGGTGATGAGGGCAAGCGCGTGAGGCTTCGGCAGGGGAGTCATACCCGCTGACTTGTAGGGCGAGCCATGAACCGCCCGAATGAATGCCAAGTTCTCTGCCATCGCGGGCACCGTGAAATCGTGCGACGTGCCGGTGCACTCCTTGCGGCGCGGCTCCAGTTTCCGCGCCTCGAGGTTTCGGTCAGCCCAAAATGCGCCCACTCGGTTATTAAGGTCTGCTGAATAATTTATCTTCGTCACTTGAGCTTACACCGATCCTTTCCCTCGCCATCCTTGCGGAGCTGGTCCTCGGCGCGCTTCGTCAACTTGCCGTCTGCACGCAGATAATTTTTCCGCGTGTTGGACGCGACGCCGTACTGCCTGGCCACGCCGTCAAGCTTCCCTGCCTCATCCATCCTTTGCTCGCCGAGGCGCTGCCACTCCCTCAACATCTCGGTGGTGACCGTCGCTCTCCCGCGCCCCGTGCCAGTTTCTTTGCGGAGGATTTGGGCCGGCGGAGGCATTAAACCAGCACCTCTCCCGCTGCCTGCGTCCTGTGGCGCTACGCGCTTTCGATGGCAACCGCTGGCATGCGGCCCCTGAGTTTCGGGGTGCCGCGATCGTTGGGCCGAGGTCGAGGACATGCCAGAGAACGCATCGGTATGCGGCGCCGGTATCCCTTGCATGTCCAGCACCGCGTCAAGTATTGCTGATGTTGAGGGGCGAGACGAATGTTGAAGCGGACTCGGCGGCTGTGCGCTCTGTCGGGACGGTGCTGAGGTGGATGCGGCCACTGAGGGCTGGAGGCGCTGAGCCCCTGCGCTGGAAACGGGAAGCATGGCGTTGCCTGATGGAAGTTCTTGTTCGCGATGCGCCTGCCATCGCCAGAGGGCCCATTGTGGACAGTCTCACTGTGACATAAGCTCGCCATCGGCACTTGCATGAATCGCTCACTGGGGTAATGTCCCCATAGCTGCCAAACGTGCGCGATGGAGCCTGTCAGATTTTTAGTGTGCCGACGCCTTGAGGACGAGGGGTGGGAGATTCTCGTCGCACAGCACAAGCTCGCGGAAAAGCGCGCCGCTTGTTGCGCACCGGACGGGAGGCCCACGTGAAGAACCTATTAGCTGCCATTGGCGCGACATGGCTCACGCTTCAATTGCTTGCCGCAATGGGTGTCGTCGGACCAATACGGCATTGAGCTCGACATCCTGCTGCAGAAGCGGCGCGACTAGGCGGCCGCGAAACGCTTCTTCAAACGCGTGCTGGAGGCCTGTTCCGAGGTGCCGAAGAAGATCGTGACCGACCCGTTGTGCCGACCGGTTGAATCCGCCCTGACCGCCCTGATTACGCCACGGGATGCGGAATAAACGGGCCGAAAATGTCAACGTGTGTGACCCCATCAAAGTGAGTCCGAAACAGGCTAGCGACTCTATAGGCATCGAGGACTGGATTCAATCCAAACCTTGGAGCGCCAATGGTCGCAGCGATCACGCTTCGGAATTCGACGCTAACAGCGAACCGAGGATAGATCGCAACATTTCTATGACAAATCTATCGTCATGCCAGGTGATGAAATAGGATGCGGAATATTTGGCTGATAGTTGCCGAGCCGGTTGCTATGCTTGTGCCGGTACCTCCCTCGAATAGGAGAAGACATGAAACTGCTATGTGCCCTGCTTGCCAGCATTCCGGCTGTTTGCATAGCCGGCAACCTTCAAGTTGATGACCGGCGACCAAAGGATTTTGTGAACCTGAATACGATCGCGCCAGAGATTCAGTCCGATTTACGATATTTTACTGAGCATAACTTCGTCGGCCAAAGGATTGAGAGTTATGATGCTCCGGTTTGTCTGCTGACGAGCAAAACCGCACAAGCGCTCAAGTCTGTTCAAGACCGATTGCTCCCAATGGGGCTTACACTGAAAGTTTACGACTGCTACCGCCCGCAGAGTGCCGTCGACGACTTTGCCAGGTGGGCAAAGAATCTCAGTAGCATGGAAATGCGCACAGAGTTCTATCCCGAAGTCGAAAAAAGCCGGCTCTTCAGCGATGGTTATATCGCTTACCGGTCGGGGCACAGCCGTGGCAGTACCGTGGACCTGACTATTGTTCCGGCGGATAGCCAAATTCCCGCGTATGACTCGAAGCGCAAGCAGGTCAGTTGCACCTCCCCCGCGTCGCAACGAGCGCCGGACAACAGCCTGGACTTCGGGACCGGCTTCGATTGTTTCAGCCCACTTTCGCACCCCGATTCGCAAGGGGTTTCTCCGCAACAGAGGGCCAATCGTCTGCTATTGCAAAGTCTGATGGTACAGGCGGGTTTTAAGCCACTGGATACTGAATGGTGGCACTTCACCCTTGCCAAGGAACCTTACCCGGACACCTATTTCAATTTTCCAGTTGCGGATTGAGCGCACCCGAACGCTTCGTCTAAATGCGTCGCAACCGACGCATTTTTGCGCATCCCTATCGCTAACGGGTATTAGCGATAGGGGGTGACTTCTGACGCTGACCCCAAGAAATAGTCCAGTTCTCAGGCTGTCGCGGCACGCATAGCAGCGCCGAGGCGCAGGTGTAGGCCCAGACGAACAGAAACGTATTTCCACGCTTGTACTTCGAGGCGATGTTCCACACCGCATGGGCTGTCGCCGCGGCGAGGACGAGCGCTACCGTGCCGGGCCTCATCAGTCGATGTCGGGCAGGTCGATGCCGGCCCGCTCTGCCCGGCGGTCACGCTCTGGGTCGCGCATGGCGATGGCCGCGACCAGCGCGTCAACAACGACGAGTTGGGCCAGCCGGCTCCCGGCCGCGGCCATCTGCGCCGGCAGCGGCGCTCCGCCGACGACCAGCGCGACATCCGCGAGGGTGGCCAGTGGCGTGCCGTACTGGTTGGTGATGGCGATGAGCGATGCCCCGGCAGAAGACGCTGCATCGGCGATGGCGAGCGTGGTTGACGTGCGTCCGGTCGAGCTGACGGCGATAACGACATCGTCTGGGCCCAGGAGGCGCGTGGCGATCATGGCCGACAAGTGGTCCGGGATGCCGATCGTCGTCACGCCGACTGCGCGCAGGCGGAAGACGGCGTCGGCGGCAACCGTGGAGGACGGGCCGGCACCGAAAGCGATCACTTGTCGCGCCGACAGGAGCGTATCAATCGCCTTGTCGAACGCGGCGAGTTCGAGGGCCCCGCCGAGCGCGCTCAAGGCGTCAGTGCCAACGCGGATGGAGGCCTCAAGCACTGCGGCCGAGGTCGCGTCCGCGGCGAGTGCTTCAGGCGGCGCGAAGAACCGGGTGGTACCGCGTGCACGAGCGATCTCGATCTTCAGCTCGGTGAATCCGCCGAACCCGATCGCACGCGCAGCGCGGACCACGCTCGGCGGCGAAACGCCAGCCCGGGCGGCTACCTGCGCGGCAGTGCTCGCGCCGACGAACAAGGGATCGGCAAGCAGCAGCGCGACTACCTTCGCCTCGCTGGCGGCGAGATCGCCGCTGCGAGCCTGAACGCTTCCAATCCACTGGGCTAGCCGCCCTTCGTTCTCTGAAATATCATTACCGATTTCTTTATTCATTTGTTATATATTACATAGCCCATTAGAAACACACAACCATCGCGGAGCAGGCGCTCTGCAAATAAGTCTCAGGAGTTTCATTCCATGGATACCGATACCTCTGCGTCCGTCGCTATCATTGGTCCGGGTGCCATTGGCACCACAATCGCGGCGATGCTGCAAGAGGTCGGTCGCACGGCAGTGCTGTGCGGCCGCACGTCGCGCAATCATCTGGCGTTGCAGGATGGCGATCGCCGCATCACCGTTCCTGGCCCCGTCCAGACGCATCCCGGACAGATCAGCTCCACGGTTGATCTCGTGTTTCTCGCTGTCAAAGCGACACAGACCGATGCAGCGGCGGACTGGCTTGCCGCGTTGAGCGGACCGGAGACCGTCGTGTGCGTTCTGCAAAACGGGGTCGAGCAGGTGGAAAGGGTCACCCCGCATCTGCCGCTTGGGCGGATCGTGCCCGCTGTCGTCTGGTTTCCTGCGCAGGCGCAACCCGATGGCTCGGTGCGCTTGCGCGGCGATGCGCGTCTCAGCCTGCCGGACACGCGGGCTTCCCGCGTGATAGTCGAGGCACTGCAAGGCACCCGCTGTTGCGTTGAGGTGGTTGCGGATTTCAAATCTCTGGCCTGGCGAAAGCTGCTGCAGAACGCGGTGGCCGGGCTCATGGCACTCACCCATCGTCGCTCGGGCATGTTCGCCCGGCCCGACATCTCCGGGCTCACTCTGGATTATCTGCAGGAATGCCTGGCCGTAGCCCGGGCCGAGGGCGCCGAGCTTGGCGACGAGGTTCCGCAGGCGATCCTCGACAAGTTTCTGGCGTCTCCCTCCGACATGGGCACATCCATCCTCACCGATCGCGAAGCCAGCAAGCCACTCGAATGGGATATTCGCAACGGTGTCGTCTCACGTCGCGGTCGGGCTCACGGTATTCCGACACCAATCAGCAACGTGCTGGTGCCGCTTCTCGCGGCCGCGAGTGACGGCCCTGGCTGATTCACAGCCGGCCATGCCGCCGATCATCCCAATCGCGGCGCGCTTCATCCAAGGGTTTGCTCAATGGTTCTCGATGATGGGACAAAAACCGCAATCCAATCATTGGCCGCGAATGCCTACTGCTTTTGGGGAAGTCCACAGAGCCATAGACGCCTTCTCAGACAAGCCGGTTGACACCCCTTGCCTTTCCATTTCCTGCGCTGCCCGCAGCCTGCCCAGCAGGCCTTCAGGATGGCGCCGTCCCCTGCCCGGCCAGGTACTTACCCGGCGAGATACCCATGGCCTTGCGGAACATGGTGACGAAGCGGCGGGCGCTTTCGTAGCCCACCCGCTCGGCCACCTGCTGCACGGCGATGCCGGTGCCCAGCCACTGTACGGCGAATAGCAAATGAAGTTGCTGGCGCCAGCGTGCGTTCGCTCATCGCTACGCGGCGCGACCAGCTTTGCTGGGTAGCGCGGTCGACGGGGTTTTCCAAGATGAGGTTGACGATCTTGCGCAGCCGCGCATCGCTGGGCATGAGTAGGAACAACTTGCCGATGGGCGTCAACGCGATTTTGTCGAGAAGCAGGCGTACTAGGTGCGCTGCCATGCCTTCCTCAGGGTAGCGCGTAGGCAGATTGTTGGCCGAGCGGACTATCAATTCGCGCCGCAGAGGTGTGGCTGTGAGCGCGCAGCACTGCGGCGGTAACTGCGTCGCGAACTGCGGGTCGATGAACAAGGCGTAGCATTCGATGGTGCCGTTGACCATGAACTTGTGCACCACCCCTGCCGGCACCCAGATGGCGCTGTGCGGCGGCACGATCCACAGAGCGCCGGCCACTTCGCAGGTGAGCACGCTGCAATCATTGAGTCGCCGCCGTCGCGACGCTATCGGATTGACCAACCTCTTGACTCAAGGGAACGTCCTGCCATCCAGCACCAAGGGACTTGTAAAGGGCAATGACACCTCGGATCTCTTCCAATTGACTGAGAGCAAGTTCGTCTCGCGCCTGGTTGAGCGTGCGCTGCGCAACTAGCACCGGCAGATAAGCACTTAATCCCCGTTCGTAGAGCTTGGTCGAATGCTCCAAGGCTTGTTGGCTGGTGATAACCGCCTTGTTCAAAGATGCCTGGCGCTGACGCTCACTCGTCCATGCCGTCAAGGCGTCCTCCACATCGCGAAGTGCGAGCCGCACGTCTCTTTCGTAGACCAATCTTGCCGCATCGGCGTTAGCTTGTGCCGCCGCCACTCCCGCGCGCGCACGTCCTCCGTCGTAGAGCGATTGGCTGCCCTGCATTCCGGCCGACCAGGCCAAGCTGGCACCGGAGAAGAGACTGTGAATGACGCTGGCGGTGGTGCCTATGCCCAACGGGATACGAAACTTGGGAAAGCGTTCCGCTTCGGCGACACCTATCTGGGCGCTGGCTGCGGCAAGGCGTCGCTCGTCCGCCCGCAGATCCGGGCGTTGGCGAATCACTGCAGAAGGCATGGAAAGCGACAAGTCAGCACGCATCGGCAACATAGGAGAAGCCTTGCCCAAGGCATCGTGCCAGTCACCAGGGAAGCCACCAGCCAAGACGCCAATGGCATGGCTGAAGCGGGCAATATCCGCTTCCATCAACGGTGGCTTTGCTTCGGCTGTTTCACGTTCGGCACGTGCCTGCATGACATCGGCCAAGGTACCCAAACCCATCCGATGAGCTTGTTCGGCCAATCGCTCGGCATCAACGAGTGCGCGGATGTTGTCGCGCGAGATATCCAAGCGTACCTGCGTAGCGCGAAGCCCTGCGTAATTGGAAACCAGTTCGGCAACCAGGCTCACTTGTAGCGCACGCTGATCCTCAGCAAGCGCTTCTATACCCGCGTCGGCGGCCTCAATTGCCCGGCGAGTGCCGCCAAATAGATCCAGTTCCCAACTGGCATCGAAACCTAGATGCCAAGCGCGTGACTCCCCACCGGATTGCGAAGTTAGCGCCTTGCTGCTGCGCAGAGCTTCCCCTGTGCCACCGGCTGAAACCATAGGTCCAGAAGAAGAAGCGATTTGCACTCGCTCAGCACGTGCCTGCCGCAACCGCGCCAGTGCGATATCGAGATCCTGATTTCGCATCAAGGTCTGATCGACCAGGCTATCGAGCATGGGGTCTTGGAATGATTGCCACCACGTACGCAGACCGCTTTGATCTCCGTTGCTCATGGTTGCTGCGCCCTCAACCCAGTTTGCAGGAACCTGTACTGTAGGCCGTTGATAGTCGGGGCCTACCGTGGTGCAGCCCGACAGTCCGACAAAGAGCGAGAGCATCATGAGTACGCGGCAACGCCGCGACAGAGTGTAATTCGGTGATACGTGCATGACCACCCCTTACATCCAGCGCTGCAGTATTGATACGAGCCAGCCCTGCGGTGGTGAGTCACCTGCCGGTGTAGCCACCCCGATGCTGCCTGTTATGCCGGCCGCCAGCACGATGCCATGCGGAAGTTGCTCGAACTCCACCCGGACAGGGATGCGCTGTGCCAAGCGAACCCAACTAAAACTCGGCTCCACACTGGGTAAACCTTGGGCATCGGCCTGTTGGTTGGTATCGGTGATGCCCCGTCCGATGCTGACGACCCGGCCAGGGATGACCTTGTCAAACCCCATCAATCGGATCTGTGCAGCTGCACCGGGCCGGATGCCGTGCAATTTCGTTTCCTCGAAATAACCGGTGATCCAGAAACTGTTTGCATCCACCAAGGCGATATTGGGCTGCCCGATCGCTGCATAATCTCCTTTGTTCAATCGCAGGTGTGTGACATAGCCATCCACAGGGGCGCGCAAGACGGTGCGCGCCAAGTCGAGTTTGGCCTTGTCCACGTCAACCTGCGCACTGCGCTGTTCAGCCTGGGCCGTAGCCACCGCTTGGTTCGCGCGCTGGATTTCTTCGGCAGGAACTAGGTTTTCCATGCCCTGACGTCGCTTGGCATCCTCGATTTTTTGGCGCAGCGAAGCCGAGGCCGCAGCCAGTCGAGCTTCAGCTTGTGCCAATGCCAGAGTGAAACTGGCGGCGTCGATGCGGTAGAGCACCTCACCCTGCTTCACGTACTGATCGTCTGACACCGCGACTTCGACTACGCTGCCGGACACCTCCGGTGCCATGCGTACGATCTGCGCACTAACACGGCCATCGCGCGTCCATGGAGCCAAGACATAGGCGTGCCAGAGTGCGTTTACAAGCCATCCGGCGGCCACAACAACAATTAATGTAAGCCCCGCCCGCATGAGCGGTTTTACTGAGAATGAAATCTTAGACATAGAGAATCAACACTGAAACCAGGCAGAGGGAGATCGCGAATTCGAACAGGCCAGGGTGCCAGACCCACCGCAATACGCCGCTACGTGCAAGCACGGAGCGAACACCCAAATAGATCGGCAGCGTGATACCCGCATAGACAAAGAGTGGCGGCAGGTAGATGCCGCCCAACGAAAATTCACGGAGCATCGGCGTGACCTCCAGTTCGTTTGGCAAAGTTGTCCGCATGGTTTTCCAGCAATGCGGCAATATCGAGCAGGACGACATTGAGTTGCCGGGTTTCGGCCATCGCAGCACCATCTATGGCAGGTAGTCGCGACAAGGACTTGGCAGCGCGGCGTGCGTGTCTTGCAGCCAGATGGGGCTGGCTCGCACGACGGCTCATATTGCGAAAAGCTCCCGCTAGCACATGATGCAAACTGGAGTCCTTGGGGGCCTGCCGCAACCATTTGCGCAAGCGCAACACCTCGCGGCCCAAGTGAATGCTGGCCAAAGCACTGGATATGGCTCGGTCCATCGCCTCCGGCTGGGTCTTGAGTAAGGCACCAAGTTGCGCCGTACGATGCTGTTGACGCCATTGCCATGTGCTAGCCTCCGTCCGCGCGCCTCTCAATGTGCCGAGCGCTTCATCGCGGATCGTCTGACCCAGCCGCGCCACATCACGCGACAAGTTGCGCGGCAGCACGACCCTGAACCCAAGCAACGTAAAAAACACCGCCAGTATCCAGGCCACAGAACCGTTGAGAAATGCCGCAAAGTCGTAGCGCATCAGATTGTCTGGAGCCGCTAGTGTCGTGAATGCAACGAGGTAGACAACACCTGCCAATGCATAACGAGGTACGGTGGTCGCGTAAATAGCTGGCAACCAGAACAAGCCCAGGATCAGTAACAGCAATGGCAGCCCGGAGACGTGAGGCAGAATGACAAAAGAGCAGAGAAATGCCATCACAACGGCAAGCACTGTCCCCTTGATGAATTCGACAGCACCGAGCGCAGGATTGGGGGCGGTAGATAGCAGCGCACAACTGGCGGCCAAACCCGCCAACATCAATGCTCCGTACGACCACCCAGTTGCTATCCAGAACGCACCGCCAAACACGACTGTCAGTAACGCTCGCAGCCCGTTCTGAATTGCTGCGGACGTGTCGCGATAGAACGGCACAGAGACTTGTGCCGCCGTGGGCCGGGGGTGATGGAAGCGCCGTATGCCCTTCAAAGCCTCCAGGTAATCGTCAAGCTGTTCGAGCAGGCGGTCGCCTGCAATCATCAACGCGGAATGCTCCAGCGCATCGTCGAGCGATGTTGTAGCGAGCATAGTCATCAATCGCGCACGCATATCGGACAAGGCCTGAATGGCATACGTCAGTCCCTCGGGGCCTGATTCCTTCGCCAGTGCCAGACTGGCTTGCTGCCATGCCTGCTCCCACGCAGGCTGCAGTGACCTCAACGCGTTCAATGCGTTAAGGCTTGTGCTGCTCTCCCGCATAGGAGGCGCCCCACCCACCAATGCCGAAAACAAGGACACCATCGTTTGTCGCACCGTACCGGCACGCTGGGCCAGGTCAGCGGACTCGGCTTTGCCCAGCGCGAGCAAATCGTCCACCCCATACACTTCGGTAATGAGGTTGCGCCTGCCTATGTCCAGAGGCTTGCCACCTGGTGCGTCACCACCGTGAATCGCTTGGTGATTCGTTGAAAGAATGCCTGCAGTTGTGGCAGCAAGTCGGTTGAGCTGAATCGCCAGGCGACTGCGTACGCTCTGGGTACTGAAGAGCGCAGACACCACCGCCAGGCACACCACACCGGTGAGCACGGACGCACCGCGCCCCATGACTTGATCAAACGTGAGTTCGGGATGCTGCATGGCACCAAAGGCAGCCAACCCCACGGTGTATCCCGCTAGTGTTGCACCGTAGGCTCGAAAATGGCGTAGGAGCGTCATGCCCGCTACGCAAATCCCCAGCCATAGCCCAAACCCCAACAGGAACAGCCAGGGCATCTGCCCGAATGCACTCATCAAAACGAACGCCGCCAACATGCCGGTCAAGGTACCCAGTACCCGCCAGGTCCCTTTGCCGATCACGGCGCCCTGTACCGGGCTAATGACTAGCAGCACGCTGGACGCCGCCGAATACGGTGCGTGCAGATCCAGTAAGTAAGCGACAACGAGTGCCAACCAGGCGGCAAGAATTGAACGCATGACATAGGTCGCGCGCGGTGTTGTCAGGTCGAGGTGCGGCAGCCCATGCGCGAACCATCCCAAAAGTTGGGAAAAGCGGCGGGAAAGGATGCTTTGAGATGCCGAAGGCACGATATAGCCGTTCTAAAGTGATGTATATGCATCACTGTAGGCGTGCCCAATAATTCCGAAAAGTGAATTTATTGCATTTGCATGAGTGTGCAAAGCGCACTCATTGAGGGGCGCTATCTCATTGATGTGGACCGCCTGGCCGTCTGCGCTGCATCCATATTGCAGAGAGCATGGATCGTATTGCGTAGCCATTGATGAGCAGGATCGTTATTCAGGCGCGGGTGCCAAGCCTGCGTCAGCAGCACCGTCTCCAGGGGCGTCGGTAGTTCAAACAAGCGAATGCTCAGACCGGCAGCAAGCGCGCTACTGGCTAGATGCTTGGGTAACGGCAGCAACAAATCCGAATCCTGCAGCGCAAACAATGCGGTATAGGGGCTGGGTACAACCAAAGCGACATGCCGGCGCAGTCCTTGCCCCTCTAGAGCGGCGTCAATCGGCCCTAAGGCTTTCCCCCGCCGCGACACGTTGATGTGCTCCCAACGAGTGAGGCGTTCGGGCGTGATTTCATCGTCAAAAATCGGATGCTGTGCTCGTGCAACGCCCACGAACGTTGTGGTGAACAGTGACTGCACACGAATCTCTGACCCTAGCTTGCGCGATGCGCTGATAAACAGATCAATGCGTCCGTTACGTAGCGCCTCCTCGTCCACGTCATCTTCCTCCGGAGAGAAGCGCAGCATTGCGCGCGGCATCTCTGTGGCCATTGCGGCCAACAGATGACCCAAATAGATGCTCACGAACTCATCCGTGGCTCGGACGTTAAAACGCTTGTCCAGCGATTTCAGGTCGATCTCGGTGTCGGATTCAAACACCTGCGTGGCTTGCTCAACCGCCATGCGCACCTGCTCGCGCAACGCAAGTGCCTTCGGCGTGGGCATGAGCTTGCGGCCGACTTGGACAAACACCGGATCACCGAGCGCTTCCCGGATTCGACTCAACGTGCGACTCATCGCAGGGGGGCTCAAATTCATGCGACGCGCAGCACCGATGACACTTCCTTCATCAAGTAACGCATCCAACGCGAGTAGCAAGTTGAGATCAGGGCGCGCCATGTTGCTCCTCAAATGATTAACGAAAAGGTAATCATATTTTAGATTGAATGATCTACACAGCATTGATTGGCAAGCGCGCCGTGTAGATGTGTCAGTGAACGCTTGGTCCTCTCGCTCGACCGAACTCCCACGAAACTTCGCCACCGCACACTGTCGCGGCGAGCTGTTGCCGCAGACGTTGCTCGATCACCGGTCGCCACGGCACCAGGCTGAATCCCATGTCGTCATCCAACGTCGCGTAGCGCCCGCTGTCGAGCATGGTCGGCGTCAAATCGTTTGAATCATCCACGAGAATGCGAGTCGCATCGCGTCGGAACATGCCGATACCAGTGTGGATGGCGATGCCGTATTCGAGCAGAAAGCAGCGAAACTGACTCACAATCGCCGTGCGCTGGTGAACGAATTGGACTCGCACACGATGTAGCGCTTGCATATCAAGTTGCTCGTGGCGTTTGACAGCCCAGGTCGACACCGTAGACGGCGCAGCTGCGAGGAACGATACGCATGATCATTCTCCAACGGTTTCGGGGGTTTCAGTATCCCCCTTCGGGGAGGGGCGGACCATCCTATTAGCTCTGAAGCCGACTCGTCGGCGCATGCTGATCGATGAATTGCGCGATCGCTATCGAACAAGTTTGACGAAGACCTGCGCGTTATTTGGCATGTCTCGTTCGCTGTATCGATATCAGTCGGTCGCGCGCGATTCATCGGCGCTGCTCATGCGTATCAAAGAGATCATCGCGACACGCGTGCACTACGGATATCGACGCGTTCACGTGGTCTTGCGACGGAAAGGCTGGCGAGATAATTGCAAGCGAGTCTACAGGCTGTATCGCGCGGAGGGCCTTTCGCTACGGCATAAGCGACCGCGCCGAAGTAAGTCGGCGCGGCTGCGCCAACCCAAGCATATCGTGAGCGCGATCAACGAAATCTGGAGCATGGATTTCGTTGCGGACGCATTGTTCGACGGGCGACGTCTTCGGACACTGACCATCGTCGACGACTTCACACGGGAATGCTTAGCCATTGAGGTTGGCCAAAGTCCGAAAGGGGAACATGTGGTCGAAGCGCTGACGCGCATTACCGCCATGCGCGGGCACCCTGCTACGATCAAGGTCGACAACGGCAGCGAGTTCATTTCGAAGGCCATGGATCGCTGGGCATATGAGCATGGCGTTGAACTGGATTTCAGTCGACCAGGCACGCCCACCGACAAATGCCAAGGTCGAAAGCTTCAACGGGCGTTTCCGGCAGGAATGCCTGAATGCGCACGGGTTCTTGTCATTGGCCGATGCGAAGAGCAAAATCGACGACTGGCGAACGTACTATAATGAGGTTCGTCCCCACTCTGCATTGCAGTGGATGACGCCCGCCGAATTCGCCCATCAGGCAAGGAAATCCGCCTCGCCTGGTAACTCAACTAAGCCGGAAATTTCTACTTCCGACCGGGACTAATTCTGAGTCAGGGTCACATGATCACTTTTTGATAGCCGTATGTTCAACAAAACGCCACTATTGTAATGTTTGCGGCCATTCCTTTCGGGAAGCCCTCAACTTTCAATCGCGACGGAGAGAGATTATGTTCAGCGTGCAGGCGACAACCAATGGCGTGACCTCCCGGTGTGAGTCGCCTCCTCCGCCCCGCGAGAATGGACTGGACGCTACGGGATTCTCGCGCGCGGTCACATCGATTCGTTCGGCTACGAGGTTTCAAGAATCAGCAATCTTTTCCCGCTCCTGCGGCAACCCATCTCTTAAACCAATGATTGAGTTATTGCCTGACGTCCATAACCAAGACAAAAGGTTCTCGGCGCTCGGCATGGGGATAACTGCGGTAGCAAATTTTCGTGGCATAAATAGTTCGAACTGCGACGTGAATAATTGGTGTGGCGATGTTCTGAAAAATAACCCAAGAGATCCTGCGCACCGCGATAATATCTCCAGTGATCCGGCAATGGCGATGAGAGGGGCTGATCTCGTCGATTTCATGTCCTTCGGAAAAAACGAAGGTCTCGTTGATACATTGTATGCACAAACTATTGCCGTGGGGAAAAGCGTCCAAGAAGGTCGAATCAGTGACGGCACTAGCACACTCATATCCCACGCAAACACTTTTCTGGATTTAGTCAAATCCGGCAGCGTGCAATAGTCGCTTAGGCTGAGATGTGTCGGATTTTTTACGAATCCGAGCCATACCTCACTATGGTATCGCACCGAGTCGATCTGAAAATTGCGACGCATTCGAGCTAAATAAATTTTTGTTGCGCCTCCTTTTCTGGGAATGCAAGAATTTCAGAAAATCCCATCGTTCGTTCGGAGACCGGCGAGCATATCTTGTCGTGGATTTGCGGTCGATAAGCTTCCGGATGGGTTAAATTCGGAGCCCATTGGAGATTGCCGACGCAAGCTCTTGATCGATCTTTTTCATTACCTCCGCAACCGCGAGTTGGTTGCATCTCTCTGGTCGCACTGGACTGGCACTGGAGCCCCCGATCTTCCGTCGTTCGCGGCGATCACGGACGGAGCCCCTCACCGGAGGTTTCTTCAGCTAGCCACGATCGCTGCACTATGCCGATCAGGCTCGACCACGCCGAACAGTATCAGCGTGGGCTCGCCCTTGGCCAGATCGATCCGCGCCGGGCGCTCGATATGCTTCAGGTCGGACGGTGACAAATCGAACTGCCAGCAGTCGTTGCCGTGCTCTGCCTGGAATCGCACCGCGGGCGGTGGACGCAGAAGGTGCAGTGAATCGAGCCGCCAGGCTGACAGGTAGTAGTTGACGGTCGAGCCGCTTATTATGTGCTCCGCGGCAGCCCAAGACGTCCGTCACTCAATGCGTTCTGGCTGCCGCTGCGCATAATCCGGTGCTGCGCATAATCGTGAATATGTGAAGCTGCACATATTCACGAATCCCGGCCAAGCCTCGAACAGCCACGTTCTTCATCTCCGTACTCCAGTCCCAGTCTCAATCCCGGTGGGGAGGGCGGCATCCATTACATCTCCACGCCATCCTTGCGGAGCCGGCCCTCGGCGCGCTTCGTCAGCGTGCCGTCTGCGCGCAGGTAAATTTTCAGCGCGGAAGACGCGACGCCGTATTGCCTGGCTACGCCGTCAAGCCCGCCCGCCCTGTCAACTCCCTGCTTACCGAGACGCTGCCACGCCCGCAACATCTCAAGGGTGATGTCCGTGCCCGGTGGGTTGAGCCGGTCCTCGGCGCGCTTCTTCAGTGTGCCGTCTGCGCGCAGGTAAATTTTCAGCGTGCCAGACCCGACGCCGTACTGCGTGGCCACGCCGTCAAGCCCGCCCGCTCTGTCAACTCCCTGCTTACCGAGACGCTGCCACTCCCGCAACATCTCAAGGGTGATGTCCGTGCCAGGTGGGTTGAGCCGGTCCTCGGCGCGCTTCGTCAGCGTGCCGCTTGCGCGCAGGTAAATTGTCAGCGCGGCAGACGCGACGCCGTACTGCCTGGCCACGCCGTCAAGCCCGCCCGCTCTGTCAACTCCCTGCTTACCGAGATGCTGCCACTCCCGCAACATTTCGAGGGTGATGTCCGTGCCCGGCGGGTTGAGCCGGTCCCCGGCGCGCTTCGTCAGCGTGCCGTCTGCACGCAGGTAGATTTTCAGCGTACCAGACGCGACGCCGTACTGCGTGGCCAAGCCGTCAAGCCCGCCCGCCTCGTCAATCCCCCGCTTGCCGAGGTGCTGCCACTCTCGCAACATCTCGGGGGTGACCGCGGCTCGTCCGCGCCCCGTGTCAGTTTCTTTGCAGGGGATCTGGACCGGCGGAGGCATTAAATCAGCATCGCTGCGACTGCCTGCGTCCTGTGGCGCTATGCGCTTTCGATGGCAACCGCTGGCGTGCAGCCCCTGAGTTTCAGGGTGCGGCGATCGTCGGGCCGAGGTCGGTGGCATGCCAGACAACGCACCGGTATGCGTCGCCGGTACCCCTTGCATGTCCAGCACCGCATCAAGTATTGCTGCTGTTGCGGGGCGAGACGGGTGTTGAAGCGAACTCGGCGGCCTGCCAGAGAACCCATCGGTATGCAAAGCCAATTCGTCTTGCATGTCCAGCACCGCGTCAAGTATTGCTGCTGTTGAGGGACGAGACGGGTGTTGAAGCGGACTCGGCGGCATGCCAGCCAACGCACCGGTATGTGCCGCCGGTACCCCTTGCATGTCCAGCACCGCGTCAAGTATTGCTGCTGTTGCGGGGCGAGACGGGCGTTGGGGCGAACTCGACGGCATGCCGGATGACTCACTGGTCTGATACACCGCGCGCACGCTGGCGGCCAGGGTAGTCGGCGGCTGCGCGCTCTGTCGGAGCGGTGCTGAGATTGATGCAGCCACTGAGGGCTGGAGGCGCCGGGCCTCTGCGCCGGAAACGGGAAGCATGGCGTTGCCTGATAGAAGTTCTTGAGCGCGATGTGCCTGCCATCGTCAGATGGCCCATTGTGGGCAGTCTCACTGTTGCATAAGCTCGCCATCAGCGCTTGCATGAATCGCTCACTGGGGCAATGACCACATAGCTGCCAAACGTGCCATTTGAGTCGCACTTGCCTCCGGCGGATTCAGTACAGGGGCCGGTTTCCCGACTCGCGTCGTCGGTTGCGAAAAACTGTTTCAGCCATAGGTTTTCGGCGAACGCATCCAGCTTGCTGCTGCGCTTGAATATGTGTGGGAAGCGACGTGCTGGTGGTCGCGAGGTGTAGGGGGGGGCATACCGGGATAAAGCCGGGAATGACACGTAGCACCAATAGTTATGATGACGGCCCGGCTTATATCGAGATTTAAGGGGCGGTGGTACCCGAAATCTGTTTTCCGCTATTTCCGTGCTGTAAAAGCCTGGCTCATCTGCCTCGCTCGCTGGATCTCGTCGCTGCGCAAATAGGTCGACGCCGTCGAGATCGAGGCGTGTCGCAGGTTATCGCGCACCGTACCCGCAGAACCCGAAGCGGGAAACAATCGATTTCGTTGACTTCATCCATGTTTGCGTCCGCGAAGTCTTTGCGGACGCAAGCTTGCCGATCCAATGGCTACAACGCTAGGGCGTCCCTGTCTGAGCGCTTATGATCGTTTTCTGAAAGCCGTATGTTCAACAATAGGCCATTATTGAGTCGCAGGACTGAGGTAATCGACCGGCATAAGCGGACTCTCACTAATTACTCAGAACGAGAAGCGATTCGTCGTCGCTACCCGAACGTATGGATATTCGTCTTAGTGGATTTTTGTACTCTCGATCGATCAACGAAAATGATATTCGTGCAAGCGTAACCGCTCAGCGCGAGAAAGATGTGGTCAGTCTATGGGGAAAAATCGCCGACTGGGTTCTTGGCACAAAAGTCGAGGCTGCCAAGGTCGCTCTTTTTCGCCTCGCTCACGCGGACACGCTGGCACAACAACTGTCCTCGTTTTCTGAACTTAAACAGTATGTGGCGCCTGCACGGCAAGACTCGTTGACGTGGCAGATCTCCGACAGTGACTCTCCCGTTTTCCGAATAGGGGATTTTGATATCCCGTGCCACGCCGCTACGGAAAACACCATGGCGAACCTCCCCCCCTTCGATCTCGATGACAGATGCCGCCTGCTTTGTTCGATGCACTACGATGGCCAGAATGTTGTCTCTGAGTATCACCATTTCGCAGCGGAAACCTTATCGTTGCCAGAATCGGAAAGGAACGCCGATGCGGTGCTCGCAGCCCAGGAAAGGTTTGTGAGCCTGACGCCCAGCCTGCTCCGCTCCCTAAAGCTCATTGGCCTGGACCAAAATGATGTCCAAGGCGACTTCGGTCGTGACATTAGTCAGACCGTTGAGCGCATGGTCTCTCAAATGACGGGAGACGAGGACACCGCTGTACGGGCGGCTCGGAATGCAGAGAACCTGTCGATCTTTGCCAGCAATATCATGCGCGAGGTCAATGCGCCGGACACGTCGATCTCCCGTAGTGACGCCGCACAAACACATGGCCGTGAGCCGGTGCCGGCCGGCAACTCACTAGCCGCCCTTCGTCTTCGCGCGGAATATTCGCGTGAATCTATGCCGCGCTCCGACGCCACACTTGATCTGCTCACCCATCTGTTCAAAGCCGGTAATGTACTAGCCGACATTCAACTTCGTGCGAAGAATTCGCGTGAAGGCATGTCGCTCTCCGACGCCACGCTTGAGATGATCGCCGATCTGTTCAAGGCCGGCGAGTTGCGCGAGGCGAATTTCGTCTATACGGTGTTCGCCGATCGGTATCCGGGCAATGCACGCCGCGTTGCAAGCGTAGTGCCCGCCAAGGTGCTCCACCACTACTGGGCGGGCCACCTCGACTACGACTATCTCGGCGGCAAGCGCGTGACGACATGGCAGACGCAGAACCCGAAGTGGGCGGACGATGGCGTGGAAGCACTTCTCGCCGGCACGCTCGATACGTGGGCGGAGCGCGCGCTGGCTGAAATTCACAGGACCGCAGTGTGATTGCCAGCGTTGAGCATTTGGACCCGCCGCGGCCTTCCTGGGGCGTGGCGGCATGCGCCAGCATTCATCGTCCACATCAAATATTATGTTCTCTCACTAGCATAAGGTCCCGAGTGGCTGCTATAGCCCTTCCCTAGCCCCGCCGCGCGGTACACGCCGGTAACATAGCTCTGCAAGCTGTCTGCTGCCAGGTATTCGACCAGTTCCCGCCGCCATTCCGGCCTCAGCCATTTTTTGTCGCGGCGTGGCTCGCGGTATAGCGTGGTTCCATCGCACGCGGCCCGGCGTTTCCTTGAGTTGGTGCGACGTTTGCAGCGCGGCGGAAGCCGGCAATGCCGCTTCCGGCACGCCGCGCGGTCCTTTCCGCACATCGACGGGCCGCGTCGAATGGCCCGCTGCGGCCGGGTACATCGCCATCAGCGTGCGCAGCACGCCGTTGGTCCAGCCGAAACCGCCTTGCAGCGGATATTCGCCTCCGCCCGCGGCCGTCGTGCCCGTTTTTGCGTCAACGTCGTATTTTTCAACGAGCTTGCCCGTGCGCTGGTAGTACGCGACGTTCGTCCGAATCCAGCGCGTCGCGATCTCGCCAGCGAGTTCGGGCTGTCCGTAACGCCGCAAGCCCACCACCGCGAGATATTGCAGCGGCGCCCAGCCGTTCGGCTCGTCCCATTGCTGGCCGGTCTGCACGGTCGTCGTCGCGAGGCCGCCCACACGCAACAATCGTGCACGCACCGTTGTGGCAATGGCCGTTGCCTGCGACTTATCGGCGACGCCGAAGTAAAGCGGATACACGGTCGCCACGCTGAGCCGGTGTGTGAGACGCCGTGCGGCGAAGTCGTAGTCGCCGAACGCATGCAGCTTCGGGTCCCATAGCAGGCGGCGAATCGCGGCCGCGCGCGTGGACGCCCGTGCTTCGAAGCGCTCGGCGTCGTCGGCGTCGCCTTTGAGCCGGTACGCATGCCCGATGGTGCGTTCGAGATCGGTCAGCAGGCTGTTCAGATCGACGGGCACGAGCGACGTGATTTCAACCGTGCCGAGCGTCTTGCCGTCCGCGAACCAGCGCGAGCTGAAATCCCAGCCTGTTTCGCCCGCCGCGCGCAGATTGCGCCACAGGTCGGCCGAATTGCGCTGGGGCGTCTGCTGCGCGGTCACCACGTCTTCCCGATACGATTCGTCGCGCGGCGTATCGCGCGCGTCCCAATAGCGATTGAGCAGCGTGCCATCCGCAAGGCGCACGAGATGCTGCACGGCCGTGCCGCGCGCGATGTGGTCTTCGCCGCCCATCCAGTAGCGGTATTCGGCGAGCAATTCGGGCAGATAGTGCAGATAGACGCGATCGCCTTCGCGACCGGCGACGAGCCGCACCATCTGCGCGAAAAACGGCGGCTGTGAGCGGCTCAGATAGTACGTGCGATTGCCGTTCGGGATGTGCCCGTAGCGGTCGATCAGTGTCGAGAAATTATTGAGCGTGTCGTCGAGCAGATCGGTGCGACCGCTTTGCTCGAGCCCGAGCATGATAAAAAACGAGTCCCAGTAGTAAATCTCGTCGAATCGGTCGCCTGGCACGATATACGTATACGGCAGTGGCAGCAACGACGAATACGGGCTCGCGGAGCGATCGGGGGCGCGCTCGAGCACATTCCATAGCGTGTCGATATGCGCGGTTACACTCTGATTCGCATAGGATACGTAATGGTAGTGCTTCGTCTCGCGCGCGGGCAGCGTGAAATGCGAGTCGACGAACTTCCTGAGGTCGAAGCCGGGTTGCGATTTCAACATCGCGTATTCGGCAGCGATGCTCGACGGCGCGGCGTTCGGGATCATATCCGCGAAGGTCTTGCTGTCCGGAAACTGATGCGCTAGCTCAACGTCGCGATAGAGCGCACCATAAAGCTCCGAAGGCGGCATCGGCACGACCGGCGACGGGCCCCCGTGCCCCCCCGTGCCTGTACCTGCGCTCGTGGAAGTCGCTGCATCTGCGTCGGGCGACGCGCTAACCTGGGCCAATATTTGCAAATCGGACACAGCGCGTTGCCCATCCGCAGCTGCAGGCTCGAGTGCGGCAGTGAAGCAGATGCATGCGAGAAACAGCGCTGAACACGCTTGAGCGGCGGCGGCCCGAGCGTAGCGAAACAAGGCTTGCAGCATCAGTCGATATCCTCAAGGTTGCGGTCCACCCTAAAGAGAGAGGCGAAAATGCTCCACGTAGAAAATCTCATCCTGTCGAGTAGTAGAAACTTGATGGCAGGAATCCATTCATCATCGGTAATCTTCCCTTCTCTCACAAACCACAGCCCTTCGGATATTATAATGCTCTCAAGATAATCGAATGAATTAACTATGAATTACTTGGTAATTTTAATTAAATAATATTTATTATATTTATTTTTCAAAATAACTCTCTCAGATACCCTGACCTGCTCGGTAAATTTCGTGCCAACCAAATCTATAGATAATGGCTCCTCAGCTCAGACGAGGAGTTGGTATGAGGAAGAGCCGGTACAGTGACGAGCAGATCGTACGAATTCTGGGCGAAGCGGATCGAGATACGATCCCCGAGGTGGCCAGCGAAGCGTCGATTTACGCGTGGCGCAAACGGTTCGGTGAGATGGTCAGCGATGACGTCAAACGGCTCAAGACGCTTGAGGCCGAGAACGCGCGGTTAAAGAAAATGGTGGGCTGAGCGCGATTTTGAGATTGAGGTCATGAAGTAGGACCTTGCCAAGAGGTGGGGTTACGCGCATGCTGTTGCGCACAGTCCATCAGCGCCCCGAGCAAATCCGTTTGCCCCCATGCCTGCCACATGTCGTAATAGGCGTCGGCAGGCGTATCTGGGACCACGCAGGGGCCTGCGGCTTGCCACCCCAGTGAGCGATTCATGCAAGCGCCGATGGCGAGACTATGCAATAGTGACCAACGATGGGCCATCTGGCAGGCACATCGCGATCACAAGAACTTCCATCAGGCAACGCCATGCTTCCTGTTTCCGGCGCTGGTGCCCCGCGCTCCCGGTTCCCCGTAACAACATCAACGTCGGCACAGCCTACTCCGTCGACTTCAACACAGTCGTCTACCCTTGGTACCGACGTGCGCGAAGTGCGTCAGGCTGACGGGTGGAGCCGTACGTCGTTGAGTTTGAGTCAACTCCTGCCGCCCCTCAGAACGGCGAAGAGCGCTGGACTGACCCCGGGAAACGTGAGCCAGTCGACGTCAGCATCAACGCAGCCGACGACTGTCGGCGTCAATGTGCGCTTAGTGCACCAGGCAGATCAGAGTGGACGAACGGAACCACCTATCCATGCCGGGGCGTTGTCTGGCATGCCGTCGACCTTGGCACAACGGCCGCCGCCAGCCCGAATCCCCCGCAAAAAAATGAGTACGAAGCACGGGAGAGTGAGGATCACCACCGATATGTTGCGGGAGTGGCAGCGCCTCGGCAAGCAGGGGATTGCCAAGGCTGACGGACTTGACGGCTTGGCCTGGCAGTACCGCGTCGCGCCTGCCGCGCTGAAAACTTACCTTCGCGCAGACGGCACGCTGACGAAGCACGCTGAGGACCGGCTTAACCCACCTAGCAAGGAAATCACCCTCGATATGTTGCGGGCATGGCAGCATCTCGGCAAGCAAGGGGTTGACAAGGCGGGGGGGATTGACGGCGTGGCCAAGCAGTACGGCGTCGCGTCTGCCTCGCTGAGAGCTTACCTTTGCGCAGGCGGCACGCTGACAAAGCGCGCCGAGGATCGTCTCCACCCACCTAGTAAGGCAATCACTCTCGAGATGGTGCGGGCGTGGCAGTGCCTCGACAAGCAGGCGATTGTCAAGGCGGGCGGGCTTGACGGCGTGGCCAAGCAATACCGCGTCGCATCTGGCGCGCTGAAACATTACCTGCGTGCAGACGGCACGCTGACGAAGCACGCCGAGGACCGGCTCAACCCGCCTGGCAAGGACATCACCCTCGAGATGTTGCGGGCGTGGCAGCACCTTGGCAAGCAGGGGATTAACAAGGCAGGCGGGCTTGACGGCTTGGCCAGGCAGTACGGCGTCGCGTTTACCAGGCTGAGAAATTACCTGCGTGCAGACGGCACGCTGACGAAGCGCGCCGAGGACCGGCTCCGCAATGATGACGCGAGGTGAACCGTAGCTTGTCTCGGAGCCTGTTCTTCCCTCCAAATTGTCCTTCGCCAGCGTCCGGGCTTCATCCCTCTTCTTGTTCGCATACGTCCCAATAGCCCGCGCCACGGCCTCCCCTGATTCAACTCGACCTTCACCTCCGGCTTCACGGTCGGGTCAGTGCTGGTGAGGGCATCGAGCGCCCTATTAGCTTCATTGTAAGCCCCATACGCCCCACTAGCCGCAGCGTAACCCTGCAGTGCCGACACACGCGCATCGCCGCCCGGGTCGGCAGCTGACTTGGCCTGGTGGGTCATGTTCTGCACCGCGTCGATGACCGGCGATTTCACCGCCAACGTAAAGCCCGAGCCCTTGAACTCGTGCATTTCATCATGACCGGCAAATACGAACAACCATTTAACGAGATTCGTCCTGGCCACCTGTCCAGATTCATCAAGATATGCACTCGAAAAAACGTAGAACGACCTAAATGCTCCAGCGTCTTGAAGCGACGCACCTTTGTTCTTAGAGCCAATCATCTTGACAAGATTCGTCGAAGTGAAAAACCAAGCGACTACTCCGACAAACGAAAACGCGATCACACTGGCGCTGGCGAGGCTGAATGCTAAACGGCGTCCAACTCCATAAAATCTCTCTCCCGAACCCAGATAGACAATCGCGAAACCGATCGAAGGCCTCGGCTTGAAACTGCGCTGAACGATTTGTGAAAGTCTAGATGGCGAGCCTCTGCAACAATAAACCACCTATGGCGGGCTGCCGCCGACGACCGGCGGCACGTCGCGATCGCGAGAACTTCTGTGGAGTGAAGCCATGCATATCATTTCCGGCGAAGAAGCCCGTCAATGTCTTGGGACGACATCTGCGCAGTCCTTACACCACGTGCAGACGCCTACTACTCCGCCGGGCGCCAGTGCGCGCGCGGCTGGGTTCCCGAATGCTACCGGGCTTCGGACGGCCCCGTTGCTCCTCAGAAGGCCAACAGCTACCAGGCCGTCCCCGTATTCGCTGGCTAGCGGCGCGCCCGCCCACCCACTCTGTTCTGGAACGTTGCCCCGCAGCGTCGTCGAGTTCGTTCCAACAACCGCCTCCTCCCGTAGCACGCGTAGCGCAAAAGCACCCGGTGCCACGCAGCGTCGGCGGCGCCGGAGACGCTGGCGCAACGCCATCTCCGACAAGACTAGGTCGCGGGATGATCCCCGTAGGCCGAGCAAGTGACACAACGACGTGAATTTCCCCTTTAGCCGATCTGTTGCCCTCCCCTCCCCCCAGTCAAAGCAGCCGAAAAACGGTAGATCTGAGGCGAAAACGCCTTACCTCGCATCTTAGCGACGCCCCTGCGAAGTTTTATTGTCTCCCAGGCATCTAATCTGCGGCACGCGGACTATTGCGACAGGCGCGAGCAACTCGTCTTCAACATAAGGAAGAATTTTATGAATCGGAACTTGGCAATTCTAAATGGCAATAGGAGAAGTAATGGATATTTGCATATGTCAATGCATGACAATCCTAATTCGCCTCGCCGGAGCGAGATGGCGCCAATCAGCGTAAAAAATTCTTCGCGAATAGCAGCATTTTATGCTCTTTTTCTGGCTGGGCAGTATGCCGCACAGGCAGCAAAAGTCCTCAATAGATCGCCCGAAAAAATAAATGATACAATAAATCGTCGAAGTAATACGTCAGAAAATTCCAATGACAAGGCAGCGGGCAAATTCGATTTCGAGGTTCAGGAACACTTCAGCCAGAGAATAAAAAAAGCAATTTTAATGAAAATCACGCATCTGGCATTCAATCGATGTTTCCTGCGGCACCCGTCGAATTGCAGGAAAACTTCTATCGAAATTCTAGATCTTTATCGAATCTCGCCAACGCGGTCTCTGCGCTAACCAGTGCTGTTTCTGCCGACGCACACTTGGCAAACGCTTCTCGGAGCGAATTTTCATCGCCAAACATACTTCGAGCACACCTCAGCAAGTGCTCAGTCGACGACAAAAACGATCACCCTGAGATGATAGAGCCGAACTCGACATACCTGACACTCTATATCGATCTCAGCATCGCCCCGGGGGCGGAGGACATTTATAGTGAGGTCGGCTTCACCGGCCCGGCGCATGCAACGTATGACGACGTATTAACTTGAGCTATTAAGCACACCGCGAGCGCAAAAGGAATAAAAGACAAGGCCACCTCACTTTCGAGCGCGCGAGAGGTAAGCGAGGATTTTATACGATCAAATATAGAAAATTGATATCTTTTATTTGAAATTAAAAAACCGGCAGGAGAAAATCAATTTAGGTAAATTGATGATATTGTAAAAAACGATGGTCGGTGGATGTTCAAAAAATTGAAAATTACCAAAGATGAGTTAATAGACGCCATCCATAATATTTTCAATGCAAAAAAGGATGAGACTTTCTACGTGAAGAACTTTGGAAAAATACCTCAGAACTTAGTGTCTCAGGTGCAGTAGAACTGCCGTATTTGTGGAAGCGAGCGCAAGGAATTTAACCGTTAGCGCTCCTATTTTGCATTTACGAGTATACGTTTTCGGGCGGGAGAACAAGTGGGGATGGGAAGCAATGGGGTTCTGTCGCAATAAGAGCGGCTAACAAAACAATGTCATCGAAAGGATGCCGATCGGTGTTAGAAGTGGCATGACTCGAAGAAAAATCAGTAAAGCGCTGTGGAAGGCGCTTCAACCGCTGCTGCCGGTTGCGACGCCTTCATCGAAAGGTGGGCCCTCGTATGGACGATCGAGCAGCCCTAAACGGCATTCTGTTTGTCCTGCACGCCGGCATTCCGTGGGAAGACCGGCGAGGCGTGCCCTTGGCGGTGACTGTCACTGGCGTTCGTTGACAAGGTTCGAGATATCGTCGGCCTGTATCTCGATCCCCCCTGAAGGCAATGGTGTTGTGCGTGGATGAGAAGAGTCAGATCCAGGCGCTGGACCGTAGGACAGCTACGGTACGCACAAGACGCCTTCGATCAAAAACGGATTCGCTCGTCATTCGCGCTTCCATGTTCACTTCACTCCGACTTCCGCGTCGTGGCTCAATCAGGTCGAACGCTGGTTCGCCACGCTCACCGAGAAGTACATTCAACGTGGCACGCTTCGCTCGACACGGCAACTTGAAGAGGCGATCCGACCTTACCTCGATGTCTAAACGATGTCTAAACGCGGATCCAAAGAGTCTCGGAATAACCGCCATGAACATCGGCACTGCTGCCATCGGCGCCGCCGTTCTCTCGCTCCTCTACTTGACCCTGCATGACCATAACCGTGCCTGGAAGAGCTTCGATTGGGACGCGCTTACCGACTTTATGAACACGGCCTCATCGTTGACTCCGTCAACAAAGCAAGATCCGTGATCCTTACTGAAGAGGAGTTGCGTGAATCCGAACACACCTTCAAGCTGCATTTCGTCGCCGCTGGCAGCAATACCAATAATGAAGCAAATTTATAACTCACAGCACTAGGACGGCTACGCATGCCACGTATCACAGCCCCCTCACCTCCCCCCCACTGCCTGCGAACCTCAGGAGGACGAGGTCTAAAACGACCGGCGCCTGCTGACGGACGATCCCCCATCAGAAAGCAAGTGCGCAAGGTCTCGTCCTCAGCATCAAGCTCGGGCGCGTACAGTCTCGGAGGCCGGGCGACCTCATCCGCATGCCCACCGCATCGCGTGGCGCAAGCACCGCACGAACCCCTGACGGGCGAGCCGATAGGCCTGCAAGGAGCCCCCTCTAGTCGCTCCTCAGAGCATTCATTTCTACCGCAATGGCGTGGCAGCTTCGCACGAAATGTCAAACAATTTGGTGCCACAGGCGCGAGAAGAAACGTGGGGGTTAGAGAATATGGTTCTGCTGGCTCGGGCCAGTGCCACGATGGTCCGTCTCGGTTCGAAGGGGCCACCCGTGCAGGCCACAATGGCTCGTTCGAGACACTACGTGGACGCTTGCGCGACGGCGCGTTTAGGGATAACGCCAGAGTGATGGACGACCATCTGAGAAGTCTAGTGAACCAGTCTCAGAATATGAGCGAGGAAGTGCTAAGCGCGTGTGTCAATGATGTGGCGCAATGTCTGCAAAGCGATACCTGGTTTCGCCAATCGCCGAGCGAGACGATGGTGTACGTGGCTAACAAACTGAGTAAGTTCGCCAGAGTGGCGGATTGCGCGACCGGTCTTGCCGCGATTGCCAGCAAGCTGGATATGCGTAATTTGCAGAGACGTGAGATAGCCATGTATCTCAATGCGTTTTGCAAATGTCCTCGCGATCAATGGTGTCGCCGCACCGCGCTTGACCTAGCGCAGCACATTGTCGAGGGGGGCAATGCGTTGGTTGGCAAGTTCAACGCGCAAGACATTGCCAACACCCTGAACGCGCTGAGCAAATGGCCCGAGCAAGCTGATGCGCAGGACGCCGCGCGGTGCCTGGCGGAGCATATTGTCAAGGTGGGTAACGTGCTGGTTGGTGAGTTCAAGGCGCAGGAAATTGGCAGTGTCCTGAACGCGCTGAGCAAATGGCCCGATGACGCCGTCGCACGGAGCGCCGCGCTGCGCCTGGCGCAGCATATTGCCAAGGTGGGCAACGCGTTGGTTGACAAGTTCAACGCGCAGGGAATTGGCAACATCCTGAACGCGCTGAGCAAATGGCCCGACCAAGCTGATGCGGGGGACGCCGCGCGGTGCTTGGCGCAGCATATTGTCAAGGTGGGCAATGCGTTGGTTGGCAAATTCAACGCGCAAGACATTGCCCATACCCTGAACGCGTTGAGTAAATGGCCGGATAGCGCTGATGCGCGAGACGCCGTGCTGCATCTGGCCCAGCGTATTGTCAAGGTGGGCAATGCGTTGGTTGGCAAGTTCAACGCGCTAGACATTGCCAACACCCTGAACGCACTGAGCAAATGGCCCGATGACGCCGTCGCACGGAGCGCCGCGCGGTGCCTAGCGCAGCATATTGTCGGTCTGAACAATGCGGCGCTGGACACGTTCGACGCACAGAGCATTGGCAATACCCTGAACGCGCTGAGCAAATGGCCCGATGACGCCGTCGCACGGAGCGCCGCGCTGCGCCTGGCGCAGCATATTGCCAAGGTGGGCAATGCGTTGGTTGACAAGTTCAACGCGCAGGAAATTGGCAACACCCTGAACGCGCTGAGCAAATGGCCCGACCAAGCTGATGCGGGGGACGCCGCGCGGTGCTTGGCGCAGCATATTGTCAAGGTGGGCAATGCGTTGGTTGGCAAGTTCAACGCGCAAGACATTGCCCATACCCTGAACGCGTTGAGTAAATGGCCGGATAGCGCTGATGCGCGAGACGCCGTGCTGCATCTGGCCCAGCGTATTGTCAAGGTGGGCAATGCGTTGGTTGGCGAGTTCAACGCGCAGGACATTGCCCATACCCTGAACGCACTGAGCAAATGGCCCGATCAGGCAGACGCGCGACACGCCGCGCGGTACCTGGCGCAGCATATTGTCAAGGTGGGCAATGCGTTCGTCGGCAAGTTCAAGGCGCAAGGCATTGCTAATACCCTGAACGCGCTGAGCAAATGGCCCGATGATGCCGATGCGAGGGACGCGGCACGGTGCCTGGCGCAGCGCATTGTCGGGCTCAACAATGCAGCGTTGGACACGTTCGACGCGCAGAATATTGCCCATACCGTGAACGCGCTGAGCAAGTTTCTGGACGTCGACGCATGCGAAGAGGCAATGTGGACCTGTGTCGAGTACTTGCATGGTCAAAACGAGACGTGGCATCCGTACGACCTGCGCCAAATGGCGCAGATGGCCAACGCCGTGGCGCGATTGGCGTTGCCGCGCATTGATCAGGATCCGCCCACTATCCTTGCAGGCCTGCTGGAAAGTTTGGGCGATCATGTGCTCGCGCACGACATGATGCGCGATGCCCAGATACTTGAAATTGCCCTGATAGTCAAGGCCATGGCCACCTTGCAGTTACGCGAGGCCCTGGGGACACTGGCCACCACGACCCTGGCCCGACTGCGCAGCTTGCTGCCGAGCGGATTGCCCAACGACAACTTGGAGACCTTGGGCAACCTGTGTGTTGGCCTGCTTCCTTTGCTGCGTAGCACGGACTTGTCAAAGCATCGTGCAGAGACTTTGCGTCTCCTGATGGCACTCTATCCTCACGTGACGCGCAAGGCAACGTGCCTCCTGAACGAACCCCGAGACGGGGGGGCCGCGGTTCGGCCAACGGCGCCGTCGGAGACGTTCCATACGCGATGTCCGGCACTGACTTTTTATCAGCTTCTCAAGACCTACAATGTCGTCGCAGGCACAGCACAGAAAAGCCATGCCTATAAGTCGCACGCGCTCCTAGTGCGCAATTGGGTCGATACTACTCTCGCGCAAACCCGCGAAACACTTCAGCGCGATCTGAGCGATATGAGCTGGAATCTGATCGCCCAGATCGAGGCCAGCGACGACGTGGACGAGGCCATGGATCGATTCATGCACCTGGAACATGAGCGCATCGCGAGAACCTACCCACCGAGCAGTTTTGATCCAACGCTCATCCGTCGGGACATGGGAGGCGAATTCCAGGAGGTCGCACCAACCGTCGGCAAGACCCGTCACGTGCTCGTGGATATGATAGGGCGCGAACTGCCGCGTGAGCATCAGGGGGACGAAAACTATTCCCTGTTTGCACGAATCACGCATCTGCCGTTAGTCGAAGTCAAGCTGCCGGGCACGCTGAGCCGCTTCATGCTGGCCCGCACGTTTCGCTACGATAATCAACTCTGGCGATTCGACATGTTTGGCGGTAGCCGCCTGCTAAAAGGCCGACATCAGCCGGTAGAGAGCATTCTAGCGGGGGCGTCTCGCGGTTACGACGTCTTGGCTGCGGTGCCGTATGCTGACAGCGCGCCGGACAGCGCCTTGATGAACCTTGTGCGCAAGCTCGCACCGCTCAAGGAAGACTGGGCGCGCATGCAGCGCGCGCTGCTCGAGACAGTGCCGCATACCCACGTTGGCGAGGGCACGTTGACCATCGGCTGGTTCGACGACGTGCCCGGGACATCGCATCCGTTTAAGCCTAAAATTGACGGCGTACCCTTGGCGTTGTGTCCGAACGACGGCTGTGGCTTTATCAAGGCAAGTGTGGCACAGCGCATTCCCGCCGTGCGCGAGCGGATGCGGGCGTGGGAGGCTGCGCCAGCACAGCAGCGCCGCGACATGTCGAGGGTCGCCCCGGGCACCATGGCGCCGCAGGCATTGCAACACTTCGCGCGCGATCGGGCCGCACTTGACGAGGCGCGCGAGTTGATGCGCGCGAAATTGCGCACGATCGACACGGCGCAGGTTACTCCGTTGCAATTGCACAATCTATTGGTCCGCGGTCCCTACGAGAGCATGAGAATCCGGGCGGTTCCCTCGGCCGACGATCAGTTTCACCTGCCGGCGCAATTGTGCGCGGGCCTTGCCGCGAACCGCGAGGCGCCAGTGTTGATCGGCAAGCCGCCGTATGACAAGGAGAATCTGCTGCCCGTTGCCGCCAGCGCGATAGTTACCGAAGCGTCGGGAGATTTGACCGCAAGGTTTCTTGCCGAGCACTTCGCGATTCAGTACAGCTATACGGGCTTTGACGATACCTCCGACACCGGCAGCATGCTGCACGGCAAAGGCATGTTGATTATTGTCCCCGACGAACACTGGCCGCAGCACCACCACACACTCGACATGGCATGCTCCCGCCACGACATGAAAATGCACTCCTCATGGACGGACGGGCGCAAGCGCAATGAGATTCCCGCGCAGATGAAGAGCACCGGCAGCCTGCGCGTCAAGGACATCCTGTTACCGGGCCAGTGTGGCGCACTGCCGATCGCTGAACTGCGAAAGCGCGACATGGACACAGACGGGGACGACGCCTTCCTGTACACCGACTGCCCAGCGCTTGCGCGCTTGATCGAGAACACCATGGAGGTGCGCGCCAAACAGCGGGGGCCGGCGCGCTCCTTCAAGCCCCTCAAGACAGCACAGGCGGCGATTGACTCGAGTGGGATATATCGGGTTGGGCGTGCCGGGGAAATTATCGAGGCACTGCGCGGGTACCGCCTGATGGGCCGCGCGAGTTCAGCGGCGGCACGTTATCTGGCCCAACCGGACGAGATACGCGAGCAAATTGCCAAGGCATTTAAGGCTCAACTTAAAGTCCGATTACAAACCAGTGAGCTTCCCGCCGAAGTGAGCGCATTGCTCGACAAAGAGGACGGGGAGCTTGCCACGCGTGATTTTCTGACGATGGCGATCAAGGCGGGGACGGACGCGCTCAAATCCGATACCGGCACGACTCTGTTCAATCAATGGATGCGCTCATTCGAGCGGGCCGAAGCCAGTTGCAAGGCCGCCCCTCGCCGAGTACGCACTGTGCCCTACACCAAAGCCACCGCGCGGGCGTTACGCGATGGCAGTTTCGATCCCAAGAAAACGTTGATCGGGTTACGCAACAATCCGACGATGGCCGCGGGCGTCATGGAGGTCAACGTTGAGACACTCCGACCAGTGTTTTCTCTGACATATGCCATCGCGCGCTGACAGCGCGCTTTGTCAGCGTTTCGCCCGCACGAAGATAATTTCTCAGCGAGGCAGACGCGACGCCGTACTGCCTAGCCGCCCCGTCGAACCCACCCTCGGCCACAATCCCTGCCTGGCCGAGGGCCTTCCACGTCCGCAACATGGCGTCGGTGCTCTTCGCTGTCCTGCCCGACGCGCCAGTCTTCTGTCGAGGGATTTTGGCCGGGGGCGACATAAAAACAGCATCCCTTCTACGGCTTGCGTTCTGTAGGGCTGAACGGCTTTCCGCTCCGCCGTTCGAGGTGACTTCCAGTGCTGGTGTTGGCGGTCGTTGGGCCGAGCTCGACGGTGCGCGCGTACCAGCGTGATGGTGTGCAGATGCTCGTTTTTTGATAGCCGCTCATGCGGTTTATCGTCCAACATGCCCCCAACCAACTGGGTGATGGCTGTGCGCAGGCACTCCGTCAGCGCAAGCCCAAGCCGACTGCTGGCAACGTAGGAACGATGCCAGAATGGCCTGAATCAAGCGGAACCGTTGGGAGCCCCTCAGGGCGACGCCCTCCTCCATTGCCATTTCAACCATAATGCCGATCCGCCCCACTGAATCACCTTCGCTAGCCGCGCTGGCTCAGCCGTTAAACGCGCCGCCCTACTCGTCCCGGCAAGTCAATGAAGCGAAAAGGCTGATGCTTGAGTATGCGGGCCAGCGCGACGATCCGGGTCATGAATGGCGCTGCACGGCGTTATTGGCCGCGCTTGCCTGGACCCATCGCCAATTCAGCCTAATGAGCGGTGCCGACATCGAGTCGGTGCGCCGGGACCTTACGCAGCACCTGGCGCAATCGGGTCACGAAGGTGTTGACGCCGAGGCATTGGCTGACGTTCTCGCAAGCCTTTGCTCGGAAAATGCGCCCGGTGGTCAGTCCACCAAACCCTCACCTGTGCATGCTCAACTCGCCCGTGACGTGCTCGCCACGTTGGAGGCTCAAGTTGACGCGAGCAAGCTCCTCGGCGAACTGATCGGGAGCATACCTGAGCGGCACGAGGGGCAAGGTAGTGGCGTTGTTGAACTCTACCAGTCTGCCCTATGCGCATGGGTAGCTGTCGCGCCGGCGGACAACGCCCGCGCGATCGCCAAGGACAGGATTCTCAACATGGAGGACGGCAAACTGGACTTGAGTGATTTGGGTTTGCGCAGCCATCCGGAATTGCCTATGGACCTCACGACGTTTGACGTAGGCGCCAACCGGTTGACGGAGTTGCCGACCTTGCCTGTGAGCCTCACGACGCTTGATACTGACCACCCACTGACCCACCTACCGCCAAGCTTGCCCTCCAGCCTGCAACGACTGCGTGAGATCACATCTGCGCCGGGATATAGTGGGCCTCAAATCCACTTCTCCATAGCGAGTCATGATGCAGTCAACGCAGCGGCGCGCCCGCTTCACGAAGCGGTTCGGGATGGGTTCGCCAACGACGAGCAAGCGCAGGTGCATCAATGACAGGCGCACAGTGAGGAAATGCATGCCACGGAGTTCTCCCGTTTTCTCGACCGTTTGAAAGCGTCTATCAACTGCAGCGCTGAATTCAAGACGGCAGGCGCCGGATGGTTGGCCAGGCTCGCCCAGATCGGCTGCACTTACCCACTGACATCGCAAACATGCGCTTCTTCGATGTCTCCGGAGTGGATGCGCAGGATCTGGAGGATGCCGAGCAGGAAGTTCTTGCCCGAGAGCATGCGGAATTCCCGCAGTACTTCCTGATCGAATGGGAGTCTTGGCAGAAGGTGCTGGCACGCTCGGAACCTGAGGGGAAGGAGCGTGCGCGTCAAAAGTTGCAGGACATGCTGTCCGGTTACGACCAGGCGGTGACGGCGCAGTTGGCGGTCTATGAAAAGCTCACTCGAGAACTCTTTATACGGCGTGCAGTAACCCCACTTGCCGAGGTGGATTTTCACGCCACACTAAGAGTACCGTTAGCAGAGGTTGCAAGGTGCAGTCGCCCCAACTTTCTAGGAGTTATCATGAAAAGAGAATTTCTGTTGCCCGGTGCCCCGCTTCTTCGCCAGATCGCGATCCCTGTCGACGTGTTCCAAACACCTGAGCTCAGGGACTTGATTGACGACATGTTCGAAACAATGCGTGATGGGCGAGGCGTTGGGCTGGCGGCTCCGCAAATTGGCGTTTCGAAACGAGTCATCGTGTTCGAGTTCGCCGGAGGTGATCGCGCTCCGGGGCAACCTCCGGTGCCTGCCACAGTGCTCATAAACCCAACGATCACATCCTCAGAAGGCTCCGTCGAAGACTGGGAAGGTTGTTTCAGCGTTCCAGGATACCGTGGGTGGGTTACCCGCGCAGAACGTATTCACTATCTTGCTCAGGGATTCTGCGGCGAACGGATTGAAGGAATAGCCGAAGGTTTTCACGCCCGGATTATTCAGCATGAAATTGATCATCTGAACGGTGTTCTCTATACGGACATTGCGAATCGGGTTGAACCCTTCGCGAGGCCAGCGCAGAGCCGCTGACCTGTCCGTGAAATTTCGTACCAACCAAATCTAGAGATAATGGGTGATCTGCTCGGCTAAATCCGGACCAGCCGAGATGCGAGTTTTTGGGCAAACTGACCTTTTGCAGCAAGGCGATTGGGCGACAGCGGTTTCCGGTGGAAATCGCCAGCTTGCTGAGGATGCCTATCGGAAGGCTTGGTTGAATAAGGAATCAGGCGAATGCCAGCAGCGGGCTGTGCATCAGACTAGCGAAAGTACCGGCTTCAATTTCAACCGGCTTCCGATTGACGATCCATCTGCCGGTGAAAGGATCAACTCCCGGAAAATGGATCGGAATCTGATCAGGGTTTACCCTCCTATCAGCTTCGCCGCGCGAACTCCGCAAAGTCAGACTCGAGCTTCCTCAACATATTCGCAGATTGTGAATTGGTTAAAGGATCGAAGGTGGCACTGTCAAAATCAATCAGGTTGAACTGCCCCGTCCCCCGGTCGTAGAGGATATTTCCAAGGTTGATATCGTGATGAACGATCCCCTTCGACTCCAACCTGTCTACCAACCGCTTTGCCACAGGTTTGTCCCGGAATTGCTGCAGGATTTCCTCGATGAGTTCCCGGTCGCCGCTCTTTAATATCGAATCCAGCGATTCCCCAGGTATTTTCTTCATTTGCAAAGCCACGATCGGCTGTGTTGGATAGAAGCCGTCTCTTATCGCGACTTTCGCGGTGCCCTTACCATAGAGTCGCGTGAATGCCTCCTCACTATTTCTGGCACGATCCAGGCTTGACCGGTAAAGTGCACCGTTCTTTATACCGTACGGGTTGTTGTACACCTTGATCAGGTGATCCGTGTTGACCTGATAAACCCTGCCAATCGTGCCACTACCAATTATTTTTGGCGGGGCATCTCTGACAATGGTCGCTTTCTTTAGCGACCTGGCAGCAGCCGCGGCGCCATGTGACACACCGCTCGAAGCTGCGGGACCCGTCCCGACGATTTTTGAAGCGACTTTGATGCCTCTTTTGACTCCAGCACCCACTGGCACTATATCTGTGGCGGCCAAAGCAAGATCCAAACGGTACTGGTCGACATACTCTTCCATTTCGGTTGATCTGAATGCCTCCTCTCTTTGCCGGCTTCTCGTTACGTCAACTAGCTTTTCTGCAATAGCCTTGGCAGCATCAGACGTCCGTGCATAACTGGTTGGTGGCCTTAGAAATGCAGGCCAATGTTCGGACCGGCCGAAGAACTTTTTCAGGTTATTGGTGAGCCAGTATTTATCCCATACCTCATCGATGGTCAGCTCACTATTCGAGATGGAAACGGCATACACTCGGCGTTGGCTACCCTGAGCAACATCAAGGATATGGCCATATTTCCCGTCGATCGTATAGTGATTAGGCGACGTGTAGTGGCCAAGAGGCATCCAAGCCTGACGCTGGCAACTGACAGAAAATACTCTCGCGGGCGTTGACCAGGAATCGATGCCAGATGTGTCAATGTAGCTCTGGACGGCTTCCGCCATGTCCATTTCCTGGACTTTCATCGCCCGTTCGAATTCCGCGTCAAAATACCTGTCCAGATTGGGTAACCTGTCCAGGTCCGGAGCATCCTTCACGCGACGAGTCAATGCAGGAAATTTGACCTTTCCGTGCTCGACATAGATATCCTGCAGACTCATCGAGTGCTCGACATCTGCGTCTCCCGGCACCTCGGAGCCCGTTGGGAAGACATCCCGGACGGAGTAGGTTTTGTCCGGATTCAGCCCGGCCAGAAACAGCGCTCGTCTGGCCAACTCCCGACGGCTATGCACACGGGGCAGAGGTATGACCACCGACTGAGGCGTGGAGTCCGCCGCGCGCTTGTCCCTTGCCTGCGAGGACGACGAGACGGCCCCACTCGCGGGGTCTGCGAACAACGAAATGGGAGCTGCCGGAAGTTCTCTGTGAACCGGCGCATTCAAACCGACGTCGACGCGCTGCGACAGTACGGGCGGCAACACATCAGTTGGCACCCTGCCGCCAGCGATGGAAGCCGAATGCGGATCGGAACCCGCGCTCGCCCGGGCCGCAAATCCACCACCCGGCAGCACGGACAGCAAGGTGATGAGGGCAAGCGCGTGAGGCTTCGGCAGGGGAGTCATTCCCGCTGACTTGTAGGGCGAGCCATGAACCGCCCGAATGAATGCCAAGTTCTCTGCCATCGCGGGCACCGTGAAATCGTGCGACGTGCCGGTGCGCTCCTTGCGGCGCAGCTCCAGTTTCCGCGCCTCGAGGTTTCGGTCAGCCCAAAATGCGCCCACCCGGTTATTAAGGTCTGCTGAATAATTTATCTTTGTCACTTAAGCTTCCACCGATCCTTTTCCTCGCAAAAGGCGTCCCTCTGGAGGGGGCAGATAACATCGATATAGAGCACGGCCAGCGCGGCGAGGCAAAAGGCGCGGGACATGGTGTCAGTCCTATAGTCAGAAGAAACGTTGATGATTCTGCTTCGTCAACGGTTTAACAAAAATATCAAAATACTGTCCGAACGAGTGAGGCCACCTCGCCACATTGAAGCAATCATCGCCTTTACCGACTACCGAATGAGCGATTTGTGCAAATGCGGACGATGAGCCTCTGCGACAATAAAAGGCGCACGGCGGGCTGCGACGATGACGGGCACGCTGCGATCGAAAGCGCTTCCGTGAGATAAGTTCAATGTATCCCGTTTCCGGCGCTGGAGCCCCGCGCTCCCGGTTCCCCGTGACGACGTCAACGTCGGCACTCCCTACTACTACAACGCAGTCGACTACCCTTGGCGCCAACGTGTGTGAAGTGCGCCAAGCTGATGGGTGGTCCCGTATGCCGTTGGGCCTGGGCCAACTCCTGCCGCCCCTCAGAATGGCGATAGGCACCGGACAGGCCTCGGGAAACGTGCGCCGGTCGACGTCAACATCCACGCAGTCGACTATTGTCGGCGTCAACGTGCGCTTAGTACACCAGGCAGATCAGCCCGCTAGGCGAACGGGACCGCCTATCCATGCCGGGGCGATGGACGCTTTGCTGAACTTCACCCAACAAACGCCGTCCCCCGGAACATCGCAACTATTGGGCAGGTTTGAGGCTATTCAGAAGAGTTTCGAGCGGCACGTCAATGCTGAAGCATTGGCCGAGATGCCATCAAGCTCGCCTGAGCGCCCGCTGTCCTTTGAAGCAACAGCCCTGATACTCCAAGGGATGCAAGCCTGCATGAATGCCGCGCCAGTGCCGCAGGCCAATGCTGGAGCGTTGGCCTGCATGCCGTCGGGCCCGGTTCAACAACAGCATCTGCCGGAAGCACGCGCAGCGGAAAAACAGATAGCGTCCCAGGACGCAGGCAGCGGGACAGGTGATGGCTTGATATCTCCTCCAATAAGAATCCGCCGTCGAAAGGTAGGCATCCAAACCTTGCGGGCGCTGCGTGACGCGCTGATCCACGCCCCCCGGCTTGATGTGACAGGGTGGGCGCGAACGAACCACCTTCAGCCTCGGACAATAAGGAATTATGTATGCAAAGGCGCGCTGACGCCGGAGGCGCAAAACCGGTTGGATGTCGCCGACGGGAAAGCGCCGCGCCTCAGGACGATGGGGATGGACGACTTGCGGGCGCTGCGTGACGCATTGGCCGACAACCCCGAGCTTGATGTGACAGGGTGGTCACGGGTGAACGACCTTCATCCCGGAACAATAGCGAGTTGTGTATTCAAAGGCGCGTTAACGCCGGAGGTACAGAGCCGGTTGGATGTGGCCGACGGAAAACCACCGCGCCTTAGGAAGGTGGAGACGGACGACTTGCGGGCGCTGAGTGACGCACTGGCCCACAATTCCAAGCTCGATGTGACAGCGTGGGCGCGAGCTCGTAACCTGAATTCCCACACAGTGAGATCGCTTGTGCGAAAAGGCACGCTGAGGCCGGGGGCAAGGAAAAGGTTGCAGCGTGCCGATGGCCACCCTACGAAGCCTCGGAGGACGGTGGCGTGGACTGCCGCTCAAGTCCGGAAGCCCAGCAAGCGATTCTCCGAAGCGCAGATTGTTGGCGTGCTGAAGGAAGGCAAGCCTGTGACAGGGAAAGCCGAGCTTTCCTAGGCGCCGTGTTGCACCACAAGCAAATCCGCATGGCATCCGGCTGGTTCGACAGGCGGCTCTTCTGAAGAGGCTCGGTGCTCCACTGTCACTGGCAGGCTGTGAGCAACGCTCACTAGGTCAGTCAAATCTCGCAGGATTTCGGCGATGTGACGAGGAAGGTGTGATTCGCTATAAAAGATCTTGTCAAATGTGGCATGACGGCGGGTGCACAGGCGAATAAGGGCCGCTGACATGCATTCCAGTTGCTCCCTGTCAGGGGAAGGATTCCCCGTTCCGACAAGAAAAGCAAATCCCGAGGCGCTTAACGGCACATCACCGGCCCCGAAATTCAACTGCCGGTGCAGATACATGACGGCCGACCTCACCCGTTCCAGGAAGAATGGATTCCCTGAGAAATCACGAATTAGGTTGCGAACGATTTCGGTGTCCTCGTCGCGCTGATCGCGAAGAGCGACGCCTTCATGATTTCGCGCATACGCTCGGACATCATGTCCAGTTCTAAATATCTGCATGACCGCTCATTCTTTGAAAGTGGATAGGCGCCACTCATAGATTACGGCCTGCCCACGTTTCGTCTACTACATTTCGCTCATGAGCCGCCTGGCAACGGCGTTGGGCATGCCGATGGTGGGTCTGATACGACCCAGATAAACGGCTTTCGAATGAATCTGACTTGCGGTGGGCTACGGGAAGAATATCTAAACCAGCACGCGTTTGTCGGCCTTGAAGACGTACGCAAACGTATCGAAACATGGCGAATCGACTACAATTCGGTTCGTCCGCATAGCGCCTTGGGGCAACTGGCGCCGGACCAATTCCGGTAACTGCATCAACCGAAAGCTGGCCAGCCAGCGGGTGGACTTGGCGGAGTAAGGTTTCCCCCAGTGCTCATGATCTGGTCCATGAGCGCCTCCTTATCCCGCTTGCGCAAGAACTCCCGAGTGAGCTCTTTATAGACCTCCAACTGCTGTGCCTTCATGATGCCAACCCCGACCTGTGCCTGCGTATCGGGATCTTCCGGCAGTCTAAGATTGGCCAGCCGCGCCGCCATTTCCTGTTCATATGCGGGGAGTATGTCTTGCAATTTCCGACGCGCTCGCTCTGTCCCCTCAGGATCCAACCGCGCCAGTACCTGCTGCCAAGGCTCCCATTCCACCAGGAAATATTGAGGGAACTCTGCGGACTCTTGAGCGCGAACCTCTTGCTCGGCATCCCTCAGATCCTTCGGCACCACCCCTGAGACATGGAAAAAGCGCATGTCTGCGATGTCGGTAGGCAATTTCAGCCGGTCACGCAACTGGACCTGATAGGCCAGGTAGACTTCGATTTCGTCAACCAGCGGTAACGTTTGGGCTTTCTTGCGGGCGATCTTCTCCAGCGCGTCCAAGCGAAATGCGCCGAGCCCACGATCGACGATCTCGTCGAGCCTGGCATCATATTCGCCACGGGTGACTGCGTGCGCATGACTGAGTTTCGTCAGGTTGTTATAAGTAAGCGCGACCCGATCCTCGCAGGACTCGGTAGCCCCTTGGACGGTCTGGAAGGCTAGCTGGCGAAGCTCCCCGTCCTGGGCGAGCTGGGATAGCCAACTGGCGACCGCCATTTTGAAGCCGGCATGATAGTTGACCGATACTTTCAAACGGTCCAGAAACAGAGAGAATTCCGCAGCGTGCGCTTCCTCGCTGTGCGCTCGCCATCGGTGAACCTGTGCTTGCTCGTTGCTGTTGAACCAGTCCCGAACCGCTTCGGGAAGGGGGCGCGCCGTTGCGATGCTCACATCGGCAGCCTCGACGGAGAAGTGGATCTGTGGCCCACTGTACCTTGACACAGACGTGGCCACACGCAGTCGTTGCAAGTGGGCCGGCGAGAATGGGTTGTTCTCAACATATACCTGACCATCGTGCGGCATGCTCAACACGCTTGGCGGCAGGCGGGTCAGTTGGTTGCAACTGGCATCAAACAGCGCGAGGCTCGCAGGCAAGTCTGGCAGCTCGGTCAACTGGTTGCAATACACCCAGAGCTCCGTGAGGCTCGTGGGCAAGGCTGGCAGGCGAGTCAGCTGATTGTTATACGCGCTGAGCCACGTGAGATCCTTAGGTAATTCTGGCAGCTTGGTCAGGCGATTGTCTCTCACGCCAAGCCCTGTGAGGCTCGTAGGCAGTTCCGGCAGATAAGGCAACTGGTTGACGCATACGTTAAGCGTCGTGAGGCCCTCGGGCAACTCCGGCAGTTGGGTCAACTGGTTGACGCTTGCGTCGAGCGTCACGAGACCCACGGGCAAGGCCGGCAGCTCGGTCAGATTGTTGCAGCTTACGTCAAGCGACGTGAGGCCCGCAGGCAATTCGGGTAGACAGTCTAACCCTAATCCACGCAAATCCAGTTTGCCATCGGCCATATTGAGAATCCTGTCCTTGGCGATCGCGCGTCCCCCCTTGTCGCCCCACTCCTGTGGCCCGATAGCCACCCATGCGCATAGCGCAGACCGGTAGAGTTCATCGACGCCATTGTCATGTTCTCCAGACAAGCTTCGGATCAGATCACTCAGAAGCTCATGCGCGTCCACACGAGTATCCAGCGTGGCGAGCACTTCACGGGCGAGCAGCACATGAACTGGCGAGGAACCAGGGAACTGGCTATTGCGCGCGTTAACAACGCAAAGGCTTGCGAGAGTATCAGCCAATGCCTCGGCGTCTACCTCTTCTCGGCATGAACGGGCCAGATGTTGAATCAAATCCCGGCGCGCCAGCTTGATGTCGGCGCCACCTATCTGGCTGAACTGGCAATGAGTCCAGGCGAGCGCGGCCAATAATGTGGTGCAGCGCCGCTCGTGCCCCGGTTCACCCTCCTGACCCACATACTCAACCGCCAGCCTTTGGGCTTCATTGACTTGCTGGGATGGGGAGAAAGGTGCGCTCAACGGCCGAACCGGCGCAGCTAGCAAACATGAGCTGGAGGGAGTGATTGGCATGGGTAACGTGGCATGAGGTCAGGTGGAATTCGAGTGGGCTATCAGCGAGCGCCCCGCACGGGTTCTCGTACCCGAGCTCCCAAAGGCCAAACGCCGGTCATCCAGTTTCACTTTAGTTGGAACCCCGTTTCCATCATCGTGGGGCTGAGCCGGACCAACTGCGCGTTTCGGCTGCACGAGAGCAGCATCAAGAATGCACTGTCATTCAACGCTCAATCTGTGTGAAGTGGTACGTGGTGTATTTCTCCAGCCGGCCTTCCTCGCAGCGGTCAAAACGGAACTTCGCCCCGGGGAGCGTGAGCCACTGTAGTTTTTCGTCATCACCGCGATGGTGACCGTAAAACGCCCTCGCATCGACGGGGAACCCCTTCGTCAGTTTGATGATCATTCGATAGCCTTTGTCGGCCGGCCTCTCACCGCCGACGAAGACGATACCGGGCTCGGTGTATTCGCGCCCCTGCACCAGCATATCCGGATGCGCGATACCTCCCGGAAAGACGCTCGCGTAACGCTCGAGGCGCACCCGCTCGGGTTTCGCCTGCACGAGACTCTCAAGGATTTGCGCAAATTCAATCAGCGTCTTTTTTGTCTCAAACCGATCGTCTGGTGCCCGTAGCGCGTTCTGATAGCGAGCGTATCCGTTCGAAATGAGTTTCGAGACATTCTTTTCGTGATCGGTCATGTTCTTCTCGTTTGGCTCGATCATGTGGCGTTTCTTGGTGCGCATATCGAATACGCGTTTGACGCCAGCGTAGTCTCTCATGCCAGTTTCGTTTAGCCGGTAATCCCCCAAGGCCGGGTCGAGCTCCAGCATGTCGGGACGGTGTTCTTTCAAGTATTCAATGATGTCCGGCACGCGTTGTTTGGCTTCCAAGTCGGCGCTCAAGCGCTCCAGACTGGCGAGCAAGGCAGTTGTCGGCCCCAGGAACTGATGGGTGGTGCGTTCCAACTGCTTGATGCTGGCGCGTTGTGTGGGGGAGAACCGATCTTGCATTGGCGGCGGAAGGTGTCGCAAGGTGTTTGTGGCGTCGATAAGCGTCAACAGATCCTGGCGCGTCAATTGTCGCTTATCGGCAAGTGGCTTCAGGCGTTCTGTGGCGTCCTTGACCCGTCTCGGTTGGCGATCGAAAAAACCGGGCTCCAGAACATTGAGCATGTTGTGCACTGCCGCGGACAGCTCCCGGGGCAGTGGCGCATGCCCATGTTCAATGATGGCGCTGCCCGATGCCATCATTGACGCTTGCGTCGCGAATGCGAGATCCGTTCTCAACTCGTCCACCGTGGATGAGCTTTGGGGCTGATTTGTCTCTGCCGTTCCGAACTGAAAAACTGACCTTACGGCGTGTTGGAAATTGCCCGGTATGTTTCGCACAAAATCGCGAGCTTGGCCGAGCTTGCTCGCGAACGATTGGCCCACGCTGCAAAAAACGGCGCGAATGTTGGCGGCCATGCCGCTCTGACTGCCATTCGTGCGGTGGGCACTCCCCTCATGAGAGGCCGCGCCGGCGGCAATACGGGGACCTTGGGGTGGTGTTGCGGTTGGGACGATCATCTTAGTGAGAGTTCCTGACAACGAATTCGGACGTGATACGTTGATCATCTCCTCAGGCTGGCACGTTGGGCGGCTTGGGCAGCTTGATGCGAAACAGATCAACGGATTGCACCGGGCGTTACTGCAAAGTTCGACGATGCACGGATTGGTGTCGATAGGAGAATCCAGTCACATGTCCCAACGCGTTACTGCCGATCTCTCAGATGAAACGTTACGCTTTTTCCGAAACTCCTGATTTCAAAAAACCTTCATTTTTATTCGTCGCGCTCTTGCTTTTTTTGCTATTAACCGCCGGCACAGGGAAATCCTCGTCACGGTGCACCACGTGCGCACTCGCACTGCTTTCGCCATTTACGTCTGCGGAAGATAATGCGGCGATTTTTCAGTCGGAGCGTCGATATCCTCCAGGCAGATAGCAATTAGCAGAAAAGCTGCGCTGCGCGAGTCCCTATTGGATGCGACACACGCACGCAACGCGTGCGTTCATGCGCGGCACGGACCTGACCACGGTCAGAGATAACCTGCGGCATACCTCGATTTCGACGACGTCAGTCTATAGGCATGGAGATGACGTGACGCGTGCCCGGCAGCTAACGTCGTCGATGCCATCGGCGCAGGCCAGCACGATTCGCGCTCGCAATGCCGCCGCCTGCGCTGTCTTGCGACGCCTCAATCACGTGAGTCAATTCTGCGCGCCCGCTAATAGCCATCCCGAATGGCCTGCCGCTGGGCATGCTCGCCGTATTCGTTGCGACGCTCGGCCTCAACTGAGCCTGCCCCGTTGAGTTCGTTACGGACATGCGCATCGAGGCATCATTGGCGTGTCACGACGCGTATTGTGCAGGATGGCGTGAACGATTTATGCAATTTTCGGGCTGGGCAGCGAGATATTATTGACTCCTACGCTGGCTTTGCGTGATGCTCCAAGTCGAGTGTTTTGCTGAGCGGGCACTTTCCATCGCGTGGGGTCTGGATAAAGCGTTCGGTTGTCTCCCTGCCAATTTATCGAATCGAAATCGAGGTGCTGACATGATGCCAATTTCAGGTGGCTCTGCCTTCTCTGCCCAATTCGCCGCCGTTTCAGCCACAGCGACCACGGCACCTCAAGGGCAGCAGACGGGGATGGTAGCCGATGTTGCCACGGTATCTTCCGGTGCATCGGCACCCATAGCCCCGATCGACTACAACAGCTATCGCTCGACCGTCAGCTACAACAGTCGCGTGCGCTTTTTGGTCATGCACTACACGGCCCAGAATTTCAGGGACTCGATCCAATCGCTAGCGAGCGAAAAGTCGAAAGTCAGTGCGCATTACCTAGTCCCCGATCCAACCGATCCTTCCTATAGGGACTCCGGCCGCACCAACGTTCAGGTATTTAACCTTGTAGATGAATCCAACCGCGCGTGGCACGCGGGCAACAGCGCATGGGCAGATCGCACCAACCTCAACGATAGTTCGATCGGCATCGAGCACGTGAACCTCGCCGCAAGCGATAGCTGCAGCGGCGATATCCACTTCCCGCCCTACAATCCGGAACAACTGGAAGCGTCCCGTCAGCTCGCGCAGAACATCCTTCAGCGGTATCCCGACATTACGCCCACCCATGTGGTCGGTCATTCGGACATTGCCGTTGGGCGCAAAAGCGACCCCGGCCCCTGCTTCCCATGGAAGGCATTTCACGACTCAGGCATCGGCGCGTGGTACGACGAAGCGACCAAACAGAAATATGTCGATCTCTTTAATCTTCAGGGACTGCCGTCGATTGGGGAAGTCACGCAGAAATTCCGCGTCTACGGCTACGACACCTCGATTGCGCAGGGTATGCCTCAAGCGTTCTCGCAACTTGTCCGCGCATTTCAGCTTCATTTCCGCCCGAGCAACTATGACGGCAACTTGGACATCGATACAGCGGCCGCGCTGTACGCATTGGTTGAGAAGTACTTTCCATCGCCGCCGGGAGAAAACGGCATCTCGCGTGTCAACGATGGCGCTTCGAGTCCAGAAGGCGTGCGAAGCAGCCAGTCCCCTCCTATTGTGGGAACAGGGCTGCCAGATTCGCCCTCCACTGATACGCTTTCCACTAGCAGGGGGGGTATCGGAACACAATCGACGGCCGAAGCGAATCATGGCGAATCGAGTTCAATGGTGTATGCACCCCGCCCCACCATCGACTGGACGTCTTTTGATCCCTTTACGTCGCCTGTTTCATCAGAGCCCCTCCGACCGCAACCTGAACTTGTAGCTCAATGGATGAGTACTTACCGTCGAGATGCCGCGGATATCGAAAGCCGGGCTGACGCCCTGCGGCAGCAACGACCCGAGTTTTTGCGTAATTACTATCATCAACGTACCACTGAACGGGACCCCATTGCGGCGCAAGAACTCAGACAGCAAGCGATGGACCTCGCGCAAGAAGCCTATAGCCTTAACCAGCGAATGAGTTCCTTGAGGACAGCGCTTGACAGGTACCCGGCTGGCCTGGAAAGGGAGAGGGATGAGGCAGAATTGTCTGCGCAGAGAATGGCACAGATCGCAAGCGAAGGTATGCGAGTCCATGATTCCCTGAGAAACCCCGCTGAAGGTCGAAGAATTGGCGATCCTCAATCTCCGGCGCCAGCTTCAAATTAGGCCCTGGCTGCAGAATCCGGGCGGGTTGGGGCTGACGCTTCACCCGCTCCAGCGGACACAGCAGTGCATCGCCGCGTCGTCTTGATCCGACGTCCACCTCGCGCCGTGCGCGTCTGTGTTACCGGCCCATATTCCACGCGCCCAACCTCCCGAGGCTTTCCGCCAGCTTCAGTCTCGCGACCCGCCATTTCGATACCGCGAGTACTCGCTGCCGGCGCGCATCGGCAAGCGCCAGCTGGGCGTTCAGCAATTCCGTGAACGTGCCGACGCCAGCTTTGTAACGGCCGCGCGCGACCTCGAGCGAACGCAGTGCAATATCGAGCAAATGCTGCGAATTGTCGAGGTTCGCCGTATCAGTGTTCAGGTTATGGTAGCTCTTCCACACGTCGAGCGATACCTTCAGTTCCGTACTGCGCACGTTGGCTTCTTGCGCTTCGGCCTGCGCTTTCGCTTGGGCGACGCGGTGCCCGGACAGGAATCCATCGAACAGCGGAATCGAGATCTGGATTCCGATGGAATTGCCGTGACTGCTCTGCACTTGCAGCGGACCGGATTGCTGCTGAAACGACGGGTTGTTGCGGGAGAGATTGCCGATTAGCGAGATCGTCGGCAGCGTCTGCGTTCGCACGATGCGGATCTGGTCGCGCGCCGCTTCGAGCTTCTCGCGCGCGGCGATCAGCGTCGGGTGATGAAGCTTCGCTTCCGCGATTAAGTCGGAAACGCCGCTCGTAAATTCGCCGAGATCCGGCGACGGGCCCGCGTCAGCGATGCGCAGCGGCGTGTCGGGATCGACGCCCAGTGTCGTCGCGAGCGTGCCGACTGCGGACTGCAGCTCCCCTTCCGCGTTCACGCGCTCCAGCAATGCTTTGCGATAGTCGGTCTGTGCCTGAAGCGAGTCGGCCAGCGTCCCCGTGCCGCCGTCATGCCGCGCGTTGGCTTCTGCCAGACTCTCCTGCGCGCCGCGCTCGACCGCGTGCGCCGCGTCGAGCGCCGCTTGCGCGTCGCGTAGCGCGTAAAACGCCTGCGCAGCATCATAGAAAACTCTCTGCAGCGCATCGTTGTTGGCTGCATTGGCCGCACGTAGCAAGGCACGTGCGCGATCCAGCGTCGCGCCACGTTTGCCGAAATCAAACAGCACCCAGCTCAGGTTGAGCATGCCATAGCGGCTGGTGCTGCTCTGATTCTGCGAATAACCCAAATTGTAGTTCGTCGTCGCGTTGTCGCGCTCGACGCCGGTCGTCGCGTTCAGAGTGGGCCAGTACGCAGCCTTCGACACGTCGACGTCGGCCGCTGCCGCACGAGCGTCCGCCCAAGCCCCCTCCAGCAGTGGGTGCGAACAGATCGCGAGCAGGATTGCATCCTCGAGCGCAAGCGGGCGATCACCAGCCTTCGCGCCGTCGCATGAGATACTCGATGCCATCGAAGCGCCCGGCGTTGCCGGTACGTCTGTGTGCGTCAAAGGGACGTCGAGCCGCTGCGCGTGCGCCGGAAATACCGACGCGATCAGTGCCACCGCACTTAGCAGGTTCGCGAGTCGCTGTATCAGCTTCATCATCAGGTGCCCGGTGCGGTCGAATCGGCTGCCTGCGGGGGCTGATCTGCGGCCGTCATTGTGGCCATCGCTGCGGTCGATTGGTCTAGCACGACCTTGCCGCCCTTCAACATAATCACGCGCTGCGCCGACGCTATCGTTTCCGGGCGATGGGCCACAATGAGGCGCGTCATCGCGAGCCGCGTGACCGCAGTGTTAACTTGCATCTCGCGCTGCACGTCGAGATGGCTGGTCGCCTCGTCGAGTATGAGAATGCGGGGCCGCTTGTAGAGCGCGCGCGCTAGCAGCACGCGTTGTTTTTGTCCGCCGGACAGCACGGTGCCCATGTCGCCGACCAAGGTGTTGTAGCCCATCGGCATCTCCGCAATGTCGTCGTGCACGGCGGCAGTCCGCGCGCATTCGGCGATCCAGTCTGGATCGGCTCCGGGATCGAAAAAGCTGATGTTGTCCGCGATCGAGCCAGCGAACAGCACGTCGTCCTGCAGCACTGTGCCGACGAGGTCGCGCAGCCGCTCGACGCCGAGTCGGTTGACGTCAAGCCCGCCGATACGCACGGTGCCGCTCGTCGGCTCGTGAACGCCGATGAGTACGCTGACCAGAGTCGTCTTACCGCAACCGGATGGACCGATGATCGCAACAGATTCGCCCGCCGCGATCTTCGCGCTCACACCGTTCAGCACTAGTGGTTCGCCGTCCGCATAACGAAACGACAGACCGTCGATGTCGATGCTTGCTTCGAGTGCTCCCTCCTCGCCGGCGACGCTGCGCAAGCTCGTATCCGGCTCTGCCTTCTCGAGCAAGATGTCGGCTAGCCGCTCACCCTGCAACTGCAGCATCTTGAGCTCGAAATACTTGTCGATCAGGCTCCCCACGCGGCTGTCGAACTGTCCCTTGTACCCGTTGAACGCCATCAGCGCGCCGACCGTAAATTGGCCGTCCATCACCATTCGCGCGCCTAGCCAGATGATCAGCAGATTCTCGATTCCGAACAGTAGGCCGTTGAGCTGCTGGTAGAAGATCTGCAGCTTCTGCACACGTAGGCCGGCGTTGAGCTGCTCGACGAGCAGAGTGATCCAACTCGCGCGTCGCTCCATCTGCCGGTTGAACAGCTTGATCGTCTTCACGCCACGCACGGTCTCAAGGAAATGGCTCTGCTGTTTCGCGGCATGCATGATCTGATCCTCGGTCGCGCGCCGCAACGGCGCATACCAGAGCCACCGCACAAGCATGTAGAGCGCCATGGTCGCGAGCGCCGCGAGCCCGAGCACGCGACTGTAGATCATCATTATCACGAGCGTGACGATCGTCATCAGACCGTCGATTACCGCGCTGAGAAACGACGTGGTCAGGGTTTGCTGAATTATCTCGGTCGAGCCGAACCGCGACACTACGTCGCCGAGGTGGCGCCGCTCGTAATATCGCACTGGCAGGCTCAACAGGTGTGAAAAGACGTTCGCGCGCCACTGTATATTCAGCGTGACGCCGGCATACATCAGCGCCCACGCCCGAATTGTGCCGGTTGCCTGCTGCATCAGCAGCAACAGGCCGAAGCCGAGTGCCAGTACTGTCATCAGGTCGCGATCGGCACTGACGATCACTTCGTCGATCACCCACTGCAGGAAGAACGGCTGCACCAGCATGAAGACTTCGAGCGCGATGGAGAGCGTAAGGATCTGCGCGATCGAACGCGACAGTCCCGACACTGGACCCAGCAATTCGCGCAGTTTCACCGCAGGACGCGCCGCGCGCGGTGCGAACCCGGCGGCCGGCCATAGCTCGAGCGCGACACCGGTAAACGCCTCCGATACCTCGGTGAGGGGCATCTTTCGGATACCATGCGACGGATCATGAATCGTCGCGATCCTGCCGCTCACGTTTTTCAACACGACGAAGTGATTGAAATTCCAGTGCAGCAGGCAGGGCAAGCGAAGCTGGCCGAATTCCGCCATATCGAGCCTAACCGCTCGCGTTCCGAGCCCGAGGTGTTGCGCGACTTCGATCACTCGTCCGAGCCCCGCCCCCTTCAGCGATACGGAGAATTGTCCACGAAGCGTAGCGAGATCCACGTGATGGCCGTGATAGCTGGCCACCATCGCGAGACACGCGAGCCCGCATTCCGCGGCTTCGGTCTGCAGGATCATCGGCAGCTTGCGGCTGAGGCCTAACGAGAGGCGATCGAATAACATCATGCGCAGCCCATCATAGTTTGCCGGTCAAACCGTAAAGCGGCTCGAGCACCCACTCATACAGGCGTCTGCGCTCCTGCAGGATATCCGACTGCAGCGTCATGCCGGCCTGCAACGGTTGCTTCGTGCCAGACGCTGTGATTTTCTGATCATCAAGCGCAGCGATCACGCGATAGAAGGTCGCGTCGCGTCCCTCGCCCGGCGTCGCCGCTGGGCCGCCGTCATTCGCGAGTTCTGTCGCGGACAGCGCTGCGCGCGCGATCGATACGACAACTGCGCGGTATTGGCCGAACTTCTGATAGGGGAACGCTTGATAGCGGATCAGCACCGGCTCGCCGATCCGCACAAAGCCGATCGCCGTGCTCGGCAAGAACAGATGCGCCTGCCACTGCGCGCCGCTCGGCACGATGCTCGCGAGTGGCCGTGACGTATCGACTGATTGGCCGACGTCGGCAACCGCCGCCGCCACCACGCCATCTTGCGACGCAGTGACAACGATCCGGCGTTTGGCCTCGCTTTCGATCAGGTTCTGATCGACGTCAATCACGTTGCGATCGATCTGCGCGAGCTGGTTCTGGTGCTTGAGATCAAGGCCGGCTAGTTGGTTGTCCGCTTCCGTCAGCGATTGTGCTGTCGATGCGCGCTCTCGTAGTAGTCCTTTCAGTTTCGACTGCTGATCGAGCAGGTCGGCCTCGCGTTGTTGTGCTTGGTCCTTCGAGATGTAGTCCTGGGCCAAAAGGCCGCGATAGCGCTTCGCAGCGTCAGCTGCGATCGACGTGCGCAACTGTTGCGCTGCGAGCTGGTCTTCGATCTGCGCAAGCTCGTGTCGCAAAGTCGCGGTTTTCGCGCGCACCGTTGCGCGTTCGTCCTGCTGCAGAGTGCGCGTCTTGTCCATTTCCGAAAGCAAGGACGCCTTGCGCTGCCTCGCCTGCGCGATCAGCGCGGCTTGCGTGGCTCCCCCCGCTGCGCTCTGCAGGTCGGTGGACACCGTATACAGTGTCTGTCCACGCGTAACGTGCTGGCCCTCCCTAATATCCCGCTCGACGACGATGCCCGGCTGCGGCGCATAGACCTTCACCAGCCCCGCGTCCGGCATCACGACGCCGCTGACCGTCGTGCGCCGCGTATAGGTGCCGAACGTGAAAAATAGAAGCACGCAGACGGCCATTGCACTCGCCGCCGTAGTCAGCAGCGTCAGCGACAGGGGGCGCACGAGGATAATCTCGCTTAGCCCGCTGGCGCGCTGGGCCTGCAGCGCTTCATGCCGGAAGAGAGGGTTTGACGCCATCAAAGCTGACCGATTTAAGTGTTTGTCGCAAGCGGATTTGAATATTGGCCGTTACATACTCGCCCTCATCGGGAGTCGCGTATCGACAAAATATGTGGTTGAATCGAACGCACATGCCCGCCTCGGTGTGCCGGGGCGCTCGATTTCAAACCGGATGAACTGATCCACGGCGTGCATGCCGTCAGCATCAAGAGCCCTCGGATGCGGTCCGACTTATCGACAGCCTGCTAGACAAACATGATGCCGGTCGGTGGCGATTGTATTGAGCAGAAAATTAGTCTTGCGCCGATATTCCATGTAGGATATTTAAGGCGGATCTAAAACTTAGATCCGCCTTCCGTAAAATAAAGTTGAACTGGGTTGCCGGACAAATATTTAATCCAACTAATCGAAAAGCGAGCCCAGTCCGCCGATTACCCTACCGATCACTGACCCTGCCAACCAGCCGACAGCTGTGCCACCTACGGCGCCAATTGGGCCGCCAATTGCAGCGCCACCAACGCCACCGACGCTTGCACCGATAATCTGGCCCGCAGTAATCGCGTCATCAACGTTAACGCCCGCACCAGAAACACGTCCAACTTCATCGAGAGAAAGAGTGCGCATACGATGCTCCTTTATCTAAATCAATGAATGCTGCCATCCTTAGCAGTGTCTACTCTTGGATTCACCTGCTGTAAAATACGGTCAGGTTGGGCTGGGTTGTCGGAAAGGTTATTTACCCCCACCACTCGAAAAGCGAACCCACCCCGCCAATTGCGCCACCGACCCATGATCCTACCAACGCGCCGATAGCTGCACCACCTGCGGCACCTACTGGGCCGCCAATCATGGCGCCGCCAATGCCACCCACGGCTACACCGATACCCCCACCCGACGCCGCGCCTGCATTAATAGCGTCACCAGTGTTAACGCCTGCACCAGAAACAAGTTCAACTTCACCGAGAGAAAGAGTGCGCATACAATGCTCCTTTATTTAAGCCAATGAATGCTGCCATCTTCAGCAGCGCGTACTGCTCTTGTTTTTGATTGATTTCCACAGGTGATGAGCTTTAAATTTTCTGTTCTTCCTTATTAAGGCGTGCTACGTCGTCATCAACCCAACATATCGTCCAGAACCGTTGGTTGAATCTATATTACGACCTGCAATCATAGTTTCCATGACGAGAACATGATACTTTCGTGAGATTCCCCTGAAATTAGTTGTGATTGGCGAGAGGTTCTTGGTACGTGTAAAACCCGATCCCAACCTTACGAGTCCTCACGGGAACCCGCCCGTCACACCACAAACGTAGCCGACGGGTTGATAGGATAAAATTGGCGGCTGATTTCGTCGTCAGTTACGGCATGAGTCCGCGCGGTTCGCCTCATACCCACGGATCGTTCTGCACCGTCCGTTCGTTGGCTACACCATCTCCAGTGTTCACCACGCCACGCGGCTCGATCGGCGGCATCTTCACTTCGCCGTGCGCACACGGTCTGTACTCGGCGGCTTTGGGCACCACTGCCGTCTGGCCGGTGCGCAGCACGATCGAGCCGTCGCCCGATAGGCGATGCGCAGTTCCCCTTCAAGGACGATGGAGGTTTCGTCCGTATCTGCATGGCGGTGCCACTTGAAGTCGCCTTCAACCTTTACGACCTTGAACTGATAGTGGTTCATCTCCGCGACGACGCGCGGTTACCAGTAGCCGTCGATCAGTGCGATCTTGCCGCGCAGATCAAGGCTCCGGCACTGGCCGTGGTCGGTCGGCGCTGCGGAAAAAGTCGTGGATTGGGACATCGTTCTCTCCGTTCAAAAGTTGACGGATCGAGGATACGGGGGGCACCCCGTAGCCGTACTGAACGATCGTGGGTGTGTTCCGCCTAGCCTGAAACTCTCGCGATCTGGGCCCAGCGTCCAGGCGTCAGGCTAAACGTCTTCGAGAAATGGCGCGTCACATGTGGCTCCGGTCGGCAAAGCCCGCAGCGGCCGCGGCGTAGGCCAATGACTTTGCCCGCAAGCAGCATCTGGCATGCAGCATCCAGGCGCCGCGCTCATCGATCAGAGCGTGGACGGCAGCTGTATCGGCACCGCATCAGATTGCGAACCTACGCACTTGCCAAGCGCACCATGGAGCTCTGGCAACCGCGTGCCAGCGCTGCGGTTATGAGGCACCGTACCGGCTCAGTGTTCAACTGCTTGGGCCCCCTACCGCTGCGCCCATTGCCGTGCTAGCTATGGCGGCCAAGGCGGGACGCCCCGTGAGGCGCAACCGATCAGTGCTTCGAATGACAATACTCAGTCTTCACCGGCAAACCAGGCTGGCGCGTCACGCCCCTTCACCCCATGCATGCATGGCGCATGCCGCGACGCCCCAGGAAGGCCGAGGCGGGTTCAAACGCTCAACGCCGGCAATCGCGCTGCGGTCATGCGAATTTCAGCCAACGCTTGCTCCGCCCACGTATCGAGCGTGCCACCGAGAAGCGCTTCCACGCCATTGTCCGCCCACTTGGGATTCTGCGCCTGCCACGTCGGCACGCGCTGGCTGCCGAGATAGTCGAGGTGGCCCATCCAGTAGTGGTTGAGCACCTTGGCGGGCACTATGCCCGCGACGTAGCGTGCATTGCGCGGATACCGTTCGGCGAACGCCGCATAGGCGAAGTTCGCCTCGCGCAGTTGGCCGGCTTTAAGCAAATTGGTGAGCAGCTCAAGCGCGGCGGCGGAGGGCGATAGGTATTCATGCGAATTCAGCGCACTAAGACGAATGGCGCGAATGGCGTCTAGCGGGCTGTCGATCAGCACCGGCTCACGGCCATGTGTTTGTGCGGCGTCACTACGGGAGATCGACGTGTCCGGCGCATTGACCTCGCGCATGATATTGCTGGCAAAGATCGACAGGTTCTCTGCATTCCGAGCCGCCCGTACAGCGGTGTCCTTGTCTCCCGTCATTTGAGAGACCATGCGCTCAACGGTCTGATGAATGTCACGAGCGAAATTGCCTTGGACATCATTTTGGTCCAGGCCAATGAGCTTTAGGGAGCGGAGCAGGCTGGGCGTCAGGCTCACAAACCTTTCCTGGGCCGCGAGCACTGGATCAGCGTTCCCGTCCGATTCTGGCAACAATAAGGTTTCCGCTGCGAAATGGTGATACTCAGAGACAACATTCTGGCCATCGTAGTGCATCGAACAAAGCAGGCGGCATCTGTCATCGAGATCGAAGGGGGGGAGGTTCGCCATGGTGTTTTCCGTAGCGGCGTGGCACGGGATATCAAAATCCCCTATTCGGAAAACGGGAGAGTCACTGTCGGAGATCTGCCACGTCAACGAGTCTTGCCGTGCAGGCGCCACATACTGTCTAAGTTCAGAAAACGAGGACAGTTGTTGTGCTAACGTGTCCGCGTGGGAGAGGCGAAAGAGAGCGACCTTGGCAGCCTCGCTTTTTGTGCCAAGAACCCAGTCGGCGATTTTTCCCCATAGACTGACCACATCTTTCTCGCGCCGAGCGGTTACGCATGCACGAATATCATTTTCGTTGATTGATCGAGAGTACAAGATTCCGCTGACAAGATGAATATTCATACGTTCGGGTAGCAATGACGAATTGCTTCTCGTGCTGAGTGATTAGTGAGAGTCCGCTTATGCCGGTCGATTACCTCAATCTGGCGACATCAATAATGTCCTGTTGTTGAACATACGGCTTTCAGAAAATGATCGTAAGCGCTCGGACAGGGACGCCCTAGCGTTGTTAGCCATTGATTGGCAAGCTCGCGCTACGCGCGATCCGGTCCCTGGATCAGGTAATCGAATGGCGTGGCAAGCCGCTGAAGATCCGTAGCGACAATGGACCCGAATGTGTCAGCGATGCGTTCAGGGAGTGGGCCGTTCGAAGTGACATCGTGCTCCAGCTTATCGAGCCCGGCAAACCACAACAGAACGTGTACATCGAGCGTTACAACATAACGGTTCCATACGACGGGCTCACTCATTACCTCTTCGAGACGGTGAGCGACGTTCAGGAGTCTGCGACGAAGTGGCTGTGGACATACAATCACGAGCGGCCAAACTTGGCCATTGGCGGCGTACCGCCGAAACGGAAGTTGCTCATCGCGGCATGACCTCTACTTCTGAGCCCCGTTGAATATGGGGGAACGACCACCCGAAGCGCTACCTCGCGATATCGCACAGGAACGAGTTGGATCTCGGAAGAAGCCTCGCCCTGCGCGTTACGAACAGATCGAAGGATTCTTCCGGCGGAAAGGGGCTTCAAGGATTTGCTCGAGCGAGAAGTCGTCCTGGAGCGCTGGTACGCGTTCCAGGACGACTCCATCGAAAAAGCGCCCAGGCAATGGTGTGCTGATAACGGGCTCGAAATTCGGGACTGAGACATGACGCACCATATGCGCCAAACCGGAATGACTCGTCGCGAAGCGTCTCATCTTTACTTCGTTTGACAACAGACGCCGCGAGTGGAAGAAAGGCTGCGGCTACCACCGACGATCGCGTGCCGAGAACGCGATATGTCGCCGCCTGAAGACCACCGGTAATCGCCCCCCTGGCACGGCGCACTGACTCGCAGGTAATCGAGGCTGCGGTTCGCGTGGGCGTGATCAATCGCATGGCGGACCTTGCACGTCAGCAATCCATGCACATCGCATGAATCCATCACCACCGGCATCCTTCCGCCCTCTCGCTCGATTTATGCAACAACGCCAACTTCGCCGGCGCCGGGAAATTACATGTCGATCACGACCATATCAATCAAGACACTATTGACTTGGGTGTCGACGGATATCGTTAGTTTGGTCGTAAGGGACCCATCATCGTCATTAATTTCATAAACCTGTATGGTCCCTCCAAACTCGGATAGAGCATAAAGATAACGCCCGCTTGGCTCAATAACCAACGTCACTGTGTTATCGCCCAGAAAACCGCATGGTTTTTGATCGGATTTTGTCAATAAACCATCCACTCCGATCTTGTACGAAATAACAACATTTTCTCCCTGATTGGTCAGGATGTCTGCCGCGACGGCGACAAAGAGATACTTTCCATTCTGACTCACGACGCCGGCGTTACCTGAGCCCGGTAAGTGAGCGACATTTCCCAACGGTATAAATTGTTGGCCGCCATTCTCCAATTTAAATCCGACAACCTGAAGAGGGTTGGGAGCACTGGTCGGCATGGAATCAAGAATGACGTAGACGAATTTTCCGTTAGGATCGGCCGCCAAGGAATTTCCTTCGTTGTCGCTGTCTATGTTGGCGCTGTTTATTTCCCCGCTACCACGATAGGCAAGCCCGAAAGCGTTCGTGCTCAAAGCAACGATTTGTGATTTCTTGGCCGGCGTGTCTTGATAGATCGCCAACACGAATTGGGCCTGATAGGATGGAGTTGCTCCAGGCGTGGGAACAAGTTCTAGCGTCGCGATGTCTCCAATCACGGTATCTGGAAGGCCTTGTATATTTTTGGTCCACGGCGTCAGGGCTTCAGGTGAGGCTTGAGATGATAAGAACCGAAAACCAGGAATCTGTTCGGTAAGTGGATTCTCAATAAGAAAATTATCAATGTACAAGTAGTATAAACTCGACCCAACGTAAAATCCAATAACATAGCTTGGATCATCTGACACTCCGTTGGTGTAATGGTCGATTTTTGGCGTTAGCGAACCATCACTTTCAACATGGTAAATGCTTATTGCCCCTGTTTTCTCGCTCTGATCGGCGGATTCACTAACAACAAATAAATAGTCTCCCTTTGGAGAAAATTTTGACACATTGGGGCAGGCGATACCAACCGCATTTGCACATGAAACCGGATTTCCCAATGGAGATAGAGAACCATCCGGTTGAACAGAATAAGGATGAATAACTCCGTACTCCAAGACGTAAGCAATTTTTTTCATTATACATCTCCTGTTAGTTTGCGATAATTGACGCGAACAAAATTATTAAAGCACAAAAACACATCGAGAATTTTTATGCAGTTTTATATAAAACAAAATATTTTGACTTTGCGAATTCATCGTCAAGTTCGCCCTCTCCGTTTGACTGTCGTGATGAGTGAATTCGCAGCAAGTGATGGGATGCATGTTCGTTTCGGGTGGCCAAGGTGAACGACGCACGTCAGCGCCGATGTGGCAGAAGGGAACAGGTCGACAGGAATCGCTGGACGCCACAACTATCTCCACGAGCAGTTTGCTGAAAATACTTCCGGCGAGGGTCACGTCAAAATTGGCTGGCCGCACAGGAAACCCTACAAGCCGTTCATGTGATCTGGGCAAGGGGTACCTCTGCTTGAGCCTGGGACTCGGAGGCCGCAAGGACAAGATGTATGTTCCACCTTGTTTGCATAACACCATAGGATCCGACCACAGCCAACTATCAGAGCTAATAGTACGCATACGGCGACGGGTTCTAGGTTCAGCCACGCGAGCCTGCTTGGCTCAGATTCTTGACCGAGCGCGCGGTTTGCGTCGGCCCGAGTGCCGCCATTGCAGAACAGCGCCGTGATGAAGTGCCTGCGCGATTCACATCGGCCCCGCGGCATTCTTGTATGTCCAGCACTGCGTCAAGTACTGCAGGTGTTGCGGGGGGAGACGGGCGTTCCAGCCGGCTCGACGGCATGCCGGATGACTCACCGGCCCGATACACCACGCGCACATTGGCGGCCGGCGTAGTCGGGGCAGTGCGCTCTGTCGGGGGGGGCGGTGAGGTTGATGCAGCCACTGGGGGCTGGAGGCGCCGAGCCTCTGTGCCGGAAACGGGAAATCGTTTTTTACATCCCGGGTAGTCCTGCACACGAGTTGCCGTACCGCCGTGTCAGGACAGGTCGTGGAGTCAAAGTAGCCGTCGTTCAATACCGCCCCTCCCACGCCAGACAAATTTGACATTCCGGTAAATCGTCGATCCAGCGGAAGTTCAGAGAGGCTGCGGCTTCGAGTCGTGTGCGATCTACGACCACGGGGCGCTGCGTAGCGCGGTTGCCAACATCCACGCGCAGGCACAGCAAGCTTTCCGCAATCCCCAACCCGATGGCTTTCAGGATGGCTTCTTTCGCTGTCCAGCAACGAAGGAAGGCATCGCGTTGCGCCGCTGGTGCTAAAACTTCGATGACGGCGCGCTCCGGTGCGGTACAAACGAGCGGCGCGAGTTCCTGCAAGTTCAGTACGCGTTGTTTCACCTCAACGTCGACACCAACGCAGCGGGCTCGGGAAATGGCAATCAAGGCATCGTTGCCCGTGTGGGAGACGTTGAAGGAGATCATTGCTCCCTTCCCCGAGAGCGACGATGCCAGTTCCGGGCGGCCATATTGGTTCTGCGTGAAGATGACCGACTCAGGCGCGATCCCCGTGTACGCGCCTAACAACTCCCTCAATACCGAACGCGTCACCGTAAAGCGATAACGGTCGGCATCGTAGCGAAATCGTCCTGCCCGCGCCATTTCGTAGGCGTCGAGATAGCGAGAGGCGTCTCGATTCTCTCCCTGCTCGGCGATGATGGCCGCCAGCGACACGTGCCAGACATCGATGTCCGCCGGCCACCGGCCGTTACAAGGGAGTTTCCGTGCGCGTGCCGTCATAAGGGCGTCCTTGGCTCGTCTGCCTTATCTTTGAAATTCATTCTCAATTAGTGAATGAGAATCATTTTGATTTTTGCGATGAAATCACCGATCATTGGCATTCAGAAAACTGGAGGAATTTCCCATGGGTTCGAACACCGATTTTGCCGTGCCTGAGAACGCCACTCGCCAACTCGCCCTTGACGCCCTGCTCGGCCGCCAATCGCACTGGCCCCTCGTCGAACCGGCACCGGGCGACGCCGAACTCAATCTTGTCTTCGAGGCTGCAGTGCGCGCGCCTGATCATGGCCGGTTGCGCCCGTGGCGATTCGTGGTGATTCGCGACGAAGCCCGTGAGGATCTCGGTCAGGTGCTGGTGGACATCGCGGCCAAGCGTCAGCCCGATCTCCCGGCGGAAACGCATGAACAACGGCGCCAGAAGGCTTTCGCGGCGCCGATGATCGTTGTCATCGCGGCGTCGGTCTCGACCAGGACCAGCGTGCCTGAAGGCGAACAACTGCTGTCCGTGGGCGCCGCGACGATGAACGTCCTCAACGCATTGCATATCCTTGGCTACGGTGGCTTCTGGGCCACCGGGCCTGATGCCTACGACCGCGATCTGCACGAGGTGCTGGAATTCGAACCGCATGAGCGCATCCTCGGGTTCCTGTTCGTCGGCACGCCACCTGCAAATGTCGAGGTAACGCCTCGCGCCGAGCGCGGCGATCACGTGCGTGAATGGCTCGGCCGTTCCAGCATCTGATACCCCCGCCTAACCCTTCCGCTTCCCCCTTCCCGGGGCCGCCAGTCTGGCGGCCCTTTTTCATGGCATGACGTGACTCGAATCACTCCACCGGTGCGCTCACCGAGGCATCCACATTGGCCTCGTAAGCAAACGTGCTGCCGCTGGCTTCCTCGATGATGCGGCCTTGATGCAGGCGCACTACGCGATCCGCAAGGCCGAAATACCGGTCGTCGTGCGAAATGACGATCAGCGTTTTGCCCTGACGTTTGAAGTCCGGCAGCATCTCCTGATAGAAGTAACGGCGGAATGTCGGGTCCTGATCGGCCGCCCATTCGTCGAGCACCATCCACGGACGGTTCTCCAGATACGCATGCACCAGCGCCAGACGCTTGCGTTGACCAGCCGACAAGTCGACGGTCGAAAACGCCCGGTCGACGATGCTGACCTTGTGTGCCAACCCCAGTTGCTCCAGATAGGCCTGTGCGCGCGTCAGGGTTTGCGCGTCGCTTCCGACGAGGTCGTCGAACAGGTGGTAGTCCGAGAAGACCGTCGAGAACTGCTGACGAAAATCGTCGAGCTGCTCTGCCGGGACCGGCCTGCCGTCGACGAGCAACTCACCTTGCGCCGGGGTATAGAGCGAAAGCAGTGTCTTGATCAGCGTAGTCTTGCCACAGCCGTTTTCGCCAACGATGAACAACGTTTCATCGCGACGAATCTCGAGATTGATCGGTCCGAGCTGGAACGGCGCACTGTCGCCCGCGGCCGGGAACACATGCGTCGCGCCGCGCAGAGCAAGCCTCTGCATCGCGGGGAACACCGGTTCGCCCGGTGCCGGGCCGTCGATCAGGCGCGGCTCCTGGCTACGGAATTGGCTCGTCAGTTCGGCAATGCGTTGGAACGAGACGCGAGCCTGAATCAGCGTCGGCAAGCCGCCCGCAATCATCTCGATGGGGCCGCGAATATAGAGCAGCACGATCACGAAGCCGCTGACCGCGCGAGAGTCGACGCCCAGCGTCGATTGCAGCAGCAGAATCAACCCGATCACCACGAAGAGCAGCATGCTGCCTATCGCATTGGCCGCGTAGTAGAGGCGCATGGCACGGCTCTTCAGTTCGCTGATCAGGTCGGCCGCGCCGGAAAGCTGTTCGCCGTACACGCGTTGACGGCGGGCACGGTTCAGGCGCAGCTCTTTGGCCCCTTCGGTAATGGCGCGGTACTGCTTCTGAAGCTCGTCCTGCGCACCGCGTACACCCCGGTAGTGAAAGTCCCAACGCAGCGACGCATAGTGATTGATGCCCAGCCCGATCAGAATCGCCGCGAGCGCAATCAGGAACAACAGCGGCGAGAGCAGCAGCATATAGACCACGCAACCGAGCGCGATCGCCACGGCCACCATGAAGCCGGGGAAGTTGAAGGTCACGGCGCTGACGGTGTCGACGTCGCTATTGAGCGTCGCGAGCAGGCGGTGTACCCGGTACCGCTCGACTTCGGCAATCGGTGCGCAGACGATGCGTGCCGAGATGTCCTTGCGCAGCGCCGCGATGATCTTCTGGCCGATCACACTGTTGCCCACGCCGGAGATGGCATTCCCAGCGAGCGTGACGGCGCACAGCACGACGAACGTCACCACAGTCTTGCCGGTAATGCCGTCAGGGGCATGCAGGCCGTCGTTGATCGTCGCAAGCAGCCATGCCGTCGTGAGACCTGCCACGACGCCCATCACCGTGGAGAACAGGCTCATCGGGAGGAAGGGCCGGAACAGCCTGAACAACTCGTGCCCGATACGCGTCTTGTCAGGCGATTGACCCGTGGAACGGTCGGTCATAGCAATTTCCCCCAATGGTGAAACTTAACGGACGACGCAAACCGGCTCGCCGGTCTGCGGATGCGGCATCACCACCATGGCAATACCGTAGATGTCTTCCAGGCGCTCGCTGGTCATCAGCTCGGCCGGTGTGCCACGTGCGCACAAACGGCCACCTCGCAGCGCCACGATCTCGTCGCAGAAACGCGCGGCCATGTTGATGTCGTGCAGGACGACCACCACCCCGAGGCCACGGGTGCGCGACAGCGACTGGACGAGCGACAGCACCTCGACCTGATGCGCCACGTCGAGCGCGGCGATGGGTTCGTCGAGCAACAGACAGTCGGCGTCCTGCGCGACGAGCATGGCCAGCCACACGCGCTGGCGTTCCCCGCCCGAGAGCGTATCGACCAGACGATTGGCAAAGCGCGCCACGCCGGTGAGTTCCATCGCCCCGTCGACACGCGCCAGATCGTGTGCCGAAAAGCGGCCGAGCGGCCCATGCCACGGATATCGCCCGAAGCGCACCAGCTCACGCACGAGCAGACCGGCGGCTGGGGGCGTGTGCTGCGGCAGATAGGCGATCTTGCGCGCGAGCGCTCTGCCCTGCCAGTCGCTCAGCGGTAGGTTCTCGAAGCGAATTTCGCCGCTGGCCGGCGCCTGCTGACGCGCCAACAACTTGATCAACGTCGATTTGCCGGAACCGTTATGACCGATCAGCCCGATCACGCGGCGCGGGGCTAGCGTGAGCGAAAGCGGTTGCAGCAAGGTGCGCTCGCCTGCCTTGAACGAAACGTTGCGCAGGTCGTACATCGGCGCTGGCACGTCGTGCGCATCGGTCGTGGTTCGTGCCGCCTGCAATGGCGTGGCGGCGAGTTCTGTGTCTTCCATCATCGTGTCATCCGGTCTTGCACTGCGTGAGGTGATCCTCGGTGGTCGGTGTCGTCGTATCAGGCACGATCGCGCCAGATCAGCATCAGGAAATACGGTCCGCCGACGAACGTGGCCAACAGGCCTGCCGGCATTTGGTCAGGGAACAGCGCGTTGCGGCCGATCCAGTCGGCCAGCACGAGTATCGCGGCACCGACGAAGGCGCCGCCGAAAATCTGCGACACGGGGCGCTGCAGCCCCATCATTCGTGCGATGTGCGGGCCCATCAGCCCAACGAATGAAATCGGGCCGATGATGAGCGTGGCCGCGGCGCTGAGCACGGCAGCGGCGAGCAGCAACCCGAAACGCGCGCGTTCCACGTTCACACCGACCGACCGGGCGACGGCCTCGCCCAGCGGCAGAATGTCGAGGGCGCGTGCCGCGAACAGCACCAGCGGCAGCAGCACCACGGCGATCAGCAGCGCCACACTCGCCTGCGTTGCCCCGACGCCATACGTCGAACCCGCCATCCAGGCCAGCAGCATCGCCATGCGCGGATCGCCGCTGGCCATCATCAGCGACGCCAGGCCGCTGAAGACCGTGCTGACGCCGATACCCGTCAGAATCAGGCGCTCCGGCGAGAAGCCATCGCGGCGCGCGAGCAGGAACATCGCGCCCAGCGCGAGGAACGCGCCGGCCGAGGCCGCGGCAAGCTGCATGGTCTGGGACGGCGAGTTCACTGCAAACAGAAGCACGATCAGCCCGAGCGACGCGCCCGACGAGATCCCGAGAACTTCCGGGCTCGCCATTGGGTTCGCCGTCAGACGTTGAATCAGAACCCCTGCCACCGACAGCATCGCGCCCGCCGCCAGCGTGCCGACCACGCGTGGCACACGCAGCGACGTCAATCGACCGAGCGACTCGAAGGTGTCGAAACGCCACCCGGCTAACCCTTGCGAGACGAGAATTGACGCCACGGTCATCACAGCAAGCACGATTAACGCCCCGAGAACGGCCACCCAGAGATTGCGTTGCGTGCGCTGCACCACCGGCCCGCCATGTCGATGAACGTGTGCGCTGTCGTGCAATTGCGGCAAGAGCCAGAGCAGCAGCGGCGCGCCGAGCAGCGCCGTGGCGATCCCCGTCGGAATCTCTGGCAGCCACAGGCCGAGCCACTGCACGATTTGATCCGCCAGCCATAGCAGCAAGGCGCCGATCACTGCCCCCCAGACGAGGCGTCGTCCGAGCGTGCGTGCGCCTGCCAGACGGGCGAGCGCCGGTCCGGCGAGTCCCACAAATCCGATCACACCCAGCGCGCTCACGATCCACGCGCACAGCAGCGTGCCGACGAAGAGCGCACACAGTCGCAACCAGCGCAGCGACACGCCCAGCGCGCGCGACGCATCGTCTCCTACCGCTATGACCGACAGCGGACGCACCAGCAACGCCGCCGCAACGGCACCGAGTGCAACGCGAGGCAGTAATTGTTGAGCGATGGACCAGCTATTCTGATTGAGCGCCCCCGATTGCCAGACGAACACGCCGAGCAGGCCCTCATGGAAGAACAGCGAAAGCACCGAGCCGATGGAACCTGCACAGAGCGTGACGACCAGTCCGCACAGGATCAGCACCAGTGGCGAGAGCGAGTGCGCCCAGGCGATCACGAACACCAGCGAGAACGCGGCAATCGCCCCGCCGAGCGCCACGGCATCGCGATGCTCGATCAGCAACGACGGGAACCACAACGTCGTCACCGTCATAGCCAGATTGGCCCCTGCGGCCACGCCCAGCGTCGTCGGCTCGGCGAGCGGATTGCGCAAGACGTGCTGGAACAGCCCGCCCGCGAGCGATAGCGCCACGCCCGCCAGCAGCGAGACAGCCAGACGCGGCGCGAACGAATACTCGATCACCACGCGCTTCATGTCGTCGGGATCGGCCCCGGGCAGCAATCCGCGCCAGCCGGTGGCCGGCAACGCGTTGTGCAGGTTGAGCCAGGTCAGACCCAGCGCGAGTACGAAAAGGAGCAGGACGAACGACAGCGGCGACTTCTCGCGCGGCGGCATCGGCGTCGGAATGGCCACACTAGACATGACGGAAATCCTCGCGGCGAACGAGTTCGCCAAGCCCGCGCAGCAGCGTCGTTGCCGAGGGATACGAATTGAACAGATCGATGAGCGGAATCCGGTACACACGGCCTGCGCGCACGGATGCCAGACGGTTCCAGAACGGGCTGACGGCAAGTTGACGCAAGGCCGCCGTCGTCGATGCGCCGAAATCCACGACGACGATGTCGGCGTCCGGCACCTCGGCCAGCAACTCGACGCCGCCGACACTGAACCCGTATTCATTGGTACTGCGTGTCCACGCGTTGCGCAGGCCGACACGCGTCATCACGTCCCACATGATGCTGTTACGTCCGTACGCGACCATCGAGCGCCCGCCGTCGTTGAGCGTCACCAGATACGTTTGCCGTTGCGCGGGCCGGCCACTGGCGGCTAGCGTGCGGGCGACGTCCGCCATGCGCACTTCGACTTGCGCAATATATGCGGTGGCCTGATCTTCCCGGCCGGTCAGGCGAGCCAGCGTGCGCAGTCCCTCGGCAGCACGATCGAGCGCCCCGATCTGGCCCGTGAAGATGTCCAGATGTGTCACCGGCGCGATCACGCCCATGCGTTCGCGGGCGATTTGCGGGGTGGTCACGGTCACGCACCAGTTGATGCCCAGCTCGATCATCAGTTCGAGGTTGGGCTCGATGGGATCGCCACTACTGACGATATTCATGCCAGGCGGCATGCGCGGTTCAGCACCCATCGAATCGTAAAAGGCGCGATCCGCGCCAGCCATAGGTTCGATACCCAGGGCAAGCAACGACGACACTGCGCCCCGATCGGGCGCAAGAATGCGCAACGCGGATCCCGTTGGCAGGCGTCTGGCCGCATGGACCAGAGAACCGGCACCCGCCAGCATGGCAGCGGCGCCGACACAAAAATTACGACGTTTCATGCAACTTTCCGAGGGTTCCGGCCCGCGCGACGCTCATGTCGCGCCACGCGAGCGATATTGTCTTTGTGGTTGTTTTGCGGTTGCGGTGCGGGCAGCGCCGAGGTGGCGTTCGCCCGCCACAACGCGAGCCAGCGTTGACGCTGCGCTGCGGTGGCTTGCGGCGCAAGCATCAGCGAGACGGATGGCGCACCGCGTCCATCAAGCAACGTGATTTGTCCGTATTGCCCGTCACGGTCGTCGCACCGTCCGGCGATACCCGACGCACGCACATGCAACGTGAACTCACGGATTTGCACGCGAAGCCATCCGCCGCCGATATTGTGGACGTTCCCGATGCGCCCTTCCTGTGCCAACGAAGCGCCGTCATTGCTGACGCCGATTCGGACTGGCCAGCCGTTCGCCTTCGCGGCGTCAAGGGCGTCGGCCAATGCCAGCCTTGCACGACGGCCGTCGTGCTCGACGCGCCGGCATTGATTTTTCGCGACTGCCGGCTGCGAGCCGACCGGGGCGGCCGATGCTGCGGCCCCGGCACGCGAAATCGGCGGCGGCACGTTGTCTGCGCTTGCCCGAAATGACGCGACCAATGCATCGTAGTCCGTCATGTGTGTTTCGTCCAAGGCGGTGATCTTGGCAATATTGCGGCCTTGCGCGTCGAAGAACTGCAATTGACGATAAGGCTCGCGCTTCGGACCGTAGTCGCGGGTGACGGCATACGCGGACACCCACCGCGACGCATCGACCGTCATGGCCAGCGTGTTGGTCGCCTTGCCCGCAGCATCGAAGAGCGGTTTTGACGAATGAATGACGCGCTCGCCAATGCCTTGTTCCGTGCGTACCATCACCTCCAGGCGTCCCAAGCGGTGAAGGTTGGCAAGCATCGCGGGCAGATTGTCGGGCCCCGTGCGCAACGGGACGATCACACTGCCCTGCTCCGTCGCGACGAGGTCGGCCTCGGAGGTGCCCAGCAGTTCACTGGCTTCCCTTGCAGGCACCCCTTGTGCTGCTAGCGTCAGCCAGCGCGCCGCGACGGTTTTCGCCACGGCGCTATCCGACAGCGAAGCCGGCGTTGCTTGCGCACTGTCCAGCCACTGGCCCCCATCTTGGAGGCTCACGGCATCGAGTGGACGGGCAACCCACGCCTGCTTGCTGTAGCGCAGCGTGCCGTCGGCGAAGTGCGGCGAAGCCGGATCGTCGGACTGTGAGCCGGCCATGAGCGTGCGCGCGTCCACCGGGCCGCCGCTGGCGCCGAACGTCACCACTTGCATGTAGCTGTTCGAGAAGGCGTGGGCGTCGATCTTCAGGGCGCCATCCTCGATGCGGGCGTCGCGATTGCAGCCCGACGCGAAATAGCCTTCGTCGTCGCAGCCGCCGAACCACGGAATTCGCACGCCATTGCGCATTGCGTACATGGCCGAGCCGGTTTCGACGTCCGGCGTGAAGCCGCCTTCGCGCAGGCGCAATACGGCGACGCCCAGCCATTTGGCCAGCGTCTTGCCATCGACGTTCAGCGTGTTCGGGGTGTCGAGCGGATGTTGTGGATCCAACGGCACGGCGAATCGTTTGTCTTCCGGCACCGATTTGATCTGCGCCCACCAGGTGTCCCACAGCACCGCGCCCTGCGCAAACGGGCCGCCCGTGTTGTCCCAGCGTTGCAGCACGGCACATGCCGGGGCGATGTCGACATCTCGGGCTTGCGCGGGAATTTGCGCCTTTTCGAATGCTTCTACGGTCACGATCTGACGGCCGCCGTCAGCCCTGCATGCATTCGCCACGGCCTGCGACTTGAAAAGCAGCGCGGACATCGACCTCGCATCGAGTGCGGCTCGCGCCACCGTGTCGGCGTTCGCCCCCGGTGCGCCGAGGCCGTCGCTGCCCTGAATGCGCTGGTCGGCAAGACGGAAACCGAGTCGCGGACGCAATCCCATCTCCGTGCCCTCGCGCCCCGTCACTGCCGCGAATCCCGTGAGCGGCTGCGCCGGGTTGACGATCCAGTGCGTGTTGTTCATGTTCGCGACGTAATCGTTGCGGAACATCTGCGGCATGGCGTCGGCGGGTAAGGCGCCCGCTTGTGCGGCATCCGGGCTGGATGGCCAGTTGCACGCCGAGCGTGCGCCATCGAGAAACGGCACACCCGGCGCCTGGGCCGCGAAAGCCTTGCCCAGCGGCGGTATGCAACGCTCGGCCAGCGTGTCGGGGACATTCGGTATTGCGCCGACATCACCGAACCACACGCGCGGATCGTCGCGGCCAATAGCCACCGTGTTCACCCACGGCGTGGCCGCGTCGCGGCGGGCGATCTTCACGAATTCGTCGAGCGATGTGGCGCGGCCCCAGGCGAGGAAATTCGCGAACACCCGATAGTTGTCCGCGTTGATGTCACGAATCACGAACGCCTGACCGGGCTTGCCCTGCGCCGCAGCGCGCCATTGCAGCGCTGGCGACATGGCCCCGAGATTGACGACCGGCCCCATCGCCGTGCGATAGAGCGTGCGCATACGGGGATGCACCGTGCCGTCGGTCTCGCGCACCGGCACCGTGATGGCAACAGGTGTCATCGCCACGGGTTTGCCGTCCACCAGATAGGTCGTGTCGCTGTCCGGCGCGAGAGACAGTTGAAACAGGCCGAAGCGACGCGCGGCCGACACCGTGTGCGTCCAGGCGATGTTGTGATTGAACCCAATCATGACGACCGGTACGCCCAGAAACGAGGCGCCACTGACGTCCAACTGGCCGGGCATCGTCAAGCGCATCTGGTAGAAGCGGTCCGGCCCTTCGAGAAACCAGTGCGGATTGCCGAGCAGCACCGACTGCGCCGCCTTCCCGTCCGGGCTGCGCGCGCTGCCTTGTGCGCCAAACGCCAGCGCGTTGCTGCCGATGCCTCGCCCGCCACCGACTTCGAATTCCCCGGCACGCAACGCGAGCTTTTCGATCGACGCACCGCTGCTCTGACGTTGCGGTGCCGACGACGGCGTGTCCGGCGGTATGGCGCTCGCGACACGCCCGGCGAAGCGCGCCATACCGCCCGCGAGATTCGCGGCGAACAAGCGTCGGTAGACATCCTCCGGCGTGATTGCCGTCACCCAGGGCTCGCTACGGCAGGCAGCATGCGACGAAGCTGTCTTGTTGCGCTGCCAGTCGTTCAGGTAGCGGTTATAACCGGCGGCAAAGCCTTCGACGAGTTCGCGGAATTGCGGTGTCTGGGCGGCGCGGTAGGCTTGCAGCCGCGTGTCGTCGGCGACGAAGCGAAAGAAAAAATCGGAGTCAAGATTGCCGACGTCGCCGAGCGTCGTCGCGGTCGGTTGGGTGCCCTGTGCGCCGAAGTAGCGCGAGCGCTCGCCGCGATACGTGACGAACGCTTGCGCCATCGTGCAGAGATCGTCCTGCGCCTGCACATACGCGGTGCCCCAACCGAGACTTCCCCAATCGTTGGCGACTACGTGCGGCACGCCGTCCGTCGTCCGTTCGATCAGCGCGCGGTAACGCGTGCGATCACGCTGCGACTCGACATGACTGGCCACCGCAGGGGAATGCGACGCATCCGCCGTACAGCCGCCGAGGACGGCCAGACAGAGGGTGCCGAGTGCAGGACTCGCCAGAATCGTGCGATGACCGGCAGAACGTTTGATACGAAATGTCATGAGTGATGGCCCGGCGTGGTGTCAGATGCGCTCGCCGTAGTGTCAGGTTGGCGCAATGCGCTAATCGCACGATGCAGCGACGCGATGAAATCCGGATGACGCACAATGCCCGTGTGATCCGTGTCGAAACTCTCCACGGCTACGCTGCTCGTATGCTCCCGCCACGCGCGAGTGGCGGCGATGGCGTCGAGCGCGGCGGTCGTGTCGCCGTCGCTGCGGGCCAGCCAGAGATGCATCGGCACCGGCAACGGTTCGGCATCCAGCCCTCTGGCCGACACCGCGTCGAAATGTTTGCCGATGCGCAGCACGGTGGCGAGCCATCGGCGGCCGTCCTCGCCTTCGGGTACTACGCCTTGCCAGCGTTCGGCGTCGTCCAGCATCGCGGCTTGCAACCTGTCGATTTCCGCGTCTTCGACTGCCATGGCCTGCTTCATGTCGGGCACGTCCTTGAGCGGTCCGTTGAGCGCTTCGTCGAACGACGCAACGCTTTGGGGCGCTTCGCCATCCACGCTGCCGAGGAAGTCGACGACGTTTCCGTCTGCGACAAGCACGCCCGCCACATGACGCGCGATCGCCGCACCGCTCGACCAGCCGAGCAGACGATACGGGCCGTTGGGCTGCACGCGGCGGATCGCCGTGGCGTAGTCGCGGGCGAGCGCATCGAGCGACGGCGTCGCCCAGTCGGCATCGGTGTACATCGGCGACTGCACGCCGTGGACTTGCGCGACGCCGTCCAGCGCGCTCGCCAACGCCCGGTACTCGCCGACGAGGCCGTAGCCGGGATGAATGGCGAAAAGTTGCCGGGCCGCCGTCGCACTGTTGAGAGTGACGATGTTCGCCGGCCGGCCTTGGGAGGCCTCATCCAGCCACGACGCCAGACCCGCGACGCTCGGATGCGAGAACAAGCCCTCCAGCGAAAAGTGGGCAATGCCACGTCGCTGCGCGTTCGCTGCGACCCGGAGCGCTGCGAGCGAATCGCCGCCGATGGCGAAGAAGTTGTCGTGACGTCCGAAGCCGTCGCGGCCGAGCGTGTCGCGCCAGATATCGAACAGCAGCGATTCAGTCGGTGTTGCCGGGCCTTGTGCGGCTTCGGCGGGAACGGGCGCCGATGGTTCCGGCAGCGCCGCGCGATTGAGCTTGCCGTTGAGCATCAGAGGCAGTGCGTCGAGCTGCACGAACGTGCCCGGAATCATGAAGGCCGGCAAGCGCGTTTGCAGCGCATCGCGCAGCGTGCCGGTATCGATCAGTGCAGCGTCGCCCGTGACGTATCCCACAAGCTGGCGGTCATCGCCCTGCCCTCGCAGTTCGGCGACGGCCTCACGCACCCCGGGAACGCTTCGCAACGCCGATTCGACTTCGCCCAGTTCGATGCGGAAGCCGCGCAGCTTGACCTGTTGATCGATGCGGCCGAGGAAATCGATCGTACCGTCCAGATGCTGCCGGCAAAGGTCTCCGGAGCGGTACATGCGTGCGCCGTCGCTGCGGTGCGGGTCCGGCACAAACTTCTCGGCGCTCAGCGCCGCACGGCCAAGATAGCCTCGTGCCAGCGTCTCCCCGCCAATGCAGAGTTCGCCGAGCGCGCCGGCCGGCAGCACGTTGCTTGCATCGTCGCAGACGTAGACATCGCGCGACGGATACGGGCCGCCGATCGACACGATGGGCTGTTCGCAATCGGCATCCTGCGTCGGGCGATACATGCAGGCGACGGTGGTCTCCGTCGGACCGTATAGATTGTCCAGGCGGATGTGGGCGAGCGGCCCGCTGCGCCATTGCCGCAACGCGTCGCCGGGCAATCCTTCGCCGCCGACCGTGATTTGCCGCAAGGCGAGCGAGGCCGGCGCTGGCGGCTCTCGCAGCCATTGCTGCCAGTACGCCGTCGGAATCCGGGCGAACGTGACTTGCTGCGCGACCAGTTGGCGGTTCATCGTCGCCAGATCCCACGGCTTCGCACCGCGCATTTCGATGCTGCCGCCGCGCATGAGCGAAGGCAGCATTTCGTGCAGCGCCACGTCGAAATTGATTGTCGACGACTGCAACTGACGATCGGACGAGGAAATGCCGTACGTCGCGATGAAGTCGTTCAGATGCAGCGCAAGGCTGCGGTGGCTCACGGCCACGCCTTTCGGTCGGCCCGTCGAACCCGAGGTATAGATGACGTAGGCCAACTGGTCGCCATGGACTTCGATGTCGTTCAGCGTTTTGACAGATTCGGCAGTTTCGGTCGCTACGGCAACGCCAACCGGCATGTGCTTCGGATGAAGCTGACCGACGTCGATGGCATCGCACTGCGCAAACAGTGTCGCCAGAGATTCGCGGGTTTCGGCGTCGGTCAGCAGACACGAAACGCCTGCGTCCTCCATCATGTAGGCCAGGCGGTCGGCAGGGTACTCAGGGTCGAGCGGCACGAACGCGGCACCGGCGCGCAGCACACCGATCAGCGCCGGAACGATCGCGGCCGAGCGCTGTAGGCACAGCCCCACCCGTTCCTCACGTTGAACGCCCGAGGCGATGAGCCGTCGGGCGACACACTCCGACCACGCATCGAGTTCGGCGTAGGTGAGATGTTCGCCTTCGCAATGAACCGCACGCTTGGCGGCGTATGCGCGTGCCGTCTCGATCAGCGCCTGTGTGACCGGCCGCCATGGCTTGCCGGTCACGCTGCCGCTTCCGGGTTTCGCGTTGACCTCCGTCGGCACTTCGACCAGACGCACGTCGCCTAGTGCCACGTCGGGCGGCGTCGCCATCGTTTCATCACGGACGAGCCGGTCGAGCACGGCGCGATAACATGCGAGCATTTCGGCAATGGTGTCGCGCTCGAAGATGTCGCAGGCATACGTCAGCGACAGGCCGAACGCATCGTCTTCAAAGACGTTGAGCACGAGGTCGAACCGGGCGGTGGCCGCCTCGTTGGCCAGAAGCGCGAATTGCAAGCCCGGCAGTGCCGTCGGCTTGTCGGGCCTCGCGCCGTAATTGAACATCACCTGAAACAGCGGCGTGTGGCTCAGGCTGCGCTGGACCTGCAACGCGTCGACGATGCGGGCGAACGGAACGTCCTGATTCGCCTGCGCTTCGATCATGCGCGCACGGGTCTGTGCAAGCAGGTCGCCCAGCGTCTGTAAACCGGCAAACTCCGCGCGAATGACGAGCGTATTGACGAAGAAGCCGACAAGATCGTCGGTGGACGGGTGAACGCGTCCGGCGACCGGCACGCCGACGCGCACGTCCTTCTGCGCGGCGTAACGGGAAAGCGTGAGTTGCCACGCGCTGAGCAGCACGGTGAACGGCGTCGTGCCGTGACGGCGTGCCAGCGCGCGCACGCCCTGACTGACGTTGCCCGGCAGCTCGGCCGTGATGCGCGCGCCGAGATCGGCTCGCAAGCTGGTGCGCTTGCGCGCCACGGGTAGCTCCAGCACCGGATACTCGTCGCCCAGCCGCTGGCGCCAATAGTCGAGTTGAGCGGATTCGCGGGCTTCGTCGAGCCATTCGCGGTGCCAGGCGGAAAAGTCGCCGTACTGCGCCGCCAGCGGCGTGAAAACCGGGGCGTCGCCAGCCAGCCGGGCCGTATAGGCATGACCGAAGTCGCGTGCCAACACACCCACCGACCACTCGTCGGCCACGATGTGATGCGTGGCGAAATGCAGAACGTGCGACGCCTCACCGACACGTAGTAACGTAACCCGCAGGATTGGGCCGTGCGTCAGATCGATGGGTCTGGACGACAGCGCCCGCAGGCGTTCATTCAGGGCGACGCCGCTAAGCTCAAGGTTTTCGATTGCCCAGCCGAAGGCATCGGGCGCGTCGACAACCTGCCAGGGGGTATCGTCGACCGATTCGAAGCGGCTGTGCAGCACGTCGTGACGCTTCACGACGTCAGCCACAGCGAGTTGCAGCGCCCGCGTGTCGAGTTGCCCATCGAGGCGGAAGGCGCCCGTCATGTGATACGCGGCACTTGCCGGGGCCATCTGCCAGAGGAACCAGAGACGCGCCTGACCGTGCGTGAGGGGCGCGCGCTGCGAATCATCGCGCAACGGAATCGGAGCGATAGCGCCCGTGGTTTCCGGCGACGCCTGTGCAATGCACCTGGCGAGCGCCGACAGCGTCGCAGCCGCAAACACGTCGCGCAAGGCGAGCACTTTGCCGTGCTTCGTGGCCAATAGCGAGACGATCTGCATCGCTTGCAGCGAATGACCGCCCAGGGCGAAGAAGTTGTCGTCGCGGCCGATCGGCTCGACGTCCAGCACCTCACGCCAGACGTCCGCGAGCAATGTCTCATCACCCGGCTCAGGCGCCACGAAGTGGCGCGGTGCAATGTCTGGTGCGGGCAGCGCCTTGCGGTCGATCTTACCGTTGGGCGTGAGCGGTAGCGTGCTCAGCACGAGAATGACAGCAGGCACCATGTAGTCGGGCAATTGCGCGGCCAGCTCGCCACGCAGCACATCCACCTTCAGCGCTTCGGTGCCCGCCGCCCCGGCCTCCGGACAGACGTATCCGACCAGTTGCGCACCGGTTGCTCCCTCATGCGCCACGACGACTGCAGCGCCCACGCCAGCACAGGCGGCGAGCCGGGACTCGATTTCGCCAAGTTCGATCCGGTGTCCGCGAATCTTGACCTGATGATCGGTGCGGCCGAGGAATTCGAGGGTGCCGTCGTGCTTCCAGCGCGCCAGATCGCCCGTGCGATACAAGCGCTGGCCGTCCGGCGAGAAGGGATCGGGGATGAAACGCTCGGCGCTCAGGTCTGCGCGGCCGAAGTAGCCGCGGGCCAGACCGCTGCCGCCGAGATATAGCTCGCCGGCCACCCCCGGCGGTACGGGCTGGAGACGAGCGTCGAGCACGCGTGCCTGCGTGCCTGCGATGACTTGTCCCAGCACCGGCTTGCCGACAACACGGCCCAGCATCGACCAGATCGTGGCTTCGGTCGGCCCGTACAGATTCCAGAGTTCGCAGCCGCGCGCACACAAGGCGTCGGCCAGATCCGGCGGCAGGGCTTCGCCGCCGCACAGCGCCCGCAACGCAGGCCACGGCTTGCCTGCCGCGAGCAGCATGCGCCATGTCGCGGGCGTCGATTGCAACACTGTCGCGCCGCTCGTCTGCAACAGCGCGGCGAGCGCGACGCCATCACGCGCGGTATCTCGCGAGGCGACGATCACTTGCGCACCCGAGATCAGCGGCAGGAAGAGTTCGAGCGCTGCAATGTCGAAGGACAGCGACGTCACCGCAACCCATCGGTCGCTGGCGTTCAGCCCGGGGCGTTGCGCCAGACTCGACATGAAGTTCGACAGCCCGCCGTGACGCACCATCACGCCCTTGGGCTTGCCGGTCGACCCCGACGTGTAGATCACATAGGCGAGATGCTCCGCGCCGATATGAACGTCGGGCGCGATGTCGGAATATGTCTCGGCGTCGAAACTACCCAGCCGATCCAAAATAAGGCATGCAGATCCCGCCGGCAGCGGCAGCGTTGCCTGAAGCGACGACTGCGTGACGAGCCGCGTCACGCCGCTGTGCGCGAGCATGTAACGCAGACGCTCCACCGGATAGGCCGGGTCGAGCGGCACGTAGCAACCACCGGCCTTGAGCACGCCGAGCAGTGCCACGAGCATGCCCGCACCGCGTTCGAGCGCGACGGCCACCGGGACATCCGGCCCGACCCCCTGTGACATCAGCGCATGCGCTAACTGGTTGCTGCGACGCTCGAGTGCAGCGTACGTGAGAACTTCGTCATCGGCGCGCACGGCAATCGCGTCGGGCGTGCGTTGTGCCTGCGCCGTCATCCTGACGTGTACCGGCACATCGGCCGAGAAGTCCTCGGTCGCGACGCCCCAGGCGTCGAGTTGTGCGGCCGCTTCGGTGTCCAGGAGCGCGATGTCGTCGATGACCGCATCGTCAGCGGCACACAGCGCCGAGAGCATGGTTTCGTACTGACGGGACAGACGCGCCATCGTCGACGCCTCAAACAGTTCGCGGGCATACGTGAAGCTTCCCGCGATCGTCCCGTCGGACGCCTCGCTGACGTTCAGCGTCAGTTCGAACTGCGCCGCCTCGCCGCCCGTGTCGAAGTGGCGGGTCGTGAGGTCCGGCAACTCACGCAGCACGCGATAGTCTTCGCGTTGGTGATTGAACATGACTTGGAACAGCGGCGTGTGGCTGACACTGCGCGTCGGTGACAAGGCATCGACGAGGCTGTCGAACGGCAACGTCTGATGATCCATGGCCTGTTGCGTGCGCTCGCCGACCATCTCCACCAGTTCGGCGGTGCGCAGGCGAGCCGGGAAGTCGGCCCGCATGACGAGCGTGTTGATGAACACACCGATCAGATTGGCAACTTCGGGCTGGTCTCGGCCAGAGACAGGGACGCCGACGCGAACCTCACTTTGTGCGCACCAGCGGTGCAGCAACGCTTGAAATGCCGAGAGGAGCAGGACGTAAGGTGTGACGCCGTGGCGTCGGGCCGCTTCGCGCACCGACGCGACTGTCGTCGCATCCAACTGGAACGGGTGCCGGGCGGCTTTGTAGACCCCCGTGGGATGGCGCCGGTGGTCGTGCGGCAGATCGGCAACCGGATGGATATCGCCCAGCAGCGCACGCCAGTAGGCAAGCTGCCGCTCGCGCTCGGTGCCGTCGAACGTTGCGCGCTGCCACGCAGCGTAGTCGCCGTACTGGATCGGCAATTTCGGCAATTCGGCGCGTGCCGGCGTCAGCGTGTCTTCGTTCGCTCTGCGCTGCGTAGTGTAGGCAGTGACAAACTCGTCGAGCAGCACGCCGACTGACCAACCATCCGCCACGATGTGATGCATGGCGATCAGCAGCGCATAGTCGGCTGCATCCGTGTCGGACGAGGCCCCCGTCAAGCGCATCACGCCGACTCGAAGCAGCGGCCCGCGTTGCAGGTCGAACGGTGCGTCGGCAAACGCTTGGGCTTTCGCCGGGGCGTCTTCGGCGGACGTATCGAACACCTGCCATGCGAAGTCCGGTGAATCATGAACGACCTGCACCGCCTCCGTCCCGCCCGCCGGGACTTCGAACGTCGTGCGCAGCACTTCATGCCGCGCCACGATATATGCGAACGCATTGCGTACAGCCGTCACATCCAGCGTCCCGCGCAAACCGATGCCTCCGGCCACGTGATAAGCGCTGCTGTCGGGTTGCAGGTGCCACAGGAACCACAGCCGGCGTTGTGCATGCGACATGGGCAGTGCTTGTCTCGACTGACGGGTCCGCGGGATCGGTGCCATCCCGGCCCCTGCCGTCGCCAGCGATGCGGCAGCCAGCGCTGCCAGAGAACGATGGACGAACAACTGACGTGGCGAAAGCGTAATACTGCGCGCCGCGGCACGAGCGACGACGCGCAGCACCAGAATCGAGTCACCGCCGAGCGAGAAGAAGTTGTCGTCGCGGCCAACGCGTGTCACACCCAGCACCTCGGCCCAGACTTCCGCCAGCGCCACCTCGCGCTCGCTGGCGGGTGCCACGTATCCGTTCTGCTCGAACCACGGTGCAGGCAAGGCGCCGCGATCGAGCTTGCCTCCCGGCGTCATGGGCAAGACGTCGAGCGCCACAATGGCCGACGGCACGAGCGGTGTCGGCAGCGAGGCTTCCAGCGCGGCACGCAGCACGGCGGCATCGGGGATTCGCCCCTCCTGCCCCGTGACGTATGCCGCCAGTCGCGTCCCGGCGTCGCTGTCGAACGCGGCGACGACCGCCTCCCGCACGCCTGGCTGCGCAAGCAATGCCGCCTCAATCTCACCGAGTTCGACACGAAAGCCACGAATCTTCACCTGAAAATCGGCGCGACCGATGTATTCCAGCGCCCCATCCGCGCGCCATCGCACCAGATCGCCGGTGCGGTATGCCCTGCTGCCCGGGGCGCCGAAAGGATCCGGCACGAAGCGTTCGGCGGTCTGCGCAGCGCGCTCGAGGTACCCCCGGGCGAGCAGATCGCCACCGATCAGCAGTTCACCGATGGCGCCCTGTGGCGCCAATGTCATGTCCGGCGTGACGATATACAGCCGCCGGCCTTCCAGGGCGCGTCCGATCGGCACGCTGGCGACGCTGTCGCGCGCGGCGTCACCCGCCGTCCATGCCGAGGCCGTGACGACAGCTTCTGTCGGGCCGTAAGTATTGAGCAGACGGATATGCCGAAGGCCGGCGTGATCGCGCCAACGTTGCAATCCCTGCGCGGACATCGCTTCACCGCCGACATGCAACTGTCGAACGCCCGGGAGCGGCGCGTTCGACGCGCCATCGAGCGCCTGCGCCAGCACGTTCCAGTACGCGGTCGGCAAATCGACGACCGTGACGCCGTCACGTGCGACGTTTGCGACGAATTCGTCTGCGCTCCACAACTGCGGCCCGCGCAGTACAACGGCCGCCCCCACATGCAGCGCCGGGAAGAGCTGTTCGACGAAACCGTCGAAGTTCATCGTCGAGAACTGCAACACGCGGTCGTCGGTCGACAGACGGCACAGCGATGCCCAGACGCGCGCATGCGCCGCGAGCCCACCATGACTGACGGCCACGCCCTTCGGCTTGCCCGTCGACCCAGAGGTGTAGATGACGTAAGCCAGATGCTCAGGCCGTAGTGTCACCAGTGGCGCGGTCTCCGGGGTTTGATGCGTCGTATTGACGTCGATACGCATCACGCCATCGGGCAGCGCCACATGGTCGCTCGCCGCATGGCCGAGCACCAGCGCCGCGCCGCTGTCTTCCAGCATGTGGGCGAGTCGTTGCGGCGGATAGTCCGGGTCGAGCGGCACGTAAGCGCCACCGGCCTTGAGCACCGCGAGAATGCCGATGACCATGTCGATCGAGCGTGTCAACGCCACGCCGACGCGCGTGTCGGGTTTCACACCCAACGCGATCAAATGATGGGCTAGGCGGTTCGCACGCGTGTTGAGCGTCGCCCGCGAAAGTGCGACGCCGTCGTGCAGCAGCGCCAGTGCCTCGGGACTCTGCGCGGCGTGCATTTCGAGCCGATGGTGGACGGGGATGAACGCCTCCGCCGCCAGTCGCGTCTCTCCGTGCTCGATGAGACGCTCATGCGCCTCGCCGGTCAGGAGCGCGAGATCGCCCAGCGGAGTGCCCGGTGTGGCGACGAACGCTGCGAGCAGCGACACGAACTGCTCGCACAGACGGGCGATCGTCTCCGGTGCGAACAGTTCGCGGGCATAATCGAAGCTCCCCGTCAGTCCACCGGATGCCAGTTCGTTGGCGCTCAGCGTCAATTCGAACTGCGCGGCGCGCGCACGCGGCAAATACCGTTCGACGTGCAGCCCTTCGAGCGCTTGCACGGGGCTGGCGTCGTCTCGCTGGTAATTGAGCAGAACCTGGAACAGCGGCGTGTGCGTCAGGCTCCGCTCGGGAGCCATGGCTTCCACGAGGGCTTCGAACGGCAAGGCTTGATGGGTGGCCGCGTCCAGCACATGCGCCCGGGTCCGGTCGAGTAGTTGCGCCACGGTTTGCGACGCATCGAGACGCCCACGTAGCACCTGTGTATTCATGAACAGACCGATGAGCGGCGCGCTTTCGGGCAGTTCCCGTCCCGCAATCGGCACCCCGACGCGAATGTCGCGCAGGCCGCTGTGGCGCGAGAGCAGCAGTTGGAAGGCGGCGAGCACGATCATGAACGGCGTTGCACGACGCGCGGCTGCAAGCGCACGAACCCCTGCCGTCAACGCCGGTGGTAGCGAGAACGGCACGGACGCTTCCGTGTACTGCGCCAGCGGTTCGCGCGGATGATCCGACGGCAGCAGCAACACCGGCGCCGCCTCGCCGTCATCCAACGCGGCGCGCCACCAGTCGAGCTGACGCCGCTGCTCGCCCGACGCAAGCCGGCCTCGCTGCCATTCGGCGATGTCGGCGTACTGAAGCGTCAATGCGGGCAGCGCCTGCGCCTGCCCTGAAGTGGCCGCCTGATAGCCCGCGACAAACTCGCGCAGCACGATGTCGACGGACCATCCGTCCGCCACGATGTGATGCATGGCGACGAGCAGGATGTGTTCGCGCGAGGGCCGGGTTCTCTCACCTGGCAACGCCAGCAGTGCGACACGCAACAACGGCCCCGTGCGCAGATCGAACGGCGCGTCGTTGAACGCCTGCGCCCTGGTGTGCGCGTCATCCTGCGATGCGACCTCCATGTGCTGCCACGCGAACGGCAATTCGGCGTGCACGATCTGGTGCAGTGCGGCGGCGTCCGCCCCGTCCGTCTTGTCGCTGAACGTGGTGCGCAGCACTTCGTGTCTGTCGACCATCACGGCGAACGCGTGACGGACGGCGTCGACGTCAAGCGCGCCCTTCAGACGCATCGCGCCGGTGATGTGGTACGCAGGGCTTTCCGGCTGCAACGACCAGAGGAACCATTGACGCTGCTGGGCATGCGATGCCGCAACGCGCAATCGCCCGCCATCGCGAACGAGCCTCTCGGGACGGCTTTGCGGCAAGACGTCGCGCATCACCGCCTCGGCCAACGCGCGCAGCGTCGCAGCTTCGAACCACTGGCGCGGCGTCGACTCGACGCCGGACTGCGCGGCATGCGCCACGCCTCTTAACGTCAGGATGGAGTCGCCACCGAGTGCGTAGAAGTTGTCGTCGCGGCCGATGCGTGCGCCCTCTTCCAGACGCAGCGCCGAACGCCATGCCTCGGCGAGCGTGACTTCGATGCTCCCCCGCGGCGCTTCATAAGCGGTATCGCTTTGCTGGGGCACCGGCAGCGCACGCCGATCCATCTTGCCGTTGGGCGTGAGGGGCATGGCGGGCAGCACGATCACGCGCGCCGGCACCATGTAATCGGGCAGCGTACGACCGATGGTGCGTCGCAGTTGGGCTTCGTCGAGCGCGACACCCTGCAAGGCCGTCACATAACCGACCAGACGCGCACCGCCTGGCCCCATATGGGCCGTGACCACGGCTTCACGCACGCCGTCACAAGCCAGCAGCCCTGCCTCGATTTCGCCCAATTCGATGCGGAAGCCGCGAATCTTGACCTGCTGATCGATGCGGCCCATGAATTCGATATCGCCATCGGCGCGACGTCGCACAAGATCGCCAGTGCGATACAGACGTGCGCCGTCGTTAGCGAACGGATGCGGAACAAAGCGCTCCGCCGTCAGGGGCGCGCGCTGCCAGTAGCCACGCGCGAGCCCTTCCCCGCCCAGATAGAGTTCGCCGGGCACGCCGACCGGCGTTTCGTTGAGACTCGCGTCGAGCACCCACGCTTGCGTTGCCCGGATCGGGGCGCCGAGCGTGGCCTTGTGGCCATCGAAGCGTCCGACCAGCGACCAGATCGTCGTCTCTGTCGGCCCATACATATTCCAGAGCGCAACGCCGCGCACCCGCAGCGATTGCGCCAGATCCAGCGGCAAGGCTTCGCCACCGCAAAGACCTTTCAGTCCCTGAAGCGCCGTATGCGCGGCGCGTCCGGCCGGTGTGGCGTGCGCATCGACGTCGAGCAGCATGCGCCACGTGGCCGGGGTTGCCTGAAGTACCGTGGCTCGGGTCTGCGTGAGCAATCGGGCAAGGGCCGCGCCATCTCGCGTCGTGTCCTTTTCCGCGACGATCAGTTGCGCACCGGTCACGAGCGGCAAATACAACTCCAGGGCGGCAATATCGAACGAGAGCGATGTCACGGCAACCCAGCGGTCGTCGATGCCCAGCCCCGGACGCTCTCCCAGACTCGCAATGAAGCTCGAAAGCCCCGCGTGCCGCACCATGACGCCTTTTGGTCGCCCTGTCGATCCCGACGTGTAAATCACATAGGCGAGGTGCTCGGGCTGCACGATGACGTCGAGCACACCGTCGTTGCTTTCCGCCTCGCTGGATTCGACCTCGAACGTCCGTATATCTGCCGCAAGCGCCAGACGCGCGGCGACATCCGGGCTTGTGACGATCCGCTGCAACCCGCTGTCCGCCACGATATAGGCCAGACGCTCGGCGGGATACTCGGGATCGAGCGGCACGTACGCGGCCCCCGCGCGGAGCACACCAAGCACCGCGACGACCATGTCGACAGAGCGCTCCAGCGCCACGCCGACACAGGTGTCCGGCCCTGCCCCGTCGGCGACGAGACGGCGCGCCAATGCATCCGCGCGACCGATCAATTCGCCGTACGTGACACGGGTTTCGCCGCAGACGACCGCCACGCGTGAAGGATCGAGCCCCGCACGCGACGCAATGCGTACAGGCACGGGATCGAGACGCGCATCGTGCCCGTCGCCCGTCACCTCGTCTGGCAGGCAATCCGCGGGAAGATGCGTCGATGCGCGTGGGGTCAGCGCGACGGCGCCTGCTGTCATGCCGGCGTCGCTCACGAGCGCATCGAGCCACGTGCCGAAATCGTCGAGCAACGCGCGGGCGAGCGCGCCATCGACGCGATCACGGTCGTATTCGAGATCGAGGTCCGCGCCGAGCCGATGCCAGTCGAGCGCCAGCGTCAGGTCGAACTGGGGCGTGTCGTTGGACAGCGTCAGCACATCCACCTGAACGTCGCCAACGTGCAATTGCGGCGCGGCATCCGTCTGGCTGAAGTTGAACATCGTCTGGAAAATGTTGCGGCCGCTGCGCCGGGCGGCGTCCAGCGCCAGTTCGAACGGCACGTCAAGCCGATCGAGCGCCGCCGCGCGGGTGCGATTCACCTCCTCGACGTGCGCGCGCAACGTGCGTGCAGGACGGTGGTGCGCCCGGTATACCTGAGTGCCGACGAAGCAGCCGATCAGGTCCGGCGTGCCGGGAACATGGCGTCCGTCGACGGGCACACCGACGAGGAAATCTCCCTCGCCGTGATAGCGGCGCAGGGTCAGTTGCCATAGGCTAAGCAGCGCGACGAACGGCGTCACGCCCGCCTGCTGGCACCACGCACTCAGCGCGGCATGTCGGGACGCATCGAGACCATGGCGCAATACCCCGCGACGCACGCCGGCTTCGCGCGTCAACGGCGCAGGAAGCTGCAACGGGCCGTACTCGTCGGCGAGATCCCGGCGCCAGCCGTCGAGCGCCGCCTGCCACCGTCCGCTCACCAGACCTGAATGCTGCCGCTGCGCGTAATCGGCATATTGAATGGCGAGCGACGGCAACGTCGCCATCGGGTCCGTTCCCTGCGCCACCGCCAGATAGGCCTGAGCAAACTCGCGCGCCCAGACATCGTTCGATGCGGCGTCCGAGATCAGGTGATGCATGGTGACGGCCAGCACATGCTGCTGCATCGGCAAGTCGATCCACGTCACACGCAGCATCGGGGCAACGCCCGGATCGAACGGGGTACGGGCATTCTCCGAAGCCAATGCACTGACGCGCGCGTCGATGCCGGAGACCGGCGTGTTGCACCAGTCCAGGCGTGTCATGGCGAACGGCACTTCGGACAGTACCGTTTGCGATGGCTCGCCATCCTGCATGGAAAAGCGGGTGCGCAATACATCGTGCCGGGCGATGACCGTCCGGATCGCCTGCTCCACGGCGTTCGCGTCGATCGGGCCGCCACGCAGACGGAATACCCGCGCGATGTGGTAGGCGTCGTCGTCCGGGGCGAATTGCTGCGCCATCCAGAGACGGCGTTGCGCAAACGACAGCGGCACGGCATGCGGTGGTGTTGCCGGTTCGGAGAGGAACGGCGCAGCGCCCTCGCCTTCGATATCGGAACCGGTTTCCGGCAGCGCCCGTGTGTCGAGCATCAACAGTTCCAGCAGCGCGCGGTCGATATCTTCCATGGCCATGCCAGCATCCTCCGATGACGGCCCGCGCACTTGCACGGGCCGGAAAAGCAATCTGGCGCACGCCAGAGGTCATGCACCCAAGCAGATCGATACGATCAATAGGCCGTGCGCAGGGTCAGCATCACGGTGCGCGGCCGACCCCGTGCGTACGCGGCGGCGAAGTAATCGCGATCGAAAAGGTTGTTCGCGTTGAGCGACAGCGAGGTCTTCTTCGTAAAGGCATAGCTGACCGACGCGTCGATCACTGCGTAGAAGCCCTGCGTCGCGGTGAAGCCGTTACGCGAGGTCGAGGTCTCGCTCACGGCGGTCACACCGGCGCCCAGCGTGAGCCCGTGCATGGCACCCGGCAGGCGATAGCTGGTCCAGAGCTTGAAGATGTTGTGCGGCGAGATCGACGAGAACGGCGACGCGATCGTGTCGAGGCTGTTCGAATCTTCCAACTGGCTGTTGTTGTACGTGTAGCTACCGAACAACTTCCAGCCGGACGTCAGTTCGCCCGTGCCCGACAGTTCAAAGCCACGCGTACGTGCCTTGCCCAGCCCGATGTAGTGCGATTGGGTCGGATCGTTCGGATCGACCATCGCGCGGTCCTTCTGGTTAATCTGATACACCGCGAGCGCAGTCGTGAAACGGCCGTCCATGAACTCGCCCTTGATCCCCGCTTCGTACTGATCGCCCGTGATCGGCTTGATGAGCGTGCCGGAGGTCGTCATCAGGTTGTCCTGCGGCTGGAAGATGCTCGTGTAGCTCGCGTAGACGGACCACGTCTTGTTCAGGTCGTACACCAGCCCGGCATAGCCCGTGAACTTGCCCGCATTGCCCAGCGAATTCCCGGTCATGCCGAAGACGTTGTACGTCGGATCGACCGCGAACTTCGACTGATACCAGCTCACGCGTCCGCCGAGAATCAGGGTCAGTGGATCGAGCAGCGAGAGACGCGTCTGACCATAAATGCCGTATTGTTTGGCATAGGTGTTGTTCCGACTCGTCGTATCCGGCGTGCCCGGGAACACCGGTATCGGATACAGAATGTTCAGCAAGTTGACGTTCGTCACGCCGAACAGATTCTTGGGGTCGCCGTAATACTGCGACTGATGCTCGATCATGCGCATGTAGTTCGCGCCGATGGTGGCCTGGTGCGTGCGGCCGAACAACGTGAACGGGCCCGTGGCGGACACGTCGATGTTGGTCTTGCCTTCACTCACTGCGTTGTTCGTTGCACTGATGTCGCCAGTGCGGGTTGCCGGGTCCCAGGCGTTGAACTGACTGGCCTGCAGCGTGGTCGAGCGCGAATAGACGTAATCGAGGACTGCCTTGGCTGTCCAGCCGCCGCCCAGCTTCTGATGCAGTTCGGCGAAGAGGTCCGTGGTGCGGAACGTGTCGCGGTTCCAGCCGGCGCCGTAGTAGTGACCACGCGGCAGATTGCCGTAGGTTCCGTCGGTGTAGATGCCCCAGATCCAGGGCTCGTTAGAGGTGTATTCGTTGTAACTCGCGCCTACACGCAGCAGCGTCGTGGACGTCAGATCGGCTTCCAACGTGCCGTAAAGCACCTTGTTACGCGTGTTCGTGGTGTCCTGGATGCCGTTGGCGCCGGTGTACGACACAACCGCGCGGCCACGCAGCGAGCCTGCCGGATTGAGCGGGCCGCCCACGTCGATCGTCGCTCCGCTGTTGCCGCGTGTGCCGCCGGAGAGCGTTGCGCTCGCCTCGAATTCCTTCTGCGCATGTTTGCGCACGAGGTTCACCGCGCCACCCGGCGCGCCGAAGCCGTTGAGCAGGCCGGACGGCCCGGTCAGCACTTCGACCCGGTCGTAGATTGCCAGGCTGGGCTGGAACGTATCCGCCGTCACGGACATGCTGCTGTTCACGTAGGACGGCGTGCCATCCACGAGGAACGACGTGATCGGGAAACCGCGCGCGTAATACTGCACACGGTCCGAATCGCTCTGCAGCGTGGTAACGCCCGGCGCGTACTGCATCGCGTCCTTTAGCGTCTGGAAGTTCTGTTCCTTGATTTGCTCCTGTGTGATCACCGACACGGTCTGCGGAATTTCGCGCGCCGTCATCGGAATCTTGGAGCCGACCGTGGTGGGTGGGTTGAGCGCTTCGGCCACCGCATCACGGCGGTCTTCGACATTCGTCGCGGGCAATGCCGCAGCCGGGGCACCGGCTGTGGAGGATGACGCGGTTTCACTGTTGCCGTTGTTCTGTACGACCTGCGACTGAGCTTGCGCCGCAGCGGCCTGCCCCAGAAGCAACATCATGACCGCCAGACTCGTATGACTCGGTGTGAGCGCGCCCCTCCTTGTTGATCGATAATGCCCGTGAATCGACTTCATGTGCAACCTTCCCCTTGACGTGTGGTAGCGCGCTATCGGCGGCGCATGCCGCGTCGGAATTCAGAGATCCGTTCCGGCGTGAAAAAATCATTCAAATGATAACTGTTCTCATTTTCATTCGCAATAATATCCACGGAAATAGCGGCAGAATCGCTCATGACAACGAAATGTTCTCAGCGAAATCCCGGGAGATATCGTGGGAATTTCGCCCGTTATCCGTTCAGGACGCCGCGTTGCTCGTCTGACGTGCGCGTTCCAGCAACGCCGCCTGAGCTTCGGGCGGCAGCGCATCGAAAGTCAGGCGCGCCTGAGCCCGCAGCACCAACGTCTCGCCGCCGTCCGCGCGTGCGTGCAGCGCGTTGGCCAGTGCGCGAACCGTGGGGGTCGCGAAGACCTGCCCGGGCAGCACCTCGATATGTAGTCCTTCGCCGATACGGGCCACGAAGCGAATGACGGTCAGCGAGTCGCCGCCCAGCTCGAACAGGCTGCGCGTCACGCCAATCGGGGTGCGCCCGAGCAAATCCTCGAGCCGTTTGGCCAGCCAGGTTTCCAGCGGCGTCTGCGGCGCAACGTCTATGGCGGCGCCCCCGCCCGCCATGGCGTTGCATCTCGGGTTTGCCAATGCCTGGCGGTCTACCTTTCCATTGGCCAGACGCGGTATCGACGCCAACGTCACGACAAACGCCGGTACCCATGCGGCGGGCAGACGATTTGTCAGCGTGTCGCGCACGCGCTTCGGCGCGTCGGTCATCTCGGGGGCAATCACATAGGCGGCGAGTTCTGTCTGTGTGCCGCTGCCCCAGGCGCGCACCGCCACCTGTGTCACGCCCGGAATGTCGCGGCACGCGGCTTCGATCTCCGCCGGCTCCACACGGTGACCGCGGATCTTGACCTGCTCGTCCGCACGGCCGAGCCACTGAATCCCTCCCTGCGGCAGCCATCGCGCAACGTCTCCTGTGCGATAGAGCCGCGCCCCCGGGGTGAACGGATCGTCCACAAACCCTTCTCTTGCGTCTCGCCCGAGATATCCGGCCGTCAACTGTTCGCCGCCGACGTAGAGCATGCCGCGAGCACCGACCGGTGTGATGGACAGATCGTCGTCCAACACGCGTGCGTAGCAATTCGCCAGTGGTTGTGTCAGAGGCAGTGCGCCGATGTCTGGGCCAGTTGAAGTTTCGTCGCCGCAGACATGGATGAGAACACCCACCGTGGTTTCCGTCGGACCGTAATGGTTGACGATGCGCACATCCGGGCGAATGCGACGCAACGTACCGACCAGCGACGGCTGGGTCGCTTCACCGCCGAGCACTACAGTGCTCGGCAGGACGGGAGATGCGATCTGCACCAGCGCGTCGAGGTGGGACGGCGTGATCTTGACGACATCGACTCCCGTGCTGCCGACGAATCGTGCAAACGCAGCGCCGTCCGCCATGTCGGCCTCGTTGGCGACGACGAGGCAAGCGCCCGCTGCAATGGCGCCGAACAGCGCCGTATTGCCGAGATCCGCGGCGACCGTCGAGGTCAGCGCAACACGATGGTCTGGCGAGAGCGTCAGCGCGCCTGCAATCGCATGCGCATAGTTCGCCAACTGGCGATGCCCGATCGGAACCCCTTTGGGCACACCGGTCGAGCCGGACGTGAAGATGACGTACGCGCGATCCGTCCCGCGCGGTGCCGCGAGTGTGGCGTCGCCGGCCGTCGGCTGCGCCAGTCCGGCAAACGACACGAGGGGTGCAAGCGAAGCCTCCTGCGTGGCGCCGAACGGCGGTGCGACGACAGCGAGTACGGGCTTGGCCTGCGAGAGCACGGCGTGTATCCGTGCCGCGGGCCATGACGGATCGAGCGGGACATACGCGCCCCCGGCTCGCATCGTTGCCAGCAAGGCAATCACCATATCCACGCTGCGCGGCATAGCGAGTGCGACCGTGTCGCCCGTGCGCACGCCCTTCTTTTGCAGATTGGCTGAGACGGTCAGCACCTCGCCCGCCAGTTCGGACCATGTGAGACGCTTGCCGTCTCCTTCGATGGCCATGCCATCGGGCGTCTCTTGCGCGTGACGCAGCATCGCGTGAATGACCGTCTCGTCGGGCACCTTCAGTTCCGGTCCGGCCCAGCTCAGATATCGCGCCTTCTCGAGCGCCGGAGTGACATCGATGTGCTGCCACGGCGAGTCCGCGCGACTGGCTTGCGCCGCCAGTGAAGAGAGCATCGTCAGGTACTGGTCCGCCAGCACTTCGACCGCGTCCGGCGGATAGGCCCCGATGTCGCTCGCCAAAGTGAATTGTGTAAGCGCGCCCCGGGCATCCGTTACCAGATCCAGATGGCATTCCGCCGTGCCGAGCGGCGAGATCAAGCCCACCAGACGCGCCAGCGTGGCGGGGGTGTCCCACACGAGGAGGCGGAACGCGGCGAGCGCATGATTGGCGAGGCTGGTGGGCACCGTCTCCTGCCAATTCCTGTGTTCGTCGATGGTTTCGTTCAGACGACAGGCCACGTCGACGAGCGAGAGCGTGTCGTCGAGGCGCACGCGCACCGGCATGCGTCGTTCGAAAACGCCGAGCGAGCCGGCGAGCGGGCCGTAGTCCGAGCGGCAGTCGTGACAGACCACGCCGTCCACCGACGTCTGCCCGCCGATACGTGCGAGCAGTGCCCACCACGCGGCTTGCAGCAGCAGGTCGGTCGCGGTGCCGCGTGCCTGCGCCATGGCGACCAGCGCCGTGCCGACCGCTGCCGGCACGGCGCGTCGCGCAGCGTGCGAAGCAATGTCTCGCGTGGAGGCGTCGGAGCTCGCCAGGCGATGGTGCGCGGGAAGACGGACGCCCGTGCGCGGCGAGCCGGCCTCGTCCAGATACCGACGCCAGTACGCCTGACCGTCGAGTCCGTCCTCACCTTCGACAAGGCCGTCTCGCCACGAAGCGAAGTCTTGGTAGCGCAAAGGCGCATCGTCATCCGATACCTCCTCCCCTTGCGCATGTGCCACCAGTTCTTGCGCGAGTGCCATAAGGCTGGCCTCGTCGAACAACCAGGCGCGCGCCATCAGGATCAGACGAGGACCGCTGCCCGTTGCATCGACAGACGCCTCGCAGTTGAGCCAGATGGCACAGGCATTGGCCTGCCGGGACGTGGCTTCCTCCGGCATCGGCCCGGCGGCCAATGCCAGCGCAGCGGCATCTGCCGACGGGCCAGCCGCGCGGACCTGAATCCACGGCAGGCCTTTGGCCGGCGCCTGCGGCAAGTGGCGTATGCCACGGAAGCCTTCGACCTGTCCGGTGGCCATCGTCAGTAGCTCGTGCTTTTGCGCCAGTGTGGCCCACGCGGCGCGGAACGCTTCCGGCGAGAGCGTCGCGTCAGGCGCAATGACGACGGCTACGTAAGCCGTCTCCATGCTAAGCGCCACGCGCGTGCGTTGTTCCGGCGTCAGTGCAAATCCTGTATCAGTCATGGCTTGAGACTCTGTCTTGTGTGGCGACGCTTCAGGCATAGTCGCCGTTCTCGGTCATCGGGGTGTCGGCATGCGGCGCTGCTTGCGTCAGGGGCATGCTGTCGCGCGACATCATCTTCGCCATCGCCACCACGATCTTGCGCGGCTCCTGATACGGGTCACGCGCGTGGGCGACGAGCAGGTTGTCGAGCATGACCACGTCGCCGCGCTGCCAGTCGAAGCGGAACGCGCACGCCTCATACGCCTTGCCCACCAATGCCATCGTCTCGTCGTCGATGGGCGTGCCGTCGCCGTACAGCACATTGCGCGGCAAACGATCTTCCCCGGCGATGTCGAGCAGGTGTTGACGCACATCCGGGGCAAGGAAGTAAGGGTGATGCAGCTGCACCTGATTGAAGAACGCCAGCTCACCCGTGGCCGGATGCCGGATGACTGCGGGCCCGCGCGAGACGGTCTGCAACGTGTCGCCTAACCAGCGCACTTCCGTGCCGGCCGCCCGGCAACGCGCTTCGACTTCCTCGCGGCTGCCGGTACGGAAGAACTGACGCCATGGCACATCCAACCCTTCGATGAACGTGCGCACATAGCATAGGCCGAGGCGGGCGAAGCGATCCACAACGTCCGGCGGCAACCGGCGCAGCATCTCGCGGCCATCGACGATAGGCGTCGCGCCGCCTACCTGCGACGGCAACTCGCAGAAGAACCACTGCTGCCGCGGCCATTGGTCCATATGCGAGCTTTCGTTATGGAAGAGGATCATTTCCTTCTCGGGATACGGCGTCGACCGGTAAGTCCGCTTCCCCTCCTCCTTCTTCGGCAGGTCGCCGTATTCGCCGTAAAGCTCATGGGCGATGGCCTCGACGAAGCGCTCGAACTGACGCGGACCTTCGATAGCGAAGCCGCGCAGCAACAGACAGCCATGCCGCGAGAGCCACGTCTCGATCTGCTGCCGGTGCCGTGCAGCCCACACGAACGGATCGAGGTCCACGTGCAACGGTTCGATCAGCACCGGGAAGCCCGTGCCCGCCTGCAGCGGCGTGAGGCGGACCTGATAGTCCGGCGCGTTCGGGGCGCCGGACAGAGCAGACGAAGTGGACGAACCGGAAGCGCCCGATGCCGAGCGAACTGGCTTGCGTGCGCTGCCGAGCGCGCTCAGCTTGTCGAGTTTCTCGAGCTTCGTGGCGCGTGCGGCGTCGCGGGTGCGCGCGGTATTCTGTGCCGGGTTTGTCGCTTTGGTCGGATTGTCGGGTTCCATGAGATACGTCTCCAGAAGCTTGAGCCAGGTGGCGACAAAGCGTTCGATGCTGGCTTGTACGAACAAATCGGTCGCGAACACCCATTCGCCGGCAAAGCCGAGCGGGGTTTCATGCATGAACAGCGCCATGTCGAATTTCGAAGACGCGGTGGCCTGCCCAATCGGGTCGATACGCAGACCGTCAATGGCGAGCGCGCCGCGCGGCGTGTTCTGCATGACGAAGAGGGTTTGGACGAGCGGGTTGCGTCCGGACTCGCGTGCCAGGCCGGACGCTTCCACGATGCGATCGAACGGCAATGCCTCGTGAGCGATGGCCCCGAGCATGGCGTCGTGGGTCCGGCCAGTGAGCGCAGCGAACGACCCGGCGTTTGCCTCGAGGCGCGAGCGCACCGGCAGCACGTTGACGAAGAAGCCCAGCATGGGTTCGAGCGCGGCATCGTTACGTCCGGCCGAATCCACGCCCACCACGAGATCGTCCATGCCGGTCAGGCGATGCAGGAACGCTTGATAGCTCGCCAACAACACGGTCGAGGTCGTCGTTCCTTGACGTTGGGCAAACGCCCGCAGCGGTGCGTTCAGATGCGCCGGCAACGTGAACGGCACGCCAGCGCCGGCCGTCGACGTCGTCACCGGACGCGCATGATCCGTGTCCAGTTGCAACGCGGCGGGTGCCCCTTGCAGGGCCTCGCGCCAATAGCTGCGCAGTGCCTCGCCGGCCGCACCGTCGAGCGCCTTGCGTTGCCAGTCGGCGTAGTCCACGTATTGCACCGGCATCGGCGTCAAGACCGGTGCCGCACCCTCGCGAATGGCCGCGTAGGCCGTCGCGAATTCGCCGACGAGCACACTCATCGCCCAACCGTCCGCGATGATGTGATGCACGGCGAACAGCACGGCGTGGTCGTCCGGCGACAAGCGCAGAACACGAATCCGCGCCAGCGGCCCCGAGGCGAGCGCGAAGCGATGCTGCGACTGCTCGGCGATGGCGTCGGCAATGGCCCTTGCCCGTGCCAGCGCAGTACTTCCGGTGAGATCCACAACGTCGATGTCCGCCAGAGCGTCCGACGCGATGCGGGCATACGGCATGCCGTCGTCGTCCGGATAGCTCGTGCGCAACACCTCGTGCCGGGCGACGAGCGCCGTCATCGCCTTGCGTGCGGTGTCGACATCGAAATCGCCCCTCACGCGCATGGCGGTCGCGAGCGTGTAAGACGTGGCGTCGTCCGGGCTGGCCAGCTTGTCGGCCAGCCACAAACGATATTGCGCTGGCGAGAGCGGCATGCGTTGCACTCGCGGCACATGGACCAGCGCCGGTGCGTCGACCGCAACCCGGGGCGCTTGTTCTAGCTGCAGAGCCAGTGCGCTGAGCGTCGGCGCTGCGAAGACGTCGCGCAGCGCGATCTGACGGCCCAGCACCGACTTCACCCGGGAGACGAGTTGCAGCGCCGTCAGCGAGTGACCGCCGAGTGCGAAGAAGTTGTCGTCGCGCCCCACGAATGGCACGTCGAGCAGCGTCTGCCACAGCGCAGCCAGTGCGGTTTGTGCGTCTCCGACGGGCGCCCCGGCCTTTGATGCTTGCGGCACATCGGTCTGCGGCAGCGTCAGTGCGCAGCGATCGACCTTGCCGCCCGGCGTCATGGGCAAGACGTCGAGCACCATGATGTGCTCGGGGACCATATACGCCGGCAGCGTTTCGGCGAGTGCCGAACGCAATGCTGACGCTTCCAACGTCGCCCCGGCCTCTGCCGTCACCCACGCCACGAGTCGCTTGTCTTCGCCCGACGACGTGTCTACGGCAGACGCCGCCGCCTCGCGAACGCCAGGCAGCGCCAGCAACGCGGCTTCCACCTCACCCAACTCGATGCGCAGGCCACGAATCTTGACCTGCTGATCGATACGTCCCAGATAGTCGAGTTGACCATCGGCGCGCCAGCGCACGAGGTCGCCTGTGCGGTAGCAACGGCCGCCGTCGGTGCGCTCGGGGTCCGGCACAAACCGTTCCGCCGTCAATGCCGGGCGGCCGATATAACCGCGTGCCAATAGATCGCCGCCAATGACCAGTTCGCCGACGGCGCCTTGCGGCACGGACGTCATATCCGGGCCCACCACGCGAACGCTGCGTCCCGGCAACGGACGCCCGATCGGCACGGTGCCGGGGAACGTCGCGGCGGTGTCCTCGGTCACCGAAGTGGTGTCATAGACGGTGGCGGTGATCGCCGCCTCGGTCGGGCCGTAAGTATTGATCAGCGTGACCGGCGCGAGCGCCGGGCTCGCCTGCGTGCGGCGCCAGCCCTGTGCGGACATGGCCTCGCCACCTGCGTGGAATTCGCGCAGTGGGGCGAGCGACGTCCCTCTGTGTGCCAGATCCTGCGTGAGCACGTGCCAGTAGGCCGTCGGCAAGTGAGCGACCGTCAGGCCGTGACGCGCCACGCGGGCCACGAACTCGTCGGTCGTCCACAAGTCGGGACCACGCATGACCACCGTCGCGCCTAGACATAGCGGCGGGAAAAGCTGCTCGACAAAGCCGTCGAAGTTGACGGTCGAGAATTGCAGCACCCGGTCGGACGGCGTCAGGCGTGCGTAGCGGATCGTCGCGTCGATATGGCCGGAGAGCGCCTCGTGCGCGATACCCACACCCTTGGGCCGCCCTGTCGATCCGGACGTGTAGATCACATACGCCAGTCGTTGCGGCAACACCGGGATGACCGGTGCCGATACCGTGCTCCTCAGTGCGGCGTCGGATGGCAGGTCCGTCGTATCGACATTTAGCGCGGCAACGCCGGCCAGTTGCGTCAGTTCCGGCAACTTGCCGGCGACGGCCGCATCGGTCACGAGTACATGGATGCCACTGTCTTCGATCATGTACGTCAGACGGGCCAGCGGATAGTCCGGATCGAGCGGCACATACGCGGCGCCGGCCTTGAGGATCGCCAGCATCGCGACCACCATGTCGAGCGAGCGCGTCATGGCGATGCCGACACACATGTCGGACGTCACGCCCGCGTTGCATAGACGGTGCGCGAGCCGGTTCGCCTGGGCGTTCAGTTCTGCGTAGGTCAGACTGTCGTCGTCGAGCACAAGTGCGACGGCCGACGGCGTGCGTGCCGCCTGAGTGGCAATCGCGACGTGTACAGCGCTCTGACTGAACATACCCGTCGCGGTGCTTTCGCCCTTCCCCCATGTGCGCAGACGTTCGGCTTCGGTATGGTCGGCGAGCGTGATATCGCCCACGGCAATCCTGGCCGACGTCGCAAACGCCGTCAGCACCGCGAGGTAATGCGTCATGAAGCGGGTCACCGTCGCCTCGTCGAACAATTCCCGGGCGTACTGGAAACTGCCGTCGATGGCGCCGTCCGGTGTGCCGCGCAGGTTCAGCGTGAGATCGAACTGGGCCGCCTGCTCGACGGCGTCGAAACGCTCGATCGTCAGGCCCGGCAAGGCTTGCTGCACGCGGCGGTGTTCCTGTTCGAAATTGAACACCACCTGGAAGAGCGGCGAATGCACGAGGCTGCGCTCGGGTTGCAGCGCTTCCACAAGCACGTCGAACGGCAGGTCTCGATGCTTGTGCGCGCCGGTCACACGCTCACGCGCCTGAACCAGCAGCGCGTCGAGCGTCATGCGAGGATCGATCCGCACACCGAGCACCTGCGTGTTGATAAACAGGCCGATCAATCCCTGCAATTCCACACGTTCGCGGTTCGCGACCGGCACGCCGACGCGAATCGCCTGTTGGCCGGTATGACGATGCAGCACCACCTGGAAGGCCGCGAGCAGGACCGTGAACACGGTCGTTTCGTGTTTGCGAGCCAATGCGCCGATCTGCGCCGCCAATGCCGGCGGCAGTGCCATCGGCAGGCGCGCGGCGCGATAGCGTCCGAGCGACTGTCGCGGGCGGTCGGTCGGCAACGTCAGGATTTGCGCGTTGTCGTCGAGCGCTTCGCGCCAGTAAGCCAACTGACGCGCCTTCTCGGCGGCGTCCAACACATCGCGCTGCCACGACGCATAATCAGCGTACTGCACCGGCAATGCCTGCCACTCGGGTGCGCCGCCCACGAGCGCCGCAGCATAGCCCGTGGCGAATTCGTCGAGAATCACGTCGACCGACCAGCCGTCCGAGACGATGTGATGCATCGCCACGACCAGCAAGTGATCGTTCGCGCCGAGCGAGACCAGGCCGACGCGCATCAGCGGCCCCCACGTGAGATCGAACGGCTGCGCCATGAACGCCGCCGCCCATGCCCGGGCTTGCTCGGGCGTCTGCGTCATGCGCTCGATAGCGACAGGTGTCGCAGCATGCACGTTCTGGCGAACGTCGCCATTGGCATTCTGCGCGAACGTCGTTCGCAGGCTTTCATGCCGCGCCACGATGGCGTTGAATGTGGTCTGGAGCGCATCGACGTCGAGCGCGCCATGGATTCGCACGCTGTCGGCGATGTGATACGCGCTGCTCTGCGGATCGAGGTGCCAGAGTATCCACATGCGGCGTTGCGCGTGCGAAACTGGCAAATGCGAGCGATCCGTGAGCGGCACGAGCGGTTTCGCTGGCGGCAGACCGTCGCGCGCGTTGCCCTGCGTCGCCACGATCGAGACGGCCAGTGCTGCAACCGTCTGTGACTCGAACATCTGTCGCGGAGAAAGCGCGATCCCGCGCCCGGCCGCCCGCGCTACGATCTTCAGGATCTGGATCGAATCGCCACCGATGGAGAAGAAGTTATCGTGACGGCCTACGCGTGCAACGCCTGCAGCATCGCGGCGTCCCTCCGAAAGCACTTCCTGCCAAAGGTCGGCCAGCGATTGCTCGAGCGCCGTTTGCGGCGCTTCGAAGGCGCTTTTCTCGAATGTCGGCGTCGGCAGCGAATGGCGGTCGAGCTTGCCGTTCGGCAACTGTGGCATCGCATCGAGCACCACCAGTGCAGACGGCACCATGTAATCCGGCAGCACTGCGCTCAGGGCGAGGCGCAACGACGCCGCATCGGGCGCGTCACCGTCGTGGCCTGCGGCGCGTGCGACATAGCCGACAATCCGCGTCACCCCGTCGACGTCGCGCGCTAGAACCACCGCCTGACCGACGCCCGGTTGTGCGAGCAACGCCGCTTCGATCTCGCCCGGTTCGATACGGAAGCCGCGAATCTTGATCTGGTGATCGGTACGGCCGAGGTATTCCAACTGGCCGCCGGCGCGCCAGCGTACCCGGTCGCCCGTGCGATACAGGCGTGCGCCGCTTGCGCCGAACGGATCGGGTACGAAGCGATCGGCCGTCAGATCCGGACGATTCAGATATCCGCGCGCCAGCAAGTCGCCTCCGATCAGCAGTTCCCCGATAGCGCCGGCCGGCACCAACTGGAAGTCCGCGTCGACCACGTACAACGAGCGCTGCCCCAGCGGCACACCAATCGGCACCAGTGCCGGCAGCGTGTCGACATCGGGGGCGGAGGCATCGAACAGCGTCGCCGTCACCGCAGCTTCCGTCGGGCCATAGGTGTTCAGCAACCGCACGCCTGCGAAAGCGCGGCTGGCGCGCCATTGCCGCAACGTCTCCAGCGGCATGGCCTCGCCCATCGCATGCACTTCGCGAAGTCCGGCGAAAGCCGCGCCGTCGCCCAGTTCGCGCGTGACCATCTGCCAGTACGCTGTCGGCAGATCGGCCACGGTGATCCCGTGCTGCTCAACCTGCGAGCGGAATTCCGCCGCACTCCACACCGACGGGCCGCGCATCACGACCGTGCCGCCCAGACAGAGCGACGGCAGCAGTTGCTCGACGAACGGATCGAAGTTGATGGTCGAGAACTGAAGCACGCGATCGGCCGCGGTGATGCCGGCAAAGCGAGCCGAGACGTCGACATGACGCGCCAGCACGCCATGCGAAATCGCGACGCCCTTGGGCTTACCCGTAGACCCCGATGTGTGGATCACGTAGGCCAGTTGTTCCGGATGGACGCGCACGTCCGGTGCGGATACCGTCACGCCGTCGTGCGGATTCAGTTCCAGCGTGTCGACGCAGAGCACCGGCAACGCGACGTTCGCCGGCAACCGGTCGAGCACATCGGTGTGCGCGAGAATCGCGGCCAGATGGCTGTCGGTGACGATGTCCGCGAGTCGCGACGCCGGATAGTCCGGGTCGAGCGGCACGTAAGCCGCCCCCGACTTGAACACGGCGAGCACCGCGACGACGAGATCGAGCGAGCGTCGCATCGCGATGCCCACGCGAATTTCCTCGTGGCTCGAACAAGCGCTGAGCAGATGTTGCGCAAGCCGGTTGGCCTGTGTATCCAGTTCGCCGTAGGTCAGACGCGCGTTGTCCAGAATCACGGCGATGGCGTCCGGCGTGGCCGCGGCCTGTCGGGCAATCGTCTCATGCACCGGCGAGGCCTGTGTCTGTCCATCGTCGTTGCGTCCCCAGGCGAGCAACGTGTTCAACCCTTGCGCATCGTGCAGGGCGATATCACCGACGGCGCGATCCGGAGTCGCGGCGAAGCCGGACAGCAGGCGCACGTACTGCGCTGCCAGTTGCTCCGCACTCTGCGCGTCGAACAGTTCACGCACATAGTCGAGATCAGCGCGAATCGCACCCTCTGGCGATTCGCTGGTCGTCAGCGACAGTTCGAACTGCGCTTCGCCCATACCGAGCGCGAACGGCTCCACACGCACACCGGGCAATTGCGCCAGCGCCCGCGGGTCGTCGCGTTCATGGCTGAACATCACCTGGAACAGCGGTGTATGCGACAGGCTGCGTTCCAGTTGAAGGGCATCGACCAGCACGTCGAACGGCAGATCCTGATGCAGACGGGCTTGCCGGGCGCGTTCGTCGATCTGCGCGATCAACGCGGCGGCCGTCACACGCGAATCCAGTTGCGCGCGCAGCACCTGTGTATTGACGAACAGCCCGATCACACCGGACATCTCCGCACGCTCGCGATTGGCGACGGGCACACCGACGCGGATGTCGTCCTGTCCCGTATGACGATGCAGCAGCGCCTGGAACGCGGCGAGCAGCACCACGTAAGGCGTCGTGCCGAAGCGCCGGGCCAACGAACGCACGTCCGACGATACCGATGCCGGCATATCGAACGACACACGCGCCGCGTGATAGCCGCCGAGCGTCTGGCGTGTACGGTCCGTGGGCAAATCGAGCACCGGTTGCACATCGCCCGGTGCGCTGTCGAGCGCATCGCGCCACCAGGCCAGTTGCGCATCGCGCGCGCCACCGTCGAGCCAGTCACGCTGCCAAACGGCATAGTCGGCGTATTGCACCGGCAACGGCATCCAGTCTGGGGCTGCCCCCGTGAGGGCTGCGCGATAGGCGTCGACGAACTCACCCAGCAGAATGTCCATCGACCATCCGTCGGACACGATGTGATGCATGCCCACGACAAGCACATGCGCATCGTCGACCATGCTCACCACGCCCACGCGAAGCAACGGGCCGTTCACCAGATCGAATGGCGCCGACATCCATTGGGCTGCGAACTCGCGGGCGCTGGATTCGTCGCCTGCGCGATGCTCGAAGGCGCACGCGAGCGTGTCATGCACGATCTGGGTGGCCTCACCGCGTTCAGACATCGCGAACGTCGTGCGCAATGCCTCGTGCCGCTGAACGAGCCAGCCGAAAGCCTTGCGTGCGGCATCCACATCGAAGGCGCCGCGCATGAGCAAGGCGCCACCAACGTGATAGGCCGTGCTTTGCGGCTGCAACTGCCACAGGAACCACAGGCGTTGCTGCGCGTGCGACAGCGGCAGATGCGTACGATCGTCCAGACGAAGAATCGGGGCAACGGCCGTCTCGACCGGCAATTCGCGTGACGCGTCGGCCGCCGCAGCCAGTGCGGCCAGCGTCGTCGCTTCGAAGCACTGCCTTGCCGTGAGCGAGATGCCTGTCTGAGCGGCGCGTGCCGCGACCTTGAGAACAAGAATCGAATCGCCGCCGAGGTCGAAGAAGTTGTCGTCGCGGCCGATCTTCGCCACGCCGAGCAGATCCGACCAAATGGTTGCCAGGGCCAGTTGCGTCTCGCCTTCCGGCTCGGGACCACCTGCGTGCTGGGCTTCGGGGGCGGGCAGCGCGGCACGATCGAGCTTGCCGTTGGTGGTCAGCGGCAGCGCGGCGAGCACGCTCACGCTGGCGGGCACCATGTAATCAGGCAAATGCTGCGCCAACGCAGAGCGTACCGAGACGGCATCAAGCGTGCCGCTACCGCAGACATACGCGAGAAGACGAGCGCTTGAGACCTGACCGACGGCAATGACTGCGGCGTCCCTGACGCCCGGCACGCGCAGAAGCTGTGCTTCGATTTCACCCAGTTCGATGCGATATCCGCGAATCTTGACCTGCTGGTCGATGCGGCCGAGATAGACGAGTTCGCCCGCGTCAGTCCAGCTTGCCAGGTCGCCCGTGCGGTACAGACGTCCGCCGTCCTGCGCGAACGGATTCGGCACGAAGCGTTCGGCCGTGAGCGCCGCGCGCCCCAGATAGCCGCGCGCCAGTCCGGCACCGCTCACATGCAGCTCACCCTGCACGCCCACCGGTGCGAGCTCGCCCCACGCGTCGAGCACGTACAGGCCGAGGTCGCTGATCGGACGCCCCACCGGGCTGCGATCGGCGCCAACGTCCTGAGACGTCAGTTCGCGGGCGGTGACGTGGACGGTCGTTTCGGTGATGCCGTACATGTTGACCATCGCCGGCCCACGATCGCCGTAATGGGCGAACCACGGCGCGAGCGCGCGCACTTCCAGTGCCTCGCCACCGAAGATGACCGCGCGCAGGCGCAACCCGTCCTCATACATCGACGGCACCTGCAGCAGTTGGCGGAACGCCGACGGCGTCTGGTTCAACACCGTCACGCCTGCGTCGCGCAGCAAGACCGCAAACTCGGCGGGCGCACGCGACACCGCGTGCGGCACGATCACCAGCGTGCCGCCGTAGCAGAGCGCCCCAAAGATTTCCCACACCGAAAAGTCGAACGCGAATGAGTGGAACAGCGTCCACACGTCTTGCTCGCCAAACCCGAAGCGATCCTGCGTCTGGTCGAGCAAGCGCATGACGTTGGCATGCGTGAGCTGAGCGCCCTTCGGCTCGCCCGTCGAGCCCGACGTGTAGATGACATATGCGAGCTGACGCGGGTCGACCGTGACCGCCGGTGCGTCGGACGGCCATTCGTGCTCGTGCGAGGCGTCCTCGGCGATGTCGATGACCGGCAACCCTTCGGGCACCGGCAGCAGGTCGCGATCGACCGAGCGTGTCAGCAGGCAGCGTATGCCCGAGTCCGCCATCAGGTACGACAACCGCTCGGACGGATAGGCAGGATCGATCGGCACATAGGCCGCGCCGGCCTTGATCGTAGCGAGCATCGCCACGATCATCTGCGGCGAACGCGTCATACCGATGCCGATGCGCGCTTCGTGTCCGACACCCAGCGCCAGCAGACGTTGGGCGAGACGATTTGCCTGGGCGTCTAGCTCGCCGTAGGTGACGACGGTCTCGCCGTCACGCAACGCCGGAGCATTTGGCGCACGACGCGCATGCGCGGCGATCCGCTCGTGCAGGCAGAGCGCATTTTGTATCAACTCAGGCGACGCAAGCGATCGCGGGGCGCCAAGGGTAGCGATTTGCGCTGCGGCGTCTGCGGTCATGCGCAACGCGTCAGCGGCAGCCGTTGCGCCTTCACTCGACAGCGTGCGCAGGGTCTGAGCGAAGCGAGTCGCAAGCGCTGCGACTTCCGTCCGGGAGAACGCCTGCAAGCGGTAGCTCCAGCGAATGCGCCACTCCTCGCCCGGCACGACCGTGACGGCCAGCGGGTAGTGGGTGGATTCGTCGGTACTCGCGCCCGAGAGCGTCAGGCCATGCGACGACGCCTGCGCCAGCGCGCTGTCCACCGGGAAGTTCTCGAAGACGAATAACGTGTCGAACAGTGAGCCCGTTACGGGTGCTGCGCGCTGAATGTCATGCAGCGGCGTGTGTTCGAAATCTCCCGCCTGTGCGCGACGCGCCTGTAAGTCGCGCAGCCAGTCGCCGCAGGCATCACGCTGCGGACGGTGACTGACGACCGGTACCGTGTTGATGAACAGACCGACGACGGTCTCGATACCGGGCAGCGCCGCCGGCCGACCGGCGACGGTCGTGCCGAAGGCCACGTGAGCATGGCCCGTGGTCTGATGCAGCGTTAGCGCCCAGGCGCCCTGTGCGAGCGTGTTGACAGTGACGCGCTCACGCGCGGCGAAGGCGTTCAACTGACTGACGGTAGCGGCGTCGAGTGCCGTGACTTCCGTCGCGAAATCCTCGCGTGTCTGCGTGCCGGGCAACTCACGCGGCGCCAGACGGGTCGGGCTTTCCATCACGCCGAGCGTCTCCCGCCAGAATGCGGTCGCGCTGCCGGATGCGCCGTGGTTCTGCGCTTCCAACCATTCGACATAGTCGCGGAACGTCGCCGTGGGTGCCGCCACCGGTTCGCCGTGATAGTGGCGCATGACCTCGCCGATGAGTCGCGACGTGCTCCAGCCGTCGAGCAACAGGTGGTGACAGGTCCAGATCAGGTGGTACTTCGACGCCCCTGTTTTCACGAGGGCGACACGTTGCAACGGCGGTGTTGCGAGATCGAACGGTTGCTCGCGCTGCGCCAATGCAAGCGCATCGAGCGCGTCCGTCGCATCGCCCTGCGAAGTGCCGCGATGTGAAGCGCCACGATCGCTCCAGTCCTGATGCAGGAACGGCACGAGCGCCTTGCGAGCCACCCATTGCAGTAACGTGCTGCCGGTCGCGACGAAGCCGGTGCGCAGCATCGCATGACGCCCACACACGGTCTGCCACGACGCCTCGAAGCGCGCCGGGTCGAACCCGTCGATATCGACGCGCATCTGGTTCAGATACGCCCCGCCCTGCCCGTCGACCATGGCGTGAAACAGCAAGCCGGCCTGCATCGGGGCCAGCGGATACAGGTCGTCGACGTCGCGCCATGCCAGCGGCAGGCTCGCGAGCGTTGCATCGTCCAACGCCGCGAGCGGGAAGTCGCCGGACGTCACGCCAGCGGCGTTCTCGTCGAGGCAATGCCTGAGGATGGCCGACAGCTCGGCGTCGATGGCAGCGGCCAATGTCTCCACGTTCTGCTGTGAAAGACGTCGTGAACTGAACGACAACGCCACACTCAACTCGCCACCGACGACCTTGGCATCGATGCTGAGGTCGTGCGTCAGCGGCGTGTCCCCGGCGACGGTCTGGCCGAGGGATTCCCCGGCTTGCTGCCAGTCCTGCCCAAGTGCCCCGTCGAAGCGTCCCAGATAGTTGAAGACGACGCTCGGCACGGGCACGTCGGCGAGCATCTTGCGGGTCTCGTCGTCGCCCAGCCAGCGCATGACGCCAAAGCCGAGCCCGCGTTGCGGCACGGCGCGCAGCGACGACTTCGTGCGCAGAATCGCATCACGGATATCGCCGTGCGCCTGAACGGCGAACGGGTAAAGGCTCGTATGCCAGCCGACTGTGCGCGATAGATCGATGTCGTCGCTCCACGGCTCGCGGCCATGGCCTTCCAGCGCGATGACGTAGTCCGGCGCGTCGGCCCACGATTGCAAGGCACGGGCGACGGCGACGAGCAGCAGTTCGCCGGTCTGCGTGCGGTAGGCAACACCGGAATCTTGCAGAAGCTGTCGTGTGACGCCGTGGTCGAAGCGTCGTTCGACACGGGTCAGATCGGCGGCTATCGCGATCACGTCTGCGTCGGCGAGCGGCAGGTGCGTCGCGCCGCGAATCCCCGACCAGTACGGCAGTTCGGCGCGTTGTTCGTCGCGGGATGCGCCGTTTGTCAGGCGCTCGGCCCACGTACGGTAGCTCGTCCCCGCAGAGGTCAGTGCGGGCGCGCGTCCCGCACGCCATGCGTCGTACGCCGTGCGCAGATCGCCCAGCAGAATGCGCCAGGAGACGCCGTCGACCACGAGGTGATGGGCGCTCAGCAGCAGACGCTGGCTGGCGTCGGGCATTGTGATCAGCACGGCGCGCAGCACCGGGCCTTCCGTCAGATGAATACTGGCGTGGGCCTCGTTACCCATGACTGCGATGTCATCGGCGCTCGAAGCATTGCGCGTCCACAACAGGGCTTCCGCAGCCTCGCGGTCGAACGCCGCATACGACTGACGCCATCCACTCGCCGCAGCGGCATCCGGCGCGAACCGCATGCGCAGCGACGCGTGAATCGCCACGACGCTCGCCAGTGCCTGACGCAAAGCACCGGCTTCCAGCGGCTCGGCGGGCGTCAACAGCAAGGCCTGATGCCAGTGATGGACGTGATGCATGCCCGAGGCGAAGAACGCCTGCTGGATCGGCAGTAGCGGTACCTGGCCGGGGGCGTCGTCGGTCGTCACATGCACCGCGCCTGCGGCCTGGGCCTGCGTCGCCACGGCGGCAAGTGCGGCGAGCGTCGGTGCCGTGAAGAGTTGTTTCGGCGACACCGACAGGCCTGCCTGACGGGCGCGCGCCACGACTTGCAGACTCAGGATCGAGTCGCCGCCGAGGGCGAAGAAGTTGTCGTGACGCCCCACCTGCGGCACCGTGAGCACCGTTTGCCAAAGCTCGGCCAGCACGTGTTCTGTCTCGCCTTGCGGGGCTTCGAACGGCGCGCTCGCCGAGCCGGGGTCCGGCAGCGCCACGCGGTCGACCTTGCCGCCCGGCGTCAGCGGCAATGCGTCGAGCACCACGATGGTCTCCGGCACCATGTAGTCGGGCAGTACCTTCGCCAAGGCTTCGCGAAGACGCGCGCCGTCCACGGGCTGCGACAGCTCGTGTCCGACGTACGCGATCAGGCGAGCGCGTGCGCCTTCGGTACGAACGATGACGGCGGCTTCGCGCACGCCAGCCTGCGCCGTCAGAGCCGCCTCGATCTCACCCGGCTCGATCCGGTAGCCGCGCAGCTTGATCTGATGATCGATCCGGCCGAGGTAATCGAGTGTGCCGTCCTCGCGCCAGCGCACCAGATCGCCGGTGCGATACAGACGTGAACCGTCGCCAGCGAAGATATCCGGCACGAAACGTTCGGCGCTCAGTGCCGGGCGGTTCAGATAGCCGCGGGCGAGCAATTCACCGCCGATCAGCAGTTCGCCCGGCGCACCGCGCGGGACCAGCGTCAGATCCGGCGAGGCGACATACAGTCGGCGGCCCGGCAAGGCGTGCCCGATCGGCACGAACGCCGGGAGGGCCGGCAATGCGTCGACACCGATTTCGCCGGTATCGAAGACCGTCGCCGTGATCGTGGCTTCGGTGGGACCGTAAGTGTTGATGAGCGTAACCGGCGCCAGTGCGGCACTCTCGCGGGTGCGACGCAGCGCCTGCGCAGACATGGCCTCGCCCCCGGCGTGGAATTCGCGCAACGGAGCAAGGCTTTCCGAGCTTCGTGCGAGATCCTGCGTCAGCGCGTGCCAATAGGCCGTCGGCAAGTGCGCCACCGTCACGTCATGACGGCGTACGCGCGCCACGAATTCATCGCTCGACCAGACCTCCGGCCCACGCAACACGACAGTCGCCCCCACGCAGAGACTCGGGAAAAGCTGTTCGACGAACCCGTCGAAGTTGACCGTCGAGAATTGCAGCACCCGGTCAGCGGCGCTCAGTTTAGCGTAGGCAATCGTGGCGTCGACGTGGCGCGTAAGCGCGCCGTGCGAGATGGCTACGCCCTTCGGTACGCCCGTCGAGCCCGACGTATGGATGACATACGCGAGGTTGTCGCCGTGCAATACGACGTCCGGCGGTGCCAAACTCCCTTGTGTGAGCGCAGCGCCGTCGACATTGACGCGTTGCAGCCCATCGGCCAATGACAGCGACACTTCCACCTGCGACAACACCACGGACACACCGCTGTCGTCGATCATGTGTGCGATGCGGACCGCCGGATAGGCCGGATCGAGCGGCACGTAAGCCCCGCCTGCCTTCATCACGGCGAGTAGCGCCACCACCATGTCCAGGGACCGATGCATCGCGACGCCGACGAGTGCTTCAGGCGTCACGCCCAAGCCCGCCAGACGATGCGCCAGCCCATTGGCGGCGGCGTCGAGGGCGGCGAACGTGAGTGTCTGGTCGTCGAGCACGAGTGCGGTGCCGTCGGGCGTCAGCTTTGCCTGACGGGCGATGCGGACCGGCACCGTGTCAGTGACGAAGTTCGTCGCTTGCGCCAGGCCCGAGGCGATGAGCGCATCGGTCGCGTCAGCCTCCGGGGCCAGCGAGTCGGCCACCAGTGAACCGCTCGCGGGGGCGTCAGCCAATGCGCTCAACAGGCTCAGGTATTCGCGACGCAATTGCGCGGCGTACCCAGCCGAGCAGCGGCTGGCGTCGAAGCGCCAGCCCAGCGTTGGCCTGCCGCGCGTGGCGACGGTTAGGGTGACGGGATAGTTGGTGCGTTCCCAGCCCTGCACCTGTCCGACGCGCAGCGTGGCATCGCCGTCGAGCAGCCCGGCAGCCACCGGGTAATTCTCGAACACCATCAGGCTGTCGAACGGTGCGATGCCGTTCATCCCGAGCCATTGCTGGACAGAGGCGAGCGGCGTGTGCTCGTGTTCGCGCAGCGAGACGTTCTGTGCCTGCAGCGCGCGCAGCCATTCGCCGAGGTCATGCGACGGCTGCACCGCCACGAACAGTGGCAGCGAATTGATGCACAGGCCCAGCATCTCCTGCGCGCCGGGCAGCGAGGCCGGACGGCCGGACACCGTCACGCCGAACGTCACTTCCTGACGGAAGCTATGCTGCGAGATCAACATCGCCCAAGCGCCCTGCATCACGGTGTTGATCGTGACTTGATGGCGCTGCGCTGCTTCGACGAGCTTCGCGCCGAGTTCGCCGGGGAGGACGTCTTCGAACGTCAGGGCTTGTGCCGCAGCGTCGGGGGCGTCGGACGACGCGGAAGGCGCATAGGCGAGCAACTGTCCGCGTGCGGCAATGTCCCCGGCCTGCCCGACCCACCAGTCGCGCGAAGACGGCTGGCGTGCAATCCAGTCGACGTATCGGCTGTACGGGACAGCTGGCGTCACGCTCGCGCGCCGGTGATCATCGCCATCGCGCTCGCGCCGGTAGGTACCCACGACTTCGGCCATCAGCAACGCACTGCTCCATCCGTCGGTGATGGCGTGATGGGCCGTCCACACGAGATCCGCCGCGTTGTCGGGACGCAGAAAAACGTTGACGCGAAGTAGCGGCGCGCGCTCGACATCGAAGCCGGCACGCAGATCGCTCGCAAGCCATTGCGCGAAACTGGCTTCATGATCGGCTGCGTTCGCCAGCGGATCGGCGCCGCCCGTCGGCATTGGATGAACCGTGAACGGCAAGTCGGCGCGCGACTGCACGATCTGCAGGATCGGTCCGCCGTGACGCCAGGCAAAGCGCGTACGCAATGCGGCGTGGCGTGCGACGGCATATTCCCACGCAGTACGCAGCGCGTCGACGTCCAGCTCGCCGATCAGCGTCACACGCTTCTGTGTGATGTACATGCCTTCGCCGGGCAGCGAGAGGTCGTGATACAGCAAGCCCTGCTGCACCGCCGTGGCCGGATAGATGTCCTCCACACCGGACGCGTCGAGTGCCAGCCGCCGCCATTGCTCGGCATTGAGCGCCGCGCGCGGGAAGTCGCTGCGGGAGAAGATGCGCGCACGATCGCGGGTTACCTCGACGACGGCTTGCACCTGCGCATCAAAGTGCGCAATGCACTGCTCCACCTGCGTGGCGTCGAGCCTGTCGGGATCGTAGTCCCACGTGATCGACAGCGCGCCGTCCTGAATGCGCGCGTTCAGGTCCAGCGCAAACGGTGCCGGAGCGGGCGCCGCCATCTCTCCGCACGGTAGCGTCGACAGGGCAAACAGGCTGCCATTGGCCACCGCCTGATCGAGGTTGCCGAGGTAGTTGAAGCCGACCTGTGCGACGGGCAAGGTGGCAACCGCATTGCGCACTGCATCGCGGGCGTGCCACGCCAGAAGGCCCCAGTGCAGCCCCTTGTTCGGCACATCACGCAGTTTGTCTTTCGTAGCGATGAGCTGGTCGTCGAACGAGCCGGTGGACGGCAGACGCACCGGATAGCGGGTCGTGAACCAGCCGATCGTGGAACTCAGATCGAGATTGGCGTCTTCTCCGTGGCCCAGGGCCTCGCGACCGTGCCCCTCGACAGCGATGATCACGTCCGCGCAGCCGAAAGCATCGCCCAGCGAACGGGCGAGCACGCCCAGCAACGCCTCGTCCACTTGCAGGCCGAGGCTGCTGCGCGTTTGGGCGACCAGTTGCCGTGTTGATTGCGCGCCGAGCGACCAATGGCGTGTCCGACGGGGCTTGCCCTTCGACGCAGCGTCGAACAGCCGGCTCGCCCCGGTCAGTGCATCACGCCACCACGGCAACTCGTCGATGACCTCTGCCGATTCGGCGTGGGCCGCGGCTGCCTGCACCCACACGCTCCACGGCGTGCTATCCGGCAATTCGATGGCGCGCGACGCATGCGCCGCGTGGTAGCCGCGCTCCAGTTCGTCGAGCAGCACGCGCCACGACACGCCGTCGACGGCCAGATGATGGATCGTCACGAGCAGATAGGCACCCTCCGGCACCTGCATGAGGCTGGCCTTGAGCAGCGGCCCCTGCCCGATGTCGAGCGAACGGTGGACACGCGTGCCCTCGCGTTCGATGGCCGCGCGCCAGTCCGTCTCGCCACGAAGGTCCAGCGTTTCGAGCAGGTTGTGCGCGTCGACGGCAACGACTTGCTGCTGCCAGCCTGACGGCGAGCGTGTGAAACGAAGACGCAGCGCGTCGTGCGCCTGTACCACCGCGTCGAGTGCGCGGCGCAATGCAGCGGCGTCCGGCATCGTTGCGCTGTGCAGCAATACGGCCTGATTCCAGTGCGCCTCGCCATGCGGGTGACGTTCGAAGAATGTGGCCTGAATCGGCGTCAACGGCAGCGGTTCGCGAGACTCGATCCGCTTCTGCCGGGCCTGCATCGGCTCCGCCAGCAAGGCGAGCCGTTCGATGTCCGGCGCGTCGAAGATCTGTCGCGGGGTGAGCTTCAGCCCTGCCAGAGCGGCCTGAGCAATCACGCGCAGGCTCAGAATCGAATCGCCGCCGATCTCGAAGAAGTTGTCGGTCACGCCCACGTCGTCGCGGCCGAGCACCTCGCGCCAGATGTCGCGCAGCGCGGTCTGTACCGCACCGACCGGGGCCTGCCGCTCACGCGACGCCATCTCCTGCGGGACCGGCAATGCGGCGCGGTCTGTCTTGCCGTTCGGCATGACGGGCAGCGCGTCGAGGTGAACGAACACCGACGGCACCATGTGCCCCGGCAACTTGCGCTCCAGGGAACGGCGCAGCACCACGTCCGCCACGTCGCCGACGACATAGCCCGCAAGCCGGGCGCCCTCGCCCGCCCCCACCAGCGCCACGACGGCATCACGCACGCCGGGCACCTGACGCAGCACGGCGTCGATCTCGCCGAGTTCGATGCGCAGCCCGCGCAGCTTGACCTGCGCATCCAGACGACCGAGAAAATCGATGCGCCCATCGGCGCGGCGACGGCAAAGATCCCCGGTGCGGTACATCCGCGCACCATTGCCGATGAACGGGTCCGGCACGAACTTCTCGGCGCTCAACGCGGCGCGGCCCAGGTAACCGCGCGCCAGCGTGTGACCGGCGATGCAAAGCTCACCCAGTGCGTCGACAGGCGCCTCGTTCCCGTGCGGGTCGATCACGTAGACACGGCGCGACGGATACGGCACCCCGATGGAAACGATCGCGTGCTGCGTGTCGTCTTCGCACGTGCGCCGGAACATACAGGCCACGGTGGTTTCGGTCGGACCGTACAGGTTGTCCAACTGAATGCCCGAGAGCGGGCCGTCTTGCCACTGACGCAACGCGTCGCCCGGCAGGCCTTCGCCGCCAACGGTGATCTGACGCAGCGCGGCCAGTGCCTCACGCGACGGCGGATTGCGCAGCCACTGCTGCCAATAGGCGGTCGGAATGCGCGAGAACGTCACGCGCTCCTCGCTCAGGTGGCGGCTCATGGTTTGCAGATCCCACGCCTGCGGGCCGCGCATCTCGATTTGCCCGCCCTTGCATAGCGCCGGCAGCATCTCGTGCAGCGCCACATCGAAGTTGATCGTCGACGATTGCAACTGCTTGTCGTCTTCGGAGATCGCGTAAGTGCCGACGAAGTCGTCGACGTGCTGGCTCAATGCACCATGCGAGATCGCCACGCCCTTCGGCCGCCCCGTCGAGCCCGACGTGTAGATGACGTAAGCGAGTTGTTCGGGATGGACGTCATGACAAATCACGTCGGTCCCGACCAGGTCCAGCGTGTCGACCACGATGACTTCGTGTCCAGCGAGTACGTTGGCCACCGCCCGTGCGGTGGCGGCGTCGGCCAGCACAAGACGCACGCCTGCGTCTTCCATCATGAACGCCAGACGATCTGCGGGGTACGACGGGTCCAGCGGCACGAAGGCACCGCCTGCACGCAGCACACCCAGCAGTGCTGCCGTCATCCACGGGGAACGTTCGACACACAGGCCGACGCGTTCGTCGGCGCGAACGCCGGCGGCGGCAAGCGCCACGGCAATGCCGTTGGAGGCGGCGTCCAGCTCCCTATACGACCACCGCACGCCTTCGCAATGGATCGACGGGCGTTGCGGCGTGGCCCATGCCTGCGCAGCGATGCGATGCATCACCGGTTCGAATTCGTGCCGGGTGAGCGGCGTCGGTGCGATCTGGACCGCCAGCGTGATCGCGCCGACGTGCTGCAACGCAGTCTGCGCCGGACGGGACAGTTGATCGAGAATCGCCCGCAGGTCGTCCTGCAACTGGCGAAGTGTGCGCGGATCGAGGCGCGACGCCTTCGCTTTCCAGCGCAGCGTCAGCGTATCGCCGGGCAGGACCGCGAGCACCAGCGGGTAATGGGTCTGCTCCGTCGTGGCGAAGGCCGCGAGCGAAAGCGACGCGTCGTCGGCACGCACGGCCGCATCGATCGGGTAGTTCTCGAACACGACGAGGGTGTCGAACAGCGCCTCGGCGGCACGGCCGGTCCACTGCTGCACCTGACGCAATGGCGTGGTCTCGACAGCGCGCAATGCCGTGCCCCGCTGCTGCACGTCCTGAAGCCAGTCCGCGACGGTCGAGGCGGCCGGCACGTCGACCCACATCGGCAAACTGTTGATGAAGAGGCCCAGCGTGCGGTCGATGCCGGGCAGATCGTTTTCCCGGCCCGACACGGTGACGCCGAAGGCGGCCTGCGTCCGGTTGCCATAGCGCGAGGTCAGCATCGCCCACGCAGCCTGGACCATCGTGTTGAGCGTGACGCGATAACGACGTGCCGCGTCGCGAAGACGTTGATCCAGTGCGCTGTCGAGCACGTCGTCGACTTGCAGCAACGTGCCCGATGCTGCGTCGTACCCCACCGGGCCGGCGGGCAGGCTCGCCACGAGCGTTGCCGGCTCGTCCAGCGACTGCATGCGCGTATGCCAGTAATCGGCGTGATCGGTCTGCGTGTCGAGCCAGCGAACATACTCGCCGTACTGCGGCGTAGCGCCAGCGTCGGACAACGGTTCACCGCGATAGATCGCCAGCACCTCGGCAAGCAACTGCGCGGCGCTCCAGCCGTCGAGCAACACATGGTGGTCCGTCCAGACGAGATCGGTCAGGCCGTCGGGCCGAGCAAACAGATTCACACGTAGCAGCGGCGCTACGGCAAGATCGAATCCTTGTGCGAGGTCGTCTGCCAGCCAGGCATGCAGACGCGCGTCGTAAGTCGCTTGCGGACCGGCTGACCAGTCGTGACGCGTGTACGGAAGCACCACGTGGCGCGAAACGACTTGCATGGCGTCGCCGCCGTGCGCCCAGCTAAAGTGCGTGCGCAGGATGGCGTGACGTGCCATCACCTGCGTCCAGGCGTCGCGCATGCGCTCGTGATCGAGCGTGCCGCGCAACGTCAGACGTTTCTGGTTGACATAGACCCCGCGCCCCGACTGCATGAGGCTGTGGAACAGAAGCCCGCTTTGCAACGGCGTTGCCGGATACGTTGCTTCGATGTTGGCGTCGCCGGGGGCGTGCGACGTTGCCGACGTTGCGGATGTTGCGAATGGCGGCGTGACCTCGCCTACCGGCCGGGTCGTGGCCTCGATGGGTTGCGCCAGCGTGGCGAGCGTGGCGACAGTTTGCGCTTCGAATAACTGGCGTGCGGTGATCTTCCAGCCCTGACGCGCCAGGGCGGACACGATCTGCAAGCTGAGGATCGAGTCGCCGCCGATTTCGAAGAAATTGTCGTGGCGGCCGATGTGCTCGATCTGCAGCACCGATTGCCATGCCGCCGCGACAGCCTGCTCGGCGGGGGAAACCGGCGCTTCGAACGCGATGCGGCCCGACCGGCTCGTCACCGGATAATTCCCTTCGCCGGTGTCATCGTTGCCGCGATGAAGCGACAAGCTGGCAAACGCGTCGGCCATCGGCGGCATGATGCTGCCATCGGCATTGCGAAGCGTCACATGCCCCACGGCGACGGATGGATCACCTGCCAACGCCTCGCAGAAGTTCACGAAGTGAGCCGCCCAACGTGCGACGGTCGTTTCATCGAAGATCTCGCGCGCATAGGTCATCGCGGCGCTCACCGAACCGTCGGCGGCCTCCTCTGTGTCCAGCGTCAGTTCGAATTGGGCATTGCGGCCCGCGATATCGATACGCGAGACCTTCAGGCCGTCGAGCGCGTCGAACACCCGATGGTCGGGCTGGCGGTGGTTCAGCACCACCTGGAAGATGGGGGTATGCTGAAGGTTTCGCTCCGGTTGCAGGGCATCGACAAGCACGTCGAACGGCAAGTCCTGATGCGCCTGCGCGCCGGCCGCGTGAGCCCGCACCGTATGCAGCAGCGAGCCAAGCGACTGGCTCCGCCCGACCTGCGCCTGCATGACCTGCGTGTTCACGAAGCAGCCCAGCACGTTGCTTACTTCCGCGCGATCACGGCCCGCAACGGGCACCCCGACGCGAATGTCGCGCTGGCCGGAGTGCCGGTACAGCGTGGCCATGTAGGCGGTGAGCAAGGCGACGAAGAGCGTGCTGTCGTGACGTTGGGCGATCGCGCGCAGTTGCGCGGTCAGCGCGGCGGGCAGCACGAACGTATGCCGCGCGGCCGTGTAGTCGGCCAGTGCCTGACGTTCGCGATCCGCCGGCAACGCCAGCACCGGATGCTGTTCCCCCAGCACGGCACGCCACCAGGACAGTTGACGCTCGCGTTCCCCCGCATCGAGCCAGCGGCGTTGCCATACGGCATAGTCCGCGTACTGAACCGGCAATACCGGCAGCGCGGCGGTCGTGCTGTCCAGATTCGCCCGGTAGCAAGTCACGAACTCGTCGAGCATGCGGTCGATGGACCAGCCGTCCGAGATGATGTGGTGCATCGATACGAGCAGATGGTGCGCGTCGGCACCCAGCTTCACGATGGCTACGCGCAGCAGCGGTCCTTGCGAGAGATCGAACGTCTCGCGTGCGAACGACTCTGCCAGCGCGGCAGCCTCGGCTTCGGGGGTGTCCGTCTGCGACACATCGTGATGGCGTATGGCCACCGGCATCGCATCATGTACGATCTGGCGCGCGGCAACGGGACCGTTCGGCTCGCCCTCGCCTTCGATTTCTCCCTGAGCAAACGTGACACGCAGCGATTCATGGCGCGCGACGAGCATATCGAAGGCAAGCTGCATGGCCCGCTTGGCGCTGCCATCGAGCGCGCCTCGCAGGCACAACCCGCCCGCGATGTGGTACGCCGAGCTGTCCGGTTGCAGATGCCACAGGAACCACAGGCGTCGCTGGGCGTATGACAGCGGCAACGCGCCTCCGTCGGCTCGCGCCAGCGGTACGAGTGCGGGCCGGGCAACCTCATTCGCCTCGCCCGTGGCACCCTCTGCGCTATCGAGAGCCTCCGCCAGTTCCGCCAGGCTCTGATGTTCAAACAGATGGCGCGCAGAGAGGGTAAGGCCTGCGAGCGTTGCACGATTGACAACCTTCAGCGTCAGCAGCGAGTCGCCGCCGATGGCGAAGAAATTGTCGTGACGCCCCACCGACGGCACGCCCAACACCTCCTGCCAGACTTGCGCCAGCGCGGCTTCGGTTCCCTCGCGAGGGGTTGCGTCGGCACCGTGTCCGAGTTCGGGCGCGGGTAACGCACGGCGGTCCACCTTGCCGTTGGCCGTCAGCGGGAACACCGGCATGACGACGATGGCTTTGGGCACCATGTAGTCGGGCAGCACGGCGCCCAGCGCTGCGCGTAGCGCCGGTACGTGCGCCTCGCCCGCGACGTGGGCGATCAGACGGGCGCCGCCCGGTCCTTCCTGCACGCTCGCCACCGCGCCGTGAACGCCCGGCTGGGCGAGCAGTTGCGCCTCGATCTCGCCTAGTTCGATGCGAAAACCACGAATCTTGACCTGATGGTCGATGCGACCGAGATAATCGAGCTCGCCGTCGGCACGCCAGCGGGCGAGATCGCCCGTCCGATACAGTCGGCCGCCGTCTCCGGCAAAGCCGTTCGGGATGAAACGTTGTGCGCTCAGGGCTGCGCGATGCCAATAGCCACGCGCGAGACCCGCACCGCTCACGTGCAACTCGCCGGGAACGCCGATCGGCGCCAGTTCGCCTTCGCTGTCGAGCACGTACAGGCCAAGGTCGACGATGGCGCGCCCCACGGGGCTGCGCGTCACGGTCAGATCGTGCTGCGTGATCTGGCGAAACGTCACGTGAACGGTCGTCTCCGTGATGCCGTACATGTTGATCATGCGCGGATGCGCATCGCCGAAGCGATCGAACCACGGCCGCAGCGTCTGCGGCTCCAGCGCTTCGCCGCCGAACACGACGACGCGCAACGCCAGATCGTCAGCCTCCGCCAGCGCCGGGACTTGCAGCAGTTGCCGGAATGCCGACGGGGTCTGGTTGAGCACCGTCACGCGTTCACGGCGCAACAGCGTCAAAAAGTCGTCCGCTGCGCGGCTGACGAGGTACGGCACGACGACCAACCGCCCGCCGTAACACAGCGCACCGAAGATTTCCCACACCGAGAAGTCGAACGCGTACGAGTGGAACAGCGTCCACACGTCCTGCGTGCCGAAGGTGAAGCCCCCATCCGTGGCGTCCAGCAGACGCCCGACGTTCGCATGCGTGACCAGCGCGCCCTTCGGTTTGCCGGTCGAACCCGACGTATAGATGATGTACGCCAGATGCGACGGGAGCACAGGGACGTCCGGGTTGTGCAGCGTCGCACCGTTCGCCCCGTTGGCTTCGGTCGCGTATTCGTCGAGCAGCAGCGTCTCGACGCCGTCCGGCACGGGCAGCGCATCACGCAGATGCTCGCGGGTCAGCAGCACCGCCATGCCGCTGTCCGACATCAGGAAACTCAGACGCTCGGCCGGGTACTGCGGATCGAGCGGCACGTACGCGCCACCGGCCTTGAGCACCGCCAGAATCGCAACGACCGTCTCCGGCGAGCGCTCCAGCGCGATACCGACGCGTGCCTCCAGCCCGACACCATGCGCCATCAGCGTGTGCGCCAGCTCGTTCGCACGAGCATTCAGTTCGCTGTAGGTCATACGGGTGTCTTCGAACGTCACCGCCACGGCATCCGGCGTTTGCGCGGCGTGCGATTCGATACGTCGATGCAACGGCAGACCCGGTGATACCGGCCGGTTCTCGTTCCACTGCATGAGCAGGTCCTGCTCGTCCTGGTCGATCAGGGCGAGTTCTCGCACGGTCTTTCCCGAGTGCTGAGTCAGCGCTTGCAAGGCATTGCACAGATGGGACGCGAGACGAGCGACGGTCGATGCGTCGAAGATATTCGCGTCATAACGGATTCTGGGCGTGAGACGACCATCGGCAAATGCCTGCACGTCAAGCGTGAGGTCGAACTGTGCCGCACTTGCATCGACGGTGTGGCGCGTGGCAGCCATTTCCGGCCAGCGCGCGAGCGAACGCTCGTCTTGCTGGACATGGTTGTACATCACCTGAAACAGCGGCGTCTGGCCGAGGCTGCGATGCGGCGCGAGCGCGTCGAGCAGCACATCGAACGGCAGATCCTGATGCCGCTGCGCTTCGAGCGCCGTCTCGCGCACCTGTGAGAGCAGGCCCGACAACGTGCCCGAGGGCTGAACGTCGAGCTTCATGACCACCGTGTTGACGAACAGGCCCATGAGCGGTGCGGTGCCGTCATGCTGCCGATTGGCCACCGCCATGCCGATGCGCACGTCGTCACTTGCCGTGTGACGGCGCAGCACGAGCCCCAGCGCCGCGAGGATCAGCATGGACGGCGTCACGCCGTGCGTTGCTGCCGCATCGGCTAGCGCCGACTGCACTGCGGGCGGGAAGTCGAACGCGTGCGTAGCCGCGCGGCGCTGGGCATTGCCCGTGCGCGTGCGATCACCGAGAATGGCCGCGGCCGGCTCGTCACCCAGGCGCGCGCACCAGTACGCCAGCGCCCGCGTGCGCGATTCGTGATCACGCTGGGCTCGCTGCCAGACGGCGAAGTCGGTGTATTTGAGATGGCTTTCGGTCTGCATCGAAGGCGCGTCGCCAGCCAGACAGGCACGGTAGTCGTCGGCCAGCGTGTCGACGAAACCTTGCATCGACCATGCATCGCACACGATGTGATGGAGGGCCACGACAAGATGCGCCCGATCATCCGGCGCGGTGAACAACGCGGCGCGCATCAGCGGTCCGCGCAGAAGATCGAACGGCGCGTCGATCCATGCCTGTGCGGCGGTGTCGATGGCATGGGCGTCGTCGAGCGCTGTCTGAGTCAGTTCAAAACGGGACGCAACGCTGGCATCGGCCACGCGCTGCACCGGCTCGCCCTGCGCGTCGGTACCGAAAGTCGTGCGCAACGCCGCGTGACGGGCGATGGCGGCGCGCAGTGCGGCCTGCAATGCCGAAGCATCGGGCTGAGCGCCGAACGTCAGCATGCCGCCCACGTGATACGCCGTGTCCGAGGCATCGAGGTTCCACAGGAACCAGAGACGATGCTGCGAGTGTGTGAGAGGCGCTACCTCGTCGTATGCCGCATTGCGGGCCATCGGCGCGACGACGGCCAACGCGTTCGTCTGAGCGGCTGCCCCCTGACGTTGCGCGACGGTCAGCGCGGCATCGCGCAGCCTGGCTTGCTCGAAGACGTCGCGCACATCGAACGGCACGTTGAATGCCGCTTGCACATGTGCGGCCAGTTGCACGGCCTGAATCGAGTTGCCGCCGAGACGGAAGAAGTGGGCATTCGGCGCATTCGCCGGATCGACCTGACGGCCCAGAACGTCTGCCCAAATCTCGGCAAGACGCGACGAAACCTCATCGGCGGCGTCGGCTTGCGAAGGGGCCTGCCCCGTTGCCGGGGCCGCGAGCGGTTCACCGGTGGGTGACGAACCGTAGGCTTCGTCAAATGTGCCGTCGGTGTACACGGCCCAGGCGTCGAGCGTGCGCTCGCGCCAGCCGCGTGCTGCCGCCGAGCGTTGCAGCTTGCCGCTCGACGTCTTCGGCAGTCCGCCAGGATGGAGCAGCACCACAACGCCCAGCGCCTCGCCGAAGCGAGGCGCGACGACTGCGTCGAGTTCGTCGACGATCTGTGCGGGTGTCAGCAACTTCTGCGTGCGGCGCGACACTTCCGCCGCCAGGCCGATGCTTTCCCGGCCGTTGATCTCCACCGGAAACGCCGACACGCGGCCCGCGCGCACGATGTCGAGTTCCGCTTCGACCGCTTGCTCGACGTCCTGCGGATAGACGTTCTGGCCCCGCACGATGATCAGGTCCTTCACGCGGCCGGTCACGTACAGATGCTCGCCGTGCGTCATGCCCAGATCGCCGGTGCGTAGCCAGCGACGCCCGTCGTCTTCGACGAACGTCGCGGCGCTCGCCGCCGGATTGCGCCAGTAGCCCGCCGTTACGCTCGGGCCGTTGAAACGGATTTCACCGATCTCGCCGTCGCCAAGCGTTTTCCCACTGGTCGGATCGATAATCCGCACCTCGTGCCCCTGCGGGGCCTTGCCGCAACTCACGAGTTGCTTCGGGTCGCCATCGGTACCGTCCACGCCCAGCGACGACATGCCATGCGAGCGCGTGACGCCGGTCACGAGCAACGTTGCCTCGGCCAGCCCGTAGCACGGATATACCGCGCCCGGATCGAAACCCCAGGCGCTGAATCGTTCGACGAATTCGCACAGCGTGTCGTGACGCACCGGCTCGGAGCCCGAGAACGCCACTCGCCAGCCGGACAGATCAAGGCCCTCCATCTGCGCATCGCGCACGCGTTCGGTCAGCAGCCGATACGAAAAATCGGGCCCGCCGGAGATCGTTCCGCCGTGATGCGAAATCGCTTCGAGCCACCGGATCGGCTGCTCGAGGAAATGGTTCGGCGACATCAGCACGAGCGGAATGCCGGTGTAGACCGGCTGGAGCATCGTGCCTATCATGCCCATGTCGTGCGGCAGCGGCAGCCAGCTCACGAAGACGTCGGACGCCGTGACGCCCAGCCGTTCCTGAATGGCTACCTCGTTGGCGATCAGATTGCCGTGCGTGACTATCACGCCCTTGGGCGTCGAGGTCGATCCCGACGTGTACTGCAGGAACGCGATGTCGTCCGCCGTCAGGTCGATGACGATGCGCTCGGCCGCCACCGGGGCGACCGAGTCGTCGATGACGATCAGCTCCGCCGTCTCACCGTAAAGGTCCAGCAGGGAGCGCGCAATCTGCTCGTGTTCCGGAGTGACGAGCACCCAGCGGGCCTGAGCGTCGGCGAGCATGACGCGCAGGCGCTCCGCGTAGGCGTCGCGCGTGCGCCCCGGCGCGAACGCAGGCACGGCGAGCACGCCCGCGTACAGACAGCCGAAGAATGCCGTGAAATACGACAGGCCGCTGTCCATGAGCAGAATCGCCCGCTCGCCCTTGAGCGCGCCGCTGCCGAGCCGATGCGCCAGCGCGTTCGCACGTTGGTCGAGCTCGGCGTAGCCATGCGATGTCTCGCCACCGCTTTGCACACAGATCAGCGCGGTGTCGTTCGGGCGTTCGATTGCGAGCGATTGCAGTCGCTCAACCATGTGCTTGGGAGTCTTGGACATCGGTATGCCTGAAGTTCGTTGCATTCTTTGCGATTCGTTGCATTCATTGCCTGCATGACATCCGTGACGAGTGGCGCGCCCCGCAGGTCGCGCCTCGCCTGAATGCCGGCCGGAAGCCCCGGCTATTCGAGGTGTTCGCCGTCGTTGCGCGACGGCGCGGGAGCATGCGAGCCCGAATGCTGGCTGTGGCCCGACGGCATCTCACGGGGGCTAGCGTCGCCCTGCTCGATCAGGCGTCCATGGCCTGCCTCGGCGTGCATCTGGCGCGACAGATGCCCCGCGTGCCCGACATGGGCCACGTGGGAGATCGACGGCCCTTCCGTCGGATGCGGTTTCAGGTGAACGGGAATCTTTCCGAGCATCGGGGTCGGCGGCTGCGTATCGGCTGGTACCGATAGCGCTGTCGCGTCTTCCGTGACGCGGCGCATCCGCTTGAGGAACGGACACTGGTCGGCGGCGGCAATGTTCGCGTCCTCAAGGAAATACTGTTTCCATTCGAGGTTGCCCGGATCGCCGTAGAAGCCGAGGTCCGGGTGCGGACCGACGGCGTCCCACTTGCGCAGCCGCTCACGCACCTGTTCACGCGCCTGACGGCCGATCACCTTGTTCGTAATCGTGTCGACGAAGACGGCACGTGGCTGGAACAGCAGCACCATGCCCGGCCCGAGATTGCGGCTGTGCCGCTGCGAGAACGACGGGCACGCGCAGACTACGAACATCTGCAGCCCGCCATAACCGAACTCCCAGTCTTCATGCGACGGCGGCACCTGATGATCCGCCTCCGGATCGGGATCGACGTTATGCAGATGCTGCAACGTGCCCCAGAACAGGTCGTGATATTCGGTGTGGGTCAGCGGCGTAGCATCGGGCTCATAAAAGATCGCGATGTTGTTGCGACGGAACTCCGGCTGCGAGGCGAGACGCGTGAACGTGAGCATCGTGGCGGGCAGCGTCGCGTTGTCCTTGCCGTTCACGAACGAATAGAACATTTCGCAACGACGCTCGGCAATCGTGCCGAAGAAGCACGGGTACTCCGGATGCATGACCTGCGTGCGGAGCGTCTTGTAGGACGTCTCCAGCCAGTCGGGCAGTTCGATACCGCCAACCTGGTCGCCGAGAATGACGCGTGAGCGCCAGTCGCTCGCGGTGACGCGTTTGGGCGCAGGGGAAGATTCGATCGGATCGGTAAAACGGGTGGAACCAAGGGTATCGGGGGGATCGAGCTGCATGAGCTTCTCCGTCGAAACTGCGCGCGCCGGCCCGAGCCGGCAGTCATTGCGCCATGCATCCTGCCGCCAGACGTGTCTGGCGGCAGGATGCACGGACGTGCCTGGGATTTAGTAGTACTAATCGGCTATTCGAATCGATAGCCTTGAGACAATCTGATCGCCGGCGCTACGTGGGCGCGCCGGCGTCGCCGTGAATGGGCGCGAGATGCACTGGCTCAGGCGAGCGCAGCAGAGGACTTCGGCGCCGGTGCTGCCGACATGGTGCCTGCGTGCAGCGCGGCGATCCACTCGTCGGGGATGATCGGCTGGTGATACGTGCATTCGTGCGAGACGACCGTCGAGCCATGCAGACGGCCATCGGGAATCAGCACGCTGTCGCCTTGCTTCATCTTGAGCTGCATGCCGAGGTTGCCCCAGAAAATCATGTCGCCCGACTCGATCACCACCAGACGATGGTCGTTGTGTACATGCGTGGTCGAACACATTTCGCGAGGCTCGACGAACGTCTCCCGGTCGATGCCCGGACATTCGGCTTCGATGCGCTCTTCGACCTGCTTCGCAAAGGCGACATAGTGTTCGATCGCCGACAGCCAGCGCAACTGTTCGCCAAGATCCCAGCGTCCTCGGGCAGCCATCAGTTCGGCCGCGCCGAGTCCCTGACTCATACGACTCAAGCCATGTGCGCCGTATTGCGCGCCGATCTGTGTCGTGGCTGCTGCTGCGCGGCGCAGCAGATCGGCGAGCGCAACGTCCATCGACGGTTGCCGAATCGGCAGTCCGTGCAGCATGTGCGGGCACGCCGAGGCAGCCGCCTGACAGAACGCCAGCATTTCGGCTTCGGCGACGAACGCCGCGCCAAGCAGCGCGAAAGCGCGATCGGGGCGAGCGCCCAGCGCGTAGAGCAAGTTGCACTTGGCGAGACTCGTCGGCAGATAGAACTGCCAGTAGGAATGCTCGCGGCGCGTGAGGTCCAGCGCACCGGCCACACGGGTGAGCAGCGCGTCTTGCGCGGCGTCGGCCATGACCGGCCGGGCATCCGGCGATACTGCGTCGAAATATCCCGACGCCACCGCCCTCGCCACCGCCGCGCGACGCGACGGCGCGAGGCTCCAGCACTGGATCATGATGAAGCGCAGGCCCTCGGGCAGATATTCGTTGCGTTGCAGTAGCGCGAACATGTCGCTCCACCGCGCGTGTTCGATGCGCACGATGGCATCGAGCGTATCGGTGAGCGACTCGGGCGTGGCGTCTGCCTTGCCTTCGTTGCCGAGAAACGCGTAAGCGTAGTTCTCGAGATACGGCCGGATGCGGGCACCCAGCACCTGATTACGCTCGCTATAGAAAGCGTCTGCGTTGGCAAAGCCTTCGGCGTCGCCGGGGCGCGGCATGCGAGCGATGCCAACCTCATTGATGCACATGAGCAGACGCTGCGACGCGAGCATCGGCAGGCGGCTCACCGTCTCCGCACGTACCGCCTTCTTGAATTGCAGGAACTCGAGATCTTCCGGGCGCAACGGCCGGCGGTAAAAGTCCTCGTCCAGTTCCAACTCTTCGACGACGGCGCTACGAAACGCCATATGCGATGCGAATTCCCGAATCAGAGGCAACGTTTCGTCACGCACTTCGAGATAGGGGGCGAAATCGAACAACGGGGGGAAGCCTTGCACGATGTCCATCTCCGTAATCACGTCAGGCGAGCGCCCGCGCGGGCGCTTCGCTCACACCGACGGCGTCGCGCAGATGCGCAATCACCTGCGCCAGCAGCGCATCCCGGTGGCTATTGATGAAGAAATGCCCGGCAGGCACGCGCGCCGAGGCGAATGGCCCCGTCGTCTCGCTTGCCCATGCCGGGTCGTTGGCGGGAACGACGCAGCGGGCGTCGTCGTCACCATTGATCGCCAGCAGCGGACACGCCAACGGCGCGCGCGCGGGCGGATCGTAGGTGCCGCACAGGTGGAAGTCGGCGCGCAGCGCCGGCGTGATCAACGCCATGAATTCGTCGTGCTCCAGCAGACTGTCCGGCATACCGCCCAGACGCCGAACTTCGGTTTTGAACGTGGCGTCGTCGCACGTCAACCAATGCGTTTCACGCTCACGCAGGGCTGGCGCAAGACTGGCCGATGCGCCGAACCAGCGAGGGCCGACGTCCAGCCGCGTACGCAGCGCGTGGGCCAATTCCAGCCCGACAAGCGCGCCCATGCTGTGACCGAAGATGGCGAACGGCAAGGGGCCCTGGCCCGACACCATGAGGTGCGTCAGGGCTTGCCCGACCATGTCGTCGACGAATTCCGGCCAGCCGTGCACCGGCGTGTCGCCATGACGCACACCCCGCCCTGCGGGATGCAACATCACAGGACGCACCCACGCTGGCAGCGAACGCGGCCACTCGCGAAAGATCGCGGCACTGCCCCCCGCATAGGGTAGACAGAACAAGGTGAGCGGGGCCGGCATTCCGTCGGTCTCAGGCAGCGAAACGCGATGCTGGTGCAATCAATGCACCGACGACGCGGTGGCCGGCTGAGCAGCCTGCTCGCTCATCGCCTTCTGAAGGCTCAGCGGGCGCATGTCTGTCCAATGCTCCTCGATGTATGCGAGGCACTGGGCCTTGTTCCCTTTCATACCGACAGCACTCCAGCCACCCGGAATCGCCTTGTAGCTCGGCCAGATCGAATACTGCGCCTCGTGGTTAATGACAACTTCGAATTCCGCGTTTTCGTCGTCCCAGCTCATTACGATGCTCCCTAAATGTTCGAATTCCTTAGTACTTCGACGTCCGAGTTCTGCCCGACCGCATGCGGATCAGTACTAAGATTTACTTCATGTTAATGAGAATCATTATCTATTAACAATGCAAAATCTACAAAAGAGAGCTTGCACCTGTCAATCTAAATTTGATCATTTACATTCAAATATTCGTTATTTCGTAATATTTTTATGAAATTCCACGTCAGCCCATCGAACTAGCGATGCGATAGTATTTTCACGTAAATGAGAATCATTCTATACTATACGCCGCTCCAGTGGTGGTTGCTGCCGACCACCGATTCGTCATCCAAATCATTTTCGACACCCATCGGGCCTTGGCCGTACGCACCATCGAAGCAGATGCCATTCAAACCGAAGCGAATTCGCAACACCCTGTTCCTCCTTGTCGTTGCCCTGCTGGCATTCGTGCTGTGGTTCACGATATTTCGCAACGTCGAGCATGTGGAGACCACAACGATCAACCGGGGCAACCTGGAACTGACAGTCACAGCACTCGGCAATCTGCGCCCGCGCAGCTATGTGGATGTGGGCGCGCAGGCGTCCGGTGCGATTCGCCGTCTGCATGTACAGCCGGGAACTCATGTGAACAAAGGCGACTTGCTCATCGAGATCGACCCTGCCGTCCAGCAGGCAAAGGTCGACGCCGACCGCGCCAGTCTCGCGAGCCTGCATGCGCAGCTTGCGCAGGCGCATGCCGAACGCGTGCTGGCGGGTCAGCGCTCGGCGCGCCAGCAGCAGATGATGGCCGACGGTTCGACACGCCTTGAAGATCTCCAGACGGCACACGCCAATCTGAACGTGGCGCTGGCCAGGATCGACAACCTGCACGCCCAGATCAACGGCGCAACATCAACGCTAAAGGGTGACGAGGCGCAACTGGGCTACACGCGTATCTACGCGCCCATGACGGGAACGGTCGTCTCGCTCGACGCGCGCGAGGGGCAGACCCTGAACGCCACTTATCAGACGCCGCTCATCATGCGCATTGCGGATCTGTCGCACATGACCGTGTGGACGCAGGTTTCCGAGGCGGATATCGGTCATGTGAAGGCCGGCATGCCGGTCTACTTCACCACGCTCGGTGGCCAGACCGGCGGCGGCCCGCGACGCTGGCACGGCACTGTGCGACAAGTCCTCCCTGCCCCGCCCACGCCGCTCGACAAGAGCGGTACGGATTCATCGCAACAAAGTCCGACCGGTGGTACCGGCAAGGTAGTGCTCTATACCGTGCTGGTTGACGTGGACAATGCCGACGGCGTCCTCATGCCGGAGATGACCGCCCAGGTGTTCTTCGTCATCGCTTCGGCGAAAAACGTTTTGCTCTCGCCCATGACGCCACTCGTTCCCGTCAACGCACAAGCCGGTGTCTTCACGGCAAACGTGCTCGTCGATGGCAAACGCGTCGAGCGCAAGGTGCGCATCGGTTTGCGAGATCGCCTGGACGGTGAAGTGCTTGAGGGCCTCAAACAGGGCGACGCTCTGATTACCTCAGTCGGCACCATTCGCGCCGGTGCCGGGAGGTTTCAGTGGTAACCGAAGCCCGCGCCGCCGAGGCCGTCGGCAGGCCTCCCCCCCCTGCCTCGCAGGACATTGCGCTGATCGAGCTCGTCGACATCTGCCGCAGCTTCGGTGGCGCAGGTGGCACGCCGGCAACGAAGGTACTGCGTGGCGTATCGATGCGCATTGACGCGGGCGAGTTTGTCGCCATCGTCGGGGCCTCGGGCTCCGGCAAGTCCACGTTGATGAACCTGCTCGGCTGTCTGGATCGGCCAACGTCGGGGCAATATCGCTTTGCCGGTCAGGACATCGCGTCGTTCCGTGTGGATGAACTGGCATGGCTGCGCCGGGAAGCCTTCGGGTTCGTCTTTCAGAACTACCACCTGATTCGCACGCTCGATGCGCTGCACAACGTCGAAGTCCCCGCCGTTTATGCCGGGATGTCACGGGCAGACCGCCACAGCCGAGCCAAGGAGTTGCTCACGCGTCTGGGCCTGGATGGGCGGATTCAGCACCGGCCGTATCAACTCTCCGGCGGTCAGCAGCAACGTGTCTCCATCGCGCGAGCCTTGATGAACGGCGGACGCATCATCCTCGCGGACGAGCCGACCGGTGCGCTCGATACCCGCAGTGGCGCCGAAGTCATGGCCTTGCTGCGTGAGCTCGCCGACGCCGGTCACACCGTCATTCTCATCACCCATGATCGGGGTGTCGCCGAGCAGGCGCGACGCGTCATCGAGATACGCGACGGGCTCATCGTCTCGGACAACGGCGAAGTGCAGGATAAGACCGAGCCGCCCGCCTCGACGGCTTTCTCAGCATCGGCAGCGTCATCATCGCCGTCGGCGCGCGCGGATGGCGCCGGCTGGACCCTCAACGCACAGAATTTCGCCACGACCATGGCGCAAGGGCTTTCCCGCTCAGCCTCGCCATGGGCGGATATGTATGAAGCCGTGCAAGCCGCATGGCAGGTGCTGTTCGTCAATCGCTTCCGGACGCTGCTAACGCTGCTGGGTATCATCATCGGCGTCGCGTCGGTCATCGTGATGCTGGCCATCGGCACCGGAACGCAGCGCACCGTCATGGCCAAGATCGCGAGCTTCGGCACCAACCGGATGTACGTGACGCCGGGCGGCGACACCGAGCGCGGGCCCGGGGGCACGTTGTCCGAAGCCGACGCCGCGCTGGTCGCCCAAGTGCCCAACGTCGATATCGCGATGCCCTTCTTCGCTGGCAAGACCACCGTGCGTGCGGCCAACGTCGACGTAGGCACGCGCCTGTGGGCCGTTACCGAGGAGGCGCCGCATGTGCTGAACTGGAACGTTTCGCGCGGCACGTTCTTTACCCGTCAGGACGTGCGTACGCTGGCGACCGTCGCAGTACTGGGCAAGCGCATCAGCACCAAGTTGTTCGGACCGGCGGACCCGCTGGGGCAATACGTGCTGGTGAACAATGTGCCGTTCCAGGTCATTGGCGTGTTGGCGGAAAAGGGAGCGACGTCCGGGCAGTCGAACGATGACGACGTGGTGCTTGTGCCGTCAAGCACGGGCAGCCGGCGGGTATTCGGCACCGCCAATCTGTCGTGGATCTCCGTGCTCGCGCATGACCTGGACAAGGTCGACGACACGGCCGCAGATATTACGCGAGTGCTGACGGAAGCCCATCACGTGAAGGACTTCCAGGTCTACAACCAGGCGGCCTCGCTCAAGGCGCAGAGCGAGGCGCAGCAGACGCTGACGCTCACGCTCGGCCTGATCGCAGCGATTTCGCTCGTCGTCGGCGGGATTGGCGTGATGAACATCATGCTCATGACAGTACGTGAGCGCACCCGCGAGATCGGCATCCGGACGGCGACGGGCGCCCGGCAGACCGACATCCTGCGTCAGTTCCTGACGGAATCGGTCATGGTGTCGACGGTCGGCGGCGTGCTGGGCATCTTCGTCGGTCTGGCATTCGGCCTGGCGCTCATTTTTTTGGGCGTGGATCTGGTCTTCTCCGTCAGGGCCATGCTCGCCGCCTTCGGATGCGCGCTGGCCACCGGGCTCGTGTTCGGCTACATGCCCGCACGTCAGGCCGCTCGTCTCGACCCTATCGTCGCTCTTGCCAGCGATTGACCGACATGCGCCGCAAGCTCAATTCAGTCATCACACGATCCAGGACGGTGTGGCCCTTCCCTCTGAGACCGCTCGCCTGCGCGACGCTCCTTGCCAGCGGGTGTGCGCTGCACGAGCCGCCCGCATCACGCGACGTGGCGACGCCATCCGCTTACCAAAGCGCGGCGGCAGCGCCTGCGTCATTACAAACCGCGCCCATCGATCGGGCATGGTGGCGTGCGTTCGGGAGTCAGTCGCTCGATCAGGTCGTCGCGCTGGCCGAAAAAGACAGTTTCGACGTGGCAGCGGCCTATGCCAGGGTCAGGCAGGCACAAGCGTTTTCGCGCATTGCAGGTGCCCCGTTGTTGCCAGCGCTTGATGGCAACGGCTCGGCATCGCGTCAGGGGCGAATGGGCGGCAACGCGGACGTGCCCGGCACCACGCTGGCACTGGGCTTGTCGGCGACCTACGAGCTGGACTTCTGGGGGGCGAATCGCGCCGCCCGCGACAGTGCGCTCGCGCAGTTGCGCGCCAGCACCTTCGACCGGGATACCGTTCGCCTGACCGTGACGGCGGGAGCGGCCAATCTCTGGCTAGCGTTGGCGGCGGCCCGCGAGCGTGCGTCCATCGCCTTGCAGCAGCGTGACATCGCGGCGGAGGTGCTTCGGCTCGTCCGATCGCAGGCACGCGCAGGTCAGGCGAGCGCGCTCGATCTCGCCCAGCAGGAAGGGCTGTACGACGCGCAATTGCGCAACGTCGCCGCCCGCACGCAGGACGTAACCGACAATGAAAATGCGCTGGCCGTGCTGAGCGGACACCATCTGGGCGACGTGCCGCTGAACACGCCGATGCTCGACTCGCTCATTGCGCCGGCCGCAGTGGCATTCCTCCCCCGAGACTTGCTCGCTCGTCGGCCGGATATTGCTCGCGCCGAGGCGTTGCTGGCGGCGAGTGATGCGGACGTCATAGAAGCCCGCGCGCGCATGCTGCCGTCCGTCTCGCTCTCGGGCGGCGTGGGGCTGTCGGGGAGACGTTTGAACGCGGTGCTGGATAATCCAGTCTACAGCGTCGCCGCCGCGCTGAGCGCACCAATCTTCCACGCAGGCGCGCTGGCCGGGGCGAGAGATCTGCGGATTGCGCAACGCGAAGCGGCCCTGGTGGATTATCGGAAGACGATCGTTGCGGCGTTCGGTGACGTGGAGGCATCGCTCAACGCCATCGATGGCATTACGCGCCAGCAGGACGCGCAGCAGCGCGAACTGACACAGGCACGCACGGCATTCTCGCTCGCGCAATCGCGGTACCGCGCAGGCGCCGATACCATGCTGACGCTGCTCGATGCGCAACGCACCCTGTTTGCAACACTGGATCTGCAAGTTCTGTTGCGGCTCGCCCGGCTGCAAGCGTCGGTGGCACTGTACAAGGCGGTCGGCGGTGGGTGGCGGACACCGGAAAGCGCGACGGATCCGTAGCCCACGCGAACCATATCCACCTGTCGCGCACGGAAAATTAGCCGGCTGATACGCGCAGCCAGCTCCGAATCCGCACGTCCAGCCTCGCGATTTTCGACGGCGGCAAGCTCTGCAAGCCAGCAGTGGAAATGGTTGACATAGCGTGATTCAAAAATTACCTCGGAATGTGCCTCGGCGTGAGGCTGGAAAGTGTCTTAATTTCGACAGCGGTCCACTCTCAAGAGTTGGAGCCTTCAGCCCAACGCGGGACGGTTCAGTCCCAACCTTCAACGGTCTTGGAGACATTGCCGTTCACGTTGGCCGCGTGCCAGTCTTGCGGAGCCGGTTCTCCCCGAGTTGGGTCAGGCTGCCGTCGGCACGAAGGTAGTTTTTCAGTGCCGCAGCCGGGACCTTGTCGCGCCTGGCCACACCGTCGAGCCCACCCGCAGCCTCAACCCCCGCCTGGCCGAGAGTCTTCCACGTCCGCAACATGGCGTCGGTGATCTTCGCTTTCGCGACCGTGTTGAGCCGATCTTCGCCGATCTGGCTCAGGCTGCCGTCGGCACGAAGGTAATGTTTCAGTGCCGCAGCCGAGACATTGTCCCGCCTGGCCACACCATTGAGCCCACCCGCAGCCTCAACCCCCGCCTGGCCGAGGGTCTTCCACGTCCGCAACATGGCGTCGGTGATCTTCGCTTTCGCGACCGTGTTGAGCCGGTCTTCGCCGATCTGAGTCAGGCTGCCGTCGGCACGAAGGTAATTTTTCAGTGCCATCACCGAGACATTGTCCCGCCTGGCCACGCCATCGAGCCCACCTGCGGCCTCAATCTCCGCCTGACCGAGGGCCTTCCACGTCCGCAACATGGCGTCGGTGATCTTCGCTTTTCTGCCCGGGTTGAGCCGGTCTTCGCCGAGCTGGCTCAGCCTGCCGTCTGCACGAAGGTAATTTCTCAGTGCTGTAACCGGGACATTGTTCCGCCTGGCCACACCACTGAGCCCACCCGCGGCCCCAATTTCCGCGTGCCCGAGGGTCTTCCACGTCTGCAACATGGCGTCAGTGATCTTTGCTCTCCTGCCCGACGCGCCAGTATTTTGTCGAGGGATTTTGGCCGGGGGCGGCATGAAAACAGCATCCCTTCTATTGTTCGCGCCCTGTTGTGCTGAATGCTTTTCCGCTCCTCTGTTCGAGGTGACTTCTAGTGTTGCGAGGGAAAGTTGTCGCTGGGCCGAACTCAGTGGCATGCCGGGCTCCCACCTACCCAGCAGCGCCTGTCGAATGACTGGCGGCGTTTCGGGAGGTGGCGGTCGTTGGGCTGAGCTCGACGGCATACCGGGCTCCCACCTGCCCAGCAGCGCCTGCCGAATGACTGGCGGGGTTTCGGGCGGCGGCGGTCGTTGGGCCGAATTCGGCGGCATGCCGGGTCGCCCATCGGCCTGACGCACCACGCGCACATTGGCCGCCAGCGCAGTCGGCGGCTGTACGTTCTGTCGAGGCTGCGCCGACGTTGACGGGGTCATTGGGGGCTGGGAGCGTGTGGCTCCAGTGCAGGAAACTAGGTCCATGGCTCCACATGATGGAAATATCTGCGATTGCGATTGACTGTCGCATGGTTTCGCCATCTGCACTTGCATGAATCGCTCAGTGTGCGGCGTACTCGGCCGGAGGGGTTCTGTCGCGGCAAGCGGTGCTGGACAATTGAGTGTGTCCAAGCGGCTGCGATTATGCGATCAGGGAATAGAATTGCTCGGCCGGGGAAGAGCCTGTCAGATTTTTAGTGTGCCGAGGTCATGAGATGACATTGCCGAATATCGGTCTGCGACGACGGGGGACCGTGCTCGCCCTGCGAAGGGCTCGATGCCGATTTGCGAAGTTTCGCAATTTTGCAAATCGGCATCGCAAAAAAATGCGTAAACGGTTATCCGAAACACTTAGATCGCGCGTGATATTAGCCTTGTTGGCGCGGGCTTGCCTATTCGCGGATGAAGCGATGAGCCTTTGAATTCGGTATCGTCAATACATATTGGGTACATACAGCCTGTTCTCCGGAAGGGACATGATCGCTGCATTGCGTTCAAGCCAGTCCAATCCCAGAATACCCTTGATGTGTAGCCTCGGGACGACGAAATTGAGGTCCAGTTCTATAAAGCCTGCGGGTAGATAGACTGACAACGGTTCGTTTTCCGCCTTCAGGGACATCACGTCGTGGGTAACGCACGATCGGGTTTCTCCCGCTTGGCTGCTCACACCCAAGCATTGTTTTTCACTTACACCGAAACCCAGTGACTCAGCGTAATTTTTGTCTATAAGGCTCCTGGGGGCACCTGTATCAATCAGGAAACTGACCGGCTTTTTTCCGTTGATCGAGACGGTGAGATATCTGTACGCATCGAAGGTCTTCAGAGGGATCGTCCTGTAGTGGAGCTCGCTTTTCTTCATGTAGCCCTCAAAGACACCGGAAGGGACGTTGCCGTACACTTCCTGTGCTCCGAAGTTGAACCACAAGGCGAGTTTCTCCATCCATCGTGCGCCGATATAGCTTCCTTGTCCCTTTCTATTTTTGAAGGAGATTGGCAGGTTGGATAGCGGGGCAAGTGGGCCTAAATATAATTTATTCAGGGTTTTCTCATTTCCGGTCAGCGACAGCTTTTCTTTCAGTTCATCGTTGATGTTGTTATCCGGGTCACCCAAATCGTATTGTAATGAAACCCCAGAACATCTCTGTTCGCACGAGCACAGCACAGCCTCCGCATTCATCTGTCTATTGGAATCCAGGGTATAGGGCATGACAATGGCGCCATGGCTTATCAGATAGCCGGACAGGTCATTCCTATCCTGAGCGTCAGCAGCGTGGGCCGGAGCGAGATAGGCAAGCAGAACAAGCACAAAAGCTATTCGAACGATTTTCATGGCCGGTTCTCTTTCCAATGCAAGTAAACGTCATTCTGCTCAAACATCTCCTGATTTTCCTATTTCTTTGGATCGAAACTGCCGTCGCGTGACGTTCGCGCGGTGGCTTTGGTGTAGGGTACGGTGCGTACTCGGCGAGGGGCGGCCTTGCAACTGGCTTCGGCCCGCTCGAATGAGCGCATCCATTGATTGAACAAAGTCGTGCCGGTATCGGATTTGAGCGCGCCCGTCCCCGACTTGATCGCCATCGTCAGAAAATCGCGCGTGGCAAGGTCCCCATCCTCTTTGGCGAGCAATGCGTTCACTTCGGCGGGAAGCTCACTGGTTTGCAATTGGGCCTTAAGTTGAACCTTAAGCGCCTTGGCAATTTGCTCGCGTATCTCGTCGGCCCGATACGCAAACTCGCTGATTGTCGCAGCAGAAGGCGACATACCTCATCGGAGTTTGTCGTGCCATGTGTTGGCAAACTCCACTGCGTCGGATAGACGCTCTCGATAGTCGCTCAAAGCCCCGCCAACGTCGGCTTGGCTGAATTCGCTCATGGCTGCTTTTCCGCGCTGGTGTATACGACCCCACCGAGCAGGCGTGCAACAGAGTTGTAGGCCAAACTGGCAAGCATCGCCCACACAGCCCCGAAGATGGCAAAGCCGGCAGGGAACAGCAGCCAAATGGCCCACCAAGGGCCCTCAACAGGTCCATCAAAATGCTGAAAGAAACGCATCAACGCGACGAGCGGGTATGCGAGCAAAAATGAAACAAGTGCTCCGTGTACGAAAGCACTCAAGGGCGATACTGATGTCAGGCGTCTTTTTTCCATCTTTTCCTACCTTCGCTTGCCGTTCTCAAAATAGCCTTGCAGAACCGGAGAACCCCGCCGCGTCCTGGTAGACGTCTTTGTTGCTCGCAGACGTTGGTAGACCGCGAAGCGATACTCGGGTGCGACGGCCTTGGGCTTCCCAACTAGCCCACCTCGTTTCCTCCTTTTCTCCAGTTCTGCTGCTTTTTCATGGATCTCCGACGTGTCATCTAAGCGCGCCGGACCACTGCCGAGAGTGCATTGGTGAACAGGTCTAGATCTTCCTTCTGGATGTAGACATGCGGGGATAGCTGCGCCTTCATCGCGGGAATTTACGCGTCAAGTCGCTCCCACATGTTGACGTCCGGATTCTCACTGACGAAGCGATAGGTCTTGACAATCACGGCCTCAACGTCACGTGGAGGTGGACTAACTGCTGCGTTGTTGAGGTTCAAATAAGGGGTTTGCCTTGGATAAGCCTTCCCAATTTGGTGCCAAAAGGCTTCCGTCGCTGATGAGTCAACCCGCTGATGTAGAAGGTTCAGATCTTGACCGGCTTCCGGCACGCATCGATGATGACCGTGTGGGAGGAGATGCGCCTAACGTCAACATGCACTCGCCCACAGCGACGTTAGCTCGCTGTTGCCGCATCGTCGTCCTTTTGCTCGTGACATATCCCCCGTGCCCCGCGAACACGACTATCGAATAATCCGCGCCCTTTATGAATTATCGCCGATGTCTCCGAGGCGCATCAGGCGCTCCCAAAAACGATCTCCATTGATTTTCAACTGCATATCTGCTCCGCATATTCACACACTCAAAGAGGACTTAATATTATTTATTTCAAAAATATTCTGTATGGCCACTTTGATGTTCTTCTTATGTTCGGTCGTGGATGAGTGGATGTTCTACCGGTGGAAGAAGCAGTACGCCGGTATACAATCGGAGCGGGTTTGAAATCTCTCGGCATTGCCATCGATGTCAATCCGCTGATGCTGAACCGGAAGATGATCCGCGCAATGCCGCGAGGGTAAGCCGTGTGGCGGCCGCTAACGAAAAAGGGCTGTCTGAGACAGCCCTGTTAACACCCGCTCGCAAGAAAAGAACGCTCCGGTTTCGCTGCGCGATCCAGTGCTGAGCTTAAGCGAATTTCTCCTTCATGAACGCCAAGATATAGGGCGTTGCGGCGGCTGCGACGGTCGAAGCCGTCGACGGATCAATGCCCATCCGGCTCGCCAACGCTTCGGCGACCCGGCCGGACAGCATCCCTGCCCCACCGTCCTCCAGTGACTTGAAGAAGCCGTCGCCGCGCACCAGACCAGCCGCAAACCCCGCGAGAAAACTCTTCCCCGAATGTTCACCCATCAAACCGCCGCTTTGTTCGTCGGCGCTGCTGTGAGCGGCTTCGGCCGCCTGACTCAACATTTGTTGTGCATCGTCGCCGCTGATGCCTTGGGCCGCCAAGGCCTGCGTTGCCTGGTTGCCATGCTCGGAGGCGAGAAATTCGGAAACCAGTTGCTGAACGTCCATGGAACACCTTTGTGCAAAGGGAATGATCGAATGCCCCACGGGGGCGGACGCGACATCCCCGGCCAGACGCCGGTTGTCGCTATCAAGACTATATGAACTCCGTTCCGCAGGGGCCAAGGGAATTCGAGTAACGATCGCAGGATCAAGGTTTCAAATTGTTACTGGACGATCGACTTCGTCTCGGCAGGGATGTCGATCGCAACAATCCGGTATCGACTCAGCCGCTGACGAAACGTGTGACTGGCTTACTGGGCGCCTTGATCTGAGCGGAATTGAAGCCCTTACGGGGCTGAGCTGTTCATCCGCCATATCGAGATCAAGACGCACTGCCGCCAAGGGAGCTATCTCAGAGCAATCGACGAACTCTTGGTGTTTCGCGCGCTTTCGAACAGCGGTCTTCCTTGTGTCGCCAGCCATGCATCGAAAGTCATACGTCGGGCAAACCCCGGCGTTACGCAAAAAGCACTAACGCAGTGCCTACGTCGCCTTGAATACAACGGCTTTATCAATCGCACCGTCGTGAGCACCGCCCTCGTTGCAGTCTCTTACGAGATTTCACGTCTCGGGCGTTCGCTCGAACCTCAGCTTGACTAGGTCAAAGCCAGTTCGTTGCCATACAAAACGTAAGTGAGTTCGATGATTCGAGCGCCAATAGCGCCCGCCCCCCCGACACCGGGCAAAGACCGTCTTTGCCCTTGTCCGATAGCGTACCGACGAGATCGTCAAACTTATTTAACGTGACGCAGACAACGGGTCAGTCTCTCTCGGCGGGTATCGTGCCTCTAGATCGCATTGCACTCCATAAGAATCAATCGCTTTGGGAGAAGCTGGGCCCCGGCCTGATTACTGGCGCGGCAGACGATGACCCGAGCGGCGTTGCCACCTACTCGCAGGTGGGCGCTGCATTCGGGTATGGCTTGTTGTGGACGGCTTTGCTCACCTATCCGTTCATGATCGGGATTCAGATCGTTAGCGCCCAAATCGGACGCGTTACCGGTGACGGTATCGCTGCAAACGTTCGCAAGCACTACCCCGCCTGGATCCTGTATGTCCTCGTCGGACTCCTGCTCGTGGCCAATACGATCAACATCGCAGCGGATGTCGGTGCGATGGGCGCGGCATTGAAGCTGCTGATCGGTGGCCCGGCGGTCTGGTACGCGGTTGCGTTCGGCGTGGTTTCGCTCACGTTGCAGGTCTTCATACCGTTTCCACGTTACGCTCCGATTCTCAAGGCGCTGACGCTGGCGCTGCTCGCTTATGTCGCTACCACTTTCAGCGTCAAAGTTTCGTGGGGGGCCGTGCTGTATCGGACGGTGGTGCCTGATGTGTCATTCAATGTTGGCTACATCGTGGCAATAGTCGCGGTATTCGGCACGACCATCAGCCCTTACATGTTCTTCTGGCAAGCCTCTCAGGAAGTCGAAGTTCAACGCGCAACAGAGGGGCAGGAGCCGCTTATCAAGGCGCCATCGCAGGCTTGGCGAACTTTGCGGCGCATCAGGCTCGACACCTATATCGGTATGGCGTTCTCGAACGTGATCGCCTTCTTCATCATATTGACGGCGGCAGTCACGCTATATCAGCATGGGGTCAGAGATATCCAGACCTCGACACAGGCGGCCGCCGCGCTTCGCCCTCTGGCTGGGGAATTTGCCTTCCTGCTGTTTTCCGCTGGCATTATCGGATGTGGTTTGTTGGCAGTGCCTGTGCTGGCGGGGGCGTCTGCCTACGCGGTGGCCGAGGCCTTCCAGTGGCGCATGGGCCTCGGGCGCGAAGTCATGCAGGCACGGGGCTTCTACGTCATATTGACGCTCGCGATCCTGCTCGGCGTCGCACTGAATTTCACCCCCATCGACCCCATCAAAGCGCTTTTCTGGAGCGCCGTGATCAACGGTGTGATTGCCGTCCCGATCATGGTGATCGTGATGCTGATCGCGGCAAGGCCCGACGTCATGGGGAAATTCACGATAGGCTTGCGTCTCAAGGCGCTGGGGTGGCTGGCCACGGGCACAATGGCCAGCGCCGTCGTCGTGATGTTCGCCACGTGGGGACGGTGAGACGGCGGCGAGTCTGCAAGAATGCTCCATCAAGCGATGCGTCGTCGGATCTTGCTCCCCCGGATACTCGCCAATCGCACGATAGCTGTCGATGGCGATGCACTCTGCCACGAGAACCGGTGAATGGCCAAGCCATTGAATCCTGTCGATCAGCAACGTTTCACCGTACGGGTGGGGCCCGAGAGCACCACCATAGCGTTCGGGCCCTCATCGACCGTGACGGGAAGACGTGTGTCATGTTCACCCGTAGCTTCGGCACGCCGGATTTCGGCGATCACGGCGGCGTTTCTCAAAGGTTCGGTAAGTTTGTAGAGGGGAGACAGCTCCCACTCTCGGTAGGGGGCGTATTTCATATGACCTCCACTAGGAGTTGTACGCTGAAGAGCGCGACGTGATTGCCAAGCTCTTCGATCAAAGTATGGTGAACGCTGGTTTCAGCGTCTGTTCGATATCAGACACGAGGCCGGTGCCCTGCAAGTCTCTCGCTTCGTACGCTCACGTACCGACCATCGTCGCGGCTTTGCTTATCGTGAAAAGCGTGATGGAGACTCAGGACGTGAATTCATTCATATCAAGGCCTGAAAATCACAGGCGTGGACAATGACCATGAGAGACCACAAACACTTAAGCAAGCGAATGATTGCGCTGCATTTGGCAATCCGCGAGACGCGACTGTCTCTGATCAGACAGGAGCGAGATCTGTATCAGGCGGCAGTTCGCGTGTGGGAGGAGGAAGGCGGACGATCGTCCCGACGACAACGGGTCGTGAGTTTTTCGTTCCAGGCGTCATAACGGCATGCAAATGAGAATTAGGCGTCACCGATAGCGGCGAATGCGTAATCGCCCCCTTTGGAGATCGATATGAAACATCAATACATCTTGCGACTTTGCGCAGCCATCGGGCTGACATTGAGCTTGGGCGTGGTCATGGCGGCGGAAGTCACCCTGCCGCCAATACAGCAGTCCGGAGCGGTGAAGTACCTGTCGGGGGGGATCGGACTGGAGCAATCCCTGGCGATCAAGGATGCCATGCACAATTACCCGCTCGTTCTGACCTTTGTCGGAAGAACGGCAAACAACGGCAATGAATATCTCTCGGATATCCCCGTAACGATTTCAGATAGTCGCGGGAACATGATTCTGACGACGCAGTCCGATGGGCCCTTCATGCTGGCGTCGCTTCCGGATGGGCGCTACACGGTTACCGCGAGTTACGAGGGCGTCATGGAAAAGCATGCCGTCAACGTCTCGAGTCGCGCCCATGCTCATCAAACGTTCCTCTGGTCCCGATAATCAGCGCTCACGAGCAATAATCACCGGTGTCGCCCCCCGTCAACGCGCGCGACGTGAAGCTGTGTCGAAGTGTCGCGTAGTTTCACGGTGTGTCTCGAGTCGCCCTTCAACGTGGATGTGTCTGTTCGCCGCAGGACCATCCGCTGCGCCCGCCCGTATCAACGGATTGTTCGCTATCGGACAGACATGGCGTGAGCCCTCCTCTAGCCTCTGAATGAGACTGCCGATGGACTGGTTACGAGCGACAGTTTCGGCCCCTTGAGTGGGCGCGTTCGTCGGTCTGAAAAGCTGGCAATACGACTGCCTCGGTGCAGCTTTCCGACGAGTAACCCGCCATGCCGTGAGGTCTGGTGCACTGAGTGGAGAATGCAATATGAACTACGAAGATCGCGATACGTACGGAATGTACAAAACGCGCGGAGCTTCGAGCCCGGGACCGGGCCCGAACACTGCGCAGGGGCCCGGCCCCAGTCTGATGGGCGCAGACACGCTCGTCGGCAATAGTGTGTGCAACGAGCACGGTGAAGCCTTGGGCGACATCAAGGAAATCATGCTTGATGTGCGCGCCGGCAGGGTCGGTTACGCCGTACTGTCGTTTGGCGGTTTTTTGGGAATGGGGAAAAAACTGTTTGCGGTGCCCTGGCAGGCACTGAAGCTCGATACAGAGAACAAGTGCTTTGTTCTCGATGTCGACAAGGACCGGCTAAAAAATGCCCCGGGATTTGACCCAGACCATTGGCCCGACATGGCAGATCAGGCCTGGGCCCAGGCGATCGACGCGTATTACCGTCCGTCCGACCCGCTGTAGTGCCATCTTCATTGCTTATCCCTGCGGATAGGCACCCGACATCAAATTGAAGGATGAATCATGCAATATGCAAAGTTGATTACCACTGTCCTGGCGGTACTCGCCTTCGGCGCCTGTACCGGACCTGCCGGACCGCAGGGGGCAACGGGCAACACGGGCAATACTGGCTACACCGGCGCGACAGGTATGCAGGGTGACATGGGACCGAGAGGGACGAATTCGCCGGGGACAGTGGTGGTCGTCCCTTCACAATAACTTCCCGGATACGTAACTGATCGGGCCCCCATTGGGGGGCTCGATGCTATGTGGCGTCTCACAACGATTTGATTCTTGTGATCTTCGTCCCCTCGAGCGACGCACCTGCCATCAGACCATTGTTGGTCAGAACAAATGCGTTCACCTGACTGCTGGCCGTCGTGGTATCGACATTCCCATTGGCGCCGATCTTCAGCACTGCAACCGATGCGTCTCCACCGGCCGACCATCCGTCAGCATTGCGGAACCGGTTCAGCGATTCCTGCGTCATGAAGAGCAGCACAATCGCTCTGGACTGCGCGCCGATCTGCCAGCCGATCGATCCCGTCACCGTGCTGTAGTAGCCCACGGTTTGATCCGCAACGCGCAGCGATCCTTCGCCGTACTGCCCCCCCACCACAAATCCCGCATCGATGACCGATGGGAAGATCAATACCCCATGCGCTTTACGTACCAGTTCGCGGGAGCCGTTGGCCGTGGCGTAGAGCCGCGTCAGAGTCGAGTCCACGCCGGCGTCAATCGTATGTCGCTTGTCCAACTGCTGCCCGCTGGCGTTCGTTGGGCTGGTGGTCGTGCAGCCGGAGAGCGCCAGTCCGAGCACCATCATCGAACCTGAGGTGCCCCAAATGAATTTTCGTCTTTGCATGACCTTCTCCCGAGTCGTGAGTAACATGCCCAAGCTACGCCCACGCGCCTCGGGATGCGGTACGTCAACGTACGCGCCCGAGAGGTTCGTCAACGAGCAAACCGTTGAAAGACCGCGTGTGAAACACAATCCGTCGGTTCGGTAGCGAACTGACATGGGGTAAGCGTACGCGCATGCTGAATTTCTCAGCCCTGTGGTTGAGCGCGGCCCCGCGTGTGCGAGCGGTCGTGTCCGGTTCGCCTCGCGTACGTCATATCGGCGTTCGCTCCAGGCCACCGTGGTCATACGGAGATCACCATGACTGCCCAAATTCCCATTGTTCCCGCTGTTGCCGAATCGGTCGCCGTCGATGCGCTACCGGCAACGCTCAAGCCCAGGAAACACTTGCTGGCCATGGTTCGCGTGCATCGCTCCGCCTGGCGCGGCGCGCTTGCTGGCGGTCTGGCGGTGGCACTTGGCCTCTTGCTCGTACCAGCAAAGGCTGCGGACAGCAGCATGACCTCTGACGTCAAGGCCGACATGCATCACTCGGAACGTGTCGTGTCCGACAGTTGGATTACCACCAAAGTGAAGTCCGAGCTCCTCGCAAATAGCATCGGTGATGGCACAAGCGTCAAAGTCAAGACCACCCACGGCGTGGTCACGCTGAGCGGGATGCTCGACAGTCGCGATGCCGTCAACGATGCGAAACGCATTGCGGGGCATGTGAAGGGCGTCACGCGTATAGATAGCTCGGGGTTGACCGTCGGCACGCGATAGTTCGCACCCAACGGCAACATCGCCCGATGAATGCGAAGTGAAAGTGATCGCGACGAGTGACGCGGCACTCCCGCTTGTCGCGACGGCGTTCATTTTGCTTTTCTCATAGCAGCCAATGCTGCTCTCAAGGGGGCCGGGTGCCCCTGCTCTTCAACCGATGGCACCCATGAATTTGCCGGCATCACTCTAAGAATCAGGAGACACACCGTGTGGTCATTCGCATGGATCAGCCGGGGCGCTGCCCGTCTTCTCGGACGTCGGGGAAGACGTGGCGACAATATCGCCCAACTACCGGATGCTGTCTTGACTGTGCCCACACGCAACCCCGCGCCCTCCACAGAGCCTTCTGCGCCGCGTATGCCGGTGGACGCGCACGGTCTCGCACTGGGCATTCTGGCCACGCTCGCCATCCTGTTCGCGCTGGAATGGGCACAGCGGTTTATCGTGCCGGTGCTGCTCGCAATTTTGCTGGCCTACACTTTGAATCCCCTTGTCGTTTGGTTGGCACGAATCAAAATCAATCGTTCGGTCGGCGCCGTCATCGTGATGCTCGCCGGTATTGGCGTGTGCGTGTCCGGCAGCTACCCTTTGCGCGATCAGATCGACAGGGTGGTCGAACAATTGCCGGCCGCCATGCGAACGTTCTCGATCGTGCTCGCTGACCTGCACAGCGGCACTTTCGGCAATCTTCAGAAGATGAAAGCGGCAGCGGGCGCGATAGAGACGGCGGCAAACCAAGCCTCGGACCTGTCCTCGACGCCGAGGCAACCTGTCACGCATGTCGTGCTGGATCAACCCGCTTTCAAGCTCAGCGCCTTCTTGTGGGGCGGATCGATGGGGGCATTGGGATTCATTGCCCAAGCGCTGACGGTGATCCTGCTGGCGTTCTTTCTCCTGGTTAGCGGCGGCACGTTCAAGCAAAAGCTCGTGCATTTGGCGGGACCATCGCTGGCCAAGAAGAAGATCACCGTGCGCATCCTCGACGACATCAACGACTCCATCCAGCGATACATGCTGATGATGCTTGTCACTAACCTGCTGGTCGCCGTGCTGACGTGGGTCGCGTTTCGCATGATCGGACTGGATAGCGCGGGGGCATGGGCCCTGGCGGCGGGATTGTTACATGTGGTCCCCTACCTGGGGCCGGGGGTGACGGCCGCGACAACCGGTATGGCGGCTTATCTGCAGTTCCAGTCGTTCTCGATGGCGCTTCTGGTCTCAGGGGCATCGCTCGCCATTGCTGTTCTCGTCGGCACGTTTGTCTCCACGTGGATTACCGGAAGAATCGCCAGAATGAACCCGGCCGCCATTTTCGTTTCTCTGCTGTTTTGGGGGTGGCTCTGGGGAATTGCCGGCATGCTGCTGAGCATCCCGATCATCGTCATCGTGAAGGTCGTTTCGCAGCATGTGGAGCATTTCCAGCCCTTGGCCGAGCTGCTAGGCGAATAGATTGACGGCTCCCGGCGTTCGGTACGGTCTCTTCGGCATCGGCCGCTTGGCCAGTGGGGGTACGGCGCACAGCAACCAGTACCAACTCAGTCCCCCAAGGCCGCGCCGTGGTTGTCCCTGACAGAGAAATCGGACTTCGGCGGCACTCAGTGTCACGAGCCAGATCAGAAGTCCACGGCGGCCGAGGCGTAGAGGGTGCGTGGGGCCCCCAGAGAAATTGTCCCGTACGATGCCACACCGGACCAGTAATGACGATCGAACAGGTTGTTCACGCCAACGCGGAACGTCGTGCTTTTGCCGACAAGCTTCGTCTTATATCGCACCCCTAAGTCGACGGTTGTCCATGAGGGCACCGATTGGGTGTTGGTCTGGTTGACATACTCGTCGGCGGTGTACGTCAGTGCACCGGTCAGTGTCATGCCGGGTACCCACTTCACGTCCCACTCCACGCCCGCATTGGCCATGAGCTGAGGCACGCCGACCGGGCGGTTGCCTTGCGTTGCGGCATTCGGCGTCTTGGTCAACTGTGCATTCAGCCAGGTGAGACCACCGATCAGGCGCAGCCCCGCGTACGGCTCGCCTGCCATCGTGAGTTCCAGGCCGCGATTGCGTTGCTCGCTGTTGACGCTAAACACAGAGTTGCTGAGCGAACCGCTCGGCTTCGTGATCTCGAATGCTGCGAGCGTCGCGATCACGCCGCCCATTGCGACCTTGACACCCACCTCCTTTTGCTTGGTCTTGTATGGGGCAAACACCTCGCCCGCGTTGCTCGCCGTGGTTGGCGCCACATCGCCTTTACTCAAACCCTCGATGTAGTTGGCGTAAAGCGAAACATCCTCTGTTGCCTTGAACAAAATGCCCGCCAGCGGCGTGATGGCACTCTTGTCGTAGGCCGTCGAAACGGCGCCGGAGACAGCGTTGTAGTTGTTCGAGCGGACCTGTTGGCCGCGCACACCAAGCGTCAATTGCAGTCGGTCGGCGAACATCCCGATCGTGTCGGCCAGGGCAACGCCCGATAGCGTCGAGGTCGACCCCAACGGCACGCGCGTAGGGGCGCCAATGAACTGCTCCGGCCTATCCATCGGGGCGTAGATATTCGACAGCAAGGCCGTGCCGGCGTTGGCACCCGACGCGACACGGTCGGTGTAATAGTTGGCTTGCGCGGTCACGGCGTGCGAGACGTCGCCGGTATGGAAGGTTCCCCGCACACCGGTATCCAGCGTCGTGCGGTTGACTTGAAACTTCCAGTTCTGCGGAGTCGCCGAAGTGTTGCCGAACGTGTCCAGAATTGTCGGTGTGGGTTCCGAAAGGCGCGCCACGTCGGATTTTGCAGTACCTGCATCGGCGAACACCGTCACGTTATCCGACAGATCGTACTCAACGTGCGCCAGTGTCGAGATATCGTTGGACTTCCACCAGCCCCATTTTTGCGTCACGTTTCGCGCACCGCCCGGCGCAGACGGTACCTGAATCCCGGCGGCGACGAGAAATGGCCGGGTGGGCGCATCGACCCATTGGTACTGTTCGATCACGTCAAGCGAGGCCCGCAGGCGTGTGCCGTGATAGTCCAGCGACAGCGCGCCGACTTCGGCACGCGAGGACTGATTGTCCAGTGCGGTGCTGCCTTGGCGGTGCAAGCCATTAAAGCGAATGCCCCACTGACGATCGTCACCGAACCGGCGGCTGACGTCGAGCGCAACGCCAGCTTGACTCTTGGTGGCGTAGTCCACGGTGACCCGCGTCAGATCCCTCGCCAACGCTCGTTTGGGCACGATGTTGACCACCCCTCCCACGCCACCGTTAGGCGACATGCCATACAGCAAGGCGGCAGGGCCGCGCAGTATTTCGACGCGATCGATGTACTCGGTAAAGAGATGATAGTTCGGCGACACCCCATACACACCGTCGAACGCGACCTCGGATAAATTTCCCTCGTTGATCGGAAAGCCGCGAATAAAGAAGGAGTCGGTGACGCCGCCGATTTGGCCGGTAAATCGCACTGACGGGTCCGAGTTCAATACCTCTGCAAGTGTGACGGCTTGCTGGTTTTCGATACGTTCAGACGTGTAGCTGGTCACCGAAAACGGCGTCTCCATGGCGCTTTTGTCGCCCAGTATCCCCACGCGCCCTCCCCTGGCGATCTGACCGCCCGGTGCTGGCGCCGTATCACTCAACGCGGATGCGCTTACCGTCGTCGCAGCCAGTCGACTGTCACTGGGTGAGCCATCGGCCGCCGATGGTCCTTGCGCGAGCACCCCTGAAGAAAACGCGGTGGCCAGGACCAAGACAAGGACGTGGGGCTTGGGTGCCTTGACGCCTCCATGGAAGTGATATCGCCGTTTTGCATCGTAGTGCTTCGTTTTTACTGGCATGACACGCGCTGTTAATAGAAGAATAGTTGTCTGCTGGACAGCGCCGCTCGTGTTGGCAACGCACAGTCCGGCAAGGAAGAAGAGCTAAAGGCAGGGGTTACCGTTTGGTCGAATTCAGGCAAACGGCGAATGGGCAAGATGCATGCTGCCGGCGGCCACCAGGGCGAAGGCGGTGACGAGCAGACGCTGGCGCGCCTGGAAAGCGGTAGACATACGTGTGTTCCAGCAAAGATTCAGCGGCTCAAGTGCCCCGTGCACCCGGCTGCGATTCGGTTTTATTAATAATGAGATTGATTCGCATTAATTGATGGGAGTGTAGGCAGCTTTGAACGAGCTGTAAACACTCCTAGTAACTTCTCGGTGACTGTTGTGTTTTGCCAACGTCAGGTTGAACGTTCGAGTTGGCGGGGAAGATGACGACACCGAGCGCGAGGTAGCTTTTTAATGAATATTAGCGCGCTACGTTCGTTGGTATCGATCAGGCGAACCGGTCAATACACCGATGCCATGCCCGATGGCCGGTGCTTGAAGCGCCGGTGCACCCAGTAGTACTGCTCGGGAAATTTGACGATCTGTTCCTCAAGGAACGCATTCATGCGGCGTGCGTCAACCACATCGTTTCCCGACGGGAAGTGTGCGAGCGGCTCGAAAATCGTCAGCTTGTACCCTTGATAATTCGGGAGCACCTCCGTGACGAACGGCACAACCCGTGCGCGCCCAAGTCTCGCTAGACGCGAAACGGCCGTGAGCGTGCAGGCGGGAACCCCGAAGAAGGGGACAAAAACGGAGTTGTCGACGCCTTGGTCCATATCCGCCGCGATCATGACCGGTTTGCCGGAACGCAGCAATCCCACGATCTTCTTGGCACTGGTCGCACGCTCGATCATTTCTGCGCCGAATCGGCCGCGTTGCCGCTTCGCCAGATCGCATAGGCCCGTGCTCGACATACGTGTGTAAAGCGACGCAACGGGAAGATGCGTCGAATAGAGCATGCACCCGACCTCAATGCCTACAAAGTGAAAGCCCATGAAGATGGTGGGCGGAGCGGCCGGGTCGCCGAGATCGATCTTGCTGTCGAGCTGAACGATATTCTGAATCGACTGCGCGCTGCCAAACCACTGGATGCCCCGCTCGAGATAGCTGCGGACAACGTGTCGGAAGTGGGTTCTTGCAAGTTTCTGATGTTCGAGGCTGGTCTTGTCGGGGAAGCAAAGACGCAGGTTCACGAGGACGATATGCTTGCGGCGGCTAGGAAGCGCATACAAGACCGTGCCGACCACCATCCCGAGTCTGGCGACAAATGGATACGGAAGTACGGAAAATACGCGTAGCACCGCCACGATGAGCGCAAGGCTGATGCGTTTCAAGGCGTGTTCCCTATGGGGGGTGAGTTGGGAAGCGAATTCAAACGCCAGGCCGGTGACCGTTTTGCTCGTCACCGCTTCGTGGAAATGCTCTCGCCGGAGATACTGACCGTGTGTCGCACAACACAAGTTGTGGTGATGTCTCGAACTGCGGCGACTCGCGAACTCGCACAGTGTAACAGGTAGTTTGAGTGCGACCTATAGTCTGTTGACATTCGATGAAATGTATTTCCATCTTGCCTTTTGCATGAATAGGTGGAGATGATTCGAACGTTATTGAGCGACGCTGACCTGCCTGATTTCTTCGGACCGTTTCAGTCTTGGAGAACGGCCTCGATTGATCCGCTTGGAATTTCCGGACCAGATCTAGAGCGAGTTTTCCGGCGTTTCGGGTTCGGTTGAACCCGATGAAAGCACCAGTTGACGGGCGAATTCGGCTGGTGCCAACTCTTTGAGAGCAGAGTGAGGACGGCTCTCGTTGTAATCCCGGCGCCACGCCTCGACAATCGCCTCGACAATCGCCTCGACAATCGCCTTGGCTTCGCCCAGCGTTTCGAACCAATGTAGGTTCAAGCACTCATCGCGGAATGATCCGTTAAACGTCTCAATGTGGCAATTGTCCGTCGGCTTACCGGGCCTGCTGAAGTCGATTTTTGCTCGGTAGTGGTACGCCCACATGTCGAGCAGGCGCCCGGAAAATTCGCTGCCATTGTCCACGAACAGGTGTCGCGGAGCTCCGCGTCTGACGGCGATACGATTCAGTGCTGACACCACGTGTTCGCCTCTCAAACGCTGTCCGACTTCGATGTCCAATGCTTCTTTCGTGAAGACGTCCACGATCGTCAAGGTGCGGAACTTCGAACCATCAGCTAGCTGGTCGGCCACAAAATCCATACTCCACGCGTCGTTCGGTTTGGCCGGCACGATCTTCGCCACTCGCGTCACAACCATCTTTCGTCGCTTCGGCAACTTCGAACGTAACTGCAATTGCTCTTCGCAATACAGCCGATACGCCTGGTTCTTGCCCAACTGCCAGCCCTCGCGGAGCAACAGCACGTGAACACGCCGATAGCCGTAGCGCACACGCGTGTGGGCAATCTCGCGCATGCGTGCACGCAGCTCCCGACGGGGATCTTTGACGCTCCGGTAATACTGGACGCTGCGCGGTTGCTTCACGAGCCGACAGGCCCGCCTCATCGTCAATCCGTAGTGGCTTACCACGTAATCCACCACGTCTCGTCTCAGCGCGGGGCGGACCATACATTTTTTGCGCCGATCTCCTTCAGGACTTGGATATCGAGTGCCTGGTCGGCGACCAGCTTCTTCAGCCGCGCGTTCTCTTCCTGCAGCTGCTTAAGTTCGCGTACTTGATCAGACTGCATCCCGGCGTATTGCTTCTTCCACCGATAGAACGTCTGTTCCGAGATACCGACCTGCCGGATCACATCGGCCACCGGCATCCCCAGCTCGGCTTGCCTCAGCACTGCCACAATCTGTTCGATCGAAAAGCGTTTCCGTTTCATGACAAACCACCTCCCGGTTCAGGGTGAAGTTTGCCGCAAAACTCGCGCTCAGATCGGTCCAAGATTTCTAAAGCCGATCAGTCGTCATGGCTATCTTGACAAGCGTTTGGAACCCAAGGGCTGCAAGCATGAGATGCGTGCTCGCGGAATCACCATGAGGCCACATACGTGGGTCATAGCCAACTATTCGGATTGCTAGTATGCGTACGGAAACATTACGCTCATCACTTGGGCGATGACATAACAGAGGACAATATGAGGGGACAATTTGCGTGTGCAGCAACAAGAGGAATGGAAATGCTGTCACGAACACAACTACGGCGCCAAACAGGTATATAGGCCGACGGCCAATTCGGTCCGAAATTGCTGCAAAGGCACCATGTGCGAGGACGGCCAGCACTGACTTCCTGCCATAGATAGCACAACGCCAGCCAGGAAAGGCCGGCGTTGTCGTTTGACCTACAGCGCTTGCCGTCGAACGGTCGAGCGCATCAGTCCAGCGCCACGCGCGACATCTCGCGGCTCTTGAGCGCCGCCACCAGCGAAATCAGGCTGATGACGATCACATAGCCCGCCGGGGCCAGCTTGGAGCCGGTCGCGGCAATCAGCCACGTCGCGATGAACTGCGCAAACCCGCCGAACACCGACACCCCCACGCCGTAGACGATCGCCAGACCCGTCGCACGAATGTGGCGCGGGAATACCTCGGTAATCATCGTCACCGTCGTCACCGAGATAAACACGGTCGGGATTGTCAGCACTGCCGCCACGATCAGCAGACGCGCCGTATCGGGTGCCGCCGTCAACCAGACGAATGCCGGCACGATCGATGCCAGCAGAACCACACGAGCAATCGTCACCACGCGCTTGCGACCCCAACGGTCGCTGGCAATACCGGCTGCCGCAGCCAGGGCCATCTGCAAACCGCCTGCCACGAACGATGCCCACAGCCCGCTCGACAACGACAGCTTGAGCACGCCCACGCCATAGTTAGTCAAGTAGTGCAGAGAGATGTAGTTCGACGAGGTCGCGCCGGCCGTCATTAGAATGCCCAGCACCAGCGCACGGCGATGCTCACCCAGCACCTGTGCCACCGGGCTGCGCGCGCCGTGCTTGGCCGGCTCGACTTCATGCGTCTCATCCAGATGCTTGCGGATATAGGTGCCCAGCGGAATGAGCGCCAAACCGATCAGAAACGGCACGCGCCAGCCCCACGCGAGCAACTGCTCGTGCGACAGCGACGCGCTCAGTACCAGTCCCACCAGCGAACCAAGTAGCGTGGAGAACGCCTGGCTGAACAACTGCCAGCTCGCGAACAGGCCCCGATTGTTGGCATTGGCGTATTCGAGCAGCATTGACGTCGATGCGCCCACTTCCCCGCCCACGGCGAACCCCTGCACCAGACGGCCGGCAATCAGCAGCATCGGTGCCGCCATGCCGATCTGCGCATACGTCGGTACCACGACGAAAACCGCCGAGCCTGCGGCCATCAGCCACAGCGTCAGCGTCATGGCAGCCTTGCGGCCATGACGATCGGCATAGCTGCCGATCACGATGCCGCCCAGCGGGCGCACCACGAAGCCCACGCCGAACGTCGCCAGCGACAGCAGCAACTGCGTGAACGGCGTGGCCGCGGGGAAAAACAACTTGCCAAGCACGGTCGCAAAGTACGTGTAGATGGCGAAATCGAAGAACTCCAGGCCGTTGCCAACCGTAATGGCAACGATCTTCTTCGTAAGCGACGCCGGACGCACGCTCGCCTTGGCCGGTGCGGCCGGTGCCGCAGTAGTATCGAGGCGCGTCGTCATGCCTTGTTCTCCAGGCTCAGGAAACGCTCGACCAGACGCGTCCAGTACGTTGCGCCGATCGGCAGCAGCGCATCGTTGAAATCGTAATGCGGGTTGTGCACCATGCAGCCGCCCTCGCCTTCTCCATTACCGATGATGAGGTAGCTGCCCGCGCACTTCTCCAACATGAATGAAAAGTCCTCGCTGCCGGTGAGCGGTTCAAAGTCCTCCATCAGACCCTGCGGGCCCAGCCAGTCCAGTGCCACCTGCCGCGCGAACTCGGTCATCTCAGCATCGTTTATCAGCGCCGGATAGCGCCAGCGATAGTCGATCTCGGCGCGCGCGCCGAACACGGCAGCCTGCGCATTCACCAACTCGACGATGCGCTCGCGCAACTGCTCCCGCACCTGCGGCGTGTGCGCGCGCACGGACAGGCGCAGCTCTACGCTGTCCGGAATCACGTTGGGCGCGTCGCCGCCGTGAATTGCGCCGACTGTCACCACCGCCATGCGACGCGGATCGACGTTGCGCGACACGATCGATTGGAGCGCCACCACGATGTACGACGCCGCCAACACCGCATCGACGCTGGCATTCGGCATCGAACCGTGACCGCCGCGACCGTGCACCCGAATGATTACCGTATCGGAGGATGCCATCGCCGGGCCGGCGCGAAAACCGATCTTGCCGGCTGGAAAGCCCGGCATATTGTGGTACGCGAACACGGCGTCGCACGGGAAGCGTTCGAACAAGCCATCTTCGATCATCTTCTTCGCACCGGCCAGCCCCTCTTCCGCCGGTTGGAAAATCAGATGCAGCGTGCCGTCGAAATCGCGCGTCTTCGCCAGATGGCGGGCCGCGGCCAGCAGCGTAGCCGTATGGCCGTCGTGACCGCAGGCGTGCATCTTGCCAGTATGCCGGCTGGCGTAAGCCTTGCCGGTCGCTTCCTGGATCGGCAGCGCGTCCATGTCTGCACGAATGCCCAAGGTGCGCGGGCTATCGCCCACCTTGAGGGTGCCGACCAGACCGGTGCCCCCGATGCCGCGCGAGACGGTATAGCCCCATTCCGTGAGCTTGTCGGCCACCAGATTGCTCGTCTGAAACTCTTCGTAAGCGAGTTCCGGATGGGCGTGAATCTGATGACGCAGCGCGCGCATGCTGGCGTCGTGTTCGAGAATGTCGGCCGGGATGTCGGCCTCGATCACCGCCGGAAAGGCGTACTCAGAGGTGTCGTGGGGCATCGTGTCTCCAATTCAAAAATGACAAGAAGGCGAACGCGCGACGCGCTCGCCTTGAACAACGGAACATCAGAAGCGGTGCGTTACGCCCAGCGCGGTCACGAACACGTCTCGCCCGGCGCTGGTCTGCGCGTTATCGAGCGTGAGCGCCGATGCGCCGCCGTTGTCGATCCAGGCCACGCGCGCGTACAGGGCCGTACGCTTGGACAATTGATAGTCGTAGCCGCCCAGGGCGCCGAACGCATGGTTGCCACCCCCGGCGATCAAACGCTCCAGCACCGACAGCTTGAACACGTGCGGGCCGACGGGCACGGTGGCGCCCACCAGATACGTAGTGGCGATGCGACCCGATGCGACGCTTGGCACGATGCGGTTGTAGGCCAGCGACAGCGTGGCGCCGCCAATCTTGTACGACAGGCCCGCGCCATAGTGGTTGGTGGCCTGCGACAGCTCGTTGCGCACCACGTTGTACGACAGGCCGGCATACAGGCGCCGGCCTTCGTACTGTGCGAGGTAACCGGTGTAGTGCGCCGGTGCGCCGCTCGCGGTGGCCGTACTGAAGCCATACAGCGCCTGCCCGGAGAAGCCGTTCATGTCCGGCGTGGTGTAGCTCACGGCGTTGGCCACGCGCGAATCGATGGCCGCCGCGTTACCGCCCAGATCCGACGTGCCATAGGCCAGATTGGCCATCAGCGACAACTTGGTCAGGGCATACGGATCGACCTGCGACGAGAGCGGGAAGATTGTCGGGAACTGACGGCCGAGCTTGAGCATGCCGTACTGGCGCGAGATCAGCCAAACGTTGGCTTCCCGGTTGAAGAGGGTATTGGTCGATTGCAGCGTGCCGTTGTTGGCGTTAAAGCCCGATTCCAATCGGAAGCCCGACGCGAGACCTCCGCCCAGATCTTCCGTGCCCGTGAAACCGAACCGCGAGGTCGAGCCCGCGCCGCTGCCGACCTGCGTCGAGCTGCCCTTGCCACCCGAGTCGTAGCTGACGTAGTTGTCGACGGCGCCATACAGTTGCACGTCAGCCTGTGCGGCAGTGCTGCCGATGGCCAGCAACGTGCCGGCGGCAATGCCGGTCAAACCGACACAGTCGGTGCGGCGATGGGCGCTGCGGGCGATGGCGCGGATGGGGGTTTGGCTCATTGGGCTCCTATGCGTGTGCCTTATTGGCCGTCGAGGGCGGCCTTGTTTGTAAAACAGTTACGTGCGGCTCATGAAATTTCGACGCATGGTAGCCATGTCGATTTGCTGCGGATAGGCAACGCCAAATTTTCGTGTCAACCATAGGTTGACGCCCATGCCATGCCAGTCGATGATTCAATGTCACGGCTCGGACTCTTCCGACCCGATCCCAGCCCCTTGGATGCCCTTGCTCCCCACCTGAGAATCATGTCCTCCGATCTAAAACTGCACCAACTCGAATGCCTCGTGGCCGTGGCCGATCACGGCAGCGTGCGTACGGCCGCGAGTCGGCTCGGACGGTCGCCGACCGCTGTCAGCAAGGCATTGCGGGAACTGGAACAATCGATGGACGTGGTGCTGATGGAGCGCCGCGCGGATGGTGTGGCGCTCACGCCTTCCGGCACTTCCCTGCTTTCGCACGCCCGGCTGATCCTCGGACAACTGAGCCGAGCGAGCGAAGACGTGGTGCGCGGGGGTGCCAAACGCGGGGGCACGATTCGCATGTCTGTCACCCCCTGGTTGATGCATGGGGTGATTCCGGCCGTCGTGCGCGCGTTCCGGGAACAACGTCCGGACGTCCAGCTCGACATCGCCGAGCACCTCGGCGGCGACTATCCGGCTGTACGCAACGGCCAGTTGGATTTCGCGTTCGGCCCGAGCCCTGACGTGGGTCAGGAGCGTGCGCTGGAAATCCGGCCGATCTATACGTATTCGTTCGCGGTGGTCTGTCGCCCAGGGCATCCCGCGGCGAACGCCCGCACGATTGCCGATCTGGCCGGCTACGACTGGCTGCTCAGCCGCTCGATGGAACGCACGGCGCAAGCCATTCGGGCGTTGGTGGAAAATCAGCGCGACGAGGCCGTGCAGCGGTGCCACTTCGCACGGTCCGTCAACGCGGCGCTGGCCATCGTGCGCTCGACCGACATGCTCACAGCCGTGCCCTGGCCCTTGATCGAGACACCGGACATGCGCGACCGCTTCGTCGCACTCGATTTCGATGCGATTACCGACGAAAGCACGACATGCCTGATCACCCGCCGCTATGAGCCGCTGCAAGGCCCGGCGCTGGCGTTTCTGGAGACGTTCTGGCGGGTAGCACGGGAATTGGCGGCCTCCTCCGACGGTCCGGCCCGCCGCATCTTCAGCATGGTGGAACCGGCGGGCATCTGATCGCGAGCCCCTGCGCAAGCCCTTGACATCGGTCAACGTCCAACTGCCTCTAAGAGACCATGCTGGAGGTGAAGACGAACCGCGCGGCCGAGCGACTCGTACGCACCTCCTGTGCAACGACTCCGCAGTTCGCCGCCACGCCAATTCCGGCCACGCTCCCGAGCGGGGGTAGCCTCATGTGGAGGATTGCCATGTTCAAGTGCGCCCGCTTTTCCTTGATGTTGCCCCTGCTCGCCAGCTTATGGATGGCCGGCGGGGCGGCAGCCGCACCGGCATCTCAGCCGGAAAAGCAACCCGGCATCTCATACATCACAGGAGGCATTGGTGAAGACGAGGTCAAAGAGTTTCGCGCTGCGGCCTCGAAATACAACCTCCGCATGACCTTCGCGTCGAAGGCGGGAAACTACCTTTCGGACGTGGATGTCATGATCGCCGATGCCAGTGGGCGGTCGGTCCTCGCCGTCCGGACCGAGGGGCCGTTCCTCTTCGTACGCCTTCCCGCCGGTCTTTACCGGGTTTCGGCACAAACACCCCGAATGTCGGAATACCGGAAGGTTCAAGTGCCCGCACGTGGCGGCGTGAACCTGAATTTTTCCTGGGATGCCCCCGACTATCCGGGAGTGATGAAGCTCTGCAAGGGCTGCCCGAAACCGCGCCCCTGAACGTGACGGTGTTTCCCCGGAGGCAGGCCCCTGTGGGTGATGTCGATGCGCACTTATGATCCCGACGATAGTTGGGCGCCTGCGCTCGCGCGACTGCCACTGAAGTTGTCTCCGCTTGGGACGATATCGCATGAATGACCTTCACGATCTGCATCCTCCGCCTGACTCGCCTGCGATCGTCACGCGCCGGCTTTGCAGGCGATTTGGCGATCTCGTCGCGCTTGACGACCTGTCCCTTACGGTGGCCAAAGGTCAGATATTCGGTTTGCTCGGTCCGAATGGTGCAGGCAAAAGCACAACGATCAAGATCCTCACAACGCTGCTCCGCGCAAGTTCCGGGGGCGCTGAAGTCGCGGGCTTCGATGTGACGACGTCCCCCGTCGAGGTGCGTCGCCGGATCGGCTACGTGCCGCAGTTGCTGTCCGCAGACGGTGCGCTCACCGCCCGGGAGAACCTGACACTGTCGGCTCGCCTGCATGGCATTTTCGGGCAGTTGCGTGTCGATCGGGTGCATGAGGCGCTCGCGTTTGCCGGCTTGCTCAATTCCGCCGATCAACTCGTGCGGACCTACTCCGGCGGCATGATTCGACGCCTTGAGATTGCGCAGGCCACGCTGCATCATCCGGAAGTTCTGTTCCTCGATGAGCCGACGATCGGTCTGGACCCCGTCGCACGTAAAACCGTCTGGGAGCGCCTCGAGCAACTCCGCGCCGACCACCAGGTCACCGTTCTGATCACTGCGCACGACATGGAAGAAGCCGATGTCCTTTGCGATCGCCTGGCGATTCTCCATGAGGGGCGAATGGCGGCGGTCGGGCGTCCCGGCGAACTCAAGGCCGCGCTCGGGCCGAACGCCGATCTGAACGACGTCTTCGCGCACTTCAGCGGTGTGGTCATCGAACACGGCGGGAGCTATCGAAACATCCGCGAAAGTCGCGGCGCCATTCAACGATTGGGGTGGCCGATGTTCAGCGCGCTGTATGAAAGTCTTGCCGTGGCAGACGCTGAAGTGAGAAAGCTGCGGCGTGATCCCACCGAACTGCTCTCGCGAGCGATTCAGCCCGTGTTGTGGCTAGTGGTATTCGGCAAAGCGCTCGCCGCCACGCTGCGTGCGCTGGTTCAGGCACTGGTTGTCTATCTCATTGCCGCTGCGTTGCACGTCGCGGTTCGGCTTGAGCCATTGGCAATCATCATGGTGATTTGCAGCGTATGTATCGGGGCGTGCATTTTTTCCACGTTTTCCTTGGTGATCGCCTGTCTGGTGAAAACGCGCGAGCGCTTCATGGGAATCGGGCAAGTACTCACGATGCCGCTGTTTTTCGCATCGAACGCCATTTATCCACTGGATCTGATGCCCCCGTGGCTGAGGGTGCTTGCGGCGATGAATCCGCTGACCTATCTGGTCGACACCCTGCGAAGCGGCATGATCGTCGGCGGCGTGAGCCACTACCCGCTGACCACCAGCTTCGGGGTCATGATCGCCGTGTTCGCCGTGTTGCTGATCGTTGGCGCACGCCTGTATCCGAACCTCGCCACCTGACAGCGCATCGCGTCAGCCGACATGCAGGCATGCGAGCACCTCGTCGTCGTCAACCTGGGCAAAGGTTCGATAAAATTCACCCACCGCGCTGAATTCGGTGGGGGCGTTCAGGCACACCACTTCGTCGGCGTACGAGGCAAGCTCAGGTAGGGTGTCTTGGGGAGCGACGGGCACGGCGCACACCAGACGCGCCGGCTCGCACTGCCGCACGGCCTGCAACGCCGCGATCATGGACGCCCCGGTGGCGACGCCGTCATCGACGACAATGGTCACCCGGCCACGGGCGCTGGTGCTTCTGCGCCCCGGCGTGAGACAAGCCCGTCGCCACCTCAGCGTTTCGAGTTGCGCTGCCCGCTCGTGCTGGATATAGGCGCTCTCCACGTTTCCCATCTGGGCGTACGGCGTCAGAAAGGTTCGCCCAGTTTCGTCCACGGCGCCAATAGCGAGTTCTGCATTCCCCGGCGCTCTTAGTTTTCGAACCAGAACAACATCCAGCTCACCGCCCAATGCCTCTGCAACGATGGCTGCAATGGGCACGCCGCCGCGCGGAATCCCCAGGATCAATGGATGCTTCCCGGCGTAATGACTCAGCGCCTTGGCTAGCTGACGCCCGGCGTCAGCCCGATCGAAGAATTGACGCATTGACCTTCTCCTCGGCTTGCTGAGTTCTCCCGACGTTCCGCCGCCGGGCCCGCAGGTCAGCTCACTGGCAAGCCGTCGTCGCCAATATGCCGTTTCGCCCGGCGTTGCACGAGGTTGGCAGACATAATGCGGCATTTTCGGCATGGGGTCAGACGATCAACCCAGGCGGCACATGGTCCGCACGCTCGCGCGCTTGTTCGTTGCGAATCAGTGCCGCGAGCATATTCCAGTCTGCTGCCAGTACCCCCAGGATGTCGTCGAGCGAAACAACGCCAACCAAGGTGCCGCCATCGAGCACTGCCAGACGCCGGACCCCATGTGAGAGCATGGATTGCAGCGCGTCGCTCACGCTATCTTGTGTGCCAATCGAGACCAGGCCCGGCGTCATCCGGAAATCACGGCATCGCCCGTCTGATCGACAGTTCAAGCTTGGCACTCATTCGCAAAATTGTTTTGTCGCAAGTCAATGCCCCTTCATGTGCGCCATCCAAAACGATGGGATGGTTCATGCGCGAATGCCGGTCGCCGATGTGACGGAGAGACGCCTGAAAGCGGGATTTGTGCGGTCTCACTCCTGTCGAGGCAGTGCGAGTTGACTTGGGTCATGGCGTGAGCCGCGTACGGGTCTATAAATGTGAGATATCGAGAGTGCGAGTCGTCGCGTCGGACCTGTGCTCAATATCTCAAGCTGATACGGGAGTTTCCATGTCTTCGTTGCGGCAACACTATAAGGAATTCATTATCGAGGCCCACGCCAAGCTCGCAGGACTGGGCGGGTATACGGTGCCAAGCGGAGAGCGGCGATACATACCCATCGCCATCCTGCGTAGCGTCAGTGTGAAGGGTAACGACGGCTTGCGCGAAACACCGTCGCAGGACGCCGTTGTCATACAGATCACATTGAGCGATCGACTGGATTCAGATCCGTATCGCGCATTACGGCGCGCCATCAGCTATGCACGCCGCGTCATCGACGGGATGGCGCTTCCCCAATTCAATGGCGGCTTCGCGGCCACGGCACTCGTTGCTTGTCCCCAAACCCTCCATTAACCGTCGTGCAGAACCGCCATGACGCAGCTCATCGTTCTAGTGAATGTCGTTGCATTCTTGCTCCAACTCGCGGCAGGAGATGCGTCCGTGAACGCGCTGGCCCTCTGGCCGCTACCTCCCATTTCACCGGTTTCATCAGCCTCCTCCATTTCGCCCTACGCACCCTCGCAATTCCACGTATGGCAATTGTTGACCTATAGCCTGCTTCACTCCGGATGGGTTCATCTCGCGTTCAACATGTGGGGCCTCTATCTCTTCGGTCGGGACATCGAAAGCGAACTCGGCTCTGCACGCTTGTTGACGCTGTATGCCGGCAGCGTCTTTAGCGCGGGGCTCACGCAACTGATCGTCACGTCGTTCGTATTTCCCTCGCCATACCCGACGGTGGGCGCGTCAGGCGGGGTATTCGGATTGCTGTTCGGGTTTGCGGCGCTGTTCCCACGGCGAACGGTCGTTCTCCTCATCCCACCAATACCCATACAGGCCTGGCTGTTCGCCACGCTCTACGGCGTTGCCGAGCTGGCACTGGGCGTTTCCGGATCGCTGAACGGCGTGGCGCATTTCGCCCATTTGGGGGGAATGCTGGGGGGCGCCGCGCTCATGCTGTATTGGCGGCGGCACAAGCATGAGCAGCGAGCCGAGTGGTGACATAGGGCGAAGGCAGGTGCCCGTTCCTGCCCCCGACGCTTGAGCGGAGGTGCGGCCGTGTTACGCAAGATTCTGGTGGCGGTCGACGGCAGTCATGCGTCGCGCCTGGCGACATTGCACGCGATTGAGCTTGCGCAATTGAGTCACGCCGAAATCAAGGCGATTTATATCGTCGACGATAGCGACGCCTTGTTGGGGAAAGCGTGGCGCTGGGCGTCGTGACTGCCAGCACGACGCCGATACTGCTAGTGCGAAGCGACGAAGAGGATCAGGTCTGAAGACCCGACGCGCCGCAACTCAGGTCGGGATGACCGAGTGTCCGATCGTTTGGGCAAGCACCGGAATTTCGTCCTCGTTCAGCGACATGGCGTTGGCAAGCAACCGATGATTCAACCAGCCGCGCACGACACATGCCAGCCCGGCCGCCGCGCAATAGAGCGAGACGTTTTGCGAAATGGCGCCGATAGCCACGCCCGCGAACGAGTCGCGCTGTGACTGCGGGAGTTGGTCTGCGCGCGCATGATTCACGACATACACGAGATCGAGCGGCGCTTTGCCGACAAAGTCCTGATAGCCGGTGAGGTTTCTTGCGTCGACAGCATGTTTGAGACGCAACTTGTGCGACATGGACTCGTACCGGTACACCCCCTCGGGCAGCGCGGCGTAAACGTCGATTTCGTTCACGCCGTGCGCCGACGGTGCGGTGCGACCACCGGTGTCCGCGCGATTGATGCCGTCCGCAGCCCATAGAATGTCGCTGAGTTGCTGGCGCGACAGCGACGTCTGCGCGAATTCCCGCAGGCTTTTGCGCCGTGCGAGCGCAATCATCAACGGGGCGCTCCCCTTGAGGTCCGGGGGCGGAAGATCGATGACAGCCGGTGATCCGGGCGCGGCAGGCGCCGTTGGCGTGCCCGGTACGATGTCGTACGGGGGATGGTGAGCTTCGTTCATTGTCTGCATCCTCGCTAGATCGCGCCGACTCCGGCGCGGGGCGTTCACGGGTCAGGTCCGATGCCAGCGCACGCGCAGTTCCGCTTCTGCGTGCCCGTAATCGAAGTTGAGCTTTCCCCCGTAGGCATGATGAATCGCGGTTGCGATGTCCCGTGCGACATGCATGCCGGTCGTCGTGATGGCAGTCCCTGTCTCATCAGACGTGATGGCCATCACGCGCTCCATGGGGTGCTCCCGGTGCAACCGCTGCGCCCGATGGCGAACCAGTCCCAGAATCTCCGCACGATGCGCCGCCTCGAACTCCCCTTCCAAAGCAATGCGGGCGGCCGGTACACCGTCGGCGGTGCGATGGCATGCGGAACATGTGAGCGAGGCCGCGTCTGGGGGTACCACACGCCATTGCCAGTGCCCGCGCAGATAAACCGCATGGCAAACGGGACACGCCGCCAATGCGGGCGCCGCGTCGGGCTGCTTGTAGCTGTCCGGAACGTGCTCATCGGGAAGGTGGTCCCACCTCGCGGGCCGAACCATGGCTGACCGGGCTCTGAATTTCATGGTGTAACTCCTGGATATGCTGGCGCAGACTTGCGTCGAATACATGGCATGCGAGCGAGGCATGCACGGCGACGACGCTGCCGCCTACCGGGCTGACTCGCTACATGTTCAACAGTAGGCGATGATGCTCAACGCGATTTGGCGTAGATCAAATCGTGCAGCATTCGACATCGTGCCGCCCCTGTGCGCGCCGTCCGAACTACCGTGGCAGCGTGGCCGGATCGTACTGATTCCGCGGATTCCACAGCATCCAGCCATCGGCCTGCGCCGACTCCGCGGCCTCGATCTGTGCTCGAATCTCAGTGGCGCCGAAGGCCCGGTGATCGAAAGCGTAATCGCGAAACGCCTGTAACCAGGGCCGGAATCGCACCCCGGGCAACCCAGACCGCCGGATGGCCTCTTCCAATGAGCGAGACACGATTTCCCCCGGATGTTCCGTCGGCCGTCTGCACCCGGGAAGTCCCCAGCTAAATCCCGACGGGTACAACATCGGAGAAATGTAGTCGACGAGGTCGCCGAGGGTTTCCAACTGCTGGCCAATGTCCGTGTCGTTCAGATTCCAGCAAACATAGCCAAAGATGTCGGCAGAGACGTAGACGTTGTATCGGACAAGCCGCTCGCGGGCGGCGGCAAGGAATCCGGTAATAGCGCCGACCCGATGTTCGGCGGTATTCGCCTCGTGGAATTGCAGCCCCGGCGCGTCGGGGAATCGAAGATAGTCGAATTGAATCTCGTCGAACCCCATGCGCGCGGCTTCCTCTGCCATATCAAGATGGGTCGACCATGCAGCGGAAATCGTTGGATCAATCCACCTGAGGTGTTCCCGGTCGCGCCAGACACTGCCATCGCTGTCGCGCACCGCCCACTCGGGATGCGCCGCTGCCAAAGGGTCGTCCTTGAACACCACGATTCGGGCAATAAGATATAGGCCCCGGTCATGAAGCGATTTGAGCAAGGCCGGAAGGTTCTCTACCCTGGGGGGGTGCGCGCTGACATGGGCTTGCGCGCCAATGCGCTCGCGTGCGGCGCTTCGATAGGGTGCTATGCCGCGATCGCCTTTGATGTCGATGACGAGCGCACTGATCGCAGTGCGCCCAGAGAGGGCAACCGCAGCATCGCGCAACGTGCGGCTGGCGATGCCGTAGGCAGAAAGGTAGACCGCTTTGGGGCGGCTGGGGACCATGGCGACCGTCACAGACTTGCCCCTGACGATCGACGCTTCCGCCCTCGCATATCCCGGCGCCTTCACCGATATTGCCGTGGCGCCATCTCGCGCTAAGTCCGGCAGTGGAAATGATCCGTCGCGGGCGCTGACCCACACGTGATCTGCACCGACGATGGTCGCACCCGCGATCGGCTGTCCGGTCGACGAGTCAATGACGGTCGCGGTAATGTCGGCGGCCGAGACCGAAGTCAAGAGGGGAAGCCACAACAGCAACGGCCCCCAGAATATCGATCGTTTAATCACGATGGTTTTGTGCGTCGCGCAGCATGCCACGCAGGCACGCCGTGGCGCAGCTCTGCGTCATGAGATACCGAGGCAGCGCCATCGGATTCGCCCCTCGGGCGACTGGCTGTGCATCGAGCGAGAAGCCGTTGGTGTACCCCTCGTCGCGGGCGATATCCTCCAGTTGCTGATCGTAGATGCCGAATGGCCATGCCAACAGGCGGACGGGGTGTTTCAGTTCCAACCCGAGCCGCCGACGGGACCGGTGCAATTGGTCGTGAGCGAAGCGAGAGTATGCCTCTGGCGTCAGACGTTTTCGCTCTGTCTTGAAATTCGGGTGCCAGTAAGTGTGAGACTGAACGTCGAAGGCCCCGGTCCCCGCCAGAGTGCACAATTCGTCCCATGTCATCGCGTATGAAGCGTTGGAAATCACGGATGGGTAAATGAACAGCGTGATGGGCACGGGGTGCGCCTTCAGCATCGGCCACAACACCTCATACACCGATCGATGGCCGTCATCCACCGTCAGGACGAGCGCCCGTGGCGGCAGATTATCCTGCACGCCAGCGTGCCATGCGAGCACATCGGACAGTGGCACGATCCGAAAGCCGTTCTCCTCGAAGAAACTGATCTGCGCGAGGAAAGTTTCCGTGCGCACCGTAGTGGAATCCGTCTCGCGCGCCGAAAAGCGATGATAGACAAGAATCAAAACGTCGTGCGGAGACGATTGGGCATACACGCCGGCCGGTTGCGCCAACAGCATCAGCGTGATGACCAGCACGGTGAGTGCCCGCCGGCCCATATCGCACCGGCGAAGACTCACTTTTCGCGTCCCGTCAGGAACAACCGCTCGTGACGACGCAGGCACGCCGCACACCGCGTTGCGAACTGGCCGAGGGGTGAATCTGCAGCAGACATCGGCGTTCGCACGCGCGGCGCCTCCTCGTCGAGCAGCTTCATCAGTGTTGTCGATCGCGGCGCTGTGAGCGGGGCCATCCTCTCCCTCCCCCTCACCGGCGCAATTCGGTGTCTTCGGCCTGACGCCGGCGCCGGGCAATCATGGGCGCCACAATGGCACCCGCCGTTGCCGCAGCAGCAGCGACGGATGCGGCTGCGAGAATGCTCCGCCAAGGGTGGGCACGCACGTAGTGATCGGTGTTCTGCGCCAACGCCGAAACGCTCTTCGTACCGGCCTTTCGCAGTGTGTCCAGACGTGCAGTGAGTTGCTGAAGCCTGGCGTTCAGCGCGGGTTTGGCCTCGCTGGCCTCGAGATTGGCTTCGTCCGCGAGGTCTTTCAGTAGCGCCTTCATGTCCGCCAACAGCGCGTCTGCATCGTGAATCAGTGTCTGCCGGTGATTCATACGTTCCGTAGGGGTGTCATTCATCTTTCGCTCCGGTCGGGGCCAACGTTGGACTCACGCTCGCGCCCTGCCTGGGCGCGAGCGTGAGTCCAATATAGGCATACGACGTAGGCGGGACATGACATGGAACAAATTGCGTTCAGGTTCGCACGTCGCCGCCGGGCCGCGCGCATTGCAGCACGCCAGAATGTCTCGTCATGGGAAGCGTTGAACAAGGCATCGTCGCCAAGCGCCGGAAGCCGGTATTTCTCACTCGCCGGTGAGATGGCAGATCAAGTACGCGTTGAAAACCTGATAGCGGCGGCGCCTTGTCTCAGATCTTCGCCGTCTTCGAAGATATGGTTGCGAAGCGCATAGCGCACAAGTTGCACGTCACCGGACATCTGCATTTTCTCCATGATGCGCATCTTGTAGGTGCTAACCGTTTTGGGACTCACACACAAGGCATCGGCAATGACGGTGAGCGTTTCTCCGCGGACCAGGCGATGATAGACCTCCAGTTCGCGGTTGGAGAGGTGCCGATGAGGCGCGTCGCCGCAATCGGTGCGAAAGCTCGACGCCAACTTTCCCGCGATCGAATGGCTGACATACGTGCCGCCGCGTGCCACATGCTCGAGTGCTGTTACGAGTTCTTCGGCCGCGCTCTCCTTGGTCAGGTATCCTGCCGCACCCGCTTGGAAGGCCCGAACGATGTATTGCTCCTCGGAATGCATGGTCAATACCAATACGCGCAAACCCGGATGCGCATCCCGCAGTATCTGGATCAATTCCAATCCGTTCCTGCCCGGCATCGACAAATCAAGCAACAGCACGTTTGGGGAGCAATCGCGAACTAGCGCAGGAATTTGAGCGCCGTCCGCCACCTCACCGACGACGTCAAACGTGCCGGCCCCTTCCAGGATGTGCTTGATGCCGTCGCGCACAACGGCGTGATCGTCAGCGATCATGACGCGTGTCATTTCCTGTCTCCAACTCGATCGCCAACTGCAACGGCAGTTGAAGCGGTGTGGTGAGGTTCCTGATTCGGCAGTCGTCGTGCGCAAGCCATCGCCCTGGGCGTGCACTATCAAAGCAATGGCGGTCCACTTGCCCAGCGTGCTGAGGCGACGCCATATTTTCTTAGACTTATAACGTGTCTGGCATTAGCGCGTAAATCAGCCGAAAAGATGAGAGAAAATCCTCCAATCAGAGGACATATGGCATGGCGCGATCTGATTTAAATAAAATATCGGACAATTCATGCAAAATCGGAGGGCTGAAGCGATTTTTGAGGAAGATGGATTGTCGAATGAAAGTCGACAATCACAGGCTCGGAGCGGCATTGGAATGCATGAGGGAGGGGGTGTTAGCCCCCTCCCCCCCACACACGCTTGCCCCACAAGAGGGACTTACTGAATGGTCAACTCCCGTTGACCGCCGTCAGTCCGCTTTGGGAGCACCAGTTCAAGAACGCCATCGCGATAATTCGCCTGGGCTTTTTCCTTGTCGACAGTCTGCGATAACGTAAAGCTGCGATACATATCGCCTTCATAGCGTTCGCGGTGCACGAAGTTCCCATTATCTTTTTTTTCCGTCGCCTTACTCACATGAGCGCTGATGGAAACCTGGTTTCCGTCGACGGCAACCTTGATGTTTTCCTTGCTGACACCAGGCATATCGGCGTGCACCGTAAATTGCTTGTCGTCTTCTTCGACATCCAGCTTGATTTGCATGCGCTTGGAGCTTTCCAGGGCCAGCGGACGCCAGAACGCATTGCGAATGAGATTCTCAAAGGGCTCATCGAAACTCAATGGATCGAATCGGGTAATGTTTGCCACGACTGACTCCGTAGGTTGAACGCCTAAGTGCGCTCCAGGCTCCAGGGCAGTGCCTGGCGACAGGTCGTTTTCGTCCTGATCCGGTTCGCACGCTATCTAATCTATAAGCGGGATGGATCGGCGGATTGACTGATGTCAAGAGGGGACTTCGTTCCGGATCATCGGTGTGCGGGCGAGAAGACATAACCTAGCCAGATCGCGCCCATCACGAGGACAAGCCCTGGGACCACGATCTTCGCAAAGCGAGGGCCACCGGAGAGCAGCGCCACGATTCCCTTGGAAACGGCGTTCGTCGAGGCCCCAGCGAGTATCGGCAGGGCTGCGTCGGCAGCGCTTAACTGCCCCTGCTCCGCCAGCGAAGTGATGCTCGCCGCGACGGAGTGGGCATCTGCGAGACCGCCCGCCATTGCCACCGCCAGCAAGCCGGCATTGCCGAACCAACGGGAAAGCACGCCCGACGCGAGCATGACGAGCGACACACTCACCGTCAGCACCAACGCCGACTTCATGTCGATGCCGCCGCCCACGTGAACGGTTTGCGGTGTTGCCTGCCGGCTCGCCCGCCATAGCGCCCACAGTGCGTACGCCAGCGCCATGCTTGCGCCCGCGCCAAGGGGCAGCGCCAGATCGATCAGAACGCTCGGGAAGATCGTTCCGATCACGATGCCGAGTTGAATCATCGTGGCAATCGTGGAGAGCACGGCGCCCGCTGCGGCGGCGAGTAGCAGTTCGGGATTGCGCTTGACGTGCGACCCCATCGCGCTGATCGTTGCGATGCTCGAGGCAAACCCCGAGACGAAGCCCGTGACCGGAAGCCCCGCGCTGGGCCCAAGCGCTCGTTGCGCAAAATGCCCGATGACGGCTATCGACAGCATCACGACTGTGAATCGCCAGATCGTGTAAAGATTGAGCGAGTAAAAGGAGTCGATCGCCCGGTCGGGAAGTATCGGCAGAATCACAAGCGCTGCCACCGCAAGCACGAGCATGTCTTGCAGTTCCGCTTCCGTCACCATACGCGTGACAATGTGATGCAAGTGAAAACGCACCTGCATCACGCATGCAACCGCCACGGCGATCGCAATGCTCAATGCAGGGTTGCGCTGCGCCGTCGCGCCGAGGAGCAGCGTCAGGACCAACCCGATTTCCGTGGTAATCCCGGGATCGTCATGAGGGCGCATATACGCAGCCGTCAATAGTGCGCAAAGCGCGAGAACGACGGAGATCAGCAGCCAGACGCCCCCGGAAGACATGGCCACCGCCCCGAGAACCGAGGTCAGTGCAAACGTCCGGATGCCCGCAGCGGCACGTTCGCGCGTGGTGCCCTTGCGCCGCTCCCGTTCAGCGCCAATCAGCAAGCCGACAGCCAATGCGGTTGCATAAGGCAGGAGGTCGAGCATGGGTTCAGCCATGGTGTGCCCGTCCATTACCAGTGGGGATAAGGCCTAGCATAGGCGACAGGGATCGGACGCCGCGCTGAGCTACGGCTGGATATTGACCGAACGCAAGGGGTTCGCACCACAAAGGCTTATGCTGTCAATTGTTCGTTGCCAAGGGTCGCATCCGAGATGCGGTATCAATCATGGAACCTGTCTCACAATTGTTGTCGCCGCATGGCATTCCCAAGCCTTTCCGGCGAATCCTCGTGGCCGTAGATCCCGCCGGCGCGTCGCAGAATGCGGTTGCCTACACGACGCGCCTTTGCACACACGAAACTCAGGTGCTGGTTTTGGGGTTTTTCGAGGATCCTGCGGCCTACCTCAAGCCGCACTCGCGAACGCCAGCGGATATGCATCAGGCGTTCAATGAGCTGCGGGAAGACGAGCTTCTGGCCATGGAGCGCGCGAAAGTGGCATTGCAACGCAGTGGCGCATCGGTCCATCCCCGCCTTCTTGGCCGCGCGCTGGGGAATCGGGACATATCTGCGGGTATCGCCAGGGTCGCCAATGAATGGAATGCCGACCTCGTCGTCGTAGGCGCAGAACCAGCCGACGGGCTCTTTGCCACGTTGACCACCCGAGTCTCCGGCGTTCTCGCAGAGCACACACATCGCGCAATTCTCGTGATTCCGGAGCGCGCGATTGAATCGTCATTGCACCTGCCGCGCCGGATATTGTTCGCGGTGGACGGCAGCGACGCCTCATTGAGTGCGGTGCGCACCGGCATGCAGCTCGCCCCTGCTCACGCGCAGTTGTTGGCGGTCTATGTAAAAGACCAGGGCGTGGACATGTCTGATCCGAAGGAGTTTCTGCGATCGCCGTCGTCCGGCATGTCCAGAGGCGAGCTTGCACTGGAGTCAGCCACAACACTCATGTCGGAGCAAGCCCCAAACGCGACAATTGAACGTCGGTTATCGCACGCAGGCATGACCGAGGATGTGGCGGCAGCCATTGTCCGGGAAACGCGCGAATGGGAGGCCGATCTCGTTGTCATTGGCGCACAGGATCGCGAAGGGTTGTCCTCGTGGTTCAACGGGCATGAGAACGAACGCGTCGCCCGCGTGATCGATCGCCCGTTGCTGATAGTCAATGGGGCAGGCTGACCGGGTGTCGGGTGTCGCCAGGCCCGCTACGGGCAGGCCGACTTGACGACGAGCACCGGCAGATCTGCGTGTTGAAGCACGCGGTTGGCCTCGCTCCCGAGCGTGAGGCGAGCGAGACCCCGGCGGCCATGCGTTCCAGTGACCAAGAGATCCGCCCCGACACGCTTCGCTTCGGAAAGCAACCGATCCGCGATATGCATGTGGCTATCCACAAGCGGAAGCGCCAGGAAATCGGCAGCAATCCCCTCACGGGCCAATAAGTTCAGCGCCGCTTCCCGCACGGCCAGCGTCTCGGCGCTCTGCGCGTTCCGAACTTCGGCCACCGACGGCAGCGCTGCGGCCATCAACGGGAAGTAAAGCGCCGGGTCCACTTCGACATAGGCGACACGCAGGTTCGCCCCCAGCGCTCGGGCGAGCCTTGCCGCATGAACCAAAGCCGTCTTTGATGGCTCGCTGTCATCAAAGGCCACCATAATGTTGCGATACATATTGCCTCCGTGCGCTTCGCTGCGAGATAAGCCGGCCAATGACACAGCCGCTATTCCTAGCGGCGCTTTGACGGGATAGTGACGATGTCGGTATGACCGAACCCACGACTGTAGTCCAGCACCTTGATAGCCCACGACTCCAGCTTCACGATGGTCGTTCTGCTCGATCCATGTTCCGGCACTCGTGTCCATGCGTCCGGAAAGCGTGCGTCGAGCAACCGGATTGCGAGTGAACGCTCGGCGGATTCGTCCGACAGAATTTCCGCAAACGCGTGGCCTGACAGCCCTTTGATTTCGGGCCATTCCGTGTAGGGCTTATAGAGACAGAAGGACACCTGCGGATTGCGCTCGATATTCGCTATCTTGAGGCTGTCGCGTCCGGTGGCGAAGTAGATGTCGAGTCCATGATGAACAAAACAAACGACATCCGACTGGGTATTCCCGTCTGCCATCAGCGTGGCGAGCGACAGCTCTCTGCAACTGTCGAGAATGTCCAGCGTGACGGCTTCCAGTGTTGCGTTCATCAGGGGCCTCCTATGTGTCGCTCCGGCTCACAGCGATTGCGCCGCCAGCGCCCGGCTTGCTCACTCGACGGTCATCCGATCCACGACCGCGCATACGCCATGCGTCGTCATGGCAGCCCCTCGGATCGCCTCCTTCTCGGCCAGAGAATGGACTTTGCCCGTCAGAAGCACTTCGCCGTTACCCAACAGCGAGATTTCGATGTGGTGGGCCTCGCGCAGCGCCTGTCGAGCCAGCGCCGCGGCAATATGTCCGACGACTTCCGAGCGACGGGGGCTATCTTGCACCTTGATGTCGTTGATGACGCCCCTCACGCTGCGCAACGTGCGAACGGCGTTTTCAGCGAGTACGCGCTGCGTATAGGATTCGACATTGCCCTCGATCGTGACCCAGCCGTTCTCCACCTTGACGTGCATGCCGTCGACCGGCAGCCCGGCGTGCCACTTCAGGACGGCGAGCGCCGCTTTCGCGATATCGGCGTCCGTGTGCCGGTCTTTCGACGTTGGCAGGACCTCCAATGACACAACGATCGCGCGTGCGCCGGCAACACGGGCGGCGACGCGCTCCGCCTCGCACTTTTCAAGAAAACTCGCCACGTTGCCTGATAGCGTGACGATGCCATCCTGAACTTCCACACCAATCTCATTGGCATGAATGCTGGTGTCGCGCGCGAGCTCGTCCATCACATCACGCTGCAATTGGGAATCCGTCTTCATGGGGTGTCTCCGGGACGTGGTGCCGATTCACGCGATACAACACGTCGGCGACGCCCATACCGCGATATACCACTTCACCTTAGCCTTATGCGCTGCGTATTGCCGGGTTCTCCCGCCGTCGCTTGATCAGCGTCAATTCGACCCGGCGAAGCACCTGTCGCGCAATGCGGCATTCGTAGTCTCGACGACAGCGAACAACACCCTTGCGAGAACTGCCACCGGTCATCGACTCGCCGGACATTGATTCGCATCAACGGGATGTCGTGAGCGCACCCGCCGTGACGTGATTACAGACGTATAACAAAAACACGCCCGTACAGGAATCTGTGCTGTCGCGGGCAAACGGCTACGTGCCTTATGCGAGGAGGAACAAAATGAGCCTACGGAGAATTTGCGTCCACGTGGATGACACTGCGACGAGTGCCGCGCGTTTGCGCTTCAGCGGGCTGCTCGCTCGCCAGCATGATGCCAGCCTCGCCGGCATCTATCTGCCACATCGGCCTGGCGCCGTGCATGCCGGACAACCCGAATCGTCCGGGACTCGCTATCAGATGGAGGGGCGCTCTCAGGCAGCCTTGCACGCGGCCGAACATCTTTTCAAGGAAGTCTGTGCCGAACACGATGTCACCGGAGACTGGCGCTCGCCGTTCGGTGCACCGACAACCATTCTGTCGAACTTTGCCAAAGCCGCCGACCTTTGCATTGTCGGCCAGCCCGATTCACCGGGCGGCGTTGCCGCACTGGGCGTCGACGGTATCGGAGACATCATTGTTTCGGCGGGCGTTCCGGTACTGGGACTCCCCCACAATGTCACCTTGCCGCGTGAGATTCGACGTATCGTGGTCGCGTGGAACGGCTCGCGCGAGGCGCGCCGCGCCATCGGCGACGCCTGGCAACTGCTGGGGCGTGCCCAGGATATTTTCGTCGTGGGCATCAACCGCGCGCCGGCCGGCGATGACCCTTCGCTCGCCGACATCGTGCGGCTAATGGAGGGTCACGGGTTGCGCGCAAAGGCCGTATCGGTGAGGCAAGATACCGAAGCGAGCGACGGCGTTCAGTTGCTGGCGGTTTCAGAGGAGCACGAGGCCGACTTGCTTGTCATGGGCGCCTATGGACACGGGCCGACGCGCGAACGCGTCTTCGGCGGCGCAACCCGGACGGTGCTCAAGCACATGTCCACCCCCGTACTGCTCTCACATTAACCCTGTCCAATTCGATCCGATCCGCACTGCAGCCGCTTCGGGGGCTGCAGTGTTCTCTTAGCTCGCAAACAACATGATGACGGCCGCCGCGCACATGACGCCGGTGGCGATCCACCCCAACGCGAGAATCGGCCAACTCGCAGTAAACCGCCCCATCACCGATTTGCGGGTCGCCAAAAGCAGAACCACAGCCATGAGCGGAACCGCCACCACTCCATTGATGACGGCACTCCAGAACAAGGCTTTCATCGGGTTGATGGGGGAATACTGAATGGCGGTCGCCGCCAGCATGCTCAACGTAATGATCCCGTAAAAGCCTAGCGCGCTGCGGGGCGTGCGCTCGAGCCCCTCGTTCCAGTGCATTGCCTCCGAGAGCGCATACGCGCCGGAGCCTGCCAGCACGGGGACGCCGATCAATCCGACGCTCACGATGCCGATGCTGAAGAGCACATAAGCCAGATCGCCCGCCAGCGGCCGCAACGTATCGGCCGCCTGGGCCGCCGTCTCGATACTGTGAATCCCTGCCACATGGAGGGTGACGGCGGTCGAGAGCATGACAAAGTAAGCCGTGATGTCCGAATAGAACATGCCCGTCCAGGTGTCCCAGCCAATTCGCCTGAGCTCACTCCCTGCGGCGCTCTGGTCGTTGATCAACGGAACCGCGCCAGGGGTTCTTTCCATCTCTTCCACCTCTTCCGAGGTCTGCCAGAAGAAAAGGTACGGGCTGATGGTCGTGCCAAACACACCGACCACCACCGCAGCGCTGGAGGCGTCGATACTGAATTCGGGCCACACGGTTCGCAACGCTACCAGACGCCACGGCACCTGCACCGTAAGCAGAACGGCGGCGTACGCGAGCAAGGATAGGGTCAGCCACTTCAGGAACACGACGTACCGGTGGTACGGTACAAACACTTGCAGGAGTAACGTTCCGAGGGCAAACGCGATGGTCATCCAATGACGATCCGCACCGCTGACCAACTCGGCGACTTCCCCCATGGCCGCCAGATCGGCCGCAATGTTGAGTGTGTTTGCAATGAGCAGCAACACGATCACGGCCCGCAGAACCACGGGCGGAAATGCCGTTCCGATGTTCTCGGCAAGTCCTTTGCCCGTCACTCGGCCGATACGCGCACAAACCAATTGCATGGCAGCCATCAACGGGAACGCGAGCGGCATCGTCCAGAGCATGTTGAAGCCGTACTGTGCGCCCGCTTGGGCGTATGTCACGACGCCGCTCGGATCGTCGTCGGCAACGCCTGTAATGAGCCCCGGCCCCACCCGCGCAAGCGGGTGTTCGCGCATCCGCTTGCGCAGTGCCTGGAGTACGGTTAACGAGCGTTCGCCGCGCAGTTCAACCCCCATTCCCGCCTCGCAACTCAAGTTGGATTTCGTGTGCTCCTGCACACCGATGCATGTCAAGGCAACGTCGAAGTATCACATCGTCACCGATTCGACAGAGCGCCGGGGCGTATGGGCCTGCTCCGGACCATGGCCCACGCGCAGCAGCAATTGAGGGAAGTCGCCGGTGCCAGTCATGGAGCCCACGGCGCAGCGCAATGCTTCGACTTCGATAGGTTGATTAAGAAAAGATGCGTGCAACCCATGAGCAGTGAGGGTCAGCAGCACGCGCTGCATTGCCTGGCCCACCAATAACCAGCTCTCGGCGTCGTCGGTCGACGTGGCAAGGCATATCAATAAAGGCGAGCCTTCGACGAGTCGTCGATGACTCGCCGCCACGCCCCCGCCGATGTCGAATGTGCGAACGACGGAACTGATGATCGGCGAAGCAAAGTCGAGCAATCCTCCGGCGGTCGCCGAGTAGCTGGCCATGCCGTCGTCGCGACGCGTCGCACTAACCCACGATGCAAGCTCCCGGCGAAAGCGAGGGTCACCCAATTGCACCCGATCCGCCTGGTCGATGAGGTCTGCCACGCGCGAACGCTCGCTCTCGTCGGCGATGGCGGAGAACTGAGCCCCCTCCCCCTCTGTCGCCTTGCGCAGCAATTCAATGGCGGACTGGGGAACCGGCGCCGCGTCGAATATGCGGCGGTTCGTCACGCGCTTCGCCATGGATGGGAAAAGCGTCGCGATGTCCGTGTCGACGAATCCCTCGTCCGAAATCTGCAGACTCGCGAGCACATCCGGCTCTGCGCCGGCAGGCATGACGCGGATCAAATACGGGCAGCCAAAGTGACTTAGGGCCACGCGCAGATTGAACAACGCCGCTCCGCAGCTAATCGTCAATTCGCGATCATAGGTGTCGCTCACCGGTAGCGCCCGCGATCGGTCGGCACACAGCAGGAGCGTGTCGTCGCTTACGACGAAGCGCCACGGTTGCGTGTTGTGCGTCGACGGCGCGAGTATCGCGTAACGCAGGCAGAATCTGAGTTTTTCTACGGCAGTCGCCGTCCTGGCGAACGCGTGTTCGTCGACCGCCCAAGCCTGAAGCCGGTTTTCATTGGATCGGGACACGATGACCTCCTTCGGCCGATGGATGGGACTGATATTTTGGCGGTGCAGCATTGCGTCAAACGGAAGACTCGGCGAGCACCTTATCCAGTTTGGGCCAACCGTGCCGATGCGCATTGACGAACGTCAATGCCTCGGGCCATCGGAGCACGAGCGCCTGCCATTGCCGGACGGCTTTCGGTGCGCCCGATCAGCGTTGGCCTACATCGCTTGCCAATACCGCAGGCACGCCGCGCGACGCGTTACCCCTTGGCTCCCGCGATACGGGTGAGTCGCCGCTTAGCGCTTTGACCGTCCTCAGTCGACATAGCGTTGAACGATTGCATGGCCGATCTTGCGATATCGGCCCAAGCGGCCCATCCGTTGGCGGGACACTCTGTATCGCTGGTCGCAGCCGCGCTGTCGGAGAAAACGCGTTGCCATGCCTTTTCTGCCGAGTAGTACTGTTCGGCCCACGCCGTCGGCATGCGCGCACTCATCTGCACCAGTCCTTGCCATATGAGGTTCTGCATCGCCAACTGACGGTTGATAAAGGCGAGTTGACTATTGAGCATCTCACTGAAATCCGATGCGCTATCAATCGCGCTGGCGAACTCCTTGTCGGCATGGAGCAGGCCTTCGTCGGTCTTCAATTGCATTTCGCGCAGGCATTGCAGACTCTCCATCCAGTTTCTGTGGGCATCGAGTACCGCAAACCACTGCGCCTTACACAGGGCAAGTGGGGGATTGGGGTCTTTGGACATGATCGCGTCTCCAGAATGGCGGGCGATCACCGGATCGTGACCGCCGAGTCCGACCGAAAGTCGGAAACGCCACGAAAGCAAAATCGAGGCGCTACAAAGTCCAGCATAGCCGGAGCCGCCTCGCCCCGTTTGTCCCACATCAAGATCGCCACGCACGGCTGCCACCTGCGGGCGACACAAAAAGAATGCCCGCAAAAGCGGGCAAAAAAACCCAACTTGCTTACATCCTTCACGGGGCCGTTTCCGGACGCAAGTGCCAGAACAAGCGCAACATCGGGTGATCGTAGCGTCGGCAGGTGAGTGCCGACAATGTCTCAACAATAGCGCGCCACGACAGGATCAGGCTTGACATTCCTCAAGCCGCGAAAATGTGTCGCGACCGAAAGGACATGACGGCAGGTGCGGTTTGATGCACGTCAACCTCACGTAGGGCACTCGTCGCGCGGCGAAAGAAGCGGCATTAGGCTCTAAAGCGGGGGCATATTCGAATTTTCCTCGGCGCTCACGCGCAACAGACGCCCTCCTCGCCCCCGAAAGGAGATGCACAGTGTCGGACGACATCGAAAAATCACCCCAAGCGGCGGCTTTGGGTCCAGCAAGCTCGCCTGTGCCGCGCCGCGCAGGTCAGGCGATGGGAGAAAGCGCGCCGGTTCCGCTAACGGGGCGGCGATTGCGCGCGCACAGGGTGCAAGTGGACACACTGCGCGAAGCGGTCGCCTATCTTCGACGCGATAGCCAGATCTGCCGCTCCGAAGGGTTCGCGGCACAGACGCGCCTTCAACTCGAGTACGGCGATGTGGTCGTCGTCGCAACGCTTCAGACGGTGACCGGGGATTGGCTGGAACTCGACGAGATCGGATTGAGCGAAGCCGCCCTGCTCGCCCTCGATGTGGCGGAGGGGGAATGGGTTCGGGTACGCCACATGCCACCGGTCGAGTCGTTTCGTCACGTGCGGGGACGCATGTTCGGCGAAGCCTTTACCCCTGCCGCGCTAGACGAGGTAGTGGCCGATATCGCGGCAGGCCGATATTCCCCCATCCAGATTTCCGCATTTTTGACGACCTGCACGGGCAACCGGCTTTCCGACGACGAGATCATTTCGCTCACGCGTGCGATGGTCGCCACCGGCAAGACGCTTCGCTGGCAGGCAGAGTGCATTGTCGATAAGCACAGCGTGGGCGGGCTGCCGGGAAATCGAACCACGCCAATCGTCGTCGCCATCGTGACGTCGCAAGGATTGGTGATGCCGAAAACATCGTCACGCGCGATCACATCGCCAGCGGGGACCGCCGATACCATGGAAACCATGGCGCCGGTCGATCTCGGCCTGGAGGACATGCGCAGGGTTGTGAATGCCGTCGGCGGTTGCGTCGTCTTCGGTGGCGCGGCTGGCCTGAGTCCTGCCGACGATACTCTGATTCAGGTCGAGCGCCCGCTCGACCTGGACAGCGAGGCCCAGATGATGGCCTCCATTCTGTCGAAGAAGCTGGCTGCAGGCTCGACGCACGTGCTGATCGACGTCCCAGTCGGCGTGACGGCCAAGATTCGCTCCCGATATGCCAGCGCACTGTTCTCCAAGCGCCTGCAAACGATTGGCCATACACTCGGACTCGACATTTCCACCTACGTCTGTCAGGGAGACCAGCCTGTCGGGCGAGGCATTGGCCCCAGTCTTGAAGCCCGCGATGTCCTGTCAGTCCTGCAGAATCGTAGCTACGCGCCTGCCGACCTATTGAACAAGAGCGTGGAAATCGCCGGAAGACTGCTTGAGATGGGAGGGAAAGTGCCCCCGGGCGACGGGGAGACCTGTGCGCGCGCCGTTGTGTCCAGCGGACTCGCCTGGCAGCAGTTTCAGCGAATCTGCGAAGCTCAGGGCGGGATGCGCGAGCCACTGGCCGGTCGGCATAGCAAGCCGGTGACCGCCCGCCACGGCGGCGTCGTCATGGCCGTGGACAACCGGCACCTGGCTCGGGTTGCCAAGCTGGCTGGCGCTCCGGCCGCGGCGCGGGCCGGTGTCGTCTACGAGGTATCGATCGGAAAGCCAGTGGTTTCCGGCCAACCCCTATTCACCATTTATGCCGAAAGTCAGGGAGAACTCGACTACGCGTACGAGTACGCCTGTCGTTTTCCCGCAATCGTCGCTGTGGGGGAATCATGAACGATGTTGCCGTCTACCCGTTACCGGGAAACGAACTCTTGGCGCGATCGCTGGCCGATGCGATTGATAGTCCTTTGCAACGGCTTAGCGTGCACCACTTCCCAGACGGCGAACAACTCGTCTCGCTCGAAGGGCCGCTCAGCGCAAAGTCGGTCGTCCTCGTCTGTTCGCTTCATCGGCCGGACGCAAAAATTCTGCCGCTTGTTTTTGCGGCGGACACCGCCCGCGACCTTGGGGCGAGCAACGTGATACTCGTCGCGCCCTACCTGTGCTACTTGCGCCAGGACGCTCGATTCCGCCCCGGCGAATCGGTGTCCGCCTATTGTTTCGGCCGATTGCTCAGCGCCCATATCGACGGCCTGGTGACGATGGAGCCGCACCTGCATCGCCTTCCCTCGCTCTCGGCCGCGTATTCCGTTCCCGTGCGGTCCCCTCATGGGGTAGTCGCCACAGCCCAGTGGATTTCAGAGAATGTTCGAGATCCCCTGATCGTAGGGCCGGACGACGAAAGCAAAGCGTGGGTCACCCAGATCGCCGAACGTATCGGTGCGCCGTGCGTCGTGGCGCACAAGACCCGCGAGGCAGATCGGCGCGTCAGCGTCAAATTGCATGTCCCCCCTGCCTATGCAAAACGCACAGCCGTCATTGTCGACGACATTCTGTCGAGCGGGCAAACCATGCTCGGCACCATTGGCGCGCTCGTTCACCACGGGTTCGGCAATCCGGTATGCATTGCCGTGCATGGCCTGTTCGAAGGCGTGAGCGTCGATGACCTTGTCTCTGCCGGGGCCAGCCGGGTGCTGACCTGCAATACCGTGCCGCACGCCTCGAACGCCATCGACGTCACGCCGGCCTTGGCCGACGCGGTTCGCGATCTGCTGGAGAACTTGCCGGAACCTCTCTGAGGGCTGCGGGAAGGCGTAGCGGACAATCGCCTTCCCGCTTGTTTGCCGCCTCAGGGCGAGATGATGACTTTCAGCGCATGCGTGCTGGACGCGTCGCCAAACGTCCGGTACGCGTCGAGAATGTGGGCAAGCGGGAAATGGTGGGTAATCAACACACCGGGAGCTAGGCGCCCGGATGCCACGGTCTTCAGCAGCATGGGGGTGGCGGCGGTGTCGACCAGCCGGGTCGTGATGCTGATGTTCCGGTCCCACAACGATTCGAGGTGCAAATCCACTTTGCGGCCATGCACGCCGACGTTGGCGATGACGCCTCCCGCAGCAACGATCGACTCGCAAAGCTCGAATGTCGCCGGCACGCCCACCGCTTCGATGGCCGTATCGACGCCCTGGCCGCCGGTCAATCGCCGGATGGCCTCCACGGCATCTTCCTTGGCAGGCGACACCACGGTCGTGGCGCCGAGCCGCGCCGCCACCTCAAGACGTGTGACGTCGGGGTCGATGACGATCACTTGGGCCGGGGTGAAGAACTGCGCGGTCAGCAGCGCCGCCAGCCCGATCGGGCCAGCGCCCACAATGGCCACGCTGCTGCCGGGTTGGACTTTGCCATTGAGCACGCCGCACTCGAACCCGGTGGGCAGAATATCGCTCAGCATCACCAGGGCGTCCTCGTCGACGTTGACCGGCGCATGGTAAAGGCTGGTATCGGCATGCGGCGTGCGGACATATTCCGCTTGTGTGCCGTCGATCCGGTTGCCAAGAATCCAGCCACCCGCGGCGCAGTGGGAATACATCCCGCGCCGGCAAGCGTCGCATTTTCCGCAAGACGAAATGCAGGAGATCAGAACGTGGTCACCGGGTTTGAAAGCCGTGACGGCGTCTCCGGTCTGGACGACCTCCCCGACGCCCTCGTGGCCCAGAATTCGCCCCGGCTCTACCGTCGGCACGTCGCCCTTCAGGATGTGCAGATCGGTACCGCATATGGTGGTCTTGCGAACGCGGACGATGGCGTCGGTTGGCGCCAGCAACTGCGGGATGGGCCGGTCTTCCAGCGCGATTTGCTGCGGACCGTGAAACACAAGGGCTTTCATGGAATGACTCCGTGTTTGGTAGTGTCAGTGCGACATCAGCACGGGCACTGTCATGGTTTCAAGTAGCGTGCGGGTGACGCCGCCAAGCACCCACTCCTGCATGCGCGAGTGCCCGTAGCCGCCCATCACGATGAGGTCGATGCTCATGTCCGCTGCGCGCGAGAGCAGTGTTTCGGCGATGCTGATGTCTGTGGTGCCGCGCTCAGGCGTGACTTCCACGTTGACGCCGTGACGTGCGAAGAACATACCGATATCGAGTCCCGGGATGGGCCCCAGATCATCGGGCCGGTCACCGCGACCAACATGCATGACGTGCACGGTCTTCGCGCCCATCAGCAACGGCATCGCGTCCGCCGCTGCACGCGCGGCTTCTCGTCCACCGTCCCAGGCGAGCAGGATGTTATCGAACGCCTTGGGTAGTTTTCCGGCGTACGGCAGAATCAAGACGGGACGCCCGCCACCCAAGACGGCTGACTCGACGAATCCCACGGCAGGAGAAGTCTCGGGATCGTTTCGGTCTTGTTGGCCGACGATGACCAGATCCGCATAGCGTGCGTGGGTTCGTATCTCACTATTTTCTTCGTACTGGGGTGTCAGCCGTTCCGGACTCACCCCTTGGCGCTGACAAATGTCTCTAAACATCTGTTCTGCCTGCGCCAGGCGTTTGGCGTCGTTCTCCGGCTCCGGGGGCGGAGGCAGCCCTGCCCCTGCGCTACGGGTAACATCGGGAAACGCCGGTGGGCGAAACGGTAAGTAAATACCGGTGAGGTGAGCGGGTAACCGTCGAGCGAGGTCCACCGCAAGTTCAAGGCGTGCACGGCATTGCCGACTGTTGTCCACGTGTACGAGCAAAGTCCGGTAGGTCATGGCGGCTCTCCAGAGAAGCGATCTCCTTGCACTGTAGTTCTCATGCGCGCCGCGCCGGTTGATACGGATCAAGCTCTTATCGGACCGCACGCCACATGGGCCGTCCGCTCGGCTTCACGTTGATGCCGGGGAGTACGGATTGCCTCTGATAGGATGTTGGCGCCAGTGGTGATACAACGGCACCGTTGGCGGCGTGCGAACCTGTATCGGGCGACCTAATGACCAAAATAACGCTACCTGACCTATTCCGATCTCTCTCGAAGCGAACCGACGGTGTCATTTTCGTGGCGCTATGCGCGGTCGTGGTTGCCCTCGCTGCGATTAACTGGCTTGCAGTGCGTACAACGATGCAGAACAACGTCGACGCGCGGTTCGACCTGCGTACCAGTGCGGCAAGGGACAAACTGGCGATCGCCATGACGGCGTATCGCGACGCGGTACACATCGCGTCGGATCGTCTCGCGGCGACACCCCCAATGGATGCCCAAACATGGGGCGCCTACGTACAGAGCATGAGGCTGGCGGAACGGCTGCCCGGTCTGACGACACTCGCAGGCTGTGAGCGCGTGGGCAACCGGATCAAGAGAACCGTTGCCTATTCCTTGGGAGACGAGGTTGCGCTCGGGCCGGACGGCTCAACCGTGTTGCCCGGCAGCCCCCAAACGTCGGATCGCGTCTTCCCGCGCATCGATCCGTCGACCGGGCGCTCCTATCTGGTTTTCTTGTCCGACACTCGCCAACCGGCGGTCTGCGCCTACGCCATTGCCGATGTCGATCGGATCGTGCATACGGCCATCGGCCCTCTGATCCATGATCTCACGCTGACCATTGCATTTCTGGAGGGAGCCGGGCAACCAGTTCCCGTCTTCGACAGCCTTTCCCCGAGAGCGCCCGCCGAGCCGCGACCGCCGGCCGACTACCGAACACAAGCTAGCGTGCCGTATGCGGGCAAGCCCGCGTTGTCCCTCACATTTACGGCCTCCCGCGAGTTTGCGACTTTGCGCGGTGCGGGCGTCGCAGACTGGGTACTCGCGTTCGGCGCTCTCATGAGCCTGGGGACGCTATTCGCCTGGGCGCTCGCTCTGGTCGTTCGCCGCCGCGCACGGGCGCTTGGCGAACGAGAGACGCTTGACAAGCGTCGATCGGACAGCCGGCTGTTCAGCGTGATCGAGTCCGTGCGCGAGGCGATCATCACTATCGACGAGCGTCAGCGCATTCAAATCTTCAATCCCACTGCGGAGAGCATCTTCCGATGCAGTGCCATGGAAGTGATTGGCGAGCCGCTTTCACGGTTCATTCCGGAACGGTTTCGAGACGCCCACCATCAGCACATCGCCCGCTTCGGATTAACGGGTGTTTCCGAGCGCCTGATGGGACGTGGCAGGCCGCTGTGGGGGGTGCGCGCGGACGGCGAGGAATTTCCGATGGAAGCCTCGATTTCTCAGAGTGCCGATGCCGAAGGCAAGTTTTACACGGTCATATTGCGTGACGTCACCGAGCAACGAAAAATCGCCAACGCCCTGCAAAACTCCCGAAGTGAGCTTGAAAAACTGACGGCTCGTCTTCAGGACGTTCGGGAAGAGGAGAAGCTCCGGATCGCAAGAGAGCTGCACGACGACATTGGCCAGCGGCTGACCGCGCTGAAGATGGACGCTGCCATGCTCAAAATGGCATTGGGTGGAAAAACGCCCGCGAGCGCCGACATCGTCAGAATCGAGCAATCGATCGACGGCATGATTACGGCGGTTCGCCAGATGGCTGCGGACCTTCGCCCGACGATGCTCGACGATCTGGGCCTTGGCCCCGCTATCGAATGGTTTGCCCAGGACTTTGCGCGCCGTTATGGCGTGGCTATCGACGTGACAGGGGCTCACAGCCTGCCGCCCATCCCTGCGGCGTTGGCGACGGCGTTATTCCGAATCGTTCAGGAAGCGTTGAACAACGTGGCGAAACATGCGAGAGCGACGTCCGTTACGATTGAACTGTCTTGCGATCGGGATTTCCGGCTGCGTATTTCCGATAATGGCCGCGGGCTGCCGCCAACGCGTCCGAAGTCCGATTCGCTGGGCCTTATCAGTATGCGCGAACGGGCTCGCTTGTTCGGCGGATCGCTGGACATTCGAAGTCCGGCCGACGGCGGAACCATCATCACCACGGTGATTCCGTTGCCGACGTCGGCGCCCGCCGAGGAGTCGTCCGATTAGCTGCTGGTCAGGACGCCCTGATCCGCAGCACGGCGGCACCGGAGAACGCGCCCCGGCGCAAGTCGTCGAGTGCCGCATTGGCTCGCTCGAGAGGATACGCGTGGGTCGCCACGCGCAGCGGAACTCTCTCGGCCAGCGACAGAAACGCCAGGCCGTCTTCTCTCGTGAGGTTGGCGACGGACCTGATCTGACGTTCGCCCCAGATCAACCGGTAGGGGAACGCCGGAATATCGCTCATATGAATACCTGCGCATACGACGACACCGCCACGATCGACTCCGGCGAGCGCTTGCGGCACCAGGTCGCCGACCGGCGCAAAAATGATCGCGGCGTCGAGTGGTTGCGGTGCAGGCGCATCGCTCGGACCTGCCCAGCAGGCACCATGCGATAACGCAAACGCCATGCCCTCTTCATCGCCGGGCCGAGTGAAGGCATAAACCTCGCGCATTTGAGCCTGGGCGATCTGTGCAATAAGATGGGCCGCCGCGCCGAAGCCATAGATCCCAAGCCTGCGGGCATCGCCCGCCATGCTCAACGAACGATACCCAATCAGACCCGCGCACAATAGCGGGGCTGCGGTCGCATCATCATAGTTCTCGGGCAGCCGGAAAGTGAAGCGCGCCTGCGCCACCACATATTCGGCATAACCTCCGTTGAGCGTATAGCCGGTAAATTTCGCGTCTGCACATAGGTTCTCGCGCTCGCTCAGGCAGAACCGGCAGCAGCCGCAGGTGGCGCCAAGCCAGGGCACCCCGACTCTATCGCCGAGTGCGAGTTCGCGGACATCCGCCCCCAGCGCCTCGACCGTCCCGACAATCTCATGGCCCGGGATGATGCCGTCGGGAACGTCGGGAAGGTCACCGTCGACGACATGCAAGTCGGTACGGCAAACACCGCAGACGTTCACCCGTATGAGGACTTGCGTCGGCCCCGGAGTGGGCACGGGGATGTCCACGAGCCGGAGTCTGCCGTCGGCGCGTGAAAACTGCATTGCCCGCATGGGGATCTCCGCTGGAACGGTTGCGTTTACTGGGCCGCGCTCGCCAAATCGCTCAGGCGCTTGGTGTCGATCAGGGTGATCTCGCGTTGCTTGACGCGCAGCGTATTCTGCGCCTGCATACGAGAGAGCATTCGGCTGACCGTTTCCAATTGCAGGCCCAGAAAACTGCCGATCTCTTCTCGCGTCATGCGCAGCAGGAACGCGTTTGGAGAATAACCCCGCGCCGCCAGACGCGCCGACACGTCGAGCAGGAAGCCGGCCAGCCGTGCTTCGCCGCGTGCGATGCCCAAGCGCATCAACTGGTTCTGCTCCCGCACGATGCCCGCGGCGATCAGGCGGTGCAACTGGTGCAGCACGACAGGGAACTGTGCGGCGACGCTTTCCAGCTCGGAGAACCTGATTGCGCAAACCTGACTGTCTTCAAGCGCGACCGCTTCCGAAACGTACTTGCCGTTCGCAATCGCGCTCAGCCCCAGAATCTCGCCGCCCAACATGTATCCGGTGACCTGCTCCTTGCCGTCCGGATGCGTAATAACCGTTTTGAAGGAACCTGCACGCACAGCGTATATGTGCTCCAGCACATCGCCGGGACGAAACAGCACCTCCCCCCGGCGGATGGTCCGGCGCACGCGGGTAACGCCATCCAGACGGCGCGCCGATTCGTCGGACAGTCCCTCGGCCAGACAGAACTGGCGCAGTAGGCAGGTGCTGCATCGGGGGATTGCGCCTGCGGGTTCGTCGAAAGCCCGATGCACGTGGATGGGCTGCGCATCCGACACAGGGCCAGTTTGATATTCGCGAAGTGGGATGTACATGGTGACCTCCGGCGGATCAGCGTCTTGATTGGACGTCTCCAGTATCGAAGACGAACGCCGAAAAGGAAATCAGTGACCTGCGCGATATTTTGTCAGCCGATATGGCGGCGTGTAGGCCGCGGCCTACAAATCCACGGGCTAGAGACTATCGCGCAACAAATCATGCCGGATCGCGTAATGCACCAATTCGGTTTGAGTCTTGAGTTGGAGCTTCTGGAGAACGCGAGCCTTATAGGTGCTGACGGTCTTGACGCTCACGCATAAATCGCTCGCGATATCGTTCAGCGTCAGTCCTCGGGCGAGCATCATGAATACGTCGAATTCACGGTCCGACAGCTGTCGAAAACTCGGGCCGTCCGCCACGGCTGTCGCAAGGTCTTTCGCAATCCGCTCAGCCATGGTTGGGCTCAGGTAGACGCCACCGTTGTCGACCTTCCTGACGGCGCTCACCAGCTCTGCCGGCGCACTTTCCTTGGTCAGGTACCCGGCCGCGCCAGCCTTCAGCGCTCTCACGGCATACTGCTCTTCGCCGTGCATGGTGAGCACGAGAATGGCCAAGCGAGGAAACAGCGCCTTGATCTGGGCAATGAGGTCGACGCCGCTGCGTCCCGGCATGGACAAATCCAGCAGCAGCACATCGCACGGCGCCGCCTGAAGCAGCGCAATGGCTTCGGCCCCATTCGAGGCCTCGCCCACGATCTCGAGATCGTCACTGCTGGCGAGGATACGCTGCAACCCGGCGCGAACCAGTGTGTGATCGTCCGCAACAATGATGCGAGTCATGCGCCTGCCTTTGTGTCGTAACGTTATTCTGGAGTATTGCATTCCTGAAATACGCGTTTGCCTGAAGCCGCACAAACGCGCCGACGATTCTACACGCACGGGCGCACGATATGCCATCACCCGGCTTGCACCAGGCCACGGTTGTTGACGCGCTAAAGTACCTCGTCGTTCGCTTGGGTCTTTGCGCCCGGGATGAGGATCACGGAGCGCGTTGCCTGTCTGACACAGTTTTCCGCCACGCTGCCCAATGCCAGACGTCTTATGCCCCGCCGCCCGTGCGTGCCGATCACGATAACGTCGGCATGCCATTCTTCGGCGGCAAGGTTGATCTGATGCGGAACATCTCCCCCAAGCGGCAAGAGTTCCCGAATCTCCACGTCGCCCTCGACGCCGGCCCTTTTAAGGCGCTCGCCGGCCAGTTTGCGAATGCTCTCTCCTTGCAGCCGCATCGCTTCAATGAAGGGGAACGGGTCGGCGTCGGCCACGTAGGCGACGGGAATATCGACGACGAACAAGACATGCAGCCGGGCTTTGCGTGCGGCGGCAAGTGCCAACGCATAGTCGAATGCCTCGTCTGCCGTGGGGCTACCGTCAATCGCGACCAATATACGCTCGAACATGATTTCACCCCTTTGTGCTCTCCGCAGACATCGCGGAGGCGCTTTGTGACGATGCGGCCGATGGGCAGGTCACCAGCATGACCGGGCGATGCGCCTGCCGAAGTACCTGTTCTGCGACGCTACCGATCATCAGACGCCGGATGCCCCGACGCCCATGCGTGCCGAGAATCAACAGATCGGCATGCCACCGTTCCGCCTCCCTGACGATGGCATCCGCAATCGTTCCGCCCCAGGCGCGCAAATCGATGGAGCGAGTGTCGGCCTGCAGGCCTTCATCATGAAGCTTTTTGTAGGCATCGGCCAATGTGAGCTGCGTCTCGGCAATCAGGCCTTCCCTGACCGCCTCGAGATCGATGTGCGACGCAAACGCGGACTGGTAGTGGGCGAATGGGTCATCGATAACGCTTATCGCCCTGACAACATCGTCGGGCATGGCGAAGCGGATGGCTTCGCGCAATGCGTGCCATGACGTCTCACTGCCGTCCATGGCAAGAAGGATTCGATGGGGCATTTTTGTCGTCCTCAATGTAGTTAGCGAATCGGATGACGACGTATCGGCCGGTGGCTTCCCAATGCGCGACGGTCATCCGACGGTTGTCGCCGCAACTCAACGGTATATGCAGCGCGGCCGGGCGTGGGTTGACACGAGCATGGTCCTTGACACACATCAACGTCCCGAACTTCACAGGCGCGCGATACCGGGAGAGATAGCTATGCTGACAATACCGGGGGGTCATGTCACCGCCCGACATTCGCGCGAGGTACGTCCATGCAATTGAGCTTTCTGGGGGCGGCCGGCACGGTCACCGGCTCCAAGACCCTGCTATCGGCAGACGGCAGGCAGGTATTGATCGATTGTGGTGCATATCAAGGGATCAAGAACCTTCGGGCGCGAAACTGGGCGCCGCCAGCCTTCGACGTTAGCCGGCTCGATGCCGTTGTTCTCACGCACGCCCATATCGATCACAGCGGCTACTTGCCCGTGCTGGTCCGCTACGGATTCAAGGGCCCCGTCTACTGCACGTCGGCGACCCGAGATCTGTGCGAAATCCTGTTGCTCGACAGTGCCCGGCTGGAAGAAGAACAGGCGGATTATCTCAATCGCCACGGAAAATCGAAGCATCGACCCGCGCTTCCGTTATTCACGACGGAGGATGCCCATCGCGCCATTGCCTTACTGAAGCCGCAGCCTTTCGACACCCCGCTCGCCATCGCCCCCGAGCTAAAGGTGACGTTCTTGCACGCAGGTCATATTCTCGGCGCCGCGATGGCGCAGTTCGTGGTTTGCGGCGTGAAAATTCTGTTCTCCGGGGACCTCGGGCGCCGGGACGATCCAATCATGCTGCCACCCGCGATACCCGAAACGCCCGATTTCCTGGTGCTGGAGTCGACATATGGGGATCGTCTGCATGACAGGACGGACCCTGGCGCTCAGTTGGCGGAGATTCTGAATCGCACGTTCACGCGCGGCGGTGCCGTAATCGTCCCCGCATTTGCCGTGGGGCGTGTGCAAAGCCTCCTTTACTGGATTGCACGCCTGAAGTCGGCAGGAGACATTCCGGACGTTCCGGTGTATCTGGACAGTCCCATGGCGATCAACGTCACGAACGCCTATTCGGCGCACCTCAAAGATCACCGTCTGAACCGTGCCGAATGCGCCGAGATGTGCGGCGCGGCCACGTTCGTCACGAGTGTCGAGGAATCCAAATGGCTGGACACTCGCTCGATGCCTTTCATCGTGATTGCCGGTAGCGGCATGGCCACCGGCGGCCGTGTCCTGCATCATCTCAGAGCGTTGGCCGGCAATTGGCGCAATACGGTGCTGTTTACCGGTTTTCAAGCCCTAGGCACCCGCGGATCGACCATGGTCAATGGCGGCAGCGAAGTGAAAATCTTCGGCGAATATGTCCACATCAATGCCGAAGTTGTTCAACTCGACACGTTGTCGGCACATACCGATTACGACGAAACACTGGCGTGGCTATCCAGGTTCCAGAAGCCAGTTCGCCATGTCTTCCTCAATCATGGCGAGCCTGCCGCCGCCGACAGTTTGCGCAGGCGCATCGCCGAGCGGTTCGGGTGGCCATGTCACGTCGTGGAGTTTATGGAGGAAGCTCGCCTGGACACCGAGGCGGGTCGGGAAGGCAGGCGTCCGGTTGCGTCTGAAGAGGTAAGCGGCGTCTCGCGTTGGGGTAACACATTCGTGGAGCCGTAACATGAAGATCGAGTTTCCACACATCGCGCCAGCCTATAACGGCGACGACATGACGATCGAGTTCACTGTCGATTGCGATCAGAAGCGGATTGTATGTGCTATCTCAGCGGAAGCGTTGGAAGACCATTTCGGTGCGAAATCGTGCAATGCAGACGATCTGATGACGGCATTCAGAGCGAATCGGGCGGCCATCGAAAAGATGACTGGGCGGTATCTGGCGCTTTGCCAGGGGGCGCCGGTTTTACTGCGCAGTGGACATTTCCGCTGGGGAATGGAGTACCCACCGTGTCGGGACGACTAGTTGGACGCCGACCGCGATGCGGCGTTTGCCCAGGCACCCCGATGCCTCATCCGGACGCAGGGGGAATAGCATCCGCCAACTGCCATATTTGCCCTGGGCAGCCGTCTCCAACTAATTGTTGAATCCCGCGCCGTGACGGAGTAAAAGTCGATCCATCGATCGTCAACCACGAGTCGCGCCCATGGACCAACCCGCCAAGCTCAATGCCGATTCGCTGGGCATCGTCGAGTCGGTCATCATGGGCATCGCCGGCACGGCGCCCGCCTATAGCGTCGAGGCCACGACGTCCACCATTATCGGGAGGGCCGGGACGCTGTCGCCGGCGAGCATTCTGGTGTGCGGGCTCATCATGTTTGGCATCGCTTACGCGTTCATCAACATGAACCGGGCGCTGGCGAGTGCCGGCACCTCTTATTCGTGGGTGAGCATGGTGTTCGGGCGCTCGCTCGGCTTCTTTGCCGGCTGGGCACTTTTGGTGCTGTGCTGTGTATTCATGGTATCGGCCATGATTCCGGCGGCGAATGCCACGTTGCTCATCTTTAATCGTCCCATGATGAATAACGTGCACTACGTGACACTGATCGCGGCGGCGTGGCTCACGGTTGTCAGTGCGGTGGTCATCAAGGGGATCAAGCTCACCAGCTACGCTCAGGTACTGATGACGATCATTGAAGGCGTCATCCTGCTCGTGATCGTCGTCGCGAGTTTCTTCGTCTTCCCGCGCGCGCCGCAACACCCGTTCTCGTGGGCCTGGTTCTGGCCCTTTACTTTCACACCGAAGCTGTTCGCCAATGGGGCGTTGGTGGCGATCTTCTTCTTTTACGGCTGGGACGTGACGCTGAACCTCAGCGAGGAAACGCGGGACTCCAACCGCGTCCCGGTCGAGCTGCATTCTGGTCGATGGTGTTCCTGATGGCGTTTTTCCTCATCTTCATTGTCATTACGCTGCTTGGGCTGTCGGATGCCGAGATCCAGCACTACAACACGAATGTCATCTTCGCCATTGCAGAAAAGCTGTTAGGGCCGACCTGGGGGTACGTGGCGATCATTGCGGTGTTGCTGAGCACGGTAGGGACGGTCGAGACGCAGATGCTGCAGTTCACGAGAACGCTTTTTGCCAAGAGCCGAGACGGCGCCCTCCACGAACGTTATGCGCGCCTGCATCCACATTGGCGAACGCCGCACATCGCCATTCTTTTCATCTGGATCGCCGGACTCGCGCTGTTGCTGATGTCGTCCTATCTGCCGACCATCAACGTCATCCTGCAGGATTCGATTACCGCCATCGGCTTCCAGATCTGCTTCTATCTCGGACTGACCGGCCTCGCCTGCGGCTGGTACTACCGCAAGGTACTGACGCAGGGGGCGTGGCTTGCCGTGACGCATGTCATATGGCCGGCGGTCAGCGGCATTTTCCTTTTCTTCATCGCGCTATACAGCGTCCCGACCTTTGATTGGGTCACCAATATCGTTGGTATGGGCGGCATTGTCATCGGCGCCATTCCGCTGCTACTGAACCGCAAACGTATCTGGTCCATGCGAGCGGGATAGCGCGACATATATCAAGCGGCAGTTCGCGTTTGGGAAAAAGAAGGCGGGCGATCGTCTTGACGGCCAAGCGCCACGAATCTCGTGATACTTCCCCGTGTGAGCCAATTGCCGATTATCATCGGGCGACACATGATTGACAATTCCAGGGTGGCGACCAAAAATCTAGACGAAAGCCGATGCACGTCAACGGCTCGGAGCAACCCGCCGGGGAGCCCTGCCACGCGGCAGTCTCGTTCAATGATGGTCGCGCCATCGATTCACTCAGTGTATTCATTGCGCAGCGAATCAGACGCGCACGTGTCCAGTTTCAGGGCATGAAGGGGAAATACATGCTTGCGCAACCGAACAAAAGCGCCAACCATCTGCTGTCCGTCTTGCCGGATGCCGAGTGGGGACGAATCGCACCGGAGTTGGTTTTGATCGAGATGCCGCTCGGCAAAGTCATTTATGAATCCGGCGACCGTCTGGATCACGTGTATTTCCCTACGACCGCCATCGTCTCTCTGCTGTACGTCATGGAAGATGGGTCCTCTGCCGAGATTGCGATCGTAGGCAAGGAAGGGGTCGTCGGCATTGCGTTGTTCATGGGCGGCGAAACCACGCCGAGTCGAGCGATCGTGCAAAGCGCCGGGTACGCCTATCGGCTGAGCGCCCGGCTGCTCAAAGAGGAGTTCAAGCGCGCCGGTCCGACGCAGCGATTGCTTTTGCGCTACACACAAGCATTGATCACGCAAATGGCGCAAACCGCAGTATGTAATCGTCACCACTCGATCGACCAGCAGTTATGCCGATGGCTGCTGCTGAGCATTGATCGCCTGCCGTCCAACGAGTTGCGGATGACTCAGGAACTCATTGCCAACATGTTGGGCGTTCGCAGATCCGGCGTTACGGAAGCGGCGTTGAAGCTTCAAACCGCCGGACTCATACGCTACAGCCACGGGCATATCGAAGTGCTGGACAGAGCTGGCCTCGAAAAACGCGTTTGTGAATGCTATGGGGTGGTGAAGCGGGAGTTCGATCGATTGCTTCCCGATATCCAGGCCATTTGACGCCTCCGTGCCCGCCTGGGGCAACGGTAATACGGGCCTCGCACAAATATGTCGAACGACATTTCATTTGCGCGAGGCCGGCTTGGAATGACAGCCATCCGAGGCGGCAGATTCAACGTCGCGAATCGCCTCGCCCAACGTCTCGTCCCTCCTCTGCTCCCCCTTGCTGTCCTCCCCGGTCCTCCCGGCCGCGCGGCTCCGGCGCCGATTGGCTGCGTTGCCCTTGGGGGGGCGCGCCGCGCGGTACCTGCAAACCCATCTGGGATTGTCGCTGCGGTTCGGGTTGCGGCATCCGTTGATGCCCCTGCGGATCCTGTTGGTCCCATTGCATATGCTCCGACGGCTGCCCGTTCGCTCTCGGCTCGCGCGGTGCCTGAGGCGCGGCGCGGCCGTTATGGGCCCCCCCGGGACCGGGACTCTGGCCCGTGCGCGACGGATCCCCGTAGTTTTGGGCACGCAGCGCATTCTGCTGCGCAACCGAGTGCGGATATCGGGCGCCGTAGTATTGCTGCTGATACATCGGCAACGGCGCCGGGCGCGGCGCATCACGACGATTCCACTGGTCCCACCCGCGGCGCTGTGCTTCCCATTGCGGCCCCCAACGCTGTCTCCAGCGGGGTGGCGCATCGCCTGCCCAACCATTGAAATAGTCGGGCGGGCGTCGGTAGTAGCGTACTGGAATGCGCAAGATGAACACGGGCACGGCCGTAGGCAATACCATCTGCCATGGCCCGTTGTACCAGGCGCTGGTGTACCAGTTGTCGCCTTGATACACCCAGTACTGGCCCTCGTAGAAGAAGTAATTGGAATCCAGTTGTGGCGCGTAATAGACCGGATAGTCGGGCACTTGTACCAGCGCCGGATAGGCGGGCAAATCGATGCCGATGCTGACACCGGGCGATGTGATGCTCACGCCGACCTGAACCTGTGCCTGAGCCGATATCACCGGGCAAAGCAGCACGGTCGCTGTAATCAGTAGATGTCGCATGTTTGCCTCCTTGCTCACGATCACTCACGTGAGTGGCATTTGCCCTTCACTTACCGATCTCGCCCCGGCCCCGGGCCGCCATCGCGATCGTAACGGTCATGGCCGAAACCCCCATGGTCGTAACGGTCATGGCCATACCCTCCGTGATCGTCACCGGGGCCAGGCCCCCACCAGCAGCCGCCTAGCGAGGCGACCACAAGCATCAACATCAATTTTCGAACAGCTTTCATGACTTCTCTCCTCCGGATTCGACGTTAGCGCCGGGGCCGTCGATATACACGCTTTGCGTACATTCGCCAACGTGAATCGTCAGTCGCCTGACTTTTCCTAACGGTCCCCGGTCAGATCCTCCCTGATTTCGCCTGCTTCGACTGACGCCGCTGCCTCCCCCCATTTTCGGGGAGCGCGTTTTCGTCCACTCGCGACTTGACGGAACTCGTTCTTGAGGCGCGAGAACTTCTGTTCCAACTCTCTGATTCGATCTCTGACCTGACTAGGTGTCATAAGCCTCTCCATAGACTCAAGTGGGCGTGCGTGCCCGTTGCTCGACCCAACCTTCGACAACACTCTGCTCGCCGGCGAGACGGCGCGTCGGTCCGGTATCGCACAGGCCGGCAAAGAAATTACAGGCATCGCGGCCACGGCAGGACCGTCCCGGTGCCGCGACGCGGCGGGCCATCCAGGCATGAAAGCGCCGACCGGATTGGTACGCTGACGTACCGCATCGGCGTTGGTGCTCCATGTAACGTGAGATCGGTGGCGGAAAGCACGTCGAGTCGACATGCAATGGCGAATCGGTCGCAGAGCACAGCGCCGAATACGTAATCGGCCCCTTGGGAGATCAATAGCCATCTCCGAAAACTCACTCGGCGAGGTTTCATGAAAGCCACTCTGAAATTACAGGCACTCGGTCAGAGTCTCTGGCTCGACAACATCACACGAGACTTGCTTGGTGACGGGACATTGGCCCGCTATCGGGACGAATACAACGTCACAGGTTTGACGTCGAATCCAAGTATTTATCTCAAGGCGATCCGCGATACGGCGGCATACGATATCGATATTGCCAAATCCGCCGATCCGCCTCTGACGGACGAAGCACTATTCTTCTCACTGGCGATCAAGGATCTGACGGAGGCTGCCGAACTGTTCCTGCCGGTGCATCAGCGCACCCAAGGCGTTGATGGATGGGTCTCGCTCGAAGTATCGCCATGGCTTACCGAGGATGCCGTCGGGACAGTGGCGGCGGCCAAAAGCCTTCATGCAAGCGCGCGTTGTCCCAATCTCTTCATCAAGATTCCCGGAACGGCAGCCGGCTTGATCGCAATCGAGGAAGCGATCTTTGCCGGTGTGCCGGTCAACGTCACGCTCCTTTTCTCTCGCGAGCAATACGTCGAGGCTGCAAACGCCTACTGGCGAGGTCTGGCGCGCCGGCGCGACGCCGGGCTTGACTTGCGCGTCGCCTCTGTGGCGTCGCTCTTCGTCAGCCGTTGGGACACCGCCGTCACTGGCGAGGTGCCATTCGGGTTACGCAATCGCCTCGGTGTTGCCATCGCAAAACAAACCTACGGTGCCTACCGTGATCGCATGTCGCATCCGATGTGGCGGGAATTGGCCGACGCCGGTGCGAGCCCTCAACGTCTGTTGTGGGCCAGTACCGGCGCGAAGAGCCGGGAAATCTCGCCCGGCTATTACGTAGAAGCCCTTGCCGCACCAGATACCATCGACACCGTGCCGGAGGCGACGTTGCTGGCCTTTGCCGCGGGAGGCGAGTTGATCAGTGTCATGCGCGAGGATGGCGGTAACGCCGACCCGGTGCTTGCCGATTTTACTCATGCCGGCATTGACGTAACCGCGCTGGCCGCACGCCTGCAGCGCGAGGGTGTCGAGGCGTTTCGTCAGGCCTGGGCCGAACTCATGCAGGTCATTGCCGGAAAACGCATGCCCGAACGGCACCTGGCTCCGGCCGAAGGAAGCACCTCCTGAATACGGGCACGGCCAGTGAGCCCCCTGTGACGGGGGCAGGTTATCCACAATTTTCACTTCTTCAGATCGCGGCGCGCGTCGCCCACGACTGACTGGACTTTGCCGGCGTGCTTCTCGATCTTGCCGTCGACTTCCATCTGCTTGTTGCCTACCACTTTACCGGTGACCTCTTTGATTTTGCCTGCGGCTTCCTTGACCCGGCCTTTCACTTGATCTTTGTTCATGATGTTTGACGTTCTCGGTGGATGAAAAATTGAGCCCCTTGTCCGGGGCTCGCGTGTCGCTCACCTTCGTGGCGACCTGCCCTGCGCGCCGATTGACGGCGTCGAGCATGCCTTGGGTCGAGCGCCTCATAGTCGCCCCATCAAGAGCAGAACAATCAGAACGGCGAGCATCAGCCCCACCGCGCCACTCGGCGCATATCCCCAACCCGAGTTATACGACCAGGCCGGAAACGCTCCTACCAACAGAAGCGCCAAGACAATCATCACCACAATTCCTAAAGACATGATTTGCTCCCCACGTCGGTGAGAGGGGGGATTTCTCCACCCTCACCCGCAACTTAGCCGGTAGACGAGGACATGTCGGTTCGGTGCCGTACGTGGACAGTGAACAAACGTCGTTCGGTGTCAGAAGCACCGGACTTGCGCCGCAACCGCGTGTCGCATATCGCATATCGCAGCGACCATTTTGTGTTCGGTAGTGGACAGAACTACCCGGCGAACGCCCCTAGTGTCGAGAGGGCGATGTGCCGCGTTCCACATCACCCTCACTCACACTCCTAGGGAGCAAACCATGCAACTCGGCATGATTGGATTAGGACGCATGGGGGCCGATCTGGTGCGCCGCCTGATGCGCCACGGTCACCAGTGTGTCGTCCACGATGTTCATCCGTCGGCGATCGCTGCGCTGCAGCAGGAAGGCGCGACGGGGGCCGCTTCGCTCGACCAGATGATGTCGCTTCTGGAGGGCCCCAGAATCCTGTGGCTAATGGTGCCCGCAGCCGCAGTCGAAGCGGCGCTCGCCGACCTCGGGCCCCGGCTGGCGCCCGGCGATATCGTCATCGACGGCGGCAACTCCTACTACCGGGACGATATGCGACGCAGTGTCGAACTGGGTGCCAGAGGCGTTCATTTCATCGACGTCGGCACCAGCGGGGGGATCGCCGGTCTGGCGCGCGGCTACTGTCTGATGATCGGCGGCGAAGAGGATGTCGTGGTGTACCTCACACCGCTCTTTACCGCATTGGCTTCCACCACAGACGGTGTAGCAAAGCCAAAACCCGACGGTATCGGCCGCACGATGGGTCTCGACGCCCCCACGGCAGCGTCCGGGTATCTCTATTGCGGGCTTTCCGGGGCCGGCCATTTCGTGAAGATGATCCACAACGGCATCGAGTACGGCATGATGGCCGCCTATTCGGAAGGCCTGAACATTCTCAAATGCGCGAATATCGGCGCACAGCAAGGCGCAGCCGACGCCGAAGTCACCCCATTACATCATCCCGAGTACTACCAGTACACGTTCAATCTGGCCGATATCGCCGAGGTCTGGCGACATGGAAGCGTGATCGATTCGTGGCTCCTCGGCAAAGTGGCGGAAGTATTGCGCACAGATCCTACGCTGGCACAGTTCGCCGGTCACGTTTCAGATTCCGGAGAAGGTCGTTGGTCGATCGAGGCAGCGATCGACGAAGCCGTACCTGCGCCAGTGCTGAGCGCGGCACTCTATGCGCGTTTCAGCTCCCGAGGACAATCCGTCTTCGCGGATCAGCTTTTGTCGGCCATGCGCTATGCGTTTGGCGGCCACGTAGACCTTGCGGTGCCGGTGACGCCTCGCGACGCGTGAGCGCCGCAGGGTAATGCCGTGTTCGTGCGTCAACCGGCATAGCGGCGAACTGTCGCTCACATCGATGGAGTTATCAAACATGCAGTCAGATGATCTTGATCAGTTGTGCATCAACACCCTGCGCACCTTGTCGATCGACGCGGTGCAAAAGGCGCAATCCGGGCATCCCGGCACGCCGATGGATGCGGCGCCAACGGCCTATTGTCTGTGGCAGCGGTTCCTGAGATACGACCCCGAGCACCCACACTGGGCCGGACGGGATCGTTTTGTTCTGTCCAACGGGCATGCCTGTGCGTTGCTGTACAGCCTGCTGCACGTTTGCGGCGTCAGAAGTGATGACACTACCGGCGAGCTAGCCGTAACCATCGACGATCTGAAGTCGTTTCGCCAAGCCGGAAGCCGATGCACCGGGCATCCCGAGTACGGATGGACGACCGGTGTGGAGACCACGACCGGGCCGCTCGGGCAAGGGCTTGCCACGAGCGTCGGCATGGCTGTCGCGGGACAATGGCTGAGCGCAACCTACGACAGACCGGGATTCCCGCTGTTTCAGTACAACGTCTACGCGCTTTGCAGCGATGGCGACCTGATGGAGGGGGTGGGAGCGGAGGCGGCGTCGCTGGCCGGTCATCTGAAGCTGGCCAATCTGTGTTGGATCTATGACGACAACCACATCACCATCGAAGGGTCCACCGACCTGGCATTCACGGAGGACGTCGGTGCGCGTTTTGCCTCTTACGGCTGGCATGTCGAACGGGTAAGCGATGCCAACGACCTCGCGCAGTTGACCCGGGCCTATCAAGGATTTCTCGATACCAGACACACCCCCACCCTCATCATCGTGCAAAGCCATATCGGTTACGGTGCTCCCCATCGGCAAGATACACGAGAGGCGCACGGCGAGCCGCTTGGCGTGAACGAAGTCCGCCTGGCCAAGGAATTTTTCGGCAGCGATCCCGACCGGCAGTTCGACGTGCCCGAAGGCGTCAAGGCCCATTGGCGCGACGGCTTCGGCCGCCGGGGACGCGATGCCCATACCCGGTGGCTGGAGCGCTTTGCGGACTATCGGGCCCAGTATCCCGACCTGGCCGAGGCGCTGGAGCAGATGCAAGCGCGCGAGCTACCCGCCGGATGGGACACGGGACTGCCCGAATTCACACCAACGGCGGCAGGTCTTTCCACCCGGGCTGCATCGGGGCAAGTGCTCAATGCCATTGCCGCGCGGGTGCCCTGGTTGGTGGGGGGCGCGGCCGATCTGGCGCCATCGACGCTCACTCGTCTCACGTTCGATCTCGCGGGCGACTTTCAGAGCCGCGACCCGCAGTCGGGGGGCGACTATCGCGGCAGGAATTTACATTTCGGCGTGCGCGAACATGCCATGTGTGCAATCGCGAGCGGCATGAGTCTGTCATCGCTGAGACCGTTCGTTGCCAGTTTCCTGATCTTCACCGACTATTGCCGGGCGGCGCTGCGTTTGAGCGCGATGATGGAATTGCCGTTGATTACGATATGGACGCATGACTCGATCAGCCTGGGAGAAGACGGACCGACGCATCAGCCCGTCGAACAACTTGCCTCGCTACGCGCCATGCCGGGCATGACGGTACTGCGTCCGGCCGACGCCGGTGAGGTGGTTGAGGCCTGGCGCGTCATCATGGCGCTCAAGCGGGGGCCGGTCTGCCTCGTGCTGACACGTCAGGCGGTAGCCGTGCTCGACCGGAACCGTTACGGCAACGCCGCAGGCGTTGCGCGGGGCGCCTACGTCCTGATCGATGCCTGCGAGGAAATGAATGTCGAAGACGATACCCCGGACGTCTTGTTGCTCGCCACCGGCAGCGAAGTTGCGCTGTGCGCCGCCGCGTATGACGAGTTGAAGCGCGAAGGCATTCTGGCGCGCGTCGTCAGCTTGCCGTCATGGGAGATATTCGAGAGCCAGTCGTTGGCCTACCGAGACCATATCCTGCCCCCCTCGGTCGTCGCACGCGTTGCCGTCGAAGAAGCGTCGACCTTCGGCTGGGAGCGCTATGCCGGGCATGAGGGGGCGATTCTCGGATTGCACACGTTTGGCATGTCTGCCCCGCGCGAGACGCTGGCCCGTCATTTCGGTTTCGATGTGGCGCATATCGTCACGACAGCCAAGGCGCAACTCATGCGTCACGGCAGCAAACACCGGGGGGAAACGTCATGACCGAATCCCAAGCGCCCGCACCGGGGGCCCCGCCGGTCAGTCCGTACGCCGGACAAGCCTTATCGCCGGACAAGTGGGTCAATGTCTCGCGGCTGGTCACAGCGTACTACTGCAATGTCCCTGATCCCGACGTTGCAGCACAGCGCGTTGCGTTCGGTACCTCGGGCCATCGCGGTTCGTCGTTCCTCACGACATTCAACGAGGCGCACGTCCTGGCCATCAGTCAGGCCATCTGCCGTTACCGTCAACGGCATGGCATCAGTGGTCCGACATTCGTCGGCATCGATACTCACGCCTTGTCGGAGCCAGCCTTCGCGACCGTCATGAAGGTATTCGCAGGCAACGGCATCGACGTGATGATTTCCGAGGGCGGCGAATACACGCCCACACCAGCGGTGTCTCACGCCATCGTCACCTACAACCGCAGGCGGTCGGCGGGGTTCGCAGACGGCATCGTCATCACGCCGTCACATAATCCGCCCGATAACGGCGGCATCAAGTACAACCCGCCGCATGGTGGACCCGCAGACTCCGCAGTGACCACCTGGATTGAAACGCAAGCCAACGAACTGCTGCGCAGCGGCTTGCGGTCGATGCCGCGCATGAGCGTCGAGGAGGCGATGCGCGCGGCCACGACGCACCCCTATGACTTCCTGAATACCTATGTCGACGACCTGCACAACGTCATCGACATGGACTTGTTGCGCGACTCGGGCATTCACTTGGGGGTCGACCCCCTGGGGGGAGCCGGTGTGCATTACTGGCCGGCCATTGCCGAGCGGTATCGACTGAATCTGACGGTAACCCGTACGACCGTGGATCCGACGTTCGGTTTCATGACCGCCGATTGGGACGGTCGCATCCGCATGGACCCCTCGTCGGCTTTCGCCATGCGGGGGCTTATCGCGCAAAAGAATGCCTTCGACATCGCATTTGCCTGCGACACCGACCATGATCGCCACGGCATCGTCACGCCAGAGGCTGGCCTGCTTCCACCTAATCATTATTTCGCCGTGGTCGTCGAGTATTTGTTCGAACACCGTCCCGAATGGCGGTCCGATGCGGCCATTGGCAAGACGGTCGTCGGCAGCCAGTTGATCGATCGTCTCGCGTCAAAACTCGGGAGACGTGTGTATGAAGTTCCCGTCGGATTCAAATGGTTTGCCGCCGGACTACTCGACGGCTCATTGGCGGTAGCCGGAGAAGAAAGCGCAGGCACTGGCTTCGCGCGGCGCGACGGCTCGGTCTGGACAACCGACAAAGACGGTCTCATACCCGCACTGTTGGCAGGCGAGATGATGGCGCGCACCGGGCGAGACCCCGGCGCGTTGTACCAGACGTTGTCGCATGCCCTGGGCTCGCCGGTCGAGGCACGTCGTGAGGCAAGTGCAACCGCTGCACAACAGGCTGTGCTCGCCGCATTGACGGCAGATAAGGTGCGCTCGAAGCGGCTCGCCGGAGAGCCGATCAACGCGATTTTGACGCAGGCGCCCGGTAACGACGCGCCGATAGGCGGCTTGAAGGTCGTTACCGACCATGGCTGGTTCGCGGCTCGTCCGTCAGGAACCGAACCGATTTACAAGATATACGGCGAGAGCTTTCAGGGAGACCACCACCTGCAGCAACTGCTGGGCGAAGCTCAATCCATCGTCGATGCGGCGCTGGGCGACGCCGAATCGCTTCCGCGCATCGTAAGTGCCCCTGAAAACGCGCCTGACGCAGGTGCTTCGTGATGTACGGGCAACCCGCACTCGGCGCCCCACGGTGCCGGCGTACCAACGTCGGGGGCGGCATAGGCATAGCGGCCGGATTTGGCGCGTCAGGTCAGGCACGGGCTATCGCGCCTGGAACGGCAGGAAAAGGGTGATGCCCGGCGATGTCTGCGGTGCGTACACCACGGGCGGTGCCCCGTAGGTGTAGCCGTCGCGGTACCCGTAGCCGTCACGGTACCCGTCGTAGTAACGCGCCCGATCGTGGCGATACATGTGGCCCTCCCGGTGCGGATCGTGCCGGAAGTCACGTCTATCCGTCTGGTAAGTGTTCCGGTTGTCCTGATATCCAGGCTCCGCACGCACGACGGACGGTGCAAGCGTGCAAAGGATCACCAGCGCAAGGCCGAGCGTCACCCCGAGGGGCGTCGTGCCATGTCTTCGTGTAATTGACGATTTCATCATTGACTCCGGTGTTCTCAGCCCTTACGGCCCATGTGATGCCCTTCATTACGGAAGATCTGGTCGGCATTGCGTTTCTGCACGTCGGACATGCTGTTGTACAGAGACTCGAACGCGAGCGTCAGCTTCCTGATGCCGTCGGCATGCGACTCGGCAATTTGGGCGTAAGCGTGCAAGTCGTCAATGGCGCTCATGTGGCTGGCGCCATCCTCGCGTGCACGCAGCAACGTCTGCATCGTGTTCGCGTTCTCGCGCATGATTTGCGCGACGGGTTGCCACAGGGACTCTTGGGTCGAAGTGATTTGTAACCGCGTGTGCAGACTGGTGATGCGGGTTTCGATAGGCACGCGCGCGGCCGTCCTCGTGGCATGGGCGGCTGCAGGGCTATCCATGGTCGGGGCCGCGCCAGAGGGCGTACACACGACGGCGAGGCCGGCAACGATCAGGACTTCAAGTATGCGTACGACGTGAAGTTGCGTCGAAGTATTGGATAGTTTCATGGTGTGTCTCGAAGATGGGACAGCGACAATTTGCGTGCTCAACTCGTGAATGAAAGCAATCACGTTCGATTGGCTACTCAGTTATGGCGCCGCAACGCCGGCCCGTCTGTCCGCTGCCGGACCCTCCTGCGCGTTTCCATATCAACGAATGTTCGCTATCGGACAGACGTGACAGGAGCCGTCCCCTAACCTCTGGACGATGCTGCCGGCCGGGCTGAGTACGAGCGGCGGTTGCGGCCCTGAGCTGGCCTATTCGTCAGTCCGGAATGGCTGATAGCGCAGCGTCGTCAGAACAATAAGGAGTAGCTCATGTTCACATGCAGAACCTGCGGCGAAGTGAACGACTTTCCGGAGATGAGCCCGGAGGTCAACGATCTCGGCTTTTACTTCGATTGCCCCGACTGCGGCGCGAGAAACAAGCTTGTCAATGTGGCTACCGCCGGCGAGACGGCAGCGCTGGTGCAGTTGTCCGATGAATAGCCCGCCACGCCGAAAGGTCTGGTGCACCGAGTGGAGAATGCGGGATGAATGACGAAGACCGCGATACGCACGGCCTGCGCAAGACGCGCGAAGCTTCAGGGCGTGTCCCGATCACGCAGTATTTCCCAATGGAAGTGAGGTGATGACAATGAGCTACGCGGTACTCCTCTTCGTCGCGATGACCTTCATTTTGCTTTGTGCTTGATGGCACGAGGCAACGCTCAAGGGGCGATGCCCCCGTCACCTGACTGCCCCCACGGATCAGCCCGCATCATGCTTGAGGGCGAATAGATCGCCGAACGCCGCGCGTTCGACAAGTCGGCTGTCATGCCGTGCCGTTCAGTCCGGGAGGTGCACTGGCGGGATCGGTGCTTGCCACCGCAGACGACAACGCTACGGGATTCATGCTGTCGACCATTGCAGAGGGCATCAGTATGGTGGCGCCGCGCTCCTTGGTCGTCTCGTAGATGATATTCATTGCGCGCAGTTGCAAAGCCTGTGGATGCCCTTCATAAATTGCTGCGGCCTCCACGAACTTCGCCGCGACCAGCGCTTCTGCAGACCCGAGAATCATGCGGGCCTGCTTTTCGCGTTCGGCTTGCGCCTGTCTCGACATGGCATCCTGCAAGGCGACCGGAATGGCCACGTCGCGAACCTCCACCGACATCACTGCGATGCCCCATGCTGCGGTCTTGGCGCCGATCTCGGCACGTAATTGCTCGTCAGATGCTTTCCTGTCGGAGAGCAGAGACGACAACATCGATGCGCCTATCATCTCGCGCAACGACGTCTGCGACACTCTGTCGATCGCCTGCCGGTAGTCCGTAATTGCCAAGGCGGCCCGCTCGGCATCGTTGACGTGCCAGAAAATGATCGCGTCGACATTGACGGGCACGGTGTCCTTTGTCAATGCCTGCTCAGCGTTGAAGGCGGTGGTTTGAATGCGCTCGTCGATCACTGCCGTGACGCTGTCGATCACCGGCAGGATCAGGAAAAGACCGGGGCCCTTCACGCTTTGCAGTTTTCCAGCGCGCAGAATCACGAACTTCTGCCATGCGTTGGCCATCTTCAACGTTGAAGCCACCAATAGGGCGGCGAGCGCGAAGCACGGCACCAGATAGGGACTGATATACATGCCGGCAGCCGCGCCGGCGAGAAGCAGCATCAGTACCAGAAAGGAAGTGATGGTATTCACGGCAGGCCTCCCTTGCATCCGAACACGCGCAGTGTTTGCACGTGAGACAACCCGGACCCGCCTGACCTGACGGGCCACGTCCTACACGATTCATTTTATGCTTTACAAGCGCCCTTGGCGGCGTCGGGCAGGCGCTGAGGAAATACGCTATTCGCTGCCATCGCGCGCGTGCGTCGGTGCGTCGTTCCAGTAGCCGGGACGGTCATAGTGTCTGTGGATGGAGATTTCCTGCCGGCGATCAAGCCTGGCCTTGGCGTCATACGGCGGGGCCGCTTTCACCGCTTCGCGCGTGAGGGCCAGTGAGACGGTGGCGTCCAGCCAGTTCATCCGCTCGATCAACCCCACGGGAATGGCGACCTGATGGCCCATCCACCAGTTGCTGGTGTTGACGATGATGTAGCGCACCGCCCATGTGTGGACATCCACGAGTAAGCCTTCGACATGTCCGATGTCCCCGTTGCTGGCATGGACGTGATAGTCGGCGGCCGCGTCGGCGCTGCGCAGATGAGGATCACGACGCGGCCGGTTCGCCATCTCGTCGTGGGCATGCGCGGACTCTCGAGCCACGCGAAAGGCGTCTTGCTCGGATCGGCTGCCGGTGGCCAGACTGCTCGGGAATGCACCTTCTCCCCAGGCATCCGCACCGCCCCAGTAATCGGGGTACCCGTAATACGCCAGGTAGTCGGTTTCGTGCTGGCGCGACACGGGTTTGTGCGTGTCGATATCCGGGCTGTGCTTTACCTGATCCTTGGTGATTGTGACCGGGATGATGTCGTCGAGCCAATCGCTCCGGCCAATCGAAATCGGCGAGATCAACACCTGCCGGTTCGCGAGCCACGTCCCGGTTTCCACTACGAGATACCTGACGACCCACGCTTTGTCGTCGAAGTACAGATCTTTCACCAGACCGACATCACCATCCGTCGCGCGAACGGTGCAGCCCTCCAGTTCGTCCAGGGTACGTAACATGGCAAACCTCCCGCGAATCGCCTGTCGTTGACGGCGTCTGCCCGCTGCGCCTGCGCCAACGTCGCGCTGCGCAGAGGTTCAGATGCCGAAGTTGCCACAACCGTACTGGAAAGCAGCAGCCGAGTCCGTTCGGTATCGAACCGACTTGGCGAGCAAAAGCCGCGACCATCATCCGATGCATATGCCACGCATGTGCCATAAGGAGTCGATCATGAGAAAGGAACGCATACTGCTCCATGTCTATGGGGAGCATCAGGACGCCGTCTGGACGCTGACATGTCTGGATTTGTCGTTTTCCTCCAGCGCCACGGAACTGATGAAAGCGAAGGAGTACGTCAGGGCCAACGCCCATGAGTACCTGGAAGGAAAATTGGTGGGGGAGAACATCCAGTTCCCGGCTATCCCGGTGAGTGCGGGCGACGTCTCCCGGCGCAAGATGAAATATTGGCTGGCTCGCACCTGGCAGCACTTCGATGGACGCACGCGCGGCCACATCTATGATGAAGTCGTCGGGCTGGACGATAAGCACCCGATGTTCTCCTGATCGCAATGTAACGCTGGAGACATCGGCATGTGGACACCGCCAGGCATGGCCTTTTTTGTCGGAACTTCCCGAGGGGCGAGCGACTTCGGCCCTCCCGAAGCTCCGATTCGCGCGGAGTTGTTCAGCCGCGACCGGCTGGAGCAGCATGCCCTCAGTCTGGCGCGTGCGCAGCAAGTTGCGGTGCACCCGCCACGCGCCCGATCACTGACTTCACGCGCCGCAGACAACGAGCGCGTATTGCGCAAGTGCTATGACGCAACGGCGCAAGCAACGTTGCAGCGCCGCTCGATCACGCCGGCCGCCGAGTGGTTGCTGGATAACTTCCGTACCGTCTCCGACCAGTTCCGAGAGGTCCGGCATGGCCTGGACACGCGGTCTTTCCGGTCATTGCCGCGTCTGCTTGACGGCCCGTTGCGCGGCCACCCGCGCATCTATGGTGTGCTTTGGGCCTTCGTGGCCCACACCGACAGCCGTTTCGACCCTGCATTGCTCAGTTGCTTTTTGCTCGCCTATCAGCGCGTCGACCCGCTGACCATGGCGGAACTCTGGGCGATGCCGCTCACGCTGCGCGCGGTGATGATCGAGAATCTCCGTCGCCTGTGTGCTCACGTTACCCAATCTCAGGTCAACCGACAGGCCGCCGACCGGTATGCGGACGACCTGCTCTCGCGCAAGGCGTCCGCGTCGCCCGTCACTGGCGACGTACCGGAGGCGCGCGCTGGCGTCGTCGAGCCGTTTGAGCCGGCTTTTACCGTGCAGTTGATTCAGCGTCTACGCTATCAGGACAGGTCGCTGCAATGGCTCAGCGATCAACTGGCGCAGCAAGGACAATCGGCCGACGACATCGTACAGGCCGAGCATGCCAGTCAGGCCGCAGCGAACATGACGGTACGCAATGTCATCACCAGCTTGCGCGACATGCGGGCGTTCGATTGGCAGCCGCTGTTCGAGGAAGTCAGTCTGGTCGACACCCATCTGCGCCACAACACGGGTTACGCGGACATGGACTTTGCCACGCGCGACCGTTACCGGCACGAGATCGAGAAGCTGGCGGCAAGGTCCCGGTTGTCCGAGCTTGAAGTCACGCGGGCGCTGAACCTTAAGGCGTCCGCTGCGGCGGCGGGCACGGGTGAATCGGCCAACGCCGACGACATGCCGCGACGCACGGACCCCGGCTACTATCTTCTGTCGGCCGGCCGGCGCGAGTTTGAGCGCGAGATCGCCTATCGTGTGCCGCTTACGCGCCGATGGCGTCTGTATAGTGCCTCCCATAGCGCCGTGGCCTATATCGTGGGGGTTTGCCTGCTGAGCAGCTTGCTGGTGGCCCTGCCCCTATGGCTCAGCGTTGCGGCCGGTGTGAGCGTGGCTGGGGTTGTATTGCTGGGCCTATGCGGGATATTCCCCGCGTCGGAACTTGCGGTTATGCTCATCGACCACGCACTGTCCCGGCTGATTCCGCCACGTCATCTGCCGCGCCTCGAACTGGTCGACGGCATTACGCCGGACCTCCGAACATTCGTCGTCGTGCCGATGATGCTCACGAACGAGGCGGACATTGCCGCGCAAGCGGCACAGTTGGAAGTGCACTATCTCGCAAACCCCAGAGGGGATGTCCGGTTCGCATTGCTCTCCGATTGGCGCGATGCGGATACGGAGCACATGGACAGCGACATGCCGCTGCTGGCGGCTGCCAGTGCACGCATCGCGACGCTGAACGCCCGATACGCGGACGGCACCTCCGATGGCCCGCACTTCTTCTTGCTGCATCGCAGACGACTGTGGAACGAATCGCAGCGCAAATGGCTCGCGTGGGAACGCAAGCGCGGCAAGCTGCACGAGTTCAACCGGCTGCTGCGAGGCGCGACGGACACGTCGTTCATGGACGTTGACGGGCGCGCGCCGTGGATACCTCCCGGCGTGCGGTACGTGATCACGCTCGACAGCGATACGCGTCTGCCTATCGACGCCGTGCGTCAACTCGTCGGCACGGCGGCACATCCGCTGAACCATCCGTACATCGATCCGCGCTCGCGGCGCGTAGTCGCCGGTTACGGCATTCTGCAACCTCGCATCACGCCGACCTTACCGACGATGAGCGAGGGCTCCCTCTATTCACGCCTTTTCTCGGGACCTTACGGCATCGATCCCTATGCAGGGGCCGTGTCGGATGTCTATCAGGATTTGCTCGGCGAGGGCAGCTATATCGGCAAAGGCCTGTATGACGTCGACGCCTTCGAATCCTCACTCGCGGGACGAATCCCGGAAAACACGATCCTCAGCCATGATCTGTTCGAAGGGAATTTTGCCCGTTGCGGCCTGGTCACCGATATCGAGTTGTTCGAGGACTTCCCGTCACATGCCCAGGTCGCTGCCACCCGTCTGCACCGTTGGATTCGAGGTGACTGGCAACTGTTGCCGTGGATCGTGGGCAAGCGTGGCGGCGCCATTCCGGCCGCCGCCCGATGGAAGATGCTCGACAATCTGCGTCGCTCTCTGAGCGCGCCTGCCTCGCTGGCGACACTGGTGGGCGCGTGGACAGTCGCGCAAGCGCCGGTTGGCGTCTGGTCGGCGCTGGTCTTGCTGGCGATCTGCGCCCCGGCGATGTTCATGATTGCGGCGGGCCTGATCCCGTCGCAGACAGGCATTTCGATGCCGAGCCACTCGCGCGCGGTCGGCAGGGACATGAGAAGCGGCGTCGAGCGCACCTTGATCGTGGCCTCGATGCTGGCCAATCATGCGTGGCTGGCCGCAGACGCCATCGCGCGCACGTTGTTCCGCCTGATCGTCTCGCGGCGCCGATTGCTCGAATGGGTCACGGCGGCCCAACTCAAACTCCACGCCGGACGCTCGGTCGGCAACTTCCTTTGGTCGCTTCGCGGCGCCGTTGCGCTCACCGCACTATGTGCGGGCATTGTCGCGTGGCTACGACCTGCCAGCCTTACGTGGGCGGCCCCCTTTCTGATCGTCTGGGGCCTCTCCCCGTTCGTCGCGCAATGGATCAGCCGCCGTCCGGGCCCTGCCCGCCCTTCCCTCGTGCCTGCCGGCGACCTCCACACCTTGCGCGTCGCCGGCCGGCGGATCTGGCGCTTTTTCGCCACCTTTGTCGATGACGAGAATCATCATCTTCCTCCCGACAACTTTCAGGAAGACCCGCGGCCCGTGGTGGCGCATCGCAGTTCGCCCACCAACTTCGGTCTCTATCTGCTATCGGTGCTCAGCGCGCGCGACTTTGGCTGGATCGGCGTGACGGAGACGCTCGAGCGCCTGGAGCGCACGCTTGGCACCATGTCGACGCTCGCTCGGCACCGAGGCCATTTCTTCAACTGGTATGACACCCGCGAATTGAGCCCGCTGGTGCCGCAGTACGTGTCGAGCGTCGACAGCGGCAATCTGGCAGGGCATTTGCTCGTGGTCGTGAGCGCGTGCAAAGAGATTCCCCTCCAGCCGGTATTCGCCCGGTCACAACTCAACGGCATCCGCGATACGGCGGCTCTGCTGCGCGACGCAATCGCTCATGAGAGCGACGACCGGCGAACGCTGACGGTCAACCGCAACCATCTGTACGACGAACTCAACGCGCTGGAACTCATACTCCTCCAACCCTTGCCATCCGAACCGGTCGGCACGGCCGCCGATGCAAACGACGACTGGCGACGACGCTGGCATGCCATCGATCGGCGCGTGAGCACGCTGCTCGACCTCGCGCAGACATTCGCGAACGAACGTGGTGACGAGGCGCATAGCGAGGTGCTCTACTGGGTGGGCGCGATTCGTAACGACGTCGGGAGTCACCTGCGAGACCTGACGGCGATCCTGTCGTCTCACGGCGAATCGGCTCACGATGCTGCACAGTCGTCCGTGCCTGGCATGGACATCCCGGACGCTGCGATTGCGAAACGGTTTGATGCCGTTGCCGCAATGGCGCGCCGGCTTTTCGACGAGATGGATTTCCGCTTCCTGTACGCGCCCGACCGGCGATTGTTCTCCATTGGTTATCGTATGGGGGACGCCCACCTGGACAACTCGTACTACGATCTTCTCGCGTCCGAGGCACGATTGACGAGCTTCATCGCGATTGCCAAGGGTGACGTGCCCGCAACGCACTGGTTCCGGCTCGGACGCATCATGGCGCCCTACGGCAACGCTGCAGTGCTGATGTCGTGGTCAGGCTCGATGTTCGAATACCTGATGCCTTCGCTAGTGATGGACTATCCGCATCGAAGCCTGCTCGACTCGACGTGTGCGCTTGCCGTATCGAGTCAGATCGCCTATGGCAAGGAGCGCAATGTGCCGTGGGGAATCTCCGAGTCAGCCTGCAATATCCGTGATCGCGCGCTGACCTACCAATACGCCGATTTCGGGGTACCCGAGCTGGCATTGAAGCGGGGGTTGGCGCGGTCGCTGGTGATCGCACCTTACGCCACGGTACTCGCCGCGATGTACGACGTACCGCGTGCCGTCGCCAACCTGAAGCGGCTCGACGCCGTGGGCGCGCGTGGCGTCTTCGGTTATTACGACGCCGTCGACTACACGCCCTCGCGTCTGCCGAAGAACTGCAACGCCGTGCCCGTTCGCACCTACATGGCGCATCATCAGGGCATGTCGCTGGTTGCGTTGTCGAATGTACTGTTTGGTGACGTCATGCGGCAGCGCTTTCATCGTCAGGCGGTGGTGCGAGCGGCCGACCTTCTGCTGCACGAGGCCAATCCGCGTGAAATATGCGCGGTCGATCTCGCCCCCGATATTGCCGATACGCCCTTGGGCGTCGAGGCGAGCGTGCCGGTCATGCGCCGTTTCGATTCGGCAGGTCAAACACCGCCCGCCACCCACTTGCTCTCCAACGGCGAGTATTCGGTCATGGTCACCGCCGCCGGCTCAGGGTACAGCCTCTGCGGCAACGCGGCTGTGACGCGCTGGCGGGAGGATCTCACGTGCGACCCATGGGGCAGCTATCTGTTTCTGCGGGACACCGCGAACGATGCCGTCTGGTCGGCGACGGCGCAGCCCGTGGGTACCGAGCCCGAAAGCTATGACGTGGCCTTCTCCGAAGATCGTGCGAGCTTCGTCCGGCATGAAGGCTCGCTCCTCACGACGCTCGAAATCATGGTGTCGCCGGAAGACAACGCCGAAGTCCGGCGGCTCTCCATCACCAATGCGGGTCTGCAGGCGCGCGAGATTGAAGTCACCTCTTATGCCGAAGTCGTGCTGGCCCCGATGGCGGGCGATACGGCACATCCGGCGTTCTCGAACCTGTTCATCCAGACGGAATATTTGCCGGAAGTGCATGGTCTGCTGGCCATGCGGCGTCCTCGCGGCGGTGCCGATACGCCGCTGTGGGCGGCCCATGTGCTGGCCAGCACCACGCATGGCGGCAACGTGGGATACGAAACAGATCGGGCTCGTTTCATCACGAGAGGCCGAACTATCCGCAATCCGCTGGCGGTCATGGACGGTCGTCCGCTATCGAACACCGTAGGTGCGGTACTGGACCCGATCTTCAGCCTTCGCACACGCATTACGATTGCTCCCGGTGCGACCGAGCATCTGGTGTTTTCCACGATGGTGGCACCAACGCGTGAGCTGTTGCTCGACCTGAGCGACAAGTACCACGACCCTGCCAGCTTCCAACGGATTTCGACACTGGCGTGGACACAGGGACAGGTCAATCTCCACCATCTGGGCATCACGGCAGACGATGCGCATCTCTTCCAGTTCATCGCCAACCGGGTTCTCTACGTCGATCCCGCCATGCGTCCGGCGGCCGAGGTGCTCAAGCGCAACACGCTCAGTGCACCGTCGTTATGGCGATTCGGCATTTCCGGCGATCTCCCCATCGTACTCGTGCGCGTGGACGACCCCGACGACCGCGACATCGTCAGACAGTTGCTTCGCGCTCACGAATACTGGCAGGGCAAGGGCGTTCCGGTCGAACTCGTCATTCTCAACGAGCGTAAGGTGTCGTATATCCAGGATCTGCAGGTTTCTCTGCAGACGATGGTAAGCGGCACGCAAGTCACGCCAGATCAGAGCGGCGGGCGCGGCGGTATCTCCGTCATTCGTGCCGACGGGCTCGAGGCTGCGGAAATGACATTGTTGCTAAGTGCCGCGCGCGTCGTGCTTGCAGGTGCAAGGCAAGGCAGCCTCGAAGAGCAAATCGTGCGCATGGGGCGTAACGACACGCCCACGCTCACGCCCAAACGTATCGCACGAACGTACAGCACGCGCAGCGATGACTCGGCCGACACGCCATTGCCCGCGCCAGCACTGGAGTATTTCAACGGGCTCGGCGGTTTTGCCGAACAAGGGCGAGAGTACGTGACGGTGCTCGGGCCGGGACAACGCACGCCGGCGCCCTGGCTCAACATCATCGCCAATCCGGACTTCGGCTTTCAGGTGTCGGAGTCGGGCGGAGGTTACACCTGGTCCTCGAACAGCCACGAGAATCAATTGACGCCGTGGTCGAACGACCCGGTCGTGGACCCCTGCAGTGAGGCCTTTTTCCTGCGCGACGACGATACCGGCCATCTGTGGAGCCCGACCGCATCTCCGATCCGGTTGGAGAACACACGTTATATCGCTTCCCACGGATTTGGCTACAGTCGCTTCGAACATGCGGTGCATGGCATCAAGACCGAACTCGTACAGTTCGTGAGTTGGCAAGATCCGGTGAAGTTCTCGACATTGACGATCGAGAACCGAACCAAAAGGCCTCGTAGACTTTCTGCCGCTGCGTACGTCGAATGGGTGCTCGGGACCGAACGTGCCCGCAATGCACCGTTCGTCGTCTCCGAGATCGACCCCGTCACCGGCGCCATGTTCGCCGGCAACCCATGGAACGCCGAGTTCGGTGAGCGAATCGCCTTCGTCGACTGGCTTGGCAGACAGACGCAGTGGACTGGCGATCGCACGGAATTCATCGGACGCAACGGCGATCTCGCTCACCCTGCCGGGCTGTTGCCCGATGCTGTACTCAGCAACGCGACAGGGGCAGGCATGGACCCCTGCGGCGTGCTGGTCACGCAGATCACCCTGGCGCCCGGCGAGCGCGTCGAGCTTACCTTTCTTCTGGGACAGGCAAACGACCGTGACGCCGCCAGGAAGTACGTTCAACGCTATCGCGCCACATCGCCCGGCGAGGCGCTGGCAACGGTCAAATCGGAATGGCACGCCATTCTCACGCAGCTCCAGGTCGAGACGCCGGATCGGGCGACCGATCTGATGCTCAATGGCTGGCTGCTTTATCAGGTGGTGTCGTGCCGCATGTGGGCGCGCGCAGCGTTCTATCAGGCTAGCGGCGCGTTCGGATTCCGCGATCAACTGCAAGACTGTATGGCGCTTTGCTATACGCGTCCCGATCTGGCGAGGGCGCATCTTCTCAAGGCGGCGGCCCGGCAATTTGTCGAAGGCGATGTGCAGCATTGGTGGCACCCGCCTTCGGGGCGTGGCGTGCGCACGCATATCTCCGACGACCGGCTTTGGCTGCCGTATTCGGTCACGCATTACGTCCGCGTGACGGGTGACACGCAGATTCTCGACGAACTCGTGCCCTATCTGGACGGCCGTCCCGTCGCCGATGAGGAAGAGAATGCCTACTACGTGCCGACGGTCACCGAGCAGACCGGCACCCTGTTCGAACATTGCCAGCGCGCCATCGATTGCAGCCTTGCAACGGGCCCCCACGGGCTCCCCCTGATCGGTGGGGGCGACTGGAACGATGGCCTGAATCGTGTCGGGATGAAAGGCAAAGGCGAAAGCATCTGGCTGGGATGGTTCCTGCACGCCACGGCACTGCATTTCGCGGATCTGGCTGAAGCGCGCGGAGAGGTCGATGCGACACGATGGCGTGTGCATGCCGAAGGATTGCGAGCCGCGCTGAACAACGGTGCCTGGGATGGTGCGTGGTACTTGCGAGCCTACTTCGATGACGGAACCCCGCTCGGGAGCGCAGGCGACGCGGAATGCCGCATCGACTCGATCGCGCAGAGCTGGAGTGTGATATCGGGAGCGGGCGACCCAGACCGCCAGCGGCGGGCGATGGAATCCGTCGAGCACTATCTGGTGCGACCGGGCGACGACCTTATCCTGCTGTTGACGCCGCCCTTCGACAAAATGGAGCGGGATCCGGGGTACATCAAGGGATACGTGCCGGGTGTGCGAGAGAACGGCGGCCAATACACGCATGCCGCCACCTGGTGCATGATCGCGTTTGCGCAACTGGGCGATGGGAATCGGGCTGGCGACATGCTCAAGATGCTCAACCCCATTCATCATGCGGATACGCGCGCCGGCGTGCATGCCTATAAGGTCGAGCCCTACGTGATGGCCGGCGACATTTACGCGGCCCCCACCCATGTGCGGCGAGGCGGTTGGACCTGGTACACCGGCGCCGCCGGATGGGTGTATCGCGGTGCCGTGGAGTCCATTCTGGGGCTGCAAAAGCGCGGTGACACACTTCGCGTTACGCCTTGTATTCCACGTGAATGGCGCGGGTTTCGCTTGAGCTATCTGTTCGGTGAGTCCCGTTACCTCATCTCGGTCGCGAATCTGCACGGTCAGACCCAGGGCCCCACATCCGTGACAGTGGACGGGCACCTCCTGGCGGGTAGCGATCAGGACATACCGTTGGTCGACGACGGGCGTATCCACCGAGTACAGATCAACCTTCTGCCTTTGGCGTGACCTTGCTCTCCGATACCAGGAATTGAGCGAGATTTACCGCCATCGACATAAAAATTTTAAAACTTAAATTCCGATTATATTTAAAATCCATATAAAAAATAAACCGCTTGTTGATGCGACAATACCAGCGTATAAGAGAAGTACCGACCATCAAGTCTGACGTTTTTCGATAGCGCAACGATCTGGCGATCTTTGCGAGACATTTCCGATCTCTGACCCTCTTGGTTGTCTGTTCTTCAATGCCCGTATACCCCGTATTTCGCGACGGTAAAGCGTTGAACATTCGAGAGGTAATTCATGAGCACCGGCACCGTCAAGTGGTTCAATAACAGCAGGGGATTTGGCTTCATCACACCGGACGATGGAAGCGCAGATCTCTTCGCTCACTTTTCTGAAATCAGCGCCAATAACGGCGAATCATTTCGGACCCTTCAAGATAGCCAGCGCGTCTCCTTTAATGTTGTGCAAGGTCCGAAAGGACCACACGCGTCCGACATAAAGCTGGCCTGACGCGCCTCGACTTGGCAACCCTGACGCATAGGTCCGCGTCCAGGGCGCCGGGTCGAACGATTACCGATTTCCTATGGGGGACGTCATATGCTCGCCCTATCGAAACAAACCATCCTCGCTGCACTTCAGCGTATTTCAGAGCGCGACCCGGTGCCGTTGTCGGACGCGGTCATCGACGCCCTGCTCGCCCGCGAACTCATCGAGCGCGTTGGCAAGCGCTTTGCGCCTACGCAGTTCGGTAAATCGTATTGCCGCGCGGCAGGCATGCTCAGGTGGCGATGGTAAGTCACCCGGGCCGGCCAGTTCGGACGCGGTCGTGAAACGCCCGCAGGAGAAGAGATTATGGTTAGCATGTCCTGGTTCGTCGGTGCCGTTACGGTCGCAGTTCTCTTGCTCATCTACTGGGGAACGAGGTAGACGGCGTTGCCATACCGGGCGCAATCAAGTCTTCGATGGCAGCGTCCGGGCATAAGCACGGGACACAGGGCTTGACGCGGCACTCTCGTGCCCTGTCACCTTGAACCCTTGGCACGCGCCGATCGCTTGAAAATCAGAAGCGGTGCTGCACGCCGATCTGAATGCCCTGGGCGTCTGCACCGGAATAGGCCACCGCAACTCCCGGCGTCGTCGATCCGGCAAGCGCATAAGAAGCACGGCCCTTGTTGAGCAGCACCGCCCCGCTGGCGTACAGCCATGTCTGCTTGGAGAGCCAGTAGGCGTACATCAGACCAACATGATCCGCATTGCGCGCTGCCGGGGTGCGGTCGTCGAGATGGGAATACACCAACGCCAACGATGAAGCCGGGTTGAAGCGGTAAGCACCGGAGACGGTGTAGACGTTCTTGTCCACGGAGCCGTCGCTTTGCTGCGCATGATGGAAACCGGCGAACAGCCGAACCGTGCCGAAGTCGTAGGAACCACCGCCGAAGAACGCCTTGAGCGTGCTCGCGTTCATCGCACTGTCCACTGACTGAAAGCCCACACCCAAATCCACCGGACCGCGCGTGTAGGACGCCGTCAAGTGGTAGTTGTTGATGCCGCTGCGCAGTGTGGTCGTGCCATCGCGCAACCCCAGCATGGCTTGCGCCGAGAACCCTGCGATATCGGGGGTTCCGTAGTAAATGGCGTTGCTCGCGCGCACTGACAAGGTTGCGAAGCTGTTCAACCCCGACGCGATGGTCGACGCACCGGTCGCATCGAATTTACCTTCCAGCGGCACGTACAGTGGCGAGTTCTGCCGCCCAAAACGCACTTCCCCCCAGCGGCCCGAAGCGCCGACCCACGCCTGGCGGTTGAAGATCGATGTCGAATCGCTGGCGGTGCCGTTGTTCAGGTTGAAGCCGTTTTCGAGCGTGAAGTTGATACGGTTTCCGCCGCCAATCTCTTCGGAGCCTTTCAGGCCAAAGCGTGAACCGGTTTGCGCGCCGGAGAGCATGCGGTAAGTGCTCTGGCTGCCAGAGTGCGACCAGTCGAGCGAGAGGTCGAGCAAACCGTAGAGCGTCACGCTGGACGCCTGAGCGTGTGCTGCCTGCGACGCCGTCAGGCCGATGGCGAGAGCCAGGGTGGCGAGTGTGGCGCGCCCGGGCGAGAGCGCGCCCGCCTGCGAACGTGCGAGCGTGTGGGTCTTCTGGGTCATATCGAGTTTTCGCCGATCGCTGTCGGCTTGTGGCATTGAGAGGAAGTCCGCACGTGTCCGGCCATCGCCCGAAGGGGGCGTAGAGCCGGGCCGGAACGCCGGGAAGTGTCGAGAGTTGCGAAAGGCGGCTTAGTCGGCGAGTGTCGCGATATGCGACCTGACGTCGGGCTGTGTAGAGATGATTCGGTTATCCACATACCAGCGGGCAACGCGCTCGATTCGCGTGACGTCGTCGGGCAGGACCGCACGCAGTGGCGACACGTTGTTCTCGCCGAGCTTGTCTGCCAGTGCAGGCGGCAGATTCAATTCGGCCGCCCAGATCTTTCCGGCTTCTCGCGGATGGGCGGCGGTCCAGACATTCTCGTCGCGCAGCACACGCAGCACGGTTTTCACGACTTCCGGATGCGCCTTCAGGTAATCCTGGCGCACGAAATAGCCCACGGCGTTGTCCGAACCAATGGCTGCGCCGTCTGCCAGCACGCGCGCGTGATAGCTGCTTTGCGCAATCGAGAGGAAAGGATCCCACGTTGCCCACGCGTCTACGCCGCCGCCGACAAATGCGCTGCCGGTGTCGCTGGGCGACAGGTAGCGGCGCTTGACGGTATCCGGCGCGATGCCGCTTTTGACCAGCGCACGCACCAGCAGATACTCGCCGGTGCCGCCCTTGTTGACGGCAACCTGTTTGCCAGCAAGATCGGCAAGCGAATGAATACCCGAATCCCGCGGCACCACGATGGCCTCGTTACGCGCTGTCATGGGTTGATAGCCGAAAATCGCCATCGGGACACCAGCGGCAATAGACGTCACGAACGACGTGGAGCTGCCACTCGTCAGATCGACGGCATCGGCGTTAAGGGCTTCGAACGCGGGTGCGGCTGCAGGAAAGGGGCCGGCCCAGACGACCTTGACGCCCTGCCCGGCCAGCGCTTTGTCGAGTGAGCCCTTGGCCTTGGCGAGCGTCAGATCCGAGGTTCCCTTGAGATACGCGATACGCAACGTCACACTGCCGGCGCGGGTTTGCGCACTGGCGGGTGCAGGCATCATCGCCAGCGTAATCGCGGCGAGCGCCGCCACGACAGCGAAACGCTCCCCCGTGCGCCGGAAATGCCGGCGGACGTCGAAAATGAAGTTCATGCTAAATCCCGGTTGAGTGAAACGATGCGCCTTCAAGGTTGCGCAGGCGTGGTGAGCGTGGACGGATCGCGATCGAACAACGTCGACCAGGTAAATGTCTTCTCGGCCGTTTCACGGCGACGAACGGGCAAATGCGGCAAAACCTGCTCCGCAAACCGATACGACTCTTCGAGCAGCGGCAGACCCGACAGAATGAAGGTGTCAATGCCCCGCGATGCGTAATCGTTGAGTGTCTCGACGACGGTCTCCGGCGAGCCCACAATCGCAGTGCCCGGCCCTGGCCGTACAAGGCCCAGTCCCGACCAAAGGTTCGGCGCGATTTCCAGATCCCGTGCGCGCGCTGGCCGCCTGCCTTGATGAAGCGCACTCATGCGTCGCTGGCCCACGGAGTCGCTGCCACCGACAAACCGTTGATTCGCGGCGATGGCGTCGTCGTCCATCAGGCTCAACAGGCAATCCGCCTCTGCCCAGGCGGCCTCGTCGGTGTCGCGAAGAATGACGTAGAGACGCACGCCGTGCGACAGGCTTCGTCCGTAGTGCGCCGCGCGGGCATTCACATGCCGAACCCGTTGTTCGATCTCATCCGGCGTCTCGCCCCACGACAGATAGGTGTCGACGTGTTTTGCAGCGACTTCGATGGCCGGTTCGGATGAGCCGCCGAACCACAATGGAGGGATGGGAATCGACTTCCCCGCAGGCAGCGCGAGCTTCGCCCCCTCCACGCTGAAGTACTTACCTTGATAGGTCACGGTTTCACCGGCGAAAAGACGCTTAAAGATTGTGAGGTATTCGTCGGCCATCAGATAGCGCTCGTCATGCGGGATGGACATGCCATAGGCCCCGAGCATCTTGGCATCGCCCGACACGACGTTGAGCAGCAGCCGCCCTTTGGAAAACTCCTGAAAGGTGGCCGCCATTTTCGCGAGCAATGTGGGCTGTATGAGTCCGGGGTGGATGGCGAGCAGGAAGTTCATGTCCTCCGTGTACGGTAACAGCGAGCTACCCAGCACCCAGACGTCATGCGCGCCGGTGGCGAACAGCGCACCGGTAAAACCGAGATGGTCATAGCCGCGTGCCAGTTGCTGGAGGTAACGGTAGTTGATCGTACGGGCACCGTCCGCCGTCCACGGCGCGTGCCCATCCGGCGCGGTGAGATACCAATAAACGTTCATTGCAAAATCCGTGTAGCCAAGAGGGAAGATATTCAGCGCGTGGAAGCCGCTGACGAGAAATTCAATGGCGCAGATGGCACCGTTTGCCGGATGTCCAGCGCTCGCGATAAATCGCCGTGGCGATGAAGCAGATCGGCCTCGCTTTGCTGTTCGGCGTAGAAAACACCGTCGCAGGCATGCAGTTGCCAGTCGCGCGCCGCCAGTGAAGTGCGCCACGAGGCGGCGTCCGCGCCCGAAATCCCGGCGTTGGCGAGTCGCTCGGCATAAGGTGCGGGATGGTTCGCGACATCCTGACCCAATGCGCTCAGCGCGGAGAACACGGCGTCGAGGGATGCGCGATGACGCTCGACGGCGTCACGATGGGCCCAAAACACCGAACGGTTAGGCACATAAGCACCGATATCCGTCAGCACGCGCCACCGGGGGAATTCAACGCGCACTCGCGAAAGCCAGGGGGCCATGGCGATCCACGCGTCGACCCGACCCTCGTCAAGCGCACGGCAGGCATCCGCCGGTGCCAGTTCGATACGTTCGACGTCACGTAACGACAGGCCCTCGCGCTCAAGCGCGGCAGCCAGAAAGGAGGTGTGAAAAGAACCATCGAGCAAAGCGATGCGGCGACCGGCCAATGCCGATACATCGACGGGCGCGTCAGCACCACGGACCACGATAGCCCCATTCGCGCCCCGCGGTGCCGACGCCGCAACGTAGACAAGCGGCACGCCGTCATGCTGTGCGAGCAGCGGCGGTGTCGAACCGGTGCCCCCGACATCAATGACGTCACCGGCGATCAGATGGCCGGTATCGCGCCCTTCACGGTAGGCCACGAACGCCACGTCAGGCACGTTCGCCGGCCAGCGATCCGGCCACGTCAGCGCAGCCAATTGCAGATGCAGATTGTTCGGATGTACCCCGACGCGCAAAGTCATCGCCGGGCCTCCGCGGCTCGTGTGCCGCGATTCGTTAGGGTTACGGCCATTCATTCTCTCCTTGGTCACCTAATCGTGTGACAACGCCGTCGTTGCGCTATCATCATGTAGCGAAATTCGCTATCGGGTGATTTTATTGCCTTATAGAGAATGATCTTAATGATATTTATCGCTATAGTTATCGCGACAGCGGGATATTGATCCCGAACAGCGGCGGGAGAGACACGTGACGAAAGCGGACAAGGCGGTGATCTACGGCGGCAATGCCGGAGCTTCCGCACACGACACCGACGACGACTTCATTGCACGGTTGCGTTTGTTGGTCGAGCGTGCGGGCAACGCGAGCGCGCTAGTGCGCCAGGCGGGAATCTCATCGAGCGGATTTCAGAAGTACCTCGGGGGCGCGGAGCCTTCACGGCGCGTATTGATGGCGCTGGCCGAGGCGGGGGGCGTGACGCTGGAGTGGTTAATCACGGGGCACGGTGCGATGGAGGTGACGGTTCGTGACAGTTGGCCGGAAAACCATCTGACGCTTTTACCGCTTTACCGGGGTGACGACGCGGACTGCACCGTTCCGCAGGCGACGCCGGAGAAATTGGTGCAACTAGCGTTTTGCCAGGAGTGGCTTGCGCGCCACGGGTACGATCCGGCCCATCTGGCAACGATGCGCGTCGAGGGCAACGCCATGTCGCCAACGTTTCGGGCGGGAGACACGCTCGTCGTCGATCGACAGGCCGCAAGTCCGGCTGACGGCGAGGTCTACGTACTGCGCGATGGCAGCGACCTGCTAATCAAACGCTTGCAGCGTCAGCTTGGCGGCATGGTGTCGCTCATATCGGACAACGCGCAGTACACACCCATTCAGGCACCGTTGGAAAGCCTGGATATCGTCGGGCGAGTGATCTGGCGAGGCGCGTTGCTTTAATGCCGCTGCCCGGTTCGTCACTAGGCGTCTATTCGTCAATCTCCGAACGACGCCCCTTCATTCTGCCGCGCGTTCCACGACGCTATCGATTTCCGTCTCCGTGATGCCGTGCTTGGCCATACGCTTGCGGTGATCGGCCGAGCCCAGATACCGACGCAGTTGGCGGTTCACAGCGTTCAGTAGCGTCTGGTTGTCTCGCTTGAAGGAGAACGCCCCGACCGGCGCGCTACCGTTCGCCGTCGCTTCGTGTGCAACGGCTTCGAGTTCCCGGTGCGCGGCGGCGATTTCGCGATTGCCGAGCGCTGTGGCCGCATACGCATCGATCTCGCCGGCGACAAGCGCCGCCACAGCGTCGGATTGACGCTTGAAGGTCACGATCCGTTTGTCCGGCACTCCCGCGTTCATGGCCGTGTCGCGCTGCACGGTCCCGGTGACGAGGCCGAGGATTACATCGCTACGTGTCGCCACGCTTTCATAGCGGACGAGCGCTTTCGGATTGCCGTGTCGAACGACAAAGCCGTCGCCCAAGGCCCAAACCGGCACGCTGAAAGCAACGGACCGCGCCCGCTCGGCGGAGACGAACAAGGGCACCGTCATGTCCCACCGACCCTCTTGCACCCCCACCAGCAGTTCCTCGAACGTCGTCGGCACAAACTCGACATCTGATGCGCCGATCGCGCGAAGCGTCACGTCGGCCAATTCGATGTCGGCACCGGTAGCGAGATTATCCGAACCCGTCCAGTAGAACGGGGGCTCCTCAATATAGGCGACGCTGACTTTCATGGGGATAGATGTCCTGTCAACGGGAGGTGATATTGCCGGAAGCCAACTCGCTTGACCCTGTCGGGAGACGTTTCCATTGGCGGGCGTCCACCGCCGGAGCGACCATGACGCAATTTCTGCCGTTCGCCTTGGCGGCATAGAGCGCGGCGTCGGCTCGCGCCATTACCGACGCGAGCGTGTCGCCCTCGCAGTACGCGTCGACACCCGCGCTGAGGGTGGGCACCACGTCCGCGCCCGGCACACACGACCCCGACGCGGCGACAATGGCACGCAGCCGGTCGACAAGGCGCCCGGCCTCTTCCTTTGTGGCGGACGGCAGCAATAACGCAAACTCTTCCCCGCCGATGCGCCCTACCACATCGTCCTCGCGTACGGCGTGGGAAATCAGTGACGCCACACGAGCAAGCGCAAGATCCCCCGCGGCGTGCCCGTATCGGTCGTTGATGCGCTTGAATTTATCGATATCCAGAATGGCGATGGAGAATACGGCCTTCCTCGCCGCCGCTGCGTGGGCAATGGCCTCGGCGCGAGCGATGAAGGCTCGGCGTGCGAGCACCCCCGTCAGGTCGTCGAACGTCGCCAGACGCTCCATCCGATCCGACAGCCGGTCATGGGCCACCAGCACCATACCGACCGACAGACATGGCAACGTCAGCGCCGCCATGCCAAGAAACATGACGTTCAACGGCGTCGGCTCCAGAAATACGGTCTCGTGGGCGAAGCCGAGTCCGTACGAAATGGCACGGACGGCGTGGACCACAGCCCCAAGCGCAGCCGCAATCGACACGAAGTAATAGGCGTACTTGGGGCGACCCGGCGGCCGGTATTTCAGCACCGACCAGCCGATATGGAAGCGAACGTATGCAATGAAACCCGAAATCATGGTGCTGCGGGCATCAACGTGCGGCGAGACAAACGTCCAGTAAACCAGCATGAACAGGATGCCGCCGACGGCGACATACTCCCAGGCGACCGAGGCTCGTTGGTTCAGAAATTGCCGGAAGCCGCGCAGGCCGAGAAGCGACGCGATGACCAGCAGACTGCTTGCCGTCACTACGACAATGTCTGACGTTCCCGAAAGCAGCAGTGCGGAGGTGATGACCAGCAGTCCGCTCGCCACGCACCAAAGGCGCACCCCAGGGACTTGTGCCTGGAATAGCGAGCCCAGAACGGCCACGCTCATGACGCACGATAGGATCGCAATGCTGATGAAGACTGCCGGGATAGACATGAAAGCGTGACAGAGTTTTGGGTTCGCCTGCAGCCTCAGGGGCAAGACAATATGCCCCCGCACCATCGATGGACGCCCGTATAGGGACCTCTATTGCCGACCGTTAAGCGCGTGTAGCCGCCAGCATAGCCGAATTCGATGAGGAGCAACGACGTCGTTTTGATGCATGACAAACAAGCCTCACCTGTTCGTGCCCGGCATGGGTTCCGGCGCAACGATCTAACGGCGACGCCCGCTTTGCCGTTCAACGTGCCGCCATTTCACAGGCCACTCGCCTGCCCCCGGAACTCGCTGACGTTATGTCTATTACGTCTGTTATGTCTGCTAAGTCCGTCGCGCGAGCACCTCGTCGCGTGGACCGGAATCCACCACTCGCCCGCCCTCCATCACGACGATCGTGTCGAACCGTTCGAGCAGACTTGGCCGGTGCACCGATGCGACGATGCACGCCGTCGGGAATGCCGCATACATGCGGTCGAACACCCGGGCTTCGGCCAACGGGTCGAGGGCACTGGTCGGTTCGTCGAGCAGTAACAGCGAACTTCCCTGCGCCGCCAACGCCCCGCGCGCCAACGCCAATCGCTGCCGCTGACCGCCCGAGAGGTTGCCACCGCGCTCGTTGAGGGCACTCGCCAGTCCATCGGGAAGGTGCTCGAGTACATCGTCGAACACACCGGCATGCACCGCCTCACGCAGGGATTGGGCGTCGGCCGGTTCGCCGAATGTCAGGTTTTCCTCCACGCTCGCCTCGAACACTTCCGCCTCCTGCGGGATCAGCGTCGCCAGTGTTCGCAGTTCGGCCCACTGCGCTGAGGCACCGTCGCGCCGCAATTCGCCTTGCTGCGGCAGGTAGAGCCCCGCGAGCGTGCGCAGCAACGTGCTCTTGCCCCCGCCGCTCGGGCCGACGAGCGCCACGCGCGCGCCGCGTTTGAGCACGAGATCGACGCCGTGCAGTCCACCGCGAGCGTCGTCTGTGTAATGCCACGTCACGCCGCGCAACGCCAGCGTCGCCCAGGGCGCATCGGGCACGATGGCGGGCACAACGGCGCCGGGATCGCTCGGCGCCGCCCAGATGGGTTCGGCGCTGCCGTAATCCGTATGCATACGCGCGAAGCTCTGGAAATTCGAGGCCATCGACCCCACCACGGTCGCAGCTTGCTGCGCGTACTGATAGATCATGAACACCGTGCCGAGCAACACCGCTTGCCCCGGCTCACGCGATTGCAATACATAGACGACCACCAGAATCCACGTCAGCCCCATACCGAGAATATCGACGGCGAACCATTTGCCTTCGTTCACCGTTACGGTGCGTCGCAGCGGGACCATTACCGCCTCCATGCGACGCCCCAGCACCTTGCGCGACGCCGCCTGCAACCGCAGGCCAATCACGGTCCCCGCGTTGCCGACGAAGTCGAGCAGCGCTGCCGCATAGCGTCGCTCGGCGTCGTTCTCCGCACGGGCGAGCTGCATAAGCACGCGATCGAAACGCAGGATGATGAGCGCGATGACGACATAACCGGTCACGGCAATCACGCCGCTCGTGCGCGACAGCAACGCCAGTGCCACCAGCGGACCGACGAAATTGAAAGTGTTTTGCAGATAGCCGAACTGATTCTGGGCGAAGTCGGACAGCGCGCGGCTGGACTGCACCACACGATGCTGCAACTCGCCCGAATGCCGGCCGTCGCGCCATGCCAGCGGTGCTGCGGCAATGCGCGCATAGAGTTCGTCGGCCAACCGCACACGCACGCGTACCCCGACGTTTCGCTCGAGTATCCGGCCCGGACCGTGGAGCATCCACGACAACAGATAGAGGCCGACGAGGTAGACGATCCAGCGGCCTGCCGTCGCCATGTCGCCTTGCTGAAGCGCGTTGATCGCTTGGGCAGCCAGCCAAGGCATGGTCAGACGCAGCAATTGCGCGGCCGACAGCAAACCGGCGGCGCCAAGCAGGTGCATCCGCGCACCGTGCGCATGACGCCAGAGCGCACGGTAAAGGTCTCGCGCCGCGCTGCCCAGCCCGATGGCGGGCTCGCGCGAGAGGAATTCGGGCACCGTCATGCGTGCATCGTTCCTTTGCCCATTGGCACAGTGCCCGCAACGCGCCGCCCTGCTGTGGCGAACGGCGATGCGGGCAGTGATCCGACGCCGGGATCGGCGTCGAGACCGGTCAATATAGGCGAAAAACGATCAGGCGTCCTGCTGACGGGGTGTCATGCGCCGTCGACCCGTGCCGTCCCCGGTACGACCCGGCGGCCGCGCTGCTGCTGATGCGGGCGAAGGCGCTTCGGATGTAGCGCTGCCTGGCGCCTGGCGATCGCGCGGTGACGGCGACACATAGTAGAACCGCAGCTCGGCGTCCGGGTAGTGGTACGGGACCATCGCGAGATTGACCGCGCACGAATCGCAGAACGGCAGGCGCGAGCACATCACAATTGAGCGAATGACATTTTCGCCTGACGGATGATCGGCGTAGATCTGCGCCAGGATCATTCTCTCGGTGTCGAGCGTGCGGGCCTGAGCGCCCCGCGTCGCGGCATTGTACGTCGGCAGGTCGGCATCAGCCATTACATACCGTAAATGAGGCGGTTCCGTAAAAGTGAGGTCCGTTCCCGTACGCGGCGCTTTACGGCGTTGATTGATGACGTTATCTTGCCGCTGCTTATACGCCCTACCTGCGTCCACGATGCGCACGTTCGATGCGCTCGTTCGCAATTCCCTTCGCTGAAGCCCTGACATGCAGTAGTAGATCGTTCGCGTACCGTCGACGAGCGTGACTTCTGCGACGGCAATGTTTGCGTTCCTGGACACCTCGCGCATCTGATCGCCGACGTCGCGCGCCGCGCGCGCGGAACCGGTGACGAGCCCCTGCAGGTTGGGCATGTCGGGGAACAGCGTCTCGAATATCGACAGCACGTCGCGCGTTGTCTGCACATCCCCGACGAAAGGCAATTGCGACCACACGGCGAGCGGTGCCGGGCGCGACACGAAGTCACGCGAAATCGCGTTGATGAACGCTTCGGCCTGCGCCGGATACCCCTGCCAACGGCTCCATAACCGATTGAACATCGGCATCAATGCTGCATCGACCTCCTGCGGCGGCGAAAACCCGCTCGCGCCCGGCGACGCGGCCGGTGTCCGCGACGCTGCGACCCGATGTTCGATCGCGTGCGTCAAGGTGTGAATCGCCCGCCTTGCCTCGACCACGGACAGCGAAATATCCTCGAGCCCGCGCCATACGTCTGCTGGTGACGGCGCGTCTTCCCAGACTTTGAGATACAACTGCAACAGCGTTCGTGCCTCGCCATAAGAGATCATTGGCAACACAATCGCGTTCTCGGCAGCTGCACGATGATTCTGTGCAGTCCGATACTCCCGGATATCGCGATGCTCCGCCTGGCGATAATGCAGATGAACCTGATGGGTCGATCTCGCGGCATCGCCGATCGGCAGTGTGAACCGGTAGTAGACGTCGTGCGAGAGTTGCACCACGCCATGCAGCGTATTGTGCCTGTCCCGATACGTACCGAACGGCGCCGCGATCGGCATATTCCCGAGCGTCAGCCTCACGCGCCGCCCGCCGACCGGGCCGTCTGTCGACGCCTGCTCGTAGTAGGTCAGTTCGCCGTTCAACTCGGATGCGTAGAGCGAGGAGTCCACGACAGGCGATTGTGCCGACACACGCGGCGCCCCTTCCTCGTCGAAGTGACCAAGACGTCCGAAGGCGAAGAATGCAAGGCCGCCATCGGAAGTCGAAACGGCCTGAGAATATACTGCGACACGCAAACGCACGAGCGGCGACGCCTCGATCACCTGATGCTGCGTCACCGTTGCCCCCTGCTCCGTGACCGAGACTTCGCCTTCCTGTTCTCCATGACATTCGAGACACATTCCGTCGACGTCGGCCCCGACACCGCGCGAGATGCGGCACAGGGATTCCGGTCCCAACTCGGCGCGCATGTCCTTGAGCGGCCGAAGATCCGAGGCGTGTTTGCGCGTACGCGCCACCGACGCGCCATATAGATCGCCGTCGATTTGGAAGACCTTCACGCCGTTTTGCGCCCGATCCGGAAGGTATTCGACGTAGACGTCTGGTGGCAAGGACCACGCTACGCCTCGTCCATATGGCCCCGAGAACGGTTCATGCTGGATGACGGGAGGCAGTGATGGCTCATGCGACACCGCCTCACGAGGTGCCTTCACGGGAGCATCGGGCCAAAGGTGCTGCAACAGGGCAATGGCGTCCTGATGCAACTTGTCGGCATGCACCACGGCAGCGAGACATTCGAGCCCTGTCATGGAGAGTCGCGACGCCAATGCCCTTGTCCCACCGATATCGGCGAGCGCATCCCGCCGGGACCGTGGCCCGACAAACGCGTCCTGCGCTTCGCGACGGTCCCGAGGGGAGCTTTTCGCCAAGGTATCGAGCAACAGCTCGGCAACTTCTTCCATATCCGGTGAGTCGATCACCGACGACTCCGGAGACGGCCAACCAGGTGAGATCGAAGCCCCTGCCGTCTTCAGCGTGAATCGCATCTCATCGTTCTCGCCAATACGGGACTCGATCGCCGCCCAACGCGCGCCCCAGAACACGGGACCATACGTCTCGCCAAAGCACCGTTGCCCAAATTTGTTACGCGGACCGCACCCCGCGACGGGCGTGATGAGCGCGGGCGCCTCGTAGGCGAGCGACAGTGCAAATTCGCGCCACGTGCCGACTTCATCGCGAAGGTGGAGCGAGATAGCGTGAGACGCGTGGTAAGCCACCCGCGTCGGTGTCGAGCCTAGCGTCCCCGTATGCTCGACAATCAGCGATTTATGGCTGGGAACCAGGATATCGGCATTGGCAAATGCCGCGCGCGTCTGCGCGTCTGAGGTGGCAACCGCTTCCCGGATCAGCGCGACGACGGCGCGCTGGATGTCGCTACGGTACGTCGTCAGTCCCGCTCGCAGGGCTTCATTGCTATGCGCCGATATCGCCGGGTTGCCGACCGATCTCATCCGGTGTGTTGGCAGACACTGCGCCATCACGCCCTGACCACCGGGGTCGGACGGCCACACGCGCAGCAACGCATAAAAGCCGGAGAGCGTTTCCGAACGCGTCAACGCTGCGGGTGCCGCTACGGTCGGCACGTCAGTGGACACGCTTCTGCGGCTCATCGAGCGCAAACTGGTGACAGGGGCACCTGGCACAATGGCCGCGCTTGCCACGCCTGCCGCGCAAACCACTGTCAGCAACCCCAGCGCGAAGGCGGCGTGAGACCCTTCCCGACTCCTTGTGTTGCTCGACCCGCGAAGGGTCTCGGCGGCCGCCGTCTCGCGTGCGGTTGAACGAGGGGTCATCCGTGAATGGCTGGCATGATGCAGTTCCCGTCGAGGGATCGGCGCGCCAGTGCGCCAGTCGTCGACAAATGCCGGATGCATGCGGCGCGGTCGAGCGTTATGCGCGTGGGCAGCGGGTCGATGAGCGTGGTGCGGTATTGCATGATGCAGTCGTGTCATTTGACGTGTCTCCCTTGAGTCTTGCTGCGATATGCCTTCGCGCCCTCGCAAGGCACAACGCTCGCAGCAAAAAGGGGCACACGTTAACGCGGCACAAGGCCGCCCGATTACAGAAACGAACCGCCGGTTGTGGCAGTTTTCACTTTGTCGTCCGATTCCGCCACCTATTTGGGGAAACGGACGGGTTCTGCAAACCTCAGTCCCGGCGAGTCTCTGGATTTAGCGTGGCTAACAAAACCGTGTCGTCGGAATACGCGTGATACGCGTTTTCGATGATCATCCCTTTGAGGTTGACGTAGTAGGCTGTGCCGACGTGGAGGTCGTCACGGGAGGCTGGGAGCGCGGGGCGCCAGCGTCAGAAGCGGGAAACAATGATTCATCTCACCGAAGCGCTATCGATCGCGGCGTGCCCGTCATCGTCGCAGCCCGCCGCACGCTTCCGATTGTCGCAGAGGTACACCAACCACACGTGCACAAATCGCCCTTACCCATGCAAGACAGGAGGCGGGGCTGTGGCTCACATTGGCGGCGTGCCAGCCTTGCTGAGCCGGTCCTCCCCGAACTGGGTCAGCGTGCCGTCTGCACGAAGGTAATTTCTCAGTGCCGCCACTGAGACGTTGTCCTGCCTGGCCAAGCCGTCGAACCCGCCTGCGGCCTTAATCCCCGCCTGGCCGAGGGCCGCCCACTGTCGCAACATGGCGATGGTGATCTCCACTTTCCTGCGTGGGTAGAGCCGGTCCTCGCCACGCTGGTGCAGCGTGCCGTCTGCTCGAAGGTACCTTTTCAGTGCGACAGCGGAGACGTTGTCCCGCCGGGCCAGACCGTCGAGCCCGCCTGCGGCCTCAATTCCCGCGCGGCCGAGGGTGGCCCACTGTCGCAACATGTCGTCGGTGATCTCCACTTTCCCGCCTGGGTTGAGCCGGTCCTCTCCGCGCTGGGTCAGCGTGCCGTCTGCACGAAGGTAAGTTTTTAGTGCCACAGTTGAGACGTTGTCCCACCTGGCCAGACCGTCGAGTCCACCCGCAGCCTGAATCCCCGTCGGGCCGAGGGTGGCCCACTGCTGCAACATGGCGATGGTGATCCCCACTTTCCCGCCCGGGCTGAGCCGGTCCTCGCCCTGCTGGGTCAGCGTGCCGTCTGCACGAAGGTAAGTTTTCAGTGCCGCCACTGAGACGTTGTTCCGCCGGGCCAGGCCGCCGAGCCCGCCCACGGCCTTAATCTCCGCAGGGCCTAGAGCCGTCCACTGTTGCAACATGTCGTCGGTGATCTCCACTTTCCCGCCTGGGTTGAGCCGGTCCTCGCCGCGCTGGTGCAGCGTACCGTCTGCACGAACGTAAGCCTTCAGTGCCGTAGATGAGACGTTGTACCGCCGGGCCAGGCCGTCGAGCCCGCCCGCGCGTTTAATCCCCGTCGGACCGAGGGCCGCCCACTGCCGCAACATGTCGTCAGTGATCTCCACTGTCCCGCCTGGGTTGAGCCGGTCCTTGCCGCGCTGGTGCAGCGTGCCGTCTGCACGAAGGTAAGCTTTCAGTGCCGCAGATGAGACGTTGTACCGCCAGGCCAGACCGTCGAGCCCGCCCGCAGCCTGAGTCCCCATCGGGCCGAGGGTCGCCCACTGTCGCAGCATGGCGTCAGTGATCTTGGCTTTTCTGTCCGACGCGCCAGTCCTTTGCCGAAGGATTTTGGCCGGGGGCGGCATGAAAACTGCATCCCTTCTATTGCTTACGTCGTGGGGCGCTGACCGCCTTTCCGCTTCGCTGTTCGAGGTGACGACCGGTGTTGCGAGGGCAAGCGGTCGCGGGACCGAACTCGACGGCCTATCGGCCAGCGCTCCGGCATTGGCCTGCAGTGCCGCCGGTGCGGCCTCCATGTCCATGTTTCCTTGCACCCACTCCATGATCAGCGGTGTTGCAGAAGGGGGCGGTCGTTGGACTGAATCCCACGGCACGCAGGCTAACGCTTCGGCATTGACCTCAGGTACGAGAACGCTGCATTGGTAGTCCAGCAACCTATCCAGTATTTGCGGTGTTTCGGAGGGCGGTGGCCGTTGGATGAAATTCGGCAAGGCGTCCCCCACCCCGGCATGGATAGCCGGTTCCGTTTGCCCCTCAGTCTGATCTGTCTGGTTCACTAAGCGCACATCGACGCCGATAATCGTCGGCCGCATTGATGTTGATGTCGACTCGCGCACGTTTTCCGGGGCCGGTCCGGTGCTCGTCATCGTTCTGAGAGGTGGCAGGAGGTGCCCCAAACTCGACGGCATACGGGACCATCCATCCGCTTGGCGCACCTCGTGCACGTTGACGCCAAGGGTGGACAACTGCGGTGCAGTTGAGGTTGACAGAGCAGGTTGCGCCGACGTAGGGGGCGTCACGGGAAGCCGGGAGCGCGGGGCGCCAGCACCAGAAACGGGAAACATTGAATTTATCTCACGGAAGCGCTTTCGATCGCGGCGTGCCTGTCATCGTCGCAGCCCGCCGCACACTTCCGATTGTCGCAGAGGCACACCAACCACACATGCACAAATCGCCCTTATCAATGCAAGACAGGAGGCGAGGCTGCGGCTCACATTGGCGGCGTGCCAGCCTTGCGGAGCCGGTTCTCGCCGCGCAGGCTCAGCGTGCCGTCTGCACGAAGGTAACTTTTCAGTGCCGCCACTGAAACGTTGTATCGCCTGGCCAGACTGTCGAGCCCGCCCGCGGCCTTGATCCCCGTCTTGCCGAGAGCCGCCCACTGTCGCAACATGGCGTCGGTGATCTCCGCTTTCCCGCCTGGGTTGAGCCGGTCCTCGCCGCGCGGGGTCAGGCGGCCGTCTGCCCGAAGGTAACCTTTCAGTGCCACAGATGAGATGTTGTCCCGCCGGGCCAGACCGTCGAGCCCGCCGGCGGCCTTAATCTCCTCCGGGCCGAGGGCCGCCCACTGTCGCAACATGGTGTCGGTAATCTCCACTGTCCCGCCTGGGTTGAGCCGGTCCTCCCCGAACTGGGTCAGCGTGCCGTCTGCACGAAGGTAATTTTTCAGTGCCGCCACTGAAACGTTGTCCCGCCGGGCCAGGCCGTCGAGCCCGCCCGCAGCCTTAATCCCCGCCTGGCCGAGGGCCGCCCACTGTCGCAACATGGCGACGGTGATCTCCACTTTCCTGCCCGGGTTGAGCCGGTCCTCGCCGCGCTGGGTCAGGCGGCTGTCTACATGAAGGTAAGTTCTCAGTACCGCCACTGAGACGTTGTTCCGCCGGGCCAGACCCTCGAGCCCGCCCGCGGCCTCAACTCCCGCGCGGCCGAGGGCCACCCACTGTCGCAACATGGTGCCGGTGATCTCCACGGTCCCGCCTGGGTTGAGCCGCTCCTCCCCGAACTGAGTCAGCGTGCCGTCTGCACGAAGGTAATTTTTCAGTGCCGCCACTGAGACGTTGTATCGCCGGGCCAGGCCGTCGAGCCTGCCCGCGGCCTTGATCCCCGTCGGGCCGAGGGCCGCCCACTGTCGCAACATGGCGACGGTGATCTCCACTTTCTCGCGTGGGTTGAGCCGGTCCTCGCCGCGCTGGGTCAGGCGGCCGTCAACATGAAGGAAAGTTCTCAGTGCCGCCACTGAGACGTTGTTCCGCCAGGCCAGACCGTCGAGCCCGCCCGCAGCCTTAATCCCCGCCTGACCCAGGGCCGCCCACTGTCGCAACATGGTGTCGGTGATCTCCGCTTTTCCGCCTCGGTTGAGCCGGTCCTCGCCGCGCGGGGTCAGCGTGCCGTCTGCACGAAAGTAATTTTTCAGTGCCACCACTGAGACGTTGTCCCGCCTGGCCAGGCCGTCGAGCCTGCCCACGCCCTGAATCCCCGCTTGGCCGAGGACCGCCCACTGTCGCAGCATAGCGACGGTGATCTTCGCGTTCCCGTCCGACGCGCCAGTCCTTTGTCGAAGGATTTTGGCCGGGGGCGGCATGAAAACTGCTTCCCTTCTATTGCTTACGTCGTGGGGCGCTGACCGCCTTTCCGCTTCGCTGTTCGAGGTGACGACCGGTGTTGCGAGGGCAAGCGGTCGCGGGACCGAACTCGACGGCCTATCGGCCAGCGCTCCGGCATTGGCCTGCAGTGCCGCCGGTGCGGCCTCCATGTCCATGTTTCCCTGCACCCACTCCATGATCAGCGGTGTTGCAGAAGGGGGCGGTCGTTGGACTGAATCCCACGGCACGCAGGCTAACGCTTCGGCATTGACCTCAGGTACGAGAACGCTGCATTGGTAGTCCAGCAACCTATCCAGTATTTGCGGTGTTTCGGAGGGCGGTGGCCGTTGGATGAAATTCGGCAAGGCGCCCCCCACCCCGGCATGGATAGCCGGTTCCGTTTGCCCCTCAGTCTGATCCGTCTGGTTCACTAAGCGCACATCGACGCCGATAATCGTCGGCCGCGTTGATGTCGACTCGCGCACGTTTTCCGGGGCCGGTCCGGTGCTCGTCATCGTTCTGAGAGGTGGCAGGAGTTGACCCAAACTCGACGGCATACGGGACCATCCATCCGCTTGGCGCACCTCGTGCACGTTGACGCCAAGGGTGGACGACTGCGGTGCAATTGAGGTTGACAGAGCAGGTTGCGCCGACGTAGGGGTCGTCACGGGAAGCTGGGAGCGCGGGGCGCCAGCGCCAGAAACGGGAAACATTGAATTCATCTCACGGAAGCGCTTTCGATCGCAGCGTACCTGTCATCGTCGCAGCCCGCCGCACGCTTCCGATTGTCGCAGAGGCACACCAACCACACATGCACAAATCGCCCTTATCAATGCAAGACAAGAGGCGAGGCTGCGGCTCACATTGGCCGCGTGCCAGCCTTGCGGAGTCGGTCCTCGCCGCGCGCTCAGCGTGCCGTCTGCACGAAGGTAAGTTCTCAGTGCCCCAGATGAAACGTTGTCCCGCTTGGCCAGACCGTCGAGCACCGCCCGCGGCCTTAATCCCCGCAGGGCCGAGGGCTGCCCACTGTCTCGACTGGAGTCGAGACAGCGTCGACGGTGGCCAGCTCTCTACGTCATGTGGCGAGTGTTCTGCTGACGGACATCGCGTAAGCTGGAGAGCATCGAGGCGGCGTCAGGTCATGCTTCCGTCATCGCCTTGAGGTTATGCTTGCAGCCTTTTCCCCCAGATCACTAACGTTGAGTCCTACCTTGAAAACCGATAGCGAGGCAGCCTCCGGCGTCGCCCCGTCGAATCTACGCGCAGCACTCGACGTGTTACGTGCGTTTCTCGTACTGGGCCTGACCAGCTTTGGTGGGCCGGTTGCCCACATTGGCTACTTCCGGCGGGAGTTCGTCGAGCGTCGCCGCTGGCTCGACGACGCGAGCTTTGTGGATCTGGTCGGCTTATGCCAGTTTCTCCCCGGACCGGCGAGCAGTCAGGTTGGATTCTCCATCGGCTTGCTTCGCGCCGGTTGGCTGGGGGGCGTCGCAGCGTGGTGCGGGTTCACACTGCCCTCCGTATTGCTGCTGCTTGTGTTCGCCATCGTGGCACCGCGTCTTGGCGGTCCGGTGGGGGATGGCGTACTGCATGGGCTCAAACTGATGGCGGTCGCTGTCGTGGCGCAGGCCGTCTGGGACATGGCGAGACGGCTATGCCCGGACGCACGTCGCGCAGGCATCGCCTTGGTCGCGATCGTCATTCTCGCGTTCGCGACAACGCAGTTTGCCCAACTCATCGTGATCGCGCTGGGTGCGGCGCTCGGCTACACACTGCTGCGCTCGGCCGATCCGGCGGCAAGCCAGGCGGTGTCGCCGCTTCGATTCCGGATTTCGCGGACGGCGGGTGCCCTCGCGCTCGTGCTCTTCGCCACCCTGCTGTTCGGCCTTCCGGTGTTGTACCAGCTCACAGGCGACCGCCCCGTGGGGGTGCTTGACGGCTTCTACCGTGCCGGGGCACTCGTGTTCGGTGGTGGTCATGTCGTGCTGCCGCTGCTTCAGGAGCAGACTGTCGTCACGGGATGGGTATCGGCCAACGACTTCCTCGCCGGCTACGGCGCCGCGCAGGCGGTGCCCGGCCCCCTCTTCACCTTCGCGACGTTTCTGGGTTGGCTTTCGGGAAGCCCGACGCATCCGTGGCTCGGCGCGACGCTGGCGACTGCGGGCATATTCCTGCCGGGATTGCTGCTCGTCATCGCCGCCCTTCCGCATTGGCAAGCGCTGCGCGAGCGGGCGACAACTGCCGCGATGCTGGCCGGGGTGAATGCGGCGGTCGTCGGCATTCTGGCGTCGGCGTTGTACTCCCCCGTGTGGACGAGCGCTGTACACGGCCCCGCCGATTTTGCCGTTGCCGCCGTTGCCTTCGTCCTGTTGACCCGATGGCAAGCGCCGCCGCTTGCTGTGGTCGCGTTATGCGCCGTTGCGGGCGCGGCGGGGCTTGCCTGACGAGCGGTGGCGCTTACCAGGCGTTGGGCACCCGTTCGATGCGACATCGATCACTGTTGACCTGCCCCTTGGGGCCAGCCTGACGATGGCGTCAACCGGGTCAACACAACGAGGTGAACGATGAAGGATTCTGCGGTCCGCCTGAATGCGTCGGATGCTGCGCGACGGCTGGGCGTCTCGAACAAGGCTTTGCGGCTTTACGAGCAGCACGGATTGGTTTCGCCGGGTCGAACAGCGGCGGGCTATCGCATCTATGGCCCGGCCGACATGGCGCGGGCTGCTGAAGTGGTCGCGCTGCGCGCCTTGGGGTTAAGCCTGGCGCAGGTGGCCCGCGTACTGAGCGGAGGCGATTCGCAAGCATTGGCGAGCGCGTTGGCTTCGCACGACAGTGTGCTTGACGACGAGATTCGTGATCGGCTGCGGCGGCTGGAGGCAGTGAGAAGCTTGCGTGCGGGACTGGCTGCAGGTCGAATGCCTGCCGAAGGCGAATTGCCCGGCCTCGTCGAACAGGCGGCCCCGAGCGTCGCCTTTGAACTGCCGTGGCCGTGGGGTGGCGAATGGTTCGAATGGCGAGACATTCGTCCCTTGAACTACATCATCGGATCGTTGGGGAGCGGCAAGACCCGGTTGGCGATGCGATTGGCGCAGGCGTTACCCGGCGCCACGTTTCTGGGGTTGGACGATCGACTGGGAGAAGGATGCCGTACCGCTCGTCTCGCGCTTGAGCGTGACGTGGCGCTACGCGCGCGCGTCGATCACGCGACGGCGTGGTTGCGGGACGAAGGCGCCACAGAGTCCGACGCACTGGCCGTGCTGCTTGTATCGCTGGAGGGTGAACGTGCCGGGGCGTTGGTTATCGACTTGATCGAACAGGATCTTGAGCGAAGCACACAGGAAGCGCTGATTCGCTACTTGCGCAGATATATCAAGGTGCGCAGGCAGCCGCTCTTCGTGATGACGCGTTCGTCGGCCATTCTCGATCTGACGGCTGTTGGCCCTGACGAGGCCATCGTGTTGTGTCCGGCCAATCACAGCCCGCCGGTGCGCGTAGCGCCCTACGCTGGTGCGCCGGGCTTCGAGGCGGTGGCGACGTGTTTGGCATCGCCGGAAGTGCGGGCGCGAATCGCTGCACCGCCGCAGACGGTTTGAAGGAAAGTGTCGCGGCGGCGCATGGATCAGGATGGGTCGTTATCGCATCCGGAGACGGGGGGCGAGCCGGCTTCTGTGCGGGAGCGGGCTTGAGTGATGTTGCTATAGGGGGGAACGTCTTGCGTTAGCCAGACGTTGCCGCCGATGACGGAGCCTTGGCCGATCGTGACTCGGCCGAGAATTGTCGCACCGGCATAAATGACCACGTTGTCTTCCACGATCGGGTGGCGAGCGAGTCCCTTGCGCGGATTGCCGTCGTCGTCGGCGGGGAAGCGTTTGGCGCCGAGCGTGACGGCTTGATATACGCGCACGCGTTGGCCGAGGATTGCGGTCTCACCGATGACCACGCCGGTTCCGTGGTCGATAAAGAAGCCGGCACCGATTTGGGCACCGGGGTGGATATCGATACCGGTATCCGAGTGGGCTTGTTCGGCGATGATGCGGGCGAGCAGTGGCAGTTCGAGGCGATAGAGTTCGTGGGCGATCCGGTGATGGATCATGGCGTGGATGCCGGGGTAGCAGATCAGGACTTCGTCGACGCTGCCGGCGGCTGGGTCACCTTGATAGGCGGCGAGCACGTCGCAGTCGAGCAGTTCGCGGATTTCCGGGAGTTTGCTGGCGAATTCTTGAATAGCTGAGTGGGCGCGTTCCTCGATGAGGGCCTGAGTGATCTCGGCGTTGTGCCGGGCCTTATAGCGCCATTCGAGTCGCGCTTGTTCCGAGAGGTCGTTGAGGACGCTGGTGAGGGTATGGCCGACGTAATAGTTTTCGCCTTGCTGGTGAAGGTCGAGGGGTCCGAGGCGCATGGGAAAGAGGACGCCTTTGAATTGTGTGATGATTTCTGCGAGTCGTTCACGGGAGGGCAGATCGCGTCCACCGGATTCGAGCAGGCGACGTTGGCTGTCACGCCAGCGCAGGCGTGCGGAGTGCAGTGAGGAGACGATATCGTCGATTTCGAAAGCGGCCACGAGCGGGAACTCCAGAAAAGCGAATACGATGACAAAAAATGGTCACCGAAAAAAAGGTTAAGCCAAGCATTAAGCAAAGAAGCATAACGGGTTTCCAAAGCACCTGTCGCGACATGGTTTCTGGGCGGTCCCATGAGAGAGCGGGAGCCCCTGAGGCAAGAAGCCATAGGAAAGAGAAGCACAACGGACGGGAACGGAGACGGACCTTGGCTCCTTTCTGCAGCGAGTTGGGTTTATGTCTGAGAGGCGGAAAGGGGCCAAGGTCCGTCTGGAGGGCGGTGTAAAAAAGGGCAACAAAGCGGGGAGAACAGCAGAAACCGGAGGCAAAATACGAGCATCGGTTTCAGGCGCGCTTTCTTCCTGCGCTGCGCGGGGGAATCGTCTGCGGTATGTTCTGACGCAGGCTCTGGCGCAGGCGAACCGACGTCAGCAAGCGCAGGGCTGCCGTCTGACAATCCTCCCCTTCGGCGCGTTGCTCGATGGCGTCGATCAGCGTTGACAGGTTTCGAGGCATCGACCATGGCACTCTTTACGCCCCTCACGCTGCCCAATGGCACATCGATCCCCAACCGCATTGCCAAGGCGGCCATGGAGGAGAACATGGCGGATGCCGACCACGCGCCGTCCGACGCGCTATTGCGGCTCTACGACGCGTGGGCACAGGGGGGGCGGGCCTGATCCTCACGGGCAACGCACGGCATGCCAGACGCGGCAGTATCGGCAATGGATCGCGCGCGGTCTCGCGCGCTGATCCGTCCTTCCTTTGACCCGAATTACTCGAATGCAGGATCGATCGGCACGCGATACCCCACCGCGAGCCGGTTCGTTTCGTTAGCCATGCCGACAACGGCAAGCAGTTCACCGAACATCTCGTCAGTCATCCCCGCGCGCCGCGCCGCCGCCGTGTGGCTGGCCACACAATATCCGCAGTTGTTCGTGACACTGACCGCCACATAGATCAGTTCCTTGATGAGCGGGTCGAGCGCGCCCGGCGCCATCACATCCTTGACGCTGTCCCACGTGCGCTCGAGTGTCGGCGGGTGCTGGGCAATGTACTTCCAGAAATTGTTGACGTCGGGCACGCCGCGAGTGGCCTTGATGTCATCGAAGACGGCCTTGACCTCGGGCGTGGCGGATGCATATTCAACGGGCTTTTGCTGGCTCATGGATGGGCTGTACCGGATAGTCGTTGATGAAGTGAAGCCGTAGATTACAAGCATTCCCCAATGACACCGGCCCCTGGCACGGTGCCAGCGCAGCTTACAGTGCCCGCTTGACCGTGCGCGCGGCGCCAGAGATATCTTGCCCCACGCCATCGACAGTATTGCAGGCTGCCAGAGAGAGCAGCGAACCAATCACCAGGAAAAATGCCACGAAACGCGACAACATATCGACCTCGATACAAAAAACGGAATCACCCCCGGATTCTCCGCCTTCGTTACATATTCCGAAGGCCCGGAACCCGACTTTTTCTTGAATAGCGCGGATGCTGCTGCCTCCGCCTCGAAACCACGCGCAATTGTGCTTCAAATTCACCCGGACAGGAACCGGCTGACGTGCCCTATCCGTTTCCCCTGCTACAACACCGCCAGCGTCTGCCGGATGTGATCGGCAAACGCCGTGCTCAGGTGATTCGGGCGTGCGCGATCGAACTTTACCGTAATCCCGACAGACGGCAACGGCGGCAGCGTATCACCTGTAACAATGCGTAAATCCGAGGGCACCGCAGTCTGGGTCATGACGGCAAACGCTTGCCCCGAACGCGCCAACGCTATCAGCCCGGACAGACTGCTGCTCGCATAGGCAATGCGATACGCCCGGCCCGCCTGCGTCAACGCCTCGCAAGCCGCGATATGGTCGAGCGTGTCGGGGTCGGACAACGCCAGCGGCAGCGGTTCGCACGCATTGGCAAGCACTGCTTCCAGCCCCGGATTCCCGATCCATACCAACGGCTCGCGGCGGATGACACTGCCCTCGCCCACCCCTTCCGGCAGGGAAATCAGCGCCAAATCCAGCGCGTGCCGTTTCAGTTGTTCAAGCAGCCGCGGCGTCGGTCCACAAATGACTTCGACCAGCGCATGGGGGTGCGCCACGGCAAACTCGCGCAGCAAATGGGGCAGAAATGCGGTGGCATAGTCGTCCGGGCAGCCGAAGCGGATGGTGCCGCTCAGCCCACGCCCCGACATATCCGCCATGGCTTCGTCGTGCACCCGGAGAATTCTCTGCGCATGCCCAAGCAGGCGCTCGCCGGGGCTCGTCAGCACAACACCTCGCCCGGTGCGCTGCAACAGCGGCTGGTCGACAATGACTTCCAGACGCTTCATCTGTTGGCTCAACGCCGACTGCGTGCGGGCAATTCGCTGCGCCGCACGGCTGAGCGAGCCGGCTTGGACAATCGCAACGAACGAGCGCAGCAGATCGATTTCAAGAGACATACTCAAGGTATTCGCCTCACTTCTATCTTTCATTAGCATTATTCGCTTCCATGAAAGCAGAGCGCTGCTTAGACTGCAAGCGGTGATTGACTCTCCCCTTTGTCGCTTTGTCTATCGGAGATTTCCTCGTGTCCAAGAACCAAGACGCCGACTTCTGGCGCAATGCCCGGCAGCATCTGATTCGCTACGGCGGTACGTTCGAGCCGATGATCATCGAGCGGGCGCAAGGCAGCTTCGTCTACGACGCCGACGGCCGGGCAATTCTCGACTTCACCTCGGGCCAGATGAGTGCAGTACTTGGCCATAGCCATCCTGATATTGTCTCGGTCGTCACCGAGTCCATTGGACGACTCGATCACCTGTTCAGCGGCATGCTCTCGCGACCGGTGGTCGATCTTGCCAAGCGACTCGCCGATCTCACGCCGCAGGGGCTGGACCGGGTCATGCTGCTGAGCACCGGCGCCGAATCGAACGAGGCGGCCATTCGCATGGCGAAGCTCGTGACCGGCAAGTACGAGATCGTCGGTTTCGCGCAGTCCTGGCACGGCATGACGGGTGCGGCGGCATCGGCGACTTACAGTGCTGGCCGCCAAGGCGTCGGGCCGGCCGCCGTGGGCTCATTCGCGATTCCCGCACCGTTCACTTACCGCCCGCGCTTCGGCCCCGCCGGACAGTACGACTATCTCGCCGAGCTGGACTACGCGTTCGACCTGATCGATCGCCAGTCCAGCGGTAATCTCGCCGCCTTCATTGCGGAGCCAATTCTTAGCTCGGGGGGCATCATCGAGTTGCCGCCCGGCTATCTGGCAGCGCTCAAGCGCAAGTGCGAAGAACGCGGCATGTTGCTGATTCTCGACGAAGCGCAGACAGGCGTCGGTCGAACCGGCACGATGTTCGCGTTCGAACGGGACGGCGTGACGCCAGACATTCTGACCCTGTCCAAGACACTTGGCGCCGGGCTGCCGCTCGCCGCCATCGTGACATCGGCCCAGATCGAGGATCGCGCCCACGAGCGTGGCTATCTGTTCTATACGACCCATGTTTCCGACCCGCTACCGGCGGCCGTCGGCCTGCGCGTGCTCGACGTGGTAGCCCGCGACGGCCTGGTGGCCCGCGCCAATGTCATGGGCGAGCGTCTGCGCAACGGGCTGCTTGGTCTGATGGAACGCTTCGAGTGCGTGGGGGATGTGCGCGGACGCGGCCTCCTGCTCGGGATGGAAATCGTCAAGGACCGCCGCACCAAAGCGCCGGCGGACGGCCTCGGCGCGAAGATCACACGCGAATGCATGAATCTCGGCCTGAGCATGAACATCGTCCAACTGCCCGGCATGGGGGGCGTTTTTCGCATCGCACCGCCGTTGACCGTCAGCGAGGAAGAAGTCGATCTCGGCCTGTCGCTGCTCGGTCAGGCCATCGAGCGGTCGCTGTAACGAAACCGGCGCAAAGCCAATCCGACATTCCACATGAGCGATCTCACTTATCTCGATCACGCGGCACTCCTCGCGCTCGCCCAATCGGTCGGTCACATCTCCACCGCCTGCCAATGCACGAAAACCCCGCTCGACGGCTGGGCCAGTCTGCCGAACTCGCTGCCCGACCATCAACTGGAAGCCATGGGCACGCTCATGGCATTGCACGACTCACAGGAGCCGACGTTCAGTGAGTATCATCCCGACGGCACGTCGTATTGGACTGTCGACGCGCCGATTGCGCCTCGCTACTTTCCATACAACCGCGCGAACGTCTGCCGATGCCGCGAATGCGGGCGCCTTTATCTTCGCTATCAGGAAGGCGGCGGATACTTCATCGATCAGCGCATCCGGCGCTTGAACCCGGCCCTGATCGTGGACGCGCCCGCAGATAGCGTATGACATCTCGCACATCCGAATGCCAATTTGTTGCCATTCCTTTTCATTCGTTCTATTTTGTTCCCGTATGTGAACATATTTGACCGGATTGGCATCTCCGGCAGCATCACGAAGACAGAAATATCAATAAAAACAATGCACTCCAACAGATTGTTAATCCATTTTATTTGATTTGGATTGCAAAACAGCGGAGCGAACACATGCACGGGCTTTCAGTCGAAGCGCGCATGCAAAAACACGACGCGTCCGTACCGGACAATCCCTACTTGGCTACCTACGCCTTAGCGTCTATCGAACGCTTGGCGCGCCCGATGCGCGCCATTGCGCGTTCGCCGGCGTTTTACGTGTCGATCTACGCGATCGTTTGGACGCTTGTGAGTGCGTCACTCGACCCGACCGTGCCTTTCGATGCCGTCGAAGCCTTCAACTGGGCGCGTAATGCCGAATGGGGAACGCCGAAGAACCCGTGGCTGGTCGGGTTCTCGATGTGGCCCGTCCTTGGTCTCGACGGCGAGGCAATGGCGATCTATTGGTATGCCTCGCATTTCGCTGCCGTCGCCATCGGCATGCTCGGCGTCTGGCATCTGGCGCATCGACTGTCGGGGGAGCGTAGCCTCGCCTGGCTTGCCATGCTGAGCCTGCATTTGTCGGGCGCGATCAACATCGACATCCTTCCGTACAACGACAACTATCTGCTCGTCATGCTCTGGCCGTGGATGCTCTGGCTGTTCATTCGTGCCCTGCTCGACTCGCCGCGGTACTGGCCAGCGTTTGCCGTCGTCGCCGGGCTGGCGGCCATGACGAAGTACTCGACGTTTGCGCTGCTCGGCGCCATTCTCGTCGTCATCCTCAGCGCGCCGCAGGCACGACGTCACTACCGCCACCCGGCCTTCCTGCTCGGGCTGGGGATCTTCGTTGCGCTGATCGCTCCCAACGTCGTCTGGCTTGCCCATCACGACTTCGCCGCGTTTCGCTGGGTGGACGATCAAATCAAACCGCGACTGAATGCTCGCGCGCTTTGCGGCGCACTCACGGCGTTCTATCCGGTCGCGATACTGGCGCTCGTAATGCGCGTTGTCGGCGTGCGATTTAGACGGCCGCCGATCGATGCCCGCATCGTTGCGGGTGTCCTGTTACTACCGCTGCTCCCGATCCTGCTGTACTTCACGCTCCATAACGGCGGACGCATCTCCGAATGGCTCCAGCCATTTGCCGTCTCACTGCCCGCCGTGCTGGTTGCCTGCGTGCAGCCGGGCATGGCGGTTCGCTCATGGCGCATTGCACGCTGGCTGCCCGCCGCCGGCCTGCTGGTGATGGCCGGCTACGTCGTGTTCCTATCCGCCAATCTGCGCAATGCAGGACAAAAATTCAGCGGAATCAAGGCGGCGAGCGTGACGCTGGAACAGCGCTGGCAGGAGCGCTATCACATGCCCCTGCGTTACGTCGGTCACGATCACGTCGCAACGTGGCTGACGTTCTACGCGCCGGGCAACCCGCGCCTGCTCATGCAATGGTCGGAGGCGCGCCGTCCCAACATCTATACGAAGGACATCGACGAAGCGGACGTCCGTGCGCACGGCGCCATCCTGCTCGGACCACCTGGGCAATCCTGCCCACGCGCCAGCTTTACGCGCACGCTGGCGCAATGGCCCACGCTCGTGATCGACGCGCGTGAAACCGTCCCGTTTTCCTATCACGGCGGCACCTCGCTCATCCCGCTGTGCGTGACCTACATTGCCCCGCAATCGTAAATATCCAAAGCACAAACGCTTCGTTGCTCGCCGCGCGCCGGCATGGATAATCCGTCAAACCCAGTCAACGCAAACGGGGCAGCACGCATGAAACCCCTCGACCCGATCTCACGCCGGCATTTCCTTGCGATGCTGGGGGCAAGCGCCGCCTCGCTTGCCCTCCCGGCACGGGCCGCCTATGAAGCAGGCAAGTTCCGCATCGGCTATCAGAAGGCTGCGAGCACACTGGTGCTCGCCAAGGCCAACGGATCGCTCGAAGCGCGTCTGCGGCCCCTCGGCGTGGATGTGACGTGGGCGGAGTTCGCTGCCGGGCCTCAGTTGCTCGAAGGGCTGAACGTCGGCGCCATCGACTTCGGCTACGTTGGCGAAGCGCCCCCCGTCTTCGCACAGGCCGCCGGCGCCGATTTCGTGTACAGCGCCTATGAAGTTCCAACGCCGCTGGCCGAAGGCGTGGTGGTCGCCAACACGTCGCCCATCAAGACGGTTGCCGACCTGAAGCGCCGCAAGGTGGCGTTCAATAAAGGATCGGACGTGCACTGGTTCCTCGTCGCGCTGCTGCGCAAGCACGGCCTGGACTTCGGCGACATCGATCCGGTCTATCTCGCGCCGGCAGACGCCCGTGCGGCTCTGGAGCGCGGCTCGGTCGACGCGTGGGCCATCTGGGACCCGTTCCTCACGGCCGTGCTCGACCAAAGCCCCGTGCGCCTGCTGGCTAACGCCGAAGGGGCGGCCGATCACCATCAGTTCTTCCTGAGTCAGCGCACGTTCGTCACCAAGCGGCCCGACGTCATCAAGGCGACGCTCGAATCGCTTGGCCAGACCGGGCAGCAGATTCGTGCGGATTATGCGGGTGCCGCCGCAAAACTCTCACCGATTCAGGGACTCGACGCCAAGGTCATCGAACAAGGGCTGCGTCACTACGCCCATATCTACAAGCCGGTTTCCGAGCCTGTGTTGGCCGCGCAACAGCGCATTGCGGATACGTTCCTTCAACTCAAGCTCATTCCACGCCCGATCCGCGTAGCGGACGCCACGCTGCTCAATACGACCGGCTAATCCTTTCGTTCCTGCCTCGGATCACGAGCGCCGCCAGCCGCGCCGATCGGAATACGCTGCACTGGCGGCGCGAAACGAAGCGCTTAACCCGCCCGAGGGCGCTTGCGGCGTACCGGTGTCGATGTGCCCAGGGCGTCCTCCAGAAATGTCATCAGCGCCTGTAGCCGTGCAGTGCGCCCGCGCCTTGTCGGCACCAGCAACGTGACCGGCGCGCTATCGAACGCCCAGTCTGCCAGCACCCGAACCAACTTGCCCGCCGCCACGGCGTCGCGGGTATCCCACTCCGAACGCAAGACCAATCCAAGCCCCTGCTCGGCCCATTCGCGCGCCACGCTGCCGTCATTGCTCGTGTAAGCAGGGACGACGCGCACACTGTCGCGTGCCGACGAACGGCGGGCCATCGGCGCTGGCGATTTCGCTCCCCGCCGGAATCGCCACAACGTCACGTCCTCATCGTTTTCGCGAATGCAGATGCAGCGATGCTGTAACAGATCATTCGGCACCGCCGGGATGCCGTGTCGCTGCAAATACGCCGGACTGGCGCACAACCAACGATCGTTGGAGGCGAGCGGGCGAGCGATCCATGACGAATCCCTGACCGCCCCCACATGGATGACGGCATCCGAGTCGTGCTTGTCAGGCCAAGGCGTCTCGCGCAAATCCAGTTGCAGATGCAACGCGGGATGAAGTTGCGCAAAACGCGCCAGCGCCGGCGCCACGTGGTAACGGCCGTAACCAAACGGTGCCGCGATCCGCAGCGTACCCGTCAGGCGCTTGTCTTCGCGGCGAAACGATTCGGGCAGCGCATCGAACTGCGCGAGCAACACCGACCCTTCGCGTGCCAGCCGCTCGCCTTCTGCCGTCAGGCTCAACTGACGCGATGTGCGCGTGGCCAGCGCAAGCCCGAGCGTGGCTTCAAGCTTGCGCAGCCGGGCGGACAGGGCGGGCGGCGTCACGTTGAGCATACGCGCCGCCGCGCTGAGCGACGCCGACTGTGCCAAGGCCTCGATCAGACGCAGGTCCTCGATCTGGATCATTAACCTGAGCTTAATGTTTGATGTCGCGTCATTTAACCACGGCACGCCCCATCCTTCCTACACTCCCTCCTGTGGCGACGGCCCCGTGCCGTCCCGCCATCTCGCCAAACCACAACGACAAAGGCCCCATGTCCGACGCTGCTCCCACGCACGATGCCGCCTGGCCGCGTGCCGTTCTCTTCGATTTGCTTACCGCACTTCTCGATTCGTGGATCGTATGGAATCGCGCGGCCGGTAGCGAGACTGCCGGGCGCACCTGGCGAGCCGAATATCTGCGGCGTACCTATGGTTGCGGCGCCTATGTGAGCTACGAGCAACTGGTGCGCGAGTCTGCGGCACACGTCGGGTTGCCGCCGTCGGCACCGCAAGCCCTCGAAGCCGAGTGGCTGACGCTGCCTGCGTGGGACGGCGCCCGCGAACTGCTTCAGTCGTTGCGCCCACACTGCAAGCTCGCCGTCGTCACCAACTGTTCGAAGACGCTCGGACACCAAGCGGCGGCATTGCTTGGTGTCGACTGGGATGTCGTGGTGACGTCGGAAGAAGCCGGATTCTACAAACCCGATCCGCGACCGTACCGTCTCGCGCTCGATCGGCTGGGCGTGGACGCGGCCGACGCTGCGTTTATCGCCGGCTCGGGCTACGACCTCTTCGGTACGTCGGCCGTAGGAATGCGCACGTTCTGGCACAACCGCGTCGGGCTGTCGCGTCCCGAGGGTGCTCCCGCGCCCGACAAAGAAGCGCCCACGCTTGAACCGGCGCTCGCGTGGCTTCGCGACTTTCACAAGACAGCCTGAGCACAATCACCATGACCTCGATACGGAATGTTTCGCTGACCTCGTTGCAAACGCTGGAAACCCCGGCTGCCGTGATCGACGTGCCGCGCATGCTGCACAACATTCATCGCATGCAGTCGCGCATGGACACATTGGGCGTGCGCTTTCGACCCCACGTGAAAACCAGCAAATGCGTGGAGGTAGCCCGCGCACAGATCGACGCAGGCGCCACGGGCATTACCGTCTCGACGCTCAAGGAAGCCGCGCGCTTCTTCGACGATGGCGTGACGGATATCCTCTACGCAGTCGGGATGGTCGCCAGCAAGCTGCCGGCCGCCCTTGCGCTGCGGCGTCGCGGTTGCGACCTGAAGATCGTCACGGACAGCGTGGCGTCCGCGCAGGCCATCGTGGCTTTCGGCGCCGAGTTCGGCGAGACCTTCGACGTGTGGATCGAGATCGATACCGACGGGCACCGCTCGGGCATCCGTCCCGAAGAAGACGCGTTGCTGGACGTCGCACGCGTGCTCCACGAGGGCGGCGCGACACTGGGCGGCGTCATGACGCATGCGGGCTCCAGCTATGACTTCGACACGGCCGAAGCGCTTGCCGCCGTCGCGGAACAGGAGCGCGCCGGGTGTGTGCGCGCAGCCACGCGCCTACGCGATGCCGGCCTGCCGTGCCCGGTGGTGAGCGTCGGCTCGACCCCGACAGCACTCGCTGCGGCACACCTCGAGGGGGTGACCGAAGTGCGCGCGGGCGTGTACGTGTTCTTCGATCTCGTCATGCACAACGTGGGGGTCTGCACGACCGGCGAACTGGCGTTGAGCGTGCTGACCACGGTAATCGGTCATCAGGCGGAAAAAGGCTGGGCGATTGTCGACGCCGGCTGGATGGCCATGAGCCGCGACCGGGGCACGCACAAGCAGAAACGCGACTTCGGCTATGGGCAGGTGTGCCGCATCGACGGCAGCATCGTGCCCGGCTATACGCTAAGCGGCGCCAATCAGGAACACGGCATTCTGTCTCGCGACCGGGAGCCGGACGCCGACATCGTCGCGCGCTTCCCCATTGGCACCCTGCTGCGCATCATGCCGAACCACGCCTGTGCGACGGGCGCGCAATTCCCCGAGTATCACGCCATCGTTCCGGATGGCGATCCGGCGGTCTGGCCGCGATTGCACGGCTGGTAATCCCCGGGTATCGGCGCTCACCGCATGGCGGCGAACCCTGCGACAGGGAGTCACCGGAAACGCATCGATTGACGCGGCGTCTTCCCTATCCTTGCACCGCCTGAGCCAGCATCCACTCTCGGAACTGTTGCAGTGCGGTGCGCCGTTGCAGCCGTTCTCGCGGATAACACAGGTAATGGCCGTGAAGCGGCACGTCAACCCCAGCATCGACCGGCTCGGCGAGGCGTCCCGCCGCCACCGCCTCACGAGCGAGAAACGCCGGCACCAGTCCCACGCCCATGCTCGCTTCCGCCGCCTGCAGCAACACCGAATACTGTTCGAAGCGCGGCCCCGGACGTTGTGCGCGCGGCGCCACGCCGTAACGAGCCTCCCATGTGCCCCAGACCTCTTCGGCCTGGCTGTGCACCAGCCTCGGGGCACGCGCAATGTCAGCCACATGGTTAAGCGGATAGCGCGCGAGGAACGCCGGCGCACAGACCGGCACAAACCAGCGTCCATCGACATAGTCGCTCACCACCCCTTCCCAAGTGCCATCGCCGTACCGCACGGCGGCGTCCAGCGTGAAGGGAAACGCGTCGCCGTGAGACAGATGACGGCTGAAGCTGAGCGTCACGCCCGGTGTTCTCGCCAGAAAATCGGGCAGGCGCGGGATCAGCCATTTCGTCGTGAACGTCGGCACGCTCGCGATCGTGAGCAAATCGCTCTCCCCTCGTGACGTCATCAACTCCAGCGACGCGTTGCCAATCTCGCGAAGCGGTTCGGCCACGCGCTCGTGATAGCGGCGCCCCGCGTCGGTGAGGGTGAGATTGCGCCCCTCGCGAACGAACAACGGCGTACCGACCAAGGTCTCCAACGCCGCAATCTGACGGCTGACGGCACTGGGGGTCAGCCCTAGTTCGCGGGCGGTACGAGAGAAATTCAGGTGTCTCGCGGCACTGGTGAACGCGAGCAATTCGGCAACGTTGGGATAGCAATGGCGCATCGCAGACGTAAGAAGGACGTGGGGGGTAACGTGAAAAATGCATGAGATGGCGGCCACTGGCGCAAGGCCGCCAACTGTTCCAGTTCCGCACAGCACGATGCCCGATTTGTGTGTTTTCTTCATGACGATGACATGTCAGAGCACGAAACTTGCGGCCAATGTCGATCCGGCTGCCGGCCGTCCCCCGCAAGGGATGGCAAGACCTCCGGACGATTCCAGCGATTTTGTTGCCGTATGCCGCTCAGGTTTCCCAGATGTCCGACGTCCAAGCCGACCGCTTCGCCCCAACTGTGCCCCCCCGGCACAGCCCAACCCCCGCCGAGGCAGGTGTGACGGGGCATTCGCCGCAGCGCACGCGCAGCGGCGCGCTGGTCTGGATCGTGCGAATCGTTGCCGCCCTTTTCCTGATCTATCTGTGCCTGCCGGTGCTGTTGCTGCTGATCGGCGCGTTCGGCCAGACGTGGACCAACACCGTGCTGCCGGCCGGCGTCACAGGCCACTGGTTCGGTGAACTCGCCGGCGATCCGTCGTTTCGCCGTGCGTTTTCCACCAGCCTCATCGTGGCGCTGAGTTGCTGCGCGGTGACCGCTGTCGTGGGGCTGCCGCTCGCCTACACGCTGCATCACCGCGCCCGTCACGCACGCGGGGCCATCGCCCGGCTGGTGACGTTAATGCCGGTGGCCGTGCCCGCGCTGACGCTCGGCTTCGGCTATATCGCGGTGTTCAGCGGCGACACGCTGCCCTGGCTGGGCTCGCTCTGGCTGCTCGTACTGGCGCACGCCGTGCTTACGCTGCCGTACCTCACCCAAACGCTGCTCGCCGATCTGCGCCATCTCGACATCGCAAAGCTCGAGGATTGCGCCGCCACGCTGGGCGCATCGCCGTGGCGTCAGTTCGCGACCATTGCGGTGCCGAACCTCACGCACAGTCTGGTGGCCGGGCTGGTGATGGTCGCGGCATTGTCCATCGGCGAGTTTCAGATTTCCAATCTCATCGCGGGTTTCCGCCATCGCAACTATCCGGTGGTGTTGCTGCAGGCGTTCTACGGTGCGACCGGTTTCGCCTGCGCCGCCACCGTCGTGCTGCTGGTGCTCGCGCTCGCCGCGACCGGCATGTCGATCGTTGCCGCTTCCCGCCAGAAGGTCAGTTCATGAGTCTTACTCTCGAAAACGTCAGCTTCCGTTACCCCGGTGCGGCCCAGGGGCTTGACGATGTCAGCGTGCAAGCGCGCCAGGGCGAATTACTGGCGGTCATGGGCCGCAGCGGCTCGGGCAAGTCGACGGTGCTGCGGCTGGTCGCCGGTCTGCTCGACGGCTATCACGGGCGCATCGCCATCGGCGGCGAAGACGTCGCAGGCGTGCCCGTGTGGCGCCGCCACGTCGGCATGGTGTTTCAGCAATACGCGCTGTTCCCGCATCTGAGCGTTGCCGAAAATGTGGCTTACGGCCTGCGCATGCGCGGCGTGAAGACCGCCGAGCGCGAGCGCGCGGCGCTCGACATGCTGGACCGCGTCGGGCTCGCCGACCTCGCCGCGCGCCGCCCCATGTCGCTCTCGGGTGGACAGCAGCAACGCGTGGCGCTGGCTCGCGCACTCGCCGTCTCGCCGCGTGTGCTGCTGCTCGACGAGCCGCTTGCCGCGCTCGACGCCGGCATCCGGCAACAGTTGCGCGACGAAATCCGCACACTGCAACAAGCCAGCGGCGCCACGACACTCATCGTCACGCACGATCGCGACGAAGCCCTGAGTCTGGCCGATCGCGTGGCCGTGATCGACAACGGACGCCTGTTGCAGATCGATACGCCGCAGCGGCTGTATGACGCACCTGCCTGTGCCACGGTCGCGGGCTTCACCGGTTTGTCGACCGTCTTGCCTGCGCGCGTGACGCGCCTCGGTATGGTCGACGTCGGCTTTGCCGAGTTGCACGCAGATACCGGCGCGTGGCGGCCGGGGTGCGCCGTCTCGCTGCTCGTGCGACCCGAACACATTCAATGCGATCCGCCGGTGGGCACCGTGAACCGTTTGGACGGGCGTCCCGGTGCGGTTCGCTTCTTCGGGGCCTCGTGCCGCTTCGATTTCCTGCCCGATGGAGCGGCAACGCCGTTGCTCGGCGAGAGCCGCACACCGGCCACGCTGGCCATTGCGCTGGCCCCCGAGCATCTTCGCGTCCTGCCGCCACCCGTGAACTGATGCGCAATCCGCCGAATTGCTGACCTTCTTACCTCATGCCCCTGATGGAGCTATGTCGATGATTCACCCCGCCGCTTTCCTGCGCTCGCGCGCCGCTCTTCCGTCGTTGGCCACCCTAGCCGTCTCTTTCGCGCTGCTTGCAGGCGCCGCAGGCACCGCCTTCGCACAAACAGGCGCCTCCGGCACGGTCGCCGCACCGCTTTATCCCGGCGAAGCCGACCTGTACGCCAAGGCCGCCGAAGAAGGTCTGGTAGTGTCGTTCGACACCGGTCCGGAATGGGCCAACTGGAAGGCGTTGTTCGCTGAATTCCGTAAGCGCTATCCGAAGGTCGAGATCACGTACAACGACATCGGCTCCGCCGCGACCGTGGTGGCACTCGACAAGTCGCGCCGCCGCCCTCAGGCCGACACGGCTTACTACTTCGCGGCTTCGGCACTCGACGCCGTGCAGAAGGATGTCGTCGCGCCGTTCAAGCCGATCAACTTCGACGCACTGCCGAAGGTCTTCCGCGACAACGACGGCCGCTGGTTCACGATCCACTCGCTGAACATCGCGTTCCTCGTGAATACAAAGCTCGTCAAGCATGTGCCGCAGTCGTGGGCGGATCTTCTCAAGCCCGAGTACAAGAACGCCGTGGTCTATCTCGACCCGCGCTCGACCGGTCAGGGTCAGGTAGCCGTATTCGCCGCTGCGTACGCCTTCGGGGGGAACGTCGACAACCCGAAGCCGGGTGCGGACTTCTTCGGCAAGCTGCGCGATGCCGGCAACGTGATGCGAGTGGAAGGCACCACGCCGTACGCGAAGTTCGTCAAAGGTGAAATTCCGATTCTCATCGGCTACGAAAACGACGGTCTGAAGGCCAAGTACACCGACGGCATGGGCGACGCCGCACAAGTCGTGATTCCGAAGGAAGCCAGCGTGTCGGCCCCGTACGCCATCAGTCTCGTCAAGAATGGTCCGAACCCGGATGCCGCCAAGCTCTGGCTGAACCTGATCATGAGCCCGGTCGGTCAGGCGCTCTTCGCTCAAGGCTACGTGCGCCCGGCCGTGCCCGGCGTGCCGCTCTCGGCCGAGATGCGCGCCCGAATGCCCGACGCTCCGCAAGTCCGCCCGCTGGACGTTGCCCGCGCTGCTGCGCAAAAGGCGGAAGTCGATCGTCTGTGGTCGGCCGCCGTGCTCGCCAAGTGAGATCGCGCATCATGACGCCAGTGCGTGCCCATCCGGTCGGGCCGATCGAGCCAAACGCGGCGCAGCGCGCCAAATCTGCATACACGCCGCGCGGCTGGGTACGCCGCTTCGGCGGCCTGCCTGCGGCAGCGATGCTCGCCCTCGGCTTCGGGCTGCCGCTCGCCTCGCTGATCGTCGCGGCGTTCGAAGACCATGGCGAGGCCTTCGCCGCCATCGCCCTCGACCGGCTGGTGCGCGACGCCTTCGTCAACTCACTGGCCCTGGCGGTCGGTGCCGGCACTGCGTCGCTGATCGTGGGTGCGCTGATCGCCGTCACGCTCGCTCGTCAGACGCTGCGCCGCCGCCGTATCTGGCTCGCGGCAATGGGCGTGCCACTCGCGTTCTCCGGACTCGTGATCGCTTACGGTTTCATTCTCGCGTTCGGCCGGTCGGGGTTCGTGACGCTCACGCTCGCCTCGCTCGGTGCCGATCCGGTCCGTGTCGGCGCGCTGATCTACACGGCCCCAGGGCTGATCGCTGCTTACGCTTATTACCTGATTCCCCGGGTAGCGCTCATGGTCTACCCGGCGATTGCCAATCTGGACCGCCGCCCCATCGAAGCCGCGCTCACGCTGGGCGCTACGCCGTTGCGTGCGATGGTCGACGTCGCGCTGCGCGAACTGTGGCCGACGCTGGCCGCCGCGTGGTGTCTCGTCACCGCGATTGCCATGGGGACATACGGCACTGCGCTCGCGCTGGCCGGTACTCAGATCAATATCCTGCCGTTGCTCATGTTCCTGAAGATGTCGGACGGGCAAACGGATTTTCCCCAGGCCGCCGCGCTGTCGCTCGTCTTGATGGCGGTATGCAGCGGTGTGCTCGCTCTCGGAGAGTGTCTTGTACGGCGTCATCCTCAATGAGTGGTCGGCTGCGGCCCGCCAAGCCCTCGACCAACTCGCCGCCCGGCAGGCAGGCGCTTCACGTCATGTGACGCCCGTCGGCCTGATCGGCCCGCGCGAAGCCTCCCCGGCGCAGTGCTATGCGGCGCAGTGCATCGGCGAAGCGCTTGCCACAGCAGGCGTTTCGTTGGTGTGCGGCGGCAAGGGCGGCGTGATGGAGGCCGCATCGGCCGGCGCGGCGTCGGCCGGCGGCATCGTGATCGGCCTGTTGCCAGAGGATCACGCCGCCGACGCCAACCCCCACCTGAGCGTGGCGCTACCTACCGGACTCGGCATCACGCGCAACGCGCTCATCGCCCGTGCGTCGGTGTGCCTCGTGGCTGTGGGCGGCGGGCTTGGCACGCTCTCGGAAATCGCGTTGGGCCTGCAATGGCACAAACCGGTCTTCACCGTGCTCGACGCGCCGTGCGTGCCAGGCGTCGAGAACTTCGACGATATCGACGCACTGGTCGTGGCTGTCGCCACCTGGCTAAGCGTCACCGGACTTCCCGGAGGTGCCCCCCTCCGGTAAGCCACGCCGGCAGTCTCCGAATTCCCGACCCACACCGGGGGAACTGCCGGTGCGTTTTCGTGGTGTCTCTGTCATATATATTTAGGATTACTAATATTATGAAACGTATTCTTCTCGCTACACTCGGTCTTGGCGGTCTGGCCGGTTATATGGTTCCGGTCCACGCGCAAAGCAGCGTGACCCTGTACGGCATTGTCGACGCCGGCGTGGGTTACACGAGTGGTCAGCGCACAGCCAACAGCAAGGGTGGCGTTGGCGCGCCGATCAATTACACCAACGGCTCGAACTGGGGCTTTGCGAGCGGTACGTGGTCGGGCGACCGTTGGGGCCTGAAGGGTTCGGAAGATCTGGGAGGTGGCAACTCGGCCATTTTCCAGTTGGAAAACGGCTTCAATATCGGCACGGGACAATCGGGCCAAGGCAACCGCCAATTTGGCCGTCAATCGTGGATGGGGTTGCAAAGCGCCACGCTCGGTAAGCTCACGTTCGGCCGTCAGTACGACCCGATCGTCGATTACGTCGGCTCGATCAGCGCTGGCACGTTCGTGACCGGCATGGGCGCACACCCTGGCGATATCGACAACATCGACAACCAGGCGCGCGTGAACAATTCGGTGAAATGGGCCAGCCCGGTCTACAGCGGCTTCCAGTTCGGCGCGATCTACGGCTTCGGCGGTCAGCCGGGCAGCGTGAAGAATCAGAACGCCTGGGGCTTCGGCGGCCAATACGCCAACGGCCCGCTCGCCTTGGGGGTGGGCTATTTGCAAGCCACCAACGCGTACGGCACGTCGTCGAGCACCTGGAGCGGCGCGTATGACGGCACGTTCGCCTCGTCGATCAACGAAGGCTTCGCCTCGGCGGCCAGCCAGCGCATCATCGCCGCTGCCGGTACGTACTCGTTCGGCGCCACCCAGGTCGGCATCTCGTACGGCAATGTGCAGTACACGCCGGGCGCGCTCTCGACGTTCGCCAGCAGCTTCACGTTCAACTCCATCGGCGCCACGGTGGCGTATCAGTTGACGCCTGCCGTGCGTCTGGCCGCTGCCTACAACTTCACGCAAGGCAGCGATGTAAAGGGGACCTCGGGTCCGAAGTATCACCAAGTCAATCTGGCCACGTACTACGCCCTGTCCAAGCGCACGTCGCTGTATGGGCTGGTTGGCTATCAAAAGGCGTCGGGCAGCACGCTCGACACGTTCGGCAACGTGGTCGCGGCCACGGCGTCGGTCGGCGACGTGGGCAACGGCATCTCGTCGGCCACAGCGACGCAGACCATCGTTCGCATCGGTATCCGCCAGACGTTCTGATGCATTGACGGTCTGACAGGTCATGTCGGACTGCCCCCCGCCGCCCCACGGCGGGAGGGCTTGAGCCTCACCTGGGGGACTTCGCGAGAACCGGATCGACGCGCAACGTTGTGGACATGGTGTGGCGTTGCATGGCGATCCAGCTCACCCTTTGGCACGCTCTCGCACATCCGTCGCAAGGCCTTGCTTCACGCCATGCGGTGCGCGGGCTTGCCTCTTTTTCTCGTGTGCGGCACACGATTGGCTTATCCTTCAGGCTTTCCCACCCGCACGCTCGCGACCGGAGAGGCCAACAAGGTGCCACGTCAAACCGCCCAGCCTACTGTCGAAACGCTCAACGAACAAGGGCCCGCACCCCGCTATCTGCAGCTCAAGCAGTTCATCTGCCGTCAGATCGACAGTGGCGCGTGGCCGCCGCATCACCGTGTGCCATCGGAGAACGAACTGGTCGAACTCTCCGGTGTGAGCCGCATGACGGTCAACCGCGCGCTGCGCGAACTCACCGCAGAAGGCCGTCTCGTGCGCATGCAGGGTGTCGGCACGTTTGTCGCCGAACCGAAATCGCACTCCCCGCTGCTCGCCGTCAACAATATCGCCGACGAGATCGCCGAACACGGGCATCGCCATCACGCCGAAGTGGAACTGCTGCGCGCAGAACTCGCCGGCCCCGAACGCGCGCTCGCGATGGGTTTGCAGGAGCGTGAGAGGTTGTTCCACTCGGTGATCGTCCACTATCAGGACAATGTACCGGTGCAGATCGAAGATCGTTTCGTCAATCCTGCGCTCGCGCCAAACTACCTCGAACAGGATTTCACCAGCATCACGCCCAACGTCTATCTGCAACGGCTCTCGCCGCTCACGTCCGGCGAGCATGTCGTCGAAGCAGTGACGGCAACGCCCGAAGAAGCCCAGATGCTGCAGATCGTGCGCACCGAGCCGTGCCTGCTCATCCGGCGGCGCACATGGTCGGGCAAGCGCATCGTCTCCGTCGCCCGTCTGCTGCACCCCGGTTCACGCCACCGGCTCGAGGGGCGCTTCGGCGAACCCGAGTAAGCGAATCGGCAAACCCGGTCGGACGAACCGGTACGCCAGTCTCCTGTCGCCCCGACAGGCTTCCCCTGTATCGCAATGTGCGTAAAAACCCTAGTTTTCGATTGCTTGTATATACAATACCGTACAAGCCATCATCTGTGCCGAACTAGAGGAATACGCTGTGAGCCAACCCACCCGATTTCGCGACGTCACGATCCGCGCCCCGCGCGGCACTCAGCTCAACGCCCGTAGCTGGCTCACCGAAGCCCCGCTGCGTATGTTGATGAACAATCTGGACCCGGACGTTGCCGAGAATCCGAATTCGCTCGTCGTCTACGGCGGCATCGGGCGTGCTGCGCGCAATTGGGAGTGCTACGACAAGATCGTCGAAACGCTCAAGACGCTGGGCGACGACGAAACGCTGCTCGTGCAATCGGGCAAGCCGGTAGGCGTGTTCAAGACCCACGCCGACGCGCCGCGCGTGCTCATCGCCAACTCGAATCTGGTACCGCACTGGGCTAACTGGGAACACTTCAACGAACTCGACGCCAAGGGTCTCGCCATGTACGGCCAGATGACGGCCGGTTCGTGGATCTATATCGGCAGCCAGGGCATCGTACAAGGCACCTACGAGACGTTCGTCGAAGCCGGCCGCCAGCACTACAGCGGCAATCTGAAGGGACGCTGGGTGCTGACCGCCGGTCTGGGCGGCATGGGCGGCGCGCAGCCGCTGGCCGCCACGCTCGCCGGCGCCTGCTCGCTGAACATTGAGTGCCAGCAGACCCGCATCGACTTCCGCTTGCGCACCCGGTATGTCGACGAACAAGCCAAGGATCTCGACGACGCCCTTACACGCATCGCCAGGTATACGGCTGCTGGCCAAGCGACGTCCATCGCGCTGTGCGGCAACGCGGCCGAGATTCTGCCGGCGTTGGTGCGCCGTGGCGTGCGCCCGGACATGGTCACCGACCAGACCAGCGCGCACGACCCGCTTAACGGCTATCTGCCGATCGGCTGGACTTGGGACAACTACCGCGAGCGCGCCCGTTCGAAGCCGGCCGAAGTCGTCAAGGCGGCCAAGCAATCGATGGCCGTGCACGTCAAGGCCATGCTCGACTTCAAGGCGATGGGCGTGCCGACATTCGACTACGGCAACAACATCCGTCAGATGGCCAAGGAGGAAGGCGTCGAGAACGCGTTCGATTTCCCCGGCTTCGTGCCCGCCTACATTCGCCCGCTCTTCTGCCGCGGCGTGGGGCCGTTCCGCTGGGCTGCGCTCTCGGGCGATCCGCAAGACATCTACAAGACGGATGCCAAGGTCAAGGAACTGATCCCCGACGACGCTCACCTGCATCGCTGGCTCGACATGGCGCGTGAGCGCATCAGCTTCCAGGGCTTGCCCGCCCGGATCTGCTGGGTCGGTCTGGGGCAGCGCGCGAAGCTCGGACTGGCGTTCAACGAAATGGTACGCTCAGGAGAACTCTCGGCACCGGTCGTGATCGGACGCGATCATCTGGACTCAGGCTCGGTCGCCAGCCCAAATCGAGAAACGGAAGCCATGCGCGACGGCTCGGATGCCGTCTCCGACTGGCCGCTGCTCAACGCCTTGCTCAATACGGCCAGCGGTGCGACCTGGGTCTCGCTGCATCACGGCGGCGGCGTCGGCATGGGCTTTTCGCAGCATTCGGGCGTAGCGATCGTGTGCGATGGCACCGACGCCGCTGCCGCACGCATCGCCCGTGTGCTGAACAACGATCCGGCCACCGGCGTCATGCGCCACGCCGACGCCGGTTATGACATCGCCGTCGAATGCGCTCGCGAACACGGCCTGAACCTGCCCATGCTGGGCACCGCGAAATAAGCAAGCCCCCCCGAATATGTCGAATCAAGGAACTCCGTCCATGGCAAAACTGTTTGTGACGCCCGGCGCGCTTACGCTGGCGCAACTGCGCGACGTCTACCAGAACCCGACCACCCTCACGCTCGACGAGACCGCTTACGCTGCTATCGACAAGAGTGTGGCTTGCGTGGAAAGCATCGTGGCCGAAGGCCGCACGGCGTACGGCGTCAATACCGGTTTCGGCCTGCTCGCCACAACACGCATCGCCCATGAGGATCTCGAAAATCTTCAGCGCTCCCTCGTGCTATCGCACGCCGCCGGTGTCGGCGCGCCGCTCGACGACGCCCTGGTGCGTCTGATCATGGTGCTCAAGATCAACAGCCTGGCGCGTGGGTTCTCGGGCATACGCCGCAAGGTGATCGACGCGCTCGTCACGTTGGTGAACGCCGAGGTGTATCCGCGCATTCCGCTCAAAGGTTCGGTCGGCGCATCGGGCGATCTCGCCCCGCTTGCGCACATGTCGCTGCTGTTGCTGGGTGAAGGCGAGGCACGCTATCGCGGTCAGTGGATAAGCGCCCGCGAAGCGCTTGCTGTGGCAGGGCTCGCGCCGCTGACGCTCGCCGCCAAGGAGGGGCTGGCGTTACTCAACGGCACGCAAGTGTCCACGGCCTACGCACTGCGCGGCCTGTTCGAAGCGGAGGACATGTTCGCCGCCGCCAGCGTCTGCGGGGCATTGACGGTTGAGGCCATGCTCGGCTCGCGTGCGCCGTTCGATGCCCGCCTTCATGCGGCGCGCGGCCAGCGTGGTCAGATCGACGCCGCCGCACTCTATCGCCATCTGCTTGGCGAGACGAGTGAAATCGGTCAGTCGCATGCAAACTGCGAAAAGGTGCAGGACCCGTACTCGCTGCGTTGTCAGCCGCAGGTCATGGGCGCGTGTCTCACGCAGATCCGCCAGGCCGCCGAGGTGCTGGCCATTGAAGCGAATGCCGTCTCGGACAACCCGCTTGTGTTCTGGGAACAGGACGACGTGATCTCGGGCGGCAACTTCCACGCCGAGCCGGTCGCGATGGCCGCCGACAATCTCGCGCTGGCGATTGCCGAGATCGGTGCCCTGAGCGAGCGCCGCATTTCGCTGATGATGGACCAACATATGTCGCAGTTGCCCGCGTTTCTGGTGGCCAACGGCGGTGTGAACTCGGGCTTCATGATCGCGCAGGTGACGGCCGCAGCCCTGGCCTCGGAGAATAAAGCCTTGGCACATCCGGCCAGCGTTGATAGCCTCCCGACCTCGGCCAACCAGGAAGACCATGTGTCGATGGCGCCCAACGCCGGGAAACGGCTTTGGGAGATGGCCGATAACGTGAAAGGCATCGTCGCGATCGAATGGCTCAGCGCCTGCCAAGGGCTGGACTTCCGCGAGGGGATCAAGTCGACGCCGGTGCTTGAGCGCGCCCGCGCGCTGCTGCGTCAGTCGGTTCCGTTCTACGATAAGGATCGCTATTTCGCCCCGGACATCGAGGGTGCTAGCGCCTTGATCGCACAACGGCAACTGAGCGCGCTGGTGCCTGCCGGCACATTGCCGAGCGTTTGAGTCGCGTTTGATTTCCGCCCGGCCGGTGCGAAACGAACAGTGATTCGCGCGCCGGCCAGCGGCGTATCGGGTCGCTCCGTCGTCCGACGGAGCATAGGCGCCGCTCATCCGAGTGTCGGCCGTACCCCCGATTTCTCTCTGCCGCCTGCTCGCGCGGGCAGGCACATCACGCATTCAGGAGACAACTTGAAAAACTTACAACGCAATCTGAGCGCGCGGCACATCCGCTTTCTGGCGCTTGGCTCAGCCATCGGCACAGGCCTGTTCTACGGTTCGGCCTCGGCCATCCAACTCGCCGGTCCGGCGGTGATCCTTGCTTATATCGTGGGCGGCGCGGCCGTCTACATGGTGATGCGCGCGCTGGGCGAGATGGTGGTACGCCAGCCGGTATCGGGCTCGTTCGGCCGTTATGCACGAGATAACCTCGGGCCACTGGCCGGGTTCCTCACGGGCTGGACCTACATTCTGGAAATGGCGATCGTCTGTCTGGCCGACGTGACGGCGTTCGGTATCTATATGGGATTCTGGTTCCCCGACGTGCCGCAATGGATCTGGGTACTCGGCATCGTGATGCTGATCTGCGGGCTGAATCTGTGCAACGTGAAGGTGTACGGTGAGATGGAATTCTGGCTGGCGCTGGTGAAGATCGTTGCCATCGTCGCGATGATTGTGGGCGGCGGCGTGATTCTGTTCACCGGCCTGCAGTTGCACGGCGAGCATGCGCCGGCGGTGAGCAACCTCTGGGTGCATGGCGGTTTCTTGCCCAATGGCTGGGGCGGCGTCGTGGCGTCTCTGGCCGTGGTGATGTTTGCGTACGGCGGCATTGAGATCATCGGCATCACCGGTGGTGAGGCGAAGAATCCCGAGAAGGTGATTCCGCGCGCCATCAACGCCGTGCCGGTGCGCATTCTGCTGTTCTATGTGCTCACGATGTGCGTGCTGATGGCCATCTTCCCGTGGACGGGCATCGGCAGCCAGGGCAGCCCGTTCGTGCAGATTTTCTCGGGGCTGGGTATCAAGCCGGCCGCAGCGATCCTCAACCTGATCGTGATTTCGGCCGCCGTCTCTGCCATCAACAGCAATATCTTCGGTGCGGGCCGCATGATGTTCGGCATGGCCGAGCATGCTCAGGCGCCGGCCGCCTTTTCGGCCACGTCGCGTCATGGTGTGCCCTGGGTCACAGTGCTCGTGATGACGGCAGCGTTGCTCGGTGGTGTGGTGCTCAACTACCTGATCCCGGAAGGGGTGTTCCTGATCATCGCCTCGATTGCCACGTTCGCGACGGTGTGGGTGTGGCTGATGATCCTGCTCTCGCAGGTGGCGATGCGCCGCCGTCTGTCGGCCACCGAAGTCGCGGCGCTCAAGTTCAAGGTGCCGCTGTGGCCGGTCGGACCGGCGCTGGCCATCGCGTTCATGCTCTTCGTGATCGGCGTGATCGGCTATAGGGAAGACACCCGCGTTGCGCTGTATGTCGGCGCCGCCTGGATCGTGCTGATGTCCATCGCCTATCTGTTCGGCGTCAAACCCAACGAAGCGCAGGTGCGCGCCCCCATGAGCCTGGAATGAGCCTCATATGAAACGTACCTATTGGAAGCACTGCCACGTCGCCACAATGCGCGACGGGCGCTACCACGCCATCGAAGATGCGGCGATCGTCACGCTCGGCAATCAGATCGAGTGGGTTGGCCCGCACGGTGAGCGCTCAGCCTCGGGCTCGGGCATCGACGAGTGCATCGATTTGCAGGGGGCGTGGGTCACTCCCGGCCTGATCGATTGCCACACGCATCTGGTGTTCGGCGGCGACCGCAGTCTTGAGTTCGAGCAGCGGCTGCAAGGCGTGAGCTATGCCGAAATATCGGCGGCAGGCGGCGGCATCAAGCATACGGTGCGGCATACGCGCGACGCCACGGAAGACGCGCTTTTCGCGTCGGCACGCAAACGTCTGCTCGCACTGATGCGCGACGGCGTGACCACGGTGGAGATCAAGTCCGGTTACGGCCTCGATCTGAACAGTGAGCGCAAGATGCTACGTGTCGCACGCCGGCTGGGTGAAGCGTTGCCGGTCACGGTGAAGACCACGTGTCTGGCCGCCCATACGGTGCCCTCGGAGTTCGCGGGCAAGGCCGACGAGTATGTGAACTACGTCTGCGCCGAGATTCTGCCAAAGCTCGCGGAGGAGCATCTGGTCGATGCCGTCGACGCCTTCTGCGAGACCATCGCTTTCACACCGGCACAAGTGATGCGCGTGCTGCTGCGCGCGCAAAAGCTGAAGCTACCCGTGAAGCTGCACGCGGAGCAACTCTCCCCACTCGGCGGATCGAGCCTCGCCGCCGAACTGGGCGCATTGTCGGCGGATCATCTTGAATACATGACGCCGGAAGATGCCGCCGCGATGGGACGTGCAGGCACGGTAGCCGTGCTGCTGCCGGGCGCTTTCCACATGCTTCAGGAGACACGCCGCCCGCCCGTCGACCTGTTGCGACGCCATGGCGTCGACATCGCGGTGGCATCCGATCTGAACCCAGGCACTTCGCCGGCACTGTCGCTACGGTTGATGCTCAATATGGCCTGCACGCTTTTCGGCCTCACGCCCGAGGAAGCGCTCGCAGGTGTCACGCGTAATGCCGCCAAGGCCCTTGGCATGCTCGACACACACGGCACCATCGAAGCGGGAAAGACGGCGGACTTCGTGGCATGGGAAATCGAACGCCCGGCAGAACTCGCCTATTGGCTCGGTGGCGAACTACCTTCTCGCACGGTACGCAATGGACAGTGGCGTAACCTCGCCGCGACCTGCGTCTGACCGGCGAACAGGAGACACTTTCATGGCAACGCAATTGAAGCCCGTACCTGGCGGCACGCCCGTCTGGCAAGGGCGTACCGACACGGGTGAGCGCGGCGACACTCGCCGCCTTTTCAACATGGTGCGCGAAATCGATCCGCACACCGATGCCACACCCCCGCAGTGCTTGGCGGCGGACACGAAGTCGCATGGGGCACCTGGCAAGGACTGCGCGCACACCTCGATACCCAAGGCGACCGCACGCGTGTACTCATCCTGAATCTCGACGCGCACTTCGACTTGCGCACGGCGCGCCCCGGCACCTCGGGCACGCCCTTCGATCAGATCGCCCAAGCATGTGAGTCGGCAGGACTTCCCTTCGACTACGCTTGCTTTGGTGTCAGCCGCCTCAGCAACACGGCATCGCTGTTCGAACGCGCCCGCGAGTTGAAGGCGACCTATGTGGAAGACACCGACATGCAAGACCGCCATCTGGACGACCGTCTCGCTCAGATCGACTCCCTCATCGCCAACGTCTCACATGTCTATCTGACAATCGATCTCGATGTGCTACCCGCGCCAGTCATGCCCGGGGTCTCCGCCCCCGCCGCCTACGGTGTGCCAATGCCCGTCGTCGAAGCCATCGTCACGCATGTGCGCCGCTCAGGCAAACTGCGTGTCGCCGATCTGGCCGAATACAACCCGCGCTTCGATCCACAAGGCACCGGAGCCCGTGTCGCCGCTCGACTTGCCTACCGTCTGCTCTGATAACTACAGCGCCGTATCCAGAGCGTCGTCGGATGTTCCGTTTTTTCTCTCCCCCATTCCCACCTCTTTCGCCCTCCCCCTTCCCCCCCCCTTCACACTCCCACTGTCAGACGGACCGGGGCCCCTTTCCGCCTCTCAAACATAAACCCAACTCGCTGCAGAAAGGAGCCCCGGTCCGTCCCTCTCCTCTCCCCCGGTTCCTCCAACGAAACCTCCCCCCCCCCTCTCTTACTCGAAGTTCCCACACTCTTATACAAAGCATTAGTTTTTCTTAATTTGTTTCTGTTTTAACCCCTTTCATTCCTACAATCGACAGAAATTCTTATATCGATTCATCACGGCACTTCAGAAAGACGATTCTTCCCTTCTGATACTCGCCGACCGGACACGGAGACACGCCGATGAAGAAACGCACAGACCTCGACGTCAGATCGTTGCGGATCTTCGAAGCCGTCGCCTCCGCAGGCAGCCTCTCCGGCGCCGCCGGTACACTCGGTATCACGCAGTCAGCCATTTCTCAAGCCATCGCACAAGTCGAACAGACGGTTGGCACCCGAGTGCTCGATCGCTCACGCCGCCCGCTCAAGCTCACCCCCGCCGGACTCGCTCTCTCTCGCCACGCCCGCCAAATCGTCGACGACATGGACCGGCTCATCGCTCAGGTACAAGACGCCGATGTCGCTAGCCGTGCCGCCGTCCGCGTAGGCATGATCGATTCGTTCGCCGCCACTGTCGGCCCATCCATCGTCCGGCAAATGTCAGGTAGTACCAGCGAACTCCTGCTCTGGTCCGGCCTCGCCAACGGCCACGCACAAGCGTTGCTCGCCCGTCATCTCGACCTGATCGTGACTAGCGACCCGATGAACGACATGGAACGCCTCGTGCGCCGCCCGATTTTCACGGAGCCGTTTGTCGTCGTAGTGCCCAAGGCGCGGGAGGCCGATCTCGCAAAAGCCGATCTGAGCGAGCTGATCCGCTCCCTCCCGCTGATTCGCTTTTCCGGCCGCTCTCATTTCGGCGCCGTCATCGAACGTCACCTGCGACGCACAGGCCACTCGCCCCGCATGCACCTCGAAATCGATACCTCCGACATCGTGATGTCGATGGTCGCCGCCGATCTCGGCTTCACTATTGCTACCCCGATGTGCCTGCTGCAAGGACGTGCATCGCTCCCCAAACTGGCCGCACTGCCACTACCCGGTCCAGCCCTGTCTCGCACGATCTATCAGGTATCGCGCGAAGGCGAAGTGTCGGAGATGGCCTCGCAGTGCTTTCTCGCCGGTCGTCTCGCACTCACGCAGGAAGCCTTTCCGGAACTGCGCCGCATCATGCCGTGGCTGGGCGAACGCCTGACGCTGTGCTGATGATGACCAACGAATTCAAGCCAAGCCCCGGGTGCCGGGCCAGATGAATCTCACCTGAAGCGCACCCATCGTTCAACGCGAATAACACAAACTTGGAGACACGCATGAACCCTTCACGACGCAAGTTCCTTCACACCAGCGCCACCCTGACCGCCACAGCCGCCGCCGGCGGACTGGTCCTGCCGGGAATCTGCCGCGCAGCAGACGCCACCACGGTGCAGTACGGCGGCTCTGCGTGGCTCGGTCACTATCCGGCCTATCTCGCCATGAAGTCCGGGACGCTCGCAAGTGCTGGCATCGACCAGCATTGGCAGGCGTTCGGCACATCATCCGCACGCATGAGCGCCGTGCTCTCGGGCGGTATCGATATCGCCTGTACAGGCATCGTGTCAGCGCTCGCGCTGATGGCCCGTGGCTCGAAGCACTTTTCTATCGTGGCGGTGCCGGAGAGCTTCGGTCGCGTCGAAGGTCTGTTCGTGCGGGACGGCGTGAATTCGCTCCAAGACCTGAAGGGCAAGAAGCTAGGTGTGACGTTCGCCTCGAGCGCACATCTGCTGGTGCTCGACCTGCTGGATAGCGCCGGTCTGTCGAACGACGTCACGGTACTCAATGTGCCCGCCCCCGAATTGCCCGGTGCGATTCAATCCGGTCAGATCGATGCCGCCGCCGCATGGACGCCGCAGTTCAACCGCATCCGCGCCATGTCGGGTATGAAGCTGCTCGCCGACGACACGCAGTTCTCGCTCTACAAGAAGTACAACGTAACGCCGGGCCCGGACGTGCTGATCGTGCGCAACGCGTGGGCAGAGAAGAACGCGGACGCGGTTCGCAAGTACCTCAAGGTGTATTTCGATGCCTGCCAGACACTGCGCGACAAGCCGGACGAGGCAGCCCGCTCGCTGATCGCCCTGACCGGCATGTCGGCGCTCGACCAGATCGAGACGATCAAGGGCGCGGAATGGTACAGCCTTGCGCAGCAAACGCAACTGCTCAAGTCGCCCGGCAGCTATGTCGATGGTCTGCAGCGTCTGGCCGACATGCTGGTCACGTACAAGCAGATCGATAAGGCACCGGCCGTGCGCCAGTGGATCAACACGTCGTATCTGTAAGTTGCCGCGCGCCGGTACCCGTCCAACGGGTACCGGTGCTCGCAAAAGGAGTCTGAT
>NZ_CABPSM010000008.1 GCF_902459555.1 Pandoraea horticolens | reverse complement strand
CTCCCCCCCTCATCCTCGCTTCTCTCATCCCGGCGTCATTCGCTCCGCTCCGATTCCATCCCCTCTGGGTGCACGCCCTTGGCCGTTGCTGGCCATCGTCACAATAGCTAATCGTTAGGGCGATGCCGGTGATGCCTATGCCCTAAGGGCGAATCTCATTGAATTCATCTGAAGTTAATTCTGGCAGCGAGAAAAAAGCGCTTTCCCGTTGGCCCAAAACGAGATTTCGCATTTTCTTCGGTAGTCAGGGATGCAGAGAGTCTGATTGCCGAAGACTCGCGGAACGCGAACTCTATGGAGAGACCCATCTCAAGATGGGATGAAAGGCATCAACATTTGACATTTTTCGTCGTTATCGTACTGCCGTTTCAGTTGGCGATACGAGCGCAATCCAACTCTTACATCGGATGCGCATCAACGATAAAAAATGAACCAGATATTTGTTCCGAAGCAAAAGCTTCCACCCGTTGTTGTCATTTCCCTCGTGGATAGCGATGCTCGTCGCGCCCACATCACGGCGCAATTAACGGACGCCGGTGTGCCCTTCCGCTTCTTCGACGCGCAGTGCATAGAGAAATACCCACCCGAATACGACGCCTCCGCACGCCTGCAGATGTACGCCAACCATCTGACGCTCGGGGAGGTCGGATGCTATGACAGCCATTACCGCATCTGGCAGGACCTCGCGGGCTCCAATGACGACATCTGGTGCATCCTGGAAGACGATATCGAGCTGGCGCCTGATTTCTCGCAGCGCTTGGCTGGCGCATTGGATGTGTCGGTGCCCTGGGGTGTCATGCGGTTGAAAGACGCCGGTTCTGCCGGTCGGTGGCAAGTGGCTCAGCTGCCCGGCGGCGGGGTTCTGAACGATCACCGTAAGCAACCAGGGGGTACGCAGAGTTACCTTGTCCGACGCGATGCGGCATTAACGCTTCTGGCTTACGGAAAACGCATGATTCATCCCGTCGACGACATGCTCAATCGCAACCGGGAGCATGGCATCCGGATGATCTCGATATCACCGGCTATGGTGGTCGATCGGGGCGATGAGTTGGGGACCACCATCGTCGGCCGCCAGAAAGCCAGGCGCAGCATTTCGGAGAAGCTTCGGCGCGAGTTTCATATGGGGCGGGATAGTCTGAGCCGGTATATCGACGCCTGGCGCCGCCGGCTTCTGACACCAACCCGTCGTTGGGAGTGACCGAGACCCGGTTGGTTTTCACATATCCAAGCAAATCAAAGACTTGCCGCATATAGTGAAAATCCGCAGAGCATCAGGCACAAAAACTGCGTATTTAATGCATGGAAGGTGTTGACAAGGCAGGGGGACATCTCCATAATTGCAAATTCTCTGCGGAGGGGTGCCCGAGTGGCTAAAGGGGGCAGACTGTAAATCTGTTGGCTTACGCCTACGTTGGTTCGAATCCAACCTCCTCCACCAGAATGCGGAAGTAATAAGCGTCGGGAACCCAGGTTTCCGTCGCTTGTTACCGAGAAGCGAGAGTCGGAATCCACGCGGGTGTAGCTCAATGGTAGAGCAGAAGCCTTCCAAGCTTATGACGAGGGTTCGATTCCCTTCACCCGCTCCAGGTGACGCGCAGACGCAGTAGAAGTAAAGGATTCGCCCATGTGGCTCAGTGGTAGAGCACTCCCTTGGTAAGGGAGAGGTCGGCAGTTCGATCCTGCCCATGGGCACCAAAAGATAGTGTGAAGCGCGGCAATCAACATGCCGAGCAACCTCGGCAATAGATAACCCCGTTAGGAGTCGGAAATGGCAAAGGAAAAATTCGAGCGGACTAAGCCGCACGTGAACGTTGGCACCATCGGTCACGTTGACCATGGCAAGACCACCCTGACGGCCGCTATCGCAACGGTTCTGTCGTCGAAGTTCGGCGGCCAGGCCAAGAAGTACGACGAAATCGACGCAGCACCGGAAGAAAAGGCACGCGGTATTACCATCAACACCGCGCACATCGAGTACGAAACGGCTAACCGCCACTACGCACACGTTGACTGCCCGGGCCACGCTGACTACGTCAAGAACATGATTACCGGTGCCGCCCAGATGGACGGCGCGATCCTGGTTTGCTCGGCCGCTGACGGCCCGATGCCGCAAACGCGTGAGCACATCCTGTTGGCCCGTCAGGTTGGCGTGCCGTACATCATCGTGTTCCTGAACAAGTGCGACATGGTCGACGACGCCGAACTGCTCGAGCTGGTCGAAATGGAAGTTCGCGAACTTTTGTCGAAGTACGACTTCCCGGGCGACGATCTGCCGATCATCAAGGGTTCGGCCAAGCTGGCGCTGGAAGGCGACAAGGGCGAACTCGGCGAAGAAGCCATCATGAAGCTGGCTGACGCTCTCGACTCGTACATCCCGACGCCGGAACGCGCCATCGACAAGGCATTTCTGATGCCGGTGGAAGACGTGTTCTCGATCTCGGGTCGCGGTACGGTTGTGACGGGGCGCGTTGAGTCGGGCGTGATCAAGGTCGGCGAAGAAATTGAAATCGTTGGTATCACGCCGACGGTCAAGACGATTTGCACGGGCGTTGAAATGTTCCGCAAGCTGCTCGACCAAGGTCAAGCTGGCGACAACGTCGGTATTCTGCTGCGCGGCACGAAGCGTGAAGAAGTTCAGCGTGGTCAGGTTCTGGCCAAGCCGGGTTCGATCACGCCGCACACGGAATTCACGGGCGAAGTGTACGTTCTGTCGAAGGATGAAGGTGGTCGTCACACCCCGTTCTTCAACAACTACCGTCCGCAGTTCTACTTCCGTACGACGGACGTCACCGGTTCGATCACCTTGCCGGAAGACAAGGAAATGGTCATGCCGGGCGATAACGTGTCGATCAGCGTCAAGCTGATTGCCCCGATCGCCATGACTGAAGGTCTGCGTTTCGCAATTCGCGAAGGTGGCCGTACCGTCGGCGCCGGCGTGGTTGCAAAGATCGTAGCTTAAGCCGGTACCTTAACGGTCCGCGCTTACGGGGTCAGCTTTTGGCGGCTGGCCCCTCTGCTGTTTTAGGGGTATAGCTCAACTGGCAGAGCGTCGGTCTCCAAAACCGAAGGTTGGGGGTTCGATTCCCTCTGCCCCTGCCAAAACAACTGTCTGCAAGCTGGAAATGGCGAATTCTCCCGTAGAAACTGTACGTACGACTGGCGACAAGCTGCTGCTGGCACTGGCCGGGCTGCTGGTTATTGCTGGCGTCGTGGCGTTCTACGCGTTGGAGCAACAGGCACTGTATGTGCGCGTTGCTGCCATCGTCGTCGTTCTGGCCATCGCAGCAGGTGTTGCATTGGCATCGCAAACCGGCAAAGGCTTCCTGGCTTTTGCCAAGGATGCGTATCGGGAAGTGGGTAAGGTCGTTTGGCCGACCCGTAAAGAGGCCGCTCAAACGACAGCGATTGTCTTCGCGTTCGTCATCGTCATGGCGCTGTATCTTTGGCTCAGCGACAAGACGATCGAATGGGCGGTGTTCTCTTTGATTCTTGGCTGGAAGTGATATGTCTGATACCGGGGCTGCACCGAGTAAGAAGCGCTGGTACGTCGTTCATGCGTATTCCGGCATGGAAAAGAGCGTAGCCAAGGCACTTCGCGAGCGAATTGCGCGCGCTGGCATGGAAGAGTACTTCGGCGAGATTCTCGTTCCGACCGAAGAGGTTGTTGAAACAAAGGGTGGCCACAAGTCGGTCACCGAGCGTCGTTTCTTTCCCGGCTATGTGCTGTGCGAGATGGAAATGACGGACGACACGTGGCACTTGGTGAAGAACACCGCCAAGGTCACCGGTTTTGTCGGCGGCACGGGCAATCGTCCGATTCCGATCCGTCAGGCCGAGGTCGACAAGATCATGTCGCAAATCAAGGACGGGGTGGAAAAGCCGCGTCCCAAGACGTTGTTCGAAGTAGGCGAGCTGGTTCGAGTCAAGGATGGTCCTTTCACGGACTTCAACGGCTCGGTGGAAGAAGTGAATTACGAAAAATCTCGCCTCCGTGTTTCCGTCACCATTTTCGGACGGGCGACTCCGGTAGAGCTGGAGTTCGGACAAGTCGAAAAGATCTAAGAATAAAATGCGCCGGCGCGACGTCCGGCGCGTTTTTGCGTTGGTGACAGCCGTCGCCGAGGAGCGCCAGTAACCGGTTTTCCGGTGAAAACGCGCTATGACTCAACCCCGAATATGCGCCACATATTCGTTCCGGAGTAAACCATGGCAAAGAAAATCATCGGCTTTATCAAGCTGCAGATTCCTGCAGGTAAAGCCAATCCGTCGCCCCCCGTGGGCCCGGCACTGGGTCAACGCGGCCTGAACATCATGGAGTTCTGCAAGGCGTTCAACGCGCAAACGCAGAGCCTCGAGCCGGGTCTGCCGATTCCGGTGGTGATCACCGCATTTGCGGACAAGAGCTTCACGTTCGTCCTGAAGACCCCGCCGGCAACGGTGCTGATCAAGAAGGCTGCCAACCTGCAAAAGGGTTCGAGCAAGCCGCACACCGATAAGGTGGGCAAGATCACCCGCGCACAAGCGGAAGAAATCGCGAAGACCAAGATGCCTGACCTTACCGCCTCCGATCTGGATGCCGCGGTTCGCACCATCGCTGGCAGCGCACGTTCGATGGGCATCACGGTGGAGGGGCTGTAATGGCTAAGATCTCGAAGCGTCAACAAGCACTGGCCGCCAAGGTCGATCGTAATAAGCTGTACCCGGTCGGCGATGCTCTGGCCCTGGTCAAGGAATGCGCAAGCGCCAAGTTCGACGAGTCGATCGACGTTGCTGTGCAGTTGGGCGTGGACGCGAAAAAGTCGGACCAAGTGGTTCGTGGTTCGGTCGTTCTGCCGGCAGGTACCGGTAAGTCGGTTCGCGTGGCCGTGTTCGCCCAAGGCGACAAGGCTGAGCAAGCCAAGGCTGCTGGCGCGGAAATCGTCGGTATGGAAGACCTGGCCGAGCAGATCAAGGCCGGCAACATGGATTTCGACATCGTGATCGCTTCGCCGGACACGATGCGTATCGTCGGTACGCTGGGTCAGATTCTCGGCCCGCGTGGCCTGATGCCGAACCCGAAGGTTGGCACGGTGACCCCGGACGTTGCTACGGCTGTGAAGAACGCCAAGGCAGGTCAGGTGCAATTCCGCGTTGACAAGGGCGGCATCATTCACGCCACCATCGGTCGCGCTTCGTTCGAACCGGCAGCACTGCAACAGAATCTTTCGGCGCTGTTGGAAGCCCTGACGAAGGCCAAGCCGGCCTCGAGCAAGGGTGTCTACCTGCGCAAGATCGCCCTGTCGAGCACGATGGGCGTTGGCGTGCGTGTGGACCAGGCTAGCCTGGCTGCATAAGCCACAGTATCGCAATCGCGGGGTGATGGCGTCCCCTGCGATGGCTGAGATCCTCGAGATCGAAAGCCGATAGCAAAAGACTTTGGGCGGAAGCGAATTCTTCGGAAATCGCTTCCGGTTATCAAAGACCGTTGGCGGGAATGGGCAATCACTGACACTCCCTTAATACGCCAGCCAACGCAGATGGCGAACCCGAACAAGTTTTGCAGTCACACCGTCGAACACGGGCAACCGGGGGCGAGGGTTGAAACTCCAGACATGTCGGTAAGCCGTTAGTGGAACGGCGTCACCATGAGGTGATGTCAATTTTGGAGGTTAACCGTGGCACTTAATCTTGATGATAAGAAAGCCGTCGTGGCAGAAGTATCGGCGCAAGTCGCCGGCGCTTCGACCATCGTTGTGGCTGAATATCGCGGAATCACGGTTGGCGATCTGACGAAGCTTCGCGCCAATGCGCGTCAGCAAGGCGTCTACCTGCGCGTTCTGAAGAACACGCTGGCACGCCGCGCGGTGGAAAACACCCCGTTTGCTGACCTGGCTGAGCAGATGACCGGTCCTCTGATCTACGGTATCTCGACGGATCCCGTAGCCGCTGCGAAAGTCTTGAACGACTTTTCGAAGGGCAACGACAAGTTGATCTTGAAGGCCGGCTCGTACGACGGCAAGGTGATGGACAAGGCAGGCGTGCAAGCGCTGGCCTCGATCCCGAGCCGCGACGAACTGCTCGCGAAGTTGCTGGGTGTCATGCAAGCGCCGGTTTCCGGCTTTGCTCGCGTCCTGGCTGCCGTGGCCGAGAAGAAGCAAGCGGAAGCTGCTTAATTCTCGCCCCGGTTACACGATCGCTGACTTCGGTCCGAACACAATCTAGGAGTTTTACAAATGGCAATCACGAAAGACGAAATCATCGAAGCCGTAGGCGCGATGTCGGTTATGGAACTGAACGACCTGGTCAAGGCGTTCGAAGAGAAGTTCGGCGTGTCGGCTGCTGCCCTGGCAGTTGCTGGCCCGGCAGGTGCTGGCGGTGCCGCTGCTGCTGCTGAAGAGCAAACCGAATTCAACGTCATCCTGGCGGAAGTCGGCGCAAACAAGGTCGGTGTCATCAAGGCCGTCCGCGAAATCACCGGCCTGGGCCTGAAGGAAGCCAAGGATCTGGTTGATGGCGCTCCGAAGGCTGTCAAGGAAGGCGTTGACAAGGCCGCTGCTGAAGAAGCCAAGAAGAAGCTGGAAGAAGCCGGCGCCAAGGTCGAAGTCAAGTAATTCGGCTCTGCGCGTAGGGAAGGCTGGCGACGAAAAGTCGTCAGCCTTTTTGTGCTTTCAGGAGATGCAAATCCCGTAAAGGATGTGCGGAATTCGAAAGCCGGCGCGAAGTGGCGCCAAGTGCTTGAAAGCAAAATGATTTCGCTAAAGTCGATGCAAGTCACGCCGTTTCAAACGCGTGTCCCATCGGCGAGTTGAGCGAAAACACGGTACCAGGGAAGTACGGAAGACGTATCGAAGAGGCCAAAGAAAAAATCGCGCGGCGTGTGTCTGCGGCGGTTTTCTCTTTGTCTTCTGAAGCGACTGCAGAAGGCAAGTTTGGTCGGGCGACGGGCAACACAGGCATCCGTCGCCGTCAGCCAGCGGTTGGTAGCGGCCAACCACCAAGCTCGTTGCTCTACGGCAAGCCCGCCGTGGAGGACGTCTGGTCTCAGTCGATGAACACCCGTTGACGATGCCTGCCGTCGTCGTCAGCGTAGTGATTCGGAGATCGTAATGCACTATTCCTTCACCGAGAAGAAACGCATTCGCAAAAGTTTTGCGAAGCGTCCGACCGTGCACAAGGTGCCGTTTTTGCTGGCCACCCAGCTCGCCTCGTACACATCGTTCTTGCAAGCCGATGCGCTTGCATCGGAGCGGAAGCCGGAGGGTCTGCAAGCAGCCTTCTCCTCCATTTTCCCGATCGTTTCTCACAACGGGTTCGCACGCCTGGAGTTTGTCAGCTATCTGCTCGGCACTCCTGCGTTCGATGTCAAGGAATGTCAACAGCGCGGCCTGACCTTTTGCTCGGCCCTGCGCGCCAAGGTTCGTCTGGTGATTCTCGACAAGGAATCGCCGAATAAGCCGGTCGTCAAGGAAGTCAAGGAACAGGAAGTGTACATGGGCGAAATTCCGCTCATGACGTCGACGGGTTCCTTCGTCATCAATGGCACGGAACGTGTCATCGTCTCGCAGCTGCACCGTTCGCCGGGCGTGTTCTTTGAACACGACAAGGGCAAGACGCACAGCTCGGGCAAACTGCTGTTCTCCGCGCGTATCATCCCCTACCGCGGCTCGTGGCTGGACTTCGAATTCGATCCGAAGGACATCCTGTACTTCCGCGTCGACCGCCGTCGCAAGATGCCGGTCACGATCCTGCTCAAGGCCATCGGCCTGACGCCGGAACAGATCCTCGCGAACTTCTTCGTGTTCGACAACTTCAAGCTGATGCCGGAAGGCGCACAGATGGAGTTCGTGCCGGAGCGTCTGCGCGGTGAAGTTGCGCGTTTCGACATCACGGATCGCGAAGGCAAGGTCATCGTTCAGAAGGACAAGCGCGTCAACGCGAAGCACATCCGTGATCTGGAGAACGCCAACACCAAGTTCATCTCGGTGCCGGAAGACTACCTGCTCGGCCGTGTGCTCGCGAAGAACGTGATCGATGGCGATACCGGAGAAGTGATCGCCAACGCCAACGACGAAATCACCGAAAGCGTGCTGGTCAAGCTGCGCGAGTCGGGCGTGTCGGACATCCAGACGCTGTACACGAACGATCTGGACCAGGGTTCGTACATCTCGGCCACGCTGCGTATCGACGAAACTGCCGACCGGACGGCTGCGCGTATCGCGATCTATCGCATGATGCGTCCGGGCGAGCCGCCGACCGAAGATGCGGTCGAGGCGCTGTTCAACCGTCTGTTCTACAGTGAAGAAGCGTACGACCTGTCGAAGGTGGGTCGTATGAAGTTCAACCGTCGTGTTGGCCGTGACGAAGTGCTCGGACCGATGACGCTGGAAGACGACGACATTCTCGCGACCATCAAGATCCTCGTGGATCTGCGCAACGGCCGCGGCGAAGTCGACGACATCGACCACTTGGGTAACCGTCGTGTGCGTTGCGTTGGCGAACTGGCCGAAAACCAGTTCCGCGCCGGTCTGGTGCGTGTCGAGCGGGCGGTGAAGGAACGTCTGGGTCAGGCCGAGTCGGAAAACCTGATGCCGCACGACCTGATCAACAGCAAGCCCATCTCGTCGGCCATTCGCGAGTTCTTCGGTTCGTCGCAGCTCTCGCAGTTCATGGACCAGACCAACCCGCTGTCGGAAATCACGCACAAGCGTCGCGTGTCCGCACTGGGCCCGGGCGGTCTGACGCGTGAGCGTGCAGGCTTCGAAGTGCGCGACGTGCACCCGACTCACTACGGTCGTGTGTGCCCGATTGAAACGCCGGAAGGTCCGAACATCGGTCTGATCAACTCGCTGGCACTGTACGCCCGCCTGAACGAATACGGCTTCCTCGAGACGCCGTATCGCAAGGTGGAAGACGGCAAGGTCACCGACCAGATCGACTACCTGTCGGCTATTGAAGAAGGTCGTTACGTGATCGCTCAGGCGAACGCGTCGATCGGCGAAAACGGCGAACTGACCGACGAACTGGTCTCGTCGCGTGAAGCTGGCGAAACGCTGATGGTCACGCCGGACCGCATCCAGTACATGGATGTGGCGCCGTCGCAGATCGTGTCGGTGGCAGCCTCGCTGATTCCGTTCCTCGAGCACGACGATGCGAACCGCGCATTGATGGGTTCGAACATGCAGCGTCAGGCCGTACCTTGCCTGCGTCCGGAAAAAGCGGTCGTCGGTACGGGTATCGAACGTACGGTGGCGGTTGACTCGGGTACGACCGTGCAGGCGTTCCGTGGCGGCGTGGTCGACTACGTCGATGCCGGCCGTGTGGTGATTCGCGTGAACGACGATGAAGCCGTTGCCGGTGAAGTCGGCGTGGACATCTACAACCTGATCAAGTACACGCGTTCGAACCAGAACACCAACATCAACCAGCGCCCGATCGTGGAAGTGGGCGACAAGGTGGCGCGCGGCGATGTGATCGCCGACGGCGCGTCGACCGATCTGGGTGAGCTGGCGCTGGGGCAGAACATGCTGATCGCGTTCATGCCGTGGAACGGCTACAACTTCGAGGATTCGATCCTGATCTCGGAGCGTGTCGTTGCGGAAGACCGTTACACGTCGATCCACATCGAAGAGTTGAACGTGGTTGCTCGCGACACGAAGCTCGGACCTGAGGAAATCACGCGCGACATCTCGAACCTGGCGGAAGTGCAACTGAGCCGTCTGGACGAGTCGGGCATCGTGTACATCGGCGCGGAAGTCGAAGCCGGCGACGTGATGGTGGGCAAGGTCACGCCGAAGGGCGAAACCCAGCTCACGCCGGAAGAAAAGCTGCTGCGCGCGATCTTCGGCGAGAAGGCGTCGGACGTGAAGGACACCTCGCTGCGTGTGCCGTCGGGCATGAGCGGCACGGTGATCGATGTGCAAGTGTTCACGCGTGAAGGCATCCAGCGCGACAAGCGCGCTCAACAGATCATCGACGATGAACTGAAGGGCTACCGTCTGGACCTGAACGACCAGTTGCGTATCGTGGAAGGCGATGCCTTCCAGCGTCTGGAGCGCTTCCTGGTGGGCAAGACGGCCAATGGCGGTCCGAAGAAGCTCGCCAAGGGCACCAAGCTCACGAAGGAATACCTGGCCGATCTGGATCGTTACCACTGGTTCGACATCCGTCTGGCCGACGACGAAGGCGCGCAACAGCTCGAGCAAATCAAGGAATCGATCGAGCAGAAGCGTCACCAGTTCGATCTGGCCTTCGAAGAGAAGCGCAAGAAGCTCACGCAAGGCGACGAACTGCCGCCGGGCGTGCTGAAGATGGTCAAGGTGTACCTGGCGGTCAAGCGTCGTCTGCAACCTGGCGACAAGATGGCCGGCCGTCACGGTAACAAGGGTGTGGTCTCGAAGATCGTGCCGATCGAGGATATGCCGTACATGGCCGACGGCCGTCCGGCCGACATCGTGCTCAACCCGCTCGGCGTGCCGTCGCGGATGAACGTGGGTCAGATTCTCGAGTCGCACCTCGGCTGGGCAGCGAAGGGTCTGGGCTGGCGTATCGGTGAAATGCTGCAAGCGCACACCAAGGTCCAGGAAGTTCGCAAGTTCCTGACGAAGATCTACAACGAGAGCGGTCAGCAAGAAGATATCGACAGCCTGTCGGACGACGAAATCATGTCGCTGGCGCGCAACCTGCAGAACGGCGTGCCGTTCGCAACGCCGGTGTTCGATGGTGCCCATGAAGAGGAAATCCACCGCATGCTGGATCTGGCGTTCCCGGATCACATCGCGAAGGAACTCGGCATGACGCCGTCGAAGAACCAGGTCACGCTGTTCGACGGTCGTACGGGCGAAGCCTTCGAGCGTCCGGTCACGTGCGGCTTCATGCACATGCTCAAGCTGCACCACTTGGTCGACGACAAGATGCACGCGCGTTCGACCGGTCCGTACTCGCTGGTGACGCAACAGCCGTTGGGCGGTAAGGCCCAGTTCGGTGGTCAGCGTTTCGGTGAAATGGAAGTGTGGGCACTGGAAGCCTATGGCGCATCGTATGTGCTGCAGGAAATGCTGACCGTGAAGTCGGATGACGTGACGGGTCGTACGAAGGTGTACGAGAACCTCGTCAAGGGCGATCACGTGATCGATGCCGGCATGCCGGAATCGTTCAACGTGCTGGTCAAGGAAATCCGTTCGCTCGGTATCGATATCGACCTGGAGCGCGGTTAATCGCGTTCAGGCAACAGGAGAAAGCAATGAAAGCTTTGCTCGATCTATTCAAGCAAGTCCAGCAGGACGAACAGTTCGACGCGATCAAGATCGGTCTGGCTTCGCCGGACAAGATCCGTTCGTGGTCGTTCGGCGAAGTGAAGAAGCCGGAGACGATCAACTACCGGACTTTCAAGCCCGAGCGTGACGGTCTGTTCTGCGCAAAGATCTTCGGTCCGATCAAGGACTACGAATGCCTTTGCGGCAAGTACAAACGCCTGAAGCACCGTGGCGTGATCTGTGAGAAGTGCGGCGTGGAAGTCACGCTGGCGAAGGTGCGTCGCGAGCGCATGGGCCACATTGAGCTGGCCTCGCCGGTCGCGCACATCTGGTTCCTGAAGTCGCTCCCGTCGCGTCTGGGCATGGTGCTCGACATGACGCTGCGCGACATCGAACGCGTGCTGTACTTCGAAGCGTATGTGGTCCTCGAACCTGGCATGACGCCGCTCAAGCGTTGCCAGATCATGACGGAAGAGGATTACTACAACAAGGTCGAGGAATACGGCGACGAATTCCGTGCCGAGATGGGCGCGGAAGGCGTGCGCGAGCTGCTGCGCTCGATCGACATCGATCAGCAGGTCGAGCATCTGCGCGCCGAGCTGCAAGCCACGGGCTCGGAAGCCAAGATCAAGAAGTACGCCAAGCGCCTGAAGGTGCTCGAGGCCTTCCAACGCTCGGGCATCAAGCCCGAGTGGATGGTGCTCGAAGTGCTGCCGGTGCTCCCGCCCGAGCTGCGCCCGCTGGTGCCGCTCGACGGTGGCCGCTTCGCGACCTCGGACCTGAACGATCTGTATCGCCGCGTCATCAACCGTAACAACCGTCTGAAGCGTCTGCTCGAGCTTAAGGCCCCGGACATCATCGTGCGCAACGAAAAGCGCATGCTGCAAGAGTCCGTGGACTCGCTGCTCGACAACGGCCGTCGCGGCAAGGCGATGACCGGTGCGAACAAGCGCCCGCTCAAGTCGCTGGCCGACATGATCAAGGGTAAGAGCGGTCGTTTCCGTCAGAACCTGCTGGGTAAGCGTGTCGACTACTCGGGCCGTTCGGTGATTACCGTGGGCCCGACGCTCAAGCTGCATCAGTGCGGTCTGCCGAAGCTGATGGCGCTCGAACTCTTCAAACCGTTCATCTTCCACAAGCTGGAAGTGATGGGCGTGGCCACGACCATCAAGGCCGCGAAGAAGGAAGTCGAGAACCAGACGGCCGTGGTGTGGGACATCCTCGAAGAGGTGATCCGCGAGCATCCGATCATGCTGAACCGCGCACCGACGCTGCACCGTCTGGGTATCCAGGCGTTCGAGCCGGTGCTGATCGAAGGCAAGGCAATTCAGCTTCACCCGCTGGTTTGCGCGGCATTCAACGCCGACTTCGACGGTGACCAGATGGCCGTTCACGTGCCGCTGTCGCTCGAAGCGCAGATGGAAGCGCGTACCCTGATGCTGGCCTCGAACAACGTGTTGTTCCCGGCTAACGGCGATCCGTCGATCGTGCCGTCGCAGGATATCGTGCTGGGTCTGTACTACGCGACGCGCGACAAGATCAACGGTCGCGGCGAAGGCTTGTCGTTCATCGACGTGTCGGAAGTGCTGCGTGCGTACGACAACAAGGAAGTCGAACTGGCTTCGCGCGTGAACGTGCGTATCACGGAGTACACGGTCGATCCGGAAACGGGCGAAAAGACGCCGAAGATCACGCTGTACCCGACGACTGTCGGCCGCGCGATCCTGTCGGAAATTCTGCCGCCGGGCCTGCCGTTCTCGGTGCTGAACAAGTCGCTCAAGAAGAAGGAAATCTCGAAGCTGATCAACACGGCGTTCCGTCGTTGCGGTCTGCGCGAGACGGTCATCTTCGTCGACAAGCTGATGCAGTCGGGCTTCCGCCTGGCAACGCGTGCCGGTATCTCGATCTGCGTCGACGACATGCTCGTGCCGACGAAGAAGGAAGAGCTGATCGGCGAAGCGTCGAAGAAGGTCAAGGAATACGACCGTCAGTACATGTCGGGTCTGGTCACGGCGCAAGAGCGTTACAACAACGTCGTGGACATTTGGGGTGCTACCGGTGACGCCGTGGGTAAGGCGATGATGGAGCAGCTCTCGAAGGAAAAGACGGTCGATCGCGACGGCAACACTGTGGATCAGGAGTCGTTCAACTCGATTTACATGATGGCCGACTCCGGTGCTCGCGGTTCGAGCGCCCAGATTCGTCAGCTCGCCGGTATGCGTGGCCTGATGGCCAAGCCGGACGGCTCGATTATCGAGACGCCGATTACCGCGAACTTCCGCGAAGGCCTGAACGTGTTGCAGTACTTCATCTCGACCCACGGTGCACGTAAGGGTCTGGCCGATACGGCGTTGAAGACGGCAAACTCGGGTTACCTGACGCGTCGTCTGGTCGACGTGACGCAGGATCTGGTGGTGGTCGAAGACGATTGCGGCACGAGCAACGGCGTGGCGATGAAGGCGCTGGTCGAGGGCGGTGAAGTGGTCGAAGCCCTGCGTGACCGTATCCTGGGTCGCGTGGCAGTGTCTGACGTCGTGAATCCGGAAACGCAAGAGACGGTGTACGAGGCCGGCACGCTGCTCGACGAAGACGTCGTCGAGATGATCGAAACGCTGGGCATCGACGAAGTGCGCGTGCGCACGCCGTTGACCTGCGATACGCGCTACGGTCTGTGCGCAGCCTGCTATGGCCGCGACCTGGGTCGTGGTTCGCGCGTGAACGTCGGCGAAGCGGTCGGCGTGATCGCGGCGCAGTCGATCGGTGAACCGGGCACGCAGCTTACGATGCGTACGTTCCACATCGGTGGTGCGGCATCGCGTGCGGCAGTGGCCTCTTCGATCGAAGCCAAGTCGAACGGTACGGTCCGCTTCACGGCGACCATGCGTTACGTGACGAATGGCCGTGGCGAGCAGATCGCGATCTCGCGTTCGGGCGAAATCCTGATCACGGACGATCACGGCCGTGAGCGCGAGCGTCACAAAGTGCCGTACGGCGCCACGCTGCTGCAACTGGACGGTGCACAGGTCAAGGCCGGTGCCCAACTGGGTACGTGGGATCCGCTGACACGACCGATCATTACCGAACACGGCGGTATCGCCAAGTTCGAGAACGTCGAGGAAGGTGTGACGGTTGCCAAGCAGATCGACGATGTGACGGGTCTGTCCACGCTGGTCGTGATCGATCCGAAGCGTCGTGGTCCGGCGTCGAAGAACGTGCGTCCGCAGGTTAAGCTGCTCGACGAAAGCGGTCAGGAAGTGAAGATCCCGGGTACCGATCACGCTGTGACGATCGGCTTCCAGGTGGGCGCACTGATTACCGTCAAGGATGGTCAGCACGTGCCGGTAGGTGAAGTGCTTGCACGTATCCCGACCGAATCGCAGAAGACTCGCGATATTACCGGGGGTCTGCCGCGTGTGGCCGAACTGTTCGAAGCGCGTGCACCGAAGGACGCCGGCATTCTGGCCGAAGTCACGGGCACCACGTCGTTCGGTAAGGACACGAAGGGCAAGCAGCGTCTGGTCATTACCGATCTGGACGGCAACCAGCACGAATTCCTGATTCCGAAGGAAAAGCAGGTGCTGGTGCACGACGGTCAGGTGGTGAACAAGGGCGAAATGATCGTGGACGGCCCGGCCGACCCGCACGACATCCTGCGTTTGCAGGGTATCGAAGCGCTGGCACGTTATATCGTCGACGAAGTTCAGGACGTGTACCGTTTGCAGGGTGTGAAGATCAACGACAAGCACATCGAGGTGATCGTTCGCCAGATGCTGCGTCGTGTGCAGATCGTCGATTCGGGCGATACGCGCTTCATCACCGGCGAACAGGTGGAACGTTCGGACATGCTCGACGAGAACGACGCCATGAACGCCGAAGACAAGCGTCCGGCGCAGTACGAGAACGTGCTGCTGGGTATTACGAAGGCGTCGCTGTCGACGGATTCGTTCATCTCGGCGGCATCGTTCCAGGAAACGACGCGCGTGTTGACCGAAGCCGCCATCATGGGCAAGAAGGACGACCTGCGTGGCCTGAAGGAAAACGTCATCGTCGGCCGTCTGATCCCGGCAGGTACGGGGCTGGCGTATCACAAGGCCCGCAAGGCCCGCGAGACGTCGGATCGCGAGCGTCACGACCAGATCGCTCTGGAAGAGGCGTTTGCCCCGATGCCGAATTCGGTGGAAGAGCCTACGGCAGAGTAATCGGGAAGGCGGCGCTTGCGAAAGCGAGCGCTGCCGGCCCGAAACCGACGTCGTTACAGAAACGGCACCCTTTGCGGGGTGCCGTTTTTTTTTGGAATAACGTCATCGTGGCGCCGGTCGCGTTGAAGGACTACGTGCACGATGCGAAGGGCGCGATTCTGTCGGCATCGCGCCCGAGCCTCAACCAGTTACCGGATCAGAACCCGAAGTGCCCCTGAACGTAGACCATGCGCGGTGCGCCGACCATGCGTCCTGCGTTGCCGTCCACGTTACGCGTGTAGAAGCGCTTGTCGAATACGTTGTTCAAACCCACGGTGACGTCGGCATTCTTGTACCCGGGGAGCTTGTATATCGTTTGCAGGTTCCACACGCGAAAGCCCGGCACCTTGCCGTTGCTGCCGTCGGCCGATTCCACCGCAGTGTTCGCCAGATCCGAGTACTGCGAGCTTTGGTGCGTGGTCGAGACATTGAACGTCCACTGACCGATCTCGTACCGAGCGCCGAGTGTGTCGGTGACGCGCGAGTAGAACGGCACATCGAGACCGGCGGTCGCGCCCGACTTCTGGATCGCACGCGTATAGGTGAAGTTCGCGTATACGTTCAGCCCGCGAAGCACGCTGTCGCGATCGAACGTGTAGTCGATGGCAGTTTCGATACCGTCGTGATTCGTCGCACCAATGTTCTGGAAGACTGGCGGGTTCGTGCCGGACACTTGCAGAATCTGATTGTCGAATCGCATATGGAATGCAGTCAGCTCCGCCTTCCAGCGCTTATCCGTCCAGCGCGTGCCGATTTCATACGTGCGCGCCAGTTCCGGCACCAGCGGGTTGGTGGCCGACATCGAATTCAACTGCGTATTCTGCACCGGTCCGAACGACGTGCTGTAGTCGGCGAATACCGTCCACGCGTCGTTCACGAGATACGACAGGTTCACCGACGGAAGCGGCTTGTTGTTGTCCGTTCGATAGGTTGCGCCCGATGCATTGTCGACGCGCTGCGAACGGATCGCTTCGTAGCGCACGCCCGGCGTGAAGCGCCAGTTGCCCCACGCCATGCGATCGTCGATATAGAACGCGCTCGCGCTGGTGAAGTTGTTGAACGTCTGGGTGGCCGAGTTGCGGCCAGTGGCAAGCGTCGTGGTCCAGTTATTGTCGTCGCCGCGCTCGTGCACGTAACGGTAGCCGACGGTCACGTCGTGTGCGGTCGGACCGAAGAACAGACGCTGCGTGAAGCGTGGCTCGACGCCGAAGGTCTGATAGTTGCGCGGTTGGTGCGTGGTCTGGGTGTAGGTCGGGTTGACCAGCGTGCTCTGGCGGTAGCTCTCGTTATAGAACGTGCGAACCTCGAACTCCTGCGTCTCGGAGAGGGTGTTCAGATACCCAAAGTCGAGGCCGGTGCGGTTGCCGCTCCAGTAGTCGTTCGGACGCGTGTTCTGGAATGGGTCGGCGTTGTATTGCGCGACGCTCAGGCCGCCGGGCGTCTTCGACTTCACATCGTAGTACGAGACCTTGCCGTACACCTGCTGGCTCGGTGTGATGTCGTAGCGCCACTTCAGCGCGAGGTCGTTCACGCGCTCGTCGCTACCCTTGCGCCAGTCGCGTCCGACCATGCCCGAGTACAGCAGCGCGAGGCCCAGGCCGTTGTCCATCTGTGTCCCGAGGAACACGCCGTACTGCGTGTTCGCACCCCCTCCGGTGGTGTAGATGTTCTCTCGCACCGTGGCATCTGCGGTGAGGCCTGGCGTGTTGGGAATCGAACGGGTCTTGAAGTTGATCACGCCACCTACGTTCTGCGGCCCATAGCGCACGGCTCCGCCGCTGCGCACCACGTCGATGCTCTCGATGTTGAACAGACTCACCGGGGCGAACGACAACTGCGGCTGACCATAGGGGGCCACCGCCATGGGAATGCCGTCGAGCAGCACGGTCGAGCGCGGCGTGAATCGGCCGGATAGACCGCGTACCCCGATGTTCAGTGAAATGGCACTGCCGGCGGTGCCCGAGTTGTCCGTGGCTTGCAAACCCGGAATGCGGCGCATGACGTCGCCGATATTCGTCGCACCCGATTCCTCGATCTGCTGCTTCTTCACGACGGTGCGCGCGCCGGGAAACGTTTTTGCACTGCTGTCGAGTCCGGTGCCGAGCCAGTCGCCCGAGACATTCACCGCGCCGAGTTCGACGTCGGCCTTGGCTTCCGCGGCTGGGGTGGCCGGTGTCGTCTGCTGCGCATGGGCGACGCCGAGCGTTGCCATGAGCAACGCGGCGGCACAGGCGGTGGCGTGGGGGCGGCGAACCGGGGAGGCGAGGCGATCGGCTCGAGTGGGGCTGGCGGCGCTAACCGTGCCCGCGGCGCTGGCGGCCACGTGCATACGGCGACTTACGGACATCTTCATCTTGGCTGACCTTCGTGACTGCGGGAGTGTGGCGAGCGCTGGCCGCTGGCAGAATCGCAGGCAGCGGCATTCGGATCGTTACGCTTAACGCGTTGTAATAAAGCGTTGCGAATTATAAATGCAAATCACTCTCATTCATAATTTGTCTTCCTGAGTCTCGGTTGCCAATGGGCGGTGGCGGCCGGGATGAAGACGAAGACAGCGAGGGCATTCCGCGTGGATGGGGTGTCATCAGGTGACGCGCGATTATCCAGTTTTACTTATGAATCACCCAAAATCGATTGATTGTCGGTGGCGCGGGCGACCGTAAGAATAGCGGCTATCGACCGACAAAACATGCCGCCTGCGCCGGGCGGCATCATGGAGACAACGCGATGCCGAAGCTCGACGCCTCGATTCATCAGACCCTTGCCCGCGAGTTGCACGATGCCGAGCGCAGCCGCACGCCTGTCATGCAGTTTTCGCGCCGCTATCCCGACATGACGATTGCCGACAGCTACGCGATTTCGCAAGCGTGGCTGGCGTTGAAGTACGCGCAAGGCCGTCGCATGATCGGGCACAAGATCGGGCTGACGTCGCGCGCCATGCAGGTTACCGCGCAAATTGCCGAACCCGATCACGGCACACTGCTCGACGACATGCTCGTGGCCGACGGTGCGACGCTCGAGGCCTCGCGCTTCATCGTGCCGCGCCTCGAAGTGGAGTTGGCATTCATTCTGGCCAAGCCGCTCAAGGGGCCGGGTGTCACGCTGTTCGACGTGCTCGACGCCACCGCGTGGGTGACGCCGGCACTCGAATTGATCGACGGCCGCATCGAGCTGTTCGACCGCGACACGAAAGCGCCACGCAAGGTCTTCGACACGATTGCCGACAACGCGGCCAATGCGGCGGTGATTCTTGGCGGGCGTCCCGTGAAACCGGACGCCGTCGATCTGCGCTGGACAGGTGCACTGCTCTATCGCAACGGCGTGATCGAAGAGTCGGGCCTGAGTGCGGCCGTACTCAACCATCCAGGCAACGGCATTGCGTGGCTCGCCAACAAGCTAGGGGCATTCGACGAAGGGTTGCAGGCAGGCGAAATCGTACTGGCCGGGTCGTTTACGCGGCCCGTGGCCTGCGCCGCGGGCGACGTCTTCCACGCCGACTACGGCCCGCTTGGCGCCATCGGCGTGCGCTTCGTCTAACCTCGTGCGAGGGGGCGCGCCGCCCCCGTCCATCCGTACCTCACTGGAGCCGATGTCATGAAAACACCCCCGAATCTCTTCAAGCAGGCACTCGCACGCGGCGAGCGTCAGATCGGTCTGTGGTTGGGACTGGCGACACCGTACGCTGCCGAATTGTGCGCGGGCAGCGGCTTCGACTGGCTGGCGATCGACGGCGAGCACGCGCCGAACGACTTGCGCACGATGCTGGCGACATTGCAGGCGGTGGCGCCGTACCCGACGCATCCCATCGTGCGGTTGCCCCATGGCGATGCCGTTCTGATCAAGCAGGTACTCGAAATCGGTGCGACGACGCTGCTCGTGCCGATGGTTGAATCCGCCGCGATGGCTCAGGCCCTCGTCAGCGCCACGCGCTATCCGCCGCAGGGCATACGCGGCGTAGGCAGCGGGTTGGCTCGCTCCTCGCGGTGGAATCGCTACGACGACTATCTGCACGCCGCGAACGATGCGACCTGTCTGCTCGTGCAAGTGGAGACGGCCGACGCGCTGGCGCAGGTCGACGACATTGCCGCCGTCGATGGCGTGGACGGCGTGTTCATCGGTCCGGCCGATCTCGCCGCATCGATGGGCTATCTCGGTCAGGCAACGCATCCCGAGGTGCGCAAGGCCATCGACGATGGCATTGCACGTATTCGCCGCGCGGGCAAAGCCGCCGGCATCTTGTGTGCTGACGAGGCGCTTGCCCGTCACTACCTCGACCAGGGTGTGACCTTCATCGCGGTGGGCATCGACACCGCGTTGCTCGCGAGCGCGAGCCGTTCGCTGGCCGCGAAGTTCGCCCTCGGCAAAGACGAGACGCGCTGAGGACGCGTCGCGCGCTCCACGCCTTTCCCCACCCTTTTGCAAGAGACATGGCATGAGTGCTACCCGCTTTGACGTCGCCGGCGTATCGGTTTCGCCCAACCACTATATCGACGGCCGCCGCGTGGCGTCCGACGACACCTTCGAGTGCGCCTCGCCCATCGACCAGACGCGGCTTGGGGACATCGCCAGTGGCAGTTTGGCGCATGTCGATGCGGCGGTGACGTCGGCGGCGCTGGCGTTTCCCTCGTGGGCGGCGCTGGGTGCGGCGGGGCGTCAGCCGTATCTCCAGCGCTTCGCCGAGGCGATCGGGCGTCGCGCCGACGCTTTCGCCACGTTGGAGAGTTCCGACGCGGGTGTGCTGCGCTCGCGTATGGCGCATGGCGTGGTGCCGCGGGCGATGCAGAACCTCACATGGTTTGCCGAACATGCATTGACGTTGCAAGACCGCGTGATCGAGACGCCGCAGGCGCGCCACCTCGTGCGTCACGATCCGGCGGGTGTGGTCGCGGTGATTACGCCATGGAATTCGCCGCTGATGCTGGCGACATGGAAGGTCGGTCCGGCGCTTGCGTCTGGCAACACGGTGGTGCTGAAGGCACCGGAGTGGGCGCCGCTCACTTCCTCGCTGCTCGCCGACTGCGCGCACGAGGCGGGCTTGCCGCCCGGTGTGTTCAATCTGTTGCAGGGCTCGGGTGTGGTGACTGGGGCGGCGCTCGTGAGCGACGCACGGCTCGCCCGCATCTCGTTCACGGGCTCGGTGGCAACGGCCAAGTGGATCGCAAAGACGGCGGCGGCCAACCTCGTGCCTTGCAGTCTGGAACTGGGCGGCAAGTCGGCCTTCATCGTGCTGGCGGACGCCGATCTCGACGCCGCCGCAGCAACCGCTGCACTGATGTATCGCAACGCGGGACAGGTGTGCCTGGCGGGCACCCGTTTGCTGGTGGATGCCAGCGTGGTAACCCTGTTTACCGAAAAGCTGCGCGCGCAGGTTGAGCGTCTGGTGGTGGGCGATCCGCGCGACGGTGCCACCGAGATCGGTCCGATCATCCACATGCGCCAACTGGAGCGCGTGCAGAGCTTCGTCGAACGTGCCGTCGCAGGGGGCGCGCGCGCGCTGTGGGGCGGCACACGGCATCCGTTCGGTGCACAGTATTTCGCGCCGACGCTGCTCACGGATTTGCGTCAACGCGACGAGATCGTACAGCAGGAAGTCTTCGGTCCCGTGCTCACGCTGCAAACATTCGCAAACGACGACGAGGCCGTCGACATGGCCAACGGCACCGACTACGGGCTGGGCGGCGTGTGCTACGGCGACGAGGCGCATGCCATTGCCGTGGCGGAGCGCGTTTGCACCGGCTTCATCTGGATCAACAGTTTCGGCATTCGTGATCTGGCCGCGCCGTTCGGCGGCATCAAGCGCTCGGGCATCGGACGCGAAGGCGGCGACTGGAGTTTCGAATTCTTCTGCGACGTCAAGGATGTCGTCGTACCCCGGCAGCCGTTCAAGGCGAGTTTCAGCCATCGCTGATGCGCCGCGCACAGCGACATAACAACGAGATAGGAGGAGAGCAACATGGGACAGATCGTCGGCGCGGCACTGGTGTCGCATCACCCCGGCTTGATGCAGTGTGAGGAGTTTCGCGTGTTGCAGGGCGCGGGCGCGGATTCGGACCTGATTCCCGGCTATGCACGGGTGCGTGAGCACATCGTGGCGGCACGTCCGGACGTCATCGTGATTTTCGACTCGCACTGGTTCACCACGGGCTATCACCTGATCGATGGCGGTGCGCACTACTCGGGCATGTACATCTCCGACGAGATGCCGTGGTATCTGCACGGTGTGCCGTACGACTATCGCGGGCATCCGGAACTGGCGCTGGGCATCGACGCCGTCGCCCGCGAGCATGGCGTGCGCGCCCGCGCGGTGCAGCATCCCGATTTGCCGCGTCATTACCCGACGATCAACGTCATCAAGCAGATGCGGCTCGACGCGTGGCCGATTGTCACCGTGAGTTCGTGCCAGAACTGCGAGACGCCGCATTTCCTGCAATCGGGCGAAGTGATTGGCGAGGCGATTCGCCGCAGTCATCTGCGCGTGGTGATGCTGGCGTCGGGGGCGTTGAGTCACAAGTTCAACGGTATCGACTGGAAGCCGAATCATCCGCGCATTTTTCACGAGAGCAATGTGTCGCGTCCGGAGAATATCGCGAGCGACAAGCGGGCGATCGAGGCGTTTCGAGAGGGGCGTCACGACCGGATTCTGGCAGAGTGGGACGAGGACTACCGCAAGCGGCCGTGGGAAGCGCACGGGGCGCACTATTTGCAGATGGTGGGGGCGTTGGGCGGTGCGGCGTGCCGTAACGCGGGCACGGTGTTGTCCGAGTACGAGAACGCGCGCGGCACCGGCAACGTGCATATCTGGTTCGATACCCTCTGACAAGGCGAGACCATGGACTTCGAATTTCCGTTGCGCGAATTGCCTGCCGTGATGTGCGGACCGCGTGTCGAACGCCGTCGCATCCTGCTCGGCGGCAGCGCGTTCTGGGGCACGATCGTCGAGGAAGGGGCCGAGCGCGGACTGCTGCGGCTCGACGACGGGCGTACCGTCGATCCGCAGACGGTGGTGCATCTGCCACCGGTCGAGCCGTCGAAAATTGTCGCAGTGCATATCTCCTATCGCTCGCGTAGCATGGAGACGCGCAACAAGCCGAAGCCGACGGACACCCCGACGTACTTCACGAAGCCGCCGACCTCGCTGAACGGCCACGGCGGGCAGATCCTCAAACCAGCGGACTGCCGCTATCTGAACTACGAGGGCGAGTACGCCGTAGTGATCGGGCGTACGTGCCGGAATGTGCTACCGGACGAGGCGTGGGATTACATCGAAGGCTTTTGCCCGGCGCTGGATATGGGACTGCAAGACTTTCGCGACACGGATCAGGGTTCGATGCTGCGCGTGAAGGGCGCGGATACGCTGTTGCCCGTCGGCCCCGGCATCGTGCGCGGCGTGAATCTATTCGCGCAGACATTGCGCACGTATCGCAACGGACGCGTTGTGCAGGAAGCGCATATCGGCGACGAGACGATCTGGGGCCCGCACTACGTGATCGCGGACATTGCGCGGCACATCACGCTGGTGCCGGGCGACGTGATCCTGATGGGCACGCCCTGCCATTCGCGCTCTGTGGACGCCGGCGATCTCGTGGAGTGCGAGATCACGGAACTCGGACGGCTTTCCGGCATGGTCGTGCGTATCGACGCGCCGCGTGCGGCGGCGTTAGGTGTGGGGCATGCGCCGGGCGACAGTCCCGAAGTGCGCCGGGTGGCGCTGGGTTTCGATGAACGGGTGCCGAAGCGATTCAAGGAAAACTATCGACTCGCGGCACATCGACAGGAGTGAAGGTATGAAGGTGACGATCATTGGCGCGGGTGCCATCGGCGGCTTGCTCGGTTTGAAGCTCGCGGCAACGGGCGAGGCGCAGGTCAGTGCGCTGGCGCGCGGCGCGACGCTGGCGGCGCTGCGTGAGCACGGCTGGCGAGTGAAGCAGGGAGAGACGCTGACGGCGGCGCCGGTCGCTGCGGTGTATCCGATGGAAGAGGCTGCGAAGCTGGGCGCTCAGGATCTGGTCGTGATTGCGGTGAAGGGACCGGCGCTCGCGCAAGTGGCTGCGTGCGTCGCGCCGTTGCTCGGGCCGCAGACGCTGGTGCTGCCCGCGATGAACGGCGTGCCCTGGTGGTTTTGCAAAGGCGTGACGCCTTTCGGCGACGAGACGTTGACGAGCGTCGACCCGCAAGGGACGATTGGCGCGGCGATTCCGCAGGCAAACGTGATCGGTTGTGTGGTGCATGCGAGCGCGGCGACACCGGCGCCGGGACTGGTCGATCACAAGATGGGGCGTGGCCTCATCATCGGCGAGCCGGGCGGCGGAACGAGCGAGCGTGTGCAGCGGCTTGCGGCACTGCTGGCGCGTGCGGGTTTCGATGTGACGGCGTCGGAGAACGTGCGTCTCGACATCTGGTACAAGCTGTGGGGCAATCTGACGATGAATCCGGTCTCGGCGATTACGGGAGCGACCATCGACCGGTTGCTGGACGATCCGCTCGTGCGGGCGTTCTGCTCGGCGGCGATGCGCGAGGCGGCGGCGATTGGCGCGAAGATCGGTTGCGCGATCGGGCAGTCGCCCGAGGACCGGCATGAGGTGACGGCGAAGCTGGGCGCGGTCAAGACGTCGATGCTGCAGGACGTGCAAGCGCAGCGTCCTATCGAGCTCGACGCGTTGGTCGGCGCAGTGCGAGAGATCGGCCAGCGCGTAGCCGTCCCCACGCCCAACATCGATGCCTTGCTCGGCCTGACGCGGCTCTTCGGGCGGGTGCATGGATTGTATCCACAATAATCCACAATAAGCCGGTCGTCTGGCGAAGTAAAAAAAGCACCTCGGTGCCTTTTTTGACGATCTGCCGGTCAGCGGCTCGACATCACCGCACCCCCGTGTGACGATACACCTGACTCAGGGCGGCGAGACCTACGGCGGCGGCGGCCATCATGTAGAAGCTCGGCGCCAGTTTGCTACCCGTCACGTTGATCAGCCACGTCAGGATGAACGGTGCGAAGCCGCCGAAGCACGTCACCGACAGGTTGTACGAGAGCGACAAGCCCGTCGTTCGCGTCTTGACCGGGAAGATCTCCGACGCGAGCGCCGGCAGCGGCGCGAAGTACATCGTCATCAACACCCCAAGCAGCGTCTGCAATGCGAGCATCATGCCGAAGCTCGGGTATGTCGAGAGTAGCCAGAACATCGGCCAGATCGACACCAGCAACGCCGCGGCCGCCATCGTCATCGGCCTCGCGCGGCCCACACGGTCGGACCACGCGCCCACGACCGGCGACAGGAACATCTGCACGATCCCTGTCGCGACTGTTGCCGCAAAGGCCACGGACGCAGGCAACCCGAGTTGCTTGATTGCATACGTCGGCATGTACAGCACGAGGTAGGTCGACACCGTTGCAACGACCACCGCGCCCACGGCCAGCAGCAGACGCATCTTCTGATGCTCGAACGTGTCGCGCAGCGGCGTCTGCGTCGGTTCGGCCTCGAGAAACTCGGGCGTCTCGCTGACATGCCGGCGGATGTAGTACGCCACCGGTCCGATCAGCAATCCGAACAGGAACGGCACGCGCCACCCCCAGCTCTGCATCTGCTCGGGCGAGAGCGTGCTGGTGAGCACCGCACCGAAGCCGGCGGCGAGCAGCGTCGTCAGCCCCTGACTTGCCACCTGAAAGCTCGCGAAAAAACCGCGGCGTCGCGGTGCGTGCTCGGCGAGAAAGGCCGTCGCGCTGCCGAACTCACCGCCCGCGGAGAAGCCCTGAATCATGCGCGCGAGCACGATACCCACCGGCGCCAGCACGCCGATCGTCTCGTACGTCGGCATGAACGCGATGATGGCCGTACCCGCCATCATCAACAGAATGGTCAGCGTCAGTGCCTCACGGCGTCCCCGGCGATCGGCATACACGCCAATCACGACGGCCCCCAGTGGCCTCATGAAAAACGACACGCCGAACGTGCCGAGCGTGAGCAACAGCGAAGTCGTGTCGTCGTGCGCGGGGAAGAACAGCTTCGCGATGGTGACGGCGAAAAAGCCGTACACGACGAGATCGAACCATTCGAGCGCGTTACCGATGGACGCGGATACCACCGCGCGCCAGGTGTGTGAGGATGCGTCGCGGCCGATGCGGGCGCCGGCGGCAGTGGCTGTGGTCATGTTGTCTCCAGTCGTTGTTATGTGTCGAGCATGCATTCGTCGGAGGCATGCGCTCCGTGTTTTCCTCTTGCGGGGGCTTAACCGTGAGCCAGCACCTGTGCGATGGCATGCGCCACGGTGTCGACATTGCGCGTGTTCAGACCCGCCACACACATGCGCCCGGAGCGAAGCAGATAGACACCGTGTGTCTCGCGCAGGGCATCGGCCTGAGCGGCGGACAGCCCTGTGTACGTGAACATGCCGCGCTGTGCGAGGTACCGGGAGAGCTTCTCGCCGCTGACGTGCGCCGCCAGCCGGGCATGAATTTGCGTTCGCATCGTGGCGATGCGCGTACGCATGCCGTTCAGTTCGTCTTCCCATGCGCGCCGCAAGGCGGGTGTCGTCAACACCTGCGCGACGAGCCGCGCGCCATGCGTCGGCGGATTACTATAGTTCGCGCGCACCGTGCAGGTCAGTTGTCCGAACACACGCGACGCTTCGTCTGTCGTGGCGCAAACCACCGACAGCGCACCGCATCGTTCGCCGTACAGTGAGAAGTTCTTCGAGAACGAATTGGCGACAACCGTCGGAACGCCTGCGTCGGTCAGGGCACGCACGGCGAAAGCGTCGGCATCGAGGCCGTCTCCAAAGCCTTGGTAGGCCATGTCGACGAACGTAATGAGACCGCGCTCGCGCAGCACCGGCACGAGCGTTTGCCATTGCGCTTGCGTGAGGTCGACGCCGGTTGGGTTGTGGCAGCACGCATGCAGCAGCACGATGCTGTGCTGCGGCAGCGACGCCAGCGTCTCGAGCATGGCGTCGAAACGCAGCCCGCCGGTGGCATCGTCGTAATACGGGTACGACTGCACGGCAAAGCCCGCACTCTCGAACACCACGCGATGGTTGTCCCAGCTCGGATCGCTGATCCAGACGGTGCTCTCGGGGAAATAGCGTTTGAGGAAGTCGGCGCCCACGCGCAGCGCGCCACCACCGCCAAGCGTTTGCAACGTCGCGATGCGTTGCTCGCGTCGCGCGGCGTTGCGCTCACCGAAGACGAGCGCTTGTACGGCGTCTCGGTACGCCTGTGTGCCGGCCATCGGCAGGTAGGGGCGCGGGCCGATATCCGCCAGCACCGCAGATTCGGCGTCGCGTACGGCCTGCATGACCGGCAGACGCCCGTCGTCGTCGAAGTAAACGCCGATCGACAGATTGACCTTGTGCTGACGCGGGTCGTGGCCGAAGGCCTCGTTCAGACCGAGAATGGGGTCGCCGGGATAGGCGTCGACGTGGGAAAACATGAGGGGCTCGCTCCTTACCGATTCGATGGGGTTCGACGGTGAATTTCGAAAATCGATTGTGAGCGACGCCCCTTTACGGAACAATCAATCGATTTTGGTCCATTCGTTAGCGAAACTTGATAATCGACATGCCATGCCCCTGACCCGCGTCACGCTCCGACAGTTCGAAGCCTTGGTGGCCATCGCCGAATTGCATAGCTTTGCGGAGGCCGGCAATCGGCTGGGGCTCACGTCGTCCGCCGTGAGCCAACTCGTCGCCGAACTCGAATCGGTGCTCGGCTTTCGCATCTTCGATCGCACCACCCGGCGCGTGGCGTTGTCCAGCGCGGGGCGCGATTTCCTCGCCTCGGCCGAATCGGTGCTGCGCCATGTGCAGGCCGCCGAGAAGACCGCCGACGATCTGCGTAACCGCGCGGCCGGCATCGTGCGCGTGGGGGCGCCGCTCGTGCTCGCCGGTATGGCGCTGCCTGCAGCGATTCGCGCTTATGCCGCCACGCGGCCTAAGGTTGTGGTGCGCGTGGTCGACACGCCCGTCGATGTGCTCATCGATCATGTCGCCAACGGTGATCTCGATCTGGCTATCGGCCCCAATCGTGCCACCGGCGCACATGTCGCGGGAGCGCCCGCGTTCGACAGTCCCTGGGTGTTGTGGTGCACGCCCGAACACCCGCTCGCGCGCCGTCGCCGCGTGCGTTGGGCGGACTTGCGCGACACGCCGCTCGTTGCCGCCGGACGCGATCACGAACGCAGCGTGGCGCAAATGCGCTTGTCCGCGCCGCCCGACGCGCGTATCACTCCCATCGATGTCGTCGATAACGTCACGACGGCACTCGGTGTTGCAGCGCAAGGGCTGGCCGCCACGCTGACGCCTGGTTATGTGGCGGCGCTCGCGCATCCGTTCGGTTTGGTGATGCGGCGTGTCGTGGCGCCCGAGACGATTCGTCAGGTGTGTGTCTATCGTCCGCTGTCTCGTGCCGCCTCGCCGGCGGCGGAGGGCTTTGCGCAGTTCATGCTGGAATGGCTGCCGCAGTGGAACGAGCGGATCATGGCGGCGCCTCAGGCGTGAGCCGGATGCAACGGCGCGCGCAATGTCGGGACTATGGTATCCACCGGTTTCAACGCCTTGCACGATGGCTTCGCGCAGAGGGTGGCGTAGTATCGGGAGGAAAAAATGTGTGGCGTTACACTGATCGTTCGCCGCGCAAACGCTGCGCGGGAATGGCTGTCGACGCCAGCCACAGCGTTCGAGGAGACCTCCGTATGACAACCGATTTCGTGCATCCCGCCACTGTCACGTCGTGGCGTAGCCCGGTGGATTTCAACGCCACACTCACGCGTGTGATCGACGCGCTCAAGCAGCACGGCATGACGATCTTCGCGGACATCGATCAGCGTGCGGCGGCCGCGTCCGCCGGACTGGAACTGCGCCCGACACGCCTGCTGCTCTTCGGCAATCCGAAGGGTGGCACCCCGGTGATGGCCGCCAATCCGCATGCCGGGCTGGAGTTGCCGCTCAAGGTGATGGTGTGGGCGGCGTCCGCCGACGAGGTGCGTGTGGATTTTCTGAATCCCGGGCCGTCGTTGAGCGCCCTGTATGGCATCGGTTCTGCACAGGCGGCGGGATTTGGCGGCGTGGCGAAGCTGCTCGGCGCCGCACTCGCGGGGTGAATGCGCGACTCGGGTTCGGCCGTCGAAACCGTGCAACGTGTGGCGTGGGCGGGGCGATGAGGACTGGCGGCGCGAGATGACGATGTGCGCTTGCTCAGTGCCCGCATAGCCTTGTACGGCGGGCTTTGCCGCATGCTGTGCGGCAGGGCAAAAGTGCCTATACTGATCCGGCCTCACTGCGCGCGGTCGCCGCTGCCTGTCGCGTCCCGTTTCTGCGGGCGCTCGGACACTGCCCGGCGCAGGCATTCCCCCCTTTCTTTGATGGAGTAACTTCCGTGTCGAACAGTCAATGGATCCGTGTCGAAACCGTGGATGGCGCCTTCGATGCCTATCTGGCTTTGCCGCCGTCGGGTAAGACGGCGAATGCCCCGGGCATCGTGCTGGTGCAGGAAATCTTCGGCGTGAACGAACACATTCGCGGCGTTGCCGATCAATATGCGATGGACGGCTACGTGGTGCTCGCGCCGGACATCTTCTGGCGCGCTGCCCCGCGCGTGGAGCTGGGCTATTCAGGCGACGATCTGGCCCGCGCGATGGAACTGCGCCAGTCGGTCGACGTCGAGAAGGCCGTGAAAGACATCGAAGCCACGGCCAAGGTGCTTCGCGCCAAGCTCGACGGCCATGCGAAGGTCGCCGTTGTCGGCTATTGCTTTGGCGGTCTGCTGTCGTATCTGAGCGCAGCGCGCGGGCTGGTCGATGTCGCTGTACCGTACTACGGCGGCGGCATTCACAACTACCTCGGCGAAGCGGCCAAGCTGAACGTGCCGGTGCAGTTCCACTATGGCGCATTGGACAGTCACATCACGCCGGATATCGTGAGCGCGGTGAGCGACGCCGTAAAGTCGCGTCCGAACACCGAAGTGTTCGTGTACGCCGAGGCCGATCACGGCTTCAACTGCTGGGCACGTGGTTCGTATCATCAGCCGTCGGCGGCGTTGGCTCACGGCCGCGCGCTGGAATTCCTCGCGAAGTGGCTGACGAAGTAAGTCTTGACGTCGCGCGGTAGACGGCAAGAAGCCCGCTTTGGCGGGCTTCGTCGTTTCCGGGCACGGCATTGGGGATCTCGCGAACAGGTTGGCTGTTCAGCGGTTCGCTAAAAAAGCCCGTCACCGGGGCGACGGGCAAAGTCCTGTGCGTTGAACCACTACGCACAGCGACAGGAGTCTTGGGTCGGGAAGACCGGAGATCACGCTATACGCCGGCGGATGCCGGCGCGTCGTTATGCGCAGAACAACGCGCCGCGGCCTCTGACGAGAGGCGCGCGGCGCGGCGAGTTACATTACGAACCGAAGTAGGTCGTGCCGGCGCGTTGCTGGCCGCCAACCGAACCCATCGTGACCGGAGCGCTGGCCGATACCGGCTGTGCCTTGGGGGCGGCCTTCGGGTACACGGCGTCATGTTGAATCAAGAGACCGGCCTGTTCGGTCTGAATCAGTTCCTGGCGCACCTGAGCGCGGCTAAGCACGCTGGTTTGCGGCACCCACGAGAATTCCGAGGGACCTTCGAAGGCGTCGCTGGCGAAAGCCGAACCGGCCGAGACGGCCAGCATTGCGCAAACCAGAGCCGAGGTAATAAGGGGGCGTTGCATGATGTTCTTCTCCTGTCTTTTGAAAGGGGCGATGTTGATTTCATCGTCGACAGTTGAAGTCTATTGGCGCGAACGCTGGTGATAAAGGCGACTTAAGGCAAGCCACTCTTGCTTATAAAGAAATAATCCGTCGATACCCGAGGAGACCCGATGCTCTATTTGTGGATCAAGGCCGTGCATCTGATTGCGGTGATTACGTTGATTGCCGGGATGGTGACGATGGCGCTGGGCGGGCGTCTCGTGCAGCCGGAATGGCGGCGTCTCGCGCGGCGGGCGGACTATGGGCTGGCGTCGCCCGCGTTGATCGTGGTGTGGCTAACAGGCCCCACGCTGGCGATCATGGCGAATTGGTGGAGCGCACCGTGGCTGATGGCCAAGCTGATTCTGGTGCTGATCATCTCGGGGCTGCACGGCCGCTTGTCTGCCACGCTCCGTCGGCTCGAGCGCGACGGTGCCACGACATCGCCCGCGCTTTTTCAGCGGGCGCTGCCCGTCACACTGGTCTCGATGGCGGTGATCGTGGCGTTGGTGATCGTCAAGCCGTTCTGAACGGGGCGCGCCGCGCAACGACACGCCAAGGGATTCAGCTTGGTGGGCGGGCGCGGCCAGTGTTACGCTGGTGGCATCGCCAAAAACGACCCAAAAATTACGCCTTTGAAAGGCCTGGTGCCGATGCCGATCACAAGTGCGGTACCCCTGGAATTTCAGGGTCATGACCGCCCCGTCGGCGCGTTGGCGATCGATTATCCGGATGGCCACGTCGTGCGAACGCATTCCCATCAGCGCGCGCAATTGATGTACGCAAGGGCTGGCATTCTCGAGGTGCGCACCGACACGTCGTTCTGGATGATACCGCCGCAACGCGCGTTGTGGATTCCGGGGAAAATCGCGCATGAAGTGCGCATGCGTGGCAGAGTCGAAATGCGCACGATCTACGTCGACGTGGTCCGATGCGGTATATCGGCGCCCGACGTGCCCGTGGTCATCCGTGTTTCCGCCCTGTTGCGCGAGTTGATCCTGCGCGCAATGACGCTTCCCGAAGACTGGTCGCCCAACGGCCGCGACGCGCTCGTCATGGCGCTGCTGCTCGAGGAAGTCGAGTGGAAGAGCGACTCGCCGCTGCACTTGCAGGTGCCCCAAGACCCTCGTCTGCGCAAGATTTTCGATAGCTACCTGAGTACGCCGGCCGATACCCGCAGCTTGCAGGACTGGGCGATCGAGGTGGGTGCGTCGAGCCGCACGCTGGAGCGGCGTTTCATGACGGAGTTTGGCTTGCCGTTCCGGGAGTGGCGCCAGCAGATGCGCCTGCTCGGTGCGCTGCCGCTGTTGAGCGCGGGGCGGCCCATCACGCAGGTGGCGCTCGAAGTCGGTTACGACACCCCGAGCGCGTTTTCCACCATGTTTCGCCGCTTTATGGGCGTGACGCCAAGCGAGTACCTGACGCGCGCCCGCGGCCAGGCGTGAGCCAGTGCATGGCGTCCCACATGTCATCGTAGACGGTCACGCCTTCGGCAAGCAGGGGGGAGCGCTGGCGCTTCGAGCCGATGCCGACGAAATCGATGCCAAGCTGGCGCGCCACTTTCAGATCCCACATCCCATCGCCCATTGAGACGATCGCGCGCGGTTTCGTAATGCCGTAACCTGCCTGCGCCCGCTTGATCGCTTCGGCGACGAGCTGTTCGCGTGAGCTGTATTCGGACGCGGTGATGAGCATCGCGTCTGTGTAGTCGATAGCCACCGAGCGCAGCTTGCGGTGACTGACCTGCCGGATGCCGCCCGTCGCGAACACCACGCCCCAGCGCGAACGGTGAGCGGCATCGACGAACGCGCGTGCGCCGGGAATCTCGGCCAGACCATGGGCGTTAAGCAGGGCAGTGAAGCGTTCGTCGATCTCATGCTCGAAGCGTGCCAGATCATGCGGCTGCGGTAGCGCCCGGCCGTGTTCCGCATGGGCGTGAATAAGGATGCCGGTGTCGGTGTGATGGGGGTAGCTGCCCCAATCGGTGTTCAGGCCTTCGAACGCCAGCGACTCCATCGCGCCAAGCAGCGCGCGCTGGTGAATGCGTACCGAATCGGTCAGAGTGCCATCGACATCGAGCACCAGAATGCTGTCTTTTTCGAAACTCGCCTGCATGGCTGAATGGGGACTCGTGTCAGGGGGCGGAGGGCTTCGCTCCGAATTGAGGGAGTGTACGAATTCGCGCCTTTGAAAAAAACGCGTTGAGTGACATCGGCTACGCCGGATGCGACACCCGAGCTATGGGATTTGATAGTTCGAGGTAGTTTGCCCCGCCGTCCAGCGTAAAGACGGCGCGCTGGCCGCCTTTCGCCGGGAGGGCGACGCGTTCCCGGATCAGCCGTAACGAGGGCGCGACAGTTTCGAGTATTCCTGGTCCAGACGCTCAAGCTCCGCTAGCGCCTGTTGCATTTCGGCGGCGGATGGCGGGTCACGTCGTATGCGTGACCGGGACGAGGCGCGCGCCGGGGCGGCGCTCGCCTGCGGTTGTCCCTCGCTCGGAGACGTGGAGGGTGCCGATGGGGGCAATTGTGTCGCCGGGGAGGGTTGGGCTGCAAGACCCGGCCGGCATGACGGCTGCCGGACGTGGCGATGCGATTCGGGGGCAAGCGCTTCACGCGTCTCGCCCCGGGCGAACTCGCCATAGCGTCGATGGCCGTCGTGAAGCAACTCGGCCAGTGTGTGCACAATGTCGCTGCCCGGCCCCACGGCCCGCATCTGCATGCGGGTGGTCATGTAGGACTCCGGGATTTCGCCGAACAGGTGAGGCACATGCCGGCCCGCGTGTGTGAGCGTGCCCTGAAACACCCGCTGGACGGTCGTCGGGGTGGCCAGCGAGACGAACAGCGTGCGGAGCCGGCCATTCACCGGCGTGCTGATGTAGGCGCCAAGCATCGCGTCGCGCACCTCGGGGTTGCCTGTCGAGCGCCGCATATGGGTATCCGGGAATGGGCCCGCGATGTGATGGCGCCGTGCCTCATGCTCGCCGGTCAGCACGCGTAAGAAGGCTAGCTGCGGCACTTCAATGTACGTGTCGGGGTGGCGCAGCATGCGCTGAATGTCCGGTGACATTTGGCTGAGTCGCTGCGTCAGGCGTCCTTCAATGGACGACACCGAAAATTTGCCCTCGGACTCGGCCGCGAAGGTTTCGGAAAACGCTTGCTCGAGTGCGCGGGTGTCGCGGCCCTGCGTCGAGAGCGCCGCGCGCATAGGGGCGGGCAGCGATGCTTCGCAGCCGGCCAGCATCAGACGGCTTGCACTGACGTCGACGTCGGTGTCCGCGGGAAGGTCAAGTAGACAATTCTCGGCATCGTTGCGGCTGCCTCTCACACAAACCGGCCGCACGTCCGCGAGCCTTTCCGCGAAGACACGTGCGCGGGTGGAGGGCGCGCGCGACCAATCGAACGTAGTCGCGGTGATGGAGGCAGATGGACTTTGCGAGGCGACGGAAGGCGACACCGGTGCAACCTGCCTGAGTTCAGACGTCATGTCGTGAGCGTTCAGGTGCGGCAATGGCACGCCGTGTGAGACGGTTAGCGCAGTCGTTACCCAATTCATCAGAGGAAAATACATCGCTGCTACTCCAGTTGAGGTCACGGGTCCGTTCCCGCGATGCGCCGGAGTATGGGCGTTGCGTCGCCTCAGACTATTGCGTCGGGGCGTGTGCGTTCGGGGTTCGGCACAGGCGGGTGCGCCGTCCCATTCAAACGATGGCGGCGCGCACGCTCGGCGGCACTTCGCGCAGCAGCGACTTCAGACGCTTGAGTGCGCTGGCCAGGCGCTCGGTGTCTCGCACGCCCCCCAGCGAAATGCGGATGGCGTTGGGGACGTCGGTGCTCAGGCAGAACGCGTCGGCGGGCGTGACGGCCAGTCCTTCTGCGCGGGCGGCCATCGTCAATTCGCGGGCCGTCCATGGGGCAGGCAGGGCTTGCCAGAGATGAATTCCCTGCGCCGCAGGCGTGTGCGCGTCGCCCAAAATGTCGGCGGCGATAGCCTGACGCTGCGCGGCAGCGTCCTTCACGCCATCCAGAATGCGATCGGCCATGCCGTTGTGAATCCACTGCGTGGCCAGCCCTGTCATCAGCGGTGGCGACATGAGCGCGAAGGAGTGCAGCGTATTCAGGAAGTTGTCGCGTTGACGGGCGTTCGCAAGCCGGACGTATGCGGTGCGCAACCCCGGCGTGAGGCATTTCGACAGTGTCGCCACGTAATGCACGCGATGCGGCGCAAGACGCGCCAGAGGCGGCGGGGCGTCTTTGGCGAGACGCCAGTAGGGATCGTCTTCGATCAGCGTCAGATCGAGTGTTTCGGCGACAGCGAGCAACTCGCGGCGGCGGCGCTCGGGCATCGTGCGGGTGGTCGGATTCTGGAGTGTCGGGTTCAGATAGACCAGACGCGCGTTGTGCTCTTGCGCGGCAACGCGCAGGGCGTCGGGCTGCATACCGTCGTCGTCGGTGGCTACGTGCGCCAGTCGGCGACCGAGCGTGCGCGCCGCGCTATGGAGGCCCGGGTAGACGATCGGCTCGCACAGCACCGTCTCGTCGCGCGCGGTGCCTGCGAGCAGCAGGGCAGCCAGTGTGGCTTGCGCGCCGGGACAAACGAGTACGTCGGACGCGGAGACAGGGCCGAGCATCGGCGCGAGCCACAAGGCGCCGGCTTGCCGGTCGGCCACGCCACCGTCACCCAGTTGGTATGCCATGAGCATCGACGCATCCGTGTGCCGGAGCACTTCGTCGATCCCCTTGTGCAGCATCTCGCCGAGGAACAGGCCGGCCGGCGCGGGCGGGATATTCATCCCGAGATCGAGCACCTGATCGAGTGCTACGCGAGGCGTGCTCACGAAGGTGCCGAGCGGGCCGCGTCCCTCGATGGCGTTGCGCTCGCGCGCCCGGTTGTAAGCGCGCGTGACCGTCGTGAAATCGATGCCCAGCCACGCCGCCAGCTCACGCTGTGCCGGCAGACGGTCGCCCGGGCGCAGACGTCCATCCGCCACCGACTGCTCGATGAAACCGGCCAGCCGCAGATAGCGTGGCCCCTTGCCGGCGGTAAGCGCGGGTTTCCAGAAGGCGGTGCGCAGGCTGTCGTGGGAGGCGTCCATGGCGATGTCGGTGTTATGTATGGAAATTTTCGGTGTTCATTCCGAATATCCACAGTGTAATTTGCATACATTAGTGCCGCAATACTTGAATTCGAGAGGTAATGCCGCATCTTGAGCGGTACGTCTGCGCGGGTTGAAGCGGCAACGCGTTAACAATCAACGACTTACCGGGCAAATCTGCATGAGAGTGCATTGACACTTGTGTTGAGTGCAGGTATAGTCGCAGGCTCCGGTTTTTCCGGCGGTATGGCCGTGCCTAATGCAAAGTGCTTATGCATCAAGCGTTTAGATGCGGGCAATCCGCAAGAGCAGCCAGGGGATACGCAGTAAAGTCGCATGACGGCCCGCCTTGGCTTTCATGCTTTTGACACGTTTAGGAAATCACAATGCCAACGATTAACCAATTGGTCCGCAAGCCGCGCACCTCTGCTCAAATCAAGAGCAAGAGCCCGGCTCTGCAGGACTGCCCGCAGCGTCGTGGCGTGTGCACCCGTGTGTACACGACGACGCCGAAGAAGCCGAACTCCGCACTGCGTAAGGTTGCCAAGGTGCGCCTGACCAACGGTTTCGAAGTCATCTCGTACATCGGCGGTGAAGGCCACAACCTGCAGGAACACTCGGTCGTGCTGATTCGCGGTGGTCGTGTGAAGGACTTGCCGGGTGTGCGTTACCACATGGTGCGCGGTAGCCTCGACACGCAGGGCGTCAAGGACCGTAAGCAGGCCCGTTCGAAGTACGGCGCGAAGCGTCCGAAGGCCTAAGCGGCTGAGCGGATATACGTTCGGTGATGGTGGTACATCGTCACTGAGTAAGTGGTCACTCGGCCTGTTGGCTAGTAGGTGGCCTGGAGCCAAGCTCCAACTGAATCTATTAAGGAAGAAATCATGCCGCGTCGTCGCGAAGTCCCCAAGCGCGAAGTGTTGCCCGATCCGAAGTTCGGCAACGTTGATGTCGCTAAATTCATGAACGTGCTCATGCTTGCCGGCAAGAAGTCGGTTGCAGAGCGCATCGTTTATGGTGCTTTCGAGCAGATCCAAACCAAGGCGGGCAAGGATCCGCTGGAAGTCTTCAACACCGCTCTCGGTAACGTGAAGCCGGTCGTTGAAGTCAAGAGCCGCCGTGTTGGCGGTGCAAACTATCAAGTTCCGGTCGAAGTGCGTCCGTCGCGTCGTATGGCATTGGCGATGCGTTGGTTGCGTGAGGCCGCGAAAAAGCGTAGCGAGAAGTCGATGGCCCTGCGCCTGGCAGGTGAGCTGATCGAGGCCTCGGAAGGCCGTGGCGGCGCCATGAAGAAGCGTGACGAAGTTCACCGCATGGCCGAAGCCAACAAGGCATTCTCGCACTTCCGCTTCTGACGCTGGCAAGCAGTACCTAGAGCAGAAACCGGGGCGGGTGCGCATGAGAAATTGCGCCTCGCCCGTTTGTGTTAGTAGCCCCCTCAAAAATGGCGGCTACATTGAAAGAGGCTTAAAGTGGCTCGTACAACCCCTATCGAGCGCTACCGCAACATCGGTATCAGCGCTCACATCGACGCAGGTAAGACCACGACGACCGAGCGCATTTTGTTCTACACCGGTGTGAACCACAAAATCGGTGAAGTGCACGATGGTGCCGCGACGATGGACTGGATGGAGCAGGAACAAGAGCGTGGCATTACGATTACGTCGGCTGCCACGACCTGCTTCTGGTCCGGCATGGCGAACAATTACCAAAAGCACCGTATCAACATCATCGACACGCCGGGACACGTCGACTTCACGATTGAAGTCGAGCGCTCGATGCGTGTTCTCGATGGCGCGTGCATGGTGTATTGCGCCGTGGGTGGCGTGCAGCCCCAGTCGGAAACCGTTTGGCGTCAGGCCAACAAGTACGGCGTGCCGCGCCTGGCGTTCGTCAACAAGATGGACCGTACCGGCGCGAACTTCTTCAAGGTCTACGACCAACTGAAGAACCGCCTGAAGGCCAACCCGGTGCCGGTGGTGGTGCCGATCGGTGCAGAAGAAAGCTTCAAGGGCGTGGTCGACCTGATCAAGATGAAGGCGATCATTTGGGACGAAGCGTCGCAAGGCATGAAGTTCGACTACGTCGACATTCCGGCCGAGTTGCAAGCGGAAGCTCAGAAGTGGCGCGAAGGCATGGTCGAGGCTGCTGCCGAGTCGAGCGAAGACCTGATGAACAAGTACCTGGAAGAGGGCGACCTTTCCGAGGCTGAAATCATCAACGGTCTGCGCACGCGTACCATCGCTTGCGAAATTCAGCCGATGCTGTGCGGTACCGCGTTCAAGAACAAGGGTGTGCAGCGTATGCTGGACGCCGTGATCGACTTCCTGCCGTCGCCGGTCGACATTCCGCCGGTCAAGGGCACGGACGACAAGGAACAGCCGGTCGAGCGTCGTGCGTCGGATGACGAGAAGTTCTCGTCGCTGGCGTTCAAGATCATGACCGACCCGTTCGTTGGCCAGTTGATCTTCTTCCGCGTCTACTCGGGCGTTGTGAACAAGGGCGACACGCTGCTGAACTCGGTCAAGGGCAAGAAGGAACGTCTGGGCCGTATCGTGCAGATGCACGCGAACCAGCGCGAAGAAATCGACGAAGTGCGCGCAGGCGACATCGCCGCAGCCGTCGGTTTGAAGGACGCGACCACGGGTGACACGCTGTGCGACCCGACCGCCCCGATCGTGCTCGAGCGCATGGTGTTCCCGGAGCCGGTGATTTCGCAGGCTGTCGAGCCGAAGACCAAGGTCGACCAGGAAAAGATGGGCCTCGCCCTGAACCGCCTGGCGCAGGAAGACCCGTCGTTCCGCGTGCAGACCGATGAAGAATCGGGTCAGACCATCATTTCGGGGATGGGCGAGCTTCACCTCGAAATTCTGGTCGACCGTATGAAGCGCGAATTCGGCGTGGAAGCCAACATCGGCGCACCGCAAGTTGCTTACCGCGAAACCATTCGCAAGTCGGCAGCGGACGTCGAAGGCAAGTTCGTCAAGCAGTCGGGTGGTCGCGGCCAATTCGGTCACGCGGTCATCACGCTGGAGCCGAACGAGCAAGGCAAGGGCTATGAGTTCCTGGACGAGATCAAGGGCGGTGTCATTCCTCGCGAATACATCCCGGCGGTCGACAAGGGGATTCAAGACACCCTCAAGAACGGTGTTCTGGCTGGCTTCCCGGTCGTGGACGTCAAGGTGCATCTGACGTTCGGTTCGTACCACGATGTGGACTCGAACGAAAACGCGTTCCGTATGGCCGGTTCGATGGCTTTCAAGGAAGCCATGCGCCGCGCCAGCCCGGTGATTCTCGAGCCGATGATGGCCGTGGAAGTCGAAACGCCGGAAGACTACATGGGTAACGTGATGGGCGACTTGTCGAGCCGTCGCGGCATTATCCAGGGCATGGACGACATGGTCGGCGGCGGCAAGATCGTGCGCGCTGAAGTTCCGCTGTCGGAAATGTTCGGCTACTCGACATCGCTGCGTTCGGCCACGCAAGGCCGCGCCACGTACACGATGGAGTTCAAGCACTACGCTGAAGCTCCGAAGAACGTGAGCGAAGGCATCATCAGCGCTAAGAACAAGTAATTGATTTGGTGGGTGAGCGCATCGGGCGATGCGGCACCCTACTCACTGTTTAATCGTCTATTCAGTATCTGAGGATTCGGAAATGGCAAAGGAAAAATTCGAGCGGACTAAGCCGCACGTGAACGTTGGCACCATTGGTCACGTTGACCACGGCAAGACCACGCTGACGGCTGCTATCGCAACGGTTCTGTCGTCGAAGTTCGGCGGTCAGGCCAAGAAGTACGACGAAATCGACGCAGCACCGGAAGAAAAGGCACGCGGCATTACTATCAATACCGCGCACATCGAGTACGAAACGGCCGCTCGCCACTACGCACACGTTGACTGCCCGGGCCACGCCGACTACGTCAAGAACATGATTACCGGTGCCGCCCAGATGGACGGCGCGATCCTGGTTTGCTCGGCCGCTGACGGCCCGATGCCGCAAACGCGTGAGCACATCCTGTTGGCCCGTCAGGTTGGCGTGCCGTACATCATCGTGTTCCTGAACAAGTGCGACATGGTCGACGACGCCGAGCTGCTCGAGCTGGTCGAAATGGAAGTTCGCGAACTTCTGTCGAAGTACGAGTTCCCGGGCGATGACCTGCCGATCATCCAGGGTTCGGCCAAGCTGGCACTGGAAGGCGACAAGGGCCCGCTGGGCGAAGAAGCCATCATGAAGCTGGCTGATGCTCTCGACACGTACATCCCGACGCCGGAGCGCGCTGTTGACGGCACGTTCCTGATGCCGGTGGAAGACGTGTTCTCGATCTCGGGCCGCGGCACCGTGGTGACCGGTCGTATCGAGCGCGGCATCATCAAGGTCGGCGAAGAAATCGAAATCGTCGGTATCGCCATGGACGGCGACAAGCCGAAGATCGACAAGACGACCTGCACGGGCGTCGAAATGTTCCGTAAGCTGCTCGACCAAGGTCAAGCTGGCGACAACGTCGGTATTCTGTTGCGCGGCACGAAGCGTGAAGAAGTTCAGCGTGGTCAGGTTCTGGCCAAGCCGGGCACGATCAAGCCGCACCGCAAGTTCTCGGGCGAGGTCTATATTCTGTCGAAGGACGAAGGTGGCCGTCACACTCCGTTCTTCAACAACTACCGTCCGCAGTTCTACTTCCGTACGACGGACGTGACCGGTTCGATCGCCCTGCCGGAAGGTAAGGAAATGGTCATGCCGGGCGACAACGTGTCGATCAAGGTTGAACTGATTCAGCCGATCGCCATGGAAGAAGGTCTGCGTTTTGCAATTCGCGAAGGTGGCCGTACCGTCGGCGCCGGCGTCGTTGCCAAGATTGAAGACTAATCGCGAATCCGATGACCCAGGTGCCGGTGCTGCCGGCACCTGTTTCTCGAAGTCTGTTTGCTCTTTGTGATTTACCCGGCACCCGAACGAGGGCTGCCACGCTCTTTGGAGAATTTCCATGCAGAACCAAAAGATCCGCATTCGCCTGAAGGCTTTCGACTACCGCCTGATCGACCAGTCGGCCGCCGAAATCGTTGAAACCGCCAAGCGCACCGGCGCCATCGTCAAGGGCCCGGTGCCCCTGCCGACGCGCATCGAGCGTTTCGACATCCTGCGTTCGCCGCACGTCAACAAGACGTCGCGCGACCAGCTTGAAATCCGCACGCACCAGCGCCTGATGGACATCGTCGATCCGACGGACAAGACCGTTGACGCGCTGATGAAGCTGGACCTGCCGGCTGGCGTCGACGTCGAGATCAAGCTGCAGTAAGGCTTGCGAGCGACTTTGCTCTTGAAAGCCCCGCCAATGCTGGACCGGCGGGGCTTTGTTATGCGATTTAGCAACACTTGTCAAGCGATAAAAGTCCGTCTATAATGGCGGGCTCAAGTGTAGTTTTGAAAAGATGGCCCACATCCGTGGACCATCCTTTTGTCATTTAGCCCCGGCCAATCGCAGTCGGGAATGGAGAAAATCATGAGCCTTGGCCTTGTCGGTCGCAAGGTTGGCATGACGCGTATTTTCACGGACGACGGCGATTCGATTCCCGTTACCGTGCTCGACGTGTCTAACAACCGCGTGACGCAAATCAAGACGGATGAAACGGACGGCTACACCGCCGTTCAAGTCACTTTCGGCAATCGCCGCGCAACGCGCGTGGTTAAGGCCGCCGCCGGTCACTTCGCGAAAGCGGGTGTCGAAGCCGGTGAAATCCTCAAGGAATTCCGCGTTGACGCTGCCAAAGCTGCTGAATTGCAGCCGGGCGCAGTGGTTGGCGTCGATCTCTTCCAAGTGGGCCAGAAGGTCGACGTGCAAGGTGTGTCGATCGGTAAGGGCTACGCCGGTACCATCAAGCGCTACAACTTCGCTTCGGGCCGCGCTTCGCACGGTAACTCGCGTTCGCACAACGTGCCGGGTTCGATCGGTATGGCGCAGGATCCGGGTCGTGTGTTCCCGGGTAAGCGCATGACGGGTCACCTGGGCGACGTCACCACGACGGTGCAGAATCTCGAAATCGCGCGCATTGACGCTGAGCGTAACCTGATCTTCGTGAAGGGTGCCGTTCCGGGCGCCAACGAAGGCAAGGTTTTCGTGACCTCGGCAGTCAAGGCCAAACTCGCGAAGGGAGCGTAACAATGGAACTGAAGCTCCTGAATGAGCAAGGTCAGGAAGGCGCTGCTGTCAACGCGTCGGACGTCGTGTTCGGCCGTGACTACAACGAAGCGCTGATCCATCAGGTTGTGGTGGCTTATCAAGCCAACGCCCGTAGCGGCAATCGTGCGCAGAAGGACCGTGAACAGGTCAAGCACACGACCAAGAAGCCGTGGCGTCAGAAGGGTACGGGCCGCGCTCGTGCCGGTATGTCGTCGAGCCCGCTGTGGCGCGGCGGTGGCCGTATCTTCCCGAATTCGCCGGAAGAGAACTTCACCCACAAGGTCAACAAGAAGATGTACCGCGCCGGTGTGTGCTCGATTCTGTCGCAGCTCGCCCGCGAAGGTCGTCTGTCGGTCGTCGAGGACATCAAGCTGGATGCTCCGAAGACGAAACTGCTCGCTGAGAAGATCAAGGCCATGGGCCTTGAGTCGGTGCTGCTGATCACGGATAGCGTGGACGAGAACCTGTTCCTGGCCTCGCGCAATCTGGCTCACGTTGCCGTCACCGAGCCGCGTTTCGCCGACCCGCTGTCGCTCATCTACTTCAAGAAGGTGCTGCTGACGAAGGGCGCGATCGCCAAGATTGAGGAGATGCTGTCATGAGCGACGTGCGTAAAAACGACCATCGTCTGTACCAGGTCCTGCTCGCGCCGGTGATCTCCGAAAAGGCGACGCTGGTGGCTGACAAGAATGAACAAGTGGTGTTCCAAGTTGCACGCGACGCGAACAAGCAAGAAGTGAAGGCTGCGGTTGAGCTTCTCTTCAAGGTGGAAGTCGAGTCGGTGCAGATCCTGAACCGTAAGGGCAAGCAAAAGCGCTTTGGCCGCTTCATGGGTCGTCGCGACCACGAGAAGAAGGCCTACGTGAGCTTGAAGCCGGGTCAGGAAATCAATTTTGAAGCGGAGGCCAAGTAATCATGGCACTCGTCAAAACGAAACCGACGTCGCCGGGCCGCCGTGCGCTGGTCAAGGTTGTCAACAAGGATCTGCATAAGGGCAAGCCGTTCGCCCCGTTGCTCGATACCAAGAGCAAGACCGCTGGCCGTAACAACAACGGTCACATCACCACCCGTCATATGGGTGGCGGTCACAAGCAGCACTACCGTATCGTCGATTTCCGTCGCAACAAGGACGGCATCACGGCGAAGGTCGAGCGTCTGGAATACGATCCGAACCGCAGCGCGAACATCGCTCTGCTGTGCTACGCCGATGGCGAGCGTCGTTACATCCTTGCACCGAAGGGCGTGACCGTCGGTCAGCAACTGGTGAGCGGCTCGGAAGCGCCGATCAAGGCTGGCAACACGCTGCCGATCCGCAACATTCCGGTCGGTACGACGATTCACGGCATCGAGCTGCAACCGGGCAAGGGCGCGCAAATCGCTCGTGCCGCAGGTACCTCGGCAATGCTGCTGGCTCGCGAAGGCACGTACGCTCAAGTGCGTCTGCGTTCGGGTGAAGTTCGTCGCGTGCACATCGAGTGCCGCGCGACCATCGGTGAAGTCGGTAACGAAGAGCACAGCCTGCGCCAACTCGGCAAGGCCGGTGCAAAGCGTTGGCGCGGTATTCGCCCGACCGTTCGCGGTGTGGCGATGAACCCGGTGGATCACCCGCATGGTGGTGGTGAAGGTCGTACGGCTGCTGGTCGTCATCCGGTCAGCCCGTGGGGTCAGCATACCAAGGGTAAGCGTACCCGCTCGACCAAGCGCACCGACAGCATGATCGTTCAGCGTCGCAAGAAGCGTTAATTGGAGCTAGCAAATGACTCGTTCTGTTAAAAAAGGTCCGTTTTGCGACGCTCATCTGCTGAAGAAAGTGGAAGCGGCAGCTGCATCGCGTGACAAAAAGCCGATCAAGACCTGGTCGCGTCGTTCGACCGTCCTGCCCGATTTCATCGGCTTGACGATCGCCGTGCATAACGGCCGTCAGCACGTGCCGGTGTACGTGACGGAAAACATGGTCGGCCACAAGCTGGGTGAGTTCGCGCTCACTCGTACCTTCAAGGGCCATGCGGCCGACAAGAAGGCGAAGAAATAAGGGGCCGATCATGGAAGTGAAAGCAATTCATCGCGGTGCCCGTATCTCGGCGCAGAAAACGCGTCTGGTCGCTGACCAGATTCGTGGCCTGCCGCTGGAGCGTGCACTGAATGTCCTGACCTTCTCGCCGAAGAAGGCCGCGGACATTATCAAGAAGGTTCTCGAGTCGGCTATCGCCAACGCCGAGCACAACGAAGGTGCTGACATCGACGAACTGCGCGTTAAGGGCATTTACGTCGACAAGGGCACCTCGCTCAAGCGTTTCACGGCCCGTGCAAAAGGCCGTGGTAACAAGATCGAGAAGCAAACCTGTCACATCACTGTGACGCTGGGCAACTAAGGGGTCACGATGGGACAGAAAATTCATCCGACTGGCTTCCGTCTGGCTGTCAGCCGTAACTGGGCTTCGCGTTGGTACGCCAACAACCAGAATTTCGCAAAGATGTTGAAGGAAGACATCGACGTTCGCGAATATCTGAAGAAGAAGCTGAAGAACGCTTCGGTCGGCCGCGTGATCATCGAACGTCCGGCACGTAACGCTCGCATTACGATTTTCAGCTCGCGTCCGGGTGTTGTGATCGGCAAGAAGGGCGAGGACATCGAAATCCTCAAGGCCGAGCTGCAAAAGCGCATGGGCGTGCCCGTGCACGTGAACATCGAGGAAATCCGCAAGCCGGAAACCGATGCGCAGCTCATCGCTGATTCGATCGCTCAGCAGCTCGAGCGCCGTATCATGTTCCGTCGCGCAATGAAGCGCGCGATGCAGAACGCGATGCGTCTGGGTGCCCAAGGCATCAAGATCATGAGCGCCGGCCGTCTGAACGGTATCGAAATCGCCCGTACCGAGTGGTATCGCGAAGGCCGTGTGCCTCTGCATACGCTGCGCGCCGACATCGACTACGCAACTGCGGAAGCGAAGACGACGTACGGCATCATCGGTATCAAGGTGTGGGTGTACAAGGGTGACACGCTGGGCCGCAACGACGCTCCGGTGGCTGAAGAGCCGGCCGAAGAAAAGCGTCCGCGCCGCAACGCGCGTCCGGGCGACCGTCGCCCCCGTCGTGACGACGCTGGCGATAAGGCCGGTGCGAAGCGCGGTGGTGCACGCCGTCCGGCTGGCAAGCCTGAAGGCGACGCCAAGACTGGAGAATAATCATGCTGCAACCGAAACGCAGAAAGTATCGCAAAGAGCAGAAGGGCCGTAACACTGGCGTCGCCACTCGTGGCAACGAAGTGTCGTTCGGCGAATTCGGCCTGAAGGCGGTCGGTCGTGGTCGCCTGACGGCTCGTCAAATCGAAGCCGCGCGTCGTGCCATGACTCGCCACATCAAGCGCGGTGGTCGTATCTGGATCCGTATCTTCCCGGACAAGCCGATCTCGCAAAAGCCGGCAGAAGTGCGTATGGGTAACGGTAAGGGTAACCCGGAGTACTACGTCGCCGAGATTCAACCGGGCAAGATGCTGTACGAAATGGACGGTGTGGATGAAGCGCTGGCGCGCGAGGCGTTCCGCCTGGCTGCCGCCAAGCTGCCGATTCAGACGACGTTCTTCGTACGTCGCCTTGGCGCCTGAGGGGAGAATTTGAAATGAAAGCATCCGAACTTCGTGCCAAGGATGTCGACGGCCTGAACAAGGAACTGTCGGATCTGCTGAAGGCCCAATTCGGTCTTCGCATGCAAGCGGGCACCCAACAGCTGAGCAACACCAGCCAGCTGAAGAAGGTGCGCAAGGACATCGCGCGTGTGCGTACCGTGTTGACTGAGAAGGCGAGCCAGAAATGAACGATACCGCTAAGACCTCGCTGAAGCGTACCCTCGTGGGTAAGGTTGTCAGCGACAAGATGGACAAGACGGTTACCGTGCTGGTCGAGCGTCAAATGAAGCACCCGCTCTACGGCAAGTACATCGTGCGTTCGAAGAAGTACCATGCGCACGATGAGACCAACCAGTACAAGGAAGGCGATACGGTCGAGATTCAAGAATCCCGCCCGCTGTCGAAGACCAAGGCCTGGGCGGTCTCCCGTCTCGTGGAAGCCGCCCGTATCATCTAAGGTGAGCTGAAGCGAAGGCTTGACTTGCAAGTCCGGAATTATCATTGTATAATTCCGGACTTTCCGCTTCTTTCGCTAAAACCGGTCTTTGGTTTCGCAAGGGGGTGGATGGCTTCCTGACCCGATTCGTATCCTCTACGAGTCAGGTGAAGGTAGCAAGGTTGTCCACTTTTGAACGACTCAACCCAAACGGCACCCTTTGGTGCTGACGGGGACCAAGACTGACCGACGCGTATGTGTCGGATTAAGTTGGGAAGATAACACCATGATTCAAACTGAAACCCGGCTCGAAGTAGCCGACAACACCGGTGCGCGCGAAGTGATGTGCATCAAGGTGCTGGGCGGCTCCAAGCGTCGCTACGCCGGCATTGGCGACATCATCAAGGTCAGCGTGAAAGACGCTGCCCCGCGTGGTCGCGTCAAGAAGGGCGAAATCTACAACGCAGTGGTCGTGCGCACCGCCAAGGGCGTGCGTCGCCAGGACGGCTCGCTGGTCAAATTCGACGGCAACGCCGCCGTGCTGCTTAACACCAAGCTCGAGCCGATCGGCACCCGTATCTTCGGGCCGGTTACGCGTGAACTGCGTACCGAACGCTTCATGAAGATCGTGTCGCTGGCCCCGGAAGTGCTGTAAGGAGCCGACACATGAACAAGATTCGTAAGGGTGACCAGGTCATCGTACTGACGGGTAAGGACAAGGCCAAGCGTGGTACGGTCCTGGCCGTTGATGGCGACAAGTTGGTCGTCGAGGGCGTGAACGTTGCCAAGAAGCACGTCAAGCCGAACCCGATGAAGGGCACGCAAGGTGGCGTGGTCGACAAGACGATGCCGATCCACGTTTCGAACGTGGCGCTGGTGGATGCCAATGGCAAGCCGTCGCGTGTGGGCATCAAGGTCGAAGACGGCAAGAAGGTCCGCTTCCTCAAGACGACCGGTGCTACGGTCGTCGGTGCCTAATCGCAGGGAGTATAGATAATGGCCCGTTTGCAAGAATTCTATAAAGACAAAGTTGTCGCCGAGCTGACTAAGCAGTTCGGTTACAAGTCTGTCATGGAAGTGCCGCGCATCACCAAGATCACCCTGAACATGGGCCTTGGTCAAGCCGTTGCTGACAAGAAGATCATTGAGCACGCCGTTGGCGACCTGACGAAAATTGCCGGTCAAAAGCCGGTGGTGACGAAGGCTCGCAAGGCTATTGCCGGTTTCAAGATCCGCGAAGGTTACCCGATCGGTACGATGGTGACGCTGCGCGGTGAACGTATGTTCGAATTCCTGGATCGTTTCATCACCGTGGCTCTGCCGCGCGTGCGTGACTTCCGTGGTATTTCGGGTCGTGCGTTCGACGGTCGTGGCAACTACAACATCGGTGTGAAGGAACAGATCATCTTCCCCGAAATCGAGTACGACAAAATCGACGCGCTGCGTGGTCTGAACATCAGTATCACCACGACCGCGAAGACTGACGAAGAAGCCAAGGCTCTTCTGTCAGCGTTCAAATTCCCGTTCCGTAACTGAGGTAATCGTGGCTAAACTGGCACTTATCGAACGCGAAAAGAAACGCGCCCGTCTGGCGCAGAAATTTTCTGCCAAGCGCGACGCCCTCAAAGCGATCATCGAAGACACCAGCAAGTCGGAAGACGAGCGTTATGAAGCACGCCTGGCGCTGCAACAGCTGCCGCGTAACGCCAATCCGACGCGTCAACGCAATCGTTGCGACCTGACTGGCCGTCCGCGCGGTACCTTCCGCAAATTCGGCCTGGCCCGTAACAAGATCCGTGAAATCGCCTTCCGTGGCGAAATCCCGGGCGTGACCAAAGCTAGCTGGTAATAGGAGAAGCACCATGAGCATGAGCGATCCTATCGCCGATATGCTGACTCGCATCCGCAACGCTCAGATGGTTGAGAAAGCATCGGTGAAGATGCCCTCTTCCAAGCTGAAGGTCTCGATCGCCAAAGTCCTTAAGGACGAAGGCTACATCGAAGACTTCGCGGTTGAAGCAGAAGAAACGAAGCCGGTGCTGAACATTGCACTGAAGTACTACGCTGGCCGTCCTGTGATTGAGCGCCTCGAGCGCGTGTCGCGTCCGGGTCTGCGTGTGTACAAGAGCCGCAACGACATCCCGCAGGTCATGAATGGCCTCGGCGTTGCTATCGTCTCGACCCCGAAGGGCGTGATGACCGATCGCAAAGCACGCGCCACCGGCGTGGGCGGCGAAGTCATCTGCTACGTCGCCTAACCGAGGAGAGTTGAAATGTCTCGAGTAGGTAAGAGTCCCATTGCACTGCCGAAGGGCGTTGAAGCAACGCTGGCTGGCAATGTGCTGACGATCAAGGGCGCCCTGGGTTCGCTGACCCGCGGCATCAATCCCCTTGTGATCGTCAAGATCGAAGACGGCACCGTCACCTTCGCCCCGGCCGATGAAAGCCGCGAAGCGAATGCGCTGTACGGTACGGAACGTGCGCTGGTCAACAATATGGTGACCGGCGTGAGCAAGGGTTTCGAAAAGAAACTGCAACTCGTTGGCGTGGGTTACCGTGCCAAGGCTGAAGGTAACAACCTGAAGCTCGAGCTGGGTTTCTCGCACGATGTTGTGCATGCCATGCCGGAAGGCGTGAAAGCAGAGACCCCGACGCAGACGGAGATCATCATCAAGGGCGTTGATAAGCAACGCATCGGACAAGTGGCTGCGGAAGTTCGCGGTTACCGTCCGCCCGAGCCCTACAAGGGTAAGGGCGTCCGCTATGCGGACGAGGTGGTGATCCTCAAGGAAACCAAGAAGAAGTAAGGGTGCGAAACATGGACAAGAAACAATCTCGTGTGCGCCGCGCTCGCCAGACTCGTATCAAGCTGGCAGCTCAGAAGGTGCATCGCCTTTCCGTGCATCGCACCAACGTGCACATTTACGCGCAAGTTTTCTCGGAAGACGGCACGCAAGTGTTGGCCAGCGCTTCGACGCTGGAAGCCGAAGTGCGCAAGGAACTGGGCGACAAGGAAGGCAAGGGTGGCAACGCTGCCGCTGCAGCGCTGATCGGCCGTCGTATCGCCGAAAAGGCGAAGGCTGCCGGCATCGAAAGCGTTGCTTTCGATCGCTCGGGCTTCCGCTATCACGGTCGCGTTAAGGCTCTCGCCGACGCTGCCCGTGAAGCCGGCCTCAAGTTCTAAGTAAGGATCCGTCATGGCAAAGATGCAAGCGAAAGTTCAGGCTGACGAACGCGACGACGGTCTTCGCGAGAAGATGATCGCGGTCAACCGTGTCACGAAAGTTGTGAAGGGTGGCCGTATTCTCGGTTTTGCCGCGTTGACCGTGGTTGGTGACGGCGATGGCCGCATCGGCATGGGCAAGGGCAAAGCGAAGGAAGTCCCGGTTGCCGTTCAAAAGGCAATGGAACAAGCCCGCCGCAATATGTTCAAGGTGCCCCTGAAGAACGGCACCCTGCAACACAACGTTCTCGGCCAGCATGGCGCCTCGCGCGTCCTGATGTCGCCGGCAAAGGACGGTACCGGTGTTATCGCCGGTGGCCCGATGCGCGCGGTGTTCGAGGTGATGGGCGTGACCAACGTGGTGACGAAGAGCCTTGGCTCGACGAACCCGTACAATCTGGTCCGCGCCACGCTCGACGGCCTGAAGAAACAATCGACTCCTGCTGACATCGCCGCCAAGCGTGGCAAGTCGGTGGAAGAGATCCTCGGCTAAGGGTGATCAATATGTCGCAGCAAACTGTGAAAGTTAAGCTGGTCAAGAGCCTGATCGGTACGCGTGAAGAACACCGCGCGACCGTCAAGGGTCTGGGCCTGCGTCGCCTCAATTCGGTCAGCGAGTTGCAGGATACGCCCGCTGTGCGGGGCATGATCAACAAGGTCTCGTACCTTGTGAAGATCGTCGACTGAGCGAGGGCAAAATGGAATTGAATTCGATTAAGCCGGCAGAAGGCGCCAAGCACGCCAAACGCCGCGTTGGCCGTGGCATCGGTTCGGGTCTGGGTAAAACCGCCGGCCGTGGTCACAAGGGTCAGAAGTCGCGTTCGGGCGGCTTCCACAAGGTGGGCTTCGAAGGCGGTCAAATGCCGCTGCAACGTCGTCTGCCGAAGCGTGGCTTCAAGTCGCTGACGCGTCGTTTCGTGGGCGAAGTTCGCCTGGCTGACCTGAACAACCTGCCGGTCGACGAGATCGATCTGCTGGTTCTGAAGCAGGCTGGTCTGGTGAGCGAGCTGTCGCTGTCGGCCAAGATCATCGCCTCGGGCGAGATCACCCGCAAAGTCGTTGTGAAGGGTCTGGGCGTCACCAAGGGTGCGCTCACCGCCATTCAAGCGGCTGGCGGTTCGGTTGCAGAGTAAGTTAGGTCACCCCGGAGCCAGCATTGGCCAAGTCTCCTAATCTCGCTAAGCCTGGTACGCAGGGCCCGAAGTATGCGGATCTGCGTCGGCGGCTGGTTTTCCTGCTGCTGGCGCTGATTGTCTACCGTATTGGTGCGCATATCCCGGTGCCGGGCATCGACCCCGATCAGCTGGCGCAGTTGTTCCAGCGCCAGTCGGGCGGGATCCTGGGCATGTTCAACATGTTCTCGGGCGGTGCGTTGTCGCGTTTCACGATCTTCGCGCTGGGGATCATGCCGTATATCTCGGCATCGATCATCATGCAGCTGCTGGCGATGGTTTCGCCTCAGTTGGAAGCATTGCGTAAGGAAGGCCAAGCCGGACAGCGCAAGATTACGCAGTACACCCGGTATTTCACGGTAGTACTCGCACTCTTCCAGGCTGCGGCGATCGCGGTGACGTTGGAAAGCGAGCCGGGGCTCGTCGTCGATCCGGGCATGTTGTTCCGCCTGACGACGGTGATCACGCTCGTGACCGGCACGATGTTCCTGATGTGGCTCGGTGAGCAGATCACCGAACGCGGCCTCGGTAACGGTATCTCGATCATCATCTTTGGTGGTATCGCGGCCGGTTTGCCGAATGCTGTGGGCGGTCTGTTCGAGCTTGTCGGTACCGGTTCGATCGGTCCGTTCTCGGCCATCGTGATCTGTGTCCTCGTGGTGCTCGTGACGTTCTTCGTCGTGTTCGTCGAACGTGGTCAGCGCAAGATCCTTGTGAACTACGCCAAGCGTCAGGTTGGCAACAAGGTGTACGGCGGTCAGGCTTCGCACCTGCCGCTCAAGCTGAACATGGCAGGCGTGATTCCGCCGATCTTTGCGTCGTCGATCATCCTGTTCCCGGCAACGATTGCGAATTGGTTTGGTGCGGGTGATAACGCGCGCTGGCTCAAGGATATTGCGGCGAAGTTGTCGCCGGGTCAGCCGATCTACGTGATGCTCTACGCACTGGCGATCGTGTTCTTCTGCTTCTTCTACACCGCATTGGTGTTTAACAGCAAGGAGACCGCCGAGAACCTGAAGAAGAGTGGTGCGTTTGTTCCGGGGATCCGTCCCGGCGACCAGACTGCGCGATATATCGACAAGATCCTGACGCGCCTGACACTGGCCGGCGCAGCTTACGTCACCTTGGTGTGTTTGCTGCCTGAGTTTCTGGTGTTGCGTTGGAATGTCCCGTTCTACTTCGGTGGAACCTCACTGCTGATTATCGTGGTGGTGACGATGGACTTCATGGCGCAAGTGCAGTCGTATGTGATGTCGCAACAATATGAGTCGCTGCTCCGTAAGGCGAATTTCAAGGGCGGCAATAACATGACGCTTCGCTAATGATCCTGGATCATGTCGAAAGACGACGTTATTCAAATGCAGGGTGAGGTCCTTGAAAACCTCCCCAATGCCACCTTCCGGGTAAAGCTGGAAAATGGCCATGTAGTACTCGGACATATCTCCGGCAAGATGCGGATGCATTACATCCGCATCCTTCCCGGAGATAAGGTGACGGTAGAGTTGACGCCCTACGATCTGTCGCGTGCGCGGATCGTCTTCCGGGCGAAGTGATTAGAGAGAGGGAATTGTCATGAAAGTTTTGGCATCTGTTAAGTGCATCTGCCGCAATTGCAAGTTTGTGAAGCGCAAAGGCGTGCTGCGCGTGATCTGCAGTTCGGATCCGCGCCACAAGCAACGTCAGGGCTAATCGGCCTTTAACGCTATTTAGTTGGGGAATTACGAATGGCTCGTATCGCAGGGGTTAACATCCCGAACCACCAGCACACCGCTATCGGCCTGACGGCTATTTACGGTGTCGGCCGCACGCGCGCTCGCCAGATTTGCGAAGCCGCCGGTGTGCCGTTCTCGAAGAAGGTCAAGGACCTCGACGACGCTGATCTCGAAAAGCTGCGTGATCAAGTCGGTCAATTGACGGTTGAGGGTGACCTGCGCCGTGAAGTGACGATGAACATCAAGCGCCTGATGGATCTGAGCTGCTATCGCGGTATGCGTCACCGCAAGGGCTTGCCGCTCCGCGGTCAGCGCACCCGTACCAATGCGCGTACCCGTAAGGGCCCGCGTAAGGCCGGCGTCTCGCTGAAGAAGTAACCAGAGGATAGGAACTCATGGCTAAGCAACAGAACAACGCCGCTTCGCAGCGCGTTCGCAAGAAGGTCAAGAAGAGCGTTGCAGAAGGCGTCGTGCACGTCCACGCTTCGTTCAACAACACCATCATCACGATCACCGATCGTCAGGGCAATGCGCTGGCATGGGCGACGTCGGGTGGCCAGGGCTTCAAGGGTTCGCGTAAATCGACCCCGTTCGCTGCCCAGGTTGCTGCTGAGTCGGCCGGTCGCGTGGCACTGGAATACGGCGTGAAGAACCTGGAAGTTCGCATCAAGGGCCCGGGCCCGGGTCGCGAATCCGCAGTTCGCGCGCTGAATGCGCTGGGTATCAAGATCACGGCCATCTCGGACGTGACGCCGGTCCCGCACAACGGCTGCCGCCCGCCGAAGCGTCGTCGTATCTAAGACGCTTCAAATCCTGCTATAATCGCGGGTTCGCGCACGGTCTCGGCCGTGCGCGTAGCAATTTCTAAGACCACCGTCCGGTACATTGGTACCGGACTTGCGTAGTGGACAAAGTTCGCTACGTCAGATTTTGAGATAAAGGAACAACCGTGGCACGTTATATCGGCCCGAAGGCCAAACTCTCCCGCCGTGAAGGTACTGACCTCTTCCTGAAGAGCGCACGTCGCTCGCTCGCCGACAAGTGCAAGCTGGATAGCAAGCCGGGTCAGCATGGCCGCACCTCGGGTGCTCGTACGTCGGACTACGGCAACCAACTGCGTGAAAAGCAGAAGGTCAAGCGTATTTACGGCGTGCTCGAGCGTCAGTTCCGCCGCTATTTCGCGGAAGCCGACCGTCTAAAGGGCAACACGGGTGAAAACCTGCTGCAAGTGCTCGAGTCGCGCCTGGACAACGTCGTGTACCGCATGGGTTTTGGCTCGACGCGCGCTGAAGCGCGTCAGCTGGTCGGCCACAAGGCGATCGTGCTGAACGGTGTTGTTGCCAACATCCCGTCGATCAAGGTCAAGGCCGGTGACATCATCACCGTGCGCGAGAAGGCCAAGAAGCAAGTGCGTATTCAAGAATCGCTGTCGCTGGCTGAGCAAGTCGGTTTCCCGATCTGGGTTTCGGTTGACGCCAAGAAGATGGAAGGCACTTTCAAGGCACTGCCGGAACGTAGCGATATCGCGGGCGACATCAACGAAAGCCTGATCGTCGAATTGTATTCGCGTTAATCCGTATGCTGACGCGCCTCACGGCGCGTTTTGCGTTCCGTGCAGGTTTGTCACCCATCAGCCTTATCGGTGTAACGAGCCGAGGGTATTGAAAAGGAAACCTATGCAAACCAGTTTGTTGAAGCCCAAGATCATTGCGGTTGAGCCGGTCGGTGAGCATCACGCCAAAGTCGTGATGGAGCCGTTCGAACGTGGCTACGGCCACACCTTGGGCAACGCGCTTCGCCGCGTGCTGTTGTCGTCGATGGTGGGCTACGCGCCAACCGAAGTGACGATCGCCGGCGTTGTGCATGAATACTCCACCATCGACGGTGTCCAGGAAGATGTCGTCAATTTCCTGTTGAACCTGAAGGGTGTCGTGTTCAAGCTGCATAACCGTGACGAAGTCACTGTTACGCTGCGCAAGGATGGTGAAGGTGTAGTGCGCGCTTCGGATATCGAAGTGCCGCATGATGTGGAACTGATCAACCCCGATCACGTGATTGCGCATCTGGCCAAGGGCGGTAAGCTCGACGTTCAGATCAAGATCGAAAAGGGGCGTGGTTATGTCCCGGGTAACGTGCGCCGTTATGGCGATGATTCGGCCAAGGTGATTGGTCGTATCGTCCTCGACGCGTCGTTCTCGCCGGTCAAGCGTGTGAGCTATGCGGTCGAATCGGCCCGTGTGGAGCAACGTACGGACCTGGACAAGCTCGTGATGAACATCGAAACCAACGGTGTGGTGTCGCCGGAAGAAGCGATCCGTCAATCGGCTCGCATCCTCGTCGACCAACTGTCGGTGTTCGCTGCGCTGGAAGGCACGGAAGCCGCCAGCGAAGCGCCGTCGCGTGCGCCGCAGATCGATCCGATCCTGCTGCGTCCGGTGGACGATCTCGAGTTGACGGTGCGTTCGGCCAACTGCCTGAAGGCCGAAAACATCTACTACATCGGCGACCTGATCCAGCGTACCGAGAACGAATTGCTCAAGACCCCGAACCTGGGTCGCAAGTCGCTCAACGAGATCAAGGAAGTGCTTGCCTCGCGTGGTCTCACGCTGGGCATGAAGCTCGAAAACTGGCCGCCGGCTGGTCTCGAGAAGTAAGTTGTAACGACATGGCCGCCTTCGGGTGGCCATGTCGCTACGTAAGTGCGGCACGTCGGAGTGTTCCGATACGGCCGATAGCGAAGGTACCGGCCCGCGGTGTTTGTCACCGATAGAAGAGCTAGGTCGAAAACTCTGTTTAAAGGAAAGTCGAAATGCGTCACCGCCATGGTTTGCGTAAACTGAACCGCACCAGCAGCCACCGTCTGGCAATGCTGCGTAACATGTCGAACTCGTTGATCCAGCACGAAGCGATCAAAACCACGCTGCCGAAGGCCAAGGAACTGCGTAAGGTTGTCGAGCCTCTCATCACCCTGGGTAAGAAGGACTCGGTTGCCAACCGTCGTCTGGCGTTCAATCGCCTGCGCGATCGTGAAATGGTCACGAAGTTGTTCAACGAACTGGGTCCGCGCTTTGCCAACCGTCCGGGCGGCTACCTGCGTATCCTGAAGATGGGCTTCCGCGTGGGCGATAACGCCCCGATGGCTTTCGTCGAACTGCTGGACCGTCCGGAAGTCGACACGGAAGCGCCGGAAGTCGCTGAGTAAGCGATTCACGCAACGATCTTTTCGAGATCGTGAGTCATATGAAAAAGCCAGGTCGTTGACCTGGCTTTTTTCGTTTCGGCGTGTTGTCCGAAGACGTGATGGCATCAGTCCGGAAATCGCAGACCGGTTGCGCACGTTTCACGGTGTCGGTGTACAGTGAACAATCCTCATGCCTGAACGGTCTACCGCACACTATGGATGCTCTTCTTATCGTCATGACGACGTTTCCCGACGAGGCTAGCGCCGAAGCCGCGATCGACGGCATGCTTTCCGAGCGGCTGGCGGCGTGTGTGCAACAAATGACGCCGGTGCGTTCAAGCTATCGGTGGCAAGGCAAGCGCGAGGCGAGTGTGGAAGTGCCGCTCATGATCAAGACGACTGCCGCGCGTTATGGCGCGCTTGAGCAGTACATCAAAGAACATCATCCTTACGACGTACCCGAAATCGTTGCATGGCCCGCCACTGCGGCATTGCCTGCCTATGCGCGCTGGGTCGAAGATGAGACGCGGGGGAAACTGCATGTTTGATGTGACGAGAATTGCTGGGCCGCTGATCGTGAGAGCTGGTAGCGATCCGCGGGCATTACTACGCAATCGCGTCTTCCGGCGATGGACGTTTGCATGGCTGGTCTTGGCCGTCGTGCTATCGCTAGGCGCAGGGCTTGCACATGCTGCCGACGATTTTCTCGATCCGGATGTCGCCTTCAAGGTATCGAAAACGGAGCAGCCCGGTGCTGTTCTGCTGCATTTCGAGGTGGCAAAGGGCTACTACCTTTACCGCGAGCGATTCGCCTTCGCGGCAGACAACCCTGCCGTCAAGCTTGGTACGCCGGAATTTCCGAAGGGAGAGGTCAAGCATGACGAGACCTTCGGCAAGGACATGGAGGTGTATCACGAACCCATCGACGTTCGTATTCCCGTCAGTCAGGCGGGCGGCCCGTTCACACTGAATGTCACCATGCAGGGCTGTGCGGACAAGGGGCTGTGCTATCCGCCGATGGATAAGCCACTCAAGATTTCAGCGGCTGCGGTTGGTGGTGCGGCGAGCGAGAGTTCAACGGCCGCACCGTCATCTGGGTCAGTCACGAAGGCACTGCTCGGCGACGGGGCGCAGGCGCCTGGTGGCAAGCCGGCTGAGGCAGCTCAGGCGGTAACGTCCGCCCGCACGGCAGGTAGCTGGTTGTCGGCGCGAGAAGACTACAGCGAGGCGGAGCGCATTCTTTCCGGCGGCAGTTTTGCGCTGGCGCTGGCCATCTTCTTCGCGCTCGGTGTCGGGTTGGCTTTCACGCCATGCGTATTGCCGATGGTCCCGATTCTTCTGTCGATCGTCGCGGGACAAGGGGCTAGCCGCGGTAAGGCGATACGTCTTGCCATTGCTTACGTGCTCGGCGTGGCCGTGGTGAATACCGTCATCGGTGTGGCCGCCGGACTATTGGGGCAAGGTCTCATCGCGTTCTTGCAAGCCCCGTGGGTGTTGGTTCTGTTTGCGTTGCTGATGGTCATCCTGTCGCTGTCGATGTTCGGGATGTACGAGATTCAGTTGCCGTCTGCATTGCGCGCCAGAATCGATGATGCCGCACGCAAGCAAAGGTCCGGTCAGTGGATCGGTGCTGCCATGATGGGCGTGCTCTCGGGGCTGATTGTCAGTCCATGCGTGACGGCTCCGCTGGCGGCCGCGCTCGCCTTTATCGCGAAAACAGGGGATGCAGTCTTTGGTGGTGCGACGCTCTTTGCATTGTCGTTGGGGATGGGGTTGCCGCTCGTGATCCTCGCCGGCGGTGGTGGCGCATTGCTGCCGCGCGCCGGGGCGTGGATGGACGGCGTGAAGCGTTTCTTCGGCTTCCTGCTCCTTGGTGTCGCCCTGTGGATTGTGCGGCCGTTGCTGCCAACGCCCGTTCTGTTGTTGGGCTGGGGAATCCTGCTGTTGGTGGCCGCTTCCTTCATGCACGTTTTCGACAACCTGCCTGAGGGCGTGAGCGGTGCTCGACGCCTTCTCAAGGGGCTCGGTGTTGCCGTTGCGCTTCTTGGGGCTGTCGCGTTGGTGGGCGCTGCGGCCGGGGCACGTGATCCGCTCGCGCCACTGGCCGGGCTAACGACGGTGGCTTCGGGGAACGCCGGTGCGAGTTCTGTGGCGGTCGAGGGCGTCAGGTTCCAGCGCGTGCGCAGCGTTGCGGAACTCGATCGGGTCTTGGCAACGGCGGGGCGTCCGGTGATGTTCGATTTCTATGCCGACTGGTGCATTAGCTGCAAGGAGATGGAGCGCTTTGTCTTCACAGATCCGAAGGTGAAAGCACGCCTTGATCAGATGGTGCTCGTGCAAGCCGATGTCACTGCGAATAATGCCGACGATCAGGCGCTACTTAAGCGCTTCGGATTGTTTGGGCCGCCCGGCATCATCTTCTTCGATGGCCGTGGCGAGGAAGTGGCTGGCACACGCGTCATCGGCGCACAATCCGCAGACCAGTTCCTGCGCAGCCTCGACAAAGCATACGGACCGCCGGTTTGAGCGTCTGAGCCTCTGAGTGGCAGCCGATGTGTTTGCCGGCCCGAGTCTGCGGATCTGGCGATAGCTTGATCCCATAGCAATGCAAAACGGCCAACCCGAGATGGGCCAACCTCCGAGCGTTGGGTGCAAACCCAACCCTTGGGGGCAGTTCAGAAATCGGGTTGGCCGTTCTTTTCGCCGCAGAAGATTGCGCTAGCGCAGGCAGCCAAGTCGCGTTGGCTGATCTGACGCCACGTGCAAATTCTGCCGTTCGCGTTTTGCGCCGCGCTCAGGCCTGCGTGCGGATCAGACGTGCTGCATCAAGGGCGAAGTACGTCAGGATGCCATCCGCCCCAGCCCGCTTGAATGCGAGCAGCGATTCCATCATCACCTTGTCGTGATCGAGCCAGCCGTTCTGCGCGGCGGCCTTGAGCATCGCGTATTCGCCGCTGACTTGATATGCGTACGTGGGGAAGCGGAACTCATCCTTCACGCGGCGCACGATATCGAGATACGGCATGCCGGGTTTGACCATCACCATGTCCGCGCCTTCCTCGATGTCGAGCGCCACTTCGCGCAGCGCTTCGTCCGAGTTGGCTGGGTCCATCTGGTAAGTCATCTTGTTGCTTTTGCCCAGATTGGATGCCGACCCGACAGCATCGCGGAACGGGCCGTAGAAGGCCGATGCGTATTTGGCGGCGTACGCCATGATGCGCGTATGAATGTGGCCAGCCGCCTCAAGGGCTTCGCGAATAGCGCCGATACGCCCGTCCATCATGTCGGAAGGGGCGACGATGTCCACACCGGCTTCGGCCTGTGTGAGGGCTTGCTTCACGAGAATGCGCGTCGTCGTATCGTTGATGACGTAACCGTTTTCGTCGAGTACGCCGTCCTGACCGTGGCTCGTGTACGGGTCGAGGGCCACGTCGGTCAACACGCCGAGATCGGGGAAGTTACGTTTGAGTTCGCGCACGGCGCGCGGGATCAGACCGTCCGGGTTGGTCGCCTCAATGCCATCGGGGGTCTTCAGAGATGCCTCGATGTTCGGAAAGAGCGCAATCACTGGTACGCCGAGCGTGACGCATGTGTCGGCCACGTGGAGCAGCTCATCGACGGAGACGCGCTCGACGCCGGGCATCGAATCGACTGCCTCACGGCGTTTTTCGCCTTCGAGCACGAACACCGGGTAGATGAGGTCGTCGCAAGTCAGGCGGTTTTCACGCATCAGACGGCGTGAGAAGTCATCGCGACGCATGCGGCGCGGGCGAAGCAGGGGGTAGGAACTCATGCGATCGGTCCTTTGGACGAAGAGTGGTGCTTCGAAGGTTCCCGCGAAATCGGCGGTGTGGACGTGTCCCGAAAACGGATAGTCGTTGCGTTTGGCTCAACGGCTCCCTAAGAGGGAAGGTGCGCAAAAAAGGGCACTTGCCGGGAAACTTTCGAACGCATGGTATATCATACCAACCGGATGTTCGCACTGTGTGCGAGGTCCCCCGCTTCTCCTCCCTGAGCGGGCGCCTGTCGTTCTACGATAAGGCTTATTTGAACCCGCCGTGCCTACACGGCGGTTTTTTTATGTGCGCGCGAATCGTCGCGGCAAAGCCCCGGACAATCGGGCTTCCCGGCCGATTCAAACGATCTCATCCGTTCGGCTGAGGGGACGCTACGCCGTCAGGTGCGCTCACCAATTCTCGATGACTCCAAGAATCGCCGCGCGGCTCGCCGCGACGATTTGTCGCGCCCGTTGTGCATGTCCGCCGTCTACCTTAGCGGTTTGACGCAGCGCTGCCTCGCGGTTACGGTAAGTGTCGTTCGCGGGACTGAACATTGCCGAGAAGGACGCGTCCGCCCCACGTGTGCGATAGGCCCGGATAACCTTACTTCTTGGCGGTGTTGCGCGCCGGAATGGCGAGCCACGCTTCGAGCATGCTCTGCGCCGCATCGACACCCGTGCGCTTGAGCGACGAGAACAACTGGGCCGTGAACTGCGGCGGCGTCGCGGGATCGTCGGACGGCAGCCCGTCGGTGCGAGGCAGCGCAGCCAGGCGTTTTTGCGTGTCGCGCAGTACGACAGTCGCTTCCTGACGCGTGAGTTTGTCCGCTTTGGTCAGCAGCACATGGATGGGACGGCCCGTCGGCATGAACCAGTTGATCAGTTCGCAATCGAGGTCGGTGAACGGCCGGCGCGAGTCCATGACGAGCACGAGACCGCGCAGTTGCGGACGCTGCACCAGATAGTCGCCGAGAAGCTGCTGCCAGTGAACCTTCACGCCACCGCCGACTTCCGCGTAACCGTAACCCGGCAAATCGACGAGATAACCGTACAGGTGTTCGAGGTGAGCGATCTCGAAGTAGTTGATGTGCTGCGTACGCCCCGGCGTCTTGCTCGAGAAGGCCAGCCGCTTCTGGTTGCAGAGGATGTTGAGTGCGCTGGACTTACCCGCGTTCGAGCGTCCCGCGAAGGCGACCTCGGGCACGGCCGTAGGCGGCAGATCGCGCAGATGATTGACGGTCGTGAAGAAGCGGGCTTGATGAAGTAGGGACATGACGGAAACCGGGGAGCGCTGCAGCCACAGGGATCGGGCCGCAACGCGGGTGCAGGGGCGCAAAACGGTGAGTTTGATGCCCACCGGCAACAGGCCGGGGAGCCCCGTTCTGCGGCCTTCTACATGGAAATCCCCTAAAGTCGGGGAAAGACTTTATTGTACAATATGAAAGTTAACCTTGGCCTTGCCAGGGCTTGCCCGAACGTCTCGCGCGCCGTGAGGTTGGAGGAGAAACACGGCGTCGGACGGTGAGTTCGAACGACCGATTTCCCGACAAAACAGATATAAGGTGTGCGAATGAACCGAGGAGTGTGGAAGTCTCTCGCTGCAACACCGTTGGCGCTGGCATGCTTTCTTCTGAGCGGTGCAGGACAAGCCGCCGAGCCCCAGGCGCCTGCCAAACCGGACCTGAACCGGGGACAGGCAATTGCTAGTCAGGTCTGCGCCGCGTGCCACGCGGCAGACGGCAATAGTACTGGCGGCGCCTACCCGAAGCTCGCCGGCCAGCACGCCGAGTATCTGGACAAACAGCTCGTCGACTTCAAGGCGCAACCCGGCAAAACTCCCGCGCGTAACAACCCCATCATGGCCGGCATGGTCGCGGCACTGTCCGAACAGGACATGCGCAACGTGTCTGCCTATTTCGCCTCGCAGACCGCGAAGCCGGGCGTCGCGCGCAACAAGGATACCGTGCCGCTGGGCGAGAAGATCTATCGCGGTGGTCTGGCCGAGAAGGGGGTGCCCGCGTGCGCCTCTTGCCACGGCCCCACCGGTGCCGGTATGCCGTCGCAGTATCCGCGTCTGTCAGGCCAATGGGCAGACTACACCGCAGCTCAACTGGTCGCGTTTCGCGATGAGACCCGTAAGAACAATGCTCCCATGCACACCGTGGCCTCGCGTTTGTCGGACAAGGAAATCAAGGCAGTCGCGGATTACATTGCCGGTTTGCGCTGATCGGCAGCCCCTGCCCTGACATCATGTGAACGTCAGGGTATATTCGCTGACTTATAACGAAACCAGCAGCGGCGCCGCAGAGCGACCGGATCGATCTGGTTTAGCATACACAGGGTGGCGGGCGCGTGAGAAACGCGTCCCCGCCCTTTTTTGTTGTCGGAAACAGGATGAGCATCAGTACCTCCGGAATACAGATCAAGGGCGCGCAACGATGGGTGCGCGATGGTATCGAGCTGGTCAGTTCGATGCGTTTTGCCATCAGCCTGCTGACCGTGCTCGCCATCGCCAGCATCGTTGGCACCGTGCTCAAGCAGGGCGACCCGTATCCCAACTACGTCAATCAGTTCGGTCCATTCTGGGCCGACGTTTTCCGTTCGCTCGGCCTGTACACCATGTACAGCTCGTGGTGGTTCCTGCTGATCCTGTTCTTCCTGATGGCGTCGACGACGCTGTGCGTCGTGCGCAATGCGCCGAAGATGATCGCGGACGTTCGCAGTTGGCGCGATCATGTGCGCGAGGGCAGCCTGCGCGCCTTCGGTCACAAGGCCGAATTCACCGGGCCGACGTCGCGCGGCGACCTGCTGCCGCGCCTCACGAGCTATCTCGGACGCCGCGGCTACCGTTTCGTTGTGCGCGAGCGCGACAACGCGACGCTCGTCGCGGCCAAGGCGGGCGCAATCAACAAGATCGGCTACATCTTCGCGCACAGTGCCATCGTCATCATTTGCCTGGGCGGGCTGGTCGACAGCGATCTGCTGATCCGTGCCCAGATGCTGCTGTTCGGTAAATCGCCGATGCAGGGCAATGCGGTGATCTCGCAGATTCCGGAGACGCATCGTCTCTCGCCGAGCAATCCGGCGTTCCGCGGCTACGCGTTCGTGCCGGAGGGCGGTAAATCGACGACGGCGATCCTGAATTTTCAGGATGGCTCGGTCGTGCAGGATCTGCCGTTCGCCATCGAACTGAAGAAATTCCACGTCGACTACTACTCGACGGGCATGCCGAAGCTTTTCGCGAGCGACATCGTGGTCACCGACCCCGAGACCGGCAAGACGATGGACGCGACGGTGAAGGTCAACGAGCCGTTCATCTTCAAGGGCGTAGCGATCTATCAATCGAGCTTCGAGGACGGCGGTAGCAAACTGAAGCTGACCGGTTACCCCATGCACGGCGCGTCGGATCGGACGTTCGCGTTCTCGGGCGACATAGGCGGCTCGACGCAACTGCGTGGCGGTGCCGCAGGCAAGGACGAATACACCGTGGAGTTCAGCGACTTCCGGGCGATCAACGTTGAGAACATCAGCAATGGCGGCGGCGAGCGCGATGTGCGCGGTGTGGCTCGCAAGTCGTTGCGCGACGACCTGAGCGCACAACTTGGCTCGGGCGCCCGTACGGATCTGAGCAAGGATCTGCGCAACGTCGGCCCCTCGGTGCAATACAAGGTGCGCGATCGCAGCGGACAGGCGAAGGAGTACCGCAACTACATGCTGCCGATTCTGGTGGGCGATGGTGAGCGTGTCTTTATGACGGGGGTGCGTGACACGCCGGACGGTCCGTTCCAGTACTTGCGCATTCCGGCGGACGAGGACGGCTCCGTCAAGCAATGGATGCTGCTGCGTGCCGCCCTTCAGGACGATGGCGCGCGCGCCGAAGCCGCTCGCCGCTTCGCTGCACAGTCGCTGCCGGCGCAGACCTCGGCGACGCTCCGCGGTCAGTTGCAAGAAAGCGCCAAGCGCGAACTGGATCTGTTTGCCGGTGTGATTCCGGCAAGCAAAACCAGCCAGACGAAGGGCGGCTTGCAGGCGATTGCGGAGTTCGTGAACGAAAAGGTGCCGCAGGAGCAGCAATCCAGCGCCGCAGACATGTTCCGCCGCATTCTCGATGGTACGGTCTGGCAATTGTGGCAGGTCGCCCGTGAACAGGCCGGGCAACCGGCGATGACGCCCTCGCCGGAGAACGAGCGCTTCGTGCACACGGCCACCAACGCGCTGTCCGACAACTTCCTGTACGACGCCCCGGTTTTTCTGCAACTCGATTCGTTCGAGCAAATCCAGGCGAGCGTCTTCCAACTCACACGCTCGCCGGGCAAGAAGATCGTGTATCTTGGCAGCTTGCTGCTGGTACTCGGCATCTTCTCGATGTTCTACGTACGCGAGCGGCGTCTGTGGATGTGGCTGAAAGACACGCCGGACGGTGGCAGTTCGGTATTGATGGCGGTATCGACGACACGCCGCACACTGGATTTCGAAAAGGAATTCGCCCGCACGAAGGCGGAGATGGACGAGATCGTCACAAAACGATGAAGGTGAGACAGATGGAGTTATCGCAAAGCTATTCAGACGTCTCCTGGCTGCGCCAGCGCAGTATCGGCGACTGGCTGTTCGCACTGGCGCTGGCGATCGGTGCGGGCTTTGCCCTCAACCGCTACGGCCATTACATGGATTACTACGAGCACACGATTCTGGTGCTCGCCGTACCCACCTTCGCGCTACTCGGCTGGCATTGGCGATCCGTGCGCTGGCTGATGGCCGGGATCGCCATTCTCGCGCTCTCGGGTATCGGCTTGTATCACCATGATCTGGCGCGGGCCGATCAGGCGTTCTTCCTCAAATACTTCCTCTCGAGCCAGTCGGCCATCCTGTGGATGAGCGCGCTGTTCTTCCTGGCGACGCTTTTCTACTGGGGCGGTCTGCTCGCCCGTTCGCCGTTCGGTGCGAGCGTGGGCTCGTCATTGTGCTGGGCGGCGGTGCTGCTTGGCTTCACCGGCATGATGGTGCGCTGGTACGAATCGTATCTGGTGGGGGCCGACGTCGGCCACATTCCGATCTCGAACCTGTACGAAGTCTTCGTGCTCTTCTGCCTGATCACGGCGCTGTTCTACCTGTACTACGAGCGTCGCTATGAAACGCGCTCGCTCGGACCGTTCGTGCTGCTCGTCATCAGTGCGGCCGTCGGTTTCAACCTCTGGTACAGCGTGGCGCGCAGCGCCTATGAGATCCAGCCGCTGGTGCCGGCGCTGCAAAGCTGGTGGATGAAAATCCACGTGCCGGCGAACTTCATCGGTTACGGCACGTTCGCTCTCGCCGCGATGGTCGCGGTTGCGTATCTGCTCAAGTCGAGCGAAAACCGGCGTCTGGCAGCGGCCGGCAAGCCGCTCGACAGTGGTTTCTTCTCGTCGCGCCTGCCGTCGCTCGAATTGCTCGACGACGTGATGTACAAGGCCATCGCCGTGGGTTTCGCTTTCTTCACGATCGCCACGATTCTCGGCGCGTTGTGGGCTGCCGACGCGTGGGGCGGTTACTGGAGTTGGGACCCGAAGGAGACATGGGCGCTGATCGTCTGGCTGAACTACGCCGCGTGGCTGCACATGCGCCTGATGAAGGGGCTGCGTGGTGTGGTGGCGGCGTGGTGGTCGCTGACCGGTCTGCTGATCACGACGTTCGCGTTCCTCGGTGTGAACATGTTCCTCTCGGGGTTGCACAGCTACGGACAGCTCTGACGCGGGTCACCGCGTCGGGGCCCGCTCGGAAAGCCGCCGCGCTCAGGTGCCGGCGGTTTTTTTCATCGTGCCGTATGATTTCCCGCGGCGTGGTGGCGGGAACGGCGTCGCCGGAGCGTCAGTCTCAGTCGACAGTGGCGTCCGCCATTCAACGGAATGGACAACAGAGGCAGACCGGGCAGGTCTGGGAGGCGAATCATGAGTACGAGCAAATCGCGTTTGCGCGGTGCCGACATTCCGGCGAGCAGCATCACGCCTCGCGAGGTCGTCACCGGACGACGGCGCTTTCTGCGCGCTTCCGGCGCCGGACTGACGGGGCTGGGCGGTGCGGCCTTCGGCGTACTGCCGCAACGTCTCGCGTTCGCAGCCGATAGCCCCGGCACTGGCCTTGCAAAACTGACGTCCACACGTAACACGCGCTACGTGATTACCGACAAGCCGACCGACATCAAGGACGTCACCACCTACAACAACTTCTACGAGTTCGGCACCGACAAATCCGATCCGGCGCGCCGGGCCAGCACACTCAAGCTGCGCCCGTGGCAGATAGCGATCGAGGGCGAGGTGAAACAGCCGAAGGTCTACGATATCGATGCGCTGCTCAAGCTCGCACCGCTCGAGGAGCGTATCTATCGTCATCGGTGCGTCGAGGGCTGGTCGATGGTGATCCCGTGGATTGGCTACTCGCTCGCCGAACTCATCAATCAGGTACAGCCGACGGGCAACGCGAAATACGTGGAATTTGTCACGCTGGCCGATCCGAAGCAGATGCCGGGGCTGTCGTACCCCGTACTCAGTTGGCCGTACGTCGAGGGCCTGCGCATGGACGAGGCGATGCATCCGCTTTCTCTTCTGACGTTCGGGCTGTACGGCGAGGTGCTGCCGAACCAGAACGGCGCACCGGTGCGGATGGTGGTGCCGTGGAAGTATGGGTTCAAGAGCGCTAAATCCATCGTGAAGATCCGTTTCGTCGAAAAAATGCCGCTGACGAGCTGGAATCGTGCCGCGCCGGAGGAGTATGGCTTCTATTCCAACGTGAATCCCGGTGTCGATCATCCGCGCTGGAGTCAGGCGACCGAGCGGCGCATCGGCGATGGCGGTATTTTCACGCCCAAGCGCAAAACGTTGATGTTCAACGGCTACGGTGAGCAAGTCGCCAGCCTGTATCAGGGTATGGATCTGCGCAAATTCTTCTGAGCCGACAACCTCGTGCCGATGACGCCATCCAATTCGGGCGATGTGCCCGGCGCTGCCGCCGGCGCCGCCCGTGCCGCAAAATATTCGCCCCCCGTGCCGCGTTGGCTGCCGGGGGCAAAAGCGGCTATCTTCCTGCTGGCGACGGTGCCGTTGCTGCGGCTTGGCGTCTACGGATTGACGGATCGGCTTGGTGCGAATCCGGTCGAGTTCATTACGCGTTCGACAGGCACCTGGACGTTGGTGATGCTTTGCGTCACGCTCGCGATCACGCCGGTGCGTCGCGTGTTGGGGCAGCCATGGTTACTGCGCTTGCGCCGCATGCTCGGGCTGTTTGCGTTTTTCTACGGCGCGCTGCATTTCACGACGTATTTCTGGCTGGATCAGTGGTTCGATTGGGCGAGCATTCTGCGCGACGTGTCGGGCAAGCGCCCGTTCATTACCGTGGGTTTTGCGGCGTTCGTGCTAATGGTGCCGCTGGCGCTTACGTCGCCGTACGCGATGGCGCGACGCATGGGCGGGAGGCGCTGGCAGCGGCTGCATCGCGTGATCTATGCGATTGCCGTGCTGGCGATCCTGCACTACTGGTGGATGAAGGCGGGCAAGAACGATCTCGCCCAGCCGGCGATCTATGCGATCGTGGTGGCAGGCCTGCTCGGCGCCCGTCTGATCTGGGCACTTCGCAGGCAGTGGGGTCAGGCGTTCCCGGGCAGCAGCCGTTCGCCGGCAAACAGCGACTCGACCGTTTCACGTTCGCGCACGAGGTAGGCCTGGTCGCCGTCGACCATGACTTCGGCGGCGCGTGGACGCGTATTGTAGTTGGAACTCATCGTGAAGCCGTAGGCGCCCGCCGAGCGGATCGCGAGCAGATCACCCGGGGCAATCGCCAACGCGCGGTCGCGGCCGAGCCAGTCGCCGCTCTCGCACACGGGGCCTACCACGTCATAAGTCACTTCATCGGCTGCGCGACGCGCAACCGGGTCGATCGCGTGATATGCCTCGTACATTGCCGGACGCGCCAGATCGTTCATCGCCGCGTCGACGATGGCGAAATTCTTCGTCTCGCCGTGCTTGAGGAATTCCACGCGCGTGAGCAGCACGCCCGCGTTACCGACGAGCGAGCGGCCCGGCTCGAACAATACCTGACGATGACCATGACCGCGCTTGGCGATGTGATCGAGCAGCGTGGTGGCGAACGCGGTGATGTCCGGCGGCGTCTCGTCCGTATAGGTGATGCCCAGGCCGCCGCCAACGTCGATGTGATGCAGTGAGATGCCGGCGGTTTCGAGTTTTTCGACGAGATCGAGGATCTTGTCGGTCGCGTCGAGATACGGCGAAATTTCCGTGATTTGCGAGCCGATATGGCAGTCGATGCCAACGACTTCGAGGTTTGGCATCGCGGCGGCGACGCGATAGGCGTCGAAGGCTTCTTCGTAGGCCACGCCGAACTTATTGCCGCGCAGACCCGTGGAGATATACGGGTGCGTCTTGGCATCGACGTTCGGGTTCACGCGGAGCGACACGCGGGCACGCTTGCCGGCTTGTCCAGCCACTTCGTTGAGACGGTCGAGTTCCGGACGCGATTCCACGTTGAAGCAGAAGACATCCTTTTCCAGCGCGTAGCGCATCTCGTCCGCATGTTTGCCGACGCCCGAGAACACGGCGCGCTTCGGATCGCCCCCCGCCGCGATGACACGGGCGAGCTCACCGGCCGACACGATATCGAAGCCTGCGCCGAGCTTGGCGAACACGCCGAGCACGGCGAGGTTCGAGTTGGCCTTGGCGGCGTAGTGCACGGCGGCGTTGCGGCCTTCGCACGCCTTGGCGTAAGCCTGATAGGCGTTCGTCAGGGCCGCTTTCGAATAGACATACAGCGGCGTGCCGAAACGCTCGGCGAGCACGGGCAGGGCAACGTTCTCGGCGTGGAGTACGTTGTCGCGGTAGGAGAAGATAGCGTCGGACATCGCAAAAACTCGGTAATCAACTGGGGCACGCTGGCAAGGCGGAGGGCTTTCAGGCCTGACCCTGCTTATTCCGGCTTGGCTGCAGGCAGCGACGCGGCCGAGGGCACGTCGACCGACGGTCCACGCTGCGGCTCTGGCACGAGCGGCGGTGGCAGCAGCGGTGCACCTGGGGGCGGCACCGGTTTCGCCGGACGGGCCGGTATGTACAACGGCCCGGCCTGACCGCAGCCAGCCAACACGCTCAAAAGGGCAATCGAGGCTACAATCGCGCAGGTTCGAATAGGTGCAGTCATTGGGGGTATCGCCGCGTGGTGCGGCATGCGAACGATGACGCAAAGCATGGAGTTTAACATGACGGAAAGTGAATTCCTGGCGCTCGCCGAGGCAGTGCTGGCGCAGGTGGAGGTGGCCGTCGAGGGGAGCGACGTGGATATCGATTGCGAACGTACGGGCAACGTCCTGACGCTCGAATTCGAAGACAGCAGCAAGATCATCGTCAACCTGCAAACGCCGATGAGCGAAATTTGGGTGGCCGCGCGCTCGGGCGGTTTCCACTACCGTCTAAAGGGCGACGAATGGCGTGACACGCGCGACGATTCCGAACTGTTCGACGCACTGTCGCGTTTTGCGTCGCTACAGGCGGGCGAGACGGTGACGTTGCAGGCCGGCTGACAAAAAAATCGCGGTGCAGGGCTCCAGCCACGCTGGAGCCCTGCACCGCGTGGCGGTCCTGGGCGGTGCCGAGAGTTTCCGGGCCGCTGGCCCGGAGGACCGCGTCAGGGCTTGCTGTTGAACATGTCCAAAATGCGCTGACGCTCCTGACGGTCCACCGGTACGGGGGCTGGATTCGATTGAGCGGGTATCTGACCGGGCAGCGATCCGCCCGACGGGCCGGGCGCCGCCGACCCATCCGGCGCGGTATCGGCGCTCAAACCGACCGTACTCACCGCGCGTCCCGGCGGATAGTCATCGTAGAAGTAGTCGCCATTCGCCTGAATGATGCCCTGCGGCATCGCCCGCGTCGATTCCGGCACGCCGCGCAAGGCCTTCGACATGTAGTCGATCCAGATCGGCAGTGCCAGACCGCCGCCCGTTTCTCGATCGCCCAGATTGCGCGGCTGATCGAAGCCGATCCACGCCACGCCCACCAGTTGCGACTGATAGCCGGCGAACCAGGCATCGTGCGAATCGTTTGTCGTACCCGTCTTGCCGGCCAGATCTCTGCGCTTGAGCACGTTGGTCTTGGCTGCGGTCCCGCGTGTCGCGACGTCGTGCAACATCGAATTCATGATGAACGCATTGCGTGCCGGAATGGCCCGGATCGTCTCATCGCCCGCCATGGAGGGTTTTTCCTCCATGACGACATTACCCTTCGAGTCGGTAATGCGCGCCACGATGAACGGATTCACGCGGAAGCCGCCATTGGCAAACACTGCATAGGCGCTCGCCATTTGCAGTGGCGTGACCATCCCCGCACCCAGCGCCATCGGCAGATAGGCCGGATGCTTATCGGCTTCGAAGCCGAATCGTCCGATGAACTTCTGCGCATAGCCAGGCGTAATGCTCTGCAGGATTCGGATGGACACGAGGTTGCGTGAGCGCATCAGCGCAACGCGCATCGGCATCGGGCCTTCGAAGCCGCCGCCGTAGTTCTTCGGCTCCCACGGCTGACCACCCGTCTGCGCCGCCGTGAAGTACAGCGGGCCGTCATTGATGACGGTCGCCGGCGCGAAGCCCTTTTCAAGGGCCGCCGAGTAGATGAACGGCTTGAAGCTCGAGCCCGGTTGACGCCACGCCTGTGTGACGTGGTTGAACTTGTTCCGGTTGAAATCGAAGCCACCGACCAGCGATCGAATGGCGCCGTTCTGTGGGTCGAGCGATACGAACGCCGCTTCGATATCCGGCATCTGCACGATTTGCCAGTTTTCCTTCGCATCTTTTGTCACACGAATCACCGAGCCCCGGCGAATCTTCTGTTTCGGCTGGGCTTTTGCATTCAAACCGGCTGCGGCAAAGCGCAAACCGTCGCCGGTCACGGTAACGTCGTCGCCATTCAGCAGCACGGCCTTGACCTGCTGGGGCGAGGCGGAAAGCACCACAGCGGCAACCATATCGCCACTGTCCGGATGCTCGACCAGCGTGTCGTCGATCAATTGTTCGCGCTCGTCCTGATCGTCCGGCAGATCGATATTGGCCTCGGGGCCGCGATAGCCATGACGCAACTCGTAAGCCATGACGCCGGCGCGCAATGCCTCGTAGGCGGCTTCCTGATCGGCGGAATTGATCGTCGTGTAGACGTTGAAGCCACGCGTGTAGATCTCGTCCTTGAACTGGGCGTAGAGCAACTGGCGAACCATTTCCGCGACGTACCCTGCATGCACGCTGAACTCGCTGCCCAGCCCGCGCACTACCAGTTCCTGTGCGATGGCCTGATCGTATTCGGCCTTCGTGATGTACCCGAGGTCGTACATCCGCTTGAGGATGTACTCCTGACGCACGCGAGCGCGCTTGTAGTTGACGATCGGGTTATATGCCGACGGCGCCTTAGGCAGTCCGGCGAGCATGGCGGCCTCAGCGAGCGTGATGTCCTTCAGATCCTTGCCGAAGTAGACGCGTGCCGCACTGGCGAAGCCGTAGGCGCGTTCTCCGAGATAGATCTGATTCATGTATAGCTCGAGAATCTGATCTTTCGTGAGGCGTGACTCGATCTTGTAGGCGAGCAGCGCTTCGTAAATCTTGCGCGTATAGGTTTTCTCGCTCGACAGGAAGAAGTTGCGCGCGACCTGCATCGTGATCGTACTGGCGCCCTGCGAGGACCCGCCACGTGTGAAATTCGCGACGCCCGCGCGGAAAATGCCGATGAAGTCGACCCCGCCGTGTTGATAGAAGCGATCGTCCTCGATGGCGATCACCGCTTTCTTCATGACGTCCGGAATATCGGCGAAGTGCACCAGATTGCGACGCTCCTCACCGAATTCGCCAATCTGGATTTCATCGGCGGTGTAAATGCGCAACGGGATCTTGGGCCGGTAGTCGACGATCGTGTCGAGCGATGGCAACTGTGGCGTCATCACCACCAGGATGTACCCCACGAGCAACGCGCCACAGACGACCATCGCGGCGATCAGGCCGGCGAACCAAAGAGCGAGGCGCAGCCAGATGGAGCGGCGCAATTTGGGCGGGCGCTTGTCGCGGGGTGTCTCAGTTTGGGGTGTGCTTGCCATGGGGGAACCGGAAAAATCGATGGGCCGATTATAACGAACGACCCGCAACCTCCCGTTGCAGCCCCCCGAAATCGGGGTTCAGGCCTACGGGTTCCAGGAATTGGACGAAGAAAAAGCGGCGTGAATTCCTAAAGCGCATCTCGCTTACCTCGTCGACGCGTGGATTCGGACTGGTCCGATTGGGCTGTCTCGTTGCGCTGGATAGCATCGATCACATCGACAAGAAGAGAGAAGGGAGGACGTCATGATCGAAGCGGTCTTGCGCAGTGTGCGCCACGTCGGCAGCCAGTTTTCGGCGGTGTTGCCGCGCGCCGGGGGTGGGGGTTGCGGTATTTATTTTGACGCTGGCGGCCTGCATTTCGTTCGCCTGACGCGTGTGGCCGGACTTGCGCGATTGCGTCTGGCCGGCCACGGGTCGGCCGTGTTGGAGGATGACATGCTGCGCGGTGCGTTGATCGCCAAGCCGGAAGCGGCAGCCCGTCGTCTGGACGAGCTACTGGAACGAATCGGCATCAACGCCACGGATTTGCATGATGACACCATCGTGCTCGCCCTACCTGCGCACGGGCTCAAAACGCAGGTCGTCGACTATCCGGCGGACCTTCCGGCGCGTGCGTTGCGCGCTTGGTGCGAGCGGCGCGCCGCCTTGTTGTTGCCTGGGGACGGCGACCCCGATTTGCGCAATCGTGTCGGTGTGACGTGGGCCGACCCGGGCAATCACCGGCTGCGGTTGTACGCCTGCGAGGCCGAATTGGTGGACGACCGCGTCGCCGTGCTCGAAATGTCGGGACTTCGCGTGCATGCGATCGACGCGGCGCACGAGGCGGGGCGCAGAGCATTCCGATGGGCGTGGCCGACAGATGGCGACGCGAGTGCGCCCGAGCGAGCCGGCACGCCTAAGGCGCTGTTGCAGGTGGATGCTCACGATCTCGATCTGTCGGTATTCGACTCAGACACCTGTGTTGCCGACGCGCGAGAGCGATTCGATGGCGTCGGTGCGCATCCCGATGCATTGGCAAGCGTTGTGCGAGAGTTGGCGGGCAAGCTGCCGGTCGGTCCCCGCGTCATGTACGTGGCTGCGCAGGGCGCGAGTCCCGGTGAGCTCGTGGCGATCTGCGATGCCTTGGGTGCGGCGTGCGGCATACCGGTGAGGCCATTCGATCCGCTGCGGCGCTTTGAGGCGCAGGGTGCGGCGGGGCCGAGGCGTCAGACGTTCGCGCAACGCACATCGCTTGCTGTGCCGTGCGGGCTCGCACTGCGTGCCATGTCGATGCAGGGGGTGGCATGCGAATGAGTGTGGAAATGCCGCCGCTCGATTTCCTTCCCACCTTGGCTCAGCGACGGCAGCGCGACTTTCGGCGGCAATGCCGCATGTGGGCGTGCGTGGCGGCGTTCGGCGCGCTGGCGTCGCTTGTGCCGATTGTCCGCGACATTCACCTGCATCGTGAGGCGCTGGCGCAATTGGCAGTGTTACGCGTAGCCAGCGACAAGTTGAGCGCAACGTTGACGGCGTTCGACATCACGGGGCGCAAACTCGCCATCATGCATGCTCATCGCCGGGCTGCCGTCGCACTGGTCGAACGGCGGCAACCCGTCGCTTACCGATTGCTGGACATCATGCGCGCCTGCGCCGACGGCGTGCGATTGACCGCGGTGACGACGGGCGACGCTCAGCTACGTGTCGAGGGCTATGCGACGACGCAATCGCGAGTGCGCGAAACACAGAAGCGCTTGAGAGCGCTACCGTGGGTGCGCAAAGTGGCGGAAGTCGAATCGAGTGTCGTACCGGAGCGCGTCAGACGTCAGTGGGTGAGCGCTGCGGCGCAGGCACTGGCGCCGAACATCCGGCGATTCACGCTACGTATCGAATGGAAAGTGGACGCTAAACCGATTGCACTCGCCGTCGATGCGGATGCCGGCGTTGCATCGAGAGAAGAGGTGCCCGATGTACGGTGAGCACCCTCCGCCGGATGATGTCCGCGACATTTTTCACGACGTGGTGGCCCGTTGGCGCGCGCGACGGTCGGCATGGCGCTCGGTCTCGCCGGCCGAATGGGCGCGGCCGGTGCGGTGGGCGCTGGCAAGCCTCGCGTGGCTGATGGGCCTTGCAATGGCGTGGTCGGTCTGGTGGCTGGTGGGCTTGCCTGCGCGCGCAACCTTGCAGAAGGATCTCGGCGTCGAGCAGCAGACATTGGATAGTGCTCACGACGCTGCGCGTCGATTGCCCGTCCTGATGGCGGCGCTTCAAGATGCAGAGGCCGAGTCGGCGGCCTGGCGGCGTTTGCTGCCGCTCGCCGTGAAAGGCGAAGGCGATGACGCTCTGGCAACGGGTCAGTCCGAGACTCCGCTGCCCGAATCCGCGAATGACGCGGATTCGGCGTGGCGTGCCGATCTCGAGCATCTCGTTGCTCGCGCGGGCCTGACGTTGGAGACGGCCCGCGCGGGACCGTCGGCGTTAGCGGGCGATATCGCGATCGAGCGGGCGGAAGTCCGCGTCAGGGGGCCCGTCTCGAACTTGCTTGGCTGGCTCGCCGAGATCGACAGCGTGCCGCGTCATGTGGCTGTCGAGCACCTGTCGCTTCAGGGGCCCGGATGGGGATCGTCGGGCGCGACAGGTGCAGGCGATGCCGACGCCGGACTCACCGTCACGGTGGCTGCCTACCTCTGGCAGCAGCCCTCGGATCTGCCCGGTGCGCCCGTGGCGCAGCCTTTGCCGGCGTTGCCGGTGCCTGCGTCGCGCTGGCGCATGCCCGAAGACACGAATGACGTCTTTCGCACACCGCTCACACGTCATTCCGCGCAAGACGCCGTGACGATGTCACCTTCCGGGCCGCAGCAGGCATCGGACGACGATGGGACGCCGGTCGGATCGATGCGTGCGGGATCGCGTCAAGTCACGCTGCGACGCACGACCACGCCCGGATTGGCGGCGACATGGCACGAGGAGCCGTCACGGCAACGGACAGCGGATGCGCTGTGCGTTGATATCACGCTCCATGGTGTCGACGTGGTCGATGCGCTACGGGCATTCGCGCGTCTGACCGAGCGGAGCGTGGTGATCGGCGAGCGTGTTGCAGGGCGCCTCGACATGGAGGTGCGGTGTGTGTCTGCGGCCACGGCATTCGACGTGATGATCCGGAGTGCCGGCCTCGGCGTCCAATCCCTGAACGGCGTCGATTGGATCGCCCCGCGAGCTGACCTGCTGGCCGACGAGCAGACGCAACTGGAGGCTGCGGCAAAGCGTGAGGCGTTGTTGCCGCTGGCCAGCCGGCGCTTCACGCTGAACTACCCCCGGGCGTTGGCGTTGCGGGAGATCATCATGGGCGAGAAAGACCGTAAGGGGCAGCGGCTGTTGTCCTCGCGAGGCAGTCTGATCGCCGATCCGCGAACGAACCAATTGTTCGTGACCGACTTACCGGAAAAACTCGATGCGCTGGCTTCGTTCGTTGCGCGGATCGACGTACCCGTGCGGCAGGTGCTGATCGAAGCGCGCATCGTTGAAGCCGACGACCGGTTCAGTGAGTCGCTTGGCATCCGGCTGGCGGGATACGACGGGCGGGGAGATAGTGGGCAGAGGGCGCGCGGCCGACCTGCGGCAGGCAATTCGTCCGGCAACGGCGGCACGAACCAGAGCGATGGACAGTCGCAAGGCCATACGCTCGACGTTGGCCTGTCTGCGGCGGCGCTGGCAGGCGTCACGCCGCCCAGTCTGGCAATCACGCTATTCGGTCGCTCGGCAACGCGCTTTCTGCAATTGGAACTGTCGGCGCTCGAGACGACCGGGCGTGGGCGTGTCGTTTCCCGGCCGCGCGTGGTCACGGCGGATAAGATTCAGGCCGTCATCGAGCAAGGCACGGAGTTGCCATACCAGACCCGCAGCGGGCGTCGTAGCGTGACTTCCGTCCAATTTCGCAAGGCTACGCTGAAGCTCGAAGTGACGCCGCTGATCACGCCCGATGGTCAGGTGATCCTGGATGTCGACGTGCGCAAGGACAGCATTGGGCAAGCCGTGGCCGAGGGCTTTGCTGTGGACACCCGGCACGTCAAGACGCAGGTCCAGGTCGAGAACGGCGGGACCGTGGCTATCGGCGGGATCTACCAGGAGGAGCGCCGCGACACTCATGCCAGCGTGCCATGGTTGGGGAATGTGCCATTGCTGGGGGCGCTGTTCCGTAATCGAGCCAACAACGACCGCCGTACTGAACTGCTGGTGTTTCTCACGCCCAGCGTGGTGCCTGAGGGTAAGCATGGTGAAGCTACTGCCGATCCTGCGAGGCATTCATCCTTGGGCGCGGGCACGAGCATGGGCACGAAAGCCGGCCCGTCGAGCCCCGGTGGCGCGGTGGATGGCGCGCATGCGCTGGCGCCGGGGCAAGCGTCAGCACAGGGCGCAACCCCGAACTCCCCCCGAGCAGCCCGCATCCCGCCAGCATCGGGGACGTTGCCGGCAGCGCTCTTCGAACCGTCGCCAAACGTCCTGCTGTTTGGCCATCCCCGGCTTACCGGGGTGTTCCCCGAGGCGACGCGTTCCGCACGCCCGACGCATATCCCGGTATCATCGGGGGCTGGAACCCAAATATCAGCGATTTATGCTGGAAAACGTAATACTTGTCGGATTGATGGGGGCGGGCAAGACCACGGTTGGACGCGCAGTGGCACGACGTCTTGGACGGCAGTTCTATGACTCCGACCATGAGATCGAGGCGCGCACGGGTGTGCGCATTCCGGTCATCTTCGAACACGAAGGCGAGGACGGCTTCCGTCAGCGCGAAGCCCAGACCATCGACGAACTCACCCAACGCAGTGGAATCGTACTCGCGACGGGCGGGGGCGCGGTGCTGCGCGCCGAAAATCGCGAGAACATCAAGTCGCGGGGCACCGTCGTGTATCTGCGCGCCAATCCGCACGATCTCTGGCTGCGCACGCGTCGCGACAAGAACCGTCCGTTGCTGCAAACCGCAGACCCGCGAGCGCGTCTCGAGCAGTTGTTCCAGGAGCGCGACGCGCTGTATCGCGAATGCGCGACCTTTGTCATCGAGACCGGTCGGCCGAGCGTCAATGCGCTCGTCAATATGGTGCTGATGCAACTGGAAATGGCTGGGATCGTACCCAGCAACGCCGGGGTGTCGCACGAGGTGCCGGACACCGCCGAGGGTGCGCAAGCCGAGGCTCGCGACGTCGCGCACGATGTAGCGCACGACATGACAGGGCAGGCGGACGGCAGCGACGGGGATCCCGCGCAAGCCGGTCGCGAGGATGCGCCGCAGACGACACCTGCGACACCCGCACCCGACACGCTTCCTCGCTGATTCCGCCGATATCGCTGAACATGACAACAAGCGGCATGATTACCCTCAAACTTGATCTCGGCGAGCGCGCCTACCCCATTCACATCGGCACCGACCTGCTTACGCAGGAAGCCCTGTTCGCGCCGCATGTGCGTGGCACGCACGCCGTGATCGTGACGAACACGACCGTTGCCCCGCTTTACGCGGAACGTGTCGCAGCAACGTTGCAACGACTCGGCAAGCGCGTGGTCACCGCAGTGCTACCCGATGGAGAGGCACACAAGAACTGGCAGACGCTCAATCTGATTTTCGACGCGCTGCTGGGGGCGCAGGCGGACCGTAAGGCTACACTCATCGCGCTGGGCGGCGGTGTCGTCGGCGACATGACGGGGTTTGCCGCCGCCTGCTACATGCGGGGTGTTCCCTTCGTGCAAGTGCCGACGACGTTGCTCGCGCAGGTGGATTCGTCCGTCGGCGGCAAGACGGGCATCAACCATCCGCTCGGCAAAAACATGATCGGGGCGTTTTGGCAGCCGAGCGCGGTACTCGCCGACATTGGCACGTTGTCCACGTTACCTGAGCGTGAGTTGGCGGCCGGGATGGCAGAAGTCATCAAGCACGGCGCGATTGCCGATGAAAAGTACTTCGACTGGATCGAAGCGAGTATCGACGCATTGAATGCCCGCGATACGGCGGCGCTCTCTTATGCGGTGCAGCGTTCCTGCGAGATCAAGGCACAAGTCGTCGCCAGCGACGAACGTGAACAAGGCCTGCGTGCTACGCTGAATTTCGGCCACACGTTCGGTCATGCCATCGAAGCCGGGCTTGGCTACGGCGAATGGCTGCATGGCGAAGCCGTGGGATGCGGTATGGTGATGGCCGCCGATCTGTCGGCTCGGTTGGGCTTCATCGACGAAGCCCTCCTGTCGCGTATCAAGGCGCTGGTCACGGCGGCCAAGCTGCCAGTGAAGGGGCCGGACCTCGGGGAAGATCGCTATATCGCTCTGATGCGGGTCGACAAGAAGGCGGAAGGCGGGGACATCCGCTTCGTGCTGCTTAACCGGCTGGGGCAGGCGTTCATGACGAGCGTTCCCGACGCCGAACTTCGCGCTACCTTGCGCGCCAATACTTGAGGACGGAGGGCTGGCGATGATCGATTACGAAGCGTCGCTTGCCCCTTACGCGGCGCGCTCCAGCGCGTCACGCGGGCGGCGGTTCAAGGAGCCGGTATCCACGACGCGCACGGACTTTCAGCGCGACCGCGACCGCATCATTCATTCGACCGCATTTCGCCGGCTCGAATACAAGACGCAAGTCTTTGTGAATCACGAGGGCGATCTGTTCCGCACGCGTCTGACGCACAGTCTGGAAGTCGCGCAGATTGGCCGGTCGATCGCGAGGAATCTGCGCGTCAACGAAGATCTCATCGAGGCGATAGCGTTGGCGCATGACCTGGGGCACACCCCCTTCGGCCACGCCGGACAGGACGCGCTCAACGCCTGCATGCAGGACCACGGCGGGTTCGAGCACAACTTGCAAAGCCTGATCGTTGTCGACGAACTCGAGGAGCATTACGGCGGCTTTAACGGTCTGAACCTCTGTTTCGAGACCCGCGAAGGCATTCTCAAGCATTGCTCCCGCGCCAATGCGAGAGGCTTGGGCGAGCTTGGCGAACGTTTCCTCAAGGGACGCCAGCCCGGCATCGAGGCGCAGATTGCCAATCTCGCCGACGAGATCGCGTACAACAATCACGATATCGACGACGGCGTGCGCTCAGGTTTGCTGTCACTCGATCAGCTTGACGACGTACCGCTCTGGAAGCGCTACTGCGCTGAAGCACGGTTAGCATGGCCGGAGATTTCCGGTCGGCGGCTGGTGCATGAAACAACGCGACGGATCATCAACGCACTGATCGTCGACCTGATTACGACCACACGCCAACGTGTGACGGACGCTTCGCCGTCCTCGATGGATGACGTGCGCGGCGCTGGGCCGCTAGTGGCTTTCAGCAGCGAGATGCGCGAGCAGGCAGGACACCTCAAGCGGTTCCTGTTCGATAACCTGTATCGGCACTACCTTGTCATGCGCATGGCCGCGAAAGCGCAGCGTATCGTTCAGGAGCTGTTCGATGCTTTCCTTGCTGATCCCCGCTTGCTGCCACCGAATTACCGCGCCGGGAATGCAGAGGATCAGCCGCGCTGGATCGCGCACTACGTCGCTGGGATGACGGATCGTTACGCCATCAAGGAATACCGCAGGTTGTTCACGATCGAGCCCACGCTTTGAGGCCCGGTGAGGGAATAAAACGAAACAGCCGGCATTTGCCGGCTGCTTTCATCCTGGCCGTGCCGACGAGAATCTGGATCGCTTCGTCAGACGGAAAACCCGGACGTGTGCAATGCCTTGCCGGGAACGATCAACTGCGTCCCGCGATGAAACCGAGTACCAGCGCCACGGCGGCTACGGCGCCCAAGGTCTGCCACGGACGTTCGTGCACGTAGCCGTCGGCTTCCTCCCAGACTTCGTTGGCGCGGCGGCGCAGGTTGGCACGCACATCGCCGAAGTCGCTGCGCGCCTGCCGGAGTTTGTCGCCGATTTCGGCTCGCAGGGCCTCAACATCCGAAGCCGATTTGGCGTTGGAGAGGGCGTGCTCAAGATCGTCCAGCAGATCGCGCACACGCGCCGAAACATCGCCGTTTGCCAGACGCGCTGCGCGCGCCGCACGTCGTCCGGCATAGCGCGCATCTTCCAGACCGCTGTTGAGTACTGTTTCCGCTTTCGAGGTAATTCCCATTTTCAGACTCCCAAAAGGTGGTATTGAAATGCGGCGTTCGATGCACCCTGGTTGGGCCGACGCCGGTGGAACCCTGAGGCGAACAGCCATTATGGCGCGGCAGTTCGCGTGCGTACACCTTCAGAGACAGTGGAGGAAGAAAGAAAGTTGCGGTGTGTTTGCTGAAGATCGTGTGAGAAGACGCCTACGTTGTTGCCAGAAATGAGAAAACGCCGCGCGAGGCGGCGTTTTCGGAACCGCTTGACGCGTCTTTCGACGCGTCGAGGCTGGTTAGAAGCGATAACCCAGCGACAGGAACGTCACCACCGGGTTCAGTCTGACCTTGGCTTCGCTGGTCGTCGTGATCGGACCGCGAGTCGTCGTCAGCTTGGCCGTCGTGCTGACCGGGATGTACGACACCGAGAAAGCCAGCGTCCAATGCTTGTCCATGTTGTAGTTGATACCGGCGTTGAAGACCGGAGCCCACGAATTGGTCAGACTTGCCGTCGTGTTGCCGCCGGGGCCGAGGGTCAGCGCATTGCTGGCCAGCGACTGGAAGCCCGGCGTGAGTTCGATGTTCGAGTAGAAGAAGTAGCTGGCCCCGATACCCAGGAACGGGCGCCACTTGTCGTTTGCCTGGCCGAAGTAATACTTCAGCAACAGCGCAGGGCTCCACTGCTTGGCCGAGGCGAGCGAGCCTCCACCCGGCAACGCAAGGCTACCCTGGCCGTACAGGCGGAACTTCGGCGGAAGGCCGAGCACAGCTTCCACGGCGATGTTGTCGGTGAAGAAGTGGGAAACCGTGAGGCCCACCGTGTCGGCGTCGTCCACCTGTGCGCCGGTGTTGCCCAGGCGGCTGTTCAACGCATTGGCCAGGCCAGGTACGGTCGATCCCGTCACATTCAGCGGCTTACTCGAGACCTGGGGCGAGAGATGGAACCAGCCAAGGTTGATAACGTTATCGCCAGCTTGCTGTGCGAAGGTGGCCCCCGATGCCGTCAGCATGGCTGCGGCAGCAATTGTCAAATGCTTCAACTTCATCGATTCGTCTCCTGCTCAAGATTCTTTATTGTTGAGAATTCCGTTAAATGAAATTCAGGGCCATTATGCCGACCGTGCAAAACGCCGGATAGCAAGAGTCTGGAGGCCGCGCTCTAAAGGTGTTGTTTCCGCGCATCGAATCATGGAATGCCCCTAGAAAAAAGCGCTGGACGAAAGAAAAGCGTGCCCTTATACGTCAGGCACGCTTTTGGGAATTCACTGCGGAGTCCGACATGCCGGACGCATTTTGCGTCCCGCACACTGAGTTTTAGAACTTGTAGCCGAGCGATACGAAGGTCACAATCGGATTCAGCTTGATTTCGGCGTCCGATGACGAGAGAACCGTTCCGTCCTGCGCCTTGATCTTGATGTTCGCGGTGGTTTTGAGTGGCAAGTAGGAGACCGATGCGCTCGCGACCCAGTGTTTGTCGAAGGCGTAGGAAAGGCCGGCGTTAAAAACCGGTTGCCACGACGCCGACGATTTCGCTTCAACGCTCGTTGGCCCGTTATGCCCGGAAGTCAATGCAAGCACGCTACCGAAATTCTGATTCAGTGCCGCTTCGAAATTCGGATTGAGACTGACGTTCGTGAAGAACGTGTAGCTCACACCGACACCCAGAAAAGGGCGCAACGACGAATTGGCTTGTCCGAAGTAATATTGCAGCACGAGCGCCGGACTCCATTGGCGAACGCTTTGCACAATCGGGTTGTTTTGCGCCACGCCGAGGTCGATACTCGTAAGCGCGCCGGCGATGCTTGGCGGTGCGATCACGCCCTGACCCGTGAGCTTGAATTTGGCGGGAACACCGGCCACTGTCTGCAAGGCAATGTTGTCGGTGAAGAAGTGGGTAACGACAAGCCCGAGCGTGTCGGCGTTGCTGACCTTCGCGCCGCTGCCGGGAGAAGTGAAGTTCGACGGCACCAGGGCCGGTGTGAGACCCTCCTGAGTGACGCTGGTGGTCATCGGCTTGCTGGAGTCTTGCGGGGCGATGTGAAACCATCCGAGGTTGACGACGTTGTCGCCGGCTTGTTGGGCAATGGCGCTGGTGGACGCCAGGGAAATGCCGAATCCGAGCGCGCAAAGGCGCGCCGCGAACCGATAGGTTCGAGTTGTCATTTGTCTATCCTCCCAAGATTATTTATTTATTTTTCGGTGCATTATGCGCTTGGGATTTCATGGCGCAATTGCCGGATCTAGAGCTTTTGCACGAATTAACGGGTTTGGCTGGATATCAGTATTTAAAGAGATTTTTCGAGATAAAACTCTCTCGTGAATCGTGATGTCGAGCTTTAAAGAATTACATTTAAACAAGCATGGCCCGATTACCGAGACTTTTTATTCCGCGCCAACCGCAGCATGTCATTCTGCGCGGCAATAACCGGCAAGCAATCTTCGTGGACGATGAAGACCGCCGCGTATTCCACGACCGGCTGCGCGACGCGGCGCGCGCCAACGGATTGGCGATTCACGCGTGGTGCATGATGCCGAACCATCTGCATCTGGTCGCTACGCCGTCCGACGAGCGCAGTCTGCCGGCAACCTTGCAGGCGGTCGGCCGCTATTACGTGCTGTATTTCAACCGTCGCCACCACCGCACCGGCACCCTGTGGGAAGGCCGGTATCGCGCCACGGTGATCGAGGCCGAACACTATCTGCTGCTGGCGAGCCGTTATGTCGAGCTCAATCCGGTACGCGCAGGTCTGGTAGACGCCCCAGGTAATTACGTGTGGTCGAGTTACAACCATCACGTCGGCCTCACGGTCGACAGCCTGGTGACGGACCACGCGCTGTACTGGGCGCTCGGCAATACGCCGTTCGAACGTCAGCGCGCTTACGCAGAGGGGTTCTCGATTCCGCTGCCACCGCATGAGATCGACGCACTGCGTACAGCAACGCAAAAAGGGTGGTTGCTCGGCGGCCCCGAGTATCAGGCGCGCATGTCGCTCGCCGCGAATCGCCGGGTGAGTCCGCTAACGCGTGGCCGCCCCCGAAAGCCGGTGTCCGATACCCTTTGATGCACCTCCCGGCGGGCCGGCTCCGGTCCGCCGTCTATCTCCCAAGCACTTGAAATCACGAATCTTTCCTCAAATCTTTATCGTGCGAAATTGATTTGACCCCAATAAAAACAAGCCTTCTTTTGGTGCGGTTTTTAATTAGAATCTGACCCCATTAAAATATTTTGTCATTGTGAATTTCATGGCGTATATTCCAACTTCGGCCGATTGGTGCGATGCGCAAAAGCGTGCGCGCTGAGTCGGCTTCTGTGGCGACGCCCGAGAACGATCTTCGACGCGCGCGAATCCGCAGCCCTGGCCCGCCCGGCCAACCCCACTTAACCCGGTCGACCGCGACGAGCATGCGCGCGGCGACCTCGCCAAGAGACGGTGTAACTCGTGGAAATGAAACAACAACCGATTGCGACGGCAGCAGCGCTGCCGGGTGAGGCGTACTTGGCGCCGGACGCACAGGGCATGTACGATCCGGCCAACGAACACGATGCCTGCGGCGTGGGCTTCGTGGCGCACATCAAGGGCGTGAAAAGCCACGCTATCGTCGAGCAGGGCCTGAAGATTCTCGAAAACCTCGATCACCGGGGCGCCGTCGGTGCCGACCCGTTGATGGGGGACGGCGCCGGTATCCTGTTGCAGATTCCCGACCAGTTCTACCGTGAAGAAATGGCCAAGCAGGGCGTGACCCTGCCGCCGGCCGGTGAATATGGCGTCGGCATGATCTTCCTGCCGAAGGAGCACGCGTCGCGTCTGGCCTGCGAACAGGAACTCGAACGCACCGTGAAGGCTGAAGGGCAGGTCGTGCTGGGCTGGCGCGATGTCGCGATCGATCGCGACATGCCGATGTCGCCCAACGTGAAGGCCACCGAGCCGGTGATCCGTCAGATCTTCATCGGTCGCGGTCAGGACATCATGGTGACGGACGCCCTCGAGCGTAAGCTGTACGTCATCCGCAAAACGGCGAGCCACCGTATCCAGGCGCTCAAGCTCAAGCACGGCAAGGAATATTTCGTGCCGTCAATGTCGGCACGCACCATCGTCTACAAGGGCCTGCTGTTGTGCGATCAGGTCGGTCGCTACTATCGCGATCTGGCCGATCCGCGCACCGTCTCGGCACTCGCTCTCGTTCACCAACGCTTCTCGACGAACACGTTCCCGGCCTGGGAACTGGCGCACCCGTATCGCATGGTCGCGCACAACGGTGAAATCAACACCGTGAAGGGCAACGTGAACTGGATCAACGCCCGCACGGGCGCGATCTCGTCGGCAGTGCTCGGCAGTGATCTGCAAAAGCTGTGGCCGCTGATCTATCCGGGCCAGTCGGACACCGCATCGTTCGACAACTGCCTCGAAATGCTCACGATGGCCGGCTACCCGCTCGCGCACGCCGTGATGATGATGATCCCGGAAGCCTGGGAACAGCACACGCTGATGGACGAGAACCGCCGCGCGTTCTACGAATACCACGCCGCGATGATGGAGCCGTGGGACGGCCCCGCCGCGATCGCGTTTACCGATGGCCGTCAGATCGGCGCGACGCTCGACCGTAACGGTCTGCGTCCGGCGCGCTTCGTGATTACCGACGACGAGATGGTTATTCTGGCGTCGGAGTCGGGCGTGCTGCCGATACCGGAGTCGAAGATCGTCAAGAAGTGGCGTCTTCAACCGGGCAAGATGTTCCTGATCGACATGGAGCAGGGCCGCATCATCGACGACAAGGAACTCAAGGACAACCTCGCCAACGCGAAGCCGTACAAGAGCTGGATCGACGCTGTGCGCATCAAGCTCGATGAGATCGAGCCGAAGGTCGAAGAGGCTGGTGTGCATCACGACACCGCCACGCCGCTGCTCGACTTGCAGCAGGCGTTCGGCTACACGCAGGAAGAAGTCAAGCTGCTGATGACGCCGATGGCGATCAATGGCGAAGAAGCCGTGGGCTCGATGGGCAACGACAGCCCGCTCGCGGTCATGAGCAACAAGAACAAGACGCTCTATCACTACTTCCGCCAGCTCTTCGCGCAGGTGACGAACCCGCCGATCGACCCGATCCGCGAGAACATGGTGATGTCGCTGGTGTCGTTCATCGGCCCGAAGCCGAACCTGCTCGACACGAACAACATCAACCCGCCGATGCGTCTCGAAGTGTCGCAGCCGGTGCTGGACTTCAAGGAAATCTCGAAGATCCGCCACATCGACAAGTACACCGGCGGCAAATTCCGCTCGTACGAGTTGAACATCTGCTATCCGGTTGCGTGGGGCAAGGAAGGCATCGAGGCACGCCTCGCGTCGCTGTGCGCCGAAGCCATTGACGCCGTGAAGTCGGGCTACAACATCCTGATCGTCTCCGACCGTCTGACGAACCGCGAACAAGTCGCGATCCCGGCGCTGCTCGCCACGTCCGCCGTGCACCAGCATCTGGTCACGCAGGGGCTGCGCACGAGCACGGGCCTGGTGGTCGAAACCGGTTCGGCGCGTGAAGTGCACCACTTCGCATTGCTCGCGGGCTACGGCGCGGAAGCCGTGCACCCGTACCTGGCGATGGAAACGCTTGCCCAGATCGCCCGCAAGCAAGGCGGCGATCTGACGCCTGAAAAGGCGATCAAGCACTTCGTCAAGGCCGTGGGCAAGGGCCTGCACAAGGTCATGTCGAAGATGGGCATCTCGACGTACATGTCGTACACGGGCGCGCAGATCTTCGAAGCCATCGGCCTGTCTCAGGAACTGGTCAGGAAGTATTTCCACGGCACGGCATCGAACGTTGGCGGGATCGGCATCTTCGAAGTGGCCGAGGAAGCCGTGCGTCTGCATCGCGACGCCTTCGGCGATAATCCGGTGCTGGCCAATATGCTCGACGCCGGCGGTGAATACGCGTTCCGCATTCGTGGCGAAGACCACATGTGGACGCCGGACGTCATTGCCAAGCTCCAGCACTCGACCCGTTCGAACTCGTACCAGACGTACAAGGAATACGCGAACCTCATCAACGACCAGAGCAAGCGCCACATGACGCTGCGCGGTCTGTTCGAATTCCGCGTCGATCCGCAACGCGCGATCCCGCTCGATCAGGTGGAGTCTGCCAAGGACATCGTGAAGCGTTTCGCCACGGGCGCCATGTCGCTCGGTTCGATCTCGACCGAAGCACACGCCACGCTGGCCGTCGCGATGAACCGTATCGGCGGCAAGTCGAACACGGGTGAGGGCGGTGAAGATCCGCGCCGCTATCGCAACGAACTGAAGGGCATTCCGATCAAGAAGGGGGAATCGCTCGCGTCGATCGTGGGTCGCGATGTCATCGAGACCGATATCGAATTGCAGGATGGCGACTCGCTGCGCTCGCGCATCAAGCAGGTCGCGTCGGGCCGCTTCGGCGTGACGGCCGACTATCTGGTCTCGGCCGATCAGATCCAGATCAAGATGGCGCAGGGCGCGAAGCCGGGCGAAGGCGGTCAGTTGCCGGGTCACAAGGTGACGGAATACATCGGCAAGCTGCGCTACTCCGTGCCGGGCGTCGGCCTGATTTCGCCGCCGCCGCACCACGACATTTACTCGATCGAAGATCTGGCGCAGCTCATTCACGATCTGAAGAACGTGAACGCCTCGTCGTCGATCTCGGTGAAGCTCGTGTCCGAAGTGGGCGTGGGCACGGTTGCCGCCGGTGTCGCGAAGGCCAAGGCCGATCACGTGGTGATCGCCGGTCACGACGGTGGCACGGGCGCGTCGCCGCTCTCGTCGGTGAAGTACGCCGGCACGCCGTGGGAACTGGGGCTGGCGGAAACGCAACAGACGCTGGTGCTCAACCGCCTGCGCGGCCGTATCCGCGTGCAGGCCGACGGTCAGATGAAGACCGGCCGCGACGTGGTGATCGGCGCATTGCTCGGCGCAGACGAATTCGGCTTCGCGACGGCACCGCTCGTCGTCGAAGGCTGCATCATGATGCGCAAGTGCCACCTGAATACCTGCCCGGTGGGCGTGGCGACGCAAGACCCGGTGCTGCGCAAGAAATTCCAGGGCAAGCCGGAACACGTCGTCAACTACTTCTTCTTCGTGGCCGAGGAAGTGCGCGAAATCATGGCGCAACTGGGCATCTCGAAGTTCGACGACCTGATCGGCCGTGCCGACCTGCTTAACACCAAATCGGGCGTGGAGCACTGGAAGGCGAAGGGGCTCGATTTCTCGCGCATCTTCTATCAGCCGGAAGTGGCCGCCGACGTGCCGCGTATGCATGTCGAATCGCAAGACCACGGCCTGACGGGGGCGCTCGATCATGCGCTCATCGAGAAGGCGCTGCCGGCGCTCGAGAAAGGCGAGCATGTCTCGTTCATCCAGCCGGTACGTAACCGTAACCGTACGGTCGGCGCGATGCTCTCGGGCGAAGTGGCCAAGCGCTACGGTCACGACGGCCTGCCGGACGACACGATCCATGTGCAGCTCAAGGGCACAGCGGGTCAGAGCTTCGGTGCGTTCCTCGCGCGCGGCATCACGCTCGATCTGGTGGGTGACGGCAACGACTACGTAGGCAAGGGGCTCTCGGGCGGCCGCATCATCGTGCGTCCGACCAACGACTTCCGTGGCAACGCCGAAGACAACATCATCGTGGGCAATACCGTGATGATCGGCGCCATCGAAGGCGAAGCCTTCTTCAACGGTGTGGCCGGCGAACGCTTCTGCGTGCGCAACTCGGGCGCCACCGCAGTGGTGGAAGGCACGGGCGATCACGGTTGCGAATACATGACCGGCGGTACGGTGGTCGTGCTGGGCGAGACCGGCCGTAACTTCTCGGCCGGTATGTCGGGCGGTGTGGCTTATGTGTACGACGCTGACGGTACGTTCACCGCGAAGTGCAACACGGCGATGGTCGCACTCGATCCGGTGCTGCCGCACGCCGAGCAGGAGCGCACGGTGAGCCAGGGGCTGTGGCATCGCGGCCAGACCGACGAGGCACAACTGCGCGAACTGATCGAGCGCCATTTCCAGTACACGGGCTCCACGCGCGCGAAGGCGCTGCTCGAAGACTGGGACGGCGCGCGTCGCAAATTCGTGAAGGTGTTCCCGAACGAATACAAACGAGCCTTGGGCGAAATGGCCAAGGCGGGCGACAAACAAGCACTGGCGGCCTGAAGCCGCTCGCGCGGCAACGCCACGGGGTGAGGGCCCTGCGGCGTGCCGCGCGCGGGCGAGGCACGGTAACCACAAAACTTTCCGACTGAAGAAACATGGGCAAGGTCACAGGTTTTCTCGAATTCGAGCGCCAGAGCGAGTCGTATGAAGCACCGCTGGCGCGCGTGAAGCACTACAAGGAGTTCGTGCTCGCGCTCTCCGACGATCAGGCAAAAGTGCAGGGCGCACGCTGCATGGACTGCGGCATTCCCTTTTGCACCAACGGTTGCCCGGTCAACAACATCATTCCCGACTTCAACGATCTGGTGTATCGCCAGGACTGGAAATCGGCCATCTCGGTGCTGCACTCGACGAACAACTTCCCGGAGTTCACGGGCCGTATCTGTCCGGCGCCGTGTGAAGCTGCGTGCACGCTGAACATCAACAGCGACGCGGTGGGCATCAAGTCCATCGAGCACGCGATCATCGACAAGGCGTGGACCGAAGGCTGGGTCGAACCGCAGCCCGCGAAGCACAAGACCGGCAAGACGGTCGCTGTGGTCGGTTCGGGCCCGGCGGGCATGGCGGTGGCGCAGCAACTCGCACGCGCCGGTCACGACGTCACCGTGTTCGAAAAGAACGATCGCGTGGGCGGGCTGCTGCGTTACGGCATCCCCGACTTCAAGCTGGAGAAGTGGCTGATCGACCGTCGCATGCGCCAGATGGAAGCCGAAGGCGTGACGTTCCGCACCGGGGTTTATGTCGGCCGCGATGCCCCCGATGCGCACATCAACAACTTCTCCAAAGAGACGATTACGCCGGATCAGTTGCAGGCGCAGTTCGACGCCGTGGTGATCGCGGGTGGCGCAGAGCAGCCGCGCGATCTGCCGGTGCCGGGCCGTGAGCTGGAAGGCATCCATTTCGCGATGGAATTCCTGCCGCAGCAAAACAAGGTGAACGCGGGCGACAAGCTGGCGAACCAACTGCTGGCCACGGGCAAGCGTGTGATCGTGATCGGCGGTGGCGACACCGGCTCCGATTGCGTGGGCACGTCGAACCGCCACGGCGCAAAAAGCGTGACGCAGTTCGAACTGCTGCCGCAGCCGCCCGAGCACGAAAACAAGCCGATGGTGTGGCCGTACTGGCCGACCAAGCTGCGTACGTCGTCGAGCCACGAAGAGGGCTGCGAGCGTGACTGGTCGGTGGCGACGAAGCGCTTCGAAGGCAAGAACGGCAAGGTCGAGAAGCTGATCGCCGTGCGTCTCGAATGGAAGGACGGCAAGATGCTGGAAGTGCCGGGCTCGGAATTCGAACTCAAGGCCGATCTGGTGTTGCTCGCGATGGGCTTCGTCTCGCCGTTGCAGACCGTGCTCGACGCGTTCGGCGTCGACAAGGACGCACGCGGCAATGTGCGCGCCTCGACCGAAGGCGAGCGCGCCTACACGACGAACCTGCCGAAGGTCTTCGCCGCCGGTGACGTGCGCCGTGGTCAATCGCTGGTGGTGTGGGCGATTCGCGAAGGCCGTCAGTGCGCCCGTGCCGTCGACGAGTTCCTGATGGGGCATTCGGAACTGCCGCGCTAAGTGTCAAAGCGTGCCCTTCGGGGTGCGCGCAGGTAATGCCTGCCAAAACCACAAATACGGGGTTGAGAGGAGGGGCGCAGAGGTAGGCATCTGCGTCACTGTGGAGAAACCGTCCGGACGGCAACGTCCGGGCGGTTTTTTCTTGCCCATTCATCTCGCCTGCAAGGATCTGTGGCACCCCTGATGGAACTGATGAATCCGTCGATCTCCAAATATAAGATGTCATACAACAAAACTTTTTCGCCACTGATTCATATGTAGGAAAACGTTCAAAGCATATGTAATCTTCAACTAATGCAAGGGTTATAGCGTCAGACGGCGGAATCGAAGGAACCCCTAGGGATTATCCGTAAACAGCGTATCAGGCCATTGTCATCGTACATCTTCTGACGTAGGATGCCTCTCCATGCGAGCTGCGCGCTCGCGACAAGAATACTCACGGAGAGAGACAACCATCATGGCACTGAAGGTCAAAGGCCTGCGCTGGTGGATGATCGGACTGCTGACGCTCGGCACGGTCATGAACTACCTTGCGCGCAGCTCGCTTGCCGTTGCCGCCCCCACGGTAATGAAGGATCTCCACATTACGACTCAGCAATACGGCTGGATCACCGGCGCATTCCTCGTGTTGTATCCGATCGGCGCCCCGCTCACCGGCTACCTGATGGACCGCATCGGCCTGCGATTGGGCTTCCTGTTGTGCGGCGTGATGTGGTCGGTGGTGTGCATGCTGCACGGTCTGGCAGACGGCTGGATCGGTCTGTTCGTGCTGCGCGGGTTGCTGGGGCTGGCCGAGGCGTCGTTCATTCCGGCCGGCATGCGCGCGGCCGCGTTCTGGTTCCCGTCGAAGGAGCGTGCGCTTGCCGCAGGCATCTTCAACATCGGTACGTCAGTAGGCGCGATTCTCGCGCCGCCACTGATCGCCTGGTCGATCATGCGTTACAACTGGGAAACGGCGTTCGTGATCGCGGGCGGTCTCGGTCTCGTGTGGGGCGTGCTGTGGTACCTGTTCTACCGTCACCCGACCGATCATCCGGCACTCACGACGGCAGAGTCCGAGTACATCAATGAAGGGCATGCCGTCGACCTCGCTGCCGACGCACGCAAACCGAATCCGCTTTCGATCCTGCGTCAGCGCAATTTCTGGGGTATCGCCCTGCCGCGCTTCTTCGCCGACCCGGTGTGGGGCACGATCGTGTTCTGGATGCCGCTGTACCTCAATCAGGCGCGCGGTTTCGATCTGAAGACGATTGCCGCGACGGCATGGCTGCCGTTCGTGGCGGCGGACATCGGGTGCCTGATGGGCGGCACGATTTCCGTCTGGCTGAACAAGCATTTCAAGATCACGATCTTCAACGGCAAGCGGGTTGTGTTCACCGTCGGCGCCATCATCATGACGGCGATGTGCGGGGTGGGCTTCGTCGCTGACCCGATGATGGCAATCTTCCTGCTGTGCCTGGGCGGCTTTGCGCACCAGACGCTTTCGATCAGCGTGATTTCGATGTCGGCCGACCTGTTCCCGCGTAATGAAGTGGCAACGGTGACGGGCATGGCCGGATTGTCCGCCGGGATCGGCAACCTGCTCTTCACGCTGGTGATCGGCACCTTCGTGACGGCGGTGGGCTACGCCCCGTTCTTCGTGGCGCTGGGCCTGGGCGATCTGATCGGCGCGGTGATTTTGTGGAGCGTGGTCAAGCCCGGCATCACGGGCACGGCCACGCCGTCGCCGGGTAGACGTGTCGACGTAGGCCGCACGGCCAATGCGTAGCGGTAGCGGACTAGGCGGCGAGGCAAGACTTCGCTGCATGACGATTTGACGTGCGTCGCGCCGCGCACTTCCCCTCGGGCGTGCGGCGCGGCGTCGGCTTTGTTGTCGCGATGCAGCGTGGCATGCATTGCGATCTACCGATGAACAAGGAGTGACATGAGCCAGACTTCCGGCAAACCCTTCCGCCGTCTGCTGCTGACCGGCGCGGCGGGCAATCTTGGCAAACAGCTGCGCGGCAAGCTCGCCGAATGGGCAGACATCGTGCGCGTGAGCGACATCGTGCCGCTCACGGCCGATGCCCCGCACGAAGAAGCCATGCAGGTCGACCTCGCCGATCGCGCAGCGGTGCACGCCTTGCTCGAAGGGGTGGATGCGCTGGTGCATCTGGGCGGCGTTTCCGTCGAAGCGCCTTTCGACGACATTCTGCAAGCCAACATCCTCGGCTTGTATAACGTCTACAGCGCGGCGCAGAAGCAGGGCGTGAAGCGTATCGTCTACGCCAGCTCGAATCACGCGGTCGGTTTCCATCCCGTGACGGAAGTGCTCGACATCGACACACCGCATCGCCCGGACGGCATGTACGGCATCTCAAAGTGCTTTGGCGAAGACTTGTCGCGCTACTACTTCGACCGCTTCGGTCTCGAGACCGTGTGTCTACGCATCGGGTCGTCGTTCGAGCAGCCAAAGAATCCGCGCATGATGGTGACGTACCTGAGCTATCGCGATTTCGTCGAACTCGTGCGTTGCTCGCTGTTCACGAATCGCGTGGGACATGCCATTGTCTACGGCGTGTCGAACAACCCGACGCTGTGGGTCGATAACACGAAGGCCGCGTTCCTCGGCTTCCGTGCGCAAGACAGTTCCGCCGAATTCGCCGGTCTGTTCCCGCCCAAGGCCCCCGATCCGCAGATGGACGACTGGACGCAGCGCTTCCAGGGCGGCCCGTTCGTGTTGTTGGGACCGATGGAGCCCAAGGCATGAGCGTGTCCATCGAACGACTCGAGCCGTCGCGAGACACACCGCACGCGGTGGGGGAAAGCCCGCTGTGGTGCGCGAACGAGCAAGCGCTCTACTGGGTAGACATCACCGCGAAGCAATTGCATCGTGTGACGCCCGCCGACGGCGAGCATCGCCAATGGACCTTCCCGGAACAGATCGCGTGCTTCTCGTTCGACGTCTCGGGCACGTTGCTCGCGGGTTGTGAAACCGGGCTGTTCGCGGTGCGGCTGGGGACGCCCGGCGTCATTGCGGCATCCGAATGGCAGCGGGTGGCCGCCCCCCCGTTTCCCGCGCCGGGCATGCGCTTCAACGACGGGCGCTGCGACCGTCAGGGCCGCTTCTGGGCGGGCACGATGGTGCAGGACATGTCGCTCGCGAGCGACGCGGGTTCGCTCTTCCGTTACGATGCCGAGGGGCGTCTGTCTGCACCGCTCGTCGACGGACTTGTCACCCAGAATGGTCTGGGCTTCTCTCCCGACAGCCGCACGATGTACCTTAGCGATTCGCATCCGACGCGCCGTCGCGTGTGGGCGTTCGACTTCGATGCCGAGAGTGGCGCGATCGGCGAGCGGCGTTTGTTCGTGGACATGAATCGATATCCGGGCCGCCCCGACGGCGCGGCCGTCGATGCCGATGGCGGCTACTGGACGTGCGCCAACGATGGCAGCCGTTTGCTGCGCTTCACGCCGGCGGGCGAGCGGGATCGCGAGATTGTGCTGCCGGTGTCGAAGCCCTCGATGTGCGCGTTCGGCGGGCGCGACTTCGATACGTTGTTCGTGACATCGATTCGTCCGGGCGTGGGCGCCAACGAGCACGATGGTCATGTGTTTGCCGTGCGTTGCGGTGTGCAAGGATTGCCGGAAGCGCCTTATGCAGGATCGGCAGGATCGGCGGGCGCATTCTCGGCGGCAGGTGTGTAGGCGGGGGTGTGTCGGTGGCGACGCCGCGCAAGCACATAAGCGGCGAGCACTGCGGAAGTGGTTCCGGGTTGGCTGGCTTACACGGATGGCCACCCGGTGAGGCGGCGGGACGTCGGATCGACGGTAGTCAGCGATCCGGCGTCCCGTTTTGCCATCGGCGGACCGATGGCGTTTCGTGGCATCCGTGCGATCAGTGCGTGAAGTCCGCCGTGACGAGCGATTTGCCGCGCGTCTCGGGCAACAGCAGCGCGCACACAACCACGAGCAGGTAACCGCCACCCGCCACCATGCCGATGGCCTTCACGAGCGAGCCGGTTTGCGCGAGCATGCCGACGGCGATGGGGAAGAACGAGCCGATGCCGCGTCCCAGGTTGTAGCAGAAACCTTGTCCGGAACCGCGAATGTGGTTCGGATACAGTTCGGTCAGATACGCGCCGATCCCCGCGAAAATGCCTTGCACGACGATGCCGAGCGGGAAACCGAGCAACAGCATCGCGCTGTCGGTGATCGGCAGCATCGTGTACGCCATGCCGAGCAGGAACGATGCGACGGCGAAGAAGATGAAGGCGCCGCGACGTCCGAGTTTGTCGGAGAGAATCGCACCGACGATGTAGCCTACGAACGAGCCGACGATCAGCACGATCAGATACGCGCTCGTGTTGAACACCGAGAGCCCGCGCACGGTCTTCAGATAGGTCGGCAGCCATGTGGTGATCGCGTAGTAGCCACCCAGCATGCCGGAGCACAGCAAGCTGCCGAGGATTGTCGTCTTCAAATGCTCCGGGGCGAAGATCTGCATGAAATTGCCGTGCAGTTTGCCCTCGGCGATCTTGCGGCGGGTCTGCGTGTAGATCTCTGGGTCCGACACGTTACGGCGCACGTACGTGATCCACAGCGCGGGCACGATGCCGATCCAGAAGCACGCGCGCCATGCGGTGCCCTCGTCGAGCACGGCGAAGAAGAACCAGTACAGCAGCGCGGCGGCGGCCCAGCCGACCGACCAACTGCTTTGCACCGTGCCGACCGCCTTCGCGCGATGCTGCGGCGAGCGGATCATCTCGCCCATCATCATCGTGACGACAGTCCATTCCCCGCCGAAGCCGATGCCTTGCAACGTACGCGTGATGAGCAACTGCCAGAACGAGTTCGTGAAGCCCGAGAGGAACGTGAACAGGCAAAACGTGGCGATCGTCCACTGAAGCACGCGCACGCGGCCGAAGCGATCCGCGAGAATGCCGGCGAGCCATCCGCCCACCGCGGACGAGATGAGCGAACTGGTCGCAATCATGCCCGCTTCGCCCTTCGTCATCCCCCACGCTGCGATGAGCGTGGGAATCAGGAAAGAATAGATCATGAAGTCGAACGCATCGACGGCGTAGCCGCCGAAGCCCGCATACAGGGCCTTGCGCTCCTTCGTGTTGAGTTCCTTGAACCAGGAAAAAAATGCCATGAAGACTCCTCGGTGGATCGTGTGCTTGTCGTTATGTGTGTGACGTGTGTTGTTTTTTTGTACCTGCGCGGGTCACGTGTGACTCAGAGTGTCAGGCCCCCGTCGACGTGGATCACCTGTCCCGTGATCTGGCGCGCGTGCAGGCCGAGCAGGAAAACGGCGAGCGCGGCGATATCGTCGGGCTCACAGAGGCGGCCGGTCGGTGTGGCGTCGGCCGCGCGCTGCCATGCGGCCGGATCGATGGCCGAGTGCCCGCTGTCCTTGCGCGTGTAGCCGGGTGCAACGCAATTGATCGTCACACCCGAGCTTGCATATTCGGCGGCGGCGCTTTTGGCGAGCGCTTCGATGGCGGCTTTGGCGGCGGCCGTGGCGGGAAAGCCGGGCTGATTCGGTGCGAAGCGATGGGCGACGAACGAACTGACGGCGACCACGCTGGCCTGCGGCGAGCGTTGCAGGTCGGGTAACGCACTGCGCAGCAGCGCTGCAAACGCGCCCGGCATGGCCGCGAGCGTGAGCGCGAAGGCGTCGTCGTCCACGTCGGTCAAGCGCTGGCGCGTCGCGAAACCTGCGTTGCTCACGAGTTGATCGATAGGGCCGAAGGCGTCGTGCGCGGCGTCGATCAGACGCGCGGCGGCGGAGGTCTCAGCGAGATCGCCGAACCAGACGGCGCACTGCGCGCCGAGACTCTCACAGGTCTGACGCACCTCGGCGAGACGCGCCTGACTCGCGTCGGACGCCCCACGGGTGTGCAGCAGCAGACGCGTCTGCGTAGAGGCGAGCCGGCGGGCAATGGCCGCGCCGATGCCGGAAGCGGCGCCGGTCACGACGATAGTGCGCGCGGCGCGGTGATGAGACTGGCCGGACGAGGAAGCAGGGGTGGTCACGATGAACCCGAGTCGAGCAAAGGGTGCTCGTGATTATGCCAAAGCCCTTGTGCACCGGGACAGACGTATCAATATTATTGAGGAAGTGAATGAATTGGCGTGCATGCGTGCTAGGCGGCGCCGACCACCCGTGAGCGTTCGACGTCGTTGGTCGCATGCAGTGTCATGGTGTGTTGATGGAAGCGCCCGAGTGTTTCGCGATGCGCCACGCTGACCATCATGGTGCCGGGCAAGCGCGAGTGCAGGGCTTCGTACACGGCCTCCTCGGTCTCCACGTCAAGCGCGCTGGTCGCTTCGTCGAGGAACAGGTAGTCGGGTTTCTGAAGTAAGGCGCGTGCGGCTGCGATCCGTTGCTGTTCGCCGCCCGAGAGCCGCCGCGCCCAGTGCGCGACCGTTTGCAAGGCGTCATTGTATTGGCCGAGATTGACGGCAGTCAGCACCGCGCGGCACTCGGCGTCGCTGAACGCGTCGGGCGGCGAGGGGAACGCCAGCGCGGCCTTCAGCGTGTCGATGGGGAGATAGCTTTGCTGCGAGAGGAACAGCACGCGGGCGTTGGCGGGAACTTCGATGCGGCCGCTGCCGAAGGGCCACAGCCCGGCGAGCGCGCGCAGCATGGTGCTCTTGCCGCAGCCCGAGCGGCCGCGGATGAGCCAGCGTGAGCCGGGCGTGAACGCGAACGATCCGGCCACCGCGAGCGGTGCGCCGTTGGGAAGCGCGAGATGCAGATCGGTCGCTGCATACGCGGGAGACGCCGAACTGCTCGCCGTCACGATGGAGATCGCGCCCTCACGCGGCACCTGCGGCGGTTCGTCGATCACGCGCGTGAATTCGCACAGACGATTGACCGTCGCCTTCCAGTCGGCCAGGGTCGCGAAACTGTTCACGAACCACGAGAAGCCGTCGCTCACCTGCCCGAAGGCGTCGATGATCCGCATGAGCACGCCGAGCGTGAATGCCCCCGCGAAGTAGCGCGGCGCGGCCGCCATGATCGGGAAGACGATGGCGATCTGCGCATAAATCGAGTTCGCGAAGATCAGGCGCTTCGTCACGACCATGATCTGCCACCAGTTGTCGCGCACGGCGCCGAAGGCCGCCTTCAGGCGCGACAACTCGGCGCCTTCGCCGCGATAGAGGGCGACCTGCTCGGCCGATTCGCGCAGGCGCATCAGCAGAAAACGGAAATCCGCTTCCACCTGCTGCTGCCGATAGCTCAGCCCGACGAGCGGGCGGCCGACCTTGAAGATGAAGTACGAACCCACGACGGCGTATAGCGCCGCGACCCAGACCATGTAGCCGGGAATCGTGATGTTCATGCCGCCCAGCGCGAATGACACCGCGCCCGAGATCGTCCACAGAATCGTGATGAACGAGAACAGCGAGACGAGTGTCGTCAGCAAGTCGAGCGACAGCGCCAGCGACGAACTCACGAGCGTGCGGATGTCTTCCGAAATACGTTGGTCGGGGTTGTCGGCGAGATGGTCGCGTTCGATGCGGTAATACGCCTGATGGGTAAACCACTTTGCCAGGTTCGTATCCGTTATCCATTGCCGCCACCGGATTTCGAGCATCTGCCGGAAGTACGTGCGGAACGTGGCGATGATGATGAAGCTGAAGGCGAGCATCGCGAATTCGGCGAGCGAAGACTTGAAGACGGGCCAGTCGCGCTTATCCAGGGCGTCGTAGAAGCCGGCGTTCCACGCGTTCAGGCGCACGTTGATGAACACGACCGCAAGGTTGAGCACCACGACGAGGGCGAGCAACCGGCGTCCCTCCCAACGCTTCTCCGAGATCCAGTAAGGCCGGATCAATTGCCAGGCTGTGGGGTGCTTTGGCGGTTTGGGCGCGGGTGCAATAGGGTCGCCGGCCGGCGGCACGTCGGAAGATTGGGGAGGCATCGGCGTGTGAACCATGATCGTCTGGCGGCGCTGCCGCAGGGGTGCAACGTGTTATGGGGGCGACGGCTCATTTGACCTCAGTTCCCGATGCTGCGTTGCACGAATTCCGGCCTGGAACTCGCGTCACGTCGAAATTCAGTTTACGTGTCGTTACAAGGCTCGGGAGATTCGTCAAAAAACGAGACGCGACGGACGTGCAACCGGCCGGAAACCTAGCTTGCACGGGCGTCGGCATCTATGTTGTAATGGCTGCGGGCGAAACAGGGGTGCTCCGTGCCGGACGCGGGTGTTGACCATGCGTAACGATGTCACGGGGCTGAGAGAGACCCTTTGCACCCGACCCGGGTAATACCGGCGTGGGAAGTTTCCGACTCCTCCAGTGGGGTAAGGTGTCCAACACCGTTTCGTCCTTTTGCTTTCATGAGGAAAGGACCCCCATGCGCTGCCTTCCACAAATTCCTTCGTGTTCCCCTGAGTGCCTGCGCGCCGTGATGGCTTGCGCGGCGGTGCGCGTATGAGCGCATCCACTTCGCGTTCCGCTTCCCGTCCTGACGTCGCCGTCCTTGGCGGCGGGCTGTCCGGCCGTCTTCTCGCCTGGCAACTGATCCGCGCCGGCGCGCGCGTGGCGCTGTTCGAGCGCGGCGACGCCGACGGGTCGTCCGCTGCCGGCTGGGTCGCGGCCGCCATGCTCGCACCGCTGGCCGAGGCCGCCGTGGCCGAACCGAGCATCGTCGAGATGGGCGCGGCGGGCCTCGAGCGCTGGCCGTCGTTGATCGACGGCCTGCCTGAGCATGTCTTCTTCCAACGCAACGGCACGCTGGTCGTGTGGCATCAGCCCGACCGTGCCGAAGCACTCATGTTCGATCGCCGCATGCGCGCGAATGCCCCGCCGGCATTGCTGCGCGGTGGCGTCGAGCGGGTGACGGGCGCGCAATTGGGCGAGGTCGAGCCTGCGCTTGCCGGACGTTTTCAGGAAGGCTGGTTGCTGCCGAACGAGGGCCAGCTCGATAACCGTCAACTGCTGCGCGCGCTGGCGGCGGGGCTCGCCAAGGCCGGGGCGGAACTGCATTGGCATACGGAGATCGCCGAGGGGGCCTACCCCGACGCCGGTCTTGTCATCGATTGCCGCGGGCTGGGCGCACGCGGTGTGCTCACGCGCTTGCGCGGCGTGCGTGGCGAAGTGGTGCGCATTCACGCGCCGGGTGTCGGACTGCGCCGGCCGGTACGGTTGCTGCATCCGCGATATCCGATCTATATCGCGCCCAAGGAAAACGATCTGTATGTGATCGGGGCGACCGAACTCGAGTCGGAAGACATGTCGCCGATGACCGTGCGCTCGGCGCTCGAACTGCTCTCGGCGGCGCATTCGCTGAACCCGGCGTTCGGCGAGGCGCGCATTATCGAGTTGAACGTCAACTGCCGCCCCGCGCTGCCCGATCATCTGCCGCGCGTGCAGTGGGACGGTGCGCGGCTGCTGCGGGTGAACGGCTTGTACCGGCACGGCTATTTGCTGGCGCCGGCAGTCACGGGGGAGGCTTGCGCGCTGGCGCAGGCGTTGATGCAATCGACGGGTGCGCCAGCGGGCGTTGGCCATGCGTTCGACTGGGAGACGTGGCGAGCGAGCCGGCCGTGGCCGGACCTGTTCCGTCAGGTGTGAGAGGGAGCTGTACGCGATGGACATCCATATCAATCAGCAGACACTGAGCGTGGCCGAGACGGCGACGCTGGCCGAGGCGCTGGTCGCCTACGGCGCCAAGCCGCCGTTCGCCACGGCGATCAACGGGCAATTCGTACCCAAGACGCAATACGCGGCGCGTTCGCTCTCGCAGGGCGACAAGATCGATGTCGTGCAACCGGTGGCCGGAGGCTGAAATGAACGCAATCACCGAATCGGCCAACGTGGCCGCAGGCAGCGCGCGCGACGCGCTTACGCTGTACGACACCCGCTTTGGCAGCCGTTTCCTGCTCGGCACGGCGCGCTATCCGTCGCTGCAAGCGCTGAGCGATTCCATCGACGCGGCGCGTCCGGGCATGGTGACGGTGGCGCTGCGCCGTCAACTGTCGGGTGCCGGGGCGCAGGCCTCGGAGGGACCTTTCTGGGAGACGCTGCGCCGTCTCGCGGTGCCGGTGCTGCCCAATACGGCGGGCTGCCATTCGGTGCAGGAAGCGATAACGACGGCGCAAATGGCGCGCGAAGTCTTTGAGACCGACTGGATCAAGCTCGAACTGATCGGCGACGACTATACGCTCCAGCCCGATCCGTTCGGTCTCGTGACGGCCGCGGAGCAATTGATTCGCGATGGCTTTAAGGTGCTGCCGTATTGCACGGAAGATCTGGTGCTGTGCCGCCGTCTGCTCGACGTCGGCTGCCAGGCGTTGATGCCGTGGGGCGCGCCGATCGGCACCGGTAAGGGGGTGATCAATCCCTACGGTTTGCGGCTGCTGCGCGATCGTCTGCCGGACACACCGCTGATCGTCGACGCTGGCCTCGGTCTGCCGTCGCATGCCTGTCAAGTGATGGAGTGGGGCTACGACGGCGCGCTGCTCAACACCGCCGTGGCGCGCGCCGCGCAACCGGTGGAGATGGCCGGTGCGTTTGCCATTGCGATCAAGGCAGGGCGCGCCGCGTGGCTTGCCGGGCCGATGGCCGAACGCGAGAGCGCCGAAGCCAGCACGCCGGTGGTCGGTGTGCCGTTCTGGCATCAGACGGGCGTCTGAACGTCGTTCGCCGCTAGCCCGAACTTCGCCCGTCGCCCCGCATCGCCCGATTCACAAGGAAATTTCATGACGACGCATACCGGCGCCGCCCCGTTGCCGCACGTGCAATGCCTGCCCGCCGACACACCGCTTGCCATGGCGTGGCAGCAGGCCGCTGCCGACATTCGCGCGCGGCTCGCGCCATGGCCCTCGGACAAGACGGCACCGCATTGGCGTCTGCATGCGCAGACGCCGGCCGGCGCAGGTCGGGGTGACGTGGTCTGGTGGCCGCTTTCGCCGCAAGGCGAGATGGGCACGGCCGCATCGGTGCAGCTCGACGTCTGGCGCGCGGCGGGTGCCGTCGTGCTGTGTTCGCACGCGCTCGCGCATGGGCATGTGCAAGACACGCTGTACACGCATGACGCGATTTATCGCGTGGCGGGCGTGGCCGATCCCGCCTTCTTCCCCGCGTTCGCCGCGTTTCTCGACTGCGGCTTCGCGCCGCACGACGCCCTCGTGCTGGCCCGAGCCTGGCGCACCGACGGCAGCCACGCGCGCCCGGAAGATGAGAGTGCGCTGGGGGCATGGCCGACCGTGCTCGAGACATTCCCTGCTGTGCTTGGACAGGTGCCGTCGCCCGGGCGCTTCCCGGCCTGCCCGTCACGCCTCGGCCTGTATCCGGTGTTGCCCGATGCCGGCTGGTGCGAGCGCATGGCCGATCTTCAGGTCGGTACCGTTCAATTGCGCATCAAGAACCCGGCGCACCCCACGCTGCGTTCGGAGATCGAACGGACGGTGGCCGCCGGGCGCCGCGTGACGCGCGACAGCGCATGGTTCATCAACGACCACTGGCGCGAGGCGGCGCAAGCGAACGCGTACGGCGTTCACCTCGGGCAGGAAGACATGGCGGCGCTCTCGGCCGACGAGGTGGCGGCGCTGTTTGCGAGCGGCATGCGGCTGGGTATCAGCACGCATGGCTATTACGAAATTCTCGCGGGGCATCACTTCCGGCCAAGCTATCTGGCGGTCGGGGCCGTGTTTCCCACGACGACCAAGGTGATCGCAACTGCGCCGCAGGGGCTTGCGAAGCTGGCGCGGTATGTGAAATTGATCGCTCCGCATTACCCGCTGGTGGCGATCGGCGGCATCGACGCGGCGAATCTCGCGCAGGTGCTCGATACGGGCGTGGGATGCACGGCGGTCGTGCGTGCCGTGACGGAAGCCGTCGATGTCGTGGCCGCGGTGCAAGGAATGCAGCGGGAGTTTGCGCGGCGCGCCTGATGTGCCGTGATGTGCCGCAGGCCGGAGGCTACAGGTTGCGTGTCATGAACACTGCACCGTCGCCGTACCCGGCCAGCTTGGCGGCAATGAGCGGCGAGACATCCGTCGCGGCGACATAACCGAAGCGCGCCCAGAACCCTTGCGATTGCTGCACCGCGACAAGCGCCGACGCACGCAACCCCAGCGACTGCGCCGAAGCCAGTGCGACGGTATACAGTTGGCTTGCGACACCCGCGCCGCGCGTGCGGGGGGCGAGCGCCATATCGTGCACATACCAGCAGTCGGGCGCATCGGGCAGGGCGTCGAGGGCAGTATCCAGCGGCGGCGGGGCGGCGATGCGCCAGGGATGCGTGAACAGATAGCCGGCCACCGGAGCGTGCGCCGAGCCAGCGTCGACCGCGACCCAGCAGGTGGACGCCGACAACGTGAGCCGCGAGGCCAGCGTGGCTTCCGACTCATGCATCAGATCGAGATAGGCTTGCGCCTGCACCGTCAACACCTGGGGAATATCGCTAGGTTGCATCGGACGAATCCGAAACTTCGGCATCTCCGTAGGCTGCGTCGGAAGGGGGCGGGAAGGCGATGACGTGGCGCGGGACATTCGGGTCAATGACTTATTGCGTGAAACGCCATATTGTAGCAACCGCACAACACCCATGCAGGCAACGGTATTGGTAAGTCTTTGCTGCGGTTACGTTTTCTGTCTGTTGCGCGCTTCGGAACGCGTCGGCGCGAATATGCCAAGGCACTGTAGAATGCCGCGGGGCTGCGCCGATCCTCGCTTTCGCCCACCCTGGTTGGGCGGCATCGATTTGCATTCCCCCCTATAATTGGCGTTTTGCGCCGCACTATAAGACCCGAAACGTGCCTACCCCGAATCCGGAAAATTTGCTCGAATTGCGCGACGTTAGCTTTGGTTACGGCGAACGTCTGGTGCTTTCCGGGTTGAATATGCGGTTTCCCCGCGGAAAGGTCATTGCCGTCATGGGCGGCTCGGGTTGCGGCAAGACAACGGTGCTGCGCCTGATCGGCGGGCTCGTCCATGCCAGCCAGGGCACTGTCGATTTCGACGGCACCGATGTTGCCTCGCTCGACCACAACGGTTGGTACCGGCTGCGTCGCCGCATGGGCATGCTGTTCCAGTTCGGTGCACTCTTCACCGACATGACGGTGTTCGACAACGTGGCGTTCCCGCTACGCGAACACACCCGGCTTGATGAAGAACTCATTCGCGATCTTGTGCTGATGAAGCTCAACGCGGTCGGACTGCGTGGCGCACGCGACATGAAGCCGGCCGAGATCTCGGGCGGGATGGCGCGCCGTGTGGCGCTGGCACGCACGATGGCGCTGGACCCGGACCTCATCATGTACGATGAGCCGTTCACCGGTCTGGACCCGATCTCGATGGGCATTACGGCGAATTTGATTCGCAAGCTCAACGATGCGCTGGGCGCCACGTCCATCATTGTTTCGCACGATGTTGTGGAGACGTTCACCATCGCCGACTACATCTATTTCATCAGCGAAGGCCGCATTGCGGCAGAGGGTGAGCCCGACGCGCTGCGTGCCTCGAACGACCCGACGGTGCGCCAGTTCATCGACGCGCAGCCGGACGGCCCTGTGAAGTTTCAGTATCCCGCACCACCGCTGGCGGAAGATTTCGGTATCGGAGCGCGTGCATGATCACCGCCATTGGCAGTTTTGTTCGCGGCCACGTTGAGCGAGTCGGCTACGGCGCACGCTTGTTCCTGCGCATGCTTCGCTCGAGCGGCGCGCTGTTGCGCCGGCCCCGTCTGGTGACCGACCAGGTGCATTTTCTGGGCAACTATTCGTTCGTCATCATTGCCGTCTCGGGCCTGTTCGTCGGCTTCGTGCTGGGCTTGCAGGGCTATTACACACTCAATAAGTACGGCTCGGAACAGGCGCTGGGGCTGCTCGTGGCGCTCTCGTTGGTGCGTGAGCTGGGCCCGGTGGTGTCGGCGTTGCTGTTCGCTGGACGCGCCGGCACTTCGCTCACGGCCGAAATCGGTCTGATGAAGGCGGGCGAACAACTGACCGCCATGGAGATGATGGCGATCGATCCGATCGCGCGTGTGGTGGCCCCGCGTTTCTGGGCCGGCGTGATCGCCATGCCGATTCTTGCGGCGATCTTCTCGGCCGTGGGTATTTTTGGCGGTTATCTGGTCGGCGTGCAATTGATCGGCGTGGACTCCGGCGCGTTCTGGTCGCAGATGCAAGGCGGCGTGGACGTGTGGGCAGACGTCGCCAACGGCGTCATCAAGAGCATCGTGTTCGGCATTGCCGTCACATTTATCGCGCTGTATCAGGGGTTCGAGGCGCATCCGACACCGGAGGGCGTGTCGCGTGCGACTACGCGCACGGTGGTGCAGGCATCGCTGGCCGTGCTCGGCCTCGACTTCCTGCTCACGGCCCTCATGTTCAGCTAACGGGCCAACGTGCCTGCCAAGACATAGACAGACAGTTTGCGCACACTGACACAATGAAAAAACACCCCCTCGACTTCTGGGTCGGCCTGTTCGTGGTTCTCGGATTTGCAGCACTGCTGTTCCTCGCGCTCAAGGCTGGCAACATGAGTTCGCTGTCGTTCTCGAGTACGTATCCGGTAACGGTGCGCTTCGACAACATCGGCGGTCTCAAGCCGCGTGCGCCGGTCAAGAGCGCGGGCGTGGTGGTCGGTCGCGTGGCGTCGATCAGGTTCGACGACAAGCGTTATCTGGCCGATGTCACGCTCAATATCGATGCGCAGTACCAGTTTCCGAAGGACTCGTCGGCGAAGATCCTGACCTCGGGTCTGCTCGGCGAGCAATACATCGGCCTTGAGCCCGGCGGTGACGATCAGATGCTCAAGGGCGGTGATACGATCACGCTCACACAATCCGCCATCGTGTTGGAAAATCTGATCGGCCAGTTCCTGTATAACAAGGCGGCGGATGCCGGTGGCGCCCAGGCGGGCGGTGCATCGGCTGCGCAGGCGCCGGCAACTCCTGCTGCCCCACCGGCGCAAGGGGCAGCAACGGTAAACCAAGGAAAATAAGAGAATGACCCGCTTCCGTACTTCGGTAGTGCTCGCCGCCGGCGCAATGACGCTGGCAGGTTGCGCCACCGTCACCAACCCGAATGCCGCTGACCCCATCGAAGGTTTCAACCGTTCGATGTATACATTCAATGACACGCTCGACAAGGCTGTCCTGGTACCGGTAGCCAAGGGCTACCGCTACGCGGTGCCGGATCCGGCGCGCGACATGGTCACGAACTTCTTCTCGAACGTGGGCGACGTGTACAACTTCGCCAACAATCTGTTGCAGTTGGAGATCACGGCCGCCGCGCAGGATCTGATGCGCCTGACGATCAACACGTTCTTCGGCGTGGGCGGTCTGTTCGACTTCGCAACGCCGGCCGGGCTGCCGAAGCACAGCCAGGATTTCGGCGTGACGTTGGGCAAGTGGGGCTTGCCTGATGGTCCGTACCTCGTGCTGCCATTGCTCGGGCCGAGCACCGTGCGCGACACCGTCGGCATGGCCGGCAACATGGTCATCGATCCGACGTCTTACATCAGGCCGGACTGGGTGAGCTATTCGCTCTTTGGCGTGCGTCTGGTGAACACGCGGGCGAACCTGCTCGACGCATCGAGCCTGCTGGAAGCTGCCGCACTCGATCCGTACTCGTTCACGCGGGACGCCTATCTGGCGCGTCGCAAGTACCTGATCAATGGCGGCGCATCGGGTGATGCCACGCTGCCGAACTACGAGGACGAAGGGGACGCGGCGGGCGCCGCAGGGGCCGCCGGCGGCAAGCAACAGCCGATGCCGGCCACACCCGCGTCGGGCGCAAGCGCGCCGGCACCGGCGCCGGCCTCGGGCGCGCAGGGCGAATCGGAAGTGCCGCAAGGCTCGCCGGTGCCCGGAAAGTTGGTCCCGGGCGGCCTGCCGTTCCATCGTTGATCGACGCGGATCGAGCGCAGTTCGGCGTCGATCCGAATATATGAAGCGCGCCCCGCTCGCCGGGGCGCCGTCGGCAGGCCCTTCGGGCAACAGTTTGTTACACGACACTGCCGTCATTCCGAGAACTCAAGACACGACGCGGGTATCCAATCTCGCAACACTCGTTACTCGAAAGAGGAAGTCCACAATGAAGAAGTTCTGGCTCATTCCCGTCATGGCGTTCATGACGTACACCGCCGCCGGCTCCGCCGTGGCGCAGGCGCAGGCCCCGGAAGTGCTGGTCAAGCAGACCGTGACCGAAGTCATGATCGCCGCCAAGAGCGATCCGAACATCCAGAAGGGCGATCTGAACAGCATCACCAAGCTGGTCGAGCAGAAGATCATGCCGCACGCCGACTTCAAGCGGACCACACAATTGGCGACGGGCCGCGCTTGGGCAACGGCGACCGAAGTTCAGCGTCAGCAACTGACGGAGCAGTTCAAGATGTTGTTGCTGCGCACGTATGCAGGCGCCATTGCGCAGATTCGTGACCAGCAGATCAACTACAAGCCGTTTCGCGCTCAGCCGAACGACACCGACGTCGTGGTCTACACCGATGTCATCAACAACGGTCAGCCGGTCGAACTCGACTACCGCCTGTACAAGACGGCCAGCGGCGAATGGAAGCTGTACGACTTAAACGTGCTGGGCGCCTGGCTCATCCAGACGTACCGCAATCAATTCTCGGAGAAGGTCAATCAATCGGGCATCGATGGCCTGATCAAGTTCCTGACCGAGCGCAACCAGCAACTCGCCGGCGGCAAGTAAGCGCATGCTCGCGTTGCAGACCGACCTCACGCACGACACCGCCGGCGACGTTCTCGCAAAGGCTATCGATCGCATCGATGCGGGCGAAACCCAGATCGATTGCGCCGGACTGACGCATTTCGACTCGTCGGCGCTTGCCGTGTTGCTGGCGCTGCGCCGCCATGCGGTTCGCCGCGGTGCGACGTTGGCGTTCACTAACTTGCCGACGGGATTGGCCAGCCTTGCGCTGGTGTACGGTGTCGACCATCTGCTCTCGAGCTGATGCGTCTGGCCGGACTGCCGCCCCTGAAGAAAGCGCCGTCTCCCTACGGCGCTTTTTTTGTGGGCCATGCGGTAGTGCCCGCCGAACGTCGTGTGTTACAGCCGTTACCGGCGTTATGGGCGTTATGGACGTTACGGCACTGCCAGACCGGCTGTAAGCACGGCCAGTACCGGCTTCCTTTATAATCAGGGGTTTTCTGCCGACTTTTGGGCAGTTATCTCCATCCGGGCACCCTTGCCGCCGATTTGGCTGCTGCCGCGATCCCAGCGGTCAGCGCCCACGGCCAGCCGTGACCGGAGAACACAATGGCGTGCCCGCCAAGACGGGTGCGCGCAGTCCATGGCCGCCATCGAAATCCGTAACGTCAAAAAACGCTATCAGGCGTTGCAGGCGCTCAAGGGCGTCAGCTTCTCGATCGAAGAAGGTGAATTCTTCGGTCTGCTCGGCCCCAACGGCGCTGGCAAGACTACGTTGATCAGCATTCTCGCGGGCCTCGCGCGCGCGGATGCGGGCAGTATCAGCGTGCTCGGGCACGACGTGGTACGAGACTACCGCAATGCCCGCCGCAAGCTCGGCGTGGTGCCGCAGGAACTCGTTTTCGATCCGTTCTTCTCCGTGCGTGAAACGTTGCGTATCCAGTCCGGCTACTTCGGACTGACGCGCAACGACGACTGGATCGACGAAGTGATGGCCAACCTCGATCTGACCGACAAGGCGAATGCCAACATGCGCCAGCTCTCGGGCGGCATGAAGCGGCGCGTACTCGTGGCGCAGGCGCTCGTGCACCGTCCGCCGGTGATCGTGCTCGACGAGCCGACCGCCGGGGTCGACGTGGAACTGCGTCAGACGCTCTGGAAGTTCATCTCGCGTCTGAACCGTGAAGGCCACACCATCGTGCTGACCACGCACTATCTGGAAGAAGCCGAAACGTTGTGCGATCGCATCGCCATGCTCAAGCGCGGTGAAGTCGTAGCGCTCGAGCGCACTGCCTCGCTGCTTCAGCGCTTCGCGGGCACGCGTCTCGTGCTGCGTTTCAAGCAAGGCACGCTGCCCGACGAACTGCGCCCCCTGCTGGTCGACGGACAGGACACGGGCGGGCATCAGTTCGCGCTGCGTCTGGCAGGCTGCGACGAAGTGGAATCGATTCTCGCCACCTGCCGTGCGGCGGGCGGCATCGTCGAGGACATCGACATTCAGAAGGCCGATCTCGAGGACGTGTTCGTGCAGATCATGTCCGGCTCGCGCGCGCAGGAGGTGGCAGCATGATCGGCTTTCGCACGCTGCTCTATAAGGAAGTGCTGCGTTTCTGGAAGGTGAGCTTCCAGACCGTGGGTGCGCCGGTGCTCACTGCGCTGCTGTATCTGATGATCTTCGGCCATGTGCTCGAAGATCGCGTGAAGGTCTATGACCAGATCACCTACACCGCGTTTCTGGTGCCGGGTCTCGTGATGATGAGCGTGTTGCAGAACGCGTTCGCCAACAGTTCGTCGTCGCTGATTCAGTCCAAGATCACGGGCAACCTTGTGTTCGTGCTGCTGCCGCCGCTCTCGCATTGGGAGATGTACGGCGCGTACGTGCTCGCCGCCGTGGTGCGCGGGCTGTCGGTGGGGCTGGGCGTCTTCGTGGTGACGGCGGCGTTCACGCATCTGTCGTTTGCCGCGCCGCTGTGGATCATCGGCTTCGCGTTCCTCGGGGCGGCGATTCTCGGGACGTTGGGACTGATCGCGGGCATCTGGGCCGAGAAGTTCGACCAGCTCGCGGCGTTCCAGAACTTCCTGATCATGCCGGCGACGTTCCTCGCGGGCGTGTTTTACTCGATTCACTCGCTGCCGCCGCTGTGGCAGGCTGTCTCTCACTTCAACCCGTTTTTCTACATGATCGACGGGTTCCGCTACGGCTTCTTCGGCGTGTCCGACGTGGCCCCGGAGACGAGCCTCGCCGTCGTCGGCGCGACGTTCCTGATACTCGCAATCGTGGCGCTGAATCTGCTGCGCCGCGGCTACAAACTGCGTCACTGAACTTCTCTAGGATCGGCAATGCTGCCTACCCCCGAACAAATCAAACAGTACATCGAAGCCGGTCTGGCTTGCGAACACGTGGCCGTCGAAGGCGATGGTCAGCACTTCTTCGCGACCATCGTGAGCGCGCAATTTGAAGGCAAGCGCCTCATTGCGCGTCATCAACTCGTGTACGCCGCGCTGGGCGATCGCATGAAGGCGGAAATTCATGCGCTGTCGATGAAGACCCTCACGCCCACGGAGTATCAGGCGCAATGAGGATTACGCAAGAGAGCGCTGGCGCCGCCGGCAACAGCGAGGCCGCCGCCGGCGAGCGCGTGGCCGCGGACCACCTTGAAATCGAAGGTTGCGAGCGGCTGGCAGGAGAGATTACCGTCTCGGGTGCCAAGAACGCCGCGCTGCCCATTCTGTGCGCGAGTCTGCTCACGGCTGAGCCGCTGGTGCTCGGTAACGTGCCCGATCTGCACGACGTGCGCACCATGCTGACACTGCTCGCGCGCATGGGCGTCAAGGTCGAGCGCCGCGGCGAATCGGTAACGCTCGACGCGTCGCAGATCACCGAGCCTGCGGCCCCTTACGACCTCGTGAAGACGATGCGGGCGTCGATTCTCGTGCTCGGCCCGTTGCTCGCCCGCTGTGGCGAAGCGCGCGTGTCGCTGCCGGGCGGATGCGCCATCGGGGCGCGTCCGGTCGATCAGCACATCAAGGGCCTGCAGAAGATGGGCGCCGAGATCATGCTGACGCACGGCGACATCGTCGCCAGGGCGGCACGCCTGCGTGGCGAGACGCTCGTGACGGACATGATTACCGTGACGGGCACCGAAAACCTGCTCATGGCGGCAACGCTCGCCGACGGCGTGACCGTGCTGGCCAACGCCGCACGCGAGCCGGAAGTGACGGATCTGGCCCACCTGCTGGTGAAGATGGGGGCGAAGATCGAGGGCATCGGCACCGATCGTCTGGTGGTGACCGGCGTGGCCCGCTTGCATGGTGCAACGCACGATGTCGTGCCCGACCGGATCGAAGCCGGCACGTTTCTATGCGCGGCCGTGGCAACGCGTGGCGACATCACGCTGCGTCGCGTAGTGCCGTCCACGCTCGACGCCGTGATCGGGAAGTTGCGAGAAACCGGCGCCAACGTGAGCGCCGGTGCAGATTGGCTGCGCGCGACGATGGACCGGCGCGCGCGCGCGGTGAGTTTCCGGACGTCGGAATATCCGGCGTTCCCGACCGACATGCAAGCCCAGTTCATGGCGCTGAACTGCATTGCCGAGGGGGCCTCGCAGGTCGTCGAAACGATCTTCGAGAACCGCTTCATGCACGTGCAGGAATTGATGCGTTTGGGCGCAAATATCGGCGTCGACGGCAACACGGCGCGGATTTCCGGCGTGGATCGCCTGTCGGGTGCGCATGTCATGGCGACCGATTTGCGCGCTTCCGCCAGCCTGATCGTCGCGGGCTTGACGGCCGACGGCCGCACGCTCGTTGACCGTATTCATCACCTCGATCGCGGCTATTATCGTATCGAGGCAAAGTTGCGCGCCGTGGGCGCGCGAATCCGGCGTGTCGAAGCACGCCAGGGAGAGATTGCATGAGTTCCGCCAAGCCGGCCCAGCCGCTCGCTCAGCCGTTGACGCTGGCGCTTTCCAAAGGCCGTATCTTCACGGAGACGCTGCCGTTGCTGGCCGCTGCCGGTATCGAAGTCACGGAAGACCCGGAGACCTCGCGCAAGCTGATTCTGCCGACGACGGACCCGAACCTGCGGGTGATCATCGTGCGCGCGACCGACGTGCCGACCTATGTGCAATATGGTGCCGCCGACTTCGGCGTGGCCGGCAAGGACGTGCTCATTGAACACGGCGGCGGAGGTCTGTACCAGCCGATTGATTTGAACATTGCGCGCTGCCGCATGTCTGTGGCTGTACCGAAGGGCTTCGATTACGCGAATGCTGTACGTCAGGGTGCGCGCCTGCGGGTGGCGACCAAGTACGTGCAGACCGCGCGCGAGCACTTCGCGGCCAAGGGCGTGCACGTCGACCTGATCAAGCTGTACGGCTCGATGGAATTGGGTCCGCTCGTGGGACTGGCCGACGCGATCGTCGATCTGGTGAGCACTGGCGGTACGCTGCGGGCCAACAATCTGGTGGAAGTGGAAGAGATCATGGACATCTCGTCCCGCCTCGTAATCAACCAGGCTGCGCTCAAGTTGAAACGTGAGTCGTTGCAGCCTATTCTGGATGCCTTCGAGCAGGCGTCCCGGCAAACAGCATGAAACTCGATATTCGCAAACTCGATTCCTCCGCTGAAGGCTTCGCGAAGCAGCTTCGCGACGTTCTGGCGTTCGAGGCGAGCGAAGACGCCGCCATCGACCGCGCGGCCGCCGAAATTCTTGCCGACGTGAAGACGCGCGGCGATGCGGCCGTTATCGAATACACCAACAAGTTCGACCGTCTGAGCGCGGGCGGCATGGCGGCGCTCGAACTGCCCGCCGAGGCGCTGGCCGCAGCGCTCGAGAGCCTCGAGCCGAAGCGCCGCGCCGCGCTCGAAGCGGCGGCCGCCCGCGTGCGTGCCTATCACGAGAAGCAACGCATCGAATGCGGCACCCATAGCTGGCAGTACACCGAGCCGGACGGCACGGTGCTGGGCCAGAAGATCACGCCGCTCGACCGCGTGGGCATCTATGTGCCGGGCGGCAAGGCGGCGTATCCGTCGTCCGTGCTGATGAACGCGATTCCGGCGCGTGTGGCTGGCGTGAAGGACATCATCATGGTGGTGCCCACGCCGGACGGCGTGCAGAACCCGCTGGTGCTTGCCGCTGCGCACATCGCCGGTGTGGACCGCGTGTTCACCATCGGTGGCGCGCAGGCCGTCGCGGCGCTGGCGTATGGCACCGAAACGGTGCCTGCCGTCGACAAGATCGTCGGCCCGGGCAACGCCTTCGTGGCCGCAGCCAAGCGTCGTGTGTTCGGCACCGTCGGCATCGACATGATCGCCGGGCCGTCCGAAATCCTCGTCATCTGCGATGGTTCGACAAACCCCGACTGGGTTGCCATGGACCTGTTCTCGCAGGCCGAGCACGACGAACTCGCACAGTCGATTCTGCTGTGCCCGGACGCCCAATACCTTGCACGCGTGCATGCCTCGATGGAGCGGCAGATCGACGAGATGCCGCGTCGCGACGTGATCGCTGCGTCGCTGCAAGGCCGTGGCGCGCTGGTCAAGGTGCGGGATATGGCGGAAGCCTGCGAGATCGCCAACGTGATCGCGCCGGAGCACCTCGAAATCTCGGCCGAGACGCCGCAGCAGTGGGGCGAGAAGATCCGTCACGCCGGTGCGATCTTCCTCGGCAAGTTCACGAGCGAGAGCCTGGGCGATTACTGCGCTGGTCCCAACCACGTGCTGCCAACGTCGCGTACCGCGCGTTTTTCGTCGCCGCTGGGCGTGTACGACTTCATCAAGCGTTCGAGTCTCATCGAAGTGAGCGAGAGCGGTGCCCGCATGCTCGGCGAGATTGCCGCCGAACTGGCGTACGGCGAAGGCCTGCAAGCGCACGCGCGCAGTGCCGAATACCGTTCGCATCGCGAGTCCTGACATGCGCGACGACGCCCTGCGGCCCGCGTACTGTCAAACGACGCCGGCCGCCGCCTGGCGTCGGACCCGCGCAATTCCTGCTTCCCCGTCGTTTTCGCTGTCAGCCCGCTTTGCGCGGGCTGCGCTGCGGGCTGCCGCCGTGTTTGCCCTCGGTGTCACGGCCAGCGCCGCTGCTCATGCCGCCAGCAATAACTGCCAGCACGCGACGTTCGACGGTGCGTCCGCCGAGCGTTTGACGGTGTGCGTGCGTCGTCAGGCATTCGACAACGACGTCTACGTATTGCGGCTCAACGGCAAGACCGCCCTGCGCGGCACGGACGACGAAGTCGCCCACGGGGTGTTCGGACGCGTTGGCAACCGCCTTGTGGCCATGCGCTGCGAGGCCGAGGCGTCGCCCGCGCGTGTGAGTCCGGCCGTGGCGCAGGCGCTGTCCTGGCAGACCGGCGTGCGCGTGCAGCGCATTACCGACGCCCTCGGCAGCGTGGAGACCGGCCGCCGGTGCACCGTCAAGATCGACGGCGCCGATGCGGGACGGCTGACCTTCGCTTTCAACTGATTCGCGCTACACGACCTTCACACACGAACCTCATTCTTCGCCATGTCCGTCGATCAAGTGATCCGCCCCGACGTGCTCGCCATGAGCACCTACCCCGTGTCCGATGCCAGCGGCTTCCTCAAGCTCGACGCGATGGAGAACCCGTATGGCCTGCCGGACGCACTGCGCGGCGAACTGGGGCGTCGTCTGGCCGACGTGGCGCTCAACCGCTACCCGGCGCCGCGTCCGCAGGCGCTGCTCGACAAGCTCGCGCGCACGATGGGCGTGCCGGCCGGGGCGCGGCTGTTGCTGGGCAACGGGTCGGACGAGATCATCAGCATGATCGCCATCGCCACGGCGCGTCCGGGCGCTGCCGTGATCGCCCCGACGCCGGGCTTCGTCATGTACGAGATGTCCTCGCGCTTTGCGGGCATCGAGTTCGTTGGCGTGCCGTTGCGTCCCGACTTTTCGCTCGATATGCCGGCGATGCTGAACGCCATCGCGGCGCATCCGGGCGCGGTGGTCTATCTGGCCTACCCGAACAACCCCACGGGCAATCTGTTTGCCGACGACGACATCGAAGCACTCATACGCGCCGCTGGCCGGGGGCTGGTGGTGATCGACGAGGCGTATCAGCCGTTTGCCCGGAAAACGTGGATGCCGCGCCTGCCGGAGTTTCCGAATCTGCTGGTGATGCGCACCGTCTCCAAGCTCGGTCTGGCGGGTATCCGGTTGGGCTACGTGGCGGGCAGTGCGGACTGGCTGGACCAACTCGACAAGGTGCGCCCGCCGTACAACGTGAATGTGCTTACTCAGGCGTGTGCCGAATTCATGCTCGATCACCTCGATGTGCTCGACGCGCAGGCGGCCGAATTGCGGGCCGAACGCACGCGGCTGGCTGCGGCCGTGGCGGCGCTGCCCGGTACGACGGTGTTCCCGAGCGACGCGAATTTCCTGCTCGTTCGTGTGCCGGATGTGGACAAAACGCACGCTGGCATGCTCGCACACAAGGTGTTGATCAAAAACGTGGGTAAAATGCACGTATTGCTGGCCAATTGCCTGAGATTGACGGTCGGCACCCCCACGGAGAATGCGGCAATGGTTCAGGCCCTGGCTGCATCGCTCTAACAAGCTATACGACGAGAACTCACCATCATGCGCATTGCGGAAGTCGTTCGCGATACCAGCGAAACGCAAATACGCGTCAAGATCGATCTGGACGGCGCCGGCCGGAAGACGCTCGATACCGGCGTGCCGTTTCTGGACCACATGCTCGACCAGATTGCGCGCCACGGCCTTATCGACATGGAAGTCGAGGCCCGAGGCGATACTTTCATCGACGATCACCACACGGTGGAAGATGTCGGTATCACGCTGGGTATGGCTGTCGCCAAGGCCATCGGCGACCGGAAGGGCATCGTGCGCTACGGCCATAGCTATGTGCCGCTCGACGAAGCGCTCTCGCGCGTGGTGATCGACTTCTCGGGCCGTCCCGGTCTCGAATTCCACGTGCCGTTCACGCGCGCCCGTGTCGGTAATTTCGACGTCGACCTGACCATCGAGTTTTTCCGTGGCTTTGTGAATCACGCGGGCGTCACGCTCCATATCGACAACCTGCGCGGTATCAACGCCCACCACCAATGTGAAACGGTGTTCAAGGCGTTCGGCCGCGCGTTGCGCATGGCGGTGGAGATTGATCCGCGTGCGGCGGGTGTCGTGCCGTCTACGAAGGGAAGCCTGTAACGCGAGACCGACCGGCGCCGTCTGCCGGATAGGATAGCCCGCCGGTCTGTCAGGCCGGTGGCCCCCGACGACGCATCATCGACCGGCCGGACGCCGGCGCCGTGTGCCCCTTATGACGCTCGACGCCTTCAAGTTCTTCATCTCGCTGCTGGCCCTGATCAATCCGCTCGGGGCGATTCCGCTGTTCATCAGCCTGACGTCCACGCAGACGCGCGAAGAGAAACGCCATACGATCGACATTGCGGCGATTGCCGTGGCGCTGGTGGTCGCAGGTTCGGGACTGTTCGGCGAAGCCATCATCCGCTTCTTCGGCATCTCGATTGCGTCGCTTGAAGTTGGCGGCGGCGTCATCATGTTGCTTATGGCGGTGAACATGATCAACGCGCAGACGGGCAACACACGGGCGACGGCCGAAGAGCGTCACGAAGCGGAAGAGCGGCCGAATATCGCCGTGGTGCCGCTTGCAATCCCGCTGCTCACCGGTCCGGGCACGATCAGTACCGTGATCATTTACTCGGGCCGTGCGCATGGCTGGGCGCAGATTTTGGCGCTTGTGGCGATCGGGGTGGGCGTGGGCGCGGTGTGCTGGGTGGCGCTGCGCAGCGCCGGGCGTATCGAAGGCTGGCTTGGGCGCACGGGCATCAACATCGGCACGCGTCTGATGGGGTTGATCCTCTCGGCGCTGGCCGTGGAATTCATTATCGATGGTTTGAAAATACTGCTGCCGAGTTTGAGATGAACAAGATTGCGATTGTCGACTATGGAATGGGCAACCTGCGCTCGGTTTATCAGGCGCTGCGTGCGGCCGCGCCGGAGGCCGACGTGAGCATCAGCAGCGACGCCTCCGAAATTCGCGCCGCCGATCGCGTGGTGCTGCCCGGGCAGGGGGCCATGCGTGACTGCATGGGCTGTCTGAACGAATCGGGCCTGCGCGAAGCGGTCGTCGAAGCCGCCGCCACCAAGCCGATGTTCGGCGTGTGCGTGGGCGAGCAGATGCTGTTCGACGTGTCGGACGAAGGCAACACGCCTGCCCTCGGCCTGCTGCCGGGGCGCGTGGTGCGCTTCGACCTCGAGGGCCAGTTGCAGGATGACGGCTCGCGCTTCAAGGTGCCGCAGATGGGCTGGAATCGCGTGCATCAGACGCACGGTCACCCGATCTGGGCCGGTGTGCCCGACGACAGCTATTTTTACTTCGTGCACAGCTACTACGTTGTGCCCGCCAAGCCCGGACTGACGGTCGGCGAGACGGTTTATGGCGTGCCCTTTACCTGTGCAGTGGCCCAAGATAATATCTTCGCCACCCAGTTCCACCCGGAAAAGAGCGCCCAGGCCGGCCTTGCCCTTTATCGCAACTTTGCGCAGTGGAAGCCCTGATCCTGATCGCGACCCGAGTGGCACGTGGGCGCCCCAATTCCTCTCGGAGCGCTTGTGCCATCACGGCTTATACTGTGTGTCATGTTGACGAATCCGATCCCGATGTGCCGGTGCCCGGCAAGGCAGGGATCGGTTTTGTGTTGTCCGCGTAATTTGCGAATTTCTTTTTCTTCCCACTAGCGACGTTTCACGATTGCCTATGCTGCTCATCCCGGCCATCGACCTTAAAGACGGTCAATGTGTTCGCCTCAAACAAGGCGACATGGATCAAGCCACCGTATTCTCGGAGGACCCCGCTGCCATGGCTCGACATTGGGTCGAGCAAGGCGCACGCCGCCTCCATCTGGTGGACTTGAATGGTGCATTCGTCGGCAAGCCGCGCAATGAAGCGGCCATCCGCGCCATCATTCAGGAGGTAGGCGCCGATATTCCCGTGCAATTGGGCGGCGGCATTCGTGACCTGAATACCATCGAGCGTTATCTCGACGACGGCCTGTCGTACGTCATCATCGGGACGGCTGCGGTCAAGAACCCCGGCTTCCTGAAGGACGCATGCACCGCGTTCGGCGGACATATCATCGTCGGCCTCGATGCCAAGGACGGTAAAGTCGCCACTGACGGCTGGAGCAAGCTCACGGGCCACGAAGTCGTGGATCTGGCGCGCAAGTTCGAGGATTACGGCGTCGAGTCGATCATCTACACCGACATCGGCCGCGACGGCATGCTCCAGGGTATCAATATTGATGCGACGGTACGTCTGGCGCAGGCGGTGACCGTGCCGGTGATCGCCAGCGGCGGCCTGTCGAATCTGGGCGATATCGATGCGCTGTGCCAGGTCGAGCACGAGGGTGTCGAAGGCGTCATCTGCGGCCGCGCGATCTACTCGGGCGACCTGAATTTCTCGACGGCGCAAACGCGCGCCGATGAGCTTTCCGGAGGAGCGGCATAAGCGAGCCCACGGCTGCGGCCGCCTCGCCTGCCATCATCATGGCTCTCGCTAAACGCATCATCCCGTGTCTGGACGTGACGGCCGGCCGTGTGGTCAAGGGCGTCAACTTCGTTGAACTTCGCGACGCGGGCGACCCCGTCGAGATCGCCCGCCGCTACGACGAGCAGGGTGCCGACGAGCTGACGTTCCTCGACATTACGGCGACCTCCGACGGGCGCGATCTCATCCTGCCGATCATCGAAGCGGTGGCCGCGCAGGTCTTCATTCCACTGACCGTGGGCGGTGGCGTGCGCGAGGTGGCCGATGTGCGCCGCCTGCTCAACGCCGGTGCGGACAAGGTCAGCATGAACTCGTCGGCGGTGGCCAATCCGCAACTGGTGGCCGACGCGGCTGCCAAGTACGGCTCGCAGTGCATTGTCGTGGCGATCGACGCCAAGCGTGTCTCGGCCGACGGCGAAGCGCCGCGCTGGGAGGTTTTCACGCACGGCGGCCGTAAGGGAACCGGGCTGGACGCGGTCGCCTGGGCGAAGCGGGTCGAAGCGCTCGGCGCGGGCGAAATTCTGCTCACCAGTATGGACCGCGACGGTACGAAGAGCGGTTTCGATCTGGCGCTCACGCGCGCCGTGTCGGACGCCGTGAGTATCCCCGTGATCGCCTCGGGCGGCGTGGGATCGTTGGCCGATCTGGCCAACGGCGTGACCGAAGGTCATGCCGATGCCGTGCTCGCCGCAAGTATCTTCCACTACGGCGAGCACACTGTCGGCGAAGCGAAGCACTTCATGGCCGACAAGGGCATTTCGGTGCGGCTCTGAACGGGAATCGACGGATCATGACGCAAGACTGGCTGGACAACGTAAATTGGGATGCGCAGGGCCTCGTGCCCGTCATCGCGCAGGAAGTCGGCAGCAACGACGTACTGATGTTCGCCTGGATGAACCGTGAGGCGCTCGCGCGCACGGTGGAGACGGGCGAAGCTGTCTACTACTCGCGTTCGCGCAAGCGCCTGTGGCATAAGGGCGAGGAGTCGGGCCACGTGCAGAAAGTGCGTGAGATTCGACTGGATTGCGACGAAGATGTGGTGCTGATCAAGGTCGAGCAGATCGACGGCATCGCTTGCCATACCGGCCGTCATTCCTGTTTCTTCCAGAAGTTCGAGGGCAGTGTCGACGATGGCCGCTGGGCCGCTGTCGAGCCGGTGCTCAAAGACCCCCACAAGATCTACAAGTGACCGCCATGAACGATACGCTCGAGCGTGTTGCCGAAGTGATCGCCTCGCGCAAGGGCGGCGATCCCGACAAGTCGTACGTCGCCCGTCTGTTCCACAAGGGCGACGACGCCATCTGCAAGAAAATCGGTGAAGAAGCCACGGAAGTGGTGCTCGCGGCGAAGGACATTCGCATCGGCGGGGCCGACAATCTGCGCCAGAAACTCGTCAACGAGACGGCCGATCTGTGGTTTCACTGCATGGTGCTGCTGGCACATCACGACCTGAGCCCGAACGAAGTGCTCGCCGAACTGGCGCGCCGCGAAGGATTGTCGGGGCTCGTCGAGAAGGCGCAGCGCAGCACGCGCGGCGAACACGCGGACTGACTCCCCTTTGGCCGTCATGCCCGACTTGACTCACATGGCGGGCAGGCTCACGCGAGGAAACGCCTCATGAACGATCCGCAGACCGGTACGACCGGCTCACCCGGCAGCACGGACCACCCATACGTCGCCAACACGCCAAGCGCACCGAGCGCCGAGCAGGAGCGGGCGCTGCGCAAGCTCACGCACGTGCTCTACGCACTTTATGCGCTGTTCTGGCTCACGGGCGGCGTGACTGCCATCGTGGCGATCATCATCAACTACATCAAGCGCGACGACGTGGCCGGCACGCTCTACGCCTCGCATTTCACTTGGCAGATCCGCACCTTCTGGTGGTCGGTGGCCTGGGGCGTGCTTGGCGTGGCGCTCGCCGTGGTGATGGTCGGCTTTGCGATTCTCTGGGTGCTTGGCATCTGGACGCTGTACCGAATCGTCAAGGGCTGGCTCTATCTGAACGACAACAAGCCCATGTACGCTGCGCGCGCCTGAACCGCTTCGGGCCGCGCTTCGCTCCATTCGAGAATCCGTGAGGAAGACACACGCATGACGCAAGATAACTGTATCTTCTGCAAGATTATTGCCGGGCAGATCCCGAGCGCGCAGGTCTATGCCGACGACGACGTCGTGGTGTTCAAGGACATCAATCCGGCGGCCGACCTGCACCTGTTGATGGTGCCGCGCAAGCACATTGCCACGCTGCAGGATTGCAAGCCCGAAGATCAGGCACTGCTGGGCAAGATGATGATGCTCGCACCGAAGCTCGCTGCCGAACAGGGGTACCGGTTCGATGGCGATGCATCGAACGTTGAAGGCAACGGCTTCCGGGTCGTGATGAACACCGGGCCGGGGGGCGGGCAAGAGGTTTATCATCTCCACATGCACATTCTGGCCGGACCGCGGCCGTGGAAGCGCATGTAAGTGGTGACGGCGGCATTTCGTGACGAATTGCCGCGTTGAGTTGTTAGATTGTGCAACGCTCCCGCATCGGGAAAGGTTTCGCGAAACATTTATTTCTACCCGGCGCCCGGCCCGGTTACGATGCAGGGCGTGACATGCAATGTGCCACAATGGGGCATTGTTGCTGTGGGCGCCGGGGCAAACACAGAGCACCCCGACAAGACCTCGCCGCGAGGCGGCAGGGGTGGGGAAACGCAAGGAGAGTGGTCATGGGTTCGTTGAGTATTTGGCACTGGCTGATCGTGCTGGTGATCGTAATGATGGTTTTCGGCACCAAGAAGCTGCGTAACATGGGCAGCGATCTGGGCGGCGCGGTAAAGGGTTTCAAGGACGGCATGAAGGAGGGCGAAGGTGGGGCTCCGGCCGCCAAGGACGACCCGGCTGCTGCCAAGGAACTGCGCGATTCGACCACCATCGACGTGCAGGCCAAGGACGCGAGCAATCATAAGCAAGGCTAAGCCGGCGTCGACATGATCGATCTCGGCCTTTCCAAACTGATGTTGATCGGCGTTGTCGCGCTGGTCGTGATCGGTCCCGAGCGCCTGCCGAAAGTGGCTCGCACGGCGGGCGCGCTCTTCGGCCGCGCACAGCGCTATATCAACGATGTGAAGGCTGAAGTGAGCCGCGAGATGGAACTCGACGAGTTGCGCAACATGCGCACGCAGTTCGAGGACGCGGCCCGCAGCGCCCAGAACACCGTTCAGAAGCAGTTGCACGAGCAGGAAACGTCGCTCAACGACGCCTGGGCGAGCGCCACTGGGACGTCGACCGGCGAAATCGCCGGTGGCGGCACGGATGCAGCGACCGGGTATTCCGACAGCTATCTTGCCGAACCGGTGGTGACATCGGGTATCCGCGCGTCGACCAAGCGCCGCAACTGGCGAGTGCGCCGGGCTGCCACGCCGATGTGGTTCAAGCAGGCCAGCATCACGCGTACGCGGGTGCAGTCGGGGGCAGCGCGCGTGGCGCGTCATACGCCGGCCAAGCTGCGCCGGCCCGTCAAGTTCTTCTGAGGCGCTTGCGCACCGAACTTCCCGCCATCTGGCACTGTGCTGCCGGCTTTATTCCTGGATAAGTCGACGTGAGCGACGACAAGCAAATCCCCGACGGGGGCACCGAAGAGACTTTCATTTCGCATCTGATCGAGTTGCGAAATCGCATCATTCGCGCGGGTACGGCGGTGATCGTGGTGTTCCTCTCGCTGGTCTACTGGGCACCGGACATTTTCCGCCTGCTCTCCCGTCCGCTGATGCAATCGCTGCCCGCCGGCGGCAAGATGATCGTTACGGACATCACCGGCTCGTTCTTCGTGCCGATGAAGGTGACGATGATGGTCGCGTTCGTCGTCGCGCTACCCGTCGTGCTGTATCAGGCGTGGGCGTTTGTGGCGCCAGGGTTGTATCAGCACGAGAAGAAGCTGGTCATGCCGCTCGTGGTCAGCAGCTACACACTGTTCCTGCTCGGCATGGCGTTTGCCTACTTCCTGGTGTTCCCGACCGTGTTCCACTTCATGGCGCATTACAACGCGCCATTGGGCGCGGAGATGAACACGGATATCGACAATTACCTGAGTTTTGTCCTCACGATGTTCCTATGCTTCGGGGTGACCTTCGAAGTGCCGGTGGTCGTGGTGGTGCTTGCACGCATGGGCGTGGTGAGCATCGAGAAGCTCAAACAGATCCGTCCGTACGTGGTGGTGGGCGCCTTTGTGCTGGCCGCCGTCGTCACGCCGCCAGACGTCCTTTCGCAACTGATGCTGGCCATTCCGCTCATCATCCTCTACGAACTGGGTCTGATCGCCGCGCGGCTCTTCGTCAAGCAGGGGCGGCCGGAAGGCGAAGGCAGCGAAGGGAATGGGCAGGCGACGCCCTGACGACTTACTGCCGTAAAATAAAAAGCACGGGTCAGCGCCCGTGCTTTTTATGGGGGCCCTGTGACGACAGCCGCCTGGGCACTTGATTGGATTGCGGCCGCAAAGGCGTAACGCCGGCGGCCGGATGCGAAGCTCAGGACGGCATCGGACGACCGAAGAAGCGCAGCACCGTCGAGTACAGCTCCTTCACGTGGCTCTGGTCGTTGGGCGCGTATTGCGCGACCCCTGAGCTGAAATACGAGAACCCGGTTTCCTGGTGCATCCCGTTCTTGATCGCGACGAACGCGACGTGCGGCGCGAGCGGCAACTGCTTGCCATCGATTTCGACGAGCAGATCGGCATCGATCTCCTGCGGATACGTCAGCGTGACGAAAAGGCTGTCGCCACGGTTGTCGATCTCGCCAAAGATCAGCGTGCCGTCCTTGACCGTTTTGAGGCTCGACAAACGGGCCTGTGCTGCCGACGCCTCCTGTGACGAATAGAACTCCAGGAGGAAGTCGCGGGTCATGCGCGGCTGAATCGATTTGACGCGAACGCCGAGCTTGTCCATGAAGCTCGCGTGATCCTTGAGACGGTAGTAATACTTCACGCGGTCATACGGGCGTTGCGACAAGCCGGTCGCCACGATGACCTCCGTGTTCTTCAGGCTCATGTAATCTGCCACGAGCCGGTCGTACACCTCCAGCATTTCCGCGATCGGGTCCAGATCGCTGGACACGTACCAGGCGGGATTCGCGATCTTGGTCCGGCCCTTGACTATGCGTGAATTGAAGAAATAGTGATGCTGGATGTGCGCGCCGGCGTTCAGGAATACGGTGGAGAAATCGGGCGAGTGTGTGCGGAACAGCTTCGCATGGATGTCGTGCAGCAGCAGGTCGAGCACCAACGCCTTGCGCCACGATGCGCCCCGGGCCTTCGCCACGAGCTTGGCATACAGGCCGTAGTGCTTGGGCTGCGCGAAGCGCAGCAGCCCCAATGCCAAGTGCATCGCGCTCTTGGGCGTGATGCGGGCCTGCGCGTTGTCGTTGACCGTTTGCGATACGGCGTCCGTGAGCACTCGGCTCCACCATGAGCCATCGCTAGGTGTTGCCGTCCAGGGGTCAGGAATGAAGTAGGCGGGGGTATTCAGGCGGTTTTCCGCGTTCATCGCAGACACACAGCCGATGCGCAAGCCGCTTCGCTCGAGTTGCTCGAACAGTTGCGGGACGTTGGAGCCGACAATGTCGCCGAGGCGGAAGATGCCGTGTTCCGAATAGGACTTGCCGCTGTGGACGGAAGCCCATTGAATCCAGGGCTCGATTTCTTCGTAATTCTTTTCGCAGGTAGAACGGATGCCGGCACCGGCGATCAATTTGGCAATGGCGGGAAACCGCCCGGGGTACTCCCGGACATAATCCGCTCCAACGTCGAAATTGATTTCGTTCAGCTCAACCAGAACCAGCTTCTTGCGCACTGAAGTTTGTGAACTCTGCATCTCTTCGCGGCCTTGCATATGTGTTGGTGACGGCATCAATGCCAGATTTACGATGACAAGACGACCGGCCACACCATAACGTTCGCGGTGGGAGCGGTCATTGATCGGTGACAAAAGTGCTTCGGTTTCGTTTTGACGTTCAGGCGAGTCGAAGGGACTCAACGCATCGTCGTATTAAACGATTTTAACCCCGTGTATCTAACCGGGATGCCAATTCCGATGTGGCGCAATTCTCCAGTTTTCGTTAAAGCGGTATCAATGTCACATATTATAAATGCACCGCCTGGCGGTTCTCCCGAACTGCCGGGAGCGCCGCGGTCGCCGTGATCTTTGCGGCGGCATTGTCGTATCTCTATAACCTGGGGCGGGGCCGGGGATATTGGCGAGAGTCCGTTCTATAGGACTCTCGATCACGAGAATCCGGGCGAAATTGCCTGAACGCGTCGGCCGAGTTCAGTATCCGAAGGCGCCTGACCCGTCTCCACGCTTCAGAACGGGTCTGGTTCGGGACGTTGCGGGGCCAGAATCGCCTCAGTCAGCGCTGTTGTCGTCGCTGCCGTCGTCTTCTTCCTGTGCCGGCCGCTTGGGCGGCGGCGGGCGCATGCCGATGGTCGCCGTGAGATCCAGCTCCTTCTTCTTGCGCGTGACGTGCAGCTTGGCCTGCGTGCCCGGCTTGATCTGGGCGATGACGTTGAGCAATTCGGTCGTGTCGCGAATCGACTCGCCATTCACCTTGGTCAGGATGTCGCCCGGCTGAATGCCCGCCTTGTCGGCCGGTCCGCCCTGCACAACGCCGGCGATGATGACGCCCGAATCCTGCTGCAGGCCAAACGACTCGGCGATATCCGAGGTGATGTCCTGCGGCTCGACGCCGACCCAGCCGCGCGTGACCGCGCCGGTGGTGATGATGCTTTCGAGCACCGAGCGGGCCGTCGACACGGGGATCGCGAAGCCGATGCCCATATTGCCGCCGCTGCGCGAGTAGATCGCCGTGTTGATGCCAAGCAGGTTGCCGTTCACGTCGACCAGCGCGCCGCCCGAGTTACCCGGGTTGATGGCGGCATCCGTCTGAATGAAGTTCTCGAACGTGCTGATATCAAGGTGATTGCGCCCCAGCGCACTGATGATGCCCATCGTGACCGTCTGACCGACGCCGAACGGGTTGCCGATGGCGAGCACCACGTCGCCCACCCGCACCTGATCCATGCGGCCGAGCGTGATGGCGGGCAGGTTATCGAGCGTGATCTTGAGCACGGCCAGATCGGTCTCGGGGTCGCTGCCGACCAGCTTGGCGCGGGCCTTGCGGCCATCGGCGAGGGCGACCTCGATCTCGTCGGCGCCGTCCACCACGTGATGATTCGTGAGAATATAGCCTTCGCTGCTCACAATCACGCCGGAGCCGAGGCTCGACACCGGGTCTTGCCGCATCGTGCCGCCGTCGCCGAAGAAATAACGGAACAGCGGATCATCGAGACGCGGATCGCGGTTCTGCTTTTGTTCCTTGCTGGAAAAAATGCTGACGACCGCGGGCATGGCCTTTTGCGCACCATCGGCATACGAGCCGGCAGCCGGCTTGTCCGACAGACTTGGCGCAACCTCTTGCAAGGCGATGATCGGATTAGCCAGTTGCTTGCCGAACGAACCCTGGCGTTGCAGCCACTGAGGCTTGAGAGTGGCAATGATGAATAGCAACGCAAGCAGCACGGTGACCGCTTGCGCGAACAGTAGCCAGAAGCGTCTGAGCATGAAAGAGCGGAACCTTATATGAATCGTGTTGAACTCGAATTGTATCTGAACGATACCCTGCAAATCGCGCAATTTCGCGATTACTGCCCGAACGGCCTACAGGTCGAAGGGCGCAGCGACATCCGGAAAATCGCCAGTGGCGTGACCGCGAGCCTGGCCTTTCTCGAGGCTGCCCGCGACTGGGGAGCCGATGCCGTTCTCGTCCACCACGGCTATTTCTGGAAGAACGAAGATGCCCGGATTACCGGGATGAAGCGCCGTCGTCTGGGGGTGTTGATCGGTTATGACATCAACCTGTTCGCTTACCACCTGCCGCTCGATGCGCATCCCGAGCTGGGGAATAACGCACAACTGGGCAAATTGTTCGGTTTTGCCGACGATGGCGGGCGTTTCGGTCCGGATGAGCTCGGTTGGCTCGGTGCCCCGGCGCAGCCGACGACACTGGCGGCGCTTGCGGCGCACGTCGAGGCCCGGCTGGGGCGCGTGCCCCTGATGCTGGGCGATCCCAACCGGGAAGTGCGCCGAGTGGCGTGGTGCACCGGTGGGGCGCAGGGCTTCTTCGAGGCGGCGATTGCGGCCGGGGCCGATGTTTACATTAGCGGCGAAGTGTCGGAACCGACTCAGCACCTCGCGCTCGAAAGCGGGGTGGGATACCTGGCGGCGGGGCATCATGCGACGGAACGCGGCGGCGCGAAGGCCGTTGGCGAGCACATCGCGGCGCGCTTCGGGCTCGAGCATCGATTCTTCGATATGCCGAACCCGGCCTGACCTGAACAAGCGCCGGTAGGGGCGGCGCGTTGCCGCCCGGGCGATATTACCCGTTCTGTTTCTTCAGGCTGTCGCGGATTTCGCGCAACAGAACGATGTCTTCCGGGGTGGGGGCGGGTGCTGTCGGGGCTTCCGGTGCCGGGCGCTTGAGCCGGTTGACCTGTTTGACCATCAGAAAGATGATGAATGCCAGAATCAGGAAGTTGAGGGCAACGGTGATGAAGTTGCCGTAACCGAAGGCGGCCACACCGGCTTTGGTCAGGTCGGCGTAGGACGTCGGATTGCCTTTGAAGTCCGGCGGAATGGTGCCGAGCAGGATGAACTTGCTCGAGAAGTCGAGACCGCCGAAGATCGCGCCGACAATCGGCATGATCAGGTCTTTGACGACCGAATCGACGATCTTGCCAAAGGCACCGCCGATAATCACACCGACGGCCAGATCGATTACGTTGCCTTTGACGGCAAATTCCTTGAATTCCGACATGAAGCTCATGCCATTCCTCCGCTGTTTTGATGAGTGGCCGGGGGGAGCATCGCTGCGCCAGCCCTCACGAATTGGCATTGATTGACCGGTAACTCCATGCGGGCCGCAAGGCAGCGGCATCGGCAACGTCGAATAAATGTCACGCGATTGCCACAGGCCGCGCACGATGTCACCGGGACGAGACTGGGAAAATGATGACTAAATGTCGTGCACGCGTCAACGAAAGCGGCGATCATAGCGATTCTCGTGCAGCATCCCAGAAGCGAAACCCCGGGTGAGCGTTAGCCACCCGCAGGGTACGTTAATCCTTTGAAAATACGCGAAAACCACTAGGAGACTGGGGCGTTTTGCCGTTGTTTCAGGCATTTACGCTCGCGTATGATTTCAGGTTGACGGAAATACCAATTCAACCGTGTGGGGCTTGTGATGAGTGACAATCAAGAAAAGGCCGTCGACAGTAGCCGCCGGAATCTGTTGATTGCGACGTCCGTAGCTGGAGGTGTGGGCGGCGTTGCAACACTGGTTCCTTTCGTCAGTTCCCTCGAACCCTCGGAGCGCGCCAAGGCAGGTGGGGCGCCGGTCGAAGCCGACATCAGCAACCTCAAGCCCGGTGAGAAGATGACCGTGGCGTGGCGGGGTCTGCCTGTGTGGATCGTGCGTCGCACGCCGGAAGAGATGGCTTCGCTGTCCAAAGTGACGGCGGAGCTGGCTGATCCGGACTCCAAGGAAACGTTTTCTTACCCGATGCCCGACTATTGCAAGAACGCGTTCCGCGCGCGTGCCGAGCATAAAGATCTGCTCGTAGTCGTCGGCATCTGTACCCACCTCGGTTGTATCCCTTCCGGCCCCTATCAGGCGAATACCAACGCCGCGCTGGGCCACGATCCGGGCTTCCTGTGCCCGTGCCATGGTTCCACCTACGATATGTCGGGCCGTGTCTTCAAGAACAAGCCGGCGCCAAAGAATCTCGACGTTCCTCGTTTCATGTTCGTGAACGACACCAAGCTCGTGATCGGTAAAGACGAAAAAGGAGAAGCGTAATCATGGCCGCCGACAAACAGGTCGACACGACGGGCTTGCTGGGCTGGATCGATCGCCGCTTTCCGCTCAGCCAGCTCTGGAAGGAGCACGCGTCCGAGTATTACGCGCCCAAGAATTTCAACTTCTGGTATTTTTTCGGATCGCTGGCCATGCTGGTGCTGGTGATTCAGATCCTCACCGGTATTTTCCTGGTGATGAATTACAAACCCGACGCCAACCTCGCGTTCGCGTCGGTCGAGTACATCATGCGCGAAGTGCCGTGGGGCTGGCTCATTCGCTATATGCACTCGACGGGTGCCTCGATGTTCTTCGTCGTGGTGTATCTGCACATGTTCCGCGGGCTTTTGTACGGCTCGTATCGCAAACCGCGCGAACTGGTATGGGTGTTCGGCTGCCTGATATTCCTGTGCCTGATGGCCGAAGCGTTCATGGGCTATCTGCTTCCCTGGGGGCAGATGTCGTACTGGGGCGCGCAGGTGATCGTGAATCTGTTCTCGGCGATCCCGTTCATCGGTCCGGATCTGTCGCTGTGGATTCGCGGCGATTACGTCGTGTCGGACGCCACGCTGAACCGCTTCTTCGCGTTCCACGTGATCGCCGTCCCGCTGGTGCTTATCGGGCTGATCGTTGCGCACATCATTGCGCTGCATGAAGTCGGGTCGAACAACCCGGACGGCATCGAGATCAAGGACAAGAAGGACGCTAACGGCCGGCCGCTCGACGGCATTCCGTTCCATCCGTATTACACGGTGCACGACATCATGGGCGTGGGCGTGTTCCTGATGGTGTTCTCGGCGATCGTGTTTTTCGCGCCGACGATGGGCGGTTACTTCCTGGAAGCGAACAACTTCATCCCGTCCGATCCGCTGAAGACGCCCCCGCACATCGCGCCGGTGTGGTATTTCACGCCGTTCTACTCGATGTTGCGCGCTACGACCGATGACTTCAAGCACGTGCTCATGGTGCTGGCGGTGATCGTCACGGCCATCTGGTGGGTGAAGGGGAAGGCGGCGGCGACCACGAAGGTTGCGGCATCTGGCGGCGTGGTGTTGCTGCTGCTGGCGATGTACCTGATCGAAGCCAAGTTCTGGGGTGTGGTGGTGATGGGGGGCGCGGTGGTTACGCTGTTCTTCCTGCCGTGGCTGGACCATAGCCCTGTGAAGTCGATTCGGTATCGTCCGGGATTCCACAAAGTGCTGTTGGGTATTCTCGTCGTCGTTTTTGCTGTGCTGGGGTATCTGGGGATCCAGGAACCGACGCCCGTGAAGACCGCGATCTCGCAGGTCGGCGCGCTGTACTACTTCGGGTTCTTCTGGTTGATGCCGCTCTGGAGCAAACGGGGCACGTTCAAGCCGGTGCCGGAGCGCGTGACCTTCGCGGCGCACTGAGCGTACGCAAACGACGACTAGGGATATCAAGATGAGAAAACTGTTGCTTATCCTGGCGCTCCTGAGTGGTTTCACGGCGCCGGCTTTTGCTGAAGAGGGTGTGGCGCTCGACACGGCGCCCAACCGGATCGACGATCTCGCCTCGCTGCAGCGCGGCGCGAAGCTGTTCGTGAACTACTGTCTGAACTGCCACTCGGCGGCGTCGATGCGGTATTCGCGCCTGAAAGATCTGGGATTGTCGGACACGGAGATCAAGGACAATCTGCTCTTTACGACGGACAAGATTGGCGAGACGATGACCGTGGCCATGCGCACGGCCGATGCTAAAGAGTGGTTCGGTTCGGCGCCGCCAGATCTGTCAGTTGAGGCGCGGGCGCGGGGGACGGACTGGCTCTACACCTACTTGCGTACGTTCTATCGGGACGATGCCCGGCCGACGGGTTGGAACAATTTGGCGTTTCCGAATGTGGGCATGCCGAACCCGTTCTGGCAGTTGCAGGGACAGCGCGGCTTGAAGGGCGTAGAGGGTGCGGAGCATGGTCCGGCGCAGTACGTTCAGATCACGCAAGGGACGATGAAACCGGTGGAATTCGATTCTGCCGTGGCTGATCTGGTATCTTATCTGGATTGGATGTCAGAACCGGTGCAACGCACGCGCCGGCAGTTGGGTGTCTGGGTTTTGTTGTTCTTGGGACTCTTTACGGTACTTGCCTGGCGCCTGAATGCGGCCTATTGGAAGGACGTGAAGTAAAATAACGTCTGTACGACGGGGCCAGGGTTTGGGAAGCGTCGATTTCCCGCCCCGGCCCCGTTGGTTTTTAAGGAAGACGCGCTATGATGGTTTTGTACTCGGGCACTACGTGCCCCTTCTCCCAGCGTTGCCGGCTGGTTCTGTTCGAAAAAGGCATGGATTTTGAAATCCGTGACGTCGACCTGTTCAACAAGCCGGAAGACATTGCGGTGATGAACCCGTACGGTCAGGTGCCGATTCTTGTCGAGCGCGACCTGATTCTGTACGAATCGAACATCATCAATGAGTACATTGACGAGCGGTTCCCGCATCCGCAGTTGATGCCGGCCGATCCGGTGCAGCGTGCGCGTGCGCGCTTGTTCCTGTTCAATTTCGAGAAAGAGTTGTTTGTGCATGTCAGCTCGCTTGAAAACGAAAAGGGCAAAGCGGCTGAGAAGACGCACGAGAAGGCGCGAGGTGCGATTCGTGATCGTTTGACGCAGCTTGCGCCGATTTTCGTTAAGAACAAGTACATGCTGGGCGAAGAGTTCTCGATGCTCGACGTGGCGATCGCGCCGCTGCTGTGGCGTCTGGATCACTACGGCATTGAATTGTCGAAGAATGCTGCGCCGTTGATGAAGTATGCCGAGCGGATTTTCAGCCGTCCGGCGTACATTGAAGCGCTGACGCCGTCCGAAAAGGTCATGCGTCGCTAATGCGTTGAATTGCCTGCTGGCGAAGCTGGCTTGCCGAGGGTGGTGAGCGGGTTTCGCGGCGGGGTGAGTTGGTTATATGCCTGAAACGTCTACCAAGCCTTATCTACTGCGCGCGCTGTACGAGTGGTGTACCGACAACGGATACACACCGTATTTGGCCGTGCATGTCGATGCCAAGACGCGAGTTCCGCGCGAGTTTGTGAAAGATGGCGAGATTGTGCTGAACATCAGTTTCGACGCCACTAGCGGATTGCAGATGGGCAACGACTGGATTGAATTCAGCGCCCGCTTCGGGGGTATCTCACAGAAGGTGGAAGTGCAGGTACCGAACGTGCTGGCGATTTATGCCCGTGAGAATGGTCAGGGGATGGCATTCCCGGTCGACAAGCAGGCGTCTGCGGACGAAGGTACGGAGTTGGAAGCCGTGCCATCGGTGGTGCAGGAGCCGGGCGATGACGATCCGGAGCCACCGCGACCGGATGGCAACGCGCCAGCGGGTGGTAACGCCGGTCGCGCTCGCCTGAAGGTGGTGAAGTAATACGCGATAGCGGGTGAGTGGGGAGGTGCCTCCGAGCATTCCCCCAATTGCCCGCGTCCGCGGACGATTTTTCACCGTCAGGTAGCCGCAGTGGCCGATGAATCGGTTACAATACGCGACTTCGCCGGCTTAGCTCATCTGGTAGAGCAGTTGATTTGTAATCATCAGGTGGCGGGTTCGAGTCCTGCAGCCGGCACCATATACAGCAAGGGGTTACGTGATTTTCACGTAGCCCCTTGTGCATTCTGGGTGTTGAAAAGTATATTTTCAGTACAGCAAACTCTCAGAGCAGGTACATGGCGACCATCGTCAAGACGGCGTCCGGCACATGGAAGGCGGTCAACGTCACAAGCTAGATGAGAAGCATTTGATTATTGAGATTTACCAAATCAATGACAACCGAATCGCAGCTTATGCGTTATCTTTCACAAACGTTCTGACATCGACGGACCCAAGCTCGCCAGCAAGGGTCCGGACTACTGATTAAGCGTTACTGCGCGGTCCAGCCGCCGTCGACGGCCCACGTTGCGCCGCGCACCTCGGACGCCATCGGCGAGCAGAGCATCAGAGCCACATTTCCCAAGGCTTCGGGTGTCACGAACTCCCCCGACGGCTGCTTTTCTCCCAGCAAGCGAGCGCGCGCGTCGTCGGCAGACAAGTTCTCGCGCATGGCCAGATCGTCGATCTGCTTCTGCACCAACGGTGTCAGCACAAAGCCCGGGCAAATGGCGTTGCACGTCACACCGGTCTTCGCAGTTTCCAGTGCCGTGACCTTCGTCAGTCCCACCAGCCCGTGCTTGGCCGCCACGTAGGCCGATTTGTTCGCGGAGCCGACCAGACCATGCACCGACGCGATGTTGATAATCCGCCCCCAGTTCCGCTCACGCATGCCTGGAAGGGCGAGGCGCGTCGTATGGAAGGCCGAGCTGAGGTTGATGGCAATGATGTCGTCCCATTTGTCCGGATCGAAGGTTGCGATGGGGGAGACATGCTGAATGCCGGCATTGTTGACGAGAATGTCAACGCCGCCGAAGCGCGCTTGCGCGGCCGAAAACATCGCTTCGATCTCATGAGCGCTGCGCATGTCCGCTGCATGGTGGATGACTTGCGCGCCAATCGATTCGATGGCCGAGACGGCAGCATCTGCATCGCCAAAGCCGTTGAGCACGAGGTTTGCGCCCGCGTGTGCGAGCATCTGAGCGATGCCCAAGCCGATGCCACTGGTCGAGCCGGTGACAAGCGCGGTTTTTCCCTTGAGAGTCGTCATGGTGTCGCCAGAAGAATGCGTGAGGATCGAGTGCGTGCCTGTCATGTTCAAACCAGGCCCGTCACGTAGTAGAGCGCGATGACGAAGAACACGGCCATCGTCTTGATGACGGTCACGGCGAAGATGTCCCGATACGATTCGCGGTGCGTCAAGCCCGTGACGGCGAGCAGCGTGATGACGGCGCCGTTGTGCGGCAGTGTGTCCATGCCGCCGCTGGCCATCGCAACGACGCGATGCAGTACCTCGAGCGGAATGTGCATCTCCTGCGCGGCCTTGATGAAGGTATCAGACATGGCGGCAAGCGCAATGCTCATACCGCCCGACGCCGAGCCCGTAATGCCTGCAAGTGTCGAGACCGACACAGCCGCGTTGACGAGCGGATTGGGAATGCTCTTCAGGGCGTCTGCCACCACCAGAAAGCCCGGCAGCGCAGCGATGACGCCGCCGAAACCGTACTCGGAAGCTGTGTTGAGCGTGGCGAGCAACGCCCCGGAAACGGCGACCTTGGTGCCATTCGCGAATCGGTCGCGGACTTTGCTGAATGCCGCAATCAGCACCAGCAGGATACCGGTGAGCAACGCACCTTCCACGGCCCAGATGGCGACCACGCTGTTGATCGAGACCGACAACGGCGCATGAAGGCCGGGAAGAAGGTCGGGGGTCACATCGAAGCGATCACCATACCAATGCGGAATGGCTTTCGTGAGCGCATAGTTGACCACGCCGACGAGGATCAACGGGGCAATGGCGAGGAAAGGATTCGGCAAATTGTCCGAATTCACGCGCTCGGGTTCGTTGAGCAACGAAGTGCCATAGCCTTCTCCGTTGGCCGCGGCAACCCGGCGACGCCACTCGAGATAGGTCAGCCCGACCACGATGATGAAGAGCGCGCCGGCAATGCCGAGCACCGGTGCCGCCCACGCCGTGGTCTTGAAGAACGTGGTGGGGATGATGTTCTGGATTTGCGGCGTCCCCGGGAGCGAATCCATCGTGAAGCTGAAAGCCCCCAACGCAATGGCGCCGGGCATCAGCCGTTTCGGAATATTGCTCTGCCGGTAGAGTTCTGCCGCGAACGGATAGACCGCGAACACAACGACGAACAACGAAACGCCGCCGTAGGTGAGCAGCGCACACACCGCGACGATGACGGCATTGGCCCGTGTGCGTCCGATGTACTTGATCGCTGCCGCGACGATGGACTCGGAGAAGCCGGATAGCTCGATGACCTTGCCGAACACGGCGCCGAGCAGGAAGACGGGCAGGTAGAGTTTGACGAAGCCGACCAGCTTCTCCATGAAGATGCCGGAAAAAACGGGGGCGACGGCTTCGGGGCTGGTCAGCAGGATAGCGCCCAGCGCAGCAATGGGGGCAAAGAGAATCACGCTATAGCCGCGATACGCGACCAACATCAGAAACGCCAATGCGGCGAGCACGATGAGAAACGACATCTTGTCTCCAGTATGTTTGCCTGCGCTTTGTTGTGCAGGTTGATGTTCTTACGACCGGCTGCCCATACGCAAAAAGTATGCCGAGACGGCTTAAGTCGTTGATCGGGAAGGACTCCGACATGGATTGCGGGCTTTACGCGGTCGGTCGGCCAAGGGGAAGCCACAGTATGGCGGCGAAATGTCTCAATTTTGAGACGGTGGTGCGGGTGTCACCCCTGCAATGGGGCGAATCATCGGAGAATATTCGCTGAGATAGATATTTTCGCTGATGGAGTGCGTGTCTCTATTCGTGGAATAATCGTCTCGAAATGGAGACTGGCGGCAATTTCAATATGTACGAAGACGAAAAACCGGACCCGATTGCGTTGGGCGAACAACGTGGGTTGCTCTCCGACTATGCATTTGTTCGCAAGCAGGCGATGCAATCGCTGTTCGAGACGCTCGACACTTCCAGTGAAGGCACCGTTGTCGTGGATAGCGATGCGCGAATTGTCTGGATCAACCGGAGCTACGCGGAGCGATTCGGATTCACCAATCCGGAAGCCGTGATCGGGCTCGATTGCGAAGTCGTGATCCCGAACAGCCTGATGCGCGAGGTCGTCACGACCGGCAGACCGATCCTGCTCGATATTCTTGAGACGGGACAGGAGCCTCTGGTGGTCACCCGGTTGCCGATCAAGGATTCGCATGGCAAGACGGTGGGCGCAGTGGGGTTCGCGTTGTTCGATGAGTTGAAGGTGCTGACCCCTATGTTCAGCACGTACTCGCGACTACAGTCGGAACTCCTCGCGACCCGTCAGTCGCTCGCACAGGCGAGGCGGGCAAAATACAGTTTTTCGAGTTTCGTCGGCACCAGCGCGGCAAGTCTGGAGACGAAGCGCCTCGGGCGCCGCGCCGCACAGCTCGACTCGCCGGTGTTGCTGCTCGGTGAAACGGGCACCGGAAAGGAGTTGCTGGCGCACGCGATTCATGGCGCGTCTCCACGGGCCGACAAGCCGCTCGTCAGCGTTAATGTCGCCGCCATTCCCGACGCTTTGCTCGAAGTCGAATTCTTCGGCGCCGCAGCCGGTGCGTACACTGGCGCAGACCGGAAAGGCCGAACCGGCAAGTTCGAGTTGGCACAGGGCGGAACGCTCTTCCTCGATGAAATCGGCGACATGCCGCTGCCGCTGCAAGGCAAGCTGCTACGTGCCTTGCAGGAGCGGGAGTTCGAGCCGATCGGCTCGAACCGCGTGGTGCAGACGGATGTGCGCATCATCGCCGCCACCTCGGCGGATTTACCGGCGCTCGTTGCGCAGGGGCGATTCCGCGCGGATCTGTACTATCGGCTCAACGTACTGATGATTCGGGTGCCACCGTTGCGCGACCGTCCGTCGGACATCGAAGCCATGTCCTACGCCATTCTGGACAGGCTGAGTTCGCAGCGCGACGCAGGTCATCTGGAACTGGACGAGGGGGCCATCAAGCGACTCATGGCCTACCACTGGCCGGGCAATGTGCGAGAGCTTCAAAATACACTTGAGCGTGTCGCGTTGCTCTCCGAGAGCGAGCGCATCGACGCGCTCGCGCTGGCGCGTTTCATTGACGATGGGCGCGGTTCGACGAGCGAAGCCGGTGCGCAGAATGTCGCCAAGGTGGCCGATGTGACCGAGGCGATGCCGACGGAACCGGTGGTGGAGTGGAAACGATACGATGACGCAATGAAGGCGTTCGAGCGGCAATTCCTCACCGAGTCTCTGCGCGCCGCCGGCGGACGGGTGTCCGAGGCGGCTGCCCGGTTGGGCATGGGACGGGCGACGTTGTACAAGAAGATGACATTGCTCGGCATTGACCTGCTTGCCCCCGAATAGTCCTGCGGCGGTGTAGCGTCATTAGCCTTCTCAGTCGTGCATAATCTGTCACCAGGTACATAGGTTACCTAATTGTTTGCACTTGCGTTTTCGCGCATGCAAACGATCTCCATCCGTGCTGCCTCTGGGAATTGGTGTAAGCATCTATGTCGAATGCCGTGCCATCAATCAGGCTCAGAAGCTTTCTGCAAATGGCGCCCTATCTCGCCATGCGAGGGGTGTCGTCGCTGGAGTTCCTCCGGCGGCTTGGTATTTCGTCGGATTTCTTTCAAAACCCCGATATCTGGTTGCCACAGACGGCCTGCTTTCGTATCGGCAATGAAATGGCGGATATTACACAGGATCCGTTCGGCGGCGCGTATGTAGGATTCCTGACAGAAATACGCTCACTCGGCGCATGGGGGGAATCGATATTGGGTTCGGAGAACATAGCTCAGGCTTGTGCGCTGGCTGCATCCAATTCGGTCTTACTGCATCAGGCGGGCAAAGTAAAAATCGTCACCGAAGGCCGTACGACGAAACTGATTCACCAGTTCACGGGGCCATGCGAAGCCGATCCGAGGCATTTCATCCTGGGTAGTCTTGCCGTGCTCAGGAAAATTCCTCTCATGTCCGGTGAGCCTTCCGCCATACGCGTACACATCAAAATGCCAAGAGCGAGAGGGGACGATGTCCTTGAAGAATGCCTGGGTCAGAACCTCGAAACGGGCGCGGAGTACAACATGATCGAGTTCGACCGCGATTTGCTCGACAGTCCCCTGCAACATACTCGGGATAACGCGTGGAAAACCACAGAAGCCATCAGATCGACGCTGCAAACGGCAAACACGCTCATTACGCGGATATCGGATCGGGATCAATCAAAACTTGCCACTATTTCAAGAAGCGTTGGGCTGTCTCCCCGAACTCTGCAACGCCGTCTCAATTATTGCGGTGTTGACTTCGATGCCTTACGTGACGAGACACGTCGACTTGAGGCGCTCCAGCTAATTTCCAGCGGTAATTATTCCGCGACCGAAATTGCGTATATGGTCGGCTATAGCGATCAAGCACACTTTACTCGCGCCTTCAAACGCTGGACGGGGAGCATCCCGTCGCGCTATCGCTTTACCTCATAAATGGCAGGGCCCACCCAATGACGTCTCTCTGTCAATGAAGGCTAGAGGCCGTACGTCTTCGTTTTTGGCGCCAAATGGCAAGTCTCCATCGGGTCGTTCTTATATAGTCTGCAAGAACAGTTCCGAGGCCAACTAGCTGTGCGGCGTGCGATGCGTGCGCCATCCGATTATTTTTCTTATACATATAGGAATGCGAACTAACTGCTTGACTGTCGGCGCGACGGCATGCTTCTGATCCCGCCCGTGCGTCAGGTGGTTCACAACCCAGGGGTACGCGTATGAAGATTACTCGTCGTTCTGTATTGTTAGGTGGATTGGGCCTGGCCGCTGGCTCCGCAATGACCCGTTCGGCGCTCGCCGCGCAGGGGGCCCTTGACGCTTCGGGCGGCCGTTCCGAGGCTTCCCAGCTGGCGATCGACGCTTACGTCTTCGGATACCCGTTGGTGACGATGGAGATGACCCGGCGGATTATCTCCAATGTCTCCGAGATAGCAGGCTCGCGCGGACCGATGGGGCACATCATCAAGATGCGCAACTATCCTGACGCAGCGTTCAGGGACGTCACAGCGCCGAACGCCGACACGCTCTACACAAACGCCTTCTTCGACGTTGGCAGCGAACCCTGGGTGCTCAGCATCCCCGATATGAAGGGGCGCTATTTCCTGATGCCGATGCTCGATGGCTGGACAACGGTGTTCCAGGTTCCGGGTAAGCGCACGACGGGCACAGGCGCACAGACGTATGCGATCACCGGTCCGGGCTGGAAAGGAACGCTGCCCGACGGCGTGAAGGAATACAAGTCGTCTACTAATATCGTGTGGCTGCTTGGCCGCATCTATTGCACTGGAACACTGGAAGACTACGCTGAGGTCCACAGGCTGCAAGACGAGTTCAAGCTCGTTCCGCTCAGTGCCTATGGCAAGCCTTACACACCGCTGCCGGGCAAGGTCGACCCGTCAATCGACATGAAGACGGCGGTACGCGATCAGGTCAATCGTATGGATGCGGTGTCCTACTTCTCGCTGCTTTGCGAACTGATGAAGACGAACCCGCCGTCGGCTGCCGATGCGGCTCATATCGCGAGGTTCGCGCGCATCGGCATTGTCCCTGGCAAGCGCTTCGACGAGAGCAAGCTCAAAGGGGATTTCGTCAAGCGCGTGCCGGAGATCGGATTCAACAGGATCATGCAGCAGTACAAGACGCTCAAGAACGAGAACGGTTGGTCGTTCACGACCCGTACCGGCATCTACGGCACCGATTACCTGACGCGGGCTCTCATCACCGCTATCGGGCTGGGGGCAAACCGCCCGCAGGACGCGCTCTATCCGACCTCGAATCTGGACGTGAAGGGAAAAAAATACAACGGGTCGAACAAGTACGTCATGCATTTCCCCAAAGGCCGCTTGCCGCCCGTAGAGGGGTTCTGGTCGTTGACGATGTATGACGACGGCTACTTCTTCGTGAACAATACGCTCAACCGATATGCGATCAGTCCGCGCCAGAATCTGCGGGTCAACGCAGACGGCTCGACCGATCTCTACATCCAGAAGGATTCGCCTGGTAAGGATAAGGAGTCGAATTGGCTCCCGTCGCCTCCCGGGGACTTCATTCTGATGTTGAGAATGTACTGGCCGAGCGAGACGGACCCGTCCATCATCAATGGAACATGGACCATTCCTGCCGCCCGGATGGTTGGCTGAGGGAGGAGTGACCCGCCGGCGCGCTCGAGCCTGCTATAAATCCGGCGTGACCGTCGCGATGCCGAATCGCTTACCATCCTGCGCCGCTTCCAGAATTGGCGACTCGCAGATGCTGACGATGGGCATGTGGGGAAGCCGGACACGAACACTTGTCGCGCGGCCACGATGGCCTTCGCAATTCTGTCGATCTCCGTGTTCGACAGCCGCCCGAATGTGCCGGCCAGGTTCAGCACGCCCTGGTTGGCATGGGCTTCCACCGCATTGGGACTGGCAGCTTTGGCCGAGCTATGGGCGCTTCGGTTGATCGATGCTGTCGTCGATTGACCTCCCCCCGAAAAATCGTAGCATTCAAAGCTGTGGATTTCTGGCAAATTTGAAGCCCTGACAGGCAGGAGATTTGCATGAAGAAATCGAAGTTCACCGATGGGCAGATAGGTTTCGCGCTGAAGCAAGCCGCAGCGGGTACCACGGTGGCGGAAGTGTGCCGGAAGATGGATATTTCCGAAGCCACGTTCTACATATATGGACTGCCCTAGATAGCAAGTTGATGTTTTGATGAGCACGGGAGTCGATTGCGTACATATATCCGGCGTCATGGGTAAGCGCGAGCTGGCCAATTTCTTGATTCAAGCGTATCGGGTGAGCATCCGGTGGGCCACAGCGGTATTGCAGCTACGCCAGGCCACGCACTTCTATGTGCCGAGCCCAGGTGATGACCGCGCCGAGCATCGGCGCATCCGGGAGATTGCCGAAACTCGGATACGTTATGGCGTAGAGCGCATTCACGTTCTACTTCGACGCGAAGGCGGGGGATGTCGTGGCCACGATGTCTCATCGGAAAGCGCTGCGCGGTGCGCCGAAACGAATACAGGTCGATAACGGCAGCGAGTTCATCTCACATGCGCTGGATCACTGCGCGTATGAAAATGGCGTAATCTTGGACTTCTCCCGACCAGGCAAACCCACGGACAATCCGTTTATCGAATCATTTAATGGCAGTTTCCGGGATGAATGCCTGAACGTGCACTGGTTCTTGTCATTGGACGAGATTACAACGATTTCAGGCCGCATAGCTCGCTAGGCGCTCTGATCCCGCGCGAGTTCCGACTCGCACACCTTGACGCTGCAAATCTCCAGCCCAAGGTGCTCGGTTAATCGGGGGGAGGTCAATCGGAAAGATGGTGATCGGTCACTGAAGCAAGAACTCCGTGATCGCTTGTGCGACCTTTTCTGCCTGTTCGACTGGGCTGGCGTGTCCACCCGGAATTTTCACAAACCGCGCGTCGAGACATTGAGCGAGTGCCTTCCCCTCCTCAAGCGAAGCTATTCGATCTTCAGAAGCCGAAATGACGAGCGCGGACCCTTTCCATGGCTTGTTGATCATCTTGGCATCAAAAAGTTTTAGGGCGTCCAATTGGCGTTTCTGATCAGCCACTGACTGGGGAAAGGGATTGATTCTAAGCGCTTGCTTGAAATCGGCAATATTTTGCGGTTTTGCTAACCAGTCATTGCCAGAAAGCCAAGGAAGTGTCGCATCAATCAAAAGATCAAAGTCGACATTGGCCTTTCTCAGCGCCAACAGGCTTTCCAATGCTTTGAACGCAATGGTGTCAAACTTTTGTGATGAATTTAATATTACGCACCGATCGCCCACCTTTGGGAACTTAGCGAGTAATGATTGCACGATCGCTCCCCCCATGGACTGACCTATTACCGCAGGTTGCTGCAGCCCCAGGTGCTTGATCAGCGCGGCCGTATCAGCGGCCAGATCTTCGATCGAAAATGATTGACCGGCATCTTTCGTGCGGCCGATTCCTCGATTATCAAAGGTTATCACTTTGAAATGCCTTGCCAAATTAGGCACCATTCCTTGCCAGAATGTGTGATCGCAAGTGTAACCTGCGATCAGAACGATTGCTGGCCCTTTGCCATGAATTTCATAGTATATTTCCGCATCGTTGATCTGGGCAGTCGCCATAATATCTTTCCTCCATGCTGTAAATTTTTATGCTTTTGCTGATGAAAGGCGAGAATAATTTTAAAAAACAAGTAATGATTCGGCAACTCTGCAAAATTCACGTAAGTTAAATTTTTTCATAACTTACTCCATAATGCTCGAAATGCTTGACGGAGAAGCCCAGAGCCGCGAAGAGTTTTAAGGATGTCTAAAAGCGCGCAAGCACCAAGGAGTAACCCCATGGCTAGTGTTTCTCAGAACGTCATCAAACACAAGGTTGGCTTGCTGAACTTAGCGGCCGAGTTGGGCAACGCCTCTCGAGCCTGCAAGGTAATGGGCTTCTCGCGAGATACGTTCTATCGCTATCAATCGGCCGTGGAGGCTGGTGGTGTAGAGGCGTTGCTCGATGCCCGCCGCCCAATCTGCGTAACCGGGTCGAGGAAGCGACCGAAGCGGCGGTGGCGGCATTCTCATCGAATATTGCGGCAGGCCAGAGCAACACGACTACCCGCTTTACCTGGCCGTGAACGACATCGAGCACACGAAGACCTAGGCGAACCACCCGCAAACCAACGGGATCTGCGAACGGTTCCATAAAACGATTCTCAACGAGTTTTATCAGGTCGCCTTCCAGCGGAACATCTACCTGAACATTGAGGAGTTGCAGACCGATTTAGACGATTGGGCTGCACATCACAACACCGAGCGAACGCACCAAGGCAAGATGTGTTGCGGGCGCACACCGATGCGAACCCTCGGAGACGGAAAGGAGGCGTGGAACGATAAAATCACCACATTGAACAACTCAATTTGACCTGACAATCGCCTTCGTCAAATCGGGTAACCGTCAGATCAGATCGCGCTTACCACAATTCACCGCTCCACCCGGCACGTTGACGAGCCCGCCATAGGGCCGCGTCAACGAACCCATGCAACTCGCTCTCAGAACGCCCGGCGGAAGATCTCTTCGATCTCGGCTTGTTCTGCACGGCGCGGGTTGGTGAACCCGCAGGCGTCCTGCATCGCATTCGCGGCAAGCGTCGGGACGTCTTCGAGCTTCGCGCCGAGTTCGGTCAACCCGTTCGGAATCCCGATGTCCTTCGACAGCCGGCGGATCGCGGCAATCGCCACCTTTGCGCCTTCTTCGTCGCTCAGACCGTCCACCTTCTCACCCATCGCCTGCGCGATATCCTTCAACCGTCCCGCACTCACGCTCGCGTTGAACTCTTCCACATGCGGTAGCAGCACCGCGTTGCAGACGCCATGCGGCAAGTCGTAGAATCCGCCGAGTTGATGCGCCATCGCGTGCACGTACCCGAGGGATGCGTTGTTGAACGCCATCCCTGCGAGGAACTGTGCGTACGCCATGTTCTCGCGCGCCGTCATGTCGTCGCCATGCGATACCGCGCGACGCAGGTTCTGCGAAATCAGCGTGACCGCCTTCAACGCACAGGCATCGGTGATCGGCGTGGCCGCGGTCGACACATACGCTTCCGTCGCATGCGTTAGCGCATCCATCCCCGTCGCCGCCGTCAGCCCCTTGGGCATCGCCGCCATCAGCGCTGGATCATTGACCGACAGCAACGGCGTGACGTTACGGTCCACGATTGCCATCTTCACATGACGCTTTTCGTCCGTGATGATGCAGAACCGCGTCATCTCGCTCGCGGTGCCGGCCGTCGTATTGATCGTGACGAGCGGCAGTTGCGGCTTCTTCGAACGGTCGACGCCTTCGTAATCGGCAATCCGCCCGCCATTGGCAGCGCACAGCGCAATGCCTTTCGCACAGTCATGCGGCGACCCGCCGCCCAGCGAGATCACAAAATCGCACTGGCTCTGCTTGAGGATGGTAAGCCCGGCTTCCACGTTGCCGACCGTCGGGTTCGGCTTCGCGCCGTCGAATACCACGGATTGAATGTCCTGTTGCGCCAGCAGCTTCGCTACCTTGTCCGCAACACCCGCCTTGGCGAGTCCGGCGTCGGTCACGATCAGTGCACGGCGGAAATGGTACTGACGCAGGGCGCCAATCGCCTCGTCGAGGCTGCCGATGCCCATCATGTTGACGGCGGGGATAAAGAAGGTCGTGCTCATGGTCATGCTCCTTATTCGTTCTGTGAGGGGCACACCACGCGCGCCGGTTTCTCGACGCGAGCGCGCATGTGGTGTCCAGAATCATCGTTCGCAAGCACTGAAGACAGCATCGCACCTACGGCGCGATGCGTCTTTGATCTGCTGCAAACTCAGAGGCGACTAGAGTGAACGCTCAGAAGAATCCGAGCGGATTGATGTCGTAGCTCACCAGCAGATTCTTCGTCTGCTGATAGTGGTCGAGCATCATCTTGTGCGTCTCGCGACCGATACCGGACTTCTTGTACCCGCCGAACGCGGCATGCGCCGGATAGAGGTGATAGCAGTTGGTCCACACGCGTCCCGCCTGAATGCTGCGGCCCATGCGGTACGCGCGATTGATGTCGCGTGTCCACACCCCGGCGCCCAGACCGAACTCGGTGTCGTTGGCGATCGCCAGCGCTTCCGCCTCGTCGCGGAACGTGGTCACGCCGACTACCGGACCGAAGATCTCTTCCTGGAACACGCGCATGCGGTTGTCACCCTTGAGCAGGGTCGGCTGGATATAGAAGCCCGACGCCAGCGGGCCCTCCAGTATTTCGATGCCGCCGCCCGTCAGCACCTGTGCACCTTCCTTGCGGGCGAGATCGAGGTACGTGAGGATCTTGTCGAACTGCTGCTGCGACGCTTGCGCGCCGACGGCCGTTTCCGTGTCGAGCGGGTCGCCGCGCTTGATACGTGCGACCCGTGCCATCACGACTTCCATGAAGGGCTCGTAGATCGATTCCTGTACGAGCGCGCGCGACGGGCAGGTGCAGACCTCACCCTGATTCAGAAAGCCCAGCACGAGGCCTTCGGCGGCCTTCTCGATGAACTCCGGCTCGCCGCGCATGATGTCTTCGAAGAAGATGTTCGGCGACTTGCCACCCAACTCGACGGTGCTCGGAATCAGATTGGCGGCGGCCTTCGCCAGGATGTGCCCGCCCACGGGCGTCGATCCGGTGAAGGCGATCTTGGCGATGCGGCGGCTGGTCGCCAGGGCTTCGCCGGCTTCCTTGCCGAAACCCTGAACGATGTTCAGCACCCCCGGCGGCAGTAGATCGCCGACCAGTTCGGCGAACAGGGTGATCGAAAGGGGCGTTTGCTCGGCGGGTTTGAGCACCACGCAGTTGCCTGCGGCGAGCGCGGGGGCCAGCTTCCACGCGGCCATCAGCAGCGGGAAATTCCACGGAATGATCTGGCCGACGACGCCCAGCGGCTCATGGAAATGATAGGCGGCGGTGTGCTCGTCGATCTCCGCAGCCGTCCCTTCCTGCGCGCGGATGCACCCGGCGAAGTAGCGAAAGTGATCGATGGCCAGCGGAAGGTCGGCGGCGAGCGTCTCGCGCACCGGTTTGCCGTTGTCCCATGTCTCGGCGACGGCGAACCGCTCCAACTGCGCTTCGAGGCGGTCGGCGATTTGCAACAGAATGCGCGAGCGCGCCTGTACCGACGTCTTGCCCCACTTGGGCGCTGCGGCATGCGCCGCGTCGAGCGCAAGCTCGATATCTGCGCCGCTGGATCGCGGAAACTCGCCGATGATGCCGCCGGTGACGGGCGACGTGTTGACGAAATACCGTCCTTCCACGGGCGGGACGAACTTGCCGCCGATGTAGTTTTCGTACCGCGCTTGCAAAGACAGCAGGGCACCGGGCGTGCCGGGTGGGGCGTATCGCATGTTGTGTCTCCGGATATTGTCGTGTCGGCGGCGCTGTGGCCACGCGGGGTAGTAAGCAATTCGCGGGCCACCTTCGGCCAATGCCGTATCCACGCGGGTCACGGGCGTGTGGCGGTCGCCAGGTGTCACGAATCCGTGACACCTTTGTCTCGGACGGTGACATCCCTTGTCTCGTGGTCGTGACAGGCAATCGACTTGCGTCTTCCGATTGACATAGCGCATTGCAATGAGCTCCGGCATGGGACATGCTTCGGGAACGACTACGAGATCATCCGGCACGGGGGAGACCGACCAATGCCAGCCAATACAGAGTCTGCGCACGCGCGCCGTGTGCTCAATGCGGTACAGGGTCATTCGCTGCATGGTGCTGCCGCGACAGACCCGAACATCGCCGATTCCTGGCGCCGCTGTCTGGATACCCATGCGCTCGATCCGGGCGCGCGGATGGCGCCGCGCGTGCTGGAGTCGGCACAGTTGCGCGAGCGGCGCAGCGCAATGGAGTGCCTGCGCAGCGTGTCCACCCCTGTGCTCGAGCGTCTGCAACGCCAATTGATGAATCCGCACCAGGCGGTGTTGCTCACGGCACCGGACGGGGTGATCGTCGACTCCCGGCTCCACGACGGCCAGCGCGACGATTTCCATCGCGCAGGGCTTTGGCCGGGCGCCGACTGGAGCGAGTCGTGCGAAGGGACCAACGGTATTGGCACCTGCGTGGTCGAGCGTGCCCCCGTCATCATCTGTCAGCAGGATCACTTCCGAGCGCTGCATACGGCGCTCACCTGTACGGCAAGTCCCGTATTTGCCCCGCAAGGCGAACTGCTGGCCGTGATCGACGTGTCGTCGACGAGCGCCGACCTCACCCGGCAGAGCCAATTCCATACGCTCGCGCTCGTGAACCTGTCGGCGAAGGTGGTGGAGAGCGAGTATTTCTTCCTGCACTATCGCGACGAATGGCTGCTGCAATTGCAGGAGCAGGCCGATCATCTCGGCGGCTTCGCGCAGGCGTTGATCGCGTTCGACGACGCCGGCCGCGTGCTTGCCGCCAACCAAAGCGCGTTGAATCGACTGGGCGTGATACGCGACGAGATCGTGGGCACCCGCGTGGATCGATGGTTTGCGCAAACGCTCGACGCGCTGCTGGCACAAGCGCACCCCGCGCCGAGCGCGTGCTGGCCGATTCGCACGCATCACGGCGAATCGCTGCTGGCGATGGTGCGGGCGCCGCATCGCGCGGCACGGCGCATTGGCCATCTGCCGATTCCCGGGCAGGAAACGTCTGCGCCGCCGTTTTCCGATCCGGCGCTGGCACGCGAGTTTTCCCGGGCGTGCCGTGTCTTCGCCCACGATGTGCCGGTCCTCATTCGCGGCGAAACCGGGAGCGGCAAGGAAGTCTTCGCGCGCGCGGTGCACGCGGCAAGTGCGAGAGCGAACGGTCCGTTTGTCGCGCTGAATTGCGCGGCGATTCCCGAGTCGCTCATCGAGAGCGAGCTTTTCGGATACGTGGGCGGCAGCTTCACCGGGGCGCGCAAAGAGGGGATGAACGGCAAGCTGTGGCAGGCGAATGGCGGCACGCTGTTTCTCGACGAGATCGGCGATATGCCGTTTGCCATGCAAACCCGCCTGCTGCGCGTGCTCGAAGACCGCATGGTGTCGCCGCTTGGCGGCGGCGAGCCGGTGCCGCTGGACATTCGCATACTCAGCGCGACGCACCGCGACCTTTCCGAGCGTATCGCCGAACGGCTATTCCGCGAGGATCTCTTCTATCGCCTGAGCGGCCTGGAAGTCGGTGTGCCGCCGCTGCGCGAGCGTGAAGACAAGATCGACCTGATTCAGCGGCTATTGGCACAGGCCTGCGAGCAAGGCCGGATCACTGTGACCGACGCGGCGCAGGACCAGCTTTGCGCCTACGCGTGGCCGGGCAATGTGCGTCAGATGCGCAGCGTCATCCGCACGCTCGTCGCGCTGAGCGAGAGCGGTGTTGTCACGCTGGACGACTTGCCCGATGAGTTGCTCGACGTGGAGCGGGTGGCGGCCGAAGCATCTCAGACGGAGGCCCCGCTGGAAGCCGCAGAGCGCCAGGCGCTGCGGGCTACGCTCGACGCTTGTCAGGGGCAAGTGAGTGCAGCGGCGCGCAAGCTCGGCGTGAGCCGCAACACGCTTTACCGGAAATTGAAGCGATTCGGCTTACTGCGCGGATGAGGCCTGCCGCGCAGTAAGCCAGGTCGAGCGCTCACTTCATCGGAATCGGCGTGCCCCGGTCCACGGGCACCGCGGTCACGCTGTTCTGCGGGGAGCCGTCGATGAGCTTGTCGGAGTAGGTGAGATAAACGAGTGTGTTGCGCGTCTTGTCGACCATGCGCACGATACGCAGCTTCTTGAAGAGCGGGGACAGCCCTTCGGAGAAAACCTCTTCTTCCTTCGGCAGTGGCGCGCCGAACGAAATCGGTCCCACGGGGCGGCAGGCAATCGAGGCTTCGGACTTGTCTTCCGCCAGCCCGACCATGCCCTTCATGCCACCGGTCTTCGCGCGCGACACGTAGCAAGTGACGCCGCGCACCTTCGGGTCGTCGAAGGCATCCACGACAATCTTGTGATCCGGGCCCAGCAATTTGAATGCCGTGCTCACGTCGCCGATCCTCTCGGCATGTGCCCAATTCGCGGCGGCCGTCAGCGCCACTGCGAGTGCGAGTGCTTTCTTCATGAGGATGTGTCCCGTCAAATGTTGCGTTAGCAGCGACCTTCGCCCGCCATGTTCGCCGCGCGTTGCGGATTCTACCCGCGTCGCGCGAACTTCGTTACAACCATTGCGAGAAGGCCGCCGAGTCCTTCTCCGGCGTGATGTACCACTGTCGCCGCGCCGGGTCGTAGACGGCGCCGAGGGCCAGCAGTTCGTCTTTCGCGCCATAGGTGTCGCCGCTCAGATAGCGGCGCGCAGGTGCGGTGTCCACGGGCGCCGCCATGTTGCGAACGAGCGCATCGTCGGCGAGGCGAGTCGTGCGGGGCAGGTCGAGCGAGGCGATGAACCCGCTCTGACGGGTTTCGTCCCGCGACGTGATCAGCGACAGCGATTCCCGCGCCCGGGTGAGCGCCACATAGAACAGGTTCTTCTCGCTTTCCATCTGCGCGAACGGGTTCGGGAACTCGTTGCGTTCCAGAAAGGGAATGATGACGTGGTCGAACTCCTTGCCCTTGATGTTCGCAACAATGTCCACGCTCACGCGGGTGCCCGTTCGCGTGCGCCGGATGGCGGACAGGCGCGCCATCATCGATGAGAAATAGTCGGCGAGCGGTGTGTCCTCGGCAGGGAGTGTCGAGGCAAACGCGCGCAGCGTGCGTTCGACGAGATCGACATCGTAGGGGCGTGCATAGAGGCGCGTGGCAACCGCCTGAAAATCGATTTTCTGACGGATGCGACGGAAGGCGTCGCCGGCCGAGAGCGTCGGCAGGCTCGCGCGCAATTCGCGAATCAACTGCCCGATATTGGCGGCCGGTGTGCCCGGTGGCGCGCCTAGCAAATACGACGCGTAAATCTGTTCGATCAGTTCCGGGTGTTTTGCCGTCAGTTGGTACTGATCGCGTGAGAGGCGAATGTTCGCGAAGATGCCCAGCACTGCCGCAACGGACATGCGTTCGCGCTCGTCGATCGTCTCGTGTGCGCGCATCGCCAACGCGAATACGGCGCGCACGAAACGAATCTCTTCCCGGAACTGAAAGCCTTCCTTGTTCGGCGATTCGAACGGAATCTCGGCCTGCCACAGCGCCTCTTCTATCGCGGCGCTTTGATGCCAGTCGCGTAGAAGCACCGCGCACGTCGAACGTTTATCGCTCTCTTGCAGCCAGCGACGCACGTCTGCAAGCACGACGTGGGCAACGACATCTTGTGCGCTGTCGGCCGTGATTACCTCAATGGGCGTGTGACGCCGGACATACGATTCGATGGCCTTTCGCTTGAAAACAGCGACCGGATAGGCGATATGCGGGCCGTGGCGGAACGTATGCGTGAGTTTGTAGGCGGTCGCGCCGGAGAAATCCATCTGGAAGCGTTCGCCCATGTAGACGTCGCTCGCGCCCATCTCCCCGTGGATGACCTGATCGCGATCGCCAACGCCGACGAAGCGGCAATTCAGCGTGCGAAGCAAATGGCGCAGCACACGATACGATGCTTCGTTGAAGTCGTGTTGCTCGTCGCACACAATCAACCGGCACGGTGCGAAGTATTGCGGCGAGACACTCTCCCGGTCGATCAACTGCGCGAGATCGTACGTCGCGTCGAAACGGTCCCGGAACTTCGGTTCGTCCAGCGCGCCCAGGCGAATGCGTTCGTAAGCCTGAGCGATGGCGTACTGAGCCGGCGTGACGTCCAGACGTTCGAGCAAATCGTCAAGCTGTTCATCATCGACGTCATCGAATAGTGCGCCGCCCGCTTTGAGCTTTCGCATGGCTTCGAGACTCTGCGCCACATTGATGTGATTGTCTTCGAAGGCGCCCGGTGCGTAGCGGTGCTCGACGTCGTCCCGCAATGTTTCCATGGCGTCGGCGATGGAGGACGTGAGGAAGCTATCGCGCAGAATGCGCCGGGCTCGTTCGTTTGCGGTGGGCAAGGTCTCGAGCACCTCGTGGCTGTAGTCGTCGAAGGTCGAGACGCGCACGCGCTTGTGCAACTCAGGGTGGATGCCGGAGCGTTGCAGGCGGGCGCGCAGCACGTCGGCTGCGGTGGCGGTGAAGGTCAGCGCGAGGATCTGCTCAGGCGGTGTGCCGCCGGCGATGGCCTCGCCGATACGTGCGACGAGTGTCGTCGTCTTGCCGGTGCCGGCATTGGCCATGGCGATGCAGATCCGCTCGTTCGCGACCTGAAGGGCGATCTGCTCGACGGTCAACACGGGACCGTTGGGCACGAAGCGTGGGCTGCGCGCAGGGGATGGAGTTTCACTCATGACGTCGACCTTGCTGAGGGCGGGGTGACGCATGATGATGCCTCATGAGTCTGGCCCGTCGAATTCTGCGGCAGCGGCGACAATCGCCGACTGTTTGTGTCGCGGATTCTACTCGCCTCGCGCGGCCTGCCCCCGCAATATGCCTCGAAGCCCCCTCATGAAATTGCGGACAGCGCCGTCGCCCCGGCGTAGGGTGACGGCCTGCCGCTTGACTGCATGCTACGACTTGCTACGGTGCTTTACCACTTATCGTCTTGCGCCGGTGCCGATTGCGCGCTGGCCGGCGTCGAGCCCTTCTTCGTGGCCTTGCCTGCCACGGCGGCGGGCGCTGCGGTGCTCCCGGCCTGAGGTGCTGCGCGGCCTTGCCCGCCGGCAAGCTCGCCACGTACCTGAAGACCGGCGATCGGCAGGGTGTCGAGGTTGAGGTTGCTGCGCACGTTCTCGAGATGCCCGTACGACAGGTTCTGCGTCACACGTTCCACGACCAGTTCGCAGCACGGATTCTCGCTGCGTCCGAGACTTTGCCCCGTTTGCGGATCCTTGAACTCGTTGCCCAACGCGACGACCGCGTAGCGGCCCCCTTCGCGCAACGCCTGTCCGCCCTGGCTGACGACGACATTCGTGCCGTCGCGTCCGAGTACCGTGATCGGGAACGTCGATTGCAGGATTGCGCTGACGATGGCCTTGCTGGCCTGATCGGTCATCTCGGCGAGAATGCGTTGTCCGTCGACGCCGGTGCCCAGCGTGGTCGGCGCGGTTGCCGGCAACGTGTTGCTCAACGAACTGGCCGCCGAGACCTGACGTGTCGCCACGTTCACCATCTTTTGCGAAAGTGCCCAGCCGCCTGAATAGCTCACGAGTTGCCGATCGCTCGTGCGCAATTGGCGTGCCTGCCGCGTGTAGTTGAACGCGCTCACGCGTGCACTCCACACCAGATCGGCACTGGCGGCCTGCGAAAGCTTCGCCAGCTCGGCGCTGGGCGCTTCGCCAGACTTGATCATGTCGAGTTCTTGCTCGATCTCGGGGCTCATCTCGCGGTCGAGCACCGCAAAACGGCCGGTCTGCACGAGGGCATCGCTGACCCGTTGACGCAGCGTTGCCGCCACGTCTCGAGACGCAACGGTGGTGTCGCCCATCGGCAGCGAGGCCTGCGAGAAGACGACCGGACCGACGACGACCTTGAGCTTGCGCATGTCGGCAGACGGTTTGAACTTGGCGATATCGGCCTCGATGCTGGCCTTATAGCGTTTGGACAACACGCCCGGCTCGTCAAGGCTGATCACGCGCAGATGCTGAATGACCCCCCCCGAACGCTGCTGCACGATGTCGGCGAATGCGTTTGCGCGCAGCGATGCCGAATCCTGATTGAGACTGACGTCCAGCCCATACTTGGCCGTCACGCTGTCGGACTGCACCACGGCGCCGTTGACCTGCATCAGCGCGAGCTTCATCGCTTCGAGCATGGCTTCACCCGCCGTGTTGCCGAAACCGACCGCCGTTGTCTTTTCGGTTTCGACCTTACCCGCGTCCGGTACGGGCCCGGCTGCGCTCGGTGCGGAGGAGGGGACCTGAGGCGCGTCTGCCGGTTTCTCGGAGCATCCGGCAATAAAAAGGAGGGCCGCAAGGGCCCCCGTGAGCGAGTTACGCATCATGTTGTAGGTATAGGGTGCTTTGGCTTACAGCGCTGCGAGTGCCTTGGTGGCATCCGCCGGAACTTCGATGCCGTTGCTACGTGCGAAGTCGATGGCGTTCTTCAGTGCCTTGCCCGCTTCCGTGACCGAGCCCGGGAAGTTCGACACGACATAGGCGGCGCCGCCCAGCGAGGTGAGCGCCATCGGCGAGGCGCTCTTCATGTTGTTGCCCATCGACGTCACGTCGTTGCGCATGCCGACGTAGTGCACCATACCCAGAGCGAGGTGGCCGAGGCCTTGCGTGAAAGTCTTCTTCGAAGCATCGTCGAGCACCGGCTTTTCCTTGAGCTTCGCCGCGATAGCGCCGCTCGTGTCGCCCACGGCGTTGACGGCCTTCGAGGCCGAGTCCTTGTCCTGCGTCGAGCCCGACGACAGTTGCGCCACGACAGCGGCCGCTTGTTCGGCTTGCGTCTTCAGGCCGAGGGCTTCGCCCATCTTGGCGTTGGCGTTGAGCACGTCGACGTTGGCGGCGACGTAGTTCTTCACCAGCGCAGCTTGCTGGCCCGACAGATCGGCGGTGCTATCCGACTTGCTGCCGCCGCCCACGAGGCTGGTCAGCCCGCCGAGTTGAGCATACGAGGCGCCCGAGGCACCCACGAAAGCGGCCGCAACGGCGCAAGCGATGATTTTCTTCATGAACGTCTTCTCCAGGAGAGGGAGGGTTGAATCCGCTGATTAGCGCAGACTGAGATTGGTGATCTGGCTGGTCAACTCGCGCGCGGCGTTGTTGGCCGCCAGACGCAGCGCATTGGTTCGGGCCTCGTCTTCGGTCGGACCGGTGCCGGCGTACTGAACGGGGCCCACCGAGGCGACGGTATCCGGAATGGTCTGGCCGATGTCGAGCAGTTTTGCGTTGACGGTGACAGCCACGCGCATGAGCCCGGAGTTCGGATCGCGATCGGCGAGGCCGACGTCGAGCGTGCCCAGCGCGATGTAGGACATGCGTGCGACACGCATGCCCGAGACCATCGACGCGAGCGTTGCCGGCTTCAGATCCATGCCGTTCTTGTAATCGTTCTCGACGTTGGCGACCTTGAACTGGCCGCCCGTGTACGGCTCGACCAGCGCGGCTTCGTTGACCTTGAAGCCGGCCTTTGCGAACGTCGACGTGAAGACTTGCGACAGATTGGCGCTGGGAATCAGGCGGAACGTGTTGTCGGTGGCGCGTCGCGTGGTGCTGCCACCCGTCTCGACGGACGCGGAGCTTTGCATCGATGCGGACATTTTCGCGTTCGTCGCCGCATTCGTGCCGATCTGATTGCCGCGAATGTTCTCGCCCTCGGTGCCTTGCTCCGACGCATTGACTTGGGCTTTGACGTCGGCTTTGCGGTCAATGCGCTTGTACACGCGGTCGTCATACGCCCGCGAGGTGCCGACTTCACGAGAGACGAAGATGAACGCCAGCGGCGAGCGTCCGGCCGGACCGCCCTTGGCGACGGCGGAATTACTCTTCACGGCGTTGCGCAGATTCGCCACGTTGAGCGAGACGCGCACGGCCACGGTGTACTGCTTTTTGTCCGAGTTTTCCTCTTCGGCGAGGATCGTCGAGTCGAGGATGTAGCGATCCGGCTCGGCGAGAATCTTCTGGCGAATCGCGTCGAAGTTCTCCGACTCGGCTTCGCCAGCCTCGGCGTAGTAGAACTCCACGGCCTTCATTTGGGCGGCCGACAGGGCGCGTGCCTTGTCGTCGCGCGAGATCGACCAGCCCTCGTAGGTCACGGTCGCCTTGCCGCGTGCCTGCTGCACCTGTGCAGCGGCACCCGATGCGAACAGGGCCGCAGCCAACAACAACAAAAATCGCTTCATCACTTGCATAGCTTCATTAATCCCATCGTCTTGTCGATTTGCGACGAAATGTCCGACGCCGAAGCGGCAGACTTCACCCATGATGTGTCCGTCCCCGCCACCGACTCGGCAAGTTTCACGAACAGACCGTTGACGGAGTCGTAATAGGCCGGGAAATCGTCGACCCACGTCTGCGATGCAGGAACCGGCTTCACCTCACCGTTCTTGAGCGAGGTGTTCAGGTAGGTCGCACCCGTCAGCGGCTCGCGAATGGCGACATCCGCGTAGCTGCCGTAGATATACGCCGTGCCCACTGCGTTTTCGCTGTACTTGATCTTCTTGAAATTCTTGAGCGCGACGTCGATCTCATAGTCCGGCTGCGGCAGCTTGAGATTGAAGACGGTGCCGTCCATGATCTGCATCGACATGACATTGCCGATGGCATAGCCCTTCGAGTAAGGCACAACGGGCACGCCGATACGCGTGGAGATCGCTTCGCTGGCCATGTCGGCGACCCACGTCTGTGCGGCGGCGGGTGTGGCTTTCAGATAATCGGGCAGCACGGCCGCAGCTTCCGGCGTAACTTCCACGTGGGTGACTTGCAGATAGCGCGGTGCCTGATCGGGCAACTGCGCTTGCGCGACGGACGAGGCAAAGCGGGCGTATAGCCCGGGCTTGCCGTTCGCGCCGTCATAGACCATGCGCACGCGTTCCAGCACTTCTGCGCGCGTCGGCTCGTGATCGAGGTTGTCGACGTAACCGAAGCTGACCGGATAGGAGCGCAGTACCGTCATCGACTTGAAGTCGAAGAACAGCACTTGGCCACGCAGCAGGACAAACAGCTTGCGGATCGCCCCGAAGCGCTCGACGGAGACGGTCTCGGTATTGATAACGAGCGAAACGACGAGCGCCTGGTCGCGGCCCTTCAACTGGTCAATCGGCCCGGTCGTGAGCGTGAGGTGTCTGGCCGGATTCTGATTGACGGCCGCCAGCAGACGCTTATATGGCGAATCGCCCGCAGCTTTCAGGCCGTTTTCGTAAGCGCGCGAATAGGGAAATCGCTTGTCGATGCTGGCGGCGTCGCCCCCATAGGCTGCGCCCGCAAACGTCACTGTCTTGTCTGCGACCTGGGCCTGGACGCGGCCCGCAAACGCCATCGAGAATGCCATCGAAATGACGATGGCAAGACGGAAGAAGAATCCGCCGACTTTCATATTGTTATGCTCCCCCCGGTACGCGCCCATTGAAGACGGGCGCGTGGACGCGAAATACTGGATTACTAACTATTTCAAGTCAATCCATTGGCATTGATCCTATCGGAATTGATAGGGGTCGGCGGGGGCTGTTTGTATGCCTGATGTCGGTAATTTGGCGTGGATGCCGGGGCCGGAAATTCGATGGCGATACAGGAGGGGGCGATGGGCGGCCTTCCAATACGGCCCGCTGAAGCGCCCGAGGCGCGGGTTGTCAGCACCCGCCAAATGCGCTATAGTCACGCCTCTTCGCGCGGGGGTATAGCTCAGCTGGGAGAGCGCTTGCATGGCATGCAAGAGGTCAGCGGTTCGATCCCGCTTACCTCCACCAAACGAATGACGGTTTTCCGTCCCCTTCGTCTAGAGGCCTAGGACATCACCCTTTCACGGTGAGTACAGGGGTTCGAATCCCCTAGGGGACGCCATCTATCGGTAGCAGTGAGTTCACACTTCGCGATCGGCCGGCGTCGGATTCGGCAAAATGCATTAAAGGCCGGGTGTCTCACGACATCCGGCCTTTTTGTTTTTGCGCTTACCGCTGCGGCGAGGCAGCGGCGTCTGGAAATGGCACGTGCCCGGCTGCCGGCGCAATAGGTTAGATGGCGCAAGTCTCTCGCGACCTGCCCGCCCGCGGTTACATTTTGATGAAGGCGAGACTTCGGTGGCAACGTGTGGCGCCAATCGGACGAAACCGATGATTCCGATCGCCTGCGCTCCCTCGAAATCCGATGTGAGGACCACCCGGCGGCGGCGGCCCTCTCCCGCGGGGGGACCGTATGGGGACGGTCGCTTCGTACAATCGCGCTCAATCTCGATTCGGGGTGTCTCTGTACCGCGGGGACAAGTCTGTTGAGCACCAAGCCCCGGCTGGAGAGGAACGCCGTCCTTGACACGCAGCGATCAAAGTTGACTAATATCCATCGCTGCGCCGGAATTCGCTAAATATACGTCGCGTGCCAACGTGACAGGTTTTCGGATCTCTTTGGCGTTTCCGATGTGGTTCGATCCCATGTCAGACATTACCCTACTCGATATTTCCCGGGCCAATGAGTGGGCATTCCGCGCGACGGATACAGGCTCCGATACAGATGCAACCTAATGAAAGTTTTGTCTATTTTCGGAACGCGCCCCGAAGCAATCAAGATGGCGCCCCTTGTGACTGCATTGGATCGCGAAGCAAGTATCGATAGCGTGGTCTGCGTGACCGGCCAGCATCGCCAGATGCTCGATCAGGTCATGTCGCTGTTCGGTCTCCAAGCCAAGTACGATCTGGGCGTGATGGTACCGAATCAGACGCTCAATGGCCTGTTCGCCCGGGCTATCGAACGCGTCGATGCCGTGCTGAAGACTGAGGAGCCCGATTACGTGCTGGTGCATGGCGATACCAGCACGGCCTCAGCCTGCGCACTTGCCGCTTTTCACCGTCGCATTCCGATCGGCCACGTCGAAGCGGGGCTTCGTACGGGTGATCTGTCCAAGCCGTTTCCCGAGGAAATGAATCGACGCGTCGTCGACGCCATCGGCGACTGGCTGTTCGCGCCGACCGCCACTTCCAAGGCCAACCTGCTGCATGAGAATCTGCGCGGCCGCATTGCCGTGACGGGCAACACGGTGATCGACGCGCTTGCCACGCTCACGGCGCGGTTGCGCGACGATTCATCGCTGGCGAACGAAGTCGCTGCGCGTCATCCGTGGGTCGACGCGAATCGCCGTTTGCTGCTGGTTACGGGGCACCGGCGCGAGAGTTTCGGCGACGGCTTCCGCAACATCTGCGCCGCGCTGGCCGATCTGGCGCGCCGTCAGGATCTGCAGATCGTCTATCCGGTGCACCTCAACCCCGCCGTTCGCGATGTCGTGATGACAGAGCTGGCCGGATTCGAAAATGTCCATCTGATCGATCCGCTCGATTACGTGGACTTCGTCTGGTTCATGCAGCGCGCCTACGTGATCCTCACGGACTCGGGCGGGGTACAGGAAGAAGCGCCGTACCTCGGCAAGCCGGTGCTGGTGATGCGCGACGTTACCGAGCGTCCCGAGGCGGTGCAGGCCGGTACGGTTGCGCTTGTCGGCGCCCATCGCGAGCGCATCGTGAAGGGTGTGACCCGCCTGCTCGACGATCTCGCTTATCACACGTCGTTTTCGCGACGCGTCAATCCGTATGGCGACGGTCATGCGGCCGGACGAATTGTCGACGCGCTGTGCGGACGGCCAGTCGAGGAGTTCGCGCCTGGCCAGACGGGCATATCCCTCGCCAATTGAATACGAGTGCCGACAGTGTCCAATCACATGTGCGCGACGCCGCCAGAATTGCCGGCGCCATTACCCCCCGTATCGTCGCGATTGCGCGATGGCACGCCCACTCACGGAATATCCATGCCGTTGCCTAACCCGATGACCATCCACAGCGTTCCCTCCCGCCAGCCGTCGCGCGCGCCGCGCGCCGTGCGCCGTGCGACTTCGATCCTGGTGTGTGGCGTGCTGCTGCACGGTGTGGCGCATGCAAGCGCACTGGGCGACGGTGTCCGATCGCTGGGCACGGGCGCGAACCTCTCGCGTACCATCGCGCTGGCCGATCTGGGGATCACGGCGCCGGTCGTGCTGTCCGGCGATGCCAGTCAGGACTTCTACCTGCCGGTGCCCAAGGGCTTGCCTCTCGCAGACGCATCGATCGCCTTCGACGGTCGCTATCTGAAGGGGGAGAAGGGCCCCGCGTCGGTTGTGCTATCCATCGACGGACAGCCCCTGACGTCACAGTCCGTGCCGGATGGCGACGGCCCACTCCAACGCAGTCTCGCCGTGCCGTCGCGCCCCCGCGATACCGGCTTCGTGCGTCTCGGCGTGAACTGGCATTCGCGCACCGGCACCTATCGATGCGAGCCGGATCATTCGCTCGCCAATTCGGTGTCGATCTCGCCGCAAACGCGTTTGACGTATCGCATCGACCAGAGGTCGGTCACCAGCCTGGACGACGCATGGAGTACGCTGCCGGGCTCGCCCGTGCTGCTCGTTGCGTCGAAGACGCTGACGAAGGAAGCCTTCGACAGCGCGTGGCGTATCGGCGTGGCGCTCGAGCGTAGCGGCAAGCGTGTGGTCGTGCGTGCGCTGCCGGCCGTTGGCGATACGGTGGACACTCGCGATGTGGTTTTGCCCGCCGCGCTGGCCGGCGTGCCGGCGTTTGCCGCCATCAAAGACAACAATGCGGCCCACAAGCTGGCAAACGACGCCGAACTCGGCGCGTTGCTCGCCATCGGCGCTCCAGCCGTGAGCGGTGAGATCGCCGTGGCCGATGGGGCGATGCGCACGCGTCTTGCTGCCGCCTTCGACGCGCTGCAAGGCCAACTTGCCAACGATAGCGACGCCGCCGACGCTTTCAAGACGTGGCGCGCTCAACGTGCACCGCTCTCCGGCCAAGCGCTGGGAGCAAAGCAGATCCGTCTGCTGTCGATGGGCAGCCAGTCGGTCATCGCCATCGCCGGCGATGCGGGTGCGCAAGCGGCCGGTCTGTTCGACGATTCGCTGCGCCGCGTGTTGCTGTCCAGCAATGTGACGGCACCGATCGCTCATACGCCGGACATCGAAGACAAGCAGGTTGTGCGTCTTTCGAGCCTGGGAGGTTCGGCCGACAGCTTCGATGTGCTCGCACGTGGCGACTGGACGGTGAGCTTCCCGCTCTCAGCCGTAGCCTCGGGCGGACGTATGCCGGGCGAGATTTCGTTGTACCTGTCGGCAGCGCCTGGGCCGGCGACGTCCAAGCCGGTCGCGACCGTCTTCTGGAATGGCATTCTGCTGGCGGCCAAGCAATTGGACGCCAACGGCCGTCCCGAGCAACTCAAGGCGCGCGTACCGGGCTACGCGCTTGGCGTGAACAACAACCTGCGCGTTTCGGTGCAACGTCAGCCGTATTCGGCCGACTGTAACGAGATTCCGCAAGCCTATCCGGTCAACGTACTCCCGGCCGCCAGCTACGTGCGTCCGGGCAAGGCCGAGCCGGACGGCACTTTCGTCGGTCTGCTGCCGCTCATGGCAGGCAACCCGGAACTGATCGTGCCGGATCGCTATCTGCAATCGGCGCCGGAGAACATTCGTCGTGTGATCGGTATTGCCGCGGCGAGCGGTTTGTCGCCCTCGCGCGCTGAACTGACGGTGGCCGCCGGTGAAAAGAGCGTGAAACCGAGCAAGCCGTTCGTGGCGATGGAAGTGCAGGTCGATGGTGCGAAGCCGTCGGCTGTCGTGACCGATCGCCAGCGTCTGGAAATCGGCGGCAAGGACGCGAAGTGGCTCGACATTACAGGCCTGCAACGCCTGTCAACCGCAGAAGTCGTGCGCGGCGGCGGTCACGATGGTCTGCTGTGGTATGCGATTGGCGAACCGAAGGCCGACGTGGGCGCGCCGTTCCTGCTCAATCGCGGCAATCTCGCGATCATCGGACCGGCGGGGCCTGTGGCGTGGATCGACACGAGCAACCCGGATGCGAGCCTGCCGCCGGGCGCGGGAGAGAGCGCGTTCTACGAGTGGCGCCGTTACGTGTCGTGGGGTGTGCCGGCGATCGCCATTGCATTGCTTGTCTTCCTGACGTTGCTGGTGCTGGCACTGCGCGCCGGCCGGAAGAATAAGAGCAACGGTCACTAAGCGCTGGCGGCGGGTCGACGTGATCTCTTCGCTCTATTGGCCATATCTGGTCGCCGACTACTACCACACGCTCGAAATCGTGAGCGCGGTGGTCGGCGTCGTCATTCTGCTGTCGAGCATCGACGATCTGTTCGTCGATCTCTGGTACTGGGTGCGTCAGATTTACCGGTCGCTCTTCATCCGGCGGCGCTACACGCCGTTGCAGGCTTCGCAGTTGCGCGAGGCGCGCGAGCAGCCGCTCGCGATCATGGTGCCTGCATGGCTGGAGTACGATGTGATCGCCGCCATGCTCGAGAGTATGGTGGGCACGCTCGAGTACAAGAACTATATGATCTTCGTCGGCACGTATGCGAACGACGACAAGACGAAGAAGGAAGTCGAGCGCATGCGCCGGCGCTATCGCCAGCTTGTCCACGTCGGTGTGCCGCACGATGGCCCGACCTGCAAAGCCGACTGCCTGAACTGGATCGTGCAGGCCATCTTCAAGCAGAATCAATCGCAGCCCGAGCCGTTTGCGGGCGTGATTCTGCACGACAGCGAAGACGTGCTTCACCCGTTGGAGCTGAAGTACTACAACTACCTGCTGCCGCGCATCGACTTTATTCAACTGCCGGTGACGTCGCTCGAGCGCGAGTGGTACGAACTCGTCGCGGGCACGTATATGGACGAGTTCGCCGAGTGGCACACCAAGGATTTGGTGGTGCGCGAGAGCATGTCGAAGATGGTGCCGTCTGCGGGGGTGGGCACATGTTTTTCGCGCAAGGCGCTCGAAGAACTGGCCGCTGAGACGAACAACCAGCCCTTCAATACCGACACACTGACCGAGGACTACGACATCGGCGCACGACTGGCGCGGCGCGGAATGAAGCAGATCTTTGGCAAGTTCCCGGTCGAGTATGTGACCAAGCGGACGTCGTTGTTCGGCTTCGGCGAAGAGAAGGTGTCGACGATTCGCATGCCTCTCGGCATTCGCGAGTATTTCCCGAACACGTTCAAGACGGCCTACCGGCAGAAAGCACGCTGGACGCTCGGTATTGGCTTGCAGGGCTGGGCGCAGGTCGGCTGGGAAGGCTCGCTCGCCACGAAGTATCTGCTGTTTCGCGACCGGAAGGGACTGGCGACTTCGTTCGTCGCGATCCTCGCGTACCTGCTGCTGCTCAACTTCCTGATCTTCCTCGTCGCCGACAAGATGGGCTGGTGGAAGATCTATTACCCGTCGGTGTTCCCGCCGGGGGGCTGGCTCGTGACGCTGATGGGCATCAACGCGGTGGCGCTTGCGCTGCGCGTCTTCCAGCGCAGCTACTTCGTGTATCACATGTATGGATGGGAGCACGCGCTGCTGGCGTTCCCGCGCATGGTGATCGGCAATTTCATCAACGCGATGGCTGCGGCACGGGCGTGGCGTCTGTTCATTGTTCACCTCGTGACGGGCAAGCGCCTCGCGTGGGACAAGACGATGCATGACTTTCCCTCGACCGATCAGCTCTCGCAACAGCGCCAGCGTCTTGGCGAACTGCTCATGTCCTGGCAGGCCATCGACGAGACTAAACTCGCTTTCGCGCTTGAAGAGCAGAAGCGCGGAGGGCGGCCGCTGGGCAAAATTCTCATCGAGCAAGGATGGCTGGACGAGGCCACGCTGCACGAAGCCATCTTGTTCCAACAAGGCGGGGCGGGCCCGGGGCCAGCCGAGCTGTCAAGTGAGCCCAAGACCCCATGATGTTTTCTCTTCGCCCCATTGTGCTGGCGAGTGCGTTGGCGTGCTGTGCCGGCGTGGCGTATCAATTGCCGGTGTTCGCACAGGCCGCGAAGAAGCCTGCTGCCGAGGCCCCGCTCACGGGGCAGGCCTGGCAACTGGCCAATCAGGCATATTCGAACTATCAGGCCGGGCGCTTCGCCCAAGCGGCTGCGCAAGCCGAGGGGGCCGTCAAGCTGCGACCTGACGTATTGCGTCTGCGCATGCTGCTGATCTACTCGCTCCAGAAGGCCGGCAAGCTTGGCGAGGCCCAGAAGGCCGCCGACGATGCGCTCAAGGCGGGGCTGGATTCGCCGCAATTGCGTGATGCGAAGGCGAACCTTCGTCCTGCGCCTGCGGGTACCGGCAATACCTCGAGTGCGGCGTATCAGAAGGGCTTCCCGTTTGCTACGCAGGCATACAACGACTACAACAGCAGGGAATACGTGTCGAGCGCGCGCCGGGCCGAAGAGGCGTTTCGTATCGACCCGTCGCAGGGCGCATGGGCGCTGTTGTGGCTCGACGCGCTCGAAGCCCAGATGAAGTACGCCGAGGCCGCACAAGCCGCCGATACCGCACTGGCGCTCGGCGCACCGAACAAGAACGACCTGATCGCGCGTCGCCAGACGCTCAAGCGCCGCATGGCGGTGATTCCCGCGCAAAAGGGTTATCAGGCGCTGATCGCCGACGATCCCCATGCCGCTGTGCCGTTCGCGCGCGAAGCGGTATCGCTTGCGCCCGATATCGACAGCCACCGGCTACTGCTGATGACGTCGCTCATGCTCGACAACCAGTTGGGGGCAGCCGAAGACGCCGCGACCGATGCCCTCAGGCAGGACGACGAGAATACGGTAGCGCTCGTCATGCGCGCGTATCTTCGCCAGCGCCAGGGCAAGACCGCCGGGGCGAATGCCGATTTCGACGCGGCGCTGGCGCAGGACTGGCTTGACGAAGACCAACGCAAGAGCATCCGACTGATTGCGGCAGATGGCGCTATCGCGGCCGGCGATCCGAAGCGCGTGGCAGCACTGCTCAAGCCGCTCGATCCGAAGGACGAGACGGTCGTGCGCCGTATGCGCGAGGCGAAATCGACGCGTCCGTCCGACCTGTCGCTCGCGAGCTATCCCGCTCCGGTGCAGGATTGTCGCGACACGCCGTACGGAACCTCGTGCGAATTACGTCCGTCCGATACGGCCGGCGCTGGCGGTGCGAGCGCACAGGCGTATGCGGCCTACGCGCGTCAGGATTATCAGGAAGCGATTGCCCAGGCGCGCAAGGCCGTCGCCGAAGACCCGGACAACGCGGCATTGCAGCGACTGCTCACGACAACCCTGTCGGCAGGTACTGCGGCCCAGATGGACGAAGCCGGGCAGCGCCTGAACGAAGCGATGGCGAAGTCGCCCGATGACGCGGCTCTGCTCATGCAGCGCGGCTATCTGTATCAGCGCCAGGATAAGCCGGTGAAGGCGGTCGAGGACTTCCGCGCTGCTCGCGCGACGGGCAAGGCGCCGCCGTCTGCGATTCTCGACGAAGGCTATGCGCTCGCCAACGCCGGAGACAAGCGTGGTGCGGTCGATAGGCTCAAGCAGGCCATCGACATGAACGACGACGGCAAGCTGCCGCTCACACCGCAGCAGCGTTTCGACACGCGCAGTTCGATCGCGGGGCTGGATCGTGAGTGGGGCGCGACGTTGTCGGCCGGCTATCGCGGCGCGCGTCCGGCGGGGGCAGGGCTGGGGGGCGCGCCGATCACCGTGCCAGGAAATGCGATTTTCGGCACGGCGGAGGTGTTCTGGCGCCCGGCGAATTTCCTGAATTCGACGACACGCGTGTTCGAGCTTTATGGGCGACTGTCGCAAACGCTGAACAATAGCAGCGGCAAGACCGTTGCGCAGACAGTGAACGATCCCTGTTCGAACCTGCCGGTGCAGATCGGTGAGTCGACCAACAACGGCCTGTCGGGCATTCCGACGACAACGGGTTCGCTCGGTGCGCGTTTCACGCCGTCGACCGAGCTTGGTCTGACCATCGGTATCGAACGCCAATTCATGCTCGGCACGGCCACGCGTTCGGGACCCATCACGCCGGAATCGGCGGATTTGCGTTGCCGCTTGCGCGGGCCGAATACGATCAATGGCCAGACGCTGCCGAATCCGCTGATCGCCAACTACCTGTCGAAGGCCGGCAATGGCGGGTGGCTCACCTATCTGACGTATGGCTACTATCAGGGCACAATGCTGCGCGTCGACACGCCGAGCTGGTTCACGATGGAAGGCTATGCGCAGGCGGGTTATTCGTGGCAGGACATGCCTTCCGAGTTTTGGCTGACGGACTCGGTGACCGGTGAGCGTGTTGCGTCGTCGTCCGGTCGCCTGAAGCGCGACCAATTGTTTGCGGCATACGAATTGCGCGTTGGTCGCAGTTTCCGCGCCGACGTGGTGAGCGATCGTCTGGTCGTATTCCCGTATGTGGTCTTCGGTGGCGACATCATCAAAGAAAACGATCGCGTGGAAGTGCCCGCGGTGAGCCAGGGCTCCATTCCGTTGCTTGGCAACGGTAAGAGCTGGTCGATGGGCGCCGGCGTGGGTGTGAATTTCCGGTACTGGTTCCGTGAGGACCGCTACAATGCGCCGCGATCCTATATCGATTGGGCGACACAGTACCGATTTAACGTAGGCGGTGGTCAGGCAGATCGCGCCAAGGGTTTGTTCATGACGGTGACGCTGTCGTACTGACATACCACCGCGACGTGCCGGGCACATCGCCGCATCGACGGGGCTGGCACGGTGGCTAATCAAGGAGTCGTAGCATGAAGCAGGAGTTCTTTGCGCCGGTGGTGCGCGCCATGCGTCGCGCCTGTCGTGGCATGACGGTTCGTGCTGCGACGGCGGGTGCCGTCGCGCTGAGCACTATGGGGACGGGCGTGGCACTGGCACTCGCCCTCGCCCCAACGAGTACGCAGGCGCAAGACGCCTCATCGATCATCATCAAGGGCAAGGATGGATGGCTGTTCCCGGGCTGGGGCAGCCTCACTATGGTCGACCTGAAGGGGATCGACAACACCACGCGCCTGATCGCCCAGGCGCGCGACCTGCTTGCCGCGCGTGGCATCAAGCTCGAGGTGCTGCTGCTGCCGGACAAGACGCTTTTCTATCAGGACAAGCTGCCTGACGGTCGTTCTCTGAGCCCCGAGGTGAAGGCGCGTTACGCGACGATCCTCGGCAAGCTGCGTCAGGCCAACATCTCGACGTTCGACGACGAAGCCGTGCTGCGCAAGCTGCGCGATGCGGGAGAGAACGTCTTCTATCGCAGCGACCAGCACTGGACGCAAGTGGCCGCCGATGCCACGGCCGAGGCCACGGCGCAGATGATCGCACGCGATGTACCCAAGCTCGACGGTCAGCCCGGCACGGGCATGCCGCTTGGCAGCATGTTCAACGAGCGTCGCTACGGCGATCTGGCCGAACTCTTCCTCACGCCCGACGAGAAGAAGCAGGTGGGGCGCGAAGTGTATTCGGTGCGTCGTCAGGCGCAGGGGCAGAGTCTGATTGACGATGCCCCCGCACCAGTTCACGTGACCGGGCACAGCATGGTGCAGCCGTATTTCGGCTATCCGCAAAAGCTCTCGAACCTGATCGACCGTCCTGTCTCGGTGAATTGGAAGCCGGGTAACGTCGGGCAGTGGATTATGTTGCTCGAGTACGTTGAATCACCTGCGTTCAAGCAGCACAAGCCGCAGGTGCTTGTGTGGCAGATGTTCGAGCCGACCTACGCTCAGGGGCCGGACGCGTCGGGGTTGTGGGACAACGCGTCGATTATGTCGGCCGACGCCTGGCTTTCACGCCTGAAGACCGGGCTAGGGAACTGACGAAGTGAGGACTCCGGAACGGAATGTCGCCCTGGGGCACTGTTTAGGCGCGATCGTCTGGATCGTGCTCTTCGTGGCGGGTTTCGGCTGGGGCGCGTGGTCGCTTGCTCACGCCAGGCTCGATGCGAAGACCGTGCAAACGTCCGCATGGCTCGACGGATCGGCAGGCACGGCGCTCAACAAGGCGCTGCGACTGCCTAAGCAGGACATCATCGAAACCGTGAATGCGGCGGCGCGTTATCGTTTGCTCGGCGATCTCGGCGATCAGGCCGCGCTCGGTTGCCCGCAGTGGCTGTTCTATCGCGACGGTCTGCGTCCGCAACCGTCGGCGGGTTCCGGAGTGCTACAGGATCGTCTGCGTCTGATGCGCTACTGGACCGGCGAGCTTCGCGCACAACACATCGGTGTACTCGTGGTGGCGGTGCCGGACAAATCGCGCATCGAGGCGAGCCATTTGTGTGGCCAACCAATATCGCAGGTTATGCAGCAACGGCTGGATACGTGGCAGGCGGCGCTGCGCGCCGACGGCGTGCCGTTCGTCGACCTTCGTCCCGTGCTCTCCGGTCATACCGCATCGATGTTCTTCCGTACGGATGTTCACATGAATGCAGACGGCGCACGCAGTGCCGCCGCCGCCGTCGCCCGCGCGGCGTTGCCGTTGCTGGCTAACGAGAAGGGCACGCAGGCGTTCGACGTCGGCCAGCCCGGTGCCCCCGAGATTCGCATGGGCGATCTGATCGTGCTCTCCGGACTGGAACATGCGCCCGACGGCTGGCGTCCGGCACTGGAAAAGGTGCCGCCGCAGACCATCGAACCGGTACGCGGCGGCGGCCTGCTTGACGACACGCCGCCCGTCGAAGTGCTGCTCGCCGGCAGCTCCAACGGCCGCCGTAGCAATTTCGCGCCCTGGCTTGGGATCGGGCTAGGCCGTGAGGTGTGGAACCTGAGCATGGACGGTGGTCAATTCAGCGGTGCACTGGTCAGCGCGTTCAAGGCGCGCGGGCAATGGCCGAAGTCGCTCAAGCTGGTCATCTGGGAGTTTTCGGAGAACGCGCTGTCGCTACCGCTGACCGACGACGAAAAGGCAGTGCTCGAGCGCTTGCCGTCAACGACTGCCAATGCGGCCGGGACGGCTGCTCATCCGGCCTGAGCGGCCCGGGATCTCGCACCATGCTGTTCAATTCCTATCTCTTCTTGCTACTGTTCCTGCCGGTCGCGCTGGCAGGACACTATCTGTCCGGCGCGATCAGCCTGCGCCTCGCAGCGGTGTGGTTGTGCCTCACGTCGTTTGTTTTCTACGGATGGTGGAACCCGCAATTCGTTGCGCTGCTCGCCGCGTCGATCGCGTTCAATTACGTTATCAGTCAGATGATCCTGCGCTGCGCGGACAAACCGCGTCTGCAAGGGGTAATCACCGGTATCGGCGTGGCGGCGGATCTGGCCGCACTGTTGCACTACAAGTACTTCGCCACGCTCTTCAACTTCCTGAGCGACCTTGGCATTACGCACGGGATGATGGACACGCTCATCCTGCCGCTGGGAATCTCCTTTTTCACTTTCACGCAGATCGGCTATCTGCTCGATTGCCGCTCAGGCATCGTGAAAGAGAAGAGCCTGTTGAGCTACGTGCTGTTCGTAACGTTCTTCCCGCACCTGATCGCCGGCCCGATCCTGCATCACAAGGAAATGATGCCGCAGTTCGCGCAGCGCGATAACTATCGCTTCCGTGCGGAGAATCTGTCGATCGGCGGCATGCTGTTCGTGATCGGCCTTGCCAAGAAGGTGTTGCTCGCCGATGCGATTGCGCCGTATGCCGACGCCGGTTTCGCCTCACCCGGCGATCTTCAGTTCTGGACGGCGTGGGGCACGAGTCTCGCCTACGCATTGCAGTTGTACTTCGACTTCTCGGGCTATTCCGACATGGCGCTGGGGCTGGCGAAGATGTTCGGAATTCGCTTTCCGCTGAACTTTAACTCGCCCTACAAGGCGAGCAGCATCATCGACTTCTGGGCGCGTTGGCACATCACGCTGACGCGTTACCTCACGGCGTATCTGTACTATCCGGTTGCGATGGCGGTGTCGCGCGTGCGCGAAAAGCGCGGACTGTCCGTGGGGTCCGTGGCGGCCCGATCCCCTGGCGGTTTTGCTGCCACCATCGTTCTGCCCACTGTCTTTACGATGGGGCTGGCCGGCATCTGGCACGGCTCTGGATTCCAGTACGTGGTGTTCGGTCTGCTGCATGCCGTGTATCTGTCGGTCAACCACGCGTGGCGCATATTCTTCGTGGGACGCAAGCCTGCGGCGGCGCGCAAGAGCACACTGGCCGGCAAGGTGGCGAGCATTGCCGTCACGTTCGTGGCCGTGCTCGTGGCGCAGACCTTCTTCCGGGCGCACGGGGTCGGCGATGCGATGCGTCTGCTTGAAGGCATGGCCGGACTGCGCGGCTTCGAGTCGCTGGAATCCATTGCGTATGCTATGCACATGGCACCGGGCGACGCGTGGCGTCTGATCGTCGGCCATCACCTGCAACTGGTGTACGTGATCGTGCTGCTCGGTATCGCGTGGTTCACGCCAAACGCTCACCAGATTCTCGGCAAGTATTCGCCCGCACTGTTCAAGGTGCAGGAAGCGGCGCAGGTGTTCATGCGCTGGCGCCCGAATGCGCCGTGGCTGGCTGTCTCGCTGATGCTTTTCTTCCTGTGCCTGGCGAACCTGCACAAGGAAACGCGTTTCCTGTATTTCCAATTCTGATTGACTCGTATAACCGGAGTGATCCATGTCCACCCTGTCCATTAACGAAATCGAAGCCAAGGTCGCGCAACTGATCGAAAGCATCATCATGACTTCGGTCGAACCCGACACGCTGCTCATCGACTCCGGGTTGGTCGATTCGCTGTCCGCCGTCGATGTGGCTCTCGCCGTGGAGCGCGAGTTTGGTGTGAAGATCCCGCCGTCGGAAATCGATGTGCACCTGGAGTCGGTGCACACGCTAGCGCAGTTCATCGCGTCCGAAAAGGCATAAGGACGTCAGGGGCATAAGGCGAATCGCCTTATACCAAGAGTTAATCGCTTCAGCAGGGGAGAGCCCGCATGCGCTTCGATTTCGACCGTTTCGAATTTGCCGACGTGGACGTTGCGCTCGAGCGCGTGGCCGTCGTGGACACTCAGGGCGCGATGTGCTGGGGCGAACTCGCCGAGTCTGTGTCGGCCTGGATGGCAGCGGCCACGGCCGCCGGCGCGCAAGCCGACGTGCCGCTGGTGATCACCGGGCACAAGGAGTCGGCGTTTCTCGTCGCTATTCTCGGTTGTCTGCGGCTCGGCGTGCCGTTCGTTCCTGTGGACGTGATCAATCCGCCCGATCGCATCGCCCGCATCGGCGAGCTCGTGCATGCCGGATTGCGCTACGATGCGCAGGCGCGCGAATTCGTCGCCACCGGCAGCGCACCGGCCGTGCTGGCGCAGAAGGGGCTCGCGTACATCATGTTCACGTCGGGGAGTACGGGCGACCCGAAGGGCGTGCAGATCGGCCGCGAGAGTCTGGGTTTGTTCGCCGGATGGATTCGCGGTTGCCTGGCGCTCGGCGACGCGCCGGTCTTTATGGACCAGATGCTCTTCAGCTTCGACTTCTCGCTGTTCAACTGGGCCGGGGCGCTCGCGACGGGCGGCGCATGTGCGCTGTGCTCGCGCGAGGTCATCGAGAATCGCGCGTATTTTGCTGCTTACCTTGCCAGCGCGAAGGTCAATGTCTGGGCGTCGACGCCGTCGTTTGTGCGTCAACAACTGCTTGATCCGGCGTTCGATGCGTCGCATTTGCCGGACCTGCGCGTGTTCGTTTTCGGCGCGGAATCGCTGACCCCGACGGTGGCCGAAGCCTTGTGGAGCCGCTTTCCGAAGGCGCGCATCATCAATTCGTACGGCCCGACCGAGGCGACCTGTTCGACGACGTGGGTCGAAATCGACGCCGCATTACGTGCCGCCGCGCCGCTGCCGTTCCCGATCGGACGGGCCAAGCCTTACGCCGATGTGTTTCTCGACGACGGTGAAATCTGTGTGGCGGGCGATCACGTCATGCGTGGCTATCTGAACCGGTCCGATCTGAACGAGACCCGGATGTTCGTGCGCAACGGCAAGCGTGGCTATCGCACCGGCGATCTGGGCGAGATCGACGGCATGGGGCTGGTGACGTTCCGCGGCCGGCGCGACGATCAGATCAAGCTGCATGGGTATCGCATCGAACTGGCCGAAGTGGATGCCGCGCTGGCCACGTTGCCTGGCGTGCGCGCTGGGGCAGCCGTGGCGCTCAAGCGTCCAGACGGGACCATCGTGCGCATGATCGGCTTCGTCGATCCGGATGCCGAGGGGCCGCAGGAATTGATGCCGCCGCCGCCCGCGCTCGACGACTGGAAAGCCATTCTCGGCAAGCGCGTGCCGCCGTACATGGTGCCGTCGGAATTGGTTGTCTGCCATGGCTTTCCGCTGACGCAAACGCAGAAGGCCGACCGAAAACAACTGGAGCGCATGTATCTCGAAACCCGCATGCGTTCTGCCAAGGAGTTGAAAGCATGAAGGCCGTTTTTTCGCTGAACCGATTGAGCGCCGGACTCGCATTGAGTACGGCAGCGGCGTGTGCACTGATGACAAGCGTTCCTGTACATGCCGAAGGGGCGCTGGCGCAGTTGTACGCGGCGCGTCCGCCTGCCGGCTCGTCGTTCGTGCGGCTGGTGAATCCGGAAGGAGCAGCGCTCAAGGTGAAAATCGCCGACGGCCCGGTGCAGACGCTCTCGGGTACGAAAATCGCCAGCACCTACGCCATCGTCAAGGGCGACACGCCGTTCGTGGTGGAAATCGACGGAAAGCGTGCGGCGCCGATGCAGGTGGCGCGGGATAGCTTCAATACGCTCGTGCCGCGCCGCGAGGCAGGTAAAGTTGTCTTTACCGTCATCGATGATGGTGGGGGTTCGCAAGACGCGCTCAAGGCCGAACTGCGCTTCTATAATCTGAGCAGCGGATGCGCGAGCGCACGGCTTGATGTGGCTCCGTCGGGGCCGACGCTGTTCCCGAACGTGGCCGCACACGCGTCCGCCGCCCGCGCGATCAATCCTGTGTCCGCCAAGCTGACAGCGGCGTGCGCACAGCCGCAATCGCAGGCCGCGTCACAGGTACTGACCTTGCCTGCGCTGCAACCCGGCGATCATTACAGTCTGTTCCTGATCGGCGCGGCGGCCAAGCCGGTGCTGCGAGGACAAGCCAGCGCCACGGATACGTATAAGCAGTAAGCCGGCTGGCTGGTTTTGCCGCGAACAGGATAAAGCAGGAGGTCTTTCACGCATGCGCACCGTTTTCCGCGACGATCACGAACAATTCCGCGATCAGGTGCAGCGATTCATCGCCAACGAGATCCTGCCCCATTATGCGCAGTGGGAGCGTGACGGTGTCACGCCGCGCACCCTCTGGCAGAAGGCGGGTGAGAGCGGTCTGCTCAATTGCGCCATTCCTGCGCCGCACGGGCTCGACGGCGATTTCGGTCATGCCGCCGTTGTCATCGAAGCGCTGGCGCGCGCGAATTGTCTGGGCATCGGATTCTCGATTCACTCGGACATGGTCGCGCCGTATCTGGTCAACTTCGGCTCCGCCACGCAGCAGGCGAAGTGGCTGCCACGCATGACATCCGGCGAACTCATCGGTGCCATTGCCATGACCGAACCCGGCGCGGGCAGCGATTTGAAGGCGGTACGTTCGCGCGCGCGACGCGAGGGCGACGCCTGGGTGCTGAGCGGCCAGAAGACATTCATCACCAATGGCGTGAACGCCGGACTCGTGGTGGTACTCGCCAGCACGAATCCCGATCTCGGTGCGCGCGGATTGTCGCTGTTCGCGGTTGAGGAGGGAATGCCCGGTTTCACGAAGGGGCCGGCGCTCGCGAAAATCGGCCAACATTGCCAGGACACATGCGAGCTGTTTTTCGATGATGTGCGCCTGCCGTCCGACGCATTGCTGGGCGAGGAAAACGCGGCGTTCGAATACGTGACGCGAGAGCTTGCGCAGGAGCGTCTGGCGATTGCGCTGCGGGCTGCGGCGTCGCTCGAAGGTATGATCGACGAAGCGAAGGCGTATCTGTCGCAGCGCAAGGTGTTCGGCCGCCGGGTGCTCGACTTCCAGAACACCCGCTTCAAGCTCGCCGACGCGCTGGCAAAATCTACGATGCTGCGCGTATTCCTCGACGACTGTCTGGCCCGTCATATGAAGGGTGAGCTTGATGCCGTCACGGCCGCCATGGCCAAACTCAACGCCACCGAATTACAAGGGCAGGTTCTCGACGACCTGCTGCAACTCTACGGCGGATATGGCTACATGAGCGAGTACGGCATCGGCCGCGCCTGGGCCGATGCGCGTGCCCTGCGTATCTTCGGTGGCACCAGCGAAATTCTGCGCGAAATTGTCGGCAAACAGCTTTGACGGCGACAGCCTGGTAACCCGGTCGTATTGCCCGCGCTATTTCGGCGCGGACGCCATCGCGGACTGCCAACGCTTGAGCAATGACTTCGCGTCGTCGGAATCGCCCAGCACCCATGGGTCGAGCGAGAAGGCAACGATGCGCTGCGCGCCGTAGGCACGGGCGATATCCCACTGCGCTTCGATGCGGCGGAAGCTCGCGGAGCGCGCGTTGAACTCGGTGCCGTCGTTTTTCTTCGTCGGCAACTGTTCGAACAGTTCCAGAATCAGATCGAACTTCGCGTTACGCGCGACGAGCATGTCGTGCAGCGGACGCAGTGCATCGTAGTTGCCGATACCGGCCACGCCGACGCCGTCCTGAATCATGGGGTGGAGCTTTACCCGATCGAGCAGCACCGACCAGAGTCCCGCGAGGGTGCCCGTCGTGGGCAACTGACTGAAGTAGGTCGAGACGGTCGGTGGCTGTCCGCTTGTGGCGATAGCGATATCGGAGAAACTGTCGAGCCAGTTCGCGAGCTTGTCGATGCGAACCGGATCCGCCCAGTTGTATTGTTCGAGTTCATACGGGACGTACCAGCCGCGAAAGGCGTCGTGCAGTGTCCACAACGCGCTTTGCATGTAGCTCGCGCTGCGCTCGCCGGTGCGTTGCAGGAAGGCGTCCAGCGCGGCGTCGTTCTTGTTGCCGATAACCTTCCACCAGCGTTCGTCGTAGGGCACGCCCAGGTGAACGCCCATGCCGAGCGCAGCGCTCTCGTCGAGCAGCGTCTGAATGAGCGAGTCGGGGGCCATCCATGTGTTCGCCGGTTCGCCGTCGATGCCGGCCCATTGCACGAAAATTTCCTTACAGCCCAGGGCGTGCGTGGCGGTGAGGCGTTCACGCCATTGGCTGCGAGTCCAGTCGAGATGGCTGCGCCAGAGCTGTACGAAGGTGCCGCCGACTTCGGGGGGCGGTGCGCAGGCGGCGAGCGGCAGACAGGCGGCGAGTGCGGCGGCCTGTATCAGACGGCGGCGCATCGGGGAACGGGGGCCGGCAAAAGACGGGCGCATCGTGGATGGGCTCAGCGGTAGAGTTCGGATGAAAGGTTGGGGGGCCAGGGCGTATGCTGCGCGATGCGATTTCATGCGATTCGATACGCCCGACAGCGTGATGACGGCAGGCATCTTACCGCAACCCGGTGTCCTCAGCCCGATAAGGGATTGTCGTTACAATAACGCCTTTACGCGCGATATTGCGAGACGCGCGCCGCTACGAAATTCTCATGAGCAAATCCGCCCTCACTCTCAAGTTCAAGTGCACCAAGTGCGCCAAGCTGGTCACGTTGTATTTGCAGAAGACGACCGCCTGCTCGCACATCACCCCCTACCAGGGCTGGTGCAAGTGCGGCCAACTGATGCGTCACGCCACCGGCGACAAAGACGCCGTGGCATCGTTTGTCGATTCGATGGACCCGCTGTGGTCGCATCACCACCATCATTGAGTCGCAGCGTCATCGTGTACACATGGTGCCTGCGTCGCGTCCCCGGTGCGTCCCACCTTGGTGAGCGGGGCGTGGCATGACGACCGTACTCACGCCTTGGCGTCCCGCGCCCAGGGATCCGATGCGCTTCGTCTCGGCGTACCCGGCCGGCGTGCTCGCGCAGGTGCGCGAACTGATCGACACTGGACGCCTCGGCGCGCATCTGGACCGCCGCTATCCGTCGCGTCATACCGTGCAGACGGATCGCGCACTGTACGAGTTCACATCGGAGATCAAGCAGGAATTCCTGCGTAGCGCGCCACCCGTGCACAAGGTCGCCTACGACGCCAGGATCGACGTCGTGCATCACGCCCTTGGTTTGCATACTGCCATCTCGCGGGTGCAGGGCGGCAAGCTCAAGGCGAAGAAAGAAATCCGCGTGGCGTCGCTCTTTCGGGAGGCCCCCCCCGAATTTCTGCGCATGATCGTCGTGCACGAACTCGCGCATCTGAAGGAGAGCGACCACAACAAGGCGTTCTACAGGCTATGTGAATTCATGGAGCCCGGATACCATCAACTGGAATTCGACACGCGGTTGTTTCTCGTCCGGCGTGAGATCGACGCCGCATCGCCTGGCACCGAATAAGCGAGCCGTCGCATGCGCGCCAAAACGACAACGCCCGCCGGCATGACACCGGCGGGCGTTTTACTTGCAGCGCGCGTAGATGCGGCTAATGCACGTTGGGGTGCACGCACTGCCGCGGTTACTGCGGGTTACTGTGGGTACACCGTATCGTTCGCGACCGCAGCACGCTGGCCCTGTTGAACGCGCAGCGGCGGCGCTTGCGTCACGGTTGCCACGCGGCCGTCATCCAGACGCACCGTGATGCGGTAAAGCACGTTCGGTTGGCCCATGCCGTTCTCGATACGGTTGCCCGCGATGGCGCCGATCACGGCACCGCCGATGGTGGTGGCGGTGCGTCCGCGTCCGCCGCCCATCGTGTTGCCGAGAAGACCGCCGGCGGCGCCGCCGAGCACTGTCCCGAGGATGTTCGGGCTGTTGTTGGCGCCGTTCACCTGTTCAATCGATTCGACACGGCCGTACAGTGCGCCCGGAATCTGCTGTTGTTGCGGCGGTTGCTGGTAGCCCTGCTGATACCCCGGTTGTTGATAGCCTTGCTGGTAGCCCTGCTGGTAGCCCGGTTGCTGATACCCGTATTGCGGGCCTGGTGCAACGCAGCCGGCCAACATGGCAGCGACCAGTGCCGCGCTGATTCCCGTAAGTGCTTTGATGTTCATTTTGGTTCGTCCTCGTGAGCGTGAGGTAAATGCGTCGTCACCTTAGTCGGGTGACGTTGCGCACAATGTATCGCATCCACTGCGACCACGACGCGGAATGTAGGGTTCCGCAGACCTTTGTGCTGTAAGAAAAGGTAAGCGTTTGTAATGACGGAACTGACACGCTGACGCCGGTTGGCGGAGGACCCACCCGATTCGACGCGCCTTTCGATGATATTCCCATTGGGTGAGATATGGAGATATGTCCTGTGAGTGCTTAACGTATTGGGGGAATCTGCTGAATTTTATAGGATAATTCGAGCATTATTGCCGTTTTTTTGAGAAAACATGCCTTATGGCGCGGGAATCGTCTAAGCATATAACCACAAAACACTTGGATGCCTCGGTACCAAGCGGTAACATCGCGGGCTTTGGCGCTGGATCGGCCGACCATCGTTTTCTTCCTTGTTCCGCATCATGTCCGTTGACGTCTCCTTGTCCTCCGTCGCGCCCGCACACGCGAGTTCTGCGGCTTCGTCCGCTTCTCATGCCAAAGGTGCTGCCGGCCCTGCCGTGATCCGCTCAGCTGCCGATGTCGCGCAACTCGTCAACGAGGGCGGCGCCCGCGTGTCCAATGCCCGTTGGATCGTGGCCATCGCGCTCGGCGGTGTGTTCCTCGACGCGTACGACCTTGGGGCCCTCGCCTTCGGGCTGAAAGATGTGGCCCGCGAATTTCATCTCACGCCGGCAGGCACGGGCATGGTGGCGTCGGCCATCACGTTCGGCGCCATCGTGGGGGCCTTCCTCGGCGGCTACTTTACTGACCGCATCGGCCGCTATCGCGTATTTATGGCCGATATGCTGTGCTTCGTGATCGCTGCCATCGCCTGTGCGTTCGCCCCGAACGAGTATGTGCTCGCCGGCGCGCGCTTCGTGATGGGGCTGGGGGTTGGCATCGACTTGCCGGTGGCGATGGCATTCCTCGCCGAATTCTCGAAACTCAAGGGGCGAGGCAACAAGGCCGCGCGGGTCGCGATGTGGTGCCCAACCTGGTACGCGGCGATCTGCGCGTCGTATCTCCTCGTGCTGCTGTGCTACTCGGTGCTGCCGTCGTCGCACAGTGCGCTTTTGTGGCGAATCATCCTCGGTTTCGGCGCTATCCCCGCGCTGGCGATCATCGCCGTGCGTAGCCGCTACATGAGCGAATCGCCGGTGTGGGCCGCCAATCAGGGCGATCTCGAAAGCGCCGCGAAGATTCTGAAGCGTTCCTACGGTATCGATGCCGTCGTGGCAGCTGACGCCGAACGCGTGGCGCCGAAGCGTCCCGCCGCATGGAGCAACTACGGCGCGCTGCTCAAAGGTGTGTACCTGCGTCGCACGACGCTCGCGACCATCATCGCAGTGGCGTCGTCGTTTGCCTATAACGCGGTGGCGTTCGGGTTGCCGGTTATCATCGCGAGCTTTCTCGCGCAGTCGATGCTCACCACGATTCTGATGTCGCTCGCGCTGAACCTGCTGTTCGCGTTCACGGGCGGTTTGCTCGGCGTGCGCCTCGTACCGAAGGTCGGTGCGTGGAAGCTGACGGTACTCGGTTACGCATGCCAGTTGACCGCGCTCGTCGGCCTTGCGCTCGTCGGCAAGCCCGACGGTGCCGTGCAAGTCGCCTGGGCACTGGGTTTTCTCGCGCTGTTCCTGCTGGGCCAGGGCTTCGGCCCGGGGGCGCATTCGATGACCTTCGCGTCGCTGAGCTACCCGACGTCGCTGCGTGGCGTTGGCGTGGGCTTTAACCAGACGCTCATGCGCGCCAGCTCGACCGTCTCGCTGTTTCTGTTCCCGGTGCTGGCGGCCGCGCTCGCGACGAAGGTGTTTTGGGTGATCGCCGCCGCGCCGGCCATCGGCTTGCTGGCGCTGCTAGCGATCCGTTGGGAGCCGTCGAACTACGACGTCGACGCCGAAGACTTCTGAGCTTCTGAGCATTGCCTGCCTGCGAGCGGGGCAAGCGGCGGCGCTGCAACGGCGCCTGCCGGCATCGTGCGGCGGGCGCCGTGAAATGGATGTCCGTCAATCAGCGCGAGCCGATCTCGGGCGCGAACACGCGCTCGCGCTTCATGAATGGGTCGATGTCGTTTGCCAAATTGCGCTGGCGCGAGCATGTCTTCTTCCCATTCATCTCGATACACTCCCGGGTACCTAACGGATTGCCGCCCTCGCGCGTGGCCTTGGGGCCGCTCACCGCCGCCTGACCTGGCCCGAATTCGCGCTCGAAGGCGCGTTGCGCCACGCTGCCCTGCGCCGGGGGCGTGTCGTGTGGCGCGGCGCGTTGCGACTGCTCGGTGATCGCGCGTTCGGCACTTGCGACCGGCGACGAGGCTTTCGATGCCGCTTGTGTGCCAGCTTCCCGCGCAACGTCCGCGCGCCAGTCAAGGGCGGGGGCTGGGGCGCTCAATGCCGCGGGAGGTGATGCCCGCATCTCGGCGGGCTTTGCAGACGGCGAGGTCAGTCGTGGCTCCGGCGATGGCGCCGGAACACGCACTGTGGGCGTTGTCCTGTTCTCATGTGGCGATTCGGTGGGAATGGGGGGCTGAAGCGCCGAACGCCGTGGGGCCGGTGGTGTGATGATGGTGACCTGCATGGCCGTGCGCTCGGATGATTTGTCGCCGAAGTCGGTGAGCGGTACGGGTGTGGCGATCCACACCAGCCAATGCAGCGCCAGTACCGCAATCGCAACCCACCAGATGCTGCGCGGCAAACGCGCGCCAAGGGGGCGGGACGACAGGCGCCTGGTGATCGATAGCGCGTGACGTGCGAAGGCCGGATCGGGTGAGCTAAGGGATGTAGGCGACAAGGGGAGGCATGAATGCTGTCGAAAACCGGGAGGGGTGTTCGCATTTTGGCATACCCCTTGGCGTGGAGCAGGCCCGCCTCGGCACTTTGCGTCGCGTGCTCGAAAAAACGGCGCTTCGAATGAAGCGCCGTGCCCCTGATTACGCTGCCGGTTTTAATGCGATGCAATGCTGGGTGGCAAGAATGGCGGTAGTGAGTACTAGCTTAGCTGGGGCGCGGCGGTGTGCGGCCTACCAGTGCGGCGCCCCCGCCCATAATGTAAGTCTCGAGCTGATCGATGGTGAACTGCTGTTCCGTGATGATGGTCTTGACCAGATCGCCAATGGACAGCAAGCCGACCAGTTCGCCGTCTTTCATGACAGGCAGGTGACGAATGCGGTGTTCCGTCATCAGCGACATGCATTCCTCGTTGGTCTGATCGGGGCTCACGTAGCGTACGGCAGAGGTCATCACGTCGCGCACCGGCGTATTGACCGAGGTGCGCCCCATGAGCGCCACCTTACGGGCGTAATCGCGTTCGGTGAAGATGCCGACGATTTTGCCATCGTCGTCACTGACCAGTACCGCGCCGATCCGCGCTTCGGCCATCAGGGTCAAGGCATCGAGGACCGAATCGGTCGGGCGCACCTGGTACACCGTGTCGGCCGATTTGGACTTCAGGATCTGAGCGACTGTTTTCATGGTCTTCCTCCTGCGGGCTACGGATACCTACAGCATAGTTGAGCGCGCGTCGCGCGTCATGTTGGCATTGTCCCCGAGTGAATTCTGCAGCGGCAGACCGGCGCGGGCGCTGTCGGGCGGCTTCATTGATGCATTGCGCCACGAATACACGGCAAAAGCCTCCAAAAGGGCTTGTCGTCGTTATATTTTTCCCACGAGCGATGTAGAAAGGCGTATCCTAGCGGGATCGGCGAAAATTCGCCGATCATCGCCTGACGATCGCGAAATGCTTTATCGGCGCCGCTGACAGCCATGTCCTGCGAGCCGGATCACTCGCTGTGCCGATGACGCGGACCCCACGGTCTTCGCCCTCCCGACACGCACTGCTCGTCATTGTGGCACTGCCGCAATGTGCCTTGCTCCTTCGAACCATCGCCGCTTTTCGGTGCGCCGTCATGCCTTCATGGCCGGTCCACTGGGTAGGCTCCTTTTGGCGTTCGATGTGCACTCCGTCAAAGACAGGGTGCGGCGAAGGTATTGGCGAACGAACCTTCAGTAACACCGGTGCTGCGCCCTCGCGAGCGGCACCCTCAAGAGGACACGATATTGGCCAAGGAAGAACTGATCGAATTCAGCGGACACGTCTCGGATGTGCTGCCGGACAATCGCTTTCGCGTCACGCTCGAAAACGGCGTGGAAGTGATGGCATATGCGAGCGGCCGCATGCAGAAGAACCGCATCCGCATTCTGGCGGGTGACCGCGTGACGCTGGAAATGTCGCCCTATGACCTGAGCAAGGGCCGCATCAACTACCGTCACAAGAATTAAGTCAGCGAAGACGTCTGGCTTTTGCGCGCAAGTCGTTGCCCATCGCGGGCATAGCCATGCCGCGCATAGAAGCGATGTGCGGCGACCCGGTGGTCGCTGCTCGTCACTTCGAATTTCTCGCATCCCCGCTCGTTGAACCATGCGTGAGCGGCCGCCATCAGCGCGTGCCCGACGCCCGAGCCTCGCACATTCTCCTCCACCACCAGCGCCGTAATGCGCCCCAGCCGCCCCGCCAGATGAAACATGGTGAGTGCGTGCAAACCCATGCATCCCACGATCTGACCGTTCTCGTCGATAGCGACGAAGGCTGCGTCGTCGCCATTTGCCGCTGACAGGGCAATATTCCGCCGAACGATGTCCAGGGGCGTGTCGTAGCCCAGTTGCGCGAGCAGTGCGACGATGCGCGGCGCGTCGCTGTCGATGGCCTGACGAGTGCTGGGCGTGGGTGTTTTCATGTCAGAGCTGTTCGAAGCGGTCGAAACGGCGGCCGGTGTATTCCACTTCGCTCTCGAACTCCGTCACGCGCGCGCCGGGCGGTCCGTGCCGCATCCATTCGAGCATCTTGTCGACCTGGTCGGGCGTGCCTTGCACCGTGGCGAGAATATCGCCTTCGGGCAGGGCCTGCACCCAGCCGCGCACGCCGATCAGGTGACCCTCACGCACCGCTGCCTGACGATAGCCGACACCCTGAATCTTGCCGCGCAAACGGACGACAACGGTTTCGAGCGAGGTACTGGGCAGGAGTGACTTCATGGCGGCGAGCAGCGGGAGAACGGGTACGAGAAAGCGAAAGACGGGCTTTCGGGGCTGGGCGATTGTAGCGTCATCGCGCGACGGTCGCCCTCGCCCATATTCGTGAATGCGACGTTGCCACTCACGCCGTGCCGGGCACCAGACGCAGGCGCGTGATCTCCGAGGGCGCACCGAACCGCTTGGGTGGTCCCCAATAGCCCGTGCCCCGGCTGACATAGATCGCCAGACGGCCGAGCCGGTGCAGGCCGTGCACATACGGCTGTTGCAGCGGCACGAAGTACATCCACGGCCAGAATTGTCCGCCGTGTGTGTGTCCGGAGAGTTGCAGATCGAAGCCGGCTTCCTGTGCCGCCGACGCACTGCGTGGCTGATGCGCGAGCAACAGGCGGGGCACCCCCTCGGGGGCGCCGGCCACGGCAGCGAGCGGGTCGCTGCGTTTTTCTGGGTCGAAATGATGGGCGGTGAAGTCCGTCACGCCCGCCACCGTGAGCGACGCGCCTTCATGGTCGAGCACCACGTGTTCGTTTTCGAGCACGGTCAGGCCGATGCGCCGCAACTCTTCGACCCAGGCGGGCGCGCCCGAGTAGTACTCATGGTTGCCCGTGCACACATAGGTGCCGTGGCGCGAGGTGAGTTGGGCGAGTGGCGCAATGTGTTCGCGCAAGGCGGGAACACCGCCGTCGACCAGATCGCCGGTGATGGCGACGAGATCCGGCTTGAGTTCGTTGGTGGCTTCGACGATGGCCGTGATGTAACGGCGTCGAATCGTCGAGCTGACGTGAATGTCGCTCAACTGCACGATGGTGAAACCCTTGAGTTCGGGCGGCAGGTTTGCGATGGGAACGTCGACGTCGACCACGCGCGCAAGGCGTCGCGCGTTGTAGAAGCCCAGCAGGGTGGACAACGCAGTGAGCCCCAGCACGATGACTGCGGAACGGGTGACGAGCTGTGCGTCGAGTGCCGAGAGGGCCATCGCCACGCCCAGCACGACATCGCGCAGCAGCGTGAGGACGAATAGCGTAGAGAAGACGCCGATGGCCGTCATGCCGGCCCATGTCAGCAATGTCGCGAGCGGCTCTCGCTGGATGGCACGGCTCATCAGGCCCAGCGGGATCAGGACGGTCGAGGCGACGAGCCACATGCCGCCCAGCATCTTCCAGCCGAGCGCCATCGATAGCGGCGGGAGCAGGCGCCAGCCGATGTACGCATGCAATAGCGCGATGATGGCGAGCATCAACCAGCGAGGACGTGCGGGTAATGTGCGCCGCGACGACTTGCCGTGCGCGTGAGCGCCACCGGACGGCGGCTGCGATACCTGCGAGGCGTGTAAAGGTTGCGACATAGCGTTGTCTGATAGGAGTTCGGGGCGGATGTGGCCGTTATGCGGGCGCGGGGCGCAATTGCAAGGGCAGGCGAGGCATTACCTTTGCGGCGCCGGGTACTTCTGCGCGTTCATCACGAGTTTCTCGGACACGGCGCGGTTCAGATCGACGCCCAGAACCGACGACAGCCGCACGAGATACATGGCGATATCCGCCAGTTCCTGCTCGACGTGCCGTGCCTCGCTCGTCTGCATGACGGCCTTGGCCTCGGCATCCGTCTGCCACTGGAATATCTCGACCAGCTCCGCCACTTCGACGGATAACGCCATCGCAAGGTTCTTCGGCGTGTGGTATCGATGCCAGTCGCGCGCGTCGGCGAACGCGTGCAGGGCGGCTTCCAGCCCGGTCGTATTGACGAGGCGGGCGGGCACGGCATGGCCATCGGCGTCGCCGGAAACGGCAGAATCCTTGGGGGCAGCGGACATGGGTGACGGTATTCGGAGGTGAGGGCCGCAGGCGGGCTCGGGGACGCGACAAAAAGCCGCTGGAACGAGGTATGGTAGCGCGTTGGCGCAAGATGCGCCGTGCACCCTCCCGATCACTTCCGAACCCGTATCTTTTGGACAGCGCTTCCCCCGGCCCCGTCGCCCCACCTATCGAAACGCCCGAGCCGGCGCCTTACCGCGTCACGCTCATGCCGTCGGGCTGGCAGTTCGACGCCCCGGCCGGTAGGCCGATTCTGCTCGCGGCGCAAGCCGCCGGTTTCAAGCTGCCGAGCCTATGCCGCAACGGCACCTGCCGCGCATGTCTGTGTCAGGCGCAAACCGGCGGCGAGCCAGCGCCGGTGGTCTACCGCATCGAATGGCCAGGGTTGTCGCGTGAAGAGAAGGGGCAGGGCTGGCTGCTGCCGTGCTGCGCGCACGCGCGTGCCGACCTCGTCATCGACGCGCCTGACGCCGCGCTTTGTTAAACTTGCCGCTATCTGGCGCTCGCCTTCGAGCCGTCATAACCGTTTCAGGATCAGGAAAGCCGAATGGCACAGTACGTATTCAGCATGAACCGCGTGGGCAAGATCGTGCCGCCCAAGCGTCACATCCTCAAGGACATCTCTCTGTCGTTCTTCCCGGGCGCCAAGATCGGCGTGCTGGGCCTGAACGGTTCGGGCAAATCGACGCTGCTCAAGATCATGGCGGGCGTGGACAAGGAGATCGAGGGTGAAGCGATCCCGATGGCGAACCTGAATATCGGTTATCTGCCGCAGGAGCCGCAACTCGATCCGGAACAGACGGTGCGTGAAGCCGTGGAAGGCGGCATGGGCGAAGTGTTCGAAGCGCGCACGAAGCTCGACGGGATCTATGCGGCATACGCCGAGCCGGACGCCGACTTCGATGCGCTTGCCGCCGAGCAAGCCAAGTACGAAGCGATTCTCGCCGCGAGCGACGGCAACAACATCGAGCAAACGCTGGAAGTCGCCGCCGATGCGCTGCGCCTGCCGCCTTGGGACGCCAAGATCGGCGTGCTCTCGGGCGGTGAAAAGCGTCGTGTGGCATTGGCCCGTCTGCTGCTCTCGAAGCCGGACATGCTCTTGCTCGACGAACCGACCAACCACCTGGACGCCGAATCGGTCGACTGGCTCGAACAATTTCTCACGCGCTTCCCGGGCACCGTGGTGGCCGTCACCCACGATCGCTACTTCCTCGACAACGCCGCCGAGTGGATTCTCGAACTCGACCGCGGTCACGGCATTCCCTGGAAGGGCAACTACAGCTCCTGGCTCGACCAGAAGGAGCAGCGCCTGAAGCAGGAAGAGTCGACCGAGTCGGCCCGTCAGAAGGCGCTCAAGAAGGAACTGGAGTGGGTGCGCCAGAATCCGAAGGGCCGCCAGGCGAAGTCGAAGGCGCGTCTTGCCCGTTTCGACGAACTCAACAGCCAGGAATATCAGAAGCGCAACGAAACCCAGGAAATCTTCATCCCGGTGGGTGAGCGCCTGGGCAACGAAGTCGTCGAGTTCAAGAACGTGTCGAAGGCCTTCGGCGACCGTTTGCTGATCGACGACCTGAGCTTCACCGTGCCGCCGGGCGCGATCGTCGGCATCATCGGCCCGAACGGTGCCGGTAAGTCGACTTTCTTCAAGATGCTCACGGGCCGCGAGCAACCGGACAGCGGCGAGATCAAGGTCGGGCCGACGGTCAAGATGGCTTACGTCGACCAGAGCCGCGACGCGCTGGACGGCAGCAAGACCGTGTTCGAAGAGATCTCGGGCGGTGCCGACGTGCTGACGGTGGGCAAGTACGAAACGCCGTCGCGCGCCTATATCGGCCGCTTCAACTTCAAGGGCTCGGACCAGCAGAAGCAGGTTGGTTCGCTCTCGGGCGGCGAGCGTGGCCGTTTGCATATGGCCAAGACGCTGATCTCCGGCGGCAACGTGTTGCTGCTCGATGAACCGTCGAACGATCTGGACGTCGAAACCTTGCGTGCACTCGAGGACGCGCTGCTCGAGTTCGCCGGTTGTGTGATGGTCATCTCGCACGATCGCTGGTTCCTCGACCGTATCGCCACGCATATTCTGGCCTTCGAAGGCGACTCGCACGTCGAGTTCTTCCCCGGCAACTATCAGGAGTACGAGGCGGACAAGAAGAAACGCCTCGGCGAGGAGGGAGCAAAACCGAAGCGAATCCGCTACAAGCCGATCGCGCGGTAACGCAGGAAAAGGCGCCGCAAGGCGCCTTTTCTGTTTGAACGGTGGCTCGGCAGGTCGCCGCAACAGGCCTGCCGTCCGCAACCCGTGTTCGACGTGCCATGCCGACGCGCAGTGCGCGGCATGACCCGCCATTTTGACGAATCAGGAGTGTGCAAATGAGCCAGTCAGTGAATCAGTTGAATGGAAAAGTCGCCGTGGTCACTGGTGCGGCCAGTGGCATCGGGAAGGAAATCGCACTCACGCTCGCGCGCGCCGGTGCGGCCGTGGCGATTGCCGATCTGAACCAGCAGGGGGCCGACGCCGTGGCCGAAGAGATCAAGGCGGCCGGCGGCCGTGCCATCGGCGTGGCGATGGACGTGACCAGCGAAGAGGCGGTGAACAGCGGTATCGACAAGGTGGCCGCCACCTTCGGTTCGGTCGACATCCTGATCTCGAACGCGGGCATCCAGATCGTCAATCCCATCGAGAACTATGCGTTTTCCGACTGGAAGAAGATGCAGGCCATTCACGTGGATGGCGCGTTCCTCACCACCAAGGCGGCGCTCAAGCATATGTACAAGGACGACCGGGGCGGCATCGTCATCTACATGGGCTCGGTGCACTCGCACGAGGCGTCGCCGCTGAAGTCGGCCTATGTGGCGGCCAAACACGCCTTGTTGGGACTCGCCCGCGTGCTCGCCAAGGAAGGCGCGAAGCATAACGTGCGCTCGCACGTCATCTGCCCGGGCTTCGTGCGCACGCCGCTCGTCGACAAGCAGATTCCGGAGCAGGCCAAGGAACTGGGCATTTCGGAAGACGATGTCGTCAAGAAAGTCATGCTCGGCGGCACGGTCGACGGTGTGTTCACCACGGTCGACGACGTTGCGCAAACCGCGCTCTTCCTCGCCACCTTCCCGACGGCCGCGTTCACGGGCCAGTCGTTCGTGGTGAGCCACGGCTGGTTCATGCAGTAAGCGCAAGGTTTCACCCGCGCCGGCCATGTCACGCGCCGGCGCAGCCCCCACGTCAGCAGCAGCAAGTCTCAGGAGAACGGTCATGACGGCCAATCCGCCGAAAGTCCCCAAACGCACCATCGATCTGCCGCCTTACGAGACGGTCGCACTCGTTTTGCAGGGTGGCGGGGCACTTGGGGCTTATCAGGCGGGCGTGTATGCCGGATTGTTCGAAGCCGGGATTGCACCCAACTGGGTCGCGGGCATTTCCATCGGCGCACTCAATACCGCCGTCATCGCGGGCAATCCGCCGGAGCGTCGCGTAGCGCAACTCGAGGCGTTCTGGCGCACGATCTGCGAGCCCGCCGTATTCCCGCCGCTACCGGCGCCGCTCGAAGCGGCCATCCTCAATGGCCCCGAATCGGGGCGCATCGCCTACAGCGCATGGCAGGCGTGGCGCGCCACGGTCGAAGGCCAGAAGGGTTTCTTCACGCCGCGCTGGCCGCAACCGCTGCCCACCGCCATGGGCGATCCGGCACATGCGAGTTACTACGACACGTCGGCGTTGCGCAGCACGCTGGAGCGCTTCGTCGACTTCGACCGTATCAATTCGCGCGAGATTCGGGTGTCCGTTGGTGCCGTCAACGTGCACACGGGCAACTTCGTCTATTTCGACAACACCCGCGAAGTGCTGCGCGCGGAGCACTTCATGGCGTCCGGTGCTTTGCCGCCGGGGTTCCCCGCCGTGGAGATCGACGGCCAATATTTCTGGGACGGTGGGCTCGTGTCGAACACGCCGCTCTCGGAAGTGCTCGGTACGTCGCCGCGCCGCGACACGCTCGTGTTTCAGGTCGATCTATGGAGTGCGCGCGGGCCGCTGCCCGACAATCTGAACGATGTCGCCGACCGGCAGAAGGATATCCAGTTCTCGAGCCGCACGCGTCTCGTGACCGACAATCTGCAACGTGCGCAGCACTATCGCCGTGTGTTGCGCGAAGTGCTCGAACGGGTGCCTGCGCAGGTGCGTGCGCGAGACCCGTGGTGCCACGCGGCGGAAGACATCGCTTGCAGCAAACGCTATAACGTCATCCAGCTGATCTATCGCAACAAGGAGTACGAGGGGCACTACAAGGACTATCAGTTCGGCCTCTCTACCATGCTTGATCACTGGGCGAGCGGTCTCGATGACGTGCGGCGTACCCTCGCGCATCCCGAATGGCTGGCGATGCCCAACGACACGTCGGGCTTCATTACGCACGACATTCATCGTCACGAAGTCGTTTGACGCCGCCTGCGTTCTCATCCCGCTCATACGACCCCTGCGACCGGCGCTCGCGTCGCGCCCGCGATAACGTCGCGGTGCAGAAAGGAAAATCCCAGCGTGCGTTCATGATTCCCGTCCCACGAGTCGAAGCGCGGGGCGACGCGGCACCGCAGCGCCCCCGTTGACGCCGATTGTGCGCACATAGAACGTGTGATGCGCACAGTCGATGGTGAGTTGCCGTCCGATCTCGCCGCCAACTTCGAGGTGCACGATCGGAATGCCGGTCTCGGCAATCAACGCCTGCGCCATCTTGGCGTTGGCGACGCCGATCAGCTCGTGCCGGGCGGTCGGCGGGTGCGGCATCATGTTGCCGCCGCCTGCGATCACGGCTTCGATCTCGCTGCGGCGTGCGCCGTCGGCCTTCATCAACGCAAGCAGCGAAGGCACCGCTTGCGTTACGTACTTCGCACCGATGGTGAGCGTTGGATTCGGCGCTTCCGGCAACAGGCAGTGGGCAAGTCCATATAGCCCGCGCGATCGCCACATCAGGCCGATGCCCACACACGAGCCCAGGGTGGCGCGCAGCACGTCTTCGCCGCGCCCGATGCGCACCTCGCCCATCAACACCTGAATGTCATGCGATGGCCCCATTTGACGCTCCCTGATTCCGGTAAATGAGCGGTTGCTCAAACCGATAGCCGGTCGAGAGCCGCGCAAGCGACTCAGATTCACCGGCAATCAGCACGCCTTCGGGTGCAAGCGTGCGGCGAACGTTCTCGAAAACACGCTCCTGATCGGCTGTTTCGAAATAGATGAGCATGTTGCGCAGCATCACGAGATCTCGGAGATCGCCCGCTGCCGCATGATTGACCGTGTCGAGCAACAGCGCGACCTGCTGCATGATGTCGGTAGCGAACGTTACCCCTTTGGCGTGTGGTTCCTGCGGCTCCCTTTGGAATTCAGGCGTGGCGATTTCCATGACCTTCTCCCCTTATAGGCTAGCCTCGGCGCGTGTCGTGCGACCGTCACAAAAGGGATGCTGCGCGAGTCAAAAATTGGTGCGCAGTCCTCTATCGGCGCGATTACGACAGCGCAAAAGGCAACTTGAGATCAGTGCTTACCCGAATGTTGTTTTTTGCATCGAACCGCAAAAATGCTTCGAAAGACGCGTCAAATAAGGATTTAAAGATAGAGGAATGGTGCCAGAAGTCGACGCTGTTATAGCGTCAATACACTTCAAACACACAAATGAAGTGCGTAACCAGTGCGTGCCTGTGCGGGACATTGGTGCGATCCAGTGTCGGAAACGCTCGGCATAACAGATCGGACGGGCGGGAAAAATACCTCTCCCCGCGTTTGAAACGGGGGGAGGTTTGACTCAAAGTCGCACTCTTCGGGGCAATTGAAAGGGCGATATCTGTCGCCACGCAATCCCCGTGCCAGACCGGTTGGCCGCCGGAAACCCTTGTCGTTATTAAGTTCCCGCAGCTCTCGCCGACGCGACGTTACGGCCGCATTCGCCGGATGTTACGTAACAAAGTGCGACACATTCCCGATTTGGCAACCTTCGCTTACACGACTTACAGACGCGTGATGGGCTTCCTATAGGCGTGACGATATAAAAGAAAGCGAACGGATTCACGTTCCACTTTCAGGAGTCAGATCATGAAGTTCGTCGTTGCTGCGCTGCTAGCCGTCACGCTTGCCGGGTGTGTGGTTGTCCCGGCCCGGCCGTATTACGGCGGTTATTATGGGCATCCGTGCTGCTATCGTTATTAATGTGTGAAAAGCGTTTTGTGGCGTAAAAGCGTGAAGACAGGATAGAGAAAGCAGCGATGAAATCGCATCGCCCTAATAAGGGAAGAGGAAGCAAGGTATTTTCAAAACTCGATAAGAAAAGCCCCGCAGGTTTTACCTTGCGGGGTTTTTCTTATCTGCCGACGCGAACCTGTGTCACCGTCGAGACAGCATTCGCGGTGCGCAGACTTAATGGCGGTGATGCCAATCGCGGCGATCGTAATAGCGACGATCCCAGTCGCGATCGTGACGCCAATGACCCGGCGGCGGGCCACGCCAGTATTGCGGTCGCGGTGCGTAGACCACAGGCGGCGGCGCGATGACCATCGGCGCTGGTGCAGCGTAGACCGGCGGCGCATAGGCCGGGCCCGGCGCCACGATAGCCGGCCCCGGAATGCCGATGTTCACCGACACGTCGGTGCGTGCGAACGCACTGCTCGAAACGAGTATCGCTGCGATAGCCGCGATGGCCGCAGCGGCAGCCCGGTATTGACCCTTCATTCGTTCTCCTTGCCTTCCTGTCGGCGCGCATTGTCCGGACGCGCATTGACGCGCGATTCGTGGTCCCGATTTTACGGAGCGCGCGCGCCGGCCTGTGCTACGGCGGCACTACAGATGTAACAAGGCGTAAGGAAACCTGCGATGGCGTTTGCAGGCGAGGCGCGGCGGCGACTCAGCGTCGTTCGTGATCTCGTGGGGCGAGAAAGCTTGCGGGACGACGTCCGCGTCGTGCCGAAGTCGCAAAGTACGACGGCCGCCGCAAGTCCTGCGTCTCGTTCGGCGAGCGCCAGTAGGGGGTGCGCGGGGTGCCGAGCAGATCTCCCGGGCGATGTGGCGATAGCGTCGGCATCGACGCGGGCCATGCGATCTGACGCCAACGGGCACCGGCCGGCACGACGAGTACCAGCATGACGAAAACGAGCGTCACGACAGCATAGACGACAACAGGCGAGAGGGCGGTCTCCATGACAAACTCCGGTCGCGAACATGTCACACCACGGGGAAGGCGGCTTGGCACGCAAAGTGTGGCGTTTTCACTATAGTCCATGCGAGTCTTGCTGGCACTCGGTTGAGACTACGCATGTTGCGGGCCTACACGACATACGCTGTTTCCCGAATGCCGCTGCCATGCGGCGCGGCGGCCACGCTGGCGTCAACCGTGACTTCGCAGTTATCTGCTCGATCCGAAGAGATCAGGCCCGAACTGTGCGCGCAGATGGCGGAGCCGGCGGCCGGGCAGTGGCGAGGCGCGCTCGACACGTTGCAGCGCTGGGGCGATGGCGTGAGGCGAGCGGCCGCACGACGGCGCTCAGCCGACTCACTGCACTCACTGCGGACTCAGGCTTCGGTGTTCTTGCCAAGACCGTCCCAACTCGTGGAGACGGGCGCTGCAATGCCGAACAGATCGATCACCCGCGCGACCGTGTCGTCGACCATCGCATCGAGCGATTCCGGGCGGTTGTAGAACGCGGGCAGAGGCGGGTAGACGATGCCGCCCATTTCGGTGACAGCTGTCATGTTGCGCAGATGCGCAAGATTGAAGGGCGTTTCGCGCACCATCAGCACAAGGCGGCGGCGCTCCTTCAAGGTGACGTCGGCCGCGCGGGCGATCAGGTTGTCCGAGAGCCCGTGCGCGACACTCGCGAGCGTCTTCATCGAGCAGGGGGCGACGATCATGCCCGCCGTCGCGAAAGAGCCGCTGGCGATGTTCGCGCCGATCTCGCGCACGCTATGGTACTGATCGGCCAGCGCCTGCACGTCGGCACGCTCCAGCCCAAGTTCGTGACGCAGCGTCAGCCAGGCTGCGCTCGACACGATCAGATGGGTCTTGACGCCGCCCATGGCGCGCAGCCGTTCAAGCAGGCGCACGCCGTAGATTGCACCGGTCGCGCCGGTCATGGCAACGATCAGACGCGCGGGCCGCGGCGTTCCCGTCGACACTGTCATCGAGACGGTGTTACACGAGGTCGGCGAGAACCTGCTTGAGTTCGCCGCTCTGGTACATCTCCATCATGATGTCCGAGCCGCCGATGAATTCGCCGCCGATGTAGAGCTGGGGAATGGTCGGCCAGTTGGCGAATTCCTTCACGCCCTGGCGGATTTCTTCGTCTTGCAGCACGTCCACCGTGAACAGATTGTCGACGCCGCAGGCCTTCAGGATCTGCACGGCACGGCCCGAGAAGCCACACATCGGGAATTGCGCGTTGCCCTTCATGAAGAGCACGACGGGATGTTCGGTGACGATTTGCTGGATACGTTGCTGGGTGGTCATGGTGGAAAAGCCCGTGGGGGATGCCGGAAATTCGGCGTATCTCGCATTTTAGCGGTTTTCGGCCGCGCCTGTCGTCGGCGGGCGCTCAGACGCGCCGGCCACCCGTGGTGCGCTCGATGCCCGCCAGATCGCGTTCAGAGAAAACGTCGGCAAAGCCCACCGCCTGGCAAAGTTCGCGAACGTCGGCGGCCTGATGGTAACCATGCTCGCATAGCAGCCAGCTATCCGGCAGCAGGCGCGAGGGCGCCCCGGCCACGATCGTGCGCAAAGCGGCAAGGCCGTCCGCGTGGTCGGTCAGGGCGTCGACCGGCTCGAAGCGCAGATCGCCTTGCGAGAGATGTTCGTCCCCCGACACGATATACGGCGGATTCGAGACGATGATGTCGAACGGTGCAGCGTCGCCGGGCAATACCGCGTACCAGTCGCTCTCGACGAACGCAACGCGCTCGTCCAGACCGAGTCGCCGTGCGTTTTCACGAGCAACGTCGAGCGCATCGGCCGAGCGGTCGAGCGCGGTGACCTGGGCGTCGGGCCGGCTGTGGGCAATGGCCAGCGCAATCGCGCCGCTGCCGGTGCCCAGATCGAGCACACGCGGCGCCGTGCGAGCTTCCAGACGCGCAAGCGCCAGCTCCACGAGCAATTCGGTTTCCGGCCGGGGAATGAGGACGGAAGGGCTGACCGTCAGTGTCAGGCCGAAGAACTCCCGCGTACCCGTCAGATAGGCGATGGGCTCGCCCGCTATGCGACGCGCGTGCAGCGCGCGATAGACGGCGAGCGTCTCGGGCGCAAGTGGCTCGCGGTCGCGGGTAATCAGTTGCGTGCGGCTCCAGCCGAGCACATGCGAGAGCAGGATGCGCGACTCCAGCGGTGGCAGCCCCGGTTCGCGCAGCAAGGACGCGACGGTGCTGACCGTGGCGCCCGTGTGCGGCGCGTCGCCGGCGTCGTGCGTCATCAGGCGGCCTCGCCCAGTGACGCCAGCAGTTCGGCCTGATGCTCGGTGACGAGGGCGTTGATCATTTCGTCGAGATCGCCGTCCATGATGTACTCGAGCTTGTAGAGCGTGAGGTTGATGCGGTGGTCCGTCATCCGCCCTTGCGGGAAGTTGTACGTGCGAATGCGCTCCGAGCGGTCGCCCGAGCCGATCAGGCTCTTGCGCGTGGCGGCTTCCTTGGCTTGCTGGGCGCGCATTTGGCTGTCCTTGATGCGCGCGGCCAGCACCTTGAGCGCTTTGTCTTTGTTGCGATGCTGCGAGCGGTCGTCCTGACACTCGACGACGATGCCCGTCGGCAAGTGCGTGATACGCACCGCCGAGTCCGTCTTGTTGACGTGCTGCCCGCCGGCCCCCGACGCGCGGAACGTGTCGACGCGGATGTCGGCCGGGTTGATTTCGACGTCGGCGACGTCGTCGGCTTCAGGCATCACCGCCACCGTGCAGGCGGACGTGTGAATGCGGCCCTGTGTTTCCGTGGCCGGCACGCGTTGTACGCGATGACCGCCCGATTCGAACTTGAGCCGGGAATACGCGCCCTGGCCGATCAGCCGCACGATCACTTCCTTGTAGCCGCCCAGATCCGATTCGCTCGCCGACATGATCTCGACCTGCCAGCGTTGGCGTTCCGCGTAACGCGTGTACATGCGCAGCAGATCGCCGGCGAACAGCGCCGATTCGTCGCCGCCGGTGCCCGCACGGATTTCCAGATAGATGTTGCGGTCGTCATTCGGGTCGCGCGGCAGCAGCATGCGTTGCAGCGTGCCTTCCATGTCGTCCATGCGTGCGCGGGCATTCGCGGCTTCGTCTTCCGCGAACTCGCGCATCTCGGGGTCGGCCGCCATCTCTTGCGCCGCCGCGACATCGTCCTGGGCGTCGCGGTATTGGCGATATTGTTCGACGACCGGCGCCAGCTCGGCGTGCTCGCGTGTGAGCTTGCGGTAGTTGTCCAGATCGCGCGTGACGTCGCTCTGGCTCAATAGCCCATCAAGCTCGACCAGACGTTGCATCAACTGGTCGAGCTTGGCTTGCATGCTCGCTTTCATCTATTTTTCGGCGTTTCCCGAGGTGCGGAACAGTTCGGGAATGAGGTGAATGATTTGCTCGCGCGAATCGCCGCGCGCCGTGTTCAGGGCGTGGGTCGGGCCGTGCAGGAATTTCTTGGTGAGGGACTGGGACAGGGCTTCGAGCACGGCGGCGGGATCGTCGCCACGCGCGAGCATGCGCTGGGCACGCTCGAGTTCGGTCAGGCGCATGGCCTCTGCGGTGCCGTGAATGTCGCGGATGACCGGCACGACGCTGCGGGCGTCGAGCCATTGCATGAAGTTCTGGACGCGCGTCTCGATAATCGCCTCGGCCTGCGCGACCGCCGCCTGACGCAGCGCATTGCCTTCGCGCACGACCGCGCCGAGATCGTCGACCGTGTACAGGAAGACGTCGGCCAGACGGCCGACTTCCGGCTCGATGTCGCGCGGCACGGCCAGATCGACCATGAACATCGGCTTGTGCTTGCGGGCCTTGATGGCGCGCTCGACCGCGCCGAGTCCGATCAGCGGCAAGGTGCTCGCGGTGCACGACACGACGATGTCGAATTCATGCAGACGCAGCGGCAACTCCGACAAACGGATGGCCGTGCCGCCCAGACGCTCGGCGAGCTTTTCGCCGCGCTCGGCGGTCCGGTTGGCGATGAACAACGCTTTTGGATTCTGCGCGGCGAAGTGCGTGGCGCACAGCTCGATCATCTCGCCCGCACCGATGAACAGCACCTTCTGCGTGTCGATGCTCTCGAAAATGCGCTGGGCAAGCCGCACCGCGGCGGCGGCCATCGACACCGAATGCGCACCGATCTCGGTCTGGCCGCGAACTTCCTTGGCGACCGCGAACGTGCGCTGGAAAAGCTGGTTCAGATACGTGCCCAGCGCGCCGGCTTCGGCGGCGGTGCGCACGGCATCCTTCAACTGACCGAGAATCTGTGTCTCGCCGAGCACCATCGAGTCGAGCCCGCTCGCCACGCGAAAGGCGTGACGCACGGCGTCGGACTGGGGAAGGGCATACAGGTGAGGGGCGAGGTCGCCCGCCGGAATGTTGTGAAACTCGGCCAGCCAGTGCACCGCACGCTCGCGCGCGGCGGTATCGTCGGTGACGCAGTAGATCTCGGTGCGATTGCACGTCGACAGAATGGCTGCCTCGGGGGCGCTCAATTTGCCACTATCGCTGCCGGTCCACAGGCTCTTGAGGCCTGCCAGCGCCGGCTCGATTCGCTCGAACGGAAACGCCACCCGTTCGCGCAGCGAGACGGGCGCGGTGTGATGGTTCAGGCCGAGAGCGAGCAGTTGCATGATGTGGGGGGATCTGATAGCCCCTGATTATAGCGCGTCGACGCGATGCCCGTTTCCGTGGCGCCGCGTGCCCCGCGCGGTGGGACAGCGTACGCCATCATCGCGCAGCCGTCTGGTTTTGACAAATAGGCATCCCCTATATTCCATATAGCGCGGACCGCCACCATCGTCTTCATTGATATATCAGGTGACCGCCACGGCCGGCGGGGCGATTCGTGGTGATTGCCGAAACGTCCGGTTTCAAGGCTATACTGCCGTCGGGTTCCCGTCCTTGGAGACACGAAATGGGCATTATCGGCACCATCGTCGTCGGTCTGATTGTCGGCCTCATCGCACGCGCCCTGCATCCTGGGCGGGATAGCATGGGCATCATCGTGACCATCATCCTCGGCATTGCCGGCGCGCTGTTTGCCCGCTATGTCGGACAGTTCCTCCATCTCTACACCGAAGGGCAGTCGGCTGGCTGGATCGCCTCCATCATCGGCGCGATCGTGCTGCTGGTGATCTACGGCGCCATCAAGCGCAGCCGCGCGGCCTGACGTCACACACGAGACCGGTCATGGACATTGTGGTGCTCTTGCTGGTGGGACTTGTGGCGGGTTGGCTTGCCGGGATGGTGGTCGGCGGCGGCTTCGGTCTTGTCGGCGACATGGTCGTCGGTGTGATCGGTGCGTTCGTCGGCGCCTGGCTGCTGCGGCATCTGGGCATTGCCGTGGGATACGGCACGCTCGGGCGAATCATCACCGCCACGGTCGGCGCCATCGTACTGCTCGCGTTGTTGCGCCTGGTGCGACGATAGGCCGCACAAGCGCGCCGAAAATCGGGACGCTCGATGTCGCGCCGCGGCAACGGCGGAATGCCGGGCGGGCGTCGCGCGGGTCTTTTCGTCGTCCAAAATCTTCTAAGACCTGTCTCGGAGAAAGGTCTTTTGCGAGGCGCTAATCTCCGCGGCATAAGGGTTTTCGGCTCACGGCCCGATGACGCCGTGAGTGCCGTACGCGTTTTTCCACGTTCGGCTATGCTTGTCGCCATCGCCAGACCCAAGTCGTCTTGACTACGCGTGCGGCATCGCCGCCACGTTCGATCCCCGTCTTCCGTCCTCTGGCGTGGCTGCCGCCCCTGACAGGGGTGCGGCGGCACTCATCGCAAGTTGGTGCGCTCGATCCCCCACATTAGAAGAACACATGTCTGCGACACGCCATTCCATGCGGCCATTCATCGTGGCATCCGTCATGGCAGCGACCTCCATGGTTGCCATCGAGGCCACGATCATTTCGACGGCCATGCCGCAAATCGTCGCCCAGCTTGGCGGCCTGAATCTGTATAGCTGGGTCTTCTCTGCCTTCCTGCTCGCACAGACCGCCATGACCGTGGTGTTCGGCAAGCTGGCCGATCTCTATGGCCGCAAGCCGATCATCCTCGTGGGGATCGCCGTCTTCCTGGTGGCCTCGCTCGGCGGCGGGCTGGCGTGGTCCATGCCAGCGATGATCGCGTTCCGCCTGTTGCAGGGCATGGGCGCCGCGTGCATTCAGCCGGTCAGCCTGACCATCATTGCCGACTACTACCCGATCAGCGAGCGCGGCAAGGTGCAGGGCTATCTGGCGAGCGTGTGGGCCATCTCGGCCGTGCTCGGCCCGATGCTCGGCGGCATCATCATCCGCGATCTGTCGTGGGCGTGGATCTTCTGGATCAACATCCCCATCGGTCTGCTGGCGGCGGCGGGTTTCATCGCGTATCTGCACGAAGACGCTCCGCGTCAGCGCCCGAGCATCGACATACTCGGCGCCGTGTTCTTCACGATTGCCGTGGCGGCGCTCATGATCGCCCTCACCGATGCCAACGCCTTCTCCGACACGCATGTCTGGGCCGGGGTGCTCGCGTGCGCCATCGCATCGCTGCTGTTCGTCTGGCAGGAGCGCCGCGCCAAAGACCCGATGATCTCGTTCGCGCTGTGGAGCCGCCGCCCGATTGCGGCGGCCAATGCGGCGACGCTGCTCTCGGGCATGGTGCTCATGGGGTTGACGACCTTCCTGCCGATGTACGCGCAGGGCGTGCTGCGTCAGACCCCGGTCGTGGCGGGCATGGCGCTCACGATGATCATGGTCGGCTGGCCGATTGGCGCGACGCTCGCCGCCAAGACGTTCACGCGTTTCGGCCTGCGCCGCATTCTCGTGGGCGGCAGTCTGTTGATGCCGGTCGGCGGAATCGTCTTTGCGTTGCTGGGGCCGAGCAGTTCGCCGCTGCTCGCCGGGTTCGGCTCGTTGCTCATGGGCTTCTCGATGGGCACGGGCAGCGTGAGTGCGCTCGTGCTGATTCAGGAACTGGTCGACCCGTCGCAACGCGGCAGCGCCACAGCGTCGAACATCTTCTCGCGCAATCTCGGCAGCACACTGGGCGCGACGCTCTTCGGCGCCGTACTCAACTTCGGGTTGACGCATTCGAGCGACGTGGGCGTCGTCACGTCCGATCAGTTGCGTCACGTGCTGGAAGACCGGGGCGTGTCGACGGTGGCCGATCAGGCCATTCGCGCGGTGCTGCAACATTCGCTGCACCTCACATTCCTGTCGATCCTGGCGATTTCGATCGGTGTCGTGCTGTTGCTGCTGTTGGTGCCGACCAACGCCGTGGACCGCTCGCGTGACGCCAAGCGTGAGAAGCCGGAATTCGTGCCGGGCGGTCACTGATCGACGTATCCGCGCGACATGAAAAGAAGCGGCCGGTCGGGATCTCCCACCGGCCGTTTTGACGTCTTCGATGCTGAAACTAACGATGGCTCAACGTGACGCCTCCGGCACCAGATGCAGACGCGACTCGGTGTCCGCCTCGACCGCCGCACGCGAGTACGGCAGCTTGAAGTACTCGCCGTCGAGCCACTTCTGTGCCAGATCGCGATAGTGCGGGCTGTCCGGGTTGCCCGACTCGCCCGGCAGGTTCATCGCGCGCGTGTTGTCCCAGTTGCCCACATCGACCACGATCCGGAACGACGGGCCGTTCGTCTGCCGGAAGTCGCTCACTCGATAGGTCGACTGGTTCGGCGTGAACGGACTGCCGCCCTTGGGCAGCGGGCCGACGTTGAGCTTGGCGCGCATATCGGCGTCCACAGCATCGGCGAGCGGGTGGGCGTTCAGATTCGTCTGGAGCTTACCCCACTGCCATGCACCGGGATCGCCGCCTTGCAGCTTGACCATCTCGCCCCACGCTTCGCCCAGACTCGTGAGCAACACGGCGTCACGCTTCGCTTCGGCGTTCTCGCCGAAGCGGGCGGCGGGTTGTTCGAGGGCGACGAGCATGGTGGCTGGGTCGGGCGCACCGAAACTCTCGGCAGCGGCCTTGGGCAGTACCGCGTTCTTGTAGGTGCGGCCCAGATGGCGGCTGAACCAGACTTCCTCGAGCGCGGCCTGGGCAGAGTCTGCCCGCATGTCGGCATTCCAGCCCTTGAGCAACTTAAGTGCGGCGGCAGTTTGCGGGTCGTCGCTCGAGAGCGGGGCGAGCAGCGCGATGAGACGCCGCGCCGGAATCGACACGATGTCGTTTTGCAGCCGCTCCGAGTCCTCGATCGAGACCTTGTCTTTCGCCTTGAGTACTTCGTCGATGCGAGCATGCCGTGAGCCGTTGGTCCATTCGAAGCCGAGCTTGCGCTCGGCGTACGGATAGCCGGCCGGCAGGTTCATTTCGTTGGACGTCGTGAAATAGCCGGTCGCCGGGTTATACGCCGACGGCAATTGATCGCGCCGCCAGAAACCGGCCCATTCGTAACGACCATCGCCCGGCACGGGCATCAGGCCGTCCCAGTTGGGGCGGATCGGGGCCATGCCGCCGGGTACCCAGCCGATGTTGCCGGCCGTATCCGCATAGACTTGATTGACGGTCGGCGCACCCCACGTGTTGAGCGCTGTCTGAAACTCGGCGTAGGTTTTCGCGCGCATGTAGCGCATGGCGTCGAAGTAGGGCGACATGCCCGGCTCCAGCCACGCCGTGCGCACAGCGTACGCGCGATGCTTGGCCGTGTCGACGTAGATCACCGGCCCATGCTTCGTGAACTTGAGATCAGTCTGCACCGGCGCGCCGTCGCGCACCGCGATGGTCTCGTGCACCGTGCGCATCGGCACCCACTTGCCGCGATAACGATACTGATCGGGGTTGGCGGGGTTCAACGCGTAGACGTACAGATCTTCCTGATCGATGTTGAAGATCGTGAGACCGAATGCGATGGTGCCGTTGTGGCCGATCGCCACGCCGGGAATGGCCGGCTCACCCGCGCCAATCAGATTGAGCGTGGGCGTGCTCACCTGCACGATGTAGCGCAGGCTCGGCGCGGCATAGGCACGATGAGGGTCGTTCGCCATGATGGCGCGGCCCGTGGCAGACTTCTGCGGCGAGATCACCCAGTTGTTGCTGCCTTCGGCCGATTCGGTCGAGACATCGTACGGGCCGTTGTCCGCGAGTTGCACGATATCGGCGTCGGCGTGTTGCAGCGAGTCCCTGGTGATCTTCACGCCTTGCGTGGCGAGATCGAAGACCTTCAGCAGATCGTCGGGCAGACACGGATCGAGGCCGTCGGGCACTTGCGTTTTCCACGTCGGTTGCAGGCCCACGCGCACGCTGTCGGCGTCGAGCGAAGCGCGGCATACGACCTTGGCGCGGGCGACTTCGCTTTTCAGATTCCGTGTCAGGCCGTGGCTGCGAATGCGCACGATGTCCTCAGCCGACCACTTCGCGGGCCAATAGCCGACCTTGCGGAACTCATACGGCATTTGGTCGGGGTGCGAGGCGAGCCAGCCGATATAGGCGTTCACGCCGGCGGCGAACGCCTCGGCGGCAGGTTTCGCGTCGGGGCCATACCGGCGCCACTCGGTGGCCATGTCGCCCCGGTAGACGAAGCGGCGCGCGGCGTCGTCCTGAGCGACGTAGGCGCGCCCGAACACTTCGGATAACTGGCCGAGTCCGCGGCGCCGCCACAGGTCGATCTGGAACAGACGGTCGCGTGCGGCGTTGAAGCCCTGCACGAAGAAGCCGTCGCGCTCGTTGGCGGCGAAGATATGCGGCACGCCGTTATGATCGATCAGGATGTCGGCCGGCTGCGATAGACCGGCGACGGTAAGCGTTTGCGATAGCGTAGCTGTCGCCGCACCATCGGCGGCATGCAGGGACGCGCTCCACGTCGTGACGGCAAAGGCCAGCACACTAGCGACGTGGACGGCATTGGGGCGTTGCATTGTCTTCCTCCTGTTCTTGTTTGGGGGCTTGATGCCGTGGAGTACCACGCAATCCTAGACGCATCGCACAGACGTGCAACCCAAATTCCGGGAAATGGCATAAATTCCTAATCGTCGAGCCGTGGCGAGGCGTAGTGCCGAGACCGCATCGCCAAGCGCTGCCTATGCGCGTGGGTGTGCTCGTATCGTCAGGTGAACCCGCCATCGCCTTCGTTGGTCACTTCTGAGACTACGCCAATGCCGGATACGCGTCGGACGTCTTCAACCGAACCCGCCCCCCTTGGGCAGCGCTGGCGCGCCTCGCCGCACATGCGCACGCTGGTTGTACCGCTCATGCGCTTCGGGGTCTCGGGAGTGATTTCGACGGCCGTGCATGTGATCGTGGCGATCACACTCATCGAAGTTTTCGGGGCCGGGTCGGTGCTGGCGAATGCCGTGGCGTTCTGCACCGCTACGCCCTGTTCCTATTTGCTCAATACCCTATGGAGCTTCTCTGCGCGGGTGCATCGCACGAGTTTCACGCGTTTCGTGCCGGTGGCGATCTTCGGGCTATTGCTCACGACGGTCGTCGCGCGCACGGTGGAGCATCTTGGTGGCAATCACTGGGTGGGCATCGCCGCCGTCGTGCTGATCGTGCCGCCGACCACATTCTTGCTGCATCGCTACTGGACGTATCGGCACGCGTGAGGCATCTCTGGCGCGCTTGCCGTTGCCTCAACGCACGACGAAACGGTGGGCGCGCGAGGCAAGCGACTTGCCGCTACCGGCTTGCGCCCGGAGCGTTTTTCGCGCAGACGGCAGCCGAGCCCCAAATGCATGCGACGGCGCGCGCGACGGCAAATGGCTCACCTTGACGCTGGACTGGTAGCGACGCCGCACCAGATATAGCGGACGCCCCTTCGACTCGTAGTAAATCCGCCCGACGTACTCGCCGATCACACCGATGCCGACAAGCTGGATGCCGCCGAGGAACAGAATGCCGACGAGCAGCGAGGCATAGCCGGGTACGTCGATGCCGCGGATGAGGGTGCGCAGCACGATATAGCTGCCGTATGTGAGCGAGACAAGGGCGAGCGACACACCGATATACGTCCAGCAACGCAGCGGCACGGTGCTGAAGCTGGTAATGCCTTCGAGCGCGAAATTCCACAGCCGCCAGCCCGAGAACTTCGATTCGCCCGCACTGCGCGTCTCGCGCACGTACTCCACGATTTCGGTGTGGAATCCGACCCACGCGAACAATCCCTTCATGAAGCGGCGGCGCTCGGGCAGCCGTTTGAGCGCGGTCACCACACGCCGGTCAATCAGGCGGAAGTCGCCGACGTTCTCGGGCAGCTTCACTTCCGAGAGACGGTTGTGCACACGGTAATAGAGGCCTGCTGCCACCCTTTTGGCGAAGCTGTCGCTCGCGCGGTTCGTGCGTTTGGCCCGCACGACTTCGGCCCCGTCGCGCCAGCACTCGATCATCACGGGGATGAGGGCGGGCGGATCTTGCAGGTCGGCATCGATGGGGATGACGGCGTCACCCTGCGCTTCGTTGTGACAGGGCACGACGAGCGAGACAAGCGGCGGGCGCTGCGGAGACGGCGAACGGCGGGTATCGGCGGCGCGGGGCATGGTGATTACCTCGTGGACGCGGGCGCGGTGACGGACGAACGGCGACTGGGGATGGCGCTGCCGGGGGTGTCCAGGGTATCCGGCACATCGGATACATCGGGGACATGCGCGAGGCGGCGACGGCGGCGCCACAACAGTACGAGCGTTGCCAGCGTGATGAACGGCATGAACTGGAAGCCGATGTATTGCACGCCGAGCAGGCCGAACATCGGCGTGAGCCACAACACGACGAGCCATTCGCGCTCGCCGCGCAGCCACCCGCGCGCGATGCCGTCGCGCACATACCAGGCGATGACGAGCGAGAGAATCGTGAGGTCGTAGTCGTAGAGATAGGGGCTCACGAGCGTGGTCGCGCAAACCAGCATGGCCGCGCGCAACGCAAATGCGCTCGGACGCCGCCAGAAGTCGATCATTGCCGCCACGGCGCAAAGTGCCACCGCGGCGTGAATGACGGCTGCAACCAGGAGCGGTGCGCCCAGCATGCGTGCCGTGACGAAGAACGTCGGCACGCGGATGATCAGTGCGGTGCCGTCGACGATGCTTTGCCGCGCGAATGCCGTTGCGTGCAGGAACGTCGGATAGGCATCGGGGCCGAAGACCGCAGCGGCAAGCGCCGTTGTCGCGATGACCGTGGCAACGGAGGCGGCCAGCGCGCGCCATTGGCGGGCGCAGAGAAAGGCCAGCGGGAAGAGCAGGGCGATGTGCGGTTTGACGAAGAGCAGCCCGGTGAGAATGCCCGCCCACACCGGCCGTTTGCGTAGCATGACGAGCGCGAAGCCCGCGAGCGCAGTGACGTAGAACGAGATCTGTCCTGCCAGGATCACCAACAGTACGCCGGGAAAGCCGACGGTGGCCAGGCGCGCATCGCGCCACGGGGCGGTGCATCGCAGGGCGGCGTAATACAGACTGAAGCCGACGCAGGCATACACCGTGTAGGCGTAGGTGAATGGGAGCAGCGCGATCGGCGCGAGCAGAAGCATGACGAAGGGCGGATAAAGCCAGGGCATGACGCCGCCCAACTTCTCGGCCCACGGTTGCTCGGCAATCTGCACGCGGGTCATCAGTTCGACGTTGTAGGCGTCGAGCGGATGCCCGTGCAACACGAAATGCGAAGCCCCCCAGAACGGCAGGAAGTCGAGGCCGACCGGGCCGACCTTCGGTGCCGGCAGGAACGAGTGCTGATACCACCAGGCGACGCTCACGGCGATGGCGAAGAGCAGACCAGCGCCGCTGTACAGCCTAATGCGAGCGCGGTCGTCGGACCAGTGCCGGCGCTCGCGCGGTGCGACTTCAACGACGGTCGACGGCTTCGATGTCATGCATGAACCTCCCCTCGGCTGCATGAAAGCGGCGATGTTCGACTACGGCGACTGCATGGGGTGACGCGCGGCATCTTCTTGTTCTTGTCTTATGCGCGATTGTCGCGGGTCGCGCACGGCGATCTCAAGCAGGGCATTCCCGGTATGGCGCGCGGTGCTGCCTTGTGCGCCGGGCGCACAAGGGCGATGGCTTCGATCAGCGAGGCATTCTGCGGCCCTGCACGCACGATTTCATCGTAGACGAGACGGTCTCAGAAAGGATCGAGACGAGTCGCTTCGGTGCTCGTCCGCCCGAATTCCCTTGGCGAATGTGGCAAACCGGCGTTTGAAGGAGAAATTCCAGCGGAAAGATCGGGCGATGGGCCGCAGCCTGTCGCACGTTACAGCATTCAGTGAAGACGCAGCAGGCCGATGAGTTGCCACCAGAGCGCGGTCAGCGGGACGACCGTCACCAGCGCGATGAGCGCGCTCGCCACACAGTAGCGGGTGGCGTCGCGAATGCCGATGCCGGCCAGCGCCATGGCCAACACGAGCGGCGGCGCCTGATAAGGCAGTGCGATGGTGGAGATGCCGACGGCCTGCGTCAGCAAGACCGCCTTCACGCCGAGCGGTGCGCCGAGTGCGAGTGCCGGCACCAGGGGGGTGTAGAGCGCGGGGGCGGCGTTCGAGGTGACGAGGAACGTCAGCGCCACCGACAGCGCGACGAGCACCAGATAGGCCGACGCGCTCGACATCTGCGCCAGATCGAGCCGGGACAGCACCGGGCGCAGCGTATTGGCGAGTCCGGCGTGATCGACGGCGGCCGTCAACCCGATGATGGCGGCGACGAACCACAGCGGGGCGAGCTTCACCTGTTTCAGAAACGCATCGGGGTTCACCAGTCGCAACGGTCCGAGGCACAACAGCGCCACGCCGAGTCCGACCCAACCGGCGGCGATGTGATGCCACGGCTCAGTCAGCCAAAGGCCGAGCATCAGCGCCAGCGCGGCGAGCAGGCGCCACTCGCCGGGGCGCATCGGCGTGGGGGCGTTATTCACGCTATCGACGTTATCGAGCGTCGTGGCTTCGGCGAGGAGTGTCAGCCGGTCGGGAAAGAGCCGCGTCGCCACCACCACCAGCACCACACCGCGCACGAGGGCGAGCACGGGCACCAGCGCAATCGCGTACTCGCCATATCCGAGTCGCAGACCGAGCACGGTCTCGGCGGTGCCGGCCATCACGAGGTTGGGCAGGTTGGCGGGAAGAATGGCCGTCGACAATTCGCAGCTGGCCAGCGCGGTCGCCAGCAGAAGTCCGGTGCGGCCAGGGCGGCCGCGCGTCAGTCCGATGCGTTCACAGAAACTCAGCACGATCGGCGTGAGGATGGCGATGCGGCCAAGCGTCGACGGCATCACGATGCCGAGGATGAAAGCAATGGCGACGAAGCCCGCGAGCGCGACGCCGTAGGCGTGACCGCAATGATCGGCGAGCCGCGAAGCGACACGCTCGCCGAGCCCTGTGACACCGAGTGCCATGCCAATGACCGCGCCGCTGAACACAAGCCAGAACGCGCTCGACGTAAAGCCCGAGAACACGACGTTCGCGCCGAGCGACGTACAGGTGGCGAGCAGGAACATCAATACGAGCGATACGAGGAAGTCCGGTAACCAGCCGGTCGCCCAGTAGCCGAGGCAGAACAGAACGATAACCGCCACGGCAAGCGTATCGCCACGCAGTCCAGCGGCGTATAAGCCGAGACCGGCGGCGGCGCTGATCCCCGCGAGGAGGGCGTGACGCCAAAGGTGGCGCGGCGCGAACGTGTCGGCGGCAGTTGCCGTCGCGACGGGCGCGCGAGCGGACGAGGATGGGTTGACCGTAGGCATGGGCATCACCAGTCGTTAAATAATATATAATTATTAATTATTATATATAGTTAACCGGAGGAGACAGTCAATGCGCCAGGAATCGGGCATGGGAACGGCGGTGGAGCGCACGTATGAAACGCTGCGCGAGCAGATCGGCCGTGGCGAGTTGAAGCCGGGTGAGGCCTTGCGTCAAGACCATCTGGCGGCGGCGCTCGGCGTGAGTCACGTGCCGGTGCGCGAGGCGTTGACGATGCTGGCGGCGGATGGGCTGGCGGTGAGCCGGGTCAATCGTGGCACGGTGGTGGCGGCGCTCACGGCGGAAGATGCGCTGGAGTTGGCGGATTTCCGCGCGCTGCTGGAGGGGCGGATGATGGCGCTGGCGATGCCGAATCTGTCGCGCGCGGATCTCGCACGGGCGCGGGCGGCACTCGATGCGTTGGAGGCTGCGACCGACCTTGCGGACATCGTGACCCGTAACGCGGCGTTTCACGCCATGCTGTACGCGAAGGCGGAGCGTCCGTATTTCCAGCGCGCCGTGGCGACGGCACGGCTCAACCTCGGACGCTATCTGTTCCTCACATGGCAGAAGGTGGGCAACGCACAGCGCTCGCACGAAGAGCATCGTGAGTTGCTGCGTTTGTGCGAGGCGGGGGACGATGCCGGCGCCGTGGCGCTGGTACAAGCCCACAATCGCACGACGGGCGAGCAGATCGCCAGGATCATTTGTGAAGGATGGGCGGCCTGAATAGTAGCTCGCGAGGAACCCGCCATGGCGGCGGGATGTGTGGCTGATTCCTCGCGCGGTTCGACGTGCTTTTGGCTTTAGCCGACAAACGCTTCCCCACCGGGGCGCGTGCGGATGCCGGCGGCAAGACGCGTCCACGGGAGATCGGCTGGGTCGGCTGTCATCGGTCCGGGCGCCTTGGCGACGAGTACCGCTTCGGCAATCGGTTCGAAGTCGGCCCGAAAATGCACCGAACTCTTGTTCACCAGAATTTTCATCTCTTCCGGCTGGATACCTGCCATGCGGTAGAGATTTCGATCGAGCATTTGCGCTTTGCCGGAACTCACCGCGATTAGCACATCGTCGATGCGCAGGCACGCAACAGGGCCGAGGTCGGCCTGCATCCCGTTCATCATCGGTCCGTCATACCGGCAACGGCCGTCAGAGAGAAACACGACTTCGAAGCGCCCGGCGAATGCGAGATCACCGGTCACGCCCGACTGTCCACCAAGCGCTACGTCGATCTGAGCGCCAAGGCCTGCCTTATGCGCCGCTGCCGCGACTTCCGGATCGCAAATCAGCCCGATTGCCGCCCGTTTGGCACCGTGACGCACGAGCGCACGAAGCATCCCCATCGTGTTGGCGTCGCCTCCCGCGCCGGGATTGTCCTGGGTGTCGGCGATCACTACCGGACGGGGCGCGCCTTCGGACAATCGTATCGCTTCATTCACGGCATCGTCCGGTGAAAGGAACGGGACTCGCCACTCCAGCTCGTTGTCGATCATGCGGCCATACAGTGTCTCGACCGCAGTATTCGCGGCGTCGGCGGTGCTGCCGTAAGCCCATACGACCGGCCCGCATTCAGGGAAATCTGCTGCGGGAAATCCCGGCGCGAACGATGCCGATAGCACTTCCCCGCACTCGACCTCCGCTACGCGTTCATACATTCCGCGTGCCGGCTCCAGCATCGTGCACATGCCGTTGATCGGAATCAGAAACGGCAACCGCCGCGATGAGCGATGCAATGTTTCGCCGTGCATCAAGCGCTCGAGCAGTTCCGCCGAGCGTGCGCCGGTTTGCGCCATGTCGACGTGGGGATACGTCCGGTAAGCGACGAGCGCGTCGGCCGCGCTTAGCATCCGCTCTGTGACGTTTGCATGCAGGTCCAGCGACGCGACGATCGGCACATGCGCCCCCACAACTTCACGGACTCGGGCAAGTACTTCGCCTTCGCCATCGTCGACATGTTCGGCGACCATCGCGCCGTGCAGATCGAGATACACCGCATCGAAGGTCTGCGTGCGGGCGGCTTCGACGATTTCGCCGCTAATCCGCTCGAAGGCATCGCGTGTCACGTGGGCCGACGGGCTTGCGCCTGCCCAGATGACCGGTATCAGCGTGTGGCCGGCGGCTTCCGCTGCGCGGATGAAGCCACCGGCAGGAATGTTGACGTCACGCAGCGCGAGCACGTCGGCGCCCCGCGCCATCATGGGAAAACCTTCGCCGCGCTCGAAGCTCTCGTAAGTCGCTTTCGAAGGCGCAAAGGTATTGGTTTCATGCTGAAACCCCGCGATCAGGATCGTGCGGTGGGAACGAGACAAGATGAGACCTCTTCTTTGAAGATTGGAATCCGATGGGGAAGCGCCGGCATCACGCGGCGCGAGCTTCGCGCATGGCAATCAGTGCGAATCCACCGAGGGCGAGCAGCGCCACCATGACGTAAAGGCCGGCGTGCAGGCTGCCGGTCAAGCCTTGCGCCCAGCCGATGATCGTCGGGCTCAGGAAGCCGCCGATCAGCCCGATGGTGTTGATGAGTGCAATACCGCCTGCCGCCGCGTCGCCCTTCAGGTAGTCGGACGGCATCGCCCAGAACACCGTATAAGCGGTCCACATCGCGGCAGTGGAAATGGTCATGCAGGTCAGCGCTATTGCCAGATTGCCGCCAAAGAGAGTGGCGAGGGCGAGCGTTGCCGAGCCGATGAGCGCGGGCACGGCAGCGTGAAAACGACGCTCGCCGCGGCGATCCGAGCTACGTCCGACCAGTACCATGGCGATGGCCGCGACGACATAGGGAATCGACGAGTACAGGCCGATTTGCATCGTGTCGCGCACGCCGGCCGACTTGATGATCGACGGTAGCCAGAAACTTACGGCATAGATGCCGCAGATAAAGCAGAAGTACGGCAGCGCCAGCAGATAGACGCGCGGATCCTTCACAACCTGCGCGAACGAGTGATGCGTGCCCGGCAAGTCTGTTTCGGCAGCCAGCATGCGCTTCTCGTCGGCACTGAGCCAGCGCGCGTTGGCGGGACGATCGTCGAGAAAGAACAGCGCCACCACCCCTAACACCACGCATGGCAGACCTTCGATCAGAAACATCCATTGCCAGCCGCCCAGACCGTGCGTGCCGGAGAACGAGGTCATGATCCAGGTCGACAGCGGTCCGCCGAACATTCCGCCGATCGGCCCGGCAAGCATCACGATCGCCATGACCTGAGCCATGCGTGCGCGGCCGTACCAGTAGGTGAGGTAGAAGATCATGCCGGGCGCGAAGCCCGCTTCGAAGACGCCGAGCAGAAAGCGCAGCGTGTAGAACATGGGTTCCGAATTCACGAACATCATGGCGGCGGAGGTTGCCCCCCAAAGCACCATGATGCGGCTGATGGTCTTGCGCGCACCGACCCTCGGCAGCAACAGGTTGCTGGGAATTTCAAACAACACGTAGCCGAGGAAAAAGATGCCCGCGCCGAGTCCGTATACGGCGTCGGAGAAGCCGAGATCGCTTTGCATCTGCAACTTGGCAAAGCCGATGTTCACCCGGTCGAGAAAGGCGAAGGTGTAGCAGGCGAGCAGGAACGGAAGCAGTCGCCAGTTAAGTTTGCGATATAGCGCGGCTTTGCGTTCGGCGACGAACGTGGAGGGAATGGCAGCCAAGATCGTTCTCCGTTGTGGGTTGACTCGATCGATCATCGACAGCCAAAATCCGACGAGCAAGAGTAACTAATGTCGGTTATCGTTGCCTACAGAGCAACGCTGCAAGTCAGGGGAGGGGAACGGTGCGTGAACTGAATCAACGGCGTTTGCGGTATTTCCATGAAGTGCTTACCCACGGGTCGATCCGTGCGGCGGCGGACAGTCTCAACACTGCGGCGTCGGTCATTACGCGGCAGATTCGGCTGCTGGAGGAGGAGATCGGCGCCACGCTGTTCGAACGCAGGGCGCGGGGCGTGCAGCCGACCGAGGCGGCGGCGCATTTGCTCGAGTATTGGCGGGGCTGTCAGTCGCAGCAAGAGCAGCTCGAAGATCGGATTCAGGCATTGCGCGGATTACAGCGCGGCAGTGTGCGGCTGGCGATCAGCGAGGGCTATATCGACGGATTGATGGAAAACGTGCTCACCGACTTCTGCGCCCAGTATCCCAAGCTCGACGTGGTCGTGGATGTGCTGCCCGTCAGCAGTGTGCTTGACGATGTGGCGCAAAGCCGTGCGCACATCGGGCTGGCGTATAACCCGCCCGTGCACCAGGACATCGAATTTCGGGCAACGTCGTCGCAGCCGGTTGTCCTGCTCGTCAATGCGCGCCACCCGCTGGCGGTACGAGGCGGCAGCGTGACGGTCGACGAGATGCTGAACTACCCGCTGGCGCTGATGCCGCCTGCCTTCGGGCTGGGACAGGTCATAGAGATGGTGGCTTTCGCAGAGAACGTGACGATCCGGCCGACGCTCCTGACGAACTCGCTTCAGGTGCTGCGCCACTTTGTCGCGCGCGGCGATGGGGCGACGCTGATCGGTGAATTCTCCGTGTATCGGGAAATCGATTCCGGCGAATTCGTGGCGCTACCCGTGGCGCACCCGCTATTCGAAGCGGCGAAGGCACGGGTGCTCGTCAAGTCGGGGCGTCCGTTGTCGGCGGCCGCCGACGAACTGCTGACGTGGATTCTGCAAAGAATGCCGATGTTTTCGGCGGATCAGGCCTCCTGAGGGGAAGCCGAGATCCGGTAGCGGCGCTTTCGAATGATGGCGGTCATTCGCTTGCCCTGCGGATGCCATGCGAACGGACACCATCGCGTGGTGTCCGTAGGCGTCACATGCCGAAGTGAATGTTCGTGTCGACTCAGACGTTAAGCCGTGATTGTGACGCTTTAGCCTTATCTGTATTGGGCGGTGCGCGGTGATGTGACGTTTCATACCCGCATTTATACCCGCTTTCCAGAAAGCCACCTCATATTTTCGGGCGACCGAAGCCCCTGACGTCGCCTGCGAAGAGTCACGGCGCGCACATCTCAATTTGCCGGACGAAAAAATCCACCCGGGACACCCGGGACAACTCGAAAGAGTACCGAAAAACCTTGCCAGCATTAGGATTCACTGTCCCGGGTATTTTCTATGTTTGTCTGGGACACACCCAATTACCCGGGACAAACTCGGGGCACTCTTCCGAATTCACACCAAAAAATAAGGGATCTAAAGGCATTTCGGCCGAGAAGCCGCACCAGTAGGCAATCTGAGGAATGAAGCGGGGATGTCGGAGTGGCTGTGGTCGCGCGTGGATTGTCGCCCGCATTCTGGAATTACGCGCAATGGAAATTCCCCGCCGCCGCCGCTACCGCGAGCACGACGTGTGATGGCTTTGCCACTGTAAAATGCCGTCACCAAGAGTAGGAGGGGCGCCCGAGAGCCGGGACCCTTCGCCGGTTGGCTTGGCTCCACGCGAGGGGCACATTTACGGGTGTGACGTGAACATTTTCTTACCTGACTGGACGGACGAATCAGCGTACCCAGACCCCGCCGACAACACTTTCACGCTAAGCGAGTGGGCTTGGCAGTTCCTGCGCCGAAACGAAGGTTATCAAGCTGACTGGATTGAGTATGTTCGGAGCTTGGATGCCTTGGCGAACCGAGTGCCGAGCCTGACGGACGTTTGCCGACTTGAGACGGATCCGGCGTTTAGGCGCAGTGCCGCTGGGCAAGCGTTTCGTCAATTGATGGATGACGGGACCGGAGAAGAATACGATCTCGTTCGCGATCAAGTTGAATGGAACCATTTGTCAGTGGCTGTGCTTGAGGGTGAAACGAGTGTGACGCAAGTAATGCGCCGTGCGATACGCGATGGCCTGCCGTGGCGGCGTTGCTCGTACTCCTCATGGTTGGGACGCAAGTGGGGGATGCGTCGGATGCGTCATCCTAACCTCGGCGGTGGAGCTGCGGCGTTCGTGCGGTCCGGCGTCGGGTTTCGGGAACTCGGTGCGCGGAATCCGTTTGTGGGTAGTATCGAATACTGCACGCCGGTTTTTGATCTGCGCTTGCCTGTAGATGTGTTGAGGGCGCAGTTTGAGTGCGTGATCTCAAAAAAAATGATGATGAAACGGGCAAGAAAAATGGAGTCGACCGACGCGGAATGCGTTGAAGAGGTAACGACCCGGCCTGAGCGTCAACGGCAGAATTTTAGGCGCTATCTGCAAGTGCTCGATGCGCAAAGCTCGGGAGTGGCGCGTGCCGAGATCGTCCGTGTACTTCGCTCAGATGCAGTCGGAGACTCGGCGAAAACGGTAAGAAATTGGCTGATTGCAGCGGAGCTGCTACGAGACTCAGCGTATTTGGATCTCCCGTTATGGGAGCGACTGAGCCCACAGTCTCAAGCTAAGGTACGTCCGCAACGGAGCTAGTTGCCGTGCGGCTAACAGCGTCTCTTAAGTTGCAGAAAGTGCCAGTTTGCGCAAAAACGCAAACTGGCATATCATCGGGCCATTATGAAGATCGTCCCAACTGATTACAAGACGCCTGGCCAGCTCATTGATGCCCTCCTGACGGAAAGGGGGTGGCACAAGCGCGTGCTCGCCATCATTTTGGGCATCGATGATAGCGGGGTCAATCGCATCGTTTCTGACAAGCGGGCCGTAGATGCTCCTCTCGCAATCGCGCTGGAGGAGGTCTTTGGCGTTCCTGCAGAGATGTTTCTCGATTTGCAAAAATCATACGATTTGGCACGTGCACGTATTATTGCGCGACCTGATCCCAAGCGAGCCGCTCGTGCTCAATTGTTTGGCGGCCTTCCTGTTGCCGAAATGATCAAGCGGGGTTGGCTGGATGCAGAGAATCCACGTGACGTTGCCGAAGTAGAGCGCGCGATGTCAAGGTTCTTCAAGGTCGAGTCGGGTAGTGAAGTGGAGATTCTTCCCCATGCTGCCAAAAAAACCGAAGTGCTCGGCTCAGCCACGTTCGTCCAACTCGCTTGGCTATATCGGGTTCGCGAGATCGCTAGCGAGATGCTGGTTCCTAAGTTCACCCAGCACTCTGGTCGTAAGGCCTTGGAGCGTCTTTCCTTGTTGCTTGCGGCAGCAGAGGAGGCTCGCCACGTTCCTCGAATTCTGGCTGAGAGCGGTATTCGGTTCGTCGTTGTCGAATCGTTAACCGGGGCAAAAATTGATGGTGCCTGCATGTGGTTGGATGAGCATTCACCTGTAATCGGAATGTCGTTGCGACACGACCGCATCGATAATTTCTGGTTTGTCTTGCGACATGAGTTAGAGCACGTTCTTCAAGGGCATGGTAGGCAATCGCGGCAGGCGATTCTCGATGCGGAGTTGGAAGGGGAGAACGCAGGAACCGGAGCAAACGTTTCGGAAGAGGAGCGTGTTGCAAATGCAGCAGCAGCAGATTTCTGCGTTCCTCAAAAGAAGCTTGACGCATTCGTAGCTCGTAAAGCCCCCTTCTTTGCCGAACGGGACCTTCTTGGTTTCGCAAAGACAATTAATGTTCACCCGGGTCTGATCGCCGGTCAGTTGCAGCACAGGACCGGGCGGTATGACAGGTTCCGGGCTCATCTCTCAAAGATTCGATCGATAGTGGCACCGTCCGCAATGGTCGATGGTTGGGGCGACGTGGCCCCGGTTGGCTTGTAATTCGTTGATGGGAGTAAGCGGTGAAAAAGCACGAAGAAATGCTACGCCTCATTCGCCTGTATAAGGAAACGACAGGTGAAACGGAGGTCGAGATGCACAAAGTGGCGAAGTTTGCCAATGCACGCGGTTGGCCCGTGCCGCAACCCAAAGATCCTATGGCCCTCTTGGCACGTGAGTTTACGCAGGCGGCGCGTCAAGAGTTTCGGAAGGATGCGAAGACGGGTAGACCGTATCGCGCCAATCATGCGCTGTACGAAGTGCATGGCACGCAGCAAATGGTCTTGTGGGTTGATATTGATGAGGCTACGCGACCGCAGATGCACAAATCGCTTATCAATCGGCGGGAGCAGATGATTGGCGATGGTCTTCAGCTCACGCTCGATAGCGATCACTGGAACAGCATCCACCCGGAAGAAGAGCCGATTCAGATTCCGATGGATCTTACTGATGACATCGAGTGGAGAAAGAACGCCCCGGACGACGACAAAGAGGCCGCGTAAAAAAGGCCCACAACGTTAGCAGCGTTGTAGGCCTTCGGGAAAATGCGAAGCTCAAAAGACTCTATGAGCGGCGCATCTTGATACTACGGTGCATTGGAAGTGCAGCCGAATGATAGGTGTTCGTGTTTACGCCCGTCAAGTCAAGTTACATGTTGGAGGCACATTTTGTGAGTAATCCATCATGCAGGAAGATGGCGAGCAGGTCATCTATCGGATGACCATCACGGTGAAAGGACGGAAAATCCGTCGCCCGAACGGTCAGCCGTTTCGGATCGTGATCAAGAATAAACGAACGAAGTAGGCCTCGTTCGTCTGTCCGATGTGCCCTCTGCCGACTTTTTCGGTAGAGGGCATTTTTGTTTCGCGCATCTTTTGCGAAGCCGGGGCACAGATGCTGCGTAGCATTTGCGGCGTATAGGCAAGGGCAATTAGACCGGTACGTCTAGCTAGCCATCACTTCATATCATTGGGTTACAGCCGTTCACCGGCCACCTAATCTTCCTCCAGCTACTAACGAGCCCCAAGCAGCTTACTGGGGCATCACGGAGGATGTCATGCCCGACACTCAAATGCGCCCGCGCCGCTTGTTGCGCAGGGCAACCGTCAAAGAGATCACTAGCTTTTCTGACTCTGAACTTGATCGCCGCGTCAAAGAGGGGCGCTTTGTATCGCCGATTCGGCTGGGGCCGCGTACTGTTGTCTGGGACTCGGATGCTGTCGAAGCATGGCTCGCTTCAGTTCTAAACGGAGGCGGGCAATGAGCGATACAAACGTTGTTCTATCGTCCGACGATCTGCGAGCACTCAAAGCGCAGGCCGTGGCGGCAAAGTCTGCTGCGCGGGCTTGTGAGTTGGGTGCGCTACGCAATGCATATGCGGTGGCATTCAGCGAATGCGCCGATACAGAAAGACGGACGCACGGACGGGTGCTGCATGACGCTGCCGACCACTTCGCCGCTCTCGGACGTATGGCGTCTGCGCAGAAAGCCATGCGCCTGGCCGCGCTGATGGTGGGAGGGAAGTGAAAATGCCGACACTGCCCGCCTTTCTGGCATTTGTGGCGGCGCTTGCACTGCCATATTCGCTGGGGTATCCTGCGACCGTCACGGAGACAACCGTGACCGGGTTTGGAAGCCCGAACTACGTAAGCGCACAGCCGCGCAAAGCGGCTTTTTTGTGCGTGTCGCCTTCGCGCGCCTCGATCAATGGGCGGGCCTTGGTGGGGAGGGCTTCGGCCCTGCCGGGTGCTTACGTGACCGGTCTTCCAACCTCACCCTGTGCCCGCCCACCCCATTTGGAAGTGGGGAGCGGGTTAACCGCTTACGTAAGAGGTCGCACCATGCGCCATATCCCCGCTCATCCTGAGCAAATCGAATCCCCCGTTCTTTCCATCGTGCGCAATGCCTTGCGCGCTGCTGCTCTCGCATCGTCTGATCGTGCCGCACTCGATGTGGCCGGAGAGGCATTGCGCCGTATCGCCGAGTTGGTTGTTGTGGAGGTGCGCCATGCGTGAGCAAACCACGACGCAACGTCCCCCGATGGCCGAGGTTCCCGCTATGCGTGGTGCCAACGCACTCGATACGGGTATTCCGGCAACGCTGCAACACGCCGTCACGATGGGCGTTATGTCCGCAGATGCATGGATGTTTGATTGTTGCGGCCGCGTTCGCCTGCATGACCACATTGTGCAATCACTGCGCTTCTTTACGGCCGTCGTGAGTGCCGGTATGGCTGCTGACGGTCGCACGTCGGTTGCCGAGGTGAGAGCCAACGAGGATGCTTTTACGGCGGGCTACATGGGCCGAATTCAGCAATTCGCGATGGTTGGCGGTTACGAAGCGTCGAGCGCTTCCAACGTTCACTAAGGGGCGCGCAATGGCAAAGAAGAACAAGGTCAGCGCCGCCCAAGACGTGGGGCAATTTGCCGCAGAAATCAATCGCGTCGATCAGGCGAAAGCCGGTATTCGCATCTCGGATGCGATGGAGCTTATCGATGGCTTGATCTGGGCGGCTCACAACGCTATCGATGATTCGCAGTTCATCATGGCGATCACACTCATGCGCGCGTCATTGCCTTCTATCGGCGCAGCGCTCGAAGCCGCCAACGATGCCTTGGGCGAGCCACGTATTGGCAAATATGTGTACAGCAATGATGTGAGCGCGGGCGGTGCTGTCCTGCGCGTGGAGGGACGCTATGTCGATACGGCCCACCACTGAAACAGTGCGGGCGGCGCTTGGGTTCATTCCTGCGGATGATCGCGAGATCTGGGTGCGCGTGGGTATGGCGCTCAAATCGGAATTCGGCGATGAGGGAGAGTCCATGTTTCACGCATGGAGCCAGCAGGCTGACAACTACGACGCCTCGGGCGTCAAGTCATCGTGGCGTAGCTTCAAGAACGGTGGCGTCACTATCGGCACGCTCATTCACGAGGCGACACAGCGAGGCTTTGACCCCAAGGGCCACGCACCGGCTGTACCGCTCTCGGGCGACGAGCAGCGCCGTCACGACGCCGAGCGCGAGGCTCGTGTGCAGCGAGAGAAGGTCGAGACGGCGCAGCGTCATGAAGCCGTCGCAAAGGATGCGGGCAAGGTATGGGCGAGCGCGTCGGCGACCGGCGATTCGCCGTATCTGTCCCGCAAGCGGTGCGGTGCACATGGTGTGCGCTTTGACGCGGGTGTTCTGCTCGTGCCGGTGCGCGACGTTGAGGGCAAGCTGTGGAGCCTGCAACGTATTGCTGCCGATGGTGGCAAACGTTTTCTGCCGGGCGGTCGCGTGGCCGGGGGCTTTCATCTGATTGGTGAGGCGGCGCATGACGGGTGGTTGCTGGTGGCAGAGGGCTACGCAACGGCGGCAACGCTGCATGAGGCGTGCGGGCTTGCTGTGGCCGTTGCGTTCAATGCTGACAATGTGCGCAAGGTGGCGGCGGCGCTGCGGGAGAAATATCCCACGGCCCGTCTGCTGATCTGTGCGGACGATGACCGGCAGGCCGAGGCGCAAGGACGCAGGAACGCGGGCGTGAGCGCCGCCAGCGCCGCCGCCAAGGCGGTTGACGGGCGATGGATCAAACCCGATGCGTTGCCCGATGACGGTACGGATTTTAACGATATGGCCCTCGCGTCAGGGGTGGATGCGGTACGTGCGCAGGTCATGGCCGTGGTCGAGTCGGCAGAGGGCGGGAAGGCAACCAAGTCGAAGCCAAACGGGGCAGTCGCCAGTGCCAAGGCGTCGAAGCGTGTGGCGAACAATGCGCGACGGTCCGGTGGCGCGTTTTACGACGTGAAAGACGATGGCGTGTGGTATCACGGCTTTGATCGCAACGGCGATCCGATGCCGCCTCAATGGATATGCTCACGCATGGATGTGACTGCCGAGACGCGGGACGATACCAATGGCGAGTGGGGCTATCTACTGGAATTCCATGACGCCGACGGCGTTTCGAAAGCGTGGGCCATGCCCTCGCGCATGCTTTCCGGCGACGGCTCCGAATATCGCTCGAATCTTCTCGCGATGGGTCTCAAGATTGCACCGGGGGCGAGCGCACGAACGCAACTGACGAACTACATTCAGACAATTCGCACAGAGGCGCGGGCACGATGCACGGATCGTATCGGCTGGCACGGCGGCGCTTTCGTCTTGCCGGATCGCACCATTGGCGATGGCACGGAGCGCGTCATTTTCCAGTCGTCAGGCGCGGTGATCAGTCAGTTCAAACAACGTGGGACGTTGGCCGAGTGGCGCGAGCACGTCGCGGCGCTATGCGCGGGCAATAGCCGGTTTATGTTCACCGTCTCGGCCGCCTTCGCGGGGCCGCTGCTCCACTTGGCCGGGGTGCAGTCCGGTGGCTTCCATCTGGTCGGCGGTAGCAGCTCAGGCAAGACCACGGCACTTGAATGTGCGGCGTCCGTATTTGGCGGCAAGGACTATGTGCGCAGTTGGCGAGCAACGGATAATGCCCTTGAGCTGACGGCGGCCCAGCACTCGGATGCTGTGCTTATTCTCGATGAAATCGGGCAGGTCGATCCGAAGGTTGTTGGCGACGTGGTGTACATGCTCGCCAACGAGACGGGCAAGGGGCGGGCGTCGCGTACTGCTACAGCCCGTCCTACGCTCTCGTGGCGGTTGCTGTTCTTGTCGGATGGTGAGGTCGGTCTGGCTGATCATATGTCGGAGGCCAACAAGTCGGCCAAGGCGGGGCAGGATATTCGCCTGGCTAACATTCCGGCAGACGCCCGCAAGGGCTATGGTGCGCTCGAAGTGCTGCACGACTTTGCGACGAGCAAAGCGCTATCGGATCACTTCAAAGCGGTGACACGTCAGTATTACGGCACAGCGGGTATGGCGTTCATTGAGTTTGCTACGAAGGAGTGCGAGAGGCTTGCGGACGTGCTCAAACACCGGGTTAGTCAGGCCGCTCATGCTTGGGTGCCAATGGGCGCGAGCGGGCAAGTGCATCGTGTCGCGACGCGGTTCGCTTTGGTCGGCGTGGCGGGCGAGATTGCAGGCAAGGCAGGAATTACCGGCTGGCCGCAAGGCGAGGCGATGGAAGCGGCTCGTACGTGCTTTCTGGCATGGCTGGATATGCGGGGCGGCGCTGGCGATGCGGAACAGTCGGCGATGCTGCGGCAGGTGCTCGGCTTCTTTGAGGCTCACGGTGCAGCTCGCTTTACGTGGTGGCATCGAGCGGCTGACGATCACAGTCCGAACACAATCAACCGGGCGGGCTTTCGTCGCATGATGACGCATGACGGCGTGGCAATCGACTCGAACGCCAAACACTGGGCGGAGTTTGGCGACAAGTTGGATGCGCAAGCGGCTGAAGGGACACAGACGGAGTATTACGTGTTTTCGGAGGTGTTTCGCAAAGAGATATGCAAGGGCTTTGACTATCGGGCCGTTGCGCGTCTGCTGGCGGAACGTGGTGCTTTGCTGCCCGAAGGTGATAGTCATACGCGTAATGAACGACTGCCGAGCATCGGCAAGACTCGCTGCTATCGCATCACGAACAAGCTGTTCGACATCGCGGCGTAAGCATGTTGCCCGTTGCCGGAAGGGGGCGGCGGCGGGATACCCTTTCGCGCTGCAAAGTGGCTTTGCGGTCTGAATTCCAGAGGATGAGGGGCGGCGAAACGTCGAGGCATGCGGCCATCGATTCGGTACTAAAAGTACTTATTTGTCCCGAGTGCCCCGGGTTTCTATAGCTGTCCCGGGACAAGTAGCTGGGACAGCGAAACCCAACGTTAGTAAAGGTTTCCGGGCGATTTTCAACGTTGTCCCGGGTGTCCCGGGTAAAAATGAATCATCCCCAAGTTGGACGGATCCTCCTCGCAACATGAATCCAATAAATACAACAGGTTGCGGAGGAGGGGCGGAATGGCGATGTCGAGGTGTGATTTGGTGCTAATGAAAAAGTATCGAATGGGCCGGTTGGCATCTTCGTCGTCGATCCGGTTCGACTCGGGTGAGTGTCGTGCCTCTGGAATTCCTCAATGCGTTTGGGGATCAGTAAGTCTGGCGAGTGCTCGCGTTGCCGTCGCCAACGCTCGTTGTATCTCGTGTAGATCCCCGCCATCGAAGGCGAGCGAAATGTAATGCCGGATCGTCTCCAAGTCTCTCAGTGCGTCGGCGGCATCGAATGCATGCAAGTCGTCTAATTTCACGGCGTGGCCTCACGGGTGCGTTGGGGGAGGGGTACCCTCAATTCCTAACTCTTGTCCGCTGCGGGGACTGAGCGCCCCGCCAAATTTTTACATGCGCAAGTTTCGGTGGGGGGGGGGTATCAACGCGTCTGATCAGGAAGCGGGGGGAGATACGGAAGCGGAGTTAGCTTGCCTCCTCTAGACCTCCGATAGAACCCACTCGGTTGTGTCGATACTGCAGCATTGACTCGCTCTTCCGTTTGTCTCTTAACTTCGGCGGCAAGAAAGGACATTACGTCGCTGCGATGGAACACCCATGAGCGTCCAATCTTCGCCCCCGGGATCATCCCAAGCTTGGCAAGCCTGGCGGCGCTATTGGGGTGAATCTTGAGAAAGGCGGCGCACTCGTGGAGCCCGAGTGTTTCACGAAGTTCAGGTGCACCTCCGCACGTACAGAGTCGCCAAACCAAGTCGCCTTCCACGAATACCCACCTCCGACCAATTTTTGCCGCTGATACTCGACCCTCCGCCGCAGCGCAAACCAACGTGCCATAGCTCGTTTCCGTAAGCTCTGCGGCTTCGTTTGCATCGTACGTATTCGCGAAGATGTCCATATCGAGCGTTCCCCTCGGTTGCGATACCCCGTGCCCCATCCATGTTAGGAGAGTTTGGCTAGTGATGCTCGGCTTGATGGGTTGGAGGGGGGGAGGGGGGATTTCTTGGGTTCGCGCGTCCGGGACCGAGCGCCCAGTTAGACATTTTCGGCGAGCGATTTTGGAAGGGGGGAGGGTCGAAACTCTCAGTCCGTGGTGCCTCGATTGAAGACTCCCGAAGGGCATTGCGACCCTCATGAAGCGCCGCCGCCTTCACGGCGTGCTATGGTGGTTTACCGAGCCTCTGCCATGCACTGGGGCATTTCGCCGGTGCTGTGGACGTTGGAAAGATATTCCTATCAGGCAGCGCGGGAGGTCAAGATTGGTACGACCTTATTCCCTTGTTTGACGCTGTCGAGATAGTCGGCCCACTGCTGCATCATGGGAGTGCGTTGCGCCATATGGTCGGCATGGTTGTATGTGCGCCGTACAGCGTTCGGCTCTGCGTGGCCGAGTTGACGTTCAATCCAATCTCCGGGGAATCCCATCTCGTTAAGGCGTGTGCTCCCCGTTGTGCGTGTTGCATGAGGGCTGTATCGACCTGCCCACCCAATTTGCTTTAGCGCTTGGCGAAGCGTCGCATCGCTCATGGGATTCTTGCGGTTGTCCCTGTGTGGGAACACGTGAGCGTGCCGCCCCGTGATGCCGTGAATTGCTCGCAGCATTTGAACGGCCTGTGTTGGCAGGGGAACGGAATGCGCCTTGCGCTGCTTGGTGCGTTCAGCCGATATGTGCCAAAGCGCCGCGTCCAAGTCGAACTCATCCCACTTTGCCTCCGTCGCTTCGCTCGGTCTGCACAGCGTCCACCACATCAGGCGGAAGGCCGCCACAGTTTGGTGGTTCCGCTCATAGCCGTCGATGTCGCGCAGTAGCTGGCCGATTTCTCCGGCGTCGAGCGGGCCTTTGTGCTGCGTCTTGTTGGGCGGCAGTGCTCGCCGAACTGGATGTACTGGGTCACTGCTGGCGCGTAGCGTGGCTATCGCCAGTTCAAACACGCCAGACATTGCGCGGCGGATCTCGGCGGCGACGGTTGGGCCGTTCTTCTCGGCTGCTGCTCGCAGTACTTCCAAAATGTGAGCCGGCTGTACGTCCTTGATGGGGAGTGCCCCGAGTTTCGGGAATGCCACGCGGGAAAGCGTATCAAGTCGCCGCGCCTTAGTTTTCGCCTCCCAATCCTTCATTGCGACCCACTCGCGAGCGACCGCCTCAAAGGTGTTGGCGTGCTGCTGTCCGCGCTCAATGCGCTCAAGCTTGCGCTGTTGTGCCGGGTTGATGCCTTGTTTCACCAGTGCCCGGGCCTTGGCTCGTTCGTCTCGGGCTTCCGCAAGCGTGAAGCGCCCGCCCATGCGGCGTGCATGGGCCTGATTGGCTGTTTCTCCTGCTGGGGCTTGGGCGTAGTCACCAATGGCGAATAGGTTTTCGCGTGCTTCGGTTCCCGCCGTCATGCGAAACCTGTATCTCCACGCCTTAACTCCATTGGGTTTCACTTCGAGATAAAGGCCGTTGGAGTCGGTCAGCTTGTACGGTTTAGCTTTTGCCTTTGCATTTCGGCATTGCGTATCGGTAAGCATGGCGCGGGTTTCCGGGAAAAGCGGGTATGCCGCCTGTGTGGTCGGGTGGTGTCGGTGCATTGTACCCGCTTTTGTACCCGCTTTTTTCTGGGGAGGTGTGGGGGTGTATGGTGGAAATGGGCGTAAAAAAACCCGCAGTGACGCGGGTTTCGGCGGGATTGTGGAGGTGTCTGGTGCCTCCTGAATTCATCCGTTCGACTCAGACGTTGAACAGGAAGTTCATGACGTCGCCGTCGTGCACGACGTATTCCTTGCCTTCGGCGCGCATCTTGCCGGCTTCCTTCGCGCCCTGTTCGCCCTTGTACTGGATGAAGTCGCCAAAGGCGATGGTCTGCGCGCGGATGAAGCCGCGTTCGAAGTCGGTGTGGATCACGCCGGCGGCTTGCGGGGCGGTGTCGCCCACGTGGATCGTCCAGGCGCGCACTTCCTTCACACCTGCGGTGAAGTACGTCTGTAGACCGAGCAGCTTGAAGCCCGCACGGATCACACGATCCAGACCCGGTTCTTCCATGCCCATGTCGGCCAGGAATTCCGCCTTGTCGGCGTCTTCCATGTCGGCAATTTCCGCTTCGATCGCCGCACATACCGCCACCACCGGTGCATTCTCCGATTCGGCGTACTTGCGCACGGCGTCCAGATGCGGGTTGTTTTCGAAGCCGTCGTCCTTCACGTTGGCGACGTACATGGTCGGCTTGGCCGTAATCAGGCAGAACGGCTTGATGAGCGCCTGTTCGTCCTCCGAGAGCTTGAGCGAGCGCACCGGGCGCGCTTCGTTGAGCACCGGCACGATCTTCTCGAGCACGGCTACGAGCTTCGCCGCTTCCTTGTCGTTGCCCGACTTGGCGGCCTTCGTGTAGCGTTGCAGCGCCTTTTCGACGGTGCCCAGATCCGCCAGCGCCAGTTCGGTGTTGATGACTTCGATATCCGAAATCGGATGCACCTTGCCCGCCACGTGGATGACGTTCTCATCTTCGAAGCAGCGCACGACGTGCGTGATGGCGTCCGTTTCGCGGATGTTGGCGAGGAACTGGTTGCCCAGCCCTTCGCCCTTCGACGCGCCCGCCACCAGACCGGCGATGTCCACGAATTCGACCGTCGCCGGCAGGATACGCTCGGGTTTGACGATTTCGGCCAGCTTGCCCAGACGCGGGTCAGGCACTTCCACCACGCCGACGTTCGGCTCGATGGTGCAGAACGGGTAGTTCTCGGCAGCGATGCCTGCTTTGGTCAGTGCGTTGAAAAGGGTCGACTTGCCGACATTGGGCAAGCCGACGATGCCGCATTTGAGGCTCATGCTAAATCCTGTCTAATCCGATATATGCGCCGTTGCATTCGCCGGCCGTTGCGTCGGTGATTGCGTCGCGGAAAGTGCGCTATTGTACTCGTTCCGCTTCCAACAACGCCCTTGGCCCCACTCCATCCGCCTTAGGCGCGGCCCCGGCCTCGGCGCCGCACTCAACTCAGTTGCTTCGCCGAGAAGGTGTCGCACTTGCGCACGTCGCCGTTTTGCAGCCCCTGACGCAGCCAGTACACCCGCTGGGCACTCGTGCCGTGCGTGAACGATTCGGGCGCCACGCGGCCCTGCGACTGCTGCTGCAAGCGGTTGTCGCCAATGGCCGCCGCTGTCTTCAGGCCCTGTTCGATGTCGCCCGGCTCCAGCAACTGCTGATTTGCCTTTGCCGCATTGTTCGCCCAGACTCCGGCGAAGCAATCGGCCTGCAACTCCAGACGCACCGACAGCGCGTTGGCCTGCGCCTCACTGGTGCGGCGGCGAATTTCGTCGAACTTCCCGGAAATGCCCAGCAGATTCTGGATGTGATGACCCACTTCGTGCGCAATCACATAGGCCTGTGCGAAGTCGCCGCCCGCACCGAAGCGCTGCTGCAACTCGTCGTAGAACGCCAGATCGATGTAGACCTTGCTGTCGCCGGGGCAGTAGAACGGCCCCATCGCGGTTTGTCCGGTGCCGCAGGCGGTGGGCGTCGCGCCCGAGAACAGCACCAGTTTCGGCGGCACGTACTGACGGTTCAGTTGCTGCGGGAACACGGTTTCCCAGGTGCGCTCGATATTGCCCAGCACCTTGCGGGTGAAGACCGTCTTCGGATCGTTGGCCGGTGCGGCGTTCGGGGCGGATTGGGGCTGCGACTGCGTTTGCCCCTGAATCATCTGCGAGCCCTGAATGATGACGCGCGGGTCGATCCCGAAGAAGTACGAAGCGGCCAGTGCGACCACAATCGTGCCGATGCCAATCGTGGTGCGCCCACCGAAACCGCCGCCCCGCCGATCTTCGACGTTCTGGCTTTCGGATTCATTGTCGAGACGCATAGGGGGCCCCGTGTCGGTAATCGATCGTCGCGGAAGTATAGCGCCGGGCCATGACACGCGACGCTGCGTCGCAGCAGCGCACCGGTGGCCGGACGTCGCAGGCACGGCAGGCGTGCGACAATACGCCATCTCGTTTTCTGAACCAGCCGGCTCGCGCGATTCAGGCGCTGGCGCTGCATTCGCCGCATGTCTCAAACGCAAACCTCCAGCCAAACGCACGATGTCGTTGTCGTCGGTGGCGGTCTGGTCGGCAAGGCTGCCGCCCTGCTGCTCTCGCAGGCTCGCCTGTCCGTCGCACTGCTCGCCCAGCCGGCCGCCGCCGCATCCGGCACGGGCGGTACCGACAGCGATCGATGGGACGCCCGCATCTACTCGCTCTGCGCCAGCTCGCAGGCGCTCTTCGAGCGTATGCGCGTATGGCAGGCAGTCGACCCCGCGCGCGTGAATCCTGTCTACGACATGGAAGTCTTCGGCGACGATCGCGGCAGTCTCCACTTCTCCGCATATCAGGCCGCCGTGCCGCAACTCGCCTGGATCGCCGAATCGTCGAATCTCGAACGTGCGCTCGACGCGGCGCTTCGGTTCTCTCCGCAAGTGCAATGGCTCGACGCCCGCGCCGATGCGCTCGAAGTCGACGCCGCCGCCGCGTCGGTGCGTCTGTCGGACGGCAAGACCCTACGCGCCTCGCTTGTGGTCGGTGCCGACGGTGCGCACTCGTGGGTGCGCAGTACCGCCGGCCTCGACGGCACCGTACGTCCCTACCAACAACTCGGTGTAGTGTGCAACTTCCGGGCCGAGCGCGCGCACCGCGATACCGCTTTCCAGTGGTTTCACGACGGCGAGATCATCGCCCTGCTGCCGCTGCCCGATCAGCATGTTTCGCTGGTCTGGTCGGCCGCAGAGGATCACGCCAGACATCTGCTCGCGCTCGACCCTCAAGCGCTGGCCGGTCGCGTCGGCACGTTCTCGTGCGGTGAACTTGGCCGTCTCACGCCGGTCTCAGCGCGGGCTCAGGGCTTCCCGCTCGTGCTGGCGCAGGCCAAGCGCCTGATCGCGCCGCGCGTGGCGCTGGTCGGCGATGCGGCGCACGTGGTGCATCCGCTTGCCGGTCAAGGCATGAACCTCGGTCTGCGCGACGTGGCAGCGCTCGGCGATGCGCTCGCTGCACGCGAGTCGTTCCGCGACTGTGGCGATGCGGCGGTATTGCGTCGCTACGAGCGGGCCCGCAAGGAAGATATCGGCAGCATGGCGCTGACGACGGACGGTCTGCACAAGCTATTCTCGACGAGCAGCCCGCTCGCGAAGTTCGTCCGCAATGCGGGGCTCGACAGCGTGAACATGCTGCCCTTCGTGAAGAAATTCCTGATCGGCCGTGCCCTGGGCTGACCCCATTGCGCGTGTGCGCCGGCCGCGCCTCTCGCTCGATACACTCTGGAGAAATTCGATGTTGCAACGTTATCGCGCCACGGCGCTCGCAGCGCTAGGTTCGGCAGCCGTCTGCGCCGCCATTTTCACGACATCCGCTGCCGCGCAAAACAAGCCCGATGCGTCGCTCGACCGCGTGAAGGCTGCCGTGCAGAAAACGCTCGGCGCAGATGCCCCGATCAAGTCGGTGGCGCGCACGCCGATTCCGGGGCTCTATGAAGTGTCTATCGGAGGCGAGATCATGTATACCGACGAGAAGGGGCAATACGTGATTCTCGGCGGCAACATCATCGATACGAAGACGCGTCAGAACCTGACCGAAGCGCGCCAGTCGGTGCTGAACAAGGTCGACTTCGCCAAGCTGCCGCTGGATCGCGCCATCAAGTACGTGAAGGGCAACGGCAGCCGCAAGATCGCTGTCTTCTCCGACCCGAACTGCCCGTACTGCAAACGCTTCGAAGACTCGCTCAAGAACTCGAAGCTCGACAACATCACCGTCTACACCTTCTTGTACCCGGTACTCGGCCCGGACTCGGACGCCAAGTCGAAGGCGATCTGGTGTGCCTCCGACCCGCTCAAGGCGTGGCATGACTGGATGCTCGACAAGAAGGCGCCGCCGACCTCTTCGGCCAAGTGCGACGACAACGCGGTCAAGCAGAACGTGGCGCTCGGTCATGAATACAACGTGACGGGCACGCCGACCATCATTCTGTCGGACGGCCGCCGCCTGCCGGGCGCCGTTCCTGCCGAGCAACTGGAGAAGGAACTCACCACGCTCAAGTAACCGTCCGGTCAATGCCGGATGCTCCCGATAACAAGAAGTCGCCACGTCATGAAAGCCACGTCTGCCTTGCCTGCCATCCGGTACGCGATCGTTCCGAAATCGCCCGCCGCCCACCTGTTCGAAGTCACCGTCACAGTCTCGAATCCTGCGCCCGAAGGGCAGCGATTCACCTTGCCCGCATGGATTCCGGGCAGCTACATGGTGCGCGAGTTCGCCCGCAATATCGTGACGATCGGCGCGACGTGCCGTGGCCGCAAGGTGGCGCTCGACAAACTCGACAAACACACGTGGCAGGCCGCGCCCTGCAAGGGCACGCTGATCGTGACCTATGAGGTGTACGCATGGGATCTGTCGGTGCGTGCCGCGCATCTCGACGACACGCACGGCTTCTTCAACGGCACGAGTGTGTTCCTGCGCGTGGAAGGCCAGGCACAGGCGCCGTGCGAGGTCGACGTGCTGCGTCCGCGCGGCGCGGCGCACAAGGCGTGGCGCGTCGCCACCGCGCTCGAACCGGCGCAGGGAACGGCCGTGCTCGACTTCGGCCGCTATCTGGCCGTCGATTACGACGAACTGATCGACTCGCCGGTCGAGATGGGTACATTTGTGCACGGCACATTCAAGGCCTGTGGCGTGACGCACGAAGTCGCGATCACCGGACCGGTGCCGAATCTCGATCTGGACCGTCTGTTGCGCGACATGAAGAAGATCTGCGAAGCGCAGATCCGGTTGTTCGAACCGGGTGCCAGTTCGCGTTCGCGCGTGCCGATGTCGCGCTACGTCTTCCTGCTGATGACGGTGGGCGACGGCTACGGTGGTCTGGAGCACCGGGCTTCCACGGCCTTGCTCGCCAGCCGCAACGATCTGCCGGTGCAGGGGCAGGCACGCATGAGCGACGCCTATCGCGGCTTTCTCGGCCTGGTGAGCCACGAGTACTTCCATACGTGGAACGTCAAGCGCATCAAGCCGGCGGTGTTCGCGCCGTACACGCTCGATCAGGAGAGTTACACGCGGCTGTTGTGGTTGTTCGAAGGCTTCACGTCGTATTACGACGATTTGATGCTCGTGCGCAGTGGCGTGATCGATCCGGCGGCGTATTACGAACTCGTTGCGAAGACGGTGGCGAGCGTGCTGCGCGGCAGCGGCCGTCTCAAGCAAACCGTGGCCGAGAGTTCGTTCGATGCGTGGACGAAGTACTACCGTCAGGACGAAAACGCGCCGAATGCGCTCGTCAGCTATTACACGAAGGGCTCGCTGGTCGCGCTGGCGCTCGATCTGACGATCCGGTCGCGCACACGCGGCCAGAAGTCGCTCGACGACATCATGCGTGCCCTGTGGCAAGGCTATGGCCGGGACTTCTATCGCGGTTCGCCCGTGGGCATCGATGAAGACGCCGTACAGCCGTTCTTCGAGGAGGTCTCGGGGCTCGATCTGTCGGAATTTTTCGCCACGGCGATCAACGGCACGCGCGATCTGCCGCTCGCGGCGCTGCTCGAACGTGTTGGCCTCACGCTGGCACCGGTGACGCCGGAGAATGGCCGTCCGGCGCTTGGCGCGAAGACGGCCAAGCGCGGTGACGATCTCACGCTCGCCCAGGTGCTCGACGGTGGCGCCGCACAAGCCGCGGGCCTGTCGGCGGGCGATGCACTCGTCGCCATCGACGGTCTGCGCGTGACGTCGGGCAACATCGACAAGCTGCTCGAACGTTATCGTCCGGGCGACCGGGTGACGGTTCACGCTTTTCGCCGTGACGAACTGCGCGAGGCCACCCTCACGCTCGACACGCCGGAGATCTCGCAATACCGCATCGCCGAGACGCGCGATCGCGCCGCCGCACAGCGCCGCGAGAAGTGGCTGTCGGCCTGACGCGTCGTACTGCCTCGCGCGCGGTCTGTGTGCGCGAGGCTTAGTCGGCTGCCGGCCCCGGCACCGATGGGTCCCGGTTCTCTTCAGGACATGCCCTCGCGACCGTGAGCATATGCTCGATGAACGCCTGCGTTTTGCGAGGGAGGAAGCGTCGCGACGGCGTAACCAGATGCACCGGACTTTCCGGCAACGACCACTCCGGCAGCACCTTCACGAGACGGCCCGTTCGCAGGGCGTCTTCGGCCAAAATGTCCGTGAGCGCGGCGACGCCGCTGCCCGCCAGCGCCATCTCCTTGACCATCCCCATGCTGTTGACCTGAATCGCCCCGTGCATGGTGATGTCCACGCGCTGGCGGCCCTTGTGCAGGGTGTCCGAGTTGAACAGCCGGCGCGCGCCCTGGAGGATCACGAAACGATGCCCCGCCAGTTCGTCGGGCGAGGCAGGCAAGCCCGTCGCGCTCAGGTACAACGGGCTCGCGTACAGGCTTCGAGTGAGCTTGAGCAGCGGCCGCGCGACGAGCGTGGAATCGGAGAGTTGCCCGGCACGGATGGCGACATCGACGCGCTCGGCAATCAGATCGACATGCCGTGAACTCAGATCGACGTCCACCGTGATCTCGGGATAGGCGGCGCAGAAGGTGGCGAGCGGGACGGCCAGCCACTGTGCCGCGAAGTCGGCGGGCGCGGTGATTCGCAGACGTCCGCGCGGCTTGTTCGACAATTGCGAGGCGAAGTCCCGCGTCTCTTCCACCTCTTCGAGAATCGGCAGGCAACGCTCGTAGTACGCCTCGCCCACCTCGGTCAGATCGAGGCGGCGCGTTGTCTTGTGCAGCAGCTTCGTGCCGAGACGCATCTCCAGCCGCGACAGTCGCCGGCTCACCGTTGCCTTGGGCAGATCGAGCCGCTCGCCGGCACGCGTGATACTGCCTGTGCGCACCACTTCCGCGAAGATCAGCATGTCATTCAGATCGTCAATCATCGCGTGCGCTCCTCGGTGACGCGGGTCGTCCGGCAAGAACCACGGGCCGGCAGGCATTGTTCCAAAATAGGAACAAACAATTCGATTTTACCGGCTTGTTTCATTTTTGTGGGTAACTAGAATTCATCCCAAGCCGACGCACAATTCACGGCACTCCTGAGATGGGGGCCGGTGCGCACGGAATATCGAACCCCCAGGCTCAGGAGCCACTGAAATGACCACGATTCTGCAAATCAATTCCGCCGCCCGCTCGCAAGGCGCCAACTCGACCACGCTCGCCAACGAAACGGTGGCACAACTCGTCTCGAAGAACCCCGGCGCCCAGGTTGTCGTGCGTGACCTGCTGACCGATGGCGTGCCGCATCTGGACGAAGCCGTGATCGGCGCGTTCTTTACGCCGGAAGAGCAGCGCTCGGCCGAACAAAAGGCCATCATCGCGCGCAGCGACGAACTGATCGCCGAAATTCAGGCTGCCGACTATGTCGTGTTCGGTGTGCCGCTGTACAACTTCCAGGTGCCGACGCAACTCAAGGCGTACTTCGACTGGATCGCCCGTGCCCGCGTGACCTTCCGTTACCGCGAAGACGGCAGCGTGGAAGGCCTGATTCAGGGCAAGAAGGTGATCGTGGCGTTTGCACGCGGCGGCAACTACAAGGACACCCCGGCTGACAGCCAGACCCCGTACATCAAGACGATTCTCGGCTTCCTGGGCATGACGGACGTGACGTTCATCTACGCCGAAGGTCTGGCACGCGGTCCGGAATCGGCAGCAACCGCCTTCGCGAATGCTCGCGAAGCCATCGCTGCGCTGTAAGCTCTCGGGTAACGCTGTTCCCCCGCACGCGCAGGCTCTCCATGGTCAATCCGACGCCCTTGCATCCGCGTCAGACGAAGCGTTCGGCAGCTCATGCCGACGCGAGCCCCATGCCGCGCGTGCTTCCTCACGTGCTTCCTGTTTCCCGGCCCGGCCGTTGTGCCGCGGCCGTGGGGGCAGGCGTTTTCGATCGGGTCGACGAGACGGACCCGTTTCTGTCGGTCGATATCTTTCGCCGTCACGGCGCGTGCATACCACCGCACCCCCATGCGGGATGCGTGGTGGCGACCTATCTGTTCCCCGAATCGACGACCTCGTTGCGTTGCCGTCATGCCCATGGTGGCGACGACATTTTGCGTCCGGGCGATCTGCTCTGGCTGGAGGCGAACTGCGGCACGGTGCACGAGGAGCGTCCCGATCACGCACGTGCTACGGCGCGCGGCGTGCGGATGATCGTCAACCGTGCAGGCCGTCACGCCCATGGGGCGCCCGCGCAAACGGTAGTCCGCGCCGACGCCATGCCGCGTTGGCGCGAAGGGGCTGTCGATCTGACATTGGTCTGCGGGCAGTGGAACGAGCATCAGGTGGCGCGTGCGGAAGGTGAGCGCACTACGTTGTTGCAGCTCGACTGGCGCGACGACGATTTGTGCACGCTGACCATTCCTTACGATGGCCGTCGTTGGATGGCGTTGATTGCACAGGGCGAAGCGGCGCTTGCCGGTCACGCCTTACGTGCGGAAGGTGGCGGGGCGGAAGCGATCTTGCTGCCCCCCGGTGCGTGGCAACTGGCCGGACGCGCCGGCGCCCGTTTGATGCTTGCCAGTGGCGAGCCGCTCGCGGAGCCCGTGGTCTATCGCGGCAACTTCGCGGCGCGAGACGAGAGCGATCTCGTCGCACTCACGCGGCGCTATCAGCAGGGCGCGATGGGCACACTGGCGCCCATCACTGAGTGACGCCCGCGTCCGCCAGCGCCTTGCGAATGCGGTCGACCTTGATCGCGTTGTTGTAGGTCGCTCTCTCGTTGTCTCCCCCGTAGCCACCGTAATGCAGTCCGACGATCATGCCGTCCGACAGACGCACGACGGGCGAGCCGGAGTTGCCGCCCCATGTCGACGAATCGTACGAGAACTGTTGAGGATCGAGGCTGGGGTTGACCAGCAGCATGCCCGGTGCGAGACGCTCGGCCGGGAAGGGAATCTGGCTGTCCGGGAGCTTGAACATCGTATCGATCTGCTGTTCGGATAGGTAGGTGCAGTCGTCGTTCGCGTCCGCCCCCGCGCAACTGACCGGACGCGACGGATAGCCGATCACCGCAACGCGCGACCCCTCGGTCAGATCGAATCTCGCTGCCATGGGGGCGGCGGGCGGCAGGGCGTTGTCTTCCGTGCGCAGAATGGCGTAGTCGTCGTTCTCGCCATCGCCCCCCACGGCTTCGATGGCGACGACGCGAACCTCTCGCGGCGTCGTGCGCACGGAACAACTCGAGTATTCCCACGGAAACGACACGACGAGCACCTGCTTGTCATAGAGGCGCCACGCCCCTGCGCTGTCGAGATACGCGTAGTTCTGCAGCACGTGCCGATTGGTGATGACGTGCGACTTGCCCACGACGAACGCTGTCGCGCCAAGGCTCATATATCGCGGCTTGCTGCCGGCATCCGCCTGATAGTACTGGAAGATCACGCCTACGCTGCGGGCGACGGCCGCCAGCGGGGTCGACACGGTGTTGATGTAGTCGCGCCAGCTACTCCATGCGGTCATTTGTTCATTCGCCCACGGCGCGCCGGAGCACAGGCCGTAGACCGGGCGCGTGACGACCCGGATCGTCTCCGTTTTCTCTTTCAGATCCTTGAGCGATCGCGGCGGCTCGCCGTCGAGCATGCGTGCGGCGGCAGCGATGTTCTCGCGCGCTTGCCCGATGTCCTGCACGCGCGCGGCGACCAGCGATGTCTGAGAGGCTTTGAGCAGCACCGTCTGCTCTTTTTTCAACGCCTGATCCTGCTTTAGCAGCAGCGCCTTGACGTTGACGGATTCCGCTTCATGCAACGCTTGCGACGTCGCGGGAGTGGCCACGCTCGGTGCTTGCGTTTGCGCGATGCCGCTACCCGTGGCGCTCGAGATCAGCAGGCTCGCCGCGATCAGATGGGGCACGCGAATCATTGCTTCCACGCCTCCGGAACGTTGCGTACAGCGGCGTCGACGGCCGCGTATTGCGACTTCGCTTTGTCGAAGTCATCCTTCAATTCCTTGAAGAAGGCGACCAGATCGGAAATCGACACATGCTTGTCGCCCACGAGCGTGACGAGTTGTTGTTCCGCTGCAACGAGCTTGTCACGCAACACCGCCGGCGACGGACTGGCGCGCAGGGCGTCGTATTCGGCGAGTTGTTCGTTCGCCAGCATGCCGAGTTCGCGGATGCGGATGTCGTCTTCGGCAGGCGTGATGTTCGCCGGAGTGATCAACAGCTTGCGGAACGTCGCCAACGGGCGTTGCAACGACACGATCTGACGGCGGTTCCACGCGCTTGCGAGGGTCGACGCCTTGAAGTCGTTGTTCATCACCGTCTCGAACTTCGGATGGAACTCGTGAACGTACTTCGCGAAACGCTCCTTGGCGGCCAGATCGTTGTATGCCGTCAGGCCGGTCTGGAAGAGCGTGGCTATCGCCTTGTAGGCGGCAATGGCGACGGGCACGACTGCGGTAATACTCTCGGCGCTGACTTCCGTGGAGGGGCGGACCTTCCATTCCGTCAGGCGCTTTTTCAGGTCGTTGGCGCACGCGCGAACCGCGTTTTTCGGCACGGTGTCGTCCGGCAGGCCGGGGACTTCTATGGGTTTGCGCTGTGCCTGAAATCTTGCCCACTGCCCGCCAATCGAGTCGTCGCCTTCGGCGAGCACCTGTTTGAGGCCACCGGAATAGGTGGTGGCGAAGGTCATGGCGGCACGTTGACTCACGAAGTCGTCGGTGCCCGCGCACACAAAGCGGGCGAAGGAGCCCAGTTCGTCGTCGGCGTCGATATCGAAGATACGTACCTCGCCCGGTTTGACCCGGCGGGTTTGCACATAGTACTCAACGGCCTCGGCGCGCCGCACCCGCGCGCGCGAGTTGAGTTCGGTATCCAGCGCGCCCTGAGACGCTTTTACTGCGGCATCGAAGCCATTGGCGGCACCCTGCAGCGAGTCTTTGCTACGGAGCTGGACGGTAGCGCATCCCGCGAGTGTGGCGATGACGGCAACCACGATGAACGACCGCGCGGCGGTAACACCCGCAGTCACAACGACTCCCCGATTTGCCATCTCGAACCCCCGTACGAACAAGGCAAAACTGCGTGAAGAAAACGTCCTTTTTTGATTGCCGACTGCCGGGATGCGACGCGCTCGAACGGCGCTTGACCGGCAACGCGGCGCCATCATGGCACGGGCATCATGAGCACGCAAGGAAGGAGACCTGGATGAAGCGGTCGTTTGAAATAAGGGTTCGTTTTATGACCCATCGGGGCGCAACCCGGCATGAGGGCGCGGCGGGCGGAAAGAGGCAGGTGTGGCGGGCGGAAGTCAAAGGGGGGGCGGCATAATCGCCGGCCTCCCCGTCTTCAGGGCTTATCGAAGGTGATTACTGATGGAAGTTCAGCGTCAGCATGGCGGTGCGGCCGGGAGCCCACGTGGCGTAGATCGGATAGGCGCTCGCATAGTACTTCTTGTCGAAGATGTTCTGCACGTTCAATTGCAGATCGACGGCGCGCGACACGCGGTACGTCGCCATGGCGTCGAAGCGTGCGTAACCCGGCGTCCACTTGCGAGTGGTTGAGGACACCGACGCGTAGGTGAGGCTCGAGAGCGTCATGCCGGCGCCGACGGTGAGTTTCGGCATGACTTCGTAGTCGGTCCACAGCGTCAGGTTGTGCTTCGGCACCATGACCATCGGCAGGCCGTTCGAGCCCGGGGCGGCTGCCGGCCCAGCGTCCGTCGTGATCGCATTGAGGTACGAGTAACCGCCGAATACGCGCCAATGGTTCGTCAGACTGCCCGCCCAGCCGAGTTCGGCGCCGCGCACGCGTTGGCTGCCTGCGTTGATCGTGCCGCCGAGACCATCCGATACGCGCGCATTCGTCTTGTCCGTCTGGAACAGCGCGGCGGTCAGCGACAGACGCTGATCGATCACGTCCCACTTCGCTCCGACTTCGATGTTGCGGCTACGCTCCGGCGCGAGGTTGTTGTTCGTCGTCGTGAGTTGGTCGGTACCGCCGCCCAGGCCGCTGTTTGCGCCCGGCGGGTTGGCCGACGTGCCATACGACGCATACAGGCTCAGCGACGGCAGCACCTTGTAGATCACACCCAACTGGAAGCTGAACAGGTTCGAGATATTCTTCAGATCGGGCGCACCGGCTTGCACGGCGTGCACATCGAAGCGATCGACGCGCGCACCGGCGTTGACGAGCCAGCGATCCGAGAGCTTCACGCTGTCGAACAGATAGGCCGATGCCACGTTGGTACGCGTGTTGGTCGCCGCGCCGGGGAAGCCCTTGTCGCCGTTGAGCGCGAGGCTGCCGGTCCAGGGGGTGTCCGGATTCCAGTTGCCGAGGGTCGTGCAGTTGTAGGGCACGGCGCACAGTGGGAGCGAGTTCGTCGAACGGATGTTGTTGCCCGCACTGTCCGTGACGAGGTAACCCTCATAGCGGCTTTGCTCGTTGCTGAATTCGACACCGCCGGTGAGCGTGTGCTCGAAGCCGAGAAGCGTGGCCTTGCCCGTGAGTTCGGTCTGGTTGGCGATGCTGTTGGTGGCGTATTTGCCGCTCTTCGCCTGCAACGCGATGATGTTCGAGTTCGCGTTGACGAACTGCGGGTTCGTGGCGACGTAATCGAGTGTGGCGCGGCCGACCATGGTCGTGTTCTTGATCTTCCACGTGTCGTTGATGCGGTGCTCGACCTTGATTTCGCCGGTGTCGGTCTGGCCGCGGCGATAGTCGCGGTTGTTCAGGCCGTAGAACTGATTGCGCTGGAAGCCGCCGTCCGGCGTGCCGCCTGCCGAGCGGAACGGTGCGCTGAAGTCCGGCATGTCATACGAATTCAGGTGGTAGTAGCTGACCGTGACGGTGGTCGGGCTATTCAAACCGAACGCCACCGAGGGCGCTACGCCCCAGCGCTTGCTGTAGACGTTGTTGCGGCCGGCCTGATCGGCGTCGTGGCCCATCACGTTCAGGCGCACGGCTGTCTGATCGTTGACCTGACGGTTCACGTCCATGGTCAGACGCTTGAAGCTGTTGGTGCCGAGGCCGAGGCTCGCGTTGGTGAAGTCTTCCAGACGCGGTGTTTTGGTGGTGATGTCGATGCTGCCACCAACGGCGCCGCGACCGGCGTAGACCGAATCCGGACCCTTGATGACGCTGATGTTCTCGATGGCGAACGTCTCGCGATTCTGCACGCCCGAGTCGCGCATGCCGTCGACGAAGATCGAGTTGCGCGATTCGAAGCCGCGAATGACGGGGCGGTCTGCCGACGGGTTCGCCGCGGCGTCGCCACCGATGAACGTGATGCCCGGCACGGTCTTGAGCGCGTCGGCAAACGTTGTGGCGTTCGTCTGCTTGATCAGTTCTTCCGGGATGACCGTGATCGAACGGGGCGTGTCGCGCAGCGGGGCGACGAACTTGTACGACGGCAGTGTCTTCGTCTGCATGGGCGACGCCACCGCGTTGTCGTTGACCTGCGTGGTCGGCAGTGTGACCGCAGGGGCGGCGGACGTCTGCCCGCTGGCCGGCGAATCCGACGATGCGGCCGGCGTCGACACGGACGTCTGCGCGTGAGCGTTCAGGCTGGTGAAGCTGCCGGCAGCCACAAGGGCGCAGGCGGAGGCAAGCAGGCGCTGGCGCGTCTGGAAAGTGGTGGACATACGTGTGTTCCGGCAGTGGCGTCACCGTCGGACACTTCACAGGCCGGGTAACGCACGGTTATAGTTTTTGATAATGAGACGGATTCTCATTACGGAACGGGAGTGTAATGTTTCGGAACATTTCTGTAAATGCTTGATCGTGTGCGCGCCGCCGCGTATCTCACAGTGTGAAATTCAATGTGACGATGCGTACTGGCCTTTACTGGCTGGGCGACGAAGCGCCGGCACGCGTGCAAACGAGATCGCCGCAACGATCACGTTCGTCGCAACAGGGCGTTTGGCGGGGAATGGGGGATTGGGGATTGAGGATGACACCAGGCGCGGGGGAGCCCCGCGTCGGCTCAATCCGGCACTCGCCAGTCGATGGGCGTCTTGCCGTGTTGCACGAGGAAGGTGTTGGCGGCGCTGAAGTGGCCGCAGCCGAGAAAGCCGCGATGCGCCGAGAGGGGGGACGGGTGCGGGGCTTCGAGCAGCAGATGGCCGTGACCGGCGAGCAACGGCGCTTTCGCCTGCGCATGGCTTCCCCACAGGAGAAAAACCAGCGGACCTTGTTGCGTGGCGAGACCCGAGAGCAATGTGTCCGTACAGGCTTGCCATCCGCCGGTCTTGAACGGCTTCGCGTGACTCGCCGCGTTGGCGGCTTCCACCGTCAGGGTGGTGTTGAGCAGCAGCACACCCTGTTTCGCCCAGGCGTCGAGATTGCCGTGCGACGGGGCGGGGATTCCGAGATCGCGCTCGATTTCCTTGTAGATGTTGCGCAGCGAAGGCGGCACGCGCACGCCGCGTTGCACCGAGAACGCCATGCCATGCGCCTGCGCGATGCCGTGATCGTCGCCGTGATACGGGTCTTGCCCGAGGATGACGACCTTGACGTCCTTGGGCGACGTCATGCGAAGCGCATGGAAGATGTCTGCCGGGTAGACGGTCTTGCCAGCGGCGACCTCGGCGTCCACGAAACGGCATAGCGGCACGTATGCCTCGCTCCGGACAAACGGCGACACCAGCGTTTTCCAGTCGCTGGGCAATGCGTCGAACTGATCTTCTACACGTCCCTTGAGCGGGCCTGCGGTATTGGCGTTGTCTGTGCCGGGTTTGGCGGCGGTTGCGACTGGCGTCGATGCCGGCTTCGGCGGACGTCCGCGCCGGCGCTGCGGTGCGTCGGACGTTGCGGGCGGTGTTTGCGCCGGCAATGTCGCGTCGGCTGCGCTGGCTGCCGAGGCAGGTTCGTCGAACAGCGAGCCTTGCTGTTCATCGTGTTTCGCCGGGGGGAGCGCGGTGCGTGAGCGTGATGTCATGCAATAGGTCTGTCGAAGGAGCCGAAAGGGCGCGCGATGAAAGGAGCTGTGATGTCGGGCAGCAACGCGCAGCGATCAGCGGCCGAGTACCGCTTGCCGCAGACGATAGCCGCGTTGCGCCTTGCTCACGTTGTCGCTTTGCAACTCGGGCAACACGTCGCGCAAATTCTGGGCAAGCGCGTGGAGAATGCGTTCGCCCTGGTCTTCGCGGTCATCGTCCGGCACGTCGAGCAATTCCAGTTCGACTTCGATGAGCGGCGCCGTGTGACGCTTGCCATCGGCCTCGACGGCGACTTCGCCACGATCGAAAGCAATCTCCACGGCCGTGCCGTCACCTGCGATATAGCGCCACAGGCGCCGCACGAAATTCGTCTCGAACTGCGCGACGACGTTTGCACCTTCGGTGCGCAACAAGCCGGCGGTGGCGGGCACGTCGCAAGCGGCGATCAGTTTCGGGAGTTCGAGTGCTTCGCCTTGCACCGCTTGTTCCCATTCGTGACGCACATGCAATCCGTCGCGCGCTTCGCCGACCGACTTGAGCGTTTGCAACCATTGCCCGGCGTGGCCGTCGCGTGCCACAAAACGCAGCCGCAGCGCGGCCTTGGCGCTGGCGAGAGCGAGCGACGGCGTGTCGAAGTAGCGATTGACGAGATGACGCTCGCCACGGGCTTCGGCTCCGGGCAGGCGGTCGAGATGGGAGATCAGCGCGTCGGCGCGTGCGGCGGGCAAGTCGCCCGGAAGAGCAAGTTTGAGTTCGCGTTCGATGGCCATCGGGCCGCTCCTTTGAGGGGGGACGCCGTGCGCGCCGTGCGCCGCAACACCGGCCGGGAGCGATGTGCCTTGCCGGCGCTTGGACGGTATCCCGTGAGGGACACTGGGCCATCGATCGCCTGGGTGACGAGGGGTAGCGCGTCAGCGGGGCATGTCGAACAGCGTGGCGAGTGCATCGCCCGGCTCGGGCGCGCGCATGAAGGCTTCGCCGACGAGAAAGGCATTGACGTTGGCCGCGCGCATGCGCGTCACGTCGTCACGCGACAGGATACCCGACTCCGTGACGACCAGACGATCGTCCGGAATGTGTTTGAGCAGGCCGAGCGTCGTGTCGAGCGACACTTCGAAGTTGTGCAGGTTGCGATTGTTGATGCCCAGCAGCGGCGTGCTCAACTCGAGCCCTGCGTCCAGTTCACGGCCGTTGTGCACTTCGACGAGCACCGCCATGCCCAGATCGTGGGCCTGCGCTTCAAGGTCGCGCATATGGGCCAGTTCCAGCGCGGCGGCGATGAGCAGAATGCAGTCGGCACCCATGTCGCGCGCCTCGTAGACCTGATAGGCGTCGATCATGAAGTCCTTGCGCAGCACGGGCAGATCGCAGGCGGCGCGCGTCGCCTTCAGATACTCGGGCGCGCCCTGAAAGAACTGCTTGTCGGTCAGTACCGACAGACAGGCGGCGCCGCCTTGCTGATACGACTCGGCGATCTGGGGCGGGACGAAGTGCTCGCGAATCACGCCCTTGGACGGGCTGGCCTTCTTGATCTCCGCGATCACGCCGGGCAGACCGCCGTCGATCTTCGTGCGCAGCGCGCCCACGAAATCGCGCGTATGCAGCGCGCTGTCGCCGACAGTAGCTTCGGCATCGCGGCGCAGGCTGGCGAGGTCGCGCACGCGCTTTGCAGCCGCGACTTCTTCGGCCTTCACGGCCAGGATCTTGTCGAGAACGGTAGACATATCGATGGATGATTCGGGGGCTACGGAAAGGGGCGGGCGTGATCGGAGCCCGCCGTGGTCGTGTCGAACTTCAGGCCTTGTATCGCTGCGTGAATGTGACGAAGGCATCGAGCTTCGCGCGTGCCGCGCCGCTGGCGATCGATTCGCGTGCCATCGCGATGCCGTCGCTGATCGATGCTGCGCGGTTGGCGGCATACAGCGCGGTACCGGCGTTGAGCGCCACGATCTCGCGGGCCGTGCCTGCCTTGTTCTCAAGTGCCTCGATCAGCATCGTCTTTGATTCCTCGGCGCTGCCGACCTTCAGGCTACGGTTGCTCATCATCTGCAGGCCGAAGTCCTCCGGATGAATTTCGTACTCGGTGACCTTGCCGTCCTTGAGTTCGCCGACCAGCGTGGCGGCACCGAGCGACACTTCGTCCATGCCGTCTTTGCCGTAGACCACCAACACGTGTTCGGCGCCCAGACGCTCCATCACGCGAACCTGGATACCGACCAGATCGGGGTGAAACACGCCCATCAACTGGTTGGGGGCTCCCGCCGGATTCGTGAGTGGTCCGAGGATATTGAAGATCGTGCGCACGCCCATTTCCTTGCGGACGGCGGCAACGTTCTTCATGGCCGGATGATGGTTCGGCGCGAACATGAAGCCGATGCCGACGTCGCGCAAACACTCGGCCACCTGTTCGGGCGAGAGCATGATGTTGACGCCGAGCGCTTCGAGCACGTCGGCGCTGCCCGACTTCGAACTCACGCCGCGGTTGCCGTGCTTGGCGACCTTTGCGCCGGCGCCTGCGGCGACGAACATCGAGGCGGTGGAAATGTTGAACGTATGCGACACGTCGCCGCCGGTGCCCACGATATCGACGAAATGCTCATCGGCCGGTGCTTCGACGTGATTCGCGAACTCGCGCATGACCTGGGCGGCGGCGGCGATTTCGCCGATGGTTTCCTTCTTCACGCGCAGGCCGGTGATGATGGCGGCGGACATGACCGGGGAAATCTCGCCCTTCATGATGAGGCGCATCAGGTGCAGCATCTCGTCGTGGAAGATTTCACGGTGTTCGATGGTGCGCTGCAGGGCTTCTTGCGGGGTAATCATTGTGGTCTCTCTCTTCTGTCGGTTCTTCCAATGCAGAGGGGCTCAGGCCGCTTGGGCCACGCGCGGGGCGGCTTGCAGGAAGTTGCGCAGCACGTCGTGGCCGTGTTCCGACAGAATCGACTCGGGGTGGAATTGCACGCCTTCAACGTCGAGCGTCTTGTGGCGCACGCCCATGATCTCGCCGTCGTCCGTCCACGCGGTGACTTCGAGGCAGTCGGGCAGCGAAGCGCGCTCGATCGCCAGTGAGTGATAGCGCGTGACGGTAAAGCGTCTGGGCAGATTCTCGAACACGCCTTGTTGCGTGGTTTCGATCTCGCTCACCTTGCCGTGCATGATTTGCTGGGCGCGGATGACCTTGCCGCCGAAGGCTTCGCCGATGGCCTGATGGCCGAGGCAGACACCAAGAATCGGAATTTCGCCGGAGAAGCGCTTGAGCACGTCGAGCGTGATACCCGCGTTGGCCGGGCAGCTGGGGCCGGGCGAGAGGCAGATGCGGTCGGGGGCGAGTGCCGCGATGGCGTCGAGAGTGATTTCGTCGTTACGAAAGACCCGCACGTCTTCGCCCAATTCACCGAAGTACTGGACGATGTTGTAGGTAAACGAGTCGTAGTTGTCGATCATCAGCAGCATGATGGTCCCTGTTCGTCTGGTGACAAAGGATTGTCGAACGCATGAGATTTGCGAATTCCCCCTGAGCGTGCCCCCACATTGAGTTCGCGATCCGCGGGGGAGGGCGCTATGGGGATGAGATAGACGTGGCGGGTTACCGCCACCAGCGCAGGGCGGCGGTCAGGGGCGACCAGAGGAGGGAGATAGACTGATGCGACTTCATGGTGATGCCGATTGTAGCAGCATCTGCCGGGTGTCGTGCGCGGGGCGTCGCAAAAAGGAGGCAATCGTCGGGTTTCGCGCGCGAACGAGGTGTTTCTTGCAAGAATGTGTGCGCCGCAGCGACCGTCCTTCGACGATTCTGCAACGGCGGCATGGGCGGCCCCGCCTTTGGGGGGCCGCCCGCCGGGGGGGGGCTTCAGCGAGGGCCGAGTACCGATGCCAACGCTTCGGGGCGCGGCATGCCGTTCACGCGTTGAATCAGGCCCTCGTCGTCGCGATAGACGATGCCGGGCGTACCGCGAAACCCAAGCTCTGCCATCAGTTGCTGATGGGCGTCGAGCGTGTGGGCAATATCGGGTGACACGCTTGGCGCTGGTGCGATGCCGCCGCTGGCGAACTGCCGTTCGTTCTGCAACAACGCGGCGGCGCGATCGGGGGCGCCGAGAATGGCGGCTGCCTTCGTGCTGCTGTCGGCCTTGATGACACCGACTATTACGTGGCGCAACTGCACCTTGCCCGAATCGACCCACGGGCGCGCCGCCGCCCAGAAGCGATTGCAGTAGCGGCAATTTGGGTCGCTGAACGTGTACACCACGCGCGCGGCGTCCGCCTCGCCGTCCTGCACCCAGGTGGAGGCGGCGAGTTTCGACCATACGGCGTCGCTCATTGGCTCGGCGAAGAGGTTGCTGACGCGCTCCACGTCCATTGGCTTGCCGTCGGCGTCGATGCGTGTGCCGACGATGGCTGTGCCGTCGCGTAGCACGTAGAGGGCGACCGGCTGTTCGTCCACCGTCCCGGCGAAGCCGCGAAGCTCCGTGCCCGTGTCGAATGGACGCAGACCGGCCAAACCTTCGCGTGCCAGCGCCTGAACGACGGCTGGGGTGTCCTTGCTGGCAGCCGACTTGCCCCAGGTGCCGGCGTTGCTGGAGACAATCCCATAGACGGCGGCGGCGAGCGCCGGCACGGCGATCAGGGCGGGAATAAGAAACCTGCGAACAGACATCGATGACTCCTATGGCGTACGAGGTGCCGGGGATTGGTGAAGACGGCCTTGCAGCGTGGCGCGCAGACGCGCCGCCGTGAGTTCGCCCAGATGGGTGTCGACCAGACGGCCGTCGGCATCGAAGAACAACGTAGTGGGCAACCCGCGTGAGCCGGTCGCCTGCATGGCTTGCGAGGCGGGATCGAGCAGCAGATCGTCGAACTGAAGGCCCTCCGACCGGATGAACGCTTCGACCGTGTGCGCGGACTCCCCCTGATTGATCAACAGGAACCGCACGTCAGGGTAGTCGGCCTGCGCCTTTTCCAGCACCGGCATTTCGCGTCGGCACGGCGGGCACCAGCTTGCCCATAGATTCATCACGACGGGGCTGCCGCGATAGGCGTCGAGTGAGACGCTGCCGCCGTCCGTCGTGGAGAGCGTCAATGACGGCAGCGGCGGCGCGGTGCGTTGCAGGACGCTCAAGCCCGCCTGTGCGGCGGCCCAGATCGCTACGCCTGCGGCGAAGCCGTACAGCATCGGGCGGCGCCCGGCGGGCTGACGTTTCATGCGCCACAACGCCCAGCCGAGGGCGGCGGGCAGGCCGGCCCAGACATTGAATCCGCCGTCGCCAATCGCGATGATGGACAGCGGGGTCGCGAAGTATTCCGGCCACCAGCGCAGCACGTAGGCGACGCGCGCGGCGAGCAGGCCGACGAAGAGCGCGTCGAGGAGTGTGCTGGCGGCGGTGCGGCGCGACGTGGTGTCAGTGCTGCGCAGGAGATAGCGCGCGACGAGCCACGCCACCCCCATCGCTGCCGCCACGGCGACCGTCTGTATCGAGAAGGGGCCGAGACCGGTCATACCATCCCCGCGGTGTCGAGGCGCTGCAGGAAGCTACGCGCATCGAGTTCACCGACCGAGCGCTGCGCGCGCACCTCCTTGCCGTTCGCGTCGATGAGAATGAGCGTGGGCGGGCCGAGCACGCCCCAGTGTTTCATCAGGGCCTGATCGATCTTGTCGTTCTTCGTCACGTCCGGGCGCAGCACCTGCATACGTGCGAGTCGCGCGGCGACCGCCGGATCGCCGAACACATTGCGTTCGATGACATGGCAACTTACGCACCAGTCCGCGTAGAAATCGATCAACGTCCATTGCCCTTTCGCGGTGGCTTGCGCGATGCGTGCGTCCACATCTTCCGTCGATTTGACGCTCACATACTCGAAGGTCTTCGCGCTGCGCGCGTCAGCGCTGCTCACGATGGCGGGGGCTGCCCGTTCCAGCGGCCGCAGTACGGAATCGCTGCCGGACGCTGCTCCCACGAGCATGAACACCGACCAGACACCGGCGAAAGCCGACGCGAACATCAGTGTCCAGCCGGGTGGTTTGCCTCGCAGCGTCCATGCCCACGCGGCGAATCCGACGGCCAGTCCGAGCCCGAGGGTACCCCAGAGCAGGAGACTGACGTTGCCGGGCAGGAAGCGACTCAACATCAGAACGGCCATACCCGTCATTACGTAGGCGAATGCAATGCGCACTCGCACCATCCACGGGCCCGGACGGGGCAGAACCCGCGAGCCGAACACGGCGATGACGAGCAGCGGCAGTCCCATACCGAGCCCCAGCGCGAACAGCGCGATGCCGCCCGTCCACGCGTTGCCTGTCTGGCCGATATAGAGCAGGGCGCCGGCCAGCGGGGCTGTCATGCACGGGCCGACGAGCAGGGCGGAGAGGAAGCCGAGTGCGGCGGCGCCGGCGAGACTGCCGCCGGTACGTTGGTGTCCGGTGGCGTCGAGTCGATTCGTCACGAACGCGGGCAGACGCAGTTCGAACAGACCGAACAGCGATGCAGCCAACACGAGAAACAGACCTGCGAAGGCGCCGAGCAGCCATGGGGATTGCAGCGCGGCCTGTAAATTGGCGCCGGCCAGACCTGCCGCGACGCCGACCGCGGCATAAGTGAGTGCCATCGCCAGCACGTATGAAAGCGAGAGTGCCAGCGCCCGCAACGGTGCGGGTCGATTGCCCACGATCATCGTCGAGACAATGGGGATCATCGGCAACGTGCAGGGCGTGAAGGCCAGCAGCAAGCCGAAGCCGAAAAACAGCAGCGTAGCGGCGACGGGGCCGACCGTGGCGAGCCGCTGCGCTGCGGCCTGATCTTCCGCGAGCGGGGTGGCGCTGGCGTCGGGCGAGGCATCGACGGAGGCGGCCGGGGGCACAGCAGAGACTGCCGGGGCATTGGCAACCGATGTCGAGCCAGCGGGCAACGTGACTTGCATCGTCTGTGGCGGATAGCAGATGCCTGCTTCTGCGCAGCCTTGCCAGTACAGCGTCACGGGGCCTGGCGTTGCCGGGGGCAGACGAATGCGCAGGGCGTCACGGGTATAGATCTCGGTGTCGCCGAAGAACTCGTCCGTATGCTTCGCGCCCTCGGAGAGCGTCAGATCGATCGGTTGGCCAGAGGCATCTTCAGCGCGTAGCGAATGCCGGTAAACGTAGTAATCCTTAGCAACGCTTCCAACGACTTCGAGATGACCGTCCACCTCGGTGACAGGGGAAAGCGTGAGTACCTGAGACGCGTCGAGGAACTTCGGCTCGCTTTGCCAGGGAAACGCATCGGCGGCGCGCATCCCGCCGAGCGCACCGAGCAAAATCACAAAGATGTAGAAAAATCGGCGTAGCAAATCTTTTTCTCCTGAAGGCGTTCCAAAGCAGGCTAGAGCGTGCCCTGCGCCGATTAACCGAGAGTTAACGCCCGCAGCGTTGGTTGGTTATGCGTCAAACCTCGCATTTACCGCGCTCAACGGCGCTCAATGGGTTACGCAAATTGCGTAACATGAAGCGGTATTCAAGGGAGGTACGGATTCATGCGAGTGTTGCTGGTTGAGGACGATGCGTTGATTGCGAGCGGCATTGTTGCGGGGTTGGAGGCGTTGGGCATTGCAGTCGAGCATGCGGCGAGCGGGTTGGCGGCGGTGTCTGCGCATGCGGAAAACACGTTCGATGCGTTGGTGCTCGATCTGGGTTTGCCTGACGGTGACGGTCTCGGGGTTCTGGCGAATATCCGGGCGGTGGAGCCTGAAGTGCCTGTTCTCATCTTGACGGCGCGCGACGCGATAGAGCATCGGATTGCGGGGTTGAATGGCGGGGCGGACGACTACATGGTCAAGCCGTTCGATTTGCGCGAGTTGTCGGCGCGATTACATGCGTTGATGCGTCGCGCGCAGGGGCGGGCTGCGCAGGTCATCGAAGCGGGGCCGTTGCGATTGGAGCCAGCGAGTGGATTGGCGTGGTTGGATGGTGAGCCGGTCGAGTTGTCGCGCAAGGAGGTTGATTTGCTGGCGCATTTGGCGAGTACGCGGGGGCGATGGTTGACGCCGGACATGTTGCACGAGCGGATGTATGGTTTGTCGGAGCGGGTCAACAGTAATGCGTTGAACGTTCACATCCACAACGTGCGTCGCAAATTGGGGTGCGAGGTCATTCAAACGGCGCGTGGTTTGGGGTATCGATTGGGGTGGAAGTTGTCATGAGCCTTCGACTGAGAGCGGTATTGATTGCCGGTATTGCGTTGATAGTGCTTTGGGTGGTGGCGGCGGGATGGATGATGCGAGGGGTGGAGGCCAATCTTGACAGGGCGTTGGATCAACGTTTGGCGATGTCGGCCCGGATGGTATCGGGTTTGTTGGCGCGGGTGGCGTTATCGCCGTTGGGGCCGACTGTGGGGCAGTCGGATTGGGGAGAGGTGATACGCGTGGGCACCAACGATGGCATCGCGTGCGAAATACGTTCGGTGCAGGGCGTGGTGTTGGCGCGGACCGATGGTGGGCCGCAGGCGGTGGAAAAGGCGTTGCCGATGGGTTTCAGCACGATGGAGATTGATGGCAAGCGTTGGCGAATTTACGTATTGCAGGACGACCGGGGGTATCAGGTCATGACGGCGGATTTGTTGGAGAGGCGGGCGGGCTTGAGCAATGCATTGTTGAGAGCGGCGGGCGTACCGTTTCTGATCGCTGTCATGGGGGGATTGATTGCATTGTGGATAGGCATAGGCCGGGGTTTATCGCCGTTGGAGACCTTACGTGCGACGTTGCGTGACAAGCGTGCGGACGACACGGCGCCGATTGATCTGGGCCGGGCCCCGACGGAATTACGTCCGGTAGTTTCGGCATTAAATGGATTATTGGATCGTTTGACGCAGGCATTGGCGTATCAGAGGGCGTTCACGGATGCGGCGGCGCACGAGTTGCGCACGCCGTTGACGGCGGTGGACACACACTTGCAGGTAGCTGAGATAACGAGTGGAGAGCCGGCCAGACACGCGTTGAATATGGCGGGCGTTGGTGTGCGCCGGTTACGGCATACGCTGGATCAGATGATGACGTTGGCGCGTGCTGAGGCGCCGGCACATGAGCAGGACACGTGCGGGTCGGTGCGCGGTGCAATAGAGGGGGTATTGATCGAATGGGAGGAGACGGACCGGGGCCCCGTTCCGCCGCGAGTTGGGTTTATGTCTGAGTGGAGGAATGGGGCTCCGGTCCGTCGTGGGGGACCACGGGTGGTCTTTAGCATGGAGTGCGAAGACCGGGGCACGGCGGTTCCCCATTCGATGTTGGGCACGGCGATAAGAAACCTTGTGGACAACGCGATGCGTTACTCGCCCGAGGGAAGCCTTGTGGATGTGAGGGTGGAGATGGACGAGGATCGGCGGCGGTATTGCATTGAGGTGGGGGATCGGGGGCCGGGTCTTACGCCGGAGCAGGCGGGGCAAATGGGGCAGCGATTCTGGCGAGGGGATCGGGGTCGGCAGCAGGGAGAGGGGGCGGGATTGGGGATATCGATAGTGAGGGCGATAGCGTCGCGTTTCGACGCTACTGTGGAGTTTGCGGCACGCGAGGGGGGAGGTTTGTTGGCAAGGATCTATGCGCCGATAGGGCGATGACCGGGGGTAGACCACCGGTGCATCGTTGGTAGAGAGAGTTCAGCGGGCTTTCCTGGTTTTCGGGGCACTAGTTGTGCGAACGGTTTTCGCGGCGGCGGTGCTTGTCTTTGCGGCTGGGGGGCGCTTGCGGGGCGTGGCGCTGGTGTTTGCGGCGCGTGCGGTGCGTGCAGTGCGTGAGCCGGATTTCTTTGGCGCGGCAGCGTGTTCCGTGTTGGCCATCTGCTGCGAAGCGGCGTTTTCGAAGACCGCCAGCACCTGTCGCAGATCGCGTTGCTCGCTGTCGTCGAGCGGTACGGCGAGGCTGAGATCCTTCACGGCCTTCGCCACACGCCGGATGTTCGCCGGTGTCGAATGGGCGAGCATGCCGGGAATCGCGTCCATTGCTGCGTCGGGCGCCATGCGTAGCAACCCGGCCTGACGGCGGATCATCTCGCGGAAGCGCTCGATTGAAATATCGCTCTCGCCGCGCACCAGCGAGCGTGCGAGGTTGAATTGTCGTTCATCGGCTTCACCATGCAGACGATGCACCCAGAGCAGTGCGCGAATGCCGGCTTCGAGCAATCCGCCCTGGCGCAGTTCGTGACGGCGATGCGTTAGCGTGTCCTTGACGAACGCGATGTGTTCCGGCGATGTGCCGGGATGCACCCGAACCGCTGCACCGTCGCTGCCGTGCAACCCGGCGAGCGCTTGCACCCATGGCTGTCCGTAAATCAGTTCGAAGGCCTTTTCGTAGCCATCGTCGCGCGTATCTCGATAGAAATTGAGCGATTGCTCGATGGTGCTCGACACCGCCGATTCCAGCGCAAGGAATGGATTGTCCGACGGCACCGGATGGCGCGTCTCGCGCACGCGCTCTGCTTTCGCGGCGAACGGCACGGCAAATGGATTGCGATCCGACCAAAGCTCATAACTCACGCGCAGCGGATGCAGCACACGCATCCAGTACGCCGAATTTGGCGTGACCATTGCGCGCACCCATGGTTGAACGAGACTGCGATACAACCCGAGATTGATGTCCGAGAGATGTGCCACTGCTGCAAAACGCCGATCGCTCTCGGCATCCGGTTGGACAATGGCGCGTACATCCTCGACGCTGCGTTGCTGAATCGACATCACGTAATCGCCGTCGATCAACTCCCGATGCGGCATATCTTCCGTCTTGTCGGCGATCTGCGCCTGATAGATCCCGGCCGGCAGCACGTCGATCAGATCGATATTGTTGACGAACTCACGGTGCTCCTTGCGCCCGGTGCTGCCCGACACGAAAATGCCAAGGTGGCCGATGCTGTCGTGCGTGGCGTACACAATCGTCTGATCGTGACTGAGCACTTCCGAGTCGTCGCGATACATATCCGTCACGAAGCCCAGCGCCTGCGGCGGCGGCGTAATGTTGTCGCCGTACGAGCAAAACACCACGATAGGCGAGCGGATATTTCGCAGATCGATCCGGATGCCGTCGCTCGTGATCAACTCCGCGCTCGTCAGGCGGTTGCCGACGAACAGATTGTCGACGATGTACTGCATCTCCTGCGCGTTCAGAAACACATGCCCGCCCCAGTACTTCTCGAAACCGAGATAGCGCGGCGCTTCCGTGTCCACGTTGGCGTAAAGGTGATACTTCTTGTGCCACAGCGTATTGGCCGGGTCGAGATTTTCGAAGTTCTGCACCAGCCAGGCGCCGTCAAAGCGACCGTCGCCGAGATCGCTCGTGAGCGCCGTCAACCAACTGCCGCCGAGAAGTCCCCCCGAATATCGCATCGGGTTGCGCCCGCGCCAACCTGCCCAATAAGACAGCGGCGCCCCGGCCACGATGATCGGCCCGAACAGTTCGGGACGCATCGCCGCCGTCATCAACACCTGCCAGCCCGCCTGACAATTGCCGATGACCGCCGGTTTGCCCGCACTCTCGGGATGCAGAGAAATCACCTTCTCCAGAAACGCGGCCTCCGCGTGCATCACGTCCTCAACCGTCTGGCCGGGAACAGGGTCGGGCAGAAAGCCCACGAAATAGCACGGATGCCCCGCTCGCAGGGCGGCACCGATCTCGCTGTCCGGCTTGAAGCCGCCGATGCCCGGGCCGTGACCTGCGCGGGGATCGACCACGACAAACGGGCGTGCATTCGGTCGCGCCGGCGTATCGTCCGGCGGCAGAATGCGCACCAGCGCGTAGTTGCACGGACGCGGCAAGTCGTGCGCGTCGAGCACCACCTCCGCGGGAAAGTCGAGCACGTTCGGCGCCGATTCGGCGAGGTGCGCCTGATACTGATTGCCGCGCTGACGCATGACGTCGGCGTAGAGCACGCTGCGTTGCCAAGCATCGACGGCATACTCGGCGGCTGCGGCCATCCACGGCAGGTTGGCCAGCCACGGGTTGGCGGCAATCCACGGGGTATCGGCAGCTTTGGCTGCACCAGTGGACGCCGTGGCGCGGGAAGACCGACGTTCGAGTGCGGCAGACGACTTGGCGGGCATGGCCATGACCTCACAAATCCGGTAGACAGGGCTGGCGAACGGCGCGCGGGCGCAGGGCGTTACGCCATCGAACTGAGTGTGCGGCGAAAACGTCGCAACGAGAAAGCGAAGAACACGGCGCCGATGACGGTCAGCGCCACGAACTGCACCCACACCGCGCCGATGCCGGCGCCACGGAACAGGATCGCTTGACCCAACTCGACGAAATGCGTCGTGGGTGCGGCGAGCATCACGTCTTGCACCGCCTTCGGCATGCTCTCGCGCGGTGTGATTCCGCCCGAGAGCATTTGCAGCGGCAGCAGTACCAGAATCATCAACATACCGAACTGCGGCATCGAGCGGGCGAGCGTTGCCAGATAGATGCCCATCGACGTGGTGGCGAACAGATGCAGCGTCGCGCCCAGCATGAACAGCGCCACCGAACCGCCAATCGGCACATGCAGCGCGCCGCTCACGATCAGCCAAAGCGACATGCCTGCCGCGATCAGCACCACCAGCCCCATCGACCAGACCTTCGCCAGCATGATCTCGGCCGGTGTCACCGGCATGACCAGCAAATGCTCGATCGTGCCGTGCTCACGCTCGCGAATGAGCGCGGCACCCGTGAGAATGATCGAGAGCATCGTGATGTTGTTGATGATCTGCATCAACGCACCGAACCACGCACGCTCCAGCGTCGGGTTAAAGCGCACCCGCAACGCCAGATCCACCGGCAATTCCGGCGTCGACCGGTATCGTTGAAGGAATTCGCGCACCTCTGCCGACACGATCTGTTGCACATAGCCACTGCCCGAAAACGCCTGACTCATGCGAGTCGCGTCGACATTGAGCTGCACCTCCGCCGTGCGTCCCGCCAGAATGTCGCGCTGAAAATTTGGCGGAATGTTCAGCGCGAACGTGTACGCCCCCTCGTCCATTCCCTGGTCGACGGCATTGGCCGTAATCATGCGCGGCAGCGTGAACTGCGGCGGATAGAAGGCCGAGACGATGCGCTGCGAGAGCGGCGACACGTCTTCGTCCACGATGGCGATCGGCGCGACGTGCAGCGTATCGGGCTGGGCCGTGGCCGCCGAATACACCGACGCCGTGAACGTGTAGACGATGAGCACCAGCATCATCGGGTCGCGCACCAGGCTCCAAAGCTCCTTCACCCCGAGCCGGTAGATGTTTGCCAGATGCCGCCGCCACGGATGCGCGTGGCGCGGCGTCGCGACGCTGGCCTTTGCCGGTGGCGCTGGTGGGGGAGAGGCTTGCGGCGCGCTCGGGCTCGTCATCACTTGTCCTGTTTCTTGAGCATCAGGATCGTGACGCCCAGAATGACCGGCACGGCGACGAGCATCGGCCAGAAGGCGCTGCCGAGATCGGCAAACCCGAGCGCCTTGTTGAAGACGCCGCGGCTGATGATGAGCATGTAAGTCGCCGGGTAGATCTCGCCGATAAGCCGGCCCGAGCCCTCCATCGATGGCACCGGCGTGAGCATTCCACAGAACTGGATCGCCGGAATCATCGTGCCGATCATCGTGAAGAACAAAGCCGCGATCTGGCTGCGGGTAAACGTCGACGCGAGCAGGCCAATGCCGGTGGCGACGACGTTGAAAATGAAGACGGCGGTCGTCAGCGTGAGGAAGCTGCCCTTGATCGGCACGCCGAACAGCGTCACGGCGATCAGCGCCATGAGCAGGAAATTCAGCATCGCCAGCGCGACATACGGGATCTGCTTGCCGATCAGGAATTCCGTGCGCGTTACCGGGGTCACGTACAGATTCAGGATCGAGCCGAGTTCCTTCTCCCGTACCACGGACAACGCCGTGAGCATCGCAGGCAGCATCAGCAACAGCAGTGGAATCACCGCAGGCACCATCGCCGGCAGGCTCTTCACGTCGGGGTTGTAACGATAGCGCGTCACGATATCGAGCGATGCCGTCAGGCGCATACCGAGCCGGCGCAGGGCCTCATCGGCCAGCCAGTTCTGGTGCATGCCCTGCACGTAACCCTGCACCGTCTCCGCGCGTAACGGCATCGCGCCGTCGATCCACGCGCCGATCTGCACGGCCTTGCCGTGCGACACATCACGGGCGAACCCCGGTGGAATCTCGATAGCCAGCGACAGTTCGCCGCTGCGCAGCCGCCTGTCCATGTCCTCGTAATCGGTGATCGGGGGTTGTTCGATGAAGTAGCGCGACCCCGAGATATTGAGCGCGTAGTTCTGACTCAGCGTGGTCTGGTCGCGGTCGAGTACGGCGTAGCGCAGATCTTCCACATCCAGACTGATGCCGTAGCCCATCACGAGCATCAGCACGAGCGAGCCAACCAGCGCGAGTGTGGCGCGCACCGGATCGCGTTGCAGCTCCAGCGTTTCGCGCCAGAGATAGCTGATCATGCGGTTGAGCGAGAACGCCTTGTGTTGCGCGTGCGTCGCTTCGGCGAACGCGGGGCCGGGCACCGCCGGCGCGGGCGTCCCAGGCGTTTCAGCCTTACCGCCGCCCGCTTCGACAAGGTATTCGATGAAAGCCTGCTCGAGCGTGGCCGCGCCTTTATCTTGCGTGATCTTCGCAGGCGGATCGGACACAAGTACCTTGCCCGCGTGCATCAGCGAAATGCGGTCGCAGCGCTCCGCCTCGTTCATGAAGTGCGTGGAAATGAAGATCGTCACGCGGTCCCGGCGCGACAACTCCACCAGCAGACGCCAGAAGTTGTCGCGCGCCACCGGATCGACGCCCGACGTCGGCTCGTCGAGAATCAGCAATTCGGGTCTGTGCACCATCGCCACGGCGAGCGACAGACGCTGGCGCATGCCCAGCGGAATGCTGTCGGGCAGGGCGTCAAGCTCATCGGCGAGGCCGAAGCGTTGCACCATCTCCGCCACGCGCGCGTCGACTTCCGCCTCCGGTACGTGGAACAGCCGCGCGTGCAGCACAAGGTTCTGATGCACCGTCAACTCGGTATAGAGCGAGAACGCCTGCGACATATAGCCCACGCGGCGACGGGTGTCGATGTCCTTCGGATCGACTTCGTTGCCGAACAGCCATGCCTGACCCTCGCTCGCTTGCAGCAAGCCCGTGAGCATCTTCATCGTGGTCGACTTGCCGCAGCCGTTCGAGCCGAGAAAGCCGAAGATCTCGCCGCGACGGATACGAAAATCCACGTGATCCACCGCCACGAAATCGCCGAAACGCATCGTCAGGCGCTTGGCCTCGATGGCGATCTCCGTGTGCTCGTCGACGTGCAGCGGCGGAATCGAGACCGGTTCATAGCCGATCTTCTCTTCGTCCGGCAACAACGCGATAAACGCGGCTTCGAGGGTGGCGCAGTGCGTGCGCGCCAGCAACTCGGCCGGCGTGCCGGTCGCGAGCACATTGCCCGCGTCCATCGCCACGAGCCAGTCGAAGCGCTGCGCTTCGTCCATGTAGGCAGTAGCGACGATCACGCTCATGGCCGGTCGCTCCCGGCGAATGCGTGCGATCAGATCCCAGAACTGCGCGCGGGCGAGCGGATCGACGCCGGTCGTCGGCTCGTCGAGAATCAACAGATCCGGGTCGTGAATCAGCGCGCAGCACAGGCCGAGCTTCTGCTTCATGCCGCCCGAGAGCTTGCCCGCCGGCCGATCGAGAAACGGATACAGGCCGGTGCTGCGCGTGAGGTCGTCGATGCGGCGGCGACGCTCGGCGGTGTCGTGGCCGAACAGGCGTGCGAAGAACTGCAGGTTCTCTTCGACGGAGAGCGTCGGGTAGAGATTCCTGCCGAGCCCCTGCGGCATATAGGCGATGCGCGGGCACACGAGATCACGGTGGGCCTTACTCGCCATGTTGCCGCCGAGCGCTTCGACCGTGCCCGTCTGCACCGCTCGCGCCCCCGCAATGAGCGAGAGCAGCGTGGACTTGCCCACACCGTCCGGCCCGATCAGGCCGACCATGCCGTTGGCCGGAATGTCGATGCTGACGTCGTTCAGGGCAACGGTCTTGCGGCCATAACGCAGCGTCACGCCAGCCATGTGTACGACCGGCGGCACGTCGTGGCCCGGCGAGGACGAAAGCGAGGGGGGCGCCGTCATGATGCGAGGCTCACTGCGGCAGCTTGGTCTGCAACTGGGCAGGCCAGGCTGCCTGGCTATCGGTCTTCACCCACGTCACACCGGGCAGGCCCGTCTTCACCAGCGACAGATGCTGTTGCAGCAACGCCGGCGCGATCTGAGCGCGTACGCGGAACATCAGCTTCTGGCGCTCGCTCTCGGTCTCGACCGTCTTGGGCGTGAACTGCGCCGTGCTGGAGACGAACGAGATGCTCGCGGGAATCACATACTGCGGCGCCGCGTCGAGAACGATGCGGGCTTCGGCGCCGATGGCCAGACGCCCGGCCACCGTTTCGGGCAGGAAAAACGTCATGTACACATCCGACAGGTCGACGAGATTGAGAACCTTGCCGCCCGCCGCAAGCACCTCACCCGGTTGGGCCACGCGGTACTGCACCCGACCGTCGCGCGGCGCCTTGAGTTCGCTGTCCGTGATATCGGCTTCGATGCGAGTGACGGTGGCCTGCACGGCCTGGACCGTCGACTTCGCGCCCGTGACCTGAGCGTTGGCAGCTTCGACCGCAGACTGCGCGGCCGCCACCTGCGCGCGCGCGGCGGTAACGGCGGCGCGTGTGCTGCGAACCCGCGCACGGTCGTCGTCCAGTTCCTGCACCGACGAGGCGCCCTCCTTCGATAGCGTTTCCGAGCGCGACAACCTGCGTTGGGCCGCGTCGAGTTCGGCCTCGCGTGCGGCGACATTGGCTTCGGCCGTCGCTTTGTCGGATAACCTTGCTGCCGCCTGCGCCTGAATCGCCGCGACGTTGGTCACGGCCTGCTGATACTGCGCGCGGGCTTCGTCGCGCTGCGCGTTGAGCGTGTCGATCTGCATCTTGGCGAGTACCTGACCCGCCTTCACGAAATCGCCCTCCCGAACGTAGATGGCTTCGACACGTCCCGCGAGCTTGGTGGCCACGTCGACCTCGGTGGCTTCGATGCGGCCGTTGCCGCTCGTAAAGCCGGCGCCGGGGCCCGTGTGGTTATAGGTTTTCCATCCGTACCAACCCAGCCCGACGACCGCTAGCACGATCAGTGCAGGAACCAGTTTCTTGGCGTTGGGAAGCGTCATGTTTAGCCCTTTGACTTTATTGGACGGCCGGTGCGACGTTCGCCGGACTCGCTGCGCCAACCGCGCCGGGCGGCGATGGCTCGACGACGCGAGGCGTGCGGGCGAACGGTCCACCGGGGGCGTCGGCTGCGGGCATGAGGCGGCTGCCGCCCCCGAGCGCCGTGTAGAGCGATACGCGCGCGGAGAGCAGCGCGCGACGCGTCTGCACCGTTTGTTGTTCGATGGCGAGGAGATCGCGCTGGGCGTCGAGCACTTCGAGGAACGCCGCCGCGCCGTGGTCGTAACGCAGCTTCGCGAGCCGTGCGCGCTCGGCCTGGGCATCCTGCGTGGCTTGCAGGATCGTGACCTGATCGGCCAGCCAGCGGCGCGCGCTCAGGGCATCGGCGACATCGCGGAATGCCTCCTGAATCGTCTTCTCGTAGTTCGCAACGGACTCGACGCGACGGGCTTCGGCGAGATCGAGGTTGTTCACGAGGCGTCCGCCCTGGAAGATCGGGATATTGATGCTCGGCGTGAACGCCCACGCGGCGCTGCCGGCGGTGAACAAACCGTCGAGCGCGCTGCTTGCCGTGCCGACCGAGCCGGTGAGCGTGATCTGCGGGAAGAAGGCCGCGCGTGCCGCACCGATGTTCGCGTGAGCGGCGCGCAATTGATACTCGGCAGCCATGATGTCCGGCCGGTCTTCGAGCAACGACGACGGCAGGCCGGGCTGGAGATCGCGCATCAGGCGGGCGTCGTCGGCCGTGTGGTCGAGCGCCAGCGGCGAGGTGTCGATCGGTGCGCCCACCAGCACTTGCAACGTGTGGGCCTGCGCGGCGCGTTGTTGCTGGAGTTGCGTGACGAGCGCACGCGCTTGCTGCCAGAGGGTGGTGACTTCGGTGAGATCGAGCTTCGACGTCGAGCCGACCTGCTCGCGACGCGTGAAGATACGCAGCGACTCGGCGCGGCTGTCGACCGTTTGCTGCGCCAGGGCAATGCGTTCGTCTAACTCGCGCAGGTTCAACCACGTCTGTGCGACTTGCGAGATCAGGCTCAGTTCGAGGGCGCGGCGAGACGCATCGGAAGCCAAATATTCGTCGAGCGCGGCATCCTTCAGGTTGCGAATCCGGCCCCAGAAGTCCAGCTCCCACGTCGACAGGCCGAGGCCGACCTGATATTGGCTGCTGACATAGGGCTTGCCGGTGAGGCTCAAATCGCCGGGTACCCGCTGACGTGTCTCGCTCGCGCCGCCACCCAGCGACGGAAACAGATCGGCGCGTTGAATGCCATAGGCCGCTCGCGCCTGTTCGACACGAGCAAGTGCGACGCGCAGATCGCGATTGTTGGTCAACGCGGTTTCGATGAGCGTGCGCAACTGCGGATCGACGAAATATTCTCGCCAATCGAGCATGGACGCAGACTGCACCGCCGCGGTGGCGGGGGATGTGCTGACATCGGGTGTCCACACATCGGCCACCGGGGCCGCAGGGCGCTCATAAGTCGGCGCCATCGAAAGACAACCGCTAAGCAGGGTAGTGACAAGTGCGGCTATCGCAGCAATCGCAAAGGAGTTTGCGACGCCGGAACGCATAGGTGAAATACATGATTTCGCCATAGAAGCTTCGACCTCCCGACGGACGATTAACTATAGCGTGGTGACGTCAATTGGCGTATACCGGAGGCGTCGAAAAAAAGCGAACGGTTGTGCTAAATCAACAAGGGCCCCGAATCGAGTAGAGATTCGATTCAGGGCCCTGAGAATGTCGATGTCACGCCAATGCAATATAGGGAACGCGTGGGCGTTTCAAGCCGCGGCGTGCGTCACCTTGGTGCGGCGGCGCGAGACGTGGATGGTGCGCCGCGCCGGATCAGGACTCGGCGTCGAGACCATCCTGCACCTGTTCGGCCGCACGCAGCACGGCGCGGGCCTTGTTTTCCGTTTCTTGCCATTCGGATTCGGGCACCGAGTCGGCCACAATACCGGCAGCGGCTTGCACATACAGATTGCCGTCCTTGATGACGCCGGTACGAATCGCGATGGCGACATCCATTTCGCCGCCGAACGACAGATAGCCCACGGCGCCGCCGTACAGGCCGCGCTTGACCGGCTCGAGTTCGTCGATCAGTTCCATGGCGCGAACTTTCGGCGCGCCGGTGAGCGTGCCGGCCGGGAACGTGGCGCGCAGCACGTCGATGTTGGACAGTCCCGGTTGCAGACGGCCTTCCACCGAACTCACAATGTGCTGCACATGTGAGTACTTCTCGATGACCATCTTGTCGGTGACTTCGACGGTGCCCGTCTGTGCAATGCGGCCCACGTCGTTGCGTGCCAGATCGATGAGCATGACGTGCTCGGCAATTTCTTTCGGATCGCAAAGCAATTCGGTGGCTAGTTCCGCATCGCGCTCGGGCGTGGCGCCACGCGGGCGCGTGCCGGCCAGCGGGCGAATCGTGACGATTTCGTGCTCGCCGTCGGGTGTCTGGCGACGCTCCTGACGCACGAGAATTTCGGGCGATGCGCCGACCACCTGAAAATCGCCGAAGTTATAGAAATACATGTACGGCGACGGGTTGAGCGAGCGCAGCGCACGGTAGAGCGACAGCGGGGCGTCGCGATACGGCTTGATGAGACGCTGGCCGACTTGCACTTGCATCAGTTCGCCGGCTTCGATGGCTTCCTTGGCCTTCGCAACTGCCGCGAGGTAATCCGGCTTGGCGAACTCGCGGAAGGTTTCGGTGCGCACGCTGCCGGACGTGACGGGGGCATCAACCGGCGCCTTCAGGCGAGCGCGCAACTCGCGCAGACGCAGGCGCGCCTTCGAATACGCTTCCGGCTGTGTGGGGTCGGCGTAAATGATGAGGTAGAGCTTGCCGGTCAGGTTGTCGATCACGGCCAGTTCTTCCGTGAGCAGCAACTGAATGTCGGGCAGGTTCAGATCGTCGCGCGGCGTGGTGTGCGCGAGCTTCTTCTCGATGTAGCGCACGGCGTCGTAGCCGAAGTAGCCGGCCAGGCCACCGCAAAAACGCGGCATGCCGGGGCGCAGCGCCACTTTGAAGCGCGCTTGGAACTGGGTGATGAATTCGAGTGGATCGCCGTGGTGCGTCTCGACGACGGCGCCGTCGCGCACGACCTCGGTTTTCGGACCGAAGCTGCGCAGCAGCGTGCGTGCGGACAGGCCGATGAACGAGTAGCGGCCGAAGCGCTCGCCGCCGACGACTGACTCGAGCAGGAAGGTGTTCGCGCCACGCCGGTCGCCCAGCGCCAGCTTGAGATACAACGAGAGTGGGGTGTCGAGATCGGCGAAAGCCTCGGCGATCAGCGGAATGCGGTTGAAGCCTTGATTGGCCAGCGATTTGAATTCGAGTTCGGTCATGTTGCACTCTGCCTGCAAGTTTGCCGGCGGGTAGTCCCGCAGAATCGGCGTGGATTGGCGTTGAGAATACCTGAGTCGTGTCGGGGTGGATGTGCTGACCCACACCGGGTCACGGCGAACGCGCGCGCACCTGCGATGCGACGACGATTACCGCGTCTCGGCGAACCCGCGCGCCGTGCGAAACGGCGTGCCGATGTGTCACTTCTTGGGAACAACAACGATGCAAGAAACGGGTTGCTGAAGACGAACTCCAGCGGTCCCGGCCACCCCTTTGGGAAGGGTTCAGCAGGACCAGCGTCGCCAGGGCCAGGCCCCCCGGTCGATCACGCTAAGACTCCGTTTCTTGTTCAGGAACATGCGCTTGAATGCAGTGTGGAAGACGGCGAATTCAACTCGCCAGCGCGGGCGTTGCCTTGGGCAGAATGGCCCGGGCGGCGCCCAGAATTGAGGCGACTATACCATCCGTGTCGATCGTTTGTACAGATTCGCCATGGTTGTAGCCATACGGCACCGTGAGCGACCGGCAACCCGCTGCGCGGGCGGCTAGCGCGTCGTTGCCCGAGTCGCCGACCAGCACGGCTTGCGCCGGCGATACGCCGAACGCTTCGCAGGCTTTGACGAGCGGCATCGGGTCGGGCTTGCGCTTGGGCCACGAATCGCCACCGTACACAAGGTCGAACTGATCGGACAGGCCGTAGTGCTCGAGCAGCGTCACGGCAAAGCGGTGTTGCTTGTTGGTGATGCACGCCACCGGCAGACCGGCGTCGCGCAAGGCCGCCAGCCCTTCGCGCACTTCCGGGTAGAGCGCCGTGTGCTTGCCGTTGATCGACGTGTAGACGGCTTCGTACTTGTCTTGCGCACGGTCGAACAGGCTGTCGATTTCGGGCGCGGCGAACCGCTCGGCGAGGGTCTTGCGTACCAGATTGGCCGTGCCTTTGCCGACAAACGTCATCAGACGCTCGGTCGGTACGGGCGCAGCACCCAGATCGGCCAGCATGGCATTGAGCGCCACGCCGAAGTCACCTGCCGTGTCGACGAGCGTGCCGTCGAGGTCGATCAGCACTGCGCGGATGCCGTCCAGTTGGAGAGAGGCGGTATGGGTCATGCCACGTTCGCCAGTTGGGCGCGCATCTGGTCGATCACCGCCTTGTAGTCGGGTTTGCCGAAGATCGCCGAACCGGCCACGAATGTGTCGGCGCCGGCGGCGGCGATTTCGGCGATGTTGTCGACCTTGACGCCGCCATCGATTTCCAGACGGATCTCGCGGCCGGTCTCGGCCGTGTAGGCGTCGATGCGCGCGCGCACGGCACGCAGCTTGTTGAGTGCCTCGGGAATGAACGACTGACCGCCGAAGCCGGGGTTCACCGACATGACGAGCACCATGTCGAGACGATCCATCACGTGATCGAGATAGTGCAGCGGCGTGCCGGGATTGAACACGAGGCCGGCCTTGCAGCCGTTGTCACGAATCAGGCTCAGCGTGCGGTCGACGTGTTCCGAGGCTTCCGGGTGAAAAGTGATCAGGTTGGCGCCGGCTTTGGCGAAGTCGGGCACGATGCGGTCGACCGGGCGTACCATCAGATGTACGTCGATGGGCACGTCCACGTGCGGGCGGATCGCCTCGCACACCATCGGGCCGATGGTCAGGTTGGGAACGTAATGGTTGTCCATCACGTCAAAGTGAATCCAGTCGGCGCCAGCCGCCACAACGTTACGGACCTCTTCGCCCAGCCGGGCAAAGTCGGCGGACAGGATGCTGGGGGCGATACAGAATTGCGTCATGGCGGGACAGGGAATGGCGTCAAAAGCGATATTTTAAAGCTTTCGCATGACCCCTGCCCGTAGTGAGCTGAATGTGCGGGCGCCTTTGCGGCATGTTTGCCGGTTGCGACCCGCGACGACTTGCCGCAGAATGCCTTGCAAAACGGGATGGCGCCTGTGCCGCACGTCCGTCACGATGCCGGTAGCAGGCATCGTGACACCTTAGGCAGCGCAGCGCTGTCAGACCAGAACGTCATCAGAGAGCACCATGCGCAACAGGAACACCCGATGAGCCAGTATGAATTTACCGTCACGGTGCGCCCGCAATACCTCCCGGAGCAATCGGAACCGGACCGTCGGCAATTCGCTTTTGCCTACACGATCACGATTCGCAACAGCGGGGAAGTGCCGGCCCAACTGATCTCGCGTCACTGGGTGATCACCGACGGCGACAACCATGTGCAGGAAGTCAACGGTCTGGGCGTGATCGGCCATCAGCCGTTCCTGCAACCCGGTGAGCAATTCGAGTACACGAGCTGGGCGATGGTCGCCACGCCGGTCGGCACCATGCGCGGCGAGTACTTCTGCGTGGCCGAGGACGGCACGCGCTTCGAAGCGCCCGTCGCCGAGTTCGCGCTCACCATGCCGCGCACCCTGCACTGAGCCGGGAAGGCGCACGGTGTTCGAACCTCAGCGACGATCGTCGGACCAGTCTTCCCGTTTGAGCGGATCGTCGGCTGCGCGAGCGGCCGGGTCCGGGCTCGAAGGATCGACCGGGTCTACGGTATCGCTCGGCATCGGCCGGATCGCGCGCGTCTGGCGAACCCTGCGTTTGAGCGACGGTTTGCGTCGCATCACGACAATGGCGGCGACGATCACGATCGCCAGCAACACTTCCGGCAAGACCAGCAAGGCCGGATATTCATCGAACAGATTACCCATGACGCTCTTCCTGAATATGTTTGGGCGGTGGCGCGCCGGCCGGGGCCTGGCGCTTGCCGCGTTTGCCGCATTGCTCTACGGTTGTTCGAGTGTGCCTTCGCCTCCTTCGGGCACTTATCGTCCAGGCACGCCGCCGTCGACGGTCGCGACACCGCCTTCCGGTGCGGGCCGCATGCAGCCCGTGTCGTGGTCGCAGGTCGATGGCTGGCAGGACGACTCACTCATCGGTGCGCGTCTCGCGCTGGCCCAGAGCTGTGTGAAGCTGGGCCGTCAGAACAACTGGCAGCCGGCCTGCCGCGCGGCCGAGCATCTCGACGATCTGGACCCGGCATCGGTGAGGCTGTTCTTCGAGCAGTACTTTACGCCGTTTCGTATCGCGAACTCCGACGGTACGCAATCGGGCCTGATCACAGGCTACTACGAGCCGCTGCTGCACGGCTCGCGTGTGCGCGGCGGCGTCTATCAGACGCCGCTCTACAAATGGCCCGCCGGCCGCAAGGCCGGATCGCTGCCCGCGCGTGCCGAACTCATGCGCAGCGGCATGCTGCGCGGCTACGAACTGGTGTACGTGGACGACCCCATCGAGGCGTTCTTCCTGCAAGTGCAAGGCTCCGGCCAGGTGCTGCTCGACGACGGCTCGATCATGCGTGTGGGCTATGGCGGTAACAACGACCAGCCTTACAAGTCGATCGGACGCTGGCTGATCGATCGTGGCGAGATCACGGCCGCCCAGGCGACGATGCAGGGCATTCGCGCCTGGGCGCGCGCCAATCCGTCGCGTGTCGACGCCTTGCTCGACGTGAACCCGCGCTTCGTCTTCTTCCGCGAAATGCCGAACCACGGCGTGGGCGGTATCGAGGGGCCGATTGGCGCACTGGGTGTGCCGCTCACGGCCGAACGCTCGATTGCCGTCGATCCGGCATCGATCCCGCTGGGCAGTCCGGTGTTTCTCTCGACGACGCGCCCGCCCTTCGGCGCGCAGGCGAACGCACCGATCAACCGGCTGATGTTCGCGCAGGACACGGGCAGCGCGATCAAGGGCGGTGTGCGTGCCGACTTCTTCTGGGGCTTGGGCGACGATGCCGGCGATCTGGCCGGACGCATGCGCCAGAGCGGCCGGATGTGGGTGTTCCTGCCCAATCAGTGAGGTCTGGCGCCAACGAAAAAGCCCGCGAAATTCGCGGGCTTTTTTCATGGCGACGAACGCCGGCAGCGTTGAACGCGGAATTAATGTGGCATTAGCGTGGCATTAGCGCGGACGCTTGTCCAAAACCCGTCGCGCTTTGCCCACCGAACGCTCGATGGCGCCGACCGGCTTCACGCGCACGGCGCACGACACGCCGATGAGGGTCTTGATGTCGCGCTTGAGTTCGCCGGCCGCCGATTGCAGCGTGGAGTCATCGTTGCAGCCGACGGCCGCTTCGATTTCCACCGCCATCGTGTCCATCGGACCTTCCTTGTCCAGAATGATCTGATAGTGCGGCGAGAGCACCGGCTGACGCAGCAGCAGTTCCTCGATTTGCGACGGGAAGACGTTCACCCCGCGAATGATCATCATGTCGTCCGAGCGGCCGGTGATCTTCTCCATGCGGCGCATGGTGCGCGCCGTGCCGGGCAGCAGACGCGTGAGATCGCGCGTGCGATAGCGGATGATCGGCAGCGCTTCCTTGGTGAGCGACGTGAACACCAGTTCGCCGAACTCCCCGTCGGGCAGCACTTCGCCCGTTTCCGGATCGATGATTTCGGGGAAGAAGTGATCTTCCCAGATGGTTGGGCCGTCTTTCGTCTCGGCACATTCGCAAGCCACACCGGGGCCCATCACTTCCGACAGACCGTAGATGTCGACCGCATCGATGCCCATGCGCTTTTCGATGGCCGAGCGCATGTCGTTCGTCCACGGCTCCGCACCGAAGATGCCGATGCGCAGCGACGAGTCGGCCGCCACCACGCCCTGGCGCTCGAGTTCGTCGGCAATCGCGAGCATGTAGCTCGGCGTGACCATGATGATGTCGGGCTTGAAGTCCCGAATCAGTTGCACCTGCTTCTCGGTCTGCCCGCCGCCGAACGGGATCACCGTCAGGCCGGCGCGCTCGGCGCCGTAGTGCGCACCCAGACCGCCCGTGAACAGGCCGTAACCGTAGCTGATGTGCACCTTGTCGCCGCGACGCGCGCCCGAAGCACGGATCGAGCGTGCGACCAGATCGGCCCACGTGCTGATGTCGTTGGCGGTGTAGCCCACGACCGTCGGCTTGCCCGTCGTGCCCGAAGACGCATGCACGCGCGAGACCTGTTCCATCGGTACGGCGAACATACCGAACGGATAGCTGTCGCGCAGATCCTGCTTCGTTGTGAAGGGGAACTTGGCCAGATCGGCCAGCGAGGTCAGATCGTCCGGATGGACGCCGGCCTCGTCGAACTTCCGGCGATACACCGGCGAATTTTCATAAGCATGCCGCAACGTCGTCTTCAGACGGTCGAGCTGAAGGCTGCGCAGTTCGTCGAGGCTCGCTTTCTCGATCGGCTCGAGCGGCAGGGCGGTGGTCATGACTGTCTCCTTGGGACTTGCTACTTCTCACTGTTACGCATGTGTCTCGCGAACCCGTGCCCGGATTCGCGTATTGCCGGGCGTGTCAGACGACATTGCCCTTGATCTGTGCGGACTTGCCGCGGAACATCGCCACCACGTCGCCCGCCGAATTCGTCAGGCGAATGTCGTAGATGCCATGGCGCCCCGAGAGCACCTGCTCCTGTGCCTCGGCCGTGAGCGTGTCGCCCCCCGAGACCGGCTTCAGGAATTCGATGCTGCATCCGGCCGCGACCGTATTGATGTTGTAGCTGTTGCACGCGAAAGCAAAAGTCGAGTCGGCGAGCGTGAACATCAGGCCGCCGTGGCAGATGGCGTGACCGTTGAGGAATTCATCGCGAATGCGCATCGTCATGCGCGCGTAGCCCGGACGCACATCCTGCAACTCCATGCCTAGCCACTGGCTCGCACGGTCGCTGCGGTACATGGCCTCGCCCGTCGCGCGGGCGAGTTCTTCCGGGGTCATCTCACTGGTTGCCTTGGTGGCGGGGGAGGTCAGGCTCATCGTGTCTCTCGTCTTGTTATGGTGTCGGTCTTTCGTGCGGCGCGCGTGGTTTTGGCGTGCTTCGTGCGTTGTTGCTGCGCTTGTCCCGCCGTTTCCCCGGCCCGTGCAGTGTCTATGATCAGCGGCCTTCGAACTTCGGCGCGCGTTTCTCGAGGAACGCGTTCACGCCTTCGGCATAGTCGTACGACGCGCCCAGTGCACGCTGGGCGTCGCGCTCGACATTGAGCTGCTGGTCGAGCGTGTTGGTCGCCGAGGCGTACAGCGCTTCCTTGATGTTCGCGAGGGCCTTGGTCGGCTGCGTCGCCAGTTGTGCGGCGAGTTTCTGCGCTTCGTCAAGCAAGGCGTCGTCGTTGACGCAGCGCCAGATCAGTCCCCATTGTTCGGCTTGTTCGGCCGGCAACTTGTCGCCGAGCATCGCAAGCCCCATCGCGCGGGCCATGCCGACGCGTTGCGGCAGGAACCACGTGCCGCCCGTGTCGGGCACCAGGCCGATCTTGACGAACGCCTGCACGAAGTTGGCCGACGCGCCCGCGAGCACGATGTCGCAGGCGAGGGCCAGATTGGCCCCCGCGCCAGCGGCGATGCCGTTCACCGCAGCGATCACCGGCAGCGGCATTGCGCGCAGCTTGCGCACGAGCGGGTTGAAGTTCTCGTCGATCAGTGCCCCGAGATCGGTTGAGGCGCCCGGCGTGAAGTCGAGATCCGCCAGATCCTGACCGGCGCAAAAGCCGCGTCCGGCACCGGTCAGCACAATGGCTCGCGCCCCTTGTGCCTGCGCGCTATCGAGGGCGTCGCGCAGCGCCGCATGCATCTGCCGCGTGAAGCTGTTGAGCTTCTCGGGACGGTTGAGCGTGATCGTTGCGACGTTCGCGTTCAGCGTCAGTTGAACCGTGGCGGTCATCGGTGTCTTCCTCCGGGTGTCTTGTGATGTCGGGGCGGTGCCGGGCGCTCAGACGCGCTCGATGGCGATCGCAATGCCCTGGCCCACGCCGATGCACATCGTGCACAGCGCGAAGCGTCCGCCGGTGCGGTGCAATTGGTACATCGCGGTCGTCACCAGACGCGCGCCTGACGCGCCCAGCGGGTGGCCCAGCGCAATGGCGCCGCCGTTCGGGTTCACGCGGGCATCGTCGTCGGCAACGCCGAGTTGACGCAACACCGCCAGACCCTGACTCGCGAAGGCTTCGTTCAGCTCGATCACGTCGAACTGATCCAGTGTCATGTTCAATTGCTTGAGCAGCTTGACCGTGGCCGGGGCCGGGCCGATGCCCATGATGCGCGGGGCGACACCGGCGGTGGCCATGCCGAGCACGCGCGCACGCGGCGTGAGGCCGTGCCGCTTGGCGGCGCTTTCGCTCGCGAGCAGCAGGGCGCAGGCGCCATCGTTCACACCCGAAGCGTTGCCTGCGGTGACGGTGCCGTCCGGGCGCACCACGCCCTTGAGCTTGGCCAGCGATTCGAGGCTCGTCGCGCGCGGGTGCTCGTCGCGCTCGACGACGATCGGATCGCCCTTCTTCTGCGCGATCGATACCGGCGTGATCTCTTGTGCGAGTGTGCCGTCCGCTTGGGCGCGTGCGGCCTTCTCCTGGCTGCGCAGGGCGAAGCGGTCCTGATCTTCGCGGTTGATCTTGAAGTCGTCGGCCACGTTCTCGGCCGTCTCCGGCATCGAGTCCACGCCGTATTGCGCCTTCATCAGCGGGTTGATGAAGCGCCAGCCGATGGTCGTGTCGAAAATCGCGGCCTGACGGGCGAACGCGCTGTCGGCCTTGCCCATGACGAACGGTGCGCGGGTCATCGACTCGACGCCGCCAGCGATCATCAGCCCGGCTTCGCCTGCCTTGATGGCGCGCGCGGCGCTGCCGATGGCGTCCATGCCCGAGCCGCACAGACGGTTGAGCGTGGCGCCCGGCACGTCGATCGGCAGTTCGGCGAGCAGTGCGGCCATGCGGGCCACGTTACGGTTATCTTCGCCGGCCTGGTTGGCGCAGCCGTAGATAACGTCGTCGATCAGCGTCCAGTCGACGTTCGGGTTACGCGCCATGAGCGCTTTGAGCGGGATCGCGCCGAGGTTGTCGGCGCGAACGTCCTTCAGGGCGCCGCCGTAGCGGCCGATGGGCGTACGGATCGCGTCGCAGATGAAGGCTTCGGTCATGATGTCTCGTTCCTGTCTTTTCGTGGGGCGGGGGCACGGCGGCGGCCGCGCGACGGTGAGTGCCTAGGATAGTGGCTGAGCGTCGCGCTGACATGCCGTAAGGTGTTTGCCGCCCTCTCTCTATATAAATGGATGGTGGTGCTCAGGCGGCGCCGGTGTCGGACTTGGCCGGCACGTGGTGGCGGCTCTGTACGACGCGGAAACGATTTGCGACGAAGGCGGCGTCGGCGAGGCTCGCGTTCGCGGCCGGATTGCCGCCCGTGCCGTGGTAATCCGAGAAGGCAGCGGACTGGTTCACGAACACGCCGCCGGTCAGGTTGAGCGACAGCGCGACGCGACCTTCGATGGCGGCGTCGATCGCCTGGGCTTCGCCTTCGGCCGTCGTCGTGTAGGCCGACAGCGTGAGCGCGCCATGTTCGGCTGCGGTGCGGCCGGCCAGTGCAAAGGCTTGTGCGCTGTTGTCGACGGCAATCACGAAGGCGATCGGGCCGAACCACTCGCGGGTGTACGCAGCTTCGTCGGCGACGTCGAGGGCGACGATCAGCGGCGTGCGCACGCGGGCATCGGCGAAGGCTGGGTGCTGGAGCGTCTGGCTGTCGAGCACGATGCGGCCGACCTTGCGGGCTTCATCGATACGGGCGAGCACACCTTCGTTCTGAATCGCACCGAGCAGTTCGACGGCCTTGGCCGGGTCGCTGCAGGTCTTCTGGACGCTACCGGCGATGGCGGCGACCACTTCGTCGAACGACACTTTGCCGTCCGGCGTCTGGATGCCGTCGCGCGGAATGTAGATGTTCTGCGGCGCCGTACACATCTGCCCCGAGTACAGCGCCAGCGAGAAGCCGATGTTGCGGGCCATGCCCTTCAGGTCGTCCGTCGAATCGATCACGATTTGGTTCACGCCGGCCTTCTCGGTGTAGACCTGCGCCTGACGGGCGTTGGTCTCCAGCCAGTCGCCGTTGGCGGTGCTGCCGGTGAAGTCGATCACGCGCACTTCATTGCGCTTGGCCAGTTGCTGGACGATGGCGCCGTCGTTCGGGTTGGTGGCCGCGAGCGTGACGACATCCGGATCGAAGCCGGCTTCCTTGAGCACGTCGCGTGCAATCTTGACGGTGATGGCGAGCGGAAGGATCGCGCCCGGGTGCGGCTTGACGATCACGGCGTTGCCCGTGGCGAGGCTGGCGAACAGGCCCGGGTAGCCGTTCCACGTCGGGAACGTGCAGCAGCCGAGCACCAGTGCCACGCCGCGCGGCACGACGGTGTAACGCTTTTCCATCGCCAGCGGCGGGTTCTTGCCTTGCGGCTTCTCCCAGTAAGCATCCGCCGGGATGCGGCGCAGTTCGTCCCAGGCGTACGCCACGGCTTCGAGGCCGCGATCCTGTGCGTGCGGGCCGCCGGCCTGGAAGGCCATCATGAACGCCTGACCCGTCGTGTGCATCACGGCGTTGGCCATTTCGAAGCTGCGCGCGTTCAGGCGCTTGAGGATTTCCAGCGACACCCCGACCCAGGCGTCCGGGGTGGCGGCACGCCACGACTTGTGGGCGTCGCTCACGCGGGCGAGCAGGGCGTCGATCTCGAAACCGGGATAGGTCGTGCCGAGCGCGAAGCCGAAGGGCGATGCCTCCTGACCCACGCTGCCCGTGCTGCCGCGCTGCTCCAGCGGGAAGGCCGCGTTCAGGTACTGCTTGAAAGCGGCTTCGCCGTCGGCGGCGGCCGTCTCGCCATACGCACGCGGGCTCGGCATTTCCGTGAACGGGCTCCAGTAACCACGCGTGGCGATGGCCTGAAGGGCGCGCTCGAGAGTCTCTCGGTGTTTGGCGAAGAGGGGATGAGTCATGGTTGTGGGTTTGTCCGTGTCGGGATGCGGCTGGCGGATTCGCTGTCTGCCGACGGGCACGTTCGTGCAGGCGCGCGGCAAGACGCAGGAAACGGCACCGGGTCGTGGTCGATATGTCTCATGAACATTAATTGACCGACCGGTTGGTTTGTTAATATAGCATCAAATCTTTCGGGCGTGGCACGCGATGACGCCGGGTTTTCCCCGACGGATTGCACGGCGTCCGGGTTTATGCGGCGGCATGCATGGCGCTGCGGCCCGGTGCGGCGCGCACGGTTGGCCGTTTGCTTGGCGCAAGAGAGGTGCGTGGCCGGGAGATCGATGGCATCATGCCTAACCACTGCAGTCGACGCCCGGCAAGCCCTTTTTACCGCGGTTTGCCGTGTGCGCCGCAGCGCCGTTGCCAACCAATGGCGTGTCCATCGCCTTATGCCTGTTTCCGGCGACGGCGAAGGTGTGACGCCTTAGCCGCGCTGCCCCCCAAACCACAAGACGACTTTGACTGGAGGAAAAAGAGGATGACGTACGAGAACATTCTGGTGGAGACGCGTGGCCGCGTCGGTCTGATCACGCTGAATCGTCCCAAGGCGCTCAACGCGCTGAACGATGCGCTGATGGACGAACTGGGCACCGCGCTGACCGCCTTCGACGCTGACGAGGCCATCGGTTGCATGGTGATTACCGGCAGCGATAAGGCGTTTGCGGCAGGGGCGGATATCGGCATGATGTCGAAGTACACCTTCGCCGACGTATTCAAGGGCGACTACATCACGCGCAACTGGGAAACCGTGCGTCGAATCCGAAAACCGGTGATCGCTGCCGTGTCGGGTTTCGCCCTCGGTGGCGGGTGTGAGCTGGCGATGATGTGCGACTTCATCATCGCGGCCGACACTGCAAAGTTCGGTCAGCCGGAAATCAAGCTCGGCGTGATTCCGGGCGCGGGCGGCACGCAGCGTCTCACGCGCGCGGTGTCGAAGGCCAAGGCGATGGACATGTGCCTGACGGCCCGTTTCATGGATGCGACGGAAGCGGAGCGGGCGGGTCTCGTGTCGCGCGTGGTGCCTGCGGACAAGCTGCTCGACGAGGCCATTGGTGCCGCCAACACCATCTGCGAATACTCGCTGCCGGTCGTGATGGCTGCCAAGGAAGCCGTCAATCGCGCATTCGAATCGACGCTCGACGAAGGGGTGCAGTTCGAGCGCCGCCTATTCCATTCGCTGTTCGCGCTCGAGGATCAGAAGGAAGGCATGGCGGCGTTCGTCGAGAAGCGAAAGCCGGTTTTCAAGCATCGCTGAGCCCGTTGTAGAAAACCGGGATGACCTCCGGATGCGGGGGTCGTCCTATGATAGGCTGCCGGTTTTTTCAGCAAGGGGCGAATCGATGGCGATGAAACGACGTGCATTTGCGCTGGCTTTGGTAGCGGCCTCCGGGCTGTTATTGAGCGCCTGCGGGAAGAAGGAAGAATCGGCCGCGGGCCGGTCAGTCGGGCCGGATGGCTCGCAACCTGTGTACGTCGTCGGTTCGGACGCCGCCTATGCGCCGTTCGAGTATGAGACCGATACCCGGCAGATCGCCGGCTTCGATATCGAAGTGATGAAGGCCGTCGCCGACAAGGCGGGCATCTCCATCCGGTTCATCAATACGCCGTTCGAGGGCATCTTCAATTCGCTGGTGCAGGGGGATCGGGACATCCTGATTTCGGCGATCACGATTACGAATGAGCGTCGCAAGCAGATGAACTTCTCGACGCCTTACTTCGAGGCATCCCAGTTGATTGCCGTCCCGGCCAACTCGACTGTGCAGAAGTTTGAAGATCTGAAGTCCCTGAAGGTGGGTGTGCAGACGGCGACCACGGGCGATGAAGTCGTGCAAAAGCTCATGGGCAAGAACAATCCGGCGGTCAAACGCTTCGAAGGTACGCCGCTTGCGATGAAAGAGCTTGAGGCGGGCGGTGTCGATGCGGTGGTGGCCGACAATGGCGTCGTGGTGAACTTCATTGCGAATAATCCGAATGCCAAGTTGCGTACGGTCGCCGATAGCAACTTCCCGAAGGAGTATTACGGCATTGCGGTACGTAAGGGCGATGTCGAGCTGTTGGCCAAGATTAATAAGGGCATCGATGCGATCAAGGCGGATGGCACGTACGACGCCATCTTCGAGCGCTACTTCGGCAAGAAGTCCTGAGGTTCTCTCGCCCGTTGGATATAGGGCATTGGCACCGGTAGGTGCCGATGCCTGATAAAAAAGCCCCGTCATTTACGGGGCTTTTTATAGGTTTTCAAATTATTTTCACAAAGGGCTTGCCAGGGTTCGGGGTTTTCACTAATATCTCGTCTCTCGCAACGATGGCGA
>NZ_CABPSM010000007.1 GCF_902459555.1 Pandoraea horticolens | reverse complement strand
CGTATGCCCAGCTCGATATAGACGCAGGACTGGAGTTCATGGACCTGACCAAGACGTTTGATGACCGGAAAACCAAACTGAATAAAGTACTCCGGCCTGACTCGCACATCATTTACCAATATGACTTCGGTGACGGTTGGTATCACCAGATCGTCGTCGAAAACATTGAAACGATTGAAGACGAATCATGGGGCGAGTCCAGGGTTCTCGATGGCGCGCGTGCCTGCCCGCCCGAAGATGTAGGGGGTCCGCCCGGATATGAAGTGTTCCTGACCACCTTGCGCGATAACCCGGACAGCGAGGAAGCCACGCACTACCGCCAGTGGGTTGGTCCAGGGTTCGATTCAGAGCGATTCGATATACGTGCTGCCAATGCAGCATTGATGCGACTGGCGACCAATCGATGGGGAAATCGATAGCCCGTCAAGACGGCTTGGGGGACACGCTTAGCTCCATCTTCACTTCGGCCAATTCCCACTTGACCCGCCCGAGTGCAGCCTCGATCTCCGTCAACGGCTTTTGCTGCTGCCCTACACGCCTGAGCTTGCCGGCTTTCGCTGCACGCACCCAGTTCGCCAGCATCTTCGATATCGAGAGCCGCCGCGCAGCCTCTGATAGGCCGACTCCCTCGGTCATTGCTAGCTTCACCGCCAGATGCCTTTCGGGATCCGGTTCATGTATGCCTCCATTCCTCAATTTTACGGAATGGAGGCCTCCCCTTTTTCTGACCGACATCAAATGCCGAAAGAGCGATTTATACAAATGTGAACGGTGAGCCTCTGCGACAATAAAAAAAGACGGCGGGCTGCGACGATAACGAGCACGCCGCAATCGAAAGCGCTTCCGTGAGATAAATCCAATGTATCCTGTTTCCGGCTCCGGGGCCACGCGCTCCCAGCTTCCTGCCACGACTTCAACGTCGGCACAGCCTACCCCGTTAACCTCAACTACAACGCAGTCGTCTACCCTAGGCACCGGCGTGCGTGAAGCGCGTCAGGCTGACGGTTGGGCCCGTACGTCGTCGAGCCTGGATCAACTCCTGTCGCCCCTCCGAACGACGGCAGGCGCCGCGGGGCACGCGAGCCAGTCAACATCAAAATCAACATCAACGCAGGCGACTACTGTCGGCAACAATGTGCGCTTGGTGCGCCAAGCCGAGCAGACGGGGCGGCGAACGGAACCGCCTATCCATGCCGCGGCGGTGGATGCCCTGCCGAACTTCATCGAACGACCGCTGTCCCCTGGAATATCGGAACAACTGAGAAGGTTCGAGGTTATTCAAGAGAGAGTCGTGCGGGGAGCCTATGCCAAAGCACGACTACACAGAGGGGGACGATATATATGGATGCCGCAGCGGTGCCGCAGATCAATGCCGAAGCGTTGGACTGCATATCGTCGAGCTCGGTTCAACAGCAGCACTTGCCCGAGTATTGAATCACGCCAGTGCTGGAGTCTGTCTTGTTACCCATGACTGTGAGTTGAGGTGGAGGTCCTTGATCCCTTAATCAAGCCTGCATCAAGCACCGAGGGGATTTCACCTCATTGGCGCCGACAATCGCCAGTGCCGCTGGGACGAGCCTCCGGCAACAGAAGCACGTCTACCCTCCATACTTCTGATAGTGCCCCGTTCTTACTGCAATTCGCCTTCTCATATGAAGGCAAGGGGTATAAATAATATTCCTAATATTTAGGTATGCATACTAGTAATACTAATAGCTGGTTATGTCTGGCCGTGCGTCGGTCGGGCAAACATGTTGACATGCTTGGGGAATGGCGAGACGCAACAGCAACGAATTACGGGCAGCGCTGGAACCTTAATTCCAGTCTTCACGCCCTCATCCAAGGGCGGCCGAGGTCGCACGGTAGGCGACCGCGCCGCATCGAACGGCATTCTGCACGTTCTTCAAATCCGTATTCCGTGGGAAGGACCACGACTTTGCCCGCTGCTGGCGTTGCCTGAAGCAGCGTGGCATCACGGCCCGGATCACACTTCGCGGCGTGGAAAGCGAGGAGCGGCACGGGCTGCATCGCTGGGTAGTCGAGCGCATGTATGCCTGGCTTGCCGGCTTCGGCAAACTGTGCATTCGCTTTGAGCGGCGTCTCGACATTCATGTTGTGCATGCTTCCCCATGCTGCGCGGCCATCTGTATACGATTCGTTGATGACTTGCGCTGACAGCTCTTAGCAACGCCTCAGCAAGATTTATTTTTTCTAGGCCTTTAACCTGCACGTCCACAATATAAGGAAGAATTCATGAATAAAAATTTGGTACTCCTAAATAATAATAGGAGAAATAACGGCTATTTCAATATGGCAACGCACGACAATCCACATCCATCCCGCCGGAGCAAGGCTGCACCTATCAGCGTACAAAATGCTCCGCGAACAGCGGCGCTATATGCTCTTTTGCTGGCTGGGCAATATGCCGCGGAGGCGGCGCAAGTCCTTAAGAACCCTCCCTCCCAAAAAAGTGATGCAATAAACCCGAAGGTTAACCTCGCTGCAAAATCCAACGACAATGAAGCAGGAAAATTCGATTCCAAGGTGCGGGAACGAACCGACCTCGGGGCGCCAAAATTCAATTTGAATGAAAGCCGCTCATCAGGCATTCAGCCAACATCTCCTGCGACGCTAGTCGAACTGCACAAAAATTTCCACCGAAATGCCAGCTCTTCCTCGAATCTCACCGGTGCGGTTCCTGTTCTAATCAATGCAGTCTCTGACGCCCCTCACTTGGCAAACGATTCTCGAAGTGATACTTCCTCGCCAAACGTCCTTCGACCACAACCCCACAAACGCTCCGCCGACGACAACAATGCCCCCAGCTCGACAGCGGCGAGTGACGTTCAAACTGAAGAACACCCGCTAATTGTCGCGAGACAAAAGGCCGTTCGAAAACTACTTGGGGAGGCGGCGAATGGGGCGCGCGGTGCAGATCTATTGGCCTTCGCAAACAAAATTCACTCCAATGAGGGGAATAATGGTAACAGCGATCTTGCTAGTGATGCCGATTTGGCGCTCTGGAAAGAAGAAGCAATAGCCTGGTGTGCGGAAAATGGTAGAGATAAACGCCCTGTAAGTGACGAAGAGTGCCTCGAAATCTTCAAAGAGGCATGGGACCTTGCTCTAAACCCACCGCCGCCTCCGTCTGGGTTCAAAACCTGGCAGAAAGTGAGAGAAGACGTCGATAAAAATATGACTCCTGCTGAGCGAGTGCGGATTAATTCAACACCCAATGGAAGAGTGGGGGCGGCTGCTCAAATAAATGCAAAAGCCACAAAATTGTATTACGGGCAGTTTGTTGACTACATTGAAAATCACCTTGATCGATTTGCTACGGCAAAGGCCATTGCAAATGGGGAGTTGGCTGGTCTTAGCAGACTTGAGATGGAATATCCTATCAATGTCGCAAAAGTTATCAGGAGCGTTTCTCTCAATATACTAAAATCCAAGAGCGATAATCCGTCGATACGTATCTATCCGAAAAGTATTCCATTGACAAATACCAATCCGGCGGCCTATGTATTTCAATTCGGAGTTTCGCAAGGAGACGAACATTTTGGGGTTATCGGTCCCAAAGGAGAATTTCGAGTTGTCGCTCGAACAAATTTAATGCCGATCCAGAATCGGGAAGGATCGGTGGAGATAAAATTCAGTAATCGTGAAGTCCTCCGCGCCATGGGTATTCCGTTCGCAACTCACGATGAGCCGTTTGCTCCAGAATGCCAAATAAGCAATCCCAGGGGTTGCTCAATCGCCAACTTCATTGTTGATAAAGGGGATGGGCTTGGATATTACATGGCCCTAAATGGAAAGACCGTCAAGGAGATAATGGAGCTTCAAATCCGGGAGGAAGTGAAGCACACCATAAAATCATTCAAGGAAGGGAGTGATGGGAAGGATGTCATCGACAAGCTCTTTGGCATGGTAATTCCATTCTATGATCAAATCATTGATGGCATAAATGATCCGGGTCATCAGATTGAGATCGAAGATATTGCATTTGATTTAATAGATTTGGGTCTTACGCTCACCGCAATAGGCAAGGCCGGCTTAAGTTCTCTTAAAAGTGGACTCGTGCACGCCAAAGCCACATACGCTTCCGGGCAGGGAGTTTTGGCGACTTTGCGTTCGTTAAAAGGAAATATGAAAATTTCAAAACTAGCAAGAAAGACGGGGAGTGAGTTGCTTGATTTTGTTTCGCCTCCTTTTACGAATTTTAATTTGAATAGGATGAAAGAGGAGAGTCTTACGTTGGTGGACATTAAAAAAATAAAGAATTCTGATGGAACGGACGTGCTGCGTTGCAAGAGGGATCTGATTTTCAAAAGTTGCGGCTTCCATTGGCGATCCTCGCGGGTCGCCCCCGCTCCCGACGACGTAGAGTATCTTAATAAGCTCTATGCAAAAACTGATGCAATATATAAAAATCCATACATGAAGGAGATCGATTTAAAGAACCGCATTGATAAATATGCCGATCGTCCATTGCCAGATGTTCTTTATCGGGCTCAACCTCGACCAGGAGCAGAGCCCGTCGCTGGGGTTGGTTACAGAGAAGTCGGTTTTACCGGGCCGGCGCATGCAACGCATGACGATGTTCTGGCTTATGCCATTAAGCATACGGCGAGCGAGAAAGGGATCAAGGACAAGGCTGCTTCGCTTTCAGGGACGCGAAGCGTATCTGAGGATTTTATGAGAAATAATAGAGATAAAAATTACGCACTGTTTCAAATAAACAGGCGAGCTGGAGAAAATGAATTTAGGCGGATTGAGGACATTGTAAAATACGACGGTCCGAGGTTGGTGAGAGAGGGAAAAATCACCGAAGACGAATTAATCGATGCATTAAATCATGTTTTCGTTACCCAGGAGGATGAGATTTTCTACGTGGCGAACTTTGGGAAAATACCTCAGAATTTAGTTGTACCGTTGTAGCCGTATTTGTCGCGGGGAGCGCCCGGAATTTACGAGTATCAAGGGGCGGCTGAACTGAATCTGTGCAAATCAAACTGCCCTTGCTGCAGGCGCAACAAGAACGTGTTGCGCCTGAGGTGAAGAGGCAGACGATGGACGGCCCTGCTTCGGTTTCACGTACGGCGGAACTGCTGCATAAGTCAAGCGTGAGGGCGGAATGGCCCGCTGGAGCATGGACAGCAGTCCTCAGCGGATGTTCACCGAGCGCCTGCCCAGATTGTTCGAGCCTCGCACTCCGACAATCTCTGCGAGAACACCGCCCGCCCGTTTGTCGTCGGACGCAAGGGCTGGTTGTTCTCCGATACCGCCATTTCTGTTTATTGATCCGGCATGAAAATATTGAACATATTCGATCGGATGTGTTCACATGACTCATGAACAAGATCGACTCGAGGACGCTGTCTGTCACCGCTTTGAACGAGCGGCGCCAGCATGCACCAAACTGCAAGTTGGTCAAGGCCGCTGCGTCGCACCTGCGCAGTGTTCAACGACAACCAGAGCGGATCAAAAGCTACTTCGAGTACAAGCCCGTTCGATACGCCGCATAAGTTCATAGATTCAATGCCGGATCATTAACCCCATGCTCCGAAAAACATGGGGTTCGTCAACATTCTGTGGGCGCCTGCAAGGCGCCCATTGCTTAAGTGTGTCGACTGACTTGCGCCAGCACCGGCTCCGCATCACGAGAATGTCACGCGAACATCACGCGAACGCCAGCGACTTCGTCAGGTCGCCCGGCGGCATGGCGCCGCGCGCCGCGAAGGCGGCGTTGCGATGGGCGATGCCTTCGAGCGTCGGCAAGTCGTGCAGCCGCGTGACGAAGCGCAGGATCGACGTGGTGTCGTAGAACGTGTGATCGACGTTGCCGCGCTTGGCGAACGGCGAGACGACCATTGCCGGAATGCGCGAGCCCGGACCCCAGCGATCACCCTTGGGCGGCGCCACGTGATCCCACCAGCCGCCGTTCTCGTCGTACGTGATCACAACCATCATGTTCTGCCACTGCGGCGACTTCATCAGGTGCGCGAGCACGTTCGTGACGTGCTGGTCCCCCTGACCTGACGGACTTTTTCGTACCACTGGTGTCTAGAGATTCACGGCCCCAGTGGTTGGATTACATTCGCTAACCCGACGGAATTCGGCCGGGGTCAGGTACTGCAAACTCGAATGCGGGCGCACTTCGTTGTAGTGGGTTCGCCAGTATTCGATCACGATCTTCGCTTCGATTCGATTCCGAAACCACTCCATCGCCAAACATTCATCACGGAATTTGCCGTTGAAGCTTTCGTTAGTGCCGTTTTGCCAAGGCTTACCTGGATCAATCAGCACCGTCTCGATCCGCTCTTGGACGGCCCACTTCAGAAGCGCCGTGCTGACAAATTCCGGCCCGTTGTCTGACCGAATATAACCGGTGCGTTTTTTGTAGGCATCCTGGGTGTGTAGCCCAAGCTTGATCGACTGATCTGCATCAGCGCACAGGCTCGCCGTTGACTCAAGCCCTGCGTCATCGCAAACCGGGCTTGCTCACAGCGAACCTGCACGCTCACCACTTTTTTGCGCCGATCTCCTTCATGACCTCAATCTCAAGATCGCGCTCAGCCACCATTTTCTTTAACCGCGCGTTCTCCGCCTCAAGCGTCTTGAGTCGCTTGACGTCATCGCTGCACCCGCGCGAAACGCGATGAGACTCTGCCGCCAGACATCAAGATTGCCTGGCAGACCAACATGCAGGTGTATGGCGTGCCGATGGCCTGGAAGCAGATGAACCAGGAAAGCATTGGGGCGCACGCTGTGTGGTCGGACGTCTGAAGAGTTTGCAGGACCTGCGTAGTACGATTCGCGGCAAGCGGGTTCGCGCGACGACTTTCGATGCGAGAGCGCTGCACCCCGTGGGAAACGAGGAAATCCGTCGAGCTTGCAACACTGGAATGGGTGGCTTGGTACAACCATCATCGACTGATGGAACTGCTGAACCATATCCCGCCCGCCGAGGCCGAGGCAGACTATACGGGTAACTCAAACTATCGCTGGTGTGTTCGCATTAACTTATGGCAACCGGCCTTCACGATTCCCGGTGCGGTTCAGGAATGCTTGCGATCTCTGCGGCAGTCCAATTCGGCAAATACGAAAGGTAGTTCATGAGGTTCGTTACCCTGGGGCGCGGTATTCACGACGGAATACAAGTTCGTCCTCGATGGCCTGCGCGACACGTGCGTGTAGATGCTGTTGTTCTGAGTAAATTGCAGAGTATTCAAGCACAACTCCCCTCGGAAATCACGTTGATACTGACCCGAGGTTATGAGCCTAGGGCGTCCCATCTTGGCTTCGTCAGGATGTGGTTTCGCACGTTAGGTATCGGTGTGTTTCGCCGTCTTTATCCCGACAGACAACACGAGATCGCCGATATTTTCGGAAGCAATGGCCACGATGTGGATGGCACCCATATCGACGTTTCATTCTGCCTGAATGGGCGCCGCATCCGCATGCTTCCGCTCGGTGTCTTCACTCCGTCAAGCTGGCAGCATCGACGTGTACAAAGATACGCGTCGCCCCTTAACTTTATTCTCACTTCGCTCAAGAGAAATGGCTTTCGGGTTCACCATAATGAGACGGAAAGCCTACAGATTCATTGTGATCTGATACCGGCGACGAAATGAGAACGGTGCGTCCGGTCGCTCACGTTCACGGGTGGGCAACTACATTCAGCCAAAATGCGGATATTTTCCAACCCTGCGCCAACTCCTGCGGCACGAAGCTGGACTCGCAGATTATTGCGAGCTTGCTGAGTATCACGCCGCTGTGGCCAATCATGAAACAGCGTGGCCGCCGAGCGAGATGATGCGCAGTCTTGACGGCTACAGGCTTCGATACCAACCCGGAAACGGTTGGCGTTACTTGAATATTGGTTACATGCTCGTGGCGGGGATTATCGAGCGTGCGACAGACTTGCCGCTTCAAGATGCTGTTAGGCGGCAGGTATTCGTTCCTCTTGATATCTCGGCAGCTCGTTTTGCAACGGAGCATGCCGATTTGCACGGGGAGTACCTCGGCAATTCCTTGGACTATGGCCCCGGTTGGGTCTATCACGGCTTGCTGACCGGACCGGTTTCACAGGTGACTCTACTGCTAGATTGTCTGCTTGCCGGAGAGCTTCTTCCCGCCAACTTGCTTTTGGACATGCAGGCGGCCAGTGTACTCGGTAGCCCGATTGCGGGGCGTCCGTGGATTTCGGCAGGATACGCTTTGGGGTCTTATGCAGGACTCTGCTGAAGGTGGCTTGACCCTCGCTGGGCATACTGGATGCGGCCCCGGAAGTGTTTTTGGGGTCTATCGCGGTTCCGTTGGTGGCGTTTCAGCGTGCTGCGCAGTTTTCTCGCAAGGCGCAGATGAGGGAGATATCGAAGCACTCGTTGCCCAGCAAATATGCGACGCGCTCGGGGCAGGGCCGCAGAGGGAAGCTCTTCGCCGCCCCCCTGCTATTACCAAGAATCCCCCATCTTAAAAATCAAAAACTTACCCTTCACGGGGGACATCCAGAAATGATAAACGCTCTAGCCCGAAACCCTTGCCAGATAAGTCTCCCAGCCACCGCTAGCCAAGGTTTGCACCCTGACTTAGCTGCCCTATTTCGTTGCCTGAGCGGCGTCGAAGGCGCGGGTCTCTTCCCACGCTTGCAGCGGCACGTGATCGCGTTCACCCTTCTGCACGTTCTTGTCGTCGACGAACACCAGCTTCGGCTTGAAGCCGGCCAGCACGTCCTTCTCTTCGACCTGCGCGTACGACACGATGATGACGACGTCGCCCAACTGCGCGCGGCGCGCCGCTGCACCGTTGAGCGAGATCATGCCGCTGCCGCGCTCGCCGCGAATGGCGTACGTGGTGAAGCGCTCGCCGTTGTTGACGTTGAAGATGTCGATTTGCTCATTTTCGACAAGGCCCGAGGCTTCGAGCAGGTTTTCGTCGATCGCGCACGAGCCTTCGTAATGCAATTCGCAATGCGTCACGGTGGCGCGGTGGATCTTCGACTTGAGCATGGTGCGGTACATGGCTTGCCTCTAGTGTTGCGGTGTCGCGCAAGCGGCGCGACGAAAGATGCGCGTGCAACCGGCACGCGCGGCTTGCGTCGGGAGCACGCGGTACCGGTCATCCGGCCGTGCGCCGCGTGCCCGGCGCTCAGATTTCGAGATTGTCGATCAGACGCGTGGCGCCGAGCTTGGCTGCCGCGAGCACCACAAGGCTCTCGGCGGGGGCCGCCCCCGGTGCCGGCATGCGCAGGTTGGCGCGCTGGCGAATCGACACATAATCCGGCTTCCAGCCACGCCCGGTCAACGTCTGCATGGCCGCCGCTTCGAGCGCGGCGTAGTCCGTCTTGCCGCTGTTCACGTCGTCGCGAATCTGGCCCAGCAAACGATAGAGCTGAGGGGCCTCAGTGCGCTCGGCGTCCGACAGATAGCGGTTACGCGACGAGAGCGCCAGGCCGTCGTCGGCACGCACCGTCTCGGCGGCGATGATTTCGATGGGCAGCGCGAACTGACGGCACATGCTGCGTACGATCATCAGTTGCTGGTAATCCTTCTTGCCGAACACCGCCACGCGCGGTTGCACGCAGGAGAACAGCTTGGTGACGACAGTGCACACGCCCTTGAAGAAGCCCGGGCGGAACTCGCCCTCGAGAATGTCGCCCAGATCGTGCGGCGGCTCGACACGGTATTCCTGCGGCTCGGGGTACATCTCCTTCTCGTCGGGAGAGAACAGCACGTAGACGTTCTCGCGCGTGAGCTTCTCGATGTCATCGGCCATCGTGCGCGGGTACTTGTCGAAGTCTTCGTTCGGCCCGAATTGCAGGCGGTTCACGAAGATGCTGGCGACGACCGGGTCGCCATGCTGGCGCGCCAGTCGCATGAGCGACAGATGTCCTTCATGCAGGTTGCCCATGGTGGGCACGAAGGCGACGCGATTCTGGCCGCGCAGTTGATCGCGCAGTTCGTGAATCGAGGGGATGACTTTCATTGAAGTTCCGTGCGTGGCGTACGTTGATGACGTCCAGGAGTGGCGCACGCCTTATCTGGCAAGGGCGTGGCCGCCAAAATGTCCGGGGGGATTGTAGAGGAAATCTCAATGCGCGTGCGCAAAAAACGCACTGTTCAACAGACTCCCCCGGTTGCGAGGATTCACCGGGCGCTCAGTTGGGGGAATAGGTCAGGCGGACATAGATCGGCGCAAACGGCTCGGCCTGAGTGATCTCCAGCAACGATTCGCGCGAGAGTTCGAGCATGGCGATGAAGTTGACCACGACGACGGGCACACCGCGCGTGACGTCGAAGAGTTCGGTGAACTCCATGAAGCGGGCACCCTGCAAACGCCGCAGAATCTGACTCATGTGCTCGCGCACGGACAGTTCTTCGCGCGAGATCTTGTGATGCTGCACGAGCTTGGCCCGGCGCAGCACTTCGGCCCACGCAGCGCGCAGATCTTCGGCATCGACATCGGGAAAGCGCGGCTGGAGGCTCTGCTCGATATACACCTGCGAGCGCAGGAAGTCGCGGCCAAGCACCGGCAGGGTGTCGAGTTTCTGGGCGGCGAGCTTCATCTGCTCGTACTCAAGCAGGCGGCGCACGAGTTCCGCGCGCGGATCTTCGGCCTCTTCGCCCGTATCTGCCTTCTTGACCGGCAAGAGCATGCGCGATTTGATCTCGATGAGCATCGCCGCCATGAGCAGATACTCGGATGCGAGTTCGAGATTGGTCCGGCGGATCTGCTCGACGTAGAGCAGGTACTGCTTCGTGACCTGCGCCATCGGAATGTCGAGCACGTTGAAGTTCTGCTTGCGGATCAGATACAGCAACAAGTCGAGCGGGCCTTCGAAGGCTTCGAGGAAGATCTCAAGCGCGTCCGGCGGGATGTAGAGGTCGTTCGGCAGTGCGAAGAGCGGCTCGCCGTACAGGCGCGCCCGCGCGACACCGTCGACCGTGTCGGGCGTGGTGTCCCGCCCGTTCTGCGGTGTGGGCAATTCCGTCGTCGCGACGACGGCGGGATGGGGCTTGATCGCCTGCGCTTCCGATGCTTCCAGCGGCGTCATCCCCGCGAGGGCGCTCGCTTCGCTCGATTCGTCTGCTTCGTCCGATTTGCCCTCACTGCCGGATTCTCCTGCGGCGGCAGACGCTTCGATCGACGCATCGCTGCGCTCGTCATCCGGCGCGGCATCGACGTGCGCAGACACCGGCGCGATCTCGGGGATCGGCTCTGGTGTGTGCGACGGATCGTCGGGCGAACTCGGATTCAATGCGGAACTCGGCCGGAAGGCGGTAACTTATTCGCTTTGGTAGACGTACGGCTGCTGGGCCACGCGCGACTGCTGGGCGCGGTGGCGCTCTTCCATATCGATCGGCTGCTTGTCCCACAGCAGTGAGCGGCCCTGACGCTGCTCGGCTTCCAGCGCGGGCTTCTCGGACTTCAATTGCTTGATGAATTGGGTGATGTCGGATTCGTACATGGTCGAATGCTTAAAAAATAGGCGGAAGCGGCGTCATCGCGATGGCGCCAATCGACGCCGATTCTACCGCAAACGCGTCCCGGTTCGCCTTTTTGACAGATTTGAGAGACACGGGTGAATACGCCGTGGGGATATGGTCAAATATGCCCATCTACGCATTGCACGTTACGTCGTTGTGCGATGCTTGCCAACATTGTTCGATTGAGCCCCCTGAACCGCACGCGGGACAACCTGCGGCGGTATTTAAGATTTCAAGGAAGGTTTTGTCCGTCTCACAGATCAAACCCGGTTTCGACGTTTCTCGTCGCCTTGGCGTGCGCCCTTTGCGCACCCTGCCTGCCGCGCTTCTGGCGCTTGCCACACTGACCTGCGGCCTATTGGTGCCCGGCGTGGCACAGGCCGACTATCGTGTTCGTGTCGACGCCCCGAATGGCCTGGCCAAGCTCCTCAAGGACAATCTCGACCTCGCGCGTTACGCCGAGCGTGACGACATTGGCGAGGCGCAGTTCGAGCACCTGATTGCGACCGTCGGTGAGCAGGTTCAGGAACTCACGTCGACGGAAGGCTATTTCTCCCCCGTCACGCATGTGGATGTGGCCACCATCAACGGCCGCCACGACGTTCACGTCACGGTCGACTCGGGGCCGCGCACGTATATCAAGAACCTCGACCTGAAGTTCGAAGGCCCGGTGATCGAGCAGAACCCGCAGCGCGTCGAGCAGTTGCGTCGCGCCTGGGAACTGCCGGTGGACGCTCCGTTCCGTCAGGACGACTGGGACAAGGCGAAGAACGACACGCTGTTTCAACTCGGCCAGAAGCGGTATCACGCGGCGAAGATGTCCTTCTCGCGCGCGACGATCGATGCCGACAGCGACACGGCGTCGCTTGCGGCCACATACGAGAGCGGCCCGCCGTTCACGCTTGGCCCGCTCATCATCTCCGGCACCCGGCGCTATCCCGAGCAGATCATCCGCAACGTCAACCCGCTGTCAGAGGGCGAGCCGTTCGACGCCGATCGCCTGCAGGAACTGCAACGCCAGATTCAGGCGACGCCATATTTCTCGAACGTCATCATCTCGGTGACGGAAGATCCCGAGAAGGCCGCGAATGCGCCGATCGAGGTGAACGTGCGCGAGTTCCCGGAACACCGTGTGCAGAGCGGGGTGGGTTATACGACGGATACGGGGGCGAGCGTCAATGGCCGGTACTCCTACTACAACCTGTTCGGCCGCGCGTGGACATTCGACTCTCAGGCGCGTCTGGAGCAATACCGGCAGGGCGGTTACGCCGAGATCGGCATGCCGCCCGACACCACCGGGTACACCAACAGCCTGCGCGGATCGTTCGATCGCACCTACCTGAACGGCCTCGATCAGCGCTCGAGCCAGATCGGCGTGAAACGCGCACGCTCGCGCGAGCGCTACGACTGGGCCTACACGCTCGACCTCTACCGCGCCGACGAACGCCCGGACGGCGGTCAGCGATTTCTCAACAAGGCGCTCGTGCCCGCGTTTTCCTGGAACCGTCGTGACGTGGACGACCTGATCTTTCCCCGCAGGGGCAACATCATCAACACGCAGATCGGCTTCGCCGCGAAGCCCCTGCTGACCGATCAGAGTTTTGCGCGTCTCTATGGCCGTATCCGCCAGTACTTTCCCGTGGGACAACGCGATCTCGTGATCGCACGCCTAGAGCTTGGCGCCGTGCTCACGAACGGCAACACCAATCGCATCCCGTCGCCGCTGCTGTTCTTCGCGGGCGGTACGTCGTCGGTTCGCGGGTACACGTATCAGAGCATCGGCCGTCAGCAGAACGGCACCACGTTCCCGACGAAGTACCTCGGTACGGCGAGCCTCGAATACCAACGCTGGGTGACCCGCGACTGGGGCGGGGCGGTGTTCTGGGACGTCGGCACGGCGACCGATGACTATCGCCATCCCACGCCGCTGTATCACGGCGTGGGTTTCGGCGTGCGCTGGCGCAGTCCCGTCGGCCCCGTGAATCTCGACCTTGGCTACGGCGTGCGCGACCGGCGCTTCCGTCCGGCCATTTCGCTGGGGGTGGCGTTCTGATGAGTACGATGCCCCTCGATAAGACGCCCGGCGACACGCCTGCGCCGCCGCCTCCACCCGCTGCGCCTGTGTCACCCACTCCACCCCCTCCCCCTCCGCGCCGTTGGCGATGGGGCCGCACCCTGGCGGGCATCGTGCTGGCGCTGCTGCTGATCGTCGCGCTGGCGATCGGTGCGCTGCTCTGGGCAATCTCGAGCGAGCAGGGCAGCCGCTGGCTGTGGCAGACGGCCGTGTCGACGCTCGGCGGCAAACTCTCGGGCGAATGGCACAGCGGCAGCTTCGCCCATGGCTTCACCGTGCGTGACGTGCGCTATCTCGACGGCGCAACGCGCATTACCGTGAGCCGTCTCGAAAGCCGCTGGGAACTGCAATTGCGTCCGCTGCATTTCACCGTCGACAAGCTGCGCGCGGGCGATGTAGAGATGGCGTTCGCGCCGTCGCCGCCATCGAACACGCCGACGACGATGCCGTCGAGCCTGCGGCTGCCGCTCGGCCTGACACTGAACGACGTTCGTGTCGCCAAGCTCACGCTGGATTCCCCCGCGCTGGTGCTTGATGACATTCGTGTCTCGGCGCGCAGCGACGGCACGCAACACACAATTCAGGTCGAGCACCTCGGCACACCCTACGGCAAGGCCCAGGCGAATCTGCAATTGAACGGACGGCATCCGTTCGCTCTCAGCGGCAATGTCGGCTTGCAAGCCAAGGCGGGCGACATTCCGGTGGCGTTGCAGGCCAATCTGTCCGGCTCGCTCGACGCGCTCGCCGTCGACCTGAGCGCGAGCGGCGAGAGGTTGAACGGGACGGCCCATATCGCCGCCTCGCCGTTCGGTCCGGTGCCGCTTTCGCGCGCACAGATTTCGCTCGATCACCTGAATCCGCGAGATTTCGCTGCCAGTGCACCGCAAGCGGATCTTGCGGTGCAGGCCGACTTGCGGCCCGAGCCCGGAGCCAAGGAATTCCGTGTGCTGGGGCCGGTGTCCGTCACCAATGCCAAGCCCGGGGCCATCGATGCGGGATGGCTACCCGTCGAGAGTCTGCGCACCCAGGTGCTGCTCGACGCAACGCGTCAGGCGTTGACAGACATCGAGTTGAAGCTCGCAGGGCGCGCGGTGCTTACCGGTAGCGGTGAGTTGCGTCGCGAGAAGATTGCCGCGACGGTGGCTGCGGCGCCTGTGGCGTCGGGGGCGAGCGGCGCGAGCGTTGCCACTGGGACGGCGCCGGGTGCCGAAGCTACCGTCGGCGGCTTTGCCCTCACGATGCGCGATCTCGACCTGCGCGCGTTGTACGGCAAGCTGCCGGCGACGAAACTCGCCGGGCCGCTCGATATCAGGCTCGACGCTGCCGGGCAACGCATCGTTCTCGACTGGCGCGACGCCGCCCGGCACGTCTTGGCCGATGTCGGTCTCGACGCCAAGGGCACCACGATCCACACGCTCTCGCTCGATGCCGGCAACAGCAAGGTCGCCGCAACCGGAGGGCTCGAAAACGGCGACACCGGCGCGTATCGGGCGCAGATCAGGCTCACGCGTTTCGACCCGGCGGCATGGTATGACCTTTACGGTCCGCAAAAGCGCGGCGCAAAGACCCCGGCGGCGAGTGTCACAGGACAGTTCGACGCGCAGGGCACCCTGCGTCCAGCGTTCGGTCTCACACTGAAGTTTGCGTTGCGGGACAGTGTCTACGCCGACTTGCCGATGAGCGGGTCGGGCACTGTCAGGCTCGCGGGCAAGCGTTTGCTGCCGAGCGACGCCAACTTGCTCGTGGCCGGCAACAAGGTGGTGCTGCGCGGCAGCTTCGGCGCGCCCGGCGACAGGATGGCGGTGAATATCGATGCACCGTCGCTCGACAAGCTCGGTTTCGGGCTCGCTGGTCGTTTGCGACTCGACGGGCAGGTGTCGGGCACGATCGAGCGTCCGGCGGTGGTTGCCGCGCTCGCGGCCGACAAGCTCATTTTCGGGGTGCAGAAGCTCGAGCATCTCACCGGCAAGGTGGACGTGAGCGGTGGATTGCCGGGCGCGGCGGGCGATCGTCTTAACGTGACGCTCGACGGCCAGGGTTTCACGAGCGATATCGCGCGGCTCGACAAACTCTCGGTGGCGCTGGCGGGCACCCGTGGCGCGCATACGCTGCATCTCAAGGCGGCGGGCAAGCTGCGCGAAGCGCCGCTGGACATGGATCTCGACGCCGCCGGAGCGGTGACCGGCGCGGGAGGCAAACCGGGCTGGCGCGGCACGATTCACACCCTCGAAAACCGTGGTGTACCCAAGCTCAAACTGGCCACGCCGTGGCAGGTCGAAGCGAGTGCCGAGCGTGTGCATCTCGGCGCGGCCAAGCTGGTGACGGGGGCGGGGACGCTGTCGCTTGCGAACTTCGACTATGGCGATGGGCAACTGAAGACAGCCGGCACCATCGACGCGCTCGATATCGCGCAGGTGCTGCGCGTCGTGGCGTCGTTCACGGGGGAGCCGTCGCCGGTCGCGAGCGACCTCATACTCGATGGCAAGTGGGATGTGCGCGCCGGTCAGCGCGCCGATGGGTTTGTCGAGATCGTGCGTCGCAGTGGCGATGTGACGCTACGCCGCGGTGGTGTGAACGAAAACGTGAAGGTGACCGTGACAGGCATTCCCGGCCTGAGTGCCGAGAAGGGCGGCGTCGGCGCCCGTGTGCCGCTGGGCATCTCGGAACTGCGTACGCGCATCGATCTGTCGGGACAGACGGCACGTGCAACGCTCAAGGCCGTCTCGTCGCTGGTCGGAACGGTCGACGCCGACGTACAGGCCGGCTTGCATGTGCAAGCCGGCATTCCCAATGTACCGGACGATGCGCCGCTCACGGGACGCGTCGCCATCGCCATTCCGGACCTCTCGAAGTTCGAAGCGCTGGCCGGTGCGCAATTCGCGTTCAAGGGACGTGCCAACCTGCAAGTGGCGCTGGCGGGCACTGTGGCCAAGCCACGCCCCACGGGCGAGTTGACGGCCGACGATCTGTCGATGCAGATGTTCGATACCGGCGTGAGCGTCAAGAACGGCCGCGTGCGCATCGTGCTGACGCCGACCGAAATCGTGCTGCGGGACGTGGTCGTGACGGGCGGTGGCGGGGGCACGGCGAAGGCGACGGGTAACATCCGCCTTGATACGCCTGAGCCGACGCTTGCGATCACACTTGCGGCCGACAAGCTGCAATTGTTCGCCGCCCCCGACCGGCAGCTTTCGCTGAGTGGAGAGGCGAAGGCGGCAGGCAGTGGCGAGGCAATGGCGGTGACCGGCAAGTTCACCATCGACCGGGCCCGTTTCGCCTTGCCGCCGACGAGCGCACCGAAGCTGGGCGACGATGTCGTCGTTGTGCGCGGCGGGGCACAGACGCGCGCCAAACCGATCGACCCGAAGGAGGAGGCCGCCCGCATCGGTGCGAAACCGGCCAGCCGCTTCTCGCCGCACATCAATGTGGAGGTGGATCTGGGACGCGATTTCCGCTTTGTCGGTGCGGGGGCCGATCTGCTGTTGCGCGGCAGTATGCGCTTGCAGAGCGACCCGCTCACGCCAATGCGCGCCACCGGTACGATCACGGTGGCCGAGGGCACATACGAAGCGTTCGACCGCAAGCTCGCCATCGAGCGCGGTCAGATCAACTTCGTCGGTCCGCTGGACAATCCCGACATCTACATTCAGGCCATGCGCCGTAACCAGGAGGTCGCCGCCGGGGTGCTGGTCACGGGTACGGTGCGTCAGCCGCGCGTGTCGCTTGTCTCGGAGCCCAACGTATCGGACGAGGAGAAGCTCTCGTGGCTGATGTTCGGGCACGGTCCGGACGGTGCGGGTCTGGGCCAGCGTCAGGCGATGGCCGGGGCCGCGACGGCACTGCTCGGGGCAACCGGTGGCAAGCGCATCATCAAGGATCTGGGGATCGACGAGTTCAGCATCGGCACCAGCGACTCGGGGCTGGCGGACGACGAGCAGGTGGTGAAGGTGGGCAAGGCGATCTCGGACAACTTCGCGTTGGGATATGAGCAGAGTCTCACCAGCGCGGCGAGTATCGTGAAGATTACATGGCAAGTCTCGCGCCGCTGGCAACTGGTGCTGCGCACCGGCTCGCTGTCCGGCTTCGATGTGCTGTTCAACCGTCGTTTCGACTGACGCACGCATGGCGCAGCAAACGATGATGCGGGACTGTGAAGCGTGAAGAGGAGGTGTTACCGATGCTAACGTCGCGTAGTTCCGTTCATCCGGCGCAGGGGCTGCGCCGGGGTCTTCGTTGGAGAGTGGCCATGGGATTGTTCGCGAGTCTGCTGGGACTATTCGGCTGCGATCAGCAGCAGATCGACAAAGCGCGGGAGAAAGCGCGCGACACGTTCAACGCCATCAAGCCGGACGATATGCTGCTGCGCAACCTGACGCCCGGCGTGACAACCGAAGCGCAGGTGCGTGAGCAGATGGGCAAGCCCGAAATCGTCTGGGAAAACGACGACGGCTCGCGGCGGCTGGAGTATCCGCGCGCGCCGGGCGGCTTGCGAACCTACATGGTCGACATCGCGCCGGATGGGAAGCTGCGCGCCGTTATCCAGGCGCTCGCCGCCGAGAATTTCCAGCAGGTGCAGCCGGGCATGACGCAGGACGACGTGCGGCGGCTGTTGGGCAAGCCAACGACCGTGGCGGAATACCGCTTGAAGAAGGAAACGGTGTGGAGCTGGCGCTGGCTCGAAGATGGTGTCAACACGCCGGGGATGTTCAACGTCCACTTCGGTCCGGACGGCCGTGTGACGGTCACGTCGCGCTCACCGGACCCGGCGTCGGAGCGTCCCTGATCCAGCGGGAAAGGTGCTGCGATGGGGGACGAGCCTCGCTTGCCGGGCGGCTATTGGGCGAGCGGGCTTATCCGCTCGCCTGAGTTGTCCGGTTATGTCGCCTGATCCGCCTGATTTGCCTGAGCGGCTTGCGGGGCGTGCCGGTGACGATGCGTCACCATGCGATCGTGCAGGCTAACGATGATCCGGCTGCCCGTCTTGGCAAACAGGAACGGCAGTAACGCGTGCACGAGACAGGCCAGAAAGGCGCCCAGCAACGGCAGTGCGAACGACAGTGCCGATCCCATATGTTGGAAGTAGCTTTCGCCGACAGAGGCCGGGTGCTGAGTGAAGATTTTCATAATGTCCCCAATTTCCGGAATATTTTTGAAGTTTACTTGCCAACGCGGGGTAAAGGCTTTCAAATATTCGGCCGAATCGGGTAGGATTTGGAAGAACTTTCCTCCCGGGTGGCTGTTGTGGACAAAACTGATCTCGCAATTCTCGAAAATCTGCAAGCCGATGCCTCGCGCTCGCTGGGTGAACTGGCCGAGGCTGTCCACCTGTCGCCCACGCCCTGCTGGCGGCGTGTGCAGCGTCTGCGCGAGAACGGGGTCATCACTGGGCAGGTGACGCTGTGCGACCCTCAGCAGCTCGATCTGCGCGTGACGGCCTTCGTGTTCATCAAGGCGGCGACGCACAGCGAGGACTGGATGGTTCGCTTCGTCGCCGGCGCGCGGGAATTGCCTGAAATCGTCGAGATTCATCGTATGGCAGGCGAGATCGACTATCTGCTCAAGGTCTATCTGCCGGACATTGCGGCTTATGACCGTTTCTACAAAAAGCTCATCCGCGTGGCCGATCTGCAAGACATCAGCGCAAGCTTTTCGATGGAGACGGTGAAGTTCACCACCGCATTGCCGGTGGATCATCTGCGCTAGCCCGCGCCGGGACATCGGCCCGACGATTTTCCGAAGGACTCGAGACGCGCCGCGGCAGTCACGCTATCGAAGCATTCGCTCGGACAAATCTCATGGCTCAGAACATCTACGACAACCCCGAGTTTTTCGCCGACTACAGCCAGTTGCCCCGTCAGGTGCAGGGGGGACGGCGCGCCCGAGTGGCCCGCCATCCGGGCGATGTTGCCCGATTTGCAAGGCAAACGCGGGGTCGATCTCGGCTGGGCGTCGTGCGGGATGCGGAAGCAGGGCGCGGCGCACCGATTGGTTCGCCAAGGGCGTGCTGAAGTACCGTCGCACGCTCGGCACAACGCTGAACGCGCCCATCGACGCGGGCTTCCTGATTCAAAAGGTCGAGGAGTTTGCGCCGACGGCCGCGCAGATCCGCGCGACGCCATCGCTGGCGGACATGACGTCCGCCAACGGGGTGTCTTGCTTGGGAAGAGCGTCGGCGTGAAGCGCGGTCCGCCTTCCCGTGTGCTGGCGTGGCTGCCTTACTTGACGCGCATGCCCGGCTTCGCGCCGTCGTGCGGTTCGAGGATGTAAATCCCCGGTTCGGCTTTCTCGTCGGCGGCCGATGCGGCGAGCACCATGCCTTCGGAAAGACCGAACTTCATCTTGCGTGGTGCGAGATTGGCGACCATCACCGTGAGCTTGCCCACCAGCACTTCCGGCTGCGGATACGCCGACTTGATCCCGGAGAAGACGTTGCGCGTTTGCGCTTCGCCGGCGTCGAGCGTGAGTTGCAAGAGCTTGTCCGACCCTTCGACCGCCTTGCAATCGACGATGCGTGCGATACGCAGATCGATTTTTGCGAAATCGTCGATGGTGATGACACCGTCCTCGGCGCGCTTGTCCGGCTTGCCGGCGTTCTCCGTCGTCTTGGCGGTTTTGTCCTTGCCCTTGGCCGCGGCAGCGTCCGTGGCCGGCGCGGCTGCTTGCAGCGAGTCGCGGTTGGCCGCGAGCAGCGCTTCGACCTGCTTGCCTTCGACGCGCGTCATCAGATGCTTGTACGCAGCGATGGCGGTGTCGGCGGTGAGCGGGCGGCTCACGTCGTGCCACGTTTGCGGCGCGATGTTCAGGAAGTGCTCCACGGCCTCGGCCGTCACCGGCAGCACCGGCTTGAGGTACAGCGTGAGCAGGCGGAACGCCTCAAGGCACACCGAGCAAGCCTCGTGCAGCGCGGCGGCCTGCGCCGGGTCCTTCGCCAGATCCCACGGCTTGACCGTGTCGACGTAGCCGTTCACGGCATCCGCCTGTTCCATCACCAGACGCAGCGCTTTGCCGAATTCGCGGGCTTCGTAATGCGCGGCGATCTGCGGGGCGACGGCACGCAACTGACCCAGCAGTGGCGCTTGCATGGCGTCCGGCGCCACGCGGCCGTCGAAACGCTTGATGAGGAAGCCTGCTGCACGGCTGGCGATATTCACGTACTTGCCGACCAGATCGCTGTTCACGCGGGCGATGAAGTCATCGAGGTTCAGGTCGATGTCTTCCATCGTGTTGCTCAACTTGGCGCCGATGTAATAACGCAGCCATTCCGGATTGAGGCCCGTGTCGACGAAGCTCTGTGCGGTGATGAACGTGCCGCGCGACTTCGACATCTTCTGGCCATCCACCGTCAGGAAACCGTGGGCGAACACGTTGGTCGGCGTGCGATGGCCCGAGAACTCGAGCATCGCGGGCCAGAACAGCGTGTGGAAATACAGAATGTCTTTGCCGATGAAGTGATACTGCTCGGTTGTCGAACCCGGCTTGACCCATTCTTCGAAGTTCAGGCCACGCTGCGCGCACAGGTTCTTGAAGCTGGCGTAGTAACCGACCGGCGCATCGAGCCACACGTAGAAATACTTGCCCGGGGCGCCCGGAATCTCGAAGCCGAAGTACGGGGCGTCGCGCGAGATGTCCCAGTCGGCCAGCGTGGACTCGCCGTCTTCACCGAGCCACTCCTTCATCTTGTTGGCGGCTTCAGGTTGCGCGAGACCGGCAACCCACTTGCGCAGGAACTGCTCGCAGCGCTTGTCCGAGAGCTTGAAGAAGTAATGGGTCGACGTCTTGCGCACTGGTGTGGCGCCCGAGACAACCGAATACGGGTTGAGCAGGTCGGTCGGCGCGTAGGTCGAGCCGCAGACTTCGCACGAATCACCGTACTGGTCCTTGGCGCCGCATTTCGGACATTCGCCCTTGATGAAGCGATCCGGCAGGAACATTTCCTTGACCGGGTCGTAGGCCTGTTCGATATCGCGCGCTTCGATCAGCCCCTGATCCTTGAGGGCGAGATAGACGCTTTCCGACAGTTCACGGTTCTCTTCCGAATCCGTCGAATAGTAGTTATCGAAGGAAATGCCGAAGCTGTCGAAGTCGCGCTTGTGTTCCTTCCAGACGCGCTCGATCAGTTGCTTGGGCGTGAGACCTTCCTTCTCGGCGCGCAGCATGACCGGCGTGCCGTGCGTGTCGTCCGCACCGACGTAATAGACCTCATTGCCCTGCATCCGCATGAACCGTACCCAGATATCTGTCTGGATGTATTCCACCAGATGACCGATGTGAATCTGGCCATTGGCGTACGGCAGGGCGGAGGTGACAAGAATGCGGCGGGACATGAGGATCGATTGTCTGTTGAGGGGTCGGGGAAGGGACGATTCTAGCAGGCGGGGCGGGATGACGCCCAATCGGGCGTTCCGGGGGATGGATTTGCAGGGCGCGCGTTGGCTGGCGTCAGGGGGTGAATGCGGGATCGAACGGCCAAAAAAAAGCCGGAACCAGGTTCCGGCATAACTAGGCACACGTAACGTCAATAACAAAGAGGAGATGGAAGCGCCCACAGCAGGCACTTCCGAAGGGTCTGAGCGATGTGACGCGGGTTTAGTTCAACCGATGTGCCGATCTTTCGATGGTGCGGTGCAGCATGAAAACGCCGCGAGCCCGTCAAACACATGCCCGGCGGACCGGGCATGTGTCGGAACGGCAAACGTGAGACGCGGGAGGATCAGCCGCGCGGTGCGGACAGCAGGATTTCCACGCGGCGGTTCTGCGCACGGCCCTCGGCCGTGGCATTCGAGGCGACCGGCTGGCTCGAGGCCACGCCCGTGCCGCTCATGCGGTTCATCGCGACACCACGGCTGTTCAGATACTGGATGACGTTGGCCGCCCGGTTCTGCGAGAGGGGAATGTTGATCCGGTCGCCGCCCGTGCTGTCGGTGTGGCCCACGACGTTGGCGGTAATGCCCGGGTTCTGGTTGAGCGAGGCGGCAACGTCGTCGAGCACGGCGCGGAAGTTCGGCTTGATCTCGGCGCGGCCGGTATCGAACGTCACGTCGCTCGGCACGGCGACCTTGAGCGTGCCATCGGGTTGTTCGGAGATCGTGGTGCCAGTGCCGGCGGTGTGGCCGCCCAGCATGTTCTTGATGGCGCCCCAGTTGTACCCTGTTGCGCCGCCGGCGGCAGCGCCCACGGCGGCGCCGATCAGCGTGCCGGTGGTATTGCCTCCGATGAGGTTGCCCAGACCTGCGCCGACTGCCGCACCGACGCCGGTGCCGACAGCGGTATTGGTGCCCTGTTCGGTCTGGCACCCGGCCAGCATGGTGGCAGCAGCTAGAACTAGCGCCGAAGCGCGCAGAGTATTTTTATTCATTTAAGGCTCCTTCTCGATTAGCTTGCAGTCATGAAACAACGCGTGAGCACTTCGCCGAAGCACGCGCGCCTCGCAGGGGTTTTGAGCCTGTGGGCGCGGCGTCTTTTACAATAGCGCTGAGTGTCAACCGCAGGCAAGGAAAGATTGCCGCGACGGCTGGTTCCCCAAACACGCGCGCCTCGCATGCTAATCGAGAGCGCGCGCCACGGATGTTACAAGTTGTTAGCGCCCGCCGGGGGTTTTCCCGGCGGGCCTCGACAGAGCGAGAGACCCATGGAAGTCGCCCAAATCAATGAAGTGCTGCGTGGCATCGTCGACCCCGACACGAGGCTCGATCTGATCGCCGGGAAGTATGTGAAGCAGGTTGTAGTCGAGCACGGCCACGTCGGCATTCAGATCGAGTTCGGCTATCCCGCCAAGAGTCAGTTCGAAGCGATGCGCGCGAGCATCACCGAGGCCGTGGGCAAATTACCCGGCGTTGAGCGCGTGGCCGTCGAAATCAGCCAGAAAATCGTGTCGCATGCGGTTCAGCGCGGCGTGAAGCTCCTGCCCAACGTGAAGAACATCGTGGCTGTGGCCTCGGGCAAGGGGGGCGTGGGCAAGAGCACCACGGCCGTGAACCTGGCGCTGGCACTCGCGGCCGAAGGCGCCAACGTCGGTATTCTCGATGCCGACATCTACGGCCCGTCGCTGCCCACGCTGCTGGGCATTCACGGCAAACCCGAATCGAAGGACGGCAAGACGCTCGAGCCGATGGTCGGCCATGGGCTGCAGGCAAGTTCCATCGGTTTTCTGATCGCGCCGGACAATCCGATGGTCTGGCGCGGCCCGATGGTTACGCAGGCGCTCGAGCAACTGCTCAACCAGACGAACTGGCACGACCTCGACTATTTGATCGTCGACATGCCGCCGGGCACGGGCGACATCCAGCTCACGCTTGCGCAGAAGGTGCCGGTCACCGGTGCGGTCATCGTCACCACGCCGCAAGACCTCGCACTGCTCGACGCCCGCAAGGGTCTCAAGATGTTCGAGAAGGTCGGCGTGCCGATCCTGGGCCTCATCGAGAACATGAGCCTGCATATCTGCTCGAAATGCGGTCATGAAGAGCCGATCTTCGGTGCGGGCGGCGGCGAGCGCATGAGCCACGATTTCGACGTCGACCTGCTGGGCAAGCTGCCGCTGGAGATGAGCATCCGCGTGCACGCCGACGCCGGCATGCCGAGCGTGGTGAGCGACCCGAACGGCCCGGTGGCCGATCGTTACCGGGCCATTGCCCGCAAGGTGGCGGTGAAGATCGCGGCCAGGCAGAAGGACATGACGAGCAAATTCCCGTCGATCGTCGTCCAGAACACGTAAAGGTGTTCGACAGGGCGTGCGCCAGCCCCGTGCGGTGCGGTGCGAGTGAAAAAATCACCGCACCGCAACAATCGCGTAAAATACGCGCACTTTTTCACGTACTACGCCCATTCAGGCCCACACATGAGCATCAAGTCCGACAAATGGATTCGGCGTATGGCCGAAGAGCACGGCATGATCGAGCCCTTCGAGCCGTCGCAGGTCCGGTATTCCCAGGACGGGCAAAAGATCGTCAGCTACGGCACGTCGAGTTACGGCTACGATATCCGCTGTGCGGCTGAATTCAAGATCTTCACGAACATCAATTCGACGATTGTCGATCCGAAGAACTTCGACGAGAAATCGTTTGTCGACTTCTCCGGCGACGTCTGCATCATTCCGCCGAACTCGTTTGCGCTTGCGCGCACGGTCGAGTACTTCCGCATTCCGCGCAACGTGTTGACCGTGTGTCTGGGCAAATCGACGTATGCCCGCTGCGGCATCATCGTGAACGTGACGCCGTTCGAACCCGAATGGGAGGGTTACGTGACGCTGGAATTCTCGAACACGACGCCGCTGCCGGCCAAGATCTACGCCAACGAGGGCGTGGCCCAGGTGCTGTTCTTCGAATCCGACGAAGTCTGCGAGACCTCGTACAAGGACCGCGGCGGCAAGTATCAGGGACAGCGTGGTGTCACGCTGCCGAAAACCTAGCCTGTTACGCTCGACTCGCCGCCGGTGAGCATCCCCCATATCGCACTGCCCAAGAGCCACGGCCATGTCGGACCGTGGCTCGTTCTTTTGTCGAAGGAACGCCAATGAAATTCCGTTTTCCGATCGTCATCATCGACGAGGACTTCCGCTCCGAAAATATCTCCGGATCCGGGATTCGTTCCTTGGCGGAGGCCATCGAAGCCGAGGGCATGGAAGTCAACGGGCTCACGAGTTACGGTGATCTGACCTCGTTTGCGCAACAGGCAAGCCGCGCTTCGAGCTTCATCCTGTCCATCGACGACGACGAGTTCGGCACGTTCTCGAGCGAAGCGGGCGGCGAGGGCGAGGGAGAACTGGCGCTGGCCATCATCAACCTGCGCGCCTTCGTGCAGGAAGTGCGCCGTCGCAACCCGGACATTCCGATTTTCCTGTATGGCGAGACGCGCACGTCGCGCCATATCCCGAACGACATTCTGCGCGAGCTGCACGGCTTCATTCACATGTTCGAGGACACGCCGGAGTTCGTGGCGCGTCACATCATTCGTGAAGCCAAGTCGTATCTCGACTCGCTGCCGCCGCCGTTCTTCCGCTCGCTCACGCATTACGCGGCCGACGGGTCGTACTCGTGGCATTGCCCGGGGCACTCGGGCGGCGTGGCGTTCCTGAAGAGCCCGGTCGGCCAGATGTTCCACCAGTTCTTCGGTGAGAACATGCTGCGCGCGGACGTGTGCAACGCGGTGGAAGAGCTGGGCCAACTGCTCGATCACAACGGCCCGGTGGGCGCGTCGGAGCGCAACGCGGCGCGCATTTTCAATGCCGATCACCTCTTCTTCGTGACGAACGGCACGTCGACGTCGAACAAGATCGTGTGGCATGCCACCGTGGCGCCGGGCGATATCGTCGTGGTCGACCGTAACTGCCATAAGTCGATTTTGCATGCAATCACGATGACGGGCGCCGTGCCGGTGTTCCTCACGCCCACGCGCAACCATCTGGGTATCATTGGCCCGATTCCGAAATCGGAGTTCGAGCCGGAAGTCATCCGCGCGAAGATCGAGGCGAACCCGTTTGCCCGCGAAGTGCTCGAACGTGACCCGAACGCCAAGCCGCGCATTCTGACGATCACCCAAAGCACCTATGACGGCGTGATCTACAACGTCGAAATGATCAAGGAAGTGCTGGGCAACAACATCAACACGCTGCATTTCGACGAAGCCTGGCTGCCGCACGCGGCGTTCCACGATTTCTACCGCGACATGCACGCGATCGGCGAAGGCCGTCCGCGCTCGTCGGAAGCAACCATCTACGCCACGCACTCCACGCACAAGCTGCTCGCCGGTATCTCGCAGGCGTCGCAGATCGTGGTGCAGGACTCCGAAGCTCGCACGTTCGATACGTACCGCTTCAACGAGGCGTATCTGATGCACACGTCGACCTCGCCGCAGTACGCCATCATTGCGTCCTGCGACGTGGCGGCCGCCATGATGGAGCCGCCGGGCGGCACGGCGCTCGTGGAGGAATCGATCGTCGAGGCGCTCGATTTCCGCCGCGCCATGCGCAAGGTGGAGAGCGAGTACGGCGATTCGTGGTGGTTCTCGGTCTGGGGTCCGGAAAATCTGGGCGACGAGGGCACGATTCAGCGCGAGGACTGGGTGCTGCGCGCGAACGACCGCTGGCACGGCTTCGGCGATCTGGCCGATGGCTTCAACATGCTCGACCCGATCAAGGCGACGATCATCACGCCGGGGCTGGACGTGGAAGGCGAATTCGGCGAGAGCGGCATTCCGGCGGCCATCGTCACCAAGTATCTGGCCGAGCACGGCATCATCGTCGAGAAGACGGGGCTGTATTCGTTCTTCATCATGTTCACCATCGGCATCACCAAGGGCCGCTGGAACTCGATGGTGACCGAGCTGCAACAGTTCAAGGACGACTACGATCACAACCGTCCGCTGTGGCGTGTGCTGCCCGAGTTCGTGGCGAAGTTCCCACGCTACGAGCGTATCGGCCTGCGTGACCTGTGCGATCAGATTCACAGCGTGTACAAGGCGAACGACGTGGCGCGCGTGACCACCGAGATGTACCTCTCGGACATGCAGCCGGCGATGAAGCCGACCGACGCGTTCTCGAAGCTGGCGCACCGCCAGATCGACCGTGTGCCCATCGATGAACTGGAAGGCCGCGTGACGAGCGTGCTGCTCACGCCGTATCCGCCGGGCATTCCGCTGCTGATTCCGGGCGAGCGTTTCAACGCGGCGATCATCGAGTACCTGCGCTTCGCGCGCGACTTCAACGAGCGCTTCCCGGGCTTCCACACTGATATTCACGGTCTGGTCGTCGAGGAAGTGGACGGACGTCCCGAATACTTTGTGGATTGCGTGCGTCAGTAAGTCGTCCTGCCTGATGTGAAAAGCGGCCCCGTGTGAAAACATGGGGCTTTTTTCTTGTGTGTCGATTGCCCTGAAGGTGGCGCGCCTTATACGCCTGTTTGCGGCGTCTGAAATTCATGACTTGCGTACTCTTGACTTGAGGAACACAGTGGCGTGTGTGTAACTCGATTGAAATGACGGTGAACTGGCGCGAAATGCCGGTATATTGACGCAAAGCGCCCTCGATCGCTCGATTTGTGCATTAGCTTGAATTTCTCGCATTTAAGCAGTTTCCCGGCAATTAGGACTGCTTCGATTGCTACACTCGACGCACTTTTTTCGAGCAGGAGGGTTCATGGAAACCGGACAACTGGTGTTCAGTAACTACGGCACGCTCGTATGTGCCACGTTGGTCTTGTTGCTGGGCCGCAAGCTGGTCGAGTGGATCGCACCGCTCCGTACGTACAGCATTCCCGAGCCGGTCGCTGCTGGCTTGCTGGTGGCGCTGGGCACGCTGGCGCTGCGTCAGATCGGGCACTTCGAATTGAAATTCGATACGTCGCTGCAAACGCCGCTGATGCTGGCTTTCTTTGCGACGATCGGCCTGTCGGCCAATCTGGCGAGCCTCAAGGCGGGGGGGCGTCGTCTGGTGCTGTTCCTCGCCGTGGTGGCGGGTATGTTGATCATGCAGAACGCGATTGGCGTTGGGCTTGCCACGATGATGGGATTGGCGCCGGGCGTCGGTATGCTGGGCGGGTCGATCACGCTGGCGGGCGGGCATGGCACGGGCGCCGCGTGGGGTGAGACGCTGACCTCGCGCTACGGCGTGCAATCGGCCCTTGAGATCGCGATGGCCTGCGCCACGTTCGGGCTGGTGCTGGGAGGCTTGCTGGGCGGGCCGGTAGCGCGTTATCTGGTGGGGCGCTTGGGCAATCAGGTGCCGGGCTTCGATGTCGCGAAGGATGCGGCGCCGGAAGGCTTCGAGCAACCGCATACGGTGCGTCTGATTACCGCGCAGGCGCTGATCGAGACGGTGGCGATGATTGCGATCTGTCTGTTGGGCGGCGAGGTCATTGCACGCTGGCTCTCAGGGACGGCGTTCGAATTGCCGACATTCGTGTGCGTGCTGTTTACCGGTGTGGTCGTGCGCAATCTACTGTCGCTCGTGGGGTATGAAGTGTTCGAGCGCTCGCTGTCGGTGATGGGCAACGTGAGTCTGTCGCTGTTTCTGGCGATGGCGCTCATGACCCTGCGCCTGTGGGATCTCTCGACGCTGGCGTTGCCGATGATCGTGATTCTCGTCGTGCAGGCCGTGGCGATGGCTTTGTACGCGATTTTCGTCACGTTCCGCGTGATGGGGCGCAACTACGATGCCGCGGTGCTGGCTGCGGGCCATTGCGGCTTCGGGCTGGGCGCGACGCCGACGGCCATCGCCAACATGCAGGCGGTGACCGAGCGTTTCGGTCCGTCGCACATTGCGTTCCTGATCGTGCCGATGGTGGGGGCGTTCTTCATCGACATCCTCAACGCGCTCATCATCAAGGGGTTCCTGTCGTTACCGCTGTTCTGATGGAAGGCGTGTGACATCGCCGTGCCGATAAAAAATGCCACCCGATCGGGTGGCATTTTCGTTGGTGCCGGCTAAGTCAGAAGAGATCAGAGCAAGGTTCGACGGCCCTGCCGGACGACCTTACTTGGCGAGCTTCGCGCGCGCTGCCGCGATGGCGCGTTGCACCTGTGCCGGGGCCGTGCCGCCGATATGGTTACGGCTGGCGACCGAGCCTTCGAGCGTGAGGTAGTCGAAGACGTCTTCACCGACCAGCGGCGAGAACTTCTGCAACTCGGCGAGCGACAGGTCGGCCAGATCGATGTCGCGGTCCGAACAGATCTTCACGGCGTGAGCCACGATTTCGTGGGCGTCGCGGAACGGCAGACCCTTCTTGACGAGGTAGTCGGCCAGATCGGTGGCGGTCGAGAACCCTTGCAGCGCGGCGTTACGCATGTTGGCTTCGCGCACCTTGATGCCGGGCACCATGTCCGCGAAGATGCGCAGCGTGTCGATCACGGTGTCGACCGTGTCGAACAGCGGCTCCTTGTCTTCCTGATTGTCTTTGTTGTACGCGAGCGGCTGGCCCTTCATCAGCGTGAGCAGGCCGATGAGGTGGCCATTGACGCGGCCGGTCTTGCCGCGCGCCAGTTCGGGCACGTCCGGGTTCTTCTTCTGCGGCATGATCGAACTGCCGGTGCAGAAACGGTCGGCCAGATCGATGAAACCCACGCGCGGGCTCATCCACAGCACCAGCTCTTCCGAGAAGCGCGACACATGCGTCATCACCAGCGCAGCGGCTGCCGTGAATTCGATGGCGAAGTCACGATCCGACACGGCGTCGAGCGAGTTCGCGCAGACGTCTTCGAAGCCGAGCGTCGCGGCGACACGTTCGCGATCGATCGGATAGCTCGTGCCGGCCAGTGCGGCGGCGCCCAGCGGCAGGCGGTTCACGCGGCGACGCACGTCGAGCATGCGCTCGGCGTCGCGGCTGAACATTTCGAAATAAGCCATCAGGTGATGGCCGAACGTCACCGGCTGCGCCACTTGCAAATGGGTGAAGCCCGGCAGGATCGTCGCGCTGTGCTGCTCCGCCAGATCCAGCAGCGCGCGGCGCAGATCGCCGAGGTGATCGCCGATCCGGTCGATTTCGCTGCGCAGCCACAGGCGGATGTCGGTGGCGACCTGATCGTTACGCGAGCGGCCAGTGTGCAGGCGCTTGCCCGCGTCGCCGATGAGGGCGGTCAGGCGCGCTTCGATGTTCAGGTGAACGTCTTCGAGATCCAGTTGCCACTCGAACTCGCCGCGCTCGATCTCACCGCGGATCTGCGTCATGCCGCGCTGGATGTCGGCCAGATCCTGTGCGCTGATGATGCCTTGTGCCGAGAGCATGTCGGCATGGGCGAGCGAGCCTTCGATGTCGAACAGCGCGAGGCGCTTGTCGAAGAACACCGACGCCGTATAGCGCTTGACGAGTTCGGAAACGGGTTCGGAAAAACGGGCCGACCAGGCTTCGCCTTTCTTGTGGAGTTGGGAGGTCATTGTCGTAGCGTGGCTAATCGAGGCCCATCGGGGCAGATTGAAGCGAACCGCGGCAGAGCACGGCAAACCGTGATTATACAACCCCCCGGGCGGCGTCTCCCCCAACACGCGCCTCGCCGAGGTCGGGCACCCGGTCAGTTCGCCATCGACAGTGTCCAGATACGCGGCGGTGCCGACAGACAAAGGCCGGAGGTGGCTTCGTCGAACGCCGCGCGTTGCAGCGCTTCGAGCTTCGCCGTCTTCGCAATGCGCTCGCGCGCCTGGTGAATGCGGGCCATGCGCGAGGGATCGTCGGGCAGCGCGCACAGGCGTCCGAGATCGTGCATGAGCGAGGTGCCAAGCCGGTCGAGCGCGGGGCGCAGACGCGTGGCCAGATCGACCGGTTCGCCCGGGGCGCCGCCTTCACGCGCCCAGCGGGCCAGCAGGGCGGTCTGCACCAGCTTGCCCGCCTCGATTTGCAGACGGAAGAAAGTTCGGGCCTGCGCGGACGTCAGGCCGAACTGGGCAGCCCGCTCTCCCATGCTGTCAAGCAACGCCTGTTCGCGCGGCGTGTCCTGCACCGGCTTGCCCGACGTGTACTTGGTGCGCGCCACGGCTTCGCTGATCGCCAGACGCTCCAGAATGCCGTTCATCAGCGAGTCGAGCACCGGGTCGACGACGGCGCGTGGCTTGGCCGGCGCGCCGGGCGATGCGGTCAGCGTTTGCGAAACCAGGCGCACGGCCAGACCCCGCACGCCATGCGGTGCGGCGGCCGTGAGCGTATGCGAGGGAGAAAAATCGTTGTTGGCATCGCGCAACGGCATCGTGGATGCCGGACCCGCCTGCACGCCGATGGACGGCAGCGCAAGCGCCGTCGCGGCGATCAGCGTTGCCGCATGTCGTGCGACGCCGATGCGTGCCGTGCGCGGCGGGTATGTCGATAGTGCGTTGGAATCGGAATGCATGATGGATGGGCCCCCCGGCAGCCATCGGGTCGAATCCGATGAAATATACCGTCCTATCGGTCGACTGTCGTTGGGGAGAATCCCAAGGATCTCGTAGATCAACTGGCCGGACGTCTCCGGTGAGCCGGCGTTCTGCGTCAACCCCGCATTCTGCGGCGCTGACGCAGCGTCACGCTACGCGGGCCTCAACCCGTATTGCGCAGACCGGCCGCAATGCCGTTGATGGACAGATGGATGCCACGCCGTGCGCGCTCGTCCGATGCCCCTGCCCGATGCCGTTGCAGCAACTCGACCTGCAAGTGGTTGAGCGGATCGAGGTAAGGGAAGCGGTTCTTGATAGAGCGTGCGAGCAACGGGTTGTCTGCAAGTCGTTCTTCATGACCGGTGATGAGGGTGAGTGCCCGCGACGTGCTTTGCCACTCGCTCACGATGCGGTCGAAAACGCGCTTGCGCAGCTGCTCGTCCGCCACCAGTTCGGCATAACGCGATGCCACGCCCAGATCGGTCTTGGCGAGCACCATGTCCATGTTCGAGAGCAGGTTCGCGAAGAACGGCCAGCGCTTGACCATCTGACGCAACGTATCGAGCCGCTTCTCGCGGCTTGCGTCGTCGGCCTTCGCATCGCCCTCGAGATAGGCGCCGACCGCACTGCCAAAGCCGTACCAACCGGTGATGAGCAGGCGGCACTGGCCCCACGAGAAGCCCCACGGAATGGCGCGAAGGTCTTCGATGCGGCGGTTTTTCGGGTCGGAGAACTTGCGCGATGCGGGGCGCGAACCGATGTTCAACTCGGCGATTTCCGCAATCGGCGTCGCCGAGAAGAAATAGTCGGTGAAGCCCGGCGTCTCATAGACAAGGTTGCGATATGCTGCGAAGGCCGTGTCGGAGAGCGTCTGCATGACCTTCTCGTACGCGGCCAGATGCGGTGGCTGATTGCGGCTCGGCAGCAGCGTGGCTTCTAGCGTGGCGGCCACGATCGTCTCGAGATTGCGCCGCCCGATCTCCGGGTTGGCGAACTTGCTTGCGATGATCTCGCCTTGTTCCGTGAGGCGAATCTGTCCGTTCACGGTACCCGGCGGTTGCGACAGGATGGCCTGATAGGTCGGGCCACCGCCACGGCCCACCGTACCGCCCCGGCCGTGGAACAGGCGCAGGCGGATGCCTTTCTCCTCGAACAGGCGCACGAGTGCGAGTTCCGCCTTGTACAGTTCCCAGTTCGATGTGAGGAAGCCGCCGTCCTTGTTGCTGTCGGAATAGCCGAGCATGACTTCCTGCTCGCCGCCTTGCTGCGTCACCACACCGGACATGCCAGGGATGTCGAAGAACTCGCGCATGATGACGGGCGCATTGCGCAGGTCGGCGATCGTCTCGAAGAGCGGGATGACCATGGCGCCGATTTTGGGCTCCACGGTCTTCGCACTATCGCCGCCGAGCGCGCCCTGAAAGAGTCCCGTCTCCTTTTGCAGCAGCATGACTTCCACCAGATCGCTCACGGTTTCCGTATGCGAAATGATGTAGTTGCGTACCGCACGCGGACCGAAGCGGGCGCGGATGTCGCGAGCGGCGGCAAACACGGCCAACTCGTCGCGGGTGCGCTGCGAGTAGTCGAGATACGGCGAGAAGAGCGGACGCGGCTCGCGCAGTTCGCGCAGCAGCAGAGCGAGCTTTTCGTCTTCGCCGAGTTTTGCGTAATTCGCTTCGACGCCCGCCTTGGCGAACAACTCGGCGATGACCGCTTCGTGAATATCCGAACTCTGACGCAGGTCGATGCTCGCCAGGTGGAAGCCGAATACCTCTGCGGCGCGCACGAGCGGGCCGAGCCGTTGCGAGATCAGCGCGCCGCCATGATGCGCCATGAGCGACGCGACGACCGTGTTCAGGTCCGAGATGAATTCGCTGGCGTCGAGATACGGCCGGGCGTCGCCGACCGCGCCGCGGTGCGGCACGTGGCCGACCCACTCGCGCGCCGTGGCGGCCAGACGGGCGTACACGCCGATGAGGGCGCGCCGATAGGGTTCGTCGGTGCGGTGCGGCGAGTCGTCGGGTGAGCGGCGGGCGAGTGTGAGCAAGGCGTCGCTTGCTCCGGCGAGCAGTTGCGAGACAGACAATTCCGCCCCCAGCAAGTGCACCTCTTCGAGGTAATGCGCGAAGATCTCGGTGGCCTGACGCGTGATCGCGAGTTGCAGCGTTTGTGCCGTGACGTTCGGATTGCCGTCGCGATCGCCGCCGATCCAACTGCCCATTTGCAGGAAGCGTCCGAGACCTTCGGCGCGCACGCTCGGTACGGCGTCGTGCAGCTCGGCGCTGACATCGTCGTACAACGCGGGAATTTCGGTGAGGAACGTGCTGCGGTAATACGACAGCGCGTTGTCGATTTCGTCGGCCACTGTCAGTCGTGAGCCGCGCAACATACGGGTCTGCCACAGCGTGGTGACGTAAGCGCGCATCGATTCCGTGTTACGCGCCGACTCCCGTTCGGTGAGGGCGTCGTCGCGATGCGCCAGCAGGCGGGCGATTTCGCGCTCGGCATCGAGAATACTCTTGCGCTGAACTTCGGTCGGGTGGGCCGTGAGCACCGGCACGATGAGCGCGCTGGCGAAAAACGCCTGCAACGTGGCCGGATCGGCACGACCAGCGTCTTTCAGGCTTTGCAGCGCGGCGCTCAGGCTGCCCGGCTGTGCGCGGCTGCCCGCGAGGGCATGTACGCGGCGACGCCGGTTGTGGTGGCGGTCCTCGGCAATATTGGCCAGATGCGAGAAATAGCTGAACGCGCGCACCACCTGAATGGCTTGCTCGTTGGTCAGGCCGCCCAGCAGTGTGTCGAGTGCGCGGGCGGCGCTGCGGTCACCTTCGCGGTGAAAGCGCACGGCGTTCTGACGAATCGTCTCGACCAGATCGAAGGCGGCGCTGCCTTGCTGCTCGCGCAACACATCGCCGAGCAGGCGGCCGAGGAAGCGTATGTCCTCGCGCAGCGGCGCGTCCTTGTCTTCGCGCGAGCGGCGAGCCTTGGACTTGGCCGGCACATCCGGCACCGTTTCGGAGATGGATGGGACCGCGGCTGCTGCATTTGCGGGGGAAGTTTTGCCGACCGACTTGGCGAGGCCCTCTTGCGGGGCTTTTACCTTTGCGCTGCTCTTCATGTCGCTCCTCTCGAGACCAGCCGTTCGGGCCGGTCAAGCGTGTTACCATTTTTTCTTTTGGTCTTCACGCGGTTGCTGAATGAACTTCGCTACTCCTGAAACCCTGGTGATCGCTTCGCGCGAGAGTCGGCTTGCCATGTGGCAGGCCGAACACGTGCGTGACGCGCTGCACAAATTATATCCGCAGTGTCACGTGAGTATTCTCGGAATGACCACTCGGGGTGACCAGATTCTCGACCGATCGCTCGCGAAGGTCGGCGGCAAGGGGCTGTTCGTCAAGGAACTCGAACTTGCACTGGCCGACGGACGTGCCGATCTCGCCGTCCATTCGCTCAAGGACGTGCCGATGCAACTGCCCGATGGCTTCGCGCTGGCGGCGGTGCTAGAGCGCGAAGATCCGTGCGACGCCTTCGTGAGCAACGACTACGACAGCCTCGATGCGCTGCCTGCCGGGGCGGTGGTCGGTACATCGAGCCTGCGCCGTGAAGTGAGCCTGCGCACCCGGTATCCGCATCTGAAGGTCGCGCCATTGCGCGGCAATCTGGATACGCGTCTGGGCAAACTCGACCGGGGCGATTTCGCGGCGATCATTCTCGCAGCGGCCGGCCTCAAACGACTAGGGCTTGGCGCGCGCATTCGCGCCACGATTCCGACAGAGGCCAGCTTGCCGGCGGCCGGGCAGGGCGCGTTGGGGATCGAAGTGCGTGCCGGACGTCCCGAAATCCTGCAATGGCTCGCACCGTTGCATGATGCTCGCACCACGCTGGCGGTCAGCGCAGAGCGCGCGGTTTCGCGCGCACTGGGTGGCTCGTGTCAGGTTCCGTTGGGTGCTTTTGCCGAATTCACCCCGCAAGGCGAATTGACGTTGCGCGCTTTCATTGCGTCGACGGATGGCGCCACGATGCTTCGCTCGCAGGGGGCCGCCAGGGTCGCCCAGGGGGATGTGGCTGGGGCCGAAGCACTGGGACAACGTGTGGCGCAGGCGTTGATCGACGCGGGCGCGCGGGCATTGGTGCCGCCGTCCGAGCCGAAGGCCCCCCCCGTTTGAGCCCGCGCGCGCCGATGCTGCCGCTCTCCGCCGGTATCTCGCCGGCGAGTGCCGCTGGCCGCGCTGCCGCCGGTTCGGCGACGCCGGCTGCGCCATGCGCCATCCTGACGCGCCCCGACGGGCAGGCGGATTCGCTCGCCCAAGCGCTGCGCGCCGAAGGCATCGACACGCTTGCGTTCCCATTGTTGGACATTGCCGAGCAAGTCGACCCCAGCGCATTGGCGGCGCTCGATAGCGCGTTGGGCGCGCTACCATCCTACGCGCTGGTGGTATTTGTCTCGCCCAATGCCGTCGCGCATGCGCTGGCGCGGCTGGTGGATATTCAGTCTCGCGACGGCGGTAATGCCGCCATTGCAACCGATGCCGGTATCGACGCTGGCGAACGCTGGCCGGTGGCGTTGCCGGTCGCGGTGGTAGGGCCGGGCAGCGCGCAGGCGTTGGCCGACGCGGGCATCGCCCCGCCGCGGCACAAGGTGATTGTTCCGCCGGGGGGACCGTCGGCGAGATTCGACTCGGAAACCTTGCTCGAGCAACTCGATCTGACGGCGCTTGCCGGACGCCGGGTGCTGCTCGTGCGGGGCGATGGTGGCCGCGAATTGCTGGCTGACACGTTGCGCGCGAACGGTGCGCAGGTCGACATCGTGAGCGCCTACACGCGTCGCGCGCCCGTGCCGGACACCACCGCCTGGGCTGCACTCGAAGCCCGGCTGGCCTTGCCCGCGCGTTGCGCCTGGGTGCTGACCAGCTCCGAGGCCGTGCGGCATCTGGCCACTTTGCTCGCTGCGCGCTACGGCACGCGCGACGGTCTTCATACACCTGGCACCCCACAAGTGCTGGCGCAAATCCTCGCCGCGGCGTGCTTTACGTCGCATGCACGCATCGCAGATGCCGCGCGTGCTGCGGGGTTTGATAGGATTACGCAATGCGCGCCCGGCGACGAGAACCTGCTGGCGGCACTCAAAACATGGGCGGATCCCATTCAAGTCAAGCATGACGACAGATAATCGCGTTCCAGAGTCTTCCCAGAACCCGCCGGCGTCGACCGGCCCGGCGGCATCGAATTCCACTGCGACCGGCAGCGCCCCTTACGGCACGGCTGGCGTCCCGCCTGCGTGGCAACCGCCGGAGCCGCCGCAAAAGCGCCGTGGCTCGGGTGCCGCGTTGCCGTGGCTGCTCTTCGTGCTCGTGTCGGCGGGGGCCGGCATCGGTGGCTGGTCGCTCAACCAGAAGCTCGACCGCGTGCAGCAAGAAATGGCGCGCCGCCAGCAGACGGGCGACACGCAACTCATGCAGGCGCAGGTACGCACAGCACAGGCACTCGACAATCAACGCGATCTGCAAAACCGGCTCACGTCGCTTGAGAGCCGCGTCGCCGATTCGCGCAGCCAGCAGGCCGCGCTCGAACAGCTCTATCAGGACCTTGCACACAACCGCGACGAATGGGTGCTGGCGGAAACCGAGCAGATCGTCACGAGTGCCAATCAACAGTTGCAGCTCACCGGTAACGTGCGTGGCGCGCTGATTGCGCTGGAAGGCGCAGACGCCCGGCTGGCACGCACGGGCGCGCCGCAACTCGCCGGGGTGCGTGATGCGTTGAAGAAGGACATCGACCACCTGAAGGCCGTGCCAGCCGCCGATCTTCCGCAATTGACGGGCAAGCTCGACCAGGCCATCGCCATGATCGACACGCTGCCATTGCAGGCCGAAGAGCAACGCGTCGAACCCAGGAAGGATGGGAGCAGCCCGAGCAGCACTGGCGAGACGGGCTGGACGGCAACGTGGCACCGCCTGTCTGCCGAGATGCTGGGCAGCGTGAAGCAACTGGTGCAGGTGCGTCGCCTGGACGATCCGGACGTGATGCTGGTCGCGCCGGAGCAGGGCGCTTTCCTGCGCGCCAATCTCAAGTTGCGATTGCTCAATGCGCGTCTGGCGCTGCTGGCGCGCAACGCGTCGGCCGTGCATAGCGACGTGCAGGTCGCGCAAGCCGCGCTCGACAAGTACTTCGATGCGAAGTCACGCCGCATTGCTGCCGTGAAAACGTTGCTCGATCAGGTCGACTCGGGCTCGCGCACGATCGAACTGCCGACCCTTGACGCCAGCCTGACCGCCATCGGTCAGGTCAAGGACGTCAAGGACAAGCCGTAAGGAGCCGGGCATGCGAGGATTGATCTGGTTGACGCTCCTGTTCGCGGTGGCGGCCGGCTTTGCCGTGCTGGCCACGTTCAATCACGGGCAGGTGGTGATGCTGGTGCCGCCATACCGTGTGGACGTGTCGCTGAACCTTTTCGTGCTGGCGCTGCTGGCTTTGTTCATTGCGCTGTACATCATCATTCGTATCTTGCGCAACATCTACAAGATGCCGGAGCGTGTGGCCGCTTATCGCAATCGCCAACGCAGCCGCCGCGCGAACATCGCGTTGCGCGATGCGGTGGCGAACCTCTTTGCAGGCCGCTATACACGCGCCGAGAAGGCGGCGCGAGAGGCTGCGGAGCAGGACGACAATCGAGGTGTGGCGGCAATCATCGGGGCGCGAGCCGCGCATCGAATGCGTGAATTTGCGCGTCGCGACGCATGGCTGGCCGAGGCGCAAGGGGCGAATCTCGAAGAGGCGCGACTGTTGCAAACCGCAGAGTTGCGCGTCGATACCCGCGACGCGGAAGGCGCGCTCGAAGCGCTCACGGAGATGCGGGCGCAGGGCGCACGTCGCATGCAGGCACAGCTTGTTGCGTTACGGGCGCATCAGCATTTGAAGCACTGGCCCGAAGTGCTGAACTTGCTCAAGGTGCTGGAGAAGCGCGAGGCGTTGCATCCGGCGCTGGCGGCCAAGCTCAAACAGACGGCCAGCGAAGGCATTCTGCGCGATCATCGGCACGACGCCGACGCGCTGCTCAAGTGCTGGCATGAACTGCCGGCCGATACCCGCACGTCGGCGCGAATTGCCGACGTGGCTGCCGAATTGCTGATTTCACTCGACCGTCCACGCGAGGCGCGCGATATCGTGGAAGCGGCACTGGCCGAGCACTGGGACTCACGTTTGCTGCGCCGGTATGCGGAATGTGCCGGCGGCGATGCGCTGCCGCTCATCCAGAAGGCCGAGGCATGGCAGCAGCGCCATCCGAACGATCCCGATCTGCTCTTCGCGCTGGGCAAGCTGTGTCAGCATCAGCGTCTGTGGGGCAAGGCGCAGACGTTCCTTGAAGGGGCGCTGCGTCACACCGACGAGCGCTATTTGCAGCAGCGCGTGCATTTGGCGCTCGCTCAACTCTTTGAAGGTCTTGGCCAGATGGATCAGGCCAACCGCCACTATCGGGCCTGCGCGACCGCGTAAGCCCCGCGAGACACCGATGGCATCCGCGCAACGCGGTGTCGGCCATCGGTGTCGGTCACAGGAGTGCCCGAACGCGCTCCGATTCCCGCCCTTCCCGTTTTTGCCCCGTGTTTGCCCTGTGAGTCAGTCCAGCACGGCGGCTCTGTAGTTATCGAACGCTTCCACGAGCTTGGCATGGGCTTGGGCGGCGAGATCGTTGAAGTGTGCGCCCAGGCAGGTCGAATGTAGGTCGTGGAGCATCTCGACGCACTCGCCGCACGAGAACACCAGGTGATCGTACTCGCCTTCCGTCGCAGCGATTTCGATGAGGTGCGCGAGCAAGGCGCGAGCATCTTGTGATGGGATTTTCTCGGTTTCGTCGGCGATGACCGCTACGGTCGCAATCATGGGAACGCCGTACACCCCCCGATCGGGATGCACCATCGCTCGGGCTATCGCCGGTTTGTCGGCTGGCGCAACGGCGTTGAGGAGCGATTTCGTAAGTTCACTCCACCCGTCGCGGGTACTCAGCTTGTTGGTCGCGGCGACGATCGCGTCGGCAGCCGTTCGCTGCTCGGGGACAGGCAACAGGCTGATGAATGTCGCCAGTGTCCCGAGTCGTTCAGCGTTGACCCCTGCCATCGAGCGCAAGAGGCTGGTGAGCATGTCGTTCCATGCGCTTGAGCGGTTCTCTGCGGGCATATCCGCAATCGCGTGAAGCCGATGGGCGATCAGGCGGTCGATGCTCGTGTGCGTCGATGCACCGGCGAGGAGCAGCGCTTCGTCGCGCGACCCGCTGTCGTGGGTGAGCAGCAGCGCTTTTGCGGCGTCTGCCGTGCGGGATTCGAAGCGCATGATGAGCGATACCACGCGCTCGAACGCCACCGGCCAGGGATCGATGGCCTGTTCGGCCTCCAGCCGCCTGACAAGCCCCTCGAGCAGATAACGGGCATCCAAGTACGGCCCCATCTCCAATGCCGTGTCGACCGCGAGCGACTCCAGCGTGGCAAACCAGTCGGCGGCGAGCGTGTTCGTGTCGGACAGGGCAAGCAACGTCTTCCGCAACACGGTATTCGAGATCGAGACGCCGGATCTGCGCCCGATCCCCGAGGTGGATGGCGACGGCTCCAACGCAGGGATCTCCGGCAAAGCCATGTGTCGTATGCGGTTCAGCGCCATGGCGGCAAGGCTCTCGTCACTGAAGGCTGCGCCGAAAGGTCGCTTGGCCGTGAGCGGCAGCAAGGCATACGACCGCGTTGTCGGATCTGATCCCGCGAGGTTCTCGAAAGTGAGGAAGGTCGCGCCGGGATCTTGGATGAGACCGGAAAACTCGTCACGCATTGCAGACCATGGCAAGCCGGTCGCGGTTGCCGTGTCGGCGCCGTCATGCGTTGTCGATGCGTAGCTCGGCGGACTGAAGGCGAATTGGGTGGCGTGCCAGAAGTCGGCGAGAAGGGCGGCGCGTGACGACCCTGCGGCGGCGGTTCCCGGCACGTTGGTCGTCGCGGCGGTCGTCGTGGCAGTGGTTGTGTCCGTTGTCGCGCTAAGCGGCGCGGTCGTATTGGGCGGGAGAGACGGGAACAATACGGACTCCTGATGTGATGATGGGAGTCCGCACTGTGCCGTAGTGCCGGGCGCAGCACTTTGTGGCGCGTGCACGGGCTTTGCAGAACCGTGCAGGGAGCGCGCGGTAATCGTTGCCTTGTTACTCGATGGCCGTCGCCTCGTTCCCCGAACTTTGACGCAACGGCAATTCCGGCAGCCGGCCGAGTGCGACGATGGCGAGCGCCGCGATCAGCGCGCTACCGGCAAAGAACGCCCCGAAGGCGAGCTGCAGGTGATCCTCCATCCCGGCGGGTGCGCCGCCGGAGCGCAGGAAATCGGTAAGCTCGTGCGGTGCGCTGCCGTGGTCGCCTGAGACTAGCAGGCCCACGATGAGTGCGCCGAACATTGCCACACCGATCATGCCGCCCAGCGCCCGGAAGAACGCATGCGCGGCGGTTGCGATGCCGATGTCGCGCGGTGCGACGGCATTTTGCGTGGCCACGGTCATGACGGGCATGGCCGAGCCGAAGCCAATCCCGACGAGTCCGAGGCACAGCCCGATCGCCACGAGCGGCAGCGACTGCACACCCATCGCCATCGTGGCGAGCCCGAGAAATGCCACTGGCAGACCGATCTGCGGCGGACGTTTGTAATGCCCCGTCGTGCGCATGTAATGCCCCGAGCCAAGCGCGCCGACCACGATACCCAGCAGCGGCAGGATCAGCATCAGGCCGGAGCTACTGGCCGATTCGCCACGCTGCAACTGGAGATAGAGCGGCACGTAGATCCCGATGCTGATGTTGACCATCATCACCAGCACCGCCATCGTCGACGTCATCCGGAACACCGGGTTGGCGAGCAACGCGAGCGGCAGCAACGGCTCGCGCACGGCGCGTTGATGATGCAGGAAGACCGCACCGACGAGCACGGCCGCAGCGAACAGACCGCCGATTTCCTTCGAGAGCCAGGCATAGCGGTGGCCGCCCCACGTGAGCGCGAGCAGCAGACAAACGGTGGCGGCAATGAGCAGCAGCGACCCGAGATAATCGATGCTCGGCTTGCCTTCGCGACGCGGCAGATGGCGCAGGGCGCGGTCGCTCAGGTAGATGGCGAGCACGCCGAGCGGGAGGTTGATCCAGAAGATGAGCGTCCAGTTCAGGTACTGAGCGAACACGCCGCCGGTCACGGGGCCGGCCACACCGGAGACAGCGAACATGCCAGAGATATACCCCTGATACCGACCGCGCTCACGCGGCGAGACGATATCCGCGATCACGGTATTGGACAGCGCAATGAGGCCGCCGCCGCCCAAGCCCTGCACACCGCGCGCGAGTATCAGCACGAGCATGCTCGGTGCGAGTGCGCACAACACCGATCCCACGAGGAAGACCGCCACGCTCGCGGCAATGACGACGCGCCGTCCGAGCAGGTCGGAGAGTTTGCCGACGATAGGCGTAATGGCCGTGGACGAGAGCAGATACGCGGTGACGACCCAGGAAACGGCGTCGAAGCTGCCGAGGTCGCGGGCGATGGTCGGCAGGGCCGGCGCGACAATGGTCTGGTCGAGCGAGCCGAGAAACATGGTGAGCAGCAGGCCGGAGAGGATCGACTTGATCTCTGATGGCGTGAGCGAGACGCCGGCCGGCGTCGTCTGAGAGTCGTTGGCGGGCATGCGGATTTTCGGGGGGCAAAAAATCAGGCCGTCCCGGCGGGGACGGCCTCACGCATGTTACTCCCAAGGGGGGAGCCGGGCCAGCCGTCCCGTGGCGTCTTGGTCTTGCGCGCCAAGACGACGTTTCGTCAGTCGATCTGCGTGGCCGTCACTTGCTCACGAGCCGCGCGGGCACGCATAGCGTGAGCAGTCCGCCCAGAATCATGAAGACCGTGAGCAGGAACATGCCGCTGTTGGTGCTCTGGGTGGCGTCTTTGAGAAACCCGATCAGGTACGGGCCCACGAAGCCGGCCAGATTGCCCAGCGAGTTGATCATCGCGATGCCTGCGGCGGCGGCGGTGCCGCCGAGAAACGCGGTGGGCAGACTCCAGAACAGCGGCAGCACGATCATGATGCCCATCGTGGCCAGCGTCAGCGCGAACATGGCGAGCTGGGTGTTGTGGCTCCAGACCGTCGACAGGAAGAGACCGATCGCGCCGAGGAATGCCGGGATCGCGATGTGCCAGCGACGCTCGCCTCGCAGATCGGAGCGGCGCCCGACCATGACCATCGCGATCACCGCGAAGAAGTACGGAATCGCCGTGAGCAGGCCGATCTGCAACGGATCGGTCACGCCGGTACTCTTGACGATCGTGGGCAGCCAGAAGCCCACGCCGTACAGGCCGATCACGAACGAGAAGTAGATGAGGCTCATCATCCACACCCGCGGGCTGGAGAACACCTGACGCAGCGGCAAATCCTCCTTGGTCTGCACGTCGCTGGCGATGTTGCGCTCGAGCATCGACTTCTCGTCCTCGTCGAGCCATTTGGCATCGCGGATGCGGTCGTCGAGCACGAACAGCACGGCAATGCCGATCACGACGGAGGGAACCGCTTCGATCAGGAACATCCATTGCCAGCCGGCAAGGCCGGAGACGCCGCTCATGTCCTTGAGAATCCAGCCCGAGAGCGGGCCGCCAATCAGCCCGGAGAGTGCCACGGCCGTCATGAACAACGCGGTCATGCGGCCGCGTCGCGAGGCCGGGTACCAATACGTGATGTACAGGATGATGCCGGGGAAGAAGCCCGCCTCGGCCACCCCGAGCAGGAATCGCATGACGTAGAACATCGCGGGTGTCGTGACGAACATGGTCGCCCCCGAGATGATGCCCCACGAAATCATGATCCGCGCGATCCACACGCGCGCGCCCACGCGGTGCAGGATGACGTTGCTTGGCACTTCGAAAATGAAATAGCCGATGAAGAAGATGCCCGCGCCGAGACCGAACACCGTTTCGGAGAAATGCAGGTCGCCGACCATCTGCAACTTGGCAAAGCCTACGTTCACGCGGTCGAGGTACGCGACCACATAGCACAGCAGCAAAAACGGAATCAGCCGCCAGCCGACCTTGCGATAGGTGGCTGCTTCAAAGTCTGCCAACGGGGTGTTGGCCGTGGATGTCGGGGGCGTCGGAACGCTGTTCATACGGAATCTCCTCCGGTTTGACGTTGTGTTGTCTGTCGTTATGGTGTGAATGCGACAACTACGGGGACTGCCGAGTGCAAAAACAGTGGGTCGCTCAGATGCAACGTCCGCCGTCGACTTCCAGGCAGACGCCGGTGATGAAGGCGGCGTCGTCGCTGGCGAGATAGAGGCAGGCGTTGGCAACGTCCTGCGGTGTTGAGAAACGGCCGAGCGGAATCCCGGCGAGGAATTTGGCGCGGTTCTCGGGGGTATTGGGCACGCCCATGAATTCGGCGGTCAGCCCTGTGTCGCCGATCACCGGATTGACGCAGTTCACGCGAATGCTGTGCGGGCCGAACTCGGCGGCCATGGCCTTGCTCGCCGTGATGACAGCGCCTTTGCTGCCGTTGTACCAGACGAGTCCGGGGCGCGGTCGCACGCCCGCCGTCGACGCGATGTTGATCATCACGCCGCCGCCGCGTTGCAAAAAGTACGGGATGACAGCGCGCGCGCTCCAGAAGATACCTTTGACGTTCACGGCATAGACGCGGTCGAACTCGGCCTCCGTGACTTCGAGCAGCGGCTTGTTCCGATGCGTGGTGCCCGCGTTGTTGACCACGATGTCGAGATGACCGAAGCGCGTGACGGCCTCGTCGAGCAGGGTGACGTGATCGTCTTCAAGCGACACGTCGCCGTACACGAACGCGGCGCGCCCGCCCGCTTCGGTGATTTCACCGGCCACACGCTCGCCGGCTTCACGATTCAGATCGCCCACGATGACCGCTGCGCCTTCGCGCGCAAACGTCTTGGCGATGCCTTCGCCGAAGCCGGAGCCGGCGCCCGTCACGATGGCCACTTTCTCTTGCAAACGCATGCCTTGTCTCCTGAGTTGCCGTGTTGTGGCGAAGCGCTGAACCGATGACGCGGCCGCGCTTCGCTGCGATCCCAGTCAGCTTGGGTGCTGCGGGTGCTGCGAAGCCATCGTTGTTCAACCGTGCCTGATCGCGACAGTCTTGAGCGTGGTGAACCCATAAAGCGCTTCGAAGCCTTTTTCGCGCCCGTGACCGGAGTGACGCATGCCACCGAAGGGCAGCTCTACGCCACCGCCGGCACCGTAGTTGTTGATGAAGACCTGCCCCGCGCGGATGGCGCGCGCCATGCGCATCTGACGTCCGCCGTCGCGCGTCCACACCCCGGCCGCAAGACCGTAGAGCGTGCCGTTGGCCAGGCGCACGGCGTCGGTCTCGTCGGTGAAAGGCATGGCCGCGAGCACCGGACCGAACACTTCCTCACGGGCGAGACGATGCGTGGCGGGCACGTCGCGCAGGAGCGTGGGCGCCTGATAGAACCCGGCCTGCGGTGCGCTGCCGACGACTTCGCCCTGCGACATCACGGCAATGCCGTCGTGCTGCGCTTCGGACAGGAAGTCCCACACGCGCTGCTGCTGACGGGCGTTAATCAGCGGGCCAAGATCGAGATCGTCGTGCGACGGTCCCACGCGCAGGCGCGCGAACGCCTCGGCCAGATGCGCGAGCACGGTCTCGTAGGCGTCGCGCTCGATCAGCACACGGCTACCGGCCGAACACGTCTGTCCGGCGTTTTGCACGATCGCATTGACGACGACCGGCAGCACGGTTTCCATGTCCGCATCGGCAAAGACGATCTGCGGCGACTTGCCGCCGAGCTCCAGCGTGACCGGTGTGTGGTTTTCGGCGGCCATCTGCGAAATCAGGGTGCCTGTCGCGGGCGAGCCGGTAAACGAGATGTGGTCGATGCCCGGATGCCGAGCCAGCGCCGCACCGGCTTCCGCGCCGTACCCCGTGACGATATTGAGCGCCCCGGGAGGCAGCCCCGCTTCCAGCGACAACTCGGCAACGCGCAGCAGCGACAGGCAGGCGTCTTCGGCCGGTTTGACAACGCAGGCGTTGCCCGTCGCCAGCGCGGCGGCCACGCTGCGTCCGAAGATTTGCAGCGGGTAGTTCCACGGAATGATGTGACCGGTCACGCCGTGCGGTTCGCGCACGGTGAACACGGTGAAGCCCTGCTGATAGGGGATGGTCTCGCCATGCAACTTGTCGGCCGCGCCCGCATAGAACTCGAAGTAGCGCACGATCGCCGCAGCGTCGGCGCGCGCTTGCTTGAGCGGCTTGCCGGTGTCGCGCGCTTCGAGTTGCGCCAGTTCTTCGTGATGACGGGCGAGGGTACTGGCCAGCGCGTACAACAAGCGGCCGCGCTCGGCGGCGGCGGTGCGGCCCCAGTCGCCATCGAAGGCGGCGCGTGCGGCCTGCACGGCGTGGTCGATGTCCTCGGCATCGCCTCGGGCGATTTCGGCAAAGGGTTGTCCGTCGGACGGGTCGATAACGGGAATGACGAGGGCGGCGGGCGTAGCGGAAATGCCGGGGCGCTTCGCGCAAGCGACCCATTGATTGCCGATGAAGTGTGTAGCGTCGGGCATGTCGACTTCACCTCGTGAGGGAGTGGGAGTCATTATCACTTAACTCACGAGCGCGTTGACTATCGTATCGGGCGTATCCGCATAAACACCTAAAATGATTGCATTGCAATTAAAGATATTTTATTGCAATTTTTTATCGCCTATCCTTGATCGAAATGAATCGCCAGACGTGCGTCTGGTGTGACACTACCGCTCGCTGTGCGCTGTCGCAGACATCGCAGCGAGGTGGTCGAACCGAAGCATTCAGGAGTCGGCAGGAAATGAACGATGCAGTGACGCGCGAGACGCTGATCCACCGGTTGCAAGATGCGCTTGGCGCGGATGCCGTGCTCAGTGACGAGCCCGATACCGCCGGCTATACGGAAGACTGGCGCGGGCGCTACCGGGGCGAGGCACTGTGTGTGGTGCTGCCGTCGTCGACCGCGCAGGTAAGCGAAGTGGTCAAGCTGTGTGCCGCGGCCGGTGTGCCGATCCTCCCGCAGGGCGGTAACACGAGCCTGTGCGGCGGCGCGGTGCCGCCGGCCCAGGGCCCGTCGCCCGTCATTCTGAATCTGGCGCGCATGCGTCACATTCGTCAGATCGATGCCGCGAACGGCTCGATGATCGTCGAAGCCGGGTGCATCCTGAAAACCGTGCAAGATGCGGCGGCCGACGTTGGCCGCTTGTATCCGATCAGTCTCGGCGCGGAGGGGTCGTGCCAGATTGGCGGCACGCTTTCGACCAATGCCGGCGGCACCGGCGTGCTGCGCTACGGCAACACGCGTGAAAACGTGCTGGGTCTCGAAGTCGTGCTGGCCGACGGCACGGTCTGGGAGGGGCTGCGCGCGCTGCGCAAGGACAATACCGGGATCGATCTCAAGCATCTGTTCGTCGGTGCGGAAGGCACGCTCGGCATCATCACTGCGGCGGCCATCAAGCTGCATCCGCTGCCCACCTGTCATTCGCTGGCCTGGTTCGCACCGCGCGATCCGGCGGCCGCCCGGCAGGTGCTCGGCATGTTCCAGAACGCGTGCGGCTCGCGTCTGTCGGCGTTCGAAATCATGAACCGTTACCAACTCGACATGGTGCTCGCGAACGTGCCGAATCGCCGCAATCCGCTCGCGGGCGCGCACGACTGGCATGTGCTCGTCGAACTCGGCGACACGCGCGATGCAGAAGGGCTCGAGGCCGTACTCACGGAAACGCTGGGCGAGGCCATCGAGCAAGGACTGGTCGAGGATGCCGTGATCGCGGCGAACGAAACCCAGCGTGCCGATCTCTGGGAAGTGCGCCACAGCGTGAGCGAAGCGAACAAGAAGGCGGCTGTCGGACTCACGACGGATTGCGCCGTGCCGGTCTCGAGCGTGCCCGAATTCATCGACGCCGCCACGCGTGCTGTGCACGCCGTGGTGCCGGGCCTCGACATCGCCATCGTCGGTCATATGGGTGATGGCAACGTGCACTTCATCCCGATGTTCTCTTTTGCCGCGTGGTCGTCGTTGCCCGACAGTGCATCGATGGGCGACACGATGCGTGCATGCGTGAACGACGTTGCCGCGCGGCTGTCCGGCACGTTCAGCGCCGAGCATGGCGTGGGACAGACGGGGTTGCCGCTTATGCAGCGCTACAAGGCGCCGGCCGAGCTTGCACTCATGCGCACCGTGAAGGCGGCGCTCGATCCGAACCAATTGTTCAATCCGGGACGCCTCGTTCCCTGAGTCATTTTCAGTGTTGCTGTTTGTTTTGCCATAACTGCGCGCGCGGCGGCTGTGCCGAAGCTGCCGTCCGTCGCCGCGCCCACCCCTCCCAGTCAAGACCGGAGACCATGATGAAACGCAAGACCTCCGCAAGCCCGCTCGACATCATCGACAACAACGCAGCGCCGCTCGCGCAACCGGGCCGTCGCACGGCCATGAAGACGGCGCTCGCCGGCGCGGCCGCCGTAGCGTTCCCGTTCGTGTGGACGCCCTCGCGCGCCGCGACCAAACGCATCGTCGTGCGCGACGACGGCGGCATCTATACCAAAGCTTACGACGCGGTGTTCTACAAGCCGTTCGCCAAGGCGACCGGTATCGAGGTCGTCGGCGTGCAGGCGAACGCGGAGCCGACCGCGCAGATCAAGAGCATGGTGGAGGCCGGCAGCTATACGTGGGACATGGCCAAGATCAGCCAGCCCGCGATTCTGCTGCTGACCTCGGGCGGCAAAGAGTATCTGGAGCGTCATGGCCTCGAGTCGGACCCGGTCATCGCGAAAATTCCTCAGCAGTACATGTCGCCGTTCGGTGTCGGTACCAACATCTACTCGACGGTACTCGCCTATCGAACCGACGCGTTCAAGGGCCGCAAGGCACCGACATCGTGGGCCGATCTGTGGAACGTGAAGGATTTCCCGGGCCGCCGTTCGATCCGCAAGTACCCGTTCGACACTATCGAAGAGGCGTTGCTGGCGGATGGCGTGGCGGCGGGTTCGGTGTATCCGTGCGACTTCGATCGTGCGTTCAAGAGCCTGGACAAGATCGCCAAGCATGTGGACGTATGGTGGACCACGGGCGCGCAAGTCGAACAGATGCTCGGTTCGGGCGAAGTCGACATGGTCGCCACGTGGGCCTCGCGCGCGCAGTCGGCACAAGCCAACGGCGTGCCTGTGCAGATCGTGTGGAACCAGAACATCTGGGGCTGCGACAACTGGTCGATCCTCAAGGGCACGCCGAACGCGGGCGCGTGCCGCGAGTTCATCAAGTTCGCCAGCGATCCGAAGCGTCAGGCCGAACTGACGAAGTACTTCCCGGCCGGCATGACGCAACCGGAGGCGTTCAACTATGTGAAGCCCGAAGTGGCCAAGAACTGCCCGACGTTCCCTGAGAACATGAAGAGCGGCGTGCAGATCAATGCCAAGTTCTGGCAGCAGAACCAGAGCGTAGCGCTCGAACGTTTCAACCGCTGGATCCTGACCTGATCCTCACCTGCCGTTTCGTTTCAAGCATTTTTTGGGTGCTGATCTCATGACCGTTGCCAATCTCCAAGTCTCGGGCCTGTCCAAGCGTTACGGCGATTTTGTCGCGCTTGCACCGACCGACCTCGATGTCGCCCAGGGCGAATTTTTGACCTTGCTGGGCCCGAGCGGCTCGGGCAAGACCACGTTGCTCTCGCTCATCGCCGGTCTGTCGCAGCCCGATGCGGGCGCTATCCGTATCAACGGGACCGATGTCACGTACGGCGCGCCGTACGAGCGCGACATCGGTATGGTGTTCCAGAACTACGCGCTGTTCCCGCACATGACCGTGGCGGAGAACATCGCATTCCCGTTGCAGATGCGCCGTACCGACGCGCAGACGGCTCGCAAGATGGTCATGAACGCGCTGGAGATGGTGCATCTGCCGCACGTGGCAGAGCGCTATCCGCGCGAACTCTCGGGCGGCCAGCAGCAGCGCATTGCGCTGGCGCGCTGCATGGTCTACCGGCCGTCGATCATTCTGATGGACGAACCGCTGGGTGCACTCGACAAGAAGCTGCGCGATCACATGCAGCTCGAGATCAAGCGCATTCACCGCGAACTCGGCACCACCATCGTGTACGTGACGCACGATCAGGAGGAAGCGATGACGATGTCCGATCGCATTTGCCTGATGAACGCCGGGGAAATCGCGCAACTGGGCACGCCGGACGACCTGTACTTCCGTCCGAAGAGCGTGTTCGTTGCCGACTTCCTTGGTGAGTCCAACCTGCTCGACGCCACCGTGCTCGAGCGCGCGGGCGATCAGGTGCGTGTGGCGATGCCGGGCGTGGAAGGGGCGAACGGCGCCGGGGCCATGGTCTACGACCCGCAAGTCGAGCGCGGCCGTCCGGTCAAGCTGATGCTGCGTCCGCAGAATCTGCACGTCCGGGACGCTCAGAGCCGCACCGACGGCATGGCAACGATCTCGGCGACGCTCACCGACATCATGGTCACGGGCGGCATGACGAAGCTGTATCTACAATCGGACGTCACGGGCGGCAAGACGGGCAAGGACGGTGAATCGGGCAAGTCGCTCGTGGCGGCGTTCCCGACGCATCGTCAGGGCAACCGTTTCGAGATCGGGCAGACGCTGGGTCTCGCGTGGCACGCCGACGACGCCGTTGCGATCGCGGGGTAAGCGATGAGTGCATCCGCCGTGGTTCGTCCTTCGTCGTCCCGTCCCGTTCAGCCGGCGCCGCGCCGGGCACGCTGGCGCGCACGCCTGCGCCCGATGCTCATGGCCGCGCCGATCGTCATCCTGTTGACGGTCATGCTGATCTATCCGGTCGGTCAGTTGCTGCTGCTGAGCATTCGCGGCGAGAGCGGCTTCACGCTCGCCGAATATCAGCGGCTGTTCGCCTCGTCGGTGTATGTCGAGGTGCTGCTCATCACCCTCAAGGTCTCGCTCTACACAACCTTCTTCGCGGTGCTCACCGGCTATCCGATCGCCTACCGGCTTTCGACGCTCACCGGGGCGCGCAAGCAGCGGCTGCTCTTCTGGCTGCTCGTCTCGTTCTGGACGAGCTTTCTCGTGCGCACGTTCGCGTGGGTGGTGCTGCTTGGTCGCAACGGAGTCGTCAACCGCACGTTGCTCGATCTCGGCCTGATCGACGCGCCGCTCGCGCTGCTCTACAGCTTCCCCGCCGTGATACTCGGCATGGTGCATGCGCTCATGCCGCTGGCGGTGCTCACGATGCTGTCCGTCATGGAGAACATCGACCGCCGTCTGCCGAGCGCGGCATCGACACTGGGCGCGCGTCCCGGCACGGTGTTCTGGCGCGTGTATTTCCCGCTGTCGCTGCCGGGCGTAGCGGCCGGCGCGCTGATGGTGTTCGTCACCTCGATCGGCTTCTTCATTACGCCGACACTGCTGGGCGGACGTCATGAAACGATGATTACGCAACTGATCATCGATCAGGTGATGCAGGCATTGAACTGGGGCTTTGCAGGCGCGATTTCGGTGCTGCTGCTTGCCGTGGTGCTCGTCGTGTTCCTCGTCTACGACCGCATGGTCGGCCTGTCGACGATGGCCGGCGGCGCGGGCGACGTCAAAGCGGGCAAGCGACGCGGCGGCTGGAGCCGCACGCTCGGCGAGAAGGTGCTTGGCGCGTTGGGGAATGCCACCGATGTGCTGTTGCGTGCGATGCCGCGTCACAAGGGCGAGCAGGGCGACGGACTTGTGCTGCGCGCGATCGTCTTCCTGTTGGTGGTGTTCCTTGCCGCGCCAGCGCTGCTGATGATTCCGGTGTCGTTCGATTCGGCCTCGGCGCTTGCGTGGCCGCCGAAGGGATTCTCACTGCAGTGGTATCAGCAGGTCTGGGATTCGCCGCTGTGGATGCAGGCTGTCACGCGATCGATGCTGGTCGGCATTGGCGCCGGTCTGCTCTCGATGCTGATCGGCACGCCCGCCGCGTTCTTGCTGGTGCGCGGTGGCATGCGCGGCAAGTCGGCGATGCTCGCCTTCGTGCTGGCCCCCATCGTGGTGCCGCGCATGATCCTGGCCGTCGGCGTGTTCTATTTCTTCGCCAAGATCGGTCTGGTGGGCTCGAATGTGGGGCTGACCATCGCACACACGGTGGTGGCCGTGCCGTACGTCGTCATCACGATGATGGCCGTGCTGCGCAACTACGACACGCGTCTCGATCTGGCGGCTTACAGCTTGGGAGCGCGCCCGTGGGCCACGCTGCGCCGCGTGACGTTCCCGATTCTCGGCGCTGGCCTGCTGTCGTCGTTCCTGTTCGCGTTCGCCACGTCGTTCGACGAACTCACGATTGCCCTGTTCACGTCGGGCGGCCTGTCGACCACATTGCCCAAGCAGTTCTGGGACGAACTGACGATGCAGATCTCGCCGGTGATCGCGGCGGTCTCGACGTGTCTGTTCCTTTTCATCGCCGCACTGATCTGGGTCGCCGAGCGTCTGCGCCGGCGCAGTCTCGCGACCTGACGCGGTATCCGATTCCTCCGAACTTACGATTCACGGACGTCTATTTCATGCTTCACTCTGCACAACTGAAGGGCATTCTGCCAGCGATTCCCACGCCGGTGAATGCCGACGACACGATCCATACCGACGCCGCTCGCGCGCTGATGCGTTACCTGCTGGGGCAGGGTATCGACGGTGTGGTGCCGCTGGGCGGCACTGGCGAATACGGTGCGCTCTCGCGCGCCGAGCGCGTGCGCATGGCCGAACTCACGGCGCAAGAAGTCAAGGCGCATGGCCGCGACGTGCCGGTGATCGCGGGCGTGCTCGACCCCGGCTATCACGATGCCATCGAAGCCGGACGTGACTTCGCCGCCGCCGGTGCCGACGGCCTGCTCGTGCTCACGCCGTACTACACCAACCCGACGCAAGCCGGTATCCGCGATTACTTCCTGCGTTATGCCGACGAGTCGCCGGTGCCGATCCTGATCTACGAGATTCCGTACCGCACGCGCATTGCGATCACCCCGGAAGTGCTGCACGAGCTGTCGCGGCACGAGAACATCATCGGCATGAAGGCCTGCAACACCGACATGTGGCATTTCCTGCGCACGGTCGCCGGTGTCGACGAGTCGTTTGCGGTGCTGAGCGGCGAAGACACGCTGTTCCCGCTGCATGTGGCAGCAGGGGCGCGAGGCGGCATTGTGGTGACGGCGTCGCTGCTGCCCACTGCGTGGCAGCGCATCTTCGCGCTGGCGTCGGCAGGCAAGACGGCCGAGGCGCTCGAACTACACCGCTCGCTCATTCCGCTGATGAATCTGGCGTTCGCCGAGACGAATCCGGGCCCGATGAAGTCGGTGATGGATCTGATCGGGGTAAACGCACCGGCAATGCTCGCACCGCTGTTGCCGCCCGCACCTGCGCTCTCGGCCGAACTGCGCGAGGAACTGGCCAAGCAACTGGCGATTTTCGAACGGCGTTGAGTCGCGGTTGAGTCGTTGTGACCTGCCCGCCGCCCTGAGATGACTTGGCGGCGGAAGGTCGATAGCCGCCTGAGACGGCTTAGCGGCGGAAGGTCGATAGCCGCGATTTCGAGATCGAAGTCGCGGCGACCTGAACGTGCGACGCGAGTTCGGCTTCGACACGCTCACGCGTCCAACGCGAAGTCGGCACCGAGATGTTGATGGCAGCGACGGCGTGTCCGTCGTGGTCGGTGATGGGGGCGGCAACCGAAATATCCCCCATCACGGTCTCGCTATCGATGATGGCGTAACCGCGCCGCGCGGCCGTTTGAATACGTTCGAGCAGCTTTTTCTCGTCCGTCACCGTGTAAGGCGTCATCGGCTCGAGCGACGTGTTGGCCAGAATCTCGCGCACGCGCGTTTCGGGCAGGCGCGACAGGATGGCGATACCGGACGCGGTGAACATGGCCGGCAGACGCGCGCCGACGACGATGCCGATGTTCACGAGATGCTGACCCGGAAAGCGCGCGACGTACACGATCTCGTGGCCGTCGAGTTCTTGCAGGTTGGTCGTCTCGCCCACGCGGCGGAAGATGTCGAGCAGATACGGTGCGGCCTTCTCGACGAGGTCGTTCGCGCGAATGTAGTTGTACGAGAACTGCAAAACCTTGGTCGTGAGGCCATAGGTGCGCGTCTCGGGCACGCGAAAGAGATAGCCGAGGGCTTCCAACGTGTGCACGAGCCGCTGTGTCGCACTGCGATCAAGCCCTGCGGCCTTGGCGATGTCGCCGAGTGTCATGTAGCGCGCCGGGCCGTCGAACGCGTGCAGCACCTGAAACGTTTTTTCGGTCGAGCCGACGAAGAGCGACGAGCGTGGCGCAGACCGCGCAGCATCCGTCGCACCGGTGGATCGGGCTGACGGGGTGGCAGGCGCGTCTTCTGTCGGGCGGGATGACCGGGCGGGTAAGCGCGGCATGGAATGTTCCGGTGTGTTCGGATTGTAACGATTGTGATTGTAATGCAATTGTTTGTGAGCAAGTAGCGATTTGTCCCCAGGGCAAGTTGTGGAGCAAGGATAAAAACCTCGTGGCGCGCTTCACGGGGGACATGAGGACAGGGGGAGCCAATGCACGCGTTTTCCTGCGTGGAGGATTACCGCCGGGCAGCCCGGCGGCGTTTGACGAAGCTGGCGTTCGATTATCTGGAAGGCGGGGCGGAAGACGGCGACGCGCTGCGGCGCAATCGCGATGCATTCGGGCAGTGGGGCTTTTCGCCGCGGGTGCTGACCGATACTTCGCAGATGTCGAGTGCGGCGACCTTCTGGGGGCGTGAAGCCGCCGCCCCGATGGTGGTTGGGCCGACCGGGCTCAATGGTCTGTTCTGGCCCTGTGCGGACGAACTGCTCGCGCGTGCGGCCGCCGACGCGGGGCTGCCGTTCGTGCTGTCGACGGCGTCGACCTCGTTGCTGGAGGACGTGCGTGCTGCGGTGCCCGACGGCGAACTGTGGCTCCAGCTTTATGTGCAGCAGGACCGGCGCATTGCCGAGAGCATGATGCGCCGCGCGCGTGAAGCCGGTTTTCGCACATTGCTGCTGACGGTCGACACGCCGGTACATGGCAAGCGCGATCACGACACGCGCAACGGTTTCAAGCTGCCGTTGCGCTTCACCCCGCGACTGCTGGCGGACTGCATGCGGCATCCGCACTGGAGCTGGCAGATGCTGGCCCACGGTGCGCCGCAACTGCGCAACATCGCGAAAAGCATGGGCGAACGGGCCGATCTGGCGCGCCATGCGGCGATGCTGAGCCGTCAGATGGATCTGTCGCTGCGTTGGGACGATCTGGGCTGGGTGCGGCGCCACTGGCCGGGCGAAGTGCTCGTCAAGGGGATTCAGACGGTGGAAGACGCGCGACTGGCGCAGGCGCATGGCGCCGACGGCATCGTCGTCTCGAATCACGGCGGGCGGCAGTTGGGCAGCACGCTTGCACCGCTCGAAGCGCTGCCGCCGATTGTCGAGGCGCTTGACGCTGGCGGCCCCAGGATGACCGTCTTCGTCGACGGTGGCGTGCGGCGCGGGGCAGACGTGGCCAAGGCGGTCGCGCTGGGGGCCAAGGGCGTGTTGCTTGGCCGGGCGCCGCTGTACGGGGTAGCGGCGCGTGGCGGGGAGGGCGCTGCCGGTGTGCTCTCGTTGCTGCTTGGTGAGTTGCGCACAACGATGCAACTGCTGGGCTGCACGCACGTGGACGAACTCACCCCGCAGCGGCTTGCCCGCCTGCCGGCTATACAGGCAAATCAGGCAAACCCGCTATAATGTTCCGCGCCCGATTGCCGTCGGGCGGCGTGGCATCCGGCAGGTTGGCGGGCGTGCGCGCCGTGCGGCGGCAATGCCCTTTTTCATACACAGGAATGCCATCATGAGCTTCAACCACGTGCCTGCCGGCAAGGACATCCCCAACGATTTCAACGTCATCATCGAGATCCCGGCGCAGAGCGACCCGGTGAAGTACGAGGCCGACAAGGATCTGGGTCTGCTGGTCGTTGACCGCTTCATCGGCACGGGCATGCGCTACCCGGCCAACTACGGCTTTATTCCGCAAACGCTGGCTGGCGACGGCGACCCCGTCGACGCGCTGGTCGTCACGCCGTTCCCGCTGCTGGCCGGCTCGGTGGTTCGCTGCCGCGCACTGGGCATGCTCAACATGACCGACGAGTCGGGCGTGGATGCCAAGTTGGTGGTCGTGCCGGTCGACAAGATCTGCCCGATGACGGCGCACATGAAGTCGCTCGACGACGTGCCGGGTTACCTGAAGGACCAGATCAAGCACTTCTTCGAGAACTACAAGGCGCTCGAGAAGGGCAAGTGGGTCAAGGTCGAAGGCTGGGAAGGCATCGAAGCTGCCCACAAGGAAATCACGGAAGGCGTGGCCAACGCCAAGAAGTAAGCGATTTTCGCCCGCGGCGTCGCACGTCGACGTCAGAGAAACCCGGCCGAGCGCCGGGTTTTTTTGTCTCACGATGTCGTAAGTTCGGTGAGTCGGCCGTTGAGCCGACCCACGTCGCAGGGTAGGAGTGGCACGCGCCGGTTTGGGGGCGATCTGGCAACCGGGGTCTTGGCTCCATGTTTCCTTTATCTGCGCAACGTCAAGGCAGAAAGGACACTGGCAAGTTTCTTGACAGCGATTTCCAACTCGCCGGGGGCGTGGGCAGCGAAGCCCATGAGGAAACCGGCCTTGGGCTTGCCTGAGGCATGCAGCGCGGTCAGTCCAAGCAGGTCGATGCCGGCCCGGCGCGCCGCATCAACCGCTTCGCGCTCGGGAATGTCGCGAACGAAAACGCATGGCATCTGCATCCCTCCGGCCGGCACGCGCGGTTCCACGAAATCGGACAGGTACGCGCGCACCAGTCGTGCCAACACGTCGCGCCGCTCTGCATAGACAGCCCGCATGGTGCGCACGTGCGCACCGAAATGACCGCCTTCGATGAAACGTGCCAACGTCAGTTGCGGAATTGGTGCGCTGTGCCCGTCCAGCAGGGTGCGTGCCACCGTCATCGGCGCGACGAGGGGCGAGGGCAAAACCATGTAGCCGATGCGCAGACCGGGGAACAGCGATTTGGTGAAGGTGCCGATATAGATCGTTCGCTCGTGCGGATCGAGCCCCTGTACACAGGCCGTGGGCTTGCCTGCGTAGTGGAACTCGCTGTCGTAGTCATCTTCGATAATCCAGGCCCGCTGCTGGTGTGCCCACTCAATGACGGCCAGGCGTCTATCCAACGCCAGCGTGGCCCCGGTCGGGAATTGATGCGACGGCGTTAAAAACACGGCACTACCGGTCTGCGTCGCGTTGCGCAGATGATCGACCTGCATACCGCCGGCATCCAGCGGCACGGGCAAGCACTCCAGGCCGGCAGCGTCAAATGCCTTGCGTGCGCCGTGGTACACGGGATCTTCGATGAAAATCCGCTCGCCGACGTCCAGCAGCATGGTGGCGCACAGGGTCAGGGCTTGCTGAGAACTGGTCAGCACCAGCACGCGCTCCGGCGTGGCCCGGGCGCCGCGTTCGAGATTGACGTAGTCCGCGATGGCACGCCGCAGCGGTTCCATGCCTTGAGGCGGGCTGTGCAGCAGTGCCTGTGTTCCGTATTCTTTCAACACTTGCCGCTCCAGTCGTTCCCAGGTCTGGAGCGGAAAGCTGCGTGTTTCCGGCACGCCGGGCGCGAACGGGCGCGGTGTCAGGAAGTCGCGTACGCCACCGTCCCGGTACATGGCGTTGCCGCGCTGGCTCAAGCGCAGCGTGTCCTGGCGAGCGACCGCATGACGAGCTGTGCCGCGCCCCGACAGACGTTGCGCTCGCGCCGACACGAAGCTACCACTCCCAACACGCCGCTCGATGAATCCCTCGGCATGCAACTGGCTGTAGGCCGACTCGACTGTATCGCGGGACACCCCCAATGAACTGGCAAGGGCGCGCGACGCGGGCAGTGGTTTGCCTGTATCGAGCACGCCGTCGAGGATCAACTGGCGAATGGCCCTTTGCACACGCGCGTACAGGGGCAGGGCGCCATGGGCCGGATCACTCATCCAGGCTTTGACCGACTCAAGTTGGGCGTGTTTGAACAATTGGTCTGTATCTCATCATAAAAATGGAGGGGAACATCCGGCCATTTTAAAATTATAAATACGGTTCAGAACGCATTCATTCCTCTTTCAGGAGTCGCCGTCAGGCCATGGCATCCGTCTCTTCACGTTCGTCCGTTCATTGGAGCGATCTCACTCATCCGGTCGTGGCCGGTCTGATCTCGGTCATCGTCAATTACGGTGGCACGTTCATCCTTGTGTTTCAGGCCGCCAAGGTGGCGGGTCTCAGCCCGGCGCTGACGGCTTCGTGGGTGTGGTCGATTTCCATTGGCGTAGGCGTGACAGGGCTCATCCTGAGCTGGATGTTTCGCGAACCCATCATTACCGCCTGGTCCACGCCGGCGGCGGCGTTTCTGGTCTCGGCGCTGGCAACCACTTCGTATGCAGAGGCCGTGGGCGCCTACCTGATATCGGCGCTCGCCTTTGTGATACTGGGACTGTCGGGCTGGTTCGAGCGCGTGATTCGCCTGATCCCGCCGGGCGTGGCGGCCGGATTGCTTGCGGGCATCCTGCTGCAGTTCGGCATCAAGGCGTTCGGCGGCATGAGCATCGACCCGCTGCTCGCCGGGCTGCTGATCGTTGCCTATGTGGTGCTCAAGCGGTTCTCCGCCCGTTATGCCGTGGTGGGCATCCTCGTGCTGGGGCTGACCTTCCTGCTGATTCAGGATCGCGTCGATCTGTCGGGACTGACATTGACACTGGCCGAACCGGTCTTCACCGTGCCCGTTTTTTCCATCAACGCCTTGCTGAGCGTGGCGCTGCCGTTGTTCCTGATTACGCTGACCGGCCAATACATGCCCGGCATGCTGGTGCTGCGCAATGAGGGCTTCAAGACCAGCGCCAATCCCATCGTGACCCTCACCGGCCTGGGCTCGTTGCTAATGGCGCCATTCGGCTCGCACGCCTTTAACCTCGCCGCCATTACGGCCGCCATCTGCACTGGCAGGGAGGCGCACGAAGCGCCGTCCAAGCGCTGGATTGCCGGTGTCGCCGCTGGTGTGTTCTACATCCTGATCGGCGTATTCGGGGTGACGTTGGCCGCCGTGTTCATGGCCTTTCCCGCGACTTTCATCACCACACTGGCAGGCCTTGCCCTTTTGGGCACCATCGGCAGCAGCCTTGCCAGCGCGATGGCCGATGCCAAAACCCGTGAAGCCTCGCTGATCACCTTTCTGGCCGCCGCGGCCAACATTACGCTGTTGGGTATCGGCGGCGCGTTCTGGGGGCTGGTCGTCGGGCTGGTGGCATATGCGGTACTCGATGGCCGGTTGCCGTCGAGGGCGCCGGAATCCGCCCGGAAGGGAGGGGACTGATGTCCATAGTTGCCGACACACAAATCCGTCACGACAAGCACGGCCGCTATCCCGAGGCCACCACGATCGAGGATTTCCGGCGCAACCTGGCCTGCTGGTTTCTACGAGTTGAACGCCTGCCCAAGCTAGCAGTGAAATCCTCTTCGCGTGAGAACGCTGCGCACTGAGCGATTCATGCAAGCGCCGATGGCGAGACCATGCGACAGTCAATCGCAATCGCAAAAAATTTCTATCGTGTGAAGCCATGAATCGAGTTTCCAGCACTGGAGCCGCGCGCTGCCAGCCCCCATTGACTGCGTTAACGTCGGCGCAGCCCCGACAGAATGCTCGGCCGCCGACTGCGCTGGCCGCCAATGTGCACGTGGTGCGTCAGGCCGACGGGCGGTCCGGCATGCCGTCGAGCTCGGCCCAACGACCGCTTTCCGTCACAACACTGGAAATCGCTTCGAACAGCGGATCAGAAAAGCGCTCGGCACCACAAGACGCCAGCAGTGAAAAGGATGCTGTTTTCATGCCGCCTCCGGCCAAAATCCCTCGACAAAAAACTGGCGCGTCGGGCGGGAAAGCGAAAATCACCGACGCCATGTTGCAGGCGTGGAAGGCCCTCGGCCAAGCGGGGATTGGGGCCGCGGGTGGGCTCGCCGGTGTGGCCAGACGGGACAATGTCCCGGCTGGGGCGCTGAGAAATTACCTGCGTGCCGACGGCCGCCTGACCCAGCGCGGCGAAGACCGGCTCAACCCGGGCAGGAAAGTGGAGATCACCGACGCCATGCTGCGGACGTGGAAGGCCCTCGGCCAGGCGGGGATTGAGGCCGCGGGTGGGCTCGACGGTGTGGCCAGGCGGAACAAGGTCCCAGTTATGGCACTAAAAAATTACCTGCGTGCCGACGGCAGCTTGAGCCAGCTCGGCGAAGACCGGCTCAACCCGGGCGGGAAAACAAAGATCACCGAGGCCATGTTGCGAACGTGGAAGACCCTCGGCCAGGCGGAGATTGAGGCCGCCGGTGGGCTCGCTGGTGTGGCCAGGCGGGACAATGTCCCGGTTATGGCACTGAAACATTACCTTCGTGCCAGCGGCCGCCTGACCCAGCTCGGCGAAGACCGGCTCAACCCGGGCGGGAAAACAAAGATCACCGACGCCATGTTGCAGGCGTGGAAGGCCTCGGGCCAGGCGGGGATTGACGTTGCCGGTGGGCTCGACGGTGTGGCCAGGCGGGACAATGTCCCGGCCACGGCACTGCGACATTACCTTCGTGCCGACGGCCGGCTGACCCAACTCGGCGAAGACCGGCTCAACCCGGGCGGGAAAGCGACGATCACCGACGCCATGTTGCGGACCTGGAAGGCCCTCGGCCAAGCGGGGATTGAGGCTGCGGGCGGGCTCGACGGTGTGGCCAGGCGGGACAATGTCCCGGCCGGGGCACTGAAAAATTACCTTCGTGCCGACGGCCGCCTGACCCAGACCGGCGAAGACCGGCTCAACCCCGGTGGGAAAGCGAAGATCACCGACGCCATGTTACAGGCATGGAAGGCCTTGGGTCAGGCGGAGATTGAGGCCGCCGGTGGGCTCGACGGTGTGGCCAGGCGGGACAATGTCCCGGCTGTGGCGCTGAAACATTACCTTCGTGCCGATGGCAGCCTCACCCCGTTCGGCGAGAACCGGCTCCGCAAGGCTCGCACGCGGCCTATGTGAACGGCAATATCCCCTAGCGAATCATGTGAATGGCCTCTATGCCACCCAAGATGGGGTTTGTAACCCGTTCGGCAACCCAGTGCCTCCAGCGTTTTTTGATCCAGCAATTTGTCCTCCGAACACCGTCTCTATTGGCGTCAGATTAGCAATCGCCATGAAAACGGGCGCCCAAACGACGAAAAACTCGATGAGGCGACGTGCAGCTTCCAGATTGTGAAGTGAAATCGCGCATCACCTGCACACGACAAAGCGGCGCCGCTTTTACAGCGAGTACTTCAGCGGCCTGCCAAGCTGCCCGCCTTACCGCATTGACCAACTCCGTCTATGAGAACTCTGAGCCACCATCGACCGACACTGCCATGTTTGTTTCGTTTACGTTGCCGGTAGTGTCTGTTCCGCCGGTCGTTAGGGCCGACGCCTGGTTAATCCAAAAGAACTTCCCGACTTTTGGTGGCGTCGTGCCTGAAATAGGGTTTCTGAGGTCATCGGTATCAATGAAGAGCACTTCAACGCGCCGGCTTAGCGGGTCCACGACGTAAACATCGGTGTAGTCGTTACTTTGCTCTACGAGAGGGCTGTACGCGTGAGGTGCCGTGGCCATTTGCTTGAATACTGCCTTGCCGCTGCCATCACTCGCTGCCGTCAACACAGGGTAGTCGCCATCAGGAATCGCGGAACCATTTCCCGGCGTAAAAGTTATGGAATAACATGCCAGAATAACCCCTATTGTATTGACGTTCGAGGATTTTATGGAGTGAAAAATGCGTATATATTTCCCTCCGTAGTTGGTTTCTTTGTAAATGATAGTCGGGGAATAATGCGTGAGCGCATTGTTATATACGCTTTTTCTTGGAATTATTACCTGGCTTGTCACGGTTATGTGTGGATCGCCCTCATTGGAGGACGGAAAAGTCAGGGCAGCATAGGCAAGCTGTGGCCCAAGCACTTCTTCGGTCGTCCAAGCCATGTAAGCCTGAAGAGAGTCAATGCGCACGATACTTACAGATCCACTAACCTGCAATTGCGCATTACTATAACTAAGTGGAAAATCGACAAATACCTGTGAATTATCTGTGTCTTTGTAACAGGCGTAATAAAGAAGTCCGGACTTTTGGTATAGCAAATAAATATAACCGTTGTCAGGATAGAAAGGGGTTATGGATCCGTCGGCTGAGAAATTAAGGGGATCGTCCGTTTTTAGGATGGGGATATTTTTGCTTGTACTTATAGCTGTATACCTAAGCGCCGTTCCTTTATTTTTTTTGTTTACGTAGTAAACGTCATATCGGGAATTTCCTCTCCATAGAACCTTTGGTATGCAATCTGACCGGGGATTCCCCGGCTGCCAGACATCAAGATTCTCAAATAAATATGGTTTTCCGTATGATTGATCTGGGAGAGCAAACAAGCTTCTCTGGGTGTTGCGGTTTCTTACCTCCAGGACGCCATTTGTATCAAAATAAACCAATTTGGTATTTTGTGGCATGGTTTTCTTCTCCTGTCTTTATATCAAGAGACCCCACGGACTAGACCCTGCTGCCAAGGGAATGTCAATATTTTGTATGGCCAAGACCTTATAGGCGGAATCATCCTGGATGATTGCCATTTTAAGGTTGCGCGTAGCATCATCATTTACGTAGAATATACCGAGGATGTTGCTTGATCCCCTCTCAAGCAGTACCGTTGACGGTCCGGTATGAATATTAATTCCATCTATAGTCTTGCCATCCCTGTCCTCATATAAGCGTGGGTCACCTGGAAGCCCTCTGAAAAAATTTCGGCCGCTTTCAACAGATGGGTCCAAGGTGCTTGGCCCAAAACTCATACCATTCTGGCCAATATAGTCTCCGTCACCGAGGAAACCATTGTCGTTGAAATTAATAATTTTCAATCTATTGTTGTCATTGAAAAATAAAATTCCTGGATCGGGGCAGTAACCAATTGGACAAATCGTTCCTACATTTTCTTTGGAAATCCAATAATTTTGAGCATTAAAATTCTCATCATACTTTGTGCAGCAAATTGGATTTGGTCCGTCAATCCCGGGATAAAAAATATAAAGGTAACCATTCATAACATAAGGAGTGATGGCGTCGCGCGATCGATCGTTTAGGGTTACAGGATCAGACCAGGATGTTCCATCAAATTTCATTGCCAGTACATGGTCATCGAATCCTCGGCAAAAAAGATAGATCTTTCCTTTGTAATAAACCGCTCGTGGATCGCCGTTGTACACCAAAGGCTCTTTATCGTGCAGCGTCACACTCAGTGTAATTGGATCGCTCCAATTCATCATGACCGTATCGTAGACGCTGTAAGATGGATTGTCTGGTAAATCGTCAGACCTGAAAAAGACGTAAAGGCCAGTGAGTGCATCATTTTGGATAGGGTTATCGCCACTCATTTAGTGCTCCGCCCAAAGTTGAATGACAAGAAAATATCGGTATAATATTAATTATTGCGGTATTAAAATGGCAAAAGGGCTGCAATTATTAGGCGCCAAAGAAATTCCTGTATCCTGCTTGGATAAGACGTTAAAATATAGCCCTTTGGTAACTGCACATCGAAGGTTTCGGGTGGGATTGTTTTCCGCATAGAATACGGCAACAATTCTTTCCTGTGCGGTTTCGCTCTCAAGAAGTGCCGTTGATGGAGCGGTATAAATATTGATGCCATCTATAACATTTCCATCATCATCTTGATACAAACGCGAATCCGTTCCGGTTCCCCTAAAGAAATTTATCACGACTAGAGCATTTGCAGTGTTCGCGTCTAATGTGCTTGGCCAAAGACTTAAATTATACCCACCAATACTCCCTCCGGCGCCGGAAAAACCATTGTCATTGAAGTCAACCATAGACAAGACGCCATTCGAGTTGAAAAATACAATTTGCTGATCGAGAGAAAAACCAACGGGATAGATAGTGCTGGCCGGTTGCGGTGCGACCCACCAATTCAATTGATTAAGATTTTCATCGTACTTATTGCAGCAAATTGGATTTCCACCATCAATGCCAGGATAGAAAACATAAAGGCTATCGTTAAACACGTAAGGCATGACGGCGCTGCATGTTTTGCTAGTGCCCAAGGTAACGGGGTCTGACCAATACTGCCCATCAGCGGATGTCATCACCTGTATGCTATTATCCGGCGCGCGTCCGAAGAGATAAAGCTTGCCCTTGTAGTAAGCCGCCCGTGGATCGGAGTTGTACACACCGTTCTCTTGATCGTGCAAACTCATACTTGGCAGGGTAAAGGGGACGCTCCACATCCCCGTATTCAGGTCTAATCGGATATAGGATGGATGGGTTGGGGAGTCCGATTTCTGGAAAAATACGTAAATATCGCCAGGAACGATGGGTTTTCTGATCATATTTTTCTTGCCCATTGAATATCTCCAATTCAATTGAAGAGCTAATCTCGGATCTGGGATGCGGCAGGTGGGGGAGCATGAAGAAAGCGGTGGTGGTTGGCCGAGAATGTTGCTTTCTCACAATAATAGGCTCAGCAACCGAACTTCACCCCCACGGCAAAACGTACGCAGAAAGCGAACGACGGTCAAGCACCCAAAACAAACTATTGCCGCTATCGAGGCATATTTCTCTGGTACCGATTTGAAGGTCAGCATTCCAGATGGACTGATTCAGCCGACCTCGCCACTGGATGCGGCAAATACCGCCGAGAGCGTGTTGCCTTCATCCAGAAGGCATTGAATTCGGAATCGAAGGCGATCTGGACCATCATGGGCGGTGGTTTGGGGGACAGAACTAATGCATCTTCTCTCCAAACTCAAACGCCAGGCACGGGTCAAACCCGTTATTGGATACAGCGACGTCACCGCGCTTCATCTCTTCTTCAATCATGTTTGGAATTGGCCAACCCTGCACGGCATCGAGCTCTGCGCCAATGGTGACATCGGAGCGGGCTGGAACTAGACCCACATCGTCGAAACGCTCGATGTGCTACGTGGTCGGCAGTCACATCTGAACTATTCGCTCACCCCCCAATACGGTGGCTCGAACCACGGCAGTTCGCCAGAGCTTGCGCGTCTTAGGCGGGAATAGCCTATTGCTATCAGAGATGAACGGCACCGGCAACTTCACCCCCAACACGCGTTCGGCCATCCTGTTTATCGAGTCGGTTGCAATCAACCCGGACATGCGGTCCAGAATCCTAGACGGCTTCCTTTATCGGACTATTGGCCCGGCGAAGCCAGCACAGATGCCTCATGACCATGAAAGCGACTATTCCATGAACCGACTGATTTCCGGACTCACCCGACTTACGTGAGATGCGTGACGCAGGCCATTTTTTGTTGTCCACCTGAAAGCCTCGCCAAGTTCAGCGACAATGGCTGCCAGTTCGGTAGTTCCATACCGGCGGCCGCTGCATCGGTTCGCCGGTTCGCAGACGAGGTGTGATGTGAGCAGCGACGTGGTCATCCGTGTGGTGCAATCGATTGAAGACGTGCCGGCCGACGCGTGGGACGCGCTCGCGGGCGCCAATCCCTTTATGCAACACGCGTTCCTGAATGCCATGCATACGAGCGGATGCGCGTCGAAGCGCACTGGCTGGCAGCCGGCGTATCTGCTCATGCATGCCGGCGACGTGCTTGTGGGCGCCATGCCGCTTTACGTCAAATCGCATTCGCGCGGCGAGTACGTTTTCGATCACGCATGGGCCGACGCCTTTGCGCGCCACGGCCTTAACTATTACCCGAAGCTGCTGTGCGCCGTGCCGTTCTCGCCGGTGACGGGGCCGCGCCTGCTGGCGCGCACGCATGCCGACCGGGTTGCGCTCGCCCGAGGTGCGATTGCCTTCGCGAAACAACTCGAGCTGTCGTCGATCCACGTGCTCTTCACGCATGACGACGATCTGGCGGCGCTCACCGAAGCGGGCTACCTGCTGCGTGAGGGCGTGCAGTTCCATTGGGAGAATCCCGGCTTTGCCACGTTCGACGATTTCCTCGCGCAGATGAATCAGGAAAAGCGCAAGAAGCTCAAGCAGGACCGTCGACGTGTGCGCGATGCCGGGGTGACATACCGGTGGCTGCGCGGCACCGGGATCGACGACGCGGCGCTCGACTTCTTCTACCAGTGCTACGACAACACCTACCGCGAGCACTGGAACGCGCCGTATCTGAGCCGTGCCTTCTTCGGGCAGGTGCATGCGGCGATGCCTGACGCGTTACTGCTCGTCATGGCCGAGCGCGATGGCGCGCCGTTGGCGTGCGCACTGAATGTGGTGAGCGGCGACACGATGTACGGGCGGTATTGGGGCACCACGGATTTCGTCTCCGGCATGCACTTCGAGACCTGCTACGCGCAAGGCATCGAGTATTGCATCGCGCATGGGCTGCGCAGCTTCGAGGGTGGAGCACAGGGCGTGCACAAGATGTCGCGCGGGCTGTTGCCTACCCCAACGTGGTCCGCTCACTGGATTGCGGACCAGCGCTTCGCCGACGCCATTGCCGAGTTTCTCGATTCGGAGACCTCGGCGATGGACGAGCACATTGGCGAGCTGGAAGCGCATACCCCGTTCAAACGCCCGGCGTCCTGACGTTGCGGCAGACGTTGCGCCATCATGTACGGCCCCGGCACGGCGGGGCCTCGCGTAATATACTGGCGAATCTAACGTCCGCCGCTCGCGCCGGGCGGGCGCCAGCCCAAAGCTGCTCCGCCTGCCGACGTAACGGCACATGGGCGATGCATGGTAGCCGCCGACATGACCAACCGATTTCTCAATCTCTACAATCACGATTTCGCGCGTGTAGCCGTCGGGGTGCCGCAATGCCGCGTGGCCGATCCCGTCTACAACGCCGCCCAGACTATCGCCCTCGCGAGGCAGGCCGATGCGGCGGGGGCAGTACTCGTTGCCTTCCCCGAACTGGGTATTCCCGCCTATAGCTGCGAAGACCTGTTCCAGCAGCGCGCACTGCTCGACGCCTGCAACGTGGCGCTGGCCGACATCGTGGCCGCGAGCCGCGAGTTGGGCGCCGCGCTGATCGTCGGCATGCCGGTGCGTGTGCAACAGCGTTTGTTCAATTGTGCCGTGGTCGTCGCACGCGGACGCATTCATGGCGTCGTTCCCAAGACATACCTGCCGAACTACAGCGAGTTCTACGAAGCCCGTCAGTTCAACGCTGCCGATGACGCAGGCGTCGATACCGTGATGTTGCTCGGCGAGGACGTGCCGTTCGGCGCGCTCATCTTCGAAGCGGCCGATCAGCCGTTGCTGCGCTTTCACTGCGAGATTTGCGAAGACGTCTGGGTGCCGGTGCCGCCGTCGTCGTTCGCTGCGCTGGCCGGGGCGACGGTGCTGGTCAACCTGTCGGCATCGAACGTGGTGGTCGGCAAGTCGGCCTATCGGCATCAACTGGTCGGGCAGCAGTCGGCACGATGCCTCGCGGCGTATCTGTACACGTCTGCGGGGCAAGGGGAGTCGACCACTGACCTCGCCTGGGACGGACAGGCGCTCATCTATGAGAACGGCGACATGCTGGCCGAGTCGGCACGCTTCGCCAGCGAGTCGCATCTGATTTATGCAGACGTCGATCTCGAGCGGCTCACACGCGAGCGCATGCATCAGACGACGTTCGGCGTCTCCGTGCGTCGCCATGCCGGCGAGGTCGCTCGTTTTCGCACGATCAAGGTCGATGTCACCGTGCCGCGCGATGCCGAGCTGCCGCTTGTGCGCGCCATCGAGCGCTTCCCGTATGTGCCGTCCGACCCGCGCCGGCGCGACGAGCGCTGCCATGAGGTCTACAACATTCAGGTGCAGGCGCTGATGCAGCGTCTGGCGTCGTCGAAGATTCAGAAGGTCGTAATCGGCGTGTCCGGCGGTCTCGATTCGACACATGCGTTGCTCGTGTGTGCGAAGGTCATGGACCGGCTCGGCCTGCCGCGCACCAATATTCTGGCGTACACGATGCCAGGCTTCGCCACGAGCGAACGTACGCTGCGTCAAGCGCGCGAGTTGATGGAGGCGGTCGGATGCACGGCGCGTGAGATCGACATTCGCCCGAGTTGCATGCAGATGTTGAAGGACCTCGATCACCCGTTCGCGAAGGGCGAGGCAGTCTACGACGTCACGTTCGAAAACGTGCAGGCCGGCGAGCGCACCAATCATCTGTTCCGCTTGGCGAATCATCTGGGCGCGATCGTGATCGGCACGGGCGACTTGAGCGAACTGGCGCTGGGCTGGTGCACATACGGCGTGGGCGACCACATGTCTCACTACAACGTGAATGCCAGTGTGCCCAAGACACTCATCATGCACCTTGTGCGATGGGTGGCGGAGACGGGGCAACTGGGAGGCGCGGCGTCGGTGAAGGCCGTCAGGACGGGCAAAGAGGCGGGGGCGCGTCGCAACGTCCTCATCGATATTCTCGAGACCGAAATCAGCCCCGAGCTGGTGCCGGGCAAGGCCAACGGTGCGCCCGAGCAGCGCACCGAGCATTTCATCGGGCCGTACGAGTTGCAGGACTTCAACCTTTATTACACACTGCGCTTCGGCTATGCCCCGCGCAAGGTGGCGTTCCTCTCGTGGAGCGCGTGGCACGATGCCTCGGCGGGACGCTGGCCCGACGAAGGGCAACTCGCCCACAACGCTTACGATCTGGTCGCGATTAAACGCAACCTTCGGATTTTCCTGGACCGGTTCTTCCGCACGAGCCAGTTCAAGCGGTCGTGTATTCCGAACGCCCCGAAGGTCGGCACGGGCGGCTCGCTCTCGCCGCGCGGCGACTGGCGTGCGCCAAGCGATTCGGAGTCGGTGGTGTGGCTCGCGGATCTGGACAAGGTGCCCGACGACCCGCGCGCCTGAGCGCATCGGGGCAAGGAGGGGGGGCACGTTGTCATCGGCGTGCCGTCCCCGGCCCGGTACAATAGCCCGGCGAATTTTCAGAACAAACCAACCAAGATATCGAGGCGACAATGAAACGCGTAACTGCCATCATCAAACCCTTCAAGCTCGACGAAGTCCGCGAAGCGCTGGCCGAAGTCGGCGTGACCGGCCTGACCGTCACGGAAGTGAAGGGCTTCGGCCGTCAGAAGGGGCACACCGAGTTGTACCGGGGCGCGGAGTATGTTGTCGACTTCCTGCCGAAGATCAAGATCGAAGTCGTGGTGAGCGCGGCGCAGGCCGAGCAGGTCATCGACGCCGTGCTGGGTGCGGCGCGCACCGGCAAGATCGGCGACGGCAAGATTTTCGTGACCGACGTTGAGCGCGTGATCCGTATTCGCACAGGCGAAGAAGGCGAGCAGGCGGTCTGAGGCCGGTTCGGGCGTCGCTGCGAAAGTGGCGACGAACGGGAGGCAGGATCGGGAGGGGGCGACGGCTGCGCTAGCGGCGTCGCCCTTTGACGTTTACCGGATCGTCATGCTTTGAGCCGGACGTCGAATGCGACGGTGATCAGGCGCACGAAAATGACGGAGAACGCACTGATCGACAATGTGTAGACGGGATCGAGATCCGCGTAGGTGAGTGCGATGTAGATCCAGCCACCGATGAAGGCGCACACCGCATAGGGACGCGTGTCTCGCAACACCAACGGCACCTCATTGCAGAGGATGTCGCGCATCACGCCGCCGCCCACGCCGGTAATCACGCCCATCATTACGGACATGAACGCCGACATCTCGGTCTGCAACGCCAGCGACGTGCCCGACGCGCTGAAGAACCCCAGACCGATCGCGTCCGTAATGAGCAACACGCGCTCTGTGGCCACGCGCGAGACGAGCCGCAGCACGCCGGACGTCGATAGCGAGAGCACGAGAATGATGACCGTGTACCACTGGTGCTGCACCCAATAGAACGGGCGGTGGTCGAGCAGCACATCACGCAGCGTGCCGCCGCCGAAGGCGGTTGCGAAGGCCAGCACGAACGCGCCGACCGGGTCGAGGTGTTGCTTGCGGGCTTCGGCGAAACCGGAGATGGCGCACGACAATACGGCGATGGCCTCCATGACGGCCAGTATCGTATGCAGTTGGGCGCTCATCTCGTGAATCATCGGCGAATCCTGTCGGTGAAACGTCGTGATCCGTGGCGAAATTGGCGGTGTGAGGGCGCGCTCGTCGAAGCGATGGCGCCCCCGGAGGCAGGTGTCGATTATCCACGCGGCGCTCTCGTTTGCGCCGCCTGGAGCAATACTACCAGCGCGCCACCTCCGCCGTCGCGCCCTTGTGCCTGGGCCCACGCCAGCACTTCGTTCTTCTGAGCCAGCCAGCCTCGCACCTTGTCCTTGAGCACGGGTTCGCGATTCACCGAGCCCAGGCCTTTGCCATGAATCACCCGCACGCAACGCAGGCCACGCTTCACGGCGTCGTGCAGGAAGGCGGAGAGCGCTTCGCGGGCTTCGTCGCGGCGCATGCCGTGCAGGTCGACCTGTGCCTGAACCACCCATTCGCCGCGTTGCAGCTTGAGCACGGCGTCGTGACTGATGCCGGGGCGGCGATAGGACAGGCGATCGTCGGTGTCGAGCAACGCCTCGGGGTCGAATTCGTCGGAGAGCGATTCGAAGAGTACGGCTGCTTCGTCTTCCTGCGTCTGACGCGCGACGGGCTCGGGGGGCTGGCGCGGATGCTCGACGCGATTGGCCGCGCCCTTGCTGGATAGCGGGGCGATGTCGCCGATGCTGTCGCGGAACACGTTCGCATCGCGCTTGGCTTGCGCGGCGCGTTTGGCGGCGGCCGCGCGTTCGGCTTCGCGCGCAGCGGTTTCCTTGGCGAGCGAATCTCGCAGGCTGGCGAGATCGCCGAGGCTGAGTTTGGGGGGCTTCTTGCTCATGTTCGTGCGAACAAGGACGGTGGAGGGTCAGACGACAACGGCGCCCTGGCCGTATGAAAGCTCACACAGCGAGGGCGCCGCGGCAGGGGGCTCAGCGATTACTGATCGAGATTTTCGAGGTAACGCTGGGCATCGAGCGCGGCCATGCAGCCCGTGCCGGCGCTGGTAATGGCCTGACGGTAGACGTGATCCTGCACGTCGCCTGCAGCGAACACGCCCGGCACGCTGGTGGCCGTGGCGTTGCCGTTCAGGCCGCTGTGCGTGACGATGTAGCCGTTCTTCATTTCGAGCTGACCGTCGAAGATATCGGTGTTCGGCTTGTGGCCGATGGCGATGAACACGCCATGCAACGCGATGTCTTCGTGCGCGCCGGTCTTCACGTTCTTGATGCGCACGCCGGTTACGCCCGAGTTGTCGCCGGTCACTTCGTCGAGCACGCTGTCGTACTTGAGTTCGACCACGCCTTGCTTGGCCTTCTCCAGCAGACGGTCGATCAGGATCGGCTCGGCGCGGAACTTGTCGCGACGGTGGATCACCGTGACCTTGCTTGCGATGTTGGCGAGGTACAGCGCTTCCTCGACGGCCGTGTTACCGCCGCCGACCACGCAGACTTCCTTGCCCTTGTAGAAGAAGCCATCGCAGGTGGCGCAGGCGGACACGCCGCGCCCGGAGAATGCTTCTTCGGTCGGCAGGCCGAGGTACTGGGCCGAGGCGCCGGTGGCAATGATCAGGGCGTCGGCCGTGTATTCGCCGGAGTCGCCGATCAGACGCAACGGGCGCTCGTTCAGACGCACCGTATGAATATGATCGAAGATTATCTCGGTGTTGAAGTGCTCGGCGTGGGCCTGCATGCGGGCCATCAACTCGGGGCCTTGCACGCCGGTGGGGTCGCCAGGCCAGTTCTCGACGTCCGTGGTGGTCATCAACTGACCGCCCTGGGCAATGCCCGTGATCAGCACGGGCTTGAGGTTGGCGCGCGCGGCGTAGACGGCGGCGCTATAGCCGGCGGGGCCGGAACCGAGAATCAGGACTTTGGCATGCTTGGCAGCGGACATGGACGGACTCACCGGAAAGGGGATGGGGGCTGGCGCCGGGGCCCGCACCGCGAGAACGCAGCAGGGGGCGCATGGCGCAAACCGACATTATAAGGGGCCGACGTCGTTTCGTTGATCGAGCCTCGCAATCGACGCGATAGCCTCCGGGCAGTGCGGCCCTGCCGGGCTGGCTGCCGGCGGCGACGCCGGGACGTCTCCTAAATCTGGAGGCTCACGCGCCGGACGCACGGTGTGGCATGCCGGCCGCGCAGCGTCGCCAAAGGCGCCTGAACGAGGCCGGGAGGCCCGGCGTTACTGCTTGTCACCTTTTCGTGCATTGAGCAATGTAATAGTTGTTTACAATGGAGCCTTGCTGCGCGGCAGGCCGCCCGTCTGCCCGCCCAACCGTATGGCTTGATGACGACGAAATCTTCCTACTCTGCAGGTGCCGGATCGTCGTTGCCCAACCGGGTGACGCACCTTTTCCATGAAATCCGCTGGATGGCGCAGGTTGCGCTGATGGTGTTCCTGCTGATGGCGTTGTTCTCCTACAGCCGTCTGGACCCCAGCTGGACACATGCGGCGCACGTGGAGCGCATCGCCAACTGGGCGGGGCGTGTCGGCGCGTGGGTTGCCGATATGCTGCTGCTCATGCTCGGCGTGTCCGCCTACTGGCTGGTGGTCTTCATCGGCCGGCGCGTGATTTCGGGCTACCGCCGGATCTCGGCCAAGCGCGAAGCGCCTCCGCTGCGCGAACGGCTCGCGAGCGGCGGATGGGTGGAGATCGTCTCGTCCCTGATGGTGCTGCTCTCAAGCGCCGGCATCGAATCTCTGCGTCTTTACCGCTTCAAAGCCCAATTGCCGCGTGCTTCGGGCGGCGTGATCGGCGAGACCGTTGGCGGTTTCTTCCAGCACGCGCTTGGCTTTACGGGCGGCACGCTGGCGTTGTTGCTCATCTTTGCCTTCGGGCTGTCGCTGCTGTTCCATTTCTCGTGGCTGTCCGCGGCCGAAAAGCTTGGCACGCTGATTCTCGATACCGGCACCTTGATCCGTCGCCGCCGTGAGGCGCGTCAGGACCGACGGCTGGGCGAGGAGGCGGCCATTGCGCGCGAAGGTGCGGTGGTGCAGAACCGTGTGCGCACGGAGGTTCACGAGCCGGTGCAGATTGTGCCGCCGGTCAAGGTGGTGCCCAAGAGCGAGCGTGTGGAGAAGGAAAAGCAGGCGCCGCTCTTTGCCGATCTGCCGGATTCCATCCTTCCTCCGTTGGCGCTGCTCGATCCTGCGCCGGCTGTGGTGGAGACGGTCTCGGGCGAAACGCTTGAGTTCACGTCGCGTCTCATCGAAAAGAAGCTCAAGGACTTTGGCGTTGAAGTGAATGTCGTGGCTGCCTATCCGGGGCCGGTCATCACCCGTTACGAAATCGAACCGGCGACGGGCGTGAAGGGTAGCCAGATCGTCAATCTGGCGAAGGATCTGGCGCGGTCGCTCTCGCTCGTGTCGATTCGTGTGGTCGAGACCATTCCCGGCAAGAATTTCATGGGGCTGGAGCTGCCGAATCCGCGCCGTCAGACCGTGCGCCTGACGGAGATTCTGGGCTCGGAGATCTACAACGACTCGTCGTCGTTGCTGACGTTGGCGCTGGGTAAGGACATTGGCGGCAAGCCGGTCGTGGCCGATCTGGCGAAGATGCCTCACTTGCTGGTGGCTGGCACGACCGGCTCCGGTAAGTCGGTCGGGATCAACGCGATGATCCTGTCGTTGCTCTACAAGGCGACGGCAGAGCAGGTCCGGCTGATCCTGATCGATCCGAAGATGCTCGAAATGAGCATGTACGAAGGCATCCAGCATTTGCTGTGTCCGGTGGTGACGGACATGCGTCAGGCGGGCCATGCGCTGAATTGGGTGGTGGCCGAGATGGAGCGCCGCTACAAGCTGATGAGCAAGCTCGGTGTGCGTAATCTCGCCGGGTACAACAACAAGATCGACGAGGCCGCGAAGCGCGAAGAGCACATCCCGAATCCGTTCTCGCTCACGCCTGAGGAACCGGAGCCGTTGCAGCGTTTGCCGTACATCGTGGTGGTGATCGACGAGTTGGCCGACCTGATGATGGTGGTCGGCAAGAAGGTCGAAGAGTTGATTGCCCGTATTGCGCAGAAGGCGCGCGCGGCGGGCATTCATCTGATTCTGGCAACGCAGCGCCCGTCGGTCGACGTCATCACCGGGCTTATCAAGGCGAACGTGCCGACGCGTGTGGCGTTCCAGGTGTCGTCGAAGATCGATTCGCGGACCATTCTCGACCAGCAAGGCGCCGAAACGCTGCTGGGCATGGGCGACATGCTTTATATGCCGCCGGGCACCGGGTTGCCGCTGCGTGTGCACGGAGCGTTCGTGGCCGATGACGAAGTGCATCGCGTGGTCGAGCGGCTCAGAGAGCAGGGCGAGGCGAACTACGTCGAAGGGATTCTGGACGGTGTGACCGAAGGTGAAGACGGTGGTGTCGACGGTGCGGCCGGTGGAACTGGCGAGGGCGGTGCAGAGTCCGATCCTCTGTACGATCAGGCGGTGGCTGTGGTGCTCAAGCAGCGCCGTGCGTCGATCTCGCTTGTGCAGCGGCATTTGCGAATCGGCTATAACCGGGCGGCGCGCCTGCTTGAGCAGATGGAACAGTCCGGCGTAGTGTCGGCGATGGCGAGCAACGGTAATCGGGAAATTCTGGTGCCGAATCGCGAAGGAGAATAAGGAACATGCGGGGATTCAAGCGCGGCTTGCCGCTTATCGCGGGTGCCGTCGGCGTGACGCTGGCGGCGCTGGTCGCACCTGCTTACGCAAGTGGCACGGCGCAGCTTAAGGCTTTCGCGGCGCAGGTGAAATCGGCGCGCGGCGAGTTTGAGCAAAAGCAGGTCAAGGGGCAGCAGGACGGCGGGATGAAGGTGACGAACTCGGCATCGGGCATGTTCGAGTTTTCACGTCCGGGCCGCTTCATCTGGCGCTACGTCAAGCCTTACGACCAGTTGCTGCAGGCGGATGGCGAGACGCTGTATATCTACGACAAGGACCTGAATCAGGTGACCGAGCGCAAGCTGGGTACCTCGCTGGGCGCGAGTCCGGCGGCGATCCTGTTCGGCAGCAACGACATCGAGAAGAATTTCACGCTCAAGGATGCCGGGGTGAAGAACGGTATCGACTGGGTGGAGTTGAAGCCGAAGTCGCAGGACACGCAGTTCCAACGCGTGGGCATCGGCTTTCGCGACGGCAATCTGGCGGCGATGGAGCTGTACGACGCGTTCGGCAATGTCACATTGCTGACGTTTGACAAGATCCAGAAGAATCCGCCCATGCCGGCGGACAACTTCAAGTTCACGATGCCCAAGGGAGCAGACCTGATCAAGGGGTGAGCGCGACTCGTCCCCGTTGCTGCGCATGTGCGTTGCGGACGAGCCGGCCGTCGGGCTGGCATAATGGGGGCATCTGATTATCCGAATGTGGCCGGGGATTCCCCGGCCGCGCTGCTTGAGAACATGCCAGACGACGCCCCTCTGTCGGCTTCGGTGCCTTTGGCCGAGCGCCTGCGCCCCCATACCATTGATGACGTGATTGGCCAGCGCCACTTGCTGGGCAAGGGGAAACCTTTGCGCGTGGCGTTTGAGGCGGGACGTCCACACTCGATGATCCTGTGGGGGCCGCCGGGGGTGGGCAAGACGACGCTGGCGCGCCTGATGGCGGATGCGTTCAAAGCGTACTTCATCTCCCTGTCGGCCGTGCTCTCGGGCGTGAAGGACATTCGCGATGCCGTCGAGGCTGCGCAGATTCAGCGAGCGCAGGGCAAGCAGACACTGGTGTTCGTCGACGAGGTGCATCGTTTCAACAAGGCGCAGCAGGATGCATTTCTGCCGCACGTCGAGTCGGGGCTTTTCATTTTCGTGGGTGCGACGACGGAAAATCCGTCGTTCGAGGTGAACGGCGCATTGCTTTCGCGCGCGGCTGTCTACGTGCTCAAGAGCTTGAACGACGAAGAACTCGGCGAGATGATCACGCGGGCGTCGCGCGAGTTGGGCGATCTTGCATTCACCGACGAGGCGCGACAGGGTCTCATCGACTCGGCCGATGGCGACGGCCGTAAGTTGCTCAACAACGTGGAGATCGTCGCGCAGGCGGCGATGTCGCAAAATCTCGACACGATTGACGACGCGTTGCTTGCCAGTGTGCTTGCCGAGAACCTGCGTCGTTTCGACAAGGGGGGCGACGCGTTCTACGATCAGATCAGTGCGCTTCACAAGTCGGTACGCGGCAGTTCGCCGGACGGCGCGCTTTATTGGTTCTGTCGCATGCTCGACGGCGGTGCTGATCCGCGATATCTCGCGCGCCGGATTGTCCGGATGGCGTGGGAGGATATCGGCCTGGCTGACCCGCGTGCGGCGCGCATTGCTCTTGATGCAGCGGAGACGTACGAGCGGCTGGGCACACCGGAAGGCGAGCTGGCACTGGCGCAGGCCATTCTGTATCTCGCGGCGGCGCCCAAGTCGAACGCGGGTTACAACGCTTACAACGAGGCGCGCGCGTTTGTCGGCAAGGACAAGTCTCGGGCGGTGCCGATTCATCTGCGCAATGCGCCGACCAAGCTGATGAAGGAACTCGGCTACGGCCACGCGTATCGCTATGCGCACGACGAGCCCGATGCTTACGCGGCGGGCGAGACGTATTTCCCTGACGATATGCGGGCTCAGAGCTGGTACCGTCCGGTGCCGCGCGGCCTGGAAGGCAAGATTGGGGAAAAGCTGAACTGGCTGAAGTCGCTCGATGCCGAGTGGCGGCGCGCGAATGCGAAGGGGCGTAAGTCCGATGCACCGGCGAAGCCGTCCGGGGGCGGCGCGACGTCCTCCGGCGAGAATCCGACGGCAGAGCCTTCCGACGGCGAGACTGCCTGAGCGCGGACGTTGCCGACATCACAAACGCGTCAAATGGCGAAATCGCGGTGCGCGTTTGGTAAAATCCACGGTTTGATGCTGTATCCGGCGCCATGAGGGCGCGGGGCGGCCAGAACGAATTCCATGGTCCATGACAATGGGCCACTAACGACAGACATCCCACCATGCTCGACATTCAACTTCTTCGCAAGGATCTCGATGGCGTTGCGGCGCGACTCAAGGCGCGCGGCTACACGCTGGATGTAGCGACGTTTGCCGCACTCGAGGCGGAGCGCAAGCAGATCCAGACGCAGACCGAGGAGTTGCAAGCACGCCGCAATGCGCTCTCGAAGCAGGTCGGCATGAAGAAGGGCAAGGGGGAGGACGCCTCTGCCGAGATCGCCGAGGTTGGCGGCATTGCTGATTCGCTCAAGGCGTCGGAGGTGCGACTGGAGGAGGTGCAGGCACGTCTGTCGGATCTGTTGCTGGGTGTGCCGAATTTGCCGCATGAGAGTGTGCCGGTCGGTTCGGACGAAACGCAGAACGTGGAAGTGCGCCGTTGGGGCACGCCGCGTAAATTCGACTTCGAGGTACGTGACCACGTTGATCTTGGTGCGGCGTTGGGGTTGGACTTCGATGCAGCCGCGAAGCTCGCGGGGGCACGTTTCTCGGTGATGAAGGGGGGTATTGCACGACTGCATCGTGCGTTGGCGCAGTTCATGATCGACACGCACACGTCGGAGCATGGCTATACGGAAATGTACGTGCCGTACATCGTGAATGCGGCGTCGATGCGAGGTACGGGCCAGCTTCCGAAGTTCGAGGACGATTTGTTCAAGGTGCCGCGCAAGGTGGGCGGTGAAGAGGGCGAGCGCATCGAGAACTTCTATCTGATCCCGACGGCTGAGGTGTCGCTCACGAACATCGTGCGTGACGAGTTGCTGGCGGCTGACGCGGTGCCGATGCACATGGTGGCGCATACGCCGTGCTTCCGTTCGGAGGCGGGCAGCTATGGCAAGGACACGCGCGGCATGATTCGTCAGCATCAGTTCGACAAGGTTGAGTTGGTGCATGTGGTGCGTCCGGAGGAGTCGTACGCCACGCTGGAGATGTTGGTGGGTCACGCGGAGGCGATTCTGCAGAAGCTGAATCTGCCGTACCGGACGATTGTGTTGTGCACGGGGGACATGGGCTTCGGCAGTGCGAAGACGTATGACATGGAGGTGTGGATTCCGGCGCAGAACACGTATCGTGAGATTTCGTCGTGTTCGAACATGGAGAACTTCCAGGCGCACCGGATGCAGGCGCGTTTCCGTAATGCGCAGGGGAAGCCGGAGCTGGTGCACACGCTCAACGGTTCGGGACTGGCCGTGGGGCGCACGCTCGTGGCTGTGTTGGAAAACTATCAGAACGCCGATGGTTCGGTGACGATCCCTGACGTGCTGCGTCCGTATATGGGCGGCATCGAGTGCCTCAAGCCCGCTGCGTAAAAAATCTGGAAAAAAGGTTGGCAGCGGAAGAAATTCGGCTATAATCTCTTTCTCGCTGCTTGAGGCCACTCAGGCAGCGAACCAAAGCAGAAAGAACGCTTGGAGAGGTGGCAGAGTGGTCGAATGCGCCGGACTCGAAATCCGGTGTACGGTTATACCGTACCGTGGGTTCGAATCCCACCCTCTCCGCCAAGCACCTTGCTTTGCAAAGAAGTGCCCGCTAACTTAGCGGGCATTTTTGTTTTTGCGGTGGGGATTTTTTTGTCCTATCTTGTTCACCGCGCTTGCCAGTGAGTCGACGGCTAGGTGCGCATACCGTTGCGTGCTCCGTGTATCCCGATGCCCGAGGATACGTCCCACCGTGAATAGATCGACTCCCGCATTGACCAACGCACTGGCCGCACTGTGCCGAGGGTCATGGAAGTGCAAATGCGGCATTTCTACATCTCGTCGTGCTCGCTCGAACGCCCGTTGAATCGTGATCTTTGGCGTGGCTTGCTTCAGACTCCGCGCACAAGCTGCAATACGTGAGTGTATCGGCACAAGACGGGGTAACCCGTTTTTTGTGTCCGCGAGCCAGAATGCCTCTTCTCGGATCTCGTACCGAAGAATTTCGCCAAGCCGCATTCCTGAATAAAATGCGATGCGTATCGCCTTGCGCGCCTCCAAGTGAGAGCAGACCTTCGCGAGCCTGAGCATTTGCTCGCGCGTGACGTAGTGCTGCCGCTCGTTCCTTACGCTTGGCATCACCACACGTGCCGCCGGGTCTTCATCTCCCAAGTCATGATGACGCCAAGCGTAGCGACATGCACTCGTCAAATATCGAAGGCGGTTGCGAATGGTCGCCGGGGCCAAGCGTTCTCTTTCATCCTGCGTGTATTGACGGCAAACGTCTGCGAGGGTATCGATCGGTTTGCCGTTGTAATACTCGAGCAGAAGAGCAAGTTCTTGAGCCGCACCCTTTCCATGCTTAAGCTGAGGGACGCGCTCTTCGATATAGATCGCCACCGCTTGGTCAATTGTGGCCGGTGGCTTATCGACACCTACGACCGTCGCGTAGAGCCGGGCGCATTCTTGCTTGTCGAATTTTTCAGCTTGGGTTCGACTCCAAGCTTGCGGAAGGACCTTTCTAGCGCGGATTCGATGGCCGGATATACGACGGTCGAACTCAAACACGAAACGACCTTTTTTTCGATCTTTGTACACCGACATTCGTTAAGAAACTCCATTACATCACGTTCAGAGAAAAGTACTCGACGACCAATGCGAAAGCACGAGAGCGGGCCGGCCGGCGCGGCGAGGGCATAGATGGCGTGAACCGACATGCTCAACATTCGTGCCACGGCCGGCGCCGAAATCATGCGCACTGATTCTTTCTGCGTTTGGTTTGGCGCTTGCATCACGTCTCCCTTGTTGCCAGCCATAAACACCCCTGCCAGTCATCCCAGAACACCTGACAGTCATCCAAGTTCGCCCCCCCACGCCTCCGCCGTCTCGAACGCGAGCACGATGGCCTTTTCGGGTTCGTCGTTAAGGATGTGGGCGATAGGTTGCCGCTCAGGAACCGCGATACCCTTGCTGGTCCAATAGCGCTTTTCGTTCATCGTGTGTTCGGCAAAGTCTTTCGTGATGTACTTGCTCAGATAGGCGGCCAGTTTGTGGCGCAAGCCTTTTTGACGGAACGGGTTGGAAACTCGGACATAGCCGTTGTCCTCCCCAGCGATTGAAATCCAGATCGCGCGTAGCACGCGGTAGTTTTGGCGTCCCTTCACGGCGATGTGCAGATGCCACGCCCTACGATGAAATCCGCATATCCATGTACGTCGGACAGATTGTCGCGTCTCAAAAGCCAGTGGATGTCACCATCTTTCCTCGCGATGCAGCCAAATCCGCCTATCATTCCAACGATCATTCACAGACCTAGGGGGCGGCTATGAAGAAGAAAATCGGAATCGTGTTGTTCGAGGACTTCGAAACGCTCGATGTTTTCGGTCCAGTAGAGATGTGGGGTGACCTGCCTGACTACGAGATCACAATGGTGTCCCAGCATGGTGGTCCAGTGAAGTCGACGCAAGGCGTCACGACATGTGCATCGTATTCGTTCGACAACGCCCCGCAGTTCGACATTCTTTTGGTGCCCGGTGGCATGGGGGCGCGTCGAGAAGTCTCCAATTCTGTCTTACTGGCGTTTCTACGCGAGCAGGATGAAAGAACGGAGTGGACGACTTCCGTCTGCACGGGATCGGCCCTTCTTGCGAAAGCGGGAATTCTCTCAGGACGCCGCGCTACCTCGAACAAGCTGGCCTACGAGTTCGCGAAGCGCCAGGACGAAGGTGTGCTTTGGCAGCGAAGTGCGCGATGGGTCATAGATGGGAAATACGTTACATCCTCGGGTGTTTCTGCCGGCATCGATATGGCGCTTGCGCTGGTGGAAAAGATCTACAACCGTGAATTGACCGAGACTATCGCCCGCGAGACTGAGTATCTTTGGAACGACAACGCGTTCAATGACCCTTTTGCAAACGGAGCCTCTGACTGAGTCCGATCTGCACATTGGCTTGAAGAATCGTACTTGCAGCATCGAGCGTCAACGATACCGATTGAAAAAAATGCCCTTCACTGGGAAGGGCAAATCCACCGGGGTTTTGGCGATTCCCGATGTTGAAACGCTGGCGTGTTACCGAGGACACCGCGAAGCAGGAAGGACTGCGTGCTGCTGATAACCTGATATCGGTTTCGTCTCATGCTACGGAATTGCCGGAAGACCCAGGCCGCCCCCTGTGTGCTCGTTGGTGCAAACGCAGAGCACCTTGCAGGGCCCCTCCGATGCCTTGAGGTAGGCGTGTCCCATCATGCTATCCAAGTAGACGGAGTCGCCTGCTTTTAGCCTGGCCGGCGTGTACAAGTCTGTGTGAAGCTCCATTTCCCCCTCAAGGACGTACATGAACTCCTCGCCGGGGTGCCGCTGCAAGTCGCCGAACTCGGAGAGAAATTCATCCATCGTGGTCGCATAAATTTCACCGACCATTGGAACGAGCTTCTTTTGTAGCAATTCGACCGCCAAGTACACGTAGCCATAGCTACTGCTGTTTATCGGTAGCCCATCCCCCAGGCGTTGAATAACGCGCCGCCCTAATCCTGCGGGTTTGGCCTTCGCCTGGCTGCCGTCGGCGAGCATGCTCACGAGTTCTGAAAAGTCGATACCCAATCCGGTACTGATCGCGGACAGCCGCTCGAACGACAACGACATTTTTCCCATTTCCAGCTTCGAAAAGGTCGAAATGGGCAGGCCGGTCCTCTCGCTCGCATCCTGAAGTGTCAGCTTAAGTTTCTTACGCAAGGCCCTGAGGGCATTGCCCGGATTGTTGTCGGGGGCTGTTTGCATGGCTGATGGGAGGTCAATTTTCATGGACCGTAGTATGCCCCAGTCCTCCCACCGACAGAACGGATTGTACACATAATTTTCATTTAATTCTCTATTTTGAAAATATTTCCAAATTGAGAGATTGTGGTGTAGTGTTGAAAAAATGCACCTCCGTATTGCATCGGTACCACTTTGCTCGCGCTCGATGGATTCGCGAACAGAGTGTTTCGGTTGGCGAGGCCTTTGTTCGTAGCGAGGTAACGGACGTGCGAAAAAGCAAACCTAAAAGAGCAAGTTGTCGCGTTGGCACGCGATCGCTTGCAGGAGACATAAATGAAATACGTAGTCAGGCAGCAGCGTTCCGCGAGCCGGTACGTTGGCATTGGATTTGTGGCCCTACTGCACGCCGCCGTTGTTTACATGCTGCTCAATGGACTCGCGTCCAAGGTGGTCGACGTTATTCGGCAGCCGATCGAGACCCGGGTCATCGAGGAAGTGCAGCCGCCCCCACCGCCGCCGCCGGCGATCCCGCTACCGCCTCCCCCAAAGCTGGCCGCTCCGCCGCCCCCATTTATTCCGCCACCGGAGGTTTCGGTACAAACGCCACCGGTGGTGCAGAACACCATCACGGCGCAGTCGGCGACCGCAGAGCCGTCTACACGCGCAGCACCTTCGGCGCCCGTAGCACCGGCATCCGCGGCACCACAGTCGGCCAACGTTGGCGTCGTATGTCCGAATTCGACTCAGGTGCGGGCATCGATCAAGTATCCGCGCGAGGCGCTGCGCAACAACGTAACGGGAGAGGTTGTCGTGACTTTTACCGTGGACGTGGATGGCGCGGTGAAGGACTTGCAAGTCACGAAATCGGCGGCTCCTTCCCTAGAGCGGGCCGCGGAGAACGCAGTCAAGCAATTCAATTGCGTTGCTCAGGGGCGTGAAATGCGCGTCCAGGTGCCGTTCTCATTCAAGCTCGACTGAAATAAAAACTGGCTCCACACCATCTTTGACACGGATCGGGGAGCCTAGCAATCCAGCGCAATAGACGTTGTAGAACTCAGGAGACAAGCATGTTGAAGCAATCCCGTATGGCGGCCATGTCGGCAAGCCTCATCTTTTTCACCGCGTCGGTAACGCCCGCACTCTTGCCGCAACTTGCCCACGCGCAAGCCGCCTCGGTGGCTGCACCGCAGGCGGAGCCAAATGCAGCGATCGCACCTGCGGCGAAGGCCGAGGTCGCGCCACCGGCAGCCCTGCCGGCCATTGACGGACAAGAGAAAATCGCAAACCCCTACGGGCTGGACGCACTCTGGCGCGAAGGCGACTTCGTTTCGCGTGGCACGCTGCTCATTCTCGTGGTCATGTCTATGGTGAGCTGGTACATCATGGTCGCGAAGACCCTCGAGCAGTCGCGCTTGCAGCGCCGCGCGAAAAAAGCGGAAGCGCAATTCTGGAGCGCAACCAATCTTCGTGCCGGCGCAGCTCAGCTCGATAGTGGAAGCCCGTTCCGTTTCATTGCGGAGACAGGGTTGAACGCCAAGGATCATCACGAAGGCACGTCGCTGGAGGATGTAGATTTGAACTCGTGGGTGGCCGTTGCTATCGACCGTGCGGTGACGGCAGTATCCAACCGCTTACAGGACGGCATGGCGTTTCTCGGTACCGTAGGCTCCACAGCACCGTTCGTCGGATTGTTCGGCACCGTGTGGGGCATCTATCACGCACTCACGGCGATCGGAGTCGCGGGACAGGCATCCATCGACAAGGTCGCCGGCCCTGTGGGCGAAGCACTGATCATGACCGCGATTGGCCTCGGTGTAGCCGTGCCCGCAGTGCTCGGCTACAACGTGCTGGTCCGTAGAAACAAGTCTGTTATGGAACAGGTGCGAGGCTTCAGCGAAGAGCTTCACACGGTGATTCTGAGCGGAAAGCGCGTCGGCACCGTGGCCAGCAAGCCTGCGGTTTCTGTTGCTCGTATGGGGTGACCGACCATGGCGATGAGTGTAGGGCAAGGCGGCGACGACGACCATTCAGAGGTCATGTCTTCCATCAACACGACACCGCTGGTAGATGTGATGCTCGTGTTGTTGATCATCTTTCTGATCACGATTCCGGTGGTGTCACACACCGTACCGGTTGACCTGCCGAAGGAAAGGGTTGAGGCGTTGCAGACCACGCCGCAGAACGTGATCCTTTCTGTCACTCGAGATGGCGATGTGTACTGGGGCGAGCATCGCGTTCCCGATCGGGAGACGCTGGTCGCTCGCCTCAAGGAAGTGTCGGTCAAGAATCCACAACCTCAAGTCAATGTTCGAGGGGATCTGGGCGTGCGCTACGAGGCTGTGGGTCAGGTGATTGTGGCGGTGCAGAGAGCCGGCATCGCAAAGGTGTCGTTTATCACGCAGCCTCCGGCTCGGGGCTAAGGAAGGAGAACAACATGGCAATGACAGTGCCTGGCGGTGGTAGCAGCGAACCAGAGGTGATGACCGAGATCAACACCACGCCGTTGATCGACGTGATGCTCGTGCTGCTGATCATGTTAATCCTGACGATTCCGATTCAGACAGACGCCGTCAAGATGAACATGCCGATTGGCACACCTCCCGCGCAGCTCAAGACACCGGAAGTGGTGCAAATCGATGTCGACTTCGACGGCACGATCAGTTGGAACGGAACGGTAATCCCCGACAGGTCTGCGCTGGAATCCAAGCTCTCAGCGCTTGCCGTCCTGCAGGAGCAGCCGGAAGTGCACCTGCGCCCGAACCGGCTGGTTCCCTACAAGGCGGTCGCAGAGGTGATGGCTTCGGCGCAGCGTCTGGGTGTCGAAAAAATCGGTCTCGTGGGGAACGAGCGATTCATGTGAGTACGAGATGCATCGAGCGAAACAGGAAAACAGAGATGTCACTCAACACTGAACTGGTGAAGGGCGTGCTAGTTGCCCTGCTGGCATCCGCAGCCCTCGTGCACGCCGCGGATGCGCTACGTCCGGAGGTCAGCAAGCCGCTTCTGGCTGCGCAGAACTTGCTCAAAGCGCACAAGCCCCGCGAAGCTTTGGCAAAGGCCGTCGAAGCCGATGCAGTGCCGGGACAAACCGCGTACGAGGGCTTCATGATTGCCCAGATGCAGGCCGCGGCCGCCCAGCAGGCGGGAGCCACGGCAGCGGCAGCGACAGCCTATACGCGGTTGGTCGAGTCTGGTCGTCTGCCGGAGGCACAGCAATTGCAGACGATCGCCGCGCTGGCCGGAGCCGAGTACCAACTCCAACGCTACGACCAGGCATTGCAGTGGGCGAATCGCTATCTGAAGTCACGCGCCGGCGACGCACAAATGACGACGCTCGCAGCCCAATCGGCCTACCTGGTCGGGGATTGCCGCGCACTGGCAAACGCCGTGCAGCCTGGCCGTGTACCTGAGGCGTCTTTGCAGTTGTTGGCGAATTGCTATCAGAAGCAGGGCGACAACGCATCGTACGTTTCCGCTCTGGAACGATTGGTTTCCTATTATCCCGGGAAGGCGTACTGGCCCGCCCTGCTTTCGCGAATCGCGGCGAAGTCGGGCTTCGCCCGCGAACGCCTGGAGCTCGATGTGTATCGACTCCGGCGAGAGGTGGGAGATTTTGGTACGGCCGACGACTATATGCAAATGACACAGCTCGCATTGGCTGGTGGGTATCCCGGTGAGGCTGTACGTGTCATCAATGAGGGTTTCGCGCGAGGTGCACTCGGCACGGGGGACCAGGCACCACGCCAGCAGCGATTGCTTGCGCTTTCCAAAAATCGCCTGAGTGAGGCTGGGAAGGACGGAGGCGCGCAGGATGCCAAGGGAGCGGACGTGTTCGAGCAAGCGTTCGATGCCGTACTGAACGGGAAGCCGGAGGGCGTTTCCTGGATGGAGACGAATCTGTCGCAAGTCAACTCAAATAGGCGGGAAGACGCTCGTTTGCACTTGGGAATTGCCTACTTCCTCACCGGCCAGAAGGCGAAGGCAATTCAAACCTTCAAGTCGGTCAAGGGCAATGACGGGACTGCCGACATCGCACGGCTTTGGGCGATTCGCGCACAAGGTGCGTGACGGCACGCCAAACGCATATACGAACGAACATGTACACGGAAACACAGATCGCAGCAGAGACACGTCAGCGCATGGAGTGGTGGCGTCATGAGATTCATCAAAACCCGGAAACGGCGTTCGAAGAGCATCGGACAGCGAATATCGTCGCGAACGCACTGACGTTGATGGGCATTGCAGTTGATCGCGGGCTCGCTCGCACGGGGGTAGTGGGAACGTTGACCAACGGTCACGGCCCGACCATCGCTTTGCGCGCGGATATGGACGCGCTACACATACAGGAGCTCGGCAAGCCGGCGTATGCTTCGCGATGCGTGGGGAAAATGCACGCATGTGGGCATGATGGGCATACGGCAATGCTACTGGGCGCCGCCGAGCATCTCGCAAGACATAAACCGTTTTCGGGCACGGTGCACTTCATCTTTCAGCCGGCCGAGGAATCTGAAGGCGGCGGCAGGGTGATGGTCGAGGAAGGCTTGTTCGAGCGATTTCCTTCCGAAGCGGTGTACGGTATGCACAATTATCCACAGGTACCGCGGGGCCGATTCATGATCCGGCAGGGCACGTTCACCGCCAACTTCGACAACTTCGAAATTCACGTTGTAGGAAAGGGGGCGCACGGCGCGCTTCCCGAGACTGGTATTGACCCCATCGTTGTCGCCGCGCAACTCGTTACCGCGCTTCAAACCATTGTCAGCCGCCGGACCCGGGCGACCGATGCAGCGGTCGTCAGCGTGACACAGATCAGGGGCGGTCACACCTGGAACGTCATCCCGGAAAGCGTTCGATTGCGGGGGACTGTGCGTACGTTCGAGGGGAAGGTCAGGGACGATACTGAGGCGGCTATGCGGCAGATTTGCCGGGGAATCGCTGAAATGAGCGGCGCACAGATCGAATTGGACTATCGAACCGTGTGCCCAGCGGTGGTCAATACGCCAGCGAACACTGAGGCTGCGATCTCAGCGGCCGCCGCGCTTGTCGGCATCGACGCCGTAGATACTGAGCTTCCGCCTGTGATGGGCTCAGAGGACTTCGCGTTCATGTTGCGCAAGCGCCCGGGCGCCTACATCATGATTGGGGCCGGCGAAGGCGAGAGCGACGCCGATTTGCATAACCCATACTACGATTTCAACGACGCCATCCTTTCTTTGGGGGCAGCCTATTGGGTCGAACTCGTCAAACAGCAATTGCCTGCGAGCCGATCCACATGAAATCTATGTCGGTCGCGTTCGATTGGAAGCCATGACGTCGTTGCCCATTGAGACGCTTTCACAGCTCTCCAACGTTCGTATTGCGTTGCAGCGTTTTCTCGCCGGGAACCTGCGAACCATTCACCTATTCGGGTCGGCTGTGGACGGAGGACTTAAACCCAATAGCGATCTGGATCTGATGGTCTCTGTCTCGAGACCGATTGCGGGTGCTATGCGCGAGCATATCGCGCGTGAGCTATTGGCGCACTCTTCCCCACCCGGGAGCGCGGGCCTTTTGCGCCCGCTAGAGGTTACGATTGTTGCGCTGAGTGAGCTCGTGCCGTGGGAGTATCCGGCCATGCGCGAGATGCAGTTTGGGGAATGGCTCCGCACTTCGATCGAAGAGGGGTATATCGAACCACCGATGGTGGATCATGATCTTGCAATACTGATCACCAAGGTGCGGCAGCAAAGTGAAACCTTGTACGGGCCACGAGCCGTGGATGTTTTTGATCCGGTGCCGTCTGCCGATTTGCAGCGATCACTTCTCGACACTATTGCGCTTTGGAACATTGGACCGGATTGGGAAGGGGATGAGCGCAATGTCATCCTGGCACTTGCCCGTATTTGGTTTACTGCGTCTACAGGAGCGATTGCCTCTAAAGATGCCGCTGCACTGTGGGCGATGAGCCGGTCGCCCGTAGAGCACCGGCGCGTGTTGGCGCGTACCCTATCCTCGTATCTATATGGAGATCAGGGCAAGCTCACTGGCAATCCCACGCAAATGGCGAGCTTCGTGCGGTTCTGCAAAGCCGAAATCCAATGTCGGCTGGCCTTGGGCAGCGCAGGTTCCATCTGATTCAATTGCGCCAATCGGCGACATGTCGAACGATCCACTCTGAAGCGCGATGTGTCAGAGCGGACAGATTGCTAGCGCTCAATTCATGAAAGCGAAGTCGATCGCTCTACCAAGCGCCGGCCACGGTGAGATGGTGTGTCCTTGTTCGGGGAAGACGGCGTAGTCGGCTACAACGTATGCGCCCGATCCTCGGCACGTCTGCAACTTCGTGCACAAATCCCGTGCGTTCTCGACCATTCGCATTTCTCTGATTCGGGCTTCCAACTCCTCGCGAGTCAAGGTGATGCTGGGCGGGATTGTTTTCAAGCAATCTTCATCAGCCCCCATCGTAATGAGCACCCTCGGCGACGTGGTGCCAGCGTTCACCGCGGCGGAAAATGCGGGCTCATTGACCATGACCGCGTGGTCTCCCCACCAAAGGGCGGGGCTGGCTGCGATAAATGTTCGGTAAGCGTTCGGGTTGGTGAACAATGCGTGAACTGCCGCCAGACCACCGAGCGAATGTCCGAACAGTGCTTGATTTTTCAGATCGATAGGGGCGATGTCAGCGATTCGCGGCTTGACATCGGATTCGATCATGGCCAGAAAGTCGTCCAAACCCCCGATTTGATCCGCCTTCAACGGCAGGCCAGGAATTGCATATTTTTCGAGTTGGTCGGGCCTCATCGGTAGGCTCAAATCGAAAATGCGTTGAACCATGTACGCATGTATCTTCGCGGCTGTACCTGTCACCCCTTGAAACAGGCCGTGGGTTTCGAGCAAGCCATTCACATACTTGGGCGCTTCCGGATAGCCGATACCCACGACCACGACATCGAGTCCGGTCGCTCGAATGGCGTCGGCGGCGCTCGCGAAATACACATAGCCATCGAGTACGTACAGAACCCGGTAGCCGGCCTCAGAGGGCGGCACCCAAGGCAGAGCTACGCTAACGGAGTACTGATTTCCGTTGACCTTCGAAACGAAGTCGATGCGGCGTGAATCGGGGACGGTGACAGCTTCTACCTGCGTCATTGTTTGGGCTCACTAAAAGGCGTTTTTTCCAGCGTCGGGGAGAGACCGATCTGATGCGAATGCTGGTGTCTAGTTTGACGTTCGTCGCACGAAGCGAAGATGCCGGGTTCTAGGGGAGTTGATCTGAAAGCCAGTGATTTCACCCTCGTCATTTGCGGCAAAGCTGAGCGCGCACGACCACATCGTCAGATCTTGTCGAGCGATTGCCACGGCGTCACCAATGAACGTCAACGCGCTATTGGCTTGTCCATAAGCATCGCTGCAACGGAGCACAAGGCGTGGGCCTTCGAACTCGATGAGTGCGCGGCAGTTGGCATCATCGCTCCAATAGCTGCCAAGAACGGCGGACGCAAATGACTCACCGCCGTTGCTGTCGGTGTTAACCCTTCGATGCGCGATGGACTGTCCGCCAAAGCTGATCAGTATCCGATCGTCGGAGGCGCTGTCGAGCCCGCTGATTGTGATGTCGCTCAAGCCCAGGCTTGAGGCAACAAGCGTGCTCTCACGTTCGGGTCTTAATGGCATGCCGACGGGGAATCCGCAAAGCGTGAGACTGAGGGCGTTGTTCTCTTCGACAAGGCTGTACACCATGCCGGATTCCGGAGACCACCAATCCCCCAGCAAGCCTGGAAATTCTTCTGCGGAAGCGGTGGGAGCGTTCGGCCCAAGTTTGTCATCGATCAATGCATCGAGCGCCTTGAGTGCGAGTTTCGCGGGATCGCAGCCGGGAGCTCCATTGGAAAAAATGACGATGTCGATTTCGTGATCTGGGACGGTAAGCATTTGGCTCGAACCGCCAATGACGCCCCCAGGATGATGAACGACACGCACGCCCCGGTAGGTTTGGGTAACAAGTCCGAGTGCGTATGCACTAACGTCTCCATCGGCGTAGGATTCCAGCGCGGTCAGTTCCGACCAAGTCCTCGATGAGCCGAAACGATGCCGATCGCGAAGGTGTGCGGCCCATGTAAGCATGTCGTCGATAGTCGAGACGATAGCTCCTTCGCCTCGAACCTCTTCACTGGGGAACATCCCACGGCGCCAACGTCCGTCGGCCGTTGGTAGGTGAAGTGTGGCAATGCGCGGGGTGATTTCGAAATCGGATGGAACCGACGCGGTGTCGAGCATGCCCACCGGATCGAACAGGCGATCCTTTAGCTGCCTCTCAAACGGCGCGCCGCCGGCACGTTCAATCGCTATGGACACGAGGTGGTACCCGCCATTGTTGTAAATCATGGCCGTTCCCGGCGGGAAGTTTCGATCAGCTTGCCGCACTTGAACGCGCTGGGCCTCGCCTAGAGGCGGCAATGCCATGCCATGTGACAGAAAACCGATATCGAGGAAGCAACGAGATCCGCCACGATGTTGAAGAAGCTGTCGGACCGTTGGGTCTCCGCCGGGGCCTGTGAGTTCAGGGAGATAGCGTCGGATCGGGGCGTCCAGATCCATTCGGTTCTCTTCGGCAAGCAATAGGGCCAGCAACGCAGTGAAGTGCTTGCTAGTAGACCCGATTCTCATGCGTGTCGCAGGTGTATTGGCGACGCCGTGCTCGAGACTAGCCAGACCGAAAGCCTTGCGATAGATCGTTTGGCCGTGCTTGGCGACACCGACCACCAAGCCAGGCGCGTCGCTGCGATTGAACGGCTGAAAGAGTTCATCAAGTTCTACGACCGATGTGGAACCCATTGTTTCCTGTCTCCAAAGGACCTTGTGCCGCCTTGGCACAACGACGATCAGTATAATTAAATTCTCAAAATAGAGAAATATTTTCAATTTCTATCTGACGGATCAACTGGTGGCATGACTCAGCCTGCAGGTTTCCGCCGTCTTGCGGAAGTTAAGAATCTTCTGCATTTCTAGTTGGTTGGCGTATCTCCATCAATCGAAGATACCGGTCCACAAGACATCGTAATGAGCGTTTTCCCTAGAAACAAATTTTCTATTTGGAGAAATATTTTCTATGTGTCATATTCTCCGCACTTCGGAAGCTCGTGCCGACGTTGGCTGGGTTATCCGCTTCATCGAATGCCCAACAGGAAATTGGTATGTCAAACACGTTGAATACCCATCAAGGCATTGGCCCGATGCGCCTTAGCGGGTTTGGTGCGGGCAGCTTTGCCGCGGCGCTCGCCACCATGCTGCCGCCAATGCTCTTGCTCTATTTCCTAACGGAGTATGTGCGTCTCGATCCGTGGCTTGCGGGCGTGGTTCTGGCGATACCCAAGCTTTGGGATGTGGTCGCCGATATGCCGATTGGCCGGTATTCCGATCAACTAGCGGCGAAGCTCGGTAGCCGCCTACGCGTCGCGATCTGGAGCGGCCTCGCATTGGCGATTCTTCTGCCGCTTACCTTCTATCATCCGCCGTTGTCCTCGAAGGCGTTGCTGGCAGCCTTCTATGTGGTGATCCAGATACTTCAGGCGATCGCATTCACCATCTTCGGCGTGACCAATCTGGCAATGGCGGGTGACCTGGCTGCCGACGCTGTGGAACGGAACAAGTTGCTCACAATGTCGGCACTTGGCGGGAGTATCGCAGGCGTTGCACTAGTGATCGGTGTGCCCGTCATGGTCAAGGCAGGTGGGGGCGGAGAACGGGGATACGTCAGCATGACGCTGATGGTCGCCGCAGTGATGGTCGTCATCTACACCTTTTATTTCAGTTCGGTACGAGGCATGACGCGCCATGCCGCTACCGACTCCGGTCACTCATCTGGCATGTCGCTGCGCCAAGGCATCGCCGACATGCTGCGTAACAAGGCATTCGTCGCAGTGGTCATCGCCGTCGTCGCAGTGGGAACTGCCGGCGGATGCCTCTATGCGCTTCTAGCCTACGAGAATCAGTATTTGCTGGGACGACCTGCCGAAGACCTTCTCATCGTCATGGGGCCGACGCTACTTGGGAACGTCCTTGGATTGCCACTTGCCGTACCTCTTATGCGACGTCTAGGGGATCGCGGTGCGCTTCGCGTCAGCCTGGTAGTTGCCGTCATCACGTTTGCCTCCTATTGGCTAGGGCTCGTTTGCGCATGGACGCCGGTCACGGTGATCGGGGGCGCGCTATTCGGTATCACAAACGGGGTCATCGTCGTGTCGGCCATGGCATGGGTGCTCGATTCTGCCAAGGCGTCGCACGGAGGCGCTTCCGTCGGACTGCATCTTGGCATGTTTCTCTCCGGTCAAAAGTTGGGCCTTTCTCTCGGTGGCGTTATTTCGGGGGGGCTCCTATCACTTATCGGCTATCACGCCGGCGCGCCAGCGACCCCGGAGCTGAAGCAAGGCATTGCGTTGGCGGGGCTGGTGGGGCCGCTGGCGCCGTTGCTCATCGCATGTGTCGTCGTCTATCTGCCTGGGGGGCGGACGGCGACGTCACCGCGTACGGAAAAGGGCACTGGTCCGTACGCAAACAATTCCTAAGCAATCACAAGAACATATGTACGGAGACTATACGGTGATTCACAACCGCAGAAGCAAGGCGTTGAACTTCCGTTCGCGCGGATGTGCGGCTATCGGCACACGTCCGGTGGCTCGATATGGCGTGCTACTTGCCGGGCCGGCACTGGGGCTGACGGTGCTTTGCGCACATGCGCAAACCGCGGCGCCCGCAGTGGATGTCCAGGCAGCCGAAGTGGCGATACCCAAGCCGGTTGACAAAGGTGCGTCGTCGGCCGCAACGGCCACGCTCAACACCGTTGAAATCACGGCAAACCGACGCCGTGAGCCCGCGCGGGAAGTACCGATGCAGGTGAATGCCTTGAGCGCGGAAGAACTCGAGCGCAAGGGTGATAAGTCGATGGGTGATTACTTGTCGAAGGAGCCCGGCGTGAGTTTCACTTCGGAAGGTGCGGGTAAGGCGCAGGTCAGTATGCGTGGTGTCACGATGGGCGCGGATACGTCGCCGACGATCGGGGTGTACATCGACGACGTTCCTTTCGGCTCGAGCACCATCTACGGCAGCGGCGCGTCGCTCGCGCTGGACATGGGGCTGCTCGACCTAAACCACATCGAGTTGCTGCGTGGGCCGCAGGGGACGCTATACGGGGCCGGGGCGATGGGCGGCCTTCTCAAGTACGTGACCAACGAACCCGATACCGAAGGTGGCTTCAGCGGTCGCGTTGGGCTGGGGTTGTCGGGTAACCGTGGTGGAGGACTCAGCCACACTGAAAATGCCGTGCTCAATGTCCCCATCAAAGAGGATGTCGCGGCATTGCGTGTGAGTGCATTCAATCAGAAGGATGGCGGGTACATCAATCGCATTGGTAGCAGTCCAGAGTCCGGTGTTAATGGGTCGAGCAAACAAGGCGGGCGTGCGTCGCTGCTTTTGACGCCGACCAAAGATCTCACGGTGCGACTCACCGCGACAGGGCAGTACGTCAAGCGCGATGGCACGGGATACGTCGACTATGGCTATCTCACCAAGCAGCCGCTATACGGCGATTTAACGCAAAGTCGACTGGTGGACGAACCATTCAACCAGACGGTGCAGGTGTACTCTGCCGGCATCGAGTATGACTTTGGGTGGGCACGTTTAAACTCCGTGACCGCCTATCAGACCATTCGTACCGACTCCGGTCAGGACGACTCGGCGTTAGCGTCTGCGGCCAACATGATGGCAGGCGCGCCACTCTTTACGCGGGGTGGCAGCAATCAGTTGGTAAACACAAAGAAGTTCACGCAAGAATTCCGATTGACGTCGCCCTCGAGTCGTAGCCTTGAGTGGGTCGCAGGGCTCTTCTATACCAATGAGCGAAGCTCAAATTCGCAGCGAGCGACATTGACGGGGCCGAACGCAGCGGTCAATTGGTATTCCGCAGATATGCCCTCGACCTACAAGGAATATGCAGCGTACGGGGATCTAACGTACCGCTTCACGAGTCGCCTGTCTGCGACGGCTGGCCTGCGCGTAGCGCACAATCGGCAAGACTTTTCTCAGGAGCTTTCCGGCATCGCTGCGGGTGGCTCGCGCACGCTGGCATCCCAGTCGTCGGATACGAGTAAGACTTTCCTCTTCGCGCTCAATTACCTGGTGACGAACGACAGCAGTGTCTTTGGTCGTATCGCAAGTGGTTACCGCCCGGGCGGGCCGCAGCCGAGCCTGTTTAACCCCATCACCGCGCAAGCGACTCCGTCAACGTTCAAGCCTGACACGTTGATCAGCTACGAGCTTGGCTACAAAGCCGACTTCTTCGATAAGCGCGCATCGACATCGGTGTCTGTCTTCAACATCGAATGGAAGGACGTTCAGCTCTTTGACGTGGTCAATAGCGTTGGCGTGATTTCGAACGGCGGTCAGGCACGTTCCCGGGGGGTGGAGTTCTTTGGTTCGCTTGCACCTACGCCGCAGTGGCGCCTTAGTGCCGCGTTGACGTACACCGATGCACGATTGACTCAGGATGTGCCGGGCGTTCAGGCGAAATCGGGAGATCGTATGCCCAATACGCCGACCCTCTCGGCGTCGGCCAACCTTGACTACTACTTCACCGTCGCGTCGTATAAGGCTTTCGTCGGTGCCACGGCAACGTACGTGGGGCCACGCGACTCCGGCTTCCCCGGCAGTATCGCGGCACCCGACTTCAAGATGCCCGGCTACTTCAAGGCGGATTTGAGGGCTGGCATCGATTTTCGTAAGGCCAATGTGTCCCTCTTCATTCAGAACCTGTTTGATAAGCGTGGTATCCAGTCTGTCCAAACGGTGAAGGTTCCGTACGGTGGTCCGGCGCAAGTGGCGGTGATTCGCCCGCGCACGTTCGGTATGCAGGTAGATGTTCCATTCTGATTGGAACAGGAATGTCGGGCCGCTTGGACACGGCCTGTATTGCTGCTCACGTCACCTGAAGATGCGCTACGCGACTTCGGGTTGCTTCCCAATGGAAAGGCGAATGCCTTTCCATTCTTCTCTCCAATCTCAAACGACATATGGTCATTTCTTCCCCTCCTGTCAGCCGGACCTGCGATCAGTTTGAAGAGCTCGGCGGTCTTCGCTTTCCCGATCCGTACCGCTGGCTAGAGGACTCGACCGAAGAAGTCGAACAGTGGCAATACCTGCAAAATGAGCTAGCGACGGACGTGGTAAAGCACTGGCCACACCTCGACGCGTTGAAGGCTCGTATCGAACATTTCCACGTTAGTAGAGTCTCCAGCACCTCTCGACAGGCAGGCGATAGATCGTTTCAGCTTGCCACAGAGGGGGCTTGCGCCGGATGCATTTTGGTACGCGTACCGAGTGAGCCGTCTGCGCGAGTGCTGTTCGACCCAAAGCAGGAGAGCGGGACGTCGCCGCCTGTCATCTCCTGGTTCTCGCCGTCGCCGGACGGGAAGACGCTTGCGTTGGGTGCATGCACCGACGGGAGCGAGAACAATACTGTTCGTCTGATTGACGTCGACACTGGAGAGCGCCTGTCAAACGAGCCATCGCAAGTGCTGATGGACGCCTGGATGGGCGGCGCTCATTGGTTGCCGGATTCCAGCGGTTTTTTCTATACGGCGCTTACGGGTCTCGCGGAGGATTTCACACAGGAGGTGTTCCTTCATCGCATTGGAGAAGCGCCGCCGCAAAGCCCCGAGGCCATTCCTTTTCCAACGGGCAGTCGAGACTACCGTGCGGTGACGATTTCTCGCTGCGGTCGCTGGGCTGTGGCGAATTTCGGGATGCTCCTCACTCGTCCCGTCGCGTTGTTGGATCTGCACGCGAAGGAGCCGTGCTGGCGGCCATTCGTCAACGAGTTTGACTGCTTGCTGGCGGGCCACGTCGTCGGCGAGCAATTCGTTGCCGTTACCGATGTAAATGCGCCGCTGGGCAGGGTGGTGGCGATAGCACTGAATTCGGTCACTGCCAATGACCCGAGCACCTGGGATGAGTTGATCTGCGAGTCCCATGTCGCGATTCGTTCAGTGTTTCCCATTGGGAATGAGCTCTACGTCACAGGACATGTAGATACGTATTCAAGCGTGCGTCGCTTCCCGATGTCCGGCCGAGATCCAGTTGCTATTCCGCTGCCGTGGAAAGGGGCGATACTTGAGGCGCCGTTCCCATTGATGAGAGTAGTTTCCTTTCAACCGACAGACGCGTATGTCTTCGGATTCTCGTCATTGACCGAATCCCGAGGCATCTACCGATATCGCTCCGGGACCGATCATTTCGAAACACTCGCTGCTCCCGTAGTTTGCCTGGATGGCGCGGTTGTTGATGATCACTGGGCCGTCGCAAACGACGGTGAGCGGGTTGCGTACCATTGCGTTCGACGTGCGGATGTCGATATGACGCGCCCTCATCCGACGCTGATCATCGGATACGGTGCATATGGCGTCACCTTCGAACCGCAGTATCCGGGAGTGCTGGCCGCGTTTGTCGAGGCTGGTGGAATCCTTGTCCACTCGCATCTTCGCGGCGGTGGGGAGTTCGGGCGAGATTGGTGGCACGGGGGCGCACGCGAAAACAAGCAACAAAGCTATGACGACCTGTTTTCTGTTGCCGAGGACGTGATTCGACGCGGACTGTCCACGCCTGCCTTGCTCGGCGTCATGGGCGGATCGAGCGGTGGGCTCATGGCGGCCGTTGCTGTGGTTCAGCGTCCAGAGCTCTGGCGTGTCTCAGTGCCATGCGTTCCCATTCTGGATCTGATAGGCGCGATGCGCACACGCTATGGGCAGGTGGTGTGGGACTTCGAGTTTGGCGATCCCACCGAAGCTTCCGTCGTTCGACGTGTCGCCGCATTCTCCCCGTATCAGGCCGTAACCGACGGGAAGAAATATCCCGCCACATACCTGAGCGCCGGGGAAAATGATCCTCGCTGTCCTGCATGGCATGCTCGCAAGTTCGCTGCGCGTCTGCAGGCGGCGCAAGGCGGTGAAGCTCCGATCGTTTTGCACGTCTGGGGCGATGCCGGTCATGGTTGGGCAACGCCAAGGCGGGTCGAGTTGGCACAACAAACTGAGATGCTCGCATTCGTCATGCAGACGCTTGGTCTTGTGCCTCGCGGCGCAAGCGCTCTCTGAGAGGTGGACGTGAAGATATTTGCAGCTGCGCTTCTGACCGAGACCAACACCTTTGCTCCGAGCCCCACGGGGTTAGATGGATTTGCCGCTTACGGAATCTTCCGAGGGAATGCGAGTCGCGTCGCACCAGACACCATGCTCGGGACGGCGCTTCGTGAATTGCATTCGTTGGCCAACACCGACGGCCACGAGGTTGTCGAGAGTCTCGCCGCCATGGCGCAGCCATCTGGGCGAACGGTGCGGCAGGTCTACGAACGCTTTCGCGACGAAATTCTCGAGGACCTAAGGGCGTCACTGCCCGTCGATGCCGTGGTGCTAGTGCTTCATGGCGCGATGGTGGCTGAAGACTGCGATGATTGCGAAGGGGACTTGATTGCCAACGTTCGGCGCATCGTCGGTGAAGGAATTCCTATCGGCGTGGAATTGGATCTTCATTGTCATTTCACCGAGAAGATGCGCGTGAGCGCCGACATTATTGTTTGCTACAAGGAATATCCGCATACAGACGTTATCGATCGTTTGCGAGAGGTCTACGCGCTGACAACGTCTGTCGCCAAAGGAGAAGTACGTCCCGTGACCGCAGTTTGCGATTGCCGGATGGTTGGCGTGTGGCATACGACGAAAGAGCCCATGGCGGGATTCGTCAAACGAATGCAGGCGTTGGAGGGGAAGAACGGCGTCTTGTCCGTATCGTTTGGGCATGGGTTCCCTTGGGGCGACGTTCCCGACTCGGGGGCTAAGGTTTGGGTGATTGCCAACGGAGACGAGGATAGGGCGAGGGGCGTAGCGGAGCAGCTATTTCACGAGTTGTGGGATATGCGTGAAGCCACGCGGCCTGCCGAGCTCTCCATCGATGGCGCTTTGGATAAGGCCGAAGCTGGCAACGGGCTGCCGGTCGTGCTTGCTGACGTAGCCGACAACCCCGGAGGTGGGGCACCTTGCGACAGCACCTTCATCCTCCAACGTCTCGTCTCACGTGGCATTCGGAATGCGGCGCTTGGTTGTTTTTACGACATTGGCGCTGTACAGGTTTGCCGAGAGGCTGGTGTTGGCACGCGGCTGACTTTGCGTGTTGGCGGGAAGCTTGGCAAGAGCTCCGGCGATCCCATCGACCTCAAAGTCACGGTCCGCGCCCTCAAGGACGATCATCATCAAACGATGAACGGCGCACTATTCGACTTTGGCGCCGCCGCGTGGGTGTCGACGGATGACGATGTCGACATCGTGCTGGTGAGCCGACGAGAGCAGACATTCTCGCCCACGGCCTTCACCGGGGTTGGCATTGACCTGGCAAAAAAGAACATCGTTGTGGTGAAGTCGACCCAGCATTTTCACGCCGGCTTCGCGCCGATTGCGCATGAGGTTATCTACGTGTCAGCTCCGGGTGCGATCACGCTGGACTTCGCGAGTATTCCCTATCAGTTCCGCAACAAGCGCTATTGGCCGCGAGTTGAGAATCCATTTTCAATGTGAGAGTGATGGCCGGGCTGCGAAGCCACTGTGGCATAGGCGGTAGCGATCCGGCATAGTTTTCACGTGAGTGGCAGAGTTCTCGGAATGTCTCCGTGGCTTGCCGTTACAACAACAAAATGACGAAATTTGATGCTGTAGTACTTGGTGGTGGGATCGTTGGTGTGTCGGCGGCCATACATCTCCAGCGGCGGGGGGTGAGTGTTGCTCTTGTCGACAAACGGGAACCGGGGCGTGAAACGTCGTTCGGAAACGCGGGGCTGATTCAGCGAGAAGGTGTGTATCCCTATGCGTTTCCTCGCGGCATGAAGGCGATGTTGAAGTACGCTGCGAATCGTTCCCCTGACGTGCGCTACCACTTTTCGGCGTTGCCTAGTATCGCGCCATTTCTGTCTCGCTATTGGTATCACTCTGCGCCTCATCGTCACGCCGAGATCGCGCGTCAATACAGTGCGATCATTGAGCATTGTGTCGACGAGCATCGTTCACTGGTCGATCTTTCCGGAGCGACGGCGCTGTTGCGTGATGGTGGTTGGTTGAAGGTGTTCCGATCGGCTGCGACGTTCAATGCATCAGTGCAGGAAGCGACCAAGTGGCGGCAGGAGTTTGACGTGCCGTTCGAGCTACTCGATGCGAAGCAACTTCGAGCCAGTGAACCGTCATTGAGTCACGATCTATTCGGCGCCGTGCGGTATACCTCTGCAAAATCGCTCAGCGATCCGGGGGCACTTGTCGAAAAATTTTGCGACTACTTTTCGTCGATCGGTGGGAGAGTGTTCCTCGGCGATGCCAGGACGCTATCACCGGGGTGGTCTGTCGAGACACGGGAAGGCACGATTCAAGGTCGGCATGTCGTGCTTGCTGCGGGGCCGTGGTCGAGCGTCATCACCGATATGTTGGGCTATCGATTGCCACTGGCGGTAAAGCGCGGCTACCACAGGCACTACACGCTAAAGCAAGGTGCACGACTGAATCAGCCGGTCCTGGATCAGGAGCGCGGCTTTCTCCTCGCACCTATGACCCGTGGTGTACGGCTAACGACGGGGGTGGAGTTCGGTCTGCGCGATGCTCGGCACACGCCGGTTCAGCTTGCCGCCGTCGAACCGATGGCGCGCAGTATGCTCCCCATGGGGGAGCCGATCGAGAGTGAGCCATGGATGGGATGTCGTCCGTGTACGCCGGATATGAAGCCGGTCATTGGGCCCGCCCCAAAGCACAAAGACATGTGGTTTGCGTTCGGTCATGCGCACCACGGTTTGACACTGGGTCCCGTCACCGGTCGATTGATCGCGGAAATGATCACTGGAGAACGCACGCTACTGGATCCAACGCCCTTTAGTGCGGACAGGTTTTGAAAGTCTTGGCTTCGGCACGAGGATATTAGGAATGGATAAGGAGGCGGCAACCAAATCGACGGAGGTGCGCACGCGTGAACAGATTTTCCGTCAGCTCCGGGCCGATTCCGGCCAGACGGACCTCTTTAGACAAGTATCACCTAGCCGAAATAGATGCCGCGCCAGTCTGGCACTACTTATAGATTGCCAGTGGCACTGCTCCAGATAGTCGACAGGCACGTTCATCGGCTTCATAGTCAAACTGAGGCGTGGGGTATGCCGAAAGTTGCGGTAAGCGCACATGCCAATTGTCGTTGCGAACATGTTCTACGAGCCATTTGACCGCTGGGCCGACAGATTGCGCGTAGGTTGTTCGCATGCCTCCGGCACTCGAGAGTATCAAGGGGCGCGGAATAGACCACGGTGAAGCTCCCAACGTTGGTGGGTAACATGGTGTGCTAGGCAAGCCGATCAGTTCGGCATGAACGCCGATAACTTCCATGATCGCTTGTCCGATCTGGGCAACGGTGGGACAGTCAGCGTCGGAAACGTTGACGATTGCGGGTAAATCTCCTGCCATAGCACGGACGACTGCATCGACAATTGCCGCCACGGATGTTGTCTGAAAACGGCTAAGGCCGCCGAAAGCCAAGGGTATCTTTGATCGGCCGTCCAGCAACCTTTTCACAAACCACCATTCGCGAGCATGTTTGCTCTCGGGGCCATGAATGGCGCAGGGTCTTAGGATCGTCACGGGACACGTTGCCTGACTCAACAGCGTGTCCTCCATCGCGACTTTTCTCGTTGAGTAGGTCGCTGGCCCAGGAGCAACCGTCGGACTACGCTCGCTCAACGGTAGCGAAAAATGGGGGAACCCGCACGCGGGAGCCTCATCAAGCGTACGGCCTTCAGCATCACAGTAGACGCTCGCGCTTGAGATCGCCACGATACGACCAACTCCGCGTCCTGCCTGAGCAAGACACTGTGCATCGGTTGGTTCAAAGGCCACACACGACAAAAGAAGGTCGGTATCGCAGTCAATTGTGGCCAACAATGCTTCAACATCGCGTGCATCGGCTGCAATGGAGCAATAGCCTGAGGGCAACGGCTTGGGATTCCGGCTTACGACTGTTATGTTCCAGCCCGCCTGGACCAGGTGACTAGCCGCAGCAAGGCCAATCTGTCCAGTTCCTCCGAGAATAACTGCCTTCGGCATCGCCAAAATTCCCCCTGCTAAATCCGATTGCGAGCGGTAACGAGGTCCCAATGACCTCAGCGAGTTCTTGGCGCTCGCAGTGTCTCGGCGATCCTGGCTCCGAATTCGGAAAAGCACAAAGAGTTCGCCGGCGCGGTCGATTCAATGTTGCCGAACTGGCAGTGTGATACCAAAGCGCAAAACCTTCAGACAGGGCACGGGAGGCGCATGTCTGGACCAGTCTGATAGGAAGTCCCTTTCGCCGCGCAGCAATTGCCAGCAAATCGCGAGAGGCAACTGACGTCTACCGAAGCGTCACGTGACGGTCCCATCACCTTACATCTAAACATCGACGTTCGGCCGCCGCTTCTCAAACCTCCTGTCGAAGTCCCGGAATTCGCTCTATGGCTGGTGTAGCACAAGCTGCGGAAAACCGCTTCCGCGCATAGTTGGCTGCGCTGCGAGACTGCCGATGTGGCAGACAGTATTCGCTACGAAACGTGCCTTCACTGGTCGGTGGCCGGTGGCGCTAAGTAGTGATGCCTTGCGCCAATTGTTGCCTTTTCGGTATTGCTGTTTTCGCCGCGTCTGAACGTACGCACCAGCCTCATCCTTCGCATTTCACCATAGGCGCATTGGCATAGCGCCTTTCCGTTTGTGCCGTTCCCGACACCTCCGTCGCTACCGGCTGCACTTTTTGTGGTCAAATGAAAAATAATTCATTTTGGATAAAATTTTCAAATTAGAGAAAATATTTTCTTTTTGGGTTGTATTTTTGCTATCTTTCGATCCAGTAGTGCTGCAAAAAGGGGGAGGCAAGCTCGCGGCCTGAGCCCCAGAGAGCGAAGAAAAACACTAAGGAGACATGGAAGTGCGCACCAAACTCGATCTGGGCAGGGAGTGTCGGCAGAGGCGTACCACCGGACCTTCGGACTTGCTCCGTGGGCGATACGTGTCGCTGATTGTTGGACCGGCGATTGGCCTCACCGCTTTATGTTCGCACGCGCAGTCGCTTGGGGACGCGCAGGTCGGAGCAAGTGCGCCGTTGGCAGCAAAGGATATGAAAGGTGGGCAGAAGAATGCGTCTCCAACGGATACAACAACGCTGAACACTATTGAGATCACCGCGAATCGGCGCCGCGAACCTGCGCGTGAGGTTCCTATGCAAGTGAATGCGCTAAGTGCACAGGATTTGGAGCGTAAGGGCAACCAATCGATGCGGGACTACCTGACGACCGAGCCAGGCGTGTCCATGAGTACGCAAGGGGCAGGCCAGTCCCAAATCAGTATGCGAGGGATCACCACCGGCACGGACATTTCACCTACGGTTGGTGTCTATGTTGACGAGGTTCCGTTTGGCTCGAGCACTGTGTATGGCGGTGGCGCCGCATTGGCGCTTGATATGGGGCTGCTCGACCTAAACCACATCGAGTTGCTGCGTGGGCCGCAGGGGACGCTATACGGGGCCGGGGCGATGGGCGGCCTTCTCAAGTACGTGACCAACGAACCCGATACCGAAGGAGGGCTGAGCGGGCGTGCGGGAGTGATGTTCTCAGGCACTCGGTATGGTGGCTTGAACCATACGGAAAACGCCGTCGTCAACGTCCCCATTAAGGAGGGCGTTGCCGCGCTTCGTGTGAGTGCCTTCAATCAAAATGACGGTGGCTTCATTAACCGAATTGGCGGTGATCCACAGAGGGGAGTCAATGGGGCCACTACGCGAGGTGGTCGTGCTTCCCTGCTGCTCACGCCGGGTCGGGATTTGACCATTCGCCTGACTGCGACGACCCAGAAGATCAAACGCGACGGCACTGCATACGTCGACTACAATTTTGCCACCAGGCAGCCTCTGTATGGTGACCTTGAGCAGAACAGGAAGGTGAACGAGCCGTTCGATCAGTCAATTCAACTGTATTCGGCGAACATTGAATACGACTTCGGCTGGGGCAGACTCAACGCGGTTTCCGCCTATCAGTCGCTACGCACAACAGCGACTCTTGACCAATCCACTTCCTATGTCCCGCTTCTAAACGGGATGTTTGGTGCCCCCGTTTACTCGACGGGCTACAGTCAGCAACATATCGCGACAAAGAAGTTCACACAGGAATTCCGACTAACTTCCCCAGGAAAGCAAACGCTTGAGTGGGTCGCAGGTTTGTTTTACACAAACGAGCGTAGCACCAACAACCAGAACGTCACGTTGTCCGGTCCAGGCGTGTCGACCAGCTTGCTCTCGGCGACCCTGCCTTCGACATACAAGGAATATGCGGCATACGGGGATTTGACCTATCACTTGTCCTCCCGATTGGCTGCAACTGTAGGGCTACGCGTTGCCCACAATCGGCAGGAATTCAATCAAACAACATCAGGGTTGCTGGCGGGGTCGAAGAGTCTTTCCGCACAGTCGTCTGATACAAGCAAGACGTTTCTCTTTACGCTCAACTATCTGCTGACTCCGAATAGCAGTGTGTACGGGCGTATTGCCAGCGGATATCGGCCTGGCGGGCCTCAGCCGAGTCTGCTAGATTTGACGACCGGCACGATGACACCGTCCACGTTCAAGCCCGACACCCTGACGAGCTACGAGCTTGGCTACAAAGCGGATTTCCTGGACAAGCGCGCATCGCTGTCCGTCTCGCTCTTTGACATCGAGTGGAAGGACATTCAACTTCATGACGCGGTAAATGGCCTTGGTGTGATTACCAATGGTGGGAAGGCTCGGTCAAGAGGGATGGAACTCTTCGGTTCGCTGACGCCAACACCGCAGTGGCGTTTCAGTATGGGTATGACGTACTCGGATGGACGCCTCACCCAGGACGTCCCCGGGATCCAGGCAAGGTCCGGCGATCGCATGCCTAACACCCCGACGTTCGCGGGCTCCGCCAATGCCGATTATTTTTTCGATGTCGCGTCGTATCGAGCATACGTTGGTGCAACGGTTTCCTACGTCGGCCAGCGCAACTCCAGCTTCCCCAACACCAAGGTGACACCGAACTTCAACTTGCCCTCCTATGTACGGACGGATTTGCGGGCAGGGATCGACCTGCGCAAAGCTCGTGTAGCGATGTTCGTGCACAACCTATTTGACAGGAGAGGAATGCAATCGGCAGCGACAGACTATGTCCCGCTTGGCGGGGCAGCGCAAGTTGCATTCATCCAACCGCGCACTGTCGGTGTGCAGCTTGACGCGCCGTTCTAAGTAGGGGGCAGCCTTGAAAATATTCGCCGCTACTCTCATTACAGAGACAAACACTTTTTCGCCGGGGCCGACAGGCCTCGGCAACTATGCCTCGTACGGCATTTACCATGGGGACGCTAGTCAGGTTGCGCCCAATGGGATGCTCGGTGTCGGTATGGTGGAGCTGCGAAGGCTCGCCGAAATGGGCGGACATGAGGTCGTCGAAAGTCTGTCAACTATGGCGCAGCCGGCTGGACGCACCGTCAGACACGTGTATGAGCGCTTTCGCGACGAGATTCTCGCCGATCTGAAGCGGGCTGTGCCGGTCGACGCAGTTGTTCTCCTCCTGCATGGTGCGATGGTGGCCGAAGGCTACGATGATTGCGAAGGCGATCTGATCGAAGCTGTTCGCGAAGTGGTCGGGACGTCAGTGCCGATCGGTGTCGAACTCGACTTGCACTGTCACTTCACCGAGAAGATGCGCAGGAATGCGGAAATCATCATCAGCTACAAGGAGTATCCGCATACGGACGGGATTGATCGTCTACGTGAAGTGTACGCGCTGACAATGGCGACCGCACAAGGTCGAATTCGGCCAGTGATAGCCGTACATGACTGCCGCATGGTAGGAATCTGGCATACCACGAAAGAGCCGATGGCTGGGTTTGTCAAACACATGCAGTCATTGGAGGGAAAGAACGGCATCTTGTCCGTGTCATTCGGACATGGGTTTCCATGGGGTGACGTTCCGGAGTCGGGGGCTAAGGTTTGGGTGGTCGGCGATGAGGATAAGGCGCTCGCGCAGAGTGCCGCAGATCAGTTGGGGAAGGCGCTTTGGGAAATGCGCGAAGCTGCACGCCCAACGGTGACGTCGATAGATGACGCACTCCACAAAGCAGAGCCGAAAAGCGGTGCGCCGATTGTCCTGGCAGACATCGCCGACAACCCGGGGGGCGGGGCCCCGGGCGACAGTACCTTCATCCTACAGCGTCTGACCGAGCGCAGAGTTGGCAACGTTGCTCTCGGCTGTCTCTACGACGTAGGGGCTGTTCAGATGTGTCGAGAGGCCGGTGTTGGCGCGCGGCTCACGCTTCGGATTGGCGGCAAGTCTGGGCCGTCTTCCGGTGTGCCGGTGGACTTGGCCGTCACGGTTCGTGGTCTGTTGGATGAGCATAGCCAAAGTCTTGCCGGCATGACATGCAAGTTCGGTTCATCCGCCTGGGTGTCAACAAACGACAATATCGACATTGTGTTGGTGAGTGTCAGGGAGCAGACATTCTCGCTTTCGGCCTTCACCGGAATAGGTGTTGATTTGCTCTCGAAGCACATCGTTGTTGTGAAGTCGACTCAGCATTTTCACGCGGAATTCGCGCCGATTGCGAGCGAGGTGATCTATGTTTCTACGCCTGGTGCTCTGACCCCGGATTTCATCAACATTCCTTATCGTGCCCGCGATCTCAACTATTGGCCACGAGTCGCCGATCCTTTCGGTGGACGACTGTAGCGGTGCAATGCATGGGCGCCCAGTCTCGTCATCGAATGTGGTCCAGCCTGACCGGGCTGCGCTATTGCCTGAAGCGGCATGAATTGCTTGCGGTGCGGCGCGTCTACTTCTTTGAGGTAAAAGGCTACTCACATGAAAGAACAATCCACTTCTGTTTCGATGCAGCCCGGCAAGGCGTTGCGGGCCTTGCGTACCAAGCTGGGAATGACGTTGCATGAGGTCAGCGAGCGAACCGGGCTTTCCGTGTCGACTGTTTCAAAGCTTGAAATGGGCAGGGCGTCACTATCGTTTGAGAAGCTCTTTGCGATGAGCGAAGGACTTGGTGTCGAAATGTCGGAACTGCTGGGGGCTTTGGCAAGTACTTCGAAAGGTGCCGCATCCCCGGCGCCGATTGGTCGGCGTGTCATTCAACGAGCCGGGGATGGATTGCCATTGAAGACGGTTCCCTACGGACAGTTGTACCCGGCGGTCGAGCGCCTGCACAAGCAATTGATTCCTATCGTCGCCGACGTCTATGCCACGACAATCGAAGAGTTCGTGGCGGCGTTTGGCGACCTCACGCGACATGCCGGCGAGGAGTTCGCCTATGTTCTGGATGGAGAGGTAGAGTTCCATTCGGAACTCTACGCTCCGGTACGGCTGAAGAAGGGGGAATCGATCTATTTCGACAGCAGCATGGGGCACGCCTATCTCAAGGCGTCTGATGCGCCCTGTCGGGTGCTTTGCGTCTGTACAAACGCTGGAGATCGTGAGGCGTCCCCAGGGCACCTCAAGAGGAAAGAGCGTTCGTCAATTTAGAGAGTGCTTCTATTCAGCCCTCCGTCGATCACGAGATTCTGGCCGACGAGGAAGCTCACACTTGAGCCGCACAGGAACGCGCATGCTGCGCCAAACTCCTCAGGCGTGCCCGCTCGGCCAGCAGGAACTTCCTCAATCATCTTTTCGGCCACGGGCCCGAGTTCTCTGAGCCGGTTCGTAAAAATGGTACCGGGTAGCAGGTTGTTTATTGTGACGTTGAATTTTGCCACCTGCCTGGAGACAGATGCCACGTAACCGGTGAGTGCCATGCGTGATGCGGTGGACAATTCAAGGTGCTCGACAGGTTTCTTTACTGCCACAGACGTGACATTGACAATCCGTCCAAACCGGCGCTCGATCATGCCCGGTAATACCCCCTGGATAAGGTCAACGGCGGACAGGAAATTCAGTTCCAAGGCTCGATGCCAAAGAGCGATATTGATATCCGGATACGGAATTGCCGGTGGACCGCCGGCATTGGTCACCAAAATATCAACGATCGGACTCGATTCCAGTACTGCGGAGCGCTCGTCGGGGCGGGAAAGATCGGCAGCCAACCATTCCACTCCTTGATTGGGACTTGCCGAAAGTATTTCCGCCGCCAGGCGCAGCTTATTTTCGTCACGAGATACTAGCGTCACATGAGCACCTTCAGCACATAGAGCTCTCGCACACGCGAAACCGAGCCCCGTCGATGCTCCGCAGACCAATGCACGACGTCCAGCAATTTCCAGATCCATCTATAGCTCCGCTTAACCGCTTAACCGCTTAACCGCTCTACGCGGACGCCCCGGCAACAATCACAAACTCTGCTTCAGACGCGGTGGCCCGAATCGCCTTGGCAGACTGGTACGCTTCCGAATCATAGAACGCTCTCGCGCTGGCCATATCCGGGAACTCCACGACCACCACTCGACGATCCTCTTCAGGGCCTTCAAGCGTAATCGGCGGCGCTCCTCGCGACAGAAACTGGCCGCCATACGCTTTCACGATAGAGGGAGTCAGCGCGGTGTAATCGGCGTATACGTCAGGATTGGCGACCATTACGCGTGCAATCAGATAGGCTGGCATTGACGTTGTTCGTTGGCATCCATTCGGCGAATGCCTTCAGTTATGAGTTGTATCTATAATAAATGCCAAACCGACTACCAGATGGTGAGTCAAAGTGGTATCTGATATTGGAATTTCTTATAACTGGTCTCTTGGCGAACTTCGCGCGTTTTGCCTCATATGTGACTGTCGAAACCTGAGCCAAGTGGCGCTTCGGCTGGACATGAGTCAATCGGCCGTCTCACTCATGGTTCAGCGATGGCGTGAGGCAGTAGGTCAACCGCTTTTCGTTCGCGCACGTTACGGCGTGGTCCCGACGGACGCTGCGATTGTGCTTCGCGCGAAACTCGAGCCGTTGCTGGAGGGAATTTCCCTCGCACTCGCGAATGTGCAAGGTTTCGATCCTCGGACGTCGAAGCGCACGTTCCGGGTGCATATGACCGACATCGGTCAAATGGTTTTCCTGCCCACGCTGAATGGCTTTCTGACAGGCCATGCACCGGGAGTTCGGCTGGAGGTGCGCAATCTCGCATGGGAGGCACTTGAGGCTGGACTCGGTACCGGCGAAGTGGATATCGCAATTGGCTCGCTACCCATGATTCGAGGAAGAGTGCATTCCCGCGTGCTTCGGCGCGAGCCCTACGTCACAACAATGCGCCGAGGCCATCCGCTCACTCGGGCCAATCTTGACCTGGAAACCTATTCCGCTGCAGCGCATTTGGTTGTCGATGCGACTAGTAGTGGACATGCCCTCGTTGAGAGTGCGCTGCATTCAAAGGGTATTCGTCGGAGAATCGGGCTGTCGATCCCTCACTTTCTGGCCGCCGAACGAATTTTGCTTAACAGCGACTACTTGCTGACGGTTCCCGAGGTGGCGGTGATGTCGTTTCGAGATGCCTCGGCGTTTCAACTCTTGCCGACCCCAGTTCATCTCCCTACGTTTGACATTCGGCTCCACTGGCATGAAAGAAGTCGTGAAGACGAAGGGGGGCGCTGGCTCAGGGCGTCGATTGCGGACTTGCTTGGAAAGTCTGACGCCGATGACGTTTAGCGCTGGGGATGACGACACGCCGTTCGCGACGGAATTGCTGCACTTTCACGGACAGGTCAGATGGCCGATATTTCACCGTAGGTGCAAATAGAATACGTTTGGTATGGTTGCGGAGACCGGATATAGCCTCCGCAACCATGTCGCTTTTTGCCGCATCAAGCCGCCGACTTTGCGAGCTCTGCATAAACACCTTTTGCGTTGATCAGTGTGTCGTGTGTTCCAACTTCGACGATGCGTCCTCGTTGGAGAACGACGATCTGATCGGCTCGTCGAATCGTGGACAGGCGGTGGGCGATGGTGATGGTCGTTCGTCCTCGCGACAGATTGGCAAGTGCCGCTTCCATTGCGCGTTCGGTTTTTGTATCGAGCGCACTTGTTGCTTCGTCCAGAAGTAGCACCGGCGGATTTCGCAATATCGTGCGGGCAAGCGCGAGGCGCTGCTTTTCACCGCCTGAAAAGCGATAGCCACGGTCACCAACTAGCGTGTTATACCCGTCAGGTAATGCTGCAAGGCTCTCATGAATCTGCGCAATCTTGGCGGCCTCGACAAGTTCTTCATCTGTTGCGTCCGGCTTCGCGAATCGAAGATTCTCCGCAACGGAAGCATAGAGCAGGTAGGGCTCCTGGGTGACAACACCGAGCATATCCGTGAGCGTCTCAAAGCTTAGGTTGCGAACGTCGATTCCGTCATAACGAATCGCTCCGTCGTCGACGTCGTACAGACGCGCCAGAAGATAGCCGAGCGTAGTCTTTCCCGAGCCTGTGCTACCGACGATGGCGACACTGGTGCCCGCTCGAACGTTGACGGAAATATCGGAAAGCGTGGGCCGGGATGTGCCTGGATACGTAAACTGGACATTCTCAAGTCGAATTTCTCCCTGCATTTCGGACCGTGACAAGTGCACTGGGTTCGTTGCCTCGGAAATCTCGACAGGCTTGTCGAGATATTCAAAAACTCGAGCAAATAGTGCTCGCGTGGTGCGCATTTCCCGGCCAATGACAAGTAGATCTTCCAAGGGCCACAACAACTGCTCCTGCAGCGCGATCATCGCGACCAGCGTGCCAATCGTTGCTGGGGCGCTGGAGTTCAGGAGCAGTCCGCCTAGCAACAACGTCAATGCAGGAAGCGTGGCAAGCAGCAAATAGATCATCTGCCACTGCCACTCACCCGTGGTGTGCGATCGAATTTCCAACTTCGCGACGTCGTGGGATGTTCTTGCGAAGCGCCTGATGAGGTGCTCTGCGCGTCCCATCGTGCGCGAAAGAATAATGCCCGAGATGGAAAGCGATTCCTGGACGGCGGCCGACATATCCCCCAAGCGAACTTGTTGTTCGTGGGTGATGGTCTCTCGCAACTTTCCTACGCGATCACTGAGGAAAATTGAGCATGGCACCACGATCATTGAGAACAACGCGAGGCGCCAATCGAGAGCGAACATCGCAATAGCCGTCATGATGACAATGCTGGTATTTCTCGCGAGCTCGTTCGCAGTGTTGGTCACCAGTGCTTGCAGACCTCCGATATCGCTCGCAATTCGCGACTGGATTTCGCCAGAGCGCGTGGCGGCAAAGAACGAGAGGGGTAACGACTGCAAATGGGAGTACAGGCGAACGCGAAGGTCGTGCATGATCGACTGACCGATCTTCGACGACATGACGACTTGCACCGTGTTTAGCGCGGCGGAAAGTGCAGCAATGCCGACGAGGCCACCTGCGAGATACATCAAAAGGGTAACGTCCCTATTGGGAAGGGCATCATCGATGATCGCGCGCAGCATGAACGGTGAAGCCATACCAACGGCCGAACTGATCACCAGCAGGCATACTACCCATGCGATCTGGGCTGAGTACGGCTTGAACAGTGCGATGATCCGATTGGCAGACACATGTTTATCTGCCAATTCGCGATATGCGTCTATCTTTGTGGTTTCCGATTCACTCATGATTCATTGACTTTGGAGGCCTTGAATTCGCCAATTTCGTAACACTCAATTGCCTCATTGCGCCTTGATCCAAGTGGCGATCAGCTTCAATGCTCCGGGCTCATAGGCGTGTCGCCCGAGGCACATGAACAGCGCGATTTTCCATTTGGGCCATTCCGATTCGAGTTGGTAGTCAAACCAACGGCCTCGCAGCAACGCGTGAGTTGCGTCTGGAATCTGAACAACCCTTCGACCGGTGTGTCCGGCAAAGGCGCGCTTATAATCGTTGGCGTCCTCGATAGGGTCGACGTTCCTATCCAGCGATCCCCAAATGGCGAGTACAGGCCCACGCATCGTTTTGAGCGCTTCCGCGGAGTCCTCCGAATAGTTGCGAGCAATGAAGTTGAAGCGACGAGGTTCGATATCGGGGCGAGTCGCGGGGATCGCGGGCTGCCCTGGGCGTGCAAAGACGGCGTCGTTGGACTTCAACTCCTCGGAGATCGCGGTATCGATGCTGGCAGGCAAAACTCCTTGGGCTTGCATTCGTTGGCGCGTCAGATAGACGCCCTGCCTGCGCCAATTGACAGCGCCACCGACGATAACCGAAAAGGCGGGGCGAACCTCGTTGGCGACACGCGGGATGACCCATCCGCCTTGGGAGAACCCGAGCAAGCCGATCTTGTTGCCGGGGCCTACGGTTTGACGCACGCGAGAAATAGCCGCAACGGCTTCGTCTGCTCGATCCTCCATCGACTGTGCCAACCAGTCGCCGCGACTTTCACCGACGCCGGCCTTGTCCCAGGTGAACACGCCGATGCCTGCGTTCAGAAGTGCGTTGATGAGCGGCAGATAGCCACTGTCGGAAAATCGATCACGCGGGCCGTCCCCATGGATGAGCAGAGCGATCGGCGCGTCAGGCGCGTTCTTAGGCATTACGAGGGTGCCTGAAAGGTCCGCGCCACCGGCATGAAAAGTCAACGTCGAACTGTTCCCGTTTTCAAGTTCGAAATCCGACAGGTTGGCAAGGGCAAAGGCGCCCAATGCACAAAGCAGCGCGAGCATGACGGCGCCGGTAGCTACTAGGGGGCTGATTCGCTTCTTCAATGGTCTTCTCTCTGGACGAGGCGCGCCTTGACACGCGAGGCTGTGTGTTTAATAATAGATCGAGTAGTCAGTCTATTAAATAATTTTGCGTACGTCTAGGGGGAATGCGTGAGAAAGGTTGATCCGGAAAAGGTAGAAGCCAAGCGGCGGCAGATACTGGACGCTGCTATCGACTGCTTTGCTCGACAGGGCTTTCACGGTACTTCGACGGCGTCGATTTGTGCCGCTGCTGGTATGAGCCCGGGGAATCTCTTTCATTATTTCCCGACCAAGGCGTCGATCATTGAAGCAATCGCTCAGGATGAGCAGTTGGCGACCGCCGAAATATTTGAAAAATGGTCGGGGGCCGAAGACGCACTGACGGCAATTGAAGAGATAGTTGTTGAATGGATGCGACTTGCCAGTGAACCAACGTATGCACGAATCAGTATCGAGGTAGGAGCAGAGGCTTCACGTAACCCTGACATCAAAGCGTTGTTTTTGGTCAACGACCAACGGGTGAAGGGGCGGATGATCACGCTGATTGAGAGAGGAATTCGTCAGGGTGCAATCGATGCGGCGCTAGCCCCGGATCTGCTCGCTTCGTGGTTGATTGCTCTCGCTGAAGGCGCCGTTGGACGCGTCGTCTTCGAATCAAAATTTGACTTGAGCGCCCATGAACCCGTGTTTCGACGCATTGTTCGACGCACATTGCAAAAGTAGTGGGCGCGAGACATGGAGACCGGACTGCCCGCCGGAGCGGAAACGTGGGCGTGGACGCTGTATCCATATGCGCTTGCGTCTCGGGGCCGAAAATGCAAGGCCGCAGTGGCGATTTGAGGCATGCAATTTCGGACAAGTCGTTTTGCCCGTGTGTGAAAAAAAGTGCGTACTATTCGGCAATAGTTACTGAATACTGAGGGCTTTGCCATGCGCCATTGATGCCGCCGTCTTCATGACGGCCAGTCTCCACCTACCCCCGCGAGCAGGGGGAGTTCTTGGCATCTTCGGAACAACGTATGACGAATTCCTATCTCACGCTGGAAGGCGTGTCTTATGTTCTGCCTGACGGCCGAACCCTTTTCTCCGACCTGAACGAGCAGTTCGACGCGCGACCTACTGGCCTCGTCGGCCGCAACGGCGCCGGCAAGTCCGTGCTCGCTCGCGTGCTTTCCGGACAGGTTTCTCCGACAACCGGACGTTGTGCCCGCTTGGGCACTGTCTACTACCTCGCGCAGCAGATTGCCCCTCGCGCAGGCGCGACCGTGGCCGATCTGGCCAACGTCCGAGACACGCTCGATGCCCTCGCACGCGTTGAAGCCGGTAGCACAGCGCCTGAAGATTTCGACGCCGTGGGCGAACGCTGGGACGTACGCCGGCAGCTCGACAGCGAACTGACACGCCACGGCCTTGCCCATCTCGACGCCGCAACACCCGCTAGCGAGTTGAGCGGCGGAGAGGTCATGCGTGTGAGCCTGATCGGGGCACTGTTGTCCGCAGCCGACTTTCTCATCCTCGACGAGCCGACCAATCATCTTGACCGTGACGCGCGCAGCGCGCTCATCGAGCAACTCCGCCAATGGCCGCGTGGCCTGCTGATCGTGAGTCACGACCGCCGGCTGCTGGAACACATGACGCGCATCGTGGAACTCTCACCGCTGGGCTTGCAAAGCTACGGCGGCGGCTATCGTTTCTATGCACAATGCAAGGCGGAAGAACGGGCGAATGCGTTGCAAACGCTGGAGCAGCGAAAGTTGGAACGCGATCGCGAGGCCCGGTCACTGCGCGAGCAGCAGGAACGGCTGGCACGGCGACAGGCGCGCGGTAACCGTCATGGGCATGAGGCCAATCAGGCAAAGATCCTGCTGGGACGTCAGAAAGAGCGCAGTGAGGGGAGTGCAGGAAAGCTCCGCGCGCAGCATGCGCAGACGCGCGAGGCGCTCAATGCACGAGTGCACGAAGCCGCGCAGCAAGTCGAGGACGAGGCAAGCATCGTGATGCGTGCCTCTGCGCTTGCGGGGACGTCGACGGCGGCGCGGCGACGTGTCGCGCAACTGGATGCGGTATCGCTGCCCCATGTGCCGCCCGCCACACGCCACATCGACCTGACGCTGACCGGCCAGCAGCGCGTCGGTGTTATCGGTCCTAATGGTTGCGGCAAGTCCACACTGCTCAAGGTGCTGGCAGGAACGATCGCGCCCGAGGGCGGCGTCTGCGATGTCCCGGTGCAGTGTCTGTATCTGGATCAGGGGCTGGCGAACCTGTCGCCTGAGCGCCCCGTGCTGGACCAACTGATGGAAGTGAATCGGACGCAAACGCAGGGAGAACTTCGCACGCGTCTCGCGCAACTCGGACTGGACGCGCAGACCATCATGGCACCGAGCGGCACGCTCAGCGGGGGAGAGCGCCTGAAAGCGGCGCTGGCCTGCGCATTTTACGCCGACCAACCGGCGCAGCTTCTGTTGCTCGACGAACCCAGCAATCATCTGGACCTGCCGTCGCGACAGGCGCTGGAGACGTTGCTGCGCAGTTACTCGGGTGCGCTCGTCGTCGTGTCACACGACGACGCATTTCTGGAGGCGTTGGGCCTGACGCATCATCTTGCAGCGACTGAAAACGGATGGGGGATGGATGCGTGTCAGCCATCCACCTAAGTGGGCCCGGCATCGCTCTTTTGCGAGCGAGCGACCGACGTTGGAGGTCCGGAACGGCTCCCGTGTCGCAAGCCATTCCGGATCCCTGCGTTTGCTCCTGGAGCCGCTTGGCCAAAGGCTTCGTGTCAAACTGACGCGGACAGGTCCTAGGCTAAGTAGTAAGACAAAATCGTCCCCAATCCTGCATCAATAGTGTCCGCTTCACCAACAAATCACCTCGTTGATACGCGGCTTCGACCCCGTCGGCGAGTTGATGTGCCAACGCGTGTTCACAAACTTCACGGGGATATGAGGTTGTCTCTCTCGCACAGTCGCGGAACGTTGAACGAAAACCATGCTGAGTCAAATCTGGGTGTCCCATACGGCGCAAGACTGAAGTCAGCGCCATATCCGAAAACATGCCACCTTTCGGCGCTGAGAATACGTAGTCGCAGTCGGCGATCCGAGGCATTTGCTTGAGAACATGAATTGCCTCGTCGGACAGCGGAACGCGATGCTCTCGTCGTGCCTTCATCCGATGCGCTGGGACTGTCCACACGCGAGCCGAAAAGTCGATCTCGTCCCACGTCGCTCCGCGGACCTCCGCGGACCTCCCCGGACCTCCCCGGACCTCGCTGCCGTGAAAATGGAGAATTCGAGCGCGCGTGCCGATACCCCGTCCCGACTGCGTAGCTCTTTCATGAACGACGCCACTTGTCGATATGGCAACGCCGCGTGATGCTTCACCTTTTGAATTTTGCTTCGGGCCGGAAGTTCGTGCTCGAGGTGGCCTGTCCAACGCGCGGGGTTCTCCCCCTCTCTATATCCCCTGAACGATGCCCAATCTAGAACGGACTCGATTCGCCCACGCACTCGACTGGCTGTTTCGGTTTTGGCGTGCCACAAGGGCGCCACTCCATCTCCGTCCTTAACCTCCTGCATCAAAACGGCAAGTACGCGATCTGTGTCAATGGAGCTGACGGGAAGGGACCCGCCTGAGCGACCGACACCGACGTATGGAGGTCACCGGCCTGACGATCAACAAGTTTCCGAACGTGCGCCGGAAGTTTATCGATCGCATTCGCGGCGCTCTCAATGCTTGGGAGCGCAACGGTTACGCGAAGACTCAGCAGGGTTGGCAGGATCGAATCGCGGCCTCGGAAAACCTGCCGGTCGATCAAAAACCTTGGAAACGTCAGTATTGATCGGGCGGTGCCGCCGAACTGAAAAACGTGCTCTGGGGCGAGTTGCTGTAGCTGCGCATGGTCCGCGGGAAGGATGACCTGATCTACACCCGGCTTGCGGAACGCTACAACGCACAGGTTGCAAAGGAGCAAGCCGCTGGATCGTTCACCGCGTCTGTGCTGATCGCACATGCGTTGCTTCGGGTGGAGCAGTGCACTTTATTAGGCGCAGGCGGTATGTCTCGTCAACTGTTCAATTGCGGCAAACAAAGCAGAGCGTCAAAATCGGTGATTGACCCGAACGTACGCCGACTGCGCCGACACATGGCTCGTGTTGATCAGTGCATCCATGCCCAGCGATACGGCGGTCGTCTTCGAGGCCCGCCAGCTCACGCTGGCACCCGTGGTCAGGAACGAGCGCGGCAGATCGGTGCCCGAGGCGGCGAACATGGTGCCATCCTGGCTCTGCACCTGCACAACGCGGCCGCCACTCAGCACTTCGCGCGCATATCCGAGGCGCAATTGCACAGTGACGGGGCGTGCGGCATCGCCAAACGCCTTGTCCAGTGTCATGCCCACGTACGGTTGCAGGCTGCGTGCGTTGTCAGCGCCCACTTGCAGATTCTGGCCGTTGGCACCGTCTTCGGTGAAGCCGCTGCCGCGCACATAAGCGTAGCGCAGCCCAACGTGCGGGGCAAGCGTGAAGCCGGCCACCTGCACCGGCAGGCTGGCCTGCGTGGCGGCGGTGAATTCATGGCCGATGTGGTCGCCTTCTGCGGTGCCCATGCTGCCGAACGGACGCTTCTGCGAGAGGAAGTTAAGCCCGTAGCCCAGCGTGCCCGATACGTTGATCGCGCCCACGGGCTGGTTGCCATAGAGCGCCAGGCGCAGCGTGTCGATGGCGCCCGATGCGCCCGTGCCATCTTCGCCGAGCGTCGTGTGAGTGTAGCCGCCGGCCGCGCCCACCGTGGCGTTGCCGAGCTGGCGGTCTGCCCCGGCCAGGAAACCGTATTCGTGCGTCAGGAAGCCCGGCGCGCTGCCAGTGCCGCCCACCTTCGTGCTGGTGCCGGTGGCGGTAGCCCACGCGTCGGTTGACGTGACCAGGCCCGATTGCAGATTGCCCAATCGGCCCAGCAGTGCCGCGTTGGCGCCCTGGGCCTGCAGCAGAGCGGTCGTGCCGACGGCCGTGTAGATCGACGTGTTGGTGGGGGCGACCACCAGCGGATCGGCCGACGAGCCGGCTGCCGCAGCCAGCGTCAGGTCTACCTCATTGGCGCCGTAGTTGACGGACGACTGCAGTGTGCCCAGATTGGCGCCTGCCGTGGTCGTGTTGGTTACGTTGCCAAAGCGGCCCGTCACACCGTTGGCAGCAGTCAACAGCGTGTACTGGCGTGCTGTGTACGTGCCCGGGTCGTACACGATGGCCAGCGTGCCGCCTAGTGCCGCTGCCCCACCCACCCGCAATTGCGAACCCTGCGTCGGGCTAACTTCGATCGACAGCGTGCCGGTGGCCGCCTGCGCGTAGTTACCGCTCACGGCCAGCGTGCCGATGGAGCCGCCGGGTGCCACCACGCCGCTGTTGTTCACGTTGCCCGACACCGTGCCATGGCCACGCAGCGTACCTTGCGTGCTCACCTGCACGTTGCCGCCCAGCATTGCGCTGGCGCTGGCCGCATCGCCCACGGCCACGGTGCCGTCCGATATGGTGGTAGTGCCGGTAAACGCGCTGCTGATGCCATTGAGCGTGAGCGTACCAGTGCCCTGTTTCACCAGGCTGCCGCTGCCTGTCAGGCTGCCTCCGAAGGTTTGCGATGTGTTGTCCGTCAGCGTGAGTATGTTGGCGCCCAGGGCCACCCGGCTGCCCGATACCCCCGAGAGATGCGCCACCGACTGGTTGCCGCCGGCCGACAGATCCAGCGTCGCCCCAGACCCCGCCAGCGACACTGTTGTTGCCTCTGACAGATTGCCCGCGCCCGCCAATGCCAGCGTGCCCGCGTTGACCGTCGTGGCGCCGGTATAGGCGTTCACGCCAGACAGCGTTTGCGTGCCGCCGTTGAGCGTGAGGCCGCCCGTGCCGGCAATGCCGCCGCTGAACGTGCCGCTGGCGTTGCTGAGGGTGAGTGTCTGGCCACCCAGCGCGACAGTGCCGGTGCCGGACAGCGTCGTCACCGTGGTGCCGCCCGCCGTGCCGGAAATATCGAAGATGCCGTTGTTGATCAGGCCGCTGGCGTTCGCGATGCTGCCCCCGCCCGTCAGGGCCAGCGTACCGGCGCTGATGGTCGTGGTGCCGGTGTATGCGTTGGCGCCGGCCAGCGTTTGCGTGCCGGTGCCCGCGAGCGTCACGCCACCCGTACCGGTGATTGATCCACCGAATGTGCCGTTGGTGTTGGCTGTGACGGTCAGTGCGTTGCTGCCCAGATTCACGGTCGACCCGGCCACTCCTAGCAACGCCCCGATCGTTTGCGCGCCGCCCCCGCTGATGCTGAACTGCGTGCCCGCATTCGCCAGATCGACCGAGCTGGTCGATGCCAGACTGCCGCCGGTGCCAAGCGCCAGCGTGCCGTTGGTGATGGTCGTGCCGCCGGTATAGCCGTTGGTGCTCGTCAGCGTGAGCGTGCCGGCGCCGCTCTTCGTCAGGCCGCCCGCGCCGCTGATGCCGCTGGCCAGCGTCACGTTGTTGCCATTGGTATCGAGCGTGCCGCCGTTCGCGCCCAGCGCAGTCAACCGGCTGGAAATGTCCGTCGTGTTTCCGGTGGCCCACTGCAGGCCGCCGCCGTCCAACGTGACATTGCCCGAACCTAGATTGCCGCCGCTGGTGAAATTGATCAGGCCCGCGTTGACGGTCGTGCCGCCGGTGTACAGGTTGGCGCCAGTCAGGAACGTCGTGCCGCTGCCGTTCTGCACCACCTTGCCGGTGCCGGCAATGTTCGTGGAGAACGTGTACGAGGCGTCGGACTGGTTGAAGTTGATCGTGCCTGCATTGTTGATGCTGCCGACCAGACCGGTGACCGTGCCGGCGGTCGCGCCGTTGGCTGTGGCGTTGCCGATATTGAGCGTGCCACTGCCGTTGATGGTGAAGGCGCCGCCGGTCAGGTTGAGCGTGCTGCCATCGCCCAGGTTGAGGATACCCGCACCGCCGGCACCGCCGTTGCCGGAGCAGCCGCAGTTGCCGCCCGTGCCGCCCAAACCGCCAAGATAGAGCTGCGTGCCGACCGTGATGGTGGCGCCCCCTGTGGCCGTGAGCGTACCGCTGCCGCCCGTGCCGCCATTGCCTCCGCGCGTGCTACCGGCGCCGCCCGAGCCCCCACCGCCGCCCGCTCCGCCGATCAGCAGCGTGTTGGTTACGCTCAGTGCCGTCCCGGTGAGGTTGAGGACACCAGCGCCTCCGGTGCCGCCGTTGATGCCGCCCAGGTTGCCGCCGTCCCCGCCGCCGGCGCCGCCCCCGATCCCCATGTAGTCGTAGGTTGACAAGGGAAGGCCGCCGCCGGTGGCCGTGCCGGGAATCACCTGCGTTGGGCTCGGAATGCTGGCAGCACCGCCGGAGCCCGGCAGGAAGAAATCCTGTGCGCCGTTGCCGCCGGCGATGCTGCCGTTACCACCGTCACCGCCACCCAGGCCGCCAGTCCCCACCAGCAGCACATCGATCGCGTGCGCAAGCGGTGTCGCCAGCCCCAGCGACAGCGTCATCACCGCACTGGCCGCCACACGCCGCCGCAGTCCTGCGCCCTTGGTGTGCGAGGCGGCCAGCTCCGACACGGCCTGCCAGATCCCCAGCGCTCCATTCCAGACCACCCGGTAAGCGTGATTCATCCCGTCAACCCTCGGTTTCTTTATTGGATTCGGCTACATAGCTGTAGCCACGTTACCTGAAATACCGGCCAGAACGCAGCTCCAGGCGGCGCAATGGGGCTCCCAGCACTTCAGAAAAAGCCAATGTAAAATTTGTGCCCGGAAGATTCCATTACCCGGAAGAGTAGTCATGCACACCGACACCGTTTTGCTGCAGGAAATTGTCCGTCTCTATGAAGCCGAGGCCGATCTGATGACGTTGCCCGGCATCCTGTTTGATGGCGTGACACGGTTGACAGGCGCCGACGTGGCGACCTGGACAGAGGTGCACCACCGCTCGGGAGAACTGCGCGCACTGCTGTCGGTGGAAGATGATCCGGCCCGGCGCCAGGCCGCCTTCGAAGGCTATGCCCGCCATGCGGCCAGCCACCCCTTCTGGCAGAAAGACCTCGCCTTCTTTGGCGAGCGCGCGGTCCGCGAGTCGGATGTCTTTACCGACGACGAATTCATGACGCTCCCGATGGCGCAGGAGGTGTTTCTCCCCTCCAACGCGCGCCGCATCATGGGGATCGTGATGCTGCATGGCGAATACTTCATGGAACTGAGCGCGCATCGCGTGATGGGCCAGCCCGCCTATAGCGATGCCGAACGTGATCGCCTCCAGGCCTATCGGCCGCACGTGCTGCGAGCCTACCGCCAGGCACAGCAGCGCACCGTCGACGAGCTCCCGCCGGCGGATCGCCTGCGCTACGCCTTTCCGGAGTTGACGCAGCGGCAGGTGGAAGTGGCGGTGTGGGTGGCGCAGGGCAACTCGAACGAGGCCATCGCCACCGTCATGAACATCAGCTTGGATACCGTCAAGGCGCACCTCAAAGCCATCTTCAGCAAGATCGGCACTGACAGCCGCCTCGCGCTGGCCAAGCTGGTGCATACCGTGCCGCCGTTCTCGCAGATGCCGCCGCTGTGGAAACTTCCGTTGGAAACATGGGGTACACAAACGCCGCCTGTTAGCCAATCCGGTTGATTCGGATTTCAAGAGAATGCCATCCACCCATCTTCATTAGCGTTTGCAGCGGCGTTCCGTTCCGGACATGCCAACTTACCCAAGTGTGACGCAGGTGATGGAATCGAAAATCTTTGATCCCGGCCCTCTTGCATGCGCCTTTCCATTGCACGTTGTCCAGACACTCAAGCGGTTCGCCATTGCGCACGAAGACGTGCGTCTGGGGCTCCCCAATTTGGCGGCGAATCACTTCGACGGCCTCATCGTTAAGGGGCACTCCGATAGGCTTGCCTGCCTTCGCCTGATCTGGATGAATCCACGCGCGACGCTTCACCAAATCGACCTGCGACCATTCCAGACCGAAAATACCCCTCGGCGTAATCCGGTCGAGACAAGAACGATGGCACCACGATCTACAAGCTCAATGTCAGGGACGTGCCGGTCGATGGCTTCTGGTCGGTCAGCGTCTACAACGCGGAAGGCTACTATGAGCCCAACGACCTCAATGCTTATTCACTGAGCAGCATCACGGCGAAGAAGGGCGGCGACGGCACCGTCGCGATTCAATTCGGTGGTTGCAACGGCAAAATCGCCAACTGCCTTCCGATCGCGAAGGGGTGGAACTACATGGTCCGCCTCTATCGGCCGCGCGCGGCGATCCTCAACGGCGCTTGGAAGTTTCCCGAAGCCTCGCCGCAGTGAATTGAGCCGGTAGGCATTTCACCTGTGCGCGGAAGCGTGGCGCTTCACTGTGCTCTTGTGTTTGCCGCCTCGGGAAGGGCCCGCCTCACAGAATGCCATCCCCGATATGATCGTTCTGAGTAAAACAGTGTAGATGTAACGTGCATCCTTATCGGTCGTGGCTGACCAAGTAAGAAAAAAGCCCTTGAATTTCAAGGGCTTTTTTGTTTTGTGACTGTCGTCCGCCTGACACTGATCGGTCAGACGAACTGTTCGCGCATCGCCTTCTTGTTCAACTTGCCGACACTGGTCCTTTGCAGCGAGTCGACGAACCTGATGATTTGCGGCACCGCGTATTTTGAGATTTCTCCAGTCGCGACAATCGCAAGCAGGTGTCGCCTGATCTCTTCATCGTCGACGGGGCCCGCGTCCTTCTTCAATACGACCAGCGCGACCGGCCGCTCACCCCACTTCTCGTCCTTGATGCCGAACACCGCCACCTCGGAGACCGCAGGGTGCCGAGAGATCAGGTTTTCGATTTCAAGCGACGACACCCATTCACCGCCTGACTTGATCACGTCCTTCAGTCGATCGGTAATCTGCACGTAGCCAGCCGGGTCGATGCTGGCGATATCCTGGGTATGCAGATACCCGCCCTCCCATAGCTGCTCCGATGCTTCCGGATTGTGAAGGTAACTTTGCGTGAGCCATGGCGCGCGCACCACCACTTCGCCGAAGGCCTTGCCATCGTGCGGGAGGTCTGCCATCGCGTCATCGACAATCCGCAGATCGACCAGAGGAACGGGAAGGCCGGTTTTGCAGCGCAGACGAATCTCCTCGTCCGCATCGAGTGGGCCAAGGTCGGGCTTGATCTGCGCCAGCGTGAGGATGGGGCCGGTTTCCGACATGCCGTAGCCCGTAAAGACATCGATGCCACGCTCGAACGCGGCCCTCGCCAGGCCTTGTGTCAATGCACTTCCGCCAACGATGACTTTCCAGCGGCTGAAGTCGACCGTCTTCGCTTCGGGGCAGTTCAGCAGCATGTGCAGGATCGTGCCGACGCAGTGCGAAAAAGTCACGCCCTCGTCACGGATGAGCCCCACCAGCCGGTCGGGCGCATAGCGTCCCGGGTAGATCTGCTTCAGCCCCATGACCGTTGCGACGTAGGGTATGCCCCACGCATGGACATGGAACATGGGGGTGATTGGCATGTAGACATCGCCACGATGAAGCCGTTGACCGGAGGCCGGACTTGCCAACCCGGCCATCACGCTGATCGTGTGAAGTACCAGTTGCCGATGAGAAAAATGCACCCCCTTGGGCTGCCCCGTGGTTCCGGTCGTGTAAAACGTGGTGGCGCGCGTGTTTTCGTCGAAATCCGGGAACGAATAATGCGTATCGCTCGCCGCGAGCATGCGCTCATACTCCGTCGTGAACGGAATCGTGTGTGTCGTGGGGGCGTCGTCGTCTTCGTCGATGAGAACGAAGGTGCGGACGGATTTCAATTGATCTTTGATCGCATCGATCACCGGCAGGAAATCGGTATGGACCAGAAGCACTTCGGCGCCGGCGTGATTGATCGTGAACGCGATTTCCGCGTTGGACAGTCGTACATTGACCGTCTGCAGCACCGCTCCCATCATCGGGATGGCGAAATAACATTCCAGATAGCGATGGCTATCCCAGTCCATTACGCCGACGGTACTGCCATGCCGGACGCCTAGCCCGGCAAGGGCGTTAGCGAGTCTGGAGATTCGCTCGTTCATCGTCCGGTAAGTCATTCGCTGCTGCCCCCGGTAAACGATCTCCTGCTCCGGGGCGTGAGCCAGCGGCGTATGCAAAAGCTGCTTGATCAGCAGGGGATAGGCGTATGCCGAGGGGGTGCCGTTCGTCAACTCGTCCTGCATCATTGTCTCCTGAATCTGATGTTGGTTTTATCCCATCTCGTCCCAGTCTACCAAGCCAGCGATGATCGATTCGCGCCTGGCTGCCCATTCGGCAAAGGCGTCGGACTTGCCATCCAACGGGCACCCTCCTGATGCCCGTTCGATACTCAGTCGTAACGATAGACACCCTGACCTGTCTTGCGCCCGAGCCGTCCCGCCGCCACGAACTCGCGCAGCAGCGGAGCCGGCCGATACTTCGGGTCTCCGAAGTCGTTCAGAAACACTTCCATGACGGACAGGCAGACGTCGAGTCCGACCAGATCCGCGAGCGCGAGCGGGCCGATCGGCTGATTCGCGCCAAGCTTCATTCCCGCGTCGATCTCGTCGGCGCTTGCAATGCCTTCGGCAAGTACGAAGAAGGCCTCGTTGATCATCGGCACAAGGATTCGGTTCACCACGAACCCGGGCGAATTCCTGACGACAATCGGCGTCTTTCCGAGACGTTTTGTCAGCTCGCTAATCGCTTCAGCGGTGGTGTCGCTCGTCTGCAGCCCGCGAATGATCTCGACGAGCGGCATCAGCGGCGCCGGGTTGAAGAAGTGCATTCCGATGAAGCGCGAAGCGTCGCTCAGACTCGCCGCCAACGCCGTCACCGAGATAGACGAGGTATTCGTCGCAATGATGGCGCCAGGACGCGCCACCGATTCGATCTGCCCCAGAATCCGGTGCTTGAGGGCGACATTTTCCGTTGCGGCTTCGATGACGAGATCAGCGTCCGAGAGTTGCTGATAGTCCGTCGAGAACCTGACTCGCGCGAGCGCAGCCCCCCGGGCTTCCGAGTCGAGTTTGTCTTTCGCGACAAGCCGATCGAGATTGCTTTTCAGCAGTGCGAGCCCGTTCGTCAGGGCCGACTCGGCGACATCGATCACGATGACATTCAATCCGGCGGTAGCGGCAGTCTGCGCGATGCCATTGCCCATCGTACCCGCACCGACAATTCCTATCGTCCCAATTTCCATAATGGCTCTCAGTGGCTGGCGTTGCTGTTTCGTGCGCAACTCATTGAAGACTCTCAAAGATTGCGGCGATACCCTGGCCTCCGCCAATACACATCGTGACGAGTGCATAGCGTCCGCTCACGCGCCTGAGTTCATGCAGTGCCTTGACAGTAATCAGTGCGCCTGTCGCGCCGATCGGATGGCCCAGAGAGATGCCCGAGCCGTTCGGATTCACTTTCGCCGGATCGAACCCAAGCTCCTGTGCCACCGCGCAGGCCTGTGCGGCAAAGGCCTCGTTGGCTTCTATCACGTCGAGATCGCCTACGGTGAGTCCCGCGCGCTCGAGCGCGATGCGCGTCGCGGGTACGGGGCCAATGCCCATGAAGAGCGGGTCGACGCCGGCATGCGCGTAGGACACCAGACGCGCCAGCGGCTTCAAACCTCGCGCCTCCGCCGTCTTGCGTTCCATCAACAGGACGGCCGCAGCGGCGTCATTGATGCCGGAAGCGTTGCCAGCCGTCACCGTTCCGTTTTCCTTCTGGAATATCGGGCGCAGTTCCGCAAGCTCGGTCTGTTCGACGTCCTGACGAACATGTTCATCGGTATCGAATACGACCTCCTTGCCTCTCACGCGTCGAGTCACCGGAACAATCTGCTCCTCGAAGCGGCCCTCGGCGATGGCGCGCGAGGCGCGGCGGTGCGATTCGACCGCGAGGGCATCCTGTTGCTCTCGCGTGATGCTGTACTTTCGCGCGACGTTCTCTGCGGTGACTCCCATATGCACCCGTTGGAACGGATCGTGCAACGCGCCCAACATCATGTCGATCAGTTTCGCGTCGCCCATGCGAGCGCCGAAGCGCGCGTCGGGCGTAATGTATGGTGCCCGGCTCATGTTCTCGGCGCCGCCACCGATTGCGATGTCGGCGTCACCCAGCAGAATGGACTGCGCAGCGCAGACGACTGCCTGCAGCCCGGACCCGCAGAGGCGGTTGACATTGAAAGCAGGCGTCGCTTCGGAGATACCGCCATCGAGTGCCGCGACTCGCGCCAGATACAGGTCTCTCGGCTCAGTGGTGACAACGTTGCCGAACACGACGTGGCCGACGTCGGCGCCCGCCACTTTCGATCGCGCCAATACCTCTCGCACCACGATCGCACCCAGTTCGGTCGGTGAGAGGTCTTTCAGACTACCGCCGAACTTGCCGATAGCCGTACGAACGCCACCGACGACAACGACTTCTCTTTGCATTGCTGTGTCTCCCAATAGACGCCGGATGTGCTTCACGCTATGAAGCACGCTCCGGGTTCAATTACATGTTCGAATAGTTGGGGCCGCCGCCCCCCTCAGGTGCGACCCAAACGATGTTCTGGCTTGGATCCTTGATGTCGCATGTTTTGCAGTGGAGGCAGTTCTGCGCGTTGATGACGAGCTGCTCGTTACCGCTGTCCTGCTTCACATACTCGTAGACGCCAGCAGGGCAGTAGCGCGATTCGGGCCCCGCATAAGTCCGCCAATTCACGTTCAGCGCAACCGCCGGGTCCTTCAGCGTCAGATGCGCCGGCTGATTCTCTTCGTGATTGGTGTTGGAGATGAACACCGAGGACAATCTGTCGAACGTGAGCTTGCCGTCGGGTTTCGGATAGTCGATCGGCTTGCACCGCGAGGCCGGTTTCAGCGTCTCGTGATCCGAATGCTGGTGGTGCAGCGTCCATGGGACGTTACCGCGCAGCACCTTTTGCTCGATGCCGACCATCAGCGTGCCCAGGCACAGACCTTTGCTCATCCATTGCTTGAAATTCCGGGCGCGGTGCAGCTCGGTGTACAGCCAGGAATTCTTGAACGCCTCGGGATAGGCCGTAAGCTCATCGCCTTGACGCCCTGCCTGCAATGCCTCAAATGCCGCTTCGGCAGCCAACATGCCCGACTTGATCGCTGCATGTGATCCCTTGATACGCGATGCGTTCAGGAAGCCCGCGTCGTCACCGGCGAGCGCGCCCCCGGAGAACACCAGCTTCGGCAAGGACATCAGGCCGCCCGCAGTCATCGCACGCGCGCCGTAAGACAGGCGTCTCCCGCCTTCGAGCACTTTGCGGATTTCCGGATGCGTCTTGTATCGCTGGAACTCCTCGAATGGCGACAGATACGGATTCGAATATCCCAGGCCCACGACGAAGCCGACTACCACCTGGCGATCGTCCATGTGGTAGAGAAACGAGCCGCCGTACGTGTCGTTCTCGAGTGGCCAGCCGGCCGTGTGCATGACCAGGCCCGGTGTATGCTTCGACGGTTCGATCTCCCACACTTCCTTGATGCCGATGCCATAGACCTGAGGATCGGCGCTATTGCTCAGCTTGAACTTCTCGTTCAGTTGACGGCCCAGGTGCCCGCGTGCGCCCTCACAGAAGAGCGTGTATTTCGCGTGTAACTCCATGCCGAGCTGGAAGTTCTCAGTCGGCTTGCCGTCCTTGCCGATACCCAGGTTGCCGGTCGCAACGCCTTTGACTGCCCCGTCGTCACCGAAAAGCACTTCGGCGGCCGCAAAGCCGGCGAAGATCTCGACACCGAGCCCTTCCGCCTGTTGCCCGAGCCACCGCGTCACATTGGCCAACGAAACGACATAGTTGCCGTGATTCTTGAAGTTGTCCGGAAGTGCCCAGACGGGTACTCGCTTCGAACCGGCTTCCGTGAGAAACAGGAACTTGTCCTCGGTGACCTCCACCGATAGTGGAGCCCCTTTCTCCTTCCAGCCGGGGATGAGTTCGGTCAAGGCGCGCGGGTCCATGACGGCGCCGGACAGGATGTGAGCCCCGATCTCCGATCCCTTCTCCAGAACACACACGGACAACTCGACGCCGTTCTCGGCAGACAACTGCTTGAGGCGGATCGCCGCGGACAGTCCGGCCGGCCCACCGCCGACAATCACGACGTCATAATCCATCGACTCGCGTGCGCCAGCCTGTTCGATCGGGCTTGCTGTGCTGAGCATGTCCAACCCCTGCGTCAGAACTGGTCGTCGGTCAACGCCAACGCACCTTCGTTGCCGTCGTGGGCGCCAACGATGGCGGCTTCCAGCGCAGTCGCGAGCGGCAGGATCTGCGTCGCGAAACAATGGGCGGTTGCCACCTTGGCGTCATAGAACGACGGATCGTCATTGCGCTTGTCAGTGGCGACGAGCAACGCACGGGCAAACTGCCATCCGGATAGCACGATGCCGGCCAGCTTCAGATACGCCACGCTGCCGGCAAATACGGCGTTGGGATCGTCCTTGGCGTGCGTGAGTACATAGTCGACCACGTTCGCGAGCGATTCGCGCCCGGCCCCGAGTCGCTTGTGGAGCGCCTGAAACGCCGCGCTCGATTCGTACGACTTGTGCTCCCACAATGCCGCGAGGGTCTCGTCGATTTTTGCGAGCAGCACCTTGACGACAGCACCGCCGTCACGCAACGTCTTCCGGCCGACGAGATCGTTGGCCTGGATCGCCGTTGTGCCTTCATAAATGGCGAGGATTCGCGCGTCGCGAAGATGCTGCGCAGCCCCCGTTTCCTCGATATAGCCCATGCCGCCATGCACCTGCACGCCAAGGCTGGCGACCTCGTTTGCCAACTCGGTGCTCCACCCCTTCACCACTGGCACGAGGTATTCGTAGATTGCCTGATGGTCGGCACGTACCGACGCATCGGTATGACGGTGACCGATGTCACTGTGCGCTGCCGCGACGTAGGCGAGCGCCCGGGCACCTTCCGTGAGCGCACGCATGGTTGCGAGCATCCGACGCACGTCAGGGTGTTTGATGATGCTCAGTGGCGCCTTCGACGAGCCGTCTACGGCGCGCCCTTGCACGCGGTCTTTCGCATAGGCCACGGCCCGCTGATAAGCGCGGTCGGCCACGGCAATGCCCTGCACGCCGACACCGAAACGTGCCGCATTCATCATGATGAACATGTATTCGAGGCCACGGTTGGCTTCCCCGACCCGATAGCCGATGGCTCCGCCGTGGTCGCCGAACTGGAGCACCGCCGTCGGACTCGCCTTGATGCCCAGCTTGTGCTCGATGGACACGCAATGCACGTCGTTACGGGCACCCAGCGAGCCGTCTTCGTTGACGACGAATTTCGGCACGATGAAAAGCGACAAGCCTTTTACGCCCTCGGGGGCGCCGGGCAGGCGAGCGAGTACGAGATGCACGATGTTGCCGGCCATGTCGTGCTCGCCCCACGAGATGAAGATTTTCGTGCCGAAGATATGGTAGTTGCCGTCGCCGATAGGTTCGGCACGCGTGCGAACCAACGCGAGGTCCGAACCTGCCTGCGGCTCCGTCAGGTTCATCGTGCCGGTCCATTCACCCGAAATCAGCTTGGGCACGTAGCGTTCCTTCTGCGCCTGGCTGCCGGCAATGAGCAACGCCTCGATGGCCCCGTCGGTCAGCACCGGGCACAACGCCAGCGACAGGTTCGCGGCATTGAGCATTTCAACGCAGGGGGTCGCGATCAGTTTGGGCAGCCCCTGACCGCCGTACTCGGCCGGGTGGACAACGCCCTGCCAGCCACCATTCACGAACTGAGAAAAGGCTTCCTTGAAGCCGGGCGTCGCGGTGACAATGCCGTCCTTAAAACTACTGGGGTTGACGTCACCCTCGACGTTCAGCGGTGCGATGACGTTGGCGTTGAAGCGGGCCGCCTCGTCGAGCACGGCCTGGGCGCTGTCCGGCCCGGCGTCCTCGAAGCCGGGAAGCGCTGCCACGCGCTCGAGATCGGCCAGTTCCTGCATGGCAAAGAGCATTTCCTTGACGGGTGCGATATAGCTCATTCTGGTGCTTTTCCAGTGGACGGTAGTGAAGAGGCCTGCCATGACACCGGAACGCTGAGGTCCTGCACGGCGACTATCGAGCAGATCGTAGCGGCGATCGTCGAGAATCCCGATAACCAAACCGGACCATCTATTGACAATTTCGGCCACGAGTCGACCGGGGAGGGCTCTCCGGCAGGACCGGAATATGGGGGGGAGTCAGCTGTCCCGCCGGCGACTGCCGTCGATCAGGCCCTGGGCGGGCGGGCCGCAACGGGCCTATGTGCAGCGTGCCGATACTCGCCCGGCGTGCTGCCGGTCCACTGACGGAACGCGCGATGGAACGCAGTGGGGTCATCAAATCCGACATCGGCGGCGATTGCCGCAATCGCATCCTGGGTTTCGGTGAGACGCTGGATCGCAATATCCCGTCGCAACTCATTCTTGAGCGTCTGGAACGCCGAGCCTTCGGCGGACAGCCGCCGGCAAAGCGTGCGCACCGAGCAGTTGAGGACTTGAGCAACGTCATCGATGGACGGCATATCGGGAAGTCGCGAGGCAAGACAATCCCTGACCCGATGGCTCGTGAGTTGCTCGTTGAAGGCCACGAATATCCAATCCTCTGGCGCTCGCGCGAGAAACTTGCGCAGGTCGGCCTTACGCTGACGCACGCGCATATCGAAATAGGAAGCGCTGAAGCGCATGCGTGTCTGTTTGCAGTCGAATTGCGCCGGTCCCGGGAAGAGATAAAGGTAATCGACGGCGTGAGGAGGCCGCTCAAACGCGAATTCCACCTGCAGAAGGGGGATCTTTTGACCGATGAGCCACGACCCCACGCCATGCGCCAGCTTCAGCATCAACTGCTGGCCGAGGGCGCTGACGCCGGCGGGCCCCGCCCGCAACGCAATTTCGGCCACAGGCCCGACTCGAGACGACTCAAACCGAAAGTCGTCGAGAATCAGATGCATGAACTGGCCGAAGCGGTGCATTGCCGTTTCGAGGTTGGGAGCGTCGAGCAAGCTGAGACACAGATATTTCAGGGTGCCATTACGCAGAGGACGCTCGAAGATACCCGGCATTTCATCGTCGAACTCGATCGCAAGGGCGCGGTAAAGCGTTGAGAATTGCGATTCCGTGACACGCGCCCCGGGCTCGGTCAGCAGGGCGTCGGAGATACCTGCCGCTTCGAGGTATTGCCTGACGACATCCGGCGGCGCGCCTACGCCGTCGAGGAAGCCCCGAACGAGTGAGATGGGTACGGTAGCGCTCAGTGAATGCATTGCCGTGATGTGGTTGATGTCGCGTGCGCGCGACTCTCGCCTAAATCGGGCACAGAGGAAACCGGCCGGAGTCGTTAGGGGCTCAGGCCGGTTTTTTTGCGGTGAAGATCCGCTGTGTCAAACCTTGCTGTCAGACGAGGTACGCGGCATTCCGGTGGCACTGTCGCCGGCAAGATCGATCGCGGACGCAGATTGGACGCGTGCACGCAATTCGTACTTCTGGATCTTCCCTGTCGACGTTTTTGGCAGTTCGCCAAACGCCACCCGTTTCGGCACCTTGAAGGCTGCCAGGTGCTCTCTGCAGTGCTTGATGATGTCCTCGGTTGTCGCCGTTGCGCCTGCTTTGAGTTCGACGAATGCGCAAGGAACTTCGCCCCACTTTGCATCGGGCATTGCAACGACTGCCGCGACGGAAACGGAAGGGTGGCGGTAAAGCACGTCCTCAACCTCTATGCTGGAGATGTTCTCCCCGCCGGAAATGATGATGTCTTTGCTTCGGTCTCTAATGCGTATATAGCCGTCCGGAGACATGACGCCGAGGTCTCCTGTATGAAACCATCCGCCGAAAAATGCTTCGTCGGTGGCTTTCGGGTTCTTCAGATACCCTTTCATGCAGATGTTGCCGCGGAACATGATTTCGCCAATGGTCTCCCCGTCCGGAGGGACCACCTCCAACGTGGCGGGGTCACGTACCGTTACAGCGGCTTGCAGGTGATACCGTACGCCTTGCCGGGCATTGAGCGCCGCTTGGGTATCGTCGTCCAGTGCCGACCACGACTCTTGCTTTGCGCATACCGACGCCGGACCATAGACCTCGGTCAGTCCGTAGACATGCGTCACGTCGACCCCGATGTCGTTGAGCTTTCCTATCACCGCCGGTGACGGCGGCGCGCCGGCGACCATCGTCGCGACGCGATGGCCGATACCGTGCCGAAGTTCCGCCGGCGCGTTTGCGAGCGAACTCTGAACGATCGGCGCACCGCAATAGTGGGTCACCTTCTCGCGGCGTATCAACTCGAAAACTTGATTTACATCAAATCTTCTCAAGCAAACGTTGACACCTGCACGTGCAGCGATGGTCCAGGGAAAGCACCAACCGTTGCAGTGGAACATCGGCAGCGTCCACAAATAGACGGCGTGCTTCGGGAGATCCCATTCGAGGATGTTCGAAACGGCATTCAGATACGCGCCGCGATGGTGGTACACGACGCCTTTGGGATCTCCGGTGGTTCCGGACGTGTAGTTGAGCGCAATCGCGTCCCACTCGTCCGCAGGCGGAGACCAGGCAAAATCCGGGTCGCCCCCGTCCAGGAAAGCCGGGTAGTCGACGGCAGAGGCGAACGCCGAGGGGTCCGCCGGCATGGCATCCGCAACGCTGACGATGCGCAGCGCAGGAAACGCTGCTGCTGCGGCCTGTGCGACTTGCGAGTATTCGGTGTCGACGATCAGCACCTTCGCCTCGCCGTGTCGCAACATGAACAGGATTGTCTGCACATCCAGCCGGGTGTTCAGCGTATTCAGCACCGCTCCTGCCATCGGCACGCCGAAATGGACCTCGACCATCTCGGGAATATTGGGAAGGAGCGCGGCCACCGTATCGCCGGTTCCGATCCCGGCGCGCTGCAGCGCGCTGGCGAGGCGTCGGGTCCGCGCATACGTTTCGGCCCATGTGCGACGAGTGTCGCCATACACCACGGCGAGCCTGTCACCGTACACATCAGCGGCTCTGGCGATGAAATCAATCGGAGTCAGGGGGACGTAGTTTGCTTCTCTGCGCGCAAGGCCTGTGTCGTACATTGTTGCCATTCGGTGTCTTCTCCACTGGTATCAGTGCCCGCTATGCAGGCGTGATCGTTGCGTTTTCTTGTACTGGATTCGCTAGGATTGAGCGTAGCACATGAGACATATGGGTTGCCATGCGGTGGATTGGCGCTTTTCGGGATTGCCCGACGTTGCGTCGGGCACCGATGACGGCATCGCGCCCGCAACGTATCAGGTGGCGGTGTTGAAGCGGGGCACGGGCTCGACGTGGATGCGCGCCTTGCGGTGGGCGTGGAATCGCTCTACGACGGTACGCGCGGCGACTGCGGCATGTGTTCGACGGGAATGGGACGCAGACGGACCTGTGCAAGGGCGCGAAGATGCGAGTAACGACAGTCTGCGTCCTGACCGACACCGTCGATCAGGAATGCCCCTCCATTTCAAGCTCAGGCGCTTTGGAGAATCTCGCGGTAGCGCTCAGTACCGCAAGTACCGACGCGGTAACGATGTTCCGATGCTTTCCCACGCCGAAGCGGGAACCCGGCACACCAGGCCAAACCGTTTCCACGATCGCCATTGCCAGAGCATCCGCACCCGTGCTGAGGCTGCGCTCCTCGTAGCTGTCGATGCGCAACGGCAGGCCAAGGGCCGCGACCGTTGCCGCGATGGGACCATTGCCGACGCCTTGGCGCGTAAGCACAGTCCCGTCCGGTGACACCAGTTCCAGTTCAATGCCCTGGCCCTGCGGCGTATCGAACAGGCGATGATGCCGATAGGCATGACCGGCGCTGTCGTCGTCATGAACAAGATAGGTTGTCTCGAAGACGGCCCAGATCTGCTCGCTGGTCAGCTCGGTTTCGCTGGTATCGGCCAGTTCCTGAACGATGGCGCTGAATTCGATCTGCATGCGGCGAGGCATCACCACGCCGTAATCGCGTTGCAGGAGAAACGCAATGCCGCCTTTGCCCGACTGGCTGTTGACGCGCACGATGCTGTCGTAGGTGCGTCCGAGGTCGTGCGGATCGAGCGGCAGATAAGGAACACGCCAGATCCCGTCGGGGTTCTGCGCGGCAAAGCCCTTGGCAATGGCATCCTGATGCGAGCCGGAAAACGCGGTAAACACCAGATCGCCGACGTAGGGATGGCGCGGGTGAATCGGCAAGGCGGTGCATTCCTCGGCGATGCGCGCCAGCGCAGCAATGTCGGAAAAATCCAGTCCCGGCGCTATGCCCTGCGTGTACAGGTTCAGTGCCAGCGTGACGACATCCAGGTTACCGCTGCGCTCGCCGTTGCCGAACAGGCAGCCCTCGACCCGCTGCGCACCCGCCAGCATCGCCTGTTCGGCGCATGCGATACCTGTTCCGCGGTCGTTATGCGGATGCACAGACAGCACGACATGCTCACGCCGCTCCAACCGGCGATGCATCCATTCGATCTGATCTGCAAAGACATTGGGCGTGGAAACTTCGACCGTCGTGGGGAGATTGACGATCATGGGCCGTTGCGGCCCGGCATCCCATGCGCGGATGGCGGCATTGCACACGGCGAGCGACACGTCCAATTCCGCCATGCAGAAAGTCTCGGGAGAATACTGGAGCACCCATTCCGTTTGCGGATGTTGGGCGATCAGCTTCCCGAACAAGGCGATATGGTGCTCAACCATCTCGATGATCTGCGGCACGCTCATGCCGAAGACGATTTCGCGCCAAGCCGGAGCGATGGCATTGTAGAAATGGACAATCACCCGGCGCGTGCCCTGAACACTGCGTACGGTTTCCTCGATCAGGTCTTCTCGCAATTGCGTCATGACCATTGGGGTCACGTCATCCGGTATGAGACTGGCGTCGATCAAATGACGCACGACCTCGAAGTCGGTTCTGGACGCCGCAGGGAAGCCCACCTCGATTTCCTTGAAACCGATGCGCACCAGTTCGTTGAACAAGCGCAGTTTGCGCTCGCGATTCATCGGCTCGAACAACGCCTGATTGCCGTCTCGCAGATCGGTCGAAAGCCAGATGGGGGCTTGGGTCAGCGCGCGCGATGGCCACTGCCGATCCGGCATGTCGATGACCGGAAACGCACGATACTTTGAGGAAGGATTTGCCAACATAAAAACCTCGAAGAAGGAATCGGGAACACCTGATTCCCCTGCTTGGAGGAAGCTGGCCGAGGTCGGGGTCAGGGGGAATCAGGATGGGTCATGACGCAGGTGAATGCGTCCAGACCCCGACCGGGTGTCAGACGTAGTAGCTGTCGCGGAAGCAGTAGGAAAGCGCACATGAGCTTGTCTTAAAACATGATCTCCTGATGGAAATATAGGCTTGACCGCGATGTCCATCTACAGAACAATGGACATATTCTTTATCAAAATGGACATGCGTCTCGAAATGGGGTTTGCTTCTCCGTCAGAAGGTGCCAGGGCGCTCGACCTCGGCGATCACGAGTCTTCCGATTTGCCCATTACCGGCGTAGTCACCCGATACCCGGCGGGCCATGTCGTGCCTGAGCATTCCCACCGCCGGGGACATCTGCTTTATGCCGCCGACGGTGTCCTGCTGATCGAGGCTGCCACGGGACGCTGGCTGGTCCCCCCGACCACTGCCGTCTGGTTGCGGCCTGGCATACCCCATCGTCTGGTCATACCCGCGCCTGCCGCGGTCCATGGCATCTTTATCCACGAAGCTGCAGCGGTGCGCCTGCCGGCGCAGGACTGCGTTCTCCATGTCTCCCCCTTGTTGCGGGAGCTGATCGGCGCATTGACGTCCCTGGATCTCAAATCCGCTCATTCGAAACGCGAAAAACTTCTGGGGGACTTGCTCCTGGAGGAATTGGGCTTACAGCCCCCGCTGCCATTTCATCTGCCCTGGCCATCCGATGCGCAAATTCGGCGGGTGTGCGACGCGCTGGTTAGCGATCCCGCGCATCCTGCTATGGCAGACGATTGGGCCGCAACATTGGCCATGAGCACCAAGACATTCCATCGTCGCTTTCAGAAATGCACGGGACTGACATTTGGGCGGTGGCGCCAACAGACGCGACTGATGTCTTCCATGACCCTTCTCCTCGACGGTGCGCCTATCACGCAGGTCGCGTTAAACAGCGGATATGAAAGTCATAGTGCCTATGCCGTTGCCTTCAAAAAACACTTCGGGCGGCCACCATCCGAATTTTTCGTTTCGATTCATCGTCCGGGATCGTGAGGGTGTCTTTGGGACCCTTCTTCAACGACGAATTCCACGCGGCAATCAGCGACGGCGGACCGGCTGCGACTGAGCGAGTCGTGCCTCAATGCGACATTTCCGGCCAACCAGGGAAATACATCATGAACCGACAAGCGCTGCGCTCATCCTCCGACTGGGTGAGACGTGCCGAACCGATAGAAGGCGTCGAGCGGATCGAGGCGTGGTTTCATGGCAAGGCGTATGCCATGCACCGCCATGACACCTATGCGATTGGCCGCACGCTCGCGGGTGTCCAGAGTTTCAGCTATCGGCGCAGCGGGCGAAACAGCTTGCCCGGCAACACGATCGTATTGCACCCAGACGAAGCTCACGATGGCCAGGCGGGCACTGACGAAGGGTTCCGGTACCGGATGATCTACGTTGAACCCGCGCTCTTTCAGGACGTGCTCGGTGGACGCGCGCTGCCGTTCGTCGATGGCGGCGTGACAACCGATCCGCGCCTTGCGGCGGCAACCGCGACGTTGTTGCAGCACGTCGGCTTTACGCTCGAGCCGCTCGAACAGAGCGATGCGCTCGCCGAACTGGCGCATGCGCTTGTCGCCATTGCCGGCATGCCCGCCCGACGCCCGAAAGGCGACTTCCTTGCGGCGCGGCGCGCACGCGACTATCTGCATACGAACTGCGCGCGCGTTGTCACGCTCGACGAACTCGAAACGGCGACGGGCCGCGATCGCTGGAGTCTGTCGCACGACTTTCGCGCGTTCTACGGCACGAGCCCATACCGTTATCTGACGATGCGGCGCCTCGATGCGGTGCGCCGCATGCTGCTCGGCGGCACTTCGCTCGCTCATGCCGCTGCGGCTGCGGGTTTTGCCGATCAGAGCCACATGACGCGACATTTCGCGAGGACATTCGGGCTGACGCCGGGGCGCTGGCTTCACATTGCGGGCGGCGTCAAGCGTTGCTAAACACCCACGATCGTTCAATACGGCCGCAATTTGCATGTGTATCGTTCGGGGCATCAACCCTTGAACGGAGAGAACGATGTCCCAATCCCCGAACCCCATCGCCGTGCCGGCCGAGCGAGGCCAAGGCCAGACCATTGACCTGATCGGCAAGCTCGCGCAGATCGACGGTCATTGGCAACCGCGCGTTGTCGCTGAAATGAACGACTATCAGTTTAAGGTCGTGAAGGTCGAGGGCGATTTCCTGTGGCACCGGCATGCCGACACCGACGAAACCTTCATCGTGCTCGAAGGCGAGTTGCGCATCGATTTTCGCGCAGGGCCGTCGGGCGACAGCTCCATTGTGCTGCGTGCGGGTCAGATGGCGGTGGTGCCAAAAGATGTCGAACACAGAACTTGTGCAGACGCAGAAGCGAAGCTGCTGCTGGTCGAACCGCGAGGTGTGGTGAACACGGGAGACGGTCCGACGGGCGGGCGTACCGTCGAGAACGACCAGTGGATCTAAAGTAAGTTCTGTTGCCCGGGCGCCGCCCTCGATACAATTCATCTCCATCAGCGCAAAGAGGTGGGGAGCGATGGATAGTGTAGAAAACGTGCGAGCTTTCCTCGCCGTGGTCGAGATGGGCAGCTTTACGGCGGCGGCGCGCCGGCTCGACGTCTCAGCGCCGGTGGTGACAAAGCGGGTCAGTGCGCTGGAAAAGGAATTCGATGTCCTGCTCTTTCAACGCACCACGCGCAGCCTGACGCTCACAGCCTCCGGGCGGGACATGCTGGGTAGCGCCCGCGACTTCCTGGGCGCTTACGAACGCCTTGCCGAGCGCGCCGCGGTCGATGACCGCTCGCTTGGCGGCCGTTTGCGCGTCAAGGCCCCGGCATCGTTCACTAATCATTTCCTCGGCAGGCTACTTAACGAGTTTTTCCTCTCCCATCCCAAGGCCAGCATCGAGCTTCAACTGGCGAACCGCGCCGTCGACCCGGTGCTGGAGAACTTCGACTTCGTCATCACCGGCTTGCCTGTCACCTACGACGGCGTCGAAGAATTTCCGCTGTGTCCGTTCAAGCGTCATGTCTACGCGTCGCCCGACTATCTGACGCAGCACGGCACGCCCGGGCACCCTTCGGACCTGCCGGGTCATCGGTGTCTGCTCTATTCGTATCAAAGCACCGTGCGTACATGGACGTTTACCGACGCCCGTGCGGGCGACATTCAGGTGAGCGTCGATGGGGGGTTTGCGACCAACGATATCGACGCCATGCACAACGCTTGCCTGGACGGCATGGGCGTGGCGATTCTCCCGCGCTATCGGGCCAATGACAGCGTGCAGGCAGGGCACCTCGTGCAACTGCTTCCCGGGTTCGGGTTGCCCGACTACTGGATCAAAGTGCTGCGTCCGGCCAATCATCACAACCCCAAGCTGTTTCACGCGCTGCTGGATTTCCTCGTCGCCGGACTCGCCAGACTCGAACAGCAGGGCACTTACCTGTGACTTGCACTTGGGCGGTTGCGATTGTCGAACCGTCGCAAACGTTCGGCACCGAAATTTCACGATTATTTCTGAATCGCGTGTTCTGAACTTCCACTTCGCCCCTATATCGCGGGGCCGCGTTCGCCCATTATTCTCGCCAGCCGATGCGCGGTATGTCAGACGCCCGGCACCAAGGAGAGACCGCCCGCTGCGTCAGTGCTCAGGACAGACACGCCGGGCGCGAACAAACAAAGAACAAAAGAGATACAGGAGACAACCGTGAAGCACTGGATCGCCTGCCTGCCGCTTGCGGCATGCTCGCTGAGCGCGTTCGCGCAAAGCAACGTGACTATCTACGGCGCCGTCGACGCCGCCATGACCTACGTTAACAACAGCGGCGGAAAGTCGGCCTGGCAGGCTGCCAGCGGCGGGCGCGCAGGCGACAAGTTCGGGTTTAGCGGTGTAGAGGATCTCGGCGGCGGCTTATCGGCGATCTTCACGCTCGAAGCCGGCTTCAACATCATGAACGGCGTTGCACAACCGGCGAACACGCTGTTCGGCCGGCAGGCGTTCGTCGGCGTGTCAGACAAACGGCTGGGCACGCTGACGATTGGCCACCAGTATTCGATGACCAACGACTACTTCGTGCCGCTGTCGACCTCGTTCATGTTTGCGGGGGGACTCGGCGCGACGTTGGGCGACATCGACGGCTCGTGGAATTACAACAAGATCAACAACGTCATCAAGTACGAGAGCCAGACCTATGGTGGGTTGAAGTTCAGCACGATGTTCTCGTTCGGCAACGTTGCAGGCAACTTCGCGCAAGACCGGACTTACGGCGTTGGCGCCTCGTACACGAGCGGCGGGCTGCAAATCGCCGGCGCCTACATGAATATGCGTACGCCAGGCACGTCGATCTTCGGCGCGGCAACCACGGCGCGGCCGGGGGCCGCCTATTCGAACCCGGTCACCAACCCGATCTTCCAGAACTACGTCACGGCCACGAGCCAGCAGGTCGTCGGTGGCGGCGCGAAATACACGTGGGGTAGCTCACAGGTATCGGTCATGTATGAGAACGTGCGTTTTCTCGATATCGTGCGCACCGCAGCCAACCCGTTGGCGCCGCCCAACGCCGTCTTCAACAACTACCAGATCAACTACGGATACTCGTTCTCCGCCCGCACGATGGCGGGTGTCGGCTACCAATACAGCTTCGCGCCGGGCGGACACTATCAGTCTGTCGAAGGCGGGGCCGCCTACAATTTCTCGAAGACGACGTACCTCTACGGCATTCTCGTCTGGCAACACGCGAGCGGGCGCGACTCGACGGGCAATGTGGCCGTGGCCGACATCTTTGGCCTGACGGCGTCCACTACCCCCAACCAGTTGGCCGTGCGCGTGGGTTTGCGCAAGGTGTTCTGAGCCTCATCGACACATCGACGGAACCTGAACTCGCATGCCAAACACTCTCGCATCTCCGAACGCTCCGGCGTCGCTGGATCTGCAATCCTTTCTCGACGGGCGCCGGATGTCGGGCCTACAGTGGCGCGTCGTCGTGCTGTGCTTTCTGATTGTTGCCATTGACGGCATCGACATCGGGCTGGCGGCATATATCGCGCCCGCCGTGCGCCGTGAGTGGGGTCTGTCGGTCGCGGAACTCTCGCCGATTTTCGTCTCTGCGCTGCTGGGCATGATGGCCGGCTCGCTCCTGTTCGGGCCGCTGGCCGACCGGCGCGGGCGCCGCTTCGTGTTGCTGGCGTCGGTTGCCACGTTCGGTCTCGCGACACTCGCTACTCTGTTCGCGACCAACGTCACCGAACTCTCGATCCTGCGCTTTATCGCCGGTGCGGGTATCGGCGGCGCTTCACCGGCGTCCGTCACGCTCACGGCCGAGTACGCGTCGGGCAAGCGCAAGCTATCCATCATCACGCTGATGATGTGTGGCAATTCGATGGGCTCTGCCTTCGGTGGCGTGGTCGCCTCGCAGATCATCGAACGGCACGGCTGGCACGCCATGGTGCTCGTGGGCGGGGTGCTGCCGCTGTTGCTCTTGCCTGTCCTGTGGATGCTGCTGCCCGAGTCGATGCGTTTTCTTGCGCTGCGCCGTCCTCATGAGCAGAATCGCCTGCGCGCATTGGGGCGCCAGATCGCCCCGGATGTCGTCACGTCGCAGACCACGTTCGCCGCGCGTGAGACGAAGCAAAGCCGCTCGCCCGTACGCGAACTGATGGTGGCACCCTACGCACGCGGTACCTTGCTGCTGTGGGCGGCCTTCTTCATGGGGCTTTCGGTGCTGTACCTGATGGCCAGTTGGCTGCCGACCATCATTACGAATTCCGGTGGCTCGATGCGCAACGCCGCACTCGTTACTGCGCTATGGTCCATTGGCGGCACGACGGGGGGGCTGTTGCTGGGGCGCGTGATGGACAGTGCGCGACCGGCATGGGTGCTGGGCGCGGCATACGCCGTGGCCTTCGTGACCGTGATCTGTATTGGCCGCGCCTTCGGCAACGCCACTGTGCTGGCACCGCTCGTGTACATCGCCGGTGTGTGCATCAGCGGCACGCAGGTCGGTCTCAATGGTCTGGCGGCGACGTACTACCCCACGGCGAATCGGGCCACAGGCGTAGCGTGGGCGACCGGCATCGGCCGCTTCGGCTCGATACTCGGCTCCAGCATCGGTGGCGTACTGCTTGGCTCGGGCATGGCCTATCCGGTACTGTTTCTGATCGTCGGTGTGCCCGCGTTGCTTGCCGCTTTGTGCATGTTTGCGATGCCTGCGTCCCGACGCGAACCGGCATCGGCGCTGGCGCCGGCGTTGACGCCTGGAAACTCCGGTACCCGCTGAACGCTCCTCTCTCGACTACTGGATAAACGACTCATGGCATTTCCCGGACCGGCGTTTCTCGCGCTCTGGAATGACGTCACGCCGCAGCATGCGAAGGAATACAACCGCTGGCATACCCGCGAGCATGTGCCGGAGCGCGTCGGCATCGACGGCTTCATCGAAGGGCGCCGCTATCGGCATGCCCGGCCGGGGCAGCGGGAGTATTTCACGGCTTACGGCGCGGTGTCGCCCGAAGTGTTCCGCTCGCTGGCTTATCTGAACGTGATCGACACGCCGACGCCATGGTCCGCCAATATGCGCTCGACGTTGACCCATGTGCTGCGCGCGCCGTGCCGGACGCTGGCGTCGACCGGAGGAGGCACCGGCGGTGCACTCGCGTGCGTGCGGATCCATGCTTCGACCACCGCAGCGGTTGCGGCATTGCCGTTAGTTCAAACATGTGCTGCGCTTGAGGGGGCCGTAGCTGCCCATCTGGGCGAGGTCTTCGAGGCACAGCCAAGCGCATTTGCGCACTGGAAGGCATCGGATATGCCCACGCACGTACTGCTCGTCGAGACGGAGGACATTGCGGCAGCAGGCGCGCTGAGCGAGCGCATCGCATCGCTCGTTGCCGATGCCCTGCCGGTCTCCTCGCCACCCGATATCGACGTGTATTCACTGATCTTCGCGATCGGTCACGACGACGTCGATGTTTCGCTGCGCCGTACACCATAACCGCGCGCACCGACGCGACAACACAAGATTACCGGAGCCCCCGATGAAAGCACTTCAGAAAACCACCGCTGCCTTCGGCCTCGAATGGCGCGATGTCCCCGAACCCGGGCAACCCGGCGCGCACGATGTGATCGTGGAAGTGACTGCCGCCGGCATTTGCGGCAGCGACGTGCATATCTACGATTGGTCGGGCGGCTATGACTTCTTGCGAGCGGCGTTCCCGGTGACGCTGGGCCATGAATTTGCGGGCCGTGTCGCAACGCTTGGCGCTGAGGTCAGCACGCTCCAGCGCGGCGATGCCGTTGTCGTCATCCCCTCGGTCGAGTGCGGCGTGTGCGAGTACTGCGTTTCCGGGCGCGTCGATGAGTGCCGCGACCGCCGGGGCATTGGCATGATGCGCGATGGCGCATTTGCCAGCCGTGTGCGCGTGCCTGCCCGCAATTGCCTGACGCTGCCCCCCGGCATGGACGCGGGTATCGCGTCGCTGGCGGAGCCGCTGTCCATCGGTATGTCCGCCGTCAAGACGGCAGACGTGCGCGCAGGAGATCGCGTGCTGGTGATGGGGCCGGGCACGATTGGTCAGGCCATTGCGGTGCTGGCGAAGGCGCGCGGCGCCCGGGTGGCGCTGGTCGGGCACAACGATGCCGAGCGTCTCGCGACGGCGCGCGCACTGGGTATCGACGCCACGCTGGACCTCGACGGTGCCCCGGACGGGGCAATGTGTACGCTCCTGGGCGAGAACGAATACGACATCGTCATTGAGGCGACGGGCGCCGGCGCGGCGGTTCAGGCCGGGCTCGACGTGCTGCGTCCTTCGGGCGTGTTCGTGGTGTGCGGCATTCATGGCAAGCCCATCAGCTTCGATGGTGCGAAGCTCGTGCGCTTGCGCCACCAAATTCGCGGCACCTACCGCGCAACACGCGCGACGTGGCAGGAAGTGCGCGATTTTCTGGTGGAGAATCACGCGGCGCTCGAGCCGATGGTCACGCACCGGTTACCGCTCGCGCAGGCCATCGAGGGCTTCGAGATGGCGCGCAACAAGATCGGATCGAAGATCGTGCTGGTTCCGTGACATCAGATGACCGAAGCCGACGACCGGCAGACCGGTCGTCGCGGCGGCGGTGCTCAGGGAAAAGCCACGGCAACTTCGGCAGGCGGATCGCGGTTCGATTCCTCGGACAGACGAGCGTAGATCGGGCCTTGCGGGGCAAAGCACTTTGCCGGTCAGTTCTGGCTACCGGGCACCATCCGCGCCATGATCTGCTCTCGCACACGGATCAAATGTTCGCGCATCGCCGTTTCCGCAAGGTCGGGGGCGCGATTCCGAATGGCTTGCGCAATCGCCTGGTGTTCCTGGTCGCGCTGCCGGATGCGTTCCGGGCAGTGGGGTACGGGTTGCGGCACATGTAAGCGGATGTCCGAGCCGACTCGCCGGATGATCTGATAGATATCGGCGGCAAGTGCGTTACCCGATGCGGCAGCGACGGCACGGTGAAAGGCGAGGTCGGTCGAGCCTCGGTCGGCACCGGGCGACGTCGTTGCTGCGCGCTCGATGCGCGTAATCTCGACCGGTGTCGCCCTGACCGCCGCCAGGCGCGCAAGGAACGGCTCCAGCGCCAGCCGAAGTTCGATCACCTCCAGCGCATTCGTGTGCCCGGCCAATATCTCACCGTTGCGCCTGGATTGCCCCTCGCTGCGTCCGCGCGGAGTCTCCAATTCGCCCTCGTCGCGCAGCACCTTCAATGCATTGCGCAACTGATGGCGCTTCACCCCCAGTTCGTCTGCCAATTGCCGCTCTGCCGGCAACGCGTCGCCGTTGGCAAGACGGCTTCGCAAACTCTCAACCAAGTCGACCATAACTTCTCTCTCCCTTCCGCAACCAAGGCATTTGGTTGCGTGCCAAAAGCACATCGAGGCAGCATGATAGCGGATTTTACAACCATCGGCTAACTCGATGGATGCTTTGCTAATTCGCCGTCGAGCTTTGTAATTAGCGCCTGTGTAGGACCTCTATGCCTCCCAATACAGTGGTTTGGTTCAACCAAAAATTCAACCAAAGTATATCAACCATAACGACCAATAACATTTTTGGTTGACATAAAAAATTTGTCTTGATCTACTCGTTTGCATCAGCGGTTCGTGAAACCCCACTCGGAGGTAGCGCAGCATGATGCAAGCCACGCAGGACGCCGCAGTTCGCACTAGCGAGCAGGAGACTCGGCAGATGTATGAGGAGATCGGCAACGCGCATCTGTTCCCGTTCTGGGCCAGAAGCTCGGATGTCGAGCACGATGAGATCAAGCAATTGATGCAGGGCCAGCGTGCAGTGCCCTATATCTGGCGTTACAAGGAAGTGCTCGAGCCGCTGTTGCAGCAGTCCGCCCGCCTCATTTCCACCGCCGACTCCGATCGTCGCTCATTGATCCTGACCAACCCGGGACTCAAGCCGAGGCGGGCCACGGTGACCACCATGTATACGGCGTACCGGCTCAACGATCCGAACGAGATCATGCCGCCGCATCGTCATACCGCGAGTGCCATCCGGCTCGGTTTGACCGGCTCGCAGAACTTCACCGGCGTGGAGGGCGAGGACGTCGTGTTCGGACCGGGCGACATGGTCCTTACGCCGCGCGACACCTGGCATAACCACGGCAATGTCGGCAACGAGCCGGCCATCAACCTTTCGGTGCTCGATTACCCGCTGGTCGAGACGCTCAACGCGCTCTCGTTCGATCACGACTACAGCGAAGGCGGCGCCGTCATGCGCAAGCAATCCGCGCGCTTCCCCGCTGATTACTCCGCGATCACTTACGGGGCAGGTGGCCTGATGCCTCGCTTTGTCGACCATCGACGCGGAGCCAACGGCTCGTCGCCGATGTTCATCTATCGATACGAAGCCGTGCGCGAACTGCTGGAAAAGCACCGGGAGTGGGCTGAAAACCCATACGAGGGGCTACGTATCGAGTACGTCGATCCGCTGCGGGGCGGCCCGGTCTACAAGACGATGACGTTCTTCATGCAGATGCTGCGCCCCGGCGAGCGCACGCTGCCGATGAAGCAGACGGCAAGTCTGCTGGTGTCGCCGCTGGAGGGCGAGGTGCGCGCCGTTCTCGACGGCGAAGCCTTCGAGACGAAGCCATTCGATACGCTCGCGGTACCTGGCGGGACGTGGGCCGAATACGAGAACACCAGCGCCACGCAGCCGGCCATCGTATTCATTGCGAGCGATGAGCCGGCACTTCGCGCATTCGGATTGCTGCAACGCTGGGGCAAGACCGCTGGCGGCGACGTCATGCTTCTCGACTAAGGGGCGCCTCCATGGCCAAGGCATGGAATACGCGGCTCGTGAGCCACATCGATTGCCCCGGCGGCGGACAGGTGTGGGTCGATCGCAACATCCTGTATGTCTCGCACATGCGTCCGCCAGCCGGCACGTCGATTTATGACGTTTCCGACCCCAAGCATCCGCGCTTGCTGGCGACGCTCGAAGTGCCGATGGGCTGGCATTCGCACAAGGTTCGCGTGCAGGACGGCGTGATGCTCGTGAACTACGAAAAATTCCGTGAGGGCGCACCGGACTTTGGCGGCGGTCTTGGCATATTCGACATCACGCGCCCGTCCGAGCCACGACTGATCTCGCGCTGGTACTCCGGCGGCGAGGCTGGTGGGGTGCACCGCTATGACTTCGACGGCCGCTTCGCATATATCTCGCCAACGGCTGAAGGTTTCGTCGGGAACATCGTCAAGATTCTCGATCTGGCGCAACCCGAGCGACCCGAGGAAGTCGGCCGCTGGTGGATTCCGGGGCAGAACGTCGGTGCGGGAGAGGAATACCCGTGGGACGACTACGTCCGCCCGCGATGCCATCACCCGCTGCGCATGGGCGATCGTCTTTACGTGTCCTATTGGCACCACGGCTTTTTCATTCTCGACATCTCGGACATGTCGTCGCCGAAGCTGATCTCGGGGATCAACAGCGGCCCGGCACATCCGCACCCGACGCATACCGCCTTACCGATTCCCGGCCTTGTCAAAGGGCGTCGCGTCATGGTGGTGGCCGACGAAGATGTCGCGAAACTGCGGCCGTCGCCGCCGTCGTTCGCCTGGGTGTACGACATTACCGACGAACGCCAGCCGATGCCGATATCGACGTTTCAGGTCGCCGGTGTCGACCCCGACGGATCGCCGCGCGAACCGATGTCGGGTTGTCACCAGCCCTCGGAGCGCTTTGTGGGAACGACGTTGCCGTTCGCCTGGTTCGCCAAGGGCATGCGGCTTGTCGATCTCTCCGATCCGTTTGCGCCCAAGGAGATCGCTTTCTACGAGCCAGACGCCCCCGCCGGCTGTGAGCGCGCGTCGTCCAACGACGTCACGATCGACGATCGGGGGCTCGTGTACCTGCTCGACCGGCAACAGGGGATCGACATCATCGAATGTTTCCCGGGATGACGTTTCGACGCCAACGAAGACAAAGAGGACGGCAATGACGATTTCGGTACATGGCAAGAAAAACCCCAACCTGCCGTTTCATCCGGCGGTTCGGGCGGGGGACTACGTGTTCGTCTCGGGCCAGGTTGCCAAAGACGAAGATGGGCGGATGGTCAGCGGCACGATCGAGGACGAAACACGCGCCACGATCCTCGCCGTGCAGCGCGCACTGCGCGAGGCGGGGTGCGATCTGGCCGACGTGGTCAAGGCGACGGTCTACCTCGAAGACGCCCGCGACTTCGGGCGTTACAACGGCGTATTCAAGGAATTCTTCCCGGACGGCAGGCTCGCACGGACCACCGTCGAGGCACGTGCCGTGATTACGACACGCATCGAGATCGAATGCATCGCTTACCGGCCGCTGTGAATCGCTTGTATCGGCCAAGACATTGAACATCATCTGAGGACATCGACATGCTGAAGCTCTACGGACGTGCCACATCCGGCAACGTGCAGAAAGTCATCTTCCTTCTCGAAGAACTGGGCAAGTCCTACGAGCGGCTCGACTATGGCCGCCAGTTCGGCAACACCGGCACTCCGGAATACCTCGCGATGAACCCGACCAACAAGGTGCCCACGCTGGCGGATGGCGACCTCGTCATCTGGGAATCGCACACGATCCTGCGCTACCTCGCCAGCCAGCAGGGCACGTCGTTGTATCCGGACGATCCCGCGCAGCGCACATTTGTCGAGCGCTGGATGGACTGGGCGCTGGCATCGCTCAACCCCGTCTACCTCGCGGGATTCAAGGACGCGAAGAAGTCGAAGGACGAACAGTCTGCCGATACGGGGCCGAACCTCGCCGCCGAACTGACGATTCTGGACACTCACCTGTGTGAGGTTCCGTGGTGTGCCGGTCAGTCGTTCAGTCTCGCGGACGTGGCGTTGGCGCCGCTGGTCAAGCGCTGCGTGAACTTCCCGTTCGCGTTGCCCGAATTGCGTGGCATCGCGGCGTGGCTGGCTCGCATCGAAGAGCGCCCGGCATTCGCGAAGGCCACGAGCGCGGGCTGAACGGACATTGAGACAGACGCGCTCGCCGCGCGCTCGCTGAGACGCGGCGATATTCCAAAAAAACGCAAGACTGGAGCATCCCTATGGCAAGTCTCGATCGGCCGGATATGCCGCAGATGGCCGTCTCGACGGCGACGACATCGTCTGAGCCGTACATCAGCGTCAGCGGTCTTTGCGTCGACTTCGAGACGCACGGCCGTATCAATCGCGTGCTGAACGACATTCATCTGTCGGTCGAACGCGGCGGATTCACCTCGCTGGTGGGGCCGTCAGGTTGTGGCAAGAGCACATTACTCAAGGTGCTTGCGGGATTGCAGGCGCCCACGCAGGGACGGGTGAGCGTGGGCGGTATGACGCCGTCCGAGGCGGTTCGGCAGCGTCGCATCGGCCTGGTGTTTCAGGAGGCGGCGCTCATGCCGTGGAAGAGCGCGTTCGATAACGTGTGTCTGTTGATGGAGCTGGTCGGCACGCTGCGCGACAAGGACGCCATTCGCACGCGTGCGCTTGAGTTGCTGAACATCGTTGGCCTCGGGCATGCCGTGGATCGCAAGCCGTCGCAGTTGTCCGGGGGAATGCGTCAGCGCGTCTCGATCGCGCGTGCTTTGGCGCTTGATCCGGAGGTGCTGATGATGGACGAGCCGTTCGGTGCGCTCGACGCCATCACCCGCGAAGAGATGAGCGACTTTCTGCTCGATCTCTGGCAGCGCACGGGCAAGACGATCGTCTTCGTGACGCATTCGATCGACGAAGCCGTGTTCCTGTCGCGCGAAGTCACCGTCATGGCGACCGGACCCGCACGCATTCTCGAATGCCTGACAGTACCGCTGGCGTATCCCCGCAACGAGGACAGCTACGCCACGCAGGCATTTGCCCAGACGGCCTCGCATCTGCGAAAGCGTCTCAAAGAAGGCCATCGGGCCGGGAGGACATCATGAGTGCATCGCCTACCGACGTCGTGCCGGCCGGCGCGCGCGGGCGCGCCGCCCCGAAACCGTTTCGCGGTCTGTGGCGTGCAGGGCCCGGTGTGGTGCTGACGATCGTGCTGCTGGTGTTGTGGGAGGCGGGGCTACGCCTGTTCGACGTGCCGGCATTCGTGCTGCCGACGCCGACACAGATCGCCGGGGCGTTGGTGGCGAAGCAGCCGGAACTCGCCGCCGCGGCGTGGGTGACCGCTCGCGAGGTCCTGTACGGATTCGTACTGTCCTCTGTGGTGGGTGCCGCACTTGCCATTTGCATTGCACGTTTCGAGCGATTGGGCAGCGCGGTCTATCCGCTGATGGTGGTTTTCCAGAACGTGCCCAAGATCGCGCTCGCCCCGATATTCGTGCTCTGGTTCGGTTACGACCTGATGCCCAAGATTCTCCTCATCGTCGTGATGGCGTTTTTCCCGGTGGCCTTGAACATGCTGGTGGGGCTGCGCTCGGCCGATCCGAATCTGGTGGCGCTGCTCAAGTCGGTGGGCGCCACGCGAAGCCAGATTCTGATGCGCGTACAGATTCCACACTCGTTGCCGGCGTTGATGGCGGGTATCAAGGTCGCGATCACGCTGAGCGTCATCGGCGCCATCGTCGGTGAATTTGCCGGCGCCTCGGCCGGGCTGGGCTACGTGATTCAGTTTGCCTCGACGCAAATGCAGATGCCGCTGGTCTTTGCGGCACTCGTCGAGGTCTCGCTGCTCGGCGTGCTTTTCTACTACGCCGTCGAGTGGTTCGAATACCGCTTCATTACCTGGGGAGGCGAAGCGCGTCACTGAACGCCATGTCGCCATTTAGCCACTTAGCCGGGTAGTCGTCGTGTTCTCTTTCTTAGCGTTTCTTCTTGCAGGAGCACCAGCGTGAGCAGATTGAGCAAACTGTTTTCGGTTCTTCTCGTTTCGGTATCGTTGCTGGGCGCTGCAGCGCCGGCGTCGGCAGCCGACGACGTCATCGTCCAACTCGACTGGGTCGTGCGCGGCAACCACGCGATGTTCTTCGTGGCGCGCGACAAGGGGATGTTCGCGAAGCAGGGGATCAACGTGACGGCGATCCGCAAGGGCACCGGCTCGGTGGATGCGCTGCGCATGGTGGCCAATGGCAGCGCGCAGTTCGGCTTCGGAGACCTCTCCACGCTGTTGGTCGCCCGCACGCAGGGCGTGTCGAATACTGCGCTGGTGGCCGTGAATCAGAAGAGCCCTCTGGCGATGGTGTCGGTCAAGGCGCGCAAGCCGCTCAATTCGGCCAAGGATCTCAAGGGCATGAATGTCGGCGTGCATCCCGCCGGTTCGACCTACGTGTTTCTGAAAGCCTTCCTCAGCAAGAACGGCATGTCGCTCGCCGACATCAAGCAAAGCACGGTGGCGCCGCCTTATGAGAATTACCTCGTAATGGGCCGTGTCGATGCCGTGCCGGGGTACATCGACGCCGAGGTGCCGCTGCTCGAAGAGAAGACGGGCGGTCCGGGGTCGCTTTCGATACTCCAGGCCGCCGATCACGGGTTGAACGTCTACGGATCGGGCATGTTCACTTCGGACAAGATGATTGCCGCGAATCCGCAACTCGTTCAGCGCTTCGTGAACGCGTACACGGAGGCGTTCGGATATGTCGTCGCCCATCCCGACGAGGCGGTTGCCGCCATCGTGAAGGCTAACCCTGAGTACAAGGGCCAGGAAAAGATCCTCGCCGAGCAACTCGACGCGGACTTCAAGCACACGATGTACTCGGGCGATACCGCGGCCAATGGCATGGGTTGGATTGAGGGCAAGCGCTGGGGTGACATGTTCGACGTCCTCCAGAAAGAGGGCTCGATTGACGCGAGCGCAAAGGCGAGCGGCGGCTTCGATATGAAATTCCTGACAGCGGCCAAGCCGCTGCGCAAGTGAGGAGGTCGAGATGAGCGTCATCCTGTCCGAAAACTCGCGGGCTTCCGAGTCTTCTCAATGGCAAGGCTGCGGTGCCGGGCTGACGTTGCCTGCCCATGATGGCCTGTACTACGGCGGCGCGTGGCATGCCCCGCGCTCGGGCCGTTATGGCGACGTCTACAGCCCCGGTGACGGGTCTCGGATCGGCAGGGTCGCCGTGGGTGACGCGAGCGATGTCGATGCCGCCGTCGCCGCTGCCCGGCAGGGGTTCGCCGTATGGCGCGATACGCCGCCGCTCGAGCGGGCACGGATTCTCCGGGCCGCCGCCGTCGAGATGCGCAAACACGCCGCCGATCTGGCCTTGCTGGATGCTGCCGACTGCGGCAATCCGGTCGCTGAAATGACGGGGGACGTGATGGTTGCTGCGGCGCTGTTCGAGTTCTTCGCGGGGCTGGTCACGGAAATGAAAGGGGCTTCGATTCCGATGGGCCCCGAAGCGATCAACTTCACCGTACGCGAGCCCGTGGGCGTAGTCGCCAGAATCGTGGCGTTCAACCATCCCTTCATGTTCGCGGCAGGCAAGATGGCGGCACCGCTCGCGGCAGGCAACGCGGTTATCGTCAAACCCCCCGAGCAGGCCCCGTTGTCCTCGTTGCGGCTCGCAGAGATCGTCGGTGGTCTGTTCCCGCCGGGGGTGGTGTCGATTCTCAATGGCGGGCGCGATGTCGGGGAGTCGCTCGTGTCGCATCCCGATGTTGCCATGCTGGGGTTGGTGGGCAGCGTTCCGACCGGACGTGCGGTGGCGCGTGGCGCCGCAGAGCGCATCAAGCCGATGCTGTTGGAGCTGGGCGGGAAAAACGCCCTGATTGCCTATCCCGACGTCGACCCCGATGCGCTGGCGGCCGGTGCGGTTGCCGGCATGAACTTCACATGGTGCGGCCAGTCGTGCGGCTCCACCAGCCGCCTGTTTTTGCATGCGAGCTTGTACGACGCCGTGGTCGAACGCATTGCCGAGCGATGCAAAGCCTTCGTGCCAGGCTTGCCGACGGATCCGAAAACCAGCATGGGCGCCGTCATCAGTCAGGCACAGCATGCGCGAGTTCTCGCGTTCATCGCCTCGGCGCATGAAGAAGGGGCGAGGCTCGTGTATGGCGGCAAGGTGCCCGACGATCCGGCGCTGGCAAACGGCTACTACATCGAGCCGACGGTGTTTGCCGATGTTCAGCCGCAGATGCGTATCGCGCGGGAGGAGATCTTCGGCCCTGTGCTGTCGATCATCAAATGGCACGACGAGGCGCAGATGCTGGCCGATGTGAATGCACTCGACTACGGGTTGACGTGTGCCATCTGGACGAACGATCTCGAGAAAGGCATGCGCACGGCGTCGCGGGTCAATGCGGGGTTCGTATGGATCAACGAGGTCGGCAAACATTTTCTTGGCGCGCCGTTCGGCGGGATGAAGCAGTCGGGCATGGGCCGGGAGGAGTGTCTCGGCGAGATGCTGTCGTTCACGCAGGAAAAGAACATTCATGTGAGCCTGCGCCGCGTTGCCACGCAGCGCTGACCCGTCAACCGATCGCAGGACCCAGGCATGCAAACCACTTTTGATTACATCATCGTTGGCGCGGGCTCGGCGGGCTGTACGCTCGCCAATCGTCTGACCGAGGACCGCGACGTCCGGGTTCTCGTGCTGGAGGCCGGGGGATGGGATCGCGACCCCTGGATTCACATCCCGCTCGGTTGGGGCAAAATCCTCACGAAGCGGTTGCATGACTGGATGTACGACTGCGAGCCGGAAGAAAATGTTGGCGGACGAAGCGTGGAATGTGCGCGCGGCAAGGTGATCGGCGGTTCGTCGTCGGTCAACGCCATGGCGCATGTGCGCGGCAATCGCGCTGATTTCGAGCGATGGGTGCGCGATTACGGGCTGCGCGACTGGTCCTACGACGCCGTGCTGCCGTACTTTCAAAAGCAGGAGCGTTGGGAGGAGGGCGGAGGCGCCTTTCGCGGTGCCGACGGGCCGTTGAACGTGCAGCGATGCCGCTATGAAGACTCGTTGCTCGGTGCTTTCGCCGAGGCATCGACGTCCGCCGGGCATCGTTGGGTCGACGACTACAACGGTGCGACGCAGGCGGGTTTCAGCCGCCTTCAGATGACGATTCGCAACGGACGCCGTTGCAGTGCCGCAAGCGCCTATCTGCACCCGGCGCGCGCTCGCGCGGGCCTGCGGGTCGAGGTGAATGCGCTCGCGTCTCGCGTGCTGCTCGAAGGCGACAAGGCGGTCGGGGTCGAGTACTGGCAGAACGGCGTGAAACATGTGGCGATGGCCAGTCGAGAAGTCTTGCTGTCGGGCGGGGTAATCAATACCCCCCAGTTGCTCATGCTCTCGGGCATTGGCGATCCGCAGCAGCTATCGCAGATCGGCGTACCGGCGTTGGTGGCGAGCCCTGGGGTCGGCCGTAATCTTCAGGACCATCCCTCGGTGATCGTGATGTATCGCCGTGCAATGCCGGGGCCGTTCCACCGGATGATGCGCCTTGACCGTATTGGCGTTCAACTGATTCGCGCGTATCTGACCGGAAACGGGTTCGCGTCGGATGTGCCGGGCGGCGTGGTCGGTTTCATGCACAGCGGCGAAGCCCCCGATTCGAGCGAGGCCCCCGACTTGCAACTGCTGCTGACGGCGGCCCCGCTGGGAGCCTGGCCGTATTTCAAGCCATTCAAACAACCCTTCAACGACGGCTTTGCGTGCCGCACCGTCTTGCTGCATCCGGAGAGTCGCGGCGAAGTCCGGCTCACTTCGAGCGATCCGTCCCAGAAAGCGCGCATCCACCAGAATTTCCTGTCTACGCCTTACGACTGGGCGGCGTTACGCTCGTCGGTGCGGATCGTGCGCGAGTTGGCCGCGCAACCGAGTCTGGCGCCATACATCGGTGCCGAGATTGCGCCGGGACCGTCGAGTTCGTCGGATGCGCAAATCGATGCCTTTATCCGGAAGACGGCGATTACGGTCCACCACCCGGCGGGCACGTGCCGGATGGGAACCAACGACGACCCGATGGCTGTGGTCGACAGCGAACTGCGCGTCAAGGGGGTGCGTGGGCTGCGGGTGGTCGACGCATCGGTCATGCCCGACCTGACGTCGGGCAACATCAACGCGCCGGTCATCATGATTGCCGAACGCGCCGCCGATATGATTCGCGGGCGCGTTCCGATGCATGCGGCTGAGCCGGCGCACGCCGGCGGCGAAGCGGTGGCGGTATGAAGCTCGCCCTTGCCGGGCTGCGCCGGCACCGCGTGGTTGTCACGCAGCCGCTGGACGATGCCGCCATCGAACGTCTCGACCGATTTTTCGACGTGGCGTTGTGCAGCCACGCCGGGCAGATGACGCGTGCCGCGCTGATCGAACAGCTTCGCCCGGCGGCGGCGGCGCTTGTGGGCGAGGGGGATGTCATCGACGCGCAGATGCTCGATGGTCTCGACGTGCTCCAAGCCGTGTGCTGCCTCACGCCGAGCGAACCGCGCATGGATATCGAGGCGATGACTCGCGCGGGGGTGCGGGCGATGTCGTCGCCCGATGCCGGGCGCGCGGTCGAGAATCTGGTCGCCGCCTTTGGCTTCGGTAGACTCGGTGGGCACCCGCCGGATCTCCTCAATCCGGAACTGCTTTGCGACTGTTGCAGTTTTTAGCGCGTTTGCGCGGCGTTACGCGCTAAATGGACTGTGAGTGTCTACGAAACGATGGTTGGTCAAAATGTGTGAAACCGCCGAGGACGCAGACCCTGGTGGAACCACTCGATCATGGAGACGATGTCGAACACCGGCATATTCAGGGCGTCGGCGAGCGCGGCCGAGTAGGGGGAGAAATTCGTGCATTCGCTGACGATCGCGCCGACATCCGGGTGCTCTGTGAGCAATTCCTGAGCGCAGCCAAGCAGATCGGCGAAGTTCCGCGCGGGATCTACCGACGCGGCATTGTGCAACTGGCTGATAAAGAAGTGTGACGTCTCATGCAGGCCCGCGACGGGCAAGTCGGGCGGTGCACCCACCTGCGTCAAGTGAGCGGGCGTCATTGCCTCTCGCCGCGCCGTCAATACACCGACGCGCTTCCCGAACGGCAGCATCCTCGAAATCATCGGGATTTGCAGCAGACTTGACGTTGCGATCGGCACGGGACATCTCGCCTGCAACTCACTCTGGTATGCCGCCAGAAACCCGCAGCTCGTCGTGATCCCGTCGACCCCCAACGCCACGAGATCATGCGCCGCCGTGACGAACAAGTCGAGACTGCCGCCCGCACCCGGCGACATGACCTGCGGCCCCGTCACGCCGCTGACCAAAGCGTACTGAACGGGAAAATCCCATGTCGATGCGTGGCCAATATCGCCGGGTAGTCGCTCGAAGCCGGTATCGAGCATCAAGATGCCCAGCGTTACGCCATGCACGACCCGTTGGCGAACTTGCCGATCCGGATTGATTTCCATCGCGAGGCGCTCTCCGGCTATTGGGGATCGACGAAGCACTTGCAGTCCCGCATTTCGGGAGGAATCGTCAGGCCAAGTTGCTCAAGCTTTTTTCGATTTACCAACGCCAGATAGTCGCCGGGCTGAGGGCGATAGACCGCCAGTTCCGAGGGCTTCTTGCCGTTCATGAGCGCTAGAGCGAGATCAGCAGCGTGCGCCCCCTGCGATTCGTATGAAGGCGCGTAGGCAACCGCAATCAGGTTCCCCTTGCGAATGAGTTCGTGCTCGGCCGACAGAATTGGCATTTTGAGTCGATCGGTGACGCTGGCAACTGCGGGAAGCGAAGACTGCACGAGATTTGAGCCAATGGCATAGAAAAAGTCGAGCCCCTTCATCGTTCCCGTGCGCTGCGGGACATCGATGGTCGTATCGACGCTGGTCGCGACCATCTTCATGCCGGCTTTTTCCGCAGCCACCCCCAGACTCTTGATGGCGGCAACGTCGTTGACTTCCCCTGCGTTGTAGAGAACGCCAAAAGATTTCGCGCGCGGGAATATCTTCTTCGCAAATGCCAGTACCGCATCGTAGTCGGTCACGCTTGCCGTGCCGACAATGCGCTCGCTCCCATGCTCCCAATCGGGCACCAGCCCGGCCGCAATGGGATTCGTGACTTGAGAGAATACGAGTGGAATTCGTGCGTCGGACACGTTGCGAACGGCAGCCTGCGCCACGGGGGTCGTCACCGTCAAAATCACCTTGGGGCGCTGCGAGACGATCTGAGCCAAAGTTTGAGGAATGAGGCCTGGCGTGAAGTTGGCGTCGCTATAGGCATAGGTGACTGTTTTACCTTCAATGAACCCATGTTTTGCCAATTGCTCCTTAAAGCCGGAAATGGTCCTCGACAGTGCCGGGTGGGGACCAAAATTGGCGATCCCGATGACGGCCGTTTCTGCATTGGCGACAACGGAACTCGCCATCAGCGAGCACATCAAGGTGACGCTGGACAGTCGCTTGGCAAAGAGTTTGGGGAGCATGGGCGTCCTCGGTAAGCGGTGAAGGAAGAGACCGTCGCCGATTCGCTTTGCTTCGGCGAGGGAGTACGTTCGCAAGTACATCCTCGCTTCATTTTGGCGAATACCAAAATTCGTAGCGCGGCAGGTTGAAAATGAGGCCCGATATCCTATTTCATTCGTCCGACACCGAAAATCGCCCGCATCGCAGGCGGATATCGGCGCAGCACGTACGGGTTATCCCCCGCTAAGGGCGGTCAGGGATGATGCGCTACCGAATCAGTACGTCATAGTTCCGATATCCAACGCGAATCGCTGGCGAGTTCCGTAACTTATTGGCTGATCGTCGCAATGCGCGGCGCCCTGTTCCTTGTTACGGAGCGACCATGTCTTCTCTTCGCGCCTCCCCGCTGCCTCGCATCGGTATCGACATCGGCGGCACCTTTACCGATTTCGTGCTCGAGCTTGGCGACGAACGGCACACCCACAAATGTCTGTCGACGCCGAAGGCGCCTGAACAGGCGGTAATCGCGGGAGTTACCCACCTTCTGCAACTGACCGGCACCCCGGCCAGCGCCCTTGGGGCAGTGCTTCACGGCACGACTCTGGCGACCAACGCCGTGATCGAGCGGCGCGGTGCCAAGACGGCTCTGGTGACAACCGCAGGTTTTCGGGACGTCATCGAAACCGGGTGTGAGGCGCGCGCGGATCAATACGATCTTCGGGTCAGAAAGCCGGAACCGCTTGTGCCCCGAGACCTCAGGTTTACCGTTGTCGAACGTATGGGGGCAAAGGGACAAATACTGCTCTGTCTCGACGAGGCAAGCGTAGATCGTGTCGCTGACGCGCTTGCTGCGCAAGAGGTGCAGAGTGTCGCAATCGCGTTCATGCACAGTTACGCGAATGCCGACCATGAAAAGCGAACGGCCGAACGACTCATGAGGCGGCTGCCCGACTTGTCGTTCAGCCTGTCGTCAGACGTGTCCCCGGAGATTCGTGAGTTCGAGCGCTTCTCGACCACCTGCGTCAATGCCTACGTCCTGCCGCTGATGGCCTCCTATTTGCAGCGCTTGTCGGAGGCGCTCAAATCGATGGGCATCGATGTTCCCCTATTGATGATGACCTCGGACGGCGGGTTGTGCGATGTTGATACCGCACGCCGCTATCCCGTCCGGCTACTTGAGTCGGGCCCCGCAGGAGGGGCGCTGCTGGCGTCTTACGTAAGTCGGACGCTCGGTCTCGATCGCGTGCTTTCCTTGGATATCGGGGGTACCACGGCAAAGTTATGCTTCATCGACGACGGGAGCCCGCAAATGTCGCGCGCGCTGGAAGTGGCACGACTCTATCGCTTCAAGCCCGGCAGCGGAATTCCGCTTCGGATCCCCGTTGTCGAACTGTGCGAGATAGGCGCGGGCGGCGGGTCCATTGCCGGCATCGATATGCTCGGCCGCGTTAAGGTTGGCCCGACTAGCGCGGGGTCACAACCGGGGCCTGCCTGCTATGGCCTAGGAGGCGCGGACGCGACACTGACCGACACGCATCTGGTGGCCGGACGCCTGGACCCCGAGTATTTCGCAGCGGGGTCACTGTCGCTCGATACGGATGCCGCGCTCGAAGCGCTGGATCGCGCTATCGCCTCGCCGTTGGGCGTCGGCCAGGAGACTGCGGCCTACGCGGTTGCGGAAGTCGCAGACGAGGCGATGGCGGGGGCCGCACGTGAGCATGCCATTGAGCTTGGAAAAACGTTGGCGGGGAGAACGTTAATCGCGTTCGGTGGGTCCGCACCACTGCATGCCGCGCGGTTGGCCGAGAAGTTGGGGATCGACAGAGTCGTCGTGCCGGTCGCGGCGGGTGTGGGCTCGGCATACGGGTTTCTCGTGGCGCCCATTTCTTTCGAGGCGGCCCGAAGTCTCTATCAAACGCTCAGCGAGTTGGATGCATCGCTGATCAACGAGTTGCTTCAAGAACTACGGAATGAAGCCACAAACGTTATCGGCCATGCCAGCCCGGCGCCGGCCGCCGACAACGAAACACAAGCGTTTGCGTATATGCGCTATCGCGGCCAGGGCCATGAAATACAGGTTCCGATTCGCGACCTGTCGATCGATCAAACGAACATCGTCGCGCTGCGGGCCGAATTCGAACGCCAGTACCAAGAGCGATTCGGTCGTTTGATCGCGCATGCGGATATCGAGATACTCAGTTGGAGCGTGCGTGTATCGCACACGCCGCCCATACCCACGAACGAGGTGCACTCGCTCGCGTCGCCCGACGCTCGAATGTCGGAGACAAAGGCGCCCTTGCCAGTGGATGTGCGATCGGTGCTGGATCAATCGTCCAAGACGCGTGTCGACGCTGCATTCCATCGCCGCCATACCCTCTTGGAAGGCACTGTGATTCTGGGGCCCGCAGTGATTGTCGACGATGAGACGACGATCGTCGTGCCGCCGGAATTCAGTGCACGTTGCGTGCCTTCGGGGCACCTCGTGCTTGAACGGCAGCGTTCCTCGGCCGGGTTTCAGATGTCACGAGAGGTATATCAATGATGGGCCACAGTGAACCTGCCACTGACGCGCTGCCTGATGATCCGTCATCCAACCAAGCGATCCGCCTTCAGATCATTTGGACTCGTCTGATTTCGGTGGTGGAGGAACAGGCACGATTACTCATGCGCACCGCGTTCAGTCCAACCGTACGAGAAGCCGGTGACTTGTCGGCGGGCGTCTTCGATACGCGTGCCCGACTGGTGGCGCAGGCCGTCACCGGGACGCCCGGTCACGTCAATTCGATGGCCGCCGCGGTCGGACACTTTCTGGATGCGTTTCCGATCGACACCATGCGCCCCGGCGATCACTTCATCACGAACGATCCGTGGCTTGCCTCCGGCCATCTGCATGACGTGACCGTGGTTTCGCCGGCGTTTCGCAACGACTCGGTTATCGCGCTATTTGCCTGCACCTGCCATCAGGTCGATATCGGCGGGTTGGGGCAAGGCCCCGATGGCCGTTCGGTGTTCGAGGAAGGGCTCTGTATTCCGCGCTTGCCACTGGCCCGCGCCGGAGAGGTGAATCAGGATCTGCTGGATATTATCCGCGCCAACGTGCGCCAGCCAGACGAAGTGATTGGTGACATTCTGTCTTACATAGGCGCCAACGAGGCCAGTGCACGGCGGCTCATCGCCATGCTGGACGAGTTCGGCGAGATCGGGCTCGACGACATTGCGAACGACATCATTGATCGATCGAGCGCCGCGATGCAGCGCGCGATTGCGCGATTGCCTCGGGGCCGGTATCGCTATGCCATGCGAATCGACGGCTTTGATTCACCCGTCGATCTGGAGGCAGAACTGGAAGTCGGCGAAGGACGCATTCGTGTCGACTTCGAGGGATCGTCGGCTGCCAGTCATCGCGGGATCAATGTGGTACTCAACTACACCCGCGCCTACACAGCGTTCGGGGTGCGGGCCGCCATTGCGCCTGAGGTGCCTAACAACGCTGGCTCACTGGAGCCGATCGATATCACGGCCCCCGTGGGGTCGATCCTCAATGTCGAACGTCCGTGGCCGGTGTGCGCGCGCCACATCATTGGGCAATTTCTCCCCGACGTGGTCTTTGGCGCCTTGGCGGCCATTCTTCCGGAGGAAGTCCCCGCGGAGGGTGCCTCTTGCATCTGGGGGGCGCAATTGCGCGGGGGCGCCGTCGCCGCCATGGCTGCCGGGGAAGGCGCCGAACGTGCGGGACAGAGCTTCGAGACGCTTTTCTTCAACAGCGGCGGCGCTGGCGCGCGTGTCGGCGAAGACGGCATGTCCGGCACTGCCTTCCCAAGCGGTGTGAAGTCGATTGCCGCGGAGATCGTGGAGTCGAACTATCCGGTGGTGATCTGGCGTAAGGAACTGCGGTGCGATAGCGGTGGTGCAGGTCGCTGGCGCGGCGGTCTTGGACAGAGCCTCGAAATCGGGACGGCGGACGGTGCGCCTTTTCAATTCTTCGGAATGTTCGATCGCGTGAGGCACCCGGCGCGCGGGCGCGACGGGGCGTTCGATGGACTGGCCGGGCGAGTGGCGCTCGACGATGGGACTCACATGGCAGGAATGGGGTTGCAAACCGTACCGCGTGGGCGTCGCCTGTGTCTGGATCTGCCGGGTGGCGCAGGGATCGGACTGGCCACTGAGCGGAAGCGGGAAAGCGTCGAGGCTGACGTGCGGCTCGGTTATATCAGCGAGGGCTCTGCGGCAAGTGATTATGGGTTCGACGCAGGGCAGGCGTTGCTGTGTCGGAAAACAGATCAAGGTTAAGCGATTTCGGTTCTTCTTATTTTGGCGGCGTTGGTCTGGTGAGGGCGTTTTCTTACGCTGCATTCGACGATGCACGACACACATTAATCGTCTCTCACTTTCGTCAATCACGGAATCGACCATGAAAAAATGCCTCTATACCCTGGTGCCGTTGATGTTGCCATTTGTCCTTTGCTCGCCCGTCCGGGCGCAGCAGAGTAGCGTCACGTTATACGGTGTGCTGATGGGCGGCGCCATCTACGCCAACAATTCGCTGGGAGGGAAGTCCGTTGGCCCGGCGAACGGGCCGAGCCGATGGGGGTTTAAAGGCGCTGAGGATCTTGGGGGGGGCACCAAGGCGATCTTCACGCTCGAGGGCGGTTTCAATCCGAATACCGGAACTTCTGCGCAAGGGGGCCGTGAGTTTGGACGGCAGGCATTCGTTGGTTTGCAAAATGAACGATGGGGCACGCTGACGACGGGGCGCCAATATGACTTGACGCAGGACTGGCTGGCGCAATACTCGGCACCCGTGCGTTGGAACGGCTATACGGCGCACGTGGGCGACAACGACAATTTCAACTATCAGTTCCGCGCAAACAATACGCTCAAGTACGTGTCGCCGCGCTTGGCCGGTGTTCAATTTGGCGCAATGTACAGTTTTGGCGGCCAAGCCGGGAGCTTCAATAATCAGAGCGGGGTGAGCTTCGGCGCGAACTACGTTGGTGGCCCGGTTTCCGTGTCTGCGGCGTACATGCGCCTGAATCGGCCATCGACAGCGGCCAGCGAGGGGATCTGGAATACGGCCCTGTTCCCGTCGATTTCCGCTCAGTCGCCCACGTTCTCGTATAGCGTATCCCCGACGAGCATGGAAATTTGGGGCGCGGGTGGGTCGTACGCATTCAGCGACTCGACGAATGCTGCCCTGATCTGGTCTCACAGCCGGTATGAAAATCTGGGCGTTACCCAACTGGGGCTGGGCGGCGCGCGAGCCGATTTTGACAATATCGAGGCAAACGTCAGTCATTTCCTGACGCTCGCCAATCAGATCAACTTCGCCTACACATACACACGAGGGAAGATATCCACTACCGGCTTCACGCCCCAGTACCATCAGTTCAGCCTCATCGACAACTATTTTCTTTCGAAGCGAACCGCCTTGTTCGTCGTCGGCATTTTCCAACTGGCCGCTGGCGATGCCAAGCATGCCAATATCGAATATGCGTCCGGTGGAGGGGCTTCCACGACGACCCGGCAAGTTGCTGTCACCGCCGGCATTTTTCATCGTTTCTGAAAACCATGGGAGTGCTGCGCCGATTGCGCCGCACGCCATCAATATCTGGAGAGTCGCCGCATGACGAACACGCGCTCCGGCGCTGACATCCTTGCCGATACGCTGGCCGAATTCGGCGTGCGCGTAGTTACTCACGTACCGGGGGAGGGCATTCTCGAAATCCTCGATGCATTGGCATCTCGTACGCCGCAAATACGGCTGGCGAGTTTTCGACACGAAGCGGGTATGGCCTTTGCCGCCCAGGCAATAGGGCAACTCAGTGGCATGCCCGGGGTTTGCCTTGCAGCTCGCGCGCCGGGGGCATTGAATACCTGTCTTGCGCTGCATACGGCCGATACAGATAGCGCACCGATGATTCTGATTGTCGGCCAGGCATCCACCGAGGTGGCTGAGCGCGAAGCATTTCTGGGCAATGAGTTTCATGTGGCGTTCGGCCCGCTCGTGAAGTGGGTCGCTCAAATTCCGGATGCGGCTCGCATTCCCGAGTTCGTAAGCCGTGCATGGCATACCGCAATCAGCGGAAAACCCGGGCCCGTCGTGCTGATCCTCCCCGAGGATGTGGCGTTGCAGCAGAGGGCCGCGCCTTCACTCGGCGCACCACGGCGTGCCGGAACCTCCATCGACATGGGAGATGCGTATGCGATTGCGGAAGCGTTGCGTCGCGCGGCGAGACCGATCTTGTGGGTTGGCGGAACAGGCTGGTCGTCTGAGGGCCTCGGGGATCTGGTCAAAGTGGCCGAGCGATATCAGGTGCCGGTTGTCACCTCGTATCGCCGTCGCGATCTGCTGGACAACGGGCATCCCAATTTCTGCGGAGAAACCGGAATTGGCATATCGGCCGCGCTCGCGCGTCGTTTCGAAGCGGCGGACCTTGTGCTGGTTCTCGGCGCACGAATGGGCGAACTCAATACGTTCGGTGCCGACGTTTTCAAGGGGTTTTCTCTGTTGCGGCCGCCGAAGCCGGCTTGCAAGCTGATTCATGTCCATCCTGGCCAAGCGGAACTCAACAATGCCTACCAGGCAGATATTGCGGTATGTGCCCGACCCGAAGCGGTACTCGCGGCGCTGGCTCGCATTGCCGATGGTCAACGAAAGCATGATGGTTCCTGCACCTCGATGCCAGAGGCGATGGGGGCCGCGCGCTTGCCCTGGGTCGAGTCGATCCGTCGCGAGCGGGAGCAGTTCGTGAGCACCGGCGTGTGTCCCGGCCCCGTCGACCTGCGCGTGATCTACGCCCGCCTTCGCAAGATGCTGCCGGACGATACGGTGGTGGCTGCCGGTGCGGGTGCCTACGCCATGTGGCCGCAACGTTACTTCCCGCATCGGCGGCCAAACACGCAACTCGGCCCCAAGAGTGGCGCGATGGGATATGGGTTGGCTGCCGCCATTGGCGCTGCCTTGCACGGTGGCTGCGACAGACCCGTCGCGATTGCCGGTGACGGCTGTTTTCTCATGCATGCGGAAGAACTGGAGTCCGCTGTGAGATTGGGGCTGCGTTTGCTGGTTCTGGTGGCAAACAATCGCTCCTACGGCGCCATTCGCGCTTCGCAACAACGCACGTTCGGCCGAGAGGTCGGCACGCGTTTGGGCAACGTCGACTTTGTTTCCTATGCGTCCTCGTTCGGCGCCAAGGCATGGCGCGTAACCTCGACCGATGAGTTCGCGCCCGCGCTCGATGCCGCGCTTTCCCACGACGGTGTTTCGCTGATCGAACTCGCCCTTCCCGACACATTGACCAAGCCAGTTCAACCGTGACTTCCACCATCATTGTCGGCGCCGGTATTGCCGGATTGAGTGCGGCTTGGGAACTACAGGCTGCTGGGGTTTCGGTGCGTGTCTTCGAAGCGGCTTCCGTGGTGGGAGGGCGCATGGGAGACCGATTCGAGAATGGCATCGCCTATAACAGTGGTGCGCGACTGATCTATCCCTTCAGCAAGGATCTTCATCGCATCATCGCGGCTGCGGGCGTTACATCTTCACTTGTGCCGCTAAGGCGCCTTAGCGCGCTTTGCACGAGCCCTGGCGGGCCGTACTCTATTGAGCTCATGCCCTCGTCGAGGGCCTTGTTCACACCCGGCTTGCCGTTTGGTGAGCGGTGCCGCCTGATACGCGCGGCGCTTACCCTGCGCGCGCGCAAACGACAGGTCGATCCCGATTGGGCTGTGTCTGCACTGGAGTGGGACGAGATTACCCTGGCCGAGTGCATACGGGAGGAGATCGGCGATGGTGTTCTCAAGCGCATGATCGAGCCGGTGTTTCGCGGCACACGTAGTTTCGATGCCGACACCATCTCGGCGTTGTTCTATCAAAGCACGATGCCTCATTTGGTCGGCGAAGACACCGTGTTTACCTTGGCTGGAGGTATGGGGCGATTGTGCACGGCGTTGGCCGACAGGTTGCCGGTCGAGACAGGTGTCGCGGTGACGGCAGTCGAACCGCATGCCGATCGATGTATCGTGACGCTGGCTGATGGGCGCGAGCTTTCAGCGGATTATGTGGTGATCGCGACGGAGGGGGCACGAATCGCGCCTTTGCTGGTTCGGCCCTCGCTGGAAGAGCGCGAAATGCTTGCGGCGATTCGCTACAACGCGTTGGGCATCACGCATTTCGCCGTCGCCGGATCGCTTGAGCCAGGTATCGAATTTGCCATGCGGGATTCCCCTACCCGTATCGCAACGTATCAGCAACTCAATGCTGCCCCTCATCAGGGGCGCCCGAACGCACAGGTGTACTGCCAACTGACGCCGGAGGCCATTCGGCAAGTACAGGCGCAGTGCGCCACGGATCGTCTTGATGAGTGGGTCATTGACGAAGTCAGGGCGCGTATTCCCGACTTCGACCAGCGGCGCTTGTCTACCGTGAATCAGTGGATTGCGCACAAGATTCCAATTTTTTATCCCGGCTATGGGCATGTGCTTCGCCGCTTCCTCGATTGGCAGGACGCGGGGAAGTCGCGCATACGCTACTGCGGGGATTGGATATCTCAAGCCCTGCTCGGCGGCGCCTGCGCAAGCGGCGTGCGGGTGGCGGCTCAGATTGCCGGCAATTGAGGCCAGCGTGGTCGGGTCGATTAGCGTATGGCGGCAGCTTTTAGTGGAAAAGATTGGGTGAGACGCCACAAAAGTTAGGTTTTCGGCACAGACGCAGACCTCAATATGTTTGCTGCCATGTTCGGTGCTAAAAAGACGGTCAGACGTCTGCACCGTTTCGGCTGAGATGGACACAGATTCCCTGGGATTTCCTGGATTCATGAAGAGTGCGCTCTCGATACCACCGAGCCCGACGCGCCGCATTGGAGATGTCACGCATGAGAGCAAGATCCCGCAGGACGTTTCTTTCCCTTACGATTGTCACGGCGCTGGGCGTAGGCCTGTCCGGTGAGGCGACGTCGCAAACCGCTATCGCGCAGACGGTCATTGGCATTGCCAACCTGGGACCTCACCCGTCACTCACGCGAACGATCGCCGGATTCAAGGAGGAGATGGCAAAGGCTGGCTATATCGATGGAAAGAACACCCGTTATGCCTACAGCGACGCGAACTTCACGCAAGCGTTGATGCCGCAGATGTTCTCCCAGATTCTGACCAAGAAGCCGGCCCTTATCCTGACGTTGACAACGTCGGTCTCGCAGGTCGCTCGTTCTGCCGTTTCGGACCGAAGCATCCCGTTGATCTTCGCGGAAGTTACCGATCCTGTCGCCGCAGGCCTTGTACCGAATTGGACGCATGGTAGTGATCGCTTTACCGGCGCGTCGGATCTTCAGGATTTCGATGCCATGCTGGTGTTTGCGAAGCGCCTATTCCCCGGATTGACGTCATTCGGTGTGTTGTATAGCCCAGGCGAGGCTAACGATGTCGTGACGAACCAAGCGCTTGAAGCTGCGGCCAGACGTGCCGGGCTTACCTTCAAGGCGGTGAGCGTCGATGCGGTAAACGATCTGGCACAGCGCGCACAACTGCTCAAGGGTGTTGGATTCGTCTATCTCACCGGGTCGAATCTCGTGCAATCCGCGATTCCGACCGTTGCGGCATCGATGGCGCGCCTGCGCGTGCCGATCATCAGTTCCGAAACCGAGGCGATCAAGCAGGGCATGGCGACTGCTTCGTTTGCGGTGTCGCTCGAATCGGTTGGCGCTAACGCTGCGCGTCTTGCCGTACGTGCGCTGAAGGGGGAGGCGACGAATTTGCTGCCAGTGGCCAAGCCCGCATCAACCGATTACGTCACGTCGATCAGCCGGCGTGAGTTTGCCAAACTCGGGTTGCAGGTCCCGTCATCCTTCGAGAATTGCCAATGCTTTATCAATTGAATCCAAAACGCAATCGGGCAGGAGATAACGTGAATCAGGACGCATTGCCCATGCTGTCGGTCTCGGGTGTCAGCAAGACGTTTCACGCGGGCACGGTCGATGAGCGCGTCGCGCTGACCGATGTCTCGCTGGAACTCAATGCAGGCGACTTCGCTGTTGTCGTCGGTGGCAACGGTGCGGGTAAATCGACGTTTTTGAATCTACTCGCGGGCGAAGTCGAGTCGGATACCGGAACCATTAGCGTCAACGGGCGCGACGTGACATCGCTGCCCACGCATCGGCGAGCCGAATTTATTGCGCGCGTGTTTCAGGACCCCTCCGTTGGTACCGCGGCGGCCTTGAGTCTTGAAGAAAACCTGGCCGTGGCTGCACTTCGCGGGCAACGCCGCACTTTCGGTAGAGGTCTCACGAGCACGCAAATGAGCCACTTCGAGGCGCGTATCGCCTCGTTCAACCTCGGTCTCGAAAAGCGATTGAAGGCGAAAGCGTCGTTGCTCTCGGGGGGACAGCGGCAGGCACTGTCGCTACTTATGGCGGTGCTGCGTCGCCCCCAATTGCTGCTGCTCGACGAGCATACCGCCGCGCTTGACCCGCGCACCGCGGAGATCGTCATGCAGGTAACCGAGCAAGTCGTCCGCGAACAGCAACTCACGACGCTAATGGTCACGCATAACATGCAACACGCGTTGGACTATGGCAATCGACTCATCATGATGTCGGATGGGCAAGTCGTGGGCAATTTGACGGGAGAGGCGAAGCGCCGCATGACGATGGAGAAACTGATCGCAACGTTCCACGAAACCGCTGAGCAGGAGGCGCCGCAAACGGCGAATATCTGATGAATTTGATTTCGGGATTCCTCGACCTGGTGCCTGTCGGCATTCTCCAGGGGCTGACGTATGCGTTGATTGCCATCGCGATCATGATTCCGTTCCGGATACTGAATTTTGCGGACATGACCGGCGAAGGATCATTCCCCTTCGGCGCGTGCGTTTGCGCGAAATTCCTCATGCTGGGCCTCGACCCCGTAACGTCGCTGCTTGCTGGGGCATTGGCGGGTTTTCTGGCTGGCCTGCTCACGGGATTTATTCACGAGAAGGTGAAGATAAACACGCTTCTGTGCGGGATTCTCGTGCTCTCGATGCTCTACTCCGTCGATATTCGGGTGATGGGGCAACCCAATGCGGCATTGTTCACCTTTGCCAGCATCTTCTCTGCACTTCCCGGTGATGGCAGCGGCTATCTGCCGCGGATTGTCATGCTCGGTGCGATCGATATTGCGATCGCGGGGCTGGTGATCTGGTTCCTGGGAACCCAGCATGGCATGGCGATGCGGGCCATTGGATCGAGTGCGGCGATGGCGAAGGCTCAGGGTATCAACGTGAAGGTGTACACGTTGTGCGGTCTCGGGCTGGCGAATCTGTTTGCTTCCATGGGAGGGGCGGTGCTTGCCCAAAACCAGGGCTTTGCCGACGTGAATATGGGGTTCGGGGTGCTTGTCAACGGATTGGCGGCGTTGCTGCTCGGTGAAGCGCTCATCGGGAATCGTTCGATGACCCGGCAGGTGATCGCCCCCGTGATTGGCTCGATCGTGTACTTCCAGTTGATCTCCGTCGTTCTGACGTTGGGTTTCCAGCCGTCGGATCTCAAGCTCGTCACGGCCGTTTTCGTATTGGCCACCCTGCTGGCCATGGCAGCACGCAAGCGTAAGGGCGCACCGTCCCGCAAGCTCAAGCCTGTGACGCCTTGACACAGAGTGGTATCGCGGGAAATCGCATTCGCGAGAAGTCCGAAGGTTACGCCGCCCGGTCTCCAAACTAGCCGGGTGGCGTTTTTTTCTCTAGCGGGTGAATCCGTTCCAGCGAGAGTAGGCATCTTCCGCGTTGAGACCAAACTGGTCCAGCATTCGATTGACCGTGTACCCGACCATGTCCTCCACCGTTCTTGGCTTTGCATAGAAAGCAGGCAAAGGCGGCATGACCACTCCTCCCATCTGAGTGATCATCGTCATGTTCTGCAGATGCGCCAGCGTCAGTGGCGTTTCGCGTGCGAGCATCAGGAGCTTGCGACGTTCCTTTAGCGTCACGTCGGCGGCGCGCGTGATCAGGTTGTCGTCGAATCCGTGGGCGACTGCCGCCAGCGTTTTCATCGAGCACGGTGCGATGGCCATGCCGTCGTGAACGAATGATCCGCTCGCGAGTGTTGCGCCTACGTCGTTGATATCGTGCATGACGCTCGACGCATGCTTCATGTCCGCTTTGCCGAGATTCATCTCGTCATGCAGTGTCATCCATCCGGCACGAGAGACCACCAGATGCGATTCGACCTTCCTCTCGCGCAGGGCGGCGAGTAGGCGTACGCCATAGATGGCGCCCGTGGCGCCCGTTATCGCAACAACGATTCGGCGTGTCATTGCGCCAGCCCCTCACCGGCCAATTGCGGCAGGTAGTCGAGCAGATCGAGCGTTGTCGTACCGGGAATTGACTTGCGTTCGAACTCGGCTTCACGTCCCCACGGTTTCGTGGCGTCGATGGCAAGCCGTCCCCAGTGGTCCTTATGCGGATCGCGGTAGAAACCCGGTACGCCGGGAAGGACCAATGTGCGGGTGTCCGCCCGCCCTCGGGTGAGAAAAGCCCATATGACCTCGTCCAGGTTGTAGATATCGATATCGTTATCGACGACGATACACAGCTTGCTGTAATCAAGGTGCGCACCCATGGCCGCCAGCAGGACGTGTTGCGCATGTCCGTCATATTGTTTGTCGATCTTGATGATTGTATTCATCACTGTCGGCTGGCATGACACGTCAATGATGCCCCGAACCTGCGATGCGACCGATTTGTAGATCCGCGCAGCAGTGGCCGCTTCCAATGGCCTCAGGTCCTCGTTCGAGCCGCATATCAGTCCGTGGAACACCGCGTTCTTGCGCCAGCCGACATGAGTGACTTCAAAAACGTGGTTGTCGCCGATGTCGACGTAGTAGCCCATGAACTCACCGAACGGGCCTTCCGGGCGTCTCACGTTGGGCAAGATGCGACCTTCTATCACAATGTCTGCCGCGACGGGCACGTCGAGGCCGATCGTATGTCCACGTCGCATGGCGATCGGCCCACCCCGCATCGCCGACGCCAGTGCGATCTCGTCGCCATCGGGGGGTAACGATACGCATGCCGCCATAAAGAGTTCGGGCGCCGCGCTGATCAGAATGGCCGCTTCTAGCGCTTCGCCTCGTGATTCTGCGGCATGCTGATAGCGGGCCAGATCATGCGAGCTACCGAGTCTGATGCGCAGCTCGTTGTCGGATATGACCATCGAACGGTGGAACGATAGATTGGGAATGCCGGTGTTCGGGTCTTTGGCCAGGAACAGCCCGGAGGTAATGTAAGGCGCGCCATCGCGTTCGTGATACGTGAGAATTGGAAGATCCGAGAGCTTGCCCGTTTCCCAGTCGTCGGGTTGTGTCACGAACTCGACGGACTTCTCCAGCGTTGAGGCAAGCGTGATCTCCTTGTCTAGGCGAGCGCAAAACGTTTCGTCGTCGGAGCACCGGATAATCTCGCGAAGGCGCTGATGATCGCTATATAGATTCATCACTACCGGCAGCGCCGAGCCTCTTACCCGTTTGAATAGAACCGGCCGGTTGGTCACCGTTTGGAGGCGACGCGCCACCGCAGCGGCTTCGAAGCGCGGATCCACCTCGCGTTCGACGGTCAGGAGTTCGCCGCGTGAGTGCAGCCTGGCGAGGAAGTGTCTCATGCAAAAGCCTCAATAGCGTTATGGAAACGGTTGCTAGCGCACTGACGTGGGACTGGCAGCCATTCGTCTGAAGACAGGGGTATGCCGAACCGTGTTGCGCTTGTTCGAGGCACGTCTGAGATATATCGCAGGGCAGGAGAGGGGATGTTGGGGAAGCGTATGCAGAGTTAGGGATCGCGATTTTTTTAAGATTCCGGCACTCGAATTCGAGGGAATTTGGGGGGAACCAGAATATCGATCCGCCAACGGCCCCTTCTATAATCGGTGAACGTGTTACGGACTGGCAGGGACCTATGACTCACGCACAGATATCTGTTTCCACCCCCGAGGCCATCGCGTCATCGCCCTGCTCAGGGTTGTTTCGCACGGCGCTTGCCGGCACGGGTTCCCGCTTGACGGAAGCGTTTCATCGGGTGCGGGCGGCCTCTGATTGTGTGGTTGCACCTGAACTGGGTCTTTATGGCCGTACCGTGCAGGTGCCAGGGGAGGCCGAGGAGGGCACCTGGAAGATGATCAGCGTGCGAGACGAGATATTCATTGTGGTGTCGGATTGCCACTATGCTCACGCCCGCTCGGAAATGGTTCCTCCGGAGGGGTTTGTGGAGTTCCACTATCTCGTATCCGGACCGGCGGAAGTGGATCTCAGCGAGACGGGACACGTTCATGTCAGCGCGCCGAACCTGATGATTTGCTATCAGGGCGCTGATCTGCGATACCAGGTCACGTGCGCTGCGGGTGTCTGGCGTGCGATTGGTATGTACGTGTCGCGGAAATACTTCGACAGGGTGTTGCGTTCGTTGGGAGAGGAGGCCGATGGCATTCGAGCGAAACTTGCGTCGGTGACCAGCGACCAGATCTATCACTCTCAAATGCGGCTAAGCATGGAAGCGCTCCATGTCGTGGAGCATTTGCTGGCGAGTCCCTACCACGGTGCTCGGGAGTTGATATACGTGGAGGCGAAGTGCGCAGAAATACTCTGCGCGAGTATCGGCATGTGGATTGGCAGTCTCGACGTCAGTCAGTCCGGTGAGATATTGTCGTCGCGCGATTTGCGCCTGATTGGACGCGCACGCGAGCTTATCGTGGCGGATCTGCAGAAGACCATGACGATTCCTGAGTTGGCTCGTGCGGTGGGGACTAATGCTTCAAAGCTGAAACGCGGCTTCAAGTTTCTCTACGGTGTGACGATTTTCGAATACAGCCAACGGTGCCGTATGCATGAAGCCCTCAGATTGCTGGTGCAAGAGCGCTTACCGGTCGGACAGGTGGCGTTGGCGGTCGGCTATCAGCATCAGACGAGTTTCACTACCTCATTTCGCGATTTTTTCGGCTTCTCTCCCAAGGACGCTCGCCGTCTCAACGGCCCGGAGGGTACCGCTTCCGCCCGAGAAGTTTCGGACGAAGACAACGTTCCCGAACGCCCCATCGGCTAACAACGTTATCTCCGCCGGAAACAGTTAAATCGGCGCGAAAGCGACCACGGTATTGGTACATGAGCGCCGCACGACCACGATAGCGTCGGCAACGCGAAGTATTCGACTCACGCATTTAGAAATAGGAAATCGGTCCCTTCGCTATCTCCCTTGTTTTTACCCGCTGATTGCCTTGTTACGATGAAAGGAAGGTTTGCCGTGCCGATGCCGAGAGCTTCGCGCCGAGCATGCTTCTTCTGAAATTTGCTTAAATGAGGCGATCATGTCAGCAATGGAAGTTCGCAATCCGCGGACGGGGCAATATGACTATTTTTTTAACGCTGCAACGGCTGAGGAAGTCGGCGAAATGGCCGATCGCGCTCGCGCAGCGCAACGGCAGTGGGCCGAACGCGGCCTTGAGTATCGTACGCAAATTCTGATGGCTTGGGCCGATGCGCTAAAGATGCAAGGGACCAATATTGTGGCTGCACTGTCGGTCGATACGGCTCGCACGCGCATCTCCGAGGAAGAACTCGGCGCTGTCATTCATTTCATCCACGGATTTTGTGAGGCTGCGTCCGAGGTGCTCGCGACGCCTTTTCGTAAGGTTGCATCGCACCCGGATGTGGTTTTCAAAGTAACTTACGTTCCATATTCGCTCGTTGGTGTCATCAGCCCGTGGAACTTCCCGTTGGTTCTGTCTTTTATCGACGCGATTCCGGCGTTGGTGGCCGGTTCGGCGGTCATTATCAAACCGAGCGAAGTCACGCCGCGATTCGTCGAACCGCTTCGCAAGACAATTGAGGCCATTCCGGGACTGAAGGACGTACTACAACTGGTTCAGGGCGGCGCCGACACTGGGCAGGCTTTAGTCGCGAAGTCCGACGCGGTGGTGTTTACGGGCAGCATTCCGACCGGACGAAAAATCGCTGTCGCGGCGGCCGAAGCGTTCATTCCTGCGTTTCTGGAGCTTGGGGGCAAGGATGCCGCCGTCGTGCTCGAGGGCGCGGATGTAGAGCGCGCCGCCACCAGCATTTTGCGCTCGGCACTCTACAACTCGGGGCAGGTGTGTTATGCCATCGAGCGAGTCTACGCACACGCTTCACTGCACGATCGGCTGGTCGATGCGATGGTTCGGCAGGCTGCGACCCTTAAGCGTAGTCTGGCAGCGGGGGATGGCGGGCATTACGGTCCGATGATTTTTTCGCGGCAAGGCGCGATCATCGATGCCCAACTCGACGATGCTGTGGCAAAAGGAGCCCGCATCGTATCGGGCGGCAAGAGTCAGATGGTTGACGGTGCCGTTTGGATTGATCCGACCATTGTCATCGGTGTGAGTCATGACATGACGTTGATGACGGAAGAAACATTCGGTCCGATCGTACCGGTGATGAAATTCTCATCGGAGGACGAAGCCGAACGCCTGATGAACGATAGTCAATTTGGGTTGTCGGGTGCCGTATTTGGTCCGGATTCTCATGTTGCAGGGAATTTCGCACTGAAGATGGAGGCCGGCGGGGTCAGCATCAACGACACCGAGTTGCCGCGCGTGATGATGTTTGATGGCGAAAAGATGGCGTTCAAGCAGTCGGGCATGGGGGGGTCTCGCTACGGCGCGACCAGCTTGTTGCGATACGTGCGCAAGCGCGCGTTGCTGGCCAATGAGGGCCCTGTTCCTCCGCTGTCGAAATTGGAAGAGACGCCGTTGTAAGGCGACGTGGCGGCGCTTCAATGTCTCGGTTCGCGGAGGGTGGCTTTTGCTACGTATGTTCTGCGATAGACCACCCTCCAGCCTGCACTCAGCGCCTCGTGGCATCCTGATCAGGCGCCACAACCTCAAGATCGAGCAACGCTGAACTTAGCGATTTTCCATGCGCGTCCAATGCGAGTGAACGTGTCACGCCACCCCCCAGGGCCTTACCCAATACGAAGTTGAAAGCCGCCAGATGGGGAAGCTCGTAGCGCACGACATCTCCGAGCACGACATCCGCCAGGAATGCCTTGACCCGCTCAGTCGTGACTTCGGCGCGAAGGTGTTCGTAATGTTGTGCGTCGTAACAGATGAGTGAGACATTGAGCGTGTTGCCTTTGTCTCCCGTGCGCGAATGCGCGAGTTCTCGCAACTTCATCTCAAATCTCCACAAGGGTGAACGCGGGCCTCGCGTGCTCGCGTGGCAACAGCACCGATTGGACCGCCAGCACTTCGCGCACCGACTTCGTCGCGCCGCCACCGCCGGCCGGGCCATTCGTGTACAACGTCTCAACTTCGTTGCCGATGCGCACGGCCTGTTCGGCCGATGTCGTACGTCCTGCCACGCGTACGCGAACCTCGTGCGGCTCTGCGTTCAGTGAACTCAATGTCTTGCCGTACAGCGAATCCACGCCGATCACGTCAAAACGTAGTTCGCTTGTCTGTACGCCGGTCAAGGCCAGGCGCTTACGCACGATCTCGATAGCAAGCCGTGCGCGCGCAAGCGCGCCGGGGCCACCATAGGAGATCTGTCCTTCCCCGATGAATCCGTCGACATAACCGACGGACACCTTGAGCGTGTCGGTACGGGGCGTTCCGCGTCCACCCGTGACTCGGACCCGGTCGGGCGCTTCCTCCACCACGCGGACTTCAGAGAAATCGGCGACGACGTCCGGCTGAAGGTATCGGCGCGGATCGTGAATTTCGTACAGCAACTGCTCTTTACAAGTGGCTTGCGTGACACGTCCCCCCGCTTGCGGGACTTTCGTGATGACGACCGAGCCATCGGCCGCCACCTCCCCAATCGGAAAGCCGAGCTTTGCGAGCTCAGGCACGTCTTTGTAGCCGGGATCGGCGAAGTAGCCGCCCGTGACCTGTCCCGCACACTCCAGCAGATGCCCGACAACGGTGGCTTGACCCAGCCTGTCCCAGTCGTCCATGCGCCAGCCGAACTCATGGATCAGCGGCGCGGCAAACAGTGAGGGGTCCGCCACGCGTCCGGTCAATACGATCTGCGCCTCCCCGGCCAATGCGTCGACGATGGCGCTTGCCCCGAGATAGGCGTTCGCCGACACGATTCGCTTTCGGTAGGACGCGACGCTCTCGCCGGTTTCCTCGAACTTCGCATCGCTTTGCAGCACCACGTCGAGCACGTCGTCGCCGGTGACGGCGGCGATTTTCACATCGCCTAGTCCCAACCTGCGAGCGATCTCGGCCGTCTTGCGCGCCGCAGCAAGCGGATTCGCCGCGCCCATGTTCGAGACGATCCGTACGCCATTGCGCATCGCGGCCGGCAGTACGGCGGTCATCCGTGCTTCGAGCAGTGGGTCGTAGCCAGCTTGCGGGTCTTTGCGGCGTGCCTGTTGCGCGATGGCAATCGTGCGCTCCGCGAGGCATTCGAAAACCAGATAATCGAGTGCCCCGTGCGCTGCGAGTTCGGCCGCAGGTTCGATACGGTCGCCGGAATACCCAGCGCCCGCACCGATTCGAATGCGTCGCGGGGCCGGGTGGGTTGGCTTGCCTGTCATGCGGGTTGAGTCCGTTCGGTAGGGCTTAGAGAGGGAAGACGCCGAGCACGACGGCCGCGATCGTCATGACGATCGATGCGCCGAAGAGCAGCGGAAACGTGAATTTCTGGTGATCGGCCAGATCGATGCGGCACAGACCGACCACGAGGAAGGTGGCCGGCGTGAGCGGGCTCACCGGGAAGCCCGTGGTCATTTGGCCCAGCAACGCGGCCTGACCGACTTGCACCGCCGGCACGCCCAGTTGTCCGGCCACTTCGGCAATGACCGGCAGAACGCCGAAATAGAACGAATCGGGATCGAAGAGCATGCTAAGCGGCATCGACACCAACCCGAGTGCGACCGGAATGTGGCCCGCCATGCCTTGCGGCACGAAGCCGACGGCACCCTGCGCCATTGCCTTGAGCATCCCGCTGCCTTGCATCACCCCGGTGAACACACCCGCAGCAAGCAGAATGCCCGCCATCATCAACGCCGCACGAGCATGCGCGTCGATGCGTTTGCGCTGCATGTCGACGTTTGGATAATTCACCATCAACGCCACGCACAGACCCACCATGAACATGATCGCGGGCGGAATCTTCTCGCCCATCACGACCATGGTGCCAAGCACGATCAGCGTGAGCACGATGTTGAACCAGAAGAGCTTCGGGCGGCGCAGCGCCTGCTCTTCCGGCGACAACTCACGTTTCGGCATGGGGATCGCGCCACTGGCGGCGGTGAGTCCGAGACGCTTCTCTTCGCGACGCCCCAGCCAGTAAGCCATGCCGAACACGAAGACCAGTCCGATGGCCTGCACCGGAATCAGCGGATTGAACAGGCTCGACACGGGCAAGTGCAGCGACGCCGAGGCCCGGATCATCGGCCCGGTCCACGGCAGGAAGTTGATGCCTGCGGCCATCGATACGGCAGCCGCGAGCACTCGCCGGTCCATGCCGAGGCGGTCGTAGAGCGGCAGCATTGCGGGAATCGTGACGAGGAAGCAAACCGCGCCGGAGCCGTCGAGATGGATGAGCAATGCCAGCAGCGTTGTGCCCACGACGATACGTGTCGGCCGTGTGCCGACCGCTTTCAGAATGCGGTCGATGATCGGATCGAGCGTGCCTGCATCGGTAATGGTGCCGAAGTAGAGGATCGCGAAGACGAACATGCCAACGACCGGCGCAAGACTCTTGAGCCCGTCGATCACGAATTTGCTCGTTTGAAAGCCAAATCCACCGATCAACGACGCCGCAATCGGCACGATGATGAGCGCCACCAGTGGCGACATGCGTTTTGACAGAATCGCGCCGAGCAGCACGACGATAGTGGCCAGCCCCAGTAATGGCAGCATGTGCTTGTCTCCAATATTGTCTTTTAGTGCGTTGGAGCGTAAGTTCCGTGGATTGATAAATCAATTGAAATGATTTGATTGCAGTAATCAAAAAATATAATGGATCTGAATCTACGAGACATTCGGGCATTCCTTGCCGTGGCGCAGAGCGGTAGCTTTACGCGTGCCGCGGGGGGGCTGCATCTGTCGCAACCGGCCTTGACCGTACAGATTCGCCGGCTGGAGGAGACCGTCGGCGTGCGATTATTCGATCGCAATAGCCGCAACGTGGCGTTGACCCCGGCAGGGCGTGCGCTGTTGCCGTTGCTGCAAAAGTCGCTGCACGACATGGAGCAAGTGTTGATCGACGCACGCGCCTTGGGCGACGGGTCGAGCGGCATGGTGCGCATCGCCTGCCTGCCAACGTTTGCGGCGAGCGTATTGCCGGAGTTGATTCAGCAGATGAAGGCCAGCGTACCGCGCGCGGGCTTTCATGTGCGTGACGCCGTGGCCGGGGTGGTCGACTCGCTGGTGCGCAGTGAGGAGGTCGATATCGGACTGACGGGCGGGGAGACGACCGGCTCCGAGTTCGACGTGCTGTATTCTGGCGGCGATCACCTGGTGGCGGTGCTGCCTGCGCGTCACAAGCTCGCACGGCGCAAACACCTTGGCCTCGCGGATCTTGCCAGCGTGCCGTTGGTGCTGACGGCGCAGAACACCAGTGTCCGGGCAGTCGTGGACGGCGCATTTGCGCGCGGCGGCTACACGCTGGAGATAGCGTGTGAGCCAACCTACATGATGACGGCCGTCGCCATGGTCAGGGCGGGACTCGGCGTGACGATCCTGCCCGAATCTGCCCGGGAGGTCAGGGCGGAACCGGAGTTGCTGATTCGCCCGGTGGATCATGACGCATTCTTGCGCCCCATCGCCTTGATAAAGAAACGGGGGCGGACTTTGCCCCCCATCACGCAAACGTTCGTGTCGATGCTGCTGGAAAGACTGGCTCCCGCATGACGGATGGGGATGGGGGCAATGTCTTCGTATGTGTGGCACTGCCATTCGTGTCGGACGTGGCGCGACGCTGGCGCTAAGGTTCGATGCGTTGGAGCGCGACGATCCCGGAACTTGCCACCGTGCCGGTGACCCTCAGTCCAGGGTCTAGCCAGTCCGTCATTGCCCATACCCCGTGTGCGACACGCCGCTGCCATGCGCGAAGCGGTACCTCGCTCATGGGCAGACCGGACATATCGACGCGATTCATTGTGTCCAGCGTTGTCTCACCGACCTTGACGAGACTTTCCTTGCGCGTCCACAGCCGCAACCAGGCAAGTGCGCGCGGCGATGGTGCGAAATGCGTGTGCGCGACGCTTGCGAACGCAGCCAGACGCATACGCTCGCGTTCGTTCAATCCAGGCAAATCCGGATCGGCGGCTATCGCCTGATCCCAATGTTCGATGTCGATCCCAATGGGCGCGATCGCGCACGCTGCCGCCACGGTGCCCCGGGTGTGACTCAGGCTGACGTGCAGTCCGGGGTGCGCCGGCAAATGCGGGCGCCCGTGGGCGCCGCCACAGCGTTCGCAGCGCTGCATGAGCCCATAGGTGCGGGCTTCCGGGCCCGGGATGTCCGAGGTGCCGATGACGCGCGCGGCGGCAACGCGCGCCAGGATGTGCGCCGCAACATAATCCTCCCGATCGGCCGGTCGGGAAAACGCGTCGGCGCGCTTCCATTCCTCCGTGCTCAGGTGGGCGGTCCACCGCCCGAATCTTGTCAGTACTCCACGGGATTCGCCGTACAGCGCAAGCCCCGTCCCCGTCAGTCCAACGTTATTGGAGTGCGTCATGGTGAGTCGTGCGCCTGACTCGGCACGGCGTCATAGGAATAAAGGAATCCAAGCAATTTGGGTGCCACCGCCATAAGACGGCGAGAAACGTGACGACGAGATCGCGGACAGGTGTCGCAGTGTGCGACAGGTGTCGCAACTTCATACACCTGTCGATCGCCACACGTTGTGATCTGACCTGTGGCGGGGCGATGCGAAGACGGCGCGCCGGGCGGTTCGCTTCGTCGTGACATCGTGCAGGCACGCGGCGCGGGCGAGCTTGCCACAGCGGAAGAAAGGGAGGTGAGCGTCAAACCGAAAATGAATCGAGGGCATTGGTTCGAAACTTGCATCGTTACTGCGAAGTGTCGGCCAGCATTTGCCGCTGGTAGACACGTCTTTCACACCACAGAGGAGCGGCTTGATGCGAACACGACGACTGGGAACGCAAGGGTTGGAAGTCCCTGCGCTGGGATTGGGCTGTATGGGGATGAGTTACGCCTACGGACCGTCCGACGATGCGGAGTCGGTTCGCGTATTGGAACGGGCACTGGCATTGGGGTGCAATTTCTTCGATACGGCGGAGGTTTATGGACCGTTCGAGAACGAACGCTTGCTCGGGCGCGTGCTGAAGGGCCGTCGCGACAAGGCGATCATTGCGACAAAGTTCGGATTCCGTCTCGAAAACGGCACGGTCACCGGGGCGAATAGCCAGCCGTCGCACATTCGTGAGGTGGTCGACGCCAGCCTCGCGCGGCTCGGTACCGACTACATCGATCTGCTCTACCAGCACCGCGTCGATCCCGACGTGCCGATCGAAGACGTCGCCGGCACCGTTGGCGATCTCGTCAAGGCGGGCAAAGTGCGCTATTTCGGACTGTCCGAGGCAGGCGAGCGCACGATTCGGCGTGCTCACGCCGTGCATCCCGTGAGCGTGCTGCAAAGCGAATACTCGTTGTGGCACCGCGACATCGAAGCGGCGATCCTGCCATGCCTGCGCGAACTCGGTGTGGGACTCGTGCCGTTCGCGCCGCTCGGTCGCGGCTTTCTGACGGGCACGGCGCGTCGCGCCGAGGCGTTCCCCGAAGGCGACTCACGCCGGACGTCGGACCCGCGTGTACAAGGCGAGAATTTCGACGCGAATATGCGCCTTGCCAACACCTTGGCCGTCTACGCCGGCAAAGCGCATGTGACGCCCGCGCAATTGGCGCTCGTCTGGCTGCTGTGGCGTGGCGACGATATCGTGCCGATTCCCGGAACGCGTCGCATCAGCCGCCTGGAGGAGAACCTGGGGGCTGCCGATGCCCACATCGAGCGCGAGATTCTGGAAGCACTCGACGCGCACTTTGCCGCAGGCGCGACAACCGGTCCGCGCTACAAGGAATCGGCGATGATGGCGTTGCTTGCCGATCGCACATAAACCTCGCGGCGAGCGGATGCAGACGGGCCGAAGCCCGTTCGCATCCGCCATCGGCCGTTCGTACGATAAATGCCGGGCGATCAGCGCTGCGGTCCGCGCAGGACGTCGCTACCCATGTCGCGCACATGAGGAATATGCAGTTCGCGCAGCTTGCGATAAAGCGACGTGCGGCAGATGCCCAGTTCGCGCGATGCGGCCGAGATGTTCCACCGGCGCGACGAGAGCACACGGATGATGATCTCGCGCTCGCCGTGGGCGATGGGCGAGAGCGAATCGAGCGGCGCTGCCGCTACGGCCACTGACACGGGCGCGATGGCGGTCGCGGCCGACGTGGCACTGTGCACCAGATTTGCCGGCAGATCGCGCAACCGGATCGTATCGTCGGCCTTGACGGCGCAAGCGTACTGGACGGCGGCGCGCATCTGACGCAGGTTTCCAGGCCAGGCGTAAGTTAGCATTAACTCGCGCGTTTCGCTGTCGAGCGAGTCGAGGGTCACATTACCTTGGGACTCCGTAATGAACATGCTGTTGAGCAACCAGGCGCGATCCTGTCGTAGTCGTAGTGGGGGAAGATTCACGATCCCCACGGCAATCCGGTAGTAAAGGTCTTCGCGAAACGATCCCGCCTGCACACGAGCTTCGAGGTTCTGGTGCGTCGCACAAATGAGTTGCAGATCGACGGCGACGGGATGCGTCGCGCCGATGGGCGTGACTTCCCGCTCGGACAATACCCGCAGAAGACGCGTTTGCTGGGCCGCCGGCATGTCGCCGATTTCGTCGAGAAAGAGCGTGCCGCCGTCGGCCTGTTCGACCTTGCCCTTCATGCCGGAATTCAGTGCGCCAGAGAACGCACCGCGTCGATAGCCGAACAGCTCGCTTTCGATGAGATTCTCCGGAATCGAGCTGCAGTTGACCGAAATCATGCTGGCGCGCCTGCGCGCGCTGTAGTCGTGCAATGCCCTTGAGAGGTATTCCTTGCCAGTGCCGGTTTCTCCAAGAATCAGAATGGGAAGTTGACGATCGATGAGCATGCGGGCGCGGGAGAGGGTGGCCAACATGACGGGGTCGTCACCGCAGAGTTGGTTGAGGGATGGACGTAAGGAGGACTGAAAGTTTGCGTTTGAACGGTCCAGCGGATCGTGGGCGTACATAGCGTCTCTCATTGACTTTATAGGATTGGGCGAGCGCTGCGTTTGGCTGCGCAATATCGCATGATCGCGATTGCCGTGTCTGGGGTGCTCCATAAAGCAAGAGCAAGGATAGTTCGATTCGTCTGAGGTCTCCAATACCATATGATGCGACGACTGATACTAGTTCGCTATGAATAGAATCCGATGTTCTTTAAAGGGGCTGGCTCCATGGAACTGAGGCAACTTCGCTATTTCGTAGTACTGGCTGAAACGCTCCACTTCGGGCGCGCAGCGAATCTCCTGCATATTTCGCAGCCTCCGCTGTCGCGTCAGATCGCGATGCTTGAAGATGAGTTGGGTGTCGTACTGTTCGAACGAACGCAGCGCAGCGTTCGACTTACCGCAGCGGGGCAGCGCTTCAATCGAGACGCACGCTCGGTGCTAGCCACGCTCGATCAGGCGCGCTCCCACGCCCGCGCAGCGGAAGTGGGGGAGACAGGCGTGCTTTGCGCGGGCTTCATGTTCGCCGTGGCTTGCAGCGTGCTGCCCGTGCTTACGCGAGCGTTTGCGGCCGCCTTTCCGCATATCGAGGTGAAACTCAAGGAGACGATTCCCACCGACCTTGCCGAGCAGCTACGTTGCGGCAGGCTCGATGTGGGCATCATGTATTCGTCCGACGCCACCGACGAGCTATGCACCGAAACCATTTTTCGCGAGCCGCTCGTCGCGGCGCTGCCCGCCGGCCACCGGCTGGCGGCGCGGTCCGCGATCTCGATCGGCGAACTTCGGGACGATCCGTTCATCATTTCGCCGCGCGACGCCTCGCCGTTCATCCACAACACGATTACCGATCACTGCCGTCAGGCCGGATTCCTGCCAAGAGTCCGGCTCGAGACCAACTTCCAGCAAACCATCGTCAACCTTGTCGGACAGCGCCTCGGCGTGGCGCTTGTACACAGTTCCATGCGCAGTACGCGCGCGGAGAATGTGCTGTTCGTGCCGCTGCTGCACGCCCCGCATATCGATGTCGCGCTCGTGTGGAGTGCGGCATCGAGCAATCCCTGCGTGCCTCGCTTTGTGCAGACGGCGCAACACATCGGACTGTTCGAGTCGTTGGCGACGGGGATACAAGTGTGCGCATAGCGCTCACCATGGCGTTCAACATGGTGTTCACTACGCGCACGGCCAGAGGGCTCAGGAGACGGCGAGGCAGGGCGCCGCCTTGCGAAGGCGTGCCTTGATGGCTTGCGCTAGGCGGGCCACACCCGTCTCGATCTGGATGGGGGTGGCCGTCGTAAACGTCAGGCGCATCGTGTTGGCCTTCGGTGTGATCGCATGGAATGACGCGCCAGGGATAAACGCTACGCCGCAGGCAAGCGCGTCCTCGAACAGCGCGGCGCTGTCGATCGCGGGCGGCAAGGTAACCCACAGGAACATGCCCCCGGCGGGGCGCGTCCATGCAACGCCATCGGGCATGTGTTCGGCCAGACACTTGAGCATGAGTGCACACTGCGCGCGATAGCGCAGGCGCACCGCCTCGAGGTGGGCATCGTATTGACCGTCGGTCAGCAGGGCGTGTGCGATCCGCTGCGTGATGCCGGTCGTATGCAGGTCGCTGGCCTGCTTGGCTTGCAACAACTTGATCATGAGTTCTTCGGGGGCGACGAGATAGCCCACCCGCAGGCCCGGCGCGATGACCTTCGAGAACGAGCCGATGTGAACCACGTCGTCAGGGGCCATCGAGAGCAGCGACGCGGGGGTGACACCGCTGTAGACGAGTTCGCCGTATGGGTCGTCTTCGACGAGCAGCAGGCCGTGGCGCTTTGCCCGGGAGACCAGCGCGATCCGGCGATCCAGCGGCAGCGTGCGGCCCGTGGGGTTCTGGAAGTTCGGTTGGACGTACAGCAGCCGGGCGTCGCGCATCAACGCTTCGTCCAGGCATTCCGGGATGAGACCGCCGGCATCGGACGGGGCTTCTTCAAAAACAGGTTCGTACTGCGCCAACGCCTGAACCGCACCGAGATACGTGGGCGTTTCGATCAGCACGCGGCTGCCGGGGTCGATGAGCACGCGCGCGACGAGGTCGAGCGCCTGCTGGGATCCCGTGGTGACGAGCACCTGCGCGGGACTCACCGTGGCGCCGCTGCGCGACAGACGTGCCGCGATGGCCTCGCGCAGTGGAGTGTAGCCTTCCGACGGACCGTATTGCAGCGCACCGGTGGCGTCGTGTTGCAGAATCTGCCCGACTGCGGCGCTAAGCCGCTCGACAGGCAGCGCGTAGGGGGAGGGAAGGCCGCCGGCGAACGAGATGATGTCCGGCCTTTCGGCCACCTTGAGCAGTTCGCGCAACGAAGAGGGCGTCATGCGTTGTGCGCGCGCGGCGAGTTGCCAGCGTCCGGCGGGCGGGATGTGTCTGTCCATGGAGCGGTCCCTGACGAAGCGAACAGGAGAGGGACGCCTCGTTCCCGAAGCGAGCGCCGAGGGAACGAGGCGGTGAACGACCAAAGGCGCGAAGGCCCGAAGCGGCGAAATTCCGCTCAGGCGTTGAACATCTTGCGAAGGTTGTCCATTGCCATCTTCAGGAAGCCGACCGCGAAGTCGTCGAACGCCGGCTGGTCCTTCGGATTACCGGAGCGCGCTTCGCCGACGATGCGGTAAGTTGCGGTGCAGGCATTGTCGCCGCGGGGCACGACTTCCATCGACGCCCACATGTTGCCGATGTCGAACGTGGTGTAGATCAGCGTCCAGCTCATGGTCATGCCAGCATCGTCGCGGGTGTTGAGTTGTTCCACGACCAGGTCGCCGCCCGTGAAATGCTTGTGGCGCAGCGAGCGAGGGCCGGTGGCGGTGCCCGTCATCTGGATGTACTCGAGACCGGTCACGAAGCGGTTGTAGCCATCGAAACGGCCGACCACATCCCATACCTTGCGCGCAGGAGCGTTCAGTTCCGCGACACCGGCGTGCACGGTGGTCGTCAGGTTGTGGATCAGCGTGTCGGGTTGCAGCTCGGTGCGGGTTTTTTGCAGCATGATGAACTCCTTGGTGAATGAAGGGACTGCACGAAAACAGCAAAGTTGCGATGCATGACGATCACGCCACAGACGCCGTGTCCGTCTCGCATTCAGTACGCCGCGCGCCATTGTTGGCGGGTGCGGGCAAGAAACCGCTCTCGATCAGATAGCCGAAGTGGCTGGCGAGCAGCCGGCCATCCTTGCGCGGGTACGCCACGCCCAGTTTTGCGAGCGCGCCGGCAGTGCGTTGACAGGCAATGCGCGACATATCGCCGATGTCTTCCTGACTGTCGTCGAGGTAGAACGCCACGACGTCGTACAACGCGTTGCTTTCGTCGATCGACGTCAACCGTTGACGCCAGTTCGCCGGCTCCTCCAGCGCCAGTGCGTAGCCGCACTGCGCCAGCGCGCCGAGGTAGTCTTCCCACGTCAGCGGTTGCGGGTTCTGGAGGTGGAAGACTCGCAGTTCGCGCTGCGGATCGGTGGTGCAGCGAACCATGGCATGGGCCAGAAAATCGACCGGGGCAAAGTCGAATTCGGTGTCGCCGGCGGGCGCGGCGCCGAGTTGGAGCGAGCCTTTGACAAGCAGAAGCACCCGATTCCGTGTCGGCTGGCAAAGGCCCGTGTCGGCAACACCGGTGATGTTGCCCGGTCGAAGGATCGTTGCATCCACGCCGCGCTCGGCGGCTTCCCACACCAGATGCTCGGCCACCCATTTGGTCACGTTGTAGCCGTTGTTGACGAAGGCGGGCGCGTTGCGTGCCGGCCCCTGCTCCAGCACATGGCCGGTCTCGTCCATCGCGCTCGCGGCGGACAACGTCGAGACGAAGTGCAGCGACTTGTTGCGGAACTCGCAGGCCAGTCGCAGCAGTTCGAGTGTTGCGCCGACGTTGGCGTCGTAGAGATACGGATAGTCGTAGACGTGGTTGACGTGCGCGCCGTTGTGATAGATCGCGTCGATGTCGTGTGCCAGCGTTCGCCATGCGGCGGGCGCAAGGCCGAGTCGCGGCTTGGCGAGGTCGCCGAGAATCACCTTCAGGCGGGGGTGCCCGGCGAGCGCACCGAGACCGTTCGCTTGCAACGCCTGGGCAAGCCGGGCTTCGCCTTCGCGCTGGCTGGCGGCGCGTACCATGCAATGCACCACAGCGGTGGTCTGGGCAATCAGTTCGGCGGCGATGAAGGTGCCGAGGAAGCCGTTCGCACCGGTGAGCAGGATCGTGCGAGCCCCGTCGGGCGCTGGGCGTAGTCCATCGACCGGACGGATGTCGTCGGGCAGTGCCATATCGTCGAACACGCGTTGCGGAATCCGCCCGCCCTTGTCGACGTCGTCGTTCTCCAGCAACGAGGCAAGTGCGGCAATGGTGGGTTGCTCCATGAACCGTGCGAGCGGGGCATTGCCGCTGAACTCCTTCTTCACGGCGAGCATCAGCTTCGAGACAAGCAACGAGTGGCCGCCGAGATTGAAGAACGAATCGTCCTTGCCGATTTCGAAAGGCTCCATGTCGAGAAGCCGTGCCCAGAGTGCGCGCAATTGCGTCTGCGTTTCGGTAAGCGGTGTGTCTTGCGCCTGCGAATCGGGGGAACCCGAGCGTCGATCGGGAATACGTGCCAGCGCACTGCGGTCGATCTTGCCGTTGTTGGTGGCAGGCAAGGCGTCTAGCATCACGATCTCGTAGGGCACCATGTAGTCGGGCAGGCGGGCGAGGAGCATGGCGCGTAACGCATCGCCACTCGCACGGCCGTCGAGCGGTCTGGCGACAAAGCACCGGATGCGCTTCCGATCGTCCACCACACATGCGCATTGACCGAACATTCCCGTAGCCAGTGCCGCTTCCTCGATTTCACCGAGTTCGACGCGGAATCCGCGAATCTTGACCTGCGCGTCGCGCCGGCCGACGAAGTGCAACAGGCCGTTTTCGTCCCATTGCACGATATCGCCCGTGCGATACAGCATCTCGTTGTGCGCCGATGGCCACTGGCCGTTGGCTTCGGCGTATGGATTCGGCACAAAGACGTGCTCGGTCAGATCGGGGCGATACAGATACCCATCGGCCACACCGGCGCCAGCGACGCACAACTCGCCTGGCTCTCCGGTACGCGCAGGTTCCCCGGCGTCGTTGAGCACGTAGCAGCGAACGTTGGCGATCGGTCGTCCGATGAGCCGGTTGCTGTCGCCCGTTTGCAGGCGCGCAATCGTGACCAGAACCGTGCATTCTGCGGGGCCGAAAATATTGTGGAATTCTCGTCCCTGACTCCAGCGCGCGATGGTCTCCGGAAAACAGACGTCGCCCCCCGTGAGCAGATGGCGCAGCGCAGGCCAACGAGCGTCGGGCATGACGCCCAGCAACGCGGGAGGCAGGAAGGCGTGCGTGAGCGCCTCGCGCTCGATGAGATCGCTCAACTCGTCGAGCGCGTGCCGCTGCGCTTCGGTAGGAATGACGAGTGTGGCCCCGGACAGGAACGTCGGGAAGATGTCGAGCAGCGAGACATCGAACGCCACCGTGCAGAACTGCAACACACGCGAACGCTCGCTCAGATGAACGTAGTCGCGATACCAGTGGCAGAAGTGCACGATGTTGCGGTGCGTGAGCATGACACCCTTGGGCGTACCGGTCGAGCCGGACGTGAAGATCGTGATCGCACAACGGCTCTGGCGGTCCGCGTAGCGTTCCACCGGCCAAGTCGTCGCGTCGATATCCACGCCGTTCGCATCGATCGAGCGCAGGCGGATGACGTCGATGTTCAGTTCCGAGAGTGCGCTCGCGTCGAAGTCGTCGTCGGTGATGAGGCAGGTGGCACGGCTTTGCTCGAGGATCTGCCGCACGCGATCGGGCGGGAACGACGGATCGAGGGGGGCATACGCGGCGCCAGCGCCGATGACACCGAGGATGGCCGTGTAAAGCAGGCGAGACTTGGGCAAGCGAACGGCAATGACGCGTGGTGCCTGGTCGCCGCATTCGCCCGGCGCAGCCATCGCTGCCGCGAGTTGCGCGGCCAGTTTCATCGAGGCGCCCACGAACGTGCGGTAGTCGACGTCACCCTGCGCATCGCGCAGCGCGATGGCCGACGGCGTTGCCACGGCACGGCGCGACACCATCTCGGGCAGTGACGGGTCGAGCGATACCGGCCGCTGTGTTTCGTTGCTGGCGTGCCATCCGGACAGGCGATGGAGGTCGAGTGTCACGCTGCCCGGTGAGGGGGGCGCCGGCGTGCGCGTACTCAGCATTTGAGGGGTCAATATGTCGCGCCCGAGCTGACTGACGATCGTCACGAGCAGGGCTTCCGCTTCCGTCTCGATCTCGGCGATAAGGTCGGCGCCGCAAACCGGCCTGCCGAATTCGCTCGCGCTGGAGGCAACATCGACGCCGCCGACGGGGCTTTGCCATTGCCAGGACAGTTCGGCGCTGGCTGGTGGGAATGCCGGGGCGCGCGCGGAAAACGTTAATGTCTGGTCTGGGCGGCAAGCGAAGCGCGGATCGGCGTCGCCGCATTCGACAAGCCACTCGGCTTTGAGCGGGGCAGCGTGCGCGTTCGGCAAGGTCCCTCCGAGCTGCGTGGCCATCTCACCCAGTGGCCCGGACGCGTCGCAAAGCGGCGTCACGTCGTGGCCCATGTCGTGCAGGGCGGCGAATACGCGGGCACCCAGGCGGTTGTTGCCGGCGACGGCGAAGGAAATCGCTCTCATGGCACGTTCCTCACAGGTATTGTGCGATGGCGGCGCGCGTCGGCTCGTGATCGAGCAGCCCCGCCATCTTCAGGAATTTGCGAATGTTCACGATCATCGGATGCTGATTCGTGATCGGATACGCGCCCACCATGTCGTTGGCGATCTGGTCGCGCGTGGCGGCGGGAAGATCGAGCGTGCCGACGAGGCGCCGGTCGAATTCGAGTTGCAGCTCGTTGGTCAGATATTCGCGCAGGAAGAAAGGCAGGCCGCGACCGAGTTCGATGCGTGCCGTCTCGTCGATCTCGCGCCAATACAGCTTGACAAGATTGATCCAGAACACCGAGTGCCGGCCTTCGTCGGCGAGGTGATCGGCCATCACCCCTTTCACCGAGCGCTTGAGCGTGGTGTCGCGCGAGAACGCTGCGACTTCTGCCGTGACAGTGTTTTCCGAGATCGCAACGCCAAGCAGTTCCATGCCTGCCGCATATTGCGGCGGTACGTATTCCATCGCACGAGGGATGGCGCGCGAGAGTTCGATCTCACGGTTCTGCTCGATGGGGCCGATACCTGTGCTGCGCTCGACCTGATCGAGATAGTCCATCGCCACGTAGGCGTGGTAGTTCTCGTCGATCACGACCGACATGGCGTCGCTGCGGCAGGCGAACGGAAATTCGAACGGAAAGCGCGATTTGGCGATGGCGAGCGCCGTGCGGTTGACGATTTCCGTCTCGAAGATGATGACGTCGTTGATGTACTTGTAGAAGCTCTGCAACAGGATGTAATCCTGTACTTCCCGGCCTGCGTCGACGACGGCCGGATGCGCGTAAAGCGGCTGGCGCTCGACAGGGTAGTAGCTCAGGTCGTCGTCTTCGACGATGCGGCGCGGGCGGGAACGAATGGTCGCGCGTTGCTCCCATTGATCAGCGTGGCTGACGTAACTGTGCAATGACATGGCGTTGCCTCGGGGTAATGTGCCGGGTAGATCGACGAGGGCGCCGCGAGAGGCGCCTGAAGCGGCGCCGTCAGGGGGCGCAGACATCGCGGGAAGCATGGCGGGAACTGCACGTGAGACGGTGCGGCCCGCCGGGCTTCAGGCGGCGACGGCTTCTTTCTGCGTTGCCACGATGTGTTCGTGAAGACCGTCCCAGAGGCGCAAGCGCTCGTCGATCGCACGCAGTCCGGCCTCCAGCGCTTCGGCAAGCAGGTGCTCGTCGTTGCGTGCGGACTCGGCAATCATCGCGCGCGCGGCCGGGCCGTGTTCGCCTGAGTCGACTTCGATGTGGCGATCGAGATAGAACGTGAGCAGCGGTACGCTTTTCGGATCGATTTTCCATCCGTCGAGCAGCGTGCGGAACATGTCGGGAATCACGTTCTCGCGGCCGTAGAAGAAGTTGCCGAGCACTTGATGCGTGGCGCCTTCATAGCAGGTGGCGAACGTCGAGTTGACGAAACGCACCACAGGCGGCGGGGCTTCGACAGCCACGAGTGCAGCGCTCACGCTATGGCCTTTGACGAGCAGGTCGATGAGCTTCTCGATCTGCCGGGTGTCGGCACCGACATCGCGCATGGCGGCGAGGTAAAGATCGAAATGGCTCATCGGGCCTTTCGGCGTCTCGTCGCATTCTTCTCCGAGAACGATCTCGTTGATCAGACGCGCGGCATGAATGTTGCGCGGCGCGATCCACGGCAGCGTGATGGTCGTCAGATCTGCCTGAAGCCGCTTGACGAGCGACATGAAGTCCCAGACAGCGAAGACGTGCCACTCCATAAACGTTTGCAGGCCCTGCATCGATTCGATGGAATGGAACACCGGGTGGTTTGCCAGCGTCGCGTGATGTTCGTTGATCTGCCGTTCGAGATGTTCGATCTTGTCCACGATATGCATCCTTGAGGTAGTGAAGTTAAGTTCAACCTTGGCGAAGGGAGTGCGGCGCGACTTGCTCGTCGTCGCCGGCAGATATCAGCAAATTCGGTGCCAACGTCTCGAATCGCAAGTATTCAGAGGATCGAGCGATGTCTGACGCGAATTCGCAGGAGGGAAGTGGCGTGACACCTGTACAACTTGTGGACAGGTGTGCGCGCGGGTGTCGCGGGAATTTGTCTGGCACCGATCGCTGCATTCGGCTTTGCACTGCCCAAGATCGCGTTGATCCCAGTGTTCACGGTATGACTGGGGATGGCGGACTCCTCGATGAGGTCACGTAGCAGAACGCAGATCTCGTAGAGTGGCCGGCGGCGGCCTCGCCATCGCTCGGCGAGCAAGCGATGCGGGCACGGGGCGCAATGTCAGTGTTTGCGGGTGCGATGGCGGTATTAGGAAAGCGCATCGTTGGGCCGTTGCAGCCCGCTCAGGTAGCGCGGCGCGAAGATGCGTTATCGTGGCGCTTCCCGAAATTCCGTTCCCGATGCGACAGATGACTCAGCGCCACAGCGATCCCGCGTTCTATGAACTTCTGGCGGATAGCCATGCCCGATTGTTGGGGCGTCCTCTGATACCGGAGGACGTGCCGGCTGCCGTCACGGCTCTCTGCCGAGGCGCCGAGCCGCGAGGAGCGGCAACAGTTTCTGGAGCGCGTGCAGCGTCAGGGCTATGAGACGGGCTACAAGGGCGTTCGCATCACCAAAACGGGCGAGCGCTTCATGATCGAGGAAGCCACGCTTTGGCAACTGTTCAGCGAGGACGGCAAGCTCCACGGTCAGGCCGCCGTCGTTCCCCGGACTCGCGATATCTGATGCTCAGGGCGCTACCGCCGCTCCCGAAATGCCATGTCGACGCAAGGCGTCGGCCACGAATCCCGACGCCTTCATGGCTTCGACGAAGGCTGCGAGAAACGCATCGGCCTGCGTGCCACGGCCGATCGCCAGCCCCATTGCCTGACGAATCACCATGAAGCGCTCACCCAGGAGCCGGTAGCCGGCCGTGCCGGCAATTTCGGCCTCAAGCTGCTGCTTCACGCCCGCTGCGACTTCGTAATCGCCGTCGAGGAACGTCTTCACGACGGCAGGCGACGTCGGTGCCCGCACGATCTCCGCGTGTTGCAATTCGCGTGTGAGGAAAAGGTCGTACGCACTGCCTTTGCCGACCACGACACGCGTGCCGGTCTGGTCGACGTCTGCGTTGGTTTTCACCGCTGACGCTTCCGGCACCAGGTAATAGCCTTCAATCAGCACATACGGCGCCGTGAAGGTAATGGTCGCCGCGCGTCGCGGGTCTACGGCGAAAAAACCGACATCGGCGTCGCCGGCCGACACGACGTCGACCGATTTCCCCGCGGCATCGACCGTGATGAGTTCGAGCGGCACCCCTAGCCGCTGCGCCAGCACTGTCGCCAGATCGACCGAGATGCCGCAGGGTTTGGACTGTGCATCCAGCCCGGCGAGGATGGGGTTACCCAAATTGATACAGGCACGCAGTACGCCAGTCGGCGCGATGGCGGCAACGAGAGAAGGATCGAGTGTCATGGTAATGAGGATCGGTCGTGTCGTGCCGCAGTGCGGCGGGGTGGGGTAAGTCAGGACTCAGGATCGGGGCAATAGGGGCAATCTTGCCGATGGCATTGCGTGCGACGTATTGAGGTGTACCGATCGCTCGGCAGATGACAGCGTCAGCTCACCGACTCGATCGTGATTTCGGGGTGCTTACGGAATTCCGCGAGCGCGTCGTCGTCGATGCGCGCTTCGGTGACGAGCGTCCAGGCGCGCTCCAGCGGTGTCCAATGCTGCTGGCTCGCCCGGTCGAGTTTATTGGCCGTGACCAGCACGTACACGCTGGCCGACTGACGGATGATGCACTCCTTGAGCCAGGCCTGTTCGGCCGAGGCTTCGCACAGGCCGCGGCCGGCAACGACACCATCCGCACCCAGGAACGCCTTGTCGACGGACACCCGCGAGAGCGCCAGTTGCGCCAACGGCCCGAGCACGCTCATGCTCGACGGCCGTACATCCCCCCCGATCAGCGTCACGGGGACCTTGTTGGCCGCCAGTGCGCCTACGGCCAGCAGGTTGTTGGTCACGACGTGCACCCCCTCGCGTCCCGCAAGAAACCGCGCCATGGCTTCGGTCGTGGTGCCGCCATCGAGAAAGATCGTGTCGCCGTCGTCGACGTGAGCCACGGCGGCACGCGCGATGACGTCTTTCTGCTCGCGAAAGCTCTCGCGCCGCAACTCCAGCGATTCCTCGGGTTCATGCATGCGCACGGGCGCGGCTGCGCCACCGTACGTGCGCACGATGCGGCGCTCGTCGGCCAGCGCGCGCAAATCGCGGCGCACCGTGGCTTCCGACATGCCGAAATGCGCACACAGCGCGGCAACATCGGTCATGCCCGACAGAACGGCTTTGAAAATCGCCTCGCGGCGGTTCGCAACTTTCATGGATGGATTGAAGCTGAGCAGAACGAATCGTGGATTCGCGGGCGGACAGCGTGTTCGCCGCGCGGCGCGCATAGTGTAGCTCGCTGCGTATGAAAATCGTCCGATGCGTCGCAAAGTGATCGATTGGCGTCAGCCCGATCATTGTGGGACTTTGAAAGTGATCGGTTCAATCATTTTGCCCAGAACCAAAACCCTCTGTCAGCGGCCATTCGCCCGATTTTTGGCGGGGGCAAACCCTTAGTCACAAAATTTGCACATTTTTCTGGCAGCGATTAGACTTAAGTTTGATTGAAACGATCAAAATAATGATCGATTAATCAAAATTAATACCAGTCGGGAGACAACAATGGCTCAAATTCATATCAAGCGTGCCATCGAGCGCGTGCCGGGCGGGATGATGATCGTTCCCTTGCTGATCGGTTCGTTGATTGCGACGTTCATGCCGGGGATGCCGAAGTTTTTCGGCTCGTTTACCAATGCGCTGTTTACGGGCGCGTTGCCGATTCTTGCGGTGTTCTACGTCTGCATGGGCGCGAGCATCGACGTCAAGGCGACGCCGTACCTGATCAAAAAGGGTGGCGCACTGTTCGGCGCCAAGGTGGGCGCGGCCATCGTCGTCGGGGTGGTGCTCGGACACTTCCTGGGTGAAGCCCCGGTGACGTCGGGCGTGTTCGCCGGCATTTCCACGCTGGCCGTGGTGGCGGCGATGAACGATACCAACGGCGGTCTGTACATGGCGTTGATGGGGCAGTACGGCCGTTCGGAAGACGTGGGCGCGTACACGATCATGTCGCTGGAGTCGGGCCCGTTCCTGACGATGGTCACGCTCGGGGTCGCAGGTCTGTCTGCGTTCCCGTGGCCGACGCTGGTGGGCAGCATTCTGCCGCTGGCGGTGGGCATGCTGCTGGGTAATCTCGACCGCGAAATGCGCGATTTTCTGGGCCGCGCGGTGCCGGTGACGATTCCGTTCTTCGCGCTGGCGCTGGGTGCGGGCCTCGATCTGCACAAGGTGTGGCAGGCCGGTCTGCTGGGCATTCTGCTCGGTTTCGCCGTTGTCGTGGTGACCGGCATTCCGCTGTACATCGTCGACCGTCTGACGGGTGGCACGGGCGTGGCCGGCACGGCTGCCGCTAACACGGCGGGCAACGCGGCGGCGGTGCCTGCGCTGATCGCGGCTGCCAACCCGGTCTACGAGGAAGCGGCCAAGAGCGCAACGCTGCTGGTGGCCGCCTGTGTGGTGGTGACCGCCATCGTCTCTCCGATTCTGACGGCGGCCGTTGCCAAGCGTGTGATGGCGCGCGGGGCAGGGGTGGCGGCCAAGGGGGCGGTGCAGTGAGCATGCTGATTGTCGCCGACGACTTGTCTGGCGCCGCCGACTGCGCGATCGGCTTCACCAATGCCGGCTGGCGCAGTGTTGTGTCGCTCGACGTCGACGGCTTCCATGCGGCGGCGCAGGTGGTGGCGATCGATACGGACACGCGCCGTCTCGCCCCCGCCGACGCCGCCGCGCGTGCGGTTGCGGCGTGGCAGCGGCATGCCGCAACCGGACGTCGTCTGTACAAGAAGATCGACTCCACGTTGCGCGGCAACTGGGTTGCTGAAGTCGCGGCATTGCAGCCGCTTGCGGGACTTGCCATCGTGGCACCCGCGTTTCCGGCCACGGGCCGTACCGTGCAGAACGGGGAAGTCTTCGTGCGTGGCGTTCCGCTCGCCGCGACGGACACGTGGCGGCTGGAGCATGACGCGCAGGAGGCGCGCCTCGCGCCGATGCTCGCTGCCGCCGGCATGAAGACGCAGATCGTGACGGTCGATGTGCTGCGCGGCGATTTCGCGACGGTAGGTGCGGCGCTGAACGACGTCATCGCACAGGCGCGCGCCGATGCCGTCACGGCTTTGATTGTGGATGCACAGACGGACGACGATCTCGCCATGTTGGCGCGTGCCAGTGTCGCGTTGACGGACATCTTCTGGGTCGGATCAGGCGGTCTCGCGCGTGAGCTGGCCGAACTGCCGGCATTGTTTGCATCGCCGGCACATTCGGACGACACGCGGCACAATGCGCACGCGACGATCGAAGACCGTGCGGATGGGCGCGTGCTGACGCTGGTGGGCAGTTTGTCTGCGGTGTCGCAGCAACAATGTGTGCGGTTGTGTGAAGACAATGCCGTCGTCGAATGGATCGTGCCGCCTGCGGTGTTGCGTGCCGGCCCGGCGCATCCCGACAGCGCGGTCTGGCGTGCGCGCATTGGCGATGCCTTCGAGAACGGCACCGACCTGCTGGTGCGAATCGGCCGCGACGACGCGTTCGATCCCGGCGAGGGCGCGCAGTTGTCGGCCGCGTTGGCCACATTGATCGCACCGCATTTCGCGCGGCTATCGGGCCTCATCGTGACAGGCGGCGAAACGGCGCGCGCGGTGTTGAGCGCGGTGGGCGTCGGGGCGCTGGAGTTGCTCTCGGAAGTCGAGCCGGGCGTTGCGGTGGGTCGGCCCGCCAACGGTGCGCCGGTGCGTATCGTCACCAAGGCGGGTGCGTTCGGTGGCGAAGCGGCGCTGCATAGTGCCTACCGGCATCTGCGCGCTGCGGCAAAGACTTGCGACACCCAATGAGGTAGCGCGAACGCGTTGCAGGACAACAGGACATCGATCCGGAACACGAAACCCGTTCCGGGCATTACCCCAACGAAACGGATATCAACGCAAACGCCATGAATCAATATCTCCCTGTCATTGGCATCACCATGGGTGATGCGGCTGGCGTCGGCCCGGAAATCGTCGTCAAGAGTCTGGCGCACGATACTGTCTATCAACAGTGCCGTCCCGTGGTGATCGGCGACGCGCGACGTCTCGAGCAGGCCATCGCCATCGTCAAAAAGCCGTTGAGCGTGCGACGTATCCAGACAGTCTCGCAAGCGACGTTCACGCCGGGCGTGATCGAGTGCATCGACCTCGATCTGATCCCCGAAGACCTGCCGTTCGGCGAACTGTCCGCCATCGCAGGCGACGCGGCGTATCAGTACATTGCGCACGCGGCGAAGCTCGCCGAGGCCGGCGAAATCGATGCCATTTGCACTGCACCGCTGAACAAGGAAGCCCTGCACGCCGGGGGCCACAAGTTCCCCGGCCACACCGAGATGCTCGCTCACCTGACCGGTGTCGACGAAGTGTCGATGATGCTCGTCGCGCCGCAACTGCGCGTGATTCACGTCACGACTCACATTGGCATCATCGACGCGATTCGCAAGATCGAGCCGGGTCTGGTGCAGCGCACGATCGAACGCGGCCACGCGACGCTGGTCAAGGCGGGCATCGCCAATCCGCGCATCGCCGTGTGCGGCATCAACCCGCATGCAGGCGAGAACGGCCTGTTCGGCTACGGGGAAGAGGAAGAGAAGATTGTGCCGGCAGTGGAACTGTTGCGCGAGCGCGGCTGGGATATCGAAGGACCGTTGCCGGCCGACACGCTGTTCTTCCGCGCCGGGCGCGGCGACTTCGATCTCGTGGTCGCCATGTACCACGACCAGGGGCATGGGCCGGTGAAGGTGCTGGGCCTCGAAGCGGGGGTGAACGTCACCGTCGGCCTGCAAGTGGTGCGCACATCAGTCGATCACGGCACCGCGTTCGATATCGCAGGCAAGGGCATCGCCGACGAAGGCAGTCTGCTCGAAGCGCTGCGTCAAGGGGCCGAACTGGCCACGCGTCGCACGTAAGCGTGGCCGACGGCAACATCGCACAACTGGCTTGAAGGGTGCGAGTTGCCGTCAGTCCGATCAACTGCCGCGCAATGCCGCCACCTGACGCTTCCACAGCGTCCAAGGACGCTCGATCACCCCCAGGTTCGTGGCGTTCGAGCGTTTGCCTTCTTCGGGGTCGAGGTACGTCACCTCGCCGCCGAGCGCAATGGCCTTGGATTGCATTCCCGCATTTAGCTCCGTGTAGATGGCACGGTACACAGCGGCGGGCAGTGACGGGGCCGTCGCCACGAAGCCGTGTCCGCGCATGAGTGCGACGTCGGCATCGCTCAACGACTCTGCCAGCGCTTTACCCTGTTCGCCGTTGCGCACGAGCATGTCGGTACAGCCGAAGCAATGTCTGATGTCGAACACCGGTGCGCCGCTGCCGAGAAAGCCCGCCATGTGATAGACCGGGCGCAGACGCACGGACGACGATGCAAACGGAATCACCGACGGCGAGTGGCTGTGCACGATGGCCGCCACGTCCGCGCGCGCACGATAGATCTCGCTGTGAATCCACGTCTCCAGATAGCGTTTGCGTGTGTCGCCGTCGACCGGTTGGCAATCGAAGTCGAGCGTGAGAATGTCGTCCGGCGTCACCAGTTCGGGCGCCATCGATTGTGCGATCAGGAAATGGTCGGGGTTGCGCGGGTCGCGAACGCTGACGTGGCCGAAGCCATCGAGCACTTCGTGATGCGCGAGGATGTGGTTCGCCGCAGCGAGGTCTTCGAGCAATTGCGCCATCGACTGGGCATCGTGTTCGGTGAGCGCCGGGGCGTAGGGGGGAGCAGCTTGGATCATGATCGTGACAAGTAGAAAATCCAAAGAGGAAGGCCGAAGCGCGGCGTAGGCAGCGAGCGGGGTCACACCCGCACGGCGGCCGCCATCTCCGGAGGAAACAACTCCTCGGCCTGCATCGGCCGATGGCAGACGCCTTGCTCGAAGGCGAAACGCAGGAAGGCGTTGAGTGTGACGCGGTTGGGCGCAACCCCATAGGGCCACGGATCGCTGCCGAACATTTCGCGCGCCTGCGTGGCACGTTGACTCATCCACGGCAGCGGGAAGTGCGAGCAGGTGATGTCGTCGAGGCGAGCGATGCTGGCGTCTTTCGCCTGCGTGAACGCCTTGAGTAAATTGCCCGCGATCCAGCGATGTGAGGTAAAGACCTCGCGCCGCATGACGATCAGATGCATGATCGGGAAGATGCCGGTGCGCACGAAGTAGGCGCGTTCGGCGGCCTCGAAGTCAGTCAGCAGGCGGACGATTTCCCGCTCGCGGCCTGGCGGCGGCGCGGGCGGACGGGCGCTGAGAATCGCGTCGATGCCGCCATCGAGCAGCATGGCCGTGAGCGAGGTCTCGGGGGACGGGCGACAACGCACGCCGTCCGGTACCCGCACGGCGACCTTCTCGCGACGCCCCGCCTGATTGACGCCGCCCTGCACCCATTCGACATCCGCCAGCGCAACGCCCTGATCGTGCGCAAGCCATCCGCGCGAGTAGACCGATGCCGTTTGCGCCCACTCCGGCACGCCGATCCGCTTGCCGCGCAGATCGGCGGGCGAGCTCACGCTGCCGTCACCGCGCACATAGAGCGACGACAACCGGAACGCGCGTGAGGGGAAGACGGGCAAGCCGATCAGCCGATCGTCGCCTTGCGAGCGCAGCGACGCATACTTGGCGAGCGACATCTCCGAGAGATCCCATTCCTGAAAGTGCGTCGTGCGATAAAAGATCTCTTCGACTGGCAGCAACGATGGCACGAGATCGATCCCTTGCGCGGCGGCCCGGCCGTCGAGCAGGTCGCGCACATGGTCGTAATCGTTGACGGCGAGCGAGAGAGTGAGCTTGGACATGACGCGTTCCGGTGCGCAGAGGCGGGCGCTGGGCGAGCACCGAACCGGCGCCCGCACGGCCGCAGATCATCAGTGACCGAAGGCCGGGGCCTTGGGCAGGTTTTCAGGGCGGGCGACGAAGAACACCAGCGCCGCTGCCGTGACGAGCGCGGCGCCCAGCACGACGAACATCACGCCTGCGCCCCCCGTGGCTTGTTGCAGCACCCCAGCGATGGCTGGGCCGCACATCGCCCCGACGCGCGCGATGCCGAGGTAAAGGCCGACAGCAGTGCTGCGAATCTCGGTCGGGTAGCTCACGGCCACGAGGTTGTTGAGTACCGTCTGCGTGCCGATCACGAACATGCCGGCGACCACGATGCCCGCAAATGTCACCGTGCCGCCGGCGGCCGTCGCAAGCACGGCGATGGCCGCCGCGCCGCACAGCCAGGCGAGCGACATGGCCAGACGGCGATTGCCGATGCGGTCGGCCACCACGCCGCAGATCAGGCTGCCAAACGCCGAGGCGAACACCAGCAGCGAGCCGTAGGCGAAACTTGTCGACAGGTTTTCGCCGCGTTTGAGCATGATCGTCGGCAACCAGCCCGACAGACCATAGGACGAGAACAGCGATAGTGCCCCCATCGCCCAGAAGCAGATCGTCTGACGGCGGAATTTGCCGGAGAAGAGCGCCGCGACCGAGCCGGCTTTGACGCCCGCGTCGGGAGACGTGAACGTCGCGTGATCGAACGCTGCGGCGCGCGTCGGCCACAGGCGCTTGAGTTGCGCACGCACCGCTTCTTGTCGGCCCCGGCTCGCCAGAAACGACACTGACTCTGGTAGCGCGAACTGCAACGCGAGCGCCAGCACGACGGACAAACTCCCCACGTAGTACATGCTCTGCCAGCCGTGCTGCGGAATCAGCCAGGCGGCAATGAAGCCGGAGGCCGTCGCACCACCGATCCAGCCGCAGGTGAAGAAAACGATGGTGAAAACGTTCGCGCTGCGCTTGGGGGCGATCTCGTTGATGTAGGTGACGGCGACCGGCATCAGCAGACCCAGCGAAATCCCCATCACGAAGCGAAGCGCGATGAAGGTGCGCAGATCGTGCGTGAACAGGGCGATGGCCAGGCTCATCAACCCCGAGAGCCAGATGCCGGTGAGCAGCACACGACGCCGTCCGACGCGATCGCTGAATAACCCCGAGACGGCTGAACCAGCGGCGAAGCCCGCGAGTCCGCATGACAACAGCACGCCAATCTGGCTCGGCGACAAGTGCCACAGCGCAGTCACGTCGTGGACGATATAAGCCGCGTTATAGAGGTCGAAGCCGTCGAACAGCAGGATCAGCGCGAGCAGCGTGCCCAGCCAGTAATGAAACGCCCCGAGCGGGGCAGATTGCAGTGCGTCGCGAACGTCGATGCGTTCGGACTGCCGCGACGGGGTGTCTTGAGTCATGCCTTGTCTCCGAATGGGGCGACCTGTCGCGCGCCGGGAAGACCGGGCCCGCAGTGTCTTTGTTGTGCTATCCGGAGTCGACTTTACTGGGCGATTTTTTATTTATCAATATTGATTTTTAAAGTCAATATGCCTGTGGCATCATGTCTCGCAAATTCGACCGAATCATGAGCAGCCGCCCGCAGTGAGAGGGCGACGGGAACATCGAGGCAGACCATGACGCAGCAAAACGACCTGATGACGCGCGAGGAAGTGTTGGGCGTGCTCGACATCAAGCCCGCCACGCTTTACGCCTATGTGAGCCGGGGATTGATCCGGGCGAGGCCGCATGAGGACGGGCGCAAGAGTCTCTACTTGCGACGTGACGTGGAGCGTCTGGCGACCCGCAAGCGCGGGCGCGCGCCCACCGGCGCCGTGGCGGAATCGACCATGCGTTTCGGCGACCCTGTGCTGCATTCGGCCATCACGCAGATCACGCCGCATGGTCCGCGATACCGCAACCGGCTGGCGATCGATCTGGCGGGGGGCGGTGCGTCGTTCGAATCGGTCGTGCATCTGCTGATGACGGGAATCTGGCAGGACAGCATTGCCGAGTGGCCGATGCAGGACACGCCGTCCGACGTGCTGCGATTCCTGTCGACCTACAACGGCGAAGTCGCGAGCGCGGACATTGGCAATCTGCTGGGCATGGTGCCATTTGCGCTGGCGATGCACGGTCGGGGGCCGCGCGAATTGGCCGATGGTACAGCGGTACAGGCCGCGCGGATGATGCTGCACTGCATGGCCGGTTGCGTCGGCTTTCTCGGGCCGCAGCGTCGGTTCGTGGCGCGCGTCGAAGGGGACAACGTCGCGGGACATATCCTGCGCGCAGCGGGCGGCGCGCTGACGCCCGCAAGGCTTCGCGCGACGAACGCCGCCCTCGTGCTATTGGCCGATAACGAGCTGGCCCCGGCCACGTTCTCGGCACGGATCGCCGCATCGACCCATGCGGACCTGTTCAGTTGCGTGGCCGCCGCCATCGGCTCGCATATCGGCTTCTCCACGGGCACGAGCACGGAAAAGATCGAGACGTTGTTGCTTTGCGAGCCGTTCAATGCGCTCGATACGCGCGTGGATCGTGTGCGCGAGTACGGCGCGAGCCTGTTCGGCTTCAACCATCCGCTGTATCCGGGCGGCGACGCGCGCGCCGATCTGATGATGCAGATGGCGCGCACGCTCATGGACGAGACGGGCAAAGGGGCGATGAACGCGACGGCGCGCGAGAACACGCGTTTGACGCTCGATTTCCTTGAGCGCATGCGCAGCGAACTGAATGCGCATCCCGGCTTGGCGCCGGGGCTCGTCACGCTGGCCCGTGCGCTGGGATTGCCCGACGGGGCATCCACCGCGCTTTGGATCGTGGGCCGCTCGGCCGGCTGGGTCGCCCACGTCATGGAGCAGCGCACGCAGGCGTTCATGTTGCGCCCGCGCGCGAAGTACGGATTGGGTGGCCCAGTGACATCCGAATCGTTCGAGACTTTCGAGACGCCGGTTTCGCGATAGCGCCGCAAGCTCCCGACAGACCCCGTCAGGTGTCAGACGTCGTTGCGCCAGAAAAAACGCCGCTTGTAACAAAAAATTCATCTTGGACTGCTAGGCTGCACGAAGACTCCAATTCCGCACGTCCCCGAGAGTGCTCACACTTGCCCGGGCGAGCCGTGTGCCAAGTAGCGCGGACATGCTCAGAAAAATAGCGAAAAGCACGCCGCGGCCGATATTGTTACTGTGCATCGCGATGATCTGCTCCTGCGCTTGCTCTGCCCGTGTCTGGGCGACAGACGTCGCTCCCGGCGCCGTAACCCCTGCCGAGGCCGGAGCCCAGCCGCTGTTGTCCTTCGACATTGCGGCGCAACCGCTGCAGTCTGCGCTTGAGGCGTACGGCGCCCTCACCGATGTCTCTCTGCTCTACGACAGTTCCTTCACCGCAGGGCGCATCTCCGCGCCCGTGAAAGGCGAGATGTCCCCTCGCGCAGCGCTCCAGATACTGCTCGAAGGCAGTGGGTTGACGTCCCGTTATACCGGTGCCAAGACCGTGGCGCTCGTGCCTGCGCAACAGAATTCGTCCAGCTCTGTTGATCGCGCGCTCGTCGATGCCGCGTCTGCCCGTCGCTACTTCGGATTGATACAGACGCGCGTGCACGACGCCTTCTGTGCGCAGCCGGTGCTTGCACAGGGCGCGCGCCGTATCGCGTTGCGTTTGTGGATCAATGCCGCCGGCGAGATCGGCCCGGTGACGTTGCTCGGTTCCAGTGGCGACCGCACTGTCGACGCGCTGGTGCTCAGCACGTTGCAGGGCGCGCGAGTCGGCGAAGCGGCACCGGCGGCGCTGGCGCAGCCATTTACCTTTGTGGTGTTGCCCCGGGCGTCCGGTCGCAGTTGGGCATGCGAGACGGCGAACGACGCGACGACCGGAGGGGCACATGGCCGATAGCCCACGCGCCAAGCTACGGGAACTGCTCGTGCAACGCTACGGGCAACTCAAGACCCTGCTCTCGCGCAAGCTCGGTTCGCCCGATCTGGCGGGCGACGCGTTGCAGGACACGTGGCTACGGCTGGAAAACACCGAGAACATCGAGCCGGTGCGCAATCCGGGTGCCTATCTGTACCGGATGGCCTATCACGCCGCCATCGACAAGCAGCGCGCGGAGGACCGCCGGTTGAGTGTCGGCGAGATCGAGACGATGCTCGATCTGGTGAGTCCGGAGCCGGGGCCCGCACAGATCGCAGAAGCGAACTCCGATCTCAATGAACTCGCGCGTGTGCTGGAGCAAATGCCCCAGCGCCGTCGTGACATTCTGCTCGCGGTGCGACTCGACGGCCTTGCGCAGCGCGAGGTGGCCGAGCGCTTCGGGATCTCGTTGCGGCTTGTCGAACTGGAACTCAAGCGGGCGCAGGAGTTTTGTGCCGACCAAATGGAACGATAGCAAACGACCGTCCGTTTGCCACGTCATCGTGACGATTGTGCGAAGCGGGCAAAAATAATTTCAAAAATACTTGCGGAAACCGCTCGCGGGAAACGTCTTGTGAATATGACGCCCCCAAATCTGGGCAGAATCCCGCCGGCAACTCAGAGAACGCCTGGCGGCGCCGCAAGCAGAGGATCGACAGACACACCCGACATGAAGGCTGCACCCGATAGCTCGACCCGATCCGCCACGACGCAGACCCTGCGGCGCGACGCCCATGCATGGGTGCGACGTCTCACGTCCGGCGAGGCCACTGTGGCAGACGCGCAGGCGCTCAAGCAATGGTGCGACGCGAGCCCGGCACACGCCGCGGCGTTCGCCGAGGCACGTGATCTATGGCGTGACCTTGGCCCTGCCGGCGAGATGGCGCGCGCACGCGCGAGCGCCGAGGTGCGCCGCCCCGCACGCGCGGGACGCCGCATGTTCCTCGGCGGTGCGCTGGCGTCGGCCGCTGGCATAGGCGCGGTCGTTGTGGCCCCTACGGGGTTCTGGGGCGCGATGGCGTCGATGGCGAGCGCCGACTATCGCACCTCCACTGGCGAACAACGTCAGATTGCGCTGGCGGGTAACGTCAAGGTCGATCTCAATACCCGCACCAGCATTGCACTGACGAACAAGGACGGCGCGGCCGATGCGCGACGCGGCGTGAATCTGCTCGATGGCGAGATTGCCGTCGACAACTCGCGCAGCCCGGCGTCGTTCGTCGTGACGGCAGGCGATGGTCGCGCCATCGGGACTCAGGCGAACTTTGAAGTGCGCCACCTCGAGACACGTGTGTGCGTGACCTGTGTTTCCGGCGGCGTGCGCGTCGAGGTGGGGGGCAGCAGCGTGCAATTGGCCGCACGCCAGCAGGTGGTCTACGAAGGGCAGCAGTTGGGGCGCGCCGCGTCCGTCGATACGGCGGCAACGTCGGCATGGCGCTCGGGCGTGCTCGTGTTTCGTGACACGCCGCTCGCCGATGTGATTGGCGAAATCAATCGCTATCGCTCGGGGCGAGTGATGGTGTTCGACAGTCGTCTCGCACAAAGCCGGTTGAGCGGACGATTCCGTATCGACCGGATCGGCGAGATCTTCGCGCAGATTCAGGCCGTGTTGGGCGCGAGTGTGACACAGCTACCTGGCGGCATCGTGGTCGTGGGATAACGGAAATCGTCGGGCAGGTGTGAGGGGCGGATTCGGAGAACTTCGGAGAGCGAGAAATTTTCGAGAGCGTCTTTGCGGGTTTGAGGAGTGAGCGTCGTCATCAAAGGGAAGGCCGCTTGCATCGATGAGATGGCGGCGGCCGCTAACCGATTGCCACTGCAGATTCGACATGCAACCGAACCCTTTCGTCTCGCTCGCTTCCCCCGATTCCAACGACTCGCCCAATCAGTCGCAACGCCGCCGGTTGGGGCGTGTCATCCGCAGCCTGCACCGTAAGCCGCTTGTGCAGGCTGCGGCGTTGACGCTGCTGGCATCGTCGGCAGCGCATGCGCAACAGGCGTTCAGCAACGCATGGTTTGCCGCACGCGGCGCCGCACAGGCAACGGCCTCGCAAACGGGACGCCTGCCGAACGGCATGCCGGTCACATCGCTGATGGACCCCTCGGCGCAACAGCAACAGGCGAATGCGCAGTTGCAGCGCTCGATTGCGAATCTGAGTTCGGCCGCACAGAACATCGCGGCGATGCAGGCCGCACAAGCCACTGCGCGCGCGGCAGCGGCGAGCAGCGATACAACGATCCCCGACGGCCTGACCGAAGGTGGTTTGAAGGTCGACACCAATAGCCTGACCAAGGGCTGGATCAACGCTCAAACGCCAACGCAGACGAGCGCCAACGGCAAGACCAACGTCAACATCCAGCAAACGGCCAATAAGGCAATCCTGAACTGGGAGACGTTCAACGTCGGGCGCAACACGTCGGTGAATTTCGCGCAGCAAAGCGACTGGGCGGTGCTGAATCGTGTGAACGATCCGCAGGTGCGTCCGAGCCAGATTCAGGGGCAGATTCACGGCGACGGCACCGTGCTGCTCCTGAACCGTAACGGTGTGATCTTCGGCGGCACGAGTCAGGTCGATACGCGCAATCTGGTGGTGGCGGCGGCTCGCATGAGCGACGCGCAGTTTCAGACGAGCGGAATCTACGGCGCGAACGGCACGACGCCGACGTTCACCGATGCGCTGGGCAAGGTCGAAGTGCAGGCGGGGGCGAATATCACGACGCGCACGCCGACGTCGGTGACGCAGGGCGGCGGCTATGTGCTGCTGCTGGGCAATCAGGTGAGCAACGCGGGGACAATTGTCACGCCGCAAGGGCAGGTGGCGTTGGCCGCAGGCGACAGCTTCGTGATACGCAAGGGCGTCGGCACGGACGCGAACACGCCGTCGACCACCCGCGGCAACGAAGTTTCGCCGCAGTTCGTGGCGCAGAGCACGGCGGGCAAGGTGGTGAACAGCGGCTTGCTGATGTCGCCGGAAGGCGACATCACGCTAGCGGGCCGTGACGTGCAGCAACTGGGCACGGCGGTGTCGAGCACGACGGTGAACACACGAGGCACGATTCACCTGCTGAACTCGGCAAGCGACGCGCTGGGCAAGGTGACGTTGGGCAGTGGCGCGCTGACGTCGGTGCTCATCAGCGATAACGGAGCGACGGCGCTCGACAGCCAACGCGCCGCGTTGATGCAGGATTCCGCAAAACAGGACGTGCTGCGCGCCGGCATGTCGTCCGGATTGTTCGACAACTTGTCGAGACTCTCGGATCGTCGCGATCAATCGCGCGTCGAAATCGTGAGCGGCGGCAATGTTGAATTTCAGGGCAATTCGCTCACGCTCGCCACCGGTGGCCAACTGGCGGTGAGCGCCACCGGCCGCAGTTTCGTGGCAAACGGGGCACAACTCGATGTTTCGGGCGCGGTCGGCGTCTCGCTGTCGATGGACAGCAACAACGTCAAGATCAACGTGCAAGGCAACGAGCAGCGCGACGCCCCGGGCAACCGCGACAACACCGCCCTGAACAATGCGAACGTCTACATCGACCGCCGGCGTCTGATCTACGTTCCGGCGTCCGTAGGGGGCTACGCGAACGAGCGTTGGTACACCTCCGGCGGTTTGCTGGAAGTCGGCGGCTATCTGGCCAATCAGACGCACGGCATCGGCGAGTGGGCCGCGCAGGGCGGAACAGTGACCATTGGCGGCAACGAGGTGGTGACGCAGAAGGGCGCGTTCATCAACCTGTCGGGCGGCTCGCTCAACGTGCAGACGGGCTATCTGAATCAGACGTGGCTCAAGGGCGCAGACGGTCAGCTCTACAACGTCAATACCGCGCCGTCGAACGTGCTCTACACCGGTGTCTACAGCGGCTTCGAGGTGGAACACCGGCGTTGGGGCAAGAACCTGACCGAGTCGTACGCCAGCCCGCTCATCGCGCCCACGCGCGTGCTGCAAAACGGCTACACGGTCGGGCGCGACGCGGGCCGTCTGTCGATCTCCGCACCGACGGCCGTGCTCGAGGGCGACGTGATCGCCAACGTCTACACCGGCCCGGTGCAGACGCAGGCTCGTCCGTCCGGACTCACCGACGGTTACGCACTCGGCCAGTTCGCCGTTGCGCGTGCCGCTTCGCTGACGCTCGGCCAGTACACGGGGGTGGGACGCACGAATGCGTTCGCGACGGACGTCGTGATCGGCGCAGTCGACGACATCACGTCGCAAATGAAAGCGAGCGATGCGCTCGACACGACACGCGCCAACACGCTTTGGCTCGATGCGGCGCGTCTGAATGCCACCGGGTACGGCGAGCTGGACCTTGTGACGTCAGGCGATATCAACGTGCGCAGCGACCTGCGGCTGGATAACGGCGGCCGCCTGAATCTGGTGTCGCCGGGGGTCGAGGTGAGCGGCAATATCATCGTGCCGAGCGGCACGGTCAATATCTCCAACACCTATCTGCGCGCGGGCGAGCAATACCCCGTGGCGCTGTTCCAGCCCAACGGCACGGTTGGACTGACGTTGTCGCCGGGCGCGCGAATCGACGTGCGCGGCCTCTGGGTGAACGGCGCCACCGATCCCGATTCGCTCTCCAAGGTTGCCTTCCTGAACGGCGGCAACGTCACGTTCGATTCCACCAGCGATCTGACGATCGGCGACGGCAGTGTGATCGACGTGTCGTCTGGCGGCGCAGTCCTCGCCAACGGCAAGACCCGGGGCGGCACCGGCGGCAACGTCACGCTGATCGCTGGCGACTCGGCGAGCAATGTGAACGTCAGCGTTGGCACGATGACGATGAACGGCACGATCCTCGCGTATGGCGTAAACGGCGGCGGCAAACTCACGATCTCGACGCCGGACGCCATCATGATCGGTGCGAACGCGGCACTGGCCGGTGGCGAACTGGCGGCAGGCACCTCGGCGAACGTCGCGGTGAAACTCGCCGAGCCTTACACCGTGCCTGCGGGCACGCCGCTGCCGTTCTCCTCGATCGATGCACACACCAAGCTGATCATGGACGTGCCGTTCCCGGTGCCGATTCAGCTCGATGTGGCGCCGAGCACGCCCACCGCAGCCGATTGGGTCGTACCCGCTGGCGTCGGAATACTCGCTTACAACACGGACGCCAATTCCGGATACATCCGATACTACCCGGGCGACACGCTGCCGAAGGGCAAGCTGATCTTCAATATGTTTGCCGCGGACGGCAGCCCCGGCATGCCCGCTGGCACCGTTATTCCGTCGAAGGTGTTCCCCGCCGGCTTCTCGATCCTGCCATACCGTATCGTGTACACGGCTGGCACGGTCAGCAACGTGGACGTGACCTACCCCGTAGGGGTGGTCATCCCGGCCGGCACGACGCTCGCGCGCAACGTCGCCGTCGCACCGGTGCCGACGTTTGACGCGGGCACATCGGGCAGCAATACGCCGTTCTTCAGCGCGGGGTTCTCAAGCTACGACATCAACGGCGGGCAGGGCGTGCGCGTAGACAACAGCGTGAAGCTCGCGCCGGTCATGCCGGTGTACCACTTCACGGCAAACAGCGCGAGCGCCCCCACCGGCAGCGATCCGTCGAAAGTCATGGAGGTGGCGCTGCCGCAACTCTTTGCGGAAAACGCACAGACCGCTGCGCTCACACAGCGCGCCGGGGCCAGTCTCGCATTGCGTTCGATCACCAAGGACTATCAGGGCAACAAGGCCGGCGGTGAGGTGAGCATCGGGCAGGGCGCATCGGTCGTTGTCGACCCAGGCCAGAACATCACGCTCGATTCGTTCGGGCAGATCACGGTCGATGGCGCGCTGATCGCCCGTGGCGGCAAGATCACACTGAATGCACAAGCCGATGGCGCACTGCCCAGCGCCCGCAATTTCGACGCCGTCGGCAACAACCTTGGCATGGCGATCTGGTTGGGGCCGACGGCCGTGCTCGATGTCTCCGGCTTTGGCTACACGGCGGTCGACGCCTCCGGGCGCATCTACGGCACCGTGTCGGACGCCGGCAGCATCGCGCTGAACGGCAGCGTATCGTTCGTGATCGTTCGTCCGGGCGCGGAGTTGAACGCCGATGGCGCGGCGGTGAAGGTGAGTACGGCGACGGTGCCGGGGCAGCCGTCGAACGCCACGGGCAGCATGGCGCTGGCCTCCAACGGCGGGGCGATCGCGCTGAACTCGATGAGCGGTCTGGTGTTTGACGGCAACGCGCATGCCAAGGCAGGTGGCGCAGGTACCTCGGGCGGCGATTTGTCGCTGTCGCTGACAACAGCGCAATATCAGGATCAGAACAATCTGATTCCAATGTCAGTGCTAGTCCCTGGGAAGTTCGTGGTCACACAGCACAGCGGCGTTCCGGCCGCGCTCACCGGACCTTCCGCTGCGGCCTCGTTGCCGTTCGGTCAGGCGGCGGTGAGCGTCGATCAGATCAAGGGCGGCGGCTTCAGTTCGGTGTCGCTGCTGTCGACCGACTTTCTGATCTTCAATGGCGATGTGTCGCTCTCGCTCGACAAGAGCCTCAAGCTCATGGCGAACGCCATCACGTCGAACCCGCCCCAGGCGGGCGTGCCTGTGCCCACGAGCAACACCGTGCGGCTGGCTGCGCCCTACGTGAGCTTCAGCGCGACACCGGCCGTCTATCGCGACGGCATTCGGACCGGGGCGATCGGCAACGTGCAGCCATCCAAGACACCGACCATGGCGACATTCGAGGTCGACGCGAACCTCATCGACATTCAGGGACCAGTCAGTTTCTCTTCCAACACCTCTTTCTGGGACACGAATCTGAACCAGTGGGTCCAGACGCCCGCAGCGGGCTTCAAGACGACACGCTTCGTGAGTCAGGGCGATATTCGTTTTCTTCCGACAACGGAGTTGGCAGCCGGAACGTCGCTGGTCTCGCCGTGGGATCTGGATTTCGAAGGGGCACAGATCTATCCGACGACGGGGGCCAAGGCGAACATCGTCGCGGGGGCAACCAACCCGGACTACAACGCCACCCTGACACTGGGCCGCACGACGGCCGACGTGCCGGCCATGCCGATGTCCGCGTTCGGCACGCTGCTGATGTTGGCGCCGAACATCAAACAAGGCGGCGTAGTGCGTGCGCCCTTGGGTACGTTGATCTTGGGACAAGTCGATAACGTACCGGGTTCGGGGGGCACCACCCGGAACATCGAGTTGTTGCCCGGCAGCGTGACATCGGTATCCACCGACGGCCTCACCATGCCTTACGGCGGCACCTTCGATGGCGTGACGTACACCTACAACGGCGCGAGCATCTCGCCGTTGCAAGCGGGCGGCTTCACGCCGAGTGGCTGGGGCATCAGTTCCGGTATCCGGCTCAAGGGACAGTCGATCGCAGTGGACGGCGGCGCGGTGGTCGATCTTTCGGGCGGCGGCTCGCTTACCGGCGCGGGATTCGTGTCGGGGCGAGGCGGTTCGGTCAACGTGCTGAATACGCCGCTGGTCAATGCAAACCCGACCATGAAACTCAGCAAGGCGAGCGACAAGGTCTACGCCATCGTGCCGGGCTACGCGTCGGCCTATGCGCCGGTAGCGCCGGAGAACGGTGCGGGCGATCCGGTCGTGGGGCAGCGCGTCACCATCGGCAACGGTGTGCCGGGCCTGCCTGCCGGCACCTACACGTTGCTGCCGTCGAACTACGCACTGCAGCCTGGGGCCTATCGCGTCGAGATCGGCGGTACGGGCCAGAACCTGCCGGCCACCGCGACGGCGGCGGGCAACGGCACCTATCTGACGACGGGGTATCTGCGTATCGCCAACACGTCGGTAGTCAACCAACTGCCGTCGACCCTGTTGGTCACGCCGGGTACGGCCGTGCGCAAATATTCCCAGTTCAACGAACAGAGCTACAGCGACTTCCTCACGAGTCAGGCGGCGCAGTTCGGTAACCTTGCGCCGATGCTGCCGCGCGACGGTCGCGCGCTCGACATCATGTTCGTCACGCCCAATCAGGCGCTGACGACGCCGGCTTTCACGTTCGACGGCAAGGCGCTGTTCCGTGCAGCGCAGGGCGGTGTCGCGGGACAGGTCGCGGTGGAGAACGTCAGCGAAATCACTACGGGAACCCCCACGCCGGGATTCACGGGGGTGTCGGTTGCGGCAAACGACCTGAGCGCGATCAACGCGCCGCGCCTGAGCATCAACGGCTACGCGGCCCCGGTGTTCGGGCAGCAATACTCCGTCTACAACAGCGGCGTCAACGATCTCTACTTGCGCGGTGGCATCACCCTGTCCGCCGGTGAGATCTATCTGATCGGCACGAACATCACGCTGGGCAATAACGTGACGCTGACGACCGTCGGCAAGGGGGCGGCGCCGTTCGACACTGCGACGACGGGGCTGCCCTACGTCGCAGGGAATAACACGGTGCTCGCCCTGTCGAACGGCAATATCGAATTCGGCGGCGCACAATCGAGCAACGGCGCAATCACGATAGGTGCGGGTTCGGGGCTCTTCTCGGAAGGCACGCTGGTCTTCTCGACCAATGGCTCGTCGACACTCGATTCGACGGCACGGTTCGGCGCGCGCAATATCACGCTCGCGGTGGGCTCGCTCAATGTGGGCAATGCGTCGCAGGTTGCTGGCGCGGGCAATCCGGCGGGCATGCTGTTCAATCAGGCCATGCTCTCGACGCTGATGCATGGCGATGCGTCGAGCGGCGCACCCGCCCTCGAGAAGATCACGCTGGGCGCTGCTGGGGCGATCAACGTGCTCGGCAGCAGCGGTCTCGATACGCGCGGTTCGGGCGTAGATGTCGTTCTGAAGTCCCCGGCGATCTACGGCTATGGCGCGACAGGCGATCACGCAACGATTGCTGCCGACCGGCTGACGTGGAACGGCGTGGCGGGGGCATCGGCACCGGCGATATTGACGGGTGGCCCGGGCAGCGGCGCGTTGAGCCTGGTGGCGAAGGAAATCGATCTCGGCCAGTTCGTGCCGGTGGATACGACCAGCGTCACGCGCACCATCTACGGCTTCAACGACGTCGATCTGACGGCCAGCGACCGCATCGTGTCGGCCGGCAACAGCAGGCTCTTCGTGTTTCAGGCGCTGAGCACGCAAAGCGGCGCGGTCTTCGGCCAGAGCGGCACGGGCGGTAACCTCACGCTGGCGACGCCGCTGCTTACCGGTACGCAGAAATCGATCATCGGCTATACGGCGGGCGGCGCACTCAATGTCGTGGCCCCGGCGGGAGCGACGCCAAGCAAGGCAACGTCGACGGTTGCCGGTGCAGAGATCGATCTGACGGGCGATAACGTGCGTATTGGCAGCACCGTTCTGCTGCCTAGCGGCAAGCTCGCCGTGGACGCCACGCACGACATCGTGCTCGCTGACGGCAGCCGCATCGATCTGAGCGGGCAGACCTCGCAGATTCAGGCACACACCGTCTATGGCTTCGGCGGCACGGCGACGTTCTCGAGCGCGCAGGGTGGCGTAACGCAGTCGCCCGGCTCGATCGTCGATGTATCTGCGCAGAACAGCAATGCGGGGGCGATTACGATCGACGCTCGTACCGGCACGGTAACTCTGAACGGCCTGTTGCGCGGTAGCGCGAACCCGGGGTTTATCAGTGCCGGCTTTGGGGCAGTGGCGGGCACATTCGCCGACTTTGCCGGACTGAACGCGCTGCTCACGCAGGGGGGCTTCTTCGATTCGCGCAGCTTCATGCAGAAGCAGGGCGATCTGGTCGTCGGCGACGGTGTGAAGGCGCATAACGTCGGCATCTCGGTCGACAGTGGCAGTCTGACGGTCAACGGCACGATAGACGCTTCCGGCACGTCGCCGGGCACCATCCGTTTGTCGGCGGGCAACGGGCTTACGCTCAGTGGCGGTGCGGTACTCGACGCGCACGGCGCGAAGCTTCAGGTCGACAGCTACGGCGTGCCCATCGAATCGAAGAATCGCGGTCATATCGAACTGACGGCGTCGGGCGGCACGATGACGCTCTCGCCGGGCGCCGTGTTCGATCTCGGCACACCGAGCGGCGGGCGCTACGGCGAGATCATCCTCAACGCGATGCGAACGGGGGAAACGTCGGGCGACATCGCCATCAACGCACCGGGGCCGCTGACGATACGCAGTGCCAACAGCGTCGCGCTCAACGGCTTCTGGACGTATCACCTGGCGGCGGGCAGCACGATTTCGCAGGCGACGCTTGACGGTTACGACACCGCCAGCACTGCGTTCATGAACGCCGCTGCCGGCAACGGTGCGCTGGCGGCCCGTACGGCCGGTCTCTCGGCCTATGGCAGCGCCTACCACCTGCGCCCGGGCGTGCAGATCGCTTCCGTTGGCGATCTGTCGACGATTGGCGACATCGATCTGTCGAAGTACCGCTACGGCGCAGGGGCGGACCGCGATCCGAATTCGGCAACGTATGGCGCGGGCGAACCGATGGCGCTGGTCTTGCGCGCGGGCGGCAATCTGACGATCGGGGGCAGTATTTCGGACGGGTTCAAGTCGTCCGCTGGCACGCCAGCGGTCTACACTCCGATCGACATCTCGACGGATCCTAATGCGCAGTTGTGGTCGCCTGGGGACACCGGTCTGAATAATCCCAGCTACGTTTATACCAGCGCAGTGACACTGATGAGTGACTGGACCGTGCCGGACGACCAGTTCTATCAGGGCATGGTCTCGGCGTATGGCGTTCCATTTGTCGATATCGCTGGCCGTGCCTATGGGCCGGGTAACACGATCCCGGCGGGCACCACACTCAATCCCGGGCCTTCTTTAGGGGGGAGCGGCTATCTCATCTTCGATGTCGCAACTTTGCCTCCTCTGGGAGCCGTGGTCACGCCCGGCGTTGCTGGGGCGGCCCCCACGTCGCCGATGGCGCCAATGCTCGCGCCGGGTTCGTCCTCCGCTTCGATTCGCCTTGTCGGTGGCGCAGACGTTACCTCTGCCGACCAGCGTGGGTTGCAGACGGCACGTGCGCTCGCGGGACAGGGGAATGCCACGCTGAGCGATGCGGCGTACAACAACTCGCTGAGCGCCAAGTCCTTCAGCGTGTTGCGTACCGGGACGGGCAATCTCGAGATTCTTGCCGGCGGCAACTTCAGCGAAGCCACGCCGTATGGCGTCTATACGGCGGGCACGAATTCCGCGCCGATACTCGCGGTGGACGGTACCAATCCGTATAACCTGCCGGCAGCCGGTTCGGGCGGCGGTGTCCAGGTCTGGTATCCGGAGCATGGTGGCGACGTGCTGATATCGGCGCAGCAGGATGTGACCGGCAATATCCAGATGGCCGACAACTCGCAGCGCTTCGTCGACAGCAATCTCACGTCGAATTGGCTGTGGCGCCAGGGCGGGGCGGGGCTCACGACGGACCCGACCGCGTGGGGGATCAACTTCGGCTCGATGGCCGTGCTCGATTCCACCAATATCGCTCCGGGAATCATCGGTTTCCAGGGCATCGGCACGCTCGGTGGCGGCAATTTGACGCTGGTGGCCGGACGCAACGCTGGCGTGATGACGTCTGACAACAATGCGCAGTCGACGGGTCTAGACCTCGCTGTCGCCTCAACAGGCCGTGTGCTGTTCGACGGCAGCCTGGTGCAGACGGGCGGCGGCGATCTGAGCGTGAAGGTCGGCGGGATGCTGAACGGGCGTCCGTCCGTGGGGCAGTCGGACCGTCCTGGCGATTACTTCGGTTCGGTGACGAGCCTGCGCGGTGACGCCACGATCGACGCGGGCTCGATCGGTGCGACGGCGGCATATGGCAACGGCGGCTATTGGAAGTCCTACGATCCGCGCACACAGGCGCTTACGACGATCAAGGGTGTGACGCAGACGCGCGGACCGGTGCTGATCCCCGGCGACGGTACGGTCAGCGTCAGCGCGCGGGGTGACCTCGTGCTGGGCGGCGTCGGCGACGCGGGGATGACGGCGTCGCAGAACGTTGACGGCACCTTCTACACGACTGCCACGGGCTCCCTGACCAAGGGCGGCAACACGCAGTTCACGCTCTTCCGTCCGGCCACCGGCATTCGTCTGTTCTCGGCCGGTGGCGACGTCATGCCCATCGACGGGGGATACGCGGGCAACAGCAACGCGAACGGCGGCAGCTTCTTCCCGGGCAGCCTGAGCGTGACGGCCGCCAACGGCGACATCCGGTTCAATACGGCGATGACGCCGGACGATCCGCGAACCAACCTCGAGTTGATCGCTTCGCCGGTGGGGCAACTCGAAATGTTTGCAGCGGGCACGATCTACGGGCAGGGCGCGACGGTCTCGATGTCCGGCGCCGACATGGCGAGCCTGGCCACGCCGCAGCATCCCTTCTTCCATACGATCAAGGGGCCAAACCTCAGCAGCGCGTCGTCGGACGCGGCGATTCGTCAGACTGCGGCCAATCCGCTTGCGTATGGCGAAGACACCCTAACGTCGCCGCTGCACGGGCAGGATAGCGTGCCTGCCCGCATCTATGCCGGCGTGGATATCGACGATCTGAGTATCGGCAAGACGCTTGTCAGCCTGAACGACCCTGTGGCGCAGTTTGTTCCGACGCACGGCGTCTGGTACGTCGCGGCGAAGCCTTTCGAGGTCATGGCCGGGCGCGACATCGTCGGTGTCGGCACGTTACCGGACACGTTTGCGAACGTTTCAGGCAGCGATATCACGCTCATGCAGGCCGGGCGCGACATCATCTATCAGTCGGCGAACATTGTCGGACCGGGCCTGTTGGAAATGCAGGCAGGACGCAATCTGTATCAGGGCTATGTCGGCATGCTCACGAGTGTGGGCGACGTGATGCGCCCGTCGAACACCACCGGTGGCGCAGACATTTCGGTGCTCGCCGGCGTGGGCGCTAACGGCCCCGATTACACGCGCTTCGCCAGGTTGTACTTCGATCCGGCCAACCAGTTGGCCGGCGGGAGTGCGCTGGCCGGCAGTGGCAAGGTTGCGCATGCTTATGGCGACGAACTGACGGCATGGCTCAAGGGTCGCTTCGGCTACACAGGGACGTCGGCCGATGCACTCGGGTACTTCCTCGCGTTGCCGCAGGTGCAGCAGGGCGTGTTCGTGCGTGAGGTGTACTTCAAGGAGTTGCTGCTCGGCGGACGCGAGTACAACGACACGAGCAGCCCGCGTTATGGCAGCTATCTGCGCGGTCGAAACGCCATCGCCACGCTGTTCCCGGCAAACGACGTGCAGGGGAATCCGCAAAACTACGACGGCGCGATCACCATGTTCAGCAGCGTGACGGGTACGAATACGGTGAACGGTGTGACGACGCCTGTCACGACCGATGCCGGTGTGCGCACCAACTTCGGCGGCAACATCCAGATGCTGAACCCGGGCGGCAGAACGCTGGTGGGTGTCGAAGGGGTGACGCCCGGCGCGACCGCGGGTGTCGTTACGCAAGGCGAAGGCGACATTCAGCTCTACAGCCGGGACAGCATCCTGCTCGGTCTGTCGCGGGTGATGACGACCTTTGGCGGCGGCATTCAGGCGTGGTCGGCCGAAGGGGACATCAACGCGGGTCGCGGCTCGAAGACGACGGTGCTCTATACCCCGCCCAAGCGCGTGTACGACAACATGGGCGACGTGGTGCTCTCGCCGTCGGTGCCGTCCAGCGGTGCCGGTATCGCCACGCTGGCGCCGCTGCCGGAGGTGCCGGGCGGCGACATCGACCTGGTCGCGCCGCTGGGCACCATCGACGCGGGCGAAGCCGGGATTCGTGTGTCGGGCAACGTCAACTTCGCAGCGCTGGCGATCGTCAACGCCGCCAACGTTCAGGTGCAGGGCAAGTCGACGGGGTTGCCGGTGATTGCGGCGGTCAATGTCGGCGCGCTGACCAATGCGAGCGCCACGGCCGCACAGGCAGCTACCGCCGCACAGGACGCCATGGCGCGTGACCGGGCGGCGCAGCGTCAGAGCGCGCCGTCGATCTTCTCGATCCGGATGCTGGGCGGCGGCTCGGATGCGCCCGCTCCGAACGCCGACCAGAAGGGCGCATCGCTCGCGCCGCAGGCGAGGGCGAGCTACGACCCGTCGAGCGCATTCCAACTGGTTGGGAATGGAGAGTTGACCGAAGCACAGAAGATGCAGCTCACGCGGGAGGAAAAGGCACATCTGTGACGGCAGGCGGCGCGTTACAAAAAATAATCTGCGGATTTGCCCTTCGATATCCGTCATGTCATTGAGGCTTGCACGAAATGACAGACAGAAGCGTTCATGGGTATCGGGGGGCACACAATGTTCGCGCGTGGACAGTACGGGGAAGCACGGAGCACGGGAGGCGCTGAAGTGGATTTGGGCACGGCAAGCAGCGTTGCCGACGCCGTCTCGGTTGCCGAGGCGCGAGAACTCGACGGGGCCGGGCAGACCGGCGCGGCGATTCAGGTGCTGCGTGAGTGCCTGGAGTCGAACTACGAGCGCTTGCTGCGCCGGCTGTCGCGCCGGATCGGTTGTTCCGATACCGCCAGCGACAGCCTGCACGAGGCGTGGGTGCGGCTTGGCAGCGCTACGTTGCCTGACGCGGTGCACAGTGCCGAGACCTACGTGTTCCGGATGGCCTACAACCTGGCGGTCGACCAGATGCGCGGTCGTCGCATGTGGGAATCGCTTGGCGAGGAGCACGAAGTGTTCGACGTCCTGCCGGATCGCGGGCCCGGCCCGGAGGCCGTGGTCGGTGCGCGCTCCGAGCTTGCGGCGCTCTCCCGCGCATTGGACGAGATGTCGGGACATCACCGGCGCGTGCTCATGGAGCTGCGCGTCGACGACCTGACACGCGAAGAAGTCGCCGCGCGTCACGGCTTGTCGCTACGCAAGGTGGACACGCTGTTGCGCCAGACACTCGACTACTGCGCCATGCAGACTGGCCGGATGGCGTCGGGCGGTATCGGTGAAACACGTCGCCCGGCAAAGCGCGCCGCATCGCATTCCGCTCCGGCGGCGGCCGTCTCGTCACCGCCGCCCTGCGAGCACGCCGACGTCTGATCGCACCGGGAACACCGGCCCGTCAGTGCATCGGCTCGGCCGGTGTTTCGTTCTCGAAGGTGCGAAAGCGCCAGCCGAACCACACGGCCAGCATCCGGATGATAAAGCCGGCGGCGAAGCAGACACCCGTCGCAATACCGTTCTCGACACCCAGACGCAGCATCACGACGTACATCGCTCCTGCGATGCACGCCACGCTCGCGTACATCTCCCGGCGCAGCACCAGCGGCACCTGACCGCAGAGCAGGTCGCGCAGCATGCCGCCGCCAATCCCAGTGAGCACGCCAGCCAGCACGACAATGACCGGACTCGTGCTGACGGTCATGCCGATGTCGCAACCGAGGATGGTGAACGCCGCGAGTCCGATGGCGTCGACGGTGATGAAGGTCATGCGCAGCCGGTGCACGTGGCGCGCAACGATGGAGGTGAGCGTGGCCGCGCCCAGCGTGAGCAACAGATATTCCGGGTGGGCGATCCAGACCAGCGGGTGCCGGCCGAACAGCACGTCGCGAATGGTGCCGCCGCCCAGCGCCGTCACCATGCCGATGAAGGCGAGCCCGAAGCGGTCCATGCCGCGTTGCATCCCCATGATCGCGCCCGACATCGCTTCGGTCACGATGGCGATCAGGTAGAGGGCGTAGAAGATCTCTGTTTTCATAAAGTCCCTTCAAGTGCCGAGGGAAATATATCACCTCATGAGATTTCCCAGATAGTGACGCGGCCCCGTGGCCTGCCCGGGCGCCTGCCCTGTGATTTGTACAAGTTCTCACAGGCGCCGCGCGATGCGACACTCCTTCCAACGAAACGACGTATGCAGGTAGGTGTCCCGTACGCCGGTCGTTGGAAGCCAGTCGTTTTTGCCAATTATCGAGGAGTCCGTCATGCCCTACATTCCCGGTCTGCTTTCCAACATCCTCGCGGGTTTGGTGGCCGTGTTCCCTTTCGTCGGCACGCATTGATGCGAGTTCTCTTTCAGGTTCACAGCCTGTTCGTTGTCGTCGTCGGCGGACTATCTTTGCTGCGGTCGTTGGGACGGATGGTCTCCAAAGCCGCCAAACGCCTTAAACTCTCAACTTTTCGTGCCCCGAACGGTGCCTCGGGGCGGTGATCCTGCCGGTGCGTGATACCGGCAGATCGACCTGCCAGTTGGTGGCAACGGATTTTGCGCAATGCATTTTCGACGTGCTTCTTTGACCCCCCACTTCGTTCTATGATCCAGTTCATTCGCCGCCGACGTTATCTTGTCGCCAGCCTCGTCGTGCTCGTCGTTCTCGTGGCGCTCGGTCTGCGCAGTCTCGCGACTCCCAAGCCGCCGCAGTACATCAGCGCCAAGGTCGAGCGCAGCGATATCGAGAACACCGTCCTCGCCACCGGCACGCTCCAGGCGTTCCAGCAGGTCGACGTCGGCGCGCAGGTCTCCGGGCAGTTGAAGTCGCTCAAAGTCAAGCTTGGCGATAAGGTCAAGAAGGGGCAATGGCTCGCGCAGATCGACCCGGTGCTGGCACAGAACAGCCTGCGTCAGGCCGAGGCCGACGAGCAGAACCTTCAGGCGCAAAAGCGCTCCACCACCGCACAGCTCAAGCAGGCGGAACTGGCGTTCGCCCGTCAGCGGCAGATGCTGCCCGACAATTCGACCTCGCGTCAGGACTTCGAGTCGGCACAGGCCACACTCGACACGCAGCGCGCCGCCCTCGCGGGCCTCGACGCCCAACTGCGCAAGGCCGGTGTGGCCATCGAATCTGCCAGGGCCAACGTCGGCTACACGCGTATCGACGCACCTATCGACGGTGAAGTCGTCGCGATCGTCACGCAGGAAGGCCAGACCGTGATCGCGCAGCAGCAGGCGCCGGTGATTCTGAAGCTCGCCGATCTGGACACCATCACGGTGAAGGCGCAGGTCTCGGAGGCCGACGTGATCCGCGTGGCTCCCGGGCAGACGGCGTATTTCACGATCCTCGGCGATCCCGACAAGCGCTACTACGGCAAGCTGCGCGCGATCGAACCTGCGCCGCAGAACTTCCTCGATACGCAAAGTACGCTTGGTGGCGGTGCCACGCGCAACAATACGGCCGTGTTTTACAACGCGCTGTTCGAAGTGCCGAACGCGGATCACCGACTGCGCATTTCGATGACGGCTCAGGTGAACGTGCTGCTCGGCACCGCCAAGCAGGCGTTGAGCATACCCGTGGCGGCGCTTGGCAAGAAAGTCGGCACCCAGCGCTACGAGGTCCGCGTGCTGGGCGGCGACGGCAAAGCAGTGACGCGTCAGGTCGTCATCGGCCTGAACAACAACGTGCAGGTCGAGGTGCGCGAGGGGCTCACGGCGGGCGAACGCGTGGTGATCGGCGAGGCGGGCGAATCCGCGTCGACCACCGACACTTCGGCCAACGCAGGTCAGTAAGGGAAGTCAAAGATGTCGAGCACCATTGCCCAATCTCCCCTGAACGCCAGTTCGCACTCCATGCTCGAGCTGACGGGTGTCACCCGGCGCTTTCCGTCGGGGGATCACGATGTCGTCGTGCTGCGCGACGTGAATCTCACCATCGCGGCGGGCGAGATCGTCGCCATCATGGGCGCGTCGGGCTCGGGCAAGTCGACGCTGATGAACATTCTCGGATGTCTCGATCACCCAAGCGAGGGCAGCTACCGCGTGGCGGGACGCGAGACGCGCGATCTCGACGCCGATGCGCTGGCTCAATTGCGTCGCGAGCACTTCGGTTTCATCTTCCAGCGCTACCACCTGTTGCCGCATCTGGACGCCGCCGCCAACGTCGAGATGCCGTCGGTCTACACCGGCACGCCCCATGCGGTGCGTCGCGCGCGTTCGGTGCAGTTGCTCGAACGGCTGGGGCTCGCCGACCGTACCGGCCATCGGCCGAGCCAGTTGTCGGGCGGTCAGCAGCAGCGCGTGAGTATTGCGCGGGCGCTGATGAACGGCGGCGAAGTCATTCTGGCTGACGAACCGACCGGCGCCCTCGATACGCGTAGTGGCAAGGAAGTCATCCGTATTCTCAAAGAACTCAACGCGCTCGGACACACGGTCATCATTGTGACCCACGACGAGAGTGTTGCCGCGCACGCCCGCCGCATCATCGAGATTCGTGACGGTGAGGTGGTGGACGACCGGACGAATACGCCGGTGGCCGATGCGCCGGAAGCCGTGCCGGTTGCTGCCGCCGATGGCGACGGTGGCGTCGTCGCACGTTCGACCGATCCCGCCGCCGACGCCAGCCATGGCGGGGCGTTGCCGCCGCGCCGCTGGGCGGGAGGTATCGACCGCTTCGTCGAAGCGTTCCGCATGGCGTGGATCGCGCTGGTGTCGCATCGTCTGCGCACGTTCCTGACGATGCTCGGGATCATCATCGGCATTACGTCGGTCGTCTCGATCGTCGCGATTGGCGAGGGGGCGAAGCGCTACATGCTGGCCGAGATCGGCAGCATCGGCACGAACACGATCAACATCTATCCCGGCAAGGACTGGGGCGACAATCGCGCCACCACGATTCAGACGCTCGTGCCGGAAGACGTGAGCGCACTGTCCGAGCAGGTTTATGTCGACAGCGCGACACCGGAGACCGCGCGCAGCCTGCTGCTGCGGTATCGCAACATTGACGCGAGTGCGATGGTGACCGGTGTGGGGGAGCACTTCTTCCAGGTGCGCGGCATGAAGATCGCACAGGGCATCGCCTTCGGGCCGGATGAGGTGCGCCGCCAGGCGCAGGTCGCGGTGATCGACCAGAACACGCGCCGCAAGTTGTTCGGGACGAACCCGAACCCGCTGGGCGAGGTGATCTTCGTCGGCAACCTGCCGTGCGTGGTGATCGGCGTGACGGCCGAGAAGAAGAGCGCTTTCGGCGACATGAAGAGTCTGAACATCTGGGTGCCGTACACCACGGCGGCTGGCCGGTTGTTCGGGCAGCGCAACGTCGACAGCATCACGGTGCGGGTGCGCGATGGTCAGCCGAGCAAAGCGGCGGAGAAGAGTCTGGAATCGCTCATGACGCAGCGTCACGGGCGCAAGGACTTCTTCACCTACAACATGGACAGTGTGGTGAAGACCGTCGAGAAGACGAGTCAGTCGCTCACGCTGCTGCTCTCGTTGATTGCGGTGATTTCGCTCGTCGTGGGCGGGATTGGCGTAATGAACATCATGATCGTGTCGGTCACCGAGCGCACGCGCGAAATCGGTATCCGCATGGCGGTGGGCGCGCGGCAGAGCGACATCATGCAGCAGTTCCTGGTTGAGGCGGTGATGGTGTGTCTGATGGGGGGCGCCATCGGTATTGCGCTGTCGTTTGGCACCAGTTTCATCTTCTCGCTGTTCGTCGCCCAATGGAAAATGGTGTTTTCGATGGGCTCCGTTGTAACGGCTTTCCTGTGTTCGACGCTCATTGGCGTTGTGTTCGGCTTCATGCCCGCGCGCAATGCGGCGCGGCTGGATCCGGTGGAAGCACTGGCACGCGATTGAGGTACTGCCTGATGAACCAAGTCATTCCAACGATTCGTATTCCGGCGCTGACCCGTACGGTGCTCGCACTGGCGAGCGCGGCCACGTTGCTGGCCGGGTGTGCTGGTGTGCGCCATGAGCCGCTGCCGGCGGTGCCGGTTCCGGCGCAGTGGACCGGTGCGCCGGTTGCGTCCGCTACCGCTGCGGCGCCCGTCACCCCGGTTGGCACCATAGCCCCCGATTTCTGGCGCGCGTTCGGCGATCCGGTGCTCGACCGTCTCATCGCCGACGCGTTGGCCGTCAACAACGATCTCGCTGTGGCGGGTATCCGGGCGTATCGCGCGCAGTTGCAAGCCGGTCTGGCGGATACCAATCTCACTCCCGGCGTGACGGTGCAGGGCCAGGGGAATGTATCGCGCAGACTGGACAACCACGCCGTGACACGGACCAGCGGCCTGACGGCGGCGGCGAACTACGAACTGGATCTGTGGGGCAAACTGGCTGCACAGCGAGATTCCGCCCGTTGGGAGTTCGAAGCCACCGAGGCCGACCGGGAAGCGGCGCGTCTGGCGGTGATCAGTCAGACGGCGCAGTACTACTGGCAGATCGGTTATTTCAATCAGGTGATCGCCTACGCCGAGAGCAACATCACGTACAGCGAGCGGGTGCTGGCGTTGGTTCGTTCGCGCTATGCCGCAGGGGCGGTCTCTTCGCTGGATGTGGCGCAAGCCGAGCAGGCGCTGTCGGATCAGCGGGCGACGCTCACGACGTTGTTGCAACAGCGCACCGAGAACCGTAATGCACTGGCGATTCTGTTTGACCGTCCGCCGCAGCAAGCCGCTGCCGAGCCCTCGGCGCTGCCCACGCAGGCGTTGCCTGCCGTGCCGGCGGGGCTGCCTGCGGAGCTGCTGAGTCGACGGCCCGATTTGCGCGCTGCGGAACTGCGTCTGCGAGAGATGCTCGCTAACGTCGACGTTGCGCGGACGAGCTTCTATCCGACGTTCACGCTGACGGGACAGCTCGGGACGTCGAGTTCGTCGCTCGAACGCGTGCTGGCCAATCCGTTTGGGACATTGGGGCTGGGACTGGCGCTGCCGTTTATCCAGTGGAACACCATGCAATTGCAGATCAACGTGTCGCAGACACAGTTTGACGAAGCCGCTGTGACCTTCCGTAAGAGCCTCTTCACGGCCCTGAGCGAAGTCGAGAATGCGCTCTCGGCGCGAGAGCAACTGGCGAGGGAGGGGGAGCAGCGTGCGCTGTCGCTGGCGCAGGCGCAGCGTGCGGAAGCCCTTTTGCGTTCGCGCTATCTTGCCGGGGCCATCGACATTCAGCCCTGGCTCGATCAGCAAAAGAGCTTGCGCGACGCACAGGCTGCGGATGCGCGGGTGCGGTTGAACCGGCTGAACAATCGCATGGCGCTTTACAAGGCGCTGGGCGGTTCCGACAACACCTCGGAGGTTACGCCGCCCGTCTGATGGGGCGGTGCCAAATGAGGGGGCGCAGGAAAGCAAACAGGCCGGCAATGCCGGCCTGTTTGCTTTCTGGCTTCGTCGACGTCCGAGGCTATCAGGCGGCGGGTTCGCTGGTGTCCGGCGATTTCGGCAGCGTGATCGTGAACGTGGTGCCGACACCGACCTGACTCGTCACATCGATGGTTCCCTTATGGAATTCGATGGCGGCGTGAACCACCGCGAGGCCTACGCCAGAGCCGTCCTCCAGCACCGCGTTGCTGCGTGAGCGGAACGACATCTGGAAGATTTCCTTGAGTTCAGCCTCCGGAATGCCGGTGCCGTTGTCGCGCAAGACGACGCACAAGGCCCTGCCCGTATCGGACACGCCGATATCGATCGCGGGCGCCACCATCGTGTACTTGGTGGCATTGCTGATCAGGTTGATGAACGCGTGGAACAGCACGTTGCTGTCGCCGATCATGCGGCTGTCGAGCCCTTGCGGGGCCTGCACGGTAATCGTCGCGTTCGGGAACATATCCGAGCCGACGCCACGCACGTCCTCGAGCAGGGCGACGAGCGACAACTCCGTGCGTTTGCCGAACTTCGGGTCGTCGAGCGATGCGCTTTGCGCGGCATCCAGCCAGTTCTGAACCAGATTATTGAGCTTGGCTACAGCTTCGCGAATCTTCGTATAGCGCGGGCTAGAATCCGTTTCCTCGTTACGCGGGCTCAGCAGGCGTTGCGCGTGACCGTCGATCACATTGAGCAGCGTGCGGAACTCGTGCGTGGCCATCGACCGGAAGGTTTTCTGGAAGTTGTTGAGGCGTTCCTCGTTGGCCAGTGCACGTTGCAGGATCGTGTTCTTGGCTGTCGCGAGCTTCTGATTGCGCACCAGCGACGACGTACTTTCCTGGAACTTGGCGAGCGAGCGCGACAGCGCGCCGATTTCGTCGCCGCGCGCGAGCCAGGGCAGTCGCAGCTTTTCCTTGCCCGACACCGCGTTGCCCGACATCCGGATCAGGCGCGTGAGGGGTTTGAGGATGGCCGTGTCCACGTAGACCAGGCAGAACAGCGTCAAAAAAATCATCGCAGCGATGAGGCCGTCGATTTGCAGGAGACGGTTGCGGGCGGCCTTGTTCTTGGCTTCGACTTCCTTGATGAGGGCTTCCGTGCTGCGAAACACCAGCGAGCCGAAGGTGCTATTCGCCTGCGTGTACTTGTTGTTCGACTCACCGCGATAGAGCTTGGCGGCGTCGTTCAGCTTGCCGCTCTGGGCCAACTGAAACACCTGATTCGAAGCGCGCCGATACTGCGCCCACTGCGTCTGGAATTTCGAGAATGCCAGGCGGAATTCGTCGTGCACGAGCACCTTCTGATAGCGCTCCGAGGCCGTTTTGATCTTGTCGTCGAACTCGGCGGCGGCGGCGCGGGTATCGGCGAGCGCTTTGGGCGACATCGGGGCGAGGGCTTCGGATTCTACGGTGCGAAAGTCCGAGATGTAATCGTTGAGTTCCTCGAGCACGCTGAGGTGTTCGATCTGCGTGCGTTCGGCCTCGATGGCGCGGCGCTGGGATGCGTCGACTTCGCGGTGCACCAAAACGCCCACCGCGACCATGGCGATGAGGCTGAGCGCGAGCAGCAAATACATCCTGCGCCGGATCGGGAGTTGCTTGTTGGGTGATGAAGACGCTTTAGCCATGCGGGCGATCCGTCGCGGAAAGAGGGTCTGAGGCGATCAAAGCTGGATGATGTTGAGCAGCGCGGCACGTACCACGGCTTCCGTGCGCGTGGCGACATTGAGCTTCTCGCGGGCGTTATCGATATGGAAGTCCACCGTGCGTTTGCCCAGTTCGAGGATGATCGAGATTTCGGCGGACGTCTTGCCGCGTGCCGACCATTGCAGCACTTCCACTTCCCGCTTCGTCAGGCCGAACGGCAGCGGCGTGCCATCCGGCGTTTCTTCGTGCTCGGTGTACTTGCGGATGACGGTGTCGAGCACGTCGAAGTCGATCGGCTTGAGCATATATTCGTCGGCGCCGGTGCTGTGCCCGCGCATGATCGACGCCTTGTCGGCGTTGCCCGTGAGGAAGATAAAGGGAATCTTGCGTTCGCCCTGAATGATGCTGCGCGCGCTTTCCAGAAATTCGAAGCCGGTCATGCCCGGCACATTGATGTCGCACAGGATGACGTTCGGCATGAACGATGCCAGCGTCGCCAGTGCGGTCGTAAAGTCGTGCGCCACCTTGACGACATAGCCCCGATCCGTCAGGTCTTCGCGAATCAGGTCGGCTGAATCATGATCGTCCTCAATGCAGAAGACTTTGGTGGGAGATGACATCCCTCTGGCCCCGATTTTTGTATGTGAATGCCGAAATCGTACTAAAAAATCGCCGGACGACGAAATTCTTCTTAATTTCCGCGTGGGTGGCATATAGGTTATGCGCGATGGGTTCACCGTGTTGCATAACGAAGAAAGGACCGCTTGGGGCGGTCCTTTCTTCGTGGCAATCAGCGTGATTCAGAGATTGAACGGAAGAAGGTGGCCGAATTTCTCGAACAATTCCGTAGCGGCGCAAAAGAGGGCAGCGGACATATTGTTTCTCCTTGATTAGGGGGGGCGGCGATCGCGTTGCGTATCAGTAGGCAAAAAAGTGGCCGATGGTCATGGCGCACTGCATGCCGGTCTCGACGCACGTGTCGTTGGTCAGCAGGTTGTCGATGAAGTCGAAGAGGTGGCTCATGATGTCGTTCTCCGGGTTCTGGTCGGGGTGAGGGGCGGCTCAGCCGAAGATCGGGGCGATGACGCCCACGAGGCCGAGGAGTGAGGGAAAGCCGTAGGTGATGATGGCGGGCATGTCGTTTCTCCTTGGAGGGTTCGGGTTTCGGCTGCCGCTGTGTTGCGTCAGTCGGTGAGTGAAGTATCGTCACCGACCCGCCCTGGCGAAACTGTGATTAATACAAGTCGGACCGATTTTCCCGGAAACGTCATTGTTAAAAGGCAAAAAAGTCCTTGTTCAACAAGGCTTTGCGGGTGATGCAGCCCAAACCCCGTATAAATCGCAGTGACACTCCTCCGAGCACTCCGTACCATGCGCTTCGTATTACAGAGCATTACAAAAGAAGAAAATGGATACGGAGTACTGAATGAGGACGATTCGTATGACAAGCGTCGCGTTCGCGGCGCTTTGCATGATGGCGTCGCCGGCGCAGGCGACTGAAGACCTTCCGGTCAACGATGCCAGTGGCAACCCGTTTATTCTTGGGCGATTGTTTTCGCCGGACGATCGGCCGTATGCCTATCGCACGGACGGAACCACCCCTGAAATTTCGTCGGGCATGCTCTCGCCGTTGCAAAAGGCACAGACGCTGGGTGCCCTGAAATACTGGGCGGAAATCATCAAGGTGACGCCTGGCCGCACGCCGGCGATCATCAATATCGGCATGAGTAGTACCGAGGATGGTGCCCACGCGTACAGCCCGTACGTATTCAACGAGTCGGCCCCGGTAGGCGCCGGTACCGAGAATCCGACGCTCGTACAAGCGGCGCTGCAGAACAATGCGCTTGCCAACGCGAGTTATCAGCAGGCACATGGCGAGATCACCATCGGGAAAATGGACTTCTCGACGGTGCCGTACACGCCTTCCCAGGTGCCGCTCGACTCGAAGGCCGACCTGTCAGCTGTGATGTTCCATGAGGTAGCGCATGCGCTGGGTATCGGCACGAACCTGGCCTACGGCACGAACTCTTTGGGACAGGAATCCGCCGCCTTCAGCGGTGTGCTCGACAGTTGGGCTGCGCATCTGCGCGATGACAATGACAAGGCAGCCCGCCCCGGGCAGACGATCCTCACGAAGAAGAACCCCAACGTGTTGGACCCGGAAGCATTCGATATTCGAACCGACGGGGGCTATTTCACCGGCGATCATGTGATGGAGGTATTGGCCGGGAGCAAGATGAAGGGTATTCCGGTACGAGTGATGACCGGCGATTTCTACGACACCCCGCTTTTATCGCACATCGAGCTGAAGAACAGCCTGATGAGCCACCAGTCGTACCGTAACTACACGGCGTTCATGGAGGCGGAGCTGGCGGCGCTTCAGGACATGGGCTACGACATCGACCGGCGCAACTTCTTTGGTCGCTCGTACTACGGCGATGGCGCAACCGATATCAACGACAACCCGTTCCTGGGCCGGAACGCTGACGGCACCGCCTACGTGCCGAATACCTACAACACGGCGACACAGGGCCTCGGGCTGCACATCTACGGCAGCCGGAACAGCATTTCCCAGCGTGCGGACTTACTGACCATCGGCGCGGGCGGTGCCGGTATTCGTGTGGACGGAGAGGCCAACAACGTGACGGTGCTGCCGGGTACGCGCATCTATGCAGACGGCGCCAACGGCCGTGGTGTGATGTTCGCCTACGGCAAGAACCACAGCTTCGTGCAGCGAGGCGACGTTCAGGCGCTGGGGACGAACGGCATTGCCGTGAGCTTCGACTTTGGTCACAACGCGCTGGGCGACGATGGCGACTATCGGGGTTCGTACATCTACGTCCACAAAACCAACGGCGTGCTCGATGCGTTGATCCCCGAGCTTGATGGTCCGCTCGTCACACGCGCCGACATCACCGGCCGGGTCGCGGGCAGTCGGGCGTCGCTGTTCATGTCCGAGAATGGATATGTGCAGCAGATCAACATCATGCGTGGGGCGGCGCTCTATGGCGACATTCTGTCGTTCTATTCGCAGCGCGACAGCAGTGGTGCGCTACGGCTGACGCAACTCAAATTCGGTTTGACGCCGGATGCAAACGGTCGCGCCACCTTGCAGCCGGATTCGGCCTTCAACCTACGCTTCGACGGCAATATCGTCGGCGACAATCTGTCGCTGTCGATGGTCGGTGGCACCACGCAGATCAACGGCGATCATACGGTCTACGACGTGAACGTGGCCAATGGCGCAACGCTTACCGGCAACAGTCGTTATCAACTCGATGCTGCTGGGCGCTTTGTCAACGCGGGCACGGTCGCGCCGTTGCTGGCGGGTGGTTTCATCAGCGTAGGCGGTGATTACACGCAAACGAGCACGGGCCGTTTGCTGAGCTCACTCGCGGCCGACGGCACATTCAGCAAACTGATCGTTTCCGGCAATGCCACCCTGGACGGCATGTTGGCGATTGCGCCGCAGCGCGGTTGGTACGCGAGTGGTTTCAGCGTCACGTCGAGCCAGTGGCTCAATGCGTCGAGCATCGCGGGAGCCTTTGCCAACGTGGCGGCGTTGCTGGCGTCACCGACGCTGAACGCCAGTGCTACGTCGTTGGACGACAACACCTATCGCGTGGTCATTACACGCGCGGCGAACGCCTACTCCCGATACGGTGCCGATGGTAATAGCCAGCGGATCGGATTGGCGCTCGACAAGATTGCGGGGAGTGCCGGTGCGGACTTGCAGCCGTTGGTGACGGCGCTCGACTTCTCTGCGGCTGACGGCAGTGGTATTGCCAAGGCGTTGCCGCAACTCACTCCGGCCGCGTATGGCGCCATGTACACGGGTGGTTTGTTGCGTGAGCGCCAGATTACCGACATGGTTGCGGCGGCGGTTGGCGCCGATGGCGTGAGGGGAGCGAGTGAAGGCGCACTCAAGGGTAACTGGCGGGCGTTCGCGATGCCTTTCGGCAGTGGCTATTGGCGTGGACGCGCTGGAGACATGGCGGGTGCGAGCGGCAATACCTACGGCGTGGTGTTTGGCGTTGAGAGGGTGGCGGGTGAGGGGCGTGACTGGACGTTGGGCGCACATGGTGCCATCAGTGGTCAGTCGACGCGTCTGGACGGTCAGACGCCTGGTTCCGGAAAAACCACGGCGCTCGATGTCGGTGTGCATGCGAGGTATGCGCCGGACTTGAATGTTGGGCCGCATGCGTTTGCGTCGGCGCGGGTGGGGGTTGAGGATGGCCGGGTGGATCGTTCGATTGCGGTGAATGGGTATTCGGCGGCGCCGAGGGGGGCGTGGACGGGGGCGACGGCGTCGGCCACTGTGGGTGGTGGTTGGCGCTGGCAGTTGAGTAGCACGACGAGTGCCGGGCCGATTGCGGCGCTCGACTACACGGCGTTATATCGTCCGAGTCTTACCGAAGGCAATGTTGACGGTGTGCGTTTGCACGTTGACGGCAAGACGTTCAATTCGCTGCGCAGTCGTCTTGGTGGTGAAGTGCGTTTCGAATTGCCGATGATTTCCGGCAATGCGTTGACGGCGAGTTTGCAGGCCACGTGGAATCATGAGTTGACGGGTGGTGTTGTGACGCAGAGCGCGTACTTCGCGGGGTATCCGGGGGCGGCGTTCACAACGCGTAGTGAGGTAGTGGGTAGAGACAGCCTTGGGTTACAGGCGGGGGTGTCGTATCGGTTGGCGCAGCGCGTTGTGTTTGGTGCGGCGGTTTCGAGCAACCTCTACAAAGCGGGGAGTGCGGACGTGGCGGGCTCGGTGTCGGCGACGTGGCGTTTCTAAGAAGAGGAGATAGAGGGGGGGGAGGTGGGAACCCGGGCGGGGGGGGGGGCGTAACGGGCCGGACCGGGGACCCCCTTCCGAGACGAGTTGGGTCACTGTTTGAGTATCGGAAGGGGGTCTCCGGTCTGGCGCCACTGAGGTAATCAGTACCTGAGCGTGGTGAAAAAGGCGGTTTTCGGCGACCCCAAAAGGGCCAAAAGAAAGGCAAAACTACGAAATACTGGCCTGCGTCATTATGTCGCGATGTATGGAATATGTATATGCGTAGCATTCGTCACGCAAATTGTGTGTCCATACATAGAGGCTTAAAATGTCCATGCATAACGTCTTGCCCACCGAGAGGGGAAGGGCAGACACGACACCTGTCGCGCGTTGGCGCATGTGGTGTGCGCGGGTTGCAGCGGCGATGGCGGTGGTGCCCATGAGCGGTTGCACGCTGGAGTTGCTTGACCCGAAGGGCAGTGTTGGCGAGCAGGAAAAGCATCTGATCCTGATCGCCATGGGTGTCATGCTGCTTGTTGTGATTCCGGTGATCGTGCTCACGCTCGTGTTCTTCTGGCGCTATCGCGAGACCAACACCGCCGCGACCTACTCGCCCAAATGGGCGCACTCGACCAAGATCGAAGTCGTCGTGTGGAGTATTCCCGTTGTCATCGTCGTCGCGCTTGCCGTGATGATCTGGGAGACGACTCACAAGCTCGATCCGTACCGTGCCATCGAGTCTGTTTCGTCCATTAAGTCTGGCGAGCCGCCTGTGCGAGTCGAAGTCGTGGCGCTCAACTGGAAGTGGCTCTTCATCTATCCGGACTACCACGTCGCCACCGTCAATAAGCTCGTGTTGCCGGTCGATACGCCCGTCGAGTTCAAGCTCACGGCCGAGTCGTTGATGAACGCCTTTTTCATCCCGCAGCTTGGGAGCATGGTCTACGCCATGTCGGGCATGCAGACCAAGCTGCATCTGATCGCCAACGAGACCGGCACGTATGCCGGGATGTCGTCTGCCTACAGCGGGGCGGGCTTTTCGGACATGCACTTCAAGGCGCATGTGACCTCGCGCGGTGACTTCGATAAATGGGTCAGGGAAGCGCAGGCTGTGCCCGACGCGCTTGACGCACCGACCTACGTCAAGCTCGAACAGCCGGGCACCGGTGCGCCCGTCGCGATCTACGCCAACGTCATGCCGGGGCTGTTCGACGCCATCGTCGGCAAATACATGGGGCCCATGGACGGCACCTCGCAAGGCATGCGTGGTGCGGGCAGCGCCCTCGACGACATCATCGCCGCAGCCAATTGCCGTGTGGACGGCCAACTCGGCCCACTGGATCGCCGCGCGCTTCTCGCGCAGCGTCCCGAGCGCGAAGCTGGTGTGCAACCTGCTGCGCCGCGCGCGCTCACGGAGTAAGTCATGTTTGGAAAACTCGATCTCGACGCCATTCCGCTGCACGAGCCCATCATCATGGGCACGCTTGCCGTGGTGCTGATGGGTGGTGCGGCGCTTCTGGGCGCCATCACGTACTACCGGAAATGGGGCTACCTCTGGAAAGAGTGGATCACCTCAGTCGACCACAAGCGTATTGGCGTGATGTACATCGTGCTCGCGCTGGTCATGCTGCTGCGCGGCTTTGCCGACGCCATCATGATGCGTGCGCAACAGGCGGTTGCCGCCGGAGGAGAGGCGGGATATCTGCCGCCGCATCACTACGACCAGATCTTCACGGCGCATGGCGTCATCATGATCTTCTTCGTGGCCACGCCGCTCGTGCTTGGCCTGATGAACGTGATCGTGCCGCTACAAATCGGCGCGCGCGACGTCGCCTTCCCGTTCGTGAACTCCCTGTCGTTCTGGCTCGCCGCCATGGGCGCCGTACTCGTCATGATGTCCATGTTCGTGGGCGATTTTGCCGCCACCGGCTGGGTCGCGTATCCGCCGTTGTCCGAACTGGGGTACAGCCCGACCGTCGGGGTGGACTACTACATCTGGTCGCTACAGATATCGGGGCTCGGCACCACGCTGACCGGCATCAACTTCATCGTCACCATCCTGCGCATGCGTGCGCCCGGCATGAACCTGATGAAGATGCCCGTGTTTACCTGGACAGCGTTGATCACCAACATCCTCATCGTCGCCGTGTTCCCGGTGTTGACCGCCACGCTAGCGCTGCTCACCGCCGACCGCTACCTGGGCATGCACTTCTTCACGAACGAACTGGGCGGCAACGCCATGATGTACGTGAACCTCATCTGGATCTGGGGCCACCCCGAGGTGTACATCCTGATCTTGCCGGCGTTTGGCGCGTTCTCCGAAATCATTGCCGCGTTCTCGCGCAAGCCGCTATTCGGCTACAAGTCCATGGTCTACGCCACCTCGTCCATCGGCATCTTGTCGTTCTTCGTGTGGCTGCACCACTTCTTCACCATGGGTTCCGGGGCCAACGTCAACGCGTTCTTCGGGATCATGACCACCATCATCTCGATTCCGACCGGTGTGAAGCTGTTCAACTGGCTGTTCACCATGTATCAGGGCCGTATCCGATACCACTCGTCCACGCTCTGGACCATCGGATTCATGGTGACGTTTGCCATTGGCGGCATGACCGGCGTGCTGCTCGCCGTGCCGGGGGCCGACTTCGTGCTGCACAACTCGCTGTTTCTCGTGGCGCACTTTCACAACGTCATCATCGGCGGTGTCGTCTTCGGATGCCTCGCGGGGATTACGTTCTGGTTCCCGAAAGTGTTCGGCTTCACGCTTAACGAGCGCTGGGGCAAGATCTCGTTCACCTGCTGGCTGGTGGGCTTCTATCTGGCCTTCATGCCGCTGTACGTGCTGGGCTTCAAGGGCATGACACGCCGCATGAACCACTACGTGCAACCCGACTGGCAGCCGTACCTGATCGTGGCCGCCGTGGGCGCCGCAGTGATCGGACTGGGCATTCTCGCCTTCATCGTGCAACTTGCCGTGAGCATTCGGGACCGCAAGGCCAACCGCGACCTGACGGGCGATCCGTGGGACGCACGCAGCCTGGAGTGGGCAACGTCGTCGCCGGCGCCGTTCTACAACTTCGCGCATGTGCCGCACATCGACTCGCTCGAGCAGCATTGGGACGACAAGGCGCGCGGCCTCGCATGGCGTGAGCCCAAGCAATACGAAGACATCCATATGCCGCGCAACACCGGCACCGGCTTCCTCGTCTCGGTGTTCAGCGGTGTCATGTGCTTCGCACTCGTGTGGCACATCTGGTGGCTCGCCGGTGCGAGCCTCGTCGCCACGCTTGCCGTCTTCCTGTGGCGTACCTACGACCGCGATGTCGATTACTACGTGCCGGCGGCCGAAGTGGAGCGTATCGAAAACGCCCGCTTCGCCGACCTGCGTGCAGCGCTTCCTGCGCGTCAATCCCTGCAAAAGGCCGCCTGATGTCCTCGGCATCCCTTCATCCTCATCACGGGCACGGCGCCAGCGCGCCGTCCGACGATCACGCTCACGGTCATCACGACACCGGCGCCACCACGACGCTCGGTTTCTGGATCTACCTGATGAGCGACTGTCTCATCTTCTGCGTGCTGTTCGCCACGTTCGGCGTGCTCGTGCAGAACACGGCCGGCGGGCCCACCGGCCGCGAATTGTTCGAGCTGCCGTTCGTACTCGGCGAGACCATGCTGCTGCTGCTCTCCAGCTTCACGTTCGGCCTCGCGTCGCTGTCCATGCGCCCGGGTAACGAGGCCATCGTCCAGCGCTGGCTGTGGGTGACGTTCGCGCTCGGTGCGGCGTTCGTCTCCATGGAAATCTATGAGTTCTCGGCACTGCTCCACGAGGGGGCCGGGCCGGGACGCAGCGCATTCCTGTCGGCGTTCTTCACGCTCGTGGGCACACACGGCCTGCACGTCACGTGCGGTCTGCTGTGGCTCGTCGTGATGATCCACCAGATCGGGCGCTTCGGCTTCGACGCCGTGGTGCGCCGCCGCCTGCAATGCCTGAGCTTGTTCTGGCACTTTCTGGACCTCGTCTGGATCTGTGTCTTCACCTTCGTCTATCTGCGGGAGTTCGTATGACGCGCGCTCAAGTCCACGACCATGCGGCGTATGCCTCGCAAAGTCACCTGCGCGATTACGTCATCGGCTTCTTCCTTTCGCTGGTGCTCACGTTCGCGTCGTTCGGTGCGGTCATGCTCAAGCTGGTGCCGGCGGGCATGGGATTGGCGAGCATCGTTGTGCTGTGTGTGGCGCAACTGATCGTGCAGCTCGTGTACTTCCTGCACATCGGCGCGAAGCGCAGCCAGCGTCAGAACTCCGGCATCTTCCTGTGTACGGCGGGACTGATCGCGATCATCGTCGCGGGCTCGCTCTGGGTGATGCATAACGCCGATACCAACATGATGCCCACGCACATGTCCATCGAACGGGCAAAGCTGCGCGATTGATCATGGATCGCCTCAAATGCATGGAGGTGTTCGTACAGGTCGTGCGCGCCGGCAGTTTGTCGGCCGGGGCAGCGGCCAGCGGTATGTCGGCAGTCACAGCCGCGCGTCACGTACAGGTGCTCGAGGCGCGCCTCGGGCAGCCGCTGCTGCGGCGTAACGGGCGGCGTCAGGTGCCGACGGCGTTGGGCCAGCGGTACTTCGCCGAATGTACCGAAGTGCTCGCGCGGGTGGAGAACGCCGATGCGCTGGGCGACGCCGGGTCTGCGGGGGCGTCGATGCCGGGGGCAATTTCACGGCCTGTCGGTCAGCTTCGCGTGAGCGCACCGACAACCGTGGGCTCGCACCTGCTCATGCCGATCTTTGCCGAGTACCTGCAATCGCATCCGGACGTCGCACTCGATCTTGCGCTCAAGGATCGCGTTGTCGATCTTGAGGAAGAGGGAATCCACGCGGCCTTTCAGGCGGGCGGAAATCCCGTGCCGGGGCTGGTGGCGCATACCCTGCGCGGCGTGACGCGTGTGGCGTGCGCGTCGCCTGCTTATCTGGCGCGGCGCGGCGTGCCCCGGCAACCCGTCGATCTGGCCGGACACGACTGTCTCGGGTTCCGCTATGACGACGTGCTGGGCCGTTGGGTGTTCACGCAAGCCGGGGCGAGTGGCGGCACGGTTCGCGACGCCCGGCTCATCGCCCACAATCCGCTTGCCCAGTTGCAGGCGGCGGTGCATGGCATGGGCATTGCGTTGCTGCCGGAGTATCTGCTCGCGCCCGAGGTGCAAGCGGGACGGCTGGTGCGCGTGCTCGAAGCCGATGTGCAACTGAGCGAGCCCATGCACCTCGTGCATCTCGCCGGACGCTTCGTGTCGTCGAAGCTCGACGATTTCGTTCGTTACATGGTCGCCAAACTCGGGCCAGAGGCCTGCCCGGCCGCGACGTCGGCCTGATTGCGGAGCCGCGCGGAAGGCGGTGGCATGTCTGGCCGTCACTTGGGCTAAGATGCTGCCATCGATGTCGTGGCCGATGCGATATTTCCAAGCGCGCAGCCGTCCGAGCACGCCATCCCTTTGCGCTGGAACGCAGACGCGTCACCGTGACTATCTCGCCGAGGGCCGGCGCGTGCGTGCCGAATGGCAGGCCGCTTACACCGACGCGCAGGCACGAGAGCGTTTCGATGACCTGTTGCGCACGCAGTTGCCCATGCTCGTCGAGCGTCAGTTCGTCGTGTACTCGCGCAGTATCGACGATCAACCGACCGAGGCCGAGAAGGCCGATTTGTGCGATGGTTATTTCAACGCCGTCGACGATTTTCAGTTCGATCTCAAAGTGAACGATCCCGCGCTGGCCGCGTTTTTCGAACGGCGAATGGCGGTGCGAGGAGAGACCGGGGGCACAAGCCAGCCCGACGGCACCCGTGCGCCGAACGCATCGCCGGACGCCAATGTGGGCACACCGTCCATGTCATCGACAAAGTAAGCCGGACTACGCCGCTGTCGCCGTGTTTCCCTCGTCCGGCCGCTCGCCCGTGAGCAGATAACGCATGAGATCGGCCACGGGACGTATGCGCTCACCAAACGGCAGCGGGTCGCGGCCTCGGAAGAAGAGTCCGCGTGCCACGTCGCCACGCACCGCCTGTGCGAGTTTCAGATCGATGCAGAACTGCCCGATGCGCGCCACGCCATCGCGAAACCCGCAGGCCTGCAAGCAGTCGAATCCTTCCAGACATTGCCGCACCTTCGCCTTGGCCTGCAAGGCCGTCTCGCGCGACAGATATTTCTTGAGCCACGGCGTGAGCACCGCGCGCGCAGGCAGTCCGGCCACGCTGGTAAATTCGGCAATGTCTTCGGGGCGCGCGCGAGCGAGCACCTCCTTGAAGGCCGGATGGGCGTCCGATTCCTCAGTGACGGCAAACGCCGTCCCCAACTGCACGCCCGCCGCGCCCTTGCCGAGCCAATGCAGGACCTGCTCGTGACGATGGATGCCGCCCGCCACGATCAGCGGCACGCTGGCCCAGTCGATGCCGAGTGCGGCATAGATCTCACGGCATTCCGCGAGCACGCGGTCGAACGAGAAGCGCGTGTCGCCCAGATCTTCGATGCGCGACGCGCCGAGATGCCCGCCCGCATGTGCCGGATGTTCGATGACGATAGCGTCCGGCAGGCGTCCCTTCTTCATCCACTTGCGCAGCACCAGACTCACGCCGCGTGAGTCCGACAGAATCGGAATGAGGGCGACGTGCGGATGCGCGGCCGTGAGTTCGGGCAGATCGAGCGGCAGTCCCGCGCCCATGACGATGGCGTCGGCACCACTCTCGCACGCTTGGCGCACCAGCGACGCGTGCGCGCTCACCGCTTTCATGACGTTGACCGCCACCAGCCCCTGGCCGTCGGCAATTGCCTTGGCGGCGCGAACTTCGCGATCCAGTGCGATCAGATTGACGGCCTCGATGGCCACCTTGTCGCGCGTGCCTTCGACTTGGGCGAGCAGGTCGGGGTGATGGTGACGCAGATCGATGCTCGCGATCGTGCCCACGCCGTTGTGTCGCGCGACCGTGCCCGCCAGCCGGTGCGCGGAGATGCCGATTCCCATGCCGCCTTGCACCACCGGCACCAGCCGGCGGCCGGCCAGCGTCAACCATTGCTCGTTCATGTCAGTTCCGTTCGTCGAAGTTGGCTCGCTCGCGCAAAGGCGCCGAGATGGCGTTGCGCGCGCCAGAAGGCAGTCTGGCATCTGCCGGGCAAACGGTTCTTGCGATGGGTCAAGCGCCGGGGCGCTCAGGCGGTGGTGTCCGTGCGGCATGACGTCGCAGTGCCCGGCACCGTGCCGAGCGCGATGCCGCCGACGATCAGAACAAGGGCAAGCCAGACGTCCCATCCCAGCGACTCGCGCAGGATGAGGGCCGAGGCCAGCGTACCGACGACCGGTACGCCGAGCAATCCGAGCGAAGTGACGCCCGCCGGCAACCGGCGCGTGACTACGCCGGCAAGCCAGTACGCAATGCCCCCACCGATCACCCCGCCGTAGGCGAGCAATCCCGAGAACCCGCGCCAGCCGGTGATATGCGGTGCGCCCTCGACCACGAGCGCGAGCGCGCACATCACGCCGCTGGCGAGCAGCAACTGCCACGGGCTGAGTTCGAACGGGCCGTTGACCCAGCGGTGCGCTCGCGCGTGGACGATGGCCACCGCCCAGGCGAAGGCCGCCGCCAGCACCAGCGCGTTGCCGAACACCGCCTGGCGGTCGTGCCAGTCGAATGCGAGCGGGTTGAACATCACGGCCAACCCCAACAGGCCGCACGCGAGTCCGAGCACACGGCGCGGTGTGAGCGCTTCGCCCAGCCACACGCGTGCGGCCGGCATCACCCAGAGGGGCGTAGTGTAGGCGAGCACGGCAGAGCGTCCCGCGCTGACGTATTGAAGACTCAACGCGACGAGCAGTGAGAACACCGTCATGTGCAACAGGCCCACGCTCAGGATGACGGGCAAATCGCCCCGGCGCGGCAGCACGAGACGCCGGGTGAGGGCGCAGATGACGAAAAGCGTCGTCATGCCGATGACCGAGCGCAGCGCCGCGCTCCACCATGGCGAGACATGCAGGAGCAACGCCTTGCTCACCGGCCAGTTCACGCCCCACGCCACGATGACGATGGCAAAGAGCACGCCGGCGTGCGAGCGCACGGAGGAACGATTCGAGGCAAGACGTTGGAGACTGGCAGGCAGGTTCACGCGCACGGGCTTCCGGAGGTTGCAGATGGGCGTGCCGCGACAGACGGCACGCGCTATCCCGTCACGTTAGGACACCTGCGCAAGAGGGAGAAGCGCCAGAAGCGAGGCAATCGGTGGTGCCACGGTGCGCCGAACCCCGCGCGGCTAAGGGCCGCGACAGGGCGAAGCGGTATCAGTTGGCGCGCAACTTGGGCGGTGTGCCGCTCAGTTTCATACCGAGGCCGCGCAAGAACACGCGCAATCCGTCGGATTTGCCCAGTTGCGGGCGGTGGCGGAAGACGTCGTAGTTGGCCGTTTCGATCATGTCGAGAATGCGCAGGCCGCCATGCACCACGCAGCACAGTTCGAGCCCGAAACGCCCCGGCACCCGGTTGGCGAGCGGTGCGCCGCGCAGCATCATCTGACGCGCGAAGTCGACCTCGTAACGCATGAGCGCGCGCCAGCGGTCGTCGAACGTCTGCGCGCCGATATCGGCGTCGGTCACGCCGAAGCGGGCCATGTCGTCCTGCGGCAGATAGACGCGCGCCTTGCGCCAGTCGACCGCCACGTCCTGCCAGAAGTTGATGAGTTGCAGGGCGGAGCAGATATCGTCGGAGCGAGCGACGTTCTCGGGCGTGTCGAGCTTGAACAGACCGAGCATGATGCGCCCGACCGGGTCGGCAGAACGCCGGGTGTAGTCGCGCAAGTCGGCAAAGGTGGCGTAGCGCTTGACCTCGATATCCTGATCGAACGCCGAGAGCAGGTCGGAGAAGGGCTGAACGGCGAGGCGATGCTCGGCGATGACGCGCGCCAGGGCGGCGAACAGCGGCTTGTCGGGCGATGTCGGCTGTCCGGCGGCGATCTTGTCGAGTTCGGCCTGATAGGCGGCGAGGCCGGCGTGCCGCTCGGCGTTGGTCGCATCGCCCTCATCGGCAATGTCGTCTGCGGTGCGGGCAAAATTGTAGATCACACCGACCGGCGCGCGCATCTCGCGCGGCAGCAGGATACTGGCGACCGGGAAATTCTCGTAATGCTCGATCTTGGCGTCGGAAGTCATCGGGCTGGTGAGGCAATTGGGGCAACGCGGCTGCGCTGAGTGCCCCGAGATTCTATGCTATCGTTGCAAATTCTGGCGGGAAAGTCGCGCCAATCCCCGGTATACTTCCCTCCTTGCAAGAATCTCCTGAGTTTTTTCCGTGGTGTCACCCTGTTCCCCTGCACGACGAGGAGCCTCGTGAGCGTCGCCGAACCCATCGATATTTCGCCTGAGCAAAGCAGCGCACGTGTGGCGTCGGGCAGCAGCTTTTACGCTGCTATGCGCATCCTGCCGCCTGCGCAGCGCGAAGGCATGTTCGAGATATACGCCTTTTGCCGCGCCGTGGACGACATTGCCGACGACGGTGAAGACACGTCGGCGAGCCGTATGTCGCGTCTGGCCGCCTGGCGGCGCGATCTGGCCGATCTGTACGACGGCCGCCCCGCACCGTCGCTCGTGAAACTTGCCCGAGTGGTCAAGCAATTCGGTCTGAAGCACGAAGACTTCCTTGCCGTCATCGAAGGCATGGAAATGGACGCCTGCGGCCCCATCGTCGCGCCCGATCTCGTCACGCTCGATCTGTATTGCGATCGCGTGGCGAGCGCCGTCGGACGCTTGTCGGTCAAGGTGTTCGGTATGCCTGAGCAGGATGGCATCGACCTGTCTTATCACCTCGGCCGTGCCCTGCAATTGACGAATATTCTGCGCGATATCGACGAAGATGCCGGCATCGGCCGGGTCTATCTGCCGCGTGAAACGCTGGCCGACGCCGGTCTCGTGGGTGCGACACCCGAGATGGTCGTGGCCGCCAAGCTCGATCGCGCCTGCGCGCCGCTCGTGACACAGGCGCGCGAGCACTATGCGAAGGCGCGGGCGATCATGGTGCGGCATCCGCGTCGCAGGGTCGTCGCACCCGCCGTGATGGCCAAGGCCTACGGGGCGATTCTCGACAAACTCGTCGCGCGTGGTTTTGCCGTGCCTCGCGAGCGCGTGCGTGTGCCGCGTTGGCGTCTCATTCTGATGCTGCTGCGGCAGATGGCCTTCTGATGGCGGGCACGGTTCACGTCATCGGCGCCGGCCTTGCAGGGCTGGCCGCCGCGGTAAGGCTCGCCACGCGCGGTGTGCCTGTTGTGCTGCACGAGGCCGCGCCGCAGGCGGGCGGGCGTTGCCGCTCGTATTTCGACCGGCAGTTGAATGCCGTGATCGATAACGGCAATCATCTGGTGCTCTCGGGCAACACGACGATGCGCGAATTCACGCGCACCATCGGTTCCGAGCACACGCTGAGCGGCCCCGATCGCGCCGAGTTCGCGTTCATCGACCTCGATAGCGATGCGCGCTGGACCGTGCGTCTGTCGGAAGGGCGCCTGCCGTGGTGGATTTTTGATAAAGGGGCTCGCGTGCCGGGCACGACATGGTCGGACTATCTATCGCTCGCGCCGCTGCTGCGCGCCGGGCCCGACGCGACGATGACCGACGCCATGAATTGCCCGCCCACACTGTACAAGCGGCTGATTCACCCGTTGTTTCTCGCTGTGCTCAACGCCGATCCGGCGGAAGGCTCGGCGCAGATGGCCGCCGCCGTCATTCGCGAGACGCTCGCGGCCGGCGGCAAGGCTTGTCATCCGCTGATTGCGAGCGACGGTCTGGACGTGTCGTTCGTCACGCCTGCGCTCGCGTACCTGGAAGCGAAGGGCGCGTGCGTGATGATGCAGCACCGTGTGCGCGCCTTGGGCTATGCGCCGGACGGCAGCCGTGTCGAGTCGATCGATTTTGGCGACGGCCCGCAAGCGCTGGCGGCCGACGACGCCGTGGTGCTCGCCGTGCCGCCGAACGTGGCGGCTGCGCTGGTGCCGGAACTGACCACGCCGGATGAATACCGGGCCATCGTCAATGCGCACTTTCAGGTGCCGCCGCCGCCGGGCTGCCCGCCAATGATCGGCGTGGTGAACGGTGTGAGCGACTGGATCTTCGCGTTCGACGGCCGTCTGTCGGTCACGATCAGCGGTGCGGACCATTTGCTCGACGAATCGCGGGAATCGCTCGCGCTTCGCATTTGGGAAGAGGTCGCGCGCGCCTGTCAGGTGCCGTCCACGCCGATGCCGGTGTGGCAGTTGGTGCGTGAGAAGCGCGCCACGTTCGCGGCGACGCCGGCGCAGGACAAGCGTCGCCCAGGCACGCAGACACGCTGGCGCAATCTTGTGCTGGCCGGCGACTGGACGGCGACGGGACTGCCCGCGACCATCGAAGGTGCGCTGCGCAGCGGCAACCGGGCGGCCGACATGCTGCGTCCGGCTTGAGCCCTGCCGTATCGTCTTATGCGCCAGCCGGGCAGAAGAACCCGGCGCAATCGCAAGAGTGAATGTTTAACCGGCGCGTACCACGCGCCGCTCATACGCCTTTGAATAGGCAAGAACGCCATGGATACCATACGCGATGCTTCCGAAAAGGAAGCGCGACGCACGGCCACCGCCACGGCCGTGGACCTCAAGCTGCATACGGAGCTTGCCAAGAAGGTGAGCACGGCGATGGCCACGCAAACTCTCGAGACGGGAATCGACCGCTCGATCACGGCGCTGCTCGATCTGCAACAGGAAGACGGTCACTGGCTGTTCGAACTGGAAGCCGACTCGACCATTCCCGCCGAGTATGTGCTGCTTCGTCACCATTTGGGTGAGAAGGTCGACGCCGAACTCGAAGCGAAGATCGCTGCCTACCTGCGTCGTATTCAGGGCGAACATGGCGGCTGGCCGCTGTTTCACGACGGCAAGTTCGACATGAGCGCCAGCGTGAAGGCGTACTTCGCGCTCAAGATGATCGGCGAGCCGATCGACGCCCCGCACATGGTGCGGGCACGCGAGGCCATCCTCTCGCGTGGCGGCGCACAAAATTCGAACGTCTTCACGCGCATTCTGCTGGCGCTTTATGGCGTGCTCTCCTGGCGTGCAGTGCCAATGATGCCCGTCGAGATCATGCTGCTGCCGCAGTGGTTCCCCTTCCATCTGTCGAAGGTGTCGTACTGGGCGCGCACCGTGATCGTGCCGCTGCTCGTGTTGCAGGCCAAGCGTCCGCTCGCGCGCAATCCGAAGGGGGTCGGCATCGACGAATTGTTCATCGGCAGCCCCAAAGACGTGGGGCCGCCGAAGCGCGCCCCGCATCAGAGCCGTTTCTGGTTCACGTTCTTCTCGGGTGTCGATCATGTGCTACGTGCGCTCGATCCGTATTTTCCGAAGACGCTGCGCGAGAAGTCGATCAAACGCGCCGTCGATTTCGTCGAAGAGCGTCTGAACGGCGAAGACGGCCTCGGCGCGATTTATCCGGCGATGGCCAACGCCGTCATGATGTACGACGTACTCGGCTATCCGGAAGATCATCCGAGCCGTGCGATTGCCCGCAAGTCGGTCGAAAAGCTGGTGACGCCGGCCGATCACGAAACTTACGTGCAGCCGTGTCTGTCGCCAGTGTGGGACACCGCCTTGTCGGCGCACGCGTTGCTCGAAACCGGCGACAAGCGCGCCATCGAACTGGCGGGCAAGGGGCTCGAGTGGCTCATTCCGCTTCAGATTCTCGACGTGCGGGGCGACTGGATCTCGCGACGTCCGAATGTGCGGCCGGGCGGCTGGGCCTTCCAGTTCGCCAACCCCCATTACCCGGACGTGGACGATACCGCGGTGGTCGCCATGGCGATGGATCGCTACGAGAAGCTCGCAGGCATTTTCGAGAACGACAAGGTCGATGCGAGCACGCGTCCGATGCGCCATGCCATCGATCGCGGCACGGAGTGGGTGATCGGCATGCAGAGCAGCAACGGTGGCTGGGGCGCGTTCGAGCCCGAGAACACCCATCTGTATCTGAACAATATCCCGTTCTCGGATCACGGTGCGTTGCTCGATCCGCCAACGGTGGACGTCTCCGCGCGTTGTCTGTCGATGCTGGCGCAATTGCCGTCATCGCCGGAGCGCAAGGCATCTGCCGATCTGGCATTGAAGTACATCCTCGACGATCAGGAAGCCGACGGTAGCTGGTACGGCCGCTGGGGCATGAATTTCGTGTACGGCACGTGGTCGGCCATGTGCGGTTTGCAGGCGGCGGGTTTGCCGCCGGAGCATCCGGCGCTGGCCCGTTCGGCGCAGTGGCTCGTCTCGATCCAGAACGCCGATGGCGGCTGGGGCGAGGACGGCGACAGTTACAAGCTCGACTACAAGGGCTACGAGGCAGCACCGAGCACCTCGTCGCAGACGGCGTGGGCATTGCTCGGCCTGATGGCGGCGGGCAAGGCGAACGATCCGGCGGTCAAACGCGGTGTCGACTATCTGCTCAATACCCAGAATGAAGAGGGGCTGTGGGACGAGGAACGCTACACGGCGACGGGTTTCCCGCGTGTGTTCTATCTGCGTTATCACGGCTATCGCAAGTTCTTCCCGCTGTGGGCGCTCGCGCGCTACCGGAATCTGACGGTGCGCAACGATTGCCCCGTGCCCTGTGGCATGTAAGACGTAAGACGCCATGACCCCGCCCATCATCGTTGTGACCGGCATGCCTTTCGAAGCCCGCATTGCGCGCGGTGACGGCGTGCTCGTGGTCTGCGCGCAGAACGATACGCTTGCCGCAGACCTCGAAGCCGCAATGGCACACGGCGGTGCGCGCGGCCTCGTGAGCTTCGGTACGGCCGGCGGCCTGATTCCCGGCGTGAAGCCCGGTCAGTGGGTGATTGCGCACAAGGTGCTGGATATGCCTCAGCAGGCACGTGAGTATGTGTCGGCGATTGGTTGGGCGGATGCGCTGCGTCGCGCCATGCCGGGCGCCTTACGCGCCGATCTGGCCGGTGTGAGCGCACCCGTGGTGACCGCCGGGGACAAAGCCGCATTGTTCCGCGAGAGCGGGGCGGCGGCGGCGGATATGGAGTCGCATATCGTGGCGCGAGTGGCGCAGGCGCACGGACTGCCATTCGTTGCCGCCCGCGTGGTGATCGACCCGGCGGAGCGTTCGCTTCCCCCGGCCGCGCTCGCCGGACTTCGCAGCAACGGCTCGACTGACATTCTCGGCGTGCTGCGCTCGCTTGCCGTCAATCCGTTGCAACTACCAGCCCTGTTGCGCGTTGGGAAAGACGCGAGCCTCGCCAGGCAGGCCATGCGTCACGGACGTCAGATCGTTGCCCTCAAGCTGGGGGATGGATTCGGTGCGGTGGCCGCGGGCATCTGAGCGAGCGGTACTTCACGCGCCTGGTCAAACGCGGGTGTTACCCAAGAAAAAATACCAGCGCGTCTTCACAGACGGGCTGGCATTTTCATTTTGGGCAGATGCCCGTGTGTGTCGGATCACGCGTCCGACGATTGCTGTCCGCGCGCCTGAGCGCGTCCCTTCCACATGCCACCACGACCGCGCCAGTGTTGCAGCGCCGAGTCGAACGTGAAGACGGTGTAGAGCGCCGCGACGAGCGGCAGCAGCGGCCCGAAGCTCGACGGCTGACGATAGAAGCGCAGCATCGGCAGGTACGATAGCGTCATCGCTATCCAGGCGAAGAGCCCCAGCCACTGCGCAATGCCCGAGGCGAAGATCGTCATGGCCGGCGGCACGATGAACGTGAGCAGCAGCGACACGATGGTGCCCGCCAGCAGAACCGGCGAGTACTGCAACTGCGCGTACGCCGTGCGCGACACCATCTTGCGAATCTCGCCGAGGTTGTCGTACGGACGCACGCTTACCGCGCGCTCCGTCAGGCCTAGCCAGATCGCGCCTTGCTTCTTGAGCAGGCGTCCCATGGCGCAGTCGTCGATGATCTCGTCTCGAATGGCTTCGATACCGCCGCCGGCTTCGAGCGAGGCACGATGGATCAGCATGCATCCGCCAGCTGCCGCTGCCATGCGTTTTTTCGGATCGTTGACCCAGGCGAACGGATACAGCATCTGGAAGAACAGCACGAACGCAGGGATCAGCGTGCGCTCGAACCATGCCGTGCAGCGCAGCTTCGCCATGAGCGAGACGAGCACACGACGGTCGCCCGTGGCGCGGGTGACCAGCTGGCGCACGTTCTCGGGCGAATGCGCGATGTCCGCGTCGGTGTGCAGCAGGTAGTCGGGGGCGACGCTGTCGTCGTTCGTGCCGGGATCGCTGGCGAACGCTACGCCCTGGCGCACCGCCCACATCTTGCCAGTCCAGCCACTGGGCAGCGGCTGACCGCCGAGCACGTCCACGCGGCGCGTGAAACCGTCGGCCGCAGCGCGTGCGGCGGCTTCGCGGGCGAGATCGGCCGTGCCGTCCTGACTCTGATCGTCCACCACCACGATGCGTAGCCGTCCCGCATAGTCCTGGCGGCATAGCGATTCGACCACCTGTCCGATCGATTCGGCCTCGTTGCGCGCGGGAATGATAACGGCCACGGCGGGCCAGACATCGGGCACAGGCAAACGGTCTTCGTCCAGATCGTCGCGCTCACGCGCGCGCCAGAAGCCGCCCTGAGAACTCAGCAGATAGATCCAGATGGCCAGCGACAACGCGGCAATCCAGGCCAAAACAGTCATGACAGAAATCCGGCAGAACCGAACCAGGCGAGCGCATCGCGCAGGCCTTCGGGGTGGGGGCGGGTGGTGTAGCCGAGGTCGCGCTTCGCCTTCTCGGACGAGAAGAACATGTGATAGCGCGACATCTTCAGGCCATCAACGGTAACGAACGGCTCTTTGCCCGTGAAGCGCGCGACGCCTTGCGCTGCCATCGCGAGCGGATAGAGCGGCCAGCGCGGCAGGGCGATCGTCGGGGCCTTGCGGCCGACCAGGCCTGCAATGGTCGCGAGCATGTCGCGCAGCAGGACGTCGTCGCCGCCAAGAATGTAGCGCTCACCGATGCGGCCGCGTTCGAGGGCCAGCAGATGGCCTTCGGCGCAATCGTCGACGTGCACGAGATTCAGGCCGGTATCGACGAACGCGGGAATCTTGCCCTGTGCGGCTTCGACGATGATGCGCCCAGTCGGTGTGGGCCTGATGTCGCGCGGCCCGATGGGCGTGGACGGATTGACGATCACGGCGGGCAGACCGTCGTTCGCGATCATCCGTTCGACCAGACGTTCGGCCGCGACCTTGCTGCGCTTGTACACGCCGATGGTCGTGGCTTCGTCGTTCGGGGAGGTTTCATCGACGGGGCCAGCGGCGTCGTGCACACGCAGCGTGGCAACGCTGCTGGTGTACACCACCCGCTCGACGCCTGCGCGCAGCGCGGCCTCCATGACCGTGCGCGTGCCGACGATGTTGGCCCGCATGATGTCGTTCGGATCTTTCGCCCAGAGACGGTAGTCGGCGGCGACGTGGAGCAGGGCGTCCATCCCGGTGAGCGCGCGTTGCATCGATGCCGCGTCGCGCATGTCGCCTTCCACGACTTCCACGGGCAGGTCGGCGAGGTTCGCGCGCGGGCTGGTGCCACGCACCAGCAGGCGAACCTCGTGACCGCGCGCGAGCGCCGTGCGTGCCACTGCAGAACCGACGAACCCGGAGGCTCCGGTGACCAGCACACGCGAGCGCATTTACGCCTTGGCCCGGCGCAGTTCGTCGAGCTTGATCTCGACGTGCTTCGAGAACACGTACTCGGCCGGACGCTGCTTGGCGAACGAGACGTCTTCGGCCATCGGGCCATCGGTACGCACGCCCTTGAGCGCCACACCCAGCGCGCGCAGCGGACGCGTCAGCGTCTCGTTCACGGCCGTGGCTTCGAAACCGCTGTGCACCATGCAGTCGGCGCACTTCTCGTAGTTGCCCACACCGTACTTGTCCCAGTCGGTGGTGTTCATCAGTTCGGTGTACGTCTTGGCATAACCTTCGCCAAGCAGGTAGCACGGACGCTGCCAGCCGAACACGGTACGCGTCGGATTGCCCCACGGCGTGCAGTGGTACGAGCGGTTGCCGGCGAGGAAGTCCAGGAACAGGCTCGACTGGCTGAACGTCCAGTTCTTGCCGCCGTTGCCGCGTTTGAGAATGTCGCGGAACAGTTGCTTGGTCTTCGAGCGGTTCAGGAAGTGCTGCTGATCCGGCGCGCGTTCGTAGGCATAGCCCGGCGAGACGGTGATGCCATCGAGGCCCAGGTCTTTCGTCGAATCGAAGAACTTGGCGACCTTCTCCGGATCGGCGTTGTTGAACAGCGTGCAGTTGATGTTCACGCGGAAGCCGCGCGACTTCGCCAGCTTGATGGCCGACACGGCGCGGTCGTACACGCCTTCCTGCGACACCGCGGCGTCGTGCATCTCACGGTCGCCGTCGAGGTGAATCGACCAGACGAAGAACGGGCTCGGCTCGTAATCGTCGATCTTCTTTTCGAGCAACAGGGCGTTCGTGCACAGATAGACGAACTTCTTGCGCTCGATGATGCCCTTGACGATCTGCGGCATTTCCTTGTGCAGCAGTGGCTCGCCGCCGGCGATCGAGACCACCGGTGCGCCGCACTCGTCCACGGCGTCGAGTGAGTCCTTGAGCGAGACACGCTGATTCAGGATGGGGTCCGGGTAGTCGATCTTGCCGCAGCCCGAGCAGGCGAGGTTGCAGCGGAACAACGGTTCGAGCATCAGCACCAGCGGGTAGCGCTTGTTGCCCTTGAAGCGTTGCTTCATCAGGTAGGCGCCAACATACGCCTGTTGCAGGAAGGGGATGGCCAAGTTCGGCTCCTGTTCGTGTTGCGTTAGCCAGCGACCGCGTGTTGCGCGGCGACCGGCTCGTTTTTAATCAATTCCGACGGCAGGCGAAACTGGATGGTTTCCTCGATGCCGTCCATGAGAGTCACTTCGACGGTGTCGATACGACGCAGCGCGTCGATCACGTCTTCGACCATGCGCTCGGGCGCGGACGCCCCGGCGGTAATACCGATGCGGGCCTGGCCACGCACCCATTCAGGGTTCAACTCGGAGCCATCGGCCACGAGATAGCTCGGCAGCCCCATTTCGGAGCCGATTTCGCGCAGGCGGTTCGAGTTCGAGCTGTTCGTCGCCCCGACCACGAGCAGTACGTCCACACGCTCGCACAGCTCGCGCACGGCGGTCTGGCGGTTCTGCGTGGCGTAGCAGATGTCCTTGGTATTCGGACCAACGATGTTGGTAAAGCGACGTTGCAGCGCAGCAATGATACCGCGAGTCTCGTCGACCGACAGCGTGGTCTGGGTAACGTACGACAGCGGCGTATTGTCGGCGAGCGGCAATGCGTCGACATCTTCTTCGGTCTGCACGAGATGCACCGGACCGTCGATCTGGCCCATCGTCCCCTCGACTTCAGGGTGGCCGGCATGGCCGATCAGAATGACTTCACGGCCGGCAGACACATAATTCTTGCCTTGAATGTGCACCTTGGTGACGAGCGGGCAAGTGGCATTGAGCACCTTCAAGCCGCGCGCCTGCGCTTCCTGTTCGACGACGCGTGCGACGCCATGGGCGCTGAAAATGGTTACGGCGCCCGCAGGTGCTTCGGACAACTCGTCGATAAAACGCGCGCCCTTGGCCTTGAGCGAATCGACCACATGTTTGTTGTGGACGATCTCATGGCGAACGTAGACGGGGGCGCCGTATTTTTCCAGGGCGCGCTCCACGATCTCGATGGCACGTATGACACCCGCACAAAAACCGCGGGGTTGGGCAAGGAAGACTTGCATTCAGCTCTCCGGCTCAGGTCGGCCGGGATGGCGGTGCTATCGGGTGTCCATGTTGAGAAGCCATGGCCTCATGGAACGCGCGGCGCCAGTTTCGATGGCAAATCGCGCACACCCTCGGGGGGACCGCCGTCCGGTCGTTTGACAAGCAGCGATTGTAACCGCGGCAGCCAAATGTTGCTGACGACCTCCCATAGGAAGACGCCAGCGAGTGTTGCATAAATGCTGACGAATCGGCGTCTATCTGCCGCGGATCTGGGCCGAATCTGCCGATAAGTTGGCCCAGCCGCCGAGGGAGATGCCAGCGCTGACGTCCCCGGAGGAGCCCCGCCGGTCACGATGTCCCTCGTTAAGTTGTTGTTTTATTTGCCAAAACGATCGTTCTTCTCGCGTAGATAGGCGATCAGCCCGTCAATGCCGCCTTGAGCGATACGTGCCTTGAACTGCGGCTGATACAACTGGATGAGCCATGCGTCGGCTACGTTCTCACCCATCATGTTGATGTCGTAAATCTTCCAGCCCTTGTCGGTCTTGGCCAGACGATAGGCGACCGAAAGATTGTCGCCAGTCCCGCTGACCGTGGCGCCCACCATCACATCGGTGCTGTTCGCCGTGAGTTTGGCCGGGGCAAACTTGAATGAGATCTGCGTGCCGCGCACTTGCGAGAGTTGCAGTGCAAAGGTGTTCACGAGCAACTGCTGGAACTGCTCGAAGACCTGTTGCTGCTGGGCTGGCGTGGCGGTGTCGAATGCCTTTGCGCCCACGGCATAGCGCGTGGTGCGGTGGAAATCGGTGTAGGGTAGAAAATCGCGGGCTACGACACGTGCGGTTGCGGCGACATCGCCGTCGCGGGCGGCCGCGTCGGCCTTGGCATTCTTGACGACGGTCTCGACTGCCGTCTTCACCAGGTCGTTCGGATTCGCGCTGCTTGCCTGTGCCCAGGCGCTCGAGACGCTGCAGATGCTGCTCAATGCGACGGCGGCAGTTGCCGTCACCAGAAATTTGTTCATACCAGTTCGTCTTCGTCGGTTTTAGTCGGTTAAAACGAGTAGGCCCGTAGTGTAGTTCACGCGGCCTTGTATACTGCTGCGATTTCGTAAATTCACCGTTTCCTCGTTTTCCATGAACTGATCGACGGAATTTGTCCACGATTGGTTCCCCGGCGCATCGGATACATAGCGTTTCGTGACCTTATGAATCCAAGCGGCCGAAGGCGAGGGCGGCCTCCACTTTCTTTCGGAACCGCTACATGCTGACTTCGCTCGTCGTGCGCATCGTCCGTTTTTCGGCGAAGCACGCGTACCCAGTCATCTTCGCTTCGCTGCTCCTCGTTATCGCGAGTTCTGTGTACGTCGCCAAGCACTTTGCGATCAACACCGATATCTCGAGCCTGATCGATTCGAACACGCCCGCCGCCGAGCGCGGCCGTGAAATCGACCGTGCTTTCCCGCAGAAGGCCGACATCACGCTGGCCGTGGTGCAGGCCCCGGCCGTAGAGTTCGCCGACCGGGCTGCCGCCGAACTGGCCGAGAAGCTGTCGACCGAGACGGATGTGTTCCGCTCGGTGAGCCGCCCGGGATCGGGCGAGTTCTTTGCGCGCAACGCCCTGCTCTTCGCGCCGCTCGACGACGTGAAAACGCTCACCGGCAAGCTCGAAGACGCGAAGCCGCTGCTCAACCGTCTCGCACAAGATCCCAGCCTCACGGGCTTGTCGAATCTCCTGTCGGTCACGTTGCAGACGCCGCTGCTCACCGGGCAGGTGAAGCTGCCGGACATGGCGCGCCTGCTCGGCCGCGCGGCCGATACGACCGAGGCGGTGCTGGCGGGCCGTCCGGCGGGCATGTCGTGGCGAGCCCTCGTCGCGCCGGATACCGTGGCGCGCAGCTACGTGCAGGTGCAGCCCGTACTGGACTACGCAGCGCTCGAAGCCGGCGCCAACGCCGCATCGCGTATTCGCGATGCGGCAGCCGACCTGAAGCTCGCCGAGCGCTATGGCGCGACGGTGCGTCTGACGGGCCCGCGTCCACTGTCCGATGAGGAATTCGCGTCCGTGCGTCAGGACGCCGGGTCGAACGCCGTCATCACGCTGCTGGCCGTGCTCGTGGTGCTGTGGCTGGCGGTGCGCTCGGGCAAGATGATTCTCGCGGTGTTCATCACGTTGCTGGCGGGGCTGGTCGTCACGTTTGCGCTCGGCCTGATGATGGTTGGCGCACTGAACATGATTTCTGTGGCGTTTGCCGTGCTGTTCGTCGGCATCGGCGTGGACTTCGGGATTCAGTTCGGCGTGCGCTACCGCGAGGAGCGCCATCGTCTGGACAACGACGGCACGTCGTCGGCCGACGACGTGCTTCGCGGCGCGCTCACGGGGGCGGGTAAAGCGATTGCGATGCCGCTGTCGCTCGCCGCGGCGGCCACGGCGGCGAGCTTCTTCTCATTCTTGCCGACGGACTATCGCGGCGTGTCCGAGCTGGGGCTGATCGCTGGCGTGGGCATTTTGTGTGTGGCGTTCCCGTCGGCCATTACGTTGCTGCCCGCGCTTATCAGTGTGTTCAAACCGAAGGGCGAAGCCAGCCCGCCGGGCTTTCGCAGCCTCGGTCCGGTCGACGATTTCACCGACAAGTACCGCAAGCCGTTGCTGTACGGCACGCTCGCTCTTGTCATCGCGGGCCTGCCGCTGCTGGCGCATCTGCATTTCGACTTCAACCCGTTGCATCTGAAAGATCCGAAAACGGAGTCGATGGCGACGCTGCTGGATCTGGCCAATTCGCCGGAAGCCGGGGTGAACGACGTGCAACTGCTCGCCCCGAATCTCGACGCGGCCAATGCCGAGGCCGCGAAGCTGCGCGCTGTGCCCGAGGTTGGCCGCGTGGTCACGCTCACGACGTTTATCCCGGCGGAGCAGCCGGCCAAGCTCGCGCAGATCGGCACGGCTGCCGCGTCGCTACTGCCGGTGCTCTCGCAAACGCCGTTGGCCCCGGTGGCCGATGCGGCGCGGGTGTCGTCGCTCAAGACGGCGGCCGGCCAGTTGGAAGACGCCGCGCTCGATCATCCCGGCGAAGGGGCTAAGGAATCGCAGCGTCTGGCAACGGCCTTGCGCAAGCTCGCGGCGGCAGATGCTGCCACGCGCGACCGGGCGGATCGTGCGATTGCCGAGCCGTTGAAGCTCGCCCTCGGCCAATTGCGCAACGCGCTGCAACCGCGTGAGGTCACGCGCGAATCGCTGCCCAAGGACATTGTTTCGCAATGGGTCGCGGCCGACGGACGTGCGCTCGTGAACATCTCTCCGCATGTGGCGAAGGGCGCCGATCCGAGCGATGACGCGATGCTGCGCAAGTTCAGTGCGGCCGTGCTGGCGAGCGCGCCGGATGCCGTTGGCGGCCCGATCTCGATCCTGCGCTCGGCCGACACGATCATCCGCGCCTTCATCGAGGCAGGCCTCTGGGCGTTGCTTTCGATCACCGTGCTGCTATGGCTGGCGCTGCGCAACTTCGGCGACGTGCTGCGTACGCTGGTGCCGCTGCTGGTCTCGGCCGCCGTCACGCTTGAAATCACCGTGCTGATCGGCTTGCCGCTGAACTTCGCGAATATCATCGCGCTGCCGTTGCTGCTCGGCGTTGGTGTGGCGTTCAAGATCTATTACGTGATCGCCTGGCGAGAGGGGAAGACCCAGTTGCTGGCCTCGAGTCTGACGCAGGCGATTGTGCTCTCTGCTGCAACGACGGGCATCGCCTTCGGCAGTCTGTGGCTGTCGCACCATCCGGGCACGTCGAGCATGGGCAAGCTGCTGGCGCTCTCACTCGTGTGCACGCTGATTGGTGCGGTATTCTTCCAGCCGGTGCTCATGGGCAAGCCGCGCGAGAAGGAAGCGCCGGCGAAAGCCTGACAGCACCGACGCAATGAAAAACGGCACCGAAAGGTGCCGTTTTTCATTGTGAGCACGATGAAACGCGTTGCTCAGGGGGCCGACGGCACCGCCTCGACCTTGCCGCCAAGACGGTCGGTCAGTGCCCGGCGAATCGATGCCGCAATGCCCTGCGCGTCGAGCCCGACCGATGCGAGCTGCTGCGCGGCGGTGCCCTGATCGATGTACGTGTCGGGCAATCCCAGTTGCAGCACCGGAACCAGCACGCCATTGGCATTGAGGGCTTCGACACACGCCGTGCCGGCACCCCCCATCACAACACCTTCCTCGATCGTGACGACGAGGTCGTGCGTGCGGGCCATGTCGAGCAGCGTGGCTTCGTCGAGCGGTTTGACGAAGCGCATGTTGACCACGCTCGCGTCGAACTCGGTGGCCACCTGCTCACTCGGCGCCACCATCGAGCCGAACGCCAGAATAGCCACGCGACGACCTGCCGGGGCAGCGCTCCGGCGACGCACCTGGGCACGGCCCATGGGCAGTGTCGTCAAGCCGGCCTCGGTCTTCACGCCGGGGCCGGCGCCACGCGGGTAACGCACGGCACTGGGGCCGTCGATACCGAGCGCCGTCTGCAACATCTGACGGCATTCGTTTTCGTCGGCCGGGGCCATGACCACCATGTTCGGGATGCAGCGCAGGTAGGCGATGTCGTAAGCCCCTGCATGCGTTGCGCCGTCGGCGCCGACGAGACCGCCCCGATCGATCGCGAAGACGACCGGCAGGTTTTGCAGGGCCACGTCGTGAATTACCTGATCGTAGGCGCGTTGCAGGAACGTCGAGTAGATCGCCACCACGGGCTTGAGCCCCTCGGTCGCCAACCCGCCTGCGAACGTCACGGCATGCTGCTCGGCGATACCGACGTCGTAATAGCGCTCAGGAAAGCGCTTCTCGAATTCGACGAGCCCGGAGCCTTCGCGCATGGCGGGCGTGATGCCGACGACACGCTTGTCCGCTGCTGCCGCGTCGCACAGCCATTCGCCGAAGACCTGCGTATAGGTCTTGGCCGAGACCGTGCCCGGCGCGGCCGGGCGAATCCCTTCGCTCGGATTGAACTTGCCCGGGCCGTGATACAGCACCGGATCGGCTTCGGCGAGTTTGTAGCCGCGGCCCTTGCGCGTCACGACATGCAGGAACTGGGGCCCCTTGAGCGCCTTGATGTTCTCGAGCGCGGGGATGAGCGCGTCCAGATCGTGGCCGTCGATAGGGCCGAGGTAGTTGAAGCCGAACTCCTCGAACATCGTGCCCGTGGGCGAGACGATGGCCTTGGCGTGTTCCTCGAGCTTGTGCGCCAGTTCGCGCATGGGGGCGGGGGCATTGCGCAACAGATTGCGCACGCTCTCCTTGCCGGCCGAGTAGAACTGACCGGACATGAGTCGCGTGAGGTACTGATTGAGCGCGCCGACCGGCGGCGAGATCGACATGTCGTTGTCATTGAGCACAACGAGGAACGGCAGGTCTTCGTAGATGCCGGCATTGTTCAGGGCCTCGAACGCCTCACCGGCGGTCATCGCCCCATCGCCGATCACGGCAATCGCGTGCCGTTTCTCGCCCTTGACCTTGCTGGCCAGCGCCATGCCGAGCGCTGCCGAAATCGACGTGCTCGAATGCGCCGTGCCGAACGTGTCGTATGGCGACTCGTCGCGCTTCGGAAAGCCCGACAGGCCTTGCCATTGCCGAAGGGTCGGCATGGCGTCGCGGCGGCCCGTGAGAATCTTGTGCGGATAGGTTTGATGACCCACGTCCCACACAATGCGGTCGTTGGGCGTGTCGAAGACGTAGTGCAGCGCGATCGTCAGTTCGACGGTGCCCAGATTCGACGAGAGGTGGCCGCCGGTACGCGACACGCTGTCGAGCACACAGGCACGCAATTCGTCGGCCACGCGACGCAAGTCGGCGCGCGAGAGCGCGCGCAACTCGGATGGGGATTGGATGCTGGCTAGCAAATCTTTCATGGCTGAACGTCCGTCCCCGCGCTCACTTCACCAGCCTGGCGAAGGAAGCCAGCAGGCGATCGATGTCGGCGGCCGTGAGGTTGCCCATCGTCGAGATACGGAACAGCGCCTTGGACAAACCGCCTTGCCCCGCGTAGATCACAAAACCGTCGGCCTTGAGCCAGTCGTGCAGGCGCACGTAGTCGACACCCGCAGGCAACTTGTAGGCGCGCAGCACCACCGACGACTCACCCGGCGGCAAGACGCTGTCGATGCCCAGCGCGGCCAGACCGGCGCGCGCTTGCTCGGCGAGCGCGCCGTAATGGGTATGACGCTTTTGCCAGCCACCGGCGTCGTCGAGTTCGCGCAGTGCTTCGACCAGTGCGTAGTACGCGTGCACAGACGGCGTGAACGGCGTATTGCGCTCGGCCTGCAGCTTCGCGAGGCGTGCGATGTCGAGGTAATACGTGCGGCTGGCGGCCTTGGCGAGGGCGTCCTTGCGCACCATCACGAAGGACACCCCCGGCACACCGTGCAAGCACTTGTTCGCGGTAGCGGCAACGGCCACGATGCTCGAGTCGTCGAAATCGATGGCTTCGGCGGCGAAGCTGCTCACGCCGTCGACCAGCAGATCGATGCCGCGCTCGCGACAGGCGGCGGCGATACCGGCCAGATCGTTCAGGCGGCCTGTCGTCGTCTCGTGATGGATGATCGCCACGTTCGTGTACGGGCGGTCTCCCGCCGTGTCGAGCTTGTCGACGATCTGCGTCAGATCGGGCGCTTGCATCCATTCGAAGTGAATGACGTCGTGATCGATACGGTATTGCTTCGCAATCTGCGAGATGCGCTCGCCATACACGCCATTCTCGACGATCAGCAGGCGCCCGCCTTCCGGCACGAGACCTGCGGTCATGCTTTCGACGGCTGCCGTGCCCGAGCCGGTCATCAACACGGGGGCCCACACGGCCGGATCGAGGCCGTAGACCGCCGTCAGACGTGCGCGGGCTTCCTCTTGCAGATCGAAGAATTCGGGCTCGCGGTGGCACAGATCGGGTTGCAGCAGGCTCTTGCGGACGCGCTCGGTCAGGGTGACGGGGCCCGGATTCAGTAACAGCATGGCGAAGCTTCCTCGGCAGATTTCGTGAATGGGGGAGACCGCTCAGGCCGAAGCCTGTACGCGTTGTTGTGCAATATGGTCCATCAGGCGTGCCTTCACGGCTTCCGGCGTGATCTTCGGGCGCGGCAGTCCGTCAGGCGTGCCCGGACGCGTGATCAGGCAAGCGAAACGCGGACCCTCGCTCAACCCGGCGGTGCGGCTGTCGAACAACGGCTCGATGACGTCGAGCGTATCCCCTTCGAGCGCGAGCGCATAACCGCTTGCGGCAGCCACGCCCGCGAACGACACCGTCGGCGAGACCGTGGCCTGCGCGCCGGTCGAGTCGTGCGATGCGTTGTCGAGCAGCAGATGAATGAGATTCGACGGACCGTACGCGCCCAGCGTGGCAAAGGCGCCCATGCGCATGAGCGCGGCGCCGTCACCGTCGAGGGCGACCACGCGCAGGTCGGGGCGTGCCAAGGCGAGGCCCAGCGCCAGCGTCGTGACGCAGCCCATCGAGCCAACCATGTACAACTGGTTGGCGCGGTCGTCGAGCGCATACAGTTCGCGGCCGCAGAAGCCGGTCGATGCCAGCACGACAGTGTCTTCGAGCGGCGTGTGGGCGATCACACGGGCCAGCGCCTCGCGACGCGCTGGCAGCTCGGACGGGGAGACACCCTTCATGAGCGACACCGGCGCGGGCTGTACCGGACGCGCCGGGCGCTCGGCCGGTTGCAGCGGGTAGGGCGCCACGCTGCCTTTTTGCATCACGAGTGCGTAGGGGCGTCCGGTCTCGTCCATGTGACGGACCGCGCGCTCCAGCGCCGGCGCAATCGCCTCGGACTCGGTGGGGAACAACTCCCAGGGCACTTCCATCAGGTCGAGCATGGCCGGCGTGATCGGGCCCATGAGGGCGTGTTGCGGCTCATCGGTAATGCCCGGCTGGCCACGCCAGGTCACAATCAGCAACTGCGGCAGGCGGAAGGTCCATGTGAGCGAAGTCAGCGGGCTCACGGCGTTGCCGAGGCCCGAGTTCTGCATCATCGTGACCGAGCGTGCGCCACCGCCCTCACCGAGCGTGGCGCCGGCCGCGATGGCGACGGCGTCGCCCTCGTTGGCCGCCGACAGATAGTGCAGCGTCGGGTCTTGCAGCACGTAGTTGATGAACGGCGTGAGGAACGAACACGGCACGCCGGTGTACCAGGTGAAGCCGTGCTTGCGCGCGGCTTCGACGAACTGTCCGGCCTCAATCACCTTGGGCCTCCGGGGCGGCGCTGCTAAACGGCGTCTGACCATGGGCGAAGTCTGCCGCGCGGCGGAATTCCTCCATGTCGTTCACGCCACGCCAGTGGCCGTGCACGTATTGCACTTCGATCTTGGCGCCGTCCGCCGCGAGGGCGTTGATCAGTTCGGGTATGCCGAGCTGGTCGAAGTCTGGGCGTGCCTGCAATGCCGTGAAGACGCGTTGCAGTTGCGCACGGCCTTCGTCGCCACGCACACCGAGCAAGCCGATCCAGCGGCCATTGGGCGTGCGCCCGTCGTCCGCAGCGTTGCCGCTGATCTTCTCCAGCAGCACTTGCTGGCCAAACAGGCCACGGTCGTCGCCCGCCGAGCAGTACGCGAAGTCGCGCACGCTGGCGTTGGCGGCATTGGCCGTCGTCGCGGCCGTCGAGTCGACGACAACGGTGAAATCGGCGTTGCTCTCCACCAGATCGCGCACGATGTAGCTGCGGAACAGCAGGTCGCCGTAGGAGATCACCGTGTCGTGCGTGAAGGCATTAGCCACGCGGGCGAGTGAGGCGAGTTCGCCGGTTTCGGCATACCGTTCGTTGACGGCGAGCGTAATGCCTGCGGTCTCGATGGCGTCGGCGCGATAGCCGCCCACGACCGTGATGTCGTTCACATTCTGCTTCTTGAAACCGTCGACCAGCCAGCGCAGCAACGGCTTGCCAGCAACGGGCAGCATCACCTTCGGACGGTCGGTCGTCACGCTCTCGAGGTTCTTGCCACGACTGGCGGCGAGCACGATGGCCGAGCGCGGTGCGTTCGCAGCAGACAGGTAACGGTCTTCCGCTTCGGTGTATTCGTCGGCGTCTTGCAGGCGGAAGATCTCATCGACGGTCGCAATACGGTCTTCGACGTTGACGAGGGTCTCGCTGCGGTGGATTTCGGCGGCCACGGCCTGCATGGCCGACGTGGCGGAGCGAATCAGGTGGTTCGCCCAGATCACGACGCTGATGCCGGCTTCGCGGAACACATCGGTGGGCGTGCTGTAGTACTTGGTCGGCACGATCACCAGCGGGCAGCGGTTATCCCACTCGCGGGCGAATTGCACGATTTCGTCGGCACGCTTGAGTTTGCTGTGAATCAGGATGGCGTCGGCACCGGCCTGACGATAGGCTTCGGCCCGGCGCAGGGCTTCTTCCATGCCCCAGCCGGCGATCAGTGCTTCGACGCGCGCCACGATCGAGAAGTCGTCGTCGGCCTGCGAGTCCTTGCCTGCCTTGATTTTGCCGCAGAATTCGTCGATGTCCGCGAGCGGCTGGCGCTCGCCGCCGATGAAGCTGTTGGTCTTCGGGAATATCTTGTCTTCGATACACACGCCGGCCACGCCACGTTGTTCGAGCTTGCGCACGAGGCGTCGCATGTTGTTGAAGTTGCCATAGCCGGTGTCGCCGTCGAGCAGGATCGGAAGATCGCTGGCGTCGGCCATGAATTCGAGGTTCTCGACAACCTGCGTCCAACTGGCTTCGTTGTTGTCGCGCACACCGAACTGCGCCGAGATGGCAAGGCCCGATGCCCAGATGCCCTTGAAGCCTGCTTCACGCACGATACGTGCGGACAGGCCGTTGTGGGCTTCCATCAGGAATTCGAGTTGATTACTGCGCAGCATGGCGCGCAGTTGCGACGCGCGCGTGGCGGTCGGCGGCGGGGTGAATGCGTCGGGAGCGTTCATTCTGACACCATCGTGAGCGGTTCGAGTTGCGGCAGCACCTGTTCGGTGGCGCGCTTTACATCTTCAGGGTAGTCGATTTCGATCCACGGGAAGCCCGTGACATCGGCCGTTTCGAATTGCGCGCCGCGCTCGAGCAGCAGATCGCGCACGGCTTCTTCGTGCGGCATCTTGGCGCGGCTCGATTCGACGTAATCGCGGGCGATTTCCGCCAGACGTGTCGCCGTCGCTTCGTTGAAGCGGAAGAAGCCGACCGATTCGCCCACGGTGTCATATTCGAGACCGGCCATCACCTGTTTGCGCAGTTCGACGGGGACACCGTTGCGCAGGCACAACTTGACCGGCTCGTCGCCGACTTCGAAATCGCGGTCGATGAGCAGACGGTTCGCCGTCTCACCGGCCACCAGAGCGTTGAAGATGCGTTGGTCGTAGAGCACATCCGCGTCCATGACGAGCACGTCGCCGCCAGCGGTCATCGCATCGGCGGCCGTGTGCAGGGTCAGCACGCTGCCCAGATGGAACTCCGGGTTCAGACGGATCTGTGGACGCGGCGTCCAGTTCAGGCGATCGAGGGCTTCGCTCACTTGCTCGTGATGGAAGCCGAGCGCCAGCACGACATCGGTGATTCCCGCCGCCGCGAGCATGCGCAGGTGGCGCTCGAGCAGCGACATGCCGTCGAACGGCAGCAGGCACTTGGGCGACTGCTTATCTTCGGGCTGTAGCAAACGCAGGCCCATGCCTGCTGCGAGAATGATGGCCCGCATGATGAATATCCTTCTTTAGAGCGGTGCAGAATCCGTGGCGGCAGGCAGCGACACGCTTTGTTGCGAGGCACGCCGGCGGCGCCAGCCACGTTCGGAGAAATGCAGATAGACGAGGCCCGGCACGCCGAGCAGCAGCTCGCGCGTACGTTTGGCCAGGGAGAGAGCCAGCGCGGCGTCGGCCGGCAGACCCACGAGCGGGGCGAGCAGCAGGTAACCGCCTTCCTGCACGCCGAGCGAACCCGGCACGAAGAACGCGGCGCCGCGAATCGCCTGCCCGAGACTTTCGAGCAGCATCGCGTCGATCCAGCTCACCGGGTAGCCGATGAATTGCAGAATCAGCCAGACTTCCACTGTGCCGACGATCCAGCCAACAAGGCTGAGCAAAAAGCTTGCGAGCACCTGACGGCGCCGGCCGTACATCCGTTGCACGATTTCGTCGACGGCGTCCGCCCGGTCGAGCAGCGACGACCAGTCGCGCTTGGACGACATTCTGGCGAGCATACGGAATGCCCAGCCGAAGAGGCCGCGCCGTTGTGCGACGTAGAACGCGTAGAGCAGGGCGGAGATGAGCGCGGTGGCAAGCAGCATCGGCAGCCACAGGCTGTCACCGGCGCCTTGTGTCGCGCTGATGCCGAAGACGGCCAATCCCAGCAGCGCGAAAACGATCTGCGCCACCGCTTGCAGCGTTGTGCTCACGGTGATGGCGGCCGCCGCTTCGCGACCGGCCAACCCGCGTTGCTTCATTTGACGCACCATCGCGATCGGCCCGCCGATCTGACCGGCCGGCAGCAGGCTGTTGACCGACTCCCCAACCCAGCGCGTGAGCGTGGCGCGGCGCAGCGAACAGGATTTCGCCACCAGCACCTGAATGGCGGCGGCGTCAAGCACCAGCGGCACGAGGTGGAAGGCGGCGATAGGCAACAGTCCCCAGCCGGCGACCGCCAGCGTCGACATCACCGATCCCGTGCCCTGCCAGATGAGCAGGGCGACAAAAAGGGCGAAACCTAGGGTGAGAGATACGATGGCAGTCCGGTTCATTTAGCGTTTCGTCCGTCCTAATATCTGACGAAACACTTGGCGGAAACCGAAGTAGGCGATGGCATCTTTCATGTTCGAGATGAAGCGCTGCCACGTGCCCATACGCGGGTCGGTCACATACTCGAACGTGAGCGAGACGCGCTCCTCGTTTTCGCCGAGCGGCGTGATCCGGTGATGCAGTTTGTCCCCGTCGAAGAACACCAGCGCGCCGGGCGGATACGCCACTGCGCCTTCGACTTGCGCCACGCCGGGGTTGCGGGTGTGAAGCCGGTATTCGAGCTTGCAGCTCGATTGGTCCACCACGCCAAGCAGCAGCGTGTAGCGGCGGCCCTTGTAGTACGACGTGTCATAGTGCCAGCCGATGTGATCGCCCGGGCGCGTGTAGTAATACAGCGCATACGCGTGCGGGTCGTCTTGCGGCGACGGCAGCAGCTTTTCACCGGCCAGACGTTCCAGGAAGCGCATCAGGGCGGGCGAGCGGTACAGCTCGGCCACGAACGGGGCAAGCTCGTCGAGCGTATGGCGGCTCACGCTGCCGCCCTGTTTGTGACCGGGAAGGTAGTTGCGGTTGACGTTCGGTGTGACCGAACGGACCACGGCGATCAATTGTTCCGTGACCGTTTTCGGCAGGAACTTATCGAGATAGATGAATGCGTCCTGCGACTTGAACTCGCGGGTCGCGGCGTCGAAGTCGATGGCGTCCAGTGCACGTTCGATTTCGGCGTCTGCCGCGAACGCCGCAGGCGCCATCGGCTGGACTGCCTCGACTGCGGTGGCGGCCTCGGCCGTGGCGGCAGACTCGCCGGCCTCGACCGGCAGCGCGCGGCGCATGACGCGCACGTAGTCGGCGATCACGAGCAGTGCGAAGATCGGCGCGCCGATGGCGGCGGCGATCAGGAAGCCGCGCGTGCCGTCGAACAGCGTGACGAGCGGCATCAGATAGAGCACGTCTTCCGTCTCGAAACCACCGACGGACGCCTGCTTCGTGCCGGCCTTGCCCACGCGGTCTTCGATGCGCATGCGCAGGAAGAAGATCAGGGCCACCGCAATGCCGGCAATCCAGCCGAGCGCGGATGCCGAGAGCGGCACGGGCAGCGGGTATTGGTCCGGGGCGACAGCCGCCACGCCCATGCCGATACCGCCGAACAGCAGCACGGTCACCAAGGCGTCCGAGGCCAGGTCGTACAGGTGGCCAATGCGGCTCGTCTTGCCGCTGATGCGCGCTAGTTCGCCATCCGTATGATCGATGAAGTTCGACAGAACGAGCAGCACGGCGCCCAGATTGGCCATCGCGTAGCCCCCTTGCGCAAATGCCCAGGCGCAGGCCAGCCCGACGATCAGGCGAAGCGTCGTGAGGTGGTTCGGACTGACTCGGGTATCGACGAGCGGTGCGACCATCCAGCGCGCAAGCCGCGCATCGTATTGGCGCGGGCGCGGCGGCACGGGACGTGCAGTATTGCTTGTGGCCGGCGCAGCAGCAGGCGCCGAAATGATTTTCGGTATCGTTTCCATGAGGGGGGAATATATACCCATAAGGCGGTAATGTGCAGTGCACCTAAAACACCTGTACTTACCGCGACAACCTTGACGGTTCGGGGAATTGACGTGCGGTAAACCTCTCGCCGCGCGAGCATGCCGATCGTTCCGGGGGCCTCGCCAAATACGTTTTACTACCTTAGGTTATAAGCGCATTGAATTCGCAATTATATTCCGCAATACTCCATTTCGCTTGCAGGAACCCGGTGTCGTTTCGACGCACCGGTGGCGATCCGCGCAAGCCCTCACGCCCGGCTTGACTGGAAAATGCCGAGTGGCCGGGATAGCGGTGCCGGGACGATGCGCGGATAATGGCGTTCCCGTTAGTTCTTTTTTGCGGTGTTATCCGACCGCACATCTCCCCATGTCCCAAACGATTGCCATCCTTACCGGCGCATCCCGTGGTCTCGGCGCGGCGCTCGCACGCGGTCTGCTCGCCCCCGGCACCCATCTCGTGACGCTGGCACGTCGCACGGACGATGACCTCGCCGAATTGGCGAGTGCACAAGGCGTCACGCTCGAACAAATCGCCGTCGATCTGGCCGATACTCAGGCAACGGCGCAGGTCGCCGATCGAATCTTCTCCGTGCTGCCGCGCGACGCCGGCCGCTATCTGTTGATCAACAACGCGGGCACGGTCAACCCTGTTGCCAATAGCTCGGCCCTGACGGACCCGGCCGCGATCGGTGCGGCATTCGCACTGAACGTGACCTCGGTCATGTTGCTCACAGCCCGCTTTCTTACCGCCACGCAAGGGCTGGCCGCCAAACGGCAGATTGTGAATATCTCGTCGGGCGCCGGCCGCAATCCGAACGCTGGCTGGGCGGTCTACTGTTCGACCAAGGCCGCGCTGGATATGTATACGCGGGTGGTCAACGCTGAACACCGGGAACACGGTGTGCAGGCGGTGTCGCTGGCCCCCGGTGTGGTCGATACCGGTATGCAGGAGACCATTCGCAGCAGCAGCGCGGACAGTTTCCCGGCACTGGCACGTTTTCAGGACCTCAAGGCGAGCGGCAAGCTCGCTTCGCCGGAAGATGTGGCTCGCCGCATTCTGGCGCTGACCGAGCGTGACGATTTCGGTCAGACCGAGATCGACGACATCCGTAACTACGCCTGATCCAGCCCGCCGGGCGTGAGTGCTTGCCGCCCCCCGTGCGGCGGGTGACGCCCGAAAAAAAGGCACCAGCCGGCGTATTGCCGGCCGGTGCCGTCTTGGTGCAGCCGACAGCGGTGTGACGTGCCGCCTACTGCTCGGTGCTGGTGATGAAAACGCTGCCGTTGCGCTCCGGTGCGTACAGAATCAGCGTCGGCGTGTGAATGTCGAAAGCACGCTCACAAGCTTCCCCATACGAATCGAATTGCACGGCCCAGGCACCGTTACGCACGTAGCAATGCGTGATGGTGTCGGTACGCCGGTCAAACTCCTGACCGAGAAACACGCCTTGCGCGTAACACCAGACGACGAACCCGTGAAAGTCTGCCTGCTCTGGAGCGCGAAACACGCGCCAGCGGGCATCGTCCCGCCCCGTCTGACGCGCTGTCGCGCCCGCTGCCCAACGCTCGAAGCCGTCGTGTCTTTTGCGTTGCTCCATGTCGTCGTACCCCCTTGGGTGAACCGCCCTCCGGGTGCCGAGATTCGACATCCCCGGGCGCGTTTTCATAGTCGGAATTTGTTCCTGGCATTTCTATCAGGCAATTCCGAAATATGGCAGGGAATTTCTCCAAAGGGGACGGACGGACCGGCGTCAATCGTAGTGAATCGCCAGCCAGACGGTGGTTTCGCCTTGGGCTGTCCATGCCACACGATGACGCCGATGGGCGGCAATCGTCACCGCATCGCCTGCTCTCAGCACAAGCGTCTGGCCGGGCGTGTCGGCGAAAGCCAGACCCGCGGCGCCGGTGAGCAACACGACCCACTCGTGCTGCGCCTGGTCATACCAGAAGCCTGCGGGCGACGCCTGGCCGGTCGAGACGATGCGCTCGATCCGCAGCCCCGGCCGCGCGAGCAATATGTCGAACTGCTCGGCGGCCTTCGGATCGGGGTGCGAGGGCAGGCCGGCAAACAGGTTCGTGTCGGGCAACGGTGGCGTATCCATACGTACTAAGCGTTCTCTCTTGCGCAGAGGATAGAAAGCATACACGCGCTGCCACGCCTTCAATCGTCCAGATTCTCGTGCACGGCGGCGTCGCCGCGTCGCCAGTAGGCGGCCGCCTTCACCCATTTCGGGTTCAGGCCGCGAGTGTCGACGAGATGGCGGCGCACGGCCTTTGCCACGCCGGCTTCCGCCGCGACCCACACATGGATATCACCGCTGGGCAATGTGGCGACCTGAAGGGCGTCGAGCAGGGCAGTGCTTTCGCCAGCAGGCTTGCCTTCACGGTAGATCCATTCCACCACCACATCGGCGTTGCTCGCGAAGCGCAGACGGTCGGCCGGACTGTCGACTTCTGCGAAGACGAACACCAGTGCGCCAGCGGGCAACTCAGTCAGACGCCGCGCAATCGCCGGCAGCGCCGTGTCGTCGCCGATGAGCACGTAGCCGTCGAAGTTCATGGGAATGACGAACGAGCCACGCGGGCCGCCTACGCCGATGCGGTCTCCCGGCTTGGCTGTGCGCGCCCACTGGGTGGCCGGCCCCGATTCATGCATGGCGAAATCGATCGTGAGCGTTTTCGTCGCCGCGTCATATTGACGCGGCGTGTAGTCGCGCATGAGCCGGGGTGCGTCGCCGGGCGCCGGTTTGGTCACGCCCTCGACACCGATCTGCGGCAGCGCCAGTTCGCCGGTCTCGGGGTTGGGGAAGAAGAGTTTGACGTGGTCGTCGAAGCCGGGGCTGGTGAAGCCTTCGAGGTCGTTGCCGCAGAGCGTCACGCGCACCATGTGCGGCGTGAGTGACTCGACGCTGCGCACTTCGAGCAGACGCATGCGAAGTTCGTGGCGCACCCGTTGCGGCGTGCGATCGGCGATGGCGTTCGGTGCAGCGTTGTCTTGCATCAGAGTCGCTCCAGTTGTTGTGCGGCCGCGTCGAGAATCGCGGCGAACGTGTTGGCTTGTTCGGTCGTGAGCGGCTCGCCGCCCAGACGCAAATGCACGGCATATTTAAAATTGTGCAGCGCGCGCATGACTTGCGGCGGCATGTCTTCCGAGCGTTCGCGGCGCGTTGCGAGCCGCGCGAGCAGTTCCGTGATCGAGTCTTCGTTTTCGGCCAGATACTCGCGCCCGGCGTCGGTGATCTCGTAAGACTTGCGCTGGCTGTCGACCGTGCTTTCCTGCTCGCGGATGTAGCCCATTTCTTCGAGCAGTGTGAGCGTCGGGTAGACGACGCCCGGGCTTGGGCTGTACGTCCCGTTCACGCTCTCTTCGATGGCTTTGATGAGTTCGTAACCGTGACGCGGTTGTTGTGCAATCAGATGCAGCAGCACGAGTCGCAAGCCGCCGTGACTGAAAAGGCGGCCGCCACCGCGTCCGCCTCGGCCAGCTCGTTCACCGCGGACTTCGTCGTCGCGTCCGAAACGGCCGTCACCATAGCCCTCGCCACTGCCGCGCCGTCCGTAGCGTGCACCACGCCGCTCGTCGCCAAAATCCATTTTGTCCAGGTCCAATGGGCCACGGCCCATGAAATCGCCACGTGATCCACGCATGATGCGACTCCTTATCGATGTAATTGAGACATGTTTACGATATATCTAAATTGCATCGAAAGCAAAACTTTTCTTATGTTGCGATCCTATGGAAAATGGGCGAAATCCCTGTTTGGTGAGGGAGACGAGGTATTTTCTGAGGGAGGGGAAAGCGCGGAGACTATATCGAAATGCGCGTTTCGAAATGCCGATGCGGTACTCGCCCCCGGCCGCTGAGGGGCATTGATTCGTGGCGGCTATGGCGATTTATGTCTTATACGACTCGCTCGTTGCACCAGATCGCCGGGCTTGGTTTGGCGCCCAACGGTTCGAGGGACTGCCGCCGCGCTACGCGCAATGTGCGCGAATCACCGGCGGCGCTTACTCCAGCTTCGGAAGATCGGTCTCGAGCCACTTGCGATATCGCTTGTTCAACTCGCCGTTGGCCGTATTGCGTGTGACGAAGTCGTTGACCGCAGCCAGCAACTCCGGCTGATTGAGGCGCATCGCGATGCCCATCGCCTGTTGCAGCAAATTGAACTTCGGCTCGAATTGGCCCGGCGCGCGTTGACGAATCGCATTCGCGACCGTCACGGAGCAGCCGATGGCGTCGACCTGTCCGGTGAGCAGCGCTTGCATTGCGGAAGCATCGTCGTCGAAACGGCGGATCTCGGTGCCTTCGGGGGCCGTCTTGGTGAGCGCCATGTCCTGTGTACTTGCGCGCGCAACGCTCACACGTACGCCTTTCAGATCGGCGGCAGACTTGATGGGTGCGCCCGTTTTGCCGAGCAGCACGATGGTCGCGGCGGCGTACGGTTTGGAGAACTGGACCTGCTTGGCGCGCTCAGGCGTAATGGCGAGCGAGGCGACGAGAACATCCACCTTGCCGCTGAGCAGATACGGAATCCGGTTTGGCCCCGTGACCGGCATGATGTTGAGCTTCACACCCAGATCATTGGCCAGCAGTCTTGCGACGTCAGCGTCGTAACCGTCCGGCTGCGCTTGCGCATTCGTCGTGCCGTACGGCGGGAAGTCGATAAGCATGCCGACGTTGAGCGTGCCCTTCTTTTTGATGCCGGCAACGGTCTGCGCATGGGCGGGGGCGGAGAACAGTGACAGCGTGCTGGTGAGCAGTCCTCCGAGGGTGCCGCCGAGCGATCCGACGAACGCGGCCGGCATGGCGGCAACGCCGAGCGTGGCGAGAAAACTGCGGCGGGAACTGATATCCACGGTGCCCGGAGCGGTTCGCCGGCTGGCAGGGTGCGACGACACGTGTTGCGATTGCGCAGGGTGACGCGAAAACTTGCGAGTCATGCAGGGTCTCCTGAGGCCGCGAAGACATCGCCGAAAACGCCAGTTCGCGGTGCAAGGCGTGCTTCCTTTTGCTGGCTGACGGCTGTCCCCGAGCGATGGTAGCGGGCGACACAGGATGCGTCCACTCCGCACAAACCCCAGCGAAAACCCTGAGTTTTGGACGAGCGGTGTTTCGTCGCCAAAGTGATGAGGATGACGAAATCCGCCTCAGGCAGGGGGCGAAAACAAAATGAGGACGAAAAAAAACGGTGCCGGAAATCGGCACCGTACTCAGGCCTTGCCTGCCAGGTCTTTGCAATTCACGCTGCCGCAGATGCCACGGCGGCGCGACGGCAAGACTTACTGGGCAGCGTCCTTGACCTTCTTCAGCGGGCGAACCTTCACGCGTACCGAAGCCGGTTTGGCCGGGAACCAACGCTCCTGACCCGTGAACGGGTCTTTGCCGAAACGCTTCGCCTTGGCAGCGATTTGTTGCGACGTGACCTTGAACAGGCCATGCAGCGTGAATTCGCCAGCACCCTTCTTGTGCAGCGAGCTGACGATGGTGTTCTCGAGCGCGGCCAGCACTGCCTTGACTTCCTTCACGGCGACAGCCGATTGTTCGGCGAGGTGCGCTGCGAGCTGGGTTTTGTTGAGCGCTTCCTTGAGCGGCGAAACCTTGCCGCTGGCGGCTGCCTTCGGGGCGGCCTTGGGAGCTGCCTTCGGGGCTGCCTTTTTCGCTACCGGAGCCTTCTTTGCTGCCGGAGCTTTTTTCGCCACAGGGGCCTTCTTTGCTGCTGCTTTCTTTGCCGTTGCCATATCGATCCAATCGATGAGAATAAGAAAGTGCCGTCGGAGAACGGCCACCCGAATGATACGTCTTGCTGCGCCGACGATTCTACCTAAGAAATCGCTTTGTGAGAGTAGTGCGCGAATTATGTTGCGTGCTTGCCGCACAAGGCTGAGCGGTGATCGCGCTACATTTCGATTCGTTTCGTTCGCAACGTGCCGATTCGTTCCTGTCGCCGTGAATTCTCAGCGCGATTCCTTCGCGGGTTTCGCCGCAGTTTTTTTACGCGATTTTTGTGCGCGTCCGACGCATCGCCATTCACTCCCGACGGCCCTGAAACCCTTAGAAACGCTGCATTTCGCAGGTTTCGCAGCGGCCGTCGCTGTTGCACCAGGCGTCGGTGAGCGTCGTGCCGTCGGGGCCAAAAGTGACGTTGTGCCTCGCGCCATAGCTGCCTGCGAGTTGCAGACGATCACCCGCAAGCGTGCCCTGCACGGCGGTGTGAATGTTCGGTTCGACGTCGTCGATACTGCCGGTCACTTGCGCGCCGTTGAGCGCAAGCGCCATCAGCCGCGTCATCGGCGAACCCCAAAAACCCCACCACGGCGGTGCGTTTGTGCACAGACCACGCCAGCGGCCCGACGGATTCACGACGCGCACCGGCACCGTTGCGCCGGCCTGCGCGGCGGTGCCCGGGGCGATCGGTGGCGTGACGAGCGTGGCGCCTGCGGGCGGCGGCGCATCGATTGCCGCGACGTCGCGAGCGACGTCCGGCGAGCCGGCGCTCGAGGCGTTCACCGCATTCAGCCCCGATGTGTCGCCAATGGCGCTCGGCAGCGGTGTGCTGGTTTGGGGGGCCGTCGCCGCGATAGCGGCGTTTTGCGAAGCGGCGGCGGGCGGCGCGTAAGTGCTGGTGTTGCCGGGTGACGGCTGCACTGCGGCGGCGGGCGCCGCGCTGAACGTGCCGGGCGCACCGTCCACGCGCGCCATATCGGGTGGCAGGCCATCGTTCGGCACCGGTGCGGAGGCGGCTGCGCACACGTGACACGACATGTGAGAGAGGCTGTTGCGTGTCAGCGGACGTGTGCCGTAGAGCCGTTGCCCGCCCTGAGCGCCGTCGCGCAAAATCGTGACGTAAGGCGTGTCGTCGAGCTGATAGTCGACCTTGGCGCACGAGGGGGCGTCGGTTTGCAGCATGACGTCGGCGGAAAAAACGCTGTTGGTGGCGCGTGTCGGGACCACCGACACGGAGGCCGAACAGTCGGCAACGATCTGCGCGCAATTACACGCGGCGACCGGAGCGCGTGACGCGCCACCGGACTGTGCCTGCGCCTGCGCGGCCAGGCCGAGCAGGCCCGCGACGAGCCATCCCGTCGCGATCTTTAAAGAACTGAAACCCCGCATGATGTTTCCTCGAATGTGGCGGCATATCTTATGCCTGCGGATAGTCGATCAAAAGACGTCGGCTGACAAGCGCCGAAAACAGCGAAAAGCAAGGGGAAACGGGGAATCGAAGGCGTATCGCATGCCATTGCAGCGTCACGCAATTATGAGAATTCACCCGTATCCCGGCATCGATAGCGCGTTCTACACTGACGGGCATTGGCCCCTCATTCAATGAGCCACTGCCCGTTGGCTTCTGGAGACATGCATGCTTGTCGATCGCACGAATGCCCCCGGCCGTTCCGATTTACCCCCTCCCAATGACTCCCCTGCATCCCCCATGCCTTCCGTGAATCGCGTCCTTGCGATGCTCGCGACGCTTTTCTTCGCCGTGGGGCTCATTACGTCGCTGAACGATATTCTCGTGCCTCACTTCAAGGCGGCCTTCGACTTGACCTATCGTGACGCGGCGCTGATTCAATCCAGTTTCTTCGCTGCCTATTTCGTGGTGTCGTACCCGGCGGGGCAATACACCGCGCGTGTCGGCTATCGACGTGCGCTGGCCAGTTCCCTATGGCTGGCGGGTCTGGGCTGCGCACTGTTTTTTCCGGCGGCCGCGCTGACGTCCTATCCCTGCTTTCTTGCCGCGCTTTTCGTGCTGGCGAGCGGCATTACCCTGCTGCAAGTCGCCGTGAACGCCTATGTCGAGACCTTGGGTTCGCGCGGCGCTGCGGCAAGCCGTCTCACACTCGTGCAAGCGTTCAACTCGCTGGGAACGACCGTCGGGCCGCCGCTCGCCGCGCTCTGGATCCTCGCGCCGCAGGCAACGACAGCCAGCGCTCACGCCGTGGACAGCGTACGAGGTCCCTATGGCTTGCTCGCCGCAGTGCTCGCCATCGGCGGCGTGGTGCTCTGGCGATTGACGCTGCCCGAGCAGCGCACCGCCCATGCCACACCGCCGGGCTTGCTCGGTAACGTACATAGCTTGATGGCACACCGTCCATTGCGTTACGGCATCGTGGCGCTATTTCTTTATGTCGGGGCAGAAGTCAGTATCGGCAGCTTCCTGATCGTCTACCTGACGCAAACGGGCACGGGCATTCTCGACCACGCGCATGCGAGCCGTTATCTGGCGTTTTACTGGGGGGGAGCGATGGTGGGGAGATTCGTAGGAGCGTGGCTGCTGCGCAAGGTGTCGGCGGGACGACTCTTGAGCCTGTGCGCGCTCTACAACCTGACGCTGATTCTCGCGTCGCTGGCGTTGCACGCGTCGTTTGCAATGTGGCTGTTGCTGGCTTGCGGTCTTGGCAACGCAATCATGTTTCCGACGATTTTCTCGCTCTCCGTGGGCGGGCTCGGGGCACGCGTCAGCGAGGGCGGCGGGTTGATCTGCATGGCGATTGTCGGTGGCGCGATATTGCCGTACCTGCAAGGCGCGCTGGCGGACAGTGTCGGAATCGTGCTGTCGTTCCTTGTCCCGGCGCTGGCCTACAGTTACATCGCCGGCTTCGGTGCATGGTGTGCGCGGATCATGCCCGAATCGGAACCCGGCACCGATGTCACCGATGAGAAATCGGCCGTGACGCCGACGTGAGCGGCCTGTCGAAGGCGGGGACTCAGCCTGGTTTGCCGAACGTGTAGCGCCCGAAGATGAACAGCACGTTGCCGTTGCCTTTGCCGCCCGGCACGTAAGCGGTCGAGACGGATGCGCGCCCCACGCCGATTTCTGCGAGGGGCAGCGCGGCAGGGAAGGGCACACCGCGGAGCGTGTCGGAGCGCGACATCAGAAAGACGGTGTAGCCGAGGCCGAATCGCACGGGGCCGGCAGTCGCGACGTTCCAGATGCGCCCATAACCCGCCATCGGCGACCAGTCGTTGTGCGAATCTTTGAACGCCATGGCGTACAGCATGCGTGAGCCGTTCTTGCCGTCGGACAGCACGCGGCCGTAGCCGAGACCCCACGGGTTTTCATTGTATTGGGCGATCTTTTCGCGGGTGTACGCGAAGCGCAGGTGATGCGTACGCAGCGGCACGTACAGATCGCTTGCCCCCTGTGTCGCCACGTCGCGGAATTCATCGACGATGGCGCCGGCCCAGGTCGAAATGCCGCCGGGAGCGTCGTCGGCCTGCGCTGCGAGTGGCGACAGGAATATCGATGCGGCGCCGAGGGCAGCGAGCGAGCGGCGCCGAGGGTGTGGCGACTTCCGGCAGGGGGAGGCAAGCGGTGCGAGTCGAATCGAAAGCGCGAGCCGCCCGGTGAGTCGGGGGTTCGTAGGCATGGTTGAGTGCGTCTTTTTGCGAAAAACGTGTCGATGGTAAGTGTCGACATCGTGCGGACCATAGGGACATGGCGGACATCGGCGGTATCACCGCAATGCATCGCGTGACCGGCATTCAAGTCTCTAGACCTCACCACCACCGCAAAAGTTCGAAACGCCGCCTGTTTGCGCGAATGCTCACTCATGATGCATCGATTGACCGAACCTGTTGCGCGGCAAAGATGTCCTTTCGCGTCAATGAGATATCGCGGATATCGACGTGTTATTCACCGGGTTGTGAACATTTTCTGTGGATAACACCGAGCCGCGTGGACCCGGTCGCGCACGCCTCAGGCCGCGCGAAGACTGGCGCTCAATAGGATACCGAGAGGGCGCAGCAAATGCGCGCCGCATTTTTCCTCCACCCGATCAAGGACTTGAGTCGTCTATCCGCGAGTTGTCCACTGGCTTGTAAACAGATTCTGTGGATAACCCATCCTTGGCCAAACCCGCGCCACGCCTTGTTTTGCAGCACATGGCACAACTTTCGCGCGCGGCAATTCTTCCCTGTCGAATCAGCGACTTGTCATGCTTTTCCGCAAGTTATCAACGGGCTTGTGAACAAAAAGTGTGGATAAGCCATACTCGTCATTGATCTCAATATATGAGATCAATGTTTACATATTGACATTTAAGTTGTCGCGGAATTACGATGCGCCTCATACCGGCGGACGGACACGTTCAGGAGACGACAGTGACGGAACGACACAAACAGAAAGTGGCGATCATTGGCTCGGGCAACATCGGCACCGACCTGATGATCAAGGTGATGCGTAACAGCGAGCATCTGGAAATGGGGGCGATGGTCGGTATCGATCCGGCCTCGGATGGTTTGGCGCGCGCGCAGCGCCTGGGCGTGCCGGTCACGGCCGGCGGTATCGACGGTCTGTTGGCGATGCCGGGCTTCGAAGACATTCGCATCGTATTCGACGCCACGTCGGCCAAGGCGCATGCGCATCACAACGCGCTGTTGCAAGCGCGCGGCGTACAGGTGATCGATCTGACGCCTGCGGCCATCGGCCCGTATGTAATCCCGTCGATCAACCTCGACGCGCATCTGGACGCGCGCAACATCAACATGGTGACGTGCGGCGGTCAGGCGACGATTCCCATGGTGGCGGCTATCTCGCAAGTGGCGAAGGTGCATTACGCGGAGATCGTCGCGTCGATCTCGAGCAAGTCGGCAGGTCCCGGCACGCGCGCCAATATCGACGAGTTCACCGAAACGACGTCGAAGGCGATCGAAGTGCTGGGTGGCGCCTCGCGCGGCAAGGCGATCATCGTGCTGAACCCGGCCGAGCCGCCGCTCATCATGCGCGACACCGTGTTCGTGCTGTCGGAGCCGGGCGATCAGGCTGCCATCGAAGCCAGCATTCAGGCGATGGTCGACAAGGTGCATGCCTATGTGCCGGGTTACCGCCTCAAGCAACAAGTGCAGTTCGAGTTGTTCGACGCTTCGCGCGTGCTGAACGTACCGGGGCTGGGCAAGCTCACCGGCTTGAAGACTTCGGTTTTCCTCGAAGTGGAAGGTGCCGCGCACTATTTGCCGGCCTACGCGGGCAACCTCGACATCATGACCAGCGCCGCGCTGGCCTGTGCCGATCGTATCGCCGCCACCCGCCTGGCGCTTGCCGCTTGAGCGTCGCGCGCGCTATCAGGAGACATACCCCATCATGACGCAGAAAAAGCTCTATATCTCCGACGTGACGCTGCGCGACGGCAGCCACGCGATTCGTCACCAGTACAGCATTGCCAACGTGAAGGCGATTGCCGCCGCGCTGGATGCCGCCCGCGTCGATTCCATCGAAGTGGCGCACGGCGACGGCCTCGCCGGTTCGAGCTTCAACTATGGTTTTGGCGCGCACACCGATCTCGAGTGGATCGCCGCCGTGGCGGAGACCGTGACGCATGCCAAGGTCGCCACGCTGTTGCTGCCGGGCGTGGGCACTGTGCACGATCTGCGTGAAGCCTACGATGCCGGCGCCCGCGTGGTCCGTATCGCAACGCATTGCACCGAGGCCGACGTCTCCTGTCAGCACATTGCATACGCTCGCGAGTTGGGCATGGATACCGTCGGCTTCCTGATGATGAGCCACATGACCACGCCGCAGCATCTGGCCGAACAGGCCAAACTGATGGAGTCGTACGGCGCGACCTGCATCTATGTGGTCGATTCGGGCGGCGCACTGGGTATGAACGATGTGCGAGACCGCTTCCGCGCATTCAAGGAGGTGCTCAAGCCCGAGACCCTTACGGGCATGCACGCGCACCACAATCTGAGTCTGGGTGTGGCGAACTCTATCGTTGCGGTGGAAGAGGGTTGCGATCGCATCGACGCCAGCCTTGCGGGCATGGGCGCGGGCGCGGGCAATGCGCCGCTGGAAGTGTTCGTCGCGGCGGCGTCGCGTCTGGGCTGGAACCACGGCTGCGATCTGTACACGCTGATGGACGCGGCCGATGACATCGTGCGTCCGCTGCAAGATCGTGCCGTGCGGGTGGATCGTGAGACGTTGGCGCTCGGCTATGCCGGTGTGTACTCGAGCTTCCTGCGTCACGCCGAAGCTGCTGCGGCGCGCTATGACCTCAAGACCGTCGACATTCTTGTCGAGCTGGGGCAGCGTCGCATGGTGGGCGGTCAGGAGGACATGATCGTCGACGTTGCGCTCGATCTGCTCAAGCGTCGCGCTGCCTGACGTAGCATCTCCGACGCGGTAGCGATGCCGGCCCCTGCCCCCTTCAGGCAGGGGCCGGCTTTTTTTCGTCTGTCGATGAGGGGAGTCAGCGTGTGTTGCCGGACCACCCGAGCTGACGGCTGATCTGTGCCGCGGCGCTTTTCACGCGCGGCACGAGTTCCTGCATGCGCTCGCGGCTCATGTACTTGGTCGTACTCGAGACACTGATGGCGGCCACGATGTGCTGGCTTGCGTCGTACACCGGGGCCGCCACGCAACGGATCTGCGGTGTATCGTCTTCCAGATCGAAGGCGTAACCGAGGCGGGCATAGTCATGCATGCGAGCGAGCCATGCCGCCGTGTCGACCGGATGCGAGGGCTGTTGCGCTTGATAGTGCTTGAGCTGCGCTTGCCATTGCGCTTCGTCCTGATCGAGCAGCAACGCCTTGCCCACGCCGGTCACGCAGATCGGCTTGCGACCGCCGATGCGCGAGCTGATTTCCACGGCGCGTTGCCCCGGCAACTTGTCGAGGTACATCACCTCCCAGCCATCGGCGACGGCCAGATGTACGGTGTCCTGTGTCTCGCTTGCCAACTGCTCCAGCGTCGGCCGGGCGACACGCGGCAAGTCGATCTGACGATACGCGAGAAAACCCAACTCGATGAGCTTGTTACCCAGGCGATAACCGCGACGCGGTTCGAATCGCAGATACCCCGCGTGCACCAGGGCCGATGCAATGCGGTGCGTTGTCGACGGCGTGATGCCGGTGTGTGCGCACAGGGCCGGCACGGTGTCGATGCCGGCGGCGACCGCTTCCACGATATCGAGACCGCGGAAAAGTGTCTGACTGGCGAGTGTGCGGGGCCGCTCGGCTTGCACGGACTTCGGCTTTGCCATCAGGCCCCCCCGAGCGCGAGCAGGCGCTCATAGACGTAGCACTTGAGTGCGGCGTAATGCGAGGGTTTGAGCATGGGCAATTCGATGCCGTGAAGGTAGCTTCCGTCATCGCCTTGTTGAACGCCGCGAATCATGCCGGTGGCTTCGATGGGCATGTCGATTTCACCGACACGCACGCGAAATGCCAGTTGCATGCGCTCGCCGGGCGCGCCAAGCGGCGTGTCCGCCAGCAGTGAAACGCCTTCGGCGCTCACGTCCTGCAGCAATGCGAGGTGACTCGCCTCACCCGCGACGACCGACGCGACCCGCTTCGCGGACACGCGTTGAGAACGGCGCAGCACCTTGCGGCGAATCTGCGCGGGTGCCGAGAGAATGACGTAATCGAACGGCGCTCGCTCGGCACGTTCGACGGTACAGACGAAGTGGTAAATGTCTTCCTCCGAGAAAGTCCACAGTTCAAGTCGCTCGCTCGCTTGCAAGGCGGGAGGTGCAGTGCGGCCGGTCGGCACCGTGACGAACAGCATCTGATTCGGTGCATGACCAATGACGCGCGTGCGCACCCGCTGCGATCCGGCCCCTGGCGGCAATTGAATCTGTAGCCAATCGCCGGGGCGCAGATTGAGGTCGGTGAGCGCGTACTGCGCTGGGGGCATCCCAGCGGCGGACGTGGGTTCGCCGGTGGCCGGTGCCGGTGACGGAGCAATGTCGGCCAGCGCCGCGTCGTCTTCGCCGAGATTGGCCATCCGGTGCGGCGCGAACGAGGTGAAGAGCCAGTCACGTCCAGCCTGCGTGGGAACCATGTCGCCTTCGGCGAGCAACGGTTCTCCGGTTTGATCGACGATAGCCCAGGGCAGGGCGTCCCCCAGCGGTATCTCGTCGGGCGTGAGCGGGACGAGGGGAAGCGCGGTGGTGGCAGACGCTTGAGAAGGGGTGTTGGGCATAGAAGCTAGGTGTGCGCGACAGGCGCGCTCGCGTTGGGGCGTCGAAAGGTCGTGGATCGTTGGCCGGTTGGCAGGGGTGGCATCGGCACACTGGCTTCGCGTCAATGTCAGCGAAGTGGGTACTCGCCAAAGCGTGCAAACAGAACCGCAGACGTCAGGGTTGGCGAAAGTCTACCGCGCCGCATTGGCACTTGGCGAGAGGGGATGCATTCCCGCGCCTGTGCAAGCTGCGTAAGTGGGCACTCGCTGGGGAGGGCGCTGTGCGTGACGTTCATTGCCGTTGAGACCGGATTGCCGGGGCCGGCGTGCGTGTCCGCTCGACGGGGTGCTACGCGTTCGGTGCCGCCTGCCTATAGTCGACAGTTTGCCGGCGCGCCCGGCGACGATTATGTGGGGGGAGCGATGTGGTACCCGAACGGTGTAGGCGAAAACGGTTGGAACGTTGGCAGGTGCACGACGCCAGACATTGAGTTAGCAGACATGCATGAGGCGTCGGCGCAGCATCGCGCCGGGGCAAACGGGCTTGGTGAAGGTCTGGCGCGAACGGCCAACGCGGCCTGCGATGCAGGGCGCAACGGCATCGACACGTCGCGTCGTATCGATCCTGAGCTAGCGCGTGCATTTGCCCTGGCGTGGGCGGGCTTGTGGGTGAGTACCGGGCCATGTCAGCACTTCTATCGCAAGGAGTTCGATCTTGCACATCAGCGAGATGCGCGTCTGGGAGATACGCTGGTGCAGGTCGAAGCGATGTTGGCGCCCACTCACGGTGACGGCGCGCTCACCGCTCCCGACCTTTTCGTCCCCTGCGGCATCGCGGTCGAGCAGGTGCACCGCGATATCGCGCAATGGCTCGAGACGATCGCCGCGACGGGCGACCGGGGGTGGCGCTTCCGAGGAGCGCGCGACGCGTTGTCCCTTGTCGGCAATCTGTCGATGCTCGCGATCATTGCCGCGTGCTTCCATCAACAGGGGGCAACGGAGGGTGACGGCCCGCAAGCTACCGTTCGCGGCGCGTCGGCAGCGAACACGCCATTCGGGGTGCCGTGGGCCGACTGGACGCTGCTGGCGTTCGAGGGCGCGAAGGGGGTCATCACGCAGTCGCTCGGTTCGCCGACGTTGATTCGCCATCATGCGGTCGACGAAGTGCTCAAACGCATGGACGCGGGATGCCGGTTGCTGGAGGCGTGCGTCGCGATGCCGCCGCCGGCGGCGCCCACGTCGGGGCGCAACACGTTAGGCACGCTCACGCGGGCTCGCGACGTGGCGACGCTTTTCACATTCGCCAATACGGCGATACCGCCCGCGCGGCTGGGGCTCTGGGTGCCATCGTGGTTCACGAGTCCGCCAGCCGAAATCAATGGCTACCGGGGCGTCTTGCGCGTGGCGGGTCTGATGCTCGATTCCTGTCGCGCAGTGACGAGTTTGCTGGGCACATGGGCGCGCAATACTGCGTTCACGCTTGACGCGCAAGATTTGACGCATCGGTGGCAGTTGCTTTGTGCGCGGCTCGCAGACGTGCCTGCTGCGGACCAGACGGCGGTGCTTGACCGCGTAGCGCGCATGACGCAGCTCTGCGCGCACTGCGACACGCCGCTTCTGACGAAGATCGCATCGCATGACGTGCTGCGTGAGCACTTACTCGCTTCGTGCGAGTCGTTGACGGCAAGCGAGATCGATGGCGTTTGCGAGCGGTTCGGCGTGCTATGCCATACGTCGTGCGTCGACGGTATCAGCTATCTGAGCCTGAAACCGGGGGAGAGTCCTTGGGGACATCGCTGGACGGGCGACGCGTGGCGGTGGGGCGTTGCAACCCCGGCGCGCGCGTCGTATCGGCTATTGCTGCTGTATCAGCACTGGAGTTCGGCGCTGCTGGAGCGGGCGGTGTCGTCGTCGTCGTTGTCATCGTCGTCGTGCGCGGGAGCGGCGCACGATGTCGAATCGCCGCCGGACGACCCGGCGGGTGTGACGCGCACACGGTCCAGTGTTGCGCACATCGACGTCGAATCGACTCGGGTCTGAGCGTGTCAAAGCGTGCCGTTTTTCTAACACGTCTTCCGCGAACGAAGACATCTCTTGCCGGGCATATCAGAAATCACTGATATGCGCCTATCTGCCGGTTCTGGTGATTCATAGACTTGCCTTGGAAATCTGACGCCAAAAATGTCACAACCACCGAAAGAAGAGGGCGGAGGCATTGGTGCCGAAAAAATGGGCCGAAATTCGCGGTTCCCAGTTTCGGCCATGAAGTCATATTTCTTTAAGGCCACGAGCGCACACGACAGGGATGTGTCGCACGAAGAATAATGATCACGGAGACGAAGAGATGGGCTGTTTCAAGAAAGCGGGTACCCGCTATTTGGGATATTGCGGTCGCTTGGCCGTCGCGTCGCTGGTGCTTTACGGGACGACGGCATCTGCGCAATCAAGGCAGAGCGGGCTTTCGTCTGTCGAGCTATACGGGCTTATCGGCATGTACGTCGACCAATCAAAGGTCAGTACAACACGGCAGGGAAGCGTGCAAGCAAGTGGAGGCGGGATGCAGACGTCTTTCTGGGGGATGCGGGGAAGGGAAGATCTAGGAGGAGGGAACACTCTGATCTTCGTACTTGAGAGTTTTTTTCGCCCCAATACCGGCCAGATGGGGAGAAATTCAACGGACGGGCTTTTCTCGAGAAATGCCTATGTAGGTCTGTCGACGGCATATGGCACGTTGAAGTTGGGGGAGCAAACGACTCAAACTTATCTGAACCAAATTCTCCTCAACCCGTTCGGCTCATCGGTGGTGTTTTCGCCGCTGGTGGCGCAGTCATACACAGCGTCATATAACAATACCGTTATCGGCGATACCGTCTGGAGTAACGCCATTAGCTATGCCAGCCCATCGTTCCAGGGGCTGACGGGGGTCGTGCAATACGGCGTAAGCGGCGTCGCAGGGCAGCAGGGGCGCGATAATCTGGGCTTGCATTTGAACTACGAAAACGGCCGCCTGCAGGTTGCGCTTTCTGCGCAGCGCGTGCGCGCTGCGGTGGCGTCACCCGGCGCTGTACAGTATTTGTATCTGGCCGGTGCAACTTACGACGCAGGCTTTGCGAAGTTCTACGGTGCAATGCAAACAACCAATACAACGACCACTCAGGTCGGCACCCACACCTATGAGACCGGCATGTCGATCCCGGTTACTCCGGTGTCCACAGTGCTGGCCGAGTGGGCGTTCACGAAGCAAAGCGGCCCGCCTCGCAGTGACGCGATCCATAACACTGGGTCGATTGCCTACGATTACTATTTGTCGAAGCGTACCGACGTGTACGTTGTATATTCGTACGACAAAATCGCTGGGAGCCCTTCTGGAAGCAGCTATGGTCTTGGCGTAAGGCACGCGTTCTAACGGAAACCCGCCTGACGACTTGCTTTCCCGGCGACGCTATGCGATGCCCCGATTGGCTCGGGGCCGCTTTATTTGCGGCTTTTTGGGGGAACTTTGAGTTTGGCCTGCTGGAGCCAACGCTTTCTTTCAATCAGCGTTGTCGTGAAGCGCGGGCGGTTCTGTCAACTGATATCCCCATTGGGCGATGATCTGCTGAATTTCGTCTGCGACAACCCGGCAGGCCGCAGAGTGCTTGCCATGTCTGGGCATCGCAAGCACCACGTGACGACAGAGGTCGGGCTTGATAATCTGAGACGCCCGTAAGTGGCCGCGGGCCACCTCTGACGTAAATGCGTACGGTCCAAGCACCGCGTACAAGCCTGGCGTATGCGCGACCAACTCTTTTTGAGTGGTGAGTGAATCGGCCTCCACTGCCGATTGCAACTGGAATCCAATCCCTCGCGCGGTTTCGTCTAATGCCTGTCTCCATTGTCCCGGACGTCTGGGAACTACCAGGCGTAGACCTCGTAACTTCGCAAAATCCACCGTGGGTTCGTTCGTCAGGGGGTCATCGGGGGCCGACACGAGATACGTGTGAGCTTCGCAGAGGAGCTTTTCCTCTCGCCCGCTAGGACGCCGGAAACGAAACAGAATGGCTAGGTCGACTGCGCCACCATCAAGCATGGCGTCGAGTTCGGCACCCTGCGCTTCGGAGATGCATAGATGTACGCTCGGATGCTTCTCCTGAAGTCGATGGAAGAGACGCGTCATGAGAGGGTGGGCTGCGGACGGAAGGATGCCGAGTCGTACCTCGCCCATCACATGCCCGGCATCGGATTTCAGCTCTTCGGATAGCTGCTCCGTCTCATGCAACCAGACACGAAGCCGGGTGGCTGCGCGCTCGCCCAATTCTGTCAAGACGACCCCACGACCCGTGCGGTGAAACAGTCGGCCTCCACAGGAAATTTCGAACTCGGCAATCTGCCGGCTGATGTGCGATTGCACGGTCTGCCGACGTGCGGCCACCTTGCTCAGGCTCCCGGCATCAGCCACTTCGAGGAACAGGCGAACAGTTTCAAGGTTCATCCGAACCTCCCAATTGGATATCTCTTTTTTAGCATATCTGTCATCTGTGATTTCTGTCTAGGCTGAGGGCTTGGCGGTTCCTATAGTGGTGGCAACACTAAACCGGAGACAGCCTTGAAACTCGCTAGCTTTCAATTCAAAGGTCATGCCATCTACGGATGCGTGGATGGTGACCAGTACCTCATCCCGTCCGCCGCCTTTCTCGAGCGCCATCCCGACCTCGCCTCGGTCATTCGTGACGGCGCGTTAAAAGAACTGCGCGAGAATGCCGGCAGCCAGGGCGGGCGTGTGGCCTTCGCCGATACGATCCCTCTGCCCGTGATCCCCAATCCGGGCAAGGTCATCTGTGTGGGGTTGAACTACAAGAGCCACGTTGCAGAGACGAAACGCGCAGATAGCGAATATCCGTCGCTATTCCTTCGATTCTCAGACACGCTGGTCGCCGACGGCGCCCCGGTGCTCCGTCCGGCGTTTTCCGATCGTTTCGACTGGGAGGGGGAGTTGGCGTTTGTCATCGGCAAGGGGGGACGCCACATTCCTAAAGCTCAAGCCTTTGAGCACATTGCGGGTTATGCGTGCTTTAACGACGTGACAGTGCGCGACTGGCAGCGTCACACACATCAGTTCACGCCGGGCAAGAATTTCCCTGACACCGGAGCCTTTGGCCCTTATCTCGTGACCGCGGAGGACGTCCCCGATGTCGGCACGCTCACGCTCGAGACTCGTGTCAACGGCAACGTGATGCAACGGGCGAGCGTCGGCGACTTGATCTTCGACATCCCCGTCCTCGTCGAATACATCTCGGCATTTACGCCGCTCTCTCCTGGTGACGTGATCGCAACCGGCACCCCCGGTGGCGTCGGTGACCGACGTGAGCCCCCGCTCTACATGAAAGATGGTGATGTGGTCGAGGTTGAAATCACCGGTCTTGGAATCCTGCGTAATCAGGTCGGCATTGCCGGCTGAAGCATCACTTCTATACGAATCGATATCATGGCAAAAACATCCAATGTCGCCCGCGCGACTGAGGGCCGACTGCGCATCGCCGTAGACATCGGCGGTACCTTCACCGACATGGCGGCCTTCGACGAGGTGACCGGAAAGTTGCTGTTCGGCAAGGCGCTCTCTACTCATGGCGAACTGGTCAAGGGCATCCAGGCAACGATCGACAGCGCGAACCTCGACTGGCGCGACGGTCATCTGTTTCTTCACGGCTCGACCATTGCGATCAATACGCTTCTGGAGCGAAACGGCGCCAATACCGCGCTTCTGATCACCGAAGGCTTCCGTGATATCTACGAGATCGGCCGGGTTAATCGTCCTGATGCCTACAACTTGTTCTTCAACAAGCATCAACCGCTAGTTCGGCGATCCCTCCGATACGAAGTTGCCGAGCGACTGCGAGCAGACGGCAGCACGCACAAACCGCTGGACGAAGCCGCAGTGCGCGAGTTGGCCCGCGAATTGCGAGGCAATAACGTTGAGGCTGTTGCGGTCCTTCTCCTGCATTCGTATCGCAATCCGGCGCACGAACAGCGAGTCAAGGCGATCCTTCAAGAGGAGATGCCGGGGGCGTTCATCTGTGCATCCCACGAGCTAAGTCAGGAATATCGCGAGTTCGAACGCGTCTCGACGGCCGTGGCTAACGCCTATGTCGGGCCGCGTGTTTCGGCATACCTCGGGGAGCTGGAAGCGCACCTTTCCGGCAAAGGCTTCAATGGCGACTTCTACATCGTGCAGTCGACGGGGGGGCTGTTCCCGGTCGAGCACGCCAAGGTTGGATGCGTCAGGATGCTCGAATCGGGCCCGGCGGCAGGCGTCATTGGCGCGCAGGCGATCTGTGCGCAGCTCGGCATGGGGGACGCTATCGCGTTCGACATGGGAGGCACGACCGCCAAGGCGGGCGTGATTAGCAAAGGTCGACCGTTGACGACGGGTTCGGCACTGATCGGTGGCTACGAACGAGCCTTGCCGATTCAGATACCTATGATGGACATTCACGAGGTCGGTACGGGGGGGGGCTCGATTGCTCGCATGGAAACCGGCAACGCGCTGCGAGTCGGGCCACAAAGCGCGGGGTCGATGCCAGGGCCTGTCGCGTATGGGCGCGGCGGCAAAGAGCCCACCGTGACGGATGCCAACTTGTTGTTGGGGCGGTTGGACAAAGATCATTTCCTGGGGGGCGAGCTTAAGCTCGACCTCGACGCCTGCCAACGTCAGATGGCGGAGCGGATCGCGGGACCGCTGGGACTTGACGCCACGGAGGCGGCAGATGGCATTTTGCGCATTGCGGTGACGCAAATGTCGCACGCGGTAAAGGCTGTGACCACTGAGCGAGGTCTGGACGCGGGCAGTTTCACGATGGTGGTTTATGGCGGCGCAGGTCCGTTGCACGCCTCTGCGATTGCGCGCGAGATTGGTATTCGCCGTGTACTGATTCCGTATGCGCCGGGATATTTCTCCGCGTACGGCATGCTTTTCTCAGACCTCCGGTACGACTACGTGCGTTCTGTGTTCCGCAAGCTCAACGAAGTCTCGTTCGACGAGATCGAGGCGGCGTATCAAAGCATGGAGGATGAGGGGCGAGCCGCACTCGCGCAGTCCGGCGTGAAGGCAGATGGGATCGTCATCGAGCGCGCGGCCGATATGCGCTACGTTGGCCAGGAACATGCGGTCACCGTCGATTTGCCGATGGCGTTCTTCGCCGACAGGGATCGTGCCTCGATCAAGCAACAGTTCGACGAATTGCACAAGGTGCGCTATGGAACATCGGCCCCGAAGGAGCCTGCGGACCTCGTCAGCCTGCGGGTAACGGTGTTGGGCACCATGAAGAAGCCTCCCAAGCACAGTGTGGAGAAAGGCGAAACCACGCCCGATCCGTTGGCAGTTCGTGCCGTCAAGTCCGTGTACTTCCGTGCTACCGGTTGGGCCGAAACGCCCGTTTTCATCCGTGATCGTTTGCTGACGGGTAACGAGATCGTCGGACCGGCGCTGATTGAAGAGCACGCATCTACGACAGTCGTGCAGCCGGGTGACTCGCTGCGCGTAGACGAACTTGGCAACCTTCAAATCGCCATCGGGAGCGACAGAGCATGAGCACGACCTCAACCATCGAACAAAAGACCGTCGATCCGGTCACCGTTGAAATCATCCGCAATGGCCTGTACGCCGTGACGGAGGAAATGAAGAGCAACCTTACGCGCACGGCATACAACCTCATCATTTACGAGGCGCTGGACTTTACGGTCGGCCTGTTCACCAAGGAAGGGGACACCGTTTCCATTGGTCTCGGACTGCCGATGTTCATCCGTGGCATGTCTGAGACAGTGAAGGCGAAGATCAAGCACTTCGGTTACGAGAATATCAAGCCCGGCGATATTCTGGTCACGAACGATGCCTACACGACAGGCAGCCACCTCAACCACTTCACGTTCACGATGCCGGTGTTTCATGACGGCAAGCTTGAGGGTTTCACATGTTGTATGGCCCATTGGCTTGACGTGGGCGGCACCCTCGGTAACGTGACGACCGATATCTTCAGCGAAGGGATCCAGATTCCCATCATGAAGTATCAGCGCGAAGGTGTCGTGAACCAGGATCTGGTGGACATCATTGCGATGAACGTTCGCCTGGCGGAAAGGGCGCTGGGTGATTTGCGTGCGCAAATTACCGCTATTACCACCGGTGAGCGGCGCTACGTCGAGCTTCTGCAGCGCTACGGTGCGCAAGAGGTGAAAGCCGCGATCCGGCAAATCATGGATTCGAGCGAGGCTGTCGCGCGCAAGAACACGTTGTCGATTCCGGATGGTGTCTATGAAGCGGAGTCGTTCATGGACGACGATGGCCTTGAAATCGGCAAGCGCATCCCGATTCGCGTCAAGGTCACGGTTGCGGGGGACGAAATGACCGTCGACCTGTCCGATGTATCGAAACAGGTGCGCGGCTTTTACAATTCCGGCTTCACTACCGGCATTGCGTGCGCGCAGGTGGCTTACAAATGCTTGACGACGCCGACGGATTATCCCGTCAACGACGGAAGTTTCCGCCCGCTCAAGGTCATCATGCCGATGGGGACGGTCATTAGTGCGGAGCGGCCGTACCCGATGCGGGTGTGGATGACGTTTCCGATGACGGTGATCGACACGATCTTCAAGGCGCTGGCCCCCGCGATTCCGGATCGCTCGATCGCCGGTCATCACGCAGACCTGGTGTTCCCGAACATCCACGGCATCTCGCCTGAAGACGGGCGCCTGTTCATCGTCGGCATCGGCCCGCTTGGCGGCGGTTGGGGGGCCAAGAGTTCCGAGGATGGCGTCTCCGTGACGGTGTGTATCAACGACGGCGACACGCACAACAGCCCCACTGAGCAGCTTGAAGCCAAGTACCCCGTTCTGGTTGAAAAGTACGAGATCCGGCAGGACTCCGCTGGGGCCGGCAAGCATCGGGGTGGCCTGGGTGCGGAGATGGTGGTGCAGGCGCTGTCCCCGTTCACCGTAACAACGCGCATCGACCGGGTTCACTGCAAGCCTTGGGGACTCGAGGGCGGCGGTGACGCTATGGGTAACGGCCTTGCGGTGCGACACAAGGGTGTGTGGAAGACCGATCATCCCAATGCCAAGATCTTCAACGTGCGCCTTGAGCGCGGCGACGCCTACAAGATGCTATCCGGCGGTGGTGGCGGCTTTGGCAGCCCATTGGATCGCGATGCAGAGAAAGTTGCCGAGGACGTGCGCGAGGGATACGTAAGCGAGCAAGTCGCGCGGGAAGTCTATAAAGTCGCGCTGGACGCCACGACACATGTGGATCACGACGCGACCCGAGAGTTGCGACGCCGCGCTGACGGGGCCGTGAGTCCGACTTGGGCAATTCAGTGAGCACCGTTGTGGCCGACGACCTGAACGCCCGCGCCAGTGCACTTCTGGATCTCTGGAGTGCACTGGCGCTGAATCACGTCGCGCTGGGGGGCGCATGTGCTTGCGGTGCCGGTGGCGTGAGCCTCAGGTTGGATGACTTCGAGTTGGATATCGTGGACTACCTGCAAGATTGCGGGGAACGCTGCGAGGTCGCTGAAATCGCGGCTTGGTTTCGGAGGCGTCCTGGGGCGGCGGCCTCCGGCCCGCAGCCGCTGCGTCAACTGCTTGAGGACGTGCAGGAGGCGCGAATTCAACAGCCTGTAGCCGACTGGATCGTGTCGCGTCTTGAGCGAACGTTGAATTCGTTCGCGGAGCTTCATGGATCCGGTTTGTCCAACTAACGCACACAAAATATACACATAGGACGTGGGATACGACCCCCGGCCAGGAGACAAATTGATGAAAGCGGATGCCTTTACCGCCGTTACAGACGTTGCCGACGCGCAACGCAACGCCCAACTGCTGTTTCGCATGGAGAACGTGCCATTTTGCCGCTGGCATACGAAAGCGCGGATCGTCATGGGAAGCGCCACGTTCTTTGACGCGTTTGATGCGTTGTCGCTGGCATTCGTGTTGCCGGTGCTCGTCGGCCTCTGGCATTTGACTCAGGCTGAGGTGGGTTTGCTGATCGCTGCGGGTTACGCCGGACAAGTGATTGGTGCTTTGTTTTTCGGTTGGCTGGCCGAGCGCATCGGCCGCGTTCCCAGTATTTCGATGACTGTGGGCCTCATGTCTGTCATGAGCATTGCGTGCGCGTTCGCGGGGAATTTCCACATGCTCTTTGCCCTGCGTTTTCTGCAAGGCATTGGTGTCGGAGGTGAGGTGCCGATCGCGGCGACATATATCAATGAGCTGTCGCAAGCAAAAGGGCGTGGGCGCTTTTTCATTCTTTACGAACTCATTTTTCCCCTGGGGCTTTTGGCGGCTGCGCAAGTGGGTTCTTTCGTGGTTCCCACTTTCGGATGGCACTACATGTTCCTGGTCGGCGGAATCCCAGGGATGGTGATCCTGCTCTTTCTGCTCAAACTGCCGGAGTCGCCGCGTTGGCTGGTTTCCAAGGGGCGTTACGAAAGCGCTGGACGGGTAATTGACGGGTTGGAAGCCAGTACAACGCGTCGGACGTTGGACGTGCAACGAGATCATGTCGAGATCGAAAAGCGGATGAAGGCGCTTGTCGATGTGCAGGCGGCTGGAACGAAACGTAAAGGATCGTGGCGTGAGCTCTTTTCGCCGATATTCCGTAAGCGCACATTTGTGGTTTGGGTGCTGTGGGGGGCATCGTACTTCGTGGCGAACGGCATCAATAACTGGCTGCCCACGCTGTACAAGACCGTCTATCATCTCCCGCTTCAGCAGGCGCTGCGAATGGCGTCAATTACGAATGTGCTGAGCACTTGTGCGGTGCTTGTCTGCGCGCTTCTGGTGGATCGCATTGGCCGGCGCCGCTGGGCCGGGGCCTGCTTTTTCGTCAGTTGCGCTCTGCTGACGTTGCTCACGGTGCTGGGCGCCGACAACGTGTGGACCGTGGCCATCCTGGCATCTTCCGCCTACGCCGTCATGGGTACCACAACCGTTCTGTTGTACTTGTACACCCCCGAAATCTATCCCACACGCATGCGAGCCATCGGTACCGGCCTGGCCACTTCCTGGCTTCGCCTGGCGTCGGCTGCGGCGCCAATCTTGACCGGGATGGTTCTGTCTGCGCACGGCATTGGATGGGTGTTTCTGATGTTCGCCGCTTCCGCCGCGGTTGGACTTATTACATCCAGGTTCATGATAGAGACCAGTAACCGCGCTCTGGAGGAGATTTCGTCATGAGCGCCGGCGCGGGGCATTTTTCGTCGCTGGTGATGGCGCAAAGCCGGGATGATCGCATTCCGGTCACTGTGCTGACAGGCTTTCTGGGTAGCGGGAAAACGACGCTGCTCAATCGCTTGCTCGCACTGCCCGATCTGCACGGCACCGCCGTCATCGTGAATGAGTTCGGTGAGGTGGGCATTGACAACGACCTGATCGCCAATGCGACGGACGGCACGGTCCTTCTCTCGAACGGGTGCATGTGTTGCGCGATGCGTGGCGATCTGGTCGATGCGCTGGCGCGATTGGGCCAGCGCTCGGCACCACCGGTGAGGCAAGTTCTGATTGAAACAAGTGGACTTGCCGATCCGGGCCCAATCTTAAGAACGCTGATGGGGGACGCGTCGGTTCGAGCGGTCTTTTCGCTGACGGGGGTGGCTTGTACCGTTGACGCTGTGCTCGGGCTGGATACGTTGGCGCGAGAGCCGGAAGCCATGCAGCAACTTGCTGTCGCGGATGCGTTGTTTGTGACGAAGACCGACTTACTTGACGGCCCGGCGCCGATCGCGTTGCTCGAGCGTTTGCGCGAGCGCACTTCTCAAGCATCGATACACGGAGATCCCAGCGGGCAACCGGAAGCGCTTCGCGCACTTGTGCGTGCTAGCCAGGGCACTGCGCCCGGCGATTTTTCGCACGTATATCGCTTGGGTACTCGTCATACGCAGGACCCCGCCGAGAGGACGCCTATCCATAGGGATGGGATTACGTCGTTTGTCATTGTGCGCGATGAGCCGCTTCCGGCCGAAGGATTTGCAAATTGGCTTGATACCCTGATCGCAATGCGCGGAAAGGACTTACTCCGCGTAAAAGGTATTGTGAATCTGGTTGAGCATCCGGACCGTCCGATGATCATTCATGGCGTGCAGCACCTCTTTCAACCTCCTGAGTTACTTCCTCAGTGGCCCGGCGCCGATAGGCGCACGCGGATGGTGTTCATCGCACGCGGTGTCGACGCCGAGGCACTTGATGTGTCGCTCAGTGTGCTCGCACGGCGCCGGTCACGTGCCGGGGCACCTTGATATCGGCTTTTTTTCGCGGCTCACCAGTTCGTCTCGCGTTCCGGCGTCGCGGTGATCTTGTGGATCGAGAGGTCGGCGCCGTAGTACTCCTGTTCGTCGTCGAGCCGCAGACCGACGGTGCGCTTGATGACGCCGTACACGACGTAACCGCCGGCGAAGGCAATGGCCACCCCCATCACCGTCCCGGCAACCTGCGCGACGAAACTCACGCCGCCCAGTCCGCCGAGTGCCGTCTGTCCGAAGATGCCTGCCGCCAGTCCTCCCCAGATGCCGCACACGCCATGCAACGGCCAGACGCCGAGCACGTCGTCGATGCGCAACCGATTCTGCGTCACCGTGAAGAGCCACACGAACAGACCGCCCGCGACGGCGCCCACGACGAGTGCGCCGAGCGGATGCATCACATCCGAACCGGCACACACGGCGACTAGCCCCGCGAGCGGGCCGTTGTGAATAAAGCCGGGGTCATCCTTGCCGATCCACATCGCCACGAGAGTGCCGCCGACCATCGCCATGAGCGAGTTGACGGCGACCAGCCCGGAGATGCCCCCCACACGCTGCGCGCTCATCACGTTGAAACCGAACCAGCCGACGATCAGAATCCACGCGCCGAGGGCAAGGAATGGGATCGACGACGGCGGATGCGCGGCCACTTGCCCCTGCCCGTTGTAGCGTCCCCGGCGTGCGCCGAGATGCAGCACTGCCGCCAGCCCGATCCAGCCGCCGACCGCGTGCACGACCACCGAGCCTGCGAAATCGTGGAAGGGCGCGCCCAAGACGCGCGTGAGCCAGTCCTGAATGCCGAGATGTCCATTCCACGCAATGCCCTCGAAGAACGGATAGATCACGCCGACAAGAAAGAAGGTTGCCACCGACTGGGGGTGAAACTTCGCACGTTCGGCAATGCCGCCCGAGACGATGGCGGGAATCGCGGCCGCAAACGTCAACAGGAAGAAGAAGCGAATCAGCGCGTAGCCGTTGTGTTCGGACAGCACCGTGGCGCTCGACCAGAAGTCGATACCGTACGCCAGCGGATAGCCGATAAAGAAGTACGCGAGTCCGGAGACGGCAAAGTCGGTCAGGATCTTGACGAGGGCGTTGACCTGATTCTTCTTGCGAACGGTGCCGAGTTCGAGAAACGCAAAGCCGGCGTGCATGGCAAGCACCAGGATCGCGCCGAGCAGAAGGAACAGCACGTCGCCGGGTGTATTGGAATTGGGCATGAATGTGCTCTTTTGGTGCAAACATAAAGAAGAAAGAAGATATGCAAGAGCAATGCCAGCATTTTTCAGATGATTGATTTTTATCGATGTTTTGTCTGGTGAAGTCAAAATTTGGCGGCGGGCTGCACGCTCATGGTGCCGTGCGGCCGGTGGATGACCGAAGTCCGTGCGCAGATGCGAGGTACGTAAGCGGAAAAACGCCGAAAGGTGAGGGCGCGTCGCATGCGGTGCATCACACGAACGTGCGGTATAGAATCGAGCGTTCTTGCGGCGCCATCGCACGACGACAACAAGATCGACACCCGCACCACTACACCCAAACCCTCTAGGAAATCCGATGATCTTTGAAATTGCCCAGATCGAAGTGAAGCCCGGCAGCGAAGCCGCGTTCGAGCAAGGTGTGGCGAAAGCCGCACCGCTGTTCAAGGGCTCGAAAGGCTGCCACGGCATGCGTCTGCTCAAGTCCATCGAACAGCCGACCCACTACAGCCTGGTGGTGACGTGGGAAACGCTCGAAGACCACACTGTCCACTTCCGCAACTCCGATGCCTTCCAGCAATGGCGCGCACTCGTGAGCGATTGCTTCGCCGCACCGCCGAACGTGAGCCACGTCACGGAAGCGCTGATCGGTTTCTAAGCGTCGTAACGCAGTAAAAAAGGCGGCGGTGGAGCAAGATTCCCCGCCGCCTTTGTCATTCATGGTGTGGCAGTCTAAGGGTTAACTCGGAAGTGAATGTTCAGAGTTTTCATATAACATGCAAACCAGAAAAATATGAGATGACGCGAGAGGATGACGACCAAGCCCAAGACCCTGACCGAGCAGGTTGCGCAGCAGTTGCAGGACGCTATCCGGCAGGGCACCTATCCCGTCGGCACCAAGTTGCCGACCGGCAAGCAACTCTCCGAAACGTACGGTGTGAGTCAGGCGGTGATCCGCGAGGTGACGGAGCGTTTGCGCTCGCAGGGCCTGATCGATAGCCGGCAGGGGGCGGGGGTGACCGTAAAGGCGCGCACGCCGTCCAGCGGTTTTCAGGTTCCCGTTGGGCAGGACGCGGCGGACCTCGCCAGCGTCTACGAATTGCGGCTCGATCTGGAGAGCACCGCCGCGGCGCTCGCTGCGGTTCGTCACACCGACGAAGACATTCGCCGGCTCGCCGGCATTCTGGAAAAGCTGGAAACGAATCTGTACCACGCGGACAACGGTGTGGAGTACGACACCGCGTTCCATGCCGCCATTGCGCGCGCCACGCATAACCGTTACTACGCCGATCTCTTGCAGTATCTGAACCTGCAAATCCGGCAGGTCGTGCAGGCGGCGCGCACGAACACTCTGCGTCACGAGGGGCTCGCCGCGCAGGTGCATCAGGAGCATGTGGCCGTGTTCAACGCCATCAAGGCGCGCGACCCGTTGCTGGCGCGCGCGGCGTCGCTCTCGCATCTGCTGCGTGCCTCGGCGCGTTTGGGGCTGACGCTGCCTGGGCGCGACGTCATCACTGGCGCCATTGCGCCGACTCGGGCCTGACCCTCGTCAGATGCCATCTTCCGCACCGTAACCCCCGACGCGTGACCCTATGACTATCTCCGCTTTTGCTCAACGTCTTATCGACGCTGTCGGTGCCGACAGCGTGTTCACCTCGTCCGACGACGTGGCCCCGTGGCTGGCCGACTGGCGCGGCATGTATCGCGGCAACGCTCAGGCCGTCGTGCGTCCGCGAACGACGGAGGACGTGGCAAAAGTTCTCGCGCTTTGTCAGAGTACGGCGACGCCGGTCGTGCCGCGCGGCGGCAATACGGGCCTGTGCGGCGGCGCGACGCCTGACAGTTTTACCCAGAACGTGGTGCTCAGCCTGGATCGCATGAATACCGTGCGCAGTCTGGACACCATCGCCAACACGCTGGTCGCTGAAGCCGGCTGCATTCTCGAAGACCTTCAACGCGCGGCACGCGACGCGAATCGTCTGTTGCCGCTCAGTCTCGCGGCCGAAGGCTCATGTCAGCTTGGCGGCAATCTGGCGACGAACGCCGGCGGGGTGAACGTCGTTCGCTACGGCATGACGCGCGAACTCGTACTCGGCGTGGAGGCCGTGCTGCCGAACGGTGAAATCCTGCATGGCCTGCGCACGCTACGCAAGGACAATACCGGCTACGACCTCAAGCAGTTGCTGATCGGCTCGGAAGGCACGCTGGGGGTGATAACGGCGGCGGCGCTTCGTCTCTATGCGCCGACACCCGTTCGTCAGGTCGTGATCGCGGCGGTGACGTCGCCGCGTCAGGCGCTGGAACTGTATGAGTTGCTGTTCGCGGAGTGTGGCCCACGTATGCAAGCGTTCGAGTTCTTCACGGGTGAATGTGTCGATCTGGTGATGGCCCATGTGCCCGGCGTGCGTGCGCCGTTCGCCGAGCGTCATGCCGGTTATGTGCTGGTCGAACTGGCTGATACGACCGACGAACAAGCGCTGGCTGCCTTGCTCGAGCGTGTGATCGAGACGGCCATCGAGCGCGATCTGTGTGCGGATGCCGTGGTGTCGTCCACGTTGGGGCAGGTCGAGGAAATGTGGAAGTTGCGCGAGGAAATCTCCGAGGCGCAACGTGCAGACGGCCAGCATCTCAAGCACGATATCTCGCTGCCGATCGAAGCCATTCCGGAATTCATGACGAGCGCCGAGGTGCGCGTGCGACGTGTTTGTCCGCAAGTGCGGCCGTTCATCTTCGGTCACTTTGGCGACGGCAATCTGCATTACAACCTGTCGCGCCCGGCGGGCGAAGTGGCGGACTTCATGGCCAGACATGGCGAAGCGATCACTGCCGAAGTGCTCGACGAAGTGGCGCGCTTCGGTGGCAGCATCAGCGCCGAGCATGGCATCGGGCAACTCAAACGCGAGTACTTTGCGAAGTACAAGTCGCCGCTGGAGCTGCGGCTGATGCGTGAGATCAAGGCCGTATTCGATCCGGCCGGCATCATGAATCCCGGCAAGCTGCTGTAAGCGGTTGCCTTCTGACGGGCGCTGGCAGTAGCGGTGCCCGATCTGTTTTACCCCCCCCGGCGTGAGCCCGACGTTGCGACTGTCGCCCTCGCGCCTCCTGAGGAGTCGACATGACCGTAACGCCCGCCGCCGGAGCGCCGCTGTGCCTTGGCCCGCTGCCGGAGATTGATCCACCCACCTTCGACGTGCCGTTCGGTGCCGTTGACACACATGCGCACGTGGTTGCCGCAAGCGACGCGTATCCCATGGTGCCCGAGCGTAGCTACACGCCGCCGCCCGCGCCCGAAGACAAGTACCTTGCGATGCTCGACGCCACGGGCATGACTTACGGCGTGCTCGTGCAGATCAGTGTCTACGGCACGGACAACCGCTACATGCTCGAGACGCTGCGCCGTCACAACGATCGCCTGCGTGGCATCGCCGTGGTCTCGCCGGACGTGACCGATGCCGAACTCGAAGCGATGCACACGGCGGGTGTTCGCGGTTTGCGCATCAACGTGCTGTTCGGCGGCGGTATCGGCTTCACGGCGATGGAAGCGCTGGCGCACCGTATCAAGGATCTCGGCTGGCATATGCAGTTCTTGATGGATGTGAACGCGTTGCCCGAACTCATGCCGCGCATGACGAAGCTGCCGGTGCCGGGCATTGTCGATCACATGGGGCACACGCCGGTTGCGCAAGGGCTCGAAGCGCCTGGCTTCTCCGCGCTGCGCTCGCTCGTTCGCGACCATGGATATTGGGTCAAGCTCTCGGGGGCCTATCGCATCAGCGAGCGTTTCCCGACGTTCGATGACGTGACCCCCTTCGCGCAAGCCCTGATCGAAGACGCCCCTGACCGTATGGTCTGGGGAAGCGACTGGCCGCACGTGTCGCTCACGCGCATGCCGAACACGGGCGCGTTGCGCAATCTGTTGCCGCAATGGGCGCCTGATGCCGATACGCGGCGTCGCATTCTGGTGGACAACCCGGCACGTCTGTACGGGTTCCCGGTAACGGTTTGACGATGCACCGGCGTATGCGGCGTCGCGGGCGGCGGTATTGCCGCCTGATGTACTGACGTTTTTCGCCACTGATTTTTATCCTATCCGGGCGCACGTCGCGCCCTCGCAATTGAGCAGGGACAAGAGGAGGAGACAAGATGGATTGGTATCGCCAGATGAACAAGACCGAGCGGCGCACATTTGTTGCGGCGTTTGGCGGCTGGGCGCTCGACGCGCTCGACTTCATGGTATTCACCTTCGTGATCACAACGCTGATCACCGTGTTCAGTATCGACAAGGCGCAGGCCGGCATGCTGGCCACCATTACGCTATTGTTCTCGGCCATCGGCGGCTGGGTGGCGGGCGTGCTTGCCGACCGCTTCGGCCGTGTGCGCATTCTGCAAGCGACGATTCTGTGGTTCTCCGTCTGCACGGTCCTGATCGGCTTTGCGCAGAACTTCGAACAGATTTTCGTGCTGCGTGCATTGCAGGGGCTGGGCTTCGGCGGCGAATGGGCAGTCGGCTCGGTGCTCATGGGCGAAATCGTGCGCACCGAGTATCGCGGACGTGCCGTCGGTACCGTGCAAAGCGGCTGGGCTATCGGCTGGGCGGTGGCTGCGCTGTGTTACACGGCGTCGTTCTCGTTGTTGCCAGAGGAGTACGCTTGGCGCGCGTTGTTCTGGATTGGTGTGATTCCGGCGCTGTTCGTGCTCTTCATTCGTAAGAATGTGCCGGAGCCGGAACTGTTCGAGCGCACGCGCAAGCAGGAGGAGCGCGCGACCAAGCGCACGTCGGCCTGGGCGATCTTCTCGCCGTCGCTCATCAAGACTACGGCGCTCTCGGCGTTGCTGTGTACTGGTGTGCAGGGCGGGTACTACGCCGTGACGACGTGGCTGCCGACGTTCCTGAAGACCGAGCGTCATCTCTCGGTCATCGGCACTGGCGGCTATTTGCTCGTGATTATTCTGGGGTCGTTTATCGGCTATCTGACGGGCGCGTATCTGACCGATCGTCTGGGACGACGCGCGAACCTGCTGATCTTCGCCGTGCTGTCGGGGGTGAGTATCTATGCATACACGCAGTTCCAACTGAGCAACGACCAGATGCTGATTCTCGGTTTCCCGCTGGGTTTCGCGGCATCGGGCATCTTTAGTGGCATGGGCGCTTATCTGACCGAGCTGTTTCCGTCGGCGGTGCGTGCCAACGGGCAGGGCTTCGCGTATAACTTCGGGCGCGGCATCGGCGCGCTGTTTCCGAGTCTGGTCGGCTATCTGGCCAAGACCAGCGGCCTGGGAACCGCCATCGGCATGTTCGCCGGCGGTGCCTATCTTGTCGTGCTGGTCACCGCATTCTTGCTGCCCGAGACGAAAGGGCGCGAGATCGAGTAAGTTCGTATCTTCTCAGGGGGGGGCGAGCGCCGTCGAGTCGGCCTGCCTCCCGGTTTTTCTGATTCAAGGGAGTTGCGCATGAAGGTCCTGGTGCCGGTCAAACGGGTGGTGGATTACAACGTAAAGGTTCGCGTGAAGAGCGACGGCAGTGGCGTCGACATCGCGAACGTGAAGATGTCGATGAA
>NZ_CABPSM010000006.1 GCF_902459555.1 Pandoraea horticolens | reverse complement strand
CATGACAAACCACCTCCCGGTTCAGGGTGAAGTTTGCCGCAAAACTCGCGCTCGGATCGGTCCAAGATTCCTAAAGCGGATCACTCGAGCGCCAGCGCGAAGGCGTGGCCAAAGCCAAGGCGGCGGGCAGATACAAGGGGCGCAAGCCGATTGCCCCTGAACTTCGGGATGCGGTCCTGCAGTTGGCGTCGCTCGGAACGACTAAAGTCAGTATTGCCCGCCAGCTCAACCTGGGCGAGGCCACCGTCTATCGGATCCTCGCCGCTGCCAAGACAACCGAGTCAGGCTGAGACTGTCGGGCAGCGACGTCCATATTCGCAAATGGCACTTTTGGCGGCTATGTGCGCGCTACCCCACTTAGCGCCAATTTTTTGCGATGTGGGAGATTGCACCTCTATTGAATTTTGAGTGGAGGTCCAGCGTCAGGTGGGACCAAGTGACCAAATCGTGAAAGCCATGTCCCGATGCTTAGCATAGGCTTGTCCTCAGCACGGGCGCGCTAGCTTTTGTGCTCTTCGGGCCAGGAATGGGCTCACGCTGGTGAGCACCGAACCGTCAGCGTACGAGTGTCACTTACATGGCGAGCGTCTTTTGGCACCCGCCACACCACAACAACTGGTGATGACAATGCAGATTACCAAATACCAATATTATGGCTTTGAGCCAAGCCGGAACCGTATCGACAACCTCCGTTCACTTGAAGACTACAATCTGACGGCCCCGGAGGGGCGGGAGAGCTTCCGGAGGAGGTTCTCCCATATGGGGTGCTGGGACAAAATTAAGGATTGGTTCAGAGGCGGTGCAAAAAAGCAGGTTCTGCATGACCTGTGCACGGCAGTCATCGCAGCAAAGTTGCTGGAGATGGGGGAATATCGGCCGAGCCATTCTGGAGAACCGGATGAGCCCAGTTTTTTAGTCCCGCCGGATGAAGCGGCAGCTTGCGCACGGCTGCTAAAGAACCTGACGGAGGACGCACGGTGGGAGGCGCTTGATCGGCCAGTATTGCTGGGAGATGAGTGTGTGCTCGCCCTTAAGCTCGGGTTCGGTGACGGCGAATTTCTGAGACTTCCGATAGTCGCGGAGTGCTTTAAGGGCGGCGAGGGTGGGCTGACGGGAAATGAGATCCGCCGAGTGTTCGAGGCCCGCATCGGAGACCAGTCACTTATCGAGAAGGCGACACAGACGGTGCTTCAAGCCGGGATCAATCAAGAGCTTGAGAGGGATAACGGGCCAACTGGCAATACCATTGGTAACACTCATCGGGAGCAATACTGGTTGGACTTCGGCCGGACAGGCGATGTCCAGTTTGTCCTCGCCGATGGAAGCCGAGTCCAGGCCAAAGATCATCTCCCACAGTCTAAGGACTTGGATGCTGCCATAATGAAGGGTGACGGAGCGACCAATGTTGCCGCCTTGCTCATCGATCAACGCTATTCGACGCTGCTGAGTGCCAAAGTTGTCCAGTGGCAAGCTTCCTTGCGGGAGGACGATGACTTTTGCAAGAAGTTTCTAACGGACGACGAGGTGGACCATGTATCGTCAAGTGCGAGGATTACGTGGCAAATCCCCACCGAGTTTCACCAAACCCGGACTGTGCGGAGCACATTTGAAATAAAGAACCACACCCAGGAATACAACGTGACGATTAAGGCCGACCTAAGATTCTCGCAAGATTTCTATCAGCAAATCGTGGACGGTAGTGCCATGGGACTCCGTCGGCTTGGCGCGGAGCACGTGACCATAACGCGTCTTGTCATGGCCGAGGCAGAGTGAACTGAATCGCCCCGGGATTTGAGGAGGCTCCAACTCTTGAGAGAACGGAGCCACGAACAAGAAATCGAGCAAGTTTTCCCCGGAAGTCCGGGAGCGCGCAGTACGCCCGATGCGCGAGCAGCGTAGCGAGCATCCGTCGATGTGGGCGGCGGTCGAATCGATTGCACCGATGATCGGCTGCACGCCGCAAACGCTGCACGACTGGGTCAAGCGAGACGAAATTGATAACGGCGAACGTGCTGGTCTGACGACGAACGAGCGTGAGCGCCCTGAAGGTGCTGGAGCGCGAGAATAAGGAATTGCGCAAGACCAACGAGATTTTCAAGCTGGCGAGCGCGTTTTTCGCCTAGGCGGAGCTCGACCGCCGTATCAAGTCCTGAAGGCCTTCATCGATCAGCATCGCGGCACCTTCGGGGTCGAGTCAATCTGCAAGGTTTTGCGGATTGCCCCGTAGGCCTACTGGCGCCATGCGGCTCAGCTTCGTGATCCATCGAAGCGCTGCGCCCGTGCGAAGCGCGATGGCGTGCTGTGCCCGGAAATCCAGCGTGTCTGGCAGGCCAACATGCGTGGACCGTATTAAAACTGTCACTATTTCGACAGTAAAAGTGTCACTTGCGGTCAGGCGCATCGCGAACAAGAACTTTCATCAGACAACGCCATGCTTCCCGTTTCCAGCGCAGAGGCTCGGTGCCTCCAGCCCTCAGTGGCTGCATCAACCTTAGCACCGCCCCAACAAAGCGCACAACCGCCGACTACGCTGGCCGCCAGCGTGCGCGCGGTGTATCAGGCCGGTGAGTCATCCGGCATGCCGTCGAGCTGGCTGGAGCGCCCATCTCCCCCCGCAACAGCAGCAATACTTGACGCGGTGCTGGATATGCAAGGGGTACCGGCGTGGCATACCGGTGTGTTGTCTGGCATGCCGCCGAGTCCGCTTCAACACCCATCTCGCCCCTCAACAGCAGCAATACTTGACGCGGTGCTGGACATGCAAGACGAATTGGCTTTGCATACCGATGCGTTCTCTGGCATGCCGTCGACCTCGGCCCAACGATCGCTGCCCCCCGAAACTCAGGAGACGCATGCCGGCGACAGCGATCGAAAGCGCGTAGCGTCACAGGACGCAGGCAGTTGCAGCGATGCTGATTTAATGCCTCCGCCGGTCCAAATCCCCCGCAAAGAAACTGGCAGGGGGCACGGAAGAACGGCGGTCACCACGGAGATGGTGCGGGAATGGCAGCACCTCGGCAAGCAGGGAATTGACAAGGCGGGCGGGCGTGACGGCGTGGCCAGACAGTACGGCGTCGTGTCTGGCACGCTGAAAAATTATCTTCGTGCAGACGGCACGCTGACGAGGCGTGCCGAGGACCGGCTCAACCCGGCCGTCACAGAAGTGACTCTCGAGATGTTGCGGGAGTGGCAGTGCCTCGGCAAGCAGGGAATTGATGAGGTGGGCGGGCTCGACAGCTTGGCCACGCGGTACAGCGTCGTGTCTGGCACGCTGAAAGATTACCTTCGCGCAGACGGTACGCTGACGAAGCGCGCCGAGGACCGGCTCAACCCGCCGGGCACGGACATCACCCTCGAGATGTTGCGGGCGTGGCAGCACCTTGGCAAGCAGGGGGTTGACAAGGCGGGCGGGCGTGACGGCGTGGCTAGGCAGTACGGCGTCGCGTCTGCCACGCTGAAAAATTACCTTCGTGCAGACGGCACGTTGACGAAGCGCACCGAGGACCGGCTCAATCCGCCGGGCAAGGACATCACCCTCGAGATGTTGCGAGAATGGCAGGGCCTCGGCAAGCAGGGGATTATCAAGGCGGGCGGGCTTGACGGCTTAGCCGGGCAGTACGGCGTCGCATCTGTCGCGCTGAGAAATTATCTTCGTGCAGACGGCACGCTGACGAAGCGCGCCGAGGACCGGCTCAACCCGGCCGGCTCGGACATCACCCTCGAGATGTTGCGGGCGTGGCAGCGCCTCGGCAAGCAGGGAATTGATGAGGCGGGCGGGCTCGACAGCTTGGCCACGCGGTACAGCGTCGTGTCTGGCACGCTGAAAGATTACCTTCGTGCAGACGGTACGCTGACGAAGCGCGCCGAGGACCGGCTCAACCCGCCGGGCACGGACATCACCCTCGAGATGTTGCGGGCGTGGCGGCACCTCGGCAAGCAGGGAATTGACAAGGCGGGCGGACTTGACGGCGTGGCCAAGCAGTACGGCGTCGTGTCCGGCACGCTGAAAACTTACCTGCGCGCAGACGGCACACTGACGAAGCGCGCCGAGGACCGGCTCAATCCGCCGGGCAATGACATCACCCTCGAAATGTTGCGGGCGTGGCAGCGCCTCGGCAAGCGGGGGATTGATGAGGCGGGCGGGCTTCACGGCGTAGCCACGCGGTACGGCGTCGCGTCTACCGCGCTCATACATTATCTTCGTGCAAACGGCACGTTGACGGAGCGCGCCGAGGGCCGGCTCCGCAAGGGTGGCGTGGAGATGTAATGGATGCCTGCCCTGCCGGCTGAAGCCGATTCAGCGCCTTCTCCTTGAGCGCGAGATCGGCTTCCATGTAGATATGCGTCGTGTTCAGGTTCTCGTGGCCGAGCCAAAATGCGATCACGCTCATGTCAACACCGGACTGCAATAGATACATGGCCGTCGTGTGCCGAACAACGTGAGGCGAGATGTATTTTCCGCTCAAAGCAGGACAAGTGCCTGCCGCGCGCGATACGGCTTTTTGCAGGATCGAGTCGACGCCGTTGCGCGTCAGCCTTTCGCCACGGTAGTAGGTGAACAAGAGCACGGCCGGTTCCTTGGAGCAATTGCGGCGGGGTTGGGTGGGGGCAATGCGCTGGGTGGGGTGTTGGATGCTGGAGCGACGTCGAAGCTGGGTAGTCGGCCCTGAACAAATCGCTTTACCTGCTGTCAGGTTCAAGTTGTAGCGGCAGCGGCGAGACCGTTGTTTAGCAAAGCGATGAGAATGAAGGCGTAAAAAAGCCGGAGCTTCCTCAGGATCATCCGCAGGTTGTGACCGGCACCCCACAGCACTGCGTGCATCGCGTCGCCCAGCGCGCCTTTGAGCCAGTTCCGATCCAGTTTCCATCCGCCTCCATGTGGCCGATGATCGGCTCGATGGCACTGCGTCGCCGGATCATCGCGCGTAGTCCGCGGGTGATGTCACGTCGCAAGCCCGGGTGGTAAATCTTCACGCCGTCGATTACGACACCCTTGTAGCCGCGGTCCACAATGGCGACCTCCGGCTTGACGTCGCTCAAGATCGACGCCTGCTCCAGTGCCTCGGCCAGCGTGTGCCCATCGTACGGATTGCCGGGCATCGAGCGGGCGCCGACCACCAACCCTTCCTTGTAGGTCGTCGTGATCGACACTTTCACGCCGAATTCATACGGCGTGCGCGTAACGACCGATCTGACCTGCCAGACGCGGCGCCTCCCGGTTGTAGTTCTGCCTGAGCTTCAGGCCGTGCCGGGCGGCAGCCTTCACCAAGTGTTCGCGGCACCGCTCGAGCAGCCTCGAATCAGTCGGGTGCGCAATCGCTTTCTCCATCACCATCGTATCGACGATCACGCGCTTCACGCTCGACGCTTTGATTACGCCGGCGCGCTTGGCCGCTTCGATCGTCTCGGCCAGCAACTCCTCAGCGCCGGCCTCGCCAAGCCGCTTGCGCCAACGCGTCAGGCTTGACGGGGCGATCGGCGACTCAGTCTGCAAGTAGGTTTCGCCCGTGAAGACCTGCCAGTAAGGATTCTCGACCCATTGCCAGACGACCTCTTCATCGGACAAGTCGAAGGCGTGCTGCAAATAGAGCAATCCAGCAATCAGGCGCGGCGACGTCGCGGGCCGTCTCTTGCGCGACACAAAGCTCTCGCTCATCGACGCACTCAACCGATCCCAATCGATTAGATCGGCCAGGCGTACCAACGAATGCTTCAGGTTGATCTGTTCGCGCAGCGGATGCCGGAAAAAGTCTTGCTCCGTCACAGGCGTCTTCGGCCCCATCCGCACCTCATCAAAAATTGCAGGACTCACCCGTCAATATGCCCGCTTCCTGCAAATCCAACAACACCGTTCAGGGGCCGGAGCCTTGCGTAGTGAGGCTCTCCGCATTGTTCTGGTCCGACTAGGTACAGCAAGCCGGAAAAACAGGCTCTACTTTGCATTCCAGGAACTGGGTCGGGTGGTGCACACGATATTTCTGCTCGAATACATCAGCCACGAAGACCTGCGTCGCGTCATGCAGGCGGCGCAGAACAAATGCGAAGGCTTCAATAAGTTTGCACAGTGGGCGTATTTCGGTTCCGACATCATCGCGGAGAACGTGCGCGACGATCAATTGAAGATCATTAAGTATAACCATCTGATCGCCAATCTCGTGATCTTCCATACGATGCAACGCGAGCACTGCCTGCTGCGCCTCGGTCTTTACAGCAACTTCCTTGCTCGCCACCTGTGTCGCCATCCAGATGGCGCGTGCATCGGCGGCATCGTTCTTGTTTCGGATGTTGAACGCTTTGACGAATTTGGCTGGCATCAACTTCACTTGGTGGCTCATTTCGATCAATCGCCGTGCCCAGTGTTGGGATCCGCCGCAGGACTCCATCCCAATGAGGCAAGGCTTACGATTCGCAAAATATTCGAGAAACGCTGCCCGCTTGATAGGTCTGTTCACGATCTCGCCAGTTTCCGGATCCACCCAGTGCACCTGCATTACGTTTTTTGCAATGTCAACACCCATGATCGTAGGCGTCATGACGGAACCTCCGGCTGAGTAGGCCAATATGATCACCGATTTCTATTCAGTGGCGGCCGCCGACCACCGACGCGACACATAGCGATGGGTGGGGGGCGTTCATATCATTCACCAGATGAATGGCGGATGCTGACGATTTTACTGACACCAACGATGGCGCTCAGTCAGCCGGAGTGGAGTTCAAAATACCGGCGTATGATCGCCTTGCCACCCCGGTGAGCGATTCATGCAAGTGCCGATAGCGAGCTTATGTAACAGTGAGACTGCCCGCAATGGGCCATCTGGCGATGGCGGGCACATCGCGAACAAGAACTTCTATCAGGCAACGCCATGCTTCCCATTTCCGGCGCACAGGCTCAGTGCCTCCAGCCCTCAGTGGCTGCATCAACCTCAACACCACCCCGACAAAGCGCACAGCAGCCGCCGACGCTGACCGCCAGCGTGCGTGCGGTGTATCAGGCCGGTGAGTCATTCGGCATGCCGTCGAGTTGGCCGGAACGCCCACCTTCCTCCGCAACACCAGCAATACTTGACGCAGTGCTGGACATGCAAGGGGTACCGGCGTCGCATACCGATGCGTCCTCTTTCTCTGGCATGCCGCCGAGTCCACTTCAACATCCATCTCGCCCCCCAACAGCAGTAATACTTGACGCGGTGCTGGACATGCAAGGGGTACCGGCGTCGCATACCGATGCGTTCTCTTTCTCTGGCATGCCGCCGAGTCCGCTTCAACATCCATCTCGCCCCCCAACAGCAGTAATACTTGACGCGGTGCTGGATATGCAAGGGGTACCGGCGTCGCATACCGATGCGTTCTCTTTCTCTGGCATGCCGCCGAGTCCGCTTCAACATCCATCTCGCCCCCCAACAGCAGCAATACTTGACGCGATACTGGATATGCAAGGGGTACCGGCGTCGCGTGCCGGTGCGTTGTCTGGCATGTCGCCGAGTCCGCTTCAACACCCGTCTCGCCCCTCAACAGCTGCAATACTCGAAGGGGTGCTGGACCTGGAGGACGAATTGGCTTTGCATACCGATGCGTTCTCTGGCATGCCGCCGACCTCAGGCCAACGATCGCTGCACCCCGAAACTCAGGGGCTGCATGCCAGCGGCAGCGATCGAAAGCGTGTGGCGCCACAGAACGCAGGCAGTAGCAGCGACGCTGATTTAATGCCTCCGCCAACCCGAATCCTCCGCAAAGAAACTGGCACGGGGCGTGGGAGAGCGATGGTCACTACCGAGATGTTGCGGGAATGGCAGCGTCTCGGCAAGCAAGGGATTGATGAGGCGGGCGGGCTTGACGGCGTAGCCAAACAGTACGGCGTCGCGTCTGGTGCGCTGAAAATCTACCTGCGCGCAGACGGCACGCTGACGAAGCGCGCCGAGGACCGGCTCAACCCGCCTGGCACGGAAGTCACCGTCGAGATGTTGCGGAAGTGGCAGCGTCTCGGCAAGCAAGGGATTGATGAGGCGGGGGGACTTGACGGCGTGGCCAGGCAGTACGGCGTCGCGTCTGTCGCGCTGAGAAATTATCTGCGTGCGGACGGCACGCTAACGAAGCGCGCCGAGGACCGGCTCAACCCGCCTGGCACAGACGTCACCCTCGAGATGTTGCGGGAGTGCCAGCACTTCGGCAAGCAAGGGATAGATGAGGTGGGGGGGCTTGATGGCGTGGCTAGGCATTACGGCGTCGCGTCCAACACGCTGAAACATTATCTGCGTGCAGACGGCACGCTGACGAAGCCCGCCGAGGACCGGCTCAACCCGCCTGGCACGGACATCACCCTCGAGATGTTGCGGGAGTGGCAGCATCTCGGCAAGCAAGGGATAGACGAGGCGGGGGGGCTTGACGGCGTAGCCAAACAGTACGGCGTCGCGTCCAACACGCTGAAACATTATCTGCGTGCAGACGGCACACTGACGAAGCCCGCCGAGGACCGGCTCAACCCGCCTGGCACGGACATCACCCTCGAGATGTTGCGGAAGTGGCAGCGTCTCGGCAAGCAAGGGATTGATGAGGCGGGGGGGCTTGACGGCGTGGCCAGCCAGTACGGCGTCGCGTCTGGCGCGCTGAAAAATTACCTGCGTGCAGACGGCACGTTGACGAAGCCCGCCGAGGATCGGCTCAACCCGCCTGGCACGGACATCACTCTCGAGATGTTGCGAGCGTGGCAGCGTCTCGGCAAGCAAGGGATTGATGAGGCGGGCGGGCTTGACGGCGTGGCCATGCAGTACGGCGTCGTGTCCGGCACACTGAAAAATTACCTTCATGCAGACGGCACGTTGACGAAGCGTGCCGAGGACCGGCTCAACCCGCCTGGCACGGACATCACCCTCGAGATGTTGCGGGAGTGGCAGCATCTCGGCAAGCAAGGGATTGATGAGGCGGTGGGACTTGACGGCGTAGCCAAACAGTACGGCGTCGCGTCTGGTGCGCTGAAACATTATCTGCGCGCAGACGGCACGCTGACGAAGCGCGCCGAGGACCGGCTCAACCCGCCTGGCACGGACATCACCCTCGAGATGTTGCGAGCGTGGCAGCGTCTCGGCAAGCAAGGGATTGATGAGGCGGGGGGACTTGACGGCGTGGCTAGGCAGTACGGCGTCGCGTCTGGCGCGCTGAAAAATTACCTGCGTGCAGACGGCAAGTTGACGAAGCCCGCCGAGGACCGGCTCAACCCGCCGGGCGCGGACATCACCCCCGAGATGTTGCGGGCGTGGCAGTGCCTCGGCAAGCAAGGGATTGACAAGGCGGGGGGGCTTGACGGCGTGGCTAGGCGGGACAATGTCCCGGCTACGGCACTGCGACATTACCTTCGTGCCGACGGCAGCCTCACCCCGTTCGGCGAGAACCGGCTCCGCAAGGCTGGCACGCGGACAGTCTGGTCGGAAAATGCCATGACACCTTCACTGAGTGTCGATCGCGCGAAAGCGATCTACCGCACTGCGATCGATCCTCGCGCGAGCGACGCCGAGTCTGCCGAGTGGTGGGATGATGTGGTGGACGAAATACGTGACGTAGTTGCATCGCGTACGCTTGCTGACGCCGCACAGGTCATAGAACGGTGGCACCACGACTGGACGAACGTTTCCGATACGGCGCGAGATGCCGCGAAACGCATCCGCTCGGCGGCACGCGCGCTTCGCGCTGCTCACTAACATCACGGACAACAGGATGTCGATGGAGTAGCTTCCTGAAACACCGGACACAGTCTCCCACTTAAAATAACGGGTAGGCATAAGACTGTGTTTTTGACTAACACCCGGCAGGAAATGATGGATGTGTTGACGGGCCCTGAGCGTCGGCGGCGCTGGACGGCGGAACAGAAAATGGCAATGGTTCGCGAGAGCCTCGAGCCGGGGAAGACCGTTTCGCTGGTGGCTCGGCAGCACGGCGTGAATCCGAACCAGTTGTTCCACTGGCGCAAGCTGTACCAAGGCGGAAGCCTGTCGGCGGTCAAAGCTGGAGAGGAAGTGGTTCCGGCGTCGGAACTGGCCGATGCGCTCAAACAGATTCGTGAGCTGCAACGGATGCTCGGCAAGAAGGTTGTGGAGAACGAGATTCTCCGCGAAGCAGTTGAATATGGCCGAGCAAAAAAAGGATCGCGCACGCGCCATTGTTGCCGGGCGACGAGCAGTGAAACGGGTCTGCGAAGTTCTCGGTGTGTCGCGCTCGAACGTTTCGGCACTGCTTGCGCGTCCTGCAGACTGGCAGGATGGTCGGAAGTCCAGGCAAACCGCTGATGCGCCGGTGGTGGAGGAAATCCGCCGGATTATTGGAAATTTGCCGAGCTACGGCTATCGTCGTGTCTGGGGCATGCTGCGCGAAGAACGACAAGCCATTGGGCTGCAGGTGTTCAATGCAAAACGCATCTATCGCGTCATGAGCACTCATGGTCTGCTGATGGAGCGGCGTCCTGCGCCACCCCGTCCGCAGCGGCGACACGACGGCAAGGTGGCCGTGGCGCGCAGCAACCAGCGTTGGTGTTCGGACGGCTTCCAGTTCCGGTGCGACAACGGCGAGCCGTTGCGTGTGACGTTCGCGCTGGACTGCTGCGACCGCGAAGCGATGAGCTGGGCCGCTACGACGGCAGGCCACAGCGGTGACATCGTGCGCGACGTGATGCTGGCGGCGGTAGAAAATCGCTTCGGTGCTGCCTTGCATACGCCATCCGAAATCGAATGGTTGAGCGACAACGGCTCGGGCTATACGGCCGACGAGACACGCCGGTTTGCCGTGGATATCGGTCTGAAGCCATTGACCACGCCCGTGCGCAGCCCGCAAAGTAACGGCATGGCCGAGAGCTTCGTAAAAACGATGAAACGCGATTACGTGGCCTTCATGCCGAAACCGGATGCGGCGACTGCGGCACGCAACCTGGTTATCGTCTTCGAGCATTACAACGAGAAGCATCCCCATAGCGCGTTGAAATATCGCTCGCCACGAGCGTTTCGCCGCGCGATGGATTCAGCAACTTTAGTGTGATGCTGTGTCCGGAATTACAGGGGCAACTCCAATCCATCTCCCCCCTCGACAGCAAGCGTATCGATGTCGCTGTGTTCGGCTTCTCGCGCAGGGCCAGGCGCAACCATGCGGACCGCTTCCAGCAGTCGGGCAAGGCAATCAACGCCAAGGTTCGGCTTTACTCTCGAATCGGCCGCGCCTTACTGGAAGCCGAGCAGTCGGGCGGTGATCCGTTCGCCGCCATTGAGTCGATCATCCCATGGGATGCGTTCAGCGACAGCATTAACGAAGCGGAGGCGTTGGCTCGACCGGAGGACTTCGATTTTCTAGCCTTGGTCGGCGACGGCTTCACCCAACTTCGGCGCTACACACCGACGCTGCTGGATACGTTGTTGCGCGCAAAGTAATACTGAGCCACTTCGCGCAAAGTAAATCTGAGCCACCTTTCAGTACAGTCAGCCTTTTTCGCGCGAGGGCTTCTTAGATTCACCCACTGTAAATACAGTTAGTTGGGCTGGGGTGTCGAAAAAGTTACTTACCCCCACTACTCGAAAAGCGAAACCACCCCGCCAATTGCTCCACCGATCACCGTTCCTGCCGCCGATCCGATAGCGGCACCAACGGCGAGACCAGCGACGGCACCAATTGGGCCGCCAATTCCTAAGCCGACAAAGCTAGCTATGCCTCCACCCATCATCGCGCCCGACACCATGCCTTCATCAATAAAGTCAGTAACGCCTGCACCAGAAACAAGTTCAACTTCATGGAGAGAAAGAGTGCGCATACAATGCTCCTTTATTTAAGCCAATGAATGCCGCCATCTTTAGCAGCGCCTACTTCTTAGATTCGCCTACTGTAAATACAGTTAGTTGGGCTGGGTTGTCGGAAAAATTACTTACCCCACCACTCAAAAAGCGAACCTACCCCGCCAATTACCCCACCGATCACTGTTCCTGCCACCGATCCGATAGCTGCACCACCTGCAGCACCAATTGGGCCGCCAATTATGAGGCCGCCAAGGCCACCTATGCTTGCGCCGATACCCCAGCCCGGCACCGTGCCTATAGCAACAGCGTCGCCAACGCTTGCACCAGAAACAAGTTCCACTTCATGGAGAGAAAGAGTACGCATACGATGCTCCTTTATCAAACCAATGAATACCGCCATATTTAGCGGCGCCTACTGCTCTTGTTTTTTGGAATTCCTCACTAAAAATCAGTTTGGAATTTGTTGATTTTCCCTATTGGTACACCACCGGGTTAAACGTCGATAATTTACTTTCTGCGTTGCCTCTATATTAGGTACCGTAATCATCGATTCGATGAAGTAAAAATGATAATTTCGTGATTTTCCCGTGAAAATTAACTTTCAACACGGATGCGTTTACATCAATCCACATTCCACCGGAAATCTTCCTGAAAGTAGGGCCCTCTTTGATATTTGATCGGAACTTTCCGGGAATTATCAAAATTGACCCTACCCCAGAAAACAGTACCGCTGAAAAATAGAAAATCCGGCATGATTTTGAGAGTTTGAAACGGAAGACATGCCATGAAGACGAGCAAGTTCACGGAAGCACAGATCGCGTTTGCCTTGAAGCAGGTGGAGCTAGGTACGAAGGTCGAAGAGGTGTGCCGTAAGCTGGGAATCAGCGAGGCGACGTTCTACATATATGGACTACCCTGGATAGCAAGTTGATGTTTTGATAGCACGGAAGTCGATTGCGTACATATATCCGGCGTCATGGGTAAGCCCTGCGCCTAAGTGGAAATCCGCACGAACAGGCCTCAACAACTGGAAGACATCAAGGGCCGTTATAAAAATCAGGTTCCCTGTTCGCCGGATCGACCGGTGTGCCACTGTCAGTCATCAACGCATCGTTGGTAGAGGTTAGGTCACGCAGGACGGTAAGGCTGACCTGAGGCGAGTATGGCCCAGATGGTACGAGCCATCTTGTTGGCCATTGCGACGATCGCACGATTTGCGCCACGCCGCTCTTGAAGCGCCAAAGCCCAAGCATGCTTCCTATCCTGTTTGGTGGGGGCAGTTCGCAGTACCGCTCGTGCGCCATGAATCAGTAGTGTTCGCAGATGTCGATCACCGCGTTTGCTGATTCCCTGGAGTCTCGTTTTGTCGCCGCTTGAGCACTGGCGAGGCACCAAGCCCAGCCATGCGGAGAAATGACGCCCGTTTTTGAAGTCTTTAGGGTCCGAGACAGCGGCCACAATGGCGGTGGCTGTTTTCGGGCCGACGCCTTCGATCTTCGCGATGCGCTGGCATGTTTCACTGGCCTTGAAGACAGCATCAATGCGCTTGTCAAAACCGGAGATTCGACCGTCAAGTTCACGCAAAAAAGCTCTGAAGCCTTCTCGCAAACGGGCACTGATCGACGAGTTGCGTGATCGGTATCGGGCAAGCCTGACCAAAGTGTGCGCGCTATTTCGCATGTCGAGGTCACTGTACGGATACCAATCGGTAGCTCGGGACTCGTCGGCATTGCTTGCGCGCATCAAAGAGATTGCCGCGACTCGCGTACATTACGGCTATCGCCGAGTGCACGTGATGTTGCAGCGAGAAGGCTGGCAGGACAACCACAAACGGGTCTATCGGCTCTATCGAGCCGAGGGCTTATCGCTGCGGCATAAGCGGCCAAAGCGAAACAAATCAGCGCGGGTGCGCCAACCCAAGAGCATCGTCACGGCCATCAATGAGATATGGAGCATGGACTTCGTCTCCGACGCATTGTTTGACGGTAGACGCTTACGTGCTCTGACAGTGGTCGACAATTACACGCGGGAGAGTTTGGCCATCGATGTCGGGCAGAGCTTGAAGGGGGAGGACGTCGTGCGAGTCCTGACGATGATTGTGGCCGAGCGCGGTGTGCCGCAGACGATAAAAGTCGATAATGGCAGCGAATTTATCTCGAAAGCGATGGATCGGTGGGCTTATGAAAACGGCGTCGAACTCGATTTCAGTCGACCGGGAACACCCACCGACAACGCCAAGGTCGAGAGCTTCAACGGACGCTTCCGACAAGAATGTCTGAACGAGCATTGGTTCTTGTCGCTGGACGACGCCCGAGGCAAAATCGCCGCTTGGCGGCAGTACTATAACGAGAGCCGTCCCCACTCCGCATTGCAGTGGGAGACACCCGCCGAATTCGCCCGTCGGGCGCGGCAGCGCGCCCCGACAGACGGAACCCCGAAGCCGGAAATTTCTACTTCCGACCGGGACTAATTCTGGGTCAGGGTCACGAGCAGGCCAGTAGATACCTATCTCCGCTTTCACACGCTGCAAGTTCGGTGGATCGGGTTGTGCGGCGAGCGGCATGAGACAGATGCGGTTCTTGCCTATCGGGCGCAGGGTGACGCGTGAATTTTGGCAGCCCCTGATTCAGCGCGGTCAATGCCTCGATCATCGTCTAAAGACCGGTTGCACTAGGTGTAGCGGCGCACGGGAAAGCGGCCAAGTGGGTCTGGCAAGCGCACGGCGGGGGCTGCGGCTTGCCACCCCAGTGAGCGATTCATGCAAGCGCCTATGGCGAGCTTATGTAACAGTGAGACTGCCCACAATGGGCCATCTAGCGATGGCAGGCACATCGCGAACAGGAACTTCTATCAGGCAACGCCATGCTTCCCGTTTCCGGCGCAGAGGCCCGACGCCTCCAGCCCTCAGTGGCTGCATCAATCTCAGCATCGCCCCGACAGAGCGCACTACCGCCGACTACGCTGGCCGCCAGCGTGTACGCGGTGTATCAGACCAGTGAGTCATCCGGTATGCCATCGAGTTCGCCTCAACGCCCGTCTCGCCCCTCAACAGCAGCAATACTTGACGCGGTGCTGGACATGCAAGGGATACCGGCATCGCATACCGGTGCGTTCTCTGGCATACCGCCGAGTTCGCTTCAATATCCATCTCGCCCCTCGACAGCAGTAATACTTGACGCAGTGCTGGACATGCAAGGGATACCGGCGTCGCATACCGATGCGTTCTCTGGCATGCCGTCAACCTCGGCCCAACGATCGCCGCACCCCGAAACTCAGGGGCTGCATGCCGGCGGTTGCCATCGAAAGCGCGTAGCGCCACAGGACGCAGACAGTGGGAGATGTGCCGGTTTAATGCCTCCGCCGGCCCAAATCCTCCGCAGAGAAACTAGCACGGGGCGCGGGAGAGCGACGGTCACCACCGAGATGGTGCGGGAGTGGCAGCACCTCGGCGAGCAAGGGATTGATGAGGCGGGCGGGCTTGACGGCGTGGCTAGGCAGTACGGCGTCGCATCGGCCGCGCTGAAACATTATCTGCGTGCAGACGGCACGCTGACGAAGCGTGCCGAGGACCGGCTCAATCCGCCGGGCACGGACATCACCCTCGAGATGTTGCGGGAGTGGCAGCGCCTCGGCAAGCAAGGGATTGATGAGGCGGGGGGACTTGACGGCGTGGCCAGGCAGTACGGCGTTGCGTCTGGCGCGCTAAAAAATTACCTGCGCGCAGACGGCACGCTGGCGAAACCCGCCGAGGACCGGCTCAACCCACCGGGCGCGGAAGTCACCCTCGAGATGTTGCGGGAGTGGCAGCACCTCGGCAAGCAAGGGATTGGTAAGGCGGGCGGGCTTGACGGTGTGGCCAGGCAGTACGGCGTCGCGTCTGGTGCGCTGAAAGTTTACCTGCGTGCAGACGGCACGCTGACGCAGCGCGCCGAGGACCGGCTCAACCCGCCGGGCGCGGACATCACCCTCGAGATGTTGCAGGAGTGGCAGCACCTCGGCAAGCAGAGGATCGATGAGGCGGGGGGGCTTGACGGCGTGGCCAGGCGGTACGGCGTCGCATCGGCCGCGCTGAAAAATTACCTGCGTGCAGACGGCACGCTGACGAAGCCCGCGGAGAACCGGCTCAATCCGCCGGGCAAGGACATCACCCCCGAGATGTTGCAGGAGTGGCGGTGCCTCGGCAAGCAGAGGATCGATGAGGCGGGGGGGCTTGACGGCGTGGCCGGGCAGTACGGCGTCACGTCTAGCGCGCTGAAAAATTACCTGCGCGCAGACGGCACGCTGAAGAAGCGCGCCGACGACCGGCTCCGCAAGGATGGCGCGGCGTCGATGTGACTCGCAGGTTGTCTCGCGAACTGTCTGGTCGGAAAACCCGTTGGCGAAGGGCCACCTATTTCGGCTCAATTGACGTGACGTCATGCGTCATCTCACCAATTCCGTTTCCCTACGCTACCGTAGGGCGTCAGAGTCCATGCAACTCTAGGCCCCGATAAATCAACGAGTTACCGCTGTGATCGCCAATAGGCGCATATGGCAACTACGAGGCGGCAGCAAGAAAAGAACTAGGAACCGACTACCCAGACCTCCCTGCCGACGTATTGAATCAAACTGGCGTGAACACGCGCCACTTCAGGCTTGGTATGAAGACAACCTCGCCGATGTGCCAGCGTTCGAGAAACAGATGCGCCGCAAGGTGCACTACGTGATCGAGCCGCAATACCTGTGGGGCAACATTGCGGAGATGGCGCGGATCCAAGATAGCGAGTTGCTGAAGACACTCCAGCGGGGCCTGAGCTACATCGAGACCGAACCTTTCGCCAGCACTTTCCGAGGCTTGTTCTCCGAGATCAACTTGGCCTCGGACAAGCTGGGCAAAACGTACACGAAGCGCAATGCCCGCCCGTGCAAGATCATCAAGGAAATTGCGGATGGATTGAGTCAGTTCTCAACCGACAGCGACACGCTGGGTGATGCCTATGAATACCTTAGCGGCCGGTTCGCGGCAGGCTCGGGCAAGAAGGCCGGTGAGTTCTACACCCCGCAACCCATCTCCACCATCCTTTCGGCAATCGTCACGCTGGATGGACAAGAGCCCGCCACGGGCCAGCGCGCGCAAGCGGCAACCCGAAGTTAGATCTGCCAGTTGCCCCCCCATTGCCCCTGGATGTCAGCGAATACCCTTGGAGAAAAATGGAAATGAAAACCCGCGGAGCCTTTTGGCTACGCGGGTTTCAGGACTTCGGTGTACTGCTTTGGATATATCTTTGGTGGAGAGGAGGTGCATCGACCTCCCGCCCTTCGCGTTACGAACGCGCTGCCATGCAGGTGTATCCGTTTGCCAACGCGCCGCTGCGATTTCGGACTTAATTTTATCTCTCGGGCAAACGCAGCATCTTGGAAACTTTCTCGCCTTGGTAGGTCAGTCGCACAAACTCGGTCCCACAGTCGCAAAACTGTGGCGCCAGTCGCACATACTCTGGCGCCCTACGACAACAGACACAATCAAACATCAATATTCCCAGCACGCAGTGCATTGGACTCGATGAACGCGCGACGCGGTTCCACATCGTCGCCCATCAGCGTGGTGAAGATGCCGTCCGCAGCGATCGCGTCTTCGATCTGCACGCGCAGCAGGCGGCGCATCGTCGGGTCCATCGTGGTTTCCCACAACTGCTCGGCGTTCATTTCGCCCAGACCCTTGTAGCGCTGCTTCGAGACCTTGCTTTCCGCATCGGCCATCAACCACTTCATCGCCGACTTGAAGTTCGCCACCGGTTGCGAACGCTCGCCGCGCTTGATCATCGCACCTTCGCCAATCAGGCCCTTGAACGTCTCGGCCGTCTTCTGCAATTGCGCATAGTCCGCCGTCTGCAGGAAGTCCTGATCGATCACCGTCACCTTCACGTTGCCATGATGACGGCGCTCCACACGCAGCGACGGTGCCGGTTCGGCATTCTCGACATCTTCCATCACCGCCGTGATCGTGATCTCCGGGGCGAGCGGATCGTTGCTCAATGCCGCCTCCAGCGCCTTGGCCGAGGCCTGTGCCGACGCTTCGCTACCGAGATCGATCTCGACACCTTCGGTCACTGCCGTGAGCACCGACGACTCGTAAATGCGGCTCAGACGCTCGATCACACCATCGGACAACTGGTAGCTGCGCGTCAGCTCGCCCAGTGCGTCGCCCGTAATCGGCACAGCGCCCGTCGTCGGCATCAGCTCGGCATTGTTCAGCGCGAGCTTGAGCATGTACTGTCCCAGCTCGCTTTCGTCCTTGATGTAACGCTCGTCCTTGTTGTGCTTGATCTTGTACAACGGCGGTTGTGCGATATACACATAACCCCGCTCGATCAGCTCCGGCACCTGACGGTACAAGAACGTCAGCAGCAGCGTGCGGATGTGCGCACCGTCCACGTCAGCATCGGTCATGATGATGATGCGGTGATAACGCAACTTGTCGATGTTGTAGTCGTCTTTGCCAATACCGCAACCCAGCGCGGTAATCAACGTCACGATCTGTTCGCTCGAAATCAACTTGTCGAAACGCGCCTTCTCGACGTTCAGCACCTTGCCGCGCAGCGGCAAAATCGCCTGGAACTTCCGGTCGCGGCCCTGCTTCGCCGAGCCGCCTGCCGAGTCGCCCTCGACCACGTAGATCTCGCACAGCGCCGGATCCTTCTCCTGACAATCCGCCAGCTTGCCCGGCAGACCCACGCCATCGAGCACGCCCTTACGACGCGTCATTTCACGCGCCTTGCGTGCAGCATCGCGCGCACGCGCCGCCTCGACGATCTTCCCGCAGATGATCTTCGCGTCGTTCGGCGTTTCCTGCAGGAACTCTTCCAGCGCCTTCGCCACGTACTCTTCCACCGGCGCACGCACTTCCGACGACACCAGCTTGTCCTTCGTCTGCGACGAGAACTTCGGCTCCGGCACCTTCACCGACAGCACGCACGTCAACCCTTCGCGCATGTCGTCGCCAGTCGTCTCGACCTTGGCCTTCTTCGCCAGTTCGTTCTCGTCGATGTACTTGTTGATGATGCGCGTCATCGCCGCGCGCAACCCCGTCAAGTGCGCGCCACCATCACGCTGCGGAATGTTGTTCGTGAAACACAGCACCGTCTCGTTGTAGCTGTCGTTCCACTGCATGGCGACTTCCACGCCGATACCGTCGCGCTCGCCCGTCACATGGAAGATCGTCGGGTGCAGCACCGACTTCGACTTGTTGATGTACTCGACGAAGCCCTTCACGCCACCGCCAAACGCGAAATCGTCTTCCTTGCCCGTGCGTTGATCCGTCAGACGAATCCGCACGCCGTTGTTCAGGAAGGACAGCTCGCGCATACGCTTGGCGAGAATGTCGTAGTGGAATTCGACCTTGCCGAAAATCGTCTCGTCAGCCAAGAAGTGCACTTCCGTGCCACGCTTGTCCGTGTCGCCCAGGAGCTTCAGCGGCGACGTCTCGATACCGTCGACGACTTCCAGCTCGCGGTTCTGCGGCACACCACGGTGGAACTCCATGAAATGCTTCTTGCCATCGCGACGCACGGTCAGCTTCAGGTACGTAGAAAGCGCGTTGACGCACGACACACCCACGCCGTGCAGACCGCCCGACACCTTGTAGCTGTTCTGGTCGAACTTGCCGCCCGCGTGCAGCTCGGTCATCACGATTTCCGCAGCGCTACGCTTCGGCTCGTGCTTGTCGTCGAACTTGATGCCCGTGGGAATGCCGCGACCGTTATCCGTCACGGAAATGGAATTGTCCGCGTGAATGATCACGTGGATGTCGTCGCAGTAACCCGCAAGCGCCTCGTCGATCGAGTTGTCCAGCACCTCGAATACCAAGTGATGCAGGCCCGTGCCGTCCGACGTGTCGCCAATGTACATGCCGGGACGCTTACGCACAGCCTCCAGACCTTCAAGGATCTGGATGGAGGCTGCACCATAGCCGCTGTCGGCCTGCTTTTGCTGTTCGCTCATGACAATCTTCCGGTTACTGCGTCATTAACTGACGAATTACTGCTTCATGACCCGCCACCCCCGCGTGCTTTTGGCGCCGCGAAGGCAGGCTTATCCTGCAAAAGGATAATTCTCTAGAAACGCCAAAGGGGCACTCGGCCCCTTCGCGCATATGACGGCGCGTATGGCGGAATATCCGCTCAAATGCGCATCGGCATGACGACGTATTTGAATTCGTCGTTGTCCGGCAAGGTAATCAGGGCGCTCGAGTTGGCGTCGCCAAGACTCACCTTTACCTGTTCGACCTTGAGGTTCGACAACACGTCGAGCAGGTACGTCACGTTGAAGCCGATATCCACCGACTCGCCCGTGTAATCGATCTCGAGTTCTTCCTGCGCTTCTTCGGTTTCCGCGTTGCTCGCACTGATCTTCAGCAGGTTCTCGCTCACCAGGAAACGCACGCCCTTGAACTTGTCCGACGTCACGATGGCCGCGCGCTGCAACGACCGATGCAACTCTTCGCGGCTGATGACGAAGCTCTTGTTGTAACCCTTCGGAATCACACGGTTGAAGTCGGGGAACTTACCCTCGACCAGCTTCGAAACCAGCTCGACATTCGCGAAGGTGAACTTGACCTGGCTCGGCGCCACATCGATCTTCACCTTGTCGTCGATGTCTTCGAGCAGACGCTGCAACTCGAGAATCGTCTTGCGCGGGATGATGACTTCCTGACGCGCGAAATTCTGACCCTCGATCGTGGTGTTGCAGTACGCCAGTCGGTGACCGTCCGTTGCCACCGCTTCGATCTTCTCGCCCTCGACCACGAGCAGCATGCCGTTCAGGTAGTAACGGATGTCCTGCTGCGCCATGGCGAAATGCACCATGCCCAGCAATTGACGCAGCGCACGCTGCGGCAGCTCGAAGCTCGCAGCATAGTCCTTCGCTGCGGCCACGGTCGGGAAATCTTCGGCAGCCAGCGTCAGCAACTGGAATCGGCTCTTGCCGGCCTGCACCGTCAGACGCTTGTCCGACAGCGACAGCGCCACTTCGGCATCCGGCATGTTGCGCAGAATGTCGAGCAGCTTGCGCGCCGCCACGGTCGTCGCCACATCATCGGCGCCGGCACCGCAATCGGCGGTGGTCGTGATCTGCAACTCAAGGTCGGTCGACAGGAAGGAAATGTCCTGTCCGTGCTTGCGAATGAGCAAATTGGCCAGAATCGGCAACGTATGGCGACGCTCGACGATGCCACTCACAATTTGCAGCGGCCGCAGCAGATTGTCTCGTTGAGTTTTGACCAATTGCATATTTATCCTTCGTAGTAGCTGTTAACGGGTATCAGTTTTTGCTGAAAACCCGAAGATTCCCTTATCAATCAATCGCTTGCGGAAGGGATAACAGGGCGGAAACCGCTGTGGACGAACAGGGGACGCATTGTGCGCCGATCCGCTATTGTGCCCGAAAACGCCAGTTCCCCCCAAACCGCACCCAGCTTATCCACAGGGACGCGGGCAACCCCGCCCGCCATCCCGCGTATCTGCCGGTTTTTACCCCTTTAGCGTCTGCTCCAGCACGTGCAACTCGTGATTGAGCTGCGCGTCCTTGCCCCGCTCTTCCGCAATCTTGCGTACCGCGTGAAGCACCGTCGTATGGTCGCGTCCGCCAAACAGTTCGCCGATTTCCGGCAAGCTCTTCTGCGTCAACTCCTTTGCCAGATACATCGCAATTTGCCGCGGCCGTGCAATATTGGCAGGCCGTTTTTTCGAATACATGTCGGCGACCTTGATATTGTAAAAATCGGCCACCGTCTTTTGAATGTTTTCGACGGAAATCTGACGATTCTGAACCGTCAGCAGATCTTTCAGCGCTTCCTTCGTCAGTTCGATCGTGATCTCGCGACCATGGAACTTCGAGTACGCGAGAATCTTGCGCAGCGCACCTTCCAGCTCACGCACGTTCGAGCGCAAATGCTTGCCGACGAAGAACGCTACGTCCTCCGACAAGCCCACACCCTCAGCCTGCGCCTTCTTGATAAGAATTGCCACGCGCATTTCCAGCTCGGGCGGCTCGATGGCCACCGTCAGGCCGGAATCGAAACGTGAAATCAGGCGATCGTCGATCCCAGTGATCTCCTTTGGGTACGTGTCGCTCGTGATGATCACCTGCGCACGGTTCGCGATGAGCGCCTCGAACGCATAGAAGAATTCTTCCTGCGTACGGCTCTTACCCGAGAAGAACTGAATATCGTCGATCAGCAGCAGATCGAGCGAGTGGTAATAGCGCTTGAATTCGTCGAAGGCCTTTCGCTGGTATGCCTTGACCACGTCGGACACGTATTGCTCGGCGTGGATGTACCGAATGCGCGGATTCTGCTTTTCCGCCAGCAACTGGTTGCCGATAGCGTGGATCAAGTGGGTCTTACCCAGACCAACGCCGCCGTACAGGAACAACGGGTTATACGACGTGCCAGGGTTGTTCGCGACCTGGATCGCCGCAGCGCGGGCGAGCTGGTTCGATTTACCCGTCACGAAATTGTCGAACGTCAGCACGGGGTTGAGCTTCGAGCGCTCGTAGATCGACTCGACCTCCCCAAGCTGTGCCGGCTCTTGCGGTGTGACCCGCCAATTGCGGCGCACCGCCTCGGCTTCGCTGGCTTCGAGATCGGGACGCTCGCCGTCGAGCGACGCCGCATCGGTGCCATGTCCACCTGCCACCGCAACCTGTGCCGCAGCGGCCGCCGGATTCGCACGTGCCTTGCTGGCCGGCACCACCGCGGGTGCGGCGCTCGGCGCGGGCGCCGGGGGCGGCGCGGGAGTCGACGACGGCACGCGCATGCCGGCCTTCGGATCGAGCACGAATGTGACCTCGATCGGTGCATTCCAGTAATCCGCCGCCATGCTCTGGATTCGCCCGGAGAACTGGCTCTTCACCCAATCCAGCTTGAAGCGGTTGGGTGCGCCGATCTTGAGCGTGCGCGCCTGTTCATCGAAGTCGAGCGGCGCCAGCGGTTTGATCCAGGTGCGGAATTGCTGGGGCGTCAGCTCTTGTTCGAGACGAGTCGCACAGTGTTGCCAGAAATCATTCATGCAGCGTGTGTCCAAGTGGCGCGGAACCTATCCGACTGCTTCGGTTGGCGCTCTTGCCGTCCACTATCCGTTACATCAGATATGGGGGCAGAACGTCGCAAACCAAGCCGGCAACCCCCGTCCCCAAGCAAGGTTCGGATAGGCAACCGGCCGAGGTCAAGTCAGACCGGCGGCGCATTGCAGACGTCCGGAAACACACGAACCACGGCGCTGCGTTCGGATTTTGCCTCGCGCGGTGCGGCCGGCTTCGGCGCGCGCAGACGACAAAACCCGGCGCGCTATCCACATGGCGGCGTCACCGGTACTCTGCTGGGAAAAAAATTGATGGAGGATTTTAACGCCAAAGTGTCGGCAAAGCGAGTTATCCACAGGAATGCCCACAGCACCGGCGTCTCCGGGCGGGCCTGCCGCGTTAACCCGCCTGACTTTGCGCGCCCACTGCGCAAATGCCCAGCAATTGCGACGATTTGCCGCGACCGACGGGATATCTTCCTCGCCAGACATTTATCCACTGACGGAAACTGATTTCAGAGGCAATTTCTGCCATTATCCACAGTCGGAAGGCCGCCGGGTGGCGAATCCAGGACATCGACAGCACCGCCGGCGCGCGAGCGTGTTGCGGGCGATGGCTAACCTATTGACACACAACGGAAAAGCCGATTAAATAGCGGGTTCGTTAGAAAGACAACCGGATTCTTATCCAACTCCCGACGGCTGGGTCGCGCGTGAAAGTCCTTGAATTTGCAGGTTTTCACGGTGTCCATGTGGCGTTTCACGATGCTGCTGCGCGGGAATTTTTTCACACAGTGAGTGCATCATGAAACGTACTTTTCAGCCTTCCGTGACGCGCCGCAAGCGCACCCATGGCTTCCTGGTTCGCATGAAGACCCGTGGTGGCCGCAAGGTCATCGCCGCTCGTCGCGCCAAGGGCCGTAAGCGCCTGGCCGTTTAATCGCGGATCTCGGTCGTACCGCGGTTTGCGCGTCAAATCCGCAAGGCGCGAAGTCCCGGCAATGGGGTTTCCCAAAGCTGCGCGACTTCTCAAAACGGATGAGTTTTCATCCGTTTTTAGTTTGCGCCCTCTGCGTCGCAGCGCGCACTTCGTGTTGTACATGCGTCGGCGTGAAACTGCGCCGGACACCCCTGTCGATGCCACGTCTGATGAAGGCCGCATCGGCATTGTCGTCGGCAAGAAGCATGCGCCCCGCGCGGTCACTCGCAACCTGATCAAACGTCAGGCACGCGAGATGTTCCGCCAGCGCCGCGCAGCTTTGGCTGGTTGGGACTTCGTACTGCGACTGACCCGGCGCTTCGACAAGGGGACGTACACTGCGGCGGCTGCACCGGTGTTGAACACGCTGGTTCAGGCCGAATTCGTGCAGCTCTTCGACGCGGCCGAAAAAGCCGCCCGCAAACGCCGCACGGCCGACGACAAGACGGAAGGTAGTTAGTCCCCAAACGGTAGCGCCCGAACCCGGGCATGCGCCGCCCACCCGGCCACCTCGGCCGGACTGACAGGCGGAATCGAGATGCGAAGCGTGCTGTTGTTGCTCCTGCGCGGTTACAAGCTGGTGATCAGTCCCTGGCTGGGGAACCGTTGCCGCTTTCATCCGAGCTGCTCCGACTACGCGCGCGAGGCCATCGTCGAGCACGGTGCCGGTTACGGCACTTATCTCGCGGCCCGGCGTCTATGCCGCTGTCATCCGTTTCATCCCGGCGGTTTCGATCCCGTACCGCCGGCTCGACACGTCTGCAACGCTCCCGATCCCACCGCCGAAGGCGCCGAGAAGGCCGCCGGAAGCGACACGTCGCGAACCAAGCAGGCGGTCTCGTCCGGGCCCGCGGCCGCATCGGCAGTTACGCGCCGCGCGCCGGGCCATTCCTGAGTTTCGTCCACCACGAGTTACCGCATGGACATCAAACGCACCGTACTCTGGGTCATTTTCGCGCTGTCTGTCGTGATGCTTTTCGACAACTGGCAACGCAGTAATGGCCATTCGTCGTTGTTCTTCCCGTCGCCGGAGGTGTCCACCCCGGCCGCCACGGGTGGCCATCAGACGCCGGCCAACGACCTGCCGCAAGCTGCCAACGCCGCTGCCGCCGCGGGTAGCGCACCGGGCAATGCGCCGACCGCTGCCACTGCGCAGAAGGTGCGCATCACGACGGATGTCTACGAAGCCGACATCAGCACGCAGGGCGGCACACTGTCGTTCCTCGCGCTCACTAAGTGGCCTGACGCCGACGAAGCCGACAAGCATGTCGTGCTGTTCGACAACACGCCGAGCCATCAGTACTTCGCTCGCACGGGTCTGATCGGCGGCGACTACCCGAATCACAACGACATCTTCACGCAAGTGCCGGGTCCGACCACGCTGACCGGCGACTCGCTGACCGTGAAGTTCGAATCGCCGGTCAAAGGCGGCCTGCAGTTGGTGCGTGCTTACACGTTCCATCGCGGCAGCTACGTGATCGACGTGTCGAACACGATCGTCAACAAGACCGACGCCGCGATCAAGCCGACGCTGTATATGGAACTAGTGCGTGACGGCCGCGAAATCAGCGGCGCGAAGTTCTCGCATACGTTCACGGGCCCGACGGTCTACAGCAACGACGAGAAATTCCAGAAAATCACGTTCAGCGACATCGACAAGGACAAGGCGAAATACGTCAAGCAGTCGAGCGATGGCTGGATCGGCATGGTGCAGCATTACTTCGCCACGGCCTGGATTCCGAAGGAAGGCGCAACGCGCGACAACTACATCGGCAAGCTGGACAACGGCCTCTATCGCGTGGGCGTGAAAGAGCCGCTCGCGAGCATTCCGGCAGGTGGCACCGAGACCGTGGACGCGCGCTTGTTCGCCGGTCCGCAGGAGGAGCACATGCTCGAGCAGATTGCGCCGGGCCTGGAGCTGACGAAGGACTACGGTTACTTCACGATCCTCGCCAAGCCGCTGTTCTGGTTGCTCTCGAAGTTGCACGGACTGATCGGCAACTGGGGTTGGGCGATCATCGCCGTGACCGTGATCATCAAGCTGGTGTTCTTCCCGCTGTCGGCCGCAAGCTACAAGTCGATGGCGCGCATGAAGGAAATCACGCCGCGAATGCAGGCACTGCGTGAGCGCTACAAGAGCGATCCCCAGAAGATGAACGCAGCGCTCATGGAGCTGTACAAGACCGAGAAGGTTAATCCGTTCGGCGGCTGTATCCCGATCGTGATTCAGATTCCGGTGTTCATTGCGCTGTACTGGGTGTTGCTGTCGTCGGTGGAAATGCGCGGCGCGCCGTGGCTGGGCTGGATTCACGACCTCTCGACGCAGGATCCGTATTACATCCTGCCGGTGCTGATGGCCGTGTCGATGTTCATCCAGACCAAGCTGAACCCGACGCCGCCGGACCCGATGCAGGCCAAGATGATGATGTTCATGCCGCTGATTTTCTCGGTCATGTTCCTCTTCCTGCCTTCGGGCCTGGTGCTGTACTACGTGGTCAACAACACGTTGTCGATCGCGCAGCAATGGTCGATCAACCGGATGCTCGGTACCAAGAAGAAGGAAAAGGCGGCCTGACGATTCAGGTTCGACCGTCTGACTGACACAACCGCCCGCGAGTCTCTCGCGGGCGGTTTTGTTTGGTGCATGTCAAAATAAGCCTCTGTTTTCAAAGAATCGTTCCATGAGCGCCACCGTCTCGACTGTTCCGATCGCCGCCATTGCCACCGCCCCCGGACGCGGCGGGATCGGCGTAGTGCGCGTGTCCTTCGGCAAGCACCGCGGCGACGCCGTGCAGCGCGTGATCGCGCGTCTGGTCGGGCAGCCGCTCAAGCCGCGACATGCGTCGTACCTGCCGTTTCTCGACGCCAGCGGCGAGGCATTGGATCGCGGCATCGCGCTGTACTTCCCTGGTCCGAATTCCTACACCGGCGAGGACGTGCTCGAGCTTCAGGGCCACGGCGGGCCTATCGTGCTGCAATTGTTGCTGCAACGTTGCATCGACGAAGGCGCGGCACTGGGGGTTCGTCTGGCGGAGCCGGGCGAGTTTACCCATCGCGCGTTTCTGAACGACAAGCTCGATCTGGCGCAAGCCGAAGCCGTGGCCGACCTGATCGAAGCGAGCACCGAAGCGGCAGCGCGATCGGCTAGCCGCTCGCTGGACGGGGCGTTCTCGCGCGAGATTCATTCGCTGGTGGATCTGGTGATTCATCTGCGCATGCTGGTCGAAGCGACGCTCGACTTCCCGGAAGAGGAAATCGATTTTCTCGAGGCGGCCGACGCCTTCGGGCAACTCGAGCGGATTCGCGCGCAACTGGCGCATGTGCTGTCGCAGGCGAAGCAGGGCGCATTGCTGCGCGAAGGGATCAATGTGGTGCTGGCCGGGCAGCCCAACGTCGGCAAGTCGTCCTTGCTCAACGCACTGGCCGGCGCGGAACTGGCCATTGTCACGCCCATCGCCGGCACCACGCGCGACAAAGTGCAGCAGACGATTCAGATCGACGGCATTCCGCTTCACATCATCGACACGGCGGGTCTGCGAGAAACGGAAGACGAAGTCGAACGTATCGGCATCGCGCGTAGCTGGAGCGAGATCGCCAAGGCGGATGCCGTGCTGCATCTGCTCGACGCGCGCTCGGGGATGACTCCGGAAGACGAAGACATCGCGAAGCAATTGCCCAAGCACGTGCCCATCGTGCGCGTGTACAACAAGACGGATCTGGCGGGCGAACCCGCGACCGTGTTGCCGGAGGAGGGCGCCGCACCGCTTGGCGTGCGATTGTCGGCGAAAGGCGGGCAGGGGATCGATCTGCTGCGCGCAGAGCTGCTCAAGATTGCCGGCTGGCAAGCGGGGAACGAAGGCGTGTTTCTCGCGCGCGAACGGCATTTGTCGGCGCTGCGTGCGGCCCGCGATCATATCGAGATGGCGGACGCACACGCGCGGCAGAACGCGAGCGCGCTCGATCTCTTCGCGGAGGAATTGCGCCTCGCGCAGGAACAACTCAGCACGATCACCGGCGAGTTCACGTCGGACGATTTGCTCGGGGTGATTTTCAGCCGCTTCTGTATCGGAAAATAGTCGGTTTCGAAGTCGAGTCCGGAAAAACCGGTAAAGAAGTCCACCGCTACCGTTCGGTGGACTTCGGGCACACAACCCGTTTTCCCCGCAAATTCCCGCAAAAAACGTAATGCTTTGAAACACTTCTAACACCTACCGTCATTGCTCCGGGAGGGGGACGGGCCTAGACTCGGAAGCGTCAACTCCCGGGCGGCGTTGCGGCACATTTGGGGGACATCCACCTCCTTACGCCGCGCGTACGCGAGGCGGAATCCACCGTGCCCGGAGTTTGTTCTTCGAGGTCCGTGTCGTGAAACGTCTTCCGATTGTCATCGGCTTCGTTGCCGTGGCGGCTGCCCTGGTCAGTGGCAGCGCCTTCGCTTGGCGAGGTGGTGTACGTGTCTGGGTCGGTCCCGGCTACTACCCCTATCCCTACGCCTACCCGTACTACGGGCCCAGCTATTACGCACCGCCCGTCGTCGTCGTGCCTAGCCAGCCTCAGCAATACATCGAGCAGCCTCAGCCCGGCGCCCGGAACGATCAGCCCGGCGCAAACAGCGATACCTGGTACTACTGCGACAAGGCCGGTGCCTACTATCCCTACGTGAAGACATGTCCGAGCGGATGGCGCGAAGTGCCCGCGCAGCCGTTGAACTGATCTGGAGACGCGCCATGTCATATGAATCGCCCCTCGTCTCCCAACCTCGCAAACCGTCGACGGCCATCGCCGGTGCCACACGCGGCGCACGCCCCCGCCGGCGTCTCGCTGCGCCCTTGGCCATCGTCGTCGCCACACTCGCCGGTTGTGCTGTGGCACCCGCCGGCCCAAGCCTCATGGCATTGCCCGGCACCAACAAATCTTTCGATCAGTTCCGTCAGGACGATTTCAACTGCCGCCAATATGCCTCGGGCATGAATGGCGGTCTGGATAGCGCGGCCGCCGCCAACAACAGTGCCGTCGGCAGCGCCGTGATCGGCACGGCGATCGGTGCCGCAGCCGGCGCTGCCTTCGGAGGTGGCTCCGGGGCGGCGATCGGGGCCGGTGCAGGCTTGCTCGCCGGCAGTGCAGTGGGCATGGGTAACGCCCAGTCGTCTGCATATATGACGCAAAGCCGCTATGATCAGGCCTACGTTCAGTGCATGTATGCGTCCGGCAATCGCGTCCCCGTTCGCGGCGACATGGTGTTGCCGCAGCCGACGCAGCGCTATGCGCCGCCGCCGCCTCCGCCCCCGGGCTGGAAGCCGCCTCCCGGCACCTACTGATCCCACATAAGACGTGACGCCAGCATTGCCCCCGCAAGGTGGCGATGCCGGCGAAATTGCGTCGCTTCGCCGAGACACCCAATGACCCACGATTCGATTGCCCGTTCCGCTCGCAACATTTCCCCTCTGCGCAAATGGGGCTGGGGGATGCTGCCCGGCGCTATCGCCGCCGTGCTTGTGCTCACGCCGCATGCCCACGCGCAGAATACGCCTGCACCGGCGAACTCGGCCGCGCCGGGGAATGCAGCAGGCACGGCAGGCGCCACGGGCTCGGGCACCTTCAATCCGAGCGCCGACATCTCACGCGCGGTCTCTCGCGACACTACCGACACGGCCATTCAGAATAACTGGAACAGCATCATGCGCCCGCCCGTGCAGACCAACCCCGAAGACAAGCCGGTCGCAACGCCGCGCCGCGGTCGCGGCATCACACCGGGTATCTCGACGAACTGACACGACCGGTATACCACCCGCTACGTAGCGTCCGCGCGCGCGGGTGACACCCGCCAATGGCAGCCACACGATACCCCGCCCCCCTCGGGGCCCGGCTGGCATTCGCCCGATCGCCCGTCTACTATGAGAATCATCAGCAGGACCCACCCTCTGGTGTTCTCATGCGACTTTTCCTTGCCCTATGGCCCGGGCCGGGTGTACGCGAGCAGCTTCACGCATGGGCCGTCTCGGCTCATGCGGAATGCGGCGGACGTGTGCTGCGCGCCCAGACTTTGCACCTGACGCTGGTTTTTCTCGACGAGGTCGATCCCGCCCGTCTTCCGGTACTGCTTGCGCTCATGCAACGCACGCCGCTCGCTCCGTTCACGCTCACCTTCGATCATCTTGGCTACTGGTCCGATCGCAAGATCGTCTGGGCCGGTGCGCCTGCGGTTCCCGACAGCCTCGTCGCCACCCGCGACACACTGCTGTCTCAATGGCGCGCGACGGGTGCCCGTGTGGTGACGCAGTCGTTTCGCCCGCATGTCTCACTCCTGCGCCATGCGCGTCGCGCGCCGTCGGATCCGTATCCGCGTCCGCTCGTCTGGCATTGCGACGGCTACGTTCTCGTGCACTCGGTGCGCACACCACGCGGGCCGCACTACCGCGTGCTCGCAGAGCATCGCGGCACCTTGCCCGATGGATTTTTCTCAACGTCGACGGAGAAATCGGCGATAGCCACAACGCAATACGGTATATTCGGATGACGATGCGCCGACCGGTTGGCGCATCGGTTTTTCGTCATTTGCAGGAGGCTCAAGTGCAAGTCGGATCGATCGTCAAATCCAATCACATCGCAGTGCCGCGTGGTGCCATGGGCATCGTCACCCGCATGCTGGGAGACATGGCGATGGTGTGCTGGTACTCCGGCCAGCCCGGTGCATCGAAACAACTCAACACCGAACCGTTCTTCATTGTCGACCTGATCGAAACAGGCGATGTGATGCCCGTCGGGGGAAGCCCCATCCTGCACTGAATAGTGTGTTGCGCCGAAAGGCGCTCGGATAAGAAAACGCCGGCCCATCGAAAGACGGGTCGGCGTTTCGCTTGTCAAGTGGACGGAACGGGGTTCAAACCTGGTCCGCGCACTGGCGCATGAGCGCATCGAGTCGCGCCGCTTGCGCGACAGATGATCATGCCCGCGCGCATGCCCGTGTAGCGCATGCCACACACGGCCACCGCCATCACCAACGACGCCAGCCCACGTTGCCAGCGTGGTCTCCAGATGGAACGCCAGCCACAGCGCGACATAGGCCCCCAGCGCTGATATCACGAAGGAAAGTAGAACAAGAAGCTCGCTGTATTAAAGGGGAACGAGGCTGCCTGGCTGCATGGGCTTATCCTGTGGTTTCGCTGTCGCCCCGGCGCCGGAAGCGCGGGAGAGAGAACTTTATTGAGCCGGCACACACGCCCAGGGGACTGCGACGTGGCATCGCGCACGTCGTGCGTCAGTGCCGATTCAATCTTGCCCGCCCACTCGCGCCAAGGGGCAAAAGCATCTTGCGTTCGCAAGACAAAGACGATTTAGAGCCCGTTTTCCAAACTCGCGGCGCACATGGTTGCCGTTCTGCGGCACCATCCGGGGAAAGATTCCAGTCGCGGTCCATCACTACCCGGCCGTCAATTTCAGGGAGACGATGCATATGGCAGACGCCGCCACGGCAAACGCCACCGCCGCGCCGCAAGGGGCGCCGCTGACCGGTGCGCGACTGGCGATCCTCACGATAGGCCTCGCACTGGGCACCTTCATGGAAGTGCTCGACACATCCATCGCCAACGTTGCGGTGCCCACCATCGCGGGAAGCGTAGGGGTGTCGAACAGTCAGGGCACCTGGGTCATCAGCTCGTACGCAGTGGCCGCGGCTATCGCGGTGCCGCTCACCGGTTGGCTGGCACGACGCGTGGGCGAAGCGAAGTTGTTCGTGTCGTCGGTCACGGCCTTCACGGTGGCGTCGATGCTCTGCGGTCTGGCCCCCAACATGGAAACGCTCGTCGTCTTCCGCCTGTTGCAGGGCCTTGTGTCCGGTCCAATGGTGCCGCTCTCGCAAACCATTTTGCTGCGCAGCTTCCCCGAGAAAAAGCGGGGTCTCGCGCTCGGACTGTGGGCCATGACCGTGATTGTCGCGCCAATCTTCGGCCCCGTCGTGGGCGGGTGGATCACGGACACCTACACATGGCCGTGGATCTTCTACATCAATGTGCCCGTCGGCATCTTCTCGGCGGCGTCCTGCTTCCTCCTGTTACGCGGGCACGAGACGAAGACGCAAAAGCTGTCCATCGATCTGATCGGCCTGGCGCTACTGGCCATCGGCGTAGGGTCGTTACAGATGATGCTCGACCTCGGCAAGGACCGCGACTGGTTCAACAGCAGCCTGATCGTCACGCTCGCCCTCACCGCCGCGATCTGCCTGTCGTTCCTGATTCTGTGGGAGCTGACATCCGATAAACCCATCGTCGACCTGACGCTGTTCAAGGATCGTAACTTCGCATTGGGCGTGGTGGTGATTTCGTTCGGCTTCATGACGTTCTTCGCCTCGGTAGTCATCTTCCCGCTGTGGCTGCAAACGGTAATGGACTACACGGCGGGCAAAGCCGGGCTGGCGACGGCGCCTGTCGGCCTGCTGGCGCTGGTGCTCTCACCGCTCATCGGGCAGAACATGAACCGGCTGAACCTGCGGGCAGTCGCCTCGTTCGCGTTCGTCGTGTTCGCTGGGGTGTCCTTCTGGAATTCGCATTTTGCGCTGAATCTGTCGTTCGCGAAGGTCATCGAGCCCCGGCTCATTCAGGGCATCGGTATCGCGTGCTTTTTCGTGCCCGTGACGACCATCACGCTCTCGAGCATTTCAGACGATCGCCTCGCCGCGGCTTCCGGGCTGTCGAACTTCTTCCGCACCCTGTCGGGCGCCATCGGCACCGCCGTGAGTACGACCCTGTGGGAAGACCGGGCGATCTACCATCACGCAAGGCTCGCCGAGAGCATCACCCCCTATTCCGACGCCACGACGAGCTATCTCGACCAGTTGCGCCAGGGGCTGGGGCTCGCGAACGGGGCCGACTTCGGCGTGCTCAACGATCTCGTCACCCGGCAGTCTTTCATGCTGGCCACGAACGACGTCTTTCACCTCTCGGGATATGTCTTTCTCGTCATGGCGGCGCTCGTCTGGCTAACCCATCCCAAGCGTGGCGCCAAAGCTGCGGTGGGCCACTGACATTCGCTTTCGTCCGGCCAGCCCCGGCGATCGTTCCAGAAAAGCAACAATACTTTCCGGCATTCTGGCTTCTGGCCGTCACGACCGGGCGCTAACATGCGATATTGCGCTCATTCGCCAACAGGTACCCGGCATGCTGTTCGATCTGATCGCCCGCTACGGGCTCTGGCTGGTCTTTCTGAACATCTTCGGACAAGCGCTGGGGCTGCCGCTGCCGGCTTATCCCACACTCATCGTCACGGCGTCGACGTCGCTCTTCCCGGCAGCGTTGATTGTCGGCCTCGCGGTTTTCGCTGCGCTGCTGGGTGACACCCTTTGGTTCCTCGCCGGACGACGCTATGGCCACCACATTCTGCGGCTGATGTGCCGGCTGTCGATCTCTCCCGATACGTGCGTGAGCCGCACGGAGGGTGCGATGGGACGTCATGGCGTGCGAGTGCTGATGTTCGCCCGCTTCGTGCCGGGACTCTCGGCCCTGTCGGTGCCGATGGCCGGTGCGCTCGGCGTGTCCTGGCGCACGTTCCTGATGTACGACGCGATCGGTGCGGTGCTCTGGTCAGGTGTCGCCGTAGCTATCGGGTTCGGCTTCGCGTCGCACATCGTGGCCGTACTCGACGCCTTCGATACGCTCGGCCGTGGCGTGCTGTGGCTGGTCGCGCTCGTCTTTGCGCTGTATCTGCTCAATCGATGGCTCAACCGTTACCGCCTGCTGCGCTCGCTGCGCATGGCGCGTATCGGCGTTCAAACGCTTGAGGCGTGGATGAACGACGAAGTGACGCCGGTCGTGATCGACGTGCGCTCGGCCGCTCGCCGGGCGATCGATCCGTTCACGATTCCCGGTTCGCTCGCGATCGAGCCGGATGAAATCGCAGAGAAACTGCGGGACATTCCGCGCGATCGCCGGATTGTGGTGTTTTGCGCTTGTCCGAACGAGGTGACGGCCGCCCGTCTGGCACAGCAACTGCGTGCGCAGGGCTTTGCCGAAGTGCGCCCGTTGCTTGGCGGCCTCGACGCCTGGCGAGATGCCGGCTACACCGTCGAGAAAATCGACGGCATCGACATGCTCGTCCCGGCGCATTGATTTTTCGCCGTTAGCGCAATGCATTGCGCACCACTGAATGACGCGCACTTATCCGCAAGGAAGTGCGCGTCTTTTTTTGGATCACGCTTCGTTGAGGACTTCGCGAAGTTGGAGGAGCAGGGTTCGCAAGGTCTTTTGCACCGCATCGGATTGCCCGGTGACGGCCTGTATCTGCGCGGGCACCAGACGCGCCTCTCGACGTAGGTTCACACCTCTCGATGTCAGGTCGATGAACACCTGACGTTCGTCCGCCTCTCCACGGCGACGCGTCAAAAGCCCCATGATTTCCAGTCTTTTCAGCAATGGCGTGAGTGTGCCGGAGTCGAGTCCGAGACGTGCGCCAAGCTGATTGACGGCGATATCGTCCTGCTCCCAAAGCACAATCATCACAAGATATTGCGAATAGGTCAGCCCCAATCTATCGAGCATCGGCTTGTGTGCTTTTGTCATGGCAAGCGATGCCGAGTACAACGCGAAACCCAACTGCTCTTCGAGACGCACGGGTGATTTTTGTGCGGCTTTTTTGCTCACTGCCATTCCGGTATGACTTCTCAGTTCCAATTCGATTGCGCGCCATTCTATTTCACCGCGTGGAATGTGACCAGTTCGAAAGACGAACCGAACGACGCGCTTCGCGTGAAATCTTGAGGGAAGTCCACGCAGCCGGCGCACGCAGCACAGGAAACGATGACACCGGGTCGAGAGGGCTCGCGGTAAGGGCCAGGATAGTGCTTTCGTGCCGGCAACGCCGACACCGGCGGAAACCATCACCGGCGGTGAAGCCGGCCCCGGAATACGACGAAGAAAAATGTCCCAACCTCGCGCCAGGTGCCCGGAATTTACCTTTATCTGAACGGGACTCAGTTTTACCGGTGAAATCGGCAGTTCCGATGGCATTCACAGCGCAATGCTGAGACAGGCAGCGAATTCCGGTTGGTGGAAGGTCATCTGCGAAATCGCCTCGTCACATGACAATCCACAGCGGAGCCCACCAACACCCGGCGGCGCGAATCCGCTTCAGCGGGAAAAACACCGTCAAAACGATGTTACCTGAGCACGACTCAGTTTTGAGGGCGAAAATCGCACGGCGGGTCGCGCGCTTTCAAAAAAAGGCGTCGGTCGATACCATGGGACCCAATTTCGATCACGCACCGTCCTCTATCCGTGTCAGCAGTGTCCGCCTGGGCAAAATTGCCCGTCGTTGTGTGGGTGCGGCGCCAATTCGCACCAAACACTCTGCAAATCACGCTGCTGCTTGCCTGCATCGTCGGTCTGCTGGGGGCGTTAGCGACCGTGGCGTTTCGCGAAGCGCTCTCGGGCCTGCAATTCCTGCTCGCCGGACACCGCAGCGGCATGGTCGAACTCGCGCAGAACCTGAACTGGTGGCAGCGCCTGCTGCTGCCCACCGCCGGCGGCCTGATCGCCGGGCTAATCCTGCAATACGCCACGTTGTGGGTACCGAAGAAGGGCGCCGACGACTATATGGAAGCCATTGCCATCGGCACGGGCGTGCTCAGCCTGCGCCAGACGCTCGTCAAAAGCCTGTCGTCGCTGTGCTCAGTGGCCTCGGGGGCGTCGATCGGGCGGGAAGGGCCGATGGTGCAGCTCGCCGCGATGTTCGCGTCGCTCGTCGGCCGTATTCTCGCGTTTCCCCCGGAGCGTCTGCGTCTGCTCGTCGCCTGCGGCGCGACGGCCGGGATCACATCGGCTTATAACGCCCCGATCGCGGGTGCACTGTTCATCTCCGAGATCGTCTACGGCTCGATTTCGACGGCAACGCTCGGCCCGCTGGTCGTGGCCTCGGTCATCGCGAACATCGTCATCCGCCAGTTCCTCGGCTACGAAGCGGTCTATCAGATGCCGCGCTTCGATTTCGTTTCCGGCTGGGAAGTCTTCTTCTATGTGGGTCTCGGCATGCTCGCGGGTGTGCTCGCGCCGCTGTTCCTGCGTCTGCTCGACACCGCCAAGGAACGCTTCGGCGCATTGCCCGTGCCGCTGTTCGTGCGTCTGGCGTTGGGCGGTCTCGTCGTGGGCGTGCTGTCGCTGCAAGTGCCGCAGGTCTGGGGTAACGGATACAGCGTGGTCAACTCGATCCTGCACACCCACTGGGCTTGGCAGGCGCTGGCGATGGTGCTGGTGTTCAAGGTGCTGGCGACCGCATCGTCGGCGGGTTCCGGCGCGGTGGGCGGTGTGTTTACACCCACGCTCTTCGTCGGTGCCGCGCTCGGTAGCCTTTACGGTCTGGCGATGAACGCACTCGCTCCGGCGACGGCCTCAGTGGCCAGCAGCTACGCCGTGGTCGGCATGGGCGCGTTTCTGGCGGCAACGACCTACGCGCCGCTGATGTCGATTCTGATGATCTTCGAGATGACGCTGAGTTACCAGGTCGTGCTGCCCCTGATGCTGGCCTGCGTGACGGCCTATCTCACCGCTCAGACACTGCGTGCCGACTCCGTGTACGCGAAGTCGCTGCGCCGCAATCGGGTTGCCGGCCGGTGGTTATCGATGACCGGCGAAGGCAGCGCGATGCGTCTGTCATCGCTTGCAGTGGACAACGACGCCATAGTGAGCGCCGCCGACCACTCGGAGATCATCGGAGAGCGCTTTATCGCGACAGGCTATCGTAACCTCGTGGTGCGTGCACCGGACGGGCGTCTTGCCGGAATGCTGGACGCCGCGAACTGGTGGAAGCGTCAGGCCACCGGCAAGCCGGAACTGTGGACGGAAGCGATCACGCCGTGCAAGGCGCTCGACGGCGAGATGACGTTAGTCGGCGCCCTGCGCGCCGTCGGCACGATGCACGCCGACTGGGTGCCCGTGACGGATGGGGAAGGCAAGTGGCTGGGCGTCGTCTCGCTGCCGGGGCTCATCGAGATCGTGACCGAAGAACGGGGGCGCGAATGAGCCATCGACCAGGCCCGAGCCGCATCCAGCCGGCAGAACCGGCAACCGCCACAGACGGCACGCCTTACTCGAGGGTATTCGACGACGTCTATCACAGCGTCAACGGGGCGCTGGGGCAGGCGCGGCACGTCTTTCTCGGTGGCAACGATCTTCCCGAGCGCTGGCGCGGCCGCGAGCAATTCGTGATCGTCGAGACCGGCTTCGGTCTGGGCCTGAATTTCCTGGCGACGTGGGCTGCGTGGCGAGACGATCCGCAGCGGCCCACGCGGCTGCATTTCGTGTCGGTAGAGAAGTTTCCGTTCCGTGCGCAGGATCTGCGCCGCGTTCTCGAGTCGATGCTCGTGCTGCCCGGCATGACCGAACTGGCGCCGCTCGTGCAACGGCTGTGCGACCTCTGGCCGTCTCCGGTGGCGGGTTGGCACCGGCTGGAAGTGGCGCCAAGCGTGGTGCTGAGCGTCGGCTTCGGCGATTTTTTCGATCTGATGCCTTTGCTGCGGGCCGGCGCGGATGCCTTCTATCTCGACGGCTTCTCCCCGGCCAAGAATCCCGACTTGTGGACGGCGAACGTCTTCAAGACGCTCAGCCGCCTGGCGCGCGACGGGGCGACGCTGTCCACCTACACATCTGCCGGACAGGTGCGGCGCGATCTGATTGCCACCGGCTTCACGATGGCACGGCGGCCCGGTTATGGCTACAAGCGCGACATGCTCGCGGGCGACTACGCGCCAGCGTACCGGATGCGCCGGTACGATCCGCCTGCGGCCCCGCCGCCGCGAGGCCGCGAGGCCATTGTCGTCGGTGCCGGAATGGCGGGCGCGGCGATGGCGCGGCGGCTCATCGCGCGCGGCTGGCGGGTGCGTCTGTTCGAACGGGCACAGGCACCTGGAACTGCCGCGTCGGGCAATCCGGCGGGTGTCTTTCATCCGCAACTCTCGGCGGACGACAATGTGTTGTCGCGCCTCACCCGCGCAGGGTTTTTGTATGCACTCTCGCAGTGGAGAACGTTGCCGGGCGGGCTGCCCGGACGGGCCGACGGCTTGTTGCAGGTCGCCATGACCGACGTGGAAGCGCAGGCCATGCAGCAGCTCGCTGCCGTACATGGGTATCCGGAAACGTATGCGAAGTGGGTCGACAAGACCCAAGCCTCGGCACTTGCCGGGGAAACGCTGGCACACGGCGGTATCTGGTATCCGGAAGGCGGCTGGCTCGCACCGGCCATGCTGTGCCGAGCGGAACTGGTCGCTGCCGGCCCGTCGCTTGACGCGCGCTATGGCGTGAACGTGCAACGGCTCGAACCGCGCAATGGCCGCTGGGCCGCGATCGACGAGACGGGACGCGTGCTCGCCGAGGCCGACGTCGCGGTGGTGACGGCCGCCGATGTCTCGCAGAAACTGCTCGCCCCGTATCTCGCGCCCGAGTTCCTGCCCGTCAAACGGGTGCGCGGGCAGTTGACCTTTCTGCCGCCCGACACGTTGCCCGAGTTGCGCGTGCCGGTCTGCGGTGATGGCTATGTCGCACCATCGCCTCTCGGAGGCGCCGGGCCAATCACAGGCGCGACATACGGCTTTGACGATCCGGCAGAGGAAGTGCGTGTAGCCGACCATCAAGCCAATTTGCGCCGTCTTGCCGCGCTGCTGCCGGCCCGTGCCGAGGTGTTCGGCGATGCAGGACTGGCCAGCGAAAGCGCCGCCGCCGAGCTAGGCGGACGCACGGCATTCCGCTCGTTGATGCCCGACCGGCTGCCGATGGCCGGGCAACTGCCGGATATGGCCGCCATCGAGCCGCTACGACGACGGTTGACCGGTGGGCACCTGCGGGACCTGCCGCGTCTAGAAGGCCTGTACGCAAGCTTTGCGTTCGGCTCACGGGGGCTGGTGTTCGCGTCGCTTTGTGCGGAACTGGTCGCCAGCCAAATCGAAGGCGAACCGTGGCCCATCGGTGCGGATCTGGCCGACGCCATCGACCCTGCTCGCTACGTGATGCACGCGCTGCGCAAAGGCTGACAAGCCCGAGAACCGGCGCGTCACCTCTCGCCGCCCGGTTCCCATCTATTCTGGATCGCGAGCCAAAACCCACGCATATCCGTTCGCCGCGCCCCTCACGCCTGCGTGTGACGGGTCCTAAAGTGTTTTTCTCCGAAAATTGGCGCTGCGGTAATAAATCGAATCTGACCCTATATGGGTAGAAAGCCCGCCCCGTGCGGGGAGCGACGCGCCTACGGCGCTTGCCCCCGTACCTTTCTGCGCTCGCCCGACATCCGTCCCGAAGCGTCACCTTCCCCTTGTTCGGCAGGGTGAGGAAACGCGACCATCCGAACGTTCCCGCACAGCAGACGTACTACCAACGTGACGGCCGTTTGAAATCGGCAGAAACCGAGTGTGGCAAAATGAACCCAACCCTTCGGGTTCGTCGCGCATTTGTCCTTCATCTGCAACCCCGCGCGCGACTTCTTTCCTTTCCACCACTTGATGCGCCGTCAAGCGGCGCAAAGCGAGCATTAATGACGTCGGAACTGTCCCTTTTTCCGGGCTGGCCGCCGGCGCCCGATCCCGTTTTCTTCGCCGGGCTGGCATTGGTATTTGCCGGACTCGCCGGGGAGATCTGTTTCCGGAAACTGCGCCTGCCGCGCATTACCGGTTACGCCGTGGTCGGGCTAGCCGGTGGCACCCTGGGTCTTTCGTCGATGCTGGACGCACAGACAAGCGCGGCCATCCGGCTGCTGATCGACCTGGCGTTGGGCCTGTTGTTATTCGAACTGGGCAGCCGCCTCAACCTGAAATGGATGCGGGCGAATCCCTGGATCATTGTCACTAGCGCGCTGGAGGCCTTGCTCACCTTCGTGGCCGTCTACGTGGTGCTGCGGGTCTTCGGCGTGTCGCCGCTGACGGCCGTGCTCATCGGCGCCATCAGCATGGCGACCTCGCCTGCCGTGGTCATCCAGCTCAAGAACGAACTGCGCGCCGAAGGTCAGGTGACGGAGCGCTTGCTGGCACTGGCGGCACTCAACAGCGTGTACGCGGTCGTCGCGGTCAAGCTTGTCTACGGCTGGATGCACCAGGCTTACCACTCCAGCTTCTGGGTAGTGCTGTTTCACCCGTTGTATCTGCTCATCGGCTCGATCGTGCTGGCGTTCGTACTTGCGAAGGCCTGCAATCTCGTCTTCCGCAATTTCGGCAGTCAGGATCATCATGCCTTCGTGGTGCTCATCGGTCTAATCATGTTGATGGTCGCGCTCGTGCATATGCTCAAGCTGCCGAACTCGCTCACGCTGCTGCTAGCCGGGATCATTTTCCGGAACGTCGAGGAGCGCCCACAGCTTTGGCCCGCGTACTTCGGCACGGCGGGCTGGTTGCTCGCGGTTGTGCTCTTCGTTCTGACATCTCTGGCGTTCCAGTGGCAATACGTTGTGATCGGCGGGTTGGCGGCATTGGCGATCATCATCGTACGCTCGCTCGCCAAGGTGGTGGGCACGGTTGCCGTCGCCCATCAGGCAGGCATCAGCTACAAGCAGGCCATCGCGCTCGGGTTGTCGTTGTGCCCGATGGCCAGCCTCGCGTTCGTACTCGTTGCCGACACGTACGATATCTACCCGCAGTTCGACCCGATGCTCAAGGCCGTGGTGATGTGTGCCATTGCGCTGCTGCAACTGGTTGGGCCGTTGGCAGTCTATTGGGCATTGGCCCTTGTCGGTGAACGGAAGGATTAAGCCATGTCATTAGAAGAATTCATTCCCTCGAAGCCGTGCACTTTCGGCGTGGAGCTGGAGATGCAACTCGTCAATCGTCACGATTACGATCTGACGAAGGCCGCTGCCGATCTGATGCGGCTCGTGGCCAAGGAGACACATCCAGGCGAGATCAAACCGGAAATGACCGAAAGCATGATCGAGTTGTCGACGGACATCTGCCATCACCACAGCGACGCCGTGACGCAACTACGACGCGTCCGCGATGTGCTGGTGGCCGCGAGCGAGCAACTTAACGTCGGCTTGTGCGGTGGCGGCACGCATGCCTTCCAGCGCTGGAGCGAACGCACGATTTACGACTCGCCGCGTTTTCACTTTCTCTCCGAGCTTTACGGCTACCTCGCCAAGCAGTTCACGGTATTCGGACAGCACGTCCACATCGGCTGTCCAGACCCCGACAGCGCGCTATACCTGCTTCACGCCATGTCGCGTTATATCCCGCACTTTATTGCGCTGTCGGCATCGTCGCCGTACGTGCAAGGGGTCGACACAGGCTTTCATTCAGCGCGTCTGAATTCGGTATTTGCGTTTCCACTCTCGGGCCGTGCGCCGTTCGTTCTGAAGTGGGAGGACTTCGAGACGTACTTCGACAAGATGGTGAAAACCGGTGTTGTCGAGAGCATGAAGGACTTCTACTGGGATATCCGTCCTAAACCGGGTTTTGGGACGATCGAAGTGCGAGTCATGGATACCCCCTTGTCGGTCGACCGAGCGGCCGCCATCGCCTGTTATATCCAGTCTCTGGCCCGTTATCTGCTCGAGGAGCGTCCGTTCATCCTGAGTGAGGACGATTACCTCGTCTACACGTTCAATCGCTTCGAGGCCTGCCGTTTCGGTCTGGACGGCGCCTACGTGGACCCACAGACGGGTGAGCGCACCACACTGGGTCAGCACGTCGCGCAGACGCTGGAAGTCATCAAGCCGCATGCAGCGGCGCTGGAGGCCGAAGCGGCCTGTGAAGAGATTCGTCAGCTCATTGCATCGGGCAAGAACGACGCAGTCTGGTTGCGCGACGTATACGCCGACGCGAAGTCGCTCAACGAAATGGTTCGCCAGCAATGCTTGCGATGGGTGGCATGACCTGATGTCGAGGGGAACGGCGCCGTTTCCCGACCGTTTGTCTGTGGCAACGCCCGTCGTTATGCGATCGGTGTGACGAAACCCCCGCCTTGGCGGGGTTTTTTATTGCCTGCTGGATTTGCAGCATGCGGATTCAGCGGCACTGGACGGAACGTGCCTCCCGTTTGTGCCGCTAACGATGGCAGAACGTTCTGGCAAGGCCAGGATCACGCACCGCGAGCGCTGCGTTTTCCGATGTCCAGGCTGAGCGGGTTTTCCGGTTTTCGCGTCGCTCGTAGTCAGTTTTTAAGGTTTTAATAGGTTTACTGTATGTATACATAGTAGTAGTTAACAAAGGCAACCCACTCCTGTGGATAACCACAGTTAACGTTGTGTAAACAGAAAGTTGCCCGAATGAGAACTGGATGGAAAAACAGCGGGTATCCCAAGAACAACTCGGGACAGTTTTTGCCCCTGTGGAAAGATTCGCAAGTTATCCCGAACCCATGCACATCTAGTCCGATAAGTTATCCATAAAGTTATCCACAGGCGCCTAAATTTTGTGCAAAGCACCCCCGAAAATGGGGTTTTGTGGATAATTTTGACGTTCTTACGTTGGCCGACCGGTTCGCGGATACAATCTCGCCACTCCGTTTTTCGACTTGCCGCGCGTGGTGTAAGAAGTGATTGATGTTGGTTTTTCTGGCTGTAACGAGCGAAATCGCCGGTACTGTCAAATTCTTCGATTCGCATGTCCCGAAGGTGTCACCTGCGGACACGCCGAGCCCTTATTTCCCCACTTTTCTGAGGAACCCTGCCACCGCCGACTGGCGACTGGCAGTTGTGTTTCAAATAATTTGCGTTCTGTCCGAAAGGCGGGACGGCGATTGCGTGCGCATGAAAAGCCTGTGGCGGCCGGAAATTTCTTGACGATCGGGAGAATTTCCGATGGCCGGCGACGCAAAACGGAGGTGAGAGACAGGTAGCGACATTTGCCTGCAAGCCATAGCCGGCGTGGCTTTGCGGGGAGAAATGAACATGATGCGGGATGCGACGCGGTTCGACAGACAACTGGACGCTACACCTATTCATCAATTGATGAAATTCGCATGGGATGCGAAACATTTTTCGACGGAAAATGCTTCGCACCACGAGTGCGCAGGACACCAATATTTTGTAAACATCGTGAGTAGGATTTGGGAGATCAGTACAAGAACTGATACGCCAAAATTAAACTCAGAACACACAATGGAATCGTGGTGGGGCGGCTAGTTCAACAGCGACTTGCCGTCGCGTATCGACACGGAAGTAGCTTAGGGTTTCCCCCGGGCGGGGCGCCGAAATGAAGAGATTGCAATGTTTAGACGTGTGATGCACCGCCCGTGGGTTCATTTGACAAGCTGTATTATCGACGTATAGTTTTTAGAAATCCTAACGAAAATCATGGCTACTCCGACCCCACTAGATGAAGCGCTCTCCAAGCGCGTAACGGCAGGTTTGTTGCGCATGGGAACCGCGTTACGGAGCCACGCCTGGGTTGGCGCGGCAATGGCTGGATTAACGCCGACGCAGGGCGAGATTCTTACGCTTCTGCTCATGCGCGGCGTGCCGATGCGATTAGGCGAGATTGCGGTGGATGCCGCACTCACATCGGCCACGGTCAGCGAGGCCGTGAGTACATTGGAAAGCAAAGGGCTTGTCGAGAAACGGCGTGATGCCAACGATGGTCGTGCTCTCGCGCTTCGTCTGACGGCGCGCGGCAAGACGGCCGCCAAAAAGGCGTCGCAATGGCCGAACTTCCTGACCTCGGCGTCGGACTCGCTCGGCGAGAAGGAGTCTGCCCAGCTCTATCGGACACTCGTCAAACTGATCTTCACGATGCAGGAGCGTCGCGACATGCCGCCGCAGCGCATGTGTCTGACGTGCAGCCACTTCTCGGTGGTGGAACGCAGCAAAGGACCGTACCACTGCAATCACTTCAATGCGAATTATGATGATTCGCGCCTACCGCTCGACTGCAACGCGCACGAGCTTGCCGACATCGCTACGCAGCGCAAAGCCTGGAAGCTGTACAGCAAGACCTGATCGGCAGACCGTCGTTCGCGTCGCGCACAAGTGGCGCGATCTAAGGGGAGAACGTCATCCGGTACCGGGTGACGTTTTTTTTCGTCACGCGTTGTCACGCACATGATCGCCGCCTGCCTGTACACTGCGCTTTTTTGTATCCACGAAACCTCGTCGCATAGAGATGGCAGCCAAGCGCAGAATCGAAGTCAGGAAGTCCGGCGTCCACGGTAAGGGGGTGTACGCGGTCAAGCGTCTCAGGAAAGGGGATCGCGTGATCGAGTACAAGGGCGAGATCATTTCGTGGCGTGAGGCCTTGCGCCGCCATCCTCATGATCCGGCGCACCCGACGCATACCTTCTATTTCAGTCTGGAAGACGGTCGCTGCATCGACGGCAAGGTCGACGGCAACAATGCCCGCTGGATCAACCACGCCTGCTCGCCGAACTGCGAAGCGCGTGAAGAGGGCGAGCATGTCTATATCTACGCCACGCGCGAGATCGAACCGGGCGAAGAGCTTTTCTACGATTACGGTCTGGTGATTGACGCGCGCTACACCGCAAAACTCAAACGCGAGTATGCCTGCCACTGTGGCAGCAAGGCGTGCCGCGGCACATTGCTCGCGCCGAAGCGCTGAGCACGTCGGGCATTACCGGTGGCACGGTAAGTTGAGTCTGCGGGGGATGAATCGCGGCATCGGTGCGGATCGGGCCGCGGTGAGGTGGCTGGCCGCGATGCCGTCCGATGCTGAGGGAAATGCCCCGAATGCGGTGACGGGGGGCAAAGAGATTTCAGGCGGGTTAGGCGGGTTAGTTAGCTGAGGCGCGATCGCCCGCGAACTGGTCGATGGCCAGCGCCAGATCGACGTCGCGTTGCGTCAATCCGTCGGCGTCGTGCGTCGAGAGGGTGATGTCCACGCGGTTGTAGACGTTGAACCACTCTGGATGATGATTCATCTTCTCGGCTTTGAGCGCGACCTGTGCCATGAAGCCGAAGGCCTCGTTGAAGTCGTGAAACGTGAAACTGCGTTGGATGGCGTCGCGTCCGATCACCTGGTGCCACTCGGGCAGCACTTCGGTCAGACTGGCGCGTGCCTCGGATGAGAGTCGTGTTGTCATGGCATTCCTTTCAAAGCGTTCAGTGCAAATCGGGCGGATTCGAGTCCACTGGGGCCGGCCAGGCGTCAGTGATGACTGCGCACGGCGTCAGGAGGATTGTCGGTTGAGCCGGGCGCAGTGCCCATGAATCGGCAGGGTTGCCGGTTCATTCGGGCTATTGTTCCACAGGCGGGCGTCGCGTGTGCGTGAGCCGTATCTGAAAGCGCGACGCGTAAAGGACTAATCGCGGGAAGCCGGGGCTGTGACGGGCGTTAGGGAAGACAAGGCCCGGAACGCACCGGGCCATGCCATCATGCCGGCAACAGGATTTGCGCGTCTTCGGGACGACGGGCGTTGGCCTCGAAAGCCTGCTGCTCTGCAAACGTCTTGAACAGCGCAGGCAGGTCGGCGCGCACGGCGTCGAACAGTTGGGCAAAATCATCGATCACAAAGTACGTCTGCTGGAAAGTGTCGATGCGGTATTGCGTGCGCAGCACCCGTTCGAGCGAAAATCCGAGGCGATTGGGCTCGGGCGACGTCAGCGAGAACTCGGTTTCGCCACGGCTCGAGACGATGCCGGCACCATAGATGCGCAGGCCGTCGCCGTCACGCATCAGACCGAATTCGACCGTGTACCAGTACAGACGCGCGAGCAGCGGCAGTGCCCCCAGCGATTGTGCGACGTTGCCGGCCTTGCCGTAGGCTTGCATGAAGTCGGCGAACACCGGATTCGCGAGCAACGGCACGTGACCGAAGACGTCGTGGAAGCAATCGGGTTCTTGCAGGTAGTCAAGCTGATTGGGACGACGCATCCACCATGTGGCCGGGAAACGGCGATTGGCGAGATGGTCGAAGAAGACGTGGTCCGGCACGAGGCCGGGCACGGCCACGACTTGCCAGCCGGTTGCCGCCATCAGTTTTTCGTTCAGGCGAGCGAACTCGGGCACGCGACGCGCGTCCATGTCAAGAGCGCGAATGCCGTCCATGAAGGCGTCGCAGACGCGACCCGGAAGCATGGCCGTTTGACGTGCGTAAAGTTGCTGCCACACCGCGTGATCGATCGCGCCGTATTGTTCGACGGGCTGATCGATGGTGAAGTCGGGCCGGGTCGTGAGACTGGCATCGAATTGCTCCTGGAGCATGGCGGTAATGGACATGATACGAACGACTCAATCAAGCAGTTGCAATGGTTAAAAGTGTAGTGCGCATCGCATGCGAAATGGGCGCATAATGCGCCTGTGGTGGAAGTCGTTTGCATAAATCTCGCAAAAAAATGTACTTTGTTGCGGAGAATCGTCATGCTTGATCTGGATCAATTCGATTTGGCTCTTCTGGACGCGTTGCAGAGGAACGGTCGGGAAACGCATCATCAGTTGGCGGAGCGCGTGGCGCTCTCGCCGTCGCAGATCGGTCGTCGCCTGCAAAAGCTCGAGTCGGACGGGATTATCGAGGGGTACCGCGTGGTACTGCGTCCCGAGGCGTTGGGCCTGACGGTGACGGCGTTCACGTCGCTGCGGCTGAAACATCACGGCGACAAGCCCATTGAGAATTTTCAGAAGCAGATAGAACTATTGCCGGAAGTGCTCGAATGCCACGCGGTGGTGGGCGAAGCCGACTACCTGCTGCGCATCGTCGTGCCGGATCTGAACGCCCTGTCGACGTTCGTGATGAAACGGCTCATGCAGGTGCCCGGTGTGGAGAATGTGCGCTCGAACATTGTGTTGAGCGCGTTCAAGCGCAGCAATGCGCTGCCGCTGCACTACGTGGTCACCAAACAAACGCAACGCTAAGCGGGTGCGGCGTCATGCCGCTTCGCTTTGCCGCGTTCCCCGGATTGGCCCGGCTTGCCGGCGGCGCTTGGGCCCGTCCCGGCAGTCCGTCCGCGTCAGTCGGAGGGCATCAGCCACGGCTTCACGTAGCGTCCATAGATCAACGATTGGATAAGCGCGACGGTGGAGCCAACCAACACTTCGATGACGCGCAGCATGGCGAGGCTCAGTTCTTCATGCAGGCCTTGCTCCTGCCCGCTCAGGGCCGCGGACATCAGAATCACCACCGTTGCCGGACCCAGACGCCAGTTGGCCGGATAGTTCTGCACCAGCATCGCGGCCAGTGTGGCAATGGTGATGCCCACGAGCATTGCTACCAATCCCGGTCCTATGAGCAGCAAAACGATACAAGCCACGATAGCCCCGGTAATCTTGTTGATCGAGCGCGCCTTGAAATTGCTGCGCGCCTGCAACGGATCGGGTTCCGTCACGATGATGAGCGAAATCATCGCCCAGTAGGGCTCGGGGAAGCCTGCGGCTCGCAGGCCGAACCAGACGATCAGCGAACCGCTGAGAATCTTGATCAGATAGACCAGCGCGTTCTTTTTCGGATGGAGAAAAGCGAGGGACATGAGGGGCGTACGGGGTGAACCCATGAAGGATGCCAGTGTGACATAGGTGTCCTCGCGAACCCAGCGCAGACGATTCCGGTGTGGCCATACCGCCATTCCTAAATATCGTGCCCCGTCGCAGATTTGAGGGGAGACAATTCGAATTGCCAAAGATCGCGGGTTAGAATCGCCTGACCAGAATTCGGGAGGAGTCCGCCATGCATCGTCGAACGCAACGCGTCTGGCTGGCCGCGCCGATGGCGTGGACGGCGCTGTGTCTTGGAATGTTGGTGACGTCTCCGGCTCAGGCGGCGCGTGTCACGAGCGTGAGTCCGCAGGGAGAGGTTGCCAGCGTAGACCAGGTGGTCGTCAAATTCGACGAAGCCATCGTGCCGGCGGGTGATCCGCGCGCTCAGGCACCGGCCACCGTGAGGTGCGCCGATACCTCGCTCACCGGCGAGGGCCATTGGCTCGAACCGAAGATCTGGGTTTACGACTTCCGACAACCTCTCCCGCCTGGCGCGAAGTGTTCGGTCGAGATACGCAGCGGCTTGTCCGCCGTCTCAGGTGCGGCGCTATCGGGCACCACACGCTATGCGTTCAACACGGGTGGCCCGGCCGTTACGACCATCCGTCCATCGTACGGCGCCATCGACGAAAACCAGATATTCATCCTCACACTTAACGGCGCGGCAACCCCTGCCAGCGTGCGCCAGAACGCCTGGTGCGAAACGGAGGGCGTTGGCGAGCGCATCGGCGTGAAGTGGATCGAGGGTGACACGCGAAGCGCGCTGATCAAGCGCTTCAATCTCGATAAGCAGGCAGCGCGCGTGGTCATGTTGCAATGCAACCGGACGCTGGCGGCAGGTTCGAAGATGCATCTGGTGTGGGGGGCGGGCATCAGCACGCCATCGGGGGTACCGACCAAGCAGGCTCGACGCTTCGAGTACGACGTGCGCGAGCCGTTTACCGCCAGCTTCAGCTGCGAACGTGAGAACGCAAACGCGCCGTGCACGCCGTTGCGCCCGCTGCGTCTGACGTTCAACTCGCCGGTCGCTCGCGATATGGCGGCCAAGATCCGCGTGCAAGGCGCAGGCGCGGAGCGCTCACCGAAGTTCAGTGATTCGGATCGCTCTTCGAGCGTGAACGAGATCACGTTCGATGCGCCGTTCCCTGAGAAAACCGAACTGACCATCACGCTCCCGAAGGGATTTACGGACGACAGTGGCCGAGCGCTCGATAACGCCGGCGAATTCCCGTTGAAAACGAAAACCGCGACGATGCCGCCGCTCGCCAAGTTCGCCGCCGCACCGTTCGGGATCGTGGAGCGTTTTGCCGAGCCCGGCATGCCGCCGATGTTGCCGGTTACGCTGCGCAAGGTCGAGCCGGTGCTGCAGATCAATGGACTCGGTGTCGCCGGAGAGGCCGCCAAAGCGAATGAGGGCGGCCGCACCTTGCAGTTACGTGTGGACGACGATGCCGAGGTCATGAACTGGATGTCGCGCGTGCGTCGCTTTGATGAGACGACGATGACGCGCAAGCAGATTGCGCAGGAGATGCCGTCGATTCTAACCGCCCCGGCGGCGAAAGACGCTTTCGGCCCGAATGCGGCGGTGATCGTCGAGGACAAGGTCACGCGTTACGACACGCGTAGCCTGTCGCTGCTGTCGGGATTGCAGGGGGTTCAGGCGTTGACCTTGCCTGTGCCCAAGGAAAAGGACCCGCGCCCGTTCGAGGTGGTGGGCATTCCGTTCCAGAAGCCCGGCTTCTATGTTGTGGAGTTGGCTTCGCCGTCGCTTGGGGCGGCGCTGCTCGGCAAGTCGTTGCCGATGTACGTGCGCACCACGGTGCTTGTCACGAATCTCGGTGTGCATTTCAAGATGGGCCGCGAGAACGCCGTTGCATGGGTGACGACGCTCGACAAAGGCCAGCCGGTCGCCAATGCGAAGGTGCGGGTGCTCGATTGCGACGGTACGGAAGTCGCCAGCGCTGTCACGGACAAGACGGGGGTCGCGAAGATCGACAAATCGCTCGAGCGATACCGGTATTGCGAAAGGACCATGCGCTCAGGGTACTTTGTTGTCGCGCGCACGCAAGGGAACGATCCCGACATGGCGTTCGTATCGTCCGACTGGGATCGCGGCATCGAGCCGTGGCGCTTCCATGTGCCGACCGATGGTGGCAGCAGTCCGACCGTGCGCGCGCAGACGGTTTTCGACCGCATGCTGTTCCGTGTTGGCGAAACGGTGTCGATGAAGCACTTCATTCGTCAGGAAACCATGCAGGGGCTGGCATTGCCGGCGAGTCTGCCGTCTCAACTGACAATCACGCACCAAGGTTCGGGACAAACCTACACACAGCCGATCCAGTGGCGCAACGGGCGGTTGGCCGAGAACACCTTCCAGATTCCGCAAGGCGCGAAACTCGGTGAGTATGCGGTAACGCTCGACTACACGGATTCCGATTCGCGCCCGAAGTCGTATCCCTCGTCGCTCGACGCAGGGCACTTCCGCGTGGAGGCGTTTCGTCTGCCGGTGCTCGCCGGCTCGATCGGCGTGCGCGATGCGGGGAAGGCCCCACTCGTCAACAAGACGGAAGCACCGGTCAACGTGCAGGTGAATTACGTCGCGGGGGGACCCGCCGGTAATTTGCCTGTGCGCGTCTCGGCGTTGTTGCGCGTGCGCGACCTGACGTTCGACGGATACGACGATTTCAGCTTCGCGCCCTATCGTCCGCCGTCGGCTCAGTCGGGGGCCGACGACGACGACCAGGGCAACGACGAGAGTTCGGGGTCGAGCGATCAGAAGCTGGTGGCCGACAAACAACGGCTTGTGCTGGATCGAAACGGTGCCGGCAGTCTGACGCTCAAGGATCTGCCGAAGGTCGATCGTCCGAGCGATCTGGTGCTTGAAGCCAGTTTTGCAGACCCGAACGGCGAGATTCAGACGCTTCGCGGTAACGCCACGCTTTGGCCCGCAAATCTGATCACTGGCGTGCGCAGCGAGAGTTGGGTATCCGTGACGAACAAGCTGCCGGTGAAGGCACTCGCGCTTGATCTGCAAGGCAAGCCGAAGGCCGGGGTTGCGATGGATGTGCGTGCCGAGGCGCGAATTACCACCAGCAGCCGCAAGCGAATGGTGGGGGGCTTCTACGCCTACGACAACCGCACCGAGGTCAAGGATCTCGGAACCGTGTGCAGCGGGAAGACGGACGAGCGCGGTCTGCTGTCGTGCGACGTATCTCTCTCTCAGCCGGGCGAGATCACACTCGTTGCACAGGCCAAGGACGACAAGGGCAATTTAAGCACCTCGACGACGAGTGTATGGGTGACGGGACGTGGCGAGGTCTGGTTCGGTGGCGACAACACCGACCGCATGGACGTGCTGCCGGAGCGCCGCGCCTATGAGCCGGGCGAGACGGCCAAGCTGCAGGTGCGCATGCCGTTCCGCTCTGCGACGGCGCTTGTGGCGATCGAGCGCGAAGGGGTGATGGAGACGCGCACGATGGAGATCTCGGGCAAGGACCCGAACATCTCCCTCAAGGTCGATCCGTCCTGGGGCCCGAACGTCTATGTGTCGGTATTGGCGGTGCGCGGTCGCATCCATGAGGTGCCCTGGTACTCGTTCTTCCAGTGGGGCTGGAAGCAGCCAATAGAGTGGTTCCGCGCCTTCTGGTACGAAGGCCGGGAATATCAGGCGCCGACGGGGCTGGTGGATCTGGGCAAACCTGCCTATCGCTTCGGGCTGACCGAGTTGCGCGTGGGCACGGCGGGACAACGTCTCGGCGTGGAGGTGAAGCCCGATGCGGCGACCTATCCGGTGCGAGGCCATGCCAAGGTGCGCATCAAGGTCACGCAGCCGGACGGCAAGCCGGTGGCGGCGGGATCGGAAGTTGCCGTTGCTGCGGTTGATGAGGCGTTGCTCGAACTGGCGCCGAATACGAGTTGGCGTCTGCTCGACGCCATGTGGCAACGCCGCAGCTATAGCGTGACGACCGCCACCGCGCAGATGGAGATCATCGGGCGCCGGCATTACGGCCGCAAGGCGGTACCGGCAGGGGGGGGCGGGGGCAAGAGTCCGACGCGCGAGCTGTTCGACACGCTATTGCTCTGGCAGCCGCGTGTAGTGCTCGACGACAAGGGCGAGGCGAGCGTGGACGTACCGCTCAACGACTCGTTGTCCAGCTTCCGCATCGTGGCGGTTGCCGATGATGGCAAGCCTGGTGCGCAGGCGCTTGGCTGGTTCGGCACGGGGACGGCGACTATCCGCACCACACAGGATCTGCAACTGATCTCGGGATTGCCGCCGCTGGTGCGCGAAGGTGACAACTATCGTGCCCAGTTTACCGTGCGCAATACGACGCAGCACGCCATGCAGGTGCAGTTGAGCGCACAGGCGACCCAACTGACGCTGGCGCCGCAACGCGTTGACGTGCCGGCCGGCGAGTCGCGTGAAGTGGCGTGGGAAGTCACGGCGCCTGCCGGGCTGGCTGACACGCGTGCTCAACGATTGCTATGGGAGGTGAGTGCTCAAGCCCCGGCGGCGGGTGGGGCGCCCGCCGCGAGCGACACGATCAAGGTCGGGCAGGACATTCAGCCATCGTTGCCTGCGAGCGTCCAGCAGTCGGTGCTCACGCAGGTCGAAGGCAGTCTGACGTTACCGATGGCACCGCCGTCTGGCGCCGTGGCGGACAGCACCGGCAAGCTGCGCGGCGGGGTGCGCATCAGCATGCAGCCGCGTTTGTCGCAGGGATTGCCCGGCGTGAAGCGCTGGTTCGAGCTGTATCCGTATGCCTGTCTGGAGCAACAGGCGTCGAAGGCGCTCGGCTTGCGTGACGTCGCTCAATGGAAGCGGGTGACGGGCATGCTGCCGTCGTATCTCGATGAAGACGGGCTGGCGAGCTACTTCCCGCCGCAAGAGGGCTTTGCCAATCAGGGCAGCGATACGCTCACCGCTTATCTGCTGGCCGTGAGCAATGAAGCGAAGGCGCTCGACCCGGCGTACGTTCTGCCGGACGACGCGCTGGCTCGCATGGAGGACGGCCTGGCGGCGTTCGTGGAAGGACGTCTCACGCGTCGCTTCTGGGCACCGCGTGACGATCTGACACTGCGCAAGCTCACCGCGATCGAAGCATTGTCTCGATATGGACGGGCAAACGCGCGCATGCTGAGTTCGCTTACCATCGCGCCGAACGATTGGCCGACGTCGGCGGTCATCGATTGGTATGCCATCCTGCAACGCGTGCCCGATGCGCCGCAGCGTGCCGAGCGTTTGACGCAGGCCGAGCAGATCCTGCGCGCGCGCCTGTCGTATCAGGGCACGCGGGTGGGCTTCTCGACGCAGGCGAGCGACGGGCTCTGGTGGTTGATGGTCGGCCCGGAGACCAACGCCGCGCGTCTGGCGCTGCTGATGAACGCGAACCCGGCCTGGAAGGACGAAATGCCCCGTCTCGTGATCGGGCTGCTGGGGCTGCAATCGCGCGGCGCCTGGTCGACGACAACGGCCAACGTGTGGGGTGGATTGGCGGTGGATCGCTTCTCGGCACGCTTCGAGCGCGACACACCGACCGGGCAAACCGCCATTCAGTGGCAGCGCGACAACCAGACGAGCGGCGCCGTGCAAACCGTCGACTGGGACAAGCTCAAGGCGGGCACCGTGCCGCCCACGGTCGCACTGCCGTGGCTGAGCCGCTCTACCGCCGGAACGGACAGCGCGCGCGATGTGTTGCGTCTCGAGCAGACGGGGGCGGGTAAGCCATGGGCGACGATCCAGAGCCTGGCTGCCGTTCCGCTCAAAGCACCGTTCGCGGCCGGCTACCGCGTGACGCGCAGCGTTCAGGTGCAAGACGCTGCGGATCGTTCGGGCGACAGCTTCGTGCGGGGTGCCGTGCTGCGTGTGCGGCTGGATATCGACGCACAGGCCGATATGCGCTGGGTCGTGGTGAGCGATCCGCTGCCCGGCGGGGCGACGGTGCTCGGCGGCGGGTTGGGACGAGACTCGGCTATCGCCACACAAGGGGAGAAGAGTGAAGGCGCGATGCCGGCGTTTGAGGAAAGAGCGCAGGACGCTTATCGGGCGTATTACGACTACCTGCCAAAGGGCCAGCATCGGATTGAGTACACGGTGCGTCTGAACAACGTGGGCAAGTTCGCTACGCCGCCGACGCGTGTCGAAGCGATGTACGAGCCTGCGATGTACGGCGAGACGCCCAACGCGCCCGTGCAAGTGGTGCCTGCGAAACCGTGACGAGTGGGAGCCGGGCAGATATGACGTCGAACTTCTTGGCACCGGCGGCGGCGCTGCCCCGCGAGGCACGCCGCTTCTGGTGGCTGGCCGCCATTGCGGGAGCCGCCTATGCGCTGTCGTTGCGCGGGGCGCCGTACGCCGATCAGGCCGTCGCGAAGGCGCTGTTGTGCGCGTTGCTCCTGTTCGCCGCCTTGCACCACCGAATGCCGCGCGAGCGGGTGTGGTTGTGTGCAGCCTTGTTCTTTTCCGGCGCGGGCGATGTCTTGCTCGCGTTGCCGACGTTGGCACAGGGCTTCGTGCTGGGGCTCGGTGCTTTCCTGCTGGCTCACCTCGCTTATTTCGCGCTCTTCTGGCGTTTGCGGCGACCTTGGGCGCAGGTGCCCGGCTGGCATCGCGTCGCGATCATGCTGGTGTGGGTGACGGCGGCGCTTGCATACGCGATGTACTGGCCCGGCATGGGGGAACTCAAGGCACCTGTGGCGTGTTACGTGATTGTGCTGGCGATGATGGCGTCGGCGGCGCTGCTCGCCGAGGTGCGCGGAGAGTGGGCCGCCGTCGGCGCGCTGCTCTTCACGATCTCGGATGCGCTTATCGGCACCACGCGCTTCGTTGGCACGATTCCGGCGCAGGAGTACGCCATCTGGATTCTCTACGCGCTTGCGCAACTGCTGCTGACCGCCGGGATCATGGCAGTGCGTGTGCCGCGACTGGCGCAAGAGGGCGAGGAGCATGCGCGCAGTGTCTGACGTTCGTGGTTGGGGTGTTGCGCGTCGTGTCGTATCGAGCGTCGGGTTGGCGCTTGGGTTGTTGCAGGCGTCGGCACCGGCATGCGCGGTGCCGTCGTTTGACGAGGTACGGCAGGACTGGCGCGCTTCCGACTGGATTCTGCTGGATCGCCGGGGTGAACCTCTGCAACGCCTGCGGGCCGACATGCAGGCGCAACGCGGCGATTGGGTGACGCTCGCCGAGGTGTCTCCGGCCTTTCGTCAGGCGTTGATCGCCTCTGAAGACAAGCGCTTTTATGAGCACAGCGGCGTCGACTGGCGAGGGGTGGCCGCCGCCGCGTGGGGTAACCTCTGGCACTCGCGCACGCGCGGCGCGTCCACACTGACGATGCAGTTGGCGGGGCTGCTTGACGACGATCTGCGCCCCAGTACGCGCAATCGGTCCGTCACTCAGAAGATTGGTCAGGCGGCGACAGCGGTATGGCTGGAGCAGCGTTGGCGCAAGGATCAGATTCTCGAGGCGTATTTGAACCTCGTGCCGTTTCGCGGCGAACTCGTTGGCATCTCGGCAGTGTCGCAAACGCTCTTCGGCAAGCTGCCCATCGGCCTTGATGCTCGTGAGGCAGCGCTGGCCGTTGCGTTGCTGCGTGCGCCGAATGCGGCCGCCTCGCGAGTGTCGCAACGCGCCTGCGGCATCCTGCGCGACATGGGGCAGGCCACCGATTGCAATGGTCTGGACGGCTATGCGCAACTCGTGTTCTCGAGACCGGCAAACGTGATGACGACGCGCGACGCCGTCAACCTCGCGCCGCATTTCGCGCGTCGCGTCTTCAGCGCGAGCCGCCCGCCAGCGGGCACGCGCATCACCAGCACGCTGGATGCGAACCTCCAGCGCGTAGCCGTCACCACCTTGCAGCAGACTCTGCGCGAGTTGGGCACGCCGGGCCGCTCGCGCAACGTTCAGGACGGGGCCATTGTCGTCATCGACAACGCAAGTGGCGACATTCTCGCCTGGGTGGGATCGTCGGGCGCTTTGTCCTCCGCCGCACAGGTGGATGGCGTCACGTCGTTACGGCAGGCCGGCTCGACACTCAAACCATTTCTCTACGCTCAGGCAATTGCCGAGCAGCGTCTGACAGCGGCGTCGCTCCTGGACGATTCGCCCATCGACCTGCCCACGGGCGGCGGCCTGTACATTCCGCAGAACTACGACCGGCATTTCAAGGGATGGGTGAGCGCACGCACCGCGCTGGGTTCGTCGCTGAACGTGCCCGCCGTGCGCACGCTCGTGATGGTCACACCGCGCCGGTTTGCCCGGACGCTCGTCGCGCTTGGCCTGCCGCTCACGCAGAGCGGCGACTACTACGGTTACAGTCTCGCGCTCGGCAGCGCCGACGTCACGCTGCTTTCGCTAACGAACGCCTATCGTGCACTGGCCAACGGCGGTGCTGCCAGCGGTGTGAAGGAACGTACGTCCGAGACGGTCCGCACGCGCGGCGACAACGCCAAGGGAACTGCCCGTGCCGAGGGGTATACGGCCGTCTTTTCACCGCAGGTGAGTTTCATCGTGTCGGACATGCTCGCCGACCGGCAGGCGCGCACTCGCACGCTTGGCCTCGATAGTCCGCTCTCCACGCGTTACTGGACCGCCGTGAAGACCGGCACCAGCAAGGACATGCGCGACAACTGGGCCGTCGGGTACTCGCGGCGCTATACCGTTGGCATTTGGGTCGGTAACGCGGACGGTGCGCCGATGTGGGATGTCTCCGGGGTGTCGGGCGCAGCGCCCATCTGGCATCGCGTGATGGACTATCTGCATCGTCAGACGGCAAGCCTGCCGCCAGCGCCGCCGCCGGGCCTCGAGCATGTTGCGGTGCAATACGCGGAGCATGTCGAACCCACACGCGAAGAGTGGTTTCTTCCCGGCACTTCGCAAAGCACAATTGCCCTGTCGTCACTCGCGACCAAAGCGCCCGGCGGGCCGCTCTGGCGAATTGCCGGGCCAGCCGACGGCACCATCGTGGCACTGGACCCCGACATCCCGCCCGCCAACCAGCGACTGTGGTTTCAGGTGGCAGCCGCATGGCCCAAAGGGGCAGCGTGGCGGCTCGACGGCAAGCCGCTTGTGGGGCGCGCGCGCACGGGCTGGCTGCCGTGGCCGGGGCGTCACACGCTCGAACTTGTCGACGCTGCCGGAGTCGTTCGCGACAGCATACGCTTCGAGGTACGCGGTGCGACGTTGACCGATGGCAAGCGCATGCGCAATGCGAGTCGCTGAGCGCATGTGCGCTCAATAGGATTGGTCAGGATTAATTTTTGATGTGGCAGACGCGTCCACGCGATGCACGCTACACTGAAATGAGACTGGCAATGCGTGACGCGATGTGAAGGCGACGAGTTCAGATCCTGCCGCCGACGGCGCACGCCCCGGAGCGGAGACATATCGATGATCACGCTGGACGCGCACCAAACCGCGCAGTTGCTGCCTTATCCTCAGTTGGCCGACGGTATCGAGGCCATGCTCATGGAGATGCGCTCGGGCACCGCGCGTGCGCCTGAGCGTCTGCATTTTTCCCTGTCCGAACCAGAACGCGGCCGCCGTGGTGGCGTGCTGCTGGTGATGCCTGCCACGAATCGCGATGTGGCGATGACCAAGCACATCACCGTTCATCCCGAAAATTGCCGTGCGGGCAAACCGTCCATCATCGGTGAGGTGATGGTGTTCGATCCGCATACGGGCGAACGTCTCATGTTGCTCGATGGACCGACCATTACAGGGCGTCGCACTGCCGCCGTGACACTGTTTGCTGCCCGCAAATTTGCGCCTCGCCCGAAGGGCCCGGTGCTGATCGTTGGCGCCGGCGTGCAGGCTCGTGCGCATCTCGAGGCATTTGCCGCAGGGATGGGCACGCGTCACTTCATGATCTTCTCGCGCAGCCCCGAACGCGCGCACGCGCTCGCGGATCACGCCGCCACCCTCGGCGTGGAAGCGACGGTCATCGACGCCATCGAGCCGGTGCTGAATACCGTGAGCATCGTGATTGCCGCGACAACCAGCAGCGAGCCTGTGCTGCCGGATAGCGACGTGCATCGCTGGCGCGATGACATCTTCGTTGCCGGTGTGGGGTCGTTCCGTCCTGACATGCGGGAGTTGCCGCCGCAGTTGTGCCGCGACGCCGCTGTGCGCGGCACGCTCGTCGTCGACACCTGGGAAGTCAAGCACGAAGCCGGCGATCTGCTGCATGCCGCCATCGACTGGGGCCGTGCCGTGCCGCTCCTCGATGCGATCATCACGCCCGATCGTTTCCGGTCGAGCGGGCCTGTGCTTTTCAAGAGCGTGGGTTACGCGTTGTGGGATCTGGCCGCCGTGCTGTGCGCGCGTGCCAATCTCGCGAAGGACGGTGTGCCGGTGTCGTAAGGCCACGCATACGCCATGCAGCGATGCCGCGGCGAGACCGAGAGACGGCGAGATGCGGATCACGCCGAAGGGCGATCGCATCGCGGGTTCAGGCCGGTAGCGCGAAGGGTACGCTTGCCGAGGCACCGGCAAGCCCCGGATAGCCCGGCGACGTCTGCGGCGTAATGACGTGGACCGGAAGACCCAGCGTCGTCTCGATGAGGTCGGCGCGCATCACATCGCGCGGTGTGCCTGTGGCAAGAATGCGTCCGTTGGCAAGCAACGCCATGCGGTCGGCATGACGCGCCGCGAGGTTGATGTCGTGCACAATGGCCATCGCGCCCAATCCCCACGTGCTGGCAAGTTCGCGCGTCAGCGAAAGCAGGTGATGCTGATGGGCGAGGTCGAGCGCCGCCGTCGGTTCGTCAAGCAACAGATAGCGCGGCACCGATGGCGCCAACGCATCGTCGTGCGGCCAAAGCTGCGCCAGCACACGCGCGAATTGCACGCGCGCCCATTCACCACCCGAAAGCGTCATCACGTCGCGATGCAGCAACGGCAGTGCGCCAACGCGCTCCAGCGCGAGCGTCGCGATTTCCGTGTCGCTCCTTGCGATCTTGCTTGCCGCGCCACGTCCGCGCGATCTTGGGAACGGCAAACGTCCCATTGTCACGATTTCGAGTGCGCTGAACGGAAACGACAACTGGGCCGTTTGCGGCAGCACTGCACGCAGACGCGCCAGCGCCGCCGTCGAATACTGTGAGAGCGGCGCGCCGTTGAGCGTGATAGCGCCGCTCAGATATGCGCGCGGTGGCAGCGGTTCCCCCGCGAGCGCCTTGAGCAAGGTGCTCTTGCCCGCGCCGTTCCGGCCGAGCAGTACGAGTAGTTCGCCGGGACGGATGTCGAGCGACAACCCGTCGAGCACGGGCGAATCGGTGTGAGCAATCGTCAGGTCGTGTGCACTGAGCATCGCGATGTCCTTTGTCGTCGGTATCGTCGGTCTTGTCGGTCCGGTTTCGTCACAGCCCGAACTGTCCGCGGCGTCGCCACAGCAGCATGAGGAAGAATGGGGCGCCGAGCAGTGCCGTGAGAATACCCAGCGGCAACTCGGCCGGCGCCACCCACGTACGCGCGACGAGATCGGCGAGCAGCGTCAGGATCGCACCGAAGAGCGCCGCCGCCGGCAGCACCGCGCGCGGATCGGGACCGACCACCAGACGCACGATATGCGGAGCAATCAGGCCGATGAACCCGATCATGCCGCTCGACGCCACAAGCGCACCGACACAAAGCGCGCACGCCACCATCACGCGGCGCTTGACTGACTGTACGGCAACACCGAGGTGCAGCGCCTCCGCCTCGCCCAACAACAGCGCGTTCAGCGAACGGCACTGCGCGGCAAGTGCAATGACGCCCAGCGCGACCGGCCACACGATCACGGCAAGCATCGACCATTGCGCGCCGCCGAGACTGCCGAGCGTCCAGAATGTGAGTGTGCGCAACTGCGTATCGTTGGCGAGATAGGTGAGCAGACCGATGGCGGCTCCCGAAACGGCATTGATGGCGATGCCCGCGAGCAACAGCAGGGGCAAGGCGAGACGTCCGCGTCCCGCTGCCAGCCGATAGACGAGCGCTGTGACGCCGAGCGCGCCGGCGAATGCTGCCACAGGCAGCAGCCACAGGCCTAGCGATGCAGCGAGCGCGGCGGGCAGCATGACACCGCCCAGCACGATGACACCGACCGCGCCCAGCGCGGCGCCGCTGGCCACGCCGATCAGGCCGGGGTCGGCGAGCGGATTGCGAAAGAGGGCTTGCAGCGCGGCGCCTGCGGCACCGAATCCCGCACCGACGAGCATGCCGAGTACGATGCGCGGCAGCCGGATCTGCAACATGACGTTGCGCGCCTGATCCTGCGCGAAGTCGCCTGTGGCCCCCCGGAACAACGCCATGATGGCCTCGCCCGGCGCAATGCGATAGGCCCCGCCGCACAGGGCGGCGAGCACGGCGGCAGCAAGCAAGCCGACAAGCACCGCCATGACGATCCATTGCGCAGGGCGGCGGCGCGCTGCGCCGGTTTGAACCAAAGCGGAGGCGGTGGCCGAGGCGGGCGTCGTCTCAGCGCTGTGGGACGGCAATGGCTTCGGAATCGGAGGCGCGGCTGACATGTCTTCGTTCACTGGCGAATGGCGGATTTCTGGATGGCCCTGGCGTGCAGCGCCAAACCATGCATAGCGACGCACCGGGTCACATTCACATGGTGTGCACGCGCTGCGCGAGATCGGCCACCGCCTGCGGCAGACGCGGACCGAAGCCGAGCAGGTACAACGCATCGAAACTCACCACGCGTTTGGCGCGTCCGGCGGGCGTGTTGGCCAGTCCTGGCTGTGCGAGCAACGTTGCCGCAGGATCGGCGGCCGATGGCCCGGTCGTCGTCGTGAGCAGCACATCGGGCTGCGCCGCAACTGCCGCTTCGGCGGTGAGGGGCCGGTATCCGTTGAAGCCGTGCAGCGCGTTCTCGGCACCTGCATACGCGAGCATGGCGTCGGCGGCGGTGTCCTGCCCCGCGACCATGACCTGATTGCCCGTGTGACCAAGGATGAACAGCACGCGCGGGCGGCGCGCAATGCCATATCGCTGTTCGATCTGCTCACGAATGCGCAGCCAGTCCGATGTGAAGCGGCCCGCCACGCGAAGCCCCTCATCGTTCATCCGCAGGGCGGCGGCAACGTCACGAATGCTGTCGCGCACCAATTCGGCGGTGTAGCCGTGTGCGAAGCGTTTGACCGGAACCCCTGCCGCCGCGATCTGCGACAGCACGTTGGGCGGGCCTGCTTCCGCGCCCGCCAGCAACAGGTCGGGATGCAGCGAGAGCACGCCCTCGGCCGACAGCGTGCGCAGATAGCCGATCTTGGGCAGCTTGGTGGCCGCTTCCGGATACAGGCTGGTCAGATCGTTGGCGATCACACGGTCTTGCGCACCGAGTGCGTAGACGATCTCGGTAAGCGCGCCGCCAGCGACCACGACGCGCTTGGGCCCGCCATTACCCGGCACGGCAGGCAAGGCCGCGTTGGCGAGCGTTGCGGGCACGAGCGTGCCCAGCCACGCGCCAGCGACCAGCGCAGCGCCTCCGGTCAGCAGCGCGCGACGCCTCGCGTCGCGCGCGTCGAATGGCTCGTTCACGTCGATGCCTCCGCTACGCTTTGCGAACCCGCGGCACCCTCCACGCGCACCAGCGTCTCGCGCCAATCTTCGCGCTCGGCCTGACCCGGTTTGCGCTCGCCGAAGAACATGGCGATGACCATGCCCGAAGCGTCGAGCAATTCGAGCGACGAGACGATGCCGTCCGACGTCGGCTTGCGCACGATCCACGCCGCGTCGACGAGGTCTTCGCGCAGATGCAGGTTGAAACCTGCATCGAGCACGTTGACCCACGGGCCCATCACGCGAATGTGCTTCACAGGGCCGGTGTGGATCTGGATCATGCCCGCATTGCCGACGAACACCATGATTGGCAGATCGGTGCCTGCGGCGTCTTCGAGCAGCGTGCGGACCGATGCAGCCGGCACTTTCCGCCCATGACCTTCGGGGGCGAGACGCAGCGCCTGTGCACGCGATACGCCGTGACGCTTGAGCAAGTCGAAGAACTGGTGCGTGTCGGTCATGGCGAGCCAGTCGCGTTGGAAGGCCGCCACATCGATATCCGCGTCGGGCGTCTCGGCCTTCGGTGCGTCGGCCGCGACGACGTGCTGGCCGGGCGTCTGGTCGTCGGCGCGAAAGCGCGCGACCAGTGCCTCGAACGCCGCCACATCGCTGTGATCGCGCAGGAACATCTTGTGCACGGCGGTGCCGGCCTTATCGAAGAACTGGAGCGAGCGGCGCGGACCGTTTTCCGCAGGCGTTTCGACGGCATATCCGAAGGCCCACTGGTGATAGAAGATGCGCAGGTCGAGGTCCTTGCCGAGACCGAGGCCGACGGTGCCCGAGTGCGAGAGCTTCTCGTACTGACCGTCCTTTTCGTGCACGGCGGCGTTGTTGCGCGTGAGCGCCATCACGCGGCCCAGTGCGGGCAGCGCTTCGACGATCTCGGTGAACTCCGGGCGCAGACGCACGACGTGCTCACCGACGAAAGCGGCGACCGTCTCGCCTTCGGACACACCCAGTGCGGCCGCGGCGTCGCGATCGCGCAGGTTCTGCTCGGTCTTCACACGTTGGAATTCGCTACGCAGACGGGTGACATCGGCGAGCGCGGGGAATGCCGGACGGGCGGCTGGGATAGCGTTTTGAGCGTTCATCATGACGAGTCCTTTGTTGCGGGTTTGCTGGCAGTGGCTGGCATGCGCCGGCGGGCGTCGAACTAACGAAGTGCGGGCGCGTCGGCGCGGTTCTGACGATCGATCTGAGAGATCAGTACTGGAGCTTCAGGCTCACAGCCACGCTGCGGCCCGGTGCCGAATACGCGTCCTTGACGGTCGAGTTATCGGCGATGTTGCGCACGTCCGACCAGTTCCAGTACTTGCGATCGAACACGTTGTAGACGCCGGCATAAAGCGTGGCGTTTTTGTTGATGTGATAACCGCCGGACAGATCGAGCACGATCGATGACGGCGGTGCCCAGCAATTCTGGTTCTGCTGCGTGCCCGATGTGCAGGTCTTCGCGATCTGGCTTTGCGACTTGGCGGCCTGGAAGAGCAGGTCGGCTTGTGCGAACCACGTGCTGTTCGGCTCGTAACGCGCGCCGAGCACCATCGAGAATGGGTTGACGGTGTTCAGCGGTTGATTGGCGGCGCCGTTGTCTTCGGTCGTGCCATGCGTGTAGGCCATGGCAGTGCGCAACGTCACGCCACCCTTGAGCGCCCACGTGGCACGTCCTTCCCAACCCTGAATGCGCGCGCGGCTGAAGTTCACGTACTGATAGATGAGCGGATCGTTCGGACGGCCCGAGCCGCCGATGTTCTGCTGCGAGATGAAGTTGCGATAGTTGCCCGCAAAGACCGCCGTGCTGTACGTGACCGGCCCGAGCGTGGTGGCAAGACGTCCGCGCAACCCCAACTCGAATGTGTCGCTGGTCTCGGGCTTGAGGTTCGGATTCGCGATCGACATGTAGCCGAAGAGCGGATTCGAGAAGCCGTTGTTGACCTGATCCGGGGTCGGTGTGCGGAAGCCGCGTGCGTATTGCACGTACGGAATCAGCGACGGTGCGATCTCGTACATGATCGCCAGACGTGGCGAGAACGCGGAGTCGTTCGATGACGTCGGTTGAACGCGTGCACCCGAGGTCTTTTGCGAAACGTACAGCGGGTCGTTCTGCTTCGGCGAGAGCCAGTAGGCATCGTAGCGAATTCCCGGCGTGACGGTAAGCGCGCCGTAGCGGATCTCGTCCTGCAAATACGCGCCGAAGAGCGTGTAATCCGTGTCCGGGAACGCCTTGTTCGGGAACGACTCGCCTACGCCCGGCAGCGTGCCGTTGCGATAGCTGGTGATGTACGCGAGACTCGCGTCGGTGCCATACACGAGCTTGTGTGCGAGCGGGCCGGTCGTGAAGTTGCTTTGCGCTTGCAGCGACCCGCCGACGGTGCGCTCCTTGTACGTGTTGTCGCGCGTGCGGTCGCCCGCCGTGCGTTTCTCGTATGCGTACTGATTGTTCTTCGCATCCTGGAAGTACAGCAGCGCGTGAGCATTCTGGAGGTAGGCCTGCGTGGTGTCGTTGAAGTCGTAATCGAGGCTCACGCGATTACGCTCGAGACGGTCGCTCGTGTTCAGGCCGAGTGTCGTCGGCGGATTGACGGCGGATAGCACATTCGAGTCCACGCGGCGGCGCACGGTCTCGCCGGTGAGCTTGAACGTCGAGCTGGGCGTGGCTTTGAAGACCAGCTTGCCGAGCACGGAGTCGCCGTTGGCGTCCTGCGGGTTGGCGCTCGTGCGTGACGTGCTTGCCGAGTTGTTGGTGCCCTTGCCGTCGAGTTCGTGACCCTTGTTGCCGTCGACGATCACCATGCCCTGCCACTGTTGACCACCCCACGCGGCCTGCGCGGTGGTGCCGAAGCTGCGGTCCATCGAGTTGTAGTACGGACGCAGCGAGAAGTAGGTCGACTTGCCGAACACGTCGAGCAGGTCTTGCGGATCTTTGGTGAGGAAGTTGACGACGCCCGTCAGGCCGTCGCTGCCGTACAGCGACGATGCCGGGCCGCGCAGGATTTCGATGCGGCGCAGCACGTCCATGCTCATGTAGTCGCCACGGCCGGCTTCGAGCGGGCCGAACGAGTAGGACGAGGGCATGCGGATGCCGTCTTCGAAGAGCGCCACGCGGTTACCTTCGAGACCCCGAATGTTGATGCTCGAATTGCCGTCGCGACCTCCACCTACGGCAGCCGATGTGGGACGATACGGCGCGCGGCGTACCGTGACGCCTGGCTCGTAGCGCAGTGCTTCCTTGATGTCCTGCGCTTGCTGTTCTTCGAGATCCTGATCGGTGATGACCGAGATGGACGCGGGTGTGCGTTCCGCTTCGGTCGGTGTGCGCGTTGCTGTCACGTTCACCTCTCGCAGATTGGCGTCGGCGAGTTGCAACGGCGGGTTGGGCGATGCCTGCGCGAGCCGAATCGTCTGGGCCGGACCGGGCGGCTGAGCCGCACCCTCGGCCGGAAGCTGTTGTGCGAAAGCGGCAGGCAACCAGAACGCGGCAAGCACCGCGCCGGCGAGCGGTTGCAGATGCCGGCGAGGCTCGCGCGCAGGTTGGCGCTGCGAGTCTTCGGCTCGATTCCTGTCGCTACGAATGGCACGGATCGAACCGTTGGCGCCGTATTCCCGGCGCATGGACATGACAAAGGTGCGGCCCCCGCCGCTCGACGACTGCTTCACTGCTGGCTCCCAGTGCAAGAAAACCCCGTTTCTGGCTGGCAAGCGCTCGTGGCAATCGACGTGTTGGCAGCATCGTTATCGACGCTGAGGAACACGCAGGCAGGCGCGGCTGGCGAAAATCTCGTGCCACCCGGCCGGACAGACTCGGCCTTGGGACGAAGAACTTAAATGAGAATCATTTGCATTTTTAACGGAGAAGTGACGGCACGTCAAGGGGATGTGTCGCGCGATGTCGACAAATGGGACGGCGGCGCAAGGGCGACGTCAGATCGGCAGACTCGTATCGAACTTGATCTCACGCAGCACGACACTCGTCTTCACGTTGGCTACGGCGGGCAGACGGAAGATGTGCTCGTGCAGGAACGCGTCGTAGGCCTTGATGTCCGGCGCCACGATTTTGAGGATGTAATCGGCCTCGCCCGTCGTGCTGTAGCACTCGGTGACTTCCGGGCAGGTGCGGATTTCGCGCTCGAACTGTTCCGTGCCGCCCTCGGTATGGCGGGTAAGTTGCACATGGGCCAGCGCGCACACATGCAGGCCCAGCTTTTCGCGGTCGAGCAGCACCGTGTAGCGCTGGATCACCCCGCTTTGCTCCATGTCCTTGATGCGTCGCCAGCATGGCGTCGCCGACAGGCCCACGTTTTCAGACAGTTCCTGCGCCGAGCGGCGCGAGTCGATCTGCAATAGGCGCAGGATCTGACGGGCAAAATTATCGAGCAATTCCATTTCTTTAAATCACCTTTTGCGAAATGAACGTTTCTAATTGTGCGACAAAATGAGTGAAATAGTAAAAATCTTTCTCCTGCCTCCCCATACACTGCTTGCATACCAACGCGTGGCCGCGCTATGCGGCCAGTGCGTTGAGACGAACAGAACAGAAGCTCCCCCGAAGCACGGCCAACGCCCGGTCACATCCGCCCGGTGCTGGCTGCGGGGATCAGGAGATACCCAATGAATGCCCCCATGCGCGCCGCGCTTGCGACGCCGACGGCCAACCCCCTGGCCCATCCCGATTACCAGCTCTCCGACGCGCTCACGGCCCGCTGCGGTCAGATTTTCCTGACCGGTACGCAGGCGCTCGTGCGCATTTTGCTGATGCAACACCAACTCGACGCCGCCCGTGGCCTGAACACCGCAGGCTTCGTCAGCGGGTATCGCGGCTCGCCGCTCGGTGGGGTGGATCAGCAGTTGTGGAAGGCGAAGAAGCTGCTCGACGCGGCCAACGTCAAGTTCCTGCCGGCGATCAACGAAGAGCTAGGCGGCACTGCCGTCATGGGCACGCAACGCGTGGAAGCCGACCCCGAGCGCACTGTCGAAGGCGTGTTCGGCATGTGGTACGGCAAGGGCCCGGGTGTGGACCGTGCCGGCGACGCGCTCAAGCATGGCAACGCCTACGGGGCATCGCGCCACGGCGGCGTGCTCGTGGTCGCGGGTGACGATCACGGCTGCGTGTCGTCGTCGATGCCGCATCAGAGCGACTTCACGATGATGTCGTGGAGCATGCCCGTGCTCAACCCGGCCGACATTGGCGAACTCGTCGAATTCGGCCTGTACGGCTACGCGCTGTCGCGTTTCTCGGGCGCGTGGGCGGGCCTCAAGGCGATCTCCGAGACGGTCGAGTCGCGTGGCACCGTCGACCTCGACAAGATCCGCACCGACTGGGCCGAGCCGCTCGATTACGTCGCGCCGGCAGGTGGCCTGCACAATCGCTGGCCCGATTTGCCGAGCCTCGCGCTCGAAGCGCGTCTGGCGGACAAGCTCGACGCAGTGCGTGCGTTCTCCCGTGTGAACAGCATCGACAAGTGGATCGCCCCCGCCCCCGAGGCCGACATCGGAATCGTGACGTGCGGCAAGGCACATCTCGATCTGATGGAGACGCTGCGCCGCCTGGACATCACCGTCGACGATCTCGCCGCCGCCGGCGTGCGCATCTACAAGGTGGGGCTGTCTTTCCCGCTCGACCTGTCGCGTCTGGACATCTTCGTCGCCGGTCTGAAGGAAATCCTCGTGATCGAGGAGAAGGGCCCGGTCGTCGAGCAGCAGATCAAGCAATATCTCTACAATCGCACAATGGGCACGCGCCCGATCGTGCTCGGCAAGACCGACGCCGAAGGCCGCGCGTTGCTCTCCGCACTGGGCGAGTTGCGTCCGTCGCGCGTGCTGCCGGTGTTCGCCGAATGGCTGGCGAAGCATCGCCCGGCACTGGATCGCCGTGAGCGTGTGGTCGATCTCGTCGCGCACGAGATTCTGTCGAATGCGGCCGACGGTGTGCGTCGCGTGCCGTATTTCTGCTCGGGGTGTCCGCACAATACGTCGACGAAGGTGCCTGAGGGCTCCATCGCGCAGGCAGGTATCGGTTGTCACTTCATGGCGTCGTGGATGGACCGCGATACCACGGGGCTGATCCAGATGGGGGGGGAAGGTGTGGACTGGGCCGCGCATTCGCACTTCACCAAACGTGCGCATGTTTTCCAGAATCTGGGCGACGGCACGTACTTCCACTCGGGCCTGCTCGCGATTCGTCAGGCCGTGGCCTCGAAGGCAAACATCACCTACAAGATTCTTTACAACGACGCCGTGGCGATGACGGGCGGCCAGCCGGTCGACGGCTCGATTTCGGTGCCGCAGATTGCGCGTCAGGTCGAAGCCGAGGGCATCGCAAAACTCGTCGTGGTGAGCGACGAACCGGAAAAATACATCGGTCACGAAGGACAGTTTCCGAAGGGCACGACGTTCCACCATCGCAGCGAACTCGACGCTGTACAGCGCGAGCTGCGCGAGATTCCGGGCACGACCGTGCTCATCTACGATCAGACGTGCGCGGCCGAGAAGCGTCGCCGCCGCAAGAAAAACGAATTCCCGAATCCGGATCGTCGTCTGTTCATCAACGAGGCGGTTTGCGAAGGCTGCGGCGATTGCGGCGTGGCTTCGAATTGCCTGTCGGTCGAACCGGTGGAAACGGCGCTGGGACGCAAGCGCCGCATCGATCAATCGTCGTGCAACAAGGACTTCTCCTGCGTGAACGGCTTCTGTCCGAGCTTCGTGTCGGTCAGGGGCGCGCAGTTGAAGAAGGCGCTCGCAGCGGCGTTCGATCAGGCGGCGTTTGAAGGGCGTCTGAATGCCCTGCCGCAACCGACCGCGCTCGCGGGCGACGTGCCGTTCGACATCATGGTCACGGGCGTGGGCGGCACCGGTGTGGTGACGATCGGCGCGCTCATCACGATGGCGGCGCACCTCGAGGGCAAGAGCGCTTCGGTGCTCGACTTCATGGGCTTCGCGCAGAAGGGCGGCGCCGTGCTGTCGTTCGTGCGTTTCGCCAACACGCCGCAAGCGCTCAATCAGGTGCGTATCGACACGCAGCAGGCCGACGTGCTGCTCGCCTGCGACATGGTGGTGGGCGCGAGCGCCGACGCGCTGCAAACCGTGCGTCGCGACCGCACGCGCGTGGTCGTCAACACGCACGCGATTCCGAACGCGACATTCGTGCAGAACCCCGACGCGAATCTTCACGCCGACGCGCTGCTCGCGAAGATGCATCACGCCGCAGGCAACGCCAAGCTCGACACCTGCGACGCGCAAGCGCTCGCCCAGCGTTTCCTTGGCGACACGATGGGCGCGAACATCATCATGCTCGGCTTCGCATGGCAACTGGGTCTGGTGCCGGTATCGCTGCACGCGCTGCAACGCGCCATCGAACTGAACAATGTGGCGGTGCCGATGAACCAATTGGCGCTGGCGATCGGCCGGCTGGCCGCAGGCGATCCGACGGCATTGACGCAGACCACGGCCAAGGCGGCGCACGCCCCGGTGCATGCGCCGGTCGCCGACGACATGGCGTTCGATGCGCTCGTTGCACACCGTGTGGATCTGCTCACGCAGTACCAGAGCGCGGCGTATGCGGCGCAGTTCGCGAGCTTCGTGAAGCGGGTGGCCGATGCGGAAACACGGGTGTCCGGTGCACCGGGACGCCTCTCGCGTGCCGTCGCGCAGCAACTGTCGCGTCTGATGGCTTACAAGGACGAGTACGAAGTGGCTCGCCTGTACGCGCACACGGCGTTTGCCGATTCGTTGGGCGAGACCTTCGAAGGCAAGCCGGGCCGCGACTTCCGCCTTGAGTTCCATATGGCTCCGCCGCTCGTCGCACGCGGCAAGGACGGCGCGGCGCCGAAGAAGGTGACCATCGGGCCGTGGCTGTGGCCGGTGCTGCGGGGGATGGCGAAGCTGCGCGGGTTGCGCGGCGGGGCGCTCGACGTCTTCGGTTACACGCTGGAGCGCCGCATGGAGCGTCAGTTGATCGCGGACTACCGCACGACGATCGAACGTGCGCTGGCCGGTCTGTCCGTCGATACGCTGGCCGATGTGGTGGCGCTGGCCGAAGCCCCGGCGAAGATTCGCGGCTACGGTCATGTGAAGCTCGCGAATCTGGCGATGGCCAAGCGTGTCGAAGCCACGATCGCCGGCCGGCTGGACGTGACGCCGGCCACCGGTGACGCCGTCGAGCAGGCGCTGGCGCACGCGCGCAAGCGCGGCAAGTCGCTGGCGGGCATTCCGGTGGTGACGTCGCGCTGAGTCGCCCGGGGGATCGGATGAGATGCCGGTTTCGGATTGGCGTTGACGTACGGAACGGGGGCTGCGGCCCCCGTTTTTCATGGGCGCGCGCACGCGTCGTAGCTGGATGTGCCGACCCGCACCGAGCGCGTTTCTGTACCGTCATCCGGCCGACGCGCTACCATTCGGGGGTTACGGTTGACGCAACTGGGTGAACCGGATGCTGCGGAGGGCGTGACGACGGGAAGCCGTCAACTGCCCGCGAGGCGTCGGGAATTGCCATAAGCGCTTGATTACGGAGAGGAAAATGAGTGTTTCGAAGGCACCTGCGGATCGCAAGGTGATCCTCACGGGTGACCGCCCGACCGGCCCGCTGCATTTGGGTCACTATGTCGGCAGTCTGAAAAACCGCGTGGCGTATCAGCACGAGTACAAGCAGTTCATTCTGGTCGCCGACGCGCAGGCGTTGACCGACAATACGGACGATCGCGGCAAGGTTCACCGCAACGTCTCGGAAGTGGCGCTCGACTATCTGGCTGTCGGCATCGATCCGACGGTGACGACCATCTGCGTGCAGACGTGGCTGCCCGAGCTGACCGAACTCACGTTCTATTACCTGAATCTGGTGACCGTGGCGCGTCTGGAGCGCAACCCGACCGTCAAGCAGGAAATCGGTCTGCGCAACTTCGAGCGTGACATTCCGGCTGGCTTCCTCACGTATCCGGTGAGCCAGGCGGCGGATATCACGGCGTTTCGCGCCACGCTCGTGCCAGTCGGCGAAGATCAGTTGCCGATGATCGAGCAGACGAACGAAATCGTGCGCCGTCTGAACCGTCTGGCCGATCGCGAGATCCTCGTCGAAACGAAGGCGCTGGTGCCGCCGATCGGACGGCTGCCGGGCATCGACGGCAAGGCCAAGATGAGCAAGTCGCTGGGCAACGTGATCAATATTTCGTCGATGCCGGACGAGATCCGCGCTGCGGTGAAGAAGTGCTACACCGACCCGCTGCATCTGAAGGTGGAAGATCCGGGGCACCTCGAAGGTAACGTCGCATTCGCCTATCTCGACGCCTTCGACGAGGACAAGGAAGGGTTGCAGGCGCTCAAGGAACACTATGTGCGCGGTGGTCTGGCCGACTCGAAAGTGAAGGCGCGTCTGGAAGAGCGACTGCAGGAGATGCTCCGCCCGATGCGCGAGCGTCGTGAGGAATACGCCAGGAATCCGGACTTTGTGTGGGACATGTTGCGTGCGGGCACCGAACGCGCGCGCGAAACGGTCTCGCAAACGCTCGACGACGTGCGCTCGGTGTTCGTCACGCCGGGGTGGAAGAAGTAAGGCATGCCGACTCGCCCAACGGCGCTATCGGCAAAGAAGAAAGCAGCCCATCCGGGCTGCTTTTTTTGTGTGGCCGCACGCGCTTGTTTGTGCCGGGACGCTGCAAACCAGTGCCCGGTGAGTGTCTCAGAGCGGTGTGGAGATCGTATCGAGGTTGCCGCACGACCGGCAGCGCGTGATGTCGCTCCTTAGCGATTCGACGCGTTGCGCGGATTGCGTATTGTCGGCGGAGGCCGCTCGCGTCACGGGGCGCGTATTCGATTGGGCGATGAGGTGGTCGATGCGCGAGAGTGCTGCGTTCTGCATACTCAGAAGCTCCGACAGTCCGGTCTCAATGTCGGTCAGGGTGTCGATGATCCGGCCTTCTGCGGCGGCGGCTCGATAGCTTTGCCCCGGATCGACCGCCGGCGCGAAATACGCGTTGCTGGTAGGACGCATGATTGATTTTTCTCCTCTTGGTGACTAGACCGTCTCCGACCCCCGTGGCCCGCCGTCAAAGATGGGTCTTGATGTCGTCGCGGTCGAAATTCTCGAACTTTTGGTTCAGTGTGCGTTGATTGCGTGTGGCGTGCGTGATTTCGTGATTGATCTTGTCGAGGCGCTCTTGTATCTGCGTGGTCGCGCCGGACTGATGAATCCCGTGTCTGGCTTCTATTCCCCGGTTGATGGCGTCGTTCAGATTCTTGACTGCGGTGATTTCGTTAGATAGCTGACCCCAGCCGCGATTGCGTGCGTACGCGAAGACGTTGCAGATCCCGTTGAGTGCGGTCAGGATGCCGACCCCTGTCGTGGCGATCTTCAACCCGAGTGCGAGGCCCGCAAGCGCAGGCAGCAGCGCGGGAACCGCTATCGACGCGACACCCAACGATACGGTGACGACGAGAAACGTCACAAGGATCGCGATTTTCGTCTTCCATCGCCGTTTCTCTCCCGGAATGGCGACCTGCGCTTGCGTCAGATAGTGATGAATCAGCGGCTCGGTCTTGCTGAGCAGGTCGCCCGTGACTTCGAACGCTTTGTGCAACTCTGCCTTGGCCTGTTTGAGCGCCTCTGGCGTCATGTTGGCGCCGTTCAGGCCCTGACGCTTGTCTTCCAGAAGCCGTCGCGCGGACGACGCGCACACCATCGTGTCGAGCGCCGCTTTCAAGTGTCCCAGCGCTTCGAGTGCGGCCCGTGCTTTCGGCATCAATTGTTCGGGGTCGGAGATCGAGCGTTGCGCGTCGACGCTCTTGATCTTGAGCGACGTCAGGGAAATATCGCGGGCATTGCAGATTTCTTCGACCGCGCTCTCGAACGTCTCGACCAGCTTATCGATGCTGAGCAGATCGGACGCCTGATGGGTGGAGACGGCTTCGGACAATCTGACGATGACGTCGTACTCGTTGGATAATTTCCCGCGGACTGCGTCGGGGGCGACGGTTTGTGCTGCGGCGTTCCAGTCGCGCTTGATGGTGGCAAAGCTCTCGAGGATGCCCTCGCGCAGGGTCTCGATGGTGGGCGCGGTGTCGGCAGGTGGCGATAGCGCACCAAGGATCGGCATATGCTGGCGAACGCCAACATGCTTCCATTCGGGTGAGGTCGTGGAATCGGCAGTCGGCCATGGCGGGGCGACGGTGTCGAAGCCAAGCGATATGTAGTTTTGCGGAACGAGCTTCATTGGGGGGACCCTCCGTCGACAACATTTCCCGAAGTCTAGGCAGCGCCGCCCGCGTGCGCTTTTCATTCGTTCGACGGATTGTTGTAAACGAGGTGTCGCGTGGTCTTGAGCGACGGTGGTATCGGCGAGGAAAAAAGAAACGCCGCGATGTGCGAGACATCGCGGCGTTATTCGTGTTAAGCCGTGCTAAACCGAGTTACCCGGTCCAACCCAGCAGAGGCGCCCCATATAGCGGTGCTATGCCCGTTACGCGATTACGCGGGGCAGTGGGTGCCGCAGATTACGGTTGCTTGGCGACCTTGCCGTCCTTGAAGACCCAGCGAATACCTTCCCCCTGACCGGTGAGTACCTCGATCGATTCGAGTGGATTCCCATCGACGACCAGCACATCGGCCAGTGCGCCTGGTGCGATCACCCCCAGTTCGCCCACGCGATTCAGAATCTCCGCACTGATGACCGTGGCCGAGCGCAGCGTGTCGGCCGTGCCCAGTACGTCGGCACGAATCGTCAGTTCGTCCGACTGGTACTTGTGCATATCGCCGAGCAGGTCGGAGCCGAAGCCCATCTTCACGCCCGCGTCGCGATAGATCGACAGCGATTCGCGACCGGCGCGCTGCACGCTTTCCACCTTCGCGACCGATTCCGGCGGCAGGCCCAGCGATGCACCGTCCTTGGCCAGGGCGTCGTACGTGACCAGCGTGGGCACGACATAGGCGCCTTTCTCGGCCATGAGCTTCGCCGTCTCGGCGTCGCACAGATTGCCGTGCTCGATGGTGCGCACTCCGCAACGGACGGCCCGAGCAATCGCGCGCGGCGTGTAGGCGTGCGCCATCACATAGGTTTGCGCTGCTTCGGCTTCGGCCACGGCGGCGCGGATTTCATCTTCCGAGTACTGCGTATTGGCGATGGGATCGACCGGCGAGGCCACCCCTCCCGAGGCCATCAGCTTGATCTGCGTGGCGCCCTTCTGAATCTCTTCGCGCACGGCGAGGCGGATCGGGTCGACGCCGTCGACCACGCGGGCAATCGCCCCGGCGCGAAACGCACACGAGCACGGCTCGAGCGTGTCGCTGCGCGGTCGGAAGTCGCCGTGACCGCCCGTCTGCGAGAGCGCTTTGCCCGACGGGAAGATGCGCGGACCGGGAATCACGCCTTGCTCGATGGCTTGTTGCAGTGCCCAGTCGGCACCGCCGGCGTCGCGCACGGTCGTAAAGCCGCGATTCAGCATGCCTTGCATGATCGGCAGCGACCTGAGCACGGTGAGCACGTTCGGCTGGCTGGCGTTCGTGCCGAGGTTGGGATGCGAGGCGAGCACGTGCACATGACAGTCGATCATGCCGGGCATGACCGTCTTGCCGGTGACGTCGATCACCGTTGCGCCATCGATATCGAGCGGTGTGGCGCTGACAGTGGTGATGCGATTGCCTTCGATAGCAACGTCGTGACGCTCGAGCAGACAACCGGCGGCCGTATCGAGCACATTGCCGCCGCGAAGCAGGGTAACGGACATGGGGGAGTTCCTTGCAAAAGACACAAGGCGCGCCGGTAAGGGCGCGCCTCGATGAGAGAAAACTCAGGCCTTGGGCAGTGGCTTCACGAAGCGCGTGCCGATCAGGCTGATGGTGGCCGCGACGATCACGTAGATGGCCGGGGCCATGTTGCTGCCCGTGCGGGCAATCAGCCACGTGATGATGAGCGCAGCGAAGCCGCCGAAGATCGTCACCGCGAAGTTATAGGCCACCGACAGACCCGTGGAGAGCACCTTCGCCGGGAACAGCTCGGCGAACGCCGCGAGAATCGGGCCGGTATAGCAGGCGATGAGCAGGCCGAAGACGATCTGGAACGTGAGCAGCGATTGCAGACCCGGCGCCACGTTCAGGTACGTGAACATCGGCCATGCGAGCAACAGGATCGACAGTGCGGAACCCGACAGGAACGGACGGCGGCCGTAGCGATCTGCCAGACGTCCCACCACCGGCGCGAACACGAGAATCATTGCACCGCCGACCATGCCTGCCGTGAAGCCGTAGGAGGCGGGCAGCTTGAGCACGCGCTGGGCATACGTCGGCATGTAGAACAGCAGCACGTAGGTGCAGATCGTCCACAGCACGACCATTGAGAAGCTGGCGAGCGTCTCGCGCGGATACTGCGAGAACACATCGCGCAGCGGCGTATCCGACTTCTCGGCGTGCTGGAACGTCGGCGTTTCGTCGATCTTGTTACGGATGTAGAAACCCACCGGGCCGATCAGCATACCGACGATGAACGGCACGCGCCAGCCCCAGGATTCGAGCGAGGCCTTATCGAGTTCCGTCGTGACGAACGTACCCACCGCAGCGCCAAGCAGCACGGCGAAGCCGATGCTCGATTGAATCCATGCCGAGTAGTAAGCGCGCTGATTGGCGGGGGCGTATTCGGTCAGGAAGGCCGTTGCACCGCCCATTTCGCCGCCGGCCGAGAAGCCTTGCAGCAAACGCGCCAGCACGATGATGAGGGGGGCGGCCAGACCGATTTGATCGTAGGTCGGGGCCAGGCCGATCATCGCGGTACCGGCCGCCATGAGCAGAATGGTGAGCGACAGGGCTGCCTTGCGGCCCACGCGATCGGAATAGATACCGAGCACGATGCCGCCGACCGGGCGCATGAAGAAGCCCACGCCAAAGGTTGCGACAGCGAGCAGGAACGACGACAGATCGTCGCCGGTGGGGAAAAACTGTTTCGCGATGATGGCCGCGAAGAAGCTGTAGACGGTGAAGTCGAACCATTCAAGACCGTTGCCGATCACCGTCGCCACGATCGCGTGACGGCGCTGACGAGCCATGTTGTCTTGAGGCACTGCGTAGGTCGCCTGCATCTGGGTCTCCCGGAGGATAGGTGGCGTCCGTTGCGTGCTTTGCTTTCACGTCATGCCGGTAATACGCCTGCTTTTGTCGGATCACGTCTGCCGAAGCCGGGCACAAGCGGCCCGACGGCCTCGGCATACGTGCGCGGATAGAGCACAAAGTAGTGCAGACAAAATGACAGGCCAAACGATAATTCCGCATGTTGCCATGCGTGTAGCGCATGGCAACTTTCAAAACAGCGCGTAACCCCTATGATGGGAAACGAGTTTCGGAATAAATCCAGTTGCGGAAAATTCGCGCTGCGGCATGCTCATGGCGCTCGGCAGGCCATATGAGGTAGTAGCCGCCGCCCAGACTCGCGGTCGCTTCGCACGCGCGAACGAGCAAGCCGGCGTCGAGACATGAGTCGATCATGTGACGCCATCCCATCACCATGCCGCCGCCTTCGATGGCCATCTGCACGAGCAGCGGATAGTGGTTGGCGCTCACCATGCGCGGGAATTTTCGGGCACTGACGCCTTGTAGCTCGAACCAGTCGGGCCATGACATCCACTTGCGCTGGCCGTCTTCGACGAGAAGCAGCGTCTCGTTGACGAGATCGGCGGGCGTGAGCTTGCGTGCGTTGAGGTAGGCGGGGGAACAGACGGGGAAGACCTCCTCGTCGAACAGATGCCGCCCGGCGAAGTCCGGCGGCAGATCGTTACGCACGTAATACACGCCGAGATCGAACTCCGACGGGGAAAGCGACGTGATGCCGTCTTTCACGATCACGCGAATCTTGACGTCGGGATGGGCGGCGCGAAAGCGCATGAGTTGCGGTGTCATCCACAACACGGCCACACCGGACGAACAGGCCACGGTGAGATCGAGATCGCCGCGCCGCTTCATCAGATCGGCGGTGGCTTCGGCGCACTCGCCGAGCAGACGCTGAATCTGCTCGGCGTAGCGTTGTCCGGCCACTGTCAGCCGCAGCGTGCGATGTTCGCGCGTGAAGAGCGCACGCCCGAGGAATTCCTCGAGCTGCGCGATCTGCCGGCTCACGGCGCTTTGCGTGAGATGGAGTTCCGCCGCGGCCCGGGTGAAGCTTGCGTGCCGCACGGCAGCGTCGAAAGCAATCAGGCAATGCAGCGGAGGCAACGGCGAAATGGGCATGCGTTGGTGACGGGGGCGATGTGGCGCTAACGAGGAATCAGCGCTTGCCGACCATTTGCTCGGGGCGAACCCACGCGTCGAACTGCTCGTCCGTCACGTGGCCGAGGGCGAGGGCGGCCGCCTTGAGCGTGGTGCCTTCCTTGTGTGCCTTCTTGGCGATCTGCGCGGCCTTGTCGTAACCGATGTGCGGGTTGAGCGCGGTCACGAGCATGAGCGACTCTTCGAGCAGCGAGGCGATGCGGGCGCGATTCGGTTCGATACCGATGGCGCAGTTGTCGTTGAAGCTCACGGCGCCGTCGGCAAGTACGCGCACGCTTTGCAGGAAGTTGTGGATGAGCATCGGCTTGAACACGTTCAGCTCGAAGTTGCCCATCGAGCCGCCGATGTTGATCGCCACGTCGTTACCGAACACCTGAGCGCACAGCATCGTCATCGCTTCGCATTGGGTCGGGTTGACCTTGCCCGGCATGATCGAGCTGCCCGGTTCGTTTTCCGGGATCATCAGTTCGCCGATGCCGCAACGCGGGCCGCTGGCCAGCCAGCGCACGTCGTTGGCAATCTTCATCAGGCTGGCGGCGAGCGTCTTGAGCGTGCCGTGCGCGTTGACGATGGCGTCGTTGGCGGCGAGCGCTTCGAACTTGTTCGGCGCGGTGACGAACGGCAGGCCGGTGTCGCGTGCGAGCGCGTCGGCCACCTTCTTCGCGAATTCCGGATGCGCGTTCAGGCCCGTGCCGACGGCCGTGCCGCCGAGTGCGAGTTCCGCCAAGTGGGGCAGGGCGTCGTCGACGTGCTTCAGGCCGTGATTGATCTGCGCGACCCAGCCCGAAATTTCCTGGCCGAGCGTGAGCGGTGTGGCGTCCTGAAGGTGGGTGCGGCCGATCTTGACGATGTCGTCATAGGCGTGAGCCTTGGCGGCGAGCGTGTCGCGCAGTTGGCCGACGTTGGGCTTGAGATGGTTGACGAGGGCGTCGAGGGCGGCCACGCTCATGGCCGTCGGGAACACGTCGTTCGACGACTGGCCCTTGTTCACGTCATCGTTGGGGTGCACGCTGCGCGCTTCGCCGCGCACGCCGCCAAGCAGTTCGCTGGCGCGATTGGCAAGCACTTCGTTCATGTTCATGTTCGACTGCGTGCCCGAGCCGGTCTGCCACACGGCCAGCGGGAATTCGTCGTCATGCTGGCCATCGATCACTTCGTCGGCAGCTTTGATGATGGCGTCGGCCTTCTTCGCGTCGAGCATGCCCAGGTCCTTGTTGACCTGAGCGGCGGCGCGTTTCACGCGAGCGAGCGCGCGCACGAGTTCGCGCGGCATTTTTTCGGTGGAAATCTTGAAGTTTTGCAGCGAGCGCTGCGTTTGGGCACCCCACAGACGATCGGCGGGCACCGCAATTTCGCCGAAAGTATCGCGTTCCATTCTCACAGACATGATCGACTCCTCGAAGAGAGATTTGAATTCTAGAGCTTTAGTACGGTTCCGGCATGGCAGCACGGGGGTGACGTGCCATGACGTGGGAATGAATTGCGGGGAGAGCGGCCATTTCGAATGCCGTGAACGGAAGGCCTGAGCAGGCATGGATTATGCGCCGGAATTGTGACGCGAGGCAGGAGATGCCGGCGCACACCGGCCGTTGCGGGATCGCTCAGGCCCATACGGCCGCCACCAATTGCAGGGCGGCGGCGATGGCGGGTTCGTCGCGCCGCGTGGCCAGCGTGACGAACGTGAGTTCGGTCGGCACGCTCACGCCGTCGGCGATCACCAGGCCGTGGGCGCGGGCCTCGCGCAGCGCAATCGAGTCGCGTACGAGCGATAGCCCGATGCCCGACTTCACCAGATCGAGCATCGACAGTTCCTGATCCACTTCCGCAACTCGGGTGGGCGACACCCCGAGCGCGCCGAACAGTTCCGACAGCAGACGGTGGTGAGCGGATTCGGGCGGTGTCCAGATCCAGGGCAGTGCGGCGAGGTCGCGCCATCCGCGCCGGGCCACCCGCTCGCGCCAGCCGGCGGGCGCGAGCACCTGATACGAGAACGGCGTGAGGGTGATGGTGTGATAGCGCGCCGGGTCGGGGCGGCCGAGATAGAAACCGACATCGAGTTCGCCGCGCCCCACCTGCTGAAGCACCGAGCCGGACATGCCGTGGCGCAGCGCCGTCTCGATGTGCGGATACGACTCGACCAGACGCTTGAGAAACGCGCCCAGCCGGGTGAATTCGGGATCGAGGATCGTGCCGATACGCAATCGTCCGCGCACCGTTTCCCGTAGCGCGCCGGCGGCCTGCTGAAGATCGCTCAGTGCGGCGAGCATGCGCTCGGCCAGCGGCAACAGCGCTTGTCCGTCGCGGGTGAGGGCCAGTCCCTGCGCCGTGCGCGCGAAGAGCGTCAGACGCAGCGCTTCCTGAAGCGCCTTGACCTGAAGGCTGACCGCCGGTTGCGTCAGATGCAGCCGTTGAGCGGCACGGGTAAGGTTGCCTTCGTGAGCGATGGCGACGAAGGCGCGAAGATGGGCGAGTTCCATGGGACGACCGTTAGCAATCAGCAATCGTTACCCGGTGGAGGGTCACGAGCAATATAAGCGGATCTTATATTGCTTTTGATAATTTCTCATTGGCTTGTGCTGGTGTGCCGCAGTACGCTTGGTCTTTACCGGCGCGCGTGTCGTTGAGCGTGTCGCGGGCAGGAGGGATTCGGGGTATGAAACATGAGCGATGCTGATATTCGGGCAGCGCTGACAAAATGAACCTGAAGCGGTGGGCGGCAGTCCACCCCAGTCGGGTGCTGCACCCGCGCCGGCACCGCACCATGGCGAGTGCCGCGCCATTGACGGAGACATGCGGGAATGAGCAAGCAGGCAGCGAAGCATGAGCGCTTCGATTACATCATCGTGGGGGCCGGCTCGGCCGGGTGCGTGCTGGCCAATCGCCTCACGCAGGACCCCGACGTCAACGTGCTGCTGCTCGAAGCGGGCGGCAAGGACGACTACCACTGGATTCACATCCCCGTCGGCTATCTCTATTGCATCGGCAATCCGCGCACGGACTGGTTGTATCGCACGCAGGCGGAAGCCGGCCTTGGCGGCCGTTCGCTCGCGTATCCGCGCGGGCGGGTGCTGGGCGGTAGTTCGTCGATCAACGGCATGATCTATATGCGCGGTCAGCGCGAGGATTACGACGCGTGGGCCGACGCGACCGGTGACGACGGCTGGCGTTGGGACAACGTGTTGCCGCTGTTCAAGCGCAGCGAGGATCATTACAAGGGCGGTACCGAATTTCACGGTGGCGGGGGCGAATGGCGCGTCGAGAAGCAGCGTTTGTCGTGGCGCGTGCTCGATTCGTTTGCCGATGCCGCCGAGCAGATCGGCATTCCCAGAACGGACGATTTCAATCGCGGCGAGAACTTCGGCATTGGCTATTTCGAAGTGAATCAGCGGCGTGGCGTGCGTTGGAGTGCGGCGAAGGGTTTCCTGCGTCCGGCGATGCAGCGTCCGAATCTGACCGTCATCACGGGGGCGAGTGTGAGTCGCCTGACGTTCGAGGGCACACGTTGCACCGGCGTGGTGTATCGCGGCGGCAATGAAGACTTCACGGCGCTCGCGAGTGCCGAGGTGATTCTCGCCGCGGGGGCTGTGAATTCACCGCATCTGCTCGAAGTCTCGGGCGTCGGCAACGCAGAGCGGCTGCGCGGTTTCGGTATCGATGTCGTCGCCGATCTGCCGGGCGTGGGCGAGAACCTTCAGGACCATCTGCAACTGCGCACGGTGTACAAACTGCGCGGTGTCACGACACTGAATCTCACGGCCAACAGTCTGTTCGGCAAGCTCAAGATCGGCATGCAATATGCGTTTGCGCAGCGTGGGCCGATGAGCATGGCGCCGTCGCAATTGGGCGCGTTCGCCCGCAGTCGGGAGGACGTGGCGCGGCCCGATCTCGAGTACCACGTGCAGCCGTTGTCGCTTGAGCGCTTCGGCGAGCCGTTGCACAAGTTCAACGCGTTCACGGCGTCGGTGTGCAACCTGCGGCCGACGTCGCGCGGCAACGTGCATCTGACGTCGCCGGATGCGCGCGTCGCGCCCAACATCGCTCCGCACTATCTGTCGACGGAAGCGGACTTGCGTGTCGCGGCGGATGCCATCCGGTTGACGCGTCGCATCGTGGGGGCACCGGCATTTGCGCGTTACGAGCCGCGTGAGTATCTGCCGGGTCCGTCGTTCCAGAGCGACGAAGAACTGATGCGCGCGGCGGGCGAGATCGGCACGACGATCTTCCATCCGGTCGGCACCTGCCGCATGGGACGCGCCGACGATCCCGATGCGGTGGTCGATGCACAGCTTCGCGTGCGCGGCGTGCAGAACCTGCGCGTGGTCGACGCCTCTGTCATGCCGGCGATTACGTCGGGCAATACGAACTCGCCGACGATCATGATCGCCGAGCGGGCGAGCGACATGATTCGGGCGGGGCGTAAAGCCGGGCAGTGAGCGAACGCGATATCGACCGTGCCTGCGCTTCGCCGTTCAAGGAGAAGCGCAGGTTCCGGCCACGGCCATGACCGCGCGCCTTCCGGAAATCCGGACCGCGGCGCTAAAACTTACGTAGTAATACCTAATGTCGGTTGCGCGAACGACGCGAGGCCATCGCCAAAAGCTATCGGGCGCACATTTGCGTGTGCCGCAAAAGCCTTTTGCCATAAGGGCTTGTGGCACCTCCGGGTAGTGCCATCGAACGTACTGCAACACGAGTGAGCATGCGTGTTTCGGAGGATGCGAAGCTAAGTGCAAATCCCAATGATCGCGTTGCAGCAAACCACACACAATAACGTTTCCCTATGTGCGACCGAACCAAGAATTCGGCACCATATGCGGGACGTGGGGCATCTCGCCGACGACGCCGACCATCGCGCGTCTGCCTGCCTTGCGGTTGTCACAGACGATGGTGCCGTGGCGCTTGACGGCCTCGCACCGCCAACCAGGAATGTGGCAGGAGACATGGCGAACAACGATTACATTCTCGAAACCCGCGGACTCACGAAAGAGTTTCGTGGCTTCACCGCCGTGAACGGGGTCGACCTGCGCGTCGCACGCGGCACCATTCATGCGCTCATTGGACCGAACGGCGCAGGCAAGACCACTTGCTTCAACCTGCTCACCAAATTCCTGGTGCCCAGCGCGGGAGCGATTACCTTCAACGGTGAAGACATCACCCGCGAAGCGCCGGCGCAAATTGCGCGTCGCGGCATCATCCGCTCGTTTCAGATCTCTGCCGTGTTCCCGCACCTCACCGTGCTCGAGAACGTGCGCATCGGTCTGCAACGCAACCTTGGCACCGCGTTCCACTTCTGGCGCAGCAACCGCACATTGCGCAAGCTCGACACCCGTGCGATGGAACTGCTCGCCGAGGTCGGTCTTACCGAGTTCGCCAATACGCTCACCGTGGAGCTGCCGTACGGCCGCAAGCGCGCGCTCGAAATTGCAACCACACTTGCTATGGAGCCCGAACTAATGTTGCTCGACGAGCCCACGCAAGGTATGGGCCACGAAGACGTCGATCGTGTCACCGCACTCATCAAGAAAGTGTCGGCAGGTCGCACGATTCTGATGGTCGAGCACAACATGAATGTGATCGCGGGTATCTCCGACACCATCACCGTGCTTCAGCGCGGCGAGGTGCTCGCCGAAGGCCCGTATCACGAAGTCTCGAAGAATCCGCAGGTGATGGAAGCCTATATGGGCACCGCGGACGGCGAAATGCAGGGAGCCCACGGGTGAGGACGGCTATGTACGGGAATGGAGGCGGCAACGGTAGTGGGAAGGGAGGCTCGAACGTACCGGCACTGGAAGTCGAAGGACTTCAGGCGTGGTACGGCGAATCGCACATTCTGCATGGCGTCGATCTGACGGTGGGGCGTGGCGAGGTCGTCACGCTGCTCGGGCGTAACGGCGCCGGACGCACCACGACACTGCGCGCCATCATGGGCCTGACCGGACAGCGTCAGGGGTCGATTCGCATCGGCGGGGAAGAAACGATTCACTTGCCGACGTATAAAGTTGCACACCACGGCGTAGGCTATTGCCCCGAAGAACGCGGCATTTTCGCGAGCCTGTCGTGCGAGGAAAACCTGCTGCTGCCGCCGTATATCGGCGTGAGCGGGAATCGTCGCGACGATGGCGGGCAAGGCATGTCGCTCGACGAGATCTACGACATGTTCCCCAACCTGAAAGAGCGGCGTCACAGTCAGGGCACGCGTTTGTCCGGTGGCGAACAGCAGATGCTGGCCGTGGCGCGCATTCTGCGCACGGGGGCCAACCTGCTGCTGCTCGATGAAATCTCCGAAGGTCTTGCGCCGGTGATCGTGCAGACGTTGGCGCGCATGATTACCACGCTCAAGGCGCGGGGCTACACCATCGTGATGGTGGAACAGAATTTCCGTTTTGCGGCTCCGCTGGCCGATCGCTTCTACGTGATGGAGCACGGCAAGATCGTGGAGCGCTTCGGCGCTCAGGAGCTGGAGACGAAGATGCCGGTGCTGCACGAGTTGTTGGGCGTATGAGGTGAGCTACCCGGCGCACACACGCGTTCCGGGCGATGGACCCAGGCGATCAAATCCACGAAGGAGACGAAGATGACGATGCGGATGAAGGCGTTGGCCGTTGCGGCGGCGTTCGGTTTTGCGGCAATGGCCTCGCAGGCCCATGCCGATGGCAATACGGTGAAGATCGGTTTCATTACCGATATGTCGGGCCTGTACACCGATATCGACGGGCAAGGTGGTGCGGAAGCCATCAAGATGGCCATCGCCGATTTCGGCGGCAAGGTCCTCGGCAAGCCGATCGAACTGGTCACCGCCGATCACCAGAACAAGGCGGACGTTGCGGCGTCGAAAGCGCGCGAATGGTTCGACCGTGGCGGCGTTGACATGCTCATCGGCGGTACCAACTCGGGTACCGGTCTGGCGATGAACAAGGTCTCGGCCGAGAAGAAGAAGGTCTACATCAACGTGGGCGCCGGTTCGGATGCGCTGACGAACGACCAGTGCCAGCCGTATGGCGTGCACTACGCCTACGATACCGTCGCGCTCGCACGCGGCACGGGTTCGGCCGTCGTCAAGGCGGGCGGCAAGTCGTGGTTCTTCCTGACGGCCGATTATGCGTTCGGTCACGCGCTGGAGAAGGCAACGGCCGACGTGGTCAAGGCCAACGGCGGCACGGTGAAGGGGCAGGTACGTCACCCGCTCTCGGCGTCCGACTTCTCGTCGTATCTGCTGCAGGCGCAATCGTCGGGCGCGCAGGTGCTGGGCCTGGCTAACGCCGGTGGCGACACCATCAATGCGATCAAGGCCGCGAAGGAGTTCGGCATCAAGGGCAAGATGCAGATCGCCGGTCTGCTCGTGTTCATCAACGACATTCACTCGCTCGGTCTGGATAACACCGAGGGTATGTACCTGACCGATAGCTGGTACTGGGATAAAAACGACAAGACCCGTGCTTTCGCCAAGCGCTACTTCGACAAGATGAAGAAGATGCCGTCGAGCCTGCAGGCCGGCGACTATTCGGCAGCGACGACCTATCTGAAGGCAGTGCAGGCCGCCGGCACCACCGATGCCGACAAGGTCATGGAGCAACTGCACAAGATCAAGATCGACGACATGTTCAGCAAGGGTTATATCCGCCGCGACGGCACGATGATCCACGACATGTACCTGATGCAGGTGAAGTCGAAGGCGGAATCGAAGTCGCCGTGGGACTACTACAAGGTCGTGGCCACGATTCCGGGTGAGAAGGCCTTCACCACCGAGGCGGAATCGACCTGCAAGCTCCCGAAGTAATCGGCGCGATCTGAAAGCGATGCAACGAAAGCGGCGGGACGTGTGTCCCGTCGCGACCTTTCTCCCAGAGAATCGATTTCGATGGAATTTCTAGGCATCCCCCTGCCGGCGCTGTTGAGCCAACTGCTGCTGGGACTGGTGAACGGCTCGTTCTACGCCATGCTGAGCCTCGGCTTGGCGGTGATTTTCGGTTTGCTCAACGTGATCAATTTCGCGCACGGCGCGTTGTTCATGCTGGGCGCCATGCTTGCCTGGATGGGCGGCAACTATCTCGGCCTCAATTACTGGGTCATGCTGATTCTCGCCCCCTTCGTGGTAGGCGTCATCGGCATTGTCATCGAGCGCACCATGCTGCGCTGGATTTACAAACTCGATCACCTGTACGGCCTGCTGCTCACGTTCGGCATCACGCTCGTGCTCGAGGGCGTATTCCGTTCGATCTACGGCGTGTCGGGCCAGCCCTTCGACGCCCCCGAGGCGCTCTCCGGCGCCACCAACCTCGGCTTCATGTTCATGCCGAATTACCGTGCGTGGGTGGTGGTGGCGTCGCTCATCGTGTGCTTCCTGACGTGGTTCGTCATCGAGAAGACGAAGATCGGGGCGTATCTGCGTGCCGGCACGGAGAACCCGAAGCTGGTGGAAGCGTTCGGTGTGAACGTCCCGCTTATGATTACGCTGACGTATGGCTTCGGTGTCGCGCTGGCCGCGTTCGCCGGGGTGCTCGCCGCGCCGGTCATCCAGATCTCGCCGCTCATGGGGCAGTCGATGATCATCACCGTGTTTGCGGTGGTCGTGATCGGCGGCATGGGCTCCATCATGGGCTCGATCGTGACCGGTCTGATGCTCGGCGTGATCGAAGGCTTTACCAAGGTGTTTTACCCGGAAGCGTCCGCGACCGTGGTGTTCGTCATCATGGTGATCGTGTTGCTGCTGCGCCCGGCTGGGCTGTTCGGCAAACAAAAGTAAGGGGCAGAACCATGCAACAACAGACGCAACAACGGGTGCTTTATACCCTTCTGCTGCTCGCGCTGATCGTCGCGCCGTTCGCCGGCGCCTACCCGGTCTTCGTCATGAAGGTGCTGTGCTTCGCGCTGTTCGCCTGCGCGTTCAATCTGCTGCTGGGCTTCACGGGGCTGCTGTCGTTCGGCCACGCGGCGTTTTTCGGCAGCGCAGGCTATATCACCGGCTACGCCATCCGCAATCTGGGATTCACTCCGGAGATCGGCATTCTCGCGGGGGTGATCGCCGGGGCGGTGCTGGGCCTTGTCATTGGCCTGCTCGCGATTCGACGCCAGGGGATCTACTTCGCGATGATTACGCTGGCACTGGCGCAGATGCTGTACTTCCTCTGTCTGCAAGCGCCGTTCACGGGCGGCGAAGACGGCCTGCAAGGCGTGCCGCGCGGCAGTCTCTTCGGCGTGCTGCCGCTCGATTCCGACCTCACGCTGTACTACGTGGTGCTGGCCATTTGTGCGCTGGGCTTCCTGCTCATCATGCGCATTGTGCACTCGCCGTTCGGTCAGGTGCTCAAGGCGATCAAGGAGAACGAGCCGCGGGCAATTTCGCTGGGTTACGACGTCGATCGCTTCAAGCTGCTGGCGTTCGTGCTCTCGGCGACGCTGGCGGCACTGGCCGGGTCGACCAAGACGGTGGTGCTGGGCTTCGAGACGCTGACGGACGTGCACTGGACCATGTCGGGCATGGTGATCCTGATGACGCTCGTGGGCGGTCTGGGGACTATGCTCGGGCCGGTTGTCGGCGCGGTGGTGATCATCGTGCTGGAGAACAAACTCGGCGATATCGGCAACTGGCTCGCGACGGTTACCGGCGTGCCCTGGTTCCAGACGCTTGGCGAGTCGGTGACCATCGTTATCGGCGCGATCTTCATCATCTGCGTGCTGGCCTTCCGGCGCGGTCTGGTGGGCGAACTGGTGGCGCGCAGCCGGTTCTTCCGGACCATCTCGCAACCGTCGTGATAAAGGCGCGGACGCACCGGCTTGGGGCGTCCGCTTATCACCTTGGCGCATGAATGTCGGAAAAAAGCTAATTCGTAGGGGTAAATGCTGACTTGTGGTGCATCGGGTGCTCCTTTATTCTCTCCCCTAGTTCGCGTCACAGCAGGATATAGGGGCGAGGAACGAGGAGACAATAAGCGCGATAACGCGCACCGCCAAAAAGGAAGCGCTGTTGGAGAATGCTCCAACAGCGCTTTTTATATTGCGCTTCGTCTCGGCACGAGGCCACCAGCCGCCGGAGCCCGGCAGTCTGCACGATATCCCTTTGCACAGTGTTTTACGCGCGATTCACGCCGTATCGCGAGAATTGCGTCGCTTAAATTCGCGCAATGCGGCCTAAAGACGCTATGCTCGCCGTTTCATTGTGCGCTTTCGATGGTGTCGTCCAATTCGGTCAATTCCATTGGGGTGTCAATCTCATTCATTCGGCTCGTTCCATTTGGCCATTACGATTACCCGGTAGTCGCAGTCGTATGTCTAGCACGCTTCACGTTCCGCAATGCGCGCACTCGCGCTTTCTGGCCGGTGACTTCCCCCGGTGGCCGTCGCAAGTGCGAAGGGTCTGTGTGGTCCTTATGGCCTGTATCGTCTGTATGGCCGGTACGGCCCGTGCGGGGAATGTATGTTGATGGGCTGGGCGCTGACCGACTTGGTGATGCTCGCGGGCGGGGCGTTCCTCGCCGGTCTGGTCGATGCCGTGGTCGGTGGCGGCGGACTGATCTCCGTGCCGACGCTTTTTGCCGTCTTCCCGAACGCCGCGCCGCCGGTGCTGTTCGGTACCAACAAGATGGCCGGCATCTGGGGCACGGCGTCCGCCGCGTTGCGCTACGCGCGCGGCATCCAGCTTCGCTGGGCCATTCTGGTGCCGGCAACGATCGCGGCGTTCGTGTTCTCGTTCTGCGGTGCGTACGCCGTCACTCATATTCCCGCCGACGTGCTGCGCAAGCTGCTGCCGTTCGTGCTCGCGGGGGTGGCGGTCTACACGTTGCGCAAGAAGGATTTCGGGACCGTCCACGCCCCTGTGAAGGGCGGGACAGGGGTGACCCTCATGGCCATTGCCGTGGGCGGCGCCATCGGCTTTTACGATGGTTTCTTCGGTCCTGGTACGGGCAGCTTCCTTGTATTCTTGTTTGTCCGGCTGTTCGGGCAGGATTTCATCAACGCGTCGGCGTCGTCAAAGATCGTGAACGTGGCGACCAACCTCGCCGCGCTGCTGTTGTTCGGCATGGGCGGGCACGTGTGGTGGCAGGTCGGCCTCGGCATGGCGATCATGAACGTGCTCGGCAGTCAGGTGGGTAGCCGCCTAGCGCTCAAGCACGGGGTGAGCTTCGTGCGGCGTATGTTCCTGTGCGTTCTCGCGGTGCTGATCGTGAAGACCGGCTACGACGCGTTTCTGCGCGCGTGAGATGGGATTGCGGGATCGTGAAGATCGCGCAGGGCGGCCGGCGGCGTTCCGGCAGGTTCGGGCAATAAGGAAGGCTGGTGCGTCGAGGGCAGATGCGGTCGAAACCACATGTGGGGAAACCGCACTTTACGAGAAGGCACCGGTGCCCGTAAGATGGGCGACAATTTACCGACTGAGCGGTCGGTTAATGTCAAAAAAACGAATTCGAAATTTTTGTGAGGAGACCCAAATGAAATTGAAGTTGCTGTGCATGGCATCGGCGATGATGCTTGCCGCGGGCGTTGCGAACGCTCAAGTGAAGATTGGCGTGTCGCTGTCGGCGACCGGCCCGGCGGCTTCGCTGGGTATTCCCGAGAAGAACACCATTGCGCTGATGCCGAAGACGATCGCCGGCCAGTCGGTGCAGTACATCGTGCTCGACGACGCGACCGACACCACGACCGCCGTCAAGAACATGCGTAAGCTGATCACCGAAGATCACGTCGACGCCGTGCTCGGCTCGACCGTCACGCCGAATTCGCTGGCGATGGTCGACGTGGCTGCCGAGACGCAGACGCCGGTGATTTCGATGGCCGCGGGCGCCGCCATCGTCGAGCCGGTCGACGCCAAGCGTATGTGGGCGTTCAAGACCCCGCAGAACGACATTCTGATGGCCACCGCCATCGCCAAGCACATGGCCGATCACGGTGTGAAGACCGTGGCGTTCATCGGCTTCTCGGATGCGTACGGCGAAGGCTGGTACAAGGAATTCCAGAAGGCTGCCGATCTGAACAAGATCAAGGTGGTGGCCAACGAGCGCTTCAACCGTGCCGACACGTCGGTGACGGGCCAGGCGTTGAAGGTCATGGGCGCGAACCCGGACGCCGTGCTGATCGCCGGTTCGGGCACGCCGGCGGCGTTGCCGCAGCGCACGCTCAAGGAGCGCGGCTACAAGGGCAAGCTGTATCAGACCCACGGCGTGGCCAACAACGACTTCCTGCGCGTTTGCGGCAAAGACTGCGAAGGCACGTATCTGCCGGCTGGCCCGCTGCTCGTGGTCGAGCAACTGCCTGCCGACAATCCGGTGAAGAAGTCGGCCGCCGCATACAAGGCGGCTTATGAGAAGGCTTACGGCGCTGGTTCGATCTCGACCTTCGGCGGTCACGCATGGGACGGCGGTCTGCTGTTGCAGGCGACCATTCCGGTGGCGCTGAAGAAGGCCAAGCCCGGTACGGCCGAATTCCGCGCCGCGCTGCGCGAGGCGCTGGAGAACGTGAAGGACATGCCGGGCACCGCCGGTATCTTCAATATGAGCAAGAACGACCACAACGGTCTGGATCAACGCTCGCGCGTGATGGTGCAAATCGTCGACGGCAAGTGGAAATTGGCGAACTGATACGGGTCGGGGCTGCCTATAGCACCAGTAGTACGCTGGCATGCCCCGTTGTCGTATCTGCGGTATCTGCGCCCGGTCGGACCGATCGGGCCGGAAGAACGGGCGTTCGCGCCCGTTTTTTTTGAGCGCGTGGTAATTTCGCGCTTCGCAAAGAGACGGCAGGACATGCGAAACGAGCGGCACACGAGAGGCCGTATTGTCCCAACCTGATCGCCACAGCCCGGGGGCTGACCAGGCGATCCTTTCGAGCGTAAATCCATGACGGGTGAATTCGAACACCGCAATCTATCTCTGGTATTGCTGCAATCGCGTGAAGCGGTGATGGGGCTGTTCCGGCCCTTGCTCAATTGTTACGACATCACCGAACAACAATGGCGTGTCATACGGGCCGTCAACGATAGCGAATCCGGGGAAATGGAAATCGGACAGGTCGCGCGCGAGTGCTGCATTCTCAGTCCGAGCCTGTCGGGCATGCTCGAGCGAATGGAGGTCTCCGGCCTCATTTTGCGCCGTCGCGTGGCCGCCGATCAGCGACGGGTGATGGTGTCGCTCACGCCGTCGAGCCGCGCACTGTGCAAGAAGCTCGGCCCGCTGGTCGAGGAACGTTATCGCTACCTGGAAGACAAGGTTGGGCGCGACACGCTCGCCGAAATCTACCGGTTGCTCGACGTCGTACGTGAGGCGTTGCCGCCCGAAGTGCTGGCAGAAGCACCGTCGTTGCCGACCAAGGCGCGTCGCCGTCGCAAGCCGGTGGCGGAAGGGTAGGCATCGTGCCCGATGCAGCGAGGATGGGCGTCGAGAGTCGCCAGCAGCAGTGTTGAGCAGGAGCGGGTGATGCGGGGCGCGCCGAGTCAGGCGCGGCAGGCAGGACGGTGTAGACGGCGAAATAGCAGGAGACAAGATTTCGCCGACTCAGTAGTCGCCCGGGTTTTACCAATGCATAACCATTTATACAATTCATAATTCGCTGCGCTGCGACACGGGGATCGTGCGGGGTGTATCGATGTGAAGGGGAACGGGGTGGCCGCGTGCCGCGTCGTGCATCACACCGGCTGTCTCGCCAGCCGGTTCAAGAAGTACTCAAACGAAGTGAGAGGAGCATGGATCTTTCGATTGCAGCCATCCTGGCGCAGGACGGCATCACTACGGGTGCGATTTATGCCTTGCTGGCATTGGCGCTCGTGCTGGTGTTCTCCGTCACCCGCGTCATTTTCATTCCGCAGGGTGAGTTCGTGTCGTATGGCGCGCTTACGCTGGCGGCACTGCAAACCCAGAAGTTTCCGCTCACGAGCTGGTTGCTCGTGGCGATGGGCGTATGCACGTTCGTCGTGGAGACGGCTGGCGTGTTGCGTCATAGCGAGCGTCGCAAGCTGGCGGGCCGCCTGATGCCGGTGCTTGCGGGCAAATATCTGGTGTTTCCGATCGCCGTGTTCTTTGTCGTCAAAGCGTTGGCGACGATGACACTGCCGATGCTCGTGCAGATTGCGATTACGCTGCTGCTGGTCGTGCCGATGGGGCCGATGCTTTATCGCCTGGCTTATCAGCCACTGGCCGAGGCGAGCACGCTGCTGCTGCTGATCGTCTCGGTGGGGGTGCACTTTGCGCTCACGGGGCTGGGGCTGGTGATGTTCGGGGCCGAAGGCTCGCGCACGCAGGCGTTCTCCGACGCGAGCTTCAACATCGGTTCGGTGATGGTGTCGGGTCAGAGCCTGTGGGTGCTGGGCGTCTCGCTCGTGATGATTCTGGCGCTGTACTTCTACTTCGACCGCTCGCTCTCGGGCAAGGCCCTGCGAGCCACGGCCGTGAACCGGCTGGGCGCGCGTCTGGTGGGCATTGGCACCGTGCAGGCCGGTCGGCTGGCGTTCACGCTGGCGGCGGTGCTGGGCGTGCTGTGCGGCATTCTGATCGCACCGATCACGACCATCTATTACGAATCGGGCTTCCTGATCGGCCTGAAGGGATTTGTGGGCGCCATCATCGGCGGTCTGGTGAGCTATCCGGTCGCAGCGCTGGGGGCCATTCTGGTGGGCCTGCTGGAGTCGTATTCGTCGTTCTGGGCGAGTGCATACAAAGAGGTCATCGTCTTCACGCTGATCCTTCCGGTGCTGCTGTGGTTGTCGCTCACGAGCAAGCATGTGGAAGAAGACGAGGAATAAGCCGGGGCGGACCACAGAATGAAAAACAAATACTTCCTGATTTTCCTGGTAGTGCTGGCCGTGTTGCCGGTCCTGCCTGCGCCGGTGCGTTTGCCTGAGTACTGGGTGACGCTGCTCAACTACATTGGCCTGTACAGCATCGTGGCCATCGGCCTCGTTTTGCTCACGGGCGTGGCCGGCATGACGTCGTTCGGACAGGCGGCGTTCGTCGGCCTGGGCGCGTATGCCACCGCGTATCTGACCACCGCCTACGGTGCATCGCCGTGGCTGGGTTTGATCGTCGGCGTGGCGATCACGGCAGCCGCGGCACTGGTCATCGGTGCGATCACCATGCGTCTGTCCGGCCACTTCCTGCCGTTGGGCACGATTGCCTGGGGGCTGGCGCTGTACTTCCTGTTCGGCAACCTCGAGTTCCTGGGCAAGTACGACGGCCTGAACGACATCCCGACCATCAACCTGTTCGGCATCGAGCTGGCGAGCGGGCGTCAGATGTTCTATCTGATCTGGATCGTCGTGGTGCTGGCGGTGGTGTCGATCAAGAACTTGCTCGATTCGCGTCCGGGGCGTGCCATTCGCGCGCTCAAGGGCGGTGGCGTCATGGCCGAGGCCATGGGGGTGAACACCGCGTGGATGAAGGTCGTGGTGTTCGTGTATGCCGCCGTGCTTGCGGCGATCTCGGGCTGGCTGTACGCGCACTTGCAACGGGCCGTGAATCCGACGCCGTTCAACCTGAACCACGGCATCGAGTACCTCTTCATGGCCGTGGTGGGCGGGGTGTCGCACGTGTGGGGCGCGGTGCTCGGCGCGGCCATCCTGACCGTGCTCAAAGACTATCTGCAGAATATTCTGCCGGTGCTGCTGGGCGCCAATGGCAATTTCGAGACCATCGTCTTCGGTGTGCTGCTCGTGCTGCTGCTGCAATACGCGCGTGACGGCGTGTGGCCGTTCTTCGGGAAGATCTTCCCGGCGCGACGCGTCGCAAAGGCGCCGGAGCATGCCGATCCGCTGGGACATCGTGCGAAGCCTGCGCTGGGCGAGGTGGTGCTCAAGCTCGAAAAGGCACGCAAGGAGTTCGGCGGTCTGGTCGCGGTGAACGACGTATCGTTCGAGGTGAAGGCCGGCGAGATCGTGGGTTTGATCGGGCCGAATGGGGCGGGCAAATCGACGACATTCAATCTGGTGACGGGCGTGCTGCAAGCCACCCGGGGCGAGATTTCGTTCCTTGGGGAGCGCATCGATCGTTTGCCGTCGCGTGAAATCGTCAAGCGCGGGATTGGCCGCACCTTTCAGCACGTGCGCTTGATGCCGCACATGAGCGTACTCGAGAACGTGGCGATTGGTGCGTATCTGCGCGACAAGAACGGGCTGCGCCGCCGTCCGCAAGCGGGCGTGTGGTCGAGCGTGCTGCGTCTGGATCGCCACGAAGAAGCGATGCTGTTGAACGAAGCCAGAATGCAGATCGAGCGTGTGGGCCTTGGCGCACATATGTACGACGAGGCGGGCAGTCTGGCGCTGGGTCAACAGCGTATTTTGGAAATTGCCCGCGCGCTGGCGTGCGACCCGACGTTGTTGCTGCTCGACGAGCCGGCGGCCGGCCTTCGCTACAAAGAGAAGCAGGCGCTGGGCGATCTGCTCAGGAAGCTCAAGGATGAAGGGATGAGCGTGCTGCTGGTCGAGCACGACATGGACTTCGTGATGAATCTGACCGATCACCTGGTGGTGATGGAGTTCGGCACGAAGATCGCCGAGGGGCTGCCTGAAGACGTGCAGAAAAACCCGGCGGTGCTCGAGGCGTACCTTGGAGGAGTGGAGTAATGGCAGACGCGATTCTTGAGGTCAAGGACCTCGCCGTTGCATACGGCAAAGTCGAGGCAGTGCACGGTGCGCATCTGCGGGTGGAGGCGGGCCAGATCGTGACGGTGATCGGGCCGAACGGTGCGGGCAAGTCGTCCATGCTCAACGCCATCATGGGGGCGCTGCCGCACAACGGGTCGAGCAAGGGCAGCGTGGCGTATCTCGGTCATGAGATGTCGGCGCTGACCATCGAAGCCCGGGTGTCGCGCGGCATGTGCCTGGTGCCCGAAAAGCGCGAGCTGTTCTCGACAATGACCGTCGAGGACAATCTGCTGCTCGGCGCCTACCGTCGCAAGCGGGCGGGGGAGAAGAACTTCCTGGACCAGATGGAAGTAGTCTACGGGCTATTCCCGCGCCTCAAAGAGCGGCGTGTACAGCAGGCGGGGACGCTGTCGGGGGGGGAGCGACAGATGCTGGCGGTGGGCCGTGCGTTGATGGCAAAGCCCCAGTTGCTGATGCTCGACGAGCCGAGCCTTGGACTGGCGCCGCTGATCGTGAAGGAAATCTTCCATATCATCAATGACTTGCGTAAGACGGGCGTGGCTACGCTGCTAATCGAGCAGAACGCGCGTGCGGCGTTGCAAGTGGCCGACTACGGCTACGTGATCGAGACAGGTGAGCTGGCGCTGGAAGGCCCGGCGCAGGAGTTGGCCAGCAATCCCAAAGTCATCGAGACCTATCTGGGGTTGGCGAAGAAGGCAGCCTGACGCGCGTTGTTTGTCAGACTGCTTTGACGGAAAGGCCCGCCAGTTCGGCGGGCTTTTTTTCTTTTGTGCCAGGACATGTGTGCATCCGTTGGAGGATATCCGGCCCCATTTTTGGAGAGTGACGTCAAAGCCTTATTCACGATATGGGCCGGACTCACTTATTCACAGTTGCTTGTGGATAGTTGTGGATATTCAAAATCTTTGGCGCACCGCCACAATAAGGGGTTGCGCGATTTCCTCGAAAATCTTGAGGAAAAGTCGCTTAAGGTTATCCACAGAAAAGCAAATTCCCGAAGGCCGGTTGGATACCGCAGTGCGTGTATGTGGATAAGGTACTCCGATGGGGGGATCCGGAGGGGCTTTGGGCTTCGTCCTTCATTCTTCGTTTCGTGATTTCATGTGAAACGGTGGGTTGTCGAGCAGCCTTGAGACGCCACATCCCGCGATCCCGGCGGCGGCGCCCTGACTGCGCTCCACCTCAAAGTCGCTCTTCAGGGCACCGCCAATCCCCACTTCTCAAACGTCCGAGTTTCCGACCCGGGGTGGCATTAATCCGCTGGGATACCCACCGTCCGTCGTCCGCCATTCCCGTAATGGAGATTCGTCCGTGGAAAACTCCGGTGCCGGATGATGCACTGCTTTTCTGGAGTCCTACGGCCATCGGCGTTCACGCATCGCATTCCGGCACGTTTCACGTGAAACAAAGGGACGTCGCTAACGGTTGTACTCGGGCAATCGACCCGGCGGAGATTGCCGGTGCCCTGACGGAGCGACTTTCAAGTGGAGCGCAGTCAGGGTATCGGCGATCTTCGCTGCCCGGAAGTGGGAGGGGGCGACACCGGTGTTGGGGGAAGTGGCGGTGGAGTGCCGTTGCTGCGACGAGGTGTCGACTCCCACGGGTATCCCGTCCATCCCCAACGTTTCACGTGGAACAGGTTTACCGATGCTTCGATGTTTGTACTCGGGCATCGACCTGGCGGAGATTGCCGGTGCCCTGACGGAGCGACTTTCAAGTGGAGCGCAGTCAGGGTATCGGCGATCTCCGCTGCCCGGAAGCGGGAGAGGGCGACGCCGGTGTTGGGGGAAGTGGTGGTGGAGTGCCGTTGCTGTGACGAGGTGGCGGTGCCCACGGGTAGCCCGTTCATCTCCAACGTTTCACGTGAAACACACTTGCCGATGCTTCGATGGTTGTACTCGGATGCTGAGCTGGCGGAGATTGTCGGTGCCCTGACGGAGCGACTTTCAAGTGGAGCGCAGTCAGGGTATCGGCGATCTTCGCTGCCCGGAAGTGGGAGGGGGCGACGCCGGTGTTGGGGGAAGTGGTGGTGGAGTGCCGTTGCTGTGACGAGGTGGCGGTGCCCACGGGTAGCCCATTCATCCCCAACGTTTCACGTGAAACACACTTACCGATGCTTCGATGGTTGTACTGGGGCAATCGATCCGGCAATCTTCGTCGCCCGGAAGTGGGAGAGGGCGACGCCGGTGTTCGGGGAAGCAGTGGTGGAATGCCGTCGCTCCGACGAGGTGGAGTCCGCGGATAACTCGTCCGCCCTCAACGTTTCACGTGAAACAGTCCCCAAAACCGTACTTTTCCACGCACGTTCCACGTGAAACACTGCGGCAGTTACAAATGATGCACCGCAATGCCGCTATAATTCCGCAATTACCGAATCCAGAGAGTTTGCCGCACGCGGCAAAATTGCGATGCTTTATCCAACCGAGTTCGACGTGATCGTGGTGGGTGGTGGCCATGCCGGCACCGAGGCCGCACTCGCCTCGGCCCGTATGGGCTGTAAAACACTTCTGCTCACCCACAACATCGAGACGCTCGGCCAGATGAGCTGCAATCCCTCCATTGGTGGGATCGGCAAAGGCCATCTCGTCAAAGAGGTTGATGCACTGGGCGGTGCCATGGCCGCCGCGACTGACGAGGGCGGTATTCAGTTCCGTATTCTGAATTCGTCCAAGGGGCCGGCCGTCCGCGCCACTCGTGCGCAGGCTGATCGCCTTCTCTACAAGCAAGCCATCCGCCACCGGCTGGAAAATCAACCCAATCTCTGGCTGTTCCAACAAGCCGTTGACGATCTCATCGTCGAGGGTGAGCGGGTTGTCGGCGCTATTACCCAGATCGGATTGCGCTTCCGCGCTCGCGCCGTCGTGTTGACGGCAGGCACCTTCCTCGACGGCAAGATCCACGTCGGACTGAACAACTACGTGGGTGGTCGCGCAGGAGATCCGGCTGCGCTCAGCTTGTCGGCACGCCTCAAAGAGTTGAAGTTGCCCCAAGGCCGGTTGAAGACCGGTACACCACCCCGCATCGATGGTCGCTCCATCGACTTCTCCGTTCTCGAAGAACAGCCCGGCGATCTCGATCCGGTACCCGTGTTCTCGTTCCTCGGCCGCCCGGAACAACATCCGCGCCAAGTGCCATGCTGGGTCACGCATACCAACGAGCGCACCCACGATATCATCCGCGCTGGACTCGACCGATCGCCAATGTATACCGGCGTTATCGAAGGGGTGGGTCCGCGCTATTGCCCGTCCATTGAAGACAAGATCCATCGTTTCGCCGACAAGACGTCGCACCAGATCTATCTCGAACCCGAAGGCCTCACGACCAACGAGTTCTACCCGAACGGCATCTCCACCAGCTTGCCTTTCGACGTGCAACTGGAACTCGTCCGCTCCATGAAAGGTATGGAGAATGCCTACATCCTGCGGCCCGGCTACGCCATCGAATACGATTACTTCGATCCGCGCGGACTGCGTAGCTCACTCGAAACCCGTGTGATCTCCGGTCTGTTCTTTGCGGGCCAGATCAATGGCACAACCGGCTACGAAGAAGCTGCCGCTCAGGGGCTGCTCGCCGGTATCAATGCCGCGCTGCAGGTACAAGGGCGCGATGCCTGGTGTCCGCGGCGCGATCAGGCATACCTCGGCGTGCTGGTCGATGACCTGATCACGCGTGGCGTCTCCGAGCCGTATCGAATGTTCACCAGCCGCGCCGAGTATCGCCTGTCGCTGCGCGAGGATAATGCCGACATGCGACTGACGGAAATCGGCCGCGAACTCGGCGTGGTCGACGATATTCGCTGGGAAGCGTTCTGCCGCAAACGCGATGCTGTTTCACGTGAAACAGAACGTCTCAAATCCACATGGGTGAATCCGAAGACCTTCCCGGCCGAAGATTCCGTGCCGTTGCTTGGCAAGGCCATCGATCATGAGTACTCGCTGGCCGATCTGCTGCGCCGCCCGGAAGTCGGGTACGACGCATTGATGGCCGTGCAGGGCGGCCGTCTCGCGCCCGAAGGGCAGTTGTCCGACGATCCATTGCAGGCCAACCTGATTCGCGAACAGATCGAAATTGCGGTCAAGTATCAGGGCTACATCGATCGTCAGGCCGATGAAATCGTGCGCAAGGAAGCCAACGAGAATACCGTGCTGCCCGCCAGCATCGATTACAACGATGTCAGGGGTCTGTCGATCGAAGTCCGCCAGAAGCTCAATGCACAGCGGCCGGAGACACTGGGGCAGGCATCGCGTATCTCCGGTGTGACGCCCGCCGCGATCTCGTTGCTGATGATCCACCTCAAGAAAGGTCTCGGACGCCGCCGTGCGTCGGAGGACACGACTGCCGATGCCACTGCCGCCGATGACGGCGACCAGCACGCAGCCTGACGCGGAGACCTCATGATTGATCCGCGAAAGGCTGCCACCAACGGCGGCAATGAGTTGAGCACGTTATTGGCCGACGGTATCCGGCAACTGGGCCTGTCCATCAGCGACGAGCAACAGGCCCGTCTGCTCGATTTTCAGGCACTGCTGGCCAAATGGAACGCCTCGTTGCAGATGACCTCGATCCGTGATCCGCGGCAGATGGTCATCAAGCACTTGCTCGATTCCCTCTCGATACTGCCTCGTCTCGATCGTGAGCCAATTTCACGCGTGCTTGATGTCGGCTCAGGTGGTGGGTTGCCCGGCGTGGTGCTTGCCATGGTTCGTCCCGACTGGCAGGTGACAGTCAACGACATCGTTCACAAGAAGACGGCATTCCTCACGCAAGCCCGCGCGACCTTCAAACTCACCAACCTGACCGTTGTGACCGGCCGGGTCGAGTCACTCGTCGTCGGCAAAGAAGTGCCCGCACCGTTCGATGCCATCGTCTCGCGCGCCTTCGCCGAATTGTCCGATTTCGTTACGCTGGCTCGCAATCTGCTCGCCCCCGGTGGCAGCTTCTGGGCCATGAAAGGCGTGGCCGCCGAGAGCGAGCTTGCGCTGCCGGCCGGCTGTGCGCTGGTCGAACGCCTGCCGTTAAACGTGCCGTTTCTCGACGCCGAGCGTCACTTGCTCCGCGTGAAGGTGACGGCATGAATACCGTCACCCGCTGGATAGGGGCCGCCATGGTCGGTTTGTCGATGGTGGCTGCCGTCGCCTGGGCGCAGTCCGGGCAGGAATCGCTGACGACCCGTGTACGCCCGGTGCCGAAAATCGACAAAGAGCGATATGTCGGCACCTGGTACGAAATAGCACGCTACCCGAATTTCTTCGAGCGAAAATGTGCGTCGGACGTGACCGCAGATTACGTGGCACGAGCGGACGGCAGGATCGACGTCACGAACAAGTGCCGTAAAGAAGACGGTACCTGGGTCAGCGACACCGGTCTGGCTCGCACCGACGGGCAAGGCACCGGCACGGCTCGCTTCAAAGTCACCTTTGCGCCCGACTGGTTACGCTGGATTCCCTGGCTTTGGGCGAACTACTGGGTTATCGTTCTCGACGGCGACTACCAGTTTGCCGCTGTTGGGGAGCCAAGCCGCGAGTACCTCTGGATCTTTTCGCGCACGCCGACGCTCGACGAAAATGCACTGAATCAAGTCCGTGCCCAGTTGCGCAAGCAGGGCTACGACACCGACAAACTGGTGTTGACGCCCCAGAAGGCGAGCGTCCCCTGAGCACAGCGCCGGCGCATCTGACGCCGGCCAGTCAGCGCAAGAACTGAGCTTTACTCAGAAAATCGAATTTGCGGGATGTATCGGCTCACCGGCGGTACGGTGGGTTCGCCTGACCGGTGTAATCCCGGCATCATCTGCATCAATGGCATCAACACGGCAGCATTCGGAGGACTACATCGGCATGGCGAAAATTTTCTGCGTGGCCAATCAGAAGGGCGGCGTCGGCAAGACGACCACCACGGTGAACCTCGCTGCCGGACTGGCGTCGCACGGGCAGCGGGTCTTGTTGGTCGACCTCGATCCTCAGGGCAATGCGACGATGGGCAGCGGTATCGACAAGGCCGCACTCGAGTCGAGCGTGTACGAAGTGCTGGTCGACGGTGCCGATGTCACGACGAGTTGCCAGCGCTCGGAGTCGGGGAGTTACGACGTGCTGCCCGCCAATCGCGAACTGGCCGGTGCGGACGTGGAACTCGTCTCGCTCGAGAACCGCGACACGCGACTCAAGCAAGCGCTCGCCAAGGTCGACGATGCCTACGATTTCGTCCTCATCGATTGCCCGCCGACGCTCTCGTTGCTGACCCTCAATGGGTTGTGCGCGGCGCATGGCGTCATCATTCCGATGCAGTGTGAATATTTCGCGCTGGAAGGGCTGTCGGATCTCGTCAACACGATCAAGCAGGTGCACGCGAATCTGAACCGCGACCTGAAAGTGATAGGGCTGTTGCGCGTGATGTTCGACCCGCGCATCACGCTACAGCAACAAGTCTCGGAGCAGCTCAAGGAGCACTTCGGAGACAAGGTGTTCAACGCGATCATTCCGCGCAATGTGCGACTCGCCGAAGCGCCGAGCTACGGTATGCCGGGTGTCGTTTTCGATCCCGCGTCGCGCGGTGCGAAGGCGTATCTCCAATTCGGCGCGGAAATGATCGCGCGCATTCAAACTATGTAAGGCGCAATCGCGCAGGAACGCATTGTCATGGCGACCAAGACCAACGCACTGAAAAAAAAGGGCCTGGGCCGCGGCCTCGAAGCGCTGCTCGGCGCGCACGCCGATAACCACAACGGCGCGGCCGAAGCCGGTGCCGACGGCGCGCCGTCGGTCATGTCGCTCGAGCGTCTTCAGGCCGGTAAGTATCAACCGCGTACGCGCATGGATGAAGGGGCATTGCAGGAACTTGCAGCGAGCATTCGCGCGCAGGGCCTGATGCAGCCGATTCTGGTGCGTCGTGTCGATGGTGAGAAGTACGAAATTATTGCGGGCGAACGACGCTTCCGCGCCGCGCGCATCGCCGGGCTGGCCGAAGTGCCGGTGCTCGTGCGCGACGTCTCCGATGAAGCCGCCGCCGCAATGGCGCTTATCGAGAACATTCAGCGCGAAGACCTGAATCCGCTCGAAGAAGCGCAAGGCATTCAACGTCTTCTCGGCGAATTCAACTACACGCATGAACAGGCCGCCGAGTCGCTCGGCCGCTCGCGCAGCGCAGTGTCGAACCTGTTGCGTTTGCTCAATCTCGCGCAGCCGGTGCAGACCATGCTGCTGGCGGGCGATCTCGACATGGGGCACGCCCGTGCGTTGCTCGCCGTCGACGCCGCCACACAGATCACGCTCGCCAATCAAGTGGTGAATAAGCGCTTGTCGGTGCGCGATACCGAGCGGGTCGTCAACGCGTCGCTGAAGCCGCAGGGCGACGGCATTCGTCGTCGCTCGGCGGAAGAGGGCGGTCGCGACGTGACGCGTCTCGAAGACGAGCTGTCGGATCTGCTCGCGTCGAACGTCAAGATCAAGGTCGGTCGGAAAGGGGCCGGACAACTCACGATCGATTTCGGCAGTCTCGATGCGCTCGACGGTATCCTCGCGCGCATTCGTGCCGAGTAATTTTGGTCTACTGCCTAACTTTTCCGTGAACGAACCCGCCGGTGAACCGGTAGGCAAGGCAAAGCCAACGGCGTCGCAGGCAGCGGACGACGCCCTCGCTCCGGTGCCGTCGCGGGGTGCCGTCACGACGCACGCCTTGCACACTTTGCGCATCTTGCGCGCGACGTACGAACGTGTGCGCAGCGACTGGGTGCTGGTTATTCTGCTCGCCGGATTCGTCATCCTGCAGATGTTTCGTCCCGTGAGCGCCGGCGAACTGTTCGCGCGCATCGATCGGCAAACGATCCTCACGCTTGCGGGATTGCTAATGCTCACGCGCGCCATCGACCAGAGCGGTTTTCTCGATTGGCTGGCGCAGCGACTGCTGCGGGCGTTTCGGACGGAGCGGCGTCTCGCGTTGCTGATGGTGACGTTTGCCGCCGCCCTGTCCACGCTGCTCACCAACGACGTTGCACTCTTTGCCGTCGTGCCGCTCGCACGATCGCTCGCCCGGATTGCCCCCGTGAGGATCGAGCGCCTGATCATCTTCCTCGCGCTGGCGGTCAACGCCGGTTCGAGTCTCACACCGTTCGGCAATCCGCAAAACCTCTTTCTGTGGCAACAAAGCGGCATGAGCTTCGGTGCGTACGTTGTCATGATGACGCCGCTCACGCTCGCTCTCATGGCCGTGCTGCTGGCGATGTGCGCGGCCGCGTTCGATTCTCGCGCGCTGCATTTTCAGCAGCGTGGCCCGAGGCACGACGTGCGCTGGACGCTGCTGTGGGTCGCCTTGACGCTGTTCGTCGCCTTCGTCGTACTCGCGGACCACGGGTATGCCGCCTGGGCCTGTGCAGGCGTGGCAGCGGTGCTGCTGGTGGCACGCCGCAATGCGGTGTTCGGCATCGACTGGCTGCTGCTTGCGATTTTCGTGCTGATGTTCGTCGTGCTACGGGGTGTGGCCGGGCTGCCCGAAGTGCGCGCCACTTTGGGGCACGTGGATTTCTCCGGGACGGTAATGGCCTATGCGGGCGCTGCGGTGCTGTCGCAAGTCATCAGCAACGTGCCTGCGGCGATTCTGCTCGCCGAGTACAGTCACAACTGGCCGGCGCTCGCGCATGGCGTGGCTGTCGGCGGCTTCGGCCTGGCGATCGGTTCGTTGGCCAACCTGATCGCATTGCGCATGGCGAAATCGGGAAAAATCTGGTGGCACTTTCATTGGCTTTCCCTCCCGTTCTTTTTGGTGGCGTTTTTCCTTGGTTCCATCGCCCTGAAATGGGTATGATCACGCACCAAACCCCGCGAAGGTGCAGCGATTGCGCAGCGTTCGCCGGGAATGCCGCGTTGCACCATGAGCAAAATGGTGCTCCATGAAAGTTGGCGCCAAATCGAAGCATGCACTGCACAATTTCGGCGAATTTGTTGCGCGTTTCGATTGACTGGCGTTCGTAATGTCCCGTAAAATCTCGCGGATTTATCTGCTTGAAGAGCCCATTCGTTTTGCACGAGTCGGGCGGGGAGGCAACGAGATGACCGAAGATAAACGGTCGAACTTGGAACCGAAACCGCAAGCGCCGGCACGCGCAACATCAGAGAATTGGGACGACGAGCAGGAGCAAGAGACAATCGTTCCGCTCACGCGTGCGCAGGCCGAGCGCCTGTTCGGTCCCGATGTGGGACGCGCATCCCGTGTGACTCCATTCAGGGTGGTGGGAGCCCAGGTACTACTGTCGCTGGTAGCGACATTGGCCTGGTGGTTTCTCTCGGCATCGCCACAAGATGCGGCGGTGTCCGCCTGGCTGGGCGGAATGATCGGTTGGATACCGGGCGCGTTGTTTGCGTTGCGGCTAAGGATGTCAGGTGATCGCCTCTCCATCGGTTCGCTGGTGATGGGAGAAGCGGTCAAGGTAGTCACGACGATTGCGTTGTTGGTGGCGGTAGCGTTCGGCTACCCAGGAATTCACTGGGTCGCGTTCCTCGTCACCTTCGTACTGACGTTGAAAGCCTATTGGCTGGCGATGGTACTGAAGTAGCGGTGGGAATGCCGCTCACGTGTCGACGCGCTACCGTGTGCGGATTTTCATAATTGGGTGTTTGATCGCTATGTCAGTAGAAGCCGGCCACGCTCCGAACCCGTCGGAGTACATTTCGCACCACCTGCAAAATCTCGCGAGTTCGACGCAGACTAGCATTGTCGATTTTTCGATCATCAACTGGGACACCATGTTCTGGTCGATCGCGATGGGCGTTCTGGGCTGCTTCGTGCTGTGGATGGCCGCCCGCAAAGCCACGTCGGGCGTGCCGGGCCGCTTCCAGGCTGCGGTGGAAATGCTCGTCGAGATGGTGGAAGACCAATCGAAGAGCATCGTGCACGGCAATCGTGCCTTCATCGCTCCTCTCGCGTTGACCGTGTTTGTCTGGGTCGCGCTCATGAACTCGCTGGACTTGCTGCCCGTCGATCTGCCCTCGAAGGTGATCGGGTGGGTGGGCCTGGGTTCGATCATCACGTACCATCGCATTGTGCCGACGGCCGATCTGAACGGCACGCTCGGTATTGCCGTTGGCGTGCTCATCCTGATGCTGTTCTACAGCTTCAAGATCAAGGGCGCGGGCGGTTTCATGCACGAGCTGTTCACCGCACCGTTCGGTAACCACTTCCTGCTGTGGATTCCGAACCTGCTGCTCAACCTCATCGAATTCTGTGCCAAGACCGTGTCGCTCGGTATGCGACTGTTCGGCAATATGTACGCCGGCGAACTGGTGTTCCTGCTGATCGCTCTGCTGGGCGGTATCTGGAGCTTTGGCGCAGATGCGTCGGTGCTGGGTTTTGTCGGTCACGTCATTGCCGGCACCGCATGGGCGATTTTCCACATCCTGATCGTGTTGCTCCAGGCGTTCATCATGATGATGCTTACGCTCGTGTATATCGGTCAGGCGCATGACCATCACTGATCGGTCGTTGCGAGTCGTTAAGGGTTTCCCGGTTTTTCAGTTTTTCAAATTCAAAGTTTCAAGTCTCTAACCAAAAGGAGTAATCATGCAAGCTTTCATCGCCAACATCCAGGGTCTGACCGCCATCGGTATCGGCATCATCATCGGTCTGGGTGCTATCGGCGCCTGTCTGGGTATCGCGCTGATGGGCGGTAAGTACATCGAAGCGTGCGCCCGTCAGCCCGAGCTGATGAACCCGCTGCAAACGAAGATGTTCCTGCTGGCCGGCCTGATCGACGCTGCATTCCTGATCGGCGTGGGCGTTGCCATGCTGTTCGCGTTCGCGAACCCGCTGCTGTCGAAGCTCGCTTAAGTTTCTTTCGGCCGGTCGCGCACTGATCCGCGCGGCCAACTGGACATGAACGGCGCGCCCAAGCCAGCAGGCACAATGGGGCGCGCTGTTTTGCCAATCGATTCGCATCACCGAAAGGAAACACCGTGAACATAAACGCAACTCTGTTCGCGCAAACCGTCGTGTTTCTGATCCTGGCATGGTTCACGATGAAGTTCGTGTGGCCGCCGCTGATCAAGGCTATCGACGAACGCGCGAAGAAAATCGCTGACGGTCTGGCTGCTGCCGATAAGGGCAAGGCTGAACTCGATGCCGCCAACAAGCGCTCCACGCAAGCCCTCGCGGAAGCCCGCGACGAAGGCGCGAAGCGTATTGCCGACGCCGAGAAGCGCGCACTGGCAGTGGCCGACGAGATCAAGGCCCAGGCGCAAGCCGAAGCCGCCCGTATCATCGCCAACGCCAAAGCCGAAGCCGAGAACCAGGCCGTCAAGGTCCGTGAATCGCTGCGCGAAGAAGTTGCCGGTCTGGCTGTCAAGGGCGCCGAGCAGATCCTGAAGCGTGAAGTTGACGCCAAGGCCCACGCCGACCTGCTGAACCAACTCAAGGCAGAGCTCTGATCATGGCCGAACTCGCAACCATCGCTCGTCCGTATGCCGAGGCGTTGTTCCGCGTGGCGAAGTCCGGCGACCTGAATCGCTGGTCGGAGCTGGTGCGCGAACTGGCGCAAGTGGCAGCGCTGCCCGAAGTGGCCAATCTGGCCGACGATCCGAAAGTCACGCCGGCGCAAGTCGTCGACGTGCTGACCGCAGCCGTGAAATCGACCGACGCCGAAGTGCGCAACTTCGTCGCCGCTGTGGTCGAAAACGGCCGTCTGGCCGCTGTGCCGGAAATCGCCGTGCAATTCGAAGCGTTGAAGAACGCTGCCGCCGGTTCGGCGGATGCCACGATCGAAAGCGCCTTCCCGCTCGAAGGTGAGCAACTGACCTCGCTGGTCAAGGGCCTCGAGCACAAGTTCGGCTGCAAGCTCAACCCGAGCGTGACGGTAGACCCGTCGCTGATCGGTGGCGTGCGTGTGGTGGTTGGCGACGAGGTGCTGGACACTTCGGTGCGCGCCCGCCTGGCGGCTATGCGGACGTCGCTGACGGCCTGAGCCCGGCGCGATACGCCTGCGACGGCAAGAATTGAATATCAGGAGCACATATGCAACTCAATCCCTCTGAAATCAGCGAACTGATCAAGAGCCGGATTCAAGGTCTCGAGAGCGGCGCCGAAGTCCGTAATGAAGGCACCGTGATTTCGGTGACCGACGGTATCTGCCGCATCCATGGCCTGTCGGACGTGATGCAGGGCGAAATGCTGGAATTCCCGGGCAATACGTTCGGTCTGGCACTGAACCTCGAGCGCGACTCCGTCGGCGCCGTGATTCTGGGCGAATACGAGCACATCTCGGAAGGCAATACCGTCAAGTGCACGGGCCGCATTCTGGAAGTGCCGGTTGGCCCGGAACTGAAGGGCCGCGTCGTCGACGCATTGGGTCTGCCGATCGACGGCAAGGGTCCGATCAATGCCAAGCAAACCGACGCCATCGAAAAGATCGCCCCGGGCGTGATTTGGCGTAAGTCGGTGTCGCAGCCGCTGCAAACCGGTACGAAGGCTATCGACGCCATGGTGCCGATCGGCCGCGGCCAGCGCGAACTGATCATTGGTGACCGTCAGACGGGTAAGACCGCCGTGGCCATCGACACGATCATCTCGCAAAAGGGCAAGGGCGTGACCTGCGTCTACGTCGCGATCGGTCAGAAGGCCTCGTCGATCATGAACGTGGTGCGCAAGCTCGAAGAGCACGGCGCGATGGAATACACGATCATCGTGACCGCCACCGCCTCGGATTCGGCCGCCATGCAGTTCATCGCACCGTACGCCGGTTGCACGATGGGCGAATACTTCCGCGACCGCGGCGAAGACGCGCTGATCATTTATGACGATTTGACCAAGCAAGCCTGGGCCTACCGTCAGATCTCGCTGCTGCTGCGCCGCCCGCCGGGCCGTGAAGCTTACCCGGGTGACGTGTTCTATCTGCACTCGCGTCTGCTCGAGCGCGCAGCTCGCGTCTCGGAAGAGTACGTCGAGAAGTTCACCAACGGTGCCGTGAAGGGTCAAAGCGGTTCGCTGACGGCACTGCCGATTATTGAAACGCAAGCCGGCGACGTGACCGCCTTCGTTCCGACGAACGTGATCTCGATTACCGACGGCCAGATCTTCCTGGAAACCGACTTGTTCAACGCAGGTATCCGTCCGGCAATCAACGCCGGTATCTCGGTGTCGCGCGTTGGCGGTGCCGCACAGACGAAGGTCATCAAGAAGCTGTCGGGCGGTATTCGTACCGACCTCGCACAGTATCGTGAGCTGGCTGCGTTCGCGCAGTTCGCCTCGGACCTGGACGAAGCCACCCGCAAGCAGCTCGAGCGCGGCCGCCGCGTGACGGAACTGCTCAAGCAGCCGCAATACCAGCCGCTGCAAGTGTGGGAACTGGCCGTGTCGCTGTTCGCCGCCAACAACGGCTATCTGGATGATCTCGAAATCGCTAAGGTGCTGCCGTTCGAAAAGGGTCTGCGCGACGTTCTGAAGACCAGCCACGGCGCGCTCATCGGCCGTATCGAAGAGACCAAAGATCTCTCGAAGGACGACGAAGCCGCCCTGCACGCTGCGATCAAGGACGTCAAGAAGACCGGCGCTTACTAATCCGGTTGAATCGGTAACTATTCAACGGACCCGGGAAGGCGCGATGTTCAGGCAAGAGCGGACGTCGCGCCGAGACAAGGAGTAAGCAATGGCTGGAATGAAGGAAATTCGCGGCAAGATCAAGAGCGTGCAAAACACGCGCAAGATCACCAAGGCCATGGAAATGGTGGCCGCGTCGAAGATGCGCAAGGCGCAGGAACGCATGCGTCATGCCCGGCCGTACGCTGACAAGGTGCGCCAGATCGCCGCGCACATGGGCCAGGCGAATCCGGAATACCACCACCCGTTCATGGTGAAGCATGCCGACGCGAAAGCCGCCGGCATCATCGTGGTGACGACGGACAAGGGCCTGTGCGGCGGCTTGAACACCAACGTGCTGCGTGCCGTGGTGAACAAGATGAAGGCTATCGAAGCGCAAGGGCTGAAGATCGAAGCCACCGCCATCGGCGGCAAGGGCTTCGGTTTCCTGAACCGTATCGGCGCGAAGGTGGTTTCGCATGTCGTGCAACTGGGCGACACCCCGCATCTGGACAAGCTGATCGGTGCCGTGAAGCTGCAACTCGACGCGTACGCCGAAGGCAAGCTCGACGCCGTGTACCTGGCGTACAACCGCTTCGTCAATACGATGAAGCAGGAAGCTGTGGTCGAACAACTGCTGCCGCTGCCCGAGAAGCTCGAGGGCGCGTCGGAAGACGCGAGCGCAGTGCCGGCACGGCATTCGTGGGACTACATCTACGAACCGGATGCGAAGACGGTCGTCGATGCCCTGCTGGTGCGTTACGTCGAAGCTGTCGTGTATCAGGCAGTCGCTGAGAACATGGCGTCGGAACAGTCCGCCCGTATGGTGGCCATGAAGGCCGCGTCGGACAACGCGAAGACCGTGATCGGTGAATTGCAGATGGTCTACAACAAGGGCCGTCAAGCAGCGATTACGAAGGAACTGTCCGAAATCGTGGGTGGCGCCGCCGCAGTGTAAGCGGTGGCACGGGCCGATGCGCCGTCAGGCGAAATGAATTTGAGTATCTAAAGGAAAAGCGATGAGTACTGCTTTGATTGAAGGCAAAATCGTACAGTGCATCGGCGCCGTTATCGACGTGGAATTCCCGCGCGAAAGCATGCCGAAGATCTACGATGCGCTCACCATGGAAGGTTCGGAACTGACGCTCGAAGTCCAGCAACAGCTGGGCGACGGCGTGGTGCGTACCATCTGTCTGGGTTCCTCCGAAGGCCTGCGCCGCGGTATGACGGTGCAAAACACCGGTCTGCCGATCACGGTGCCGGTCGGCAAGCCGACGCTGGGTCGCATCATGGACGTGCTTGGCCGTCCGATCGACGAAGCCGGTCCGATCGCACAGGATCACACCCGTTCGATTCACCAGAAGGCCCCGGCATTCGACGAGCTGTCGCCGTCGACGGAACTGCTCGAAACCGGCATCAAGGTTATCGATCTGATCTGCCCGTTCGCCAAGGGCGGCAAGGTGGGTCTGTTCGGTGGCGCCGGTGTGGGCAAGACCGTGAACATGATGGAACTCATCAATAACATCGCCAAGGAACACGGCGGTTATTCGGTGTTTGCCGGCGTGGGCGAGCGTACCCGTGAAGGGAACGACTTCTACCATGAAATGAAGGACTCGAACGTTCTGGACAAGGTCGCGCTGGTGTACGGCCAGATGAACGAGCCGCCGGGCAACCGTCTGCGCGTGGCGCTGACCGGTCTGACGATGGCAGAGCACTTTCGTGACGAAGGTCGCGACGTGCTGTTCTTCGTGGACAACATCTACCGTTTCACGCTGGCCGGTACCGAAGTGTCGGCACTGCTCGGCCGTATGCCGTCGGCCGTGGGCTATCAGCCGACGCTGGCTGAAGAAATGGGTAAGCTGCAAGAGCGTATTACGTCGACCAAGACTGGCTCGATTACGTCGGTGCAAGCCGTGTACGTGCCTGCCGATGACTTGACCGACCCGTCGCCGGCAACCACCTTCGGTCACTTGGACGCCACCGTCGTTCTGTCGCGTGACATCGCCTCGCTGGGTATCTACCCGGCCGTCGATCCGCTCGACTCGACCTCGCGTCAGATCGACCCGAACGTGATTGGCGAAGAGCACTACACGGTGACCCGTCGCGTGCAATCGACGCTGCAGCGTTACAAGGAACTGCGCGACATCATCGCGATTCTGGGTATGGACGAACTGTCGCCGGACGACAAGCTCGCCGTGGCCCGTGCGCGTAAGATCCAGCGTTTCCTGTCGCAGCCGTTCCACGTGGCCGAAGTGTTCACGGGCTCGCCGGGCAAGTACGTTCCCCTCAAGGAAACGATCCGCGGCTTCAAGATGATCGTCGACGGCGAGTGTGACCACCTGCCGGAACAGGCGTTCTACATGGTTGGCACGATCGACGAAGCGTTCGAAAAAGCCAAGAAGATGCAGTAAACGGTTGAGTGCCGGGCGACGGCGGGGTGTCGCAAGAGACCCCACCGCACGCCGGCAGGTGACTGTTGCGGGGCGGGGTAGCGAAGCGAGGGCGGCAACGTCCGGACTAGCGCGCCTGCCGCTTCATCACACTCAACGGGAGCGATTATGGCAACCATTCACGTAGACGTCGTCAGCGCGGAAGAGCAGATCTTCTCGGGTAAGGCGCGCTTTGTGGCGCTGCCCGGCGAAGCCGGCGAGTTGGGCATTTTGCCCGGCCACACGCCGCTGATCACGCGTATCAAGCCGGGCGCGGTGCGTATCGAGGACGAAGCAGGTAACGAGGACTTCGTCTTCGTGGCCGGCGGCATTCTCGAAGTGCAACCGGGTACGGTCACCGTGCTCGCCGACACCGCCATTCGCGGCAAGGATCTGGACGAGGCGAAGGCTGCCGAAGCCAAGCGCCGCGCGGAAGAAGCGCTGACGAACAAGGATTCGAACATCGAGTATGCGACTGCCCAGGCCGAATTGGCCGAAGCCATCGCCCAACTCGCTGCGATCCAGAAGTTCCGCAAGGTGAAGTAAATCGGCAGGGCGGTTGCGACGGCGTTTTCACCATTGTCGCCGCGTAGCCCGCAATGCCCGCCGTCACGCAGCGGCGTGCGTCACCCGACGTACGTTGCCGCATAGCGGCAGGAAGCCCCATGCATGTGCGTGGGGCTTTTGTTTTGCCTGGTGAATTCGATCACCGATAGCCGTCGATGCTCAAGACGCCGCCAGACTCAGGGCCATCCCCACTCGTTCCGTCACTCGAATTACGTTAACGTAAACGTCAAGCCAGCGTGACGCACTATTGTTATGAAGAGAAGCCCGCCATCGTTCGATGCAACGATAAGCGAGCCATTCACTCGCTAGCGCCACGCGACAGCATTTCGCCACTTCAGCATTGCTTCAGGAGACACAAGCATGGAAAGCCGGGAAGGTGCGGGCGTTGTACCTCGTAATGGACTGTCGTACGTGAAAGGCGATACTGCCGTGCCGCTTTCGACGTTGACGGTGTTTGGTTTGCTTGCCCAGACGGCGGCGAAGTTTCCGGAGCGCCAGGCCGTGGTGTTTCGGGAGCAGGGCGTGGACTGGACGTGGCGCGAATTCATCGCACACGTCGATACCTTTGCCACCGGACTGATGTCGTTGGGGCTGAAGAAGGGCGATCGCGTAGGTATCTGGTCGCCGAACCGCGTCGAATGGCTGGTCACGCAGTTCGCGACCGCACGTATCGGCCTGATTCTCGTGAACATCAATCCAGCGTATCGGCTCGCTGAACTGGAATACGCGATCAACAAAGTGGGTTGTAAGGCACTTGTGGCCGCGGAGTCTTTCAAGACGTCGCGCTACCTCGACATGCTCAACGTGCTCGCGCCGGAGCTGGCAACGTGCACCCCCGGCCAACTGAAGTCGGAAAAGCTGCCGACATTGCGAACGGTCATCCGCATGGGCATGGACACCACGCCCGGCATGATGAATTACGGCGACGTGGTGGCGCTCGGCGCGGATGTCGATCTCGTCAAACTGCGTGCGATTTCCGATTCGCTCGATTGTTTCGACGCCATCAATATCCAGTTCACGAGCGGCACGACGGGCAACCCGAAGGGCGCCACGCTCACGCACCACAACATCGTCAACAACGGCCGCTACATCGCCATGGCGATGCGCTTCTCCGAGCACGACAGTCTGTGCATTCCCGTGCCGTTCTATCACTGCTTCGGCATGGTGCTGGCGGTACTTGCCTGCGTGTCGACGGGCGCGACGATGGTGTTTCCGGGCGAGGCGTTCGATCCGAGGGCCACGATGGCCGCCGTGTCGGAAGAGCGCTGTACGGCGCTGCATGGCGTGCCGACGATGTTCATCGCTCAACTCGATCATCCGGCGTTCGGCTACTACCACTTCGATTCTCTGCGTACGGGGATCATGGCGGGCTCGCCGTGCCCCATCGAAACGATGAAACGCGTCATCGGCGAAATGCACATGAGCGAAGTGACCATCGCTTACGGCATGACGGAGACGAGCCCGGTGTCGTTTCAGACCACGACGACCGACCCGCTGGAAAAGCGCGTGGCAACCGTGGGGCGTGTGCAGCCGCACCTCGAAGTGAAGCTCGTGGATGCCGCCGGAGAGATCGTGCCGGTGGGCGAGAAAGGCGAGCTTTGCACGAAGGGCTACTCGGTGATGCAGGGCTATTGGGACGACGAGCCTCGCACGCGTGAAGCGATCCGCGATGGCTGGATGCACACGGGCGATCTCGCCACACTCGACGAAGACGGTTACTGCAATATCGTCGGCCGGGTCAAGGACATGCTCATTCGTGGCGGAGAGAACATCTACCCCCGCGAGATCGAGGAATTCCTGTTCCGTCACCCCAAGGTGCAGGCCGTGCAGGTGTTCGGTGTGCCGGATGCGAAGTACGGCGAGGAAGTCTGTGCATGGATCATTCTCAAGCCGGGGCAGAGCGCGACGGAGGACGATATCCGCGCCTTCTGCAAGGACCAGATCGCGCATTACAAGATTCCGCGCTACATCCGCTTCGTCGACGAGATGCCGATGACGGTCACGGGCAAGGTACAGAAATTCATCATGCGCGAACAGATGGTTGAAACACTCGGTTTGTCCGAAGCGAAGACGGCTTGAGCGAGACGAGGCGCAGGGCCAGGCTCGTCCGGGTGGCGAGCCTCTGCTTATTTTTTAAGCGGAACCGAGACCAATGCCGTATTATTCGGGATTACCCTTGGTCTGCGCCATGCCTGCCCACACATTTCGCACCGTTTTCATTCTTGGCATTCTGTCGGCCATCGGCTCGCTGTCGATCGATATGTATTTGCCTGCGCTGCCGAGCATCGCGCGCGAACTGAACACCACGGATGCGGCCGCGCAATTCTCGCTGGCATCGTTTTTCATCGGCCTGGGGCTTGGTCAGTTGCTGCATGGGCCGCTGGCCGACCGCTATGGCCGCAAGCGTCCGCTGTACGCCGGTCTCGCGCTCTACACGCTCGCGTCGGCTGGCTGCGCGCTGGCGAGCAATATCGAGACGCTGATCGTCTGCCGTTTCATTCAGGCCGTGGGCGGCTGCGCGTGCTTCGTGATCGCACGTGCCATGGCGCGCGATCTGTTCGACACGAGCACGGTGGCGCGCGTGCTGTCGCGCATGACGCTCATCATGGGGGCTGCACCCATCCTCGCGCCGCTCATCGGCGGGCAAGTGCTGATGTTTGTCGGTTGGCGCTGGATCTTCTGGGGGCTGACGGCGTTCGGTGCGATGTGCTTCGCGATGTCCGTCTACTGGCTGCCGGAGACGCGCGCGGCCGCAAAGCAGGCCCGCAACTGGCTCATGACGGCCTGGCACAACTACGGCGCGCTCGTGCGCGACCGCGAGTTCATGGGCAATGCACTGGCGGGCGGCGTCGCGCAAGCCGGCATGTTCGCCTACATCACGGGCTCACCCTTCGTGTTCATCAATCTGTACGGTGTCGACCCGGCGAATTACGGCTGGCTGTTCGGGCTGAACGCCTGCGGCATCATCGCCGGCTCGCAGATCAACGCGCATTTGCTGCGCAAACGCCGTCCGGCCGACGTGTTGCACCGTACCAACAATCTCGTTGCGATTCTCGGATTGTTGATGCTCGGAGTGGCGGCGTTGCAACTGGGCGGGCTGATCGGACTGATGGTGCTGCTCTTCGCTTATGTCACGAGTCTGGGCTTCTCTCAGCCGAACGCCGTGGCCGAAGCCTTGAACCGTCAGCATCAACGCGCGGGCGCCGCATCGGCCCTCCTGGGGGCCTTGCAGTTCCTCGCAGCGGCGAGCGCCGGCGCGGCCGTCGGGCTGATGCACGCGCGCTCGGCGGTGCCGATGGCGGCCGTCATTGCCTTGTGTGGTGTTCTGTCGTGGTGTTTCCACACAGTGCTCATTCGCCGAGCGAAGGCGGCACCCCCGGCCACCGGGACGGTGTGAGGCGACCGCTTCGATGTGCAGAAGCCGGAACCTGCGACATTGCCGGGTGTCTGAAATTCGCAACACAGGGAAGACGCTGCCAGCCGGTAATTTCTCGGGAACTGACCGCCGGGCTTTCTTTCAAACACTGAAATCCGGCGCGCGACAGTGCATCTGTAACAGTTTGTAATTGCTCTGTTCCCGTGTCCGCACCATTGGCAAAGTACGATTCAGCACCTCCTTGCAAAGTCCTCCCCCCCGGTATTTTTTTTGCAAGGATTACTAAAGTTCGGCGAAACCCCGCCGAAATACAGTCAAGCAGTAAAGCGCAGCTTCGTGACACTTTCATGAAACTGCCGTCCGTTACACCGGTCGCTTTCCCCGAGCGCATCGTTGGGGCCGCTCGCGCCCCTGATGTAGGAAAAACTCCTACAAAAAACTTCCGCTTTTCTCACCATCCCACGTAGTTTTTCTCCGATTTCTTTATCGTTCGCCCTTCTCCACAATGCGGGGGAATAGACAGTAGTACCGCAAGATTCATCCATTGCGCCGGGGGGCCGCATGCGAAACAGCGAAACACTGAACGAGATTCGTGAGTTGAATCTCTCCTACCTTGTCCTGGCTCAGCGCCTGATCCGTGAGGATCGCGCCGCGGCGATGTTTCGCCTGGGTATCAGCGACCAGCTTGCCGACGTGCTCGGCAGTCTCACACTGGCTCAACTCGTCAAGTTTGCGGGGTCGAACCAGCTTCTGTGCCGATTTCGATTCGACGACCACGTGATTCTTTCCAGCCTTACACACGGTGCAAAAGACGTGGGTATGCAGCAGTCACACGCATCGATTCTGCTGGCGGGGCAACCCGTAGCGCAGATCGGCTGAGCGTACGACATACGCGACGCTCGCTGCGCCGTCCCGAGGGGCGGCGCTTCGCGTGACTTGCCAGGAAGCCTGTAAATGCGTACCAAAAGCGTCGTTCTCGAGGCCCGAGAGATTCAACTGGCCATAGAACTGATCGAACTCGGCGCCCGCCTCCAGTTGCTGGAAGCCGAAACGAGCCTGAGCCGTGACCGTCTCATCAAGCTCTACAAAGAACTTAAAGGGGCCTCGCCGCCCAAGGGCATGCTGCCGTTCTCGACCGACTGGTTCGTGACGTGGCTGCCGAACATCCATTCGTCACTTTTCCACAACATCTACCGTCATCTGGTTCAGTACGGCGGATGTCAGGGCATCGAAGCTATCGTCAAGGCGTATCGCCTGTACCTCGAGCATGTGGGATTGCATGGATGGGAAGCCGTGCTCGGGTTTACACGGGCGTGGACGCTCGTTCGCTTCTTCGACAGCAAGATGTTGCAGATGACGCCGTGCACGCGCTGCGGCGGTCATTTCGTCACGCACGCGCACGAACCGCATGGCCAGTACGTTTGCGGGCTGTGCCAACCGCCATCGCGTGCCGGTAAGACCCGGAAAGCGAAACACGCGCATGCCGCCGATCTGGCGCCGGCCGTGGCATCGTCCGCACCTGACACGGATATTTCTCCGCTGGCCGCCTGACCAAGCCCACTTCACGAGGTCACACCCCCTACAGTTTCCCTGCGTGTCTGCCGTTAAGCCCTCTGAACAGGAAGGACATTTTTCCGTAGACGTATTTTTGCGAGAGGTATCCGGCAGTGCTTGTCGTCATTGGTTACATCATCGTTCTGGCTTCGGTCTTTGGCGGCTTCGTCATTGGCGGGGGTCACTTGGGCGCGCTGTTTCAGCCGACCGAGCTGCTGATCATCGGTGGCGCGGGCGTCGGCTCGTTCGTGGTGGGCAACAACAGCAAGGCGATCAAGGCGACGATGAAAGCGCTGCCGATGCTGTTCAAGGGCTCGAAATACACCAAAGACCTGTACATGGAGCTGATGGCGCTCCTGTACGTGCTACTCGCGAAGGCGCGCAAGGACGGCATGCTCGCCATCGAAGGGGACGTGGAAGACCCGGCAGCGAGCCCGGTGTTCTCGCAGTACCCGCGCATTCTCGGCGAGCCGCGCATCATGGAATTTCTCACCGACTATCTGCGCCTGATGGTCAGCGGCAACATGAACGCGTTCGAGATCGAGAATCTGATGGATCACGAAATCGAAACGTACCGTCATGAGGGCGAAGTCCCGGCGCACTGTCTGCAAAAGACGGGCGACGCCATGCCGGCCTTCGGTATCGTGGCTGCGGTGATGGGGGTGGTGCACACGATGGCGTCGGCCGACCAGCCGCCTGCCGTGCTGGGTGCGCTGATCGCCCAGGCGCTCGTGGGTACGTTCCTCGGCATTTTGCTGGCTTACGGCTTCATTTCGCCGCTGGCACAACTCATCGAGCACCGCATCAACGAGTCGGTCAAGCTCTACGAGTGCATCAAGGTTACGCTGCTCGCCAGCCTGAACGGTTACGCGCCGGCGCTCTCGGTCGAATTCGGCCGCAAGGTGCTCTATTCCACAGTACGTCCGTCGTTCGCCGAGCTTGAAGAGCACGTGCGACAGGTCAAGTCACGTTGACGGGCGGCAGCAATGAGCGAGAAAGAAGAGCGGCCCATCATCGTCAAACGCCGCAAAGCCGGCGGGCACGGCCATCATGGCGGCGCGTGGAAGATTGCCTACGCCGACTTCATGACGGCCATGATGGCGTTCTTCCTGCTGATGTGGCTGCTCAGCTCCGTGAGCAGTAAGGAGCTGACGGGCATCGCCGAGTATTTCCGCACGCCGCTCAAAGTCGCGCTCACCGGCGGGCGCAACGCGGCGGACAACAGCGGCGTGATTCCCGGCGGCGGCGCCGATACGACGCGCACCGACGGTCAGAAGTCGCGTGGCGATCAGGTCAAGTCGCGTCAGGCGACAACCGCCGAACTGGCCGAGCGTGCCGATGCGCAGCGTTTGCGCGAACTCAAGGCTCGCATCGAGAAGGCCATCGAAAATAACCCGACGCTCAAACAGTTCCGCAAACAATTGCTTATCGATGTGACGACCGAAGGTCTGCGCATCCAGATCGTCGATGACCAGAACCGGCCGATGTTCGCCAACGCGAGCGCGCAGGTGCAGCCGTACATGCGCGACATCCTGCGCGAGATCGGCAAGTCGCTCAACGACGTGCCCAATCGCATCAGCCTCTCGGGTCATACCGACGCCACGGCCTACGCGCAGGGCGACAAGAGCTACAGCAACTGGGAGCTATCCGCCGATCGTGCGAACGCCTCGCGCCGCGAGCTGATTGCGGGCGGCCTCGACAGCGAGAAGGTGTTGCGTGTGGTGGGCCTGGCGTCGACGGTGCCGCTTGATCGTGACGACGCGTACAACCCGATCAATCGCCGTATCAGCATCATCGTGCTCAACCGTCGCGCAGAGCAGTCGTTCAAGCACGAGGGCGACCAGCCGACAATCGATGCCGTGAACGCGCGTGGCGCAGGAAGCGAGGCGGTGAACGCCGCCATCAATGGTACCTTGCCTGCCGTGCCGGGGGTGCCCACGCCGCCTGCGGCGCCGGGCACCGCAGCGCGATAACCGACAAGAGGAGACGCATGCACGCCCTTCGCAACACGATTCTCGCCGTCGACGATTCCGCGTCGATGCGTCAGATTCTGGCGGCAACGCTCGACGAAGCCGGCTACGCCGTGACGACCGCCCGCGACGGGCAGGAAGCGCTGGCGCTGGCGTCGAACACGACCTTCGATCTGGTGCTGACAGACCAGCACATGCCCGGCATGGATGGCCTGTCGCTCATTCGCGCACTGCGCGAACTCGACACGTTTGCCCAGACGCCTATTCTGGTACTGACGACGGAAGTCGATGGTGCATACAAGACGGCAGCCCGCGAAGCGGGCGCCAGCGGCTGGCTGATCAAGCCGGTCGACCCCGAGGCATTGGTCGACGTAGTGGGCTCGCTCGTCGGCGAAGGCGCATGACGATGACGTCGATGGCACAACCAAGTTAGGACGAGGAAATCGGTGGATATCACCCAGTTCTACCAGACCTTTTTCGATGAAGCGGAAGAGTTGCTCGCAGAGATGGAGCACCTCCTGCTCGCGCTCGATATCAATGCGCCGGACAACGAGCAGCTCAACGCGATTTTCCGTGCGGCACATTCGATTAAGGGCGGCGCCGCTACGTTCGGCTTCACCGCGCTCACCGAGACCACTCACCTGCTGGAAAATCTGCTGGACCGCGCGCGTCGCGGCGAATTGCAGTTGCGCACCGAGATGGTCGATACCTTCCTGGAAACCAAAGACGTGTTGCATCAACAGTTGAATGCCTACCGCGCCTCCAGTGAACCCGATGTTGAGGCGATGACGCGCATCTGCGCAATTCTCCAGCAACTCGCCGCTGAAGAAGGCGGGGCCCCGGCCACTGCCGCACCGGTTTCGCCCGTTGCGGCGGCACCGGCGAGCGCGCCTGCAGCACCGGCATCAGGAGATGCCGGCGCTGCGGCAGCCGACGCGAGCGGCGCACCCACGAGCGCCGTGCCGCCGGGTCAGACGCGTCTGAAAGTCACGCTCACCGGCGTGGGCGAAAAAGATCAGGCGTTGCTCGCGGAAGAGCTGGGCAACCTCGGTCAGGTGGCGGGGCGTCAGTCGACCGACGACGCATTGCACCTGTGGCTCGACACCACTTGTGGTGCGGACGACATTCTCGCCGTGTGCTGCTTCGTGATCGAGCCGTCGCAGATCGACGTGCAGGATGCCTCTGCCGTGGCGGCCGCACCTGCGGCACCTGATGCGCCGGCGCAAGCCCCTGTGGCGGCGCCGGTTCAGACGGCGGAAGTCTTTGCGCAGGCACCGGCTGCCTCGGCGCCGATCGAAGTGCCCGCTGCGCCGGCACCCGTTGCACCGCCTGCGCCCGAGCAAATCGTCGTGCCCACCGCCCCGGTGGCCCAGGCGGGCTCGGGTGGTAATGGCGCCCATCACCCGCCGGAAAAGCGCGCGGCAGCCGCGCCGGCCGGTGCGGCTGCCGGACATGAGAACAGCTCGATTCGCGTGGGCGTTGAAAAGGTCGACCAGCTCATCAACCTCGTGGGCGAACTGGTGATCACGCAGGCGATGCTCGCGCAAACGGCGAGCAGCCTCGACCCGATGCTTCACGACCGTTTGTTCAACGGCATGGGCCAGCTCGAGCGCAACGCGCGCGATCTGCAAGAGGCCGTGATGTCCATCCGCATGATGCCGATGGATTACGTGTTCTCGCGTTTCCCGCGCCTCGTGCGCGATCTCGCTGGCAAGCTGGGCAAGCAAATCGAACTCGTCACGTTCGGTCAGGCGACCGAACTCGACAAGAGCCTGATCGAGCGCATCATCGATCCGCTCACGCACCTTGTGCGCAACAGTCTGGACCACGGTATCGAAACGTCGGAGGCGCGTCTGGCCTCGGGCAAGGACCCGGTCGGCCAACTGGTGCTGTCTGCCGCGCATCAGGGCGGCAATATCGTGATCGAAGTGAGCGACGACGGCGCGGGCCTGCGTCGTGAGAAGATTCTCGCCAAGGCACAGCAGCAGGGCATGAACGTGTCCGATTCGATGACGGACGAGGAAGTCTGGCAACTGATTTTTGCGCCAGGCTTCTCCACGGCGGAAGCGGTGACCGACGTGTCGGGCCGCGGCGTGGGCATGGACGTCGTCAAGCGAAACATCCAGCAGATGGGCGGCCATGTGGAGATTCTGTCCTCGCGCGGCAAGGGCACCACGATCCGCATCGTGCTGCCGCTCACGCTCGCGATTCTCGACGGCATGTCCGTCAAGGTCGGTCCCGAGATCTTCATCCTCCCGCTGAACTTCGTGATGGAGTCGCTGCAACCGCGTCGCGACGACATTCGCGCCGTGACCGGCGAAGGTCAGGTCGTGCTGGTGCGCGGCGAGTACCTGCCGCTCGTCGAGCTGTATCGCGCGTTCGACGTGCCGGAAGCGCGCCTCGACCCCACGCAGGGCATCATCGTGATCCTTCAGGCCGAAGGCCGCCGCTTCGCGTTGCTGGTGGACGAACTGGTCGGTCAGCAGCAGGTCGTGGTGAAGAACCTCGAAACCAATTACCGCCGTATTCACGGTATTTCCGCCGCCACCATCATGGGTGACGGCAGTGTGGCTTTGATCGTCGACGTGGCGGCGCTTCAGCGCGGCCAGCGCTCGGCGGTAGCCACCATCTTCAACTGAAGTCGGAGACGCGTTAGATGGACAACCTTTCGCAAGAGCAGGCCGTGTCGCGCCAGGGCGGCGCCATGCAGACCGATGGCGACGGTCAGGAATTTCTGGTCTTCACGCTCGGTGAAGAGGAATACGGCATCGACATTCTGAAGGTGCAGGAGATTCGCGGTTACGACGCGGTCACGCGCATCGCCAATGCGCCGGATTTCATCAAGGGCGTGATCAATCTGCGCGGCATCATCGTGCCGATCGTGGACATGCGCATCAAGTTCCGTCTGGGCCGCGTCGAGTACGACACGCAGACGGTCGTGATCATTCTGAACGTGGCGGGCCGCGTGGTCGGTATGGTGGTCGACGGCGTGTCTGACGTGCTTACGCTCGCACGCGGTGAAATCAAGCCGGCGCCCGAGTTCGGTGCGCAACTGGCGACCGAGTACATCACGGGTCTGGGCACGGTCGAAGGCCGCATGCTGATCCTGATGGACATCGAGAAGCTGATGACCAGCGACGATATGGCGCTCATCGAGCGTCTGGCGAGCTGAGCACCGGCAGCAGACGCGCAAAGCAAGATACACATAGCGCGGACGTGAACGACGGGCCGAGACACCCGCAGCATCACACCACAAACCATAACCCACTCACCCCAGTCCACGGAGACCGAGCACGTGCGCAATAACCAGCCCGTCACCCAAAACGAATTCGTCATCGGCGAGCATCAGTACCTGATCTCGCGAACGGATCTCAAGGGGCGGATCACGTACGCCAATCCCGCCTTCGTGGAGGTGAGCGGCTATTCGCGCGATGAACTGCTGGGAGCGCCGCACAACATCGTGCGCCATCCGGACATGCCGCCGGAGGCATTCGGCGATCTGTGGGAGACCATTCAGCGCGGCGACACGTGGGTCGGGCTGGTGAAGAACCGCCGTAAGAACGGCGACTACTACTGGGTGCTGGCGACCGTGACGCCGACGCAGGAAAACGGCACGGTGGTGGGTTACACGTCGGTGCGCGTACGCCCGGCGGCGGGGGCGACGGCGCAGGCTGAAACCCTCTACGCGCGCTTTCGCAATGGGCAGGCCGGCAATCTGCGCATTCGCGGCGGTAAGGTCGAGCGCGGCGGTATTGCGGCACTGGTGCGCAAGGTGCGTCTCGATACGCTGCGTGCGCGTCTGACCGGCATGATCGTGCTCGGCGCGATCATGCTCGTCGTGATCGGCGCTTTGGGCATGTGGGGCGTGTCGAGCAGCAATCAGAAGCTGTTGCGGGTGTATCAGAACGGTATGGTGCCGGTGAGCACGCTGGGTGTGATCGGCCAGAAGCTGGACCGCGATGTGCTGCTCGTGGCGGAAGCCGTAGGCAGCCCGAACCTCGACGCCATGAAGCGTGCGGGTGACGAAATCGCGGGCAGTCTCGACGAGATCAACCGTCAGTGGGCGGAGTACATGAAGTCGGTCGATCCGGCGACGCAGGCGCAGGCGGAGCGTTTCAACGTGATTCGCCAGCGCTTCACGACCGACGGCCTTCAACAAACGGTCGCGATGCTGGGGGCCGGCTCGGCCGAGGGCGCCCAACAGACGTATATCGAGAAGGTGAAGCCGGCCTACGGCCCGATGCGCGACGAGCTGAACGTGCTCACGCGTCTCGAACTCACGCAGGCGACCGATCTGTACGAGCAAGCGCAGAAGGAACACACCCTCGTGCGCGGTGCCACGGTGGTGGCGGTGCTCGGCGGCATTGTCATCCTGTTCGTTCTCGGCAGCATTCTGCGCCGCGCGATCAACCATCCGCTGCGCGTCGCGCTCTCGATGTCCAAGCAGATCGCGGCGGGCGACTTGACGGGCAACGCCGAAGGCTCGGGCCACGACGAAATCGGGCAGTTGCTCTTCAGCCTCACGATCATGAAGAACAGTCTGCTGTCCATCGTTTCGGACGTGCGTGAAGGCATCGACTCGATTAATGTGGCCTCGCGCGAAATCGCTGCGGGCAACACTGATCTGTCGGCCCGCACGGAGCAACAAGCCGCCTCGCTGGAGCAGACGGCCTCGTCGATGGAGCAGCTCACGGCCACGGTCAAGCAGAACGCCGACAACGCCCGGCAGGCGAGCGCGATGGCGGTGAACGCCTCGGAGATTGCCGCGCGCGGCGGTCAGGTGGTGGGCAACGTCGTCGACACCATGGACGGCATCTCGACGAGTTCGCACAAGATCGTCGACATCATCAGCGTGATCGAAGGCATTGCCTTCCAGACCAACATTCTCGCGTTGAACGCTGCCGTGGAAGCGGCCCGTGCGGGCGAGCAGGGGCGTGGCTTCGCCGTGGTGGCGGGCGAAGTGCGCACGCTGGCGCAACGCAGTGCGGCAGCGGCGAAGGAAATCAAGGTGCTGATCGAAGACTCGGTCGGGCGCGTGGAAAATGGCTCGGCGCTCGTGGCGAAGGCCGGTCAGACGATGGACGAGATCGTGCAGGCGGTCAAACGCGTGACCGACATCATGGGCGAGATCTCGGCGGCCTCGGCCGAACAGTCGAGCGGCATCGAACAGGTCAACCGTGCCGTGACGCAGATGGACGAAGTCACGCAACAGAACGCGGCACTCGTGGAAGAAGCGGCGGCTGCCGCCGGCTCGCTCGAAGACCAGGCGCATCGCTTGCGCGACGCGGTTGCCGTCTTCCGTGTCGGCGACAGCGTCAAGCTCGCCGCAGCGCCCAGCGCCACGATGCTACGCACCGCGTCTATCGCGCGGCAGGCGAGTGCGGCGGCACCGGCGGTTTCAGCCACAACGGTGGCCGCGGTGGCCGCGCCAGCAACGGTCGCAGCATCGACAGCCAGCGCCGCTCCGGCACGCGCCAGTGCCGGCGGGGGCGCGACGCGTGCAGTGACGCGCCGTGCGCAGCCGCCCGCGCCTGCGGCCACTACCGCACAAGAAGACGCACAGGTGCTGCAAATCGCAGCACGGCGGGGCAAGGTGCCGGCAGGCGGATCGGCAGGAGCGGCGGCGGCGAAGTCGAGTGATCCGGGAGATTGGGAAGAGTTTTGACGTTTCGATGATTCAGATGGGTATGCCGGCCGCTGGCCGGTCTTCACGGGGTAGAGGTCGTTATGTTTAAGAATGTCACCATCCGGGCTCGGCTGACGCTGGCGCTAGGACTCTTCATGGTGTTGCTGGTTGTCGGCGCCGCTGTGGGGCTCGTCTCGCTGCGACAAAGCAATGCATCGCTGCAGGAGATTTACTCGAACGACATGGCGTCGGCACGCTCGCTCGCACAGACGACGGTCGCGACATTGGGCGCACGTGTGACTCTCTCGCGCATCGAATTCATTGCCGATCCGACCGAGATCAAGACGGCGATCGAAAACGTTCGCAACAACCTCAAGAAGGCTGACAGCGCCTGGGCCGCCTACGCCGCGCTGCCGATGAGCGACGGCGAGAAGAGCATCGCCGACGCTGTGATCTCCGCTCGCGGCAAAGTGGTCAACGACGGCATCCTGCCCGCACTCAAGGCCATCGAATCCGGCGACATTCCCGACTTCCACGCTAAGACGGTGATCGACGTGCCGCGCTTGTTCGCCGACTACACGAAGGCGATGACCACACTGGCCGATTTGCAGGTCAAGAACGCCGAAGATCGTTACCTCGACGCGCAGAGCCGCTACACGATGGTGATGTGGATGGTCGGCCTGGGCCTCGCCGTGGGCCTGCTCGTCGGCATCGTGACGCAGGTCACGCTCACGCGCGCTATCGTGGGCCCGATCAACGACGCTATCAAGCACTTCGAGAAGATTGCCGGCGGTGACCTCACGCAACGCGTCGACGTGTCGAACGACACGGAAACCGGACGTCTGTTCAAGGGCGTGAGACACATGCAGGACAGCCTCGTGCGCACCGTCGCGGAAGTTCGCTCGGGCACCGAGTCGATCACCTCTGCGGCACAGCAGATCGCTGCCGGCAACACCGATCTGTCGGCCCGCACGGAACAGCAGGCCGCGTCGCTCGAAGAAACGGCCTCGTCGATGGAAGAACTCACCGCCACTGTGCGCCAGAACGCGGACAACGCGCGTCAGGCCAGTCAGCTTGCCGTGAACGCCTCGGAAATCGCCACGCGTGGCGGTGAAGTCTCCGGGCAGGTCGGTGAAACGATGGATGGCATCTCGGCCAGCTCGAACAAGATCGTCGACATCATCAGCGTGATCGACGGCATCGCCTTCCAGACCAACATTCTCGCGTTGAACGCCGCCGTGGAAGCCGCGCGTGCCGGTGAGCAAGGTCGCGGCTTTGCCGTGGTGGCGGGCGAAGTACGCACGCTGGCGCAACGCAGTGCGGCAGCAGCGAAGGAAATCAAGGCACTGATCGAAGATTCGGCCCGCCGCGTGCAAGACGGCACGGCGCTCGTGGCGCAGCAGGGCCAAACGATGGGCGAGATCGTGCAGGCGGTCAAACGCGTGACCGACATCATGGGCGAGATCTCGGCGGCCTCGGCCGAACAGTCGAGCGGTATCGAACAGGTCAACCGCGCGATCACGCAGATGGACGAAGTGACGCAGCAGAATGCGGCGCTCGTGGAAGAAGCGGCGGCCGCCGCCGGCTCGCTGGAAGAGCAGGCCAATCGTCTGAAGTCGGTCGTCTCGGTGTTCCGCCTGGACGCCGGTCAGGCCGCGGCAAATCACGCGGCGCCGACGCTGGCGGCGATGCCGGGCGCCGTGCGTCCGGCAGCGAAGAAGGTGGCGGCGTCCGCCGCTGCGACACCGTCGCCGGCGCCGACGGCGAAGGCGAAGGCCGCATCGGCACCGCAGCGCAAACCGGCACCGGCCGCAGCCGCGCCAGCGGCCCGTACCGGCACGGACGACGCGAGCGGCGACTGGGAAACCTTCTGAGCGGGCGTCAAAGGCAACCAGGTAACAACCTATAGGAACGGTGCACGCGTTTGTCCCGGCGCAGGATGGGCCGGAATCGACGAGATGCGTGTCGGCAAGTGGCAATAATCGGTAAGACGAGACGCCGTCGCGCGCATTACGCCGCGACGTGCGGCGGGTGGAGGGTCACATCATGATGCAGTTGAGTCTCAAGGCAAAACTCTGGTCAGCGCTTGCGCTGATGTGGCTGGGGCTTTTGATTCTCGGCGGCTGGGCTGCCTGGCACGAGCGCGGCACGGTGATATCGGAGCGACGCTCAGCGCTGGAGCACATCGTCTCCAGTGCCGATGGGATCGTGCGCGACTACGCGGCGCAGGCTGCGGCGGGCAAGATCGGCGTCGACGAGGCGAAGCAGCAGGCCATGGCCCGCCTCAAGATGATGCGTTATGGCGACAACGGGTATCTGGTCATCTTCAATACCACGCCGACCGTGCTCATGCACCCGACACTCGTCGATTTGGTCAACAAGGACGTCTCCAATTACAAGGATTCGAGCGGCAAACTGCTTTTCGTCGAGATGGCGCAAGTCGCCAAGAGCAAGGGCTCGGGTTTCGTCGATTACTACGGCCGCATGCCCGGTAGCGACAAATTTCTCGCAAAGCTCTCGTTCGTGAAGTACTTTGCGCCCTGGGACTGGGCCGTGATGAGCGGCGTGTACGTGCAGGACATCGATGAAGCGTTCTATGCCACGCTGTGGCGTCTGAGCATTGCGATGCTTGCCGTCGGCCTCATCGTGACTGCTGCAATGATGGCGATCATTCGCAACGTGCAACGCAGTCTCGGTGGCGAACCCGATTACGCGGCCGAAATCGCGCACCGCATCGCCGGCGGCAATCTTTACGATCCTGTCGACGTCGCGCCGGGCGACACCGGCAGCCTGGTCTACGCGATGCAGCACATGCAGCAGACGCTCGCCGAGACCATCGGACAGATTCGCCAGGGCACCGAGTCGATCACGACGGCCGCGCATCAGATCGCGGCCGGCAACACCGATCTGTCGGCGCGTACCGAGCAACAGGCCGCGTCGCTCGAAGAGACGGCCTCGTCGATGGAACAGCTCACGGCCACGGTCAAGCAGAACGCGGACAACGCGCGTCAGGCCAGTCAGCTTGCCGTGAACGCCTCGGACATCGCTACGCGTGGCGGTGAAGTCTCCGGGCAGGTCGGCGAAACGATGGACGGCATCTCGGCCAGTTCGAACAAGATTGTCGACATCATCGGGGTGATCGATGGCATTGCCTTCCAGACCAATATCCTCGCGTTGAACGCCGCCGTGGAAGCGGCCCGTGCGGGCGAGCAGGGGCGCGGCTTTGCCGTGGTGGCGGGCGAAGTGCGCACGCTGGCGCAGCGCAGCGCGGCGGCGGCGAAGGAAATCAAGACGCTGATCGAAGACTCGGCGCGCCGCGTGCACGACGGTACGGCGCTCGTGACGCAACAACGTCAGACGATGGGCGAGATCGTGCAGGCGGTCAAACGCGTGACCGACATCATGGGCGAGATCTCGGCGGCCTCGGCCGAACAGTCGAGCGGCATCGAACAGGTCAACCGCGCGATCACGCAGATGGACGAAGTGACGCAGCAGAATGCGGCGCTCGTGGAAGAAGCGGCCGCCGCCGCCGGCGCACTGGAGTCGCAGGCGGACGAACTGCGCGATGCCGTGTCGGTGTTCCAGACGAACGCAACGGGCGGCGCGAGCGAGCGTGCCATGAGCGCAACGCGCCGGGAACCGACGCCGCGGCCGTTGGCTCGCGTGGCATGAATGTGAGCACAACAATGAGCATGACGTCCGACGATTGACGCTGTAGCAAAGTGAGAAACCATGACTGATTCGCGCAATACCTCGCTGCTGTCGCGCCGCGGTGCCGCTGGCAATACCGGCGCGCACGACGCTGGCAGCTCGCGCAGCGCGGATTTTGCGCGCGCAAGCGGTGCCGCCCTCTCGGGCGAGCGCGACTTTGCCTTCTCGCTGGCCGATTTCAGCCGCATCCGCAACCTGATCTATCAGCGTGCCGGGATCGCGCTGGCCGAACACAAGCGCGAGATGGTGTACAGCCGCATCGCGCGGCGTTTGCGCGCGCTCGGCATGACGAGTTTCACCGAATACCTCGACATGCTCGAGGCCGATACCGGCGACGGCGAGTGGGAGTCGTTCACCAACGCGTTGACGACCAATCTCACGTCGTTCTTCCGTGAATCGCATCACTTCCCGTTGCTCGCCGACTTTGTGCGCCAGCGCCCCAAGCCGATTTCGGTCTGGTGCTGCGCGGCGTCGACCGGCGAAGAGCCGTACTCGATTGCGATGACGCTCGTCGACACGCTGGGCTCGCGCCCGAATGCGAGCGTGCTGGCCACGGATGTAGATACACAGGTGCTGACGCGCGCGTCGGCCGCCGTCTATAACGGCGAGCAGACCGGCAAACTCTCGCAAGAGCAATTGCGCCGCCACTTTCTGCGCGGCACGGGCGCGAACGCGGGCAAGATCAAGGTGCGTCCGGAGTTGCAGCAACTCGTGACGTTCGAACCGCTGAACTTGCTGGCGCCGTCGTGGCAGATCGGCGGTCCGTTCGACGTCATCTTCTGCCGTAACGTGATGATCTATTTCGACAAGGAAACGCAGGCGCGGATTCTCGAGCGCTTCGTGCCCTTGCTAAAGCCGGACGGGTTGCTCTTCGCCGGGCACTCCGAGAACTTTACCTATGTGAGCCGGGCGTTCCGACTGCGTGGGCAGACGGTCTACGAACTGGCCGGCACGAGTGCCCGGGGAGCCTGACATGGCGCAACCACTGGCCGAAGCGCTCGCGACCAACCATTACTTCGACAATGCGTTCAACACGCAGGCGGTGAAATTGCTGCCGTCGGAGTATTACGTCACGACCGAGGACATCATGCTCGTGACGGTGCTTGGTTCGTGTGTGGCTGCATGCGTGCGCGACAGCGTCACGGGTATCGGCGGCATGAACCATTTCATGCTGCCGGACGATGGCGAAAGCGAGCGCGACCGTATACTCTCGGCGTCCATGCGTTACGGCGCATACGCCATGGAAATGCTCATCAACGAGCTGATCAAGCTCGGCGCAAAGCGCGAACGTCTCGAAGCGAAAGTCTTCGGTGGCGGCGCGGTGCTGGCGGGCATGACCACACTGAACATCGGCGATCGCAATGCGAACTTCGTGTTGCGCTATCTCGAGATGGAGCAGATTCGCGTCACGGCGCAGGATTTGCTCGGACCGCATCCGCGCAAGGTGTGCTTTTTACCGCGCACCGGGCGGGTGATGGTCAAGAAGCTGGGCGACCGGGGAGATCCGGCCATCGTCCAGCGGGAACAGGCGTATGCGCAGCGTTTGCGCACACGCGAAGTACGGGGCTCCGTAGAACTCTTTGCGCCACCGGCCAGAAATGCCAAGCCTCGGCCGGGGCCTGACAACCGACAAATGGAGGAGGCTTGAGCGAACCAATCAAAGTCCTGTGCGTGGACGATTCCGCACTCGTACGCAGTCTGATGACCGAGATCATCAATGCGCAACCGGACATGACCGTTGTGGCGACCGCACCCGATCCGCTCGTGGCGCGCGACCTAATCAAGCAGTACAACCCGGACGTGCTCACGCTCGACGTCGAAATGCCGCGCATGGACGGGCTGGACTTCCTTGAGAAGCTCATGCGCCTGCGTCCGATGCCGGTGCTCATGGTGTCGTCGCTGACCGAGCGCGGCTCGGAAGTCACGCTGCGTGCGCTCGAACTCGGCGCGGTGGACTTCGTGACCAAGCCGCGCCTGGGAATTCGCGACGGCATGCTCGAATACGGCGAGATGATCGCCGACAAGATTCGTGCGGCCGCCCGTGCCCGGGTGCGTAGCGCCCCGCCCAAGAGCGCGGCGCCCGTACCGATCGAAGCGGCGCCGATGTTGCGCAACCCGCTGGTGTCGACGGAGAAGCTGATTATCATCGGCGCGTCGACGGGCGGCACCGAAGCGATTCGAGAGGTGCTGGTGCCGATGCCGCCGGATGCCCCGGCGATTCTGATTACCCAGCATATGCCGGCCGGTTTCACCAAGTCGTTCGCGCAGCGCCTGAACGGCCTGTGCCGCATCACGGTGAAGGAAGCCGAGCATGGCGAGCGTGTGTTGCCGGGCCACGCGTACATCGCGCCGGGCGGCGATACTCACTTGCAGCTCTCGCGCAGCGGCGCGAACTATGTGGCCTTGCTCGACCCGGCACCGCCGGTGAATCGACATCGGCCGTCGGTCGATGTATTGTTTCGCTCCGCGGCCGTGCATGCCGGGCGCAACGCGATCGGGGTCATTCTCACGGGTATGGGCCGCGACGGCGCGGCCGGTCTCGTGGAAATGCGCCAGGCCGGTGCATATACCTTCGCGCAGGACGAAGCGAGCTGTATCGTGTTCGGCATGCCGCGCGAGGCCATTGCGATGGGTGGCGCAGAAGAGGTGGTGCCGTTGCACGAAATGGCCCGCAAAGTGCTGCATCAGGTCGCGAAATTTGGCGAACGCACCCAACGAGTATAGTAGGGCGCTTTTTGGCGTTTTTTCGCCGTATGATCCGTATGGATTTGCGGGCACACTCAGGGCACTGAGTGGCGGCGGAATTTGCCCATGAATATCGCCGGCCCCCGAGGGGCGCCGGCCGAATTGGAGTAATGATGATAGACAAGAACATGAAATTCCTGGTCGTCGACGATTTTCCGACGATGCGCCGGATTGTGCGAAACCTGCTCAAGGAACTGGGTTTCTCCAATGTCGACGAAGCGGAAGACGGTGCTGCGGCGCTGGCCAAACTGCGCGGCGGCAACTTCGAATTCGTGGTCTCGGACTGGAACATGCCGAACATGGACGGCCTGACGATGCTCCAGCAGATCCGTGCCGATCCGAACCTCTCGAAGCTGCCGGTGCTGATGGTGACGGCCGAAGCGAAGAAGGAAAACATCATCGCTGCCGCCCAGGCAGGGGCGAGCGGGTATGTGGTCAAGCCGTTCACGGCGGCGACCCTGGATGAAAAGCTGGGCAAGATCTTCGAGAAAATGGACAAGACGGGGGCCTGAGCGTGACCCACGAGGCGAGCACTGAATGGCCGGGTGAGCCCAATGGCGCTCACGTGACCGGCGAGGCGGACCCCGCCGAGCGCATGCTCATGCGCATCGGACAGTTGACGCGCATGCTGCGCGACAACCTGCGTGAACTGGGGCTGGACAAGCAACTCGAGCAGGCTGCCGAGGCAATTCCCGATGCGCGCGACCGCCTGAACTACGTCGCCACCATGACCGAGCAGGCGGCGGTGCGGGCGCTCACGGCCATCGAACTGGCCAAGCCTCTTCAGGATCGCCTCGAAGCGGACGCCAACGCGCTCGACGAGCGCTGGGCCAAGTGGTTCGACGAGCCGCTCGAACTCGAAGACGCACGCAAGCTCGTCCTCGAGACACGCACCTATCTGCGCCGCGTGCCCGAAGACACCCGCGCGACCAACAACCATCTGATGGAAATCATGATGGCGCAGGATTTCCAGGATCTGACCGGCCAGGTCATCAAGAAGATCATGGAGGTCGTGCAGGAGATCGAGAAGCATCTGCTCCAGACGCTGCTCGACAACATGCCTCCGGAGAAGCGCAAGGAGGCTGAAGATTCGCTGCTCAACGGGCCGCAGATCAAGAAGGAAGGTCGCACCGACATCGTGGCCGATCAGGGCCAGGTCGACGACCTGCTCGCCAGCCTCGGCTTCTGAGTGAGCGCCTCGCCAGCCGGCTGACCGGCTTGGCGGGCGTGGGTTTTCGGCCCCGGCGCCGGCCTCGTTCGGCCGCTGTCACGAAATACCGCCCAATCCCGCCTCTATTCCCCCCTTTGTGACTTGACGGTTACGGCCATAATCAGTCGCGATAGGGTGGGTTCGTCCGCCCGCAGTGGATAGGGCATGGCTGAGGAAAGCGATCTCGAAAAGTCGGAACCTGCGTCCCCCCGGCGTCTTGAAAAGGCGCGCGAGGAGGGGCAGGTTGCGCGTTCTCGCGAGCTTTCCACGTTCGCCTTGCTGGCGGCCGGGGTGGCCGGCCTGTGGATGACGGCCGACCGGATCTCGCAGGGTTTCGCACAGCTCATGCGTCACGGCATGGCGTTCGAGCCAGGCACCGCGCTCGACACCCACCGCATGCTTTCCAACGCCGCCCACTCGGGCGCCGACGCCCTCGTCGCCATCGCGCCGCTGCTCGGCTTGCTGGTGCTCGCGGCGATCGCTGCCCCGATGGCGCTGGGCGGCTGGCTCTTCACGACCAAGTCGCTGGCCCCCAACTTTGGCCGGCTGAACCCGCTCAAGGGGCTTGGCCGAATGTTTTCCACGCAAGGCCTGGTCGAACTGGTCAAGGCGGTGGCGAAGACACTTCTGGTCGGGGCGGTGGCCTACTGGGCGATTGCGCGCGATAAAGACGCCGTGATGGGACTGATGACCCAGTCGCCGCGGGCGGCGCTGCCCCACGTGGGCGAGTTGATCGTGGTGTGCTGCGCGTTCATCGTGGCGTCGCTGCTGCTGGTGGCGGCCATCGACATTCCCTTCCAGCTCTGGCAGCACTACAAGAAGCTGCGCATGACCAAAGAGGAAGTGCGTCAGGAAAACAAGGAATCGGAAGGCGATCCGCACCTTAAGGCGCACATCCGTCAGTTGCAGCGTCAGACCGCGCGCCGCCGCATGATGCAGGACGTGCCCAAGGCCGACGTGATCGTGACCAACCCGACGCACTTTGCCGTCGCCCTCGAATACAAGGACAACATGCGCGCGCCGCGCGTGCTGGCCAAGGGCACCGATCTGGTGGCGCAGCGCATCCGTGAGTTGGGTGCGGAGCACAACATCCCGATTCTCGAAGCCCCGCCGCTCGCGCGTGCGCTGCATGCGCACGTGGAGATCGGCCACGAAATCCCGGCCACGCTGTACACGGCCGTGGCCGAAGTGCTCGCGTGGGTCTTCCAGCTTCGCCGCTGGCGTACCGAAGGGGGCATGGAGCCAAGCGTTCCGTCCGACCTGTCGGTGCCGGCCGAACTCGACGCGCCGCGGCGCGCCGGGCCGAAACGAGTGTAACGAATGAACCTCAACCCTCGCGCGAACCAGTGGCTGCGCTCGTCGCAAGTGCTCCTCGGCGGCAGTCTGAAGTCGCTCGCCGCGCCGGTGCTGATCATCATGATTTTGGGCATGATGATCCTCCCGCTGCCACCGTTCATCCTGGATCTGCTGTTCACCTTCAACATCGCCCTGGCGGTGATGGTGCTGCTGGTGAGCATGTACACGCAAAAGCCGCTCGACTTCGCGGCGTTTCCGAGCGTGCTGTTGTTCTCTACGCTGCTGCGGCTGTCGCTGAACGTGGCGTCTACCCGCGTGGTGCTGCTCGAAGGCCACACGGGCCCGGACGCTGCGGGCAAGGTGATCGAAGCGTTCGGCCACTTCCTGGTGGGCGGCAATTACGCCGTCGGTATCGTGGTGTTCATCATCCTCGTGGTCATCAACTTCATGGTGATTACGAAGGGGGCAGGGCGTATCGCCGAAGTTGGCGCGCGCTTCACGCTCGATGCGATGCCCGGTAAGCAGATGGCCATCGACGCCGATCTGAACGCCGGCCTGATCGGCGAAGAGGAAGCGCGCAAGCGCCGCTCGGTGATCGCGCAGGAGGCCGACTTCTACGGCTCGATGGACGGCGCATCGAAGTTCGTGCGCGGCGACGCGGTGGCCGGTCTGCTCATCATGGTCATCAACATCGTCGGCGGCCTGATCGTCGGCGTGGTTCAGCACGGACTGGACATCGGCCTCGCCGCCAAGAACTACACGTTGCTGACCATCGGCGACGGGCTCGTCGCCCAGATCCCGGCGCTGGTGATCTCGACGGCCGCCGGTGTGGTTGTCTCTCGTGTGGCGACCGACGAAGACGTCGGCCAGCAGGTCGTCTCGCAACTGTTCAGCAATCCGCGTGTGCTCGGCATCACGGCCGCGATTCTCGGCCTGATGGGGTTGATCCCCGGCATGCCGCACTTCGCCTTCCTGTTGCTGGCGATCGGGCTCGGCGCCCTCGCGCGCTGGCAGTTTCGCAAGGCCGAGGCGGCCAAGCAACAGGCGGCGCGTCCCACACCGGTGGCTGCCACCGCGCCGGCCGAAGTGGCCGAAGCCTCGTGGGACGACGTGGCGCTCGTCGATCCGCTGGGACTGGAAGTCGGCTATCGCCTCATTCCGCTCGTCGACCGCAATCAGGACGGCGAGTTGCTCAAGCGTATCAAGGGCATCCGCAAGAAATTCGCGCAGGAAATCGGTTTCCTCGCGCCGGTCGTTCACATTCGCGACAATCTGGAACTGCGCCCGAATCAATACCGCATCACGCTCAAGGGCGTGACCATCGGCGAGGGCGAAGCGTATCCGGGCCAATTGCTCGCCATCGATCCGGGGCAGGTCACGGCGCCGCTGCAAGGCACGCCGACGCGCGACCCGGCGTTCGGCCTGCCCGCCATCTGGATCGACGTCGGTCAGCGAGATCAGGCGCAGGCCTATGGGTACACGGTGGTTGATGCCGGTACCGTGGTGGCTACACACCTGAACCACTTGATCAACGCCCACTCTCACGAGTTGCTGGGGCGCCAGGAAGTGCAGCAGCTCATCGAGCGCATCGGCAAGGACGCGCCCAAGCTCATCGAAGATCTGGTGCCGAAGACCGTCACGCTCACCACGTTGCAGAAGGTGTTGCAGAACCTGCTCGAGGAGCAGGTGCCGATTCGCGACATGCGCACGATCATCGATACCATTGCCGAGCATGGCGCGCGCGTGCAGGACCCCTACGACCTCACGGCGCTGGTGCGCCTGTCGCTGGGCCGGGCGATCACGCAAAGCGTGTTCCCGGGCAGCGGCGATCTCGAAGTGGTCGGGCTCGACGCCAATCTCGAACGAATTCTCACGCAGGCATTGTCCGCAGGCGGAGGCACCGGTCTCGAACCGGGCCTCGCGGACACGTTGCTGCGCGAAACCCAGGCAGCGGTGGCGCGTCAGGAGCGTCAGGGCCTGCCGTCGGTATTGCTGGTTCAACATCCGCTGCGCTCGCTGCTCTCGCGCTTCTTGCGCCGCAGCCTGCCGCAGCTCAAGGTTCTGTCGTATGCGGAAGTGCCTGACACACGGAACGTGAAAATGACGGCACTCATCGGAGGTCAAGCGTGAAGATTCGGAAATTCTTTGCGGGCACGTGCCGCGACGCACTGCGCCAGATTCGCGAGGAAATCGGACCCGATGCGGTCGTGTTGTCCAACCGCTCGGTCGCCAACGGCGTGGAAATTGTTGCGCTGGCGGAAGAAGATCTCGACGCGCTCGCGGGCGGCGACATGCCGACGCACCGGCCGCGTCCCCGACCGGCGGCACACGCGCCGATCTTTGCGACACCCGTCGCGAACGCACACGACGCCGCTGCGGCGAACGCATTCGCCCAGACCATGATGGGCGAACTCCAGAGTATGCGAGGCTTGCTCGAAGAGCAGGTGGCGGGGCTGGTCTGGAACGACAAGCAACGCCGCTCGCCGGCGCAGGGCGAGATTCTGCGCACGCTGCTCGCTGCCGGGTTCTCGGCGCAACTGGGCCGCGCGCTGCTCGAACATCTGCCGGAGGGGAGCGATCGCGAGAACGGCATCGACTGGGTGAAGCAAGCGCTCAAGCGCAACCTGCCCATCATGCCGAACGAAGACGACCTGATGGACCGGGGCGGTGTGTATGCGCTGATGGGCCCGACCGGCGTGGGCAAGACCACGACGACGGCCAAGCTCGCGGCGCGCTGCGTGATGCGCCATGGCGCAGAGAAGCTCGCGTTGCTCACGACCGACAGCTATCGTATCGGCGGACACGAGCAGTTGCGCATCTACGGCAAGATTCTCGGCGTGACGGTGCATGCGGTGAAGGACGCCACGGATTTGCGTCTGGCGCTGACCGAGTTGCGCAACAAGCACATGGTGCTGATCGACACGGTGGGCATGAGCCAGCGCGACCGCACGGTACCCGAACAGGTCGCGATGCTATGCGGCGCGGAGACCCCGGTGCAGCGTCTGCTGTTGCTCAACGCGACGAGTCATGGCGACACGCTCAACGAAGTGGTGCACGCCTATCGCAGCGCCAGTGCGGAAGGCGGGGGCGATCTCGCCGGGTGTATTCTCACGAAACTCGACGAGACGACTAATCTTGGTTCGGTGCTCGATACGGTGATTCGTCACCGTTTGCCGGTGCATTACGTTTCGACGGGGCAGCGCGTGCCGGAAAATCTGCACGTTGCCGACCGGGAGTTCCTGATCGATACGGCGCTCTCCGCGCCGGTGACGGGCTCGCCGTTCGTGCCGGCCGAGGAAGACCTGCCGGCAGTGGTGCGCGGGGTCGATCCCAACTACAGTGGGCTCTTCGCGTCCTCTCAACCTTCAGGCGAGGCCTGCTTTGGTTAAACTCGTGATCGATCAAGCCGAGGGACTGCGCCGCCTGGTGGCGCGCCATACTACGCGTATCGTTGCGGTGGTGGGGAGTGCGCCTGAAGCGGGTCAGACGAGTGTTGCTCTGAATCTGGCCAGCGCGCTGGCCCATTACGGTCAGGATGTCGTGCTGGCCGACGAGAGCGGGCATGCGGCGCCAGCCCTTGGCCTGACGCTGCGCGGCGACATCCACGACGTGCTTGCCGGGCGCGTGTCGTCTGACGCGATTCGTGTCCACACGCGCGACAACGTGGTTCTGGTGCCGGTGGCGCACCGTCATCCCGAACGTATCGACCCGTCGGGCGCGTTGCCGCTGCTCACGATGGGCGAGCCCGACATCGTGGTCATCGACTGCACGCGTGCCGGGGCGGTGCTCAGCCCGCTGGCTGCACAGGCGCATGAGGTGATGGTGGTGCTCGGGCGCGAGCCCGCATCGATCACGGGGGCATATTCCTGGATCAAGCAGGCGCATTTCGACTATGCGCGGGCGCAATTTCGGGTGCTGGTGAATCGGGCGGAAGATATAGAGGCACGTGTGGTGTGCCGCAATCTGGCAACGACGGCGAGCCACTATCTGGCGGTGTCGCTGGAACTGGCGGGCCATGTGCCGGTGGATCGGCAGGTCATGCGGGCGCGGCATCTCATGCGTACGGTGGTCGATGCGTTCCCCATGGCGCCGGCGGCGGTGGCGTATCGTCAGTTGGCGGCACAGGTGATGCATTGGCCGTTGGCTATGCGGGAGACGGGCCCGGCGGCGCTCGGTGCCGATCGTGGCAGCGAGCTGGTGCATGATGTGGGGGCGCTTAGCGCCCACACGGTCTGAGCGTCACGGCACGCGTCGAGAGAAAGCGGAGGGAAACATGTATACCGCGCGCGGGAAGGTCGACACGAACGACACGCTGACCCAATACGCACCATTGGTGCGCCGTCTGGCGCTGCAATTGATGGCGAAGCTGCCAGCGAGCGTGGAGCTGGAAGATCTGATTCAGGCCGGCATGCTGGGGCTGCTCGATGCGTCGAACCGGTATCAGGAGACGCAGGGCGCACAGTTCGAAACGTACGCGAGCCAGCGCATTCGCGGGGCAATGCTCGACGAGTTGCGAGAGTTGGACTGGGCGTCGCGCGGCATTCGCAAGACGGCGCGTCAGATCGAGCAGGCGGTGCAGCGGCTGGAGCAACGGCTGGGCCGGGGGCCGTCGGAGAGCGAAATTGCCAGCGAGATGGCCATCGGGCTGTCCGAGTACCAGCAAATGCTGCAGGACGTACACGGCTGCCAGTTGATCTATTACGAAGATTTCGAAGCGGCGGACGAAGAGCCGTTCATCGACCGGATCTGTTCGGACCCGGGCGCCGACCCGCTCACGATGCTGCTCGACGAGGGATTGCGCGGCGGCGTCGTCGACGCCATCGACCGCTTGCCGGAGCGTGAGAAGTTGCTGATGAGCCTGTACTACGAGCAAGGGCTGAACCTTCGCGAAATCGGCGCGGTGCTCGAGGTGAGCGAGTCTCGCGTCTGCCAGTTGCACAGCCAGGCGATCTCGCGCTTGCGCGCGACGCTGCGTGAGAAGGCGTGGACGTCGGCGAATTGAGGGGGCAGATAACGAACGCTCGAACGCTTGCGCGTCCAGGCGCGGCGCGCGGCCAGAATTTTCGGACAACGGCGGCTTGGTTTATCAGGTGCGCCAGATGTTGAATGCCATCCGCAAATTCGAAGGCAGGGAGCATGAACACTAATCACTACACCTATCGCCTCACCCGGTCGCCGGAAGATGCATTGGATGGTATTAGGAAGGTCGTGACCGAGGGGGCGACTTGCTGGCAGGCGGCAAAAAAGTGGCGGAACGGCTCGCCGAGCATCGCTACAGCGGGGAATTTCGCGTACGTATTCCCCCTACGCTGCATCGTGCGCGGGTGATCGAAGCTGCGGAATTGGGGGGAGCCTGAACCGGCTTGCGAGCCTTAAACGCTCGACAAACTACCCTGTCAGGCCGTCACACTTCCACCGCTCGAGCGCGGTGTGGTGCGGCCGTCCGGTCCATACAGCGGCGCATTCTTCTCCGGGCCGTACAGCACGTTCAGGGCTTGCTGCGTGTAGGTCAGACGCGTGTGGATGAGCATACCGTTCGTTTCGTTGGCGCGCTTGGCGTCCAACGCGGCGGCGAGCAGCGCCTTCCAGGCGGTATCGATGCGGGCGTCGTCGGCGGAAGCGGCCGCGGCACCTGCCTCGTCAGGCGAATAACCCAGGACTTCCAGTTGAGCGTCGCGCTCGCGACCGAGTATCGCGAGTTCCGCCACCGCGCGCGCCTTGCGCTCGGTCAGCTCCGGCAGCGCGTCGAGCGTGCCGCTGACCAATGCCTGCTGCTCTTCGCCAAGCAACGCCGAAAACGCACCAATGGCGGTCGTCTCGGCAGACAGGGCGTTCAGCAGGGCATCGGGGGTCATGACTTCGATTGTGTCGAGAGCAGATCGCGCGCGGTCGCAATGAGACCGTCCGCAATCTTGGAGGGATCAATAGTGAGCTGGCCCTTGGCAATCGCGTCTTTGATCGCGAGCACCTTGGTCACGTCGACATCGGCCGAGCCTGTCTGTGCCAGCGCAGACTGTAAGGCGCGCATTTCCGACGACAGGGCGCTCGTGCTCACGCTCGCATCGCTGCCAGCTGCAACAGACGCGGCCGAGCCGTCAGCGTTCACAGCGCCGGTGCTCGCCCGATCGGTCGTCGCCTTGCTCGCGCCGACGCCAGTCAGCGGTTTGGCGGGTGGTTCGATTTTCATGTGCTTTCCCCAGAAACTTGCCTGTGTAACGGCATTATCCGCCACAACTTTAGGCAAGTAACATCCTGTTACCAGTTCAAGTGCCCGGGTGCTTTCAACGAATACTCAATCACAGTGAGTGCTTACTCAAAGTGCAACTTCAACCTCGACGTTGCCGCCTTTGCCTGTCTTGACCGTGCCGCTGACGACCTGACCGGCGCGGGTGCGCACCTGAACGGGGTCGCCGGCGCTGGCACGCGACAGCACCTGTCCTTCCGTACTGACTTCAAATCCCGAGCCACGCGAGACCACGCGGACGGTCTGTCCCTGCTGGACGGCAATCGCACTGCGCAGCAGATCGGCGCGGATCGGCAGGCCCGACGTAATGCGATTCACGGCCACGGTGCCGACGATCTGACCGGCATCGGTCGCCACCGTGCGCGGCAGCAGCGTGAGATCGCCCTGGCGCGGCGACAGATCGTTCGGTCCGATGGTCTCGCCCGGATTGATCTGGCGCGCCGCGACGAAGTACGTCGCGTTGATGCTCACGCGGGCTTGCAGATACAACGTCCATGGCCGCTCGCCCGAGCAGCGCACACCCACCGTCGTTGAGCCCCACAGGCGCGCGCCGGGTGGCAGGAACGGTTCGAGCACGGGGCAGGCGGGCATGCGATCGGAGACGGCGTCGCCGAGCGTGATGGCCACGCGTCCCGGCAGCCCTGTCGTCTGCTCGCGCAGAAACCGTTCGGCCGTCTGACGAATGGCTTCGGTGTTCTGGAACTGGGAATTCTGGGGGGCGGCCGCCTGGGGCGCTTGCGCGCTCGCGCTGGCAACGCCCGCACTCGCCCCAACAGGGTTAGCGCTCGCGGTCGTGACGGGGCGAACCATGTTCGGCACGTTCGATGCGACGCCGCCTGCGGCGGTGTTGTTGCCGGGGATGACGATGGCGCCGGGGCCCAGCGTGTTGCCGAGGTGCTGCGCTGCGGTATCGGTGGCGATGCCGGCGGCGGGGGCGGCGTGTGCGAAGCCCGGCGTGGTCAGGCTCGTCAGACCGAGCACGGCAGCCAGCAGCCCGGAACGCACGGACGCGCGCAGACCCTGCCGCTGCGCATGATGCGTGCGGGGGGCGCTGGCAAGACCGCTGCCGTATTTGCCTGCCATCGTGACTCTCCTTGCAGCCGTCACCCGATGTCGCCATGGGTGCTCGGCGCTCAACCTGCCTCGGTACACGCCAGTCCGTGAAGCCGACGGCACCAGGCAGCGTTCCTGTGCCTGGGGGGGCGAACCCCGCCCGGTGCCGTCAGGAAGCCATTCTAGAGATGTCCCCGTGCGGGGCATGGCTCGAAATGGCGGTCAATCTCCTTCCTATTCCTCCGATTGAATCCAGGGGGGGACGCATACGATTCAAAGCATGCCAAAAGGTCCGTACTTCTTCCGGGCCCAGGCAGGACATCCCGACTGCGCAACGCGCGGGGCCCGCCAGAGACCTCTGAGCGGACCCGATGCCACGAGCGCATCACGGGCAGGTTTCTTGTGCAGCACCCAGCATCAGGGCACGCATCGGGCGAGACGAGATCATGGACAAACTGGACGCGGCATTGCGATTTTCCCAGCAGGCGCTGGCCATGCGCGCCTACCGTCAGGAGGTGATCTCGTCGAACATCGCCAACGCGGACACGCCGGGATACAAGGCGCGCGACGTCGATTTCAACAATGCGTTGAGCCAGGCGGTCGAGCGCGGCGCACAGCAGCAGCTCGCCACCGAGTCGAGCGTGTCGCTCTCGCGCACGTCCTCGCGTCATATCGCCGGCCGTGGCGTGAGCGCCGCGCCGCCGATGGGCGGCCCCGAGCTGCTCTATCGCGTGCCGTATCAACAAAGCGTCGACGGCAACACCGTCGAACTCGATGCCGAGCGCGTGAACTTCGCCGATAACGCCGTGCATTACCAAACGGGCCTCACGGTCATGTCCAGCCAGATCAAGACGATGCTGGCAGCCATCACGAGTCAAGGGTAAGTGCCATGCCACTCATGAGCATCTTCGATGTCGCCGGCTCGGCCATGACGGCCCAGTCGCAGCGCATGAACGTCACGGCCAGCAATCTGGCCAACGCCGAGTCGGTGACCGGCCCGGACGGTCAGCCGTACCGCGCCAAGCAGGTTGTGTTTCAGGTCAACCCGGTGACGGGCACCGACGTGGGCGGCGTGAAGGTGGCCGGCGTGGTCAACGACCCGTCGCCACTCAAGACGGTGTACGACCCGAAGAATCCGGCAGCCAATGCCCAGGGCTACGTGACCATGCCCAACGTGAATCCGGTGGAGGAGATGGTCAACATGATCTCCGCCTCCCGTTCCTATCAGGCCAACGTCGAGGCGCTCAACACCGCCAAGACGTTGATGCTCAAAACCCTCACGGTCGGCCAGTAAGAGGCCGCGCGGAGACCAGAACAATGGCAAGTATCAACACGTCGAACGCTGCCAATTTCTCGCAGTCGTTCCTGGATTCGATCAACGGCACCGCGAGCAACAGCTCCAGCTCGAAGTCCTCCGCAGGCAGCGCAAACGATCTGCAGAACAGCTTCCTGAAGTTGCTCGTCGCACAGATGAACAACCAGGATCCGCTCAACCCGATGGACAACTCGCAGGTGACCTCGCAGCTCGCGCAGATCAGCACGGTCTCGGGCATCACGCAGTTGAACACCACGCTGTCGTCGGTGACGTCGCAGCTCAACTCGACGCAGAGCCTGCAAGCCGCCGCGCTGGTCGGCAAAGGCGTGCTGGTTCCCGGCAACAACATCGGCGTGGGCAGCACCACGGCAACGGACGGCACGGTCAAGAAGACGGCCACCCCGTTCGGCTTCGAACTGCCGGGCGACGCCGACACCGTCACGATCCAGATCAAGGACAGCACCGGCAAGGTGGTGCGCACGGTCAACGCCGGCGCGCTCGACGCCGGCGTGCAGGCGCTCACATGGGATGCCAAGGACGACGCCGGCGCCACGGTGGCCGACGGCAATTACACGTTGACGGTGAGCGCCTCGGCCAACGGCAAGGCCGTGACGCCGACGCTGCTCTCCTATGCACAGGTTCAGAGCGTGGTGGCCAGCACGACGGGTGCGCCGCTGCTCAACGTCGGCACGGGCTCGAACATCAAGCTCTCCGACGTGCGCGAAATCCTGTAACCGCTCTCATCCGACGTAAGCCCCAAACCGTTTTCATCGCGACAGACATCGTCGATAACCGAATTTCAGGAGTATCACCATGGCATTTTCGACCGGATTGAGCGGCCTGAACGCCGCTTCCAAGGACCTGGACGTCATCGGCAACAACGTTGCCAATGCGGCCACCGTCGGTTTCAAGCAGGGGCAGGCGCAGTTCGCCGACATCTACGCGAACTCGCTGTTCGGCGCGGGCAACAACACCGTCGGTATCGGCACGCGTGTGTCGACGGTCGCGCAGCAGTTCACGCAGGGCGACATCACGGTCACGAACCGTCAGCTCGACCTAGCGATCTCGGGCAACGGCTTCTTCCGCGTGTCGAACAACGGCACCATCGCTTACTCGCGTAACGGTCAGTTCTCGCTCGACAAGAACGGCTACATCGTCAACGCCAACGGCGATCACCTGACCGGTTACCTTGCCGGCCCGAACGGCATCGTCAACAGCGTCTCGCCGGTCGATTTGCGGATCCCGACGGGCGACCTGGCGCCGACCGCCACCACGAAGATCACGGGCCAGTTCAACCTCGACTCGCGCAGCCCGATCAACGCCACGCCGTTCTCGATCACCGATCCGAACTCGTACACGAACGCCACGTCGCTCAAGGTCTATGACTCGCTGGGCAATTCGCACGACGTCAACGTGTACTTCAAGAAGACGAGCGTCGATCCGGTGACCAACAACGCCACGTGGACCGTGTACGGCTCGGTCGACGGCACGACGCAAATCGGCGCTGGCCCGATCGGCACGATGACGTTCAACACGGCCGGCAGCCTCGTCGCGCAGACGGACTCGACCGGCGCGGCCGTGACCGGCCCGATCACGCTGCCGGTCATCACCTACGGCAACGGCGCGTCGCCCGCGACCCTGACGCTCAACCTGACGGGCACGACACAGTACGGCAATACCTACACGCCGAACACGCTCACGCAAGACGGCTACACGTCGGGCCGGCTGACGGGCTTCACGTTCAATGCAGACGGCACGATCGTCGGCACGTACTCGAACACGAAGTCGATGACGCTCGGTCAGGTTGCGCTCGCCAACTTCAACAACGTGCAGGGCCTGATTCCGCTGGGCAACAACCTGTGGGCAGAGTCGGCCGATTCGGGCATTCCGATCGTCGGCGTGCCGGGCGGCACGAACCTCGGCAAGCTGCAGGCCGGCGCGGTCGAAGCGTCGAACGTCGACCTGACGGCGGAGCTGGTCCACATGATCACTGCGCAGCGCAACTATCAGGCCAACGCGCAGACGATCAAGACGGAAGACCAGTTGATGCAGACGATGGTGAACCTGTAAGGCGGACGGCGCAAATGCGTAACTTGGAGGAGGGGCGTCGATGGATCGTCTGATCTATATCGCCATGACGGGCGCGAAGCAGGCGATGGAGCAGCAATCGACCACCGCCAACAACCTGGCGAACGTCTCGACGCCGGGCTTTCGCGCCCAGCTCGCGGCGTTTCGCCAGACCCCCGTGCGCGCCGCAGACGGCACGACGGGCACTCGCACGTTCGTGACCACGTCCACGCCGGGCACCGACTTCACGCCGGGCGCCATGCAGCAGACCGGCCGTGCGCTCGACGTCGCCATTCAGGGGCAGGGCTGGCTCGCCGTGCGCGATGCGCAGGGCCGCGAAGCCTACACCCGCGGCGGCAACCTCGAGATGACGGCCAACGGTCAGCTCACGTTGCACGGGCTGCCAGTGATGACCGACGCCGGGCCGGCCGCCGTGCCGCCGGGCGCGGCCGTGAGCATCGGCGCCGACGGCACGCTCTCGGCGCTGGGGCCGGGCGATCCGCCCAACTCCATCGCCGTCATGGGGCAGTTGAAGCTGGTGAATCCGCCGGAAGGCAATCTGGTGCGCGGCGACGACGGGCTGTTCCGCACGGCAAACAACGCACCGGCGCAGGTCGATCCGAATGTCGTGGTGGTCTCGGGCTCGATCGAGAACAGCAACGTCAATCCGGTCAGTGGTCTGGTGAACATGATTTCCCAATCGCGGGCCTTCGAGATGCAGATGAAGGTGCTCTCGACGGCCGATACCAACGAACAAACCGCCAACCAGTTGCTGAACTTCAGCTAACGCGCGGGGGTGCGCCGGGGTCGTGAATGACCCCGCACCGCCAACGTACACGGGGAGAATGACCCAATGATCCGTTCGCTCTACATCGCTGCCACCGGCATGAACGCCCAGCAGACGAACATGGACGTGATTTCCAACAACCTCGCTAACACCAGCACGAACGGTTTCAAGAAGGGCCGCGCGGTGTTCGAGGACTTGCTGTATCAGACGATCCGCCAGCCTGGTGCGCAATCGTCGCAGCAGACGTTGCTGCCTTCGGGCCTGCAACTGGGCACCGGTGTGCGCCCGGCCGCGACCGAGCGCATCTTCACGCAGGGCAACCTGACCTCGACGAGCAACGCCAAGGACGTGGCCATCAACGGCGACGGCTTCTTTCAGGTGCTCATGCCGGACGGCACGACCGCTTATACGCGCGACGGCTCGTTCCAGGTCGACAACAACGGCCAGCTCGTGACGGCCTCGGGTTTCCCGATCCAGCCGGCCATCACGATTCCGGCCAACGCGCTGTCGCTGACCATTGCGCGCGACGGCACGGTCTCGGTCACGCAGCCGGGCAGCACGGCCAACGTGCAGATCGGGACGTTCCAGCTCGCCACGTTCATCAACAACGCCGGTCTGCAAAGCATGGGCGAGAACCTGTACGCCGAGACGGCCGCCTCGGGCGCGCCGAACGTGGCGCAGCCGGGCACCAACGGCGCGGGCGTGCTCAACCAGAACTACGTCGAAACGTCGAACGTGAACGTGGTGGAAGAACTGGTGAACATGATTTCCGCGCAGCGCGCCTACGAAATCAACTCGAAGGCGGTCACGGCATCCGACCAGATGCTGCAACGTCTGACCCAGATGTAAACAGCGGTTCGCCGCTGAAAGTGCTCAGGAATGAACGTCGATATGTCCGCTCGAACGACCGCCACGACGGCAACGCAACGCAGCGCCGGCCACGCGCGGTACCTCGCGCTCGTGGCCGCCGCCACGCTGAGCGGTCTGGCTGGCTGCGCTTATGTGCCGCAGGAGCCGGTGGTGAACGGGCCGACGACCACGCGCCCGCCGCCCCCGCCGATGGCGGCCGACCCGGAAGGCTCGATCTACCGTCCGCTGTATTCGAATCGTCCGCTGTTCGAAGACCGCCGTCCGCGTAACGTTGGCGACATCCTCACGATCGTCATCAACGAAAACACGGCGGCAAGCAAGAACTCGGCCGCCAACGCCAACCGCGCAGGCAGCGAAACGCTCTCGCTCAACCAGATGCCGGGCGTGGTCGGTGGCGTGTTCAACAACCAGTCGCTGAACGCAAGCGGCGGCAACAAGTTCGACGCCAAGGGCGCGGCCAACGCCAACAATGTGTTCTCGGGTCAGATCACCGTGACCGTGATGGAAGTGCTGTCCAACGGTAACCTGGCCGTGGCGGGCGAGAAGCAGATCGCCATCAATCAGGGCACGGAGTACATCAAGTTTTCGGGCATCGTCAGCCCGCAGACGATTTCGGGCGCGAACACCGTGCCTTCGACGCAGGTGGCCGATGCGCGCATCGAATACCGTGGCAAGGGCTACATCAATGAAGCCGAAACCATGGGCTGGCTGCAGCGCTTCTTCCTTAACGTTTCGCCCTTCTGATGTCGATCATGTCGTCCCTGTCGCGCCGCGCGCCCCAACTCCGTCACCTCCGCCAGGCATTCCGCCGCTTCGTCGCCACGCTTGCCGTGGCGGGCGCGGCCGGTGCGGCGTTGCTGGTGCCGGGCGCGGCACACGCCGAGCGGCTCAAGGAGCTGGCTTCGATTCAGGGCGTGCGCGACAACCAGTTGATCGGCTACGGTCTCGTGGCCGGTCTCGATAACTCGGGCGACCAGACCACGCAGACGCCGTTCACCGTGCAGAGCATGACCAACATGCTCTCGCAGTTGGGGATTACCGTCGCGCCCGGCACCAACATGCAGTTGAAGAACGTGGCCGCCGTGATGGTGACGGCCACGCTGCCGGCCTTCACGCGCCCGGGGCAGGCCATCGACGTGGTGGTGTCGTCGATGGGTAACGCCAAGAGCCTGCGCGGCGGCACGCTGCTCATGACGCCGCTCAAAGGGCCGGACGGACAGGTCTACGCGCTCGCGCAGGGCAATTTGCTCGTGGGGGGCGCCGGCGCGTCGGCCAACGGCTCGAGCGTGACCGTCAACCAGTTGGCGTCGGGCCGCATCCCGAGCGGCGCCATCGTCGAGCGCGCCGTGCCGAGCGCCATGGGCGGTCAGCCGGGCACCTTGCAAATGGAGCTGAACGTCACCGACTTCTCGACCGCGCAACGCGTGGTCGACGCCGTGAACCGCCGCTTCGGCTTCAGTACGGCACAGGCGCTCGATGGCCGAGTGATTCTGCTGCGCACGCCGACCGATCCGGCCGCCCGTGTGCAGTTTCTGGCGCAGCTCGAGAGTCTGGAGGTGCGCCCCGACAACACGGCCGCGCGCGTCGTCATCAATGCGCGGACCGGTTCGGTCGTGATGAACCAGAACGTGACGATCCAGCAATGCGCGGTGGCCCACGGCAACCTGTCGGTGGTCATCGATACGCAGAACAACGTGAGCCAGCCGGCGCCATTCTCGGGCGGACAGACGGTGGTGGCCCCAAATTCGCAAATCTCCGTCCAACAGGAGAACAACGCGCTCAAGATGGTCAAGGCGGGCGCCAACCTCGCCGACGTCGTCAAGGCGCTGAACTCGCTTGGCGCGAGCCCGGCAGATCTGATGTCGATTCTGCAGGCCATGAAGGCCTCGGGCGCCCTGCGCGCCGATCTGGAGATCATCTGATATGGCCGACGGCAACCGCCTTACCGGCGCGGCGGGCAAGAACCTGCCCGACCTGACGCAGCGCGCCACGTACGACATGCAGGGCCTCACAGCCTTGCGCGCCGCCGCGCACCAGCAGACGCCGCAGGCCACGCAACAGGCCGCCAAGCAGTTCGAGGCCGTCTTCACGCAGATGATGCTCAAGAGCATGCGCGAGGCCACCATGTCCGGCGGCCTGCTCGGCAGCGATCAGGAAAAGATGTTCAATGGCATGCTCGACGACCAGCTTGCCCAGCAGCTCACGTCGCACAAGGGCATCGGGTTGGCCGATCTGATGCTCAAGCAACTCGCCACGACTGGCACGACGCTGCCGCCTGCGGCGGTGGGGCGTCAGCAGTCGCTTCAGGGGCGTGCCTACAACTCGGCCGATGCCATCGGCGTGGCCGACGGCGCACCGGCGGCCGCGGGCGAGTTCGTCGACCGCATGGCCACGGCCGCACAGAACGCCAGTGCGCAGAGCGGTATCCCGGCGCGCTTCATGCTGAGTCAGGCGGCGCTCGAGTCCGGCTGGGGCAAGCGGGAGATCCGTCGCAGCGACGGCAGCACGAGTTTTAACGTGTTCGGCATCAAGGCGGGCAAGAACTGGACGGGGCCGACCGTCGAGGTCGCCACGACCGAATACGTGAACGGCCAGCCGCGCAAGGTGATGGCGAAGTTCCGCGCCTATCGCTCGTACGACGAGGCGTTCAACGACTACGCGAATCTGATCTCGAACAACCCGCGCTACGCGTCGGTCGTAGCGAGCGCCAACGACGCGGCGAGTTTTGCCACCAATCTCCAGCGCGCGGGCTACGCGACCGATCCGCAGTACGCCAGCAAGCTCATGAAGATCATGAAGCACTTCGCCTGAGCACCGGGCGGCAGGAGCGGCCGGTCGTTGGCTGGCCGTGAGTACGGAAACGGGACGAAATCATCTGGCTCGGTGGCCTCAATATTGCCGCCGGGCTGCCGTAAACACATCGGTAACGGTGCGCAAGCGGGCCTTGGGCCGCAGGGCGCGCCTCCAATTCAAGCCGCGAGATCATGAGCCTAATCAATATTGGCATGAGTGGGCTGAACGCCTCCCAGTTCGCCCTGAACACCACCGGCAACAACATCTCCAATTCGGGGACGACCGGTTACAACCGCCAGATCGTCAACTACGCGCAGCAGAACAGCCAGTTCACCGGCATGGGCTACCTCGGCCAGGGCGTGCTCGTGACCGACGTGTCGCGTGTGTACGATCAATTTCTGTCGAATCAGGTCAATCAGGCGCAGACCCAGTACAGCCAGCTCAACACCTACTACCAGCAGATCTCGCAGATCAACAACGCGCTGGGCAGCTCGACGACCGGCCTGTCGGCCTCGATGTCCACGTTCTTCACGAACCTGCAGACGATCGTGACGGCGCCGAACAACTCGGCCACCCGGGCGACGGTGATCTCGTCGGCGCAAACGCTCACGAGCATGTTTCAGTCGCTCTCGGGCACGTTGTCCTCGCTGCGCGCCAGCGTCAACGGCACGCTCACCCAGTCGACGGAACAGATCAACACCTACGCCAAGCAGATCGCCTCGCTCAACGATGCGATTGCGCAGGCGCAGGCCAACGGCATCAACGCGACGCCGAACGACCTGCTCGACCAGCGCGACCTGGCCGTGGCGAACCTGAACGCGATCGTGCAGACGAACGTCGTCAAGGACAGTAGCGGCGCGTACAACGTTTTCATCGGCAATGGCCAGTCGCTGGTGACGGGCAACTCCGCCTACCAGCTCACCACGGTGCCTACGACGAGCGATCCGTCGCAAGTGACCATCGCGTATGTGAGCCCCAACGGGACGAAGATCCCGATTCCGGAATCGTCGATCACCGGCGGCTCGCTGGCCGGCCTGTTGTCGTTCCGTAGCGGCGCGCTCACGCAGGCCCAGAACTCGCTTGGCCAGATCGCCTTGTCGCTGGCCGGCACGTTCAACGCGCAAAACCAGCTCGGTCTGGACCTTTACGGCAAGATGGGCGGCAACTTCTTCACGGTGCCCAACCCGACGGTCATTGCCAGCACGGGCAACTCGAACGCCGCCACCCTCAACGCCACGATCACCGATGCTTCCAAGGTAACGACGAGCGACTACACCGTGGGCTTCGACGGCACGACCTATACGCTGACGCGCCAGTCCGACGGCGCGAAGTGGACCGCCGGTGCGCCGGCACTGCCGTCCACGCCACTGAACTTCGTGGACGGCGGCGGCGTAGCCTTCGGCGATGGCTTTTCGGTCACGACGGGCAGCATGGTGGCGGGCGACAGCTTCACGATCCAGCCCACGCGCAACGCGGCACAGAACATCGGCGTGGCGATCACCGATCCGGGCAAGATTGCGCTGGCCGCACCGATCATCGCCTCGACGGCCAGCGGCAACGGTGGCTCGCTGAAGGTGGACCAGGGCAGCGTGGACGCGACCTATCTGTCGAACGTGCTTGCGGCGCCGGTGACCTTCACGTTCAGCAAGGACCCCGCGACCGGCGCGCTGACGCTGGTTGCGCCGTCAGCCATGACCGTCACGGTGGGCGGTGTGACGACCCCCTACGCGGCCGGCGCCACCGTCCCGTACAACGCCGCCACGGGTGCCAAGATCGCCATGAACGGCATGACGGTCAATCTCAGCGGCACGCCGAGCGACGGCGACAAGTTCACCATCGCTCCGAACAACTCGGGGGCCGTGACCGACAACCGCAACGGCCTGGCGCTCTCGGCCTTGCAGAACGACAAGACGAAGGTAGGCGGCGCGCAAAGCTACGCGACGGCCTACGCCAATCTGGTCTCGTTCGTGGGTTCGACCACGAATACCTACAAGTCCACCAGCGCCGCGCAAGCCACTTTGCTGCAACAGGCGCAGACGGCGCAGCAGTCTAATTCGGGCGTGAACCTCGACGAAGAGGCGGCCAATCTGATCAAGTATCAGCAGCTTTATCAGGCCAACTCGAAGGTGATTCAGACGGCGTCAACGCTGTTCGACACCATCCTTCAGATCGTCCACTAAGCGCAGGGGCAAGATGATGCGTATCAGCACCAACATGATTTACGATCAGGGGCTGCGCTCGATGAGCCAGAACACCTCTGATCTGCTCAACACGCAAGCCCAGCTCTCGTCCGGCAAGCGCGTGACGACGCCGAGCGACGACCCGATCGCTGCCGCCCAGGCGGTCGCCGTGTCGCAAGACAACAGCATGAACACTCAGTACGGCGCGAACCGTGCTGCGGCGACGACCCAGCTTCAACTCGAAGATTCGACCTTCGGCAGCATCATCAACTCGCTGCAGCACGTGATGTCTCAGGTCGCGGCGGCGGGCAACGCCACGCTCAACGACACCGACCGTGCGACCATTGCGACCGATCTGCAATCGAGCTTCCAGCAATTGCTCTCGCTCGCGAACACGACCGATGCCAACGGGCAATATCTGTTCTCGGGCTACATGGGCAATTCGGCCGCCTACGTGGCGTCGCCCACCGGAGCATCGTATGGGGGCGACATGGGCGTGCGCTACGTGCAGGTGAGTCCGAACCGTCAGATCGCGATCAACGATCCCGGCTCGACCATCTTCGAAGGCATTCAGGCGAGTACCGCCAGTACGTTGATCAGCGGCACCGCGGCCAATCAGGGCACCGCGACATATTCCACCGTCTCGACGACCGACGTGACCAACGCGGGCGCGAACCATCAGTACCAGATCAGCTTCGCGATCGACAACACCACTACGCCGCCCACGACCAACTACACGGTCAAGGACCAGACGGACGCGACGGTGCCCGATGTGACCGGGGCATACACCGCCGGCCAGCCGATCAAGTTCGGCGGCAAGTCGGTGACCTTCTCGGGGGCGCCGGCCACCGGCGACACCTACACCGTACAGCCGGCGAACAAGGCCAGCACGAACCTGTTTGACAATCTGCAGGCCCTGATCAGCACGCTCAAGACACCGACCAACGGCACCAACGGCACGGGTCAGGCAAACCTGAGCAACGCGTTGACGACGTTCGGTCAGCAGTTCAGCAACACCTACGATAACGTCACGACCATTCGCACCACCACGGGCTCCCGAATGAACGAACTGACATCGCTCAACAACATCGGCGACAGCAACTCGCTGAACTACCAGTCGCAGTTGGGCGATCTGCTCGACGTGGACTGGAACTCGGCGGCGACCAAGTTTCAACAGTTGCAGACCGCATTGCAGGCGTCGCAACAGAGTTTCCTGCAAACGCAGAAGCTCTCGCTGTTCGCGCTGCTCTGAGGCACGGTGCGCGGGTACGCCCGCGCGAGAAGCCAGGAAAGACTGCGGGCCACGCGGCATGACGCCGGGTGGCCCGCAGTCGTTTCGGGACGTGCACCATGCCGCGAGCGCCGGTCTCAGGCCTTGGGCACGAAGGCGGCCGTGGCGCGGATCATCATGTCGATGCCGGTTGCGATGAAGTGATCCATGACCGGTGCGAGGCGCGGCATCATCAGTTCTAGCACCACGAGGCCGACGCCCAGCGTGAGCGGAAAGCCCACGGCGAAGATGTTGAGCTGCGGGGCGGCGCGGTTCAGGATGCCCAGCGCAAGGTTACAGATCAGCAACGCCGCGACGAGTGGCAACGACAGCATGAGCGCGAGCGTGAAGAGCTGGCCGCCGAGCATGGCGAGGTAATGCCAGCCGGCCACGGAGATCGGTGCACTCGACACCGGCAGCACGGTGAAGCTCTGTACCAGCGTGGCGAACATCACCAGATGGCCGTTGGTGGAGAGGAACAAGAGCATGGCCACGAGATTGAGCAGCATGCCGAGCACGGCCGTGCTGCCGTCGCTGTTCGGCGTGAGCAGCGTGGCAAACGACAGACCCATCTGCAACCCGACGAAGTCGCCCGCCATGCTGATGGCCGAGAACACGATCTGCATGCACCAGCCCAGCGCCGCGCCGATCATCACCTGTTGCACGAGAATCCACAGACCTTCCCACGAGAACGGCGAGACGGCAGGCATGGGGCCGAGTACCGGAGCGAGCGCCAGCGCGACGATGCCCGCCAGGCCGATCTTGACCGTGCCGGGCACGGAGGCATCGCCGAACAGGGGCGCGCTCATGGACAGCGCGAGCAGGCGCACGAACGGAAACAGGAACGTCGCGATGACGCCCAGGAGCTGTTCGTAAGTGAAGCTGATCAAAGCCGGCGCGGCTTACCCGACGAGGCCGGGAATACCGGTGAGCAACTGGCGCATGTAGTCGACCATCAGGTTAAGCATCCACGGACCCGCGATCACGAGCGTGACGAATACCGCGAGCAGCTTGGGGATGAACGACAGCGTCATTTCGTTGATCTGCGTGGCGGCCTGAAACAGGCTGACGAGCAGACCGGAGACGAGGGCGACGAGCAGCAGCGGTGCGGCGAGCAACAGTGTGACCTGCATGGCCTGATGGGCCAGCGCCATGACGGTTTCCGGAGTCATTTCGCGTTCCTCGTCGCTACATGGTGAAGCTCTGGGCCAGCGAGCCCAGCAGCAATTGCCAGCCGTCGACCACCACGAACAGCATCAGCTTGAACGGCAGCGACACGGTCGAGGGTGAGACCATCATCATCCCCATCGACATCAGCACGCTCGCGACCACCAGATCGATAATCAGGAACGGGATGAAGATCGTGAAGCCGATCTGGAATGCCGTCTTCAGCTCGCTCGTGGCGAAGGCAGGCACGAGAATGCGCATCGGCACGTCTTCCGGGCCGTTCATCGGCGGTGTCTTGGCCAGCTTGGCGAAGAGCGCCAGATCGGCTTCGCGGGTCTGCTTGAGCATGAACGCGTGGAATGGCTTGGCCCCGGTGTCGATGGCTTGTTCGAAGCTGATCTTGTTGGCGGAAAACGGCTGATAGGCGTTGGTGTACGCCTGGTCGAAGACCGGCGACATGACGAAGAACGTCAGGAACAGGGCAAGCCCGATCAGGATCTGGTTCGGCGGCGAGGTCTGCACGCCAATGGCATGGCGTAGCAGCGAGAGCACGATGATGATGCGCGTGAAGGCCGTCATCATCAGCAGCATCGCGGGCAGGAAGCCCAGCGATGTGAGCAGCAGCATCGTCTGCACGGACAGCGAATAGGTCTGTCCGCCGCCGGGAGCCGGTGTCGTGGTCAGCGCGGGCAGCGTGGCCTGCGCGAGTGCCGTGCCCGGCAAGGTGAGGCAGGCGAGCACCAGCCCGAACATCAGTCCCTGCGCCAGACCCAGCGTCGGACCCACCGGGCCCCGAGACGTTCCGGCGCACAGCAAGCCACGCAACATCAGGAATCCTTTTTCATCGATTCGCGCAATTTTTGCGCAAAAGCCTGCGCCGCGCGGCTGGCTTGCGCGCCCGGTTGGGCAACGGTAGGCGCGGCAGGCATGTCGGCGACGCGATCGGCGTCGATCACATGCAGGCTGCGAACCTGACCGGGGGCGACACCCAGCACGATCCAGTCGCCGGCGACTTCCACGACCACCACACGTTCACGCTGACCGACGGCGGCGCTACCGACGATGCGCACATTGCCGCCCCCCAGCGGGCGTTGCAGGCCGAAGCGCTTCGCGAGCCACGCGAGCCCGAACAGCAGGGCCAGCACGAGCACGAGGCCCAGCCCCGTCTGCACGATGCCAGCACCGCCCAGACTCGGCACGGCCGCCGCCTGCGAGGCAGGGCTCTGGGCGTGCGCGCTGGAGATCGTCAGGAAGGCGAGGCCGAGAAGGCCGCCGACGCTGCGGCGGCGAGCCAGAGCGCCGAAGGCTCGCGCCGTCGCCTGCGCGGCGTGCGCCACGCGGGAGGGGCGGGAGGCGGTGCAGGTGGTGCGAGAGGTCGTGGCGCTTGCCACGGCACGCCGCACGGGCTTGCCGTGGACTTTTCTTGCCATCATCGATTGAGCTTACGGATGCGTTCGGATGGCGTGATGATATCAGTCAGGCGGATGCCGAACTTGTCGTTCACGACCACCACTTCGCCTTGGGCGATGAGGCAGCCATTGACCAGCACGTCCATCGGCTCGCCGGCCATGCCGTCGAGTTCCACGACGGAACCTTGCGCCAGTTGCAGCAGGTTCTTGATGGCGATCTTCGTGCGGCCCAGTTCTACGGTCATTTGCACCGGGATGTCGAGAATCAGGTCGATGTCGTTGTGCGTGGCCGTCGGGGGATTCCCCGCGGTGGCGGCAAGCGGCTGAAACACAGGGGCGGCGGCCGGTTGCGGCGCGCTAGCGGGCTCCGGCTCGGCAGACGTCTGCTCCGCCATGGCGCTGGCCCACTCGTCCGCCATGGCCTGGGCGTCCTCACCAGGCGTTTGAGGGGTATCGCTCATCACTCGTTGTCCTTCGTGTAATCGCTGTGCGAATGGTTGATCATCTGGTTCACGCGCAGCGCGTATTGACCATTGAAGACGCCGTAATTGCATTCCATCACGGGCACGCCGTCGACCTTGGCCTCCAGCACCTCGGGCACGTCGAGCGGAATCACGTCGCCTACGCGCATGTTGAGCAACTGCGAGAGCGTCATGTCGATCTGGGCGAGGTTGGTCACGATTTCGACATCGGCCGCCTGCACCTGTTGCGAGAGCAGACGCACCCAGCGCTTGTCGACCTCGAGCGTTTCGCCTTGCAACGGACTCGAGAGCTGATCGCGCATCGGCTCGATCATCGAGTACGGCATGCAGATGTGAAATTCGCCGCCGACCGAACCGAACTCGATATCGAATGTGGTCGTGACCACCACCTCGTTGGGCGTGGCGACGTTGGCGAACTGCGTATGCATTTCGGCACGCACATATTCGAATTCGACCGGATATACCGGCTTCCACGACGCACCGTAGTTCTCGAACACCAGATCGAGCAGGCGCCCGATGATGCGTTGCTCGGTCTGCGTGAAATCGCGCCCTTCAACGCGGGTGTGGAACCGGCCGTCGCCGCCGAACAGGTTATCCACCACCAGAAACACGAGGTTCGGATCGAACACGAACAGCGCCGTGCCGCGCAGTGGCTTGATGTGAACCAGATTGAGGTTGGTCGGGACGGGCAGGTTGCGAATGAACTCGCTGTACTTCTGAACACGCACCGGACTGACCGAAATTTCGGCGCTGCGGCGCATGAAGTTGAACAGCGCAATGCGGAACAGTCGCGAGAAGCGGTCGTTGATGATCTCGAGCGTGGGCATGCGCCCGCGCACGATACGCTCTTGCGTCGCGATGTTGTATGGCCTGATGCCGGAATAGACTTCCGACTCGGACCGGTCATCCTGCTCGCCGGTGACACCCTTCAGAAGGGCATCGACTTCTTCCTGCGACAGGAACTCCTCATGCGCCATGAATCACTCACTGAATTACAAACGCGGTGAACAGCACTTCGCCCACGGCCTGCTGCGGCATGTTGGCCGCAAACGGCTGCGCGACCAGCGTGCGAATCTCGCTCGCCAGACGGCGCTTGCCGTCGATCGTGGCCAGATCCTGAGGCTGCTTGGACGACAACAACAGCAACACGCGGCTGCGCACTTCGGGCATGTGCTGCGTGATGCGAGCTTGCGTTTCGGCGTCCGCCACCTTGAGCGAGAGGCCGATATGCAGGTATCGCTCGCCGTCTTCGCCCGACAGGTTCACCGTGAACGGGTCCATGCCAACGAAGACGGGCGGCGGCGGGGGCGGCGGTGCTTTTGCCGCTTCGCTACGTCCGGTGAGCAAATACACAGCCGTTGCCGCCCCTGCGGCAGCCATAAGCGCTACCGCAACGATCAACAGAATCCATTTGCGCACGCCACCTCCGGAGGGGGCCGCGGCTTGCGTCGGTGCGGGATTTGCCATGTATTCGCCTGCTATTGGGTAATGATTGTCGGCTAACCCGCCAAGGGGTGATCGGCCGAAAAGAAGGGACAATCGCGTCTAACTCGCGTCTTTGTCTTAACGGCAGAAAAACCCGCTTGCTTTAGGGTAGTGCGGTGCCCGGTTGCGCTGGTTTGCGCGCGGCTTCACCGCCATCCAAGTGTTGCTGTCCGGTTCGGGAGATCAGGCAAACGTGTCGACGAGGCCGTTGCTCGCCCGCACCGGCACGCTCACGGTCGTGGCGAGCGCCGCGTCGTCGGCCTGACCGAAGCCCGGCGTGCCGCGTCCGTTGCCATTGCCTTGTCCGTTACCGCTGCCATTCCCGTTTGCGCCTTGCTGTGCGAACGCCTGCTGCTGCGAGTTATCGCTGCTGACGGTCGCGTTGCCCAGCGCGATGCCATTGTTCGCGAGGCTTTCACGCAGTTGCGGCAGGGCGGCCTGCACGGCGTCGCGCACCGCCGCGTGCTGCGAGACGAACATCGCTTGCGCAGAGTCGTTCGCCACGTTCAACACGACATGCAGCGGGCCGAGATCGGGCGGGTTCAGGCTCAGTTGCGCAGTCTGTGCATGCGCGGACGACAGCCACACCACTTGCTGCGAAAGCTGGTTGTTCCAGTCCTGCGTGCCGACGCGGGCGTTCAGTGCGAGCGCTGCCGGCAGATTGGCCTGCACCTGCAATTGCGGCTGGGCGTCGACGGCCGGCGTGGCCGTCTGCATGACTTGGGCAGCCGCCTGCGTGGCGGCGGTGGTGGCTTGTGCGGCGGCGTCGCGATTGCCCTGGGCCAATGCCATTGCGTCGGCCATGCGCTGCGCGGCTTGGGCGTCTGCACCCGCCGGGGGCACGGCTGCCTTGGCGTCGGTGGCCGCCGATTGTGCGGCGGCGGTTGCCGGGGCGGTCGTGGCGTTCTTGGCCAGCGCGTCGAGCGAGATCCCGCCGGTCTTGCCGGCGTTCGACGTTGCCGGCGTGACCGTGCCGTTGGCCGGTGCGCTCGCGGTGGCGGTCGTGGGCGCGGTCTTCGCGTCGGCTGCGGTAGCGCCGGCCGGCGGCTGGCCCGTCAGTTGGGCAGCACCGGCGGCTTGCAATGCACCGTTCACGGCGGCGGCGATGGCCGTGCCGGTGCCGGGCTTGCCGTCCGTTGCGCTGGTGTCGGTCGGGCTTGCCGGCACCGGTGCTTGCGGCTGGAGCGGCGCGTTGTTCATGGCGGCCAGCGCCACGGCAAGGGCGGCCGCCGGATCGCCGGGCGCTGCGCTGGCGTGCACCTCGTCGTCGGCGCCATTGCTCTTATCGCTCTTGTCGCCCTTGTCGTTAGCGGCGGCCGTCGTTTTCGAGGGGCTTTTCGAAGCGTTCGTCTGCCCCGCCTGGCCTGTCTGGCCGGCCGATGCACTGTTGTTCGCGGCGTTGTCGGCCGCCTTCGTGCTGCCGTTGTTGCCCGGCGCGTTGCCGGACGTATTGCTCTGGCTCGCCTGCGGCGTGCCGTTGTTTGCGCTGCCGGCGGGCTGGGCGTTCTGGCGGGTCTGCTGCGAGAGCACGGCGGAGAAGGGCAGCACACCGCTGTCGTCGGTGTTCGACGAACCGGCGCGGTTGGCCTTCAAGGCTTGTTGGGCGGCAGCCGCGGAATCGGTGAGGAAGCTCAGAATCGACATGTCGGTTTCCTTTTCCTTCAAATCGGGGATTCGGCACGGCGGCGCAGGCTGCGCGCGGCGTACTCGTCGTTTTCCTTCTGCTCGCGACGCGCGACCCGCACGGCCGTGCGGGCGGCTTCGCGCGAGGCGAGCGTGCCGAAGGAGTTCAGGCGGCGCTGCTGCGCCTGCCATTCGCGGCGCGCGGCCGCGAGACGCTCCTCCGCCTGTTCGAGCAGCATGGCTTGCTGGCCGATGGCGGTGTCGAGCGTATCGATGAATTGCTGGAAGTTGCGCCAGTCGCAGCCCGCCATGCCCTGAATCGTCGCCGTCTGCATTCGCGTGCGGTACTCGTGACGATACTCGCGCAGCGAGTCGAGCTGACGCTCGACTTCGGCGCGTTGCCTCTGGCGTTCGCCGAGCAGCCGTGCGGCCTCGTCCACGTCCTTTTGGGCGAGTTCGATGAGCAACTTGAGGGGCAGGGTGGAGTTCATGGCCGCCTCCGCTTAATGGAACAGACCTTGCAACTGGTGCACGGCTTCCGGGTAACTGGCCCGCTCACGCATTCCCTGTTGCAGGAAGCTCTCGAGACGGGGGTATAGCTCGATCGCCTGATCGAGCATCGGGTCGCTGCCCGGCGCGTACGCGCCCACATTGATGAGGTCGCGATTGCGCTGGTAGCGCGAGAGCATTTGTTTGAAGCGCCTGACCTTGTCGAACTGGCTGTCGTCGATGAGGGCGGCCATCGCACGGCTGATCGATTGTTCGATGTCGATGGCCGGGTAATGTCCCGACTCCGCCAGTTGGCGCGAGAGCACGATGTGGCCGTCGAGAATGGCGCGGGCCGAGTCGGCAATTGGGTCCTGCTGATCGTCGCCTTCGGTGAGCACGGTATAGAACGCCGTGATCGAGCCGCCGCCGTCGGGGCCGTTACCGGCGCGCTCGACCAGCGCCGGCAGCTTCGCAAACACCGAAGGCGGATAACCTTTCGTGGCCGGTGGCTCACCGATGGCCAGCGCGATTTCGCGTTGTGCCATGGCGTAACGGGTGAGCGAGTCCATGATGAGCAGTACATCTTTGCCCTGATCGCGGAAGTACTCGGCCAGCGTGGTGGCGTACGCCGCGCCTTGCAGACGCAGCAGCGGCGAGACGTCGGCGGGCGCCGCCACGACAACGGAGCGCGCCAGACCGTCCGGTCCGAGAATGTTCTCGATGAAGTCTTTCACTTCGCGGCCACGCTCGCCGATCAGACCGACGACGATGACTTCGGCCTGCGTAAAGCGAGCCATCATGCCGAGCAGTACGCTCTTGCCGACGCCCGAGCCGGCAAAGAGGCCCATGCGCTGGCCGCGTCCGACGGTGAGCAGCGAGTTGATCGCGCGCACGCCAACGTCGAGCACCGATTCGATGGGCGCGCGGCCCAGCGGGTTGATCGGCGCCGACGCGAGCGAGGCGCTATCGGTCAGGCCGAGCGGGCCAAAGTCGTCGAGCGGGCGGCCGGCGGCATCGACCACGCGGCCGAGCAGCGCTTCACCGACCGGTAGACGTTTGCCGTTGTGGCGCTGATTCGCAAGCGGACCGTCGGCGGCCGGCTCCATCGGGAACACGCGTGCGCCGGGGAGCAAGCCGGCGACTTCCGTCTGCGGCATGAGGAACAGGCGATCGCCGCCGAAACCGACGACCTCCGCTTCGGCTGTGGCCGGCTCGCGCGAGGGGTCGTGCACAGGCAGTTCGATCAGGCAGCCCGCCCCGACCGGCAGGCGCAGACCGACGGCTTCGAGTACGAGACCCGCAGCACGGGTGAGGCGGCCGCATCGGCGGGTCGGCTCGACGGCGTGCACGTGGGCGATGCGTTCGCGCAGCGTGTTCTGCCAGCGGCGCAAATGCGCGTCGCGTGCGATCTCGCGAGCGTCCAGGACATGCACGGCCGCCTTTGGCGCGGAGGAGGCCGCAACGGTGCCTCTGGCGGTGTCGATAGTGCCGGATTCGGCGGTCGCGCCTAGCTCGGCCTGAGGTGGTTCGGGCGCTTCGTCGTGATCGTCGGGTTGCAGCGCACCGGCCTGCACGGTGTGTTGGGTCGTGTCGATCTCATCCCACAGGCGCACCGAAGGCGTCGTGCCGTCGTTCGCCGGGGAGGGCGAGTGCGATGCGTCCGACGTTGCTTCGTCATGCGTGTTCTCGGTGCCTGGCAGCACCGGCGCATGGGCGGCGAGCGGGGTGAGTTCGGCGTTCACCATGGCAGATCCTTGCCCAGCGCGGCCATCACGCGTTGCCAGCGGGTGGCGACGGTGGCGTCGACTTCGCCGCTCGCGGCCTCGGCCTTGCAGCCGCCGCGTTCGATGGTGGAGTCGGCGCGCACCGACCAGCCGGCGGCGCGCAGTTCCGCACCCACGTGGGCTTCGACCAGTGCGACGTCTTCCGGGTTGAGGAGCAGACGCGGCGAACCGGTGAGCGGATCGTTGGAAAGCAGCTCGCGCACGATGGGCAGCAGCGTTTCCGGATGGATGGTGAGTGTCTGACGCAGGGCCTGACGTGCGATGTCGAGCGCCAGCCCGAGCAGCGGCTCGGACACTTCGCGGTCGATGGCGTTCACGGCAGTGCCGAAGCCGTGCGCGATATCGGCGAGTTGCGCGGCGCGCGCGTCGACTTCGTGCTGGCCCGCTGCCTGTCCGGCGGCGTAGCCCTCGGCCTGACCGGCGGCATACCCTTGCGCGTGGCCTTCGGCACGCGCGGCTTCGCGCCAGGCGGCAATCTGTTCCACTAGCGCGGGATCTTCGAGCGGGCTGGGCGCCTTCGGTTGCGGCGGTGGCGGGGGCGGCGGCGGGTCGAACGACGCCATCTCCCAGCGTTGCCAGGCAGAGAGGCGTTCTTTCGGAATGATGGTCGACATACGCGCGGGCCCCGTCCGGTTACACGTAAGCGTCGTCGCCGCGGCCGCCGATCATGATGGCGCCCTGATCGGCCAGGCGCCGCACCACTTGCAGCACCTTCTTCTGTTCGGCCTCGACTTCCGAGACACGCACCGGACCGCGCGATTCCAGGTCTTCGCGCAGTAGTTCGGCCGCACGCGCCGACATGTTCTTGAAGAACTTCTCGCGCAGTTCGACCGGTGCGCCCTTGAGCGCGATGATGAGCGACTCGGACTCGATTTCCTTGAGCAGCACCTGAATGCTGCGGTCTTCCACATCGAGCAGGTTCTCGAACACGAACATCTCTTCGACGATCTTCGCCGCGAGGTCCGAGTCGTAATTGCGCACGGCTTCGATGACCGACTCTTCGTGCACACCGCCCAGATAGTTGAGGATTTCCGCCGCCGTGCGCACGCCGCCCATCGGGCTGCGCTTGATGTTCTCGCTGCCCGAGAGCAGCTTGGTGAGCACGTCGTTGAGTTCGCGCAACGCCGCCGGCTGAATGCCGTCGAGCGTGGCAATACGCAACACGACATCGTTACGCAGACGTTCGGTGAAGAGCGCCAGCACTTCCGACGCCTGATCGCGGTCGAGGTGAACGAGGATCGTGGCGATGATCTGCGGATGCTCATGGCGGATCAGCTCGGCCACCGCCGTGGAATCCATCCACTTCAGGCCTTCGATACCGCTGGTGTCGCCACCTTGCAGAATGCGCTCGATCAGGCCCGCCGCCTTGTCGTTGCCCAGCGCCTTGTTGAGCACCGAGCGGATGTACTCGGACGAGTCGAGCGAGAGCGCGGAGTGCTGTTCGGCTTCGAGCACGAAATCCTGCAGCACGTCGGCGATCTGGTCGCGCGTGACTTGCCGCAGCGAGGCCATGGCCGCGCCGAGCTTTTGCACCTCACGCGGCGCGAGGTACTTGAAGACCTCCGCCGCTTCGTCTTCGCCCAGCGACATCAGGAGGATGGCGCTGCGTTGGAGTCCCTCAGCCGCGCTCATCGCCACCACCCACCCATGATTTGACTACCGTTGCCACGATCTTCGGATCCTGTCGCGCGACCTGACGCGCGTACTGCAAGTTGCGCTCGTAGGCGCTGAGTTCGCCCTGTTTACCGGGCTCGCCGTCGGCGCCCTCGCCCTCGGCACCTTCGGCACCCGCGGCGCCGCCTGCCGCACCGGCGAGCGTGGGCTCGGCCGGTGGCGGCGGGGTCAGGTGCTTGCGGATGGCCGGACGTATCACGCCGAACCAGAGATAGATGCCGATCAGCCCGATCAGCGCCCACTTGCCGACTTGCTTGGCCAGTTCGATGTTCTGACGCTGCCGCCACCACGGCAGGTTGGCTTCCGGGTCTGCCTCGACCGTGAACGGGCTGTTGACGATGTTGAGCGTGTCGCCGCGCTGGCCCGAGAAGCCAATGGCTTCCTTCGCCAGATTCTGGATCTGGTCGAGCTGTGCCTGCGTGAGCGCCACCATGGCCGCCTTACCCTTCGCGTCGGTGCCGGGGCGATAGTTCACGACGATGGCCGCCGACAGGCGCTTCAGCCCGCCCGTGGCCTGCTGCACATGACGAATCGTGCGGTCGACCTCGTAGTTGAACGTGGCGTCCTTACGATCGCTGCGAGGGCCCTGCGGGGCGCTGGCGGCACTTGCCGGATTGGCGGCGGTCTGTTGCGCAAACTGCGGCTGTTGCTGGGTGATCGGCGCCGTGGCCTGGCCCGGCGGCTGGTTCGACAGCGCACCCGGCACACCGCCCGGCGGCGTGATGCCGATCTGAGAGGCTTCGCTGTTTTGCTGACTGCGCACAGCCTGCTCGCCCGAGTTCGGCTTGTAGTTCTCGGAGGTTTGCTCGACTTGATTGAAGTCGATGTCCGCCGTCACCTGTGCGTGCACGTTGCCCGGGCCGACGATCGGGTTCAGGATCGCCTCGACGCGGCGGGCGTACGATTGCTCGAGTTCGCGAACGTATTTGAGCTGGCTGGCGTCCAGGCCCAGTGCGTTACCGCTTTGCGCAGAGAGCAGGTTGCCGTTCTGGTCGAGCACCGTCACGTTCTTGACCGGCAGTTCCGGCACGCTTGAGGCGACCATGTGAACGATGGCGCTGACCTGGGCGTCGTCCAGCACGCGGCCTGGATACAGCGTAACGAGCACCGAAGCGCTCGGCTTTTGCTGCTCGCGCACGAAGACCGATGGTTTGGGGATGGCCAGATGCACGCGTGCGGCCTGCACGGCCGACAACGATTCGACCGAACGGGCGAGTTCGCCTTCGAGCGCACGCTGGTAATTGACCTGTTCGGCGAACTGGCTGATACCGAACTTCTGGTTGTCCATCAGTTCGAAACCGACCAGACCGCCCTTGGGCAGGCCTTGCGAGGCCAGACGCAGCCGTACGTCGTGCACCTGTTCGGTGGGCACCAAAATGGCGCCGCCGCCTTCGGCGAACTTGTACGGCACGTTCATCTGTTGCAGCGAGGTGATGATGGCCCCGCCGTCGCGATCGCTCAGGTTGCTGTAAAGCACCTTGTAGTCAGGGGCACGGCTCCACAGGAATACCGCAATCAGCAAGGCGATAAGCGCCGCGCCGCCGATGAGCAACGGCAGGCGCTCGCGCGAGCGCAACTGCGCCAGCAGGGGCGGCTTGGCGGCAACGTCCGCCGTCTGGGTGGCGGCGTTCATGCGCGGCTCCACGCCAGTGGCGTTGATACGACGTTCATCGCGGTGGAAGTGCTCACTAACATGCGACAGAATTCTCCGGGTACGCGTGGCATCGCGTTCACGTTCCAAGGGCGCTAAGGATTGGAAAGGTCCGGTTCCCGGTGCGCACGATGCCGATGGTCCTGATTATTCGTTGGCGAATATGGAATCGTTCCGTGGATTAGGCGGGTGTTTTGCCGCTAATTAAGGTATTGGCGGCTTGCCATAGGGTGGTAATCTCCGACGTGACTGATAAAAGGCAAACTGGTCGAAGCAGCGCGATCTCGCGCGCAGCCGGCGCTCATTGAGGACAAGCAACATGGCCATTCCGGGGATCGAATCGGTATTGCAGAAGCTGGGCGGCGTGGCGTCGCAGGCGGCGGGCTCGATCATGGGTACGTCCAACGCCGGCGCGGGTGCCGCTTCGGCGACAGGCGGGTTCGCGTCTGAGCTGGAAGCGTCGCTCAAGCGCGTGTCGTCGGCGCAGAACGGCGCCGAGTCCCAGGCGCGCGCTTTCGAAATGGGCGAGCCGGGCGTGGCGCTCAATGACGTCATGGTCGATCTTCAAAAAGCCAACATCGGCTTTCAGATGAGCCTGCAAGTTCGCAACAAGCTCGTTTCTGCTTACACAACCGTGATGAATATGCAGGTGTGAGGTCGTTCGACCGGCTGCCGCTTTACGCGGTAGCGGGTCGGGTCGGTCCCGATACCTGAAGAAGCCCCGTCCAGTGACGGGGCTTTTTTGTTGTCACCGGACAGAAAGGACGGTCGTCCCGTCGAGCGGTGAATGCGCCGGCTTTTCCGTCACGCCGCATCGGCGTGCATCGGCACCTCCGGCATGGCACGTTTCAGAAACTCATGAAAGCGCGGCACGGTGAAGGCGGCGTCGCCAAGCAAGGTGTTGTACAGCATGCCTTTGGTGATGAGGTCGCCGTGGATGGATTCGAGCGCTTCGAGGGGTTCGCCGAACTCGGCCGCCACCGTCTGCGGATCGTGAGGCCCTTCACCCAATTCCGCCATGACGCGGAGATACCGCCGCTCCAGGAGGGTCAACCGATGGAGGCGGAAGCGGTAAAAGTGCCTGTCTAACGCGTCGACCGCAGAACTTGATACCCGTCTGACGTGCTCGGAAGTGATCGGACTTTCACTTGCCGCTCGCCACGCAAGTTTCCCCCATTGCTGAAGGAAATACGGGTAGGCACCGGTTTGTTCGACGATCTCGTCCAATGCGTCCGAGGCGATTGTTACGCCCGCCCCCTTTGCCGGGGAGGCGATCGCGCTGCGTGCGTCGGCGTCCGAGAGCGGACCGATATCGTGGATCTCGAACATCCGCTCGGCGTAGGACTTGGCGTCGCCGATCTTCTTGATCAAAGGCGGCAATCCCGCGCCGATGAGGATCACAGGCAGCCGATATTGCGTACATCGATGAAGCGCGTAAAGCAATGACGACAACTGCCGTTGCGGCATGCCCTGAAGTTCATCGATGAAAATGGCGAGTACCGTTTGCGCTGCCTGCGCCGCGCGTCCGGATTCCACAAGCAACGCGCAGAGGTCCAGCTCGAGATCGCCGCAATCCGCCAGACCGGGCTCGGGTGGGTAGTCCAGACCGACTTCGATATCGCCGTACGTGACCTTCAGGCCGCCGACAAATCCTGCAAGTGCTCGCAAGCCGCGAACGACAGCGTCCTTTGCCGATTGCGTTCGGCTCATGCGCAAGAGCGCGACGCGCAGCGAGAGTGCGAGCGACGCAGGTAACGATTTCACCTCTGGCGCTTCGAGATGCACGGTGATCGCACCCTGCTGCTCGGCATCGAAAAGCAGACGCTCAAGCAACACCGTCTTGCCAACACCGCGCAGGCCGATCAGCAACTGACCGTTGGAATGACGTCCAATACGAAGACGCTCGACGCAAATACGAACATCTTCACGGATTGCGTCACGTCCTGACAAGATTGGCGGTGCTGCGCCAGCGCCGGGATTAAAGGGGCTAAGGATGCCGTCCATATTGATAAGGGAGAGAAAACGATTTCGGAAAAAGGCTCGTGCGCGGCAGCGACACCGTGCCACGCATGGGGAAATGCTAGTGAGATCCGTTGATTCGAGCCGACGCGGACACGTCGATGCACATCAAGGGCGACGTGTGAGCCTTTGCTGGCAGGGGTTTGGCGCGATCAAGCCGTCAACGGCGTTGACCGGAAATCGGAAACGTCACGCCGTACGCGAGTTGATCAATCGCAGTGCGACCTAGCGCCTGCGTTGTCAGGCGGACGGTTCGCTGGAGGCGGGCGGAACGGCAGCGCCGGGGCTTGCCTGACCCTCGGGGGGAACGATGCCCGGCGGCAGCGCCGGCGGTTTTCCACCTCGGCCCGCTTCGAGCTTGTAGAGCCATGCCAGCAACTCCGCGACCGCTTGATAGAGCTGTGCGGGAATGCGTTGATCGAGGTCGACCTGCGTGAGCAGGCTCACCAGCTCAGGCGACTCGTGGACATACAGGCCGTGCTCACGTGCCGTGCGCACGATGGTCTCGGCGAGCAGGCCGTAGCCCTTCGCCACCACGCGCGGCGCCGTGTCTTTCGCGCCGTAGGCCAGCGCGACTGCGGCCCGGCGTTCCGGTGGCAACGTCATGCTTCACCTCCCGGCGGTGAACTCTCTCCAGATGACGGGGCAGACGAGGCCGGCGCGCCAGCCGTTCCGCCCGCCACGGCCGCTGCCGCGGCGATGCTCACCGGCGGCGCATCGATACCCGCCGATTCCGCATCGCGCTCGCCGCTCATCGCACCGAACGACAATTGGCTCGCGACGAGACCGACCGCAGCCAGTCGTTGACGCAGCTCCTCGCCTTCGTGCGACAGTAAATCCGCCGATGCCGCGGAGTCCGTCAGCAGACGCGCCTGTAATTGTTGTCCCGACAAGCCGAGATTGACGTCGACCGTGCCCAGCGACGGCAGCGTCAAACGCAGATGCGTATGCCATGTGGATGCGGCCGAGACCTCACCCGGTGCAGGCTGCCCGGCGCGCTCTTCGACCTGCCATTCCATCGGGGCGCCCGGCCATGCCGCGCCATTCCACTGAAACTGCGGATTGACCAGCATGTCGAGCTGCTGGCGCACCAGCGCCACACTCTCAGCGGGGGCATTCGCAACGGCGGCGATAGCGCCGGCCGGGCCGTGCGGTGTGGCACTGGGGGTGTTGTCGTCGGCAGACGCAGCGAGCAGCGCATCGCTCTCGCGCCCGCTCGGCAGCACGCTGCTCGTGGTGTGCGCCACGCTCGCGGCATGCGCCAGCGCGTTCGCGGTATTGGGCAAATTGGCGGCGGCGTGCAGACCGCCATCGGCCGCATTGCCAGTGGTGGTCTGGCCGGGAAGTCCTGTCTGCGCGGCAGCGGGGCTCGCTGTCGGCGACGCGGAAGGACCCGGCACCGGCCACGCAGCCGTCAGTGCAGCCTCTGCCGCTGCGGGGCCCAATAAGCGCGTTAACGGACCGGGGCCCGGCAGCGTGGCGTCGGCACCCGCCGCGCGCAACTGCGCGGCCAGATTGGCCGATGCCGGCCAGCGCAATTGAGGTTCAGCCTGCAACTGCTCGAACGAGCGGCTGCCGGACGCCCATTGCGCCAGATGCGATTCGTAGAAAAGTCCGCTTGTCGACAGCGCATCCTTTAGCGCGGCGGCCAGAAGCGGTGCGAGGGCCGGGGCGCCGGTGCCGGGAGCGGCGGGCCACACCGGGGCACTCGCCTGCACGGGGCCGGGCGAATCCGGCGCGAGCCGCAGGATCGTATCGATGGTGCGTGCAGCGGCGGAAAGCGTTGCCTGCTGCACGGGGGTAGGCAGTCGCTGGGCGCTCTGCGCAGGCGTATTGCCGAGAGCGATGGCGGTGGGGGAGGTGCGTGTGGCGAGGTCGCCGAGGGCGGACGTCGCGTCGCCCGTCGGTTGCGTGCCGGCGACGGCACTGGGGGCGCTGGAAGATGACACTCCCGGCCCAAGACCGAGCAGTGAATCGAGTCGCCGTGCGAGCGTTGTGGCCAGCACCGAGTCCAAACCGGCCATGCCTTACTCCGAAAAGCGGACGCCTCAGGTGCCTAGGTTCAGGCCATAGACTTCGTGCAGGGCACGTTGACGGCGCGTGTTGTTGATCATTGCGTCGAGATGCGCCAGATGCGGCACCGCGAGGTCGCGAATCGCCGCATCGTCGGCCAGAATGCGCCGGATGATGGCGTGCTTGCGCGTACGCTCATCGTCGGTGAGCGGCAGGGCCGCGTCAAGTTGCTTGATCGCATCGACCTGGGTACGGTACTGCGTTTCGAGGTCGATGAGTGCGTCCCAATCGCCGTCGCGCGCCACACCGAGCATGCGCTCCGTGAGACCCGCGATAGTCTCGTAGCAGTTCAGCAAGGTCGTTACTTCATTCATAACGCACCCCGGTGCCCGCCTGTGCGGCGGGGGCACCCGTGCCGGCTGCCGGGGCGATCTCTCGCCAGGCCGATGCAATCGTGTCGAGCAGGGTGTCGACTTCTCGTACTTTGGCGACGTCGTTCTCGAGATTGGCCTCGAGCAGGCGGCGCCCCATATAGTCGTACAGATCGCCCAGATTACGGGACAGTTCTCCGCCCACATCCATGTTCAGGCCGTCGCGCAGTCCGCCGATGATGCCGATGGCCTTCGAGAGCGCCTGTCCGCGCTCCGCGATGCGGCCATCTTCAAAATGGACGCGGGCCTTCGTCAGGGCTGCCTTGGCGCCGTCGAACAGCATCGTGATGAGCTGATGCGGGCTCGCGGCGATGACACCCGTTTCGAGCCCGACCTTGCGATAGGCGTTGGCGGCGTTTTGACCGTACATGAGCGATCTCCGGGAGCCGGGCCTACTTCGACGACGAAGACGACGAAGACGAACCGCCCAGCACCTGCTTGAGGTAGTCGCTGGTGCTCGACAGCTTCGACATGGTCGCGTCGAGCGCGGTGAACTGCGCCAGATAGCGGTTCTGCATCTGCGTCATCTGGTCCTGCCAGTCGCTTTCCTGCTGCTGCACTTGCTTGATGCTGGCGTTCAGGTTCGACTGGGCCGTGCTGATGGCCCCCTTGGCGCTCAGGAAATTGGTGACCTGGTTCGACAGCAGCGACGCATAGCCTTGCGAAAACTTGATGGTGCCGCGATTGCCGAGGTTGGTGCCGGTGACCTGGATCTTGAGGCCATCGGTCGGAGAACCCGCCGCGCCGGTCAGATACTGACCGCTGCCCGTGGCGATCACACCGCCGATCGAGCCGCCGACGTCCACGCCATCGGTGCTGGGCGAAACGCCGGTGCCGAACAGCGCGGTCATGGCGTTGCCCGACGTGACGCGCACGTTTGAGGCGGAGCCATAACGGTTCGATGTGATCGACAACACCCCGGCGGTCTGCTTGACGGTCACCGTCGAGCCGTTTGCCGCGAACTGCGAGTTCCCGTTGATCGCGGCCTGCAAGGCGGCGGCCATCTTGTCGGGCGTGTAAATGCCGTTCGGGATGGTGATGGAGGTGCTCTTGCCGTCGACTTGCACCGTCAACGTATTGTTTGTGCCGTCGATGACCGTGTTCGCGGCAAGCGTGGCGTTCGACGTGAGCGTGCCCTGGGTCGCAAGGCGGGTGATGACCACGTCGTACTGGCCAGGTTGCGTATTGCTGGTCGAATTCTGGTAGCTGATCAGGCTGTCGGTGGACGTGCCGTTGGTGGCCAGCAAAGAGGCGAGCTGGGCGAAGCCGCCCGAGGTGATGGCCTTTTGCAGCTTGGTCGTATCGACCGCGAGTTGGCCCGAGGTATCCGTGGCGCTGCCGGTGCCGTCGCCAGCCTGGAACGTCACACCGATATCGGCAAGCGAAGTCAGCACCGACCCCGAGACCCCCGGCAACTTGCCGTTCAGGATCTGCTGGATCTGCGTGGTGATCATCTGCGTGGTCGTGTCGCCGATCAGCGGGCCGTTGTTGTTCGAGGTGCTGCCCGGCGTGGCGCTCGCCTTGTCGAAATAGGTCAGCTTGCCGATGGCCGAATGCAGCGTGTTGTAGGCGCTGACGAAATCGTTGACGGCCTTGGTGACACCGTCGCTGTTATTGCTCACGCTGACGGTGGTCGTGCCGGTCTTGAGCAGGCTCATCGACAGACCCTGCACCGCGCTCTTCACCGTGTTGGTCGGGCTCGACACGGCCAGGCCGTTGATGGTCAGGTTGGCGTTCTGGCCCGCCGCCGTCTGCGTCAGGTTCTGGGTGCCGGCGGGATCGTATGCCAGCATGTTCGTGAGCGTGGCGTCACCCCCCGCGGCCACGTCGACCTTCATGCTCATGGTCTGACCCGTTTGCGTCGAGGTCAGGACCAGGCGGTTCGGCGTGGCGCTGCCGTCATTGACGATCGTGGCCGTCACACCGCCGTTGGCGGCGTTAATGGCGTCGCGAATGCCTTGAAGCGAGTTGTTCGTGTTCGTGATCGTGACGCTGAACGGCGCTTGCTGCGCGTTCGGCGAGAAGCTGGCGCCGGTGTACGTGCCGTTGGCAAGCGTGCCGCCCGAAATCGTGCCGAAGCTGAACGTCAGCTTGGTCGACGTGCCGCTGCCGATCGAGGCGGCGGGGTCCGACACGCCGTTCGTCGACAGGCTCTGCGCCTGCGCCAACTGCGTCGTGTTGATGGTATAGCTGCCGGCTTTCGCCGTGGTGTCTGCCGACGTGGTCAGCAATGTCGCATCGCCCGCCGTGGCGGTCATCTGAAGGAACGACGATGCCGACGACAGGTTCGAGAGCGAGGACTGGAACGAACTCAGCGCCGATTGCAGGCTGCCGAGTGCCGAGACCTTGGTCTGATAGCTGGCCTCTTGCGACTTGAGCAAGTTGAGCTTTTTCGTCGCCGGCTGCATCAGACTGGTGACGAGATCGTTCACGTTCAGCCCCGAGCCGATGCCCGGTGACGAAATTGAGCCCGTAGTACTGCTGCCTGTGGTCGCCATAAATTGCTCGCTCTCTAAAATTAGTTGCTCAACTCGCAAAACGCCGGCGCAAAAAAGTGCTGCCGTTGTAATGCTTGCGGCGACGCCCCCCGCAAAGGTGGCGCCGCCGGCGGCCCGGCCGAGTTGCCGCCGGGCGTTACACCTTGCCAAACAGGCGCTTTACTGGAGAAGCTTCAGCACTTGTTGCGGCAGTTGGTTTGCCTGGGCCAGCATCGAGATACCGGCTTGTTGCAGGATCTGCGACTTGGTCAGGTTGGCCGTTTCTGCAGCGTAGTCGGTGTCTTGCACGCCCGAACGCGCCGAGGTCAGGTTTTGCGTCGTGGTCGACAGGCTCGAAATCGTCGACTGGAAGCGGTTTTGAATAGCGCCCAGGGTCGATTGCAGCGTGTCGACGGTGCCGATGGCCGAGTCGATCTGCGACAGCATCAGCGTGGCGCTGTTGATCGTCTTGACGTCGGCTTGTGCCAGGCTACCGCTCGTGGCGTAGGTCGTGGCCGTCGTCGGCAAGCCCAGCTTGGTCAGCGTTGCCGGCGTGCCGCCGCTGATCTGGAACGCCTGACCCGAGCTCAGGTGCATCTTGCCCGTGGTGTCGACGTACGCGTTCACGCCGCTGTTCGACGAGTTGATCGCGTTGGCCAGGTCGGTGGCGCTGTTCATCTTGCCGGTGATGTTCGTGGCCTTACCGTTGACGGTCAGGACGAGGTCACCTGCTGCCAGCGTTTGCGAGAACGTGGCGGCGACGGCGGTCGACGTGGTCGTCGAACCGGCGGCGGCACCGGCGACGGCCATGCCCAGCGTGGTGGCATCGGCACCGGCGACCGTCAGCGTTTGTGCCGAATCGGTGTTGGTGATCGCGATTTCACCGGCCGAGTTGACCGATGCGACGTTGCCCGTGAAACCGGCGGTTTGTGCGGCGGTGTTGATTGCCGTTGCCAGGTCTGCCGAGCTGTTGTACGTGCCGGCCTTGACGTTGACGGCAGCGCCTGCGCCCAGTTGAACGGTCAGTGCGGCAACCGTGAAGCTCAGCGGGTTGGCGGCCGACGACGTTTGTGCGACCGAACCGATGCTGGCGATGGTCATGCTTTGTTGCAGGTTGACCGAGATGGTCTGGCCTGCGTTGGCACCCACTTGGAAGTTCGCCGTGCCCATCGAGCCGTCGAGCACGTTCAGGCCGTTGAACGACGTCTGGGTTGCCAGACGGTTCACTTCAGCCAGACGCTGTTGGACTTCCTGGTCCAGTGCGGCGCGGTCCGAAGCCGAGTTCGTCGAGTTGGTCGACTGCACGGCCAGGGTACGGATGCGTTGCAGGTTGTCGGTGATTGCCGACAGGGCGCCCGCAGCGGTTTGCACCAGCGAGATACCGTCGTTGGCGTTGCGCTGAGCTTGCTGCGTGCCGTTGATCTGGGCCGACATACGGTCCGTGATCGCCAGGCCAGCGGCATCGTCTGCCGCGCTGTTAATACGCAGACCCGACGAAAGACGGGTGATCGAGGTTTGCAGACCCGATTGCGAGGTGCTCAGGTTACGTTGTGCAACCAGCGAGAAGATATTGGTATTGATGACAGATGACATTTAGCCACTCCTTTCCCAAAATTTTTGGCTCCGGCTTAAGCGCCGTAACTTTGGCTCACCAGCCAATCGCCGAAAGCCGCCGTTGTAGGGGATATCGGACGGCCATTGGGAAAATTTAGGGTGATTTCACAAAATGCTCTCTCACCCCCCATCGACAGGCCCCGTCGATGTCGGAAAAACGCTAATAAGCGAGTCTACAAATTTCCTCCACGATCGATTCGTCAAGGAAAGGGGCAATCTGCCGCCTATTCATGTCCTGTAAGGCTTGGAGAGGTGGCGGCATGTCGCGTCATCTAGCAGGCACGGGGGGCAATTCTCAACCTGTGACACGCCCTGGCCGCGGCGAAAAAATTTTTTTCCGACGCCCCCAAAAAACTTCGTGCCGATAGCTGACGGCGCCTGAAAAACGCATGGCCCGCGACGGCGGGCCATGAAGTGAGTACTAATTAGCAGAAAGTGTGGTGTCGAAGGCGCTATGCGCAGACGGGGCCCATCTCCGCGCTGACCAGGCCGTGCTGCATGACGTAATAGGTGAGTTCGGCGTTGTTGTTCAGGCGCATCTTCTCGAGCAGGCGGGTGCGGTACACGCTTACGGTCTTGACCGAGAGCGACAGCGCGTTGGCGATGTCGGTCAGGCGCTTGCCCGAGCCGATCATGCAAAGCGTCTGGTACTCGCGGTCGGACAGGCGCTCGTGCGGCGGCTGGTCGGCGTCCGGGCCGAGATAATCGGCGAGCGTCTCGGCGACCATCGGGCTCACGTACTTGCGGCCCGCCGCGACCTGGCGCACGGCCGAGACCAACTGTTGCGCGTTCGAGCGTTTGCTTAAATAACCGGCCGCGCCGGCCTTGAGGGCGCGCAGCGCGAACTGGCCCTCTCCGTACATGCTGAAGATCATGATGGGCAAACGCGGATGTTTGCGCCGCAAGGTCTTGAGAATCTCGAGACCGTTTGTGTCGGGCAGCGAAATGTCGAGCAGGACGATGTCCCACTGCGCGGCATCTGTCATCTCCAGCGCTTCTGCGCCGCAGTCGGCTTCGCCGATGACGGCGATGCTCCCGCTATCGGAGAGCAGCTGCCGGACGCCCTGACGCACGATAGCGTGGTCGTCGACGATGAGCACTCTAAGCGTCATGATGCGTATCCGTGAAGAGCAAGCGATTCCGGGCCATGGAGGCTGGCCGGGGCAGGCAGGATTTGATGCCAGGGGAGCCGTGCACTCACGAGCGTCCCCGATCCCTGCGCACTACCGATACGCAGCGTGCCGCCGAGTGCGGTACAGCGCTCGCGCATGCCCACCAATCCGAAATGTCCCTGCTTGCGACGCGCGCCGCGGCCCAAGCCGCAACCGTCGTCTGAAATCGTGAGTTTGAGAGAGCGATGGCCGCCGTCGAGCGCGACGACAACGCGCGAGGCGCGTGCATGGCGGGCAACGTTAGTCAGCGCTTCCTGCGCGATACGGTACAAGGCAAGCACCGCATCGGGAGAAAGGTTCGCGACGCGATTGCGCGTCACATCGTCGCAGCGCCAGATGCACGTGAGGCCGCTTTGCTCGCCGAAGCCGCGCAACCAAGTGCGCAGCGCCGGGACGAGACCCGCGTCGAGCGCGGGCGGGCGGTTGCGGCCGACGAGTTCGTCTGCCGCGTCTTGTGCAGCGGTGGCGGCGTTCTGAATCTGGGTGCAAAGGGATTGCCATTCGGCAGCATCGACCGGAGTGCGCGTCGCTAGACGCGCTACGACCAATTGCAGTGCCGTGAGCTGCGCGCCAAGGCCGTCGTGGATTTCCTGCGCCAGACGCGTGCGCTCGGCTTCACGGGCGGCGTCTATCTTGCGGGCCACGGTTTGCGCCAGCGGACGTGCCGGCGCCCGCGCGGTGCGCGGGGCGGGCTCCGCCGGCAAAATAATGTCGCGAGCGGCAGGCTGATCCGATACCGGCGTCGCGGTGCGCGCGTGCAACGTGTCGTCAAGCGACACGCGACGTCTCGCAGCCTGTGCGGCAGGATCGACGAGATACGGCATGAAGGCAAAATCCCTGAGAGAAAAAGTCCCGCGCCGCAACGCTCGCGGCGAGACCTCATTCAATTTAACAAACTTTACATTTCGTCACAATTACACGCGGTGGGCACCTGCATGGACTGACGGCAAAGCGTAACTATTTGATTTGGATTAAGAAGTTCGCGCTTGCTTGAGGAGGATTCTGCAAAGACTCCGAATATATCAGGGTTTGTCCTAGCGCATCCAGTCGAGCATGCATTTCAAACGAAATTTCCAATCTAAATGATTGTAACGCCTTAATTTTTATCGCGACTTCATACGGTTGTGATTTTCTTTCAGGCGAAGGCGCGGGCTTGCCAAGCGCTTCGTCGGTGACGTGACCTGAACAACGTTCCCTATGGGGCGTTGCTTTCGGTCTCCGAATCTAGGGGGAGCGTGACGGTCACCATCAGGCCACGGCCGTCGCCGCCCGGCGCCAGCGTCACGGTGCCGTGGCTGGCCGCCACGATTTCCTTGACGATGGCCAGCCCCAGGCCCGTGCCGGGCTGGCCCGGTGGTGCATTGCGGTAGAAGCGTTCGAACACGCGCTGACGCGCCTCGGCGTGAATCCCCGGTCCATCGTCGATCACACGCAAGCGTGCCGAGCCGTCCGGGCGGTCGATAGCGACGGTGACGCGTCCACCTTCGTGGATATAGCGGATCGCATTGTCGACAAGATTCATGACCATTGCGTGAAACAGCTCGCCGTTGCCCGCAACCCACACGTGGGTCTCCGACGTCTCCAGCCCGAGATCGATGTTGCGCCGTTGCGCAAGGGCGACGAGTTCTTCGAGCACCCCGGCGGCGGCCGCGACCAGATCCACCCGCGAGCGCGAGAACGCCGGGGTGTCGGCCGCCTCTGCCTGCGAGAGCAGCAACAGCTTGTTGGTGAGGTCGGCCAGGCCGCGGCTGCTCGTCTGCATGGCGGCGAGCACGTCCGCGAGCGCCGCGCGGTCGTCAAGCTGGGCCGCGAACTGCAATTGTGTGTCGAGCAGCGTGAGTGGTGTGCGCAGCTGATGGGCGGCGTCGGCCACGAAGCGCCGCTGCTGCTGCGCTTGCGCCGAGAGGCGCTGTATACACAAATTGATCGCGTCGACGATGGGCCGCAGTTCGGTTTGCAGCTGCCCGGCGCGAATCGGCACCAGTTCCTGCGGCGAGCGCCCGGCAACTTCGTCCTTGAGACGGATGAGGGGGTGCAGCTCGACCGTCAGCCCGATGAGCACCAGTACGGCTGCGAGGGCGGCCATGGCGATTTGCCGGTGCAGCGACGGCTCCCATAATTGCGCGAGCATCTCGTCGTGCGCGCGCATTGTCTCGGCCACCACCACGGCGACCTTGTGCGGCTTGCCCGAGTCGTACATCGTGCGAACGAAGCTGATGGCCCGTAGCGGCTCGCCGTTCACCTCGAGATTCGAGTATGCGGGTACCGTTTGCGGGAAGAGCGGGGGATGCGGGAAGTCCGGCGGGCCGGCAAGGAGCCGGCCGTCTTGCGTGATGACCTGATAGAACACCCGGTCGCGCGCAGGAGACGCAAACAATTCGAGCGCAGACGGCGGCACGCTCGCGCGTAGCGCGCCGTCGACCCAGGTCAGCTCGCCCGCGATCACTTGTGCCGACGTGAGCAGCGCACGGTCCTGCACGAGTTCGGCGGTATCGCGCGCGCTGCGGTAGGCCTGCCAGGCGCTCGCCCCGATGTAGAGCGAGAGCGGCAGCATCAGCCACATCAGCAGCCGGACGCGCAGACTAAGCATCTTTCTCGCGCAGCAAATACCCCAGACCCCGCAAGGTCATGATGGCGGCCCGGCTGGTCTCGAGCTTCTTGCGCAACCGGTGGATATAGATTTCGATGGCGTCGGCACTCGGTTCGTCGTCCAGACCGAATACCCCGTCGACCAAAGCGCTTTTGGCGACCGTCTTGCCCTGCTTTCGCATGAGGATTTCGAGCACGGCATGTTCGCGCGACGGCAACGCGAGCGGCACGCCCGCTATCGTGAATTGCCGCGTGCCCGTCTGATAGCTCAGGTCGGCGCACACGAGATCGGCGCCCTGTTCGGGCGAATGCCGGCGCGCAAGCGCTTTCACGCGCGCGATCAATTCGCGCACTTCGAACGGTTTCACCAGATAGTCGTCGGCGCCTGCGCCGAGACAGTCGACCTTTTCGTCGACCGAACCGCTGGCCGTGAGAATGATGACCGGCACGTTGTTGCGCCGCTCGCGCAAGCGTCGCAGCACGTGCTTGCCACCGAGCTTGGGCAGCATGAGATCGAGCAGCACCACGTCATACGTCTCTGTTTGCAGCAGACGGTCGGCGGCGTCGCCGTCGCGCGCTGCGTCGACAGTGAAATTGTCGTCGCGCAGCATGCGGGCGAGCCAGTGGGCCAGCGTGTCGTTGTCTTCGATCAGCAGCAGTTTCATAACGGCAAAAGCGGAATGCGACGGCGAGTGTGCCCGTGGAACCTGCGCGCGCCAACAGCGGGTAAACACCCATCGGATGCCCATGAAAACCTGCATCGGGCGAAAGCTGGATGAAAGATTCGGTTCTCTACAATCGGCAACAAGGCAGAGGTGTCGATTGAGAAGACCCCTGCCTGGGCTCCGCGGTCAATCACGCGAGGCCGGCCGGCGCCGCAATGGAAGGCTCAGGCCATTATCCCTAAAAACGATGGAGACACCATAATGCGAGCAAGTCTGGGCGTGCGTGCGCCGAAAGCCTTCCTGAAACCTGTTCTGGCCGCCGTACTCGGTGCGTCGCTGGCGCTGGCCGCGATGCCGGGTTTCGCCGCCGATAGCGGCAAGATCACGATCATGGTCGGTGGCATCACCAAGATGGTCTATCTGCCGGCCAAGCTTGCCGAGCAGCTCGGCTACTTCAAGGAAGAAGGCTTGAATGTCGAGTTGCTCTCGCAGCCCGCCGGTGTCGACGCCGAAAACGAATTGCTCGCGGGTGCCGTGCAGGCCGTGGTCGGCTTCTACGATCACTCGATCGATCTGCAGAGCAAGGGCAAGGAAATTCAGGCCATCGTGATCTTCGGTCAGGTGCCCGGCGAGGTTGAGCTGGTCAACGCGAAGAGCAAAGACACCATCAAGAGCATGGCCGACGTGAAGGGCAAGACCCTGGGCGTGACCGGTCTGGGCTCGTCGACGAACTTTCTCACACAATATCTCGCGGCCAAGCACGGCCTGACGTCGGCGCAGTATTCGGTGCTGCCGGTCGGTGCCGACAACACGTTCATCGCAGCGATCAAGCAGAACCGGATCGACGCCGGCATGACCACCGAGCCGACCGCATCGCAGTTGCTCAAGACCGGCGACGCCGCCGTGCTGGTCGACATGCGCACGATGGAAGGCACGGTGGCTGCACTGGGCGGCGCTTACCCGGCATCGAGCCTGTATGTGCAACGCGTGTGGCTCGACAAGCACAAGCCGGAAGCGGCCAAGCTCGCCCGCGCGTTCGTGAAGACGCTCAAGTTCATCAACACGCACTCGGCCGCCGAGATCGCCGAGAAGATGCCGAAGGACTACTACGGCAACAACAAGGCGCTGTACGTGCAGGCGCTGCAGAACTCGCTGCCGATGTACTCGCCTGACGGCCGCATGCCGAAGGGCGGTCCCGAGACCGTGCTCAAGGTGCTCTCCGCGTTCAATCCGAACGTCAAGGGCAAGCACATCGATCTGTCGAAGACGTACACCAACGAGTTCGTCGATCAGGTGAAGTAATGCCCGATCCGGCGCGACCCGTTCGCCGGCCTTTGACCCCGTAATACCGGCGCGCGGTCCCTTCGACGCGCAGCCAACCGAGCCGCCCGCACCCGACGATCATCGACGACCGTCCGGTGTGCGGGCCGGCTCACCCCTGAGAAACCGCAACGATACCGTCGGACCTTCGACGAAGTCATCGAGGAGCCGGGCACATGACCCAGACCATTACCCCCACCGCGCCGGCACGCGCTGCGAGCCCTGTCTCGCGCGACACGCCCGCCATCGAGTTCGACAACGTGTCGTGCCGCTTCATCTCGCCGGACGGCAAAGCCACGGTTGCGCTGCGCAACTTCAGCATGTCGGTTGCGCGCGGCGAGTTTGTCGCCATCGTCGGCCCGACCGGCTGCGGCAAGTCGACCACGCTGTCAATGATTACCGGCCTGCTACGTCCGACCGCAGGCAGCGTGCGTGTGATGGGCCAGCCCGTGAACGGCATCGATCCGCGCATCGGCTTTGTCTTTCAGAACGACGCGGTCTTCCCGTGGCGCAGCGTGCGCGATAACGTGGCCGCCGGCCCGTTGTTTCGCGGTCAGTCGAAAGAGACCGCTTATGCCCTGGCCGACGAATGGATCAAGCGCGTGGGTCTCGACAAGTTCGGCAGCCATTACCCGCATCAACTCTCCGGCGGCATGCGCAAACGCGTGGCGCTGGCTCAGACGTTCATCAACAACCCCGAGATTTTGTTGATGGACGAACCGTTCTCGGCCCTCGACATGCAAACGCGCACGCTTATGCAGGACGAGCTGCTGCAACTGTGGTCGTCGACGTCGGGCTCGGTGGTGTTCGTCACGCACGATCTGGAGGAAGCGATTGCGCTGGCGGATCGCGTGTTCGTACTCACGGCGCGTCCGGCTACGTTGAAGAATGTCTACACGATCGATCTGCCGCGTCCGCGCGTGATGTCCGAAATTCGCTACGAGCAGCGCTTCATCGACATCTCGCGCGAAATCTGGGCGGATCTGCGAGAAGAAGTGAAGATCGGTTAAGTAAGTGCGGCCCCGCCGGGGCTGCGTCAGTGATTTTGCGGGCTGCGTTGCCGTGAACGGCGACGCGCGCCTTTGCCGTCAGGAGGAGGGCATGAACATGAGTGAACAGGCCGTACTGGCAGGGTTCGGCGACGCCGATCTCGCACGTGAGGAAGCCGCGGCGCAGCGCCGCATCAAACAACGTCGCGCGCTGGTGGTTTTCCTGCGCGTGGCGATTCTGGTGATCGGACTTGGCGGCTGGGAGTTGTCCGCGCGTCTGGGCTGGATCGATCCTTTCTTCTTTTCGCAACCGAGTCTGATCGTTCAGCAGATCTATGACTGGTGTGTCGAAGGCACGTCGCAAGGGCCGCTCTGGACGCAGGTGCTCGTCACGCTCGAAGAGACCGTGCTGGGCTTTCTCATCGGCGGTGTGGCCGGTGTGATCTGCGGCATCGTGCTCGGCCGCAACAAGCTGCTCTCGGATGTTTTCAGTCTCTACATCCAGATTGCCAACTCGATTCCGCGCGTGGTGCTCGGCTCGATCTTCGTGATCGCGTTCGGTCTGGGCATGGCGTCGAAGGTGGCGCTCGCGGTGGTGATGGTTTTCTTCGTCGTGTTCGCGAATGCCTTCCAGGGGGTGCGCGAGGCCGACCGCTACATGATCGCGAATGCGCAGATTCTGGGCGCGTCGCGCCGTCAGGTGACGATGTCGGTGGTGATTCCGTCGGCGCTGTCGTGGATTCTCGCCAGCTTGCATGTGAGCTTCGGCTTCGCTCTCGTGGGGGCGGTGGTCGGCGAGTTCCTCGGCTCGAAGCAGGGCATCGGTTTGCTGATCTCGACCGCGCAAGGTGCGTTTAACGCGAGTGGTGTGTTCGCGGCGATGATCGTGCTGGCGGTAGTGGCGCTGGGGGCGGATTATCTGCTGACGTCGCTCGAGAAGCGCTTGCTGAAATGGCGTCCGGCGGCGTTCACCAACGAGTGAGCGCAACGATATCGCGGCGTCATGGTGTCATGGTGTCATGGCGTCGCGGTGTCGCGGTGTCGCGGTGTCGCGAGTGTCCGGCGATAGTCTCCGGTGCAAAAGGAAACGGCGCCACCCATCACGGGTGGCGCCGTTCTCGTTTGAGGGGGCACGCAAGGTATCCCGTCGTTTTGAATCGATCAGATGTTGAGCTTCGTGACCTTCGTACCTTCGATGTTCAGGTTGGCCATGAGGCCGGCGTTGGTCATCACGATCACTTCCACCGGCGAGGTCGCGGTGTTCAGATCGACCGCACCGTTCGCGCCGATTTTGACCAGTGCGACCGAGGCGTCGGCACCGGCCGTCCAGCCGTCGGTGCGCTGGAATTTGTCGAGGGCGTCCTGCGTCATGAACAGGAAGATGATGGCCTTCGATTGCGCACCGATTTGCAGACCGAACGATGCCGTCACGGTGTTGTAGTAGCCCCTCGTGGCGCCGCCCACACGCAGTGCGCCTTCACCATATTCGCCGCCTACGATGAAACCGGCTTGCAGCACCGATGGGAACACGAGCACGCCGCGTGCCTTGTTCACCAATTCGCGGGAGCCCTTCACGGACGCATACATCTTGTCGAGCGCCCCGTTCACCGAGGCATCGATTTCACGCCGCTTGTTGGTATTGGCGCCGGCCGCGTTGTCGCTCTTCTCGGCCTGCGACGGCGAGGTCGTGGTACAGCCGGCGAGCGCGAACGCGGCGGCGGCAACGGCGACGGAAGTTTTCATCAGGAATTCGCGTTTTTGCATTTTCTCCCTCCAGATAGTGCGTGTGCCGTACACAAAGCACGGCGGCATGGATGTGGATAAAACGTCAGGCCGATGAAACGCCCGCGCGGGGCGCAACGCTTCGGCATCGAAGCGGATGATGAGATCGATGGTTTGGCATCCAATGGATGCGTTTATCGAACGGAGTGTGGCGCTCGTGACCCGTTTCGCGACGCTGCGAACATGCCGCGCAGTGTGTCGGCATGGCGTCGATTATGCGGTCTCCGTAGATATTGTCAAGAAAATGGCGCGACAAGTTCCGCTAACGTGCGCTTAACTTTTGTTAAGTTGTAGGTATCCGCCTACGTGCACTTGCGCACGTATTCTTCCTTGAGGGCTTTGCGCGGGTTTGTGCGCGTAGGAATGTCGACGCGATCGCCTGCGGGGGAGTCGACTCGCCGGTCACGCGTGTAAACCGGCTTGTCCGGCGTATTCGCGATCTTGTCGGCGAGGGCGCGGCATTCGTCGCGCAGGGAGGGTGACCCGGCACCGGATGCAGCGGCTTGTTCGGCCGCCTGGTCGCGTGCCGCTTTCGAACATTGCTCGGGAGGAAGGGCGCGACCGACGTTATCGAAGCACACCGGTGTCTGCGCGAACGCCAAGCCGCCTGCACTGAACAGTGCGACAGCAGTGGCCGTTTGCAGAGCGCGTTTGATCGCGGTGCGCGTTCGTCCAAGCTCGGCAGTGCTAAGCACCGGGGATGTGAGGCTGGGGGTGAGAGCGTGTGATGCGAATGAAGCGAGCATCGGGGGCAGCGTGGCGGTGCGGCGTGGCATCGTCGATCTCCTCAATGGGCCCAGTCGTGGCGCGGGTCTCGCTATTTTGGCATTGCCCCGGCCGGATTGTCGATAGTCGCGACGCCATGCCGGGCCGCAAGCGCGCCGGGGCGGTCGGTGCGCAACTCCAGCCGGTAGCCCACGCCATAGATCGAACGCACGATTTCTTCGTCGGGCCGGATCGCCTGCAACTTGCGGCGCAGGTTCTTGATATGGCTATCGACCGTGCGGTCGGCGACTACACGGTGATCGTCGTACATCCGGTCGAGCAGATGCGCGCGCGGGAATGTCTTGTCGGGATGGCTGGCGAGCGTGGCAAGCAGCCGCAATTCGACCGGGGTCAGGGGCAGTTCATGCCCGTCGAGTCGTGCGTGATGACGCACCGCGTCGATGACGAGTGCCCGCTGTTGCGAGTCGATGGCCGCAGTGTCGCCATTGGCGCTGGCGCCGGCCGCACCGCGAACCCGCCGCAGGATCGCCTTCACGCGCGCGACCACCTCGCGCGGGCTGAAGGGCTTGCAGATGTAGTCGTCGGCACCGAGTTCAAGGCCGAGCAGCCGGTCGGTTTCCGCTGCGCGGGCCGTCAGCATCACGATCGGGACTTCGGAGATCTCGCGCACGGCGCGGCAGACTTCGAGGCCGTCCATGCCCGGGAGCATCAGATCGAGCAGCACCAGACGCGGTTCGGTCGCGCGCACGGCCGGGAGCACGTCGCGTCCGTCGGAAAGGATGCGGCACGGCATGCTCGCCACACGCAGATACTCCGCGAGTAACGCGGCAAGCTTGGGCTCGTCTTCGACAATCAGAATCGGGGCGGTGTCGGAGAGTGTCATCGCGTCGGTCGGTATCGAAGGGGGGAATGAGGCGCAACGGTCCGCGAATTCGGGGGCATGGGGGGCGGGCTCAACACAAGGTTGCGATGGCCTGGGCGGCGAAACCGGACCCGCTTGCGCCGCAGGGCGAGCCGGAACCGGTGCACAGGCCGCTCATGCCGGTGGATGCACTGCGGGGATAGGGCAGTGTGATCGTCAACGCGAGCCCTCCCAGCGGGGAATGCCGCGCGACGATCTGGCCGCCGTGCGCTTCCACGATGTGTTTGCACAGCGCCAGCCCCAGACCGGCACCGCCGCTGCGTCGGCTGCGCGACGCCTCCACCCGGAACAGGCGCTCGAACAGGCGCGGCAGGGCGTCGTCCGGCACGCCGGGTGCGGAGTCTTCGATCTCGAGACGCAGTTGCGTGTCCGTCGACGACAGATACACGCGCACCGCACCGCCACCGTCGGTATAACGCAGCGAGTTCTCGAACAGATTGCCGAGCAGTTGCGTGAGACGGTGCAGATCGCCGTCGATGAACAGTGCGTTCTCCGGAAGATGAACATTCAGCGAGATGCCCTTGGCGTCGAACCAGTCGCCGAATGCGGCCACGGAGGTGGCGACGCGCTCGGTGATGTCGACGGGCGCAAACGCGTAGGTCAGCGCGCCCACATCCGAGAGCGACAACTCGTAGAGATCGTCGATCAGCTTGGAGAGCAGCGAGATTTCCACGCGTAGCGAGGAGAGCGCGTCTTGCGTAAGCGGGCGTACGCCGTCTTCCATCGCTTCGATTTCGCCACGCAACACCGAGAGCGGCGTGCGCAACTCGTGAGAGATGTCGGCGAGCAGGTCACGACGCAGGCGGTCGTTGTGCGAGAGGGTGTCGGCCAGCCGGTTCAGGTCGACGGCGAGACGCGCAAGTTCGTCGGCGCCGGCCGTTGGCGCACGGACACTGTAATCGCCCATCGCCATGCGATGGGTCGCGTCCAGCAGCGGGGTGACGGGCACCAGCAAGCGCTGGGCCAGGCGCAGGGCGACCGCGCCCAGCAGCGCCACGCCCAGCAGCGTCAGGTACATCAGGTTGTCGCCGCGCAGCCAACTGTGGCCAGCCACGGCAGCACGCACGACGACCGCGGTGGCCGTCATGGTGACCAGTCCTGTCGCGAAGATCGCGAGGAACAGCTTGCGAGTGATGCCGGGGTTCATGCGCTGGATAACTGGGCTAATGGTGGCGGCCAGAGAAGACATCGGGGCCTGACGAGGCGGGCCGGTGTGAGGCCCTGCCGACGTTGGCGCGCCATTTTCTCAGCTTCGGGGCGGCAGGCGTCGTGCCTCCACAAATTATCCTCTATTCGTGCTTAGTCGCTGCACACCCGCTGCTTACTATCCGTCACGAAGCTGGCCGCCGGGCCGTCTTCCCAATCAGCAAACCGTTCACACTTTTCGAACCAGGCCGGACACGGTATCCGGGATCGGCGCGGGGGCGCCTCGTCATGTCGAAGCTGTCGATGCTACAGCGCGCTGCGGCGCGCGCACTGATGGGGACGGTTGCGCTGCTGGCGGCCGTGAGCCCCATGTTGAGCGCCTGTTCGAGCCCGGCGACGGTGCCGATGCCGATGGCCGTGATGCCCATGCCGCGCGTGGCCAACGTGCAAACGGCAGGGTCCATCTATCAGCCGACGACCGCGACGAACTGGTTCGAGACGCCGGTGGCGCATCGCGTGGGCGATCTGCTCACGATCGCGGTGTCAGAGAATTCGTCGGGCACCAACAAATCGCAGAGCGACGTCTCGCGTAACGCGAGCGTCACCGCCAAGAGCGCCAGGCCCGATGGGGCGGATTCGGTGCTCGAGCGCTGGTTCAACATCGGACAGTCGGCCAGCAGCTTCAAGGGCAATGGCACGAACAGCTCGACCACGGCGCTGACGGGCACCATTGCGGTCGCGATCGTGGAGGTGCTGCCCAACGGGGCTTACGTGGTCGGAGGGGAAAAGCAGGTCATGCAGGGGCGGAACATGGAGACGTTCCGTTTCACCGGCGTGGTCAACAAGTTCGACATCTCACCGGGCAATGTCGTGGCCTCGAGCAAGGTCGGCCAGGCCAAGGTGGCGCGAGTGGAGGGGGGGCAAATCGCCGATGGCAGTAACGGCGGCTGGTTGCAGGGCATTCTGCTCGGCGTGTCGCCATTCTGATGAGGCGCCTTGCGACGGTGCTGGCCCTGGCGGCGGCGGCCAGCGCGACCTTGGGCGGGTGCCTCTTCGCGACGCCGGTGCCGGTGATCGCCGCGCAGGTGGCATCCAGTGTGGTGACCACTGGTGTGATGCTGTCGGACCAGTTGCCGTCCATCGTTCCTCCCACCGAGCCCGCCGCACCGGAACTGCTCTCGCGCAGCTTGTGCATCGAGCTGGCGCCGGACGGCATCTCCGATTTGTTGCCGGCGATTCAAGGACGGCTGCGCGCCTATGGGATCGTGAGCACGATCTATAGCCCTGGCACGTGGCCGGCGGGGTGTGTCGTCCTCAATTACACGGTGCGGCGCGCGTGGCGGAATTCGCTGTGGGGCAGTGCGCCAAGCGAATACCTTGCCTACGCGACGCTGACGCTCAGCCAGAACGGGTCGGTCATGAATACGGTGTATTTCGACGGTAGATCGTCGACGATCGAATCGTGGTCGGCGTCGAACTCGCGCATGGCACAACTGGTCGACCGGTTGGTGGTGTTTTGAGCGAACCTTTTGCGGGTTTTGTGAAGACGCGTTCACGCGCCCGTCAGAACCGGTAACTCACCTTGAGACTTCCCGCCTGTGCCGACGCACGCGCCGTATTGATGAGCGCGTCGTAATCGAGGGAGACGTCCCATCGCTTGGCCAGCGTCACGCTTAAGCTCGCGCCGAGCGTCAGGAAGCCGCGTGGCAGATTCGCGCCCGGTGCGACGAAGATCGTCCCGTCCTGTGACGCTACCGTGATAGCGCGGCCGGCATCGAGCAGTTCGTGAGCGTACGCCACGCGGAACTGGACGTTCATGGGGCGTTGCGCATCGCCGAATGCCTTGTCGAAGGTCACGCCGACAAACGGTTGCAGGCTCCGGGTATTGTCTGTGCCGACGCGCAGATTCTGGCCCCCTGCACCGCTTTCGTCGAAGCCGTTCGCGTGAAAATAGGCAAAACGCAGGCCCACCCGGGGTGTCATGACAACACCGCCGAACGCCAAGGGCGCGCTCGCCTGTGTCGCCGCCGTGAATTCCTGCCCGATATGATCGCCTTCGGCCGTGCCTATGTTCGCGAACGGACGCTTCTGCGACAGGAAATGGATACCGTAGCCGACAGTGGCCGCGACGTCGAGGGGCCCCATCTCACGGCTCGCATAGGCGGCCAGACGCAGCGTGTCGCGAGTGCTGGCGTTTGCGGTGTTCTCTTCCGAGAGATCGGCATGGGAATAGCCGCCTGCCAGCCCGAACGTATTGCGCTCCACACGCTTTTGCGCACCGGCGAGGAACCCGTATTGGTTTTCCTGGAAGCCGGTTTGCGTGCTGGTGCCCGACACCCGGCCGTGCAGACCCGTGGCGGTTGCCCAGACTGACGAGAGGCCCGGCGCCTGCGCCGTGTCTCCGGTGGCAAGCCCTGTGTCGACGGCGCGTCGCGTTGCGCGGTCGAGCACGGCCGACGTGACCGACTGTGCGTTCATCAGCGCGGCCGTGCCGAGCGCCGTATACATGCTCGTATTCTTAGGCGCGATGACCACCGGCGTGGAGGGGGCCGACGTCCCCGATGTCCCCGAATTGGGTGAGGCCGGATCGGTCAGCAACAAGGTGACATCGTTCGCGCCATAGGCCACGGACGATTGCAGGCCGCCGAGGTTCGCGCCCGTCGCCAACGTGCCCGTGACCGACGAAAAGCGCCCGCTCACACCGTTCGCCGCGCTTATCACGGTGTAGCGCGTGGCCGAATACGTACCGGGATCGTACGTGATCGCCAGCGCGCCGTTCAACGTCGCGCGGCCCGATACCGTTAGCAGTGACGCCGCCGTAGGGCTGACCTCGATGGCAAGCGTCGCGTTCGATGCCTGTGTGTAGTTCCCATTGACACGTAACGTGCCGATGGACCCGCCAGGCGCCACGACCCCGCTGTTCGAGACATTGCCGAGAACGGTGCCGTGTCCGCGCAGTATCCCTTGCGTACCGACGGCCACGTTGCCGCCGATCGCTGCGCTGTCGTGATTGGCGTCGCCCACTTCGAGCGTGCCCCCGCTGACGGTCGTCGTGCCCGTGAACCCAGTGCTTGCCCCATTGAGTACGAGCATGCCGGCGCCCTGCTTGACGAAGGCGCCGCTACCCACGAGCTGGCCGGCATAGGTACTGTCGGTTGCCGAGTTGACTGTCAGCGTGTTCGCGCCAACGAGCACACGCGTGCCGGCCACGCCATTCAGCCCGGCAAGCGTCTGCGCCCCTGCGGAGGAAAAATCGAGCGTCGCGCCGTTACCCATGAGCGAAAGGCTCGTTGCCGAAGACAAGCTGCCGCCCCCCGTCAGGGCGAGCGTGCCGCCGTTGATGGTGGTCGCGCCCGTGTAGGTGTTTGCCGCAGAAAGCGACTGTGTGCCCCCGTTCAGTGTCAGGCCGCCACTGCCGTCGATGGTGCCCGTGAAAACACCCGATGCATTCGTGAGCGTCAGCGTGCGCGGCCCCAGGGCGACCGCCCCGTTGCCGACGAGACTCGTCAGGGACGTACCGCCCGACGTTGCCGAGATGTCGAGCGTGCCGTTATTGGTGACGCCACCCGATGCGGCGACGCTGCCGCTACCGCTTAACTTCAGCGTTGCACCGTTGTCGATCACGGTCGCGCCGGTATAGGTGCTGACACCTGTGAGTGTCTGCGTGCCGGCGGCCAGACGTACCGCGCCCGAACCGTTAATGACGCCGTCGAACGTGCCGGCCGCATTGGTGAGTGACAGTGTCTGTGCGCCGAGCCACAACGTGCCCGTGCCGGTAAGCGCCTTGATCGACGCGCCTGCCGTAACGGCGGAAATGTCCAGCACAGTGTTCAGCACGATGCCGGACGACTCGCTAATGCTGCCGCTCCCCGACAGTGCGAGTGTGCCGCCACTGATCGTCGTTGTTCCCGTAAAGGTATTGGCACCCGTCATCGTTAGCGTGTTTGCGCCGATGACATTCAGGGTGCCAGCACCGGAAATGATGCCCGACATCGTCATGCCGGTTGACGCCGTGGAGAAGGTGACACCCGACGCCGCGTCGCTCAGGACGACGTCGTTGTTCAGTGCAAGGCCCGTGTTCCGCGCTGCGATGGTGGCAGTCGCCCCTGCATCGAAAAGCAGGTTCCCGAGGATCGAGGAGCCTGTCAGCAGATTCAGCGAGTTGTTTGTGCCGCCGAACTCGATGGCCGCGGCTCGGGTTCCGCCGTTCAGCGCGCCCATGATGAGACCCGAGTTCGTGATCGAATCCATGCCCCGCGTCACGACGCCGACGCCGCCCCCGTTACCCGTACCGCCCGAGATTGTCCCGACATTGCCGAGGCTATTGCGCGTTCCAGAAAGATTGACGCCGGTGCCCCCGGCACCGCTTGCAGCGGACTGCGTAGTGCCAGCCCCTGCAGCGCCTCCTGCGCCGCCCGTGATCATGCCACTGTTGGTGATGGTGGCGCTGCCGCCGAGCACGAGCAGTCCGTCGCCGCCAGCGCCGCCGCCGCCGCTGTAGCCGCCGGAACCCCCGAGACCACCGGCGCCGCCGATAATCGTCGCGCTGTTGTTGATCACCGCCCCGGCTCCGGCCGACGTCAGCCCGCTGCCGCCGCCACCACCACCACCGGCGTTACCTGACACCGTGTTGGTGGTATTTCCGCCGTTGCCCCCTGCGCCGCCCGTGATCGTCGCCGCACCCAAGACGTCGATGGTGCTGAGAAAATAAATCCCCGTATTGCCACCGTTCCCACCGCTTCCGAAGTTGAGTCCGCCCGGTCCGGTATTGCCGGCGTCGCCGGTTACCGGTGAGGCGACGACCACCCCATTGGCGGAGAAGGATAGCGCGGGGTTGTTAGGTGACGCACCGGCCGTGTCTCCGGTTGCGCCCGCGCCGCCGGTACCCAGGGTTCCCCAGCTTCCCGTGTCCTGGACGGTCACGACGTTGATGTCAAGGTGACTGGATCCACCGCCTTGACCATTACCGGCACCGCCGCCGCCGCTTCGTCCCGGAACACCGGCGCCGCCCGATGCGCCGCAGCCGCTGGTGTCGCTGGTGGAGCAGGTCGCTGCCCAGACAGGCGCCGCAGTACCCGCGAGGGCCAGCGCAATGGCCGTGCTGCCAGCCGTTCGAATGAGTCGCACGCCCGTTGGTCTGCGAGCCGAGCCTCGGGCCGGCGCAGTGACGAAATCGAGCGTAGAAGACGTCAGAGACGTCGGAGTGGCGGGTTTCGCCGGGTGGGCTGTGAGCCTGCGTTTGCGTTGGACCACGAATATCCTTCTCGTATCGCACCGTGCATGGCGACCGGCGACCGAGAAGATACGGCCTTTCCCCCGCAGTACGGCAGTTATATGGGACGCCAGCGCTCAGGGAGGTCACGCTTGTTTCGATTTCCGAGCGCTGGAACGTGCGCCATCTAAGGGCGCATCGGACACCGAATGTAATACAAAGTGAGGTGCTTCGCTATCACGTTCAGAAAGTCGTCCCGCTTGGGGCACATCAGGGCGGCCCTGGACAAGCTACTGAGCGCCGTCGCTGGGTGGGCCAGGGATTCCAGCAGGGATCATATCCCGGGCCTGCCGGGGTTCCGCCAACCCATGCCTTGGAGACGGACGGGCTAGGGATTGCGGCGCGATGGGGGGCGATTCCGGTGTTCTGACAATTGCCGAACGCTTATCTCGCGGGCGGCGCGGCGGCGATGGCTTCCGGTTATTACTAAGTGATACAAATTTAATAAACCTGGGTAATTAATAGTATGAAGGTTCGTAATTTCTCTAACGTCGCGCTTGTCAGTCTGCTAGCGATCACATCAAAGCCCGAGTGGACGTGTCGGGAAAGACCTATACGGTTGAGGACTCCGCAGCGCACTGCGATCAATGGGATCGATTTGGTCGCAGAGAATGTCGGCTCGGATACGGCCAACGGCATTGCCACTATCGCGGGTGTGACGGTGAACACGATTCAGCGTGTTCAGCCGCCGGTTGGAATGACAACGCGTTAATTAGTCCGCATCACGACGCGAAGCAAAAAGGGTTGCGAGGCGAACCGCTCTCGCAACCCCTGCTGTCATCTCACCGGCAATGCGCCGTCGCTGGCTTGCCGGTCAACGTCTCGAGTCGGAACGGTCAAAACGACTAAAACGTCAAATACGTTCAAAACGCCCGACGGAAAATCTCCTCGATCCCGGCCCAGTTCGTGCGGCGCAGGCCGGTTGAATCCACACGCATCCTGCCCGGCATTCGCGGCGATTCTCGAAAAATCTCTATAACTACATGATTTAATTGGCGCGCCCGACTGGAATCGAACCAGTGACCCTCGGCTTCGGAGGCCGATACTCTATCCCCTGAGCTACGGGCGCTATGCTGACCACCGGTGAAGAAGGCGCGAACGCGCGACCGGCAGGCAAAGAGGTAGAAGCATAGCGGTTTTGCCGCGCGCCGTCCATGCCCCGTGCATACGCATGCCCCGCAATGCGGCAATTCACTGCCGAGCGCTCCGCTCGCGCGGATTTGCTGTGACTGCAACGCCCCCGCAGTTTGCGCACGAAGCATGCGGAACATGCCTTTGGCTTTCGCGTAAGTTAGGGAAAATACGGGACTTTTGCGGCGTCTGCGCACTGCCTTAGCGTGTCATTGGCCGAGGGTTTGTTGCTACAATGGTTCGTTATTTTGACTGGATGGTGCCAGCTATCCGGTGTGATGCACTCGGTTTCCACAAAAACTATTGAGAGATCCCGCATGAGTGAAGCACATAACGAGCATGAGTCCCTGATCAAAACACCCAAGCAGCTCATCGCCGCGGTCATTGCTGGCTTTCTCGTACCGATCGTCATCATCGTCTTGCTGGTCAATTACGTGGGCAACAACGCCCTGACCGGCGCCGGCAGTTCCGCCATGACCGAAAGTGCCATTGCCGAGCGCATCGCGCCCGTGGCCAAGGTCGAAGTCAAGGATGCCAACGCGCCGCGCGTCTACCAGACCGGCGAACAACTTTATAAGGCCGTTTGCGCCGCCTGCCACGCGGCCGGTACTGCCGGGGCGCCCAAAGTCGGCTCTGCCGACTGGGCCCCGCGTATCGCCCAGGGCTACGACGGAATGCTCAAGATCGCGCTCGCCGGCAAGGGCGCGATGCCCGCCCGTGGCGGCACCAGCCCCGACGACGTGACGGACTACGAAATCGGCCGTGCCATCGTCTATATGGCCAACGCGTCGGGTGGCAAGTTGCAGGAACCGGCCGAACCGGCCCAGCCCGCATCGGGCGCTGCTGCGGCACCGGCCTCGAGCGCACCTGCCGCCGCCTCGGGCGCCGACGCGGGCTCTGCCGCCGCTGCCGCCGCCGCGATGGCGTCGCTTAAGACCGCCGCGCCGGCTACCGCCAGCGCGGGCGGCAATCTCGATGCGGGCAAGAAGCTCTACGACACCGTCTGCATGGCCTGCCACGCGAGCGGCGTGGCGAACGCCCCGAAGTTCGGCGATAAGGCCGCATGGGCGCCGCGTATTGCCACAGGCATCGACACGCTGCACAATGCCGCCATCAAGGGGTTGAACGCCATGCCGCCGAAGGGCGGCGCTGCCACCGCGTCGGACGACGACGTCAAGGCGGCTGTCGACTACATGGTGAACGCGGCCAAGTAAGCCGCCGTGTAAGCCGCATGAGCTGCCTGCCTTGCAGGCGTCGGCGCCATAAAAAATCCCCGCTTCGGCGGGGATTTTCGTTTCCGGCGTTGCGAGTCCGCCCTTCGGCGGATCACACTCGCACGACCATCTGCGGATCGAATGTGGCGTTCTCAACGCGCCCCTCGAAGCAATAGCCGCGCGGATTGCACAGCACCCGGGTGTGGCCCACCCGATAGTCGAACGAATCGTGCGTATGGCCGTGAACCCACAACGCCGCGTCGGACTGGTCGACGAATGAAGTTAAATCCGAAATGAAGGCCGGATTGACGAGCGAACCCGCGAAGCGCGGATGGATGCTTTGCGGTGTCGGGGCATGATGCGTGACCACGACCGTCGGGCCATCGTGCGGTGTGGCGAGTGTGCGCGAGAGCCACGCGACGTTCTCGCGGCATAGTGCGGCGCAGTCGTCGGGTGAGAAAAACGGCAGATCCGACCACGGCGCGGCCGGGTCGCCGATGCGAATGCGCGTGAAGTCGCGCACGAATTTCTGCGACTCCTCGACGACGGCGTCGTGCTTGCCTTCGGCGTCATACAACGCGAAGTCCGTCCATAGCGTGGTGCCGACGAAGCGCACGCCGCCCATCGCGACCGAGCCCCGCTCGAGCAGATGCACGTTGGTGCCGGCGGTGAGGCGTCGCAGTTCGGCCAGTGCGCCCGCGAGCGTCGCACCATAGAACTCGTGATTGCCGGGGACGTAGATGACGGGGCGCGGTAATTGCTTGGCCCACTCGACGGCTTGTGCCGGCCGGCTGATATCGCCAGCGAGAATCGTGACGTCCGCCTCGACGTTGGGAATTGCCAACGGCGCCACGGACAAATGCAGGTCGGACAGAATATGCAGTCTCACGCACCACGCTCCACAAAGGCTTGAGGATCGGAGCCGCACACCCGCTGACGCCGTGTGTGCCAGACGCATCGCAAGCGCGACCGGAAGTGTGGGCATTGGGCCGAAATCAACGCAATTCACGTATCGTTTCGCCCGTTTTTTACCGACTATCGCCCGCCTCGCGCCGATGGTCAAGATGTCTTTGTCATCGAAGGGATGCGCCTCTATAGTGAAACCTCACCTGACGAGTGGAGGCGAGCCTATGCGCATACTGTTGGTTGCTGTTCTGCTTTGTTTGACCGTTCTGGCAGGTGTGTTCGTGGCCTGGAGCCCGGCAGCCGCCTGTGAGCAGACGTCTTCAAGTAGCGGCAAATAGCAGCAAGCATTGATCTCACGGTGCGCTCTACCGCCGCAGACAGCCCCGGTCGGATGTCGCCGTTCCTCAAGCCAGCCCCCGTACGCGGGGGCTATTCGTTTGTGCGGGACGAACCTCCGGCGGCCTCAGGCACCCTCAGGCGCCCGACGACGACGGCGTCTTGTTCGCGCCGCCTGCGAGCATGGCCTTGAGGCTGGCGAGCCGGTCCTTCGGCGACATGGGGGCGTCTTCCGGCGGCGGGGGCGGCGCTTCGTCGAGTTGCATCTCCGGCACGAAACGCGACACTTCGCATGAGAAGGTTTCGCGCGCGCGCTTGCGTTTCTTGCACCACGACAATTGCAGCGTGCGCTGCGCGCGCGTGATGCCCACGTACATCAACCGGCGTTCTTCCTCGATCTTCTCGGCAGTGACTTCCTCATCCTCGCGAATGTGGGGCAGGATGCCTTCTTCCATGCCGACGAGAAACACGTGCGGATACTCCAGCCCTTTCGACGCGTGCAGCGTGGACAGACGCACCGCGTCGGGATCGTCGCCGTCGCGGCCTTCGAGCATCGACATCAGGGCGATGGTCTGGGTGAGTTCCATCAGGCTCTTGCCGTCGTCGTCGAGACCGTCTGCCGTGTCGAAGCCCGTCGTCTGCGTGTCTTCATTGCGCGTGCCTTTGCGCTTCATCCATTCGAGGAATTCAAGCACGGTCGTCCAGCGCGACTGCGCCTGACGCTCGTCGAACGTGTCGTACAGATACGCCTCGTAGTGAATGCCTTCCATCAGATCGTCGATGACCTCGTTGGCCGGGTCGCGCGACGCACGCGCCGCGATGCGCTGAATGAAATCGCAGAATGCCCGCAGCGGTTCGAGCTGACGGGGTTGCAGCCGCGCTTCGACGGCACCCATGTAGACGGCTTCGAACAGCGAGACCTTCGCCTGTCCCGCAAAGCCGCCGAGCACTTCGAGCGTGGTGCTGCCCACGCCACGGCGCGGCGTGGTCACGGCGCGGATGAAAGCAGGATCGTCGTCGGGGTTCGCCAGCAACCGCAGATAGGCGCACAGATCCTTGATTTCCGCCTTGTCGAAGAATGACTGGCCGCCGGAGAGCACGTAGGGAATGCGTTCGCGCCGCAGCACCTGCTCGAAGATGCGCGCCTGATGGTTGCCGCGATAGAGGATGGCGTAGTCGCGAAACTCCGCGCGACGCTCGAACTTGTGCGCCGACAGACGAAACACCACCGATTCGGCCTCATGCTCTTCGTCGTTCATCGCCGTGACGGTGATCGGGTCGCCCAGGCCGTGCTCGCTCCACAGTTTCTTCTCGAAGATTTTCGGATTCTTCGCGATGACGTTGTTCGCCGCCGTCAGAATGCGCGACGTCGAACGGTAGTTCTGCTCTAGCTTGATGACCTTGAGCGTCGGGAAGTCCACCTGCAACTGCTTGAGGTTCTCCAGCGTGGCGCCACGCCAGCCGTAGATGGCCTGGTCGTCGTCGCCCACGGCCGTGAACGCCGCACGCGGCCCCGCGAGCAGCTTGAGCAGCAGGTACTGACAGGTATTGGTGTCCTGGTACTCGTCGATCAGCAGATAGCGCAGCTTGTTCTGCCAGCGCTCGCGCACTTCCTCGTCGCGGGCGAAGAGTTCGGCGGGCAGGCGGATGAGGTCGTCGAAATCGACGGCCTGATAGGCCTGCAAGGTCGCCATGTAATTGCGATAGACGAGCGCGGCCTGGTGTTCGTCGGCGGTCTCGGCGGCGGCCAGCGCCGTTTCGGGCGTGACCAGTCCGTTCTTCCAGAGCGAGATGGCCGTTTGCACGCCGCGAATCATCGCCTTGTCGGTCGTGCCGAGTTGTTCCTGAATCAGCCCGAAGCAGTCGTCTGCGTCGAGAATCGAGAACTGCGGCTTCAGGCCCACACTCTCCGCCTCGCGCCGTAGAATCTGCACGCCGAGCGAGTGGAACGTACAGATCGTGAGCTGATTGACGGGCACCTTGCGGCCTTCCTTGCCGGGGGTGCTGAGCGTCTTGCCTTCGAGCTGCTTGGCCACGCGCTCGCGCATTTCGGCGGCGGCCTTGTTCGTGAAGGTCACAGCGGCGATGTGCTTCGGCTCGAACCCCTTCACCTCGATCAGCCACGCGATCTTCTGCGTGATGACGCGCGTCTTGCCGCTACCCGCGCCGGCCAGCACGAGGCATGGGCCGTCGAAATAGTGCGTGGCTTCGTTCTGGGCGGGATTGAGCGGAAAAGACGACATGGTGTGACGCGATGGGGGTGAGTGCGGTGACCGTCTGGTACGCGTGAGCCACAGTGGGCGCGCGCCGGTACGAGCATCGAAGTTGGCATGCGCCAAGGGGTGGGCAAGTCTATCACGTGGGGTGTGCGCAGCCGTGACATCGCAGTGGCTTCGCGTATGCTCACTGTGGGGCTGGCGCGCCGCCTCGCCGCAGGGGGGGCACGCCGCAGTCTGGCGTCGGCGTAGACGGGGTGCCTATAATGAAAAACGTTGCCATCGTGGTGGAGTCGCCGTGCAATGTCCAACCTGTGGGACGAACAATGCGCCGCGTGCGCCGTACTGTGAGAACTGCGGCGCGAAACTCGCGGATGCCGAACCCGGTTTTCGGGACGACCGTCTGGCGACGGGGGCCGGCGGGGGCAGTGGTGCGCTCGATAGCCTGAGGGGACCCGTGTCCGATACGCGTGACGAAACAGCGCAAGCGGTGTTCGCCGCGGGCGCAGCACCCACGCGCCGCGTCAAACGCGAGCGCGGCGAATCGCCCAGTTGGATCAATGGCGCGCTGGTTCTCGGTACGGCGGTTTTCGCCGCCGTTGCATTGCTCGGCATCTGGTGGAATCTGCGCGCCCCGTATGTCGACCCAGTGCCCAAACCCCCCGGCGGGCTAGCCGTCACCCCCTTCGGTACCCCCAACAACGCACCGCCTGCCGTCGCGTCGGGCGATACGGCGGTCGCCGCCTCCGGCAGCGCCGGGAGCGAGGCCTCCGCCGCATTGGCGCGTGCGCAGGCGCTGGCGGCTGCCGATGCTGCGGCGTCCGGCGCAACGGTCGACGTCGCCTCGGCAAGTCAGCCGGCGGCGCTCACGGCTTCCGCCGCCACTGCGGCCCTGACCGCTGCGGCCACGGCGATGCCTCCGGCCGCGGCCCGCGACAACGCGCCGGACGATATGATGCAATTGCTCAGCCGTCGCAACACCGGTGTCACCGGCAATACCGCGCCACGGCCGACGGCCAATGCCGATCTGCCTGCGCATTACGATAACGGCGACATCGGCCCGCTGGCTGCTGAAGCGCAGCGTCAGGGGGGGCCGGCCGCCCCGGCATCGACAGCATCGGCGGCCGCCACCATTGCGTCGGCACTCGCAAAATGCGATCGCTATCGCTGGTACGAGGTCATTCCGAAGCAGCGCTGCATCTGGGCCGTATGCAATGGACGCTGGGGGAAGGACGGTTGTCCGGCGGGGGCGAATCCGGGCGAGACGCATTGAGCCGCGAACGCGCTTCATGTGACAAAAAATGGCGTCGCCCCGAGACTTGCCGGCTGGCGTGAAACGGCCGCCCGGCACCGCCCAGCGCCGATTCACGCTCAGGCAGCCTGCATCAAATTGACAGCCCTCGGCTTTCCCCGTAAAGTGCGCGAGCGTGGTCGGGAGAGCGCGCCGGGAAGCACATGCCGGCGCCGCCGAAGGGGTAATACCCACAAACTCTCAGGCATCAAGGACCGTCCGCGCCGAAGGCTTCGCCTTCGATCTCTGGAGAGCGGTTGCGGCGTGCATGCCACGCGAACAACCCACCGAAGGGGCCGGTAAGAGCGGCATTGCGCACAGCGCGCCGCACGCACCGGGCAATCTCTCAGGTACCAAGGACAGAGGGGTCATCTCGCCAACTGGCATTGCGCCGGGCACGTGCACAAGCGTGCGCCGGACGCGGAAAGTGCCGGTCGTCGAGATGACCCCTTTTGCGTTTTCGGAGGACGTTTTCCGAAATCCATGAACCTTGAGCCCTGAGGCCCTGACGCTCCGATGACCGAACTCAAACGTACTCCGCTCAACGATACGCACCGCGCCGCAGGCGCCCGCATGGTCGACTTCGGCGGCTGGGACATGCCTGTGAACTACGGCTCCCAGATCGAAGAGCACAACGCCGTGCGCACCGATGCCGGCATGTTCGACGTCTCGCACATGTGCGTGGTCGATCTGCACGGCCCGAGCTGCCGCGAATTCCTGCGCTTCGCCGTCGCCAACAACGTCGACAAACTGCAAACACCGGGCAAGGCGCTCTACAGCTGCATGCTCAACCCGAGCGGCGGCGTGATCGACGACCTCATCATCTATTTCATCGCCGAAGACTGGTTCCGTGTCGTGGTGAACGCCGGAACGGCCGACAAGGACCTTGCCTGGCTCGGCCAGCTCAACGCCCATGGCGACTACAACCTGACGATTACCCCGCGCCGCGATCTGTCGATCGTCGCCGTGCAGGGCCCGAACGCGCGCGCCAAGGTCTGGCAAGCCGTGCCGGGCAGTCAGGCCGCGAGCGAAGCGCTCAAGCCGTTCAATGCCGCGTTCGCAAAGAACACCGCATTCGGTGAGCTGATGATCGCGCGCACCGGCTACACCGGTGAAGACGGCTTCGAAGTCATCGTGAGCGCCGATCACGTGGTGGCGCTGTGGACTGCGCTGGCCGCGGCGGGCGTGCGCCCGGCCGGGCTGGGCGCGCGCGACACGCTGCGTCTGGAAGCCGGCATGAACCTGTACGGTCAGGACATGGACGACGACGTGTCGCCGCTCGACGCAGGCCTCGGCTGGACGGTCGAGAAGGAGAGCGCACGTACGTTCGTCGGCAAGGATTCGCTGCTCTCGCGCGGCCAGACGTGGCGCTTCGCGGGCCTCGTGCTCGACGGCCGCGGCGGTGTGCTGCGTGCGCATCAGGCCGTAATCACCGAGGCGGGCAACGGCGAAATCACCAGCGGCACATTCAGCCCGAGCCTGCAGCAATCTATTGCGTTTGCCCGTCTGCCGAAGGGGGTGCCTGATGGCGCCACCGTCCATGTGCAAATTCGCGACAAGCAATTGCCCGCACGTGTGGTCAAATTACCGTTCGTGCGTCACGGCAAGGCCGTGGTGGCGTAAGTGCCACGGTGCGGCGACACGAAACACCGATAACCGAATACCCCAAACACTGAATTCCGGAGCGTCAACATGGCGAATATCCCCGACAACCTGAAGTACACCGAGTCCGACGAATGGGCTCGCCTCGAAGCCGACGGCACTGTGACCGTGGGCATCACCGATTTCGCGCAGGAATCCCTGGGCGACATCGTGTTCGTCGAACTGCCGGATACCGGCCGCACGGTGGCTGCCGACGAGGCATCGTCCGTGATCGAATCGGTCAAGGCGGCGGCTGACGTTCACTCGCCGGTCGGCGGCGAGATCATCGAGACCAATGTGGAAGTGTCGGGCTCGCCGGATCTGGTCAATGCCGACGCTTACGGCAACTGGCTGTTCCGCCTGAAGCCGTCGAACGTAGCCGAATTGGACAAGCTGCTCAACGCCGAGCAGTACGCCAAGAAAATCGGCGCCTGACGCCAGCGGAAGGTGCCGCGCGACCTTCGGGTCGCCCGGCACCGTCTGCGTTGGCTTTGCGTTTGCAATACCCTGCCGTCACTTGCCGTGATCGAACGAGAGATTTGACCCATGAATGCTTTGACTGACCTGCAAGCTCCGCGCCGCTCGCTCACCGAGCTTGAGCAGCGCGACAACTTCTCCGCGCGCCACATCGGCCCGGACACCCCCGAACAACAGGCGATGCTCACCGAACTGGGCTATGCATCGCGTGCTGCACTGATCGACGCCGTCGTCCCCGCATCGATTCGCCGCGACGGCAGCCAATTTGCCACGTCGCTCGGCCAGTTCGCTGCGCCGAAAACCGAATCGCAGGCGCTGGCGCAACTGCGCGCGCTGGCGGATCAGAATCAGGTCTTCAAGTCGTTCATCGGTCAGGGCTACGCCAATACGTTCACGCCGGGCGTGATTCTGCGCAACGTGCTCGAGAACCCGGCCTGGTACACGGCTTACACGCCGTATCAGCCGGAAATTTCGCAAGGCCGCCTCGAAGCGCTGCTCAACTACCAGCAGATGATTATCGACATGACGGGGCTGGCGATCGCCAACGCGTCGATGCTCGACGAAGCGACTGCCGCCGCCGAAGCGATGACGCTCGTCAAGCGCACGGGCAAGTCGAAGTCGAATACGTTCTTCGTGGCCGACGACGTGCTGCCGCAGACTATCGAAGTGGTGCAAACGCGCGCCAAGCCACTGGGCATCGAAGTCCAGGTCGGCCCCGTGGCCGCCGCGACCGAAGTCGATGCGTTCGGTGTGCTGGTTCAATACCCTGGCGTGGACGGCGACGTGCGCGATCACCGCGCGCTGGCCGACGCCATTCACGCCAAGGGCGGCATGCTGATTGCCGCGGCCGATCTGCTGTCGCTCACGCTGCTCACGCCGCCGGGCGAGTGGGGCGCGGACGTGGCCATCGGTAACAGCCAGCGCTTTGGCGTGCCGATGGGCTTCGGCGGTCCGCACGCTGCCTATCTGGCGACGCGCGACGAACTCAAGCGTTCGATGCCCGGGCGTCTGGTCGGTGTGTCGGTCGACTCGCAGGGCAAGCCTGCGCTGCGTCTGGCGCTGCAAACGCGAGAGCAACACATCCGCCGCGAAAAGGCGACGTCGAACATCTGTACCGCGCAGGCGCTGCTCGCCATCATGGCCAGCATGTACGCCGTGTATCACGGTCCGCAGGGGCTGCGTGTCATCGCCGAGCGCGTGCATCGTCTGGCGGCTGTGCTGGCCGCCGGCCTCACCGCCCTTGGTGCCGCGCCGCGCAACGCCACATTCTTCGACACGCTGACGGTGCCGGTGGCCGGTCGTGCCGACGCCGTTCACACGGTGGCCGCTGCGCGCCGCTTCAACCTGCGTCGCGAAGACGCCGACACCGTGGGCATTTCGCTCGACGAGACCAGCACGCGCGACGACGTGATCGCGCTGTGGGAAGTGGTGGCAGAGGGCCTTGGCAAGAGCGCTATCTCGCTGGACTTCGACGCCATCGAGACCACGGTATCCAACGGGTATCCGGCGGCGCTCGCACGTCAAAGCCAGTACCTGACGCACCCGGTGTTTAATCGTTATCATTCCGAGCATGAGATGCTGCGCTATCTGCGCAGTCTGTCCGACAAGGACCTCGCGCTCGATCGCACGATGATCCCGCTGGGCTCGTGCACGATGAAGCTCAACGCCACCTCGGAAATGCTCCCGGTGACGTGGCCCGAATTCGCTCAGATTCACCCGTTCGCGCCGGCAGAACAAACGGTCGGCTATCGGACGATGATCGATCAGCTCGAGCAGATGCTGGTGGCGGCTACCGGCTACGCCGCCGTTTCGCTGCAACCGAACGCCGGCTCGCAAGGCGAGTACGCGGGCCTGCTCGTCATTCAGGCGTATCACGCATCGCGCGGCGAAGCGCATCGCGACATCTGCCTGATTCCCGCGTCCGCTCACGGTACAAACCCGGCGTCGGCCCATATGGCCGGCTTGCAGGTTGTGGTGGTCGCCTGCGACGCCAATGGCAACGTCGATCTGGCCGATCTGCAAGCCAAGGCCGAGCAGCATCGTGACCGTCTGGCCGCGATCATGATGACGTACCCGTCCACGCACGGCGTGTTCGAAGCGGGCGCGCGTCAGATTTGTGAGATCGTGCATGCGAACGGCGGTCAGGTGTATGTCGACGGCGCGAACATGAACGCGATGGTGGGCCTGTGCGCACCGGGCGAATTCGGCGGCGACGTCTCGCACCTGAACCTGCACAAGACGTTTTGCATTCCGCACGGCGGTGGCGGCCCCGGCGTAGGCCCGGTGGCGGTGGGCGCGCATCTGGCGCAGTTCCTGCCGAATCAGCGCTCGACAGGCTACGCGCGCGCGACCGACAAGGGCGACGGTATCGGCGCCGTGTCGGCCGCCCCGTACGGTTCGGCGTCGATTCTGCCGATCTCGTGGATGTACGTTGCCATGATGGGCGCGCGGGGTCTGACGGCGGCGACCGAAACGGCCATCCTCAACGCGAATTACCTCGCGAAGAAGCTCGCGCCGCACTATCCGGTGCTGTACACGGGGCCGGGCGGACTGGTCGCGCACGAGTGCATTCTGGATCTGCGTCCGCTCAAGGACGCCAGCGGCATTACCGTCGACGACGTTGCGAAGCGTCTGATGGACTTCGGCTTCCACGCGCCGACCATGAGCTTCCCGGTGCCGGGCACGCTGATGGTCGAGCCGACCGAGTCGGAATCGAAGCACGAACTCGATCGCTTCATCGAGGCGATGGTCACGATTCGTGAGGAAATCCGTGCCGTGGAAGAGGGCCGTGCCGATCGCGAGGACAACCCGCTCAAGCATGCTCCGCACACGGCCGATGTCGTGACGGCGGACGAATGGCCGCACGCCTATGCCCGCAGTCAGGCGGCGTACCCGGTCAAGACGCTGCGTGAGCGCAAGTATTGGCCGCCGGTGGGGCGTGCGGATAACGTCTACGGCGACCGGAACCTGTTCTGCGCCTGTGTGCCGATGAGCGACTACGAATAAATCGTCGCAGAATCCGGACAAACGGGGGCTGGCAGAAACATTGCCAGCCCTTTTTTGTCTCAATGGATGTAACTCGAATGCGTCATCCTGACGGCATTCGTTGTGTCACCAATACGTTTCAGAACCTCAGGGAAGCCCCATGGCCGTTTCAGTTTTCGATTTGTTCAAGATCGGTATCGGACCGTCGAGTTCGCATACCGTGGGGCCAATGCGCGCGGCGCTGATGTTTGTGCAGGGATTGGAGCGTGACGGCTTGCTGCCGCAGGTAGCGTCGTTGCGTGCCGAGCTATACGGCTCGCTCGGCGCGACGGGCAAGGGTCACGGCACCGACAAGGGCGTGCTGCTCGGTTTCATGGGGGAAGCCCCCGACACCGTCGATCCATCGACGATTGCGGAGCGTCTGGCGACGTTGCGCCGCGCGAAGGTGCTGTCGATTCTCGGCAAGCACGACGTGCCGTTCATCGAGAAAGAGCACATTGTGTTCTACCGTCGCGAGGCGATGGCCGAACATCCGAATGGCATGAAATTCCATGCGTTCGACGGCGAGGGCAACAAACTGCGCGAAGGGCGATACCTGTCGGTCGGCGGTGGTTTCGTCGTGACGGCCGGGGCGTCGAACACGCAGGTGCTGGCTGCGCACGATCAACTGCCGTACCCGTTCCGCACGGGCAAGGAACTGCTGGAGATGTGCCGCGCGAGTGGCAAGAGCATCGCGCAGTTGATGTGGGAGAACGAGAAGGTCTGGCATCACGGCGAAACCGCAGAAGAGGATATTCGCCGCGGCTTGCTCAACATCTGGCAGGTGATGCAGTCGTGCGTGACGCGCGGTTGCGGTATCGGTAACGACGAAGCCGACGGCGAACTGCCGGGGCCGCTGCATGTGCGGCGTCGCGCGCCGGAGTTGTATCGTCAGCTAACGCAACGCGCCGAGCGTACGTTGTCCGATCCGCTGTCGGTGATGGACTGGGTGAACCTCTACGCCATTGCCGTCAACGAAGAGAACGCCGCAGGCGGACGCGTGGTGACGGCCCCGACGAACGGCGCGGCCGGCATCATCCCGTCGGTGATGCACTACTACGACCGTTTCGTGCACGGTGCGAACGAGCAGGGCGTGATCGACTTTCTGCTGACCGCCGGCGCGATCGGCATTCTGTACAAGCTCAACGCCTCGATCTCCGGCGCGGAAGTGGGCTGCCAGGGCGAAGTCGGCGTGGCGTGCTCCATGGCTGCTGGCGCGCTCGCTGCGGTATTGGGCGGCACGGTCGAGCAGGTTGAGAACGCCGCCGAGATTGGCATGGAGCACAATCTTGGCCTGACCTGCGACCCGGTCGGCGGGCTGGTGCAGATTCCGTGCATCGAGCGCAATGCGATGGCGTCGGTGAAGGCAGTGAATGCGGCGCGCATGGCGCTACGGGGTGACGGTGCGCACTACGTATCGCTCGACTCCGTGATCAAGACGATGCGCGAGACCGGCGCCGACATGAAGACGAAGTACAAGGAAACGGCGCGAGGGGGGTTGGCGGTGAATATCGTGGAGTGCTGAACATTCGATGATTTGATTGCTTTCGATATGCAAGCTGCGCGGTGAAAGCCGCGCAGCTTTTCTTTTTTGTGACGGCGTTTCTGTATACGCCCGCGCCATCCGCGTTTCCCGGGCAAATCCCAAACTGGCATGCCGCACCCTCGCTGAGAATGTCGGCTTTCTACGTTAAACAAAGACGAGTTGCCTCCGGCCCCGATCGGAGAAATTGCCAAGGACACTATTACTGACATGGTGCTCGTCGGCATCAATCGCGGCGAGGGTTGGGCAATCTGGAAGTACTCGGTCAACGGCACTGCTCAGTTCGGGCGGGGTTATCGGGGTGTCGATACATACTCCGTTTCGAACGCGATAGTCTGCGGCGTTTCGTCTCGTCTCGAGGATCTGATGTCGGGGCTAAGTGGTTACGGGACTAATCAAGTCCTTACGCATGCGATCGGCAGACGAGTCTGGGCCATCGGTCGATATGCCAGCCTATTTGCGGACTCAGGAGACTTGATAAAAGGGGCCCGAAAGTGCAACGTAGAGAGTTTTTCCCGAACTCGCGACGGAATGGAATACGGTCACGTCAGCGTGAGTGACAGGTCGGAAATTCGGAGCGACGGCATGTTCATTCCGTATTACAACGGCCGTGATTACTTCCGGGCAACGTGTCGATTCGAGTCCGCCCGGGACGTGCGCGATGCCGGTTTTGACGAAGTGTAGTCTGCGCAGCAGCAGACGGCATAGGTAAAGCTGTGTTTTGCAAGGCGGCAAGCAGCAAGCAACAGGCCGATTTTCGCCACGTTCCACGCCTGGCCGGTGGTCACGGAAGCCGACGCCGTATATATTTAGGCATGCGAAACATGACGTCAAAAAGGGGTGTTGCAAAAACGGAGAGAGCCCATAGATTTGTGCTTTTGTAATTTCCTTTCGGTTTCCTGTTTGCTTGCGCGACTAATCGGCCATTTCCCAATCATGACGAGAAAGCGCTCCCGGATAATGGCCGCTTACAGCAGTCCAGCAATCGAGAACGCTCGGCCTGACGGGCCAATTCGATGGGAGCATGACAATGCGCAGAAAACAAACAGGGTTCTTTCTGGTCTCGGCAACGGTCGCCGTTGCCGTTTTGGGCATGGTGCTTACGTTTTGGAGTGCGAATCAGGCGCGGCAGGCGCGGGTCGAGCGGGCGGAGCAGGTTGGTGAGGCCATGAAAGCCATCGGCGAGGCGGCACAGAGCTTTATCACGTTAAATTACCGCGAAATCGACGATCTGCTTAACGGGGTAAAAAGCGAAATTGTTCTTGGTTCTCAGAATGATCGATTTACGGCGGCGACCCATTCAGGGACAGACCCCTATATTGAAGATCTGACGGCTACCAGATTACTGGCCGCACTTAATCTTGGCGGTATGGGGAGTCGGCCGCCGCATGGGGTTGGAGAGTACGTGATTCGGGTATCTCGGGTATGCGACCAATCGCGACGATTGTGTAATCTTGAGTCACTGATTTATCTTTCGGAACCGATGAAGCGCACTGACTCGTCCGCACCGGATTTCGCGGCTGCAGCAATTGCGGTGCGCAAGATTGGGTCGCTGGGCGGTCTCTCAACCGCAGACAACCCCAATGAATTCCGATTTGTCGATGGAGAGGGGCATGTCAGGCCAATTGACAACCCGCTGCGAAGTCCGGGCCTGATCGCTGTGCGCGGTCGCTTTGATACCAGTGCCCTGAACGTCAACGTGAGCCGCGACGGGAGGCGAGGCCCGCTAAATGACATGAATTTCGAGCATGTCGATAACGCTGGTATGAAGAAGCGATCCAGCATCGTAGGCTTAAACAATATTGTCGGCACCGGCAAGCTCAGTATGAATGAGTTGGAAGTGGGGGCCGCGACGATCAAAGGCACGCTGAATCTGGACGCGGGCGCTGACGCCGCAGGGGGCAAGCGCAATCAGGACATCGTTGGCGCAGGGAATATCGACGGCAACGGCAAGCTCACCATGAATGGCATTCATGCGAGCAGCGCGCAAATAACGGGGAGCGCCAGCATCGACGCGTTGACGGCCGGTGCGTTGACGGCCGAACGCGGCGCCACTATCGAGGGGGTGCTGCGCATGCAAAACAACAACATCGAGAGCGTGGGAAAGGTCACTGCGGCCGAAGTCGAGTCGAGGGGCCTTAAATCCACATCCGGCGTCGTGGAACTGAAGAAAGAAGTCCCTGCCGGGAGCCGGTGTGACGTCTGGGGACTTGGACGGGATTCCGGCGGCAGAATAATGTCGTGTCAACGGGACCCGAAAAATCCGAGCCATTGGAAATGGATGCTTGCGAGTACCCCCAGGACCGTAAATGAGGTGCCTGATGACATCATCAAAGAGGTCCTTCGAGGCAACGGCTGGAAGATGTACAAATTCGCGCTGAACGGACGTAACGCGCAAAACGTTCGTCCGGCGGATGAGAAAAAAAAGATCAGCCATTTCATTGTCAGCGCGGCAGATGCATGTACGTTGGATCCTATGGAGGGGCCTCCTGGAGACAATGCGAAACTGGAGAGGTACTGGCGAGGGTTTAAGGTTTCCGGTGGAGGGTCAGATCGGTCGCTGATCTGTTTTACAAAAGGTTTCTCGGACGGAAGCATTTATCGGGAGAATAGTAGAGCCTATTGGCGCGTCAGCGCGAACGTATACAACGAGGACAACCCTGAATTCAAAAGCACACTCGCGGCGTTGTTGCTCCGGGGTCCGGGCCCGACTTTGCCCCCGCCTCGTGCCAGAGTCGAATTTAGAGACTTCAAATTTGACCGTTTCAAGTACCTTGCCGGCGATGCCGGGCATCACTATTCCTTGGGCGATTGGGAGCGGTGCATAAAGGACCATTCGTATGGTAATGCGTGGGCGGGCAGCGAACTAACGCTCTATGAGCCAGGTGAAAAAGGATTTTCGGAATGGGTGTTGCGCGTGAAAAAGCGCGATGGCCGGGCGCTTTGCTGGAAAGCCGTGACGACATCCTGAGTCGATTCAACCTACGATTGTCCTGCCTGTGATCGTCACATGACCGTCACGTATGATCGGTAATCTACCTCTCGATGTCTCCTTGCCTTGTCTTTGAGCCGCGCGGCGTTTGCCGGGCGGCTTTTTTCTTGTCGAGCGATTGCGTATAGGAATTGACGGAAAGTCCCGTCGCTTTCTATCGCACCGGGTCAAATCTTGAGATTCTTCATCGCTTGCCCTCTGTTATTCCGTGGGCCTACGAGTCGTTGCGATAGGAGACACGTGACATGGAGAGTTGGCTCAAGCCGTTGGTCGATGTCGTCGGTGGGGTGTTGTCGGGATACCCCCTTGTGGTCACCTTGTTGGGGGCGGGGTTGTACTTTACTGTCCGGTTCGGCGGGATTCAGATTCGTGCCCTTTGGCACAGTATCAGCCTGCTGCGCTCCTTCGGGACTACCTCGGGCATCTCGCCGTTTCAGGCGTTTGCTACGGGATTGGCGAGCCGCGTCGGCACCGGCAACATCGCCGGGGTGGCCGTCGCACTGACCATCGGCGGTCCTGGCGCCATTTTCTGGATGTGGATGACGGCGCTGCTCGGCATGGCGTCTGCGTTCGTCGAATCGACGCTGGCGCAAATCTTCAAGATTCCGCACCACGACAACACCTTCCGCGGCGGCCCGGCGTATTACATCGAGATGGGGCTAGGCTCTCGAAAATTCGGCATCCTCTTCGCGCTGGCGCTGCTATTCACCTTCGGTTTCGCGCTCAACTCCGTGCAGTCGCACTCGATTGCCGAAGCGCTGGAAGCGTCGTTCGGCTGGGAGCGCACATGGATCGGCATCACCCTGGTGTTGATGACGGCGCCGATCATCTACGGCGGCGTGCGACGTGTTGCGCGCTTAGCGCAATGGATTGTGCCGGTGATGGCGATCGCCTATCTTGGGCTCGCCGTGTACATCTGCATCGTCAATATCGATCAGATCCCCGGCATGATGTCGATGATACTGCGGCACGCCTTCGGGCTTGAGCCTGCCGCCGGCGGTATTGCCGGCTATGCGGTGAGTCAGGCGGTGTTGATGGGGGTCAAGCGCGGTCTCTTCTCTAATGAGGCGGGTATGGGCAGCGCGCCCAACGCGGCGGCGGTGGCGACGACCCGGCATCCGGTGCAGCAAGGGTTGATGCAAATGCTCGGCGTGTTCTTCGACACGATCGTGGTGTGCTCGGCGACGGCATTCATGATTCTGCTCTCCGGGGAGTTCATGCCAGGCGCCGCGCCCGAAGGCGCCGTGCTCACACAACGCTCGCTGGCGGCTCACGTGGGTAACTGGGCGGTCGTCTTCACAGGGGTCACCGTGTTCTTCCTCGCGTACTCGAGCGTGCTGGGTAACTACGCATATGCCGAAGTGAACATGGACTACCTGACACAACGTCCGTGGCTGCTCAATATCTTTCGTGCGCTGGTGCTGCTCGCGGTGATGCTCGGCTCCGTCGCCAGCCTGCCGTTGGTATGGAGCTTTGCGGACGTCGGCACGGCTTTGATGGCGTTCATCAATCTGGTCGCCATCGGCATGCTGATGAAGTATGCGTTGATCGCGTGGCGCGACTATCAGGCGCAGCGCAAGGCGGGTATCGTCGAGCCAGTCTTCATGCGTGACGTGCTGCCCCCGGCGATGCGAGAGCGCCTGTCAAAAGATGTCTGGTGTGCCGAGCGGGGTGATGAACGTTGATAGCGGTCCATCTAATTTGGGCATTTGATGTTCCGTCGACCGTCGAATTATGAAAAAAGCCGCGTGGCGAAAGTCATGCGGCTTTTCATTTTGGGGTTTCGCTTCTGGATTCGTCGTCACCACTGGGAGGTTAACGGATATTTCCCAATCCTCGCGTGAGTCGCCTCACTGACAATGCCATATTCCAACGATCCCGCAATCGCCGGCATGTGATGCCGAGCGCTTGCCGGACAATTCAAATGAGAGCGCGTCAATGCGAAGAAACCAATCCGGTATCTTTCTCGTCTCCGCCGCGGTAGCGATTGCTGTGGTCGGCATGCTGATTACGTTCTGGGGGGTCAACCAGATGCGGCAGATGCGCATCGAGCGGGCAGAGCGCGTCGGGCACGGACTCAAGATCATTGGTAACGCGGCAGACACGTTCGTCGCGAAGTACTACAAGGATATCGAAGCGACACTATCGACACCCAGTCGAGCCTTTACCGTCAAAGGGCACACGTTCACCCACACGCCACCGACTTCGTCGTTCGGTTACTCGTACATTGGAAACCTGGACGCGCTATCGCTCATTAAGGTGCTTGATCTTTCCGGCGCAGGAACCAAACCGCCGCACGGCCTGGGCAACTACGAGATCCGGGTGTATCGGAAATGCGATGGCGACACCCCGCCAAATTGCCAGATCAATTCGCTCACCTATCTCACTGAGCCGGCAAAGCGCGCCTATTCGTCCTCGCCCGACTACGGTTTCGCTGCGATTGCCGCGAAGACGGTCGGTGTCTTTGGTGGCACGTCGACGATTGACCGGCCGCAGGAATTTCGATTCGTCGACGAGAACATGCGGCCGATTCCGGATGCCGTGCCGAATCCGTTGGCCAAACCTGGATTGGTCGCCATGCGCGGCGGCTTCCTGACACACAGCCTGGACGTCAATGTCAGGCGTGACGGATCGCGCAACATCACAGGCGATCTGGATTTTCAGAGCAACAACTCCAACCAGAGCATCAAGGGCATCAAGAACATCGTTGGTGTAGGAAAGCTCGAGATGAAGGAGTTGGAGATCAAGGGTAAGGCGACCATCAAGGGTCCGCTGCATTTGAGCGAAGGAACGGACGCGAGCCGACAGGACATCGTTGGCGCGCGAAATATCGAAGGCAAGGGCAAGCTGACGATGGCTGAACTGGACGTGCAAGACGCGACCGTGGGTGGCGACGCGACCATTAGAGGCAGGTTGGCGGCAAAAAAAGGGGCCACGATAAGCGGCGCGCTGAGCATGGAGCGCAACAATATCGAAGGCGCGAACCGGGTTGAGGCAACCCGGCTGAGATCCGAGTCGGGCGTCATTCAACTGGACGGCGTCAATGCGCTGAATGGCAGTTGCCGGGCGGGGGAAATAGGTCGCGACGCCAACGGAAAAATGTTGTCGTGCCAAAACACCTACTACGGCTGGTCATGGCAACTCGCGACGATAACCAAAACCATCACCAACGTCGTGGAGAAGGAGGTGGAGCGAGTCGTCGACCGGCCCATCGTGATGGCGAAATGGACGCAAACGTACGCTGGCTGCAATGGATATAAGATGCCCGCGAGGGGTACTTGGCGTTGGAGCGGATACTTCGGAAAGGTCGCTAACGCCGAGTTCTGCACCATCGTCGCGAAAGGGTGGTGTGACTCAAGCGCGTTCGGATACTGGGATAACGCCGGCGTGTATAACGTTGACGAAAGGGGCCGCTCAACCACTTCCGGCGGTACCCCTTATGTCTACTTTGGAAATACCTACGGTGAACTGATGTGCGGATTCAGATCGAGGGAGGACGCGCTCGCGGGCGGGTTTACGATTTGCAATGCCAGGACGAACAATTGCGAGTCGCAATATTGAGCCCATATAGCCAACGCCTCTGCATCGCCTTGCCCACCTGCGCCTTCACCCGACGCCGCTCGCCACTCGCCACTCGCCACTCGCCACTCGCTGAGCGGCTTCTTTTCAGTCGCGGTGAAATGCCAAAAAACACAAGGGCCGGTGAGTCATCCTCACCGGCCCTTGTCGATGGTGCTGCTATCGAAGCGTTATCGGCTTACTTGCCGCCGACCGTCTCCAGCACGGTCCACTTGCCGTCGACTACCTTGTAGACGGTGATCGAACCGTACTTCAGATCGCCCACGCTGTCGTAAGCCAGCTCACGCGTGGTCACACCGGGCATGCTCGTCTTGGCGAGCACCGGCAGATACTTCGCCGGATCGGTCGAGTTGGCCTTCTTCATGGCCGACATCATTGCCATTGCGCCGTCATAGGCATACGGCGAGTACGTCTCCGGGGCGCTGCCGAATTTGGTCTTGTAGCGCGACTCGTACGCGGCACCGCCCGGCATCTTGTCGAGCGGCAGACCGGCCAGCGAGACGACCGAGCCGTTGGCGGCGTCGCCGGCGATCTTCAGGAAGGCATCCGACTTGACCATTTCGCCGGCCATCAGTGTGCTCTTCATGCCAAGTTCGCGCATTTGCTTGGCGAGCGGGCCGGCTTGCGCGTCGGCGCCGCCGTAGAAGATCACGTCCGGGCTGGCGCGCTTCAGGTTGGTCAGAATGGCACGGAAGTCCACGGCCTTGTCGTTGGCGAACTCGCGGCGAACGATCTTGCCGCCAGCGGCCTTGGCGGCCTTCTCGAACTCGTCGGCCAGACCCTGGCCGTAAGCGGTGCGATCGTCGACGATCGCGATGTTCTTGAAGCCCAGCTTCTTGACGGCGAAGTTACCGACGACCGAACCCTGCTGGATGTCCGAGGTCATCATGCGGAACGTCGTCTTGAAACCCTGCTTGGTGTATTCCGGGGCCGTCGCCATGGCGATTTCGGGGATACCGGCCTGCGCGTAGATGCGCGATGCCGGAATCGTCGTGCCGGAATTGAAGTGGCCGAGCATGCCCTTGACGCCTGTGTCGACCAGCTTCTGCGCGACCAGCGAACCCTGACGCGGGTCAGCCTGATCGTCTTCGGCCTGCAACACGAACTTCACCGGCTTGCCGTCGATGATCGGCTTCGTGGCGTTGTATTCGTCGACGGCGAGCTGGATGCCGTTCTGCATGTCCTTGCCGTAGTGGGCCTGGGCGCCCGTGAGCGGTGCGGCAAAGCCCAGCTTCACTTCCTGCGCCTGTTGTGCACCGGCGGTGCCGAACGCGAGCAGACCCGCGAGCGTGACCGCGCTGAGCGTAAGCTTCGATTGCATCAACCCTCTCCTTGCATGTGTATGTCGTTGAGTGGCGCACCTGCGGGATCGCCGCGGTACGCCTTTCTTTGAACGCCGTCGAGACAAGGCCGGTCAGGCCCAGGACGGCATCAATCGCAATCAAACGCAGAATGCGTCCGACGCGGCAGTATTGGATGGCTGCGCGCGCCGGTCAAGAGGGACATATTCCGATAGATGGTGCTACCGGCTTATGGCGAAGGTTGCGCCGCCGGGGTGCCGGTGCTACCCGTGCCGTCCGCCGCGCCTTGCCTGATGGCACACAGGGCGGTTTCGGCGGCGGCGTAGCGGGCGAGCACGTCCGCGCTGGGGGCGCGGTCGAGACGGCTCACGACGATGAGCGCCAGACTCCCCAGCACAAAACCCGGCAGGATCTCGTACAGATCCCACCAGCCGAATTGCTTCCAGATCAGCACGGTGGCCGCGCCGGTGACAATGCCCGCGAGCGCCCCGTTACGGGTGACGCGGGGCCACAACAGCGTGGCCAGCACCAGCGGACCGAAGGCGGCGCCGAAGCCCGCCCATGCGTAGCTCACCATACCGAGCACACGGCTTTGCGGATCGAGCGCGAGCAGCACGGCGACCACCGCCACGGCCAGCACCATCGCTCGGCCGATCCATACGAGGCGGCGCTGGCTGACCGGCCCGGGCGCGAAGGTCTTGTAGAGGTCTTCCGTCAACGCACTGGCGCATACCAGTAACTGGCACGACAACGTACTCATCACGGCGGCCAGAATCGCCGCCAGCAGAATGCCCGCAAGCCACGGCGCGAAGAGTCGCGTCGTCAACGCCATGAAAATCGTCTCCGGGTTTGCTGTCACGCTGGCGCCGAGATCCGGTCGTGCACTATAGAACGCCAGCCCGAAGAAGCCCACCGCGACCGCGCCGATCAGGCACAGCACCATCCACGTCATGCAGATGCGGCGCGCCTGCGGAATCGCGGCGGCCGAGCGCGCCGCCATGAAGCGCACGAGGATGTGTGGCTGGCCGAAGTAGCCGAGGCCCCAGGCGAGCATCGAGATCACGCCGATGGGCGCGAGATCGCCGAACCAGTCGGTGTGTGCCGGATGTACCGCCGTCACGGCACCGATCCACAGCGCCGTGCGGTACTCGAGCCCGAACATCGTCTCGAACAGACGAGCACCGGCCACCACCCCCGACGCGCAATAGATCGTGAAGAAAATCAGGATCACGAGCGCTGTGACGATGCGCAGCACATGGCTGCGGTCGCCGAAGCGCTGCGTGAGGTATTCGGGCAGGGTCAGCGCGTTGCCGCAGACTTCCGTGTGCACCCGCAGGCGTGCCGCCACGAGACGCCAGTTGGCCCACGCGCCGATCGCGAGGCCGATGGCGATCCAGACCCCGGACAGTCCGCCCACGTAAATGGCGCCGGGCAGGCCGAGCAGCAGCCAGCCGCTCATGTCGGAGGCGCCGGCAGAGAGCGCCGTGACGAAGCTGCCAAGGCGGCGTCCGCCGAGGATGTAGTCGGAGAGATTGTTGGTGGAGCGGTAGCCGAGCCACCCGATCACCAACATTAAAAGCAGATAGACGGTGAAGGACACCGCAGTGGGATTCCAAAGGGACATGTAGCCTCCTTGAGCGTCGGGCTCGCGCGCGTCGGCACATCTCCCGGCATGACGAAAGAGGCGGCAACGCGGGACGACGAACGCTGTGGCCGGCGATACGTGTCGCCGGCACGGATTAACGGGGCAAACCGGGTGCAAACCGCGCGATGGCGGTGAGACACGAGTGATGTCGGGGGCGGGCGCGAAGATACCGCGAATGCGCGCAATGCGCGGAACTACGGGATATGCGGCGGGGCGCAAAAGACGTTGTGAGGTGCGGGCGGCGGCCCCGCCGTTAACGATTCGCGGCCGCCAGTGTCCCGAAACACAGGACATTGGCGGCCGCGAGTGAGCGTGTGAGTTTGACGACGGCGCGTCCGGCCGTCGAAGCCTGCCGTCAGATTTAGGACGAATCCAACGAGATTCGTCGCAAGGCCTGACGGCTTGTCTCAAGCCTGCGGTGCCGAATCGACCGATGGATCAGCCGATGGTCATGAGGTTGGCGTTACCCCCTGCGGCGGCCGTATTGACGGACACCGAGCGCTCGCACAGCAGACGCTCCAGCGCGTAATCGTCACCGGCGGCCAGCGCCTCGGGCGCGAGACCCTGCATCGACAGAATCGGACCGTTGCGGGTAGCGATGCGGCGATTCAGGGCGCGCAGCTCGTCGCTGTCGCCTTCGAACAGCACGGCGGCGAGCGACGGCTCGGCGGCGGCGTCCGCACTGGCCGCCAGCACCGACGCGCGGCCCCCCAGCGTGGTGGGCAGGGCGCTCACCAGCTCACGGGCGGCGGCGCTATTCGCGAAGACGGCGTTGTTGCCCGTCGCCAGCACGGCAGCCAGTTGCGTGCGCGCGCCAAGCGGCGTGGCGGCCACGCACAGCACCGGGCCGCGCGGCTCCAGACCGTACGTGTTGCGCTCGCCGGTCGGTCCGGGAAGCACGGCGGTTGCGTCGAGGGCCGACGTCGCCAGATAACGGTCGACGCGATCGATCGCGGCGGCGTTGCCTGCCGTGTTGCCGTTGGCGTGCAGCCAGTCGCGGTAGCTCACCAGCGGCGAGAGCGCGGCTTCGTTGCGACCCAGTTCCGGGGCCAGCGCGGCCGGACGCGTCGCGAGCAGGCGCGGCAGATACATCGGACCGCCCGCTTTCGGACCCGTCCCAGACAGCCCTTCGCCGCCGAACGGTTGCACTCCGACCACGGCGCCGATCACGTTACGGTTCACGTAGACGTTGCCGACATGGGCGCGCTCGGTCACGTAAGCGATGGTTTCATCGATACGCGTATGCACGCCGAACGTCAGGCCGTAGCCGGTGCCGTTGATCTGATCGAGCAACTTGTCGAGTTGCGCACGCTTGAAGCGGATCACGTGAAGCACCGGGCCGAAGACTTCGCGTTGCAGCGCCTTCAGATCGGTCAGTTCGATGAGTGTCGGCGGCACGAACGTGCCGTGGCGGGCAGCGTCCGGCAGCGGAAGTTGTTCGACCGGGAAGCCCTTGCCGCGCATCTGTTCGATGTGACGGTTGATGCCGTTCTGGGCTTCGGCATCGATCACTGGGCCGACATCGATGGCCAGACGATCCGGGTTGCCGATGGCCAGTTCTCGCATCGCGCCCTTGAGCATGTGCAGCGTCTTGTCGGCGATGTCGTCCTGCAAGCACAGCACGCGCAGTGCCGAGCAGCGTTGGCCGGCCGAATCGAAGGCCGACGCGAGTACGTCGTACACGACCTGTTCGGGCAGCGCCGACGAGTCGACGATCATGGCGTTTTGACCGCCGGTCTCGGCGATCAGCGGAATCGGACGGCCGTTGGCGTCGAGGCGCTCGGCCAGCGTGCGCGCGATGATGCGGGCGACTTCGGTCGAGCCGGTGAACATGACGGCCTTGGTGCGGGCGTCGGCCACCAGCGCTGCGCCCACGGTCTCGCCCGTGCCTGGCAGCAGTTGCAGCGCACCGGCCGGCACGCCGGCAGCCTGCATGAGGCGTACGGCTTCGGCGGCGATGAGCGGTGTCTGTTCGGCCGGTTTGGCGATGACAGGGTTGCCGGCGGCGAGGGCGGCGGCGACCTGCCCCACGAAGATGGCGAGCGGGAAGTTCCACGGGCTGATGCACAGCACCGGACCCAGCGGGCGGTGCGTGTCGTTGGAGAAGCCCTGACGGATCTGCGCGGCGTAGTAGCGCAGGAAGTCGACGGCTTCGCGCACTTCGGCCACGGCGTTGGGCAACGATTTGCCCGCTTCGCGCACACACAGCCCCATGAGCGTGGGCATGTGGGCTTCGAGCAGATCGGCCGAGCGCATCAGGCAGTCGGCGCGCTCTTCGACCGGTGTGGCTTGCCAGATCGGAGCGGCGGCCACGGCGTGCGTGAGCGCGGCATCCACGTCTGCCGAAGTGGCTTCGACGACCTGACCGACGATATCGCGCAGATCGGCCGGGTTGCGCACGGCACGCGGCGTGCCCGTGGTGCGCTCGCCATCGGCGAGCAGCGGGGCGGCGCGCCACTGCGTGCCCGCGCTGGCCAGCAGGGCCGAGGACAGCGAGGCGAGACGGTGCTCGTTCGACAGATCGAAGCCCGACGAGTTGGCACGCGAGGCGCCGTACAGATCACGCGGCAGCGGAATCTTGGCGTGCGGCGCGCCGAAGGGTTGCACCTTCTCGGCTTCCGAAATCGGATCGGCGATCAGTTCGTCGACGCTGATGGTTTCGTCCGCGATACGGTTCACGAACGACGTGTTCGCGCCGTTCTCGAGCAAGCGGCGCACGAGGTAGGCGAGCAGCGTTTCGTGCGTGCCGACCGGGGCATACACACGGCACGGACGCGCGAGCTTTCCCGAAGCGATGGGGCCGACGACTTCTTCGTAGAGCGGCTCGCCCATGCCGTGCAGGCACTGGAATTCGTACTGGCCGGGGTAGTAGTTGTTGCCCGCGAGGTGGTAGATCGCCGAGAGCGTGTAGGCGTTGTGCGTGGCGAACTGCGGGTAGATCGCATCCGGCACGGCGAGCAGCTTCTTCGCACAGGCGAGGTACGACACGTCGGTGTAGATCTTGCGCGTGTAGACCGGATAGCCTTCGAGGCCGTCGACCTGTGCACGCTTGATTTCCGTATCCCAGTAAGCGCCCTTGACCAGACGCACCATGATGCGGTGACGGCTGCGGCGCGCCAGATCGATGATGAAGTCGATCACGAACGGGCAGCGCTTCTGATACGCCTGCACCACGAAACCAATGCCATTCCAGCCGGCCAACTCCGGGGAGAAGCACAGCGCTTCGAGCAGGTCGAGCGAGATTTCGAGGCGGTCGGCTTCTTCGGCGTCGATATTCAGGCCGATGTCATACGAGCGGGCCAGCTTGGCGAGCGCCTGCACGCGCGGCAGCAATTCCGCGACCGTGCGTTCGTGCTGGCTGCGCGAGTAGCGCGGATGCAGGGCCGAGAGCTTGATCGAGATGCCCGGGCCTTCGTAGATGCCGCGGCCGGCCGAGGCCTTGCCGATGGCGTGAATGGCTTGCTCGTAGCTCGCGTAGTAACGCTGGGCGTCTTCTTCCGTCGTCGCCGCTTCGCCGAGCATGTCGTACGAGTAGCGGAAGCCCTGCGCTTCGTACTTGCGGCTGTTGGCGAGGGCTTCGGAGATGGTCTCGCCCGTCACGAACTGCTCGCCCATCAGACGCATGGCCATGTCCACACCCTTGCGGATGAGCGGCTCGCCGCCACGGCCGATCAGGCGCGTGAGCGCCTTGGTGAGGCCGGCTTCGCTGGTGGTGGTCACGAGCTTGCCGGTGATCATCAGGCCCCAGGTGGCGGCGTTCACGAACATCGACGGCGAGTTGCCCATGTGAGCGTGCCAGTCGCCCTTGCTGATCTTGTCGCGGATCAGGGCGTCGCGCGTGGCCTTGTCGGGAATGCGCAGCAGGGCTTCGGCGAGGCACATGAGCGCCACACCTTCCTGGCTGGACAGCGAGAACTCGTGAATCAGGCCTTCCACACCGCCACCGGTGCTCTTGCCGCGCAGGGCCACAACGAGCTTGCGGGCGAGGTCCGATGCCGACGTGGCGGTCGCCGGGGGCAGCTTGGCCTGACCGACGAGCACGGGCACGCATTCCGGCTCGGGACGGCGATAGGCCGCCGTAATCGCCGCGCGCAACACCGATTGCGGTTGCACGTTCTGCGCGAATTCGAGGAACGGATGCGGCACCGTGTCGTCCCCCGCATGGCCGTCGATCACCTCGGTGCCGGACTGGGTTGCGCCGCTCAGTTCGGGCGGCAGCGCGCCGCTCTCGATGCGCTCCAGATAGGCGAAGATGGCCTGTTTGATGAGCCAGTGCGGCGTGCGCTCGATTTGCTGGGCGGCCGTCTTCAGCCGGGTGCGCAGGACGTCGTCGACCTTGACGCCAAGAGTGGTGTTAGCCATGGAAGGGTTACCTGATGACGCGGAAACGTGACACCCATAGCGGGTGAATTGCGGCATCGTAACCGGGTTTCAAAAGAGGTGCAACCAGAGTCAATATTTGGGTTGCACCTTGTGCCGTGCCGGGCACGCCCGGCGAGTGTCACTTCGAATCGTTGCCGTACGCAATTCCCAGATACTCGGAGATCAGTTTGACCTGATCTTCGGGAATTGGCGCACCGTAGACTTTCACCATCTTCGTGACTTCCGCATGCCAGAAGGCGGCGGGCATCGGCGGCTGGCTGTTGACGTAGTCGACGGAGTGGCACATCACGCACCATGCGCTGGCCGCCTGATGGCCGGCGAGGGTGGAGGCCTTCAGTTGCGATGTCTCCTGCGGCAGCTTGATCTCGAGCGCATGGGCAGGGGCGACGGCGAGTGCGCCGGTCAGCGTGAACAGTGCGAGCCGTGCGGCTGTGCCGCTCGCGAACTTCGAAACGTTCATGATCGTCCCCCGTCTCATGCCGCGATCACGCGCAGGGTTTCCACCCCGTTGCGCAGATAGCCGGCCGGATTCCACAGTGATTGCAGCGGTTGCGAGACCCCTGCGCGATTCGTTGCCCTGACCTTCAATGCGTACTCGCCGGGCTGCGACGGTGTGAAAGACGCCGTCCACTCGCGGAACGAATATTTCGACAACTCGGTGCCAAGCTGCGCGGCCTGCCAGGTCTGGCCGCCGTCGGCCGAGAACTGCACGTCGCGAATGCCTTCGCCGCCGTCGAACGCGATGCCGCGCACACGGGTTGCCCGGCCCGCCGTCACGCGCTGGCCGTCGGTGTGGCTGGTGACGAACGAGCGCACGGTGAAGCGTCCGATCGGCTTCGTCTTTTCGGGGGCTTTGCCGGGCGCGACGCAATGGCAGTCGTTGTCGGGAATGCGGTACGCCGTGGCCATCCAGAAGCCGTCGAACACTTTGTCGATGACGTTGATGTCCGCCAGATGCTTCACCCAGTATGTGCCGTAGTAGCCCGGCACGACCAGCCGCACCGGAAAGCCGTTGAGCATCGGCAGATCCTGGCCGTTCATGGCGAATGCGACCATCACTTCGCCATCCATCGCGTGATCGAGGTCGAGCGCTTTGACGAACTCGGGCGTCGCCGGCACGATCGGCCGGTCGAGACCTTCGAACGTGACTTGCCTCGCACTGGCCGAAACGCCCGCGCGCTCGAGAATCCGCTTGAGCGGAATGCCGCGCCAGCGTGCGTTGCCCATCGCGCCGTTGGCGAGTTGCCCGCCGCCGACGCGCGGTTCGAAGAAGCCGCGGCTATTGCCCGAACACTGATGCACCGCCACGATTTCCACCGGCGCGCCAAAGTCCTTCTTGAGCGACGCGAGCGAGATGTCGAGCGGCTTGGCGACGCTGCCGCTCACGCGAATGCGGTGCTTGGCCGGATCGATGTCGGTCGGAATGCCCGCGAGGTGATAGCGCACGAAGAACGCATCGTTCGGGGTAATCAGCCCGTCGTTGAAGACTTCGAAGGGCGTCTCCAGTTGCGGCGGCCGTGCCGTCAATCGGATCAGCGGCCGCTTCTGCGGATACGCAACAAGTTCGCGCTCGCCATTTGCAAACGGCAACGTGACCGTCTGCGGTGCGGCCGTGGCAGCGAGTACGTCGAGTGCGCGTCCGGCAAGACTGGTCCCGACGCCCAGCGCACCGGCACGTCGCAGGAAGCGGCGGCGCGAGGCTTCGGCCAGCGGAGATTCGGACAGCGGGAGGGACGGTGTGGCAAGGTCTGGCGCCGTGGGGGCGGCGCTCCGGTCGTGCGACTTCATCGGATGTCTCCTATAGGACTTCTTATCTTGCGGATGACGTGAATCGTGCGACGTACGGCGTTCGACTGATGCCCGCATCGTCGGAGATTCCGGCGATGTTGTCAAATTTCCGGAACGTTATATACCGATTTATATTTCGAGCGGATCGACTTCGAGATGCCAGCGCACGGGGGCCTTGAGCGCGCGCAACTCGCCCATCCAATGCGTGAGGAAGCGTTGTAGTGCACCGCGATGCGGACTCTCGACCACGAGCTGGGCGCGGTCGGTGCCCGCGATGCGGACCATGGTCATCGGCACCGGGTCCCACAGGGAAATGCGCGGGTCGTTGAGCGCGGGCGCGGCGGCAATTTCGCGGGCTTGCTTCAGGAACGTCATCGCGTCGTCGAGGCGCCGTGCCTCGGCGCGCAGCAGTGCCTGATGCGTGTACGGCGGCAGCAGGGCGACACGGCGTTCTTCCAGCTGCTGCGCCGCGAAGCCCGCGTAGTCGTGGCGCATGAGCGAGGCGAACAACGGGTGCGACGCGTAGCGCGTCTGGATCAGCACGTCGCCGGGGCCATCGGCACGGGCCGCGCGGCCCGCGCGGCCCGCCACCTGCATCAGTTGTGCGAAGAGACGTTCGGCCGCCCGGAAATCGTGCGAGAACAGGGCGCTGTCGGCGTTGACCACGCCCACGAGCGTGACGTTACGGAAGTCGTGGCCCTTGGCGACCATTTGCGTGCCGATCAGGATGTCGATTTCCCCCGCGTGCACCTGTGCGAACAGCGCCTGAGCGCTGCCTTTGCGGCGCGTGCTGTCGGCGTCGATGCGCGAGAGACGCGCGTCGGGGAAATGCTCGGCCAGCGCTTCTTCGATGCGCTGGGTACCACGCCCCAGCGGCGCGAGATCCTGATTGCCGCAGTCGGGGCACGCATGCGGAATGCGCGACTCGGCGCCACAGTGATGGCAACGCAGCCGCCGTTCGGGCTTGTGCAGCACCATGTGCGCGCTGCATCGGCGGCAGTCGCTGATCCAGCCGCAAGCGTCGCAGTTGAGCACCGGGGCGTAGCCGCGACGGTTCAGGAACAGCAGACTTTGCTCGCCCGCTTCGAACCGTGCGCGAATGGCCGCGAGCAGGGGTTGCGACAACCCTTCGTGCACCGCGCGCTGGCGCTTGCGCTCGATCTCCATGTCGATGAGCGAGACACGCGGCAGCACGGCGTCGGGCGTGGCGCGCTCGGGCATCGCGAGGCGCACGTAGCGGCCCTGTTCGGCCCGTCGCCAGCTATCGAGCGACGGCGTGGCGGAGCCGAGCACGACGGGAATGCGCAGCCGGTTCGCGCGCCAGATGGCGAGGTCGCGCGCCGAATAGCGCAGCCCTTCCTGTTGCTTGTACGAGGGGTCGTGCTCTTCGTCGACGACAATCAGACGCAAATGCGGCAGCGACGCCATCACCGCGAGCCGGGTGCCGAGCACGACGCGAGCTTCGCCGCGATGCGCCGCCAACCAGTGCCGTGCGCGTTCGCCTTCGGCCAGTGCGCTGTGCAGGGTGACGAGTGTCTCGTCCGGGAATCGCTTGCGGAAGACACCTTCGAGCTGCGGCGTCAGATTGATTTCAGGCACGAGGACGAGCACTTGCGCGTCGGGCTGGCGAAGCGCCTCGGCGACGGTGCGCAAATAGACTTCCGTCTTGCCGCTGCCGGTCACACCGTAGAGCAGGAACGGCGCGCAGGCGGGGGCGTCGCCCGCTTCGCCGTCGCCCTTCAGGGGCGGGTGATCGAGGCGTTGGGCGCCTGCCGCTTCAAGGGCATCGTGAACGGCCGCCACAGCATCGGCCTGTCCGGCGGTGAGTGTTTTGGCGGCGCCGGGGGTGTCTTTGGCGATGGGATCGATGTCGGCGCCTGCATCGGTTTGGCCTGCGATCGAATCCTCATCCGTGTCGTTGGCCTCGTGTGTATCGTCCATATCGGCGACATCACGTATCGCCTCATGGAACGGTACGGTTTCAACGACGACCCATCCGGCGGCGGCCCATTGTTTGAGCACGTCGGCGGCTTTCGAGCAAAGTGCCTTGGCCTCGTCGGCATCGAGCGTGCCGGCTTGCGCGAGACCCTCGGCCAGCCGGCGTTGCGCGCGCAGCCGGGCGGGCACGTTGTCCATGAGCGTCGTCAGCGCGCCGTCGGCAATCCGGTAACGCTGTACGCCGCGCTGGGCGAGGAGCCGTGGCCAACGCATGGGCGTGCGCAGGTGACCCGGTACGGCGGGCAGTGCCACCTCGCCGACGCCACGCTGATAGTAGCGAGCCGCAAACTGCATCAGGTCGCGCCAGTCGTCGCCGAGCGGGGGCAATTCGTGCCAGACGGACGTCACGTCACGCAGCTTTGCCGGGTCCACTTCGCTGCGCTGCGTCAATTCCCAGACAACGCCTACGACCTCTCGTCGTCCGAACGGCACCTGCACCAACTGACCGAGGCTCGCGGCCTGATCGAGCCGGTAGTCGAAGAGCGTCAGAAGGGGCGTATCCAGCGCCACGCGGGCGATAACCGGCGTGCCGGTGCGCAATTGGGCGCCCGGAGACAGTGCATCGTCGGTCGATGCAGGAGGCGGTTCGGACAGGTCGTTGACGTGGGTCAAACTTAAAGTGAATCCTGAGAAATCTCGCTAAACCCCGGATTTGAGTCGGCTTTCCGGTGGGCGCAAAACGCTTGTGGATAACTATGTTGAGAACTGTGGGGATTATCGCTCGTCAGCCATGCTGCGTGGCCCTCACGCCGTACAATGTACTGACTTCGTAAGAATTAAAAGGGCTTTTCGATCAATAGCTTATGAATAACATCGACGGTGCGCTTCCGTCGACTCTCACTTGCGGCGGCGCAGCGAGAATTTGTGCATAAGTCTTCGGGACAACTCCGCAAATTGGAGGGGTTATTCAACAGGGTTTCCCTTGACATTCCCAACTTGAAATGGCGGTCGGGTTTGCCGGGCGAAATGCACCGGGAACCCGCACCACCGCTTGTGAACGTGACCGATTACGCCGTCTGGCGCAGCTTCCGGCTGTAGCTGTGCACTTCGTCGACGAGTGCCGCGACGTGTTCGGGCTGGGTGAACTGCGAAATCCCGTGGCCCAGATTGAAGACATGGCCTGGTGCATTGCCATACGCGTCGAGCAGGCGGCGTACTTCCGTGCGAATGGCGTTGGGCGATGCGAAGAGTGCGGTCGGATCGAAGTTGCCTTGCAGTGCACAACGCTCGCCCACGCGGCGGCGCGCGGCGGCGAGATCGACGGTCCAGTCGAGCCCGATTGCGTCCGGGCCGGTGTCGGCAATGGCCTCTAGCCACTGTCCGCCACCCTTGGTAAAGACGATATGCGGAACTCGTGCGCCGTTCCATTCGCGATGTACGCCGGCGAGCGCCTTTTGCATGTAGGCGAGCGAGAACTGCTGGTAGAGGCCGTCGGCCAGCGCGCCGCCCCAGGTGTCGAACACCATGATGGCCTGCGCGCCCGCTTCGATCTGCGCATTGAGATAAGCGGCGACGGCGCGGGCGTTGGTCTCGAGGATGTGCGTCATCAGGTCGGGCCGCTCGTACATCATCGTCTTGACGGTACGGAAGTCGGCTGACCCCGCGCCTTCGACCATGTAGCACGCGAGTGTCCACGGGCTGCCCGAGAAACCGATCAGGGGCACGCGTCCGTTCAGGGCGCGGCGGATTTCGGTCACGGCGTCGAAGACGTAGCGCAGGCTGTCGAGGTCCGGCGCCTGCAAGCGGCGCACGTCGTCTTCGGTGCGCAGCGGATGCGCAAAGCGAGGCCCTTCGCCAGCTTCGAACGACAGGCCGAGGCCCATCGCATCAGGAATGGTAAGGATGTCCGAAAACAGGATGGCGGCGTCCAGCGGAAAGCGCTCGAGCGGCTGAAGTGTGACCTCGGTGGCGTAGGCAGGGTTCTTGGCAAGCGCCAGGAAGCTACCGGCCTTGGCGCGGGTGGCGTTGTATTCGGGCAGGTACCGGCCCGCCTGGCGCATCAGCCAGATCGGCGTGTACTCGGTCGGCTGGCGCAGCAGGGTGCGCAGGAAAGTATCGTTTTGCAGAGCTTGGGACACGTCGCAGCGGTGGGTTGGGTGATTTGGGCAAGCGGCCATTTTACTCGGGTATCCAGGGGCAGGTCGCTTTGCGGGCTGTTATGCCGCATATAAGGTGCTGGCGGCGTCGCGGCACGGTGCGTGGGCGTTTGTGGCGAACGAGTTGGCGTTGGGCGAGCGAGTCATTAGTATTAAGCCCCACGAGCTGCGTGAGACAGCTCGCGAAATTCGTGCCTCATAACGTCAATATTCAGGAGACAAGCATGACAGTCATGATGACGGCCGCCCGCGCGGCCCTCATGGCGGGGGCCGCGCTCGCCGCGTCCGCCGCTATCGCTCAATCGGCCGCCCCCGCCGCGCACTCCCGGCTCGACGACATCGTGAAGTCGGGCACGCTGCGCGCCTGCGCGACGGGCGACTACAAGCCTTACACGTACCGTCGTCCGGACGGTCAGTTCGAGGGTATCGACGTGGATCTGGTCGCTTCGCTGGCGAAATCGCTCGGCGTGAAGCCGGTAATTGTCCCCACGACGTGGAAAGGGCTGATGGACGACTTCACCGCCGGCAAGTGCGACATCGCGGTGGGCGGCATCTCGGTCACGCTCGACCGTGCGGCACGGGCCTATTACAGCCGCGTGGTGATGGTCGACGGCAAATCGCCGATCGTGCGCTGCGCCGACGTTGCGAAGTACCAGACGCTCGCGGATCTGAATCAGCCCAGCACGCGCGCCATCGCCAATCCCGGCGGTACGAACGAACGCTTCGCCCGTCAGTACCTGCCCAAGGCCACGCTCACGATCCATCCCGATAACGTCACGATCTTCCAGCAGATCGCCGATGGCCGTGCCGACGTGATGGTCACGGACACGTCCGAAACCCTGTTGCAGCACAAGCTCATCCCGTCACTCTGCCCGGTGAACCCCGACAAGCCGCTTCAGTTCGGCGAGAAGGCCTATCTGATTCCGCGCGGCGACGACATCCTCAAGCAATACGTCGACCAGTGGCTCAACCTCTCGCAGAAGACTGGGGAGTATCAGGCCGTCGTGGACAAGTGGCTCAAGTAACCGCGCAGGCTTCAACCCAGCCAGTCGCGCAGACGCTGCGCCGCGTCGTGCATGACCAGTCTCGCTTGCGGGACGAACGGCTGTAACCTCGCGAAGCTATGTGTCAGGCCGGGCGCTTCGATGATTTCCGCCCGGCCGCCCGATCGCGCCACGAACTGCGCGTACGACACGGCTTCGTCATGCAATGGGTCGTATTCGGCCGCAATTACCAACGCGTTCGGCAACGGATGACGCGGGGCTTGCACCGTCAGATTGACGCGCACATCGTCAGCCGACGGTTCCACGCCACCCAGGAATTCGCGCCAATACCAGCGCATTTCATCCCGCGTCAGGCCAACGCCGTTCGCCAGACGCTCGTAACTCGGGGTGTCGAACCGGTACTGCACCACTGGGTAAATCAGCAATTGCGCATCCACGATGCCCGGATGCTGATCGTTGAGCCATGCGGCGGCCTGCGCCGCGAGATGGCCCCCGGCGCTGTCGCCGGCTACCGCCAGACGGTCGGCGCTCACACCGAACTGTGCACGTTGCGCCGCTGCCCACGCGAGCGCTTCGCGGGCATCGTCGACCGGCGCCGGGAACGGATGCTCGGGCGCCAAACGGTAGTCGACGCTCAACACCGCCACGTCGCCGTCCTGCGCGAGGAATGCGGCCAGCGTCCCATGCGTGTCAACATCGCCGACCACCCAGCCGCCGCCGTGGAAGTACACGACAAGCGGCACTTCCCGGCCGATCGGACGATACAGCCGGGCTCGCAGATTGCGGCCTGGCAGCGGAATCTCGAAGGTCTCGCTACGCAACCCGGCCGGCAAGGGGCGCAAAGCTTCGACAGCAACGGTGGCGAACTGGGCCCGCGCCTCTTGCGCGCTGGGCGTGCCGGCGTCGGTGGAAGCGGGGTACTTGCGCGCCATTTGGTCGTAGTAGGCGAGTAGATCGGCGTCGATGGTCATGTCAGCAGGCGATTGGCGTGAAGGCGTTTGAAGGACAAAGGGGTTCGACTCATTTTCGGAAACGGCTGATGCGTGCGACCGACTCAGCGGCGGCTCGCTTATCGGGAGGCGTGATCTCCCCGCATCTGCCAGCGTTGGTGTTCGACCTTGACGCAGCGGTCCATCACGATGTCGAGCCCCGCCGCCAGGGCGACAGCGGCCGCCTCGTCGTTCTCGATGCCCAACTGCATCCATAAACTGTTCGCGCCGATGGCCACCGCCTCTTCCGCGATGGGGGGAATGTCGCCGCTGCGGCGGAAGCAGTCGACCATCTGAATCCGAACGCCTTCGGCGCGCAGAGCCTCGGCGGCGTCGGTCAGGCTCGCGTAGACGGTTTCGCCCAGAATCTTCTCGCCGGAGTCTGCTGCCTGCGGGTTGACCGGCACGATCCGGTATCCCTGCTGCTGCATGTAGCGAGACGTGGTGTAGCTTGGCCGGTCAGGCCGCGGCGACAGGCCTACGACGCCGATTACGCGATCGCGCGCCAGTATCTGCCCCAGACGTTCAATGGTTTCCATGCGGGTGTGGCCTCGTTCGGGCCGGTGCTGTCGTTGGACGAAATCCTTGCTCTCGGTGCGTTGCCGGTTCGCGAAGATGGCACGCCGTGTATCGCGGATGCCCACTTTGTTGCCACGCACAAAGGATGAAGTTAGCACATTGAGGAATCGGCCGTGAAATGCGCTTGCCTACGTATGCTGGTGAATCGGCGCTCCTCATGTCATGCATCGTCGATACTTCATTCGACGAGTTATTCAGGATGGCGAACTAAGTCACACTTTCGATGTCACTTGCGAAGTCCTTGCCGAGTAAGGCGCAGTAATGGCTTGCAAAGAGGATGTAACGCTCGAGGTGTTACATCCTGAAACACTTTGTTACCCCTCGCGCCATACGATTCCACCACAATGCATCTCAACGCTGATGTGCTTATCCCCCGGTAACACAGCAGCGCGACTGTATCGGCAGAAGGCGTCCCCCGGCGCAATATGCAACGAAATTCGATGCAGTGCTCCGAATCTGGTCTCCTCGCGCTAACCCCGTAGCGTGTGGTTTTGGCGGGCCTAAGTGTCCCGCCATTTTTTTTGCCCGCGGCGACCTACATCTTTCCTCGACCTTTCGCTGACATTCCCCTGCATTGCTTCGCTATCCGATTCATTTTCGGAAGGCGATTCACGCCTGCGTAAATTGTCGATGCCTGCAATGCCGGTCGCGCGTCGGGATTGCCGGCGATGGGAAGCAACGGCGCCGAGCCCGCTTACCGAGTGGCTCTGAGCCATGGTTTGAGCCAGCCAAGTCCGTCGCGCGTGGCGCCTTGCGGCCGATATTCGCACCCGATCCATCCCGAGTAGCCCAGTTCGTCGAGCAGACGGAACAGGAACGGATAGTTGACTTCCCCGGTGTCCGGCTCGTGACGCGCAGGCACGCCCGCCACCTGCACGTGCGCAATGTTGACAATGTGCTGACGCAGCTTCATCGCCAGGTCACCTTCGACGATCTGGCAGTGATACGCATCGAACTGCACCTTCAGATTGCTCGCCCCCACTTCCTGGAGAATGGCCTGCGCCTGATCCTGACGGGTGAGGAAGTAACGGGGGAAGTCGCGCGGATTGATCGGTTCGATCAGGATCGTGACACCGTGCGCGGCGGCCTGCCCGGCGGCATAGGCGAGGTTGTCAAGATACACGGCGCGGCAGTGCTCGGGCGATGCTAAGGCGTCCGGACACCCGGCCATCACATGCAACTGACGGCAACCCAGCGCGTCGGCGTAGTCGAGCGCGAGTTCGAGGCCGTCGCGAAATTGCGCCTCGCGTCCCGGCAGCGCGGCGAGCCCGCGCTCGCCGCTCGCCCAGTCGCCGGCGGGCGTATTGAATAGCACCTGCGTGAGCCCCGCCTCGTCCAGACGCGCGCGGATGGCTTGCGCGGGGTGGTCGTATGGGAACAGGCATTCCACGCTTCGGAACCCATCGCTCGCCGCTTCGCGAAAGCGCTCCAGAAACGGTACTTCCTGATACAGCAGGGTCAGATTCGCGGCAAATCGCGGCATGAGCATCTCCGTCGCCTAAAGCGGGCCGGGCAGGGTGGGCCAATGGCCGTCACAATATCATTGCCCGTCGATCTGAGGCGCCGCCACGCTGCGCAACTGAAAGCGACCGTCATTGTTGAAGAGCCAGGTCTCGACCGCGCGTACGCGTCCGCTGCTGTCGACCAGCGCCCGGCTGGGCGCCGGTAACGGGCTGGCCCGTCGCAGGCTCGCCATGGCAATGCGCTCCGCTTCGAGATCGCCGTTGCTGCGGTAGAGCGCCACGCTCGTGATGTTCCCGCTGCGGTCTACCCAATACTCGAGCGACACCACCGAGCGCAACATCGGCTGCGGATTACCCGGCGTGATCTCCCGCGCGTTGACTTCGCTTACCCGCTGCGCCGCCGCGATCTTGTACAGATCCAGCGACGAGGCTGGCGCCTGACCTGGCGTCAGATTGAGCGTGAGCGGCTTTTTGGGCTCGAAATCCGGATTGGCGCAACCGGCAACCGCCAGAACACAGGCGATGACAGTGAGCCGTGTGGCGGCGTAAGGTGCCCGCTGGCACCGGGAAAGTTGCATACTCATGAGCGGTCTCCCGCAACGTTCGCGACACTCTGTTCTTGTGATCCACATCCTTGCGCCCGTCACGCGGCAACGGACGCCGCGTGACGGATAGAATATTTTCGCGCTCAGTGCGCCTGCGTGCCGAACGACCAGTTCGGCATCAGAGTATTGGACGGCAGATTCTCGTCCTGCAACTTGCGCGCCGTCTCGACGCCCGCCACCGGCAGTCCCGTTGCGTCGAGCAGGCCGATCTGCACCAGCACGCTCGCCTGATCCCAATAGATATGCTCGTGCTCGAGCTTGCCGCCGCGGAATCGCACGATAGCGACCAACGGAATCTCGACGCGGCGCCCGGTGGGTTCCACCCCCGGCAGCATCCAGTCGACCGGCGTCGTATGCGTAAAGCAGAACAGCAATTCGTCGACGAGCTGCGTCGCGCCGATCGTGCGCGAAATTGGTATCAGCCGGGTGTCGGGCGGATTGCTGTTGACGAAGTGGTTCCGGTAAAAGTGCGCCAACTGCTGATGGCCCACGCCGCCTGTCATCGTCGGAATGTGATTGACGTACGGCTCGGCGACCATGGTCTTCATCAGGGGATCGATTTCGCGGATTGCGAATTCATAAGCGCAATGCGTCTCCCAGAGCGACGCGAAGTCGTAGTGCGGACCGACGGCATGACGCAAGGCGCCGATGGTGCGCTGATGCGCCAGTTGCGTGGCCGCGCGATCGAAGTGATCGCCGGGGCGCGCGAAGGCGTGGTCCGCGTCGGGATAGGTGTAGAGCGTGATGTTGGCATGCCCGCCCAGCCGCGTGGCAAGCGTTTCGCGCACGTCGGCAGGGGCATATTTGTCAAGTTCGGCAATGTGCAGCACGAGCGGCGGGTGCTCACCGGCGAGTTCGTCGACGTGCTGCTCGAGCCCCACGCCGTAGTAGCCGACGGCCACGTCCGCGCTCGTGCGCGTGACGGACAGGGCGGCCAGCTTGCCTCCGAGGCAGTAGCCGACGACACCGACACCGCCGGCGCACTCGGGCAAGGCGCGCAACGCGTCGACACTCGCGCCGACATCTTCCATCCCCAGATCGATATCGAAACGCTGGAACAGGGCAAACGCCCGCTGCCAATCGCCGGGCGAATAGCCCAGCTCGATGCCCGGCTCGATACGCCAGAACAGATCGGGCGCCAGCACGACGTAGCCCTCTTCGGCATATCGGTCGGCAAGCTCGCGTATGTAAGCGTTCACACCGAAAATCTCCTGACACAGCACCAATCCCGGACCTTTGCTCGCCCCTTGGGGGAGTGCCAGATAGGCCTGGAAGGTTTTGCCGTCGCGCGACTTGATGCTGATGAAGCGTCCTGCCATGTCACTTTCTCCTGAAGAAATGGATCGTGCGACACCCAGTGCGCTCTCTGCCAATCTTAGGCGACCCATGCGGCGCGCGCAGCGCGGTTAACACGTAGAGCGGTGCACGTAGAAAGCCGCACGCGGAGCCCGGCAGGTAGCGCCCCGCGGCGCGTACGTCGGACGATGCGTGAGGTTAATGGGGTGAAACCGGGGTGACGCTGGGGAGATGCAGCCGGTGCTACCGCAGAGGTCCGTGGGTAGCGGCATACGACGATACCATGCATACTCGGAGCGCACGTTCGAGGCGTGAACAACGATATTGCGCCGGACGCATTTTGTACGCAATGGAGTGACCATGATTACCGTGTATCACAACCCGCGCTGCTCGAAGTCGCGCGAAGCGCTGGCCCTCGTGGAGGGCTCTCCTGCCGTGGGCGGCAGCGATCTGCAAATCATCGAGTACTTGAAGACGCCGCCGACGCTTGCCGAACTCAAGCGTCTGCACAAGCTGCTGGGCGTGCCCGTGCGCGAGATGATCCGCAGCAACGAAACCGAGTATGCGGAACTGGGGCTGGCCGACTCGGTGCTGACCGATGACGCATTGCTCGCCGCTGTGGCGAAGCATCCGAAGCTGTTGCAGCGTCCTATCGTGGTCAACGGCGACAAGGCGGTGATTGCGCGTCCGCCTGAGTTGGCGAACAACGTTCTATAAGCGGCAGGCATCGCAAGCGCGCGCGACGCGTTGTACGTCGCGCTTGCTGGCGCGGGTTCAGCCGTGGGCCGTGCTGTCTTTGCCGGGGCCGGTGTCCGGTGACTCGGCGTCTGCCGCTTCGGCCAAGGCTGCCGCGGCGGCAGAACCGAACACCGGGGCGTTGGCGTTGGCCGTGAGCCCGGCGCCACGCCAGCCCGGGAGTTCGGACAACGTCTTCTGCTGGTCGCGCAGCTCTGCGAGCATGTTGCAGAAGAGGGCGCCTTGTTCGAGTGCGTCGTCGAGGGCCACGTGAGTGTGCGGCAGCGGGTCGAGCCAGACCTGTGGCAGACGCGGCTTGATGCACTTGCGGTAGGGCATGCCGGTCATCGCGAACGCGAGCGTCTTGATATCGAGCGCTGACCACGAGAATGGGCAACGTCCGACGAAACGCATCATGTACCAGAACATGAACGTGAAATCGAACCCCGCCGGGTAAGCGACAAACACCGGTTTGCCCGGCAACTTTTCCACCCATTTCACATACGCCTTGAGCGCCTTGGCCGGGTCTTCCGGATCGACGCGGCAAGCGGCCCATGCCTCGGGCTCGGTCTTCCACCATTTCATCGTCAGCGGATGCCCCTTCGCGTCCGGCAGACATTCGAGGTTGGCGCTGAAGGTGCCGATTAGCTCCTTGTCCGCCGTGTAGGCCGCCGAGGCGAAGCTGAGCATCGAATGCGGGCCGGGAATCGGGCCATCGGCCTCGACATCGGTACTGACGAAAATCTCCTCGTCGACGGGAATGATGCGCGACGGCGTGCGGGACATGGCCTCACTCATACGGCGCTCCGGGCGAGCACGGCGTCGGCGACGTACGGGTTGGCCTGACGTTCCTGGCCGAACGTGGAGACGGGGCCGTGCCCCGGAATGAACGTCACGTCGTTGCCGAGCGGCCAGAGTTTGTTGCGGATCGAGGCGATCAGATCGGCATGGTTGCCGCGGGGGAAGTCGGTGCGCCCGATGGAGCCGGCGAACAGCACGTCGCCGACGCAGGCCAGACGCTCGTCCGCCGAGAAGAACACCACGTGACCCGGCGTGTGCCCTGGGCAATGGAGCACGTCGAGAGTGACCTCGCCGAACCGGACGGTGTCGCCGTCATCCAGCCAGCGGTCGGGCGTGAACGGCGCCGGCTTGGGAAACCCGAATCGCGCGCTTTGCGCCTCGAGCTGGTCGATCCAGAAGGCATCGTCCGGATGCGGGCCTTCGATCGGCACGTCGTACCTCGCGGCCAGTGCGCCCGCGCCCCCGCAATGGTCCAGATGGCCGTGCGTCAGAAAGATCTTCTCGAGCGTCACCCCTTGGCGTTCGATCTCGCCCGCGATTCGGTCGATATCGCCGCCGGGGTCGACCACGGCGGCGCGCTTCGTCGCATCGCAGACGAGCAGGGAGCAGTTTTGCTGGAAAGGCGTGACAGGAATCAGGGTGACGTTCATGAGTTATCGGGGATGCGATTTTCGCCTATTGTAGTTCGGGCCGGGGTGCGGCCGCCCGATGCGCCGCCGAAGACCGACGCGCCGCCCGTGCGCCCGGCCCTTGTCACAGGGGAGGGGCGGGATTTTCCAAATGTGACCGGGCGGCGTGAACCCTCGAGTGGAGTAATGCTTTGTAAACAAGTCTCAGCACGTAAGTGAACGCTCGCTGATGGGTTGAGTTTGGCGGCGTGTTAGACTTGCGGCCTATGCGAACACGCGACATGCTCACACGGTTCGCGGTTGGTTGCGCCCTCGCCCTGACGTTGACAGCCTGCACAACGCCGCTCGAACTCCCCAGCCAAACGGCTGCCGCCCCTTCGGCGACAGGCGATCGTGCCCGTGCGCGTGAAGCCAACGCACCGGTTGGCTCAAGCTTCGATCTGCATTGGCCGGGCCGGGCGTACCGCAACGAAGGTCTCAATCCCGGCGACCCCGATGCGCCGGAACGCGACGGCGAAGCCCGTCTGCGCGCCGATGCCGGCACGTTCTATCAGACCGGCATGGCGTCGTGGTACGGCAAGAAGTTTCATGGCCGACGCACGGCGACCGGCGAAGCCTTCGACATGAACGAGCCGACGGCCGCACATCCGACCCTGCCGCTGGGGAGCTTCGCGCTGGTGCGCAACGTTGCCAATAACAGGACCGTCGTCGTCAAAGTCAACGATCGCGGCCCCTACACCCGCCGTCGCATCATCGATCTGTCCTTTGGCGCGGCCAAGCAACTCGACTTCATTCACGCCGGGCACGCCAAGGTCGAAATCCGCCGGCTCTCCCGCAGCGAAGTCGCCGCCCTCGGTCTGGACGGCACGAACAACGCACCCTGACGCGCATCGGGACGCGGCTTGCGTCCCCATCTCCGAATACCCCCCGGATTCACCTGGCAACCCACGTAAAAAATGGGACGTTGTTTGCCTATTTACTGTGCAAAAGCGCCCGTTTTTATCGAAATTCGGCGCATTGTTTCGTTTTCGGGGGTATCTCATTGGTTGAACGCCTCGCATGAATGTGCGCGCATCCGATTGTGGGCGACCGAATCGTCTATTTTTTTCCGATTGCCGCATCAATCTGCCGGCACTTGGGCGCAATCCGATGTTCTGCGCAGTGATGGGGAAGTTGCGTCGGCAACCGTTGTTCGCTGCGGGGGATGTGGGTAGACTGTGCCCCACGCGCAGGTGCACGCTTTGTGTGCATCCGAACGAGGCTCGCGGAGACCCGGGCACGGCGCACCTATCAAAAGTATTCCTGGAGGAGTTTTGATGTCGACAATGGACAAACTCGCCAAGCGCACCCTGCTGTGCGCCGTGGCCGCGACGTTGTTGGGGACGACCGGCGCGGCATTCGCGCAAACGACGAAGTCGGTGGCCGTACTTGCCATCGTGGAGCACCCGGCGCTCGACGCCATCCGTGATGGTGCACGCGACGAACTCAAGGCGGAAGGCTACGAGGTGGGTAAGAACCTCAAGTGGGAATATCAGAGCGCCCAGGGCAACGTCGGTACGGCGGCACAGATCGCCCGCAAGTTCGTGGGTGACAAGCCGGACGCGATCATTGGTATCGCCACGCCGACGGCACAGGCCGTCGCGGCAGCCACCAAGTCCGTGCCGCTGGTGTTCTCGGGTGTGACCGATCCGGTGGCCGCACAACTGGTCAAGAGCTGGGAGCCGTCGGGCACCAACGTGACCGGTGTGTCGGACAAGCTGCCGCTGGACAAGCAGGTTGCCCTGATCAAGCGGGTCGTGCCGAACGCCAAGCGTGTGGGCATGGTGTACAACCCGGGCGAAGCGAACTCGGTCGTGGTCGTCAACGAACTGAAGAAGCTGTTGCCCGCCGCCGGCATGACGCTGGTCGAAGCTGCCGCACCGCGCACCGTCGACATCAGTTCGGCGGCCAGCAGCCTGGCCGGCAAGGTCGACGTGATCTACACGAACACGGACAACAACGTCGTGTCGGCTTACGAATCGCTGGTGAAGGTGGCCAACGACCGCAAGATCCCGCTCGTCGCGTCGGATACCGACAGTGTGAAGCGCGGCGCCATTGCGGCACTGGGCATCAACTACTACGACCTCGGCCGTCAGACCGGCAAGGTGGTCGGCCGTATCCTGAAGGGTGAAAAGCCGGGGGCGATCGCTTCGCAGACCAGCTCGAATCTGGAACTGTTCGTGAATACGGCAGCGGCCGCCAAGCAAGGCGTGACCCTGTCGGACGATCTGGTGAAGGAAGCCAAGACGGTTATCAAGCAGTAACGCGCGTGGCGCCGGTGCAGCAGGCGGGTGCCTGATGCACCGGCGAGCGACAGGGCGGCGTCCGGACACGATCTGTCCTCGCCGCTCTTTTCCTATCGAATGGGTGGGACGGCTCCCCCCGGACGCGGTCGCATAACGACCGGCTATGACTCGAACTGGCCTATGTCGGCCGTGCGAGCGCTGATGCCGAGACCCGGCATGGGCTGTCTTGCGCAGTGGAATTACAAAAATGTCCCTTTTTTCTATGATGGGCGCACTGGAGATCGGCCTGATCTTCAGCCTCGTGGCGCTCGGGGTGCTGATTTCCTTCCGCATCCTCAATTTTCCCGATCTGACCGTTGACGGCAGCTTCGCGCTGGGCGGCGCGGTCGCGGCGATACTCATCGCCGGTGGCACCAATCCGTTCGCGGCAACCGTCGCGGCGATGGCTGCCGGGGCGTTGGCGGGCTTCATCACGGGCTGGCTCAATGTGCGTCTGAAGATCATGGATCTGCTCGCCAGTATCCTGATGATGATCGCGCTGTACTCGGTGAACCTGCGTGTGATGGGCGCACCGAACGTGCCGCTGATCACCTCGCCGACGGTCTTCACGATGATTCTGCCGGAGAATGCCCCGAACTGGCTGCCGGACTACGTGTTGCGTCCGCTGCTTCTGCTGGCTGTGGTGGTCGTGGTGAAGCTCGGTCTCGATTACTTCTTCTCATCGCAGCAGGGCCTCGCCATGCGCTCGACGGGCGCGAATCCGCGCATGGCCCGCGCACAGGGTGTGAACACCGGTCACGAGATTCTGGCGGGCATGGCGCTGTCGAACGCGCTGGTGGCGCTCGCGGGCGCGTTGTTCGCGCAGTCGCAGGGCGGCGCGGACATTTCGATGGGGATCGGTACCATCGTGATCGGTCTGGCGGCGGTGATTATCGGCGAGACGATCTTGCCGGCACGACGCCTCATTCTCACAACGCTGGCGGTGGTCGTGGGAGCGGTGCTGTACCGCTTCTTCATCGCGCTGGCGCTCAATAGCGACTTCATCGGTCTGAAGGCGCAGGACCTCAACTTGGTGACGGCCTTGCTCGTGGCGGTGGCGCTGGTGCTGCCTGCGACGCGCCGGAAGCTGTTTGCCCGCAAGAACGGAGGTGCCTGATCATGTTGAGCGCAAAAGACCTCAAGATCACTTTCAACGCGGGCACGCCCATCGAGAACCGCGCGCTGCGCGGCATGTCGCTGGAGATCCCGACGGGCCAGTTCGTCACGGTGATCGGTTCGAACGGGGCGGGCAAATCCACCTTCCTGAACGCGATCAGCGGTGACCTGTCGGTGGATTCGGGCACGATTTCCATCGACGGAAACAACGTTACGAAAAAGACGGCATGGCAGCGTGCGAGTCAGGTGGCGCGCGTGTTTCAGGACCCGATGGCGGGGACGTGCGAGGCGTTGACCATCGAGGAAAACATGGCGCTGGCGGTCAAGCGCGGCGAGCGTCGGAGTTTCCGCTTTGCGTTGAATCGGGAGTTGCGCGAGCGATTCCGCGAGAAGCTGAGCCTGCTCAATCTAGGGCTGGAAAACCGGCTCTCGGACCGCATCGGGCTGCTCTCGGGGGGCCAGCGTCAGGCGGTGAGTCTGTTGATGGCGTCGTTGCAGCCGTCGCGAATTCTGCTGCTCGACGAGCATACGGCGGCGCTGGACCCGAAGACGGCCTCGTTCGTGCTGGAGCTGACGGCGCGCATCGTGCAGGAGAGCAAGCTGACGGCGATGATGGTCACGCACAGCATGCGTCAGGCGCTCGATTACGGCGACCGCACCGTGATGCTGCATCAGGGCAAGGTCGTGCTGGACGTGTCGGGTGACGAGCGCAAGGGGCTGGATGTGCCCGACCTGTTGCAGATGTTCGAACGCACGCGCGGCGAACAACTCGACGACGATGCGCTGCTGCTGAGCTGATCGTCGCCATGTGATGGAAAAGCCCGCTTCGGCGGGCTTTCTTGTTTCACGGCACTTGGGCAAACGGAGAAACCGTTGTCGGAAACGTCCGATTCCTGACGCCTCCTAACACCGTTTCCCGCGTCCAGCGAATCAACCGTTCTTCAGGGCCAGCGCGCGCTCGTAAAGCGCGTTCTTGGGCGCGCCGGTGATCGCTGCCGCGAGCTTGGCGGCGCTCTTCGTTGGCAGTTCCGCGACCAGCAGGGCGAGGATGCGCTGCGCTTCGGCGTCCACGCCGTCCTCGCTCGCACTCGCCGTCGCACCGGAGACCGCCAGCACGAATTCGCCGCGCTGACGGTTTGCATCCGCTTTCAGCCACGCCACGCCCTCGCTCAGTGCGCACTCGTGAATGTCCTCGAAGCGCTTGGTCAGTTCGCGTCCGATCAGCAGGCGTCGCGCGCCGCTCAAGCCATCGGCCAGCGCGGCCACCGTCTCCACGATTCGATGCGGCGCCTCGTAAAAGACCTGCGCCGACGTCGATCCCGCAAGCGCGGCAATCGCTTGAGCCCGTTGCTGCGCCTTCGCGGGCAGGAATCCCACGAAGGTGAATGTCTCTACCCAAGCCCCGGCCACCGAGAGCAGTGTGATCACCGCGCTTGCGCCCGGCACCGGCACCACCGAGAGGCCTGCGGCCCGCACTGCGTCGACCAGCCGCGCGCCGGGGTCCGAGATGCCGGGGGTGCCGGCATCCGAAACGTAAGCGATGCGTTCACCACCGCGCAGGCGCTCGACGAGCCGCGTCGCCGCTTCATTCTCGTTGTGCTGATGGGCCGCAATCAACGGCTTGTCGATGCCGTATCGTTGCAGCAACTGCGCGCTGTTACGCGTATCTTCACAGGCGATGGCGTCGACCATGCCGAGGATGTGAAGCGCTCGCACCGTGATGTCGGCGGTATTGCCCAACGGGGTCGCCACGACGTAAAGCGTGCTTGCCGGGTAATGCTGGCCCTCGGCCAGCGACATCAGGCGCTCATCCATGGCGTCGGGCTCCCGCCAACGAAAGGACCGCCTCGCGGGGCGGGCGGGCGTGGGTAACATCGGCATCGCCGGTCACGTCAAACATCGGAACAACCATGTCGAATCAGCTTGGAGAATCGTTCGAGGGCCGCGCGCAGACGCTGCTGGAGCGGCGCGGCTGGCGGCTAGTCGCACGCAACTATCGGTGTCGCGGCGGCGAAATCGACCTCATTATGCGGGATCGCGCCGGCGTGCTGGTATTCGTCGAGGTACGTGCGCGTTCGCGTAGCGACTTTGGCGGGGCCGCCGAGAGCATCACACGAACCAAGCGACGTCGTCTCGCGCTGGCCGCACGTCACTATCTGTTGCGGCGTCCCGCGGGGCGTTGCCGCTTCGATGTCGTGGCGTTCGACGGCCATCCGCCGGTGGCGCGCTGGCTGCCCGATGCCTTTCGCACCGACGATTTCTGACGAAACCCGCGCCCCCCGGCCCTGTTACACTTGCGGAAGTGCCGTTTTCAAGACTGACGGCCTGTGAACGCCGGCCGACGCAGGTGAGTGCCCATGGGACTCCGAGGCGAGGCCGGCAGCTTTTGCGACACCCTGGCAAACGACCATGTCGATCGAACGAATTCAGCAACACTTTACGGATAGCGTCGAGACCAAGCTGGCGGCGCGCGACGCGCTGCCGGAATACATCGCCGCCGCAGCGGACGTCATGTTCGAAGCGCTGTCCAACAGCAACAAGATCCTCGCCTGCGGCAACGGCGGCTCGGCTGCCGACTGCCAGCACTTCGCGGCCGAACTCGTCGGCCGCTTCGAGCGTGAGCGTCCCGAACTGCCGGCCATCGCGCTGACGACGGACTCGTCGATCCTCACGGCCGTCGGCAACGACTACAATTTCGACGCGATCTTCTCGAAGCAGGTGCGCGCACTTGGCCAGGAGGGCGACGTGCTGCTGGCCATTACGACGTCGGGCAATTCCAGCAACGTGCTGGCCGCCATCGACGCTGCGCACGAGCGTGGCATGCATGTGATCGCGCTGACCGGCAAGGGCGGCGGCAAGGTCAATGCCGCACTGGGTGAACTGGACGTGCACATCTGCGTGCCGGCCGAGCGCACCGCGCGAATTCAGGAAGTTCACCTGCTGACGATTCACTGTCTCTGCGACCTGGTCGACGCGAAGCTTTTCGGCGAAGCGTGAACCTATTGTCATCGTAAGGCGTCAAGATCATGACGGGCACCGGTCGCGGGGGCGGACGGTGCCGGCTGAGTGCGGCGGGGGCCGCCCCGTTCGACTATCCAATAAGGAGAAAGCCCGATGAATTTCCAACGCGTGATTAAGCCGCTTGCTGCGGCAGCGTTGATTGTTGCAACCCTGGGCGGCTGCGTCCCCATCCTCCTCGGCGGCGCAGCGACCGGCGCACTGGTCGCCACCGACCGTCGTTCCGTCGGCGCGCAAACGGAAGACCGCGAAATTCAGGTCAAGGCCGAAGCCAACATCGCCAATACCCTGACCGACGACGCCGTGCATGTGAACGTGACCGTCTTCAATCGCCGTGTCTTGCTGACCGGCGAAGTGCCTGATGAGAAGACCAAGCAGCGCGCGATGGACATCGTCAAGCAGATCAACAACGTGCGCGGCATCGTCGACGAAATCGCCATCGCACCGAAGAGTTCCCTCGGCTCGCGCTCGAACGACGCCTGGATCACCAGCAAAGTGAAGGCCAACCTGATCAATACGAAGGAGATTTCGGCCAACGTCTTCAAGGTGGTCACCGAGCGTGGCGACGTCTATCTGATGGGCCTCGTCTCTGAAGAGGAAGGCCGTATCGGCGCCAATGTGGCGAGCCGCATCGACGGTGTGCAAAAGGTCATCAAGCTCTACGAATACGTGAAGCCGGAAGAAGCGCAACGCCTGTCGACCGAGGCGGCGAAGAACCCGGCGCCGGCGCAGGCAGACGATGCGAACGCCGCCACGGTCACGACCACGCCGATTGGCAACGATACGGTGACGGCCAAACCGCTGTCCTCGCCCGCGCCGATCAGCGACGGCCCCATCAAGCCCGGCCCGTCGACCAAGACCGGTAACTGACGCACGCCCCTCCAAGCCCCTCCCACGCCCCGGACACCCTCCGTGCGCATGCGTGCCGTCCTCTGCTCAGCAGTGAACCGCCGCTATCGCCTCCGTCACTCGATGGCGAGACGGACGATAGTGGCGGCGTTCGTTCTGACGTCCACCGCATGGCTCGCCGCCACGGGCGCGGCGTTTGCCGCACCCGCCTCCGGCGTGCGTGCGGCGTCTCCCGTGTATGTTGCGCCGACATCCTCGCAGGCATCGCCACCCGACTGGCAGGCCCGCGACTGGGCGATGGCGTGCATGAGTTGTCACAACGTGTCGGCGCCGGTGAGCGCAGGCAAGGCGGCGCTGCCGACGCTGGAGGGCCGCCCGGTGGCGGAACTCATGACGGTGTTGCAAGCCATGCGTGATGCACGGCGTCCCGCCACGTTGATGCCGCAGCTTCTCAAAGGCTATCGCGACGACGAGTTGCAGCGTATCGCGGCGTACTTCGCGGCGCAGCCCGCGGCCGATGCGGCGTCTGCGTCCGCACGTCAATCCCGATAAGGCGGACACGATGCGCCGCCGCGATTTTCTTCTTGGTTTGGGTTCGGCAACCGCATGGGCTGGCGCCGCCCCTGCGTTGGCCGCACCGCTCTGGCCGACGCCGGTCAAGGGACGTGCCCGTGTGGTCGTCATCGGTGGCGGGTTCGGCGGTGCCACGGCCGCGAAGGCACTGCGCTTGCTCTCGGGCAATACCATCGACGTCACGCTCGTCGAACCGAATCCGGCGTTCGTCTCTTCACCGTTATCGAATCTCGTGGTCGGCGGGAATCTGCGTGTGAGCGACCTGACGGTCTCCTACGACAGGCTCGTTGCGCGACACGGCATCGTCTGGCGACGCACGCGAGCCAGCGCCATCGACGCGGCGAACAAATGGGTGCAACTGGCCGGCGGCGGCCGTCTTCCCTATGACAAGGTGATCGTTGCCCCCGGCGTGTCGCTGCGCCGGGACGCCATTGCCGGGCTCTCCGATCCGGCGATCCGCGACGCCCTGCCGGTCGCGTGGACCGATGCCCGGGAAAGCGCCGCGCTGCACGCCCGTCTGCAAGCGATGCCCGACGGGGGCGTGTTCGCCGTCACCATTCCCGAAGCGCCGTTTCGTTGCCCGCCCGCCCCCTACGAGCGCGCGTGTCAGGCGGCCGCGTGGCTCAAGCGGTACAAGCCTCGCGCGAAGGTCCTCATCTTCGACGCCAACGATCAGGTGCTCGCCGAAGCGGAGCAGTTTCACGAGGTCTGGCGCACCCAATTTGCGGGGATCGTCGAGTATCACCCGCAGTTCAATTGCACCGACGTGGCCATTGACGGCGCGAAGCAGATGGCGCGCTTCGAGCTGGGCGAGGAGATCCGGGCCGACGTGCTGAACGTGATCCCGCCGATGCGCGCAGGCGATATTGCCGTAGAGAGCGGACTGGCAACGGCCAACGGGCACTGGTGCGACGTCGATTTCCTGACGTTCGCCTCGAAGGCGCAACCCGACGTTCATATTCTGGGCGACGCCATTCAGATCGCGCCGCAAATGCCGAAGTCCGGTCACATGGCCAACCAGCACGGCAAGGTTTGCGCCGCGGCCATCGTGGCGACGCTGTCCGGCCGCCTGGTCAACCCCGAACCGCTGTACAGCAATACCTGCTACACGTTCGTATCGGCTACCGAAGCGATGCATGTGGCAAGTGTTCATCGCTACGACGCGGCGCAGCACACCATGCTGCCGGTGCCGGGCACGGGCGGCGCGTCGCCACGCGCCACGCGAGACGAATTCGCACTGGGACTCGCATGGGCACAGGGCATCTGGGCGGATACGCTGGCCTGATGCGGATTCCAGCGGCATTCGCTGGCGTCGAAATTCGTTTGGAGGATTGTCTCTAAGTGACGCAACGTACGTACTGCCGACGCGCATGATCCGGCTGTTGTGTCGGTGCCGAATTTCCCCGAATCGCCCCGTTGACGGGGCCTCACGCCTCTCGGTCACACTGGCGCACGAAAAAATAAGCGTTTGGGGGCATAGGGATGGCGCATCGCCAGGGAGAGTCCCGTCTAGCGTCACGCGTTACGCGTGGGGGCGCGGACACGTCGTCTGTTCGCAACCGCAAAGTCGTCGTTCGATTCGCTGCCGTATCGCTGTCAGCCATCAGCCTGCTGAGCACGCAACAAGCCTGGTCCGATGGCAGCCCCGTGCGCGGCGATCCGCTGCAAAGTCTTCCGAAGATCGAGGCGCCCAAGGCACCGGCCGCCACCTTCCAAATTCAGCCGCCGACGCAGGAAGACGCCCTCAAGTCGTTGCTCGCCCGCAAGATCACGCCGCAGCGTTTCGGCATCGAAGGTGTCAAGTCGCTGCCGTTCGAATCGGTGGCCGGGTTGTTCGCGCCCATGGCGGGCAAGGATGTGACCGTTGGCGATCTGGTCGAGAAGGCCAATCAGGTCACGAAGATGTATCAGGACGCGGGCTATCTGCTGTCCTTCGCGTTCGTTCCGGCGCAGGATTTCAACGAAGGCTTCGCGCGCGTGATCGTGGTCGAGGGTTATATCTCGAGCACGAAAATTACCGGCAAACCGGGGCCGTCGGAGTAACGTCTTCGCGATATCGCTGCGCATATCGAGGTGGAGCGTCCGCTCAAGCGGGCCACGTTCGAGCGTTATCTGAACCTGCTCACACTCGTGCCCGGCATGAAGATCAAGGCCGACGTGCAGCCGCCCACGCAGACCGACGGCGCGACCGAACTCTCGCTGGATGTATCGCGTCAGCCCGTGACGCTGGGCACGTCGCTCTCGTATAACAACCCCGGCGTTCGCGGCGTATTCACGGTGTCGAGCAACGCGCTCACACCGCTCGGCGAACAGATTCAGCTCACCGCCATCGCCCCGAAGGGTCACAACGACGAAGAGTTCTATGCCGCGTCGTATATCCAGCCGTTGGGTTCGGACGGCTTGCAGGCGCGTGTCGATGCGTCGCACTATCGTGGCCAGCCCGACGACCAGGCGCTCGCCGGACTCACGCGACACCTCGATACCAAACGTGTCGCGGTGAGCGTGTCGTACCCGATCCTGCTGAACAATCAACGCAGCCTGACCGTCAGCGGTGGCATGTACGGCGTGAACGCACGCGATCGCTACGAAGTGCCGAATTCGCCGAACAACATCAATTCGCAGACGAACGTACGCGCCGGGCAAGTGCAACTCGCATACAACGAAGTTACCGACAAGCAAACGCGTAGCGCTGCGCTGGGCGTGTTCAAGGGGTTCAACGGGATGGGCGCGAGCCAGTCCTACACGACACAGCCGGCGGGCTTGCCGCAAATACTCGGCCCCTACGATCTGGCCTTCTGGCGCTTCACGCTCGATGGCAAACAAGGTGTGGTGCTGCCGTGGGACTTCGGCGTCATCGTCTCGGCGGGCGCACAGTACAGCAGCAACACGCTGCCAACGTCCGAGCAGGCAACGTTCGGTGGCCAGCGCTTCGGTCTCGGGTATCCGGCGGGCGAAATTGCCGGAGACAAAGGCTGGGGGGCGTCCATCGAGCTGAACAGGATGTTCCGCACCGATTTCCGTTTTCTCAAGACGATCCAGCCATATCTGATGCTCGATACCGCGCGCGTCTATGTGAACGCCGGTCAGTTGTTCCACAACCAACTCGCCTCCGTCGGGTTGGGCGTCCGGATCTCCGACAGCAAGTACTACTCGCTCGATCTGTCATTGGCCAAACCGGTGGCCGACGCCCCGACCAACTCGCCGAAACGGCCGCTGCGATTCAACGCGAACTGGTCGTATCAATTCGAGTGAGGCGGGACGGGTTTCTCGCGGCATCGCTCGCTTCAAGGGACGAGGTACGCTGAATGCGTCGCTTCGAACTGCCGCCCCTTGTCACTTTTCTTATCGGGTTTTTCCCTTATGCCGCGATCGGCTAAGAGATCCCCCGTGTCGCTGCGCCTGCCAGCGAGGGTGGCGTTGCACCTCGCGCAACCGCATGAGGTGTGGTGCGCTATATCCGGCGGTATACATGGAAACACGGTCGGCGAACGAGAAACGTGTGCTGTCCAGCGAGTTGCATTGGGGTCCGACATGTTGCAGTGCAGCTTGCTTCTGTCGTCCGATATTTTGATTATCCGTATATGCGTATGTGGGCATATACGACATTTTCTGTGCCTTCACACGAACCTTATGTTTGGCCGGACTGACCGTCATGGAAGAACTCGATCGCGTATTCGAAAAGGTGTCGCACTACTTCAGCCTGCTCTCCGAGCCGACCCGGCTGCGCATTTTGCACGCGCTTTGCGGTGGCGAACGCTCGGTGAACGAAGTGGTGACGCAGGTGGGTTCGTCACAGACGAACGTGTCGCGGCATCTCGGGGCGATGTATCAGGCGGGCGTGCTGTCGCGTCGTCGCGACGGAAACCAGGTGTATTACACGATTGCAGATACCGGGGTGGTCGAGATCTGTCGCGCCGTGTGCGTGCAGGTCGCCGGCCGCATCGAGGAGGAGGCCCTGCCGGAGCGTGCCGTCGATGGCTTCATGCCACGCGGGAACTGACACACGCTGCCGGCCGTGGTGAAACCGTAGCACCGCAGCATTGCATGACCCGTAAGACAGCGCGGCAACGAGACCGCGTCCGTAGGCTCGAACAAAAGCGGTAAACCGCCCGTATCCTCGCGATGCCGGCGGCCGCCACAAAACGCGAGGAGACAGGGGTGAGCAAGACCAGCGATAGCGCATCGCGAGCCGGCCGTTTGCGCCGTGCTCCGGAGAATTTCGTCGATGGCGAGCTTGCCGCCGACGTCGTTCGCGGTGGATGGAACCCGACACGACGCAGTTTCCTGCAGCGCAGTTTTCTGGCGGCCGGTGCCGCGCTGGCGGGGGGCACTGCCCTCGCCACCGACGCGCCGGCCACAATCGGCACCGCCGGCGCCCTCGGCGACCCGATGATTCTCGAGCCGCGTCCGTGGGCCACATCGCTGGGCCAGCCGGTCGCGGCACGTCCGTACGGCATGCCGTCGAAATACGAAGCGAACCTGCAACGCCGTCAGTCGCCGGGGCTCACCCAGACGGCGCAGGCCTCGGTCGCCTTCACGCCATTGCAGGGTCTGTTCGGCATCATCACGCCAAGCGGCCTGCACTTCGAGCGTCACCACCAGGGCTGGCAGGAGATCGATCCGACGCAACACCGCCTGATGGTGCACGGCCTCGTGCGTGAGTCGAAGGTGTACACGATGGACGACATCATGCGACTGCCTTCAGTGTCGCGCATGCACTTCATCGAATGCGGGGCGAATACCGGCATGGAGTGGGGCAACGCGGCGGTGCCGACCGTCCAGTACACGCACGGCATGCTGTCGTGCTGCGAATTCACGGGGGTGCCGCTGTCCGTGCTGCTCGACGACGTGGGCGCCGACACCAAGCGCGGCCAGTTCGTGCTCGCCGAGGGGGGCGACGGCTCCGGCATGACCCGTACGATCTCGATGGAGGCGGCGCTCTCGGACGTGCTCGTCGCTTGGGGGATGAACGGCGAAATGCTGCGCCCCGAGAATGGCTACCCGCTGCGATTGGTCGTGCCCGGCGTGCAGGGCGTGTCGTGGGTCAAATGGCTGCGCCGCATCAAAGTGGGCGACGCGCCGTGGAATACCAAGGATGAAACGAGCCACTACGTCGACCTGATGCCGGATGGTCAGCATCGCCAGTACACCTCGATTCAGGAGTGCAAGTCGGTCATCACGTCACCTTCGGGGGGGCAGGCGCTGCTCGATCGCGGCTATTTCAACGTGACGGGCCTCGCATGGTCGGGCCGGGGCCGGATCAAACGGGTCGACGTGTCGACCGACGGCGGCAAGTCGTGGCGCGCGGCGCGGCTCGAGTCGCCCGTGTTGCCGAAGTGCCTCACGCGCTTCAACTTCGACTGGCAGTGGGACGGTTCGCCTGCGTTGCTGCAAAGCCGCGCGGTGGACGAGACGGGCTTCGTGCAGCCGCGTTACCGGCAGTTACGCGACGTGCGCGGCACCAAGTCGATCTATCACAACAACGCGATCCAGACGTGGCAAGTGGCGGCAAGCGGGGAGGTGATCAATGTTCACGTCGATTGAACGCAAGTTGCCTCGTCACATGCTGCGGCGCATACAAGTGGCGATCATCGCCGTACTTTGGGCAAGTGCGCTGGCGCTCGCCACACTGACCGTCGTGGCGTGGCTTTCGGCACCGGCGAAGGCGGCCCCGGTCAGCGCCTCGCAGACGGCACAAGCGGCACAAGCGGCACCCGTCAAGATCAAGGCCCCCGCCGGCATTGGACGCGACGCCACCCCCGCCGAACTGGGTGCGTGGGACATCGACGTGCGTCCCGACTTCAAGGGGTTGCCCAGGGGGCAGGGGTCGGTGGCCGATGGCCAGAAGCTCTTCGATGCGCGCTGCGCGTCGTGTCACGGCACGTTCGGCGAGAGCAACGAGGTGTTCAACCCGCTCGTGGGGGGCACCACGGCCGACGACATCAAGACGGGGCACGTGGCGTCGCTGCGCGCGAACAACCAGCCGGTGCGCACCACGCTTATGAAAGTCGACACGGTCTCGACGATCTGGGATTACATCCGTCGCGCCATGCCGTGGAATGCGCCGCGCTCGCTCACGCCGGACGAGGTGTACGCGGTCACGGCCTACATCCTGAATCTCGGCGAGATCGTGCCGGCGGACTTCGTGCTGTCCGACAAGAACATCGCCGACGTGCAGAAACGCATGCCCAACCGCAACGGCATGACACGCTCGCACGGCATGTGGCGCGTGGGCGACAAACCGGATACCCATAACAAGGCCTGTATGCAGGATTGTCCCGAGGCTGGTATCGTGACGTCCGCACTCCCTGCGTACGCCCGCGACGCACATGGGGATCTGGCTGCGCAAAACCGTGTCGTCGGACCGGTGCGCGGTGTCGATACGAAGCTGCCGCCGCTGTCGGGCACTGCCGCGCAAAACGCGTCGGTGCGCAAGACCGCGGCGCTCGTCACGCTTGGCATGACGAGTCCGGACGCGCCGGCCCAAACCGCCGCTGCGACGTCATCGGTAGCAACGCTTGCGGACAAGAATGGTTGTCTGGCCTGTCACGGCGTGACCGACAAGAAGATCGGGCCCGCCTTCTCGGAGGTCGCCGCCAAGTACCATGGGCAGTCGGATGCGACTGAAAAACTGGTGGCGAAGATACGTGCCGGAGGTGCCGGTAACTGGGGCAGCATGCCAATGCCGCCTCAGGCACAGGTCGCCGAGACCGACGTCCGCACGATGGTCGACTGGATTCTCCGTGGTGCACATTGAGCGGGCAGGGTGTCCGACGGATGCGCCAGGGTTGTCAGGCCACCGCAGGACCCCCGTCCCCTACACAAATCGAAGGAGATACGATGAAGAAGATGCTGATCGCTGCGGCCATGCTGGCCGGCACCTCGCTGGCGCACGCCGGTGTCGATGTCGCAGCGGCGACCAAGCTCGCGGGTGCCAACGCCTGTATGGGTTGCCACGCCGTCGACAAGAAGCTCGTGGGCCCGTCTTATCAGGATGTCGCTGCCAAGTACAAGGGCGACAAGGACGCTGTGGCCAAGCTGGTGAAGAAGGTGAAGGGCGGCGGTTCGGGCGTCTGGGGTCCGATTCCGATGCCAGCGCACCCGAGCATGTCGGATGCCGATGCCAAGATCCTCGTTGAGTGGGTTCTGGCCGGCGCCCCGGCGAAGTAATACCGGGGCAGGGGGCTCGCCGGCCGGCCGCCATGCATGATCGGGTGGCAGATCGGGCGAGCGAACGGCGGCCGGTGCGACAGGTGTCTTCAGCACATTTCGCATCGGCGGCCTTCAGAGAAGGAAATACACAGAGATGAACCAACAGCGACGCGACATGCTGCGGTTTTCCGCGGTAATGGGACTGGCGGTGGCCGCCGGGCTGATCAAGCCCGAAGAGGCCCGCGCGGCACAGGTGGAATGGAACAAGGCGGCGTTTGCGACCCGGAGCGTGGCCGATACGGTCAAGGCGCTTGGCGGCACGAGCGCGAGCCCCAGCGACCTGGTCGTGCTGACCGCTCCCGACATTGCCGAGAACGGTGCGGTCGTGCCGGTGGCGGTGACGAGCAAGGCACCGCATACGCAAATGATCGCGATTCTGATTGAGAAGAATCCAAATACGCTCGCCGCGTCGTTCGACATTCCGGACGGCACCGAGCCGTCGGTCACCACGCGTGTGAAGATGGGGCAGACCTCGAAGGTCTACGCACTCGTCAAGGCGGATAACAAGTACCTCGTGGCCGAGAAGGAAATCAAGGTCACGTTGGGCGGTTGCGGCGGTTAAGCGGCGCATCGTAGAACTCTAGAGGAGCCACAACATGGGTAATCCGATGCGCATTCGCGCAACCGAGGCCGGCGGTGTCGTCGAGGTCAAGGTGCTGATGAGCCACATCATGGAAACCGGTCAACGCAAAGACGCTTCCGGTAACATCGTCCCTGCGCACTTCATCCAGACGGTCGCGGTCACCTGCAACGGCAAGACGGTGCTGACGGCTGAATGGGGGCCGGCGGTGTCGAAAGATCCGTTCATGTCGTTCAAGTTCAAAGGCGGCAAGAAGGGCGATAAGGTCACGGTGACGTGGACCGACAACAAGGGCGACTCGCGTACCGACGAGGCGACCATCGCCTGACGGAGCGAATGCCGGGAAGTGCGCGGTGGCGCTGACGGGGAGCCTCCCCACGACGCGCCGAACAACCCCACACAGAGGAGAGTCAGATGCTTGAGGCGCAACATAGCGCACGGGTGAGCACCCCACGTCACGCAGCATGGCTGCGTCGGACTGTGCTCGGCGGCATGCTCGCCATTGCGGGTGCTAGCGCCCCCGTCGCCGCCGTATTCGCTGCCGACAGCTCGACGGCCGACGCCATCGCGCAATATCGCGAGATGCTCGCCGACGGCAACCCCGCAGAACTGATCGAAATGCGCGGCGAGGAACTCTGGAAAACGCCGCGCGGCCCGAACAACGTCTCGCTCGCGCAGTGCGACCTGGGCCTCGGCGCCGGGGTCGTGAAAGACGCCTACGCGCAACTGCCGCGCTACTTCCCCGATACGAAACGCGTGCTCGACGCCGAGTCGCGCATCGTCGAGTGCATGGTGAATCTGCAGGGCTTCAAGCGGGCAGACGTCATCAAGCAGCCGTTCTCCAAGGAAGGCCAGGACCCGACCGATCTCGAGTCGCTCACCGCCTATGTGGCCGGTCAGTCGCGAGGTGCACTCATCCATGTGCCGCAGTCGCGCAAGGAAGAGAAGGAAGCGTACGCGCGTGGCCAGAAGATCTTCTATTACCGTGCCGGTCCGTACGACTTCTCGTGCGCGTCGTGCCATGGGGCCGACGACAAGCGCATTCGCCTTCAGGATCTGCCGAACCTGACCAAGCCCGCAGCGGCGCGTCAGGCGTTTGCGACCTGGCCGGGCTATCGTGTCTCGCAGGGTGCGCTGCGCACGATGCAGTGGCGGATGTACGACTGCTTCCGTCAACAGCGTTTGCCCGAGCTGAATTTCGGTTCGCAGGCGTCCGTCGATCTGATTACGTTCCTCGGTGTGATGGCCAACGGCGGCAAGATGGACGCCCCCGGCCTGAAGCGCTGACCGATCACGAGGCACACCCATGAAATCATTCGCATTGCGCGCGACGAGCGTTGCGCTGGCAGCGGCCGGGGCACTCGTCGTCGGCATGGCGTTCGCACAGGGCGAGGGCGTGAAGCTCGTCACCGGCTCGACCGATGCCGCTGTCGTGCAGGTGTTGCGCGACTCGTTCCGCCCCTCGGGCATTGCTCAGCTCGATCGCATCGATCAGAGTGAATTGCAGAAGCTGTGCACGCAGTACGCGGTCAAGCCGATGCCCGCGAAGATTGCGGAGCGTCTGCAAAAGGTCGAACTGGCGAACGTCAAGGCGCCGGCCGACGGCAAGTATCTCGGCGACTGGAAGGAAGGCGAGAAGGTGGCGCAGAACGGCCGCGGCATGCAGTTCACCGACAAGGCAGACACCGTCAACGGCGGCAATTGCTACGCGTGCCACCAGTTGACCAAGAGCGAGATCTCGTTCGGCAACATCGGCCCTTCGCTGTACAACTACGGCAAGCTGCGCGGCGATTCGCCCGAGGTGGTCAAGTACACGTGGGCGAAGGTCTACGACTCGCACAGCTATATGGCTTGCTCGAACATGCCGCGTTTCGGCGCGGCGGGCATTCTGACGGAGCAGCAGTTGAAGGACGTCATGGCGCTGTTGCTCGACCCGGCTTCGCCTGTGAATCAGTAACACCACCGCCGTTCCGGCAGGCGACCGGAGATCCGTCTGATCGATGGTCGCCGCCTGCTTCCGGAGTGTCGCAAGCATGAAATCCCTGAGTTTTTCTATTTTTCACGTCGGCACGCGTGCGCGACGGCGGGTGTTGGCCGCCGTGCTGGGCGCGGGGTTGATGGCCACAGCGTGGCCCGCACAGGCGTTGGAGGTTGGCGATACCGTCGTGCTGCCGTCGCTCGCGTTGCTCGATGGCAAGACGTTGCCCGCCAGCGCGTTCAAGGGCCGCACGGTCATCGTCGAGTACTGGGCGTCGTGGTGCCCGTTCTGCGCGCAGCAGAACCCGCATCTGCAGAAGCTCTACGAAGCCACGCGCGGCAAGCCGATCCAGATCATCACCCTCTCCATCGACAAGAAACCGCAGGAAGCCGCCGACTATCTGAAGACGCATGGCTATACGTTCCCCGCAGGCATGGAGAACGAGGCGTGGCAGGCGGCGCTGGGCAAGCGTCGCGGACTGCCGGAGCTGTATGTCATCGGCCGCAACGGCAAGGTGCTGCGCAAGGAAGTGGGCGAGATGTTTGGCGAAGATGTGGCGGCGCTTGCGGATTACGCGGGCAAGTAAGCGAACCGAATTCGAAGAATGACAATGCAGGCGCGCCACGTCGTGCGCGTGCCACGGAGACGAAATGAATCGACGCGAGTTCATGCAGGTGTTGGCGGTGGCGGCGGCCGGTGGGATGGCGCTGTCGCGTCACGAAACGGTGGCGGCCAAGGCGGCTGCGGCGTTCTACGATCTGCCGAAATTCGGCAATGTGCATCTGCTGCACTTTACCGACTGCCACGCGCAGTTGTTGCCGATTTATTTCCGCGAGCCGAGCGTCAATCTGGGGATTGGCGAGCAGGCGAACAAGCCGCCGCATCTGGTGGGCGAGGCATTCCTGAAGGCGTATGGTCTGCGTCCCGGCACGCCTGAGGCGTATGCGTTCACGTATCTCGACTTCGCGGCGGCGACGCGCACGTATGGCAAGGTCGGCGGGTTTGCGCATCTGGCTACACTGGTCAAGCGCATGAAGGCGTCGCGCCCTGGCGCACTGTTGCTCGACGGCGGCGACACGTGGCAAGGCTCCGGCACGGCCATGTGGACGAAGGGTCAGGACATGGTCGACGCCACGCTCGCGTTGGGTGTCGATGTCATGACGGCGCACTGGGAATTCACGTACGGGGCGGATCGCGTGAAGTCCGTCGTCGAGGAGCAACTCAAGGGCAAGATCGACTTCGTCGCGCAGAACGTGCAGACGAACGATTTCGGCGATCCGGTCTTCGCGCCGTACACGATCAAGACAATGAACGGCGTGCCTGTGGCGATCATCGGACAAGCGTTTCCGTACACGCCGATTGCGAACCCGCGCTACTTTGTGCCGGATTGGACCTTCGGGATTCAGGAAGAGCGCTTGCAGTCGATGGTCAACGAGGTGCGCGGTAAGGGCGCGCAGGTCGTGGTCGTGCTGTCGCACAACGGCATGGACGTGGACCTGAAGTTGGCGTCGCGCGTGCGCGGCATCGACGCGATCATGGGCGGTCACACGCACGATGGCGTGCCGAAGCCCGTTGTCGTGGACAACGCTGGCGGTAAGACACTCGTCACCAATGCCGGTTCGAACGGGAAGTTTCTGGCGGTGCTCGACTTCGATGTGAAGGGCGGCAAGCCGGTGGACTTCCGTTACAAGTTGCTGCCGGTCTTTGCCAACCTGTTGCCGGCAGATGCGCAGATGCAGGCGCTCATCGAGCGCGTGCGCGCGCCGTTCGCCGCGAAGCTGGCGGAGCCGCTGGCGGTGACGGAGGGCGTGCTGTACCGCCGGGGCAACTTCAACGGGACGTTCGACCAGTTGCTGCTCGACGCCGTGATGGCCGAGAAGGACGCCGAAATCGGCTTTTCGCCGGGCTTCCGTTGGGGAACGTCACTGCTGCCGGGCGCGACGATCACGATGGAGCAACTGCTCGACCAGACGGCTGTCACCTATCCGTATACGACGCTTACGCCGATGACCGGCGAGACGATCAAGACGGTGCTCGAGGACGTGGCCGATAACCTGTTCAATCCCGATCCGTACTACCAGCAGGGGGGGGATATGGTGCGCGTGGGCGGCATGGACTACACGATCGATCCGATGGCGCCGATGGGGCAGCGCATTACGGACATGCGTCTGAACGGCAAGCTGATCGAGGCGGGCAAGACGTACAAGGTGGCCGGCTGGGCGCCGGTGGCCGAGGGGGCGCAGGGCGAGCCGGTATGGGACGTGGTGGCGCGGTATCTGCGCGCGCAGAAAACGGTGGTCGCGAAGGCCCCGAAAGTCCCGTCCATTAAGGGGATGAAGGGGAATCTTGGGGCTACCTGAGGGGAGAAGTTCCGAAATCCCGAGCAAATTTGTCGGCTGCTCGCGGGTTCGGGAAAAACCGCTATAATCGTAGCTTCGTGTGGGGCGGTAGCTCAGCTGGGAGAGCGTCGCGTTCGCAATGCGAAGGTCGGGAGTTCGATCCTCCTCCGCTCCACCACTACGGCCTTCGAGATGGACGTTTCTGCAAGGCATCTGCTGCAGATGCGGTACCGATTCGCCCTTCCTGTTTTTTCGTCATCCGAGTGAGCGTTGTCGCGGTGAGCGTCGCGGTACAATCCCCCCATCGATTTCTTGGACCTTTGCACGCTATGACGAAAGACGAAATTGTCGGTTTGATCACAGGGAAGCTGACTTCGGAGCGGGCTAATATCGAAGCCCAGTGGCAGAACCCCGAAGATACGCCTACGCGTCACTTCGTCATCGACGGCCTCCTTCCGGAAAACATCGCGCACGCCATTTACGACGCGTTTCCCAAGAGTGCCGACGGCTTTTACAGCCGTGAGTCCTTCAGGGAAAAGAAGCGAACGTCTGCCAAGATCGAGCAATACGATCCGATTTTGGGTGCCATCACGTTTGCCTTCCAGGACCCTGAGACGGTCAAGCTGGTTGCAGACATTGTCCAGTTCGATCGCATCGAACCTGATCCGAGCCTGTATGCTGGCGGTCTGTCGATGATGTTCGAGGGCGACTTCCTGAATCCTCATATCGACAACAGTCACGATGCCAGTCGTGATCGCTATCGCCGCCTGAACCTGCTTTACTACGTCACCCCGGATTGGGAGATGTCGAATGGCGGTAACTTCGAACTCTGGGATGCAGATTGCAAGGTCCCCAAGACGCTGGTGTCCAAGTTCAATCGTCTCGTCGTGATGGAGACGAACAAGGACTCTTGGCATTCGGTCAGTCCGGTGACGGTGCCTGGACCGCGTTGCTGCGTGTCGAACTACTTCTTCTCGGAAATCTCTCCCGATAATTCCGACTATTTCCACGTCACCTCGTTTACGGGCCGGCCGGAAGAGCACGCTAAGCGTGCCATCGGCGCCGTCGACAACGCGCTGCGCAACACGGTTTCCAAGTTGCTCGGCTTTGGTCGCGGGAAAGACGAAGCTCGCAAGTAATACAAGCACCGCATGCCCGACCCGATGGCCGGGTATGCCACAGTCTGCCTATCCATCCGTGCGTGCCGGTGTGCCGGTGTGCCAGTGTGCCGGAAGCCGATACGGTACATTGTACGGATCAACGAGAACGGAAGAATTCTCTATGCAGGTCGAATCAAATTTGGACAACCGCTCGGATGGCGATGTTGCGCTGACCGATGTATTGAGGTTCATCGGCAGGCATGTCGTACTCATTTCCGTCGTCGCTGTCGTTGGCGGGATTGCGGGGTTTGGCGTAAGCCGCATCGCGCCGCAGGCCTGGGAAGGCACGTCGATCGTCATGATCGGCCGCGTTGGCAACGAGTTGATCGAGCCGCTTCCGAATGCGGTGGAGCGTGTCGGCACGGCGGGTTTTGCGCAGCGCGTGGTCAGGACCGCTGGCACTCCGGTGCGCGACGATATGTTGCGCGCGTCGCTCAGAGCGGCGCCGCGCGGCACCGATCTCGTCGCGATTTCGGTCCGGGGACCAACATCGGAAGACGCGGTGCGTTACGCCACGGCGGCACGTGATGTCATGCTCAAGGCGCAAAACGACAAGATTTCCGACGCCGAAGAGCGTTTGCGTAGCGATGCAGCATCCGCCGACCAGGCGCTGGAGCGTGCCGTCAAGCAGCGTGACTCGTGGTCCGTCTATATGAAGGGCGTGGCCGACGGCACCCTAAAGCCGCAGTTGGCCGAGGTCCTGATTCTTAAGGACATGATTGATCGGACGGATGCGCAGATTGATGATGCGCGCAAGAGGTCGGAGAAGTTGCAGCGGAGCCTGCGTTCGACCGAGACCTATGCAAGCCAAGCGATTGACGACGGCGCTCCGCTAGTCACGAAGGTGTCCGCTGGCCGTATCAAGTTCGTCGCGGGAGGGCTGATTCTGGGCGTGCTGCTGGGCTTGCTTTGTGCTGTAGGACTGGATATGCGGGCCAGCGCGCAACGCAAATCCGTCGCCCGCTGACCATTGATTCGCTTGTCGGGGGTCGAGTTTACGCGACGCCCGGCTTGTGCCAGACAGTCCGATTGATGTAATCGATGTAGCTCAGGACGATGCGCAGAACCTGAGTCGAGACGTTCGGATTATTGTAGTCGCTCACCGGCAACGTCCGACGCTTGTCGGAAGAGAACCCGTCAGTGACGACACGCACCGCGTTCAGCACGCCTTCCGTGCGCAAACCGCTCATAATCAACGTTCCCACATCCATGCCTTCCGGACGTTCGTGGGCGTTTCGGATCATGATGGCCGGCAGATTCAGCAACGACGCTTCCTCGGTAATCGTGCCGCTGTCCGAGAGCACACAGAATGCCTCGCGTTGCAGCTTGATGTAGTCGATGAACCCGAAGGGCTTGGCGAATGTCACGCCGTTCGTCGGCAATTCACGTCCCAACTGTTCCAGACGGATGCGCGTGCGCGGATGAGTCGAGACCAGTACCGGATAGCCGTACTGCTCGTGCAGCGCGATCAGCGTATCGAGCAGGTCGTTGAGCGCTTCAGGCGAATCGACGTTCTCTTCACGATGCGCACTGACGATGAAATATTGCCGGGACGTCAGTGCCTGCCGCGCCAAGACGTCGGATTTTTCAATGGCATCCGCGTAATGTTCGAGAACCTCGTACATGTGCGAACCCGTCCGGAAGATGGTTTCCGGACGAATGCCTTCGTCGAGCAAGTAAGCGCGCGCCCGTTCGGTGAGAACCATGTTGATGTCCGACAGATGGTCCAGCACTTTCCGGTTGAGTTCTTCGGGCACGCGCTGATCGAAGCAGCGATTGCCGGCTTCCATATGGAACACAGGGACCTTGCGGCGTTTCGCGGGAATGACTGCGAGGCCCGAATTGGTGTCGCCGTACAACATGATGGCGTCGGGCTTCTCAAGCTCGATCACCCTGTCCGCAGACTCGATGACGCGTGCGATGGTTTCTGCCGGTGTCGCGCCGGCAGTATTAAGGAAATGGTCCGGCTTACGGATGCCCAGATCGTCGAAAAAGATCTGATTGAGTTCGTAATCGAAGTTCTGACCCGTATGCACCAGAACGTGCGTCGTGTAACGCTCGAACTCGGCGATGACGCGACTCATCTTGATGAGTTCCGGGCGGGTGCCCAGAATGGTCATGATCTTAGGCACGAAGCTGCTCCTGAATGAAATCCAGGGTGAGCAGCAGTTTCTTGACCTCTTCGACGTTCAGGCGCGTCGTGTTGTGCGACGTGTAATCCTCGGCGAGCGTGATCTTCGTTTCGCCTTGCACGAAATACTTGGCGTAGTTCAGATCGCGGCCATCTGCCGGCACGCGGTAGTAGCGTCCCATGTCTTCCGTGCGCGCCATTTCTTCGCGCGACACCAGCGACTCATAGAGCTTCTCACCGTGGCGGGTACCGATGATGCGCATCTGGCTCTTGCTCTGGAAGAGTTCGATGAGCGCCTGTGCGAGCACTTCCACGGTCGAGGCCGGTGCTTTCTGAATGAAGATGTCGCCTTGGTGGCCGTGTTCGAACGCGTGCAGCACGAGATCGACGGAGTCTTCCAGCGACATCAGGAAGCGGGTCATCGTCGGATCGGTCAGAGTCAGGTCCTTGCCTTCTTTGATCTGGCTCGTGAACAGCGGAATCACGGAGCCGCGCGAGGCCATCACGTTGCCGTAGCGCGTGGCGCAGAAGACGGTGTCGCCAGGGCGCTGAATGCGCGACTTGGCGACCGTCAGTTTCTCCATCATGGCCTTGGACAGACCCATGGCATTGATGGGATACACGGCCTTGTCAGTGCTCAGCATGACGACGCGCGATACCTTGTTCGCCGATGCCGCATTCAAGACATTCTCGGCGCCGAGGACGTTGGTGCGAACGGCTTCCATCGGATAGAATTCGCACGACGGCACTTGCTTGAGCGCGGCGGCGTGGAAGACGTAGTCGACACCCTTCATAGCGTCGTGCACGCTCGAGTATTCGCGAACATCGCCGATGTAGAACTTGAGCTTCGGATGGCTCAAGGCGATGCGCATGTCTTCCTGTTTCTTCTCATCCCGACTGAAGATGCGGATTTCGGCGACATCCGTGCTGAGAAAACGCTTCAGAACCGCGTTACCGAACGAGCCGGTACCGCCCGTGATCATCAATACTTTATCGTTGAACATAGGGGATCTCAGGATTATCCGAACAGATGCATTTTTTCAATGAGAGTGCGCCACGGCTTGGGACTAAAGCCGGTGGCGGCACGGAACCGGTCGCTGTTAAGCGAGCGATCGATGACCAGGTCATCGCTGGGTGTGATCGAGATGTCTTTACCGTAGACGTCGGCGATCAATGTCAGCAGATCATACTTGTTGATCGGGTCGACGGAGACATGATAGAGCCCGGTCAGGCTCAGGTTCGGCAGTACATGATCGCGAATGACTTCGGCGAGTTCGACGGTCGGCAGGCCGGAAAATACGGCGCGACGGAATCCCCTGACGGATCCTGTTTGTGCGAGGAACCAGTCGACCAGCGCAAAGTGGCTGTTGAGCTCATGGCCGATGATCGACGTGCGCAGGGTCACGGCGTGCGGAGCATCGACTTCGCCGAGCAACTTGGTGCGGCCGTAGACGTCGGTGGCATCGGGGGTGTCCGATTCGAGATACAGCCCCTTGTCGCCGGTGAAAACACAGTCGGTACTGACGTGAATGAGTCGCGCCTTGACCAGATCGCACAACAGGGAGAGGCGGTGCGGCAGCATGGCGTTGATGGGGATCGCGGCGATCGGATCCTTGGCGTTACCCAGCTGCTTGATGAGTCCGACACAATTGACGACGACGTCGGGCTGCGCTTCGGTAAAGACGCGAATCAGGCCATCCTCACGTTCTACGTCCACACCGCTGACCAGACCTGCTTGAAGTTCGGGGGCAAAATGACGGCGAGCATTGTCGCTGCGTAAGGTGCCGACGACCGAGAGGCCGCTCGTTGCAGACAGCGTGCGAAAGACCGCATTCCCGAGCATCCCGGATGCGCCCAGAACGAGAATTTTCATTGTTACTCCCAAGAAATACGCGTTTCTATCAACTTTATGCCTGCTTTTCGCCGGCAATTGCCGAACGCAGGTGCTTCACGAGGTCGCGCACCAATCGATTTGCCTCGAAGCGGTCGGCATAATACCTCTTTCCCCTCTCTCCCATCATCTGCCGTTGCGCAACACTCGAATCCGCCAGCGTGCTCACTGCCTGCGCCAGCGCCTGCGGATCTTCCGCAGGGCACGCGAGTCCAGCCTGCGCTTCAGTGACAACCCGGGCACCCGCGCCGTCCATCGCTGCGATTACCGGCTTACCCGTCGCAAGGTAGACCGGAAGTTTGCTCGGGATGGTCAGACCCATGATCGGATCGCGTCGGAGCGTGGCCAGCAACGCCGACGCATGGGAAAACACCCCTGACATCTGCTCGGGGGCGAAGCGTCCTGCCATCACAACATTGTCCAGTTTTTCGCTGGCGATTCGGGCCGTGACGTGGGCTGACTCCGAACCGGAGCCGACCAGTACAAATCGGATGTCGTCCCGCGATCTGAGCAGGGCCGCCGCATCCAGAATGGTATCGAGCGCCTGTGCCTTGCCAAGGTTGCCGGCGAAGACAACGTTGAACCGCCCCGGCGCCAAGGCGTCCGTAGGAGGCGGCTCGGTCGAGGCATCTGCCGGAATCATCTGCGGAGGGACCGAGTTGTAATGGACTCGGATGTCCTTGCCGGGCGGCGCATAACCGGCCACACTTCCGACGAATTCATCCGATTGTACGAGAATCACGTCCGAGTGCCGGTAGATGTATCGAACCGCGTGCTCCACCATGCGCAGCAGGAAGGGGCGCTTGACGAACCCCGTTGCCGACAGGCTTTCGGGCCAGAGATCCTGCACCCATACGACCATCGGGGCTTTCTTTATGCGTTTGAGCAGAATGGCCGGCAGCGCCTTAAGCAGCGGCGAAGGCGCATAAACAAAAACAACGTCGATCGGCCGTCCCCAAAGACGGAACGGACCGAAGACCGCCAGCGATGCCATGAACGAGAGGTAGTTCGCCGCTAGCCGGAGAGCGCGGCCGGAGCCTCGCGGGACCACGGGCAGTCTCAGAACCTCGACGCCTTGCGGCGTCCGCTCCCGCCCGAACCCCCAGGCGCGATACCCCTTGAACACCCGGCCTTCGGGGTAGTTCGGTTGCCCCGTAAGCACGGTCACCGATTCGACTTGCCCGGCGAGCAATTCACTGATGTGGTTGATCGGAAAACCTTCCGGGTGAAAGTAATGCGATACAACGAGAACGTGCATGGTGAGAATCTCGTGCCGCGGTCAGGCTTCGGGTGAGGCCGAGGCGGCCTGTGAAAACACGGCGATCTGGCGTTGCGTCAGGCTTTCGTCGGCGAGCAGGTAGGCTTTCGTATAGATCTCGACCTTCGAGCAGGTCTCGTCGAACGCTTCCTGAGTCATGTCCCGAAGCGACTCGATCTTTTTCGCGAAAACGTCGGGTTGCCCGAGGTCGATCACCGCACCGGCGCCCGCTTCGTCCAAGTTGCGCCAGGGTGTCTCCGTGCCGAGGAACACAGGGCGGCATGCCAAAAGCGCCTCGAGAATGACGTATCCGTAGTTTTCGCCGAGCGTCGGGAAGAGAAACGCGTGGTATCCGGCGAAGATGTCGACGACCTGGCCGCGCTCTGCGATGCCCTTGTAGCGGACCCGGCCCGGATCGTCCAGCTTTGCAATGGCGACCTGACACTCCTCCCAATAAGTGGGATCGTCGATCGGGCCATAGATATCCAGCGTCACGTTCTTGTCTTTGACGCGCTCAAGCAATTGAATGGCGTAGAGGAGGTTCTTGTTTCTTGCCAGTCTTGAAACGAACACAAGTCGCAGACTTCCGGCTTCTTTTGCGATCGGGCGACGCGCGACTTCCACACCGGGCGGCAGAAGTTCGTTGCATCGCGTGACGCGCGCGCTCGGAAAATTACGTTTGACTTCGTTCTCCTCGAATTCGCTCGTCACCTGCCAGATCACGCCGCGATGCAGGTGCAACACGCGCATGAGACGAATCGCAAGGCGTTTTTTCAGCGCGCCGAGAGCAAGGGCGCTCTCGAAGAGTTCGCCGCGCGGGGCCAGGACGATGCCGCCGCGATAGCCCAGTATGCGGGCGATGATCAGCGGAAGAATGGTGTATGAGGGCGAGAAGAGGCTGTTGAAGAACAGCAGGTCGGGTGATTTGCTGCGAATGGCATCCGGAAGCAACCGAAGCAGTGCGGAGGTGCGGCTGCAATAGCGAATCAACGCATTGCCATACGGTTGCCAGCTATCGGCATGTACGTCGAGCGTTGTCCCGTCGGGTTCGGTTGAGCGTGTGATGACTTCGATGGCCATGCTGGAATCCAGCCGGCGAACGATGTAATCGAGCGCAGTCGCGGACCCGCCAGCCTGTCGGCTCGGGCAAAAAAAGTCGCTGAAAATAAGAGCCTTCATTCGCGAATTCGGCGCATCTTGCGGAGTATTTGCTGCTCGTGGTTTACCAAGGCGATCGAGTATGAACGAACGTCGGGGCGAGTTCCGAATAGTCGGAATCGAATCCCGATCGCCACCCAACGTCATCGAGTGATTATATTTCTCGGCCGGCCGCGCCATGCGGTTGCAAAGCCCGTCACCTTTAGAATTCGGCAAGAATCCAATTTTAAAAGTATACATCACTCGATGCCTCGATCAGTTTGAATCAGATGGCGCCGGGGGTGTTCTCGGGGAGCCGCGCTATATTGCCGCAGTATGGATCTGGCGCAAATGCGGTCGCCTTTTCGCGGGCTGGTACGCCTTCCAACTTTTGGCGTGTATGCCAAGGGCGTGGTGTAAAATGGCCCCTTTTTTCCGCCAGCTTCCGTGAGTCGCCCCTGTGCATTGATGCACCAGTGCGCTAAGGTGGGTCGAGGTATTGGGATGAGCTTTCGTGCTGATTAGAAATACTCTCTACAATCTGTTTGGGCTCGGTGCCCCGCTGATCGTTGCGGTTGTCTCCATTCCCCCGCTTATCTCCCATCTCGGCACCGAACGATTCGGTTTGCTCACCTTGATTTGGGCAGTCGTCAGCTATTTCGGCCTCTTCGATCTCGGACTCGGCCGCGCGCTAACCCAGCAGCTTGCCATCGAGCTGGCGCACGATGACCACAGCCGGGTTAAACCGCTGGTTGGGACGGCTACCTGGCTGATGGCCGGGCTTGGCATTCTTGCCGGCCTCGTGTTGATCGCGGCAGCGCCCTGGGGCATCGGGTTGGTGGAGCATCAACAGTCTCGCGACGAAGTTTTTTTCGCGGTCTGTGCCATGGCCGTCGCCATGCCCTTTATCGTGTTGACCTCCGGCTTTCGCGGCGTCCTTGAAGCACGTCAGGCATTTGGTATCGTCAATCTCATCCGCTTGCCCATGGGGCTGTTCACATTTCTGGGTCCGTTGGCTGTCGTCCTGCATTTCGGGCCGCGACTCGATTGGGTGGCCTGGGTGCTGGTCATCGGACGCATCGTAGCGTGTGTGGTGCATGCGTACTACGCATGGTGTGTGCTGCCGGACAACGCGGGTTCGCTTACGTTCTCTCGTCATCTGATCAAACCGCTGATCACATCGGGCGGCTGGATGACGGTGAGCAACGTCGTCGGGCCGCTCATGGGGTACCTAGACAGGTTCGCGGTCGGTGCGCTGGTGTCGGCCGGTGCTGTCGCCTACTACGCGACGCCTCAGGAATTGATCATGAAGCTGTCTATCCTTCCTGCCGCGCTTATGTCTGTGATGTTTCCGACATTTGCAAAATCCACGCGAGACGGTGCGATCGACAAGGCAGGCTTGTTCGGACAGTCGGCGTTTGTGTTGTTCCTGATGATCGCGCCAGCGTGCGCGGCCATTGGCATGTTCTCGGACTTGATTCTGAGCCGCTGGATCAGCGCGGATTTTTCGGCGCACGCGGCCGGAGTTCTTATCCTGTTTGCGTGTGGGATGCTGATAAACTCCGTTTCTTCCGCGCCGTTGACCTGGCTGCAAGCCACCGACAAGGCGCGTGTGGTGGCGATGATTCACACCATAGAGCTGCCGTTGTTTTTCGGTTCCCTCTGGATCGGCCTGCGTTATTTCGGCATTCAGGGTGCTGCCGTCGCGTGGGTGGCACGCATCGCGCTGGATGCGCTGTTCCTGTGGACCGCCGCCGTACTCTGCGATGGCCGTTTGATGAGCGTTGCGCTGCGTTCGGCGGCGCTTGCCGGGGCAGCAACGCTTGCGATCTATCTGCTCAGCGTCAGTCACCTTTCCTTGATCACCAGAGGCATCGTTCTACTGGCACTGTTGATTTGGTGGGGCGTGATTGCAATGCGCACATTGATGAAAAATAGAACCCTGACGCGTTGACACTTGTCACGCCTTACGTGAATTCGAAAGATGACTGTTGCGACGAGTAACGTTGATTGTCCGTTGTGCGGCACTCCCACTTCGCATACTGTGCTGAATGGACGTCCTGACTATGAGTACGGCGTGAAGCGTGCGTTGACGTACCGGCAATGCAGCAATGGGGGCTGTGGTCTGATTTTCGTCAAACCGCTTCCCACGCTGGCGGAGGTCTCGACGTTTTATCAGAAGTATTCGACTCACACCACGAACGATTCGGTGCCGAGGATTCCCCTGCTGTCTTCGGCCGGAGAGTCAAGCGGGCGTCGCGCGTTGGCGGCATTGTTTGGCGGCGCGCGTCTGGGAACACTCAGCGTGCTCGACTACGGTTGCGGCGGCGGAGCGTTCATGTCGAAACTGACGTCGTTGGGCGTGGGACAGGTGACGGGTTACGATTTCGATCCCGAGGCATGTCAGAATGCCCGTACCCGCGGATTGAACGTCCTCTCCAGCGAGGACGAGGTAAGCCGCAGCGGCCCCTACGATTTCATTTTTCTGAATCACGTCATCGAGCACCTGATCGATCCCATCGGCGACATTCAGCGAATCTCGGCGTACCTGAAGGTCGGCGGTAAGCTGGTACTGCGAACCCCGAATACTCAGTCAACGCTGTGTCGTCTGTTCGGTGCAAACTGGCGTGGCTGGGAAACACCGCGACATCTGCATCTTTTTTCCATGAAGTCTCTGATCGGCCTGGTCGAGGCGGCCGATACCGCCGGACTGCGTGCGGCTTATGTGTCGACATCGAACGCGATGTTCCTCGGCATGTACCACGAGTCGTTCCATACGCGTTGCTGGCGCGCCGGGCGACTTGGGAAGCTGGTGAGGCATGCACTGTCGTACCCCGTATTTCTGCTGTCGACGGTGAACAAGTGGTTCACACGGTACAGCGGGGAAGAACTGTGCCTGGTAGTCGAGAAAGTCGCCACGAAATAGGTGATATTGAGCGGCGCGTCGTTTTGGGCCGTTGGACGACGTCGCAAAGCGCAAGTGTTGAATGTAGGCTCTCCCGAGGATAGAAGATGATCACGTCACTTGGTGGTGGATCTGCGTTGGCGACGTTGCGAGGCGGACGATGGTTCTTCCCGTTCGTGCTATTGGCTACGCTGTTGCAGAACTACCATGACCTCGCCGCCCTGATGACGCAGGGCAGTATCGCGCTTTACACCTATACCGGGCCGATCGTGTACAAGATCGGCAAGGACATCATCTATATGATGTTGCTGGCGTCGATCGCGTGGACGGCCTGGAGCTTCGGCCGGACGCCTTTGATGGACTATGCGCTCGGTTTCATCATCCTGGTATTCGCGCAATGGGCGATTTCGGTGCTTGTGAATGGTCCGTTGATTGCGACCATCGGACTTCGATGGATTACGCCGTTCCTTTTGTTCCTGTTGATGCGGGACTGGGTCAACGCACTGGACAAGGAGGTCGCCGAGAAATGGCTCCTGCGAGGCCTGTACGTGTGTCTGGCCGTGCAGGTGGTGCAACTCTTCACCATGCCGGCAGTCTTCGGAGAGATTCTGCCGGGCGTGCCCGCGCGAACCCCCGGCATTTTCATCGTACCGAATTCGGCATCGTTCTTCGGGTGCGCGAGCGCTGCGCTCCTGACGATCTTCAACAGCAATTCGCGTGCGAAGTGCTGCTATTTTGTCATCCTCGGCGGATTGATCAGCCTGTTGGCGCAGTCGGGAACCGGTATTGTGACTGCGGCATTGATGGCGCTGTATGTCTTTTGCGGGCGTCGCATCAAGCTCTTCGGTCTGGTGATGGTGGTGGGTGTTCTGCTCATGATGCCGAGCCTGAATGTCCTGACACAGCGTGCCGACTTCGTGGCAATCTCAGGCGGCAGCCGCCTGAAAACGCTTTGGGACACGATTTCCGGGGCGGCTTTCGGAATTTCGAATTTCGGCGTTTATACCAACGCGGCGAATCTGGTGAGCGCGAACCCTGCAGAGCAGGTGGCGCCCGACTCGCTCGTGACATCATGGATAGGCAACCTCGGTGCTTTCTGGACGTTCGGCGCATTATTGATCGCCCTGTTTGTCCGATTCCGAATGACGCAAGTGGATTGGATTCGCGCCACACCCGCACTGATCGTGTTCGCGTGCTTTTCCATGACCACGATCGTCTTTGAGGCTTTCCCGATGAATCTGTATCTGGCCATCGGTTTGTGGTCAGCGCTGAAGGTCGCGCGCACCGCTGCGAAGCCTCAACAACTTGCTGGAACCTGAGTCATGCAACCGCTGCTTTCTGTTGTTATCCCGACGCATAATCGAGCGCAATACGCGATACATGCGATTCGTTCATTGCTAGCCATCGACGATTCCAGATTGGAAGTCGTGGTGACGGATACCAGCACCGACGCTCGCCTTGCCGCTGAGCTAGAGGCCAATCCGTCGTTGGCAAATTCACCGCGTCTGCGCTACATCCGTCCGACGGAACGCCTGGATATGACGGGCAACCACAACGCGGCCGTTGGCGCGGCGACGGGGCAGTACATCTGTCTTATCGGCGACGACGACACGATTGCTGCCGAAGCGCTCGACGCCGCGCAGTGGGCGCTCGGCAACGATATCGACGTCATCGCACCGGATGTGGTGGCAAACTACGCGTGGCCGGATTTTCGGTCGCGGCACTTCGGTATGGGCCACGCCTCGCGCCTGTACATCGCCCGGAAATTCGGAAGCGTCACTTGCCTCGATTCGTCCGATGCCCTGCGCAATGCCCTGCGCGGCGCGGCACAGGGGACGGATGGTTTGCCGAAAATATATCACGGCATTGTCGCCAAGCGTGTGCTCGACTCGATCAAGGCCGTTTCCGGTAACTATTTCCACGGCTCCAGCCCGGACGTATCGGGAGCGATCGGTCTCGCGCTGAGTACGAAGCGATTCGTCAAGCTGGCGTATCCGTTGACGATTCCCGGCGCGTCCGGCGGCAGCAACACCGGGCGCAGCGCTGTCAATCAGCACAAGGGCAAGCTCTCGGACGAGGCGCAAACGAAGGGGTTCGAGGCCAAGGGCTGGAGTGCTGGCGTACCGAAGTTCTTTTCGGTGGAAACCGTGTGGGCGCACGCCTCGCTCGAGACCATCGCGAAGATCGATGCGAGCCGCGTGCGTGACTTCAACTTCGCGCATCTCATCGCCATTTGCAAGGTACTTCACGGCGAGTATGCGACAGAGATCGAACAAGCCCTCACGGAGGCGGCGTCGATTCTTGGCGTGACGAAGGCGTCGCTGCAAAGCGAGATCGATGCCGATATCGGACGTATCAAGCGCAAGCGCGTGCTGCACGTCGCCCAACGGTTGTTGCGGCCGACGGCGGCGGGTGGCCGGTTCTATGTGGGCAACCTGGCGACCATCGAAGACACGCCGCCGGTGCTGGCCGATCAGATGCGCCGTCGAGGTGAGAACTGGTCGAAAATGGCCGCCGCCGCGCAGGTAGTCATTCGTACGAGCGCGGCGTCAGCCCACTGAGACGTCAGCGGGGCGATGCCGCCGCGCGCTGTGCACCGGCATCGCCAGAAACAGCAGCATGAACGGCAGAATGGCCCACACCGGGTATTGGTAACGGAACGCCGGGTAGGGAATCAGCACGAACATGACCGCCGAGTGGATCGCAAAGGGCAGATAGATGTAGGCCGCGCGTCGATCACCATGCCGGCGCCACCGCCATAACACGACAAGCACTGCCAGCCACATGGGAGCGGCGGTGTTCCACCAGAGCCACTGCGCGCCCGACGCCTGCTTCGGGATCGTTGTCAGGTACGTCAGCGTCTCCAGCGTCTTGCTCAGGCCGGGCAGTATCGGCGAGAGTCGCAACTGACTCGCATACGGCTCGACGATGATGGCGTCCAGTCCCACCATGCCCGCGGGCGCCGTCGTATCCCAGAGATTCTGCGCGGGTGTCGGTCCCATGTGCCATATCGGACGCGAGATGCACAACTGACGTTCAAGTGCGGCCTTCGGATTGCGCAAGATCAGGGTGAGCGCCAGGGACTCCAGGGCCCGCGTTTGCGTCCCGAGCATGGCTTTCAATGCCTCCGGACGCCCTTGGTAGGCCGCGAAGATGGCCCCGCGGTTCTTGTCCATCATCCGGCAGTCGTAGCTGTCGCGCCAATCCGCGATCGGCATCACGCGCTCTGCCAACTGGCGCTCTTCAGGGGTCAAAGGCGTGCCGTCATGGATCGCCGCGGCAATGAGGTGGTTGGAAAAAACCAGGACCACGCTGCCGCCGGCACCATCGTCAATCTGCGGCACGCGTGACACCCCCCAGACCACTGATCCGATCAACAGCACCGTCGCCACAACGAGGCCGGCGGCGCGACGCCATCCCCTCGCCATGGCAAGCCATACGGCGGTCACGATTACCACCGCGAACGACGAGGCGAGGCCGTTGGTTCTGATGATGGCGGGCAGCGTCGCTGCGACGACAAAGCATACGGCCGTGCGTATGTCGTAGAGATCTGCCACGCCGCGCCGGACAAGACGCAACTGCACGGCGCACAGCATCAGGCAGGCCAGGGCGTAGAGGCTGTCCTTGCCGAGCGTGGTCAGCATCAGCGGATTCTGAGGCAGGATTGCAATGAGAACGGCACACGCGATGACCCACAAGCGCTTCACGCCCAAGGCCTGTATCTCGGCGAGCACATAACCCACAGTGACCCACATGGCAGCTGTCTGCAAAAGAATCAGCGTGGCGGGCGACGGCCAGATCATGCTCGTCAGGCGCATGAGCAGCGTGACGGGAATGACCAGACCCGGTGTGTAGACCGTGCCGCGCACCGCTTCCATCCATTGGTATGCAGCATCGAAGTTGACTTGGGCGGGCCAGAATGCCAACAGCGCGATGAGGGTGGAGACGCTCAGCGGAAGACCGAACAGCAGAATGTCGCGAAGACGGATCGGCGTTGCGGGAGCATCGAATCGGTGAGGTTGTCCCGCACGGGGTGACTGCCACAGATTTGCCGATACGCTCATTTCGGATCGACTTCGCTCGGTGTTGGAGTTCTGGCGTCGTTGATGGCGAGCTCGCGGCACAGTGCTGTCAGATCGTCCTGAAGGCCGATGATCTTTCGATACATCGCGACGATCAGGAACAGCAGCAACAGGCAGAAGAACGGGATGACGAGATCCAGGCCACGTCCGATGCCGATCATGTGCGCAATGGTCGTCGTGGCGGTTGCATCCCAGATCAGGAAGATGGCGATGGCAGCCGCTATCAACGCAAGGATGCGGTGGCGCTGAGCGCCACGCAATGCCACGTAGTGCAGGCTGATGACGGCCACCATGGCGGTCAGAAGGTATTGGGCGATCATCGCGAGATCCTTCCGAGAAAGAGGTCGATGAGAATGCGCACGGAGTTCGAGAGTTTCTGACCTTTGCGTAACGAATAATCGGTGTAGGTGATCGTGACCGGCACTTCCGTGACGCGCAGTTTGTGCTTCGCGATGTACGACACGATTTCCGAGGCGTGCGCCATGCGGTTCTGGTAGATCTTCAGATGGGTTGCCGCGTCGCGGGTCATGGCCCGGAAACCGTTGTGCGCGTCCGTCAGCCGCACACCGGTGGTGATCCAAGTGAACATGGCCGCCGCCTTGAGCGTGAGCACGCGCAACTTCGGAATCCCGACCGCTTGTCCGATGAAGCGACTGCCTAGCGCGATATCCACGTTATGCTTGAGCAGCGCGTCGGCCATATGCTCGATTTCGTCGGCGGCATGCTGCCCGTCGGCATCGAACGTGACGACGATCTGTGCGCCTTGTCGCACCGCGTACTTGATACCGGTCTGCAGCGCGGCGCCCTGGCCGAGATTGATCGGATGGCTGACGACGTGGGCGCCGGCGGAGAGGGCGACATCGCCAGTGTTATCGCGCGAGCCGTCATTGACCACCACCACGGGGTACCCGCGTTGCTTCACGGACTGTACGACGCTAGCGATCATCGTGCCTTCGTTGAAGGCAGCGATCACGATCCAGATGTCTGCCCGGTCGGGCACAGGGGCGGCCGCCGAGAGGGTCATTCCCATGATAGTACGAGCAGTCCGGCGGCGATGAAGCCAATGGCTATGAAAAAGCGTGGCGACAAGGGTTCGTCGAAGAGTGCGTGGCTGCCGATGCCGGCAACCGCGAGGCTCATGACAGTAAACGGGTATCCCTTGGAGAGAGGAATGAATCCGAGGATCCAGATCCAGGCCAGCGTGAGGGTTCCGTAAAACACGACGGAAAACACGAACGTGGGGTTGGCGGCCAGTCCGATCCAGCGCTGTGCCGCCGGCAACGCCGGGTCCACGCCATGAAGTGCGACGTACTTGAACAACAGTTGTCCGACGCCCATCGCGCAGGCATACGTCAACAGAATGATGATGTGAGAAAGTCTCATTTGGCCTTGCGTTGATGATCCTTGTCCGCCTGTGGCGGGTCGCGGTCGATCGTCACCCCGGCGCTCGTCCGGGCGAAGCTTGCTACGCCGCAGCGGCAGTTTTGCGAAAGACCACCCGCAGCCCGTCGAAGCTATTGAGCGGAATGCCGATCGAGCTCAGGAATTTCACCGGCTTCGTGGGCAGGCGAAAGAGCCGACACAACTGGAACAGAATCAACGACAGTGGAATTCGCCGGGCTGGGTGCTCGATGGTAACGATCTCGAGGCCGTAGCGTGCACCCAGTGCGGCGAGCGACTTGGGTGTAAAGAACCACAAATGCTGCGGCGGCGTCATCAAGCGCCAGTTTTTGCCGAACAGGCGCGCCGGCCAGGAAGCGAAATCACCGGTCGTCAACAGCACAGTGCCCCCCGGTTTCAATTGTCGTGCGACTGTCTCGATTACCGTTTGCGGCGTTTCGAGGTGTTCGATCACATCGAGCAGGACCGCGGTATCCGGGCGCGGCATGGCTTGCAGTTCCTGCGGTTGTGCGCTGCCGTGCTTGACGTTGGCGAGTCCGCGCGCGTTGCAGGCGTGGACGGCGTCTTCGCAGATTTCAATGCCGTAAACATCGAAATGTTCACGCGCAACGTTTAAGAAGAAACCGTAGGCGCAACCCAATTCGAGCAATGTGCCGCCATGCGGGTTATAGCCTTTCAATACCGAAACGATCTTGCTGAAATCGTGGCGCAATACCGACTCGGACGCCTGATAATCGGCGTAGCCGTCATGCAGATTTCCGTTAAAATAGTTCTCGTCGTAATACGCTTTTGGATCGAAATTCGAAACGTCGGTGGAGCCTAGGCCACAGATGCCGCAACGATAGATGGGCAGCCCTTCTTTTTCGTACAGGTGTTGTTTCGGGGCCGTGCTTCCGCAAGCGATGCAAGCGCGCATCTCGATCGTATCGGGCGTCGAGGTTTTTGACATGAGTTTAGTGTCTTACCGCTTCGGCGAGTATGGCGTCCCGATGCGCGAGTGTAGATGGCTGCCGAACGTAAGTCTCCGGCGAAAGCTCTTGAACCGAGATGATACCATCTCAGCTTGCCCATCGGGCGCGCCCGGCCGTATGCCCGGGCGTCTCGTCCGGCGGTGCGCATTCCCATCGACCTTGACCTTACCTGCCTGCCACGATTTTCTGTGCAGTGCAGAAGTCATCAGGATTGGCAGCAAAACGGGTGCTGATGCAATGGTAAACATGATGAATGACGCAGCCCGGGATCCTCTCGCAGCGTGTCGGGAAACGAACATGGAAGGGACCTGCACCTTGCCCACCCAGCGGCACACGCCGGCGTTTGCCGGATCGCTGCGCAAACCGCCATGGAAGTCGTGATCGTGCGCCTACCGCTGGGTTCCACGCTAAAGCTCGTGTCGTCGACCGCCTGCGCGCTCGGGCGCCGCCTCAATCTGCGGCCCGTGCCGGTGAGCTGCCTGTGCGTACTCGGCACGCTGACCGGCAACAGGACGGATTCGAGGGCGGGCAAATGAATGCAGCAGGCTTGTTTGTCTTCGCCTTGCTGGTTTCATGGTGCAGCACCGCCGTCATACGCTGCCATGCCGCTAGGCTGGGGCTGATTCAGATCCCGAATCACCGGTCGTCGCATGTCCAGCCGACACCTCAGGGCGGCGGCATTGGCATGGTCGTTGCGGGCACCGCCATCGGTCTCTACCTCGGTGCCGGACAAGGTATTTTCTGGTGGAGTCTCATCAACCTCTCGGTGCTGATAGCGCTTGTCGGACTGCTTGATGACATCTGGCAGTTCTCGTCTCGCCTCCGGTTTTCGATTCAGGTCCCGGTGTTTATCGCGCTGGTCGCCGCCTGCGCACCGCTAAGGCCGTTGCCGCTGGGAGGCGATATCACTATCGAGGGCTATGTGCTTTACGCCTTGACGGTGCTTGCAGGTGTCTGGTGGCTTAATCTCTTCAACTTCATGGATGGCCTCGACGGCTACGCCGGAGTGCAAGCGTTGTTCATGCTGATGGCGGCCGTGGTGCTTAGCGCAGTGCATTCGCCGTCATCCGTCGACGTACCGATATGGCTCCTGGCCTTGGCCCTGGCGTCCGCCACCCTCGGCTTCCTCTTCGTGAATTGGCCGCCCGCGCGCATCTTCATGGGCGATGTGGGGAGCACCTACCTGGCGTTCGTGATCTTCGGCGTCGCACTCGATACGATCATGCAAGGGTGGATGACCTATGCCTCGTGGCTGGTGCTCTCATCTGTCTTCGTGGTCGACGCGACGCTCACATTGTTGCGGCGCATGAAGCGCGGCGAACGTTGGTTGCAAGCTCATCGCAGTCACGCCTATCAACGGCTCTCGCGCCGATTCGGCAAACACTCGGTCGTGACGAAAGGGCTGGTGGCGCTGAATCTGCTCTGGATCGGGCCGTTGGCCTACGGATGCCAAAGACTGTCGCATGTCGCATGGATCTTCATCCTGATGGCGTACGGCCCTCTGATCTATGCCGCGATTCGTATCGGGGCCGGACGGAGCGACGCGTCGTAGCCGAAACGCATGAATTGCCACGAACGGCGCCGCAGCGACGTGCTGGCTTGACTTGGCGCGCCTAGCGTCTAGTCTGAAGAGGATAGTCGGCGGCCATCGCCAGATGCGACGGCATCCGTATGGGACGACCCGGATCACGACGTACGATTGACGGTGCGGGACGGAACCCTTTGAGGGAGGCATCGTGCAAAACGATTCGTACGGCAAGTGCCGGGCGGGCGTGCACTTTGGAATTCGCGCGCCATGGCGATCGCATACCTCCTGATCGTCATCGTCGCCGCCGCGCTCGCCTTTCACTTCTGGAGCCCGTGGTGGCTGACCCCGCTGGCGTCGAACTGGCGCCAGATGGACGACACCCTCACCATTACGCTGGTCATCACCGGCGTAGCCTTCGTTGTCGTCAATCTTTTCGTCGCCTGGGCGATCTTCCGCTATCGGCATCGCGACGGCCATCGGGCCGCTTATGAGCCCCATAACCGCCGTCTCGAAGGCTGGCTGATCGGTATCACCACCGTTGGCATTGCCGCGATGCTCGCGCCGGGGCTGTTCGTCTATGCCAAGCTCATCGATCCGCCTGCCAACGCCCGTGTCGTCGAGGTCGTCGGGCAGCAGTGGCAATGGCGTTTCCGCCTGCCCGGCCCAGACGGCCGTCTCGGTAGTTCCGATCCCCGCTATGTCACTGCCGACAACCCGCTGGGTCTCAACCCCAAAGACCCCGCGAATCAGGACAACCGAATCGTCGACGCTCCCGAACTGCATCTGCTCGTCGGCGAGCCGGTGAAATTGCTGCTGCGCGCCAAAGACGTACTCCACGATTTCTACGTCCCGCCGTTTCGCACCCGCATGAACATGGTGCCGGGCATGGTCACGCAAATGTGGCTCACCCCCACGCGCACCGGACGCTTCGACATCCTTTGCGCCCAGCTCTGCGGCGTCGGTCATGCGAACATGCGCGGCGTGGTCGTCGTCGACGATAAGCCTGCCTACGACGCCTGGGTGGCCAAGCTGCCCACATTTGCTGTACTGCAAGCACAGCATGCCGGGGCAGTGACGTCGGACCCGCTCGCCGCCAAGGGGAAGTTGCTCGCGCAAGCCAAGGGATGCGTCAGTTGCCATACTGTCGACGGCTCGCCCGGTGTCGGGCCCACATGGCATGGGCTGTTCGGCAAGACGGAAACCTTCCAGGACGGGAGTTCGGCGCACGTCGACGACGCTTACCTTGCCGCTTTCATCCGCAATCCGACCGCGCGCGTGCCCAAAGGCTTCGCACCGATCATGCCGAAGCTCGATCTGACCGACGACGAGCTAAAGGCGCTCATCGCTTACATCAAAACACTGAGTGCAACGGCGTCGACCTCCGCGCAGCCCGCACCACCGACCCCTGCGCCCGTCATGCAACTGGCGCAGAACTCGTTGCAGACTCCGCGTCCGCCGGCACAGTTCGCGCCGCTTACCCCTTCCGCATCGCCGAATCCCGCCACGCAGCCGCCGTCGCAACCCGCACGTCGGCAAGGGGGAGGGGGCACGGCCGGCCTGCCGCTGCTGAACGACCCGGGCACCACCGCACCGCCGCTGGCCATCCCGCCCCGGCAGTCCGGCAGTCCGGCAGCCCGGCGCCCGGCCAGGCACCGCCGAGTGTGCCGATGATTCGGCCGGCCCCGTAGTCGACAAGACGTAAGACGCATCCCGAGACAAACTCACGAGACAGCATTCAGAGACGACACGCGCAGAACGAGAGAAGCCACCGCACCCACAACAACACAGGGAGACATCTCATGACCGGAGATCCCGACAGTTCCGACAGCGCCGCCCATGCCGGTGCGCACCCCGGCGGTTCCTACGATTTCTGGACGAAGTATGTCTGGAGTCAGGACCACAAGGTGATCGCGGTGCAATACGCGTGCACGGCCATCGCGGTCGGCCTCGTGGGCCTCGTGCTCTCGAACCTCATGCGCATGCAACTGGGCTTCCCCGGCAAGTTCTCCTTCATCGACGCCAATCACTACTATCAGTACGTCACCATGCACGGCATGATCATGGTGATCTATCTGCTCACGGCACTGTTCCTCGGCGGCTTCGGCAATTACCTGATCCCGCTGATGGTCGGGGCGCGCGACATGGTTTTCCCGTTCCTGAACATGCTCAGTTACTGGGTCTACCTGCTGGCGGTCATCGTGCTCATGGTGAGCTTCTTCGTGCCGGGCGGCCCGACAGGCGCGGGCTGGACGCTCTATCCCCCGCAAGCGATCCTGCCGGGCACGCCGGGGACCGAATGGGGCATCGTGCTGATGCTTGTCTCGCTGGCGATCTTCATCGTGGCAGCGACGATGGGGGGCCTGAATTACGTTACGACGGTGCTGCAAGCACGCACGGAGGGCATGACGTTGCTGCGCATGCCGCTCACGGTCTGGGGCATCGTGATGGCGACGGTGCTGGCACTTCTGGCGTTCCCCGCGCTGTTTGTTTCCGCCGTGATGATGCTGCTCGACAAGACCCTGCATACGAGCTTCTTCATGCCCGCACTCGTGTCGATGGGACAGCCGCTCGATTATCGCGGCGGCAGTCCGCTGCTGTTCCAGCATCTGTTCTGGTTCTTCGGCCACCCGGAGGTGTACATCGTCGCGCTACCCGCGTTCGGTATCGTCTCGGATCTCATCAGTGTGCACGCGCGCAAGAACATCTTCGGCTACCGGATGATGGTCTGGGCGATTCTCGCCATCGGCGTGCTCTCGGTCGTCGTCTGGGCGCACCACATGTTCATCAGCGGCATGAATCCCTATTTCGGGTTCTTCTTCGCCACGACCACGCTCATCATCGCGATCCCGACGGCCATCAAGGTCTACAACTGGGTGCTCACGCTGTGGCGCGGCGACATTCATCTCACGGTGCCGATGCTGTTCGCCATCGGCTTCATCAGCACCTTCGTGATCGGCGGACTCACCGGACTCTTCCTCGGCAACGTCAGCGTGGACATGCCGCTGTCGAATACCTACTTCGTTGTCGCGCACTTTCACATGGTGATGGGCGTCTCGCCGCTGCTGGTGATCTTCGGCGGCATCTATCATTGGTATCCGCTCGTCACCGGCAAACGACTGAACGATCGTCTCGGCCAATGGCATTTCTGGATCACGTTTCTCGGCACCTACGCGATCTTCTTTCCGATGCACTACCTTGGCGTGCTCGGCATGCCGCGCCGCTACTACGAGTTTCAAAACTACAGCTTCATTCCCGAGTCGGCGCACGTGATGAACGCCTACATTTCCGTGGCGGCATTCATCGTTGCCACCGGTCAGTTCCTGTTCCTGTTCAATCTGGCCTGGAGTCTGCGGCACGGCAAACCGGCGGGGGCGAATCCGTGGCGCGCTGCTTCGCTCGAATGGCAGACACCCGACGTGCCTCCAGTCCACGGCAACTGGGGGCCGGTGCTGCCGGTGGCCTATCGCTGGCCCTACGAATACAGCGTGCCGGGCGACATCGACGACTTCGTGCCGCAGAACCTTGCGCCTGACTCTCGCCGGCCGGCCACGCTCGTGCACGGCGATTCGGCGGCGCTGCATCGCCGCAACATCCCCTCGCCGTCGCCACCGGATTCGCCCGGTTCGCCCGGTTCGCCCGGTTCACCCGAATCGCCCAAGGGAGCCACATCATGAGACCCGCGCCGTCCTGGCCGCCGATGCCATCGGGAGGTGTGCCCGTCGCACCGCCGCGACGCCGCGCCGCGTCGCAGGTCGCGCTCTGGTGGCTCATGGGCGTGATCGGCATGCTGTTCGCGTTGATGCTCGTTGCTTACGTGATGCGCATGAGTCTCGGGGACTGGCGTGCGCTGCCACCCGTCAATGCGTTGTGGGTCACCACGGGCTTGCTGGCTGCCGCGTGCATCGTGATGCAGTCGTCGGCCTCGCAGGCCCGGCACGGCGAATGGCGGCGCTCACGGCGCGACTGGGGCCTCGCTGGCGCGCTGGCGCTCGCGTTCGTTGCGGGCCAACTGTGGGTCTGGCGCGATCTGGTGGCGCACCGCTACGGGGTGTCCGGCAATCCTGCGAACAGCTTCTTTTTCCTGCTGACGGGGCTGCACGCATTGCACCTGATCGGCGGGCTGGTGGCGTGGGCATGTCTGATACCGCGCCGCCTCACGTCAGCCACGCCCGCTACGCGCGCCCGCCGCCTGTCGCTGACGGCGCAGTATTGGCATTTCTTGTTCGTACTATGGGTCGTGCTGTTCGCCGCGATCGTCAACCTCACACCGGAGATCGCGCAGCGCTTGTGCGGCACCGGCGGGTTGAGTCCGTGATGTGATGCGTTTGCCCCGGCACGAGGAGTTGCATCGTGAATACGTCACCGTCTGCCGTTCCCCGCGCTGCGCAGCCGCCTGAGGGCTGGCGCGGCGTCGTCACCGACTGGTCGGGAGACCGGGCCGCCTTCCACGTGCCGTGGGGCAAGGCGATGATGTGGATCTTCCTGCTCTCGGACACGTTCGTGTTCAGCAGTTTCCTCATCGGCTACATGACGGTGCGCATATCGACAACCGCCGCGTGGCCGAATCCGGCGGAGATCTTCGCGCTCAACGTGAACGGGCATCCGGTGCCGTTGCTGCTCATCGCCATCATGACGTTCGTGCTCATCAGCAGCAGCGGCAGCATGGCGATGGCGGTGAACTTCGCGTACCGCCGCGACCGCGACAAGACGGCGGCATGCATTCTCGCCACGGCGTATCTCGGCATCGCCTTCGTCGGCATGCAGGCATTCGAGTGGACCAACCTGATCGTTCACGAAGGCATCCGGCCCTGGGGCAATTCGATGGGGGCGGCGCAGTTCGGGGCATGCTTCTTCATGATTACCGGCTTTCACGGGCTGCACGTGAGCGCAGGCGTCATCTATCTGCTCACGGTGATGCGCAAGGTGCTCAACGGTACGCTCGAACGGCGCGATAACTATCAACTCGTCGAGATCGCGGGCCTTTACTGGCACTTCGTCGATCTCGTCTGGGTGTTCATCTTTGCGCTGTTTTATCTCTGGTAGGAGGCGCGATGGAATCCACTACAACACCGGTTGCGCACACGGCCGTGACCGGTGAACAAGCGAAGGGGCAACAGCATTCGGTCGGCGTCTACCTCAAGGTATGGGGGCTGCTGTTCGTGCTCTCGACACTGTCGTATCTGGTCGACTATGCCAACCTGCAAGGCTATCTGCGCTGGGGGCTGATACTCGCGCTGATGGTGGCCAAGGCAGCGCTCATCGTGGCGGTGTTCATGCATATGCGCTGGGAGCGTCTCGCGCTCGTCTACGCAATCCTGATTCCGCCGCTTGCACTGCTGGTGTTGATGGGGCTGATGGCTGCCGAGGCGGACTACACGTTCTTCACGCGCCTCGCGCACTTCCGCTGAGCTGCCCCGTTACAGCAATTCCACCAGCCGGCGGTCGCTCTTGCGGCAGTACTCGGCGCAAGCGGTGCGCGCTGCGGTCGCGGCACCATGAACGAAGAGCGGCGCGTCGGCGCGCCGCGACATCGACACCACGATGGACGGCGGCGCCGGCTGCAACGGCAGCTCCGCGACTTCCCCGCTCGCAATCAGATCGTCGACGAACAGACGCGGAATCGCCGCGACCCCGAACCCGTCGCGTACCAACTGCACGATCACGGCAATCGACGGCGAACCGGTGATGCGTGTCTCCGAGAGCGGCACGCCGTGTACGCCCGCCAGCTTCTCCACAATGTCCTCGAGCGCCCGATGCGGCGCCGTGCCGCGCCCGTAAGTGAGGATCGGATGTTGCAGCACCTGCTTTGCCAGGCTGCTGCGTGAGTTCGGAAACATACCCGTGCGCGCGATCCAGTGCACCGGGTAATTGGCAAGTGCGTCGCACACCACGCTGCTGTCGTCGCTGCCCTCCACGCGAATGATGAGGTCGAGTTCGTCGGCAATCAGGCGTCGCTGCAACTGCACCGAGACGTCGACCGTCAACTCGACTTCCAATGTGGGGTAGTCGGCCGCCAATCGCCGCAGATAGTGCGGCAGCCAGCTATGGACAACGGTCTCGATCACGCCGAGACGCAACCGTCCGCGCATCGTGCTTTCGCCCGACGCGGCCGTTTGCAGACGCCGTGCCGCCTCCACGACCGCCTTCGCGTAACCCAGCAGGTATTCGCCGTTCGGGGTGAGCCGGAACTCACGGCTGTCGCGGTCGACGAGTGCGGTCTTCAACTCCTCTTCCAGCACTTTGAGCCGTTGCGAGATCGCTGCGGGCGTTGCGTGCAGCGCCGCAGCCGTCGCGCGAAAGTTGCGCAGCTTGGCCAGCGTGACGAAGGTTTCGAGAAAGCGTGTGTTCATATCACTCGGCGTGTCGGGATCAAGACGGGAGCGTGCCCAAAACGCCCAACGGTGCGATGAAAAGAAATGCAACGAACTTCGGGAAAACCCGTGAAGTTGTTAAGAAATTCTATACGGTGGCGCGTATAAAAACTCGTTAGCGACAACTTTTTTTTCTTTCTATGCTTTCCCCATCCGATGCCGCAACGGCATTTCTTCTCCGACGCCAGCGCTGCCATGAACCACCGAGCCATGCCGAACGATTTCCTCTCGCAACGCGACACGATCGCGCCCTTTGAATTCCGTCAGGCCGTTCGCAGCGCGCAATTCCGCGGGCCGACCGCCGGTTACTGCGGCGACTTCGCGCAGGCCAATCTGGCTATTCTGCCGATGGCGTATGCGCACGACTTTCTGCGCTTTTGCCAGAGCAATCCGAAGGCCTGCCCGTTGCTGGGCGTGGGCGAGCCGGGGCAGTGGCATGTACCGGCGCTGGGCCGAGAGGTGGATATTCGCGCCGACGTACCGGGCTACAACATCTACCGTGAGGGCAAGCTCACCAAGCAGGTGGATAACCTCGCCGAGTACTGGCAAAGCGATTTCGTCGTTTTCGCCATCGGTTGTTCGTTCTCGTTCGAAGACATGCTGGCCAAGGCGGGTATCCCGCTGCGTCATGTGGAAGAGGGCTGCAATGTGCCGATGTACCGCACCAAGATCGCGAATCAGCGCGCTGGAAAATTCGGCGGCGAACTGGTCGTGTCGATGCGCCCGATGAAGGGGGCCGACGCCATTCGCGCCGTGCAGATCACGAGCCGTTTCCCCGGTGTGCATGGGGCGCCGATCCATATCGGCGACCCGTCGGCGCTGGGCATCGAAGATCTGGCCAAGCCCGAGTTCGGCGATGCGGTCACCATTCGCGACGGGGAGTTGCCGGTGTATTGGGCCTGCGGTGTTACGCCCCAGACGGCGCTCATGGAAGCCAAGCTCCCGCTCGCCATCGCACACCAGCCCGGCTACATGCTCGTCACGGATATCCCGAACGCGTCGCTCGCCGTGTTCTAACCAGGTAAGACGAGTCCGATCACCGAGGCGACGGGTCGGGAGGCACTCGACAGGCGAGGGCGCATCGCGCGCCTTCCCCGCACCAAAGCGTCGCCGCACATTGGAATCAAGTAGTCGCACGAGGCCACAACCCAGGCCGAAGCAAAAGGGCACAGCAGGCAATCACCGCGATAGGGAGTGGAAGTCTCTCCCCGTATTCCCCGTATCGCGCCAAGACGGGAGGCGGCCAGCGAGGGTTGGTTCGCCGCCGATCCCAAACGCACATCGCATGTGCGGGTTTGTCGACATCACACGCAAGTCAGGACATCACCGGAGCCATATTTCTCATGGAAAGCAAAACCCCTCTCGCGCCGCCCGCCGCGCCGGCCCAGTCTGCCTCTCCCGAGGCTAGCGGCAGCCTGTTCGGTTGGTACGGTGACACCACGCCGCGCGAAAAACGCGCCTTCTGGAGCTGCAAGGTTGGTTACATGCTCGACGGCATGGACACCCAGATGCTGAGCTTCGTCATCCCGACACTGGTCGCCACGTGGGGTATCAGCCTCGCGGACGCCGGCTTTATCGGCACGCTTACGCTGCTCGCTTCGGCGCTGGGCGGCTGGGTGGCCGGTATTCTGTCGGATCGCATCGGCCGGGTTCGCACGCTGCAACTCACCGTCCTGTGGTTCGCCGTCTTCACCGGGCTTTGCGGCCTTGCGCAGAACTACCATCAACTGCTCGCCGCGCGTGCGCTCATGGGCTTCGGCTTCGGCGGCGAATGGACGGCAGGCGCCGTGCTCATCGGCGAAGTCATCCGCGCGCGTGATCGCGGCAAGGCCGTTGGTCTCGTGCAATCGGGCTGGGCCATCGGTTGGGGTCTGACGGCAATTCTCTATTCGACGCTGTTCTCACTGCTGCCCGCCGAGATGGCCTGGCGCGCCTTGTTCCTGATCGGCCTGCTGCCGGCGCTGCTCGTGCTCTTCATCCGTCGCTATGTGCAAGAGCCCGAGGTGTACCGCAACGAGAAGGCCAAACAGAAGTCGGAAGACGCACCGGGCCTGGCGGCCATTTTCAGCCCGGCACTGCTCTCGACGACGATTCGCGCCGCGCTGCTGACCACGGGGGCGCAAGGTGGTTATTACGCCATTACGACGTGGCTGCCGACGTACCTGAAGACGGAACGCCATCTTACGGTGATGGGTACCGGCGGCTATCTCGCGATGATCATCTTCGGCTCGTGGGTCGGCTACCTGGTCAGTTCGTATTTGACCGACCGGCTGGGCCGCAAGCCGAACTTCATCCTGTTCGCCGTGGGGTCGATGGTGATCGCGTTCTCGTACACGTCGCTGCCCCTGACCGACAGCGCAATGTTCTGGCTCGGTTTCCCGCTTGGCTTCTTCGCGTCGGGCATCTTCAGCGGCATGGGCGCCTTCCTGACCGAACTGTTCCCGACGCGGGTGCGCGGGTCCGGACAGGGCTTCTGCTACAACGTCGGCCGTGCCGTCGGCGCGCTCTTCCCGTTCCTGATCGGCATGCTCTCGAAGCAATACGGCCTGGGTGCGACGATCGGCATCTTTGCAGCGTTCGCCTACGGCGTGCTCATCCTCGCGGCGCTCACCCTGCCCGAGACGCGCGGCCGCGAACTCGAATCGCTCGAGACGCGCGCGCCATGACACCGCGAGGTGTGTGCCGATGAACTACCGCGGCAGCCGTCGCTGCCGCGCCCGATGACGTTTCATCAGACGCTTCACTAACGCTCCCCGGTATCGAAAACCGCGAGTACGCGGCCCCGTCCGACGACGTCGGGCGAGCCCGTACCGGGAAACGTGCGCCCTGCGCCAACATGAATGACGACGGTATCTCTGCACCGTCACCCCCTTCGATTCTCGTTTGACCATTGCTTTGCGAGTAACTCCATGACGAACGCTCTCACGTCCTCCGACCAAAATCGTGCACCTGCGCATCAGACACCTTCGCGCTGGCAGTTCTGGATTGACCGTGGCGGTACCTTCACCGACATCGTGGCGCGCCGCCCGGACGGCACGCTCGTCACGCACAAGCTGCTCTCCGAAAACCCGGAGCAGTATCGCGACGCCGCCGTCGCGGGCATTCGTCACCTGCTGGATCTGGCGCCCGGCGAGCCGATTACGCCCGCACAGGTCGACATGGTGAAGATGGGAACGACCGTCGCGACCAACGCACTGCTCGAACGCAAAGGCGAGCCGCTCGCGCTGGTGACGACGCAAGGCTTTCGCGACGCACTGCGTATCGCGTATCAGAATCGGCCGCGCCTGTTCGATCTGGACATCGCATTGCCGGAAGCGCTGTATGAACACGTCGTGGAAGTCGACGAGCGCGTCGGTGCGCACGGGGAAGTCGTGCGCGAACTGGACCTCGATGCGGCGCGTAGTGCCCTTGAGGCCGTCTATGCGAGGGGCGTTCGCGCGCTCGCCATCGTGCTGATGCACGGGTATCGCTATCCGGCGCACGAAAAGGCGCTGGCGACGATGGCGCGCGCGCTGGGCTTCACGCAGGTCTCCGTTTCGCACGAAGTCTCGCCGCTCATGAAACTCGTCTCGCGCGGCGACACGACTGTCGTCGACGCCTATCTGTCGCCAATTCTGCGTCGCTATGTCGAGCAGGTCGCGCAGGAGATGCCGGGCGTCAATCTGCAATTCATGCAGAGCAGCGGCGGCCTTACGCGCGCCGATAATTTCCAGGGCAAGGACGCCATCTTGTCGGGACCGGCGGGCGGTATCGTCGGTATGGTGCGGGCGTCGAGCGCGGCAGGCTTCGAGCGCGTAATCGGTTTCGACATGGGCGGCACATCGACCGACGTGTCGCATTACAACGGTGAATTCGAGCGCGTGTTCGAGACGCAAGTCGCGGGTGTGCGCATGCGCGCGCCGATGATGAGCATTCACACAGTGGCGGCAGGCGGCGGGTCGGTGTTGTCGTTCGACGGCACGCGTTTGCGCGTGGGGCCGGATTCTGCGGGCGCGAATCCGGGGCCGGCGGCGTATCGTCGCGGCGGGCCGCTCACGGTCACCGACTGCAACGTCATGCTCGGCAAGATTCAGCCGGCGCACTTCCCGAAGGTGTTCGGTCCGAACGCCAACGAGCCACTGGATCGCGATGTGGTCGTCGCGAAGTTCACGGCACTGGCAAATGACATCGAACGGGCAACGGGCCGGCGTCAGACGCCCGAAGCGCTTGCCGAAGGCTTCCTCGAGATTGCGATCGGGAGCATGGCCAACGCCATCAAGAAAATCTCGGTGCAGCGCGGCCACGATGTGAGCCGCTATGTGCTGACAACGTTCGGCGGCGCGGGCGGTCAACACGCCTGTGGCGTGGCCGATGCCCTCGGCATGACCAAGGTCTTCGCGCATCCGCTCGCCGGGGTGCTCTCGGCGTATGGCATGGGGCTCGCGGATCAGACGGCGATGCGTGAACGCATGATCGAAGCGCCGCTGTCGGAGGAAGGACTGGCCGCGCTTGACGACGCATTCGGTGCGTTGGCGGATGAGGCGGCGGGCGCGTTGTTGTCGCAAGGCGTGCCGCCGTCGCGCATCGAGACGGTGCGTCGGGTGCACGTGCGCTACGCCGGTACCGATTCGGCGATTGCCGTGCCGTTTGGCGACGTCGCACAGATGCGCGCCGCTTTTGAAGCCGCCTATCGCCAGCGTTACTCGTTCCTGATGGACGGCGCGGCGCTGATTGTCGAAGTGGCTTCGGTCGAAGCCATCGGCCACTCGGACGCACCGGTCGACATCGCCCCGCTCGAAACGCGCACGTCGGGCGCGCCGCAGGTCGTCGATCATGTGAAGCTGTATGCAGGCGGAGCGTGGCACGAAGCGGCGCTGTTCGCCCGCGACACGCTGCTCGCCGGCGACACCATCGGCGGGCCTGCCATCGTCGCCGAGAAGAGCGGTACGACCGTGGTTGAGCCAGGCTGGCAAGCCCGGATGAGCGCTCAGGGCAATCTCGTGCTCACTCGCGTGGTGCCGCGCGAGACGCAACGCGCGGCCGGCGAAGGCGCAACGCAAGCCGATCCCGTGCGCCTCGAGATCTTCAACAATCTCTTCATGTCGATTGCCGAGCAGATGGGGTTGCGTCTGCAGAACACGGCGTATTCGGTGAACATCAAAGAGCGTCTGGACTTCTCCTGCGCGCTGTTCGACCGCGACGGCAACCTCATCGCCAATGCGCCGCACATGCCGGTGCATCTGGGGTCGATGGGCGAGAGCATCAAGACCGTGATCGAGCGTAATCGCGGTGCGATGCGCGAGGGCGATGTATTCATGCTCAACGATCCGTATCACGGTGGCACGCACCTGCCTGACGTCACGGTGATTACACCGGTGTTCGTGACGGGCGAGGGCAGCAACCAGGAGGATGCGGCCGAGCCCCTCTTCTATGTCGGCTCGCGCGGCCATCATGCGGATATCGGCGGCATTACACCCGGCTCGATGCCGCCCGACTCGACACACGTCGAAGAAGAGGGCGTGCTCATCGACAACTGGCAACTGGTTGCGGCGGGCGACCTGCGTGATCGGGAGACGCGCGAACTGCTGGCCGGCGCTCGCTATCCGGCGCGCAATATCGACCAGAACATGGCCGATCTGCGGGCGCAGGTGGCGGCGAACCAGAAGGGCGTGGACGAACTGCGCCGCATGGTGAGCGAATTCGGGCGCGACGTCGTGCTCGCCTACATGGGGCATGTGCAGGACAACGCCGAAGCCGCCGTGCGACGTGTGATCGGCGCGCTGGCCGACGGGCATTACCGCTACGCGCTGGATAACGGCGCGGTGATCGAGGTCGCCATTCGCGTCGACCACGCGACTCACACCGCAACCGTCGATTTCACGGGAACGTCGGCGCAGTTGCCCAACAACTTCAACGCGCCACGCGCCGTGTGCATGGCCGCCGTGCTGTACGTCTTCCGCACGCTGGTTGACGACGACATTCCGCTCAATGCGGGCTGCCTGAAACCGCTGACGGTGATCGTGCCGCAGGGTTCGATGCTCAACCCCGTCTACCCGGCGGCGGTGGTGTCGGGCAATGTGGAGACGTCGTCCGCCATCACCAACGCACTTTACGGTGCGCTGGGCCGCGTGGCGTCGAGTCAGGGCACGATGAACAACTTCACGTTCGGCAACGAGACGTATCAGTACTACGAGACCATCGCGGGCGGCAGCGGCGCGGGCGACGGTTTCCACGGGGCCGACGCCGTGCAGACACACATGACGAATTCGCGTCTGACCGACCCGGAAGTGCTGGAGTGGCGCTATCCGGTACGGCTGGAAAGCCATCGTATTCGCACCGGATCGGGCGGTGCGGGGCGTTGGCATGGCGGTAACGGTGCGGTGCGGCGTATTCGTTTCCTCACGCCGATGACGGCGTCGATCCTCTCCAACAATCGCGTTCACGCACCTTTCGGTGCACAGGGCGGCGCCGTTGGCGCGCTGGGGGCGAACTATGTCGAACGGGTGGACGGCTCACGCGAAGCCCTGGCACACATCGGACGTACGCAGATGCAGCCGGGTGATATCTTCGTCGTCGAAACGCCGGGGGGAGGTGGCTTCGGCGTGGCCTGAGTGATCCGCCACGAGGGAATCCGCCGCGCGATGGGAATTCGCTGAAGCGAGGCGTGATACCGGAAGGGAATGCTGCCTTTGCAAAGGCGGACATCGAGCGTCTTCGTACGATGCGTTATGTCTTGAACGACTGACCGCAACATACGGAGGCGCTCTTATGTCTGACTCGTTGCAACACCCGACCCCCACGTCTGCTGCATCCATCGATCCGGAAACCGGTGCCGTAGACCCGCTTCTCGTTCAGTACGAGCGCGCGTGTGCCGAAATGCAGTTGGCCGGGCGCAAGTTGCACCGCCAGATGCAGGAGTATCAATCGGTGCTCGACGAAGTCGCCCGTCTCGAAGCGACGGGCACATCCGACGCCCGCGAGAAGCTCAAGCGTCTTGAGACGCTTGTCGAGAGCGAAGCCTTTCAACGCGACGAGCGCGAAATCCGCCGCATGACCGCCGCGCTTGCGCACACCATCGAGCGGATGCGAGCCGACGCGCCCGTGCCACTCGACGACACCTCAACCTCTCCCGCGAAACGTGCGCCAGCCGCCGTACGTCGCGTGTGCGCCTGAGACGAGGTTGCGCATGATCGATCGAATCTCCGGCGCGTCGTCGCCCACCCACCCCTACGGCGCCTCCGCCATCGGTGCGAGCCCTGCCGCTTCCCAGAACCCGCTGCTCTCGACGATGGGCCTCGCCCATGATCGATTGAGCACGTTGCAGTCGATGGCCGATACGTGGCTCGCGTCTGCGCAGACGCGCGTGAACGTCGCCCGCGACGCCAGCGGGTTTGGCACGTTGGCCAGCGAGATGGCAAAGCGCGCTGCGGATGGCGCGAAGCCGGAAGTGCTGCCGAAAACGCTGCGCGACTTCGCCGTCGAGCACGCACTCGTATCGCCACAAGCCGCCGACGCGCCGTTCGACGCCGCAAGTCTGCAAGCCCTCGCGTCGCAGCTCCAGTCGCTGGCGTTGACCGACGGTGCATCGAGTACGAGCGAGCAAATCCAGCTCAAGCGTTTTGTTACCAGCTACGACAACACCCTCACGCTCTACAACGCGGTGATCGCCCGACTTGGCGAAGTCACGAAGAAGATCGTGAACAGCCTATAGGGGGTGGCGTGCGCCACCGGGTACTGCTTTCAGGTCGCCTTCCCGTCTCGATTTCACTTACTTCAGGATCCAACCTCATGATGACTATCCAGCCCATCTCCAGCTTCGCTTACCCGTCGTCAGGTCTGACGCGCGACGTCAACGTCGGAGGGCGCAAGATTTCGCTCGATTTTCACGGAACGCTCGCCCAATACGCGATGTTGATGATGGAGATGAACAACGGCGAAGCGCAAAACATGATTCAGGAGATGCAGCGGCGCCAGAAGGAAGGGCAAGAGGCGCGCGAGGTGTCGAATCTGATCGAATCGCTGATCAACGACGTCGGCTCGGACACGTCGAAGAAAGTGGCGGTCGGTGACGGCATTCGCGGATTCTTCGACAAGTACAACATCGAGATCACCGTGTACGCCGACGGTACGAAGAAGACGATGAAGGAGTGGGAGTCGCGCGAAAAGCGGGTCGGGGAGAGCGACTACACGACCTACACGGGCGAATACTCGGCCGCCAACCTGCGCTCGCTCAAAGCCGCTGCCGAGGGTTTCACCGAGCAGGCGTCCGACAGCCGCACGGTCGACCAGATCAAGATCAACAAGAAACTCCAGGAATACAACGGCGCGTCGACGCTGGTGAACACCATCTACAGCTCGCAAGGCTCGCAACTCAACCAGATCAACGGGTCGATGCGCACGTGAGCACACCAACGTCCCCGGAAGCCACGCCGCCGGAGCTCGATGCGGACGAAGCGCAAGCCGTCCTCTCGCAGTTCTTTGAGAGCGGCGGCGCACTGCGCATGCTGGCCGATCTTGACGAGGACGATCTGGCGCGCGTTCGTGCGCACGCCGGTCAGCGTTTCGCACAAGGACAGATCGCGGCTGCGCAACGCGTGTACTTCGTGCTCGCCACGCTTGACCAATGGTCGTTCGACGATTGGTACGGGCTCGGGCTCTGCTACCAGCGGCTCGGGCAGCACGAGCAGGCGCTGCCGTGTTTCGCGAAGGCGGGCGTCATCCGCGTATCCGACCCGCGTCCGCCGTATCTCGCCGGGATGAGCTACGAGCATACGGGCAACCGGGAATTCGCATGCAAGTCCTACGACGCCACGCTGCGCGTGTGCGGTCAACTGCCTGAGCACGAGGCACTGGCGCGCTCGGCCCGTGCACGACGCGACGCGCTGAATGTCTCTTCGGAACCTCAAACCATATGACAGTCATTCAATCCCCGCAGGCCGGCTACGTGCCGGCCTGGAACAGCCGCGTCACCGACGCGTCCGCAGCCAACTCGGCAGACGAAGCGATCGAATCGGGCGACGCCACGCGCAAACGGCGTGAGCGCAGCGACTGGCTTCGCACCGAGGATTTCGCGCCGGACCCGTCGACCGGCGCCGATTGGCGTGAGGCCGATGGGGCCTTTGCCCGCCTGCTCGGCCATCTTTTCGCGGCAGGCAGCGGACTCGCGGCAAACGCCCTGCGTTCGTCCAACCCGCAGGGCGAAGCGAACCTCTCCGCCCTCGAGAATGTCGATCCGTCCACGCTCGCCATGATGGCTTCGATGCTCGCGATGGACGCATTGGGCGACACCGCGAAGTCCACGCAGCGCGCGCTGGAGTTACTGGGGGTGCGGCAGGAGAAGCTGCGTCAGGAGGACATCAAGAAGTATCGCGAGCAGATGGACGCGAAGACGGAAGATGCGAACAAGGCGCGCAAGGGCGGCATCTTCGGCGTGGTGTTCGACTGGCTCATCGCGGCGGTCGACGTTGTCGTTGGCGCGGTCAAGGTGGTGACGGGCGTCCTCACGATGAACCCGCTGATGATTGCCGGCGGCGTGGCCGATGTGGGGGCGGGGATCGCCGGGCTCGGCGCAGCGTTCCACAAGACGATGGCGCTGGTCGACCCGAAGAACGCGGATTACCACGAGAAGGAAGCCGCCAAGTGGGGGCATGCGCAATTGGCGTTCCAGATGCTTGGCATGGTCATCGGCTTCGGCACGTCGATTGGCGGGTTCCTCGCCAAGCGTGCGACGACCAAGGCGGCGAGTCGCGTGTTCAAGGCCGGCGCGAGCGAAGCGTTGGAGCAGGCGGTCAAGTCGGGCGACAAAGCCGCTATCGGCGCGATCAAGACGCGCGTGGTCTCGGAGGTCGGATTCGTGGTCGGCAACGAGGTTGGCAAGCGCGTCGGCCGGTCGTTGCTGCAAAACGGTACACAAGGCGCGCGCAGGCTGGCGAAAGCGGGTTTCAATCGCATGGCCGAGCAGTTCACGCAGCAGATGGTCGAACAGATGGCCTCGCGCGCTTTCGACAAGGTCGTGAAGAACGCCGCGAAGCAGGTCGCGCGCGGCAAGGCCGTGAGCGCCAAGACGCTGACCCAATCGTTCACGTCGAGTATGAACTTGCAAGGTTACTTCGCGCTGGCGCGTGGCTCGTGGTCGCTCTCGAGCGCCGTGCGCGGCGTGTTCTCCGGGGCCAATAACCTCGGGCAGGGAATCGTCGGCGTACAGCGCGCGAAACTGCAACTGGAAGCTCGCGACCTTGCCGTCGACATGATGTGGTTGCAAATGCTCATGCAAATAAACGGCGATGACAAGAAGCGCACCGCGAAGTCCATGGAAACGCTCGTGGGACAGCAGAACGACATTGCGGTATCGACGGGCGAGCAGGTGCAGAAGACCGGCGAGATGCGCATCCGAATCGCGGCCTCGCTCGCGAGAGCATGAGCGAGCGCTGATTCATCAGGCACGGCATCCGTCGTGCCTTCTACGTACGGAGTGACGATATGAGTACTGCTTTGAATTCGACGTCTTCGGCCCATCGTCAGACGGACATCGCAACCCTCGAGGCCCAGCAACGTGCCGCGCCTGGTGGTGAAGATTCGCAAGTGTTGCCGCGTATCCGAGAGAAGGTCGATGGGCTTCAGTCCGCGCAAGCGCTCATCGCACTGTTTCTCGCCATGCGAATTGCCGAGCGCAACACCGATCAATCGTATCGCACGCGTCATGATGCGATGGTTTTCGAGCGCGGTTTGACGGCACGCTCGGAGAAGTATAAGGCCAACCAGTCGCACTATTCCGCAGGCCTGCATTCGGCCGTTGGGGGAATCGTTTCGGGGACGTTCTCGCTGGTAGGCGGTGTCGGCTCCGGGGCGGCGGGTTTCGGCGGTGAACTCGGCAAGCTGAGAACGGTCGGCACCGCAGTCGGCGAGACGACGAAGGGTTTCAGCCAGTTTGTGAAGTCGCCGTTCGATGTCGTGTCGAACGACGAATCGCTCGCCGGTCGCGACAACGACGTGCTCGGCGAATTCGAAATGTCGCTCACCGACGAGACGCGTCGCACCAACGATCGGTTGCGTCAGCGAATCGATTCGTCGAGTGCCGATATCCGCGACGTGTCGCGCTCGATGTACGGCATGATCGGGCAGCAGATCACGAAGATGTACGAAACCATCCGGTAAGCCAATGACAGTCTGCGAGCGCGCCGTTGCGGCATTTTTCAGGACTCACCGTTTTTCGGCGCGCGTTGAAGTCTGCGAGCGCACGCGCGTCGCAGTGGGACAGCGCGTCGAGAACGGCGAGCTGTCCCTTTGCCATCGTCTCGACAAAGTGGCCTCGGGCATCGTGCTCACGATCACCGATTTCCGGCTGAGTCCGGAGTCGAAAGCGGGGGAGCATGCCGTGAGGCGCTTTTGCCAACTGATCCGCACGCTGCTGCGCACGGTGCCGCATGTCGGCTACGTGCGCGGCATGATCCTGCCCGGTGTGAGTGACACCCGCCTTCGCACCGTACGTCTGCGCCTCGGTGCAATTCTCGAGCGCGAGGGGGCGTTCTGGCGGGAGGAGGACGGAGACCGTTGGCTGGTCTTCTGCCGCGAAACCAGTCGGGGATAGGGCATCCGCTGCGCTCGCGGCGCGACCGCCCGGCTCAGGCGGCGAGCGCGTCCGAAGCGATGGCCAACGTCGTCGCCTGCACGGCAGGCACCGATGTGGCGCGCATCGCACCGGCCGACGCATGGCCTGGCAGGGAAATTCAGGGCAGCATGCCGAGCAGACGCCACCAGAGATAGTTGAGCGGGAAGAGGAAGACGAGGGTAATGATCGTCATGACGAGGGTAAGCCGCGTGCCATCGCGCATACCGACACCGCCCAGATGCATCGCAATCATCATCGGCGGGCTTTGATAGGGCAGCAGCACGGTAGAGAACACGGGAACTTGCAGCATCAGTACGGTATAGAGCGGCAGGCCACTGGCGGCGGAAAGGTGCCCTGCCAGTGGCGTGAGCACGGCGGGCAGCCCGGGCAGCGTCGCCACAAGCCCGATGGCCGCACCGATGGCAATCAGCCACGCGGCATTGATCGCGGGCGTGCCTGGGGTCATGCCGACGGCATCCAGACAGAGCTGCGCGACCTTTTCTCCCAGTCCCGTATCTGCCACCACGGCGCCAACGCCGAGAAAGCCGGCGACGTAGACGAGCGGCGTGATGTGCATCTGTTCGGTGAAGGTCTTCGGCGTGACGATGTGAATGGCGGGCAGCAGACAGAGGATGGCGGCGGCCACGGAGATCCACGCGGGAGAGATGCCATGCCACGCGTCGGTGGCGAAACCGGCAAGGGCGAGCGCGAGCAGTACCGACAGGCGTCGCGCATCGCGCGAGAGCGGCGGCGTTGCATTGGTCGACGCGTTAGTCAGCGGGCCGTCGTCCGGGAACAGGCGGCAGATCACCCACACCAGCACCGCGGCTTTGAGCGCACCGAGTACCGGGAAGTGCAGCAGCAGATACGGCGCGTAGTGCAGCTTCACGCCATAGAACGAGTCCGCCGCGCCCATGAGCACGCTGTTCGGAATGTTCGCGGGCAAGATCGTCGTGGGCGGCATATAGCTCGCGGCGGCGACGGTCATCACGAGGCCGGTGCGTCCGCGCCGTCCTTCGGTAAGACCGATGCGCTCGGCGAGCGCGAGCACGATGGGGATGAGCAGCAGAATCCGGCCGGTCGTCGACGGCATGACGAAGGCCAACCCCACGCACGCGACCATCACCGATGCGACATAACGCGGATACGTCGGACGCTTCAGCGCGAAGACCGTCGCCGCGAGACGCGAACCGAGTCCCGTCGTGCGCACGGCGATGCCGGTGACGGCGCCGCCGAAGACAAGCCACCATGCCGCCGAATGAAAGCCCGCGAAGATCGCCTCGGGCTTCGCCACATGCAGTAGCACGGCGAGCAGGAAGAACGTCAGTGTCGTGATCGGTTCGGGGAACATGCCGAACGCCCACGCACCGATAGTGAAGAGGACGAGCACGGCCGCCTGCGCTGCCGTGGGGGACAGGCCAAGCGTGGTGCTCCCATGGCTGGCCGCCCATAGCGCGAGTGCGAGCAACACATAGGCGGCGTAACCGCCAAGGGCGCGCACGCGGGCATGCAATCGCTCGCGGCGCAGGATGTCGGAGGCGGGTGGCGGGTGCTGTGTCTCGGGCGAAGCAGAGTCAGTCATGGCGCTTGTCGTTTTGATGATGGGCCAGAGGGGGCGTTACGATGCCGGATGCCGGATATCGACGCAAGATGGCTTGCGTCGCGACGGGCATATCGTATGCTAGCGACTCTCTGAGCGTCACTCCGATCAAGACAAATACCATCGCGAACATGCCACGCCCCGTGCCGGCGCCTGCTACGCGCCCCAATTACTCCCCGACGCCACGCACGGCGCCGAGCCGCGAGATGCCGGTTGTCGCGCATCTCCGCTCTCCGCCGCCTGCCGCCCTGATCGAACCGCACAGCCACGAGTGGGGCCAGCTAATCTGCTTGCGGCGCGGCGGCTTGCGTATCACGGCAGGGGAGACGTGCCTGATCGCGCCGGTGTTTCGTGCCGCATGGGTGCCGGCCGGCATGCCGCACGAAGTTGCCGTGCTTGGCGAAGCGCAGTTCTACGCGGTGTACCTATGGCCAGGGGCCTCGCCACTCCCGCCCGACCGATGCCTGGTACTTGACGCCTCCCCCTTGCTGCGCGATCTGGCCGCGGCGCTGGCAGGCGGCATCCCCGTGGACGATCGTCGTCACGGGCTCGTCATGAGCTTGTTGCTGGAGGAGCTTCGCGTGGCGCCATCGGCGTCTCTCGATCTGCGCCTGCCGGACGACCGGCGTTTGCGGCAGTTGTGCGAGGCGCTCATGGAGCGGCCCGACGACGACCGTTCGCTCTCGCATTGGGCGCAGGAGGTGGGCGCATCGGAGCGCACGCTCGCGCGCTTGTTCAGTACTGAGCTGGGGACGAGTTTCGGCGCGTGGCGTCAGCAGGTGCGGTTGGCGCGGGCTGTCGACTGGATCGCGCGCGGTGTGCCGGTGGCCACCGTCGCCATGCGCCTGGGCTACGCCAATCCGGCAGCATTCTCTGCGATGTTCCGTCGTGCGCTCGGGGTGTCGCCGCGCGAATTCACGCGTGAAGAACGGGTAAGGTCATGACCGCCGCCCCCCCAAAACCCTGGTTCCTCTACCTGCTGGAGTGCGCAGGCGGACGCATCTACACCGGCATCACCGTCGACGTGGACGCGCGCTACGCGGCGCACGTCGCGGGCAAGGGGGCGCGCTTCACGCGTGCCTATGCACCCTCGCGCGTACTCCTCTCGCTCCCGTTTGCCGACCGTTCGGCGGCCTCACGGGCCGAGTATCGCATCAAGCAATTGACGGCGTCGCAAAAGCGCGCGCTGATCGCCGGCGAGTTGGTGTGCGATTTCGGTGGTGTCGACGTCGCCGCCGACATCAAGGCACCCGCCGCGCCTGACGAATGATCCGGCGCACGTCGCGCTGGAGCGCGCCGAACTGACCGCGCGAGGGAATGGGCGACACGACCAGCGCCCAGCTATCGCCCGGTACGGTCTTCTCCACCACGGTGTAATAGGTCGACTGCGTGCGGAAGAAGTCGGCAATGCCGTCGTGACTGATGCGGTAACTGCGCTCGCCGGCGCCCGTCAGCATGAACACACCGAGCGTGTAATACACGTCGCGATCGGCATTCACCGGCCCCGACTGCTTGTCGAGCAGCAGTGCGCGCAACGTCTTCTCGGTGAGCAGGCTCGGATGGCGAATATCGAACACCCGCCACACCTTGAGCAGTGCACCCGTCGACATCTGCCATCCGGCGAACGGCGCCAGCAGACGCCAGCTATCGGGTAGCGTGGCCTCTGTCACGCCAAGCGGTGCGAAGATGTTCTTTTCGCAGAAGTCCTTGTATTGCTCACCGGAGACGGCTTCGATCACCATTCCGAGCAGCAGGTACGAGACGTTGGAGTAGACGAAATCCGACTTGCCGCTGGAGTGCCCGGCTTCGCCCGCGTCGAGATAGTTGAAAAAGTCGGCGCTGCCGCCGACGCGCCGGATCGCGAGCCCGCTGAACAAGCCATTGACGGGATCGTTGAAACCGTTCGTGGCCAGACCGGCGCGATGCGCGAGCAAACGTCTCACGGTCAACTCGCGCAGCGACGGATCGAGGGGCTTGCCGTGTTGTTTGGAATAAGCGTCGAGCAGATCGCCGAGCTTGGCGTCGAGCGAGAGCTTGCCCTGTTGCACGAGCAGGGCAATGCCGATGGCCGTCACCGATTTCGACAGACTGGCGACGGGCAGCAACTGCTGAACCTCGTCGCCCGACGCCGCCGCTTCGAGCACTCCCCCGGCATCCGACTCGGTGCGTAACCACACGTGCGACAGGTTGTAGCGCTCCTTGAGTTGCGCGATACCCTGTGCGAGGGTCGATTGACCGATCGGGACGACCGGTTTGATCGGTGCGGCCATGCCGGACGATGGCAGCGCGACGACCGCATTGCCGGCACTCGCAGCGCTCGCCTGCGAAGCGGATTGTGCGAGCGCATGGCTCGCCATCGTCAGCGTGGCAGCGCCCAGCAGGACACCCAGGGCGGCACGGCGCACAGACGCACCGCATCGGTCCATGGCGCACACGACGGCATGCGCACTGCATCGCAATGCCAACGGCGTGTTCAGACGTGCCCCTGCCGGACGGCTATGCCGTTCGACGTTCATGACAACTCCCCCCGCGCACGATGCCTCGAACCGCGAAGCGACTCTCTTCGGAGTCAGAATGGTTCGGTGTGCGCACGTGCCGCATTGCGGCGATCCTCGAAATCGAAGTTTAGGAAAAACTTCGTTCAAGTACCTATTAAAAACCCGGTATTTTACATTAAGTTGCACATATCGCAGCCGATTGCTCATGGCTATGCGTAATCGTGTGGGGCAGCCCGCTGAGGCGGGGCACGGCGCGCTGGATGTCACCGGTATCACACCGCCGCAATTCCCTCATATCGCAAGAGATCGGGCGGGATATCCCGCCACACGGGCCTCTGCGGGCACGACGGCCGTTTTGTCAGCCGTCACGGACAAGACCTGTCACGCATCGGGGTGTAAGCTATCGCACAAACAGGCTCCGACTCGCCCATAGGCCGTAGGGGCGGCGTCCCGAAGATGGCGTCGTGCTGGCCCGAAGGCTCGACCGATAGATGACTGAACCCTCCCGTGCGCGCCCGAGCCGGCCCGCCGATGCTCCTTCCCCCGTGGCGCTGCCGATGGCCACCGGCGGACCCCATGCTGCGACACCTGCCGCCGGCGGGGCGAGTGGCAGCCCGCCCGGGCCGCCCCCCATTCCACCGCTGCCACCCGCCGAGGCCGCGTGGCTCGCACTGCCTGCCCCGTTGCGCTGGCTTCGGCGTTTTCCGTGGAGCGCCGCACGGCCCTGGCTGATCGTCGCTGGTATTGCGCTGCTCGGGCTCTTCGTCTTCGACGCGCTGCATCACATGCTGCGCCACGTGCATTACGACGATATCGTCGCCGCGATTCACAGCACGCCCCTCACGCGTCTGGTGCTTGCCATGCTGGCAACCCTGGCGAGCTATGCGGCCCTGACCGGTTACGACATTTCCGGGCTTCGCTTCGCCGGGGCGACGGTCAGGCGTTCGACCGTCGTACTTACCTCGTTCATCGCCTACGCGTTGGGCAACTCCGTCGGCCTAGGGGTGCTCACGGGCGGCACCGTTCGGATGCGGATGTACGCGGCCGCCGGCATCGATGCATCGAAGGTCGCGCACGCCGTGGCGTTCAACGCCGCGGCGTTCGGACTCGGCATGACGGTGTTCGGCTCGCTTGGCATGTTGTGGGGCGCATCGCGCGTCTCGGCGCTGGTGCCGATTCCAGCGTGGATGCTGCAGGCATTCGCCGTGCTGCTGCTGGCCGGGGCGGTCGCCTTTCTCATCCTGTGCGCCCGGCGGCGCACGGTGTCTCTGTTCGGCCGTTGGCCTGTGCCGCTGCCACCCATTGACCTCGCATTGCGCCAGTTGCTGATCTCCGCAGCCGATCTGGGCATGGCCGCTGCCGCATTGTGGTGCCTGCTGCCTGCGGGTGTGGTGGATCTGCCGACCTTCGTCGTCTTCTATGCGATTGCCATGGCACTCGGTGTGCTCAGTCATGTGCCGGGCGGCGTAGGTGTGTTCGAGGCCGTGATTCTTCTCGCGACGCACGGCCATGCCCCCGTCAGTCAGGTGGCCGGGGCGCTGGTGCTCTATCGCGGCATCTACTACCTGTTGCCGTTGATGCTCGCGGCGTGCCTGCTCGCCGGGTTCGAACTGCGTCAAGGTCCGGCGGCGCCGATCGGGCGAGCGGCCGTGCGGCTCTTCCCCGGCCTGCTGGCGGCGCTCACGCTCGTTGCCGGGGTGATGCTGCTGATCTCGGGCGTGACGCCGGCCACCCGCGATGCGGAGGACTTCCTGCGCGCTCATGTGCCACTGTTCCTTGTGGAGCTGTCGCACTTGCTCGGCAGCGTGGCCGGGCTGGCGATGCTGTTCCTCGCGCGTGGTCTGCTGCACCGGCTCGATGCGGCATGGTGGGGCTCGCTCGGACTGACGATCGTCGCGGCGGTGCTGGCTATTCCGAAGGGCATCGCGCTGTCGGAGTGCTTCGTACTGGCCGTGCTCGCCACGCTGTTGCTCGTTTCGCGTAAGCAGTTCGACCGGCGCTCGTCGCTCTTCACGCAGACGTTCGAGCCGGGCTGGATCATTGCGGTGCTGTCGGTGCTGGGCGCATGTACATGGTTGATGTTCATGGCGTACCGCCGCGTGGACTACGCGAATCAGCTCTGGTGGCAGTTCACGTTCGACGGCGATGCGCCGCGCTCCATGCGTGCGTTGATGGTGGTGGCCGTGATCGGTCTGGGGCTGTCGCTGTGGCAACTGCTGCGTCAGTCCCCCGGCGTGGTCGTGCCGGCGAGCGAAGAAGAACTGGCGCGCGCGCGGACCGTCATCCGCAAGCAAGCGGCCGCCGACGCCTGTCTCGCGCTCATGGGCGACAAGAGCTTTCTGTTCTCGCCATCGGGCAACGCGTTCATCATGTATGCGAAGCATCGCCGCTCGTGGATATCGCTCTCGGACCCGGTCGGCGATCAGAAGGAGTGGCCCGAACTGATCTGGCGCTTCATCGAACTGGCCGACGCGCATGGTGGGCGCGCGGCGTTCTACAAGACGCGTCCGCAGGCGCTGCCGCTGTATATCGATGCCGGACTGCGCGCTTTCAAGCTCGGTGAGGAGGCGTTTGTTTCGCTGCCGGAGTTCAGTCTGCAAGGCTCGCGTCGCGCGAATCTGCGCCATGGGGTGACGCGCGGCGAGCGCGACGGGCTGACGCTGGAGATCGTGCCGCCCGAGGCCGTCGCACCGCATATCGCGGAAATGCGGCGGGTGTCGAATGCATGGCTCGCGCGGCAGCACACGCGCGAGAAGGGCTTCTCGCTCGGCGCGTTCGACGATGCCTACGTCGCACGTCAGCCGGTGGCGCTCGTGCGTCGCAACGAGCGGCTTGTGGCGTTCGCCACGCTCATGTGCCCCGACGTACAGCGCATCGAGGCGAGCATCGACCTGATGCGACAAGTTCCCGACGCCCCGCCGGGCACGATGGACTTCCTGTTCGCGAAGTTGATGCTGCATTTCAAAGCGCAGGGCTATCAGCGTTTCGGTCTGGGCATGGCGCCCATGTCGGGCATGCAGACGCACCAGCTCGCGCCTCGCTGGCATCGCTTCGGCCGCATGATGTTCGCGCACGGCGCGCGCTTCTACAACTTTCGCGGGCTGCGCAGCTTCAAGGACAAATTCGATCCGCAATGGGAAGCGCGTTATCTGATGACGCCGGGCGGTATCGCGCCGATGTTCACGCTGGCCGACGTGGCGGCGCTCGTGGGCGGTGGCTGGAAAGGGATGATTACCAAATGACGGGGCACGCGATGGTGACGCGCGGTAAGGCGGACGAAAGGCATGCGAGATCGCGTAATCGCGCGCACGGCACTCACGGCCCGCGCTGGGTGTGCCGCATCGGTGTCAGTGTCGCTGCATGCGCGATGACGATGACGTCCGTCGCCGTACTGGCCCAGGTGTCGACACCGATGGCATCGACGGCTGCTGCGGCGGTGGCGGGGGCAACGCGCCCCAACGGGCTCAAACCCGTCCCCAAGGCGGGGCCGGTTGCACAGCCTCCGGCCGCTGCGTCGAGCGTGCCTGCGCAGGTGTTGCCTCAGGCGGCTGGCGCTACCGCCGGGGCGGGCAACGCTGTGCCGGAGATCATGACGCATGGCCGCTTCGAGTCTGTGCCTATCTTCCGTCCGCAAGGCGAGCCGAACGCGACGGTGCTGTTCTTCTCCGACGACGACGGCTGGACGCCGCGTGCCGAACGCATGGCCCGCGCGCTCGCAGACACCGGGGCGCTCGTGGCAGGCATCGACACCGCGCGGTTGATGGCCAACTACACCAAAGACGACATTGCCTGCGTCTACGCGGCGGGCGATCTCGACAACTTTGGCCGATGGGTCGAGGCGGCGGTGAAGCTGCCCGGCTATACCCCGCCGATTCTCGTTGGCGATGGCGTAGGCGGTACGTTTGCCTATGCGATGCTCGCGCAGGCGGGAAGCGACACCTTTTCGGGCGCGTTGTCCGTCGACTTCTGTCCGGTGCTGCCGATGTCCCGGCCGCTGTGCCAGGGCGAAGGCGTGCATTTCGGACGCGGCATCATGCACACGGCAGGCGGCGCGCCGATGCGATTGCTGCCCGCGCCCGTCATGAGCGCTCCGTGGATGACGATGGGCGGTCAGACGGGCGGCCCCGCTACGCGTGCACCGCGCTGCTCGGATCGGGTGGCGCAGGAATTCGCCGCGCGCACGCCGAACGCAACCTGGCTCGTCGGCGGGCTCGCGGGCAGTCTGGGGGCCGTCGATACCTCCGGCACGCCATCCGCCACGGGCGTCCCGTCCATCCCTGTGCTGGCCGATTGGGTGACGCAGTACAAGAACGCATTCCGGCGTCTGAACGCGCACCACGTGGCCGGCACGGCGCGTCCGCCCGCGGCGGTGGCCGACTTGCCGGTCATCGAGGTGCCTGCCACGGGCAAGCCTGCGGCGAATGTGGCCGACACCTTCGCCATCCTGCTCTCGGGCGACGGCGGCTGGGCCGGGCTCGACCGCGACGTCGCCGGCGCGCTCTCCGCGCACGGCATTCCCGTGGTCGGCGTCGACTCGCTGCGCTACTTCTGGTCGGCGCGCACGCCAGCGTCCGGCGCGCTCGACATCGATCGCCTCATGCGCTTCTATCAAACGCGCTGGAACAAGAAGCGCGTGATCCTCATCGGCTACTCACAAGGCGCCGACGTGCTGCCGTTCATGGTCAATCGTTTGCCCCCCGTGGCCCGCGAGCGTGTCGGGTTGCTCGTGCTGATGGGACTCGGCCAGAAAGCGGATTTCGAATTCCGCATGACCAACTGGGTGATGTCGAGCCAGAACGGTTTGCCGATTCGTCCGGAAGTGGAGCGGCTGCCCGACGGGATAGCCATGTGCGTCTATGGCGCCGACGAAAACGACAGCAACTGCCCGGGGCTCGATCCCAGGCGCGTTCAGGTCGTGAAGATGCCGGGCGGTCACCATTTCGACGGCAACTACACCGGGTTGGCCGACGTCATTCTCCAGGGGGTCGGCAAGCGCTGACGGCGGGCTGTCGTGCCGGGCCAACGTATCGGCGGTGTGCTTTTTCTCGCCTTGCCTTCCGTGCGGGCGCTCCGTACACTGCCGCCAGTTTTCCCATCGACCCACGCGCCGCTCGTTCCACACATGTCGCACGAGGAGGCGCGGCACACAGGAGAAGATCGACATGGCTGAGGGTTATTTCCCGAAGTGGCGGCAACAGGACACGGGCACCGGCCGCGTGATCGCCCCGGATGAGCGTCTGCCCTGGCCGCAGACCATCGCGATGGGGGTGCAACACGTGGTCGCCATGTTCGGCTCGACCGTGCTTGCGCCGCTGCTCATGGGCTTCGACCCGAATCTCGCGATCTTCATGTCGGGCATCGGCACGTTGCTGTTCTTCGTGCTCGTGGGCGGGCGTGTGCCCAGCTATCTCGGTTCGAGCTTCGCCTTCATCGGTCTCGTCATCTCGGTGACGAGCTATGCCGGTAGTGGTCCGAACCTGAATATCCCGGTGGCGCTCGGCGGCATCGTTGCGTGCGGCGTGCTCTACGCCGTCATCGGCCTGATCGTGATGGCCATCGGCACCCGCTGGATCGAAGCGCTCATGCCGCCGGTGGTGACGGGGGCCGTGGTGGCCGTCATCGGCCTGAACCTCGCGCCGGTGGCCGTGAAGGGCGTCTCGGCTACCAGCTTCGATACATGGATGGCGCTCGCGACGGTGCTGTGCGTGGGGCTGGTCGCGGTGTTCGCGCGCGGTATGGTGCAGCGTCTGTTGATTCTCGTGGGCCTGTTGCTCGCCTATGTGCTCTACGCCGTACTGGCCAACGGCATGGGCTTCGGTAAGCCCATCGACTTCTCCATCGTGGCAAACGCCGCATGGTTCGGCCTGCCGCACTTCGCAGTGCCAGTGTTCAAGCCGGAAGCCATGGTGCTGCTCGCTCCCATCGCCATCATTCTGGTGGCGGAGAACCTCGGTCACGTCAAGGCGGTGAGCGCCATGACGGGGCAGAATCTCGATCGCTACATGGGCCGCGCGTTCCTCGGCGACGGGCTGGCGACCATTGTGTCGGGCAGCGTCGGCGGCACGGGCGTGACCACGTATGCAGAGAACATCGGCGTGATGGCCGTCACGAAGATCTATTCGACGGTGGTCTTCGCCGTGGCGGCGGTGATTGCACTGGTGCTGGGCTTCTCGCCGAAGTTCGGTGCGGTCATCCAGACAATTCCCGGCCCGGTGCTGGGCGGCGTGTCGATCGTGGTGTTCGGTCTGATTACGGTGGCCGGTGCGCGCATCTGGGTGCAGAACAAGGTCGACTTCTCGGATAACCGCAACCTGATCGTCGCGGCCGTCACGCTGGTGCTCGGTGCGGGCGACTTCACGCTGAAGTTCGGTAACTTCTCGCTGGGCGGCATCGGTTGCGCCACGTTCGGCGCAATCATCCTGTACGCACTGCTGCGCGGACGCAGCGCATCGACGCCGGCGGCGATGTAATACGTTTCGTTTTCGCGCCACGGCGGCACGACGGCACGACGTTTATGTCGTGCCGTTTTCGTTTGTGGCGACGGGCGCCGCCAGCCGATCGAGCAGTTGGCGGGCATAGACGGGCAGGGCGTCGCGCTCTCGCACGCACAGCACCAGCATGCGCAGCGCCCATGGGTCCGAGAGCGGCACGATGCCGATGCCCAGCGCTGCCGCCGAGCGCCGGGCGGCGCCCAGTGGCACGATACCCAGCGCCGCACCGGCGGCCACGGCTCGGCACAGGCTGTCGAAGTCGCGCAGGCGCAGGCGGTAGCGTAGGGGCCGTCCCGCACGTTTCGCGTGGCCGTCCAGATGCTCGGCCAGCGCGCTCCGTTCAGGCAGGCCCACGAACTCGCTGTCCAGTACGTCGATGAATGCCACGTCTTGCTGTGCGGCCAGCCCATGACCCGGCGGCGTGACGACGACCAGCCGGTCTTGCCGGAACGGCACCGTCTCTAGTCCCGTCAGTTCGATCCAGTCGGAAACGATGCCAATGTCGGCCGCCCCTTCGAGCACCGCTTGCACGACGGCCGGACTCGTCTGCTCACGCAGTGATATTTCGACGTTCGGATGCTCGGCGAGGAACGCACCAAGTAGATCGGGCAGGAACTCGGACATCGCAACGGTGTTGGCGGCGACGCGTACGTTGCCTTTGAGCCCAGCCGCGTATTCGCCCAATTCGCCGCGCATTTGCTCGATCTGGGCGAGTACGCGTTGCGCGTGAGCGAGCAGCGCACGTCCCGCAGGCGTGGGAATGACCCCCTGGCGGTGCCGCATGAACAGCGCAACGCCCAGCGCCTCTTCGAGACCGCGTATGCGCGCGCTGGCAGAGGCCAGCGTCAGATGGGCGCGTTCGGCGCCGCCGGTGATGCTGCCGGCGTCGGCAACCAGCAGGCAAAGACGCAAATCGGTCAGGTCGAATCGCACGGGGCAGGCGGCAAGGGCGTCGGGGCAATGGCGTCAGTGTAGCGGCTCGGCCGGGGCGTTCGCACATATGGTGGAATATCCGAATATTGGGCCTTGCGGAAGCCCAAATACCGATGTCGACTGACTTGGGAAAGGGCACATGGTAAACTACGCGCTTTCAAGACACGGCCGTACCCGCGACGGCCTCGCCCGCCAAGCCGCTTGATTTCATCGCCGGCGGGTCGTCTTGCTGGCGTCATCCGGCGCATCGCCCCTATGAGCGCGATGCCCGTCGCACGCCCTACGCGGGCATTCCACCAAAAATAAACAACATCGATACGCGCGGGGACACACATCGTGGAGTCCGCGCATTGGTCTTTATATGTCTTTTGAAACGCTCGGCCTATCGGCCGACATCCTGCGTGCGGTTGCCGACCTTGGCTATACGCACCCGACTCCGATTCAACTGCAAGCGATTCCGGCCGTCCTGCAAGGCGGCGACCTCCTCGCCGGTGCCCAGACCGGGACCGGCAAGACGGCAGGCTTCACGCTGCCGATTCTGCAAATGCTCGCTTCGCGTGCGCGTCCCGCGCAGGCGAATGGCAAGCGATCCGTGCGCGCCCTCGTGCTGACCCCCACGCGCGAACTGGCTGCACAGGTCGAGGAAAGCGTCACGCAATACGGCAAGTACCTGCGCCTGACATCCATGACCGTGTTCGGTGGTGTGTCGATGGTGCCGCAGGTCAAGCAATTGGCGCGTGGCGTGGATATCCTCGTCGCCACGCCGGGCCGTCTGCTCGATCACATGCAGCAGAAGACGGTCGACCTGTCCGGCGTCGAGATTCTCGTGCTGGACGAAGCCGACCGTATGCTCGACATGGGCTTCATCCGCGATATTCGCCGGGTGCTGGCCGTGTTGCCTGCGCAACGCCAGAACCTGCTGTTCTCGGCCACGTTCTCCGACGAAATCAAGCAACTGGCAGATGGCCTGCTCAAGTCGCCCGCGCTCATCGAAGTGGCACGTCGCAACACCACGGCCGAGACCGTCGCACAGAAGATTCACCCGGTCGATCGTGATCGCAAGCGCGAACTGCTGGAGCACCTCGTGCGCGAGCACAACTGGTTTCAGGTGCTCGTGTTCACCCGCACCAAGCACGGTGCGAACCGTCTGGCCGAACAGTTGACGAAGGGCGGCATTCCCGCGCTCGCCATCCACGGTAACAAGAGTCAGGGGGCGCGTACGCGTGCGCTCGCCGAATTCAAGAGCGGCACGCTGCAAGTGCTGGTTGCGACCGATATCGCCGCGCGCGGTATCGACATCGACCAACTGCCGCACGTGGTCAACTTCGATCTGCCGGAAGTGGCGGAAGACTACGTGCACCGTATCGGCCGCACGGGCCGTGCAGGCGCGAACGGCGAGGCCGTGTCGCTCGTGTGCGTGGACGAGCATCAACTGCTCACGCAGATCGAGCGTCTCATCAAGCGCACCATCGACCGCGAAGTGATTCCGGGCTTCGAGCCGGACCCGCATGCCGTGGCGCAACCGATTCGCAAAACGCAACAGGGCCGTGGCGCAGGCGGTCGTGGCGGACGCAGCGACGACGACGACGCGCGCCAACCGGCACGCGCACCGCGTGAAGCCCGTGAGCCGCGCGACGGGGGCCGGGGTGCACGGAACAGTGGTGAGCCGAAGCCGCGTCGCGAAGGCGAGCGCGGCGGCCGTCAGGGGGGGAATGGCGGGAATGGCGGTGGCAAGGCCGGTACCGGTATGAATGCAGGCAACACCGGCGGTGCCCAGCAACGCCAACAGGCGCCCAAGCGCCAGGGCGATGCCCAACGCGCACCGGCGCGTGCCGCACAGAATTCCGCTACGCCGCGTCAAGGTCAGGAGGGCCGCAACGCACCGAACGCTCCGCGTGTACAGGGCGGCGGTGGCGAGCGCGGTGACTTCGCCCAGCAGCGAGGTCCGCGCCCGGCGCGCCGTGACGGCGCCGGGGGCGCGCTGCTGATGGGCAAACCCAAGCGAGACTGAGCGTTCGCAAGAGGTATCGACGGTGCGCGCGCAACTCAACATTCCGATGAACTTGAGTTGTGCGTCTGGCATTCGACTCGCCGTCGTTCGAGGTCGCGGCGCGGCCCGCGATTCGCACCGGTCAGCGTCATCCGGAGGGTTCCGGAAGGGCGGGTTGCGCAAAATAAGTAAAATATTAACCTTTTGCGCCCGGCGGCTCGGGTGTGGCAGAGGCGATGATGCCGGGCGTAACTCGGCTGCACCGGCTCGCCAGCGCACGCGCCGCCTACCTGTTCTTCGAGGATTTCATGATTGCCCGTGTCACCCGGCTGTTCCCGTTGTGGGCCCTGCTGCTGTCCGTTTTCGCCTTTTATTCGCCCGGCAGCTTCTCCGGTATTACGCCGCACGTCACGGCGCTCCTGACCGTGGTGATGTTCGCGATGGGCGTGACGCTCACCTTCGACGATTTCAAGCGTGTGTTCACGCGTCCCGCGCCGATTGTCGCCGGCGTGGTGCTGCACTATCTCGTCATGCCGCTGGCGGCCTGGATCATTGCGCGCGTGTTGCACATGCCGCCGGATCTGACGGCCGGTATGGTGCTCGTAGGCAGTGTGGCGAGCGGTACGGCGTCGAATGTCATGATCTATCTGGCGCGCGGCGACGTGGCGTTGTCGGTCACGATCAGCGCCATGTCCACGCTCGTCGGTGTGTTCGCCACGCCGTTGCTCACGCGCCTGTATGTCGATGCTTCGATCGCGGTCGACGTCGAAGGCATGCTGCTGTCGATTCTCCAGATCGTGGCGCTGCCGATCGGCGCGGGGCTGCTCATCAACCGCTATCTCGGTCGTGCGGTACACGCTGTCGAAGGCTACCTGCCGCTCGTCTCGATGGTCGCCATCGTGCTCATCATCGGCGCGGTGGTCGGTGCGAATCAGGGCAACATCGCCACGGTCGGGCCGTTGGTGATGGTCGGCGTGATATTGCACAACGGACTGGGTCTGCTCGGCGGTTACTGGGGCGGACGTTTGCTGGGTTTCGACGAATCGATCTGCCGCACGCTCGCCATCGAAGTCGGCATGCAGAACTCGGGGCTGGCCGCCACGCTTGGCAAGCTCTACTTCACGCCGCTGGCCGCACTGCCGGGCGCACTGTTCTCTGTGTGGCACAACCTCTCGGGGTCGCTGCTCGCGGGCTACTGGCGAGGCCGTCCCACCGGCACCGCGAACGATTCGCCGGCACCGGCAACGCGCGCGCAACACTGAGCTTCTCATGCGCCGCACGCAGGTGTGTGCGGCGCGCAACGGGTGCGCGCACCGTCATCGCGCGTATTTGCCTTTCTGTCTCTCATCGCCTACAACTTCGATATACCGTTCGCGGTGGTGAGAGAGTCCGCATCACGGCGCCCGTCCGTGTTCCCTTTCCCCCGCTCGCCCACTGGGCGTATTCCGACGTGGTCAGCTCAGGCAGCGATGTGTCGTGCAAGACGCGCGATGCTCTGCCGCAACCCGGCGTACGAGCGAGCGGTCCGGAGTCATTGAACCATGTTGCGAAAGAACCCGCGCGGGGATTACCCCGTGGTGCACGAGACCTCGTTCGTCGATCCCACGGCCATTCTGTGCGGCCAGATCATCGTCGGGGAGAACGTCTTCATTGGACCTTACGCGGTGTTGCGCGCCGATGAAGTCGATGAGAACGGCGGGATGGAGCCGATCGTGATCGGCGCCAACTCCAATATCCAGGACGGGGTCGTGATCCATTCGAAAGACGGCGCACGCGTTTCCATCGGCGAGAACACATCGATTGCCCATCGCTCCATCGTGCACGGGCCCTGTGTTATCGGCAGCAACGTCTTCATCGGTTTCAATTCGGTGCTGTTCAACTGCGTTGTGCACGACGGCGTGGTGGTGCGGCACAACAGCGTGGTCGACGGGCGCGACATTCCCGAGAATTTCTACATTCCCTCGACCACACACATCAGCCGCGAGACCGATCTCGCGACCATTCCGAAAGTCACCGTCGACGCGCGTGAGTTTTCCGAGTCGGTGAGCCGCACGAACGTGCAGCTCGCACGCGCCTACCGTCGTATTCAGAACGAGTTCTGACGGCAGGCGATTGGCGGGCCGAAAGGCACCGATGCGTGCGCGTGAACGGGGGCAATGAATGTTTTCGTGGGAGTCCGTCATGTCCTTGAGTGTCAATGGGATTGTCATCGACGCACGCCGCGTCGCCGATGAGATCGATCTGCATCGAGACGCGGCCGATCCGGAAGCGGCTGCCCAGCGCGCGCTCGTCAGCCGTGAGTTGTTGCGCCAGCGCGCGCGCGACTTGCGGCTGCTGACCGATACCGATGACGCGAACACGAGCGACGACGCGATCGTCGACGCGCTTTTCACCCGCGATGTGCAGGTACGTCGTCCGACCGAAGCCGAATGCCGGGCCTATTTCCACGAACATGCAGGACAGTTTCGCGTTGGCGACAAAGTGCAGGCGAGTCACATTCTGTTTGCGCTGTCGGCGGGCGTGCCGCTGTCCACCACGTTAACACGGGCGCAATCGGCACTGGACACCGTGCTTGCCGAGCCGGCCTCGTTCGAGTCGGTGGCGCAATCGATGTCGGATTGTCCGTCAGGGCGCACAGGCGGCAGGCTGGGCATGCTTGCCCGCGGCAGCGGTGCACCGGAGTTTGAGCTGGTGCTGTTCTGCGGTGATCGCCTAGGCGTATTGCCGCGACTCGTGAACACCCGCTACGGCTTCCACGTCGTACGTATCGAGCGACGTGTGAAAGGGCGCATGCCGCCGTTTGAGCACGTGGCCGAGCGTATTGCCGCGCTGTTGTACGAACAAGCTCGCGCGCGCGCATTGCGCCACTATGTGGCGTTGCTTGCCGGGGCCGCAGACATCAGCGGTGCCAACGATAACGAAGGGACGCCACGCGTGCAGTAGCAACGATGCTCGCATGCCATGCATGAGTGACACGCGTCGAAACACGACTTATGAGGTGAAGGACTGAGCGCGTAACGTTCGTCTGCAAAGTCTTTCCGTCAAGGGCCGGGTTCTGTATTGCACAGAACCCGGCCCTTTCTGTTTGTGCGCGAAGGCGAGCGTGCGAACCGAAATTGAGTCGTCGGACGGTCTCGGAAATTCCAACGGAATGCCAAGGATATGATGCGTATCAAGTGACTTTGATAGTTCACTATGAGTAAACGCGCTATGAGATTACAGCGGATGGTTTCATTCATCTATGCTTAGGATGTCGTGATATTTGAGTGTCATTGTCACGACACTTGAAGCATGTCCCATGAACATGCGGGGGCTCTACGATGACATCCACTGCGACATGCGCCGTCGTTGGCGGCGGCATATCCGGCATTGCGACGGTGCACTATCTGCGCAAGGCCGGCATTCCTGCTGAGTTGATCGAGCGCCAAGCGACGGTGGGCGGTCGGATCTGTTCCGCCACGCTCGGCGGTTGCCGGATCGATCTGGGCGGCAAGAACATCGGTCGGCGCTACGAGCGTTTTCGCACACTTGCCCACGAACTCGGTCCATTTGCGTTCGAGCCTTTCGGCATCAACACGTCACGTATCCGGAATGGCCGGATTGTCACGCTGGACAGCACGCGCCGCCTGAGTAGTACCTTGGCGTACATGCGGGGCTGCCCGCCGGCAGACGCTTTGCGTCTCGGCGGACTTTGCCTGCGGGTGTGGCTCGACGCGCGCAACCGGTTTCTTGATGGCCCGTCATTCGCAAGGCTGGCCAGACGCTACGACGATTCGCCGCTCAGTTCGCATTTGAGTCCGCCATTCTGCCGCGCCGTCGTGCGGGCAATGTCGGTACGAATGAACGGCGCAGAGCCCGACGAGATCCACCTCGGCAACTTCGGCACCCACTTGGGGATGTGGCTCGATACCTACGACCAGCTCAAGGACGGCATGGGTGCCTTCGTCGACGCGGCAATCGCTTCGGTGCAGGTCCGCTGCGATGCTCGCGTCGAGCGTATCGCGGTTCGCAACGGCCGGGTCTTCGGTTTGTCGGTGCGTCACGCCGACGGTCGCACTCGTGACCTGGAATACGACCACGTGGTGCTCGCGACGCCTGCAGGCGTCAGCGCCGATCTGCTTCGCGAGCACGATGCGGGACTCGCGGCAGCATTCGATGAGATTCGCTACTTCCCGGTGCTGGTTCTGGTGGCGGCGTATCGCCGGCCGATATTCTCAGCCCAGGTGCGGGGCCTGTCATTTGGTCCGGACCAGGTGTTGAGCAACGCTGGCGCCTATGGCGTCGATCGGTTGGACATGGTGCGCTATACGTTCAGCGGCCGTAAGGCGCGCGAGCTGATCGAACGTGCCAGACACGCCGATGGTGTCGATGGTTCGCGAGCCGAAGCGATGCTCGATCTCGCCGAGGCGACCCTGCGCCAATACATTCCGGTGGAGCGCTCAGACCGGCGGGATGTCGTCGCCCATTTGTTCGATCCGGGCTTGTGCGCCTACGCACCGCACCACTATCGGTTGCGGGCATTGCTGGAGGACCGTCGGCACACCATCGACGGCCTCTCATTCGCGGGCGATTATTTGCGCGGCGCGTCGATTGAGGCTTGCGTGTTTTCAGCGCAGGAGGCGGCGTCTCGCATTGTCCAATCGCTTCTCGAACACCGCAGAAGCCGATTGCCCGGTGTTGGGTACAGCGGCTACGCATCGACGTAACTTTACGTCCACTCCCCCCCGCCCGCGCGTCGCGGTTCGCGACGACGGGCTTTTACCCCCCCCCCCCGAAAGCCCTTGAACGGAGTCGCCATGAACCTTCAGCCCCCCTTGACGAGCCGTGTTGCCGGCCTGCCCGACGGCAACGGCACCGAAGCCCTCGCGATGCCCAGGACACTGGATCACACACTGGTCCACAAGTCCGATCCGGCCAATGTATTCGTGGCGTCGATCATGCGCGCCGACGCCACGCCCGACGGGTACGACTGCTTTATCGCGACGCTTCATATCGACCCGAATCATCCCTTCTTCTTCGAACATCCCCTCGACCACGTACCTGGGCTGATGCTGATCGAAGCGAACCGACAGGTCGGGACGGCAATCTCACACCGCTTCTATGAGGTTTCACACGATCTGGCCTTTGTTCTGAATTCGCTGGACGTCGTATTCGAACACTTTGCCGAGTTGCGTGCTCCCGTGTTGGCGCGATTCGTCATCGTCGCCAAGACCTACCGGCACGATCACCTGTCTGCCCTGACTTGCGAAAGTCAGTGGCTGCAATTCGACCGTCCGGTCGGCACGATGAATGCGCGCTGGAGCTTTTCACCACCGGCGCTGCTCGCCCGGCTGCGCCGTAATGTCGCTGCCGGCGAAGTCCATTGACGCGCTCGCCGATCGACGTCGAGCGGCGCAAGGAGGCATCATGAGACATCTCGCCCGTTGGCTAGGGTTGCCTTATCAGGAAGATCTCGCTCCGCTTGCACTGGTGGCGGGAACGGCGGCGGCGCAGGTAACAGGTTACCTATTCGCGCATGAACTGAGAACGGCGATTGCGTGGGCGGCACTGCTGTTGCTGCCCCAGATCGCGATATCCACTGCGGTGCATAACCAATCGCATGTGGGCATGTTTTCGAGCGGATGGCGCAATCGGATGCTCGAACTGGTGATGTGGTTGCAAACCGGTATGTATGCCGCGAAGTTCCGGCTGCATCACAGCCGGGGCCATCACCTGCATTACACCGAACCGGAACGCGACCCGTCCCGCTGGATAGATGCCGGCGGCCGGCGGATGTCGCGGCTCGCCTACATCGCGCACTATTTCTTCACGTACAACTACCACGTGCTGCGCATCGGGCGCACTTGCAAGCGTCTGCGTCAACGCTGCCTCTGGCAAGTGGCAGCCAGCTACGTTGTGCTGATCGGGTTGCTCCTTTACAACCCGCGCAACGGGTTCATTTTCTTCGTTGCACCGATTGTGCTGGTATGGCTGAACTTCATTCACATGACGTACGACGATCATATCGATCTCTACTCGCGAGATCCGTTCAAGGCGTCGCACACGAAGGCCAACACCTGGCTCAATCTCGCGTTCTTCAACAACGGCTATCACCTCGCGCATCACGTGCGTCCGGGGCTGCATTGGAGCCGGCTTCCCGCGTTTCATCGGCAAATCGAGCATCAGATCGATGTGCCGGCGTCGCAGAGCGGATTGAATCGCTGGTTCCGATAACGAGGCGCGCCATGACTTCAACCACGTCGGTAGGGGCGATGCCCAGCGGCACAACGTCCGCCGCAACGCGCGCGATTGTTATTGGTGGAGGGATGGCCGGGCTGCTTGCGGCACGCGTGTTGACCGGGCACTTCGAGGAGGTGTGGCTCGTCGAACGCGACGAATTGCCCGGCGTACCGGGGCCGAGGGCCGGCGTGCCGCAAGGTCAGTTTGTGCATCAATTGCTCATGCGAGGGCGGCGCACGCTGGAGGCCCTGTTTCCCGAGCTTGGCCAAACGTTGCTGGACGCAGGCGCCGTGCCGCTCGACTGGTATCGGTCGGTACGCTGGTTCTCGGCGGCGGGTTGGATGCCTGCGGCGGGCGAGGGTTTCGTTACCTGGTCGACGAGCCGCGACCTGCTTGAGTTCGCGGTGCGTCAACGCGTGCTGGCCGAGCGGCGGGTCAGTGTGCTGCCAGGGTGCGAAGTCACCGGCCTGAGTCTCGACCCTGGGCAGACGCGCGTTTGCGGCGTCACGATTCGACAACGTCCCGGCGTATTGGTGGGTTGTTCCGGCGGTGTCACGACACTGCCTGCCGCTTTCGTCGTCGACGCCGGCGGTCGCAATTCGCGCACGCCGTCGTGGCTGCGCGCGGCTGGCTTCGACATGCCGCGAGAGACCGTTGTCGATGCCCGCGTCGGATATGCGAGCCGCCTGTACGCGGTGCCGAAGCACTCTCCATGGCGAGATTGGCAGGCGTTGGTGGTGCACGGCCGTCCGCCTGACTGTCCGCGCAGCGGCACGATTTTCCCCATAGAGGGAAACCGGTGGATCGTTACCTTGACGGGGGTCGGCGGCAACTATCCGCCCGGTGACGAAGACAGCTTCGTTGCTTTCGCGCGCAGTCTGCGAGTGCCGACGCTTCACGACGCCATCGCTGCTGCCGAACCGATATCGGCGATTCGCCGATTTCGCCAGACGGAGAACCGGGTGCGGCACTTCGACGAGATGGCGCGCTGGCCCAGAGGCTTCGCGGTACTGGGCGATGCCGCCTGCTGTTTTAACCCGGTGTATGGGCAGGGCATGACAGTGGCCGCGCTGAGTGCGGTGGCGCTCGATGCGCATCTGTACGTACTTCGCAGCGCTGGTGCTGCGCCGGGGAGTCTGACGTTGCAACGCGTGCTGGCGCGTGTCGCACGGCATGCCTGGACTTTCTCGACCGGTGTCGATTTGCGTCAGACCGGGCAGAGAGGGGCGGCGCATTGGCGCGCGCGGCTCATGCAACGCTACGTGGAGTTACTGCTCGGACTGGCTGTGGACGACGCGGCGATTTACCGCCGGTTTCTGCACGTCATGCACATGGTGGAGCCACCGGGCGCACTTTTTGCGCCATCGGTCGCGGCTCAGGTCGCATTGAAATTCGTCTCTCGGCAGATCGCGCCCGCTCTCGCCCCGAGGCGTGCGGCGTCACCGGGAAAATCCGATGTGATCGGCGTCAAAAAGGCGGGGCCGAAGTGACGCGTGACGGTTGGGGTGTCCGGCGTGGGTGTCGCACTCACGCCGGGCTTTCCATGTGCCACGTCCCGAGGCCCCGGAGTTCTCAGCCGACAACCAGTTCGAGCGTGAGCGTGTCGAGCGTGAACGATCCGTCGTCCTGAATTCTGAAGTGACGGCGTACGTCGTCGGCCATCGCCGCCTGCAACGCGCGAATCGCCACTTGCATCGGTGCGGGCGTGCGCATGCGCGTCGTCCAGGTCTTGAAGTCGAGTTCGAGCGTGCGCGGCGTGAGCGATGCCACCGAGAATCCCGCACTTGCTGCCATCGTCATCCATTCGCTCGCCGCGTAGCTGCGCACGTGCGACGTGTCGCGCAGCACCTCCACCGCTTGCAGATAAGTGTCGAACAACGGCTGGCCGGTCGAGGCAACGTCGCAGATCACCACACGTCCGCCCGGCTTGAGCACGCGACGCATCTCGCGCAGCGCCGCGCCCACGTCGGCCCAGTGATGCGCACTGTAACGGCTGAAGACGAGATCGAAGCTGGCGTTGCCGAACGGCAGCGATTCGGCTGCGCCGAGTTGGGTGTCGACGTTCGTCAACCCGCGCTTCGCAGCCTCGCCTGCGACCACGCCGAGCATATCGGCCGACAGATCGTAGGCCACCACACGCGCGGCATGCGGCGCAGTGAAGAAGCTCACATGACCTGCGCCGCAGCCCAGATCAAGCACCTGCGCCCCCGGATGCGCGCGCACGATCGCAGCGAGCTGCTCCAGATCGGCCCCCTGCGCGTGATTGGCGCTCGTCAGATAGGCGGACGCCTGCGAACCGAACTGGCCGGTGACGACGGCGTTATGCGCGTTATGCGTGTCGTGCGCGCGGCGGGCGTCGTGCGCCGCAGCGGAGTCGGTGGGGGGATGGCTTTCGTTCACGGCGAGTCTCCTTCGTCTGTGGGGTAGGGGTGTCGGATTCGGCGATGTTGGGCTCAGGGGCTTGCGCGACATCGATGGGTCTCACGATAATGGCTCATCGATACCGGTACAAGTTACCTATTTATCCTGGTATGAAAACTACCCCCATTTCCACATCCGGCACCCTGCCAGCAGCGTCGTCCTCGCATGCCGACGATGCGCGCCAGCGCCGGGCGCTGGGAGATTTTCTGCGCGCGCATCGCGAGCGGTTGACCCCGGCGGCGGTCGGACTGCCGTTGCTTGGGCGACGCCGCACACCAGGGCTGCGACGTGAAGAAGTGGCGCAGTTGTGCGGATTGTCGTCGACCTGGTACACGTGGATCGAACAGGCGCGGGAGGTGTCGATTTCGGCAGGCGCACTGGCCGCAGTGGCCAGCGCGCTGCGGCTTTCGCGTGCCGAACGGGCGTATCTCTTCGATCTGGCGGGCAAACGCGATCCAGAGCGCGGCGCGGCGCCGTTACCGCATCACGCTGCGGCGCAGGTGCAGGCGGCAGTTGCCGCCGTGGCGGCGCCTGCCTATGCGCTCGACCGGTGCTGGGATGTCCTCGCCTGGAACGATGCCGCCGCAGACATCTTCCGGGGCTGGCTCGATGGGCCCGGCGCGAAAAATCTGCTGCGCTACATCTTCCTCGACGCGGGCGCACTGACGTTGATTCAGGCGTGGGAGAGCCGGACGCGACGTGTCGTGGCGGAGTTTCGCGCCGAATGCAGCGCATATCTCGACGACACTCCCGTGCGCGCGCTCACAGACGCCCTGCAACGCGAGAGCAGCGTGTTCGCCGCGCTCTGGTCGCAGCAGGATGTCGTGGAGCGCGAAGGCGGCCGACGTGGCTTCCATCACCCTGTGCGCGGCGACATCGATTTTGCGCAGGTCACGTTCCGTTTATCGGGGCACGACGACGTCAAGCTCGTGATGTTGCTGCCGTAGCACGACGGCGCGACGGCAATGTCGCCAAGCCGGTCAGACGGCGGGGCGCAGCCACTGCACGAGCAGTGTGGCGCTGGCCATGCCGAGCAACGTCATGATGAGCGAGCCCCCGACGTGAACGATCACGATGAGCGATGCCCAGCCCATCTGCCCCTCACGCAGCAATGTGGTGACTTCGGCCGAGAAGGTGGAGAACGTGGTGAGGCCGCCGAGAAAGCCGGTGACGATCAACAGACGCCACTCGATCGGAATCGATGGAAAGTGACTGAAAAGCGCGACGGCGATCCCGATCAGATAGCCGCCGCCGAGATTGGCCGCAAGGGTGCCGAGCGGGAGTGTCGGCAAGATCGCATTGAACTGCACGCTGAGTGCCCAGCGCAACAGCGCGCCGAGGGCAGCCCCGATGCTGATGGCGAAGACCGAAGCAAACATGGGTGACTCCTCTGCAAAGCGAATGCAGAAAAAAAGCGGCCAGCCCTTTCGGACTGGCCGCTCTCGCCTCTCAAGCGAAGACTACGGGCATTGCCACAGGACTTAGTCCTTCGGGAACGACGTGGCGCCGCCGTGCGCGCCCGACCATTCGGCCGGTGCGTGCAGGAATTTCTCGACTTCGTCGAGCGTCTTCGTGTCGAAGTGGTTCTGCTGCTTGGCAACGCGCAGCACATCCCACCACGTCGCGAGCGAGTGCAGTTGGACGTCGATGTCCTTGAGCACCTGACGGCTCTCCGGGAAGATGTCGTAGTGGAAGATCACGAACACGTGATTTACGCTCGCACCGGCTTCGCGCAGCGCCTTGCAGAAGTTGATCTTGCTGCGGCCGTCGGTCGTCAGATCTTCCACGAGCAGCACGCGCGAGCCTTCCGGCAGATCGCCTTCGATCTGCGCATTACGGCCGAAACCCTTCGGTTTCTTGCGTACGTATTGCATCGGCAGCATCAGCTTGTCGGCGATCCAGGCCGCGAACGGAATGCCTGCGGTCTCGCCGCCGGCCACCGTGTCGAATTGCTCACAGCCGACGTCCTGAATGATGACGGCCTCGGCGAAGTCCATCAGTGTACGGCGCACACGCGGGTACGAGATCAGCTTGCGGCAGTCGGTGTAGACCGGGCTGGCCCAGCCCGAGGTGAAGATGTACGGCTTCTCGGCGTTGAAATGCACCGCGCCCACTTCGAGCAGGATCTTGGCGGTGATGTCGGAAATCGCCTGGCGGTCGATGCCAATCATGATGCGGTTCCTTAGCGTAGCTGCCCGCCGTGGAGCGTGCAGCCAGGAGTCATGGGTAAGTCGGCGGGGCGCCGCAGCGCGTAGGGCACTGAGGCAGAACGCCGTCTAAGGCGGCGGGTCTGCACGTCTTGCGACGACCGACCGGCGCTTAAACGCGAATTATGCCACAAGTTTCAGCAGATGCGAGGTCAATTATGCACTGAGCGTATATTTTCAACCCGAGGAATACGCGTAGTGTGCCCGCACGGCGCATATGAAAAATTGTCTTCGACAGATGAGTCCAAAAAAAGAGACAGTTGCCGAGCCTTTATGACAGGCATACACTCACGCCGAAAATTCAGACCCGTCGGACGTGCTCATGCCAAACGATTCCTCGCCCTCGCTTGCGGCTCCTGCCGTGCCGCAAGACAACGCCTACGCGAACCGTGCCCTCTGGGCCTCGGCCATCGGCTATGCCATGGACGGCTTCGATCTGCTGATTCTCGGCTTCATCCTGCCGGCCATTGCCGCCGACCTCGCGCTGTCGAGCGCGCAGTCGGGGGCGCTCGTCACATGGACCCTCGTGGGTGCGGTCGTGGGCGGCATTGTCTTCGGCATGCTCTCCGATCGTTATGGCCGCGTTCGCGTGCTGTCGTGGACAATTCTGCTCTTCGCCGTGTTCACCGGCCTGTGCTCGCTGGCTCAGGGGTATTGGGATCTGCTGGCGTACCGGACGATCGCCGGTATCGGTTTGGGAGGCGAATTCGGCATCGGCATGGCGCTCGCGGCGGAAGCCTGCGCGCCGGAGCGTCGTGCACGCGCTTCGTCGTTCGTGGGGCTGGGATGGCAGGCCGGGGTGCTCGCCGCCGCGTTGCTCACGCCGTTGCTGCTGCCGGTCATCGGCTGGCGGGGCATGTTCGCGGTGGGGCTGCTGCCCGCCGTCGTGTCGTTCGTCATGCGTCGCACGCTCGGCGAGCCCGAGATGTTCCTCGCGCAACAAAAGCAGCCGCGCGAGCACGCGCCGCTTAAATTGCTGGTCAAGGATTGCGCCACCACGCGCGCGAGCCTCGGCGTGGCGATCCTGTGCTCGGTGCAGAACTTCGGTTACTACGGCCTGATGATCTGGATGCCGTCGTACCTGTCGAAGACGTTCGGTTACTCGCTTACCAAATCCGCGATGTGGACGGCGGTGACGGTGCTTGGCATGGCGTTCGGCATCTGGCTGTTCGGCCGGTTGGCCGATCGCTTCGGCCGCCGCCCGACGTTCATCGGCTATCAGATCGGTGCCGTCGTGATGGTGTTCGTCTACGCGCAGTTACAGTCGCAGTTCGCGTTGCTGATCGGCGGTGCGGTGATGGGGCTGTTCGTGAACGGCATGATCGGTGGCTACGGCGCGCTGATTTCGGAGCTGTATCCGACGGCCGCGCGTGCAACGGCGCAAAACGTGCTGTTCAACATCGGCCGCGCCGTCGGCGGTTTCGGACCGCTCACGGTCGGGGCGCTGGCGGCCGCCTATTCGTTCAAGATGGCGCTCGTCTTGCTTGCCAGTATTTACGTGCTCGACATTCTCGCCACGCTTTTCCTGATTCCGGAGCGTCGCGGCGAGGCGCTGAAGTAAGGCGCGACAATCGTCAATCACCCCCGCGGCAGGCGCCGCGTGCGGCATCACGCTTTCGGCGCAAGGTGTACACTTTGCGTCCTGCGGTGCGTCCGGCGCACCGTAAGTCCCACGATCCGGGCGCGCACCAGCGCGGCATGCCGGATCGGGAAAGCGGCGGTCATCGCGCTGCCGCGTAGAGAAGAAAACCGTCGACGACACAATCGTCGAGTCCCTCCGGTTGTCTCTTCCCCGCCGTGATCCGTGAAAAGACGGTTGAGCCCGGACGCTGCCCGCATGCGGCACGGGGCCTGGCCGTCGCCCTGTCATTAGGTATCGAGATATGGATGAAGAACTGAAACAAAGCGCCCTGGCTTACCACGAGAATCCGCGTCCGGGCAAAATCTCGGTGACGCCGACCAAGCCGCTGTCGAACCAGATCGACCTGTCGCTGGCCTACTCCCCCGGTGTGGCCTACGCTTGCGAGGCCATTGCTGAAGATCCGCTCGCGGCCAACCGTTACACGTCGCGCGGCAACCTCGTCGGTGTGATTACCAACGGTACCGCCGTGCTCGGCCTGGGCAACATCGGTCCGCTCGCCGCCAAGCCGGTGATGGAAGGCAAGGGCTGCCTGTTCAAGAAGTTCGCCGGCATCGACGTGTTCGACATCGAACTCGCCGAACACGATCCGGACAAGCTCGTTGAGGCCATTGCCATGCTCGAGCCAACGCTCGGCGGCATCAACCTCGAAGACATCAAGGCGCCCGAGTGCTTCTACATCGAGAAGAAGCTGCGCGAGCGCATGAAGATCCCTGTTTTCCACGACGATCAGCACGGCACCGCCATCATTGCCTCGGCCGCTATCCTCAACGGCCTGAAGGTCGTGGGCAAGGATATCGCCAGGGTGAAGCTGGTCTGCTCGGGTGCCGGCGCTGCCGCCATCGCCTGCCTGGATCTGCTGGTGAACCTCGGCCTGAAGAAAGAGAACATTCTGGTTCTCGACTCGAAGGGCGTGATTCACACCGGCCGCGACAAGCTCGACGAGAGCAAGGCGCGTTACGCCGTCGCCACCGAAGCGCGCACGCTCGCCGATGCTTCGAACGGCGCCGACGTGTTCCTCGGTTGCTCGACCGCCGGCGTGCTCACGGGCGACATGGTCAAGACCATGGGCCCGAAGCCGCTGATTCTCGCGCTCGCCAACCCGGAGCCGGAAATCCGCCCGGAAATCGCGAAGGCTGCGCGTCCGGACTGCATCGTCGCGACCGGCCGTTCGGATTACCCGAACCAGGTCAACAACGTGCTGTGCTTCCCGTTCATCTTTCGCGGCGCGCTCGACGTCGGTGCGACCACCATTACGGAAGAAATGAAGCTCGCCACTGTGCGTGCCATCGCCGAACTGGCGCAGGAAGAAGAGCAAAGTGAAGAAGTCGCGCGCGCCTATGAGGGCCAGTCGCTCGAATTCGGTCCGGAATACATCATTCCGAAGCCGTTCGATCCGCGTCTGATCATCAAGATCGCACCCGCCGTGGCGCAAGCCGCGATGGACTCGGGCGTGGCCACGCGCCCGATCGCAGACATGGATGCCTATCGCGAACAACTCGGCACGACCGTGTATCGCACCGGCTTCATCATGCGCCCGGTGTTTGCCGCCGCCCGTGCCCGCTTCGGCAACGACGCCGCCCGCATTGTGTTTGCCGAAGGCGAAGACGAGCGCGTGCTGCGCGCTGCCCAGTTCGTGCTGGCCGAAGGCATCGCCAAGCCGATCATCATCGGCCGTCCGGCCGTGGTGGAAATGCGTTTGCAGAAAATCGGCTCGAAGCTCAAGCCGGGCGTCGATTTCGAGATCGTGAATCCGGAAGACGACACGCGTTATCAACGCTGCTGGCAGGAGTACCACAACCTCGGCGCGCGTCACGGTGTGACGCCGGAAGTCGCCAAGGCGGCCATGCGCAAGGACAACACGCTGATCGGTGCGATTCTCGTGCGTCTGGGCGAAGCCGACGGCATGATCTGCGGCATGATCGATACGTACCACCGCCATCTGGATGTGGTCGATCAGGTGATTGGCCGCGCGGCCGGTGTCGAGAACTACGCCGCCATGAACCTGTTGATGCTCGAAAAGCGCAACCTGTTCATCAGCGACACGTACGTCAACGAGACGCCGAGCTCGGAGCAACTCGCCGAGATGACCGTACTCGCCGCGAAGGAAATCGAGCGCTTCGGCATCGCCCCGAAGGTGGCGCTGCTCTCGAACTCGAACTTTGGCAGCGTGAAGTCGGCATCGGCGCAACGCATGGCTCGCGCCTGCGAACTGCTCGCCGCGCGTGCGCCGGCGCTGGAAGTCGATGGCGAAATGCACGGCGACGCGGCGCTGTCGGAGACGGTGCGTCGCGCCGCGTATCCGGCGTCGCGTCTGTCGGGCGAAGCGAACCTGCTCGTCATGCCGAACGTGGAAGCGGCGAACATCACGTATAACCTGCTCAAGATGACGGGCGGCGAAGGCGTGACGGTCGGCCCGTTCCTGCTCGGTTGCGCCAAGCCGGTTCACATCCTGACACCGGCCGCCACCGTGCGCCGTATCATCAACATGACGGCCGTGGCTGCGGCCAACGTCAGCCGTTGATGATCGGGGCGGACATGCCGCCGGGGTGATCTCCGGCGTTCCTGTGCGCCGACTGCGCGAAAGCGCATAAAAAATCCCGCCAGACGCTCACGCGCTGGCGGGATTTTTGTTGGACTGGCGGCTTAGCGAATCAAGCAGCGAATCAAGCGGCCGCGCGATGCGAACTGCCATCGCGGAACTGCGCCAGCAGCTTCGTCCACTTGATACGCGTGGCGGCGAGGTTCTGCTCCTTGATGTGCCCGTAGCCGCGAATCTCCTGCGGCAGCTCCGCCAGTTGCACGGCCAACGGCAGGTTGTTCTCGTTCAGGCGCGACACCAGTTCGCTCACCAGCGTTTCGTACTCGCCGATCAGCGCCCGTTCCGTGCGACGCTCCTGCGTGCGGCCGAAGATGTCGAACGCCCCGCCGCGCAGTCCCTTGAACTTCGCCAGCACGCCGAACGCCTTCATCATCCACGCGCCATAGGCCTTCTTGACGAGATGGCCCTTGTCGTCGTGCTTGGCCAGCGACGGCGGCGCCAGGTGGAAGCGCAGCGTGAAGTCACCTTCGAACTGCTCGTTGATCTTCTTCATGAATGCCGGGTCGGTGTACAGTCGCGCCACTTCATACTCATCCTTGTAGGCCATGAGTTTGTAAAGCGCCCGGGCGACGGCTTCGGTCAGCGGCATTTGCATGCCCTCTTGCGTGAGCGGCGTTTCGGCGGCGCGCACACGGTCGACGGTCTGCTTGAAGCGTTCTGCATAAGCGCGATCCTGATACGCCACCAACTGGTCGTAACGGCGTTGGATCAGCATATCCAGCGCGCGCGGCGTATGCAGCGTGATCAGCTTGCCGCCAGCGGCAGACGACTCCGGCGCCTCGTTCTGCTGCGCCAGCCGACGCACGGACGCTAGATCGTGCGCGGCGCGACGGCCCCACTCGAACGCTTGCTTGTTCTTCTCGATCGCCACACCGTTCAGTTCGATAGCGCGCATGAGGGCGGCGTGCGAGAGCGGCACCCATCCCTTTTGCCATGCGTACCCGAGCACGAACGGGTTTGTGTAGATGGTGTCGCCGAGCAGACGCAGCGAGAGGTGATTCGCATCGACGAAGTCGACGCTGTCACCGGCCGCCGCGCGGATATCGTTCTCCGTGCTCGCGCCGGGGAACTGCCAGTTCGGATTGCGGATGAACTCGGCCGTCGGTGTGTGTGCACTGTTGACCACGATGTTCGTCACGCCGTGCTGCACGCGCGAGAGCGTATCGTCGCTCGCCGTCGTGATGGCGTCGCACCCGATCACCACGCGGGCGTCGCCCATGGCGATACGTGTGGCGTGAATGTCTTCCGGTTGCAGCGCGATCTGCACGTGGCTCGTCACCGCGCCGCCCTTCTGCGCGAGGCCGGTCACATCGAGCGTTGTGACGCCCTTGTTTTCCAGATGCGCCGCCATGCCGAGCAGGCCGCCGATGGTCACCACGCCGGTGCCGCCCACGCCCGTCACGAGAATGCCGTACGGACGCGAGATCGCCGGCACCGCCGGTTCAGGCAGCGGTGGCAGACCGCTGCTGTCGACCTGTGCTGTCTTGGGCTTGCGCAGTTGACCGCCTTCGACCGTCACGAAGCTCGGGCAGAAGCCGTTCAGGCACGAATAGTCCTTGTTGCAGGTCGACTGGTTGATCTGACGCTTCGTGCCGAATTCCGTTTCCAGCGGCTCCACCGACAGGCAGTTCGACTTCACGGAGCAATCGCCGCAACCTTCGCAAACGGCTTCGTTGATGACCACACGCTTTGCCGGATCGGGGTACGCACCGCGTTTGCGGCGGCGGCGTTTCTCGGTGGCGCAAGTCTGGTCGTAGATCAGGATCGACGTGCCCTTGACCAGCCGCAGCTCGCGTTGCACGCGATCCAGTTCGTCGCGGTGATAGACGGGGGCGTCGCCAACGAGCTTCACGCCGTCGTACTTTTCGGGTTCGTCGGTCACGATGACGATCTTCGCTGCGCCTTCGGCATCGACCTGCGCCACGATCTGCGGCACGGAGAGTGTGCCGTCGACGGGTTGGCCGCCGGTCATGGCGACCGCATCGTTGTACAGAATCTTGTAGGTGATGTTGACCTTCGACGAGATCGCCGCGCGAATGGCGAGCAGCCCCGAGTGGAAGTACGTACCGTCGCCGAGGTTGGCGAAAATGTGTTCGTCGCACGAGAACGGCGCCTGCCCGATCCAGGGCACACCTTCGCCGCCCATTTGCGAGAAGGTGTCGGTGCGGCGATCCATCCACACGGTCATGTAGTGACACCCGATGCCGGCGATGGCGCGCGACCCTTCTGGCACATTGGTCGACGTATTGTGCGGGCAGCCCGAGCAGAACCACGGCTTGCGTTCGACTGCGACGCGCGGCTTGGCGAGCGCTTGCTCCTTTGCCTCGATCACGCGCAGACGTGTAGCGATGCGCTCGCGCACGTCGCTCGGCAGCTCGAACTTCTCAAGACGCGTGGCAATCGCCTTGGCGATCAGCGCGGGCGAGAGTTCGTAGTGCGCGGGCAGCAGCCAATTGGCCATCGGCACGGACCATTCGCCACCGGCGCCGTCCTTTTCGTCGAACTTGCCGTACACGCGCGGACGCACGTCGTCGCGCCAGTTGTATAGCTCTTCCTTGATCGCGTATTCGAGGATCTGACGCTTTTCCTCGACGACTAGAATCTCTTGCAGGCCTTGCGCGAACGCGCGCGCACCCTGCGCTTCGAGCGGCCACACGCAACCCACTTTGTACAGCCGAATGCCGATGCGCTGGCACGTGGCTTCGTCCAGCCCCAGGTCGGCGAGCGCCTGACACACGTCGAGGTACGCCTTGCCGCCGGTCATGATGCCGAAGCGCGCGTGGGGCGAATCGATCATCACGCGGTCGAGCTTGTTGGCGCGCACGTAGGCAAGCCCCGCATACCACTTGTAGTCGAGCAGACGCGCTTCCTGCACCAGCGGCGGGTCGGGCCAGCGGATGTTCAGGCCGTCGGGCGGCATGATGAAGTCGTTCGGCAGATGGATGTCGACGTTGTGCGGATCGATCATCACCGAGGCTGACGACTCGACCACGTCCGTCACGCATTTCATCGCGACCCACAGGCCGGAGTAGCGGCTCATTGCCCAGCCATGCAGACCGTAGTCGAGATACTCCTGAACGTTCGACGGATACAACACAGGAATGCCGGCCGCCTTGAAGTCGTGTTCGGATTGATGCGCGAGGGTGGAGGATTTGGCGGCGTGGTCGTCGCCTGCGAGCACCAGCACGCCGCCATGCTTCGACGTGCCCGCCGAGTTGCCGTGCTTGAGCACGTCCATGGAGCGGTCGACGCCGGGGCCTTTGCCGTACCACATGGCGAACACGCCGTCGAACTTGGCAGGGTACAGATTGACCTGCTGGGAGCCCCACACGGCAGTGGCGGCAAGGTCTTCGTTCAGGCCGGGCTGGAAGACGATGTTATGGCTCGCGAGGTGCTGTTTCGCTTTCCATAGCGACAGATCCAGACCACCGAGCGGTGAACCGCGATAGCCCGAAATGTAACCTGCGGTGTTGAGCCCGGCGGCGGCATCGCGCGCCTGCTGCAACATCGGTAGCCGGACCAAAGCCTGGATGCCGCTCATGTAAGCGCGACCGCGCTCGAGCGTGTACTTGTCGTCGAGCGTGACCGATTCTAGCGCGGCCAGCAAACTCGGGTTGACGGGGGCGTTCATGGGGTGTGCTCCTCACTCTCACTGATTTTGGGATCGCCAAAACTTCCTGCCCCTCCCGCTCTCGTGAAGCAGGACGGCAGCGGTGAATGCCGGCCTCTGAATATCGCTTTACCCAGGTGTTCACTTGCGTGAGATCACCCGTCGAGCGGGGCCTTTTATCGTGATACTGATGCCAGTCGAACTTATGTTAGCACCGGTGTCAGGGCGGTGCCTGACGGGTAGGGTGACGTTTCATAGATGACCGATCGGGGGCAGTATAACGAGGATTATGACGTTTACGTAAACGTCAGATGGATGGCGTAAACCCTCGTCTGTCGTTTCTGTCTTTGCCCCCTTGTATCGCCTGCGGGTGCGACATCGAGACGCATGACCGCTTTCGGATTTCGCCTCAAAATGGCGGCATTGTGTCGCGATTATGTCGGCAACCGTGCGTTTGTCGGTGTCTTCTGACATGGGGGTAACAACGTGTAACGGTTCGGGGGCAGCGGGAACAGACCGGGCAGAATGCCCACTAACGCTTTACCCGACACGTTGGGTACGTTCTTAGCGCACAGTCAGTGCGCCTAGCAATATAGCGATACGCAAGAAGGAGTCACTGTGAATCAACGAAACATTGCGAAATTCCTGTTGGTTTCCGCTTCGTTTCTGACCCTGGAAGTGAGCGTTGCTCGCGCTGATGAAATGGCGCGCGACAAAACGGCCGAACCTACCCCCACTACGCAGCAGCGAACCACGCAACAGCCGCAGCGTTACGAAGGCCCGCTCGACCAGCGCACGATCGATCCGCGAGAATTCCAGCGCCGCTAATGCGGCCCGATCCATGCTGAGTGCGTTGCCGCATCGGCGACACGCTTCGACCCACCGGGGCGCCGCCTGATCAGGTTGGCGCCTTTTTCTTTGTCTGTGATGCTTCAGAACGGGACTGTAATGTTCCGTAATCGTCTTGCCGGGGCGACGTCTTCCTGAAAATAAAATTACTGCGCAATAATATTGCGCATATATACCAATAATGGGGAGAAAAATGTCGAAACTGGAACTGGACAAGATCGATCGCCGGATCCTCGCCCTGTTGCAAAGCAACGGCCGGCTGTCCAATCTCGAAATTGCCGAGCAGGTCAGGCTGTCCCCAAGTCCCTGCTTGCGGCGCATCCGGCGTCTGGAGGAGGCCGGTGTCATTCGCGGCTACGTTGCGCTGCTCGAGCCAACGCGACTCGGCCTCGGCCTGCTCGCCTACGTCAACGTACGGCTCGACAAGCGGCATCCCGGTGACGGGGAGGGCGGCTCGGTCATCGAGCACTTCCGCCGCGTGGTCGAGACCTGGACGGAAGTCGTCGGCTGCTACGCGATGGCCGGCGACATGGACTATTTGTTGCGCGTGCATGTGCGCGACATGGCGCACTTCTCACAATTCATGCAGACGCAACTGATCGTGCACCCGAGCGTCGTCGACGTCAAAACGAGCTTCGTGCTCGATCAGCTCAAGGAGACGACGGCGCTGCCGCTGCCGTAGCTCGGTAAATGTCGTCATTGTGACGAAGACAAAAAAACCCGGCCAATCGACCGGGTTTTTTTTGCGGGACGGCTGACGTGTCGGTCAGGCAGCACGCTCGTTCGGCAGGAGTGCACCGAACAGGCGGCGGGCGTTGCGAAGCTGACGCTTGACCGCGTAATCGAAGGCGGCGACCTGATCCTGCATCATTTCCGAGAGCATCGACTGCGTGTCGGCCGGCGGCAGGCTCAAATAGCCGTCGGCTTCGCCGTAAGCGAAGTTGATCTCCATGCCGGCCTTCTTCGCAATGCGCATCATGCGGGCGTTGCGCGAGAGGCAGTGCATATACAGCGTGTCGACGCGCTTGTTACGGCAATGGATGGCGGCGCGCTCGAACAGACATGAGCCGATGCCACGGCCACGGGCCGATTCGAGCACCGAGACGCCAAACTCTGCGACGCGGCCGTTCTTGCCTTCCGGCAGTTGGGCGACGTGGGCAACAGCCACAAGCGCGAGATTATCGTCGTAGACACCAAATACGCTGTCACGCGAGAAATCGAGGCTGGCGACGTAGCGAGTAATCACATCGTCGGTGACGGCCTGACCGAAGCGCAGCAGGCGATCTTCTTCGCCGAGCGCCAGAAAGTGGCGCTGGAGTCGGTGGATGTCGCCGGACGTCAGCTCACGAATCATCACGCTCGACCGCTCGTTGGCGGCAATCGTCGCGCGGGCGACTTCGGGCGTGGGGTTCGGGGCAGTCATGGCGTAATCCTTGGGTATTCTTTAGTGCGTGTACTGAATTGTGCGACGCAAAAGAATTATACCTGATCGAGTAGGTAAAAACCCTATGAAATAAATGCCTGCCGTGGAGGGAAACACCTAAGTCACTGAAGAATGGCGTCTTTTCTCGATGTCGTCCTCGATGAGAGGTTGTTGCGAGGCAACAAAAAAGGGCGATTTATCGCCCTTTTTTGTTAGTGATTACTCGCTTCTTTAGGTGCGTGAGGGCGTAGCTGCGGCCGGGATGGCGGCTTCGAGACCGCCCGGCAGCGGCGCGACGAGTCCGTGTTCAAGCACCGCGATGACTTCGTTGGCGAAATCGCGGTACCGCATGCGGCCACCGGGTTTGAGCCATGTGAAGGTCCAGTTGATCATGCCGAACAGCATCATCGTGAGCGCCGTCTGATTGTGCTTGGCGACCCGGTCGGGGAACGCGCGCGAGAGTTGACGGGCAAACGCGGCCACCACGTCCCGCTGACGGTTGAGCACGATCTCCCGTTGCTCGTCGTTGAGGAACTTGACGTCGTTGAGCAGCGCGATATGGCGCGTCTGCGACGTCTCGTATTCGTCGAGAAACGCGCGGATCAGTTCGTGGAACGTGTCGCGCTCGGACAGCCCGCGGCGTTGTCCAAGTGCCTCGACCTCGGTGACGATCAACATCAGGCGCTTGGTATAGCGCTCGAGCAGATCGAACAGAATGGCGTCTTTGCTCGCGTAGTAGTGATACAGCCGGGCCTTGGATGTGCCGCATGCGGCGGCCAGCTCGGACATCGACGTGCTCGGATAGCTCGCGTGGGCGAAGGCCTCGGCGGCGACGTCGAGAATCTGTTCGCGCTGCGATTCATGATCGGGCGCTTTGGTACGTGCCATAAACGGGGGTTACTCCAGTCGTAGATCGCACGCGGCGGGCGCCGTGGTGTCGCCGCGCAACGCGAGCCGGCCTGCTGCACCGAGTTCGCGGCAGCGCCACAATAGAAAACTGTCGGTCGCAAAAAAACCTTCGACGCGGGGCATCATCTCGCCGATGAACGTGGCCATCGGCGTCCAGGCAACGGGTGCCCGGGCCAGAATCTGGTCGTCGATCTCGGCAAATGTCGCGCCTTCGAAGGTGTTGTGCATCCAGCGGCGCACCTGCGTGTTCACCTGTTTGAGCGCCCGCCATTCCAGCGACAGACGGCCAATACGCAACAGCGAAATCGGGGCGATGCGCGCGAAGCGTTCGGCCAGCACTTCCGGCGCGTACATGCCGACGCTGGTACGCCGTTCTGCGGCGGGCGGTGTGCCGGGCGTTGCCAAGTCGCTGCCGCGCAGCACGACCTCGTTCAGACGGGCGGGCGTGTTGCGCAGCATGAATGCCGCGCGTCGCAGCGTGAGTTGATCCGACGCGCTGTCGCCATGCCAGCAAACCACGGCGTTGTCGCCTTCCACCAGACGTTGCAGCGATGCCAGCTCTTCACGCAGCTCGCTGGCGTAATCGCGGCCGGCAGACGGCAGCACGCGTTGCCAGAAGGCGGCCCGCTGCCGCTCATTCTCGTCGACCTCCCGCAACGGGCCAATGGCCAGATCGTCACGCAGGACAAGCACGGGGTCGGCGCGATGCGCTAGCGCCATCGCCGCACGCAACTGCTGCGCGGCGATATCGCCACAAACGACATGGATGGTATTCATGCCCGGTAGTTTACGGTATTCCCGCACCCTCGGGTTGACGCCCCCGTAATGTCCGAAATCGTCGGCGCATTGGCGGGATTTCACGCATGTTCCGGCCGTGTTGACGTGACGTTCGCACGGCGTGGCAAACACGCATTCGACATGCCGTAGCCGTCGATGCGGCGGCTCCGGCGCGCCGGTTCAGCGCAGGCTGGACGCCGGCTCAACGCTCGTCGTAGCTCACCACGACGCGCTCCGTGAGCGGACGTGCCTGACACGTCAGTACGAAACCCTGCTCGACTTCGTAGTCTTCCAGCGTGTAGTTCTTGTCCATCGCCACTTCGCCCTCGAGCACTTTCGCGCGGCACGTGCAGCACACACCGCCCTTGCAGGCGTAGGGCAGCGACAGACCGGCGGCCAGCCCCGTATCCAGAATGCTCTGACCTTCATACGGCTGGCGCAGGCGACGTTCCTTGCCGTCCATCACCACGACCAGTTCCGCCATCGGCGTATCTTCCGTGATGACGACCGGCTTCGCTGCGGCTTGCGGCGAGGGCACGCCGAACCGCTCGACGTGAATCTTTTCCTTGGCGACGCCGGCGGCGGCGAGCGCAGCTTCGGCGGCGTCCATCATCGGGCCCGGGCCGCAGATGAAGGCTTCATCGATGCTCGACGCCGGAATGAGTGTCTCGATGAAGGCGGTGCACTTGTCCTGATCGAGCAAGCCGTTGAACAGCTCGACTTCTTGCGCTTCGTCCGAGAGCACGTGATACAGGCGCAGACGGCCCAGATACGTGTTCTTCAGGTCTTCGAGCGCTTCGGCGAACATGATCGCGGGCACCGAACGGTTGCCGTAGACCAGCGTGAACTGGCTGTCGGGCTCGGCGGCCAGCGTGGTCTTGATGAGCGCGAGCATCGGCGTGATGCCCGAGCCGCCGGCGAAACCGACGTAGTGTTTCGCGTTGTTTGCCGCCAAGCGCGTGAAGAAGCGGCCATCCGGCGTCATGACGTCGATCTGCTGCCCCGGTTTCAACTGGTCGTTTGCGAAGTTCGAGAACTTGCCGCCCGGCACGCGCTTGATGCCCACGCGCAGTTCACCCGTGGCTTCGTACTCGGGCACCCCGACGCAGATCGAGTAGGAACGACGGGCTTCTTCGCCGTCGATCTCGGTCTTGAGCGTGAGGAACTGGCCTTGCGTGAAACGATAGGCGTCGCGCAACGCGTCTGGCACCGTGAAGGCGATGGAGATGGCGTCGGCGGTTTCGGGCCGGATTTCGCGGATGGTCAGCGAGTGGAATTGCGGGGTCGTCATCGTGGGCTTCCTTGCCGCCCGGCTGCGGGTGCCGACGGGCGGAGTGTCGGCATCGCTATGCGCGAAGCGGGATCAGTCGGGTCAATCAATAGGGCTTGAAGTAGTCGAACGGCTCGCGGCACGTGCGACAACGGTAATGCGCTTTGCAAGCGGTCGAGCCGAAGGCCGATACGACCTCGGTGTCGGCCGAGCCGCAATGCGGGCACGGCACGCCGTCCTTCGGCCGGCCGTAGAACGTGATCTTGCGTGGGGCATCGGCGGCTACGGCATGCGCGCCCGTGGGCGGGGCAATGCCGTAGCTGCGCAGCTTCTCGCGGGCTTCGGGGCTGATCCAGTCCGTCGTCCATGCGGGTGCGAGCACCGTCTTGACGTGCCACGGGCCGAGGCCCGCGCGCGTCATGGCTGCGGCAATGTCTTCGGCGATCTGCTGCATCGCCGGACAGCCCGAGTACGTCGGTGTAATCACGATCTCGAACGCCGTGTCGCCGCTGTCGTTCGCGACGACGCGCACATCGCGCAGAATGCCGAGTTCCCGGATCGACACGACCGGAATCTCCGGATCGGGCACCGCTTCGAGCGTTTGCCATGCGAGTGGCAGCGACGCCGCCGAGGCCGGCGTGAGCACGTCGGGTGCGACAGGCGGTGTGAGCGGAAGATTCATGGTCGGATCGGTGTCCAGAGCGGCAAACGAGCGCATCGCGAGGCTTACCAGGTCGCGCCGGGATGCTGGCGTGCCAGCCCCTGCATCTCGCCGAGCAGATAGCTCATGTGCTCGGAGTGACGACCCAACTTGCCGGTGCTTTCGAACGCGCCGCCGACCGGTGCGGTGAGCGTGGCTTCGGCGAGCGCGTCGTTCATCGTGGATTGCCACGCGTCCTTCAGGCTGACCATCGTGACGCCCGTACCAGCGGCGGCCACGGTGTCTTCGAGCGTGTCGTGCTTGAAGATCTCGTTCATGTACGGCACCAGATAATCGAGCGCGGCCTGCGCGCGGCGGTGCGATTCCTCGGTACCGTCGCCGAAGCGCACGAGCCAGTCGCGCGCGTGATGCAGGTGGTAATGCGCTTCCTTGATCGACTTGGCTGCGATGGCGGCAAGCTCGGTGTCGGCCGACTGTGCGAGGGCTTGCCACACTTCGACCATCAGGGCCGAGTAGAGGAAGTTGCGCACGATAGTCACGGCGTAGTCGCGCTCGGCGGCAGTTGTGCCGGCGGTCGGGCCATAGTGGGGCAGCTCGACGAGCGTCCAGTTACGGAACGCGAATTCGTCGCGCCAGAAGGCGTAGTCGTCTTCCTGCTTGGTGATGCCGGTGAGATCGGTTTCGACCTTGGCGGCATGCTGATAGAGCATGCGCGCCTGACCGATGAGATCGAGGCTCAGGTTGGTGAGCGCGATGTCTTCTTCCAGCACGGGGCCGTGACCACACCATTCCGCGTTGCGCTGACCGAGGATCAGCGCGTTGTCGGCGAGGCGCAGCAGATAGGACAGATGTTCCTGCGTCGGTTTCATGTTCTGGGGTCTCGCATGGGGCGCGCCGTGGGCATGGAGTTGCATGGGCGCGCCGCCGCTTACATGTGGTTCACTTCTTCCGGCAGCTGGTAGAAGGTCGGATGGCGGTAGATCTTGTCGGCGGCCGGATCGAACAGCTCGGCCTTGTCTTCCGGGGCCGACGCCGTGATGGCGACCGACGGCACGACCCAGATGCTCACGCCTTCCTGACGGCGCGTGTAGACGTCGCGCGCCATGCGCAGCGCCATCTCGGCGTCGGCGGCGTGCAGACTGCCGCTGTGCTTGTGCTCAAGGCCCATCTTGCTGCGTACGAACACTTCCCAGAGGGGCCATTCCTTGTTGCTTGCTTGCGTCATGATCGTTCCTGATGTCTTGTGAGGGGCTGGCCGGATGCGGCTCAGGCGGCCTGCTTTTCGGCGCGCTGGCGCTGCTTGGCGGCGTGCGCCAGGGCGGCGTCGCGCACCCAGGCGCCTTTCTCGTGGGCAGCCACACGGGTGCCGAGACGTTCCTTGTTGCACGGGCCTTCACCGCCCACCACGCGCCAGAATTCGCTCCAGTCGATCTCGCCGTAGTCGTGGGCGCGGCGGCTCTCGTTCCACTTCAGATCCGGATCGGGGAAGGTCACGCCGAGCACCTTGGCCTGTTCGACGGCGGCGTCGACAAACTTCTGGCGCAGATCGTCGTTCGAGATGCGTTTGATGCCCCACTGCATGGTTTGGGTGCTGTGGATCGACTCCTTGTCGCTCGGACCGAACATCATGAGCACCGGCCACCACCAGCGGTTTACGGCTTCTTGCACCATGTCACGTTGGGCTTGCGTGCCGCTCATCATCGAGAGCAGGGCGTCGAAGCCCTGACGCTGGTGGAACGACTCTTCCTTACACACGCGAATCATGGCGCGCGCGTACGGGCCGTACGAACAGCGGCACAGCGGCACCTGGTTCATGATGGCGGCGCCATCGACGAGCCAGCCGATCACGCCGACATCGGCCCACGTGAGCGTTGGGTAATTGAAGATACTGGAGTACTTGGCGCGGCCGGCGTGCAGGGCGTCGATCATCTGGTCGCGCGACGTGCCGAGCGTTTCGGCTGCGGAATACAGGTAGAGGCCGTGGCCGGCTTCGTCCTGCACCTTGGCGAGCAGAATCGCCTTGCGCTTGAGGCTGGGCGCGCGCGAGATCCAGTTGCCTTCCGGCAGCATGCCGATGACTTCAGAGTGCGCGTGCTGCGAGATTTGGCGCACGAGTGTCTTGCGGTACTCGGCGGGCATGTAGTCCTGCGGCTCGATCTTCTGATCGGCAGCGACGCGCGCGTCGAAGCGGGCTTGTTGCTGCTGCTCCGCCTCGCTCAGGGCGCGCACGCCCTTGGGGCTGTTGCCGGCCAGATCGATGGCTTGCGTATACATAGAGGAAGGCCTCCGCGGCATGTGGGATATGGACGCATTATAAACCGACCGGACGGTCGGTCAATAAATGTTTTCCATGATACGGCGCAGGCGATTGCGAGGGCGGTGGCAGGGGGGCATACCGTTGTCGTATACGCGCCACGCGTAGCGATGACGGCGTGCGCGGCGTTCCGTCCCGGGGAACTTGTTTGCTATACTGCGAACGATTCTCATTTGCAAATTAGGTGTCTGAGCCTTTCGGCCGCACCTGGTCAGGGGACAGGAGGGGCGTATGCCCGCCGACAATACGCCGCCTACGCTGCCGCGCGACACCACGCTGCAGGGACTCTATACCGACCATCATGGCTGGCTGCACGGCTGGCTGCATCGCAAGACCGGCTGCTCGCACCGTGCGGCCGATCTCGCGCACGACACGTTCGTGCGTCTGCTCGAGCGCGATCCGCCGCGCGTGCTGGCCTCGCCGCGCGCTTTCCTGACAACCGTTGCGCAACGCGTGCTTTACAACCACTGGCGTCGCGAACAAATCGAGCGCGCCTATCTCGACGCTCTGGCGCAACAGCCGGAGGTCCTCGCGCCGTCACCCGAAGAGCGCGCCGTCTTGCTCGAGACGCTGCTCGAAATCGACCGCTGCCTCGACGGGCTGCCCGCCCTCGTCAAACGCGCCTTCCTGTTGGCGCAACTCGACGGTCTGACGCATCTGGAGATCGCCGCCGAACTCGGCATTTCGCTCGCGACGGTCAAGCGCCATCTCGTGCGCGCCGGCACGCAATGCTTCTTCTCGATGGGCGCCGCATGACGCGCACTTCCGCATCCGTTTCCTCGATCGGTGGGGTCGACGCAGGTATTGCGCAGCAAGCCGTCGAATGGTGGGTGATGCTGGGTAGCGGCGACGCCACCGAGACGTTGCGCGCCGCGTGCGTACGCTGGCGCGAGGCGCATCCCGACCACGAACGCGCCTGGCGGCATATCGAAAAGGCGGACCAGCGCATGCGCCATGTGTCTGGCACGCTCGGCGCAGCCGTCGCACAGGCAGCGCTTCGGGCGCCGCGCTCGCGCGGGCGTCGAATGGCAGTGAAGGGCATCGCCGGGGCGTTGTTCGCGGGCACCGGGGCCTGGGTGGCCACCGACCCGCTGGCCGTCCAGCGGCTGCGAGCGGATGTGCACACGGGTGTGGGCGAGTGCCGCACGCTGCGGCTGGCAGACGGCACGACGCTCGTCCTGAATACGCGCAGCGCCGTGCGGTTGTCGATGGACGGGGATACGCGACGCATCTCGCTCATCAACGGCGAAGTGATGATCACGACCGGCAAGGACGCCGGGCACGCGCCACCCAGACCGCTGCTTGTGGTGACCGCGCAGGCGACGCTGCAACCAATGGGCACGCGCTTCGCGGTGCGTCAGGGCGGGCAGGGGACTGACGCCGGATGGGTGCAAGTGTTCGAAGGCGCGGTGCGCGTGGCCCCCAAGGCGTCTGACCACGATGCCGGCAGCGCGCGGATCGTCCATGCCGGGGAGCAGGCGCGGTTCACGTCGCAGGATGTGGCGTCCGTGACGTCGCTCGCCGATGGCGATGGCGCGTGGGCTGACGGCATGGTCGTCGCAGTCGATATGCGTCTCGATGCGTTCCTCGCCGAGTTGTCGCGCTATCGACGTGGATATGTCCGTTGCGACCCGGCGGTTGCAGCCTTGCGGGTGTCCGGCACGTATCCGCTGGTCGATACGGATGCGATTCTCGCCATGCTGCCGCACGCGTTGCCCGTGTCGGTGGCGTCGGTCACTCGCTACTGGGTGACGATCGGTCCGCGCGGCTGACACGTTGTCTGCATCCCCCGAAAATTTTTATCCGGTCAGTGAGCTGTTTCTTCGGTCTCGCGTGACAAGGGAAGTGAAACCTTCTCTCCATTGCCAGAACGAGATCTCCCATCATGGCCGTCGCTTCACCCGATTTCCCGCGCGCCGCTCGTCATTCCGATGCGCGCGTTTCCTCCGGATTGCATCGCCACAGTGTCAGCGTCGCCGTGGCGGTGACGTTTGCTTCGACGTTCTACGCCAATGTGGCGCACGCGCAGGCGGCAGGCCAGCCGAATGCATCCGCCAAAGTCGCCGCCGGTGCTTTCGGTGCTGCCACGCGCGCCTATGACATTCCGGCGGGTTCGCTCGACACAGTGCTGACACGTTTCGGCCGCGAAGCCGGCATTCTCCTGACGTACGCACCTGCCCTCACGGAAGGGCGTCGGAGTCCCGGTGTGCAAGGCCGTTTCGATGTGCCGGGTGCCTTCGGTCAATTGCTGGCCGGCACGGGACTGAGCGCATCGCCGCAGGGGGCTGGTTACACGCTGGTGCCGCAGGGTGCGCCGGTCGCCGCTGCGCTCGCTACCGGGGGCGGCACGGGCGATGTGACATTGCCGACCACGCGGGTTCAGGCACAAGCCTGGTCCGATGCGTACCGTCTGCCGGCAGATGCCAACGTCTCGCGCTCCGACGCCCCGCTACTGGACATTCCTCAGGTCATCAATGTGGTGCCGCATCAGGTGCTGGCCGATCAGCGTGCCCGCACGCTCGACGACGCGTTGATCAACGTGAGCGGCATCGTGCAGGGCAATACCCTCGCGGGCACGCAGGACACGTTGCTCAAACGCGGCTTCGGCGGTAACCGCGACGGTTCGATCATGCACAACGGCATGCCGCTCGTGCAGGGGCGCGGTCTCAACGCAAACGCTGATTCCGTCGAAGTGCTCAAGGGGCCGACGTCGCTGCTGTACGGAATCATGGACCCGGGCGGCGTGATCAACGTGGTGAGCAAGCGTCCTCTGCTCAAGTCCTATACGGCGGTGAGCGTGGCTGGCACGAGCTACGGGCACGGCAAGAACGGCGCGCAAGAAACGCTCGACACGACGGGGCCGATCGGCGACAGCGGTCTTGCGTATCGGCTGGTCGTCGACCAGAACAACCAACAGTACTGGCGCAACTTCGGCTCGCAGCGCGAGACGCTGGTCGCGCCGACGCTCGCTTACTACGGACGCGACACGCAAGTGGTGCTCTCGTACGAGTACCGCAATTTCCTCACGCCGTTCGATCGCGGCACGGTCATCGATCCGACCACGAACAAGCCGCTCGCCGTCTCTGCACGCGAGCGTCTGGACGACGTGCATAACGAGATGACAGGGCAGTCGCATCTGGCCCAGATCACGGTGGATCATCAGTTCAATGCCGACTGGAAGGCGCACTTCGGCTACAGCTACAACACCGAGACGTATGACGCCGGCCAACTGCGCGTGAACGGTATCAACACGAAGACGGGGACCATCTCGCGAAGCAACGATGGCACGCTCGGCTCGGACAGCACCGACAGTTATGGCATTGCCTATCTCGACGGCAAAGTGCATCTGGCGGGCATGCGGCACGATCTGCAATTCGGTGGCGATTGGGAGTACCGGCGCATTTATCGTCGCGATCTGATTCGTCAGGCGGCGAAGTGTACGTTCCGCTATCTGAGTCCTGTCTACGGCTGTGAAGTGATCCCGACGACGGTGTCGGCGAGCGACAGCGATCAGACCGATACGCTGCACGATGCGTCGCTCTTCTTTCAGGACGCTATCCACGTGACCGACCGCTGGATCGTCGTGGGCGGGCTGCGTTTGCTGACGTACAGCCAGTTGGCGGGAAAGGGGCGCCCGTTCCAGGTCAATACGAACCTTAGCGACTCGAAGTGGTTGCCGCGCGCGGGCGTCATCTATAAGGCGACGGATTATCTGTCGCTGTACGGCAGCTATTCGGAGTCGCTCAAGCCGACGTCGACCATCGCGCCGCTGTCGTCCGGCGTCGTGATCGACTCGAACGTCGCGCCGGAACACGCCAAATCGTACGAAGTCGGGGCGAAGCTCGACATGCCGAGCGGGTTGAGCGGGTCGTTGGCCATCTTCAACATCGACAAGCGCAACGTGCTCGTGTCGCAGTTCAACGACGTCACCAAGGCGATCGACTGGCGGACGTCGGGGGCGGCGCGCTCGCGCGGTGTCGAGCTGGATGTCTCGGGCCGAATCGGACAGCACTGGAATGTGATCGCGAGCTACGCGTTCATCGACGCGAAGACCACGGACGACCCGCTCTACACTGGGAACACGCTGGCGAATGTGGCGCGCCATACGGCATCGCTGGCCGGGGTGTATGACTGGGGCCCGGTGCTGGGCGACGGTAGCGGCAATTTGCGTCTGGGCGCGGTTGGCCGATACATTGGCTCGCGTCCGGGCGACTCGGCCAATAGCTTCACGCTGCCGGCGTATTTCGTTGCCGACGTGTTCGCCACCTACGACACGAAGATCGGCCGTCACCCGGTGCACTATCAGTTCAACGTCAAGAACGTCTTCAACAAGACGTATTACCCGTCGAGCGCGAGTCAGTATTTCGTCGCCATTGGCGATGCGCGTTCGGCCACGCTCTCGGCAACGTTCGAGTTCTGATCGACGCTTGTTGTTAGCGGGGCGGCGGCCAGCTCAGAACAGATCGTCGCTCGGCAGCAACGTGAAAGCGCCTGCCACCGAGTTGCGCCAGAAAGACGCGTAGGGCTCGACGTCGAACGTACGCGGCTGCCCGTTTTCCTCGCCGACCCAGCGCAACGCGGGTATGGTGGGGGGCGTGGGGGTGGGCGGTGTCGTGCCAGGGGGGACCAGTTCGACCCGGAAGCTGACGCGGGCCGACGTCGCCTGGTCGAAGATGCCTGCCATGCGTTCGGCAAATTCGGGGCTGTGGATCACCATCGCCAGCTCCGTATTCTGACGGACCGAGCGAGGGTCCAGATTGAACGAGCCGAGGATGACGTCGCGACGATCGATTACGTACGCCTTACCGTGCAGACTCGCACGCGATGAACCGCCTAACGTGATGCGCCGTGACGTGGACTCCCCGATGTTCGAATGGATCGGCTTGAATTCGTACAGTTCGATGCCCGCTTTGAGCAGGGCGGGGCGATAGCGTGCGTAACCGGCGTGAACCGGGACGACGTCTGTTGCCGCGAGGGAGTTCGTCAGCACGCGTACCTTGACGCCTCGCTGCGCGAGCGCGGAGAGGAACCGGACGCCGCCGTCCAATGGAATGAAGTACGGAGAGATGATCAGAACTTCGTGCTGCGCGTTTGCCGCCAATTGCCGCAATTTGGCGCCCGGCGCGCTTTTGCTCTCTGCCGCCGGGATGTCCAGCTTATCGGGACTGTCGGCGGCAAGCTCTGCGGGTGCCCAGAACAGGGGGCGTTCGCCGCTTCGTAGGCCGTCCGCGAGCGATGGCTGGTGAAGCGCCTTGTGCCCGACGGGCATGCCGTCGGCGTCGCGCCAGTGGCGGGCCAATGCCTCGCGCGTGTCGTCCAGCGTCTGTTTGTCGATCTTCGACTGCAGCTGCTTCAGCGGATAGGACTGCGGACTCGTCCAGAAGTGGTCGAAACTACGGGAAATCGCGTCGACGACCGGTCCGGCGCATAGCAGATCGAAATCACGAAAGGAGATATCCGGATCCGCGTCGAAATATTCGTCTCCGAGATTGCGCCCCCCTACGATGGCCAACTGGTTATCGGCGATCAAGGCTTTGTTGTGCATGCGGCGGTTGAGCTGGTCGAATTGGGTGAGCAGGTTGCCTGCGCGCTCGAAAAGCGTGGTTTTGAGCGTGCCGAACGGATTGAAGACTCGGATCTCGATGTTGGGGTGCTGGTCGAGCACAGCGAGGGTAGGGTCGAGATGGCGGCGGTTCATATCGTCGACCAGCATACGAACGCGCACGCCCCGGGCTGCGGCGTCGAGCAGTGACTGGAGCAGCAGGCGTCCGGTGACGTCTTCTTCCGCGCTGTAGTACTGCACGTCAAGACTATGCTGGGCGGATTGAACGAGTGCGAGACGGGCGGTGAAGGCGTCGGAACCGGTCGCCAGTAGTTGGAAGCCCGACTGTCCGGGGTGGGCGAGGGCGCTGGGGGCCAGAGCGCTGGCGAGCGCACCGGGGGTGGCGGCCGACGTGTGAGATGCCCACTGGGACGGCACCGGGGGCGGGCGTACCGAACTACAGGCAACGACGAAGAGCGCGAGCGGCAGAAACGTGAGCCGGCGCCGCCACAAGAGGTAACGGCGAGGAGACCGGAAGACGCGCGAAAGGGACATTTCGAACGCTCTATATATAGTAAAGAAGGGGGCGACATGGACGCTGACGCCGCCTTTCCATATAGGCGAGCTTTCAAGAAGCATATGCGATTTCATTGGTTGCGTCGCTCGGGGATGCCCGGATACAGTGAACCCGTCTCCTCCATGTGTCCTGTCCCATGGATCTTGGCCCGCTCACGACGCGGGCCTTTTTTTGCCTTTTTCAAATTATTTTCACAAAGGGCTTGCCAGGGTTCGGGGTTTTCACTAATATCTCGTCTCTCGCAACGATGGCGACGCCGCGAAAGCGGCGAAGCGGTATGGGGCGACGGGCTGGAAAGCCTGGTGGTCAGGGGTTTTGGGGCTTGCGAGTTGCTAGGGCGATGAGCGAAGAAAGCGAAAAAAACTGTTGACGACGACGAGAAGCTGCGACATAATCTCACTTCTCTGCTGCTGATGCAG
>NZ_CABPSM010000005.1 GCF_902459555.1 Pandoraea horticolens | reverse complement strand
ATACCCCGTCCGAAATCGAGTGGCTGAGCGACAACGGCTCGGGCTACACGGCCGACGACACGCGCCGGTTCGCAGTGGCCATCGGCCTGAAGCCATTGACCACGCCGGTGTGCAGCCCGCAAAGTAACGGGATGGCCGAGAGCTTCGTGAAGACGATGAAACGCGACTACGTCGCCTTCATGCCGAAGCCGGACGCAGCGACTGCTGCACGCAACTTGGCCATCGCGTTCGAGCATTACAACGAGAAGCATCCCCATAGCGCGCTGAAATACCGCTCGCCTCGCGAGTTCCGGCGCTCGATGGATTCAGCAACCTTAGTGTGACGCTGTGTCCGGTATTACAGGGGCAACTCCACCTCCAACCAGTTCAACACTTGGCTCGGAGGGCGTGTGCAATGGGGATTTAGTTCCGTGTTCGGGCGTTTGGGATACGCGGAGCCGGATGGGACGGAAATTCACGTGACTAGTCACCAATTTCGTCACTATCTCAATACCCTTGCGCAAGCGGGAGGGCTAAGTCAATTGGAGATCGCCAAGTGGTCAGGCAGGAGGGACGTGTCGCAGAACGCCGCTTATGATCACACCTCAGCAGAAGACATGCTGCAGAGATTCCGAGCTACGGTGGGCGATCCTCAGAAAATGTTTGGCCCACTCGCCACAGCGCCAATGCGGGCACTGATTGCGCGGGACGAATTTGCGATCTTGTCAGTGCCGACAGCACATACAACGGACGTCGGATATTGCATTCACGATTACACCATGTCGCCATGTACATTGCATCGTGACTGCTTCCATTGCTCTGAGTTGGTTTGTGTAAAAGGAGACGCTGTTCGGACCGAACTCCTGCGGCAGCGTCTGCATGAAGCGAGAACACTTCGCGACAAGGCGCTTGTTGATAGCTCGGGCGGTAGTCTCGGCGCCGACAGATGGCTCGTGCATCACATGTCGACGGTTGAGCGCATGGAGCAACTATGCGCAATTCTCTCGGACCCGAACACGCCGAATGGGGCGTTGGTGCAACTGTCTCCTCCAAAGGAGCCGGTGAACGAAGATGAATCGCGCCAGATATCCGCGCAGAAGATGAAGTTGGCCAGCAGTCGTCGAGTTGGTGGCAAATGAGCGAACGTGCTGCGCGACGTGGAAAAAATCTCGATGACGCTGATATTGCGACTATCGTGGGGATTCTCGACGGGTGGCATGGCCCCCTGAGCTGGGACAGCTTGATAAGCGAGGTGAAGAAGCGGCTATTTAGTCGATATACCCGTCAAGCGTTGCATCGGCATGCACGGATCCGTGCCGCGTTCTCGGCGGGAAAGGCCAGGGCTGAGCGTCCGAAAGCCTCGTCAGCGAAAACCGCTTCACCTGCAATTGTTGCACTTTCTCAGAAGCTCGAGCGAATAGAGGAGGAAAACCGGCGCCTTGTTCGCGAGAACGACGCACTGCTCGAGCAGTTTGCCCGTTGGGCTTACAACAGCTATGCGTCAGGACTCAGCCGGGAGGTGCTGGATCGCCCCTTACCTTTGATCAGTAGAGGGCAAACTCGGAAGCCGAAATCGAAGTAAGCGCGTCGAGGTGTTTCAGCGCTTCACTCATGAGCGGGAATCCTGCGATGTGGGCAGCTTAAAGCCCGCTGGCAATCAATATATCGGATGGCTTGCAATCGATCGCTTGCGCTATCCGAATCAAATTCAAGAGCGTGAGGTTTCGTTCGCCGCGCTCAATTCTACCCATGTGGCTTCGATCAATTCCGGTCGCGAGGGCTAGGGCCTCTTGAGAGTAACCGCGCGAAGTCCTGAGAGCGCGTATTGCACTCCCCAAGGCCGATAGATGGCCTTCGACATCGATTTTCGCGGACACTCTTTGCATCCGCAGATGGTCAAGGTATCATCGATAATTGACCACGGCATTTACGACCCAATCTGTCGCTGGGGAAGCATTCGTTCAAACGATTTGGGGTTGATGTTCCGAGGTAAGACAGTTGTTCATTACTTATGACGTAGCGGAAAAATCGCTGCAACGGCTGGTTCCTCCATTCACTAGCCGAGGGTGGGCGTCTGTGACGCTTGCGAAGATTGAGCCGATGTTGCTCGTAAATTTCCTAGCAGAAATCTGCGGGGAAAAGGTGCAGCGCTGCACGCTCTCCCAAGCGACTGACCCCGTTTGGGGATCCATGCGCAACATCGTGAGCTTGACACTACTAACGCCCGGACATGGCGAGGCGTCAGAGGCTTGGCAAGCCGCATCGGTGAGTCAGGTTTTTGTAAGTGGTACGTCAGACCACATCAAATACGTCACGTGTGCAGGGAAGGGATATGTTGTCCCGAGTCGCAGTGATCTGGATGTTGCCGAAGGTGATTGGGCACCAAACTACGAGCGTGGTGACGTCTATGTGGTGCCGAGTGAGACTCAGCCATGCTGTCAAGATGCTGACTGGCTAAAGGTCTATGGGGTATAGGCAGTAAAGTTATCGCGGCATCGACCGAATCTACGCGATGCCTCATTTTCGGTGATTTGACGCCGCCCGGTCTTCATCCGGAGAGCTTACCGCCACAGTCACCGGCGGAGCTTACGACGATCGTGCTGATCGCTTTCCTCCGAAGGAATTGCCGTCCTTGCAGACGAGCATGTCGCTCATACGCCATGTCGGCTGCCGGAGCCACTGGGCCGGTGTCTGGTTGTGTCGAGAACGCCCGGTGGATAACGCAGCGTAGGAGGTTCAGGAGCAGCTAAGCGGTTCCATCGGCCCTGATGCCCAGATGTACGATATGTCACCGCACCAGACCCGATTGGGAGGGACACATCTTCCAATGATACTCAGGTCGTAGAGCATTCGAGGAGGTGAGGTATGCCACAAGAACACGAAATTGACCTATCCATGGCACTTAACAAGTTTCATGAGCTTGGGCTCGCAGAAGGTGACTTGGGCTACGCGCACTGGCATCAAGTGGCTCGGTTACTTGAGCGAGCAGTGACCATGCAAACAGAGATCGACGCGCTGTCGAAGCAGTTCGAGATATGCCGCACCAAGCTCGCTAGGATCAAAGTAAGCGGATGATTGCCTGGTAACGATACCGTGACGGGCTAGGATTGCGTCCGGCAGTTGGAATCCCGTTGTGAGTATTTGAGGCTGACGTGCTGAACGTCTTCAATGCCATCCTGACATGATCTGTCCGAAAAACTACGTCAAATTTCGGACAAACCTGTCTGGAGTTCTGTTTCGAACCCATTGCAATCGCTGCTGGACTACTGCTGGAATCAAGACACTTTCCAGCCTCTCGCCAAGGCGCGTTCGAGGGCCTCGGGATGGGTATGACGACGGGTTCGATTGTAAAAGACTTCGATGTAATCGAAGATGTCGGCGCGCGCCAGATCGCGGGTCTTGTAGACACGTTTTCGCACGCGCTCCTTTTTCAAACTGCTGGATAATCCGGACCGAGGTACTCAAACTGTAGCTTGTCGTTTTCTCCAGTTGCAATCGCGCGACTTATGCCGACGGCTTCAGGATTCGGGGTCCATCCTAGCGTGCCGACCTCGCTGAAATCTGCCTTATACACCGCCCGCTCCTTTCCTGGTCCCCCGCCAAGCCGGAGTGGGGTGCCCGGGGGCAATGGCACGCTATGCCAAGCAACAGGCCCTTCATATGTTATCGCTGACCAAGGCTTGGATGCCTGAATGGCGTTTGGCTCGATGAACGTAAGCCAGAGCTCATGGGAGTCCGTCGTGGGCCAGGCTGGATTCGCCGATTGAGCTTGGACTTCGCTGGAATTCAGCCAAGACATCATTCCGGAAAAGGAGTCGAATAATGCGCCGGTTACCTCAACCGCACGAATCGCAGCGAGCCGCGACGCAAATCCGGCTTGTATGAGTGTAGTGGCTGCGACCAACAGAGTGCCTGTCTCTACTGCGGCCACGGCATGCGCGCGCGGATAGTCGGACAGCTTGGGTTCGTCCGAGAAAATGTTTTCGTGCGCCGTCGCACGTACGCGAACTGCCTCCATAGCCCAAGGTAAGTTATAGACGAAAGCGTGCTCAATTAGTGAGACAGCTGCTTCGCAATCGCCACCAATTTCTGTAACGGGGCGACCAAGTAGCCACAGGCGGAGGACCTGCTCCCAGTTGACGAGAAGCTTATTTGGTCCGAATGGGGCAATCGTAAATGCCACCCTTGCAAAGGCAACGATTGCCTCGATTGCAGTCTCACCATCGCCAGTACCAATTGCAAAGTTAGCTGAAAGAAGCAATGCTTCCAGTTCCTGAGATCGCTTATCCAGTTCCTTGCCAGCAGCAAGACCCACTCCAGACAAAAAGTAGCCGCGACGCTGCTGCGCGGTAGAATTTGCCCAGACGAACTTTGCTCTTGCAGTCAAGCTTGCAGACAGAATTTTTCGCGATCCCTCCTGCAGGCGAGCCAATCTACGATTAAATAGAGACGACGCTAGAACCTCGTCAAGCTTCGCCTCGACTTGTTCGTCGCTAACTTGAGCGTCGCCTAGCAGGCTAAAGATGGCGGTATCGAGACTGGCAAGGTGACTTTCCCACTGGGCGACAGCTTGGGCATTTGCCTCTGGGGACTCGTCGCTAACTTCGGGGAATTCCCACGCCCCTTGGCCCGCCACATAATTCAACAGCAGAGTGATGTCCTTGGAGCCAAGCTTCTTAATCATCCGCAGGAGCAGTGAAACTATAAGTCGGACCAGTCCACTCTCCATCTCGCGACCTTTGTCGCTGTCGATAAGGCTACGCCATGCTGCTCGCCGCTTGAGGTGGTCGTCGAACATTGGATAGAGTACTAGCCCCTCGATGTCGACATACGCACGCCCAGCTCGTCCAACAACGTTACGAAACTCTGAAATGTCCAAGATTTTTCGGTCCCGGGTAGTTCCATGAAAGACTAGGCTTGTCGCAGCGAGATTAAGTCCTTGGGCAAGAGTGGGTGACGAAACAGTTAGCCTAAGTGTGCCGTCGCGCAGGAGTCGCTCAATCTCCTTCCGGTACGGGGTAGGTAGCTCGCCATGATGTACCGCGACGCCAAGACGCAGGCACTGAAGAATCTCGTGGTCAGCGCCAAACCACTCCGCGCCGACCGAGAGTGCTGCTGACAGTGCGGTAACGGGGTGCTCCAAGACGGAATCGATATGCCCACGCTTGTGCATCTCGATGATCCGTTTGGCGAATGGGATAACGGACACGCGAAGAGGGCAGAACACAAGGACTGTCTGACCATCGTCCATGAGACGCCAAGCAGTAGCGATACACAATTCGGTCTGGTCTGACGGGAACACCTTTGTACCCTTGCCTTTTGTCGGCTTTTTTCCAACGATGAATTTGGGTACAAATGGGGTCTCGTCACCCACAGTGATGCTGAGTTGCGCGTACTGGCCCTGAGGCTTCCAATCAACCTCCCCGAACCGCAGTCGTGTCGGCCTCCAACTGTCTTTGATGAGCCCGTCCACCTTGTCTCCGGTCAACCAAGCTGCGAAGTCATCAAGTTGCTCGCCATCTGGCAAGATGGCCGACAAGCAAATGATTCGCCGTGAGGCCGCGTCTGCCCGGCGAAGCAATCGCTGTATCTGCGCTTCGTAGCGAACCTCCCGTTCACCAAGGCCAATCATGTGACCCTCATCAAGAACCACGAGGCCGACGTCGTCGAGTAAATCTGGATCACTTCTCAAGGCGAAATCGAGCTTCTCCGGCGTTGCGACAACGACGTCCCTTGCGCGTAAAGCATCTACGTCGGTACCGCTAGCACCGATGCTGCCGTAGAGACTTGAAACCGTTTTACCGAGGGGAGAGAACGTTCGCCGAAGGCCTACCTCAGTCTGCGCAGAAAGGGCGCGAAGTGGGGTCACAAAGACCACGCGCTTACGGCGGGCTAAGCAGGCCAAGATGCATAGCTCGGCTATTCGCGTTTTGCCAGCGCTCGTTGGCAGTGAGAGAACCAAGTTGGCGTCGAAATCCAGCACGCGATTTGCCGCTGGCAATTGGGACGGCCATAGTTCTATCTCAGCGCGTCGCCGTCGATGCAACGAAGCAATGAAGAGTTTTCTCAACGTCTGCCAGTCATTCACCTCTGCTCCGGCCGGGCCGATAAGGGGCAGAACTGCATGAAAGCTGGTACTCCAAAGTCCGGCCACGAGATGGATGGCTAAGCGGTGGACCCACCATTGCGCAACTAAGTTGAGCTGCCCCGCAACCTCAAGCCCCTCTCGAAACCTTTCGAGTGCGCTTTGGGCCAAGGCTTGCTCTCCCCTTTCTAATGCCAGCAAAGCCTGCGACATGGCCGCCATAAAGTTGCCCTCGAGCGCAAGCGTCATTGCCTCCAAGACCTGGTCTTCTCTCTGCTCGTCGCCGTCGCCCGCATCATGCTGCTTGTCGGGCAAGGTAATGAACTGAATGATCGCCTCATCGGTGCCAACGCCCGACGCAAACCAAGCAGAGACATCAGTCGCAAGGCCATCAAGGTCGCGGAGCATCAATTTGGCCAAGGCGCGCTCCACAACGGAGAGATTTGACTCCGCGAGCCCCTCGTGCAGCAATGAGTAGGCGCGGGCCGAGAACCGCCCGAGGTGATAGGAGGCAGCGGCTATTAAGCGGTGAAAGTCGCGTTCTGGGCTGCTGATGCCCCTTGCAACAACAGCTTCGAGCGATTCCGCAGCGACCTCGAAGGCCTTCCCGGCTATACCACGTTCGCCGTCGAGGTCTATGAATCGCAGTCCATGCAAAAGCAGTGAGTATCCGAACGAAAGCAAATTATCGGACAGGTCTGGGCTGAATTTGGGGGCGTTCTCAGGCAGGACGCCCTTTCGCCAAATCATCCCGCGGGACTGCCCCCTTGCCAGCAATCGCTGCCTATATCCTGGCGCAATCGCCGCTTCAATGTTTGCCTGCAGTGCCTCTAGCGTGGACGCCATTTAGACCCCCGCAGCGGCTTGAAAGACTGCCTTGATGAATGCTTGGTGGGACTTGACCCGCAGCGCGACGTAGTGCTGCGGCACGACGCCAGCGTACGTTTCCAGGTTCGCGCGAAGCAAATTGGTTGGGTCATTTCCGGAAAAGGTGAATAGCATGTGAGTTACTTGACGCAACTTAAATCCATCCTTTAATAGGACGTCGTCCAGAGCGTTCATCAGTTCCATGTCTCCAGCTTCTCCAAGTCGGTCAGCGACGAACGCGACCGCGTGAGCTGACGGTAACTCTCCATCACCAGATAGAGCCTTCCGGGCTTCCTGAATGACTGCGGTGGGGAGAGCGGCGCGGCTTTTGACTTCAGCCTTTAGCACCTTGAGGCCCTTTCCATTTGTCCCAAGGCTGAATGCGAGCACGTCGTCCCCGCGCATTGCCATGTTACGGTGGTCCTTCCAGCGCAGTCGCTTGATACCAAGCTTAAAGGGCGTGGCTTCACGGAGGTAGGCCGTGCACAAGATCTCCCCTAGGTCACCAGATTTGATTGCAATCTTGGTGGGCAGCTTTTGCTCGATATGGCGTGCAACCTCGATGCGCCCGAGTCGCGCGAGTAGACTGGCTACCCGATCTGGGGAGGTATAGTGGTCGGGGACGGACTTTGCTACCACCTTGACCGCATGTGCCTCTTTGGCCGGGTCAACCGTTAGCAATCGCAGCCTGTGGTCCGTCGCCGGAGTCTCCTTCTCGATGCACCATTCATTGAACTTAGTCATCCGTTGCCTTGTATATGAGTATCAATCGCTTTCTAAAGCATGGGCCGAGCGCATCACGAACTCCGGTTCGCGTCGACGTAGGTTTGATGTGCGCCGCTCGCTCGACGCACCCAAGGTTAGGCGGCAACAATGCCTCATGAATGCAAGAAAAAAGCACTTCGCTGGGAAGCTCGCCGCCAACGACTAATCAGAGATCAAGACACCCTATTGCGATGCTTTACACGGGTAAATCAAACCAATCCGGCGGTACTAAATAGTCGTCGCCGCGCCACTCTTCTGCAAGCTTGACGCCCTCAAGCTTGTCCCAGACGTCTGGGCCGGCGTGGTCCAGTACAATGATTTGAAGTTTCCCATTACAGTGGGTTGCAAGTTTTCCCATGGCCGCGAAAAAGCCCCGGATTGACTGAACGTCCTCATCCAGCAGTTCGTTTTCGTCGAATTCCTGTCGAGCGAGTCGACGAGGAAAATACACTTGGCTGGGCTGGTCGAAAATGACCAATGCCGGTACGGGAGAGTTGGCCTGCCTCAGGAAAAATGCCTGAAGGGCCAATATTGCAGCTACGTGATACGAGAGCCAGTTGGCCCCACTTCCGAGCTGCCATAGGAAGTCCTCGCGCCCGGCATAATTTGATACGCCGACGGTGAGCTCCTTGATATCAAGGCGCGCAGGCGCATCTTTGCGCTCGACGTCCAATTGAGCTGCTATTTTTGTGAGGTTATTCGATACCCGACCTACCGAAGTTTGTAGTTGTCGCGCATATTCCGCCTCGGAGAGCGCATCGTATATTTCGCTGATACGTGTATTCAGTTTATCGATTTCGTCGTCTAATCCATTCGGCTCCGAGCGTGCAGAGAAAAGCTTGAGCGCCTCCTCGACTCGGCCCAAAAATCGCGCTACACGTGCCGTAGCCAGTTCGCGGTCTCGGATGTTTTTTGAGCGTTCTTCAATGGCGCGTTTCCGGACGCGAACGGCTTTCAACTGGTCATCCAGTAATTGAAGTTTTTTCGTAACTTCCACGAGGTCTCGGTCTAGTACAGGAGGGGCTTTGGAGACCGAGTAAGTTTCGTCTTCGATAACCGACAGCGCGTCGCATAACTGGTCGAGTTCATTGTGCGATGAATCCATAGATCCATCACAAATCGGACAACGTGTTCCGTCGTTCGGAAGAGACCTGAGCCACCGTGAAATACCGAGTCGGGTTGACTGGTCCGAAAGACTACCCTTGTAGTCGGTGACAGTATTTCGAACTGCAGTTATCTGAGTAAGTCGATGGCGCGCAACGCTGAGTTCGCGCGTGACAGTGGACTCCTCATACTGTAATGCGGCGTACTCTGATGCGGACGCGTGGGCACCGGCAAGCGAGAAACCATAACCGCCTTCACTCAGCGATACGATGGATTCAAGCGTGCCAATTAGCGTTTGCTCCGTAGCATCAGGAAGTTCACCGGTAAACAAGCCGAGCTCGCGAGCTTCGGTGACCCACACTTGCAAGTTGGCGAGCCACGTTTGGGAAACTTGGACGTACGCTGCCTGTTCGCGCTGCTTTCGGCGCAATTCTCGCAATAGGTTTTCCAACTCCCACTTGAGCGCCAGGCGTTCGCCGGTTGCGGCACCCAACACATAGGGGAAAATGGTTCTGACCTTTTCGCGATGCTCTACCGTGTCTGCTCTGAAGAACAGGACATCGGGGTTGGCAACGATGTTCTGGGGCTGAAAACAAAAGGCCAGTGTGTCCCGGAAGCTCGGACGTCCTTGGAAGCCGTTCGCGGTATCTTCTGAGTCGAAGCCGAGATTGGACAGTCCGGCCACCCTGTCGAGCATTCGTTTGACGGCCTGACGGGTTGTGTTCTTCTTCGGCTGTTCAAAAGGTATTTCTACCGTTGTGTCCTCAAGCAGCATCATTTCATCGGTACTCTGCTGATTGCCTGGCTCCCTGCGCGCCAGAAGTTTCTCACCTTCAGTAGTCCGAACGAGAATGCCAAACCAGGAACACGACTCACGGATTGTGCCTGCGGGAATGCTGCAGAGACGTGACCCGAGGCAGTAGTCGACAATGGGAATAACGGAGGACTTGCCGCGCTTCGACGCACCGCTAATGACATTGACTACACCTGGTGCAAATGGGACACGTCGCGGGGTGAGCCCAGAATTCTTCGGCCAGAGAATGACTTCAAGTATCTGCAGTTGCACGGTTACAGCTCCAGTCGAAGCGAATAGCAAAGTTCACGGATAGATGTCTGCTGAGCCCAAACTCCGAGTTTCTCCGCTGCAGAAGCGAGCGTGAGTACTTCAGATGGCAATGCACGTGTGAAAGTCATGCTGCGCGGCCATAGAAGCGCTGACTCCGTCGACAAAGTCAGAAGGCCAGTGGACAGACTTAATGCGAGTGAGCGTCGCGAAAGGTCAAGCATCGCCTGCGCACGCTCTTGAATGGAGAAGAGAAGGTCAATCTGTTTATCAAATTTGCTTTCAAATTTTCGAATTCCAGACGACTTGTACGTGCTCGTAACGACCTCGCGCAGGTCCTCATTGAGAATGACAGGGAGTACAACGAACGAAAGAATCGTGGGGCATCCGTCGGCATTGCCACTTGATCTGTAGTACCCGCAAACAGACCGCCAGATGAGAGTTGCGCCCAATCCGGAGTTCTGGATGGCATCGATTTCGTCAAGCAGCATCCGCAATACCTCCCGGCCGCTCAAGAAGGGTCGCAAAGTCCGGGTGCCACCCTATAGTCAACGCATTTGCCAGCTTATGGAAACTACCGGGAGTGAAGTGTGTCGAGACGGTCTTTCCTTGGAGCGGGACGGACGCTTCCAAGCAGGACGCTAGAAGGACCGCTCCAAAGTCCTCTGGGGGCTTCCCTCGCATCTGGACCTTCACCGCCATCTTCTTTGCGGTCCATGCGCGTTTTAGCGCAGCTTCATACTCCACTAGGCTGTCTCGATGGATGTATCCACGCTTAGCCCATTCTGTCCGGTCTGTGGCCGCCATCAGAAACGTGTTGATTGCATCGTAAAGCACGTCCTGCTCGGCGCCGATTATGTGCAATTGTCGAAGATACATCTGCTCAAGGAGAAACTCGGCTTGGACCGCTTCCGGTGTCGGAGGTGTTGCGCGGGAGGGGAGTGTTGTGTCGCTGCGGTCAACTTTTCTAACCACCGCGAGATATTCCTCATGAAACTCGTCGCGACTGACTACTGCCGGATTACGCTTCTCAATTCGGTCAAAAACAGTGGTTCGAATCCACCCAGTTAGTTGATGCAGAATCTGTTCGACGTTCTCTGCCCCAACGGGAGCACAGGCGATTTCTTGCCTAATCTCATCGTATGGGGCACCGATACCTTGCTCAAGAGTGAACGCTTGGATGATGTCTACAAGGGCGTTTTCACGAGCAGAGAGGACAATGTCTACGTGTTTGGCAAGCGTTTCGGGAACTGAAGCGCGTTTATCAAAATTAGGAGCATCCCCCCAGAATTCCTTTCGAATTGCCGCGATTGCCGCATGTGCGTCCTGTCTTGTGACGGAGTCACTAAGCTGTTGAGCAATTTTCCCCTGATACGGCTGCGCTACGTAGAGGACGAATTGAGTCCCGGCCGGGATCTTTCCGGATCGGCGTCCGTTGAGCCAATTTGCGAGGGTCTTCCACAAGTCGACCGAGCGGTCACTAATTGGGTTATGTGCGAGTCCGCTTTTGACCTGCTCTGCAAATTTGCTACCGTTCTGCCCCCCGGAAACGTCATCAAGACACTCAAGGGCGACGGTGTCGCCTGGTCGTGAGCGGAGCAGGTGGTGAAGGAATCGAGCTTCCTGTATGCCATATCCGTAGAATTGGCCTAAGGCGCCATTTGCGCCATCTTGTGATTTTCGCGCCACGATGTCCCCGGATTGTCTGCGCTAGCTCCAGGCCCAAAATAAGCAGACTGGATCGGAGTTCTTATTGTAAATTGCAGAAAATTTTCCTGATTTTAGGCGAATATTAAGTAGGAAGGAAGTCTGCGGCGTTAGTCTAAGCTGGGTTCTCCTTAATTTTTCGTCTAACGACTTGGCGTTTTCTCAAGGAAATTGTTGATGTTTTGTCGCAGAGGGAGCGCCGTTGCAATATTCTTGCGCACGAAGTCTAAAACTCATGGAATGAGCTGACTGAACAAAATTTCTAATGGCATCTCGAAAATTCCGAGACGTTAGAGAATGGTCTATACGAAATCTCTCAAAGAGAAGGCTAGTCGGGTTGGCCATGTAATGGTGTCCGCAAGTTATTTGAAGCGGCTCCGGAGATTCCCCGATTGCATGAACTGTCTTGCTGAGGCGTGAGGCCCATGGGTGATTGCTGGACAACAAAAGGTAACTTGGTATGACGAAAAGGAAAAAATCTGGTGACTCTGGCCCGAGTTTTAAGGTCATGTTTGGACTGTCTGGGTCTGCAGAATTTCCGATTCCCGAATTTTCTGCGCTGGTAGTCCCAAATCATGACGGTTGGATTGATTCCGGTTTCCGCACGAGAGTACGAATTCTTGTTCGTCTGACCGACGAGCGGTTTGAGTTTAGCGGGCACCTCGGATTTGTCGAGTCGTCAAGGGGGCAGCTGAGCGATGTTCGTAGGCTCGAAAATATTTTAGATGACTCAAGCTCCCTAACACTCGCTGCGAGTGACTCGCAGCATTTCTTCACGATGCTACCGAGTCTTGACTCATACAGAAAAATCGTCATCTTAATCGGCGTCGAGCAAGCGGGGAGATTGCTCGTCGCTCTCAGGGATGTTGTGGCGTTATCCGAGTTGCAACCGACGTCGAATATCCCCGATGCTGCAGCTGATACTGCGGTATTCCAGAAGTCGTTTGTTCGAACTGCTGAAGCTTTCTTCGCGTACAAGAATGCGGGGAGCATCTTGCATGGACTGGACCGCGAGAAGTTTCATCGGATGTCGAAGGATATTTGCGTAAATTTTCAACTGGCAGGGTGCAGGAATCGGCACGAACTAAAATTTGAATTTGACCATGCAGCGAATCTTCCGAAGCGCATTGCGGTCGTCATCGGAAAAAATGGTGTCGGGAAGAGTCAGGCGCTAAGTACGATAGTTCGCGCAGCACTAAATGGTAGCGTGAGCGCTTTGAACGACGGTGGTAAGAATAGACGCGTCTTGATGAACCGATTGCTTGCATTCGCGCCAACGAATGAGTCTGCATCGGTGTTCCCTGGAGAAAGACGTAAGAATGCGAAGGTCTGGTACAAGCGATTTTCTCTCAATCGCGGTGGCCGGCCGCGTAGACGAGACGGTGTTGCCGATACAGTGATACAGATAGCTCGGTCTCCCGAGTACATCGGAGATAGCCCTCGGTGGAGGCTTTTTCTCAACGCGATTGAGGTCATCTCGAATTGGCGGGAGATTGCTCTATTGAGACGAGACGCGCAGGAAGCCCCTGTTTATATTCATTTGCTTCGCAGCGGTTTGAATCAGGATGCGCTTCTAGATGCATTTTGGTCAATTGACCTGCGTGCAGACCCGGTGCGATTTACTGAGGGGCGTGCGTATCCGTTGAGCAGCGGCGAAATTTCATTCTTGAAGTTTGCTGCACATGCCAGCCTTCATATAGAAAACGGGTCACTCCTGCTGTTAGACGAGCCCGAGACCCATTTGCACCCGAATTTCATTAGTAGTTTTGTGGCAATACTTGATGGCTTGCTCGCCCTGACAGGTTCTGCTGCCGTGATAGCTACACACTCGGCATACTTCGTTCGTGAGGTGTTTAGTGAGCAAGTGACGGTGTTGCGGACCAATGGCGGTATTGTCTCGACCGCACCGCTACGTCTGCAAACGTTTGGGGCGGATGTTGGGGCAATTTCGTATTTCGTGTTTGAAGAAGACGAACCGTCGAAGCTAGTGACCGAGGTCGAACAGCGATTGCTTAAGCGCTTCAACTCGTGGTCGGAACTGTATGAGGTGTACGGCGATGAACTCTCACCGAAACTGCTAGGTTCGTTGAGACTGGCTTTGGAGTCGGGACAGCGATGAACAGGCTGCCTCATCCTGCAGTTGACGACGCATGGGCGCTGGAGAGCCTTGCGAATAACGATGCTCTTGGAAGCTACCCGCACTTGCTGATGTGGGTCGATGCCATAGCCGAGGGATATGAGCAATACCGTGCATCCGGTGGCGACGCACTCCATGTCGTCAAGGTGCCAATCTCCCAGGAGGTTGGCGATTTTCTGAAGGGACACTACGGCAGCCCACCACAAGACCTAGCGCACATTCCCCTGATTCGAGAGCAATCCCGTCATCGGCTCTGTCCGATGTGTGGCTCCATGCGCTGCGGTACGTTAGACCATATTCTGCCCAAAGCGGATTTCAGTGAGTTTTCGATTTTTTCGCTGAACTTGGTCCCCGCATGCGATTGTAATAACAAGCGCGGCCGGAGCACTACCGGGGCTACCCCAGGCGCGCGTATTCTTCATCCGTATTTCGATGACTGCCTGAGCGAGCGCCTTATCTCCGCGTCCTTTGAAGACTTAGGTGTTGTCCCAAGAATTGGACTCACGATTCTTATTGATACTACCCATCCACTATTTCGCGCCGTCGAATTTCACGTCAAGGAGATTGTTGGTAAGAGCGGTATCTTGGACTACTTGTTAGTCCGCTGGTCAAGCTTTTTTGAAATGCCCGAACAGGTTGTTCGGGCTCTTGGCGAGATACCGTTTTCGATAATAGCGCTTCGGGAAACGTTGCGTCGAGAGCTCGAAATGCTGGATAGGCATCACAAGGGACGAAACAACTGGGACTCAGTCTTTATCCACGGTCTCATGCAAGATGATGTACTTGATTGGCTGTTTGCGTGTCTGACCCGTCCTGGTCGTGCGCAGAATGACCCTCTTCTATGAGGTCGGTATGCGGCGGGGAGACGTCGAATGCTTGGCGATGGAATAGTTTCGCAACTGCATCGAGGCAAAGCTCGTGATCGAGGACCGGCGGGCGCGCTACTACGTAGTGCGCCCGCATTCAAGTTTGCCGTACCTAAGCCGGACTCAAACAGTCAGTACTACCGCCTTCGCCATAACACTTATACAGATCGAGTATTATGGAGTTCTAAGTAGAAAACCGTAAATCCGGGGGTATTGATGTGGCATGACAATGAGACCACGGTCGATTACGTCAACTTCAAGCTAGTAGCGAAAGTCTGTGCGGATCTGGTCAGGGATTCCGGCGGGGAGCCAATCTCGATTGGTGTCTCCGGGGGGTGGGGAACCGGAAAGTCCTCACTCGTACGAATGATTGAAACTGAACTGGTTTCTGGAGGTTTCTCAGCCACGTCATGCAAAAACAACCGAGAGCCTTATGTGGTAGTGACCTTCAATCCTTGGTTGTACCAGGGATTTGAAGACGCCCGCACTGCATTATTGCAGACAGTCGGTGACGCAGTTCTCAAACAGGCAGAGGGCTCGCAGACGCTGACCGATAAGGCAAAGGCATTCGTGAAGCGAATCAACCTACTGCGGTTAGCTCAGCTTGGTGGCGAGGTGGCTGCGACGGTGGTCACGGGTGTGCCCGTTGGCTTGCTAAGCAAAACCTTTGACCTCGGCCTCGGTGCATTTCAAAAGGGTTCTGCGTCGGACGTTATCGACGCAGTAAAAGGCGTGCCTGAGGCGACGAAGGGCCTGATTGATGACGCAAAGCCACGGTCGCTTCCCAAGGAAATTCAAGGGTTCCGGGACGACCTTGAAGAACTGCTGCGTGGGTTGGGAGTGACCCTTGTCGTGTTCGTAGATGATTTGGACCGATGTTTGCCGCAAACTGCAATCGCGACCTTGGAAGCAATCCGTTTGCTTCTGTTTCTTAAGGGTAGTGCGTTCGTGGTGGCCGCAGACGACGTCTTTATTCGAGGTGCGGTGCGAGTACATTTCACCGGTACAGGCCTTGCGGACGAAGTGGTCACCAACTATTTCGATAAGCTTATCCAGGTCCCGTTGCGGGTGCCGCGCTTGGGTCCAAACGAAACTAAAGCATACACCGCACTACTATTCCTCGAGCGTGCCCATCGGGGGAAGAATATTGACGACAATCAGTTCGCGCTGGCCAAGGAACGCGTAGAGGAGCGCCTTCGCGAAACCTGGAAGGGAAAGCGGGTAGACCTCAGCTTCCTGGAAAGCCTCGCACCTCAAGGGGATGCTGAACTGCAGTCGCTCATGGGGCTAGCCGAACGTCTTTCGCCCCTGCTATTTGCCTCAAGGGCGGTTCAGTCGAATCCCCGCCTGGTCAAGCGATTTTTGAACACCGTCTTTCTCCGTCAAGCGATGGCCAAACCTCAGGGCATCGAAGTCAATCTCCCAGTGCTGGCAAAGTGGCACCTGCTCGAGCGTTGTGATGAGGGACTCGCAAATGCGCTAGCTGAACTCGTCTCCGCCGATAGCGATGGGAAGGTCGCAGTAATTGGTCAGGGGGAAGAAGCGGCAAAGGATGCCGAGGGGGGGCTTCCCGACGTGTTCGGCGATAAACCCTTCGCTCGCGAATGGCTGCTCCTGCCGCCATCGTTTGCGCATATGGACCTGCGACCGGTGTTGCATCTGAGTCGAGACAGCACCGTACGTGACTTTGGCCACGACGCGCTCACCAGTGAAGGGAAAATACTGCAGGAGGCCCTGGTTGCCGCTCGCGTCAAGAGCAAGCAACTCTCCGACGACATCCGTGCGGCCGGGGAAATACAGGCCATTCTCGCCATGACCCGCTCATGGGAAGCCCGCCGTGCCTCGCGTGACTGGAGCAAGTCCGAGGAAGTGTTGATGCTGACGGAAATCTGCGAAGTCTTCCCTGCGGCAGGTCCGCGCGCCGCAGCGCTACTGGTAGAGGCACCCGCCGCTCAGATTAGCCCTGGCCTGGTCCAGCGGATTGTGTCGGCGCCCTGGGCCCTCGAGGTGGTCAATGGTTGGGAATCCGATAGCCAGACTAGCGAAGTGGTCAAACGCGCGATACGCGCTGCAAGGAAGACGTAATGGGGACTTCAACTTCAAGTGCTGGGGCACCAGGTGGTAGCCCGTTTGACCCGCCTTGGCTGACAGATGTCGAACAAGGCATCGACACTTCGCAAACAGATGCACCGCTGGCGCCCGTTCGGCCTGCCCCACAGCCCGACGGTGGGACCGACGATACCGAAACTGATGACGCAGGTGCGGATGCAGTGCAAACCGTTGGGCTCAATATCGCACCTCCTGGGCGATACGGTGAGGCACGGCGAGCGCTGTCATCGTTTGTAAAAAGTGGGGGTAGCGCTGATTTGCGAAAGGGCATCAGCCGCTTGGTGAACAAGGGTATGGGTGGTTCGAGGCGGGCGGCCTCGCGCATGCAGTCAACGGTGACAGCAGCGTCTGCACTGGGGGGGCTACTTTCGGCTGCGCGAGCGGGTGGAGACCCTGACATTGACGCCTGGGTGCTTTCGGTCAAACAACGTAGTCTTGCCGCGGCAGACATCGCCCTTGAGGTCGCAGAGCGCCTTCTGCCACATGGCGGCAGCATAGACGAGGAATCGGCAAAGCACGCTATGGACCAAGCCATCATCAAGCTTTACGACACGGACCCAAACGCGGACATATTCAATCTGACAGACGACCAGATTGCTGATGTGATGACCTACACAATTGCCTATGACGTGTACAACCGGGTTCAGCTTGAACTGGGGCGGGTATTTGAAAAGCTCAAGTACTCCGCAAAGGTGGTCCATGAACGTCTGGGACAAGTTCTCGACTATGTTACCGGTGTGGTCGCAGCTGCGATGAAGGGTTCCCGGGAGGGTAAGAAGCCACGGTCGATGCGCGAGGTATCGGCCAAGGCAATGGAGGACGCAATGTTCGTATTTGGGACCGCAGAATGAAGGTCATTTGCACAAGCTTCGACGCAAGACCTCGAGCCATCCCAGCTGGGGCTCGCGCTTTCACATTCTTCCAGAGTTCAGACGTTGCAGGCAGCGAGCGAATCGCGAACGGCTGGCCGCAAGAGCTGGAGCGTGCCGGCTATGCGCCTTCGATTCCGATTTGGGATTTCGTGTTATTTGGATTCGCCGTATGCGCTGCAGACCTTGCGGTTCCGCGCAGCAAGAGTGCCGATGGATGGACCCGGAAGCTCGAGCTATCGGTCACCGTCGTCGACCCGGCTCCGTGGAACGCCCAGCGGCCAATGGTCGAGAGGATGCTTCGCATACTGACAGGTGATTTCTGGTCGGTGACCTTTTTGCCCGACGGGCCGCCGCCGCCGAAAGGACAACGGAGAATTTGCGACCGCGATTGCGTCGCCTTGCTCTCCGGCGGCCTGGACAGTCTGATTGGCGGCATAGATGCGATTGCGAAAAAACGACGACCCATCTTCGTATCGCAGCTTGCTTACGAGGACTCCGAGCGTCAACGGCAGTATGCGATGGCGCTCGGTGGCGGCGAATGGCACCAGCAATGGAGCCACCGAATTGACCCGTCCGCGCCGAGGGAGCCTTCGACGAGAGCGCGGTCCATGGGATTCTATGCGTTGGCTGTGTTGGCAACTTCTTTTTTGCCGACCATTGGTCCCGTGGAGATTCTGGTTCCCGAAAATGGATTCATTAGTGTGAATCCACCGCTACTTCCTGGGCGAATGGCAAGCCTCAGTACACGGACGACGCATCCGCTCTTCATGGACCAGCTGCAAGGCCTTTTCAATGCAGTGGGGATTCCAGCTGTACTAACTATGCCCTATCGGTTCAAGACGAAGGGCGAGATGATGATGGAGTGTCTTGACCAGAAGCTGCTAGCGCGCTTCGCATCGGACTCCACAAGCTGTGGTCGATACCGGACCTATAATCGGACTCACTGTGGTCGGTGTGTGCCCTGCATGGTCCGGCGAGCCGCATTCCTACGCTGGGGGCAGGCCGACGGAACGCGGTACAAGTTCCCCAACCTTCAGTTTTCTGAAAAATCAGCGGCCGATGACCCGATGGCGGTAGCGTGCGCAGTTCTCGCGACGGAAGCCAACGGTATTGATGCATTCCTTGGCGCGACCCTTTCGTTTGCGAGGCAAAATGACAGGGCTGACTATCGAGACGTCGCAGAGCGCGCACTGTTTGAACTTTCGACGTTGCTAAAGCAGGACGGCGTTCTATGATGGATTTTCACTGCCACCTCGACCTGTATCCATCAGCTCGCACCGTCTACACCGAGTCCGCCCGTCGCTGTGAATTCGTGTGGTTAGTCACCACCAGCCCGAAAGCCTTCATTGCCACATCGCGCGTACTCCAACCTGTGCCGACCATTGTTATCTCGCCTGGCCTACATCCCGAGATTGCACACCAGCGGCACAATGAATTACCTCTACTGCTTGAGGAGATTGGGCGCGCGTCGGCGGTTGGCGAAATTGGCTTAGACGGCTCAGCTCGCTATCGCGAGCACTTTCCGGTTCAGAAAGCAATTTTCGAGGCAACTGTAGCGCGATGCAGCGAGTTAGGCGGCAGAGTCCTAAGTATTCATTCTCGTTCTGCCGCCAAAGAGGTTCTCGACACGCTCGAGCGACACAGTGCACATGGCACGGCCGTCTTGCACTGGTTTAGCGACTCGTCGATACAACTGAAACGTGCCATTGAGCTTGGCTGCTGGTTTAGCATCGGCCCTGCTATGTTGCGCAGTGCCAATGGGCTTCGTCTGGCAGCGTTGCTGCCTTCGGAGCGCGTCGTACCAGAGAGCGATGGACCCTTCGCCAAGCTGGCCGGCCAACCCATCATGCCGTGGGAAGCTATGGGAGTGGTGGGGTCTTTGGCCAGCCTCTGGAATCTGACCGAAGAAGAGGTGCTGGCACAGTTGACCGAAAATGGGCGCGAGCTACGCCATTTAATGACGGCAATTTCCCGGCAAATTGCTCACTGACGCCGAAAACAGCGCCCCGTTCGATTTCGAGCGCCATGCCTTGGCAGAGTGACTGCCTTGGTCCGAGTGATGCAGTAGTTCTTTCGATCGTCCCCGTCGCCAGACTGCCATCATCAATGCGTCGGCAACCAATTGCGAAGTCATGCTGCTCTGTATCGACCAACTGACGATACGCCGAGAGTACCGTGCTGACCACCCTGGCGAGAGGTTGAGGCGGAGTACGCAATGTTCGAGTGCAAGTCCGAGGTAAATAAAGGCTACATCGCGTATGCCGAAAAAAAGGTCGCGTCGGTTCGTGGCATGACTCGAACCTCAGTGGCAATTTCCCATGTCGGGGGTACGTTCCAACCTAAGCCACACTTCCGCATCCTTGCGGGGTTGCTCGCACCGCGCTCGAGTTGGGGCAATGGTCTCGACGACGCGTTTCTTGGTAACCTTAGCAGCGACGATACCCTAGCCCTTGGCTGTGTATGCGCGCTCGACCATGTGTGCTACGACAGGTATGACGGTGATCCCCTCCGTGTGTCTGAACAGGGAGCGATGATGTTCTTCCTGTTTCGCCTAATCGCGGGGCTAAAAAGCTGGGAACGGTGCCGGCAATTGATTGGGCTGCGTACAGCCGCATTATCAAAGCATGAAAACGATCCGGTGCGATGCGAATGTCGCAGCGCAGTCGTATGCACCAACTGTTCGTCGGGAGCCGTATAGCCGCTCGTCATCTCCACCCCTCTTAATAGCAGGCATTCTCGTCTAGACGGATGCGCCGCCGGGATCAGATCGCTACCGCTTGAGGCGGACCACCGCGGCCAATCTGCCTAACGAGATTGGCCGCTTCGCGCTTTCCAAACTCTGTCTCTTGTTTGTTTCGAGTAAGGCTTCGCTGCATGCCGTGTCGTCGCTCACGAATCCGCTCAACGTAAAACGTTGCATTTCATGCTGTATTGAATTCGGGCGCGATGCTCAGTCGATCAACCTTTTGCCGAGCCGACGGGTTTGTGCGCCGATGTTTGCGAGCCGAGTCATGGCGAGCGTGGCAATCAGCAGAATTCCCGTCAGAATTCCTGCGGCCCATCGTTGGAATTTTAGTGGTCCCTCCAGCTTGCTCTTCATGGAGCCGTCGAGAAGCGCACTGCAGATAGCGTCAACCTCCACGGGGTTAAGGCCTGTCTGAGCTTTGATCTTCTCTTGGGACTGCAGGCAGTTGGCGGGAGTGATGGTCCAGTTAGCGGAGTGGTCTCTGACGTTTGACTGGAAGTAGCTGAGAAATACCGATCGGGCCTGCTCCGGGGTGGCAATAAAATTGATTTTTGTCGCCTTTGTCACCAGTAGTGTCTCGCGCGAGACGGTTGCCTGAAGCGAGAATCCAAGCAATGCAAAGGAGACGACGAAGAAAACGAAGTAGCCGACTATGTTGCGTTTGGTTGGAATCTTCAGAAATGTTGGCTGCGTCACGTCGATGTACGGTGACACTCGAGCGAATGCTGAAATGGGTACCCCCTTGTCCTTGGCGAACGATAGGAGCCGCTGCGCGTCGGCAAGTCGCTCGAGCTTTACCCCAGAACGAAAGCGAAATGCATCAAGATCGTGCATATCCTGAAGATAGCTCCCGATCGTTGGGTCTTTAACATCTTGTTCACCAATGACTGTGCGCCATACCTTCGCGCGAACGACGTTCAACGACCGAATTCGCCAACTTACGTAGAGTAGGGCAACCACGAACAAAGCGGGGGTTATCGCCATCGTCATCAGGGGCGACTTAAAGAACGGAATAATGCTATCGATCATGACCGGTCTCGTTTCCTATGCGAAGTTTTCTGGATGAAGGCTGGTGTTCAAATCAAACGTCCATCGCAGGCGCTATAAATTTTCTTGCTTTACGACGGGTTTCAATTGACGGCACGTCTCAAGTGGACACTTATTGAACGTCGCAAGCGTAATTTTGGATGACTGCGAGTGACGCTATTGGATGACTTTCGCAGCTGTTACGTAGCTGTAACGTAGCTGTTCGAGATCGAGTTGAGCAATGGGGGCAGACATGTTAGATCCATAGAGACTCTCATGATCACGTGTCCGTTCCCAGCACAACTGACATTAATCGAAATTTACTGATTTTAGGAGCGCAGACCCAGATAGAAAATCACATTTTCGACGGCGTACTTCTCAGAGCGATGAGTTCTCGACACTTCCGAAAAATTTCACGTTATAACGACCAATGCGAAAGCTAATTTCCTCAATGGTACGAGCGCTAACGGGCACGCATCGCGTGTCGACAGGTATCGACGAACGTCAGGAACGCCCACAAGTCAGTAATACGAGGGATCCTTCCGGTACGGCACCCGCATCTGCTGATGCTCTTCCGCCACTTCATGCCCCGTTGCTTGCTGCATTATCGAAGTTCGAGCGTACGTCATTGGAGCGAGGAGAAATCTTGTTCCATGGATGCCGAGACAGCGCTCCCCACATAGACCTTCAGTCAATGCGTCTACTCGGCACAAGAAAATGGCTATCTGCGGATGCCTCCTACGCGTGCGACTACGGTCGCGCGTATGGCGGAGACTCGGGAAAAGGTTTCATTTGGATCTGTCGTCTACGCGAGTCGGTTCCTGCGCTCGCAGGAAGCCAGTATGGCTTGATAGAGTCGGCTCCTTGGCAGCTACATGAATTTCCATGGAAGTTACCGAACGAGTTCGCGCGCTATGCACAACACATTCTGAAAACCGACTCGACAGTTGCACTGCTCGATCACCCTCATGAAAATGGATATCATGAAGTGCTGCTCACGTTGCCAGAAAGCTCTGTTGAGGTCATTCGAATATTCGAATTGCCAAGCGATACTGCGGAGGCTAGGGAGTTTGGCGCCAGGCTTAATGATGAGTACCGCGTAGCTCCTGAATGATCAGTCGCTGGAGGGGGGCTAGGGAGGTGGTTGCACCTTTGCGGCAATTGAAATGCGACGTCTCTGCGGACATCGGCCTTCCATCGGAGCTTAACCTCGTAAGCTCTGATGCGTCTTACCATTTATCCCATCTCTTTATGAACGAAGCAGGCAATCAGTCGGCGATTTCGGTGGAATCAGTTCAATCAAGTCCTACGGTTGGTCGTGTGGTCGATTTTCGCCAAACCGTCCTCGATCTCAGGCGAAGGGCTAAATCGGCCAGACGTGTGCGAACGCTTATTGCGTCTGTCGTCGTAGCTTTGATCGTAGCGGCGGCCACGACAGTATTCTTTCGATATACAAGTGAAAGGCGCAGCTCATTCTCATTCGGGAAGCTAGCGAACGCAATGGTGCAAGGTGTAGCGTACACACCGGAGACAGTATTACTTAGACGTGTCGATTACGTACTCTCTCCTGCGTATCCCGATCCGATGCAATTGATAGCTATGCAACTGGACGCTGGAAAGAAGATCGAGTTTCCCAAGGTCGACACCGCTGAAACGACGCAACGCATGGATGCTGCAAGCAAGTTGCTAACCCTTTACGAACGTGCGCAGAAATCGGGCGGAACCTCGAAGGCTGAAACGAACCGGGTAGACTACTCGGACATTGCTGCCACGCTCGCGTTCTCGGCGGGTGCAGTTGCGTTGCTTCTGCTAGCGATTCAGATCGCCATAGTGTTCGTTCGCTACTACGTACAGCTTTCGGAGCTATATGAGGATCGCGCTAGCGCGTTAGACGCCGCTAATGGTGATATCGACGTCGCCGTGCGCCTGATGGACGCATTTTCCAAGAATGCGATTACTCTGGGGAAATCCCCCGTTACCCTCTATGAACGCTCCCTAGACGCTGCGACAGAAGTCGTGAAGGCACGAATCAAATAGGCATCCTTCAACAGGATTTTGGAGCATTGTGGAGGTATCGCGTCTGCCGATGCCTACCTAATCTGTGCTACATTGCGGTTGTCGTCCTTGCGGCAACCATTCTCAAAGCCCACACGTTCATGTGGCGCGTCAATAAGTCGATTTTTGCATCAGTCTCGATCGAAATTTCACCGAGTTCAGTGTTTTTTCAGTCCCCGGGCGAAACGTAAACAAGCTAGCGTTCTCCGTTGACTTGTTGCTACTTTGTATCTGCTGATCTTGCGGGATAGCCGCTAGTGTGGCGTTCTCACGAGTTGTTTACGTCAATTAGTGAACACAACCGTTCTAAGGTGGGACGATAGATGATCTGCCGCTTTTTTTGCGGCGGCTTATCTCTGTAATTTATTGATTTGTAATTGTTTTATGCGCGAGAGCGAAACGAAAGTTTCCTCTCGCGTTTTTGTTGGTCGGCCCGAGAAAAGCGCACCGCTGAGAAACGAAAGATTGGGTGGCCGGCGGAGACTCTGGCCTAACCGGCGGCGGCATTGGGATGCACCTGGTCCCGCATCCTCGCATGCCCACGCTCCAGAAGAGAATTGGCTGGTGCGTCAATGGAAGGCAGTTCGCTACGCACAAGCGCCTGAGCTTCCGACCGGCTGACTCCCAGGCCTCGAAGAATGGCCGCAACCACCTGTTCTGGTGGCGCACAGGTTTCCCGTTCGGTGGCAAAACGTTGCACCGTCGTCAGCGCTGTTCCAGCGATGACATCGAGCGCCAATTCCACCGTGACGTCGCGAAAACGCCCGCTCGCCAATCCCTCTTCGATGTGAACAGGCAGGTACACGTAGATCAGGCTGCTTGGTCCCGCAGCATGCAAGCCAGCAGCGGAAATGAAGCGTGCAAGCAGCGGATAAGTGTGCGCTGCATGCAAGAACATTCGAACGCCACAAGCGATTCGCCGTGCCGGATCGCTATACGAACCCACTTCCAGCTCGATGAGGCGAAGCAACTCATCGTTCAACTCCTGCGTCACCGCAGAGAGTAATTCTTCGTTCGTACGAAAGTAGTTGTAGAAGGTACCTTGGGAGACGCCGGCAGCCGCGATGACTTCTTGAATCACGCTGGCCCCAGCGCCTTTCTCTGCAAAAACCAGCATCGCGCTCTCAATCAATCTCGCGCGCATCCGCTCGCGGCGTTCTGCCGCGACGCGGGTCCGATGATCAATGGTCATGGTTTCACTCATGTCGCAATTATATGGCGTGAGGTGCTCCTCGCGGCCGGCTTCATAGGTAAAAACGAGAGTATTGTCATAATGACACATATCTCATTACAATGAGTCCATACCTCGCACAACTCGGAGCAACCGACGCCATGGATGTCCCATCTATCACTCACTTGATGAGTCAACGCACCGTCCAAGTCGGTGCGCGGCAGATTTTTCTGAAGGAAGCCGGTGATGGCCCTGTGGTGCTGATGCTCCACGGTGGTGGTCCAGGCGCATCGGGCGTTTCCAACTACTCGAGAAACATCGAAGCGTTGGCGCGTCACTTTCGAGTTCTCGTGCCGGACATGCCGGGCTATGGGAACTCCACCAAGGGGGTGGATCGTGGCGATCCGTTCGGTGACTTGGCCAGCGGCATGCTGGGAATGCTCAATGCATTGGACATCGAGTGCGCCCACGTGATCGGCAACTCCCTTGGAGGTGCGTGCGCGCTGAGGATGGCGCTGGATCGCCCCAAGGCGGTTGGCCGTTTGGTATTGATGGGGCCCGGTGGTGTGAACACGACGCGCCAATTGCCTACCCCTGGCCTCAAGCGGCTGCTGAACTACTACAAGGGCGAGGGCCCAACTCTGCAGAAACTCGCCACGTTCATCCGTGGCGACCTGACCTATGACGGCAGTCTGGTACCTGAAGAGGTGATCCAAGAGCGCTTTCTGTCCAGTATCGATCCAGAGGTCGTTGCCAGTCCGCCTCTGCTCGGACCCAAAGGCATTCCGCAGTTCCGCAAGATCGACTTCACGCGCGATCCGCGTCTGACGTCGCTGCGCAACCCCACGCTGGTGCTGTGGGGTACAGAGGACAAGGTCAATCGTCCTAGTGGCGCGCGGTCGCTGCAGCGTCGCCTGCCGAACTGCGACGTATACCTTTTCAGCAAAACCGGTCACTGGGTGCAGTGGGAGCGAGCCAATGAATTCAATGCAGTTGTGCTCGCGTTTTTGGCACAGGACGGCAGCGAAGCGCGCGCCTCCCAAACGCGATAACGCCGGGGCTTGCTGCTATGTCAACCACTACGACTACAGAAGCTGCGCCGAAAAGCCTGTTCGGCTGCGTTCGCATGGGCTATTTGCTGGCCGAATCCAATCGCCTGGATGAATGGGCGACGTTCGCCGCCCAGGGGCTGGGCCTGCACGTTGATGTTCCGCGACGCGACGTAGTCGCGTGCCGCATCGATGCGCATCAACGACGTCTCATCGTCCGTGAGGGGCCTGCCGAAGATGTCATCGCCATCGGCTGGCAGCTCAGCGATGCGGCAGCGCTCCAACTGGCTATCGCGCGTTTGTCTGCGCGCGGCATACGCGTTCAGGAAGGGAATACAGCGGAAGCGGCTTTGCGCGGTGTCGACAGGTTCTGGTTTTTTGCGGGCCCCAAGAAGCTGCGCACCGAGATTTTCACAGCGCCAGTCATCAGCAATCTGCCGTTGGAGATGAAAGCGAGCGGCTTCGTGACCGACGCAGCAGGCATGGGGCACGTTGCAGTGACGACACGGCACCCAGAAGCCATGCAAGCGTTCTGGAAAGAGATATTCGACGCACGGTTGTCGGACGAGATTGAAGACAAGATCGACGGTCTGGATCTCGACTTCGCTTTCCTTCGCTTCAACGAACGTCACCATTCGTTTGCCACTGCGTCGACGCGAGGCATTCGTCTGAATCCGCTGCGCACCCAGATTCATCACATGAATCTTCAATGCGCATCGCTGGATGACTTGACCCAGGCATATCTGCGGTGCCGCGTATTGGGCTATCCGATCGCCAATGCGATCGGTCAGCACCCGAATGATCGCGAGCTTTCGTTCTACGTCCAAACACCATCCGGGTTCGAGATCGAGTTGGGTTGGAACCCACTCGTGGTGGATGAGCAAACGTGGTGCCCCACGACCTACCGGGGAATCAGCCTGTGGGGCCACCGCCCCGAAAACCTGAGTCTACGAGTCAGATTGGGGCGTTTTCGCCGCTGCCTCATCTCGTTGATGCAGCCCGAATTCACTATAAGAGGAGACCAGTCATGAACGCAGTGCCTCAGGACGATGCTTGCGATGTCGCAATCGTAGGGCTTGGTCCCACCGGCCTGGTACTGGCGCATATGCTCGGACAGGCTGGTCATCAGGTCGTTGTGCTTGAGCGGGAGCCGGTCTTCTACGGTAACGCTCGCGCCGTGTACACCGACGACGAATGCATGCGCATCTTCCAGCACCTTGGCGTGGTGGATGAACTGCAAGCCAGAATGATGATGGAGACGCCGGTTCAGCTCGTACGTCCGGACGGCACGCCAATCACTCAGTACATGCCGCGCAAGCGTCCTTTCGGTTGGCCGATCATTAACTTCTTCTATCAGCCGTATCTTGAAACAACGCTCTCTGAAACCCTGTCGCGCTATCCAAACGTAGACGTGCGCCGGGGGCGAGAAGTCATCGATTTCTCGCAAGACGCGGACGGCGTGAGCATCGCACACCAGGCAACGCGGGAAGCGCGATTCAGCGATAGCACGGATGCGCGCACGAGCGTGCAAGGCGAAGCGGACGCTCGAACCATCCGGGCGCGGTTTATGGTTGGGGCGGACGGCGGGCGTAGCGTCGTGCGTACGAAGCTCGGCATCGAAATGGCAGGCAAGAGCTTTCCGGAACCATGGTTGGTGGTTGACCTCGAACGCAAAACGGGAACAGATGCGCTGCGCCATTTGCCGTACTTCAATTTTGTCGTTGACCCCAAGCTGCCAGTGGTGAGCTGCGTTCAACCGGACAAGTTCCACCGGTTCGAGTTCATGCTGATGCCGGGGGAAACGAAAGAGAACATGGAGCGGCCCGAGACGGTGCGGAGATACTTGTCCATGTTTGTTGATCCAGACCAGTTTTTCGTCAAACGCAAGCTCGTCTACACATTCAATGCGCTGATTGCAGCGAAATGGCGAGACGGCCGCGTCCTCCTGGCTGGAGATGCCGCGCATATGACGCCGCAGTTTATGGGGCAAGGTGCCAGCTCTGGCGTCCGCGACGCATACAACCTCGGCTGGAAGCTCGACCTTGTGTTGCGTGATCAGGCGGCCCAAGCGCTGCTGGACACGTACCAGTCGGAGCGCCACGTTCACGCGAAGGCGATGATCGACGTATCCGTGCTGCTCAAGAACGTCGTGTCAGCAAGGAATCCGTTCGCGACGCTCCTGCGTGACGCTTCGCTCGGCTTGATTCGTACGATTCCGCCACTTCGGCGCTGGTTCCAGGAGGGTGGGTTCAAGCCGATGCCTGTCTACAAGAAAGGTACCTATCTTGGCCTGCCGCGCAGCCACCGGAACGGCCCTGAGGGCGCATTGGCTCCTCAGCCTGAGGTACGTCTGTTCAATGGCGCCAGGCAGCGGATTGACGATCTGCTTGGGCCTGGATTTTCTCTGATCGGGCTGAACGTCGATCCGTCTCGATATCTCGATAAAGCCTCTGCAGAGACGTTGAAAGCGTTGTCGACGCGAAGCATCACGCTGTACCCATACGGTGGACGTCCACAGGGACTGAACGGCGTCGATCGCGACAACACGAATGGCACAACGGAAGTCGAAGACATCGGCGGCGAAATGATCGCTTGGTTTGGCAAGGCGGGTTTCAGCGAAAAAGCCGTCGCGATTCTCAGGCCCGATCGCTTCGCTTTCGCCGTCGTGCCGGTAGTCGAACTCAATCGCACCGTAGCACGGCTTCGCAGCCAGTTGGGCATGCAGCGACTGGGCCGGCAATCCGACCTCGCGCGCGACTCGGTGAGCACGCTCTCCGTAGCTAAGGCTGCCTGATTACAGCATTTCACTCCCATTTGCCATGTCTCAATCGCTCGATCAAGAAGCCACTCAAGCCTCGGCCGAAGCCTTGCGCAACGCGCGTGCCACACGGACCTCGATCGCCTCGATTTCCAAGCAGTTTGGTATTTCCGGTCTGGAGGCAGCCTACGCCGTCGCTGAGGTGAATACGGTGGCACGAATTGCCGCTGGCCGGCGTGTTGTCGGCAAGAAAGTTGGACTGACCTCTATCGCAGTACAACAGCAACTGGGGGTCGATCAGCCCGACTTCGGCGTGCTCTTCGACGACATGGAGTATCTCGACGGCGATGAAATTCCAATGAGTCTCCTGATGCAGCCAAAGATTGAAGCAGAAGTGGCGTTTGTCGTCGGGCGAGATATCGATGACGAGGCACCGAGCTATGGTCATGTGCTGTCATCGCTGGCTTACGCAGTTCCCGCACTCGAGATCGTGGACAGTGCAATCACCGATTGGCGGATCACGCTTGAAGACACCGTTGCGGACAACGCATCGTGCGGTCTATACGTGCTCGGCCATCAGCCAATGGCAGTCGGCCAGTTGTCGCTTGGCGAACTCGGCATGTCGATGACTCGTCATGGAAAGACTGTCTCGACCGGAAGCGGTGCTGCATGCCTGGGTCACCCATTGCGTGCGGTCTACTGGCTGGCACGCACGATGGCGCGCAGAGGGCAGATGCTGCGTGCTGGCGACGTGATCCTCTCCGGAGCGCTCGGTCCGATGGTACCGGTTGCCGTGAGCGACGCAATTCATGCGCAGATCGGTGCGCTTGGCAGTGTGAGCTGCCGAATCGGCTGAGGGTGAGATCGATGAGCGGGAAACTGAAGGTGGCGATTATCGATAGCGGCAATATTGGCACTGACCGAAAGCCCTGATCGCAATCAAGATGCTCTCCGCAGAAGCCGTCGGCATGACAAGTGAAGAACGCGGCTTCGGTTCGTGTGTGCTGGAATGAATCTCCAACATTCATTCGTTCATAATAAAGCCCCGCAGGCATTGAGTCTGCGGGGCTTTGTTTCATGCGTGGAAGTCTCTGTTTGTCGCAGTGAGGCGAGGTGATCGCCAAAGGCCAGACAGGCACAATGGAAATCGGATTGTCATGAATTCATCGACTACGCAACTGGCGCAAGCCTTCTCTCCCTATGGCGAGGTCATTGTCGCCGTGCTCGACACATTGGACGCGCCATCGGCAAAGGCGGATGCGCGCGAGGGTAACGACGTTCGTGAAGACGGATCGCATGACTGGTCGCATTTGATTCGTGTGTGGCGGCTTGTGACGGAGATCGCGGCCGACGAGTCTTTCGTCGATCTGGAGATGCTGGCCGTGGCGACGCTGCTGCACGATTGCGTTCCGGTCGAAAAGACGGACCCGCGCCGTGCTCAGGCATCGCGGCTCTCGGCGCAGAGGGCGAGCGGCGTTCTGCGCACGCTTGGATGGACTGCCGAGCGGATCGCCGCAACGGCGCACGTCATCGAAGCGCATAGCTTTTCGGCAGGTGTCGCGCCTCAGTCGCGCGAGGCCTGCGTGCTGCGCGACGCGGATCGCCTCGACGCGATCGGCGCCATCGGCATCGCGCGGACGTTCTATGTCGCCGGTCGCACCGGCTCGCGGCTATACGATCCGTTTGATCCGTTTGCGGCAAACCGCAGCCTCGACGACCGCCGCTTCGCACTCGACCATTTCGAAACCAAGCTGCTTCGTCTGACCGACGGCCTGGCGACATCGAAGGCCCAACGTATCGGTGAGCAACGCATCGCGACGATGCGCGCGTACCTCGATCTGCTGCGAGACGAAATATCTCCGAGCGCTCGCGAGTGATTCGTCAGAACAGCACAATCCGACCGATAGGGGCGAGGAATCGACACATTCAACATAGCCTGCGTAATCGCAGGCGTCACGCCACGGCGGCGTCCAGCGGTACCTCCAACCCCACCTTCACGTTGCTCATCGAGACGAGTGTCTTGAAGCGCTTGACGTTGTTGCTCTCGAAGAAGAGGGCGCGCGTGAGTGCGGTGTACTGGGCCATGTTCTGCACGACCATGATGACGACGAAGTCGCATTCCCCCGCGACGTAATAGCACTGCTGCACTTGCGGACACGCCAGAAAGCTGCGCTTCATGGCGTCGAGCAGGTCGAGCCGCTCGTTCTCGACTTCGACTTCGGTGACGATCGTGAGCGGGTAGCCGACGCTCGCCGGATCGACCAGCGCGATGGTCTTGCGCGTCACACCTTCGTCGGCGAGCTTCTTCAGCCGCCGGTTCACCGCGGCAGACGACAGATTGACCTGCGCTCCGAGCGCATGCTGGGGTGTCGTCGCGTCTTGCTGAATCGCCGCGAGCAGGGCGATGTCGTAACTGTCGAGGCTCATCGTGCGCAATAAAAGTTCGATTCGGACGCAAAAAATGCGCTAATCCTACGCGCGCTCCGGAATATTATTCAGGCTGTCCGACGATACTCCGCTAGCGGCAACCCTCGAAGGTGGCGACATTTGACGCCCGCCCGGATATCCCTGCCAACACGACTGACTCATGTCCGAAACGAAAGCCTCTGCTGTCCTCCATCTGAATGGCCCGGTTCTGCTGCGACAACTGCGCGAACTGGGCGAGATCGGCGCCGACCCCGTCGCTGGCGGACGCACCCGCGTCGCCCTCACCGATGCCGAGAAGGCCGGTCGCGATCAGGTCGTTGCATGGATGCGAGAACTCGATCTCGATGTGCAGATCGATCGCATCGGCAATATCTTCGGCACGCTTCCGTCGCGCCCGATCACCGTGGCGGCGTTCACCAACGAGGAAGGCGCCCGCTTTCATCCCGACATGATGGGATCGCTGGTTCACGCCGGTGGTCTTCAACGCGGAGTTGGCAGACGTCATCGAGGCGAGCGCGAAGCGTCGTGGTCTCTCGTACAAGCGTATGACATCGGGCGCGGGTCACGACGCGCAGATGATCGCGCGCATCGCCCCTGCGGCGATGATCTTCGTGCCTAGCCGTGGCGGGATCAGCCATAACCCGCGCGAGCACACCGACGACGACCAACTGGTGCGGGGGACCGAAGTGTTGCTCGATGTCATTGCACAGCGTTTTGGCATGTATCGGTAAGCCAGTTCCCCGAACAACGCAATACCGGAGCCCCCCAAATGCTGTATGCCAATCCTCATGCCGTGCGCGCGCCGTACCCGGCAGAGCTTCAGGACATCATGAGCATCGCTCGTGCGCAGGAGAGCCGCGATTGTCTCGCGCACTGGAACGGGCTGACACCCGGCAGCACGCCGCTGCGCACGTTACCCGATCTCGCCGCATCGCTGGGTGTGCGCAGTGTGCTCGTGAAGGACGAAGCGCTGCGTTCCTCGCTTGGCAGCTTCAAGGCGCTCGGTGCACCGATTGCGCTCGTGCGCCTGCTGCTGCGCAAGTTCGTGGGGCGAGGCTTCACGGCGCGGACGCTGCTGGGCGGTGAACATCGCGAGGCGCTCGACGGTTTCACGGCCATCAGCGCGACCGATGGCAATCACGGCCGCGCGCTGGCCGCTGCCGCGCAGCGTATCGGCTGCCGTTGCGTGATCGTGCTGCATGCGAACGTGAGCGACGAGCGCGAGCGAGCGATCGCCGCCTACGGTGCCGAGATCGTGCGTATCGCAGGAACCTACGACGCTTCGGTGGAAGAAGCGGCGGCGCTGGCGGCGCGTCATGGCTGGTATGTGGTTTCGGATACGTCCTACCATGGGTACGAAGTCATCCCGCGCGATGTGATGCAGGGTTACGGAACCATCGCTGCCGAAGTCGATGAGGTGTTCAGCGGCAATGGCGCCCACACCGAGGACGTCTGCCCCGTGACACACGTCTTCCTGCAAGGCGGCGTGGGCGGGCTGGCTGCCGGCGTCGCGAGCTACCTGTGGGAGCGTTGGGGCGCACGGCGTCCGACGTTCGTCGTGGTGGAGCCGGTGCAGGCCGATTGTCTGTACCAAAGCGCCATCGCGGGGCGGGCGGCGTCGGCCTCGGGGCTGGTCGACTCGCTGATGGCCGGGTTGGCGTGCGGCGAGACGTCGCCCCTTGCGTGGCGATTTCTGCAACCGTCGATTGACGCGTTCATGACTGTCACCGATGCTCAGGCTGTCGAGGCGATGCAACGTCTGGCGCGCGGCAGCGGCAATGACGTGCCGTTCGTGGCGGGTGAATCGGGGGTGGCCGGTCTGGCGGGGCTGATGCAGGCCGCGGCAACACCTGCGATGGCGTCGGCTATCGGCCTGACGGCAGACTCGCGCGTGTTGCTCGTCAGCACCGAAGGCGCAACGGCGCCATCGGTGTATGCGGAACTCGTCGGCGAACCGGCGGCGTCGGTCACAGCGCGCCAGCAGGCGTGGCTGGCGCGCTGACATCATCATCGAACACAACGGGCAAGGGGGCTTCGTATGACGCAGGACATCTATTTCGCCAAGGCGCTCACGGGCTGGCGGCACGCGTTCCACCGTCAACCGGAGACCGGCTTCGAGGAAGTCGGCACGTCGCAGACGGTCGCGACGATTCTGGAGAGCCTCGGACTCGACGTGCATCGCGGCATCGGCGGCACAGGACTTGTTGCGAACCTGCGTGTCGGAGATGGCGGCGGCGCTATCGGCATTCGGGCGGACATGGACGCGCTGATGATCGCCGAACAAGCACCGGAACGCGACCACGCGTCGCAGGTGCCGGGCAAGATGCACGCGTGCGGGCACGACGGCCATATGTCGATGGTGCTTGGCGCGGCGAAGTTGCTTGCGGAGTCGCGCGACTTCAACGGCACGGTTCGCTTCATCTTCCAGCCCGCCGAGGAACATGGCCGCGGTGCGAAGGCGATGATTGCCGACGGGCTGCTGGAGCGTTTCCCCATCGATGCGATTTATGGCGTTCACAACATGCCGGGCATTCCGGTGGGACGCATCGCAACACGCCCCGGCGGCATCATGGCGAGCGAGGACAACTTCGTCGTCCGCATTCGTGGCAAGGGCACGCATGCGGCGCGTCCGCACATGGGGGTCGATCCGCTGGTGATCGGCGCGCAAATCGTGGTGGCGCTTCAGACCGTGGTGTCGCGTAACGTCGATCCGGGCCTGTCGGCGGTGGTGTCGTGCACAGAATTCATCACAGACGGGATTCGCAACGCCATTCCGACGAACGTTGTCATCAAGGGCGACACGCGCAGCTATACGCCGGACGTTCAACAACTGCTCGAGACACGCATGCGAGATATCTGCGTGGGCCTGTGCGCGATGCACGGCGCGCATTGCGAATTCGAGTACACGCATGAATTCGCGCCCACGGTGAACCGGGCAGACAACACGGCGCTCGCGGTTTGCGCGGCGCAGGCGGTTGCCGGTGACGCGATGGTCGATGCGGAGGTGGCGCCGGTGATGGCGTCGGAGGACTTCGGCGTTTTTCTTCAGCACGTGCCGGGCAACTTCGCGTTCATTGGCAACGGCAGCGGCGACGAGCCCGGGGCTATCCCGTTGCACAACGCCGGCTACGACTTCAACGACGCGATTCTGCCGCTCGGCGCACGCTACTTCGCGCAGATCGTGCGCGACAGTCTGCCGCGTTGACCGTCGCGCCGGCCGCTCACCGAACCGGCGTGAGCGGTACGGTTCCGGCGTTGACGATAGCCTCTGGCAGTTCGCGCACGGCTTCGAGTGTCTTGCGAATGTGCGCCGCGAGCAGTGCCGACGCCTTGTCGGCATCGCGGGCGAGGCAGGCGTCGAAGATGGCCTGATGTTCTTCGTGGACGTCGCGCGGCACCGGCCGGTGCGTGATCGACAAACGCCGGTAGCGTTCGGACTGACGATAGAGAATCGCCAGAAAGTGATGCAGCCAGCGCGAGGGGCACGCCCGGATCAGCACTTCATGAAAGGCGCGATTGCGCGCTTCCCATTGGGCGAACTGGCTGCCGTCGCCGTGCTGCCCCTGCCCGTTCCCCAGCCGTTCTTCGGCGAGCGAGAGCAGGTGAAATGCGCTCGTGAGATCGGCTTCCCAGGTGTCGTCCCCCAGCGCCACGGACTGGCGTAACGCTTCGGTCTCCAACTGCACGCGCGTCTCGGTAATGTCGATGAAGTCGGCCAGTGAGATGGGCGTCACCCGAAATCCCCGGTGACCATGCTGCACGACGAGGGCGTCGGCCACCAGCAGTGCCAGCGCTTCACGCAGCGTTCCCGCACCGACCTCGTAACGATCCTTCAAATGCTCGACGCGCAGCTTCTCGCCCGGCGCGAGCCGTCCCTCGACGATGTCGCTGCGCAGACGCATGTACGCGCTTTGCGCCAGCGTGGTGTCGGCAGTCTGGAGGGCGGAAGGGGTTGGGCTATGCATACGCGCGGCGGCTCGGTAGAGGTGCCGAGATTATAAGCAGCTTTGCATCGATTTTCGCAAAGTCGACTAAAAATCGAGATAAATAAAAATTCTCGAGAAAAAGTTGACGAAGACCCGGCAGCGGATTTATCGTGTGCTGCATACCGCCGCCCTCGGCGCCGAGGGCATGCCAAGAGACGCCGTGCGCGCCCCGGCAGGGTGATCCGTTCCACAGCAACCGACACAACGAGAGTGAGACATGAAGGATTTCCAGAACTTCATCAATGGTGAGTGGGTGTCAAGCCCCCGCACCTTCGAGAACCGCAACCCGGTCGACAACAGCGTGATCGGCCACGTGCACGAAGCCGGGCGCACCGAGGTGGATGCTGCCGTTCGCGCCGCACGCGCCGCGTTGCAAGGCCCGTGGGGCACGATGACGGTCGAGCAACGCGTGACGTTGCTGCACGCCGTGGCCGACGGCATCAACCGCCGCTTCGACGACTTCCTTGCCGCAGAGATCGCGGATACCGGCAAGCCGCATGGTCTGGCGAGCCATCTGGACATTCCGCGCGGCGCGGCGAACTTCAAGGTGTTCGCGGACATGATCAAGAACGTGCCCACGGAGTCGTTTGCGATGACGACACCCGACGGCGGCAACGCGTTGAACTACGGTGTGCGCACCCCGCGTGGCGTGATAGCCGTGGTGTGCCCGTGGAACCTGCCGCTGCTACTGATGACGTGGAAGGTCGGCCCGGCGCTGGCGTTCGGCAACACGGTGGTGGTGAAGCCGTCGGAAGAGACCCCCGCCACGGCCACGTTGCTTGGCGAGGTGATGAACGAAGTCGGCGTGCCGCCGGGCGTCTACAACGTGGTGCACGGCTTCGGCCCGGCATCTGCGGGCGCGTTCCTGACCGAGCATCCGGGGGTGAACGGCATCACGTTCACGGGCGAGACGCGCACCGGCGAAGCGATCATGAAGGCGGCTGCGAGCGGTGTGCGTCCGGTGTCGTTCGAGCTGGGCGGCAAGAATCCCGGCATCGTGTTCGCGGATGCGGATTTCGACAAGGCGGTGGCAGGCATTACGCGTTCGAGCTTCGACAACAGCGGTCAGGTGTGTCTGGGCACGGAGCGCGTGTACGTGCAACGGCCGATCTTCGAGCGCTTCGTGGCGGCGCTCAAGGAACGCGCCGAATCGCTGAAGCTGGGCGATCCGTACGCGCAAGGCACGAATTTCGGCCCGCTCGTCTCGCAGGTGCATCGCGAGAAGGTGCTGTCGTACTACGCCAAGGCGCGCGAGGAAGGGGCGACGGTCGTTACGGGCGGCGGTGTGCCCGACATGCCGGCGTCGATGAAAGACGGTGCCTGGGTGCAGCCGACCATCTGGACCGGCTTGCCGGAGACGGCCTCGGTCATCCGCGAGGAGATCTTCGGGCCGTGCTGCCATATCGCGCCGTTCGATACGGAAGAAGAAGTCATCGCGATGGCGAACGCCACGCCTTACGGCCTTGCCGCGACCGTCTGGACGTCGGATGTCAGCCGTGCCCACCGCATGGGCGCGGCGCTTGAAGTCGGCGTCTGCTGGATCAACGCTTGGTTTCTGCGCGATCTGCGTACGGCGTTCGGTGGCGCAAAGCAATCGGGCATCGGCCGCGAAGGCGGCGTGCACTCGCTCGAGTTCTACACTGAACTGCGCAACGTTTGCGTGAAGCTCTGAGCATAAACGTCAAGGACCTCGCTGACCCGCCCTTCTCGGACGGCCAGCGAGGCCCTCGTCATTGCATTGGCATCGTGAGCGTCAGGTGTTGACTGGGCACACGCGTCTTTACCCTATCTTCTTGCCGGTTGCATCCATCGCACGCGCCAATCGCGCTACGCCATCTTCAATCGCCGTGACCGCAGGCGCAGCGAACGATAACCGCAGCGACGCCTCATCGGCGTGCTCGGCAAAGAACGCGGTTCCCGGCACGAACAGTACCTTCTGCGCAATCGCATGCGGCAGCAACTCGCTCGTCTTCACCGCTGCGAGACGCGCCCACACGAACATTCCGCCCTGCGGTGCGTGGAACTGGATGGCATCGCCCAGCTTGTCACGCAACGCGCCGCACATGGCGTCGCATTTGCGTCGATAAGCCTCGGTGATCTTGGGCAGATGCCGCGTCAACGCGCCGTCCGCCAGATACTCGGCCGCGATGGCTTGCGTCCACGGCACGCTGCACAGATCGACGGTTTGCTTGGCAACCACGCAGCGACGCGCAATCTCCGGCGGCGCAACCGTCCAGCCCACTCGCAACCCCGGCGCGACGACCTTCGACAGGCTCGAGAAATGCACCACCCAATCGCGCGATCCCGGCACCTCGGCCGTCAGCCCCAACAACGTCGGCACCGTCTCGCCCGCGAATCGCAGGTCGCCATACGGATCGTCTTCCACGATCAAGAACCGGTACTCCACCGCCAGCTTCAGCAGGGCGATGCGACGCTCGCGCGAGAGCGTCGCCCCCGTCGGATTGGCAAATGTGGGCACGGTGTACAGCAGCTTCGGCACGGCAATCTTGCCCTCGCGCAGCAGTGCGCTCAGGTGGTCGACGTTCAGGCCGTCGGCGTCGACCGGCACCGTGACGATCTTCGCCTGTTGCAGTCGCAACGCCTGCAACGTCGCGGGATATGCCGGCTGCTCGGTCACAACGACATCGCCCGGCGCGACCATCACACGCAACAGCAGATCGAGCCCTTGCTGCGACCCAGTCGTCACCAACAGTTCTTCGGCAGCGCACGGTGCGCCGCGCGAGGCCATCAGCAAGATGAGCTGGGCCTTGAGTTCGGCGAGCCCGTCGGTCGGGCCGTACTGGAGGCAGCGCGTGGGTTGGGCGAAGGCGCGGGTCTGTGCGGCTGCGAGACCGTCGACATCGAACAGATCGCTTGCCGGATACCCGCCCGCGAACGAGATCATGCCCGGCTCGGACAGGTATTTGAACAGTTCTCGAATCGGCGAGCCCGCCGGATTGGCGAACGGAGAAGTGAATGCGTACATGGGGGCCTCGCTGCAAAAAGCGTGACGGAATTCGGCGGCTTGGGGAAGGGCGCCGGAGGCATCCGCCATGTTGGCAAGAGGCGTCCGGCGCTGACAGAACTTGCGGCAGCGCCCACGGCGCGGCCCATTGGGATGGGCCACGCCGGCGGCAGCTAGCGCGACTTCACTCGACCGAGAAGTCGATGCCTTGCGCGAGCGGCAGGGCGGAAGAGTAGTTGACGGTGTTGGTGGCGCGACGCATGTAGCCCTTCCACGCGTCGGAACCCGACTCGCGGCCGCCGCCGGTTTCCTTCTCGCCGCCGAATGCGCCGCCGATTTCCGCGCCGCTCGGGCCGATGTTGACATTGGCGATACCGCAGTCGCTACCGGCCGACGACGTGAAGCGCTCGGCTTCGCGCAGGTCGGTCGTGAACACGCACGACGACAGACCGTGCGATGCGGCATTGTTGCCGTCGATGGCTTCCGAGAAGTCGCTGTACTTGAGCACGTACAGAATCGGGGCGAACGTTTCGGTCAGCACGACTTCCGTTTGCGACGGCATTTCGACGATGGCCGGCTTCACGTAGAAGCCGTTCTCTGCGCCGGCGACCGTGTGACGCTCGCCACCCGTGACCTTGCCGCCTTGTGCGCGTGCCTGATCTAGAGCGCCCTGCATGCGCTTGAACGCGCCTTCGTCGATCAGCGGGCCCATCAGGGTGCCGCGCTCGAGCGGATTGCCGATGGAGACCTTGCCATACAGCGTCTTCAGACGGTCGACGGTCTTGTCGTACACGCTTTCGTGCACGAACAGGCGGCGCAGCGTGGTGCAACGCTGACCGGCCGTGCCGACGGCCGAGAACAGAATGCCGCGCGGGGCCAGTTCCATGTCGGCGCTGGCGGTTACGATACCGGCGTTGTTGCCGCCCAGTTCCAGAATCGAACGGCCAAAGCGGCGTGCGACTTCCACGCCGACCTTGCGGCCCATTTCCGTGCTGCCCGTGGCGCTCACGATGGCTGAGCGCGGGTCGGCAACCAGTGCCTCACCCACGTCGCGGCCGCCGATGATGAGGGCGGTCAGGCCTTCCGGTGCGTCGCCGAATTCGGCGATGACTTCTTCCATCAGCTTGTTGACGGCCAAGGCGGTCAGCGGCGTCTTCTCCGAAGGCTTCCACACCACGGCGTTGCCGCAGACGAGCGCGAGCGCTGCGTTCCATGACCACACAGCGACCGGGAAGTTGAAGGCGGAGATGACCGTGCACACGCCCATCGGATGCCACGTCTCGGCCATGCGGTGGCCCGGACGCTCCGACGCGATGGTCAGGCCGTACAGTTGACGCGACAGGCCGACGGCGAAGTCGCAAATGTCGATCATTTCCTGCACTTCGCCCAGACCTTCTTGCAGGATCTTGCCGGCTTCGAGCGTGACGAGCGCGCCCAGTGCCTGCTTGCGCTCACGCAGCTTTTCGCCGAGCAGGCGCACCAGTTCGCCACGACGCGGCGCCGGCACATTGCGCCATGCGGTGAACGCGGCGTGCGCGCGGGTGAGCGCGGCTTGCGCGTCGACTACCGAGGCGCTGGCCACGCGGCCGATCAATGCGCCGTCGATCGGCGAGTGCACGGCGATGTCGCCGGCTTCGGCCAGTTTGGCAATGCCCAGTTCGTTGAGGATGGAAGTCGCGTTCACGTTGATACCCCTATGGAATTCAGTATTGGCCGCCGGTGCCGTTCACCGGAGTCGGCAGGTGAGGAGGCGGCACAGGCGCACAAGACGTATTGTGCACCGAAGGCCACCCGGCCTCGCTTGGCTCAGTTACTTGGCGTTGGCCGTCATCTTGAAGATACCTTGTGCATTGCCGGCGTCGAACCGCAGGTCGGTCTTCCAGCAACGCTTGGCGGTGTCGTACTCGCGATGACGCGTGATGAACTCGTAGAACGAACCCGGCACCTCGCGTGTGACGATCTCGCCGTCCTTGCCGCGGAACTCGCGACGCACGGTGTCGGCACGATAAGCCGTCTGGAACACGCGACCGGAGCGTGAGCGCTCGACCTCGGGCTTCATCGGGCGGCCCTTGGCCTTCTCGGCGTCGGACAGCGCGAACACGTCTTCGACGCGGTCGGTCGCATGGTTGAACGCATTGCCTTCGGTCGCGATCCAGGCCATTTCGGCGGACTCGGCCAGCAGCAGCTCGTAATCGGCTTCGCCCGGCACGTCGTGCTGACGGGCGAACGCGCCGACGATCACCGGCAGCAGCGCCTGCGCGCTGTCGAGCGGCAGGGTGCCGTCGCGTTCCAGCTCCCAGAGCTGACCGGCGGCCGCGGGTGTGAGCGGGTCTTTCGACGTACCGACGACACGCGACACGGCTTGCTGAAACGTCTCGGAGAATCGCTCAGGGTGCAACTCGCTCACGAAGAACTGCGAAATCTCTTCGGGGGCGTCTTCATGGGCATAGGCGCGACCGGTCATGCCGAGGCGATCAAGCGGATACCGACCATTCAGACGGAAGCCCAGCGGACGCAGAATGCGCGTGAAGGCGGCTTCGCCCGGCGGCAGGGCGCCGTTCTGTGCCCAGCGCACCGTGCGCAGCGCGCCGTGATCGAAGTAGACGCTGCCACCCCCGGCAATCGCTTCTTCCGTATAGGTGCGGCCGTTCGGCGAACGCGCCAGAAGTCCCTCGAACAGGGCCATGTTCATGGCCTGCGCCAGTTCGGCGCGGGTCACGCGGCCCGGCTCGCAATCGGCCAGAATCGATGGCGAATTGAGCGTGGCGAAGAGCGCGTCGGTTCGCGCTTCCCCAATCAGGGAAACCAGCAAGGACTGCACATTGGCATTGCGCATCGGATTGTCTCGCAGGGGAGGGGCGCCGTCTCGTGTGGCGCCGCAGGGTGTCAGGACATGGCATGGGGCGCGTCACCCCATGCCATCTTGCAGTAACAGCATTATTGGAACGGATGCCGCGCCCGTAAAGCGAGATAAAATTGCCACTTGATGCGTTTTAGGAATCAATATGCGCAAATTCAAGACCCCCGGCACGGCGGCGCTGCTGGCCTTCGAGGCAGCCGCTCGCCATGAGAGCTTCACTCACGCGGCGCGCGAGCTGTTCCTGACGGAAAGCGCAGTGTCGCGCCAGATCGCCACGCTTGAGACGCAGCTTGGCGTGCGTTTGTTCGTTCGTGCGAAACAGCGGGTGGTGCTCACGCGCGCCGGACGCCTGTACGGCACGCAAGTGCGCCGCACGCTGGAACAACTGGACCGCGACACGCTCGCGATCATGGCCCACGGCAGTGGTGGCGGCTATCTCGAGCTGGCGGTGCTGCCGACGTTCGCGTCGGAGTGGTTGATTCCGAGAATGAAAGACTTCGACGAACGGCACCCGGACGTTCGCGTGAACATGGGGGTGCACACCGACCTCTTCACGTTTGACGAGACGCACTTCGAAGCGGCCATTCACTTCGGACAGCCGACGTGGCCGGGCACCTCGTCGGACTATCTTTTCGGTGAGGAAGTGGTGCCGGTGTGCCACCCGTCGTTGCTGAAAGGGCCGGTGCGCAACGCAGCGGATTTGCTCACCTACGCGCTGCTGCATTCGACGACCCGTCCCAGCGCCTGGACACAGTGGTTTGCGGAACAGCGCATCGAAGACAACCGGACACTGCAAGGCGTGCGCTACGAACTCCACACGATGCTGATCGCCGGGGCGGCCGCGGGGCTCGGCATCGCGCTGGTGCCGAAGTTCTTCGTCGAAGGGCAGTTGGCGAGCCTCGGCCTGACGATTCCGTTCGACGTGAAGAGCGTGGCCGGGTCGGCCTACTACCTCGTCTACCCGACGGAGCTCACGCACGGGCAGCCACTGAGTGTGTTCCGCGAGTGGCTGCTGACTCAGGCGAGCGCGTACCGGCCCAAAGAAACGGAAGGACGTGCCGGGTCGGCCAGCGCGGCCTAATGTGGCTTAATGTGGCCTAACGTGACTTAACGTCCGGTGTAGCGCCCCGGCCGGTGCCACGCCACGACCATAGCGCTCATGGCCACGGCAGACAGTGCGGACCAGGCGACGCGCGCGGCCGGTATGGTGGTGAGCGAGACGAGCAGAATCGTCGCGTCGATACACACCTGAGAGATGCCGGCGTTGATACCGCGCTCGCGTTGCAGCCAGAGCGTGACGATGCCGGTGCCGCCTACGCCTGCGCCGTGACGGGCGAGGGCCAGAATGCCCATGCCGCACAGCGTGCCACCGACGAACGCCGCGAACAGCGGGTTGACGAAGGCGACGTTGAACGTCTGCGGCATGGCAGCGAGGGCGAATGTGATGCCGAAGCTCGCGATGGTGGACTTGAGCGCGAAGCGCAAACCCATCGTGAAGTATGCGAACAGGAAGAACGGAATGTTCACCAACGTGAAGATGGTGCCCACCGGTAGGGGAAAGACGTAGGAGGCGAGCAGTGCGATGCCGGCCACGCCGCCGGTGACCAACCCGGCAGCCTTGAGCAGCACCAAACCGACCACCACAAATGCCATGCCGATGACCATCGCGTAGATGTCTTCGAGCACAGAGTGCGGAACGCCGATTGTGTCGGTTGCCGCAATGGCGCCGGATACCGCGCCCGAGTCGTGTTTCATGATCTGTCAGTCAAGGACAACAAGACGGCGCGCCCGACTCTCCTGATGTCGTAGCGCGCCGCCGGCGATTTCCCGCGTCGCTGTCTCGGGCGACGCGCAGCTTCACAGCTTGTTATGTCGAAAAACCAGACGTTACAACGTGCGATTACGCGACGTGGCGCACCCAGCCGAACGGATCGGCAACCTTGCCACGTTGAATGCCCGTGAGTTGATCGCGGATGCGCTTCGTGACCGGGCCTTCGCCACCGTCGGCGATGTTGAATTCGCCCTTGGCGTGGCGCACCTGACCGATGGCCGTGACGACCGCTGCCGTACCGCAAGCGAACGTTTCCTTCACGCGGCCGCTGGCGGCGTCGGCTTGCCATTGGGCAAACTCGTAAGGCGTTTCGTTGACGCTCAGGCCTTCGCGCTTGGCCAGTTCGATGATCGAGGCGCGCGTGATGCCCGGCAGGATCGTGCCGGACAGCGGCGGCGTCTGGAGCGAGCCGTCGTCCATCACGAAGAACACGTTCATGCCGCCGAGTTCTTCGATCCAGCGATGTTGCGCGGCGTCGAGGAACACGACCTGATCGCAGCCCTTCGCGCTGGCTTCGGTCTGCGCAATCAGGCTTGCGGCGTAGTTGCCGCCGCACTTGGCCGCACCGGTGCCACCGGGCGCCGCGCGCGTGTATTGGTCAGACACCCACACGGTCACGGCCGCCTTGCCCGGCTTGAAATACGGGCCGACCGGACAGGCGATCACGCAGAAGATGTACTCGTGTGCCGCGCGCACACCGAGGAAGCTCTCCGAGGCGAACATGAACGGACGGATGTAGAGGCTGCTGCCCTCGGTGCCCGGGATCCATGCGCGGTCGATGTCGACGAGCTTTTCCACGGCTTCGAGGAACACGGCTTCCGGCAGTTCGGCCATCGACATGCGCTTGGCGGATTCACGGAAGCGCTTGGCATTGGCTTGCGGGCGGAACAGCGAAATCTTGCCGTCTTCGCTGCGGTAGGCCTTCATGCCTTCGAAGATCTCCTGCGCGTAGTGCAGCACGGCGCATGCCGGGTCGATCTCGAACGGACGGCGGGCCTCTACCTTCGCATCGTGCCAGCCCGTACCCTCGGTCCAGCGGATCGTGACCATATGGTCCGTGAATACGCGGCCGAACACCGGGTTCGCCAGCTTGGCGGCGATCTGGTCGGCGGGCGTGGGGTTGGCGTGCGGCTCCACGACAAAACGCAATTGATTATCGGCGCTCATGTTTCTTCAATGTCTCGGCAGAGGTGGCTTCAGTCGTCAGTACCGTTAACGTAAACGGCAAGGTGGCGATATTTTCCTCCTTTCGGCCCCTGCCTGTCGACTGAATTCACCGCACAAGCCGTCATACGATGGTTTTCGCGAAAATAACGCCGAAAAACATTGAAATTTGGCCTGTTTTTGGAAGAAAAGTGCGAGATTCCGCAAAGATGCAGCTTGCCGATTCCTGCCGCCAGTCCATCGTACGCAGAGGTAACCGTGTGTCAAAAAGCATTTCGGCACACCATGCCGAAGGTGCTCGACATTTAAGATCAGAAGCGGATGATGTCGGGAACGCGGCAGCGTTGTCGACGGCCCGCTTTTGGCGGGCGGTCACACACTGGGGACGTACCTGCGCAACGAGAGCAAAGGGAGAGGGGGACAGATGAAATCGTCAACGATTCGGATGTTGCGCGCGTATCTGGTGGTGGCCTCGTTGGGGGCCGCTTGCATCGATGCCTGCGTCGTGACGGCCATGCTGGTGTTCGATGTGCCCGAGCGAATCTTCACCTCGGCCGACTTCCGGATCGCGATGACTGCGTCATTGTTCCTGCTGGTATTCGCGGCACGCGCGCTCGCGGCATCGGCGTATCAGGCGGCGCTCGCATCCCGTCACGCCATCGAGCATGGCGCGCGCGGCCGGGCCAGCGTCGCATTGCGCAACGACTGCCCGAACCGTCTGCTTGTCTTGCTTTACATCCGCCTTCACCGCCAGCGCCTGGCGTTGGTGGCGGCCTGACAGGGAAGACCGCTCAGGCGGCCTTGCCGTCGACCCGATCGCCCGGACGCGGCGGGCGCGTCATCGCTCCCCACTCCTGCACCGCCGGTCGCGTGAATTGACGGCGGGCGTAGTCGGCCAGCGCGGGCGGCACCACGTCGTTGTTGTACACGAGGCGGTTGAGCATCAGTGCGAGATCGACGTCCGCGATGCACCACTTGTCGAATAGCGACATGCGGCCATCGGGCAACAGACTCTGAGCAATAGCGATCAGTTTGCTTGCGGCGGCGTAGCCCGCGTCGGAGAGCGGCTTGTCCGTCGGACCATAGAAGATCACTTCCGTCGAGCGCTCCTCACGCAAGGCCCCCAGATCGCTGCGCAACCAGGCCTGAACCTGACGCGCCCGCGCACGCTCGTGCACACTCGGCGGATAGACCGGCACTTCGGGCGAAATCGTCTCGAGATACTCGGTAATGGCCGACGATTCGGACAGCGCGAAGTCGCCGTGCACGAGCGTGGGAACGCGGCGCGTGAGCGACATATCCGCGAAGGCGATTTCGTGATGTGCGCCCTGCTCGAGATCGACGGTGCGCAGATCGAACGGCAGACCTTTCTCGCGTAGCGTGACGAAGGCCGACAGTGCGTAGGGGCTCGTGAACTGAGCGTCCACATAGAGGGTGAACGAGGCGGGGGCAGCGGCTGACACGACGGACTCCTGTAAAGGGGCGCGCGGGCAACGGCGACGCACGCCGCAGCGGCATGCGATGTTGGCGCAACGGCCCGCAAGCGTTAATCTTGCCGCACGCGCGCGGTGATAAGCTACTGCACAAATCGCCAGTGAGGTGTGAGCTGGCTTCACACCTTGCCGGCTTTCTCAGCGCCTGTTCCTTCGCCCCCCGTCTCATGAACACTTCTCACCGCGCCCGCCCGCCGCTGGCGAATCTGGAGACTGTCTGCCTCGTCGCGCGTCACGGCTCGTTCACGGCGGCGGCCGACGCGAGCGGCCTCACGCATGGTGCGATCAGCCGCCGCGTCGGGGCAGTGGAAAACTGGCTAGGATGCGCGCTGTTCGAGCGGCACGGCCGGGGTGTCAGTCTGACCTGCGACGGCCAGCGATTCCTGGGGCGTATCGAGCATGCGTTCGACGTGATCGATGCGGCGGCCGACCAGTGGCATCAGGCACGCAAGGCGCCTGCCGTGCGTCTGAGCGTGGTGCCTTCCTTCGCTAAACTCTGGCTGCTCGAAAGGCTGCGTTCGCTCGAAGCGGGGCAGCCGTTCATCGACATTCACGTCACCACCGAACATCGCAATGCCGACGTGGGCGCGGGAGAAGTCGACATCGCGCTGCGCTATGGCCGCGGCGGCTGGACCAATGTCGATGCCGAACCGTTGATGGACGAGACGCTGTACCCGATCGCCTCACCGGAAATTGCGCAGCGTCTCGAAGGCGCGAGCGCGGCCGACATGCTCGCGATGCCGTTGCTGCACGACTCCGACCTGACGGGCTGGCGCGCGTGGTGCAGTGCGCAAGGCGTTTCGCTGCGCCCGCGTGCCCGGGACCGGCGCTTTGAGGATTACACCGTCGTACTTGCGGCCGCGGAAGCGGGACTTGGCATTGCAATGGCCCGTGCGCCGCTGGCCGGCGACTGGATCGCGCGCAGCCGCCTCAAGCGCTTGTCGAGCGTTGAAGTGGCGTGTCCGTTGAAGTACCACATCGTGACGGCCAAGCGCGAAAAGCGTCCCGAGGTGCTGGAAGTCATGGCGCGCCTGCATGAGGCGGCGCGTGCGAGCACGCGCACGTAAATACCATGATTGCGACAGGGCGAACGGGCGGGGTTTCCCGCACTGCCTACGTTGCCGGACGTTGCCTAAAATGCGGGACCGCCCCGCTTGGGGCGACCCGACCCTGACGCTCTTAATGCTTCTTGCAGGACTGCACGGCTGGGCATGAACTTACGCTCGCTCGACCTGAATCTGCTGCTCGTGTTCGAGTCGCTGCTGCGCACGCGCAGCACGACCGTCACCGCAGAGGAACTTAACCTCACGCAATCGGCCGTGAGCAACGCGCTCAAACGTCTGCGCCTCGCGTTTGGCGACCCGTTGTTCGTCAAGACGCCGCAAGGCATGTGGCCGACCGATCTCGCCCTCACGCTCGCGCCACCCGTCACCGAAGGTCTCGGTCTGATCCGTGGTGCCGTGGAGGCACCGCAGGACTTCGTGCCGGCAAACGCGCAACGCACGTTCCGTCTTTACCTGAGCGATATCGGTCAGTTGATCTTCATGCCGAAGCTGATGGCCACGCTCGCGGTGGAGGCGCCGGGCGTGCGCATCGTCACCGTCGACACCACGCCGCGTGAGGCGCAGAACGCCATGGCGATGGGCGATATCGATCTCACGCTGGGACTCTTCACCCGCTTTTCGTCGGGCTTCCACCAGCAGCGTCTGTTTCGCGAGCACTACGTCGCACTCGTGCGCGACGGGCATCCCACGATTCGCGGACAACTGACCGTCGAAGCGTTTCTGAGCGCAGCGCACGCGGTGTATCGGCCGACAGCCGGTCATCACGATGTCTTCGAGACGGCCGTCGAGCATTGGTTTGCACAGGCGGGGCGCCAGCGCCATGTCGCGTTGCGTATGGCGCACTCGATGGGACTCTCGGCGCTCATTGCCGCGAGCGACCTCGTGGTCTGTGTGCCGACGCGGCTCGGACGCGCGCTCAAGGCCGCCGCCGATCTACGCACCTACGCGTTGCCGTTCGAGGGCCCCGAGTTCGACATCTCGCAACTCTGGCACGAACGCTTTCACACCGACGCCGGCCATCGCTGGTTGCGCAGCACCATCTTTCGCCTGTTCCACGGCGAAGACTGATCCGCCATTCTCCCTGGTTCGCATGACACGTCGCCCTGCGGGACGGCGGCACGGCGCCGCTCGCATGCTGCACCCCCAATTCACGTTGTAAATACCGCGCATTTACGCAATTTGTTGGCGTCATGCGGCGCCGATCCTTATCGTATCCCCACGACATTGCAGTCATCGGGCGTTCGCCCGGAACACGAACAATATCCGCAGGAGACAAGCGGTGATCAATCTGCACGACATTCGTTACGTGCGGCTGGGCACACGCGACATCGAGGGTGCCACGCGCTATGCGCGCACCATTCTCGGGTTGCAGGAAGTGCGCCGGGAGGCCGGTTACGTATTCCTTCGCAGCGACAGCCGCGACCATTCGGTGTGCTACTTCGAAGGCGATCCCGCCGACCATACGGTCGCGTTCGACGTCGCGAGCGACGCGCATTTCGATGCCGCCGCCGCGCAGCTCGAAGGCATGCGCATCGAGTTTCGACGGGGCACGCGCGACGAAGCCGACATGCGTCGCGTGGGCGATTTTCTGACGTTTCTCGACCCGAGCGGCAATCGGATCGAACTGGTGTTGCGCGCCGCGCAGACCGGCCGCCGGTATCACGGCGAGCGCGATGCGGGCATCGATTCGTTCAGTCACGTTGGGCTGTGCACGACCGACGCGCGCCGCGACGAAGCCTTCTGGACGAGCGTGTGCAACGCCCGTGTGTCGGATCGCATCGGCGACGCACCGCTGCTGCGCATCGACGACGTGCATCACAAGATCGCACTGTTCCCGGCCAAGCGCGCGGGCATCCAGCATGTGAATTTTCAGGTGAACGGCATCGACGACCTCATGCGCTCCTGGTACTTCCTGCGCGAACAAGGCGTGCCGATTCGCTTCGGTCCGGGACGTCACCCCACGTCGCACGCGATGTTCCTGTACTTCGCGGGGCCGGACGGCATGGTCTACGAGTACTCCACGGGCGTGCGCAAGATCGCGCCCGAAGACGAGGCGACCTACGTGCCGCGTCAGTTCCCCTTCGATCCGACGGGGTTCTGCATGTGGGGCGCGAAGCCCGAGATCCCCGAGTTTTCGGCCTGACGCGATGCTTCGATTTGCTTGCGGTCATGACGCCTGATAACGCCGAATAACACCGAATAGCGCCGGATTCCCCATGACACAACACACGTTCGATGCCGGCCGCATCGCCGAGCTGGATCGCGCGGTGCGCGTAGCGGCGCGCACGCTGGCCCGCGCAGGGCTGGCCCACGCGTACGGTCATTGCAGCGCGCGTCTCGACGCCGATCACTTCCTCGTATGCGCGGCCCGCCCGATGGGACTCATCGGCGTGGGCGAAGCGGGCACGGTGGTGCCCGTCGATGGCCCGCTGCCCGATGGCGTGCTCGGCGAAGTCCGTCTGCATCAGAAGATCTATCGCTCACGTCCCGATATCGGCGCTGTAGCGCGCTCGATGCCGCCCAAGACCATGTCGCTCTCGACACTGCGCAGAACGCCACGCGCGTTGCACGGCCCGGGCACTTACTTCGCTCCCGGCGTGCCGCTGTGGGACGACCCGCAACTGATTCGCGACGACGCGCAGGCCGAGGCGGTCATCGCCCGGATGGGTGCGAACGCCGCCGTGGTGATGCGTGGCAACGGCGCAGTTGTCGCCGCCGACACGCTCGACGCGATGGTGGCGCTCACGTGGTACCTCGAAGATGCGGCCCGCGTCGATCTCGACGTGCTCGCGCTCGAAGCCGCTCACCCCGCTGCTTACCCCGCCGCCGTACTCGATCCCGACGCCTGCCGCGCGCGCGCCACCCGCTCGGGCCGGATCATCGAGCGCATGTGGGAATACCTCTCGGCGGGCGATCCGGAATTGCCGGACGCAAGCGCATCGCCCGCCGCGTGATTGCGACTCGGCAATCCGGCGCGTCATGCCCGATTTTTTGACGTAATCGCCCCCAACCGGCGGTATGGCCTTCACAGAGCGTCGTCGACAGACGCCACGGCCCGCCGCTCAGTCAGCGGACACCACCGCACAGGAGACAGACATGGAAATTTCCGCCTTGATGAACCGCAGGGGCATCACGCCGTTTCAATGGCGCGTGATTGCCCTGTGCTTTCTGATCGTCACATTGGACGGATTCGATACTGCCGCCATCGGCTACCTCGCACCGGCCATCCGTAGCGAATGGACGATGGCGACGACCAGCCTCGGCACGGTCTTCGGTGCTGGGCTTGGCGGCCTGATGCTCGGCTGCTTCATCTTCGGCCCGCTGGCCGATCGCATCGGCCGCAAACGCGTGCTGATTCTCTCGGTCATCCTGTTCTCTCTGGGCAGCATTGCGTCGGCGTTCGTTCACAGCCCGACCGAGCTTGCCGTCATGCGCTTCCTTACCGGCATCGGCCTGGGCGGCGCCATGCCCAACGCCATCACCCTCAGCTCGGAATATTGCGCCGAGCGCATGCGTTCGCTGCTCGTGACGGCCACGTTCTGCGGCTTCACGCTGGGCTTCGCCATCGGCGGCGAGATCGTTGCGCAGACGCTCCCGCACATTGGCTGGCGCGGCGTGTTGATCGCCGGTGGTGTTGTGCCGCTCGCCGTCGTGCCGGTGCTCATGCGCTGGTTGCCGGAGTCGATGCGCTACCTCGCCGCTCGTGCAGACAGTGCCGACCGGTTGCTGGCCATCGCACGGCACATCGATCCGCAGGTCACGCGCATCGATCGGGAAGTGACGCCGGCCGGAGCAGCGAGTTCTGCGGTGGGCGGGTTATTCACGCGTCAGTACGTCGTGGGCACGCTGCTGCTTTGGGCGACGTACTTCTGCACGCTGTGCGCGTTCTATCTGCTCACGAGCTGGCTGCCGCTGGTCGTCAAGGATTCGGGTTACACGTTGGCGGAAGCGGCTCGCATCGGTGCGATGTTGCCGCTCGGCGGCACCGTCGGCGCAGTGCTGATCGGCTTCGCGATGGACCGCACGAGCCCGTATCGGGTGCTGGCCGCGTCGTATGTCATGGCCGGTATTGCACTGTGTGTGCTCGGGTCGGTCACGCATCAGGCCGGCTGGCTGATGACGGTTGTCTTCCTCGCGGGCTTCGGTGTCGCCGGGTCGCAAACCGGGGCCAATGCGCTGACGGCGGCGTACTACCCGACGGCGTCGCGTGCGACCGGCGTGGCGTGGGCGCTGGGTGTCGGACGTCTCGGTTCGATCCTGGGCTCCAGCCTCGGCGGTGTGCTGATTGCCACGGCGTCGAGCACGGCGCAGGCCTTCCAGATCGTTGCGATTCCTGCGTTTCTTGCGGCGGCGCTGATGCTCGTCATGCGCCGTCGCGTGGGGCGCACGGGGTCTCTCGCCGCGGCCGTCACCCAGCCTGCCACGGGCGCGGTCTGAGCGGTGTTCGGGGCGAGCGCCCAGACACGCTCGCCTTTGCCGTACCCGCGGCTTGAACGTTCCCCGACGCGCAAGCCGTGGCGTCTGCCCCCGCAGGCATTTGCCAGCTACCGGTCGACACAGGCCGGACTACCACATGAATCAATGGAGACATCATCGTGACCTTCAAGGGACTGCCCGCGCTCGCGCTGGCCGCCGGCCTCGCGTTGGCCCACACTTCCGCCTCGGCCCAGAGCGTGACGCTCTACGGCATGCTCGACACCGGTATCGAATACCTCTCGCACGCCGGCGCCAACAACAGCTCGCTCGTGCGCGTGCCGGCCAACACCGGGTCGCTGCCGTCGCGTTGGGGCCTGCGTGGCGATGAGGATCTCGGCGGTAGTTTGCACGCGGTGTTCGCGCTCGAGAGCGGATTCAATGTTCGCGCGGGCGACCTCAATCAGGGCGGGCGGCTGTTTGGCCGTCAGGCGTGGGTGGGGCTGTCGAATCCCTACGGCACGCTGTCGTTCGGCCGGCAGTACTCGATGACGTTCTGGGTCATGAACGATGCCGACATTCTCGGCCCGGATCTCTTCGGCAGCGGATCGCTCGACAGCTACATCCCGAACGCGCGCAGCGATAACACCGTCGCCTACAAGGGCGTGTTTCAGGGCCTGACGGTGGGCGCCACCTACTCGTTCGGACGCGACGGCGGCGGCACCGGCAACTCGCCGGGTCAGGGCATGTGTGCCGGACAAACGCCTGGACAGATGACGTCCTGCCGCCAGATATCGACGATGCTCAAGTACGACACGGCATGGTTTGGCGTGGCGGGCGCGTGGGACGAACAGCGTGGCGGCGCCGGTGCTGCCGCGAACTTCTTCAACGGCGCCTCGACCGTGCCGCTCACGAGCTCATCCGACAAGGACACGCGCTGGCAGATGAACGGCTATGTAAAGGGGGGCAACTGGAAGGCGGGGGCGGGATGGCTCGGCCGTCGCGTGCAGACGGCGTCCGCGGCGGTGGCCGATGTGAACTCCGACATGTTCTACGTCGGCGCCGTGTATCAATTCACGCCAGCCTTTGCCGTGGATGGCGAAGTCTTCCGCATGCTCAACGCCCGTCAGAACACACGGGCGACCATGGCGACGCTGCGAGGTACGTACTTCCTGTCGAAGCGAACGGCCGTGTACACACAAGTGGCGTGGCTGGGGAATAGCGAGCACGCAGCGTATTCGGTGAGTTCGGGCGGCGCGGGCGGATCGCCGACGCCGGGTACGAGCCAATTGGGTGTGAACGTCGGCATGCGTCACACCTTCTGACGCACTGACGCTGCATGCCCCGCCTGCCCCGTAGGCGTTAGGGCCGTCGACAATGCAAACACGGCGCACCGCTCTTCTGCGGTGCGCCGTGTTTCGTGACTGCGTTTGAACGCTACCTACAAGGATAGGGCATCAAAGCAGGCCGGCTTCGGCGAGTTGCGCGCGGCGCGGGTCGCCCTGGCGAGAGAGCATCCAGCCCGGATATTCGCTCGGCAGTGCGCTGGCGGCATCGATGGCCGACAGCTCGCGCGCGTTCAGCGTGACGCGTGTGGCTGCGATGTTGTCGTCGAGCTGGTCGGTGCGTTTGGCACCGATGATGACTGCCGAGACAACCGGCTGGGCGAGCAACCAGGCAAGCGCGATCTGTGCTACCGACACGCCCTTCTCGGCGGCGATGCCACGCATGACGTCGATGACGTCGTAAGCGCGCTCCACGTTGACCGGCGGAAAGTCGAAGCTCTGGCGGCGGCTGCCGGCTTCGGTCTGACCGTCACGCGTGTACTTACCCGAGAGCAGGCCGCCGGCGAGCGGGCTCCACACCATCAGACCGACGTTTTCGCTGCGTAGCATCGGCACGATTTCGCGTTCGAGATCGCGGCCGGCAACGGTGTAGTACGCCTGGAGCGAGGCGAAGCTCGCGAGATTCAGACGCGCCGAAATGCCAAGCGCCTTGGCGATCTGCCATGCGGCCCAGTTCGAGACACCGATGTAGCGTACGTGCCCTTGACGCACCAGTGTGTCGAGCGCGCTGAGGGTTTCGTCGATGGGCGTGGCCGGATCGAAGCCGTGCACCTGATACAGGTCGATGTGATCGAGTTGCAGGCGTTTGAGGCTGGCCTTGATGCCATCCATGATGTGATAGCGCGACAGACCGCGCGAGTTGGTGCCTTGTGCGCCCGTCACACCGAAGACCTTGGTGGCGACCACGACGTTATCGCGCGGCACTTTGAGATTGCGCAGTGCCTGACCGGTGAGCACTTCCGATTGACCTTCCGAATAAACGTCGGCGGTATCGATGAAGTTGATGCCTGCGTCGAGTGCGCGGCCCACGAGCGTGTCGACATCGTGTTGCTGCAATTGGCCGATCTTGCTCCACATGTCGCCCTGTCCGCCGAAGGTCATCGTGCCGAGGCATAGTTCCGAGACGAAAAGGCCGGTGTTGCCAAGTTTCCTTTGTCGCATTGCGTCGCTCCGTTGAAATTGCCGCCCGTCGCAAGTGACCGTCAGGGGGCAGACGGTGTGCACGGGATGGGATGCATTATGCGTCGCGGGGCATCAGGCAAGCAGTACCTGTTCCTGCACATTTCCTGCCTGATTCTGCACGCGGCCGGCGTCATGCGCTGGAATGGGGCGATCGGCGGCTGGAAAGCGTTGCCGAACATGGCGGGAAGATGGCGGACCCACTTGGCTTGGCGGTGCGATAGCCCGGTCGGGACGTCTGGATTTTGCCGGATTCTCCGGGATTTGTGCCTGATCGTGCCTGTTCGGGATCGGAGGATCAGGCAAGTTCCTGTCGCAGGCGTATGCTGTGCAACATCGCCGCGCATGATGCGCATACCGGCCGATCCGAATTGAGGGCACTTTCATGCATCTGGTCAAGAATTCGCCACGTGAGGCGGCGCAGAGCGAGTTCGCCGACGATCCGTCGCTCACCGCACGCAACGAACTCGTCGGTCTGCTTGAGCGGGCCACGCGCGCACTGGAGGGCACCACGCCGACGGCAGTGGATGGCCTCTTCGTGCATCGCATCCTGCATCCTGGCGGCCCGAAGCCAGCGATGCAGCAACCGGCGTTTGCCGTCATCGCGCAAGGCGAAAAGCGCTTGCAGATCGGCGAAGCACATTACGCCTACGATCCGATGCATTACATGGTGTCGTCGGTGCATTTGCCGGTGGTGGCGCAGGTGTCGGGGGCGAGCGAGCAATCGCCGTATCTCGGGTTGCGGCTCAATCTGGCGGCTGAGGATGTGACGTCGCTCATTGGTGACGAACATCTGCCGCCGCCGGCCCCATCGGCGAGCGGCCGGGGCTTGTACGTGAACCGGCTGGACGCTGCGCTGCTCGACGCCGTGTTGCGTTTGCTGCGCCTGCTGGAGACGCCGCGCGACATTCCGATTCTTGCGCCGATGATCAAGCGCGAGATCGTGTACCGCTTGCTGATGAATGGGCAGGGCGTGCTGTTACGCCAGATGGCATTGCAGGATAGCCAGATGAATCGCATCGCGCGCGCGGTGCGCTGGTTACGCGAGCACTATGCGCAGCCGTTGCGAGTGGAGGCGTTGGCGCAGGAGGTGCACATGAGCGTGTCGTCGCTGCATCACCATTTCAAGTTGGTGACGGCGATGAGCCCGGTGCAGTATCAAAAGCAATTGCGTTTGCAGGAGGCACGCCGGCTGATCTTCGTGGCAGACATCGCCGTCGCGGCTGCGGCGCAGGCTGTCGGGTACGAAAGTGCGTCGCAGTTCAGCCGAGAATATGCGCGCGTGTTTGGCGAAGCCCCGCTGCGCGACAAGCGCCGCTGGTTGCAGGATGGGGATGTAGGGGTGACACGGAGCTAGTGGCGTGGCCTCGTACTCGAATTGTCGGGCCACGTTTGGGCATTGGAAAAGTGTGAAGCACCCGAACGCATGTTGGGACCACGCTAATCTCATGTCTCACCTTTTGTTGGAGATGCGTTTTCGTGTTGCTTCTCGACGCGCTGCGAAATGGGATTCGACGTCTTGGTTTGGAACGGCAGGACGCGTATCTTCGAGCGCTTCCAGCACCTTTTGTCTGACCCATGCATCGTGAGCGTCGGGATCGATGCGCGCTTGCACCAATGCGCTGCTGGCCATGGTCCGGTCGCGGATTCAATCCCCGAACCGATCCAGCACCGCCTTCGTCACCTGCTGCTGCGAGGCCTTCTCGTAGTCGGCCCAAGGGTCTTGTTTCAAGGTATTCAGCCGTTCGACGGCGTTGCGCACATTCCACGCGTCGGCGCCGGGTAAATCGGACAGTTCCTCCCAGCGCACCGGCATCGATACGGCCATGCCTTCACGGGCTCGGGCGGAGTATGCGCAGACCGTCGTCGCCCCCCGGTAATTGCGCAGATAGTCGACGAAACACTTCCCGATGCGATGCTTCGCCCCCATCGTTGCCGTGAAGCGCTCCGGAAACACGCGCGCCATATGCCTGGCCACCGCTTCTGCAAATCCCTTGGCGACGTCCCACTCGTGACGCCGCGCCAAGGGGGTTACGACATGCAGTCCCTTGCCGCCGCTCGTCTTCACGAATGCTGTCAGCCCAAGTTCCTTCAGCAAGTCGCGAATGAGTTGCGCGTCTTCGACGATGCGCGCGAACGTTACGCCCTTGCCGGGGTCAAGATCGAAGATCACCCGGTCGGGGCGTTCAATCAGATCGCTGCGTGCATTCCATGTGTGGAACTCCACCGCCCCCATCTGCACGGCGCCGGTGAGGCCGCGCGCGTCGTCGATCTGCATGAGCGGCTCATGATCCGGATCGAGCGACGCATCGAGCGCGCGTACGCCCTGTATCGTCTTCGCCGCGTGCTTTTGAAAGAACATCTCGCCACCGATGCCTTCGGGCGCGCGCAACACCGCGACCGGTCGTCCGGCGAGGTGAGGGAGCATCCACGGGCTCACGGCGTGGTAATACGCCGCCAGTTCGGCTTTCGTCACGCCGGAATGTGTGTCCATGACGCGCTCGCCGTGGCTGATCTTCACCGGCAACACGGACGTTCCATCGTTCGATTGAGCGGTGCGCGGCATGGGTGGCGTCTCCTTGTAGGAATTGACGATAGCGGGCCCGGTACGACGGACTTCACGCCGAATGTCCTTCGCGGGTTTGTCTTGGCGCATCGCGAGAAACGAGGCTTGGCGGACATTGCCGTCGCGTGTCCACTCCGCGAATCGCACTTCCGCGACGAGTGTGGGGTGAAGCCAGTGCACGGGGGCCGGGCCTCCCGGTCGAGGTGTGGGCGAGAGCGGTGGCTTCGCGGTCTCGAGCGCATCGAATTGCTTTCGCAGACGCTGTAGTGCATCTGCATCGAAACCCGTACCGACCTTCCCCGCGTAGCGCAACGTCTTGCCGTCGTCACCGTAGTACCCGAGCAACAGCGCCCCGAAACCCTGTCGCGAGCCGGACGGCTCGGTAAACCCCAGCACGACGAATTCTTGACGCTGCGAGCATTTGAGCTTGCGCCACGCGTCGCTGCGCCCGGCAATATACGGCGAGTCGTCGCGCTTGATCATGATGCCTTCGAGACCCGCTTCGCAGGCCCCGTGCCAGAGCGATTCGAGATCGCCGCTGACCGGCTGGAGAACCCGGACGGCATCCGGCTCGCGCCCTTTGAAAAGGCTGGCGAGTGTCGCCTGACGCTCTCGCAGCGGCAAGTCGCGCAAATCGCGGCCGTTGCACCACGGTAGGTCGAAGACGTAGATGAGGATGGCGTCCTGCGCGTTCTCGTCGAACGCGCGCTGCAACGCCTGAAAGTCGGGCAGACCCTGCCCATTGGTCACGACGGCCTCGCCGTCGAGCCATGCGTTTGGCAAGCCTCGCTTGCGCAACGCGTCGACGGCAGGTCCAAAGCGATGCGTCCAATCCTGCCCGGAACGGGTGAAGACGCGAATGTCGTCGCCGGCAACGCGAATGAGCACGCGATAGCCATCGAGCTTGATCTCGGCATGCCAGCCCTCGGAAGCGGGCGCGGCATCGACAAGGGTCGCGAGCATCGGTTGCATGCTGGCTGGCGGTGTCGCCGGCGATCGTCGCAATGTGACCGGCGCAGCCGTCGACTTCCCGGCAGCGTTCGACGCCACGTTATCGACTACGTTATCGCCGTGCCGATGAATCAGCAGCCACTGGGGCTGGCGAGCGGGTTTATCGGTGCGAACGAGTGTCCAATGCCCGTTCAGTCGTTCGCCATGCAACGTGAACGACAATTTGCCGTTTGCATAGTCGCGTTGCGCGTTGCCATCAGGTTCCCACGAACCGCTGTCCCAGATATCGACGTGCCCCGCGCCGTAATTGCCGGCCGGAATGTCGCCTTCGAAATCGGCATAGGCCAACGGGTGGTCTTCGACCTGAACGGCAAGACGAGGACGGCTGACGTCGGGACTCGGCTGCTTCGGCAATGCCCACGACTTCAACGTGCCGTCGAGTTCGAGCCGGAAGTCGTAGTGGAGATGACTCGCGTCGTGACGTTGAACGACGTATCGCAACGCCTTGCCTTGCGACGCGGGTTCGCCGCGCGGCTCAGGCGTCGATGTGAAGTTGCGTTTGGCGTGGTAGGTGGCCAGCGAGTCGCGAGATTCCCGGCGTCGCGTGGTTTTCGTAGCAGTCACGTCTCGCTTGGGCATGATCGTCGTTATCCGGATTTGGCGCGTTTGGCCGATGTCTTCTTTGCTGCCGTCTTCCGTCCGGGTTTGCGGTTCGCGGATTTTGCCACGGCCTTTTCCGATTGAGCGCTGCCGGACGCCTTCGTTTTCACCTTGTGCGCTTGGGCGGCGACGGCCTCCCGTTTGCCCCTCGTGCCGGGATTTTGCTTGAGCAGCGCCATCAGGTCCGTGACGTTGCCGTTGCTCGATAACCTGGGCGCGCTCGCTTCGATTTGCGCGACTTCGCGGGTCTGTCCCGAGGCGACCTTCCGATCGATGAGTGCCAGAATGTCGACGGTCTGCGTAGCCACCGGATTTGCCGAACGAATCTCGTCGTCACTCAGCACGACGTAATTTCCTTTCTCGTACTCGTAGCCGTGCACGTTGACCAGTCCGAAACCGATGACGCCCTTCCAGATCGCGCGAGCCATATGTGCTCCCAGTGCAGGATTCGCCGGTGACGCGAAAGACGTGAGCCGAGCTGTCAGTATAGGTGGCCTGGGCTGCACGTTGTCGCCCCGGTTGCCGCCCATGTCGGTGCGATCGATCGGGCCGCCGGCCGGTTCCGCCACATTGATTTTCTCAATGCACTGCCCGCTTTCGTAAGGTTTCCTTGATGGAACGACGCGGTGGCTGCGAACGACCGGCCATCGCCGGCACAGGCGTCGGATCGTTGCCCCGGAGGCGATGCCACGCGCGCTGGCCCGAGACGAACCGACTGGCGGTAGAATCGGTCACATTGCCGACGGGAGGCCCACCATGCTGTCGATCCACACTGGTTTCGTCGTTTGCCCTACCTGTAAGGCCCGTTTCTCCGTTGCGGCGAGTCAGCCGACCGTTCAGGCGCTCTATGACTATCTCCATTCGGATGCCGAAGTGAGGTGTCCGACATGCGAGACAGCCTTCACCACGGCTAGCGCCAAGAGCAGCATCGAGTTCGAGCCCGTCAATGACGGCGTCACGCTGACGTCGTCGCCCGAGCGCAGCATCGATGGGCTGGACAATCACTGAGGCATCTCGCCAATCACAGCGGCGTGAGCAGCGGTTCTCCTGCCTGATAGCGGCGCGTATTTTCGAGGAACATGGCGAGCGTGGCGGCTTCGGCCTCGGGCGAGCGCCCGGCCACGTGCGGGCTCAGCACTACGTTCTGCAAGTCGATCAGCGCCGCAGGCGGTGACGGTTCGCCCTCGTACACGTCAAGCCCGGCACCGGCGATGGTGCCATTGCGCAATGCGTCGGCCAGGGCGGCGGTGTCGACGATACTGCCGCGTCCCATGTTGACGAGAAAGCCGTGCTTGCCGAGTGCGCGCAGCACATCGGCATTCACGAGGTGATACGACTCTGCACCGCCCGGCGCCGTGACGACGAGATAGTCGGCCCACTCGGCCAGCGCCAGCACGCTGTCGAAGAATTGGTAGTGCGCAGGCAAATCGTCGCGACGATGGCGGTTCCGGTAGCCGATCTGCATGTCGAAGCCCTCGCCGCGCTTGGCGAACTGACGGCCGACGGCGCCCAGCCCGACGATGCCCAGCTTCTTACCCGATACGCCGGGCTGCATGGGCAGCGCGTCGCGCCACACACCTTTGCGGCAAGCCGCGTCGTACTCCGGAATGCGACGCACAGCGGCGAGCAGCAGCGCGAAGCCCTGATCGGCGACCGTCGGCGCATTGGCGCCGGCCCCGTTTACGGCCACAATGTTGCGCGAACGGATCGTGGCGAGATCCAGATTCTCATAGCCGGCGCCCAGCGCACTGACCAGTTCAACCTTGGGCAGATGCGCCAGTTCGGCAGCATTCAGACCCCGCCCGCCATTCGTGAGGACGAAGCGCGCTCGCTCGCCTTCGGGGCCCCAGCCTTCCGGCACAGGGTGATGGCTCGGACGGTAGATCACGTCGAACTGCGCTTGCAGTTCGGACAACTGCTCGGGATGCATCGGGATAACGACCAGCAGTGGGGGCAGCGACACCTTCAATCTCCGGAGGGGAAGTTGGATTCGCGGCGCGGCGTCGGGATGACGCGGGTGCCCTTAAGGCACTTCGACTTCGCCGTCAGCCGACACTTTATTCCTATCCGCGACGCTTTGCGCGGTGCAACACGTGGCCGCGCGCCTTCGGCGGCAAACCCTCGCCCCAAAAGCGAACGGGCGCCATCGCGCAACGCGAATGGCGCCCGTTCGACCTGCCGCGGTCGTTACGAGTGGCGAAACACTCAGGCCGCGGCACGCACCGCCATCGCCGCCTGCCGATGACGCAAACGGCCGAGCGTGAGCATCGTCAGACCGGCGAGCACGGCGGGCACGCCGATAGTGGCGAACAGGGCGGGCATCGACCAGCCCATGGCAAGCATCGATGCACCGCCGACCGAGCCGACGACCGAACCGAGACGGCCGACACCGTTGGCCCAGCTCACGCCTGTCGCGCGGCAGTCCGTCGGGTAGAACTCGGCGGACAGCGCATTCGCACCGACCTGACCGCCCGACACGCAGAAGCCCGCCCAGAACACCGCCACGGAGGCGAGTACCGGTGAACTGGCAAGCGGCCCGACGGCCGCCACGCAAACGCCGGCCAGCACGTAGGCGGTGGCGAGCACGTAATGCGGATTGAAGCGGTCCATCAGCCAACCCAGCACGATGGCGCCCAGCGTGCCGCCTACCTGGAACATGGCCGTGACGATGGCGGCGCTGCGCAGCGTCAGACCGTTGGTGCGAAGCAGCGTCGGCAGCCAGCTCGAAAGCAGATAGATCACGAGCAGACTCATGAAGAACGTGATCCAGAAGAGCAGCGTGCCGCGCAGCAATTCCGGCTTGAAGAGATGCCCCACGGGCGACGTGGCCGACGCCTTCGTCGCGACATTGAACGTGGCGCCGCGCAGGTCTTCATGCGGCGCAATGCGTTGCAGCGACGCCGCCACACGTTCCGGCGATTTGCCCGCCATCACGAGGTAGCGCACCGATTCCGGCAACGCACGAATCAGGATCACGCCGAGCACGAGCGGCATCACCCCGCCCACGACCAGCACGGAGCGCCAGCCGAAGGCTTCGATCAATCCGGCCGACGCGAGACCGCCCAGCGCCGAGCCGAGCGTGAAGCCGCAGAACATAGTCGTCACGAGGAAAGAGCGGCGCGAGTCGGGGCAGTATTCCGACGTCAGCGTGATGGCGTTGGGCATCGCGCCGCCCAGACCGAGGCCGGTCAAAAAGCGCAGGGCGATCAGTTGCCACAGCTCCATCGACCACGCCGACGCCAGACTGGCCACGCCGAAGAACAGCACGGAGAAGATCAGGATCGTCTTGCGGCCGAACTTGTCGGCGAGCGGCCCGAACAGGAAGGCGCCGGCCATCAGGCCCGCCAGTCCCGCACCGAAGAGCGGCGCGAGATGTGCCGGCGTCAGCGACCATTCGGCCCGGATCGCAGGCGCGATGAAGCCGATGGCGGCCGTGTCGAAGCCGTCGATCGCGACGATCAGAAAGCACAGGACGACGATCGTCACCTGAAACGGCGAGATGCGATGCCGGTCGATGAACGCCGTTACGTTGATGGGGGTGGCTGGCATAGGTTGTCTCCTCTAAGGTGCCAGAAGCGGCGTTGCGGGCAGGTCCCGCGTCGCCAGAGCGCATTGCGGTGATTGTTGTTATGCGTGCTGTCAAAATCCGTCGTTCGTCATAGGCGACGCGACGGTGTGCAGCGCGGCGGCGTACGGCCGTTGCGCTGCGGGATTGCCTCACTCATGACCGTGGACAGTGGACAGCGGATATTGCGATGCCGCGCGGTGCCGTCCGGGCTTATTCGCCGGCAAGCCAAGGGGTTTGCGACAGGCAGTTCTCTGCGCGCCAGCCGTGCAACCACTGCAGGGCGTCGTAGAACTGTGGTTGCGTGCGGCCTTTCCACAGCGAGTTGCGCACCCAGCGATCCACGCCCTTCGCGTGATACACGCGCCCCATGTCGCGCGCGCCGTACAGCACACGGGCAGTGCGGGGAATACGCGCGTATTCGTAGCGGCGGAAGGCATCGGCGAAATCGCCATTCGCGGCGGCGTACGCGGCACCGAGCGTGACCGCATCTTCCAGCGCCTGACAGGCCCCTTGCGCGATGTATTGCGTCATCGGATGCGCCGCGTCGCCAAGGATCGTGGCGCGACCGAAGCTCCACTGCGCGACCGGGTCGCGGTCGGCGGTGGCCCAGCGTCGCCACGACGTGGGACGGTCGAGCATCTGGTGCGGCAGCGCATCGATGCCTTCGAAGTACGACAGCACTTCCTCTTTGCTGCCGTCGCGCACGCCCCAGACTTCCTGCTCGCGGCTGTGGAACGTCACCACGAGGTTGTACTGCTTGCCGCCGCGCAATGGGTAATGCACGAGGTGGCAGTTCGGTCCCGCCCAGACGACCGGTGCGTTGACCTGCAAGTCCGCCGGCATGTTCTCGACGTCGACCACCGCGCGATACACCACGTGCCCGGTCACACGCGGTTCGTCGCCGATCAGGGCGGCACGCACGGCAGACTTCACGCCGTCGCAGCCGATCACTGCGTCGGCCGTGTGGCGCTCGCCATGCTGGTCGACGACGGTCACACCTTTGTCGTCCTGCGCCAGCGACACGACGCGCGTTGCGGTTCGGAACCGGATCAGCGGATTGCGCTGTACCGCTTCGAGAATCGAGAGATGAATATCGGCGCGGTGGATCACGGCATACGGATTGCCGAAGCGCTCGCGATACGGCGCACCGACGTCGACTTGCGCGATGATGCTGCGGTCGATGGCGTCGCGCAGCGTGATGTGGTCGGTAAAGACCGAGCGGCCGCGCGCCGCTTCGCCGACGCCGAGGGCATCGAGCGCCGCAAAAGCGTTGGCCGCGAGTTGAATGCCCGCACCGATCTCGCCGATGGTCTCGGCCTGCTCCAGCAGTTCGATGCGCACACCCCGGTTGGCGAGCGCGAGCGCTGCGGCAAGGCCGCCGATGCCGCCGCCAACGACGAGGGCTTTGGGTTGAGAGGTTTGACTCATGGTTGTCTCCTGCGGCCCTTCCAGCCGTTCCGGATATCAATTACGCCGTGTAATCCGGCTGTCGGTTGGGGGCGGCTGCGAGGAATGCCGGATGCGTTTTCGCCAGTGCGAGCACCGCCATCGCGCGCGGATATGCCGACATGTCGCACCCCATGCGTTGGGCATTGGTGATCTGCGGAACCAGACAGATGTCGGCAAGCGTCGGCGCGTCGCCGAAGCACCAGCTGCCGTGACCGTGTTTGGCGAGCAGCCGCTCCACACCGGCCATGCCTTCGTCGATCCAGTGGCGGTACCACGCATCTTTCTGTTCTGGGGTAAGGCCCAACGTACCTTGCAGATACTTCAGGACGCGCAGATTGTTCACCGGGTGGATATCGCAACTGATGAGCATCGACAGTTCGAGCACGCGGGCGCGGGCTTCCAGGTCCTGCGGCACCAGACGCGGTTCGGGATACTTCGCGTCGAGATAGTCGATGATGGCGATGGACTGGCCCAGCGCAACGCCGCCATCCACGATGGCAGGCACGGCGGCCGACGGATTGACGTCGTCGACATACGCGTCGGTGCGATGCTCGCCGGCGCGGATGTTCACGGGAATCGTGTCGAACGTCAGCCCCTTGAGGGCGAGCGCGATGCGCACGCGATACGACGTCGAGCTATTGAAAAAGCTATAGAGCTGCATGACGATGCCTCAGACCACGCGCACCGTGATCTCGCCGAGCCCTTCGACGGCCGTGACCATCGTCTCGCCCGCCTTGACCGGACCCACGCCCTCGGGGGTGCCGGTGTAGATGAGATCGCCTGGCTCAAGACGGAAGAACTGCGACAGATACGAGACCGTCTCGGCCACTGACCAGATCAGATGCGCGATGTCGCTCTTCTGCTTCTGCACGCCGTCGACCGTGAGCGAGATGCCGGCCTTCTCGATCTGACCGACGCTCGACACCGGATGGATCGGGCCGATGGGGGCCGAGGCGTCGAACGCCTTGCCGATTTCCCACGGACGTCCCATTTCACGCATCTTCATTTGCAGATCGCGACGCGTCATGTCGAGACCCACGGCGTAGCCCCATACGTGTTCGAGCGCCTGATCGAGCGGAATGTCCGACCCGGCCTTGCCGATGACGGCGACCAGCTCGGCTTCGTAGTGATAGTTCGACGTCTGGGACGGGTACTTCAGCTCGAGCGTTTCGCCGTAGGCCACTGGCAGCACGGCATCGGCCGGTTTGCAGAAGAAGAACGGCGGTTCGCGGTCGGGATCGAAGCCCATTTCACGGGCGTGGGCAGCGTAGTTGCGGCCAACGCAGTACACACGTCGCACGGCGAACTGATTGTTGCTGCCGACGACCGGAATGGCGACGGTGGCGGGCGGGGCGAAGACGAAGGACATGGTGTTTGACTCGACGAATTAAGGTAAAGACGGTGGCAACGTGCGCGGGTCAGGCAGACGCCCGAGGCACGTAGCCGGTGTAGGGGGGGGCGGCGTTCGTGCCCGGCTCAGGTGCGCGATTCGCGCAGCAGGTTCAGGGCGGCGAGTACCGGGCGATCCGAGTAGCTGAACAGCACGGCGTCTTCGAGCGCGGCGAGTTGCACCGGTGCCCATGACGGCACGACGAAATGATCGCGCGGTTCGAACTGGAACACCTCGTCGCCAATGCGCACCGTGCCGCGACCTTCGACCACCGAGAAGACCGTCGCATCGGTGCTGCGATAGGTCTTGCCCTGGAAGCCGGCGGGCAGGTATTGCATGAACGTCGCCATCGTCGGCATCGGCCAGCCGCCGGTCGCCGGGTTGACGTAGCGCAGCTTGATGCCGTCCCACGGGTCGAGTTCGCCGTTGCGATACAGCGTGTCGAGCGCTTCGCGCGAGCGGGCGTACGGGTAGCTGAAGATCGGCGAGGTCGGATCGCTCACCTTGTGGTGCACCGGCAGCATGTTGAACCCGTAGCGCGCAAAGCTGTCGCCCTCGGGGCGCTGCACCGGCTGCTGCGCTTCGGGGTAGTTCTCGGCAAAGCCGGCATCAAAGTACTGCACGAGCGGGATGTCGAGGCCGTCGAGCCATACGACCGGCTCGCCGTCCGCCGGGTTGCCGTGGTCGTGCCACGTCCATGACGGGGTGATGATGAAGTCGCCCGGATGCATGGTGGTGCGCTCGCCGTTCACCGCTGTCCACGCGCCGCGGCCTTCCACGATGAAGCGCAGGGCCGACTGGGTGTGACGATGGCTCGGCGCGATCTCGCCCGGCAGAATCAGTTGTAGTCCGGCATAGAGCGAGCCGGTGATGCTCGACGAGCCCGGCGTGCCCGGGTTCTGCAGAATCAGCACGCGGCGCACGGCCTCTTCGGCGCTGATGACACTTCCCGCTTCCATTACCAGCGGACGCACCTCGTTGTATTTCCAGATGGCGGGTACCACGCGCGGGCGCGGCTGTGGCGGCACGAGGCTGTGCAGCGATTCCCACAGTGGGGCCATGTGATTGCGGCCGATGTGCTCGTAATAGGCAGCGCGCTTGGCGCTGGGGGCGCGTTCGGACATGCGTGTCTCCGTGTCGGTAGGGAGCCCGGTCAGCTTGTCGGACAAGCTCAGCCAGCGAGGGCTTGCGGGTCTATGGATAGCGTTATACTCGGCGAGACATATTCTTTGAAATGAATAAATCATCGGATCCATACGAAAAAACGTATGGCTCGGACGATCTTGAGGGTACCTGAGGGGTGCCCGGAGACTGCGCATGGACTGGACCCATCGCCTGCGTCTGCGCAATCTGCAGATGCTGCTGACCCTCGCGGAGACCGGCAACATGAGCCAGTCCGCGGCGTTACTCAATACGACGCAGCCCGGTTTGTCGAAGTGGCTCAAGGATCTGGAGGACGATATTGGCCTGCCGCTGTTCGAGCGTCAGGCGCGCGGTTTGCGTCCAACGGCCTACGGGGAAGCCCTGATCGAACATGCCCGGCGGATCGAAGCGCAGCTCGACACGGCGCGCGACGATCTCGACGCCATGCGCGAGGGTGGCAGCGGACTGGTGGCGATCGGCACGTCGGGGGCGTCGTCGGCGGATACGGTGCCGCTGGCGGTGTTGCTGCTCCTGCAACGCATGCCGCGCGTGCAGGCGCGGGTGATCGAAAACACGATGGACCGGCTGATGAATCAGCTCGCGCATAGCGAGATCGACATTGTCGTCGGGCGCTCTGCTCCGGAGTTGCAGGACCGCAATGTCCGCGCCGAGGCGCTGTATCTCGAGCCGCTGCATTTCGTCGCGCGGGCACGCCATCCGGTCTTTTCGCTCGATCGTGTGGACTGGCCCGACATGCAGCGTTATCGCTGGGTGGTCTGGCCGCGCGGCACGCCGATTCGCAACGCGCTGGAGACGGCGCTTGCGGAGGCCGGGTATCCGCTGCCGAACGACACCGTCGAATCGAACTCCACGATTCTCAACCTCACGTTGCTCAACAACAGCGACATGATCGGTCTGGCGTCGCATCGTACGGCGAGCCGCTTGCAGGCGCTCGGCGCGTTGCGCATCGTGCCGTTGCGACTTGCCGGGTTCGGCGCGATCTCGATGTACTGGCGCGACGACGGCGCGAATCGTGCGGCGGTGGCGGCCGCGCTCGAATGCCTGCGCAGCGCGGCGACGCGCTCGACCGGCGATGCGATTGCGGGCATCGTCGGCGAAGGGTGAATTTTCCGGCACCGGTGCGGGGCTGCCGTTTGCTACACTTGCCGCCTGTCGAAGTCACTCTCTCGGGGCATCAATGATCGGCCGCATCTCAGGCACCTTGCTGGAAAAAAATCCGCCGCACATTCTGGTCGACTGCCAGGGGGTGGGGTATGAAATCTCGGTGCCGATGAGCACGTTCTTCAACCTGCCGAACCTGGGGGAGCGCGTGACGCTGCTCACGCAATTCATCGTGCGCGAAGACGCGCAACTGCTCTTCGGCTTTGGCTCGCCGGACGAGCGCAACACTTTCCGCGAACTGCTCAAGATTTCCGGCGTCGGCGCACGTACGGCGCTTGCCATTCTCTCGGGCATGAGCGTCGCGGACATCGCGCAGGCGGTCACGTTGCAGGAGTCGGGGCGTCTGACCAAGATTCCCGGCATCGGCAAGAAGACGGCCGAACGGCTGCTTCTCGAACTCAAGGGCAAGCTGGGCGCGCAACTGGGCACGGTGCCCGGCACGGCCACGCCGCACGATCACAAGAGCGACGTCGTCAATGCGTTGCTCGCGTTGGGTTACTCCGACAAGGAAGCCCTTGCCGCCGTCAAGTCCGTGCCCGACGGCACAAGCGTGTCTGACGGTATCAAGCACGCACTTAAGTCGCTCTCGAAGGCCTGAGCGCAACAGGAACCGGCCTGTCCGGTCGGGACGTGAAGACGACGCGAAGGGGGCGGGAAGTGGGCGCGAACAGGCAGTGAGGAAACGGCATGCAACTGCGATGGCTTGAAGACTTCGTCGAACTCGCACGCACGCGCAGTTTTACGCGCGCGGCGGAGAACCGTTTCGTCACGCACCCGGCGTTCGGCCGACGCATCCGTGCGTTGGAAGCGTGGGTGGGCACGCGCTTGGTCGGGCGCAGCAAGCCGCTGGAACTCACCGCCGCCGGCACGGTGTTTCTCGACGCCGCCACCAATGCGCTCGACATTCTTCACAGCGCTCGCACGCAATTGCAGGACGCCGCACCCACGCTCGAAAACAATCTGAAGATCGCGACCGGCCGCACGCTGGCGGCCACGTTCTTTCCCGACTGGTATGACGAGACGGTTTCGCGCATCGGCTTCTTCACGGCCACGCTTTCCACGAGCGGTGCGGAAGAGGCCATCCTGCGACTGGCTGCCGGCGAGGCCGATCTGCTCATCGTGTATTCGAGCGCGCACACGCGGTTGCTTATCGATCAGGAGCGCTACGACTGGCTGAGCGTCGCGCGCGAGGTACTGGTGCCGGTGAGTGCGCTCGACGCCAAAGGCCGCGCGAAGTATCGGCTGGCGGCCGGGCCGTCGCCGATTCCCTGGCTGGCGTTCACCCGCACGTTGACGTTGCGCGCGGTGCTCGCCCGTCATCTGGCCGAGATGCAGAACCGGCCCACGCTCAAGCCCGTCTATCAGGCCGACTCTTACGAAGCCATTCTGGCGATGGCGCGACGCGGCGCCGGTATCGCGTGGCTGCCGCAACGGCTCGTGGCAGACGATGTCGCGCGCGGCACGCTTGCCATCGTGGGCGGCAAGGACTGGCAGATCGGCTTCGATATCGCGCTCTACCGGCGCCGGCATCAGCCGCATCCGGTGCTCGATGCCATCTGGCAGCGTGCGCGTCAGGCGTCGGGCGACGACGCCTGAGTCCGCCCAACGGCGCTTGGCGCCCCCTTAGCCGCGCATCATCACGGCAATGCCCTGCTTCACATATTCGATCAGACGCGCGTCGACGAGCGTGCCGGCCATCAACTCCGGCTCACGCATATGCGCCTCACGAATCTTCGCGTGCGTGGCGGGATCGTCTCCGGCATAGGAACGGAAGTAGGTCAGCCATTGGCGCACAAGTGTCTGTACCTCGGGCGTATCGGGGGGCGTGCCGGTTTCGAGGTGCTCGCGTAGTGCGCCGATGAGCACCGGCCATTCATCCGTGTACGTCAGGTAGTTCGCTTCCATGAAGCGGAATTCGTCGTCGTTGAGATACTTCCGGTAAATCGTCAGCTTGGTCTGCGCGAAGGCTTCCTTGACGTACCGCATCAGGTCCTTCGTGATGCCCGTCTGCGACTGCACTGACGGTTCGCTCTCGTGCATCGCGTTGAGCTTGGCGAGCAGACGCGCGTCGCCGGCCGTGTCGCGCACGATCAACATCATCCACCGGCGCGAGACCGCTTGGGCGGCCTCGCCCGTCGACGGCTCGCCGCGTGTCATCAGCCCTTTGACTTCCGCCACGATGGCCGGCCAGTCGGATTCGTGCGCCTGCTTGTTCTGGTACAGCGGGAAGCGGGCGAGTTCGTCTTGCGAGAAATATTTGTCGTACATGTTCATCAACTCCAGCGTTGTCAGCCATTCGGCCAATTCCGGGGCCTCGCCTGAAGACAACTGCGTTTGCAGCCGCACGAGGCGCTCGCGCAGACGGCTCGCGTCTTCGATCTGCCGTGTGAGCATGTCGATCTGCCGAGCGATCAGCGTGTCGAGCGAGACGTTCCGGTTGGCCAGCCATTGACCGATGTCGGAGAGCGACATGCCGAAGCGGCGCAATGCCTGAATCTGGTGCAGACGGGCGATGTCGCTGCGCTCGTAGAGTCGATAACCGGCATCGGAGCGCGCCGAAGGCGTGAGCAGCCCAAGCGTGTCGTAGTGGTGAAGCGTGCGCACCGTCAGGCCGCTGCGTTTGGCTAATTCACCGACTTTGAGCCGCATGGAAACTCCCGTGATCTTCTGGCGTGTGACAAGGCTGATGCCTCACGTAACGTGAGGGTCAAGCGATTCTAAGCGACGAAGCCGCTTGCGCTGGTGAGACGGTAAGGGAAGGAGGTAGAGCTGGGCCGTCGCGCGGGCGGTGGGGCGTGCCCGTGCGAGGTGAAGCGAAGATGACGAAGATGGTAGAGGCGAGGCGCTGCGGCGCTCGCCCCGACCATCGGGATCAATGCTCGTGATGCAGGTACTTCGCCTGACGCGGCAGTCGCAGGCTCACGAGGAACGCCACGATCATCATGCCGGTCACGTACCAGTAGAACGTCGGCTCCATGCAGGCCTTCTTGAGGCCGAGCGCCACATATTCGGCCGAACCGCCGAAGATGGCGTTGGCCACCGCGTAGGCCAGCCCAACCCCCAGCGCACGCACTTCGATCGGGAACATCTCCGCCTTCACGATGCCGCTGATCGACGTATAGAAGCTCACGATGGCGAGCGCCAGACAGATCAGGAGAAACGCTGCGGTCGGGCTCTGCACCGTCTTGAGCGTCGTGAGGATAGGCACCGTGGCAATCGCGCCGAGTGCGCCGAAGAGCAGCATGTTGTTGCGTCGGCCAATCTTGTCGGACAGGATGCCGAAGATCGGCTGCATGCACATGTAGACGAACAGGCAACCCGTCATGATGTAGCTGGCCGTCTTGATCGGCATGCCGGCCGTGTTCACCAGATACTTCTGCATGTAGGTGGTGAAAGTGTAGAAAATCAGCGAACCGCCAGCGGTGTAGCCCAGCACCGTGAAGAACGCAGCCTTGTGATGGCGGAACAGCCCGGCAATCGAGCCGGCGTCGCGATTGTTGCGGCTCGCGCTCGTCGATGTCTCATGCAGCGTACGACGCAGCATCAGGGCCACCACTGCCGTGATCGCACCGACCACGAACGGAATGCGCCAGCCCCAGGCCTTGAGTTCGGCCTCATCGAGCAGTTGCTGGAGAACCACGACCACGAGCACGGCGAGGAGCTGACCGCCGATGAGCGTCACGTACTGGAACGACGAGAAGAAGCCGCGACGGCCCTTGAGCGCGACTTCACTCATGTACGTTGCCGTGGTGCCGTACTCGCCGCCGACCGACAGGCCCTGCAGCAGACGCGCGAGCAGCAGCAGCGCCGGAGCCCAGTTGCCGATGCTGGCGTACGTCGGAAGTGCCGCGATCAGCAGCGAGCCGAAGCACATCATCATCACCGAGATGACCATCGAGTTCTTACGGCCGTTGCGGTCGGCGATCCGGCCGAAAATCCAGCCGCCGATAGGTCGCATCAGGAAGCCGGCCGCGAATACCCCCGCCGTATTGAGCAACTGCGCGGTGGGATCGGAACTCGGGAAGAATGCTGGCGCGAAATAGATCGCACAGAACGCATAGATGTAAAAGTCGAACCACTCGACCAGATTGCCCGACGACGCCGCGACAATCGCGAACACGCGTTTGCGGACTTCTTCCGGGGAGGGCGGCTGGGTGGCCATGGTGGCTTCGGCTGTAGCTGTGTCTCTCATTTGTACTGGCGATGGGGTATCGCATTGATAACTGCGTTTGCAACATGACGCGGCGTCGCGTTTGCCTCATATGCATTTCACACATGAATGACTAAGCCACTATCGCGTCGTGGGGGCGGCGCCACTATAGCGGGTGTCGGCGGGGGCAGACAATGCCCGCATACCGGATTGATTATTGTAAATATTGAAACAAACGCGTCGATTGTTGCGTCGCACCATGGTGATGGTGCCCGCCGGGCGGTGGATTGCGCGACTGTCCGGGGCGTTTCAATCGCCGGGCCAAGACCTCGAAAACCGCAAAAATATTTTTGGATATACGACAGCGCGTGCGGGCCGGTCGGCTTATGCGCGAACGTCGTGTGCATTTCTGTGGTGCATTCATAAGCATTTCGATAAGAAATGCTTAGGCGCGAACCGGGTGGCCGGTACGATGAGGGGCCGCACTATCTCAAAGCCTCGCGCCTTTCGTGAGGCGCCCCCTTCCCAGGTCATGCAAGGCGATACGTTATTGATCAAGTCGGGCGGCGCTGCCGCACTGACCGAATGGCAGCACCATTTCGCGCGGCTGATGCCTGGCCTGCGCGTGTATGGATGGGACGATCCGTTCGTCGACGCGCGCTGCGTGAAGTATGCGCTGGTCTATCAGCCCGAGCATGGCCGTCTTGCGCACTACCCGCGTCTGCGCCTGATTCTGAGCGCTGCCGCCGGCGTCGACCATATTCTTGCGGACCCGGCTTTACCGGCGGACGTCCCCATCGTCCGGATGGTGACGCAGGAGACGCGCGAGCGCATGAGCGACTTCGTGACGTTCGCGGCGCTGGCCGCCGTGCGCGACATGCCGGCCATCGTTGCCGCGCAGCGAGACGGTCGATGGGCCAACGAGCTGACCGGACGCCTCGCTCGCGATACGCGCGTGAGCGTGCTCGGTCTGGGAGAGCTCGGGCGTGCCGTCGCCACCCGTCTGCACGCCAATGGTTTTCGGGTAAGCGGCTGGGCGCGTACGCCGAAGGCGCTCGCCGATGTGCGGGTGTTCGCCGGGCAGGCGCAACTCGACGCCTTGCTCGCCGAGACCGATATTCTCGTCAATCTGCTGCCCGACACGCTCGCGACGCGAGGCATTCTCGGGCGCAAGCTGTTCGCACGTCTGCCGGCTGGCGCAAGCCTGATTCAGGTGGGGCGCGGGGCTCATCTCGACCGGCAGGCGCTGGTCGACGCGCTCGACAGCGGCCGTTTGCGCTCGGCCGTCGTCGACGTGTTCGACATCGAACCGCTGCCGCCCGACGACGCGCTGCGGCGCCATCCGAAAATTCTCGTCACCCCTCACGTCGCGTCGAGCGCGTCGTATGCGGCGCGGGCACGTCAGGTGGCCGACGTGTTGGGGGCGCATCTGCGCGGCGCGCCGCTGCCATTCGTCTACGACGCCCTGCGAGGGTACTAATACCATGCGCTCTGCCTCACGCGACACCGATGACGCCGCAGCGATAGCACGCGGCGACGACGCTTACGAACGCATTCGGCATGACGTGTTGACCTGCGTAATCATGCCGGGCGCTATCGTGAGCGAGGCCGAGTTGATGCGTCGTTACGACATAGCGCGCACGAGTTGCCGCGTGGCGCTCGTGAGGCTGGTCCATGAGGGGTTTGCGCGCGCGATTCCGCGACAGGGCTATCGCATCTCGCCGATCACGCTGGCCGACGTCGAAGAAATCTTCACCTTGCGCGCACAGCTCGAACCGATGGCGGCAAGACTCGCCTGCGGCAACGTGGACACCGAATTGCTCCAGCGTCTGGACGACGCGTGCGAGGCGCCTCACGTTCATGAACCCATCGGTCATCAGATCGAGTGGTTTCTGCACACCAACCGGAAGTTTCATCTGACGATTGCCGCCGCGAGCGGAAATGCGCGGCTCTATCGCATGCTGGCCGCACTGATGGACGACATGGCGCGCCTTGTCTCGCTCGGCTTCGGCGTGCAGGGCATCCGCCCGCGTATCGAGCACGATCACAGGGCCATCATCTCGGCCTTCGTGACGGGCGACGCCGCCCGCGCGGAAGCGCTCGCGCGGCAGCATATCGAGACCTTTCTTCAGCAGACCAAGGAACAGGTCTTCGCCAGTCTCTCGACATCGGGCACCTGGCTACCGTACTTTTCGATTGCCGATCTGCGCCGATAGACAGGGCGCACGTTCGCCCTGTTCGTTTTATGCGACGGAGCGCACACCCGCCTGTGCGCTTTGTTCCCGGCGGCGGCCCGGAATGGCGTCGAGCAGGGTGCGCGTATAGGGATGCGACGGCGCGCGGAAAATCGCCGCAGTGTCGCCGTATTCGACCACGCTGCCCGACTTCATGACGGCGAGCGAGTCGCACAACTGCGCTGCGATGCGCAAATCGTGCGTGATGAAGATCATCGACAATCCCAGCTCTGCCTTCAGACGGGCGAGCAGCCGCAGCACCTGCGCCTGAACCGAGACGTCGAGCGCAGAGACCGGCTCATCCGCCACCAGCACTCTCGGACGCATCGCCAGCGCACGTGCCAGCCCGATGCGCTGCCGTTGGCCGCCCGAGAATTCATGGGGGAAGCGATCGAGCGCGTCGGCGCTCAAGCCCACGAGTTCGAACAGTTCGAGCGCATGCTCGTGCGCCACGCGCGCCGGCTCGCCACGCGCAATCGGTCCCTGCGTGACGATGTCTCCGACCCGGCGACGCGGATTGAGCGAACTGAACGGGTCCTGAAACACCATCTGGATATCGAGCGCCGTACGACGCGCGCCAGCGTCGAGCGAAGTCGAGGCCAGATCGGTGTCGCGATAGAGGATGCGACCTGCGTCGGGCGTCATCAACCGGAGAATCGAGCGTGCCAGCGTCGATTTTCCCGAACCGCTTTCGCCGACGATCCCCAATGTCTTGCCATTGCCCACTTCGAGACTGACATCGCGCAATGCCGCTGCCTCTGCCTGCTTCCTCTTGCCGAGCCAGCTATGCTTTGCGTAAGTCTTATGCACCTGCTCGATGCGCAATACGGGTGGCGCGCCGTCGTCGCGCTTCGTCGCGGCGGCGCTCACCGGCCCCGAGGCGGATGGCAACGCGGGCACCGCCGCGATCAAGGCGCGTGTGTAGACATGGGAGGGGTGCGTGAGGACGGCATCTGCGGCGCCTTGCTCGACGATCTCGCCATGCCGCATGACCGCGACGCGATCGGCGATTTCCGCCACCACACCGAAGTCGTGCGTAATGAACAGTACGCCAGTGTCCTTGCGTTGCTGAAGCTCGCGGATGAGCGTGAGAATCTGCGCCTGCGTGGTGACATCGAGCGCTGTGGTCGGCTCGTCTGCGATCAGGAGTTCGGGTTCCAGCGCGAGGGCCATCGCGATCATGGCGCGCTGACGCTGACCGCCGGAGAGTTCGTGCGGATAGCGCTTCGCGGCTTCCGAGGGCGATGCAATGTGCACGGCGTCGAGCCACTCCAGCGTGCGGGCGCGAATGGCGCTGCCCGGCAGGCGGGTGTGCGTGCGATACACTTCGGCGATCTGGTCGCCGATGGTGCGCAGTGGATTGAGCGCGGTCATCGGCTCCTGAAAGATCATGCCGATGCGCGCGCCGCGCCAGCAGCGGCGCTCGGCTTCGGTCAGTGTCAGAAGATTGCCTTCGCCCTCCCATGCAATCCGCCCCGCGCTGACTTGCACACCTGAAGGCAGCAAGCCGAGCAAGGCGCTGGCGGTCATTGATTTCCCCGAACCGCTTTCCCCGACCATACATAGAATCTCCCCGCGCGCGAGCGAGAACGAGACGTCGCGCAGTGCCTGCGGGCGATCTGCATTGGGCGGCAGGTCGAGGGTGAGATGTTCGACGTCGAGCAGAGTCGTCATGGTGGGCTGTCCGTAAGATTCACAACGGGGAGCGAAGCCGCGCGGCGCTCAGAGGCGCTGACCGCCGCTCGCGTCGAGGGATTGACCGGTGATCCAGCGGCCTGCGTCGCTGGCGAGAAATGCCACGATGTCGGCGATGTCGCGCGGCTCGCCAACGCGTCCCAACGCGACGGTCTGCGCAATGGCCTCGCGCGCGACGGGGTCGCTCGCGCGCTTGTTCAGATCGGTGGCCGTGGCGCCCGGCAGCACTGCATTGACCGTGATGCCTCGTGCGCCGAGATCGGCGGCGAGCAGCAGCGTGAGGGCTTCAAGGCCCGCTTTCGCAGGCGCGTAGACGCTCATCTCCGGGTAAGCCGCGCGAGTCCCCATCGAGGAAATGTTGACGATGCGCCCGCCATCGCGCAGATGACGCAGCGCATGCTGAATCAGAAAGAAGGGCGACTTGAGGTTGACTTGCAGCACGCGGTCGAAAACTTCAGGCGTCACACCATCGATGCGCGAGCGCAATCCCACACCGGCGTTGTTCACGAGGATGTCGAACTGCGGCGGCAGGTCGTGGGCGGCCAGCGCGTCGGCAAAACGCTCCACCAGCGCGAGCGCACCGTCGGCAGACGCCAGGTCCGCTTGTACGGCAAACGCACGGGCACCGCTCGCACGCAGTTGTGCGACGAGCGTCTCGGCGTCGCCGGCCGCCGCGTTGTAATGCACGCCGACGGTCGCACCGCGAGCGGCGAGTGCGGTGGCGATGGCGCGTCCGATGCCGCGGCTCGCGCCGGTCACAAGCGCGACCTTGCCGTCGAGACGGATCGGGTCGGTGGTATCGGGCAGAAGACTCATGGCACGAGGGCTCCGGAAAGTGCGAGGTTATTGGCGCGGTCGTCACTCCATCCACGGGAGGCTTCGAGCGTGCGGGCCTGTTGCAGCAGGGCGTGACGGTCGACCTTGTTGGTGCCCGCCCACGGCAGTTCGGCGACGAAGGCCACGCGGCGCGGGTGCTGATACGCGGGGCCGTTGGCGAGCGCGTGTTGCTTGAGGGCTTCCACGCTCAGCGTGCTGCCCGGCTGGCGCACCACGAAGGCGACGGGCACGGCGGCGCGCTCCTCGTCGGGTAGCGGTACGACACTGGCCTGCCGCACGTCCGGGTGCGCTTCGAGCAACTTCTCGACTTCCACCGGATAGATGTTCTCACCCGCGCAGACAAACATGTCGTCGGCGCGCCCGACGAAGTAGAAGAAGCCATTGGTGTCGCGTCGCATCACGTCGCCGCTGTAGTACCAGCCGTCGTGGAGTACCTGCGCCGATTTCTCCGGCAGACGGTGATAACCGCGCATGACCGCCGGGTTGCGCATGCACAGCACGCCCTGAGTCGCATCGGGGCCGTCGACGAGCTTCACGGCGTCGGGCGAGAGCGGGTAGCCGAGCGCGAGCGGTGGCAGCGCAATGCCGTCGGGGTGCGGGCCGAAGATGCTTGGCCCGGCTTCCGTCGTGCCGTAGCCATGGTGGATATGCGTGTGCGGGAACGCGGCCTGAATCCGGGCGAGCAGCGCGGTGCTCATCGGCGCGGAGCCGAGCATTACGCGTTTGAGGGTGGACACGTCGCGTCCGGCGAGCGTCTGGGGATCTTTGACGAGGCGTGCGAACATCGTCGGCACCGCGGTCAGCACCGTGATCCGATAGCGTTCCAGCGCGTCGACATAGGACGCCACATCGAACGACGGCAGGACGACGAGCGTGCCGTTCGCCGCAAACGCGCGCTTCGCCATGAAAAGGCCATTCATGTGAAACAGCGGTTGTGCGAGCAGATAGCGCTCATCCACCGCGTTTTCGGGGCGAACGTAAGTGGCGCCCAGTGCCCAGAGTTGCCCCGCATGGGTGAGCGGCACGCCCTTAGGCTTGCCGGTCGAGCCGGACGTGTAGAGCATTTGGGCGACGTCGTCGTGTGCGGGATGCACCGAGTCGAAGCCGGCCGGCCGAATCTGCGCAGCGAAGCCCTCGGGGCCGTCGTCGTCGAAGTCGATGACCGGCACACGCGAGGCAAGCGTGTCGTGACGCGCACCGTCGACAAAGGCGAGCGAGACACCGGCATCGTCGATCACGTAGTCGAGAATCTCGCGCGATTGTTTGATATTGATCGGCACGGCCACGTACCCGGCCCGCATGATGCCGAAATAGGCAATCAGATATTCGGCGCGGTTAAGCGATGCGATAGCCACATGCGCGCCGTCGGGCAAGCCGCGCGCGCGTAGCGCAGTGGCGACGCCGCCTGCCATCCGATCGATCTCGGCGTGCGTGTAGTGGCGCGGTTGACGATCGTCCCGAAGGTCGATGATGGCCGTCGAGTCGAGGTTGAGGGTTCGGTCGGCGAGATCGCCGAGGTTATGCCAGCGGTGAGTCATAGGAATCGGAAGCGTAAAAATGGGGACGTGGGGGCCGACGCGGAACGCGCACTCAGCGCTTTCGCAGCGCGGGGTTCAGGGCGTCGTTCAGGCCGTCACCCACGAGATTGAGCGCGAGAACGGCGAGCATGATGGCGAGGCCCGGCTCGGCGCACAGGTACCAGGACGAGCGGATCAGCGTGCGGCCTTCGCCGATCTGCCGGCCCCAGCTCGCCACGTTCGGATCGCCCAGTCCGAGAAACGACACCACCGATTCGTAGAGCATCGCGCCTGCGACCACGAGCGTGCCCATCACCAGTACCGGCGGCAGCGCATTCGGCAACACCTCTCGCAGCGCGATGCGCCACGGCGAGAGCCCGACGGTGCGGCATGCCTGCACGAACTCGCGCGACTTGAACGACAAGCATTCGGCGCGCGTGAGGCGGGCGATGGCGGGCCACGACACCAGCGCCACGGCGATGATCGTGTTCTCGATGTGCGGGCCGAGAATGGCGACCACTGTCAATACGAAGACAACATTCGGCACGATCTGGAACAACTCGGTCAGACGCATGAGCCCTTCGTCGATCCAGCCGCCCCACCAGGCGGCGATGGCGCCGATGGACACACCGATGACGGTGGCGGCCACGCTCGCGACAAGGCCGATGGCGAGCGTGGCGCGCGCGCCGTGCACGAGCATGGCGGCGATGTCGCGGCCGAGCGCGTCGGTGCCGAGCGGGTACTGCCATTGCTCGAAAGGCCAGATTTCGGGCGCAGCGACGATGCGCAGCGGGTCGCCCGGGTACCACCATCCGGCGCACAGCGCGACGACGACAACGACGGCGAGCAACAACGCCCCCGCGAGCGCGCCGCCGTGGCGGGCGAATTGTTGCCAGAAGCCAGCCCTTCGCCGTGACGGGCGATGCAGGGCGAGCGTGGCGGACGATGCGCCCGTAGTGCGTGTGTCGAGAGCGGGTTCGGCGGAAGACGTCATGGGACAGACCGGTTCGTTACGGTAAAGCACTGCGGAAATTCACGAGGCGTGCGTGCGAATACGAGGATCGAGCCGTGTGTAGACGAGATCCACCGCGATGTTCGCGACGATGACCAGCGCCGAGCTGAGCACGAGCAGTCCCAGCACCACGGGATAGTTGCGGCTCATCACGCTGTCGAAGAGCACCCCGCCGATGCCGGGCCAACTGAACACGGCTTCCACGACGATGCTGCCCCCCAGCACGGTGCCCAGTTGCAGCCCCAGCAGGGTGACGACCGGCAGCATCGCGTTGCGCACCATATGCCGGGTAATCACGGCGCGGCGCGTGAGACCTTTCGCCTGCGCGGTACGCACGTGATCCTGACGAGCGACTTCCAGCATCGACGCGCGCATGACGCGTGCATACGTGGCGGCGTAGAACAGACCGAGGGTCAGCGCGGGCAGTGCGAGGTGATGCAGCACGTCGAGCGAGGCGTGCCACGCGCCGGCGACCCCCGTGCCGTAGTCCATGCCGATGGTCGTCATGCCGCCTACGGGAAACCAACCCAGCTTTACCGAGAACAGGATGATGAGCATGATCCCCAGCCAGAAGCTGGGGGCCGCGAAACACACGACGGCAGCGGCCGACACGAGCGTATCGCGCCATGTGTTCACGTTGACGGCGGCGACGACACCGGCCGCCACACCGACGATCACGGCGACGGCGAGGCTCGCCAGCATCAACACCAGCGTGGCGGGAAGATGCGTCATGATGACGTCGAACACCGGCAGATTGTGGCGATACGAGTAGCCGAGATCGAGATGCGCCACCGCATCGATGTAGTGGAGCAGTTGCTGCCACAGCGGCTTGTCCATGCCATAGGTCACGCGCAGACGTTCGATCAGCGCGGGGTCCGTGACCTGCTGTTCGGCGGTCATCACGTCGAGCAACGTGCCCGGCACCGACTGGATCAGGCAGAAGTTCATGACGATCACGCCGAGCAGCAGCGGAATCGCCTGCGCGACACGGCGCAACAGCAAGCGCGTCACCATGGCAGCGGTCTCCTCACGAGGCGAGCCAGACGTCGGCCAGCGCGTCGCCCTGCACGTTGGCGCTGGTCGTCGCGCGCCGCACGTTGGTGCGCGAGAGCGTGAACGATTCCATCTCGACGAGCGGCACGAGTGGCACATCGGTCGCGGCCAGACGCGCAAAGTCGTGCGCGAGCTTCTGCCGCTTCGTGTTGTCGGTCTCGACGGTAAGACGGTCGACGAGCGCATCCATCGCCGGATTCGAATACCCGGTGGCATTTCGGAAAGCGGCGCCCTTGACGATGCCGTCCGTTGTATAGAACTGCGTGACTACCGGCACCAGCTCAAGCGGTGCGGTGAAGTTCGACACGGCGATGTCGTAGTCGTAATCGCTGTAGATGCGCTTGAGCGACGTAGCGCGGTCGAGCGAGTCGAGCTTCACGGTAATGCCGATGTCCTGTAGTGCCTGCTTCAGATACTGGCCGAGCTTGGCGTTCTCTTCGAACCACGCGGCGGCGACCAGATTGATCGAGAAGCGCGAGCCGTTCTTGCGCGGCAGACCGGCGGCGTCGAGCAACGCGTTGGCCTTCGCGGGGTCGAATGGGTACTTCGGCACGTCGTCGGTGAAGAACAGCGGGTTGCTGCGGAAAATGGGCGAGACGGCCGGCTTGCCGCGACCGAAGTAGATCGTGTCGATGATGAACTTGCGGTCGATGGCGTGCAGAATCGCCTGACGCACTTCGCGCCGCTTGACGTGTTCGCGTCGCTGATTGAACTCGACCGTCACTGTCCATGCCGCATTCTCGTAGCCCTTCGTTTCCACCGCGATCTTGCCCGTTTTCACGAGCCGGTCGATGTCGCGCGCAGGCACCGGATTGGAAAACGCGACGCCCAGTTCACCAGTCTCGAGCGCAGCCGAGCGCGATGCCGGATCGCTCCACCAGCGAATGATGAGCTTGTCCGGGTACGGTTGCGCGGCGTTCCAGTATTGTTCGTTGCGTGCGTACGCGACGTGGCTGCCCCGCACCCACTGGCCATACTTCCAGGGGCCCGTGCCGATAGGCGCGTTGTTCACGGGGTTCGTAATGATGTCTTTGCCTGCATACAGATGCTTCGGCACCAACACCTGATACTGACCGGCGAGAATCGACTTGAAGAAGAACTCCGGCACCGGTGTGGAGAATTCCAGCTTGACGGTGTGCGCGTCCGTCGTGCTCACGCGCTTGAGCGCTTTGAGTGCGACGCCTGCGGCAATCGGCTTCCAGTGCTCCTGCACGTTGTAGACGACGTCGTCGGCCGTGAAGGGCTTGCCGTCGTGCCACTGCACGTTCTTGCGCAGCGTGACCGTATACGTTTTGAAGTCGCTCGACGCCCGCACGTCGGTGGCAAGCACCGGCTGGAACGCGAGTTTCTCGTCGATCTTCAGCAGCCGTTCGAGAATCTTCGTCGATGTCATGAAAGGGCTGGAACCGCCGCCGCCCGGCACGAAGAGCGCCTGCGGTTCCAGTCCGCCCCAACTCGCCACGAGCGTGCCGCCGCGACGCGGCGCGGCATCCGCTGCTATCGCCTGCGCAGGCGAGGCGAGCCAACCCGCGGTGCCCGCAAAGGTGGCTGAGGTGGCAGCCAGCGCGCCGCTGGCGCTGCGATACAGAAACTGACGTCGGGAAAGGCCCCGGGGATTACGCATGATGAACTCCGGAAGACGCGGCGCCCGTGCGTTCCCGCCGGCGCCTTCAATACTCAAAGCGGTGATCGTTGCCGTGCGCGCGTGTCTCAGGCGGGCGGCAACGTGGCGTAGCTCGCGCGGCCGATGGCGACCAGCGCGTCCTGTGCATTGAACAGGTCGACGTCGGCCACGCCGATGCTCTTGCCGAGACGGCGCACTCGGGCCACGGCGCGCAGATCGGTGTCGATGGCGGGGCGCAGGTAGTCGACGCGGAAATTGACCGTCGGCAGACCGCGCCCGACGAGCATGCCCACGGCGAAGTCGCCGACCGTGTCGATAATGGCGGCGAGCGGTCCGCCGTGCCATTGACGCGTGCCGGCGCCGCGCTCGAACGCGTTTTGAAACGGAATGTGGACATCGATGGTCTGGGCATCGTGATCGAGCGATGTCACGCGCATGCCGAGCCAGGCGATGAAGGTCGAGTTGTCGAAGGCTTGCTGTACCTGTTCGACGGACAGGGTGGTCGTCGCCGTGCTCATGCGCCCACCAGTACCTTGCCGACGATCTGGCGGTTTTCCAGCGAGGCGAGAGCTTGCGCACCTTCTTCCAGCGGCCACTTCTTGTCGACTAGCACGCGTAGCTTGCCGCTGGCGACCAGTTCGAGCAGTTCGTGGAGGTCTTCGCGTTCCCAGCCGTTCGAGCCGCGAATCTGCAACTCGAATGTCCAGATGAAGCGCAGGTCTTCCTTCGGATCGAAGCCCGCCGTGGCGCCGCAGGTCAGCACGCGGCCGCCCTGACGCAGCGTGCGCAGCGAGCGTGTCCAGGTGTCGCCGCCGGTGAAGTTCACAACGACGTCGACGCCGCCATTGACTGCTGCCCCGCGTCGGCGTGCCGCTTTGCCATAGCGCGCACGCACCACCTCGACGAAGTCTTCCTCGGTATAGTGAATGATGTCGTCGGCGCCCAGTTCGCGCAGGCGTTCGCCCTTCTCGCGCGACCCGGCACAGGCGATGACTTCAGCGCCCGCGAGCTTCGCAAGTTGCACCGCGCACACGCCCACGCCGCCACTCGCGCCGAGAATCAGCACGCGCTCGCCGGCTTTGACCTGACCGATGCGATGCATCATGCGCAGCGCCGTGCCGTAGGCGACCGGCAGCGCGGCGGCGTCGTCGAACGACACGCCGTCGGGCAAACGAACGAGTTGATGCTCGGGCACGCGGCACAGTTCGGCCAGACCGCCGTGGGTCGTCTCGCCAACGAGGCCACCCGTCACACGATTGATCGGATCGACCAGCACCCGATCGCCGACCGACCAGCCCTGCACGCCGGGACCGATGCTCGCGATTTCGCCCGCGACGTCCAGCCCGATGATGACCGGGAACGGCAGCTTGATGCCGGGCATGCCGCGGCGGGTAAACACGTCGTGATAGTTCAGCGAGGACGCGCGCACGCGCAGCACCACTTCGCCTTCGCCCGCAACGGGGTCGGGAAAGTCGGTTTCCAGTTTTAGACGGTCGTTGTCGCCGTGTTCACGCAATACGATGGCTTTCATGTTGAGTCGAGAGTCGAATTCAGAGTGAGCGACGCCCTCGGGCAGTCGCCGATCCAAGTTAAAAAGCGGGTGGGTTGGGGCGTTGTGCGGCTAGCCGCTGTCGCTAACGTTGCTAACGCCGTTCACGCGGCTCATGCCGCCGTGGCAAGTCCTTGCAATGCCTGCGCCGTGATCTGCAAGCCATGCGTGAGCACGCTGTTGCGCCAGACAGACGAGATGGGTACGAAGGCATCGAGCACATCCGCGCGCAACTGGCGGTCACGCACGGCGTCGGGATGCGCCTTGGCGCGCGAGCGCAGCCATTGGTCGAGACGGTTCGCGATGCTGGCGTTCGACCCCCGTGTGCCGAATTCCACCACGGCGCCGATGACCGGCCGTCCCTGCGCGAACTGCTCGACGCCACGGAACACCAGTCCTTGATAGTCGGGACGGCGCAGGCCATGCGGCCGTTGATCGAGCACCCGCTGCGCGCCCCACCAGCGTGCGGCTTCGCGCTGCGCGTAGCTGGCCTCGGCGTTGAAGCACAGGAAGAACGGTTCGCCGTACTCGCCGATGCCCGTATGCCAGTCGATCAGGCCGATACGCTGCGCTTGCGACAGGTCGCGCTCGACGATGGTCTGCAACGTGACGTTCGACCATTCGCGTGCGCGTCCGCCGTAGATGAGACCGTCGGCGTGCGTGTACTGGCCGCTTGCCAACGTGTTGAACAGCGCATCCGGTCCGTGTTCGCGGCGGAACGCGTCGATGGCGAGCGCGCTTTGGGCAAGACCGTCGGTCGTCCATTCCGCCGGGATCAGATGATCGTGCAGCGACGCGTAGTGAACGTTGACCGGATGCGCACGGTCGTGATCGATGAAGTTCCGGTTCAGATCGACGTTGTGCTCGGTGGTGCGCGTGGCGTGCGCGAATCCGTAAGGATTGAGCGCATGCACGAAGGTCACGGCGACATCGGCGGGCAAGGTCTTGGCGGCGTGTGCCAGCCATGCGGTCTGCACGGCGGAGCCGGCACCGCCTTCGAGGCCGTGCGTGCCGCTGATGGCGAGCAGTTGATGCGGTGCGTGAGCCGGGCCAAGCCGGGCGACGTCGATACTCAGTTCGCTGCCGTCAGGGGCTTTGGCGTCCGGGTGAACATAAGTGCCCAGGCTGGCCCCTGCGCGGTCGGCGGCGGCACGAAAGCGCTGGCGGGCGTCTGCATAGTCGACGCCGAACGCCTGCCACCAGGTCGGTTCTCCGCTCATGCGTCATCCCCTTCGACGAACTGGAGCGCGACGTGGAAGCCGTCCGCAGCGGTCACAAGGATGGCGCCGTCCTGAAGTGTGGTCCACGGCACGCCGTTCTCTCGCAGCGTGGCTTGGGTTTGGGCGAGGGAGCGGGTGCGCAGGATAAGGGCGACGTTGCGCTCGCTGCCGTCGTCGGTCGTCTCGACCTTACCGAAGCGTTGCTCGGCCTCGGCGGGCGTAACGAAGTGCACACGTGCGCGGCCAGCCGTGAACGAATAGCCCAGCGTACCGGTGGCCGAGAGTATTCCGGGGCCGAAGACACGGTCGTAAAGCGCGGCGGTGACCGCCGGGTTCGGCGACGCGATCACGAAGCCGACGATGTCGGTCACGCCGTTCGGATGGTCACGCCATTCGTCGCGCCAGACGTGCTCGGGCGTGAAGTGATGGCAGAAGAAGGTGCGGCCGCTGCGAACGAGTTCGCTGGCCAGACGCACCGTCCGGAAGCGGGCGTCTTGCGTGGTGCCGTCCGGCAACCGCACCGGGCGGAAGAATTCGGCGGGCGTTTCCACGCCGACGCCGCGCGCCTGCAATCCGGCGAATAGCCCGTGCGAGTCTTGCGTCTTGAACACAAGCCCCGTCAGACCCAGGGGGGCTTGGGTGACGTCCGGGCGTGCCGTCGATTTGCCGGCCTCGTAGCCGAGGAGTTCGAGGTAGTTTTCCCCGAAGATGGCCAAATGATTGCTGGTGCCGAGCGAATGGTGGCCGCGCTCGGTCAGGGCGAAGCCCAGACGGCGGTAGATATCCACCGAGGCGTCGAGTTCGCCTTTGACGTTGATGACAACGTGATCGAGTACCGGTGCGGGAAGCTGGCTCATGCCCGGCCTCCCGTGCGCTGACGACGGGGCGCAGCGATGGAGGCAGTGCAGGGGAAGGCGGCGGTGGCGACAATGGCGGCGATTAGTGCGCCCGAGGCAGAACGACTAGACACGACAGCTCCCAACAGAGAAAGAACGACGCGTCCATTCTAGAAGCCTTGAGGGGGCTGGTCCAAACGATGGATTTTGCTTTGCTTAGTGCCAGGCCATGTGGTCGTGAGGCCCTCACGAGGCCCGGCGCGTGCCCGACGAGCCCGTCAGCCCTGCCGGGCGGGCGTTCGGGAGGCAGGACCGTCGTGTCCTGACGTGTCGATATCCGAGCCGGGTATCAGGACAAACGCGACACCTCGGCGATGGCCGTCTCACGGCTGTGCGCACGACCCATGCTCAGATGCACCGCGAGCGCACACAGCGCCGCGAAGACACCGGCAGCGAAGAAGGCCCCGCTGAAGCCACTGGCGTAGGCGTTGCGACCCGCGTCGAGCAGGGTATGACCCAGCGTTGCGGGATACGGACGTAGGGCTTGCGCAAAGTCGCCTGCGGAGATCGCGTCGGCGAATTCAAGCCGTGCCGCCAGATCGTCTGCAACGCCTCCTTGCGTCGCGCCGACGAGCGACGGAAGACGGGCCGCGACACTGCGATGCACTCCCGCGCTCAGAACCGCACCGAGCGCCGTGTAGCCGAGCAGGATGCCGGAGAAGCGGAACGTCGTGCTGATGCCTGAGGCCATACCCGCGCGATCGCGGGCTATCGTCCCCATGATCGCTTTCTGCGTCTCGCCGTTGAGCAAGCCGCCGCCACTGCCGAGCACGAACATCGCGATCATCAGCGCCGCTGCCGGGAGAGCGTGGCCACGCGACGCCACATACGCCATCGCCACGTTGCCGAGACCGGTCAATGCCAGACCAATGACGAGAATCCGTTGCGACGGCAGGTGAGCGGCGAGGCGTTTGCCGATTTGGGGCAGGAACAACATCGCCAGCGCGAAGGGCAGCATTGCTACACCTGCGCCGAGCACCGACTCGCCGCGAGCGTTCTGAAGAAACTGCGGCAGCAGCGAAGCCATCACCTGCGCACAGGCGGCGTAGGAGAACATCGCGAGCGTGGCACCCGCGAAAGGCCACGAGCGGAACAGCGACAGATCGAGCATCGGATGCTGGCGAGAGCGCTCCACCCAGGCGAACACCACGAAGAGCACCGCACCGGCAGCCAGACGTAGCAGAATGCCTGGGCTCGTCCATCCGGCGGCGGGCGCGGCAATCAATGCCCATGTCACGCAGAACATCGCCCCGGCAAAGAGGGTAATGCCGGGCACGTCGATGGTGCGTTGCCCTTCGGCTTTCGATTCGGGCACGATGCGCACGACAGCCAGCGCGAGCAAGGTGCAGACCGGTGCATTGATGTGGAACGCCCAGCGCCAGCCAAGCGTGTCGCCGATCACGCCGCCGATCAAGGGCGAGAGCACCATCGTCAGCCCCATCACCATGCCCCACAACCCCCACGCGCGGGCGCGGGCTTCCATTTCATGAAAACTGTGTCCGATGATGGCCAGTGCCGGTGCGAGCAGGAAGGCGGCGCCGACGCCTTGCGTCGCGCGCGCCAGATAAAGCCATTGCGCGGAGGGGGCGAGTCCGCAGGCGAGCGATGCGACGCCGAACCCGGCAATGCCGCAAAGGAAGACACGACGCCGGCCGAAGCGGTCGGCGATGGACCCGGCAGGCAGGAGCAGCGCGGCAAAGCACAGCACGTAGGCGCCGATGACCCATTGCACTTGCGCGAAGCTCGCATGCAGTTGCGCCGAGATGGCCGGCAGCACGACACCGACGACGTTGGTGTCGAGTACCGTCATGGCGCAGCCGGTCGAGGCCGTGAGCAGCAGCGCGAGGCTGCCGGCGGACGGGGCTGTTTGGCTGGCAGCGGATTGGCCGGGGGTGTCGGGCGTGTCGGGCGTACTGGGCGTGCAGGGTGAGCTATTGGGGTTGAGCGTTGCCATGACGCGCATCCGGATTCATCAGGCCGTCGACGCCGGCCTTGGAGATTTCTTCGTCATGCTGAGGGGTGTCGGCGGATACGCCGATGGCCCCGACGACGGTGCCGTTCACGACCAGCGGCAGACCGCCGCGCATGAGGACATAACCGGGGGCGGTGCCCACGGCGCGGCGGCCGCCGTTCATCGCGTCTTCCAGCACGCCGCTCGGGCGGCGGAACAGGGCTGCGGTGCGCGCTTTGCCGGGGGCGAGGTCTACCCCTGCGGGCACCGCTGCGTTATCCATGCGCACCAGGGCGACGGGCAGTCCGGCGGCGTCGACTACCGAGATGACGCATGGCCAGCCTTCGGCGGTGGCTTTGGCCTGTGCCGCGCGAATGACATTCTGTGCAGCGTCCAGCGATAGGACCGGGCGCATCGGCAACTCGGCGGCGCGCGAGGCGAGCGGCGCGGTACCGGCACACAGGGCGAGCGTTAGCGCGCACAGGCGGGCATATTTGCGGGCGGTTGGGTGTGGGGCCGAACGAACTGTGGCGAACAAACGTGAAGGCATCGAAGAAACTCCCGTAGTGAATGGTGTGTTGCCAGAGGACAGTCTGCGGCGACAGGCGCTGCGACGAAATCCGGCAGCGATTCGGGTGCCGCCATTCGACCATGCGGGAGCGAGAGCGTCATTGCCGCGGGGCGGCGAAGTTGTTAGGTTCAACCTAATGAAACGCACGATGACGCCTGAATGACGCGCGCGGTAGCATGACGGCGGACGTGAACCAACCCGTGAGGACGCTGTGGAACTTCGGCACTTTCGCTACTTCGTGACGCTGGCGCAGACGCTGCATTTCGGACGTGCCGCGCAGGCGCTCGGCATTGCGGCCCCGACGCTGACGGTGCAGATTCAGGACATCGAGCGCGCGTTAGGCGTGCAGCTGTTCGTGCGCGGTCGTCGCGACGTACGACTCACGGCTGCGGGCGAGATGTTTCTGGTGGAGGCGCAACAGGTGCTCGCGCAAGCCGAGCGTGCGGTGCTGGCCGGGCAGCGAGCGGGGCGCGGCGAGACCGGGCGTGTGGAGATCGGTTACATCGGCTCTGCGGTGTATTCGGGGACGTTGCAGACGCAACTGGCAACGTTCCGGCAGGCGTGGCCCGGCGTGATCGTGACGGCACGGGAAGTGCCGCAAGGCGAACTGCCTGCGATGCTCGCGGAGAATCGCATCGACATCGCGCTGGTGCGCATGCCAATGAACCTGCACAACCGGCACCGTGCGCATGTGCTGTTTCGCGACAGCTTTTGCATCGCGTTGCCCGCAGAGCATCCGCTGGCGACACAGACGGGCGCCGTGGATGCCGACGCGCTGGAGCGCGAACGGTTCATCAACCCTGAGCAAACGCTCGGCACCTACGAGACAGCGCGTCGCGGTGGCTTCACACCGGCCATCGGATCGGCACCGGGCTCGCTGGTCGCCGTGTTGACGCAGGTGGCGCTGGGTGAGGGCGTGGCGATCGTGCCGGACGTGCTCGTCGGCGCGACGGCAATTCCCAGCGTGGTGTTCAAACCCCTGGCCGGGCCACCGATCCATTCGGAGATCGCTGCCGTATTTCGCAGCTTCGAGCCGTCGCTCGCAGTCTCGAAACTCATCGCACAGATCACGCGCACGGCAGCGGTGACGTCGTACGCGTTGTTCGATCAGGGGGCATGAAGGCCGCGCCGCCCGCCAACCGAATCGTCAGACCTTCGTATGAAACTGGGCGAGTAAATCGAGAAACAGTTCGAGCGCACGCGTTCTCGGGCGTGAGGCTTCGGTGATGGCGCTGATCGCGTTCTCATACTCCGGGCCCGACGGCACTCGGGCGAGCGCATAGCGTTTCGGAAACGACGCCGCGTAGTACTGCGGCAGCAGGCCGACGTAATGCCCGGACAGCACCAGCATGGCGACCGCTTCCAGTCCCGACGCCGTCGGCCCGCGCGTCAATCCCAGCGAGTGCAGCGCTTCATGGACGAACGGCTGGGTGCGATACACGAGCGGTAAGGTCGACGCATCCTTGATCCGGTGCCGCGCTACGTACAACTGATGACGCTCGATGAACAGCGGCTGGTAGTGAAACCCGGCCTCGCGCCGGTACATGCCGCGAATCGCGATCTGTACCCGCCGCTCGCGCAAGGCGAGGTCGAGTTCGTTGAACGTCATGACGGTCAGCTCGACCTTCACGTCGGGGGCCTGCGCCTTGAGGGCAGCCAGCGCCTCGGGAATATGGCAGCCCACGTCGGACACGATGTTCTCCACCATGCCGATGGACAGCGTGCCCGAGAGTACCCCTCGCACTGCGTCGATTTCGGGACGAATCCGCTCCAGGGATTTCAGTGCGTCGCGCGCCAACTCCAGCGCGACCTTGCCCGCGTGCGTCAGCACGAATCCGGACGGCCCGCGTTCGCAAAGGCGTGTGCCCAACGTCTCCTCGACCTCCCGGATATGCCGGCTGATCGAGGCCTTCGACATGTTCAACTGCTTTTCCGCCGCCGCAAAGCCGCTGGCCTGCGCCACCGCACAGAAGATGCGTAACGAGCGCAGGTCGCGCTCGCTGAAGTCACGATTCACCAAGGGTTAACTCCCGCACGAACCACCCAAACCGTTGCGGATGGCTCTTTTCACGTAGGGCGCCAGAGTTCATGCAACTGTAGGCCCAGATAAATCAACGAGTTATCGCTGTGATTGCCAATAGGCGCTTATGGTAACGCCACAGTTCTTGCGACTAACCTATAGCAGCGCCGGAGTCGTTGCACGCGACCGGCATCTAGACCGGAAGCGTTCGTCGAACAGGCAACAGCCCAATCGACAGTATGCTCACCAAGATCGCCATTTAACCCAACATCGCCATATTGTTGCCAGCACGTCACCTATCCCAGCGGATTCACCCCGAACGAATTGATGCCGTTGTAATGGTTATACAATCCATCTGTGCCTTCGGCCGCATCGCTCAAACCGAACGCCGCCATCGGAATACCAGCAGTACACCCCAACCCACTCATACAGAGCCCCGCACCTGTTTTCGCTGTTACGCCACCAATAACGACCTTCGCCGCATCTTTCACAGTACCAAGCGGATCGCTCCGAATTGCATCGCCGATCTTCTGACCCGGTGTGTAATCGAACAACCCCGCCTCTTTCTGACGCTCAATCCACGCGAGTTAAGGGCAGAACCGCGACGCTTCAAGCAGATTCACATAATTCCTGTTGTAGCCTTCCGATGCCAACAGGCACTTACACTGGCGAAGATTCGTCAAAGATAGGACTGTCGGCTAACGGCATAGCCGTATTTCTAGCATCAAGACTCTTCATCGTTGCGAGGGACCTCGTAGCTCCTTCTGGCCTTCTTGTAGTTGTTATCAAAGGGGCGAATTTTCAATAATCGGGCACGGCTGCATAAGCCGCCAACGGCCATAATTACGAATCCCAATAGTGCCAGAAACACGCTCAATAGAGATGGCGGAGCGAATTTCAGCACTAGATACGATATGCCAGCGTCGATAGAAATTAAAGCGGTGCACACCCATCCCGTAAAATTTCCATCTTCTATGAATTTCATTTGTTCTTTGCCTTATTGTTTATTCTTTTCCACGAAGAATTCAAGAAATCCTGAAGCGCCTTTGAGTAACTGCTGTCATTAAACGCGTTTGATGTTTCGTTAATAACGGGGCTCGCGAGCGGGTATTTTGCAGAAAGACGGTCTGAAATCATCGAGCTAACGCTATTGGCCCAATACTGCCCGACATCGGGCTTCGCTACCTGTACCACCGCATCCGCCGCCATGCCTGTCACGGTCGCGACATAAGATGCTGTGGCCAATCCCGGCGCAAAAGGCGAAGGTAGGGAAGCTCCAGCCGCAGTGATTGCCCCAAACCGGCCTGCCGCAGTCGAAACGCCACCCGCCACGTCGGCCACCGTCCCCCGTACATCGGTCTTAGCTGGCGTCGGCACGTACGTGAAGGTACTCGGCACCTGCCCTGGGCCGGCTGAGTTGTAGTTCGCTATGATGAAAGCCTGCAACTCCTGATTCGGCTCCTGCAACGACTGGATTATCAGCGGATTTCCGTTGGCATCGGTGAAGCCCGTCTTAATCCATTGCGCGCCCGGATCGGTCGGCGTGCGCCCATTTAGTTCCTCGGCTACGCCTGCCGGCACCGATCCCCCACCCACTTGAGAAACGCCCATAATTCTCATCTGGTCTTCGACCTGTTCCTTCGTATAGCGGCCGTTGCTCTTTGCTGCAATGCTCTTCGCCAAAGTCCGCTCATCCGGATGCAACTGGCGGTTGAACCGATCAACATTAAACCCAGCAAACGCCCCCGAACTCCCCCCGGCCGTTGCACCTACCGCAGTACCTACTCCCGTAGCTACAATCTGCGCCAGAGCTTGATCGACATCGGCATTTCCGGTCGGATGCGAATCTCTGATCCTGTCGCTCAAATCGTTCAGCACACCGCCAAGCTTCGACGTCATTCCTGCGCCCAGCGCACCGCCGAGTGCATTACCGCCGCCCAACCCCGCAACAATCGCTCCACCCGCCGCGTGCATCGCCGCGCGGTAGTCGCCGCCTTCGGACCAGTCCTTGGTTTCTTGCAAGTATTGCGCCTTCAATGCAGGATCGTCGGTGCTGTTTGCCAGTTTCTGCGCATCTTTTGCCTTCTTGTTGGCATACGACCCTATATCCCGCGCCAACGCTTCACCGGCGGCGGTCGCCGCCGCCATCAATCGCGACTGGTCGCCCAGCAGTTTCTGCAGGTCCGGCGTGCGACTGACGGTGTCGTTCAAGTTTGTTGTGTCGCGATTCAGGCTCGCCAGATCTTGCGTCTGGTTGGCACCGTTGGTCAGCGTAATTGCACCATCGCTCACGCCGCTGCGCGTCGTGCCGCGCTCGCTACCGCTCTCCGACTGGGGCAGCATTGGAGAAATACCGCCTGTGTTTTTTCCCGACGTCGGCCCCGTCGTGCGCTCGTTCGCACCGCCGTTGCCAACCGTGAAACCACCACCAAAGCCGAAACTGTTGGCGCTGTAGTCCGAGTGGTTTTCGATATCGGAGAACGTCAGCGTACCCGTCGTCAGTTGATTCTTCGACGCGTCTGCCGTGCTGGCGATGTACGCACCCTTCAGATCGGTATTGCCAGTTACGTTGACGTCAAAGCCACCGCTCCCCGCCTGAATCCCCGACTGCTCGACCACACCCGCGTAGTTCCCGCTTGCGTTGCCGCGCGAGTAACTGAAACTGCCGGATGCGCCTCCCATGCCAAGCATCGTCATATTGTCGCCAGCGCGCCAACTATCCCATGATGCTTCCGCAGGCAAACCCCATATACGACGAACCCGGCCTGGGCCGGGTTCGTCACCTCGGGCTCTATCGCCCTGTTCTCTTTTTTTCACTAAACCATGTCACTGTGCCTGCAAAAAAACTGAACAAAACCACAAACACGGCCATTCTGCCCGCTCGATTCCAGGTCGGTAGTTGATATGAAGTATCGTGAAACAACCATTGCAATGCGGGTCCGACAGCAAGCTCGATAATAACGACGCTGACTCCCATACCTATAAACCAGAATAGGAAGTAATACGTCCAGCGAAATAGTTCGAAACTTGTCTTCGGTCTCATTTCTTTCCAGCTCTGTCAATTTGGTCCTGAACAATAGCACCGGCTTTTTCTTGTGCTAATCCTCCCACGGCGCCACCCAGCCATGATGGCAATACACTAGGTGGAACGTACTTCGACATCCCCATACCAATGTCCGTCCACACCTGTCGATACCAAGGATTCAGCACATCATTGAGACTACCTTGAATTTTGGAGCCAATCGGATACCCGATCGCCGTCCCTACCGCTGCGCCCGCCATGGCTGAATTCGGATTCTGACCTTGCAGTGCAGAACCAGTCAACGCACCACCAACTCCCGTGAGAGCTACAGGGACAAACCTCATCCCCGTCGATGCCGCGCCCGTCGCTCCAGCCAACGCGAAGCTCGTCCAGTCAAACGGCTGATTGCCCATCAGTTGGACACCTCCATTAGCGCCTAACCCAAGGAGTCCGCCCGTCCCCATCAGGCCCGCTGACGCGAGCGGACCGCCCATCACCAGACCTAGACCAATCATCCCCACGCCCGCCAACGTCGATCCCACTGGGTCCTTCTTCATATTCGACGTCACCAATTCACCATACGTCTGCCCGCGCCCCAACTGTTGCTGGCCCAGGTTATACGCAGCCTCATTCGATTTTATGTACTGACTATTGACGTCATGATTCGCATATTGAGGATCGTTCCGATCTCCGGCGCAATTCAAGTTCTGGCAACCGACAACGCGCCGAATGTCGTAGTCATGTTTTCCTCCAGACGCTTCGGCTGTCTGCTTGTCCGAATTTCGCAACATTTCGGCGAGGACTCGCCCCTCTGCCTCGGCCTCACTTATGCCAAGCTCCTTGGCGACAACCTTTGCATATCCTGCAGCCTTCCTATACTCGTCCGGATACAGCTGCCGATTGAACCGATCAGTATTAAACCCAGTGAAAGCCCCAGAAGTCCCACCAGCCGCAGCCCCAATGGCCGTTCCGAGCCCAGTCGTTACGATTTGCGCCAGCGCTTGATCAATGTCTTTGTTACCCGTCGGATGGGAGTTCTCAATCTGCGCGCTCAAGTCATTCAGCGCGCCACCAAGCTTCGACGTCAAGCCTGCTCCCAACGCACCGCCCAGTGCATTACCTCCGCCCAACCCCGCAACAATCGCACCACCCGCCGCGTGCATGGCTGCACGGTAGTCGCCACCTTCCTTCCAGTCATCTGCCTCTTTCTGGTACTGCGCCTTCAACTCCGGATCGCTCGCTCCGTCGGCGAGCTTTTGCGCTTCATCTCTCTTCTTATTCGCATACGTCCCAATATCGCGCGCCACCGCCTCCCCTGCGGCCGTCGCCGCTGCCATCAACCGCGACTGGTCGTTGAGCAGATTCTGCAGATCCGGCGTGCGACTGACGGTGCCGTTCAGGTTTGTCGCATCGCGATTCAGACTCGCTAGATCTTGCGTCTGGCTTGCGCCGTTCGTCACCGTGATGGTTCCCTCGCTTACGGCACTACGCGTGGTGCCACGCTCGCTACCGCTTTCGGACTGAGGCAGCATCGGCGAAATGCCGCCCGTGTTCTTGCCGGACGAAGGCCCCGTCGTGCGCTCGTTCGCGCCGCCGTTGCCCATCGTGAAGCCACCGCCAACGCCAAAGCTGTTGGCGCTGTAGTCGGAGTGGTTCTCAATATCGGAGAACGTCAGCGTACCCGTCGTCAGTTGATTCTTCGACGCGTCTGCCGTGCTGGCGATGTACGCACCCTTCAGATCGGTATTGCCAGTTACGTTGACGTCAAAGCCACCGCTCCCCGCCTGAATCCCCGACTGCTCGACCACACCCGCGTAGTTCCCGCTTGCGTTGCCGCGCGAGTAACTGAAACTGCCGGATGCGCCTCCCATACTGACACTCAGCCCACCCCCCATGCTTTCCTGATGCGCGGAACTCTCGCTGGTGTCCTGCACGCTCGCAATGTTCAGATTACCGCCCACACGCGCAATGACCTTATCGGCGTTCACATTCCCGCCAACGATATTCGTGTCGCCACCGCTCACAATCACGGCGGTGTTGCTCGCATTAATGTGGGAGTTGTTCTGGAACGTCGAATCCGAGTTCGCATCGCCGCTGGACTTCGAGAACGATGCCGACGCGCCCCAACCACTCGTGCCATACGACACGCCGAAGCTGCCGTTCTTCGACTCGTTCTCGCTGCGTGTCGACTCCGTGTCCTTGCTGCTGAGCACGTTGACCTGGTTATTCGCTTGCAGGAGAACGTCCTTTGCATCGATGTTCGAGCCGACGATGTTGACGTTGCCTTTCCCCGACGCAGCATCCCCAGTCGCAATGAACGCCGCAGTACCGCCCGCCTTGATGTTGCTCGACACGTTCTTCGTGCTATCGACGGATGACGTCGACCGACTGCTCGACGAGCCCCAACTCAGCTCGATTTTCGCTTCAGGCGTTTTTCCGGCTGCGAGCGCACCGAGCGCACCGTTGGCCTCTCCCAGCGCCCCCACAGCGCCGCTCGCAGCGGCATATCCGCGCAAAGCGGACACCCGTGCGTCGCCGCCAGAATTTGCCGCTGCACTTACCTGATTGGTGACATTTTGAATCGCATCGATCACCGGCGATTTCACCGCAAGCGTGAAGCCCGAACTCTTGAACTCATGCGTCTCGTCGTGATGCTCGCGCTCCACCGCCGACTCGATCGTGACGTTTTGACCAATGCCGGTGATGTCCTTGCCCGCCATAATGTCGCTTCCGCGAACCAGCAGGTCGTTGCCTGCCACCATGCTGACGTTGCCATTCAGGCTGCCCACCAAGCTCCCTGTCTGCGTCACACTGCTGTCGTTGGTCCAGTCGTGTTGCTCGTTCTTTCCGTACGAAATCCCCACACCTCCCGAAGATCCCAAGCCCGAGTTCTTCTTCTCATAGAAGGTGCTGCTCTCGCTCACGTTCTCCGCCGTCTCGATGCGAAGGTCTCGCCCCGCCTGCAGCGCGACGTCGTTGGTGCCCACCACCGTCGATCCGCTGACAATGAGATCCTTGCCTGCCGCGATACCCACTGAATCGCCCGACACCGTCGAGCCCACGGCAATCGTCTTATGCGAGCGCGCTTCCGACGTCTCCTCCGTCTTGGAGAGGAACCCGGAACTACTGTCGTGTTGCCAACTACTGCTGTCGTGCGTCTCAGACACCGTGCCGATCTTGACATCCCCCGTGGCAGCCAACGCCACAGTGCCGGTCCCTTGAGACGATACCGACGAGCCAAGCACCGTCAGATTCCCCGACCCGGACGATGCTGCAACCGGACTGACCTGATAAGCGCCAAGTACACCGTTGACCGCACTCGTCTGACCTGCGCCGATCAACACGTTGTTACCCGCACTTACAGAGGCGCCATTCGAGGCTTCGTCGAACGACGACTTCGTGAACTGCAGCGAACCGCCGAACGAACGCTCGTCGTGCGCGTGCGAGTCCTTAACGGCAGTGATCGTCACATCGTTACCCGCAAGAACGGACGCGCTCCCTCCCGCAGCAATCGTCGCACCGCTTAACGTCGTGTCGCGGCCGGAAACGGTCGCCAGGTTTCCACCTGCCGAGATCGCGCTGCCAACTTGCTGGGTAACGACATCGTGCCCGCCGTTCTGGCCGTCGCTGGTGCCGACGGTTTGCGATTGTTCGACCTTCAGCGTATTCAGATTGATGTCGCGCCCGGCGGCGACAATCACCGCCCCGTCGCTAGCGATAGCCCCCGCGTTAAGCGTGACGTCGCGCCCAGCGACCACCGCCGCGCTGTTCGCTGCCGAAATGATCCCAACCGCCCCCAAACCCGTGGCCGACGCCGACGACGAGAAACCACCGCTGTTGGTGCCCGCCACTTGCGTCAGCATCGTCGACTCGTTGATGACGTCGCGGCCGGCTTGCACCACAACGTCCTTTCCGCCAATGCGGCCGCCGGTGTTGCGGATATCGCCAATCGCGGAAAGGGCGGTCGTCCCGCCGCTGCCGATGACGCCGAGGTTCACGATGGCGTCGCCGAGAATCGTGGTCGCCGTATCGCTGACGATCTGGCCGCTGTTGGTGACACCCTCCGTCGCGGCAAGCTTCACGCTGCCACCGGACACGATGGCGCCCGAGTTCGTCAGGTCAACCGTATTCGCTTGCGCAAGATATACCTGCGGAACGAGCACCGACTGGACGGAGCCGTCGGGCAACGTCACGTCTTGCGAGACCAGCCAGACCATATCCGACGTCAACTGCTTCATCTGCGCTTCGGACAATCCGACGCCCACGCTCAGGTCGAACTGCTTTCCGTAGGTCACGCCGTTGTTCAGCAGCGCCGTGTACTCGTCTAGGTAGTTGGTATAGCCCCCAAGCAGCGTCTTTCCCGTAAGTGCCGTGATCTGGTCGCGAACCAGTTGCGTTTCATAGAATCCATCGCCGATACGCTTTTGTGTCGTCTGCGGATTCAGGCCCAACGCACCGAGCATGTAGTCGCTCGAAATGAATTTTCCGTAGTTGGTAAAACGTGGATCGGTCGCGACCAGATATGTCTGCCCCGGCGCGGTTCGTATCTGGAACAGTCCATTGCGAGGCAGCGTCAAGCCGGGAATCGCCTGCGCGGAGGAGCCGAGTGTCTGACGGTTCGCAACCGCCCCGGACAGATTGCCGAGCTTCGTACCCGACGCGTTGCCGCCGGTCACGCCTGCGCTGTCCACGGTAGTACCGGAAGGATCGACGCTCGACACCGTGATATTGCGCCCACTCGATTGAACGGATTGATTGCCGGAAGCAATTGCGGGAAGCGACGCCAGCGTCACTGGCGGTAACGGCGTGACCGGGTAAGCCACCGTCACTTGCTCGCTGTCTCCCCCCGACTTCTGATGCCAGTAAAAGGTCGACGTTTGTGTCTGCGAGACCGTTTCCTGGAGAGTGATCCCCACATCGTTGATCGATCCACCCGCTGCCCGCCGGATAAGATCACGCCCCGCCGTCATCGTCGAGGACTGATTGTTGACGGCGCCGCCGTCGGCATTGATCCGGATCGATCCTTGCGCCTGCAACTTGGCTTCGGGGGAAGCGCTCACGAGTTCGTCGCGCGTGCGGGTGGTGGTCACGTAGCGCGCGATTTCGTTGTAGTCACGCTGATCGATGCCGAGATCGCCACGCGAGATCGCCTGATCGGGGCGGATCATCGTATTCGGATCCCAGTCCGGCCAGAACGTGATGCGATACGTCGAACCGTTGTCGACGATGTTGTTGAAGTACTGTGTTGGCTTCGTTCCGACTTCGCGGGTCTTCGTGCTGGATGCGCACTGACCGTGGTCATCGCATGGTCCCTGGCCCCAAGTGGTGGCGTCCTGGTAGGACTCTTCGAGTGGCGTGGTTAGACTGAATGTCTTCGCCGACATGCTCAGATTCGCAACTTGGGACTTCGGCACCTCAACGGTGATCGGCCGGGCAAGGCGTTCCAAGAGCATCGACGAGATGGGCGCGCTTCCCGCGCCCCAATTCCACTCTGGAAACGTCAAACTGGTGTGTGCCAGCGTTTGATCCCCAACGATAAGTCCCGCTGTATACAGGCCGAAACTTTGTGCCGTGGTCTGCGAGGTGCCTGGCTGCGTCACGATGCTCGTACGCGTGTTGTTCACCTCGCGCGCCGCAATGTCGAGATTGCCGTCAGCGATGATACTGGCCGAGCGGTTGTTTAGCACCGCGATCTGATTAGCGAGCAGATCTGCGCCGTCACGTGTGCCGTCCCGCGCGATCTCGATATCGCCAATGCTGTACATCAACGCGCCATCGTAGTTCGACACGGCGTTCGTCGCATACAGCGCAAGCCGCCTCGCACCGCCCATGACGGCCGCCGCACCATTGTTCTCGATGTCGGTGGCGTTGACCTGTACGTCGTTACCCAGCACCGCGTTCGTGTTGACGAAACTGCCGGCCTGAATGCGCACCGTGTCGCCGCTGACGCTGCCGGCATTGGAGAACAGTCCGTCGGCACTCAGGCGGGTTGTCGCGGCGTTGAAGCCGCCGCCCGCCGCGTTGACGATCTCTGCGGCGTGAACATCCAGCGTTCCGGGGGCGCTGAATGCGCCGATGTTCGTCAAACGGCCCGTGGATGTCAGCTTGAGCATGCCGTCAGCCCGCAGTCGGTTGACGGACGAATTGACGTAGTCGCCGATTGCCGCGAGCGTCAGATTGCGTCCGGCCGTCATCTGGCCTGCGCCGCTCATGACTCCGCTCACGCCGACATCCTGATTCGAACGGATCACGCCGCCCGCATTGTTCAAAGACGCGACCTGAAGTGCGACGTCGCCCGCACTCTCCACAGTGCCGCCGGCATTGACCACGCTTGCGCTTGTCTTGGTCGCGGTCAGTGACGTGCCGCCGAACACACGTCCACCTGTGTTGTCGATGGTGCCGCTGACGCCGAGTGTGACCTCGCCGCCGCCGATGATTTTCCCGCCAGACACGTTGCTCAGCGATGCCGCCGCGACCGCGAGTTTTCCATTGCCACCGAGCGTTCCGCCTGCGTTATCGATATCGCCATCTGCCGAGACCGCAAGGCCATTGACGCCGTAGACTTTTCCGCCGTCGCGATTGCGGATGTACGACGTGGACGAAAGCCTCGCTGCGTCGCCCGCGCTCAGTTCGCCAGCCGTATTGTCGATGCGCGCTGCCGTTAGGGTCAGGGCGCCGAGACTGCCCAGAATGCCCGACGCATTTGTGAACCCACCCTTCGCGAGGACGTTCAGCACGCCGTTGCCGAGATGGCTCACCTTGCCGCTATCGTTCGCCAAATCGCCGACGTCGAGCGTCAGATTGCTTGCGTTTGATGCCACATTCCCGCTGACGTTATCGAAGATGCCGCCGACCTTGATGGTCTGCACTGCCTGACCGTACTGCTTGATCTGCCCGGCACCGTTCGAAGCGTTGCCCGTGACCGTGAGCGACAGCGCATCGGCATCGATCAAACCGCTCCGGTTGTCCAGACTGCCGGATTGGAGCTTGGACGTCGTTGCGGAGACTACGCCTTGCCGATTGATCAGCGCTCCACTCAGCGTGGCGTCGATACGCTCGCCGGAGACGGTTCCGCCGGTGTTGTCCAACTGGCGGCCGGTAACGTTCAACGCCTTGCCCGCTACGATCTGCGCCGCGTTGACGAGAGAATCCGCGTGAACCTTGAGATCGCCGTTGCCCCCGATCACACCGCCAGTCTTGCCGTTTGCCGTCGTCCCGCCTGCGTTTCGAAGTTCCCCGTCGACGTCGATGGTCGCATCGTCACCTGAAAGCGAAACGACCCGCCCTGCCGAGTTGCCCAGCGAAGCGCCCTTGATCTTTAGCGCCGCACCGGATTGCAGCAACCCGCGCTCGTTGTCGATGCCTGTGCCGCTGACATCGAGACGGGTCGTGGCGACCGATTGCGCATCGCGGTTGTCGATCCGCCCCAGTGCCGCCAGCATGATGGTGTCGGCACCGAGATTGCCGCTCGCGTTCAGCAGATGTTGCGCGGAGCTGATCTTCAGCGCGTTAGACGCCGAGACGATGGCGCGTTGAACGTCGATATCCCCCGCTTGCGACGTGAGTGTGAGGCCGCCGCTGGCGTCGGTCCGGCTACCCGACAGATCCAGCGCACTGCCGGTAATGCTCAGATCGCCTCGCGCGACGTTGCGTCCCGTTGCCGTCACCTTGCCGGAAGCCGTGACGCTCAGATTGCCAGCGAGCGTCGCCTGGCCGTTCGCATCGATACCCGCGCCCAGCGTCCCATCCGACGCCACGCTCGCGGCCTGTGCCCCAACGTTGCCAGCAGCGCTCAACAGACCGCGGTTTTCGAGCGCTCCGCCGGTGCGTAGGTCGGCACTTCCACCCACGTACACGTTGCCCTGGTTGTCGATCCCGTCGCGCGCGTTGACCGCGAGATTCCCGCTGGCCTCGGTCTTCCCGGTATTGACGAGCCTGCCCTGCGTCGTCAGCGTCAAATCGCCAGCTTGCGCCGCGACTATGCCCTTGTTGGAAACGCCAACGCCGTTCTCGGTACCAACGAGGAAGATGCGCTGCGCGTACATGCCGCCGAGTTGACCGACATCGATGGACACATCCGGAGCTGCGCCGTCGCCCGCCAGCTTCTGGGCGGCCAGACTGTCGTGATCGACGCGATTCGCGCCCGTCACCACATTGAGTTGCTTCGCGTGCAACGCGGCATTGACCTGCACCGCACGCGCGATGAGATCGACCTGATCGACATTGGCAGCGTTCAGACCATCGCCTTGAATCGTCAGACGGCCGCCATTCACCTGATACCCGGTCAAACTCCCGTCCGCGCCCACGATGGGAATGCCGGTCGTCAACACCGCGCGCGTCGTGTTGATGAATCCGCCGCCGTCAACCATGATGCCCGCGCTATTCGCAACCACCACCTGCGCAGCTTTACCCGCGACCTCAAGGTATCCGCGTAGCTGGCTTGGCGAATTACTGTTGACCTGATTGAGAATGACACGCGCCGCCTGGTCACGCGAAAAGTTCGGATTACCGTTGATGTAACCTGCCTGCCGCGTATTTACAACGGTCGGCGAATTGTTCAGGATCACACCCTGACGCGGCACGTCGAATTGTGAATAAACGTTCTTAGACACGCCTGCGGCCGTGGGTGCCGTGATGTTGACCTGCTGCAATCCGTTCGCGGTTTGCACGACGCCCGGGCCCTGACCTCCCGGCGCCGAAACGACCTGTGCGCGCACCGAAATCGGCGCAATGATCTGCGCGAACACCAACGCACGAACAATGCCCCGCTGCACCCCAACTTCTAAAGCACTTCCCCGAAGCGCGCCCATAGCGCGCCGATTGACGTGTGTTTTCATCTGATCTTTGTACGATTGTTCTTATCTGGATCTTTGCCCAATGTTTTACTTCTATCGATACAAGCTTCGCATACCGAATAGTACTCAAGATTTTTGTATTTGTTCGCATTGCCAATCTATCTTCATAAGATCGCCCAATAACGGTAATATCCGGAGAAAAATAAACAATCCAAATCAACATTGCCGGGGATCATGATGGATTTCGACGCCTGATATTTGGTGCGCCTAGCACAGGACAGGCACGTCCCGCCCTTTGACGTCTCGCATCGGCCTGAGCTTTTGGGTTGGGAAAGCGTTCGTCTTGTCTCCGCGATTCCATTTCTGTTGCTTCCGAATGAATTCCGCATTGAGTTGCTTTCCCGCGAACATCTTCCGCCTGCTGGTCGTCTCATTTCTGGCTTTCGCCTCGCTTCCCTTTCGGGCAACGGCGCAGACATCTCCTGAACCCGCGCGCGACGCGGCAGCGTCGAATGCGCGACAACAGCAACTACTTGAGCAACAACGGCAGGCTCAGGAACGCGCTGCGGCAATAAGCGCGCCGGCAGTGCGCTCAGAGATGCCCTCTTCAGACGGATGGACCACACTTCCAGCGGAAACGCCTTGCTTTCGAATTGAAAAATTCTCGCTGGATATCCCGGCAACACTTCCGAAACGCGCTCAAGCTGCAGGAGCGTCAACCCTTCCAATGGACCCGTTCGCCTTTGCGGCTAATTGGCTCGCCCACCATCGCGGCCAGTGTCTCGGGCGTCAGGGAATCGCAACGATCACGGCCGGCCTGACCCGGGAGATTCTGGCCAGGGGTTACGTGACGACCCGTGTGCTCGTACCGGAGCAAGACCTCACCACCGGCGAACTGAAACTCACCCTGATTCCCGGCATCATTCGGGATATTCGTTTCGCCGATCCCTTGCAATACGGTACGTGGCGCACGGCATTTCCGACCACGGCGGGCGAGATGCTTGAATTGCGCGATCTGGAACAAGGACTGGAGCAAATGAAGCGGGTGGCGAGTCAGGACGTCACCATGCAAATCGTGTCGACAGAAGCACCGGGAGAAAGTGACGTCGTCATTGACGTCAATCGTGCGAAGCGATGGAGCGTGGTGGCATCCATCGACAATTCCGGGGCTCGCGACACGGGGAAACTACAGGGTGGTCTTGCGCTCGGGATCGACAATCCGTTAGGACTGAATGACATCCTGAACATTGGCGCATCGCACGACCTGGCGTTTGCGGACAAACGGTTCGGCTCGAACGGATGGAATGCCTTCTACTCGATTCCGTGGGGATACTGGACTGCCACACTGTCGGCTTATGCCAACCGGTATAACCAGAAAATCGCCGGGGTGAACGACACGTTCAAGACTCGCGGACAGTCTCAGAACGTCGATCTCAAGCTATCGCGCGTTCTCCAGCGCAGTCAAAGTCATGTGCTGAGCGCTCAGGTCCGGCTCGGCAAACGCTTCGGGCGAAGTTACCTCGAAGACGCGGAAATCGATCAACAGTACCGTAACAACACGTTCGTCGAATTCGGAATCGTGGATCGGCACTACATCGGCGCCGGGCAGCTCGACGGCAGCCTCATGTATCGGCAAAGTGTCGCTGGACTGGGCGCCGCGCAGGACAATGCCGTGCCCGGTACGCCCACTTACCGCTTCAAGATGGCTGTACTCGATGCCAACCTGTCGCTGCCGCTTGGTCAATTGCCGTTGCGCTATGTCACAACGTTCCACGGGCAATTCACTAACGACGTTCTGCACTACATCGACGATTTGAGCATCGGCAGCCGGTACACGGTGCGAGGTTTCGACGGTGAGTCGTCGCTGGCGGCCGAAAAGGGTTTCTACTGGCGCAACGAACTCCAGTGGATGTTGGGTACGTCCGGCATTTCATTGTTCGCGGGTGTTGACTATGGACGCGTGAGCGGTCCGAATGCCGCCTATCTCGCCGGCACGCAACTCGCCGGTGCCGTCATTGGTTTGCGGGGCAACGCCAAGTTGCCGTTCGGCTTCGTCGCCGGAGAAGTCTTTGCTGGGACTCCTGTCTACAAACCGAAGACCTTTCAAACCGCCCACGCAACGGTGGGATTCTCGCTGACGGCACAGTTCTGACCTTGCCGTGTTGCGCGTCACCACGGGGCTTCGACGTCATCGAAGCTTGGATGCATACGTCCGTGAATTCATAGATCGACGGATTGCCCATTAGCGCCGAAAGATTCGAAGCATAGGCCGGTGCTGATCTAGCGCGTCGCTCCCATGCACCGCTTCACTAGCATCGGACGCCCTATCTTCCGCAACCGCCGCTTGAACAACTGAACCACGCGGGGAGGCTGCATCGAGCCGGTTTGCTGTGGCAGTCCGCTTTCGGCGGCTCGCGCAGAATCATCCATTGCTTGTCGGCGGTGGCCATTGCCTAGAGGTCGTATCTGCCGCCTAACTTCGCTTCGGTGATATCTCAAAAGGTTTCGTTTTTTGAAACCATACCAATAAAAAAATCATTTTTCATGATCTTTTTGCCCGCATACATTGGGTTGCACGGGCGCATCACGCCGATGCACCAGACCGATTCGATACCCACACGACGCGAGAGGCAAGCTATGAAGACATGGTCCAGACGATCCTTTGTAAAGGCGACGCTCGCATCTGGCGCCGCATTGGCGCTTCCGGCACTGCCGAGGCTCGCCTACGCCGAAGGCGGCACGCTCGCCGACATCAAGAAGCGGGGCAAGCTGACGGTCGGTACGGAAGCGGCCTATGAGCCGTTCGAGTTCGTGGAAAACGGTCAGGTGGTCGGGTATGGACACGACGTGCTGGAATTGATGGCGGCGAAGCTCGGCGTGAAGCTCGAGCAGATGAACTTACCGTTCCAGGGGCTGCTGCCCGGCTTGATGTCGCACAAGTTCGACTTCGTCGCGACGAGCGTTGGCATTACGCCGGAGCGCGCCAAGCGATTCGCCTTCAGCCAGCCGGTGGGCGTCGTGCGCTCAGTCCTGATGGTGCGCGCCGACGACGTTGCGATCAAGCAGGACATGGACATTGCGGGCAAGACCATCGGCACGCAGATGGGCTCGTCGTCGCAGCCGGTGGCAGATGAGTTCGAGAAGGAATTGAAGGAGAAGACGGGCAAAGGCTATGCGGGCACGCGATTGTTCCAGGCGTATCCCGACGTTTCGAACGCCCTGGCCAACAAGACTATCGATGTGGCGTTGATGCCGTCGAACATCGCGGCCGTTCAGATGCGCAAGCAGCCCAATGCGTTCCGCATCGCCAGCACGATCGGACAGCCGAAGTTGCTGGCGTGGGTTGCCAATCCCAACGATCTGGAGATCCGCAAATTCATCAACGATTCGCTGGATGAATTCCGTGCCAGCGGCAAGCTGGCGGCGCTGCAGAGGAAGTGGTTCGGCGGCCCGATGGAGACGCCGCGCGAGAACTATCTCCCGCAAGGCGCCATTTGACGGCCGGCGCCATGTTCGACTGGTTCGATATGGGTGGTGTGATCGCGCCGTTTCTCGAAGGTGTGGTGTCGGGAACGGCGATCACGCTGGCCGCTTCGGCAGGTGCTTTTGTCATCGGTCTGGCGCTGGGCATCGTGCTGCTGCTCGCTCGCATTTCGCCGTTTTCGCCATTGCGCGCGCTCGTCGTGTTGTGGGTGAGCCTGATCCGGGGCACGCCTGCACTGATTCACATGCTGATCGCGTACTACATGGTGCCGGCGCTGCTCGATATTTCGATCTCGCCCATCACGGCCGGGATCGCGGCGCTCGCGTGCAACACCAGTGCCTACATCGTCGAGATTCTGCGCGGCGCACTGGGCACGATCTCGCCCGGACAACGGGCGGCGGCTTACGCGATGGGCATGCGTGCCTCGCAGGTCTGGAGGCACGTGTTGTTGCCGCAGGTCATCTACCGGGCGATTCCGCCGCTCACCAGCGAGTTCACGATTTTGCTCAAGGCGTCGTCGCTGATGTCGATCATCGCCGTGCCGGAGCTGGCGACCGTCGCACGCAACGCCACGTTGCAGACCGATCTGCCGTTGCAAGTGTTCGCGATTACCGCCGCCGTGTATTTCGTCCTGCTGTTCTGCATTTCTGCCGCATCGCGCGTGTGCGAGCGCCGGGTCTCGAGGATGCTGCCCCATGGCCATTGATGTCTCCATCGTCCGGGAAGCGATTCCCGTCTTGCTCGAAGGCCTGCGTGTCACGGTACTCGTGAGCGTGATCGGCATTCCGCTCGGTATTGTGATCGGTGGCACCGCTGCCTATTCGGCGCAGTCGCGCTCGGTCTTGCGGCCCATTGCGCTGGGTTACGTCGAGTTGGTGCGCAACATCCCGTACCTGATCCTCGTCTATCTGTCGTTCTTCGGACTACCCAAGCTCGGCGTGAGTGCGTCGGCCATGGCGGTCGCGGTGGGCTGCACGGCGTTCTACACCGGCGGTTATTTCTGCGAAATTCTGCGGGCGGCGCTGCGCAGCGTGGCGCGCGGGCAGACGCACGCCGCACTCTCGCTCGGCATGACTTACTGGCAGACCCAGCGTCACATCGTCGCGCCGCAGTTGTTCGGCTTTCTGATTCCGCCGACGACCAGCCTCGTGATCATGATGTTCAAGGACTCCGCCATCTTCTCGGTGATGAGCCTGCCGGAGATGACCTATCAGAGCAATCTGCTCACGGCCAATACGTTCGCGTACGTCGAAGTGCTTGGCACGACGGCATTGATCTACTGGGTCAGCAGCGTCTTGCTGGCCGGCGTGGGGCGACGTCTGGAAACCGTTGTCGGGCGACGTACCCGGCACACCTGATGTCCCCCTGACTCCCACCAAAGGATCCTTTCATGACGACTTATACCGTTGCACCGCGTATCGGGCATCCGACCCTGCTGTACTCGGAGCTGGATCTCGACATCGACAATCTCAAGGCCGACATCGCCGTGCTGGGCATGCCCTATGGCGCGCCCTACGCCCCGTCGGACTTCAGCAACGACCAGACGAACGCGCCGTCCGCGATTCGTCAAGCCACGGACCGCGTGGTGCGCCGTCCGGACCATTACGACTTCGACATCGACGGCCCGCTGCTTCAGGGGCGCACGGATATTCGCTTTGTCGACTGCGGCGACATCATCCCGGATCTGACCCGGCCGGGCGAACATTACGCCCGCGCCGAAGCGGCGGTACGGCGCATTGCGGCTGGCGGCGCAATGCCCATCGTGCTTGGCGGCGATCACGGCATCACCACGCCGGTGTTGCGCGGCCTGGATCAGAAGGGGCCGATCACGCTCGTGCATATCGATGCACACCTGGATTGGCGCGACGAAGTGAATGGCGTTCGCGAAGGGCTGTCGAGCCCGATTCGCCGCGCCTCGGAGATGGCGCACGTCGATCGCATCGTGCAGATCGGCCTGCGCGCGCAGGGCAGCGGCCGTTACGAAGAACTCGTTGCGGCGCGTGCTTATGGCGCCGATCTGGTGACGGCGTACGAACTGCATGACATCGGTATGGACGCCGTACTCGCCCGCATCCCGGACGGCGGCAACTACTACCTCACCGTCGACGCGGACGGACTCGATCCGTCGACGATGCCCGCCGTGGCGGGTCCGGCGCCGGGCGGCGTGACCTTCGTACAGGCGCGCAAGCTGATTCACGGGCTGGTGCGCAAGGGGCGCGTGGTCGGTATGGATATCGTGGAGATCCAGCCAGAGAAGGACGACGCCAACCTGATTTCGTGCGTGACCGCCGGGCGTCTCATTCTCAATCTGATCGGCGCGTCGATTCGTGCGGGGTACTTCGACAAATGAGCACCGCACAACCCATTATCGAAATCCGCCATGTCGATAAGTGGTACGGCGCACACCATGTGCTCAAGCAGTGTTCGACGCATGTCGGCAAGGGCGAGATCGTGGTGGTCTGCGGACCGTCCGGCTCGGGCAAGTCGACGCTGATCAAGACCGTCAATGCGCTGGAGCCGTTTCAGAAGGGCGACGTTGTCGTGGCGGGAACGTCGCTCACGGCCACGACGACGAATCTGTCGAAGCTGCGCAGCAAGGTCGGCATGGTCTTTCAGCATTTCGAGTTGTTCCCGCATCTGGATATCACGCGCAACCTCACGCTGGCCCAGCAGATCGTGTTGGGCCGGAACGCGGACGCGGCGCGCGTCAAGGCGCGAGCGCTGCTCGATCGTGTTGGCCTGTCGGCGCATGCGCACAAGTATCCGGGCCAGCTTTCGGGCGGTCAGCAGCAACGCGTCGCCATCGCACGCGCATTGTCGATGGATCCGATGGCGATGTTGTTCGACGAACCGACGTCGGCGCTTGACCCGGAGATGGTCAACGAAGTGCTCGACGTGATGGTGGAACTTGCCCGGGAAGGCATGACGATGATGGTGGTCACGCACGAGATGGGTTTCGCGCGGCGCGTGGCCCATCGTGTGGTGTTCATGGAGGACGGCGCCATCGTCGAAGACAGTCCGACCGATGCGTTCTTCAACGAAGCCGCCAGTGCCGCTGCCAAACGCTTTCTCTCGAAGATCCTGACCCATTGAATGTGCGCTTTGCCCGCATCACAACAAGACCCCAATACCGAAACATCATGACGCATACCCGAATCCGCAAGTTCAACACCCGTGAGACCTATCCGGAACAGAAGCTCGACAACGACCTGTGTCAGGCGGTGATCGCCGGCAATACCATCTATCTGCGCGGACAGATCGGTCAGGACCTCGATACGCGCGAGTCCGTGGGCATTGGCGATGTTGCAGCGCAAACCGAAAAGGCGATGGCAAATGTGGCGATGCTGCTCGACGAGTGCGGCAGCCAACTCGAGGACATCTGCAAGGTCACGGTGTATATCGTCGATCCGCGCTATCGCGAGGCTGTCTACAATGTGACGGGCCGCTGGCTCAAAGGTGTGTTCCCGGTGTCGACGGGAATTGTGGTGCAGGCGCTGGCGCGTCCGGAGTGGCTCGTCGAGATCGACGTCACGGCGGTGAAGCCGGCGGCATAAGTCGTGTGACATAAGCTGTGCGACGGCGATGCGTTGCCGGGTGGCCACGTGATCGCCGGTCACACATCTCTTCCCGAGCCGAGCCGGGGGGCGGGTTCAGAAGCGGCGTTTGACGTACACGGTCGCCCCGATGCTGTGTTGTCCCAGCAGCGGTATGCGGGCGGTTGCCGAGACGGTCCAGTCATTGGTCTTCAACGACAGGCCGCGCTTGGGTTCGGAGCCGAGCTTGTCGTCGGCGTTGTCCCATTGCACGAGAGACAGTCGCGGCGCCACGGAGGGACCGATGGTCAGATAGCTTCGCGCAGGTTGCACCGCCGGCTTTTCGGTCGACGTGTCGACCCAGCTCATATGCCGGTTGTCGCCGATCAGCGTGGCGTTGTTGATCGCTTCGATGCGGGTGTAGAGAAGCGCGTTGTCGTCGGGCCGGGTGGTCGTGTCGCGACCTTCGCGGCCGAATGGATACAACGTGACGGGAACGGCAGGAACCACAGCGATAGACACAGGCGGGGTGGGGGGCGGTACGTTGATGGGGAGCGGCGCGGGGCCAATATTGGCCAGTATCATCTGTTCGGATGAGTTCGAATTGGCGCCATCAGCGATCGCCACGCCGCTCAGCGTAACGACGCATGCGCCTATCATCCATTTGCCTAGGCACGTCATGGACATGCCTCCCGTGAAGGAATGGAAACGCTATGTCATCAGCCCCATTTGACCTTCGCACCCGACCTTCGCATAACGAACCGTCTTTCGCGGTTTCAGCGCGTCGTCTGCACTTAGGAAGTGTAGTCAGTCATTTGCAACGCGCTACCCCAATTTGCCCCGAGGTCGATCGGGGTTAGCACTACGGCGCCTGCTTAAGCCCATCTGGCGTGACGTTTGCGTGAGCGTCCTCAGCGCGACCTCGGGTTTGTCCCGACGCTATCGCGATCAATCGCCTTCGCATCGCGAGCCTTGCTCCGTTCGGAGATCGGTGCATGCTGCGCCATGAGTTCGACGATCCAGTCGATGAATACGCGCAGGCGGGCGCTGACGTATCGGTTCGGCGGATACGCCACGTACATCGGCAGCGGGTGGAGTTGCCAGTCCTCAAACAGGGGTACCAGTTCGCCACTCGCCACGTGTGGCTTGGCCATGTAGTCCGGTAGCCAGAGTGCCCCGAGGCCGGCGAGTCCGGCGGCAAGGTAGGCGTTCCCGTCGTCCACCGCCAGGATGTAGTGGCCCCGCACGTCAACGCGCTCCTCCGCACGATGCATGGTGTACGGGAAGAGCTTGCCGGTGCGCGCCCAGCGAAAACCGACGACGTGGTGCTGCGCGTCTTCCAACGCCTTCGGATGCGTAGGCGTGCCAGCCTGTCTCAGGTAGCTCGGTGCGGCATAAACCGCGAGGCGCAGATCGCCGACATGTCGTGCCGCGAGCGATTGATCGATTGGCTCGCCCCCGCGCACGACACAGTCCACGTTCTCATCGATCAGGTCCACGATGCGATCGCTCACGCCCATATCGAATTGGATGTCCGGATACTTCGCATGGAACGCCGGTAGCGCGGGCACCAGAACCATGCGGGCCAGCGGGCTGGGAACATCTATGCGCAAACGCCCCCACGGTAGCGTCGACACACCGGGCAAGTGGGTCTCCGCGTCGTCCATGTCGGCGAGCAACCGGATGACGCGCTCGTAGTAGACCGCGCCGTCGGCCGTGACATTGACTTTGCGCGTGGTGCGGTTCAGCAGCTTCACTCGCAGCCTCGCCTCCAACTGCTGGACCAGTTGCGTGACGGTGGTCTTGCTCATGTGCAGGGTCTCGGCCGCCTTGGTGAAGCTGCCGGCCTCCACCACTCTGGCAAACGCCTGCATTGCGTCGAAACGGTCCATGGCGGCTCCGGATAGGCTTTGGATTGTTTGGATTTTACAAATAGTGAGGGGTAGATATGCGTGTTTATTTGCAATGCAGGCATCTTTAGAGTGTTTACGTCGCCAGCACCCTGTCGGCTTGGCGGCTTACTGAGAGGTTTTTGCGATGGAAAAACGAGATGTTGTCTTCCCGGCGGGGCGTCAGGCGCTCTATGAGCGCAATCGCTATTCGCCGGCGATTCGGTCCAACGGATTTCTTTTCGTTTCGGGGCAAGTCGGCAGCCGGGACGATGGTTCGCCTGAGCCGGACCTGAAAGCGCAGGTCCGGCGCGCGTTCGACAATCTGAACGCGATTCTGCGGGCGGCGGGCAGCTCGTTCGACGACGTGATCGACGTCACCGTCTTCATGGTCGATCCGGCCGCGACGTTCGAGAGGATCTGGGAGGTCGTACCGGAGTATTGGGGCGGCGCGCCCCATCCGACGTTGACGGCCGTCGGCGTCACGTGGCTTTACGGCTTCCAGTTCGAGATCAAGGTGATCGCAAGGGCGGGTGAGGCAAACGCCGGCTGAACGTCGATAGCAGTGCATTGCCAAGCAACGCGAAGAGCATGAGAAAGAGTGCGATGGACATGAGCGTGTCGATATTGCCCAGGTTCATCGCGTTGGAAAGCTGATGTCCCAAGCCCTTCTGCGACGCGAACATCTCGCCGATCAATACGCCGAGCAGCGACAGCGAGAATCCCAGCCGGACGCCCGATAGCACCTCGGGCAGCACCGCCGGCAGCACAACGCGCAACGCGATCTGTCGACGGGACAGATGCATCGCTTGCGCCGCACGGAAATAGACAGGCTTGATCTGCAGGACACCATTCATCGTGAAGATCAGAATCGGGATCAAACCGTGCATGACGCCGAAGGCCACCTTGGAGGCGAGCCCCAACCCGAAAATCAACAGGACCAACGGATACAGCGTCACCTTGGGCAACGAATACAGATTGACGAGAATCGGCTCGGCAACCTTTGCCGCCAGCCGATTCGCACCCAGTGCGAGTCCCAGCGCAATACCCCCGGCAACCGCGATCACCAGCGAGTAGATGAGTGCCCGGCCGGTCTCGGTGACGTCGATCCAGAACGATGCCGTGCCCATCATCTGCCAAAGCCCCTGCACGGTCGTTACGGGAGACCCGAGCGCGGCGCTGTTGAGCAGGTGCACCGTCTGCCAGATCCCGATCAACACCAGCAGGACGGCAAACGTGCCGAGCGGATTGGGTTTCTTCGTTTCCATGAGAGGTGAGCCCGGTCAGCGGCGACTACGCGCCTGAAAGCGCGCATCGACATGGTTCAGTACGCTGTTGACCAGCGTCACCGTGACCAGCACCAGGAGCATCAGCGCGTACATGTCGGCGTTTTCGAAATTGTTGTACGCGTAGCTGATGGCGTAACCGATCCCTGAGCCGGACAGAATGAACTCGGACGCAATGACGCCGATGAACGCATGCGACACCGCGAGCCGCACACCGCTGAAGAGATGCGGCAAGGCGGCAGGCAGTTTGACATGCCACACGGTTTGCCATCGATCCAGGTGCAGCACCCGGGCGGTTTTCGAGAACGCGCGTGGAATCCGGTCGAGTCCGGTCATTGTCGCCGTGATCATCGAGACGATCGCAAGCAGGGTCGCGATGGCGATGATCGGCAGCGCGCCGATACCGAACAACACGATGAAGACGGGGTAGAACGCGAATGTCGGCACGGCGTAGTAGCTGGCAATGAGCGGCTCCAGCGCCCGGCGCACCCCCGGCATGGCGTGTATCGCGAGTCCGGCGGCGAAACCTAGTCCCACGGCGCCCACAGCAGCGATAACGATACTGGCGAAGCTCGTGACGAGATCGCGTGTGAAGCGCCCTTCCCACAAGATTTCGATGGCGTGGACGGCCATCGCACTGGGCGTCATCATGACTGAAGCGGGAATCGTGCCGGCCCGGCAGAGCCCTTCGACGAGCAGCAAGAGGCCGGCGACAATGGCCAGGCGTAGATAGCGTTCGGTGCGAATCGTCACGATGTCTTTCACCGCCTGATCAGCGGCCGCGAACGTGCGGGTAACGCGTGTCGTCACGGTCGGTGGGCCGTTCGTCGGCTTGCATGGCCTTGAGCGACTCGGCACGCAACGTTTCCCATAGGCGAGCGGTGATTTCACCGAAGCGGGGTGTGGTAACGCTCTGGCTGTTTCGCTCTCGCTCCCAGCCTGTCTCGACGACGTCGATGAAGCAGCCCGGACGCGACGACATCGCACCCACGCGATCCGACAGTACGGCCGCCTCGTCGAGCGCGTGGGTGATCAGCAACACGGTCGCAGACGTTTCTCGCCAAAGCCGCAGCAACTCGTCGCCCATCAGCAGGCGGGTTTGCTGGTCAAGCGCACCGAACGGCTCATCGAGCAGGATCAGACGCGGCGCAATGACCAATGTGCGTGCAATACACATGCGCTGGCGCATGCCCCCAGAGAGTTGCGCCGGATGCGCGTTGGCAAAATCGCGCAGCCCCATGAAGCCGAGTGCATAGCCGACACGACGCGCGATTTCTGCGCCGTCGACGCCCGCCATCCGAAGACCGAAGCCGATATTCTCGCGCACGGTGAGCCACGGAAACGAGGCGTCTTCCTGAAAGACCACGCCGACGCCCTCGGGCACGCCGCTAACCGCTTGCCCTTCGAAACTGATGTTCCCCGCAGTTGGTGCGCACAGTCCCGCGATCAGCTCGAGCAACGTCGATTTGCCACAGCCGGACGGGCCGACCACCGAGAAGAATTCACCCTTGAGCAGCGTCAGATCGACGGGCCCGAGCGCCTGCAATCGTGTCTTTCCGGCTGTCTTTTCGTCCGGTGTGTCGAAATCCTTCGTCACGCCTGTGAGCACGACGTGCGGTTCACGACTGGCAGGCGGTGTCTCGGTGCCATCGATCAGGTGCAGATGCGGGCTCGGGCAATGCGAGGTCATAGCTGCCCCTTCGCACGAACGTCAGCCGGCAGGAAACGCGAATCGATCAGCTTTGCCCAGTCGACGTCTTCCTTGAGTTCACCGATGAGTTTGAGTCCGCTCGCGACGCGGTCCAGTTCAGCGCGGTCGAATTGTCCGGGGCTCCACATGTGGGAGCGCACCATGTTGTCGACCGCTTCCGTGGCGACTTCCGGCGAGAGTTTGAACTGTGCGGCAAGCAGTTTGGCCGCCCCGGCCGGATCGGCGTAGGTGGCGTCGACGCCTGCGCGGCGTCCGGCAATGATCGCGCGCAAGGTATCGGGATGCGATTGCACGAACGCACGCGTGGTAATGCCGACCGACGTGGTCATCGGCTTGAGCACGTCGCCGGCACGATAGAGCGTGTGATATCGCGCCTTGCGCAGAATCGACAGCGGTTCGATGGCGACCGCACCGGCGACCGCGCCTTGTTCGAGCATGGTCATGCCGTTGACGTAGCCGCCGGAGGCCACGCGCGTGACCTTCGATGCGTCGATACCCTTCTCGCGCAAGACCATCAGAAAGAGCATTTCCGACACGCTCTTCGGCGAGGTGATGGCAACCTTCTTGCCAACGAGGTCGTCGAGTGTTCGCACGGCGCTGCCGGGCATCGTGACCATCGACGCTTCGGCAACGCTGCGCGTCCCCACGTTCACGATGACGATGTCCAGCCCCTGCCGCGCGGCCGCTAACGCGGCAGAGACGGCAACCTCACCGTAGGGTGTCTTGCTCGCCAGGATGTTGCGCACGGTGGTGCCGCCGCCGCCGGAGCTGAGGATGCCCGTGATGTCGACGCCGGCCTTCTTGAACAGGCCCTTGTCCATGGCCACCGCGTAGGGCAGTCCGTATAGGCTGCTGCCCCATTGGGTGACGGAAATCTCTTCGGCGTGTGCGACCCGCGCCGTCGACAGAAAAAGGGCGCTCGCCAGTGCGAACAAGTGAGCGAGTTGGAACAGCCTAATCATCATCCACTCCGGGGCAGGCAAGCCGGCGCATCACCGCACGCCGGGAAAAAAATCGAAAACGAGTGCGCCCTGTGGCGCAAGCGCCGGGCCAATCTCCGCCTTGAAAGCGTGATGGACGGGGTCAAAGCAGGCGGCGTCGCGCACGATCGGCTCGCCGACATAGAAGTTGCGATCCCCTTCGGATTCGAACGTCATGAGAAACGCATGTTCGAAACCGAGCCCGTTGCCTTCTCCGCTCTCCTGCCGGCCATGCTCGACGCTGCGAATATACGGACGCCCATCGCGCAGGCAGTCGTCCTTCAAGTGAAGAAAGCGCTCAATCATATGCTCCCGCGCAGCGATTGACACGTCGTTCGCAAAACGCAGCAACACAATGTGCCGTATGGGCGTCGCACCGTAGTCTCTCGCGGTAAAGGCGCGTTCGCCGATTTGTGCGCAACGATGCGCAAGGCGCTCGCTGGCGGGCGGCGAACTGCATTCGACTGGTGAGGCGGTTTTGTCGGCGGTTTGGCTGGCAGTGAGCGGGGTGGCGTTCATCGTTGAACCTCGTTGGTGGGGAGAGGGCGCACGGTATCGAACGGGACGCCGTCGATGGTGGGCTGAAGTGCCGCCGTTGGGCGTCGATGAGTGATGCGCATGAATTTCGTTGTTTCAGAACGAAGTGGCATAAGGGCTGGCGAGACGCCGCCGGGAAGTTTTCGCCGTCGTTTCGAGGCTCACATGATGAGGCATTTTGCATTGTCTCGTCGGTGCGCGCTTGCAGGCTTCGCCTTCAGCGCAGGGCGCTCATCACACCGGCCGGCAACCCTTTGCTGGAAATCACACAGGTGATGATATGAAAGCGCACATGACTCGCAACGATTGACAGCTTAGGCAAGGCGCTTTACTTTGTAAAGCATGACGACGCCAAAAATCGGAAAATCCGTACGCGGATCGAAGACCGGACGACCCATCATGGTCGTGCTGGATTTGCTTGGGCGGCGCACGGCGTTGCGGATCCTGTGGGAGTTGCGCGGTGGGCCGATGACGTTTCGCGCGCTGCAAGAGGCATGCGAGACGAATGCGCGCTTGCTCAATACACGACTGACGGAGCTAAAGGCGTCGAGGCTGGTCGAGCATGGCGAAGGCGGCTATCGTCTGAGCGCCGAGGGCAAACGGCTGAGAACCGCGTTGCAGCCGCTACAGGGATGGGCTAAGCAGTGGGCCGCGCGAGACCAGGCCGGATTCGATGCGGCCGATCACGAGAAGCCCGACTGAGCCGCGTTGCAATACCACGACACGACGATTACACGACGTAGGCGGACTCAACCGGTTCAGGCCATTTCGATTCGCATTGCGTGTCGAGTGTTCAACCCTTCGAGAGGGAGTATCCCGTAACCATGACGAATAAACGTTGTTCCGGACTTGAAGTGAGACGACTATCGCCGGCGGAATGGGGGCAGGCACATCCTGTCGTCGCTCAACTTCGCGCGCTTGACGAGCCCGAGTTCCTGAGCAGAGCGCGTCGGCAATCGTATTCAGGCTACGAGCTGGTTGCCGCATTTCACGAAGGAAAGATTGTTGGCGTCATGGGCATGCGACCTGTTCACACCCGTCGATGAAAAAGGTCTTGGTGCCTTGACGGGATCGGACCGGCTTGCGCCAGAAGAGGGCGGCGCTAAACCGGTCGCAGTCAATGCCCGACGTCGACCGCTTAACCGTCCGTTGACACCGTAAGCGGCTCCCATGCGCGGAGTTCGTCGTCCATGACCGACAACTTTCCCCGCACGAGTCTGAGCGCGTCGCTGCCCAACAGAAGATGCGCAGGGGGATGATCGGCGGCAATCACGGCAAGCATCGCCCGTGCTGCCTTCACCGGATCTCCCTGTTGTTTGCCGTGCTTCTCCTCGCGGGCCGTACGCACGGGGTCGAATATCGCGTCGTAATCGGGGATCGAACGGGGCGTTCGCGTCATTGAACGTCCAGCCCAGTCCGTGCGGAACGATCCGGGGGCCACGGCCGTCACGGCGATGCCCAGGGGTTTGACCTCTTTGCCAACGCTTTCCGAAATCCCTTCGAGCGCGAATTTGCTCGCGCAGTAATACGCGATGCCCGGCATCGTGATGTGGCCCCCCATCGACGTGATGTTCAGGATGTGGCCGCGTCGGCGCTGGCGCATGAAGGGCAAAACCGCTTTCATCATGGCGACCGCGCCGAAGACGTTCACGTCGAACTGCCGGCGCATTTCCGACAGCGGCGATTCCTCCAGGATGCCTTCGTGCCCATACCCTGCATTGTTGATCAGAACATCGACGGGGCCCACGCTCGCTTCGATGTCCGATACGACATCGTCGATGACCTCGAAGTCTGTGACGTCGAGTTCGCGTCCAAAGGCAGCCGTCGCCGACAGTGACTCGAAATCATGTTTTGCGTGCGCGGTTCTCACCGTGCCGACCACCTTATGACCCGCGTCCAGTGCCTCTTGAGCGAGTGCGCGACCGAAGCCGCTGCTGACCCCGGTGATGAGCAGAATTTTGCTGGATGCCATGCTTGTCTCTCTCAAACGTTGTGCTGAGATTGCATGCTAGTCTTGTTGCTCTGCATGGTTAAGCCGGATTCTGCTATTTTTATTGCCTAAAACTATGAGTGGAAAGATCACTCCTGCGAGGCGTTCGAGCGAGCCTTCGCAAACGCAAACCCGTACGGTGGCCCTGCTGCGCGCATTGGCTCCGGCGCAAGGGTACAACCTGACGGCGCTGCCGAGCGTTCGTATCCTGCGCTCCGACCGCGCCCTGTCGCGTACCCCGGTTCTCTACGATCCCGGCATTGTGATCGTCTGCCAGGGCCGCAAGCGAGGCTATTTTGGCGATCAGCTTTATCTGTACGACGCACATCACTATCTCGCCGTCTCGGTTCCCGTGCCGTTCAGCATGGAAACCGACGCGACGCCGGAGCGGCCTCTGCTCGCGCTATATATGCACCTCGATTTCTCCGTGGCTGCCGAACTGGCCGCCCAGATCGACCGGGAGGGCGCGACGGATCGCGTGGACAAGCCGCGGAGCATGATGTCGACGCCGATGGACGAAGCGATGCAGACGTCGGTGCTGCGCTTTATCGAAGCCATGTCCCGGCCGCTTGACGCCGCCGTGTTGGGCCCGAGCTTGCTGCGAGAAGTGTATTTTCGGGTGCTGACCGGGGCGCAGGGCGGCGCGATGCGAGAGGCGTTGGCGATGAGAGGGCAGTTCGGCAAAATTGGCAAGTCGCTACGACTCATTCATGCCGGATACGCACAGCCACTCGACGTGACGCAACTCGCCGAGGAGGCGGGTATGAGCGTGCCGAGCTTCCACAGTCATTTCAAGACGATCACGCAGGTGTCGCCCATGCAGTATGTGAAGTCCACGCGTTTGCATCAGGCGCGGCTGTTGATGGTGCGTCAGGGGCTGACTGCCGAGGCCGCAAGCCATGCTGTGGGCTACGTGAGTCCGTCGCAATTCAACAGGGAGTTCAAGCGGCTCTTCGGCGCGACGCCCGCTGCCGAGACACGGCGTATGCGCGATAGCTTCGCCATGCCGGCGGCATTTGACGGTGCGATTTATGTCGCGTCGCATTGATGAACTTCTCTTCGACCAAGCCGATAACATGAGGCGAATTCCAGTTCCCATGGAAGATCGAGCCATGCTTCGCATGCAACGCCACCAAGTGACATGGCGCAGTCTGTAGAATCGCCTTCTTGTCAGCCCTGTTCAGCGTTGCCCGAATGGATATCGTCGACTACCTCGCGCAGGTCACTTCGAACGGACCGATCGCCGGCGTTTCGCTGGCGACGCTGCGTGGCGGCGAGCGGCACGTTGAGCACTACGCCGGTGTGCGAGGTGTCCATGACCCTTTGCCGGTCGACGCGCAGACCGTTTTTGAAGCCGCTTCGCTGACCAAGCCGGTCGTCGCGTTTGTCGCGCTTCAACTCGTCGAAGAAGGGCGGTTGCACCTGCACCAGCCGCTTGTCGAGATCTGCGGCGAATATGTGCCCGACGATCCACGCGCCCGCCGCATCACCGCCTTCCATGTGCTCACGCACACCAGCGGATTGCCGAACATCGTTCGCGCCGACGCGCCGTTGCGCACTTACTTCACGCCTGGCGAGCGTTTCAGCTACGGCAGCAGTGCCTTCGCATGGCTTCAGCGTGCACTGGAATCGGTTGGCGGTGCGCCGCTGGAAACGCTTGTGCAGGCCCGCGTGTTTGTGCCGCTGGGTATGCGCCGGTCCAGTCTTCAGTGGCAGGAGCGCTTCGCAGACAACCATGCGCAAGGACATGAATGGGAGGGCGAGCCGGTACCCAAGCGTCGGCTGACGGCAGCACAGGCATCCTGGTCGATGCTGACGACGGCGCCTGATTACCTAGCATTTGTGCGGGCGGTTCTGGCGGGCGAGGGGTTGTCCGGCACCACCCATGCGGCGTGGTTCTTGCCGCGAATGAACGGGCGACAAGGAGGAGCGGCGGAAGACCTGTACGCTGCGCATCCCATTGATCCGGCGATTGCCTGGGGATTGGGCTGGGGCATCGAGATCGCTCAGGATTGCTGCTTTCATTGGGGTAACAGCCCGGGATTTCGCGCGCTGGTGTTGGCCAATCGGAAGACCAAAGACGCCGTGGTCTGGTTCGCGAACAGCGCGCGAGGTCTGCGTGTCGCGCATGAAGTCGTGCCGCAGACGGTGCCCGGAGATCATCCATGTATCGCGTGGTTGAGTATCGGGCGACTGTGACGACGGCATCCCGTAAGGCCGCCTGCAGGCGACCTTGCGCAGTTTCGCACCATCGACGGCGTGAAGACCGGGCGCCGCCTGCGAGAGTGGATTTACGTGATACGGAGCAATGAACTTCGTAACGAGAAAGTGAGTGTTACGTCGGTAAGATAAAGTCCAGGGCCTGCAGGCCGTTATCTTCGGGCATCCGTCCATCAGGTTGTCGTCCGTAGGGTGGAATGCTCGCTCGGCAAATGCTTAGTCCGGCCTCGCCCCGCCTGCCTGACCGTGGCCGCGCCTACGTCGCTGCACTCCTCCTGCGCGGCGCGAACGTAGAGCCCCAGCGCTACAAACCACCCGATGGGTGGCAGCGCCAGGAACCAACGGAAATCCGACTGCAACGCAAAGTTCACGGCAGGTCCTTTGGCAACAGTGCCGGGCGGACGAAGATGAAGTACAGGCCTAGGCCAATGTGCCACAGACCGCACGAAACAACGAGCCACCCGGCCGGACCGCGACGGACAAGTCTTGCATCAATCCACCTTTACTGCCCGCAAACGCAGCGCGTTCGTGATGACACTCACCGACGAGAGCGCCATTGCCGCTGCGGCGACGACCGGCGACAGCAGCAGGCCGAAGAACGGGTAGAGCACGCCGGCCGCCAGCGGGATGCCGGCAACGTTGTAGGCAAAGGACAGAAACAGGTTCTGGCGGATGTTCCGCATCGTTGTCAGGGAGAGCGTCCTCGCGCGCACAATGCCCATCAGGTCGCCCTTGAGCAACGTGATACCAGCGCTCTCCATCGCGACGTCCGTTCCCGTGCCCATCGCGACGCCCACCGTGGCCTGAGCCAAGGCCGGTGCATCGTTCACCCCGTCGCCGGCCATCGCGACGATTCGGCCCTCGGACTGCAAGCGCTTGACGACGGCCGCCTTGTCTTCGGGGAACACCTCCGCCACCACCTCATCGATGCCGAGCTGACGTCCAACGGCCTCGGCCGTGGTCTTGCCGTCACCCGTCAGCATCACCACGCGGACGCCAGCACTCTGCAGGGCCTTCAGCGCCTGCGGTGTCGTCGCCTTGATGGGGTCGGCAATGGCCACGAATCCAGCCAATTGTCCGCTCACGCCGACGAAGATGACGGTCGCCGCCCGCTGGCGCTGGGCCTCGGCGGATGCCGCGAGGCTTGAAGTTTCGATGCCTTGCTCCGACAGGAATTTGGCGCTGCCCGAGACGACCTCTCGGCCGTCCACTGTGCCGATGACGCCCTTGCCGACGGGCGAATCGAAGTCAGTCACTGGCAATAGAGGAAGCTTGCGCGCCTGGGCGTCCATCACGATGGCCATTGCCAACGGGTGCTCGCTGGCACGCTCTACGCTTGCCAAGTTCTGGAGCACATCGTCCGCGACGAACCCGCCGGCCGGCTCCACGTGAACCACCTTGGGCCGGCCTTCGGTCAAGGTCCCCGTCTTGTCGACCACCAGCGTGTCGACCTTCTCCATCTTCTCCAGCGCTTCGGCGTCGCGAATGAGAACGCCGTGTTGCGCCCCTTTGCCGACGCCGACCATGATGGACATTGGCGTCGCCAGACCGAGCGCACAGGGGCACGCGATGATGAGGACCGCCACCGCAGTAATGAGCGCATAGCTGAACGCTGGTGATGGCCCCCAGACCAGCCAGACTGCGAATGTGAGAAGCGCTACCAGGATGACGACCGGCACGAACCAGCCGGCCACTTGGTCGGCCATGCGCTGAATGGGCGCCCGGCTGCGCTGCGCAGCAGCCACCATGTGTACGATTTGCGACAGCAGCGTGTCGGCGCCGACCTTTTCTGCACGCATGATGAAGCTGCCGGTCTGGTTCAGCGTGCCGGCCGTCACCTTGGCCCCGACCGTCTTGGCGACCGGAATCGGCTCGCCCGTCACCATCGATTCGTCGAGGTTGGTCTTGCCCTCCGTCAGTTCGCCGTCGACCGGCACCTTCTCGCCGGGCCGCACGCGCAGCAAGTTCCCGACGCGGATGGCTTCGACCTCGACGGTTGCGTCGCTGCCGTCGGCATTGACCTTCACGGCCGTCTTGGGGGCGAGTCCAAGCAGGGCTCTGATGGCATCGGAGGTCTTCTCGCGCGCCCTGAGTTCCAGCACCTGCCCCAGAAGTACCAGCGCCGTGATGACGGCTGCGGCTTCGAAGTACACTGCGACGGCGCCGTCTTCGCTCCGCAGCGCCGCAGGAAACAGTCCTGGCGCCAGCGTGCCGACGATGCTGTAGAGCCACGCCGCGCCGGTGCCTAGCGCGATGAGGGTGAACATGTTGAGGCTGCGGTTCCTCACGGAGGCGACTGCGCGAGTGAAGAAGGGCCAGCCTGCCCAAAGGACGACCGGTGTTCCGAGCAGCAATTGGACCCAGTTCGACGTTTGCTGTGCAATGAAGTGGTGGATATTGAAAAGGTGTCCGCCCATCTCGAGCGCGAAGACTGGCAGCGTCAGTGCCGTGCCGATCCAGAATCGGCGCGTCATGTCGCGCAGTTCTGGGCTCTCCCCCGTCACTGCCGTTGCCAGTACCGGCTCCAGCGCCATGCCGCAGATGGGGCAGTTGCCAGGTCCCATCTGCCGCACCTGCGGATGCATCGGGCACGTGTATTCGACCTGGCTTTGGTCGCCCGCGGCCGCCGTCTTCGTCGACGTCGGCGCATGCGCATGGTGCTCGTGATGCCCGTGTTCGTGTCCCGCACCTTGCATCACCGTGCCGTCCGGCATGACATGGGTGCCGTGCGCCGAGTGTTCGAGGTGTGTCGTGGCAATCTTTGCTTTTGGATTGGTGTCAGCCACGGAGGGTAGTTGGGCGTGCTCGTGCCCCGAATGGTCGTGGCGCTCCGAACTCGATGAGGGCATGAGGGACTCCTAGTCTTGTTCGCGGTTTCGCCGTCCCCAACGCATGGGAAGGTCAAGTGCACTCAATTTTAGCGGGTACTGATGACAGAGGCCGCAATCCAGACGCCTAGTCCGGCCAGGCAAGCCCAGCAGGCCCAGCACATCGCCCGCTCCCACCAAAACGGTGGCCTATCTCCACTCTCAAGCCTACTTGTCTTTCTCGCCGGCCTGCTGGTGACTGTCGTACCCGCCGCCATGACTGCCGTGACCGCGATGGTGATGACCGAACAGATGCATCAGGGGGCATGCCAGAAGAATGAGGTACGGAATCGCTTGGCCTACGTGCGTAAGGTGCTCGGTGAGCAGGTAGTAGATGCCGACCGCACCCGCTACGAGCATGAAGATCCCGAGCGGCGAGCGCCAGCGCGATAGAGGGGGGGGGGGTTCTGGTTCATGGTCTGCCCCGGTTTGCAAATCAGTGGTTGTTGACGGGGAGGGCGCCATTCCGGCCGAACTTGGGAATGAGCTGTGGTGTCACGGCAGCATAGTCAAGCCAGGCTTGCCCGAATGCCTGCTTGGATTCGCGTTCCTCCATGATGGACAGGCGCACGTACATTGCGACCATCACCGGAAACATCGCCAGCGTGAGCAGCGTCGGCCACTGCAGCAGGAAGCCGAACACGATGGCGACGAAGCCAATGTATTGCGAATGACGAACCCATCGGTAGGGGCCCGCCGTCGCAATGTGATGACGCCGCTGAGCGTGGTAGAGGAAGTGCCACGACTTCGATAGCAGCGCCAGTCCAGCGCGTGAGCGCCAGAACGATGGCGTCTCGTGATGATCGTGGTCCATGGCATCCGCCCTCGTCTCACTTCGCGGGGGAGGAGGACCGGGTCACTTCGCGATCCATCATCATCTGCATCATCATTTCCATCATGTCCATGCGTTTGTTCATGGCGTCCGGGCCCGTCCCCGTCCCCATTCCGCCACCCGGGCCCATGGTGCCCTTGCCGCCGTGCATCTGGCCCATCATGGACATGCCCTCCTGCATGGTTTTCATGTGCTCGTTCATCAGGGCTTGGCGCTCCTCCGGCGTTCTGGCAGCCATCATCTTGTCGTGCATCTCCTGCATCGACTTCATCATGGCGTCCATCTGAGCCGTGGACGGGGCACTGGCTGCCTTGGAACGCTTCGAAGCGGCCTTCGGGCCAGCCTTCGTCGGTGGCGTTGACGGCGCAGAGGCGGAAACGTCTGCAGGGTGGTGTGCTGCGTGGTCCTGGTCGGCCGCAGCCGTTGGCGCCGTCTGGGCGAGCGCGCTGGCGCTGAGAAGGGCGGCAGTGGCGATTGCAAGAAGGGTACGCATGGTCATTTCCGAAGTGAAATGAGTGATGGAATCGAGCCAGTCAACGCGTTAACTGCAGCAGCCGCAGCACCCACCGCGGCGAGCGGATGGCCCACCTGTCGACGTTGCCTCAGCCGCAACCTGCACCGGGGTGTACCCCGCTTTGGTGACGACGTTCAGTAGTTCATCGGCCGCAGCCCCGGTCGGCTCGATTCGGACAAGGTGTGCCCGTTATTGGTGCAAATCAACTGCAACGCGAACCTATGCAAGTCGAGTATGGTTCTGCAAGGCAGCCGAGGAGTTGATTTAGATCAAGGCGCGCACAGGCAAGGTGACCACTTTGTTGTCATGGCAGTTGAGGATCGAAGGAGACTGCGATGAGCACGCTCGGAATGGCCACCCGGAATCAGAATTCAGCACACCCGGCGTTACACGCGGGCATTTCGCTCGCTGTCACGGTGGCATCGTTCTACGCGCTGTGCACCCTCGTCTGGCTCGCTGCACCCGGACCCTTCCTAGGATTCATGAACAGCTTGTTCCGTGGCATGAACTTCTCGCCGCTCCTGCGGGCAGCATCATTTTCCTGGGGCGGCTTCATAGAGGCGCTGCTGGTCATGTCGGTCTGGGCGTTCTTCGCGGGTACTTTCTTTGGGTGGGTGCGCCAACGCCTTGGCGCCTGAGGAAGCCGATGGCGGCGTGGCCGAGGGCGAAGCGTATGTCGGATCATCGGTCCCTCTTTACCGACATGGAAGTCTTCGACGTCCTAAGCGCCGTACCGGTGCACACAAAGTCCGTCAGGCGCGCAAGACCGTCGACTTCGGCGACGATGTCCGGCTCGTCTTCGGCGCGCTTGCACGCCGATAACAGCAGCGAGCGCAGCATCGTCGATATGACGCAGCGCGAGTAGCGCGCGTGATGCCGGGCAGACCCGCAGGCTGGTCAAGGCGTTCCAATATCGGTCGACGGTGCAGGCGGTGGCATATCCGGTGACGGCGACGGCGAGGATGATGCTTTCGTCGATATCGCCGCCGCGATTTGCGTGGCCGCGTCTTGCAGGGGCGGTACGAAGCGTCGCACGGCCTCTGCGGGACTCACGGCCTGATCGAGATAGATCACGTTCAGACTGGCGAGCACACGACCTTCGGATGGGATAGCGACTGCCACGGCACCGATCTTGCGCTGGTCGTGCCAGTCGCCGTGATTCGAGCCAAAGCCGTTGTCGCGCGTTTGTCGTACGAGGTTGCGGATAAAGGCGTCGTCGCTGGCGAAGCGTTGTTGCAACTCGCCACCGGCGCCTGTGCGCAGCAAGTCGAGAATATCTTCGCGTTCAGTGTCGGGACACATGCCGAAGTATGCGCGTCCGGCGGCGGTGAACAGCATCGGCAGGCGACGGCCGACCATCGCACGGTGAAACGACAGCGGGCTGAAGCGATGTGTTGTCTCGCGAATGATCATGGCGTCGCCATCGGGTGTGGTCAGGTCTGATGGCCATACGACGCGTTGCATTAGCTGCCCCATGATCGGGGGAGCGACGGTGGCGACACGCTCGTCGTCGGTGAAGCCTTCGCTGAGCGAGCGCACGGCGAGCGCCAGCCGAAAGGTGTCGTCCGACGTGCTGCGTCTCACAAACCCATCCTCCAGCAAGGTCTCGAGCAAACGCCGCACGGTCGTGCGATGCAGGCCGGTGGCTTCGCTCAGTTGCGCAGGCGTTGCGCGACCCCGTTCCATGACGTTCATTGCTCTCAACACCAATAGCCCGCGCGACAGTCCTCGCACATTCGAATACTTGTTCATAAAAAAGTCCAATTAAATCAATGTTGTGCATTCTATGCACATTTTAGCGAAATTGTTGAGCGCATTTCGTGACCTGCCTAGACTCCACAGAAAATCAGAGCGCTAACGGAGACACCGTCCCAATCCGTCCGAACGACATTTGCCGAAGGCAAGTCGTTTGACAGCGGATCCCGGCCCGACCCGAGCCAACGAAGCGAAGACAAGCGGACACCACGATCCGCCACCGATTGACCTACAGCAGCACGCCATCAGAACGCGCGAGACAGGCGCGGGGGCGCGCTTGTGCCTAAGAAAAGTAAAGGAGCGAGACACATGACTGCATCCGTCAATGCGTCCAATGCCGTGGCCGACATCACGACCGACGTCGCCATCGTTGGGGCCGGCCCCGTCGGGCTGATGATCGCCAACATCCTCGGCCTGCAAGGCGTGCGCGTCACAATCATCGAGAAGCTCGATCAGCTCATTGACTATCCGCGTGCTATCGGTCTCGACGACGAAGCGCTGCGCGTGTTTCAGGCGGTGGGCCTCACCGATGCCTTGCTCCCGCACACCACGCCCGATCACTGGATGCGCTTTCTCACGCGCGATGGCCATTGCTTTGCGTCGATCGAGCCGCGCACCGACGAGTTCGGCTGGTCGCGTCGCAATGCGTTCATCCAGCCGCTGGCCGACCGCGTACTGTTCGACGGCCTAGAGCGCTTCGCGCACGTCCAGGTGCTGTTCGGTCATGGCGTGGAGGCCTGCACACAGGACGAGCGCGGCGTCACGCTGACCACGCGCATCAATGATGGCGAAACGCGCACGGTTCGCGCGGCTTACGTCGTGGGCGCGGACGGCGGTAACAGCCTGATTCGCCGCCTGCTGCAAGTGCCGTTCGAAGGGCGCACCAAGCCGAACCAGTGGATTGTGGTCGACGTGCGTAACGACCCGGTTGGCTCGCCACACGTGTACCTGCATTGCGATCACGAGCGCCCGTATGTATCGGCCGCGCTGCCGCACGGCATTCGTCGTTTCGAATTCATGGTGATGCCGGGTGAGACGGAAGAGGAATTGTCGAAGCCGGAAAATCTGGCGGCGCTGATCCGCAAGGTAGTCGCGTATCCCGACAAGGTCGACTACATCCGCAAACGGGTCTACACGCACAACGCGCGACTGGCCGGAACGTTCCGTGTCGAGCGGGTGCTGCTCGCGGGGGACGCCGCGCACATCATGCCGGTGTGGCAGGGGCAGGGCTACAACAGTGGCATTCGCGATGCCAACAATCTCGGATGGAAGTTGGCGATGGTCGTGAAGGGCCAGTGCCACGGAGCGTTGCTCGATACCTACACGGCCGAGCGTCGTGCGCATGCGCGCGCCATGATCCATCTGTCCGAAGTGGCGGGTGACATCTTCGCACCGACCACGCGCTTCGGCGTGCGCTTTCGCGACGCCTTCGTGCACAGCTTCAATTGGTTTCCGTCCGTCAAACGTTACTTCGTTGAGATGCGCTTCAAGCCGATGCCGCGCTATGAAGAGGGCGTGGTCCTGCTCCCGCCGCCCACGAGCACCGGCGGATGGCTCGCGAGGCTGCTTGAGCGTTCGGGCAATTCTGCGCCGGGCCGCCTGCTCGGCCTGATGAGCCAGAAGCGCGAGTCTTGGCTCGGCCGGTGGGTGTACGGCCGCGATCCATCTGCCAACTCCCCGGCGGGGCGTCTCTTCATTCAGCCGCGAGTGCGAACAATCGACGGGGAAACGAAGCGACTCGACGACGTGATCGGCAATCACTTCGCCGTGATCGGCTGGGGGACCGATCCCACATTCGGTCTGACGCCGGAAGCGCGCGCCGTCGCACAGAAGCTCGGCGTTCGTTTCGTGCTCGCCAAGCCGGACACCCAGCTCGGCTATATGGACGACGTGCCGGAAGGTGTCATCACGATCGGTGATGCGCAGGGTCGTCTCAAGGAATGGTTCGGTGCGCGCGCTCAGTCGGTGGTGTTGATGCGCCCGGACCGGTTCGTTGCGGGGGTATGCGCGCCGCAGGAAGTCTCCGACTCGCTTGTGCAACTCGCCCGCAAGGCGGCGCTCGCCGACGACCCGATCCGTCTCGTGACGAGCGGACTCTCGCCGGTACCCCAGCGCATCCAAAACGACATTGCATTAGCCAAAGTTGCCGGAGCCTGAGCATGCCGATTCATCTCGAATGCCTGTCCCACACGCCGCTGCATGGCTATTTCGACCCCGCCGATGACGTGGTGTCGGAAGTGGGGCGCGTACAGGCGACTGCGCGAGAGCGTGTGCGTCAGTTCGCCCCGGAGCTCGTCGTCGTGTTCGCGCCCGACCACTTCAACGGCTTTTTCTATGACGTCATGCCGCCGTTCTGTATTGGCGCGCAGGCCACTGCTATTGGTGACTTTAAGAGCCTCGCAGGCACACTGCCCGTGCCGTCGAACACCGCGCACGCGCTCACGGAGCACGTATTGTCGAGCGATATCGACGTTGCGCTGTCGTACCGCATGCAGGTCGACCACGGTTTCGCCTATGCACTGGAAGTCCTAACAGGCAGTCTCGATACCTATCCCGTCGTGCCGGTATTCATCAACTCGGTCGCGCCCCCGATGGCGACGCTTCGCCGCTCGCGGTTGCTTGGCGATGCAATCGGCCGCTTCTTCGCGCAAACGGACAAGCGCGTGCTTGTGGTCGGCTCGGGCGGCATTTCGCATGAACCTCCGGTGCCCGAGCTCATCGGCGCAACCGAAGAAGTCGCCGAGCGTCTGATTGCCGGACGCAATCCGTCGGCCGAATTTCGTGCGGCGCGTCAGGCGCGCACCGTTGCCGCGGCGAAGGCCTTCACGGCGGGAGACAGCCATATGCATCCGCTCAATCCGCAATGGGACCGTGATTTCCTGCAAACCCTGACAGACGGCGACTGGCGCGCCGTCGACGCGATGAGTAACGACACCATTACGCGAGACGGTGGCAAGTCCGCGCACGAGATCCGCACGTGGGTTGCCGCGTTCGCGATGCTCGCGGCCTACGGCGAGTACCGCGCGAGCGTCGATTACTACCGTCCGATTCCCGAATGGATCGCGGGTTTCGCTGCCATGCACGCGGTGCCGAAACCTCCGTTGGCCGTAGCGGCCTGATCACGAGAAACGGGACCAAACAAGAGGATTTCCCGATGTTGAATGTCCAAATGATTCAAACGCTTGCTGACCGTCTTCGTCAGGCGGAAGCCTCACGTCAAGCCATTGCGCCCGTGCGCGGCGAGATCGCACTCGACGACATGGCCACCGCCTATGCGGTGCAGCAGCGCAATGTCGACGCGCGAGTGGCCAATGGCGAGCGCATTGTCGGTCGCAAGATCGGCCTGACGTCGCTGGCCGTGCAAAAGCAACTTGGCGTGGACCGGCCCGACTTCGGCGCGCTGTTCGCGAGCATGGCATACGGCGATGCGCAGCCGATGCCGCTTGCCAGCCTTATCCAGCCGAAGGTCGAAGCTGAAATCGCGCTTGTACTTGAGCGTGACCTGACGTACGAGAAGCACACATTCGCAGACATTCTTCGCGCGAGCGCCTACGTCGTGGCGGCCGTGGAAGTCGTCGACAGTCGCATCGAGCAGTGGAATATCCGCTTCGTCGATACCGTGGCCGACAACGCGTCGAGCGCGCTGTTCGTACTCGGAAGCCGCCCCGTGAAGCTCTCGGACGTAGATCTCACGGCCTGCGCGATGACCATTTCGCGCGACGGCGAGGTGTTGTCGCGCGGCAACGGCGCGGCATGCCTCGGCAATCCGCTCAATGCCGCCGTCTGGCTCGCGGATCGCATGGCACAGCTCGGCACGCCACTGCGTGCGGGCGAAGTCGTGCTCACCGGTGCGCTTGGGCCGATGGTGCCCGTCACGGAAGCCGGCACGTTCGTCACCGAGATCGAGGGACTGGGCAGCGTGCATGCCGTCTTTGCGTGAGGCAGGTCGCGTCAGATATCCGATCCATCAGCGTTACAGGGCAACACCGGCATCCCCCGCAATCGGGGTGACTTCGCCATCGACACCATGACCGCCATCAAGAGCGGACTTCGTGAATCTGGAGACTTAGCAATGAACACATCATCCCAAGGCGTTGTGGCCTCGAAGGGAAGCCTCGCGACGATCGGTTTGTGTCTGGCCATCGCATTGCTCGAAGGCCTCGATCTGCAATCGGCTGGCGTGGCAGCACCGCGCATCGCAAAGGAGTTCGGTCTGAGCGTGGCGCAGATGGGGTGGGCGTTCAGCGCCGGCGCCATCGGACTGCTGCCGGGCGCGGCGCTAGGCGGACGGCTGGCCGATCGCTGGGGGCGCAAATACGTGCTGACGTTGTCTGTCGCGTTGTTCGGCATCTTTTCGCTCCTCACGGCACACGTGTGGAGTTTCGAATCGCTGCTGACGGCGCGCTTTCTCACCGGTCTAGGCCTTGGCGCTGCCATGCCCAACCTCATCGCGCTGTGTGCCGAAGCGGCGCCGCAGGGGCATCGCAACAGCGCCGTGGGCGCGATGTATTGCGGTATGCCGTTCGGTGCGGCACTCGCGGCCGTCATCGGCATCGTCAGCCCGAGCGAGGAGGGATGGCGTCATGTGTTCTACGTCGGCGGCTTCGGTCCGTTGCTGATGGTGCCGTTGCTTGGCCTGTGCCTGCGCGAGTCCGCGCAATTCGTCGAAACGCGACTCGCACGGACATCGAGCGTCACACCCGGTGTAACGCACGCGCTGTGGAAGGAAGACCGCACGCGCAGGACCATCGCGCTGTGGGTCAGCTATCTCGGCACGCTGATCGTGCTGTATTTCCTGATGAACTGGCTGCCGTCGATGGTCGTGGCCAACGGGTTGTCCCGCGAACAGGCGGGCGTGGCGATCATGATGTTCAACATCGGTGGCGGCCTCGGTGCAATCGGCATTTCGAACGTGATGGACCGCTTTTCGCCGCGCCTGACGGTGATCGGCATGTATCTCGGCATTGCGTTGTCGCTGGCTGGGCTGTCGAGTGCCATCGGTGCGTTGACGATGGCTTGCGGTGCGTTCTTCTGTGGCCTGTTTCTCGTGGGCGGACAGTCGGTGCTGTATTCGATGGCGGGACAGGCGTATCCCACAGAAGTTCGCGGAACGGGTGTCGGCGCAGCGGTGGCGATCGGCCGGCTTGGCTCGATTCTCGGACCGCTGATCGCGGGGCAATTGTTTGCGTTGGGGCAGAGTGCGTCGATGCTCGTGTCGTCGAGCATTCCACTGATCGTGATCGCCGCCATCTCCGCATTGACCGTCGTGGGCACGTTCGAGCCGCGCATCGTGGCGGGCGTAGTTCAGCCGGGACGTTAAATACGCGTTTCCGGAGTTTGCAATTTACAGGTTTTGAATTCTTGAATTTCTGAGTCTCGGATTCTCAGATTCTCAGATTCTGATAAGGAAGGGTCATCATGACGGCAATCACTGAAGCGTCGACGAGCCGCTTCGTCACCATTCGCGACGCGGACACCGTGTTTCGCATTCATTACAACGACACCGGCAGCGGTACGGAGACGGTCGTGATGCTGCACGGCTCGGGGCCCGGCGCCACGGGCTGGGCCAATTTCAACCGTAACGTCGAACCGTTGGTCGACGCCGGTTATCGCGTGCTGCTCGTCGACTGCCCTGGCTGGGGCAAGAGCGATCCCGTGGTCAACAACGGATCGCGTTCGGAGCTCAACGCCCGTGTGCTTAAGGCCGTGCTCGACGAGCTGGACATCCAGCGAGTGCACATCATCGGCAATTCGATGGGCGGTCACGGCACGGTGGCATTTGCGTTGTCGAACCCGGCGCGCGTCGGCAAGCTGATTTTGATGGGCGGCGGCACTGGCGGTCCGAGCCAGTTCGTGGCAATGCCGACCGAAGGCATCAAGCTGCTCAACGGCTTGTACAAGGAGCCGACCATTGAGAATCTGAAGCGCATGATGAATGTGTTCGTCTTCGATGCCAGCGCGATCACCGACGATCTGATGCAGGCGCGGCTAGACAACATGCTCGCGTCTCGCGAGCATCTCGAGAACTTCGTGAAGAGCCTCGCGGCGAACCCGAAGCAGTTCACGGACTACGGCGCACGTCTTGGCGAAATCGCTGCGCCGACGTTGATCGTCTGGGGACGCGAAGACCGCTTCGTTCCGATGGACGTCGGTCTGCGCCTGCTGGCGGGGCTGCCCAACGCCCAGTTGCACGTGTTCAATCGCTGCGGTCACTGGGTGCAGTGGGAGCACGCCGACGCGTTCAATCGCATGGTCCTCGATTTCCTGACGCATTGAAGTTGAGACGGTCAGCGCGGGTGCCGATGCCCGCTTTTCGTCTCATGTAACGCCGTGAAATTCCTGCGCCGCGACTCGTTACGGATCGCAGGAACAGAGCGGCGGCTTGATGGGCGGTCACGCCGGAAAGAGCTTCTTCGTAGGGTTTGCTGCTGGTTTGGTGCGGGGCGATGGCTTCTTCAAGTCACTCGAGGGTGGCGGCGCCGGGGTGCTGACCGGACGTGTGGCCGAATCTCTCGCGGGACGCATGGGGATCGATCCGGCGACCGCGTCGAGGGTGGCCGCCGCCGCAACCCCCGATATCGTGGCGTTCCTCAAGGAGAGGTTCGCCTGAGGTCACACCGCACGGGCGCCCCAGATCTTTTTCGATTCAACATGAGCGGGATCACGCCGATAGCGATCCCGCCCATTCCAACGGTGTTCGTCACCCAATCGAACGTCGGCAGGCTGTAGAGCGCAATAAAGAACAAAAAAACGCCGCTCACCACCGGCCAGATGACGTGCGTCACGGCAAGCATGCCTGGGCCTGGGCCTTGGCGCTTCAAGCGCGGCGTGGCGCAAATCGTGTGATCGTCGCAATGGCTAACAAGATGGCTCGTACCTTCTGGGCCATACTCGCCTCAGGCCAGCCGACGATGCGTTGATGATTGACAGTGGCACACCGGTCGATTCGGCGAACAGGGAACCTGATTTTTATAACAGCCCTTGAGGTCTTCCAGTTGTTGAGGCCTGTTCGTGCGGATTTCCAGTTAGGCGCAGGGCTTACCCATGACGCCGGATATATGTACGCAATCGACTCCCGTGCTCATCAAAACATCAACTTGCTATCTAGGACAGTCCGTATATATAGAACGTCGCGTCCGATATGCCGTGCTTGCGGCACAGGTCCGCGACCTTCATATCTTTTATCGGCTTCCTTCCGCATCCCGATAATCTGCTCTTCACTGAACCGCGATTTCTTCATGACAAGGCTTCTCCTGCGGCCTTGCCACTAGCTTTACAGTGGGACCCTTCAGAGGGGAAAGGTCAGTATGACTCCATTTTTATACTTTCCGGAAAGTTCCGATCAAATCTCAAAGGAGGCCCTGCTTTCAGGAGGATTTCCGATGGAATGTGGAGCGATGCCGACACGGCCGTGTGGAGGGCAAAATTTCAGGAGAAACTCACGCAATTATCATGTTCGCGTCATCGAAGCGATGATTGCGGGGCACATTATAGAGTCAACCCAGCAAGTAAATTATCGACGTTTAACTTGGAAGCATCCCAACAGGGAAAGCCAAAAAATTTCAAACCGATTCCCAGCGGAAATTACCCAAAGACAGGAGCAGTAGGCGCTGCTAAATATGGCGGCATTCATTGGCTTGAATAAAGGGGCATCGTATGCGAACTCTTTCTCTCAATGAAGTTGAACTTGTTTCTGGTGCAGGCGTTACTGACGCTATTGCTACAGGCACGGTGTCGGGCTGGGGTATCGGTGCAGGTGTAGGTGCCGTCGGCGGCGCCGTAATTGGCGGCTCAATTGGCGCCGTAGGTGGTGCCGTTATCGGATCGGTGGCAGGAACACTTATCGGTGGGGCAGTTGGCGGGGTGGGTGCGCTTTTTGAGTGGTGGAGCAAATAACTGAGCCTGTCCGCATTTTTGTGGACGGGCATAAGCTGGCGGCTAAGGAGTAATGCCGTTCAGTGAAGCGATTTTTTGAGGAATCGAACGGTATATTTCGAGGGTCTGGCTTTGACGGCTCGGGGGCAACATCTTCCGGGCCGTTTTTGTTTTTGTATGGTGCATTCGAGTAGGCGCTGACGCATGGCCGCGAGCCACGCAGGCAGTTTTGCCAGCGCGAGAGTCCTGCTGAGCGTCTGCATGCAAGGCAGGACACGAGTCGGGCTGAGGAGGAGCTAGCCGAGTTTATGAAGACTCTCGATTCGCCAACCGCCCGGGAGGTGGAGATCTGGTTGAAACGGCTATCGAAAGGTGCAGGCGTCTACCGCCAATGGCCGAGTGTCGAAGGAGAGAAAACTGCGTTGCTTCTTTTACAAAGCCGACTCGTCAACCTCACGGTCCAGAGAGCACATCGTGCCTGAGTCCTTGGGAAATACCGAGCATGTGCTCAAGCCTGGCGTCGTCTGCGACGGTTGCAACAACTACTTGGCGCGCGAGGTTGAGAAGCCGATCCTCGGCTCCCTATACTTCAAGGAACGCCGTTTCAGCACTCTCGTCCCGAACAAGCGTGGGCACGTCGTCCCGCTAGATGGTTTTCATCTGAAGTCAGGCACGCGCATTCAGGTTTACGCGGACACGGGAGCGGGCGTCTGCGTTGGCGCTCATCCAGACGCTGCTGGGTCGATCTCAAGTAAGGTTGATATTCCCAATAGCAACCTCTTCTGAGGAGCGCGTCGTTGCCCGCTTTGTCGGAAAGGGCGGCCTAGAGGTACTGGCATCTCGACTCATTCAAGCTGGCCAGTCGCCCGCCGGCAATTGTACTCACCAGATAAGGCCTTCTCAGATGACGACGAACACCATGAGCTTCTCCACGAATATGAACTGCTTCTGAGGCTAATTGACAAGGCCAACAACCTCTATGCCGTCTACATCTCTTTGGTGCTCTTCGGGGAAGCGTTTGTCCTCAACATGTGTGGCCTCACACTCGATGGCTTTGAGGCTTGGCGGGCAAGCGCTGAAGGCTGACTGGCAACGCGTTGTGCGATTGGGTTCTGTGCACCGAATCCATAGGCGCCAAGGACCGCAACTGTTAGATAGCTGCCAACCGTAAGCCATGTCACTGACGGCAGTAATCAAGCTTTTATCGGACATAGTAATCGACCAATCGAGCTTCCGCCTTGGGTCGGGAGCCGAAAATTGCCTATTCCTCAGTACCCAACCCAGACGCAGATATGCATCAGCGACGACTCGGAGGGGCGAGGATTGTGTCGAAATCTGTCCATAACGATACGTGATGAAAATTGATGCGCAGCAACGAGGGGCTGCCACGTTACGGCGTTAATTGTTCCGTGACGGAGTTCATTGTTTTGCATCAAACGCGCGCGCCGCCCTCCCTCAATCAGCACCTTTGCGTGCCGAATCGGCACGAAGCCCGATTTTCTCCCGCCTACACTCCGCTTCCTGAGACTGGCCGGTGGCCTCGGCGCGTTTTGAGCGCGTATCGCGTGGCCGCCACACATTGATCCCCAACGCCAGCGATCCAGAGGAGCAGGGCATGACCAGTAACATCAAACCCCACAACCCGTGGCGCGAGATCTGCGCAGCGAGTATCGGCAACGCACTCGAGTTCTACGATCTGCTGATCTATGGCTACTTCGCCATCGTGATCGGCCAGTTGTTCTTCCCGTCGCATGACGCGACCACGTCGCTGCTGCTCTCAGTGGGCACCTTCGGTATCTCGTTCGTGACGCGCCCGCTGGGCTCGATTATCCTCGGCAGCTACGCTGACCGCGCGGGTCGCAAGGCGTCGCTCACGGTGTCCATCGCCCTGATGATGCTCGGCACCGCCATGATCGCGTTCGCCCCGACCTACGCGCAGATCGGCATTGCCTCCCCGCTCATCATTATCGTCGCGCGTATGCTGCAAGGCTTCTCTACGGGCGGTGAATTCGGTGCCGCCACGGCCTTCATGGTCGAGCACGCCGATGCCAAGCGCCGCGGCTTCTTTGCCAGCTGGCAAATGTCCACGCAAGGCCTCGCCACGGTGCTCGCCGCCGGAGTTTCCGCCTTGCTGAGCATGCTGCTCACGGCCGACCAACTCAGCGCATGGGGATGGCGTATCGCGTTCGCCGTGGGTCTGCTCATCGGCCCGGTCGGTCTTTACATTCGCCGCAACATCGACGAAACGGCCGATTTCAAGAAACTTGGCGAAAAGCAGCGCGAAAAGTCGCCACTGCGCGAAGTCTTCGGCCGCGATCGCGCCAATATGCTGCTCGGCGCCGGCGTCGTTGCCGCAGCGACCGCATTCAACTACGTTCACAAGCTGTACATGCCGACGTATGCCGTCAAGCAACTGCATATTCCGGCGACGTCGTCGTTCATCGGCGCTGTTGTCACCGGCGTGATGCTGATGATCGCCGCACCTGTCGTCGGCCATCTCTCGGACAAGTTCGGCCGTATTCGCGTGATGCTCTGGGCGCTGATTCTCGTGGGCGTGACAACCTACCCGCTGTTCGTGCTGCTCAACCGCTATCCGACCTTCCAGACGCTGCTCATGGTGCAAGCGCTCGTGGGGCTTCTCATTGCCGTGAGCCTCGCGCCGCTGCCTGCACTGCTGGCGGATATTTTCCCGACGAGCACGCGTGGCACGGGGCTGGCACTGTCGTACAACTTCTCGGTAACGCTGTTTGGCGGTTTCGCGCCGCTTATCGTGACCTGGCTCATCGACGCTACGCAGAACAAGCTCGCACCGAGCTTCTACGTGATGGCGACCGCCGTGCTCAGTATTTCCGCCGTGATTTCGCTGGGCCGCCGTGTGCGCGCCGGCAAGATCGCCGGTATCGCACAGCATGGCTCGACCCGCGCGTCGAAGGCCTGATCGACGCCGCTGGCGAACCGCCAACAATGCATCTCATCCTCATCCGATGACCTGATTTTCGCCGTAACGACGACGTCTGCTGTCCCCTACAGCAGCGTCGTCTCCTTTTTTCGGCATCCCTTGCGGAGCATTTTTCATGACCACGCTCGAAGCGATTCGCGCCGCCCTGCCGGCGTACCCCATCGAAGTCTCGTTTCCCGACATCAACCGCTGGCGCGAAGGCAATACCGGCATTGACTTTCTGCACTCGTTCGATAGCGGAAAGCCGGGCAAACACGTGATGATTCTCGCGCTCACGCACGGCAACGAAGTGAGCGGCGCCATTGCCGTCGACGCGCTGCTCGCGGCCGGCATGCGCCCCACGGCAGGGCGCCTGTCGTTGGGCTTCGGCAATATCGATGCGTACGAGCAATTCAGCGCCGAGAACGCCGACGCCACCCGCTTCCTCGACGAAGATATGAACCGCGTCTGGACGCCGTCGACGCTCGACGGCGAGCGCCAGAGCCGAGAGTTGTTGCGCGCGCGCGCCATGCGCCCGTTCATCGATACGGTTGATCTGCTGCTCGACATCCACTCGATGCACGAAGCCTCCGCGCCGTTGATGATGACCGGGCCGCTCGAGAAGGCGATTGCACTGGCCGCTGAACTCGGCACGCCGGAGCACGTCATCATCGACAAGGGCCATGCGAACGGCACACGTATGCGCGACTACGGCGGCTTCGGCGATCCGGCCAGCCCGAAGAACGCCCTGCTCATCGAAACCGGTCAGCACTTCGCCAAGAGCGCGTGCGACGTGGCGCTCGACAGTGCCGCCCGGTTCCTGTTGCACGCAGGTGTCGTGGCCGAGGCCGATGTGGCGTCGTTCCTCGCGCAAGCGTTGCCCGCACGTCAGAAGTTCGTGGAGATCACGCAGCCGGTGGTGGCGCGCTCGATGAACTTCCGTTTCTCACAGCCGTTCACCGGCCTGGAAGTGATCGAGAAGGCTGGGACGGAGATTGCCCGCGATGGCGACGAAGTCATTGTCACGCCCTACGACAACTGTGTGATCGTGCAGCCGTCGATGCGCCATCTCGGTGTGAATGTCACGATGATGCGTCTGGGACGCTTGCTCGATCGCTGAAGACGCGACGATAGCGAGACCGAAGTTAGGCAGCGGGCCGGCAATTTGCCGGCCCGTTCTGCTTGTGGGGGGCCTCAGTCGCGGTGCTCAGAACGTGCTGGCCAGGCGAGCCGACAGAGCGAACGTTCGTGCCGGTTCAGGCGGCGCGCGATGTGCCTGTGGAGGCCGGGGATGGCGTCATGTCGATATCGTCGTCGGCGGCGTCGTCAGTCTGCGCTGGTTTGCCGCGACGAAGGCTCAGTTGGGCAAGCACGTCGGCGTGTTGATTGCCCCAGCGGTACAGCATCTCGATGGGCTCGATGAACAACTCGCCGAGTGGCGTGAGCGAATACTCCACCTTGGGCGGCACGACGGCGTAGACCTCGCGATGAATCAGCCCGTCGCGCTCGAGTTCGCGCAATGTCTGCGTGAGCATCTTCTTTGAGATCCCCGGCAAGCGGCGCTGTAACTCTCCCGTGCGCGTGGTGCCGCACTGCAACGCGTACAGCACCATGCTCGTCCACTTCACGCTGAAGAGTTCCAGCACGCGACGCGGCACGCAAGTTTCTTCGAAAACGAACGGTTCGGGTTTGCTCATGGTAACCAATTGGTGACTATTCAACTAAAGAGTGCCTACTGGGGATTTTTGCCCTTCGTCACTATACTTTGTGCCGGTAGTGCGCGTCATCCGAAGTGAGAGGGCCTTGTGGCCCCGACAGCCGGAAGGGAGCGCGCGCAGGACAATGGAGAATCCCATGAGCAGTTTGTCGAAGACGGCCCTCTCGATGCTGGATCTGGTGCCGATACGCGCCGGCGGCACGGTGGCCGAAGCCCTGAAACAATCCACGGAACTGGCCCAGCACGTCGAGCGCCTGGGCTTCGAGCGTTTCTGGTTGGCGGAACACCACAACATGGATGGCATCGCGAGTTCGGCGACTGCCCTGCTGATCGGTCACATTGCGGACAAGACCTCACGTATTCGCGTGGGATCGGGCGGGGTGATGCTGCCGAACCATCCGCCACTGGTGGTCGCCGAGAACTTCGGCACCCTTGCCGCGCTCTATCCAGGACGCATCGATCTGGGACTGGGACGCGCTCCCGGCGCCGATCAGGCGACGATGCGCGCCCTGCGTCGTGATCGGTTGTCCAATGGCGACGACTTCCCGGAGCAGGTCGCCGAATTGCGTGCATTGCTCGCGCCGGCCCAGCCGGGGCAGCGGCTCGTCGCTACGCCCGGTGCGGGCAGCGATATTCCTGTGTGGTTGCTGGGCTCGTCGCTGTTCTCGGCGCAACTCGCGGCACATCTGGGGCTGCCGTACGCGTTTGCGTCGCACTTCGCGCCGCGATTCCTGTTCGATGCGCTACGTCTGTATCGCGAGCTGTTCCGTCCGTCTGCGGTATTGGATAAGCCTTACGTGATGGTCGGCGTACCGGTCGTGGCAGCGCCGACCGACGAGGAAGCGGCGTTCCTCGCGACGTCGGCGCAACAGAAGATTCTGGCGCTCATGCGCGGGCAAAGCCTGAAGTTGCAGCCTCCCGTGAACGATATGGACGAGCGTTGGGACCCGGCCGAACAGCATTCGGTGGAAGCATTCCTCGGCGTGTCCGTCGTAGGGGGGGCCGAGCGAGTGAAAGCGGGGTTGTCCGATCTGGTCGAACGCACGCAGGCTGACGAGCTGATGCTCGTGACCGATGTCTACGATCCCGCGTTGCGACTGCGCTCGTGTGACATCGTCGCGTCGGTCGCCAAGTCCTGACGGTTTGAGGGGGCGTTGAGCGTACGAGGCTGCATGACGGCGCGCTCGGCCCCCCTTCGCCGCGCGCGCCCTGCAGCATTCGCATTCTTCAGCGAAAGCGTCCGATCGAGAACGGCGAAAGGTCGATGGCAGGCCGTTCGCCGGCCACCAGCCCGGCAATCGTACGACCTGTCGACGCTGCGGCCGTCAGGCCGACGTGACCGTGGCCGAACGCATAAAACGCATTCGGCACTTTCGACGCCGCGCCCAGCACTGGTAGCGAGTCGGGGGTGCTGGGGCGAAAGCCCCGCCAGCGCGCACCGTCGACCGATTGCGTCGACTTCGTGCCTTGCACGGCGCGCGGAAACATCTTGTGCAGTTGACCCAGTAGCAGATCGGCACGCCGCCAGTTCGGCGGCGCTTGCAGCCCCGCCAATTCCACGGTGCCCGCGCCACGAAGGCGGCCGTTCATCGGTGTGGCGAACAACTTGCCCTCAGCCCACATGACGGGGCGCGACGGCATTTCGTCCGGTGCCGGAATTTCCACGTGATAGCCGCGCTCGGTGTCGAAGACGATGCGGTCTCCCAACTGGCGCACGAAGGGTGCCGACCACGCCCCCGCCGAGATCACCACGGCACTGGCGGCTTCGCGTCCTTTGTCGGTATGCACGGCGACGGCCTGTGCGCCATTGGTCTCGATGGCCGTGGCGCCCGCATCGACGACGCGCCCCCCTCGCGCGACTACTTGTGCGGTCAGACGCGCCAGGAGTGCACCCGGATCGCTGGTATGACCTGTCTCGCTGATGTATCGCGCGCCGACGAAGTCATGAGAAAGCGTCGGCTCGAACTCCCGAAGCGCAGCCGCATCGAGCGTCTCGATATGCACACCGTTGTCGCGGCGAAGCGCCATGCCGCTTTCGTCACCCGCCATGCCGTTCGGGCTGGAGTAAGCGATGAGATAGCCGCGACGCATGACCAGATCGTTCGCTCCCGCATCGTCGAGCAGGGGCTGATAGGCGTCGAGCGCGGGGCCGAGCAGCGCGCGCAACGCATGGGCTTGTGCGGCAACCCGAGCGGGTTGGCTCGCTGCGACGAAGCGCATGAGCCATGGCAACATGCGCGGGAGATAGCGCCATCGCAACACCAGCGGGCCATCCGGTTGCATCAGCCAGCCGGGTACCTGCCACAGCACGCCGGGCATCGCGATCGGGACGACCGACGAGCCATTGATGCAGCCCGCATTGCCGAGCGATGCCGCCTGGCGTGCCGACTGCCGGTCGACGATCACCACCGAATGCCCGGCACGTTGTAGATATGCGGCGGTACATACGCCGACCAAACCGCCCCCGATAACGACGACGGGACGTGAATCGTTCATGAAGCCGTCCTGCAAAAGCGCGAAAGCGCCTAGTGTACTTCGTTGGGTGCGCGCGACCGAGCACCTTCAAAATTCACGAACGTTCTCAGATCATCTCCAGCGGACGTTTGCGCCAGGGCGCTTCGAAGTGATGATCGAGCCGCGTCAGTTCGTCGCTGGTCAGATCGATGTCGTGCGCTGCGCGGTTGGCACGCATGTGCGCTTGCGAGCTTGCCTTGGGAATCGCGATGACGCCCGGTCGGTGCAGCACCCAGGCAAGCGCAATCTGCAATGGCTCGACGTGACGTGCGCGGGCAATATCGCCCAATACGCTCGTGGTCCGAAGCCGTCCCTGTTCGATGGGTGAATACGCTATCATCGGCATGCCGCGCTCGGCGAGCCACGGCGCGAGGTCATATTCGGGGCCGCGGCGCGAAAGGTTGTACAACACCTGATCGGTCGCACATGCGTTGCCACCCGGGGTGTCGAACAATTCTTCCATGTCGTCCGTATCGAAGTTGCTTACGCCCCAATGCCGGATCTTGCCCGCCTGGCGTAAGGTTTCGAAGCCCACGATTGTTTCCTTGAGCGGTACTTCGCCACGCCAGTGCAGCAGGTACAGATCGAGACGATCGGTGCCCAGGCGTTCCAGGCTGCGCTCGCAAGCCGCAATCACGCCGCGTTGCGAGGCGTTGTGCGGGTAGACCTTGCTCACGAGAAACACCTCGTCGCGCAGCCCGTCCAGCGCTTCGCCCACGAGGCGTTCGGTAGCGCCCTCGCCGTACATTTCGGCCGTATCGACAAGCGTCATGCCCAGCGAGACACCCAGGCGCAACGCATCGATTTCCTCGCGCCGCCGCTCCGGCTTCTCGCCCATCATCCATGTGCCCTGACCCAGCACCGGTACGGTTTCGCCTCCGGGAAGTGTGATGTCTCGCATAGTCTGTCCTCCATGTATTTGATGACCATTATCGGCCCGCACGTCGAGCTATGACCAGCGTTGTGAGGGCTTCACACAACACTTCACGGTGTCGTCTTATCTTTTGCGTCGTATTCGTCCTAAGCATGGCTCGGACGTGCCCGCTATTGCATCTGTGCGTCGATTCTCTCGGATAGTTCACAGACCTTTGGCTGCACTGCCGCGATAAGCTGGCCGCACCGATGCACATGGCGAATGTTGCTCCGCAGCGAGACGGCTCGGTGATGGCTCAGGCCGTGTGTATCGGGCCTGCGGAGATCGGTAGCGCGAGGCTTCGTTGTGGCACGCACAAAAAAAAGCCCCGCGAGCGGGGCTGAAAGGCCGACCAAGCGACGGTCGGCCAAGGAGGTTCATCGGAAAGCGCGTCCGTGGGGCCGTGAGCGCTCGAGACGTATTGTCGGCATAGCAAGGCAGTCCGTGGGGAGGAGGAATCCGAATACCAAGAGGAAACTTGAAGTAACAACTGCGACGATTCGAGACCTTTTCGCGTAACAGAACCGACGCCATAATGACGTCACCTGCAAGACAGAAAAGGAATCCCCCAGATGGATAACGCAATTAAGTTCCGCCCGAGTGGCTCGCGGCTCTCCTCGGCCGAGCGCTATGCGCCGCCCGCAATCTTCTTTCATTGGGCAATCGCGTTGCTGGTCGTGATTGCCTATGCGGCTGTCATCGCGAAAGGGTATTTGCCGAAAGGCAGCGCACCGCGTGCATTGTCCATGACGATTCACGAGTGGGCCGGGGTGGCGGTGCTGGTATTGGCCGTGCCGCGTTTGCTCTGGCGAATGATCAAGGGGGCGCCGGCGCTGTTACCCGGCCAGGGGCGGCTGGTGCGGGCATCGTCCGCCGCGGTGCATCTGCTGCTCTATCTGTTCCTGTTTGCGCAGCCGGTGCTGGGATACCTCACGCTCAATGCCGGGGGACATGTGCTCACCCTTCCGGGGCTGGATGTTGCGCTGCCGCAATTCATCGGGAAAGACGCTGAAGTGGGCCGGTCGATCAAGGACATTCACGAGACGATCGGCAGCGCGTTCTATTGGGTGATTGGCTTGCACGCACTGGCGGCGCTGTGGCATCACTACTTCCGTCGGGACGATACGTTGCGGCGCATGCTCTGAACACGAGGTTTGTCACACGACCTGCTGCCGGGCGGTGCGCGACACTTTTCATGCGTCGCGCACGCCGGGTGAGCCCAGCCGTTGAGGCTCAGAACGCGAAGCGCACGCCCGCGAACACGCTTCTTCCGTCGCCCGGATAGAACACGGCGGTATTGCCCATGCGGGCATCGGTCACGGTGCTGAAGTCGGTAACGTAGCGCTTGTCGGTCAGGTTGCGGGCATCGACATAGAACGTCACGCCGCGCCGAATCAGGTACGACGCCTGTACGCCGAGCAGCGTGTAACCGGGCACGCGCATCGTGTTGGCGTAGTCGACCCAGGCGCCGGTCGGCACCCAGTCGAGCGATGCCGAGATCTGGAAGCGGTTCGACAACGCATAGCCGAGCGTCGTACGCAGCACATTCGTCGGCACACCAGCAATGCGGTTATTGCCGTACTGCGGGTCGTCGTGGAAGCGGAAATCGCTGTAGTTCCAGATTTGCGACAGCGTGATTCGATCTCCGCTCGCCACCACGTTCTTGAACAGGTCCACCGCAGCGCCGACTTCCAGACCTTGCAGCACCGTCTTGTTCGCGTTGAAGGTCGAGGCAGGAATGTCGGGCGATGTTGTGTACTGAAGCAACTGATCGCGCACCAGCGAACGATACGCTGTCACATCCCACGACACGCGCTCGAGTTTGCCGCGCGTACCGGCTTCAATCGTCCAGGCGTGTTGCGATGCCAGCGGAACGAAGCGGGAGGTGGCGCCGAAGGTCTGCGACAGATCGGTGAAGTCGGGCACGTCGGCGCTGCGCGTGACGTCGATGAAGGCCTGCACGTCCTTGCGTGGCTCCCACAACAACCCGATCTTCGGATTGACGCCCGAATAGGCGGCGCTTGTCGAGCGGTAGTTCGGATCGCCCCGCAGGCCGCCGTAATCGATGTATTGACGAACGTCGCGGTACGCTTTTGCGCCGATCATCAAGCCGACCGTGGGCAGGAAGAACAGACGGTTCTCGAAGTACGCCTCGTAGTTATAGGCGCTTTGGTGGGCGTCGAGCGTTTGCGCGCCGCGATTGCCGTTCACGTTGACGTACTGGTCGGCCTGCGTGTTGCCGCCAAAGAAGCGTGCACCGACGATCAGGTCGTTGCGCATGCCGGCGAGCGTCAGGTTGGCCGTGTAGCGCGGCGCCACGCCGTACGTCCAGCCGTCCTGATCGATGACCTGAAAGATCGGGTGATACAGGCTCTTGTGGATGACCCACGACGCGATGTCGAGCTGGCCGGTAGCGAAGCGAATCGTCGTCAGGTTGCCCAATCGCTCGGTGCGCGTGTTGCGTGCCTGATCGCCGGAGACAGCGGATGCAGAGGCTTTCGTCGGGTTGTTGAGCGCGTCGAACAGCGAAAGCGTGCCGGGTAGCTTCTGGTCGACGATATAGGCGCCGAAGAAGAACCGGGTCTCCACGTTCGGCGAGAACTTGTAGCCGATGTTGGCGTTGATCTGCGCGTAATTGCCCTTGTCGTGGTCGCGATAGCCGTCGGCGCGGTTAAGCGTGACGGTTGCGAGGGCATCCAATGGGCCGAAGATGCGCGACATCTGGGCACTTGCGCGCACCGTGCCGAAGCTGCCGCCCTCGAGACGGAACTGGTTGGGCGCGTCTGCCGTATAGGCAGTCGGGGTGACGAAGTTCAGGGCCCCGCCGAGCGTAGTCGAGCCGTACGTGAGGCCATTACCGCCCTTGTAGACTTCGGTTGAACGCAAGCCCATCGGGTCGATCTGGTAGTAGTCCCCGCTGCCATCGGCCGAGTTGGTCGGAATGCCGTCCTGAAGGATTTCGAGCCCGCGAACGTGATAGCCGCGTGCGATGCCCGAGCCGCGAATCGACACGCGCTGTTCCTGACCGTACCGGTTCTGCACGTATACACCGGGAGTGTCCTTGAGGATATCGCGCAGGTTGAAGGCGTAGGTGTTCTGGTACGAATCGGCGTCGACAAAGGCGACAGACCCTGCTGTCTGGAACAGGTTGGCCTTCTGGTCGCCAACGCTCGGCGACGTGAGCGACTCCGCCGGTGCGGTTACGGTTGTGAGCGGCAGCGTAGCCGTGGGAACGAGCGCTGTGGACGCAGTCGAAGGGACAGCCACCTGCGCGAGGGACATCGCAGGTGCGAGTGCCGAGGATGGCGCGCTGGTTGTCGACGAAGCAAGGAGAGTGTCCGGATGGTTGCCGGTGTGCGTTGCAGCGTGCGTCGCGTCGATCGCAACGCTCTGGCCAGTTGCCACGGGGTCGTTAGTGAGTGCGTGTGCTGTGCTGCCCAGCGAGGCGAGGGCAAGTGCGATGGCCGTTTGCAGCGGCTTCTGTGTCATAGGGCGTGACATGAGAGTATCTCTCGCGACCGCGTCGCGGTCGCCTGATGATCGTGTGGGTGCCGAACGTGTGCCGTGCCTTCCCGCGGCAGACAGGAATGGCAATGACCCGCGCGTCGTGGTGACAACTCGATGTCGCTTCGCACACGTGCGCGATGACGTGTGCGACCGCGCGGTGTTCCCCAAAGCGGGCGGCGCGGACGACACCGATCAAACGCGCTGCGCGAACGGTGTGTTCACGGCGAGTGCAGATCACGGCAAGACGAGCTAACGAGGCTCAATGCGTTCGGCAGGGCATTCCGGTATTGACCGGAAGTCGAAAAAATCAGGCGGCGGGGACGGGCGGTGCGCGCGCGAGGGCGGCGGAGAAACGGGCGCGCGGGTAATACGGCACCAGCACCCGGGGAGCGGTGGCGACGCCGGCCGGCGCGGCAGGCGGGGGGGAAAGAAGATCGGTGGTGACGAGGGGTTGATGGGCCCAGAGCGTGCAGTAGCCGCACTTCTCCCAATGGTCTGACGAGGCCAGCGAGTGATCGGCGCCGCCGTGGCTGCTGTGCTGGCTCGTGGCCTGCGGCTGTGCGGGCGGTGCTTGCGCGTCGTCGTGACCGGTGTGTGCGTCGTGGGCCGCTTCACGCTGAGCGTTGGCGCGCTCCGTGGTGTTCGTGCCCAGTGCGGCCTGCGTGCCCTGCACCGTGCAATAGACCGCGAATGGGTCTTGCTGCATCGCAGCGCGCCATTGCGCAATCGCCGGCATGAGCGCTGCCAGCAGGATCGCCAGTAAGGCGATCCCGATTGCGACGCGATGCTGACGGAGCTTGCGCATGCCCGGGCCGGATGAAGAAATGGGAAAAATTCAGGGAACCAGGCATTGTAGGTGCTGTCGCCGAGCCGCGTAAATGCTTTGCGTTCTCATGTAGGGAGTGCGCGACAATTTGCCGCATCGGGCGTTCGGGCAAAAAAAGGAGCGCCACAGCCCCCCAGGCGTATGGCGCTCCACACCGGATATCAGAACTTCATGCCCACACCGACGCCGACGATGAGCGGATCGATGTGCAGTGTGCCGAGGTCGGTGCCTGCGAGCGAAGTGTCGGTCTTCATCCAGACTTTCTTGATGTCGATGTTGAAGAACAGATTCTTCGTCATCTGAATGTCCACCCCGGCTTGCAGTGCCGGACCGACGCTGTGGTTCTTGATCGAGATCGGGGTGCCGCCCGCGTTCAGGCTGCTGTTCCAGAAGCGCGTGTAGTTGATACCCGCACCGACATACGGACGCACCTTGCCCGCATGGTTGAAGTGGTATTGCAGCAGCAGCGTCGGCGGCAGCACGTTCACACCGCCCAGATGGCCGATGTTCGACGTGAGTTGATGACGCGACATCCCGAGAATGAGTTCGACGCCGACGTTATCGAGAATCATGTAGGTGAAGTCGAGCTCCGGCACGATCGCATTATTCACGGTCACGCCCAGCGTCGGCAACACGCTGCCGCTCGCATGCGAGTCGGGCAAGATGCCGATGGCGCGCACGCGCGCGAGGATGTCGCCGGCATAGATGCCTTGCGAGCTGTCCTTGATGAAGCCGAAGGTCTTCTCCGACGAGGGAGCCGCAGTGTCTGCGGCCTGTGACGAGGCTTGCGGATTGGCTTGTGCCGAGGCGGATGCGCTGAAGAAGGCGGCACCGGAAACGAGCGCGGCTGCGATGGCCGCAGCGCCGAGGGAGTGCTTCATGATGATGTCCAAAGTCGTGAGTGAGCACGACCGATGGTAGAAGCAGGTTCCTTCGGCGAACTTGACGCGCGTCAAGCGCGGGAAAACGTGGGGGCGTTGTGCGACAAACTGTCGCGCGTTCGTGTGGCTTTCGCGACGATCAGTCGCGAGGGAGCAACACGACCGTAAGCGAGCGCACGCCCTGGGCGCCTCGAACCAGCACGCCTTCGATATCGGCTGTCGCCGATGGGCCCGTGACGAGCACCGCGTAGCGCGCCAGCGCGAAGTCGGGCAAACGGTAAATGTCCTGCAAGCCGTCGACGATATCGCGCGGATCGAGCAATACCACGAGATGCTGCACCAGATAGCCGAGCGCGTTGACGCCATACTCCTGTTCGGAGAGCCACACGGACCCCGTCTCCGCAACACCGAAGCGGGCGCGCACGATACCGACGTCGACGTCATGCAACGACGCCGCTGCGCGCAAGACATCGAGTGGTTGCGCCGACACGGCTTCCGGTGTCGCTGTCACAGGCGTGACGCCGGGGAAGCGTTCGGCGAGCCAGACAGCCAGCGCCTGCGCATTGTCGAGCGTCGCGAGCTTACCGCCCATGGCGACGAGATTGTTACCAAACCGTTCGCACCGATCGCCGCCCGGTGTCTCGAAGACAGGCAGCGTAGGCAACGGAAACCGCTCACGCGTGCCTTCGGCCGGATGATCGTCGTCGCGCAGCGCCAAGCGTTGTGCGGCGCGCACGCGCACGAGAAATTCTTCGCGGGAAGTGCTCATGATGGGTCCTTGCGTTCCGTGTCGGGCGACTTCCGATGGGCGTCATACCAGTCACGGAATGTCTGCTTGGGCGCGTCGGGCAGATCGCGGCCCCTGCCCCACGTGTTGAGCGGGTTGTAGAGCACCATATTGGGCAGCCGATGCAGCGCGGTGTTCATCGATTTGACCGACGTGCGATACAGCACCGGATTGGCGAGCAGTTTGCCGGCCACTTTGATCAGGCTGCGTTTGACGCGCGGCAGCTCGCCTTCCTCGGCCACGATCTGGCGCCACTTGTATAGCTGCTCGTGAATGTTGATGCGCACGGGGCAGACGTTGGTGCAACTGCCATTCATTGTCGACGCGAACGGCAGCGCGCTGTAGCGTCTGAGATCGTAGGCCGGATTGAGGATCGCGCCGATGGGCCCGGCGTAGGTGCTGCCATACGATAGGCCGCTGCTGCGCCGGTAGACCGGACAGGTATTCATGCAAGCGCCGCAGCGGATGCACTTGAGCGAGTACCAGAAGTCGTCCATCGCCAGACGCGCCGAACGGCCGTTGTCGACGATGACGAAGTGCATCTCCGTGCCCGGGCGCGGCGCGCGAAAGTGCGAGGTGTATTGCGTGATCGGCGATCCGAGCGCGCTACGCGACAACAAGCGCACGAATACGCCGAGATCGGCTACGCGCGGAATCAGCTTCTCAATGCCGATGGACACGATGTGCACTGGCGGCACGTTGGCGGACAAATCGGCATTGCCTTCGTTAGTGCACACCACGACCGTGCCGGTTTCCGCGACGGCAAAGTTGCACCCGGTCATGCCCGCACCGGCTTCGAGAAACGCCGGGCGCGTGGTCTGCCGCTGACTCTCGGCCAGATAGTGAATGTCGTCGTTAGTCGGATCGGTGCCGAGCGTGCGGCCGAACAATTGTGCGACATCGCCCCGCAGTTTGTGCACGGCAGGCACGACCACGTGCGACGGCGGTTGCTTGTCGAGTTGCTGGATGCGCTCGCCGAGATCGGTCTCCATCACACGGATGCCGCGCGGTTCGAGATACTCGCGTAACTCGCATTCGTCGGTGAGCATCGACTTGCTCTTGACGAGTGTTCTGACGTCGTGCGCCGCGAGAATGCCGTGAACGATGGCATTGTGCGCGGCAGCGTCGAGCGCCCAGTGCACTTTCACGCCGTTCGCTTCGGCTTGCGTGGCGAACTGGTCGAGATAGTCGCCGAGCCGCGACAGGGTGTGTTCCTTGATTTGCGACGCGAGCGTGCGCAGGGTCTCCCATTCGCCGATGGACGCTGCTTGCGCATCGCGTTTCATCCGCAAGTCCCAGAGGCGTTTATCGTGAAACGCCACGTGTTCCGTCTTCGCGAGAAACGCCTCGGCGTTCTTCGCGTGATCGACGCGCTGCCCCGTGCTCATGCCGTCACCTCGTTGGGCGTCGCAGCCGTCGGTGCGCCGACGTCCACGCCATTGAGTACCTGCGCAATGTGAAGGAACCGCATCGGGGTCTGCGTGCGTGCCGCACATCCTTTCTGGTGCATCAGGCATGACATGTCGGCGGAGACGATGAACTGTGCGCCGGCGTCGAGATGGTCGCGCACCTTGTCCTGTCCCATCTTCACGGACACCGCTTGTTCAGACACCGAGAAGGTGCCCCCGAAGCCGCAACATTCATCGGGACGGCGAGGGGCGGCGAAGCGGACGCCGTGCACACCCTCGAGCAGCGTGCGGGCTTTCGACCACGGCTCGCCGGGAATCTCGCTGGCCGACGCTGCGTGCAGATGACGAATGGCGCTGCAACTGTTGTGCAGGCCGACGGTATGCGCAAACGTCGCCCACGGAAAATCGCGAACCTTCAGCACGTCGTGAAGGAATTCGGTGAGTTCGTACGCATTGGCGCGAACGGCGGCCACGCGTTCCGACTCGCCTGCGGCCGTCAGATGTTTGCGTACATGATGAACGCAACTGGAAGAGGGCGAGACGATGTAGTCGTAACCGGCGAAATTCTCGACGAAGAGCGTTTCGGTGCCGGCGGCGTCTGCCTCGCAACCATTGTTAGCCAGCGGTTGCCCGCAGCAGGTCTGACGACGCGGGTAATCGACCGTCACGCCGAGTTTCTCCAGCAGTTCCAGGGTGGCGATGGCCACTTCGGGAAACAGTGCATCGATGAAACAAGGGACGAACAGGGCCACCTTCATGGGGTTCTCCGGCAGGGGACGACACACTTGCCGCCGCGCATCGGCAGCACGGCGGCGAGTGCTTATAACGAAGACAGACTCAATGCACCAGCATCCCCGTGAGCCAGTACGCCTGAACCAGGGTGATCAGACCGGCGAGCACGACGAACATCAGGCTGTGCCACACAGTGAAGCGGAACAGATCGGCTTCCTTGCCGATCAGACCGGTGGCCGCGCAAGCCACGGCAATCGACTGTGGGGAAATCATCTTGCCGGTCACGCCGCCGGTCGTGTTCGCGGCGACGAGCAACGTGTTCGACACGCCGATCTGCTGCGCCGTGGTGCTTTGCAAACTGGAGAAGAGCGCGTTGGAAGACGTGTCCGAACCGGTCAGGAACACGCCCAGCCAGCCGAGCAGCGGCGAGAAGAACGGGAATGCCGCGCCGGTGTGGGCGAGCAACAACGCCAGCGTCGTCGACATGCCCGAGTAGTTCATGACGAAGGCGAACGCCAGCACGAGGCCGATGGCCAGCACCGGCTTTCGCAGTTCCGCAACGGTCTTGAAGAAGCTCGTCGCACCGGCGGCCGGCTTCATGCGAAGCAATGCCATCGAGAGCAGCGCCGCGATGAAGATCGCCGTGCCGGTCGCCGAGAGGGCGTCCCACTTGAAGATGGCGTCCATCGGCGTGGGCGTGGCGACGATCGGGGCGGCTTTCGCCACGAGACGATCCAATTCCGGCACATGCAGCGACGGCACGGTCCACGCGAGCGGGCCGGTCTTCGCGAACAGCGCCTTGAAGCCCGGCAGGCTCCAGATCGTGACCATGCCGGTGAGGATCAGGAATGGCGCCCAGGCGCGCAGGATCTGGCCGGTCGTATAAGGCGACGGCTTGGTGCTGCGCGCCGATCCGCCGTTCAGGCCGCCGAACCCGCCCAGCGCGGCGACGCCGCCCGAGGCACTCAGGCCTGCATGGCCGCGCGCGGCTGACATCTTCGGCTGCCAGACCTTCAGGAAGCCGGCCAGACACACGAGCGAGAACAACGAGGAGATGATGTCGGGCAGTTCCGGCCCGATGTGGTTCGACGAGAAGTACTGCGCGACGGCGAAGCTGCCACCGGCGACGAGCGCGGCAGGCCACGTCTCTTTGACGCCACGTTTGCCGTCCATGATGAACACCAGCCAGAACGGCACGAAGGCGGAGAGCAGCGGCAACTGACGCCCGGCCATCGCACCGATATGAAATGGATCGATGCCGCTCACCTGACCCGCCACGATGATCGGAATGCCCATCGCGCCAAACGCGACAGGCGCGGTGTTGGCGATCAGGCAAAGCCCCGCAGCGCGGAGCGGCTCGAAGCCGAGTCCCACGAGCAGTGCGGCGGTGATGGCGACCGGCGCACCGAAGCCCGCAGCACCTTCAAGAAATGCACCGAACGAGAAGCCGATCAGCAGCATTTGCAGACGCTGATCGTCGGTCAGCGACACCACCGAGCTGCGAATGATGTCGAACTGTCCGGTCTCGACGACCACGCGATAGAGAAACACCGCCGTGATGATGATCCACGCGATGGGCCACAGACCATAAGCGAAGCCGTAGACCGCCGACATGGCCGCCATCCTGGCGGGCATGCCGAAGTAGGCGACGGCAATCACAAGGGAAAGCGCGACGGTCAATGCGCCAGCGGTATGCGCCTTCATGCGCAGTCCGGCCAGTGCCACGAAGAATACGACAATTGGTAACGCGGCCATGAGTGCCGCCATCCATAGCGTGCCACCCGGCACGTAGTTCTGTACCCACACTTCCACTTACGTCTCCTCGATTTGGTGATCGATTGCTTTAAGGCCTGTTTCTGGCCGTATTGCCGTGCGTGCGGCCGCGTTTGGTGCAGAGGGCACGACGGTTCGCGCGGACGTATCGTCCGGCTGCCGCGATGATCGACACCTGAGAAGCGTTCGGGCAAACTGGTCGTACCAGTTGCCGTGATCGGCGGTGGGTGGCGCAGAATCGCGGCAAACCGAGAACATGCGTCAACGGCGCGCGCGGGGCATGCGAGAGGCTCGCGCGGCGCAATTCGATCGCCGTGTGGCCACCATTGCACGCAATCAACCGAACGCATCCGACATGCGGCAGGAGACATCACCGTGGGCGGTCCCAATCTGACCGAGCGCATCACGCGCGAACTCGAAACCCGATTGATAGAAGGCGTGTGGTCGCCAGGCGAGCGCATTCCGTCCGAGCGTGCGTTGGCTGCGTCGCTGGGTGTGGCGCGCTCGACGGTTCGCGCGGCGCTTCAGCGCCTCGTGGCTCGTGGGCTGCTCAAGGCGCGCGCCGCCTCGGGCGTCTATGTTTCGGATCGTTTGCAGACGGGGTTGATTTCACCGTGGCGGCAATTGGTAGGCGACCATCCGGAACTGCGTCCGGACATGCTGGAATTCCGTCTGATGCTGGAGGGCACCACGGCATATCTGGCTGCCGTGCGGGCGACCGACGAGGATCTCGCGCGCATGGGGGAACTGGTCGACGGGCTGGTAGCCGCGCACGAGCAAGGCGACACCGTGCTCGAATCGCGGCTCGACGGTGACTTTCACACGGCGCTCGCCAACGCGTCGCACAACGCCATGCTCCGTCACCTGCAAGGCAGTGTGGTCAAGATGCTCTACGAGCACATCTCGTTGAATAATGCGGGGCTGTTCGAGTTGCGCGAACAGGCGTCGGAAATCATCCTTGCGCAGCATCTCGCGCTTTGGGAGGCGATTCGCACACGTCAGCCGGAGGAGGCGCGCCGCATCATGCGCGAGCACATCGGCTTCGTTTGGCACAAGCTCGAACCCGACTCGCCTGCGCCGATCGTGCCTTGAGCTTGCAGGGTTCGCCTGCCGGTTTTGGTAGGATGCGGACTTTGCCACGCTTTCCCCTATCGTGAAGCGCCCGATTTCGTCGCTGTTGCATGCCGCCGCCCAAGCTGGCCGGCATGGTCTCCGCCTTCTGCAGCCCTTGCAGCCGTATGCGGCCCGCGCGTGGTATCACCTGCGCCATCCAACGCGCCGCGGCGTGCTCGTCGCCATCGCGGCCGTGCCATGCCTGCTCGTCGCCTACACACTGATTCTGATTCCGTTCACGCCGGGCATTCGCGACATCCGGCGGGCGAAGATCGACCAACCGGCACAAGTGTTGTCGGTGGACGGCAAGCTGCTGGCCGAATTCCGGCCCTCGAACCGTGAATGGGTGGCGCTCAAGGACGTGTCGCCGAATGTCGCCAAGGCGCTGATCGCGACCGAAGACCACCGCTTCTACGAGCATCACGGCATCGACCTGAAGCGCACGGCATCGGCGGCGCTGCACACGTTCTCCGGCGACCGCCAAGGCGGCTCGACCCTCACGCAGCAGCTCGCGCGCAATCTGTATCCCGACGAGATCGGCCGCGCGCCCACGCTCACACGCAAGCTCAAGGAAGCGATCACCGCACTCAAGATCGAAGCGCTTTACACGAAGCCCGAGATTCTCGAGACGTATCTGAACACCGTGCCGTTCCTGTACAACGCGTACGGCATCGAGATGGCCGCGCGCACGTACTTCGACAAGTCGGCCGATCAGCTCGACGTCGTTGAAGCCGCCACGCTCGTCGGCATGCTCAAGGGCAACAGCTATTACAACCCTGTGATCAACCCCGAGCGCGCATTGCAGCGTCGCAACACCGTGCTCGCCCAGATGGTCAAGTTCGGAGATCTTGACGCGTCGAAGCTCGCCGCGCTGCAGAAGCGGCCGTTGCGCATCAACTTCGAGCGGCAAACCGAAGAGCCGGGGCCGGCGCCGCACTTCGCACAGCAATTGCGCAAGTGGCTGATCGGTTGGGCAGACCGGAACGGCTACAACATCTATTCCGATGGCCTCGTGGTGCACACCACTATCGACTCGCGTTTACAGACGATGGCGACGCAGGCGCTCACGCGTCAGGCGAATCAATTGCAAGGCATTGCCGACGCCAACTGGTCGGCACGCGGGGGCTGGCGCGACAGCACGGCGCTGGTGCAGTCGTTCGTGCGCGAATCGGCGGAGTATCGCAATGCGGTAGCGGGGGGCGAAGCGCCTGAGGCCGCGATGAAGCGTTTGCTCGCGGACAAGACGTTCATGCAGAATCTGCGCACGACGAAGACCCGCGTGCAGGCGGGTTTCCTGGCCATCGATCCGCGCACGGGGGAAATCCGCGCGTGGGTTGGCAGCCGCGACTTCACGATCGACCCGTTCGATCATGTCCAGCAGGCACGCCGTCAGCCGGGCTCGACCTTCAAGCCGTTCGTCTACGGCGCGGCCTTCGTCAAAGGCAGAACGCCGGACGACACCATCGTCGACCAGATCGTCGAGATCCCGCTCGCGGGCGGCGAGATCTGGCGACCCAGCGACGACAGCGCGCCGACCAACAAACCCATGACGTTGCGCGACGCGCTGGCGCAATCGCGCAACACCGTCACGGCACAACTCATGCAGGACGTCGGGCCGTCGCGCGTGGCCGGGTTGGCGCGGGCGATGGGCGTGCGCGAGAGCAAACTCGACCCGGTGCCGTCGCTGGCGCTGGGCACGAGCCCCGTTTCGCTCAAGGAAATGGTCGTCGCATACGGCACCATCGCGGACGGCGGCGAGTATCGCGAGCCGACAATGGTCACCGAGATCACGAACGGCGAAGGCGATGTGCTGGCGACGTTCTCGCCGGCGCGTCCCGAGCGGGCGCTCTCCGTGAACGACGATTACACGCTGCTAGACACCATGCGTGGCGTCATCAATCGCGGCACGGGCAATGCGATTCGTACGCGCTTCGGTATTCGCGCCGACGTGGCGGGCAAGACGGGCACGACACAGGACAACGCCGACGGCTGGTTCATCCTCATGCAACCGCAGTTGGTGGCTGGCGCGTGGGTCGGCTTCAACGACAGCCGTATCACGCTGCGCAGCGATTACTGGGGACAGGGCGCCCATAGCGCGCTGCCAATCGTCGGCGACGTATTCTCGCGGGCGTTGCGTGCGAAGGTGATCGACGCGAATGCGAAGTTCGAAGCACCGGACAACCATCATTGGTACAGCGACTGGTGGACACGCGCCTCCGATTGGGTCACGGGCCTTTTCACGAAGACATCGCCGGAAACCAAACCGAAGGCACCGGTGAAGCGCCCGGCGGCAACGGTACCGGCACCCCCCGTCTCGACGCCCGACGCGGCCAGCGACGGTGGACCATTGCCCGTGCCGGTCGCGTCGGCCGTGCTGGCGCAACCAGATTCCGCATTGCCCGCAAGCGCGCCGCGCGGCAACACGATTCCGGGAGTACCGGGCGAGTGGAACGGGCCGGGCGGTTTGTCGCCGAACGGCGGATCGCCGTCGTCCCCGGCGGGAGGTGGCGCATCGTCGGCGCCGCCTGTGATGCCTGTGACGCCCGTCTCCCCGCCCCCCGCGACAACCAATCCCGCTTCGCCCGTTCCCGCGCAATAAGCGGTGACCATCGGGCAAGCCGACCGCCCGGCGCCCGCCGGGTGGGTTTGCCATAACAGTTATGCAGCATTCTCATGACTGGCCTGTCGTGCCTTGCGCTATATTTCCGAGGATATAGCGTAGAGCGGGGACGTCTGCCGCGACACCGGGGAGGGCCAAAGCCATGTTCATTCGGCAGTTGAGTTATCTCGTGGCGCTTTCGCAGGCGCAGCACTTTCGCCGCGCGGCGGAACTGTGCAACGTGTCGCAGCCGACGCTGTCCGGCGCGATCCGCAGCATCGAAGAAGAGTTCGGCCTGCCGATCGTGCGTCGCGGACGCCGCTTCGAGGGCTTCACCCCGGAAGGCGAGCGCGTGCTGGCGTGGGCGCGACAGGTGCTGGCCGATTGCGAGGGCTTGCGACAGGAGGCGAGCGCGAGCCGTCGCGAAGTCACCGGTTGCCTGCGCGTCGGCGCGATCCCCACCGCGCTGCCGCTCGTACCACTGCTCACCGACGCCTGTCTGCGCGACTTCCCCGGCATGCGTCACGAGGTCTACACGCTTTCCGCGACGCAGGCGCTGCGTCAGCTTTCCGAACTCGATCTGGATGTCGGTTTGAGCTATCTCGACGATCCGCGTCTACGTGAATTCGAAACGATCTCCCTGTTCCGCGAACGATATGTGCTGATTGCACGCGACGAAACCGCACTGGCCGGACGCACGTCGTTATCGTGGCATGAGGCGGCGAAGCTGCCGCTGTGCCTGCTCACGGGCAACATGCAATGCCGTCAGGGGATCGACGCGGCGCTGGCGCGGGCGGGCACGTCGGCGTCGCCGCGCGTGGAGACGGATTCGCTCATGGCGTTGTATGCGCATGTGCGGTGCGCCGGGCTCTTCAGCATCGTGCCGCACAGCGTGCTGTGTCTCGCAGAGATGCGCGACGAACTGCATGCTGTGCCGTTACAACCTGCGCTGCATCGCGAGATCGGTCTGATTTTGCGTGAACGGCAACCACGCCCGCCATTGCTCGACGCAGCAGTGGCTTCGTTTCGCTCGGTCGATTTGCAGTCGCGGCTGGACGCGCTGTTGCCGGCCTAATTCGGATCGTTCGCTTCGCCGCCACTGCCCTGGGGATCGGCCGGCGTCCGAGCCATCGCCCCGCGAGTTGATAGGTCTTACCGATCAATCGATCGGCCGGAACGATTTTCCAAGCGTGTCTGTGGCATCGATGATTGGCCTCAATGCAGCGACGCCGTGATGCGTCGCCAACGCAGACATGTGTAGACCATCATTTCAGGAGCGAGATACCATGGCAAAGATTGTATGTGTACTGTACGACGACCCCGTCACCGGATACCCGAAGACCTACGCCCGCGACGATCTGCCCAAGATCGAATCGTATCCCGATGGTCAGTCGCTGCCGACGCCGCGCGCCATCGACTTCCCGCCGGGGGCACTGCTCGGCAGCGTGTCGGGCGAACTGGGCCTGCGCAAGTACCTCGAATCGAACGGCCACCAACTCGTGGTGACGTCGAGCAAGGATGGCGGCGACAGCGTGCTCGACCGCGAACTGGCCGACGCCGAAATCGTGATCTCGCAACCGTTCTGGCCCGCCTACATGACGGCCGAGCGTATCAAGCGAGCGAAGCGACTGAAGATGATCGTGACCGCCGGCATCGGCTCGGATCACACCGATCTGCAAGCCGCGATGGAACACGGCATCACGGTCGCGGAAGTGACGTACTGCAACAGCAACAGCGTTGCCGAACACGTAATGATGACCACGCTCGCGCTCGTGCGTAACTATCTGCCGTCGTACAACTGGGTACTCAAGGGCGGCTGGAACATCGCCGATTGCGTTGAGCGTTCGTACGATCTGGAAGGCATGCATGTCGGCACGGTCGCCGCAGGGCGGATCGGTCTGCGCGTGCTGCGCCTGATGAAGCCGTTCGGCACGCATCTGCACTATCTCGATCGCCACCGTCTGCCGGCGTCGGTCGAGAAGGAACTGAACCTCACGCACCACACGAGCCTCGAGAGCCTGGCGAAGGTTTGCGACGTGGTTACGCTGAACTGCCCGCTGCACCCGGAAACGGAGCACATGATCAACGCCGACAGCCTGAAGCACTTCAAGCGCGGGGCGTATCTGATCAACACGGCACGCGGCAAGTTGTGCGACCGCGACGCGGTGGCGGCCGCCCTCGAGAGCGGTCAACTCGCCGGCTACGGCGGCGATGTGTGGTTCCCGCAACCGGCGCCGGCCGATCATCCGTGGCGCAGTATGCCGCACCACGGTATGACGCCGCATATCTCCGGTACCAGCCTCTCGGCACAGACACGTTACGCCGCAGGCACGCGCGAGATTCTGGAGTGCTACTTCGAGAATCGCCCGATTCGCAACGAGTATCTCATCGTGCAGGGCGGCAAGCTCGCCGGGGTGGGCGCTCACTCATACAGCGCCGGTAACGCCACGGGCGGCTCGGAAGAAGCGGCTCGCTTCAGGAAGTCGGCCTGACGCCAGCGTCCAACGTGAAGGTTCACCGTAGTCAACGCAGTGTTGGAAGGCTCCCTGCGGGGGCGTCGGTCTAACCGTCCGACGTGTGGCGGGGTACGACCTCCCCGTGCCTCGTCGCGTTCTCAGCCGGCCATCTCATCGATGCGCCGGCTTTTTTTCGCGCTCGTTTGCGCTCATACGTGCTTATGCAGGGCGCTTCGGGATGTCGAGTCCGCGAACGACGGCAGGGCGTTCGACGAACGCCGCGAGCGCACGTTGCACGTTCTTGAACTGGGCGAAATCGACCAGTTCGCCTGCCTCGTAAAAGCCGACCAGGTTTCTGATCCACGGGAACGTCGCGATGTCGGCAATCGTGTAGTCGTCGCCCATGATCCACCGGCGATTCGCCAGACGCGCATCGAGCACGCCGAGCAGACGCTTCGATTCGTTCACATAGCGCTCGCGCGGACGCTTGTCTTCGAAATCTTTGCCCGCGAATTTGTGGAAGAAGCCCACCTGACCGAACATCGGCCCGACACCGCCCATCTGGAACATCACCCATTGCAGCGTTTCATAGCGCGCGGCCGGGCCGGCGGGCAGCAACTTGCCGGTTTTTTCGGCGAGATACCAGAGAATCGCGCCCGACTCGAACAGCGGCAGCGGCTTTCCGCCGGGGCCGTTCGGATCGAGGATCGCGGGAATCTTGTTGTTGGGGTTGAGCGACAGAAACTCGGGCGAGAGCTGGTCGTCGGTCTGGAAGTTCACCAGATGCACTTCATACGGCAGCCCGATTTCCTCGAGCATGATCGACACTTTCACGCCGTTGGGCGTGGGCAGCGAATACAGTTGCAGACGGTCGGGGTGCGCAGCAGGCCACTTGCGCGTGATGGGAAACTGAGACAAATCGGCGGACTGATCGGACATGGGGATCGGCGCATTCGTGATAAGCGGCCAGCACGGCCGCGGGACAGCCAATATAACGCCAAGCGCCTAGATGTGCTGACGACGGATGCACGGCGGCGCCAGGTGTGCACCAGCGATGGGCATCGTGTTTACCGGTTTGCCGTTCATGACACTCATGGGGCATGTTTCGTGAATCTCGCTCACGAAATCATCAAGCATTTTCACCTTGCATGCACGCGCATTGCCGTCTTAAATTGAAGACCTTCACGACGGTTGCATGGCACTCCGACATGTGAAGTCCTGTCACGATGGCCGGCAAACCCTGCCCCGCCGCCTTCCGTGCCGCGACGTGGCATCTCGCCTCTACAGACGCCCCGGCCGGCACGCCTCGTTGTCGTTCAATCGCGCACTGCGCAAGGATCGCATCATGAGCACTTTCAAGACGAAGGATGGCACCTCGATTTTCTACAAAGACTGGGGCAAGGGCCGCCCAGTGGTGTTCTCGCACGGGTGGCCGCTGAGCGCCGACGCGTGGGACGCCCAGATGCTGTTTCTGGTGCAGCACGGGTTTCGCGTCATCGCCCATGACCGCCGCGGGCACGGTCGCTCGGATCAGCCCGGCACCGGTAACGACATGGACACCTACGCCGACGATCTGGCGGCGTTGGTCGAATCGCTCGATCTGCACGACGCCACGTTCGTGGGGCACTCCACGGGTGGCGGTGAAGTGGCGCACTATCTCGGCCGTCATGGCACGCGCCGTGCCGCGCAGGCGGTGCTGATCGGCGCGGTGCCGCCCATCATGGTCAAGTCGGACAAGAATCCGAACGGTCTGCCCATCGGCGTGTTCGACGAAATTCGCGCGAATGTGGTGGGCAATCGCTCACAGTTCTATCGGGATCTGGCTGTGCCGTTTTTCGGGTACAACCGGCCGAATGCCAAGGCGTCGCAGGGGGTGATCGATGCATTCTGGCTGCAAGGGATGTGGGGCTCGCATCTGGGCCAGTATCTTTGCATCAAGGAATTCTCGGAAGTGGACTACACCGCGGATCTGAAGAAGATCGACGTGCCGACGCTTGTGCTGCATGGCGACGACGATCAGATCGTACCCATCGACGACTCGGGCAAACTCACCGCGCAGATCGTCAAGAACGCCACGCTGAAGGTCTATCCGGGTGGTGCGCACGGCATGTGCGTCGTCGAGGCCGACAAGGTGAACGCCGATCTGCTCGAGTTCCTGCGCAAGGCGTCCTGAGGCGTTTCGAGACATGAAAAAAGGGACGGCATGTGCCGTCCCTTTTTCTTGCCAGCTTCAGGTGTCGACCGATGCTCAGGCGTTGTTCAGCACCTTTGCAATGCTGTCGGCTACCACACCGACGTTCTTCTCGTTCAGGCCGGCCACGCACATGCGGCCCGAGCGAATCAGATAGACGCCATGCTGTTCGCGCAGTACATCGACTTGTGCCGCCGACAGTCCCGTGTATGTGAACATGCCGCGCTGCTCAAGATAGCGCGAGAGCATGTTGTCGGGCACATGGCCGCGAAGGCCTTCGTGAATCGCGCCGCGCATGCGCGTGATGCGCTGGCACATCTCGGCGAGTTCGGCTTCCCACGACTTGCGCAGTTCCGGCGTGCTCAGCACCTTGGCAACGATCTTCGCGCCGTGCGTCGGCGGGTTGCTGTAGTTCGAGCGCACCGCGCTCGTCAGTTGCCCCAGCACGCGATCGGCCGCTTCCGCCGATTCGCAAATGACCGACAGCCCGCCGCAACGCTCGCCGTACAGCGAGAAGTTCTTCGAGAACGAATTGGCGACGAAGGCCGGCACGCTCTGACGGGCCAGCTCGCGGATCACAAAGGCGTCGGCGTCGATGCCCGAGCCGAATCCCTGATACGCCATGTCCACGAAAGGCAGCAGTTCGCGCTTCTTGAGCACATCGATCAGTTGCACCCACTGTGCGTCGTTCAGATCGACGCCGGTCGGGTTGTGACAGCACGCGTGCAGCAGTACCACGCTGCGCGCCGGCAGTTTGTCGATGGCATCGACCATCGCTTCGAATTGCAGACCGCCGGTGGCTTCGTCGTAATACGGATACGTATTCACGGTGAAACCGGCGCGCTCGAAGATGAAGCGATGGTTGTCCCACGTCGGATCGCTCACCCACACCTGCGAGCCGGGGAAGTAGCGCTTGATGAAGTCGGCACCGACCTTGAGCGCGCCCGAGCCGCCCAGCGTCTGCACCGTGGCGATGCTGCCGGCCTTGCGGGCCGGTGAGTCTTCACCGAACACGAGAGATTGCACGACGTCGCGATAGTCGGCGAAGCCCGCCATCGGCAGGTACGGCTTCGGACCGACTTCGGCGAGCAGCAGCGCTTCGGCCTGACGCACGGCCTGCATGACCGGCAGACGGCCTTCGTCGTCGTAATAGATGCCGATGCTCAGGTTGACCTTGTTGGTACGGGGATCTTTCGCGAAATTCTCATTGAGCGACAGGATCGGGTCACCGGGGTAGGCATCGATATGTTCGAACATGGCAGTTCCTGGAAAACGAAAGAAAGTCGGTATCGCGCGCTGAGAGAGCGCCGGGCCAGCCGGGCGGTTCTGGCGGCCCCGGCGATGCAAACAACCGATGATACCGCTAGTGAGGTGTCGCCGGGTATGCCCCGGGCGGCTGGCGCCCGGGGGGATGCGGCGTTTTCTTGAGGCCGGTGGTTGCCGGGGCCGATCGGCCCGGCGATGTGCGGCTTAGCGTGTTGCGTGGACGGGAACCGGGGCGGCGCTGTTCTTCTGACGCAGGCGATAACCGATGCCGAGCACGACCAGCCACACCGGGATCAGGTAGACCGAAATGCGCAGATCCGGGATCAGGTACATCACGACCAGAATGCCGCCGAGGAACAGGAGGCACACGTAATTGGTGAGCGGATAGCCGAGGCTCTTGAACAGCGTGGTTTCGCCTGCACGCGCCTTGGCACGGCGGAAGGCCAGATGAATCACGCTGATCATCGCCCAGTTGATGATGAGTGCCGATACGACCAGCCCCATCAACAGTTGGAACGCCTTGCCCGGCATGAAGTAGTTGATCACCACACACACCGCGGTTGCGGCCGCCGAGACGCCGAGCGCTGCGAGCGGGATACCGCGGGCGTTCACCTTGAGCAGGGCGCGCGGCGCGTTGCCCTGAACGGCCAGACCGTACAGCATGCGGCTGTTGCAGTACACGCAACTGTTGTAGACCGACAGCGCAGCCGTGAGCACCACGGCATTGAGCACATGGGCAACGACGTTGCTGTTCAGTTCGTGGAAGATCAGCACGAACGGGCTGCCGCCGGTCACGACCTTTTCCCACGGGTACAGCGAGAGCAGTACGCCGAGGGCGCCGACGTAGAAAATCAGAATGCGGTAGATGACCTGATTGGTCGCGCGCGGGATGGTGCGCGAAGGATTGTCGGCTTCGGCAGCGGTGATGCCGACGAGCTCCAGTCCGCCGAACGAGAACATGATGACGGCCATCGCCATGACGAGGCCCGACACGCCGTTCGGGAAGAAGCCGCCGTGCCGCCACAGGTTGGTCACGCTGGCGTCGGGGCCCGCGTTACCGGAGAAGAGCAGGTAGGCGCCGAACCCGATCATGCCGACGATAGCGGCGACCTTGATGATGGCGAACCAGAACTCCGTCTCGCCGTACGACTTCACGCTGGAGAGATTGACGGCGTTGATGATGCCGAAGCACACGAGGGCCGAGACCCAGGTGGGAATGGCGGGCCACCAGTACTGCACGTAAATGCCCACGGCCGAGAGTTCGGCCATCGAGACCAGCACGTAGAGCACCCAGTAGTTCCAGCCGGAGACGAAGCCTGCGAACTGGCCGCAATATTTGTTGGCGAAGTAGCTGAACGAGCCGGCAACGGGCTCGTCGACGACCATTTCACCGAGCTGTCGCATGATAAAAAACGCGACGACGCCCGCGATGGCGTAGCCCAGCAGAACGGATGGGCCAGCGGTCTTGATGGTTTGTGCGATGCCGAGAAAGAGGCCGGTGCCGATCGCGCCACCCAGCGCGATCAATTGGATGTGACGATTCTTCAGGCCGCGGTGGAGCGAGCCTTCATTTGCTGCGTTGCCGGACATGTCTGTTCCTTACCCTACCTTCGTTACCAAGCGGCGCGCTTCTCTGTTTTCGTTCTGTTGGAACGAACCGGAACCGTTGAGCCGCCACGGCGCGGCACTCATGGTGCCGTCGCCGTGTCCTTTGGGATCATCGCGGCGAACGATGATCGTGAGCCCGGGGCATATACCGCCGGGTGTCTCCCCTGGACTCAGACCTTGAGCGTGCCCCGCTCGATCTGGTCGCGCTCGAGCGATTCGAACAGCGCCTTGAAGTTGCCCTCGCCGAAGCCGTCGTCGCCCTGACGCTGGATGAACTCGAAGAACACCGGGCCGAGCAGGGTCTTCGAGAAGATCTGCAACAGGAGTCGCGGCTTGCCGCCTTCGGTCGTGCCGTCGAGCAGGATGCCGCGCGACTTCAGTTCGCCAACCGGCTGACCATGACCCGGCAGACGGGTTTCGAGCGCATCGTAGTAGAAGTCGTTAGGCGCGGTCATCAGGTCGACACCCGCCATTTGCAGGCGATCGATGACGTCGATCAGGTTGTCGGTGAGGAACGCAATGTGCTGAATGCCCTCGCCGTTGAAGGCCATCAGGAATTCCTCGATCTGGCCGCTACCCTTGGCCGATTCCTCGTTCAGGGGAATGCGGATTTTACCATCGGGTGCCGTCATGGCTTTGGACGTCAGACCCGTGTATTCGCCCGAGATGTCGAAGTAGCGGATCTCACGGAAGTTGAACAGCTTCTCGTAGAAGCCGGCCCAGTACGCCATGCGGCCGCGATATACGTTGTGCGTCAGGTGATCGATCAGACGCAGGCCGTGGCCTACCGGATGACGATCGACGCCTTCGATGTATTCGAAGTCGATGTCATAGATCGACTTGCCTTCTTCGAAACGGTCGATGAGATACAGCGGTGCGCCGCCGATGCCCTTGATCGCCGGCAGACGCAGCTCCATCGGGCCGGTCAAGATCTCGACCGGTTGGGCGCCGAGTTCCAGCGCGCGGGCGTAAGCCTTGTGCGAGTCTTTCACCCGGAATGCCATGCCGCAAGCGCTCGGGCCATGTTCGGCGGCGAAGTAGGCAGCCTCGCTGTTCGGCTCGCGATTCACGATGAAGTTGATGTTGCCCTGGCGGTACAGCACCACGTCTTTCGAGCGGTGATGCGCCACGAGCGTGAAGCCCATCTGTTCGAAAATCGGTTCGAGGACGTTCGGTGTGGGCGATGCGAATTCCACGAATTCGAAGCCCATCAATTGCATCGGGTTGTCAAAGAGGTCGGCCATGATCGTCTCGGCTGGGTGAGGTGATTTGTGAGGTGACTGATTTGTTGGACGTGTGCATTGCCCGGTGGTTGTCATCCGTTATCCATCGGTGGCGCTGGGAGATGCAACAAAATTGTGATTTGTTGACCGTTCGGTCGGGATAGGGTGCTCCGTCCGTTCCATTTGCCGGAACCCTTGAAATGACAAGGATCTTGCGGGCATTTCGACGTTTTACGGCGCCCAGTGTAAGTGGGTCGCCGAAAAATAGGATTTCGTAACTAAGGTAGGCAAACCCTAGGTTATGAATTAATATTTCGTCATGATGGTGTGATGGGAAATAAAAGTGCATAACATCGAGATCGACCGAATCGACGTCCGGCTGCTGGGGATTTTGCAGTCGAACGGGCGAATTTCGAATCTGGAACTGGCCGAAGCCATCAAGCTGTCGCCGGCGCAGACACTGCGTCGTCACCGGCGGCTCGAAGAGATGGGGGTGATCAAGGGGTACGACACCCGACTCGACGCGCAACGGCTCGGATTCAGCGTGGTCGCGTTCGTCCACGTGACGATGGAGCGCGGGCACATCCGCGACCTGTCGAACTTCAAGGGACTGGTTGCGGAACTGGCGCAGATTCAGGAGTGCTTCTCGGTGACGGGGGATATCGACTATGTGCTCAAGGTCGTCGCCCGCGACCTGAAGGCGTTGTCCGATTTTCTGCTCGATACGCTGATGCGCATTCCGGGCGTGAGCGCCGTCAAGTCGAGCGTTTGTCTCGACGAGATCAAGTGCACCTCGGCCGTTCCGCTCTCGGCCTGAGTTGCCGGTGGAAGGGAAACCCCGTCGCGCGATAACTCGCGTCACCCATCATGGGAACCTTGCGAGGTGGCACGTCATGGTTGACAGCGTTGGAAAATCTGTGATCTCATGCGTCACATGATCACCGCGCAATTCTCCCTCTCGCTACGACTACTAGCCCGCTCCACCGGGCTTGGTCCGTTGCTGCGCGCGTGCATCGTCTGAATTCCTCACTGAAGCACCGCTGATTTTCCCCAGTTACGCCGACCTAAGCCCCGGTTCCTCCAACCGGCGGTCGTAGCTTCTTTGCGTTCATGCGTCGTCCGGTTGACACTTTTGCCGACAATCGAGACAACGCCATGCTGAAGAACCCCGCCACGAAATACCGCCCGTTCACGCCGGTCAACATTCCGGACCGACAGTGGCCGAGCCGCACCATCACGCGCGCACCGATCTGGATGAGTACCGATCTGCGTGACGGCAACCAGGCCCTGTTCGAGCCGATGGATGCCCAGCGCAAGATGCGCATGTTCAAGACGCTCGTCGCCATCGGCTTCAAGGAAATCGAAGTGGCGTTTCCGTCGGCGTCCGACACCGATTTCAACTTCGTGCGCGAACTGATCGAAGGCGGTCACATCCCCGACGACGTCACCATCGAAGTGCTCACGCAAGCCCGCGACGACCTCATCGAGCGTACGTTTGCCGCGCTCAAGGGGGCACCGCGTGCCATCGTTCACCTCTACAACGCTACGGCGCCTGAATTCCGCCGCATTGTCTTCAACCTCGATCAGCCGGGCGTGAAGGCGCTCGCGGTTGCTGCCGCCAAGACGATCAAGCGTTGTGCCGATGCCGCGCCCGATACGCAATGGACGCTGCAATACAGCCCCGAGACGTTCACTGGTACTGAACTCGAGTTCGCGAAGGAAGTTTGCGATGCCGTATTCGACGTATGGCAGCCGACGCCCGAGCGCAAGTGCATCGTGAACTTGCCGGCGACGGTGGAAATCGGCACGCCGAACTACTACGCCGACCAGATCGAATGGATGCACCGCAACCTCGCGCGCCGCGATTCGCTGATCCTTTCGGTTCACCCGCACAACGATCGCGGCACGGCGGTGGCCGCCGCCGAGCTGGCCGTGATGGCCGGTGCCGATCGCATCGAAGGTTGCCTCTTCGGTAACGGCGAGCGCACCGGTAACGTCGATCTCGTCACGCTCGGTCTGAACCTGTACACGCAAGGGGTGGACCCGGGCCTCGACTTCTCGAACATCAACGAAATTGCCCGCACGTCCGAAGAGTGCACGCAGTTGCCCGTGCATCCGCGTCATCCGTATGTCGGCGATCTGGTCTTCACCGCGTTCTCGGGCTCGCATCAGGACGCCATCAAGAAGGGCCTCGCCGTACAAAAGCCTGACGCGATCTGGGAAGTGCCTTACCTGCCCATCGACCCGAGCGATCTCGGTCGCACGTACGACTCGATCATTCGCGTGAACAGCCAGTCGGGCAAGGGCGGCATCGCTTACCTGCTCGAACAGGCTTACGGTGTGCAAATGCCGCGTCGCCTGCAAGTCGATTTCAGCTCGGCTGTGCAGCGCCACACCGACGAGACGGGGGCCGAAGTCACCGCCTCGCAGATCTGGCAACTGTTCCAGAAGGAATACGTGGCGTCCGACGCGCCGGTCGCCTACATCGGTCACACGCTCTCGGAGCGCGACGGCCGTCAGCACATCGCCGTGACCCTCGACATTCACGGTCAGCGCACCACCGTGTCGGGCGCCGGTAACGGCCCGCTCGATGCCCTGATGCACGCCATGCGTACGCCGGTGCGTGTGCAGCACTACGAGGAACGCGCCCTCACGCAGGGGGCCGACGCACGGGCGATCGCCATCGCGGAAATGGCGGGCGAGACCATCGTGGGCAGCGCGTTCGGTGTGGGCATCGATGCGAATCTGACGACGGCATCGATTCGGGCGGTCATCAGCGGGATCAACCGTGCTTACGCCCGCAGCGATGCGGATGCGCAGGCCACCTTCTTCGACGCTGTGATGCGTGACGTCGCCAAGGCTGTCTGAACGGCCGGCGGCACTAGCGGAACAACACGAAGGACGGAAGGATAGAAGGAGAGACGGGGGCAGACGGGTCCCGCCCGGCACTGATCGTGCCCACGGGACCCCGGTGCGGCGTCGCGGAACTTACCCAGTCCCGCCCGACCGCCGCCGGCCTGAAAATACCGGCGGGGCAGTGGGATTACACCGCTTCGATGGCGATAGCGATGCCTTGGCCGACCCCAATGCACATCGTACACAGCGCAAAGCGACCACCCGAACGCCTCAGTTGATACATCGCCGTCGTCACCAGACGTGCGCCGCTCATGCCGAGCGGATGGCCCAGCGCAATGGCGCCGCCGTTCGGATTGACGCGCAGGTCGTTGTCGGCCACGCCGAGCTGACGCAGCACGGCAAGGCCCTGGCTCGCAAACGCTTCATTGAGTTCGATGACGTCGAACTGATCGAGCGACATACCGAGCCGCGCGAGCAGTTTTTTTGTTGCGGGAGCCGGACCGATGCCCATGATGCGCGGTGCCACCCCTGCCGTCGCCATGCCCAGTATCCGGGCTCGCGGCGTCAGGCCAAAGCGCGCCGCATTCGCCTCGTCTGCCAATAGCAGTGCGCAGGCGCCGTCGTTGACGCCAGAAGCGTTACCGGCGGTCACGGTGCCATCCGGGCGTACCACGCCCTTAAGTCTGGCGAGCGCTTCCATGCTCGTCGCACGCGGGTGTTCGTCGCGATCGACAATGATCGCTTCGCCTTTCTTCTGGGCGATGGACACCGGCGTGATTTCCTCGGCAAGCGTGCCGTTCGCCTGAGCGCGCGCTGCCTTCTCCTGCGAATGCACCGCAAAGCGATCCTGATCTTCGCGGCTGATGCCGAACTCGGTCGCGACGTTCTCGCCCGTCTCGGGCATCGAATCCACGCCGTACTGCGCCTTCATCAAGGGATTGACGAAACGCCAGCCGATGGTCGTATCGAAAATCTCCGCTTGACGCGAAAACGCACTGGCCGCCTTGCCCATCACGAACGGCGCACGGCTCATGCTCTCCACACCCCCCGCAATCATCAGACCGGCTTCGCCCGCCTTGATGGCGCGCGCTGCCGTGCCGATGGCGTCCATGCCCGAGCCGCACAGGCGGTTGAGGGTGGCACCCGGCACGTCTTGCGGCAGGCCAGCCAGCAGCGACGACATGCGCGCCACGTTGCGATTGTCTTCCCCGGCCTGGTTGGCGCAGCCGAAGATCACGTCGTCGACCTGTGTCCAGTCGACGCCGCCGTTGCGCACCATGAGCGCCTTGAGGGGGATGGCGCCGAGGTCGTCGGCACGCACGGAAGACAGCGCGCCGCCGTAGCGGCCGATCGGGGTGCGAATCGCGTCGCAGATGAAGACTTCACTCATTTGTCTACCTCACAATGAAAATCGCCGGGTCACATTCGATGATGTCCCGGCGATGGTGTCTTAGACCACGGCCGGCGACGGCAGCAGCGCCACACCGGTCAGGCGTTGTAGTTCGTCGAACGAGAGGCCGTCGACCATGTCGATCACGCGCAGGCCTTCGGGCGTGACATCGAGCACGGCCAGATCGGTGTAGATACGTGTGACGCAGCCCACCCCGGTGAGCGGATACGTGCACTGCTCGACGATCTTGCTCTCGCCCTGCTTGGTCTGGTGTTCCATCATCACGAACACTTGCTTGGCGCCGCTTGCGAGATCCATCGCGCCGCCTACGGCCGGGATGGCGTCGGGCGCGTCGGTGTGCCAGTTGGCGAGGTCGCCCGTGGTCGAGACCTGGAAGGCGCCCAGCACGCAGAAGTCCAGGTGGCCACCGCGCATCATCGCGAACGAATCGGCGTGATGGAAGAAGGCGCCGCCCGGCTTGAGCGTGACGGGTTGCTTGCCGGCGTTGATGAGGTCTTCGTCCTCTTCGCCCTTCGCGGGGGCCGGGCCCATGCCGATCACGCCGTTTTCGCTCTGGAGAATGATCTCCTTTTCAGCGGGCAAGTGATTGGCCACGGCCGTCGGCAGACCGATGCCGAGGTTCACATAAGCGCCGTCGGGAATATCCTGGGCGACGCGGGCGGCCATCTGGTCGCGGGTCAGTCGGTTCATGTCGTGCTCCGAAATCAGATGGGGATCAGGCGTGTGCGGCGCTCGGCACCGCGACGACGCGTTGAACGAAAATGCCGGGCGTGACCACGGCTTCCGGATCGAGGTCGCCCAGCTCGACGATTTCGTTCACCTGAACGATGGCGCACTTCGCCGCCGTGGCCATGATCGGGCCGAAGTTGCGGGCGGTCTTGCGGTACACGAGGTTGCCCCAGCGGTCGCCCTTGAGCGCCTTGATGAGGGCGAAGTCGGCATGGATCGGCAGTTCGAACACGTACGGCTTGCCGTCGATCACGCGCGTTTCCTTGCCTTCGGCGAGCAGCGTGCCGTAGCCGGTGGGCGTGAAGAAGCCGCCGATGCCCGCGCCAGCGGCACGAATGCGCTCGGCGAGATTACCCTGCGGCACCAGTTCCAGTTCGATCTTGCCCGCGCGATAGAGCGCGTCGAACACCTGCGAGTCGGTCTGACGCGGGAACGAGCAAATGATCTTGCGTACGCGCCCGGCTTTAAGCAGGGCGGCGAGCCCCGTCTCGCCGTTGCCGGCATTGTTGTTGACGATGGTCAGATCGCGCGCGCCCTGATCGATCAGGGCGTCGATGAGCGCCGAGGGCATCCCGGCGTTGCCGAAGCCGCCAATCATGATCGTCGCGCCGTCGTGAACGCCGGCGACCGCGCTGGCGAGCGAGTCGTAAATCTTGTTGATCACACGTGCCTCCTGGGCAGTTCCATCGGGCTGACGGGCTCGCGCCCCTTGCCCCGGTTGGGTGTCTCCCGGCGATGACCTCTTGTCCAATGGCCTCGTCTGGTTCACAATGTTCTTATAGCGAACAAATATTCGCTATAAGAACAGCCTAAGCCTTCCCGTGTCGGGCGTCAAGCGAGTGCCCGCCTGAGACGGGGCCATGCCGTCGTGACACCGGGCATGAAGTGGTGCGTATCGCGCGGTGGAACACGTGACGCAAATCCATTACGCTTGCCGTTCACGCGAAGACACCCGATCCCCACCTACATGACACCTGTGCCGAACGACGCAACCGAACCGACTGACAAGAAGCCGGGCGACTCCTATGTGCAGTCGTTCGCGCGCGGGCTGGCGGTCGTCAAGGTGTTCAACGCCGCGCGCCCCGCGCAGACACTCTCGGAAGTGGCGCAAGCCTCCGGGTTGACGCGTGCCGGGGCCCGCCGCATTCTGCTCACGCTCGAGGCGCTGGGCTACGTACGAAGTGAGGGGCGGCTGTTCCGGCTCACTCCGCGAATTCTCGACCTCGGTTTTTCCTATCTGACATCGATGCCGCTGTGGAATCTTGCCGAGCCGTTCATGGAGGCGCTCGTGCAGCAGGTGCAGGAGAGCAGTTCCGCCTCGGTGCTCGACGGTGACGACATCGTCTACGTGCTGCGCGTGCCGGTGCGCAAGGTCATGTCGATCAACCTGTCGATCGGCAGCCGCCTGCCGGCGTGGTGCACGTCGATGGGGCGCGTCATGCTCTCGGCGTTGCCTGACGACGAACTCGACGCCGCGTTGCGCCGCGCCGACATTCGCCAGCACACTCGCCGCACGGTGACGGACATCGACACGCTGCGCGAACGGATTCTCGACGTGCGCGCCAAGGGATGGGCGCTGGTCGATCAGGAACTGGAAGAGGGGATGATTTCGATTGCCGCACCGATCCGTAATCGCGCGGGGCAGGTGATTGCGGCGATGAACGTCAGCGGTCAGGCCAACCGGACGTCGGCCGCGGAGATGGAAGCGAAGTTCCTCGCGCCCCTTCTGCAGGCGGCGCAGAAGATTTCACAGATGGTGGTGGTGTAACGCCGGCAGGCGCCGGCACGCGATACAAGACAAGAACACGTCACACTAAAAATGCGGGGCGCCTGGTGATCGGGCGCCCCGCTTTCGTTAGGGTGCGTGACGCAGGAAAGGCTGCCCGGCGATCAGCGCGCCGCGTTGCCCAGTGCGCCCGCGCGTGCGAGACGAAGCGCCGAGAGCAGCGTGTCGTGATCGCCGATCTGGTTGGCGAGCAACAGAATCAGTTGCGCGTTGGCGGCCTGACTCTGTGTCTCGTCGAGGTCGCGATGCATGTCGATCAAGGCTTCGTAGAAATCGTCTGGACGTGTCAGACGCGGTTGTGTATCGAGTGCCATGAAGTGTCTCCTTCCTACGAAATCGGTGGGGTCTGAACGTCGATCGATGGGATCGGTCGCGGTGACGTCAGGCCGCACATTGCATCGGCGCGACTTCCGGTGCCGTTCGGCCGAGGGCGCGCTCGCGCGCGGCGGCAATCGCCGTGGCGTCGACGGTGCGCCAGCGTGCGCACACATGTTGATCCGGACGAATCAGATACACCGTGCCCGGTGCGGCGTCGTACCGTTGGGCGGCGAGACCTTGTACGTCGTGCCAGACACTGTGTGCGTGGTGCGCATCCTGTGCGACCTCGGCATCGGGCGTCACGAACACCGGCACGACCGGCACGCTGTCGTTCGCAAGGGCATCGAGGGCCGCGAGAGACGCGGCGTCGAGCGAGCCCGGCGCCCCGAACACGAGTGCGACGAAACGTCCGCCCAGACGCGGCAGCAACCAACCGTCCTGCCCTTGACGAGTGAGCGGTGCATCGACGCAAGCTGCACCCGGCACCATGCGTCCGGCGAACGTATCTTGCTCTGCCGTGTTGAGTGTCGACTCGTGGAGTACCGCAGGCACCGACAGCCGTCCGCTGTTGACCAACTGTCGCGCAAACGCATGGTCGCGGGCCAGGGTCAGCACAGCATCGCGGAAGACGCGCGAGACAGGGCTCTTGGGCGTGATGAAATCCGTCGAGCGAGTGGAATTGCGAATGTTCTCGTCGGCGGCGAATTCGCGCTCCCGGGCGTAGGTATCGAGCAGCGTATCGGGGGCATGACCGGCGAGCACCAACGCGAGTTTCCATGCGAGGTTCTCGGCATCCTGCACGCCGCTATTCGCGCCGCGCGCGCCGAATGGCGACACCCCGTGTGCCGCGTCGCCGGCAAACAGCACATGGCCATGACGGAAGTCGTCCATGCGCAGACAAGAGAAGGTATAGACGCTGACCCACTCCAGCGTGAACTTCGCGTCCGGGCCAAGCAGGGCCTGCACTCGCGGGATCACTCGCTCGGGAGTCTTCTCGAGCGCGGGATCAGCGTCCCATCCTAATTGGAAATCGATGCGCCACACGTCATCGGGCTGGCGATGCAGCAACACGGACTGATTCGGGTGGAAGGGTGGGTCGAACCAGAACCAGCGCTCCGCAGGGAAGTCTGCGCTCATCTTGACGTCGGCGATCAGGAAGCGATCCTTGAACGTGCGGCCGTGGCTGTCCACACCGATCAACTTGCGCAAGGGACTGCGAGCCCCATCGGCGGCCACGACATAGCGGGCGCACGTTTGATACTCCCCGCCGGGTGTCTCGACCGTGAGCGTGACGCTCGCATCGGGCGTGCCCGGCGTGCCCTGCTGCGCGAGTCCGACAACCTTGCTCTTCCAACGGATGTCGATGTTTGGCAGTTCGCGCGCGCGCTCGAACAGATAGCCTTCGACGTAATACTGCTGGAGATTGATGAACGCCGGACGATGGTGTCCTGCCTCGGGCAGCAAGTCGAAGTTGTAGACCTCCTGATCGCGCAGGAACACGCGACCGACGTTCCAGCACACGCCCTTTTGCACCATGCGCTCACCGCAGCCGAGACGATCGAAGATATCGAGCGTGCGCTTGGCGAAGCAGATGGCGCGCGAGCCGGCCGAGAGCGTGCAGTCGTCGTCGAGGACGATCACGGATACGCCTTGCTGCGCGAGATCGATGGCGGTCGCCAGTCCCACCGGACCTGCGCCGACCACGATGACCGGATGCGTCTCGGGCGCGACGTTGCCGGATTGTTCTGCGCACGGCTGGTATTCGAACGTCAGCCGCTGGTAATCGATGCTGCTCATGCAAATGTCTCCATCGTCGGCACCGCACCGGCGCACATGCGTCGGCGGGTGCCGTTTTTTACTTTTCGCTTTTGCTGCCGGCGCGCTCACCGAGGTCGCGCCGGGATCGAACTCAGTTTTGCAATGCGGCCCACATTTCCTTGTCGCGCTGCGCCGTCCAGATGCGCGGATGCGTGATGCCGCTCGCTTCGTCGAACGCGCGGGTCACATCGAACGGCAGGCAGTGTTCGTAGATGAACACATGGCCGAACTTCGGATCCATCTGGCTGCGCGTGAGCGCCATCGCGCCCTTGAGGTCGAGCTTTTGCTCGACCGCTTGCTTACCCGCTTCGAACAGCGTCGTCACGAAGTCTTTCGTGTAGGCGAGGCCCTTGGCCACTTCCTCGGGCGTGGTCAGCGCGGGGCCACGGCCCGGCACGAGCTTCTCGGCTCCGAGCGCGGCCAGCGCATCGAGCGTGGCCGGCCATTCGGCGAGTTGCGCGTCGCCGGTGTAGCAGGCGGCGTCGTACTCGACCAGGTCGCCCGAGAACAGCACCTTTTGCGACGGCAGCCACACGACGGTGTCGCCCTTGGTGTGACCCGAACCCAGGTGCGCGATCTTCACTTCGAGCTTGCCGAGGAAGAGCGTGATTTCCTTCTCGAAGACGAGTGTCGGCCACGTGAGGCCGGGCACCGTCTCGACACCGGCGAACAGGCGCGGAAAGCGCTCGATCTCCGACTTCATGTCGGCTTCGCCACGTTCGACGATCATCTCGTACGTGCCGCGGCTAGCGATGATCTGCTGAGCGCCTTCGGCGAAGTAGGCCGATGCGCCGAGCACGCGCACGGCGTGGTAGTGCGAGAGCACCACGTACTTGATCGGTTTGTCGGTGACCGTGCGGATCTTCGCGATCAGATCCTGCGCCATGGCGGGCGTGGCCGTCGTGTCGACGATCATCACGCCGTCGTCGCCGATGATGACGCCGGAGTTCGGGTCGCCCTCGGCCGTATAGGCCCAAGTGTTTTCCGACAGTTGGGTGAACGTGACCTTCTTGGCTTCCAGGTCAGCTTGCGAGGCGAATGCTTTGGCCATGCTTGTCTCTCTCTTATCTCGTCTGCGGGGATGGTGCGGATGATGAGGGCATCTTACGAAACGCTCAGAATATTTGTCAATGACAAATGTGATTGTTATTTGCTAATGTTGTGGCGTTGGCGATCTGAAGGCGTTTTCGTTCCGGGTTAACCCTGTGGCATAGCAGGGAAGATTGAAGCAACGGACGCCGACTTGTTTAGAATCTAGGCCATTTTTCTTGGGGAGCCTGGCTCCCATGACTGCATGAACCCAATTCCGATGGACGGTGCCGCCGGCGCGAGCGGCCAGCCCGGCCGAGCCTCGCGTGGCGTGCAAAGCGTGGACGTGGCCGCGCGCGTGCTCCAGGCGCTGGCGCAGGCTCGCCGCCCGCTGGGGCCGGGCGATCTCGCCGCGCTCGCCGGGCTGCCGCCTGCTCAGGCGCACCCGTATCTAGTGAGCCTCATACGACTGGGTTTGCTCAAGCGTGACCCGATGTCGGGTGACTACGCGCCGGGTCCCATGACGTTGCGTCTCTCGTTGTTGCATCTTGAAAACGATCCGGCTTATCGCGCTGCCGTGCCTCGCGTGATCGCGCTGGCCCGCGAGACCGGCTTCTGTGTGGCGATCTGTACTCGCGCGCCGCAAGGTCCGGTCGTCGTGCATTTCGAACGCGCGGCGTTTCCGCTGCACGTGAATCTCCATGTCGGTTCGGTGATGTCGCTGACGGCTACGTCGACCGGCCGCGCGTTCTGCGCCTTTACACCGCAGGCGCAATGGCCGCAAGCGTGGCATGAACAGATGCCGGCGACGCCGGCTGAGCGGGAACGGTTCAACGCGTTGCTGGAAGAGACACGTGCGCATGGCATGTCGCGCAGCGTGAACACGCCGAGTCCGTCGGTGAGTAGTTTGTGTGCGCCGGTGTTCGATGCGAGCGGACGTCTGCGTCTGGCGCTCACCGCCATCGGGCCGACGGCGGCGCTCGACGTGGCGTGGGAAGGTGCGGCGGCAAGCGAATTGCGTGCGGCGGCGAGGGCTATCGCGGCGCAGGTCGATGCGGATCGGGAAGTCGGTGAGGTGAGTGCATGAGCGCGACGCGAAGCCGGGCAGGAACAAGTGAGACGACGGACGACGTGACGACGACCCCGGCGAAGCCGCAGCGCGGCATTCAGGCGCTTGAAAGCACAGGCGCGTTGCTCGAAGCGTTGGTTGCGGCGGGACGCCCGCTAGCGCTGGGCGCGCTCGCGCGCGACGCGGGCATGGCTGCGGCGAAGGCCCATCCGCATCTGGTGAGCCTGCAACGTGCGGGCTTGCTCGCGCGCGACGAGAACGGCAACTTCGAAGCGGGGGCGTTGAGTCTCGAACTCGGATTGATGGCGCTGCAACGTCTCTCGCCGACCGGCGAAGCCGAGCCGGAGATTCTCGCGCTTGCGCAAGCCACCGGGTTGTCGGCGGCGATGGCGGTGCTGGGGCCGGTCGGGCCCACGGTGGTTCGTCTGGAAGAGGCGATGCGCCCGCAGCACGTGAGCCTGCGCATCGGCACGGTGCTCTCGCTGGTGAACACCGCCATCGGACGCGCGTTCGCGGCTTTCCTGCCGCCAGCGGTGCTCGACGGTTTGCTCGCGCAGGAGTCTGTGCGCATGGCGGGGCTAGGCGCGGAAGGCCGGCCGGTGACACCGATGCCGGACTATGCTGCGCGGCTGACGACGATCCGGGAGCAGCAATTCGATACGGCGTTAAGCAACCCGGTCCCCGGCATCGATACCGTGGCGGTACCGGTGTTCGATCACACGGGGGAAGTCACCCTGGTGCTCGCGTTGATGGGGTCGGCGGGCAGTTTCGAGACGGCGCTCGACGCACCACCGGCACAGGCGCTGATTGCGGCGGCGCACCGGTTGTCGTGGCGTTTCGGTGCCGTGGGGCGTGCGGACGGGGTCATCGGATAGTCGCGGGCTCGACGGGGTGCGCGGTGTCGTTACGTTCGCAGCCGATGCATTTGCGCCACGCTTTCAGGTTGGTTGGGGCGACGCTAACGGCGCACGGTAAGATGAGCGTCAACGCCGTCCCCTGTCACCCCGACTTGTTGCCATGACTGCCGCCATGATCCGTGTGATGACTCGTGAACCCGTTCGATCCCGAGATGTTCGTCCAGACGTTCCGGTTCGCCGCAGGCAAAGGCGCAGCGGTGTGCGGTGGACGGCGAGCATCGCGGCGTTCGCCGTCGCAGGTGCGCTGAGCGCTTGCAGCACCACTTCGCCGCCGCCGCCGGGGCAGGCCAGACCGCCTGAATCAGCGGCACGCATCGATGGCATGCCCGCCGACTGGACATTGATCTCCACGGTGATCGTGAGCCGTCATGGCGTGCGATCGCCGACCCATGCCCAGCCTCCGCTGGACAAGCTGAGCCCGGACGCCTGGCCCGGCTGGCCGGTGCCCGCCGGTTATCTGACGGCGCGCGGCGGCTCGCTGGCCGAACGCATGGGCCGCTACTACGGCGATTGGCTGCGCGCGCGGCGTGTGTTGCCCGATAACGCGTGCCCGGCACCCGGCACGGTCTATGGATGGGCCGACATCGACCAACGCACACGCGAGACCGGCAATGCGCTGCTGCAAGGCATGGCGCCGGGGTGTGACATGCGCGCGTCGCATCAGGCGGATCTCACGACTTACGACGCGGTATTTCAGCCTGTAGCTGCGGGGGATTGCCCGCTCGACCCGGGCGTGGCGCGCGGCGCAATCGAGGCGCGTCTGGCGCCGGACGGCGTCTCGGGCCTGAACAAGCGCTACGCCGCGACGATTGCGCGCATGAGCGAAGTGCTCGACTACGCGCACAGTCCTGCATGCGGCGCACAAGGCGGCTGCAAGCTCGAGGACGTGCCCACGCGATTGCGCGTCGAAGGCGATGGCAGCGGCGTGGCGTTGCGCGGGGCGCTCGGCAGTGCGGCGAAGGCGTCGGAGGTCTTCCTGCTGCAATATGGCGAAGGCTTGCCCGACAGCGACGTGGCCTGGGGAAGAATTCGCGACGAGCAGGACTGGGCGCGTCTGCTCGAAGCGCATAACGCGCAGCGCGATCTGCTCAACCGCACGTCCTATCTCGCGTCGGCCAACGGCACGCCACTGCTGGCCGTCACCCTCGATGCGCTGACGCGTTCGGCGGCGCAGAGTAGCGCACCGGCCCCTGCACCGGTGCGTGGACCTGTTCTGCCAGTGGGCAACCGCGTCTATGTCCTGATTGGCCACGACACGAACGTGGCCAATGTCGCGGGCATGCTCAAGCTCGATTGGCAACTCTCCGACCAGCCCGATAACACGCCGCCCGATGGCGCACTGGTGTTCACGCTGTGGCGCGATCTGGCGGGTGACGCATTCGTGCGCGTGGAGATGGTGTATCAATCGATGCATCAGATGCGGCACCTCACCACACTCTCGCTCGACGAACCGGCAAAACGCGTGACACTCGCGTTGCCCGATTGCAGCGATGGCCCGGATGGAAAAAGCTGCCGCTGGCCGGCGTTCGCCCAGCGTGCGAAGGCGGTGTTATCGCCTGCGTGTCTGGACGGCGTGCATTGACGGCGGCATTCGCTACGAGAAAGCGATTCCTTTTACGACATGGGGCCGGAGTCGGCCGCCAGCACGAGCTCGACCGCGTTACGCAGCCTCTGAATGAACGTGGCCAGACAGTACCCATATCTCGTGGGAACCCGCTGCATCTGTCAGTCGTCGGCAATAGAGGAATTGTCTTTTTGCGCGCGCCATTCCTGAATCCGCGAGCGCACATCGGGCCACGTCGCAAATTTTCGGTGCTCGTAATAAAGAGGCCCGTCGTGAGGCCGCTCCTGAAGGCGCTCGACGCTCGTGCCCTGCACCGCCTGTGTGCCGCGGAGCACGTAATGAAGCAGCATGAACGGAAATAGCCCCACCCAACTCCCTCGCTGCGACGAATAGCGCAACGTGTACTTGAGGAACCGTAGCCGCCGGGACCAGGGAATCGACGTCAGATCCACTCGACCGTTATGGGGCAAGGGCGCCAGCACCCGGAAAAAGGGTTTTGGGCGATTGAACGCGTTGTAGAGAGAATACTGACGCAGGACGTTCGCAATCCCCACCCTCACACATGTGTGAACCGCAATGGCATGCAAACTGTCATGGTCAGGATGTCCGCCTTCCCATGCGGTCACAAACATCTCGTCGATGTGCGAATGACTCAGCAACCATGCCTCGAACCAGTCACTCGCCTCGCGAAGCGAGCGGTGGAGATTGAGATCGCTGATTCCGAGCGCCGCTCCCGCGAAGATCACGTTGTCGGCCGGCACCCCCATGTCGTTCAACACTGCAAGCGACTCCCGATTGCGGGTCGAGGGGTCGTCCGTGCTGCGAACGCCTGTCGTAAAATAGATGCACATCACTTGCCGGCCTTGACAAACCGACTGATGAATCAATTCATAAACGCCGTATTCGTCATCCTGATGGGCGAACAGGAAGACGGTGACAAGTGGCGACGGCAATGTGTTTTCAGTAACCATCGAAGTCCATAAACGAGAATTGAATCTTGCCGCAGCTCACCTGGTCTCCGTCTTTCGTCAATGAGCGATAGATGAAGTTCAAGGGCGATGGACGCCAGCGCGCGGGAATCTGCCAATAGGTGCGAAACGCGCAAGCGCCGTCCGGCACCAGGCCCAGAAACACCCGCGCTGGCGACTGAATGCCCGGCGGCTCGGAATCCTTCGCTTGTACGCCGGCTTCCGGGAGTTCCGCGATTGCAGACACCCATCGTCCGGCGGCTTTTGCTTCAAAACGAAGCCTGTCGTGCTGACGCCAGGATCTGATCGGATTGATGGGATTGGCTTGGCGCCAACTGAGCGCCTCCGGTTTCCAGGCTCGCTCGAATTCGGCATCTCGTGCAACTGCGGAGAAATCGATGCCAATTGTGCCAAAACCGATGCGCGCATCAAGGGGTTGCACCAGATGGAAACCGAGCTTTCGTACAAAGCCCGGCGTACTGTTGGCGTTTGCAACGCCGTAGACGCAATCGAAGCCCAAATCGGCGGCGTGACGATACGTCATGTCGGCCAACTTGGAGAAGAGCCCCTTGCCTTGGAAATCAGGATGAGTTGCCGTGTTGAGCGACAGAAGCGCCCGCACAACGTCACCGCGTAGCCGAATCGTCGTGGGTATGCACGCATAGTGGGCGATCAGGCGGTCGCCGTCAAAAGCATCGAATCCCACGACGTGTCCTTCCGGATTTTCGAAGTACAGCCACTTCAAGAATTCGGAGTGCTTGAACTTCTCAGCGCGTGGAAAGCATAGAGAGAATAACGTTTGGTATCGACGAAGACTCTCGGATCCCGCACCGATCGGCGCATATGTGATCATCGGAAAACTCGGAATTCTTTCAATGAGAAACCATGAATGTTGACGAGGGGCAGCGAATCGATTTCATCCGCAAACACATCGTTGAACAAGTGAGTCCAGAGGAAAGTCGGGGCCATCGCAACGCCTAAATCTTAGAGCGGCACCTTACCATATCTGAACGCCGGTGACGCCGTTTCGGTGACGCGGAACGTGCCGCTCCAGGGCGAGAACCCATCGCACCGCACCCGATCGAATTTGAACGCAGACCTACGCTCGATTTTTATTTATTTCGCAAGCGAAATAATATTCATAATATACTTCGTGTGCGAAATATGTCGCGATTCAGATTGTTTCACTGAAAGGCGCCGCGCAGACCAAACGGAGTGCCAGTGCCCGGGGAGCTTTGTTATGCCACCGCTTGCCGTCGAAATTCCTGCCGTTGACGCCTATCCGCTGGGTGCACATGCCTGGTATCCCGACGCGTTGCCCGCGCGGGGTGTCGTGCTGGTTCATCCCGCGACAGCCGTGCCGGAGCGTCTCTATTTCGCCTTCGCGCAATACGTCGCGCAGCGCGGTCTGATCGCAGTCACTTACAGCTATCGGGGCATCGACGGATCTCGCCCGCCGGCGCTACGCGGCTTCCCGGCGCGCATGCGCGACTGGGCAGATCTCGATGCCGAAGGTGTCACCCGTTGGGCGTTCGAGAGGTATCCGTCGCTGCCGGTCTATGCCGTTGGACACAGTTTCGGCGGCCATGCCATCGGGTTGTGCGAAAGTTCGAATCGGCTGGTCGCCGCCGTGCAGGTGGCCTCGCATGCGGGGTCAATGCGTGTGGTGAGCCACCGGCGCGAGCGCGTGCGCATCACCGTGCTGATGCACTGGGTGGCGCCGGTGCTGGCGCGTCTTGCCGGGTACTTGCCAGGCAGAAAGCTGGGCTTCGGTGAGGATCTGCCCGCAGGCGTGCTGCTCGAATGGAGTGGATGGACCCGGTTGCCGAACTACTTCTTCGACGACCCGACGCTCGACGCCGAAGCGCGTTTCGCGCGTGTGCGCACACCGATCCTTTCGTTGGGTTTCGACGACGACCTCTGGGCCACGCCGATGGGCATCGATATATTGGTCTCCCGGCTTCGGAACGCCCCGGTGACGCGTCGAGAAGTTCCCGCCATTCGTTCGGATGCCGGATCGATCGGGCATATGGGATACTTCCGCCAACGTTCCGGTGCGTTTCTATGGCCGGAAACCGTAGACTGGCTACTGTCGGCGGGGCCCGCGCGGCAGGGTGCGTCGATGCCTGCGACGACGACACCGTCTCCCATCGCACCGACGTGACAACGACGTAACTACGATTCCATCAGACCGAATGCCAAAACGCCGACCACCCGCTGCCGCCGAGACCGCTGCGGCCGCCAAGAAACCGGGAAAAGGCGAAGCTGCCGAGCGCAGACTGTACTTCCTGCTCAACGTCGGTCAGCGGCGTGTCCAGCGATGGATCGATGCGCGGGCCGGCGATAGCGCGAGCGTGAGCGCTGCGCAGGCCGGTGTGCTCTTCTATCTGCTGCACCACCAAGATGCGCTCGTGGGCGAAGTCGGCGCGGCGTTGCAGCTCTCGCCGTCGTCGATGACGGGACTGGCGAACCGTATGGTCACCGCAGGCCTGCTCACCCGCCGCGCCGACGCCGACGACGGGCGCGCCACGCGATTGCGTATCACGGCGGCCGGGCATAAGGCGATGGCCCGTGCCCGCGACATCCTCGCGGACCTCAATGCGCTGCTGCACGACGATTTCACCGAGGCGGAACTCGACGTCGTTGCACGCTGGCTAGGCCATCTGCAGAACCGGTTCCCGGCCGAGACGTAATCCGGCCGGGCGAGGCCTCACTGCGCCGTTAATGAATCGCCAGCGCGTTGGCCTGTGCGTTGGCGACACCTGCCGCCACATTCACGCCGATATTGCCCGATGCGCTCATCAGTGCGCGGTCTCCGAGCGACGCGTTCATCGCGCCGGCGACGGTCGCGGCATCGCGAAGCGTCTGACGGGTATCGATCGCAACGTGTGAAGCCCTCGCCAGCACGAACTGGTTCGACTGCACGTGGAGGGCGCCGGCGGCAACGTTCACGCCGAAATTGCCGTGCGCGTCGCGCAGGGCGTCGGTGCCGAGCGTGGCGGCCTGGCTGCCGCCAAAGACGGCATCGCCAGTGATGGCTTGCCGGGTGGAAAGCTGGGCGACGGTAGCGTCGTCGGGGGGGGCAGCGAAGGCCGAAGCGTGGGCGACGGCCAGTGCGAAAGCACTCAGCAAAGCGAGACGCGTCATGTTGATCTTCCCCAGATCGTCCGTTGGGACGGCTATCTGGATATCGGCACCTGCGGTGCTCGGGTTGAATGATTTTTCATGTACCGCGTATGCGCCGGGCAATTGATGGTTGGCCCCTGTACCGACGCGTCGCGTCACTGAAAGCCGCCGTCATTCCCATGACCGCTGCGGGGCGCATTTTCGCACGACGGCACCAGACCGCGCCGTCGTGCGTTGACGTCAGACGTCGACACCCGAGTATGCCTTGACGCGCGAGATTACGCCGGTTCTCCCGCGCCGTTCGCGAGTCCTGCCGCATTGCTGGGCGATTGCGTTGCGGCTTGCTGTTGCACCGACGCCGATTTCTTGTGGTCGATCAGCAACACGGCTACGACCGCGACCACGGCGGGAATCGCGATCGCGATAAAGTTCTGCTGCAACGGCAGCGACATGCTCACGAGCACGCCGATCACGATGGGCGCGAGAATGGCGCCGCTGCGTCCTACCCCCGAGGCCCAGCCGATGCCCGTGCCGCGCGCGGCCATCGGGTAGAACTGGCCCGCATAGGCATAGGTGACGATCTGCGTGCCGATGGTCGACGCGCCAGCCAACCCGACGAGCACGAACAGCACCGGCGTCGGCACCTTCACCCCCAGCAACGTGATCGACACGGCGGCGAGCGCATACATGCCAACGAGCACGTACTTGATGTTGAAGCGATCCGCGAGCCAGCCGCCGCCGATGGCGCCGAGCATCGCGCCGAAGTTCAGCACCAGCACGAACGTGAGCGCCGAGCCGAGGCTGTAGCCGGCACTGGCCATGAGCTTCGCGAGCCACGAGCTGAGCGCGTACACCATGAACAGGCACATGAAGAACGCCACCCACAGCATGACGGTGCTGGACCCGCGGCCGTCCTGAAACAGGCGCGACAGCGGCGCGGCCTGCTTGCGATCCGTCGGGGGCAGCGCGAACTGATCGCCCGGCTGCGCGGCATAGTGCGGCGCAAGCCGGGAGAGTACTTGCTTGAGCGCATCGAGGCGGCCCGTGCGGATGAGGAACGGCATCGACTCCGGCAACGCTTTCATCGCGAAGGGCACGAGCAGTGCGGGCAGACCTGCCGCGAGAAAGACGGACTGCCATCCATACGATTCGATCAAACCTTTGCCAAGCAGGGCGGCGAGCATGCCCCCGACCGAGTAGCCTGAAAACATGAGGGTGACGAGCGTGCCGCGCAGTCTGCGCGGTGAGTACTCTGTCATTTGCGCGACGACGATCGGCATCACGCCGCCGATCCCGACCCCCGCGAAAAAGCGCGTGACGGAGAAGCTGATCGGCTCGTGCGTGAAACCCGCGGCGGCGGTGAAGAGCGAGAACATCAGCACGCAAATGGCGATGGCTTTGCGGCGGCCGATGCTGTCGGCCACCATGCCCATTACGATGGCGCCGAACATCATGCCGAACAGCGCAGCGCTGACCATGAAGCCGGCGCTGGTCGCGTCCACGTTCATCGCCTTCATGATCGACGGCAGCGCAATGCCCGCGACCGCGAGGTCGTAACCGTCGAAGATGATGATGAGCGCGCACCAAAGCAGAATGCGGCCGTGATAGCCGTTAAAGCGCGCTTCGTCGGCCAGGTGGTGTACGTCGATGTGTCGCATGCGGGTGTCTCCATAACGAATCCGCCCTCCGTCGAAACGCGGAGAGTCTTGGGGATGTCTTGACCGACGCAAGCGGCACCAGGCCGAGCCACACCGGCACGGCCTGCGGCCGTTGCCAATGCAGCAAACCACCTCTGTGAACAGCGAAGGGTGGTTTTTATGCAATATTGTGCATGCAGTAAACGCGAATTGATCGCCAACTGCAAGGGTAATTTGCCTGTTTCAGGGTTTTACATGAGAAAACACGGCACGTAAGTGCCTGTTTAATTGTGATGGGTGGTGCTGCGAAGGGGGAGGGCCGTGCGGCGGCAAGATGCCGCCGTACGTAGCGGCGGGATGCAACTTATTGCTTGGCGACCGAGAACGGGGGGAGCTGATAGCTCCAGGTCTCGCTCACGGCCTTGCCGCCGGCGACGAGGGCCGCACGCAGTTCCACGACCTTGGCCGGGTCTTTGACCATCACGCGCAGATTCAGGCGCATGCCGCGCGTGACCGGATTCGGTTGCAGCGTTTGCTCGATGATGGTGGCGTTATCGCTCACGCTGACCTGCGGTGTGACCGAGCCCGTGGGTAGCGAGGCGAGCGGGCCACCGTCGAAGTCCACGATGAGTCCGGTGCTGCCGTCGAAATGACGAATCAGGTTGGCTTGCGTGATCTCGCCGGCGGTGCGAAGCGTCTGCTTCACCCAGGCCAGATTGCGATCGATGATGCCGCGCTCGTTCATCGTCCAGTGGATCGTGTAATCGGCCTGCAACGGCTGGCCCTTGGGCGGCAACTGGTCCGGCGTCCAGAACGCGCCGATGTTGTCGTTGGTTTCGTCCGGCGACGGAATCTCCACCAATTCGATATGTCCCTTGCCCCAATCGCCCTGCGGTTCGATCCAGGCGCTCGGACGCAGATCGTAGCGATCCTTCAGGTCTTCGTACTGAGCGAAATCGCGTCCGCGCTGGAGCAGTCCGAAGCCGCGCGGATTCGTTACCTGAAACTGACTGATGGCGAGATTGCGCGGATTGTTCAGCGGACGCCAGATCCACTCGCCGTTGCCGGCGTGAATCGCGAGCCCGTTCGAGTCGTGCAATGCCGGGCGGAAGTTGTACGGGTCGCGCTGCTGATTCGGTCCGAACAGGAACATGCTCGTGAGCGGCGCGATGCCGAGCTTGGTCACTGGCCCGCGCATGAACACCCGTGCCTGCACCTTCAACACGGAGTCCTCGCCCGGCGCCAGATCGAAACGATAGGCGCCGGTGGCGCGCTTCGAGTCGAGCAGTGCGTAGAAGACGAGATGCTTCTCGCCCGGCTTCGGGCGTTCGATCCAGAACTCGCGGAAGGCCGGGAATTCCTCGGCAATCGGCAGGCCCGTGTCGATGGCCAGACCGCGCGCCGACAGACCGTAGATCTGTCCCTTGCCGATCACGCGGAAGTAACTCGCGCCCAGCACGCTCATGACCTCGTCGAGCTTGCCGGGTTCGTTGATCGGGTACAGCACGCGAAAGCCCGCGTAGCCGAGGTGATGCGTGGCGCTGCGGTCGAGCTTGAGGTCGCCGAAGTCGAAGCGGCTGGTGTCGTACTTGATCTCGTCGATCTTTGTGTTGCTGCCGCTGCCGACGATCTCGTTGATCTTCACCGGCGTGCTGAACTGCATGCCCTGGTGATAGAAGCCCAGCCGGAACGGCGTGGCCTGATCGTTCCATTCGAACGTTTCGCGCCGGGGCTGAATCTTGATGTAGTCGCCGAACTGCATGTTCGCAAAAGCGGGCGTGAGGTTGCTCACCGGTGCGGTATAGGGCTTGTCGGCAAGCGCCTTCGCGCGGGCGGTCACGTCGTCGAGGGAGAAGGCGTGGGCATACGCCGCGCTCAACAAGGCGACGCCTGCCACAAGCGCAGGCAAGAACGAGCGCATGCGTCGATGCCAGGACATGGCGGGGGAAAACAGAACCACGAATCTCTCCAGAAGTTGGGGGAACGTATCATGTCTCGTCGCGCCGCCTGCGCGCTTCCTGCGAATCTCGCAGGCGTCTCATTTCGCACGGATCTGCGCAAAAACGGGGCGGAATCGCTTCGAAGATACCAATTGTGGCAAAGTATCGCACTTCGCCGTTACGTGTCCGGCGCGTTTCTCCGGACTGGGTAACGCCAGTTGATACGACGGGGGCTGCCGCAGACAACTTTACCGGCATCCTCGCGTCGCGCCACATTGGATCGCTATCAGATGAGAATGTTCTGTGCGCTGGCTCTCGCCGCCAGCCTCGTAGTGGCGCCGGCCTTTGCCGACGCGCCTTCCGGCCCGAACAACGGTGCGCCGGGCAATGCCTCGGCTGCCATGCCGTCTCCTGCCGCCAAACAGGCGTTCATCGACGATCTGATCGTGCGCATGACGCTCGACGAGAAGATTGGGCAGTTGCGCCTGATAAGCATCGGGGCGGATATGCCGCAGCCCATGCTCATCAAGGAGATTGCCGCCGGTCGCGTGGGCGGCACGTTCAACTCGGTCACGCGCGAGGACAACCGTCCGTTGCAGGACGCCGCAGTGAAGCAAAGCCGCCTGAAGATTCCCATCTTCTTCGCCTACGACATCGTGCACGGGCATCGTACCGTGTTCCCGATCAGCCTCGGGCTGGCGTCGAGCTGGGATATGCCGGTGGTGAAACAAGCGGCGCGCGTGGCCGCCATCGAAGCGAGTGCCGACGGACTGGACGCGACGTTCGCACCGATGGTCGACATCTCGCGCGATCCGCGCTGGGGGCGCACGTCGGAAGGCTTCGGCGAAGACCCCTATCTGGTCTCGCAGAGCGCGCGTGCCAGCGTGCAGGGGTTTCAGGGCACCTCGCCCGCGAACCCCGACAGCCTGATGGCCTTCGTGAAGCACTTCGCGCTGTATGGCGCAGTGGAGGGCGGGCGCGATTACAACGTCGTCGACATGAGCCCGATGCGCATGTATCAGGACTATCTGCCGCCGTATCGCGCCGGCCTCGATGCAGGCGCCGGTGGTGTGATGATTGCACTGAACTCCATCAACGGGACACCGGCCACGTCGAACAAGTGGTTGCTGCGCGACCTGCTGCGTGATGAATGGGGTTTCAAGGGCGTGACCGTGAGCGACCACGGGGCCATTGAGGAACTGATGCGTCACGGCGTGGCGAAGGACGGCCGCGAGGCGGCGAAACTGGCCATCGAGGCGGGCGTCGACATGAGCATGGCCGACGTGCAGTACCTCAAACAGTTACCCGATCTCGTGAAATCCGGCGCCGTGCCGATGCGCGACATCGACAGCGCCGTGCGCGAAGTGCTTGGCGCGAAGTACGACATGGGGTTGTTTGCCGACCCGTATCGCCGTATCGGGAACGCCGCGCAGGACCCGAAGGACGTGAGTGCCGAAAGCCGTCTGCATCGTGACGCTGCCCGCGACGCGGCTCGCAAGTCCCTCGTCCTGCTGGAGAATAAGCACGACACGTTGCCGCTTCGCAAGGCGGGCAAGATCGCTGTGATCGGGCCGCTCGCCGATGCGAAGATCGACGTCATGGGAAGCTGGTCGGCAGCGGGCAAGGCGGCGCAGGCTGTTACGCTGCTTCAGGGCGTGCGCGATGCCCTCGGCAAGCAGGCGCAGGTGAGCTATGCGCGCGGCGCGAACATTACCGACGACCCGCGCGTGGTGGAGTATCTCAACTTCCTCGACTGGGACAATCCGGAAGTCGTGCAGGACAAGCGCACGCCGCAACAGATGATCGACGAAGCCGTGAAGGTCGCACGCCATGCCGACACGCTGATTGTGGCGGTTGGCGAATCGCGCGGCATGTCGCATGAGGCGTCGAGCCGCACGAGCCTGTCGCTGCCGGGCAGTCAACTCGCGCTGTTGCAGGCGCTCAAGGCAACGGGCAAGCCGTTGGTCGTGGTGCTGATGAATGGCCGTCCGCTCGATCTGAACTGGCCGAAGGCCAACGCAGACGCCATGCTCGAGACGTGGTACGCGGGCACCGAAGGCGGTCACGCGATCGCGGACGTGCTGTTCGGCGACTACAACCCGTCGGGCAAGCTGCCGATTACGTTCCCGCGCTCGATCGGCCAGATTCCAACGTACTACAACCAATTGCGCATCGGCCGGCCGTTCACGCCGGGCAAGCCGGCCAACTACACGTCGCAATATTTCGACGCGCAGTACGGCCCGCTGTACCCGTTCGGCTATGGTTTGAGCTACACGACATTCAGCGTATCCGACGTCACGCTCTCGTCGCGGACGATGGCCAAGGGCGGCACGATCGAGGCGAGCGTGACCGTGCGCAACACGGGCAAGCGCGATGGCGAGACGGTCGTGCAGTTGTATCTGCAGGACGTTGCGGCATCGGTGGTGCGCCCGGTCAAGGAGCTTAAGGGCTTCCGCAAGATCATGCTCAAGGCAGGTGAGTCGCGTGAAGTGCGCTTCGCGATCGACGAAAACATGCTCAAGTTCTACAACGCCCAACTGAAATATGTCGCGGAACCGGGCGACTTCAACGTGCAGATCGGCCTCGATTCCGAGCATGTCGAGCAAAAGGGCTTCGTGCTGCAATAAGCCCATGTCTGCACCGCCCCGTGTCGTGCACGCTCAGGAAGCGGCGACGCGGGGCTATCCATCCCACGTCAATGCCTACCCCAGTCGCGGACCGAGCGTGAGGCGCGTGGTCGTCACGTGTCCGGTATGGCGTTCGTCGCGCAGATGATGCTGCACGAAGGCGCTGGGTGTCATGCCGCAGACGCGTTTGAAGTGCCGTGCCAGATGGCTCTGATCGAAGAAGCCGACTTCGGTGGCGACCAGCGAGCCCGGCACGCCGGCAAGCAGCAGACGCTGTGCGGCGGCCACACGTACCCGGCACAGATAGCGGTACGGCGCATCTTCGAAGCGTTCGCGAAAGGCCGTGGCGAAGCGCGATACCGAGAGCGAGCAGAGGTCGGCGAGTTGTGCGACAGTGAGCGGCTCGTAGAAATACGCGTCGATGTAGGCACGTGCGTCGTCGAGCGTGCCGTGCACAGCCCGCTCGATGAGCAGTCCGCGCGGCGCGCGAGGGTCCGTTGCCATGCGGGCGGAGAGGCAGACCGGTGAGCGCGGATTCATGATGAAGTCGCCGTGGGCGAGGGCGTAGCGTTGGTGTTGGGGGCGGGCGTGGCACCGGGCGTATCGTCGCCCTGACGACGGGCAAAGCGCTGGATCGAGAACGGTTGCAGATCGATTTCGGTGCGGCCGGTAGCGATCAGCTCCGCAAGCGTTTCACCGACACCGGGACCGATCTGGAAGCCTGAACCGCAGAAACCGAACGCGTAATAGAGCCCCTCGGTGGTGCCGCTCTCGCCGATCACGGGTTCGCCATCGGGCAGATAGCTCTCGACGCCGCTCCACACGCGGATGATGTGCAGCGGTGCGACCGCCGGTACCAGCCGGCGGAACTGGTGCAGTTGCCCTACCGTGTTCTCGGGCAGCACGGCGGCGCGCGATGTGTCCGCATCGGCGGGGCCGGGCGGGCCGCCGCCGAGGATGATGTTGCCGCGCGGAATCTGCCGGAAATAGATGCTTTCTTCCTTGATCGACGTATAGACGCCCATCGACGAGCGGAACACGTAGGGCACCGGTTCGGTGACGGCCATTTGTGGACCGCGCACGCTCAGGGGGGCCGATTCGCCGAACTGGGTCGCGAACGCATTGCTCCACGCACCGGCGCAGATCGCGAGACGCCCCGCATGGAACACCTGAGCGTCGGTCGTTTCGACGCGAAAGCCCGTCGAGGTCTTCTCGACATGCTGGACCGACACGTTCTCCCGAATATCGGCGCCGAGCGCAGCAGCCGCACGCGCGAAGGCGGGCGCGGCCAGACGCGGGTTGGCATGGCCGTCGAGCGGCGAAATCGATGCCGCCAGCACCTCGGGTCCGAGGAACGGGAAGCGCTTGCGCATCGCCGTGCCGTGCAGCACTTCGAGGTCGAGCCCGTACTCGCGCGCGGCCGTCGCGTAGTCGTCGAAATATTCGGCGTCGTGCGCGTGATAGGCCACGCGCGTATGTCCCGACGGCAGGAATTCGACGTCGCTGCCGAGCAGATCGCGTGCGGCATACCAGATGCGCAGCGCACGATTGGACATCGCCAGTTGCGGCAAGGCACGACCTTGCCGCCGCACACCGCCGAAGTTGGTGCCACTGGCCTGTTGCCCGGTCATCTGCCGTTCGAGCAGGATGACCGACAACCCATGCCGGCGCAGGAAGAGTGCGGTACTGCAACCCATGATGCCGCCGCCGATCAGCAGGACGTCTGCCTGGGCGGTGGGCGAGGCGGACGTCGTCATGCGGTCTCCGTGGAGGTCGTATGTGCCGCGTCGGCGGCACCTGTCGATGCGTGCTCCGCGCAAGCGGGCGCAGGCGCGAGCGTGACCGGCAACGGTTTGACCGGCGCTTGTCCGCGTAGACGGCCGACCGCCGACACGGGCACCCCCAGCGCACCTGCCATCACTTCGGCGCCGGCATGCGCGCAGAAGCGCCCCTGACAGCGGCCCATGCCCACGCGAGAGAACGCCTTGGCACGATTGGCTTCCGTGGCACCGGCTTGCAGCGTCACCTGCCGCAGTTGCCCGGCCGTAATGCCTTCGCAACGGCAGACCACGGTGTCGTCGGGCAGTTGTCTGGCGTGTTGTGCCGGCCACGGGAAGGCCGTGCGCAGCCCCGCTGCAAAGCGTGTGAAACGGGCAAGCGCGTCACGCAGTCGCGCGGAATCGTCGAACTTGGGGGCAACCCCCAGATCGCGCAAGGCCGCCAACGCAGTGAGCCGTCCCGCAGATTCGGCGGCGTCGGCGCCGCGCACGCGCGCACCGTCGCCGGCCAGATAAACGCCACGCACGCTGCTGCGCCCGTCGGTATCGATGCGCGGTACCCACTGACCGAGCGCATCGTCGAAATCGAAGGCACATCCCGCGAGATCGGCCACTTGCGTTTCGGGGCGCAGATGAAAGCCCATCGCCACGGCGTCGGTCTCGACGTGCAGCGCGGTGCCGTCGGCGAGGTTCACGTGCACACCTCGCACGCCGAGTTCGGCGTCACCGTCGATGCGCACGGGCGTCACGCCGCGATGCAAGGGCACGCCGGCCGCGCGCAACGAACGCAGCAACGCGGCGCCCTTGAGCAGCACGCCAGGCTTGGCAAGCAGTTGTGGCAGCGCTCGCAGGCGGGCACTGGCGGGCGAAGTGTCGAGCACGGCCGCAACGGTTGCCCCCGCCTTCACATATTGCGCGGCGAGCAGATAGAGCAACGGCCCGGTGCCGAGCATCACGGTACGTGCGCCCACGGCACAGCCCTGCGATTTCAGCGCGACCTGCGCGCCGCCCAGACTGTACGTGCCGGCATGCTGCCACCCAGGCACCGGCATGAGCCGATCGGTCGCACCGGTGCACACCAGCAGCGCGTCGAACGCCACGCTGGACGCGCCTTGCGCATTGGCCAGATGGACGACGCCATCGCGGATATTCCATACGAGCGTTTCCGGCAGGTAGTCGATATGCGGGCGCAGCCCGTCGAAGGTCTCGTGAAGATGGCGAGCGCGGTCTGCCTCGGTGCCGTACAGCGCGGTATAACTGCGCCGAAAGCCCTCAGGCTGACGGCGGTAGATCTGCCCGCCGTCGCGCCGGCCTTCGTCGATCACCACCGGGCGCACGCCCGCCTCGACGAGCGCGGCTGCGGCGCGCACGCCGGCCGGACCCGCACCGATCACCACTACGCGAGCGGCCATAGATCCCCTCCGGTTTCCGATGCCGCGCGCATCGGCGCGGTTTCGTCGTCACCACGACGAGCCAGTCGCGTGACGATGTCCATGCCAGCGGCCGCCGGCGTCGTGCAGGCGCGCAACCGTCCGCCGTCGCGCGTCCACACCCAGCAATCCTGGCAGGCGCCCATGACGCAGAAGCCGGCGCGCCGCTCGGGCCCGAACTCGGCATCGCGCAGGGCACCTTGCGACGTCAGGATGGCGACCATCAGCGTGTCGCCTTCATACGCTTGAACGGGCTTCGCGTCGACGCGAAGCATCACGGCGGGCCGCTCCGTTTCGGCCAGCCGCACGAAGCGTGCAGGGGCGGGCAGTGTGCTCATGCGCTCATCTCCAGCTCGCGCGACGCCAGCGTTGCGCTCTGCAACGTATCGAGATCGTCGGCCGCGTGATGGCAGAGGATGGCGGCGCCGTTCTGAAGCACTTTGAGCGACGGCGGCGTGACGTTGCATTTGCCGTCGATGCGCACCGGACAGCGCGAGCGGAACGCGCACAGCTCGGCAACATCGGCAGCGGTGCCGAGCGGCGGCAGCGCGCTGGAGAGGCAGGCGCGGCGTTCGTCGAGCCAACCCTGACGCAGCGCAGGTACCGAATCGATGAGCAGGCGGGTGTACGGATGCCACGGCGGCGAACTCAGCACCTCACGTGCACCGGATTCCACGCGTTGACCGGCGTACAGCACCACGACCTCGTCGCAAATCGCGCGCACGGTCGAAATATCGTGACTGATGAACAGATACGACAGGCCAAGCTCGCGACGCAGTTCGGCGAGCAGATCGATGATGGCTGCGCCCACGACAGTATCGAGTGCCGACGTCACTTCGTCGCATAGGATCAACGACGGCTCGGCGGCCAGCGCGCGCGCCAGGTTCACGCGCTGCTTCTGACCGCCGGATAGGCCACCGGGCGTGCGATCGAGCAGCGCGGCCGGCAGGCGCACGCGGTCGAGCAGGGCGAGCGTGCGCTTCTTCGCGGCATCGCCCTTGAGTCCGTGATAGAGCTTCAGCGGACGGGCGAGGATGTCGGCGATCGAATGACTCGGATTGAGCGCGGTGTCGGCGTTCTGGAAAACGATCTGGATGCGGCGATAGTGCTCGGCCGTGCGTTCGCTCAAGGTGTCGGGCAGCGCGCGGCCGTCGAACAGCACTTCGCCGCGTGCGCGCGGTACGAGCCCGGCGACCACGCGTGCGAGCGTGGTCTTGCCCGAGCCCGATTCGCCGATCACGCCGACGGCACTGCCTTTTTCGATGCGCAGGCTGACGTCGTCGAGCACACGCACGGCGGGCAGGCCATGACGGTCGCGATTGCCGTAGCCGGCATGCAGGCCGCGAATTTCCAACAGCGGCACGCTACCCTTGGCCGAACTTGCCGGGGCCGGTGGTGTGCCGTCATGCCGGCGTGCGGCCAGCAACTCGCGTGTGTAGGTGTCGTCGGGGCTGTGCAGCACCTTGGCGGTGGTGCCGATCTCGCGCACGGTGCCGCCATTGAGCACGACGACCTGATCGGCCATCTGCGCCACGACAGCGAGATCGTGCGACACGTAAACGGCTGTGGTGCCAAGCTCGCGCACCACCTTCTTGAAGGCGGCGAGCACCTCGATCTGCGTGGTCACGTCGAGCGCGGTGGTCGGTTCGTCGAACACCACGACTGCCGGATCGGTGATCAGCGCCATGGCCGCCATGAGCCGCTGCAACTGCCCGCCCGAGACCTGATGCGGATAACGTGCGCCGATGGTCTGCGGCGACGGCAGGGCCAGCGCACGGAACAGCTCGATGGCCTTGGCGCGCGCCTGGGCGGCGCTGGCGGTCTTGTGCAGCAGGGCAGGCTCGACGACCTGATCCATGATCGTGCGCGCCGGGTTGAAGCCGGCCGACGCACTCTGCGCGACGTACGCGACGGTACGGGCGCGCAGCGAACGGCGGGCGCGATCGTCGAGCGAGAGCACATCGATGTCGCCGATGCGGATCTGTCCGCCGGCGATTTCACAGCCGCTGCGGGCATAGCCGAGCAGCGACAGCGCAATGGTGGTTTTGCCGGAACCCGACTCGCCGATCAGCGCGAGGACTTCGCCGCGACGAACCGAGAAGTCGACGCCGCGCACGATTTCGGTGGTAGTGCCGTGGCTGTGCGCAATCACACGCAAGCCACGCACGTCGATCATGGGGGCAGACGAATCGACGTGAGTCTTGATGGCGTTCATTTCGCACCTCCCGGGCCGAAGGCGCCGCGCCGGCGCAGGTTGTCGATCAGCAGGTTCACGCCGATGGTCAGCGAGGCGATGGCGATGGCCGGCATCAGCACGGCGGGAGCGCCTTCCGAGAGACCGCTGATGTTCTCGCGCACCAGCGAACCCCAGTCGGCGTTGGGCGGTTGCACGCCGAGGCCCAGGAACGACAGGCCGGAGAGCAGCAGCACGATGAACACGAAGCGCAGGCCGAAGTCGGCAAGCATCGGATGGATCATGTTAGGCAGCACTTCCACGCGGGCGATATAGAAGAGCTTCTCGCCACGGGCGCGGGCCACCTGCACGTATTCCAGCGTCATCAGGTTGACGGCCAGTGCGCGCGAAATGCGGAACGCGCCGGGAATGTAGGCGAAGGCGGCGATGGCGATCAGCAGCGTATTGCCCGAGCCAAATGCGGCGATGACCACCAGCGCCAGTACCTTGCTCGGGATCGACACCAGGGCGTCGAAGAGGCGCGAGAGCACTTCGTCCACCCAGCGTGGCGAGACTGCGGCGAGCAGGCCGAAGCTGGTGCCGATCACACTGGCCAGTACGGCGGCGGCCAGCGCGATGCCGACGGTAAAGCGCGTGCCGATCAGGATGCGGCTGAGCATGTCGCGGCCGAGATAGTCGGTGCCGAGCGGGAACGCGGCGCTGTAGGTGCCGAACACCTCGCCGGAGGTAATGGTGCCGCTCTGGTGCGGGGCGATCGACGGCCCGATGCAGGCGATCAGCAGCCAGAACAGCACCAGCGTGCCGCCGATCATGCCGAGCCAAGACACGCGCTCGCGCAGACGGGCAAGCAGGCCGGGACGAGTGGGAGCGGGCGCCGTGACGGCGTCGGGAGTCGAGGGTACGGACATGGCGGGAACGATAGCCTTGGCTGCGGTCGCGGGGGAGCGGTGTCGGATGTTCATCGTTGACGGAGCCTCGGGTTGGAGACGACGGCGCACAGATCGGCGATCAGCACGAGCGCGAGGTAGGCGGTGCAAAACACCATCACGCAGCCTTGCACCAGCGGCAAATCGCGGTTGGTGACGGCGTCGACGAGCAGGCTCGCGAGGCCCGGATAGTTGAAGATCGACTCGACGATGACCACGCCGCCGAACAGGTACGACAGGCTCAGCGCCACGGCATTGGCGATTGGCCCGACGGCGTTCGGCAGCACATGGCGCCAGACGACGCGGATCGGCGATGCGCCCTTGAGCACGGCCATTTCCACATACGACGAACTCAGTTGGTCGATCACGGCCGCGCGCGTCATGCGGGCCATCTGCGCGACGATCACGCAGCACAGCGTCATCACCGGCATCGCGTAAATACGCAGCAGATCGTCGAACGAGTTGACCGACGACAGGTACGACAGCGCCGGCAGCCAGCGCAGCTTCACGGCGAAGATCAGCACCGCGACGGTGGCCACGAGGAATTCGGGCACGGCCACCACCGCCAGCGTCAGCACGTTGAGCGCGCGGTCGAGCAGCGAGCCGCGCCACATGGCGGCGGCCACACCGATACCGAGCGCGAGCGGCACCGACACCAGTGTGGTGAGGCCGGCGAGCACGAGCGAGTTTGGCAGGCGCGTGGCGATGAGTTGCGCGACCGGCAGGTTGTTCGACATCGAATCGCCGAAATTGCCGGCGAACATGTGGGCCAGCCACTGGAAGTAGCGCGTGATGGCCGGTTGGTCAAGACCGAGTTGATGACGCAACGCAGTGACCGCTTCGGGAGTGGCGGCCTGGCCGAGCGCCATCTGAGCGGCGTCGCCGGGCAGCAGGGCCGTGATCGTGAACACGATCGCCGACACGATGAGCAGTGTCAGCAGGGCCAGGCCGAAGCGTGCTGCGACAAGTCGTTGCACCTGGGCTTTCATCGGAAACGTCTCCGGTAGATACGACACCGCGCGTGGGGGAACGTCGGTGCCCGACCGGTGCGCGCCGAATGGGGCCGCGCACCGCGCACTTCCTACTGCAACTTCACCTGCATCGGCCGCGCACCAGCGCGAGCCCAGCAGATCATCAGCGGCCGGCACCCGACGGCGCGGCCGCTGCCGGTATCACGCGTCGAGCCAGACGTGCTCGGCGAACGCGAAGCCCATCAACCCGGCCAGCGGGATCGAGCCCAGACCCTTGAGCTTGGTGGTGTGCCCGTCGAGCGACGACAGGAACATCGGGATGCCGATGCCGCCGTTCTGATGGATAAGCGTCTGAATGTCACCGTACAGCGCCTTGCGCTTGGCGTCGTCCGGCTCGCCGCGTGCGGCCACCAGCAATTGATCGAACTTCGGGTTCTTCCAGTTGGCTTCGTTCCACGGCGCGTCGGAGCGGAAGAACTGCGTGAGCAGCACGTCGGCGCTGGGACGAGCGTTGACCGAGCCAAACGTGAGCGGGTGCTTCATCCAGTGGTTGGCCCAGTAACCGTCGGCCGGCACGCGGGAGATCTGAAGATTCACGCCGGCCTTCGGCGCGACCTGTTGCAGCAGCATGGCCATCTCGACCGAGCCTTCGGCGGCGGGGGTGGCGTACACCTGAAGCGGCGTGCTCGCGAGGCCTGCCTTCTTGAAGTGGAACGCGGCTTTCTCCGGATCGAACGGACGTTGCGGCAAGCCGGGCATGTAGTAACGGTTGCTCGGGTCGATCGGCTGATCGTTACCGATGGCGCCGAAGCCGCGGAACACCGTCTTGCGAATCTGTTCGCGGTCGAGCAGATGCATCATGCCGAGACGGAAGTCGGCATTGCCCGTGATGCCACCTTCGTCGCGCATGATCAGGTCGGTGTACTGACCGGTCTTGGTTTCCAGCACCGTGAAGCCCGGGGTGTTTTTGATGCGTTCGGTCGAGCGCGCGCTTACGGCGTTGACGAGCTGCACGTCGCCGGACAGCAGTGCATTCACACGCGCGGATTCCTCGCCGATGCCGATCAGTTCGATTTCGTCGAGATGCGGCAGGCCCGGCTTCCAGTACTTCTCGTTGCGCACGCCCACCGTGCGCACCCCTGGCGAGAACTCCTTGACCTTGAACGGGCCGGTGCCCACGGCGCTCTTGAAGTCTTTGGTGCCGTCCTGAATGATGAGGAAATGCGACGTGGCGAGAATCACCGGCAGGTCGGCGTTCGGGCCTTCCAGCGTAATGGTGACTTCGTTCGGGCCGGTGGCTTTCACGTCCTTGATCTGATCGGCCAGGGTCTTCGCCTTCGAGGCCGTGGCAGGATCCTTGTGCCGCAGAATCGAGTAAGCGACGTCGTTCGGCGTGAGGGTCTTGCCGTCGTGGAACTGCACGCCGCTGCGCAGCTTGATGACCCAGACCTTGGCGTCCTTGGTGTCGATCGATTCGGCCAATGCGAGCTTGGCGCCGAGTTTCGAGTCGAGTTCGGTCAGGCCGTTGTAGAACATGTTGGCGCGCACATAGTCGGTGGCCAGTGCGCCCTTGGCGGGGTCGAGCGTATCGGCCGCCGACGCCGATTGCGTCGCCACGCGAATCTTGCCGCCGCGCTTGGGCGTCTGGGCGAAAGCCTGGCCGCTGGCCGTCAGCAATCCCGTGCCCGCCATTGTCAGCAGACCGCCGGCAGCCATCGCGCGGAGCAGATCGCGGCGTTGGGTGCCTCGCTGGCTCAGGCTCTCATCCGGTGTACAGAGCGCGTCGACACCGTTGACCGATTTTTCTGATTTCATTGCACATCTCCACGTAGGGGTTGCCGAAGGATCGGGTTTGCCAGTTTTTCGCGACGCCGCAGCGCCGGTTGAATCAATAGAAAACATCCTTGATGCGGAAATACGCGCCGACCAGCGGCAGGAACCACGGCTTGCCCGTGTGTCCCGGAATCGCCGGCCAGTCGAAGTCGCGCCACGGATTGGCTGCGGTGTCGCCGTTCATCACATCGGCCATGATCTGGCCCATATGCGTCGCCATCTGTGTGCCGTGCCCGCTGTAGCCCATCGAGAAGTAGATGCCGTCGTGCTGGCCTGCGCGCGGTAGCCGGTCGGCGGTGATGTCGACCAGGCCGCCCCAGCAGTAGTCGATGCGGGCCTGGGCGAGCGAGGGAAACAGTTGAACGAGGTTGGCACGCAGGATGCGACCGCTGCGCGCATCCGACGGCTGTTCGGACGCCGTGAAGCGAGCCCGCCCGCCGAGTACCAGCCGGTGATCGGGCGTGGTCCGAAAATAGTTGTGCATCAGGCGGCTGGTAACGTAAGCGCGACGCTTGGGCAGCAGCCGGTCGAGCGTGTCGCTGCCGAGCGGTTCGGTCACGATGATGAACGAGCCGACCGGTGCCATGCGGCGCCGGTACCAGCCAAACGGTCCGTGGCGCGACGGGCCGGTGGCCACCAGCACCTGAGAGGCGATCACGTCGCCGCGCTCGGAGACGACGCGGTACGTGCCGTCGCCCTGCTTGACGATCTGCGAGACCGGCGCATGTTCGTGAATGTGTGCGCCCCGACGCACGGCTGCGTTGGCGAGCCCGACCGCGAACTTGCCCATATGCATCTGGCCGCCGTGACGTTGCAGCAGGCCGCCGTAGAACGCATCCGAGCCGATTTCGTCACCGATGTCGGCGCGGCCGATGAGCTGCACGTCGGGATCGACGTCGCGCGCGATCAGTGCCGCAGTAGCTTCCAGGTGCGCCAGATGATGCGGTTTGGCGGCCAGCTTGAGCTTGCCGCGGCGGCTGTAGTCGCAATCGATCTGTTCCTCGCGAATGACGCGCTCAACCGTGTCGACGGCCGAGGCGTACGCGCGATAGCAGTCCCGGGCGCGCGCGGCACCGAGCTGAGCGCTCAGTGCCGCGTAGTCTTGCGCCACGCCCGTGTTGCAATGCCCGCCGTTGCGTCCCGAGGCCCCACCGCCGATCGGACCGGCATCGAGCACCGTCACCGACGCGCCGCGCTTGCCGAGCGCCAGCGCGGCCGACAGGCCCGTGAAGCCCGCGCCGATCACGGCGACATCGGTCCGCCCCTCGACAGGACCTTCCTGGGCGCCGAGGAAGCGTGGTGCGGTATCGAGCCAGTACGATTCGAGTTTCATTGGCGTGGTGAGAGTCTGGGGACGAGACAAACGGGGGGAGCGAGCGGCGGCTTACAAGCCGAGCTGCACGGCCAGGTCGACGATGTCCTTGACCGGCGTGTATTCATAGAACGGCGCTTCCGGCTCGTGGCCGCGCAGCACCATCGCCTTGTGCTTGATGCCCAGGTCGTGTGCGGTCATCAGGTCGTAGCGCGGGCTCGAGGACACATGCAGGATTTCGTGCGGCTGCACATTGAGCTTCTTGAACATGTATTCGAAGCCCTGCATGCGGGGCTTGTAGGCACCCACTTCTTCCGCGGTGATCACGGCGTGAAACGGCGCACCGAGCTTCTCGATGTTGCTCATGATCTGCTCGTTGGCGGCGTTGGTCAGGCCGACCAGCTTGTACTTCTTGGCAAGGCGCGACAGACCTTCTGGCACGTCCGGGTGCGGACCCCAGGTCGGCACGGCCAGGTAGAACCGCCCGGCTTCCTCGACCTTGAAGGTCACGCCGGTGCGCTCGCAGGTGCGGCGCACCGAGTCGACCACCACGTCGCGATAGGGCTTCCAGGCACCGAGCACTTCGTCGCGGCGATAGGCGGCAAACAGCTTCACGAAGTTATCCATCGCCTCGCCTTGCAGGCGGTCGCCGTAAATTTCGCGGGCCAGGTCGGCCATGCGGAATTTAACCAGTGTGCCGTAGCAATCGAAGGTGATGAATTTCGGCTCGAAGTCGATCATGATCTCTGTCCTCAATGAAGGGCGAACCCTTGGGGGTTCCCGGGCGAAAGAAAGGGGGCTGCGTCGAAGTCGCCCGTGTCGGGATGCGCGGTTTGCGACATCCATGTGAAAAATTAAACCAAATCAAAATTTTGGCTTCGCGTTGAAATGCCCGGTGCAAACATAGAATTCCATGCGTTTTAGGGGGCATGAACAGCACGATATGCTTCGCGCTTTTTTAGCTCGGTAGTAACCCGGATGCCTGATTGCCGGGAAGCGTCGTGCGCTGTTTCATCGTTTGTCCGGCTGCGGCGCGCGGGCGCGTCAATAGCGAACGGCGAACGTTCGCGCACCCGCTGCGCCGCGTCTGCTCATTCGCTCAGCCGTTCAGATCGATCAGCACGGCCTTGCTGCGCAGGTTGGCTTCGAAGGCCTGACGGCCGAGGTCCTTGCCGAGCCCCGAGCGCTTGAAACCACCGGTGGGCAGCACGAAGTCCGACGAGCGGCCGTAGCGGTTGACCCAGACATTGCCCGCATCGATGCCGCGCACCATGCGCATGGCGCGGCCAAGGTTGGCCGTGTGCACACCTGCGGCCAGGCCGTAGTCCTCATGCTGTGCCAGTTGCAGCGCTTCTTCTTCGGTCGTGAAGGTCTGCACTGTCAGCACCGGCCCGAAGACTTCCTCACGCACGATCTCGGCGTGCGCGTCGACGCTGCGCAGGATGGTGGGGGCATACCAGGCGCCACCGGCGCCGCCGTCGATCGGCTTGCCGCCACATACCACGTCGGCGCCGGCACTGCGCGCCCGGTCGACGAGTCCGCCGATACGTTGCGCCTGCGCTGCGCTGATGATGGGAGAGAGCGTCGTGCCGGCCGCCCACGTTGCCCCCGGGCGCAACGCACCGAAGATGGGGGCAAGGCGCTCGATCAACGCGTCGGCGATGCCTGCCTCGACGAGCAGCCGCGAGCCGGCGTTGCAGACTTGTCCGGCATTGCCTGTGATGCCCATGGCGATGCGTCGTGCGACGGCGTCGAGATCGGGCACGTCGGCGAACACGACCTGCGGACTCTTGCCGCCAAGCTCCAGCGTCACCGGCTTGGTGCCGGTTTGTGCGCAGGCTGTCATGATGGCCGCCCCTGTGCGGGTCGAACCGGTGAACGTGACCTTGCCCACGCAGGGATGACGCACCAAGGCATCGCCGGTCACGCGTCCGTCGCCTTGTACCACGTTGAAGATGCCGGCGGGCACACCCGCCTGGATCGCGAGTTCGGCGAGTCGAAGCACGGAAAAGGGTGTCATTTCGGATGGCTTGATGACGATAGCGTTGCCGGCGGCGAGCGCGGGCGCCGCCTTCCAGATCGCCATTACCAGCGGAAAATTCCATGGCGCGATCGCCCCCACCACGCCGATCGGTTCGGTGATGGTCATGCCGAGCAGCGACGGGTCTGTCGCCGCCACTTCGCCGCCATGTTTGTCGGCATGCTCGGCGTAGAAACGCAGGCATTCGGCGGTGTATGGCACATCCCAGGCCGCGGCGTCGCGCACCGGGCGGGTCGAGCCGATGGCTTCGAGCGGCGCGAGCGTGGCGACATCGCCTTCGACCAGATCGGCCAGGCGGCGCAGCACGCGGGCACGCTCGCGCGGCGCGCAGGTGGCCCAAGCACTGTGACGGAAGGCGTGCCACGCGCGACTGGCCGCATGATCGACCATGCCGGCGTCGGCCATTGCCAGCGCGGCGTAGGGGCGCCCGCTGGACGGGCAGAATACGTCGGCATAAGTGTTACCGGCGTCGACGAGACTGCCGTCGATGAAATGTCCGCTGCGGATGCTGACCTGGGCGGGATCGAAACTGTCCATGCTGATTCTCCGGGGCCGCCTCGGCGCACGGTCCGGGCCGACAGGCGATCTGGTTGGGAACGGGCGCGATGTGGGGTAGGGCCGTGCGGTGCTGCCCTGTGTCATGGTAGTCAGAGGCGCGTGGCAGATTGCGCCGAAACAAATGCGCAGACCGCATGAGGCAATGGTTTTCGGTGCATGCGCGACACGTTTTGTCGCGTTTTTTTCGCCGCGCGGGATTGTGGCGCCGAATAACAGGATCGTCCTATGCAATGATCGGGCGGGTCGCCATAGTGAAGGCGTCGTGAGCCATGCTCACCCTGTATCCGGCAATGCTCCAAGGAGGCTCGGCGTGTCCGAATTCCCAGCATCATCCCGGCTCGTCTACCGGCCCTTCACGGCGGCCGATGTGTCGGCCGGCCATCGACTTTCCAGCGCCGCGCGCTGGCCTCACAAACCCGACGACTGGCGCTTTCTGTTACGTCAGGGGCAGGGTTTCGTCGCGCTCGACGGCGACGAGGTCGTCGGCACCGCACTGTACTGGCAATACGGCGAGTCAGGCGGCTCGCTCGGCATGGTCATCGTCTCGCCAGACCGGCAGGGCCGGGGCATCGGCCGCGAACTGATGGAGCGCATGCTCGACGCGCTCGGCTCGCGCACGACCGTGCTGCACGCCACGCTGGCCGGTCAGCCGCTCTATGAAAAACTTGGCTTCACCGCCATCGGCAAGATCGATCAGCACCAGGGCACCGCACGTCGCCCGCCGTTGATGGAACTGCCGCCCGGCGAGCGGCTGCGCCCGCTCGGCGCCAACGACCCGGAGCGCCTGATCGTGCTCGCCAGCCGTGCCAGCGATCTCGATCGCCGTCGCATTCTGCCGGCGTTGCTCGATATCGCCGATGGCATCGCGCTGGAGCACGACGGCGAACTGCTCGGCTTCTCGCTGTTCCGCCGTTTCGGCCGCGGCTTCGTGATCGGCCCGGTGGTGGTGAGCCGCAAGGGTGGCGACGCACTGGCGCAGCAGCGCGCCGAGGTGATGATCGCGCACTGGCTGACGCTGCACGAAGGCCGCTTCGTGCGGATCGATACACCGGCAGACAGCGGGCTGACCGACTGGCTTGCATCGCTTGGGCTGGAGCGTGTCGATACCGTCGTGAAGATGGCCCGCAACGGTGTGCCACGCAGCGACGACGAATTCCGTCAGTTCGCCATCATCAATCAGGCCATCGGCTGACAGGGGGCGGGCAATGTCGTTTCTGTACAAGGCCGATCCGGCGCGCGGCGCCGTCTGGGCGCGTCTGTTCGCCGAGCGCGCCCCCGAGGCGGGCTTTCGCATGTGGCCCGACGTGGGCGATGCCCGCGATGTGAGGTACCTCGCCGCCTGGAAGCCACCCGAAGACTTGCATTCGCTGCTGCCTAACGTCGAAGTGGTGTTCTCGACCGGGGCCGGCATCGATCAGTTCGACCTGTCGCTGATACCGGCGCACGTGCCGGTGGTGCGCATGGTCGAGCCCGGCATCATCGAGGGCATGGTGGAGTACGTCACGCAGGCCGTGCTGACATTGCATCGCGACATCTCCGCGTATGCCCGCCAGCAGGCGGCACGCGAGTGGACGGAATTGACGGTGGTGCCAGCCGGCGAGCGCCGTATCGGTGTACTCGGCCTGGGCATGCTCGGGCAGGCCGTGTTGGCGGAACTGCGTCGCTTCGGCTTCGATTGCGCCGGCTGGAGCCGTACGCCGCGCGACGTCGAGGGCGTGAATTGCTATGCCGGTTACGCGTCGCTGAACGCTTTTCTTGCGCGCACCGACTACCTCATCTGCCTGCTGCCGCTCACCGCAACGACGCGTGGCATTCTGGACAAACGCCTGCTCTCGGGGCTGCCGCGCGGGGCATCGCTGATTAATGCCGGTCGTGGCGGCCATCTCAATCAATACGATCTGCTGGCGTTGCTCGACAGCGGTCATCTGGCAAATGCCATTCTCGATGTGACCGATCCGGAGCCGCTGCCGGCGTCGCATCCGCTGTGGGCTCACCCGAACGTGCGCATCACGCCGCATATCGCCAGCGCCACGCGTCCGGAGACGGCCGTGGAAGTCGTGCTCGACAACCTGCGCCGGCATCGCGACGGGCTGCCGATGATCGGTCAGATCGATCGCAGCCAGGGCTACTGACACCTAGGCGGACCGCGCACAGCAGAAAATGCTGCGCGCGCCGAAAATACGCGGCGCACGTTCTCTTTTTGGCATTATTTGGCGGCGCGTACGTGCCGGCGACTCTCTAGTATGGAAGGCGTGTTCACCCCCCCTTCCATCGACAAGCCGAGAGAATCCAATGTCCAAGCAAGCGCTTCTCGATGCCGACCGCCGGCATCTGATCCATCCCGTCGTCAGCTATCGCGCCCACGAACAGCGCGGTGCGACGTTGCTCGAATCCGGTCACGGCGCCTACCTGCGCGACGTCGACGGCAACGAACTGCTCGATGCTTTCGCGGGGCTGTGGTGTGTGAACGTCGGCTATGGACAGCAGAGCGTCGTTGCGGCGGCGGCCGAACAGATGACGAAGTTGCCGTATGCCACCGGCTATTTCCATTTCGGCAGCGCACCGGCCGCACAACTGGCCGAGAAGCTGGTGTCGATCGCACCGGGCTCGTTGCAGCACGTCTACTTCTCGCTCGGTGGTTCGGACGCGATCGACGCTGCGCTGCGCTTCATCACGCATTACTACAACGTCACCGGCCGTGCGCAGAAGAAGCAGTTCATCTCGCTGGAGCGTGGTTATCACGGCTCCTCGTCGGTGGGCGCGGGGCTCACGGCACTGGCGTCGTTCCACCGCGGCTTCGACGTGCCGCTGCCGACGCAGCACTATCTGCCGTCGCCGTACGCCTATCGCGATCCGCTGGGGCGTGACGGTCAGGCGCTGATCGATGCCAGCGTGGCGGCGCTCGAAGCGAAGGTGGCGACGCTCGGCGGCAGCGATCACGTCGCGGCGTTCTTCTGCGAGCCGGTCCAGGGCTCGGGCGGCGTGATCGTGCCGCCGAAGGGTTGGCTGCGGGCCATGCGCGACGCGTGCAAACGCCTCGATATCCTGTTCGTGGCCGACGAGGTCATCACGGGCTTCGGCCGCACTGGCCCGATGTTCGCGTGCGAGGCCGAACAGGTCGAGCCGGACATGATGACCGTGGCCAAAGGCCTGACCTCAGGCTATGCGCCGATGGGGGCCGTGCTCATGAGCGACGCGATTTATCAGGCCATCGCCGATGGCGAGCACGGCGCCGTTGTCGGGCATGGGCAGACGTACTCGGCGCATCCGGTGAGCGCAGCCGTGGCGCTCGAAGTCATCCGACTGTACGAAGGCGGTCTGCTGGCCAACGCTCAGGCAGTGGCGCCGGTGTTCGGTGCGGGGCTCGACTCGCTGCTCGATCACCCCCTGGTCGGCGACTCGCGCTATCTCGGTCTGCTCGGTGCTGTCGAACTCGTGGCCGGTAAGGCGACCAAGGCGCGCTTCGATCCGGCGGTGAAACTGTCGGACAAGATTGCTTCGGCGGCGTATCGGCACGGCGTGATTTTCCGCGCGTTCGCCGACAATATTCTGGGCTTCGCACCGGCGTTGTGTTTCACCGCGCAGGACGTCTCGCTGATGATCGATCGCGTGCGCGCCACGCTCGACGAAGTGCTGCAGGACGACGCCGTGAAGGCAGCGGTGAGCGCAGCGCAGGGGGCCCGGAAAGCCGCATGAGCAGGGGCTCGGCGGCATGATGGGCGGCCTCGTGCGGGGGCTTGTGGCGCGCTAGCGCTGTGTTAAGATCTTTGACGATCTACGATTGACCAAGCCCCTGCGGGCGCGAAGACACGACGATGGGCACGGACTGCAAACTTGACCGTATCGACTTGCGCATTCTCTCGCAGTTGCAAAAGCGAGGCCGCATTACCAACCTGGAACTGGCCGACGCCGTCGGTCTCTCGCCGAGCCCGTGCCTGATCCGCGTCAAGCGCCTTGAAAAAGCCGGTTACATCGCCGGCTACGGTGCGCAGATTCAGCTTGAAAAGCTCGGCGACGTTCAGTTGGTCTTCACCGAAGTGACCCTGGCGGACCATCGCCGCGAGGACTTCATCCGCTTCGTCGACGCCATTCGCGATGTCGACGAAATCGTCGAGTGCCATCTCGCCAGCGGCGGTTACGACTACCTGCTCAAGTTCGTCACGCGCAGCGTCAGCCACTATCAAAGCATCGTCGAAGGGCTGCTGGAGCGCGACATCGGTATCGAGAAGTACTTCAGCTACGTCATCATCAAGTCGCCGTTCGTCAAGACGCAGTATCCGCTCGAATCCCTGTTCGCTCCGCGAGGCTGAGCACGTCGGGTGGCAGCGCGCTCACCCACATGTCAGAGTGTCGACGCGGGCGCGCCCATGCCGCCTTCCCAATGACTGAACTCCTCGGCAAGAAAGTTCACGCACGCGCGGACTTTCGCCGACCCGGCGAGTCGCGTCGGATAGACCGCCCACACGTTAGCAGGCTGCGTTACGTCGGGCAGCACCTGCACCAGCGTGCCGTCGTCGAGCAGTGGCTGCACCTGCCAGATCGAACGTAGCAGAATGCCCTGCCCATCAAGCGCCCATTGCACGGCCACTTCGCCGTGATTGGTCGACAGCGGGCCCGTGACCTTGAGCGACACTGTCTCGCCGCGATGCGACAAGCGCCACACGCCGAACGGGTGATCGCGCTCCTTGATGACGATGCAGGCGTGCCCGGCCAGATCGTCGATCTGTCGCGGCGTGCCGTGCCTGGCGAGATAGGCGGGCGATGCACACAGCACACGGTGATTGGCCGCCAGTCGCTTGGCGATCAGATGCGGTGCGATGTCATCGCCGATGCGCACGTCGAGGTCGTATCCCTCCGTTGCGACGTCCACGATGCGATCGAACAGATCGAGCCGCACGTTCAGTTGCGGATGCAGCTCGCGCAGGCGCGACATGGCAGGCGCCACCATGTGCCGCCCGAAGCCGAAACTGCTCGACACACGCAACATGCCACGCGGCATCTGGCGGGTGGTCGAGACGTCTTCGATCAGATGATGCACGTCGTCGAGGATTTTCTCGGCCCAGGCATAGACACGTTCGCCGGCATCGGTGATGGTCACGCGGCGCGTGGAGCGGTGCAGCAGCTTGGTGCCCAGCGACGCTTCGAGTATGCCGATGCGCTTGCTCACGTAGGCTGGCGACGCATTCAACGTGTCGGCGGCGGCAGAGAAGCTGGCCTTGCGCGCCACAAGGCAAAACACGCGCAGGTCGTCGAGATTCGGCGAGGCGGGCAGGATGGGAGAGGTCAGCGCCATGCGTAATTCACATTTCGTGGATAGTTGCTCAACGGTTAGGTGGATTCTATTCGGTTTTTGGTGAAATAAACTTCGCGCATACCCGATGCTCTGCCCATCGATCGTTTTGGACATTTCAGGAGACAATCATGACCGCCACTGTTTCGCGCCCGTTCCGTATCGCCGTCATTCCGGGCGATGGCATCGGCAAGGAAGTGATGCCCGAAGGCCTGCGCGTGCTTGACGCCGTCAGCCGCCGCTTTGGCATCCCGCTCGAGTACCAGCACATCGAATGGGCGAGCTGCGACTACTACGCGCTGCACGGCCAGATGATGCCGGATGACTGGAAGCAGCAACTCGAAGGCGTCGACGCGATCCTGTTCGGCGCGGTGGGCTGGCCCGACACGGTGCCCGATCATATCTCGCTGTGGGGCTCGCTGCTCAAGTTCCGTCGCGAATTCGACCAGTACATCAACCTGCGCCCGGCGCGCTTGTTCGACGGCGTGCCATCACCACTCGCCAACCGCAAAGTGGGCGACATCGACTTCATGATCGTGCGCGAGAACACCGAAGGCGAGTACTCGTCGATCGGCGGGGTGATGTTCGAGGGCACCGACCGCGAGTTTGTCGTGCAGGAATCCGTGTTCACGCGCCGTGGCACCGAGCGCGTGATGAAGTTCGCTTTCGAACTGGCGCAGCAACGCGCGGCCAAGAAGATCACCGTGGCGACCAAGAGCAACGGCATCTCGATCTCGATGCCGTGGTGGGATCAGCGCGCCGCCGAGACGGCTGCCAAGTATCCGGACGTGAAGTGGGACAAGCAGCACATCGACATCCTGTGTGCACGCTTCGTGCTGAATCCGGACCGCTTCGATGTGGTGGTGGCGAGCAACCTGTTCGGCGACATTCTGTCGGACCTGGGCCCTGCCTGCACGGGCACGATCGGCATCGCCCCGTCGGGCAACCTCAACCCGGAAGGCAACTTCCCGTCGCTGTTCGAGCCGGTGCACGGCTCGGCGCCGGACATCGCCGGCAAGAATATCGCCAACCCGATCGGCATGATCTGGACCGCAGCGATGATGCTCGACTTCCTGGGCAAGGGGCAGGGGCGCGCGCGCGAGGCGCACGACGCGATCGTCGCGGCGATCGGCGCCGTCATCAAAGACGGCCCGCGCACGGGCGACATGGGCGGCACCGCTAGCACGACCGAAGTCGGCGCGGCGATTGCTGCCGTGCTGAGCGCCTGACGCGCACCGATATTTCCCAGGCCCCTCTAGTCCCTGCCTTGTTCGCCAGGCGAGTCATCGGCCCCTTTTGCAACGATGACCTTGATACCGATACCGCTGTGCGTTTCGTGCGGCGGTATCGTTGAAGCAACCGGAGAATGCAATATGACGCTGGAACTCACGCGCACCGAACTGCTGCGCACGCAACAGATGGTGGATGGCGAATGGCAGGATGCCGTCACCGGGCGACGCTTCGTCGTCACCAATCCCGCCACGGGGCAGGCCATCGCGCAAGTGGCCGACGCCGCGCCGGCCGATGCCCGCGCTGCGGTCGACGCTGCCGAGCGTGCATTGCCGGCATGGCGCGCCACGTTGCCGGCCGAGCGTGCCGCGTTCTTGCGTCGCTGGCATGCCGCCATCCTCGCGCATCGCGAGGATCTTGCGCGGCTGATTTCGATGGAGCAGGGCAAGCCGCTCGCCGAGGCACGTGGCGAGGTCAATTACGGCGCGTCGTATGTGGCGTGGTTCGCCGACGAGGCGACGCGCGTGTACGGCGACATCATCCCGACGCAGGCGCGCGGCAAGCGCATGACGGCAGTCAAGGAGCCGATCGGGATCGTGGCGGCGGTGACGCCGTGGAACTTCCCGTTGGCGATGATCGCGCGCAAGATCGCACCGGCGCTGGCTGTCGGTTGCACGGTCGTGGCCAAACCCGCCGAAGACACACCGTTGACGGCGCTTGCGCTGGCGTACCTGGCAGAAGATGCCGGTCTGCCAGCCGGGGTGCTCAACATGATTGCCGCGTCGCGAGAGCAGGGCGTGAGTGCTGTCGCCGAATGGCTGGCCGACGCACGTGTGCGCAAGATCACGTTCACCGGCTCGACGCCGGTCGGCAAGCATCTCGCGCGAGAGTCTGCCGGCACGCTCAAGAAACTGTCGTTGGAGCTTGGTGGCAACGCCCCGTTCATCGTGTTCGACGATGCGGATCTGCCAGCCGCCGTGGCGGGCCTGATGGCGGCCAAGTTCCGCAATGGCGGACAGACGTGCGTGTGTCCGAATCGCATCTACGTGCAGGCCGGCGTGTACGAGCGTTTCGCGGGCATGCTGACCGAAGCCGTTGCGGCACTCAAGGTGGCGCCCGCGACCGACGATCAGGCGCAGATCGGCCCGATGATCAACGCACGGGCGGTCGAGAAGATCGCCCGTCACGTCGACGATGCCGTTGCAAGGGGGGCCCACGTGACGACGGGGGGCAAGCGGCTCGACGTGCTGGGTCCCAACTACTACGCGCCTACGGTGCTCATCAACGCCGATGAAAGCATGGCGCTGACATGCGAAGAGACGTTCGGTCCCGTCGCACCGCTGTTCCGCTTCGAGACGGAAGACGAAGTTCTCCAGCGGGCCAACGACACGCCGTTCGGGCTCGCCGCGTATTTCTACAGTGAGAACCTGCGTCGCATCGAACGGGTGGCCAGTGCGCTCGAGGCCGGCATCGTCGGCATCAACGAAGGCGCGCTCGCCAGCGAAGCTGCGCCGTTCGGCGGCGTCAAGGAGTCGGGCTACGGGCGCGAGGGGTCGAAGTACGGCCTCGACGATTATCTCGCCATCAAGTATCTGTGCCAGGGCAATCTCGCCTGACGGCACGCGCGACGGGAGTCATTCATGAAAGTGCAGCAGATCAGGCAGAGCGCTCAGTTGCGGGGCCTGGAGGATTGGGGCACCGCGGGCCTGCCGGGAACCACGCCGGCGCAGGTCAGCGGCGTGCAGAAGGTGATTCCGGGCAGCGAGGCGATCGATACCGGTGTGTTCGAATGCACACCGGGCACCTATCGACGCGTGGTCAAGCAGGCGGAGGTGATGCACTTTCTGGCGGGGCGCGCGACGTTTACGCCCGATGGCGAAGCGCCGCTGGAGATCGCACCGGGCGACACGCTGTTCTTCGAAGCCAATACCGAAGGTCTCTGGCAGATCGACGAGACCATTCGCAAGGTGTACGTGATTTTTTGAGTCCGTATGCGGGCATACGCCGCGCCGGTGACGCCCATCACCGGCGCAGTGCCGCTTTGGCTCATTCAGCACTCGCCATCTGCGCCAACCTCGATGCATTTCCTCACTTATGCGACCGGCGCCACGGCGGTTGCAGCATCACTGAAGTGTTGATTCGGCACCGCCGGCACGCCCAGATTCTCGCGGAACGTGTGGCCCTCGTAACGCGTGCGGAACAACCCGCGCCGCTGTAATTCCGGCACGACCAGATCGACGAAATCCTCGATGCCGCTCGGCGCGCTCGGGAACATGATGTTGAAGCCGTCGGCTGCGCCCGTCTCGAACCAGTGCTGAAAGTCGTCGGCGATCGATTCCGGTGTGCCGACCAGCACGCGATGGCCCCCCCCGGTGAAGCGCGTATAGAGCTGACGCACCGTCGGCTGTTCACGCCGAATCCAGTCCACCAGCAGCTTCTGACGGCTCTTGTGCGAGTTCGTCTCCGGCACCTGTTCGGGGAGCGGCACCTTCGCGTCGAGCGGCAGGCTGCCGAGGTCGATGCCCAGACTCGCATAGTTCGTGAGCGAGTGCAGTACGACGGCGGGATCGCGATGCGCCAGCAAGGCGTCGTAGGTGTCCTGCGCTTCGGCTTGCGTGCGGCCGACAATGGGTGACACGCCTGGCAGAATGAAGATGTGCTCCGGGCGACGGCCATACTTCAGCGCCCGTGTTTTCACATCGGTATAGAACGCGCGTGCGTCTTCGATGTCCTGCGCAGCGGTGTAGAGCAATTCCCCCGCCCGCGCGGCCAGCTCGCGCCCGGCTTCGCTCGAACCGGCCTGCGCGATCACCGGCCATCCCTGTACCGGGCGCGGTGCGCTGAGTGGACCGCGCACGCGGAAGTGCTTGCCCCGATGATCGAGTTTGCGAATACGCGCCGGATCGGCCCATTGGCCCGTGGCTTTGCTGCGCGGGAAGGCGTCGTCGGCGTGGCTGTCCCAGAGACCGGTCACTACGTCGTAGAACTCGTTGGCGCGCTCGTATCGCACCGCGTGATCGACGTGATCGTCGCGATTGAAGTTCTCGCCCCCGCCCGTGGACGTCACCATATTCCAGCCTGCGCGGCCGCCCGAGAGATGGTCGAGCGAGGCGAATGCGCGCGCCACGTTGTAGGGCTCGCTGTACGTGGTGCTTACCGATGCCACCAGACCGATGTGCTTCGTTGCCCCGGCCAGACCGGCGAGCAGCACGACCGGATCCCAGCGCGGTGCACCGGGGCTATGGGCGAGCGACACCGGGTCGGTCGACATGAAGAGGTTGTCGAAGAAGAACAGGGCGTCGAAGCAACCGCGCTCCAACGTTTGTGCGTAATGACGATAGCGCGCGAATTGCGAATAGGCGTCGGTGTCGGTGTCGGGATGGCGCCAGCTATCGCCTTGCACGCCGGACCCCGACATGTAGGCGCCCAGCCGGAGCTTGCGGGCAGGTTGGCTCATGACGTGACTCTCATTTCGATTTCGATAGACGATCACGATACGAGAGCGCGGCGTGCCGAGACAAACAACGAAATCCGATAAGCAAACCCGAATAAGCAAACCGGCGCGGCGCGCGCTATGGATCGCATCAATCGATGGTTGGGGACGCGGGCGGGCTTGCCTAGACTGACACGTCCGATTACTTCCGCAGCCGCGCTCCGGTGTGGCGTCATGACATGAAGACATCCACTTCTTCCAACGTACCGGCGGCGAACCCGGTGATCGATGCATTCATCGCCGCCTCCGCGATTGCTTTGGGTCTCTATATCTCCGCACCGTCGCGCGCAGCGCTGTTGCGGGCGACGCTGACGCGCTCGGCGAAGCGCGATCTGCGCAGCCGTCTGCGTGAGCGTTGGCCGGCGTGGCGCGCTCGCCTGCGCCGCAGTGCCGCCGCCGCGTTGAGCGTCGCCGCGATTCTGCCGTTCGCGGGCAAAGCGGCCGACAAGCCCGTCCTCGTTGTCGGCGATCAGGCGTACAACGCACAGAGTCTCTTCGAAGCGTCGGGGGTGTTGCAGGATGCCCCCTACACCGTTGCATGGAAGCAGTTTCCGGCGGGTTCACCCGTGATCGAAGCGGTCAACGCGGGCGCGCTCGATCTGGGTCTGCAAGGCGATGGTCCGGTGCTGTTCCTCGCCGCACAGGGTGCGCCCGTCAAAGTCATCGGCATCTACCGCGACAGTCCTGACAGTGTGGTGTTGCTCGCTGGTCCACACACGCAGATCAAGACGGTGGCCGACCTGAAGGGCAAGACGGTGGCGATCACGCGCGGCGGCTGGTCACAGCAACTGGTGCAAGCGGCGCTGACGTCGGCTGGCTTGCCGCTCGACGCGGTGAAGTACTCGTATCTCGCGTCCGTCGATTCGGCGGCGGCGTTGCAGGCGGGCAAGGTGGACGCGACGGCGACGTGGGAGCCGTATGTCTCGCGTTTGCGTCAGGCAGGCGCTCGTACGGTGGTAACGGCCCGGGGCCTGATTGCGGCGCAGAGCTATCTGTCCACGACGCAGAAGGTGATCGATACCAAGCGCGAATTGCTGGGGGATTTCGTCCAGCGTTATCAGCGTGCGCGTGAGTGGTCACTGGCGGACGCACGGCATATCGAACGCTACGCGGATGTCTGGGCAGCCAAGTCGCGCGTCGATCCCAAGCTGGCGCATCAGTGGTTCAGCACGTCACGCATTCGCTATGAACCGCTGACAGACAGCGCCATCGCCGAAGCGCAGAAGAGCGTGGATGATTTCGTGAAGACCGGCACGCTGACCAAGGGCTTCGACGTGCGCGGACTCTTCGATACGTCGTTCAACAAGTTCACGCAGGCGGCGCGATAAGCGGGTACCGCGCGGGGACTTCTCCCGCGCGGACCTTAGTGCGCAAGGGCTACAATGCACGCCAACCGGCGGGCAGCGTCGCCCGCCTCATTCGGGAACAGGCGCGAACGTTCGGTCGCCTTCGCGCAGAATCTGCGGGGCATTGCGTGTCAGCCAACGTTCAACCTGCCGGCACCGATCCGGTCAGCCGTCACATCGTCATCGTCGCGTTCGACGGAGTAGAAGCCATTGACGTCACTGGCCCGGCCAGCGCTTTCGCCAAAGCATCGCTCGCCGTGCCGGCTGCCTACCGGCTTACCGTTGCGTCGCCACATGGCGGTAACGTCAATACGAGCGCCGGTCTTGCCATTGCGGCCACTGCGTCCTTGGGGGCCTTCGGCGAATCCCACGATTTCGACACGATCATCGTTGCCGGCGGCGAAGAGGCGGCGTTGCGCCGTGCTGTGATCGACGACGGCGCAGCGCAATGGGTCGCACGCGCCGCAGCGCATACACGGCGTATCGCGAGTGTATGCACCGGCGCGTTCGTGCTGCGCGGCGGGGCTGAATCGCAGGTGAGCCGGTCGCTGCACTTTGCAGCAAGGCGCGACATCGCCGGTGCGCGATGCGATCGCGTGGATCGAGAGCCATCTTGATGCGGATCTGAGTGTCGACGCGCTGACTGCCGTGGCACGCATGAGTCCGCGCAATTTCTCCCGGGCGTTTTCGCGTGATACCGGCATATCGTCTGCGCGGTATGTCATGCGCGCCCGGGTGGACTTTGCGGCGTCGCTGATGCGGCAGACCGACTGGGCGCAGGAACGGATTGCGCAGCGTCGATGCTTGCCAGCGGGCGTTTCGCGACACCTTCGGTGCGCCGATGTCGCAACACCGGCGCACCGCTTAGCTGCTCGGCGTCCCTTCGGCACCCCCTCATCGTGTCGTGTCGGCGTATTCCGGCGCCAGCGTCACGATATCGCGCTCGGCCGGGCCATATCGCTGTCCGATGGCGTCGAGCGCTTGCGTGAAGCGTGCCATTGCCGTGGCTTCGGGGGCGAGCGTCACGGTGTGCGCCGATCTCAACGTTTCGTTGTCTTGCGCGACGAGCTGCAATCCGCTGGCCAGCATCGCGTGCCCCGAGGACACCTGCGGCGCCACTGCGACGGCCTGACTGCGCCATGTGCGCGACCAGGCATCCGAGACCAAAGCGAGAGAAATGTCGTCGGTGCCGTCGATCACAGGATCGCGCGGGCGTTCGGCCAGCGCGTCGAGCAAACCTTGACGCGCCTGTGCGGCGACCTCGCTGTGCGTCGAACGCGGGGCGGCGCTCGACGCAACGATCTGTGCGATCAGCAGACAGAGCAGGATAGAGCGAAGGATATGCATGGCGATGCTGTCGAGATGCGAAAGGGCACAGCGTACCGATTCACGTCGAGGGCTCGCAACGACAGTGATGCCGCAGATTCTGCCAGCGCGCCCGGCGGCTTATGTCACCGTTGGCCGCAAGACGCGTTTGCCACCGAACGCATGCGGGCGCGGCGCGTCGACGCGTTCGCGCAGCAGCGCCACGGCGCGTTGCGCGCGCGCCGAGAGCGGCCATTCGGCCCGATGGATGAGCCACAGCGTGTCGACCACCGGCGGGCCGCAGTCCACCACCCGAATGGCGTCCTGCGAGGCAAACGCCTGTCGCGCGTACTGGGGAATGATGGTGAAACCCAGACCGCGCGCGACATATTCGAGAATCAGACTGATCTGATTCGTGCATCCCTTGCACGGCAGGCTCTGCACCCCCGGATTGCCCGGGAATCGGCGGCTGAGCAAACGCGTCGACATGGCTTCGCCGTCCGGATGATCGATGTATCCGATGCGCTTCAGGTCTTCCCATGTGTGCACGTCTTCCCCCGCCGGGACCACCAGTTCGAGCGGTTCCTGCGTGAACGGCGTGGCGGCGAGACGCGGGTCTTCCGGCCGTAACGTCACCAGTCCCAACTCGAAGTGATTCTGTAATACGCCTTCGAGCACTTCGCGGTCGGGAGCGAAGCGATGCCGCACGGCCATCGCGGGGTTGGCCTTCTGCATGTCGAGCAGGATAGGACACAGATACAGCCCGATGCTGCCCGGCGTGATGAGCGTGATGACGCCGCATTCCTCGTTCGCATCGTCCAGACGCGAGCGCAGATGCCGGGCCGCACATTCGACCTCAAGACAGTAGGTCAGCAACGCCTGCCCGGCAGGCGTGAGTTCCACGGCGCGTGGACGCCGCACGAGCAACGGCCCGAACGCCTCCTCGAGATGCTTCACATGCTGGCTCACGGCGGCCTGCGTGAGGCCCAGCCGGTCGGCGGTGCGCGTGAAGTTACCCAAATCGGCGAGCGTGGCGAACGATTTGAGCCACTGAGGATTGACCATAATGAACTGTTATCGATTTGATAATGGGCAGATGGTTTTCATTATAGTGGTGTGCGGCTAGTATTGCTGGTGTCGGCCGCAACCGGTCGAGGTGCCACGAATCGCTGCCAGGCGCCCAGCGCTCCGCCAGCCGGCGCCGCTTTCCCTGACTCCCTAGAGAACTCCTCATGTCCGCCCTGTTTTCCCCGTTTGCGCTGAAAAGCGTCAAGTTGCGCAACCGCGTTGCCGTTCCGCCGATGTGTCAGTACAGCGCCATCGACGGTGTCACCAACGATTGGCACCTTGCCCATTACGCCGGTCTTGCGCGCGGCGGTGCTGGTCTGGTGATCGTCGAGGCGACCGCTGTCTCGCCCGAAGGCCGTATTTCCCCCGGATGTACTGGTCTGTGGAACGACGAGCAGGCGCAGGGCATGGCCCGCATTGCCTCGGCCATCAAGGCGCACGGCGCGGTGCCCGGCATTCAGATCGCGCACGCCGGTCGCAAGGCGAGTGCCAACCGCCCGTGGGAAGGCGACGACCATATCGGGGAAGACGATCCGCGCGGCTGGCCAACGATCTCGCCGTCCGCAGTCCCCTTCGGTGCTCATCTCGGCAAGGTCCCGAAGGCGATGACCCTCGACGACATCGCGCGCGTGAAGGCCGACTTCGTGGCGGCAGCGCGCCGCGCGCTGGCCGCAGGCTTCGAGTGGCTGGAACTGCACTTTGCCCACGGCTATCTGGCGCAGAGCTTCTTCTCGCTGCACGCGAACCATCGCAACGACGCCTACGGCGGCGATCTCGCCGGCCGCAGCCGCTTCCTGCTCGAGACGCTCGCCGCCGTGCGCGAAGTGTGGCCCGATCATCTACCGCTCACGGCCCGTTTCGGCGTGATCGAGTACGACGGCCGCGACGAGGAGACTTTGGCGGAATCGATCGCGCTCACGCGTCAGATGCGCGAAGGCGGTCTCGATCTGTTGAACGTGAGCGTCGGTTTCTCGACGCCCACCGCGAATATCCCCTGGGGCTCAGCGTTCCTCGCGCCGATTGCCGAGCGCGTCAAGAAGGAAGCCGGCATTGCCGTGGCGTCGTCGTGGGGCATTGACGACCCCCACGCGGCCAACCGCGTGGTGGCCGACGGACAGATGGACCTCGTGATGATCGGCCGCGCGTTGCTGGCCAACCCGCACTGGCCGTACTACGCGGCACGCGAGCTTGACGTGGCGCGTGCGTCGTGGGTGCTTCCTGCGCCGTATGCCCACTGGCTCGAGCGCTACCGGGTGCAACGCGCGACCGCCTGAGTTACCAGTTGATATCGACGCAGAGCACGTGCAGCCCCTGTTGGGCGGGCGTGGCAATCGAAGCCGTCACACAAAGGTGTGCCTCGTTGATCGAGAGATAAGGCGGGGTGAAATGCACCTCGCCGGGCGCGCGCATGGCTTCGATGAAGTACGGCCGCCGCGCCCAGTTCGCGCCCTCCGAGTGCAACAGCGGACGGAAACGTTTGGCGCGCTGTGAGGAATGGCTGTGCGGCAACACGTTATCGCCGATCTGGCGTCCGAGCGGGTCGAGCAGAAAGCAGCGCGCCGCATCGGGCAGCGCGAGCAAGTCGTGCGTCGCCTGTTTGATGTCCTGACCCTGCGCGATGCGCGCCGCCGCCGATTCGATGCCCGCCACGTACGGTGCGAGCCGCGCATGCTCGGCGCGCTCGCGTTCGACGAGTAGCGTGCGTAGTCCCGACGAGAGCACATCCATACGCTCGGCGGCAATCTTTGGCGGTACGGGATCGACATCGGGCGCCGCAAAATGCTGCCCTTGCACGAAGTCCACGTTGCACTCCAGGGCGAGCAGGGCTTCGCGATCCGTCGTGAGCCCGCACATCATGACCAACTGTCCCGATTCGTGCAGCAGCGACACGAGCCCGGGCAGCACGCGCGCCAGATGCGATTGCTCGGTTGCCTGCGCGAGAATGCCGCGATCGAGCGCCACGATATCGGGGCGCAGATCCCATACCCGGTCGATGTTCGAGTGCTTGGCGCCGAAGCCGCCCAGCGCAATGAGGAAACCCGCCTTGCGCAGGCTGCCGACAATGGCGCCGAAGCGCGGCGTGTCGCCGCCCGCCTGCTCCGGCACTTCGAGCACCACGCGTTGCGGCGACAGGCCGGTGGCTTTGAGCGTGGCGATGAGCGCCTCGCCGTAGACCGTGTCCATCAATGCCGCGGGGTGCAGGCTCAGGAAGAGCCACGCGTCGCGGCCATCGAACTCACAGAAGTTGCCCAGATGCAGCGATTCGGCCAGCCGGCCGAGTTCGAGCATGTCGCCGTGACGTGCCGCGAGCGTGAAGACTTCATGCGATGGAACGTGACGGCCTTCGGCGTCATGCGCGCGCAAGGACGCGTGATAGCCGATGGCGCGGCGGTGCGAGACCGAGAACACCGGTTGGAAGACGCTGCAAATCGTGAAGTCGCCGTAAATGACGATGCGTCGGCCGTCCTCGGCCGCTGTCAGACGGGGCGGCAGCAAACCGGGGGCGTCGAGATCGATCATGGTCATGGTAGAGGCAGGCGTGGGGGAGCAGTGTTATGTACAGAATAGATGAGCAAGAAGCGTGCTCAAAGGCACCTGGCGGCGCCGGCGATATTGTCCGCGATTTTCCCCCGGCGTTGTGACGCATCGCACCAGTGAGCGGCATGACTGCACCAGAATGGGGCTTCTCGGCGAGATTCGGCGGTGCTTGCGAGTGCGGCATCGCGTTCCGTTTGCTGCGTACTTAACGGATTGTCTCTACACCCCTATGCCCTTACGCCCGCGCCCATGAACGTCATCCGTCAGGGCGCCAGCAATTGTGCTCTCCGGGCGACCCGAGCGAGCGATAGTGCGCAGACGACGTTGAAGACGTGCAGGCCACCCGGGCCGAGCAGCGTCACGGCCATCGAGGCGATCATCGGTCCGAGAATGCCCCCGACCGAGAAGAGAATGAGCAGCGTGGCGCTCACCGCCACACGCCGTTCGGGCACCGTACGGTCGTTCACATGCGAGACGATCAGCCCGTACTGTGTGAAGTTGACCGCAGAGAACAGGAACATCAGCACGAACACCAGCCAGTGTGCCTGGAAGACGATCAACGGTGCGCAGAACGCGGCCGACGCAAACGCGAGACGCCGCGACAGCGTGCGCCGGTCCATGCGATCCGACAGCCGGCCCACCGGCCATTGCATGAGCAGCGCGCCGAAGAGCGCCACCCCCATCAACGTCGACAGGCTGCCGATCGACAGGCCGATGCGCGTGAGGTAGACCGGCATGATGGCGTAGAACGCGCTGTACAGAAACCCGGCGAGAATGCAGCCCGGAATGGCAATTGGCGTGGCGCGTGCCATTTCGGCGACGCTGTCGAAGAGGCCGATTGCCGGTCGTTTGACGAGTCGTTCGTCGGCGACACGCGTTGGCCATCCCTGCATGAGCGTGATGGGCAGAATCGCCGCGACGAACAGTCCCGCGACGAGTAGAAGCTGCCCCTCGCTGCCGGCCTCTCCGATGTTGAGCAGGAATTGTCCGGTACTCACGGCGAGGTAGTTGATGGTGAGATAGGAGCCGAAGACGCGCCCGCGCATCGTATTCGGCACCGAGCCGTTGAGCCAGCTCTCCACGGTGGTGTACATGCCCATCAGCGCGAAGCCGGTACCGAGCCGCAGCACGCAGAGGGTGAGCGTGGTCTCGCTCACCGCGAAGCCCATCACGAACAGGGCGGCCAGCGCGGTGAAGGCCACGAACGCGCGATGTTGCCCGATGCGCTCGATGAGCGAGCGGTTGTAGAACGCGCCGAGCAGAAAGCCGCCGTAGTAGCACGACTGGATCACACCGATCGTGAACGTCGACGCACCGTACTTCAGCGCATGAAAGGGGATGGCGGTGGCGAAGAGCCCATTGCCGACAACCAGCACGCCATACGCCAGCAGAATGCCCATGAGCGCCGGATAGACACTGATGGGCAGCGGCGCGGCGTCTGCCGAGGCTGGGCCGGGTGGCGTCGACGGCGCACCGAGCAGGGACGCTTCCGAGAGGGGCCCCGGACGATCAGGTTCGTCTTCGGGAATAGCGGCATCTAGCGACGGGTCTCGCTGCATTATGTCTCGCGGGCCAGAGGATTGGGGCAACAGGCTTTCGTCGTGCCCGGCGCAGACAATCCTTTGCACTGCAAGAAAATATGCAGACGGCGTGAAAGGGCGTTGCCGGAGGGTCGCGCGAGGCACGTGAGCGATACCCCGAATCATCGCACGAGATCGCCCCTTCACGGACGGATCCGGGTCGTGCAGGATGCGAAATACGTAAGGGAACAGGCGCATTCCGGTGAAGGAGTCGCCCTGTTCGCGGTTCGTTGCGCACCGGCGCCGGGTCGGCGCATCGGTGCGTCGGTGCATCGATGTTAATGCCTGCCGTCAGTGCTCGGTCACCCCCGCCCCGTGCCAAACGTGCTGGCGGCGCTTGCGGCTGCCGATCCAGGCAGCGGACAGCGCGCTGACAAGGCCGGCACACAGCACGTAGATGCAAATCATCCACGGCTCGCCGCCGTTCTTCCGCAACAGGTACGTGGCGATGATCGGGCTCAGTCCGCTCGCGAAGATTCCCGAGAACTGGTAGACGAAGGAGATACCGGTGTAGCGCACCCTGGCGTCGAACAGCTCCGAGAAGAGCGCCGCTTCCGGCCCGTAGACCGATGCGTAGATCACGCCCAGCGGAATCACGATGGACAGCCAGACGAGCATCACGTTGCCGCCGCTCGCCTTCATCAGCCAGAACCCCGCGAATGACGAGAGGCCCGTCGCGAGCGAGCCCCAGAAGTAGATGCGCGTGCGGCCGATGCGATCGGATAGCTTGCCGAAGAACGGGATGGTGAAAATCATCACGAACGCGGCGGCCATTACCCCGGTGAGTGCCTCGGTCTGCGAGAGCTTGAGCGTCTGCGTCAGATAGGCAATCGAGAACACGCCGAAGATGTTGAAGAACACGCCGTCGATGAAGCGTGCGCCCATGCCCGCCAGCACGTTGCCGGGGTTGCGCGTGAGCACTTCGGCAATCGGAATCCTGATCTCGGTCCCGGCCTTCTTGATCTTCGTGAACTCGGGCGTTTCCATCACGTTCAGACGGATATACATGCCGATGGCGACGAGGCCGACCGACAGGAAGAACGCCAGCCGCCAGCCCCACGTGAGGAACTGCGCGGCGGTGAGGGTGTACGACAGCAACGCGACCACGCCGGAGGCCAGACACAGACCGAGCGCGAGGCCCACCTGCGGAATGCTGGCGTAATAGCCGCGCTTTTCCTTTGGCGCGTATTCGAACGCCATGAGTACCGCGCCGCCCCATTCACCGCCCAGCCCGATGCCTTGCAGCACTCGCAGCACGAGCAGGAGTACCGGTGCCCACAGGCCAATCTGCGCATAGGTCGGCACCAACCCGATGAGCAGGGTGGCGACCCCCATGATGGTGAGGGTCATCACGAGCATGCTCTTGCGGCCAAGCTTGTCGCCGAAGTGTCCGAAGATCACGCCGCCCAACGGCCGGCTGAGGAAACCCACGGCGAACGTGCCGTAGGCAAGCATCGTCGAGACGAGCGGATCGCTGCCGGGGAAATACAGCTTGTTGAACACAATGCCGGCGACCACGCCGTAGAGGAAAAAGTCGTACCACTCGATCGTGGCGCCGATGAGGCTGGCGACGACGACACGGCGCATCTGCCGGGCGTCGGTCTGGGTCGATGCATTCATGGTTGTCTCCGGGTCTTGTAATGGTTGGGGGCCGACGTGACTGGCTAAATCGCGACGGCAACGCTTGCCGCTTCCGCTGACGTCTGCGCACTGCCGCGAATCTCCTGCATGCCCGACGCCTGCTCCCTGTCTTCGAGAATCATGTCCGCCGCCTTCTCGGCGATCATAATGGTCGGTGCATTCGTGTTGCCCGAGACCAACTCGGGCATGATCGACGCGTCCACGACGCGCAGCGCCGCGAGACCGTGTACGCGCAGACGGTCGTCGACGACCGCCATGGCGTCGTGCCCCATCTTGCAGGTGCCTGCCGGGTGATAGATCGACTGACTGAACTGGCGCGCGGCCTGTAACAGCTCGTCGTCGCTCTGATACTTCGCCCCGGGAACGAACTCGCCGATGATGTGCGGGGCGAGCGAAGGCGCTGCGGCAATGCGGCGCGCCACCTTGATGCCGTCGATCACAACGCGATGGTCGCGCTCGTCCGACAGATAGTTGGCCTGAATGACCGGGTATTGCAGCGGGTTGTTGGACCGGATCTCGACACTGCCCCGGCTGAACGGACGCAGCTGGCAGACAGACGACGTGAATGCCGAGAACCGGTGCGCTCCCGTGCCCGGCTTGTCGGCGGACAGCGGCTGCATATGGAACTGAATGTCGGGGCGCGTAATGTCGGGACAGTCCGGGCGCGAGCGCGTGAAGATCGTCACCTGACTGGCGGCGAGCGTGAGCGGCCCGGTACGGAACATGGCGTATTGCAGACCGATGAGCGCCTTGCGAAGCGGGTTGTTCACTTCGTCGTTGAGCGTACGCTCGCGGGTCTTGAAGACGAGGCGCACTTGCAGGTGATCTTGCAGATTCCGGCCGACACCGGGCAACGCATGCCGCAGCGCAACGCCCGCTTTGGCGAGCACCGCCGTCGGACCCACGCCCGAGTTTTGCAGTATCTGCGGCGAGCCGATGGCCCCGGCCGCAAGAACGACCTCCACGCGCGCGCGGGCCTTCTTGCGCTCGTTGTTTTGCAGATATTCCACGCCGATGGCGCGCTTGCCGTCAAACAGGACACGGCACGTCTGCGCCCGCGTCTCCACGATCAGGTTGGGGCGTTCGCGAACCGGCTTGAGAAAACCCTTGGCCGTGCTCCAGCGAAGTCCCTTGAAGGCCGTCTGCTGGAAGTAGCCGACGCCTTCCTGTGTCGCGCCGTTATAGTCCTCGTTGAAGGGGATGCCGGTGTCTTTCGCGGCGGCGATGAAGTGTTCTGCGATGGGACGGCGCAGACGCAGGTCGGATACCTTCAGCGGGCCGCCAACGCCGTGATACTCGTTCTCGCCGTGTTCCTGATCTTCGGATTTGCGGAAGTACGGCAGCACGTCGGCGTAGCGCCAGCCGCGATTGCCCAGTGCAGCCCAGTGGTCGTAGTCTTCGCGCTGACCTCGCACGTAGAGCAGGCCGTTGAGCGAGCTTGAACCGCCGAGAACCTTGCCGCGCGGCCAGTCGATCCGACGGTTGGCGACATTGGCGTCGGCTTCAGTGCGATAGCACCAGTCGAGTTCCGGGTCGTGCATCGTCTTGAAATAGCCGACCGGGATGTGAATCCATGGATTGCTATCGGGGCCGCCGGCTTCGAGCAGCAACACCCGGCACGCGGGATCTGCGCTCAGACGATTGGCGAGCACGCACCCGGCGGAGCCCGCACCGACGATCAGATAGTCGACCTCATGTTCCATACCGCCCGTCTCCTGCCTCGCGTTTGCTTCGATGGGATGAAACGATTCGTTTCGGATTGTTTCGATCCAATGTCGGCGAGCCGTACGCAAATGCCAAGTGAAAAGCGGCGCGCAACGGAAAACTGAAACGGATTTCGCGCTTGCCGTCTCAGAACGCGGCGATTGTTGCGGCGCATCTGCGGGGTTTCACTAGGGAGGTGCAGGCGCGGCGCATCGATTAACGGCGTATTCGGTGCGTGAGCGGCGTTGCACCGGGGTTATCCCGAGGCAGATGCCGTTCGATTAATTGGTATATTTTGTTTCCTTTATTGCGTATGAGCGACGAGCGAGGAGGCGCGATGCGCGAGACGGGCACGCTGGACGAAGGGGACTTGCGCGCGAGCGACGAGGCGCGGAACTTGCGGGCGCTGGCCGTCATCGAGCGGCTGGCGATGGCCGGACAGCCCTACACGTTGTCGCAACTCGCGACGCGTCTGTCGATTCCGAAGGCCACACTCATGCGCCTGATCGAGGCGCTCGAGTTATGCGGCTACGTCGCGCATGTGCCCGATTCGCGCGGGTCGGAGCGAGGCCTGTCGTTGGGGCCGCGGTCCGCGCGACTGGCGCTGGTCACGCTGGCGAACAACAACTTCACGCGCGCGGCGCGTTCGCTGCTGCGCACGCTGGTGGATCGCGTCGGCGAGACCGTCAATCTGACGGCGCTCGACGGCGATGAGGTGCTCTACATTGAGCGAGTGGAGACGAACGAACCGCTGCGCATGCAGATGCATCCCGGCATGCGCGTGCCGTTGCATTGCACGGCGAGCGGCAAGTTGTTCCTGTCTCAGATGGCGGCGGCCGAGCGTCGGGCGGTGCTCTCGCGCTTGTCGCTCAAGCGCATGACGCCACGCACCATTACAGACGTCAACCTGCTTGACGCGGAGCTGGACCGGCTGGCCGCGCGCGGCATCGGCATCGATAACGAAGAGTTCGTGCGTGGCATGGTTGCGGTAGGCGTGCCGGTGCGCGCGATCGAGGACGGACACGTGCGAGCGGTGCTCGCGCCGCTGCTCGACTGGCAGCGGGCCGGCAAGACGCAGGCGTTGGCGAAAAAAGCGGATGCGGAAGAAAAGTCGAAAGCGCTCTGACGCGTCAGAACGTCTTGGCGAGTTCCTTTGCGGCTTCTCGCAGACGCGGCACGAACTCCATTGCCTTCGACAGCGACGTGCGCGAGACGGGGGCGTGCACGGCCACGGCGGCGATGCACGAGCCGTCTTCCTTGAGTACGGGCGCGGCTACGCATGCAATGCCCAGCACGAATTCTTCGTTATCGACGGCGATGCCCTTATGCGCAATGCGGTCGAGTTCGCTCTCCAGCAATTCCGGATCGGTCAGCGTATTCGGCGTGAAGCGTTGCAGCTTCATCGCGCGCAGCAGGGCGGCACGTTGCTCGCGCGGCATCATGGCGAGTAGCAACTTGCCGCTCGCACTGCTGTGTGCGGGTACATGTGAGCCCGGCTTGAGATCGAGACGCAGCGGCCACGGCGCTTCCATGCGATCGAGATAGAGCACTTCGGTTTCGTGCAGCATCGTGAGGTTGCACGTCTCGCCGAGATCGGCCACGAGACGGCCGAGAATCGCGTGACGCATGCGCCGTGCGCCCGCCTGCATCATCACGCCCAGACTCAATTGCGCGAGTCGCGGGCCGATCACGTAAGCGTTTTTCTGCCCCGGTTCGCGAATCACCAGCCCGCCCGCTTCGAGCGAACCGAGCATGCGGTGCAGCGAAGCCTTCGGCATCTGGATGTCGTGCGCCATGTCGGCGAGCGACACCGGTGCGTCGGCGGCCACGAGATATTCGAGCAGCGCAAACGCCCGCAGGGTCGGGGTATCCGCCTTGTTCTCCGACGGGGTGTCGTGCTGAGTCGCTGCGTCGTTCATATGCACCGTTCCGGAAAATGGATCAGCGGTATTGTACCCAAACGAACTATCGAGCGGATTGAACGCCACTGGCCGGTTTTCGATGCGTTTCAGTTCGTTCGAATGTAGATGAGCTGCCGGGGTAGCGTCAATCCGTTATTTAATTAATTGGAACGAATTGTTTCTAAAAATAGTTAACGTTATGATGCCCTGGCATTGCCCCGGAGCAGTGAAACAGCAGAACAGGAGAGGGACGTGATGGAGACCGCAACCCAACAACCGGATCGCCTGGTCGACGCCCGCACCGTATTCGGCATCGATACGGATCTGCAGGTGCCGGCGTTCAGCGAGCGAGACGATCACGTACCCGAGATCGACACGGCGTACCGCTTTAACCCTGACGTCACGCTGGCAATTCTCGCCGGCTTCATGTGCAACCGGCGCGTGATGGTGCAGGGCATGCACGGCACCGGAAAATCAACGCACGTCGAGCAGGTGGCGGCGCGGCTGAACTGGCCGTGTGTCCGGGTGAATCTCGACGGGCATATCAGCCGTCTCGACCTGGTGGGCAAAGACGCCATCGTCGTGCGCGACGGTCATCAGATCACCGAGTTTCAGGAAGGCATCGTGCCGTGGGCGCTGCAACGTCCGGTGGCGTTGATTTTCGACGAGTACGACGCCGGCCGTCCCGATGTGATGTTCGTGATTCAGCGCATTCTGGAGCGCGACGGCAAGCTCACGCTACTCGACCAGAATCGCGTGATACATCCGCATCCGGCCTTCCGCATGTTTGCCACGACGAACACCGTCGGTCTGGGCAATCTCAACGGGTTGTATCACGGCACGCAGGTACTCAATCACGCGCAGATCGACCGCTGGAATGTCGTCGCAACGCTCAACTATCTGTCGCGTGAGGATGAAGCGGGCATTGTGCTGGCGCGTGTGCCCGAACTCGACAACGATGCCGGACGTACGCTCATCGACTCGATGGTGAGCGTGGCGGAACTCACGCGCAGGGGTTTCGCCACCGGCGATCTGTCGACGCTCATGTCGCCGCGCACGGTAATCAACTGGGCAGAGAACGCCGGCATTTTCCATGACGCCGGACTGGCGTTCCGCCTCACGTTCCTGAACAAATGCGACGAGGCCGAGCGTGCCGTGGTGGCCGAGTTTTACCAGCGCGCCTTCGGCCACGAGTTGCCCGCCAACGAGGGTGGCCGCTCGCTGCTGGCCGATGCATCGTGACGATCTCCGAGCGCGAGGCGGCACGGCGCGCCGCGCGCGGTGTGGCCCTATGTGCTGCGACGGTGCGCGCGTTGACCGGCGACGCAGCGCTGCATTACAGCGGCGCGCGCCTGTGCCGGAACATGCGGCCGCTGCCGCTGCATGCGCCGCATCTGCAAACGCTGCCGGGATCTGCCACCGCATCGGACACGTTGCGCGGTGCTGCCGACGGCGCGGCGCTACGGTTGCGGCACAGTGACGCTGCGCTGCACCACCGCCTGCAACCCGACGCGCCGCTCAAGCGACTGCTCTTCGAGCTGATGGAGCAATTGCGTTGCGAGACGTTCGTCCCGCCGGGCATGCCCGGCGTGGCGAAGAACCTGCGCGACCGGTTCGAAGCGTGGTCGCGCGCGATGCACGTCACCGGCGTGGCCGACAGTCATGTCGGGTTGTTGCTCTACACCGTCGCGCAAATGGCCTGGTCGAGATTGACGGGTTATCCCGTCGTCGAGGACACAGAAGGACTGATCGAAGCCACACGCATGGCCATCGCGCCGCGTATTGGCGGCGCGCTCGCGGGCATGCGCCGAACGCGGGCCGATCAGGCGGCCTTCGCCGTGTACGCGCGCGCGCTGGCCGCCGACATCGCGGGTCTGATTCGCGCGGCGGGCGGCGAGCAAGCGGACGGCGCGGATAAGGGCGACGAGGAGGAAAAAGGCGCGCGCAATGCCTTCTCGCTTTTTCTCGATTTCGACGAACGGGAAGACGACGGCATCACGCTCGCGCACTCGGGCGATAGCCGCGTGCTCAAGGCGTCGGCGCAAGGTTATCGCGTCTTTACGAATCGCTACGACCGCGAACTGTATGCAGGCACGCTCGTGCGTCGTGCGCTGCTGACCGAATTCCGCGAGCGCCTCGACGAGCGAATCGTCGCGCAAGCGATCAACGTGCCGAGGCTCGCGCGTGCCCTCAAGGCGGCGCTGGCGGTGCCGCAACGCGACGGCTGGTCGTTCGGCGAAGAGCAGGGACGCATCGACGGACGGCGCCTTGCGCAACTGGTCAGTTCGCCTGCCGAGCGGCGGTTGTTCCGGCTCGAGAAGCACACGTTGATCGCCGAATCGATGGTGAGCTTCCTGATCGACTGTTCGGGGTCGATGAAAGCGCACATCGAAGCGGTGGCGATGATTGTCGATGTCTTGTCCCGCGCACTCGACGCGGCGGGTGTCACCAACGAAATCCTGGGTTTCACGACCGGCGCGTGGAACGGCGGACGCGCCCGCACCGCCTGGCTCGCGCACGGCGAACCCCGATTCCCGGGGCGTCTGAACGAAGTCTCGCATCTGATCTTCAAAGACGCCGTCACGAGTTGGCGGCGCGCGCGAACGGGCATTGCGTCGTTGTTCAAGGCCGATCTGTTTCGCGAGGGGGTGGACGGCGAGGCGGTGGAGTGGGCTTGCGAGCGGTTGCGCTCACGCAGCGCGAACCGGCGTCTGCTGATCGTGATTTCGGACGGTAGCCCGATGGACGCGGCCACCAATCAAGTCAACGACGAGCATTATCTCGATCATCATTTGCGTGAGGTCGTGGCGCAGCAGCGAGCCCTCGGCGACGTGGAGGTGCTGGGCTTCGGCGTTGGCCTGGATCTCAGCCCGTATTACCGGAACTCGCTTGCGTTGGATCTGAGTTCACTTCCCGACATGACGACGCTCACGAGACTTGTCGACTGGATCGGCAGCGGCGGCCGTCGCGCACACGGATAACGTCCGGCCCGCGTGAAGCGTCACGGCGGGGTGGCGAGCGGCGACGTGCCGGTGAGTTTCGCGCGGGCAGCCTGCGCTTGCACGCAGGTCACGCCGATCACGTAATAGATGTCGTCGGCGCTGCAACCGCGCGACAGGTCGTTCGCCGGACGGTTCAGCCCTTGCAGCAAGGGGCCGATCGCCTTTGCGCCGCCGATGCGTTCGGCCAGCTTGTAGCCGATATTGCCGGCGTCGAGATTGGGGAAGATGAGCGTGTTGGCATGTCCCTCGACTTGCGAGTGCACGACCTTGCGCTGAGCGATTTCGGAGACGATGGCAGCATCGAGCTGGACGTCGCCGTCGATGGCCAACGCTGGCCGGGCTTCCTTGACGAGACGCGTCGCTTCCACGACTTTGTCCACGGCCGCATGTTTCGCGCTGCCGCTCGTCGAAAACGACAGCATGGCGACGCGCGGGGGCTCCATGAGCAGGGCGCTCGCGCTGTCGGCCGCGGCAAGGGCGATCTGCGCGAGCTGCGCAGCATCGGGATCGACGACAAGGGCGCAGTCGGAAAAGATCAGACCGCCCTTCATCGTATGGAACGGCTCGCAGAGCATCATCAGAAAGAAGCTCGATACGAGTTGAAACGACGGTTGCACGCCAATGATCTGTATGGCCATGCGCACCACATCGGCGGTCGTGTTCACGGCGCCGGCGACGGCGCCGTCGGCGTGACCGAGCCGCACCATCATGTTGGCGAAACCCAGGGGCGAGCGCATCTCCTCGGTGGCGCGCGCGCGCGTCATTCCCTTGTTTGCGCGCATATCGTGCCACGTTTGCGCGAACGCGTCCGTCATCGCCGACGTCGCAGGATCGATCAGTTCCATGCCGGCCAGATCGATGTGCGCCGCCTCGGCCGCGCGCCGGGTCTTGCCGATATCGCCGACGAGCACGATGCGTGCGATACCCTCGCGCGTGGCACGGGCGGCGGCGGTGAGCACCCGCTCGTCTTCCGATTCGCACAACACGATGCGCATCGGTGCGCGGCGCGCGGTATCGATGATGCGATTGATGGCTTTCATGATGTCGAGAAAACAAAAAAGCGCCCCGGGCACCCACAGCGCCGGGAGCGCTGTAACACGAATGACCCCAACCGCGTCAGACGTAGTCCTTGTACTTGTCGAGCATGCGCACGGGCTTTGACAGTGCGTCGCGGCGGAACGGATCGCCCAGCTCGCGGGTACACATGATTTCGATGATCGTTGTTTTGCCGTGATTCATCTGCAGGTCGATGGCCTTCTTGAGCGCCGGGCCCACGTCTTCCAGACGATCGACCACGATGCCCTCGGCGCCCATCGCCCGCGCGATGTTGGCAAAGCTCGGACTCTCGAGTTCGCCTGCCACGAAGCGCCGGTTGTAGAAGTCCACCTGATTCTTCTTCTCGGCGCCCCACTGGCGGTTATGGAAGACCACGGCCGTGACCGGAATGTTGTGACGCACGCAGGTGAGCGTTTCCATCAGGCTCATGCCCCACGCCCCATCGCCCGCATACGAGATCGCCGGCCGGTGCGGCGCCGCGACCTTGGCGCCGATGATCGTCGGGAACGCGTAGCCGCAGTTGCCCCAACTCATGGCTGCGAAGAAGCTGCGCGGCTTGTTGAAGCGCAGATAGCTGTTGGCTACTGAGTTGATGTTGCCGATGTCGGTCGAGACCATGACGTCTTCCGGCATGGCCTTCTCCAACTCGCGCAGCACCTGACGCGGATGCAGATACTCGCCGCCGTTGAAGGTGCGCTCGCGCTTTTGCTCTTCGATCATGTCGAGGCTGTACGGATCGCGCTCGTGCGTCCATTCGTCGAGTTCCTTCTCCCACGCCGCTTTTTCAGTAGCGATCTGGTCGGCGCGAGCGGCGCGCGTGGCGTCGCACACGAGCGTGCGTTCGGCCAGACGCTGCGACAGCGCTACGGCAGCCGCCTTCGCATCGCCGCAGATACCGACCGAGATCTTCTTCACGAGGCCGAGCATCTTGTGATCGGCATCGATCTGGATGATCTTGGCGTGCTTCGGCCAGTAGTCCAGACCGTGTTGCGGCAGCGTGCCGAACGGTCCGAGGCGCGAGCCGAGTGCGACGACCACGTCGGCCTGAGCGAGCAGCTTCATCGCGGCCTTCGAGCCTTGATAGCCGAGCGGGCCGCACCACAGCGGATGGCTGGCCGGGAACGAGTCGTTGTGCAGATAGCTGTTCACCACCGGCGCACCCAGGCGCTCGGCGAGCGCCTTGCACTCCTCGACGGCGTCGGCCATGACCACGCCGCCGCCCGAGATGATGACCGGGAACCTGGCTTGTGCGAGCAGTTCGGCCGCTTCGTTCAGGCGTTCGTCACCGCCAGCGCCACGGTCGAGACGTTGCGGGCGCGGAATCTCGGTCTTGATCTGACCGTAGAAGTAGTCGCGCGGGATGTTGAGTTGCGTCGGCCCCATTTCGGCCATTGCGCGATCGAAGCAACGGCCCGTGAATTCGGCCATGCGGGCCGGGTGCGTCACGTGACCCTGATACTTCGTGAACTCCTGGAACATCGGCAATTGCTTCGCTTCCTGAAAGCCACCGAGGCCGATGCCCATCGTGCCGGCCTCCGGCGTGACGATCACGACCGGGCTATGGGCCCAGTAGGCGGCGGCAATGGCCGTCACGCAGTTGCTGATGCCGGGGCCGTTCTGGCCGATCACGACACCGTGACGGCCCGACACGCGAGCATAACCGTCGGCCATGTGACCGGCGCCTTGCTCGTGCACCACCGGGATCAGGCGAATGCCGGCCGGCGCAAAGATGTCCATCGCGTCCATGAAGGCCGAGCCCATGATGCCGAACATCTCGCTCACGCCATTGGCGACCATCGTTTCGACGAAGGCTTCAGACGGCGTCATGGCCTGCGGGCCGTCGTCGGCGGCAACCGGTTGCTGGGGGGCCGTAGCCGGATCTTTGGCATTCATGGGTGTCTCCAGTGAAAAATAAACGGAACAAATAATTCCGATTTCAGTGTGTAAAGCGAAATCTAGGGGATCTGTTTGTCATGGTCAATCAGTATTTTTATTATTTGGTACGTTTTGTATTGAAAAACGAAATAAATTGCAACCAATGCCATTGGCGCTGCGAAGGTGACGAATGCGCGTCAGAACGCGGGGCGGTCTTTACGGAAGGCGTTCTTCACCTCGATCTTGCCGTCGCGCAGGGTGAAGACGTCGACCATGCGCGCCTCGACGCGACTGCCGTCGGCCTTCGTGCCGCGGAATGTCGATTCGGATACGCCGCGATTTCCGGTGACGAAGTGCACGCCCTCGGTCCACGACGCATCAGGGAAGTTCTCCCACGCGGACGCAAATGCGGCGCGCACGGCGTCGCGTCCTTCGAAGGTGCGGCCCAGCACGTCGGGGCCGGCCACGGCGTGAAACACACAGGTGTCCGTCATGCAGGCCATGAGGGCGTCGATGTCGTGGTGATTCCAGGCGTCGTTGAAGGTCTTGAGCAACTGGATGTCGGCGGATTCGTTCTGAGTCGTCATTGCGGCGTCCAAAATATATGGGATGGAGATGGATCAACGCGCTTCGTCTTGCGCGTGATATCGCTGATAGAGAAAGCGCTGGCCGATGCGGCGGAACGGCGCGAAGCCTTGCCACTGCACGGCACCGAACACGTTCGGGTATTGCAGGGCCGAGTCGTAGATCGGCAGATCCCACGACGGGTCGCGCTGACCGGCGATGCGTTGTGCGAGGCGGCGTCCTGCGTGCGCGGAGAACGACACGCCGTTGCCGCCGTAGCCCACGGCGTAGAAGAGGTTCTGGCGCGGATCGGGTTGCGTGACGCGCGGCATCATGTCGTGGCTCACGTCGACCCAGCCCCACCACGAGTAGTCGATATGAATGCCCCGCAGCGCTGGAAATTTGCGATGCAGTCCTTCGACGAGCACCGCCATGTGTTTCGGATTTTGCGCATCCGCGCCGGTGATCGAGCTGCGGCTGCCGATCTGCAGGCGGTTATCCGGCAGCAGACGGTAGTAATAGCGCAGCGTGCGCGTATCGGTGATGACCTCGTGGGTGCGGAAATTCGTCGCCGCGATTTCGTCCGGCGTGAGCACGCGGGTGACGAGCGAGTTCGACAGAATCGGCATGATCTTCGCGCGCAGCGCCTTGGTCACGTCGTTGCGCGTGTAGCCGCCTGTCGCGAAGGCGACGGCCTTGGCGCGCACGATACCGCGCGGCGTGCGCACGTGATGCACGCCCTTGATCGTCTCGACACTCAGCACCGGGGTGGACGGATGCACGCGAGCGCCGAGCGCGCGCGTCATGCGCAAATAACCGAAAGCGAGCTTGAGCGGGTGCACACCGATGCCGTCGGGTTCATGCAAGGCGCCGCAGTTTTCCTGATCGTCGACGTACTGCTCGCTGACTTCGGCACGCGAGAGGATGCGTGTGTCGTAGCCGAACACGTCGTGCATGACCTTGGCTTCGTTGCGCAGAAATTCCATCTTGCGATCGCGGTGGGCGATATAGAGATGGCCACCCGGTTGCGGGTCGCACTCGGGCACTTCGGCCACGAGCGACTTGAACGTGTTGAAGCCCTCGCGGATTTCGGCGTCCAGCCGCAGCGCGGTGTCTTTGCCCCAGCGCGCAATCCATTGCGAGCGATAGAGTCGTCCGCTCGCGTTCTGCCCCTGACCGCCGTTGCGGCTGGTGCAGCCCCAGCATGTGCGGTTCGCTTCGAGCACCATGGCGCGGATGCCGTGTTCGCGCGCGAGGAATAGTGCGGTGGACAGACCGGTGAAACCGGCCCCGACGATGACCACGTCGACATCGGCATCGCCGGGCAGCGGGCCGTCGTCTTCGGGCGGTTCGCCGGCCGTGGCGACCCAGTAGGTTGGTGCGTAGTCCATGCCCAGGCCGGGGCCGGACGAGACCAACGGATCGTAAAGCGGATCGTATGGTGCAGCTTCGGAGCGACGATCCAGCGCGAAGGATTCAATCGTACCCACGTTAGGCTCCTGACGGAAATGAGCCCATACTGCCAAGAACATTTTCCGGGGATTAGTACCACCGCCGCTTTGTGATGGTGCCAGCGCAAAGCAGCACCGCCGCAGCGTTTTCGCACCGTTCGGCAGGGCTCGCTGGCACTACATTTTTATGGTGTGTGGTGCCACATGCCGCAAAAGAAAATGGCTGGCGGCAGAGTGTCTGCCGCCGGCCATCATCTGGACGCCCGTATTAGATTTCGAAGCCCGGATCGGGCGAGCGCAGCTTGCGCCAGATCGAACGCACGGTGAAGGCAACGAGCAGCATCGTCAGGCTGGCGATACCCAGCGCGAGCGGCGTGCGCTGGTCCGGAATGAAGGCCATTGCGGCGACGATGGACAGCATGCCGATAATCGCGATCCAGGTGAGGTACGGATACCCCCACATCCGAACCTTGAGCTTGCCCGGCGCCTCGCGTTCCAGCCGTTTGCGCAACTTCAATTGCGAGAACGCGATCAGCACGTACACGAAGATCGCCACCGTGCCGTAAGAATTCACGAGGAAGGCAAACACCGTGTCGGGCGAGACGTAGGACATCACCACGGCGACATAGCCGAACACCGTACCGACGAGAATCGCGCGAACCGGCACGCCATGCGCGTTGAGCGTAGCAAGCGAGCGTGGCGCGTCGCCACGGCGCGTGAGCGCGAAGAGCATGCGTGACGAGGCGTACAGGCCCGAGTTCAGCGCCGAGAGCACGGCTGTGAGCACGACCGCATTCATGATGTGCGCGGCCGCCGGGATGCGCATGGCTTCGAGCGCGCTCACATACGGCGTGGCCATACCGGCCGAGTTCCAGGGCACGAGCATCACCACCAGCAGGATCGAGCCGATGTAGAAGAACAGCACCCGTCCGATGACCGAATTGGTCGCGCGTGCCACCGCTTGCTGAGGTTCGGCGGCTTCGGCGGCGGCAATCGTCACGATCTCCGCCCCGAAGTAAAAGCCGGTGGCCGCGACGGCGCCGGCCATCACGGGGCCGATGCCGTTGGGCATGAAGCCGCCACGCGAGAGCAGATTGCCGGTACTCGCCATCGCGCCAGGCCACAGACCGGACACGAAGAGTGCACCGAGGAACAGGAACACGACGATGGCCGCGACCTTGATCGACGCAAACCAGAATTCGAACTCGCCATATGACGCTACCGACACCAGATTGGTCAGTGTGAGCACCACAAGCAACGCGAGGCTGATGGCCCACGCGGGAATGTCCGGCAGCCAGAACTGAATCAGGTTGGCACCCGCCACGGCTTCCACCGCGACCACGATCACCCAGAAATACCAGTACATCCAGCCCGTCAGAAAGCCAGCTAGCTCGCCGCCCACCGGCTTGTCGTTCCACGCCAGCCGTGCGTATTCGTAGAACGATCCGACGGCGGGCAGCGCACACGCCATCTCGCCGAGCATGCGCATGACGAGCACCACGAGCGCACCGGTAATGAGGAATGACAGCACCGCCGCCGGGCCAGCGGCGTGCACGACTACGCCGCTGCCGACGAAGAGTCCGGCGCCGATCACGCCACCCAGCGCAATCATGCTCATGTGCCGTTGCTTGAGGCTCGATTGCAGACGCGCGCCGTTGTCACGATGGGTCATGACGACCTCCCGTGAGATGGCACGCGATCGGTACGGCGTTAGGGGAGAGACGAGGGGAACGGGGAGAAAGAACGAACCGGGGGGAAACGGCTACAGCGGCTACAGCGACAACAGCAACAAAATGCCGCTCGCGGGCAAGACGCCCGCTCTGCAATGTCTCGACTGCCACACAACCTCCTGAATGCCTTGTTTGACGGCAGGTGCGGCGGGGGAGCCGCCCTGCGTTTTTTTGTCATGACCAACGGACCTGCTCTGCCATGGCCTGCTTTGTCAGACCTTGCCTTTCCAGGGCACGAGCACACGCTCCAGATAGCGCATGATCAGATCGAAGCCGAAGGCGAAGAAGCCGATCACGATGATCCCCATAATCACGATGTCCGACGCGAGGAACTCTGCCGCGTTGAGCACCATGAAACCGAGCCCGCTCGATGCCGCGACCATTTCGGCGGCGACCAGCGTGGTCCAGCCCACACCGATGCCGATACGCATGCCGGTGAAGATCTCTGGCAGCGCCGACTTCACGATCACGTGCATGACGATCTGGCGCGGCGAGGCGCCCATCGAATACGCGGCGTGAATCTGTTCCATCGAGACCGAGCGCACACCCGCACGCGCCGCGATGGCGAGCGGGGCGAAGATCGCCAGATAAATCAGGAACACTTTCGAGAACTCGCCGATGCCGAACCAGATGATGACGAGCGGCAAATAGGCCAGCGGGGGCAGAGGACGGTAGAACTCGATGGGCGGATCGAACACGCCACGCGCCACGCGCGACACGCCCATCAGAATGCCGACCGGGATCGCCGTGACGCACGCCAGCGCGAAGGCCCCGAACACGCGATACAGACTCGCGAGGGTGTGTTGCCACAGCGTCGAGCCTGCGAATCCCTCGGTCATGACTTGCGTGAATTTCTCGACAATGGCGCGCGGTCCCGGCAGGAACAGCGGCTTGATCATGCCCGACGAGGTAATGGCAACCCACAGCAGCAACAGCACGATCACCGTCACGATGCTGATCGCGAGGCTGGGGCCCTGGCCAGGGGCGCCGAACGATTCTCCTGCCTTGACTGGGCGTGGCGCGAACATGCGGGCGAACCAGCCGCGCCGGCGTGGCGTGCGGGGCGTACTGGGCGGCATGGCGGGGCGTTGCACGCCGCTGCCGGGCGCCGCGCCGGTGGATGGGGCGTGGGGAGTGGTGACGGGTTTGGTCATCATGATGGCAACGTCTCCTGCGTCGGTCAGGCGGCGACCGCGCGGGTGCCGGACGTCGCCGTCTGGCCTGCACGTTCGTCGCCATAGATGATGCCGAGCACGGTTTCTCGCATGGCGATGAAATCGGGGCTCGACTTGATCGCGCGCGCATCGCGGCATTCGAGATAGCGCTGATTGAAGTCGAGTTCGTAGGTGTGTGTGATACGGCCGGGACGCGGTGACATCACGATCAGACGGCTCGCGAGAAACAGCGCTTCCTCCACGCTGTGCGTGATGAAGAAGATCATCTTGCCGGTCTCGCGCCATACGTCGAGCAGCAGTTCCTGAATGGTCTCCCGCGTGAGTGCGTCCAGGGCGGCCATCGGCTCGTCCATGAGCAACATCGATGGGTTGCAGGTGAGCGCGCGTGCAATGCCCACCCGTTGCTGCATGCCGCCCGAGAGCTGGTAAATCATGTGGTTGTGAAAATCTTGCAGGCCGACGAGCGCGAGATTGCGTGCCGCGCGGGCGCGCCGTTCCGTCTTGGGGATGCCTTGCAGCTTCAACCCGAATTCGGTGTTCTCCATCACGTTGAGCCACGGCAGCAGCGCATGCTTCTGGAACACCACGCCGCGGTCGGCGCCGGGGCCTTCGATGGGGGCGTCGCCCAGCAGCAATTCGCCGGAAGTGGGCGCGATGAAGCCGGCCATCAGACTGAGCAGCGTGGTCTTGCCGCAACCCGAGGCGCCCAGCGCCACCACGAAATCGCCGGGGGCGATGCTCAGATCGACGTGAGCGAGCGCCTGCACCTGCTCGCCGGGACGCCGGCCGGGATAGACGACGCTGACGTCGTTGACGATGAGTTGTTCCATGAAGCCCTTCTCCTGTCGATCCAGCGATCGGGGAGGGGCGGTCGCACCAGTGACATCCGGCGTGGCCGCCCCGGCACGGCTTACTTCAATTTGAGTGCGGCGTCGACGTAGCGCGACGTGACGTACGGTGTGTAGTCGGTCTTGACGGCGTTGATCTTCTGCTGGCTCTTGAGGAACTCGGCCGTGTCCTTGAGGGCCTTGGCCGCGCGGCTGTCCTTGCCGCCGCCCAACCAATCGCCGGAGGCCTGTTGCTGCGCCGACGGATAGGCGTAGAGCGAGAGCGCGCCGGGAACGTCTTCCGGCTTGCCGCCGATCATCTTCACGATGGCCTTGACCTGCGGCGAACCGGCGGACCATGCGGCCTGATTCTGGCGATACGCGGCGTCCGCGTCGGCAATCACCTTGACGAATTTCGCCATGAAGTCGGCGTTTGCTTCGCCCCATTTGCGGTCGACGGCGATACCGTCAAACGTCGGTTTGCCCTGCTTCGACAACTCGCCGGACGTGATCAGCACATGGCCGCTTTGCTTGATTTGCGCGAGCGCCGGGTCCCACACATAGGCCGCATCGATGTCGCCGCGCTCCCATGCCGCCACGATCTGGTTCGGTTGCATGTTGAGCACCGTCACCTCGCTCGGCTTGATGTTCCACTGTTGCAGCGCAAACATCGTGTGGTAGTGCGTGGTCGAGACGAACGGCACGCCGATCTTCTTGCCCTTCAGGTCGGCCGGCGCCTTGATGTTCGACGCGTTGCGCACCACCATCGCTTCGGCCTGGTTGATGTCGTCGAGAATCCAGAACAGTTGCAAGTCCAGCCCTTGTGAGACGGCCGCCGCCATGGGGCTGGAGCCGAGCACGCCGATCTTGATGTCGCCCGAAGCCAGGGCCGTTGCGACCTTGGCGCCGGATTCGAACTGACGCCAGTGAATCTTGTAACCGGTGGCTTTCTCGAACTCGCCGCCGGCAATCGCGACCAGCCACGGATCGACGATCTGCTGGTACGCAATCGTCACCTCTTTTTCCTGCGCCTGTGCCGTGGCCGGCAGCGTCAATCCGAGCGTCAGGGCGGCGGGTAGCGCGGCGGCGGCCAGCGCGGTGGCAGCGAACACCCGTCGCAGCCGGTTCGGAAGTCCATTCATGGTTCACCTCTGATCGGGAAGTTATCGGTGGAACACTCGGTTGACGCAACGGTGGTGACGAATCGGCGTCAAGTGACTGCATCATTGCTGCCCGTATTTTTGTTCGTTAGAGCCAGTTGGCCGTATTTGATGATGCCAACTGGTCCAGATGGCGAGAAATCGGCTCGTAAGCCGCATGGATGCTGGAATTCGACCGGATTCCGCGCGACTGCGGATAAACCCGAATTCGGAATTAACGTCACCTTCTCATGAGTAATAATTGACGTTCTGGAAGTGACATGAAGAGAGGGCGCGATGTCGAGCCGGATTTCTGCGGCGATGTGGAACCAGTTGTTTTTGATGTCGGCGCGCGCTGGCATGGGGTTGCAGAGCCAGATTCGCCAGATGCTGGTGTCGGCGATTCTGGACGAGCGGTTGATGCGCGGTGCTGCCGTGCCTTCGTCGCGCGAGTTGGCCGAAGGGCTTGGCGTGGCGCGCAACACGGTGGTGCTGGCCTATCAGCAACTGGTCGACGAGGGATATCTGATCGCACGCGAGCGGCGCGGATACTTCGTCAACGGCGACATCCTCGCGCCGCGCGTCGGGTCGCAGAGCGCGCCCGTACGCGCCCCAGCGCCGGTGCCGGCGGCTGGCACCATCGCGCCACTCGCCCCGTCGACCCCGGACTGGGAAGGCCGCTACGTGGTGCGCCCATCGGGGCAGCGCAACATCGTGAAGCCCATCGACTGGCAGCAGTACCAGTACCCGTTCATCTACGGTCAGTTCGATCCGACGATGTTCCCGACGGCCGACTGGCGCGAGTGCTGCCATAAGGCGCTCACCGTCATGGAGATTCGTGACTGGGCACCGGACATGATCGCCCGCGACGACGAGACGCTCATCCAGCAGATCCGCACTCGCGTGCTGCCACGACGTGGCGTGTGGGCCGACGCCGACGAGATCGTACTCACCAACGGCGCACAACAGGCGCTCTATCTGCTGGCGGATTTGCTCGTCGGGGCGCGCACGACGGTGGGGATCGAAGATCCCGGCTATCCGGATGCGCGCAACATCTTCGCGATGCGAACGCCAAAGCTGGTCGGCCTGCCTGTCGACGAACATGGGGTGCCCGTCGACGACCGGCTGTCGCAATGCGACTACGTGTACGTCACCCCCTCGCATCAGTGTCCGACGACCACCACGATGCCGCTCGCCCATCGCGAAGCGTTGCTGCGTCGCGCAGAAGCCGAGGACTTCGTGCTCATCGAAGACGATTACGAGAGCGAGAACAGCTATTCGGACATCCCGATTCCGGCGCTCAAGAGCCTGGATCGCAGCGACCGGGTGATCTATATCGGGAGTTTGTCCAAATCGTTTGCGCCCGGCTTACGGCTGGGGTACATCGTCGCGCCTGCGGCGTTGGTGGCCGAGTTGCGTGCGCTGCGGCGTTTGATGATTCGCCATCCTTCGGCGTTCATTCAGCGCTCGTTCTCGATGTTCCTCGCGCTGGGCCATCACGACGCGTTGCTGCGCCGGCTGGCGGACACCTACGCCCATCGCGCAGAAGTGCTGAGTGTGGCGCTCGCCACGCATATGCCGGAAGTGTCGTTCGTGCAGGTGAAGGGCGGGGCGTCGTGCTGGGTGCGGGGGCCGGAGACGCTGAACGCGAACGTGCTGGCGACGCGCGCGAAGTCGCGCGGCATTCTGATCGAGCCGGGCGACGTGTTCTTCATGGGCGATGCGCCGCCGCGCAACATGTTCCGGCTGGGCTTTTCCTCGATACGGCTCGAGCATATCGAGGCGGGCATTATTGCGCTGGCCGAGGTGTTGCGCGAGACGTTGGCGGCGGACTAAGAGACTCTAACAAAATGAATTTTGAAGATTGCGCCAGCAGATGATGCAGCAGGCGATTTTCATAAAGGCTTCGTGAACGATGGCAAGGCGCACGAAGCGAACGCGCAAGCGCCTGAAGTTGTGTAGCCAGGCGAAGGTGCGCTCGCCGACCCATCGGGTTTTGCCGAGGCCGCTGCCATGTGGCTCGCCGCGACGCGCAATTTCGGTGGCGATGCCAGCGGCGTGAAGCGGTTTGCGGTACTTGTCGTGGTCGTAGCCGCGATCGGTGGGGGTGGGGCCTGTTTTTGACCCGACCTCACGGATGGACGAGGAATCGACGACGACACGCGACCAATCGATGCGCTCGGCCGCACGCAATTTGGCTAACAGCACTTCGTGCAGATGCTCCCAAACACCGGCATGCTGCCACGCGTGCAACCGTCGCCAGCAGCTCATCCCGGAGCCGCAGCCCATTTCCTTGGGCAGCATCTCCCAGGGAATACCGGACTGCAGCACGAAGAGGATGCCGGTGAGCACTGCCCGATCGTCCAGCGTCTTGCGCCCGGGATGGCGGAAGCGCTGGGGGTTGGGCGGTGGCAGCAGGGGTTCAATGAGCGCCCACAGATCGTCGTCGAGTATTGGCTCGGCCATGTCCTTTGCGTGGGAAAAACAACGCAAAAGCTAACAAAAATCGCTGGAAGTTAACAGCCCTATAACTTCATTTTGTTAGAGCTTATAAGTGAACAGCGGTTCGGTGGCAGGCATTTGAAGTTGCCGATAGTAGCTTGCCTCAGCTTCGGCGGGCGGGATATAGCCGAGGGGTTCCATCAGCCGGTGGTAATCGCGAAGCTGCGCGGCATGGTGCCGATAGCCCGACGGGGCAATCCGCAAGACCTTGCAGATCGGCTCGACCCGGAACATGTCGCGATGCTGATCCACAAAGACTTTCAGGCTTGGTTTGCTTGCTCATAGGCTCCATCTCCTGGCAGAGACGTACACGACTTCCAGCGTGGTGGCGCCCCGATGCTCGTTTTTTGATAGCCGCCCATGCGGTTCATCCTCCAACATTCGCCTATCCAACGGATGATGGCTGTACGCTGGCATCCCGTCGCACAAGCGAAGCTGGCTGCTGACAACGTAGAAACGATGCCAGAGCGACCTGCTTCAAGCAGAGCAGAACCGTTGGGAAACCTCAGCGGCGATGCTGCGCTCCACTGTCATTCCACCCATGATGCCGATCACGCACACCGGATCACCTTCGCTAGCTCAGCTGTTAAACGCGACGCCCTGCTCGCCCCGGCAAGTCAATGAAGCGAAAAGGCTGGTGCTTGAGTATATGGGCCAACGCGACGATCCGGGTCATGAACGGCGCTGCACGGCGTTATTAGCCGCACTTGCCTGGACCCATCGCCAGTTCGGCCAGACGGGCGGTGCCGACATCAAGTCGGTGTGCCGGGACCTGACGCAGCACCTAGCGCGCTCGTGCCGCGAAGGTGTAGACGCTGAGGCATTGGTTGACGCTCTCGTAAGCCTTTGCTCGGAAAATTCGCGCGGTAGCCACTCCACCGAACCCTCACCCGCGTATGTTCAGCTCGCTCGTGATGTACTCGCCACGTTGGAGACTCAAGTTGACGCGAGCAAGCTCCTAAGCGAACTGATCGGGAACATGCCTGAGCGGCAAGAGGGGCAAGGCAGTGGCGTCGACGAGCTCTACCGGTCTGCCTTATGCGCATGGGTAGCCCTTATGCCGCCGGGGTGGGCTATGAATTACCGAGCGCGTGTGAAGGACCTCATCCTCAACATGGCAGATGGCAAACTGGATTTGCGTGGATTAAGGTTGGAAAGCCTGCCGGAATTGCCCGCGGGTCTCACGGCGCTTAACGTAAGCGGCAATGGATTGACTGAGCTGCCAGCCTTGCCCTCTGGCCTTAAGACGCTTGATGTAAGCGTCAATAAACTCACCCACCTGCCGGAATTACCCACGGGCCTCAAGAGCCTTGACGTAAGCACCAACCGGTTGACGGTGCTACCGGCCTTGCCTCCGAGGCTCGAGATACTTGACGTCACTGCCAACCACCTCGTCGAACTGCCGGAATTGCCCTCCCGCATCAGGATGCTCCACGTCAGTGATAACCAACTGCGTCGGCTCCCGGCCCTGCCCGCCGCTCTCACAGAGCTCGCCGCGTATCGCAACCAGTTGACCGAGCTGCCGCCCTTGCCTGCGGGACTCGCTTACCTCAGCGTGTATGAAAACCGCCTGCGCTGGCTGCCGGAATTGCCTGCGGGCCTCACAATGCTTGACGTCCGTAACAATCAGTTGGTCCACCTGCCGCCAAGCGCATTGAGCATGCGGCACAAGGGACTGGTCTATGTCGATGGCAACCCGTTGTCGCCTGACTTCCTGCAGGGGCTGCGTGAGACCACGTCTGCGCTGGGGTACAGCGGGCCTCGGATCTACTTCTCCATGGCTGCTCCCGACAAGTAGCGTGTCCGCTTCACGAAGCGATTCGGGACTGATTCAGCAATGAAGAGCAAGCCCAGGTGGTCCAGTGGCAAGCGCACAGCGAGGAGGTAAGCTGCGCTGACCGGTTGAATCTGCCTTTGTCGTGGTCGTAACCGCGATCGGCCTGCACGATGACGCGCTTTGACAGAGGCCGCCCGCGCTTGCCACGGATGCGCGGAATGGCCTCGATCAGAGGCAGTCGTTGGGTGACGTCGATGCGATCGGCTGCACGAAGCGCAGCCGGTTAACGGCCCCCGACACTCATCTTGTTCGAGCTTTTATAAGCAGAACCCGCCGCAGGTGCCGTCAGGGCGTTCCGTTGCGCCCATAGCGACGAAAGCCTTCCCTGGACGACAGACGTTCGTAATAGGTCGCGACCGCGTCGAGCGGGGGATGCTCGATGGGCGTGACGAACCAGCGATGCACGGCCAGACCGATGGCGATGTCCGCGAGCGTGAACCGGTCGCCACAGACGAACGCTTGTGTGGACTGCAATTGCTGATCGAGCACTTGCATGAGTTCACGCCATCGCACCACACTGGCGGCAATCCTGTGGGTGTCGTCGTAGCCGGGGGCCTGGCGAACAAGCGCCTTGAACGGGTACACCCATGCCGGGTTCAGGTCCGAGGCTTGCCAATCGATCCACTGATCGACACGCGCGCGCTCACGCGGCGCAATCGGGTAAAGATCGGCGCGTTCGCGCGTGGCGGCGAGGTAACGCAGGATGCTGTTGGATTCCCACATGACGAAGCCGTCGTCGTCGATCACCGGCACCATCTTGTTCGGGTTGAGGGCAACGAACGCTGGGGCGTCGAGCTTGCGCGACGCATCGCCGTCTCCCCAGGGCACATTGTCGAATGGGATGCCGAGTTCATGACACAACCACAACACCTTGCGAACATTGATGGACGACGGTCTGCCGAGGATGCTGAGCATGAGGAGCCTTTATCGGTTGGAAAGGGACGGACGGCTCCATCTTAGTGACGACAGCGGCACGGGAATAGATACAGATTCGCGACCTTCCGGGCATAGCAGTTCGCGCGGCGGCGGCCGACCGAAGTCGCCTCGCCGTTGTGCGCCCGCGAGGTACGTCTTATGCCGGCATGGCGTAAGTGCGGCAGTTTTGCAAAGCCCGGCAATACCGGGGCGGCTAGGATGTGGCACTTTCCTATGTGCATCCGACTTCCGGGAGACTGTATGCAAGCCATTCGATGGGGTGCGGCGCTGGCCGTTTTGACGTTCAATGCGGCCGCGCAGGCGGCTTCGCCCTGCGACAATCCGACGGACCAGACGACGATGAATCAGTGCGCCGGCAAGGCGCTCGCGGCATCGGACAAGCAGCTCAATGACGTCTATCGGTCGCTCAATCAGAAGGTCAGCCCCGAAGGCAAGGTGGCGTTGCAGCGATCGCAGCGTGCCTGGATTGCCTGGCGCGACGCCCAGTGTGCATTCGAGACGATTGGCACGGCTGGTGGCAGCGTGCATGCGGCAATGTATGCGTCCTGTGTCGACGAATTGACACAGGCGCAGACCAAGCGGCTGAGCGCCGTGAATACGTGTCAGGAAGGCGACGTGTCTTGCATTCACCGGTAATCGGACGTCGCTCGACACCAGTGTTGCCATAGCGCGCGCCGGAACACCGAACGGCATGCCCGCTACGCCGTTCCGTCAGGGCTTCGCAGCCTCGGGACCGGAATTCTCCGGCGCAGCAAAGCGGCTTTGCACGGCGGCCAATTGATCGTCGGTGGTGGCCACTAGCCACAAGCGTGCTTGCTCCACGACGTGGCGATTGTGGTCCTTCAACGGCCCCATCGCGGCGGCGGCTTTCCAGACCACCGGCCCGATTTTGCTTTTCCTGCCGGACGGCGCGCCCACGAGCAGGCAGTGCGGACCCAGCGGAAACGATACGAGGGGGAGGGCGGGGCTGGGGAGCGCGCGCCAGTCGATGAAAGGCGCGTCGCCGATGAGCAGCGGTGTGGGCAGGCCGTAAAGCACACTGAAATCGTATAGCGCCAGTTGCGCCCGCATGCCCACATAGACGCGCCGGATATCGTCCACGACCGCCGCGCGGATTTCATCCTCGAACATCGGCTCTTGCGCGTAGCGGGCAAGGGCCTCACGGGCGGCTCCCTGATAAGCGCTGAACAGTCCCAGTTCCAGGCAATCGGCAACGGCCCGCTGAACTTCGGCGACTGATCCCGCTTCCTCCGGCTTGCCCAACTGCGCGGCTTTCAGAAAACGGGCAAGCCCCGCTTCCTGAATCGCGGGGCCATCCACGGACGGATCGTCGACAGCGTTCTCGCCCAGGGGCACGTACACATAATCTTCGGCCGCAAAGTGCGACTTCTTGCCTTCGTCGAACTTGATTTCGCCATCGACGCAATCCAGATAGCGAGTGCCGATTCGGCCATGCTCCCAAACCCAGTTTTTCAGGAACGGGCGTAGCGGATGCAGCGTGTCGTGAGTAGCCATGCAAATCTCCAAGGTGCCCGGTATCGTGCCAACCGGTCACTTGTTCGGGTGGGGGCGTGGCGACGAAATCCGTCGTCGGTTCAGATGGCCGGTTTGCGCCACACGCTCGCGAGCCAGGGCTGCTGCTCCCGCGGCAAGCCGTCGGGGCGGTAATAGTGTTCGAGTTCGACGAAGCCGGCATTCGTCATATATCGACGCCATGATTCCAGATCATGGAACGTGCCGTAGCGGCCGTGATGCCAGCCTTCCTGATTTGCGCCGCGCGGGTTGGAACTGAATAGCACCCCACCGGGCTTGAGCGTTGCGTGCAATTGCCGCAGCACGCGCGGCAGATCCTGACTCGGGACATGGAATAGCACGGCGTTGGCGAAAATGCCGTCAAAGCGTGCGTCCGGTAAATCGAGGTGCAGAAAGTCCTGATGCCAGACCTCGCAACCGGTTGCGTCGAGCGCCATTGCGACGAAGCGTTCGGCGCCGTCGAGACCGATTGTGTGATGTCCCAGTGCCGTGAACGCCTTGAGATCTCTGCCGGGGCCACATCCAAAATCGAGAATCGTGAAAGGCGGCGTTACGTCGATATGACGTAACAGCGCCGCAATGTTCTGCGTGACGTCATGATCGCGCGTGCCTTCCCGGAAGTCTTCGGCATTGGCGTTGTAGTGCTGCAACGTCCCGGTACTGATTTGCTCGAGATCGCGAGGGGTGAGTTTCATGGGGACACCCAAATCTTGCCGGGCTTTACTGGATAGGTGGATGGATGTCGAACTTAGCCGTCAGTATGCCACCGAAGGCTTCGTCGAATCGTTCGGCGCCGCTAACGCCTACGTCGCGCAGGATCGCGACACCTAGCAGGGAAATCCGTCGGTAAACGCGCCGCGCAGATAATCGACGAAAAATTTGACGGCTCGTGGCACATGGGAGGCATACGGGCGCACCACATAGATTCTCTCGGCGAATGCGCCGACCGGACGCCATTCGGGCAACAGCACGATCAGCTTGCCGGCGCGAACGGCAGCCTGTGCCGTGAAATCGGGCAGCAGCGCGATACCCAGATCGTCCAGCGCGGCATCGCGCAGTGCTTCGCTGTTGTTCGCCGCCACCGGGCCACTGATATTTACCGTGACAGGGCTCGCGGCCGATTTGCGGCTCGTATTCGGTTCAAACGACCACGTGTTCGCCGATTGCGCTCGCGGATAGGAGAGACAATCGTGCGCCGTCAGATCCCAGGGCGAGGCGGGCGTGCCGCGACGCTTCAAATACGCGCGCGTGGCGACGATGAGCGAACGTGTGTCGCACAGCTTCCAGGCCACGTGGGTCTCGGGCGCGTTCGTACTGTGCCGGATGGCGAGATCGAAGCCCTCCGTGGCGATCGAACTCAATCTGTCCGACAGGTCGAGCTGCACGCGAACCTCGGGGTGCGCGCGCAGGAACTGCGACAGTCTTGGAATCACCTGCTGCCGCCCGAGCGCCACCGGTATCGTGACGCGAATCAATCCTCTCGCCACGCCGGCCTGATCCCTCACATTCGAAAAACTGGTCGCGATGTGTTCGTACTGGCCTCGTGTGTCGTCGACGAGTTGTTGTCCCGCCTCCGTAAAACGGACACTGCGCGTGGTGCGCTGCACAAGCGACACGCCTGCGGCGCGCTCCAGTTCCGCGATGCGCTGACTCATCGCCGCTTTGCTCACGCCCAGACGGGCTGCGGCCGCTGTAAAGCTGCCCTGTTCGGCGAGCACCGTCAGCCAGTGAAGGTGCGTCCAGAGGCCTTCAATTTTTTCCGGATCCATCAATCGATTGTTCGCCAATGTAAACAATGAATTCAATGATACCGCCTATGCGTCGACCCCGGCGATTCATACACTGCTGGCATCGTTCATCCATTCATGAGGAGTCGAAATGCAAGCGTTCAACGATACCGCCGACGTGGTTCACTACATACAGGGCCAACGCGTGAAGGGGAACAGCGAGCGGACTCAGCCGGTTTTCAACCCGGCGACCGGCGCCAGCGCGCGTCGATTGGTGCTGGGGGAGACGTCTGACGTCGATGCGGCCGTGGCCAGCGCCAAGACGGCGTTCCCGGCATGGAGCGACACACCGCCCATTCGCCGCGCACGCGTCATGCTGAAGTTCCTCGAATTGATGAACAAGCATCGCGACGAACTCGCCGCGATCATCACCGCCGAGCACGGCAAGGTGTTTTCGGACGCGCAGGGCGAAGTCTCCCGTGGTATCGACGTGATCGAATTCGCCTGTGGCATTCCGCAATTGCTCAAGGGCGACTATACCGAGCAGGTGTCGACCGGTATCGATAACTGGACGACGCGTCAGGCGCTTGGCGTTGTTGCCGGCATTACGCCGTTCAACTTCCCGTGCATGGTGCCTTGCTGGATGTTCCCGGTGGCCATTGCCGCAGGCAACGCCTTCGTCCTGAAGCCGAGCGAGCGCGACCCGTCGGCATCGCTGTTCATGGCCGATCTGCTCAAGCAAGCGGGCTTGCCGGATGGCATTTTCAACGTGGTGCAGGGCGACAAGGTGGTTGTCGATGCGTTGCTCACGCATCCGGACGTCAAGGCGATCAGCTTCGTCGGTTCGACTCCGATTGCCAACTACATCTACGAGACCGGCGCGAAGCACGGCAAGCGCGTGCAGGCACTGGGCGGCGCGAAGAACCACATGGTCGTGATGCCCGACGCGGATCTCGATCAGGCCATCGACGCACTCGTCGGCGCGGGCTACGGTTCGGCCGGCGAGCGCTGCATGGCCATTTCGGTGGCGGTGCTGGTCGGCGACGTTGCCGACAAGATCATGGATCGTCTGGCAGAGCGCGCACGCACGCTGGTCATCAAGAACGGCATGGAGCCGGACGCCGAGATGGGGCCGATCGTGACCCGGCAATCGCTCGAGCGTATCGAGCGCTATATCGCGCTGGGGGTGGAAGAGGGCGCCAAGCTAGTGGTCGACGGCCGCGGACTGAAAGTGCCGGGCCATGAAGCGGGTTTCTTCACCGGCGGCACGTTGTTCGACCATGTCACACCGGAAATGCGCATCTACAAGGAAGAGATCTTCGGCCCGGTGCTCGCATGCGTGCGCGTGAAGGACTTCACCGAAGCGGTCGATCTGATCAACGCGCACGAGTTCGGCAACGGGGTGGCGTGCTACACCCGAGACGGCCACGTCGCGCGTGAGTTCGGCCGCCGTATCGAAGTGGGTATGGTTGGCATCAATGTGCCGATTCCCGTACCGATGGCATGGCATGGCTTCGGTGGCTGGAAGCGCAGCTTGTTCGGTGACATGCATGCCTATGGCGAAGAAGGCGTGCGCTTCTACACCAAGCAGAAGTCGATTATGCAGCGCTGGCCGGAGAGCACCGAAAAGGGCGCCGAGTTTGCGATGCCGACGGCGAAGTAAATCGCAGGTACAGTGTTGGATTGCCGTTCCTGGGCGGTGCAACGGGTTATCCCGTTGCACCGCTTTGTTCGTGGCATGTCGCGGTGGGTGTGAGGGCGCGTGGCTGGCTTCACAAAAGCACGCACTGCCCCGTAAAGCGAATGCCGCTCCAGGTGATGTTGAGGGGGCGAGCCGGGTCTTTGCAGATGAGCGTTTGCAAGGTGCCGAACCGGTCGGCGTGCAGCGACAACTGTTCACCCGGCGATAGCCCGTAGAAGCCCGAGTAGTTCTTTTCGCATCGCGCCGAGTCGTCGGCCGCATTATTGGCGCTCACGCACCACGCGACATTGACGGCATAGCCGCAGGTATTCCTGACACCTGTCTCGACTTCGTACCAGCCGACATAACCCTTGGCTCCCCGTGGGATTCGCACTTGTTCGACGCAGCCTGTGATGGGATCGGTCGTCTTGCGTCCCGCGCTTGCCGCATTGCCGCCAGCGCTTGCGCCGTAGTTGCCCGACGGCGTGACCGGCAGCGGCATGGCCGACGGTGGCGCGGCCGTCCCCGAGGTGGCTTGCAGCGCCGTGGCGACAGCCTGATATTGTGCGGCGTTGCGTCCGCCGCCGCTTGCGACACCTTGCGCCGCTGCGCCCAGTAGACCCGCGACGAAGGACAGTACGCCGGGGCCGTCGTCGGATGACGTGGCGCTTGTGCGTACCCCGTTGGCATAGGTGGCGATGAGTGTGCCGTCAGCACGGGTGTCGGTGCCGTCGTAGATCTTGCCTTTGACAAACCGACCCGCACGCACGGAACCATCGGATGCAAAGGTGATGACGCCGGGGCCGTCGAACGTGTTGTTGAGCCACCGACCGCGGTAGGCGTTGCCGTTGGGTTCGCGTTGGTCGCCCTGACCGCTCAGGGCGCCGTCGACAACGTCGCCTTCATACCGCTTCCCGTTAGCCCATACGTAGATGCCTTTCCCGGTGCGTTTGCCTGCGATGAAATCGCCCTCGTAGGTATCGCCGTTGACCCAGAAGAGTTTCCCCTTGCCGGTGCGTTCGTCGTTGACGAAGGGGCCTTCGTAGCGATTGCCGCTTGCCCATGTGTAGGTGCCGACGCCGGTTCGTTTGCCTTTGCTCAGTTCACCTTCCAGACGCTGATCGAATACGCCGTCCTTGAACCACTCCTGCACGCCCGGCCCATCGGCGTAGCCATTTTTGCAGGGGCCGCTCCACGTCGAGGTCCAGGTGATGCCGGTGTTGCTCGGATCGTTCGACCAGACTTTGCAGTCTTTGTTGGCGACCGTGATCCAGCCCTCGGCATGCGCCGAGGCGCTGCCCAGCAGGCCGTATACGCCTGCCGTACCGAGCGCGAGCATCGCGCCGCGCCGGAGGTTTCGCCCGTGAGCCATGACTTTCTCCCCAATCCTTCATGTGCGACTGTTCGCCCAGGACGATATCGAATGATCGCGCTGCCCCGCATCCTCCATTTGGGGGATGTTTTCGTCACAAACGGACGATCGCCCGCGAAATACTATTTTTTTCTCTTTGACACTTTATTTTCGTTTACATAATTTACTGAAACATAAGTTCCAAGAATGCCATGCTGTTGAAACGTGCGATGCAAACGGCACGGTCAATGGCAGCATGCTGGAACCCGCAACTTTGTGCCCGCCGGCAACGGACGGGCGACTGGAAAACACCATGAACGGCACGCTTCAAGACCGGATCCTGCAACTGCAAGACGATTTCACGCCCAGCGAGAAGCGTCTGGCGGATGTGACCCTGGCCCACTTGCCGCAGTTGGCCTCGTATTCCGCCACCGAGCTGGCCGAGATGGCCGAGGTCTCGAAGGCTTCGGCGGCACGCTTCTTCAAGCGTCTTGGCTATGAGACGTTCAATGACCTGCGCACCCGCATGCGCGACGACGCCGATCACGGCTCACCCCTCTTCGCCCTGGCGGGCATTACGGCACCGCAGGCCGAAGACGACGCCCCGGAAGGCGCGCTCGGCGCGCATCTGGCGACCGATCTGCAGAATCTGGCGCACACCTTTGAGCGTATCGACGCGGCCGATATCGAGCGAGCTGTGGAAATCGGCGCCCGTGCGCGGCGTGTCTTCATCGCGGGTTTCCGCAACGGCCGGGTGCTCGCGCAATACATGTGGGCATTGCTCACTCAGGTGCGCGACGGCGTGTTGCTCGTGCCGGGCGCGGGCCTGAACCTGGCGGAAGACCTGGCCGACATGGGCGCCGGCGACATGCTCGTCATGATGGACTTCCGTCGCCGCGTGACGCTGCTGCGTCCGATGGTCGAGCACGCCAACCGCGTGGGCGCACACGTCGTGATTCTGACCGATCCGACCGCGACTGAACTGCCGGCGCGTAGCGACGTCGTGCTGCGCTGTGTGAATCGCACGACCGGCATGTTCGATTCGTATGTCGCCGTCATGAGCCTGATCAACCACCTTTGCACGCGTCTGGGCATCGCCCTGGGCGACGCGGCGCGCGAGCGCCTCGCTCACATCGAGCGTCTGCACGACGACTACGGCGACTTGCGCCGTTAGCCGGTAGTTCACCGACAGATCCATCCAGAGAAACGAGGAGATTGTATGACCCACCCCCTTCCCAATCTGCGCCTGCAGCGCTTCGTGAACCCGGCCGTCGAGCCCGGTGCACCGTATGGCGAAGCGCGCCGCGCGATTCTGGGCGGAGACGCGTTTGCCACGGCATCGCGTGAAATTACGCGCTGGCCCGGCTACGCCGAGACGCCGCTCGTGGCGCTCGACGGGTTGGCACGTACCGCTGGCGTGGCACAGATCCGGTACAAGGACGAGGCCGGCCGGTTCGGTTTGGGAAGCTTCAAGGCGCTGGGGGGCGCATACGCCGTGAGCCGTCTGCTGATCCGCGAGATCGAGGCGCGCACCGGGAAGAAGGGCATCACCGTGGCAGACCTGCTGTCGGGACGCTTTGCCGATCTGACCCGCACGCTGTGCGTCACTTGCGCCACCGATGGCAATCACGGCCGTTCGGTGGCCTGGGGGGCGCAACGCTTCGGTTGCCAGTGCGTGATCTACGTTCACGCGACGGTCAGTCAGGGCCGCGTCGACGCCATTGCGCACTACGGCGCCGAGGTTGTGCGCACGGCGGGCAACTATGACGATGCCGTGCGTCAGGCGGCGGAAGATGCGGCTCGTCTGGGCCGCTTCGTGGTGTCCGATACGTCATACCCCGGCTACATGGACGTGCCCAAGGACGTGATGCAGGGCTACGCCGTGATGGCCGACGAAGCGCTGCGTCAGTTCCGCGACGAAACGGGACAATTGCCGACGCACGTCTTCCTGCAAGGGGGGGTGGGCGGCTTGGCGGCTGCCGTGCTGGCCCATTTCTGGGAAACGCTCGAAGCTGGCGGCGAATCGCGTCCGCGCTTCATCGTGGTCGAGCCGGACAAGGCGGCGTGCCTCTTCGAGAGCGCACGCGCCGGCAAGCCGGTGGCCGTCCATGGCGATCTCGACACCGTGATGGCCGGGCTGGCGTGCGGCGAAGTGTCGTTGCTCGCCTGGGAAATTCTGCGTCCGGGTGCGCACGCCTTCCTGACCATCGATGACGAGTCGGCATTGGAGACCATGCGCATCCTCGCGCAGGGCCGTTTCGGCGACGCCCCGATGGTGGCGGGCGAGTCTGCCGTGGCGGGTCTTGCGGGTTGTCTTGGCGCCGCAGCCGATGCGCGGTCGCGGGCCGAACTCGGTCTCGACGCCGCGAGCCGCGTGCTGGTCTTCGGCAGCGAAGGCGCGACCGACCCGGTGCTGTTCGAGACGATCGTCGGCAAATCCGCCGAAGCCGTGACAGCGGCCGCCGTCAAACAAGCCGCCTGACTACCGGAGCCGGAACGCACCATGAGCATGCTTTTCTCTGCCACTTCCTCAGACGGCGCGATGTCGGACCCGCGCATCGACTTGCCGCGCCTGCTTGCCCGCATCGCTGCGCTGGCGGAAGTTGGCGCGATCGATGGCGGGGGTTGCAGCCGTCTGGCGCTCACCGACGACGATGGCGAGGGCCGCAAGCGCGTCGTCGGCTGGATGCGCGACCTCGGGCTGACGGTGAGTGTGGACGCCATCGGTAACGTCGTGGGCGTACGTGCCGGTCGCGAAGACGGTCCGCCGGTGATGACGGGGTCGCACATCGATACCGTACGCACGGGCGGTCGTTACGATGGCAACCTCGGCGTACTCGCCGGACTGGAGGTCATCGCCGCACTCAACGACGCTGGCATTGTCACGCGCCGTCCGCTCGCGGTGGGCTTCTTTACGAACGAGGAGGGCGCGCGCTTCTCGCCCGACATGATGGGCAGCCTGGTCTATGTGGGCGGTATGCCGTTGGACGACGCGCTCGACACCGTGGGAATCGATGGCACCACCGTGAGCGAGAACCTCACCCGCATCGGCTTCGCCGGCCAGCATCCGGTTGGCAAACCCGATGTGCACGCGTTCGTCGAGCTGCACGTCGAACAGGGGCCGGTGCTGGAGCACGAGGGCATCACGATTGGCGCCGTGACGGGGGTGCAGGGCATTCACTGGACCGAATTCACGGTCGAGGGAGTGTCGAACCACGCGGGCACCACGCCGATGCGCATGCGTCACGACGCCGGCTACGCGGCCTACGCCATCGCCAGCTTCGCTCGCGAAGTCGCGCGTGAGCTGGGCGGCGCGCAGTTGGCGACCGTGGGACATGTGTCCGTCTCGCCGAACCTCATCAACGTGATTCCGAACCGCGCGGTCTTCACCGTCGACCTGCGCAATACCGATGCCGAGGTGCTCGCCGAAGCCGTGCGTCGCGTTTTTGCGAAGGCCGATGCGGTGGCCGAGACCGAGGGTGTACGCATCACGCATCGCTCGCTGGCGGACTTCGCGCCGGTGCAGTTCGACGAGCGCATCGTCGCGCGTGTCGAATCGCTGGCGCGGGCGCGAGGGCATTCGGTGCGTCGCATGCCGAGTGGCGCGGGCCACGACGCGCAGATGCTTGCCCGCGTCTGCCCGGCCGGCATGATTTTCGTGCCGAGTGTAAAGGGTCTCTCGCACAACGTGGCCGAGTTCACCCAAGACGCCGATATTGGCGCCGGGGCCAATCTGCTGCTCGCGATCATGACCGAGCTCGCAGCGTAGTTCACGCAATTGTCTTGCAGTCCCCCTGAAGGAGGCGCCCGGAATACCGGCCGCTCAGGGGTTCGAGATTCATCAAGGAGATAACGAAATGTCCCGTATCGTCAACGTCGCCGCCGCGCAGCTCGGACCGATCCAGCGCGCTGATTCCCGAGCCGACGTGATGGAGCGTCTGCTCGCTCATCTGCACAATGCGCACGCGATGGGCTGCCACCTTGTGGTCTTCCCCGAGCTTGCGCTCACGACGTTCTTCCCGCGCTGGTACATGGAAGACCCGGCCGAGATCGACGCATTCTACGAGCGCGAGATGCCCGGCCCGCAGACGCAGGTGCTGTTCGACACGGCCAAACGTCTGGGTATCGGCTTCTACCTCGGGTATGCCGAGATGACGCTCGACGACGCCGGTCGTGCGCGGCGCTTCAACACCTCGATCCTGGTGGGCGCCGACGGCAACATCATCGGCAAGTACCGCAAGGTGCATCTGCCGGGCCACGCTGAGAACGAGCCGTGGCGCGCGTTCCAGCATCTGGAAAAGCACTACTTCGAGCCGGGCGACTCGTTCGACGTCTGGCGCGGCTTCGGCGGCGTGATGGGCATGGCGCTGTGCAACGACCGTCGCTGGTCGGAGACCTACCGCGTGATGGGGTTGCAGGGCGTCGAGATGATCCTGCTTGGCTACAACACGCCCGTGCACAACCCGCCGGCGCCGGAGCACGACGACCTGTCGATGTTCCACAATCAGTTGGTGATGCAGGCCGGGGCGTACCAGAACGGTACGTGGGTGGTCGGTGTTGCGAAGGCGGGCAAGGAAGAAGGCTGCGAGATGATCGGCGGGAGCTGCATCATCGCCCCGTCGGGGGAAGTGGTGGCGGCGTGCTCGACCAAGGGCGACGAACTCGCCATCGCACGCTGCGATCTCGACCTGTGCAACTCGTACAAGAGCACTACGTTCAATTTCGCGAAGCACCGCCGCCCGGAGGCGTACCGCATGATCGTCGAGCGGCGCGGTGCTGTAGCGCCGGAGGCTTGATGCCGCCGGCATGCAAGGCGTGAGGCGCGAAAGCGTCTGACGAGGGGGCGCGCGGCAGGCAACGCGACGCTTCCAGATTTCCCCAACCCCATAACAGGCATGCAGGCCGCGAGGCCCGCAGGGGAACGTGTTGCCCGAAGCTTATGCCGAAGTCTTCGTGCGCATCACGCCTGGCCAACAGTTCGTCACGATTATTTTCGCGCTGGAGCCTATGATGAAAAACGCACCATCCCCTGTATCCCTTGCGGGCAGCTCGCCCGAGCAACGCATGCATGCCGACCCTCGCGTCCTGAGCGACGCCGACGACAATACGCTGTATCGCCGCGTGGCATGGCGGCTGGTCCCGTTCCTGATGCTCTGCTACGTGGCCGCGTTCCTCGATCGCGTGAACGTTGGTTTCGCGAAGCTGCAGATGCTCGACGATCTGGGCTTCTCCGAGACCGTGTACGGCCTGGGTGCGGGCATCTTCTTCATTGGCTACTTTCTTTTCGAAGTGCCCAGCAACGTGCTGATGCATCGCATTGGCGCCCGGAAGACACTGGCGCGCATCATGGTTCTGTGGGGCGTGATCTCTGCCGCCATGGCCTTCACGCAAACGCCCACCCAGTTCTACGTGCTGCGCTTTCTGCTCGGTGCAGCCGAAGCCGGCTTCTATCCGGGCATCATTCTGTATCTGACGTACTGGTTCCCGTCGGCGCGTCGCGGCCAGATCATCGCCATCTTCATGACGGCGGTGCCGTTCGCCGGCATTCTCGGCGGCCCGCTCTCGGGCTGGATCATGCAGACGTTCCACATGGGGCACGGCATGGCCGGCTGGCAATGGATGTTCGTCATCGAAGCCGTGCCGTCGCTGGTGCTGGGTGTCGCGGTGCTGGCCTACCTCGACGACCGTATCGCTGACGCTTGCTGGCTCAACGACGCGGAGAAGGCGCGTCTCGCCCACAATGTCGCTGCGGAAACGCACGAGAAGGTCGAGCACGTTTCGCTGTGGAAGCTGCTGCAGGATCGACGCGTGCTGCACATGGCGCTGATTTGCTATTGCACGGTGTCGAGCCTCTCGGGCCTTGCGTTCTGGATTCCTTCGGTGATCAAGTCGACCGGCGTGAAGTCGCTGCTGGAGATCGGCTTGCTGACTGCCGTGCCCAACGCCTGTGCGGTGGTGTCGATGGTGCTGGTGTGCCGTCATTCCGACAAGACGCGCGAGCGCCGCTGGCACATGGTGATTCCGTTCGCCGTCGGGGGCACGGGTCTGATCCTGTCGACGTTGTTCGGTCATAACCCGCCGGTCGCTGTTGCGATGCTCTCGGTGGCTGCCGCCGGCTGCATGGTCTGCTCGCCGCTCTTCTGGAGTTTGCCGACGGCCTTCCTCGAAGGGCGCAGTGCTGCTGCGGGCATCGCGGGCATCAACGCCTTCGCCGGTCTGGCCGCGTTCGTCAGCCCGTATGCGATCGGCTGGATCAAGGACACCACCGGGTCGACCGACTGGGGCATGTACTTCCTCGCGAGCTTTGCGTTCATCGGTGCCTTCCTGGTGCTGAGAGTGCCGGCGCGGCTCGTCAATCGCTAAGCATGGGGAGCCGGAACGACATGACGATCGACGTCATTGCCCTGACGCAGGAAATGGTGCGCACGCCGAGCCTCTCGGGCGACGAGGGAAGCATGGCGGCGCTGGTGGAGCGGCGCATGGGGGATCTCGGTTTCGACGAGATCCATCGCGACGAGAACGGCTCGGTGCTGGGCCTCATCGGGCCGGCAGGCACCGATGTTGCCGTACTGTTCGACGGCCACATGGATGTCGTGCCGGTGGTCGGCCAGTGGAGTGTCGAGCCTTTCGGGGGCGAGATTCGCGATGGCCGGCTCTACGGGCGCGGCAGCACCGACATGAAGGGAGGCATCGCGGCGGCCATGTGCGGAGTCGCACAGGCGGCGGCCACGGGGCGCCTCACGCAACGCGTCGCGGTGTCGGCCAGTGTGATGGAGGAGGTGATCGAAGGCTTTGCACTGGCACCGGTCCTTGATCGATGTTCGCCAGCGGCCGTCATCATCTGCGAGCCGTCGAAGTTGCAGATCAAGTCGGGGCAGAAGGGGCGCATGGAGATTCTGCTGACGTTCGAGGGCACGCCCGCGCATGCGGCGTCACCCGAGTGCGGCGTGAATCCGTTGCACGCGGCTGCGCAGGCCCTGATCGCCTTGCAGGATCTGCAATTGCCGACGCATTCGTCGCTGGGAGAAGCGTTGCTGGTGCCGACGGACATCGTATCGACACCGTATCCGTCGATCTCGATGATCCCGACGGCGGTGACGATCCGTTTCGACCGGCGCACGTTGCCGGGCGAAACATCGCAGGACGTACTCGCTGCCATCGAATCGCGACTGCACGCGGCGGGACTGGAGCGCTTCACGCTCGCCGTGACAGGCGACAAGGTGAGGACATTCACCGGTTGCTGCGCGCGGCCATTCCGATGGCTGCCCGCGTGGCAGATGGCGGATGACCATGCGCTGGTGTCGGCGGCGGGACGCGCGGTTCGGGCGGCGGGGCGTGTCGCCAGTCTCGGTACATGGCGTTTCTGTACCAATGGATCGGAGTCTGCGGGCCGCCGCGGAATTCCGACAATTGGGCTAGGGCCCGGCAACGAGGAGGACGCGCACACGATAGATGAATCGATCGCCCTCGATCAACTCAAAGGCGCGTGCGGCATCTATCGAGAACTGGCACTTCAACTGGCGGCGCGGTAGTGGTGCGGGGGCGCATTCTCACGGCTGGCACGACGCAGCCCCGCAGATCAGGGGCGGCGTCTGCTGTGGCCACCCGCAGGTTTGCCAGCGGGCTTGCGTGAACCCGTAGCCGGCTTGCTGGAAGGCTGGCTACGCGGCTTTTTCGCACCGAATGGGTTGCCGTTGGATACGCTTGCGGTTTGACTCGCGTTTGCGGTGCGCTGCACGGCGGGTTTGCGTTTGCTCTCGCGACTTTGACGACGCGGTTGCTTGCTTGGCGCCGGCACGCCGCCCGGCGTAGCCTGCGGCACTTTGGGCTTCTTCGGCTTCTTGGGTTTCTTGATGACCTGGCCTGTCGCGTTCGTCTGCGGCACGCGGTGCTCGGCTTCAAAACCCGACACTTCTTCGCGGGGCAGCGTTTGCCGGATCAGCGCTTCAATCGCGGCGAGTTGCGGCGCTTCGTCCGCACACACGAGAGACACCGCCACGCCGCTGGCGCCCGCGCGGCCGGTGCGGCCGATACGGTGTACATAGTCTTGCGCCACGATCGGCAGATCGACGTTGATCACTAGTGGAAGGTCGTCGATATCCAGCCCGCGCGCGGCCACATCGGTGGCGACCAGCATCTGGACTTCACCCGTCTTGAAGCGATTCAGCGCACGCAAGCGCGCGGGTTGCGGTTTGTCGCCATGGATGGTGTCGACCGCATAACCGGCTTCATCCAGTATGGCTGCCAGGTAATCTACGCCGTTGCGGGTTTTGACGAACACGAGCGCGTGCTGCCAGTGGTTCTCGGCCACGAGGTGCATGAAGAGGTCGGGCTTGTTCTTTTTATCCACTGTCACCACCCACTGCTTGACCTTGCTGGCCGTGGTATTGGGCGGGCTGACGCTGATATTGACCGGGCCGCGCAGAATGCTCGACGCCATGGCGCGGATGTCATCGGTAAACGTGGCAGAGAACAGCAGGGTCTGGCGCTGAGCGGGCAAGGCCGCGAAGACGGCGTTGAGTTCGCGTGAAAAGCCCAGATCCAGCATGCGGTCGGCTTCGTCCAGCACCAGCGTTTGTACTTGATCGAACTGCACGGCGTTCTGGCGGTTGAGATCGAGCAAACGGCCCGGCGTGGCAACGAGCACATCCACGCCTTTGCGCAACTTCATCATCTGCGGGTTGAGACTCACTCCGCCATAGGCGGCCAGAAATCGTAAGTCGAGGCCTTTGCCGTAAGCGACGAAGCTCTGCAGCACTTGCTCAGCCAGTTCACGCGTGGGCACCACCACCAGAACACGCGCACGGTTGCTTGAGACGGCAGGGCCGTGTTGCACCAGTCGCTGCAACAGCGGCAGCGCAAAACCGGCTGTCTTGCCCGTGCCTGTCTGCGCTTCAGCCATAACGTCCTTGCCACTGAGCACAGCAGGAATCGCCTTGGCCTGCACCGGCGTAGGTGTCTGGTAATTGAGTTCCTGCAGATTGCGCAGCAACGGATCGATCAGGCCAAGCGAGGCGAAAGACATGGACGTAGTCGGGGCGAAAACCGTAATTCTAGCCGTTACCGAACCGATTGCATCGGCGAGACTCTTCGTCAAAAGGATCGGCGTCGATGCCTTGTCCCCAACGCCCTTTCTCGATCCATTCACGAACGCCAAAGGTTCAACCACGACCGGCAGGAATGACGACCTCGTGCACGCCGAACTCATTCGGCGCCACGGCCTCGTGAGTCTCGCCGCAGATTGCGAAGCTCAATGCTTCTGGAGGTGTCGTATTGGGGGTGCGATAAATGTGAGGGATTGCGAACACCGCATTCCAGACCTGCCAGTTCGGTTCCTTCCTGAGCGCACTCGGCGTCGTACCGAATGCCCGCCTGAACGCGCTGCAAAATGCCTCGGGACTTTCAAAGCCCGCACCGAGTGCGGCGTTGAAGCGTTTTGTGTACGCGAAGTCGGTCGGTATGTCGGACCCTGGGAAAGGCTTCCTGGAAGTACGGTTGGCACTAGAGTCGACTATCGCGGCGCAAACGCGCCTAGCCGCGCGTGCTCAAGCACATTTGGGTTGGCCGATGCGATCTCTTCCATGGCGTTCCTCTATCGGTTGAGCAACTGTTAGCCGTTGACGCTGGCCCCCCGCTCATCCAGGACCGAGTCCATTTTCAGCTGTGCCAGCGCGATCAGCTATTGGGGCGGATCCGTTCATAGCCGCATGGGCCGCTCGGAAAATACGCTCCAGTTGAGCGGGAGCTGATTGCAGCGGCTGATGCCTGCCACTGAAGTACCCATATCTAGGCGGACCGGCAGTGCTCGGCAGCGTGCATTGCCAGGTAGGCTTTGAGGTTTTCGTCACCTATCCCCAAGGTGTATAAGATCTCAGCCATGAAACTGACCGGAGCGGTACCCGGGGCTGTAATTACGCGCTTATCGGCGATCGCATAGGGGACATCCTGATAGTAAGCCGCTCCACCATAATTCAGTTTCGACAGGTTCTCAGCCGAGTTGGATGTGTGGCGCAGGTTATCGAGGACGCCCGATTGTGCTAACACACGGGTACCATCGCAAATGCCGGCGAGGATGATGTCTCTTTCATGGGCCGCGACAATCAGGTCCGTGATATTCGGGGCCTGATCGGTCTGCCAAAGGCTACCACCACATATGATTAGCAGGTCGAGTTCATCGAGCTGTATGGCTTCGATCGCCAAGTGTGGAGTGACGATTATCCCTCCAGAGGAGGTGACCTGGGTGCCCCCTGGGGTCGCAAAGCGTGTATCGAAGCCGTAGTAGGCGCGACCGGTGGAGTTGATCAGGGCTGTTTCCCAATCTGAGAAATTCTCGGTGAGAATAGTAACGGCACGTGTCATTAGAATCCTTCTCTTACGGCATTGATAAGCATCTGAGGGTGCCTTTCCCTCGTGGGCCCAAAGGGTAACAAATATGATCGTCAGTTTTTGTCAGTAGCATGTGGGGCATGCGTAGTGCTGGCGCCAACTTCCATGCGGCCCCGGGTTTTGAGAAGCGCTTTTCGGCGCTGGGGGCGTGGTTCATGCAGGCGTGCCGTCAGCAACAAACCGAAACCCATGCAAAGCAGTCAAGGAGGCATGTTGATATTTTTTGATGTCTCTCGAGCATTACGCGTTTTCGGTCGGGCAGGGCGATTTTAAAAAAGTAACCGCACAGCTGCGATCACTTCGCGTCATTGAGTGGAAAAGTAATTCGAGCGAAGGTGGTTCATTTTATTTTTTAGACCTTGATGGCCGTCGGCTAAAGGTGCATGCGGGCACCCATGTTTCTCGACTTGACCAATGTCGGCTGCGACCGTACGAGGGTATGGCGTTTTTCGACTGACCGCTGTTGGCTGTGGATTCAAGCCGTCGTCACCTTGACCTACGCGCGTGGTATGCACTTGCTCAAAGTTCAATTCGGCTCGTTCCCCCGCGGCTGAGGGATACCCCGCCCCGCTTTGCCCCCAACTAACAACTCAGCTTGCAAGCCCCCCGCACCTGACGTGCTAAAATATTTGACCGATCAAACATTGATCCGTCCAAAAAATGGCTCCCAGTCCCAGTACTCCGCATTCGGCGGGGCAGGTATTGCCCTTCCGGCAGTCGCTCGTGGCGATGCTCGGCCTTTGTTTCTGCACGATGATGGTGGCGCTCGATCAGACGGTCGTCGGCACCGCATTGCCAACCATCGTTGCGGAACTCAAGGGGTTCGAGTACTACGCGTGGGTCGCAACGTCATATCTCCTGACCTCCGTCATCACCGTGCCGATCTTCGGCCGGCTCGGGGATTTCTACGGACGCAAACCGTTCGTCGTCGCCGCCATCATCGTCTTCACGGCGGCCTCCGTCCTGTGTGGCGCCGCCACCAGCATGCCGTTCCTCGTCATCGCGCGGGCCTTGCAAGGCATCGGCGGCGGCATGCTCGTCGGTACCGCGTTCGCCTGCATCCCGGAACTGTTTCCCGATTCGCATGTGCGTCTGCGCTGGCAGGTCATGCTCAGTTCCGCATTCGGTATCGCCAACGCCATCGGCCCCTCGCTCGGCGGCTTCCTTACCGAAGGCTACGGCTGGCGCTCGGTCTTCTACGTCAACGTGCCGGTCGGTCTGCTCGGCCTTTGGTTCGTCGCGCGCCACCTGCCGCATATGCGCGCCGAAGGCCATGGCAAGGCGAGCCTCGACTGGCTCGGCGCGCTTCTCATCACCGCCGCGCTCGGCAGTTTGCAGATGCTCGTCGAATGGCTGCCCGCCGACGGTCTTTCGCGCGGCGTGGTGACGTTGTTCGTCGTGTTGGTCGTCTCGTCGTATGCACTTTACTGGTGGGAGAGGCGCACGTCGCATCCGATCCTCCCCTTCGAGATGTTCCGCGACAAGAGTCTGGCGCCGCTCTTCGTGCTGTCCGTGTTCGCGGGCTTCGCCATGTTCGGCGTGCTCTTCTACGCGCCGCTGATGCTGCAAGGCGGTTTCGGACTCTCGCCGCGTGAAACCGGTCTGCTCATTACACCGATGGTGGTGTGCATCACCGTGGGCAGCATCGTGAACGGCCGGCTCATCACCCGCTTGCGGAACCCGAACGTCATGCTCTACGGCGGCTTCTTCCTGCTCGCGCTCGCTTGCGCAGGCGTCGTCACCACGCATCGCGGCACACCTCACGGTCTGATCGCGACCTATATGCTGCTCGCCGGCCTTGGCCTCGGCTTCGTCATGCCGAACCTCACTGTCTTCGCGCAGGAAGTCGCCGGGCGCGCGCATCTCGGCATTGCGACCGCACTCATGCAATCGCTGCGGATGATCGGCGGGATGCTCGGCACGGCCATCGTCGGCACGCTCGTGAATCACAGCTACACCGCGCGGGTGAAGGAGGCCCTTGCCGTCAGCGAGGGCACGCAGTGGACCGCTCAACTCTCCGACCCGCAGATTCTCGTGAACACCCAGGCGCAAAACGACTTCATGATGACGCTCGCGCACATGGGGCAGAACGGCGCACTGTTCATCGAATCGGCGCGCACGTCGCTCGTTGCCGCCATTCACAACGGACAGATGGTCTCGCTCGCGGCCGCGCTTGCCGGTCTGTGGTTTGTGCGGCGCGTGCCGCTCATTCGTCTGACGCGCGGCGCGAAGCCGCAGGCGCCAGCCGGGGAGTGACGCGATGCCTATACCACTGAAACGTAACGTCATCCAGCAACTCAGCCTGACGTATCGGGCGATGATGCTCGCGTTCGACGCGCAGGTCGGTCACCCTCTGCCACGCTGGCGAATCATTCTCGCGCTGGCAGAACGTGGCACCTGTTCGCAGAAGTTTCTTGCAGAACACTGCCGGCTCGACCCCGCGTCGCTCACGCGTCAGTTGCAGTCGATGGAAGCGCTCGGCTGGCTCTCGCGCGCGACGGATCCGCAGGACAATCGCCTCACGAACGTCACGCTCACCGCGGCAGGCATGAGCGTGTACGACGAAGCGACGCCGCGCCGCCAAGCCTTTTTCGACGACGCGCTCGCAGGCATGACACCCACCGAGATCGCAACGCTGGAAAGCGCGCTTAGTCATCTCGAGGCGCAGTTCAAGGCGGTGGCGACCCGGGCGAAAGAGGCCGAGCCGGTCGAGAAGGCCAGTGGCGAGACCAAACGACGAACCGCTGCCGCCCCGACCGAACAGGCCCCGCCCGTGCCGGTCGCGGCACCGCGCAAACGTGCGTCGAGAAGCCAATCGTAAGCGTGTGCATGCGACGGCGCCGTGAGACGAAAAAAGCCGCCCATCGGGCGGCTCTTCATTTGGGGCAGAGTCTGCGAATTTCGCGTTTCAAACGCGCCGGCATTCAGAAGAACGTCTGTACGATCTCGATGACGTTGTAGTCGCTGTCGACGACCGGTAGATGACGCCATTTGTCGAACGTGAGGCACGGATGCGAAATGTCGAACGCGATCATGTCGCCGACGCGGACATCGTCGCCCGGCGCAATGCGCAGGTACGCGTGCTGATCCATCATGCCGGTGATTTCCCAGTGCGCGGGCGTCGCCTTCGGTGTCTTGCTCTGCCCCGGACGGAACTGTTGCGCCGGCTCCGGCATGCCCGCATCGAACGCCGCATCGCGCTTGCCGAGGGCAATGATGGCGCGCTCCGGTTCGGGGATCGACTGCACGTACGCCCAGAGTTGCAGCGCCGGTTGCAGTTGCGAGCGCATTTGCTTCGCGATCGGGTTACGTGTGGCGATCTGCGCCTGCGCGGCCTTGTAGATGCCGACATCGTGCGTGAGGTAGCAGCCGGGACGCAGAACTACGTCGAGCGCCGTGCCCACGTCCTTGTGCGCAAACTCGTCCGCGACCACGTCGTACCACGCCGAACCCGCGCCGGAGAGTACCGCCGGGCTGCGCTCAATGCGACCCGCCGCGACCAGCTCGCGCGTCATGCTCACCGCACGTTGCAGGAACGCACGAATGTCCGTCTCGGTGCTGAGCACGCCTTCATAGACTTCCACGCCTGCCAGCTTGACGGCGTCGTGGTACTGCGTCAGCGCGTCGAGCACGGCTTGCTGCTGCGCGGCGTCGCGCACGCCGGTACGTCCGCCCGTCACGCCCAGTTCGATCAGGACTTGAATCGGCTGACCGCGCGCGCGGAAGAACTCGCCCAGATGCGCCACCGCAGCGGCAGAGTCCACCAGGCAGAAGAACTCGAAATCTGGGTCTTTCAGCAGATCGGCGATCACCGCCATGTTGCGCTTGCCGACGAGCTGGTTCGCCATGAGGATGCGTCGCACACCGTGGTGATACGCCGCATTGGTCTGCTGCGCCGTGGCAAGCGTGATGCCCCACGCACCACCGTCGAGCTGACGGCGGAACAGCTTCGGCGCCATCGTCGTCTTGCCGTGCGGCGCGAGCTTCACACCGTACTCATGAACGAACCGCTGCATCCACGCGAGGTTGTGACGAATCTTGTCTTCATAGAGCACGGCGGTCGGAAGACTCAGGTCTTCGTTGAGCAAATTCCAGCCCAATCCGGCCGTTGCAGACGGCGCAAGCGGGGCATTCAACGCACCCAAACCCTTGTTGAGGGTATCGATCATGCCATGTTGATAGTTTGTATCATTCATTGGGAATCCTCCACGTGACAATGCGCCGACAATCGCCGGATGGCTCCTATAATAGCTTTTAATTACCGGTCTTTGACTGGTTTGTTATAAAGTACCAAAAATTAGCGGATCTTTCAAAAAGGCATCCCGGCGAATCGTCGCGGGCGCCGCACAGACCAGAGATATGGCCGAAACCTTCGATATCGTGACGCGCGTTGCCGAGCGCAGTGACGCCCTGAGTCAGGCAGAGCGCAAAGTCGCGCAGGTGGTGCTGGAAGACGTGGCGGGCGCGGCGGCGGCATCGATCAATGTGCTGGCCGAACGCGCAGGGGTAAGCGAGGCGAGCGTGACGCGCTTTGCCAAAGCGATGGGCTGCCGCGACGTGCGCGATCTCAAGCTGCGTCTGGCCCAGGCGGCCGTGGTCGGTCAGCGCTTTTTCGGCGCGAACGCGGCGAACGGGCAAGACGGAGCGGGCGAGACCATCGACCGGATCGCCGACGATATTCAGACCACGTTGCAGGTGCATCGTGGCCTCATCAAGCCGGAAGTGGTGCGGCGTGCGGCGGGGCGGTTGTTGTCGGCCCGCATGGTGTACGCCTTCGGCATGGGCGGCGGTTCGTCGCTGATGGCTGACGAAGCGCGCTACCGGCTCGTGCGTCTGGGGCGGCCTGTGGCGAGCTATCAGGACGCCGTGATGACCCGTATGGTTGCCGGCACGCTCGGCCGCGACGACGTCGTGCTGGCCTTCTCGGTGAGCGGCCACACGCCCGAGCTGGTCTCCGCATGTGAGATCGCGCGGGAGTACGGCGCACAGGTGGTAGCGATCACCGCGACAGGCTCGCCGCTCGCGGCGTTGGCCGACGAGGTGTTGCCGATCCGTGCACTGGAAACGGATTTCATTTTCAAACCGTCGTCTTCACGTTACGCGATGCTGCTGGCGATGGACGTGCTGGCCACGGAACTGGCGTTGCTCGCCAAGCCGCAGAGCCAGGCGCTGTTGCGGCGAATCAAGTACGTGCTCGACACGCATCGTGGCGGCGGCGATCGCCAGCCTCTGGGAGATTGATATGACTAACAGCCTTGCGAACCGGACGGTCGACACCCTCATCACGAACGTACGTCTGGCGGACGGCTCCGGCGCGCCGATGACCGACGAGCGTTTCGATGTCGCGCTACGCGACGGTCGTATTCACACGATGGCGAAGGCAGGTGCAGTGTCCGGTTGGGATGCCGCGCAACAGATTCACGGGGACGGCCACGTGTTGAGCCCGGGGTTCATCGATGTGCATACCCACGACGACACGAACGTTGTGCGCGCACCGGAAATGACGCCCAAGCTCTCGCAGGGCGTGACGACGGTTGTCGTCGGCAACTGCGGTATCAGCGCGTCGCCTGTGGTACTCAAAGGCGATCCGCCCGACCCGATGAACCTGCTGGGAGACGCCGGCGCGTTCCGGTATCCGACCTTCGCCGCCTATGTCGACGCGCTCGAGAAAGCGCAGCCGGCGATCAATGTGGCCGCGCTGATCGGCCATACCGCATTGCGCAATAACCATATGGACCGGCTTGACCGGCCTGCGACCGAGGCGGAAATCGAGGGCATGCGCGCGCAATTGCGCGAAGCGCTCGAACACGGTGCGTTGGGACTGTCGACCGGTCTTGCCTACGCGAACGCGAATGCCGCGCCGACCGAGGAAGTGCTCGCGCTGGCCGAGCCGCTCGCCGAGGCGGGTGGTCTCTATGCGACGCACCTGCGCACCGAATTCGCCGAGATTCTCGAAGCGCTCGATGAAGCCTTCCGCATCGGACGTCACGCGCGCGTGCCGGTCGTCGTCTCTCACCTGAAGTGTGCGGGCGTGGACAACTGGGGACGCAGCGCAGAAATTCTCGAGGCACTCGACAAGGCGCAACGCTTTCAGCCGGTCGGCTGCGATTGTTATCCGTATACGGCCAGTTCGTCGACGCTCGATCTCAAACAGGTGACGGACGACTTCGACATTCTCGTGACGTGGTCGCAACCGCACCCGGCGCAAGGCGGCAAGCTGCTGGCGACGATTGCCGGCGAGTGGGGCGTCGATCTGATGGAGGCGGCAAAGCGTCTGCAACCGGCGGGCGCCGTGTATCACTGCATGGAAGAGGACGACGTGCGCCGCATCCTGCGTCATCCCGCGACCGTTGTCGGCTCGGACGGGCTGCCGAACGATCCGTTGCCGCACCCGCGTCTGTGGGGCGCGTTCCCGCGCGTGCTCGGCCGCTATAGCCGCGAGCAGCAATTGTTCTCGCTCGCCGAAGCCGTCCACAAGATGACGGGCCTTTCGGCCGAGCGTTTCGGATTGACGCAGCGCGGTTTCGTGCGCGAGGGCTACTGGGCCGATCTGGTGTTGTTCGATCCGGCTACGGTGGCCGATGCCGCCACCTTCACCGATCCGATGCAGCCGGCGTATGGTATCGCCGCCGTATGGGTCAACGGGGTGTTGTCGTGGCAAGACCGCGCGCCTACGCAGAATGCGCGCGCGGGCCGTTTCGTGCGTCGCGGCAAGCCTCAGCCGGTGCTTTGAGTCAGTGTTTGTTGAAGCCGTTTTGTCGAAAGGAGCGATGATGAGTATCAAGCGATATGGCGTGGAAGGCGGGCAGGGCACAGGTGGCCAGCGCATGCCCTTTGCACGCGCAACCGAAGCCGATGGCTTCCTGTTCGTTTCGGGGCAGACCCCGATGAAAGACGGCGAAGTGATTGATGGGGGCATCGTCGCCCAGACGCATCAGGCCATTCAGAACATGCTGGCGATACTCGCCGAGGCCGGTTACGGCACCGAGCACGTGATGCGTTGCGGCGTATGGCTGGACGATCCGCGCGACTTCGCGTCGTTCAACAAGGTATTCAAGGAGTACTTCGGCGAACACCCGCCGGCGCGCGCTTGCGTGGTGTCGAGCATGGTGATCGACTGCAAGGTGGAGGTGGACTGCGTGGCGTACAAGAAGCCTGCCGCCTAAGCTTATTTCCACATCGGCGGCCCCCCGGGTACCTGTTTCACAAAGTCTACGGTTTGGCTTCGATGGCACAGTAGGAGAAGGGCGTGCAGGCTTGCGTTTCCTAACCTGTGAGGAGACGAACCGTGAGACTGGACCCAAATTTGACACCGGCTGTACACCACGCCACGACACCGCAGCGTTCGGAGGGCGCGAACCAGAACGATTCTGCGATCACCATCGACTTCCCGCCTGCGCCCGACGATGTACGCCTTCATCGGCAAATGGGAGGCCGGGTATGTCAGGAGGGATGCTCGTCATTGTTGACGGGGCTGGCTGTGACGATTCTCGGCTTAGCGGGCGTTGTGAGTGGTACGTATTTTATTGTCGACGCTGCGGCGACGGTTGACGATTCGTCGCTGGCGCGAAGCAATCAGAGGGCTGAATACACCGCAGGCGGGTCACTTCTCGGGCTCGGGGTGATGGCTGTCACGATCGGTCTCAGCCGGCTTTGCGCCGGGTGGGAGGAACGTCGTGCGTCGGCGGTCGAAATACGCGAATTGCGCGTGGGGACGCAGTACGAAATGACAGGAGGGGATGCACGTGAATACGCTTGAGGCACCGATCGGTGATACCCCTTCGTCGAAACACATCGCCATCACGATCGATTCGGCGCTCAATCTGGTGCGCGACGCCAGCAAAAAATACGAAGCACTGGGTTTGCCGCAACCCGGTGAGTGGGATGCGACACAGTGCGACACCGCTTACCGCCACGGTTACGGCGCATTTGAGCGTGGCGATTATGCGCAGGCCATCGAGTGTTTTGCTCCCCTGCTATCGGCGTGTCCGCTCGAAGCCGACTACGCACTTGCGCTGGCGCTTTCGGTGCAGAGGCATGGCGAGCCCGAGGTGGCGTTATCTTTGTTCATGGCGGCGGCATTGATGGACGAGGAGGCGCCCGGGCCGATGTATCGCGTTGGTGAATGTCTGATCGAGCTACAGCACTTCGAGGCGGCGTATCGCGCCATGAAGGAGACGCTGCATCGATGTGCCGATCAGCCGAAGTATGCAGACGTAGGCAATGCCGCGCGAAAATTGATGGTCAAGGTCAGCTCCATGAGCTAACTGGTAAGCAAGCACTCCTGAGATGAAATGGCGACGGGACTCACTCACCCGTCGCCATTTTTTTGTGCGTCCAGATATCGATGGAGGCACCGTTGCCCAGATACATCGAGCCATTCGGAACATGCTGGCGATACTTGCCGAGGCCGTTTACGGCACCGAGTACGTACTGCGCAGGAAGCGAGCGGCCGGCGATTTCGTTGGCCGTTTTCGTTTTTCCACCACGCTTTCACATTGACGGGCACCTTGGTAACCGTTTCGCAAAGTCTGCGGTTTGCCTTCGATGGCCGGCGACTTCGGTTGAGCGCAGTCTTCAGTTTTCCCATCAGAAAGGAGACGGACTGTGAGACAAGGGTCAATTTCGGGAGCGGGTCTGCAAGTGCCGCAGCACCGCGAGCCAGTCGAATCCGCCGAGCAGGCGCAGGTCAACATCGATTTTCCGTTAACGCCCGACGAGGTGCGTGTTCGATTTCGGGCGATAGACCGTCTCGCCGCCGCGGGGTGCGCCTCCGGACTGGTGGGCTTTGCGAGTACCGTCCTGGGATTGGCGGGGCTCGCGAGTGCCGCGTACGTCTGTCTCGAGGCCGACTCGCAGCCCGACAACTCGATCGCCGCGCACAACCGCCGGTGGCTGGGATACAGCTTTGGCGCGGGCATGGGATTCGTGTCGACGGTCGCGGTGACGTTCGGTCTCACCCAGGTGTGTCAGTCGTTGCGAAAGCGTCGCGCGGTGGCGCATGAAATCGGTACGCTGAGCACGCGTGTGCGATTCGCGAATGCTAATGCGGAGGACGTCCGGCGTGAGCCCGTTTGAAATTCCCCAAGGCAAGATGCCATCCTCACAGGACATCGCCAATGAGATAGACGTGGCGCTTGCTGCGGTGCGTGACGCCGAAAAGCAGCGCGAGGCGATGGGAATGCCACGTCCCGGCGCGTGGGACGCGATGCAGTGCGATACCGCCTATCGCTGCGGCTACGGCGCGTTCGAGCGCGGCGACTACGCGCAGGCCATCGAATGTTTCGCGCCGCTGCTATCGGCGTGTCCGCTCGAAGCCGACTATGCGGTGGCCCTGGCGCTCTCGGTGCAACGGCATGGCGAGCCCAGGGCAGCGCTACCGTTGTTCATGGCCGCGGCGTTGATGGACGAGGAGGCGCCCGGTCCGATGTATCGCGTTGGTGAGTGTCTGATCGAGCTACAGCATTTCGAAGCGGCGCACCGGGCCATGAAGGAGACGCTGCATCGATGCGCCGGTCAGCCGAAGTATGTGAACGTAGGAAATGCCGCGCGCAGGATGATGGCCAGGGTCAGTTATCTGAGCTGAATGCGCTGAACGATACGCAAGGACTCCTGAGGTGGATTGGGCGACGGGACTCACTCACCCGTCGCCATTTTTTTGCGTCGCGTTCAGATCGCGTCATTGACGCGCAGTGCGCGCGTTGTCCGGCATCGGCAGCGTGAAGTTGGTGCGAAACGGGTTGATGTCCAGTCCGCCGCGTCGCGTGTAGCGGGCGTAGACGGCCAACTGGCTCGGTTTGCACTGACGCAGGATGTCCATGAAGATGCCTTCCACGCATTGCTCGTGAAAGCCGGTATGGCGCCGGTACGAAATCACGTACTTGAGCAGGCCTTCCTGGTCGATCGGCGGCCCGACGTAGCGAATTTGCAGGCTGCCCCAGTCGGGTTGCCCGGTCACCGGGCAGTTGGACTTGAGCAGGTTCGACACGAGTGTTTCGTCCACGTGCGGCTCGCCTTCAGCAGCCTTGAGCAATGTGGCATCGGGTGCGTAGACGTCGGTCTCGATGTCGAGACGGTCGACGAGCAGGCCGTCGAGTTCGTCGAGCTCGAGCTTGACGAAGGCGGCTGGCTCGACGAGGCGCACTTGCACGGCTGCGCCCGCAGCTTCCGACAGGTCTTGCTGAATCAGCGCACGCGCGGCATCGACATTCGCCAGCTTGGTCTGTGCGAATGAGCCGAGATACAGCTTGAACGACTTCGACTCGACGATGTTGGGCGAGTCGGCCGGCACGATGGCGGTGAGCAGCGCAATCTGCGGTTTGCCCTTTTCGTTGAGCCATGAGAGTTCGTATCCGTTCCAGATGTCCGCGCCGAAAAACGGCAGGACGTCGGGCACCCCGATGGCCGCGCGCGCCGGAGCGCGTGCGATCGGAAAGAGCAGGGACGGCGCGTACTGCTCGGTGTAGGCAACTTCTTTGCCGAGTGGAGATTGGTCAGGCGTTGTCATGATTTGCAATGCCACTGATGACGTGTCCGGTCGGGCTGACCCGCGCGGCCGACTCGCAGTGGCGTGTCTGATCGTCGAAGAAGAAATCGGGCTCGAACTCGCGCAGGAATGTGCCTTTGTCCAGCCCGCCCAGGAACATCGCTTCATCGATGTCGATTTGCCAGTCCATCAGCGTGCGAATGGCGCGCTCGTGCGCCGGGGCGGAGCGTGCCGTCACGAGCGCGGTACGGATTCTGACCGGCACTTCGTGACCCGCAAGCGTCTGCAAGCGGTGCAGTGCCAGCAACAACGGTTTGAACGGACCCGGCGGCAGCGGGGTGGCGGCGCGTTCGATTTCATGTTGCTGGAACGCGTCGAGGCCGTTGCTCTGGAAGATCCGTTCGGCTTCGTCGGAGAAGAGCACCGCATCGCCGTCGAAGGCGATGCGGATTTCGTCGGGATGAAGCTCCGCTTTTTTGGCCGAATCGGGATACACGCGCGCTGCCGGAAAGCCGGCTGCCAGTGCACTGCGCACGTCGCGCTCGTTGGCTGACAGGAACAGGTGTGCGCCCAGCGCGTTGAGATACCCGAACGGATCGCGTCCGCGCGTGAACACGCCGCGCTCGATTTTGAGGTCGACCTGACGCGCCGAACGAAACACGCGCATGCCGCTCACGGGGTCGTTCCGCGAGAGCACGACGACTTCGACGCGATGCTTATCGATCTCGTTGCCGTCGTTGAACGCGAGCAGCTTTTTCACGAGCGGGAACGCCACACCGACCCGCGCGGGCACGTCGAGGCGTTCGAGCTGGTAGCGCATGTAGGACTTGTCGTCGCCGTGCGCCACGCCGGTCTCGTACACGCGGTTCTCTTCTTCGAAGTCGAACAGCGCGCGCGAGGATATCGCGACGACGAGTTTGTTCTCGAGCGAGATCGGCATGGTGGCTGCGTGGTCCTGTCGTGATGCGGTGGCGGGAGGCGTCTACGCGGTTCCGGCTTACGCGAGGAACAGTTTGTAGACGGGGTTGTCGCTTTCGTCCCAGTAAGGATAGCCGAGCGTGGCAAGGAAGTCGCGGAACGCGGCTTTCTCGTTGTCCGGCACCTGAATACCCACGAGGATGTTGCTGTAGTCGGCCCCCTGATTCCGGTAATGGAACAGGCTGATGTTCCAGTTCGGGCTCATGGCCGAGAGGAATTTCATCAGTGCACCGGGGCGCTCGGGGAACTCGAAGCGGTACAGCACTTCGTGGCTGGCGAGCGCCGAGCGGCCACCGACCATGTAGCGGATGTGCTGTTTGGACAGTTCGTCGTTGGACAGATCGAGCGTGGGGAAGCCGTGGCGCTCGAAGCCCGCTTTGATGCGGTCGCCTTCGTCGCGATTATGCATCTGGATACCCACGAAGATGTGGGCGCTCGACGCTTCGCTAATTCGGTAGTTGAACTCGGTCACATTGCGGCTGCCCACCACTTCGGTAAAGCGCTTGAAGCTGCCGCGCGCCTCCGGAATGGTGACGGCGAACACGGCTTCACGCGCCTCGCCGACTTCGGCTCGCTCTGCCACGAAGCGCAGGCGGTCGAAGTTCATGTTCGCACCGGAGGTGACTGCCACGAGCGTTTCGCCTTTGAGCTTCTCGCGATCGCTGTACAGCTTGGCCCCCGCCACGGACAGCGCGCCGGACGGTTCGAGCACGCTGCGGGTGTCCTGGAAGACATCTTTGATCGCGGCGCAGAGCTGGTCGGTATCCACGCGCACGACTTCGTCGAGGTAGGCCTGACACAGGCGGAAGGTTTCTGCGCCGACGTATTTCACGGCCGTGCCGTCGGCGAAGAGGCCAACGTCGCCCAGCAACACGCGCTCGCCTGCGTGGATGGATTGCGCCATGGCATCGGAGTCGACGGATTGCACACCGATGATCTTGATCTCGGGGCGCACCGCTTTGACATAGGCGGCGATACCGGCCGCGAGACCGCCACCGCCGATGGGCACGAAGATGGCGTGCAGCGGCCCCTGATGCTGGCGCAAAATTTCCATGGCGATGGTGCCCTGGCCGGCGATGACGTCGGGATCATCGAACGGCGGCACGAAGGTGAGGCCGCGCTCTTCCTGCAACGTCATGGCGTGAGCGTACGCGTCGCTATAGGAGTCGCCCGCGAGCACGACTTCGACGGCGCGCCCGCCGTGGGTTTTCACGGCGTCGATTTTCAGTTGCGGCGTGGTGATCGGCATGACGATGACGGCTTTGCAGCCCAGACGTGCCGCCGAGTACGCCACACCCTGCGCATGGTTGCCGGCCGATGCGGTGAGCACACCGCGTTCGCGCTCGGCTTCGCTCAGGTTGGCCATCTTGTTGTACGCGCCCCGAATCTTGAAGGAGAACACCGTCTGGTTGTCTTCGCGCTTCAGATAAATTCGATTGTGCAGCCGCATGGATAGCGTGCGCGCCAATTCGAGTTCGCTTTCTTTGGCGACGTCGTAGACTTTTGCGGTCAGGATCTTCTTCAGGTAGTCGGGAGCTGCGTCGGACATGATTTAAGGCTTCTTCAGGTTAGGCACATCAAGGAACAAAAGGACAATGATAGACCAGCACGTCCGCCGGGGCGGTCGCGCTTGTCTCTCGGGAAAAAACGGGAAAGGGGAGTGCGCGCCCTAGCGAAGGTCGTCTGGGGTGTCGATGTCGCGCACGATTCCGGCGTCGTCGACATCGACGATCGTAATGTGCTCGCTAATCAACAGGTCGCGCGCGCCAATGTCGCCGTCGAGGGCAGCCAGACGCGAGGTAAAGGCAGAACCGAACGCGACGGGATGGCCACGTTGTCCCTGGTAGCTCGGCGCGACGATGGCTTCGGGCGAAGTGAGCCCGCTGGCGATCGCACGCACGGTATTCGGGTGGATATACGGCATGTCGGCCAGCGCAACGAGCCAGCCATCAAGATGCTCAAGCCCAGGGGGCGGATCTTCATCGACGCCGGACTGGATGCCGGCAGCGAGCGTCGCACCCATGCCGCGCTTGCTCGCGTGGCTCATCACGACTTCGCAACCCGCCTGCAACAGCACGTTCTCCAACTCGGCCGAATCCGGACGCACCACCGCAATGACGCGCGGCAATACCGCCAGCAGCGCATGGGCGCTGGCAAGGGCAACGGATCGGTTCAGCGGATCTCCGGGCAGCGGCGCGAGCAGCTTGTTCCGGCGCCCAGCCGCATCGAAGCGGGTACCGAGTCCGCCAGCCAGTAGAATGGCCACGGGCGGCGTCAGGAGGCGGGTCATGGTCTCGCATTATGCGCCAGACTTTTTGATTCTGCCAAACGACATGCGCTCGCGCGCATTGTGAATGTGCCGACCGTCCGGTCGGTCACGGGGCAGGATTCGCCTCTCTTTTCGATTGGTTTTGATTTTTCCGGAGTTGCATGGAGTCGTTCATCACCTGGCTGCTAGCCGCGCTCGCTCTGCCCGGCATCGGACTGCCCGCCATTTTTCTAGTGTCGTTTCTGTCCGCCACATTGCTGCCCATGGGCTCGGAACCCGCGCTATTCGGGTATGTGGCCCTCAATCCCCACATGTTCTGGCCCGCCATCGCCGTGGCAAGCGTGGGCAACACCGCCGGCGGCATGCTCGACTGGTGGATGGGCTTCGCCGCACGACGCGGCTTGGTCCGTCTCAAGGCCCGCCAGCGAGCGCACGCGCGCGCTGCTGTGCTCGTCAGTGGGGACGCGGCGACAGCGGTGACTGTCACCGCTGACGACGACGACGGCAAACGCGCCGACAGCAAAGCGCCAATGTATGATCGCTATCACCGCTGGATGCGCCGCTTCGGCCCACCCCTCCTCCTCCTCTCCTGGCTCCCCATCGTCGGTGACCCCTTCTGCACCCTCGCAGGGTGGCTTCGACTCTCCTGGCGCACCTGTCTCTTCTATATCGCCGTCGGGAAGACGCTTCGGTATATCGCGATTACCTACCTCATGCTTCGTGTGCCCGAGTCCTTCTGGCAGGGCTTTTTTGCACCGTTCAAACATTTGCTGGTCGGGTAGAGGTGATTAGCTCCCCCCCCCCGCCCCGGAGTTCTGACCGAAGTCCGGGGAGCGGGACCGGGGCCCCTTTCCGCCTCTCAGACATAAACCCAACTCGCTGCAGAAAGGAGCCCCAGTCCCGCTTTTCATCTCTCTTTCTTCACCCCTCTCCCCCCTCTCTCTCTCTCTTTTCTTTATGTCTGCGCCACTTCGAACGGTAGTGCTCGCTGCCGCTTGCCCGTCAACGCAAAGAGCGCATTCGCATACGCCGGCGCCAACGGCGGTAAGCCCGGTTCGCCCATGCCCGTCGGCGCATCCCCAGAACTGACCACGTGCACGCTGATCGCCGGCATGTCCGTCAACCGCGCCACCATGTACTGATGGAAGTTGCTCTGCTCCACTTCCCCATCCTTTAACGTAATGGCCGCACCCGGTAACGTCGTGCCCAATCCCATCAGCGCCGCACCCTCTACCTGTGCTGCCACCGTCAACGGATTGACCGCGAAATTGCAATGCACCCCCGCCGTCGCACTCACCAATCGCGGCGACCCATTTCGCATCTCCGCCACCACCACGTACGCCACCACGGAATCAAAGGACTCATGGACCGCCACGCCCCATGCTTGTCCCCCCGGCAGCTTGGTCTTTCCATAGCCCGAGCGCTCCACCGCCAATGCCAACGCCTCGCGGTGACGCGGATGCTTGTCCCCCATCAACGCATATCGATACGCCACCGGGTCCTGCCCGGCATTCTTCGCCAACTCGTCTACCAGCGTCTCCACGACAAACGCCGTGTGTGTGTTACCCACCGACCGCCACCACAACACCGGGACGTTGACCTGCGGACTGTGCAACGTCAGACGCAATGGCACGGCGTACGGGGTTCCCGACACACCCTCCACACTGGTGCCGTCGATCCCGTTCTTGACCATCATTTTTTCAAATGGCGTGCCCTGCAAAATCGATTGGCCCACGATGGTGTGATTCCACGCCAGTACGTTGCCCTTGGCATCAAGTCCGATCTCGGCTCGATGCACATACATCGGGCGGTAGTAGCCCCCGCGAATGTCGTCCTCGCGGCTCCAGATCACTTTGACCGGCTCAGGGTGCCCCGCACGCCGCCACGCCTTCGCCACCTGTGCCGCCTCAACACCATAGTCCGACGTCGGCACCGCCCGGCGGCCAAATCCGCCGCCCGCCATCAAGGTGTGCAACTTGACCTGCTCAGGCTTCAAGTCGAGGGTGCGCGCAATGGCCGCCTGATCGACGGTCTGGAACTGCGTGCCCGTCCACACTTCAGCCCCCTTGTCGGAGAGCTGCACGGTGCAGTTCAAGGGCTCCATCGGCGCATGCGCCAGATACGGGAAGCTGTACTCCGCCACGAGCGTTTTGGGTGCACCCTCGAGTTTGGAAATGTCCCCATCGATGGCGACCGTGCCCGGCGTCTTTGCCATCTCTTTGAATTTGGCCAACTGCGCCGCGGTGTCTACGTGCTCTACGCCGCTGGTGTCCCACGTGGCATTGAGCGCGTCACGGCCAGTCTTGGCCTGCCAGTAACCGTCGGCAATCACCGCCACCGCAGTGCCGCCTCGGTCGTCCGGGATCTCCAGCACGTCACGCACACCCTTGACCGCACGCGCCGCTTTGGCGTCGAAGCCTTTTACCTTCGCACCGAAGACCGGCGGACGCGCCACGACGGCCACTTTCAGGTTCGGCAGCTTGAAGTCCATGCCATACATCGGCACGCCGGTAGATTTGGCGCGCGCATCAAGCCGGCCAGTCGGCTTGCCAAGCAATCGGAACGCCGATGGATCTTTGAGGGCGACGTCAGCCGGCACCGGCAGCGCCTGTGCACGCGCGGCGAGGCTGCCGTACGTGGCGCGCTGGCCGTTCGGACCCAGCACGACGCCATTTTCGGTGCGCAACCGTGCCGCCGGAACTTTCCATTGCTGCGCCGCCGCCGCGATGAGCATGGCGCGCGCAGATGCCCCGATGCGCCGGTACTGAAGCCACGAGTGGGCGACGGAACCGGAGCCACCCGTCATCTGGATGCCGAACAGCGGGTCTTTGTAGACATCGGCCGCAGGCGCCAGTTCGCTTCGCACGTTGGACCACTCGCAATCGAGTTCTTCCGCGACGAGCATGGGCAGCGCCGTCTGCACACCCTGTCCGAAATCGAGGCGGTTGACTTGGATGGTGACGGTGTTGTCCGTGCCAATGTGTACGAACGCCGACGGCACGACGGGCATGGCCGCCGCCCCCTGAGCACTGGCGGTGCGCGCCGCTCCGGGCAGCGACATCTCGAGCATCAGGCCGCCGGCAGCAACGGCCGACGTCTTGAGAAACGCACGGCGCGTCAGGCCGGTGAAGTCGCCCACAGCAACGCCAGGGCGCTGGGAAAAACGAAGTTCACGCATGGTGATGTCTCCTCGCCTCAGGCCAGCGACGCCGCAGCGTCTTTAATGGCCGCCCGAATGCGGGCGTAGGTGCCGCAGCGGCAAATATTGCCCGCCATGGCCGCGTCGATCTGCTCGTCGTTCGGCCGCTTGTTCTCGCGCAGCAACGCAGCGGCAGACATGATCTGGCCGCTCTGGCAGTATCCGCACTGGGGCACGTCGTGCTTGACCCAGGCATCCTGCACGGCGCGTCCGACAGGGTCTGCGCCAATGTTCTCAATGGTGGTGACTTTTTTGCCCGCGACGGCAGAAATCGGGGTGATGCAGCTCCGGATGGGCGCACCGTCCAGATGCACGGTGCACGCTCCGCACAGCGCCATGCCGCAACCGAACTTGGTGCCGGTCATATTGAGCGCATCGCGCAGAGTCCAGAGCAAGGGCGTGGCAGGGTCGACATCGACCTGCACGGGACGGCCGTTCAGTTGAAACGTAACCATAGAGACACCTCTTGACGGGTGGATGGATCGGGGGACCGGCCAAACATACTCCCATTCGTTGGAAATTTCAGCCCAGAAGTAGGGCGCAAGTCGTTGTGTTTAAACGAATATAGCGCTATACGGGGATCGCGCGATCGCCCTGGAGGATTCGTGGAGCGAGCGGTCGTGGACGCACCGTCAACGCTGCAATGAATCTGCCGGGGCGCGGCAGAGGAGGGGGGGCGGAGGGGAATCGCGCGCCGCCAGGGGGAATTCGCTGCGGCGCCGACGTGTTGCGGTGCAATGAAGTACAATTCTGACTACATTCCCCTACCAACACTTTCCAAGCCGGAAGAAAGATCTGGGCATGCGCACCAACTGCCTCACCCCTCTGTGCTTCTGCTCGATGACCGGACACGATTCGTCATCGGCGTTTTCGCACGGCAGTCGTCGATCTCGCTGACCGCAGATCGTCTGTTGCCGGCGCACGCGCATCCGTCGCGTCTGCCGTCGGCATTCTTAGCGCATACCCGATTTTGACTTTCGGCGCGTCCCGCGAGACGAACGCCGACGGCGGATGCACCGCCGCACTGACGAGCCCGACAAGATGAACGCACCCTTGCCTGCCTTCGAGCCGCACGACGCAAAGCATGCCGTAGCTGCACAGCCCGCGCGACTGCGCGAGATTCCCTATAACTACACGTCGTTTTCGGATCGCGAAATCGTCATGCGCCTGCTGGGCGCCGACGCCTGGGCCATCCTCGATGAACTCCGCGCAGAGCGCCGTACCGGCCGCTCGGCCCGCATGCTGTATGAAGTCCTCGGCGACATCTGGGTGGTTCGCCGCAATCCCTATCTGCAAGACGACCTGCTCGACAACCCGAAGCGTCGCAAGCTGCTGATCGACGCCCTCGACCACCGGCTCAACGAGATCGACAAACGTCGTCGTGCCGACGTGGCCGAGCACGCTGATGCGACTGGCCGCGAACGCGCCGCCCGCGTCGAGCAACTGGAAGCGGCCGCTCGCCGCGCCGTAGCGGACTTCGCCGCAGAGTTCGGCAAGATGGCCGATCTGCGCCGCCGCGCGAAGAAGGTGCTCGGCCGCACGACCGCTCACGACAACATCAAGTTCGACGGACTGTCGCGTGTCTCGCACGTGACGGACGCCACCGACTGGCGTGTGGAGTACCCGTTCGTTGTGCTCACACCGGATAGCGAGGCCGAGATGGCGGCGCTGGTGAAGGGCTGCTTCGAACTCGGGCTGACGGTCATTCCGCGCGGAGGCGGCACCGGTTATACGGGCGGCGCCATTCCGCTCACGCCGTTTTCGGCCGTCATCAATACGGAAAAGCTCGAGCAGCTCGACGAGGTCGAGTATTCGGCCCTTCCGGGTGTCGACAAGCCGGTGCCGACGATTTTCTCGGGCGCGGGCGTCGTGACCCGACGCGTCGCCGAAGCCGCCGAACGTGCCGGCCTGGTGTTCGCGGTCGACCCGACGTCGATCGACGCGTCGTGCATCGGCGGCAACGTGGCGATGAACGCCGGTGGCAAGAAGGCCGTGCTGTGGGGCACCGCGCTCGATAACCTCGCGTGGTGGCGCATGGTTGACCCGCAAGGCAACTGGCTTGAAGTCACCCGCCACGATCACAACCTCGGCAAGATTCACGACATTCCGGTCGCTCGCTTCGAATTGAAGTGGTTCGACGGCAATCAGGCGCCCGGCGCCGTGCTGCTGAGGACGGAAATGCTGGAGATCGAGGGCAAGCGCTTCCGCAAGGAAGGCCTCGGCAAGGACGTCACGGACAAGTTCCTCGCCGGTCTGCCCGGCATTCAGAAGGAAGGCTGCGACGGGCTGATTACGAGCGCACGCTGGATTCTGCACAAGATGCCCGCGCACACGCGCACGGTTTGTCTGGAGTTCTTCGGCCAGGCGAAGGAAGCCATTCCGAGCATCGTCGAAATCAAGGACTACATGTTCGCCCAGACGGCGGCGGGCGGTGCCATTCTGGCCGGCCTCGAACATCTGGACGAACGCTATCTGCGCGCCGTGGGCTATGCCACGAAGTCGAAGCGCAACGCGTTCCCGAAGATGGTGCTGATCGGCGATATCGTCGGAGACGACGACAACGCGGTCGCACAGGCGACGTCGGAAGTCATTCGCATGGCCAACGGCAAGAGCGGCGAAGGCTTCGTCGCCGTGTCGGCCGAAGCCCGCAAGAAGTTCTGGCTCGACCGTTCGCGTACCGCCGCCATCGCGCGCCACACCAACGCCTTCAAGATCAACGAAGACGTGGTGATCCCGCTGCCGCGCATGGGCGAGTACACGGATCACATCGAACGCATCAACATCGAACTGTCGCTCAAGAACAAGCTGCAACTGGTCGATGCGCTCGAAACGTTCTTCGAAGCCGGTAATCTGCCGCTGGGCAAGACCGACGACGCGAACGAAATTCCGTCGGCCGAACTGCTCGAAGATCGCGTGCAGACGGCGCTCACGCTGTTGCGTGACGTGCGCGCACGTTGGGTGTTCCTGCGCGATCACTTCGAACTGCCGCTGGCCGAGGCGATTCCGCTGCTCAATCGTCACGGTATCCGCGACATGAACGTGGCGCTGAACGACAGACTGAACAAGCAGCCGCAAACGCGCCTGATCGATCTGCTGCAAGATCGTACGATCCGCGTGTCGTGGAAGCAGGAAATTCGCGCCGAGCTGCGCCAGATTTTCACGGGCGGCGAGTTCAAGCCGATCCTCGACGAAGCGCAAGCCATTCACAAGCGCGTGCTGCACGGCCGTGTGTTCGTCGCGCTGCACATGCACGCAGGCGACGGCAATGTGCACACGAACATCCCGGTGAACTCGGATAACTACGAGATGCTCCAGGACGCGCACAAGGCGGTGGCTCGTATCATGGGCATCGCTCGCTCGCTCGACGGTGTGATCTCGGGCGAACACGGCATCGGCATCACCAAGCTGGAGTTCCTGACGCAAGAGGAGATCGGCGAATTCCGCGCGTACAAGCAACGCGTGGACCCGGAAGGACGCTTCAACAAGGGCAAGCTGCTCGACCTGCCCGACCTGCCCGCCGATCTGCGCAATGCCTATACGCCCAGCTTCGGGCTGATGGGCTACGAGTCGCTCATCATGCAGCAGTCGGACATCGGGGCGATTGCCGACAGCGTGAAGGACTGCCTGCGCTGCGGCAAGTGCAAACCGGTGTGTGCCACGCATGTGCCGCGCGCGAACCTGCTGTACAGCCCGCGCAACAAGATTCTCGCGACCTCGCTGCTCATCGAGGCGTTCCTGTACGAGGAACAGACGCGCCGTGGTGTGTCGATCAAGCACTGGGACGAGTTCAACGATGTGGCCGATCACTGCACGGTCTGCCACAAGTGCGTCACGCCCTGCCCGGTGAAGATCGACTTCGGCGACGTGACGATGAACATGCGCAACCTGCTGCGCAAGATGGGCAAGAAGAAGTTCAATCCGGGCGCCGCCGCCGGCATGTTCTTCCTGAACGCCACCAATCCGGAAACGATCAACATCACCCGTAAGGTGATGATCGACTGGGGTTACAAAGCCCAGCGTTTCGGTGCGGACATCTTCAAGAAAATCGCGAAAAAGCAGACGGCGCGCCCGCCCGCGACGGTTGGCAAGCCGCCCCTGCGCGAGGAGGTGATCCACTTCGTGAACAAGAAGATGCCGGGCAATCTGCCGAAGAAGACGGCGCGCGCACTGCTCGACATCGAAGACAACAAGGTGGTGCCGATCATCCGCAATCCGAAGACCACGACGGTGGATTCGGAAGCGGTGTTCTACTTCCCGGGTTGCGGCTCGGAGCGTCTGTTCTCGCAGGTCGGACTGGCCACGCAAGCCATGCTCTGGCATGTGGGCGTGCAGACGGTGCTGCCGCCGGGCTATCTGTGCTGCGGTTATCCGCAGCGCGGCTCGGGGCAGGGAGATAAGGCCGAGAAGATCGTGACGGACAATCGCGTGTTGTTCCACCGTATGGCGAACACGCTGAACTACCTCGACATCAAGACCGTGGTCGTGTCGTGCGGCACTTGCTACGACCAACTCGCGGGCTATGAATTCGAGAAGATCTTCCCGGGCTGCCGCATCATCGACATCCACGAATACCTGCTCGAGAAGGACGTGAAGCTCGCAGGCGTGAACGGCACGCGCTACATGTATCACGATCCGTGCCACACGCCGATCAAGACCATGGACCCGGTCAAGCTCGTGAACCAGTTGATGGGCAGCGAGAACGACGGCTACAAGATCGAGAAGAACGATCGCTGCTGCGGCGAATCGGGTACGCTGGCGGTCACGCGCCCCGACATCTCGACGCAGATCCGCTTCCGCAAGGAAGAGGAAATGCGCAAGGGGGCCGCGAAGCTGCGTGCAGATGGCAAGGTCGACGATGTCAAGATCCTCACGAGCTGTCCGTCGTGCCTGCAAGGTCTGTCGCGCTATAACGAAGACGCTAACGTCACGGCCGACTACATCGTCGTCGAGATCGCCAAGCATGTACTGGGCGAAGAGTGGCTGGTGGATTACGTCAAGGATGCAAACAACGGCGGTATCGAACGCGTGTTGGTCTGATGCACCTCCTGGGGACGCGGCCGATGCTTGACCGACGGGCCACGGAGGTGGCATGGAAGTAGTCTACACAGCACTTATCCTGCTGTTCGTGGTGGCGCTGACCGGCGTGCTGGTCAGCTTCATGCGATTCCTGCCGGTACCGCTCGTGCAGATCGCCGTGGGCGCCGCGCTCGCCTACCCGGGCGCGGGGCTGCACATCGATCTGGACCCCGAGATTTTCTTCCTGCTGTTCATCCCGCCGTTGCTCTTCGCCGACGGCTGGCGCATGCCCAAACGCGAGTTCTGGCACCTGCGCGTGCCGATCATCGCCATGGCGCTCGGCTTGGTGATCTTCACCGTGCTCGGCGTGGGCTATTTCATCCACTGGATGATTCCGTCGATTCCGCTCGCCGTGGCGTTCGCGCTCGGCGCCGTGCTCTCGCCGACCGACGCCGTGGCTGTCTCCGCGCTCACCGGACGCATGCGCATGCCCACGCGGCTGATGCATGTGCTCGAGGGCGAGGCGATGATGAACGACGCGTCGGGCCTCGTCGTCTTCAAGTTCGCGCTCGTTGCCGCCACCACGGGACTCTTCTCCATCGGCAGCGCGACGTTCTCCTTTTTCGTCATCGCGCTGGGCGGGTTGCTCGCCGGCTGGGCCGTGACGTGGCTCTTCACGCAATTCCATCGCCGGGTGATGCACGCGTCCGCGGAAGAGCCCGCCACTGTCGTGCTGCTTCTGCTGCTGCTGCCGTTCGCCGCCTATTTGCTGGCCGAACACTTTGGTTTTTCCGGCATTCTCGCGGCCGTGGCCGCTGGCATGACGGTTAGCTCGACAGACTTGCTCAACTCCCGCACCGCGACGCGCATTCTCGGTAACGGCGTGTGGTCGATGCTCGAATTCGTGTTCAACGGCGCCGTGTTCGTGCTGCTCGGTCTGCAATTGCCGGACATCGTGCGCGCCGCACTGCCCCCGGGCGAGCCTCTGTGGGGCACGCTCACGAATCTCGGCGAGTTGATGTTCTACGTCGGCGCGATTTCGGCGGTTCTCATCGTGCTGCGCTTCTGCTGGGTGTGGGTGGCGTGGCGGGCGATGTATTTCCTCGGCATGCGACGCGGTGAAATCACGATGAAGCCCGGCATGCGCTTTACCGGCGTGACGGCCCTCTCGGGCGTGCGCGGCGCGGTGACGTTGGCCGGCGCGCTCTCGGTGCCGCTGGCATTGCCGGGCGGGGCGCCGTTCCCAGGGCGCGATCTGCTGATCTTTCTGGCCGCAGGCGTGATCCTGCTCTCGCTGATCGGGGGCAGCGTCGGGTTGCCGATCTTGCTGCGCGGCGTTCGCTGGCCCGCGGAGGACATGCGCAATCGCGAACTGAGCGAAGCGCGGCTGGCGGCCTCGGAGGCCGCCATTCGGGCCATCGAATCGTTGCAAAAAGTGATCGCCAAGTCGGGCGACGAACTCGATACCGCTGTTTGTGCCGAAGCCGCCGCGCGGGTCATGGGACGCTATCGCCGCACGCTCAACGTGTCGAGCGCCACCGACGAAATGCGCGCGCGTGCGGTGCGCGAGGTCGAAGTCGAGCGTCGGTTGCGGGCGGCGTCGCTGCAAGCCGAGCGCGTGGAGTTGTCGCGTTTGCGCATTACCCATCGAATCAACGACGAGACGTTGCGTGAGTTGCTCAGTGAGATCGATTTCGCCGAACTCGCGCTCGGACCGGTGGACCCAGCCACTGGCAAGCGCAAGAAGAGCAGGAAACACTGACGCGAGCCGGTTCCGGTGGCGGTACCGGCGTCGGCGCATGTCAGGCTAACAAAGGGAGAACGATCATGGAGTGTCCGTTTTGCACGGGGGATGGCGGGGAAGTCGTGTGGCGCGATCCGGTGCTGCGCGTGGTGCTTGCGAACGAACCTGGCTATCCGGGCTTCGCGCGGGTGATCTGGCATGCCCATGTTGCAGAGATGAGCGATTTACCCGAAGCCGCGCGCGAACACGTGATGCGTGTGGTGTTTGGCGTCGAGACCGCCCAGCGCACGGCCATGTCGCCCGACAAGGTCAATGTGGCCAGCCTGGGCAATATGGTGCCGCATGTGCATTGGCACGTGATTCCGCGATATCGGGACGACGTCCATTTCCCCGGTTCGGTCTGGAGTGCGCCGCAACGCGAGGTGCCACAGCCAGTGCTGGCCGAACGCGCGGCCTGGATGCCCGCGCTGCGCGGGGCTATCGTGGCAGAATTGGATCGTGTTCCGGCGTGGCCGGCATGACCGTTGGGACCTGAGCGGCTATACTGCCGGCCGATGTGCCGCATGTCGGCACACCGACCGATTCTTCTGGAGCAAGACAATGGCTGGGCTGGAGAAAGACACGCCGATTCCCGTTTCCCTGACGCTGCATCGCGCATCAAAGGTGCTGGAACTTGGTTACGAGGACGGCACGCACTACCGCCTGCCGTTCGAATTGCTGCGCGTGCTCTCGCCATCGGCGGAAGTGCGCGGTCACGGGCCGGGACAGGAGACCCTGCAAACCGGCAAGCGTGACGTCACGCTGAACGGCCTCGAGCCCATCGGCAACTACGCGGTGCGACCGGTCTTTTCGGACGGCCACGACACCGGTATCTATTCGTGGGATTACCTCTACGAGCTGTGCGTGCGTCAGGACGCCCTGTGGCAGGAATACCTGGACAAGCTCGCGGCGGCGGGTGTCGACCGCGACACGCCGATGCCGTCGCCGGCTGCCGGCGGCTGCCACCACCATTGAGGCCCCGGCGGGGCGCCCGCCGAGTGTGCGCCCGCTCACATGATTTTGGAGATTGCAATGGGCCAACAGACCCACTTCGGTTACGAAACCGTCGACGAGAAGGAAAAGGCCGGCAAGGTTGCCGAGGTGTTCCATTCGGTCGCGAGCAAGTACGACATCATGAACGACCTGATGTCGGGCGGCCTGCACCGGATCTGGAAGGCCTTCACGATCGGGCGCGCTGCCGTGCGCCCCGGCTTCAAGGTGCTCGACATCGCGGGTGGCACCGGCGATCTGTCGAAGGCGTTCGCCCGTGCCGCCGGCCCGACCGGCGAGGTCTGGCTCACCGACATCAATGAATCCATGCTGCGCGTGGGCCGCGATCGCCTGCTCGACGCGGGCATCGTCACCCCGACTCTACTGTGCGACGCCGAGAAGCTGCCGTTCCCGTCGAATTATTTCGACGTGGTGACCGTGGCGTTCGGCCTGCGCAACATGACCCACAAGGACGCCGCCCTCGCGGAAATGCGCCGTGTCATCAAGCCGGGCGGCAAGGTGATGGTGCTGGAGTTCTCGAAAGTCTGGCAACCGCTGGAAAAGGCGTACGACGCCTATTCCTTCAAGGTGTTGCCGTGGCTGGGTTCGCGCATTGCGGGCGACGCCGAGAGCTACCGCTATCTGGCCGAGTCGATTCGCATGCATCCCGACCAGGAAGCGCTCAAGACGATGATGGAAGAGGTCGGTCTGGAGCGCGTGGAGTACCACAACCTGACCGCCGGCGTGGTCGCGCTGCATATCGGACGCAAGTTCTGACGCGTCGGAAAACTAAGCACTCACTTACCTGATTCGCCCCAGTGCCTCGGTTTACGGAAAAATTCCGCGCCGGGGCGCTTCTCTAAGTACAAGCTAATTTTGCTGTGGCAGAATCGGTCGTCGCCTAATCCGGTTTCAATACGTAAAAAAGTGCTGAACCATTCGGGTTGACGCATGTCAGTAGACAGCAACCTATAAACTCCACGGAGAGACCAGAACGATGTTCCAGTTCCTGAAAAACAAGCTGTTGTTGGGCGTAGTGGCCGGCGTATTGGCGGTCGGCATGACGATCGCGGATGCCGACGCCAAACGCGTTGGCGGCGGCCGGAGCATCGGCAAGCAGTCCAACACCGTGACGCAACGCCAGCAAACGCCGCAACAACCGGCGCAAGCCGCACCGGGCGCTGCGCCGCAGCAAGCCGCGCCGGCTGCCGCAGGTGCGGGGGCCGCAGGGGCCGCCGCCGCCAAGCCGGCCAATCGCTGGCTCGGCCCGATCGCCGGTCTGGCCGCTGGCCTCGGTATCGCGGCGCTGCTGTCGCACTTCGGTATGGGCGGCGCCTTCGCGAGCATGATGGCCAACGTCATCATCATTGCGCTGATCGCTTTTGCCGCCCTGTGGCTGATCCGTCGTTTCCGCGGCAATAAGTCGCAGTCGCAGACGCCGGCCTATGCAGGCGCAGGCAACGATGCGTCGAACAACACCCTGCGTCAGTCGTGGGACAGCCAGCAGCAACCGTCGTCGCAACCGGCGCCGTCCGCTCAGCCGTCGCTGTCGGCTGTGCCGGCCGCCGTTGCCGGTGCTGCCGCTGCTGCCCCGTTCGGGGTGCCGGCCGGCTTCGACGTCGAGGGTTTCCTGCGTAGTGCCAAGGTGTACTTCAACCGTCTGCAAGCCGCATGGGACAAGGGCGATCAGGCCGATATCAACGAGTTCACCACGCCGCAGATGTTCGCGGAAATCAAGATGGACCTCGAAGAGCGCGGCAAGTCGACTAACCGTACGGACGTCGTGCAACTCGACGCCGAACTGCTCGGCATCGAGCAAACGGCGACCGAGTACATGGCAAGCGTTCGCTTCTCGGGCCTGATCCGCGAAGCCGAAGGCGCACCGGCCGAGCCGTTCAACGAGGCGTGGAACCTGACCAAGCCGGTCGCCGGCAGCGGTGGCTGGGTGCTCGCCGGAATTCAGCAGCTCTAAGCCTCGCGCCGTTTTTGCCGTAACCTGCCTTACAATGAGAGCCCGCGTTTGAAGCGCGGGCTCTTTTGTTTTTGCCGTCCGCAATGCATCGCCGGGCGGCGTCTTTCGGTACGACCGGTGTTCAGTCCGGCCGGCCGCCAAGCTCATGACCGTAGCCGCCAAAGCCTTTGCCGCCACCGTGAACCACCTGCTTGCCCGCGAACCGTGGGCGCGCGAGCGCTTGCGCCATCATATCGGCGCGTCTGCCCGGCTCGCGATGTCGGCTATCGACCTGCGTCTGCGCGTGGGTGACGACGGCTACCTTGCCGCCGCCGAGGCCAACCTGCCTTGCGACGTCAGCATCTCGGTGCCACCGGCAGCGCTCGCCGATTTCGCGGGGGGCGGTCAGGCCGCCGTCATGCGCCACGTCAAGATCGAAGGCGATGCCGAGTTTGCCAACACTGTGTCGTATCTTGCCCAGCACCTGCGCTGGGAGGTGGCCGAAGACCTGAGCAAGGTCATCGGCGACGCCGCCGCCCATCGGGTGACGCAGACCGGCAAGGCCGCCGTGGCCAGCGCGCGCCGCACCGGCGACACGCTGGCACGGTCGCTCGCCGATTACCTCGTGGAAGAGAATCCGCTGCTCGTGGCGCGTGGGCGCCTCGACGCGATACGTAACGATATCGGTACATTGCGCGACGACCTCGCGCGTCTGGAGAAACGCATCGAAAAGCTCGAACGCCAGAAGGGCGTGCGCGACAGCGCCCCCGCCCCGGCATCCCGCACTCAGGGAGGCCGCTGACCGATGCGTCTTCTGCGCCTGATCAAGATCTTTTTCGTCTGCTATCGATACGGGCTCGACGAGTTGGTGCTCTCGAGCATTCCCCATCCCTTCGCGCGCGGCGTGTTGCGCGTGCTGTCGTTCGGACGCAGCGGACTGAAGGCCCCGCGCGGCGAACGCCTGCGTCTCGCTCTCGAATCGCTGGGCCCGATCTTCGTGAAGTTCGGACAGGTGCTCTCGACGCGCCGCGATCTGATGCCGCCCGACATTGCGCAGGAGCTGGCCCGACTGCAGGATCAGGTGCCGCCGTTCGATCCCGAGGTGGCGCGCGCCGCCATCGAGAAGTCGCTGGGGCACCCGCTCGAAGAGGTGTTCGTGGAGTTCGAGCGCACGCCGGTTGCGAGCGCGTCGATTGCGCAGGTGCACTTCGCACGCATTCGTCATGGCGAACATGCGGGCAAGGAAGTCGCAGTCAAGGTGCTGCGCCCGAACATGCTCGGCGTGATCGACAGCGATCTGGCGCTCATGCGCGATCTGGCGGGCTGGGTGGAGCGCCTGTGGCCGGACGGCAAGCGTCTGAAGCCGCGTGAGGTGGTTGCCGAATTCGACAAGTATTTGCATGACGAACTCGATTTGATGCGCGAAGCCGCCAACGCAGCGCAGCTTCGCCGCAATTTCCTCGACTCGGGCATGTTGATGGTGCCCGAGATCTACTGGGAGTTCAGCTCCAGCTTCGTTCTCGTGATGGAGCGTATGCACGGGGTGCCGATCAGCCAGATCGAAGTGCTGCGCGAGGCGGGGGTCGATCTGAAGAAGCTCGCCCGCGAGGGTGTCGAGATTTTCTTCACGCAGTTCCTGCGCGACGGCTTTTTCCACGCCGACATGCACCCAGGCAACATTCTCGTCAGCCTCGACCCCGCAACGTTCGGCCGTTACATCGCGCTTGATTGCGGCATCGTCGGCGCGCTGTCCGAATTCGACAAGAATTATCTGGCCCAGAACTTCCTTGCGTTCTTCCGTCGCGACTACCACCGGGTGGCTTCGCTGCACCTCGAGTCGGGCTGGGTGCCGTCGGACACGCGCGTCGAAGAACTGGAAGGGGCCATTCGCGCGGTCTGCGAACCGTACTTCGACCGGCCGCTCAAGGAAATTTCGCTGGGGCTGGTGCTCATGCGTCTGTTCCAGACGTCGCGCCGCTTCAATGTGGAGATTCAGCCGCAACTCGTGCTGCTGCAAAAGACGCTGCTCAATATCGAAGGACTCGGTCGTCAGCTCGATCCGGATCTGGATCTGTGGAAGACGGCCAAACCGTTCCTCGAGCGCTGGATGGCCGAGCAGATCGGCCCGCGCGGCTGGCTCGAACGCCTGAAGACCGAGGCGCCGCAGTGGAGCAAGACGATGCCGCAACTGCCGCGTCTCATTCATCAGGCGCTGGCGGCCCATGCACGTCCGCAAGACGACACGCTGCTGCTTGCGCTGTTGCAGGAGCAACGCCGCACCAATCGGTTGCTGACGGGCGCGTTCTGTCTGGTGGGCGGGCTCGCCATCGGCGTGCTGGCGGCGTTCGTCTGGCTCTATAGCTGATTCCCAGACAGGAGCCGACGGTGCCCTTCGCTCGGAAGATGTATGTCATGCCCGCTGCGCCTCGCGGCGATGACCGCCCGGAGGCGGGCGGGGCACCCGTGCCACCAACCGTGCCGTCGACGCCATCCGTGCCGTCCGCTTCATCTGCTCCATCTGCTCCATCTTTTTCCCACCGCGATCCTTCGCGCGCGGAATTCTGGGATGAACGCTTCGCAAACGCCTTCATGCCGTGGGATGCCGCCGGCGTGCCGCAGGCGCTGCGCGATTTCGTGGCGGCCGAGAGCGTACCGCGCGCCACGCTGATTCCAGGTTGCGGCGCGGCGTATGAAGCAGCGTGGCTCGATGCCCAAGGTTGGCCTGTGCGGGCCATCGACTTCTCTCCGGTCGCCGTCGAATCGGCGCAGGCCCAGCTGGGGCCGCGTGCGTCGCTTGTCGAGCAGGCCGATTTCTTCACCTACACCCCGCCGTTCGCGCTCGACCTGATCTATGAGCGGGCGTTTCTCTGCGCCTTGCCTCGCACACTCTGGCAGGACTATGCCCGCCGCATGGCGCAACTGCTGCCGCAAGGGGCGCGTCTGGCCGGATTCTTCTTCCTCAAAGAGACGGTAAAGGGCCCGCCGTTCGGCATCGCTCCCGACGCGCTTGACACCCTGTTGGCCCAGGACTTCGTCTGCGAGACGAATCGGCGGGTCGACGACTCGGTGCCGGTCTTCGCTGGGGCCGAACACTGGATGGTCTGGCGCCGCCGCTGAGCCGCAACCTACCGTTGCGGCGAACTGACCGTAGCCAAGCGTTGACGCCAACTGCCGGTAAGTCGCTCCGGACACTGGGCATTTCCCGATATTTGCCATGATCCACGAGGGGAATTGTGATTTTTTCCCCGCGCGTCTTTCACGCCGCTATAATCGGCCGGAAATTTTTTCGCCAGGTGGCAAAACGGGCGCCCCCGAGTGCTGAATCGCATCAGCCCCGTCATGCTCGACCTGATTTTCTGTTGCCCGGAAGGCTGCGGCCCAAGGCTCGGTATCGTTAGCTCGCGCGGCGGCTTCATGCGGCCGGATCACGCCCGTGCTGACGCCGCTCCGCCATGACCGTCGCCCTGGGGCTTGGCTGGGGCCGCGTTATGCTGATTTGGTTTGTCATTCTGTATTGGGTCATTTCGGTGGCCATCGGACTGTTGGCCGCCCTCAAGGTCCGCAATACCAAAGATTTCACTGTTGCCGGCCGCCGTTTGCCCTACGGTATGGTCGTGGCCGTGGTGTTCGCCACATGGTTCGGCTCGGAAGCGGTGCTCGGCATCCCCGCCACCTTCCTCGGGGAAGGGCTGCGCGGCGTGGTTTCCGATCCGTTCGGGTCGTCGATGTGTCTGGTTCTCGTGGGCATGTTCTTTGCCCGCAAGCTGTATCGCATGAACCTGATGACGATCGGCGACTTCTACAAGCTCAAGTACAACCGCACGGTCGAACTCGTGACCAGCATCGCCATCGTGATCTCGTACCTCGGCTGGGTCGGTGCGCAGATCAAGGCGTTGGGCCTCGTGTTCCATACCGTGTCGGGCGGTGCGATGTCGGAGCCGACGGGCATGATCGTCGGCGCGGTCTCGGTGCTGGCCTACACGCTGCTCGGCGGCATGATCTCGGTGGCGGTGACCGACTTCATCCAGATGATCATCATCGTTGTCGGCCTCGTGTACATCGCCGTGGTCGTCTCGGGTATGGTGCCGGGCGGGGCGAGCGCCGTGATCGAGCACGCGTCGGAGGCCGGCAAGTTCGTGTTCCTGCCGGAGATGAATCCTGCGGACGTATTGGCGTTCATTGCGGCCGGCGTGACCATGATGTTCGGATCGATTCCGCAGCAGGACGTGTTCCAGCGTGTCATGTCGTCCAAGTCGGAGAACATCGCGGTTTCCGGCTCGGTGACGGGCGGCGTGCTGTATTTCTTCTTCACGTTCATCCCGATCTTCCTCGCCTACTCCGCGCTGCTGATTGCCCCGTCGATGGTGCAGAAGTACATCGGTACCGATCCGCAACAGATTTTGCCGCAGTTGGTGCTCACTAGTGTTCCGATCGTCGCCCAGGTGATGTTCTTCGGTGCGCTGCTCTCGGCGATCAAGAGCTGCGCGTCGGCCACGCTGTTGGCGCCGTCGGTGACGTTTGCCGAGAACATCGTTCGCCCGATGCTCAAGGGCCGTATCGACGACAAGCACTTGCTGCGCCTCATGCGCATCGTTGTGCTGTGCTTCACGGCGCTCGTGCTGGTGTACGCACTGAATTCGAAGGCCTCGATCTTCCAGATGGTCGAAAGCGCGTACAAGGTCACGCTCGTGTGCTGCTTCGTGCCGCTGGCGTTCGGTCTGTATTGGAAGCGTTCGAGTTCGCTGGGCGGCACGCTGGCCGTCTTCTTCGGGCTGATCGTGTGGATCGCCTGCGAAGCGATGGCGCCCGATGCGCTGGTGCCGCCGCAACTGGCCGGTTTGCTGGCGTCGATCACCGGCATGGTGCTCGGCTCGCTCCTGCAACCCGCGTCGGCGCGCGATCAGCCGCCGGAGCAGCAGATTTCGACGATCTGACGGCATGTGACGGCAGGAGGCGTACCCGCTACGCCAAGTGCGGGCACGCTGCCGTCTTGATCTTGCTCGACCGTGGCCCCATATATCTCCGACAAATCCCGAAAGCCTTGTGAAGCGGTTATAATTCAAGGCTTTGCGCGCCTTTTCCCGTCGGAAGAATCATGCCTATCTACGCTTATCGTTGCGAAACATGCGGTTTCGCCAAGGATGTGCTGCAAAAAATGAGCGATGAACCGCTCTCCCAATGCCCGGAATGCGGCAAGGACACGTTTCGCAAGCAGGTGACTGCGGCCGGGTTCCAGCTCAAGGGGTCGGGATGGTATGTGACTGACTTCCGCGGTGGTTCGGGCGGCACGAGCGCCCCGGCTGCGGGAGCGTTGTCGTCTGCGGAGGCACCGGCGGCAGCGTCGGGCGAGAGCGCGTCGTCGGCATCGTCGTCCGGCGGCGAGTCGTCCGGCACTCCGGCGGCAAGCTGTGGTGGCGGTTGCGCCTGCCACTGAACGAGACAAGACATTGCACGCCGAGCCTGGCGGCCTGGCGTGCGGATAGTACGAAGCAGCCACCGGGCGCCCGTGGCGCCTGGCGCTGTGAAGCCCCGTTGACACCCCATAGCCGCCAATATTCGCGAGTCCTGCCATGAGCGTTAAGAAACCCGCGCTGAAGACGATTTTCCTCACCGGCCTGCTGGTGCTGGTGCCTCTCGCCATCACGCTGTGGGTGCTGGGCCTGATCATCGGCACGATGGATCAGACCTTGCTGCTGCTGCCGGACGAATGGCAGCCGTCGCGCCTCATCGGCATGCGCGTGCCGGGCTTCGGCGTGGTGGTCACGCTGGCGTTCGTTTTCGTCGTCGGTCTTCTGGCGCATAATTTCATTGGCCAGAAGCTGGTCGGCTGGTGGGAGGCCGTTCTGACGCGCATTCCCATCGTTGGACCGTTGTACGGCAGCGTCAAGCAGGTGTCCGACACATTGCTCTCGAGCAACGGCAACGCGTTTCGCAAGGCGTTGCTCGTGCGTTATCCGCATGCGGATTCCTGGACCATCGCCTTCCTGACCGGCGCGCCGGGCGGCGATGTGGTCAATCACTTGCAGGGCGACTACGTGAGCGTCTATGTCCCGACGACGCCGAACCCAACGTCAGGCTTCTTCCTGATGATGCGGGCGAGCGACGTCGTTGAGCTCGACATGTCGGTCGACGCGGCCCTCAAGTACATCGTATCGATGGGCGTGGTGGCGCCCGCCCACAACCCGCGCCAGCAACGTCCCGGCCCGCTCCTATGAGCCACCGGGAATCGCCGGCGCCATTTTTTGAAAATCGGAACAGCAAAATGTCCATGCGTACCTCCTACTGCGGTCTGGTGACCGAGCAACAACTGGGCCAAACGGTCAAGCTTTGTGGCTGGGTCAATCGCCGCCGTGATCACGGCGGGGTCATCTTCATCGACCTGCGCGATCGCGAGGGTCTGGTGCAGGTCGTGTGCGATCCGGACCGCGCGGAGATGTTCAAGGCCGCCGAAGGCCTGCGCAATGAGTTCTGTGTGCAGATCACGGGCCTGGTGCGCAGCCGTCCGGCCGGCACCGAGAACGCCAACCTGACGAGCGGCAAGATCGAAGTGCTGTGCCACGCGCTGGAAGTGCTCAACCCGTCGGTCACGCCCCCGTTCCAGCTCGACGACGAAAACCTGTCGGAAACCACGCGCCTCACGCATCGCGTGCTGGACCTGCGTCGTCCGCAGATGCAATACAACCTGCGCCTGCGCTACAAGGTGGCGATGGAAGTGCGCAAGTATCTGGACGCGCAAGGCTTCATCGACATCGAAACCCCGATGCTCACGAAGAGCACGCCGGAAGGCGCGCGTGACTATCTGGTGCCGTCGCGTGTGAACGCCGGCATGTTCTTCGCGCTGCCGCAGTCGCCGCAGCTGTTCAAGCAGTTGCTGATGGTGGCCGGCTTCGACCGCTACTACCAGATCACCAAGTGCTTCCGCGACGAAGACCTGCGCGCCGACCGTCAGCCGGAATTTACCCAGATCGACTGCGAAACCTCGTTCCTGTCGGAGCAGGAAATTCGCGATCTGTTCGAGAACATGATCCGCCACGTATTCAAGGAAGCGATCAACGTGGATCTGGACACCAAGGTGCCGGTCATGGAGTACTCGGAAGCGATGCGTCGCTTCGGCTCCGACAAGCCCGATCTGCGCGTGAAGCTCGAGTTCACCGAGCTGACCGATGTGATGGGCGACGTGGACTTCAAGGTGTTCTCGGTGCCGGCCACGACCGAGGGCGGCCGTGTGGTCGCGCTGCGCGTGCCGGGCGGTGCGGAGATCTCGCGTAGCGAAATCGACGCTTACACCGAGTTCGTGAAGATCTACGGCGCAAAGGGGCTGGCGTGGATCAAGGTCAATGAAGTGGCCAAGGGTCGCGACGGTCTGCAAAGCCCGATCGTGAAGAACCTGCACGACGCTGCGGTTGCCTCGATTCTCGAACGCACCGGCGCACAAGACGGCGACATCATCTTCTTCGGTGCCGACAAGGAGAAGGTTGTCAACGACGGTATCGGCGCACTGCGTCTGAAGATCGGTCACTCGGAATTCGGTAAGAGTCACGGCCTGTTCGAAGCCGGCTGGCGTCCGCTGTGGGTCGTCGACTTCCCGATGTTTGAGTACGACGAGGAAGATGCCCGCTGGGTTGCTTGCCATCACCCGTTCACGAGCCCGAAGGACGAGCACATCGACTATCTCGAGACCGATCCGGGCAAGTGCCTGGCGAAGGCCTACGACATGGTGCTGAACGGCTGGGAAATCGGTGGCGGTTCGGTCCGTATCTTCCAGGAAGACGTGCAGAGCAAGGTGTTCCGCGCGCTCAAGCTGGGTGAGGAAGAGGCCCGTGCGAAGTTCGGCTTCCTGCTCGACGCGCTTCAGTACGGCGCGCCCCCGCACGGCGGTATCGCCTTCGGCCTCGACCGCATCATCACGATGATGGCGGGCGCCGATTCGATCCGGGACGTGATTGCGTTCCCGAAGACGCAGCGTGCACAGGATCTGCTCACGCAGGCGCCGTCGCCGGTCGACGAGCGTCAACTGCGCGAATTGCACATCCGTCTGCGTCAGCCGGAAGCGCCGAAGGCCTGACGGCAGCCATGACGGCACTGGCAAACGCCGGTGTGCTGAACTCGAACCCCCTCGGCCGAAAGGCGAGGGGGTTTTGTCTTTGGAGGGGAAGATGATCGTTAGTGCCAAAGCGATCTTGCGACGAGGCGACACGGTGTTGTTCGCCCGGAATCCTCGCGACGAATGGGAACTGCCAGAGGGCCAGCCCGAGCCGGGCGAATCGCTCGAAGACGCGGTGCGGCGCGAAGTGCTGGAAGAGTGTGGTTGGCAAGTGGCGGGGGTGAGCTATGCGGGGAGCGCGGCTTTCGAGGTCATTCCCGCGCGCCACGTCATGCTCGTTTTCTTTGAGTGCCATCGCGAAGCCGGCGACGGCTCATCGCTGGCCGGCAGTGAGGAACACTCGGCGTTCGCGTGGATCGATGTGAGCGCAGCGCGCCCTGACGATCTGCCGCTCAGCTACTGGAACGCCGTGCAGCGGCGTATTTCGGACTAATACGCGGCATTGCAGCAACGAGACAGTGCCATTGCCCATTACAATGAGGCGCTCAAACCGGTCTTCGTCGCTGGTCTTCCGTTGTTCATGAGTCGAACCCAAGCTACCGCCGCCTGCATGAAGCCCTTCAAGATTCCCGAATCCGTGCTTGTCGTGATTTATACGCCGGCGCTCGACGTCCTGCTCATCGAACGTGCCGACGCCGAAAATTTCTGGCAGTCCGTCACTGGCAGCAAGGATCGGCTCGACGAGCCGCTGGTCGAGACGGCTGCGCGCGAAGTGTTCGAAGAGACCGGCATCCGCGTGGCGGACGGGACGGCAGTGCCCACGACCGCCCTGACCGACTGGCAGCACAAAATTCAGTACAACATCTATCCGCGCTGGGCGCATCGCTACGCGCCGGGTGTCACGCGCAACACGGAGCACTGGTTCGGACTGTGCGTGCCGGAGAATACCGCCGTGACGCTCGCGCCGCGCGAGCACGTCGCCTACGCCTGGTTGCCATGGGAAGAGGCCGCTGCGCGCTGTTTTTCACCCTCGAACGGCGATGCCGTCCGGCAGTTGCCGTTGCGCGTGCGCTAGCCGCTGCGTCGCGCGCCGATGAGCAAGTATCTTCCGTTCTCTCACAACAATGATCTGACGCTGCTCTACCTCGGTCAGAACTACTTCACCGCACTTGTCGCGGCGATCGACGGCGCCACTCGCGAAGTTGCCCTCGAGACGTACATCTTCGAGGCCGACGAGGCTGGGGCGAACGTCTCGGCGGCGCTGCAACGGGCTGCACAACGTGGGGTTGAGGTACGTGTCATCACCGATGGCCTCGGTACCAGCCAGCGCCTGGCACTATTCGCCGACTGGCGTGAGAGCGGGATGACGCATCGCATCTACAATCCGCGTCTTTTCGGCAAGTTCGGTTTCTCGCGTACGCACCGCAAGCTTGCCATCATCGATCACGAAGTGGCCTTTGTCGGTGGCATCAATATCGTCGACGACTTCAACGGTGGAGGTGGTGCGCGCATGAGCGATCCGCGTTGGGACTTCGCCGTGCAATGCCGGGGGCCCATCGTTGCCGAGATCGCCATTGCATTTCATGTTCAGTGGCAGCGTCTCGCACCAGGGTATCTGGGCACGCCGTTTCGTCACCGGCGTCGCGGGCAACGCGGACGACTACATGCGCCGTATGGCGGTCAGGCCGCCTTCGTGGCGCGTGACAATCTGCACAATCGCCGCGCGGTCGAAAAAGCCTATCTGATGGCACTGGGTCACGCTCGTCATGAAGTCTGGCTCGCAAATCCCTACTTCGTGCCCGGCCGGCGGCTGCGGCGCGCACTGACACAGGCGGCCAGGCGCGGTGTGTCAGTGCATCTGCTGATCGGTCGCAAGGAGTTTCGTCTGCTCGACACGGCAGTGCCATGGCTTTACGCCAAGTTGCTCGACGCCGGCGTTCGTATCGGCGAGTACGACATGCGGCAACTGCACGGCAAGGTGGCCGTGGTCGACGATGTCTGGGCAACGGTCGGCTCGTCGAATCTCGACGCCTTGTCCCTGTTCGTGAATCACGAAGCCAATGTGGTCGTGCTCGACGACCCGGTGGTCATCGAGCTGCGCGACCATATCCGCCAGGCCTTCGCCGAGGCGCGTCTCATCGACCCCCACTGCTACGGCGGACGCTCCCGCTGGCGGCGCTTGCGCCAATGGGCGGCCTACCGCCTCTATCGCCTTGTGATGAAGGTTCTCACACGCGGTAAGTACGACTGACCCACGACTGACGACCGACCGGCTGCCGGCGGCTTTCCGCCTGCCTGCTATGCCTGCGGCCCTTGTGCAGTCACGGCCGAAGCCCCTCTGGGCAACAAAACCGATTAGGTATTCCGATCTAATAAATTCCTTGTTCGCCCATGGGCGCCCCCCAATAATAGGACGGCCGTTCGATTTTTTGGTTAGCATCGGGGAACGGATAACGATAGCGATGCCATACACATGCGAAAGGGTGAACAGACACGTGCCGCAATCCTGAATGCCGCGCTGGAGCTGGCGGGGCGGGACGGACTCGAGGGACTGACGATCGGCTTGCTGGCCGATCGTATGCAAATGAGCAAGAGCGGCGTCTTCGCGCACTTCGGTTCCCGCGAAGACTTGCAGATCGAAGTGCTGATGGAATACCACAGGCGCTTCGAGGAAGAGGTGTTCGCTCCCAGCATGGAAGCACCGCGCGGCCTGCCGCGTCTCAGAGTGCTGATGGACCGCTGGATAGACAAGCGTATTCGCGAAGTGACGACGGGCTGCATTTATATCAGCGGTGCGGTCGAGTACGACGACCGCGCGGCCAGCCCGGTACGCGAAGCCTTGGTGAAGAGCGTGCGGTTGTGGCGATCTGCCCTGCTGCGCGCCATCACGCAAGCGAAGGAGGAGGGACATCTGCGTGCGGACACCGATCCGCGCCTGATGCTTTTTGAAATGTACAGCCTGACACTCGGCCTGCATCACGACGCGCGTTTCCTTCGGGAGCCCGGCGCCGTCGACATGACCCGGGTGGCACTGGAAAAACTGATTTCGTCTTATCAGCGCGGGTGAGGCGCGAGCCGTCCGCGATTCAATTCGATTTGTTCGGAGGAGTAGGTCATGGGACAGTACAACGCGCCCCTGCGCGACATGCAATTCGTGATGCACGAACTGCTGGGCGTGGAAAACGAATTGAAGGCATTGCCGAAGCACGCGGACATCGATGCCGACACCATCAATCAGGTGCTGGAAGAAGCCGGAAAATTCTGTAGTGAAGTGGTCTTCCCGCTGAATCAAGTGGGCGATCGCGAGGGCTGCAAGTACGCGGGCGACGGTGTCGTCACCACGCCGACCGGCTTCAAACAGGCCTATCGTCAATACATCGATGCCGGCTGGCCGGCACTGGCGTGCGATCCCGAGTTTGGCGGGCAGGGCCTGCCGCAGGTCATCAACAACGCCCTGTATGAGATGCTCAACTCGGCCAACCAGGCATGGACGATGTATCCCGGCCTGTCGCACGGCGCCTACGAGTGCCTGCACGCCCATGGCACCCCCGAACAACAAGCCAACTACCTGCCGAAGATCGTCTCCGGCGAGTGGACCGGCACGATGTGCCTGACCGAGCCGCACTGCGGCACCGATCTGGGCATGCTGCGCACGAAGGCCGAGCCCAACGGCGACGGCTCGTATGCCATCTCCGGCACGAAGATCTTCATCTCTGCCGGCGAGCACGACATGGCCGCCAACATCATCCATCTTGTGCTGGCGCGCCTGCCGGATGCGCCGCCGGGAACGAAGGGCATTTCGCTGTTCGTCGTGCCGAAGTTCATCCCCGACGCGAATGGCGCACCGGGCGAGCGCAACGGTATCAAGTGCGGTTCCATCGAGCACAAGATGGGCATTCACGGCAACGCCACCTGCGTGATGAACCTTGATGGCGCCCGTGGCTGGCTTGTCGGCGAGCCGAACAAGGGCCTGAACGCCATGTTCGTGATGATGAACGCCGCGCGTCAGGGCGTTGGCATGCAGGGGCTGGGGCTGACGGAAGTCGCTTATCAGAACTCGCTGGCGTATGCGAAGGAACGCATTCAGATGCGCTCGCTCACCGGCCCGAAGGCACCGGACAAGCCGGCCGATCCCATCATCGTGCATCCGGACGTGCGCCGCATGCTGCTCACGCAGAAGGCCTATGTGGAAGGCGGCCGCGCGTTCTCGTACTGGACCGCGCTGCATATCGACAAGGAACTGTCGCATGGCGACGAAGCCGAGCGTCGCGAGGCTGCCGATCTGGTCGCGCTGCTCACGCCGATCATCAAGGCGTTCCTGACCGACAACGCGTTCGAGTGCACGAACCACGCGCTGCAGATCTACGGCGGCCACGGCTATATCGCCGAGTGGGGCATGGAACAGTACGTGCGCGATGCGCGTATCAACATGATCTACGAAGGCACCAACTCGATTCAGGCGCTCGATTTGCTGGGCCGTAAGGTGCTCGGCGACATGGGCGCGAAGCTCAAGAAGTTCGGCAAGCTCGTGCAGGACTTCGTGGAAGCCGAAGGCGTGAAGGAAGAGATGCAGGAGTTCGTCAACCCGCTTGCGGACATCGGCGACAAGGTCCAGAAGCTGACGATGGAAATCGGTATGAAGGCGATGGCCAACCCGGACGAAGTCGGTGCGGCAGCCGTGCCGTATCAACGCGTGGTCGGTCATCTCGTGTTCGCCTACTTCTGGGCGCGCATGGCACGTATCGCGCTCGACAAGCAAGGCAGCGGCGACAAATTCTACGAGTCGAAGCTCGCCACCGCGCGGTTCTACTTCGCCAAGCTGCTGCCGGAGACCGCGTATCACATTCGCGTAGCTCGCGCTGGCGCGAAGACGCAAATGGAAGTCGACGTCGACCTGTTCTGAGAGCGGAGGAGATTACCGTGAGTCAAACCAACAAACCCCTGATCGTACGCAAGGTCGCCGTGCTCGGTGCCGGCGTAATGGGGGCGCAGATCGCCGCGCACCTCGTCAACGCGAAAGTGCCCGTTGTCCTGTTCGATCTGCCGGCCAAGGAAGGCCCGAAGAACGGCATCGTCACGCGCGCCATCGACGGTCTGAAGAAGCTGAGCCCCGCGCCGTTTGCCGACAAGGCCGACGCCCAATACATCGAAACGGCGAACTACGAGGACGACCTCGAGAAGCTCGCCGGCTGCGACGTCGTGATCGAAGCGATCGCCGAGCGCATGGACTGGAAGCACGACCTGTACAAGAAGGTCTCGCCGCATCTGGCCAAGCATGCGATCTTCGCATCGAACACGTCGGGCCTGTCGATCACCGAACTCTCGGAAGGCTTCGACGCCGACCTGAAGTCGCGCTTCTGCGGCGTGCACTTCTTCAATCCGCCGCGCTACATGCATCTGGTCGAGTTGATTCCGACCGCGACGACTGCGCCGGCGATTCTCGATCAGCTCGAAACGTTCCTCACGTCCACGCTCGGCAAGGGCGTGGTGCGCGCGAAGGACACGCCGAACTTCATCGCCAACCGCGTGGGGGTGTTCTCGATTCTGGCGGTGTTCGCCGAAGCGCAGAAATACGGCATTCCGTTCGACGTCGTCGACGACCTGACCGGCAGCAAGCTCGGCCGCGCCAAGTCGGCCACGTTCCGAACGGCCGACGTGGTCGGTCTGGACACGATGGCGCACGTCATCAAGACGATGCAGGACGGTCTCAAGGACGACCCGTTTGCCCCGACGTACGCCACTCCGCCCGTGCTCAAGGCGCTCGTGGAGAAGGGCGCACTGGGTCAGAAGACGGGCGCCGGTTTCTACAAGAAGGAAGGTAAGGTCATCAAGGTGCTCGACCCGCAATCGGGCGAGTACGTCGAGTCGGGCAAGAAGGCCGACGAAATGGTCGTGCGCATTCTGAAGAAGGCCCCGGCCGAGCGTCTGCGTCTGTTGCGCGAGTCGACCAACCCGCAAGCACAGTTCCTGTGGGCCGTGTTCCGCGACGTGTTCCACTACATCGGCGTGTATCTTGAGCAGATCGCCGACAACGCACGTGAAGTGGACTTCGCGATTCGTTGGGGCTTCGGCTGGAGCACCGGTCCGTTCGAGGACTGGCAGGCTGCGGGCTGGAAGGATATCGCGCAGTGGGTGCAGGAAGACATCGACGCAGGCCGCGCGCTGTCGAGTGCACCGCTGCCCAAGTGGGTGACGAGCGGCAAGGTCGCCGAGGCGGGCGGTGTGCACACCGCTGAAGGCTCGTACGCGCCGGCCAAGGACACCTTCGTGCCGCGCAGCACGCTGCCGGTGTATCAGCGTCAGGTGTTCCCGGCCTCGCTGGTGGGCGACGCCAGCGCCGATCCGCGCAAGTTCGGCAAAACCATCGAAGAGAACGAAGCCGTGCGCCTGTGGGTCGACGAGACCCCTGGTCAGGACGACGTGCTCATCGTCTCGTTCAAGTCGAAGATGAATACCATCGGGCCGGACGTCATCGACGGCCTGACCCGCGCCATCGATCTGGCCGAGCAGCAATATCGCGCCGTGGTAGTGTGGCAGCCGACGTCGCTGCAACTCGGCGCGCCGGGCGGTCCGTTCTCGGCCGGTGCCGATCTGGCGGCCGCCATGCCGGCCTTCATGATGGGCGGTGCAAAGGGGATCGAACCCTTCATCAAGAAGTTCCAGGACGGCATGATGCGCGTGAAGTATGCGCAGGTGCCGGTCGTCTCGGCGGTCTCCGGCATTGCGCTGGGCGGCGGATGCGAACTGCTGTTGCATAGCGCCAAGCGCGTGGCGGCGCTCGAGAGCTACATCGGTCTTGTGGAAGTCGGCGTGGGTCTCGTGCCGGCGGGCGGCGGTCTGAAGGAAGCGGCGATTCGCGCGGCCGACGCCGCAAATGCCGCGAGCAGCGTGCAGTATCTCCAGTTCGTGACGAAATCGTTCACCAACGCAGCCATGGCGAAGGTCTCGGCCTCGGCGTTCGATGCCCGCGACATGGGCTACCTGAAGCCAACGGACACCATCGTCTACAACGTGCACGAACTGCTGTCGGTCGCCCGCAATGAAGCACGCGCGCTGTCGGTGGCCGGGTATCGTCCGCCGCTCAAACCGGCCGGCATTCCGGTGGCAGGCCGCTCGGGTGTTTCGACGATCAAGGCGCAACTCGTGAACATGCGTGACGGCAACTTCATTTCGGCGCACGACTTCCTGATCGCCTCGCGCATTGCCGAAGCCGTGTGCGGCGGCGACGTGGAAGCGGGCAGCCTCGTGAACGAAGAATGGCTGTTGACGCTCGAGCGCCGCGCCTTCATCGAATTGCTGGGCACGTCGAAGACCCAGGAACGCATCATGGGCATGCTGCAATCCGGCAAGCCGGTGCGCAACTAAGCCGATCGGAGACTGACATGAGCAAACAACTGCAAGACGCCTACATCGTTGCCGCCACGCGTGCGCCGATCGGCAAGGCACCCAAGGGCAGCTACAAGAACACCCGTCCCGACGATCTGCTCGCGACCATCCTCAAGAGCGCGCTCGTGCAGGTGCCGGATCTCGATCCGAAGGTGATCGAAGACGCGATCATCGGCTGCGCCATTCCCGAAGCCCAACAAGGTCTGAACGTGGCGCGCATTGGTGCGCTGCTCTCGGGCCTGCCGAACACGGTGGGCGGCGTGACCGTCAACCGCTTCTGCGCCTCGGGCCTGACGGCGCTCGCCATGGCCGCCGACCGCATTCGTGTGGGCGAAGCCGACGCGATGTTCGCCGGCGGTGTGGAAAGCATGAGCATGGTGCCGATGATGGGCAACACGCCGTCGCTTTCGCCGTCGATCTTCGAGCGCGACGAGAACGTGGGCATTGCCTACGGCATGGGGCTGACGGCCGAGAAGGTGGCGCAGCAGTGGGGCGTGACGCGCGATGCGCAGGACGCCTTCGCGCTGGCCTCGCACCAGAAAGCGATCAAGGCGCAACAGGCCGGTGAGTTCACCAACGAGATCACGCCGATCGAGATCGTCGAACGATTCCCGAACCTCGCAACGGGCGAATTGTCCATCAAGACGCGCACGCTCTCGCTCGATGAAGGTCCGCGCCCGGATACGTCGATCGAAGGGCTGGGCAAGCTGCGTCCGGTGTTCGCGAACAAGGGCTCGGTCACGGCCGGCAATAGCTCGCAGACGTCGGACGGCGCCGGTGCGCTGCTTGTTGTGAGCGAGAAGATTCTCAAGCGGTTCAACCTCACGCCGCTCGCCCGTTTTGTATCGTTCGCCGTGCGCGGTGTGCCGCCGGAGATCATGGGCATCGGTCCGAAGGAGGCCATCCCGGCCGCGCTGCGTGCCGCAGGGCTCACGCAAGACCAGATGGACTGGATCGAACTGAACGAGGCGTTCGCGGCGCAGGCCCTGGCCGTCATCAAGGATCTGGATCTCGATACCAGCAAGGTCAACCCGATGGGCGGCGCGATTGCCCTGGGCCACCCGCTGGGTGCGACCGGAGCGATTCGTGCGGCAACGGTGGTGCATGCACTGCGCCGTCACAACCTGAAGTACGGCATGGTGACGATGTGCGTGGGTACCGGCATGGGCGCCGCGGGGATTCTGGAGCGTATGTAAATAGGTAAGCGCAGACGGCCGGCGACGGCTCAGGGCGCCGGGGTGCGGGTTCGCGAATGCGGGGCCGCCCCCGGCGTTGTCATCTACAGCGGGCGATGATCCGGCGCCCCTGGATTTGCGGAAAACCCGAGGAGACACAAGAGATGGAAGACGTATTGGTGCAGCGTCAGGGCGCCGTGCAGGTGCTGACTTTCAACCGCGCGCACAAGAAGAACGCGATTACCGCCGAGATGTATCAGGCCATCGCCGAGGGTATTGCCGAAGCGGAGGCCGACTCCTCGCTGCGCGTGATCCTGATTCAGGGGCAGCCGGAGGCCTTTTCGGCAGGCAACGATCTCGAGGATTTCCTGAAGCATCCGCCGAAGGACGACGATGCGCCGGTGTTCCAGTTCCTGCGCGCGATCAGTCAGGCGACCAAGCCGATCGTCGCGGCCGTGTCGGGCAACGCGGTCGGTGTCGGCACGACGCTGCTGCTGCACTGCGACGTGGTGTATGCGGCCGATACGGCACGCTTCTCGCTGCCGTTCGCGCAACTGGCGCTGTGCCCGGAGGCGGCGTCGAGCTGGCTGCTGCCGCGCGTGGCGGGTTACCAGCGTGCGGCCGAGAAGTTGCTCTTCGGTGAGCCGTTCGACGTGAACGAGGCAGTGGCGATGGGGTTCGTCAATCGCATCGTGCCAGCGGCCGAACTGGCGGAGTACGCCGCGAAGCGCGCCGCGCAACTGGCCGCCATGCCGGCGGGATCGCTGCGCGCGACCAAGCAGTTGATGAAGGGCGACAGCGCACGCGACGTGCAGGCGCGTATTCGCGACGAAGCGCTGGAGTTCGGCAAGCGGCTGGTGTCGCCCGAAGCGCGCGAAGCTTTCACCGCGTTTTTCGAGAAACGTAAGCCGGATTTCGGCCAGTTCTCGTAATACAGACCACCGTCACCGGACTTCCCGGCGGGCGGGCAGAAACACGAACACCGCACGCCCCGGTTCGCGAGGCGGCGGCGTTTGTCGTTCGAGGGCTGCTCAGATCAGCGTTTCGAGTTCGGGCAGCGGCCGCGGACGGCGATTTTCGTCAGTCGCCACGTAGGTCACCATCGCTTCGGTGACTTTGACGATCTCGTGCGACAGGCGCATACGCTGCGCATACGCCTCGACGTAGACGGTGATCGACGTGCGGCCTGTCTTCACGATCGTGGCGTAGAAGCTCAGCAGATCGCCGACGAAGACCGGCTCCTTGAACAGGAACGAGTTGACGGCGATGGTCGCCACGCGGCCGTTGGCACGCTGCGCGGCGGGGATCGAGCCGGCAATGTCGACCTGCGACATGATCCAGCCGCCGAACACGTCGCCATGGGCATTGGCGTCGGCGGGCATGGGCAGCACACGTAACGCCAGTTCTTTTTCTTCAGGCAGGGCCGTGAGGGCAGGGGTTGGGGTACTCATGAGATTCCTTGCGTGAGCGGGAAAAGCCGGAAACCGCGGGGACGACGGGTATTGGCAGGCGCCACCGGTCATTCCGCGGCCCTTTACAGGCGGGGAGGGCCGCCCGGCGTCGGCTCAGCATGAGACGCCGGGTTCTGCGAAAATACGCCATCGACGATTTTAGCGGAAAGCCCTCTCGCGAGCCGGACGCCGCCCCAACCCAATCATGAGACGTTTCACTCCGGCCGAGCCTGCGCCGGCGGCCCCCGGCGCTCCCAAGCCTTCTCGCGGCGACTGGCAAGTCATCAAGTCGCTGTTTCCCTACCTGCTCGAATTCCGTGGACGCGTTGCGCTGGCCCTGTCGTGCCTCGTTCTGGCCAAGGTGGCGAACCTCGGTGTGCCCATCATCATGAAGCACATCGTCGACGCGCTCGGCCCGGTGACGGCACTCTCGGCCACGGCCCGCGCGACGGGCGACGCGAGTCTGATCGTCGTGGGCAGCCTTGGCCTGCTGGTTATCGCGTACGGGATCGTGCGTCTGTCTACGTCGCTCTTCACCGAGTTGCGGGAAATGCTGTTCTCGAAGGTGACCGAGAGCGCGGTGCGGCAAATCGCGCTCAAAGTGTTTCGGCACCTGCATGCGCTGTCGCTGCGCTTTCACCTGGAGCGTCAGACGGGCGGCATGAGCCGCGATATCGAGCGCGGCACGCGGGGCATCCAGTCGATGATCTCGTATTCGCTCTACAGCATTCTGCCAACGCTCATCGAAGTGGCGCTCGTGCTGGGCTTCTTCGTCGTGCGCTACGACGCCTTCTACGCCATCGTCACGCTCATCGCGCTCGCGTTCTACATCGTGTTCACGGTGAAGGTCACGGAGTGGCGCACGCACTTTCGCCGCACGATGAACGAACTCGACTCGAGGGCCAATGCCCGCGCCATCGATTCGCTCATCAACTACGAGACGGTGAAGTATTTCGGTAACGAAGCGTTCGAGACGCAGCGTTACGACGAAAACCTCAAGCGCTATCGTGCAGCGGCGATTCGGTCGCAGAACTCGCTGTCGGTGTTGAATTTCGGGCAGCAGGTCATCATCGCGGGCGGGCTCATCCTGATTCTCTGGCATGCCACGCAGGGCGTGATGAGCGGACGCATGACGCTTGGCGATCTGGTGCTCGTCAACACGTTCATGTTGCAGCTCTACATTCCGTTGAACTTTCTCGGCGTCATCTACCGCGAACTCAAGCAGGCGATGACCGACATGGACCGCATGTTCACGCTGCTCGATGTCAATCGCGAAGTGGCCGATCCGCCGGGGGCGAAGCCGCTCGTCTGCCGTGGCAGCACGGTGCGTTTCGAGCACGTGAATTTCGGCTATGAACCATCGCGTCAGATTCTGCACGACGTCGATTTCACGGTGGCGGCGGGGACGACCACGGCGGTGGTCGGACACAGTGGCTCGGGCAAATCGACGCTCTCTCGCCTGTTGTTCCGCTTCTACGATGTTGGCTTCCCCGGCGTGCCGGCGGGGCGCATCACTATCGACGCTCAGGACATTCGAGACGTGACGCAGGATTCGCTGCGCGCGGCCATCGGTATCGTGCCGCAGGACACGGTGCTGTTCAACGACACCATCTACTACAACATTGCCTACGGCAATCCGTCGGCATCGCGTGAGCAGGTGATCGCGGCGGCCCGTGCGGCGCACATCCACGACTTCATCGAGAGCCTGCCGGCCGGTTACGAGTCGATGGTCGGTGAGCGCGGCCTCAAGCTCTCCGGGGGCGAGAAGCAACGTGTGGCGATTGCCCGCACCATCCTCAAGAATCCGCACATCCTGATTTTCGACGAAGCGACCTCGGCGCTGGATTCGCGCTCCGAGCAGGCAATTCAGTCGGAGTTGCGCAACATTGCCCGCGAGCGCACAACGCTCGTCATCGCGCACCGGCTCTCGACGGTCGTGCATGCGGCGCAGATCATCGTGCTCGACAAGGGGCGTATCGTCGAGCGCGGTACGCACGACGAACTGCTGCGTGCCGAAGGGCTCTATGCGCAGATGTGGGCGTTGCAGCAGCAACGTCGCGGCGGGGAAGGGGATACCGAGGCGTCGCACTTCGCGACGGTAGTGTCCTGAACCTTGGCGGGGCAGGCGAGAGTGAGACGAAGGCGAGGGCAGTGACGGCGAGCGGGACGATGGCCTGACGCAGGATGATGGGCGCAGGCCTGTCATCCGGGCGGGCGATTGAGTAGACTAGCGCGCTGACATTGCCGACGCGGGAGTACCGCATGGAAATCAAATGGCTCGAGGACTTCGTGTCGCTCGCCAAGACGAACAGTTTCAGCCGTTCGGCCGAGTTGCGCCATGTGACGCAGCCGGCGTTCTCGCGCCGCATTCAGTCGCTCGAGGCGTGGCTCGGCAGCGAACTGATCGACCGTTCCAGCTACCCGACGCGTCTCACCTCGGCCGGCGAGGTGTTCTACGAGCAGGCGCTTGCACTGCTCTCTCAGGCGCAGGAAGCCCGCGCCCTGCTGCGCGAACAGCGCTCGGCCGATCATTCGGTGCTTGATTTCGCCGTGCCGCATACGCTGTCGATGACGTTCTTCCCGCGCTGGCTCAAGACGCTGGAAAAGCGCATGGGCCTGCTGCGCAGCCGTCTGCGCGCGCTCAACGTGCACGACGCCGCCATGTCGCTCACCGACGGCGGCTGCGATCTGCTCATGTGCTACTACCACCCGAGCCAGCCGCTGCAACTCGATGCGGCACGCTACGAGATGATCGTGCTCGGCAGCGAACGCTTCAGCCCCTACAGCGCACCGACGGCGCAAAAGCGCGCCCGGTTCAGGCTACCCGGCACACCGGACGCTCCGGTGCCTTATCTGGCCTACACGTCGAATGCCTACCTCGGACGGATGGCCGATCTGCTTGCCGGGGATGCATCGAGTCCGCCATATCTGGACAAGGTTTACGAGACGGATATGGCCGAGGCGCTCAAGGCGATGGTGCTGGCCGGGCACGGCGTGGCCTTTCTTCCGGAAAGCGCGGTGATCGATTCGGTCGCGCGCGACGAACTGATTGATCTCGCACCCCCAGGCAAGGCGGCCGCACCGTGGCACCTGGATATGGAGATCCGCCTGTATCGCGACCGCCTCGCCTATACCGATGCCAGCAACCGGCGCGAGCGCGCCAAGCGCGATGTCGTGGAGGCGTTCTGGCAGGCCGTGCGCGATCAGGTCAAAGGCTGACGCCGCGTCGGCGCGGCGTTCCTCTCGCAGGGGACATTCCCCAGCATTTTCCATCCTTTCCGGGACGAGACCCGTCCCAAAGTCGGGGCTCGCAGGCACGTGGGGCGTTCGAGGGTTTTCGCAGGCATTCGCGTGGCATAACGGCGGAATAGCCATCAAGTCGCCACCAAGTCGAAACTATGCACAAAACGCATAGATACATGTTTATTCGGCATTGGATTGTTCTTCGCGGTTCTTTGTAAAGTGCCAGCCATTCGTGCCGTGCGTGCGGCACTGAATGATCAAGCCGGAGAATCCAACGATGTCGCAAACGTCACATGTCTTGCCCTCTTACCTCGACGCCGAGCACCTTGGCCCGTGGGGTAACTACCTTCAACAGGTGGATCGCGTCACGCCCTATCTGGGCCCGCTTTCGCGCTGGGTCGAAACCCTCAAGCGTCCGAAACGTATCCTGATCGTCGATTGCCCGATCGAACTTGATAACGGCACTATCGCCCATTTCGAGGGCTATCGTGTCCAGCACAACACCTCGCGCGGCCCCGGCAAGGGCGGCGTGCGCTTTCACCAGGACGTCACGCTCTCCGAAGTCATGGCCCTGTCGGCCTGGATGTCGGTCAAGAACGCCGCCGTGAACGTGCCGTACGGTGGCGCCAAGGGCGGTATCCGCGTCGATCCGCGCAAGCTCTCGCGCGGCGAACTCGAGCGTCTGACACGTCGTTACACCAGCGAAATCAACATCATCATTGGGCCGACGAAGGACATTCCGGCACCGGACGTCAACACCAATGAGCAGATCATGGCGTGGATGATGGACACCTACTCGATGAACGAGGGTTCCACGGCCACGGGTGTCGTGACCGGCAAGCCGATTTCGCTGGGCGGCTCGCTGGGCCGTCGCGAAGCGACCGGCCGCGGCGTGTTCGTGGTGAGCTGCGAAGCGGCCCGCCGTCTCGGCATGGACGTGCGCGGTGCGCGCGTGATCGTGCAGGGCTTCGGCAATGTGGGCGGTATCGCCGCCCGCCTGTTCCAAGAAGCTGGCGCCCATGTCATCGGCGTGCAAGATCACACCGGCACGATCTACAAATCGGACGGCCTCGATGTGACGAATCTGCTCAAGCACGTGGCCGAGACCGGCGGCGTGGGCGGTTTCCCGGCCGCCGAGACCATTAAGGACGACGAATTCTGGTCGCTCGACTGTGAATTCCTGATTCCGGCGGCGCTGGAAAACCAGATTACCGAGAAAAACGCCGCCAAGATCCGCGCGAAGGTCGTGGTCGAAGGCGCCAACGGCCCGACAACGACGGCAGCCGACGACATTCTGCGCAGCAAGAACATTCTTGTCGTGCCGGATGTCGTGGCCAATGCCGGTGGCGTGACGGTCTCGTACTTCGAGTGGGTGCAAGACTTCTCGAGCTTCTTCTGGACCGAGGAAGAGATCAACCACCGTCTGGAGCGCATCATGCGCGAAGCGTTCGACGGGGTGTGGAATGTGGCGCAGGAACACAAGGTTTCGCTGCGTACTGCCGCATTCATCGTCGCGTGTACCCGTATTCTGCAAGCCCGTGAGATGCGCGGCCTGTATCCCTGATAAGGGGGGCTGTCGAGCTAAGTAGTAATACGCATTAGTGCGTGAAAACAGAATGTTCGGGGCGATTTACGTCAAAAAAGACGTACGTTCCGAACATTCGAGAATAAAAAAATGGGCAATTGCAGTGCTAAAATGCATTCGTTTTGTGCCAAGGAGACCAAGGAATGACCCTCTCGAAAATTGCGTTGGCGATGTGCTGTGTGGGCCTGATGGCAGGTGCTGCTCAGGCGCAGGAAAGCGGTACCCTCAAAAAAATCAAGGACACAGGCATTATCTCGCTGGGGAACCGCGAGTCGTCGATCCCGTTCTCGTTCTATGACAACAACCACAATGTCGTCGGCTATGCCAACGATGTGGCCATGGCGATCGTTGCCGAAGTCAAGAAAGAGCTGAAGCTGCCGAAGGTGGAAGCCAAGCAGACCCCGATCACGTCGCAGAACCGCATTCCGCTGGTTCAAAATGGCACGATCGACATCGAGTGCGGTTCGACCACGAACAACGCTGATCGTCAGAAGCAGGCTGCGTTCTCGAACACGTTCTTCATCATCGGCACGCGCCTGCTGGCGAAGAACAGCTCGGGCATCAAGGACTTCGCCGACCTCAAGGGCAAGAACGTCGTGACCACGGCGGGTACAACCTCCGAGCGTCTGCTGCGCGAGATGAATCAGAAAGAAAACATGGGCATGAACATCATCAGCGCGAAGGACCATGGCGAAGCAGCAATCACGCTGCATTCGGGCCGTGCCGTCGCGTTCATGATGGATGACGCCCTGCTCGCCGGTGAGCGTGCCAAGTTCAAGGACGCCAAGGACTACAGCATTGTCGGCAAGCCGCAATCGTACGAAGCCTACGGCTGCATGATGCGCAAGGACGATCCGGCCTTCAAGAAGCTGGTGGACAAGGCTGTCGGTGACTACCAGAAATCGGGCCAGGCGCAAAAGGACTACGCCAAGTGGTTCCAGCAACCGATTCCGGCACTGGGTGGCGTGAACATGGACTTCCCGCCGTCGGCTGAAATGGCCGCCCTGTGGAAAGCGCCGAACGATAATGCTGACGTTCAAGGCACCAAGTAAGCCTCGCCGGCTTGATGGAACGCTGAGCACCGTCAGTGCGTAATGCCGAAGCGGAAGGAGTCAATCCTTCCGCTTCTTTTTAAGCAAGACAAGTAGAAAAGGGGAGATCATGGCTCTCGGTCTCGATTTCAGTTTTTTCTTCCAGCCGGTAGCTACCGGCGAGGGCGCGACCTACTTCGGGTGGTTGCTCTCGGGCTTCAAGCTCACGCTTGCGGTCGGCCTTGGCGGCTGGATCATTGCGCTAATCGTGGGCTCCGTGCTCGGCGTGATGCGTACCATTCCCAACAAATGGATTTCCGGCTTCGCGGCAGGTTACGTGGAGCTATTCCGGAATATCCCGCTGCTCGTGCAGTTGTTCTTTTGGTATTACGTGGCGCCCGACTTCCTGCCGGAAGGCGTCCGCCAATGGCTGTTCTCGCTCAATCCGGCGAATGTCTCACTGCTGACCGGGGTGATCGGCCTGGGGCTCTTTACGGCAGCCCGGGTGTGTGAACAGGTGCGCTCCGGTATCAATTCGCTGCCCAAGGGCCAGAAAAATGCCGGTCTGGCCATGGGGCTCACGCTGCCGCAGACGTATCGCTTCGTGCTGCTACCGGTGGCCTTCCGCGTGGTGATTCCGCCAATCACCTCGGAATTCGTCAACATCTTCAAGAACTCGGCCGTGATCTCGACCGTGAACCTGCTCGAACTGACAGGTCAGGGCAAGCAGCTCATCGATTACACGGCGCATAGCTACGAATCGTTCATCGCGGTGACGCTCGCGTACATGCTCATCAACATCGTCGTGCTCACGTTCATGCGTTGGCTCGAATCGAAGACCCGCCTGCCGGGCTACATCGGGGGCAAATAATGGGTGAAATCTTCGCTTGGGGCGGCGCGGTCGATGCGATGCCGCTACTCGTCAAGGGCATGATCACCACGCTGCAAGTCACGGGTCTTGCAGTGGTCGTGGGTATCGTCTGGGGCACATTGCTCGCGATGATGCGCCTGTCCGGCGTGACAGCGCTGAAGTGGTTTGCGGATCTGTATGTGAACGTGTTCCGCTCGATCCCGCTGCTGATGGTGCTGCTGTGGTTCTTCCTGATCGTGCCGCAGGTGCTGCGGACGCTGCTCGACGTGCCGCCTACGTGGGACATCCGGATGGTCTCCGCGCTCGTCGCCTTCTCGCTGTTCGAAGCGGCGTATTATTCGGAAATCATTCGTGCGGGTATCCAGAGCGTGTCGCGCGGACAGTTGTCCGCCGCTTTCGCGCTGGGCATGTCGTACTGGCAGGCGATGGGGCTCGTGGTGCTGCCGCAGGCGTTCCGCAACATGGTGCCTCTGCTGCTCACGCAGGGCATCATTCTGTTCCAGGATACGTCGCTCGTGTATGCGATTGCTTTGTCCGATTTCTTCGGCATGGCGTATCAGGTGGGCCAGCGTGACGGCACGCTGCCTGCGATGATTGTGTTTGCCGGAGCGGTCTACTTCGTGATCTGCTTCTCGGTTTCGATGTTGGTTAAACGTCTTCAAAAGAGGTTGGCGAAATGATTACCCTTAAAAACGTCTCCAAGTGGTACGGCCAGTTCCAGGTGCTCACGGACTGCTCCACTGAAGTCAAGAAGGGTGAAGTCGTGGTGGTGTGCGGCCCGTCGGGTTCGGGCAAGTCCACGCTCATCAAGACCGTCAACGGTCTCGAGCCGATCCAGCAAGGCGAGATCATTGTCGATGGCACGTCGGTCGCCGATCCGAAGACGAACCTGGCCAAGCTGCGCTCGCGTGTCGGCATGGTGTTCCAGCACTTCGAACTGTTCCCGCACCTGTCGATCACCGAAAATCTGACGCTCGCGCAGATCAAGGTGCTCGGCCGCAGCAAGGACGCCGCTCGCGACAAGGGCCTGAAGCTGCTCGAGCGCGTGGGCCTGAAGGCGCATGCCCACAAGTTCCCGGGCCAGCTCTCGGGCGGTCAGCAGCAGCGTGTGGCCATCGCCCGTGCCTTGTGCATGGACCCGATCGCCATGCTGTTCGACGAGCCGACCTCGGCACTCGACCCGGAAATGATCAACGAAGTGCTCGACGTGATGGTCGAACTCGCTCAGGAAGGCATGACCATGATGGTGGTCACGCACGAAATGGGCTTCGCCAAGAAGGTCGCGAACCGTGTGATCTTCATGGATCAGGGCATCATCGTCGAAGACGACAAGAAGGACGAGTTCTTCGCGAATCCGAAGTCGGACCGCGCCAAGGACTTCCTGGCCAAGATCCTGCACTGATTCCGGTCAGCCGCTGAAATGAAAAAGCGTGCCTTCGGGCACGCTTTTTTTATGGGCGTCGCAGGCAGACGGATGTCCGCCCGGCGCTGTCTGCCTTACTGGCAGGCCGTGTTTTGCGCGTTGCGCAGGCGCACCGCTTCCGGAATCGGCACCACCGTGCGCAGCGACGGCGCGCCCTTCTCGAACAGGATCAATTCGCCTGGCTCGAAGGTCGTCCAGACTTCGTTGTCCGTGAGCGGCGCGGTGGCGATCACGGCGACGCGATCGGCCGGCGTGGTGAACTTGGCGAAATCGATTTCCCAGTCGGCGTCGATCAGATGCGCCTTCGCGAACGGCCATTGGCGAGCGATGAAGTGCAGCCGCGTCGAGCAGTGGGCGATAAGTGCCTGGCCGTTTGAAAGCACGAAGTTGAACACGCCGTGCCGGGTGATCGTGCGTGTAATGTCTTCGACGGCGTGGAACAACTCGTCGAGCGGCGGTTGCGAGCCGGGGAAGCGCTTGCGCAAGCCCTGCATGATGTCGCAGAAGGCGCGCTCGCTGTCGGTCGTCCCCACAGGCTGATAGACGCCCGAGAGAAACGGGTCGTAGTCGTGCAGATCGCCGTTATGCGCGAAGATCCAGTGGCGTCCCCACAGTTCGCGCTGGAACGGATGGCAGTTCTCCAGCTCAACGATGCCTTGCGTCGCCTTGCGGATATGCGCGATGACGTTTTTCGACTTGATCGGGTATTTCTTCACCAGTTCGGCGATGGGCGAATTCGCCGCCGCCTGATGATCGATGAAGAGGCGGCAGGCCTTGTCTTCGAAAAACGCGATGCCCCAGCCGTCGGCATGGTGATCCGTACCGCCCCCACGCGCCGCGAAACCGGTAAACGAGAACGTGATATCGGTCGGTTCCGCGCAATTCATTGCGAGCAGTTGGCACATGGGACGGGCTAATCGAAGATTGGCTGCGCACGTCGTGTCTGAGCGCCGCTGCCGTTACAATATGGGGTTGCACAAGCATAGCACCGGCCCCTGTGCACGTACATTCCCGCCCAAGAAGTCCGTCGCGCCGACGCGTCACCACGCAGCCGCGGTTTCATGGGCCAGCAGCCTTCCCAGCCCCCGGAAAACGCCCATGATCACAGAACTGACAATCACCCGTCCCGATGACTGGCACTTGCACGTGCGCGACGGCGCCGTGCTCAAGAGCGTGCTGCCCGACAGCGCCCGCCAGTTCGGCCGCGCGATCATCATGCCGAACCTCAAGCCGCCGGTCACCACGACCGAACATGCGGCGGCGTATCGCGAGCGCATTCTCGCGGCGCGTCCGGCGGGCAACACGTTCGAGCCGCTGATGACCCTGTACCTCACCGACAACACGCCTGCCGACGAGATCCGTCGCGCGAAGGCGTCGGGCTTTGTGCATGCCGTGAAGCTGTATCCGGCGGGCGCAACGACGAATTCGGACGCCGGCGTGACCGATCTGGCCAAGTGCCGCAGCGCGCTCGAGGCCATGCAGGACGTCGGCATGCCGCTGCTCGTGCACGGTGAGGTGACCAGTTCCGACATCGATATCTTCGACCGTGAAAAGGTCTTCATCGACAAGGTCATGTCACCACTGCGCCGCGATTTTCCGGGCCTCAAGGTGGTGTTCGAGCACATCACGACGAAGGATGCCGCCGAGTACGTCGCTCAGGCCGAAGGCCCCATCGCCGCGACGATTACCGCGCATCACCTGCTGTACAACCGCAACGCCATCTTCACGGGCGGCATTCGTCCGCATTACTACTGCTTGCCGGTGCTCAAGCGTGAGACCCATCGCGAGGCGCTGGTGAAAGCGGCAACCTCGGGCAGCCCACGCTTCTTCCTGGGCACCGACAGCGCGCCGCACGCGCGTGGCGTGAAGGAAGCCGCCTGCGGCTGCGCGGGCTGCTACACGGCACTGCACGCGGTGGAGTTGTACGCCGAGGCGTTCGACAAGGCCGGCGCGCTCGACAAGTTCGAAGGATTCGCCAGCTTCCATGGCCCGGATTTCTACGAACTGCCGCGTAACGCCGGCAAGATCACGCTGGTGCGCGAAGACTGGGAGCTGCCGGCCGAACTGCCGATGGGCGACGAGACCGTCGTGCCCCTGCGCGCTGGCGAAGTTATCGGCTGGAAGCTCAAGGGGTGAGTGTGGGCGGCGCCGTGGCGCCCGCGGGGTGCGCCCCTTCCGGCTTGCCGGAGATCGACTGGCGCTCACCGTGGTTCGACGCCGTATCGGAACGAGGCCAGGCCGCATTGGCCGACGGCGATTGGCGCGAGGCGCTTTCGGCCTATGCCGCCGCAGCCGGGCTCGTGAGTGGTCAGGGACGGGCGCTTCGCTTCGTCGCGCAGGAAGACCTGCCCGCCGCCACGGCCTACGAGGCGTTCATCGCGGCCACCGGCGGCGTGCCAACGCGCCAGAACCTGCACGACTTCTTCAACGCGCTGATCTGGCTGACCTATCCGCGCGGCAAGGCGGCGCTCAACGCGCGTCAGGCGGTAGCGATCGCGGCCGAAGGCGTGCAGGCCACGCGCGGCGCTACGCGCGACGCCGCGACGGTCTTCGATGAGAACGCCGTCCTCTTCGCCTGCAGCGACGCTGCCCTCGGCGAGGCGCTGCGCGCATTCGACTGGCACACGCTGTTTGTCGCGCGCCGTGCCGACTGGGGCCGCGCCTGCGAAGTCCAGCTTTTTGGGCATGCCTTGCTGGAAAAGCTTGTCGCGCCCTACAAATCGGTGACAGCGCATGCCTGGATCGTGGGCGTTCCCCATGCCTATTTTGGCTGGACGCCATCTGAGCGTCGCGCCTGGCTCGACGGCCGGATAGCGCCGGCGCTTGCCAGCGCCGCGTGGACCACACGCGACTTCGCGCCGTTGCCGGTGCTTGGCATTCCCGGTTGGTGGCCTGCTAACGACGACCCTTCCTACTATCAGGACCTGTCGGTCTTTCGGCCGGGGCGGCGACAAAAGGGCGAATGACGTCGGCCGAGCGTGGTCTCGGCGCGCATGACCGACGGGCAATGATGGCGGTCCGCGTGCTACACTTCGGCCCGCAGAGTCGGCCAGACAATCGCCGCTTCCCTTTGGGAGGGGGAGGAAAGTCCGGACTCCACAGGGCAGGGTGATGGCTAACGGCCATCCGTCGTGAGACGCGGAACAGGGCAACAGAGAACAGACCGCCGATGGCCCCTGGCGCAAGCCAGGCGGATCAGGTAAGGGTGAAACGGTGCGGTAAGAGCGCACCGCGGCGTGCGGCAACGCACACGGCACGGTAACCTCCACCCGGAGCAATTCCAAATAGGCAGGTGAGCGGCATTCGCCTCGTGCGGGTGCCGGCAACGGGGCCCCCGGGAGCCTGCGGGTAGGAAGCTTGAGCGGCGTAGTGATGCGTCGCCTAGAGGAATGATTGTCAGGCGCGGCGCGAGTCGCGTTCACAGAATCCGGCTTATCGGCCGGCTCTGCATCCCAACAAAACACAAAAGGCTCCCGGTGGGAGCCTTTTGTGCTTCATCGCCAGTGCAAACGAATCTTAGCCTTCGACGATCTCGACACTGTGCGTCAGCTCGGCGGTCTTGGCGAGCATGATCGACGCCGAGCAGTACTTGTCGTGGGAGAGCGTCACGGCGCGCTCCACGGTGGCGGGGTTCAGGTTACGGCCCGTGACGGTGAAGTGAAAGTGAATCTTGGTGAAGACTTTCGGGTCTTCGCTTGCGCGTTCTGCCTTGAGCGCGACGCTGCAGCCCTTCACTTCGGCACGGCTCTTCTTGAGAATCAGCACCACGTCATAGGCGGTGCAGCCGCCGGTGCCGACCAGCAGCATTTCCATCGGGCGCGGTGCCTGATTGTGGCCGCCGCCTTCCGGCGCGCCATCCATCGCGACGATGTGGCCGCTACCCGTCTGAGCGACGAAGGCCATACCCTCCTGGCCCATCCAACTCACCTTGCATTCCATATTTCGAAACCCCGATATGCCGTTCAAGCAAAAATTGTAGCGGCTTCCGCAAACTCGCGTACCGCCGCCCGCAAACCCTGACAGTCATCCATTCTGGCCTTGGTTGCTGCGTCGCAATATTGGCGCTTTTTTGATCGAGTTTTCAGAGGGATAAACCCTAAATTCAAATATCAAGCGCGATTTTTCGGAGCGTGGCACATGATTTTTATTTATAAATTATTGATTTTTAAGGAAATGATGTGGTTCGCTCGGTTTCGTCGAAATTTCATATTATGGTAATGTGTTTCGCACTATAAATTTTCTTGCGTCGCACAATTCGATTTGCTAGACTGCAGTCATTGGTTGTTGTGCTTCACAGCAATCCTGCAAGTGTCTCCTCCACCCTCCTCCTTTGGTGGATTTAACCCGGACCCATGAGGTTCGGGTTTTTTTTGTGCGCCGGAAATGCCGTTTACCTGCGGCGCTTTACCGGTGGGTGGTTTTTTCTGTATAATCAACGACTTTTCCGGAAATGCCCACGGAAAAAGCATCAGGGAGAGCCTGCAAGCACAGGACTGCGCCATGCGACCCAAATCGCAAGGACGCGGCCGGCAGACAAGCAGGAAGTTGGTGTTAATGGGGCAAATGCATTTTATTTGGATCGATCATGAAGACGTTTTCCGCTAAGCCGGCAGAGGTGACGCGCGAATGGTTTGTGATTGACGCGACGGACAAAGTCCTCGGCCGTGTCGCCAGCGAAGTGGCACGCCGTCTGCGCGGCAAACACAAACCGGAATTCACGCCGCACGTTGACACGGGTGATTACATCATCATCGTCAATGCTGCCAAGCTGAAAGTTACGGGCGCAAAGCAAACCGACAAGAAGTACTACCGCCACACGGGTTACCCGGGCGGTATCTACGAAACCACGTTTGGCAAGATGCAAGAGCGTTTCCCGGGCCGCGCGCTCGAGAAAGCCGTGAAGGGCATGCTGCCGAAGGGTCCGCTGGGCTACGCGATGATCAAGAAGCTGAAGGTTTACGCCGACGGTAATCATCCGCACGAAGCGCAGCAACCGAAGTCGCTCGAGATCTAAGGGCCAGCCATGTTCAAAAACGATTGGAATTACGGCACCGGCCGTCGCAAGAGCGCTGTTGCTCGTGTGTTCATCAAGGCTGGCAAGGGCGACATCGTCGTCAATGGCAAGCCGATCAAAGAGTACTTCGCTCGTGAAACGTCGCTGATGATCGTTCGTCAGCCGCTCGAGCTGACCAACCACGCTGAAACGTTCGACATCAAGGTCAACGTTTCGGGCGGCGGTGAAACGGGTCAGGCCGGTGCGGTTCGTCACGGTATCACCCGCGCCCTGATCGACTACGACGCGACGCTCAAGCCGACGCTGTCGACCGCAGGCTTCGTCACTCGCGACGCCCGTGAAGTCGAACGTAAGAAGGTTGGTCTGCACAAGGCCCGCCGTCGCAAGCAATTCTCGAAGCGTTAATCGCCCGGGTGCTTGTGGGCATCTGCCTCTGGCAGGTGCAGAGAAAGGCCGCCTCGCGCGGCCTTTTTTCTTTTTTCACCGTGTTTTGTCCGCGTGTAAAAGGGAGGCGCCCGTTGGGTCACCGTCTCACGCGTGTCGTGGAAGCTTGATAGAATCGCATTTCCGATTGAGAGGGGGTAGGGCATGGTCAAGGTAGGTATCGTAGGCGGCACCGGCTATACCGGTGTGGAACTGCTCCGTTTGCTGGCGCAGCACCCGGAAGTGCAGTTGACGGCGATCACTTCGCGTAAGGAAGCGGGCACGCCGGTCGCCGATATGTATCCGAACCTGCGAGGCCGTGTCGACCTGGCGTTTTGCACGCCTGACGATGCCCGTTTGACCGATTGCGACGTGGTGTTTTTCGCCACGCCGCACGGGGTTGCCATGGCGCAGGCGCGCGAGCTGCTTGCTGCTGGCGTGCGCGTAATCGATCTGGCGGCAGACTTCCGCCTGAAGGACATTGCCACATTCGAGAAGTGGTACGGCATGCCCCATGCCTGTCCGGACATTCTCGAGGAAGCCGTGTACGGCCTGCCCGAGATCAACCGCGAGCGAATCAAGAGTGCCCGCGTGATCGGTCTGCCGGGCTGCTATCCGACGTCCGTGCAACTGGGCTATGCGCCGCTGTTCGCCGGTGGCCGGAAGCTGGTCGATCCGAAGCATCTGATCGCAGACGCCAAGTCGGGCGCGAGCGGTGCCGGCCGCAAGGGCGAGACATCGCTGATCCTCGCGGAGACGGCCGACAACTTCAAGGCGTATGGTGTGAAGGGCCATCGCCACCACCCGGAAATCAAGCAGGGTCTCGAGGCGATTGCCGGTTACCCGGTGGGGCTGACGTTCGTGCCGCACCTGCTGCCGACGATTCGTGGCATTCACTCGACGTTGTACGCGACGATCCTGCCCGAAGCGCGCGACACGGACTTCCAGGCGCTGTTCGAGACGTATTACGCAGGCGAGCCGTTCGTGGACGTGCTGCCGGCCGGCTCGATGCCGGAAACGCGCTGGGTGCGCGCGTCGAATTATGTCCGTATGGCGGTGCATCGCCCGGGCAATGAAGATACGCTGGTGATCCTCGTGGTCGAGGACAATCTGGTCAAGGGCGCGTCCGGTCAGGGCGTGCAGTGTATGAACCTGATGTTCGGCTTGCCGGAGAACATGGGGTTGACCCATATTCCCGTACTGCCGTAACGGTATTTATCGTCCCTAAGCCATTGATTTTCCAACTATCGGCACAATTTTGGATTAGGGACTAGAATGGTACCGAACCGCTTTTTGGAGATTTGCGATGAACGCACCGCTTGAGGCTGCCGTCACGGAAATGCCCGCATTCCTGGTCTTTACTGACAGCGCTGCGGACAAGGTCAAGCAACTGATCGACGAAGAAGGCAATGCCGAGCTGAAACTGCGCGTTTTTGTGCAGGGTGGCGGTTGCTCCGGCTTTCAGTATGGTTTCACCTTCGATGAAGATGTCAACGAAGACGATACCGTGCTCGACAAGAACGGCGTGTCGCTGCTGATCGACTCGATGAGCTATCAATACCTCGTCGGCGCCGAGATTGACTACAAGGAAGACATCAACGGCGCACAGTTCGTGATCAAGAATCCGAACGCAACCACCACCTGTGGCTGCGGTTCTTCGTTCTCGGTCTGAACGACGCGCTGGAATTCCGTTGGTTGTTCCTTTGAGCACAGCTCAAAGGAACGCCAAGATTCGGGCATTCTGCACCCCTCCGTGAGAGGGGTGTTTTTTTGTGCCATGGATGACGCGATGGGGTGTCCCGTACGACGCAAAGTCGAAGGGCTATACGTCGAGAGGGTTAAGCGCTACCCAGCGCCTGAATGAGATCTTCTTTGAGATCGTCAACATGCTCAATGCCGACGGAGTAACGAATCAGATTGGCTGGAATTGGTGCGGTTGCCGGTCGTGTTCCCAACCACATCGTGGCGACATGAATCACAAGGGAATCGACCCCGCCCAAGCTACCGGCATTGAAAGGGATGCGAAGCGCAGAAACGACACGCTTTGCCGTATCGGGGCCTTCGCGTAATCCAAAGGCAAACACGCCGCCAAATCCCTTCATTTGCCGATGCGCCAAATCGAACTGAGGATGCGTTTCCAGTCCCGGGTAGATAACGCGTTCGATGCTTGGGTGTTGAGAAAGAAATCTCGCCAGCGTCAATGCGTTTGCATTGATTCGTTCCATCCGTATCGGCAGCGTACGTAATCCACGCAGCAACAGCCATGCATCCATAGGAGACAGCACCGATCCAAGGGTAACGTGTGTGCGCCAGATCTGTTCGGCAAGGGAGCGGCTTGTGCAAACCACGCCGCCCGTCAGGTCGTGATGCCCACCGAGATACTTGGTTGCGCTATGGACAATGATGTCGATGCCAAGCGCATGGGGCTGCTGATTTATTGGAGACGCAAACGTATTGTCTGCAACGGTGAGGATGCCGTGCGCACGCGCGATCTTGGCGACACCCTCGATATCCGTCAATTCGAGCAATGGATTGGCGGGAGATTCCAGCAAAATGAGTTTTGTATTTTGTCGAATCGCCGACATAAATGCGGACGGTTGTGTCTGATCGACCAATGAGACTTCTACTCCCAATCGACTCAGCATCTCGTCGAATAGGTTCGCCGTGCTCATGTAATGGTGGGTTTGAGCGATGACGTGATCTCCCGCACTGAGCAGTGCAAGCAGTGTGGTGACCATTGCGCCCATGCCGGAACTCATCACCAAGGCGGTTTCGGTGCCTTCAAGTGCGGCCATGATCGACTTGACTCTTTCGTGAACCGGGTTGCCATAGCGAGTGTAGTTCCGGGCATGCTGAGGCACGCTCGACATCTCTGCGAATTCGTCGCTATCGGATGCGGCAAAAACCGCAGAATAATGAATTGCCGGCGCAACGCCTTTTTCGCCCGTAATCTTCCGGTCGCCGATGATTGAGGTGGTTTCGATGCGCGACATATCTAACGCTCCTTTGTCGCGGGCTCTGCGGCTATTTTTGACGGGCGGATTTTCGCCAGATAGGCCTTGCCCTCGTTATTGGGCAGTTCTTTGAATCCAGTGATCCATTTTCTGCAGTTGGGCGCCCCGCACTGGCACTCGAACTGCCTGAAGAGAAAATCTTCCGTGGACGCATAGTCCATCGTCAGAAACTCACCCGCCTCAATATCCCGCAGCGCCCAGACTTCCAGCCGCTGCATATCAAGACCGACAGATGGCGAGCATGAGTGCAGGAACAGGCCGGAAAAGTAGGGGTCGTACAAGTGGATCGTCTCCGTCACCTGCAATGTATGCAGCCTGCGCCTATTGGAAATCAGCCCGGTCATTCGACTGACGAGTTCTCCACGCGAAAACGGCGCCAGTGTTCGAACGCCATACCCTTGCCCTTCCGAGTTCAAGGCCACTTCGAATCTGGCATTCGATGTGGGGCGCTCTTCGTCAAGCCATTCGATTGGATAAAGGAATTTCTTTTCTGTCATGGCAAAGGAATGATGAGTGAGATTGGACTTCCTGTACTTCCCGGTAATGTCGTGACGACGCCTGAAGAGTTGCATGTTGGGGGCGGGGAACAAGGGAATCCGCTGGTTTTTTGGGGTGAATCCTATATTTGGGATTTCGTAAAAACAGCGGGGGATACACGGAATTTGCGCGTCGAAGAGGGCCGTGAAATCACGTTGCCGAGCGCTATCGGCAGCCGGATTCGTGGTGTAAAGCGAGGGGAAGAGGAGCGTAGGCCCGGATCAATGCCGGGCGCCGGACATCGTCACAGGAGTATTCCGCGCATGATGCGCGAAGTGCGGTGTGGGAGGGGTGTCGGCAATCCGTTGCGATCGCCACATTGCAGACCGCAAGCTGTTTGTACGGCGTGGCCTGCCTTTAGTGGGGATAGATTGCGCCAAGAATGCGCGGGCCGTTCGCGCCGGTCACGGTGGGCAGATTGCCCGGTTGTCGCGCCAGGCACCGCTCGGCCAGCCATGCAAACGCGAGCGCTTCGACTTGATGGGGCGGCACGCCAAGCGCCTGCGTTGTTGCCACGGTCACACCCGGCAGGCGGGCCGCGATGGCTTGCATGAGCGCTTGATTGCGAGTGCCCCCGCCGCAGGCGTAAAACCCCCGGCAGCCGCAGGCATAGCGAAGTACGTCGTTGGCGACGCACTGGGCGGTGAGGGCGACGAGCGTTGCCTGAACGTCTACAGGCGTGACTCGCGGGAATGCCGCCAACCGGGTGTCGAGCCACCTGGCATGGAACAAATCGCGCCCGGTGCTCTTGGGGGGCGTTTGGGAGAAATAGGGTTCGCTTAGCAGTGCAGCCAGCAGGGTGTCGTCAACGCTTCCGCTCGCCGCCCACGCGCCACCGTCGTCGTAGGTCTTGCCGAGGTGGCGTGCGGCCCAACCATCGAGTAGGGCGTTGCCGGGGCCGCAATCGAAGCCGCAGACCGGTTTGCCTGACGCGGCCGAAGGCAGAATCGTCACGTTGCTGATGCCGCCAAGATTACAGACGACACGCGTTTGCCCCGGGTCCGAAAACACCGCCTGATGATAGGCCGGCACGAGCGGCGCACCCTGGCCGCCGGCTGCGACGTCCCGGCTGCGAATGTCCGCGACGACATCGATGCCAGTCAGTTCGGCGAGCAGCGCGGGAGCATTGAGCTGGCGCGTATAGCCAACACCGTCGAATTCACCCGGGCGATGGCGGATCGTCTGCCCGTGCGCGCCGATGGCGGCGACGGCCGATGCGGGCACCCCCGAAGCCGCCAGCAATTCGCGCACGCAATCCGCATAGACGCGCGCCAGGGCGTTTGCCGCCAGCGCCTCGCAATGCAATTCGTTTTCCGAAGGCGCTTGCAGCACCATCAGCGTTTCGCGCAAATCGCTCGGGAACGGAAGATAGGCTTCTGCGAGCACCCGGCCATCCGCCGACGCTACCAGCACGCCGTCAACGCCGTCGAGGCTCGTGCCGGACATCAGGCCGATGAAATGGGCGGCGGAATTCGGAGAGCGGGAGTGATGAGCGATGTCGGTCATGAGCGAAGCGCGAGCGCGTGGGGAGCCGAAGAAATCAAGTCCGCGCCGGCAGGGCAAGCATGTCGAACACATGTTGCTCGCGCAGCGCGGCTTCCAGCATACCTTAATCGCGCTCGGCGACCTGTACCGTGCGCATCAGATCGATGCGCTTGAGCAGGTTCTCGGCGTACATGTCGAACACTCTCAGGCGGGCGCCTGAGAGCGGTGCGACGGCCGCGACATCCGTCGAGAACGGATTGCGCGGAACGCCGTTGTAGCGCAGTTCGTAATGCAGATGGGGGCCTGTTGCCCAGCCTGTCTGACCGACGAAGCCGATGACCTGGCCCTGCGTGACCCGAGTGCCGGCCTTCATGCCCTGTCCGAAGCCGGACAGGTGGGCGTAACGCGTCTGGTAGTTGCCCGCGTGATCGATCGTCACCAGATTGCCGTAACCGCCCTGCGTGCCGACGAACGTGACGACACCGTCACCCGCCGCGAACACGCGCGTGCCGATGGGGGCAGCCAGATCTATGCCCTCGTGCTTCTTCCACTGGTGCTGGAACGGATGCTCGCGACCGCCGAACGCCGACGAAATCCGCGAAAACTCGACTGGCGTGCGCAGGAATGCCTGCTTCAGGTTGCGGCCGTCGAAGCCGTAGTAAGCGCCCTCGGGCGCTCCCTGCGGTTCGGCGTACCAGATGGCCTGATGCGTCTTGCCCTGATTGATGAACTCGATGGCGAGCACGCGCCCGGTGCGAACCGTACGATCCTGCTGCTTGACGACTTCGTACACAAGGCGGAAGCGGTCGCCGCGGCGCACGTCGCGCTGGAAGTTGATCACGCCGGAGAAGATATTCACCATCTGCGCGACGACGGCGTCGGGTACGCCCGCATCGTCCATCGCGGTGAAGAAGTTATTCGCAATGGCGCCGGAGCGCATGGCCCATTCGGTGTCGTTCGTGAGCTGTTCCACGCGCGCGCGCAGACGGCCGTCGTCGTTGCGCTCGATCACCAACTGCTGGGCACCGGTGCTGCCGGTCGACAGGACGGTGGATAGCGAGACGAGTTTGCCGTCGTCATCCGTTTCCGCCTGCACGACTTGCCCGGAGGGCACGCCGATAAGACGCCGGGCGACGGCGTTCTCACGAATGAAGCGTTCTGCGGTGGGGTCTTGGATCGACAGGCGCGAGAGCATGTCGCCAAGGGTTTCGCCACGTCGCAGCGCCACCTGATGGATAAAGGTCTGGGATTGCGCGTCGAGCTGCTGGATCTGTTTGGCCAGGTCGGGGAAGGTGAGCGGTAAAGTCACGCTCGCACCGTTGCGCGCCGCTTCGGGCACCATGGGTGCCACGCCGAAGGCGGTCACCATTCCCAACGTCAGGGCCGAACCGACCGTTGCCACGATTTGCACCTTTCTGCGACGGTGCTTCGGCTGCGTGGGATCGATCAGGGTCAGCAGTTCACGCGCAAAAAAATCACGGAGTTTTGGCCACATCACGTAAAATTCTGCGCAACTTACGAAAAAAGCCCGGGCGGAGCGACACGCTTCGAGATTGCCTGCCGGAATTCCGGGGCAACCCGGCGTCGCTTCGGCCCGAGCCGAGAAATTGAGCGGCAATTATAGCAGACCCGCCGCTGCCTCCGCCTTTACTGGCTGGCTAAGGGAAACCCTGAACCAGTCTGGACAATGATGTTATGACAAGTGAACACGTACTCACATCGGAAAAGAAGTACCCCGTGACCGACGCCACGCGGGCCGCTCTGGCGATCGCCAAGCGCGGTTGCGACGAGCTTCTCGTGGAAGAGGAGTTCCTGCAGAAGCTGGCGCGCAGCGAAGCGACCGGCAAGCCGCTGCGCATCAAGTTGGGGCTCGACCCGACGGCGCCCGACATCCACATCGGTCATACCGTGGTGCTCAACAAGATGCGTCAGTTGCAGGATCTGGGGCACACGGTCATTTTCCTGATCGGCGATTTCACCTCGCTGATCGGCGACCCGTCGGGCCGCAACAGTACGCGCCCGCCGCTCACGCGCGAGCAGATCGAGTCGAACGCCAAGACCTATTTCGAGCAGGCCGCACTCGTGCTGGACCGCAACAAGACCGAAATCCGCTACAACAGCGAATGGTCGATGAAGCTGGGTGCCGACGGCATGATCAAGCTCGCGTCGCGCTACACCATGGCGCGCATGCTCGAGCGCGAAGATTTCACGAGGCGCTTCCAGGGCGGTGTGCCCATCGCCATCCACGAATTCCTCTACCCGCTCATGCAGGGCTACGACTCGGTGGCACTGGAGTCGGATCTGGAGTTGGGCGGTACGGACCAGAAGTTCAACCTGCTCGTGGGCCGCGAACTGCAAAAGCAGTACGGTCAGGAGCCGCAGTGCATTCTGACGATGCCGCTGCTCGAAGGGCTGGACGGTATCGAGAAGATGTCGAAGTCCAAGGGCAACTACGTGGGCATCAGCGAGAAGCCGAGCGAAATGTTCGGCAAGCTCATGAGCATCTCGGACGATCTGATGTGGCGCTACTATGAGCTGCTCTCGTTCCGTTCGCTCGAAGAGATTGCCCAACTGCGCAAGGACGTCGAAGGCGGGCGCAATCCACGCGACGTGAAGGTGCTGCTCGCGCAAGAGATCGTGGCGCGTTTCCACTCGCAGGCCGACGCCGAGCACGCACTTGAGGATTTCAACGCCCGCGCCAGGGGCGGCGTGCCGGACGATATTCCGGAAGTTTCGCTCGACGGCGCGCCGCTGGGCATCGCACAACTGCTCAAGCAGGCGGGGCTGGTGCCGTCGACGTCGGAAGCCAACCGCAACATCGAGCAGGGCGGTGTGCGCATCGATGGCGAGGCCGTGTCCGACAAGGGCGTGAAGATCGATGCCGGCAGCTATGTCGTGCAAGTCGGCAAGCGCCGCTTCGCCCGCGTGACGCTCGCCTGAGCGTCGCCGGCCCGATGTTCCCGCTGCCGTACATGATGAATCGCTCGCGATGATTGCGCTCATCCAACGTGTGCTCGAGGCCTCGGTAACGGTCGATGGCCGCACGGTCGGTGTCATCGGCCCGGGCCTGCTCGCGCTGGTGTGCGCCGAACGCGGCGACACCGAGGCGAGTGCTGACAAGTTGCTGGCGAAGCTGCTCAGCTATCGCGTGTTCCCGGACGAGGCGGGCAAGATGAACCGCAGCGTGTCGAGCCTCGACGGGAACGGGGCGGCGGGTGGTTTGCTGCTCGTCTCGCAGTTCACGCTGGCCGCCGACACCAACAGCGGCACCCGCCCGAGTTTCACCCCGGCGGCGAGTCCGGCCGACGGCAAGCGACTCTTCGATCATTTCGTGACGCAGGCGCGCGCGCGCCATCCCATCGTGGAAACGGGCGAGTTTGGCGCATACATGCGCGTCTCGCTCGTGAATGACGGACCGGTCACGTTCTGGCTTCAGACGCGCCCCGACGCCGTTTAAGCCTTTTGCGGCGGCACGGCGCCAGACGGCGCCGCCCGCGCCACCAGGCTTATCCCGAAAATCGCTCGGAATCGTCCTGATGTGTAGGACCCATCGCGCGCGATTCGCATCGGTGTGATACCGTCGTTGGGTTCCGAAATATCAATGCTTGGGAGAATCTGATGAAAGTCTGGAGTGACTCGTTCGCCGACAATGCAGCAATGGATGCACAGTTCGCCTTCGGCAAACCGGATGCGCAGTCGCACGTCGCGCTGTCGCAGAACAAGAATCCCCATCTGACCTGGTCCGACGTGCCCGCCGGTACGCGTTCGTTTGTCGTGATCTGCACCGACAGCGACGTGCCGAGTCAGGGGGACGACGTCAACAAGGAAGGCTGCGAAGTGCCGGCAGACCTGCCGCGCGTCGATTTCTATCACTGGGTACTCGTTGACGTGCCGGCATCGGTCTCCGAGATCCCGGCGGCAAGCCACAGCAATCACGTTACACCGCGCGGCAAGTTTGGTCCGGACGCGCTCGACGGCATGCGCCATGGCGTGAACGACTACACGGCATGGTTTGCGGGCGACGAGGGCATGAAGGGCGATTACTACGGCTACGACGGCCCGTGCCCGCCGTGGAACGACACGATCGTGCACCACTACCACTTCACCGTGTATGCGCTGGACATCGCTCGCGTACCGCTCGAAGGCCGCTTCGGTGGCGACGACGTGCTCGCGGCGATCAAGCCGCACGTGCTCGGCAGTGGCAGCGTGACCGGTACCTACACGCTTAACCCGAAGGTAGCCTGACGGCGCGCCGCCTGCCTCCCGTTTCCTCTGGACTCGCGCAAAACGCATTCGCACCGATGACCGGCACGACCACTACCCTCACTTTGATTCGCCACGGCGAGACCGACTGGAACCGCGTCAAACGGGTTCAGGGACACACGGACATTGCGCTGTCGACGGAGGGCGAGCGTCAGGCGGTCTTGCTGGGGGAGCGTATCGCACGCGAGGTTGCGGCGCACGGGCACGTGTTCGACCACGTGCTCACGAGCGATTTGCAGCGCGCGGCGCAGACGGCGGCGCCCGTCGCCCATGCTTGCGGTTTGCCGCTCGTGCGCACGGCCAGTCTGAGGGAGCGTCACTACGGGATCTTCGAAACCCGCGTGCCCGACGAGATTCAGACGGCATTTCCGCAGGAGTATTCGCGCTGGCAGAGCCGCGATCCCGATTTCGTGATTCCCGGTGGCGAGTCGACACGGGGTTTCTACACGCGCATCACGGATTTCGTCGTACAACTTGTGCGCGAGTACACGGGCCAGCATCTGGCGCTGGTAGCACATGGCGGCGTGCTCGACTGCTGCTATCGGCTGGCGACGGGGCTCGCATTGTCCGAGCCGCGTTCCTATCCGTTGCTCAATGCGAGCGTGAATCGTCTGGCATACGGCGGCGCGCGTTGGCATGTGTTGAGCTGGGGAGATGTCACGCATCTGGACGACGCGGCGCGCGACGAAAACAACGACAAGCCGGCCGATGTTCATGCCTGCGCGACGGATCGCGTGGACCCGCGCGTGGTGTAGGACATCCGCTCGACGTTTTTCCTGCGTGCCAGCGTAACGGTGTAACAGCCGCAATGGCCTTCCGACGCACGCGCTTAGCGCTCCAGCGACGGCTGCACGACGGCGACATCGGGGGTGGCCAACGCACGGCGTCGCGCCCGGTGAGCCACGCTGTTTCGCATCGACCAGCGCGCAACCTGCGCCATGTGACGCACGGCAGGCCGCACCGTGAGACGGCGCACCATCGACTGTGCTTCGAGTCCGAGCATCGCCTGCGACCAGTCCGGTAACAGATCGATACCTGCGCGGAACAATAACCCGCTGAATATACGCGCACCTGCGAACGGCGCAGGCAAGTTGCGCAATACATGCACGACTTCTTCGGTGCGTTCGCTCGCGCACAACGCAGGACGCATCGTGGCGAGATATTCATCGATCTGCGACACACTCATCGGCACATCACGTGCACCAAGCGCCACGGCAATGCGCGAGACTTCCGCGTAGTAACGGTCCTGCTCGCTGCGCGCGAACCCCGGATTCTTGTAGACGAGATAGCTGCGCAGAAAGCTCGACGTCTCCGCCACATGGACCCACGTCAGCAACTCGGGATCGTAAGCGGCATAGGGGCGGCCATCGGGCGCGGTGCCCGTGACCTTCAAGTGGATGCGCCGCACACGTTCGAGCAGCGCTTCGGCGTCGGCAGTGTTGCCGAACGTCGTGCCGCCAATGAACGTCGCCGTGCGGCGCAGACGGCCGATCACGTCCTGCCGGAAGGTCGAATGATCCCAGACGCCGGCCATCGCAAGCGGATGCAGCGACTGCATCAGCAGTGCGCTGATCCCACCGATCATCATCGAGGTGAAGTCGCCGTGCACGTGCCAGCAGGCGGCATCGGGGCCAAACAGGCCGGGATCGCCCGCCGGGGTGTCGTAGTTAAGACGCGGTGCGCCGGGGCCCGACGTCAGGCTCACCAGCCGCATCGCGATGGCATGCCGCACGTGTCCCGACACGCCTGTCACCGGTCCGGCAGGCCGCAGAGGCGTTGCCGGAGGGGGCGTCGGGAGGTCGTCGTGCGAGGACATACGTCTTTCAGCGTGACGTGACGGCGGGCGTCACTTGCCGGTGACGTCCGGGGACCAGAGCGAGCCGCTTTCCGGCGCGCTGCCGAGAGCGCTCACGCCGAAGTGACGGAACGCCGCGAGGGTGGCGACGCGTCCGCGCGGTGTGCGTTGCAGGAAGCCCTGCTGAATCAGGTACGGCTCGATCACGTCTTCGATGGTGTCGCGCTCTTCGCCGATGGCGGCGGCGAGGTTGTCCACGCCTACCGGCCCACCGTCGAACTTGTGGAGCACGGCTTCGAGCAGTTTGCGGTCCATCACGTCGAAGCCGACCGAGTCGACGTCGAGCATTACCAGGGCGGCGTCGGCGACGGCGGCGGTAATGCGCCCGTCGGCCTTCACTTCGGCGAAATCGCGCACACGCCGCAGCAAGCGGTTGGCGATACGCGGCGTGCCGCGCGCACGGCGGGCGATCTCAAAGGCGCCGTCGTCGGCAATGACCGCGCCGAGCAGGCTGGCGGAGCGGCGCACGATACCCGCCAGTTCTTCGGCCGAATAGAACTCGAGACGCGCTACGATCCCGAAACGGTCGCGCAGCGGATTCGTCAACATGCCGGCGCGCGTGGTGGCACCGACAAGGGTGAACGGTTGCAGATCGAGCTTGACGCTGCGCGCGGCCGGTCCTTCGCCGATCATGATGTCGATCTGATAGTCCTCGAGCGCCGGATACAGAATTTCCTCGACGACCGGTGAGAGCCGGTGAATTTCGTCGATGAACAGCACGTCGTTGGCTTCGAGGTTGGTCAGCAGCGCAGCGAGGTCGCCCGGACGCTCGAGCACGGGACCGGACGTCTGGCGCAGGTGCACGCCCATTTCGCGGGCGATGATGTGGGCGAGCGTCGTCTTGCCCAGACCCGGCGGCCCGAACAGCAGCACGTGGTCGAGCGGTTCCGAGCGGTTCCGAGCCGCCTCGATGAAGATCTCCAACTGCTCGCGCACCTTGCGCTGACCGACGTATTCGTCGAGCAGCTTGGGGCGCAGCGCGCGCTCGAAGGCTTCTTCGTTGGGCGAGACCGGGGTGGGCGCAATGATGCGCTCGGCGGCGAGTTTGTCGGTTTCGATCATGGCTGCATTGTAGCGCTTCGGACGTCGCTTGCCGGGGCCGGGCGACGGGATTTCCTACGATGCCCGACGGGGGGCGGTGCTCAGCCGATCAGGCGTCCGCGCCGCACGCGCAGGCCCTTGGCCGCGAGGGCGGGGGAGACCTCGGCCAGCGCCGCGTAAGTCTCGCCGCTGTGCGCGTGACAGATGGCCACCCCCAACGCATCGGACGCGTCCTTGCCCGGCGTGCCGGTGAGTGTGAGCAGGCGTGCGACCATCTCCTGCACCTGTTCCTTGCGGGCGCGCCCGTAGCCGACCACTGCCTGCTTGAGCTGCATCGGCGTGTACTCGAAGACTTCGAGCCCGCCGACCGACAGCGCGGTAATGGCCGCACCGCGCGCCTGCCCGAGCAGCAGCGTGGATTGCGGGTTGACGTTGACGAACACTTTTTCGACGGCGGCCTGATCGGGCCGGTAAGTGTCGACCAGTTCCGCCACGCCTTCGAAGATGATGCGCAGCCGCGCGGGCAGCGTGCCTTCGCCGGTGCGGATGACGCCACTGGTCACATACTGCAGACGGCTGCCGTGCTTTTCGAGCACGCCAAAGCCGGTGACACGCAGCCCGGGGTCGATGCCAAGAATTCTCATGCGGGGGCCAATGATCGGCGTACAGACCGATTCGGGCAAAGAAGCCAATATGGCCCGTATTCTGGCACAGCCGGGCGGAGGCGTCGCCGAAGTCGTGTTTCGTCGGGTGAGACGCGCCAATGTCCTGCGTCGATGCGTTGCCTTGCGAAGCCTGATTGGCGCGCTCGCCCGGTCGCGTCGATATGCCGCAGGTTCCACGCGCGAAGGCGCTGGGTGCTGCACATCGCGACACGGCAGATTGTTGTACATTGTTTGCTATTCAAAATATCCGACGGCCTGCGTGCGGGCCGCTCTCCCCGATGCTCTGGATCAAATCGCTTCACATCGTTTTCGTCGCCTCGTGGTTCGCCGGTCTGTTCTATCTGCCGCGCATCTTCGTCAACCTCGCGATGGAGAGCGACGCCGCCGCCACGCAACGTCTGTTGCTCATGGCGCGCAAGCTGTATCGCTTCATGACGATACTCGCGGTGCCTGCCCTCGCTTTCGGACTGATCCTCTGGCTGTATTACGGTATCGGACGCTACGGCGGCTGGTTGCACGCCAAGTTGCTGATCGTGGTGTTGCTGTTGGGCTATCACCATGCGTGCGGCCGTCTGCTGCGCAAGTTCGAGACTGGCCGCAACACGCATTCGCATCGCTGGTATCGCTATTTCAACGAATTCCCGGTGCTCGGATTGCTGGCCGCGGTGATCCTCGCGGTTGTCAAACCGTTCTGACGTCCCCCTTCATCGATTCCGCACACATCGTTACGCAATTCGAGCGCTGCGCATAAGCGCCGACTACCGATAGCCCGGAGGAGTCTGCTGTGAGTTTGACCTGCGAATATTTTGTGGCGCCGCCGTCGCCTTTTGTGTACATGGGGCACGCACGCTTCGTCGAACTGGCGCGTCGCTATGGCGTACGGATTCAGTTCAAGCCGATCGATCTCGGACGAATCTTCGCGGGCTCGGGCGGGCTGCCGCTGGCCAAGCGCACACCACAACGGCAGGCGTATCGCCTGGTCGAACTCGCGCGCTGGTCGAAGTACCTGGGCGTGCCCCTCAACTTGCAACCGAAGTTCTTTCCGGTGGCGGGCGATCCGGCCGCGCGTTTGCTCATCGCCACGCAACTCGCGCACGGCACGGACAAGGCGCTCGACCTGTCGGCCGCCATCTCGAAGGCGCTCTGGGCCGAGGAGCGTAACATCGCCGACGACGCCACGCTGCAAGCCATTGCCGAGAGCCTGTCGCTCGACGGCAAGTCGCTGCTCGCGGCGTCGAACGGCGCGAGCGTAGAGGCGGCGTACGACGCCAATACCGAAGAAGCCGCGAGCGCGGGCGTGTTCGGTGCGCCGTGGTTCGTCTTCGAGGGCCAGCCCTATTGGGGGCAGGACCGCCTCGACTTTCTCGAACGGGCTTTTGCCGAAGCGCGTCTCGCAAAGCGCTGAACCGGCAAGCCGATCATTTCGTCTGCCGCCGGCGGGTGCCGGCGGCGGCAACCCCCCAGGAGTGAACAGGATGAGTCGTCCGGAAGTCGTGTTGTACAAGGGCGTGCCGCCAGACGTGCGTGCGCGATTGGTGGAGGCATTCACGCTCACCGAATTCAAGGGAGTGAACGACGGCAACCGGGCGGAATTCGCGGCGGCGCTGCATTGCGCCGACGGCGCCATCGGCGTGGGCATGAACGTGACGCCGGCGTTGCTCGACGCGGCACCGAAGCTCAAGGCATGGGCCACCATTTCGGTGGGCTACGATCCGTTCGATGTGCCCGATCTCACGCGCCGAGGCATTGTGTTGATGAATACGCCCGACGTGCTCACCGAGACCACGGCGGATACCGTCTTCTCGCTGATCTTGGCGAGTGCCCGGCGGGTGGTCGAGCTTGCCGAACTGGTGAAGGCAGGCGGTTGGAAGTCGAGCCTGGGCGAGGAGTATTTCGGCACCGACGTGCAAGGCAAGACGCTGGGCATTGTCGGCATGGGGCGCATTGGCGGGGCCGTCGCACGTCGCGCGGCGCTCGGATTCGGCATGAAGGTGCTGTACAGCAACCGTTCGCGCAACGACGCAGCGGAGCAGGCGTACGGCGCTCAATACCGGACGTTGCCGGAATTGCTCGCACAAGCCGATTTTGTCGTGACGCTGGTGCCGCTGTCGCCGGCCACCGAGCGTTTGATCGGCGCACGTGAATTCGCGCAGATGAAGCCCGGCGCGATCTTCGTCAACGCGGCGCGCGGTATGGTGATCGACGAGGCGGCGCTGGTCGACGCACTGGCGTCTGGCCATCTGCGCGCGGCCGGTCTGGACGTGTTCGAACGCGAGCCGGTGCCGGTCGATTCGCCGTTGCTGAAAATGAAGAACGTGGTGGCGTTGCCGCACATCGGTTCGGCAACGCACGAGACGCGTCACGCGATGGCATCGTGCGCGGCGGATAACCTGATTGCCGCGCTCACCGGCAAGCCGCTGCAAAACGTCGTGAATCCGCAAGCGCAGCAGCGCGGATAACGCCGGCGGCACTCAGGCGACGAGAGACGGCGGCGGAGAATGCCGCCGTTGCCGCTACCGGCCGTCGTTCGTCGTTCTGCGGCGATTGATGACTTCCTTCGCGCGGGCCAGTTGTGCAGGCAAGCGCTCACCCAGACGCAGCGCCATGCCCACGGCGAGCACGTCGCCAATGGCCAGATGTGCGATGCGCGACGTCAGCGGCGAGTAGACGTCGGTGTCTTCGTCGACATCGGCAAAGAGCGCCACACTGGCCAGACGCGACAGCGGCGAGTTGCTGTGCGTAATCGCGATCACGCTGGCGCCTGCCGTGCGTGCCAGTTGGGCCGCTTCGAGCAGATCCTGCGTGCGGCCGGTGTTGGAGATCGCCACCACCACATCCCCCTCGCGCAGCAACGCGGCCGACATGCCGTAGACGTGCGGATCGTTGTACGCGACGGCCGGTACACCGAGCCGGAAGAACTTGTGCTGCATGTCGAGCGCAGCAATCCCCGACGCTCCCGCGCCGTAGAACTCGATGCGCCGCGCACCCGCGAGCAGGTCGATGGCTTGTCCGATGCTGTCCGGCGATAGGTTGTTGCGAACCTGCATGAGACTGCCGATGGTGCGGTCGAGTACCTTGCTCGCGATGCCGGGGACCGGCTCGTCGGGCCGCACATCGCGATGCACGAACGGCACCCCTTGCGCGATGCCCTGTGCCAGCCGGATCTTGAATTCACGATAGCCGCTGCATCCGACTGCCTGACAGAATCGCGCGATCGTGGGTTGGCTGACGCTGGCGCGCTCGGCAAGTTCGTTCATCGACAGATCGACGACTTCGCGCGGGGCATCCAGCACATAGGTTGCGAGCTTGCGCTCGGACGGGCGCAATTGGGTCAGCGTGGCTTCGATTCGGTTCAGCATGGCAAGCAGGCGCCCACAAAAGCAGAAGCGCGCAGCGGACCTCGCCACGCGCCGTCATTCCCCTAATTCCCCTGTTTCCCGTAACGCCATGATCGTGCACGCCCTGTGATGCAGGCTTGCGCCGGGGCGGTCCGGCGGGGCTAGCACCCACTATAGCACCCGCAAGCCGTGGCGCCGCAGCGCGACGCCGGGTGTTTCGGTAGGGGGATTACGACAGAAATGTACAAAAACTACAAAAATATAAGATTTCATATTATGAATCGTCATTTCTCAATATGACAATAACTCGCGTAACTCATGGAAAAGACTAAGTAAAACCCCGGATGCCGATGGCTTTTGATTGATGGGATGTAGAATTTCTACTAAACTCCGCTCCCAATCGCGCCTGCCCCTGGGTGCGTTGCAATCCCGTTCCCCGGCATGACGTCAGAGCAAACGAAGCCCCTGCACCCGACCGTAATGGCAGTCACTGCGCGCATTGCCATGCGCAGTCAAGACACGCGTGCGGCGTATCTGGCTCGCATCGACGCGAGCGCCGGCCGCTTCCCGCAGCGCGGTGCGCTGTCCTGTGCCAATCTGGCGCACGGTTTCGCCGCCATGCCGGCCAACGACAAGCTCATCCTGCGCGAGCAGCGCCGTCCGAACGTGGGCATCGTCACTGCTTACAACGACATGCTCTCCGCGCACCAACCTTACGAGCAGTACCCGGCACGCCTGCGCGAGGCGGCACGCAAGCTCGGCGCGACGGCGCAGGTCGCCGGCGGCGTGCCGGCCATGTGCGACGGTGTCACGCAGGGCAACGCGGGCATGGAACTGTCGTTGTTCTCGCGTGAAATCATCGCGATGAGCACGGCCATTGCGCTCTCGCACAACATGTTCGACGTTGCGCTGATGCTCGGCGTGTGCGACAAGATTGTGCCGGGCCTTGTCATCGGGGCGTTGCAGTTCGGCCATCTGCCGACGATCTTCGTGCCGGCCGGCCCGATGGCGAGCGGCTTGTCGAACGACGAAAAGGCCAAGATCCGCCAGTTGTACGCGACCGGTAAAGTCGGCCGCGACGCGCTTCTCGAATCCGAGTCGCAGGCCTATCACGGCGCGGGCACGTGCACCTTCTACGGCACGGCCAACAGCAACCAGCTCCTGATGGAAATCATGGGCCTGCATCTGCCGGGTGCGGCGTTCGTGCATCCGCAACTGCCGTTGCGCGACGCGCTGACCGACGCCGCCCTCGCGCGCGTGCTGGCCATCGGCGCGGATACCCCCGAATACACCCCGATCGGCCGCGTGGTCGACGAGCGTGCCGTGGTCAACGGCATCGTTGGCTTGCTGGCCACGGGCGGCTCGACCAATCACACGCTGCACCTCGTGGCGATGGCCCGCGCGGCGGGCGTCGTGATCGATTGGGACGACTTCGACGCCTTGTCGGCCGTGGTGCCGCTCATGGCGCGCGTCTACCCGAACGGCAAAGCCGACGTGAATCATTTCCACGCGGCCGGCGGCATGGGCTTCCTGATCGGCGAATTGCTCGACGCGGGGCTGTTGCACAACGACGTGAAGACCGTGGCCGGCCCCGGCCTGGCCCGTTACCGCGCGGAGCCCTGGCTCTCGCCCGAAGGGCTGGCATGGCGAGACGGGAGCGCCTACAGTGGTGATCGTGACGTCTTGCGCGGCCATGCCGAGCCGTTCGCCCCCGATGGCGGACTGCGGCTTATGCACGGCAATGTGGGGCGCGGCGTCATCAAGGTGTCGACGGTCAAGCCGGAACATCGGCGCGTGAGCGCAACGGCACGCGTGTTTACTTCTCAGGAAGCGGTTCAGGCCGCGTTCGATGCCGGCGAGTTGCATCGCGACGTGGTTGTGGTGCTGCGTGGCCAGGGGCCGCGCGCCAATGGCATGCCCGAGCTGCATCGCCTCACCCCGCTGCTCGGCGTCTTGCAGGATGAAGGGTTCGCAGTGGCACTCGTGACCGACGGCCGGATGTCCGGCGCATCGGGCAAGGTGCCTGCCGTGATTCACGTGTCGCCCGAAGCGGCCGGCGGCGGCCCGATCGCCCGTGTGCGCGACGGTGATCTGATCGTGCTCGACGCGAACGTCGGCATGTTGCACGTCGAGGTGGCGCCGCAGGAATGGGTGGCCCGCGAGATCGCGCAGGTACCGGTCTCGGGCGACGACGCCGGACGTGTGCTCTTCGGCCATATGCGCGCGGCAGTGGGCGCGGCAGAAACCGGCGCTTCCGTGTTCTTCGGTACTGAGTGACGTGCAGTCCACGTCACGGCATTCAAGGAAAACGTAATGGACATCAATGACATCGTTCGTGCCGGCCCCGTGGTTCCGGTGCTCCAGTTCGACAGCGTCGAGCAGGGCGAGCAAGTTTCGCGCGCACTGCTCGCGGGCGGCGTGCGGGTACTCGAAATCACGCTGCGTACGCCGGCCGCAATGGACGTCATTCGCCACGTGGCAGGCCTGTCCGACGACCTGATCGTCGGTGTGGGCACGCTCACACGTGCGGAGGAAATGGCGCAGGCCGTGGCTGCCGGGGCGCGCTTCGGCGTCTCGCCGGGCTACACGAGCGTGCTGGGCGCTGCGTCCAAGGCGGCGGGGCTGCCGCTGCTGCCGGGCGTGGTTACGCCCTCCGACATTCTGGCGGCGCTCGCCGACGGCTACGAGACGGTGAAGTTCTTCCCGGCCGAGCCCTCGGGTGGCGTGCCCATGCTGCGGGCACTGTACGGCCCGTTCCGCCAGGTGCGTTTCTGCCCGACGGGCGGCATCAGCGCAGAGTCGGCGCCGTCGTATCTCGCGCAACCGAACGTGGTGTGCGTGGGCGGCTCGTGGCTGACGCCTAAGGCGCTCGTCGACGCCCGCGACTGGGACGGCATCACGCGTCTGGCCCGCGCCGCTGCGGCGTTGCCGCGCGGCTGAGCGCGAGGCGGTAGTACGGCCGTGCAACGCTGGTGTTACCCATAACAGGATTCCAATAATCGGGCGCAAGCCCATCGGGCATCCGCCCAACTAGCCAAACGAGGAGACCCCCATGGTCGCGGTGCAAGGCAACTTGTTGCTGGTGTACGCGCTTGTCGCGGTAATCGCGCTGATTGTGCTGATCGCGCGCTTCAAACTGAGTCCGTTCATCACGCTGATCGTCGTTTCGCTCGTGCTCGGGCTGGCGGTGGGCATGCCGATGGGCGGCATCGTCAAGGCATTCGAGACGGGCGTGGGCAACACGCTGGGGCACATCGCCCTCGTGGTGGGGCTTGGCACGATGCTTGGCAAGATGATGGCCGAGTCCGGCGGCGCGGAGCGCATTGCGCGCACGCTCATCGGGCTCTTCGGCGAAAAGAACGTGCACTGGGCGATGGTCGTGATCGCGTTCATCGTCGGTCTGCCGGTGTTCTTCGAAGTCGGCTTCGTGCTGCTGATTCCGATTGCGTTTAACGTTGCCAAGCGTACCGGTACGTCGATGGTGCTCGTCGGCATTCCGATGGTCGCGGGGCTGTCGGTCGTACACGGCCTGATTCCGCCGCACCCGGCCGCGTTGCTGGCCGTGACCGCCTATAACGCGGACATCGGCCACACCATCATGTATGCGCTGATTGTCGGCATTCCGACGGCGGCAATTGCCGGTCCGCTCTTCGCGAAGCTGATCTCGCGCTACGTCGTGCCGAACCCGGACAATCCCCTGCTCGCACAGTTCGTCGAAAAAGATCGTGCCATGAGCGAACTGCCGGGTTTCGGCGTCACGCTGTTCACGATTCTGCTGCCGGTGATCCTGATGCTTATCGGTAGCTGGGCCGACCTGTTCTTCGCGCCGAAGACCTTCGCCAACGATTTTCTGCGCCTCATCGGCAACTCGGTGATGGCGCTGCTCATCGCCACGCTGGTGAGCTTCTTCACGTTCGGCAAGCGGCGCGGCTTCAATCGCGACCAGATTCTGAAGTTCACTAACGAGTGTCTGGCGCCGATTGCCACGATCACGCTGGTGGTGGGAGCGGGCGGTGGTTTCGGGCGTATTCTGATGGACAGCGGCGTGTCGAAGGCGATCGTCGATGTGGCGACGCACGCGAACCTCTCGCCGCTGTTGCTGGGCTGGCTGGTGGCGGTGCTGATCCGTATCGCGACGGGCTCCGCCACGGTGGCGATGACCACCGCGTGCGGCATCGTCGCACCGATCGCGGCGGCCGCAGGCACCACGGTGAAGCCTGAACTGATGGTGTTGGCCACGGGCGCGGGGTCGCTGATCCTGTCGCACGTGAACGACGGCGGCTTCTGGTTGGTCAAGGAGTACTTCAACATGACCGTGCCGCAGACCTTCAAGACCTGGACGGTTTGCGAGACGATCATTTCGGTAGTGGCGTTGTTGCTCACGCTCGGCCTCGCGACGGTGGTCTGAGGTTTCGATGCAGAACGCGCAACGTCGGCAACACGCCGACGCAAGTCGGCAGGTAGCAAAAGTGATAAGGAGGCGAGCCATGATCGTCGTGGTAATGGGCGTATCGGGCAGCGGCAAGAGCACGGTCGGGCAGCAGCTTGCCGACCGCTTGGGCTGCGGGTTTTCCGACGCGGATTCGTTTCACAGTGCCGCGAACATCGAAAAGATGCGTCGCGGCGAGGCACTGGGCGATGACGACCGTGCCCCGTGGCTTGCCGCGATCCGTGAGGCCATCGTCGCGCGCCGGTTGTCGGGGCGTCATCATGTGTTCGCCTGCTCGGCGTTGCGCTCGCGCTATCGCGATGTCCTGGGCGAGCACGACGGTGACGTCGTGTTCGTGTATCTGAAAGGCGCCCCGGAAGTGATTGGCGAGCGATTGGCCTCGCGCTCGGGGCATTTCTTCGATCCGGCGCTGCTGCAAAGCCAGTTCGACACGCTCGAAGAGCCGCGCGACGCGCTGGTGATCGATATCCGCGAGTCGCCCGACGCCATCGTCGAGACCCTGCTGCACAAACTCGCCGCCTGCCCCGGTGGCGTGCCGCTGACGTCTGCCGGGGCGGCGCGCGTACAATAGCGGTTTATTCCCTCCGCCGGCACTTCGCGTGCCGGTCGTACGCATCGAAATGGCTTCCTTCGAATTCTTCGCGCCCTGTCCTCGCGGACTGGAAGAGGCGCTTGCCGCCGAACTGGCAGAGTTGGGCCGTCTGGCGCCGGTATCGGTGGGCAAACAGGTGCCGGGTGGCGTGCATTTCGCCGGTCCGTGGGCGGCCGGCATTGCAGCTAACCTGCATTCGCGCATCGCGAGCCGTGTGTTGCTGCGCGTGGCCCAGCAGGCCTATCGCACCGAGCAGGACATCTACGCCTTCGCGCTCTCGCAACGCTGGGAAGAATGGTTCTCCTATCAGCAGACCTTGCGCGTGGACGTCACCGGTATCAAGGCGCCGGTGCGCAGTCTCGAATTCGTCACGCTACGCGTCAAGGACGCCGTGTGCGATCGTCTGCGCGAGAAGACCGGCGCGCGGCCGAACATCGATACGTCGGAGCCTGACGTTCGCGTGTTCGCGTTCCTGACCGCGACCGACGCCACACTCTATCTCGACACCTCCGGCGAAGCGCTGTTCAAGCGCGGCTGGCGTCTGGACAAGGGCGCGGCCCCGCTGCGCGAGAATTTGGCCGCCGGCATCTTGCGACTGGCCGGCTGGCGCACCGATACGGCCGCCGACATGGTGCTGTACGACCCGATGTGCGGCAGCGGCACGTTCCTTGCGGAAGCCGCGCAGATCGCACTGGGCGTGCCTGCGGGCGCCGGCCGCCGCTTCGGTTTCGAGAAGCTCAAGGACTACGACATCACGGCGTGGCAAGCGCTGAAGGTGCAGGCGGCAGACGCGCAGCGCGACGCGCGCGTGCGCGGCGTGCCGTCGACGATTTTCGGCAGCGATATTTCGGGTGACATGCTGGTCAAGGCGCGCGCCAATCTGGAGCGTGCTGGGGTGGGCGACATCGGCCTTAAGCAGGTGGATGCGCGTGATATGTCACCGCCGGTGGATCGTCCGGGGATCATCGTGGCGAATCCGCCGTACGGTGAGCGTATCGAAGTGCGCGGACGCCGTGCTTCGCGCGACGGACGTGACAGCCGTGACGGCCGGGACGACGACGAGCGCCATTCTCCCGATGTGCAGGGCAATCGCGGCGGGTTTCAGCGTAACCAGCCGGACGGCGTGGATGCCGAGTTCTTCCGCGCCTTTGGCGACGCCCTCAAGCAGCGCTTTACCGGTTGGAGCGCGTATCTGCTGACGGCCGATATGAGCCTGCCGGGCCAGATGCGTCTGCGCGAATCGCGTCGCACGCCACTGTACAACGGTGCGCTGGAATGCCGCCTGTTCCGCTTCGATCTGATTGCCGGTTCGGTGCGCAAGCGCGGCGAGAGCGAAGGCAAGGGAGACGACGGCGCGCCGCAAGCGTAAGCGAGTCGTTGCCCGGCGTTGCGAAAAAGACCGGCGATTGCCGGTCTTTTGCTTTGTTGAGGGCACCGATTACGCGAGGCTATCGGCTCTCGTCGGAGGGTGATATGTTCACGCCGTGCGAAGGCGATACGAAGGGGGGCGTCGGGGTCGCTCGCACCGCCCGCCGTCCGGTGGCCGATGCCGCGCGGCGGTCCCACAGTTCGCTTGGTCTGATGGGGGGCAGGGCGGGATCGCACGTCAGGTTGTCCGGGTCGGAGAGATCGCTGTCGTAGTCGGGGCCGGTGCGTGGCGAGTGACCCGGAATGTCGACGCACCCCACTACCGTGACGTTCCTGAGCCACCGCTCCGTCTCGCAGGTCACTGCATTGTGGGACACGATGTCGTCCCGGAATGTCGCCCCGCGCGGGTCCGGATAAATCTCCCAGAGCCCGTTTCTCACCTCCCAATGCGGCCAGACCTGTCCGCCTGCGCCATGGTGCGTATGCACCAACGCCTGATAGGCCCTGCGGCAGGCGTCGCGTATGCAGTCGTCGTCCAGTCGATCCATGGTCGCCATATCGAGCAGCTGTCTGAGACTTCCCGTCTCGCTCGTGGAGGCGCTGTAGAAATGCACCCATTTGTTGGTGACGTCGAACGACCAGGGCACGGCGACGTCGTGGCCGAAGGCCTGCAAGATCCGCAGCGTCAGAACATCGTCGGCGACATGGACAGCCTCGTCTCGCTCGATCACCGAGCGCGCCCAGGCGTTCAGGTTCGGCGTGAGCACGAGCCGCTCGAAGATTGTCCAGCCTGTGGGGCGCGCGATCAGCCGATGTACGAGGTCGACGGCAATGGCATCGGGCAGGCCGGCATCTCTGAGCAAATCCACCGTCACCTCATGATCTTCCAGCACCGCGAGGTGACGCAGCGTGAGGCGCTGTTGCGCGTTGCGGGCTGGTTCGCCGATGGGCGTCTTGCCGACGTAAGGCTCGATTTCTCGTCCGAATACACTGTCAGGGTGCGCGGCGGCGAGTGCGATTGCGGCTTTCGTCGGATTGCATTTCGGATTGAGAGCCCGGATCTGGACGACGTCGCTCCAACTGAGCGATCGGTAGATCGGCTCGAGTGCCGTCACACCCAGGTGCGCCTGCGCGCTTGCCGCGACATGAGAGTCTCCAACGTTCATCGACAATTTCCTTCGGACAATGTGGAAAGGGGCATTGTCGAGAGGGAATCCGGCGCGCGATGTCGATATCGCGCGCCGGATTGTCCAAACGGGGAGGGCGACGCACGCGCGGCGTCGGACGCGGATATCCCGCGGTGCCGGCAGCGCTGTGCTCGTCAGTCTACGCGTGCCGTGCCGTCAGGAAACGACGCAGGATGCCGTGCGAATAATGGCTGGCCACCTCGCGCAGGAAGCGTGCGAAGTCGACGTGCGCGTCGTCGTCGGCAGCATCGGAGAGCGTGCGCATCACGGCGAACGGGATGCCGTACTCGTGACACACCTGTGCCACGGCCGCGCCTTCCATCTCCACGGCGAGTGCCTCGGGTAGCGCGTCGCGCAGACGATCGACTTCTTGCGCACTGGAGACGAACCGGTCACCACTCGCAATCTTTCCGATGTGTACGCGCGGCGTGGTCATCTGCAATTCGGCGCGCACCGCCGCGCGAATCTGTGCAGGCATCTCGTCGGCGAGCCAGTCGCGGGCGGCTTGTGCGAGCGCGTCGCGCAGGGCCGGGGCGGTGTCGAAGGTAGCACGTCCGAGCAGGGGGATTTCGAAGCGGGGGAAGAGGGGGCTGGCGTCCATGTCGTGTTGCACGAACGTGTCTGCTATCACGACATCACCGACCGACAATCCGTGGGCGAGTCCGCCCGCCAAGCCGGTGAAGACGATTTCGTCGACGTCGAACCGGTGAATCAACGCGGCCGTGGTGGCCGCCGCCGCGACTTTGCCGATGCGCGCGAGCACGATGACACAGTCGTGCCCGTGCAATTTGCCCACATGATAGTCGCGCATACCGATGTGCTCGACGTGCGCCCCAGGGGCCATTTCGGCGAGCAGATCGGCAATTTCTTCATGAAGGGCAGCGACAATACCGAGCGTCATGACGCGATTCCAGCGGGCAACGAGAAGCGCGCATTGTAGCGCGGGGCTGCGCCTTGCCGTGCCATGCAGCCCCGCTTCCCCGCCGACGCCGGCTCGTCGCGTTAATCCACCGCTTTGACCATCTCTTCGACAACCTTCTTCGCGTCGCCGAAGACCATCATGGTCTTGTCGAGATAGAACAGTTCGTTATCGAGACCGGCGTAACCCGCGGCCATCGAACGCTTGTTGACGATGATCGTCTTGGCCTTGTACGCCTCGAGAATCGGCATCCCGGCAATCGGCGATTGCGGATCGTTCTTTGCCGCCGGGTTCACCACGTCGTTCGCGCCGAGCACCAGCACCACGTCCGTCTGGCCGAATTCACCGTTGATCTCGTCCATCTCCAGCACCTGATCGTACGGCACTTCGGCTTCTGCGAGCAGCACGTTCATGTGACCTGGCATGCGGCCCGCCACCGGGTGAATGGCGTAGCGCACGTTCACGCCTTTCTCCGAGAGCTTGTCTGTCAGTTCCTTGAGCGCGTGCTGCGCGCGGGCCACGGCCAGACCGTAACCCGGCACGATCACCAGCGATTCGGCGTTGCTCATGAGGAACGCGGCGTCATCCGGCGAGCCCGATTTCACCGGACGTTGCTGTTGCTCGCCGCCCGCGGCGCTTGCCCCGGGCGTTGCCCCGAAGCCGCCGAGAATCACGTTGAAGAACGAGCGATTCATGGCTTTACACATGATGTACGACAGAATCGCACCCGACGAGCCAACCAGCGAACCCGCGATGATGAGCATCGGATTGTTCAGCGAGAATCCGATGCCTGCGGCGGCCCAGCCGGAGTACGAGTTCAGCATCGACACCACGACCGGCATATCCGCCCCGCCGATCGGGATGATGATGAGCACACCCAGCACGAAGGCGATGGCCGTCATCAGAATGAACGGCAGCCAGCTTTGCGACAGGAAAAAGATCACACCGAAGCCGAGCATTGCGATGGCGAGCAGCAGGTTGATCGTGTGCTGGCCCGTGAACTGGACCGGTGCGCCCTGGAACAGGCGGAACTTGTACTTACCCGAGAGCTTGCCGAAGGCGATGACCGAACCCGAGAACGTGATCGCACCGACGAACGTGCCGATGAACAACTCGATGCGGTTGCCCGGCGGCAATACCGTTTCCCCGGCAGGCACGATGCCGAACGCGGCCGGTTCTGCGACGGCGGCCACCGCGATACACACGGCGGCCAGACCGATCAGCGAGTGCATGGCCGCGACCAACTCCGGCATCTTGGTCATCTCGACCTTGCGCGCAACGAACGCACCGATGCCGCCACCGACAACGAGGCCCGCGAGGATCAGGCCGAGGCCCGAATAGCCGCCGCCCATCAGCCGTCGCAACTCGTAGATCAGCGCAAGCGTGGTGAGCGCCGCAATGGCCATCCCGATCATGCCGAACGCGTTGCCGCGACGCGCCATTTTTGGGTTCGACAAGCCCTTGAGCGCCTGAATGAAACAGATCGACGCGACCAGATATAGCAGCGTGACGAGATTCATGCTCATTGCTTGTCCCCTTCAGCCTTCGCCGGCTTGTCTTTCTTCTTGAACATCTCGAGCATGCGCTGCGTAACGAGGAAGCCCCCGAACACGTTCACCGCAGCGAGCGCCACCGCGACCACGCCCATCGTCTTGCCGAGGCTGCCTTCGGTCAGGCCCGCGGCGAGCATCGCGCCCACGATCACGATGGCCGAGATCGCGTTCGTCACCGCCATGAGCGGCGTGTGCAGCGCTGGCGTGACGTTCCACAC
>NZ_CABPSM010000004.1 GCF_902459555.1 Pandoraea horticolens | reverse complement strand
CGCCATGTTGCGGACGTGAAAGGCCCTCAGCCAGGCGGGGATTAAGGCTGCGGGTGGGCTCGACGGTGTGGCCAGGCGGGACAATGTCCGGGTTGCGGCACTGAAAAGTTATCTGCGTGCCGACGGCAGCCTGACCCCGCTGGGCGAAGACCGGCTCACCTCGGGCAGGAAAGCGAAGATCACCGACGCCATGTTGCAGACGTGGAAAGCCCTCGGCCCGGCGGGGATTGAGGCCGCTGGGGGGCTCGACGGCGTGGCCAAGCGGGACAATGTCCGGGCTGCAGCACTGAAAAATTACCTGCGTGCAGACGGCCGCCTGACCCTGCTCGGCGAAGACCGGCTCGCCCGGGGCGGGAAAGCGACGATCACCGATGCCATGTTGCGAACGTGGAAGATCCTCGGCCAGGCGGGGATTGAGGCCGCCGGGGGGCTCGACGGTGTGGCCCGGCGGGACAATGTCCCGGCAGCAGTACTGAGAAATTACCTTCGTGCCGATGGCAGCCTGAGCCAACTCGGCGAAAACCGGCTCAACCCGGGCGGGAAAGCGACGATCACCGATGCCATGTTGCGGACGTGGAAGGCTCTCGGCCAGGCGGGGATTGAGGCCGCCGGGGGGCTCGACGGTGTGGCCAAGCGGGACAATGTCCCGGCTGGGGCATTGAAAAATTACCTGCGTGCAGACGGCCGCCTGACCCCGCGCGGCGAAGACCGGCTCAACCCGGGTGGGAAGGCGACGATCACCGAGGCCATGTTGCGGACGTGGAAGACCCTCGGCCAGGCGGAGATTGAGGCGGCCGGGGGGCTCAATGGTGTAGCCAAGCGGGACAATGTCCCGGCTGGGGCATTGAAAAATTACCTGCGTGCCGATGGCAGCCTGACCCAGCGCGGCGAAGACCGGCTCAACCCGGACGGGAAAGCGACGATCACCGACGCCATGTTGCGGACGTGGAAGGCCCTCGGCCAGGCGGAGATTGCGGCCGCCGGTGGGCTCAACGGTGTAGCCAAGCGGGACAATGTCCCGGTTATGGCACTGAAAAATTACCTTCATGCTGACGGCAGCCTGACCCAGTTCGGTGAAGATCGGCTCGCCCCGGGCGGGAAAGCGAAGATCACCGACGCCATGTTGCGGACGTGGAAGGCCCTCGGCCAGGCGGGGATTAAGACCGCCGGGGGGCTCGACGGTGTGGCCCGGCGGGACAAGGTCTCGGCTGTGGCACTGAGAAAATACCTGCGTACCGACGGCAGCCTGACTCCGCTCGGCGAGAATCGGCTCCTCCGCAAGGCTGGCGCGCACTGAGCGATTCGTGCAAGCGCGGATGGCGAGACCGTGCGACAGTCAAACGCGACCACAAGAATTTCTATCCTCTGAAGCCATGGATCAAGTTTCCAGCGTTGGAGCCACGCGCCCCCGGCCCCCAGTGACTGCGTCTACGTCGGCGCTGCCTCGACAAAATGCACGGCCGCCGACTGCGCTGGCCGCCAATGTGCACGTGGTGCATCAGGCCGATGGGCGGTCCGGCATGCCGTCGAGCTCGGCCCAACGACCGATTTCCCCCGCAACACCGGAAGTCACCTCGAACAACGGATCGGAAAAGCGTTCAGCACCACAAGACGCAAGCAGTGAAAAGGATGCTGTTCTCATGCCGCCCCTGGCCAAAATCCCTCGCCAAGAAACTGGCGTGTCGGGCGGGAAAGCGACGATCACCGACGCCATGTTGCGGACGTGGAAAGCCCTCGACCAGGCGGGAATTAAGACCGCCGGGGGGCTCGACGGTGTGGCTAGGCGGGACAATGTCCCGGCTCGGGCATTGAAAAATTACCTGCGTGCGGACGGCAGCCTGACCCAGCTCGGTGAAGACCGGCTCGCCCCGGGCGGGAAAGCGACGATCACCGACGCCATGTTGCAGACGTGGAAGGCCCTCGGCCAGGCGGGGATTGCGGCCGCCGGGGGGCTCGACGGTGTGGCCAAGCGGGACAATGTCCGGGTTGCGGCACTGAGAAGTTACCTGCGTGCCGACGGCAGGCTGACCCAGCTCGGCGAAGATCGGCTCGCCCCGGGCAGGAAAGCGAAGATCACCGACGCCATGTTGCAGACGTGGAAGGTCCTCGGTCAGGCGGGGATTGAGGCCGCCGGGGGGCTCGACGGTGTGGCCAAGCGGGACAATGTCCGAGCTACGGCACTGCGACATTACCTGCGTGCCGACGGCAGCCTGACCCAGCTCGGTGAAGACCGGCTCGCCCCGAGCGGGAAAGCGACGATCACCGACGCCATGTTGCAGACGTGGAAGGCCCTCGGCCACGAGGGGATTAAGGCCGTCGGTGGGCTCGACGGTGTGGCCAAGCGGGACAATGTCCCGGCTGGGGCATTGAAAAATTACCTGCGTGCCGACGGCAGGCTGACCCAGCTCGGCGAAGACCGGCTCAACCCGGACGGGAAAGCGACGATCACCGACGCTATGTTGCGAACGTGGAAGGCCCTCGGCCGGGCGGGGATTGAGGCCGCCGGAGGGCTCGACGGTGTGGCCAAGCGGGACAAGATCCCGGCTGGGACATTGAAAAATTACCTTCGTGCCGACGGCCGCTTGACCCAGTATGGCGAAAACCGGCTCCTCCGCAAGGCTGGTGCGCAGCCTATGTGAACGGCAATGTTCCCAGGACGGTAGACTGATCACTCGGTTCACGTCGGCCCGAGCTATCGAGTGTATTTCGCGCAACGTGGTGCCGTGTTCGTGCCCCTGCTCCGCTTGCCTCGACGGAACCCGTCCTGCCGAGCACGCCGAGCACTGAGCAATTCGTGCAAGCGCGGATGGCGAGACCGTGCGACAGTCAATCGCGATCACAAGAATTTCTATCCTCTGAAGCCATGGATCGAGTTTCCAGCATTGGAGCCACGCGCCCCCAGCCGTCAGTGATTGCGTCAACGGCGGCGCAGCCTCGACAGAATGCGCAGTCGCCGACCGCGCTGGCTGCCGATGCGCCCTACCAGCACGCCCAACAACGCTCGATCGTCATCGGGGACATGCAAAGCGACTTGGTAGGCACACGAGAGGTCCGCGAGCGTCATCGCGCGTTCGGTTGTTGGCTTGAAGAAGTCTTAAGGAACGATGCCAGCATCAAGCTGGTGCTCCAGACGACGCACGTACGCATCGCCTTCCGCTTCGGTATCGAAGCTCAGGTAAGGCGGCTTTGGGAGCAAAGCCTTGCGCTTTACGACGTACTCCCACCGCCCATTTCTGAATCGCTTGGTTGCCATGAAAACTCGCGTCTACGGCCACCCGTCACGTCGACGGGGTGGAATACCATCCGGAGCCGGGTGGATGAGTGCGGTTTTATAGCATCTGCGAGGGGGGTGACCACCAGGAAAGTGGCGCAGAAAAAAGAAAAGCCCCGATAAATCAGGGCTTAGTATTGGAGGCGGGAGTCGGAATCGAACCGGCGTACACGGCTTTGCAGGCCGCTGCATGACCACTCTGCCATCCCGCCATCAGGTATGCCGCATTGTAACCGCTCGCTGTTACCATCGAGGGCGCCCGTCGGATCGATCGCCGTGGGCTTTCGGCAAATAAAAAGGGAAGCCAGGCTTCCCTCTGGATTTGGAGCGGGAGACGAGTCTCGAACTCGCGACCTCAACCTTGGCAAGGTTGCGCTCTACCAACTGAGCTACTCCCGCATGACACCGAACACCGAGGATCAACTCACTCAATGTCCAGTGCGAAAACTGGAGCGGGAGACGAGTCTCGAACTCGCGACCTCAACCTTGGCAAGGTTGCGCTCTACCAACTGAGCTACTCCCGCATTGTCATGCGTACTACCAATCCAACCACTTCTCAAAACTTCGCTGCCGGGCGTGCGCCGTAGCAGCGAGAAGGAGATTATGTCGAAACCGTGATTCAGTGTCAAGCACCCGCACCGAAAATTTGTGAAGATTTTTCTCCTCCGCCGCGCAAATCCCGCGTCTTCAGAGACTTACGCTCACATCTTGCCCGCACCGCGCTCCCGAATCTGCGGCCACGCGCGGCGCAGATAATACAACATCGACCACAACGTGAGAACCGCCGCCACGTAAATCAGCCACGTCCCCCAGAATCGCGAGTCGAAATGCCAGCCGTTCCACACCACGGTGCCGTTGAACAACAACAGCGGGATCGCCACCATCTGCGCCGCCGTCTTGATCTTGCCCAACTGGTGCACCGCCACGCTGCGCGACGCGCCAATCTGCGCCATCCACTCACGCAACGCCGAAATCGTGATCTCGCGGCCAATGATGATCAACGCCACCAACGCATTGATCCGCCCCATCTGCAACAACATCAGCAGCGCCGCCGCGACCATCAGCTTGTCGGCGACCGGGTCCAGAAACGCCCCGAACGCCGACGTCTGATTCCAGCGACGCGCCAGAAAACCGTCGAACCAGTCGGTCAACGCCGCCAGTACGAAGACCCCGCACGCCACCCAATTCATCTCCACCGACGACAACCACGTCGCAGGTAAGTAGTAAACGCCGACCACCAGCGGGATCAGCACGATCCGAAGCCAGGTCAGGAATATGGGAACATTAAAAGGCATGGCAGCATGAGTTCGGCAAACGGCAGTCGACACACGGCGCCCTCGGCAGCCGTACCAGACCCGCATTGTGCCGTGTCTGCCCCGCAGCCACAAGGCCGAGGCACCGCACAGCGGTTGACATGTGCGCCAGTGTGCCCCTATCTTGCTCGCAACATCCCGCCAATAGCACCGATCTCGTGAAACCTCCCTGGCCCCTACCCGCCCTGCGACGACCGCTGCTGCCCCCTCACGTCATCATCGCCGCACTAGTCGGCATCAACGGCTTGCTGCTCATCGCGTCCGTGCTGTTGCGCGTGCCCGGCACGGTGCTCATCGATCTCTTCGTGCGCGGCAACGTCTCCGCGCTGGAGCGCATCGAAGCGACCCATCTGCCCCGGTTGCTCTTCGGGCTGAACGTCATCGAGCGCATCGACTTCTCGCACCTGCCCCGCGCGCTGGCCGGGCTTTCGCTGGTCGCGCTCGCCTGCGGTCTCCTCATCCGGGCCCGCACCGCCTGGGCCTTTACGCTGGTCATGCTTGCGCTGGCCGCCGCCATCAATTTCCACCTGAACATCCGCCTCGATCTGACGTTCACCCTCTCGATCGTCTGCATCGCATTACTGCTCTGGTACTGGCGGGAATTCGACCGCGCGAGCTTCGCCGCCGCCACGCTCTACACTCTCGTGGCCGTGTTCGCTCTGCTTGTCTACGCCACGTTCGGCACGATGTATCTCGGTCGCGAATTCGCGCCGCCCGTCACCGATCTGGCCACAGCGTTCTACTTCTCCATCGTCACGATGACGACCGTCGGCTACGGCGACATCGTGCCGCACTCCACCGACGCACGGCTCTTCACCGCATCGGTCATCATCTTCGGGATCAGTGTGTTTGCGACGTCGTTGACCGTCGTCATCGGCCCGCTCGTCGGCGGCAACCTTAAGAAAATTCTCGCGGGGAGGTTCACTCACGTGATACGCAAGAACCACTTCATCGTGGCCGGCACGTCGCCGCTCGCCATCAACGTGCACCACGAACTCACCAAACGCGGCTGGCCGGTCACGGTCATCATCGCCAGCGGCGCCGACAACCCCTATCCGGAAGACGCGGATGTCATGCATGGCGACGCCAGCGACAACGCCGTGCTGACCCGTGCCGGCATCGAGCATGCCAGGGCCTTACTCGCGCTGCGGGCCGACGATTCGGAAAATGCTTTCATCGTGCTCGCTTCGAAGGAAATCGCGCCCACCGTACACACCATCGCGTCAGTCAACGACAGCAAGCACTTGAGCAAACTCAAACGCGTTCAGCCGGACATGATCTTCGCGCCGCCCGTCGTCGGCGGGGAGCTTCTCGCGCGCACGCTGTCCGGCGAGACGGTCGACAACGATACCGTGATGCGCCTGCTGTTCCACGGTGATACGTGAGGCGCCGTGGGGGTCAGTGCAGTTGGCGATAAATCTGCTCGGCGAGCATTGTCGAAATGCCTTCGACGCTGGCCAGTTCGTCGACGCTGGCCGACGCCACCCCTTGCAGCCCGCCAAACCGCATGAGCAACCGCTGGCGACGCTTCGCGCCAATGCCCTCTATTTCCTCGAGCCGTGAGGTCTGACGCGCTTTCGCGCGCTTGGCCCGCATACCCGTAATCGCAAAGCGGTGCGCCTCGTCGCGAATCTGCGCGATGAGCATCAGCACCGCACTCTCGCGCCCGAGTTCGAGCGGCGCGCGTCCGTCGGCAAAAATCAGCGTCTCGAGGCCCACCTTGCGGCCCTCGCCTTTCGCCACGCCCACCAATCGACCGATATCGATCCCCAGTTCGACGAACACCTGGCGCGCCACTTCCACCTGCCCCTTGCCACCGTCGATCAGCACCAACTGCGGCAGATTGGCTTCCACGTCGGAAGCCTCCGGCGCAGCCACCGCCGGCGCACCGGCTTCGATGGGCTCGCCGGCCGGCGTCGTTGCCTCGCTGTCCGGCAACACCACGGTATCGGCTTCGGCTCGCGCCACGTCGGCCGCCACGGATGACGGATCTGTCTCGCCGCTCACCGTCGCGGCGGCGGCCTCCATCAGCCGGCCATACCGGCGCGTGAGCACCTGACGCATCGCCGCGTAGTCATCGCCCGGCGTAATGCCCGCGATGTTGTAACGGCGGTATTCGCTCGTCTGCATCTTGTGATGGTGGAACACCACGCACGACGCCTGTGTGGCTTCTCCCTGCGTATGGCTGATGTCGAAACACTCCACACGCAGCAGCGCCGGATCGTCGATGTCGAGCCCGATGGTCTGCACCAGTTCGTGCGTGCGCGCCTGCTGGCTGCCCTGCTCGGTCAACAGGCGCGCAAGCGCGAGCTGCGCCCCCTGTTGCGCCATGTCGAGCCACGCACGTCGTTGCCCCTGCGGCTGACGCACTATCGCAATACGCCGTCCCGCCTGCTCGGACAACGCCGTCAGCAACTCGTCGCTCGGCAACGCGTGGCTCACGATCAGCACCGGCGGCACCGATTGCCCCAGATAGTGCTGCGCGACGAAGGCTTCGAGCAGTCGCGATTCGAGCGACGCCGACGGGCTGTCCGATGGCATGTCGCCCGAAATCTCGCTAGCAGTGAGCACGGAATCGTCCGAGTCTGCATCCGACGATTCCGGCGTCACCGCCTCGTCTTCCTCAAACTCATCCGCGATGCCGCCTTCGACGCCGCGCTCCACATGCGCCGGGAAATACGCCTTATCGCCAAGGTGACGGCCGCCGCGAACCATCGCGAGGTTCACGCACGCCCGGCCGCCCGCGTAGGCGACGGCGAGGATGTCGGCATCCACATCCCCAACGGTTTCGACGGACTGTTGCTGAAGCACGCCGGACAGTGCCTGCATCTGGTTGCGCACCACGGCCGCTTGCTCGAATTGAAGCGCCTCGGCGTACGTCATCATCTTCTCTTCGAGCGCACCGAGGACTTCTTTTTGACGTCCGGAAAGGAACGCCGCCGCGTTATGCACGTCGCGGGCATAGTCTTCGTCCCGAATGGCGCCAACGCACGGCGCGCTGCATCGCTCGATCTGATGCAACAGACACGGCCGCGTGCGATTCGCAAAAACGGAGTCCTCGCAGGTCCGCAGTTGGAACACCTTTTGCAGGATCTGGATGCTCTCGCGCACCGCCCATGCACTGGGGAACGGTCCGAAATATTGCCCGCGACGATCCACCGAACCCCGGTAGTACGCCATGCGCGGATATTTGTGCTGAGTGAGCTTGAGAAACGGATACGACTTGTCGTCGCGAAACAAAATGTTGTAACGTGGATGCAGCGCCTTGATCAGATTGTTCTCAAGCAGCAGCGCCTCGGTTTCCGAACGGGTGACCGTCGTTTCCAGTTTCGCGATGCGCGCGACCATCAACGCGATGCGCGGAGAAAGCTGCGTCTTGTTGAAGTAACTCGACACCCGCTTCTTGAGATTGCGCGCCTTGCCGACGTACAACACGTTGCCCGACGTGTCGTAATAGCGGTAGACGCCGGGCAGATTCGGCAACTGCGCAAGCACTTTGCGGACATCGAACGACGGCGTGTCGCCGGCATCCGCCGAGGGGGACGCCTGAGTGTCGGCACTGCGCGTACGCTTCACGTTGCCGGGCTTGGCGGGCTTGGCCGATTTCGTGGTCGCTGCATCGATCGGCGTGTTCGCAGGCCCCGGCGCGGCCGGTGCCGAAGGCGGCGCGACGTCCGCACCGGTGGCGGATTTCACTTTACGGGACTTGCGCGTTGGCGTGACGTCGTGGGCGTCTTCGGTCATGAACTCTGGCAATCTGAACGTCCCCGGCGCGACCGGATGCAGGCATGGCACCGTTCGCGGCTTGCGCGATCACATTCGTTACGCGTCGCAGGGACTAGAATCCGAAGTTTAGACCAATCCGCGTCGCCGCTTCTCAATGTCCCTGCCCACCGCATCCTCTCCAGCATCAAGCACCTTACCTCTGGTGCCGCGTTGCGATCTATTCTGCACCGTCGTCGACAACTTTGGCGATATCGGTGTGTGCTGGCGGCTCGCCCGGCAACTCGTGCGCGAACACGGCTGGTCGGTCAGGCTTTGGGTCGACGATCTGACGAGCTTCCGCCACCTGCGTCCCGACATCGATCCGTCGCTGGCCCGGCAACGCTGCGACGGCGTCGACGTCCGCCGTTGGGATGCCGACTTCGGCCCCATCACCGGCGACAATGCGCCGGGCGATATCGTCATCGAAGCCTTTGCCTGCAATATTCCCGACGTCTGCGTTCAAGCGATGCACGCGCGCAAGAAGGCTGGCAACGCGCCAGTGTGGATCAATCTGGAGTATCTGAGCGCGGAAGACTGGGTCGACGGCTGTCATCTGCAAAAGTCGCTCCACCCGCAGTTGGGGCTGCTCAAAACGTTCTTCTTCCCGGGCTTTACCGAACGCACCGGCGGGCTCATCCGGGAACGGGAGTTGTTCTCTCGGCGCGACGCGTTTCTGGCCTCTCCCGAGCTACGCGACGCCTGGTGGCAGCGCACGCTCGGCCTGCCCGCCGCGCCGAAGGGTGCATTGATCGTATCGCTCTTCGCGTATGAGAACCCCGCGCTTGCGGCGTTGCTCACGCAGTGGGCCAACAGCGCGACGCCTATCGTCTGCCTCGTGCCGCAAGGGCGTATCGCACCCGCCGTAGGCGCCTGGTTCGGTCGTGAGGTGCTGGCCCCCGGGGAGCCAGCGACCCGAGGCGCGCTGACGGTATACGGGCTGCCGTTCGTCCCGCAAATCGAGTTCGACGCACTGCTCTGGGCCTGCGATCTCAATTTCGTGCGCGGGGAAGATTCCTTCGTACGCGCACAGTGGGCGGCGAAGCCGTTCGTCTGGCATATTTATCCGCAGGACGAGAATGCCCATCATGGGAAGCTCGACGCATTTCTCGGTCGATATCTGGCGGATCGGCAAGACGATACGCCTGATGCGGCGTCACTGTCGCACGGCGCGCGCGAGGCGTTGCGCACTTTCTGGCATCTCTGGAATGGCTACGCGAGCACCGCACCCGATTGGCCGGCGCTCACTGCCGCGCTGCCGGAACTGCATCGCCACGCCCGCGCGTGGGCAAATGCACAGGCAGCCCATCCGGATCTAGCGCGACAGTTGGCAAGCTTCGCGGAAATTCAGGTAAAATAGCTGGTTTTTCAACGCTTTGCTGCTGAACCTGCTGCCCCGGATCGTTCCGGGCGGACGCGGGAATCAAGCGGCGAATGGGCGTATGGAAGCGCTCAAACAAGCGGCAAATCGCTTATTTCGTCACAGGATCTCGTTTTTTTATGAAAACCGCTCAAGAACTCCGCGTCGGCAACGTCGTCATGATCGATGGTGAGCCCAATGTCGTGCTGAAGACCGAATACGTCAAGTCGGGTCGTAACTCCAGCGTCGTGAAGATGAAGTACAAGAAGCTGCTGACCGAAGGTCGCGGCGAATTCTCGTACAAGGCAGACGACAAGTTCGACGTCGTCGTGCTCGACAAGAAGGAAGTGACCTACTCGTACTTCGCCGACCCGATGTACGTGTTCATGGACGCCGACTACAACCAGTACGAAGTCGAAGCCGAAAACATGGGCGACGCGATCAAGTACCTGGAAGACGGCATGAAATGCGAAGTCGTTTTCTACAATGACAAGGCCATCTCGGTCGATCTGCCGACCTCGCTCGTGCGCGTTGTGGAATACACCGAACCGGCCGTCAAGGGCGATACGTCGTCGGGCCGCGTTCTGAAGAACGCCAAGATCAACGATCTGCTGGAAATCCAGGTGCCGCTGTTCGTGAACACCGGCGACAAGATCGAAATCGATACGCGTACCGACGAGTACCGCAGCCGCGTCTAAGCGACGGTGGATTGCCGCGACGCCTTCGGGCGAAGCGGCCGTCAGGTAACAAAAAAGCGCTCGCCCCCCCAAAGAGGGGCCGAGCGCTTTTTATTTGGGCCGCAGGTTCGGTGTTTGACGGACTTACGCTGCTTATCCGCCGAACGTCTGCGCGATCAGACGCTTCGCGGCCTGGTACTCTGGCTGGGCAAGCATCTTTTCCCAGCCGTGCACTTTGCCACGGCCCTTCAAATGCTTGATGCGGCGTTGCGAGACGATATCGGGCGCCGACTTCATTTCACGCAGCAGGCGATCCGCCTTTTCCGGGCTGTTGCAGATGAGCACCATGTCGCACCCTGCTTCCATCGCGGCATGCGCGGCCGTGACGACATCCCCGGCAGCGCTCGCGCCCTGCATCGACAGGTCGTCGCTGAAAATCACACCGTCGAAGCCATACTTGCCGCGCAGGATTTCCTTGAGCCACTTGGCCGAGAAGCCTGCCGGGTTGGGATCGACTTGCGGATAAATCACGTGCGCCGGCATGACCGCTGCAAGCGACATGCCCAGCCAGTCGTACGGCTGTGCGTCGATTGAGAGGATTTCGTCGAGCGAGCGCTCGTCGACCGGAATTTCATGGTGCGAGTCGGCCGCCACGAAACCATGCCCCGGGAAGTGCTTGCCGCAGTTCGCCATTCCGGCGAGGAGCAGGCCGTGATTCAGGCTCTTGGCCAGCATGGTCACCACGCGCGGATCGGCGTCGAACGCGCGATCACCGATCACCGTCGACGTTCCGTAGTCCAGGTCCAGCACGGGCGTGAAACTCAGATCGATATCGCACGCACGCAACTCTGACGCGAGCACGTAGCCCACAGCCGTCGTCACGCGCGTCGCCTTGAACACGTCTTCATGCCAGAGTTTGCCCAGCTTGCCCATCGCGGGTAAATGCGTGAAACCATCGGTACGGAAACGCTGCACGCGCCCGCCCTCATGATCGACGGCGATCAGGATGTCGTCGCGCACGTCGCGAATCTGCTTCGTGAGCGCGCACAGTTGTGCGCGGTCATCAAAGTTGCGGGCAAACAGGATGACACCTCCGGTCAACGGATGGTCGATGCGGCGGATGTCGTCTTCGCTGAGGGTCAGCCCGACGACGTCCAGCATCACCGGGCCCGGCCTGCGCTTCGTCATTGCGTTTTCTCCGATGCGATATTGCGAATGTTGCCTAAATTACGTGACGCGATCGCAAATGCCACCGCGTATTCCTTCTCGTCCGTGATCGAAATCTCGATCGACAGTTGCCGCTCGGCCAACCACTGCACCAACTCGCCCGACGCCGCCACGAACGGCTTGCCGGACGGCGCATTGAGCGTTTGCACGGCACGCCACGTCATCGGCCAGCGCATGCCCAGCCCGATGGCCTTGGATACGGCCTCCTTAGCGGCGAAGCGCGTGCACAGATACGCGAGTCCGCGAACTTCGGATCGCTTCTGACGAGCATAGTAGACCTTGAGTTCCTCCGGCCCCAGTACGCGCTCGGCGAACCGTCCGTTGGTACGCGTCATCACGCCCACGACACGACTGATCTGGAGGATGTCGGTGCCCACGCCGAAGATCGCTGTCGCTCCCAGATCGGAGGCAGCAGCGTTTTCGCCCTGCGGTGGCGTATCTGGGAACAAGGACGACGGCGGCGTCGAATCGCTCATGGGCGGTGCCTGATGATGGGTCGATCGTGCAATGTTGCGATTCAGCCACGCGCCGCAACGCGGCTGGCCACCATGATCGCTTTCATCTCGCGCACGGCGTTCTCCCAGCCGGCAAAAATGGCGTGAGCCACGATTGCGTGTCCGATGTTCAGTTCGGAAATGCCTTCGATGGCGGCAATCGGCTGCACGTTCTCGTAATGCAGACCGTGACCGGCATTGACCCGCAACCCCAACGACAGACCCAGTGCGACGGCACGTTCGATACGAGCGAACTCGGCCTCGCGCGTTTGCTCGTCGTGCGCCTCGGCGTAACGCCCGGTGTGCAGTTCAACGACCGGCGCCCCCATGCGAGCGGCAGCGCGAATCGGCGCTTCGTCCGGATCGATGAAAAGCGACACACGGCTGCCCGCTTCGCCGAGCTGTTGCGTAGCGGCAGCGACGCGGTCGTACAGACCTACGACGTCCAGCCCGCCCTCGGTCGTCAGTTCCTGACGGCGCTCCGGCACCAGGCAAACATCGTGCGCCTTCACGCGGCACGCAATCGCCAGCATCTCTTCCGTCACGGCGCATTCGAGGTTCATGCGCGTGAGCAGCTTGTCGCGCAGATTCGTCACGTCGTCGTCGCGAATGTGGCGGCGGTCTTCACGCAAATGCAGCGTAATGACATCCGCGCCCGCCTCTTCGGCCAGCAACGCCGCCTTGATCGGGTCGGGATAAGCCGTGCCGCGTGCATTGCGCACCGTCGCGATGTGATCGATGTTCACCCCAAGGTCGATGGGGTTGCCGTGGAAGAAGAGGCTCATAGTTTTTGCAGGTCGAGCAGGATCTGCCGGGTATTGAGCGGAACGCCGCCCAAATGGTGGTTGAGAAGAAAGCGCATGAGCAGCTTGCTTTGCTGCACGGTCTGCGCCCGGGAGTAGTCGTCTTGCTCCATGTCGAGCAGCGTTTGCCCGATGACGACAGGCCAGTCGGACGGCTCGTCACCGCGCACCGGACGCACGCCCCAGTCGGGATGAAACACGTAACGGCGCTCGGGCACCACTTTGCCGCGCGTCTGGGTGCAACGGTCAAACGCGACAGCGTATCCGGTCTCGCGCAGCAACACGCGCTCGAATGCCCGCAGAATGATGCCCGCCGGCTCGCCGTGCGCGAGATGGTGCAGTGTCGTCAGATAGTGTTGAAACAGCTTGTCGTGCGGATCATCGCGCGCACAGAACTTCACCAGCAATTCGTTCAGGTAGAAGCCGGACAGCAGCGCATCGCCCTCGAGCGGACGTAAGCCCCCCACCCACTCGGCCTTGGTCAGCGTGCGCAGCTCGCCCTTGCCGAGCCAGGCAAGCGAGAGCGGCTGAAATGTCTGGAGCACGCCGCGCAGCGCAGAGTGCGGGCGTTTGGCCCCCTTTGCCACCAGCGCGATACGACCGTGATCACGCGTGAGCACGTCGATGATCAGACTGGTTTCGCGATAGGGATAACTGTGCAGCACGAAGCCGGGTTGCTCGGCAATTCGGCTCTGCTCGCGCTCGGCTGCCCGGGCAGGCGACGGCGCACGTCGCGCACGCTTGGTCTCGCGCCTGACGGTCTCGGTATTGGCCTCGGCTTGGTGGAACGCTTCCGACGCCTCGTCGTCCACGGCCCGTGTACGCGCACTACGCGTTTGGCGCGCAGGACGCGCCCCGGTTGCCCCGGCGCGTGGCGCACGCGGTACATCGGCGACCGACGCGTTGCTTGCCGCCGGTGTTACGTCGTCCGGCGCCGCAATTTCGTCACGTGCAGTGTCGAGTTCACTCGTAGCCATACGCCCGCAGGCCGGCCTCGTTGTCGGCCCAACCGCCCTTGACCTTGATCCAGACTTCCAGATACACGGGCCCGTCGAAGAGCTTCTCCATATCGACGCGCGCGTCGGTGGAAATCTGCTTGAGCTTGGCGCCCTTGTTGCCGATGATCATCGCCTTGTGATTATCACGATCGACCAGAATCGTCGCGAAGATCCGGCGCAAATTTCCTTCCTGCTCGAACTTGTCGATGACGACCGTGCTGGTATACGGCAACTCGTCGCCGGTCCAACGGAATACCTTCTCGCGCAGAATTTCAGACGCCATGAATCGCTCGCTGCGATCGGTCAGATCATCCTCGCCATAGATCGGATCGCCCTCTAGCAGGTACGGGCGCAATATGCCCGGCAAGCGCTTGATGTCTTCCGGACGCTTGGCCGAAAGCGGCACGATTTCGCGGAAGTTCCACTTCTCGCCCATCGTCTTCAGGAACGGCAATACCTTCGCTTTATCGGTAATGCGATCGAGCTTGTTGACGATAAGCAGCACCGGTGTGTTCTCGGGCAGCAGATTGAGCACCTTCTCGTCGTCCGGACCGAAGTTGCCCGCCTCGATGACGAAAAGCACGACGTCGACGCTGGAGAGTGTAGACGTCACGGCGCGATTGAGCGAGCGGTTCAGTGCCGTCGCGTGACGAGTCTGAAAGCCGGGCGTGTCGACAAAGATGTATTGCGCATCGTCCGTGGTGCAAATGCCGGTAATACGATGGCGCGTGGTCTGCGCCTTGCGCGACGTAATGCTGATCTTCTGACCGACGAGGGCGTTGAGCAGCGTCGATTTGCCGACGTTCGGACGCCCGACGATCGCCACGGTCCCGCAGCGAAAATCCGTCTTATCGTTCATGGTTGGGAACTCTCTTGATAGGGGGCCGGCGCCACGCGCCCATCCCCTTGAATGGGGCTCAGGCGGCTGCCGGGGGTTGCTTGGCGGCGTCGATCTTCTCGGCTGTCTTCTCTGCGCTCTTCTCCGCAGGAATTACCGCGGGGCGAGTCGAGCCGTTACTGACGGATGCCGTCATGGCCGGAACATTGCCTGAGCCGGGGGCGGCTTCACCGGCGTCCTTCGGCTCCTTGGCGTCCTTCGTGTCTTTCAGCTCCCGCGTCTCGACCGGCTGCACGGTGCTCATCTGCCCGGCCTTCTTCGCCTCGGAAGCCGCGGCCTTCGCGGCACGCTTCTTCGCAGCCTTGGCGCTCTTCTCGGCCTTCGGCTTGGCGAGCGCCGGCATCTTCTGCACTTCTTCCAATGCCTTCTTGGCCGCCGCTTGCTCGGCGGCACGTCGGCTTGCGCCTGAGCCACCGACCTTGATGTCGAGCTTCGGCACGGTGCACTCCACCTCGAATTGCTGGTTGTGTGCCGCACCATGCGTTGCAATCACCGTGTACTGCGGCAATGCGATCTTGTGACCTTGCAGATATTCCTGAAGCAGCGTCTTGGCGTCTTTTCCGAGCGTCTTCGGGTCGACATGTTCCAGCACCGGCGTGTACAGACGCTCGATCGCCGCATACGCTGCGTCGAAACCGCCATCGAGGTACATCGCCCCGAATAACGCTTCGAGCGTGTCGGCCAAAATCGACGGACGGCGGAAACCGCCACTCTTGAGCTCACCCTCGCCCAGGCGCAGGAAATCGGAGACACCCAGCGTCTGCGCTATTTCGTACAACGACTGTTGCTTGACGAGATTGGCGCGCACACGCGAGAGGTCGCCTTCGTCGAGCTTGCCGTAGCGACGGAACAGGATCGCTGCGACCGAACAGTTCAGAATGGAATCGCCGAGAAATTCCAACCGCTCATTGTTGGCGGCACTATGGCTACGATGCGTCAATGCTTGGCAAAGCAATTCCGCATCGTGGAAACGATACTGGAGACGTTCTTCCAGTTGGTTCAGTGATTGAGACATGGCGCAAGTATAGCGCGACGCTCCCGCCCCGGCGCGCGTCGTCGCCAAGAAACGACGGGCGCAACCGCCGTCCGGCGGGCTTTTCGGACTCGCGTGAGGCACGTGGATCGGACATTTCCGAGGTGACGACGAATCGATCTCCCCTAGGTCTTGCCCCTGTCGCACAATTTATTCTTATTTTAGAAAAAATAATGCGTAAATTAACGATTTCTCGTCAATTTACGCATCAATTAAGCCCTAATCCAGAGAGGTGGCCTTCCCGGGGAACCGGAGGCTTATTGGAAGCCGCCCAGGCGTTTGAGGTTCGAGAAGTTCATCCAGATGAAGAATGCCCGGCCCACGATGTTCTGCTCGGGCACGAAGCCCCAGTAACGGCTGTCCGCGCTGTTATCGCGGTTGTCGCCCATCATGAAGTAGTTGCCCGGAGGCACCTTGCAGATCACGCCCTGGCTGTTGTACTGGCAGTTCTGCTTGTTCGGGAAGTCGTCGGCGCCCATGATGTACGGGGGCACGTTCGGATCGTTCAGAATGCGGTGATTCACGCCGCCCACCGTCTCTTCGAACTGCTTGAAGTAGGCGATGTGCTCGTCGTCGAAGTAGTCCGGCATGGCCACCTCGGGCACCGGCTGGCCGTTCACGGTGAGCTTCTTGTTCTCGTACGCCACCACGTCGCCGGGCACGCCGATCACACGCTTGATGTAGTCCATCGACTCATCTTTCGGGTAGCGGAACACCACCACGTCGCCGCGCTTCGGCTCGCCCAGTGCGACGATCTTCTTATTGATCACCGGCAGACGAATCCCATAGTCGAACTTGTTCACAAGGATGAAATCGCCGACGAGCAGCGTCGGGATCATCGAGCCGGACGGAATCTTGAACGGCTCGACTACGAACGAGCGCAGCACGAACACCGCCAGAATCACCGGGAAGAAGCTCGCCGAATACTCGAGCCACCACGGCTGACGCAGCTTGTCGTCACGCACTTTCGCGCGGGCGCTCGAAAGCGCATTGCCATCCTGCGTGCCAGAGCCCTGAACGCCGGAACCCTGCAACGAAAGCTGCTGCTGATCGAATTGCGCCACAGCGTCCTGTGCTGCCCGGCGGCGCGCCGGTTGAAACACCAACTTGTCGGCCACCCAGGCCACCCCGGTCACCAGCACCAGGATCAAAAGAATCAGGGCGAAATTCATGCGGGACCTGTCGCTACGTTATTTGTCTTCGACTTGCAAAATGGCAAGGAACGCTTCCTGAGGAATCTCAACGCTCCCCACCTGCTTCATGCGCTTCTTACCTTCCTTCTGTTTCTCAAGCAGCTTCTTCTTACGCGTGATGTCACCACCATAGCACTTCGCCAGCACGTTTTTACGCAATGCCTTGATGTTCTCACGGGAAATGATGTTCGCGCCGATAGCCGCCTGAATCGCCACATCGTACATCTGACGCGGAATGATTTCCCGCATCTTCGCCGCCACCTGACTGCCGCGGCGACGGCTCTCGGAACGGTGCACGATGATCGACAGTGCATCGACCTTGTCGCCGTTGATCAGCATGTCGACTTTGACCACATCGGACGTGCGATATTCCTTGAACTCGTAGTCCATCGACGCATAGCCGCGCGACACCGACTTCAGGCGGTCGAAGAAATCGAGCACGATTTCGGCCATCGGAATTTCGTAAATCAGACGTACCTGACGGCCGTGGTATTGCATATCGATCTGCACGCCGCGCTTTTGCTGACACAGCGTAACCACAGCGCCGACATATTCCTGCGGCATGTACAGATTGACGGTGACGATGGGCTCGCGAATCTCTTCGATGCGGCCCGGGTCCGGCATCTTCGACGGGTTTTCCACCGTTGTCAGTGTGCCGTCGCGTTCGATCACCTCATAGATCACGGTCGGGGCCGTGGTGATGAGGTCCATGTCGAACTCGCGCTCCAGACGCTCCTGCACGATTTCCATGTGCAGCAGGCCGAGGAAGCCACAGCGGAACCCGAAGCCGAGGGCCTGCGAGACTTCCGGTTCGTATTGCAGCGAGGCATCGTTGAGCTTGAGCTTTTCGAGCGATTCGCGCAGTGCATCGTACTGGTTCGCCTCGACCGGGTAGAGGCCGGCGAACACCTGCGGCTTGACTTCCTTGAAGCCCGGCAGCGGTTCCGGCGCAGGCTTGGTCGTGGTGGTGAGGGCGTGCGTCACGGTGTCACCGACCTTGGCAGCGTGCAGTTCCTTGATGCCCGAGATGATGAAGCCCACCTGACCGGCCGACAGCGATTCGCGCTGTTGGGAGCGCGGCGTGAACACACCGACCTGCTCGACCGGATACGTCGCGCCGGTGGCCATCAGTTGGATCTTGTCCTTCGGCTTGAGCGTGCCGTTGAACACACGCACCAGCATCACCACGCCCACGTAGTTGTCGAACCACGAGTCGATGATCAACGCCTGAAGCGGGGCGCTCGCGTCGCCCTTGGGCGGCGGCACCTTGGCGATGAGGGACTCGAGCACATCTTCCACGCCAAAACCCGTCTTGGCCGAGCAGCGCACCGCGTCGACGGCTTCGATACCGATGACGTCTTCAATTTCCTGGATCGCGTTTTCCGGCTCGGCGGACGGCAGGTCGATCTTGTTGAGCACCGGCACCACTTCCACGCCCAGTTCGATTGCCGTGTAGCAATTCGCGACCGTCTGCGCTTCCACGCCTTGCGAAGCGTCGACCACGAGCAGCGCGCCTTCGCACGCGGACAGCGAGCGGCTCACTTCGTACGAGAAGTCGACGTGTCCCGGCGTATCGATGAGGTTCAGGTTGTAGATCTTGCCGTCGCGCGCCTTGTATTGCAGCGCGGCCGTTTGTGCCTTGATGGTAATGCCACGCTCACGCTCGAGGTCCATCGAGTCGAGGACTCGGGATTCCATTTCACGATCGGACAAACCGCCGCTCAACTGGATGATGCGATCGGCCAGGGTGGATTTCCCGTGGTCGATGTGGGCGATGATCGAAAAATTGCGGATATGGTCCATGAGGCGGGGCTATAGAAAAGTCGGTGCCATCGGATTCGGCTCGGCAGCGGCTTTCGAGAGAATCGGCAAACACGACATTTTAGCCGAAAGCGCACCGATTCCGTCTGGAATCGCGCGGATCACGACGCTACATCGGTAATGGCGGGAAGGTTCTGAGGTCGTGCGGGGAATGGTGGTGTGGCGCAACGTCAATCCGATTGCAATGCAGCAGCGACCGCCGCTGCGTCGAAACGATACCTGCACAGCTCGCGCCCGTCCAGTGCAAGCACCGGCACGATCTCATCATACTGCGCCTCGAGCGCCGGATCGCTGTCGACATCGACAACCGTCACCGAGAAATTCCAAGCCGGACGCATCGCCTCCAACGCCGCCAGCATGTCATCGCAAAGATGGCACCACTTGCGGCCGTAAAGGGTCAGCGCCGGCGCAGTCATGACACTACGGTATTACTTGCCGGGTGCGCGCGGGCGCAGCGGCACAAACTGCGTGGCGTCGCCGCGACGCACGAGGATTGGCACGAGACGCTTCGGATCCAGCGTCTTGACCACGTCCTCGAATTGCTTCGCGCTGACGATGTCGGCATCGCCCACACGCAGGATGATGTCTCCCTGCTGCAGCCCCGCCCGTCCCGCCGGGCCTTCCGCCAGTTCGACCTGCACGCCGCCGCGCAGCTTCAGGTCCTTCTTCTGCGCGTCGGTCAGATCGGAGACCACCAGACCCAGTGCGTTCGGATGCGGCGTATCGGCGCTCCCGCCCTGAGCCTTCGATGCCTTCGGCGCCTCGGTGTCCGCTTCCGCGATTGTGATGCGCAGATCCTGATTCTTGCCCTTGCGCAGCACTTGCAGCGTGGCGGTCGAACCCGGCTTCGTCTCGCCGACCATACGCGGCAGGTCCGTTGCATGGTCGACGGCGCGGCCTTCGAACTTCATGATGATGTCGCCCGGCTGCACGCCGGCCTTCTCGGCTGGGCTGCCCGGTTCGATGCTGCGCACAAGCGCACCCTGCGCACGCGGCAGGCCCAGCGAATCGGCCACATCCTTGCTGACCTCGCTGATCGCTACACCAATTCGGCCGCGCACCACCTTGCCGCTCTTCTTGAGCTGGTCGGCCACGCGCATGACTTCGTCGATCGGAATCGCAAACGAAATGCCCATGAAGCCGCCGGTCTGGCTGTAGATCATCGAGTTGATGCCGACGACCTCGCCACGCATATTGATGAGCGGGCCGCCCGAATTGCCGGGGTTCACGGCCACGTCCGTCTGAATGAACGGCAGGTAATCGCCGGTATCGCGGCCCTTGGCCGATACGATGCCCGCCGTCACCGTGTTTTCGAGGCCGAACGGCGAACCGATGGCGACCACCCACTCGCCGACACGCAACCTGTTGGAGTCGCCTATCGGCACGGTCGGCAGATCCTTGGCTTCCACCTTAACCACAGCGACATCGGTGCGCTTGTCTGCGCCGATCAGTTTCGCCTTGAACTCACGCTTGTCGGTGAGGGTGACGTAGATACTGTCGGCGCCATCGACAACGTGCGCATTGGTCAGGATGTAGCCGTCGGCCGAGACGACAAAGCCCGAACCGACGCCGCTGTTCTGTTCTTCATCCGGCTGGGGTTGACCGCGTCGCGGTGTACCGCCCTTCGGACCCGGCTGCGGCTGCGGCAGCGGGACGCCGAAGAACCGGCGGAACAGCTCCGCCATGTCGTCGTCCACACCGGGCGGCAGGCTTCGCTGATTGCGGCTGACGCGCTCGGTCGTCCGAATGTTCACGACGGCCGGACCGACGCGGTCGACGAGTTGGGTGAAATCGGGAAGATTGGTAACGAGCGGTGCGGTCGACGCCGAAGCCGGTGCGGCAAAGGCGGCAGGCGCTCCCGCCAATTGAGCGGCAATGGCGCCGCCGAGGATGACACGAAGCAGGAGGGTCTTCTTCATTGGAAGATCGTGGTGCGCGATAGTCTCGGAATCTCTGAGGACAGTCTGGCACCCGACACGGCATCGCGTCTCATGTGCGCCTCGCTGCCCGGACCACGCCGTCGCCGGTCGCGGCCCACCCGACAGCCGGTCACTTCGCCGGCTGTTTGTACTCGATGCTGGAAGCGAACTGCTGCAATGTGGCCTGCGGCACTTCGCCAAGCAAGGTCAGCCAGAAATCGCCGTAGCGCTTGATGAGGATATTCGTCGCGCCGGCGTTGCCGTGGCCTTCCTTGCGTTCCCGCGTGGCCGGCTCGATGAACACTGAAAGTCCTGCCATGCCGTCGGAATATACCACCTGCTGGACTTCCAGCGGTTTCCCGTCGACCGTCGAACGCATCGTTCGACGCACCTCACGCACCGACTTGAATCCCGGTACCTTCTTGTCGACGTCGATGCTCCAGCCAGCGTCGGACAATCGCGTAGCCGTAATCTGCGGCTTGATGACGTGCCAGCCATGCGTGGCCTGGATGGCATGCACGATACGCGCCTTCTCGCTCGGCACACCGATCGAGATCTGCGAGAACGCGGCTTGCTCGAGCAAGTGACCTTCGGCATCAAGGGTCTGGGCGCGCAGCAACAGCCCCGTGTTGCGATCGGCCCACAACCGGTAGCCGAAGCGGTATTCGTCCTTCGGCGTGAGTTCGATCACCATGCAGTCGAAGCCTGCCATGCGCTCATTGGGCAGTACCTTCGGCGCGTAGTAATCAAGTACGTCGCGATTGGGGGTGGCGAGCAATGCAGGGAACGAATCCTTGCTCTCGCGCTTTTCCTGGAAGACGGTCTTCTGCTCGGGAATGAGCGTGTAGACATCTTCGTTCTGACGAAGAATGCGGCGCTGACGCCCGTCGAGTGTCTCAAGCTCTTCATACTCGTTACTCTTATCGGCGAAGTGACTGATCTTCGACGAGCGCATGGTCGAACCACGCTGGTAAACGAAGGTGCCAACGTAATTTTGCATCTGCGCAGCACGATGGATCTTATTGAGCCACGCGCTGACTTCGCGCCGCTCGACCAACGGATCGACGGACGGTGCGGAAGCCTGTGCCCACGCTTGCGTTTGCAGCGTGGTCGCCAGCAGGAAAGCGAACAGGAAGAAAGTGCGCCCCATGGGCGCACGCGGTAAGGATTCGATACTCAGACGCTGCATTTATTCGTCCGCTTGCGCCGAGGCTCGCATATAAGGGGATACGCTCTGGCCGATCGGTGTCGGGGCATATTGCTGATGCGCCGCCAGATACTGGTCGAGACGCGCGTCGCGCAGCACGATCAGATCGTTCGGCACACCTGCGCTCGCGCCGTTGGCTGCCGTAGCGGCCTGGGGCTGCTGCGAAAGCGCTACGCGCGTGAGACCGGAGCCTCCGGCAGCCGTCGCCGGTGCAGCGTTCTGAGCGAGCACCTGCGGTTGCGCACCACCGGCCGGATGATCCTGCAGACGCGGCACCACGACCCACGACAGCGCGGCAACCGCAGCGGCAGCGGCAGCCGTCGGCAACACGCGGCGTACGCGCAGGAACGGATTGATACGAGCAACTCGCGAGCCCGCGGTCTTGGCACCTTGTGCGGTGCCTGTCTGAGCATCGGCCAGTGCAGCCGGCGCGAGCAAGTGCGGCTCGGCGTCGAGACGTGCTGCGAAGGACGCCATAAAGGCCGACTCCGAACGCGGCAGTGTCAGTTCGTCGGAACGCAGCGCGTCCCCGATCAGATGATAGTCGTCCCACAAAGGCCGACCAGAGGCGTCAGCCTCATCCAGCAGAGCGGCCAGTTCGCCCGGATCGAATTCCCCGTCCATCAACGCGGAAATCCGCTCGGCTTGCAGCCCCCGCCGCGTTTGCACCGTCGCTGATCCCATGATATCCCCCAACGAAAATAACTTTCCCAGCGGCGCGCTCACCAGCGCTTACCGTCAGGCGTGTCCAGCAGCGGCCTGAGCCGACTGGCAATCGCTTCACGCGCCCGGAAAATTCGCGAACGGACCGTTCCGATCGGGCACCCCATGGCTTCGGCGATCTCTTCATAGCTCAAACCCTCGATTTCCCGCAGGGTAATTGCCGTTCGAAGTTCATCGGGCAAAGCCTCCATCGCTGTGTTGACCGTTTGAGCAATCTGCTTGCTCATCAGCATCGACTCAGGCGTGTTGATATCCCTTAGTTGATCGGCCTCGGCAAAAGTTTCAGCTTCTTCAGCGTTCGCTTCAGTCGAAGTCGGTGCACGACGCCCCTGCGTAGCCAGATGGTTCTTCGCCGTGTTGACAGCAATACGATACAGCCAGGTATAGAACGCCGATTCGCCGCGAAACTGCGGCAAAGCCCGGTAGGCCTTGATAAAGGCCTCCTGCGTCACATCTTCAACCTCGGCGGCGTCGCGCACGAGCCGTGATACGAGGCGGATGATCTTGCGGTGATATTTCGCGACCAACAGCTCGAAGGCGGCTTTGTCGCCTTTTTGCACGCGCTCAACGAGCGCTTGGTCGATTTCTCGTTCACTCACCTGATTTGGATCCGTATTTTCTCTGGCTGCCAGGCCCTGATCGGGCCCAATTGCACCACGGCAGCGTTAACTGCCATGGCTTGGAAGTGTCTGTAACGCCGCACGCCCGGCACACTCGCCGGAGCGTGGGTCAGCGAAACGGGACGCCCGCAAGGCGTCCCGCAAACTTAGACGCGCTGGAAGACCAGCGTGCCGTTAGTCCCGCCGAATCCGAAAGAGTTCTTCAATGCGACATCAATTTTCATGTCGCGAGCCACGTTTGCGCAGTAATCCAGGTCGCAAGCGGGGTCCTGATTGAAGATATTGATCGTCGGCGGCGACTTTTGATGATAAACGGCCAGCACGGTAAACACCGACTCCAGACCGCCCGCGCCACCCAGCAGGTGACCGGTCATCGACTTGGTCGAGTTCACCACCACCGACTTTGCGGCATCGCCCATCAGGCGCTTGACCGCAACCGTCTCGGCGATATCACCCAGCGGCGTCGACGTGCCGTGCGCATTCACATAGTTCACCTTATCAGCACTGACGCCGGCATCGCGCAGCGCGTTCGTCATCGAGCGCAACGCACCGTCGCCGTCTTCGCACGGCGCAGTCATGTGGTACGCATCAGCGCTCATGCCGAAGCCAGTCAACTCAGCGTAGATCTTCGCGCCGCGCGCCTTAGCGTGCTCGTACTCTTCGACCATCATCACACCGGCGCCTTCGCCCAGTACGAAGCCGTCGCGATCCCTGTCCCACGGACGGCTAGCCGTCGCCGGATCGTCGTTACGCTCCGACAGTGCCTTCATGGCCGCAAAACCGCCGATGCCCAGCGGCGACACCGTCGATTCGGCGCCACCGGCGAGCATCGCGTCGGCTTCGCCATACTGGATCATGCGCGCGGCCTGACCAATACAGTGCAGACCGGTCGTGCAAGCCGTCACGATGGCAAGGTTCGGTCCCTTCAGACCGTACTTGATCGACAGATGGCCGGAGATCATGTTGATGATCGAGCCCGGCACGAAGAACGGGGAGATCTTGCGCGGACCCCCTTCGATAAGCGCCTTATCGGTGTCTTCAATCATCGGCAAACCGCCGATACCCGATCCGACCACTACGCCGACGCGCTCCGCATTCTTCTCGGTGACCTGCAGGCCACTGTCCTCGAACGCCTGGATACCGGCAGCGAGCCCGTAATGGATAAACGTATCCATACGACGGGCTTCCTTGGCGGAAATGTATTTCTCGGTCTCGAAGTTTTTCACTTCTCCCGCGAAATGCACCCTATGGTTGCTCGCATCGAACTTCGTGATGTTGGCGATGCCCGAACGGCCTTCGACCAGATTTTTCCAACCCTCGGCAACAGTGTTGCCGACCGGCGAGATCAGGCCCAGACCGGTAATGACGACGCGACGACGACTCACGATACTCCCCTTCTTCTGCTGGGTCATACAAAACAAAAGCCACAGAGGCGACAGGGTCCGCCCCTGTGCTCCCTGCGGCTGACAGGCATGCCTGGCGCCGGGAACCGGTCGGCACCCGGCCGGCCAGGCGATCCAACGGCCCTTAGGCCTTCGAATTGCCTTGAACGTAATCGATGGCCTGTTGCACCGTGGTGATCTTTTCAGCTTCTTCGTCCGGGATTTCCGTTTCGAATTCTTCTTCCAGTGCCATCACCAGCTCAACCGTGTCGAGCGAGTCAGCGCCGAGATCGTTCACAAAGCTGGATTCGTTCTTGACGTCGGCTTCGTTCACGCCAAGTTGTTCCGCGACGATCTTCTTGACGCGTTGCTCAATGTTATCCATTCAAACCCTCCGGGGTAGTTAGTTCAGACAAGTGCGCGCATTTTAACAGGTTTGCCAAGCAAAGTTAGCCTGCGCCAAATAATGTTCAATATCGCTCAAAATTGCACAAATACAGCACAATTTTCACGATCACACCTTAATTCATGAACATGCCACCGTTCACGTGGAGCGTCGTGCCGGTGATGTAGCCGGCCTGCGGAGACGCCAGAAACGCCACCGCATTGGCGATGTCTTCCGGCGCACCGAGGCGCCCCAGCGGAATTCGCGTCTTGAGCGCTTCGTGCTGCGCTTCGCCCAGCGCCTTGGTCATATCGGTGTCGATAAACCCCGGCGCGACACAGTTCACGGTAATGTTTCGGCTGCCGATCTCGGCGGCCAACGAACGGGACATACCAGCAACGCCGGCCTTGGCGGCCGCATAGTTGGCCTGACCTGGGTTACCGGCCGAGCCGACGACCGAGGTCACGTTAATGATCCGGCCGCTACGTGCCTTCATCATCGGCTTGATGACAGCGCGCGAGAGACGGAAGATCGCCTTGAGGTTCGTGTCGATCACGTCGTCCCACTCGTCGTCCTTCATCCGCATGGCGAGGTTATCGCGCGTGATGCCGGCGTTATTAACGAGGATGTCGAGCTTGCCGTACTGTTTGAGAATGTCGTCGATCGCGGCGGCTACGCCGGCGGCGTCAGTCACATTCAGGACGATGCCCTTGCCGGTCGTCACACCCTCTGCGGTGAAATAGTCGCTGATGCCTTGCGCACCAGCATCGCTGGTGGCGGTGCCCACGACCGTTGCGCCCTGACGAGCGAGTTCGAGGGCGATGGCACGACCGATGCCGCGCGAGGCGCCGGTCACCAGCGCCACGAGGTTGTCGAGTTGCTTGCTCATGAGAGAAATACCCTTGCCTATTGCTTACGAGAGTTGGGCGCGCACATCGGCGAGCGACACCGGATCGGCGATCGCCAGCCCCGTGAGATTGCCGTCGATGCGCTTGGTCAGGCCGGTCAGCACCTTGCCTGGGCCGCACTCGATCACTTGCGTCACGCCTTGCGCGGCGAGCCACTTCACCGACTCGACCCAACGCACCGGCGCCGCCGCCTGACGCACCAAGGCATCCTTGATACGCGCCACGTCGTTTTCGACAACGACATCGACGTTGTTGACGAGCGGGATCTGCGGCACGTTAAACGTCACGTTCGCCAGATACTCACGCAGACGATCCGACGCCGGCTTGAGCAGCGACGAGTGGAACGGTGCCGAGACCGGCAGTACGAGCGCACGCTTCGCACCGGCCGCCTTGGCCAGTTCGCAAGCCTTCTCCACGCCCGCCTTGGCACCGGCGATCACGACTTGCGCCGGCGCGTTGAAGTTGACGGCCTCGACCACGCCGGCTGCCGACGCTTCTGCGCAGACGTTACGCACGGTATCGTCGTCCAGACCCAGAATGGCCGCCATGCCACCTTGGCCGACGGGCACGGCCTCCTGCATGGCTTGCGCGCGAAAACGCACGAGCGGCACGGCATCCTTGAACGCAATCACGCCGGCAGCGACCAGCGCCGTGTATTCACCGAGGCTGTGCCCTGCAACGAATGCGGGTTTGGCACCGCCCTCGGCCAGCCATGCGCGGTACATCGCGTAGGCGGCGGTAAGCATCACCGGCTGGGTATTAGTGGTGAGGTTGAGTTCCTCGGCAGGGCCAGTGGCGATCAGCTTGGCCATATCCTGCTCAAGGGCATCCGAAGCCTCGGCGAGCGTCTCGCGCACTATCGCGTTGTCCGCGAACGCGTCGAGCATGCCCACCGATTGGGACCCTTGTCCCGGGAAAACGAAAGCGAATGTCATAGCGCCTGGTTTTGCAGTCAGATTCAGAAACATTGCGGCGCATTGTCGCGCGCCTGTATGACGTGCGCGGGAGCGACGCTACGCGCGGCGCCCCAAACGGAACACCCTCAAATGCGCGCGGCGCTCCAGCGCCAGGGGGTCACATGCGGAACAGCACTGCGCCCCATGTAAAGCCGCCACCCACGCCTTCGATCATGACGTTCTGGCCCGGCTTGATACGCCCGTCGCGAACCGCGACGTCGAGCGCGAGCGGAATCGAAGCGGCAGACGTATTGCCGTGCTGGTCGACGGTCACGACCATCTTCTCTTCCGAAAGCCCCAGCTTGCGGGCCGTGCTCGACATGATGCGCAGATTGGCCTGGTGCGGAATCAGCCAGTCGATCGCCGACGACGCCAACCCTGCCTTTTCAAGAGCCTCGGTGGCCACTTTTTCCAGCACTTTGACAGCCAGCTTGAACACTGCCTGGCCATCCATATAGAGGAACGCTGCGCCTTGCACCGCGCCGGCGTTCACATTACCCGGCACGCACAGGATGTTCGCGTAGCTGCCGTCCGCATGCAGCGCGGTCGACAGAACGCCCGGTTCGCTCGAGGCTTGCAGCACGACAGCGCCCGCGCCGTCACCAAACAGCACGCACGTCGTACGGTCGTTGAAATCGAGAATGCGCGAGAATGTTTCGGCACCGATCACGAGCGCATTGCGATACGCACCGGAGCGGATGAAATTGTCGGCCGTCGCCATGGCATACGCGAAGCCGGAGCAAACTGCCTGAATGTCGAACGCGGCACATCCGTTCTTGATGCCGAGCTTGTGCTGCACGAGGCAGGCAGTACTCGGAAACACGAAATCGGGCGTCGACGTGGCGACCAGGATCAGATCGAGCTGGTCGGCGTTCAGCCCGGCCATGTCGAGAGCGCGCTTCGCGGCTTCCACCGCCATATCGCTGCTCGTCTGATCGGGGGCGGCGAAATGGCGCGCCTTGATACCGGTACGTGCAACGATCCACTCGTCGCTCGTCTCGATGCCGCGGGTAGCAAGCTCGTCGGCCAACTGCTGATTGGTCACGCGTCGCGCCGGCAGGTAGCTGCCGGTGCCGACGACACGGGAATAAATCGCGGACTGGGTCATCTTATGATCGGTTAGGGCGCCAAGAGCAGCCACCGGCATCAGAGCGCCGGAATGGCGCTCACCGGCTTGTTGTCCCGGAGCTGAGTCTGATTCTCTTCCATGGCGTGCGACAGACGGTCCAGCACACCATTGCGAACTGCATCATAGCCGCGTTTGATGGCCCATTCAAACGAGTAGGCATCGGCCGAACCGTGGCTCTTGATAACGAGCGCACGCAATCCGAGCAACGCAGCACCGTTGTAACGACGATGATCGACGCGGTTCTTGAAGCGGGTGAGAATCGGCAGCGCAACGACAGCGATCACTTTTGTCCACCAAGTACGGGTGAATTCTTCGCGGATCATGTCGCCAAGCATTTGCGCCAGGCCTTCGGAAGTCTTGAGTGCGACGTTGCCGACAAAGCCGTCGCACACGACGATGTCGGTCGTGCCGCGATAGATGTCGTTGCCTTCCACGTTGCCGTAGAAGTTCAGCGTGGAGCCGCGCAGCAGTTCGCCGGCCTGCTTGATGACATCGTTGCCCTTGATGACTTCTTCGCCGATGTTGAGCAAACCGATCGACGGACGGTCCTTGCCATCGACCGCCGCAACGAGTGCGTGGCCCATTTCGGCGAATTGCAGCAGGTGAGTCGGCTCGCAGTCCACGTTCGCGCCCAGATCGAGCATCGTGGTATAGCCGCCCTTCTGGTTCGGCAACACGGTGGCGATTGCGGGCCGCTCGATACCCGGCAGCGTTTTGAGCACATAGCGCGAAACGGCCATCAGCGCACCGGTATTACCGGCGGACACACACGCTTGCGCGCGCGCTTCCTTGACCAGATTGAGCGCCACACGCATCGAGGAGTCTTTCTTCCTGCGCAGGGCGGTCTCGACGGAGTCGTCCATGGCGACGACTTCGCTCGCATTGACCACGGACAGGCGCGGGTGATCCGTCACACGCAGCTTCGCGAGCTGCGCGTTAATGATCTCCTGCTGTCCGACCAGCACAAGTTCGACATCGTCGGTAGATTGCACGAAGTGAACCGCGGCCGGCACCGTCACCGATGGGCCGTGATCCCCGCCCATACAATCGATCGTCAGGGTGACTGTCATGTCGACGTGATTGGCTTGCGGTACAGGTAACAAAAAAAGCGGCAGGATAAGTGCCGCTTTTGCCACATCGGACGATCAAACAGCGCCATGATGGGCGCGTTTCGCCTTGAGGGGCCGAGTTTAGTCGTTCTTGGTCTTGATGACCTTGCGACCACGGTAGAAACCGTTCGGCGTGATGTGGTGACGCAGATGCGTTTCACCCGACGTCTGCTCGACGGCGGTTGCCGGTGCGGTCAGGAAATCGTGCGAACGGTGCATGCCGCGCTTCGACGGCGACTTCTTGTTCTGTTGAACGGCCATGATAACTCCTCAAAATATCGCGAAATTTTAACACAGTTCGAGCGCCGCCCTACGGTGTCGGCCTGTCGGCCCGACCTGTGCGACTAACGCAAACATGTACTTTGGTGAGCCGGAAACCCGGCCGCACATTACTTTCCGCCCTTGTCCGGCGAGCGTTTGAGCGCTGCCAGCGCCGCGAACGGAGACGGCTTATCCTCTTCTTCGGGCTCCGGGACCGGCTCAGCCAATCCATCCTCACCCGTGGCCAGGCTCTCGTGCACACTCGGACAAACCTCATGTTTCGGCACGATCGGCAAAGCCAACAACAATTCTTCTTCGATCAGCTCACGCAAATCGAAATGTTTGGAACCCACCAGCGCCTCGAGTTCGTCTTCGTCGAGGGGGCGACCTTCCGCCGCAGCCTCATCGCGCACAACCTCGAAAGTCGTTTCCGAATCGAGCGGCTCCTGGTACGGCGTGAGGCACCGCTGGCACTCGAGCCACATTGGGCCCTGCACCGAGAGCGTCAGGAATTGGGCCACCTTGGGCTTCCCATCCGCGCGCAGCACCTGTTTTTCGGCACCTTCGGCACGCCAGTGAAATACACCGTCTGCACGCCCCGACGCCGAGACTTCGGCAGGCACTTCGGTTACCATGCGCGGCAACGCCGCAAGTTGCACGTCACCTTCCGCCACTCGGCCGGTACGCGCGAATTCGAACAGATCGACGATATATTCGTTCATCACGCTCATCCTTGCCTTGGCGCATCTGAGCGCATTAACGTCCCCTGCCACCCGCAGCGCCTTGATCTGACGCCATTTCCGGGCGTTCGAACCGATATCGCGCAGACTGGCGGGACCGAGCGCCAGATTGCAAAAGCCGTGAATTCTAAATAGTTTTTCGTTTCTCGTCAAACACTTAAACCCGATGACCGCACAGCCCCTGCCACCGCTGATCCTGGCTTCCGGATCGCGCTATCGCCGTGAACTGCTCGAGCGCCTGCGCCTGCCGTTTTCGGTCGACGTCCCGGACATCGACGAAACCCCCGCCCCTGGCGAAACGCCGCATGACACCTCGCTGCGTCTGGCTCGCCAGAAGGCCGAGGCTGTCGCTGTCCGCCAACCGGGTGCCGTCGTCATCGGCTCGGACCAGGTAGCCACCTTCGAAGGCCGGCAGATCGGCAAACCCGGCAATTTCGAGAACGCCATGGCACAGTTGCGCGACATGCGCGGCAAGGTGGTCGAGTTTCACTCGGCCCTATGCGTATATGACGCCCGCAGCGGCCAGAGCCAAGCCACCGACGTCGTGACACGGGTGAAATTCCGCAACCTGCCCGACGATGTACTCGCCGCCTACCTTCGCGCCGAAACACCGTACGACTGCGCCGGCAGCGCCAAGTCCGAAGGACTCGGCATCATGCTGCTCGAAACCATCGAAAACGACGATCCGACCGCCCTCATCGGCTTGCCGCTGATCGCGTTGACGACCCTGCTGATGCACGCCGGCATCTCGCTGCCCGGCCCCGGCACGACGGGAGCGCCGGCATGAGCGGCACCCTGTATCTGATCCCGAATACGCTGGGGGCGAACACCCGCGGCGGTCTGCCGGCAGTGCTTCCCGAAGAGGTTCGTGCGGTCACCGCCGGCCTGAAGTATTTCGTCGGCGAACAAGCCAAGAGCACGCGGGCATTCCTGAAGCTGGCCGGCGTGAGCACGCCGATTCAGGAAATCGATATCCGCGAGTTGAACGTCAATACGCCGGAGGCGGCCATTGATGCCCTCCTCGCACCGATTCTCGCCGGCAAAGATGGCGGCCTTGTGTCCGAAGCGGGTTGTCCGGCCGTGGCGGACCCCGGTGCGTTGCTGGTGCGGCGCGCGCACGAGAAAGGCGTGCTGGTGGTGCCGTTCGTCGGGCCGAGTTCGATTCTTCTCGCGTTGATGGCCAGCGGCCTGAACGGGCAGAGCTTCGCGTTCCACGGCTATTTGCCGACGGACCCCGCCGAGCGTGCCAAGCGGCTACGCGAACTCGAACAGCGCTCGCGCAAGGAAAAACAGACGCAGATATTCATCGAGACGCCCTATCGCAACAAGGCCATGCTCGACGCCCTGCTGCAGAGTTGTGACGCCTCCACCCTGCTTTGCGTAGCCGTCGACGTCACGCAAGAGGCCGAGCAGATCGTGACCCATCGGATCAAGGGATGGCCTCAAACGAGCGTCGACCTGCACAAACGGCCTGCGATTTTTCTGTTTTTGGGCCAGTAGCGCCCAACATCTCGCGCCAAAATCACAAACCCCACGGAAATCTGACTTTCCGTGGGGTTTTGTCTTTTCGCACGCCCCCGGTGTTACTTCAACGACAGGGCCGAGCCCATCATCATCGTTTTCATGGCCGCTGTGCCGACGGCCGCACCGAAGCGCCGCGCCACGCGTTCGGGCAGGTTCTCCTTGACGGTGTAGTCGACGAGATCGGGGGCCTTAAGCACGTCGCGGGCGACCGAATCGACCGTTCCGAGACCGTCCGCCAGCCCGAGCTCAATCGAACGCTGACCGGTCCAGAACAAGCCGCTGAACAGGTCCGGGTCATCCTTCAGGCGATTGCCGCGTCCCTTCTTTACCGCACCGATGAACTGCTGATGAACCTGCTCCAGCATGTCGAGGGCATACGTCTTTTGCTGATCGTTCTGCGGCGAGAACGGATCGAGGATGCCTTTATTACGACCGGCCGTCAGCAAGCGTCGCTCGATCCCGAGCTTATCCATCAGCCCGGTGAAGCCGAAACCGTCCATCAGCACGCCAATGGAGCCAACAATGCTCGCCTTGTCGACGTAGATCTTGTCGGCTGCCGCGGCGACGTAATAGCCGCCCGAGGCGCAAATCTCCTCGACCACGACATAAAGCGGCTTCTTCGGGTATTTCGCCCGCAGCCGCGCGATATCGTCGTAGATCATGCCGGCCTGAACGGGGCTGCCGCCCGGACTGTTGATACGCAGGATCACCCCTGCGGCCGACGAGTCTTCGAAAGCCGACTCGAGCGCCGTGTTGATTTTCTGGGCACTCGCCTGACCGTCAGGCGAAATTTCGCCGCTCAGTGTCACGAGTGCCGTGTGCTTGCCTGAGCTTGCGCCGACCGAGGTCGTGCCGCCATCGAAATCAAAGATCGACCAGACGATGAGCGCGAGGATCGCCAGCAGCGACAACCGGAAGAATATCTTCCAGCGACGTGCTGCGCGTTGCTCGCGAATGCCGGCCATCAACACCTTTTCCAGCATTTCGCGCTCCCACGGCTTCACCTCATGGGGATCGCGCGCGGCACCGCCACCAGACGGCGGGCGTCCGCCTGGCGGCGGGAAACCGGGTTCGGTGCGGGACGAATCGGGCGGCAGGGAGTCGGCCATACGTTATCCAGAGAACTTGGGTAAAAGGCGAAAGATGCGATCGGCGTCAGGATGCGGCGCTGTCAGGGCGCCGAGGGCTCCGGCGCCTCGATGTACGCGTCGGGCCACCAGACAACAGTCGTATGAACATCGCCGCCCCCGTCCGGCATGGCGGGCCGCTCTTCGACACGCACGGGCTGCAAGGCGCCACCACGGCACGGGCCGCCGACGCAGTGCCCAGTATCGGGTTCATACGTCGCGCCGTGCGTCGCACACACCAAGTATAAGCCGGACGTCTCGAAGAACTGCCCCTCCGACCAGTCGAGTTCCATCGGCACATGCGCGCACTGATTGAGGTAGCCGTAGACCTGCCCGCCGTACCGAACGACGAACGCAGGCGTTCGGCGACCGCCGACGAGCACCTCGAAACGAACGCCTCGACCGCCGTCCTCAAGTACGGAGCCCGGACAAATCGGCAGCGGCACGGGCTCGCTCACACGCGCTCCAGCAGCCAGTCGCGCAGCTCGATCACGCTCCCCGCACAGTACGCAGGCTCCAGCGCCACCAGTTGTTCGCGTGGATGCGCACCTCCGTAGGCTACGGCCACGCCAGCCGTTCCGGCGCTACGTGCCATTTGCAGATCGTGCGTGGTGTCACCGATCATGACCGTGCGACTAAGGTCCTGACCGAGTTCACGCGTGAGTTCCTGCAACATCGCCGGATGCGGCTTCGAAAATGTCTCATCGGCACAACGGGTCGCGTCGAACATCCGCATCAGGCCCGCGGCCTCTAGCGCGCGATTCAGGCCGACACGCGACTTGCCCGTCGCCACGGCGAGGAAACGTCCCCGCGAACGCAATTCGTCGAGCAGTTCGCGAATGCCGGGAAACAGCACGGTCTCCTTGTCGCCTATCAGGTAATGAAAGCGATAGCGCTCCGACAAACGCGGATAGTGGGCCGGGTCGAGAGACGGCACGGCCATTTGCAGCGCATCGCGCAGACCGAGGCCAATCACGTGACTTGCCACCTCGTCGGACGGCACGGGCAGCCCCAGATCGCGGCAAGCCGCCTGGATGCAACGGGTAATAGTGGGGGTCGAGTCCATCAACGTCCCATCCCAGTCGAAAACGACCAGGTCAAACTCAGGGCTTGGCATCGGCGGAAGCGCCTCGAAGTTGATTCAGGAATTGCTCACATTCTGGCGGTAACGCTGCTTGCAACGCAATTGGCGTGTCCAACACGGGGTGAGTGAACTTCAGCCGCCATGCATGCAGGAACATCCGTTTGATTCCGGGACGGGCGCCGGGACGGGCAAGTGTCTTGTTCAGCGTGAAGTCGCCGTACTTGTCGTCGCCGACAATCGGCGTACCGCAATGCGCCAGGTGAACTCGGATCTGATGGGTCCGCCCCGTTTTCAGTTCCGCTTCGAGTAACGTATAAGGTGGCAACGATTCCACCATGCGAAATACGGTATGCGAGACCTGACCGTCTTCCTGCACGCGCACGCGGCGCTCCCCTTCCGCCGTCACGTACTTATACAGCGGTGCTTTGACCGCGCGTTGGCGATCGTGCCATTCGCCTGTGACACACGCCAGATAACGCTTGTCCATGCGGTTGTGGCGAATCTGCTCGTGCATGCCGACAAGCGCCGCCCGCTTTTTTGCGAGCAGCAGAATGCCGGACGTTTCACGATCCAGACGATGTACCAGTTCGAGAAACTTCAGATGCGATAACGCCCGGCGCAACTGCTCGATAACACCGAACGACACCCCGCTGCCGCCATGCACGGCAACGCCGGCAGGCTTGTCGATCGCCATCAGGTAATCGTCTTCGAACAGCACCGGGAAGGTGGCGGCGGGAACGTGGATCGGGATCTCGGCGGCAGGCGCCGCCACGCGAACGGGCGGAATTCTGACAATATCGCCAAGAACAAGTCGATAGGAAGCGTCTATACGCCCTTTATTTACGCGCACTTCACCACTACGCAATATGCGATAAACGTGGCTTTTCGGGACGCCTTTGCATTCGCGCAGGAGGAAATTATCGATTCGCTGGCCGGCCGAGCCGTCGTCAACCTCGACGAGCCGAACCTGCGGCGTGGGTGCCGGCGAAACCATTTTCTGCCGACTTTTGCCTAACTCATTCATTATGAATATAATTTGCCCAACAGAGGTGGCGGTAGCGGGAATCATGCCAAATCCCCACCTCTGTCGGTGCCTACCCCAAAACGGTATTTTACTTGCACCCCGGGCAGGCTGCTCGTCCGGTGACCCTGGAGCAGCGAGCGCACGCACGTCACGCAGCGTCGGCAGGAAGTGGGCCCATAGGCCGCTTCGGTCGCAGCGCGCGGGACGCGGATAGAGTTGGTGGTTATAGAATTTTTTGGCGATCAGCCTGGGCTCCATTGCCCGAGCTGATCGCTTTGTGAATATTGTTCGCGCACAAAGTCATAGTGAGGCGCCGTCACAAGAAGAATAAGTGTCGGCAGGCGCCCCGAGAAAATGCTGATGAAGTTTCTCGTCCAGTTTCTCCTGGTAAGGACTGCAAGCCCGAAGTGATCTGCGCTGGGCTGGAATTTTCCGGTGTCTCGGCGGTTCCGGGTGAGCGCGATAACGTATTCGCAGGCGCCTTTGCGTCCGTGGGCCTCATCGCCCGGACCCCCCGGCAATTCTTCCACTCCCGGCTCGAACCTCGCGTGTTGGATAACTCGAGTGATACGTACCCGACGCACTGCGCATTGGCAACTGCGGCGGGTGGGAGTCGTTTTCATGAAACGCATGTTGTTCAACGCCACGCAGCAGGAAGAACTGCGCGTGGCAATTGTCGATGGGCAGAAGCTCATCGACATCGATATCGAGACGGCCGGCCGCGAACAACGCAAAGGCAATATCTACAAGGGTGTCATCACCCGTATCGAACCCTCTCTCGAAGCCTGCTTCGTCAACTACGGTGAAGGCCGCCACGGCTTCCTGCCGTTCAAGGAAGTCGCCCGCGCGTACTTCCGCGAAGGTGCCGACGTGCGCAATGCGCGCATTCAGGACGCCCTCTCCGAAGGCCAGGAACTCATCGTTCAGGTCGAAAAGGAAGAGCGTGGCAACAAGGGCGCAGCCCTCACCACGTTCATTTCGCTGGCCGGCCGTTACCTCGTGCTGATGCCGAACAACCCGCGTGGCGGTGGCGTATCGCGCCGCATCGAGGGCGAAGACCGTCAGGAACTGCGCGAAACGATGGCGCAGCTCGAACTGCCGGAAGGCATGAGCATCATCGCCCGCACCGCAGGCATCGGCCGCTCGGCTGAAGAACTGCAGTGGGATCTGAACTATCTGCTGCAACTCTGGCACGCCGTCGAAAGCGCCGCTGCCAACATCGAACTGCCGCGCGACTCGGCGCTGATCTATCTCGAGTCGAGCCTCGTCATTCGCGCCATCCGCGACTACTTCCAGCCTGACATCGGTGAAATCCTCATCGATACGGAAGAAATTGCCGAACAGGCACGCAACTTCATGCAAGTGGTCATGCCCGACCACCTGAACCGCGTGAAGCAGTATCGCGACGATGTGCCGCTGTTCTCGCGTTTCCAGATCGAACATCAGATCGAAACGGCATATTCGCGTCAGGTGCCACTGCCCTCGGGTGGCGCGATCGTGATCGATCACACCGAAGCCCTGGTCTCGATCGACGTCAACTCGGCGCGCGCCACCAAGGGTGCCGACATCGAGGAAACAGCCCTTCGCACCAATCTGGAAGCGGCCGACGAAGTCGCGCGCCAGTTGCGTCTGCGCGACCTGGGCGGCCTGATCGTGATCGACTTCATCGACATGGAGTCTGCCAAAAGCCAGCGTGAAGTCGAACAACGGGTGAAGGACGCGCTCAAGCATGACCGTGCCCGCGTCCAGATGGGCAAGATCTCGCGTTTCGGCCTGATGGAACTGTCGCGTCAGCGCCTGCGTCCGTCACTCTCGGAAGGCACGCACGTGACCTGCCCGCGCTGCAACGGCACCGGCCACATTCGTGATGCCGAGTCGTCGTCGCTGCAAGTCCTGCGCATCATCCAGGAAGAGGCCATGAAGGAGCACACGGCAGCCATCCACTGCCAGGTGCCGGTCGAGGTCTCCGCTTTCCTGCTCAACGAAAAGCGTCAGGAAATCAACAAGATCGAAGCACGCTTCAAGGTTGGCGTGCTGCTGATCCCGAACAAGCATCTCGAAACGCCGCATTACAAGCTCGAACGCCTGCGCTTCGACGATCCGCGTCTGGATGCGCCGAGGGCTAGCTATGCGCTCGCCGAAGAAGCCGCGCGTGCGCTGGAAGACGATCCGGCGGGTTACAGCAAGAAGAAGGAAGACGTCCGTCCGCGTCAGGAAGCCGCCGTCAAGGGCATTACGCCCGAGCAACCGGCCCCCGCCGCGCAACCGCGCCCGGAACCTGTTGCTGCCACGGCACCGGCCGCCGCAGCTCCTGCACGCAGCGGTGGCTTCATCGGCTTCGTCAAGCGCCTGCTGGGTCTCGAGCCGGCCGCTCCGGCACCGGTCAAGGCCGAAGAGCCGGCCAAGCCGACCGCACGCCCGCCGCGTGAGCGTCATGACCGTCCGCATCAGCAAAACCGCAATCGTCGTGGCAATGCCCGCGACGACAACAAGTCGGGCAAGGACAACGCGGGTCAACCGGCTCGTGAGGGCCGCGAAGGCCGTGAAGGTCGCGGTGCACGTCCGGAGCGTGCAGAGCGCGGTGAACGCACCGACCGCAACGACCGCAACGAACGTAGCGAACGTAGCGACCGCAATGAGCGTCAGGAAGGACGTGACAAGCGTGAGCGCGACGATGCCCAGCGTCAGCCGGCACAGGACGTGCGCACCGAAGAGGGCCGCGAGTCGCGCGAAGGCCGCGAGCGCAGCAGCCGCCGTGACCGCAGCGAGCGTCGCGAACGTCGTCAGCCGGAAGACGCGGATGGCCAGCAAGCGGCACCGCAACGTGTGGCACAAGCTGCCGCACCGCTCGTCGCCGAGCATGAAGACCTCGAGCAGGATCGTCTGACGGCGCAAATCGAAGACGGTGCAACGGTCTCGGCGGGCGAAGAAGGCGAGCAAGGCGGTGAGGAGCGTCGTCGCAGCCGTCGTCGCGGCCGTCGTGGCGGTCGTCGTGAGCGCGAAGCCAACGAGCAGCAACAGCATGCCGACGGCGAACACGCCGAAGGCTCGACGTTTGAAGATATCGAAGGCGTTCGCGCCCCGGTACTGACCGACGAAGCCAGCGAAAGCGCAGCGACCGAGGCACTAGTCCGCGCCGCAGCACCGGCAATCCCGGCGAGCATCGCGGCCACGCCGGTACCTGCCGTGCAAGTCGAGCCGATGCCCGCCCCGGTGCAGGTTCACGCCGAACAAGCGGAAGCCCCGGTTGCCGTAGCACCGGTCGTCACCGTGAGCGAAGTGGCGCCGGCCGTAATGCCGGAAGCCCCGGCCCATGTGATCGCCGAACCGATCGCCCCGGTCAATGCAGCACCGCTGCTCGCAGCAGAAGTGGCCGCAGCACCGGTGGTTCCGCCGGTCAATGCACCGCTTCCTGCCGCGACGCCGAGCCCGGCTCAGCCCACGGTTCCTGCCGAAGCATTGACCGAAATCGCCGTCACGGCGGCCATGGCCAACGCCCCGGCAGACGTTAGCCACTCACCGACGGCACCTGTCGAAGCCGCCGCACCGGCCACGCCGGTCGAGAGGGTCGAAACGGTGAAGCCGGTGCAAACGCCGGCCCCCGCCGCCGTGCCGGTCGCGCCGGAAGCCGCTGCGGTGGCTACGGAAGTCGTGACGCAGCAACCGGCCCCTGTGGCTGTCGCACCGACGCTAGAACGCGGCGCACTGGAGTCGACGCTGGCTAGCGCCGGTCTGGTCTGGGTCCACACGGACGCCGACAAGCACCGCGCCGCCAAGGAAGCCGCAGCGCAAACCGCACCGGCACCGCAAGTGCGGCGCGAGCGCCGTCCGGCCACGCCGGTCAACAGCGGCCCGATGGAGCAAGTGGAAACACGCACCTCGTCGGATCATGTGGCATAACGTGTACCGCGCATGACGTTCGGGCGGCTCGCGCCTCATGGCAAGGCGCCGCCCTGCGTGATGTGACACGTCAGAAAAGGAGGCTTCGGCCTCCTTTTTTGCTGATGTGGGGATCGCCTTTCTTCCCGCAACTCCGCGTTGTCCCGACTTGTGCCTTCCCGGCCCTGCCCGTATCTTGTGACGTCGTACGGGCTTGACGTCCCCAATGAACGCCTTGGTACCGATATCCAATGTCTGAATGGCTGGCGTCGGCGGCCAACGAGCCAATTCGTTAGAATGGGGACGCAAGCTAAGGCCCCACCATGACTGAAACGATCATCCGACTCACCGATCTGCGTAGCGACGCGCGGTATGCGACGCACTCCCCGCAGGTTCCCGCACAAGTGTGCGCAGCCACCGGCCATCTCGAAGATGCGCTGGCACGGCCGCTGCACGACCTGCGCATCTCGGTGACCGATCGTTGCAACTTCCGCTGTGTGTATTGCATGCCGAAGGACGTGTTCGACAAGGACTACACCTTCCTTCCGCAATCTTCCCTGCTGTCTTTCGAAGAAATCGAGCGTGCCGCACGCCTGTTCGTCGACCATGGTGTCGAGAAGCTGCGTCTGACCGGAGGCGAACCGCTGCTGCGCAAGCACATCGAGCGTCTGATCGAGATGCTGGCTCGCCTGCGCACCCCGTCGGGCAAACCGCTCGACATCACGCTCACGACCAATGGGTCGTTGCTCGCACGCCGGGCACAATCGCTCAAGGACGCGGGGCTCACGCGTGTGACCGTCAGCCTGGACAGCCTCGACGATACGATCTTCCGGCAAATGAACGATGTCGACTTTCCGGTCGCCAACGTGCTTGAAGGCATTGCGCAAGCGCAGCACGTCGGACTCGGTCCGGTGAAAGTCAATATGGTCGTCAAACGCGGCACCAACGACACTGAAATCGTGCCCATGGCGCGGCATTTTCACGGCAGCGGCGTGGTGTTGCGTTTCATCGAGTACATGGATGTAGGCACGTCGAACGGCTGGCGCATGGACGACGTACTGCCGTCGGCAAGCGTCATCGCCCGAGTCGACGAAGCCCTGCCGGTCGAGCCGCTCGAACCGAATTACCCCGGCGAGACCGCACAGCGCTGGCGATATCGCGATGGTGGCGGCGAAGTCGGTGTCATTTCGTCGGTCACGCGCGCTTTTTGCGGCACTTGTTCCCGGGCACGCCTGTCTACGGAAGGCAAGTTGTACCTGTGTCTGTTCGCCAGCGCCGGGTACGACTTGCGCACGTTGCTGCGCAACGGCGCGAGCGACGCGCAGATATCGACCGTCATTGGCGACATCTGGCGGGGTCGCACCGACCGGTACTCAGCATTGCGTACGGCGGCCACCGGCCTGCCCGAAGACGCACCACCGAAAGTGGAGATGTCCTACATCGGCGGATAAACGTCCAGGGCATTGCCCGTTCGCTCATCCGCACGCTTTCGAATTATCGAATTTCTTCTCGACTCATGATTCCTCTTGCCCCGGACGCTCACCGCGTTCGAGACTCTCTGCTGGCCCCTCAACGCACGTCACACCTTGGCGCGCGTCTTCAGGCGCGGCGTCTGATCGTCACAGGTCTGAGCACCCTGACGTTGCTGCTAAGCGCTTTTGCACCATCGGTGGCGCTTGCCGATTGCGACCCATCCGATCGCGACATTGCGAACCATTTGATGACCTACAGCGGTCAGCTTGGCGAGCGCAATCCGTTACGGCTGGTGTTGCGCCCCACATCGGGCGGCAAGCTCGAAGGCCGCTATGCCAACGCCTCGTCGCAAAGCGATACGTATCTCACGGGGAAATTGGAAGCCAAGTCTCGCCTGCATCTGACCGAATTTGACGCAGGCGGCATGCCGCGCGCCACGTTCGAAGGCGAGTTCTCCTCGAGCGACGACGTCAACCGCCAACGTGGTGCGTCCCCCGCCTGCGAGGCCATTTCCGGTCAATGGAAGGATCTGCGCACCGGCCGGTCGGTGCCGTTCGAACTGACGCTCTCGAGCATCCAGAGCGGCAAGATAGGCCATCTCTATGGCATTGCCGGCGTGAGTGACGACGAAACCGTCAACCGGGCGGCGACACAGTTCCGCAAAGGCGTGCTCGACGACCGTCGCGATGTCGTCGCACAATTGATCCGTTACCCGCTGCACGTGTCGCTGCGCGGCAAGACATTGATCCTTCGGAACCCGAAGTCGCTGCTCGCGCGTTATAACGAGATCTTCACCGACCGTTACGTTCGCACCATTGGCGCTGCGGTACCCCGGTTGATGTTCGCCCGCGATCAGGGCGTGATGCTGGGTGACGGCGCCGTCTGGTTCGATGCAAACGGCCGCGTCATCGGGCTGAACCGATCCTAGGAAATCACCGCACGCCCACAGAGCGGGAACCCACATCCATGACTGCCACGCCGCCCCCTCGTAATGCCATCACCGGCCTGATTCTTGCGGGCGGACGCGGGCAACGCATGGGCGGGCGTGACAAGGGTTTGCAGATTTTCGGCGGCCGGCCGCTTGCCGCGCATGTCGTCGAACGGCTGCAACCGCAGGTCGGGACGTTACTCATCAGCGCCAATCGGAATTGCGATGCCTATGCGGCCCTCGGCGCAGCGGTCGTCAGCGACGAGACGCGGGACTTCGCGGGACCGCTCGCCGGCATGCTGGCCGGACTGCGGGCCGCGCACACGGACTACGTTCTCACCGCACCGTGCGACGCCCCCTATCTTCCCCTGGACCTCGGCGAACGGCTAACCGCCGCGCTAAGCACGTCGCGCTCCGGTGCAGCCGCGCCGTCACTGGCCGCGTATGCCGCCACCGCGCAGGGTCCGCATCCGGTATTCGCCCTTTTGCATCGCTCACTGGCAGACGATCTGGCTGCCACGCTGGCGGCCGGAGAGCATCGTGTGCGAGCGTGGCTGGCACGCCACAAGGCCGTACAAGTTCACTTCGGCGACGAGCGTCCGTTTTACAATGTCAACACGCTGGACGACCTCCATACCGATACGCCGCGCGCCCCCTGACAAATCGAGGCACCGACGCGGCCAGATCCGTCGCCACCGCTTTTACGGGATTCATGCCGGATACGTGCCGGATGACGACGCCACACCGATGACAACACTAGACGAAGCCTTGGCCGGCTTGCCGGCCTACGACCCCAACGACATGCCGGTCGAATTGGCGCGCGCCATCATTGTGCGCACCGCGCGTCCGGTGTCGGCCATCGAACAGGTTGCCGTACGCAGCGCACTGGGCCGCGTACTCGGGCGCGACGTCATCTCGCCGCTCGACGTCCCCGCGTTCGAAAATTCCGCCATGGATGGTTATGCCTTCGCTGGCAGCGCGCTGGCCGTCGGTGGTGAGGTCCGCCTGCGCGTGGCAGGTCGCTCGTTCGCCGGCCATCCGTTCGATGGCGTGGCCGCACCGGGGGAGTGCGTGCGCATCATGACCGGTGCGCTGTTGCCCGCCGGATGCGACACCGTCATTCCTCAGGAACAGGTACGGCGCGAAGGCGACACCGAAGTCATCGCCTTTGCAGCCAATGCCGTCACCGCTGGCCGCCATGTGCGCCATGTCGGCGAAGATCTGGCCACAGGCCATGCCGCGCTGCATGCCGGCAAACGTCTGCGCCCGGCGGCCCTCGGGCTGCTCGCGTCGCTGGGGATTGCCGAAGTGCCCGTACGCCGCCGCATTCGCGTGGCGTTCTTCTCGACGGGCGACGAACTCCGCTCGGTCGGCGAACCACTCGCACCGGGCAATCTGTACGACAGCAACCGCTACACGCTCTTTGGCATGCTGCAACGGCTGGGTGTCGAAGTACTCGATCTGGGCGTGGTGCGCGACGATCCGCAGGCGATTGAGGACACGCTGCGCACCGCTTGCCGCGAGGCCGATGCCGTCATCACGTCAGGTGGGGTCTCTGTCGGCGAAGCCGATTTCACGCGCGAGATGATGACGCGCCTTGGCAATGTGGTGTTCTGGAAGATGGCGATGCGCCCGGGCCGCCCGTTCGCTTTCGGTGAACTCGAGAGCGACGGCCAACGCGCACTGCTCTTCGGACTGCCGGGTAATCCGGCAGCCGTGATGGCGTCGTTCTATCACCTGGTTCGCGATGGTCTGTTCGCGCTGATGGGGGCCGAGCCGCAAGCCACACCGAGCTTGCCCGTACCAACGACAACAGCCATTGCCAAGCGTCCCGGCCGCACCGACTTCCTGCGCGGCATTCTCGCCGCCGACGCACAGGGCCGCTGGCAGGTCACGGTCGCCAATGCCCAAAGCGCCGGCATTCTGCGCACGATGAGCGAAGCCAACTGCTTCGTCACGCTGGGCGCCGCACGCGGCGATGTGGCGGCAGGCGAACTGGTCGACGTCATTGTGTTCGACGGACTGGTTTAGCGCGAACACCGCTCCCGATATCCAAGAAAACGAAGCAACGAAATAGCACTATATCGCCGGCGTTGGCGCTTCGACGATGACGGCAACAAACCAAAAGCACACACGTCAATGACAACGAAAAAACAGATCACCTACATCAGTCCCGGCCAGACGGCCAAAGCGCTGGTGCTGGTCTATCTCACTTTCAGTATTCCGCTGGTGCTGCTTGCCTTCCTGGCGGCATTCATCCGCTATGGCGACCTGCCGGGCCTCGCGTTCATTTCGGCGCTGATCCTCAACGCCATCGTCGGCTTCGTGCTACTCTGGATCGCTTGCCACGCCTACAACTGGGTGGCCGAACGATTTGGCGGCATCGAAGTCGCGCTGAGCGACGTCCCCGAAGAAGAATACTGATTCTCGCACCCGCGGTGGCTGACGTTCGGCGTACTTCGCTGGAGACAGCCCCCGCCTCTCATTCTTTTGCTCCCATGTCCCTGATCCTGCGTGCAGCCACCGCCGACGATGTCGGCGCGATCTACCGCCTGATGCGCGAACTGGCCGTCTACGAGAAGTTGCTCGATATCTTCGAAGCCACGCCTGACAGCGTGCACGAGGCGTTGTTCGGGAATGCCCCGGCGGCGGAGTGCCTTATCGCGGAATGGGATGGCAAGGTGGTCGGCTACGCACTGTACTTCCACAACTTCTCGACGTTCCTCGGTCGACGCGGTCTGTATCTCGAAGACGTCTACGTACAGCCATCCGTGCGCGGCAAAGGTGTGGGGCAGGCATTGCTACGCCAACTCGCCCGCATTGCCCTAGAACGGCAATGCGGACGCTTCGAATGGACGGTACTCAACTGGAATCAGCCTGCTATCGACTTCTACGCGTCGCAAGGCGCAACGGTGTTGCCCGATTGGCGCGTGGTACGCATGACGGGCGAGGCGCTCGACCGGTTCGCCAAGGGCGGTGAATAACACCTCGGCCGCCGCCGACGTGAGCGCCCTGCCGCTCACGCCTCTTCGTCGTCGCTGTCCAACTCAGCACCCAGCAGTTCAAGGGCCTGCTCGCCGGGCAGCGCTTCCACGGCCTTGAGCTGACGCGCCATTGCGCGCGTGCGCACTTCCGCCTTGTCGATGGAGCGTGTCACCGTCTCCAGTTGCGCTTTGGTCTTGGCGAGTACGTCACCGAACTTGGTGAATTCGGTTTTCACCGCTCCGAGCACCTGCCAGACTTCGCTGGAACGACGTTCGATAGCAAGTGTACGGAAGCCCATCTGCAGGCTGTTGAGTAAGGCGGTCAACGTTGTCGGACCTGACACGGTTACGCGATACTCGCGTTGCAGCAGATCCGAGAGCCCCGGACGCCTCAGCACTTCGGCGTAGAGCCCTTCCGTCGGCAGGAACAACAGCGCAAAGTCGGTCGTGTGCGGTGGGGCAAGATACTTGTCGGCGATGGTCTTCGCTTCCAGACGGATGCGGGTCTCCAACGCCTTCGATGCCTCTTCCACAGCCACCGGGTCAGCGCGCTCCTGCGCATCGAGCAGACGCTCGTAGTCCTCACGCGGAAACTTCGCGTCGATGGGCAGCCAGACCGGTATGTTGCTGTCGCTGGTCTGTCCCGGCAGCGCAATCGCGAATTCCACCCGCTCGGCACTGCCCGGTTTGGTCGCCACGTTCTTGGCGAACTGATCGGGCGTCAGCAATTGTTCGAGCAATGCCTGCAACTGCACTTCACCCCAGATGCCTCGCGTCTTCACATTGGTCAGCACGCGCTTCAAATCGCCCACACCGGCGGCGAGCGTCTGCATCTCGCCCAAACCGCGATGCACTTGCTCCAGACGATCCGAGACCAGCTTGAACGACTCGCCGAGCCGCTGTTCCAGCGTGGCATGCAGCTTCTCGTCGACCGTGCGGCGCATCTCTTCGAGCTTGGCCGCGTTGTTGACCTCGATGTCCTTGAGCTTCTGTTCGAGCGTAGCGCGCACTTCCCCCAGCCGCCGCTCGTTACCTTCGGCGAGTTGCGTGAGTTGTTGATGCTGAGCTTCGCCGAAGCGACGTAGCGCCGACGTCTGCTCCTCTCGCATCTGCTGGCCATTGAGCACCAGACTCTGACGCACTGCCTCGAGCTGTGCCGCGTTGGACTCGGTCAGCTTCGCCAGTTGCTGTGCAAAACCATCGATCTGATTGTTCTGTACCGTGGCCACGCTTGTCATTTGCGCCGCCAGCGTCTGCTGGAATTGCGCCATTTGTGCGCTCTGTTCGCCACGTCCGGCACGCGCGATTTCCGCGAACTCCTGACGCAGACCGCGCTCGCTGCGATCGGCCGCTTGCAGCAAGTCGTCCCGCACCTGGGTAAGCGAGCCAACGAGTGTCTCGCGCAGCGACGTATCGCCATTGCGTTGCCAGACCTTCACCGCAATCGCCATCATCACCAACAGATTCAGCGCTGCGAGCGCTACCAACACCATCTCCACCATCGCGTTGCGACTCCCGTTGACGCCTGCCGATCCTGCTTCCTGAACTTACCGTGTGCCATAGTGGCCATATCGGCCATAACGATCATGACGACCGCTGTGGCCGTTACGACTTGCGTGCCGCCGGATTCAGCAGACACGGTGGTTTGCCCGCCGCCGCGCCGAATCCCAGCGCTGCAATGAGATTGTCGGCCGCCAGACTGGCCATACCACGACGCGTTGCCGCCGATGCGCTCGCGATATGCGGTGTCAGCACGATATTCGACACCTTCAGCAAGTCGAGATGCACCTTCGGCTCCCCCTCGAAAACATCGAGCCCCGCCGCCGCAATCTGTCGGTTCGTAAGGGCTGCGGCGAGTGCGACGTCGTCGACGATGCCACCCCGCGCCAGATTGATCAGCGTGGCCGTCGGCTTCATGGTGGCCAGCTCCGCCGCGCCAATCGTGTGATGTGTCGCGGCAGAGTACGGCAACACCAGAATGACGTGATCCGCCGTGCGCAGCAGTGTGTCCTTGTCCACGTAGCTCGCCTTGCAGGCCGCTTCCGTCATGGCGTCGAGACGCGAGCGATTGTGATACACGACGCGCATGTTGAACCCCATCGCACGGCGCGCAATCGCCTGTCCGATGCGGCCCATGCCGATGATGCCCAGCGTGCTGCCATGCACGTCCGCCCCCAGGAACATGTCGTAGGCCCACTTATCCCAATGCCCTTCGCGCAGCCAGCGCTCCGACTCGGTCACGCGACGCGCCGTCGCCATCAACAAGGCCCAGCCAAAGTCGGCTGTCGTCTCGTTGAGAACGTCGGGGGTGTTCGTCGCCATGACGCCGGCGGCGGTCATGGCGTCGATATCGAAGTTGTTGTAGCCCACAGCCATATTGGCCACCACACGCAGATGCGGTGCACCGGCGAGCACCGCCGCATCGATGCGCTCACTCGCCGTGGTGATAGCTCCGGCCTTATCGGCCAGACGCGCGCGCAGTTCGTCGGGCGAGTACACCGTGTCGGTGTCGTTGCGCTCGACATCGAAATACTGCGCCAGACGCTCGATGATATCGGGAAAAATAGCTCGGGCTACCAGGATCTTCGGTTTCACCAGTTGTCTCGCAGGGGTTGATCGCGTGGCAATGTCGCGGCTCAGAAGAATATCAGGGTCGTCACGATGAACAGCGGCAGCAGAATCACGCCCGACCACAGCATATAACCAAAGAAGCTCGGCATGCGAACGCCGCGTTGCTCAGCGATGGCCTTCACCATGAAGTTCGGTGCGTTACCGATGTAAGTGTTGGCGCCCATGAACACCGCCCCCGCCGAAATCGCTGCTAGCGTGGCTGCCCCGGAAGTCATTAGCGTTGCGGCGTCGCCGCCTGCTGTATTGAAGAACACCAGATACGTCGGCGCATTGTCAAGGAATGACGAGAGCAAACCCGTTGCCCAGAAATACATGACATTGTCCGGCGCACCGCCCGGCCCAGTCACCAGACGGATCACCCAGCCGAGTGCGCCGGCTTCGCCCGCGCGCAAAATGGCCACCACAGGAATAATCGTCAGGAAGATGCCAGCGAACAGCTTGGCGACTTCCTTCATCGGCTCCCAGTTGAAGTCGTTGCCTTCACGCGCCGTGCGCGGTGTTATCGCCAGCGACATCAACGTCACCACGATCAATCCGACGTCACGCGCGATGTTTTGCAGTGCGACAGGCGTCCCGAAGACGTCGAACTCGACGCCCGGCTTCCAGATCCCGCTCATCAGCACCAGCCCCACGGCGGCGGCGAGCAGTACGAAATTGCGCTTGCCCTCGAGTCGCAGCGGCTCGACAGGCGGTGCCGGGTCCTGTGCTTCGATCTGACACTCGCCCTTCTGGCGGAAGTAATAGCTGTCGATCACGAAGAACAGCACCAGCAGCACAGCGCAGATGAAGAGCGTCTCGGGCCAGAGGTAAGCGGCCGTCCAGAAGAAATCCACCCCTTGCAGGAAGCCGAGGAAGAGCGGCGGATCGCCCAGCGGCGTGAGCGAGCCCCCGGCATTCGCGACGAGGAAGATGAAGAACACCACAACGTGCACGTTGTGCTTGCGGTTGTCGTTCGCGCGGATGAGCGGACGAATCAGCAGCATGGCCGCGCCCGTCGTCCCCATGATGCTCGCCAGCATCGTACCCAGCGTCAGCAGCCCCGTGTTGAGCCACGAGCCACCTCGCAGTTTGCCGTGAACGCAAATGCCGCCGGCCGTCGTGAACAACGCCGTGAGCAGCACGACGAAAGGGATGAATTCCGCGACCATGGCATGCACCGCACCATGCCATGCGGCGCCCACGCCGAACACTAACGCGAAGGGCAGCAGAAACGCCGCGCCCCAGAACGCCGCAATCTTGCCGAAGTGGTGATGCCAGAACGCGGGCGCGAGCAACGGCCCGAGCGCAATCGAGAGCAACAGCCCTGCAAACGGTACGCCCCACCAGGCGACGAGTTGTGCGCCGTCCGGTCCCGCAGCAAACGCCGCAGGACTCGCCAATGCCAGCCCCGCCGCAACCAAGGCGCCCCAAATCCCCTTAAGCATTGTTTATGGTTCCTGTTGATTGATGGTCGACTCCTTACGAGTCGACGTTAGCGGCCGAGTGCCCCAAGCAACATCAACTTGGGAGATTTCCCATACAAAATCTACGTACTACCCGGCAAACCGAAGACCAAAGTCCTCAGTTGATTCTCGAAGGATGGCGCGCCGCCGCGAACCGAAGCCTGCGCGGCGGGTGGCGACTGTCAGTGTCGGACCGGCGTCGCCAGGCGTGGCGGTTGCATCCCGCGTCAGGCGCCGTCGACGATGATGAGATGAACGCGGTAGGGACCATGAGCGCCCAGCACCAGCGTTTGTTCAATATCGGCGGTACGCGAAGGTCCGGCAATGAAATTGGTCGCACGCGAGAGTTCACCTCGCTCGCTGCGCATGAGGGCGAAACCGTCTTCGTGGCCGGCGACAATGCGCGAAGCAGGCACGATGGCGATATGAGTTTCGGGCAGCAACGTGGCCGAAGCAAACGTTTCCGGCCCGGACATCATCATCAGCGCCCCGGTCTCTGCAATGGCACAGAAGCACCCCGTGATGCCTACCAGATCGTCGCCATGCGGCTTGCGGAATGCTACGTGGCAGCCCGCCTTCGTCCAGTCGAGCTCACGCAACGTCGGCCACGCTACCGCCTGCATGGTGAGACCGTTGGCCTGTAGATAGGTCGCGGCGGCGGCGGGCACATCGCTCATGCCCGGCACGCGCGTGATCGTGGTCGACAGCGCTTCCGCCTTGCCGATGAACGTGGCAATGAGATTGGCGGACAGTGCCGGACGCGGCCCTTGCGGATGCCGTGCCAGATATTCCTCGGCCGCAGCCTGCTCATTCGTGCGCGCCACATCGGGACGATGCTGAGCATGACGAATGCGGGCAAAGATGCGATTGCGGGCGTCGGAGGTATCCATGGGCTGTCCTTGTGAAGCCGACGCGCGGTCTGCCGCCGGCATCGTCACTGATCGTCTCTCAAAGCCGCCGGTGCAAGTCCGGCGGGCGATGCGCAATTATAGCGGCTGCCCCAGCCGGCACGACGGGCGTTCGCACATTATCGGAATGGTCTGTCCCGGCGTTCGGACAACACGGCCGTTAGTACGAATTAACGAGTTACGCAGCGTCAGGCATGGGCCGCCTGTTCGGGCGCGATCTCGAAAACCTGACGCAGATAGGCCAGATACGCGTCGTCGTCGCACATGTTCTTGCCCGGCGAATCCGACAGCTTCGCCACCGGCTGGCCGTTGCAGCGCACCATCTTGATGACGATCTGCAGCGGTTGATAGCCAAGGTCGTTCGTAAGGTTCGTTCCCACACCGAACGCCAGTTTGCAGCGATCGCGAAACCGCTCGAAAAGCTGAAGGACCTTCGGAATATCGAGACCGTCCGAGAAGATCATCGTCTTGGTATGCGCATCGACGCGGTTCTGCGCGTAATGCTCCAGCAGCCGCTCGCCCCACGCAAACGGATCGCCCGAATCATGGCGCGCCCCGTCGAAGAGCTTGCAGAAATACATGTCGAAGTCGCGCAGGAAGGCAGACATGCCGTACACATCCGAGAGTGCAATACCCAGATCGCCACGATACTCCTTGGCCCAAGTCTCGAAGCCGAAGATCTGCGAATCGCGCAGACGGGGCCCGAGAGCCTGACACGCCTGGAGATACTCATGCGCCATCGTGCCGAGCGGCGTAAGGGCGAGCTTCGACGCGTAATACACGTTGCTCGTGCCCGCGAACTGCTCGCCCAGTTCGTCGCGCAACGTGAGAATCACCTCCTCGTGCCACTCCTTCGAGAAGCGGCGGCGCGTACCGTAATCGGCGATCTTGCACTCGCGATAATCCACGCGCTCGGCAAGCATGCAGATCTTGTCGCGGAGCCGTTGACGGCCTTCCTGATACGCCGGCGTACGCTGCGTATTGCGGAAATACACTTCGTTGACAATCGCGAGCACCGGGATCTCAAACAGGATCGTGTGCAGCCAAGGGCCGCGAATCGTGATGTCGATCTCACCGTTGCCCTTCGGCGAAGGCTGCACCGTGATGTACTTCTCGTTCAGATGGAACAGGTCGAGAAAGTCGACGAAATCGCTCTTGATGAAGCGCATCGCACCGAGATAACGCAATTCCGACTCGGTAAAGCGCAATCCGCACAACAACCGGATCTCGTCTCGAATCTCTTCGACATAGGGTGTCAAGTCGACACCTTCGGTGCGGCACTTGAAGCGGTACTCCACCTGCGCGGCAGGAAAATGATGCAGCACCACCTGCATCATCGTGAACTTGTAGAGATCGGTATCGAGCAGCGAGGTGATGATCATGACGACAGGCCCCGGAAGGAGCACTCACGAGAAAACAGCGAACACTGCCGATCGGCCAACGGGCCATTGGGCAGCGCACGGGAACAGCAAACATCGTACCGCAAAGCGGTGTCACCCATGGTATTCCCGCGGATTGCGCGATGGCGGGACGCCTTGCCCCGCCCGCCTTTTGGCTCTCGCCCCTGCCGCGGCGGGCTGCGTTACAATACGCGTTTTAACGGCCGTTCGAAGCCGTTTCGCGCCCTACTCTGGAGTTGGCATGACGCACGTTGTCACCGAAAGCTGCATCAAATGTAAATTCACCGACTGTGTGGACGTTTGCCCCGTGGACTGCTTCCGCGAAGGCCCGAACTTCCTGGCAATCGACCCGGACGAGTGCATCGATTGCGCCGTCTGCGTGGCCGAGTGTCCGGTGAACGCCATTTATGCCGAAGAGGACGTGCCGGGCGATCAGCAAGCCTTCATCGCACTCAACGCAGAACTCTCGCCGAACTGGCCGAGCATCACGAAGACCAAGCCGTCGCTGCCCGATGCGGATCAGTGGAAGGACGTCACCGAGAAGCTGCATCTGCTCGAGCGCTGAACCACGAGCGTTAGTGGCGAAGTTCGCATCCTCGATGCAGAAAAGATGCGCGCCCGGTGTTGACAGCGTGCAAAAATCGCCTCTATAATCGCTTTCTCTTTTGATCCCCGATAGCTCAGTTGGTAGAGCGCCGGACTGTTAATCCGTAGGTCCCTGGTTCGAGCCCAGGTCGGGGAGCCAAGAATACCGAAGCGATGGCCTCGCACACGCGGGGCTTTTGTTTTAGTCGATACATCACGACAGCGATGTATGACACACGAGTTTGATCCTCGATAGCTCAGTTGGTAGAGCGCCGGACTGTTAATCCGTAGGTCCCTGGTTCGAGCCCAGGTCGAGGAGCCAAAATGCAGAAAGCCTTGCCGATCGGCAAGGCTTTTTTGTTTTCTGCGGCGGCGATACGCGATGAGACACCATCGCCCGCATTGCGTATCCCGGGTCAGGTCTGTCGGGATCGTCGTGCAAATGAAAACGGGGCGCCGTCTCCGGCACCCCGCTCGCTTACCTCCCCAACAGCGCGTATGCGCTGCCTTATCTACTCACGTAGCTGTTCACTTACCCGTTCACTCATTCGCTAGCGGGCGCACTCATCGCGACCGGCGGTTTCATTGACGCTTGCATCTCATTGTTGTTCACGCTTTCGATCCAGCGGCGACGCATCGGGGCAAGCACGAACTTCGCCGCCACGGCCGCCGCGATGCTGATCACCGCAGCGGCGATGAACACACGATCCCAGTGACCACCGATGGCAAGCACCGAAGCCAGCGGCACCAGCAACGCCGCCGTCCCCTTGGCCGTGTACAACGTGCCCGCGTTGGACGCCGCATTCTTGCTACCGAACGTGTCCGCACACAGTGCCGGGAAAATCGAGAAGATTTCGCCCCAGCACAGGAAGGTCATCGCGGCGAAGAACACGAACATGTACGGGTTCTGACCAAAGTGCATCAGACCGAGCATGGCCACCCCTTCCCCGAGGAAGATGATGAACATCGCGTTCTCACGACCGATCTTGTCCGAGACGAAACCGCACAACGGACGCGTAAAGCCATTGCACAGGTTGTCGATCGACAGTGTCATGGTCAACAGCGGCAGCGTTGCGCCGAACAGTGTCATCGGCATCGAAGCAATACCGTAGTCCTTCGCGATCGGCCCGATCTGCGCCGTCGCCATCAGACCGCCGGCAGCCACCGCAACGAAGCAGACGTAGATTACCCAGAACACCGGCGTGCGAATCATCTGGCCCGACGTGTAGTCCACGTTCGTCGCCAGATTGCGGCGCGATACGGTGACCCCCTTCGGCGCGCGCGGCTTGACCAGCAGCAGCGCGAGAATGAAGATCGCCACGCCCTGCACGATGCCGAAATTGAAGAACGCCGCCTCATAGCCCGATTCACGGATCATGTTGGCGATCGGAATGACCGTGATCGCAGCTCCGGCACCGAAACCGGCAGCCGTCAGACCGGCGGCCAGACCGCGCTTGTCCGGGAACCACTTGAGCGCGTTACCCACACAGGTGCCATACACGCAACCTGCGCCGATACCGGCAATGACCGCCGCCGTGTACAACACCGTCAGCGTTTCGGCGTAGGAGTACATGATCCACGACAGCGCCACGCAAATCGCACCACCCGCGACCACAGGCCGAGGTCCGAAACGATCGACCAGCCAGCCTTCGATCGGCACCAGCCACGTTTCCACCACGATGAAGATCGAGAACGCCACCTGGATGGCCGCAATGCCCCAATGGTGCTTAGCCTCCATCGGCTCGACGAACAACGTCCACGAATACTGCAGATTGGCCACCAGGCCCATACAAATGATGCCGATCACCAGTTGTGACCAGCGCCCTGCCAGAAAAGAGGTCTTCTCCTCCGGTTGCGCAGCTGCTTGCATGACTTGCCTCCTATACCTGTCAGACGATTGGCGGCGGCCCGCGCCTCGTTGTGCGGTGCCCGCCGTCATCGCGTGCCGTGGCGCGTCCCGGCATGGGGGATCGCGGATACGGCACGCCTCCTGGCGTTACATGCGGCTCATGCTTGGCCGCTTGATCGCGGAACGCTGCCTGGCGGCGCGCTCGCAGGGCTTGAGCCCCGGCTGACTGACTTGCGGAAGCGCCAAAGGACACTTCCGGCCTCCGCTTCGGCGCGGCGACGCAGGCTTTTCAGGCCCGCGCCGGCAAGTTGCCGGCTGCCGAAGGGTGACAAGATGACGAATTCGAGTACGGACCGGCCTGCGCCATCAGGGTCACGGTGGATTTCCGTGGCCCCACCGCAGGTCAAGTCCCATCACTCAGGCGGGCGCGCCTCGCGGACGCGTGATCGCCAGATCGCCTGCCCGCAACGGGCGGCAGGCAGATGAGGAACACCGCAGCGCCTGACCCACAACATCGGATGCCGGCGGCGGATACGACTGGGCAGGCGATGCGAAGGAACCGTCGCATGAGGCCTGCCCGAAAGGAAATGTGTAATTACCCAACTGATGTCTCCGATGAATGCCGCGTCAGCTCGGCACCTGCCCGGCTTGATTCACGGGTCTCGATGGGTGCCGATTCAACGTTTTGAATCTGATATACAAGATTCAATATATCGAATTAAGTATTTTTTATGGTTCCAAAATTAGTCGATGGCTGGGGCACTGTCAACCCGAGAGCGCTCGCATGGGAAGGAACATGGACTGTTGGCGGCGTGTATGAGTCCGAGCGAGGTGAGCGCTCGATAACCGGCAAACATAGGGAATTCGCGGTGTTGAAGGTTTTTTCACGCCGCAACGCAGGCGAACCGGCGCCTGTGCGGCAGGCAGCCGCACGGCGCAGGGTCAGGGAAAACGATGACGTTTTGACGGCTTCGATTTGCCCGCTTGCGAGGGCGCCGTCAGACAACAGAAATCGGGGTCAGACTGACTCGACGTCGCCCGAGTTGTTGCGGATGAAGGCCAGGTGTTCGCGCAGCGAACGTTGTGCGCTGTTGGCATCGTGCGACGCCACGGCATTGAAGATGCGGCGATGCTGATCGATCAGCTCGGCCAGATCGGCACCGTGATCGACGATGGCGCGGTAGTTGTCGACGACCGACCCGCGCAGCAATTCGAAGATTGCATGCATCAGGTGCACCAGCACCAGGTTGTGCGTGGCCTCGGCCAGCGCCAGGTGAAAGTGCGCGTCGAGTTCGGGCACGCGGGTGAGCAGCGACTGCCCCTTGGCATCGCCCTCGCCGTCCAGCCCATCGCGACTTGCGGCATACGCTGCCTCGAGCGCGTCGAGCGCCTTCGCGAGCCGGGCGATGTCTTCGGGCGTCGCACGCTCGGCCGCCAATTCCACGGCCTTGGCCTCGAGCACTTCGCGCATTTCGAGAACGTCGTCGACGGTCTTGCTGTGCCGCGACATCAATTGCGACAGCGGTTCGGCAAGCAGCGGCTGGCTGGCGTTGGCGACCAGATAGCCGCCACCGGCGCGCCCCACGATCAGACCGCGAGACTCCAGCCGCAGCAGCGCCTCGCGAAGCGACGGACGCGACACGCCCATCTGCTGCGCAAGATCGCGCTCGGACGGCAGCGCCGAGCCCGGTGCGAGCCGACCTTCGACGACCATCGTCTCCAGTTGCTCATACACCATGTCGGACAGGCGCAGACGCGGTGGCGGCGTGACCGGCGCGAAACTCGCAACGGCCCCCGAAGATTCGCTGGCGGGTAGGGATGACATAGGCAGGGACGACTCGTTGGACGACATGTCGGCTTGGGTTCTCGACAGAAAAATCACAGACGCCACGATACAGGATGACGCTTCGCTCAGGGCAGCCGCTCGGCCCGTCGTCCGGTATCGCAAGTGGATCCCCCCTCAAATCAAGGGTTAACCCGCTAGTCGAAATCGGATCATTCCCTTTACGATAACGTCATTAGATAACTGGTCGACCAGTCTACCAGTAGACCACAGAGCCGGATAGGCACATTACACGTCAACGATCGTTCGAGAGCAAGCCTGATGCCATCGCATGCGTCGCCCCCTTCCCCGTCGCTGAGTTCGCAGCGTCCGGTTTCGCTACCAACGCCGACTTCGGCGGCGTCATCCTCGCCGCTGCCGGCACCGCTCGCAGACGAGCCCGTCTTCGAGACGCTCGACGACGCTACCCGCGCTGCCCGCCTCGCCGCGTTGCGTGCCGCCGTCCCCGACGTGCAGTGGCTCACCGACCGTGAGCAAATCACACCGTACGAATGCGACGGTCTGGCTGCCTACCGCAAGCTGCCGCTTGCCGTCGTGCTGCCGGCCGACGAGGATCAGGTCTGCCGCATTCTGCGAGCGTGCCACGTACACAACGTCCCCGTGGTACCGCGCGGCGCTGGCACCGGCTTGTCTGGCGGCGCCATGCCGATCACCGACGGCATTGTGCTCTCGCTCGCCAGATTCAAGCGCATTCTCGACGTTGACGCCTACGCCCGCACGGCCACCGTGCAGCCCGGCGTACGCAACCTCGCCGTCTCCGAAGCCGCCGCACCTTACGGCCTCTACTACGCGCCGGACCCATCGTCGCAGATCGCCTGCACCATTGGCGGCAATGTCTCAGAGAATTCCGGCGGCGTGCACTGTCTGAAGTACGGCCTGACCGTGCACAACGTGCTTCGCGTGCGCGCGGTCACGATGGACGGCGAGATCGTGGAATTCGGCTCGCATGCACTCGACGTGCCGGGTCTCGATTTGTTGTCCGTGTTCATCGGTAGCGAAGGGATGTTCTGTGTCGTCACGGAAATCACGGTGAAGCTCGTGCCGAAGCCGCAAGTGCAGCAGGTCATCATGGCGAGCTTCGACGACGTGGAAGCGGGCGGCAACGCCGTCGCGGCGATCATCGCGGCGGGCATCATCCCGGCAGGTCTGGAGATGATGGACAAACCGGCCACGCAAGCCGTGGAAGAGTTCGTCCACGCGGGCTACGACCTCAACGCGGCGGCGATCCTGCTGTGCGAATCGGACGGCACGCCGGAAGAAGTCGCGGAAGAAATCGCACGCGTCTCGGCAGTGCTGCGCGCGTCGGGCGCCACCCGCATTCAAGTGTCTGCCTCCGAAGCCGAACGCCTGCGCTTCTGGTCGGGGCGCAAGAACGCCTTCCCCGCCGCCGGACGCATCTCGCCGGACTACTACTGCATGGACGGCACCATCCCGCGCCGGACCATCGGCACACTGCTCAAGCGTATCGAAGCGATGGAAGTGCAATACGGTCTGCGCTGCATCAACGTTTTTCACGCGGGCGACGGCAACATGCACCCGCTGATTCTGTTCAACGGCAACGATCTCGACGAATGGCATCGTGCCGAAGCGTTCGGCTGCGACATTCTCGAAGCCTGCGTGGCGTTGGGTGGCACGGTCACCGGCGAACATGGTGTCGGCATCGAGAAGATCAACGCGATGTGCGTGCAATTCTCCCCGGAAGAACGCGACGCGTTTTTCGCGGTGAAGCGCGCGTTCGATCCGGCGGGTCTGCTCAATGCGGACAAGGCCATCCCCACACGCGCGCGCTGTGCCGAGTACGGCAAGCTGCACGTACGCGGCGGCCTGCTGCCCCACCCCGATTTGCCGAGGTTCTGATGTCGCAAGTCCTTCACGCGCCGTTGCACGACGCCGACCCGCAAGCGGCAACGCAGGCCCTCGCCACGATTCGCGAGCGCGTGCTCGCCGCCACCGCGAGCGGCACGCCGCTCGACATTCAGGGCGGCAACACCAAGCGTTGGTACGGCCAGACGCCCGACGGCGACCCGCTCGACATGCAGACGTATCGCGGCATCATCTCGTACGATCCGGCCGAACTCGTCATCACCGCCCGTGCGGGCACACCGCTCGCGGAGATCGAAGCGGCGCTGGCTGAACGCGGCCAGATCCTGCCTTTCGAGCCGCCGCACTTCGGTTCCGGCGCGACGCTCGGCGGCTGCATTGCCTCGGGCCTCGCCGGCCCGCGCCGACCGCATGTCGGCGCTGCGCGCGATTTCGTCCTGGGCGCCGTCGTGATGAACGGACAGGGCCAGGAGTTGCATTTCGGCGGACAGGTGATGAAGAACGTCGCAGGTTACGACGTCTCGCGTGTGCTCGCCGGCTCGCTCGGCACGCTCGGCGTGCTGCTCGAACTCTCGATCAAGGTGTTGCCCTGTCCGGTAGCCGAAACCACGCTGCGTTTTGAACTGCCGCAGGCGCAGGCCATCGACCGGCTCAATCGCTGGGGCGGACAACCGCTGCCCCTCATGGGATCGGTCTGGCACAACGGGGCACTGAGCGTGCGACTTGGCGGGGCCGCTGCGGCCATCGATGCCGCACGCACCACCATGGGTGGCGAACACGTCGACACCATCGAAGCGCACACCTTCTGGCAGACCCTGCGCGAACAGACACATCCGTTTTTCGCCCCCGCCCCGGTGACGGGAAACGGCGAGCCATTGTGGCGCCTGTCGGTGCCGCCGACTACGCCGCCGCTCGTGCACGGCGACGAACATCTGATCGAATGGGCAGGCGCGCAACGCTGGTGGATCACCCCGCGCAGCGCCGCCGAAGTCCGCGCAATTGCCGCAGCGATGGGCGGACATGCTACGCTGTTTCGCCACGGCGATAAGTCGGCCGGGGTCTTCACCCCACAACCGGCCGCACTACATGCTATCGGCAAGCGTCTGCAGCAAGCATTCGATCCGAGCCGCATCTTCAACCGCCATCGGCTGTACCGCTAATAGAGACGATGCAAACGAACCTCGCAGAATTCCTCCGTCATACGCCGGACGGCGACGAAGCCGAAGCCATTCTCCGCAAATGCGTGCATTGCGGATTCTGTACCGCGACCTGCCCCACCTATCAGTTGCTGGGCGATGAACTCGACGGCCCGCGCGGCCGCATCTATCTCATTAAGCAGATGGTCGAAGGCCAGAACGTGACGCGCGAGACACAGCGTCACCTGGATCGTTGTCTGACCTGCCGCAGTTGCGAATCGACGTGCCCATCGGGCGTGCAATATGGCCGCCTTGCCGATATCGGCCGCCGTCATGTCGACGCCAAGGTCGGCCGCCCCGCCGGTGAACGCGCGCTGCGCTGGACACTCGCCCGCGTACTCCCCAACCGCACCCTGTTCTCACCCGCATTGCGCCTGGGCCAGCAATTCCGCGGGCTGCTGCCGCGTTCGCTGCGCGAGAAGGTGCCGCATCGTCAACGCTCGGGTAGTTGGCCGCAGGCCAAGCACGCACGCCGCATGCTGATGCTCGAAGGCTGCGTGCAACCGGCCATGCTGCCGAACGTCAACAAGGCCACGGCCCGCGTGCTCGACGCACTTGGCATCGAAATGATCCGTCCGGCGGCAGCCGGTTGCTGCGGCGCCATCCGTCTGCATCTGAACTATCACGACGACGGTCTCGACGACGCTCGCCGCAACATCGACGCCTGGTGGCCCGAGATCGAAGCGGGTGCACAAGCGATCGTGATCAATGCGTCCGGCTGTGGCGCAACGGTCAAGGAATATGGTCATCTGCTGCGCCACGATCCGCAATACGCGGGCAAGGCACAGCGTGTCTCCGAACTGGCGCACGACCTCTCGGAAGTGCTGCTCGACAACCTGGAAGCCCTGCAACGCATTGTGCCGAATCGAAAGGCCGGCAAAGTGGCCTATCACCCGCCCTGCACGCTGCAACACGGCCAGCAACTCAAGGGGGTCGTGGAGAAAGTGCTCACGGGCGTGGGCGTGAACGTCATGCTGCCGCAGGACAGCCACATCTGCTGCGGCTCGGCCGGCACCTATTCGGTCACGCAACCGACGCTGTCGCACCAGTTGCGCGACGCCAAGTGGAAGGCGCTCGACGCTCTCGATCCCGAGCTGGTTGTCTCGGCCAACGTGGGTTGCATCTGCCATTTGCAGGCGACAGCCAAGGGCGAACACGCTCACGATCACGCTCCGGTGCAGCACTGGATCGAATTGCTCGACCGGATGATCGCCTCGGCCTGATCTCTCGCGTTAACACCACCGTGCCGCCGGTCGCCGCGCCGCAACAACGATTGATTGTCCCGACAGCAGGGACAATCAATCCCTGACTGGCGCGTTTATCTGCACGATCAGGCTTCCTAGAATTGGAGGTGAATCAGTCATCCCGTGGATGGCTGAGCCGACCGTTACCCCCGATCTCTTCCCGGAGCCAATCATGATCGATACCAAAACCGCCCCATACGCCGCGCTGCTGCTGCGCGTATCGCTGGGCATCCTCTTCCTTGCCCACCTGTCGCTCAAAGTGTTCGTGTTCACCATCCCCGGCTTCGTGGGGTTCATGGGCTCGCTCGGTCTGCCGCCGTTGCTCGCCTATGTCACGATGGCGCTGGAACTCGTCGGTGGTCTGATGCTGATCACGGGTTTCTATGCACGTTGGGCCGCGCTGCCGCTGGCCGCCCTGATGCTCGGCACTATCGTGTCGGTCCATGGCCACAACGGTTGGGTCTTCGCCAACAAGGGCGGTGGCTGGGAATTCCCGGCCTTCTGGCTGGTGGCGCTGCTCGTCGTCGCCCTGCTCGGGGATGGCGCCTGCGCGATTCGCCGTACGCGTACCGCCTGATCGCCCGCGAGCGTTGCGGTTACGTTTCATCACGTTCTTTAGCGTTCTTTTGCCGGAGTCATTGCCATGTCTGCCCTTCCCACCCTCTTCGTCTCCCACGGCTCACCGCTGCTCGCGGTCGATCCCGGCCGCACCGGCCCGTTGTTGACGGCGTTGGGGCGTGCGGTGCCGCGTCCGCGTGAGATTCTCGTGATTTCGCCGCATTGGTCGACGCCGACACCGCGCGTGGGCAGTCTGGCGCAACAGCGCACCATTCATGATTTCGGCGGCTTCCCGCGCGAACTCTATGCGCTGGAATATCCGGCCCCCGGTGCACCCGCACTGGCCGGACGTACGGTGCAGATTCTGCGCGATGCGGGCCTGCCTGCCGCAACCGACGACCAATGGGGTCTCGACCATGGCGCGTGGGTGCCGCTGAGCTATCTCTATCCCGACGCGGATGTGCCCGTCACGCAATTGTCGCTGCAACGCCATATGCGCCCGGAGTATCACTACCAGCTTGGCCAGCATCTCGCACCGCTCACCCAGGACGGTGTGCTCATCGTCGCATCGGGCAGCTTCACGCACAATCTGCACGAGGTGTTCCGTGCGCCGTCCGAAGATCGCGCGGAAGCCCCTTATCTGGCCGAGTTCGTCGCGTGGTTCACCGAGCATCTCGCCACGATGGATCTGGACGCTCTGTTCGACTACCGTGCCCGCGCACCGCACGCCGAGCGCGCACATCCGACAGACGAACATCTGCTGCCGCTCTATATCGCGCTGGGCGCGGCCGACAACGCCGCTCGTCAGACGCACTTCGACACGGGCGCCACCTACGGCGCCCTACGCATGGACGCCTTCGCGTTCGGCAGCGCCGCCCCAACGCTCGCCCAGGTGAATGCGCTGGCACAATAACGGCATTGGCGCCGGTAGCGAGGCGAAGGCATGTTCCGTTGGCCCGGCTACCGGCGGCAAGCGACAGGCGACCGGTTTCAGCTGTCGTCCAAACGCCGGACCTGACGGCGCATCGATACACGCATTCCTGAGGAGTCCCGCCCCGGCATGAACAAACTTCGCGAGATCGAGTGCTTCATCGCCGTGGTCGAGTCGGGCAGCTTTGTGAAAGCCGCAGCAACGCTGGGCATCTCGAAGACGGCTATCTCGCGTTACGTCGCCGATCTCGAGGCGCGCCTGGGCACGCGTTTGCTCCAGCGCACCACCCGGCGCCTGTCGCTTACCGAGCCGGGCCAACGCTACGTCGAGCGCTGCCGTCAAATCCTCGCGGAACTCGACGAAGCCGACGCTATGGCGGGCGAGCAGGACGGCCTGCCGGCCGGCCCGCTGCGCATCAATGCCCCGCATACGTTCGGCGTGCTCCATCTCGCGCCGCTTTGGCCGACGTTCCTCTCGCAGCACCCTCAGGTATCGCTCGATATCACGCTGAGCGATCGCCTCGTCGATATCGTCGAAGAAGGCTACGATCTTGCGATCCGCATCACGCGCCTGCCCGATTCGTCGCTCGTGCACCGGCGGCTCGCGGGGACCCGGCTGGTGCTGTGCGCCTCGCCCGGCTACCTCGCGCGGCACGGCACGCCGAAGCACCCGAGCGAACTCGCCCATCATGAGACGGTGGGCTACAGCTACTTTTCCCACCGCCGCGAATGGCGCTTCGATGGCCCCGATGGCCCCGTTTCCGTGCGCACGCAGGCGAGGCTCATCGCCGATAACGGGGACACCTGCCTCGCTGCGGGCGTGTCCGGTGCGGGCATCCTTCTGCAACCGGCGTTTCTCGTCCAGGATGCTCTGCGCGATGGCCAACTCGTTGAATTTCTGCCCGAGTACACACAGGCCGAGACCGGTATCTACGTCGTCTATCCCTCGCGCAAATACCTGAGCGCCAAAGTTCGCGCCCTCATCGATTTCCTTGTCGAAGCCTTCGCCATGCCCGGCTGGCGGGCGATCGACCGCCGGTGACGAACCCGGACTTGCCCGCATCCACCGCGAAATCCCCGTGATTCACCGGCAACAGGCCGGCAAAACACCGGAACTTCATGGTTATTTCTGATCTTGGGCAAATGTCACTTATACTGGCGGGCCTGTTGTCCCATTTCATATATTTTGGAAAACCTTTTACTGATCGTCGCTGCGATCCTGCTGGTGTTTCTCAACGGCTTCTTCGTGGCGGCGGAATTCGGCCTCGTCAAACTGCGCCAGACGCGCGTTCAAATCATTGCCCGCCAACGCGGTTGGCGCGGCCGTATCCTGGCCAAGGTGCACGGCCAACTCGATACCTACCTCTCTGCGTGCCAGCTCGGCATCACCCTCGCCTCGCTCGGCCTGGGCTGGATCGGTGAGCCCGCCTTCGCCCGCATTCTCACGCCGCTGTTTGCCTCACTGGGCGTCAGCTCGGCAGAACTGATTCACGCGCTTGCCTTCTTCATTGCGTTCTTCACGATTTCGTATTTGCACATCGTCGTGGGCGAACTCGCACCGAAGTCGATGGCGCTGCGCGTGCCGGAAGCAGTCTCCATCTGGACGGCGGCACCGCTCTATGCCTTCTACTGGCTGATGTACCCCGCGATCTGGGTACTCAACCACAGTGCCAATCGCTTGTTGCGCTGGACTGGCCTCGACCCCTCGCACGGCGCCGACGCCCATTACTCGGCCGATGAAATCAAGCTGATCATGCGCCGGGGAGCGTCGAGCGAAAAACTCTCGCGCGACGACTGGAACGTGGTGGCATATGCCATCGACTTCAGCGATCTGACCGTCTCCGATCTGATGCATCCGATGAGCGAAGTGGCGGCCTTCCGCCGCAATGCCACCTTCGAGCAGAACATGGACACGGCCTATGGCCACCGTTACAGCCGTTATCCATTCTTCGACAACGACGGCGAAACCGTGCTCGGCGTCGTCCACCTGAAGGATCTGTTCCTCGCGGAGCACCACGGCCAATCCATCAAGGATCTCGGCAGCATGGCGCGACCGGTCGAGCGCGTGCGGCCCGACATGCCGGCGCGCGAACTGTTCGACCGTTTCCGCCGGGGCGCTCCGCACTTTGCCATTGTGGGATGGCCGGATCAGAAGCCCATCGGCTTCCTCACACTGGACAACCTGCTCTCCGCGCTGGTCGGCAAGATCCGCGACGAATTCCGTCAGACGGAAGACGACTGGACGCGCATGGAAGACGGCACACTGATCGGGCGCGGCAGCTTACCCATCCTGACGCTCGAACGCGCGCTGGGCATCGATATCCCGAGCGAGCGCGCGGAATCGGTGGGGGGCCTGATTATGGATACGCTGGCCTATCTGCCGCGCGAGGGCCAGAAGATCGACTTCAACGGTTTCTCCGTGGTCGTCAAGAAGATGCAGGGGCCGCGTATCGTACTCGTGCGCATCTATCCCGACGGGGTCCGCGAAGCGCGTGGTGAGCCGCCATCCCATGTGACGGTGCAGCAACGCGAGGAGTAATGCCGGATTGATCCCCGTGCTGTCACTTGCCCGGACGGTACCCGCGAATTGCTCGCGATCCTGCGCGGCCCCGACCGTCCTCCGTTCGAAGAGATTCACGCACCGGGTTGACGTTGGGCGAGCGCCAAGCAAAAAGGGCAGCCCCACGGGCCGCCCCTTGCGGTTTCGCCCGTGCCATCAGTGAGATGGCGCGAGGCGAATATCCGACGATTTCCAACGTTCAGCCGCGCGCAAACGCCTTGCGATTGAGTTCGAGTTGCGTGATGAGCTTTTGCAGGCGCGACTCGGCGGTGCGAGACAGCGCGATAAAGCGGCAACCGATGTGATACTCGACATCCTTCGCAAGGGGCACGCTGCGAATGGCGCACACTTCCAGGTCGACCTGAACGGTGCCGTAGTCGCGCAATTCAATCTCGACGTGCATGAGCATCGAGCCCTTCGGAATCTCGGCAGCCACGTCCGATTTCGTACGCAGACCCACGCCTCCGAGCGAAAGATCAAACACCGACAGACGCATCGGCGCGTCGTCCGGAAATCTGATCGTGCACTGATACGGATCGAGGATCGGCGTCTTCACCCGAAAGTAATCGCGGCGCTGCAAGCGCACGAGCGTTTCCGGGTACGACGAGTAAAACGCCGGGTAGCCTTCGTACTCGCGCTCTTCCACGTCGCCGATGGAGAAATGCACCTGAATGCCTTCAGGCACGCCAACGAACAGCGCGCGCTTGTTGGCGAGCAACGCCCGGTTCTCGGTCTCGATACCGCCCCAATCGAAATAGAAGCCGCGGGCCTGCGGCTCGACCCTGAGCAAACGCGTGACGAGCTGGCGCTGGCCGTTCGCGAAGTACACCGTCATGAAATCGCCACGTGTCGCCAGATGACGCAGCACGCCGCCAATCTCCAGCGGATTGCTGATGCGATACGAGTCATGCAGTTGAGACTCATCGTCCGTGGGCGCCGGTGTCACCTGCGGTTCTGTCGTTTCCATACCTGATCTTCTATTTGTCCCCGGGACAGCCACGCGAGTCCACGCTAGCCGTCCACATTAAAACCTTTGCAACCCGCGACACCTTAGGGCATCACAGCGCGAATAAGCGCCGGCCGGTGCTCACTCGCCGTTTCATGCATCTGGTCATGAACGTTAACGGTTACGGGCCGTAAATATTGAGGGTTCCAGCGCACGAACTTACTGCTCCCCGAGCCGTGCGCCTCAATTGGGTTGGGAGCTCCGATGCCCCCTTGCTGCCTGTCTCGCCAGATCAGCGATGCACCGCTGCCATCAGCGCGCCGAAGCCCATGAACACGCCGCCGCTGATGCGGTTGAATGCTTTGAGCACACGCGCTTCGCGCAAGTACGGCGCAATGCGCAGTCCGCCCGTAGCGTAGACCACGTACCAACTCATCTCGATCACGGCGAACGTACCGAGCAGAATCGAGAACTGCGGGAGTTTGGCGGCCGTCGGGTCGATGAACTGCGGCAAGAACGCCGCGGCAAACAGAATGGCCTTCGGGTTGCTTGCCGCCACCAGAAAGCCCGCTTTGAACAGCTTGCCGAAGCTCGAGTCAGCCACCAGCGCAGGTGCGCCGAAACTGGCGGCCGCTTCCTTGGTGTCCACCGGCGAGCGCCAACTCTTGTAACCAAGATAAATCAGATAAGCTGCGCCGAGATAGCGCAGCGTGTCGAACAGCATCGGCCACGCCTTGAGCACCGCACCCAGGCCTGCCGCCGAAATCGACATCATCGCGATGAGCGCCGTCATGCAACCGGCCATCGTCCCCAACGATGGACGCAGGCCATGACGCGCGCCATGCGTCATGACGAGCAACATATTCGGTCCCGGTGTCGCCGAGACGAAAAAAACGGTGACTACGTATAGCCACCACGTTTGCAGGCTCATGATTGCCTCGGAAAAAATGCATGCGCGAGTTCGATCAGGCATTGTAGCGTCGAACCGTGGCGATGGCATCGTTCGTGTGCACGTCTCATGCGAAACGCGAGGGGAAAGAAATCGAAAAACAAACAGGCCCGATGACTTTCGCCATCGGGCCTGTTGATCGCGGGACGCTGCCTCACCCTAAGGCTAGCGCAGCATCACGTGAAGCGATGAAGCCGCTTAGAGCGGCTTGATGTTCGCAGCTTGCTTGCCCTTCGGGCCAGCCTTCACTTCGAACGACACGCGTTGGTTCTCTTGCAGCGACTTGAAGCCGTCAACCTTCACTTCCGAGAAGTGAGCGAACAGGTCTTCACCGCCGGCGTCCGGGGTGATGAAGCCGAAGCCCTTTGCGTCGTTGAACCACTTAACAATACCGGTTTCCATATTTTTTCCTAATAAAACAATAGCCTGGGGCCGGAATGACCCCTCTAGCGCTGACAATCAAGGGAAAATGAAGGACTAGAAACCAGCGAGAAGCAGGAAAACTACGTCTGACAACAACTTCGCGGCTTGACAATCTGCAGTTGGTTTTATACGTGTAGCGCAGCCGCTTGTCAACAGGGTAAATACCGCAAATTGAATAACAATTTCCGCAAATAGCGGGGAATTTGGGCACTCTTCCAGTGTCCTAGCGGGTGCCGCTGCCCGTACAATGGGCGTTTTGTCCCGTGCCCATGCCGTTGTCGCGCGTCTTGCCCGCGTTTTGTGCTGTCTGAAACCGCTTTCCCGTGGTTTTCCCCTATCCGACGCGCATTGCCTAACCGGCACACCAAGCGACCGCCATTGGGCCTCTCACCTGCCTACGGATGGAGCCTAACCTTCTCATGCGCCCCTCGAGGTCGCAATCTGAAGTACGAAAGTCAAGCCGACCGCATTGGCTCACCCGTTGCCGCACCCAGGTGCTGAGTCTGGCCGTCTGTGCCACGCTCGCCGCCTGCGCCGGGTCGCCGACCTATGGTCCGGTGCCTGCCGGCAGCTATCGCGTGCAGTCGGGCGACACCCTTTATGGCATCGCGCGTAGCAATAACGCCAGTACCGCCGATCTGGTGCGCTGGAACGGACTGACCGACCCCGACAAGATCGAAGTCGGCCAGGTGTTGCGTGTCGTGCCGCCCGCCGGCTCGTCCAGTGCGCCCGCTGCGGCAGCGTCGTCGGGAGGCAGCGCGTCGTCCGGCGCCGCCCGGCCGCGTGCGCAAGCCAAGCCGGCGCCGAAGTCTGCGCCCGCACCGGCGGCGCCGCGCACGGCGACAAACAGGATTCCAATGGTGTGGCCCGCTGACGGCCCGGTGCTGGCGAATTACAACGGCAGCAGCAACAAGGGGGTCGATATCGGCGGCAAGCCGGGCGACCCGATTTACGCTGCCGCCGCGGGCAAGGTTGTCTACGCGGGAAGCGGACTTCGGGGTTACGGCAACCTTGTCATGGTGCAACACGATAACGGCTATCTCACCGCCTACGCGCACAACCGCGCCATTCTCGTGAAGGAAGGCGCATCGGTCAGCAAGGGCCAGAAGATCGCCGAGATGGGCGACACCGATTCGCACGGCACTGTGAAGTTGCACTTCGAAGTGCGCCAAAAGGGCACGCCGTTCAATCCGCGCGACTTCCTGCCGTCGCGCTGATCCGATCCGCGTCATCCGTTTCGTCGTTGGGGACGAAGGCCGCGAAAGCTCAAACGGCAAGGCACGATGCCTTGCCGTTTTTTTTATTCCGTCGTCCCGAGCGGGGCGTGCCGATCAGGCCGATGCGAGGAAGCCCTGCGACAGCCCGTTGGCGCGCGCGTCGCGCCACTCACGATGCGCGCGCGGGTCCGTCCACGCAAGCAGATGGAGCGCGGCGAGTGCTCGCGGATCGTTGAGCAACTCCCACTTCTGCGTGTTCGTCAGCTTGGTGGGCCCCTTGAGCAGCGCCGTCTCGACACGGCCGGCGCGCACGGCGTCGCGCTTCGCATCGTCGCGGGTCGGCGCCACGCTCGCGGCGATCAGGGCATTGGCCATCGGATCGATCACGGCGTCTACGAAGTCGATGTGCTTGCCCGATTCCTCGGTGTACTTTTCCATCATGCGCAGTTCCTTGGGCGGCCACGACTCTTCCGGAATCAGGAACAGACGGGCGCGCTTGAGGCCGCGTCCGAGCGATACTCGGCTCGAGAACACAGAGACGGGAATCGAAATCATCATCGACCCGACGATCGGCATCAGCCACCAGATGAAGTCCGGGTTGAGCCAGTAGACGATCCCGCCCCACCCCAGCCCGATCACGGTTTGCAGGCCGTGGCGGCGAATCGCTTCGCCCCAGCTCGTCTCGGCGTCTTCGCGCGGCGGCGACTTCCACTGGATGGCGATGCCCGTGAGCGCAGCGAGCACGAACTGGGTGTGGAACAGCATCCGCACGGGCGCGAGAACGGCGGAGAACACCATCTCGATGAACATGCTCACCGTCACCGCGAATGCACCGCCGAAACGCTTTGCCCCCTTTACCCAAATCAGCAGCACCGCGAGGATCTTCGGCAGGAAGAGCAGCGTTGCCGTTGCCGAGAACAAGGCGAGCGCCCGCTCGGGATGCCACTCGGGCCAGACCGGGAAAAGCTGGCGCGGCGCCGTGAAATACTCGGGCACGACCAGTGTGTGCTGGGCGAGCAGACACGTCGAGAGGATCAGGAAAATGAACCACAGCGGCGCGGAAACGTAGGCCATGGCCCCCGTGACAAACACTGCGCGATGCACCGGATGCATGCCTTCGGCCAGGAACAGGCGGAAATTCATCAGGTTGCCCTGACACCAGCGCCGGTCGCGTTTGAGTTCGTCGAGCAGGTTCGGCGGCATTTCTTCGTAGCTGCCGGGCAGGTCGTAGGCAATCCATACGCCCCAGCCTGCGCGCCGCATGAGCGCTGCCTCGACGAAGTCGTGCGAGAGAATGGCGCCGGACATTGCCCCCTTGCCCGGTAACGGGGCAAGTGCGCAATGCTCCATGAAGGGCTTCAGACGAATGATCGCGTTGTGGCCCCAGTAATGCGCTTCGCCCAACTGCCAGTAGTGCAGACCTGCGGTGAACAGCGGGCCGTACACGCGCCCCGCGAACTGTTGCAGACGGGCATAGAATGTTTCGCGTCCGGCCGCGAGCGGCGCGGTCTGAATCAGACCGGCGCTCGGATGCGCTTCCATCATGCGCACGAGTTTCGTCAGACATTCGCCGCTCATCACGCTGTCCGCGTCGAGCACGATCATGTAGCGGTAGTCGCTGCCCCAGCGGCGGCAGAAGTCGTCGAGGTTGCCGCTCTTGCGCTTCACGCGGCGCTGGCGGCGACGATAGAAGATACGGCCGAAGCCACCGACTTCGCGGCAAAGCGCCTGCCATGCGTCGACTTCGGCCGTGCAGTTATCGGCCTCGTTGGAATCGGACAGAATGAAGAAGTCGAAGCGTTCGAGCGAGTCGGTCTTGGCCAGCGACTCATAAGTCGCACGCAAACCGGCGAACACCCGGCCGACGTCTTCGTTGCAGATCGGCATGACGATGGCGGTGCGTGCGTCGGGCTCAATAGGCGTGTCGCCTGCGGCCATCTTCGAGATCATGTGACGCTCGCCGCCGAACAGCAGAACGAAGAAGCCGAAGATAGCCGTCCAGAACCCGGCCGAGACCCAACCGAAGAGCAGCACGAACAACACCAGCACAGCGAACTCGAGCGAGTCGGCCCCGTGATACGGCAGCACGGACGCCATGAAGTGCGTGGCCAGCGCCGTCTGCGCGATCATCAGCGTGAGCAGCGTCCAGCGACGGCGGCGGCCCGCCTGCGACCACCTCCCCTTGGGATCGGGCGCGTCGCGCACGAGCGGATCGGGGTCTTTGCGACCGATCAGCTTGCGCCACAGCCGGCCGAGGGGATTGAGCGACCAGGCGCGCGGAATGAGCGACGTGCGGCGTACCGGCGGCGCAATGCGCAATGTCTGCACACCGCGCACGTCTCTCAACCCCGCAGCCGCCGCCAACGATCCGCCCTCGGTGATGGAAAGGCGCACCGGTTGCGAGGCGAGCACGGCGTCGCTGTCGGATTCGATCTCGGCGATATCGTGCGGATGCCAGACTGCGGCCGTCACGGCGCCGGCGTCGTTCTGCTCTGTCGCATCACCAGCGTCGGCAGGCCTGGCCGCCGTATCGCCCGTAGGCGGCAAAGCCTCGCCCGCGGCGTTCGTGACACGTGCAGCGAGCAAGCGCTGCAGGCGAGCGAGAACATCGAGCGAATCGCCGCCCTCACGCTGTGCTTGGGCAAGCAGCGCGCGGCGTTTCTCGGCGGGCAGGGGCAACCGGTCGACGTACAACTCGTCGACCGGAATATCGGAGCGGTCGCTCACTCGGGGGGTAACAGGTAGCTCCACGTTTCGGATAGGGTGTTACTGCCGTTGCGCAGGTAAGCGCGCATTTCGACGGGTTTCTCGGAATCGAGGCGGCGCATGCGGAGCATGACGCGATAGCCTCCCGTGACGTCATTGCGCTGCGTCTGCACTTCCAGGATCTTGCCATTGCCGTCGATGGACACGTTCCCTTCGACCTTGGCGTCGTCTGGCAGTTTCTTGAGCGCCGGGCCCTCGAAATCGAGCGCAAACAGCAGACTGTCGTCTGGTTTTCCCCGGTAGCCATGCCCACGCCGGCTTTGCGACACCCACGCCGTCGGCGGGCGCTTGTCGTTATCTTTTTGCCACGACAGCCGGTATTCGAGCGAATATGGCTGTTTGGGCTTGGGCGGCGCATCCGGTATCCAATACGCAACGATATTGTCGTTGGTCTCATCGGGCGTGGGAATCTGCACCAGCTCCACGCGGCCCTGTCCCCACTTGCCCTTGGGCTCGACCCAGGCGCTCGGGCGCAATTCGTAGTGGTCTTCCAGATCCTGATAGTTGCCGAAGTCGCGGTCGCGTTGCACGAGTCCGAATCCGGCCGGATTCGACAAGGCGAACGACGACACGAGCAAGCGCTTCGGATTGACCAGCGGACGCCAGATCCATTCGCCCGTGCCCGACTGGATCGACAGACCGTCGGAGTCGTGCACTTCGGGACGATAGTCGGCCACCGCTGCGGGCTGGTTCTCGCCAAAGTAGAACATGCTCGTGAGCGGCGCAATGCCCAGCTTGGTAACGTTCTCGCGCAGGAACAATTCGGCCTTCACGTCGACGGTGGTATCCACGCCGGGGCGCAAGGTGAACCGATACGCGCCGGTCGCGCGCGGCGAATCGAGCAACGCGTAGATGGTCAGCTCTTTGGCGCCAGGGGCGGGACGTTGAATCCAGAATTCGGTGAAGCGAGGAAACTCTTCACCGGAATTGAGTGCGGTGTCGAGCGCGAGCCCGCGCGCGGACAAGCCGTATGTCTGGTTCTTGCCCAGCGCGCGGAAGTAGCTCGCGCCAAGGAAGACCATCACTTCGTCTTTGTACTTTGGCGTGTTGACCGGGAAGTGGACGCGGAAACCCGCGAAGCCCAGGCCACGCAGTTGTTTCGGGTCGACTTTGAGTGCGCCGAAATCGAACATGTCGGGGCTGTAGCGCAACTCGCGCACGGCGTTGCCCGACAGCTCGTTGATCTTGACCGGGCGGTCGTAGTACGAGCCCTCATGGAAGAACATCAGTTCGAACGGCAGCTTCTGCGCACGCCACAACGCCTTCTCGGGCTTGAAGCGAATGTTGCGATAGCGGTCGTAGGTGAGGTTCTGCAGTTCTTTGGGCAGATTCGGATCTTTCGGCTTATAGCGGCTGCTCGCGAGCGTGCGCGCCTGTTTGGCGACATCATCGAACGAAAATGCATGCGCGGCACCGGACACGAGCGCGCAAAAACTCAGCACACTGGCGAGCATCAGGCGCACGGCACGGTGGGAAATCATGCGGGGAACCGCGTTGGGCAGGAATTCCATCGGCAGTGGGGGATAGCGTGTAACGCGCGTGCCAACCGTAGCCAGCGTGCGCCGAACGCGCAATTTTACCCGTTCATTCACCGATTGACTAAAGATGCATCGGCAAAACCTTCGAAGCGGGTGCTCACATTACCCCAATCGTCCACTGGGACGCCGCTCACGGGGAGTCATGAATTTGTGACCATTTGTGACGAATGGGCAAAACGGCAGGATTTCACCCCCCTTCTTCAATCCCACCCAGGTCGTCCGGAGGTCATTCTCACGCCGTTACCACGCCACTCGAGGCCGATTCTCATCCGTCGCAGGGGCGATTACCGATTCGCCATCGCCAATAACCCGCCAAGCGTTATCAGCGCTCCACCAATAGTGCGCCGGACGATGGGCTGACGTCGAACCATCGCCGCTCGCATCCAACCCGCAGAGAAACCCAGCGCGACAAGGCTGAACCACGCCCAATGCGCAAATGACATGAACGCCCCATAAGCCAGCCCAAGCGCCCACCCCGTCCCCAGATGAACGATCTGCGTGAACGTGCTCACCACGAACAACGTGGTCTTCGGATTTAGTGCGTTGGTGAAAAAACCCTTGCGCAAGGCGCTCGCGGCTTCTTGCCAATGCGTTGGGCCAGAAACGCCCGATCCGGCACACCACGCCGACTCACCCGCCACTCCCGCCACTCCCGCCACTCCCGCCGCCCCCTCTTCCCGCATCACATCCGCTACCGGTGTACGGTCTCGCAACGTCCGCCAACCTATGTACATCAAATACGCCGCCCCCATCCACTTGATCACCGTAAATAACCACGGCACCCGCGCTATCAGTATCCCGACCCCGACCAGCGTATAGATGACATGCACCTGCACCCCCACCGCTATCCCCACCGCCACCCACATCCCCGCCCGCCGACCATGCCGCCAACTCTCCCGCGTCACCATCGCGAAATCCGCCCCCGGACTAATCACCGCCAACACCGTGATTGTTATTACCGCTAGTAACTCTTGCATGATGAAACCTCACCGAATTCAATACCGACGGACCGGCGCCCTATTCCGCCACTCAGACAGTGACCCAACTCGCGGCAGAATAGGGCCCCGATCCGTCTCACTTGGTTTTCAAGCGTTTTTTTACTTATTGGGTCCCGAGTTTTTCGTTATTCTGTGAGAATTCGGCAGCCGCGAAAAACGATCTTTGTGCTCATTTATTCGTGATAATTTCTCACCTATGAATCGGTCGCTACCCCTTAATGCCCTCCACGTTTTCAACGTCGCCGCCAACGAGCTGAGCTTCGCCCGCGCCGCCGACCATCTGTTCGTGACCCACGGTGCCGTCAGCCGCCAAATCCGTACGCTCGAAAATGCCCTCGGCCTGCCACTGTTCGAACGCCGCAATCGCGCCGTTTTCCTCACCCCCGCCGGAGAACGCCTCCACACCACCACCCGGCAAATGTTCGAACATCTCGCCTCAACCGTCGCCAGCCTTCGCCCCCCATCCCCCACCCTCGTCGTCTCCTGCGAACCCACCCTCGCCATGCGCTGGCTCATCCCCCGCCTCGGCACTTTCGCTCAAACACATCCCGACATCACACTCCATCTCCATTCCGCAGGCGGCCCTCTCGATCTCGCAGCCTCCAGCGTAGACGTCGCCATCCGGCGTAATGATTTCTTCTGGGGACACACGCTCGCCGCCGAACCCCTCGCCGATGAATGGATCGGCCCCGTCGGCTTACCCGCCTCGTTCGATATCCCCCACCGATGCGAACACCACGACACCGCCGTTCGAACACTTCTATTTAAGCTTGCAGGCAGCAGGCGCCGGGCTGGGGGCCGCCATCGGCTCCGTGTATATGGTGAGCGACGAACTCAACGCGGGACGCCTCGTCGCCCCCTTCGGCTTCGCCCGCGATGGCTCAGCGTACGTCGCGCTCGCACGCGAACCGTTTGCCGCAAACCCAGCCCGCGAAGCACTCCTGCACTGGCTTCGCTCCGCGCTCGCGGAATCGGCATCGAAATGGATCTCCCGCGAAACGCAAACCGATACGCGCTGACACGCACCGCTCAGAGGCTACGGTCGTTTTGTGTACCCCCCTGGTGTGACGGCAGCAGCACTCTCGTCATCCGCCAACGGTGCGACGGCCAGCGAACCTCGCCCCGGGCAACATATGCCCACCCCGCCACCACCCCCGTCGCACGCACAACCACGCCACCACGGCGTTGATGTGCTGCGCAATAGAGATCCCGTAGCCGTCGTCGGGCAGGAAGAACGCAGGATGTTGGCGTTGGATGCGGCGGTTAGCGCAGACTCGCCCAGGAAGTGCCCGATCCACATTGCGTTGATCGAGGCATTGAGCGATTGAAGTACATTGCTGCCCAGCGCCGGCAGCGAGAATCAGAATAAGGTCTTTCCGATGGGCCCACGCGTGAGGTCATGCCCGGCCATGACGCGCCCTACTTGGTGTCGAACTTCACGCCAGCCGCCGGCGCGGGTACCGCACATTGGTGCGCGCGCAGATTGTCGAGAAAGCGCTGGATCAACGGCAACACCTTGACCTCGATATCACCGTGTCCGTAGCCGAAACCGGCAAAGTTGAAATGCGTGGCGCCATCGACAACCGCCTGCCAGTGACAACCCGTCGGCAGATCCGCGTACGGTTCGGTGCGCACCTGCCACTTGCCATCCAGCGGCGCGTCGCGCGTGCCGGTCACGAGCAACACGGGCTTATGGATGTCGTGCCACGCGCCCGCCGGAAAAATCGGTCCCGGCCCCTGCGGCGACAGCGCAATGTAACCATCGAAACGGTCGTCGCTGTCCAGCCCGAGCTTGTTCTTCGCCCCCGCCTCGACCATCACCGTGACCGCACCCATCGAATGCCCCGCGAAGACCGCCGGTCCCGACCGGCATTGCGTGCGTGCCCAATGCAGCGCCGCACCAGTGTCTTCGAGACGGTCGACATACGCTTCGGGGTCCGTAGTGAGCGCCAGCAATCCGTCGCGCAACCCGCCATTGCGCACGCGATCACGCAACGAGTCACGCCCGCTTTCCTTATGCGCCATCGTCACCGTCAGCCAACCGTATTGCGAGAGCGCACGCCCAAGCCAAGCCAGCGCGTCACGGTCGTCTCCCGCGCCGGGACTGAGCACGGCCACCCCACTGCAAGCGGCAGGCGGCCGGAAGACATGGAGATTGACATACCCGCCGTCGCTGCGCAGCACCCGCAGGTCGACACCAGACGGCGCCGGAGTGTCCGGCGGAGGCGCGACACCAGAGGAGGAAGAGGAAGCCGGGGGAACCGCGGGAGAGGCAGGTTTCGCCGTCGGTTTGCCCGGCATTGTCGTGTCGGCAGCCGAAGCAAGCAGGGGGAACGAAGCCAGCAAGGAGATGCCGAGACCGCAGGCACCGAGCGCGACGAGCATCGTCGCGAACGATCGTCCCACGGCCCTGCGCGACATTCCGAGCATCCGTTCTCCCCTGGTATCTGGCAGCACACAGCCACCCAGGCCGGCAGGCCAATCGGGCCGGGAACAACGGTCTCGCGCCGAAGCCCCGCTGCGACATCACACGATGGATCATCTTAGCGCGGATTGCGTAGGGAATCGCATGAATTTTGCATACGACATACCTGTCTCGCGTGCGCAACGCGTGCGTCGCTCGTGTTGCGTGAATCGCGCGTATCCCTCGCCAAACGCGTCAGGCACGCTGATGACGGGCGCCGTGTATATCGCGCGATAAGCCGAGGGCCGACGCATATCCCGCCGGATCGAAGCGCCACGTCAACGCGATCAGCGCCACGTTGAGCCCGATGAGTCCGACCCATGACGGCACGAAACTCGCGGTCGCCGCAAGCACTGCGCCCGCACCGAACGGCGCCAGTGCCGCGATGCAGAAACCCACGCCCTGCATGAACGCCGCGAGCGCGGCGGCATGACGCGGATGCGCGTGGTGATCGAGCGCCAGCACCAGCCCGAGCGAGAACGTACCGCCCAACCCGAACCCGATGGCACCGACCCACGCCCATGCCGCAACGCCGGGCGCGACCACCAACCCGGCAAGTCCGCCGAGCGTGGCCACGAGCGCGAGCGTCAGCCAGCGCCGGCGATCGACGTTACGGCGGGCAAGCCACGGCAACGTCAATGCGGCGACGACCTGACATGCCGTCAGCCCGGCCAGCAATGCGCCGCTGCGCGTCGCGCTCATGCCGTGCTGCTGATAGAACGGCGGCAGCCACGCGACCATGGTCGTGTAAGTGCAGTTGATGAGGCCGAAGTAGACGGCAAGCATCCACGCGCGGCGCTTGCGTAGCAGTTCGAACATGGACGGCGCCCTATCGACCACAAACGCAACACGCTCACTCGCCTCGCGACAAGCCGCTCGCAGTTCCCATGCGGCCGGCGTTGCTTGCGTCGCCGGTGCCACCGTAGCCCGACCCAACGGCGCGCGCCACCATGCAAACGCCGCCACGCAGACAACCGCGAGCCACATGCCCAGTCCGACACGCCAGTCCCCCGTCTCGGACGCCGCCCACGGACTCGCCACCGCCCCCAGCCCGCCACCGCCCATGAGCGCCGCCGAGTACACGCCCATCATCGCCGTCATCCGCGCTGCGCTGAAGTTCGCCTTCACCACACCGGGCAGCAGCCCCTGCACGATGGCAATGCCGATGCCCGACGCCAGCGCGGTGCCTATCATCGTCACGGTATCGCCGGCGACGAAGCGCACACCGCAGGCCAATGCAAGCGCGGCCAAACCAAGCAGCACGCCAAGTCGCTCACCAACACGACGCGTCAATCCATTCGCCGCAAAAGCCCCCACCCCCATCGCAAGCACCGGCAGCGAGGTGAGCAATGCCGCCACGGGATAGGTCATCCCGGTGGCTTCGCGGATCTGCGGCAGCAGTGGGCTGATGGACGTGAGCGTCGGCCGCAGCGTCAACCCGACGGCGACGATGGCCAGCCAAAGGGTCATACCGCCACACCCTCGCTCACCACGATATGACCGTTCGCCACCACCCAGCAGCGCGGCGCACGCGTGACGATGGCTTGCGCGGCATTCGCCGCATCGACCAGCACCAGATCCGCGCGCGCCCCCGCTTGCAAGCCGTAGTCGTCGAACCAGCATGCCCTCGCGCCCTGATAGGTGACGCAATCGAGCGCGATCTCCAACTCGTCGTCACGGCGCAGGTTGTAGCGCAGACCGATCATCATGGCGCGTTCAAGCATGTCGGGCGTGCCGTACGGTGTCCACGTGTCGCGAATGCCATCGTTGCCTCCCGCGAGCGGAACACCCGCGCGGCGGCACGCCATGAGCGGCGGCACGACGCGCGAGGGCGGTGCCGTCGTAATCAACGCAACGCCCGCATCCGCCAGACGCGCGAGCAACGCATCGGCACGCGCCGCCTCCAGTTCCCCCAGACAAAACGCATGCGACACAACAACCTTGCCTTGCATGCCCAGCGCCACAATGCGATCGAGCATCAGCTCGAGCGAGAACGCGCCCATCTCGCCCGGCTCGTGAAGATGAACATCGACGGGGCAACCGTGCTTGTCGGCCAGCGCGAACATGGCGTCGAGCGATGCCTTCGGGTCGCGGTCGATGGCACACGGATCGAGCCAGCCCAGCACGTCAGCGCCCCGCGCGAGCGAGTCGTCGAGCAACGCGACCGTGCCGTCGCGATCCAGCACGCCCGATTGCGGGAAGGCGACGATCTGCATGTCCAGCGTGTCCGCCAGCGCCTCCCGAGTCGCGAGCACGCCATCGAGATGACGCAGGCCCGCGTCGGTATCGATGTCGACGTGTGTGCGCAGCCGCGTGGTGCCTGCCGCAAGGAATGCACGCCCGAGCGCAAGCGACGCCGCCCCCGCATCGTGCCCGCTCTCGGCACGCCACCGTCTCTCGTTGTCGATGCGATCAATCAGGCGCGAGCCGCACTCGTTGACGTACCACGGCATGCCCCACACAGTCTTGTCGAGATGCGTGTGCGACTCCACAAGACCGGGCAGCAGCAATGCTCCGCGCGCGTCGATCCGGCGGGGGGCGTTCCCTTGTGCGACGGGAAACGACGGTAGCGACGGCAGCGACGCCAACGACGGCCCGATCGCCGCAATCCGCCCGTTCTCGACGCGCACCTCGACCGGTGCACCGTCGAGGCCGCGTGCATTGCAGATGTCCAGTGTTGTCATGCCTTCCCCAAATTGATTTCCGTGGCAACGTTGCGCGAGCGGGTGAGCACACTCACGGCCACGAACGTCACCGCATTGACCGCAAGCGCCACCAGGCCCATGTTGATCGACCCCACGGTATCCGGCGCGCCGGGCATCAGCGTGCGCAAGTTGACGTCGAACCCGACGGCCGCTGCGAGCACGATGGCACCCGCGCCAATCCCGGCAAACGCGCCGTACTTGTTACCGAACGGGCGCGGCAGCAAGCTCGCCACGAACGACGGGAACAGTTGCGTCAGCAAGCTCGAGGCGAAGAGCGCCAGCGCCACGAACGTCGCGCCGCCTCGCAACACGAAGCACACCGCCACCAGCCCGAAAACCGGCAACACGCGCTTGGCAAGCTTGGCGACGAAGGCCTCGCTGGCATGCGGCGCAAAGCCGTCGCGGTAGATGTTCTTTGCAATCAGCGTCGACGCATTGAGCAGGATCATCGAGCCCGGCACGAGCGCGGTCAACACCCCGACGCCACCGATCACACCCACGAACCACGGCGAGAACGTCTGCTTCACGATACGCAGCAAGGCCAGATCCGAATCCGCCCCCGTCAGGCCAGGCACTTGCAGAATCGCCGCGAAGCCCACGAAGAACATGAACGCGATCACCATCTGATACAGCGGCATCAGGATCGTGTTCTTACGCACGGCGCTCTCGCTGTTTGCCGCGTACACCGACGTGAAAACGTAGGGATACAGGTAGTAACCGAGCGACGTGAGCAGAATCGTCGAGTTGTACCAGGACAGCGTCAGGCCGCTCGTGGGCATCTGCAGGAAGCCCGGACGCGCCGCCTCGATGCGATCGAACATCTCGCCGAAACCACCGAAGTAATGCAATGGCAGATAGATGCCGAGGAATACGGCGATAACGAGAATCAGAATGTCCTTATAGATCGCAATGCTCGCGGAGCCGTGAATGCCCGACACCGTGATGTACAGCACCATCGCGATGGCCCCGCACCAGATCGCCACCGCGGGCGGAATCGTGCCGTACGACGACTCCGACACGATGATGCCCAACCCGCGCAACTGGATGATCAGCAGCGCCGTCATGCCGAGCACCGCCACGAGCGAGACGACGACCCCCAAGGCGCGCGAACGATACGCCGTGGCGAAGAAGTCGGAGAACGACACGCAGCCGTGGCGCGTTGCGTGACGCCACGCCGCCGGCAGCATCCAGTAGCCGAGCAGGTACGCGAGTGCGCCGTAGGCGAGGATGTAGAACGCGGGCGGTCCCTTGCTGTACGCCCATCCGCTCGCGCCGAGGAACGTGAACGTCGAGAAGGCTTCCCCGGCCATCAGCAGGAAGACAAGCAGCGTGCCGAAGCCACGCCCCCCCACCGCCCACTGCTCCAGACTCATCGTGCGACCACGCCGTGCGCGCAGCCCCACGAAAAGCGCAAATGCGAGAAACGCCGCGATAACGGCCAGCGCAGCATTCATGATGCCGCTCCGTCGCGTTCGCGCAGATCCGTTGCCGGAGCACTCGCCGCCTCGCGCGATCCATCGAAGCGGAACATCACGACCATCACCACCGACGTGAGTAGCAGCCAGACGATATTCCACGTCATCAGGAACGGCAGCCCGGCCAGCCGGGTGCCCACGTGTTCGGCAAGCCAACCGCCGCAATAAAAGGCCGCGATGGGAAGCGCAGCCAGGCAATGCACAGGTTTCATGACGTCTCCAGACCCAAAAAGGAATCCACGGGCAGCCGCCCGGATGTGTCCGTCGCGGCCTCATGGCTTGACACTTCGTCGATATCCGGGGAATGGCACATCGCGATAATTTGCCATATCATCAACCAAATATAACAAAATGGTTAACCATTTTTGTTGACCATTATCGATAACGATTTACCGAAATGCAAGGTCGCGATACGGGGACGGCGGAAACCGAGGGTTTTCCGGGAGAGGAAACCGGGAGGTGGAGGGGGCCGGGTACAATGCGCCCCACGTCTACGTGAACCGCGACCATCGAGGAGATCAGGCTTGAGCCGCACCGCAGCACCGGCGTCGCCGCACGACGCGTCCCGCACCGAGGCAACGCCCGACACGGCACCGGATCTGCCGGCCGGCAGCGATGGTTCGCCGGGCAGCGCGGGCCAGCAGATCGAGGCCCGTGTCTATCTGGCGATCTCGCAAGCGCTGCTCTCGGGCAAGCTCCGGCCGGGCATGCCGCTGCGTGAGCGCAATCTGGCGCAGGCGTTCGATTGCACGCGTGGCGCGGTGCGCAAGGTGCTCGCCCGGCTCGGCTTCGAGGGCAAGCTAGTGCTCGAACCGAACCGGGGAGCGTTTGTGCCGCAGCCTTCGCTCGACGACATCCGTCAGACGTATCGCGCACGGCGCGTGCTGGAAACCGGGGTGATCGCGAATATTTGCGGCCAGTTGAGCGCGTCGCAGCTTGCGGTGCTCGACGAGCACGTCGCCACCGAAGCCCGCTCGCATGCCGAGGGCACGCACGAGCGCTCGATTCGCCTCGCGGGCGAGTTTCATCTGAAGTTGATCGGCATGGCCGGTAGCACCGAACTCGATGTATTCGCGCGCCAGCTCGTCGCCAAGACCGAGCTTTACAAAGCCCTGTACGACCCGGCGGAATTCATGCGTTGCGCGCCCACGGAGCATGCTCAGCTCGTCGGTCAGTTGCGCGACGGCAAGACGCAAGCCGCCATGACTCTGGCGGCAGCGCATCTCGACGAACTGGAAGCCCGGGTACTCACCCGCGCCGCCGCCGCCGAGACACCCGACTTCCGCGCCATCTTCGCCGAAGCCTTTGCGGGCGCGGCGGCGTCGTGAATCGCAACGCCCTCCGGTAGCGCCCCGCCGCCGATACTGCGGGCTGTCGCCCGTCAAGCCGCGCGGCAATCCCACTACGGGCTCCGAGGGCGCATGGCACACGCGCCACATTCAGAGGTATATTTCGCCTGTTTGCGACGGGCCTGCGGCCCGCCTGCCACTTTTGCCCCCACCCGACACACGAAAGCACGAAGGCACGAAGCCCGAAGGAAGCCCATGTCCCATCTGGTAGTCCACGGCGGCCAGCCCCTGCGCGGCCGCATTATCCCTTCCGCCAACAAGAACGCCGTTCTCCCGGTGCTCTGCGCCACGTTGCTCACCGATCAGCCCGTGCGCCTCATCGGCGTGCCCGAGATCACCGACGTTCGCAAGATTCTCGATATCTTCCGGCAGCTCGGCAGCGATGTGAGCGTCGATTTCGAGACCGGTACGCTCGACGTCCATCACCGCAATACGAAGTTCGATCCGCGCACCGACCATCTGCCGGAAGAAATGCGCTCGTCGATCATGCTCGTGCCGCCGCTGCTCGCGCGGTTCGGCGTTGCGCGCATCGAAGACAACATCAAGGGCTGCACGCTCGGCGTGCGCGAGATCGACCCGCACATTGAAGTGCTGCGCCATTTCGGCGGACGTGTCGAGCGCACCGAAGGCTCGCTGCTCATCCACGCAGACGATGCGCGTCCCGCCATCCGCCATTGGCTCGATTACGCCTCGGTGACAACCACGGAGAACTTCGTGCTGTGCGCGGCATCGGCCAAGGGGCGCTCGCAACTGAACAACGCGGCCTCAGAGCCGCACGTGCAGGAGTTCTGCCGTTTCATGCAGATGCTGGGGGTGCCCATTGAAGGTGTCGGCACGTCGCAGCTCGCCATCGAAGGTGTGGAACGCTTCGGCGGCGGCGAATTCCGCTTTGCCGAAGATTTTCATGAAATCACGACGTTCCTGGCACTCGGCGCTATCACCGGCGGCGAAATCACAGTCAGGAACTCGGCACCGGATCAGTTCCCCCTGATCGACCGCACGTTCGCCAAGTTCGGCGTGAAGGTCGAGCACCGCGACGGCTGGTCGACGGCCATCGCGCAAGGCAAACTCAAGGTGCAGACACCGTTCACGCAGAACATTCTGACGAAGGTGGAAGCCGCCCCCTGGCCATATTTCCCCGTCGACCTGCTACCGATCTTCATCGCGCTGGGCGTGAAAGCCGAGGGCAGCGCCATGTTCTGGAACAAGGTGTATGACGGCGCCATGGGCTGGTCGACCGAGTTGTCGAAGTTCGGTGCACACGTGTTCCAGTCCGATCCGCATCGCCTGATCACGTTCGGCGGCGTGCCGCTCTCGCCGGCCGTCGTGGAAAGCCCGTACATCATCCGCGTGGCGATTGCCCTGCTGATGGTGGCCTCCAGTATCGACGGACAATCGACCATCAAGAACGCCCAGCCGATCCAGCGCGCACACCCGCGCTTCGTCGAAAACCTGTGCTCGGTGGGCGCGAACGTCGTCTGGACGACACCCGAGTAAGCCACTTGTGTTCTGCCGGCGACCAGCCCCCCCACGGGGGGCCGGGCTCGCCAGACGGGGCACGCCGACGGCGATCGCCCCCCTGATCGCCCGCGTACCGGCCCTCACCCAGGCGAACCCGACGGCAGACCATCATGAGCGATCGTCCCCTGGCTCCGCTGCCGCTTTTCACGCCCGTCTCTCGTCCTTCGAGTAACACGTGGGCCGCCTCGCCACGCGCCCGCCAGTTGTCGGGCGTGCGCGTTGCCGGACTCTCCGCGGGCGCGGTCGATTACATCGCCAAGCCGTACGACTTCGAGGAAGTGCGCCTGCGGCTGTCTATTCCTCTGAAAGCGATGAGACCGGCGCCATTGCCCTCGGCCACGAACGAAAGCACCAAGCTGCCGGTGCAGGCGCATACGCTCGACGCAGTGCTCTTCCGTGCCACGCGCGCACTGCTGCTCGACCGGCTCGATACCACGCCCGAACTCATCGGTCTCGCCAGCGCAGTCGGCACCAACATGCGTCGTCTGAATCTGGCGTTTCGACGTTGTGTCGGCGTTACGGTGTTCGACTTTCTGCGTGAAGAACGCATGAAGTAAGCGCGCCAGCTACTCTCGGAGACGTCGCTCGACGTGCAGGACATTACCAGCGCCGCCAATTTCGCCACGGCGTTTCGCGAACGCTTCGGCATGCCGCAGAGCGGCTTCCGTGAGCTTGGCGCGCAAAGCTCACCCTCCCCCGACACATCGGACGCACGCCCCTCAGCATGAACGTTGTGCCATCGGACCTGCCGGCGCCCGGGCTACGCCGGCCTCTGATTGCCTGGGTTGCCCTCGTCATCGTCTTCCTGACGCTATTGCTGCATGGCGTTCGCGCCTTTGCCGCACCGGCCGCCCATTCACCGGTGTCGTCTGAGCCGCCGATCGACCTCTGGAGCGCGCCATCACCGCTTAATCTGGACAGGCAACTGCGTCTGCTGGAAGCCCCCACCGCACGCCTTGACACCACTCAGGCCCTCGCCGCCCACGGCTGGCGACGTGGCGCCGCCAACGCGCGGCTCTGGCGGCTGGCGATCATCAACGGTCTGCTGCCCGAGGACTGGCTCGCCAATGCCGTCGACGCGCGCACGCGTGAATGGCAAGCCGCCCTCATCGCCGCCGACGAAGCCAACAGCGCGAAGAACGACTTCCTCGCTCGTATCAGCCACGATCTGCGCACGCCGCTCACCTCCATCATCGGCTTTGCCGATCTGGTGCAATCAGGCGGACGCGAAGACGCCGGCCGGGGACGTATCATCCGCCGTAGTGCGCATCACATGCTCGCCATGGTCAACGATCTGATCGAGTATGCGGGCGGCGGCGCGGCCGATTCGCTGCACGTCGCGCCCGTCTACATCCACGCGTTCATCGACGGCATGGCACACGAAGGGATGAGTCTCGCACGCAAGCACGACAACACGTTCGTGCTCGATGTGCGGGCGCCGTTACCTGCGCTGCTCACCTTCGACGCAAAACGTGTGCGCCAGGTACTCGCCAATTTGCTCGACAACGCCGCGAAGTACACTGCGAACGGCACGATCACGCTATCGCTCTCGGCCACGCCGGACATGACGCGCGCGGATATCGTACACGTGCGTTTTAGTGTGAAGGACTCTGGCTGCGGCATCGCACAAGACGAGCTGCCTCGCGTCTTCGAACCCTTCGCACGACTCGACCGGGCGCGACGCGTTCCGGGTGTGGGCCTTGGGCTGGCCATCGTGCAGCAGTGGATCGAACGCATGGACGGCGCCATCACCCTCGACAGCACGCCGGACGTGGGCACACGCGCGGTATTCACGTTGCCGTTGCAGATAGCGCGCGAGGCCGATCTCGCGCAACAGTCGCTTGCGCGCGCAACCTACGCTTTGCCCTCGCTCGATGGCAGCGGACACCACCTCTGGCTCGCCGAAGATTCGCCCGAGATCCGGCAGTTCCTGCATGACGAACTCGCAAGCCTGGGCTTTACGGTGCGCACGTTCAACGATGGCGTGGCGCTCATCGCCGCACTGGACGATTCTTCAAACATGAGACCGGATCTGGTCATCACCGACCACATGATGCCCAATGCCGACGGTCTCGCGGTCGCCCACGCCATACGCTGCCGCTGGCCCGGCATGCCCGTGCTGGCGATCTCGGCATCGCCGCAAATCGTCGCGGGCAGCGGCTACGATGCGTGCCTGCTCAAGCCCATCGAACTCGCCGATCTGCGCAACACGCTCGCCCGCCTGCTCAATCTGCACCGCGACGACACCCCCAGCAGCGCATGGGATGGCGGCGACGTGAGTCATTCGAGCGACGCGTCATGGCGGTCCCCGTCACACGAGCATATGTTGCGGGCCCGGCAGCTGATCGCGTTGGGCGCCATTACCGATCTGATGGACTGGGCGCGCGACCTTAGCGACCAGTCGCCGCAATTCGATGGCTTCGCCCGGCACGTCCATCAACTCGCGCAACGAGGCGATCTGGCCGGGTTGGCGGAGTTGTGTGCAGCACCGTTGTCCATCTGATATCCGAACACATCCCGCCCCCCGGCGGTGTTACGTCTTGCCGTTTCGGCGATGTTTCGTTTTCGTAACGTTTTTCAACCGCGCTCGCCTATCCTCTAGGCAACCTCCTTATATATCAATCAGTTAGCTGATTCTGACGGAGTGGCGCGCAACTTGCTTATGACAGAACAACGGCCCGTCGAGGCTGGAGGGCCGAATTTCTGGAGACTGTCATGGCAACCGCTCATTTCCGCCGACCGCATCCGACAGTGGAGCTCGCGCGCTGCGTGTTCCGGCAGCATTACATTCGCATCATGCAGGCCGATCAGCCCGGCGACTACGCCGTACTGGTCGATGTCTGGCCCATGGATGGCAGGACGTTCAAGAGCATCGATCAAGCCAAGCACGCGGCCATGCTGTTCATCCGCGATATGGAAAACGACTGAGTCCACGTAAGCGATTCCGCGCCAGCGGCCTTGGCGCGGTCAACGAGACGAGACCCTCATGAAACGTCACCACGCACGCAATGGCGCCACCGGGCGCCACGCCCTGTCCGCTATACCTCGTCCGGCGGCCAGTCACCCAGTGGTACTCGACCCGGCAGGCGACCCTTACGCGCGGGTTGCCGTCGAGGCCTATGCCGAAGCCTGTGCCCACGAGCAACCGTGGCTGGCCGAAGCGCTTCAGCGCCAATACCAGTTGGCCGGAGGCACGCCCTCGAGCGCCGCCGCCCTCTGGCGTGCATTTCACGAAGCGCAGCGGCAAGCGCGCGAGGAAGATTCGTACGATGAAGCGGCCTGGACCCATGTGGCGCTGCATCGGTGCAGCGTGCTGGGGGCGATGAACTTGTAACGCGGGTTCAGCACGATTCTCCCTGTTTTCCCATGGGCGGTTGTACGCATTCGACGAAAATGCGTCGGCGCGGGCATTTCTGGCATACTTCGTGCAAATGCAAATCGCGAAGTCCGCCAGTTAGCCAATGAGCAAGTCTGAAACGTCGGCGATCACGTCCAGCCGACATCTTTTTGCCAAAATTTTCGGCACACTAATCCTGTTGTTTCCCGCCGCCGCTCTTATCGTTCCGCGCGGAGGGAACACTGTTATGTTTTTGATCGTGGCGTTGGGTGCGGCCATCCTCCTGACGGATCGTAGGTTCGGCGAGATTTCCTCCCTCATCAAGACCAGCCCCCACGTCCGGGTGCTTGTCGTCGTCTTGTTTCTGCCGTTCTTTGCGATCCTGGCGGTTGAGGTGTTCCACGGCAAGATCGTCGCGAATACGCTCGACTCCCCCGTGCGTTTCCTGCTCGCCACCATCGTGTTTTTCAGTCTGCGCAGGATGACCTATGTCCTTCCGAAATGGGTCGACCTGACATTCGGTGCCGGAGCCATCTGCGCCGCAGCCATGGCCTTGTACTCGACGGCAGACCTCCTCGCCGCGAGAGCCGAAAGCTCGTTTCTGAACCCGATTCATTTCGGAGATATCGCACTGCTGCTCGGCATCCTGTCTCTCGTTTCGATTCACTGGCTCTCCCATGACAAGCCGTGGATCGTCGCCTTTAAGATTCTCGGGGGTGCGGCTGGCTGCTATGCGTCATGGGCGAGCCAATCCCGTGGGGGCTGGATCGCATTGCCCTGTCTGCTGGTGGTGTGGTTCTTTTGGCACAGACATCCCATCAGCGCGGGCCGGCGAGTCGCGGTTGCACTCTTTGCCGTGGTGCTGCTGATCAGTGCCTTTGCTTCGCCAACGGTTCGGGAGCGATTCGAGGCCATCCGTACAGATCTCACCAGTTTGTCCGCCGGGCAACCCGATTCATCCACGGGCATCCGGCTTGAACTATGGAAGGCCGCAGGAAAACTCATCGAAGCGAAACCTATACTGGGATGGGGCGCCCACGGTTATCGCGACGCCATGCCCGCCATGGCCGCCACTGGGGTCCTGACACCGATGGCTGCTAACTATGGAAAAGGCGAGATTCATAATCAAATTCTTGCTTACGTCGTCGACTACGGACTGGTGTTCGGCCTATTGAGCATTCTTGGCGTCTACGTGGGCCCAGCCTATTTCTTCATCCGGTCTGCCAAGCTCCGCCATAGCCCCAGGGAGCATCGCGCTGCGCTGATGGGCCTGATGACGGCGGTCGCTTTCGCCATATTCGGTCTGACTGTGGAGACATTCAATCTGAAGGTTACCGTCGCCTTCTACTCGACGATGGTGGCCCTGTTCGCAGCCTTCGCATATCCTGTGGACAATTCGATCGACACAATCGACGACAAGATCCCTGCCGCGCCGTAATCACGCCGTTCCCCACATGCTAAGTATCCTGATTCCGACCTGGAACAATCTGCCGTTCCTAAAGCTATGTATCGATAGCGTCCGCCGACACTCCGGCAAAGCGCACGAAATCCTCGTTCACGTGAACGACGGCAGCGACGGCACGCTGGAATGGGTACGGGAGCAAGGCCTGCGTCACACGCACAGCAGCGGCAACGTCGGCGTCTGTCTGGCGCTCAATCAGCTCGCACCGCTCGCGTCGCACGACCAGTTGCTCTTTCTGAACGACGACATGTTCGCCACGCCCGGCTGGGACACCGCCCTCATCGACGCCGCCCGCGCACTCGATACGCCGGTGTACTACCTCTCGTCCGTGATGATCGAGCCGAACGCCGGGGGGAGCAAACAGGTGGTCTCGCGTGACTTCGGTACGACGACGGAGACGTTCGACGAAGCCGCCCTGCTCGCCTTTGCGGCCTCGCTCGGCCGTGAGGACGTCAACGGCGTGCCGACACAGCCCACCCTCGTGAGCCGCAGTCTGTGGCATCTCGTAGGCGGCTACAGCATCGAGTTCGGACCAGGCATGAGCAGCGACGACGACTTCCTCATGAAGTTATGGCTCGTCGGCTGCCGCACGTTCCGCATTGTGGGCAAAAGCGTGGTGTATCACTTCGGCTGCCGGTCAACGGGCCGTGTCGTCAAGAATCGTGGCAGCCGCGAATTTCTGATGAAATGGGGGATGACCCAGGCCGAGTTCAAGCACGGCTATCTCGATCTGGCGGGCACACCGGCCGGCGCCGCGTTGCCCAACGTCCCCCGGCCCAGCGGCCGGAGCCGCATCAAACGGGCCGTACATGGCAGCAAACCGTATCCGCTCGAAGACCTCGAGCGCTGGGACCCGAACGTGCCGAGTCACCTGAAGCTCGACTGAGCGGCGGGGCACACTTTCCCGTCGGCTGACGGGCGTCAGCCGTCGTTCCCGAACGTTTCGAGAAGCGCCGCCTCAGGCAATCAATGCCGCGGGTGGCGAATCTTCTCCCACGCGTGCTCGAAACGTTGCACCGCCCGATGATCGGGGTGGCGCGTCCACCAGACACCCAGCTCCCACACCATGCCGGCCAGCAGCGCGATTACGACCAGCGCGCCGATCGTGTACCAGATTTCACCGAATGAGGTTGTCATCACGGCCTCCGGAAATGCTTCACGGACGGCCGACGGTCGCCCGTAATTCCATTTTAGGCGACCGCCCCCGGCTTGCCCGCCGGGTCTGCCCTAGGCCTGAGTGTCGTCCCCCGCCCTGCGTATCAAAGCTGGCCCATTGCCAGTTGCACCGCCAGACTGCTGACCGACACGGCAGCCCACACCCCCAACCCCAGCAGAATAGGCCGCACACCGGTGGAAGCCATGCGGCGCAGGTTCGACGACAGGCCGATCGCCGTGAGGGCGACGATGATGAGGAACTCCGCTGCGTCGTGAATCCAAGGTTGCAGTTCCGCCGGCACGAGCCCGGCCGTGCGCACACCCGATGCGATCAGAAACCCGAGGATGAACCAGGGGAAGATGCGGGCGAGGCTGAAGTTGCCGGCCCCTGCACGCTTGGCACGGTACGCCACGATGGCAGCCAGCGCGAGGCAGACCGGGATGATCAGCGTGGCACGCGTGAGCTTGACGATGGTCGCGTAATCGCCTGCCGTCTTGCTGTAGCTATAACCGGCGGCCACGACCGACGACGTATCGTTGATCGCCGTGCCCGCCCACATGCCGAAGCCGAGGTCCGACAGGTGAAGCATGTGACCGAGCATCGGGAACAGCAACACGGCGGCAATGTTGAACAGGAAGATGGTCGAGATGGCGAACGCCGTTTCGTGGTCGTCCGGCTTGACGATGGGCGTGACCGCTGCAATGGCCGACCCGCCGCAGATCGCCGTGCCTACGCCGATAAGCAGCTTGAGCTTGTCGCCCACGCCGAGCAGGCGGCCCAGCCCCCACGCCGACAGGCCGGCAGCGGTGATCGTCACCCCCGTGACCGCCAGCGACTCAAGCCCCGTATGCGCCACTTGCGACAGGCTCAGACCGAAGCCGAGCGCAATGATCGACCACTGGAGCACATACTTCGAGGCGAACTTTATGCCGGCTTCGTAACGAACACCGGGCGAGAACACGTTGCGAACGATGATGCCGAGCAGGATACCGAACACCGGACCACCGATGAGCGGCATCTGACGACCGAGCAACAACGCCACAAAAGCAATCACCGTCGAGAGAATCAGACCGGCCCACGGATTCTGCCAATCCGGCACCAGCGTATCGGGCCGGCTGGCCGTGGCGGGGCGGGTGATCTGGGTTTTTGTGGTCATCGCAGGCACTCCTCTGGAATGACTGCAAGTCTAAAAACTCTGCTTCAATAATAAAAATCGTTATATCGGATACGATATATCCAAATAACCGATAATTATTTATCCGGCATGTAACTCATTGAATCGATGGTTTTTTTCACCTGCGCCGCAAATACCGACGGGTACAAACGTCTGCGATGGACCGCTACACTCTTCCAAGCCATCAGGAAGAGCGTCCAGAGTCCAGATCAGGAGATCGCACCTCATGTCACAAGTTGCCGCCCCCCCTGCCCGCCGCGCGCAGTGGTATTTTGATTTCTCCTCCCCGTTCGCCTATCTGCAATTCGAGCGTTTCGACACGCTGCCGCGCTCGCTCGCCATCGACCTCAAGCCGATCGTGCTGGGTGCGATCCTCGTGCATCTGCAAACGCAGGGGCCGGCCGAGACCCCCCATAAGCGCATCTTCACGTACCGCATGGCGCAGTTTCGCGCCGAGCAGGACGGCATCGCGTTTCGCATGCCACCGGTGCACCCGTTTCATCCAATACGCGTGCTGCGTCTGGCCGTGGCGCTCGGCGCCACCCGCGACGTCGTGCGCGCGATTTTCCGGTTCATCTGGGCCGAAGGGCGCGACGTCACCGACGCACAAGGCTGGCAAGACTTGTGCGAGCGCCTCGGCCTTTCAGCCGACGAGGCCGTCGCGCTGGCCGAAGCCCCACAGGCCAAAGCCGCGCTACGCGCGAACACCGACACGGCGATTGCCGCCGGTGTGTTTGGCGTTCCGACGTTTGCCTATGACGGGGAGTTGTACTGGGGCGACGACGCCACGGCGTTGTTCCGCCACTGCCTCGCTCATCCGGAATGGCTGCACTCGCCCGACGTGGTGCGTCTGCAGCAGGTGACGGTCGGTGTGCGGCGCGAACGCTGACGCCCTTGCCTGAGCGTTAGCGTTACTTCGCCCCGCCAAGCACCAGCGGCAGCGGCACGGCGTCGGCCATGGCCGCATAACCGGCATCGCTCGGGTGCGTGCCATCGCCACTGTCCAGACGCGGCAACATGCGCGTGGGTTGCGCCGGATCGTGCAAAGCGGCGTCGAAATCGATCACGCCGTCGAAAGCTCCGCTCGTACGCACCCATTGGTTGACAGCTTCACGCACCGCTTCTCGCTCTGGCGGCAGCTTGCCCGGTGGAATCGTCGTTCCAAGAATGCGGACGTTGCGCGAACGCGCAGCGGCGATCAGCGACTGATACCCCGCAATCATGTCGGGCGCGCTCACAATCACATGGGGCACGTCGCAGTCGAGGCCGCCGTGAGGTGGCACGTAGCCGAAATTGATGTCGTTGATACCGATCTGCACGACAACGGTTCGCACCCCCGGTTGCTCCAACGCGTCGCGCCGGAAGCGCGCAACGAGGCGCTCGCCGTAACAGGCCGAATCGTGCAGCAGGCGATTGCCGCTGATGCCGAGATTGAGCACGGAGATGTCGCGCCGCCCGGCACGCTCCAGACGCCGCGTCAGTTTATCCGGCCAACGCCGATTTGCGTTGAGCGTACTGCGCATGCCGTCCGTAATCGAGTCGCCGATGGCGACAATGGCGTGCGCAGGCGCTTCCGGCACCACGCTAAGTCCGGAGAGCCATAACGTATTCGTGAAACGCGTGGGATAAGCCGACGCCTGCGCCGTGTCGACGAAATCTCCCGCGCCACTCAGAAACGCAGTCTGCTGCGCAATCTTGTGCCACGTTGTTGGCGGTTTGGTTTCACGCGTGAAAAGACTGACCGCCAGCGGCGTTCCGGCGCGCACGGCGAAGGGTAGCGGGTCACTCTCGAGCGAGGCGCCGGGCGCAATCCGCGCCATTGGCTGACCGCCAAACGTCAGTGGGCGCATGCTGGTGGCATCGACCGTCGCCCCCCGCAACGACAGGGCGAGGCTCGCGCGCTCGATCACCAACGGCTGCGTGCCGTAGGCGTTGGAAAAGCGCACGCGAACATCGTTGCCGGAAAGGGTGGGATAGACGATCTGACGAAGGGTGCGGCCGCTCACCGCCGGCGCCCGATTGAAAGACGGTGCCGCCGGATGCTGCGCCACGGCTTGCGGTGCCGTCGCCCACGCACCAACGCGCGCGTTCTGCGCAAAGACCGGCGGCGTCACGCCCGTCGCCACAACGGCACACAACACGCCGCTCAGGGCAACGCCCAGCGCGCGCAGCGCCCGGGGCGTTCGGCGCAAACCGTCGGCGAAAGAAGACCGGTGGATCAGAGACGTCGGGAGCATCGGGGCAACGTAGGCAATTCGGCCGGAATCGCCCGGCAATAGCCGCCATTGTGCCTGATTGTGGCCAAGGTCAATGACCGGCATGCCCGGCGTCGATGCCGACGCAGCACACGGTTTGATGTGACGAAACTCGATGCCGTGAAAAATTTAGCGCGTCGAAATGACGATGGCAACGCGCCGGTTCTGCGCACGGCCGGCGGGCGTGCTGTTATCCGCCACGGGATTACGCTTGCCGGCGCCGATCGTTTGAATGCCGGCACGCTGCATGCCCGCGTCGATCAGCACATCCGCGACAGCTTCGGCGCGACGTGCCGAGAGCTGCTCGTTGTATGTGTCGGTGCCCACTGAGTCTGTGTATCCGTAGACACGGACCTCGTTCAGCCCGACCCGCACAAGCGTTTGGCCGATACGCAAGACAGTCTGCTGTGCAGGCTCGCGCACCACGAACTTACCGGTATCGAACAGCACCGTGTCGGACAGGCCGAATTCCCAGCCTTCGTCGGTCTGTTTGAAACCTTCCGCCTTGAGCGCCGCGACCTGCTCGGCCGTCAGGCCGTGAACCGGCGTGGTCTGGCAACCGGCCAGCCCACCGAAGCCCAGTAGGCAGACGACCGCCAACAGCCGGCGAGCCAACGTCCCCCACCGCGAGATGGCGCGAGCAAGGGACACCGCGAAAGTGAGGTTCAGCGAAGGCGATTGTGAATCATGTGTGTCAACAGCGAAGTCCAAAGCAAAGTCCCCATTGCGTTATGTAATCCGGTCGTCATTCATGTTGATGGTGTCTCTCAGCTTAAGTGCTGCGCGCCGCCTTAACTCTTGGGGCTTCCCGCAACATGCCAGGTGCCGACACCAGCACGCTTGGCCTGATACATCGCCGCGTCCGCCACGCGCAGTAGCGCGGGTGCATCGTCGGCATGTGTCGGGTACAACGCGATGCCAATGCTCATCGACGTCACAATCTCACCGCCATCGGGCAGCGTAATCGGCTTTTCCATCGCCACGAGCAAGCTCTGCGCGAGCCGCACGGCGTTCGACGTCTGTCGCACGCCCAGCAGCATGACGGCGAATTCGTCACCGCCCAGCCGCGCGACCAGATCGCCCTCGCGCAACGGCTGACGCAACCTCTCGGCAATGGCCACGAGCACGGCGTCGCCGGCGTCATGCCCCAACTGGTCGTTGATTTCCTTGAAGCGGTCGCTGTCGAGGTAAAGCAGTGCGACATGCGTGCCGACCTCGCGCGCGTCGACAAGCGCCTGCGCAAGCCGCGATTCGAAATACGCCCGGTTCGGCAGCCCCGTTAAAGGATCGTGATTCGCCTGATGTGCGAGCGTGGCGTTCTGCGCTCGCAAGTGATTCTGCCAACCCTCGAATTCGTCGAGCAACGCGTTGAAGTCGTCGCCAAGCTCCTTGAGTTCAGCCAGCGGTGTGGCCGCCACCCGCTGATGGAACGCCCGCTCGCGGCGCACGGCGTGCGCCACTTCGGCAAGCGCACGCAGCGGCTCGACGATATCGAGATGCATCCGCTTCGCGAGCACATTCGACACCGCGAACGTCACCAGCAGACAAGCGAGTATCCCGCCCACACCGCTGAGCAGGAAGACGAAGAACTGATGTCCCTCGCCCTGCACTTCGACGTAACCGACGACCTTTCCGTCATGACGAATCGGCAGCGTGACAGGGCCGGGCAGTGCAACTTCCGCCACCATGCGCTCGACTTGTGCAAGTGTACTGCCATCGCGCCTGCGCCACAGGGCAAACTGCGCCTTGCTCACGTCGAGCACGCGCACCTGAAAGACATCTTCGTCGTTGGCAATAAGGGCAATCGCTTCCTGCGCGGCCACGCGGTCTCCGAACACGACCGCAGCCTCTGCGGTATAGGTCAGCGAGCGCCCGATGAGCAGCAAATTGTTCTCGGCATACGTGCGCAAGGCGAGCCACGCCACGAGCGAGAGCGCGACGGCGGCGAGCACCACGGCAGAGACGGCCAGGCGCAAGTGGGTACGGCGCAACACGCCCTGCAACGACGGGCGTCGGCGGGCCGAGGCCCGCCTCATGGTGGGATGTGCGACGGGCGGCGACTCATGACCACCACCGGCCGGCGCGCCGGATGAAGAAATATGGGGCGGCAGCAACCCGGCAACGGGCTCGCCTGAACCAGGAGGCATAGGGGGGGTTGGGGGGCGTGAAGTCGTCATTGTGTCCCCGGTTTTCGTGCCAGCTTCAGCACATTGGGGTGGACACGTACACCGCTGCGCGCGACGGTGTCGAGGTTGATGTCGAAAGTCACCCGATCGGGATCGACGTTCAGGCAGAACATTGTCCCGAGCGTGCACGAGTCGTTTCGCTCGCTGATCGTCAATATGGGGTGACCCGCAATGGTCGCCAGCACTTGCCGGCGCTCGGTGTCTGCCATCGCACCGAGATACAACACGTCGCACTGTGAACCGATCGCAGGATCGGCGACGGACACACGTTGCGCCTCGACCGGTACGCCGCTGCTCGGCAAGGGCCCCGAGAGCAGGTCGCGCGCATAGTCGGTATTACCGCTCACGCACAGGCGCACTTTGGCCGGCGGCGTCGGCCAGCGGGTGAAGCTGATGATGCCGAGCACCACCTGACGCACATTGGTCTCGCGCGTGCCGGTGGGCGCGGTGGCCTCGGGCGTCTGCGCAGCGGCATTGCCGAGCGCAGCCCAACAGACGAGTAGCATGAAACGCGCCAGACGCGCGTGCAGACGATGAGGCGGCCGGCGTTCTCGCCAGGTGCCTCGTGCCATCCCGCTTGTCGATATCCAGGCGCAATGCAACGCTGTCTTCCTTTGCCGAAAAAGTGGATCGGGGCAGGCAACGCGATATCCGGCTCGCGTTTGTGCACAGCCCCGCTTGAATCAGGCCGCATGATACCGAAGGACCCGCCGGGAGGCCATATTTTCCCGTGCCCACGCAGGCTCTCGACGTGGCGGAATGGCGCTCGTAACCATTTGATAAACAACGAGAATCGCGCGATACGATCGCTCGATTCTCGAGATAAAAATCGCGACGCCAGGGAGGTGTTGCATGACGTTCCTGAACTCCGGCCGACCTGCTGGGCAAGCGCAGCTTTCTCTCGCTGCTCGACCCGTCGGAACTGGCTCGCCGCCGCTTGCCCGCGCTGGGTGGGTATCGTACTCGACCTCTCGCAACAGGTGCAGGTGGCGTCCCGGCTCTGGTACGTCACGCACCATGATCCCGTCACCCGTCTGCCCAACCCGCCCCTGCTCAACGAACGGCTCGAACCGGCGATCCATCGTTGTGCGCGCCAACAGGCCGGACCACGGTCCTGCTCGTCGAACTCGATCAGCAGCGAGATGGACGCGCACGCACACCGCCGCAACGAACTCGAAAGCCTGCTGCGCGTGGCGGTGCACGAGCAGGCACGCTCGCAACTGCATCTCGTCTATCAGACTCAGGTCAGTCTGGCAAACGGCGAAATTCGTCACGCCGAAGCGCTCCTGCGCAGGCGTCACCCGTCACTGGGTGCCGTCGGGCCAGCGGAATTCATACCGATTGCGGAAACTGCGGGGCTGATCCTGCCGCTTGGCGAGTGGGTGATGCACGCGGCGTGCCGCGAAGCCCGTCGTCTGTTGCGGCGCGGCGGGCAACTGCCGCGCATTTCCGTGAACGTCTCGGCGCAGCAGTTCGCACGCCAGGACGTCGTCGGCATGATCGGGCGCGCCCTGAGCGCGCATGCGCTGGAGCCGCGCTATCCGGAAATCGAAATCACGGAAACTGTGCTGCTCGGAGATCAGTCATGGCTCAAGCCGACAGCCGGGCCATCGTAAGACGAAAGACCGGCAATTCTTGTATCCGGCCCCGCTATTTCCGTTGACATGGCGTGTCAAGACTCGCGCGCGACTTTAGAAAGCGGTAAGGTACGTCGCGAAGGGATTCCCCCGAACGACGTTGCAACGAGGAATATCGCCATGAAAACCAAAGCCGCCATTGCCTGGGAGGCAGGCAAACCCCTGACCATCGAGGAAGTCGATCTGGAAGGACCGCGCGCCGGTGAGGTGCTGATCGAGGTCAAGGCCACCGGCATCTGCCATACGGACTACTACACACTCTCCGGCGCCGATCCGGAAGGCATCTTCCCCGCCATCCTCGGCCATGAGGGTGCCGGTGTCATCGTCGATGTCGGCCCGGGCGTGACCACGCTGAAGAAAGACGATCACGTCATTCCGCTCTACACGCCCGAATGCCGCCAGTGCAAGTTCTGCCTGTCGCGCAAGACCAACCTCTGTCAGGCGATCCGCAGCACGCAGGGCCGCGGCCTGATGCCTGACGCCACGTCGCGCTTCTCGCTCGACGGCAAGCCCATCTTCCACTACATGGGCACGTCCACGTTCTCGAACTACATCGTCGTGCCGGAAATCGCCGTCGCCAAGGTGCGCTCCGACGCCCCCTTCGACAAGGTCTGCTACATCGGCTGCGGCGTGACGACCGGCGTGGGCGCCGTCGTCTATTCGGCAAAGGTCGAAGCGGGGGCCAATGTGGTGGTGTTCGGTCTCGGCGGCATCGGCCTGAATGTGATCCAGGGGGCGAAGATGGTCGGTGCCGACAAGATCATCGGTGTCGACATCAACCCGGGTCGTGTCGAACTCGCCAAGAAGTTCGGCATGACGCATTTCATCAACCCGAAGGAAGTCGAGAACGTCGTCGACACCATCGTGCAACTGACCGACGGCGGCGCCGATTATTCGTTCGAGTGCATCGGCAACGTGACGACCATGCGTCAGGCGCTCGAGTGCTGCCACAAGGGCTGGGGCCAGTCGTTCATCATCGGCGTGGCCGCAGCGGGTCAGGAAATCAGCACACGTCCGTTCCAACTGGTGACCGGCCGCGAATGGAAGGGCTCGGCCTTTGGCGGCGCGCGCGGGCGCACCGATGTGCCGAAGATCGTCGACTGGTACATGGAAGGCAAGATCAACATCGACGATCTCATCACGCACACGCTGCGCCTCGATCAGATTAACGAAGGCTTCGATCTGATGAAGCGCGGCGAGTCGATTCGCTCGGTCGTGCTGTACTGATCGCATGACACGCGGCGGTGCGCTCGTGCCGCCAGACGGCCCCGCTGGTAGCGCCAGCGGGGCGCTCGCCCCCCATCCACCGTTGGTTTCGCCCGCCCTCGACACGGCCCCGGCACGCGACGCCCTCCCCCTTTCTGCCCGCCGCCATCACGGCGGCGCCGGGGAGCTTGCCGGGCGTCTCGACGCTCATCAACCTGCCGGCCGTCGTCATCATGCTGCTCATCACCTGGGTGCTGTCGTACGGCGTGCGTGAGTCCGCCCGCATTAACAATGTGATGGTGGCAATCAAGATCGGTGTGGTGCTGCTGTTCATCGCCGTGGGCGTGTGGTAGGTAAAACCGGCCAACTGGACGCCATTCATGCCGTTTGGCACCCGCGGCATGTTCAACGCGGCGGCCCTCGTGTTCTTCGCGTTCATCGGCTTCGATGCAGTGACGTCGGCCGCCGAAGAGGTTCGCAATCCGGGCCGCGATCTGCCGATCGGCATCACTGGCTCGCTCATCGTCTGCACGCTGCTGTATGTGACGGTTGCCGCGGTCATGACCGGGATCGTGCCCTTCGCACAGTTCGCGGGCGTTGACCATCCGGTGTCGCTAGCACTGCAATTCGCCGGTCAGAACTGGACCGCGGGCTTCGTCGATCTGGGCGCGATTCTCGGCATGACGACAGTGATTCTGGTGATGACGTACGGCCAGACGCGCATCGCCTACGCGATGTCGCGTAACGGCCTGGTGCCGCTGGGCGTGCTCGCCGAGCTGATCAATATCGGCACGCTGTCGGCGTTCGCGCTGGTGTCGGTGGCCGTGCTGGTGCTGCGCCGCACGCGTCTGGACCTGCCGCGTGCGTTCCGCGTGCCGGGCGCCCCGGTCGTGCCGCTCATCTCCGCCGGTCTGTGCCTGTTCCTGATGGCGCACCTGCAATCGACCACACGGATCGCCTTCTTGGTGTGGCTCGTCATCGGCATGGTGATCTATTTCACGTATGCCCATCGCAACGCCCTGCTGCATAGGCATGGCAACGTACCGCACACGTCCTCCTGATCCGCCTTACATCGGCTGCACCGCCTCGCGCCCCGGCGCGAGAGCGCGTATAGTCCGACACAGGGCTCGCCGCTCCCACCGAAGTGCCGCGAGCCTTCCGCTGCCATGACGGCGGGTTATGTCGTTGTGCCTCACACAAGCCGTTCGTCCGTAGCTCCCCTTGCTGCTGTTTCGTCACGCCCCTGCAAAGGAAAATAGAACATGCGTCGCTATGTCCTGCTGGCCGCCGTACCCGCCGCGTTTGCCGCGGGCTTCCTCTCGTCCCACCTGATGCCCGGCGCGATGGCGCAGGCCACTGCCCTGAGTGCCCAGATCATCGACGTCGGCGCCATGACCGACGAGCAGATCGGCAAGCTCGTGCCCAATGTCGGCACGCTGCGCACGCGCACGCTGGTCGCCACGCCCAACGGTACGATCGCGGTACAAAGCGGCAACGTGCCGCGCCACACCCACCAGGACACCGACGAAATTCAGTATGTGATTTCGGGCAGCGGCACGTTCTGGCTGGGCGACCAACAGCGCGAGGTGCATCCGGGCGATCTGATCGTGATTCCGCGCGGCACGGTGCACGCGGGTTCACAGAACACCAGTGGCGAGTTCAAGGTGCTGGCCGTAAAGCTCCCGCCTCAGGCGCCGACCGATATCCAGTTCGTCAAATGACGGTGTGACATGCGCGGCGGACGGGCCGGAAAACGGCCCGCGTCCGGCTGCGTTCGAGCAAGATCAGCCGAAGAAGTTGCGCTTGAGCCACACCGCGCCGTAGCCGATCGCGAACATGGTGAGCAGCAGTGGCACGGAAATCCGCAACACCTGAATGACGAGCGGACGCGGTGGCAGATCCTCGTCGTTCGGCATGCGCGCCGCCTCTTGCAACGCGCCCGTACAGAGCGCCGCCGCGACAGCACTCGCGAAGACCCAGAACGTCTGGTTGTAGAGCAGCGCGACGAGCAACAACGTGAGCGCAATGTTGCGGCCGTGATAGATCAGATTGACGGTAGTGCGAAAGGCTTGCGGCGACATATTGGTATGACGCAGGCACGGGCGTTGAAGCCGCACCGGCGCGAAGGTTCTTGTTATTTGTCCTTTTGACCACGGCACACCCGGCGGCGCAACGTGGCAATCGAAGGCGTCAATGATGCATTGAGCATATCCACACTTAACGGCTTTCGCCACCGTTGTCTTTAGCCGGAGACGGCATCCGCACGCGCGACGCGCGCGATGCCTGGCGTCATACGAATGCGGTATCCTCCCCCGCATGACTGCCCCCGCATCCTCCCGTCTCTCAAGTGCTTCCGATGACACCGTCGACGCGTCTCGCGCCGGTGTGCCGGCGCGAGCCGTCTATGTCATCGTGGCGCATCCGCGCTGGCGCGACTCGCGCGTGAATCGCCGCCTGCTCGACGCCGCTCGCAGCATCGCAGGTGTCGACGTCAACGATCTGTACTCGACGTATCCCGACTTCAGCATCGATGTGGCTGCCGAACAACGGCGCGTCGCCCGCGCCGACCTGATCGTGCTCGTTCATCCGATCTATTGGTACAGCATGCCGCCGTTGCAAAAGCTCTGGCTCGACGAAGTGCTGTCGTGGGGCTGGGCGTATGGCCACGACGGCCATGCGCTCGCGAACAAGGATCTCTGGCTCGTGGCCAGCACCGGCGGGCCGGCATCGAGCTATCGCCCCGAAGGCTACAACCAGCACGACTTCTCGGCATTTCTGCCTGCCTACGAGCAGACGGCACGCCTGTGCGGCATGCGATTCCTCCCGCCACATGTGTTTTTCGGCGCGCGGCGCAGTGACGAGGCCATGCTCGATACTCACGTGAGCGAGTTCGCAGGCCGGTTAGCCACGTATCCGCAGTGGCCGGAACTGATCTCGATGGCAGACGCCCCCGAATGTCAGGACATTCCGGCGACGGATCGTCCGTGCGGCGCGACGGACATCGCGGGCGCGCACGACGACACCACCACAAACGCAAGTGCGGGGAGGGCCGCCTGATGGAACACGTGCCCGCCTGGCTGCTTGCCAGTCTGATTTACCTCGCGGCGGCCGTCATCGTCGTGCCGCTGTCCCGTGCATTGGGGCTCGGCGCAATCATCGGTTATCTCGCCGCCGGGATTGCCATCGGTCCGTGGGGCCTCGGTCTCGTCTCGCGAGTGGAAGACGTGCTGCACTTCGCGGAATTCGGCGTGGTGCTGATGCTCTTCCTCGTCGGCCTCGAACTGGAACCGCGACGTCTGTGGAATCTGCGACGGCCAATCTTCGGGTGGGGATCGGCACAGGTCCTCGGCTGCGCCGTGCTGCTCTTCGCGGTGGGCATTGCGCTGGGCGCTCCGTGGCGCATCGCCCTCGTTGCGGCGCTCGGCCTCGCACTCTCCTCCACCGCCATCGCCCTGCAGGTGATGGCGGAGCGTAATCTGCTCGGCACTCCGAGCGGTCAGGCGGGCTTCTCGATCCTGCTGTTTCAGGACGTTGCCGCGATCCCGATCCTCGCGCTACTGCCCCTGCTCGCGAATTCCTTCGACAGCCATGTGATGACGGGCTCGGCACGCGCCCTCGAAGCACTGAAGATCGTCGGCGTGATTGCAGCGATCATCCTCGGTGGCCGCCTCGCGTTGCGCCCACTGCTGCGCTGGATCGCCAACAGCCGCACGCCCGAGATTTTCACGGCGGCGTCGCTGTTGCTGGTCGTGGCCATCGCCACGTTGATGCAATGGGTCGGCCTGTCGATGGCACTCGGCGCTTTCCTCGCCGGCGTGCTGCTCGCCGAGAGCGAATACCGTCGCGAACTGGAAACTGACATCGAACCGTTCAAAGGGTTGCTGCTCGGGCTGTTCTTCATCGCGGTCGGCATGAGCATCGACTTCGGCGTGCTGCTCGCCCAACCGCTGCGCATGATCGCCGTGGTCGTCGGCTTCATGGCCCTGAAAGGGCTGGCGATCTACGGCGTGTCGCGGCTGATGAAACTGCCTTATCAGGAACGGCCGATCTTCACACTGCTGCTCGCGCAAGGGGGTGAATTCGCCTTCGTGGTGTTTCAGTCGGCGGGGCCGCAGGTATTGCCGCCGGCCGTGTCGTCGTTCCTGATCGGTGCTGTCGCTCTTTCGATGCTGATCTCGCCGTTGCTGCTCGTGGCCATCGAAAAATGGCTGCTGCCGCGTTACAGCCTGAAAGGATCGCCACGCATGAAAGAGATTGCCGAGCCACAGTCGGCCAGCGTCGTGATTTGCGGCTTCGGGCGCTACGGCCAGATCGTCGGGCGTACGCTGGTGCCGCAAGGCGTGTCGGTGACCGTGCTCGATCACGACCCCGACACCATCGAGAGCCTGCGTCAAATCGGTTTTCGCGTGTTTTATGGCGATGCCACACGTCTCGACCTGCTGCGCATTGCGGGCGTCGCACAGGCGCGGGCCGTTGTCGTGGCGGTCGATGACGTCGATCAGTCGCTGGAGATCGTCGACCTGATGCGCAAGCACTTCCCCGACGTTCCCGTCGTGGCACGCGCGCGCAACGTCGGCCACTTGTTCCAGCTTCGCGATCGTGGCGTGAAGCACATCGAACGGGAGGTCTTCGAGTCGTCGCTGCGCAGCGCGCGCTCAGTGCTCGAGGAACTGGGCTGGCCGGCGGCTGAAGCGCGCGAAGCAGCGATGGCGTTCCGTCGCGCCAATCATCAACTGGCCGACGAGATGTACCCGGCCTATCAGGATCGCAACAAGATGATTGCCACGGCGAAGGAGGGCCGCCGTCAGTTCGAAGAGCAAATGATGCGCGAGCGTGAACAGCGTCGCGCGCAGCACCAGGTCACCTTCGGCTGGGATGGCGAAAGTGCGCCCGGCGAGACGCCAGCACCGCCCGTATCGCCAACCTCGAAGCCCTCACCGTCCGGCAGCCAATCCCCTCCAGACGACAGCCGGACCTGAACCTCGGGCCGGCGCCGCTCCTCCGGGGTGTTTCGCCAACGTGGTTACACGGTGCGGGCGAAACCGTCGAACGGGCGGAAATGCCCATCGGCCGGCGCCGTCGCGTCGGCACGCAGACGCGCCTCGGCGTCGAGCCCGGTCAGCCCGCGATAGTAGAGATGCACGGCGATGGCCGCCGAGTAGCGGAGGATCTCCACGAGCGTGAGATGCGCATGCTGGGCCGACGTGAACATCAGGTACGGCGATTCCGCTTCGATCAACCCCGCGACCTGATGCAGCCCGTGGCGGTGCAGCACCTCCGCGAGCTCGTCGCGGCTGCGGTGCGTGTTCGCGTCAGTGGCCGGGTACATCATGCGCAGCAACACGAGCGGATGCTCGGCGCAGGCCAGCGACAGCGCCTGTACGACAGCGTGGCTGTCAAGCGCCGTAGCCACGGAGTCCCCCTCGGGACGATGCTGTGGAAAGAGTTGCTCAAGGGTCAGCGTCATGACGACTCCAGTAAAAAAGCTGCGAGACAGCCACAGCGGACTTCATAGTGTAAGCACCCGTGAGCCGCCAATATACGATGTTCTGCGAATACTTGCGTTGCACGCGCGACAACAATTACCAAATATTTCACCACCGGGCGCGAAGCGCCGTTACGCGCGCGTGCCACACGTTCTGCCGCGTTGGCGTTACATAGTGTTACGTCATGTCCTTGACGCGAGCGCGTGACAGCAACGCATAGCAATCCGATGGAAAAGATCGCCGGCCTGCATCATGGGCTATTGTGCGACGACGCGGCTGTTCCCGTGCGTGATTGTCGTCGCCGGAATGTCTCTGCTCCAACGCGTCGTAAACGCGTGTCGGACGCGACTGCCAGAGCATTCTGTACAGCGGCCGACAGTCGCTTGATGATATGATTTTTGCCGACGCAGACAAGACTCAGACTCATATTCCATGCGATATCCCGACCAGATGTCCGACACGCTAGCGGTTGCCGTCGCGCAGGCCGACCACGTCATGCGCCATTGGCAATACGATGTCGATGGCACTGTGCCAATTGGTTCGGACTCCCATAAACGCATGTTCTGCCGCATGCTGCTCGAGTCCCACAACCCTTACAAACCCTCGGTCATCGACTGGCCGACGCTGCCACCCGACGCGCTCAAACGCCTGACCGCCCTGCCCATCTGGGACATTGCCGTGCAAACCGAAGGCCGCGCATCGATCCGCGTGGCGACGTACGCCGCCACGATTCAGGACCCGCTGCTGCGCGAGGCGCTCGTCATGGACGGCGAGGAAGAGGCACGCCACAAGGTCGTGCTCTCCAAGCTGGTTGAAGCGTACGGCATCGAACTCGCCCCCGAACCGCCCTACCCGCCGCCCAAGGACGCTGAATGGGCATGGATGAAAACGGGCTTCAGCGAGTGCATCGACAGCTTCGTCGCCTTCGGCCTGTTCCGTTCGGCCCAACGCTCCGGCTACTTCCCCGAAGCCCTCGTCGAGACGTTCGAGCCCGTCATTCAGGAAGAAGCCCGGCACATTCTGTTCTTTGCGAACTGGGTGGCGTGGCACCGGCGCAGTCTGCCTGTCTGGAAGCGGCCGTGGTTCTACGCACGCGTGGCGGCCGTCTGGGTCACCTTGATCTGGGATCGCATGGCGATCGCACGCGGCATCGATACCGATGGTGTGGCCCGTGACGCCAACTTTCCGGCGACCGGTACCGCCGACATCGGCGAGTCGCTCAAGCCCCGCGACCTGATTGTCCTGTGCCTGGAGGAAGATGCAAGACGCATGGATGGCTACGACAAGCGCCTGTTGCGCCCGACCTTCGTGCCGAAGCTCGCCCGGATTGCGCTTCGTTTCATGAAGTCCTGAGCGGCACGTCTGGCGTACCGAAGAAAAAAAAGCCGTCCCGAGTTCCTCACTCGGGACGGCTTTTGATTTTGCTGCGACAGCCAGCGAGCGCTTAGCTGCCTTGGCTGACGCTCAGTTCGCCGGCGGCGCGAGCGCGGGCCAGTTCCTGCTTCACGTCGGTGCGCGACACGCTCGGGCCTTGCGAGGCGACGACCGGGTAATCGATGTCGTTTTGGGCCATGAGGCCTTCAGCACGCGCCTGAGCCAGTTGGGCCTTCACTTCGGTGCGGCTCATGGCCGGACCCGAAGCGACATACACCGGATAATCGGCGTCGCCGTGCGGGATCACGCCTTGTGCGCGGGCTTGAGCCAGATCGGCCAGCACGTCGGCACGCGTGAGCGGCTGACCTTGCGAGGCGACTTGAGGATAGTTGTTGCCATTTTCTGCTGCGTTGCTGGCAACGGCACCGAGCGAAGCTACGGCGGCGATAAGGGCGATTGCGATGTTCTTGGTGTTCATTTTCTTAACTCCTGTCTAGTTGCGACGACTTTTTTTGCATTGCGCCGTCGATGTAAAGAAGTCTAGAACTCGCTGCCCCGATGAAAAACGCGATATTTGTCGAGGAACTATTGCGTCATTCGACGGGAATCGATCGCGCCAGATCGGTGCACTCGACCATAAAAAAACGCCGCATCTCCCCCATTGCACTGAGGGAAAAGCGGCGTGACAGAAGAAAGGAAATAGAGGTGAACCGGTTCACTTAGTCCGTGAGCGACGCGCCAAGGGCGTCGAGCAAAAGTCGGGTGCCGCGCTCGCGCGAGCCTGCGTCGTCGTAACCGTCCAGAAACGCGCCTTGCTCGGTCATGACGAGAAGCGTGCCGCCATCATTCGCGCGGAGATCGACCGTCGCGAGCGATACGGAAATCTTGCGGGTATCGAGGTGCATTTCGTAAGCGTAGACAAGCCGCGTATCGGGCACGACATCGAAATACATGGCGTCGAACGTCGACACCATGCCCCCAGCCCACTGCCCGCTCACGCGCTCGCGACCACCGGGCCGGACATCCATCGATCTCTCCAGCACTGTGAGACCGTCGCTGCGGGCGAACCAGCGGTCCTTGGCCTCGCGATCGGTCAGTGCGCGGAAAACCCGTGCGGGAGATGCGGGGTACTGACGCTCGATGCGAAAGGTCGCATGCACGACGCTACGCTGCGTCGGCGCCCCGACCTCGCGCATGACCTCGCGACCGAGCTTGTCCAACGTCTGCGCCCAGCCGGCACCGGCGCCTTCGGGCATCCAGGCATAGGCGGGGTCGTGAACGGTGTAGCGTTGCTCGACATCCAGCCGCGTGCCTTGCGCTACGTCCGTAAAGGACACCGTCGTGAGCGCACCGAACAGCGCCCCCCCTTTGGCGTCGGTCACTTCCATGTCGATTACGAGACGTCCGGGGGTGTCGATCTCAACGAAGCGCCCGCGAATCCAGTGCGCTTCGCCTTCGGGCGACTGCATCTTCAGTTCGAAAGCGCCGCCCACGTGGGCGTCGATCCTGGCTTCAGGTACGGTGTAGCCAGCCGGGCAAAACCAGCGCTTCACCGCCTCAGTGGTTGTCCAGGCGCGAAACACCGTTTCTCGCGAGGTGGCGTACGTACGTCCGACCGTCAGCGGGCGCGGCTGCGCCGCAGACGCTGCTGCGTCACTTGCTGTCCTCATGACATGCTCCTTCGGGGGGCAGGCTGGCCAGATACTCGCCCAAACGGTCGAGATGACCTTCCCACTCATGACGGCGCTGGTTGATCCATCGTTCGGCAAGACTCAGCGCCTGGGGTTCGATCCGGCACGTGCGCACACGGCCGGCCTTCTCCGTTCGCACCAGCCCCGCGCTCTCGAGCACGGCCAGGTGCTGCATGACCGCCTGCAACGACATCGCCAACGGCTGCGCGAGCGCACTGACCGACGCTGGCCCCTGCGCCAGCCGCGCGAGCATTGCGCGGCGCGACGCATCGGCCAGTGCCTGAAAGGTCAAATCGAGGGCGTTGTCATGGTCAAGCATGTGCTTGAGTATAGGCGTTCAAAAAACTAAAGCAAGCACTTTAGTATCGACGCATCAAGTGATGATGTGGTGATCGCGCGCACGCACGCGGGCCGTGTGCTGGCGGTGAAGAATTTCGCTCAGCGATTGCTCGATCGTCTCGGACATGGCGTCGAGCGCGAGGTCGTTCGGCTCCAGCCCGAACGGCTCCTCGATTTCGGCGCTGACGGCTTCGAGCGCGAAGAAGGTGTACGAGAGGAAAGCCACGATCACCGGGGTCATCGGGCCGATCGAGTCGACCAACCCGAACGGCAGCAACAAGCTGTAGAGATAGGTCACGCGGTGCAGGATCACGCCGTAGGTGAACGGAATCGGCGTGGTCGCGATCCGCTCGCAGCCGCCGATGGCATCGCCCAGACGATCCAGATGCATTTCCATGACCTGCGCGAGCGGTGCGTCGATCTGCCCAAGCACCCGACGCTCTCGCAGCCACTCCCCCGCCATGAGCAGGATCGTGATCGGCTTGAACTGTTTGCGCGCGAGGCACGCCACCTCTTCCTTCCCGAGTAGCCGTTCGAAGTCGGCGCGGGGATCGGTGCCGCGCAACTGATGGCGCATGCTGTGCACGAAGGCGATGAGATAAGAGACGAAGCGCGGCGAATCCGAGGTATCGGACACCAGCGTCATCGACTGACGGGCCAATGCACGCGTCTCGTTGAGCACGCTGCCCCAGAGCATACGGGCTTCCCAGTAGCGAGCGTAGCTCGTAGTGTTACGAAAACCGAGAAAGATCGCGAGCGTTATGCCGATCAGCGAGAACGGAATGAACGTGAGCGGAATCTTCCATTCGAAGATGCGCCCATGGGCGAGTGTGACAACTATCGAAATGATCGTGGTGAAAATGAGCTGCGGGGCGATCTTGGGCAAGATCGAGCCGCGCACGACGAAGAGCATGCGCAGCCAATGCAGATTGGGTCGAACGATCATGGCAACAAAGGCGCTCGCAAGCGCGGAAAGGCAGGCTGTGGGGGGAAGCCGCTGCGGCGCGATGATACGCCCATATTGACGGGTTTGAAATGGTTGCAACCGATTGCAACATCGCTATCCGGCGCTCGCACGGATAGTGAGAATGCCAATACGCCGTCTTGGCGTAGATAAGGGCTAAGGGCCAATAACGATCATGAACGTCGCGCACTCCACTTCTCGCATTCCCTCCGCGATGGCGCCCCGCAAGACTCGCGCACGGGCCGCCATCGCGTTGCTCGCCGGACTCGCGGGCGTTATCGGCAGTTTGTCGGGCTGCGTGATAGAACCGCCACGGCCAGCCCCCGCTGCGCGAGTCATCGTGGAGCCCGATCCGCATACCGTCGCCATACAACGGCGCGAGCAGATCGACCGCCGCATCGGCAACGAATCGCGCGATATCGACAATCATGTGAATCTGGGCTATTACCCGCCGCCGCGCGGTGATGAATTGCACCGCCGCCTGGACGCCATTGCGCAGGAAACCCGCGACATGGCAGCGCAACACGGCGGCGGCCTGTCGGGCGACGAACAACGTGTGCTCAATCAGGAACTCGACCAGTTGCACCGTCTGATTGCCGGTTGACGTGACGACGCGCCGCCTCGTCGGCGCTCAGCGACGAACCTCCGCAAAAGAGAACGCCCGCCGGCCGCAAAGCCAACGGGCGTTTGTCTGTCTCGCCGGGCAGGAATTACTTCACATCCAGCGCCTGCGCCAGCGTGACCGGGTCCTGGAAGATGCTCGAGAAGTCGAGCGCCCCATGGCCGTTCGCCCGATGTACCTCGAAGATGCGGCGTGCCAGATCGCCAAGCGGCGTCGCCACGTCGCTGGTCTCGGCCGCCCCGTGGGCTAGGCGCAAGTCCTTCGCCATCAGATCGGTCGCAAAACCGCCCGTGTACCCGCGTGACGACGCCGTGTTCTCCATCACGCCCGGACACGGGTTGTAGACCTCCAGTGTCCAGTTGCGCCCGGAGCTTTGCTGCATGACCGCCGAGAGCACCTTCGGATCGAGCCCGTTAGCGATGCCCAGACGCAGCGCCTCGCTCGTGCCGGCCATCAGAATGCCCAGCAGCATATTGTTGCAAAGCTTGAGCGTCTGCCCGGCGCCAAGCGGGCCGCCGTGATGAATCGCACGTCCCATGTTGCCGAGCAGCGGCCGCATGCGCTCGACGAGCGCCGCGTCGCCGCCCACCATGAAGGTAAGCGTGCCGGCCGCCGCGCCCGCCGTGCCGCCGGAGACCGGCGCATCGAGCAGCAGCGTGCCCGGGCGGGCGAGTTTGGCCAACTGACGGGGAATCTCCGGCGGCACGGTGCTGCTGTCGATCAGCACGGCGTCTGACGCAGCATTCGCGAGTACCCCTTCCGGGCCATCGTATGCCGCGAGCACATGCTCGCCGGCAGGCAGCATCGTGATAACCACCTGCGCGTCGCGCACGGCATCGGCAATCGACGTCGCGGCGCGGCCACCGGCGGCCGCCAGCCGCTCCACTGCCCCACCGGATAAATCGAAGCCGCGCACCGCATGCCCCGCCTTGACCAGATTGGCCGCCATCGGGCCGCCCATGTTGCCAAGGCCGATGAACGCGACGCGCAACGTTGCTGGTTGAGTTTCCGTAGCCATCGTCTGTCTCCGAAATCCGTAGGAAAGGCGTGTTATTTGAGTGTGATCGTCGTGTTCACGCCCGACGGGCCGGTACCGCGCGCTTGCCAGCGCGCCGTCACGGTCTTGGTCTGCGTCCAGAACAGAATGGCTTGTTTGCCGTTCGGCCCAAGATCGCCGAGCTTCGAGCCGCGCGAACCGGTGAAGCTGAACCACGCGACCGGCACCGGAATCGGCAGGTTGATCCCGACCTGACCGACATCGATCTCGTTCTGGAACTGACGCGCCGCGCCGCCGTCCTGCGTGAACAGCGCCACACCGTTGCCGTTCGGGTTCGCGTTGACGAAGGCAATCGCTTCGTCGAGCGTATCGACCCCTGTCATGCACAGCACCGGTCCGAAAATCTCGTCGCGGTAAATCGACATGTCGGCCGTCACGCCATCGAAAATGGTCGGGCCGACGAAGTTGCCTTCCGGCGCTTCCTTGACCGAGTGACCGCGACCGTCGAGCAACAGCTTCGCGCCCTCTTCCACACCGGCGCCGATGAGTTTCTCGATGCGCGCGCGCGCCGGCTTCGACACCACCGGGCCGAGATCCGCGCGGCGATCGGTACCCGGCCCCACCTTGAGCGCACGTGCGCGCTCCACCAACTCGGGCACCCACTCGCGTGCCTCGCCTACGAGCACCGCGACGGACGTTGCCATGCAACGCTGGCCCGCCGCGCCGAACGCCGCCCCCAGCAAATGGTTGATGGCCTGCTCGCGATCCGCGTCGGGCAGGATCACGCAGTGGTTCTTCGCGCCCATCATCGCCTGGCAACGCTTGCCCGCTTCCGAAGCGCGACGATAGATATGCGTGCCGACATGTGTCGAGCCGATGAACGATATGGCCTTGATATCCGGGTGATCGCAGATGGCGTTGGCGATGTCCGGGCCGCCGTGCACGACGTTAAGCACTCCCGGCGGCAGACCGGCTTCCAGCGCAAGTTCGGCCAGACGCAGCGATGCGCTCGGATCTTGCTCCGACGGCTTGAGCACGAACGTGTTGCCCGTTGCCACCGCGAGCGGAAACATGAAGCACGGCAGCATCACAGGGAAGTTGAAAGCCGTGATGCCCGCGCACACGCCCAGCGGTTCGATCAGCGTGTAGACGTCGACGCCACCGGCGGCATTCTGTGCGTACTCGCCCAATTGCAGCGACGCAATGGCGCATGCGTGTTCGACGACTTCGAGGCCGCGACCCACTTCGCCTTCGGCGTCGGGCAGCGTCTTGCCGTGCTCGCGTGTGATCAGTTCGGCGAGTTCGCCCGTGTGATCGCGCAGCAATTGCTGAAAGCGCAGCATGATGCGCATGCGGTTCGCTTGCGACGTATTGCGCCAGCTTTTGTAAGCCGCCTTGGACGACGCCACGGCCGCGTTGAGTTCTTCGATCGTCGCAAACGGCACGCGGGCAACGACTTCCTGCGTCGCCGGGTTCACAATGTCGCGCCACTGCGAGGTTTTCGACTCGACGCGTTTGCCGTCGATGAGCAGCGGAAGGGTAGGTAGGGACATGACAGGCTCTCCAGATCGAAACGAATGCAAGAATTCGGGGCTTGCGCCACTTCGGGGTTCGGGCAATGGCGGGCTGCGGCAAGTGGGCACGCAGCGCCGCCGGCAATTACAAGATAGGCAATCGGGGCCGGGCCTGCGCCATCGCGATCAGCCGGCGCTCACTTCGCTGCGGTGTTCGCCTTCACGAGCGAGCAGGTCGATTTCGACAACGGTTGGAAGGCTTCCGTCGCGGGCACGGTGGCGACTTTGGTGTAGTAGTCCCACGGGCCTTTCGACTCGGCGGGCGACTTCACACGGAACAGGTACATGTCGTGAATCACGCGGCCGTCCGGACGAATGGACGCGTTGTGCATGATCGGGTCCCGGATCGGCATTTCGCGCATTTTCTGCGCGACCACCTTCGCCTCCACGCTCTTCGTCGCCGCCACCGCGCGCAGGTAGTGCAGCACGCTCGAATACACGCCCGCCTGCACCATCGTCGGCTTCAGATCCTTGTATTTTTTCTGGAAGCGGGCCGACCAGGCGCGTGACGCGTCGTCGAAGTCCCAGTAGAAGCCGTCGGTAAACAACAGGCCCTGAGCCGTGTTCAGACCCAGCGCATGAACATCCGAGAGGAACACCAGCAGCGCCGCGAGCTTCTGCCCCCGTTGCACGATGCCGAATTCACGCGCTTGCTTGAGCACATTGACCGTGTCCTGACCGCCGTTGGCGAGCGCCACGACCTGTGCCTTCGAGCTTTGCGCCTGCAACAGAAACGACGCATAGTCGGAGGCATTGAGCGGATGCCGCGACTGGCCCACCACGGTGCCGCCGAGCGTCTTCACGATATCGGCGGCGTCCTTCTCCAGCGAATGCCCGAACGCATAGTCGACGGTAATGAAATACCACGACTTGCCGCCGTCGCCGACCACGGCGCGCGCGGTTGCCGCCGACTGGGAGTAGGTGTCGAACATCCAGTGAAAGCCCGTGGGCGAGCAATCTTCGTTCGTCAGACGCGTGGTCGCCGGGCCCGAGAACAGCGCGACGCGCTGCTTGTCCAGCGCGAGTTTCTGCACGGCGAGCGCGGCGGCCGAGTTCGTCAGATCGGCAATCGCGTCGACGTTGTCACGGTCGAACCATTCGCGCGCCTTGTTGGCGGCAACATCGGCCTTGTTCTGGTTGTCGGCCGAGACCAGATCGATCTTCATGCCCTTGCATTCGGCCGCCAGACAATCGTCAATGGCCATCTGCGCCGCCACGACCGACCCGCCGCCCCCCATCGCGGAATACGTGCCCGACATGTCGGTCAGCACACCCACCTTCACCGGACGGTTCGGCAACTCGGCCATCCCCGATACCGACGTCAATCCCAGGCCCGCGCCGAGTCCCAGCGCGAGCAGCCACGGCTTCATCTTCATCGCTTTGTCTCCTTCAGATCCTTTCAGGTCTCTTATGCTTTCGTCGCCGTCGTCTATGCGCAGCGCTCATAAATTGTATTTGTGCGAATTTGCTTTACATAGCGAAAATCTGCATCTACTTTGTGCATAAATACACACAGGAGATCGGGCGATGGCTCGCACCTCAACGACACGGCAGTCAGGCATCGTCGGCGCTTCGAGCGCGGAGCCACGTCCCGACTGGGACGATCTTCGGTACTTTCTGGAGGTTGCGCGTACGCAGCGGGTGAGTGCGGCGGCGCAGCGTCTGGGAGTCGATCACACCACGGTCTCGCGGCGTGTCCGGGCGCTGGAACAGTCGCTCGGCACTTTGCTGTTCGACAAATCGCGCAACGCGGGCTTCGCCCTGACGCCGGAAGGTCAGCAACTCCTCGTTCACGCCGAGCAGATGGAGACGGCACTGCAATCGGCCTGCGAGCAAGTCGCCGGTTTGGGACAAACGCTCTCGGGCCATGTCCGCATCGGGTCGACGGAAGCGTTCGGCACGTATTTCGTCACACCCGTGCTCTCACACTTCCAACGCGAATATCCCGCCATTGACTTCGACGTGTTGCCGGTGCCTCGCTTCGTGAGCCTCTCGAAGCGCGAGGCCGATCTGGCGATCACCATCGAACGTCCGCAACGCGGCCCATACGTGTGCAGCAAGCTGTGCGACTACCGCTTGCAGTTGTACGCGACGCCCGGCTATCTCAAGCAATACGGCGAGGTCGCAACGTTCGCGGATCTGAGCGGGCGCCGGTTCATCAGCTATGTCGACGAACTCAGCTTCAGCAACGAGTTGCGCTATCTGGAAGACGTCGTGCCCGGATGCCACATCGTGCTGCGCAGCACGAGCGTCATCGCGCAATATCAGGCCGCGTTGCAGGGCGAGGCGCTGGCGATCCTGCCTTGCTTCATGGCGGCGCAGGACGCCCGGCTGGTGCCGTTGCTCGTCGACGACGTGGCGGTCACACGCAGCTTCTGGATCTACTGCCATGAGGAGTTGCGCACGCTCAAGCGCATTACGGTGCTATGGGACTATCTGCGCGCCGCCGCGCAGCGCAACGACGCCCTGTTGCAAGGCAAGGCCGGGCAATTGCAGTTGATCTGATCAACGAACCTTGCGCTGTTCCGCATCGATCACAGGGGGAATGGCGTAGCGCATCACTTCGATGAAGCGGCGCAAACGTGCCGGGTAGTACTTCGCATATGGATAGATGATGTACATCGGCAACGGCGTCGGGCGCCATTGCGGCACAAGCTGGATCAGACGCCCCTGCGCCACATCCTCGGCCATCACCCATGCGGAGCAGACCCCCACCCCGAGCCCGCGTATTGCGGCACTGCGCAACGCATAGAGATTGTCCGTACTCATGCGCGGATCGAATGCGATGCGCACCGCCTCGCGGGTTGTCTCATGCGTGAGCGTGATCTCGTTGCGATAGAACGTCGAGTGCGAGAGCCAGGGTAATGCAACCAGATCGGACGGATGCGCGGGCTGCACATGTCCCTTGAACAACGCCGGCGACGCCACGACGATTCGCGGCACATCGAGCAACGAGATCGCCACATTCGACGGATCTCGCAGTTCCCCCACATGGATCGCACAGTCGAGACCTTCGGCGATGAAATCCGGCTCGCGGTCCTGCAAGATCCACTGCACCTTCATTCCCCGGTAGCGCTCGAGAAAGTCCGCAAGCGGTCCGACCATCATTTCCTGTCCGAAAGCATGTGGCACGAGCACGCGCAAGGTGCCCTCCGGGTCGTCGCCCGTGCCGCGCAGATCGGCCTCGAATGCCTCCCAGCTCGTCACCAGTTCTTTCGCTCGCGCGAAGCAACGCTCACCGTCTTCCGTGAGCTTCATGCGGTGCGTCGAACGCTGGAGCAGCCGGAGCCCCAACGAACGCTCGAGCATCTGCAAACGCCGGCTGACGGTCGGCTGCGTGGTACCGAGCCGCGCTGCTGCCGCCGACAGACTGCCAGCCTCGACGATGCGCACAAACGTTTGCATCAGCTCGACGCGGTCGGCGCCTCCGCCCCGGCTGGCGGAAGCGTCGGTCGTAGCGGGTGGGGGTTGAAGGGGTTCTGTCATACGCGTCACGTATAAATGTTGTACGGATTATAGGCCTACCGCTGCACCGCACCAAGCGAGACACTACGCCCACACTTTTGCTACCGGAGTCCCCCTAAATGAGTTCCGCTCAAACATGCGATGCGGCCGGCAAGAACAGTACGGCTGAGGCCGCTGTCCGGCCTCAGCCCGAATTGTCCGCCCGGCTGATCCTGTTGCTGGCCACCGGCACCGGCCTGACCGTCGCCTCGCTGTACTACGCTCAGCCGATGCTCGGCATCATGACCGACGACATCCACGCGGCCAACACGACCGTCGGCTGGGTGCCCACGCTCACACAGCTTGGCTACGCGCTTGGCATTCTGCTGCTGGTGCCGCTTGGCGACATCATCGACCGGCGTCGCATCGTGCTGGTCAAGGGCGCGATTCTCACGCTCGCGCTGCTGCTGGCTGCCTTCGCGCCGGGCATCGGCACGCTGCTCGCCGCGAGTCTGGCCATCGGCCTGACCGCGACGATGGCGCAGGACATCGTGCCTGCGGCGGCCGCGCTCGCCCCCGAATCGATCCGGGGCCGGGTGGTCGGCACGGTGATGACCGGGTTGTTGCTGGGCATTCTGCTCTCGCGGGTCGTGTCGGGTTTCGTCGCGCAGAATTTTGGCTGGCGTGCGATGTACGTCGTCGCCGCCATCAGCGTGGCCGGCTTTGGTGTCGTGGCGTGGCGCGGTCTGCCGTCATTCCATACGACGACGCAGATGACTTATCGCCAGTTGATCGGCTCGGTGGCCAGCCTGTGGCGGCGTCATCAGGCGTTGCGCCGTGCCGCTGTGGCACAGGGCTTGCTGTCGGTCGGGTTCAGTGCCTTCTGGTCAACGCTGGCCGTGATGCTTCACGACGCGCCGTTCCATCTGGGGGCCGCTGCGGCGGGCGCCTTCGGTCTGGCGGGTGCGGCTGGTGCACTCGGCGCACCGTTGGCCGGGCGTATTGCCGATCGTCGCGGGCCGCAGATCGTGACGCGTCTCGGTGCGGGTCTGGTGGCCGTCTCGTTTGCAGCGATGCTGTTCGCCCCCATGCTCGGCGCGCACGCCCAGTTGTGGTTGATTGGCCTGGCCGCCATCGGGTTCGATCTTGGGGTGCAAGTGGCGCTCGTATCGCATCAAACGATCGTGTACGGCATCGAGCCGGCCGCCCGCAGCCGTCTGAACGCGGTGCTCTTTGTCGGCGTGTTCATCGGTATGTCAATAGGCGCGGCGCTCGGTGCTCAGGCGCTGGCGCACTGGGGCTGGACGGGCGTCGCGTCGCTCGCCACGCTTGCCGCCCTCGGCGCACTCGTGGTGCGGATGTGGCCAGGCACGGTTTCGGCTCACTGACACACATCGACAGATAACGCAGTGCAATGACAAAGGCCGCCTCTCTCGGGAGGCGGCCTTTTCTTTTCACGCAAACGCGCGACAGGAAGCCATTGCCATGACCGTTACCCGGCCGCCTTGGCGGCGCACGCTTTCGCGCGCTCATACAGCGCATCGGTATCGATGCCGTCGAGCGTCAGACCGAATCGCTCCCCCAGAATCTGCGCGAGTTGCGCGCCCGATGCGATATTGGTTTCCGCCACGAGTTCGCCTTGTGCGGAGCGCTCCGTGAACGTTGTGTTGAGCAAGGCGATTCGCCCCTGAGGCAGCACACGGCATGCGATGAGTCGATTCAGGAAGATCGAGTCCGGCGCACTCGACGTGTACCAATTGCCCAGCTTGTAATCGATCCATTCGGCGGGCTTCGGCGTAAAACGATACACAGGCAGCCACCGCTGTGCCGAGCGCACGCTCAAACGATACTCGCTGGGCGGTGCACCATCGCCCGCACCGACCGCCTCCAACTGAAACGTTTCCAGCAAGGTCGATTGCGGTTGTGCCGATTGCAGGCGCAGCGGTGCTGTGAGGGTCACGGAGCCGAAGCCGACATCGGCCAGCCAAGCCTCGCCGTCCAGATCGACACGCAACAACATGTGCGTCAGCGGCGCTTCCGCATCGAACGAACGTCCCCATGCAACGCGCCCGATCAATGGCGTGACGGCGAACCCCAGGTGCGTCAGCGCGTTGGCGAACAAGGCGTTCTGCTCGAAGCAGTAGCCGCCGCGTCCGCCGTCGAGCAACTTGGCGACGACCGACGGCAGATCGACCTCGACCGGCCGGCCGCGAATCGGGTCGAGGTTTTCGAAGGGGATCGCCAGAGGATGCAGCGAGTGCACGGCGCGCAGAACATCGAGCGTGGCTTCACGCGGGCCGGTATAGCCGATGCGCCGGAAATAGCGCTCTGGATCGAAGGGATGAGACATGCCTGACTTCCTCTTTTGGGGATACGGACATACGCAGAGCACATACGTTAGCGCATTCACCGCATCCTTGCGCACTACCCCGGTAACAGCGGGGTATCCCGAAGAATGCGCAACCCGCCAATTTCGGCAGGGACACGCGCCCGGAGCATCCTCGTATGCTTACGCCGTCGCGCCACGTGCGCCCCTTCGCCCTCGATAGACTCTTATGAGCGACACGACAACCCCGGGAACCGCAGCGATCACTGTAGCCTGCCAGTGCGGCAGCGTCTCGATGACACTCACCGGCGAGCCCGCCGCACGCGCCTTGTGCCACTGCAACGCCTGCCGCGACTTTTACGGCACGCCGGTGCTGGCGGCGACCGCCTGGGCGCCGTCGCAAATGGCGATCGCGGGCGCCACGCATTCGTTCTCGCATCCGTCGCGCAAGATGTCGCGACGCTTCTGCGCCACGTGCGGCGAGACCCTTCACGGCACCAATCGTCTGGAGATGCACGTCGTGCCGAATGCATTGCTTGCGCGGGCACATGACGCGAGGCTGCCCGCCGGCCTGCAACCGTCGATGCATCTGTTCTATCGCCATCGCGTATTGGACGTGCAGGACGATCTGCCCAAGTATCTCGACGGTTGGGACGGGCCGCTCTACGGGCAATGAGAGAGGATGGCGTCAACGGTCATCGCCACACACTGCGATGACCGTTCGAAGGGGGCCGTGCGCTCAGTCGCTGGGTTCGCAGAAGCGGATACGGTTATTGAACGGATCGGTCACCGTCATCTGCTTGCCCCAGTCGAGCGCCTCGATGCCGGGATTCATATTGGGATAGCGCTTGCCAGACAGATCGCGTTGATATGCCTCGACGCCGCGCATGAAGACGAACGTCGTCGCGCCGGGGCTCGCGTCGCCGAAATGGCCGGACAGATGCAGTGTCATCCCGGCGCGCGAGACCTGACAGTACAGGGGCATACCGTCGGCGAAGCGGTGCTCCCAATCGAGCCGGAACCCCAGAAAGTCCACATAGAATTCGCGTGCCTTCGCTTCGTCGAAGATGCGGTGAATCGGCGCGACGGTGTCGAAGACGATCCCGTCCGCCGGGGCAGACGCGAGTTTGGCGGCGAGCACGTTCCAGTCCGTGAAGCCGAACTGCGCGGCGACGGATTCCAGAGCTTGTGCGCGGGAAATGTCGATGCCCTCGCGCGCGAGACGCTCGCGCAGGGACTTGGCCATGATCTTGGCGTCGAGATAGGTTCGCATGTTTGCCATCCTTGCTAGTGTTCGGTGGCGACGAATTCGATCAGTGCTCGCGTTGCTGATGCGCGTCGCCTGATGAACGGGACGGACATGCGACTCCTGCGATGCTTTCACCGATCCCGGACACGGGTGCGAGCGGCAGGCAACATCAGCCTGCGGCGATTCTAGCAGCATTCTGCGTACGCCAGAAAGCAGACCAGCAATGCCGAAATGCGATAGCCTCGCGCCGAATTTCGCATTGGCCGCCGTCGCGTCGCGCCGGTATAGTGACGCTCGTTGGCTGGCCATGCGCTGGCCTCTGTTATCCGGAGTCTCCCTTTCATGATCGACGCCGCGCGCGTAACGCAAGCGCTAGCCGAGCGCCACCTCCGCCCCGATCTTCGTCAACGCGAAACCATCGCTGCGCTTGCCCGGCTGACGGACACAAGCACGAGTCAAGCCGCCTTTGACGGCGTGTATTGCTACGGTTTGCCCGGGCGCGGCAAAAGCCTCGTCGTCGACGCGGCCTTTGCCATCGCCGTGTGCGAAAAACGGCGTGTGCACTTTCACGAATTCCTGCGCGACATTCACCGCCAACTCGTGCGCGAACCGAAATGCGACGACCGGCTCGCTGCCGTCGCCAACCGATGGCTCGAAGGCGTCGAACTGCTTTGTTTCGATGAGTTTCACGTCCACGACATCGCCGACGCCTTCCTGATCGGCCGCTTTCTCGACATGGCGCTCGAGCGCGGCGTCCGGCTGGTGCTGACGTCGAACTACGCACCGCAGCAGTTACTACCCGACCCCGAGTTTCACGGACGTTTCGAACCGACCATCTCGGTGATTCTGCAACGCTTCGCAATTATCCATTTCGATGGCGCTACTGATTACCGCATGGGCGGTGAAGCGGCACGGCTACCGCGCTGGATCGCGCCACTGGAATATGCCCGCGACGTCTTGCCCGCGCGTTACGTCGAGTTGGAGGGAATGCCCACATCGGCACCGTCGGAGGTGGTGCTGGCGGGTCGTACGCTGGCGGCACGAAGCGCAGGAAACCGTGTGCTTTGGGCAAGTTTCGACGATTTGTGCGTCGCTCATCGTTCGCATCTGGATTACCTCGCGCTCGCGGAGCACTGGCAATCGCTGATTGTCGACGACCTGCATGTCGAGCGCCTGCAACGCCCCGATACGCTGCAACGATTCCTGTGGCTGATCGACATCTGCTACGACCGTCGACGCACGCTGCTGATCGCCTCGGACGCACCGCTCATTCCTGCGCTCGATGCCCTGAGCGACTGGCGCGATCTATCACGCACGATCAGCCGTCTGGCGGAGATGGGATCGCTCGACTACGAGCGTCGCACGCTCGTTCGTCCACGCTGACAAGCTGACAATCGCCCCGATGCGCGAGCCGAATCCGTTACACAACGCTCTCGATGCACTCGCGCAACCAGCGATGCGCCGGATCTCGATGCACGCGTTCATGCCAGTACATCGAGATCTCGAAACCCGCGAGGTCGACGGGCGGGGCCATCACCTGTAACGCGGGATCGGCGCGAACCAGCCGCTCGGGCGCCATCGCCACCAGATCGGTGCTGGCGAGTGCCGAGCGCAGAAATAGAAAATGCGGCACCGACAGCACCACGCGGCGCGACGCGCCGAGCAGTGCGAGCGCGTCGTCGGTGCTCGCATGAAATCCCCCGCCATCGGGCGACACGATGGCGTGTTCCAGTGCGCAGAATTGCTTGATGGTCGGACGCCGTTTGAGTTTCGGATGGCCTTGACGTGCCACCAGCACATACCGCTCGGTGAACAACGCCTTGCGACGCAGTCCTTCCGGTGCATCTTCCGTCGTATGAAAGGCGATATCGATAACGCCCTGCTCCGCCTGCCGCGCGAAATGCGACGGCGCCAGATCGAGGGCGGCGAGTCGCGTGTGTGGGGCATCCGCACGCAGACGTTGCAGCAGCGGCAGGACGATCGTCGATTCGGTGTAATCGGTGGCGGCAATGCGCCAAGTCAGGCCAGCGTTCGCCGGTTCGAATGGGGCCGCAGGCGCCACGGCGCGCGAGAGCGATTCGAGGGCGTCGCGCAGGGGTTCACGCAACGCCTCGGCGCGCGCGGTCGGACGCATGCCGCGCGGCCCCGGCAGCAACAGCGGATCGTCAAGCAAGTCGCGCAACTTCGCCAGATGCACGCTCACGGCCGGTTGCGACATGAACAGACGCTCGGCGGCACGCGTCACGTTCTGCTCGGCCAGCAAGACGTCGAGCGTGACGAGCAGGTTCAGATCGATACGGTGCAAATTAATCACGGTTATACCTGGCATATCAGGAATTCATTTCCAATATACCGTCCGTACGCCTACTCTGCATTCGTTCCCTGAACCGAATGTGCCGCATGGCAGTGGAGTTTGAAAATGAATGTGCTGATCGTCTACGCCCACCCGCAACCGCAATCGCTCAACGGCGCGATCCGTGACTTTGCCGTGCAACGTCTGGAAGCCGCCGGGCACCGCGTGCAGGTCTCTGATCTGTATGCAATGCAGTGGAAAACCACTATCGACGAACAGGACGCCCCCGAGCGCGACCCGAGCGAACCGTTTCACGCGTCGCTCGACTCGAAGCAGGCGTTCGAGAGCGGCGCGCAGCGAGCCGATATCGCCCGTGAGCAGGAGAAGCTGCGTTGGGCGGACGCGCTCATTCTGCAATTTCCGCTGTGGTGGTTCTCGATGCCAGCGATCATGAAAGGGTGGATCGACCGGGTGTACGCCTACGGCTTCGCGTATGGGGTGGGCGAGCACTCGGACACGCACTGGGGCGACCGCTACGGCGAAGGATCGATGGCGGGCAAGCGAGCAATGCTGATCGTGACGACGGGTGGCTGGGATTCGCATTACAGCGCGCGTGGCATCAACGGGCCGATCGACGACGTGTTGTTCCCGATTCAGCACGGCATGCTGTTCTATCCGGGGTTCGACATCCTGCCGCCGTACGTCGCCTTCCGTACTGGCCGAGTCGATGCCGAGCGATTTGCGCAGATCGAGCGCGAGCTTGGCGAGCGTCTCGACACGCTGGCCACGACGCCCCCCATTCCCTACCGCAGGCAGAACCACGGGGCGTACGAGATTCCGGCGCTTACGCTCAAAGACGATATCGCCACCGGGCAGACGGGGTACGCGGCGCATATCGGCTAGAAGCAGGCGTGGGGCGCTTGCCGCCGTCGACGGTATCTGCAAGACTGGCGTTTGCTCCCAGTCACTGATATTTCGTCATGCAACTCTCCACGCTCGCGATCTACGCCACCGCCGCCCTGATCGGCGGCCTGATTCCCGGCCCCACCACGCTGCTCGCGCTGGCGAATGGCGTTTCGGGTAACTGGCGCGTGGTGATCGTGGGAATGTGCGGTGCGGCGCTCTCCGACATGCTGGTCGTCGCCGCCGTGGGCGCGGGACTCGGCGCGTTGCTCATGGCGTCGGCGTCGTTATTTGCAACGGTCAAATGGGTCGGCGTGGCCTATCTCGTCTGGCTCGCCATTCAGTTGTGGCGCAGCCATCCGCAGGATCTGAGCCAGGTGCGCATCAAGTCGGATCTGAGCGCGCGACGCGTCTTCCTGCGCAGCTTCGGTGTCGCGTTGACCAATCCGAAGATCCTGTTGTTCTTCTCGGCATTCCTGCCGCAGTTCGTCGATACCTCGATGCCGCTCGCACCGCAGTATGCCGTGCTGGCCGTCGTGTCGGCTGTCGTCGATATCGGGGTGATGACGCTGTATGCCACCGGTGGCGTGCAAGCCGCGCGCCTGATGACCGCACGCGGCCTGCGACACCTGAACCGCGCCTGCGCCGTCGTTATGTTCTCGCTCGCCGGTGGGCTCGCGCTCTATCGGAAGAGCGGTAATTGATGATATTAGCTCGCCTCGGGAAACCCGAAGCCTTCCTTCTCGACTACGAATCTGGCAAGTGCCGGCTTGATCTTCCCGAACTCGTTGATATCGGTGATGCCCTCGGGATCGACGTGGTAGAACTCGTCAACGTCTACCAACAGCGAGTTTGAACGGCGCGCGGTGTCGTGCGATGGCTATACGTCGATGATGGTGACCCCGGGCCATCGGTCACGGTAGCGCTTCTGAGCCAAACGCTCCCGATAGACCGTCTCCGTCACTCTCGCGGGGTTTCGCCGCACGATCATGCCGAATAGATCGTCGAGTCCGTGAGGCGCGATGACATCGATAGCTCCGTCGTCACCCAGGCAAACCCCAACAGCGGTGGCAAACTCAGGCCACGTCCCGATGGCGTCCTCGACTGAACGTAGCGGCGCGACGGCAACCCCGAACTCCTGTTCGTACCAGAGATGCACGCGTGCCTGATTCGTCACCTCCCACGGCACATTCGGCAACGCCTGCACCAGCTTTTCGCGTGGGGATGCTTCGCCGTCCAACGTCGTATCACTCGGGTCGAAATACACAACATCGACGTCGGGCAAGACGGAAGGCGTCGGATATCCGTGCAGCGAGTCCCAAACAAGGTTCCGGACCGCTCCCGCGCCAATACATCCCTCAGGGAGCCCGAGCTCACGCACTGCGACTAGCGCAGGCATCAGCCACGACGACCGGACCATCGAGATCAATCGCTGTTCAAGATTTGACGATGAGGTAGCTGGATTCGTCAGCAGCCCAATTTTCTTCATTTCGTCTTGTGGGATTCGCACGGTAACCAAACAAGAGTGGGATAACAGAACAGATAATTATTATGTTTTTCTTTCCTCGCTATCCCGCTGGGTCAGGCCGCCCAAGATGACCACCGATTGCAGCCGCATCGACCACCAGTAGGGGTACGTCCGTAGAATCATACACACCGACAAAACACCCAGATTGCCAAACTCCCCAAACCCCGCGTAAAATGGCGCTCTTCGCGGGCGTCGTATAATGGTAATACCCTAGCTTCCCAAGCTAGAGCCGTGGGTTCGATTCCCATCGCCCGCTCCAGAATTCTTCGAAGAAGCCGTCCTCGTGACGGCTTTTTTGTTTTCTGCCGCCAAATTCCGCTCACTGCTGAATCGTCCGCTGTAGATCGGTGCCGCGATGGCGGCCCCCCCGATCTCGCCAGCCTGTTGCCTTTCCTTCGCTCGGGTCTCGCACAAACCCCCGAGGCTGTGTACACCGCTTTCCGAGGCATCTCACATGAAAATGCCGGCTATATCGGAAAAGAACTTGGCCACCGGCTCAGCCCGGCTTGCCCACGTACCCACCGTCACCAATCCGTCGCAGAGAATTCCCCAGCCCATTTCACACCTCCACTCGTTGTTCAGTTCGATTTCGCTTATCGCGCTTTACATCAAGAGATCAGCCATGTCGGAGAGAAACTTGGCCACCGGTGCAGCCCGGCTTGCCCACGTACCCACCGTCACCAATCCGTCGCAAAGAAGTCCCCAGCCCATTTCACACCTCCACTCGTTGTTCAGTTTGATTTCGCTTATCGCGCTTTACATCAAGAGATCAGCCATATCGGAGAAGAACTTGGCCACCGGTGCAGCCCGGCTTGCCCACGTACCTACTGTCACCAATCCGTCGCAAAGAAGTCCCCAGCCCATTTCACACCTCCAGTGTTTGCTTCGTTGTTTCGCGTTTGTCGCGAGTTGGGTCAACGATATACCCCGCAGCAGGTCGCGAAAACTGAGATAAATCACAGTCGGCGTATGCGCCAGAGCTAACCGCAGTAGCAATGCCGTCGCACACGGCGGCCAGACGGCACCAGACAGCCGCCGTCTGGCCGTGACGAGTCGCCGAACCGCCCTCATCACGCCCGTCAAGCCCCCCGCCTGAGCGTCAAGCGGCAAAGGGGAGGCGCGCGCAGTGTAAACTGTTGGGTTTTTGACCCCTCAGTGGAATGGTGCAAGTGCCCCGGCGTCCCGTTATCAGCGCCCCCACCCTCATCCGCTCTCTGGCCCGTATCAGCACGTTCACGCCGCCCGAAGCTGCGCCGTCGCTGTCCGACCGCATGAGTCAGTGGGTTGGCTGGACCGACGCCATCGCCCTGTCGTCGGCCCTCAAAGCCCCTCCGCCCGCCGCAATGTCCGGCGTGCGCTCGGCTGCGCACGGCCCGGCAAGCGAACTGACACGCGTACGCGCAGACCTCGCCGCAGCGATTGCCCGCGATTGCGGTCTCGCCGCCGCGCCCGGCGGGCAGATCCGGGCATTGAGCGCCGCCGAGCGTCAGCGGGCGGCGTCCTTCGCGGAGTTTCCGGCCTATCGGCAACGCTACGCGACGTCGCAGCAGACGATGGACACGGCAATCAGCGCCTTGCGCACCCGTCTGCGCGGGCAGCTCGCCGCGCAGTCGCCGGACACCGCGCGGCTCGCCAGCGTCGACACCGTCATGGAGCGCGTCATGGGTACACGTGAGCGCACACTGCTCGCCAGCGTGCCGAATCTGCTCGAAGCGCACTTCGTGCGGCTGCGCGACACGGAGCAGGCGGCGATGGCCGCCCCACGCGCGCCCGGCGCACCGCCGCTTGCGCCCGCCGGCACGTGGCTCGACACCTTCCACCGGGACATGCAAAGCATTCTGCTTGCGGAACTGGATATACGCCTTGAACCGATCGAAGGGCTGATCGCCGCCCTCGCTTCGGTTCACCCCGGCGAAAACGTTAGTGAACCCGGACAACATGACCCGTTACCTCGTTGATCTCGTTGCCTTTGTCGCCGGTCTTGCCGTCGTCGGCTGGATCGCCATCGGCTATGCAGGCACCAATACCCTCGCGCTGGCCGTCGCCCTGCTGATCGCCGCCGTCTATCTCATCGGCGCCCTCGAACTCAAACGCTTCCATCAAGCGACCGACGCCCTCGCCAATGCCGTCTCCGGCCTGAACGCAGCGCCCGCGTCGCTGCCCTCGTGGCTCGACACGCTCCCGGCCGGACTGCGCACCGCCGTGCGCCTGCGCGTCGAAGGCGAGCGCGTTGGCCTGCCCGGCCCCGCCCTCACGCCGTACCTCGTCGGACTGCTCGTGCTGCTGGGTATGCTCGGCACCTTCCTCGGCATGGCAGCCACGCTGCGCGGCACCGGACTAGCGCTCGAAGGCGCCACCGATCTCGAAGCAATTCGTGCCTCGCTGGCGTCTCCGGTGAAGGGCCTCGGCTTCGCATTCGGCACGTCGGTGGCCGGTGTCGCTACCTCGGCCATGCTAGGCCTGCTGGCCGCGCTCGCCCGTAAGCAACGCGCGCAAGTCGTGCAATCGCTCGACGCCCGTATCGTCACGACGTTGCGCGGTTTCTCGCAGCAGCATCAACGCGAAACCACGTTGCAACTCCTTCAGCAACAAGCGACGGTCATGCCCGCCCTCGTCGACCGGCTGCAAGACATGATGGTCGCGATGGAGCGCCAGAGTCAGGCGCTTGGCGAACGGCTCGCCGCCAATCAAGACGCGCTTCACGCGAAGACCGACGCGTCCTACGCCCAACTCACCAGCGCCATGCAGCAATACCTGAAGGACAGTGTGGCCACTACGGCAAGTGCCGCCGGCGCCGCCATCCGGCCGGAAGTCGAAGCGACGATGGCGAGTCTCGCGCGTGAAACGGCATCGTGGCATCAGACCGTCGCCGGTGCGATGCAGGATCGAATGGACGGCCTGTCCGATCGCTTCGAAGCCACCACCGAACGCGTGGCGAATGTCTGGAAAGATTCGCTCGACGCTCAATTGCGCACCAACGAATCGCTCGCGACCGGTCTGCGCACCGCCTTGGGGGAGTTCACGCAGACGTTCGACACGCGCGCGGCGCGCCTGGTCGACGATGTCGCCACACGCCTCGAAGCCGTCACCGGACAAGTCAGCAGCGCCCATGCCGGAGTCGCCCAAACCTGGAAGACGTCGCTCGCCGCGCAACAGCGCACCAACGACTCGCTCGCCAAGGATCTTGGCACGACGCTCGCGCAATTTGCCCAGACCTTCGAAACACGTTCCGCCGGCCTGCTCGCCGACGTCACCACGCGCCTCGATAACGCCGCGGGCAGCATTGCGACTGCCCAGACGACCGTGGCTCAGGCATGGGAGCAAGCCCTGTCCCAACAACAGCGCTCGCACGACGCCCTCACACAGGATCTCGGCATCGCGCTGGAACGCTTCGCACAAACGTTCGAAGCCCGCTCCCACACGTTGCTTGCCGACGTCGCCACCAAGCTCGACGCCGCCAGCGGTAATGTCACCGGGGCACATGAGCGGGTTGCGCAGGCGTGGGATCAATCGATCACGCTGCAACAGCAGGCCAACGCCGCGCTGAACACCGAACTCGCCGCCGCGCTTACCCGCTTCACCGAGACCTTCGAGCAACGCTCGGCCCACCTGATCGACGGCATGAGCCAGCGCACCGAGGGCGCAATGCACAGCGTGTCGGAGACGGCCGCCGTCGTGTCCGGGGAATGGAAGCAAGCGCTCACGGCGCAGCAGTCCGCAAACGATGCGCTCGCACGCGATCTGGGCAGCGCACTCGTGCGTTTTGCCGAAACCTTCGAGGCGCGCGCTTCGCAACTGCTGCAAAGCGTCTCGGCACAGATGGACTCGACGTCGGAAAACGTCGCGCAAACATGGCGCGACGCCATTGCAGAACACGCACGCACGAGCGAGCGGCTGGCCGACGGCAACCAGCAACTCGTCGCCGCGACGACCGGCGCATTGACGGAGCACAGCGCGTCGCTGCTGCAAGCATTGAACGCGGCCAACACCGCGCATCACGACGCCACCGCCGAGCGCGAAACGCAGCGCCTGTCCGCGTGGACCGAAACGCTCGAAGGCACACTCGCCACGCTGCGCTCGGAATGGCAGAAGGTCGGCGCGCAAACCGCCAGCCAGCAACAGGCCATCTGCGACACGCTCGCCCGCACTGCGCTCGACATGTCCGAACAGACACGCGCCAATGCCAGCGATACCATTGCCGAAATCTCCCGTCTCGTGCAAACCGCGTCAGAAGCGCCGAAGGCCGCCGCCGAGATCATCGGCGAACTGCGTCAGAAGCTCTCGGACAGCATGGTGCGCGACAACGCCATGCTCGACGAACGCTCGCGTCTGCTCGACACGCTGGGCACGCTGCTCGACACCGTCAAGCACGCCGGTAACGAGCAACGCGCCGCCGTCGACGAACTGGTCACGACGTCCGCGCAATTGCTCGAGCGCGCCGGCACGAACCTGGGCGACGCCATCGCCGCTCAGACAGAGAAGCTCGCCGCCGCGTCGGCACAGGTCACCGGCAGCGCCGTGGAAATCGCCAGCCTTGGCGATGCCTTCGGGGCAGCCGTGCAATCGTTCGGCGAATCGAACACGCAATTGCTCGAGCATCTGCAACGCATCGAAGCCGCGCTCGACAAGTCGATGGCGCGCAGCGACGAACAGCTTGGCTACTACGTCGCGCAGGCGCGCGAGGTGGTGGAATTGAGTGTGATGTCGCAAAAGCAAATCCTCGAGAACCTTCAGGATCTGGCGCAAACGCGGGCACAACCGGGTAGCGTGGCAGCATGAGGGAAGATTTCGACGCGGATATCGCGGATAGCGGCGATGTCGGTGCCGCAGCGCCGACGTGGGCCGTTTTCGGCGATCTGATGTCGGTGATGCTCGGCGCGTTCGTCCTCATCATGCTGGGCGTGATCGGCATGCAGATCGAACTGTCCGCCAAGCTCGAACGCGAAGTGAAGGAGCGGCGCGCCGAAACACAACGCCGTCAGACACTCGAGCACGCGCTTGCCGGGCCGCTCGCCGGTGGTCGCGTCACACTCGTGAACGGCCGCATCGGCATCAGCGGCAACGTGCTCTTCGCGCTGAACTCGGACCAGTTGCAGCCACAGGGGCGTGAAGTGCTGCGCAGTCTGGCCGCCCCGCTGAGCGCCTATCTGCGTGCGAGCGACGAAATTCTCATGGTCAGCGGCTTCACCGACGATCAGCAGGTGCGCGAGACGAACCGGCGATTCGCCGATAACTGGGAGTTGTCAGCCCAGCGAGCACTCACCGTCACCCGCGAATTGATTGCCGCAGGCGTGCCGCCGTCATCGATCTTCTCGGCGGCGTTCGGTGCCGAGCAACCCGTCACGTCGAACGCCGACGAAACCGGCCGCGCGAAGAACCGGCGCGTGGAGATCGCGCCAATGCCGCGCAGCAGCGCCAGCAGCGTGGGCAAGCCCCATGCGTGAGGCGATGCGCGTCGAGCACGACGAAACGGTTGCGACACCGGAAACGCCCACGCCTGAGGCATCGGACGCATTGTCCGTGCAACTCGCCGCGTGGCGGATGCAAGGCGTCGATAAACGCGACCCGGCACGGTTTCATCGCATCGAAGCCCTGGCGCTGCGCAGCCGTGCCTACACGGGGGACGTGCGACGTGTGCTCGACGAGCGGTTGAAGACGCTCGTAGACGAATTCGTGCAATCGCATGGCGACGCGCCGATGGCACCCTCCGATGAAAGCCGTCAGACCTCACAGCCTGCATCGTCGCCGCTCGCCGTACTCACGGCCGACATCGCGCAACGGGTAGGCGCAGGAGAGCGCCCCGCGCCGGCGAAGGCACCTGACAGAGGCCGAGTTGCAACACCGGCAAGTCAGACGCAACCGACGCGCGAGGCCGCTCAACCGGGCAGCGTTTCGTCGGCGCCGCAGAAACGCCCCGTCGTGTCCCCCTCGCCGACGACCGTACCCGTCACGCCGACGGTCATCTCTACCGACGACGCCTTCGAAGACCTCGATGTTCTCGAATACTTCCGCGAAACGTGGTCGAAGCTCAGCACCAACGGCAATCTCCGTCAGTCGCTCGCCCAAGTGCCGGAAAACGCCGGGCCGCTCAATTCCAGCCATCTGGTGCACCGCGCGCTGTCGCTCATGCACGATGTCTCGCCCGACTATCTGCGGCACTTCCTGCGCCACGCAGATGCCCTCTCGTGGCTCGAAGACATGGAGACGACCGGCGTGCTCGGCAACAAGCCGGCGGCGCGCGCCGCCACCGTCGCCAAGCCGTCACGCGCGAAGACTCGCTAACGCCGGCCAGCAGCAGCGGCCGGCATCCCACGCAACGTCGCCGCCCAGAACGCCAGCGCCGTCAGGCTCACGCCCGCGCCGAGTACACACACACCCCTCCAGCCAAAAGCCGCGTAAGTTGCCGTTGCTGCGACCGCCCCCAAGCCGCTGCCCGTCGCGTAGAACAGCATGTACGCCCCCACGAGACGGCTCGGAGCATCGGTGCGCGCCGCAAAAATCAAACTCTGATTCGTGACGTGAATCGCCTGTCCGGCAAGATCGAGCAGCAGCACGCCCGCGATGAGCCAGCCCAGCGATACCTGCAAGCCCGCCAGTGGCAGCCACGAAAACACTAGCAGCGCGAGAGCGACGCCGGTCGTGCGCTGCGCCCACCCGCGGTCTGCCCAATACCCCGAGCGCGCTGCGGCCAGCGCCCCTGCCGCCCCAACGAGCCCGAACGCCCCGATGCTCGTATGCGAGAAGTGGAACGGCGCAGCGGACAGCGGCAACACCAAAGCGCTCCAGAAAATGCTGAACGCCATGAACATCAGCAGCGCGATCACGCCGCGAATCTGCAAGGTGCGCTCTTCGCGCAGCAGACGGAACATCGACGCCAGCAGCACGACGTAGCGTTGCCGCGTGCCCAATGTCGGTTGACGCGGCAACACGCGCCATAGCACCACGCCAAGCACCACCATTCCCGCAGCCGACGCCAGATACACGCCGCGCCATCCGGCGACGTCGGCAATGCCCCCCGCCAAGACCCGCGCCAAGAGCAAACCGACGACCACGCCGCCTTGCGTGGCACCGACGACGCGTCCGCGCTCATGCTCACCCGCCGCACTCGACGCGTAGGCGATGAGGCCCTGGGTCATCGCGGTGCCCAGCATGCCGACGAGCGTCATGCCAAGCAGCAGCGCCACGGCAGACGTTGCCGTCGACACAGCCAGCAGACTCAGCGTCAGCAGCGCGAGTTGCACAAGCATGAGGCGTCTGCGCCCCCACTGATCGCCTAACGGCACGAGGAACAGCAACGCCAGCGCACACCCCGCCTGCGTCGAGGTCACCACACCACCCGCCGCGCCGCGCGAGATCCCGAAGTCGTCCGCCAGCGCATCGAGCAAGGGCTGTGCGTAGTAAACGTTGGCGACGCTCAGCCCCGCCGCGCACGCGAAGATCGCAACAAGCGCTCGCGGCATTCGGTGCGCGGCTCGGGACACATTCGATGACGCAGACGCACACGCGACATTCGTCGATGGACACGATGACATGGAGCCCCAAACCAGTTTCAAATTAAGACTTGTTGGATCATAACCAAACCGGTCTTAAAATGAAACTCAATTTTCGCTCCGGCAAAACGCCCCCAACATGACGCAAACCCGATCCGAAGTGCCCGCCCCGTCGCTGGATACCTGTCCTGTCGCGCGCACGGTCGACGTCATCGGTGACCGGTGGAGCCTGCTCATCGTGCGCGACGCCTTCGATGGCGTGCGCCGTTTCGGCGACTTCCTGCGTAGTCTCGGCGTAGCGCGCAGCATGCTGACGACGCGTCTGCGGGCACTGGTCGAGACGGGCGTCCTCTCGGTGCGGCCCGCCTCGGACGGCACGTCGTACCAGGAATATGTGCTGACGCCTCAGGGCCGCGAACTCTTCACGCTGATCGTGGCGCTGCGGCAGTGGGGAGAGAAACACCGCTTCGAGCGGCACGAGCATCACTCGACGCTGATCGACACGCGAACCGGCAAGCCGCTGGCCGATTTGCAGCCGGCCACTAGCGATGGACGGCCCGTGGCGCCGGAGGACACTCAGGTCGTTCGGCCGGCGTGAGCGGGACGTCAACTTGCCAGTGGAGGGGGTTCCGGTGGATAATCGAGCCCGTTCCCGACGCCACGGCGCGGGAAAATCCTTTGAAAAATCATCGTGTTGGGCGCTGACATCAGGCCGTAATGCCGGATGTGCCGCCCGCCGCAGCACACCTCGACAAGCCGTCGTCCCAGACGGCTTTCTGTTTCCATGACGAACCACGGACAACCGCCGGCTGACGATGCGCAACCGGCCCACGACGACGACGCCGACATCGGTGCGCCGCAATCCCATGCCACGGGCGAAGACGAGACATTCGTCGGACCGGACGGCGTAGCGCACCCGCGCCGCATTCGCAGCTTCGTGCGCCGCGCCGGACGCAGCTCGGAAGCGCAGAAGCGCGCTTTCGAGACGCTCGGCCCGAAGTTCGTGCTGCCGTATGTGCCCGAGCCGCTCGACTGGCCCGCCGCCTTCGAGCGTGCCGATGCACCGCGCATCCTCGAAATCGGCTTCGGCATGGGCGATGGCACCGCGCACATCGCGAAGGTGCGTCCGGCGGACGATTTTCTCGGTGTCGAAGTGCACGAGCCGGGCGTGGGCGCGTTGCTCAAGCTCATCGGCGAGACGCCTCTGTCGAACGTGCGCATTATTCAGCACGATGCCGTGGAAGTCGTTCAACACATGCTGCCGGAAGGCTCGCTCGACGGCGTGCATGTCTTCTTCCCCGATCCCTGGCACAAGAAGCGCCACCACAAGCGCCGCCTGCTGCAACCGCCGTTCGTGGCACTGCTCGCCTCGCGTCTGAAGCCGGGCGGCTATCTGCACAGTGCGACGGACTGGCAGGAATATGCCGAGCAGATGCTCGAAGTGCTCGCCGGCGAAGCCACGCTTGAAAACACGGCGGCCGATTACGCACCGCGTCCGGACTATCGTCCCGTGACGAAGTTCGAGAATCGCGGCCTGCGCCTTGGCCACGGCGTGTGGGATCTCGTGTTCCGCAAGCGCGGCTGAAGGCCATCGAAGACATTGCGGAAATGAAGAAGGGGCACCACGCGGCGCCCCTTCTTCGTTCTGCGTTGCGAAGCGCGTGCTGCGGTCGCGTGCGTCGGGCTCAGTCAGCCCAGACAACCAGCCCGCTGTAACCGGTGGCCAGCACCACCAGCCCGAACACGATGCGATACCACGCGAACGCCGTGAAGTCGTGCGATGCGATGTAGCGCAGCAGCCAGCGCACACAAATGAAGGCACTGATGAACGCGGCGATGAAGCCGATGCCGAACAGGCTGACATCGTCGACCGACAGCGTCGAGCGTGCCTTGTAGAGTTCGTAAAGGGTGGCGCCGAACAGAATCGGGATCGCGAGGAAGAACGAAAACTCGGTGGCCACCTTGCGCTCTAGCCCGAACACCATCCCGCCGATAATCGTCGCCCCCGAACGCGACGTGCCCGGCACCAGCGCCAGACACTGCGCGCAGCCAACTTTCAGGGCGTCGGCAAGCGAAAGGTCGTCGATCGAATTCACGCGCGGCAGCTTGCCCGCGTCGGCATTGCGACGGTTATGCCGCTCCACCAGCAGAATGATTACGCCCCCCACGATGAACGCCGTGGCCACCACGGTCGGATTGAACAATGCCGCCTTGATGTGCTTGCCGAGCAACAGCCCGAGCACGATGGCCGGCAGGCACGCAACGATCACGTTCACGGCAAAGCGACGTGCCTTCGCATCGCTGCCGAGGCCCGCCACCACCTGCGCGATCTTGACGCGAAACTCCCAGCACACGGCGAGAATCGCACCGAACTGAATCACGATCTCGAAGACCTTACCCTTGTCGTCGTTGAAGTCGAGCAAACTGCCGGCCAGAATCAGGTGACCGGTCGACGAGATCGGCAGAAATTCGGTCAGACCTTCGACCACACCGAGAATGACGGCTTTGAACGCCAGCAACAAGTCCATGCAATAAGTTCCAGAGAAGTCGTGAATAGAGGATTAGGAAGACAGGCGCGCCGACAGCGTTCGGTGGATCGCCGGATCGGGGCGGACCAATCGGCCGCCCCCTCTCAGCGAGAATCGAATTTGACGTTCACCCCGTGCGAAAGCACGGTGATCGTGCCTGGCTGACGCGCCACGCCGCCGATGTTGAGCTGCTCGGGTTTGAACGTGTAGATAGGCGTGCCTTGCAGCAACTGCGTCGCAATCAGGGCGCCTGCGGCGTTCAGTTGTCGTGACCAGCGCTCGGGCAACCCATCGATCGTGAAGGTCTCGACTTCCGGATCGCGCAATACGACCGACATCGTGGCGGGATCGTACGCGAGCGCGCTGTCGATGGCGAGCGTGCCGGTGAGCGGCGCGCCGCCCAGCGGATGCGTCACCGCAGCGTCGACGGACACCGCCAGACGGTTGCTCTCCGGCAACAAGGTCAGCCGGGGATGCGTGAGGTTTACGTCGAGCACGGCCAACACACGGCGGTCGAACGGAAACTTGCGCTCAAGCGCGCGCTGCAATTGACTTTCGGAGAAGGTGTAGTCGTTGCCGAACGGCAATCCCGCGCAAGCAGCCAGCCCTGCGGCGAGGGCAGAAGCCCCCGTCAACGCCAGCCAACGACGGCGTGAAACCTCTGGCGTTTGCCGTGCGACAGGTGTCTCGCACTGCTCACGAATTGATTGATCTGGCTGAGTGCTATCCGGCATGTCACATTCCGTTACAGGGCGCGGGGCGCCCGATACGCGCGACTATAGCACCCGCTTGTGACTCGCTTCTACGCCTCAGGACGCCCCCAATGCACCTCGGCGTGCCCGCCCCCACGCCGCCATCGGCGCTGTCATCGCTTCGAGTTGCGACAACCACGCGATAGCCTGCGCGCGATCCTCGCCGCACATCTCAGCAGATGGCTGCAACGAGCCGCAGACCGCCGGACGCTGCGCGCTGCGCGCTGCCGAAGATCCGGCAGCGGTCGTCGTCGTCCAACTGCACGCAACGGGTGTTTGCCGGTTTGCCAGTCGGCATGCCGGGAATGGGCGTCGAGATGGAAGGCGCGATGCAACACGCCGCGCAATGGGATCGGCAGTTCATGAAAGGATCGGAAGAATGCAGGGAGCGCGGCGTCAGCCTCACGGGACGACGCCGGTTCGGGCCGCGCATTCTACCGCGAGTGACGAAGCGGACGTCTCGGCCGCTCGCACCCGGCCTACCAAGGCAAACTGCCTTCGACGTCGAAGAACCCGCCCGTAACCGGCCCGCGCTCACCGAGCGCCAGCATCAGCACGCTGCGCGCGCCTTCTGCCAGCCCCTGCCGTGCCCGTTTGCCGCTCGCATCGAGCGTGAGGTCACCCGGGGCGCCCGGATCGACCGAGTTCACCGTAATCGACGTCTCGCGCAACGTTTGCGAGAGCTGCACCGTCAGCATGTTCAATGCCGCCTTCGACGCATTGAACCCGATCTGCCGGAACGCCGAGTGCTCCCACGCCGGATCGTTGTTGTGCGCAAGCGAACCGAGGCCGCTCGACACATTGACGATACGCGCGCGCGCCGAGCGCGCCAGCCACGGCAACATGGCCTGGGTCACGCGCAATGTCCCGAAAAAGTTGGTAGCGAAGACCCGCTCGACCGCTTCGATAGAGGCCTTCTCGGGGGTGTCGTCGCGCGGATCGGTCACGCCCGCATTGTTCACCAGCACGTCGAGCCGCCCATGATAACGGCCGATGCGATAAGCCGCCGCGTGTAGCGTCTCCGGCCTGAGCAGGTCAATCACCAGCGTCTCCGCCTGAAACCCCGCTTTGCGCAGCGGTGCGACAACTTCCTCTCCCTTGGCTTCCTCTCGCGCCCCCACGAGCACCATCATGCCAGCCTCGGCCAACCCTCGCGCCACTTCGTGCCCAATGCCCCGCGTCGCGCCCGTCACCAATGCCACGCTTCCCAGATGACGTTCGGCGTCCTCGCGTACCGCGTTCTCGATTGCGTCCCGTTTCATCACTGCTCCCGTCGAAATCTCTGTTGTGCTGCGCCAGACCGCACGCAAATTTGTTAGCATCGAGTTTATGAAGAATCCTTCAGATTTTCCATTCGCATATGAAACCGGACAGCCAAGCCCGCGCAACGCCCCGTAAATCGCCGCAGCAGGCGCGTTCGCGGGTCACAATCGACGCGATTTTCGAAGCCGCGCTTCAGGTTTTGCTGCTCGACGGCGGGCGCCAACTAACCACGACTCGCGTTGCCGAGCGCGCGGGGGTGTCGGTCGGCACCCTGTATCAGTACTTCCAGAACAAACAGGTCTTGCTCTACGCGGTGCTTGGGCGGCACGTCGACCGGATCGTCGAGTCGGTGGAAGCCACCTGCGTCACCTCTCACGGGCAACCGCTGGAAGTGATGGCGCGCTCGCTCGCCACGGCGTACGTCGGCGCGAAGATGACGGACATCGAGGAAGCGCAGGCGCTGTACCGGCTCTCGGAAGATCTGGACGGGCGGGAAGTGTTTGCCAGCGCGGCCACGCGCATGCACGCCGCCACCGTTGCCATGCTGAAAACCGCGCGCGAAGCGCATTTCGACGATCCCGAGACGGTCGCCTTCGTGTTCCTGAACTCGATGAGCGGCCCCATCAAGGCGATTCTGGAGAACCGCGCGCCCGCCGGTGCCTGCTGCGAAACGCTGGCGGGACAGATCGCCGATCAGATAGCGACAATGTGCGGCGCCTACCTGGTACGGGTCGCCCAGCCGGCCGCGCAAAAAGCCGCAGCATAACCGCTGCTTGGCCGCCGTACCCACCGCCCTTGCGCCGCCGATGCGGCAAAAGTTCACGCGTCATAATGACTGCCGCCCGGAACTGGTAAAATGCCGGGTTGTGTTTGCCTACTACCCACGGTAACCGAAATGAATTACGAACAGGCCCGCTTTAACATGATCGAGCAGCAAATCCGTCCCTGGGACGTGCTCGATCAAGAGGTGCTCAATCTGCTCAAGCTCGTCAAGCGCGAGGAATTCGTGCCGACGGCCCAGCGCGCCCTCGCCTTCACCGACGTTGAACTGCCGCTACCGGGCGCGGCCATTCCCGACAAGAGCCAGCACATGATGTTCCCGCGCGTCGAAGCGCGCATCCTGCAAGCGCTCGCGCCGAAGAAGAACGAAAACGTGCTCGAAATCGGCACGGGCTCGGGCTATATGGCTGCCCTGCTCGCCTACAACGCCCATCACGTGACGACCATCGAGTTCGACGCCAATCTCGCGCAGACCGCCCAGCAGACGCTGCGCGCCAACGGCGTGACCAACGTGGAAGTGATCAACGCCGACGGCGCGCAGGGCTGGAGCGCCGCCGCACCGTACGACGTGATCGCCATCTCGGGTGCCCTGGCCGAACTGCCGCAAGCGTTCCTCGACCAACTGAAGGTCGGTGGCCGTCTGGCAGCCTTCATCGGTGGCAGCCCGGTCATGGAAGCGAAGCTCATCACGCGCATGTCCGAGACCGAGTACCGCACGGAAAACCTGTTCGAGACGCAAGTGGCCTATCTGGTCGCGCCGCATCCGTCGAGCTTCAAGTTCTGAGCCCGGCTCCCGGGTAACGTGCCGTCCGGTCGCGGATGGCACGCCCCCCGGAATGCCGCGAGCGGACCGGTCCCGCCCCCCTTTTTGTGGGGCAAATGCCTGCGGGAATCAACGAGGGCCGGACGCCCCCCATACGACACACGAACATCATGCAAAACATTACACCGGCGCAATTGGCCCAGTGGCTGGCGGACGGGGACCGCGGCCAACCCACGCTCCTCGACGTGCGTGAGGATTGGGAAGTGCAGACCTGCCACATCGCCCAGAGCAAGAATGTGCCGCTCGGCGACGTGCCCGCCCGTCTGACGGAACTCGACGCCGATACGCCCATCGTGTGCATCTGCCATCACGGCATGCGCAGCGCGCGTGCCGCAATGTTTCTGGAACAACAAGGTTTCTCCCAGATGTTCAATCTGGACGGCGGAATCGATGCCTGGGCTCGCCAGGTCGATCCGTCGATGCCGACTTACTGAGCCAGGGCCATGCGCCCCTCAAGGCTTGCCGCGCGTGAGCGCGCGGCCAAGCGTGCGCCTGCGCGGCGCACCGTCTCTGCGAGCGCCCTCGTCATGGCGACGACGCTCGCGGCCCTCATGGTTCACACCACACCCGCCGGCGCAACCGACCTTCTCCAGCTCTACAGCGAAGCCCAAAACCGCGACGCGCTGATCGCCAGCGCCCGCTCGGCCTACCTCGCCAACATCGAGGCATTGCCGCAGGCCCGCGCCGCCCTCCTGCCGCAGGTCACTGCGCGCTGGGGCGCCGTCAATACGCACTACGGCTCGGGGAATGTCTCGAACACGTTCGTCAGCAGCGGCTACGGCCTCACGCTCACGCAGCCCATCTTCCACTGGGATAGCTGGCAGTCGTATCAGCAGGGCAAACTGACGGTGGCGAGTGCGGAGGCATCGTTTGCGCAAGCGGAGCAGGATCTGATCCTGCGCGTAGCGACCGCGTATTTCGACGTGCTCGCCGCGCAAGACGATCTGGCGCTAGCCGGCACGCACAAGCAGGCCATCGCCGAACAACTCGCGTCCGCCAAGCGGAATTTCGAAGTCGGCAACGCCACAATCGTCGACGCCAACGAAGCGCAAGCCAGCTTCGATCAGGCCACCGCGCAGGAGATCGCCGCACAGAACACGCTGGATGTGCGCCGGGCCGCCTTCGCGCGGATCGTCGGGCATCCGGTCGGCTCACTCGCCACGCTGCGCGCCGGCGCGACGCTGCCCTCGCCCCAGCCCAACAACGTGGCGGACTGGGTCGCGCAGGCAGAGCAGGCCAACTATGCCGTGCAATTGCAAACGCTCACACTCGAGACCGCCCGCCGCGAAACGTCCAAGGCCAAGTCGGGCTATATGCCGTCGGTCGATCTGGTCGCCGCCGGAGCGCACTCGAATGTCGGCAACGCCAACAGTCTGCTGACGTCGTCCATGTCGAGCCCGTCGAGCCAAGGCTCGGGACCGAGTTCCGCCGGACAGATCGGCATTCAGATCAGTATTCCGATCTTCTCGGGCGGCGCGGTGCAGAGCAAGATGCGCCAGACGCTCGCGCTGGAAGATAAGGCGATGACCGATCTGGACGACGCACGACGTCTGGCCGTCTTCAACGCGCGCCAATCCTATCTGGGTGTATCGAGCGGGCTGGCACAGGTGAAGGCACTTGAAGCGGCCGAACAATCGGCGCAATCGTCGGTGGCGTCGAACAAGCTCGGCTATCAGGTTGGCATTCGGATCAACGCCGATGTGCTCAACGCCGAAGACAAGCTCTTCACCACCCGCCGAGATCTCGCCAAGGCGCGCTACAGCACGCTGCTCTCGAGCCTTCAGCTCAAGGCCAGCGCCGCCACGCTCGTCGACACGGACTTGCAGTTGCTTAACGCGTTGCTCACGGAGAATCCGGAAGCTTCCGCGGCAATGGCAGGTGCTCGCGAAGCCACGCCCGCCAGCGCCGGGGCCGGATTGCCCGCGCGTGGCGTGCGACCGGGAATCACGGCGCCGCCCATGCGACGCTGATCGCCGCCCAGCACATCGCAGATGGCCGCGGCGTGAAAGCGCATAGCAAAATGCCTCGCATTGCCAGTCCGGCATGCGAGGCATTTTGTTTTTTCGACGTGGACGACTGCGTCCGGTGCGATCGCCGAATCAGTCCTGCGGAGCGGTCAAGCTCACGTCTAACCACTGGCCTAGCGCCGTCACGGTACGCGCCGTCGCTCCCTGGTGCTGCTTGGCGAACAGCGTCGCGGCGGTGCGCATCGCAAGGCGACGGTCGTCGTTGAGCAGCAGATCGGTCAAGGCCGTGGCGAGTTCGCCTGCATCGCTGACGCGCAGTGCCGCCCCCGCCGTCAGCGCGTTTTCGCTGGCCTGCGTGAAATTGAACATGTGCGGACCGAAGACGACTGGCGTGCCTGCCGCGCAGGCCTCGATCAGATTCTGACCACCCAGCGGCAGCAGGCTCCCGCCAATGAACGCGACGTCCGCCGCTGAGAAATACGCCGCCATCTCGCCCATCGAATCGCCGAGCACAACGTCGACGTCGGCCGGCAGTGGCGTGTCGTCGTCAGGCCAGGCGCTGCGGCGAACGTAGTTGAGGCGCACCTTCGCCAGCATCGCCGCGACTTCGTCGAAGCGCTGCGGATGACGCGGCACGAGCACCAGCAACGAGCGACGCCCCACGTCCGAGGCGGCCGCGAGCATCGCGCGAGCCTGAAGCACCAGCGCTTCCTCGCCGTCGCGCGTGCTCGCCGCCAGCCAGACCTTTCGGTCGCCGAAGCGCTCGCGCCACCGTGAGCCCAGCGCGAGCAGCGCGGGCGGCGGCGTCATGTCGAACTTGAGATTGCCCATCACGTCGACGTCGTTCGCCCCCAGCATACGAAGCCGTTCGGCATCGGCATCGCTCTGCGCGAACACACGGCTGAAGCCGCCGAAAACGGGCTTGGCCGCATCGCCGAAGCGGGCGGCGCGCCGGAACGAACGCGCCGACATTCGCGCATTGGTCAGCACCAGCGGCACGCCGCTTTCACGGCAGGTGAAGATCAGGTTCGGCCAGACTTCCGTCTCCATCACCACGCCGACGCTCGGTCGCCATTGCTTCAGGAACCGCCGGATCGGCCCGACCATGTCGTAAGGCAGATAACAACGCAGCACACGATCGCCGAACAGGTTGTCGCCCGTGGCACGCCCGGTAGGCGTCATGTGCGTGAGCAGGATGCCGTGAGACGGATAGCGCTCGAGCAGCGCGTCGATCAGCGGCTGCGCGGCACGTGTCTCCCCGACCGAGACGGCGTGCACCCAGATCAGCGGGCGGCCGGTGTACGGCGGTGAATCGTAAAACCCGAAGCGTTCCCCGATGTGACGGCGATAGCCGGGTTCGAACCGGCCGCGCCACCACAGGCGAATCACCGCCAGTGGGGCGACGATCCACCAGAGCGCGCGATAGACGAGACGCAGCAACATTCAGATGAGCGCGCGATGCGTGAGGCGTTGCAATACCGCCAGCGGCGAGCACTCGGGGTGCACCATCGCTTCGGCGGGCAGGAAGAATGTCTGCTCCATCATGAACTGCCCCGACATCACGGCGTGCGACGTTTGGTCGGAGAAGCAGATCCAAACGCTGCCCGGCGGGAACGGTATGGTCTGCTGATCGGCATCGTGCTGGTAGCCCATGTCGGCTTTCATTCCGTCATGCAGGTGCAGCATGATGTGGTCGTAGCCGCTGCGCGGACGCTTGGTGATACCCACGGCGTTCTGCAACCATGCGGACCCCGGCCATTGCGCCGGCACTTTCGGCAGGAAGCGTTTGGCCACGTCTTCGAACGGCTCACCCACGCGCCAGACGCGCGGCTGCCCTGCCGGGTTGATGTTGGTGAACACGCGCAGGATGCGCTCGCCGTAGTTCGGGCGCGACGGGAAAGCATCGACGTGCAGGCGGGCATCGTCCTTGCGCCACGACGTCTGGCGCGTTTCGACCTGATGCAGACGCAAGCTCGTAGGCGCCGCGCGCAGCTTGCCGCGATACTCGGGCAGCAAGCCGTCGATCAGGCTGCACGCCTGCGCGTAATAGCGCTTGACCAAGGCGTGGACGGCGCGCTGCGTGGCGTCGTCGGCGGCGACACCGACAAGCACGTCAGTCTTGGGATCGAGGCTGATGTTCTTGCGTTTGGGGTCGGCAATCGCGGGATCGAGCAAGCGTTGCTCCCCGGCGTCGATGATAAAAGCCAGGTGCGGGAAATAGAGCACCTTGCCCGCCTCGACATCGGCCACGAGCGTCTCGCGCGGTATCGACAGTTGTCCGCCCTGCCAGTTGCCGGATTCGACGGTGACGATCTGGTTGCTTGCGTTTGTTTGGCTCATGCGCTTCTATCCTCCCCGGACGCGGCGTCGCCACTCACCACAGGTGCCGGCGACGGTGCGAGCTGATGCACGGCGTCGCGCACTTGCGCGAGCGTTGGCTTGTGTTGCGCGTCGCCGAGATTGATGATGCGCGGCGACCAGAATCCGCCGGTGCGCCACGCGGTGCTGAAATTGTATAGCTCGATGGTGGGACGGTTCAGCGCTGCGGCAATATGTACCAACCCCGTGTCCACGCCCACCGTGATCGCGCCCCGGTCGATCAGGCCGACAACCTGCGACAGGTTCATCTTCGGCGGCACCCAGGCGTCTTTCCCCAACGCCGCGGCCAGTCTGAGCGAGACCTCATGCTCGGCAGCGCTGCCCCACGGCAACACGATCGCGAAACCCTGCGAGGCCAGATCCCGGCCCAGCGCCACCCAATCGTCTGCGGGCCAGGTCTTGTCGTCGCGCGAGGTCGCATGCACAAACACCGCATACGGACGATCCGGGCACTGGCTGTGGTCTGCCCGCTCGGTGGCAATGCCGAAGTCGATCTCGTCCGGCACTTGGAAGCCCATCGCCTCGGCCACCAGCAGCCGTGAGCGTGTCACCACGTGCGTGTGCGGCTCGATGCGTACCATGTGACGGTACAGATAACGCACTGGCCACTCGTAGCTGGCCCCCTCGGTCCGGTTGCCCAGTCCCCACACCTCGCCACGCGCCGTGCGCGCAATCCAGCCGGTCTTGACCAGGCCTTGCGTGTCGATCACGTAGTCGTAGGGGGTTTCGCGCAGGGCGCGACGGAACGTGCCGATTTCCTGCCAGGTGCGCGCTGCGAGCGGCTTCTTGCGCCAGCGGCGCAGGGCGAAGGGAATGACCCGGCGCACGCCGCGCACGAGTTTGACGAGGTCGACGAAGCCCTCTTCCACCACCCAGTCGATCTGGGCGTCGGGATACTGGCGCAGGACGTCCTGCACCACGGGCATGTTGTGGACAACGTCGCCGAGCGACGAGACTTTGACGATCAGAACCTGCAACCGAACGCTCCGGCGGTTCGGCCGGGCCTCGTGAGCAAAACCGCGATTTTACTCCGACCCGGCTCACGGGACATCCTCGCTGGGCATCTTTACCCCCCGTGTTCCGGTCACGGCGCCCTTGCAGTGTCCTGCGCTCGCCTTCGTGCGCTCGCGCCGGAGGGGCCGCATCCGCCTGCGGCGCCCCCGGAACTCGCGTCAGAACGGCAGCTTCGCGTCGGGCTTGGCAGCCAGAATGGCACGGCGGAAGTCGTCCTGAATGCGCTTGATTGCCGCTTCGCTATCGGCCTCGAAACGCAGCACGACCACCGGCGTGGTGTTCGACGAACGAGCCAGACCGAAACCATCCGGATATTCGACACGCAGGCCGTCGATCTTGATGATGTCCTTCGCCCCGTCAAACCTGGCAGTCTCGCGCAGCTTGTCGATCAGCACGAAGTTCTCGCCCTCGGCCAGCGGAATCTGCAACTCGGGCGTCGAAATCGAATTGGGCAACGCGTTGAGCACCGCGCTCGGGTCGGCGGCCTTCGACAGGATTTCGAGCAGACGCGCGCCCGTGTAAAGGCCGTCGTCGAAGCCGTACCACCGATCCTTGAAGAATACGTGACCGCTCATCTCGCCCGCGAGCGGTGCGCCCGTTTCCTTGAGTTTGGCCTTGACCAGCGAGTGGCCCGTCTTCCACATGAGCGGCTCGCCGCCGTGTTCGCGCACCCAGTCCGCGAGGTTACGCGTGCATTTCACATCGTAAATGATCTTCTCGCCCGGGTTGCGGCTCAGCACCTCGGCGGCAAAGAGCATCAACTGGCGATCCGGATAGATGATCTGACCGTCCTTGGTGACCACGCCGAGACGATCGCCGTCGCCGTCGAACGCCAGACCGATTTCCGCGTCGGTTGTCTGCAGCGTCTTGATCAGGTCCTGAAGATTTTCGGGGTGCGCAGGGTCCGGGTGGTGGTTCGGGAACGTGCCGTCCACCTCGCAGAACAGTTCGATGACATCGCAGCCCAGCGCCTGGAACAGCGCCGGGGCATACGCCCCCGCCACGCCATTGCCGCAGTCCACCGCGATTTTCATCGGACGCGCCAGATGCACGTCGTTGGCGATGCGCGCACGATACGACTCGCCGATCTCGTCGGCCGTGTACTTGCCCTGCCCCGTTTCGAAGTCCTGCCGTTCGATCAGCTTCGCCAGGCCCTGGATGGCGTCGCCATAAATCGCGCGGCCGCGCAGCACCATCTTGAAACCGTTGTAGTCGGGCGGATTGTGGCTGCCCGTGACCATAATGCCGGAATCGACAACCCGGCCGTGCAGCGTGATGTTCGTCGCGAAATACACCATCGGCGTGACGACGACGCCGATATCGACCACATCCACGCCTGCGGCACGCAGGCCGTCGGAGAGTGCGCCGACAAGCTCGGGGCCGGACAACCGGCCATCGCGGCCGACGACGACGGCATTGCCGCCTTCGCGACGCAGGGCGGTGCCGAACGCGCGGCCGATCAGGTTCGCAACGTTGGTATCCAGGGTCTTGCCAACGATGCCGCGAATGTCGTATGCCTTGAAAATCGCAGGCGAAACTTGCGTGGTTTGCGTCATGGGAAAGCGTCTCTCGGAAACGAGGGGAGAAATGAGCATCCATTGCGGGTGGGCCTGGCTTGTTGCCTGCCCGACCCCGCGACGGGCCGGAAGTTGCGAACGCCTTGGCCGCGAGGAACACGCCGGCCGCGCCGCAAACGTCAAATCCCGGCAGGAAGCCCGGCCGGGAACGGCTGCATTACGTTAAAATTATACGGGACTTCGCTGCACCGCGGCGCGTCCCGAAACCCTGTCAGTCATGGCCCGCCTCGGTAGCCGCACGACATGACAAGCGCATGAAGTCCACCCGCACCGGCCTCGCAGGGCCGGTTTTGCTTATCTTGAGAACGAGTGAGCCGCGCGAGCGCCACATGCCCTATCGCACCATCATTCGCAACATCCTCTGGATGCTGACCGAGCGCGGCGCGCAGATCGCCGGCGGCATCGCAGTCTCCGGCCTTCTGGCCCGCAGTCTCGGCGCCGCACAGTTCGGCCTGTTTCAATACGCGCAATCGCTCGTGTTCCTCGCTGCGTCCCTCACGTTGCTGTGCGGCAGCGAGGTCGTGGTACCGCGTCTGGTCGGCAAGCCCGAGGCCGACCAACGCACGGTCATCGCACACGCCTTCGTGCTGCGCCTGGCCGCCGCCGCCGTCGCCTACACGATTCTCGCCATCTACATCATCGGCTTCGCGGAGTCCGACCTGGTAGCCGTCGCCCTCTGGCTCGGCGTGGCGCTTTGGTTCCGCGAACCCTTCGGCATCGTGATCGCATGGCTTCAGGCACGCACCTTCAACCGTCCGAGCGTGAGCGCCAACCTCTGCGGGCTGGGCGTCAAGCTCGCGCTCGTGGCCGTGCTGTTCCTGATGCATGCGCGCGTTGCCGCGTTCGCCGTCGTCTACGCCATCGAGGCTATCGTGGCCGCCGCGCTGCTCGTGCGCTATTACCTGAAGCATTCGCCGAAGACGCCGGTGATCTGGCAACGCCAACTGTTGCTCGACCTGCTCGCCAGCGGCATGACGTTCTGGGGCGGGTTGATGCTCATGATTCTCTTCAAGCGCATTGACCAACTCGTGCTCAAACCGCTCATTCCGCTCTCGGAGCTGGGGGCCTACGCCGCCGCCATGCAAATCACGGAGAACTTCGTGCTTGTCGCGCCGATCATCGCGAATTCGCTGGCGCCGCAACTGGTTTTCCAGACGGCCGACAATGCCACCGCGAGGCGCAACACCGTGCGCGCCGTATGGCTGATGGTGGCCGCGGGTGCGAGTCTGGCGATTCCGATTGCGCTGCTGTCCCCCTGGATCGTGCATCTGATTTACGGTGCAGGGTTTGCCGAGTCGGCGCAGATTCTGCGCGTGTCGGCGCTCATGGGGATTCTCGTGTTCGCCGACGCTGCGCTGAACCTCACGCTGATTCGCCGCGGCGCCGGACGTTGGGTCGTCGCGAAATGGCTGTGTGCCGCCGTGGTGGCTTTCGTTGTCGTACGCGGGCTCGCACCGCAGTTCGGCGCGCTCGCCGGAGCATTCGGCTTCGGTGCGGGCTACGCAGCCGCGCTGGTGCTTGGCGTCTGGCTGCTCCGACGGGACTGACACGATGACACCGGCTCATACTCCGCATTCCACCGGCCCGCGCACGGTCTGCCTGTTCACCGGCACGCTCGCGGCCTTTGCCGGCGCCGAACGCGCGGCGGCCACACTGGCGAATGCGCTCGCGGCACGCGGACATCGCGTGCATGTGCTCTCGCTTTGGGGCCACACCCCCGTCTTCCCGTTGGCACCGGGGGTGGCGCATCACGCGATGTTCGCCGAGCGCGTGGCCTTCAAACGTCACTATTTGTTCATCGTGCAGCAGGTGCGGCGTTACGTGCGCGGGCATGCCATCGATGTGATGATCGACGTCGACCCGATGCTCGCCCTCTATACGGTGCCCGCCACGCTCGGCCTGCCGCTGCATCGCGTGGCCTGGGAGCACAGCACGTACGCCAGCGACCTCGGCCGACGCGCACGCCGGTGGGCGCGCGCGCTGGCGGCACGCAGATACGACGCCGTCGTTGTCCTCACCGAGGCCGATTGCAGCGCTTGGCAGAGGCAGCATCCGAACGCTCGCGCACAGTTCGTCGCGCTGCCCAATCCGCTCGGCATCGCGATCCCCGATACGGCGCCTGAGCACCTCGACGAGCGCTGCATTCTGGCCGTCGGGCGTCTCATTCCGGAGAAAGGCTTCGACCGGTTGATCGACGCCTGGGCGCGCATTGCGCATGACGCCCCCGGTTGGCGCGTGCGCATCGTGGGCGACGGGGCGTTGCGCGATGCCCTGCGCGCGCAAGCACGCGACGCGGGCGTCGCCGACAGTGTCGAGGTGCTTCCCGCTGTGACCGACATCGCGCAGTACTACGCGCGAGCGGCAATCTACTGCCTGCCGTCGCGACGCGAGAGCTTCGGACTGGTGCTCATCGAAGCGAAGGCCTATGCGGTACCTGTCGTGGCTTACGCTGCCGACGCCGGTCCGCGCGCGCTGCTGAATGACGAGGTCGACAGCCTCGTCATGGACGACGGCGACCTCGACGCGCTGGCGGGCGCGCTGTCCCGCCTGATCGGCGACGCTTCGCTGCGACGCAGACTCGGGCTGGCCGGCTACGCGCATGCGCAGGCCTTCCGGCCCGATGCCATCGCAGCACGTTGGGAAGCCCTTTGGACCGAGAGGAAGTCAACGCCGGAGGCCGCACGATGAGGATTGCCTTGTTCGTCACCGGTCTGCAACTGGGCGGCGCCGAGACCCAGGTCGTGGATCTTGCCCGGGGGTTTCTCGCGCGCGGTCACGACGTCGATCTGATCTCGCTGACCGGGACTTGCGCGATCGACTTGCCGGAGTCGCCACGGCTCACGCGCATCGAACTGAAAGCGAACAAGACGCCGTGGTCGCTCGCATGTGCGCTGCGGCGGCTCGTCTCGCATCTGCGAGCGTGGAAACCGGATGTCGTGCACGCCCACATGGTGCATGCCAATCTGCTCGCACGCGTGGCGCGCTGGTTTGTACGAATGCCGGTGCTTGTGACGAGCGCCCACAGCCGTAATGAAGGGGGGCGTCTGCGGATGCTGGCCTATCGGCTGACCGACCGGTGGGCCGACCTGACGACCAACGTCAGCGAGGACGCCGTGGCGGCATTCGTCGCACAGCGCGCCGCCCCTGCCGCACGTATCGCGAGCATGCCCAACGGCATCGATACGGCGCGTTACCGTCCCGACACCCAAGCGCGTTCGCAGTGGCGCGCCGCCGTTCATGCAACGTCATCCGACGCGACGCCGATCGTCTTCGCCGCCGGCCGGATGGTCGAAGCGAAGGACTATCCGACGTTGATCGACGCATTCTCGCATGTGCGGCGCGAATTGCCCGAAGCACGCCTGTTCATCGCGGGTGACGGCCCCCTGCGCACCTCGGTGCAGGCACTCGTCGATACCCGTGGGCTTGCCGGTGCCGTCACCTTGCTCGGGCGTCGCGACGACATTGCGCAATGGATGTGTGCCGCAGATGTGTACGCGATGTCGTCTGCCTGGGAAGGATTACCGCTGGTGATCGGCGAGGCGATGGCCAGCGGCTTGCCCGTGGTGTCGACCGATTGCGGGGGCGTGCGCGAACTGGTCGGCAGCGGCCCGGCCAATACGCTGGTGCACGTGGGCGATGCGCGGGCGCTGGGCGACGCCCTGATTCGCCACCTGCACGCCGACGCGAGCGTGCGCCAGGCGGCCGGTGCGGCCAATCGCGAGCGCATTCTCGCCCATTACTCTCTCGATGCCGTTGTGACGCGATGGCTCGAGATCTATGCCCGACTGGCCGCGGCGCGAGCCGCAACCCACTGAACCCCATGCAAGCACCCGTTCTTTTCTGCTCGAATTCCTTCTGGTCGATCCACAACTTTCGTGGAGGTCCGATCCGCGCGCTGCTCGCAGAGGGGTATCCGGTCCATGTCGTCGCCCCGGATGACGACTACTCGCCGCTGCTGCGCGAGATGGGCTGCACGGTGCACATCATGCCGATGGCATCGAAGGGGCAGAATCCGCTTCAGGACATCGCCCTGACAATGCGCCTGTACCGTCTGTATCGGCGCATTCGTCCGGCCGTCTGTTTTCACTACACGATCAAGCCGAACATCTACGGCGCCGTGGCGGCTCATTGGGCCGGCATTCCGTCGGTATCCATCACGACCGGCTTGGGCACCGTGTTCATTAACAAGTCCCTCATCACGCACGTTGTCCGTTTGTTGTACCGGTACGCGTTCCGGCACACGCTGGAGAACTGGCTGCTCAACGAATCGGACTTCGACGCCATGGTCCGGGGTGGACTGGTCGATCTACGAAAAGCGCGCCTGCTTCCCGGGGAAGGGGTCAATCTCGAGCATTTTGCGCTTGCCTCGTGGCCGGGTGACGACGGTACGTTCCGATTCCTGTTGATTGCGCGGCTATTGCGAGACAAGGGCGTGCTGGAGTACGTCGACGCCGCACGCGCGCTCAAGGCGTCGATGCCCCACGTTCGATGCCAATTGCTGGGACCTGCGGACGTTGAAAATCCGACGGCAATCTCACGAGAACAGGTCGCCGCGTGGGAGCGGGAGGGTCTCGTCGAGTACTTGGGCGTGACGCAAGAAGTGCGCCCCTTTATCGCGCAAGCACACTGCATCGTGCTGCCATCCTACCGGGAAGGTCTGTCGCGGACGTTGCTCGAGGCGAGTGCCATGGGACGCCCCGTGATCACGACCGATGTTCACGGATGCCGTGAGGTGGTGAGCGAAGGTGTGACGGGATGGGTCGTACCGGCGCAGGATTCGGCCGCACTGGCCTCACGAATGAAGCATGTGGCAGGCATGCCCGCGCGAGATCTTACGGCGGTTGGACGGGCTGGGCGTGCTAAAGTAGCGCACAATTTCGACGAGCGATTGGTAATCGCCGAGTATTTCAGAATACTTGGCGAAGTCACCGGGAGGCCCCCCACGCCCCGCCAAGACCCACGTTTAACCGGGATTTAGCGTGAACATCAACCGCAGATAAGAACTAAGTAACGCGATTAACTTGTCCGTACTATGCTGAACCTGACCTTGGCATTGATGGTTTCATTCATCACTACGCTACTAATTGTGCGGTATGCCCATGTGCATGCGCATTTTTCCAGCGATAGCGATACGAAAGGGGTTCAGAAGGTCCACGCTCACCCTGTTCCGCGAATTGGCGGGCTGGGGATTATGCTGGGTCTGGTCGTCGCAGCAACGTTTGCGACGATCAACCATCGCGGTGAACGGCTCGAAGAGATCCTGCTGCTTGCCGCCTCTGCTGCCCCTGTGTTTCTGGGCGGGTTCATTGAAGACGTCACCAAACGCGTGTCGCCGCGTAACCGTTTGCTATGCGCGATGGCATCGGCGCTCGCGGCCTATTGGTTGCTGGGCATCCACATCAATCGAGTCGATGTTGCGCCAATTGACCGGCTTCTCGCCATTCCCGTAATTTCAGTCGGGTTGACGGTCATTTGCACGGCGGCCATGACGAACGCCATCAATATCATCGACGGCTTCAACGGTCTCGCCGCGATGGTCAGCGTATTCATGTTCTTGTCGCTCGGCTATGTCGCTTTTCAAGTTGGCGACGGTATCGTGCTCGCTGCGGCCATGATTATGGTCGGTGCCATTCTCGGCTTCTTTATTCTGAATTATCCGAACGGGCTGATTTTTCTGGGGGACGGCGGCGCCTATTTCATCGGGTTCATGCTCGCAGAACTTGCCGTCTTGCTCGTCATGCGGAATCCTTTGGTCTCTCCCTGGTATCCGGCGCTCATGCTGCTTTACCCGATTTTTGAGGTCTGTTTCTCGATATATCGGCGGCGTTTCGTGCGAGGGGTCTCCCCCAGCATGCCGGACGGCGTGCATCTGCACATGCTCATTTACAAACGAGTGCTGCGCTGGGCCGTCGGCTCAAAAGTCGCCGCACAGCTCGCCCGGCGTAATTCGATGACCTCGCCCTATCTCTGGGTGCTGTGCCTGTCGGCGGTCATCCCGGCAACGATCCTCTGGCGTCATAGCGGCCTGTTAGCGGCCTGTTGTCTCGTATTCATCGTCGTGTACGTCTGGTTGTATCAGCGAATCGTGCGATTCCGCTCACCGCGCTGGATGATTTTCAAAAAGAAGTGAGCCGTCTCCAGAATCCTCTCTTCGATAGCCGCGTCATCGGCTGTCGCACTGCATCATGCTGAGTCTTGCCATCGCCCTCGTCGTGTCGTTTATCGCGACGCTGTTGATCGTGCGCTACACGCACGTTCACGCCCGCTTCTCCGGCGATAGCGATGTCGCTGGGGTGCAGAAGTTTCACGTACGTCCGGTGCCGCGTATCGGCGGCATCGGCATCCTCGCGGGCCTGCTCGTGGCGGCCGCGGCGCTGGGGGTCTCCTACCCCCAGGTCTCGCGCGACATTGTGCTGCTCATCGCCTGTGGCCTGCCTGCGTTCCTCTCCGGCTTCATCGAGGACCTGACCAAGAAGGTGACGCCAACGGTCCGCCTCGTCTGCACGATGATTGCCGCCCTGCTGGCGTGGTTCGTACTCGATATCCACATCACCCGCATCGACATCGGCATCGCCGACCGTGCGCTGATGCTCGCCGCCGTGTCGGTGCCGCTGACCGTGCTGTGCGTTGCCGGCATGGCCAACGCGGTCAACATCATCGACGGCTTCAACGGCCTCGCGGCCATGGTCGCGATGATCATGTTCGCCTCGCTCGGCTATGTCGGATTTCAGGTGCAGGACCCCGTCGTGCTGACCACGTCGATGATCATGGTAGGCGCCATTCTCGGATTCTTCATCTTCAACTTCCCCGGTGGCCTGATTTTCCTGGGGGACGGCGGCGCCTATTTCCTCGGCTTCATGCTGGCCGAAATCGCCGTATTGCTGGTCATGCGCAACCCGCAGGTCTCGCCGTGGTATCCCGCCCTTATGGTGATTTACCCCGCCTTCGAAGTCTGCTTCTCGATCTACCGAAAGCGCTTCGTGCGCGGCATCTCGCCGGGCATCCCCGACGGTGTGCATCTGCACATGCTCGTCTACAAACGGTTGATGCGCTGGGCTGCGGGCGCACGAACGGCGAGCGCGCTGACGCAACGCAACTCCTTGACCTCGCCGTACCTTTGGCTGCTATGCTTGCTGGCAGTGATTCCGGCAACGGTTTTCTGGCGACATAGTCTGGTGCTAGCGCTGTGCTGCATCGCCTTCATGGTGACGTATGTCTGGCTGTACCTGCGCATCGTTCGCTTCAAAGCGCCACGCTGGCTGATCTACAAGAAATGAAAGACCACGGGGGGGCAAAGCACACGAAGGTGTGTCGCTGCGGCACGCGGAATCCCCCTGACAGGGACAACAAGACAAGACAGCGCCACCTACGCGATGCGTAACATCTATGCCATCGGCGACCTGCAAGGTTGCCAAACGTCGTTTGAGCAACTGCTCGCCCGCCTGCCTCAGGACGCGGATCTCTGGCTTGCCGGCGATCTCATCAATCGTGGCCCGCGTTCGCTCGACACGCTGCGTCAGGTCATCGCGCTGGGCAAGCGCGCGACGGCCATCCTCGGCAATCACGATCTGCATCTGCTCGCCGTGGCGGCCGGTGTGCGTCAGGCTCACGGCAGCGATACCATCGACGACATTCTCAACGCCCCCGACCGCGATGCCCTCATCGACTGGGTTCGTCATTTGCCGCTTGCACACCTCGCGCATGGCCATCTGATGGTACATGCCGGCGTGCTGCCGCAATGGGACGCCACACAGGTCATCACGCTCGCCCGCGACGTGGAGGCGCAACTACGCGGCCCGAACTGGAAGACATTCCTCTCGCGCATGTTCGGCAATCAGCCCGACCAGTGGCAAGAAGGGCTGAGCGACGAGGACCGCCAGCGTCTCACGATCAACGCCCTGACCCGTATGCGCTTCTGCACCGCCGACGGCCGCATCGACTTCAAGATCAAGGAAGGCGCCGATGCGGCCACGACCGAACTGAAGCCCTGGTTCGACGCACCGGGGCGTCGTACGGCCGACGTCACGGTGGTGTTCGGTCACTGGTCCGCACTCGGCCTGGTGATGCGTGAGAACGTGTTGGGACTCGATACGGGCTGCGTCTGGGGAGGAAAATTGACGGCGGTGAAACTCGCCAGCTCCCCTGCCGAGCGCGACCTGATTCAGATCAATTGCCCACAGATTCGCGACCCGTTTACCCTGGCGGACGGCAAGAAGCGCGCCAAGATGAAGAAGGCCGATAAGGCGGAAGACGCCTTCAAGGCCGCGAAAGCCGAGAAGCTCGGCAAAAGCGCGCGCAAGCTCGACAAGGCCGATAAACCGGCCAAAGCGGACAAGACCGAGAAGATTGAGAAGGCCGAGAAAGCGGAAAAAGGGGCAAAGCGCAAAGGCGATTGACGACGGGGGGCGTCCGCGTCTCCAGATCAAACGAAAACGGCGACATGCAGGCGCCGTTTTTTTCTTCGGCGCTCGTGTCAGACCTGAACCGCCTGTGCGGCGTCGCCCTCTTCGTCGCTCAACACCGAATCACGCGAACCCACCGAACCGCTTTGCGGCAGCACGGCCTCCGGCAAGAATCGCTGTAGGGCGTCGCCAACCGCCTTCTGCGCACCAAGTGCAAACTCGCGCCGATGCTGCCCTTCCTGCGGATACTGCGGCCCGTCGACCGACAGCCGTACCGTCATGGGAGGTGCGCGCAGAATCATGTCGATGGACTCGATCAGACTCATCTCGCCAATGTACGCCGGAGCCATCGTATAGCGTCCGCTCGCGGCATCGGTGTAGAACAGGCACAACGGCTGCACAGGCTTCCCGGTGCTCACCGGCGCTTGCAGCAGGTTGGCGTGGAACGGCAACAGGCTACGTCCATCGGTGGTCGTGCCTTCGGGGAAGACCGTGATGATGTCGCCGTCGCGCAGGCAATCCGACAGGTAATGCATGATGCGGCGTGCGTCGGCACGGCGCTCGCGTTGCAGGAAGATCGTGCGCGTCTGCACGCACAGCCAGCCAACCAACGGCCAATGGCGAATCTCGGCCTTCGCGACGAAGCGCACCGGTTGCCACGCGTTGATCGCGAAGATGTCGATCCACGACACATGATTACATAGCAGCATGACACCACTGTCAGGCAACGGGGCATGTTGTTCGACCTCGAGACGCATGCCGCACAGCTTCAACAGCTTCTGCGACCACGCACGAATGCGGCGGTGCTTGGCCGCCTCGGACAGAAACGGGAAGAAGATCAGCGCAGTCAGCAGGCCACGCGACAGGTGCAGGCCGAGACGAAGTTTTTTGATGAAGAGCACGGCAATCGCATCCTAAACGGCGAGGGTTTCGTATGCCACGTGGCCACCGACCAGCGTGAAACGTACTTGACCCGGCAATTCGTATCCCAGGAACGGGGTGTTGTGGCCAGCACTGCGCAAATTCTGCGCGGCAACCGTCCAGTGCGCCGAGGGCGCAAACACACAAACATCGGCCGGCTGTCCCGGTGCGAGACGGCCAGCGCCCGGTGCGACGGCAGCAAGACGCTGCCCCGGTGCGTGCGTCACGCGTGCGAGCGCATCGATCAACGGCACGCGCGCCTCGTCGGCCCACTTCAGCACCAGCGACAAGAGTAGTTCCAGACCGCTCGCGCCCGGCGCGGCTTCCGCAAACGGCACCAGACGGGCGTCGGCTGCGAGCGGCGTATGGTCGGAACAGATGGCGTCAATCGTGCCGTCGCGCGCCGCTTCCCGGATGGCTTCGCGGTCGCGTTGCGCGCGCAGCGGCGGATCGAGCCGATACTGGGCATCAAAATAACCGATATCCATGTCCGTCAGATGGAGATGGTGGGCGGCAACGTCGCACGTGAGCGGCAAGCCTTCGGCCTTTGCCGCACGCACGAGCGCCAACCCTGCAGCAGACGACAATCGGCATAGATGCACCCGCGTGCCCGTAACGCGCACGAGTTCGAGAAGGGTGTGAAGCGCGATCGTCTCGGCAGCCACCGGAATACCCGCCAGCCCCAGACGCGATGCGACGGCCCCGCTGGCAGCCACGCCACCCGCGGCCAGTGACGCATCCTGCGCACGTAACCATACCGTCAGCCCGAATGTCCCCGCGTATTCCAGCGCGCGCAGCAACGTGCGGTTATCGGCCATCGGCGCATTTGCCTGCGAAAGCCCGATGCAGCCCGCCTGCGTCAATTGCGCCATTTCCGTGAGTTCACGCCCGGCGAGGCCGACCGTCAGCGCGCCCAGGGGGTGTACCTGGGCAAGCTGTGTGGCGCGCTCGCGCAATTGCAGCATCTCGACAAGCGCCGGCTCATCCAGCACAGGGTCGGTATCCGGCGGGCAAACCACGCGCGTCACACCGCCTGCGAGCGCCGCTGCCGCTTCGCTGGCTGCGCTCACGCGGCGTGCGGACAGATCGACAAGCCCGGGCATGACCACCAGGCCCGTCATATCGATCGTGCGCGCGGCTGTAAAGCCGGCAGGCGCCACACCTAGCGCGGCGATGTTTCCGTCGGCGACGAAGACGTCCTGAATATGGTCGGTTCGGGTCACGGGATCGATGACGCGCCCGCCCTTCAGATGCAATTTCATGGCGCGCCTACCCGTGGTTTGCGGCGACGATGCTCATCACCGCCATGCGCACGGCGATGCCGAACGACACTTGTCCAAGAATAACCGACTGCGGGCCGTCTGCGACCGCCGAGTCGATCTCCACGCCACGGTTCATCGGGCCGGGATGCATGACGATGGCATCGGACCTGGCCAATGCAAGGCGCTCCGGGGTCAGGCCGTAATACTTGAAGTACTCGGCGGCGGACGGCAGCAAGGCACCGCTCATCCGCTCGTTCTGCAAACGCAACATGATGACGACGTCCACATCGCGAAGCCCTTCGTCCATGTCGTGAAACACGCGCACGCCGAGTTGCTCAAGCCCCGTGGGCAAGAGGGTGCGCGGGCCGATGGCGCGCACTTCCGGCACGCCTAACGTCGTGAGCGCATGAATGTCGGAACGCGCCACGCGCGAATGCAGAATGTCGCCCACGATCGCGACCGTCAGGTTCTGAAATTCGCCCTTGTGATGGCGAATCGTGTACATGTCGAGCAAGCCTTGCGTGGGGTGCGCGTGACGCCCGTCGCCTGCGTTGATGACATGCACACGCGGCGCGCAATGCTCGGCAATCAGGTAAGGCGCGCCCGACTGCGCGTGACGCACGACGAACAGGTCCGCATGCATCGCCGACAGGTTGCCGATGGTATCGAGCAACGTTTCACCCTTGCTCGTCGACGACGCGTTGATATTCAGATTCAGCACATCGGCCGACAGGCGCGCTGCCGCGATCTCAAACGTCGTCCGCGTACGTGTCGAATTCTCGAAGAAGAGGTTGAAGACCGACTTGCCGCTGAGCAATGGCACCTTCTTCACGTCGGCATCGTTCACGCCGACGAACTGCGTGGCGGTGTCGAGAATGTGTGTCAGCACGGCGCGCGGCAGCCCCTCCACCGTCAGCAAGTGCTTCAATTCACCGTGGCGGTTGAGCTGGGGGTGGCCGCGTCGCCCGAGGATTCCGTTAGCCATGCAGGGAAGACTCCGTGCCGACGCGGCGCTGTACGGCGGCGGCACGCAGAAGACTGTCGGGCGTGATGCCGGTCAGGCGCTCAGGCAGGTACATGCTCGTCGAAGTACTGCTGGAGGATGATGCGAGCGGCTTCGGCGTCGAGCGATGTCTTTTGAGAGACCTTGACGCCCGCCTCGGCCAGCGCCGCCGCAGCGGCGACCGACGAGTAGCGTTCGTCGACCCACACGACCGGCACGTCGAATCGTCCGTTGAGTTGATTTCCGAAACGTTTGGCTTGCTGGGTCATCGCGTGCGGCGTGCCGTCAGGATGGCACGGCAGTCCGACGACGATAAGCTCAGGCTGCCATTCGGCAATGAGCTTGCCGGTCTCGGCGAACCGGACTTCGCGATTGAGATTGGCAAGAACGGTGAGCGCGCGGGCCTCGCGCAGCATGAGATTGCCGATCGCCACGCCGATCCGGCGCTCGCCGTAATCGAAGGCGAGTACCGTGGCACTGCCAGCCGTCATGCGTGACCTGCGTCGGCGGAGAGCATCGACGACGTTACGCCGAGTAGCGCAAGCGCTGCGTCGAAGCGTTCGGCCGGCGGCACTTCGAACACGATGCCTGGCTCGGCGGCGACGGTCAGCCAGCCATTGCGGCCGATCTCGTCTTCCAGTTGCCCCGCCCCCCAGCCCGAGTGCCCGAGCGTCAGCAGAAAGCGGCTCGGTCCCTGTCCGTTGGCCACGGCTTCGAGCACGTCTTTCGACGTCGTCATCTCAAGGCCGCCTGGCACCGACAGCGACGAGCTGTACGTTGTGCCGGTCGACTCGTGCAGCACGAAGCCGCGCTCGGTCTGCACCGGACCGCCAAAGAACACCGGCTGATGCGCAAGGGGGTCGATTTCCAGCTTCAGATCGAGGCGCTCGAAGAGCGATTGCAGATCGATGTCGGTCGGACGATTGATGACCAGCCCGATCGCACCCTTTTCGCTGTGCTCGCACAGGTACACGACGGTGCCGGAAAACGTCGGATCGGCCATGCCCGGCATGGCGATAAGGAACTGATTCGTGAGATTGATACGGTCGTTCGGCATAGGGCCAAAGTTTATCGGAACCTGTTTGACGGTCTGCCGCTCGGTGTCGCACTCCGCAGCAGGGTATGGCTCCCGCGCGAGCTCGCAGCACCTGCCTGCGGCCGGTCAGCGGACGAACATTTTCCGCATCGTGGTACGGCGATCGGCCGCCAAAGGCGACCTTTGCGCCGACTTTATCACGGAACGTCGCGCCCGGTGACGAGCCGCTGCCCGAATATACTGGCATCCAGCGCACGCTCCCGCCACATTGCCATGTCGGCAATCAGGTCCGGGCGCGATTCCGGATACGTGTCAGCCGCAAACTGGTGAAGCATGCCACGCAATGCCTTGACGGTCATCGCCAGCGCCGCCGGACCGCCCGGCTCCGCAGGCGGCGAAACCGCGAGTCGCTCGCCCGTCGCGGCCACCGCTGCCGCGAGCCGCGCGACAGGTGCCAGTCCGATAGCTGCGGAGTATTCCGCGACCTTCGCGGCCACCGCCGGATCGTTCAAATTCGGAAGCGCCTCATCGGCGAGACTGAGGAACGTCTGACAAACGTCCTGCCGTACCGCCAACGGACCAATGCGCAGCCAGTCGCGCGAACTGCTGCCCGCGCCCTGTTTCTGCGCCACTTGTACGGCGTCGGCCAAGGGTTCGGGTAGACGCCCGCCAGGGCGGCGCAACACGCCGAAGTCGGCCAGCAGCGTGCCCAGCCAGCTATCTGGCGCCTGCGCATGCCACGTCGCCAGCGCTTCGAGCAGATCGTGTCCGGGCACCACCTCGTTGGCCCCCTTCCCGCTGGCGCCGGCCGTTGCGGACGCTGGCGTTGCGTCCCCCGGCCCACTGGGGCGGGCCAGTTGCTTGCGCAGCGCCAGATTCATCCGCCCGATCTGGCGTTTGTCGGCCAAACTCAGCGGGGCACGCGCGAACCGCAGCCACGCCGCGGCCAGACGCCAGTAATCGAGCGGTGCCGTCGCCCCGGCACGGTGGAGATCGGCGGCGAGATCGGCCAGTTGCGCCAGCGCCGCCGTGGTGTCGGTCGCGTCCGCATCGGGACGCAACAGGCGCAACAGGACTCGCTCGACGTCGGCGCGCAACGGCGCCGTACCGGCAGGCAGCCCGTGCAGGCGCGGGGGCGCAATCGCCCATCCGGCCATCCGAAGCTCTCCCGGCGATGGCGCACCGGACCAGCTTTCGGCAGCGGCAGCGGTGTCTGCCGAGGCAGGTGCGGCGGCAGGAGTGGCCCCCGCCTGCCAGATGTCGCGCTCGAACTGACGCAGCGCGTTGCGCTGCGCGTCCTGACTGCCCAGCTGCCCATACGCCGCCTCGGCAATCGCCTGGACAAGGCGCTCGCCGTGCAGCGCCCAATCGGCGTGGCCGCTCGACTGGAGCAGACGATTGGCGCGTCGCAACGGCCCGAGCGCAGCGGCCGGGCCGTTCGACCAGGCGTCGGACGCTTCGGTCAGCGCTTCCGCCACCTCGGGCAAACGCCACAAGGGGGCCGTGTCACGCGCCTCACGCGCAGACGCGCCGGGGGTATTGATGGTGGTGTCGGAAGGCGTTTGCGGCGTCACCATAGGCCATCTCCTGGCCATGCGGCCGGTCTTCGTGAATTCGGGCGGGAGGTCCGCCGCGTCACCGGCCCGGCCGATGGCCGGGCGGATCGCCGAGCACAGTGCCGTACAGACGGCTTAATGGGGCTCGGAGACATCGGAGAACGCGGCAAACGCGCGGGGATCTCGGAGAAACAGGCGGCTGAGCCGCCCAGCCTCAGATCTGCACCATCTCGAAGTCTTCCTTGCGCGCACCGCACTCGGGGCAGGTCCAGTTGATGGGTACGTCTTCCCAGCGTGTACCGGGTGCAATACCCTCGTCGGGCAAACCTGCCTCTTCGTCGTAAATCCAACCGCAAATGAGGCACATCCAGCTCTTGTATTCCATTCTTTCTTCAGCGACGAGCGTTCCGTTACAATGGCTTGTCAACCGCTTCGGGCCCCGCCGGCAGAGATGTCGTGCGGTGTTGTGGGAACCTTGGCCGGTGCATTGTCCGGACAGGTGGCGCCCACGGCGCTTTTCAGCGCTCCGAAACGGGCATTTAAGGCGTGATGGTACCAACGAACCCAAGGCCTGACCAGATCGCCGTCTATCCTGCCTCCATGCACACTGAATCCCCTCCTATTCTCCTGACCTTCGGACTCTCCGATCCCACTTCGGCAACTGGCGTGCAGGCCGACCTGCTCACCTTCGCCAGCATGGGCGGTTATGGCGTGTCGGTGCTCACCGGCTACTCCTCCCAGGACTCACGCACTTGCGATGAAGTGCAACCGATCGATCCGGACTGGATCGCCGACCAGGCGCGCATGCTGCTCGAGGACATGCCCGTCGCCGCCTTCAAGGTCGGGAGCGCCATCAACGCCGAAAACGTCGCGGCCATCGCCGAGATCGTGGCCGATTACGACGAGACACCCCTCGTTGTAGCGCCCGATTTCGGATTGGCAGGGGAGCATCTGCTCTCGGCCGACGAATTGCGCGAAGCTACAGCCAACCTCCTCGTGCCGCAGGCCAGTGTACTTGTCGTGAGCCCGGCCAGCGCCGTTGCACTGGCGCAGACCGTCACGGAAAATGAGAATCTTTCGCTCGACGAAGCGGTCTCCATCCTGCTGGAGAACGGCTGCGAGTTCGTTCTGGTGAGCGACAGCAACGCGCCGCAATTCACGCACACGCTCTATGCCGACGGCGGCGTCGTGCGCGAAGACGCCTGGGATCGTCCACCCCACAACGTGGCTGGCGCCATCGACACGCTGGCGGCCGCCGTCACCGCAATGCTCGCCAATGGCCTTGCCGTGCCCGAGGCGGTACGCGAAGCACAGGAGTATTTACAGCAGGTGCTGGAGAATGCGTTTCGTCCGGGCATGGGACGCCATTTCCCCGACCGCTTCTTCTGGGCCCGCAGTGAAGAGACAGATCAGGAGAGCGACACCCCCGAAGCCTGAGCCTTCGATGGGAAATGATGGGAAATACCGGAAAGCAATACGCCCGCGTCATCGATGTGACTACGACAACTGGCGCGACTTCCCTTGCGGAGACTCCATCGCGTCGTCGTCCGCATCCCCCTTCGGACGGCCCCACACCTCGATCACCCGTTTGACGAAAGGCGCCAAATCATCGCCCTGGGCCCGCAACATGCGGACCAGTGAGGCGTATTGGCCTTCGAAAGTCGCCGAGTTGTAGTTCTTCAGACGGCGAATGTCTTCCAGCGCTTCGTCGTCGCGTCCTGCGATGGCGAGCAGCACGATATAACGCTTGATCATCGTCGGTCCGGCACCCAGCGCCAATGCTTCGCGATGCGCGACCAGCTTTTCGTCGAGCTGATCGCGCCCCAGGAACAAGGCCCCTGTGACCGCGTAGTCACCGTACGGTGCGAAGAAAAGCGCGGGATCGGTGCGATACGTGTCGATCTTGCCAGCGCGATACGCCACCTCGACGCGCTGATAGTCGTGATAGAGCCAGGGAATCGCTACGCACGCAAACAGCAGGACCACGCCGTTGATGGCACCGGTCGCAGTCGGCGACACACTGTCGATCGGCTTCGTCTCGCAAAAACCGAGCAGGAACATGGCAGGCAGCAGGAAGAATGCATAGTGCTGCGGATACTCCAGCATAGCGTGCACGGCAAGCATGCCGAGCAGAACGAACGCGAGCGCGATCGGTGGCGTTTTGATGCCGCGCACGGCGCGCACGCACCAGAACGCCAGCGGCGCCAGGATCGCCAACGTGCCGATGATGCCGGTCTTCGCGAGCAAATCGAGCAACACGTTGTGGGCGTTGTCGGCCATCTCGACCGGGCCGAGCTTATCGACCAGCGCAAACTGCGCGTCGATGTAATTCGACCACCCCGCCCCCAACCACCAGTGCTCGCGGAAGATCGCCAGACCGTACTCCCACAGGTTCAGGCGCCCCGTCACTTGCCCCGCCTGCTGCATGCGGGCCACCGCACTGCCGTCGAGCTGCAATCCCCAGGCCACATTTGCCCAGCCGACGAACATCGTCATCAGCGCGAGCAGGGGCAGGATCGCGGCCGGCACGAACCATCGCATCGAGCGGCGCATGGTGCGCGTCGGCTCGGTACGCTCCATCCACACGAGCCATAAGCCCGACGCCGAGAGCAGCGCCAGTTGCAGCCACGGCGTGCGCGACCCGGTCAGACAGATGCCGATATCGAACGCGGCGCAAGCGGCCAGCCAGAACCAGGCGGGCAGCTTGCGTTGATACCAGAGATAGAATGCGCCCGCGTTCGCGAGCGACAAATACGTCGCCAGATGATTCGGCTGGTACATATTGCCGAACAGTCGCCGGGCGGCCGTCACGGAGTACCTGGCCACCAGCCATGGCACGTTGCCTTCCAGATGAAATGCCTGCAGAACCTGCGCACCCACCGCATACAGCCCGCCGAGCGTGAGCGCCACGGCACTCCATCGCATCAGTACGTTGCGCCAGCCAAGTTGCGCGAGCCAAAAGCCTGCGCTTACCGCCACAATCATGGCCACGCCGTAGAGCAATGCCGTCATCATCAGTTGCGGCAGCTCGGTTGGCATCGTGGCACGTTGCATAAGAATGACCGCCACGAACGCAAACGGCGTCCAGGTGACGCGCGGCATACGCAGCACCCGAGTGTCGCGTTGCCACGCGGCAATCATCGCGAGCAAGCCGAGTACGCCGAAGAGCGAAAACGTCAACGCTTCCGCATAGAACGTGGAAATTGGGTATGTGTGCTTGACGAGGTTATAGGGCAAGGCCCAGATCAGGGCTACCGTGAGCCCGATCATCGAGAGAAGCAAAGGAGGAAACAAGATCGCCGCCGTGCACTGCACCGGTTGGAAGATGCGCAAGCATAACGAAAAATGGCCGCCCCGGGGGCAGCCATTTCGTGCCTGACGCGCGCGAATACGCCGTCAATGAATCCATGGTCTCAGAAGGTCGGGCGCATAACGATGGGTGATGCGCCACGACCGCCTGCAGACCGGATTCAGGCCCCCTTGGACGCGGTGCCGCGGCACTCCGGCGGTGCCATTTTGGCCGGCAACGTCGCACCGTTCGGCGCGCCTTCGCGGCCTTGTGCGTAACACGTCCATACGATCTGACCTTCAGGCGCCTTGCCCGCCGTCAGTGCCTTGGGCGCACCGTCGGCACCCGCGCTCGTGGGCACCAGCACGATGGCGCCGTCGCCCGCACGTTGCGTGTAGGCGATCGTCACGTTACCGCTCACGGAGTCGATGCTCACCGAGTTCACGTTATCGGTCGCGCTCGGTGCCTGCCAGCCGCTATTGAACGGCGCACCATGCATGGCATTCTCGCTCACGAGTGCCTTGGCGGAGGCCGCAACCCCCAACCCTTCGACTACGCGTGCGCGCACCAGATAATTCTGCAGATACGGAACCCCTGCCGTGACCAACACGCCGATGATCGCCAGCACGATCATCAGCTCGATCAGGGTGAAACCCCGAGACTTGGCGATACCGGTGGTCCGGTGGCCGAAACGACGCATTGTGTAACTCCCTGCGAAAACAATGAAAACAAAAGGGACATCGGGGGGAAGTGGGCGGAGTATGCCACAGCCCCAACGGCAAGCGCCCTGCCGCAGATCAATATCGGGCGGAGCCGTACGGGTGGAGAGAATCATCCTAGCCTGAGCCAGGACGATTCGTCCGATCGGGGAGCAATCTTCGCGGACAATCCACCGTCAACCGAGAGCAACGATCTGCGCAATGGACTCGATTATTTCGAAGAGGTTGCACGCAATTGACGTGCCTCGCTACGTCGCTTGAGTACGAGTCCGACCACCACGACCAACGCGGCACCCATGCCGGACGCCACGTAATGCGTGTATTCGGCTGCGGCTCCCGGCAGATGCAGCAGGTGGCCGACGCCCGGATCGGAGACGATCAGACCGCCCGCAATCCAGCCCAGCAGTGCGGCACCGGCGATGACGATGAACGGAAAGCGGTCGAGCGCCTTGAGCACCAGTTGCGATCCCCAGACGATCAGTGGAATGCTCACAAGCAGGCCGAAGATCACGAGCGGCAATTGATGATGATCGGCGGCGCCTTCTGCCGCGCCGGCAATCGCGATCACGTTATCGACGCTCATCACCAGATCGGCCACGATGATGGTCTTGACGGCGGTCCAGAGCTTGTCGGCCGGTTTCACGCTGTCGTGGGCGTCCTGGTCGGGCACCAGCAGCTTGATACCGATCCAGAGCAGTAGCAGCCCGCCCAGTGCCTTGAGATACGGCACCGCGAGCAGCGTCACGGCGAACGCGATCAGGATCACGCGCAGCACGATTGCGCCAACCGTCCCCCACATCACCCCCTGCAGACGTTGCTTGGCCGGCAGGTTGCGACAGGCGAGCGCGATCACCACGGCATTGTCGCCACCCAGCAGGATGTCGATCATGATGATCTGCAGGACTGCGGCCCAGTTCAGCTCGGCAAAAAACGCAAGCATGGCGGGAATATCCTCGGGAACGAATGAAACGAATGATTTGAGAAAAGCAATAACAAAAAAGGGAGCCCGATGCTCTGGGCTCCCTCTTTACTGACCGATTGCACGGCCGCCGATTCCTGCGGCCGTCATGCAGTCATCCGGCGGGAATTACAGCGCTGCCTTGAGCAGACGGCCCATTTCCGACGGATTACGGGTCACCTTGATACCGCAGGCATCCATGATTTCCAGCTTGGCTTCAGCCGTATCGGCACCGCCCGAGATCAGCGCGCCGGCGTGGCCCATGCGCTTGCCCGGGGGCGCCGTCACGCCCGCGATGAAGCCGACGACCGGCTTCTTCATGTTGCCCTTGATCCACTCGGCAGCCGTCGCTTCGTCCGGACCACCGATTTCACCGATCATGATGACGGCGTCCGTGTCCGGATCGTCGTTGAACATCTGCATGACATCGATGTGCTTCAGACCGTTGATCGGGTCGCCACCGATACCGACAGCGGTCGACTGGCCCAGACCCAGGGCGGTCAGCTGGCCCACGGCTTCGTACGTCAGGGTACCCGAGCGCGACACCACGCCGATGCGACCCTTCTTGTGGATGTGACCCGGCATGATGCCGATCTTCAGTTCGTCCGGCGTGATCACGCCCGGGCAGTTCGGGCCGAGCAGCAGGGTCTTGCGACCTTCGCGACGCATACGGTCCTTCACTTCGATCATGTCACGAACGGGGATACCTTCCGTGATACAGATCGCCAGATCCAGGTCGGCTTCAACGGCTTCCCAGATGGCGGCGGCAGCGCCCGCGGGCGGCACGTAGATCACCGACACGGTAGCGCCGGTCTGCGCCTTGGCGTCCTTGACCGAACCGAAAATGGGAATGCCCTCGAAGTCTTCGCCAGCCTTCTTCGGGTTCACGCCAGCGACGAACGCGTTCTTGCCGTTCGCGTATTCGCGGCACATGCGGGTATGGAACTGGCCGGTTTTGCCAGTGATACCCTGGGTGATGACCTTAGTATCTTTGTTGATCAGAATCGACATTGCTTGATTTCCTTCATCCGGTTGCCGGGCAGCATTCGCACAGCCCCTCGGGGCGGCACGCCGCTGCGGCTTCGACTGTTCTGGTTACTTGCCTGCGGCAGCCGCGACAACCTTCTGGGCAGCTTCTTCCATGCTGTCCGCAGAGATGATCGGCAGGCCGGATTCGGCGAGCATCTTCTTGCCCAGGTCCTCGTTCGTGCCCTTCATGCGCACGACCAGCGGCACCTTCAGCGAGACGGCCTTCGACGCTGCGATCACGCCTTCGGCGATCACATCGCAACGCATGATGCCGCCGAAGATGTTGACCAGAATGGCGGTCAGGTTCGGGTTCTTCAGCATGATCTTGAACGCTTCGGTGACCTTCTCGGTCGTGGCGCCACCGCCCACGTCCAGGAAGTTCGCCGGCTCGCCGCCGAACAGCTTGATGGTGTCCATCGTGGCCATGGCCAGACCGGCACCGTTCACCAGACAACCGATGTTGCCGTCGAGCGAGATGTAGGCCAGATCGAACTTCGAGGCTTCGACTTCAGCCGGATCTTCTTCGTCCAAATCGCGGTAGGCGACGATTTCCGGGTGACGGAACAGGGCGTTCGAATCGAAGTTGAACTTGGCGTCCAGGGCGGTGACCGTGCCGTTGCTGCTCACGTTCAGCGGGTTGATTTCGGCCAGCGATGCGTCGGTTTCCCAGAAGGCCTTGTACAGACCTTGCAGGATCGTGCGGGCTTGCGGGATCGAAGCGTCGGGGATGCCGATCTTCTTGGCCAGATCGTCGGCTTGTGCGTCGGTCAGACCCACGGACGGCTCGATGATGACCTTGTGAATCAGTTCCGGGTGCTTTTCGGCAACTTCTTCAATGTCCATGCCGCCTTCGCTCGAACCCATCATCACGATCTTCTGCGAGACGCGGTCGACCACGAGGCTGACGTACAGTTCGTTCTTGATGTCGGCGCCTTCTTCAATCAGCAGGCGATTGACCTTCTGACCTTCCGGGCCGGTCTGGTGCGTGACCAGTTGCATGCCGAGGATCTGGCTGGCGTATTCGCGCACTTGCTCGATCGACTTGGCAACCTTCACGCCGCCGCCCTTACCGCGACCGCCTGCGTGAATCTGGGCCTTGACCACCCAAACCGGACCGCCGAGTTCCTCGGCTGCCTTCACGGCCTCGTCCACGGAAAACGCCGGAATGCCGCGGGGCACCGCGACTCCGAATTTTCGGAGGATTTCCTTGCCTTGATACTCATGAATCTTCATGCGTGATTCCCTTCTTGCTGAGTTGGAAGTTTGGGTTCGAGCTTGCGAGTCGAAGCGCCATCGCGCACCGCTTCTTTTGTGACGGGCGTCGTGGGCTCGTTCGCTCGATCGTTTGCGCGGCCGTTGAACCAGCGCGGGTAAAACCGGCGCACTGCCTCGCCATCAAACCGCAAGGCGTGACAATGTCCGAGTTGGAAAGGAGGTGCCGAATTATCGGCATCGTTGGCGGTCTTGAGCGCCGTATCGGGTGTGTCAATGACCACCCCGGCAAAGGCCTGAATCGCTGCCGTCGGCAGGACACTGCAAAGCTCTGTCAGATGAGTGCAACCCGACGCGCCGCCAAGGCGCTCGCGGACCGCGTGCCGGAAACCGCGCCGCAGGTTAAGTCCGATCAACTGACGATATTCAGGGCCGATCTGATCGCAAATCCCCGGATACGGCACCCAGTCAGAGACAGCCTCGGCGTCATGCACCTCGAAATTCTCATCGATCGTCAGACGCAGCCAAAGCTCGTGAATCGGCGAGCCTTCCTTGCGAAGTCCCGTTGCCAATGCAAAATCCCGATCCTTATGATCGGTCAGACGGGCTTCGATGTCCCATAGGCCATCCTCGCGCGAATACGCTTCGACAGCGATCGTGCGGCGGTGGCGCAGGGTACGAGGGGCGGGCTCAGAGAGCGGCATGCGAGAGTGTGCAATGCATGAACGCAGAAAGATCTTGATTCTAGCATAGGCCACGGCGACCTCTGCCGCGGTGCAGCAGAAGCCCGCCGCATATGGCCCAATTACCCGACCCATCGGTCGGGTTATCAAAATCGCGGGATCGTCAAACGCATGGTGCAACGCCATATCGCGATAACTGTGGCACGACGTGTCACGCGAGATTCATTGTCATGTCACGCCAACATTCATGCGGATTGCCAACGGGCGGCCGTCGTTGGCACTTCATCGATGAATGGCCGCGTATTTATCAGAAAAGCGATGGAACACGCGTCAAAAGTCGTCCGAAAATTCATCGGCACCACGCACAATTTTGCTGATAACGGTACGTGAAAAACCCCGTGAGGCGAGAAAGCGCATCTGCTTAGCCTGCGCTTCAGGCGTGGTGGCGACCTCGCCGAACTTCTTCTGCCATACGACGCGGGCGCGCGCCAGTTCCGTACCGCGCAACTGTTCCGTGAGCGCCGCGACCGTCTCGGCGTCGACCTGATGCTGCTTGAGTTCGTTGACGATACGTGTCGTACCCAGGCGCGATGCGCGCCGGTTCACCACGCTTTCCGCAAATCGTTCGTTGGACAGCCAGCGCTCCTGCTCGAGCGCGTCGAGCACACGATCGAGCGCTTCGGGGTCCTCGGCATCGGCAAAGGGCACGAGCTTGCGACGCAACTCCGTCCGGCTATATTCGCGGCGCGCCAGATAGGACAACGCACGCGCCTTGAGGCTTAGCACGGGTTTGCGCGATCGCTTGACCGAAACGGCCTCGTCGCCCGGTGGGGGCGGCGGTGCGTTCGAGTCTCGGGGAGGACGGCGATTGATCATGACGTCATCGTGGCGCAATCAAGGCAAGGGCTAGAAAGCAAAAACGGCAACGCGATGCCAAGTGGCTTCGCGTTGCCGTTCCGAAACGAGGTTATCAGGCCTCGTCTTCCTCTTCTTCGATCTCGCCGGTCTCGTTGATCGCCGTCACGCCGAGCGATGCACGCACCTTATTTTCGATCTCGTGAGCGATATCCGGATTTTCACGCAGGAACTCGCGCGCGTTGTCCTTGCCCTGACCGATCTTTTCGCCGTTGTAGCTGTACCAAGCGCCAGCCTTCTCAACGATCTTGGCGTTCACGCCCAGATCGATGATTTCGCCTTCGCGTGAGATCCCCTGACCGTAAAGGATGTCGAAGATGGCTTCGCGGAACGGCGGCGAAACCTTGTTCTTGACGACCTTGACGCGAGTTTCGTTACCGACGACCTCGTCACCCTTCTTGATCGAGCCGATACGGCGAATGTCCAGACGCACCGACGAGTAGAACTTCAGCGCGTTACCGCCCGTCGTGGTTTCCGGGTTGCCGAACATCACACCAATCTTCATACGAATCTGGTTGATGAAGATCACCGTGCTGTTCGTACGCTTGATGGTACCGGTCAGCTTACGCAGGGCCTGAGACATCAAACGGGCTTGCAGCCCCGGCAGCGAGTCGCCCATTTCACCTTCGATTTCGGCCTTCGGCACCAGCGCCGCGACCGAGTCGATGATGATGAGGTCGATGGAGCCCGAACGCACCAGCGCGTCGGCGATTTCCAGTGCCTGTTCGCCCGTGTCCGGCTGCGAGATCAGCAGTTCCGGCACCGAGACGCCCAGCTTGTTGGCATATCCGACGTCGAGGGCATGCTCTGCGTCGATGAACGCGCAGGTGCCACCGATTTTCTGCATTTCCGCCACGACTTGCAGCGTGAGCGTGGTCTTACCCGACGATTCCGGGCCGTAGATTTCGATTACGCGACCGCGCGGCAGGCCACCCACGCCAAGCGCGATGTCCAGACCCAGCGAGCCTGTCGAGACGACTTGGATGTCTGCTTCGACCTCGCCGTCGCCCAGACGCATGATCGAGCCCTTGCCGAATTGCTTCTCGATCTGCGCGAGGGCGGCGGCAAGCGCCTTGCCTTTCTCGGCCGACAGATTGGCAGACCCTTTCTTGCTTTCTTCCATGAATCGTCCTTTGATATGATGAGCGAGACGGCTCGAGTGAGGCGTGAATGCTGGTACTGTATAAAAAAACAGTGCTCTTTGCAAGTGCCTGTTGTCCGAAAGCGCCGAAACGACAAAAAAAGCCGCGAACCACGCGCCGCAACATCACAGGAGACACACCGCCGCCGTCAGGCGCCGGTGCCTACACAAGCCTATCACGCCCATGCGAATTCTCATCGCAGAGGATGACAGCATTCTGGCTGACGCCCTGACCCGCTCGCTGCGCCAGGGGGGCTACGCCGTCGATCACGTCAAGACAGGGCTTGAAGCCGACTCCGCGCTGTCTGCCCAGACGTTCGACCTGCTGATTCTCGACCTCGGTCTGCCTCGTCTGCCCGGTCACGAAGTCCTGCGCCGGTTGCGCGCTCGTAATTCCCATCTGCCCGTGTTGATTCTGACCGCGTCCGACAGCGTCGACGCCCGCGTCAAGGGTCTCGATCTCGGCGCAGACGATTACATGGCCAAGCCTTTCGCACTGGCCGAACTCGAAGCACGCGTGCGCGCATTGACCCGGCGTGGCGCGGGCGGCGGCTCGACGGTCATCCGTCACGGCCCGCTCAGTTTCGATCAGGTCGGGCGCACCGCCTATATCAATGAGCAGATGCTCGACCTGTCCGCCCGCGAACTCGAATTGCTCGAAGTCCTGCTGCTGCGCACGGGCCGCCTCGTCTCCAAGGAGCAACTCGTCGACCATCTGTGCGGTTGGGGGGAAGAGGTGAGCAACAACGCCATCGAGGTATACATGCATCGGCTGCGCAAGAAGATCGAGCCTAGCGGCGTACGCATCGCCACGATCCGCGGGTTGGGGTATTGTCTGGAGAAGCCGGCCGCCACCACGCCAGCGAACGCGGCCTAGTGCGCCGAATACGGCGTCAGCCGTTCCAGCCTCTTTAGTCTTCCCGTCCGATGCGTCTGAGCTTTCGCCACCATCGTCGCGCCCTCCCTGCGGACCCGGACGCCTCGTCTTCCCCGCCGCCTGCGGCGCATGGCATGTCCGCAAGACGCGGCAACACGTTGCCCACCTCGCCCGCCGACGCGACCGATCCGTTCGATCCGGACGCCGACCCATTCGTGCGTCCCGGCTTCGGCGCGCCGCTCGAGCATGAGGCCGAGCCCCCGCCGCGCTCGCTCTTCGGCGAGATCCTCGACTGGATGCTCGCGCCGCTGCTGCTGCTCTGGCCGATGAGCATTGCCGTGACGTATCTCGTCGCAAAATCGATTGCCAATGGTCCGTTCGACAGGGCGCTCGAGACCAACACCTACGTCCTCGCGCAGCAAGTCCATTCGGATCGTGGACAAGTCACGCTGACACTGCCCATGCCAGCACGCGATCTGCTGCGCGCCGACACCACCGACAACGTCTACTTTCAGGTGCTTGGCGCGAAGGGGGAACTCGTGGCCGGCACGGCGGAACTGCCCTTGCCGCATGAAGACGATCGTCCGCAGCCGGGGGTTGTGCAGTTTCGCGACGAGAGTGTCGGCGGCAACGACATTCGTGTCGCGTTCACTTACGTCGATCTGCCCCGCATGGAGCCGCCGGGCAGCATGGCACTCGTGCAGGTCGCAGAGACGCTCGACAAACGCAGCCAACTCGCGAACGAGATCATCAAGGGCGTGATCCTGCCGCAGTTCGTGATCCTGCCATTGGCTATCGTGCTCGTCTGGTTTGGTCTGTCGCGCGGTCTCGCACCGCTGCATGCGTTGCAGGAACATATCCGCGCCCGGCGTCCCGACGATCTGTCGCCACTCGAAGCACGCCAGGCGCCGCCGGAGATCGCGCCGCTCGTCGGTTCGCTCAACGATCTGCTCGCACGGCTCGAACAGAACATGAAACTCCAGCAGCGTTTTATCGCTGACGCCGCCCACCAGCTCAAGACCCCGCTGGCCGGGCTGCGCATGCAGGCGGAACTCGCCCTGCGCCAGACATCGCCTGACGAATTACGCCGCTCGCTCTCGCAAATCGCGGTGAGTTCGGAGCAGGCGGCGCGTCTTGTGAATCAGTTGCTGGCGCTGGCTCGTGCGGAGAACAGCGCGAACGACGCCGCCGCCTTCACGCCGGTCAACCTCAGCGTGCTCGCCCGTAGCGCCATGCAGGACTGGTTCCAGGCGGCCTTCGCCAAACGGATCGACCTCGGCTTCGAGGAGCCGCCGTTCCCCGTGCATCTGTCGGGTCAGCCGGTGATGCTGCGCGAGTTGCTCAACAACCTGATCGACAACGCGATCCGTTACACACCGGCAGGTGGCAAGGTGACGGTTCGCCTGCGGCATGAGGCGTCCGACGGCTTCGTTCATCTTGAGGTCGAAGACACGGGGCCGGGTATTCCGGCATCGGAGCGTCCGCGTGTGTTCGAGCGCTTCTATCGCATTCTCGGCAGCGACAGCGACGGCAGCGGCCTGGGGCTGGCCATCGTGCGGGAGATCGTGCAGATCCATCGTGGCGACGTGAGCGTGCTCGACCATGTCGACGCGCAGCATCCCGAAGCAACCGGCACCCTCATTCGGGTGACATTACCCCTTGCAGACGCGCCTATCGAAAACCCGCATGCGTGACGAAAACACGCGAAATGCGGTCGATTTCCGCCCAAAGTCGAGGGTAAGTCCCTAGCGGCGTAAGGTTCGAGTCAGTTTGGCGTCAGACGGCGGTAAGGTTGCGCTCCAATAATCAGTTGCAACGGCCCGGGCACGATCCAGGGGCGTGCTTACATTACAGGAGACAACCGCATGGCTACTGCAACGACAGCCGCTACGCATGCGCCGATGACCAAAGAAGAACGCAAGGTCATCTTCGCGTCGTCGCTGGGCACAGTGTTCGAGTGGTACGACTTTTATCTGGCCGGTTCGTTGGCCGCATTCATCAGCAGGCACTTTTTCTCGGGCATCAATCCGACCGCGGCATTCATCTTCACGCTGCTGTCGTTTGCGGCGGGCTTCGCGGTGCGTCCGTTCGGCGCCATTGTGTTCGGCCGCATCGGTGACCTGGTTGGCCGTAAGTACACGTTCCTCGTCACCATCACATTGATGGGTCTGTCCACGCTGGTTGTCGGTCTGTTACCAGGCTATGCGTCGTGGGGGATTGCCGCACCGGTTATCTTCATTTCGATGCGTTTGCTGCAGGGCCTGGCCCTCGGCGGGGAATACGGTGGTGCCGCCACGTATGTCGCCGAGCACGCCCCGCACGGTCGTCGCGGCTTCTACACGTCGTGGATTCAGACGACGGCCACGCTGGGTCTGTTCCTCTCGCTGCTCGTGATTCTCGGCACCCGCATGGCGATGGGTGAAGAGGCGTTCGGTGAGTGGGGCTGGCGTGTTCCCTTCGTGCTGTCGATCGTGCTGCTGCTGGTCTCGCTGTGGATTCGTCTGCAACTGAGCGAATCGCCGGCGTTCCAGCGCATGAAGGCTGAGGGCAAGGGATCGAAGGCACCGCTGCGGGAATCGTTCGGCGAATGGAAGAACCTGAAGATCGTGATTCTGGCGCTGGTCGGTCTGACGGCGGGTCAGGCGGTCGTGTGGTACACGGGCCAGTTCTACTCGCTGTTCTTCATGACACAGGTGCTCAAGGTCGACGGCAACACCGCGAACATCATGGTGGCGTTGGGCCTGTTGATCGGCAGTCCGTTCTTCGTGTTCTTCGGTGCGCTGTCGGACAAGATCGGCCGCAAGCCGATCATCATGGCCGGCTGTCTGCTTGCTGCGCTACTGTATTTCCCGATCTTCAAGGCGCTCACGCACTACGCCAACCCGGCGCTCGAAGCGGCAACCGCACGCTCGCCGATCACGGTCATCGCCGATCCGAACGAGTGCTCGTTCCAGTTCAACCCGGTGGGCACGTCGAAGTTCACCAGCTCGTGCGATATCGCGAAGAGCTACCTGTCGCGCGCTGGTTTGAACTATCAGAACGAAGCCGCTCCGGCGGGCACGATGACGACGGTGAAGATTGGCGACAAGGTGATCCAGTCGGTGGACGGCAAGGCGGCGGACGCGAAGGACAAGACCAAGGCGTTCGAGACGGATATGTCGGCCACGCTCAAGGCTGACGGTTATCCACCGAAGGCTGACCCGGCGCAGATGAACAAACCGATGGTCGTGGTCCTGCTGGCGATTCTCGTGATCTTCGTGACGATGGTGTACGGTCCGATTGCGGCAATGCTGGTGGAAATGTTCCCGACGCGTATTCGCTACACATCGATGTCGCTGCCGTATCACATCGGTAACGGCTGGTTCGGCGGCTTCCTGCCGGCCACGGCCTTCGCCATCGTGGCCGCCAAGGGTGACATCTACTCCGGCCTCTGGTACCCGATCGTGATTGCGCTGGTGACCTTCGTCATCGGTATGCTCTTCATCAAGGAGACCAAGGACGTCGACATCTACGCCAACGACTGATGGGGTGACCTGCCGGTCAGGTTGAAATGGATCCTCAACGCCGGGACCTTCGGGTTCCGGCGTTGTCTTTTCCACAGCCGGCTCAGGGGGCGCACCCAACGACGTTCTCGCACCGCTTTTCATCGGCCCGAAAAAAATGTTGACAGTCCATAGGGCTCTACCTATAATCTTTCTTCTACGGCGAATTAGCTCAGTCGGTTAGAGCGACGGAATCATAATCCGCAGGTCCGGGGTTCGAGTCCCTGATTCGCCACCAAATTTAAAGCGGCTCCCAGCGATGGGGGCCGTTTTTCTTTGTTCCGAAAAAACGGTTCTGTTCCGCAAACGGTTCACTTAGTTGGCATGACCAGCGGGCCGGACATACCGGCGCGTCATCTGCTCGTCGGCGTGACGTAGCAGGTCCTTCGCTGGCCGAAGCCAAGGTTTTTCAGCTTCGTCGTTACGAACGCCATTCCCACTACGGCACACAACCGGCAATGCGAGTAGCCACCGACTGGAGCGCTTGGCCCGGATTCAAACCATGAATCCCTGCTAAACATATTCCCTGCCGCGTGCTTTAGCTCGCCGCCCGCTCAAAGCGGTGTGCGATTCACGCGCGTAACGGCATGATTTTAAAACACCTTTTTTCACCGTGCGAGTTAGTGTTGGCGTGCAATATATCGCCAACGCTTATGTATTTTTCTCAGTGACTTAAGGATTTCAGGCGCGTGTCTCGGACGTGCCGGTGACGACCTTCCTCCGTTGCACGGGCATCACCCGCGAGAGCAGATCGAACACCTGGCGCGCAATCGAATTCGTGCTGTGCGGGCGAATTCAGAGGTAGTAGTTCACGTCGGGCAATCGAGGAAGACCATCGCTGTCGCCGAGCACGCGTAGTTCGGGGCCGAGCAGGTTCGACACCACGTATGCCTTGCGCCAGCGCATGCGAACGGCGTCGAGTGCTTCGATGGCGAGGCGGCCGAAGATGCTTGGTTCGTCGGCGAGCACAAGGGGAATAGGCGCGTGCGGCACATGCTCATATTGCGAGGCGCAGATCCACACGGTGGGCGAGGTGCGTAGCAGCACGCCGGCCTGCGCACCGCTGATAGCCGAATGGATCGCGTCGTCGTTGATCCTTAGCAGTTCGCGCGCATGACCGAGCAGTTGCAGCGCGCCAGAGGTGAGTACCTTGTTGCGGCCTCTCTGCGAAATAGCGGCACGCCGACGAGTGCTTCGAGCCGCTGCATCTGCTGGCTGACCGCCGCCTGAGTGCGGCCAATACGCACGCCCGCACCAGCGAAGCTGCGCGCATCGGCGACAGCTACGAAGGTGCGCAAAAGTTCGAGGTCCAGATTCTTCATGCCGGCACTTCAGTGCATTTTGATGGTCTTGTTGCCGGGTGGCATCGACTTGACTTCCGCCCCACGGGTCATAACGTTCCAATCAACGCACCTCCATCCCATACGCTTTGCCTTGCCCGCGCCGCCGCCTGGCGGCGTTTTGTCGATAGTTGCATAATGGCTCTCCTTCTCTCTCCCCGATCGTGAACCTCATGCGCCACCTGTCTGACGCCGCCGCAAACGAATTCAAGGATGTCCGGTTCGTCCTCACGGACATGGACGAAACCCTGACTTATCGGGGCAGACTCGCGGCCGGTACGTATTGCGCGCTGGAGAAGTTGCAGAAAGCAGGCATACGCGTCATTCCTGTCACCGCCGCCCCCGCCGGATGGTGTGATCAAATGGCGCGCATGTGGCCGGTCGACGGCGTAATCGGCGAAAATGGCGGGATATTTCTTCAGCGCACACCCGACGGTCACGGCATCGTCCGGAAGTATTGGCATCCCGAATCCGAGATCAAGCCGGTCTCCGAACGACTCGACGCCGCTGCCCGCGCCGTCAGAAGCGCCTTCCCCAACGCTCAATTGGCCGACGATCAGGTCTTCCGCCTCACGAGCATCGCGTTCTCGCGCCCCGCAGATCCGACCGCCGGCGAACATATCCTCCGCGAGTTGCAACGCGCCGGCGCAGACGCCACGATCAATAATCTCTGGGTCCTCGGCTGGTTCGGCGGATACGACAAGCTGTCGATGACACGTCGTGTCATGGCCGAAGCCTACGGTGTCGACATCGAAAATGACCGCGACACCGTGCTCTATACCGGCGACTCGACAAACGACGCCCCCATGTTCGCATTCTTCAAACATACGGTCGGCATGAGCACCGTGAAGGAATATCTGCCGCACATTCCCGTGCCGCCGAACTGGATTACCACCGGCCCAGGCGGTCAGGGGTTCATTGAAGCGGCCGAAGCCGTGATCTCCTCCCGGCAGTCGTAAAAGTCGCAGCCCTGATGAAAAGCCAGCCCCTCCTTATCTCGAAGCGCGCCGACGCGGGGAAGCCTGACGGTATCTCCATGAGGGAGATACCGCTAATCCAAAGTCCAATGGCGCGGTGAACCGCCAGACCGAGGGAGGCCGCTTTCTTGGTCCGTAAACCGATCGCTTCGTCGGCATAACACCTGAAAGACAAAACCCCGTGTTTCAAGAAAACATGGGGTTCGTCAGCAATCGAAATGTGGCGCCCACTGGGCGCCACTTCTTTTTCCCTATCAAGAGTTCAGGGTGTCAGTGCTTTGCCCGTTCGGTTTTGCCCGCCGCGAAAACCCCTCGCCACGATGCGCCTGCGGCACCTGCACAGCCGGTAAATCCGGTGCGGCGGGTACATCCCGATTACCTAGTGGCAGCGCCATGGCCCGATGTTCAACCCTGACCGGTTTGGGTCGCCAGCCATTCTCGTGGGCCTGCGCGGCAACACCGATTGTCCGTCGCTTGCCCTGCTCGAAAGTCACGGGATTCTCACGATACGCGGCAAGGCGTGTGCGCACCCAACTGCTCGGATCCCCGACGGCACCGACCACGCCCGTCGTCGCGCCTCCGCCCAACAGCACCGAGAAGATGCCACGTTGCGGGAAGTCGAGATACTTCGGCGCCGACAAATTCCATGCGTGGCGCGAGAAAAGTTCGCGCGCGTTCGAACCCATCGTTGGCGCGTAGACGGGATTGAACTCGACACTCAGCAGATACGGATGAATCGCATCAACAGCAGCGCCGATTTCCGGGTGTCCAAGCAGGTAACTGCCACCACTGCCCCAATGTTGCTCGTCGAAACCGAGCCCCCCCGAGCGCTCGGCATCCGAATATCGGTGACCGTTGGCCCGTGCCCGAATACGCTGGGCGCAAATATTGCCCGAAGCGCTCACGCGCGGCGGCTCATCCACTTGGTCAGCCGTCGTGGCCAAATGGCTCGCCGGGATTTGCCACGGCATCACCGGTTTGCGCAGATGACGGCTGAGGACCGCGCAGAAATCAAAGGTTCGCTCCCACTCATATGGCGAATAACAATAGCCGTTCGCGTACGAACGAATCGTAAAGTCGTCGGCTTCGTAGCGGTCGACCGCCATGAAGTCTGCGCCCTTGGCCACGGCCCTCGCTCCATCGCGCCGCGTGAACGCAATGTCGTCGAACACACCGACGAGCAAGGCATACTGCGCCATCAATTCCCCGGCGCGCTCCGGTGTGATCGTCATCTTCTTCATCTGGCCATCGACGGGATCGAATACTTCCGCGTACTCAAAGTCCCTGTACACCCACTGCGACCCCGCCACGCCCCAGAGGTTGAGCTGCCAGCCAAGCACCACACTCGGCGCGATGACGCGGGTAAGCCAGTTCACCGCCTTGACGTAACCTTTAAGCGTATCGGTAATATCGCTGGGGATCTCAAAGTCGACGCCGTGATATTCAAGTGCCGAAGCAAGCGGTTGCCGCACGGGAATCGCGTAGGTGGGCGCAAAGCCATATTTCTGGCATTCGCCAAGATAATCCGGGTTCACGATAAAACCCGCTGGCACGGGATGCTCCGGATCCTGAGTCGCCTGAGCCATTTGCAATGCCTGAATATAGTTGGCAAAGCTGAACTTGTGGCGCTCCGGGTCCCTGATGATGACTTCGACGTTACCCAACGACAGATTGCACGTATACGAAATCATCACCGGCAGCACCGGAAGCGCATCGTTGAGTTTCGCAGACACGTCACGCGCCATTTGAATAATTCTCGGTGTCGGCTCCTTCCCTGGCGGTAGATAGTGACCCGCGTCGCCCATGCCATCGTCACCCGAATATTTGAACAGCGACGAGACCCGGGCCGCGGCAAAGTCGTCCACATTGCTTGGCGACATGTTTGCGCACCCACCGAAGCTCAGAAAGTTAGGGAAGCCCGGCACATGCAGATTGGCGCCTGCCACAACGGAGGCCTCCACACGTGCAGGCACCTTGCCCACGACCGACAATGGATTCGGCTGGACGTCAATGTAGTGGACAACGCTATTGAAGATGAACGACTCGACAACGACCTCGTAAGCACCCGGCGCCACAAGCACCGCCTGTTCCGCGCTGTAGTTATCTACACGGATATCGTCGAATCGGTATTGCCGGGGCGGATTCGAGTGATCGACCAGGCGAAGCGTAAAACGTTCGGCCACCGGTGTCACGACGCTCACGCCGATGCTGAACTTGGCTGCGTCGGGGTGCGAGTCATCCATCTGACGAACCTGTTCGCGCGTGAATTTCACCAAGTGATACTGCCCGTCGAGTTGCTTGACGTAGTCGTCGATCTGGTAATGGATGTTGTTCAGTCGAACATCGGCCGCGCGCAAGGTGAACGAACCCGAGAGTGGCAACATCTCCATCCGGTGAGTCTGACCGGAACGCAGCACGAAGCGGTGCTTTTCCGTGTTGCCTTCCAAGTAGCTCAGTTGAATTTCTTCGTCGCACAAACCCGGGATATCGGCAAAGTCGAGTGACACGTCGACCGTCGTGCTGCGCACGACGCTCCCGAATCTGACCGACAGGTCGGTAGATTCGCCACGCCGTATAACAACTTCGTCGGGTTGCAGGGCAACGGAGGCACGCAAGGTACCCGCCGCGTTGCGCAGTTCCGGGGCGTTGATGCGATAAGTGCCGGCCGTCACGTCAAACGACGATTGTTGACCGAACGACGGTTGCAGGCGCTCGCTCTTCTCGCCTCGTGTGAGGCGAACTTCCGGTTGTACCAACTCAAGACCCAGCGGCGCCGAAGCGCAGTCGACGACCAGCTTGCCGATAACCTGCGGGTCCTCATCTGCAGCAGCGGCAAACGTGCCCTCAAAGCTAGACCACGCCGGTCCCTCGGCAGACAACTTGTTCACCCCGATACGCACCTTGGTGATCGCGTTCGTATTAATGGGCTCACCGTCGGTGGGGGAAAGCGTGAGTTTGACGTCGAAGATGCCGCCACCGACTTCGCTGGCCTCGATCGTTACGCCAAACGCTCTCCACGGCGTGGCCTCGACGTTGACGTCGCCTCCCGTCGGCTTACCTGGCGCGGTAAACGAGATAACCAACGCTTTTTGAATTTCAGCACCACCGCCCGATGCACTCCTGAAACCCGTCAGGTCAGCGGTTGGGTACCAGGCATCGTCCTTGATGCTTGGCCTATCGAATGTGAGTTGCATGCTAACGACTCCATTGATGAGGTAAGAAATCTGGAACATCGACAAGACAAAACGACATCGACGCGATGAGGCGTATCGCACACCAGCCTCCCGCCTCAAACAACGTCGCGAAAATTCCCCCATTGATCATTGACGTGCCAAGCGACCTATTTATTCAGTAATCCTTAATATAAGAACAAAATCAAACGTATCTCAATCTCAACGAACCGGAAGCTGATGGCGACATAGAAGGAAAACTGACCAGGCAGTGCGGGAACGCCGCACTTGATTCTTTGGCCTTTCTCGTCGCCATCAACAAGCGCTGACGTTTCCACGTGCAGCGGGAACGTTCGTAAATGATATGCAATTTGAGAAGAAAAATCGGAATCCTATTAGTTTTTTTTCAACATCCTTCACCTGACGATCGAAGACTCGCCAATAGACACTCGAGTGCCTCCCGATCAATGTCGCGAGATCCGTCCAGGCAAACCTTGGCAGAATGACGTCAATGAACCCTTCTACGGGAAATTCCACGATAAGTGCTTCGTCATAGAAGCGTTTGAAACCGAGTAACGCATACAGGTCATTTCATCGTTTCCCCACGTCACACAAAGGACAACGTCCTTTATGCATCAGGCACCGAACCGTGGAAAAACCTGCCTTTCCATTCATTCAAGTTCGTAAGCGCCGGACACGACAGACGCAAAAAAGCGGCGCCGATTGTCACCGGCGCCGCCTCGTTCACCCCGCCACCACTGCACCGCTTAGTGCAGCACGCGAACCTTCTACGCGTTGCGACGTGCCTTCGCACGACGCGTCATCATGTTCAGCCCCTCGACGAACGCCGAGAATGCCATGGCCGCGTAGATGTAACCCTTCGGGATATGCGACCCGAAGCCTTCCGCGATCAGCGTCATACCGATCACGAGCAAGAAGCCCAGCGCCAGCATGACGACGGTCGGGTTCGCCTCGATGAATCGCGAGAGCGGCCCGGCCATGAACAGCATCGCTGTCACCGCCGCAATCACCGCAATGAACATGATCGGGATGTGCTCGGTCATGCCCACGGCCGTCACGATGCTGTCGATCGAGAACACGATATCGAGCATCAGAATCTGTACCACGGCCGCACGAGTGGTGATCGTCGCTACCGTACCTGCGGTCGATGCATCCTCACCGTGCGCGGGCTCGTCCGTTGCCGACGCCACATGGTGATGCATCTCCTTCGTCGCTTTCCACACGAGGAACAAACCACCTGCAATCAGGATCAGGTCGCGCCACGAAAAACCGTGGCCGAACAGATCGAAGAGCGGTGTCGTCAGCTTCGCGATCCACGCCACCGTGCCGAGCAACGCCAGACGCATGACCAGCGCCAGGCCAATGCCCATTCGCTGCGCGCGGGCACGCATCGACAACGGCAGTTTGTTGGTCAGGATAGAAATGAAGATCAGGTTGTCGATACCAAGCACGACTTCCATGACCACCAGCGTGACAAGCGCCGCCCATACCGCCGGGTCAGCCGCCAAAGCAAGTAAATAGTCCATATGTGCGCCAGAAATTCCCTAGGGTTATCGGGGCATTTGCCGCCCAGCGGCCACGCCCCTTCGTTTTCCCGCAGGCATGTGGGCTGCGGGCACAGGACAGCATCATCTCCGAACTCACGATTCGTAAAAACCAGCTATATACTTCATAACAGTTCGGTTTTTCCGAAGTCCCTATCGATATGTTGAACTACCGCCATCTTTACTATTTCTGGGTCGTGGTCAAGGAAGGCGGATTCGCCCGTGCGGCGGAACGCCTCGACATGGCCGTACAGACAATCAGCGCGCAGGTGCGCGAGCTTGAGAAGTCGCTGGGCCACCAGTTGCTCAAGCCGGCCGGGCGCGGCGTCACCATGACAGAGCCCGGCCAGGCCGCCTTCCGGCGCGCAGAGGAGATCTTCCGGCTCGGTCAGTCGATCCCGGACGAAGTTCGCGAAGCCGCCACCGGCCAGGTCGCGCGGCTAGCGGTCGGGCTGGCCGACGGGATCTCCAAGCTGGCGGCGCACGCGATCCTCGCGCCCATACTCGGCACCCCCTCCCTTCGGCTCGTGTGCCACGAAGGCGAGCACGAGCAGTTGCTCGCCGAACTCGCGCTGCATAAGCTGGATCTGGTGCTGGCAAGCCAACCCGCACCGTACAACCCCACCTTGCGGCTGGTAAGCGAGCGTCTGGTCGAGTCGCCGGTCGATTGGTACGGACCGGCGTCGCTCGTGCGCCATGCCTCGCGCGACGCGTTTCCCCAATGCCTGACCGACCTGCCCGTGTTGCTGCCGACGGGTCACTCGGCCTTGCGCGCCCGGCTCGATCAATGGTTCGAGGCGCAGGGCGTTCGCCCGAATATCGCCGGTGAGTTCGAAGACAGCGCGCTCATGGCGGTGTTCGCCACGCGAGGCATGGGTGTCTTTCCCCTGAGCGAAGCCGGCGCGGGCGATGTTTCGCTGCTGCGCGGCCTGCGCTGGCTGGGCCGCCCAGGCGATGTCCACGAAGACATTCACGCCATTCGCTCGCGACGCGGCGAGGGTCATCCGCTCGTGGCGCAAATCCTCCGGGAAATCGGCGCGACGGCCGCTTCTGATATAAGAACCACTGGCGTGCCGTCTGTGCCGCCGCCACCTGCGAGGAAACCTCATGTCAAGTCATAGCGACCAGCGCAAGTTCTTCCACCTCATGCTGTTCGTCGTGACGATCGTGTTCGGGTGGATTCTGTTCCCGCTGTTCGGCGCAGTCTTCTGGGGGACGATTCTCGCCGTGCTATTTCAGCCGGTGCAGCGCCGCATCCTGATCCGCATGCGCGGCCGCCCGAATCTGGCCGCCCTCACGACGCTCGCGCTGATTCTGCTGATCGTGATTCTGCCGCTCACACTCGTCGTGGGCATGCTGACGCAGGAGATCAGCACGGCACTCGTTCGCTTCCGCGCCGATCTGCCGCAGCTCACCATCGCCTTCCAGCAATTGCTCGACCGGCTGCCCGCAAGCATACATCGTGTGATGGACCTCGCCGGCGTGCAGGATGTCAACGCGATCCAGCAGAAGCTTGGCGACGGTGCGGCGCAGATCGGCCGCCTGGTGGCGGTGTATCTCGTGAGCATCGGCCAGAACACGGCCCAACTGCTCGTGAGCTTCGGCGTGATGCTCTATCTGCTGTTCTTCCTGCTGCGCGACGGCACCGCGCTCGGCGCGATGGTGCACCGCGCCTTGCCGCTCGACGAGCGCCACAAGAACTTGCTGATCCGGCAGTTCACCACCGTCGTGCGCGCGACGATCAAGGGCAACATCGCCGTTGCCGTGGCGCAGGGCGCACTCGGCGGCTTCATCTTTGCGGTACTCGGCATTCAGGGCTACGTGCTCGCCGCCGTGGTGATGGCATTCCTCTCATTGCTGCCCGCCGTGGGTGCAGCGGTCGTGTGGGTGCCCGTCGGGGTTTGGTTGCTGCTGTCGGGGGAAATCTGGAGGGGGGTGGTGCTGTTCGTCTTCTGCGGCACCATCGTGAGTCTGGTGGACAACGTGTTGCGCCCGATTCTGGTCGGCAAGGATACGAAGCTGCCCGACTGGGTCGTGCTGATCTCGACCCTCGGCGGTATGTCGCTCTTCGGCCTGACCGGCTTCGTGATCGGGCCGCTGATCGCTGCGCTGTTCATCGCTAGCTGGAGCATCTACACGCGCTTGCGTGACGACGAGGACACCCGAGCCGATGCCGGGTAATGCGCATTGACGCTTGACCGACGCCGTTTCGAACCGAACGGCGTCGTTCTCGGGCGGCCTGACTGCGCCCTCCCGACGCCACCACTGGCTACGCCACCGGCTGCCCCACTTGCCGCGCCGACGCCGCTGCCGACTCGCCCTGCACGGCGGCGGCAAGATCGACACCGACCTGCACCATCACCCCATCCCAATCGCCGCGTTGCGGCTGGCGGAAGAGCGTGAGCGACGGATACCAGTCGCTGTCCCGGCGCGCCAATTGCCAGCGCCAGTCGGGGGTGAAGTTGACCAGCCCCCAGACAGGTTTGCTCAACGCACCGGCGACGTGGAGCACGGCCGTATCAACCGAAATCACGAGATCCATCTGCGCAATGACGGCCGCCGTCTCGGCAAAGTCGCTCAGCTTCGCCCCGATGTCGTGCACGTTGGGGAAGCGGGCGAGTTCCGCCCGCTCGTCGTCGGTCGCGTCGACCTGTAACGAATAAAACTGTGCGTTCGTGCCGAAGACCGGCGCCCAATGCGCAAGCGCGACGTCGCGGTGCGGCGGGAACGGACGCGTGCGCCACGCGAACCCGACGCGCAACGTCCCCTCCGGCTTGGCACCGAGCATCGATCGCCAGATCATCTCCCGTCCGGCGCTCGAGCGCAGATACGGCGAATGGACAGCGACGTTGCCCCCCACTTTCAGCAGATGCGGCAAGCTGAGCAACGGCAGTTGCCAGTCGAACGACGGCACCGGCATGTGCTCGCCAAGCACCGTCACCCGGCGCGCAAAGCCGCCGAGCAGCGTGACGAGCGGCACCTGCACCGACAGTACGACGTTGGCGCCCATCTCGACGAGACGCGGCACGAACCGCACGAACTGCAGCGTGTCACCGAGGCCCTGTTCGCTATAGACGAACACCGTCTTGCCCGCGAGCGGCGCACGGCCGTCCCAGAGCCGGTCGCTGAAACGGCGTCGCTGGCCGCCGTCCTGCCAGCGCCATTCATAGTCATGCCAGCCGTGCTCGAAGTCACCCATCAGCAAATTGGTCTGTGCACGGTTGGTGCGCGCCCCGGCATGCTCGGGAGAGCGTTTTACCGCCTCTCGAAAGCACTGCAACGCATCGGTGAACGCATGACGCTCACGCAGCGCCACACCAAGGTTCACCAGTGGATCGGGCTGCTGGGGGGCAATGGCGTTGGCGAGACGGTAAGCGTCGATCTCGTCGTCGTAGCGACCCAGTGCGCCAAGGGCACGTCCGCGGTTGAAATGGGCCTGCCACAGCGCCGGGGCCTTGGCCGCAGTGCGCTCGAACCAGATCAGCGCGCGGGCGTTGTCGCCCGCCTGCGCCCAGGTCAGGCCAATGGTGTGCATCGTGCCGATGACGTCCGGCGACTGCTGCACCGTCGCTTCGAACAACGCCTCGGCACGCATCTGGCGACCGGCCTGGAGGCTGGCCATGGCGGCGTCGAAGCTCGCCTGCGCGCCGGGCTGCGGCACAAGAGCGATCAAACGGTCGAACGCGTCGGCAGCCGATTCGAAGGCGTTCATACGCAGCGAGACGTAGGCTAGTCCTTCGAGAGCGGGGAGAAATTCAGGGGATTGTTTCAGTACTAGGCGCAACTCGGCGATCGCCTCGTCGAGCCGGCCGGCGGCACTCAGTTGTCGTGCACGCTCGCAACGCGCGTCTAATGGCGTCGTCATGCGGCGCATCCTTGCTTGTCTAGGAATGGGAGGGGACGGGCCGGCAAGCAACACGAAAGCCGGGGCAACTTGCTACTCCCCCGGCGACAGGCGCCGTGGCCCGATCGAGCGGTGCACACTACACGACCGCGCGGCGCGAAGCAAGCCGCGGGAATTGGTCTGCGCAACGCAAATAAAGTTCACATCTTCAACGTGACGGTTTCGCCCTCGCAGCCCCGCGAAATCGTCCTCTGGATACCGGTTCGCCACCCCCGGATCGCTACGGCGGCCTCTTCGGTATCGCCTGCCAAAACAAGCCATACCGCATTGCAGCATAAAAACCACATTCGCACATCGAAGCCCGAATTTGCCAGTCCAGTCCACGCGCTTTAACATCATTTTGCGGGTCAATCTGGTAGCATCCGCTGCCGTCCCTGCACACGCGCAGCGTCGCTGCCGTGCCGCATACCGACGCCGAGTCCTGTTTGTCCGTCCGAACCCTCATCCACACGAGGTCTTGATGACGCGCGTAGCCCGTCCGTTCATCCCCGCCACTGCGCGACGCCTGCTGCCCAATCGCTGGGATTTCATTGCCTTCCCGCTCATCATCGGTTTCCTGATGGTCAGCTCGTCGGGCATTCGCCAGACTTGGGCCCCGCTAGCCGACCTGCAGACCGAAGTCATCTCGCTAGACCCCGCCAACCTGCCCGAATATGCCCTGCGCACCACGCTGCGCATGCTCGCGGCGATGGTCGCCTCGCTCCTGTTCACGCTCATCTACGGCACGCTTGCCGCCAAGAGCCGCCGCGCCGAGAAGCTGCTCGTCCCGATGCTCGACATCCTCCAGTCGGTGCCGGTGCTGGGCTACATTTCGTTTACCGTCACCTTCTTTCTCGCCCTGTTCCCGGGACGCGTGCTCGGCGCCGAATGCGCCGCTATCTTCGCGATCTTCACGAGTCAGGCGTGGAACATGACGTTCTCGTTCTACCAGTCGATGCGCACCCAGCCGCGCGACTTGGCGGAAGTCGCGGTGAATCTGCGCCTCTCGCCGTGGCAGCGCTTCTGGAAGCTCGACGTGCCCTACTCGATGCCGGGCCTCATCTGGAACATGATGATGAGCATGTCGGGCGGCTGGTTTTTCGTGGTGGCGTCGGAGGCGATCACCGTGGGCGACAAGACCGTCACGCTGCCGGGCATTGGCGCGTATCTCGCCACGGCCATCTTGCAGCGCGATCTGCAAGCGGTGGGCTGGGTGATTCTGGCGATGGTCGTCGTCATCGTCATTTACGACCAGTTCCTGTTCCGGCCGATGGTCGCGTGGTCCGACAAATTCCGTCTGGAAGACACGGTCTCGCAGGCCGCCCCCGAGTCGTGGGTGCTCAACGTCATTCAACGCACCCGCGCGATTCAGTTCCTGCTGCGCCCGTTCGGCAAGCTGCTGCGCACGATTGCGCGCATGCGCATGCCGTTCTCGCTACCCGTCTCAATCCATTCCGAATCGAGAACCGCACTCTCGCGCGTGATCGACTGGTTATGGGCCGCGCTGCTGGTGGCGATGGGGCTGACCGCGGCGTGGAAGATCTGCGCTTTCGTGCTGGCCGAAGTCGGTTTCCCGGAAATCCTGCGCGTGTTCGGCCTTGGTCTCATCACGCTGGTGCGCGTGATCGTGCTCATCGCCATTGCCTCTGTGGTGTGGGTGCCGCTGGGCGTGCTGATCGGGCTGCGCCCGAAGCTCGCCGAGCGCATTCAGCCGTTGGCGCAGTTCCTCGCCGCGTTCCCGGCGAACCTGCTGTTCCCGATCTTCGTGGTAGCTATCGTTCACTTCCATGCCAACCCGGACATCTGGCTCTCGCCGCTGATCGTGCTAGGTACGCAGTGGTACATCCTGTTCAACGTCATCGCCGGGGCGACAACCTTCCCGAACGACTTCAAGGAAGCCGCCACCAACTTCCGCATTCGCGGCTGGCAGTGGTGGCGTCAGATCATGCTGCCGGGCATCTTCCCCTATTACGTAACGGGCGCGATCACGGCCTCGGGCGGCGCGTGGAACGCCTCCATCGTTTCGGAATACGTGCAGTGGGGTGACGATAAACTCGCCGCGCACGGCCTGGGCGCTTACATCGCCCAAACCACGGCCGCCGGCGACTATCCGCGTATTTTGCTGGGCATCGCCGTGATGGCGCTGTTCGTCGTATTGTTCAACCGTTTGCTGTGGCGCCCCATGTACGCCATCGCTGAAAACAAGCTTCGCCTGAATTGAAGGGACCGTGATGCCGAACGATACCCACCAACCGATTGCCGGAAACGAGATCTTCTCGCTCGCCAACGTCAGCCGCGGCTTCCGCAAGGGCGGCGACGAGCGCCAAGTGCTCGATGGCGTGAATCTACAACTGCACGAAGGCGAAATCGTCGGCATGCTCGGCCGTTCCGGCTCGGGCAAGTCGACCCTGCTGCGTATCATCGCCGGTCTGATTCAGCCCAGCTCGGGCGACATCCGCTACCTCGGTCAGCCCCTTGAAGGCCCGCCCGAAGGCGTGGCGATGGTGTTCCAGACCTTCGCCCTGTTCCCGTGGCTGACGGTGCTGCAAAACGTGGAAGCCGGTCTCGAGGCGCTCGGTGTCGAGCCGAAGGAGCGCCGCCGCCGCGCGCTCGCAGCCATCGACCTGATCGGTCTGGACGGCTTCGAAAATGCCTATCCGCGCGAACTCTCGGGCGGCATGCGCCAGCGCGTGGGCTTCGCTCGGGCGCTCGTGGTCAACCCCACGCTGCTGCTCATGGACGAGCCGTTCTCCGCGCTCGATGTACTGACCGCCGAGACGTTGCGTACCGACCTGCTCGATCTGTGGAGTCAGCGTCAGTTGCCGATCAAATCGATCCTGATCGTCACGCACAACATCGAAGAGGCTGTGTTCATGTGCGACCGGATTCTGGTGCTGTCGTCGAACCCGGGCCGGGTGGTCGCCGAGATCAAGGTGCCGTTCCCGCACCGTCGCAACCGGCTCGATCCGGCCTTCCGCAAGATGGTCGACGATATCTACGCATTGATGACGTCGCGCCGCAACGCGCACACCACGCAGAAGATGCCGCTGGAACTGTCGAGCCCGTTGCACGAAGTGTCGACCAACCTGATGGCCGGTCTGCTCGAAGCGCTCGCCGGACCGCCCTACAACGGCCGCGCCGACTTGCCGGAAATCGCCCAGACGCTGCTGCTCGAAGTGGACGACCTGTTCCCGGTGGCCGAAATTCTCGATCAGTTGGGCTTCGCGGAACTCAAGGAAGGCGACATTCTGCTGACCGCCGCCGGCAAGCGTTTCGTGGACGTGAGCACGCAGGAACGCAAAGTGCTGTTCGCCGAGCATCTGCTGCGTCACGTGCCGCTCGCCGCAAAGATCCGTTCGGTGTTGCAAGAGCGTCGCGGGCAGCGCGCGCCGCGCGTGCGTTTCGAACAGGAGCTGGAAGATTCGATGTCGGACGATCTCGCGCAGGAAACGCTCGATACCGCCATCAACTGGGGCCGTTATGCCGAGATCTTCTCGTATAACGACCATACCGAAACGTTCAGTCTGGAGGACGTGGAAGGCGCGACCTGATCGCACCTCACCAGGGTATGACTGCCGGAAAAATAACGCCGCACGAGTCGTCCGACCGCGCGGCGTTGGCTTTTGTCAGAACGCGTAGCCTGCGCCGATCATCCACGTCTGGTTGATCGTCTTCGAATCGGGTTCGTAGGCGTTCACACCCGGCTGCACCTGCGTGACGCTCGAGCGACCGTACTGGAAGCGCGACCACTCGTACGTCGCGTTCACATGGAAGTTGCGCGCGACCGCGTAGTCGAGCCCGAAACCCGCCACGACGACCGGCTTGTTGCCAAGGTTGAAGGTGTTCTGCGAGCCCGCCAGCGTCATCGATGCCCCCACCATGGCGCCCGCACGAATGTCGGCCGTTGCCACCAGTTTCTGCGTCAGTTCGAGCTGCCCCATGAGGCCGCCGCCAATTACGTGATGGCGATAGCGCTCGTAAAAACCGTACGGATCACGGCTGCTGTCGCGAATCCAGTCCCGGTAACTGTAGCTGACGTAGGGCACCACCTGTGCATTCCAGGTGCCGAGATGGAACGGAAAGGCTTTACCGGCCTTGAGCGTGACGTCCGTTGCCGTCGAGCGCGTCTTCGTCTGGTAATTCGGCTGGACGACGCGCCCCGCAAAGTCTTGCAGATAGCCGCCATAGTCGACGTTGCCGTGCGCCACCCGCACCGCCCCGCTGAAGTAGAGATTCGACACCCCGAACAACTGCCGCTGGGTCGATGCGCCCAGCGCGAATGCCGCTGTCGTGCCGCGTTCGGCATCGCTCCTGCCTGGCGCGATGTTCTCCCAGTAGTGCAACTGCTGGGCACCGGCACCGATCCATACCTGATTGTTGGTGCGCAGCATGGCCTCCTGCGCATGGACGTTGGCCGTAACGAATCCGGCGGCAACAAGAACGAACGCGGCGCGCGCGATGGCGATTCCGCTTTGGCCGCAAGCGACGGTGCGGCGCGTATTCGGCGTCATGGCACGACCCTCCCAGGCGTGATCTCAACGACGACTCGGAAGTGACCATCGGCGTGGTCACCATTTTTCGGCATTGTTTCAGCGCGTAGGGCGGTGCGCAAGCAGGGAAATGTGGATTCCGCGCCCCCTTCGCAACGCAAGATTCTCGTGAATCGAGACACTTGTCCGAAGCGGTGCCGGGGTGGCCCACGGGGAGTGGGGCGGACGGAAAAACGCGGGGGTCGCCCCGCGCCGAAGGCATCGTCGAAACGCACGACGCGTCGGTGAGACCGTATCAAAAAGGCCACACCTATCGGTAAAGATACTGATTAGCGGTCGTTTTTGTGCGGTCGCATAATCGGTCCGGAACCTGCCTGTCCTGTGCCGGGGGGCGCATCGATGGACGCTCGGGCAGGTTCGTTCCGCGGCAAAGACCGTGTATCAGACCCGAGAAGGTGCAACATGAGCTACTACCATTCCAAAGAAGAAGGCCGCGGCCGAGTCATCACCTTCACGCCGGCCCACCGCTGGCGCCGTCGCGCCTTCGCCGTGACCTGTGCGGTGCTCGCCGCACTCGCCTACTACGCGGTGCATCACCCGAAGTAAGCGGGACGGCAAGCCTTCTCAGGCGGCGTTTCCCAAGACCGGTGCGTGCCAGTCCAGCGGCACATTGGCCAGCATGTCGTCGACCATCGCATCCAGGCCGAAGGCCGGTTTCCAGCCCCAGTCGTAGCGCGCATGGGTGTCGTCGAGCGTATGCGGCCACGTCTCGGCAATCGCCTGGCGAAAGTCCGGTACGTACTTCACTGTGAAGCCCGGCACGCGGCGCGCAATCGCCGCAGCCAGCGTCGCCGGATCGAAGCTCACCCCAGCCACGTTGTACGACGAACGCACCCGCAGCCGCGAGGCGTCCGCGTTCATCAATTCGAGCGTGGCACGCACGGCATCGGGCATGTGGATCATCGGCAGCGTCGCGTCTTCCTTCAGGAAGCACGTGTAGGTCTCGCCGCGACGCGCCGCCTGAAAGATCTCGATGGCGTAATCGGTGGTACCGCCGCCAGGGGGCGTCTTGTAGCTGATGACGCCCGGATAGCGCAGGCTTCGCACATCCACGCCGAACTTCGTGAAGTAGTACTCGCACAGCCGTTCGCCGGCCTGCTTGCTGATGCCGTACATCGTGGTCGGGTCCATGATCGCGAGCTGCGGCGTTTCGACGGCCGGCGTATGCGGGCCGAACGCAGCGATCGACGACGGCCAGAACACCCGCAACCCTTTGCGCTCACGCGCCAACTCGAGCACGTTGAGCAGGCCGTTCATGTTCAGCGTCCAGGCCTGGAGCGGGCGTGTCTCGCCGGTTGCCGAGAGCAGCGCCGCCAGATGGAAGATCTGCGTGATGCCGAAGCGCTCGACGAGCGCGGCCAGACGCGACGCATCGAGCACGTCGAGCGTCTCGTAGTGCACCGGGTGGCGCGACGGTCCCGCTGCGATGTCCGTGGCGACGACGTTCTCGTTGCCATACTGTGCCGCCAGCGCTTCGACGAGTTCGCTGCCGATCTGCCCGTTGGCGCCGATGATGAGGATGCGTTCCATGTTCAACCTTGCTTGAGAATGCCGAGTTCGTTGCCGGCCTGTGCGAACGCCACCAGTGCGCGAGTCAGGTGTTCGCGGGTATGCGCCGCCGAGAGTTGCACGCGCACGCGCGCCTGGCCCTGCGGCACCACGGGGTAGAAGAAGCCGGTGGCGATCACGCCCAGTTCATAGAGTCGCTGCGCAAAGCGCTGGGCCAGCGTGGCGTCGAAAAGCATGACGGGCACGATCGGATGGGTGCCCGGCTTGATGGTGAAACCCAGCGCCGCCACTTCCTTGCGGAAGAACGCGGTGTTCTCGTGCAATTGCTCGCGGCGCGCCGACGAATGTTCGAGTTCGTCGAACACCGAGAGCGACGTGCCGACGATGGCCGGCGCGAGGCTGTTCGAAAAAAGATACGGGCGCGAGCGCTGGCGCAGCGTCTCGATCACCTCGCGGCGGCCCGCCGTGAAGCCGCCCATCGCGCCGCCGAGCGCCTTGCCCAGCGTGCCGGTAATGATGTCGATCTTGCCGAGCACGCCATGATGCTCGTGCGTGCCACGCCCTGTCGGCCCCATGAAGCCGGTCGCGTGACACTCGTCGATCATGATGAGTGCACCGTATTGTTCGGCCAGCGCCACGATGCGATCGAGCTGGGCAATCGTGCCGTCCATCGAGAACACACCGTCGGTGACGATGATGCGATGACGCGCCCCGGCCGCCGCCTGCAACTGGCGCTCGAGGTCTTCCATATCGTTGTGCGCATAGCGCAGGCGCTGCGCCTTGCAAAGACGCACGCCGTCGATGATCGAGGCGTGGTTGAGGGCGTCGGAGATGATGGCGTCCTGCTCGTCGAACAGCGGTTCGAACAGGCCACCATTGGCGTCGAACGCGGCAGCGTACAGGATGGCGTCTTCCGTGCCGAGATACGCGGCGATGCGCGCTTCAAGCTCCTTGTGCGGACCTTGCGTGCCGCAGATGAAGCGCACCGACGACAGGCCAAAACCGAAGTCTTCCAGCGCCTTCTGCCCGGCCTTGACGAGCGATTCGCTGCCCGACAGCCCCAGATAGTTGTTGGCGCACAGGTTGATGCGCGTTTGCCCGTCGTCGCACATGACCTCCGGCCCCTGCCGCGACATGAGCACGCGTTCCTGCTTGAAAAGGCCCTGGCGGCGCGTATCTTCCAGTCGTTCGGTCAGTTGGCGATAGAAACCCTCGCGGGCCTCCGGGGTGTGTGCAGTCATCGTGGGCATCTCCTTTGTGCGGTTGGCCGGCGCCGTTGTGCGGTGCCGGCCGAAGATTCCGGCGGCATCGGTGAATGCCGCCCGGGTATCGAAAGCCATGCGTGAATGGGCCGTTTGCTCTGCTACCATGCAGCCATTCACCTTATCGGAAACTATACTTTATATTGAACAAGTTTCAATATATTGGAAAATTCTAATATCCCGGAATTCATATGGCAAGCACTCCCGTTGCGTCCGCGATGTCCCCGGTCGCACCGCCGCCCGTTGGCGACATGATTCAGCAACTGCGCAAAGAGCGTGGCATGACGCTCGAGACGCTCTCTCGCGCTTCCGGCGTTTCAAAGTCGATGCTCTCGCAGATCGAGCGCGACAAGGCCAACCCGACCATCGCGGTGGCGTGGCGGCTGGCCAATGCACTGGGCGTGCGGCTCGACCAATTGCTCGGCGCCCCCACCGGCGACCCCGAGCCGGTACGCGTGATCGGCAAGCATGAAATCCCCACGCTGGCGGGGGCGGAGCACGCCTATCAGTTGAAGATCCTCGGCCCGATGGAGCTGGCCGGCAAATACGAGTGGTACGAACTGACGCTGCAACCCGGCGCAGCGCTCGTGTCGGAGCCACACGATCCGGGCACGCGCGAGCACTTCACCGTGTTCGACGGTCAGGTCGACATCGAAGTCGAGCACTTCGCGAGACGCGCCAAGCCAGGCGAGACTGCCCGCTATCCCGCCGACCGCGCCCATGCCATCCGCAACGTCGGAAAAGCCGTCGCACGCGGCTTGCTGGTGGTCATTCACGGCTGAGCCGTTTTCGCCCTTCCTTTGCCCCCGCGCCGCTCAAGTCCTTTCCCAGACTGCCGTTAGCACATGTTGGGTCCGTGTTCTCATCGGGAGCATTGACAATCGATCGACAATCGGACCGCGCGGGCGTGGTGACGCGTCACGCGCGGCCACCGCCGGAGTGACACCAGCGCGGAATCAGTGGGGAAGACGAAGTGATCCAGCAGTTGAGTTTGAAAGCGAAGTTGTGGTCTGCCGTTGCGTTGATGTGGGTCAGCCTGCTGGCCATGGCAGTCTGGGGAGCCTGGGCGCAGCGCGACACGATGCTGGCCGAGCGGCGCGAGGGCCTCACGCACGTGGTCGATGCCGGCCTGAGCCTCGCCAAGTATTACGGCGAACGCGCCCAGCGCGGCGAGATCAGTGTGGCCGACGCGCAAAAGCTCGCGCGCGAGCAGATCGGCGCGATCCGCTACGACGGCGACAACTATTTCGGCATCTTGAACTCGCAGCGCGTGATCGTGCTCAACGGGGTCAATCCCAAGCTCGAAGGCAAGGACATGAGTCAGTTCCGCGATCCGTCGGGCAAGCTCATGTTCTCGGAGATCGTCGCGGCTGCGCGGACTGACGACCCATTCGTCACCTATCTCTGGCCCAAACCCGGTTCGGACAAACCTGTCGAGAAGATCAGCCGCGTCGGCACCTATTCGCCGTGGGACTGGTATCTGACGACCGGCGTCTACGTCGACGACATCAATGCCGCCTTCGTCGGCGCACTGCTGCGCTGGGGAGCGATGCTCGCCGTGATCGGTCTGGCCGTGTCGGGCGTCATGTTGCTCATCATCCGTAACGTTCAGCACAGCCTCGGCGGCGAGCCCGAATACGCGGCCGATATCGCGACGCGCATTGCCGACGGCGACCTGCTCACGCAAGTGCGTCTGCGTCAGGGCGACGGCGCCAGCCTGCTCTTCGCAATGCAGCGCATGCAGGCCAATCTTCAGCAGATGATCGGACGCATTCGCGGCGGCACGAGCGCCATCACGCTCGCAGCACGCGAAATTGCCGAAGGGAATACCGATCTGTCTGCACGTACCGAACAGCAGGCGGCAGCGCTCGAAGAGACAGCCTCATCGATGGAACAGCTCACGTCCACCGTCCGGCAGAACGCCGACAACGCGCGTCAGGCCAGCCAACTGGCGGAGAACGCCTCGGCCATCGCCGTGCGCGGCGGGCAAGTCGTCGATCAGGTGGTGGCGACGATGGAAGGCATCTCGCACAGCTCGGGCAAGGTAGTCGACATCATCGGCGTGATCGACGGCATCGCATTCCAGACGAACATCCTCGCGCTCAACGCCGCCGTGGAAGCGGCCCGCGCAGGCGAGCAGGGACGCGGCTTCGCGGTCGTTGCGGGCGAAGTGCGCACGCTCGCCCAGCGCAGCGCGGCAGCGGCCAAGGAGATCAAGGAACTGATCGAATCGTCGAACGCACGGGTGCAGGATGGCTCGACTCTCGTGACGCAGGCCGGTCAGACCATGCAAGACGTGGTGCAGGCCGTGCGGCGAGTCACCGACATCATGGGCGAGATTTCGGCGGCATCTACCGAACAAAGCCACGGCATCGAGCAGGTCGGGCGTGCCGTCACGCAAATGGACGAAGTCACGCAGCAGAACGCTGCGCTCGTGGAGCAGGCGGCAGCCGCCGCCGCGTCGATGGAAGATCAGGCGCGCGCGCTCGATCAGGCGGTCGCCGCGTTTCGCATGACGTCGGATAACCAGCTTGCGGACGCGCGCGGTTCGGCAGCCGTGGCGCTCAAGCGGCTCGCCGCCTGACGAGGCGACGTAACGAGTTGTCAGCGCGTCCGCAGGCGAGCGATGCGGCCCGGCTCAGGCCGCGTCCAACTCGCCCGCCATCCCTGCCTCGATGATCCGGCGCGCCACGGCCGGCAGGATACGCAGCGGCGGCGAGCCAACGCCGAAGGTCTGGCTCGCCGCGTAAGCCCCTTCGAGAATGAGCGATAACGCGTCGACCAGCGGCGCCGGTTTCTGCAAGCCGGCGGCCGTGGCGAGTGCCGTGAAGCGCTGCACCACTTCCGCCTTGTAGTTCACCACCAACTTGCGCGCCGCATGCGCCGGGTCGGGGAATTCAGCCGCCACATTGACGAACGGGCAGCCGCGATAGCCGGGTTTGCTCGCCCGCTCGGAAAGATCCACGAAGATTTGCAACATCTGCGCGCGCGGCTCGCCCGCCCGTTTCGCGATGCTCTCGTCGATACGCGCCAGACTCATCGTCTGCATGTGATCGAGGTACGCCAGAATCAATTCGTCCTTCGATGCGAACTGGCGATAGAGGCACATCTTGTTCACACCGGCGCGCTTGACGACGGCATCCACCCCGACGGCGCGCACCCCTTCCGCATGGAACAATTCCACAGCCGCGTTGAGCAAACACTGCTGCGCGACGGGCGCCGGCGTGACGTGCCGCGCGGTCTTGCCCGCGCGCGACGCCACACTGCGACGCCGCGACGGCGCTGCCTTGCCCTCGCCCTTGGCTGCCGTTGCCACACCCGCGTTCGCCGGGTCTGGCATGTCAGGCCTTACGGGCGGTACGGTCGTTGTCGATTTGGCCATTGCCTGGCGCTCCCCAAAAGCAGAAATTTGCGACGCGGGACAAAGCCCTGCCGCCACAAAGGAATACTTGACATGTTACCGATCGGTTCATAACATGGCAACCTCATGTTACCGGTCTGTCACATGACGGCCGATGAACATAGACATACCGGTTCTCGCAAACGTTCCCGGTTCGGCTGGCAACACCGAACCCCAGCAAGGATTTCCGCCATGAAGGCTGCACTTGCAAGGCGCATTGACGGACGCTTCCACTACGGTTGGATTGTCGTCGGCGTAATTTTCCTGGTCCTGCTCGCCTCGGCGGGCATTCGCGCGACGCCGAGCGTCATGATGGTGCCGCTCGAGCACGACTTCGGCTGGAGCCGCGCCACGATCTCGCTGGCGATTTCCGTCAATCTGGCGCTTTACGGCCTGACCGGCCCGTTTGCTGCGGCTGCCATGCAGCGCTTCGGCATCCGTCCGACGGTGATGGCAGCCCTGTTGTTGCTCGCGTCGGGCACGGCGCTTTCATCGCTGATGACGGCGCCTTGGCAGATGGTGCTGATCTGGGGCGTCATGGTCGGCGGCGGAACCGGCGTGGCGGCCGTGACACTGGCGGCGACGGTATCGAACCGCTGGTTCCACACGCATCGCGGTCTGGCGATGGGTGTTCTCACCGCCAGCTCCGCCACCGGCCAGATGGTGTTTCTGCCGATCATGGCCGCGATCACCGAGAACTACGGCTGGCGTCCGGTGGTGTTGATCGTGGGGCTGGTCGCTGCGCTGGTGCTGCCGCTCGTGGCATTCCTCGTGCCGGAGCGTCCGGGGTCGGTCGGTCTGCGCCCGGTCGGCGCGCCGGCAGACGCCGCCGACACGCCGCTCGCCCAAGGCAATCCGCTCAAGACCGCGCTGTCGGCACTGCGCATGGCGGCAGGCAGGCGCGACTTCTGGCTGCTGTTCTTCAGCTTCTTCATTTGCGGCGCGAGCACTAACGGCTATATCGGCACGCACTTCATCGCGATGTGTGGCGATTACGGCCTCTCCGAGGTCAAGGGTGCGGGCATTCTGGCGGCCATGGGCGTGCTCGACCTCGTGGGCACCACGGCGTCGGGCTGGCTCTCGGATCGTTACAACAGCCGTGTGCTGCTGTTCTGGTACTACGGATTGCGCGGCGTGTCGCTGATTTATCTGCCGTATGCGTTCGGTTTCGACTTCTTCGGCATTCCGCTCTTCGCCCTGTTCTACGGTCTGGACTGGATCGCGACGGTACCGCCGACGGTGCGTCTGACGACCGATGTTTTCGGCAAGTCGATGGCCCCGATCGTGTTCGGCTGGATCGTCGCCGGCCACCAACTCGGTGCGGCGACCGCGACACTTGTCGCCGGTTCGCTGCGCGCCACGCTGGGCAACTACACGATGGCCTCGATGCTCTCGGGTGGCGTATGCATTCTCGGCGCGCTCATGGTGCTGCGTATTGCGCCGCACGCGCCGAAGCGCCCCGTGGCGGCCGGTGTCTGAAGCAGAGCACATCCGGTGGCAAATGTGCCTGGCGACGACTCGCCGCGCCGCCCCATTCGGGGGCGGGGAATCCCAGCGAGTCGCCGACGGCAAATGTCTGGCCGTTCTGGCGTTGAGGTCGTCTGCACGGCCAGAGAAAAAGTCGTAACCTGTGCCAGTTTTGTGCAGCACAGCATCCCCCCACTTTCACAGGACCTTCAGCAATGACGGACTCGCAACAGACACCCTTGGCCACGCTGGACACCGATCTCTTCTCGCCGTACGCGCTTGGCCCCCTCGAACTGAATAACCGCATTGTCATGGCGCCGCTCACGCGCAGCCGCGCCGGCGCTGGGGACGTCCCGGGCCCGATAGTTGCCGAGTATTACGCCCAGCGTGCCTCGGCCGGCCTCATCATCAGTGAAGCCACCAACATCTCCCAGCAGGGCAAAGGCTACGCGTTCACGCCGGGCATTTATACCGAAGCACAGATTGCCGGCTGGAAGCAGGTGACTGACGCCCTGCACGCCAAGGGTGGCAAGATTTTCTGCCAACTCTGGCACGTCGGCCGTATTTCGCACCCGTCGCTGCAACCTGGCGGGGCACTGCCGGTCGCGCCGTCGGCGATTCAGCCGGCGGGCCAGGCGTTCACCGAGCACGGTTTCGAACCGCATCCGACGCCGCGCGCGCTCGAGACGTCCGAGATCCCGGGCATTGTCGAACAGTATCGTCACGCAGCGCAGTGTGCGAAGCGCGCCGGTTTCGACGGCGTGGAAATCCATGCGGCAAATGGCTATCTGCTCGACCAGTTCATGCGCGACAAGACGAACCATCGCACCGACCAGTACGGCGGCAGCATCGAGAATCGCGTGCGTCTGACGCTGGAAGTCACGCAGGCGGTCGTCGACGTATGGGGCGCCGACCGCGTGGGCATTCGCCTCTCGCCGATCAGCCCGGCCAACGATTGCGGCGACAGCAACCCGGAGCCGGTGTTCACGTACGCAGTCGAGCAACTCAACCGCTTCGGTCTGGTGTACCTGCACGTGGTCGAAGGCGCGACGGGTGGTCCGCGTGAAGTCGAGAACGGTTTCGATCTGCAGAAGCTGCATCGCATCTTCAAGGGCACGTTCATGGCCAACAACGGCTACGATCTCGCGCTCGCGCTGAAGGCGCGCAAGGAAAATCTGGCCGACCTGATCGCGTTCGGCAAGCCCTTCATCGCCAACCCGGATCTGGTGGAACGCCTAAAGCGCGGCGGCCCGTTCAACCAACTGGACCGCGACACGCTGTACGGCGGCGACGCTCGCGGCTACGTCGACTATCCGACGCTCGACGAATCGGCGGCGTAACTGACGCGCGTCGTCGCGTTCGATCGTTGCGTCGAATTGGGAAGGGCTCCTGCGGGAGCCCTTTTTTTGCCGGTTCTGCGGCGCTGCTAGTCACGACGCTTGTCGTCTGAGGCGAAACGGCGGAAATCCGGGAAGCGCTTCAGACTGCGCAGCACCGGATGCCCCCCTCAGGCGGCCTCACGATCAGGCCGCCCGCGGCCCCTGCCAGCGCAAAAGATCGGCGCCGGCCGGATTCTGGTACATGCGCAAACCGAACTCCGGCAAGATCGCGAGCAGATGATCGAAGACATCGCCCTGCACGCGTTCGTACTCGGCCCACGCCGTGGTGTTCGTGAAGCAGTACAGCTCGGTCGGAATTCCCGTTGCCGATGGCTGGAGCGAGCGCACCATGCACGTCATACCATCGTGAATGTCCGGACGCGCCTTCAGGTACGCCAGCGCATACGCCCGGAAGGTGCCGATATTCGTCAGACGTCGCGTGTTGGCCGGCACCACCGCCGCGATACCCAGCGCCGCATTCGCATCCGCCAACGAACGCCGCTTGTCCGTCAGATACGACCCGAGCAGATGCAGCTTCGACAGGCGCGCAATCTCCGCCTCGTCGAGGAAGCCGACGCTGCCCGCGTCGACGAACAGCGTGCGCTTGATACGACGCCCCCCCGATTGCTGCATGCCACGCCAATTGCGGAAGCTCTCGGAAATCAGCCGCCACGTCGGGATGGTCGTGATCGTCTTGTCCCAGTTCTGCACCTTCACGGTGTGCAGCGCGATATCCACCACGTCGCCATCGGCGCCGACTTGCGGCATCTCGATCCAGTCGCCCACGCGAAGCATGTCGTTCGACGTCAGTTGCACACTGGCAACGAACGACATGATCGTGTCCTTGAACACCAGCAACAGCACCGCAGACATCGCCCCAAGCCCCGAGAGCAGCAGCCACGGCGAGCGGTCGACGATGGTCGCCACGATAGCGATCGCCGCCACCACATACAACGCGATCTTGCCTAACTGAACGTACCCTTTGATCGAACGCGTGCGTGCATGCTCGGAGAGCGCATAGACCGTTTGCGCCGCGTCCAGAATGCCGGCAATGGCGAGCGTCGCGTAGAGCAACGTCGTCGCGAGCGCAACGTTGCCGGTCACCATCGCGGCCTTCGGCGGAAGATCCGGCACCCACGCGATACCGAACTGAATCACGAGATACGGCAAGATGCGCGCGGCGCGATGAAACACGTGATGCGCAAGCAACGCGTCGTCCCAGTGATTGGCCGTGCGCTGCACGACGATACGCACCCCGCGAACGATCAGAACCTGCGCCACCGCCTGCACCAGCAGTGCCACACCGGCCAGTAGCGCCAACGCCCCAACCATCCGCGCCCAGGGCGCATTCTCGAACCACGCCGTCACCGCTTCCCACGTCATCCCGCAACTCCTTACTACCGATTACCCTAACCGCCCGCCAGGCGTATGAATGCAAAAATGACGGCAGCACCCGGCCGTCACTCTCCGACTTGCCGGACGAACGTCGACAACGTCCGTCCGATCGACGACCCAATGCGCGACCGCCGCAAGACGCCAGCCGGCTTACGCCGCCCCCCCGAACGGAACGCTGGCGACCACGCTCGACGCGCCTGGCAGCGGCGGGGCGATGATGGTGCCGCCGCCATTACCGCGCGACTTGCCCGAACTCAGATAGTCGGCGATGGAATCCTGCGTCACCTCGCCGAGATACTGGTTGTCATCGCCCAGCACGGGCAGCGACGCCAGATTGTGCTCGTACATGCGCGAGAGCAGCACTCGCAAGTTGTCGGCCGCAACGGCCGACGCCTTGAAGTCGCGCACCCGCTCGCCACACGTCCCCTGTGCGTGACGCGTGTCGCGACGTGCAATGTAACCCAGCGCGCGCGCGTTCTCGTCAACGACCACCAACGAACGCGTATCGAGTTCGTCCATCATGCCGTAGGCCTCGGCCAGCGTGGTCTGCGGCTTGACGGTCGGCTGCGGTGTCGCCGCATCCTCTGCGCGCACCAGCAACAGGCGCTTCAGAATTCGGTCATGTCCCACGAAGCTCGCCACGAACTCATCGACCGGACGTGCCAGCAGCGCATCGGGTTGTGCATACTGCACCAGACGTCCCTGACGGAAGATCGCGATGTGGTCGGCCAGCTTGATCGCTTCGTCGATATCGTGGCTGACCATGATGACGGTCTTGCCCAGTTGACGCTGCATCTGGAAAAACTCGTTCTGAATCGACTCGCGGTTGATCGGATCGACGGCACCGAATGGCTCGTCCATGAGCAGCACGGGCGGATCGGCAGCCAATGCGCGGATCACGCCGATACGCTGCTGTTGCCCGCCCGATAGCTCGCGCGGATACCGCGACAGATAGCGCTTCGGATCGAGCGCCACCATGCCCATCAGTTCCGTTGCGCGCTCGCGGCAACGCTTCTTGTCCCAGCCGAGCAAACGCGGCACGACGGTAATGTTCTCTTCGATGGTCATGTTCGGGAACAGACCGATCTGCTGGATCACGTAACCGATGTGGCGGCGCAGTTCGATTTCGTTGATGTTGCCGGTGTCTTCGCCGTTGAGCAGAATGCGCCCGGACGTCGGTTTGATCAACCGGTTGATCATCTTGAGTGTGGTCGTCTTGCCGCAGCCCGATGGGCCGAGAAAGACGCAGATTTCGCCCGGCGGCACTTCAAGGCTGACCGCATTGACTGCGGTCACGGGTGTGCCGTCCTTCTGGACGAAGCTTTTGGTGAGATTGTCGAGTGTGATCATACGGTTCGGATTCCTTTCGGTGTCAGCACGCGCTGCAGGCGGTGCAACAGGGTGTCGGCCACGATGGCGAGCAAACTCACCAGCACCGCACCCACGACGAGCTGCCGGGTATCGCTCTGGCTGATCCCCTGGGTGATCAACACCCCGAGACCACCGGCCCCAACGATGGCGCCAATGGCCATCACGCCAATATTCATGACGACGGCGGTACGCACGCCGCCCAGTACCACCGGCACGGCCAGCGGCAATTCCACCAGGCGCAGGCGCTGCCAGAACGTCATGCCAATGCCGATACCCGCTTCGCGAATGCTCGGATCGATCTGGCGCAACGCGAGACTCGTGTTGCGCATGATCGGCAGCAGCGAGTACAGGAAGACGGCCGCAACGGCCGGTGCAGGCCCGATGCCCATGCCGTAGACCGACAGGATCGGGATCATCAGGCCGAACAGCGCGATCGACGGGATGGTGAGAACAACGGTCGCCAGGCCGAGCACAGCACCCGACAACCAGCGAAAACGCGTGACCAGCACGCCCAGCGGCACGCCAACAACGATGGCGGCCCCGACCGATGCGGCCACCAGCCATGCATGCTGTCCCGTCAGGGTCAGGAGGCGGTGCCAGTTATGCGTCAAGAATTCAATCATGGGGCTCCTCATTCAGTAACATCGGGCGCAACGACGGCATGGCCATCACGGCACCAGCCCTTCCTGCTTGAGGAAGTCTCTCGCTACACGCGACACCGCCCGATGGTCGATGTCGACCTTCGCGTTCATGTCGCTCATGTTCTCGTTGTTGATCTTCGCGGACAGCGCGTTGAGTTCGTCGGCAAGCTTGGGGTTGGCATCGAGCACTTCCTTGCGCACCACGGGCGTGGCGGCGTACGCCGGGAAGAAGCCCTTGTCGTCGGCCAGCACCTTCAGATCGAAACCCTTGTTGCGGCCATCGCTCGTGTAGACGAGACCCGCTTCGATCTGCTCGTTTTTGAGCGCCGTATAGACGAGGCCCGGGTCCATTTGCTTGATGTTGGGTCGCTCGAGATGGAAGCCATAGAGTTGCTCCATCGGCTCGAGACCATCGGCGCGGCCAACGAACTCCATGTCGAAGGCGAACGGCATCTTCGGATTCGCGCGGAATCTGTCGATGAGTTGCGAAACCGTTTCCACGCCCTCTTCGCGGGCGATCTTGCCCGGCATGGCGAAGGCATACGTGTTATTGAGCGCCGACAGATTGAGCCAGACGATGCCGATCTTGCCGTCGAGTGCTTTCACGCGTTCGTAGGCCTGCTGCGAATCGAGCTTCTCGGTGATCTTGTTGTAGACGATCAGCGACGTACCTGTGTATTCCCAGGCGATGTCGAGCTGCTTGCTCTCCAGCCCCTGGCGCATGACCACGCTGCCCAGGCCGTTCTTGAGTTCGACGTCATACCCTTTGCTCCGCAGGTACTGGGCGGTCATCTCGGAGAGAATCAACTGCTCGGTGAAGTTCTTGCCGCCGACGGTGAGCGTTGCGGCATTTGCGGTACCGCCCGCGGCCATCACACCGAGCGCGACGAGTGCGAGACAAGCCGCGCCGAGCAGCCGCATCCAGCGCGGCATGACACCGGCGAGTGTATGAGGAAATGAAACTTGCATGCTTGGAGGGTCTCCTTGGTCTTAGCGCGCCGGGGCGCCGTGACGCGCGAACCAGAGCCCGCTCGTGAAGGCGACGATGCCGTCGAGTACGAGTGCGAGCAGCGCAGTCCCGGCAGCGCCGAGAAGCAGCTTCGTCTGGTCGTTCAGGTAAATGCCGGGGAAGATCAGTTGTCCCAGACTGTCTGCGCCGATCAGGAACGCGAGCGGCGCAGTGCCGACGTTGATCGCGAGGGAAGTGCGAATGCCACCGACGATGACCGGCATGGCGTTGGGCAGATCCACACGAAACAGCACCTGTGCGGGTGTCATGCCCATGCCGCGCGCCGATTCCCGCAACGCGGGCGGCACTTGCCGCAAGCCTTCGTAGGCATTGCGCACGATCGGCAGCAGCGACGCGAGCCACAGCGCCAGAATGGCGGGCCGGTCGCCGATGCCGAGCACGGCCATCGACAATGCCAGCACGGCAAGCGACGGCAGCGTGTTACCGATATTGAAAATCTGTACAGCGCGCTCGGCATGCTTCGCGAACTTGGGCCGTGAGATCAACGCGCCGGCGGGCACGCCGACGGCAATGGCCATCGCCATCGATATCGCCACGAGCTTGAGGTGCTGTTGGGTGTAATACACCAGGTCGCCCCGGTATTTGACAAGCGTATCGACGCCCAGCCAATACACCAGGCCGGTAACTGCTGCGGCCACACCGAGCAGTCCGACGCCGGCCAAATAGAGAATGCGATACTGCTTCGCCACGTTCATGCTCCCTTTGAATGGGTTGGCAGCGCTGTCGCGAGGCAATAGCAGTCGCCCCGCGTGACAACGCGGTCAAACAAGCATGACAACTGTTAGCTGCCTTGCAAATTGTGAAGTGTTCGCTCCGAAGGTCTGTGGAAGACAACGGTGACGAACCAGGCGTCGCGGAATGCGACATGAGAGACAAGCTTTCGACGCTCTGAGCGCCTGGGCCTCTCGGTGCACGCTTATTGAAAACGCGCGAGTGTTTTACCGCACAAACTCATTGAGTGATGGGACCGACCGCCGGCGCAATGAGGAACACCGGCGACGCGTTTGCTTCTGTTGCTATGGTCCAATCGCAGCGATTGGCTTTTTTAATTCTAGTACAGATAGTGCGTCGATGCCAACCCGTTAGCCGCTTTATCGCGATAAATCCCACGTATTTTCAGAAGATGACATCGCACATTCCTCATATAAATCGTACAACGAATTAATTGCGCACTCAGCAATCCCCCGTCATCACTGGCGCTGCGGGTGTCTTGGGGGTCACGTCCCGAATTTCGTCATCTCGATGTTTAGAACAGCGGATCGATGTGCCGCAGAAATTATTGCCCTGCGAGGTAACGAGGTGCTTTCGCGCGCCGGAAAACAGTGCAAAAATCGTCTGTGATTCGCGCTTCCCGGCGGGTCGAACGGGAAATCGACGCGCTCCCTTCGAAACGGATGCCAACCCGGGGAAACTCGTGTATTCTCCAAGGTTTATCTTAGTTTTCAACTATTTAGCGCGAAATCGGGGAACCTGGACGGTAACGTAAGGCTATGACCTTGCGGCCAGTCGCGGGTGCGATAGTTGAACGGTAAAAGGCAATCGTGCGCGAGGCACGAGGTCGTTGATCGGCAAATAACAACTATGAAAAGTACCATCAGCCGTACCGAACAGGGCAATCGCGTTGCCGCGACCACGATCTTGGTGGCCTGCGCCGCGCTCACCCTCGCGGGATTTCTCGCACGCGCGCTCGAAGGCGCGGTGAATCCGTTGTTGACGTTCTTCCTCGTCTCAGCCGGCGGCATTCTCAATCTGTCGACGGCCTGCCTGCTCGGCGTGCAGTATCTCTACAATGGCAAACGGTACTTCGCACAATTCGGATGCGCGTTCCTGCTGCGTGGACTCTTCATGTTCACCGAAGGCGTGTTGCTTGCGAATCAGCTTGCCGGCATGACCACTCACATCACGCGCGCCCCCTTCTGGCTCTGGCTCGTAGCCGAAACCAGCTTCGCCGTGTACGTGATGCTGAGCGTACGCAGTTACTCGCTCACGCGTACCGATCCGCACACGCGTCCCGGCTATTCGGAAGCGGCGCGCTACGGTGCCGTCGTGCTCATCGTCTGGGTGACGGTATCGCTCGCGCTGGTCGGCGCCGGACACACGCTCGTTACGCCGCATCTGGCCGGCGGTGTGAGCATCGAGACCCTCGCACTCGGCTCGCTTTTCGTCGCCTACGTCGCGCTGTGGTGGCGAGTTGCGGCAGTCACCCGGCTCACGCACAAGCTGTTTTTGCTCGTGTGGGTGGTCGTCACCATCTCGCTGTGCCAATTGCTGCTCTGCCTGACTGCCCCCAGTGAAGCCTCTTACCAGTGGTACGCCGCACGCCTTCTCGCACTAGCGTCGCCGGGTGTCGCGACGCTCGCGCTGGTCTGGGAAATCACCCGGCAGTATCAGTCGCTCGCCCTTACGAACACCGATCTGGTCGAGAAAGTCTTCATCGATCCGCTTACCCATATCTACAACCGGCGTTACTTCGACAATCGCATTCGCCTCGTCGTCGAACGTGTTCAGCAGCACGCGATTCCGCTGTCGGTGCTGCTCATCGACATCGATTTCTTCAAGCAGGTGAACGACCGCTACGGACATCCTTTTGGCGACGCCGTGCTCCAGCGCATCGCCAACACGATTCAGCATTGCATTCGTCTGCCGAGCGATTTCGCCGTTCGTCTGGGCGGAGAGGAATTTGCCGTGGTGCTGCCGGAGATCGACGAACACGCCGCGCTTCGCGTGGCTGACCGGATTCGCGAATCGGTCAAACACGCCAGCACGGAACTGCTTCCGCAGACCGCGCGCGAACGAGGCGAAGCGATCACCATCAGCGTAGGCATTGCGTCATGGCTGCCGGGAGGGCCGCTCGTCATCAGTGCGATGCTCGAGCGCGCGGACAAGGCGCTTTATCAGGCCAAGCATAAGGGGCGGGATCAAAGCGTACTGGGACAGATGGCGGCCTGAGCACGCGCGACGCAAGGCGGCGAGGCAGGCAAGATGCTCAGCGATTCGGGCGAGACGGTGGGCCTTTGAGTTCGACGGTATTGCCGTCCGGGTCGACGAGATAGCACGACGGTCCCTCGCCGTGGGCACCGTAGCGTTGCACCACCTCGCCCAGCGTCACACCATGCGAGGCCAGCCCCTGTCGAATGGCCTCACCGTCAAACGGCTCGACGCGCAGACAGAAGTGATCGAGATTGTGCCCTTCCGGGCCGGGCGCAACACCACCGTGGCGGCCGATCTCGCCCGCGACGTCGACCAGATCGATCAGCGCATCGCCCGCGCGCAACTGCACCAGCCCGATATCGGCCTGCACCTTCTCCAGCGTGCAGCCGAGAATATCCATGTAGAAATGCTGAAGCCGGGCGATGTCGTTGGTGCGCAGCACCACGTGATCGAGCGCGACGAACGGAATCTTCATCACGCGCTCAACGCGTAGCGCCGCCGCTTCTCGACCTTGGTCTCATGCGTCATCTCGCTGCGCCCATCTTCGAACACCGTCTCCAGCCGTACCGTGAAACCCCACAGCCGCGCTACGTGCTTGAGCACCTCCTCGAAGCCTTCGTCCAGCGGCTTGCGATCGCTTTGCACGTGCCGCAGTGTAAGCGAACGATCGCCGTGCAGATCCACATGCGAGACCTGAATGTTCGGTTCGAGCTGGCTAAGGTTGTACTGTTGCGCGAGCATCTCGCGGATTTCGCGATAGCCGGTGTCGTTATGGATGGCGGTCACGCGCAGACGGCTGTCGCGGTCGTCATCGAGCACGGAGAACAGCTTCAGATCGCGAATCACCTTCGGCGAGAGGAATTGCTGGATGAAGCTCTCGTCCTTGAAGTTGCGCATGGCGAAGTCGAGCGTCGTGAGCCAGTCGGTGCCCGCGATGTCGGGAGCCCACTCGCGGTCTTCGTCGGTCGGCGTCTCGCACATGCGGCGAATGTCCTGAAACATCGCGAAGCCCAGCGCGTACGGGTTCAGACCGCTGTAATACGGACTGTCGAACGACGGCTGATACACCACGTTCGTATGCGCGTGCAGGAACTCCATCATGAACGAGTCGTTGACGAGCTTCTCCTTGTAGAGCTGCTGCAAGATCGTGTAGTGCCAGAACGTCGCCCAGCCCTCGTTCATCACCTTGGTCTGACGCTGCGGATAAAAGTACTGCGCGAGCTTGCGCACGATGCGCACGATCTCGCGCTGCCACGGGGCGAGCTTGGGCGCGTTCTTCTCGAAGAAGTACAGCAAGTTCTCCTGCGGCTCGCCGGGGAACCGCGGGTCTTCCAACTCGCTGGGGTCGAGCCCATCGTCCTCGTCGTCATCGTGCAAGGCGCGGTGCGGCAACGTGCGCCACAGATCGTTGATCTGCAATTGCAGGTAGTTCTCCCGCTCTTTCTGACGCGCCTGCTCTTGCGCGAGCGACAGCCGCTTCGGCCGCTTGTAACGGTCCACACCGTAGTTCATCAGTGCGTGGCACGAGTCGAGCAGCAACTCGACCGACTGCTCGCCGTAACGCTGTTCGCACTCGGTGATGTAATTGCGCGCGAACAGCAGGTAGTCGACGATGGCGTCGGCACTGGTCCACGTGCGGAAGAGGTAATTGCCCTTGAAGAACGAGTTATGACCGTAGCTGGCGTGCGCGATGGTCAGCGCCTGCATGGTCATGCTGTTCTCCTCCATCAGATACGCGATGCAGGGGTTCGAATTGATGACGATCTCATACGCAAGGCCCATCTGTCCGCGCTTGTAACCGCGCTCGGACGACAGAAAGTGCTTGCCATACGACCAGTGGTGGTAGCCGATGGGCAGGCCCACGGTCGCGTAGGCGTCAAGCATCTGCTCGGCGGTGATGATCTCGATCTGATTCGGATACGTGTCGAGCTTGAAGTCGGCCGCGATGCGCGCGATCTCGTGCTCATAACGTTGAATCAGTTCAAACGTCCATTCCGATCCGGTGGATATATACGCCATGATGCGTCCTCGTTGCCCTCGTTGGGGTATCGACGCGGGACCGTTTTCAGGCCGCCTTCTTCTTGAACAAATCGTGCAGCACCGGATAGATCTCGGCGGCTTCCATGATGCGTTGCATCGCGAAATTCGGATGCTGCTGCTTGACCGACAGGTATTCGTTCCACAGGTTCTGCGGCTCGGCGCTGGCCACCTCCACATACGCGAAGTACTGCACGGCTGGCATGATCGTCTGATTCAGGATATCGCGGCAGATCGGCGAATCCCCGTCCCAGTTATCGCCGTCGGACACCTGCGCCCCGTAGATATTCCAGTCGCTCGGCGAGTAACGATCCGCGATGATTTCCGTCATCAGCTTGAGCGCGCTCGAGACCACAGTGCCGCCCGATTCGCGCGCGTAGAAGAAGTCGTCTTCGTTGACCTCTTTCGCTGTGGTGTGGTGACGGATCAACACCAGATCGATGCGCTCATAGTTATGCCGCAGGAACAGATAGAGCAGCATGAAGAAGCGCTTGGCGAGATCCTTGCGGCTCTGATCCATCGAACCGGAAACGTCCATCAGACAGAACATGACGGCCTGCGCCTGCGGACGCGGTTGCATGACCCGGTTCGAGTAGCGCAGATCGAGCTTCTCGATATACGGAATCGCTTCGACGCGGGTACGAAGATGCGTGATCTCGTGCGCCAGCGCCAACGCACGCGGCGACGTGTCGCCTTCGCGCGAGACGATGTCCTCATATTCGGCTTCCAGCTCGCGCAACTGCTTGCGATAGGGTGCCGTGAGTGCGATGCGGCGCCCCAGCGAGCTGCGCATCGTACGAATGACGTTCAGGTTCGACGGCGTACCGTCGATCGAATAGCCTGCACGGACCTTGCGGAACTCCGGAATCTGCGCGAGACGCCGCTTCGCGAGATCCGGCAGGGCCATATCCTCGAAGAAGAATTTCAGGAACTCCTCGCGCGAAAGGTTGAAGACGAAATCGTCCTCGCCCTCTCCCGAGTCGCTGGCGCGGCTTCCGCCGCCACCGGCCCCCGACTGCGGACGCTCGAAGTTGTCGCCCACCACGAACTCGCGATTGCCGGGATGCACCATCTCCCGCCGCCCGCCGGGCCCGTGGTGGAACAACGGTTCCGAAATGTCCTTGACCGGGATCGAGACCTGTCCGCTGCCATCGATATCGGTAATCTTGCGCCCGCCCACCGCCTTCGCCACCGCGCGACGAATCTGATCGCGGTAGCGTTTGATGAAACGCTGCTGGTTGATGGCGCTTTTGTTCTTGCCGTTTTGCCGTCTGTCGATGATTGCTGACATTGTGGCCCCGATGATTTACGAGGATTTCCGCACGCGCAGGTACCATTCCACGAGCAGGCGAACCTGCTTCGGGGTATAGCCTTTTTCCACCATTCGGTTGACAAAGTTGGCGTGCTTTTCCTGATCCTCTTTGGACGACTTCGCGTTGAACGAGATCACCGGCAGCAAATCCTCGGTGGTCGAGAACATGCGCTTCTCGATGACCGCCCGCAGCTTCTCGTAGCTCGTCCAGAGCGGATTCTTGCCCGCGTTGTTCGCGCGTGCGCGCAGGACGAAGTTGACGATCTCGTTGCGGAAGTCCTTCGGATTGGTGATCCCGGCCGGTTTCTCGACCTTCTCCAGTTCGTCGTTGAGCGCGTTGCGATCAAGAATCTCACCGGTATTCGGGTCGCGATACTCCTGATCCTGAATCCAGAGATCCGCGAAATTCACGTAGCGATCGAAGATGTTCTGGCCGTACTCCGAGTACGACTCGAGATACGCGGTCTGAATCTCCTTGCCGATGAATTCGACAAACGGCGCGGTCAGATACTCCTTGATATAGGAGAGATAGCGCTTTTCGACTTCGCCGGGGTACTGCTCGCGCTCGATCTGTTGTTCGAGCACGTACAGCATGTGCACCGGATTGGCCGCCACTTCGGTATTGTCGAAATTGAAAACTTTCGACAATACCTTGAAGGCGAAGCGCGTGGACATGCCCGTCATCCCCTCGTCGACACCGGCGTAGTCGCGATACTCTTGATACGACTTGGCCTTCGGGTCGATATCCTTGAGGTTTTCACCGTCGTAGACGCGAACCTTAGAGAAGATGTTGGAGTTCTCGGGCTCTTTCAAACGCGTAAGCACCGCGAACTGGGCAAGCATCTTGAGCACGTTCGGCGCACGCGGTGCGTTGGCGAGCGAGCTGTTCTTCACGAGCTTCTCGTAAATCTTCACCTCGTCGGTCACGCGCAGGCAGTACGGTACCTTCACGATGTAGATACGATCGAGGAAAGCCTCGTTATTACGGTTGCCCTTGAAGCTCTGCCATTCGGCCTCGTTCGAGTGCGCGAGCACGATACCGTCGAACGGAATCGCACCGAACCCTTCCGTGCCCTTGTAATTGCCCTCCTGCGTGGCGGTCAGCAGCGGGTGGAGCACCTTGATCGGCGCCTTGAACATTTCGACGAATTCGAGCAGGCCGCGGTTGGCCAGGCACAGACCGCCGGAATACGAGTAGGCGTCCGGGTCGTCCTGCGGATACTCCTCGAGCTTGCGAATGTCGACCTTACCGACGAGCGACGAGATGTCCTGATTGTTCTCGTCCCCCGGCTCGGTCTTCGCAATCGCGATCTGTTGCAGCACCGACGGGCGCACCTTCACCACGCGGAACTTGGTGATGTCGCCGTTGAATTCGTTCAGACGCTTGGTGGCCCACGGCGACGGAATCGTATTCAGATACCGTACCGGGATGCCGAAGTCCTCTTCCAGAATCTTGCCGTCTTCCTCGGGCGAGAACAGGCCCAGAGGTGACTCGTGCACTGGCGATCCTTTCAGGCAATAGATGGGCACATCCTCCATCAATGCCTTCAGTTTCTCGGCCAGCGATGACTTGCCGCCTCCCGGAGGCCCAAGCAGGTACAGAATCTGTTTGCGCTCTTCGAGCCCTTGCGCGGCGTGTTTGAAGAACGAGACGATTTGCTCGATCGTGTCTTCCATGCCGTAGAACTCACGGAAGGCAGGATAGATCTTGATGATCTTGTTCGAGAACAACCGCGAGAGCCGCGGGTCGTGGTGCGTGTCGATAAGCTCAGGCTCACCGATGGCGCTCAGCATACGCTCGGCTGCCGTCGCATACGCTGTCGAGTCTTTCTTACAGATCTCCAGATATTCCTGGATGCTGTATTCCTCTTCCTTGCGTGCTTCGAAACGTGTCGTGTAGTGGCTGAAAATATCCATATGCATCACCCCCCGCCTCATCGGAAAACATCGCAAAACGATGTCCGCTCTGTTGCCTAAGATCCGGATGACTGCGCAATGGTTTCGATCTGGCTCACTACATGCCGGAGCGACTTTCGCGAAACCTTTCGCACTGTCCCCTCCCTTACATGAACGACTCAAAATCGGTTTAGGTTGACTTTAAACTTGTCACTGAAAATTGCAACCAAAATTGCAACCGTTAACTCATCATATGCATAAACAAAAAAACTGTCGCTAGATATTTCCCGCATCGCTAAGTATTGCCGACAACCCGCATTCCACAAGGGTTTTCGCCTCATCTACGCACTGCGCACGTAGATCGAAATACATTAGGATTCAAGGGGCTTTTCCAGCACTCTCGCACGCATTGCGCACTCGGGTTTGTCTGCATTCCGAGGGGCTTCGATGCACCGTAAATTCATTACGGAATCCTACCTATTAGGCAGAACTTCTACCCAACGTTCGATTCGCGACGTGCAATGTTTGCGGAAAAAAAGTGGGCTGCCCGACGACGTCGACGAATGCGAAGACGTGGGCGCGTGACGGCGTGCTTTCCTGTCGAGGCGACGCGACTGCGCGAAGTCGCGAAGGTCGTGCGATCATCACGCGTCGGCGCGGGGTGTCGCGGGCGGAAAGTCGAAGACGGCCGGTTATCTGAACGGGCGAACCTCCTCGGCGGCGACGGCTGCCGGTGGCGCCTCTCGGTCCCCTCGCCAGATACTCTGACTCGGGTCACCGCGCTGCACCATGCCACCGTCTCATCGATGCCTTGCATATTGCCGATCTCTGGAATGAAGCGAACAGCGTGCCAGTCGATCAGGCGTGAACCCATGTTACGCCGGTTCACCAAAATGTGCTGCGTTGATATGTAACGCGTTGTGTCCTGGCAAGTTCACAGGCGTTCTACGCCGTCCGGCGCGCTCGTTCGATGCCAGCGGCGCCATGGGTCGATTCATGCCATAATGCAACCTTGTTGCATTTATTACACAGTTGCAATCTGTGTCTGGGCATCGCCCGTCTCACCCATGATCCGTTTTTCCGTTTGGCTCTACCGTCTCGCTGGCTGGGAACGAACGGCACTGACACTGTTCGTGCTCGTGCCGCTGTGGGCGCTCGTTTTCTGGGCGTTGCAAGGAATTACCTCGTGATCGGCTGCCAAGACCTCTCGGTTCACTTCGGGCCGAACACCGCGCTGGAGGATGTCAGCGCCACGTTCGCCCCCGGCGTGCTCTCCGCCGTCGTTGGCCCTAACGGCGGCGGCAAGACCACCCTGCTGCGTGCGCTCGCGGGCTTGCAGAAGGCATCGAAGGGCAAGATCGTTTGCGATGGGCCGGTAGCCTATCTCTCGCAGCGGCCCGAAACCGATCACCGGTTCCCCATGTGCGTCGAGGAATATGTGTTGACCGGCACGTGGCGACGCACGGGAGACGCACGGCGCCTCGGACGCGTCGAATTCGACTGGGCTCACGACGCCCTCGCCCGCGTCGGCCTTGCAGACAAACGCGCTCAGCCCCTGGAAGTCTTGTCGGGCGGCCAATGGCAGCGCGCCCGCTTTGCGCGGCTGATCGTGGAAGACGCGCCCATCGTTTTGCTGGATGAACCGCTCACAGGGATCGATGTCCCGTCGGCGGAACTGTTACTCGCGTTGCTGGACCAATGGCGCAACGAGGGACGCACCGTGGTCACGGTGCTTCACGACCTGCCGCTTGTGCTCGAACGCTTCTCGCATGTCGCCGTGATGGCCGGCCGCCTAGTGGCCTCGGGTGCACCGGCACAGTGTCTGCACGGAGGACTGCCGTCTGCCGACACCGCCGGCGGCGGTACGCATACTGGCCTGTGGGGCGCCGGAGGCTACACCGCCCGCGTGGCGGGCACGGTATCGGCATCCCCCGCCCTCCCCGCCTACGGTGGCACGCCCGCGCCGGGCGCAGTCGTCATAACGCGAGGTAGCCCCCGATGAGCGCGATGCTGGATTGGCTCGTCGGCCCGTTCTCGGAGTTCGACTTCATGCGGCATGCCCTCGTGGGCAGCCTCGCGCTGTCGATCGGGTGCACGCCGGTGGGCGTGTTCCTGCTGCTGCGCCGCATGAGCCTGATGGGAGATTCGCTCTCGCACGCGGTGCTGCCAGGGGCGGCCATCGGGTACCTGATCGGCGGGCTGTCGCTGCCCTGGATGGCGGGCGGCGGCATGGTAGCCGGCCTGCTCGTGGCACTGCTAGCGGGGCTGTCGAGCCGCCGCACGCGGCTCGATGAAGGCGCGTCGTTTGCGGGCTTCTATCTACTGGCGCTGGCCGGTGGCGTGGTGATCGTCTCCAAATGGGGCAACAGCGTCGATCTGATGCACTTGCTCTTCGGTTCGGTGCTGGCGGTGGACGACCCATCGCTCGTCCTCGTCGCCGCGATCGCGACCGTGACGCTCCTCTGGTTCGGGTGGCATTATCGCGGTCTTGTGCTCGATAGCGCCGATCCGGCCTTCCTCGGCGGGCAAGGCAAGAGCGTGATGCGCTATCACCTCGGCTTTACCGTGCTGACGGTGATGAACCTCGTGGCCGGCTTTCAGGCGATGGGCACGCTCATGGCCGTAGGACTGATGATGCTGCCGGCGGCCACCGCCCGGCTCGTCGCCCGCACGCTGCCGGGCATGCTGCTCGTGGCCTGGCTGGTCGCGAGCGCATCGAGCGTGATCGGGCTGCTGATTTCGTATTACCTGGCCTGTCCCTCGGGACCGGCCATCGTTTTGACGGCGGGCATCGCCTATCTGGGCGCACTGCTTGCCACGGCGGGCCATGCCAATGCGGCGAAGGCTCCGGCGCTTTAAGAGAGGAAAACATGTTCGGATTGGGTAAGTGGGACAGCAACGCGTCGGGCGGCAAATCGTGGTTTGGCGCAGGGCTTCTCGCCACAATGTTCGCCCTGACGCTGGCGCTTGCCGGTCCGGCACGCGCGCAGGACACGCGCCTGCCCGTCGGCGCGAGCTTCAGCATCCTGGCCGACATCGTGAAGGTGGTCGGCGGCGACCGGGTCGACGTCACCACACTCGTCGGCCCCGATCAGGACACGCACGTCTATGAGCCGACCCCGGCCGACGTCGCCAAGATCTCCGGCACCAAACTCTTCTTCGTGAATGGCCTGGGCTTCGAGGGCTGGCTGCCCCGCCTGATGAAATCGAGCCACTATCCCGGCACGCTCGTTACCGTCACGAAGGGCCTCAAGCCCCGCACCATGGTCGACGACGGCAAGACCGTGACCGATCCGCACATGTTCCAGGACCCTGAGCGCGTGAAGGCGATGGTCGTCAATATCGCGGCCGCCCTGTCGCAGGCCGATCCGGCGGGCAGCACCTACTATGCGGAACGTGCCAAGAACTATCAGGGCGCGCTCGACGACCTGATTATCTGGGCGAACAAGCAACTCGCGCCGATTCCGCCCGCGCGCCGCGTGGTGCTGACCTCGCATGATGCATTCGGCTATCTCGGCCAGCGCTTCGGCATCAAGTTCCTCGCCCCGGAGGGCGTGTCGACGGAAAGCGAAGCCAGCGCCAAGGATGTGGCGAACCTGATCCGCGTGATCCGCCGCACGGGCATCAAGGCGGTCTTCATGGAGAACATCTCCAATCCGCGTCTGGTCCAGCGTATCGCCAAGGATGCCAAGGTGACTGTCGACGGCAAACTCTACTCCGACGCCCTGTCGCAGAATCCGGAAGCCACGACCTACCTCCAGTTGTTCCAGCACAACATCCGCGCGGTGGCCGCCGCGATGAAGGACAACCGCTAGTCTCGCTGCGCTCCCCCGCGGTGCACGCGGTATAATGCGTGCACCACACACCGGCCCCGCCAAGGAGGTCCGGACAGGCCGGCCACGCCGGCTTTTGCGTTTGGAGCACCGCATTTCTCTCGCGGCCCGGCAAGACTGAACCCCTGAAACATCCAATACGGACGCCCCCAGGTTAACCACTGCGAACGGCGCACACTCAATGGCAAAGAAGATTTACATCAAGACGTTCGGCTGTCAGATGAACGAGTACGACTCCGACAAGATGGCGGACGTGCTCGGCGCAGCCGAAGGTCTCGAAAAGACCGATTCCCCCGAAGACGCCGACGTCATCCTGTTCAACACTTGCTCCGTGCGCGAAAAGGCGCAGGAAAAAGTGTTCTCGGATCTGGGCCGCATGCGTGCGCTCAAGGAAATCAAGCCGGATCTGGTGATCGGCGTGGGCGGCTGCGTCGCCAGCCAGGAAGGCGCCGCGATCGTGCAGCGCGCCCCGTACGTGGACGTAGTGTTCGGCCCGCAAACGCTGCACCGCCTGCCGCAGATGCTCGAAGCGCGTCGCGCCACCGGCCGCTCGCAGGTCGACATCTCGTTCCCGGAAATCGAAAAGTTCGACCACCTGCCGCCGGCCAAGGTCGAGGGCGCTACGGCGTTCGTCTCGATCATGGAAGGCTGCTCGAAATATTGCAGCTACTGTGTGGTGCCCTACACGCGTGGCGACGAAGTGTCGCGCCCGTTTGAAGACGTGCTGACCGAGATCGCCGGTCTGGCTGAGCAAGGCGTGCGCGAAATCACGCTGTTGGGCCAGAACGTGAACGCCTATCGCGGCCTGATGGCCGACGGCGAAATCGCCGACTTCGCGTTGCTCATCGAATACGTGGCCGAAGTGCCGGGCATCGAGCGTATCCGCTACACGACCAGCCACCCGAAGGAATTCACGCAGCGCCTGATCGACACCTACGCCAAGGTGCCCAAGCTGGTGAGTCATTTGCACCTGCCCGTGCAGCACGGCGCCGACCGCGTGCTCTCCGCGATGAAGCGGGGCTATACCGTGCTGGAATACAAGTCGATCATCCGCCGCCTGCGTCAGGTTCGCCCCGACATGTCGATGTCGTCGGACTTCATCGTCGGTTTCCCCGGCGAGACGGAAGAGGATTTCGACAAGTTGATGGCCATGATTCACGAGATCGGTTACGACACGAGCTTCTCGTTCATCTACAGCCCGCGCCCCGGCACACCGGCCGCCAACCTGCCGGACGACACGCCGCGCGAAGTCAAGCTGCGCCGTCTGCAACACTTGCAGGCCGTGATCGAGGAAAACGCCGCGCGCATCAGCCAGAGCATGGTTGGCTCGCGTCAGCGCATTCTCGTCGAAGGCGTCTCGCGCAAGGACCCTAACGAACTGCAAGGCCGCACGGAGAACAACCGCGTGGTGAACTTCCCCGTGCCCGAGGCGCAACGCGCCAGCCTGATCGGCCAGATGACCGAGGTCGTGATCACGTTCGCCTACCCGCACTCGTTGCGTGGCGAACTGGTCACCACGCACTGAGCGAAATTTGCGAATATGAACGGACCCGGCAGTCCCTGGCGCACACACCGCATCCCCGAGCCTGCCCCCGGCGACTCCATCGAACGACCTGAACAGGCACCCGACCGGATCTTGAAAGCACCCGCCCAAGAATTCACCGCCCCGCGCGACGACAATCGCCGTTTGGCCAACCTTTGCGGCCCGTTAGACGAAAACCTGCGCCAGATCGAACAGGCGCTCGACGTCTCGATTTCCCGGCGCGGCCATCGCTTCTCCGTTCGCGGCAAGAGCGCCGTGATCGCCACCCAAGCCCTCGAGAGCTTCTACAACCGCGCCACCGAACCGTTGTCCGTCGACGACATTCAGTTGGGGCTGGTGGAATCGCGTCAGGGCCTCGTGCCGACTGTGCGTCACGGCGACGACAACCCGTTTGCCGCCGGCGAGACCGAAGACGGCTCGCCCGTGCTGCACACGCGCCGTAGCGACCTGCACGGCCGCACCCCGGCACAGCGCGATTACCTCAAACAGATCCTCTCGCACGACGTAACGTTCGGCATCGGCCCGGCCGGTACCGGCAAGACCTATCTGGCCGTGGCGTGCGCCGTCGACGCGCTCGAGCGCGACGCCGTCAAGCGCATCGTGCTCACGCGTCCGGCCGTGGAAGCGGGCGAGCGTCTGGGCTTCCTGCCCGGCGATCTCGCACAGAAGGTCGATCCGTACCTGCGCCCGCTCTACGACGCGCTTTACGACCTGCTCGGCTTCGACAAGACGCAGAAGTATTTCGAAAAGCAGATGATCGAAATCGCGCCGCTCGCGTATATGCGCGGCCGAACGCTCAATCACGCGTTCATCATCCTGGACGAAGCGCAGAACACCACGCCCGAACAGATGAAGATGTTCCTCACGCGTATCGGTTTCGGCAGCAAGGCCGTCGTGACCGGCGACACTACGCAGGTCGATCTGCCGCGCGGTCAGAAGAGCGGCCTGACGGAAGCGCAACTGATCCTGAAAAACGTTCGCGGCATCGCCATGACCTGCTTCACCAGCGTGGACGTGGTGCGTCACCCGCTGGTCGCACGCATCGTCGAAGCGTACGACGCCCATATGCAGCACGCCGAAGCCGGGCTGGATCTGCCGGAATCGACCGAGCGCGAACGGCGCGACGGCCACGGGCCGCGAGGCAAGGCATGAGCGAGCGGGCCCCACGTTCGCCACGCCACGCGCTCACGTTGAACAGCCAGTTCGTCGCCGGCCCGGCGTTCGCCACGCACAAGGCGCTGCTCTCACGTACCACCGTGCGCCGCTGGGTGCAGGCTGCGCTGCTGGCCGACGCCGAACTGACGCTGCGCTTCGTCGGCGCCGAAGAAGGCCAGACGCTCAATCGCGGCTATCGCGGCAAGGACTACGCCACCAACGTGCTCACGTTTGCCTACGCGCAAGACGAAAGCGATCCGGTGACCGGCGACATCGTGCTGTGCTGCCCGGTTGTCGAGCGCGAGGCGGCCGAGCAAGGGATTTCGCTCGAAGCGCACTACGCCCATCTGATCGTGCACGGCGTGCTCCACGCGCAGGGTTACGACCACGAAGCGGACGACGAGGCGCAGGAGATGGAAGGTCTGGAGACGGAGATCCTCACCGGTCTCGGTTACGCCGCCCCCTATGCGTCGGAAAAGTCCGCCCCCGCCACCCCAGCCAACATCAGGATGCCGGCAAAGCCGCGCCGCGCCTGATCCCACATCGTATGGACCGCATGCCCGATCGCCCGACCGACTCCGAGACGCCACCGGCCAGCATGTCGAGCGGGCCGGGATGCACCACGTATCCGCCCGACATCGGGTTGGGCCGACACCTGACGCCGGAAGAACTCTCATCGTCGCTCGACGCGGTGCTGACCGGCTGGGATGGTCATCAGGATCTGTGGATCTTCGCGTACGGCTCGCTCATCTGGAACCCCGGTCTGCCCGTCGAGGAGAGCCAGCGTGCACGCGTGTACGGCTACCACCGGGGGCTGTATCTGTGGTCGCGCGTGAATCGCGGCACGCCTGAACAACCGGGGCTCGTGCTCGCACTCGACCGTGGCGGTTCGTGTGCGGGCGTGGCGCTGAGACTCTCGGCCGCCAAGGCGCGAACCGAACTCGAAACGCTCTGGTATCGCGAGATGGCGATGGGCTCGTATCGTCCCGCGTGGCTCAACTGCGTGCTCGCCGATGGCCGCACCGCCCCCGCCCTCGCGTTCGTCATGCGACGCGACGTGAAAAGCTACGCGGGCCGCCTGCCCGACGACATCATCCGCAAGGTCTTCGATCAGGCACAGGGACGCTACGGCACGACACGGGATTACGTCACGCGCACGGTCAAGGCGCTGCGCGAAGCCGGTATGCCCGACCCGGCGCTGGAAGCCGTATTGCACCGCTGCGGTGCACGCTGAAATGCGCTGGAACGCCCGGCATGCGCTGAAATCCACAGCATCGCCCGGCGGCGAACACTGAATGACGAAACGCCGCAGCCCTGTCGCGGAGATGCCGCACATCTGGTGTATCCTTGAGTTTCCTGTAACAGCTCGGCGTCCGCCCAACTTGGACGCGCCGTCATGAACGACCCTTATCCCAGTCGACCCGGTCGAAAAAACCCTGATAAACCTCGCTCTTTGCTCGAACGCCTCACCGATCTGATCTCCCCAGAGCCGGAGTCGCGCGCAGAGTTGCTCGAAATTCTGCAAGACGCCCACGCCCGTAACCTGATGGACGCCGACTCTCTGGCGATGATCGAGGGCGTATTCCAGGTGGCCGATCTGTGTGCACGCGACATCATGGTGCCGCGCGCGCAAATGGACGCCATCAACATCGAACAGACGCCCGAAGCCTTCGTCCCGTTCGTGCTGGAACAGGCTCACTCGCGCTATCCCGTCTTCGAGGGAAATCGCGACAACATCATCGGCATTCTGCTCGCGAAGGATCTGCTGCGTTACTACGCAAATCACGATTTCGACGTGCGCGACATGCTGCGCCCGGCCGTGTTCATTCCTGAGTCGAAGCGCCTGAACGTGCTGTTGCACGACTTCCGCGTCAATCGCAATCACATCGCCATCGTCGTGGACGAATACGGCGGCGTGGCGGGTCTCATCACCATTGAAGACGTGCTCGAGCAAATCGTCGGCGACATCGAGGACGAATACGACTTCGATGAAGAAGAAGACAACATCATCGCCGCGCCCGACGGGACGTATCGCATTCGTGCGCTGACCGAGATCGAGCAGTTCAACGAAGCCTTCGGCACGCAGTTCGTTGATGCTGAAAACGACACGATCGGCGGTATGATCACGCACCAGTTCGGCCGTGTGCCGCGCCGCGGTGAGCGTATGCGCATCGGCAATCTCGTGTTCGAAGTCATGCGCGCCGACGGCCGTCAGGTCCACATGCTGCTGTTGCGGCGCGTGGAGCCGGCGCCTGCCATTCAGCCCGAGTAACCACTCCATCGACCCATGCAGGAAATGACCGTCCACGCGCCCGAGCGGCGCACGTGGCCGGCCTGGCGTGCCCGTGTGCTCGCCGGTCTGGCCGGTATTGCGCAAACGCTGGCGTTCGCACCGCGCGACGTCTGGTGGCTGCAACTGCTCGCCATGGCGGGACTCTTCGCGCTCGTCGAGCGCAGCGCCTCGCGTCGCGATGCCTTCTGGCTCGGCGCTTGCTTCGGTGTTGCGTCGTTCGTATCGGGCATCTGGTGGCTTTACATCAGCATGCACACCTACGGCGGCATGCCCGGCGTCATGGCCGGTGCGGCGGTCGTGCTGTTCTCGATCTACCTCGCGCTCTACCCTGCATTGGCGGCGTCCGTCTCCCGTTGGGTGACGGCTGCCGGCCCATGGCGTGCGCTGGCGTTCGCGGGGGCCTGGACGCTCGCGGAATGGTTGCGCGGCACCGTGTTCACCGGCTTCCCGTGGCTGTCTCCCGGCTACGCCCACGTCGACGGGCCGCTGGCAGGCTTCGCGCCGCTCGTCGGAGTCTACGGCATTGGTGGCCTCGCGGCGCTGGCGGCCGCGTGGCTCGCCCACGCGGTACTGCCCGCCGCCGTGACGGCGCGGCCCATACTGCCCATGCGGCGTCTGGCGGCTGCGGTTTGCACGTTGGCGCTGCTCGGCGTGGGTGGCGCGCTCGCCCGCCACGCTTGGACGACGCCCTCGGGCAAACCGCTCACCGTGCGGCTACTGCAGGGCAATATCGCGCAGGACATGAAATTCGAGCGCGCCGGGATCGACCACGCGATGGCGCTGTATCGCGACATGATCGTCGCCGCACCGGCCGATCTCATCATCACGCCGGAGACGGCATTCCCGGTGCTGCTCCAAGGCATTCCGCCCGACGTGGCCGGACCGATCCGGGCGTTTGCCGATCGCACCGGCTCGCATGTCGTGCTCGGTGCCGTAGGCGCGACCCTCACCGACCGGGGGCCGACGGATCTGACCAACAGCCTGTTCGGCGTAACGCCGCGCGACCCGACGCTGCATCGCTACGACAAGCATCATCTCGTGCCTTTCGGCGAATTCGTCCCCTGGGGCTTTCGCTGGTTTGTCGACATGATGCACATTCCCTTGGGCGACTTCCTGCGAGGCACGGCCACGCCGGGCGGCTTCGCGATTCGCGATCAGCGCGTGGCGCTCGACATCTGCTACGAGGACTTGTTCGGCGAGGAAATCGCACAGGCACTGCGCAACATGCCCGAGCCCGCCACGGTGCTCGCGAACGCAACGAACCTCGCCTGGTTCGGCGACACCATCGCCCTCGACCAGCACTTGCAGATCGCGCGCATGCGCACGCTGGAGACGGGGCGGCCGATGCTGCGGGCGACGAACACCGGCACGACGGCGATCATCGATGCCCGAGGTCATGTGCAGGGGCGTCTGCCTGCGATGACGACGGGCGCGCTCACGGGTAAGGTCCAGCCTTACACCGGCCTCACACCGTATGTTCGCTTCGGCAATGTCCCTGCACTGGTGCTTGCACTCGTCGCGCTGGGCCTCGGTCTGGCAATGACACGCCGCTCGCGCTGAGCCGCGCCGGCACTGTCGAAATGACGCAGGGGGACGTCAAAATCCCCCTGTCGCACCGCCCAATGGGCACTGACGCCCCATTCGGGTCGAATTCCCGCTAAAATTCAACGTTTTAGTTTGCTGGCCGCGCTCGCGGCCGGGCCAGCGAACTGCGCAAAATCCGCATTTTTTCCTGTTCGTCCGCGCGAATTCATCATGCTTACCTTTCAACAAGTCATCCTGACATTGCAGGATTACTGGGACAAGCAAGGCTGTGCGTTGCTCCAGCCTTACGACATGGAGGTCGGCGCCGGTACCTCGCACACTGCCACGTTCCTGCGCGCGATCGGCCCGGAGCCGTGGCGCGCCGCCTATGTGCAGCCGTCGCGCCGTCCCAAGGATGGCCGTTACGGTGAGAATCCGAACCGCATGCAGCATTACTACCAGTATCAGGTGGTGCTCAAGCCGGCGCCGGAGAACATTCTCGACCTGTACCTGGGTTCGCTGCGCGCGCTCGGTCTCGATCTGACCGAAAACGACGTGCGCTTCGTGGAAGACGACTGGGAAAACCCCACGCTCGGCGCCTGGGGTCTGGGCTGGGAGGTGTGGCTCAACGGCATGGAGGTGACGCAGTTCACTTACTTCCAGCAAGTGGGCGGTCTGGATTGCAAGCCGGTGCTCGGCGAAATTACCTACGGTATCGAGCGTCTGGCCATGTATCTGCAACAGGTCGAGAACGTCTACGACCTCGTGTGGACGGAATGGGAAGAACAGACGGCTGACGGCCCGGTCAAGCGCCGCTTGACCTACGGCGACGTGTTCCATCAGAACGAAGTCGAGCAGTCGACCTACAACTTCGAGCAGTCGAACCAGCCGATGTTGTTCGGCTTCTTCGACAACTACGAGAGCGAGGCCAAGCGCCTCATCGAAGCCGAACTGGCGTTGCCGGCCTACGAGATGATTCTCAAGGCGGCGCACACCTTCAACTTGCTCGACGCGCGCGGCGCCATCTCGGTGACCGAACGTGCAGCGTATATCGGCCGTATCCGGGCGCTGTCGCGCCTGATCGCACAGGCCTACTACGCTTCGCGCGAGAAGCTCGGCTTCCCGATGCTGAACGCCCCTGCCGCCAAAAACCAAACGCAAGCCGCATGATGAGCACCGCACAACGCACCCTGCTGGTCGAACTGCTGACCGAAGAACTGCCGCCGAAGGCGCTGGCGCGTCTGGGCGACGCGTTCGCCGACGGCATTGCCAATGGCCTGCGCACGCGCGGCCTGACCACCGACGCCAGCGTGGTCACGCCGTACGCCACGCCGCGCCGTCTGGCCGTCACGATTTCGAATGTGCTCGAGCGCGCCCCGGACGCGAGCATCCGCGCCAAGGTGCTGCCGGTGTCCGTCGCCCTCGACGCCAACGGCAACCCCACCGCGCCACTGGCGAAGAAACTCACCGCCATGGGCTTTGCCGACCTGCCGGTCGCCAGCCTCGAGCGCGCGATGGACGGCAAGGCCGAAGCGTTCTTCCACACCTACACTGCGGCGGGCGCCCGACTGGCCGACGCATTGCAGGCCGCGCTCGACGAAACACTCGGCAAGCTGCCGATTCCGAAGGTCATGAGCTACCAGCGCCCGGATGGCGAGACGGTGCAGTTCGTGCGCCCTGTGCATGGCCTCATCGCCCTGCACGGCGACACGCTCGTGCCTGCCACGGCCATCGGCCTGTCCTCGGGCAACAAGACGCTGGGGCATCGCTTCCTGTCGAAGGGCGAAATCACCATCGCCAATGCCGACAGCTACGCCGCAGTACTGGAAATCGAAGGCAAAGTGCTGGCCAGCTTCACGGGCCGCCGCGACGCGATTCGCACGCAACTGCTTGCGGCCGCAGGCAACGACCATGTGGTAATGCCCGACGCGCTGCTCGATGAAGTGACCGCACTTGTCGAATGGCCCGCAGTCTACGCCTGCCACTTCGAGAAGGAATTTCTGGCTGTGCCGCAGGAATGTCTGATTCTCACGATGCAGACGAACCAGAAGTACTTCGCACTGACCGACAAGCCGCTCGCCGAGGGCGGCCGCCTGACGAACCGCTTCCTGATCGTCTCCAATATCGAGACCGCCCACCCCGAGCAGATCATCACGGGTAACGAGCGTGTGGTTCGCCCGCGTCTCGCGGATGCGAAATTCTTCTTCGAGCAGGACAAGAAGAAACCGCTCGCGGATCGCGTGCCGCTGCTCGCGAACGTCGTCTATCACAACAAGCTGGGCTCGCAGTTCGAGCGCACGCAACGTCTGGTGAAGCTGGCTGGCGCCATTGCGCAGATGATTGGTGCCGACGTGGCGCTGGCCGAACGCGGCGCGCTGCTGGCCAAGGCCGATTTGCTGACCGACATGGTGGGTGAGTTCCCGGAACTGCAGGGCACGATGGGCACGTACTATGCGCGTCACGACGGCGAAGCCGACGAAGTCGCCCGTGCGTGCTCGGAGCACTATCAGCCGCGCTTCGCCGGCGACGCGCTGCCCGCCAGCCACACCGGCATCGTCGTCGCGCTGGCCGACAAACTCGAAACGCTCGTCGGCATCTGGGGTATCGGCCTGCATCCGACCGGCGAGAAAGACCCGTTCGCGCTGCGCCGTCATGCGCTGGGCATCGTGCGCATGCTCGTTGAGCGCCGTCTGCCCGTCATGCTGTTCGACCTGCTGGAGGTGACCTACAAACAGTTCACTTCGGGCGTGGCCGGTCTCGAGTATCTGCACGAGGTCTATCAGTTCGTGCTCGATCGTCTGCGTGGCTATCTGCGTGAGCGTGGCTACGCCGCCAACGAGATCGAGGCAGTGCTGGTGTCGCCGTCGATGTATCTGGATCTGAGCGATCTGATCGAGCGCCTGGAAGCCGTGCGCGCCTTCTCGGCACTGCCCCAGGCCGAAGCGCTCGCCGCCGCGAACAAGCGCATCGGTAACATCCTCAAGAAGACGGCGCCGCCGCCCGATGGCGTGATCGTGCCGTCGTTGTTGATAGAGCCGGCCGAAAAGTCGCTCGCTGCCGCACTCGAGAAAGTCGCCCCAGTCGTGGAGCAGAAGTTTGCAGCACGCGAGTACGCGCAGGCCCTCTCGGCGCTGGCCGAACTGCGCGACGCAGTCGACGCGTTCTTCAACGACGTGATGGTGATGGCCGACGACGAGGCGCTGCGCAACAACCGCCTCGCGCTGCTCTGGCACCTGCATGTGCAGATGAACCGCGTGGCCGATCTCTCGAAGCTCGCCGCATAACCGCGGCTTAACGTCCCGGAAGCCCGTTCGCCATGGATTCGCGCAAAGATCGTACCCCCGGCCCCGCCGCCCGCAAGCTCGTGATTCTCGACCGGGACGGCGTCATCAACGCCGACTCGGACCAGTTCATCAAGTCAAAGGACGAGTGGGTGCCGCTGCCCGGCAGTCTCGAGGCGATCGGCCGTCTGAATCAGGCGGGGTACCGGGTCGTGGTGGCGACGAACCAGTCGGGCGTGGGACGCGGGCTGTTCGACATGGCAACGCTCGGCGTCATGCACGCGAAGATGTCGAAGCTGGCGGCGGCCGCCGGCGGGCGCATCGACGCGGTGTTCTTCTGTCCGCACACCGCCGCCGACGCCTGCGACTGCCGCAAGCCGAAGCCCGGTATGTTCCAGGAAATCGCGCGGCGCTACGAAACGGACCTGACCGGCGTGCCGGCCGTGGGCGACTCGCTGCGCGATTTGCAGGCCGCCGCCGCGGTGGGCGCGAAACCGCATCTGGTGCTCACCGGCAAGGGCAAGAAAACGCTCGCCGCCGGCAATCTGCCCGAAGGCACACGGGTGCATGACAGCCTGCAAGCCTTCGTGAACGACATGCTCGCCGAAGAGAACGCCAAGAGCGTATAAGTGGCGCTCGGCCGCCACATGACCCAGGACACGCGTCAAAACGCGTAGGACAATCGCTCCGGCACCCACTCCAGGCCAAGACCCGATGCTGCAATTTCGTTCGATTCTCTTCTTCATCTTCCAGATTGTCTGGACGATTCCGTATGCCATCGCGTGCATCTTGTCCTTCCCGTTCCTCTCGCGCGTGCAGCGTTACTGGTTCGCGGCGGGCTGGTGCAAAGTCGTGATTCGCGTGGCCGACAAGCTGTGCGGGATGCGTTACCGGGTGATCGGCCGGGAGAATCTGCCCGACCGCCCCGCGATCATCCTGTCGAAACATCAGTCGGCCTGGGAGACGGTTGCACTGCCCGCGCTCATGCCGCGCCCGTTGTGCTACGTATTCAAGCGCGAGCTGCTCTACGTGCCGTTCTTCGGCTGGGCGCTGGGTCTGCTCAGCATGATTCACATCAACCGCAGCAAGGGCACCGACGCCTTTCAATCGGTCGTCGCACAAGGCCGCGAGCGACTGGCCGAGGGTTCGTGGATCATCATGTTCCCGGAAGGCACGCGCACGAAGACCGGCTCGCGCAACAAGTACAAGTCGGGCGGTGCCCGGCTCGCAGCAACGACCGGCGCGCCCGTCGTGCCCATCGCGCACAATGCCGGACGTGTCTGGCCGCGCAACTCGTTCAAGAAGTACCCGGGCGAAGTGATCGTATCGATCGGGCCGGTCATTGAAACGGAAGGCCGCACGCCCGAAGCCGTCAATGCCGACGTGGCCGAATGGATCGAACGCGAAATGGTGCGCATCGACCCGGACGCCTACACGTCGAAGCCGAGAACAAGCGCGTCGCCCTCGGCCGACAAACCTGATGCCTCACCCCGGACCTGACCCGCACGCCGAGACCGTCTCATGTCGAAAGTCCAACCCGCTACCCGCGACATCCGCTCCCGGCATGAGACACCTGCTCCCCAGATGGAACTCGATCTGTTCGGCAACCCCGCCGCCGAAGCCAATGGCGTGGCCACCGATGCCCCCGGCCCGTCCGCTGCATTAAGCCCATCCGCAGCAGACACGAACACGCTGCAAACCTCCCCGCCAGGCACCTCCGGCCCGCGCCGGACACCCGCCAACGGCGAACGCGTGATCGTGCTGGACGGCCATGCGATCTATTACCGCTTCAAGCGCTCCTCGCGCCGGACCATCGGGTTCATGATCGACGAATCGGGGCTCGCCGTGACCGCCCCGCGCTGGGTCACGCTTGCCGATGTGGAGGCCGCCATCGTCGAGAAGAAGCGTTGGATCTTCAACAAGATCACCGAGTTTCGCGAGCGCGCCGCACGTCGTGTGGTGCCACGCGTGACGTGGGTCGACGGCGCCACGCTGCCATACCTCGGCCACACGCTGACCGTCCGGCTTGGCGAGCGAGCGGGCGCCGCGCAATACGACATTCATACGCACACGCTGTGGCTCGAACTGCCGCCGCAGGCCGCGCCGGAGCAAATGCGCGACCGCGTGCAAGGCTGGCTGCAGCAGGAAGCGCGCAAGCTCTTCACGACACGGCTGGAAGTCTACGGCGAGCGGCTTGGTGTACGCTATTCGGCGTTGGGGCTGTCGTCCGCATCGACCCGCTGGGGCAGTTGCAGTGCCGACGGGCGCATCCGCCTGAACTGGCGCCTGATCCATTTCCCGCTCGGCGTGATCGATTACGTGGTCGCGCACGAGTTGGCGCACTTGAAAGAAATGAACCACGGGCCTCGCTTCTGGCAGGCCGTGGCGTCGATCTTTCCGGAATTCGAGGCGGCGCGCGATACCCTCAAGTCGCACGCCCCCGAGTGGCTGCCGGAATTCTGAACGAATACTGATTCTGATTATCAGAATTTCTCAACGCCACATGAACGCAGCTCATTTTCATGGGCGCGGGTACAATCGAGGTCTCGTTGTCCCCACACGTTAATCACACCATGCGAATGCTCCATACCATGCTGCGCGTCGGCGACCTGCAGCGCTCGATCGATTTCTACACGCGCGTGCTCGGCATGCAACTGCTGCGTCAGAGCGAGAACCCCGAGTACAAATACACGCTGGCTTTCGTCGGCTACGGCGCCGAGTCGGAGAACACCGTGCTCGAGCTGACCTACAACTGGGGCGTGGAAAAGTACGAAATCGGCACGGCGTTCGGCCATCTGGCCGTCGAAGTCGATGACGCCTATCAAGCCTGCGACAAGATTCGTGCGGCCGGCGGCAAAATCAGCCGTGAAGCCGGGCCGGTCAAGGGCGGCACTACGATCATCGCCTTCGTGGAAGACCCGGACGGCTACAAGATCGAACTGATCCAGAAGCACTCGGCCAAGGGCGGTCTGTAAGACCGGTCTGCCCCGGCGCCATGAGGTGACGCCCCCCCCCCCGTTTGCGGTGGCCGCTTCCCGTATGGCGCCGCGTGGGGCGGTTTCGGTCAAGCGAAACGGTACGAGGCTTTCGGACCTCAGAACTCCACCATCGCGAAATCTTCCTTACCGACGTCGCACAGCGGACAGCGCCAGTCTTGCGGCACGTCTTCCCAGCGGGTGCCCGGCGCGATGCCATCTTCGGGATAGCCCTGCGCTTCGTCGTAAATCCAGCCGCAGATCACGCAGACCCATTGCCGTGACGCCGTGCCCCGCTCATCGCTCGACGCCGGCACGACGTCATCGCCCCGGGGGCTTTCGACCTGTTGCGAGGCCGCCGGATCTTGCAACGTGAATACCAGCGGCGATTCCGTGCCGCAGGCGTCGTCCGCCGGACGGCTCAGATGCGATTGCAGGGCAGCAAGCAACGCTTGCGCTTCGTCGCGGCTGAGATCGATCCAGTACGGATCGCCAGCCAGATCATTAAGTCGCGACGGGGAAAACTGAAGTTCGACGGCAGAGCCTTTCTTGTACATACGAGATGCGGCGATGAATGACGACAGGGCAAGCAGAAGCGGACGCAATAGTCCGCGCGGAGCATTGTATCGGCGCGGCGACGCGCAATAAACCCTTGAAGTGGGGAGACATTGTGCCGAGCGGGGAAACAATCCCCATCGAATTACCCATGTTGCTCGCACCAGAATGCGATGTGCGGCCGCGGTATCGGTGACAATGGGCGGCATTGCGTACTGCATGCACAGTGCATCGCCATCCTAACCAATTCCATGAAAACCACGCCACACCCGATCGATGCCACCGCGCTCGCCATCATGCTGGTCTTGTGTGCGATATGGGGTGGCCAGCAGGTTGCCGTCAAACTGGCCGTGCCTGTCGTGCCCGCCGTGCTGCAAGCGGGCTTGCGCTCCTTGATCGCCGCAATGCTCGTGAGCGGATGGATGCTGTGGCGCCGTCAGAAACTGGTGACAGGTGACGGCACGCTGCCCGCAGGCATTCTCGCCGGTGCGCTTTTTTCGCTGGAATTCCTTTGCATCTTCGTCGGCCTGACGCATACGACCGCCTCACGCATGGCCGTTTTCGTCTACTCGGCCCCTTGCTTCACCGCCATCGGCTTGCACTGGACAGTGCCAAGCGAGCGTCTGCGGCCGATGCAATGGCTCGGCATGGCCGCCGCCTTCTGCGGCATCGTGGTGGCGTTCTCCGACGGCAGCGGCTCTGACCTCGCGACGACCTGGCCCGGCGACCTGCTCGGCATCGCGGCGGGGTTGCTCTGGGGATTGACGACGGTGGTCGTGCGGGCGTCGCGCCTGGCGACGGCCGCACCGTCGAAGACGCTGCTCTATCAGCTCGCCGTCTCGGCCGTGGTGCTTTGCGCGCTGGCGCTGGCGACAGGGAACGTCCACATCGCCCCGATGACGACCACGGCGTGGGTGAGCCTCGCCTATCAGTCCGTCGGCGTAGCCTTTGCGAGCTATCTGATCTGGTTCTGGATGCTCACGCACTACAGCGCCGCCCGCCTCGCGTCGTTCTCGTTCCTGAGCCCGCTCTTCGGCGTGACGTTTGGCGTGCTGATTCTCGGCGAATCGGTCGGCTGGCGCTTCGGCGGCGCCGTCGTCCTTGTGTTCGCCGGGATCAGCCTTGTGAACCGGCGCCGCTGATCGCGCGCGAAAGACTCACGTATTCATCGACCGGGACATCCTCGGCGCGGCGGGTGAGATCGAACCCGAGGGCGTCGAAATCGACCCGGTCGCGATAGCTGTGCAGTGTGTTGCGCAGCATCTTTCGGCGCTGCGAGAATGCCCGCGCGACCACCGCTTCGAACACGTCCAGATCGACCTGCGGTAGATCGGCCACCGCACGCGGAATCATCCGCACGACGGCCGAATCGACCTTCGGCGGCGGATTGAACGCCTCGGGCGGCACGTCGAGCACCTTGTCCATCCAGTAGCGATACTGAAGCATGACGGAGAGCCGGCTGTAGTTGCTCGACCCGGCGGGCGCCACCATACGCTCGACCACCTCGTTCTGGAGCATGAAGTGCTGATCGCGCACGAGCGTTGCGTAACGCATCAGGTGAAAGAGCAACGGGCTGGAGATGTTGTACGGCAAGTTGCCGACAATGCGCAGCGGGGCTTCGTCACGGCGGTCTTCCGGGACGAGCGATCCAAAATCGAAATCGAGCGCGTCGCCCGCATGCACGCTCACGCGCTGACCGAACTTTCGCGAGAGACGGCCGACCAGATCGCGGTCGAGTTCGACGACGTGCAGATGCGCCAGCCACTCGGCAAGCGGCGTCGTCAGGGCACCCAGCCCCGGCCCGATCTCGACCATCAAGTCGTCGGCGCGTGGGGAGATGGCACTCACGATCGCGTCGATCACACCCATGTCGACGAGAAAATTCTGACCAAAACGTTTGCGCGCCACGTGGCCCTGTTGGACGCCCGTGCGCTTCGAAGCGCTACTCATGTGAAATTCCTTATGAACGCGGTTGTGCGGCGTCCGGACCGCCGGTCGTGCCGGCCGTCGATGGTGCGTGCGTTGCGGCGTTGGCCGCCATGATAGCCGCCGTGCGCAAGGCTTCGAGCAAGCTACCGCTCTCGGCTTGCCCCGTGCCTGCGAGATCGAGCGCGGTACCGTGATCGACCGACGTGCGAATGATGGGCAGGCCAAGCGTGATGTTCACCCCAGCGCCGAAGCTCGCGTACTTGAGCACGGGCAGCCCTTGATCGTGGTACATCGCGAGAACCGCGTCGGCCCCTTCCAGATGCCTCGGCTGGAACAGCGTGTCGGCAGGATACGGGCCACGGGCATCGATGCCCGCAGCGCGCGCATCGTCGAGTGCAGGGCTAATGACGTCGATCTCCTCGCGTCCAAGGTAGCCCGACTCACCTGCGTGCGGGTTAAGCCCGGTCACGAGAATGCGCGGACGCGTCAGACCGAAGCGACGCATCAGATCCTGATTGAGGATAACGAGTGTTTGCAACAGATCGTCGCGGCGAATGGCGCCGGGAACCTGCGCGAGCGGCAGGTGGGTCGTTGCCAGCGCCACGCGCAACCCGCCGCCAGCGAGCATCATGACGACACGGGGCGTGCCGGTGCGCTCGGCGAGATACTCGGTGTGTCCGGTGAAGGCCACGCCGCAGTCGTTGATCGTGCTTTTTTGCAGGGGGGCCGTGACGATGGCGTCGTAGGTGCGAGCTAACGCGCCGTCGATGGCGTCGTCGAGCAACGCCAACACGTAGCGGCCGTTGGCGGCGTCGAGTTGCCCCGGCTGCGCCGCGACCGCAAGCGGATGGTGCACGACGCGCACTCGCGCGCTTGCCAACAGCCCCTGCCACGCGTCGCCCAACCCCACGGCCTGCGCGCGTGCGGCGAGCAACGAGGCATCGCCGAGCACAGCGAACTGGCAACGGAAGAGCGTGGCGTCGACGGGGGGGCCGGCAGTCGCTTGCGCGGTGGACAGGCACTTCACGAGCGCCTGCACCGTCAGCTCCGGCCCGACGCCCGCCGGTTCACCCGTGGTGATGGCGAGGACGAAGGGCCGGTCGGGAGTCATGCCTGGAAAGGGAGGGGGTTGGCGAAACGTCTCATGCGACGCTTACTGCTGCGCGCTGTTCAGACGATAGTCGACATAAGCGCTGTCGCGCAGTTGCTGCAACCAGTCGCGGTACTGCTGCTCCGCCTTGCGGCCACGCAGTTCCTGCATTGCGAGATTGCGCTCCTGATCGCCCGAGACTTGCGACTCGCGGTGTCCCAATACCTGAATCAGGTGATAACCATACTCTGAGCGCACCGGGTCGCTGATCTGACCGTCCTTGAGTTCGGACATGGCTCGCTCGAACGCCGGCACCGTCTCGCCCGGCGAGATCCAGCCGAGATCGCCGCCCTGAGACGCCGAGCCGTCCACCGAGAACTGGCGCGCGAAGTCGGCGAAATCGCCCTTGCCCGATTCGACCTTCGCCTTGATGTCGAGCAGCTTCTGACGTGCCTGCGCTTCCGACACACCGTCGCCCACCCGGATCAGGATGTGACGCGCGTGGATCTGCGGTACGGTCATGCCCTGATCGCCACCCTGCTTGCGAGTCTCGACCAGTTTGATGACGTGAAAACCGTTGTTGCTGCGAAGCACCTGCGGCACCACGGTGCCCGGTTGCAGCGTCTGAATCTGATTCAGGTACAGATCGGGAATTCGTTCGGGAATGCGAAAGCCCATGTCGCCACCGTTGGTGGCGTCGGAGGCGTCAGAATACTGCTTCGCCAACGCCGCGAAGTCACCCCCGGCCTTTGCCTTGTCCAAGGCCTCGCTGGCCTTTTTCTGTGCAGCGCTGACCTGATCGGGTGTCGCGCCGTCAGGCAGCTTCACGAGGATTTCGCTCAAACGGTATTCGGTCGCCGATGGCGTTGCCGTCGCGCCGCGCTGCGCCGCGAGGAACGTGTTGATCTCCGAGTCGCTGACCTGCACCTGACTGTCGACTTCGCGATCGCGCAGACGCGCCAGGATGATCTGTTCGCGCACTTCCTTGCGGAACGCGTCCCAGGGCACACCGGCCTGCGACAGACGCGCCTTGTACTGATCGACACTCAGACGGTTGTCGGCGGCAATGCGTTGCAGTGCCTGCTCGACGTCGGCGTCTTTCACGACGATACCGTCTTCCTTCGCACGCTGGAGCTGCACCTGCGTGATGATCATTTGCTCGAGCACCTGACGCTGCAGCATGTCGGCGTCCGGAATCGGACGCTTGGCAAGCGTGAGCTGGTGCTTGGCCTCCTCGATCCGCGTGTCGAGTTCCTTGCGCGTGATCACGCTGTCGTTGACCACGGCCACGATGGAATCGACCGCACGTGCGGTCGACGCAGGCGCACCGGCGGCTTTGGCGCTGACCGGCGCCGGCTGAGCCACTGCCACCCCTGCCGCGAGACACAGGCCCGCCAGCAGCGAGGCACGCTTCACAAACATGTCATTCATAGTTGCTGAATCGAGAAGGAATCTGGTTCGTCGGCGGCGCCTGATAGCCCGGCACCCCGATCTTGAAGGCTTCTGTGGCACTGTTGCCGGACTTGGTCAAGCCCTTCAACTCCAACTGCCCGAAGATGCGCGTGGTCGTCGTAGTGGCATTGGTCGCGTACCGCTGGAGCCCCACCCGGAAGGCCCAGCAGTCGGCATCATACTCGAAACCCGCCAGGGCATCGATGAACGTCTTGTCGGTAATGCTGTAGTTCAATCGCCCGACAACCCCTAGACGTGGTGTGATCGGCCATTGACCGGAAAGTTCGACCTGGTTGATCGGCGTGATCGTCAATGCGGTTTGTCCCACGACCGGCGGGGGATTGCGCAGGTAACGATAGTACAGGTTGAAGACGCGGCGTTCGCCCGGACGCCATGTAATGCCCGCGTCTCCCCGGTTGAACTGCGACGTATTCGGACTGTACTGCACGTTCGACGTGAACGTGATGTTGTTATACAGCAGCGCCGAACCACCGACCAGGAAGTCGGACACGCCGGCATTTTCCGGCTTGCCGCCCGGCATCGTCACCAGAGATTGCTGAATGTTGTAACGCTGCGCGTACCAGACACGGCCACGCTCCACGCCGGACTCCGCATCGATCAGGCGCGACGTCAGCGCCATCGTGACGCGATTGGCGTCCTGAATCCGATCGACGCCAATGAACGAGTTCTCGCTGAAAATTTCGGCGAGGTTGAAGTCCGAAACCGCACTGTCGAAGATCGGGATCGAGCTCTGATTGCGGTACGGCGTATACACGTAGAACAGGCGCGGCTCCAACGTTTGCCGCATCGCCGTCCCGAACAGGTTCACCGGACGCTCGAACGTCAACCCGGTATCGAAGCTGAACGTCGGTACGGTACGCGTAATCGACGATTGCATCATCGATCCGTTCGGGTAATTGACATTGTACGAAGCGGCATTGAAGATGACCTTCGGTACGACGAAGTAGCCTGGCGTCAGAATCGGATAGCTCAACGTCGGCTGCGCATAGAGCCGCTCGCCATTCGGCTGGCCCGTCGACGATGCGATCTGGAACCGGTTGTACCGGATCGGCATCGTGAAATCGAAACCGTGGAAATCGAGCTTGTTGTATGTCGCCGACAGCTCCGGCACCGACTCGTACTGCGGCGCACTTGGCGCGAGCGTCTGATATTTCAGCACCCGGGCCAGGAACGACCAGTCACCGTAACTCCAGGTCAACCCCACTTCACGGTTGTACACACGCTGCACGCCAGTCTGGAAATTGGTACCTGCGCCGAAATCGTCCGGATAAGTGTCGTCCGAGACTTTCGTATAGTTGACGTAGGCATTAACGCCATAGCCGAGCGACTGGCTATGCTGCCACGTGAACGTATAACGGGCGTCGCCCGTCACGCGATCCTTCGCCAGATACTCAAGGTGGAACAACCCTGCGTACGTCGGTTCAAGATAGCGGAGGTCACCAATGAGCATCACACCACGCTTGGTCATGAAGCGGGGCGTGATCGTCAGGTCACGATTCGGCGCGATGTTGAAGTAGTACGGCGTGGACAACTCGAAACCCGTGCGGGTCGACTGCGTGAACGTCGGCGCCAGGAAGCCTGAGCGGCGTTCGGTCGACGTCGGGAACGACAGATACGGGCTGGCGAAAATCGGTACGCCTTGAAAGAACAGAATGCCGTTATACGCTGTGCCTTCCTGCTGCTCCTGATCGAACTCGAACTCGGACGCCTTGATGTACCAGGCCGGTGTCTGGCCTTCGTCCGTGCATGCGCAAGCCGAATAGGTGCCTCGCTGCATCGTCACGACGTTGTTCGCCTCGATGTCCGCCCGCTCCGACTTACCGCCCCCCCCCGACACCAGCCGGTAAGTCGGTGTCAGCATGTAGCCGTCGCCCGCGCCGGTATACATATGGGCCTCGGGGCCCACGAACAGATTCCCGCCCTGAGACAGATGCGCATTGCCGCGCGCCACGACTTCATCCGAGTCCTGGTCGTACGTCAGGCGGTCACCCTTCACGAACTGGCGGTATTTGCGCGCCTCGGCGTCGCCATCGACCGTCGCATCCACGTTGGTCCGGCCAGTCAGGTGCATGCCGCGCACGTACATCGGCACATCGTCACCAACACCCAACGGGTTGTCGACGAGCGCCGGCACCGTGCGCAGCACGAGACCGTCGCTCCTGGCGATATCGGGAGGGGGGGCTTCTTGTGCGCCGGCAAGCGAACACCACACTCCGGGAAGGGAGAGCAGGAGTGCCAGCGGCTTACGCCGCGTACGCATCAGGCGACGCAGCGAAGAATCATCATTCGTATGGACTTGTTTATCCGGCATGTACGCAAACAGCGTGACAATCGTGGCGCCGCTTGCGGGCAGCCAATCCCGTATGTCTGCACGGCTTTGCCGGGACATTCGGGACGGTCGATCGAGGTCGAGAATCAGGGCGTCGGGAAAACATGATCGGGTATTATATGGCAAGACGTTTACCGCCCCCATCATGACCGCACACCCCATTGCCGCCACGAGTGTTTCCAACGCTTCCCACCCGCTCTCCGACGCCGTCGATCCCCGCCTGAAAGCCCTGAGCGACTGGCTCGCCAGCGTGGCCGAACCGTTTGCGCTCGACATGACGCAGTGGGCGCCGGCGTCGGCAGACGCCAGCTTCCGGCGTTACTTCCGCATCGGCAGTCGCGATCCGGCCCATCCGAGCCTGATCGTGATGGACGCGCCGCCGCCGCAGGAGGATTGCCGCCCGTTCGTTCACGTCGCTCAATTGCTCGACGAAGCGGGCTTGCAAGCGCCGAAGGTGCTGACCGAGGATCTCGCGCAGGGTTTCCTTTTGCTGACGGATCTCGGACGCGAGACGTATCTCGACGTGATCAACGAGGAGAACGCGCGCACGCTCATGCGCGCCGCCCTCGACGCCTTGATCGTCTGGCAGAAAAGCTCGCGGCCGAATGTGTTGCCCCCCTACGATACGGCGCTGCTCCGGCGTGAACTCGACCTGTTCCCGGATTGGTATGTCGGCAAGCATCTGAAGGTGGAACTGAGCGCGGACCAACGGGCCACGCTCGATCGCATCAATGAGTTACTCATCGACAATGCCCTCGCACAACCCAAGGTGTTCGTGCATCGCGACTACATGCCCCGCAATCTGATGCCGGGTCTGCCAGGCACCACGGGGCCGGGCATTCTCGACTTTCAGGATGCCGTCTACGGCCCGCTCACTTACGACGTCATCTCGCTCATGCGCGACGCGTTTCGCAGTTGGGACGAAGAGCGCCAGCTCGACTGGCTGGCCTATTACTGGGAACGCGCCCGCAAGGCCGGCCTGCCGGTCGACGCCGACTTCGGTGAGTTCTATCGGCAAGCCGAATGGATGGGCCTGCAACGCCACCTGAAGGTGCTCGGCATTTTCGCGCGCATCAACTACCGGGACGGCAAGTCGCGCTATCTGGCCGATACCCCGCGTTTCATCGAATACGCACGCAAGGTCGCCGATCGTTACGCGCCGTTGCGCCCGCTGGCCAAGCTGCTCGACGAGTTGACCGGCCAGCAGGCTGACGTCGGCTACACGTTCTGAGGCGCGTCGCATGACAGCAATGAAAGCGATGATTTTCGCTGCCGGACGCGGCGAACGCATGCGCCCGCTCACCGACGTCACGCCCAAGCCCCTGCTGAGCGTTGGCGGCAAGCCGATCATCGTCTGGCAGATCGAGGCGCTCGCGCGCGCGGGCTTTGCGGACATCGTCATCAATCATGCCTGGCTTGGTACGCAGATCGAAGCCGCACTCGGCGACGGCAGCGCGTTCGGCGTGCGCCTCGCTTACTCGGCCGAGGCCGAGGCGCTCGAGACGGCAGGCGGAATTGCGAAGGCGCGTCCGTTGCTCGAAGGGGCCGGCAATATATTTCTGGCAATCTCGGGCGATGTTTTCACGGCGTTCGATTACGCGTCGTTGCGTCCGCAGGCTGCGCGTATGGCCGCACAGTCCGCGCCGGGAATGCATCTGGTGATGGTGCCGAACCCGCCGTTTCATCCGGCGGGGGACTTCGCGCTCGACGCGGCAGGGCGTCTGTATCTGCCCGAAACCGCTCCAGCCGCGGCCAGCCAGTTGACGTTCGGCAATATCGCGCTGTACGACCTGCGCCTGTTCGATGGCATCGCCCCCGGCACGCGCATGGCGATCACGCCGCTGTATCAGCGCTCGATTGCCGCCGCGCGGGCAAGCGGCGAGCGCTTCGATGGCATCTGGGAAAACATTGGCACCCCGGCACAGCTCGACGAACTGGATGCCGGCGTGCGCGCCCGGCAAGACCTCGCCCCCGGCAGTAGAATCGCCTGAATACATCCGAACACGCCTGAACTCGAACGAATAGACGAAATGGAGCCCGCGATGTCTGATTCCCCGTACCGTGCCCGCCGCGAGCGAGTCATCGAACAGATGCGCAAGGCCGGTGGCGGCGTCGCCATTCTGCCAACGGCGCCGGAAGTGCCGCGCAACCGCGACAGCGACTACCCTTACCGTCACGACAGCTATTTCTATTACCTGTCGGGCTTCACGGAGCCCGAAGCGGTCGTCGTACTCGACAGCCGCACGGGGCACTCGATCCTGTTCTGCCGCGCGAAGAGCGAAGAACGCGAGATCTGGGACGGCTATCGCTACGGCCCGGAAGCCGCACGCGAGACGTTCGGCTTCGACGCTGCCTACTCCATCGACGAGATCGATACGCGTTTGCCGCAACTGCTGGCCGACGCCCCCGCGCTCTTCTATGCACTCGGCGCTTCGGCTCAGCAGGATCGTCAGGTGCGTCACTGGCTGAACGCGGTGCGCGCGCAAAGCCGCACGGGGGTGTCTGCCCCGTCGGCCGCACGCGATATCCGCGCGATTCTCGATGAGATGCGTCTGGTCAAGGACCGCGTCGAAATCGAGATCATGGCGCGCGCCGGCAAGATTTCAGCCGATGCCCATGTGCGCGCGATGAAGGCGTCGCGCCCAGGGCTGCGTGAATATCATCTCGAAGCCGAGCTGCTGTACGAATTCCGCCGAAACGGCTCGCAATTCCCGGCTTACGGCTCGATTGTCGCCACGGGCGCCAACGCGACGGTGCTGCACTATCGCGCGGGCGATACCGAGTTGCGCGACGGCGATCTGTGTCTGATCGACGCGGCTTGCGAACTGGACGGCTACGCTTCGGACATCACGCGCACGTTCCCGGTGAACGGCAAGTTCACCCCGGCACAGCGCGAGCTGTACGACATCGTGCTCGCCTCGCAACAAGCCGCCATCGACGCCACACGCGCCGGCGTGCGCTTCGATGCGCCCCACGACGCTGCCGTGCGCGTGCTCGCGCAGGGCATGCTCGACACCGGCCTGCTCAAGCGCGACATCGCCGGCAGCCTCGACGACGTCATCGCCAACAAGTCGTTCAGCCGCTTCTACATGCACCGCACGGGACACTGGATCGGCATGGACGTGCACGATTGCGGCGAGTACCGTGAGGACGGTGCGAACGGTGAACGCCCGTGGCGGACGCTGGCCGCGAACATGGTGACGACCATCGAGCCCGGCATCTACGTGCGGCCCGCGCCGGACATTGACGAGCGCTACTGGAACATCGGCATTCGTATCGAAGACGATGCAGTCGTGACTGCAGACGGCTGCACGCTGCTCACGCGCGGCGTGCCGGTCGGCGCCGACGAGATCGAAGCCCTGATGCGCGGCTGATGACACACGCCCTGCCCCCCGCCTCGCCGACACCCGCCACGCCCACGGTGGACGAACATCCGGCGCGGCGTTTCGACGTAGCGATCGTCGGTGCCGGCCCGGTCGGCACGACGCTCGCGCTGATGCTCGCGCAACGCGCGCCGCAGTTGCGCATCGCGCTGGTGGATGGGCGCGGCGCACAGGCCGGTTACGACGACCCGCGTACACTCGCCCTCTCGCACGGCAGTCGCGAGATTCTCGCGCGCGCCGGAGCATGGCCGCATAGCGGGTCGGGGCTCGACAGCACACCGATTCAGCATATCCACGTCTCGCAGGCACGACGCTTCGGCAGCACGGAAATCGACTATCGCGATCACAGCGTTCCCGCGCTGGGTTACGTGGTGCGCTACGGCGCGCTGATGCGCGCGCTGGACGCAGCCATGTCGCGCGTGCCCGCCCGCTTCGAGCACGCCCCCGCCTCCCCGTCGGCGCCCGCTTCGCAAGATACGCCAGGCCTGCATCACTTCCGCCCCTATCGGGCAATCGCCCTGCGTCAGGATTCCCAACAGGTCACGATCACCCTCGGCACCTCGATCGACGACGAGGCGCACACGTTACATGCCACACTTGCCGTGAACGCAGAGGGTGGCCTGTTCGAGAGGCAGACGGCTCGCCCACGCGCACGCGACTACGGTCAGACGGCGCTCGTCGGCTTCGTCACCTGCGATCGGCCGCGCGTTGGCTGGGCATGGGAACGCTTTACCCCGGACGGCCCGCTGGCGCTGCTACCGCAGGAAAGCGGCTACGCGCTGGTGTGGTGTTGCTCTCACGCCGAAGCGAAACGCCGTCGGGAGATGGACGACGCGTCGTTCCTCGCGGAACTGCACACGGCGTTCGGCGACCGCATGGGCCGGTTCACATCGGTTACCGCCCGCGCCGGTTTCCCGTTGGGCCTGAACGCCCTCGGCCATGTCGTCGACGGCCGCATCGCCGCCATCGGCAACGCTGCGCAAACGCTCCACCCGGTCGCCGGACAAGGCCTGAACCTTGGCCTGCGCGACGCCTTCGATCTGGCCGACACGCTCGTTCGCAACGCGCACAGCGCCCCCCACCACCTTGGCGTGCCGGGCCCCGCCGCGCTCACCGCCTTCGCCCGTCGGCGTCGCGCCGACCGCGGCCTCACGATCCGCATTACCGACCTGCTGCCTCGCGTCTTCGGCATCGGCGCCGCCCCAGTCGCCGTTCTGCGCGGCATGGCGCTGGCCGGTCTCGATTTCGTCCCGCCGGTCAAAACCGCTTTCGCTCGCCAGATGCTGTTCGGCCAGCGCGGCTGAACCGGGCTTTCCCGGCGAGGCCCCGCGAACGATTTGCACATTTTTTAGGCGACGGGGACGAGTTTTCGCAGTAAAATACAAACTTTTTCCCGGCTTTTCCCTTCATCGTGCGTATTGGCCCCCACGAACTCCGCAATAACCTGTTTGTCGCTCCCATGGCGGGTGTGACGGACCGGCCGTTCCGCCAGTTGTGCAAACGACTCGGCGCGGGTTATGCCGTCTCGGAGATGGTGGCGTCGAACGCACAGCTCTGGAAGAGCGAGAAGACGATGCGCCGCGCGAATCACGCTGGCGAAGTCGCCCCGATCTCGGTGCAAATTGCCGGCGCCGACCCGGCCATGATGGCCGAGGCCGCCCGCTATAACGTGGAACGCGGCGCACAGATCATCGACATCAACATGGGCTGCCCGGCCAAGAAGGTCTGCAACGTTGCCGCCGGATCGGCCCTCCTGCAAAACGAACCGCTCGTCGCCCGAATCGTGTCCGCCGTCGTTGGCGCCGTGGGCGACGTGGTGCCGGTCACGCTCAAGATTCGCACGGGCTGGGACCGCGAACACAAGAATGCCCTCACGGTCGCCCGTATCGCCGAAGAGTGCGGCATCAGCATGCTGACGGTTCACGGTCGCACCCGCGCCGACCTGTATCACGGCGACGCGGAGTACGAGACCATCGCTGCCGTAAAGGCCGCCGCACGTATTCCGATCGTGGCCAACGGCGATATCGCCACGGCGCAGAAAGCGAAGCATGTGCTCGAAGTCACCGGCGCGGACGCCATCATGATCGGCCGTGCCGCACAGGGACGCCCGTGGTTGTTCCGCGATATTGAGTTGTTTCTCACGACGGGCGAGATTGCCTTACCGCCGCGCGTCGACGAGATCCAGCAGATCATGAACGAACACCTCGAAGACCATTACGAGTTTTACGGGGAGTACACCGGTGTGCGGACCGCGCGCAAGCATATCGCGTGGTATTCGCGTGGGCTGCCTGGGGCAGCTACGTTCCGCCAGCGTATGAATACGCTCGACACCACGCAGGAACAGTTGGCTGCAGTCAACGAGTTTTTCGAACAGCAGAAGGCGCACTCGGACCGTCTCTGCTATGAACAAGAATCGCCGAGGGAGCTATTAGCCGCATGAGCAAAACAAACATAGAACAATGCGTGCGCGACAGTCTGGATTCGTATTTCCGCGATCTGGATGGCGCACGGCCACACGATGTCTACGATATGGTCGTCTCGGTCGTTGAGAAGCCGCTGCTCGAGTTCGTGCTCGGCAAGGCCGACGGCAACCAGTCGCTCGCCGCCGAATATCTGGGAATCAACCGCAACACGCTGCGCAAGAAGTTGCAGCAGCACGGTCTGCTCTAACCGTTGCGCCCAGCCATTCGCCCAACTCGCCCGTTTTTGCCGCTTCACTACCGTCCGTCATGATTAAGCAAGCTCTCATTTCCGTCTCCGACAAGACCGGCATCGTCGACTTCGCCAAGTCGCTCGCTGCTCAGGGCGTGTCGATCCTCTCCACTGGCGGCACCGCCAAACTGCTGGCCGAAGCCGGCCTGAAGGTGACCGAAGTGGCCGACTACACCGGTTTTCCGGAAATGCTCGACGGGCGCGTGAAGACGCTGCATCCGAAGGTGCATGGCGGCATTCTGGCCCGACGCGATCTGCCCGAACACATGGCCGCGCTCGAGAAGCACAACATTCCGACGATCGATCTGCTTGTCGTGAATCTGTATCCGTTCGTACAGACCATCGCCCGCGATGATTGCTCGCTCGAAGACGCCATCGAGAACATCGACATTGGTGGCCCGACCATGCTGCGCTCGGCGGCGAAGAACCACCGCGATGTCACCGTGATCGTCGATCCGGCCGACTACGCCGTGGTGCTCGACGAAATGAAGGCGAACGGCAACACGGTCGGCTACGCCACGAACTTCCGTCTGGCGACCAAGGTGTTCGCCCACACGGCCCAGTACGACGGCGCGATCACGAACTACCTCACGAGCCTTGGCGAGTCGCTGCGTCACAGCGAGCGCTCCGCCTACCCGGCTACGCTGAATCTGGCGTATACGAAGGTGCAGGACATGCGTTATGGCGAGAACCCGCACCAAAGCGCCGCCTTCTACCGCGACATCGTCACGCCGGAAGGTTCGCTCGCGAACTATCGCCAGCTTCAGGGCAAGGAACTGTCGTACAACAATATTGCCGATGCCGACGCCGCCTGGGAATGCGTGAAGACGTTCGACGCCCCGGCCTGCGTCATCATCAAGCACGCAAATCCGTGTGGCGTGGCCGTGGCCGCCACGCCCGCGCAAGCCTACGCGAAGGCATTCCAGACCGATCCGACGTCGGCCTTCGGCGGCATCATCGCGTTCAACCGCGAAGTTGACGAAGCGGCTGCACAATCGGTGGTCAAGCAATTCGTGGAAGTGCTGCTCGCCCCGTCGTTCACCGACGCCGCCAAGCAAATCTTCGCAGCCAAGCAGAACGTGCGCCTGCTGGAAGTGCCGCTGGGCAACGGCGTGAATCAATACGACTTCAAGCGTGTGGGCGGCGGTCTGCTCGTTCAGTCGCCGGACGCGAAGAACGTGGCCCCGCATGAACTGCGTGTGGTGACGAAGCGTCATCCGACGCCGAAGGAAATGGAAGATCTGCTCTTCGCGTGGCGCGTGGCGAAGTACGTCAAGTCGAACGCTATCGTGTTCTGCGCTGGCGGCATGACGCTGGGCGTGGGTGCCGGCCAGATGAGCCGCGTCGACTCGGCACGTATCGCCAGCATCAAGGCGCAGAATGCGGGTCTGTCGCTGATCGGCTCGGCGGTGGCATCGGACGCGTTCTTCCCGTTCCGTGACGGCCTGGACGTGGTAGTCGACGCAGGCGCCACCTGCGTGATTCACCCGGGCGGCTCGATGCGCGACGATGAGGTCATTGCCGCTGCCGACGAACGCAACGTCGCCATGCTGATGACCGGCACGCGTCATTTCCGTCACTAAGCGCCCGGCTTCGCAACAAAAGAAGCGCGCTTTCTGAACGGCGCCCCAAAGGTTGGATGCCAATCCGATCTTTGGGGCGTTTTTCACGACGGCGTACGACACGACGCTCAAGCCGTGGCGAGTCGGGCCGTATCGAAGCGGTGGCGCGGCCCTGCACGGGCCGGGGGCTCAACGTCGCGAAAGCGTTGTCAGAAAGACTTCGGCAGGATTTGTCGCGCCGGCACGCAGATCACAGGAGGCGTCACTGCCTTCGATGCGAAGCGCATGCCCCTCCGGCACGTTCAGGGTATGGCCATCACCGAAAGTCGCCTGCACGTCCCCTTGCGCACAATACAGAAAAGCCACGGCATCGGTATTCGTCGGCAACCTCCACGTCAGCGCCTCTTCACCAATACGATGCTGTGCCAGTGTGTGCCGCCATTCGGTGCGACGCGTCATGACGTTGAAGTCGTCGATGGGCACACCTGCGATGTCCAGCACCGGCGTGCTGCTCACGCTTAGTTCGCCGCCAAAGACGTAGGGAGGGGTGCGCGTCGTGAGCGTGACATCCGGACGGCCCTCGACGTTGAGCGTGAGTGTGCCGCCCCGGACGATTGCCAGTGAGCGGTCGATGCCCGCGAACACGGAAAAAGGCCCCGGCGCCGCGATCGTCGCGGTGCTGATCCGCCAGTCGAAGCCGTCGTCGCCAGCGCGTCGCGCTACGGCCAATTCCGTTGTCACACCCTGGCCGTTCTTCCACGGCATCTTCAGAAAATCGGTCGGGCCGAGCACTTGCAGTTTCATAGGACGTAGTTGGCGACGCGATTACTGGCGGACTTCGCCGTGCCCGAACACGACGTACTTCAGACTCGTCAGGCCCTCGAGACCCACCGGCCCCCGCGCGTGCAGCTTGTCGTTCGAGATACCGATCTCCGCGCCCAGACCGAACTCGAAGCCATCGGCAAAACGCGTGCTGGCGTTGATCATCACGCTTGCCGAATCGACTTCGCGCAGGAATTGCATCGCAGCGGAGTAGTCCTCGGTGACGATGGCGTCGGTGTGATGCGAGCCGTAGCGATTGATGTGCTCGATGGCCGGCGCGAGGCCGTCGACGATCTTGATCGCCAGCACCGGTGCGAGGTATTCCGTGGACCAGTCTTCCTCGGTCGCCGCCACTGCCCCCGTCACGCCGGCATTGCCCAGCGCGGCGAGCGTGCGTTCGCAACCACGCAACTCGACCTGCTTGCTCTGGAACATGCGGGCAATGGCAGGCAACTGGCCAATGGCCTGCTGATCGACAAGCAGCGTCTCCATCGTGTTGCAAGTGCCGTAGCGGTGCGTCTTGGCATTCTCGCAAATCACCAGCGCCTTCGCCGGGTCGGCGCGGCCGTCGACGTAGACGTGGCAGATGCCATCGAGGTGCTTGATCATGGGCACGCGGGCGTCTCGCATCAGACGTGCGATCAGGCTCTTGCCACCGCGCGGCACGATCACGTCGACGTATTCGGTCATGGTGATGAGTTCGCCGACCGCAGCGCGATCGGGCGTATTCACCACCTGCACGGCGTCACCCGGCAGTCCAGTGTTCGCGAGCGCCTGTGCAATGAGCGCTGCCAGCGCAGTGTTGCTTTCAATGGCTTCCGAACCGCCGCGCAGAATGGTCGCGTTGCCCGACTTGAGGCAAAGCGCTGCGGCGTCGATGGTCACGTTGGGACGCGATTCGTAAATGATGCCGATGACGCCCAGCGGCACGCGCATCTGGCCCACCTGAATGCCGCTCGGCTGCACGCGCACGTTGCTGATCTCACCGATGGGATCGGACAGGCCGGCAATCTGGCGCAGCCCTTCGATCATCGTGCGCAGCGCCTTGTCGGACAGTGTGAGGCGGTCGATGAACGCGGCGTCCTGACCGTTGGCGCGCGCCCGCTCGAGATCGCGGCGGTTCACTTCCTGCAACATCGCGCCATCGCGTTCGATGGCATCCGCAATCGCCAGCAATGCGCGATTCTTGGCGGCAGTATCGGCACGCGCCATGGCGCGTGACGCCTCACGGGCACGCTGGCCCAGCGATTGCATGTAGGCTTTGATATCCATATCGTCGGTTCGGCAGTTCTTTGGGCGACGCGGTCGCCTTTGCATTCTGTTGGCGGCCAGTGCAGGCAGCCGGCGTTGGCAGGAATTGGGGCGCGCTAGGCGTGCACCGGACGCGGTGCGCGGGCGGAGCGCGCCGTCGGCGGTCGCTCGCCCGCGAGCAGCAGGCCGAGTTGCAGCATGCCGTCCCATGGGTCGCCGGGCAGGCCATCGGCACGCAGACCCTTGACCTGCCGATCCAGACGCGCCGCCAACTGCAGCGCCTGCGCAAGCATGGCCGGCGTGGCGCGATTCGCCGCTTGTTCCATCAGTCGCTCGCGCGGGCCCCAGACACGGTATTCGCGCAGCAACATGGCAAGCGGCTTGCCCGCTGCCATCCCACGCGTGATCTTGGCAAGTGTGCGGACCTCTTCGGTCAACGCCCACAGCACGAGCGGCGCGGCCTCGCCTTCGCCACGCAGACCGTCGAGCATGCGAACCAGCCGGGCGGCATCGCCGGCCAGTACAGCTTCGCTGAGCTTGAAGACGTCGTAGCGCGCGACATTAAGCACGGCGTCCTGCACCTGCTCGAACGCCAGCGCGCCCGACGGGTACAGCAGGCCGAGCTTCTGAATTTCCTGATGCGCCGCGAGCAGGTTGCCCTCGACGCGGTCGGCGATGAACTGCAATACGCGACGTCCCGGCTCACCGGCTTCGACGCGCTGTCCCTGCGCGGTGAGACGTTGGGCGATCCAGTCCGGCAGACGGCTCCGGTCGACCGGATCGATCTTGATCGTGACACCCACGCGATCGAGCGACGAGAACCAGTCGGACTTGGTCGCGGTAGCATCGAGCCGGGGCAGCGTGATGATGGTCAGCACGTCGCTATTGGCGGCATCGGCGTGCGCCTTGAGCGCAGCGCCCCCGTCCTTGCCCGGCTTTCCGCCGGGAATGCGCAACTCGATGAGTTTGCGGTCGCCGAACAGCGACATCGACTGCCCGGCGTTCGCAAGGGCGCCCCAATCGAAGCCGCGCTCAACGCTTAGCACGTCACGCTCGGTGAAGCCCCCCGCACGCGCCGCTGCGCGCACGCGATCCACCGCCTCCTGCACAAGCAGGCTCTCGTCGCCGTAGATCGTATAGATCGGCGAGAGGGTCTTGGCGAGATGCGCGTCGAGCGCGTCGGGACGCAGTTGCATAAGGGTAGACGTTACTCTTCCGGTTTCTTCGCCGGCATGGACTTTACCGCTTCCATGCGACGGATGATCTGAGCGACGGCGTCCTTCTGCATGTCTCGATTGAGCAGCGCAGCTTCCGCGTCGCGTGCCGTCGTTTCGCTGTCGCTATACGGCAGATTGCGGGTCAGGCGAATCGTACTCAACGGAATGATCGGCGTTCCGTCAGGTGTCACGAGCTGGAAGGTGAACGAGGTGCGCATTTCATACTCGCGCGCCTGGCCGTTTGCGTCGAGACTGATCGCCGAGCGTGACCCCGTCGCGCTTACGATTTCGAGCCGGGCATCGGCGTCCTTGGGTTCGGTCACAACGACCGTTCCCTTGCTGCCGTAGCGAATATAGCGCGAGATATCGGTCCCCATCTGACCGCCACCCGAGATGTACAGACGATGGAACGCGTACTCGCTTGCGCCACGCAACTGGAAGCCACACGCGGACAGCGTCAACGCGCAGCCCAGCAAAGCGACCCAGCCGAAAATCCTGCGCGTCACGCCGACGCCTCGTTGCCCGGATGTCATTTGCACGTGATGTGCCCTCTTGTCACCAAACGTCATCAATTCATCGACCCGCGGCAGCGGCTGCTGCCTCAGACCACTACGTTCACGAGACGGCCCGGCACGACGATGACCTTCTTCACCGGCTTGCCTTCGCCGAACTTGGCCGTCATTTCGTGTGCCAGCGCGGCTTGCTCGATGGTCTCGCGCGAAGCGTCCTTCGCCACACGCACGGCGCCGCGCACCTTGCCGGCCACTTGCAGCACGAGTTCGATTTCGTCTTGCACCAGCGCGCCTTCGTCGACTTCCGGCCACGCAGCGTCGAGCAGATCGCCGAGTTGGGCGGTATAGCCCAACTCGGCCCACAGACCGTGCGTGACGTGCGGCACCACCGGGTACAGCACGCGCAGCAGAATGCCGTAGCATTCGCGCACCGCGCCGGCGCCCGCAGCGCCCTTGTCGCTCTCGATGGCGTTGAGCATCTTCATCGCGGCCGACACCACCGTGTTGTACTGCACACGCTGATAGTCGTAGTTGGCCTGCTTGAGCACGCTATGAATCTCAAGGCGCAGCGCCTGAGCCGCCGGGTTGGCCGTCTCGATGGCGGCGTCCGTCTGACGCAGCAGCGCAGCCTGCGACTGACCGAAGCCCCAAAGACGGCGCAGGAAGCGGCTCGCACCTTCAACGCCGGCGCCCGACCACTCGAGCTGCTGCTCGGGCGGTGCGGCGAACATCACGAACAGACGCGCCGTATCGGCGCCGTACTGATCGATCAGCGATTGCGGATCGACCCCGTTGTTCTTCGACTTCGACATCTTCTCGATGCCGCCAAGCGTCACGTCCGCCCCGTCGGCCTTCGACGTCGCGCTGGTCGGACGGCCCTTGTCGTCGAATTGCACTTGCACGTCGAGCGGGTTGAACCATGTCTTCTTGCCCGAGGTGTCTTCACGATAGTACGTTTCGTTGAGCACCATGCCCTGCGTGAGCAGGTTCTGCGCCGGCTCCTTGAAGCTCACCAGCCCCAGATCGCGCATGACCTTGGTCCAGAAGCGCGAATACAACAGGTGAAGAATCGCGTGCTCGATGCCGCCGATGTACTGATCCATCGGCATCCAGTAATTGGTGCGCTCGTCGACCATCTTGTCGGCATCCGGGCAGGCGTAGCGCGAGAAGTACCACGACGAGTCCACGAACGTGTCCATCGTGTCGGTCTCGCGGCGTGCCGGCTTGCCGCATTTCGGGCAATCGCACTTGAGGAACGCTTCGGACTTGGCGAGCGGATTGCCGGTGCCGTCCGGCACGAGATCTTCGGGCAGCACAACCGGCAGATCCTTCTCGGGTACCGGCACGGCACCGCACGCGTCGCAATGAATGATCGGGATCGGCGTGCCCCAGTAGCGCTGACGCGAAATGCCCCAGTCACGCAAACGGAACGTGACCTGCTTGTCGCCCATGCCCTTCGCCTTGAGATCCGCGGCAATGGCGTCGACGGCAGCCGCGAAGCCCAGGCCGTCGTACTTGCCGCTGTTGATCAGCGTGCCATTTTCCTTGTCGCCGTACCAAGCCTGCCAGGCATCCGTCGAGTACGTCTCGCCGGCCGCCGCGACAACCTGCTTGATCGGCAGACCATACTTGCGCGCGAACGCGAAGTCGCGCTCGTCATGCGCCGGCACGCCCATCACGGCACCTTCGCCGTAACCCATCAGCACGTAGTTGCCGATCCACACTTCAACCTTGTCGCCGGTGAGCGGATGCGTGACGAAGAAGCCCGTCGGCATCCCCTTCTTTTCCATCGTGGCGATGTCGGCTTCCGCCACGCCACCCTGCTTGCATTCGGCGATGAACGCCTGCAAGTCTGGACGCTCAGCCGCCAGACGCGTGGCCAGCGGATGCTCGGCGGCAATCGCGCAGAAGGTCACGCCCATGATCGTGTCGGCACGCGTGGTGAACACGCGCAGCAACTTGCTCTCACCATCGAGTTCGTACGGGAAGCCGAAGTTCACGCCGAAACTCTTGCCGATCCAGTTCTGCTGCATCACCTTCACGCGCTCGGGCCAGCCGAGTTCGTCCAGGTCGCCGAGTAATTCGTCGGCGTATTCGGTGATACGCATGTAGTACATCGGGATTTCGCGCTTTTCAACGAGCGCACCCGAGCGCCAGCCGCGGCCGTCGATCACCTGCTCGTTGGCGAGCACGGTCTGGTCGACCGGGTCCCAGTTCACCGTTCCCGTCTTCAGATAAGCGACACCCTTCTCGAGCATCTTGAGGAACAGCCACTGATTCCAGCGGTAGTACTCCGGCTTGCAGGTGGCGACTTCGCGCGACCAATCGATCGCCAGACCCATGGCCTGCATCTGCTTCTTCATGTACGCGATGTTGTCGTACGTCCACTTGGCCGGCGGCACGCCGTTGGCCATGGCCGCATTTTCCGCCGGCATGCCAAAGGCGTCCCAGCCCATCGGCATCAGCACGTTGTAGCCGCGCATACGCATCTGACGGTACATCACGTCATTGATGGTGTAGTTGCGCACATGCCCCATATGCAACTTGCCCGACGGATACGGCAGCATCGAGACGCAATAGAATTTCTGTTTGTCCGCGCGCTCGGTGGTCTTGTAGGCATCGATCGCCTGCCAGTGAGACTGGGCGGAGGCTTCGACGTCGGCGGGAACGTATTTTTCTTGCATGATGGGTCGGCGGATAGGATTCGGCTCGGTCGGCCCCCACTGACGTGCGGCACAGATAGCGCGGCACGCAGGACTTTCAGGGCAAATCCGGGGAAAACGATAATTATAACGCCGCCGGGAGCGGATTCGGCGCGACGGCTGCGAGGGGATGCGGCCTTTAGGTCACTTTGACTCCGGAACCCGCCGATGCATCGTGCGATCTGCGGTGGAGTCCAACCCTTCCGATGACGTCAGAACTTCAGAGGCTGGCTGGCGCTTCACACGCGATGCGCCAGCCGGCTCCCTGGCCAGAAGCCGACGCTGGATCAGCGTAGGCCCAGCACGTCCTGCATGTCGAACAGGCCGGTCTTGTGTTGCGCGAGGAAGCGGGCAGCACGTAGCGCGCCCTGCGCGTACGACAGACGGCTCGACGACTTGTGGGTGATTTCGATACGCTCACCGATGCCGGCGAAGAGCACCGTGTGATCGCCGACGATATCGCCGCCGCGCACGGTGGCGAAGCCGATAGTCGACGGGTCGCGCTCGCCGGTCACGCCTTCGCGGCCATAGACGGCACATTCCTTCAGATCACGGCCCAACGCCTCGGCCACGACTTCGCCCATGCGCAACGCCGTCCCGGACGGCGCGTCGACCTTGTGGCGATGGTGGGCTTCGATGATCTCGATGTCGTAACCCGTGTTCAGGATCTTGGCGGCGACTTCGAGCAGCTTGAACGTGGCGTTCACGCCAACACTCATGTTCGGGGCGAACACGACGGCCACACGCTCGGCCCCCGCAGCCAGACGCGCCTTGTCTTCTTCCGAAAAGCCCGTGGTGCCGACGATCATCTTTACGCCGTGCTTTTCGGCGGCGGCCAGATGCGCCAGCGTACCTTCAGGGCGCGTGAAGTCGATCAGGTATTCGGCGCTGGCGAGCGCGGCGTCGAGATCGGCAGTGATTTTCACCCCCGTCTCGCGGCCCAGAAAAGCGCCGGCGTCGTGCCCCAGCGCCGGGCTGCCTTCGCGGTCGAGGGCACCGACCAGTTCGGCGTCGTCGGCCGCCAGGACGGTTTCGATCAGCATCCGGCCCATACGGCCGGAGGCGCCAGCAATCGCAATTTTCATCATCGTGATTCTTTAGACTTCCAACCGCTTACTTGGGCATCGAGAACAGACCACCACCGGAGGTCACGGGCGACGGAACAAGCCCCGTACCACCGGACGCGCCGGTACTCCCCGATGCGCTGTTGCCAGCAGCAGGCGCGGCCTGCACGGCAGGGTCGGCCGACACCGTCGAGACGCCGTTTGCCGCAGGTGCTGCGACCGGTGCAATGGCGGCAGCATCCGGCGACGGTGCAGCGGCCTCGGCGGCAGCAGCGCTTGCCGTCGACGGCGCGGGCGCTTCGGTCTTCACGGCCTTGCCCTTCTGACCGTCGATTTCCTGAACGAGCTGGTACTCGGTCGGCAAGTTTTCGCCGCCTTCCCAACGTGCCAGCGTATCGCCCTCGAAATACAGCTTCAGATGGCGCTCTTGCACCACGGAGGCATTGCCGCGCTTGAAGTAGAAGACGTAGTCCCAGCGGTTTGCGTGGAATATGTCCGTGAGCAGCGGCGTGCCCAGCAACTGGCGCACCTGATCGCGGTTCATGCCGGCCTTGAGCTGGTCATAGGCCTCTTTCGAGACGAAATTACCCTGAACGATGTTGATTCGATACGGCGTGACCACGCCGATCACTTTGTCGGTCACGCTGTCATACGTCGAGCAGCCGGCCAACGCCAGGAATGCCGCCGCAACACAGACGGAGAACGGAAGGGAGAGATAACGACGCAAATCTGACTCGCTTTCAAAAAAATCGAACTTGACTCCGGCACGCCGGGCGCGCCGCCACATCGCCCCCATTGACGGCGATTACCGTCCCGTTTGCCCCGGTTTGTACCCGGGCAAGGCAAAAAGGCATTATTATTGGGGCTGTATTGTACTCTAGGGACGTAGAGCGATGCCGAATCCCGCCGATTTGAAAAATATCGGACTGAAAGCCACGCTTCCGCGCCTGAAAATTCTGGAGATTTTCCAGAGTAGCAAGGTGCGCCATCTGACCGCTGAAGACGTCTACCGTCATCTGCTCAATGAAAATCTCGATATCGGCCTGGCCACGGTCTACCGTGTGCTGACACAATTCGAGCAAGCCGGGCTATTGTCGCGCAGCAACTTTGAATCCGGCAAGGCCGTTTTCGAACTTAACCAAGGCAATCACCACGATCACCTGGTGTGTCTTGACTGCGGCCGTGTCGAAGAGTTCTTCGACGCAGAAATCGAACGCCGCCAGAAGATGATTGCAAAGGAAAACGGCTTCGAGCTTCAGGAACACTCGCTCGCCATGTACGGGAGTTGCACAAAGGAACCGTGCCCGTACCGTCAAAAAAACTAAAAATTGACCTGTCAGAATGCCTTTCCACAGGGGCATTCTGGGATTTCCCCCGCATTCCCGCCGCTCGTTTAGCTCCACGTTACTGCGCGTCGCTGACAATAGCTCTCCGTAAAGTGCGGTTAGGCTCAGGTGTCGTGAGCACATCGCCGTATCAAAGCTTCCGCCGACTTTTCACCTGAATCGCGGAATATTGCCTGCCACTGAATCCAATACCGGACAAATCCCGAAAGCGATCGTCAATGAAAAAAGCCGCCATCTCACGACAGCGGCTTTTTTTAACACTCGCGTCGAACGCGCTTACTTCGCCGACATCAGCGCGACAGTCGTGTCGAGCATGCGGTTCGAGAAGCCCCACTCGTTGTCGTACCACGAGTTGACCTTCACCAGACGGCCCGACACCTTGGTCAGCGTGCCGTCGAAGTTCGACGAGGCCGGGTTGTGGTTGAAGTCGACCGACACCAGCGGCGCCGTGTTGTACGTAGCAATGGCCTTCAGCGGACCTTCAGCGGCTTCCTTCAGGATCGCGTTGACTTCGTCCACCGTCGTGTCGCGCTTGGCGATGAACGACAGGTCAACGATCGACACGTTGATCGTCGGGACGCGAATGGCGTAGCCGTCGAGCTTGCCGTTCAGTTCCGGCAGCACTAGGCCGACAGCCGAAGCGGCGCCCGTCTTGGTCGGGATCATGCTCATCGTGGCCGAACGCGCGCGACGCAGGTCTTCGTGATAGACGTCCGTCAGCACCTGATCGTTGGTGTAAGCGTGAACCGTCGTCATCAGGCCCGTTTCCAGACCGATCTTCTCGTGCAGCGGCTGAACCAGCGGTGCCAGGCAGTTCGTGGTGCACGAAGCGTTCGAGATGACCGTGTCGGTCGACTTGAGCACGCCGTCGTTCACACCGAACACGATGGTGGCGTCCACGTCCTTGCCGCCGGGAGCCGAGATGATGACCTTCTTCGCGCCGCCCTTCAGGTGGGCACTGGCCTTTTCCTTCGTGGTGAAGAAGCCAGTGCACTCGAGCACGACATCCACACCCAGCTCGCCCCACGGCAGTTCTGCCGGGTTACGGTTGGCCAGCACACGGATCTTGTCGCCGTTGACGACCATGAAGTCGCCGTCGACCGACACCGTGCCCGGGAACTTGCCGTGAGCCGTGTCGTATTGCGTCAGGTGAGCGTTCGTCTGCGCATTGCCGAGATCGTTGATGGCGACAATTTCGATGTCGTGCTTCTTACCGCCTTCGTAGTGGGCACGCAGTACGTTGCGGCCGATACGGCCGTAGCCGTTGATAGCGACGCGAATGGTCATGGGGGTATCTCCGTAAGGTCTAACGAAATCAGCCAAGCACAGACTTGACCGTCGCAACCACGTGGTCGACGGTCAAGCCGAAGTGTTTGAACAGCACGCCGGCCGGGGCCGACTCGCCGAAGGTATCGATGCCGACCACGCCGCCTTCCAGGCCGACGTACTTATGCCAGAACGCCGTCACGCCGGCTTCGATGGCCACACGCGGCACACCGCGCGGCAGCACGCTCTCGCGATACGCCTTGTCCTGACGGTCGAACACGTTGGTCGACGGCATGGACACGACACGCGCCGCGATCCCCTCGGCAGCCAGCACTTCGGCGCCCTTGAGGGCCAGATCCATTTCCGAGCCGGTCGCGATCAGCACGATCTGCGGATTCGCCACGTCACGCAGCACGTAGCCGCCACGGCGAATGTTGGCGATCTGCGCGTCGTCACGCGAGACGAACGGCAGGTTCTGGCGGCTGAACACGAGGCTCGACGGGCCATCGTGACGCTCCACCGCCGCCACCCACGCGACCGCCGTCTCCGTCGTATCGCACGGACGCCACAGGTCCATTTGCGGAATCAGACGCAGGCTCGAGACGTGCTCGATCGACTGGTGCGTCGGGCCATCTTCGCCCAGACCGATCGAGTCGTGCGTGAACACGAAGATCGAGCGCAGCTTCATGAGCGCCGCCATACGCAGCGCATTGCGGCTGTAATCGGAGAACGTCAGGAACGTGCCGCCGAACGGGAGGTAACCGCCGTGCAGTGCAATACCGTTCATGATGGCGCTCATGCCGAACTCGCGCACACCGTAGTTGATGTGGTTGCCGAACTGCACGCCTTCCGCGTTCGCACGCACGGCCTTGCTGGCCTTCCAGTTCGTCAGGTTCGAGCCGGTCAGGTCTGCCGAGCCGCCCAGAAATTCCGGCAGCACCGCAGCCAGACCCTCAATGGCCAGTTGCGACGCCTTGCGCGTCGCGACCGTCTCGGCCTTCTCGTTGGCCTTGGCGATCAATGCCGCAGCGGCCGACTTGAAGTCGCCCGGCAGTTCGCCCTTCATACGGCGTTCGAACTCGGCAGCTTCTGCCGGGAACTCGCTGCGATAGGCGGCAAAACGCTCGTTCCACGCGGCTTCGGCTTTCTGCCCCGCCGCCTTGGCATCCCATGCTGCATAGACTTCGGCCGGCACTTCGAACGGCGGCAGATGCCAACCCAGCGCAGCGCGCGTGGCAGCGATTTCGTCCGCGCCCAACGGTGCGCCGTGCACATCGTGACCACCCTGCTTGTTCGGTGCGCCCTTGCCGATGAGCGTCTTGCAGCAGATCAGTGTCGGACGATCCGATGTCTTGGCTTGTGCGATGGCAGCGTCCACAGCGTCGGCATTGTGCCCGTCGATGCCGCGAATCACGTTCCAGCCATAAGCTTCGAAGCGCTTGGGCGTGTCATCGGCAAACCAGTACTCGACGTCACCGTCGATCGAGATGCCGTTATCGTCGTACAGTGCGATGAGCTTGTTCAGACGCAGCGTGCCCGCGAGCGAACAGGCTTCGTGCGAGATGCCTTCCATCAGGCAGCCGTCGCCGAGGAATGCGTAAGTGTAATGATCGACGATGTCGTTGCCCGGGCGGTTGAATTCCTTGGCAAGCAGCGCCTCGGCGAGCGCAAAGCCCACGGCGTTGGTGATGCCCTGCCCCAGCGGGCCGGTAGTCGTCTCGACACCCGGCGTGACGCCCACTTCAGGGTGACCCGGGGTCTTGCTGTGAAGTTGACGGAAGTGCTTGAGCTCTTCAATCGGCAGATCGTAACCCGTCAGATGCAGCAGCGAATAGATGAGCATCGAACCGTGGCCGTTCGACAGGATGAAGCGGTCGCGATCGAACCAGTGCGGATTGACGGGGTTATGTTTGAGATGACGGCCCCAGAGAGCAACGGCGATATCGGCCATGCCCATCGGCGCGCCAGGGTGACCGGAGTTGGCCTGTTGGACCGCATCCATGGAAAGGACGCGAATGGCAGAGGCCATCAGTGCAGCCGTAGCAGAAGAGGAGTTCGTCATGGTGACCAGCCGAAAGAGCGGGCGTGCCCCGTTGCCGCAAGCTGCCGCGCGAAATTCAAATGCAGGAAAAGACCAAGATTTTACCAGATACGGCACTTGCCCGGGTCGTTCGTGGCGAACTTCCCCAACCGGCGGGAACGTGGAATCATGCGAGAAAGTGACGTGATCGCCACAAATTAGAGGAAGTTCCCCTACCAATGCCCGCCAAACGTGACGTCCCCGAACATGAATCCGGCATCGCGCCCCCCCTTTACACGGCACCTCTCGGGCGGTGGGCCGGTTATTCGTTCGCTGCGCACCCGGTATTCGCCACCACGACGGCTCACCAACACATCGAGATCCTGGATTTACCGGCATTCGGCGCGCTCGGACGCGCTTATCGGCTCGATGGCCGGTTCATGGCCTCGCTCGCCGATGCGCATATCTGCCACGAATGCATGGTGCACCCGCTGATGCTTGCGCACGGCAGTGTCGAGCGCGTGCTGATACTCGGTGGCGGTGACGGCGGCTCGGCACGCGAGGCGTTGCGCCATGCGAGTGTGCGTGAGGTCGTCGTTGCCGAACTCGATGCTCAGGTTCCCGCAACGATCCTTCGGTACATGCCGGCGCTGGCCGACGGTGCGTTTGACGATCCACGCACGACACTCGTCATCGGCGACGCCCGGCATCTCGTGGATGCCGCGCTCGCACATGGCGAACGATTCGATGCCGTGATTTTCGATCTGACGGAAGCCGACGGCGAAGCGGCGACGCTACACGACGCGGCGTTCTTCGCCAAAATCCGCGCGTTACTCGGACCTCGCGGCGGGATCGCCCTGCAACTGGGCGTCCCCTGGTTCGAGGCCGATCCGGTGCGACATATGCTCACCGCCCTGCGCTCGGTGTTCGCCTGCGTCCAGCCCATAACAACGTATGTGCCGCTGTACGGCACGCAATGGGCGCTCGTGTTCGCCAGCGATTCCCTGGATGTGCGCACAAGCGTCCCGGACGCCCTGCCAGACGCGTTGCAACCCCTGCGTCACTATTCGCCCTCGCGGCACGCCGCGCTGTTCGACATCCCGCCGGAACTGGCGGACGTACTTGGCAGTTCACCGGATCACTCGGCAACAAGATGACACACTGCGGGTGAAGCGAACACGCGTTCCTTGTATATTGAGGGCTAGTCACGACCGTCGGCCCCGCCCGTTCCTCCCCCCATTTTCAGGATTCGGGACGCGCGCCCATCGCCCCCGCCGGCGGACTTACCGGAGCACCGTCATGTCCGATCCCCGCCCGCCTCACGTACCGTGGTTGACGCCTTATCTGACCGTACGCGATGCCAGAGCGGCCGCAACGTTCTATGCCCAGGCGTTTGGTTTCACGATGCATGACATGGTGGACGACGACGGTGCGGTCATGCATGTCGAAATGTTCTATCAGGGCCAACTGATCCTGATGTTTGCTCCCGAAGGTGCGTTTGCCAGCACGGCACGCACGCCGCGCACCTCAGGCGTGGAAGCGCCGCAGAGCTTCTACGTGTATACGGAAGACGTCGATGCGCTATACGCCCGCGCCATTGCCGCCGGAGCAAAAGGGCTGATGCCACCCAGCGACCAATTCTGGGGCGATCGCTTCTGCCAGTTGGAAGACCCGGACGGGTATCGCTGGGGCTTCGCTCGCCCTGTCGCACCTCGCGGCTGAACGCTCGCTTCGATCGCATTGGGGTATGCTTCTGTCCCCATCGCCCCGCCTCGCAGCCTTCCTTCACCTTTCGCCCGTATGCCTCGTTTTTTCATTGATGCGCCGCTGCACGCCGGCGCGCTGCTCGACCTTCCCGACACCGTGGTTCGTCACGTTCAGGTATTGCGTCTGAAGACGGGTGACAGACTCACGCTATTCAACGGCACGGGCGGCGAGTATCCGGCCGTACTCACGACGCTGGAAAAACGGCACGCCACGGCGCAGCTCGCGGAGCACGATACGCGGGAAACGGAGACGCCGTATCGCGTCACGCTGGCGCAAGGCATCGCCGGCGGCGACAAAATGGACTGGCTGATCGAAAAGGCCATCGAACTCGGTGTGACGGACATCCAGCCGCTCGCCACCGAACGCTCGGTGATCCGCCTCGATGCAGAGCGCGCCGCAAAACGGATAGCGCATTGGCAAGCCCTGGCGCAAGCTGCTTGCGAGCAGTGCGGACGAAACCGCGTGCCGCGCATCCTACCGATCCGCCCGATCGGAACCTGGTTGTGCGAGCAGGACACGAGGACGTGCTATGGATGGCGTGTGCTATTGTCACCTAGAGCAGACAGCGGTTTCGATTCGCTGCCGCGTGAAGCGCCGCCTGAACCAGGCGTGTTGCTCTTCGGCCCAGAAGGTGGACTGACACCTCAGGAAGAAGCGCTCGCGCGGGAGGCCGGTTTTGCGGCAATTCGTCTTGGAGAACGTATCTTACGGACGGAAACAGCCGGCATTGCGGTGCTTGCCGCTTTGGCCGCGCGCTGGGGCGGTTGGTAAGCATAGATGACTCGATCAACGGCTTCTCAAGCCTAAGGAGCAAATCCTCATGGGTATCCTCGATTCCATTCTCGGCGACGTGTCCGGCAATCAGGCCGGTGGCGGTAGCGGCGGCGGCAATACCAAGATGTTGCTGCTGATGGGCTTGCTGGCGATGATCGCCAGCCGCTCCGGTAACGCGCAAGGTCAAGGCGCTCAGGGCGGCGACCTGCTCGGCTCGCTAGGCGGCGCACTCGGCGGGATGCTGGGCGGTGGTGCCGCAGCGGGCGGTGGCGGCGGTCTCGGCGGCCTGCTGGGCGGCTTGCTGGGCGGTGCGCAGACACCGCAGCCCACGGGCTCTGGCGCCCAGGCGACCTCCCCCGGTGATTTGGTTGGCGCGCTTGGCGGTCTGGGCGGCCTGACGCAGATGCTGGAAACCGGCGGGCTCGGCGACGCCATGCGTTCGTGGGTCGGTACCGGAAGCAACCAGCCCGTCTCGGCCGATCAGGTCACGCAAGCGCTTGGGCCCGGCGGTCGCCTGCAACAACTGGCCGATACCGCTGGCATCAGCCAGGACGACGCCGCACAGCAGTTGTCCTCGCTTCTACCGGAGGTTGTCAATCAACTCGCGCCGAACGGCGACCTGCCGCAAGGCCAGTTGGATCTGGCAAGTCTCGCGCAGAAATTCCTTGGCGGTCATACCGGCTGAGGTAGCACCGAAGTGTCGGATGGTCGGCACCCGGCCAGAAATGAAAAAAGGTCCGCATTACGGACCTTTTTTCTCGCCTTCGCTATGACACAAAATCACATCGCGGCACGCATCTGTCTACGTCAGGCAGCGAATTCGCGAGAATTCACTGCCGATGAAACCAGTAGCGATCAGGCAAATGAGTAGAAAACACGGAAGCTGACACGACGCTCCGACCAGAATTCAGCGGCATCACGGAAGACGTCGAGCAGTGTTTCCCGGCCATCCTTATCGAACTTCGTCACCACCGGCAATCCCTCAAGCACCACCACGAAGCCCGGTTGCGGGCCAGAGTGGCTCACAAGATCGGTGAGACAGTCGTGCAACGCATCGTAGTTCTTCCCGAAATGCTTGGGGAACAGAAACGATGTGGCAATCGTCTCCAGCACCTCGGCCTTGCTCTGCGCCTGAGAACAATTGGCGTATAGGAAGTGCTGCCCGAGTCGCTCGGCCTCTGCGGCCAGTTCCGGCACGCGGAATGCACGGATCGACTGCACGATATTCGGCCTGACGGTCTTGAAAAGACTCATATCTCCCTCTTCCGATAAGGTATGGCGGCGGCCGGCCCGCGCTACAGCATGCAGGCCCAGCACCTGCTTGAACAAGTTGCCCTCGCCCGCACCGAATGGATCTGCCATAAGATCTTTCCCGCGTTCCTGTGCGAAAACCGGCTCACTCATACTGCTGTCATTCCCTTATGCGTCTAAAGCTGTTGTAGTGATCTTGCGTGTAGTAACACGGATCCACTGTGCGTTGGTCGCCGCCGCAGATGATGCGCCTAGCACCTCTATTACGGGCACCGGGAGTCGGCACCGTATATTCATGGTAATAGCCGCGTGGCATTTTGGGCAGACGCTTTTCGTAGTTCCCGAACACAATGCCATCTTTGGCATAGGGGAACGGCCCGCCCTGAGCAATCAGCGTCAGCGTGCGCTGCGCTTCACGAGGCAACTCAGCAACGGATACCGCTGCCGTTTGATCCGTGACGTATGGCGCGGTTTCGCGCGCCACGGTATTGCCCGCCAGAAAAACACTACCAGCCGCCGTCAGCGCCACGATGCCCCGATGAAGCCAACGTGCCATTGTCATAGCTAGCCTGTCGCCCGACGCCGTTTTGCGCTGCGGACTCGTTCTGGTGGGTGAAGCCGTAAGGTTATCGCTATTGCTCCCGAGAATCAATGTCGGCTTACATTTTGCAACCAAACTAGTCAACAAATTCATGAAAACATAAGGGGTTTCATGATAGTAAGCACCCACATGAATATTTTCGCTGGGTAAAATGCGTCGCAAAAATGACAAAACGCCGCCCCGAATAGGTGCGGCGTTTGTCGTCAACGTGTGGCGAACAGCGCCAATCTGCCCTGTACCCTCGCCAGATCAGCGCGATTCTTGCTGCGCTGCCGCATCGGCCACCACGAGCGCAGCCATGTTGATGATGCGGCGTACCGTAGCGGACTCGGTCAGGATATGCACCGGCTTCGCCGCACCTAGCAGGATCGGGCCGATCGCGACGTTATTGCCGGCTGCCGTCTTGAGCAGGTTGTAGGCAATGTTCGCAGCATCGATGTTCGGCATGACAAGCAGGTTGGCGGCGCCGGTAAGCGTCGAGTCCGGCATGATGCGCGCGCGGAGTTCGGGGTCGAGCGCACAATCACCGTGCATTTCCCCGTCAACTTCCAGTTCTGGCGCACGCTCTTGCAGAATTGCCAGTGTTTCGCGCATCTTGCGTGCGCAATTGGCATCGCTCGTACCGAAGTTCGAGTGCGAGAGCAACGCCACCTTCGGCTGGATGCCGAAACGGCGAATCTCGTCAGCCGCCATCAACGTGATCTCGGCCAGTTCCTCGGCGCTCGGGTCCTGATTGATGTGTGTGTCGACCAGGAAAATCTGGCGATTCGGCAGAATCAGTGCGTTCATCGCAGCGTACACGTGGCCACCCGCGCGCTTACCAATCACGCGATCGATGAAGTGCAGGTGACGGCCCGGCGTCGACACCGTGCCGCAGATCAGGCCATCGGCCTCGCCCTTGCGCACCAGCATGGCGGCAATCAGCGTCGTGCGGCGGCGCATTTCAACGCGTGCATACGACGCCGTCACGCCCTTGCGATTGGTCAACTGATGATACGTCTCCCAGTAATCGCGATAGCGCTCGTCGTGGTCCGGATTGACGACGGTGAAATCGACACCCGGCGTCAGGCGCAGGCCATATTGCTCGATGCGATGTTCGATCACGGCCGGGCGGCCCACCAGAATCGGCGTCGCCACGCGCTCGTCCACGAGTACCTGCACGGCACGCAGCACACGCTCTTCTTCGCCCTCGGCAAACGCAATGCGCTTCTTGTTGGCGGGCACACTACGCGCCACCGAGAACAGCGGCTTCATCAGACTGCCGCTGTGGTACACAAACTGCTGCAACGACTGCGAGTAAGCATCCACATCCGCGAGCGGGCGCGTGGCGACACCTGCGGCCATCGCCGCTTCGGCCACAGCGGTGGCGACCTTGACCAGCAAACGCGGATCGAATGGCTTCGGAATCAAGTATTCCGGGCCGAACGACAGGTTCTTGATACCGTAAGCCGACGCCACGATATCGCTCTGCTCCTGACGCGCCAACTCCGCCAGCGCGTTCACGGCGGCGATTTCCATCGAGCGCGTGATCGTAGTCGCGCCAACATCGATGGCGCCGCGGAAGATGAACGGGAAACACAGGACGTTGTTGACCTGATTCGGGTAGTCGGTGCGACCGGTTGCCATCACGCAATCCGGGCGCACTTCCTTCGCGAGTTCCGGCGTGATTTCCGGGTTCGGATTGGCCAGCGCGAAGATCAGCGGCTGATCGGCCATCGTCTTGACCATTTCCGGCTTAAGCACGCCGGCGGCCGACAGGCCGAGGAACACGTCTGCGCCGCCGATCACCTCGGCAAGGCTGCGAGCATCGGTCTTTTGCGAGAAACGGATCTTTTCCGGATCCATCAGTTCAGTACGGCCCTCGTACACCACGCCCGCCAGGTCCGTCACCCAGACGTTCTCGATAGGCAGGCCCATGTCGACGAGCAGGTCCAGGCATGCGAGTGCGGCGGCGCCCGCGCCGGACGTGACCACCTTCACCGACGTCAGTTCCTTGCCGACCACCTTCAGGCCGTTGATGAGTGCTGCGGCAACCACGATGGCCGTGCCATGCTGATCGTCGTGAAAGACCGGGATCTTCATGCGCTCGCGAAGCTTGCGCTCCACGATGAAACACTCAGGCGCCTTGATGTCTTCAAGATTGATCGCGCCGAAAGTCGGCTCCAGTGCCGCGATGATGTCGACGAGCTTCTCGGGGTCCTTCTCGTCGATCTCGATATCGAACACGTCGATGTTGGCGAACTTCTTGAACAGCACGCCCTTGCCTTCCATCACCGGCTTCGATGCCAGCGGACCGATGTCGCCCAGACCGAGCACCGCGGTGCCGTTCGAGATGACGCCGACCAGATTGCCGCGCGCCGTATAACGCGATGCGTTGAGCGGATCGACAACGATTTCCTCACACGCGGCCGCGACGCCCGGCGAGTACGCCAGCGCGAGATCGCGTTGGTTGAGCAACTGCTTGGTCGGCGCGATGGCGATTTTGCCGGGAGTGGGGAATTCGTGATACTCGAGCGCAGCTTCGCGCAGTTTCGGATCGATCGGCGTGGGCATGAGGAAAGGCTCTTGGACGAGCAGAATGAGTCAAATTTTCACTGCGAATTGTAGCCCCATTTATTCACGCAATTTATGCAAAAAACGGATAAGGGCCGCGCCTGCGTTACTGTATGTCTCCGACGATAGTGGCCAGAAATCCATGCGAGATCAACGCTGCATTGCACCATCACCTGCATTTTCAGACGAAGGATGAAGGTCGACTCAGGTGTTATCCGAGAGGATCATGAGAGATAGGCTGAATTCATGACGCGTCCCGTTTGTCCGCTTGGGAAAGCGGAAGCAGCCTCTTAGAATATAGGGGTTCGCACTGTGCATTTCGGGTGCCCATTTCACCCATTCACCCATTCCGCCCTTTACACCCTTTACACCTCTACACTTTTACTCACTCACTGCCCGCCGCCTGACGCCTCACGTTGCCACGCAGCCGCGCTGCGCTGCAATGCAACGCATCCCGCCAAGGCGCTGGCAACGGTTGTACCGGTGCCCATGACCACGACAATCCCGTCACCTTCGCCGCTGTCCGAGTTCTCGCTGATCGACCGCTTCTTCGCCCGTGCAACGCGCCAGGGTGAGCATGTGACGCTCGGCATCGGGGACGACTGCGCCCTGCTGCGCCCGCCGGCAGGCGAGCAACTCGCGATTTCGACCGACATGCTCGTCGAGGGCCGCCATTTCTTCGCGGACGCCGATCCGCGCGCGCTTGGCCACAAAACACTCGCCGTCAACCTGTCGGATCTGGCGGCAATGGGCGCACGCCCCATGGGATTCACGCTGGCCCTTGCCCTGCCCGACAGCGATCCCGCGTGGCTCGCACCATTTGCGCAAGGCCTCTCGGCGCTGGCCGACCGCTACGCGTGCCCGCTGGTTGGCGGCGACACCACACGTGGTCCGCGCAATCTCTGCGTGACGGTGTTCGGCAGCGTGCCGGGCCCCCAGGCGCTGCGGCGCGATGCCGCCCGGCCCGGCGACGACATTTGGGTCTCCGGCACCCTCGGCGATGCCCGGCTCGCGCTCGGGGCATTGCGCGGCGAATGGTCGCTTCACCCAGACGATCTCGCGCTCGCGCGTCGCGCGATGGACTGGCCCGAGCCTCAGATCGCACTCGGGTTGGCGCTGCGAGGTGTGGCACGCGCTGCGCTAGACGTCTCGGACGGATTGCTCGGCGACCTCGGCCATATTCTTGAGCGCTCGAATATGAGTGCACAGGTGAACGTCGACGACCTGCCACGCTCGGCCCTGCTGGCATCGCAAACCCGCGAGATTCAACGCCTTTGCACGCTCGCAGGTGGCGACGACTATCAATTGTGCTTTTGCGCCGACAGCGCTCAACGGCCTCGAATCGCGGCGATCGGCGACGAACTTGGCATACGTCTCACGCGTATCGGTACAATAGCGTTTCCCGACGCGCGCCGAACGATGCTGCATCTTCACGACAAGACTGGCGCGGCCGTCGCTGCCGATTACAAAAGTTTCGACCATTTCCAATGAGCACTGATCAAACGGCCGCCGTCAACCCGGGCAGTGGCCCGCGCCGGCCGACCTCGCGTTTCCTGCTGTCGCACCCCGCGCACCTGTTTTCGCTTGGTTTCGGCACAGGCCTGTCGTCATTCGCGCCAGGCACCGTGGGAACACTGTTCGGGTGGGCGTCGTATCTGGTGCTCAATCTGTATCTGACGGTCACCGGCTGGGGCGTGTTGATCGCCGCGTCTCTCATCGGCGGCGTCTGGATCTGCGGCTTTACGGCACGCAAGCTCGGCATACAGGACCCGAGTGCGGTTGTCTGGGACGAGATCGTCGCGTTCTGGATCGTGTTGCTGTTCGTTACCCCGGCAAGCTTCGGTGGCCAACTGGTGGCGTTCGTCCTGTTCCGTTTCTTCGATGCCGTCAAACCGCCGCCCATCAGTTATTTCGATCGCACGGTGAAGGGCGGCCTCGGTATCATGCTGGACGATCTCGTCGCCGCGTTCTGCACGCTGCTCGTGATTGCGTTGTGGCGCTCGATCTGACCGGCCTTGCCACTGCGGCATGACGGCGGCATGACAACATGCATGACTGCCGTATTTCTGCGGCGGCGTCGCGCTGAGACAGCACCACAAAGGGTGTCCCGCAAATGCCTTGCCCGTGCCCGTTGCGTATTCGTTGCATAGACTTTTTGAAGGCGTCGTCCCGTGGTCTCCGAACAAAATCTTCTCGCTCAACTGTCGGTGAAAGTCGGCAACCGTCTGCGTGACGAACGCCTGATGCTAACAACGGCCGAGTCGTGCACCGGTGGCCTCGTCGCCGCTGCAATCACCGACATTTCCGGCAGCAGCAACTGGTTCGAGCGCGGCTTCGTCACCTACTCGAATCAAGCCAAGTCCGAGATGATCGGTGTTCCGGCCGAACTGATCGATAAGCACGGTGCCGTGAGCGAACCCGTGGCGCGCGCCATGGCCGAAGGTGCGCTGCTCAATAGCCGTGCGCAGATCTCGCTGTCGATCACTGGCGTCGCCGGTCCTGGCGGCGGCACACCCTATAAGCCCGTGGGCATGGTGTGCTTCGCGTGGAGCAACCGTGTCACGACACTCGTCGAGACGAAGCATTTCAAGGGCGATCGCACGCAGGTGCGCAGTCAGGCCGCGCAACACGCGCTGCGTGGCGTCATCGAGTTGCTCGACAAAGCCGAAGCGTAACTGCCGGGGCTCGTCCCCCACGTCACGCCAAACGCGAAACGGCGAGCGCAAGACGACAAGAACGCTGCCATCCGGAATCATAAAAAAACAGCGCCTGCGATTCACTCGCAAGGCGCTGTTTTTTCCGGGTCGTCATCCCCGATAGCGCGGCGGCAAAACCTGACGCGGCAGCCGCTACGTATTGGGCAATGACGGTGATGACTCGCGCATCAATACGACGCCCGGTCAGCGATAAGCATTGATGCTATCGCGCGTCTTCTGCGCAGCCGTCGCCGCAGCCTCGGCGAATTGCTCATCGCGACCGGCATAGATGATGGCGCGCGACGAATTGATCATCATGCCTGTGCCGTTGGCGGTACGGCCGGCTTTGACCGTCGCCTCGACGTCGCCGCCCTGAGCGCCCACGCCTGGGATCAACAGCGGCATATCGCCAACGATGCTGCGAACGGTCGCGATTTCCGCCGGGAACGTTGCGCCGACCACCAAACCGATCTGACCGCTCGTATTCCACGGACCCGCCGCCAAACGCGCCACCGTTTGATACAGCGGCCTGCCGTCGACATCGAGGAACTGCAGATCGCTGCCCCCCGGATTCGACGTCCTGCACAGCACGATCACGCCCTTATCGGCGTGCGCGAGGTATGGTTCCAGCGAGTCGAAACCCATATACGGGTTCACCGTCACGGCGTCGGCACGATAGCGCTCGAATGCTTCGCGCGCGTACTGCTCGGCGGTGCTGCCGATATCGCCGCGCTTCGCATCGAGAATAACCGGCAGGCCCGGATGATCGGCGTGAATATGCGCAATCAGCCGCTCAAGCTGGTCTTCGGCACGATGCGCGGCGAAGTAGGCGATCTGCGGCTTGAACGCACAAGCGTAGCGCGCGGTAGCATCGACGATCTGGCGGCAAAACTCGAAAATCGCGTCGGGCTGACCTTGCAGATGTGCGGGGATACGCGACGGCTCAGGGTCCAGCCCCACGCAAAGCAATGAATTGTTGCGCGTCCAAGCGGCCTTGAGAACTTCGGTGAATGTCATGACGGGGTTCCGGCGGGGTTCCGGCGGCGGTAGTCCGGCGGAGGGTGATTCGAGACTGGTTCCATCCAGCGATGGCCGCTATTTTACCTGCTCGGCGGCCTCGCCTTCCCTTGTTCAGCGCAAGATGGCCGCGACGGCGGCGTCGGGCACTGCCCGAGGCGCTCAGTCGAGCCAGCCGCGATGACGGAAATACAGGAACGGTGCAATCGCCGAAAGGATCATCAAGCCGATGGCGAACGGATAACCAACCTCCCAACGCAGTTCCGGCATCATCTGGAAATTCATGCCATAAATACTGGCGATCAGCGTGGGCGGAAGAAAGGCAACCGCCGCCACCGAGAAGATCTTGATGATCTTGTTTTGATTGATGTTGATGAAGCCGATCGTGGCGTCCATCAGGAAGTTGATCTTGTCGAACAGATACGCCGTGTGGTTATCGAGCGATTCGATATCGCGCAGGATCTGCTTGCCCTCCTGATACTGCTCGTCCTTGAGCATGCGGGCACGCATGAGGAACGACACAGCGCGGCGCGTATCCATGACGTTGCGACGAATCCGGCCGTTCAGATCCTCCTCGGCGGCGATGCTCTCCAGGGCCTTGGCGGCATCGGCATCGGTGAGATTCTTGCCGAGTACTCGCTTGCTTACCTCTTCGAGCGCGGCGTACACCCCTTCGAGCGAATCGGCCGAATACTCGGCGTCGGTCGAATAGAGGTCGAGCAATACGTCCATCGCGTCGCGAACCGACCCAGGACGAATGCGCGCACGCATGCGCACCAGCCGGAACACTGGCAAATCTTCGTCGTGGATGGAAATCAACAGGTCCTTGAGCGCCACGAACGCGACGGGAACGTTGCGCGACTGCTCTTCGTCGTCGAGCAGGAAATCCGTGCGGATGTGCAGCACGCCACCATCGTCTTCGTAATAGCGGGCCGATGCCTCGATATCGGTCACCTCATCGCGTGACGGCAACTTGACGTTGTAGGCCTCTTCTACCCAGCGGCGCTCCTCTTCCGATTCGCTATGTAAATCGACCCAAACCGGTGAGACGCTGGCCAGGTCGCTGGGGTGGTCACATGTCACCTGTTGCAGACGGCCATGATGGATGACGAAGGCATTGATCAAACGAGGTTCTCCCGGCTACACAGCGACGGCAAGTGTAGCAGCCGCTCCACGGACACGCCAAGAACGGCAACCTTTCCCGATGACGCGCGTCTTCCGTCGTCGGTCGGCGGAGGATTCTTCCGTAAGCATCCTCCTAAAACATTAAAAGTCGGCGCGGGCGGCCGGGAATGCTGGCAAGCTAGTCGAACCAATCTACGCACTTTGCGTCAACCTTGGTATCGACGCGTTCACGCGTCCATCGACAGGGAGAAAAGCGAAATGAATGAAGTCACGCCCCCTCTCGCGTCCTTCGACGCGGTGATGGGTTTTCTCGCGGGCAATGCCGTTCGTTACGGGCTGTCGTTCGTACAAGCCGTGCTGATTCTGCTGATCGGCTTCTGGATTGCGAAACGATTGGCTCGCTTCGTTCACCGCGCCCTGAGCCGTTCGCCGCATTTCGACGCCACGCTCAAGCCGCTCATCGAGTCGGTCGTGCTTTGGTCGGTACGCATCATCACCATCGTTGCGGTACTGGCGCAGTTCGGCGTGCAAACAGCCAGCATCATCGCAGTGCTCGGTGCTGCCGGTCTGGCGATCGGTCTCGCGCTGCAAGGCACGTTGCAGAACATCGCGGCGGGCACGATGCTGCTGGTGCTGCGCCCCTTCCGCAACGGCGACTACATTACCGCCGGCGCGTCGGTCGCGGGAACGGTCAACGAGATCGGCCTGTTCACCACCACGCTCACGAATGCCGACGGTATTTACGTCTGCGTGCCGAACAATCAGATCTGGGGGCAACCGATCACGAACTTCAGCCGGAACGCCACGCGTCGCATGGAGATCACCGTGGGCATTGCGCTCGACGACGATCTCGACGCAGCCATGGCCGCGCTGCATGCGCATGTCGCGCACGACGACCGGGTGCTCGACAAACCTGCGCCGGAAATCATGGTCAAGCAGGTCAGCGACAGCGCCGTGATTGTGAACGTGCGTGTCTGGTCGCTGCTGGGCAACTACTGGGGGCTGTATTGGGATCTCCAGCGTCGTGTCAAAGAGACGGTCGAGGGTGTGGGTTGCTCGCTGCCCTTCCCGACACGCACCATCATGCAAGTGCCTGCGCAGCCCATGCCGGACGCAGCGCAGCCGAGACACTAGGCCCGGCTCGCCTTCCCTCTCATGCGGGGGCACGGGTTGCGGAACACCGGGCAGCGCGGCTTTCGTCGCGCCGCCTTTTTTCGTCGTGACGCAGCGCTGACGCCGCAGAGACGGGCCGGCATCGGCAATGCGCTACTGCGGCAACTCCGCCGCGCCCATACGACGCGAAATCACGCCAGCGCGCTGCGCGAGATACGGCGAATTGCGATGGGTGTCGAAATAGCGCGGACGCGGCAGCATCACGGCCAGTCGCGCCGCCTGCCATGGCGAGAGCTTGGCGGCCGGAATGCCGTAGTAGTAACGTGCGGCCGCTTCGGCACCGAATACGCCGTCGCCCCACTCCACCGAATTGAGATAAATCTCGAAGATGCGCTGCTTGTCCATCCAAAACTCGAGCATCCAGGTGATGCTCAGCTCTTCGGCCTTACGCAGATAACTCTTCTCGCTCGACAGAAACAGATTCTTGGCCAACTGTTGCGAGAGGGTCGAGCCGCCAGCGACGATGCGCCCCTTCTTCTGATTCTTCTCCCACGCGCCGAGCATCGCGTCGATCTCGAAGCCGTCGTGGTTGACGAAGTTCGCGTCTTCACTCGCGATGATCGCGCGCTTCAGGTTGCGCGAAATCTGATCGTACGGCACCCATTCGTGCCGCAGCGTCGCGTTCGCATCGGTCTCGCGCAGCCTCGCCTCGGCCGCCCGCATGAACGCCGTCGACTGCGGATTGAAATGCACCCACCAGCCGATTTGCATGAAGTAGTAAAGCTGTGTGGCCAGCACGCCCACGAACAGCAGCGTGACGACGTAGGCCATCCAGTGCCACGGACCCCAACGGCGTTTACGGGTCGTGCGCGGGGTTCGTCGCTGCGCAGCCATCGCGGAAGATCAGCCCTTGGCGGCGAGTCGTGCACGCAACGCTGCGCGCACGGCATCGGTCGACGGACGCACGCCGCGCCACACCGCAAACGCTTCAGCCGCCTGTTCGACCAGCATGCCCAGTCCGTCCACCGCGCGTGCCGCACCGGCCGACAATGCGTGCGTCATGAACACGGTCGGTTGCGCACCGTACATCATGTCGTAGGCCAGGGCTCCGGCCGCGTAGACGCCAGCCGGCAGCGGCGGCAACTCGCCCTGCAAGCTGCCGGCCGTGGCATTGATGACGACATCGAACGCCGCCGGGGTGGCGTCCCAACCGCCGCCGGCCAGCGCAACGCCATGACGCTGCGCCGCCGCCGTAAAACGTGCGACAAGCTCATCGGCGCGTGCGGCCGTGCGATTGGCGACGAACAGCGCCGCCGGCGCCGCCTCGATCAGCGGGAGCATCGCGCCGCGTGACGCGCCGCCGGCGCCAAGCAGCAGCACGCGGCGCCCCTTGAGCGAAACGCCAAGCGGCCCCTCGATATCGCGCACGAGCCCCACGCCGTCGGTGTTGTCACCGGTAATTCCCTGTGCGTCGAACACCAGTGTGTTGACGGCGCCAGCCGCCTGCGCGCGCTCGGTCAGACGATCTGCGAGCGCGTGAGCCTCGAGCTTGAACGGCACCGTGACGTTGGCGCCCCGTGCGCCGCTCTCGATGAAAGTTCGGACAGTGGCCGCGAACGCATCGAGTGGCGCGAGCAGACGTTCATAGGTGAGATGCTGCCCCGTCTCGCGCGCGAACTCAGCGTGAATGAACGGCGACTGACTGTGTTCGACAGGATGACCGATCACCGCGTAGCGATCGGCCGGCAGGTCCCCGGGTGGCGTTTGGTTTGTCATCGTTTTCAAAGACGCGGCGCCTGGCTTTCGCTCAGGCGCCGCTGTTGCGTGCGTCAAATACGGCGTTTGGCCAAAGGTCTGCGAGCGCCGATCACCAGAAGATCCACAGCGCGATGCCGCCGAACAAAGCCCATTTCACTGCATAGTACACGTAGCGGTTCCACGCCTTGAGGCGTTTGCCGACAATGCGGATCGAGTAAATATACTTGAACGCCTTGTTCAACCCGCCGGTACGGTCGCCCGCCTCGTTGGGCGACGCCGCCGCACCGACCAGATGACGGCCGAACCAGTGGTTGATCGCCTGCGTCCAGCGATACTTCATCGGACGCTCGACGTCGCAGAACAGAATGATGCGGTTCTGACCGCTCTTGTTCTCGGCATAGTGAATGTACGTCTCGTCGAACACCACGCCCTCGCCGTCGCGCCAGCTATAGCGCTGACCGTCGACGTCGATATAACAGCGGTCATCGTTCGGCGTGACCAGCCCGAGGTGAAAACGCAGCGACCCCGCGAACGGATCCCGGTGACGCACGAGGCGGCTGCCGTGCGGCAGTTCGGCAAACATCGCCGCCTTGATCGTCGGAATCTGGCGTACAAGACCGGTGGTCAGCGGACAGAGTTCATTGGCAGACGGATGCGCGTCGTCATACCACTTCAGATAGAAACGCTTCCAGCCACTCTTGAAGAAAGAATTAAAGCCAAGATCGTTGTACTTATCCGACGCTTTGATTTGGCTCGCGCCGAGCAGCGATACCGCTTCGGCACGAATCGCTTCCCAGTTCTGGCGCAACGGCTCGAGTTCCGGGAAGTTTTCGGTTTTCAGATATGGCGTTGTCGGCACACGAGAGAACGTGTACATGAACACGTTCAGTGGCGACAGAAACGTCGAATGGTCAGAGAGTTGGCGGAAAAATTTGTGGCGAACCTTGCCGCGAAAATGCACATATGCAGCACAAGCGGCAAAGATCGCCAACACAATCCATTTCATGGCTGACTTTCCAAGAGTCGGAGAAAACTTCGCAATTATAGAAATATTTAGAAGGTTTTTCCGAGCAGGCCACGCCGTGAAATGCCAGGTATTACCGTGCCTCGCCCTCCGGCGGGGCGGCCAGCGTTTCGGCCTGCACGCCCTGACGTGAGAACGTCATCCGCGTGACGATTTCGAGAATGTCGTAGCGCTGTTTCATCTCGGAAGAGAAGTCGCCAAACGGAGCGCTGGCTTGCACGATCGCCACGGCGCGGCGGTCCAGATCGCGATTGCCGGAGCTTCGCGTGACCTCCACACCCGTGACGCTCCAGCCGTCCTTGTGATACCCGAGTCCGCCGCGTTGATTGACGTTGAGCGTCACGATCAACTCGCCATAAAGGCGGTCGTTGCCGATCTGCGGAAAGTGCTCCGTGCCGTAACGCTCCACGCGATGGCGTAGCGTATCGAAGTATCGGGCGTACACCACTTCGCGCGTGTTGGCCGTGACCTGACCGCGTTTCGGACGAGTCTGATACGCGCGCAACTGCTTATCGATTTCCGCCTGCAGACGGGCGATCCGCTGATCGACGTTCTGATCGTCGTGCCCTTGCCCGCGTTGCGGGGCGTCGGCACGATTGCGCTGCGACTCCGGCGCGGCAGCGTACTGACTGCGCAGTTGCGAAAGCAACTTTTCCTGCATCGCCTCGAGGTCGCTCACGTTGCGCTGGATCTGCGCGACGGGCGCGCCGTCGCGCTCGAAGGCACGCGACGGCAAGGGCGACGTCGCGCGCTCACCGTCGTGCTCGCCGCCGCCCACAAGGTTAGCCTGCGCCAGCGCGGTGGCCTTGTCGGGCGCGTTGGCCGACTTCGCATTGACGAGAACGACTTCGAGCGGCGAGTCTGCGCTGTGCAGCCGGAAACTATCGGGTGCGACGAAATGCACCGCCAGCGCGAGCAGATGAACCACGGCCGAAAATACGAGACCCGTGGCAAGCGGATGCTCACGCATGAGCGACCAGCCGCGGCGTCGGGCCTCGCCCAGATTGCCGGAGGCGAGCGCCGGTTTCAGCACGCCGAGCTGGCAGAGGCGTCGCGAGCGCCCGCAGCCATCAGCGCGGCAGCGAGCGGCGAAGTCTCGGAGCCGGCATCCGCCGGTTGCGCGACAGGCGCACTCGTGTCGGGCGAGGCCGACACGGCATCCTCTTCACTGCGGCTTTCGACACCATCGGCATCGTCATTGCTGTCGGTACCATCGGCGCCATCGGTGTCATCCGCACCGCCTGCTCCCTCAGCCAGTTCTCCGCCGTCGCCGCCCTCACCCGCGCCGCCTTCCCCTTCGTCATCGTCATCGGCAAGCACGGTCTGGCTGGCGTCGAGCACCTGCGAGATACGCACCGAAATACTGAGCGTGACGACGTCGAGCGACAGCACGTCGAGCATGATCTGCGTGCCACGCGCGTGCAGACCGAGTCCCGGCACAATCAACGTCAGCGGGATGTCGTTCAGACGCACCGTGTCGCCCTTGAGCACACTCGCCTGCACCTGCGACTTGTTCTCCTGAAGCAGCCAGCGCAGACACCAGTAACGCTCCATCCGGCTCTGATGCTCGGCATAGGCGGCATAAGCGGCCTCGAAGCTCGAGACGGTGACATACAGATCGGCGTCCTTGGGCTTGAAGGGCGCCGCCAGTTTGGCCGTCACCCCGTGACGCACACACGCGATCAACTGCCACTGGTTCACGAGATCGACGTAGCGACGAAGCGGTGAAGTGCTCCACGCGTACTGCTCGACGCCGAGGCCCTCATGCGGCGCCGGCGACGTCTGCATGCGCGTACGGTTCACACCGTAGGCACGTTGTGCACGGTAGATGCCGGGCACGCCGCATTCGGCCAGCAGGCGTCCCCAACGACTGTTCGCGAGAATCGCCATCTCGGCGACGATCAGATCCAGCGGCGCACCCCGCAGGCGCTGCTTGATCGTGATGTGCTCGCCGTCGACGTAGAAACTGAAGTCGGTCTTGTTCTGCACTTCCGGGCGCAAGCCATAGCCCACGCGTGCGGCCTGACGTTTGTCGTAAAGCGACTGCGCGAACGGCCACAGCAGACGCAGTTCTTCCTTGTGCGGATAGTCGCCGCTGCCATCGGCCAGCGCCTCGGCCGTGATGATCGAGTCGAGTTCGTTGTGGCGCAGGTTCGCAGAGATCGGCACGCGTTCAGCACGCGTCTCGGTGGCGACGATCTCGTACGTGTCGGCCTTGGCCACGACATACAGCGACAACGCCGGACGGGCACCGCCTTCGGCGAGCGTGTACGCCTCGACCACGGCGTCGGGCAGCATCGTAATCTTCTCGCCGGGCGCGTAGACCGTCGACAGGCGTACGCGCGCGATGGCGTCGATGGCGTCGCCGCGCGTGATTCCGAGCGCAGGCGCCGCAATGTGGATACCCACACGCAGCAGGCCGTCGGGCAACAACTGCACCGAGAGCGCGTCGTCGATTTCCGTCGTCGTCGAATCGTCGATGGAGAATGCCTGCACGTCGGCCAGCGGCAGATCGTCGCTTGGCAGGGGAACCTGCCCCACATCGGGGAAGCCAGTACCGCGCGGGAAGTACTCGTAGAGGAATGCCGCCTCGTGATACGCGCGCGGCGACGCAATGCCGCCACAGGCAAGCATTACTTCGGCGTGCGTCTTACCCAGCGCGCTGGCGGCGGCGTCGAGCGCCTTCCACTCGATGGCGTTCTTGTCCGGGCGGAACAGCAACAGCAGTTCCTTGCCCTTGAGCGCATCGGGCAGCGTGCCCGCAATCATCTGATCCGCATAGCTGGCCTGCAACTCTGCCTGCTGCTGCTTGCGGGCGAGTCCTGCGAGCGCGGCCTGGATTTGTTCCTGCGGCGCGCGTTGATACTGGCCGCGGCCCTTGCGGCGGAAGTAGATCGGCGAGGCTTGCAGGGCCAGCGCCAGTCCGGCCTGTTGCGCAACACTCGCGCCTTCGCCGAAGTACTCGGCGGCGAGCGTCGGAAACGGAAACTCCTCGGCAGGCGCGCATTCCCACAGGAAACTCATATCGATGTCCTGTGCGGCTGCCTGAGCCTGGGCGATCAGATCAGCGGGAGAGGGCGACTCAAAACGCAACAGGACGTCGCGTCCTTTGATCTTGCTACGGCGTCCGCCAGGCAGTTCCACCTGATACGACTCACCCTGCTGCGACAACACCGTGCCAGCCTTGAAGCCGCCGGATTCCTCAAAAAAAATGTTCATGAAACAGCCATCGATCGCAATAGGCGATATTGTAGCCCGCCAAACGACGGCGGTTTAGGGCAGAACGGGCAAACGCGTCATTCGCTCGCGAGCGAACCTGCGGCACCGGGCGAAGAGGTGACATCGATGCCGGCGAAGCGCAGCACGTCGTCCATATAATCGATAAAATCGGAAATACCGTGGTCGCTGCCTTCGATCTGGGTGAGCTTGGCCCCCGGGAACTTCGCCACCATGTCACGGTAGTCCAGGGTCTGGTCGCCGGTCGCCGCCACGAGGTAATAGCGCTCGGCACGCGTGATCTGCGCCACGTCGATCATGCGCAACTCGTCCAGGTGGCGCGGCTCGACGACGATGGTGCCGCCGCCATGCCACATCGGCTGCTCGCCGAGCCATTTACCAAGGTCCTCGTACGGCCGCGTGGCCGGATTGAGCAGCACCGCGCGGCAGCCGAGCTTCTCGGCCAAATAGGTTGCGTAGTAGCCGCCCAGCGAGCTGCCCACGATGGTCAACTCGTCGGGCGCCACGCCGGTCAGCAGGCGCTGGGCGTCCACCACTGCCGCCAGCGGCGACGGCGGCAACTGCGGACACGCCCACGCATGTCCCAGGCCGAGCCGGTGCATGCGGGCAGCCATCAATTGCGCCTTGAACGAACGCGGCGACGAACGGAAGCCGTGCAAATAGAGAATCATGTGAGCCCCCGATAAAACCCAATCAGTATGCGCAAACGGCGACGGCGCCGGAATCAGGCGCGCGCCGCCAGTGTGTCGAGCAATTTCTGGTGAATGCCGCCGAAGCCGCCGTTACTCATCACCACGATCTGGTCGCCGGGCTGTGCTGCCGCACTCACCGCACGCACGAGTCCGTCGATATCGCTGAAGGCCTGCGCCCGGGCGCCGAGCGGTGCGAGCGCTTCGGCAAGATTCCAGCCAAGTGCGTCTTTGCCCGACGGCGCACCGTAGCCGAACACCAGATCGGCATCGGCCAGACTCGCGGGCAATTGCGACTTCATCACGCCGAGCTTCATCGTATTCGAGCGCGGTTCGAGCACCGCCAGAATACGCGCGGTGCCGGCCCGGCGGCGCAGTCCGGCCAAGGTCATCTGAATGGCGGTCGGATGATGAGCGAAGTCGTCGTAGACGGTGACGCCCGCCACCTCGCCGCGCACTTCCATGCGGCGCTTCACGTTCTGGAACTTGCCCAGCGCCGCCGCGCCCTGCTCCGGCGGCACCCCCACGTGCCGTGCCGCCGCCAGCGCCGCCAGCGCGTTCATCCGGTTGTGCTCGCCCTGGAGCGACCACTTCACTTCCCCGGCAGCCGCCGGGCCGTGATGGACCCAGAAGGCTTCCTGCCCCGGCGCGAGCGTGTCGTTGGCCTGAGCGACGTGCCAGCCGTCTGCCACACCGAAGCGTTCAACCTCGCTCCAGCAGCCGCGCACCAGCACGCGCTCGAGCGCCGCCTCGCGACCATTGACGATCACGCGGCCCTGCCCCGGCACAGTGCGCACCAAATGATGGAATTGCGTCTCGATGGCGGCCAGATCCGGGAAGATGTCGGCGTGATCGAACTCCAGGTTGTTCAGAATCGCCGTGCGCGGATGGTAGTGGACGAATTTGGAGCGTTTGTCGAAAAAGGCCGTGTCGTACTCGTCGGCCTCGATCACGAAGAAATCGCTGTCAGTCAGACGCGCCGAGATGCCGAAGTTCATCGGCACGCCGCCGACGAGGAATCCCGGATGGTACCCGGCGTCCTCGAGAATCCAGGTCAGCATCGACGTGGTTGTCGTCTTGCCATGCGTTCCCGCCACGGCCAGCACCCACTTCTTCGACAGCACATGCTCGCCGAGCCATTGCGGGCCCGAGGTGTATGGCAGGTTTCGATTCAGGATCTCTTCCATCAGCGGATTACCGCGCGAGACGACGTTGCCGATCACGAACAGGTCGGGCCCCAGTGAGACCTGTTCGGCGTCGAACCCTTCGATCAACCGGATGCCCTGCGCCTCGAGTTGCGTGCTCATGGGGGGATAGACATTGGCGTCGCAACCTGTGACGGTGTGGCCGGCCTGACGTGCGAGGACTGCCAGACCGCCCATGAACGTGCCGCAGATGCCAAGAATATGAATATGCATGGATGGGGAGCGTGGTGAGGACGGGCCGAACCCGTGCGGGAAATGGAGTGCCGAAAAGCCAAGGGCTCCATTGTACCTGTGGCGTGCTCTGCAATGCCTTTCGGGTATCATCGTCCGCATGACACGCAAATCCTGGACCGACGCCCAACGCCTGCGCGAAGAAATTGCGCTGGCCGCCGCACGCCTCATCGCCGAGGAGGGCGCCGACTACGCCACCGCGAAGCGCAAGGCGGCGAAGCAGGTCACCGGTGAGACGCGGATTGCCGGTGAATTGCTGCCAGATAACGATCAGATCGAAGCGGAAGTCCGCGAGTACGTCCAGACCTTTCTCTCCGACACGCAGCCCGCCGAGTTGGCGCATCTGCGCCAAGTGGCGCTCACCGTCATGACGGCACTGGCGCGCTACCGGCCGTTCATTACCGGTGCCGTCTACAACGGCACGGCAACGGCGCTATCGGATATCTATTTGCAGGCTTTTTGCGACAATCCGAAGGAAGTTGCCATCGATCTGCTCAATCGGGGAATCGACTACGAGGTCTCGGAGAGCCGCCATTTCAATGGCCGTGGCATGGTCGAGACGCTGAGCTTCCTGTGGCGCGAGCGGCATCAGCGGGGTGAACCTGCGGGCGTGCACCTGTCCTTGTACTCCCTGGATGACATGCGCGGTGCGCTCAAGGCAACCGACGGCAACGGCCGCCCGATACGCGTCGATGCCAACGGCCTGCGCGCGCTGATTGCCGAAGCCACGGAGCCAGCGGCCAACAGTTGATCTGCCGTCATGTTGCGGCAAAATCGCCACTTATTCTCCTCAATTGCCCTCCGTTTTTCGTCTACCGTTGATCCCGGCACCTCTGCCCTCCCTCCCATCATGGCAAAACGCATTGTTATTCTAGTGATTCTGGCGCTCGCAGGGCTGGCGGGCGGCTTCTGGCTCGGCCACCGGAACCCGCCGCCGGCGAACGCCCCGGACGCCGCTGTCGCGCAGTTGCTCGCCACCCGGCTGCCCGACCTGCGCGGTAACGAGCAGGCCGTCTCGCAATGGCGCGGCAAAACACTGGTCATCAACTTCTGGGCGCCGTGGTGCGGGCCCTGCGTGGAAGAAATGCCCGATTTGCAGGCATTGTCCTCGGAATTCGGTAGTAAAAACGTCCAATTCGTGGGAATCGGCATCGATACCGCCCAGAACATGATCGCGTTCGAGCAGAAGGTAAAAGTCGACTATCCGCTGCTCGTGGCCGGCTACGCGGGAACCGATCTGGCCCGTGCGCTGGGCAACAAGGCCGGGGCATTACCGTTTACCGTCGTTGTCGATCCGCAGGGCCGCCTGCACTACGAGAAGCTCGGCCGCATCTCGTCGGACGAAGTCCGCGCAGCGCTCAGGCCGTTCATCTGACCCCACAGCGGAAACAGGAAGTCACGGGGGCATCACGGGGAGTCCCGCCGGACGTGGGTGGCACGGCACGATTTTCGCCCCACTGGACAAAATCCACCAACTGGCGTTTAATTGCGCCCAATTTCGTGAAATTTGATTCGCCAATGCCTCACCGCATTCTCGTGCTCCATGGCCCCAACCTGAACCTGCTCGGCACTCGCGAGCCGGAGGTGTACGGTCGCACGACGTTGGCCGACATTGACTCCGCCCTTGTGGCGCAGGCCAAGACGGCGGGTGCCGAGGTGGTGACATTCCAAAGCAATCACGAAGGTGCATTGGTTGACCGGATTCAGGCGGCTCGCGATGAGTCGATCGACTTCATCGTCATCAACCCTGCGGCCTACACCCATACCAGTGTGGCGATGCGCGACGCCCTGGCCGGGGTGGGCATTCCGTTCGTCGAGGTCCACCTCTCGAACGTCCATGCGCGCGAAGCCTTCCGGCATCACTCGTACTTTTCCGATATAGCGCAAGGCGTGATCTGCGGCCTGGGCTGGCGCGGCTACACCTTCGCACTCGATTTTGCCCTGCGGCGACTCGCCGGCGGGTAGTCCTCTCATCCCCATTTCCCCGCGCGGGGCGTTGCCCCCGTGCCGATATCGAATCAAGGAGCTTCCTTCATGGATTTGCGCAAACTCAAGACGTTGATCGACCTCGTGGCCGAATCGGGTATTTCCGAACTCGAAGTCACCGAAGGCGAAGGCAAGGTCCGCATCGTCAAGGCGCCGCCCCAAGTGATCGCCGCCCCGATGCAGATGGCCATGCCGGCACTCCCGCAGGCCGCTGCGCAAGCTCCCGTCGCTCCGAGCGCTGCCCCCGCCCCGGCCACGCCGGTGCTGCCGCAAGGTCATATCGTGACGTCGCCGATGGTCGGTACGTTCTACCGTGCCCCGTCGCCGGGCGCCGATCCGTTCGCGCAAGTCGGCGACTCGGTCAAGGAAGGCCAGACGCTGTGCATCATCGAAGCCATGAAACTGCTCAACGAAATCGAGTCGGACAAGGCTGGCGTGATCAAGGAAATCCTGGTCGAGAACGGTCAAGCCGTGGAATACGGTCAGCCGCTGTTCGTGATCGGCTAATGCCGGTTGTCGGACGCCCCACGCAGCGCAGCTGTGTACCGCTTGGCGGCAAGCGGCGTCCGGCCCCGCTCCTCTCCCCTTACGGGCAGGACTGCACATAATGTTTGAAAAAATTCTCATCGCCAACCGCGGCGAAATCGCTTTGCGCATCCAGCGCGCGTGCCGCGAGATGGGCATCAAGACCGTCGTGGTCTACTCCGAAGCCGACAAGGAAGCGAAGTACGTCAAGCTCGCTGACGAAGCCGTTTGTATCGGCCCGGCACCCTCGCCGCTCAGCTATCTGAACATGCCTGCGCTCATCAGCGCGGCAGAAGTCACCGACGCCCAGGCTATCCACCCAGGCTACGGCTTTCTCTCCGAGAATGCCGACTTCGCCGAGCGCGTCGAGCAATCGGGCTTCACGTTCATCGGCCCGCGCCCCGACACCATTCGCCTGATGGGCGACAAGGTCTCGGCCAAGCAGACGATGATCAAGACCGGCGTGCCCTGCGTGCCGGGCTCGGAAGGCGCGTTGCCCGACGATCCGAAGGAAATCGTGCGCATTGCACGTCAGATCGGCTATCCGGTGATCATCAAGGCCGCAGGCGGCGGCGGTGGTCGCGGCATGCGCGTGGTGCACACGGAAGCGGCACTCGTGAACGCGGTTAACATGACCCGCGAGGAAGCCGGCCGTGCGTTCGGCAATCCGGAAGTCTATATGGAGAAGTTCCTCGAGAACCCGCGCCATATCGAAATCCAGATTCTCGCCGACAAGCACAAGAATGCAATCTGGCTGGGCGAGCGCGACTGCTCGATGCAGCGCCGTCACCAGAAGGTGATCGAAGAGGCGACCGCACCGCTGATCCCGCGCCGTCTGATCGAGCGCATCGGCGATCGATGCGCCGACGCCTGCAAGAAGATGGGCTATGTCGGCGCCGGCACGTTCGAGTTCCTGTTCGAGAACAATGAGTTCTACTTCATCGAAATGAACACGCGCGTGCAGGTCGAGCACCCGGTCACGGAAATGATCACGGGCATCGATATCGTGCAGGAACAAATCCGCATCGCGGCCGGCGAGAAGCTCGTCTACCGTCAGCGCGACATCCAGTTCCAGGGGCACGCCATCGAGTGCCGTATCAACGCCGAAGATCCGTTCAAGTTCACGCCGTCGCCGGGTCGCATCACCGCCTGGCACATGCCGGGCGGCCCCGGCATCCGCGTCGATTCTCATGCTTATAACGGCTACTTCGTGCCGCCCAACTACGATTCGATGATCGGCAAGCTGATCGCCTACGGGGCAACGCGCGACCAGGCGATTCGCCGCATGCGCGTGGCGCTGTCGGAAATCGTGATCGAAGGTATTCAGACGAACATTCCGCTGCACCGGGAATTGATGCTCGACGCCAAGTTCGTCGAAGGCGGCACGAGCATCCATTATCTGGAACACAAGCTGGCGCAGAAGTCTGCCGTCGGCAGCAATTAAGTCGTTAATTCGTAGGAACTACTCGCTATGTATCGCGAACTCGTCGTAGAAGTTGCCCGTGCCCAAGCCGAGGCCCTGTCAGACGCCCTGCTCGATCTCGGCGTGCTGTCCGTCTCGGTGGAAGACGCGGACGCCGACACGCCCGACGAGCAACCGATGTTCGGCGAGCCTGGTCTCACCCCGCCGGACACTGCGTGGCAGCACTCGCGCGTGGTCGCGCTGGTGGGGGAAGACCAGGACGCCGCCGTGCTGCTCGCGGCGGCGGTCAATGAATTGGGGCTCGCCGCGTCACCCGCGTTCACCTTGCGTGACGTGGAGGAGCAGGATTGGGTGCGCCTCACGCAATCGCAGTTCGAGCCGATGCAGATCGGCCAGCGGATCTGGGTGGTGCCGTCGTGGCACGACGCCCCGGACACCGACGCCCTCATCCTCGAACTCGATCCGGGCCTGGCCTTCGGCACCGGCAGCCATCCAACCACGCGACTCTGCATGGAGTGGCTCGAACAGAACGTACAGCCGGGCCAATCGCTGCTCGACTATGGTTGTGGCTCGGGCATTCTGGCGATTCTCGCGCGCAAGTGCGGCGCCGATCCGGTCATCGGTATCGATATCGATCCGCAGGCCGTCGAGTCCGCCCGCTACAATAGCGAACGCAATCACGCGACGGTCGAATACGGACTGCCCGACGACCTGCGCGACGGTCAGTTCAACATTGTGGTCGCTAACATCCTGTCGAATCCGCTCAAGCTGCTGGCCTCGATGCTCACCTCGCGGGTAGCACCGGGCGGACGCCTCGCGCTGTCCGGCGTGCTGGAACGACAAGCCGGCGAAGTGATCGCTGCCTACGCGCCCTATATGAAGATGTCGGTCTGGCGCGCTGACGATGGCTGGGTCTGCCTGCACGGGCAGGCCGCCAGCTAAACCGCGCACAACGCGCCGAGCCCTCGAGTCCCATGACCCAGCCCTCGCGCGTTCTCGCTACCCGCTGCCCCCACTGCCATACCGTCTTTCGCGTCGTCTCGGATCAGCTCAAGCTGCGCGATGGTTTGGTGCGTTGCGGCAATTGCCGTGAAGTGTTCGACGGACGCGCCTATCTCTGCGATCCGCCCAGCGAAGCGAGTGACGCGCCGGCCGCCGAGATGATGAGTGCGACGCCAGCCGATAGCACTGCCCTCATCGATACCGTCGCGACGAACGGCGCCGGTACCCACGACATCTCGGGCGAACCGCAGGTGTCGTCGCTGCCGATCGATAAGGCGGTGTCTGCGGCATCGGCGAACGAATCCGTACCCCGCGCCGAACGGCCGCCGGCGCCCGAGATGCTCACGCCCACCGCCATCGCTGCGTTGCTGGGCACCGCCGACGAAAGCCGGGCGCAAATGCAACATGGCCCAAGGCGCTACATCGACGACGACGAACCCACGAGACTCAACACACCGACCTCACCAACCGCCTCGTCGTCCCGAGCCGAACCACCAGGCTCGAGCCACCTCGCAGGGCAACCGCAGCGCCCCGGTGCCGGCCGCGCGATCTGGCGAGTGCTGCTCACGCTGGCGATCCTCGGCCTGGCTGCACAGTGGGCATGGATCGAACACGCCGCACTGGTCGACCGGGTTCCGGCATTGCGCGGCGTGTTCACCGCTATCGGCCGGCCGATGCATGTGACGATCGCACCACCGCGTCAGCCGGACATGATTCAGCTTTCCAGCGTGACTCTTGTCACCGACGAAGCCGGCACAGAAGACGCCACCGACGCAACGGCAAGCGCGGTGTCTGCCTCCCCGGCCGACGCCGTACCCATGACGCTCACCGTGTTCATCCGCAATCAGGCGGACTACGCGGTGGCGTGGCCATCGCTCGAACTGACGCTGTCGGACATCGACGGCAAGCCCGTCGTGCGACGCGTTTTTGCGGCCAGCGACTACGTTGCCGATGCCGCGCTGCGCGAGGCCGGGCTGGCTTCACGCAATGAACGAACGATTCGGTTACGATTGTCGGCGCAGGCAGCGCTAGCCAGTAATTACCGGGTGCTCGCGTTCTATCCTTGATAGCGCTGTTGCACTCAATTCAGGAGATATTGATGTCCCAAGTCACGCTCGGGGGTAACCCCATCGAAGTCGACGGCCAGTTCCCGCAGAAGGGTCAGACCGCACCGGCACTCTCGCTCGTCAACGCCAAATTGCAAGACGTCACGCTCGACGACTTCGCCGGTAAACGCAAGGTGCTCAACATCGTGCCGAGCCTCGACACGCCGACCTGCGCCACCTCGACCCGCAAATTCAACGAAGCCGCCGGTAAGCTCGAGAACACTGTCGTGCTCGTGATCTCGGCCGACCTGCCGTTCGCGATGAGCCGCTTCTGCGCCACCGAAGGCCTGAACAACGTTGTCACGCTCTCGACCATGCGCGGTCGCGAGTTCCTCAAGAATTACGGCGTGGCGATCACGACCGGCCCGCTCGCCGGCGTGGCAGCTCGTGCCGTCGTGGTGCTCGATGCCGATAACCGCGTGATCCACGCTGAACTCGTGCCCGAGATCAAGAACGAACCGAACTACGACGCCGCGCTCGCCGCCCTGGCGTAAATCACTGCCGTTCATCTGGCTCGCCCGCATCAGTCGATTCGGCCGGTGCGCGCCGGATCGCAGTTCCCGTGCCGGCGCAACAGATGCGATGCGCCGGCCCGTTTTTTCGACAGCATGAGGCGGCTCGACTGCGAGTCATCGACTGCCGCCCTTGTTGCCCCCTTCTTACTTTTCGCAAGGACCTGTTCCGTGACTACCGTGATCTGCGGCTCGCTCGCCTACGACAACATCATGACGTTCGAAGGCCGCTTCGGCGAGCACATCCTGCCCGATCAGGTGCACATCCTGAACGTCAGCTTCCTCGTGCCGACGATGCGCCGCAACTTCGGCGGGTGCGCCGGCAACATCGGCTACAGCCTGCATCTGCTGGGGGGCTCGCCGGTGGTGATGGGGACGGTCGGCGGCGATGGCGGCGCCTACGTCGAGCGTTTCCAGTCGCTTGGCATGACGACGGAATTCGTGCGCACCGTCGCCGACAGCATGACGGCGAACGCCATGATCACCACCGATCTGGACAACAACCAGATCACCGCCTTCCACCCGGGCGCAATGATGTTCTCGGCGGAGAATCGCGTGGCCGACGTCAAAGGCGCCACGCTCGGCATCGTCGCCCCCGATGCCCCGGACGCCATGCTCACCCACGCCGAGGGCTTCGCCGCGGCAGGAGTGCCTTTCGTGTTCGATCCGGGCCAGGGTTTGCCGCTGCTCTCGGCTGAGGCACTGCGTCGCATGGTGGAACTCGCAACGTATCTCGCGGTCAACGACTACGAAGCCAAGCTCCTCTGCTCGAAGACCGGCTGGTCGATGGAAGACCTGCAGTCCCGAGTCGAGGCACTTGTCGTCACGCGCGGAGAGCACGGGGCCCTGATCTTCGCCGACGGCAAGCAACACGACATTCCTGCCGTGACCGCCAAGCGCATCGTCGATCCCACCGGTTGCGGCGATGCGTTCCGTGGCGGGTTGCTGTATGGCATTGAAAAGGGCCTCGACTGGCCGACGACCGGCCGCCTGGCCAGCCTGATGGGTTCACTCAAGATTGCCGAGCAAGGCCCGCAGACTTATGCACCGGCGCGCAGCGAAATCGAGGCGCAATATGTAGAAGCGTTCGGCCACCGCTTCGAATGATCTTAGAAAAGGCACAACGATGGCACGACTGACCACACCGCTCATTATTCTCACTGCCGCGGCTTCGCTCTCTCTGTCCGCCTGCACGGCGTTCGGCCCGAGCAATTCTGCGAGCGTCTACAACAGCCGTCAGGCGCAACGCGAACAGGTCGTGCGCATGGGCACGGTCGAATCGGTACGCCCGGTCACGATCGACAGCAGCAACGGCGATCCGGGCATTCTCGGCATCGCGGGCGGCGGCGCGCTCGGTGCCATCGGCGGCAGCGCCATCGGCGGCGGTCGCGGTTCGATTGCGACGGGCATCGTGGGCGGTCTGCTGGGCGCCGTGGCAGGTCAAGCCATCGAGAGCCGCATGAGCAAGAAGGCGGGTCTGGAAATCACGGTGCGACTCGACAACGGCGAGCTGCGTGCGATCACGCAGGATGCCGACGAGACGTTCCAGCCGGGACAGCGCGTGCGTCTGCTCTCGAGCGGCGGCGTGACACGTGTGACGCACTAAGTCTTCACGTTGCGCTGACACGCGCTGTACTTGCCGGAAGCGATCTCGTATCGCGCCTGTGCACGCATGACTCGGGCGACTCAGGTCGCCCGTTTTCATTTGCACCATGAAAAAACCCGCTGCGACGATGACTCATCACAGCGGGTTCCGGATCGAGTAGGCCTACTCGATCAAAAGACACCTAAGTGCCCTGGTTCCTGCATCGGCACTCGAATTACGGACGGCTGCCGGTCGGGAACGGCCATGCCGCTGCCGGGTTCAGCGCCGTCTTCGGTGCTGCCGGCGACGTAGCCGGAGCAGGCTTTGCAGCAACCTTCTTCACTGCCGGCTTCTTGGCAGCAGCGGGCTTCTTCGCAGCAGGCTTCTTGGCAGCCGGCTTCTTCGCAGCAACCTTCTTGGCAGCAGGCTTCTTGGCAGCGGCCTTCTTCGCTGCCGGCTTCTTCGCAGCGACCTTCTTCACTGCTGCCTTCTTGGCTGCCGGCTTCTTGGCGGCAACCTTCTTCACCGCTGCCTTCTTGGCGACCGGCTTCTTGGCGGCAACCTTCTTCACCGCTGCCTTCTTGGCGACCGGCTTCTTGGCGGCAACCTTCTTCACCGCAACCTTCTTCGCTGCCGGCTTCTTGGCAGCAACCTTCTTCGCTGCCGGCTTCTTGGCAGCAGCTGCCTTCTTCGCTACCGGCTTCTTAGCAGCCACAGCCTTCTTGGCGACAGGCTTCTTGGCGACAGCAGCCTTCTTCGCTACCGGCTTCTTGGCAACAGCCTTCTTGGCTGCGGGTTTTTTCTTAGCAGTAGTAGCCATCACTTTGCTCCTTAACGTGAAAGATCACTCAAACAAACCACCTGAGAAGGAAACCCGACCACCGTGCGGTGAACTGCCGGCGAGCGGGCTATTCATCGGCGTACGCATCGGACAACGACGGCTTACGCTAATGAATTCGGCGCTGCGCGCATGACGCTGACCGTGTGTGGTCACGCGCGCAAAAAAATTGCCGGCGACATCGCCGCCAGCAATTCGATTGTCTTGAGAAGGGGGATTCGCCAGATTCTTCGGGGGGTAGCTTGCCTGTCCCGTCATCGGGATGGAGGAGATTGCGATAGCGGATAAGCGATACTGCTTGCTATGCACCAAGGTTTTTACGCTCCGTAACTACCAGCTCTCTGTCGCGGGAGGAAAGCAATGTGCTTTCGTGTGTTCATCGAGACTGCAATTTATTTGAGCGAATCATAATTCTTTTGTGATGCGATGTTAATACTTTGCACGTAAAAAAGCGCACAACATTCGTAATGAAGAAGTCAATCTGTTGTATTTGATGCACATCGCACTCGCATGTCGACGCATGCGAAGCACTTGCGAAGCGATCGAAACGTCTTGCGAGTGAGGATGATGTGCGTGACCTGCACATTCTCTTTTGCTTCTCTTGCTGTTGGTCACGCCTGTCATGCACGCACACACCACCCTCTCGAAACCCGCATGGATACTCGCTTTGCAGCGAGCACCCATTTTTTTCTCCGGACTTAGTCCCAGCTCAACGCGCCACCGGTCTGGTACTCGATCACACGCGTCTCGAAGAAGTTGCGCTCCTTCTTCAGATCGATCATCTCGCTCATCCACGGGAACGGATTCTCTTCGTTCGGGTAGAGCGCTTCGAGACCAATTTGGGCACAACGACGGTTCGCGATGAAGCGAAGATAGCTCTTGAACATGCCCGCGTTCAGACCAAGCACGCCGCGCGGCATCGTGTCTTCAGCGTAGCGATACTCCAACTCGACCGCCTTCTTGAACAGCTCGCGAATCTCTTCGCGGAACTCCGGCGTCCACAGGTTCGGGTTTTCCAGCTTCACCTGATTGATCAGATCGATGCCGAAGTTGCAGTGCATCGACTCGTCGCGAAGGATGTACTGATACTGCTCTGCAGCACCCGTCATCTTGTTCTGACGGCCCAGCGCGAGGATCTGCGTGAAGCCGACATAGAAGAACAGACCTTCCATGATGCAGGCGAACACGATCAGCGAGCGCAGCAGCTTCTGGTCGGTTTCCTGCGTGCCGGTCTGGAACGACGGATCGGCCACGACTTCAATGAACGGGAGCAGGAACTCGTCCTTGTCGCGAATCGACGGCACTTCGTGATACGCATTGAAGATCTCGCCTTCGTCCAGCCCCAGGCTCTCGACGATGTACTGATAAGCGTGCGTGTGAATCGCCTCTTCGAACGCCTGACGCAGCAGGAACTGGCGGCACTCCGGCGCGGTGATGTGGCGATAGGTGCCCAGCACGATGTTGTTCGCGGCGAGCGAGTCGGCGGTCACGAAGAAGCCAAGGTTGCGCTTGATGATGCGGCGCTCGTCGTCGGTCAGACCGTTCGGGTCCTTCCACAGAGCGATGTCGCGCGACATGTTGATTTCCTGCGGCATCCAGTGGTTCGCGCAACCCGCGAGATATTTCTCCCAGGCCCATTTGTACTTGAAGGGCACCAGCTGGTTCACATCCGTCGTGCCGTTGATCACGCGCTTGTCGGACGCACTCACGCGACGCGTCGACTGCGAAGCGATCACACTCGGGGTATCCCCTTGGGTGCCGAGAATGTTCGACGCAGGGGCCGGAGCAGCGGAGGGAGCAGCCGGTTTGGCGGCGGTGGTGTCTTCTTCCCAGTTAAGCATAGGGTCTCAGTCCATTCAGGTTGATGCGATGCACACAGGCGCGCACATCGCCGAAGTGACAGATCAGCCGTTCGCGGGCGAAGGCTGACAAAAAACTAGCGATCCGGCAGTCGGCGACCTATCGCCGGCAGTGCGAAGTTCGCCGGAAAAGTTGCCGTGTTTCGGGGGTAATGCAGATGCGCAATTACGCAGTTTTGAACAACAATGCCGACGCGAGAGCGATAACAACATCATGACCTCCCGACGTCGAATTGAATGACTCCAATTTAGCACAATTACGTTACTCATTCCAGCACGCGACACTAGATATAGTGTCGCACCGCGCGATAACCACTATACCTAGTGTTTGGCGATTTCCCTTAGCCATTGGCATCCGGTCTCGCGGGACCGGCATCTTGCCACGAAACGGCGTCGCACGACAGCCATTGCGCCGCCTTCGGAGGGCGCGGCGTCACATTGGCGTATCCTGTGGCGGCGAGCGTCACCGCGCAGCGGACCGGAGCGGCAGATTCCGGCGTGCGCCACCCCCAGACGCCGATGAAGGAGATACCGACGATGACATTCCCAAGCGCCGACAGCGCACAGACTCAGGCGGGCTCGCCAGGCCCAACCCCACGCATACTCACGCCCGGCAAACCGATCCGCCTCTCGAAAGGCTCGCTCGTGGCCGAAGTCCAACCCGGTTGCGGCGGCCGGCTCGCACGACTCGCTCGCCGCGACACGCGCGGCGACCTCTTCGACTACCTCGTACCGCTGGGCAACGAGCCGTTCTCGTCGGACGAATGGCCGAAGGCCGGTGCCTTTCCGATGCTGCCGTATACCAATATGTTGCGCGACGACACCCTGCACTGGCGCGAGCGCACGATTGGCGTTCGCGAGGCGCCCGCGGCGTCGAGTTCGCTGCACGGCTGGGGGCTGCGGCGCGAGTGGGACGTCGTCGACGAGAGCCCTGACTGTTGCGTGCTGCAACTCGATAGCCCCGCGCAACCCGAGTGGCCCTGGCACTATCAGGCGTACCTCTCGGTGTCGCTCGATGAGCAAGGGGTGGACATGCAACTGTCGATCACCAATCTCTCCACCGAAGACATGCCGGCCGGGCTCGGGCTGCACCCGTACTTCCGCTGGCCCGCAGGCGCACGTCTGACGTTCGAGTCGGAGGCGATCTGGCGTTCGCCCTCCGAGGACATCCGCTGGCCGAGCGAGCAGCGTGTGCATGTCGGCGCGATGGAAGTCGTGTCCGTAGGCGGCGGACTCGATACGGGAGGACGATCGACATGGTTCGCTGAAGCGCCCTCCGAGTCCGGACGATTCGACGCGCGTATCGACTATGCCGGTGGCCTGCGCTCGGCCACCGTGCGCAGCGACAACGCCGCCTGGCTGGTGGTGCACTCGCCAGCGGGGCGTCCGTACCTGTGCCTCGAGCCGTCGACACACCGGGTAGGTGAGTTCGACAACGATCACGCCGTGGTCGCACATGGGCAGACGCTCGATCTGTCGATGCGTATCGATCTGGCCTGATCGCCAGACGAATCGCCCAAGAAAAAACCCCGCCGGCCCGCAAGGGCGACGGGGTTTTTCCCAGGTACCGGGGCCCTGTCGGGCACCTCGGCACGCTCAACTTACTGGCAAGCCTCGCACTCTTCGAAGCCAGGGTCGCCCGGACGCATCGTGCAAACCGCGCCTTCGGCTTCCGGCATCGGTTGTGCCAGCGGCGAGGTCGGCTCGGCCGAGAAGCTTCCGCTCGGCGTTACCCCCCCCGAGCTCACCGCGTTCAGCGCGCCGTGGCTCACCGTCGACTTCTCGACGTGCGTTGCGGCCATCGTACGCAGGTAGTACGTGGTCTTCAGCGCGCGCGTCCAAGCCAGCTTGTACGTCTCGTCGAGCTTCTTGCCCGAAGCGCCCGCCATATAGATGTTGAGCGATTGCGCCTGGTCGATCCACTTCTGACGACGCGACGCGGCCTCGACCAGCCACTTCGGCTCAACTTCGAACGCCGTGGCGTAAATCTCGCGCAGGTCGGCCGGCACGCGATCGATACGGGCGAGCGAGCCGTCGAAGTACTTCAGGTCGGCGACCATCACTTCATCCCACAGGCCGCGGGCCTTCAGGTCACGCACCAGATACTCGTTGACCACCGTGAATTCGCCCGACAGGTTCGACTTCACGTACAGGTTCTGGAACGTCGGCTCGATACAGGCCGATACGCCAATGATGTTCGAGATCGTCGCGGTCGGCGCGATCGCCACGCAGTTCGAGTTGCGCATGCCGTGATCGGCGATGTGCTTGCGCAGGCTGTCCCAGTCGAGCGTGCTCGACAGGTCGACGTCGACATAACCACCACGCTCTTCGGCCAGCAGCTTCAGCGAATCCTGCGGCAGGATGCCACGATCCCACAGCGAGCCCTTGTACGACGAATACTGACCGCGTTCCTTCGCCAGCTCGGTCGACGCCCAGTAGGCGTAGTAGCACACGGCTTCCATCGAACGATCGGCAAACTCGACCGCGTCGTTCGACGCATAGGGCGTGCGCAGCAGGTGCAGGCAGTCCTGGAAGCCCATGATGCCCATGCCCACCGGACGGTGATGCAGGTTCGAATTGCGCGCCTTCGCCACCGCGTAGTAATTGATGTCGATGACGTTGTCGAGCATGCGCATCGCCACGCGAATGGTGCGCTGCAGCTTCTCGTGATCCAGTTCGTAGCCGTTGGCCGTCTGCTTCAGGTGAGCCACGAGGTTCACCGAGCCGAGGTTACACACGGCGATTTCGGTCTCGCTCGTGTTCAGCGTGATTTCCGTGCACAGGTTCGACGAGTGCACCACGCCCACGTGCTGCTGCGGCGAGCGGATGTTGCACGGGTCCTTGAACGTGATCCACGGATGGCCGGTTTCGAACAGCATGCCCAGCATCTTGCGCCAGAGCGCCTGCGCCGGCACCTTCTTGAACAGCCTGATTTCGCCGCGTGCGGCCTTCTCTTCGTAGGCCGTGTAAGCCTGTTCGAAGGCCTTGCCGTACTTGTCGTGCAGATCCGGGCAGGTCGACGGCGAGAACAGCGTCCACTCGGCGCCTTCCATCACGCGCTTCATGAACAGATCGGGAATCCAGTTCGCCGTGTTCATGTCGTGCGTACGACGACGATCGTCACCCGTGTTCTTACGCAGTTCCAGGAATTCTTCGATGTCCAGGTGCCACGTTTCCAGGTACGCGCAGACAGCGCCCTTGCGCTTGCCACCCTGGTTCACGGCCACCGCCGTGTCGTTGACTACCTTCAGGAACGGCACCACGCCCTGGCTCTTGCCGTTCGTGCCCTTGATGTGCGAGCCGAGTGCGCGAACCTGCGTCCAGTCGTTGCCCAGACCGCCGGCAAACTTCGAGAGCAGTGCGTTTTCCTTGAGCGCTTCGTAGATACCTTCCAGATCGTCCGAGACCGTCGTCAGATAGCACGACGAGAGCTGCGAGCGACGCGTACCCGAGTTGAACAGCGTCGGCGTCGAACTCATGAAGTCGAAGCTCGACAGAATCTGATAGAACTCGATCGCACGCGCTTCGCGCTCGACTTCATTGAGTGCCAGACCCATTGCCACACGCATATAGAACGCCTGTGGCATTTCGATACGATGACTGTCGATGTGCAGGAAGTAGCGGTCGTACAGCGTCTGCAGGCCCAGGTAGTTGAATTGCAGGTCGCGCGACGCGTCGAGCGCAGCGCCCAGCCTGGCCAGATCGAACGAGAGCAGTTGCTCGTCGAGCAGTTCGGCCTCAACCCCTTGCTTGATGAAACGCGGGAAATACTCAATGTAGCGCTCAGCCATTTCGCCCTGCAGCACTTCTTCGCCGAGGATTTCGCGGCGGATCGTGTGCATCAGGATACGGGCCGTAACCTGGCTGTACGCCGGCTCCTTCTCGATGAGCGTACGCGAAGCGAGGATCGCCGAATCGTAGACCTGCGACAGCGGCACGCCGTCGTACAGATTCTTGATGGTCTCGGTCAGGATCGGCTCGGCTTTGACTTCATCGCCGAGGTTTTCGCAGGCGGCTTGCACCACGCCGCGCAGCACGGCCATGTCGAGCGTACGCGTCACACCGTCGTCGGTGACACGCAGCACCGGCGCGTCGGGCGTAGCGGCTTCCTGCGTGGTCTCGACCGCCTGAGCGCGCTCTTGCGAACGCTTCTCGCGGTACAGCACGTAGGCGCGAGCCACGTTGTGCTCACCTTCGCGCATGAGCGCCAGTTCGACCTGATCCTGAATATCTTCGATGTGGAACGTACCGCCGTTCGGACGGCTACGCACCAATGCGCGCACGACGTTCTGCGTCAATTGCTCCACGAGTTCGCGCACGCGCGCCGAAGCCGCACCTTGACCGCCGTTCACGGCAAGAAACGCCTTGGTCACAGCGATGGCGATCTTCGACGGCTCGAAACCCACCACCGCGCCGTTGCGTCGAATCACTTTGAAGTCAGCGTTGGTGGCCGGCTCGAATGCGCCCGTCGTCTGGGGCGCCGACGCACCCGCGCCACTGCCTGCAGTTGCAGCGGGCGTGGGGTTCGGGCGGGTGAGGTTTTCGTTAGTCTGCATGTAAAAACTCCCGTTCCAATGAGATGGTGCTGTTAGCGCGTCTCTACCAGTTTTATTGCCGGCAAAAATGCGCCCTGGGGGCGCCGATGGAGCGAAGTGCTGAACACCGCACGACCGACGGACGGCCAAGGGTTCGAGGTGTCCGCTGCACGGCTTTGCTGCTGTGCCGCCCCACAAAACGCCGCGGGACAAGCACGGTATTGATGGTTATTGCATCCTGGGCCGAACTCGACATCAACCACTAGATGTAGTGGTCGGCACTGGAATTGGCACTAAGTATAGTGGAGATGACGCACTCCGCAAACCCAAAAATTTCACGCGCCGGGGAGGCCCGTGCCATCGCCCTGTCAAGCAAAACCTGTCCCCGGATGGGGATTAATCGGCTGGCTGAAACGGCAGTGCCTCGGGGCTCAGATCCGCCATCCGGCGCAATCGCCGCCACTCGAAATGCGGTCCCGGATCGGTCTTCCGGCCCGGTGCTATATCGGCATGTCCGGCCACGGCTTGAATCGGATAACGCTCACACAACGCACGCGTGAGCGCCGCCAGCGTTGCGTACTGCGCCGCAGTGAACGGCAGTTCGTCGGTGCCTTCAAGCTCAACGCCGATTGAAAAATCATTGCAGCGCGTACGGCCTTCGAACGACGACGCCCCCGCATGCCACGCCCGCGCATTGCACGACACGAACTGTTGCAACGCACCGTCGCGTCGCACCAGAAAGTGCGATGAGACGTGCACGCCGCGAATCTCGTCGAAGAACGGATGCGCATCGTGGTCAAGCCGATTCTGGAAAAATGCCGCAATTTCGTCGCCGCCGAACTGTCCCGGCGGCAATGAGATGTTGTGCACCACGAGCAGGTCGGTCGGCATCCCATCGGGCCGCATGTCGAAATTGGGCGACGGCAGATGTTCGGCTTCGCACACCCATCCGTTGGCATCGAGCGTGAGCGACAGACGTTGATCCGGCGCGTTCATGCGCGACCTCGCGGCATCGGCAAGGTGTGCCTCTCGACACGCTCACACGACCGGAGCGCAACGTTAGGGGACGCAAATGACTGGAGCATGACGGGCATGGCGAACTCCCGTAGAGCGAGGGGCGCCATTGTAGCCCACTTGGCCCGTCCCCGCCGCAGGCACGTCCGGCATGCCGGATGCGGGCGGTGCGTCAAAATATCGCCTGTTGCCGGGTGCCTGCCGGCCACGGGACGATGGCGATGGCGAATTCCCAAAGAAGAAGCCTCCCGCCGTGCTTGGCCGAGAGGCTTCTGTGGGCGTGACCACGCCCTGGGATGGCGTCGTACTCGTGTCATACGACACGCGCGCCACCCCGCGCCGCTCACAGGTGCGGCGCTATTGGCCGTTGCCGGCCGGTGATACTCGTCTCCTGCGTCAATCCAGTATTCGATGCCGATCCGATTGCCTCGCTCGTTACCATCCATCACGGAAATGCCGGAATAGCCGACTCCACCCCTTCCATATGCGCCTCAGGGTGATGCTCCTTGAGCATGTCGCGAATCTCGTCAACACGGCCGTCGCGCACATCCACCATGAGCAGGATCATGCCGCGCTCGAGCGGTTCGCGAAACGCCTTGAGCCGGGAGTTCGGCACCGACACACCAATCATGCTCGACACCCAGGCGCCGAAGAGCGCGCCGAGAGGTGCGGTCACGATCATCAATTCCCATTGGGGACGCGTGCCCACGATGGGGAAAAACGCGGCGACTGCACCGACCGCCAAACCACAGAACCCGCCGATCACGAGCCCGGCTTCTGCGCCGTGCACGATATCGGAAGTCTGTAGCAGGTTAGCCTCGTGCAGTCCCTCCAGGTCCATTTCGTCACGTGCCATAAAGTGGATGTGACGCTCGTCGATCCGGGCGAGCAGCAAATCGCTCATCGTGCGCCCGGCACTGGCCAGATCGGGAAGAAGAAAATACATCCGTCTGCGCATTAGCATATTGCGCCCTCCTGTCGTCTCGTCTCTGTTGCTATGGTTCTTTTGTACAGAGCCGGTTACTGTGTTTTAGTGCATGCGACAGCCATGCGCAAGGCTGCCCATTCGGGCGCCATGCCAGAGACGAGGGGGGAATTCGGAATCGCTGCGCAGTCTGGCTGCGCAGCGGGACTCAGACGCGGTGTTCGCGCGTGAGATAGGCGTTGCGGTGCGCAGCGCTGCAAAAGTGATTACCGCCTGCACCGCCGACGGCTTCGCTCTCGGGAAGGTAGGTATCGCACTCGATGCATTGCACCATGCGCTCGGCCGGTGGCAGCGCTTCGCGCACGGTCGTGCGCGGACCGTGCGCCGGCGGCGGGCGCCGTTGTTCGTTGCGCTCATCGCGCTCGGTGTTGCGCTTACGCTCGTTGTACCGCATCCACCATGTGCCAGCCACCAACAACACCAGTAACAGCAGAATATTGCGCATCGCGCTTCAAGTCTCCGTTATGCGATGCAGCACCACCTCAAGCACGAAGCGAGAGCCGACATACGCCAGCAAAAGCGCCACGAACGACGCCAGAACCCAACGCAGCGCAACCTTGCCGCGCCACCCATAAAAGTGTCGGCCCAGCAGCACCGCGCCGAACATCAGCCACGACACCACCGCGAACACGGTCTTGTGATCGATGCGCACCGCGCGCCCGAACAGCGCCTCGGAGAACATCACGCCGGAAATCAGCGTCAGGGTCAACAATACGAACCCGGCGCCGATTAACCGGAACAGCAATTTTTCCATCGTGAGCAGTGGCGGCAACGTCTCGAGCCAGCGCGAAAGCCAGCCGGTCGCCTCGTTGCTGCGCGACGGATGCAGTTGCCGCTCGGCATAAATCATCAGCAGCGCGTGCAGCGCGGCCAGTGCGAACAGCCCGTAGGCCATGTTGGCGATGATGAAGTGCACCTTGAAAATCGGATCTGCCGCAAAACCGAGAATGCGCACATCCGGAAAAATCATCGGCAACAGGCACGAGACGGCGGCCACGGGTGTGACCATCAGCCGCAGGCTGTCGAGAGGGAAAAAGAAACTCTCGATCCAGAAAATGCCGACCGAAAGCCAGAGCATGGCCGAGAGCATGTACGCGAAACCGAAGTGCATGCTGTCCGCGCGGAAGATGGTCTGATGCAGCAACACCCCATGCAGCAACAGCGCAGCGAGCAGCGAAAGCTGCATCGGCCAGCGCGAGGGGGTGCCGGTGACCGGCGCAGGCGCGACCCGCCCGCCCGCCAGAGCGAGCGCGGCATCGCGCCGGTATCCTTGCCACGAACAAACCGCCAGCCGGGCGTAAAGGATGGCGGTCAGCGCATACAGTAAAATAGTCATATTTGAAGTTTACACCAGCCTATGATGGGCGCGCTGCCGCGCCCACTACGGCCCCTTCCGGGGCTGCGGGACAGGCCGCCGGGGCCACTGCGAGTCTTACAGGATACGTTTCATGCTCGACAATCTCACTACGCGCCTCGCCAAAGTCGTCAAGACGCTGCGCGGCGAAGCTCGCCTGACCGAGGCCAACACGCAGGAAATGCTGCGCGAAGTGCGTCTCGCCCTGCTCGAGGCCGACGTCGCCCTGCCGGTGGTCCGCGATTTCATCGCCAAGGTGAAAGAAAAGGCACTGGGTGAGGAGGTGATTTCCAGCCTCTCGCCGGGCCAGGCGCTCGTGGGCGTGGTGCAGCGCGAACTGACCGCGCTCATGGGCGGTGATTACGAAGGCCGTGCCGCCGAACTCAATCTCGCGACGACGCCGCCCGCCGTCATCCTGATGGCCGGCCTGCAGGGCGCCGGTAAGACGACCACCGTCGGTAAGCTCGCCAAGCTGCTACGCGCCCAGAAGAAGAAAGTCCTCACGGTTTCCACCGACGTCTACCGCCCCGCCGCTATCGCCCAGTTGCAGACGGTGACGCAACAGGTCGACGCCGACTTCTTCCCGTCGCAACCCGATCAGAAGCCGGTGGATATCGCCCGCGCGGCCGTCGACTGGGCCCGCCGCCATCACCATGATGTGCTGCTCGTCGACACGGCCGGCCGTCTGGGTATCGACGAAGTGATGATGCAGGAAATCAGCGCCCTGCACGCCGAACTCAAACCGATTGAAACGCTGTTCGTCGTCGACGCCATGCTCGGCCAGGACGCCGTGAACACCGCCCGCGCCTTCAACGACGCACTGCCGCTCACCGGTGTGGTGCTCACCAAGCTCGACGGCGACTCGCGCGGCGGTGCAGCGCTGTCGGTGCGTCACATTACTGGCAAGCCGATCAAGTTCGTCGGTGTGGGCGAGAAGCTCGACGGCCTCGAAGTCTTCCATCCGGATCGCATGGCGAACCGGATTCTCGGCATGGGCGACATTCTGGCGCTCGTCGAGGAAGCGCAACGCGGCGTCGACGTGCAGGCCGCGCAAAAACTCGCCGAGAAGGTCAAGAAAGGCGGCGACTTCGATCTGAACGACTTTAAGGCGCAGATCGGCCAGATGAAGAAGATGGGTGGCCTGTCGTCGCTCATGGACAAGCTGCCCGCGCAATTCCAGGCCGCAGCCAGCCAGACCAACATGGATCAGGCCGAGAAACAGGTGCGCCGCATGGAGGGCATCATCAATTCGATGACGCCGGCCGAGCGCGCCAAGCCGGAACTTATCAAGGCGAGCCGCAAGCGCCGCATTGCCGCCGGCGCCGGTGTTCAGGTGCAGGAGGTCAACCGCATGCTCAATCAGTATGACCAGATGCGCACCATGATGAAGAAGCTCAAAGGCGGTGGCATGATGAAAATGATGCGCAGTATGAAAGGCATGATGCCTGGCATGCGCTGAGCCAGACCTGCCGGTCGCGGTCCGGGCATTCCTACGGATTTTCCGTATATACTCCGGGCCGCACTTAGCGACATCCCCCAGCAACACGTTCCACAGGGTCGCCCCATATGAACCGCGAAGAAGCCCTCGAAGTATTCCGTAATTCCGAAGAAATCGTCTCGGCCGACGAGGTGAACCGATCCGTCGACATGATGGCCAAGTCCATCAAGGACGCCATTGGCGACGAATTCCCGATGGTGCTGTCGGTCATGGGCGGCGCGGCCGTCTTCACCGGCATGCTGCTGCCGCGTCTGGACTTCCCGCTCGAGTTCGACTACATCCACCTCTCGCGCTACAACAACACTACCACCGGCGGTGCAATGCAGTGGCGCGTGGCGCCGCGCGACTCGGTGCGCGACCGCGTGGTGCTCGTGCTCGACGACATTCTCGACGAAGGTGCCACGATGGCGGCGATTCGTGACCGGATTCTGGAGATGGGCGCCTCGAAGTTCTACAGCGCCGTGCTGTGCGAGAAGATCCTGACGAAGGAAAAGCCGTCGCGCCCGGATTTCTGCGGCTTCACGGTGCCGGATCGTTACGTCTTCGGCTGCGGCATGGACGCCAAAGGCTACTGGCGTAACCTGCCGGCAATTCGCGCGCTAACCGCGCCGCGCTGAGCGCTGCGGCGGGATACGCTCCCGCACCGCCAGACAGTCAAAGGGGCCCGTTCAAGCGTGGCCCCTTTTTCAGGGTCGCCGCTGCACGCGCCACGCCATCAGAATTGGTGCACGAAGATCTTCACGCCCTTGAGGATCATCTCGACCGAGATCGCCACCAGAATCAGCCCCATCAGACGCTCGAATGCCATCACCACGCGCGAGCCGACCCACCGTTCGATACGATCGGCCAGAAGCAGCACCACCGCGCAGACGGCCATCGTCACGCACAGCGCCGTGATCCACTCGAGCATACGTCCCGGTTGCTGCGACACGAGCAGCATGACGGTCGCGAGTGCCGACGGCCCCGCAAGCGCCGGTATCGCCAGCGGCACAATAAGCGGCTCGCCCGCATCGGGCAACGACCCCTGATCGGGACGGGGAAAGATCATGCGCAGCGCGATCAGGAACAGCACGATGCCCCCGGCCAACTGCAACGACAGGTCGGTGAGACTCATCATGCGCAGGAAGCGGTCGCCCGCCAGCATGAAGAGCAACAGGATGACAAACGCAATCAGCACCTCGCGCAAGATCACCCGCGGCCGTCGATGAGCCGGCACGTTCTTCAGGGCATTCACGAAGATCGGGATATTGCCGAACGGGTCGGTGATGAGCAGCAACAGTACCGTCGCCGACGCGAACGTATATTCCATACCGGTAACGCTTCCAGATATGACAACGGCAGCCGCCGGGGCGACTGCCGTCAGGTATTGCCTCATGCACCTGCGCACGCGCGACGTTTCACCGGCAGACGTTCACCGGCGCACCGCGCGCCCCTCGCTCAGATCGCTTTGGCGGCGCAAACCTTGCCGGTGACGACTTCCGCCACGACGGCGGCGTCGAGCAACTGAGCTTGCGCATCGCGGCGGCCCTGATACTCGATCTTGCCTTCCTTCAGGCCACGGTCGCCGATCACCACGCGATGCGGCACGCCAATCAGCTCCCACTCGGCGAACATCACGCCGGGACGCTCGCCGCGGTCGTCGAGAATCACGTCGACGCCGGCCGCCAGAAGATCTTCGTAGACCTTATCGGTAGCGGCACGCACGGCGTCGCTGCGGTCGTAGCCCATCGGGCACAGCACCACTTCGAACGGCGCGATCGACTCCGGCCAGATGATGCCTTTATCGTCGAAGTTCTGCTCGATGGCCGCACCGAGAATACGCGTGATGCCGATACCGTAGCAGCCCATCTCCATCGGTGCCGGCTTGCCGGTCTCGTCGAGGAAGGTGCCGCCCATGGCGTCCGAGTACTTGGTGCCCAACTGGAACACGTGACCCACTTCGATACCCCGGCACAGCGCGATCTCGCCCTTGCCGTCCGGCGAGAGGTCGCCCGGCACGACGTTGCGCAGATCGGCCACGACTTCGGGCTCGGGCAGATCGCGGCCCCAGTTCACGCCGGTGGTGTGGAAGTCGACCTCGTTCGAACCGACCACGAAATCGCTCATCTTCGCGACCGCGCGATCGACCACGAGCTTGACCGGCTTTTTCGTGCCGAGGGGGCCCAGATAGCCCGGCGGCGTGCCGAACCATTCGACGATCTCGGCTTCGCTCGCGAAACGGAAGTCGGACAGCCCCGGCACCTTGCTCGCCTTGATCTCGTTGAGTTCGTGGTCGCCGCGCAGCAGAAGCAGCCACACGGTGGTACCGGCGTCTTCGCTGTCAGTCGCGAGCACGATCGACTTGACCGTGCGTGCAAGCGGGATCGACAGCAATTCCGCGACGGCTTCGCACTTGGCCTTGCCCGGCGTGGCAGTCTTGGTCAGTGCTTCGGCAGGGGCGGCGCGCTCGCTCTGCGGCGCGAGCGCCTCGGCCATTTCGACGTTGGCTGCATAGTCGGACGTCGGGCAGTAGGCGATAGCGTCTTCGCCGGTGTCGGCGATCACATGGAATTCATGCGAACCGGAGCCGCCAATGGAGCCGTTGTCGGCCACCACGGCGCGGAACGTCAAACCCAGACGCGTGAAGATGCGCACGTAGGCGTCGAACATCTTCTGATAAGACACCTGCATGCCCGCGCGGTCCTTATCGAAGGAGTAGGCGTCCTTCATGATGAATTCGCGGCCGCGCATCACGCCGAAACGCGGACGAATCTCGTCGCGGAACTTCGCCTGCACCTGATAGAAGTTCACCGGCAGTTGGCGATAGCTCTTGATTTCGCGGCGGGCGATGTCCGTCACGACTTCTTCGTGCGTCGGGCCGACGACGAATTCGCGGCCGTGGCGATCCTTCAGGCGCAGCAGTTCCGGGCCGTACTTCTCCCAGCGCCCCGACTCCTGCCACAATTCGGCCGGCTGCACGGCCGGCATAAGCAGTTCGAGCGCGCCTGCGCGGTTCATTTCTTCACGAACGATGGCTTCGACCTTGCGGATCGAGCGCAGGCCGATCGGCAGGTAATCGTAGATACCGCCGGCGACGCGGCGAATCATGCCGGCGCGCATCATCAGCTTGTGGCTGACGATTTCGGCGTCGGTGGGCGCTTCCTTGAGGGTGCCGATGAAGAAACGAGAGGCTTTCATGCAGATTTCCGGAAAAATGAGGGTCAACGGCGCGCACAGCGCTCAGGTCGGTGACCAGAAGCGAGGCCGGGGCGCGCCAAAACGTCGTCGCAGCCCCTGAGACACCCGCCGGCCGTACACGCCGCCCCGGTCACCCGAGCCGCCGCCGGCCGCCGCGCCGGTGATTATCTGTTTATAATCGAAGCAATTTTAAAGGATTCAAGGGTGGTTGTATGCTTGACCGTGAAGGCTTTCGCCCGAACGTCGGCATCATCCTCTTAAACGCACGCAATGAAGTGTTCTGGGGCAAGCGGCTGGGCGAGCACTCTTGGCAGTTCCCGCAAGGCGGCATCAAGTACGGCGAAACGCCTGAACAGGCCATGTTCCGAGAATTGCACGAGGAAACCGGGCTAAAGCCAGAACACGTCAAAGTCATCGGTCGCACACGCGACTGGCTGCGTTATGAGGTGCCGGACAAGTTCATCAAGCGCGAAGTGCGCGGACATTACCGGGGCCAGAAGCAAATCTGGTTCCTGCTGCGCATGGTCGGTCGCGATTGCGACATCTGCCTGCGCGCCACTGATCATCCCGAGTTCGACGCCTGGCGTTGGAACGAGTACTGGGTGCCGCTCGACGCAGTGATCGAATTCAAGCGCGAGGTGTATCAGCTCGCCCTGAACGAGCTATCGCGCTATCTGCGACGCTCGGCCGCACGCGCGCAGCATGACCGGCGGCGGTTTCCGCGCGCCGGCGCCCGGATCGAAGACATGCCGCCAGGCGGCACCGACGCGCATGACGACAGGTGCAATAGCGAGAACTGCGGCAGCCCCGGCGAAGCAGCAGACACCGCCAGTTCGGGTATGCCACCCCGGGAGCACTGAACCAGGCCGCGGCCGGCTTGTCCCATCATCGGTCGCGGGCGTCATGCCCGCGCCCTTTTTTGACCTGGCGTCCTCCGGGATGCCGCGCGGATTGCCCGCTTTCGTTCATCCGCCGTCCAACCGACTTCTCATCCACATCTCATGCGTCCTTTCTTTGCCCGCCACGCCCAGCGCCTGGCCGCCCTGGCTCCTCTGGCCGCTCTGGCGCTGATTGCCGGCTGCAGCAGCATGTCGCAACCCGTCCAGGATTTCGACGAATACATCGCCCAGCAGGAAGCCGCCAAGGGCAAATGGAAGGAAGCGGAGTACGCTCTGCCGACAACGCCGCCGCAAGACGCCGACCTTGTGAGCTTCCCCACCTTGCCGAACGCGACGCTCGACTACGCCATCGACACGAAGTCGGTGCAGGTGACGGACGACGGCGTGGTCCGCTATATCGCCGTGATTCGCAGCAAGCAAGGCGCGCGTAACGTGTCGTACGAAGGCATTCATTGCTCGTCGTTCGAGTCGCGTCTGTATGCCACGGCTCGTCCCGACGGCACCTGGATCCCGGCGCGCAACAGCGAATGGCGCCCGATCAGGCCGTATGGCTCGACGGCCTATCAGGGCATTCTGTACCGCGATTATCTTTGCCAGGACAAGACGCCGGCAGGCAACGCCAAGGCCATCGTTCAGGGCTTGCGCTTCCCGACGACCAATCCGACCTACCGCTGAGCGCAGCAGGCGGGTCTCGCCTGTCACGCTTCATCGAAAGAAAACGCCGGTCACGCATTGCGTGCCGGCGTTTTTTTACGTTCGATGCGAGGGATGCGCGCCCTGCCCTGCGGCTCAGCGCAGAATCAGATTGTCGCGATGAATCAGTTCCGGCTCGTTCGCAAAGCCCAGCACCTGCTCGATATCGCTGCTCGGGTGACGGCGAATCAGTCGTGTCTCGGAGGCACTGTAGTTGGACAGGCCCCGCGCGACTTCATGACCGGCTTCGTCCATGCAGGCAATCACCTCCCCGCGCGCAAACGTGCCCTCGACGTCGATCACGCCGATCGGCAACAAGCTCTTGCCCTCTTCCACCAGCTTCTTGCACGCGCCCGCATCGATCACGACACGGCCGCGCACTTGCAGATGGTCGGCCATCCACTGCTTACGTGCCGTGAGCACCGCGGTGCGGGCGACCAATTGCGTGCCGATCGCTTCGCCGCCAGCCAGACGCACGAGCACGTCGGCTTCGCGCCCCGACGCGATCACGGTATGCGCGCCGCTCGTGGCCGCGCGCTTGGCCGCAAGGATCTTGGTCAGCATGCCGCCGCGTCCGATGTTGGTCCCGGCACCCCCGGCCATCGCTTCCAGACGCTCGTCACCCGCTTCGGCCTCGTGCACGAACTCGGCGTCAGGGTGTTTACGCGGGTCGGCCGTGTACAGGCCCGATTGATCGGTCAGGATGACCAGCGCGTCGCCGTCGATCAAATTGGTCACGAGCGCACCCAGCGTGTCGTTGTCGCCGAACTTGATTTCGTCAGTCACCACCGTGTCGTTCTCGTTGATGATCGGCACCACGCCGAGTCGCAACAACGTCAGCAAGGTCGTCCGCGCATTCAGATAGCGTTCGCGGTCTGCCAGATCGGCATGCGTGAGGAGAATCTGTGCGGTTCGCACGCCGTGTTCGGCGAAGCGGGTCTCGTAGACCTGCGCCAGGCCCATCTGGCCTACGGCAGCAGCCGCCTGAAGTTCATCGATGGCCTTCGGGCGGCGCGCCCAACCCAGACGCTGCATTCCCTCGGCAATGGCGCCCGAACTGACGAGCACCACCTGCTTTGGCGCACGTCCGTCGCCACCGTGCCGCAGCGCGGCGATCTGTTGCGCCCATCGCGCAATGGCAACATCGTCCAGACCGCGACCGTCGTTGGTCACGAGACTGGAGCCCACTTTCACCACAAGCCGCTTGGCATCGGCGATGACCGAACGCATGGACCTGGATTCTCCTGCGGATATATTGGGAAGACGGGCCGCTGCAGTCGCCGGGAAGTGACGCAGGACCGCCCTTCCCTCACATGGCTACAGCAGCCGGTTCACGGGGGGTGAGGCAAACCGGCGCGACAGCACCCCGCATTTGAGTGACGAGAAGTTTACGCCTTTGGCGCGTCGTCCGGGGGCGTTTGCGGTGCGGCGTCTGCAGCCGGTTCGGCCGGGGCGGCACTGCCTGCGCGGAAACGCGGGTCCAGTGCGGCGTCTTCAAGCGCTTCTTCGACAGCACCACGTTGCTGGTAAAGATATTCCTGTACCGCCAGACACAGCTTCTCGCAGCCTTCGCCCGTCAGCGCGGAAATCTCGAACGTGGGGCCACTCCAGCCGAAGCGCTTCTTGAAGTCGGCCACGCGCTCGGCACGCTCCGCTTCGGGCACCATGTCGACCTTGTTGAGCACCAGCCAGCGGGGCTTCTGGAACAGCTCCTCGTCGTACTTCTGTAGTTCGAGAACGATGGCCTGTGCATCGACCACCGGGTCGACGCCTTCGTCGAACGGTGCGATGTCCACGATATGGAGCAACAAGCCGGTACGCTGCAAGTGACGCAGGAACTGGTGACCCAGCCCCGCACCTTCCGCAGCGCCTTCGATCAGGCCAGGAATATCGGCGATCACGAAACTCTTGCCCGGCGCGGTGCGCACGACACCCAAATTCGGGTGCAACGTCGTGAATGGGTAATCCGCGATCTTCGGACGCGCATTCGATACCGATGCGATGAACGTCGACTTACCCGCATTCGGCATGCCGAGCAGACCGACGTCCGCGAGCACCTTCAGCTCGAGCTGGAGCATACGGCGCTCGCCGGGTTTGCCATCCGTCTTCTGACGGGGTGCACGGTTCGTGCTCGACTTGAAATGGAGGTTGCCTAGACCGCCTGCGCCGCCTTGCGCGAGCACGACTTCCTGGCCGTGTTCGGTCAGATCGGCGATGGTCTCGCCGGTTTCCATGTCGCTGATGATGGTGCCGACCGGCATGCGCAGGAAAATGTCCTCGCCGCCTTTGCCGTAGCAATCTGCGCCGCGACCGGATTCGCCGTTCTTCGCCAGATGCTTCTTCGAATAACGGTAATCGATCAGGGTGTTGATGTTGCGATCCGCCACGGCATACACACTGCCGCCGCGACCGCCGTCGCCGCCGTCAGGTCCACCGAAAGGCACGAACTTCTCACGGCGCATCGATGCCGAGCCATTGCCGCCATTCCCGGCGATCACCTCGATACGCGCTGCGTCAATGAATTTCATGTGGGTTCGTTCCGCTCAATCGACCGTCCGCAGACGATCCAAATACTGTTCAATGATCCGGCCGGGCGCGCGATGCTTGCGGCGCACAGGCGGGACAAACAAAAAAGGCTCCGCATGAGAGCGGAGCCTTTTGGTGGCAAAAGGCTTAGCTTACGCTGCCGGCACCACGCTAACCACTTGCTTCTTCGCTGCGCCCTTGACGGCGAATTGCACATGACCGTCGGCCAGTGCGAACAGCGTGTGGTCCTTACCGATACCGACGTTTTCGCCGGCATGCATACGAGTACCACGTTGGCGAACGATGATGCCGCCAGCCAGGATTGCCTGACCGCCGTACACCTTCACGCCGAGGCGCTTCGACTCAGAATCGCGGCCGTTACGGGACGATCCGCCTGCTTTTTTGTGTGCCATGACTTAACTCCTTACCTAGCTTGATCGATTAGCCGTTGATGCTGTCGATGCGCAGCTCGGTGTAGTTTTGGCGATGGCCTTGACGCTTTTGGTAGTGCTTGCGACGGCGCATCTTGAAAATCTTCACCTTGGGGTGACGACCTTGGGCGATAACGGTAGCCTTGACGGAAGCCCCACTGACCAACGGCGCACCGAACTTAATCGATTCGCCCTCGCCAACGGCGAGAACCTGGTCGATGGTGATTTCAGCGCCAATGTCAGCCGGTATCTGTTCTACTTTGAGCTTTTCGCCAGCAGCAACTTTATATTGCTTACCGCCGGTTTTTATGACCGCGTACATTGTTGAACCTCACTCATAAACAAGAGAATTTCCGTGCCGGCCGAGGGCCCCGAAAGGACTCGACTTACCGGCCGATCACACCCGCCGCGGACCGTTATACCGAAGTATTTTCGGACCCGACGCAACGAATGCGCGCACGAAAACCGGGAATTATACAGACTTTCTCCTTTTGAGTCAAAGACTTCCGTCAAACCAGCCATTACGCGGGGCTGGTCCCCGAAAGTCGCCGCGCGCACTATATAATTTGGGGCGAATTTTTCCTCACCCGAGCCTTGTCTTGACTGCTTCGACTTCTCCCCAGAACGTACTGGCCGCCATCGCCGACGACATGCGTGCCGTCGACCAGCTTATCCGCCACCGGCTGGCCTCCGAGGTGGTCCTGATCAATCAGATCTCGGAATACATCATCAATTCGGGCGGCAAGCGGCTGCGTCCGGCATTGCTGCTGCTCGTGGCCGGTGCGCTCGGCGTGAGTTCGCCGCATCGCTTCGAACTGGCCGCAGTCATCGAATTCATTCACACCTCAACGCTGCTTCACGACGACGTCGTCGACGAATCCGACCTGCGCCGCGGCAAACAGACCGCCAACGCGCTGTTCGGCAATGCGGCGTCGGTGCTTGTGGGCGACTTCCTGTATTCGCGCTCCTTCGAAATGATGGTGAGCGTGGACAACATGCGTGTGATGCAGATTCTTGCGCGAGCGACCAACGTGATCGCCGAAGGCGAAGTGCTGCAGTTGCTGAACATGCACGACCCGGACGTCGACGAAGCGCGCTACCTGCAAGTCATCCAATACAAAACGGCCACGCTGTTCGAAGCGGCCACGCAACTCGCTGCAGTACTCGCCAATGCCGACGCGCAGACCGAAGCGGCCGTGCGTGAATACGGCGGCCGTCTGGGGACGGCGTTCCAGTTGATGGACGATTGGCTCGATTACGCGGGCGACACCGACGCGATGGGCAAGAACGCGGGCGACGACCTGCGCGAGGGCAAGCCGACGCTGCCGCTCATTCATGTGCTGCAACACGGCACGGATGAAGAACGCGCCCTCGTGCGCGAAGCCATCGAGAACGGCGGCACCGACAAGTTCGAACCGATCCTCGCGGCAATCACGCGCACGGGCGCACTCGACTACACGCTCGCACGCGCGAAAGAAGAGGCGGATGCGGCAGCACAAACAATTTCTGCGCTGCCCTCTTCCCAATATAAAAATAGCCTGCTAGAATTGTGTTCTTACTCGATAGCGCGACGCACTTAACGGTGGAGCAGCAGTATCGAAGCGGGGTGTAGCTTAGCCTGGTAGAGCGCTACGTTCGGGACGTAGAGGCCGGAGGTTCGAATCCTCTCACCCCGACCAGGATTTACTTTGCTCTCAAGCAAAGCAAAAAAACCGCCGGACGTGTCCGGCGGTTTTTTTATGCCCGCAGCATTCGTTGTCCATATGGGGTTCCCCTGGCGAAACAGGCTCGAATGCCATGCAGCCCGTCTCATTCGATCTGACGCATCGTGCGCCCCAGCCCGTATGACGGGCGCCCCACCCCCTCTGCTATAGTGGCGACTCATTGCCACCCCACTCGCCATTCGCGCGCCCTAACGCTTGGAAGCCTTGCCCTTATGGGCGCAGATTTGCGCCGTCGCCCTCCTGATCGTCTGCTCGGGATTCTTTTCCATTTCCGAGACGAGCATGATGGCGCTCAATCGCCATCGCCTGAAACATCTGGTACGGATGAACGTCCACGGCGCCAAGGCCACTCAGGGCCTGCTCTCGCGCACTGAAGCGCTGCTCTCCACGATTCTCGTCGGCAATAACGTCATCAATACCGTCGTGCCGGTGCTCACCACATCGATTGCGGTGCGCTATTTCGGTAACGACGCCGTCACGCTGTCGATCGCGACCGCGCTCATTGCGTTGCTTATCATCATCTTCGCCGAGATCGGTCCGAAAATCGTAGGGGCTACATATCCCGAGCGCATCGCGTTACCGGCCAGCACGCTGCTCAAGCCGATCGTGAAAGTGGCCACGCCGCTCGTCTGGGTGCTCAACGGCTTCGTGCGCGGCATGCTGCGCGTGCTGCGCATCGATACGCGCCGTGCAGCAAACGAACCTCGCCTCACCACGGAAGAATTGCGCACCATCGTGCTCGAGGCCGGCAATTACATACCGACCAAGCCGCGCAGCGTGCTGCTCAATTTGCTCGATCTCGAGAACATCACCATCGACGACGTGATGGTGCCGCGCGCGCGCATTGAGGCGCTCGACATTTCGGCGCCGCTCGACACGATCCTTACGCAACTTGAGACGTGCTATCACAACAAGCTGCCTGTCTATGACGGCGACATCGATCGCATCGTCGGCATTCTTCCGGTACGTCGCACGCTTGCCGCGCTACGACACCCCGACGACCTCACGGTCGATACCTTGCGTGCGCTGCTCGTTGACCCGTACTTCATCCCGAGCGACACGCCGGCGCTGCGCCAGTTGCAGTACTTCCAGGAGAACCATCGGCGCGTGGGGCTGGTCGTCAACGAATACGGTGAGGTTGAAGGGCTGGTCACCACCGAGGACATCATCGAAGAACTCATCGGCGAATTCACGACGAGTGTGCCTGGCACGGGTGGCAGTCGCTCAGGCTGGACGACGAACGACGATTGCCTGGTCAGCGGCGGCGTGGGACTGCGCGATCTGAACCGGCGCTTGAATCTGCATCTGCCGACCGATGGCCCGAAGACCCTCAACGGCCTGATCCTGGAAGTGCTGCGCGAGATTCCCGAAGCCGCCGTCAGTCTGGAAATCAGCGGTGTGCGCATGGAAATCGTGCAAATCGACAATCAGGCCATCAAGATGGTGCGTCTGTTCAAGCCAGCCGCACGCGCGTCGCACGATTGAGCCGCACTCGCTCACTGCCAGTGACATCGCCCCATTTTTCGGGCAATTCCGATTGAGCTGCCCCAGGGTTTTGACGAGACTGAAGCTTCACCCAGTCCTCGCCAAACCCTGTCATGTCATTTCACGCTTCCGAATCCGCAGACGCGGCGCGCGCCGCCGATAGCCGCGCGACCGTACCGGCCATCGCCGGGTCGCTTACCGGGCCACTTACCGCACCACTCGCCACGTCACGCAGCGCTGCTACGCCGTTACAGTTCCTCGAGCAGATGCTGAGCGAAGCCATTCGGGCGGGTGCATCCGATGTGCATTTCGAACCAATGGCACAACGCTTCCGCATTCGGCTACGCATCGATGGCCGTCTGCAAGAGCACCGCGACGTGCCCATGCCGTGGCGCGACATGCTCATCTCGCGTATCAAGGTACTCGCCAATCTGGATATCGCGCAGAAGCGCCTGCCCCAGGACGGGCGCATGGTGTGGCGCGAAGCGGGCGAGCCGGTCGAATGCCGCGTCAGCGCGCTGCCCACGCTGCACGGTGAAAAGGTGGTCGTGCGCTTGCTCGACGGTGCGAAGGTTCCGCTCTCGCTGGAAGGTCTTGGGTACACACCAAAGCAGTACCTTGCGCTCGCGCGCGCGATTGCCCAGCCGCACGGCATGATCCTGCTGACCGGCCCGACGGGCAGCGGCAAGACGGTCTCGCTCTACAGTTGCCTGCGGCGACTCAACGACACATCGCGCAACATCGTCACCATCGAAGACCCGGTCGAAATTCGCTTGCCGGGTATCACGCAGGTCAATCTCAACGAACGTGCCGGGCTCGACTTTGCAACCGCCCTGCGCGCGTTTCTGCGACAGGACCCTGACGTGCTCGTCGTTGGCGAAATCCGCGATCCGCAAACCGCCGAGATCGCCGTGCAGGCGGCACAGACCGGACACCTCGTCTTCGCGACCGTTCACGCGAACGACGCGCCCAGCACACTCGCCCGACTGTTCGACCTCGGGGTTGCGCCATTCAATCTTTCGTCGACGCTGCTGGTCATCAGTGCACAGCGATTGCTCCCAAGACGCTGCCCGGCGGGGTGCCAACCCAGCGCTGCATCCGAAGGCACGGCACCGCCCGGACATCGCTGCATGCGCTGCCATGGCACCGGCTTTGCCGGGCGCATCGGTGCCTTTCAGGTGATGCCGATCAGCGCGACACAGGCGATCAACATAGCGCAGGGCCGCAGCCCACACGAACTTGCGGCACAAGCCCGAAGCGAAGGCGTCATGACATTGCGTGAAGCCGGGCTCTGGCATGCCGCGGCAGGCACGGTCAGCGAGGAGGATGTCGATGCGACAACGCCTGCCTGACGCACGTTCACAACATGCGGGGCACCACGCACCGCCTGCCTCGTCATGCACAACGCACCGGCGTTCAATGGGAGTACATCGATCTCGGCCGCGTGTCTTATCGCAGAGGAATAAGCCATGGCATCGATGACACACTCCCGCCGCTGGCGATGGCAAGGTACGGATGCCGACGGGCAACATCGCCGGGGAGAAGTGATGGCTCCCGGTGAAGCTGCTGCGCGCCTGATGCTTCGCGACCAACGTCTGACCATCACGCATATCCGTGCGGGCCGCAGACATACCCCGGCAGGGCGAGTCGGCGCGGCAGACGCCACCGATCTTGTCCGGCGTCTTGCCACGCTGCTGGGCACGGGCGTGCCACTCACGGCCGCGCTCGACGTGCTCGCACGCGGCGCCCACACACGAGGACTCAAACGGCTAGCCTCTGCCGTCGGATCGGACGTCGCGCAAGGGCATCCGTTAGCGCAAGCCATGGCGCGAACCAGCCGCCGATTCAGCAGCGTCGACTGTCAACTGATCGCTGCCGGGGAATTGAGCGGTCAGCTTGGCCCGACGCTGGCGCGTCTTAGTGCGCAGTACGATCAAACACGAGCCGTAAAGGAAAAGCTCCAGCGGGCGCTTGCCTATCCGTCGACGGTGCTGGTGATTGCCATCACCGTCGTGATCGCGCTGCTGCAATGGGTCATCCCAGAGTTCGAGCGACTGTTCGCCAGCGCCGCCGGTGGCGGCGTGCCATTGCCCCCCCTCACCCGGTGGCTCATCGACATATCACGCGCGTCGCTGGCCAACGGGCCATGGCTGCTGGCCGGTCTCGGCGCGACGGGGTTGGTCGTCACGGCAGCATGGCGTCGCAGCACGCGCATACGGCGGCTACGAGATCGTCTGATATTGCGGCTACCCGGCGCCGGCCGGATCATTCGCATGATGAGCGCCGCGAGGTGGGCCAGAACCCTCGGCACACTGGTCGACGCGGGCGTCGCGCTGCCCGATGCGATGGACGCCGCCGCGAGCGCATGCGGCAACCTCGTCATGCAGCAAGCAGCACACGACGTGCATCGGGCGGTTGCCCGCGGCGCACGACTCGCGAGTTCGCTCGAGGCTCACGCGCATTGGCCGCTGGTGATCGCGCAACTGGCCGTGATCGGGGAGGAATCGGGTACACTCGGGCGCATGCTCAACCAGGCCGCCGGCCTGCTCGACGAAGAGGCCTCGCATGCGCTGGTCAGTGCCTGCGCGACGCTGGAACCTATGATGATTACGTTTCTTGGCCTGCTGATCGGTGGCATGGTCCTCGCCATGTACCTGCCGATGTTCCAACTCGGATACGGTGTCGCATGAACGGTGACGCAGAGCTGCTTCTTGTCGACTGGCTAGCGCAACTGGAACCTCACTGGCGCCTTTTGCTGTTCGCGGCCGTGGGCATCATCGCCGGGCTCGGCCTCGATGTCATCGTGCGACGCGTGCCGCTCGCCGTCGAACAGGCATGGCTCGAAGAGATGCAGGCCGCCGATGCGAGCGGCACCCCACCGCTTCACGCCCCCTCGCATCCGGCCGCCCTGCCGTCCGCCGCGATGACGCGGGCGGGTTCCCTCGCCTCGCCACACCTCGCGCGACTTGATACTGCCCCGACACGCCGCTGGCAGTTATCGCTACTAAGTGGCGTGCTCAGTGTCGCGATCAGTTGGCGCTTCGGCCCGACATGGCAGAGTATCGGTGCACTCGGACTTGTCTGGACACTGATCGCCCTCGCCTACATCGACTACGACACACAACTCCTGCCCGACATGCTGACGCTGCCCTTGCTCTGGGTTGGACTGCTCTGCAACCTCGGCCACTGGTTCGCCGCACTGCCTGCAGCGGTCGTTGGCGCCGCCGCAGGCTACATGAGCCTGTGGGCGTTGTATTGGGTGTACTGGTGGCTGCGTCGCCGCGAAGGCATGGGCTTCGGCGACTTCAAACTCTATGCGGCGCTGGGTGCGTGGTTCGGCTGGACGGCGTTATTGCAGATCCTCACGCTCGCTTGCCTGCTGGCGATCGTTGTGGCCGGCAGCGCATGGATCGCCGGACGCCTGCGTAGCGACCAGATGTTTCCGTTCGGCGCTTTTCTCGCAGCAGCGGGCATCGCTACGCTGTTCTGCGGCAACGGTCTGATGATCTGGATCGGAGGAACGCCATGACTTACGCCATCGGCCTGACCGGCGGCATCGGCAGCGGCAAGACGACCGTCGCCAATCTGTTCGCCACCCACGGCATCGTTATCATCGACACCGACGCCATTGCGCACAGCATCACGGCACCGGGGGGTGCCGCCATGCCCGCGATCCGGCGCGAGTTCGGCGACGCCTTTGTCGCCCCGGACGGCTCGCTCGACCGCGCACGCATGCGCGAGGCGGTCTTCACCGACGACGCAGCAAGAACGCGTTTAGAGGCGATTACCCATCCGCTAATTCGCACAGAGTGTGAGCGCGCTGCCGCCGAGGCGGAAGGGCCATATCTGATTTTCGTCGTACCGCTGCTGGTGGAATCCGGTACGTGGCGCGAGCGGGTGCAGCGGGTGCTCGTCGTCGACTGCACCGAGGAAACGCAGATCGCGCGGGTAATGTCCCGTAACCGCTTCACCCGTGAGCAGGTGCAGGCGATCATGGCGCGGCAGGCCACCCGCGCGCAGCGGCTCACTGCGGCCGACGACGTCATCGACAACGATGTTCAGCACGCACCGCTGGCGCCTCAGGTTGACCGTTTGCATGCGGCTTATCTGAAGCTCGCGGCGCAAGTGGAGGGCAATTAATCGACGTTGGCGGCCTCGTTTCCTGTGTAACTGGGGGCACACCGCCTTCGATTGAGCGCCCACTCGCGTTGCACCCCGACAGATTCCGGCATTAGAATGTCGCCATTACGCTGAAAAGCGCCAACTCTTGGGCCAACGCGCTTGATCCTGTACGAATATCCGCTCAACGAACGCATTCGCACGCTGCTTCGGCTAGAAGAGCTGTTCGGGCGCTTTGCCTTTTTCGTCGGACAGGATCAGCCGCTCGATCACCATGCGGCGCTGATCACGATGTTCGAGATTGCCGACATTGCCGGACGCACCGACCTGAAGAACGATCTGGTCAAGGAACTCGACCGGCAGCGTCAAACGCTTCATACCTATCGCGGCAATCCCGATATCGCCTCCGACGCGCTCGAGCAGTTCATCGGCGAAGTCGAGCTGGCTATCGCGAACCTCAACCAGATTCCCGGCAAACCCGGCCAACACCTGAACGACAACGAATGGCTCGCAAGTATCCGCAGCCGCTCCGTGATCCCGGGTGGCACGTGCCGTTTCGATCTGCCGTCGTATTACGCGTGGCGTCACAACGACGCTGAACAGCGCCGTCACGACATCGACAAATGGATCGGTCCGCTACTTCCGCTGCGTGAGGCCATTGGCATCGTGCTGGGCCTCGCTCGCGAGTCCGGCCACGCCAGCAAGGCGATGGCACAGCAAGGCAGCTATCAGCAGATGCTGACCGGACGCGTCTACCAGCTCATGCAGGTGCGTGTCGCGGCCGATCTGCGCGTCATTCCCGAAGCCAGCGCCAACAAGTACATGCTGTGGGTGCGCTTCACGACGCAGGACGGCGATCTGAAGCCGCGCCCCGTCGACAGCGACGTGCCGTTCCTGCTGACGCTCTGCAATCTTTAAGACCATGACGACGGTCATCAACTGTCCGACCTGCGGCAAGAAGGTGGTCTGGGGACCGCAGGCCAAGTTCCGCCCGTTTTGCTCCGAGCGTTGCAAGCAGATCGACATGGGTGCCTGGGCGGCCGAGAAGTACACGATCCCCGCCGAATCGCCGGACGACCCGTCGCAGGACGCACCACTCGATCCGACACAGCGTTAAGCCGCACGGCGTTTCGCCGGATGGACACTCAGAAGCGCCTCTCGTCGTCGCCCCACCGGCAACGGCCGCCCTCGTTACAGTTTCGCCGCCAATTCCTCGGCGAGCCACGTCAACGGCGGCAGCGCGGCCGGCAGCAGCGGCTCAACGCTCACCGGCGGACGCTCCCACGCCAGCGCTTGACCTTCCTTGCCGTGCGGCTCCCCCTGCCATGCCGTCACCTTGCAGAAATGCAGACGGACATACGCATGCGGGTAATCGTGTTCGAGAACGCGCCACGGCGCGCAGCGCTGCACGGTCACGCCGAGTTCCTCATGCAGTTCGCGCGCCAGCGCCGCAGCCACCGACTCGCCCGCTTCGAGCTTGCCGCCCGGGAATTCCCAGTAGCCCGCATACGGCTTACCCGCAGGACGCTGTCCAAGGAGCACCGAGCCATCCGGGCGCACCATTACACCAACGGCCACTTCCGTGACGGGACGCCCATCGGGCGCAAATCGTTTCGAGTCTGTCATATCACTGCAAAATGCCTGCGGAATTTCCTGACTGACCATCGGACGGGTGTGGCCCTTCGGCCCGCCCGCCGTTCGCCAGATCGTTACGATGCGTGCGACGCGCCACGCTGTTTGCCCGCCCAATCGCGGGCAAACTGAAACGCCACGCGGCCTGAACGCGAACCACGTTCCAGCGCCCAGATCAACGCGTCGTGACGCGCACTCTCCGTCTCGTCGGCCGGCACACCGAAGTGCTGCAACCAGTGGCTGACGATCGTCAGATAGTCGTCCTGCTTGAACGGGTAGAAGCTCACCCACAGCCCGAAACGCTCCGATAGCGAGATCTTTTCCTCGATCACTTCGCCCGGATGAATCTCACCGTCTTCGGTGTGACGATAGCTCTCGTTGTCCTTCATGTACTCGGGCAACAGGTGACGGCGGTTCGACGTGGCGTAGATCAGCACATTGTCTGACTGCGCGGCGACAGAACCATCCAGCGCCACTTTCAGCGCCTTGTAGCCCGACTCGCCGTCTTCGAACGACAGGTCGTCGCAAAACACCACGAAACGCTCGGGACGCTGCGAAATCAGGTCGACGATATCGCCCAGATCGACCAGATCGTCCTTATCGACTTCGATCAGGCGCAGGCCTTCCGAGGCGTATTGGTTCAGACATGCCTTGATCAGCGACGACTTGCCCGTGCCGCGCGCACCGGTGAGCAGCACGTTGTTGGCGGGCTCACCACGAACGAACTGGCGCGTATTCTGCTCGATCAGCCCCTTCTGGCGCTCGATGTTTTGCAGATCGTCCAGCGTAATCTCGGATACGTGCGCCACCGGTTGCAGGAAGCCACGGCCCTGCTTCTTGCGCCAACGAAACGCCATCGCGGCGCTCCAGTTGATCTCGGGGGCGGCCGGGGGCAACATCGCCTCCAACCGAGCCAGCACGCCTTCCGCGCGCGTCAGGAACTGCTCCAGTTTGTCCATGCTTCGAAGTCCCCGCGCCGCTGATGGGCGCCTGTGTCGATGCTGCGTCTGTTGTGGTTTCCCTTCGCTTTGCGCCACGGTGCTTTTGCCACCTGCCGGCGACGCGCCGACGGCCCTCGCCCCCGGTGGAGGTGCGCGGCCGCCGCGTCAGGGCTCAGGAACGGTAATCCGCGTTGATGCTCACGTAGTCGTGCGAAAGGTCGCACGTCCACAACGTCGTGGCAGCGTCGCCGCGGCCGAGCACCACACGTACCGTGATCTCGCTTTGCTTCATCACCCGTTGGCCATCTTCCTCGCGGTAGTCGGCGTTGCGGCCACCCGCGCGGGCGACCAGCACGTCGTCCAGATAAAGGTCGATCTTGCTGACGTCGAGGTCGTCCACGCCGGCATAGCCGATCGCCGCCAGGATACGGCCCAGATTCGGGTCGGACGCGAAAAACGCCGTCTTCACCAGCGGCGAATGGCCGATTGCATAGGCGATCTGACGGCACTCGGCCACCTCACGCCCCCCTTCGACCTTCACGGTGATGAACTTGGTCGCCCCTTCGCCGTCGCGCACGATGAGTTGTGCCAGTTCCTGCGAGATCGACAGCAGGGCGTCGCGGAATGCGGCAAAGGCCGGCGTGTCTGTGCTGGCAATTTCCGGCAGGTCGGTCTGGCCCGTGGCCGCGACGATGAACGAGTCGTTGGTCGACGTATCGCCATCGATCGTGATGGCGTTGAACGAACGGTCCGCGACGTACTTCACGAGCGCGTCGAGCACGGGCTGCGCCACGCGCGCGTTGGTGCCGACGAAACCGAGCATGGTTGCCATGTTCGGCTTGATCATGCCGGCGCCTTTGCTGATGCCCGTGAGGACGATGGACTTGCCGTCGATCACAATTTCGCGCGACGCGGCCTTCGGCAGCGTGTCGGTCGTCATGATCGATTGGGCCGCCTCGTACCAATGCGCGGGCGCCAGATTGGCGATGGCCTGCGGCAGACCGGCAACCAGACGATCGACCGGCAGCGGCTCGAGAATCACGCCCGTCGAGAACGGCAGAATCTGGTTCGGCGCGACCGACAGCAGCTTAGCGAGTGCGTTGCACGTCGCACGCGTAGCGGCCATGCCCGGCTCGCCGGTACCGGCGTTGGCATTCCCCGTGTTGACGACGAGCGCGCGAATACCTGCATGCGCGGCCAGATGCTCTTTACATACCGTCACCGGCGCCGCGCAAAAGCGGTTCAACGTGAAAACGCCGGAGACCGTGCTACCGGCGGCCAGTCGCATGACCAGCACGTCCTTGCGGTTCGGCTTACGGATATTGGCTTCGGCCCAGCCCAGTTCGACGCCGGGAATGGCGCGCAGTTGGGAGGCTTCGATCGAGGGGAAATTGACGGCCATGAGGGTTCGCCCGCGAGAGGTAAGGGTTGCAGCTCCCGCCCTGGCGATGTCGGCACGACACTCCGCCAGGGCGGCGGTTGATCGGTGCGGCCGGTTGAAAACCCGGCGCTACAAACGACGCGGCGCCGATTGAGTCGGCGCCGCGTCGATCGGTTCACATCTTAAGACAGTTTGCCGTGGCAGTGCTTGAATTTCTTCCCGCTGCCGCACGGGCACGGATCGTTGCGGCCAACCTTCGGCAACAACTCGCCATCGACCGCCGCAGCTGCGCCCGCCGCGTGGGCGAGTGCCGCGACCACCGGACGACCGGCGTCCTCGTCGATCTCGCCTTCGCCGCCCACGGTTTCGAGTTCGTCGTGCTTGAACTCGATGTTGATCAGACCGCCGGTGCTGTCGTCGAGCGACTCCGTTGCCTGCTCAAGCTCTTCCTGCGACTGGATGCGCACGTTCATGATGACGCGCGTGACTTCCAGCTTGATGGTCTCGAGCAACTGGGCGAACAGTTCGAATGCTTCGCGCTTGTATTCCTGCTTCGGATTCTTCTGCGCATAGCCGCGCAGATGGATGCCCTGACGCAGGTGATCCAGCGCCGCCAGATGCTCACGCCAGTTCGAATCCACACTCTGAAGCATGACCGAGCGTTCAAAGCCCGAGAACGACTCGCGTCCCACCAGTTCGACCTTGGCATTGTAGGACGCTTCGGCCGCCTCCATCACTTCCTTGACGATATCCTCGTCGTCGATCTCGTCTGCACCTTCAATACGCGACTGCAGCGGCAAGTCGAGTTGCCACTCTTCGCGCAGCGTCGTCTCCAGCCCCTTCAGATCCCACTGCTCTTCCACGGTGCCGACCGGCACGTAGGTACGCACCAGATCCTCGAACACGCTCTGACGCATGCCCGCGATGGTTTCCGAGACGTCATTCGCTTCGAGCAATTCGTTACGCTGCTGGTAGATCACCTTGCGCTGATCGTTGGCAACGTCGTCGTACTCCAGCAGTTGCTTACGTACGTCGAAGTTGCGCGCTTCCACCTTGCGCTGCGCCGACTCGATCGAGCGCGTGACGATGCCCGCTTCGATGGCTTCGCCTTCCGGCATCTTCAGACGATCCATGATCGCGCGCACGCGGTCACCCGCAAAAATGCGCAGCAGCGGATCTTCCAGCGAGAGATAGAAGCGCGACGAACCCGGATCGCCCTGACGCCCCGAACGGCCACGCAACTGATTGTCGATACGACGCGATTCGTGACGCTCGGTGCCGATGATGTGCAGGCCGCCAGCGGTTTTCACCTGCTCGTGCAGACCTTGCCACTCGTCCTGCAATTGCTTGATGCGAGCGGCCTTGTCGGCGTCGGACAGCGCGGCGTCGGCTTCAATGAAGCTCGATTGCTTCTCGACGTTGCCGCCCAGCACGATGTCGGTACCACGACCGGCCATGTTCGTGGCGATGGTAATCACGCCCGGACGGCCCGCCTGCGCCACGATCTCGGCTTCGCGCTCGTGCTGCTTCGCGTTGAGCACCTGATGCGGCAGCTTTTCACGCGTGAGCAACTGCGAGAGGTACTCGGACGTTTCGATCGACGTCGTGCCCACCAGCACCGGCTGGCCACGCTCCACGCAATCGCGAATGTCCTTGATGACGGCGTCGTACTTCTCCTTGGCCGTCTTGTAAATCTGGTCCTGACGATCGATCCGCTTGGGGGGGCGGTTCGTCGGGATCACTACCGTCTCGAGACGGTAAATTTCGTTGAATTCGAACGCTTCCGTATCCGCCGTACCCGTCATGCCCGAGAGCTTGACGTACATGCGGAAATAGTTCTGGAAAGTGATCGAGGCGAGCGTCTGGTTCTCGTGCTGAATCGAGACGCGCTCCTTCGCTTCCACCGCCTGATGCAAACCTTCCGACCAGCGGCGGCCAGCCATCAACCGGCCGGTGAATTCGTCGACGATGACGATCTCGTCGTTTTGCACCACGTAGTGCTGGTCCTTGTGGAACAGCGTGTGCGCACGCAGTGCGGCGTACACATGATGCATGAGCGTAATGTTCTGCGGCGCGTAGAGGCTATCGCCCTCGGCGATCATGCCCCACTCGGCAAGCAGTTGCTCAGCCTTCTCGTGGCCGCGCTCGGTCAGGAACACCTGACGCGCCTTCTCGTCGAGCGTGTAGTCGCCCGGCACTTCGACGCCCGTGCCGTCCGACTTCTCTTCACCGATCTGCCGCTCGAGCATCGCGGGCAGGCGATCCATCTTCACATACAGTTCGGTGTGATCTTCAGCTTGGCCGGAGATGATGAGCGGCGTACGCGCTTCGTCGATCAGGATCGAGTCCACTTCGTCGACGATGGCGTAGTTGAGCGTGCGCTGCACGCGCTGCTCGGTCTCGTAGACCATGTTGTCGCGCAGGTAGTCGAAGCCGAACTCGTTGTTCGTGCCGTACGTGATGTCGGCCGCGTAAGCCGTCTGCTTCTGATCGTGCGGCATCTGCGACAGGTTGATGCCCACCGACAGGCCCAGGAAGTTGTACAGACGCGCCATCCACTCGGCGTCGCGCTGCGCCAGGTAATCGTTGACGGTCACCACGTGCACGCCCTTGCCCGAGAGTGCATTCAGATAGGCCGGCAGCGTCGCGACGAGCGTCTTGCCTTCACCCGTGCGCATTTCGGCGATCTTGCCGAAGTGCAGCACCATGCCACCGATCAGCTGGACATCGAAGTGGCGCATTTTGAGAACGCGCTTGCCGGCTTCACGGCACACCGCAAAGGCTTCGACGAGCAACGAATCTATGGTCGCCCCCTGGGCGACGCGTTGCTTGAATTCCTCAGTCTTGCCGCGCAGTTGCTCATCGCTCAGTTCGGCGATCTGCGGCTCGAGGGCGTTAATCGCCGTGACGGTTTTCTGGTACTGCTTGATGAGCCGCTGGTTGCGACTGCCAAATACTTTTTTGAGAAGACCGGGAATCATCGGATCACTGGTTAGGGCGGCAAATGTCGATCGCAATCGCGCAGCCTGTCATCGGGTGGAGCACGCACTCCGGCGCCATGCCCCGGAAATGCAAACCGCCCGATGCGCCTGCGCGCTGCGGGTCACCGGTGTTTGGCACGCTGGCCTCACTCCGGTTCGATACCTGTACTGAAAAATGGATTCTAGCATGCTGCGGTGACACGTCCCGGCGGTACCCAACGCCGGCAATCCGGTGATTTCACGGGCCGGGCGGAGGTGACGCCCGATGGCGGGGTAAAATATGCGGCGACATCTGTCTCATCATATGAAACGACCCAAAGCAAATCGCGTCGCCCGCCCCCTGACTACCCTCCTGTCCGCATCCGACGGCGCCGGTTCGCTGCTGGTCGCCGCCGAACAGTTGGGCCGGCTGGAGCGGGACGTTCACGCGTTGCTGCCCCCCGCGCTCACCGCCAGTGTGAAAGTCACACCGCCGCGCGAGGGGGCGCTGGTCTTTCTCGTCGCCAACAATGCGCTGGCCGCACGTCTGCGCCAGCAGACGCCGTCATTGATCGACGGCCTCGCCAAACGCGGCTGGCTGATTCGCACGATCCGGATTCGGGTCAGCATCGCAGCCCCCGAACCCCAGAAGCCGCCCAAGGAGGCCCGGCTGCCCCGGCAAGGACTGGTCAGTCTGCGCGACCTGCGCGACGCATTGGAGCCCTCCCCGCTGCGCGACGCCCTTGCCCGTCTCGTCGCCCGCCATTCTTACGGCGGGTCGCGCAAGCCCTAACAGGCGCTATCGCGACTTTCATGTTCCGATGAATCCCTTCGTTGGCACAACGCCGATATTTGTTGCGCGTCAAATAAAAAAGCGCCGGAAACCCGGCGCTTTCGTTTTGTTACATCCACGCTGCAGCGTGCCGCCTTTTGCGCGATTTACGCGAACTGCGTCTGCGGATCGAATTGGAAGCCGCGCGGGGCGTCTTCGGCGTGCTCGAACGTGACGATTTCGTAGGCGTCTTGTGCGAGAACCTCGCGCAGCAACTGGTTGTTCAGACCGTGTCCCGACTTGTATGCGGTGTACGAGGCGAGCAACGGGTGACCAATGACGTACAGATCGCCGATCGCGTCGAGCATCTTGTGCTTCACGAACTCGTCATCGTAGCGCAGGCCGTCGTTGTTCAGGATGCGATATTCGTCGAGCACGATGGCGTTGTCCATGCTGCCTCCGCGCGCCAGACCCAGCTCGCGCAGCATCTCGACTTCATGCGCAAAACCGAACGTCCGGGCACGCGCAATTTCCTTCGCGTAGGACGTCTCGGCAAAATCGATTTCGAGCGCCTGGCCGGTGCGATCCACAGCCGGGTGGCGGAAATCGATGGTGAACTTGAGCTTGAAACCGTCGTACGGCTCGAGACGGGCGAACTTGTCGCCTTCGCGAATCTCGACCCGCTTCGTCACACGGATGAATTTCTTGGCGGCAGCCTGCTCTTCGATGCCTGCGGACTGAATCAGGAAGACGAATGTCGCTGCACTGCCGTCCATGATCGGGATTTCTTCGGCTGTCACGTCGACATACAGATTGTCGATGCCCAGCCCCGCGCATGCCGACATCAGGTGTTCCACAGTGGACACCCGCACACCATCCTTTTGCAATACCGACGCCAGACGCGTGTCGCCGATCGCCATTGCCGACGCCGGAATCTCCACAGGAGGATTCAGATCGGTGCGGCAGAAGACGATACCCGTGTTGGGCGGTGCCGGACGCAACGACAACTCGACCTTGCGACCGGAGTGCAAGCCGATGCCGACTGTCTTGGCGATGGATTTGAGTGTGCGCTGCTTGAGCATGCTATTTATTAAAACTATCGGCCGCTAATGACCATAGAGTCGATTATATCAGATCGGTGCCTTCATCGCTGTGCCACAAACACAACGCTTCGTTACTAAACATTCCGAATTCTGCCCCATCGGTATGTCCGCCGCCCATCTCGCGATACGAAATAGGCCATTTCGTCGTTCCATCGTTTGTGCTTCAACGCCTGGCCACACGCCGGGCGTCATGCACTTTCGGGGCACCCCGGCCGCCGCGACGGAGGCATGCCGCAGCGGTCGGGGGACAGATCCGCGAGACCGGGTCCGGGATCACAAACGCTTACCCGTAACGTTCGTTATCTGCGATGCGTTGACGCCTATTGCAACTCTGGTTGTCGCAGCCACAAGGCATCTCCCGCGATCACAACCTTGCCGTATCGCCATTCGGACTCGTATTGCGGCGCGCCTTCCCCACGCCACTTGGCATGGTCGACGGGGCGACGGCGAATCCTCACGACGACCTGCGTAGGTCTCGCGATTCCCAAGGTGCGGCGGCGCCAGGCACTGGCACCCGGCCCGCGCGCAACCCTGTCAGTCGGCTTGCTTGCGCAGGAAAGCCGGAATGTCGTACGTGTCGACACCCTTTTCCTGCAACGCGGCAACGTGCGAGGCTGCGGTCTCGCGCGTGCTGCGCCATACGGCCGGCGTATCGAGCGCACCGTAATCCGTACCGCCCGCCTGACCGACGTTCGGCACATGGCCGGTCGCGATCGGCATATTGTCGGTACCGGTCTTGAGCAACGTCATCGGCGCAGCGGCCTTCTTTGCAACCGCACGGCCCAGGCCGGTTGCCACAACGGTCACGCGCAATGCATCGCCCATCTTGTCGTCGTAGACGGTACCGAAAATCACGGTCGCGTCTTCGGCGGCGTAGCTCTTGATGGTGTTCATCACTTCACGCGTTTCCGACAGACGCAGCGAACGCGATGCCGTGATGTTGACCAGCACGCCACGGGCGCCCGACAGGTCCACGCCTTCGAGCAACGGGCTCGCCACGGCTTGCTCGGCAGCCAGACGTGCACGATCGACACCGGCAACGGTTGCCGTGCCCATCATCGCCTTGCCTTGCTCGCCCATCACCGTCTTCACGTCTTCAAAGTCGACATTCACCAAGCCGTCGACGTTGATGATTTCGGCGATGCCGGCCACGGCGTTATGCAGCACGTCGTCGGCGCACTGGAAGCACTTGTCCATCTCGGCGTCGTCGCCCATGACTTCGAACAGCTTGTCATTGAGCACAACGATCAGCGAGTCGACGTTGTCTTCCAATTCCTGCGCGCCCGTCTCGGCCACACGCATGCGCTTGCCGCCTTCGAACTCGAACGGCTTCGAGACCACGCCCACGGTCAGAATGCCCATTTCCTTGGCAATCTGTGCCACGACCGGTGCCGCGCCCGTGCCCGTACCGCCGCCCATACCGGCGGTGATAAACACCATGTGCGCACCACGCAGGGCGTCGGCGACGCGCTCGCGGGCTTCTTCCGCCGCGGCGTGGCCCATTTCCGGCTTGGCGCCAGCACCCAGACCGGTCTTGCCGAGCTGAATGGTGACGCTGGCCTGCGAGCGGCCCAGCGCCTGAGCATCGGTGTTCATGGCGATGAATTCCACGCCCTGCACACCACGGTTGATCATGTGCTGGACGGCATTGCCGCCAGCGCCACCAACACCCACCACCTTGATGATGGTGCCGTTGGTTTCCGTTTCCAACATTTCAAAGTTCATAGCGCCTCCAGTGAATTAAAAGCAGATCCGGTACTGCGGGTCACGTGTGGCTCGGGTAAGCCACGCGTGTTTTCAATGCCGAATCCGCGCCCCTCAAAAAACACCCTCAAAAATTGCTGAAAAACCAGTCGCGCATGCGCGTCCAGACTTGATTCGCTTGCCCCGACTGCACGGCGACCTTGCGGCCGCGCATGCGCTGGGAACGTCCTTCGAGCAGCAGCCCCATCGCCGTCGCGTAGCGCGGACTGCGCACCACGTCGGCCAGACCGCCCGCGTACTCCGGCACGCCGATGCGCACCGGCTTGAGGAAGATGTCCTCGCCCAGCTCGACCATGCCCGGCATCATTGCCGCGCCGCCGGTGAGCACGATGCCCGAGGACAGCAACTCTTCGTAACCCGACTCGCGCACCACCTGCTGCACGAGTGAGAACAGCTCTTCGACGCGCGGCTCGATCACTGCCGCCAACGCCTGACGCGAGAGCGTGCGCGGACCGCGCTCGCCCAGCCCCGGCACTTCGATCATCTCGTCGGGGTCAGCCAGCGACTGCTTGGCGATGCCGTGCTGAATCTTGATGTCTTCGGCATCCGGCGTCGGCGTGCGCACGGCCATCGCGACGTCGCTCGTGATCTGATCGCCGGCAATCGGAATCACCGCCGTGTGACGAATCGCACCTTCGCTGAAGATCGCGATATCCGTCGTGCCGCCGCCGATGTCGATCAGCACCACACCGAGTTCCTTCTCGTCTTCCGTGAGCACCGAAATGCTCGACGCCAGCGGTTGCAAAATCAGATCGTTGACTTCGAGGCCGCAACGGCGCACGCACTTCACGATGTTCTGCGCGGCCGAGACGGCGCCGGTCACGATGTGCACCTTCACTTCGAGACGGATGCCGCTCATGCCGATCGGCTCGCGCACGTCTTCCTGACCGTCGATGATGAATTCCTGCGTGAGGATGTGCAGCACCTGCTGATCGGTCGGAATGTTGATCGCCTTGGCCGTCTCGATGACGCGCGCCACGTCGGCCTGCGTCACCTCCTTGTCCTTGATAGCCACCATGCCGCTCGAGTTGAAGCTGCGGATGTGGCTACCGGCGATACCCGTGAACACATTGGTGATCTTGCAGTCAGCCATCAGTTCCGCTTCTTCGAGCGCGCGCTGAATCGACTGCACGGTGGCCTCGATGTTCACCACGACGCCTTTTTTCAGGCCCCGCGACTCGCTCTGGCCAAGGCCGATCACTTCATAGCGGCCTTCAGGGCGCAGCTCGGCCACCACCGCCACGACTTTCGACGTGCCGATATCGAGGGCGACCAACAGATCCTTGTAATCTTTGCTCATAGCGTGTGTAAGTCCTGAAGTCTCACTGGCTTCGCTTCTGCCGTGCGGCAGGTTGCGCAACTGCCGGCTTTCGCGAATCCCGCTTTTGCACCGGTGTCGCGGCTAGCTTCTTGGCTTGTTCTTCGCTCAAAAAACGCATACCCGCGGCCCGTACCGCAAAACCGTTCGGGTATCGCAGATCGGCATACTCGATCTGATTTCCCCAGCGCGCCGCAACCTGCGGATACGCTTGTACGAAACGCCGGCTGCGCGTGGCGAGGGTTTCGGGTGTACGCTCCCGTCCCAGCGCCAGTTGCACGCCCCCTGCGAGCCGCACGCCCCATGCGTAACGATTCGACAGCGTGACCGCTTCGGGTTTCATATTCAGCGGCGCGAACCACTTCACGAAGTCGTAGTACCGCGCCGTCACATCTTTCTCGCTGCCCGGCGGCCCCGCAAACTCGGGCAGCTTGCCCTCGTCCTCGGCTTCCGCCAGATTCGCCGCGAACAACTCGCCATCCACACTCACCAGACGGCCGTCGTTCCAGGTGGCCAGCGGCTTGTATTCCTCGATCGTGATGGCCAGTTGATTCGGCCAGACACGCCGCACACTCGCATGACGCACCCAGGGCACCGCCTCGAACGCTGCACGCGTCGCGTCCAGATCGATCGTGAAGAAGTTGCCCTTCAGACGCGACACCGCGTTCGCACGCAAGGTCGGTCCGTTGATGTGCGACACGTCCCCATCGATCTGGATCGCCTTGAGTGTGAAGATCGGCCGCTGAATCAGCCAATGGCCGCCCGCCGCGAGCGCCGCCAGCACGACGAGTGCGACGAGCACACTCGCGATGGCGTTGAGCAGGCGTACGTTGTGCCACATGGCGATTTGCTTTCCGTATCAGGGCGTTCTTCAACGCGTTCAAGGTTTAACTCGGCTCACTCTGGCTTCCACTGCGCGTTCGGATGCAGATCGAGCGTCGCAGTTGCCAGAATTTCGACCACCAGGTCTTCGTACGACAGGCCCGCCGCTCGCGCCGAGATCGGCACCAGCGAGTGGCCGGTCATGCCCGGCGACGTATTGATCTCCAACAGGAACGGCTTGTTGTCGCGCTTGCGAAGCATCACGTCTGCGCGGGCCCATCCACGGCAGCCCAGCACGAGGTAGGCGCGCAACACGAGGCGCTGCACTTCCTCCTGCAAGGACACCGACAGCGGCGGCGGGCATTCGTAACGCGTGTCGTCCTTGAAGTACTTGTTCTGGTAGTCGTAGTTCGCCTCCGGCGCCACGATGCGGATCACCGGCAGGGCACGCGCGGCGGCTGCCCCCTTCGTGCCGACGCCGAGCACCGGGACGGTCAATTCGTCGCCGTCGATGAACTCCTCGGCGAGTACGTCCGGGTCGAGCGCGGCGGCCTTCTCGTACGCGGCCTTCACCTGCGACGCTTCGGTGACCTTCGTCAGCCCGATGGTCGAGCCTTCGCGCGACGGCTTGACGATCAGCGGCAGACCGAGATCGTTCGCCACGGCATCGAAGTCGCTGTCGGCGGTGAGCATCACAAAGCGCGGCGTCGGCAGCCCTTCGTTGATCCACACGCGCTTGGTCATTTCCTTGTCCATCGCCAGTGCGGAGGCCAACACGCCGCTGCCGGTGTAAGGAATACCCAGATGTTCGAGTGCGCCCTGAAGCGTACCGTCTTCGCCGTAGCGCCCATGCAGTGCGATGAACACGCGGTCGAACTTCTGCGCGGCCAATGCGGCGAGGTCATGCAGGCCTGTGTCGAAAGGATGCGCATCCACGCCGCGCGAGCGCAGGGCTTCGAGCACGCCATTGCCCGAAATCAGCGAGATCTGACGCTCAGCCGAGCGCCCGCCCATCAGGACGCCAACCTTGCCGAAACGTTTCGGATCGAAAGCACTCACGTCAAACTCCTTGCTGAACTTGCAACTTGCCGGGCACCGCGCCGATGGAGCCGGCACCCATGGTGATCACGATATCGCCCGCACGAGCGACCTGCAGAATGGCGTCGGGCAGTTGCGCAACGTCTTCCACGAAAACCGGTTCGACTTTGCCCGCCACGCGCAATGCGCGCGCCAGGGCGCGGCCGTCAGCCGCCACGATGGGCGCCTCGCCCGCCGAATACACTTCGCCGAGCACGACGGCATCGGCGTCGGACAACACCTTCACGAAGTCCTCAAAGCAATCTCGCGTACGCGTGTAGCGGTGCGGCTGGAAGGCCAGCACGATGCGGCGTCCAGGGAACGCACCACGCGCAGCAGCCAGCGTTGCGGCCATCTCGACCGGGTGATGCCCGTAGTCGTCGATCAATGTGAACGTGCCGCCGCCGCTTGCCTTCGGCAACGCGATTTCACCGTAACGCTGGAAGCGGCGGCCAACGCCGTTGAATTCAGCCAGCGCTTGCTGGATCGCGGCGTCGGGCACTTCGAGTTCGGTGGCAATGGCAATCGCCGCCAGTGCGTTGCGCACGTTGTGCTCGCCCGGCAGATTCAGCGTGATGTCGAGCGGCGGGGCGCCGGCGCCGAACTGGCGCAGCACGGTGAAACGCATTTGCCCGGCGTCGGCACGCACGTCGATGGCGCGCACCTGTGCGTCGTCCGACAGGCCGTAACGCACGATCGGCTTCGAGACGAACGGCAGAATCTCGCGCACGTTCGGGTCGTCCACACACAGCACGGCAATACCGTAGAACGGCAGACGCTGCGTAAAGGCCACGAACGACTGTTTCAGACGGGCGAAGTCGTGCCCGTAAGTATCCATATGGTCCGCATCGATGTTGGTGATGACTTCGATGACCGGATTCAGGTTCAGGAACGAGGCGTCCGATTCGTCGGCCTCGACCACGATGAAGTCGCCGGTGCCGAGCTTGGCGTTCGCCCCCGCGCTGTTCAGGCGGCCGCCGATCACGAACGTCGGGTCCAGCCCGCCCTGGGCAAGCACGCTAGCCACGAGGCTCGTTGTGGTCGTCTTGCCGTGCGTGCCGGCGATGGCGACGCCCTGCTTCAGACGCATGAGTTCCGCGAGCATCAGCGCGCGCGGCACGATGGGAATCTGACGGGCGCGGCCCGCGAGCACTTCCGGGTTGTCTGCCGTGATGGCGGTGGACACGACGATGGCGTCCGCGCCTTCAATATGCTCGGCCGCGTGACCGCGAGCGATACGCGCGCCGAGGCCCTCGAGGCGCTGGGTCACCGCGTTGTCGCCGAGATCGGAGCCGCTCACCTGATATCCCAAGTTGAGCAACACCTCGGCAATGCCGCTCATGCCCGAGCCGCCAATGCCGACGAAGTGAATGTGTTTGACGATGTGTTTCATTTCAATCCTTGGCCAGAGCTGCGCACACGCGCGCCACTTGTTCGGTGGCGTCCGGCTTGGCGAGCGTCCTGGCTTTCTCTCCCATCGCGAGCAGCGATTCGCGCGTCTGACGGCGCAGCCACTCGGCCAGGGTCTCGACCGACAGCTCGCGCTGATCGATCAGCGTTGCCGCGCCCTTGTCGGCGAGGAAACGCGCATTCGTTGTCTGATGGTCGTCGACCGCGTGCGGGAACGGCACGAAAAGCGCCGCCACGCCAGCCGCAGCCACTTCGGCCACCGTCATCGCCCCCGCCCGGCAGATCACCAGATCCGCCGCCGCGTAGGCCTCGACCATGTTGTCGATGAACGGCACCGCTTCGACCGTCACCCCCGCTGCGGCGTAGTTCGCTTGCAGCGTCTGAATATGTTTGACGCCCGCCTGGTGCGTGACCCGCGGACGATCTTCGCGCGGCAGCTTCGCCAGCGCCTTCGGCACGATCTCGTTGAGCACGGTCGCGCCCAGACTGCCGCCCACCACCAGAATCTGCAGCGGCCCAGTGCGCGCGTTGTAACGCTCGGCCGGCGGCGCCATCTCGTCGAAGTCGGCACGAATCGGATTACCGACCCATTCGCCGCCCTCGATGGTGTCGGGGAACGCGAGCAGCACCTTGTCGGCCACGCGTGCGAGCACCTTGTTCGCCATCCCGGCCACCGAGTTCTGCTCATGCAGCACAAGCGGACGCCCCAGCAGCGACGCCATCATGCCCGCCGGGAACGTGATGTAACCGCCCATCCCGAGCACCACGTTCGGCTTGGCGCGACGAATCGCGCCAATGCTCTGCCAGAACGCGCGCAGCAAGTTGAGCGGCAGCAGCAGCTTGGTCATGAGCCCCTTGCCCCGCAAGCCGCCGAACTTCACGAACTCCATCGGAATGTCGTACTTCGGCACCAGCGTCGCTTCCATGCCGTTCGGATTGCCGAGCCAAACCACGCGCCACCCCTGCACACGCAGGAAGTTGGCAACCGCGAGCCCCGGGAAGACGTGACCGCCCGTGCCGCCGGCCATGACCAGCAGCGTGCGTGTCTTCGTTTCCGGTGCCGGCATCGCGGTAGCGCGCTCGGTCATACTTTTCCTCCCCGCATCAATACGCGGTTCTCGTAGTCCACCCGCAGCAGAATCGCCACGGCCACACAGTTGAGCAAGATGCCCGAGCCACCGTAGCTGACCAGCGGCAACGTCAGCCCCTTGGTCGGCAGCAGCCCCAGATTCACGCCCATGTTGATGAAGGTCTGCGCACCGAGCCACACGCCGACGCCCTTCGCGAGCAACCCTGCGAACGTGCGCTCAAGCGCCAGCGCCTGACGGCCGATCTCGAACGCGCGGCGCACCACCCAGTAGAAGAGCAGGATGACGACCAGCACCCCCAGGAAGCCGAACTCCTCGCCGATCACCGCGAGGATGAAGTCGGTGTGCGCTTCCGGCAGGTAGTGCAGTTTTTCGATGCTGCCGCCCAGCCCCACACCGGTCCATTCGCCGCGACCGAACGCGATGAGCGAGTGTGTGAGCTGATAAGCTTTGCCAAGCGCATAGTCTTCGCGCCACGGATCGAGATACGCGAAGATCCGCTCGCGACGCCATGGCGACAGCCAGATCAGCATGGCGAACGTGCCGACGGCCGTGAGCGCCAGCCCGCCGAACAGACGGCCGTTCACGCCACCGAGGAACAAAATGCCCATCGCGATGGCCGCGACCACCATGAACGCGCCCATGTCCGGCTCGAGCAGCAGCAACATGCCCACGAACACCACGGCGATACCCATCGGCAGGAAGCCCTTGCCGAAGCTCTGCATGAATTCCTGCTTGCGCACGGTGTAGTTCGCGGCGTAAAGCGTGACGGCGAGCTTCATGATTTCCGACGGCTGGAGGTTGAGCACACCGAACGGAATCCAGCGCTTCGAGCCGTTCACGCCCTTGCCCACGTGCGGAATCAGCACGATCACCAGCAGCATCAGCGCCAGCAGGAAAACCTTGGGCGCGAGCTTGTCGAGCGTCTTGACCGGAATACGGAACGTGATCGCCGCCGCGGTCAACCCCATCGTGAGCGACACGATGTGACGGCCCAGGAAGTGATACGTCGAATAGCCGCTGTATTTCGGCGAGTCCGGCAACGCGACCGATGCCGAATACACCATCACCAGCCCCAGCGACAGCAGCGAGATCACCACCCACATAAGGGCGTGGTCGTACTCGAGCATGCGCGAGCGCGTCGGCTTGATGCTGCCGAGCGTACGGCTCGCCGCCTGAGTCGCCGCGCCCGGCGCGGTGGCCGTGCCGGCGCCGGCAAAGCCTGCCTGACGCTTCTTGCTGAAGAACGCCTTGATACGGTTCATAGCATCACCCCTGCGTCGGCGGCCAGATCAACCACGGTATCGCGAAACACCTGTGCGCGATGCTCGTAGTTGCGGAACATGTCGAGGCTCGCGCAAGCGGGCGAGAGCAGCACCGCATCGCCCGGCTGGGCCAGCCTGGCGGCTTCACGCGTCGCGTCTTCGAGCGTCGGGGCATCGATCAGCTCGACGCCCGTATCGGTCAGGGCTTCACGCAGCAGCGGCGCGTCGCGACCGATCAACAGTACGGCGCGCGCATGATGCGCCACGGGATTGGCCAGCGGCGAGAAGTCCTGCCCCTTGCCCTCGCCGCCCAAGATCAGGAGCAGCGTCTTTTGCAGGCCCGTGATAGCCGCGACGGTCGCGCCAACGTTGGTGCCCTTGCTGTCGTCGTAATACTCGACTTCGTTGAGCGTGCCGATGAGTTGCACGCGATGCGGCTCGCCTGGGTATTCGCGCAAGCCGTGCAGAAGTTTGGCCATCGGCAGATCGATGGCGCGGGTGAGCGCGAGCGCCGCCAGCGCGTTTGCGGCGTTGTGCTGACCTCGGATGCGAAGCGCATCGGCAGGCATGAGACGCTTGCCATACACCTCGACCGCCGCTTCCACGGCACCCGCCTTGCGGCGCTTCGGTCCGGGCGGCGCCTCGTCGCGCGTGATGCCCTCGACCAGCCACCACATGCCACCTTCCATCTCCAGACCGAAGTCGCCAACGGCCTCGGGCTTGTTCGTGCCGAAGGTCACGACATTGGCCTCGGGCGCGGCAAACGCCATGACGCGCGCATCCTCGCGGTTGAGCACGCGTACGGTCTGCTCACCGAAAATGCGCGCCTTGGCCGTCGCGTAGGCGTGCATGTCGCCGTGCCAGTCGAGATGGTCTTGCGTGATATTGAGAATCGCGGCCGCATCGGGCGCGAGCGAATACGTCGTCTCGAGCTGGAAGCTGGAGAGTTCGAGTACCCAGACGTCGGGCAGCGTGGCGTCGGCAATGCACTCGGTCAGACGGTCGAGCGCCGTCGGACTGATGTTGCCCGCCACGGCAGTCCGCTTTCCAGCGCGACGGCACAGCAGCCCGGTCAGACTCGTGGTCGTGGTCTTGCCGTTCGTGCCGGTAATGGCCAGCACCTTGGGGGCGTAGCCGCTCATCGCCTGCATGTGACGCAGCGCCTGCGCGAAGAATTCGATCTCGCCCCACACGGGAACACCGCGCTCGGCCGCTTCGGCCAGCAGGGCCGCGACATCGGGGGCCTTCGGCGAAAGACCGGGGCTGATACCGATCAGTTCGATATCGTCGAGCAATGCATCGACTTGCCCGGTAAACGCACCACCGATGAACTCGGCCTGCGGCGCGTCGACACGCAACGTCACAACGTTCGGCGGTGTCTCCGACGACGCAAAGCGCGTATCGGCTGCGCGAACGCGGCAGCCGTAACGCGCGCACCAACGCGCCATCGCCAGGCCGGACTCTCCCAGACCCAGGATCAGGACACGCGGTTGCCAGGATTCACCAAACTTCTCGCCGAACACGTCGCTCTTTCCTTTTTTTATCGATTCAAACAACCTACGAATGCATCGCTTCAACGACACCGATATTCCGCTATCGGCGCGAGCGGCCTTTCCTTTAGTGCAGCGCTGCAAGAAGGCGGCTTCGCCCGTTCGCGACGCCGCTCTTCCGTCTTCTTTCGTCCTGTTAGCGCAGCTTCAGCGTCGACAGGCCGATCAGTACCAGCATCAGCGTGATGATCCAGAAGCGAACCACCACCTGCGTTTCCTTCCATCCCGACAATTCGAAGTGGTGATGCAGCGGGGCCATCTTGAAGATCCGCCGCCCTTCGCCGAAGCGTCGCTTGGTGTACTTGAACCAGGTCACTTGCAACATCACCGACAGCGTCTCCGCGACGAACACACCGCCCATCACGAAGAGCACGACTTCCTGACGCACGATCACCGCCACCGTGCCAAGCGCGCCGCCCAGCGCCAACGCGCCGACATCGCCCATGAACACTTGTGCCGGGTGTGTGTTGAACCATAGGAACGCCAGCCCCGCGCCCGACATCGCCGAGCAGAACACGAGCAACTCGCCCGCGCCCGGAATATGGGGGAACAGCAGGTACTTCGAGTAGACGACGTTACCCATCACGTAGGCGAACACGCCCAGCGCCGCGCCGACCAGCACGACCGGCATGATGACCAGACCGTCGAGACCATCCGTGAGGTTAACGGCGTTGGACGAGCCGACGATGACAAAGTAGGTCAACGCGATGAAGCCGAACACGCCCAGCGGGTAGCTCATCGTCTTGAAGAACGGCACGATGAAGTCGGCCTTCGGCGGCAAATCGAGCGGGAAACCGTTGCGCACCCAACTGATGAACAACTCGATGACTTTCAGGTTGCTCGTCTCCGACACCGAGAACGCCAGATAGATCGCCGCGAACAGGCCGATGATCGATTGCCAGAAATACTTCTCGCGCGACGACATGCCGCGCGGGTCTTTGTAGACCACCTTCCGATAGTCGTCGATCCAGCCGATGATGCCGAAGCCCAACGTGACGGTCAGCACGATCCAGATAAAACGGTTGCTCAAATCCGCCCAAAGCAACGTGGCGACGGTAATGCCGATGAGAATCAGCACGCCGCCCATCGTGGGCGTTCCCGACTTCACGAGGTGAGTCTGCGGGCCGTCGGTGCGCACGGCCTGGCCCACCTTCAATTCGGCGAGCTTGCGGATGACCATCGGCCCGAACGAGAGCCCGATCACCAGCGCCGTGAGGCTTGCCATCACGGCCCGAAACGTCAGGTAGTTGAACACGCGCAAATAGCTCGCATCCGCTTGCAGCCATTGCGCCAACGTCAGCAACATTCCATCAATCCTTTATCACTTGGCGAGGGCATCGACGCCCCCGCCTTCACTCGTCGCGCGCAACTGCTCGAGCACGCGCTCCATCCGCATGAAGCGGCTTCCTTTCACCAATATCGTGGCCGGTGCACTCAACGTGGCTTTCAACTCGGCCACGAGCGGTGCGACATCGGTCACGTCTGAAAAATGCTCGCCGCCGTCGCCGAAAGCGGCAACGCTGGCTTGCGTCTGCTCCCCCATCGCCAGCAAGCGGTCGACACCGCGCTGCGCGGCATACTCGCCCACTTCGCGGTGAAACGCCGGCCCGTTGTCGCCAACTTCCCCCATGTCGCCCAGCACCAGAACACGCGGCGCCGGCGTTTGTGCCAGTACGTCGATAGCGGCCCGAACAGAATCGGGGTTCGCATTATAGGTGTCGTCGATCAGCGTGACACCGGCGAGCGGTCCCTTCGAGAGCGTTGACATCTGAAGACGGCCTTTGACGGCGGAAAACGCTTCGAGCGCCCGCACGATCGAACCAATATCGACATGCGCGCCCACGGCACACGCAATGGCAGCCAAAGCATTGCGCGCGTTGTGCTCGCCGAGCAGCGGCAACGCGACCGAGAAGTCGCCGGCCGGCGACGCCACACGTAGCACACGCGTGGCCATGTCGTAACGTCCCGACACGGCGGCGCGCGTGTCGAGCGCGAAGTCGAGCACACGGCGCGTGCCCGCGATTTCGCGCCACATCGGCGCAAATTCGCTCTCGGCCGGGAACACTGCCGCACCCTCGGCGGGCAGCGCCGCCAGCACGGCCGAATGCTCTTCCGCAACCGCGGCCACGCTCACCATGAACTCCTGATGCTCGCGCTGTGCGTTATTGATGACGGCAACCGTCGGCTGCGCGATCTTCGCGAGATACGCCGTCTCGCCGGGGTGATTCATGCCCAGCTCGAGCACCGCCAGCTTGTGGCCGTCCGTCAGACGGAACAGCGTGAGCGGCAAGCCGATGTCGTTGTTGAGGTTGCCGGCCGTCGCGAGACGCGCCTCTGGCCCCACCGCCTCGGCGAAGATCGCCGAGATCATTTCCTTGACCGTCGTCTTGCCGTTGCTGCCCGTCACCGCCACCACGGGAATCGCAAAGCGGCGGCGCCATGCGGCGGCCAGGTCACCCAAAGCAATACGCGTATCCGGCACGATCAGCGCCGGCACTTCAAAACCTTCCGGCACGCGCGACGCGACCACAGCGGCAGCGCCTGCGCGCGCCACATCGGTCAGGAAGTCGTGCGCGTCGAACCGCTCGCCCTTGATCGCCACGAAGAGATCGCCCGGCTGCACCGAACGGCTGTCCGTCACGATGCGTGTGAAGGCAGTCGACGGTGCCCCCATCAGGCGCGAATCGATCACCGCGGCTTGGGCGTCGCTCAGTTGCCACATCGTCATTCGCCACCTCCGCGCACAGTGGTGGCACGCGCGGCGAGTGCCAGGCGCGCATGCTCCTGATCGGAGAACGGCCGCTTCTTACCCATGATTTCCTGTGTACTTTCGTGTCCCTTGCCCGCAACGAGCACCACATCGGCGGCCTGCGCACTGCGCACGGCTTGCAGAATGGCACTCGCCCGGTCTTCGATGTGCCTTGCGGCGCCGGGGTGCGCAAGCCCAGCGGCGATCTGCACCATGATGTCGGCCGGTACTTCGGTGCGGGGGTTGTCGCTCGTGAGCACAATGGCGTCTGCCAGACGTTCGGCCACCGCGCCCATTTGCGGACGCTTGCCCGCGTCGCGATCGCCACCGCAACCGAACACGCAGACCAGCTTGCCGCCGCGCGCTGCCGCCACCGGGCGCAGCGCTTCGAGCGTCTTGTCGAGCGCATCGGGCGTGTGCGCATAGTCGATAACGACCAACGGTTGTCCCGGTTGTCCGATCTGCTCCATACGGCCGGACACAGGAGTGAGCGTCGCCAGTCCGGCAATGGCCGCGTCTTGCGGCACACCGGCAGCCAGCGCGGCGCCCAACACGGCCAGCGCGTTGCTCACATTGAACTCACCGATGAGCGGCACCGTGATCTGCTGGCTGTGATCGTCGATATGCAGCGTGAAGCGCGTGCCCACCGTCGTCGCGCGAATGTCTTCGGCGCGCAGCACTCGGTTACCGTGCGCCGACACCGCGTCGCCGTGCACGCCATATTCGTATACCGGTGTCTTCCCCGCCAGACGCGCGAGCAGGCGTTGCCCCATCGCATCGTCCCGGTTGATGACGGCGGCCTTCAGGGCCGGCCAGTCGAACAGGCGCGTTTTGGCCGCTTCATACTCGGCCATTGTGCCGTGGTAATCGAGGTGGTCTTGCGTCAGATTGGTGAAGACGGCGACGTCGAATGCCACGCCGTTGACGCGGCCTTGATAAAGGCCATGCGACGACACTTCCATCGCGACTGCCTTCGCCCCTTGGGCGCGCAGGTCGTCGAGGCTGCGTTGCAACTGGACGGCGTCCGGCGTAGTGAATCCCGTCACCGTCAGATGCCCTGGGAAGCCACTGCCCAGCGTGCCGATCACGGCGCTGCGGGTGCCCGCCTTCGACAGCAGTTGCGCGAGCCACTGGCTGCACGACGTTTTGCCGTTCGTCCCGGTCACGCCCAGCATCGTCATCCCGACGCTCGGCTCGCCGTACCACAGCGCCGCCAACGGACCGGCGAGCCGGTCGAGTCGCGGCACACCGAATTCCGGCACGTTTGCCACACCCGCCTGCGACGCCGGCCAGGTAAAACCATCGCTCTGCCACAGCACGGCGGCGGCGCCGCGTTCGACGGCGTCGGCAATGAAGCCACGGCTGTCCGCGCCCTTCACGGCGTACGCGACGAAAACGTCGCCCGGCGTCACGCGGCGGCTATCCGCGTGCAGCGTTGCGCCAGCCGGCACCGTGCGGTGCAGCCAATCCCATGCCTGCGCGAGCGTCGCGCGCTCGGTGGCGTCCGCAATCATGGCGAGCGTGGCGAGGTTCTGAGGCGTCGGGGTCACGGTGCCCATGGCTCGCTCTCCTCCACCTTGTCGCTCACAACGAGCTTCGTCACCGGCGAATCCGGCACCACGTTCAACGCACGCAACGTACCGCCCACAATCGCGGCGAACGCCGGACCGGCGGCCACGCCGCCGAAGTGCGAACCGCGGTCCGGCTCATCGAGCGTGACGGCCACGATGATGCGCGGCTCGGACATCGGCGCCATGCCGACGAACGACGCGCGGTACTTGCTCTTGTCGTATCCCTTGCCCGATTGCTTGTAGGCCGTGCCAGTCTTGCCGCCCACGCGATAGCCGACCACCTGGGCACGCGTGGCGGTGCCGCCGGGCGAGGTCACCATTTCCAGCATCTTGCGCACTTCGCGGGCCGTCGCCGGCGAGATGACCGGCGTGCCCTTCACGACACTGCCGTCCGTTTTGTAGATGGAGATCGGCAGCAGTTCACCGTCGTGCGCGAACACTGTGTAGGCGCGGGCAAGCTGAATCAGCGAGGCCGACAGCCCATAGCCGTAGCCCATGGTCGCCTGCTCGATCGGACGCCAGCTCTTGGCCGGACGCAAACGCCCGGCCACGGCGCCGGGGAAACCGATCTTCGGCGCCTGACCAAGGCCGACGCTCGTGAACATGTCCCACATTTCCTGCGACTTCATCTGCAGCGCGATCTTGGCTGTGCCGATGTTGCTCGAGTGCTGGATGACGCCTTGCACGGTGAGCAGACCATAGTCGCGCGTATCCGTGATCGTCGCACCGAAGAAGTTGGCCCGTCCGGTGGTCATCACCGTCGACGTCGGCTTCACATAGCCGTTCTCGATGGCAGCCGCAACGGTGATCGGCTTCATGATCGAACCCGGCTCGAACGTGTCGGTGATGACTCGGTTGCGCAACTGCGCGCCCGTGAGATTCGTGCGGTTGTTGGGGTTATACGTAGGAAGGTTTGCGAGCGCGAGCACCTCGCCCGTGCGAACGTCGAGCACCACGGCGCTGCCGGCTTTCGCGCCGGTACGCTCGATGGCGTCCTTCAGTTCGCTGTAAGCGAGGAACTGGATCTTGCTGTCGATCGAGAGCGTGATGTCGCGGCCGTCGCGCGGCTGCGCCAGGATGTCGATATCTTCGACAACGCGCCCCAGGCGATCCTTGATCACGCGGCGGCTACCTGGGGTCGCGGCCAGATCCTTCTGCATCGACAGTTCGACGCCTTCCTGCCCGATATCCTCGACGTTCGTGAAACCCACCACGTGCGCGGCGATCTCGCCTTCCGGATAGAAGCGCTTGTACTCTTTGCGCTGGTATATGCCGGGGATGTCCAGATCGGCGACCTGCTTGGCCACATCCGGCAACACCTGACGCTTCACATAGACGAAGCTCTTTTCCTGATTGAGCTTGCGGCGCAAATCCGGCTCACCCATTTCGAGCAGACGCGCGAGCTGACGGATCTGCTGCGCCGAGACGTCGTCGGGCACGTCCTCGGGGATGGCCCAGATCGCCTTGACGGGCAGACTGGTGGCAAGCACCTGTCCGTTACGGTCGAACACTTTGCCCCGCGTGGCGGACATCTCCAGTGTGCGTTCGTAACGGCTCTCGCCTTGACGTTGATAGAAGGCGTTGCCCGGCCCTTGAATCCAGAAGGCACGCGCGACCAGCGACGCAAACGCGCCAAAGATCACGAAGACGAGCATCTTCGAGCGCCACATCGGCAGACGCACGGACAGGACCGGGCTGGCAGAGAACTGCACATCCTTGGTCTTGGCTTTGGCGTCTTTGCGGCGAATCATCGCTTGCCTCCGCTCACTGGGGCCGACGCGGCGCTCGCGCTCGGCACCGGCACATCCACCATCGCGCCGGTGCTACCGGCGGGTGCGGACAGATATTGCGTGCGGCCCGGCGAGACAGCCTGCATCTTCAGATCGCTGCGCGCCACGCTTTCGATACGAGCGCTCTTGCTCTGCGCGCTCTGTTCATACTGGAGACGATCCCAGTCCTGCAGCAGTTGATGCTCGAGCGCCTGCTCGCGATTGAGTTCGACAAACGTCCCGCGCGCCCGGTACTGGGCATTGATCAGCGACAACGCGCAGCCGATGAGCAGCGCGAGCAGAAGCACGTTGAGCCGGCTCATGTTGCCACCCGCTCCATGACCCGCATGATCGCCGAGCGCGCACGCGGGTTCGCCTCCACCTCTTCGGCGGACGGTTTGATCTTGCGGCTGGATTTGAAGGGCGGCTCGGGAATTTCATGGGCACGCAAAGGCACGCGGCGATCCACCACCGGCGCGCTGGTGCGCGCTTGCATGAAGCGCTTCACGATGCGGTCTTCCAGTGAATGAAAGCTGATCGCCACGAGTCTGCCTCCCGTTTCGAGGACATCGGCCGCCACGTCGAGTGCTATCTGCAAGTCCGCAAGCTCTTGATTGACGTGAATCCGTAGAGCCTGAAAGGTGCGTGTTGCCGGATCCTTGCCCTTCTCACGGGTCTTGACGGCGCCCGCCACGATCGCGGCAAGCTCGCGAGTGCTGACGAGTGGACCGAGGTGTTCGGCGTTTGCCCGGCGAGCAACAAGCGCCTTTGCAATCTGAAAAGCAAACCGTTCTTCCCCATAGTCCTTGATGACCTCCGTCATTTCTTCCAGCGTTGCCCGGGCCAGCCAGTCGGCAGCCGACTCGCCGCGCGTGGGATCCATGCGCATATCGAGCGGGCCGTCGAAACGGAAACTGAATCCGCGCGCGGGATCGTCAAACTGCGGCGACGACACGCCCAGGTCCAGCAAAACCCCCGACACCTTGTCGATACCGCGTCGGGCCAGCGCCTCGCGCAATGTCGCGAAGCTCTCGTGCTCAATCGAAAATCGCGGATCGGCAATTTTTGCCGCCTCCGCGATCGCTTGGGGATCCTTATCGAATGCGATCAGCCTCCCCTTGGGACCCAGCCGCTCGAGAATCCTGCGACTGTGCCCGCCTCTGCCGAACGTGCCGTCGACGTATACGCCGTCGCCGCGCCACAGCAAGGCATCCACGGCCTCCTCTAGCAGGACCGTGCGGTGCTGCATTACCGTTTCCACCGCGTGCGCCATGCTCGTCGGACCACCTGATCTGTCAAAAAGTGAAGTTTTTCAGTGCTTCCGGCATGCCCTGCGCCATCGCCGCCTGTTCCTTGGCGGCATACGTCGCGGCATCCCAGAGTTCAAAGTGACTGCCCATGCCCAGCAGCATGACTTCCTTATCCATGCCCGCAGCCGCACGCAACTCGGGCGCCACCAGAACACGTCCTGCCGAATCCAGCTCGACGTCGGCCGCGTTGCCCAGGAAGATGCGTCGCCACCAGTGCGCGTCCATCGGCAGTGCGGCGATCTTGCCGCGGAAGATTTCCCATTCGGGACGCGGAAACAGCAACAGACATCCGTCTGGGTGCTTGGTGATGGTCACCTTGCCTTCAGCGTCGCCCTGCAGCACGTCACGATGCCGGGCCGGAATCGACATCCGTCCCTTCGCATCGAGTGAAAGTGCCGAGGCTCCCTGAAACACGTGCGCTCCCGTGAGGTTTCGTCCGCCTGCCCGTTATGCCGAAAGAGAAAGATTTTGTGCCCTACGCCACACAAAAATACACTTTCTCACACTATTTCCCACTTTAGAGGAGAGTGTTTGGCCGGTCAAGCCTTTCGCCCTTTTTTAGGGGCAAATTTGTCAGGCAGAACAATGACTTAGCTCACTTTCCTAAAGTCGGAAAACGGAATTTTGTCAGGAAAATTAAAGACATAACTGCGATAGTGAAAGTGGAACCTCAAACTTTGGGCGTCGCCTCGCAGGAGGCCCGCCAGCGCTATCGATACCGGGTAGTGCGCGCTCACGCCGTGACAAAGCTGGGCGATCACCGGCCGGCACGCGTCGCGCAGAGGAAGATCGATCGGTACGTGGGGGGTCTTTCGAGGAGGGCGTTTCAGACGTTCTATATATAGTAGGCGGTCGTCGTCATGACCTTGGCAGCAGCACGCATCATACGCTGCACCGGCACCGGCAGTTCGATACCGCCAGCATCGCGTGCGGCCTGGCCGTGCTCGATTTCGTCGATTCGCATCTGGTCCACGATGGCTCGCGAGCGCAGATCGTGCGGCGGCAGGTCGTCCAGGTGGCTCTCCAGATGATGCTCCACCTGACGCTCGGTCTCCGACACGAAGCCCAGACTGACCTTGTCCCCGCATTTGCCAGCGACAAAGCCAATGGCAAACGCACCGGCGTACCAAAGCGGGTTGAGCAAGCTGGGACGCGAACCCAGTTCCGAGAGGCGGTGCGCCGTCCACGCGAGGTGATCCTCTTCTTCCTTGCCCGCATGCTCGAAGGCGGCCCGCAGCTCTGGGCGCGTCGTCGCCAGCTTCTGTGCCTGATATAGCGCCTGCGCGCAAACCTCACCGACGTGATTCACGCGCATGAGGCCTGCCACGTGCCGACGCTCCTGCGGCGTCAACGCATCGTCGCCAACCGGGGCATCACTATTTGAAGCAGACGCCGTTGTGGGCGTCGGGCGAGTGGCCTGGGTGATGCCGGCGATCGCTCGCAGGCCGCGGTCAAGTTCGGAGATCAGACTGTCGGAGAACATCGTACTTTCAATTCACCTCAATATTTCACAATGCGGAATAAAGGACGATTTACTCATGTCCGCCGCCGATGATACGCCCCTTTATCCGGCGTGCCTTGCGCGGGCACAAACGCATGAAATCCCCGCCGGACGCCGGTTTCCGGGCTGTTGCGTAAACGAAACAAAGGGGGCCGCAAACCCGCGTAAAACCGGCCTTTTCCTTTGCCGCCCACATTGAATTTGTTACATTACGTCCAACTTCTCGCGAAGTTGATTAGCAAGGACGTTATCACTAGTGACCTTGTTAAACAAATCTCACAATCCTTTGGAGATCACTCAATGAAAAAGTCGCTTCTCGCTCTGGGTGTGCTCGGCGCATTCGCTGGCGCTGCTCACGCTCAAAGCAGCGTGACCCTGTACGGTATCATCGACGCTGGCCTGCAATATGTCAGCAAGACTGGCGGTAACCTGGCTGGCACGGGTAACACCTCCAAGAACTTCCAGTTCGCCAACGGCAACCTGCAAGGTTCGCGTTGGGGCCTGAAGGGTGCTGAAGACCTCGGTGGTGGCCTGAAGGCGATCTTCGTGTTGGAAAACGGCTTCAACCTGGGCAGCGGCACGCTGGGCCAAAACGGCCGCATGTTCGGTCGTCAAGCCTACGTTGGCCTGAGCAGCGCAACGGCTGGTACGCTGACCATCGGTCGTCAGTACGACTCCGTGGTTGACTTCGTTGGCCCGTACGCTTCGGGCAGCCAATGGTCGACGTTCGCGGGCGCTCACCCGTTCGATAACGACAACTTGAACAACTCGTTCCGTGTGAACAACGCTGTCAAGTACACGTCGGTCAACTACGGCGGCTTCAGCGCTGGCGGTATGTACGGCTTCTCGAACTCGGCCAACAATGGTTCGACGGGTTCGGGCTTCGCCAACAACCGCGCTTACTCGTTCGGCGCTGGCTATGCTAACGGCCCGCTGTCGTTCGGCGCTGGCTACTTGTACATCGGCGCTCCGGCCAGCAATGCTAGCGGCGTGATCAACAACTCGGGCGACGCTACCACGCCGATGACGCTTGGCGGTTTGGTTGGCAGCGACAAGGCATGGATCGCATCGGCAGGCGGTTCGTACGCCTTCGGTCCGGCCACGGTGGGTCTGGTGTACGGTCACAGCGTGTACCAATACATTGGTGGCGGCAGCTGGAAGTTCGACAATGCCGAACTGAACGCCAAGTACATGCTGACCCCGGCGCTGCAACTGGGCGCTTCGTACACGTACACGTGGTCGACGCTGAGCGGTGCAGGTGCCAGCGTGTCGCCGAAGTACCACCAAGTCAACCTGGGCGTCGACTACTTCCTGTCGAAGCGCACGGACACGTACCTGGTTGGTCTGTGGCAACACGCCAACAACGAGGCTCCTGGTGGCGCTTCGTTGAATGGTCTGGGCTTCTCGAACAGCACGAATCAGTTCGCAGTCACGGCTGGTATCCGTCACAAGTTCTAAGCTGACAGTTTCTGTCACTTAGTCTTTGTTTGACGAAAGGGCACCTTCGGGTGCCCTTTTTTTGTCCCAATCTTCGATTTTCGAGCCTTGCGGGCCTATTCAGCGACCTCGTAACGCCCCCATCTTGACCAAGCGTTTATTTCAAACCTAAAATTTCCATACTGTAAATTTCATTCCTCCGCCCATGAGCCTCGCCGACTCCGACTCTCTCGATCTCGAAACGCGAGCCCACGATCGTGAGCACGACGCCCTGCGCCTCTGGTTGCGGTTGCTCACCTGCACCAACATGATCGAGACGGATATCCGTTCGCGCTTGCGCCAGGAATTCGATTGCACGCTGCCGCGCTTCGACTTGCTCGCACAACTCGACCGCCACCCTGAAGGGTTGAAGATGGGCGAGTTAAGCAAGCGGATGATGGTCACTGGCGGGAATGTCACAGGGATCACCGATCAGTTGGAGAAAGAAGGCTGGGTGACACGTGAGACGGTCGTCAACGACCGGCGCGCCTTCCTGATCAAACTCACCCCACGCGGCAAGAAGGCCTTCTCCAATATGGCTCGCGCGCATGAAACCTGGATCGAGCAGCGCTTGGGGCAGCTTCCGGAAGATCGCCAACACCAGCTTTACATGCTGTTGGGAGACTTGAAGGCGGTGATCGGGTAACGCGCGAAAATCACTGTTTTCAGTTTGGTGCGGCGTGTCGCGCGCTTAACTGTAATCTGACGAGAAAACCCGGTGGCCAGTGCAATTGACTTATCGTCCCGCCTGCATCGGTGTTTCCAGCGAGGCTCGCACCATAGCCGCTTCAGGGGTTTTGTCCAGAGCGGTGAGCGCCTCGTTGCGCTCGGGTTCTGGCCGTTTCGACATGGTTTTGACGGCAGCGTAGAACTTGGGCAAATCGCCATGGACTTGCGCAAGCAGCGCCATGAATGCCGGCACCCATTGGTTGTATGTCGCGAAGGCCCCGATCTTGGCGTTGTTCAAATCGGTCGCGAACCAAAGATCGAGGCCTTTGTATCCCCCCAAGGACGTTTTCAACGCCTCATAGTCGGCACGCATGCGGGCGAACATGACCTCTTTGCCGGCTGTCTTCTCGGCATCTGTCTCAGGGCCGGTATAGAGCGCTTCCAGACGTTTTCTATAGCTGTCCACTAACTTGCGAAACTGACGCCGGTGCGCGTCGTATCGTTCATACTCCATCGCCGCATCAGGGTGCGCGGCAAGCCAGCGCTGGACGCCCACGGTTTCCACTGCCACGGCAAAAGACTCGTTGAACGCGGTATCCCCTCGAACAAACAAAACCTGATGGGCGAGTTCGTGGAAGATCATGCGTGCGACTTCCGCACGCGGCAGATAGATGAAAGTGTTCAGCAGCGGATCGTCGAAATAGCCCAACGTCGAATAAGCCGGAATTCCTGCAACGAACGTCTCCCACCCATCCCGATGCAACTCGGCCGCGTAAGCCTCGGCAGATTCACGGGAGTAGTAACCGCGATACTCAACGCATCCAACGACCAGCAGGCATGACTCGCGCAGCTTCAACGACAGCGAGGGGGCAGCGAAGACGTTGTAGACGACGAACGGACGTTTCAGGTCAGCATAACTGCGATAGCTACCGTTATCCGGCTCGCCGAGCGCCGATACCGCATAACTACGAATTTGCTCCGCTTCGATTAGCCGCGAACGCAACCGCGGATCGATCGATGGGTCCGCAAGTAGAGCGGACACGGGCTGTGCCTCGTGCAATACCGTGAAATGCCCGTTGATCGATTGTGCGTAATAGCCGACCTGACTACATCCCCCGAGACCAAACAGCAGGCCGCATCCCAGCGCCATTGCCGCAAGCGTCTGCAACCGGCGACGGCAAAACGTCGTGACCATCGCAGATAAGATCGGCATCGCGGGCTCCTCGACGTTAGCCTGAAATCGACCGCGCCTATATCGGCGCGACGTCGACCAGACAGTCGTAGAATGTCGGTGCCCGGCCGAGGTCAGTGAGTTGCTGGCTCGTGACTTCGTTGGCATTTTTGCCGTCCGGTGCAAGCTTTTTCCACCAGATGGACAGCCCGACGACGACGCCCTCACGTGCTTTCTCCGTGACGCAGGCCTTTGCGTTCAACGTCCCTCGATCGTTGAAAATTCGTACCCCCATGCCGTCCGCAATGCCACGCGCAGCGGCATCCGACGGATGGATATCCAGCGTCGGCTCGCCGACCGATGCCCGCAGGCTATCAACGTTCACGAAGCTCGAATTCAGGAAATTACGAGCCGGCGGAGAGATCATTGCCAACGGATAGCGCGCCGCGAGCTCGGGGTTACTGGCTACCGACTCGTATGGCGGCACCCAGTCCGGCAATGGATCAAAGCCTTCCTGCAACATGCGCTCGGAATAGAGCTCGCATTTCCCCGATGGGGTATAGAACTGCCCGTTCGCAAACGGCGCTTCGGGAAGATCGTAGCGAATCCACCCGTCACGCTTGAGGGTTTCCCAGTCGCTGTTTGCCATACGAGCATCGCCCCAACGGATCGACTGTTCCGCAAGTTGATCGTCGGTGTCGGAGAAGCACGCGTCCTGCCACCCCATACGCTTGGCCAACAGACGGAATATCTCCGAGTTGGGTTTGGCCTCGCCGAGCGGCGCAATCGCCGGATTGTTTGCCAGCAAGTATGTATGTCCGTACGCTTTGTGAATATCCAGATGCTCGAGCTGCGTCGTTGCCGGCAACACAAAGTCCGCGTGATCTGCGGTATCGGTCTGGAAATGCTCCAACACCACCGTGAAGAGATCCTCGCGGCCGAACCCGGCCGCCACCTTGCTCGATTCGGGAGCCACGGCAACCGGGTTGCTGTTATAGACCACCAGCGCCTCGATCTTCGGACCGAATGACTCGTCGCCCTGGTGGCAAAGCGCATCGCCGATTGCACTCATGTTCACCACACGCGTGGGCTTTTCCTGCCGTGGCCGCAGATCAGGACGTGCTTGGGCCACCGCATCGACGGGTGCGTAACTGGACGTCGACATCAGCACCCCGCCCGCCGGATCGCGCCAGGCGCCAATCAGTGCAGGAAGACACGCGACCGCACGCGTCGCCTGACCACCGCCTTTGGCACGCTGCATACCGTAGTTCAGCCGGATCGCTGCGGGCTTTGCGCTCGCATACTCTCGCGCCAACGTCGTGATCGTCTCTTCGCTGATGCCACAGATTTCCGCGACGCGAGCCGGCGTATAGCGGCTCACACGATCCTTGAGTTCGGCGTAACCGACAGTGTGCCGCGCAATGTATTCGTGATCGACCAGATCCTCGGCGATCAGGACATGCATCATGCCCAACGCCAACGCGGCATCCGTGCCTGGCAGCAATGCAATGTGCTGATGACACTTCTCGGCGGTAAGCGAGCGATAGGGATCGATGGCAATCAGCTTCGCGCCGCGCCGCTTCGCTTCCTGCGCAATCGCCCAGAAATGGACGCTCGACGTAATCGGGTTGCTGCCCCAGATAAGAATCAGCTTGCTGTCGACGAAATGCTCGACATGCATGCCGACGCAGGCACCGTATGTGTATCGCAGGCCCGCAGCCCCCGCACTCGCACAGATCGTGCGATCGAGATCGGACGCGCCCAGTTTGTTGAAGAAACGCGCGGCCATCGATTCGCCCTGAACGAATCCCATCGTACCCGCATAACTGTACGGCAGAATGGCTTCGGGGTCGCGCGCGGCAATGGCTCTCAACCTGCCGGCAATCTCGTCGAGGGCTTCGTCCCAGCTGACCCGCACGAACTGCCCGCTACCTTTCGGGCCAACACGTTTGAGCGGGTGCAACAAGCGATCCGGATGATAGGTTCGTTCTGTGTAGCGCGAGACTTTCGTGCACAAGACGCCATTGGTGGTCGGATGGTCTGGGTCCCCCTGGACCTTGATCGCGACGCCATTTTCCACGGTTACGTGCAGTGCACACGTATCGGGACAGTCATGTGGACATGCGGCCCGAACGACATGGGTATTGGTCGTCATGAATCTACTCCTCTCTCTACCGAATGGCTGCGTCCAGCAATGGTGGGACGCTGGCGATATTGTATTACGTTCATTTACGCCTCGCCCCGCCACACGGGCATTCACGGCATATTCCAGACGTATCCGAGATCACGCTCGGGCATTTCCTGCCAAGATGCCAGACCCGGCCATTAGGGGTAAGATGAGCCATTGCGCCCTGCAGGAATCCCCTCATGAAGCTCATTCCAGAAATCGACGCCGCTCGCGGCGAAATTCAGACCATCCGACGTGACATTCACGCGCATCCCGAACTTTGTTTTGAGGAAAAGCGCACGTCCGACGTCGTTGCAGAGACGTTGACAAAATGGGGTATCCCCATCCACCGGGGGCTCGGTAAAACCGGGCTCGTCGGCATTATCAAGAATGGCAGCAGCGACCGTGCTATCGGTCTGCGCGCCGATATGGATGCCCTACCGATTCACGAAGCCAATACGTTCGAACACGCGTCAAAGCATGACGGCAAAATGCACGCTTGCGGTCATGATGGCCATACAGCCATGCTGCTCGCCGCGGCGCAATATCTTCAGAAGCATCGCAATTTCGACGGCACCGTATATCTGATTTTCCAACCGGCCGAAGAAGGTGGTGGCGGTGCTCGCGAGATGATCAAGGACGGGCTTTTTGAGCGCTTTCCCATGAAGGCCGTGTTCGGCATGCACAACTGGCCGGGCGTGCCGACTGGCACGTTCGCTGTGACGCCGGGCCCGATGATGGCCTCGAGCAACGAATTCAAGATCACGATTCGCGGCAAGGGTACCCACGCAGGCATTCCAAATGCGGGGATCGACCCGGTCATTGCCGCCGTTCAGGTGGCGCAGGCCTTGCAGAGCATCATTACCCGAAATAAGCGCCCGATCGACGCCGCGGTGCTGTCCATCACCCAGATTCACGCCGGTGATGCGACCAATGTGGTGCCCGATCTGGCATGGTTGGGCGGCACGATTCGCACGTTCTCGATTGAAGTGCTGGATCTTATCGAAACGCGCCTGCGCGAGATTTCCGAATTCGTCGCGAAAGGACTTGGCTGCTCGGCGGAAATCGAATTCCAGCGCAACTATCCGCCAACGATCAATGAACCGGCCATGGCCGCGCTGTGTGCGGATGTCATGCGCGAGGTGGTCGGCGACGCGAACGTCAACGACAAGGTCGAGCCGACGATGGGCGCGGAGGATTTTTCATTTATGCTCCTCGAGAAACCTGGCGCGTACGTGTTCATCGGCAATGGCGACGGCACACACCGGGACATGGGGCATGGCCTCGGGCCGTGCAATCTGCACAACGCCAGCTACGACTTCAACGACGATCTGCTCCCGCTTGGCGGCACCTACTGGGTGAAGCTCGTTGAAATGTATTTTGGGCGAGATCAATAAGCTGTCGTGATCTAGTCGCCCGGGTCGCAACAAAAAGGCAGGCTAATGGAATTAGCCTGCCTTTTTGTTTCTGATGTCGCGAGAAGTCTACTATTTCGCGGCGGTAGTCGTGGGGACACCGTCCGTCTCCAAGCGGATGTCGCCGTACCAGGCGGTGAATTTCGATTGCGTATTGTCGCCATCGCTCATGATGGCAATGCCAATCAGACGTCCCGGAGGCTCGCCAAACGCTCTCTCATAATCCTTGGCGACGTCGCGGGAATACGTCCTCCACTTCCCAAGATTGACGTCTCCGCGTTCGACAACGACAGAGCGGATACGGCTGGTATAAGGATTTTCGACGACCTCATCTGCAGCGAATTTATCGTCACCCCATGTATACATCAGCGTGGCAAACGGCAACTCCCGGCCACTCACCAACTTGGCTAGTTCGCGATGCATATGATCTTGTACGGTGAGCTTTGCCGGATCGCCATCGAATGCGAGCGCGATGCGTACAGGTGCGTCATCGAATCGCTTCGTGCGAATGTCGGCGCTGATCGGCATGCTGTCGGCGCGCCAGCGCCACGTTAACTTGGCACCGGGGTACATCGGTACATCCAGTTTCTGAGCGATTCCAGACGCGGATCCGTCAACGGTCGCTCGAATTACGGCAATTCCGTCGCCATCAGTGGTCTGTTCGTAGTTGGTGAGCCGCTTTTTGCGGGTGACAAGATAAGTCTCCCAATGCGGAGGCAAACCATCCGAATTTACTGCGGTAGAAAGGGAGGCAATTTCGTCTCGCTGCCCCGGCACAGCTATTGTCGAAACCTGCGTCGAAGACGGTCCGAACCAGGCACACCCGCCAATTCCCCAGATAACGACAGCGGCACCGACGTACGCCACACCTGCACGCCACTTTGCATGGCGCTTGCCCCAATCTTGATTCACCACCTGTTTCACTCCACGAACTTCACTAACCCCGTGACCAAATGCTAAGCGAGAAATGAATATCGATCTATCGGTAATTTCACATCATGACGATGGTGCAACACCGACAGCTTCGAATGATGCACACAAATCCTCGATTGAATTCATAAGGAGGTGATCTGCTTTAGGAATCTTGGACCGATCCGAGCGCGAGTTTTGCGGCAAACTTCACCCTGAACCGGGAGGTGGTTTGTCATGAAACGGAAACGCTTTTCGATCGAACAGATTGTGGCAGTGCTGAGGCAAGCCGAGCTGGGGATGCCGGTGGCCGATGTGATCCGGCAGGTCGGTATCTCAGAACAGACGCTCTATCGGTGGAAGAAGCAATACGCCGGGATGCAGTCTGATCAAGTACGCGAACTTAAGCAGCTGCAGGAAGAGAACGCGCGGCTGAAGAAGCTGGTCGCCGAACTGAGCTTGGACAAGGCCATCCTGCAGGACGTAGCTGCAAAAAATGTATGGTCCGCCCCGCGCTGAGGAAAGACGTGGTGGATTACGTGATAAGCCACTACGGATTGACGATGAGGCGGGCCTGCAGGCTGGTCAAGCAACCACGCAGCGTGCAGTATTACCAAAGCGTTAAAGATCCTCGGCCGGAGCTCCGTGCACGCATGCGAGAGCTTGCCTATACGCGGGTGCGTTATTGACCTGACGGATTTTTTCGTACCACTGGTGTCTAGAGATTCACGGCCCCAGTGGTTGGATTACATTCGCTAACCCGACGGAATTCGGCC
>NZ_CABPSM010000003.1 GCF_902459555.1 Pandoraea horticolens | reverse complement strand
CTGCATCAGCAGCAGAGAAGTGAGATTATGTCGCAGCTTCTCGTCGTCGTCAACAGTTTTTTTCGCTTTCTTCGCTCGTCGCCGTAGCAACTCGCAAGCCCCAAAACCCCTGACCACCGGGCTTTTCAGCCCGTCGCCCCATACCGCTTCGCCGCTTTCGCTGCGTCGCCGTCGTTGCGAGAGACGAGATAATAGTCACCTTCGACAAACTGCGCAAGCCCTTTGTGAAACTATTTTGAAAAACCAGCAAATTCCTGCGTTTCGCGCCCCCTGCGCGCCGCCCTCTCTAAATATAGAGAGAGACATCAGGCCGAACCAGCGTCAGCCCCACCGCCTTTGGCACAATAGCGGGCATGAACACCGATCTTTCCCCCAACGCCTCCGGGCACACGCATCCCTTCGCCACGCTCCTGCCCGACGTTGTCATCTCCGCCGTCGAACAATTAGGTAGCTACAGCGACGGACGTCTGCTCGCACTCAACAGTTACGAGAACCGCGTCTATCAGGTGGGGATGGAAGACGGCCCGCCCCTGATCGCCAAGTTCTACCGCCCCGAGCGCTGGACCGACGACGCCATTCTGGAGGAGCATGCCTTCACGCGAGCGCTCGCAGAGCGCGAGATCCCCGTCGTCGCCCCTCTGGAGATTCAGGGCAAGACCCTGCATCACTTCGAAGGCTTTCGCTTCGCGCTCTTCCCCCGGCGCGGCGGCCGCGCCCCTGAACTGCAAGATCCCGACACGCTCAACTGGCTCGGCCGCTTTCTCGGGCGCATCCACGCGCTCGGCGCCACCCAGCCGTTCCAGCACCGCCTCACCCTGAATATCGACAGCTACGGGCACGCCCCCGTCGACTATCTTTGGACGAACGACTTCATCCCGGCCGATCTGCGCGACGCCTGGCGCAGCATCGTCGACCTGGCGCTCGCCGGCATTGCCCGCGCCTACGAGCGTGCAGGGGACGTAACGCTGCTGCGCGTGCACGGCGACTGCCACGCCGGCAACATCTTGTGGACCGACGCCGGTCCGCACTTCGTCGATTTCGATGACACCTGCATGGCCCCGGCAATGCAGGATCTGTGGATGCTGCTCTCAGGCACGCGCCCCGAGATGACCGCCCAACTCGATGAAGTGCTCTCCGGCTACGAAGACTTTGCCGACTTCAACCCGCGCGAGTTGTATCTGACGGAAGCCTTGCGAACGCTGCGCCTGCTGCACTACAGCGCCTGGCTGGCCCGCCGCTGGGACGACCCCGCCTTTCCTGCCGCCTTCCCCTGGTTCAACACACAGCGCTATTGGCAGGACCGCGTCCTCGAGCTGCGCGAACAAGTCGCCCTCATGGACGAACCGCCGCTAACCTGGCGTTGATCCGTCCTCACACCCGCCATACCGCCCGCGCTCACCACCATCGCCACATGGTGAACGCGAGTGCGGCGGCAACGCACCACTCCGCAGCCGAGCCCGTCGTCACGTAAAGCGGCGAACGGAAACGCGTGCGCAGCGGCCAGCAAAGCGGCACCCCGGAGGGCGTGAGCCAGTCGGCCAGCAGATGAGACAAATAGCCGGCGCATAGCGCAATCATCCACGCGGGCACACGTCCCCATCCATGTAGGCAAGCCACGACCGCCAGCAGGGGCAGCAATAGCGAATGCGTCATGCCGCGATGCCCGAACACACCGGAAATCGCCAGCGAAAGCGGTGCGACACGGCGCCCCAACAGACTCTTTGGATGATCGATGTCGGGGAGCAACGCACCGACGAGTGTCAGCGGCCAGGCGTGGACGCTGGCGGCCCATCCGGTGCGATGCATCAGCCACGTTGCGCCGATACCGAATATGAGATGACTTCTGGCTTGCATGACAGACGGGAAGCGACGCGCGGGAATGTCTTGCACATCTGGGAAGGGGGGCCGAAGTCTATCACCGCACGGGCAATAGGCGCAGCCCCTTCATGCCATCGGCCGATCACACGGGGAGCGGGAGCGCAACGCTCCGGGCAAATAAATATCAATTACGCCACATTCGGCGCGATTCGATTGACGGTGTCATACCCACCCCGTACGATCCGATCCGCCCGACGGATTTCCAGACTTTCGTGCGAACGAACCGCCCTGCAGGAGTTTTTGATGAAGAAGTATCTGATCCTTGCCGCAGCCTTGGCGCCACTTGCCGCACAGGCCATGAACCCGCTCGTCACGGACGACACCGGCACGCAGGACACCGGAAACTGGCAGCTTGAGATGAGCAGCGAATGGACAACGCTGCAGACATCTCGCCAGCAACAATGGAGCAACACGCTGACATACGGCGTGCTGCCCAACCTCGATGTTGCGATCCAGGCGCCTTATCAACGCAATCGCCCCGACGGCGACGGCTGGACCAACGGCTTCTCCGACCTCCAGTTGCAAGCCAAATGGCGCTTCCTCGAAGGCGAACAATGGAGCCTCGGCCTGAAGCCCTTCGTCACATTGCCGACAGCCAGCCGGGAACGAGGTCTCGGCAACGGCCGCGCCACGACCGGAGCGAACCTGCTGATGCAATACAACCTCGATCGCTGGACGTTCCTCGCCAACGCAGGCTACACCTGGAACAACAACGGCGTCGGCAATCGGCAGAGCCTGTGGAACGCCTCCACGGCCGTGCTTTTCAGCGCGACGGATACGGTGCGTCTGGTGGCCGACATCGGCCTTGCGACCAATCCAGACGCCACCACCAAAACGAAACCGGCCTACGCGCTGGTCGGCGCGATCTACAGCCCCACCAAGGATCTCGATCTGGATGTCGGCTACAAACGCGGCCTGAATCCCGCGTCGATCTCACACTCGGTGCAGGCCGGCGTCACCCTGCGCTGGTAAGCGTCGCCCCCCGGCGGGCGGCCGCCCCGTGACACGGCAGCCGCCCCTCGTCACCTTCCCCCCACGAATCAACAACACGCGAGATGGCGTGCTTTGCAAGTCGCCAGCACCTCGTCGGGCGGACGCTTCCACCAATCCTGCGACGAGAAGATCTCGACTTCGTGCATGCCGTCGTATCCCTGCGCTTCGACGAGTGCCCGAGCGGCGGGAATATCGATGACGCCGTCGCCCATCATGCCGCGATCGAGGAGCAGGTCCCGCGTCGGCACGAGCCAGTCGCAGAGATGAAACGTCAGTAGCCGTTTCTTTCCCGCCCGGGCGATCTGCGCGGGTAACTGCGGGTCCCACCACACGTGATACAGGTCGACAGCGATGCCCAGCCCGTCGTCGCCCAGTTCGTCGCAGAGATCGTTGGCGTGCGTCATCGTATTCACACATGCCCGGTCGGCCGCGTACATCGGATGCAGTGGCTCGATGGCCAACGGCATCCCGACGCCGCGCGAATAGTCCAGCAACTCGGCAACACCATCGCGCACCTGTGCCCGCGCGCCCGCAATGTCCTTCGATCCGGCCGGCAGTCCGCCGACCACGAGCACCAGACACTGCGCGCCGACAGTCAGCGCTTCATCGACCGCGCGCCGGTTGTCGTCTCGCGCGGCCAGGCGTCCGGCCGCGTCCGCCGCGGGAAACATGCCCCCTCGGCAGTATCCGGTGACGGTCAGGTCATGCGCGCGAATGCGCCGGGCGGTTTCCGCGAGTCCCAACTCCGCCACCTGATCGCGCCACGGTGAGATGCCACGAATGCCATGCCGTGCGATGCCGTCGATGATGGCGTCGAGCTTCCACTGCTGGCGCACCGTCGCCGTGTTGATCGACAGCTTCTGCGCTGGCGGCGGCACATAGGGCGACACAGACGTCACCACGTCACGCGCCCCGGCGCTCATGCCTCCACCCCGTTCACGGCGAGCCAGAGCTTCATACGATACGCCGCCAACGCTGGATCTTCGATCAGTTGCGCGGCCGTAGCCAGACGGAACAACTCGCAGTAATGCCAGAGACTGCGCGCACTTTGCTGGCCGCCGATCATGGCGAAGTGATCCTGATGACCGTTGAGCCACGCCATGAAGACCACCCCCGACTTATAAAACCGCGTCGGTGCGGCGAAGATATGGCGCGACAACGGCACGGTCGGCGCCAGAATCGCGTCGAAGGTCTCACGATCGCCGCACCCAAGCGCGTCGAGGGCTGCCGACGCCGCCGGTGCAATCGCATCGAAGATGCCCAGCAACGCGTCCGAATAGCCCTGCGCGTCGCCCGCAATCAACTCCGCGTAGTTGAAGTCGTCGCCCGTATACATACGCACCCCCGGCGGCAAGCGCCGGCGCATGGCGATCTCCTTGTCCTTGTCGAGCAACGAAATCTTGATGCCGTCGACTTTCGCGGGTTGTGCCTCGATGACTTGCAGACAGATATCCGTCGCACGATCGAGATCGCGATGCCCCCAGTAACCCGTCAGCGCCGGGTCGAACATGTCGCCAAGCCAATGCAGAATCACCGGCTCGCGCACTTGGCGCAATATCCGCTCATACACGCGCAGGTAGTCTTCCGGCCCCTTGGCCACGGCGGCCAGTGCCCGGCTTGCCATCAGGATGATCCGGCCGCCGGCCGCTTCCACCGCCTCGACCTGCGTCTCGTAAGCGCGAATCACATCGTCGAGCGTGAGGCCTGCTGCTGGCACCAGATGATCGGTGCCCGCGCCGCACGCCATCAGCGCGCCGGGATGATGCTTCGCTTGCGCCACGCTGCGACGTATCAATTCAAGCGACGTCGGCCAGTCGAGTCCCATGCCGCGCTGCGCCGTGTCCATGGCCTCGGCCACGCCGAGACCCAGCGAAAACAGCCGCTCCCGGTAAGCCAGCGTGGCATCCCAGTCGACGGCGGCGGTTAGCCAGGGATCGGCCGTCGATCGGGCATCCGCCACGACATGGGCGGCGGAAAAGGCGATGCGATTCATCTTCGGCGACGGGTTCGGATGCCACGTGCGTTCGGTACGCACGGTGAATGGCACGAGATGCCCGTCGCGATCGATCAGCTTGAGTGTCGGCGCCATGACTCACGCTCCTTCCCGGCCAGACAGCTCCGGCACATCGAGCCAGCGGCGCTCACGCCAGCTTTGCAGCCCAAGCTCCACGAGTTGCACGCCCTTGGCGCCTTCGAGCAGGTTCCATCTGAAATCACCCTCGCCCGCAACGTGACGCAGGAACAGTTCCCACTGCACCTTGAACGCGTTGTCGTAGGGGGTCGTGTCGGGCACCTTGACCCAGTCGTCGAAGAAATCGTGCGTCTGACGAACATCCGGATTCCACACGGGCTTGGGCGTGTTCACGCGCGATTGCGTCCAGCAGTCGGTAAGCCCAGCGACAGCCGAGCCGTGCGTGCCGTCCACCTGGAACGTGACGAGATCGTCGCGACGCACACGCACGCACCACGAACTGTTCAACTGCACGATCACGCCGTTCTCGAGTTCGAACGTCGCATAGGCGGCGTCGTCGGCCGTGGCCTTGTACGGCTTGCCCTGCTCGTCCCAGCGCTGTGGAATATGCGTGGCGCCCAGGCAAGACAGGCTCTTGACCTTGCCGAAGACGTTATCGAGCACGTAGCGCCAGTGACACAGCATGTCGAGAATGATGCCCCCGCCATCTTCGCTGCGGTAGTTCCACGACGGCCGCTGCGTCGGTTGCAGATCTCCCTCGAATACCCAATAGCCAAACTCACCGCGCACGGACAGCACCTGCCCGAAGAAGCCCGCGTCGTTGAGGAGTTGCAGCTTGCGCAGCCCCGGCAACCAGAGTTTGTCCTGCACCACGCCGTGCTTGACGCCTGCGGCTTGCGCCGCGCGGTACAGATCCAGCGCTTCGGCCAGATTCGTCGCGACGGGCTTCTCGCAATAGATGTGCTTGCCTGCCTTCACGGCACGCTTGAGCAACGCCGGACGCGCCTGTGTCGTCGCGGCATCGAAGAACACGGTGTCGTCGGGGTTGGCGAGCGCCTCGTCCAGATTCGCGCTCCAGCGCTCGATACCGTACTGACGCGCGAGCGCGGCAATCTTCTCGGCGTTGCGTCCGACCAGAATCGGATCGGGCATGAGACGGTCGCCGTTGGCAAGCGTCACGCCCCCTTGTTTGCGTATCTCCACGATGGAGCGGATCAGGTGCTGATTCATGCCCATGCGACCGGTCACGCCGTGCATGATGATGCCGATTCGAAGCGTTGCCATTACGTAATCTCCTGTGACTTCCCTTGTAACGATGCCCTATCGATTCGTCGTCGATGCGTGGATGTCCGGGGCCGGTCATCGAAGCCGACGGACGGAATTAAAATTTCGTATACCTAATTGTCTGATGTGAATTCCGGCATCTGCTTGCCGCATCGTGCATGCATCAGTGCACCGGCATCTCCCGAAGCGCCGCCCAATCCGGCATGGCGTTCGACGCGAACCCCTCGCCGTAGAGATCGCCCAACGCGATCTCCCCCTCGTTCACACGCAATCCCATCGCGCCCGCGCCCTGTCCGGCCTGCCATGTGTAGAGCGCCGGATGACGGTGCACGAACGCTCGCTGTTCTTCCTCGTGCACGCCTGGCATCCCGGCGACATAGTGGTGCCCGTTACGCTCGATGTGCGTCACCCCCAACAGCGCGGCCAGCGCGAGATCCTGTTGCACGGCAAGTCCCGCCTGGCATGTCAGATCTTCCGCCGTCATGAAGTAACGACGCACCCCCGCCTGCGAGTTCCAGAGTTCGCACCGCGCGCGGTTGATCAGCGACTTGTAGAGCCCCTTGCAGCTCTTGCTCGACACCGCGCGATATCCGAGCGCCTTGGCGGCGACAAAGGCGTCGAGCGTCTCGCCGGATTCGTCGATCATCATCGGCACAGCGCTGGCGAGCGGCCCCAGCGGGTGACGCAATGCCACGCTGCGTGCCAGCGGTTGTTCCACATAGCGCACCCGGCGCACCAGATCGCTCAGTCGCGCATCTCGCTCCATCGATCGCCAGAAAGCGAGAAACGTGCTGGCCTGGGCATACTGCTCGTTGCCGTCGAGGGTGACGCGATAATCCGGACAGTGTTGCCCCAGCAGCGAAGCGATGGCCGTGAGACGTTCGCGATCCTGCTGCGCATCGCCGCCGAGCTTGATCTTGAATTCGCGCGGCCGATAGCGGCGCACCACGGCGTCCAGCGTCGCGGGCAGTCCGTCGTCGGGTAGATCCGCACCGCCGTCATCGGCGAGAACGTCAGCCATACCCACCGTGTGACGCAACGCCAGCGCACGCATCGGCCGGAGATCGGTCAACATGGCGTCGAAATCGAAGCCGTCGAGATCGGGAGCCAGTGGCGTGTGACGCAGGCCGGGGACGTTGCGCTGCATGGCGTCGAAAAACGAGATCCCTAACGCGCGGCATAGGCCATCGAGTGCCGCCTTGTCGATCAGCGCAAGCCCGAACGACGCCACGAGCGGATTCAGTCCGAGCGCCGCCCCCGCCTGAAGTTGCGCCGGATACTGCCGCTCGAAGCGGGCGAAGGCAGTTGCCGGTGCATTGGCTTCCAGCGCCAAACGCCTTGCGAGGCGAAGCGACTCACGCAGTTGCCCGGTGTTCTGCGCTTGCGAGAGTTCCGGCGATTTGTCGAACCATTTCGGCACCATCAGCTCGGCAGTCGCGCCCACGGCTTCGTGACCGCCCGGCAGCCGCACGCCCACGCGCACGAAGGCCTGCGTCGCGTGCCGCAACGTGACCGCGCCGAACCGAAACGGTAGCCGCAGCGCGACGTCGCGTTCGAACAATTCGCAAAACGTTAGGGTGAGCGATACCGCTGACATACGTCAGTCCCCAAAAAAAACGCATTAACTCGAAGTCGCCGGAAGGCAACCATTGCGATGCGGGCGCTGCCCGCCGGCATCACTCGTCGAGATTCCCCTGCGCGTAAAAGTGCGAGCGGATCTGACGCGTGAGACGTGCGAACTCCGGATCGCCCATGACGTCGAGCCCTCGCGGACGCGGCAGCTTTACGTCGTAAATCGCCGCAATGCTGCCCGGACGCTCCGACATCACCACCACACGATCCGACAGGAACACCGCCTCCGGAATGCTGTGTGTGATGAGCAGCACGGTCTTGCCCGTGGAGAGCCAGATGCGTTGCAACTCCAGGTTCATCTTTTCGCGCGTCATGGCGTCGAGCGCGCCGAACGGCTCGTCCATGAGCAGGATCTTGGGATCGTGCACGAGCGCTCGGCAAATCGCGGCGCGTTGCTGCATGCCTCCCGAGAGCTGCCAGGGCAGCTTGTGCGCAAAGTCCGTCAGACCGGCCATCTCGATCAGCGCCTTCGCGCGCGACAGATACGTGGCCCGATCGAGCTTGCGCACTTCGATCTGCAACATGATGTTCGACAGAATGTCGCGCCACGCGAGGAGCACCGCACTCTGGAAGACCATGCCGATGTCGTCCGGTGGTCCGTTCACGGGTTTGCCGTTGACGAGCAATTGCCCTTCCGACGCCGGCAGCAACCCGGCGGCAATCTTCAGCAACGTGCTCTTGCCGCAGCCGCTGGGGCCGACGATCGATACGAACTCGCCGGGTGCGACATCGAGCGACACCGGATTGAGCGAGCGCACCGAACCCTCTTTCGTTTCATACGTCTTCGCAATGCCGTCGAAACGGATCATCGGGTCCGGACGCATCCGAGGCTCGGGAATGTTGCCGGGCGCCGCCGACAACGCCGTCAGCACGCTTTCTACTGGGCGGTTCATTTCGGCAGCAACTCCAACGTGTAGTAGTCCTCGGCCTTGCCGGCGGTTGCGCCATCGACACCACCATACTTGACCATCAGGTCGAGCGTCGCGGCCATGTCTTTCGAATCGAAGCGCAGCGGCGGTAAATTCTGCGTGCTGGCGGTATGCAGCAGCGGAATCGTTGCCTCCCAGCTCTTGGCGAGCGTTTCCGGCTTGCCGGCCTTCGCATTGATCTTGAGCATGGCGTTCACGGCGTCTTGCGGCGACTGCGTGGCGGCCTGCACCGACTTCGTCGCCGCGCGCAGGAAACGGCGCAGCAAGTCGGGGTTCGACTTCACCATTTCCTTGCGCGCAATGATGCCGCCATTCAACGGATTGACGCCCGCATCGGCGAACAACAACGCCCGCACCGGCTTGCCCGTGATTTCTTCGATGATCGGCTTCTGGTCGTTCACGTTGCCCAGCAACAGATCGGCACGGCCATTGACCACCGCGTTGCGCTTGGTCGCGGCGTCGCCCGAAACCGCCTTGTAGTCCGCGTCACCGAGATGATTCGCCTTGAGATAGACGGGCCAGAGTTGGGAAAGCGAATCGCCGGGTGTCATCGCGACGGTGCGGCCCTTGATGTCGGCAGGTTTGACGATGTTCTTCTCGGCGAAGCCCATCACCGACGCCGGACTCTTTTGCAACATCACACCGACCGTCACCACCGGCGCGCCCTTCGCGGCCGCCTTGATCATGGTGCTGACGTCCGCGTAGCCAAGCGTCGTCGACCCCGCCGCCACGGCTTGCACGGTGACGGCCGAGCCGCGTCCCTCCTGTATGTCGAGATCGATGTTCTCCGCGGCGAAATAACCGCGTTCGACGCCAAGGTAGAACGGCGCATGCTCGCCGTAGGTGTACCAGTTGAGCATCAGCGTGACTTTGTCCCGCGCTTGCGCCGGCGAGGCCATGCCGAGCGCGATCACCACGCAAGTCGCGACTACCCCGACCGTGCGGGTGAGGCGTGCGAGGAACATGGGGGTTGCGACCGATACCCGTCGCGGCACACCACCGCGCCGCGCTTCCATTCGAATCATGCCAGTCTCCTTATGTCGTTCTTCTTACGGGGGATGAGACGAGCCGCGCGCGAGCTGCGTCACGCAACGGCGTAATTCGGTGACGTTGCGCTCAGGGGCTGACGTAGTAGTCGTCGCGATGCGAGGCGTGCCAGGGAATCATCACCCGCTCGACCCTGTCGACGAGCACGAACAGCACCACGCCGACGAGCGAGAGCAGAATGAGTGCCGCGAACATCAGCGGCAGATCGAAGTTGCCGTTGGCCACTTGCAGCACGTAGCCGATGCCGGAGTTGGCCCCGACGAACTCGCCGACGACGGCACCGACCACGGCCAGCGTGACCGACACCTTGAGTCCGCTGAAGATGCTGGGCATGGCGAACGGCAGGCTGATCTTGAGGAATGTCTGCAAGCGGCTCGCCTTCATCGAACGCACCAGATCGATCATGTCGCGGTCGACGGACTTGAACCCCATGACCGTCGATACGACGACAGGGAAGAAGCCGAGCAGAAACGCGGTGACGATTTTCGGCACGATGCCGAAGCCGAACCAAACCACGAGCAACGGTGCGATGGCGATCTTCGGAATCGATTGCGAGAAGACAAGCAGCGGGTAGACATAGCTCTCGACGAGCCGGGAATACGCGATAAGCATCGCGAGCGGCACGCCGATCAGCGCCGAGAGGAGAAAACCACCCACGGTGGCATACGTCGTCACCAGCGTCTCGCGCCAAAGCTTGGGCCAGTCGGTAATGAGCTGACGAATGACGACCAGCGGATCGGGAACGAGATACGGCTTGATTTGGAAGAGCTGAATGGTCAGTTCCCAGCCGATGACGATCAACGCGATCAGGGCAATGGGCCTGAACGCACGAGACTCGAATACCTTACGAACCAACGGTGTCGCTTGCGCCATGAGTTGTCTCCATCCTTGGCGAGGTACGGGCCGGTCGTGTTCGGGATCAAGTCTCGGACATCGCCGGCGAATTGGATATGCGCGGTGCGTCTTCTTCGTTTTTTGTTACCAACTGGTTAATTATCTTAGGCAGGCGATATTCGACTGTCAACGGGGAATCTCGTAAAAAATCAGCCGATCAGTAGATACCCCAAGACCATGTCGATCATGTGCTGGAGACGCTCGAGTCGCGCCTTGGGTGTAGACAGATCGCGTCCGAACACGGTGCACAGCGTGGCGTTGTTCGAGAGGTAAAAGTAGCCAAGTGCCGCGATGGAGATATAGAGCTGAAGCGGATCGACGCCGCCACGGAAGAGCTTCTCCCGATGACCGCGCGCGAGAATTTCGCCGAGGGTGTCGATAAGCGGCGAGTTCAGCGAACGGATGTCGTTCGAGCGGCGCAAATGCTGCGCGTGGTAAAGGTTTTCGCTATTCAGCAGCGAGAGAAACTCGGGATGTGCGAGGTAGTACTCCCAGGTGAACGTCACCAATGCGCGAATGGCATCGATGGGCGGAAGATCGAGCAGGCGCAGTTCGGCTTCTGCATCTCGAATGCCGCGATAGGTGTCCTCCATCACGGCAAGGAACAGCTCGTCTTTGTTCTTGAAGTAGTAATAAAGCATGCGCTTGTTGGAGCCGGCGCGCTCGGCGATGGCCTCCACACGGGCGCCTTCGTAGCCGCGCAAGGAGAATTCGTCGCGTGCGGCAGTGAGGATCTGGGCCCGTGTGCGATCGCGATTTCTGGTGATCCGTCCCACTTGAGTGTCATTCGTCATGGATAGCTATAATTAACCAATTGGTAACACAAATACTAAACCGGCAGATTCTACAAGTGAAGATCCCCACAAGAAGTGCGCGCGCAAGACGCTGAGAAAATGCACGCCTCGCGCATGTTTGCTGGGGAGTCCATAAAACAAATGTCATAAATGCTTGACACAATGCACAGAATACCCGTATTATTCATTTCTTCAGACGCGGGGTGGAGCAGTCTGGCAGCTCGTCGGGCTCATAACCCGAAGGTCACAGGTTCAAATCCTGTCCCCGCAACCAAGATTCAGGAAAAGCCTTGATTTCATAGCGAAATCAAGGCTTTTTTGCTTTCTGGACGGTGCTACGCACGAGCGATGTCGGCGCCTATCCGAGAACGCTGAATGGTCGCGAAGGGACGTTCGACATTGCCATATAGATCGCTGACAATTTACTCGGCAATCGCTTAGCAACATCACCAGGGAGAGACGGCATGAAAATGAACGCATTTGCGTTTGGCACGACAAACTGGGCGGAAGTTCGTTTTAACGGCCGGCATGAGTTATCAAGTTGGCGACAACGCTGAACCGCATCAGTCCTATACCAAGACAGGTGCCAAGCTTTTCATTGTTGACTGAACCGCAGAATACTGGTCGTTGGGATGGCATGAGGCGGGCACGCTCCGCCCCCGCCTTCAGGCAGCGAAGTCCGGCGCGGCCGTGATAGAGTCGGCCATCACTCTCTATCGCGTAGCCTTATGTCGCCTACCGCTGAACGTGGGTCCTCCGCCGATTCGACAGATCGCCAATCGAGCGTGGACAGTGCCGCCAGCGCACTCAGCATGATCATTTCCCCCGCGAAAACCGCACTTCTGGTCATGCACTACCAGACCGACATCATGGCGCTGTTCCCATCGGTCGCTCCCACATTGCTCGCCAACACCCGTCAGTTGTGCGACGCCGCTCGGGCAAGAAGCGTCGACGTCTATTTCGCGAAAATCCACTTCAGCCCAGGCTATCCGGAAGTCAGTCCGCTGAACCGGAACGGGCAAGGCATCAAGCAACTAGGTCTGTTCGTCGACGACCGGATCTCGCCCGAACTCGGCCAGCGGGCCGACGAGCCGCTCATCGTCGCGCATCGCGCCAGCGTGTTCTTCGGCACCGACCTGCAAGTTCGGCTCTCGGCGCGGGGAATCGATACCCTGATCATGGTGGGCATTGCCTCTACCGGCGTGATGCTGTCATCAATCGCGTATGCGAGCGATGCCGACTTCCGTTTGTTCACGGTCAAGGACTGTTGCTACGACCCCGATCAGATCGTGCACGATCATCTCTTTTCGACGGCGTTCGATTCGCGCACAACGGTACTTTCACTGGCCGACGCATTGGAGATGCTCGCGTAAGCCGCAGTTTTCGACACTCACCCGGCGCGCCGCCAGAACCGTTGCTCGACCACCTTGGTTCCCCATTGCTCGCCTTCGGATTCGTCGGTCAATCGAAAGCCGAACGACTCATACAGATGGCGAGCAGCATCCAACCCCTTGAATGTCCACAGGTAGGTCTCGCGAAAGCGTTCGTCGACGAAGCGCATCGCTCGCGACATCAATTGCCGTCCAACGCCGGAACCACGCAATGCATCGTCGACGATAAACCATCGCAAATGCGCGATGCCGGTTGCCATATTTCCATCGATGGCGAGCGACGCAAGCGTCCGGCCATTTTCGACGTAGCACCACAACGCCTTGCCGTCGGCCGGCAGCGCCCCTGCGAACTCGGCAAGCTCCGTGGCGACCTTCTTCTCGAAGAACGCACCGAATCCCCAATGTTCCGAGTAAAACCGGGCGTGCAAACTGGCAATGTCGCCGATGCAGCCCGGCTGATACCCTTGCACGATTTGCGCGGGCAACTCATCGTCATTCACGGCTTGGGCAGCATTGTCCTGCGCGAGCGCATCGGCGTATAACGCGAGAGACCGAACCAGCGCTTCCTGATCGGCCGGTACGATGCGTCGCAGCGCATTCGACACCTGATCCGTCGCAAAGCGGTCGATCTTCTTGCGGAGTCTCTGTCCCGCCTCCGTCAGATAGAGTTCAGACGCGCGCGCGTCTTCACTTGCCGTCACGCGCCTCACCAGACCGCCAGCCTCGAGCTTGGCGACCTGACGGCTCGTGTTCGATTTGTCCAGCCGGAGGATGTTACCGAGATCCTTGGCGGTGATTCCCGGCGCGGCGCCAATTTCGATGATCGCGTGCACCGCCGATGGCGCGAGATCGCTATCCGCCAAGGTCGTTCGCATGAAGCCCAGTTCACGAACCAATCTGCGAGAAAAGTCGCGGAGTTCCAGAATCTCCGCTTCGCGAGACTTACCGGGAAGATCGACAAGGTCCATGAGTCATCTCATAAAGGTTGCGAATCGCAACCAATATAGTTGCACCACGCAACTTATGCAACTCATGCAAGTTGGCGCATTCGCCGGAAATAGCACCTTCGACCGCGATCAAGCCGGCAGGACCTAGACGGGGACACGGTCAATCACCGAGCGAAGCGCGGTCAGCACAGGACCGACCTGCTCATACGGCATCGAACTCAGGCCGAGGCGAAGGGCATGCGGCGCGTGCCGGGTCGTGGCGTACGCCTGCGCTTTCGAGGCTGCAATGCCGTGTGCCGCGAGCGCGGACACCACCCGGTCCATGCGCACGCCTTCCGGCAGCTTCAACCAAAGGAACAGCGACGTCGGATACGCGATGATCTCCATGCCTTGCAGCGCTTCGCGAGCCACCCTCTGGCGGCGGCGGGCATCCTCGCGCTGGTATTGCTCCTGCCGCGCCACTGTGCCGTTGTCCAGCCAGCGCGTTGCGATAGCTGTGACAACGCTGGACAAGCTCCAGTGAGTCGCCCGGACCACGCGCTTGACCTGGGCCGCATGACTCGCCGGCGCGACGACGTAACCAAAACGCAAACCACTCGCCACGCTTTTCGACACACTCGATACGTAGAAGGTGCGCTCCGGTGCGAGCGTCACGATGGCCGGTGCGGCGTCCTCGGCCAGATAGGCATACGTTCCGTCTTCGATAATCAGGCAATCATGACGCCGTGCAATCGCCACCAGCCGACGGCGTTGCGCCGCACTCAGTACCCACCCGAGCGGATTGTGTAACGTAGGCATTGTGTAGATCGCACGGATGGCGCTGCGCCGGCATTCCGCCTCCAGCGCATCAAGATCCGGCCCGTCCGCCCCGTACGCGATGGGCTTCAATGTCAGCCCCATCAGCGCGGCCGCCATTTTGAAGCCGGGATAGGTCAACGCATCGACAGCGACCGCGTCGTTGGGATGCAGCGCGGTGCGCACCGCGACGTCCAATCCCTGTTGCGCACCGCCAACCAGAAAAACCCGCTCGGCGTCTGTCTGAATGCCTCGTTCCCGACACAAATACGCAACGACGCTGGCGCGCTCGTGAAGGCGGCCGCCCGGGGGGTGCTGGTGCATCAGCGCACTCAGGTCCCCGGCCATCGCCAGATCGCGCAGGGTAGTGCGCAACAAATCGCTCTGCCCGGCCCACAAGGGATGGTTGAACGACAGATCGACGGCGTTCGAACTCAACCGGGCCTCGTCATCCGCATCCCATTCCCGCTGAGACGGACGATCCCGGACAAAGGTACCGCGTCCGACCTCGCCGATCACTAGCCCGAGACGTTGCAGTTTCGCGTAGACCTTAGTGGCCGACGCAATCGCGATCCCGTTCTGCGCCGCGAGTTTGCGGTGAGTCGGCAACGCCGTGCCCGGCGGCAGCACGCCGCTCCGAATATCGCGGGAGATGCGCTCGACGATGGCTGACACAGATGAATTGGCCATGATTGCCTGTAGGACAATTTCTTGATTGTCTGATTCTAGGCGACGACACTGCGAACCACAAACACGCACGGGGAACGAGATGTCCGACGTATCGACGCCACTTCCGGTATTGCACTACCTGCAACGTCAGATCGCGGGAACGCTTCGCGAAGACGACAAGACACACATGCGCTACCCGACCGCCATCTCCCGATTGCTGGGCTTTCGAATCGTCGAAATCGGCGAGGCGCTGGCCGTCGTCGAATTGAATGCGCACGCGGAAATTCACGGCAATCAGCAGGGCACCGTGCACGGTGGGCTGCTATGCGAACTGGCAGACGCCGCTATCGGCACGGCCCATTCGACGCTCATGGTCGACGGTGAATCGTTCACCAGCATCGACCTGAAGGCGACCTTCTTGCGGCCTGTCTGGGATTCACGTCTGCTCGCCCGCGCGTGGGCGACGCATCGCGGCCGGACCGTCTCCCACTATCAGTGCGACATTCAGCGCGACGACGGCAAAGTGGTCGCGCGCGTCGACAGCGCAGTGATGACGTTGCGCGGAGACCACGCGAAGGGGCGATGAAGGGCCTGAGGGGCCTGAACGGCGCAAGCGGCAAAATCGGCGGCAGGGGTGCGCGATCCCTTCACGCTTCAGGGTTTCAGTGCGAGAGAGGCGCCGGCACCGTCCGCTGTCGAACGGTCATGGGTCCTCGGTGCCGAAGAGACCGTGTGCGTCCAGGATCGCGTAGGCAATCTCGGGACGCTGGTCGAGACAACGGCGGATGGCGGCAGGAATCGCGGCGTGCGTCTTTCGGCAAAGCCCCGGTTGCGCTTCCAACTGGATCGTGATGCCCCGGACCGTGCGAACTTCGTTGAGGCTCGGCGCGATCCGCAGCCGAATCCCAAGTTGGGCCTGCATACGTTCTGCCACACGCAGCAAGTCGGCGTAAGTGGCGAGTTTTTCAATATGGCCCACCAGCCGCTTCTCCTCCGCCTGCGTCAACCGCAAGATCCGGCGATCCCCATTCGGGTCCTGCATGAGGCGCTCACGCTCGCAGGTGCAGGCGCCGGGCGGGCACTCCGCACGAATCGGGAAAAGGGTCTCGTCGAGCATGTCGAAGACGGGAATTGGATTGCCGGGATTGCCGCGATTGCCTTAGCGTTCATCACCGGCGACTAAAGTATCCCAATTATGTCGTCTTGCAGCCATTAGGGATGTCCGCGTACCGGCAGCGTTATACTCTCGCGCTCCAATTGCTTTTGTCACACCTCAGGGACTTCATCATATGAGCGCACTTCCTCCTTGCCCGAAATGCAACTCCGAATTCACTTATGAAGACGGAGGCCTCTACATCTGCCCGGAATGTGCTCATGAATGGTCGGCACAAGACGCCGCCCCTGCCGAAGCCAGCGAACGCGTTTTCCGCGACGCCACCGGCGCCGTTCTGCAAAACGGCGACACCGTGACCGTCATCAAGGATCTGAAACTGAAGGGGTCAGCCGGCGTGATCAAGATGGGCACCAAGGTGAAGAACATCCGGCTGGTGGACAGCGACCACGATATCGATTGCAAGATCGATGGCTTCGGTGCAATGAGCCTGAAGTCGGAATTCGTCAGAAAAGTGTGACCTGAATCTCGCCACTGCGCGCCTGCCCGGCGCGTGGCGGCGACTGTGACGCGCTCGCACAGTCATGCTTCCCATGCCGCCAGACTCGTCCAACGGTGAGCACTTGGCCGCTCACCGCGCCCGAATGGCGAATCCCTCGACGTAAGCCCCCAGATCGGCCGCACTTGCGGCGTCCCAGACCTTGCCGTCGCAAAGCACCTCACTAGCGGGCAAGGACACCACCGGCACCCCTTCGGCCCGTGCCGCCGCCTCAAACAGCGCCGTCTGATTCACGTCGTTCGCCGTCCGGGACGCCCCCGCCAACGCGTCGGCTCCCACCATGCCCCAACGGCGATACTGCGAGATGAACCACATCCCATCCGACGGATGCGGGTAATTCACCGCCCCCTCGTCGAAGAAACTCACGGCGAGCAAAGCGTGCCGCCCCTGCATGCGTCCGAAGTCCCCCAACAGACGCGCCGCAATCAGATCGCGCGGCGCACCGACCCATGCCGGTTCGGCGAGCCACCCCGCCGCTTCCTCCCGATGCCCGGGCATATCCAGCCAGCGGCACGCATTGAGTAGCGTGCGCACCAGCGCTTGTGCCGTCTTCGGGTAACGGGCGACGAAATCCCGGCGGCAGGCGAGCACCTTTTCGGGATGATTCGGCCAGATGTCGCTCGACACCGCCACCGTGCGCCCCAGACCGCGCGCCTGGGCCACCGCGTGCCACGGCTCGCCGCAGCAAAAGCCGTCGAGTCCCCCCTCCTCCATCGCAGCGACCATGTGTGCCGGAGGAATGACGATGCTCGACACCTCCGAGAGCGGATCGATGCCCTGCGCCGCAAACCAGTAGTTCAGGAACATCGCATGCGTGCCCGTCGGGAACGTCTGTGCGAAAACCGGCTTGCGCCCGAGCGACGCCAGCGCCTCACGCAAGTCGCCCGTGCGCGTCATCGCATCGGCCAGCGACGGCGTCACCGTCACCGCCTGCCCGTTGCGATTGAGCACCATGAGCACCGCCATGTCTTCGCGCGGCCCGCCAATGCCCAACTGCACCCCGTACACGAGGCCATACAACGAATGCGCGGCGTCCAGCTCGCCCGTGAGCAACTTGTCGCGCACGGCGGCCCACGACGATTCGCGGCTCAACTCCAGCGTCAGTCCGTGCTCGTGCCCCAGCTCCAGACGCTTCGCCACGACCAGCGGCGCCGCATCGGACAACGCGACGAACCCCACGCGCAGATGACGTTTCTCCGGCACATCGTCCGAAATGAGGTCCGGCGATTGCGCGTCAGAAGCTAACCATGATGACGTCGACATGAGCAGTGTCTACCCCAGTAATTCGGCAATCGAGACGAGTTGGCGCGCCACTTCGACGAGCTTCTCTCCCTGATCCATCGCCCGTTTGCGCAGGATGGCATATGCCTCCTGCTCGGAAATCCTGCGTCGATCCATGAGCAACCGCTTGGCACGGTCGATCAGCTTGCGGTCGGCCAGTTCGCTCTCGGCTTTGACCAGCCGTGCCCGCAGCTTTTCCTCATGGGCGAAGCGCGCGAGCGCGACTTCGAGAATCGGTGCGAGCCGGTCGGCGGCCAATCCCTCGACGGAGTACGCCGTGACGCCCGCATCCACGGCCGCACGAATCAACGACTGATTGCCGTCGGGCGAGAACATCAGCACGGGGCGCGGCGCCGCCGCATTCATCACGGCAAGTTGTTCGAGCGTGTCGCGCGACGGCGATTCGGTGTCGATGATGACCACATCCGGACGCTCGCTCTCCACCACACGCGGCAACGCCTGTGGCTTGGCGACCTCCGCCAGCATCTCGCAGCCCAGACGCGCGAGCGCCGCCCGCAACTCGCCAATCGGCTTGTCGGTATCGGTGACGAGCAACACGCGCAGCACGCCCTGCACACCTGCCGTCTCGATAGCAGGGGCGTCCATAGGGGCGGCGGGTTTGCGGGGGTCGCGGGGAGGGATGGCCATAGAGGATATAACGCGTCAGGCCGCTCGTGCGATGACGTCCGGCGTGACGTCTGCGCAGGCTTTCCCCGCCACCACGCCGACGCCCATGCCCTCGGGCGCGGCCATCAACGCTGCCTCACCGACCGCGCCGCCCACGAGCAGGATGGCCGGGCTGGCGAAGCGCCCGGCGCGCACGTCGGCCGCCAGACGCCCCAACGACGTGACCAGCCGGCGCTCTTGCGGCGTGCCGGCCCACTGCACAGCCGCCGCCGGTGTCGTCGCGTCGAGGTGCGCCATCAACGTCTCGGCCAGCGCTTCGACCCGATTCACCCCCATGTAGATCGCCAGCGTGGTGCCCGTCGCGGCGAGCGCCGCCCAGTTGGGCGCGCTGCCGTCCTGCCGGTGCGCGGTGACGAAGGTCACGCCCGCGCAGTGGTCGCGATGCGTGAGCGACATGCCAAGGCCGGCCGCCGCCGCGAAGGCCGCCGACACCCCATTGACGATCTCCACCGGCACGCCGGCGCGTCGCAGCGCCGTGATCTCCTCGCCCGCACGCCCGAACATGAGCGCGTCGCCCCCCTTCACGCGCACCACATGCGCGCCGGCCCGCGCGAACCGGCACATCAACCGTTCGATGAAAGCCTGCGGGGTCGACCGGCAGCCGCCGCGCTTGCCCACGGCAATCACGCGGGCCTGCGGTGCAAGCGTGGCGATCTCCGGATTGGCCAGATCGTCGACAAGCAGCACGTCGGCCTCGCCGAGCACGCGCGCCGCGCGCAACGTGAGCAGATCGAGCGCGCCGGGACCCGCGCTGAGCAGGGTGACTTTGCCGTTCTTCATGATCGTTCTCCCTCAAATCCTCGATATCCTGCATGTCGCCCAATTCAAGTCCTGTCGCAGCGTTCGGGATCGAACGCCGGAAATCCGTGCTCAAGCGGCGTTCGTCGCCATCGGCTGCACCGCCTTGCTCGATGCCGCACACATGCGCTGCAACTCGGGCACGCACGAACCGCAAACCGTACCGCAGCCGAGTGTCGCTTTGAGTTGCGTCACATCCGCCCCGGCGCCGATGGCCGCGTCGATGCTCGACGCCGTCACCGACTTGCACTGACATACGGTGCGATCGCGTGGCCTGGCTGGCCCGCTGGCCGCCACGAAAACAGCGTGACGCGCGCGCGTCCACGGCGACGTTTCACGCACACGAGCAAGCAGCGACGCCGACGCGGCGACATCCGCTTCACTGCCGGCGACCAGCACGCCGTCGATCCATGTCTCACGCCATGCCACCCGCTTGGTCATCGCCCGGCGAGCGTCGCGATACTCCAGCAGCGACTCGTCGCGCGGCAGGCCCAGCGCAGTGTGCAAACGCTCAAGCCATGCCGCATCGGGTTGGTCGTCTGCGGCGGCGACCACAATCCGGTCGTCCCCCTCCAGACGCACCGTCGCGAAACGCCGCTCGGCCAGCAACGGCTGCACCGCCGCATGCAGTTGCAACGCATCGCCTCGCCGTATCGCCGCCACGCGCCACGGCAGCGTAAGCGGATCGACGCGCACCGCGGCGTGCTTCAACTCCGGCTGCTTTGAGTATTTGTCTACCGCGCCGAGGGTCGTATCGTTCACGCCCCCGCCGCCGAGGAACTGCCCGCTCCAGTGCATGGGCACGAACACCGTGCCCGACGCGACGTCGTCGCTCACGCTCAGCGTCAGCACCCGTTCGCCGCGACGGCTTGACAGCCGCACGAAATCCCCTGCGCGCAAGCTGCGGCGCGCGGCATCGGCCGGGTGCATCGTGAGCGCCGGTTCCGGCGCATGTTCGAACGACTGCCCCACCCGCCCCGTACGGCTCATGCCATGCCACTGATCGCGCAGGCGCCCCGTAATCAGACGCAGCGGATGGCGGGCATTAATCGCCTCGGCCACGGGGTGGTATTCGAACGCGTGAAAACGCGCCCGACCGTCGTCGGTGGCGAATACACCGTCCTCGTACCGCCGTGCTTGCCCGTGCGACGCCCCTGCCGGAAACGGCCACTGCTGAGGGCCCCGCGATTCGAGCATCGTGTAATCGATGCCGCCGATGTCCAGGTCACGCCCGGCTGTCAGTGCACGGTGCTCGTCGAAAATCGACTCGATGGAGGAAAACGCGAACGGCTCCGGCGATGCATCGAGCTTGGGCGCAAGACGGCGGGCAACTTCGCTGGCAATCCACCAGTCTGCCCGCGCCGCGCCCGGTGCCGGCACTGCCGCCCGCACGCGCGAGATGCGACGCTCCGAGTTCGTGACCGTGCCCGCCTTCTCGCCCCAGCTCGACGCTGGCAGCAACACATCGGCATAGGGCACGGTATCGGTCTGGTGAAAGGCTTCCTGCACCACGACGAATTCCGCCTTTGCCAGCGCTTGGCGCACGCGTTCGCTGTCGGGCATCGAATGCACGGGGTTCGTGCACGCGATCCAGATCGCCTTGATGCGCCCGTCGCGCACGGCGTCGAACATCTCGACGGCGGGCAGGCCAGGCCTATCCGAGAGCCCCTGCACGCCCCACAATCGCTCGACTTCCGCGCGATGCGCAGCGTTGCCGATCTCGCGATGCGCGGCGAGCATCGTGGCCAGCCCGCCGACTTCGCGTCCGCCCATGGCGTTGGGCTGTCCGGTGAGCGAGAACGGTCCGGCGCCTGCGCGGCCGATCTGTGCGGTGGCCAGATGCAGATGGATGAGAGCGAGGTTCTTTTCAGTGCCGTGACTCGACTGGTTTAGCCCCATGCAATACAGCGAGAGCGCCGCCGGGCTTTCGCCAAACCAGTCGGCGGCCTGTCGTAACGCGGACTCTTCAACGCCGCAGATATCCGCCACGAGTTGCGGCGGGTAGGCCCGCAACACCTGTTTGAGAGCGTCGAACCCTTCCGTATGCGCATCGATGTATCGGCGATCGATGCGCCCTTCCCAGATGAGGTGATGCAACATGCCGTGAAACAGCGCGACGTCGGTGCCGGGCACAATGGCCAGATGCAGATCGGCCATGGCGGCGGTGTCGGTGCGGCGCGGGTCCACGACGATCCAGCGAATCGACGGATCGGCCGCTTTCGCCGCTTCGAGCCGGCGGAACAACACAGGGTGGGCGTACGCCATATTGCTGCCCGCGAAGAGGACCGTGCGGGCCGCTTCGAGATCGTCGTAGCACGTGGGCGGGCCGTCTGCGCCGAACGCCATCTTGTAGCCGCTCACGGCGCTCGACATGCACAGCCGCGAATTCGTGTCGATGTTGTTGGTGCGCACCAGCCCCTTGGCCAGCTTGTTGAAGACGTAGTAGTCCTCGGTCAACAACTGTCCCGACACATAGAACGCGACGGCGTCCGGCCCGTGGCGACGGATGACATCGGCAAAGCGCGAGGCCACCGTTTCCAGCGCATCGTTCCACGTCGCGGGCGCGCGCGCGGCATCGCGCGTGTTGCGAAGCTCGGGCATCAGCACGCGACCGGCAAGCGACTGGGCGGTGAGCGGCAAGGTCATGCCCTTGCTGCACAGACGCCCGAAGTTCGCCGGATGCGCCGGGTCGCCCTGCACACCGACGATGCGCTCGCCGTCGCTCTCGACAAGCATGCCGCAACCGACACCGCAGTAGCAGCAGGTGGTTTGCGTGAGGGTGGTCATAGGGGCTCCGGCAATGGCGAAAGAGTCAAGCGGCGGCCGTGGCTTCGGCTGCCTCGGCACGCGTCGCATCGTCAAGCGACAAATACACTTCGCCCGCGTCGATCCGCACGGCAAAGCGCTGCGCGCAACCCACATCGGGCGCACAGGCTTCGCCGGTGTTCAGATCGATGTTCCAGGCGTGCAGCGGACACGTCACCTTCTCGCCGTGCACAATGCCCTGCGACAGCGCGCCGCCCTTGTGCGGACATTTGTCGCGCAAGGCGAAAACGTTATCGCGCTCGGTGCGAAACAGCGCGATATCGCCCGCCGGATGAGGCAGCACGCGCGTGCCCAGACGTGGGATCTCATCGACATCGCATACATGCAGCCAGATCGGTTCGGATAGCGTCATGGTGATCTCCTCAGGCAATCGCAGGTGCCACGCCCAGCGGCGTGAGTGGACGGTATTCGTTGGCTTGCGCACCCTCGATGCGCGCTTGCCACGGGTCGGGCAGGCCGTCGAGCGAGAACAGCAACCGCTCGTAGAGCGCGCGGCGATTGGCCGCGTCGTTCACCACGCGCTGCTTCACGTAGTCGAGACCCACGCGATCGAGGTAGTGCACCGTGCGGTCAAGGTAATAGGCTTCCTCGCGGTAAAGCTGCAAGAAGGCTCCCGTGTACTCCTTGACCTCTTCGGCCGTCTTCACCTTGACGAGGAATTGCGCCACTTCGGTCTTGATGCCGCCGTTGCCACCGACATACAGCTCCCAGCCCGAATCGACCGCGATCACGCCCACGTCCTTGATACCCGCTTCGGCACAGTTGCGCGGACAGCCCGACACGGCCAGCTTCACCTTGTGCGGCGACCACATGTTCGCGAGCATCGTCTCGAGATCGATCCCCATCTGCGTGCTGTTCTGCGTGCCGAAGCGGCAGAACTCGCTGCCCACGCACGTCTTCACGGTACGGATCGACTTGCCGTAGGCGTGTCCCGACGGCATGCCCAGATCGCGCCAGACATTCACGAGGTCTTCCTTTTTCACGCCGAGCAGATCGATACGCTGACCGCCCGTGACCTTGACCATCGGAATCTGATACTTGTCCGCCACGTCCGCGATGCGGCGCAGCTCGCCTGCATTCGTCACACCGCCCTTCATCTGCGGGATGACGGAGAACGTGTTGTCCTTCTGGATGTTGGCGTGCACGCGCTCGTTGACGAAGCGGCTTTGCGGATCGTCGACCGCCTCTTTCGGCCACGTGCTCAGCATGTAGTAGTTCAGTGCGGGACGACACGTCGCGCAGCCATTGGGGGTGCGCCATTCGAGGAAGTCGAAGGCGGCGCGATGCGTGGTGAGGTGATGCTCGCGCACCGCACGGCGCACGTCGGCGTGCGACAGGTCCGTGCAGCCGCACACGGCCTTTTCCTTGGGCGCGGCGTCGTAGGTCGAGCCCAGCGTGCTCATCAGAATCTGTTCGCACAGCCCGGCGCACGAGCCGCAGGAACTGGCGGCCTTGGTGTGCTTTTTCACCTCGTCCAGCGTGAACAGGCCCTTCTCGGTGATCGCCTTGACGATGGTGCCTTTGCACACACCGTTGCATCCGCAGACTTCGTCGCTATCGGACATGGCCGACGCGCGGTTCTGCCCCTGCGTGCCGACGTCGCCCACACTCGACTCGCCGAACATGATGCGCTCGCGCAATTCGCCCAGCGTGCGCCCTTCGCGCAGCAGCTTGAAGTACCAGGCACCGTCGGCCGTGTCGCCGTACAGGCACGCGCCGACGAGCTTGTCGTCGCGGATCACGAGCTTCTTGTAGACGCCGCTCGCCGGATCGGACAGCACGATTTCTTCGGTACCTTCGCCGCCGAGAAAGTCGCCTGCCGAGAACAGATCGATGCCCGTGACCTTGAGCTTCGTCGACATCACCGAGCCACGATAGCTGCCGATGCCCATGAGCGCGAGGTGGTTCGCGCAGACCTTGGCCTGTTCGAACAGCGGCGCCACGAGACCGTAGGCCACACCGCGATGGCTCACACATTCGCCCACGGCGTAGATGCGCGGATCGTAAGTTTGCAGCGTGTCGGACACGACAATCCCACGCGAGCAATACAGCCCGGCCGCTTCGGCCAGCGCCGTATTCGGCCGGATGCCGGCGGCCATCACGACAAGGTCGGCGGCAATGGTTTCGCCGTCGCTGAACTGCACGGCACGCACGGCGCCATGGCCGTCGTCGAGAATGGCGGACGTTTGATGCGACAGCCGGAACGCGAGACCGCGCGCTTCGAGCGAGCGTTGCAGGAGCTTGCCCGCCGTGCTGTCGAGCTGACGCTCCAGCAAGGTATCGGCCAGATGCACGACGGTCACGTCCATGCCGCGCAACTTGAGGCCATTGGCCGCTTCCAGGCCGAGCAGGCCGCCACCGATCACGACCGCATGGCGCTTCAGGCGCGCCGTCTCGATCATGATCTCGGTGTCGCGAATGTCCCGATAGCTGATCACCCCGTCGAGGTCCTTGCCCGGCACCGGCAGGATGAACGGGCTGGAACCTGTGGCGATGAGCAGACGATCGTACGGCGCTTCGGTGCCGTCGGCACAGCGCACCACACGGCGCGGCCGGTCGATCTGCGTGACTTCCTTGCCCAGATGCAGCGTGATGCCCTTGTCCGCATACCAGTCGAGCGGATTGAGCACGATGTCCGCGAACGCCTGTTCTCCCGCCAGCACCGGCGAGAGCAGGATGCGGTTGTAGTTCGGATGCGGCTCCGCGCCGAACACGGTGATGTCGTACTGATGCGGCGCGATCTCCAGCAATTCTTCGAGCGTGCGGATGCCCGCCATGCCATTGCCAATCACGACCAGACGAGGTTTGCGCATGCTGTCTTCTCCTGTTGCAACGCGTGCAGCGCCCGAAAAACAAAACGGCGTCCGTCCGTGCCGAAGCACGGAGGGACGCCGTTGTCCTGTGGGTACGTCGCAGGCCATCTCGCCCGACGCCGCACCTGAATTCGTTGCCGGCGACGCCTTTGCCGCTGGCCTTTACGCTAACGCAACAAGCGTGCCAGCCATGCCCTCACTATCGGCAAAGCGTTGCCGGGAAAGGCGAAAGGGGAGAAATGTCTATGGGAAACGTCCGAAACCATAGGGAAAACTGCTGCACCGCAGCAGTGCAAAGCGGTACAGCACCCGCCTTGCACGCACCAGGATGATGCGCCCTCACGCGCCGCCGACGGAGGTCCGCCGGAAGAGCATGTCGGCGGGTCGGCTCGTCAGTCGTCCTGCATGAGCGCGCGGCCGATGATCAGTTGCTGAATCTGCGTCGTGCCTTCATACAGACGAAGCAGACGCACATCGCGATAGAACCGCTCGACCTTGTACTCGTTGATGTAACCCGCCCCGCCGTGCACCTGCACGCCGCGATCGGCCACGCGGCCGACCATCTCCGTACAGAACAGCTTGGCGCACGACGCCCGCGTGCTCACATCGGCGTCGCGCTTGCCTGCGGGCTTGGCGTCGTAGCGCGCGGCGCAGTCCTGCACCATCGACCATCCCGCATAGAGTTCCGCCTGACTGTCCGCGAGCATCGCCTGCACGAGTTGGAAGTCGCCGATACGCTGACCGAATTGCTTGCGTTCGCGCGCGTAGTCCACCGCCTCGTCGAGAATCCGCTGCGCCATGCCGCACGAGAGCGCCGCCACATGCAGACGCCCGCGATCGAGCACCTTCATAGCCGTCTTGAACCCCTTGCCGGCCTCGCCGCCGATGATGTTCGCCGCAGGCACGCGTGCACCTTGCAGCACGACGTCGCAGGTCTTGGTGCCGCGCTGGCCCATCTTCTTGTCGGGCTTGCCGAGCGACAGCCCCGGTGTGCCGGCCGGCACGATGAAGGCCGAGATGCCGCCCGCCCCTTCGCCGCCGGTGCGCGCCATCAATGTGAAAGCGCCGGCGCGCGGCGCGTTGGTGATGAACCGCTTCACGCCATCGAGCACGTACGTGTCGCCGTCGAGCACGGCGCGCGTCTTGAGGGCCGCCGGGTCCGACCCCGCGTCGGGCTCCGTGAGCGCGAACGACATGATCAGATCTCCGCTCGCCACACGCGGCAGCAGATCGCGCTTTTGCGCCTCGGTGCCGTCCATCAGAATGCCCTGCGAGCCGATCCCGACATTGGTGCCGAACACCGAGCGGAACGCCAGCGACGTCTGTCCGAACTCGTAAGCCACGCGCACTTCCTGCACCATCGACAAGCCGATGCCGCCGAACGCCTCGGGAATCGACAGACCGAACAGGCCCATCTCCTTCATTTCGTCGACGATCGCGGCGGGCACGTCGTCGTGCTCCTCCACGTCGTTCTCGGCAGGCACCAGCCGCTCGCGGATGAAACGTTGCACCGCCGCGAGCAACAGCTCGAACGATTCGCTATCCAGTCCCTTCGATGTCATTTGCCACTCGTCCTCAAGGTGTGCGTTCAGTCGTCTCTGCGCGGGATGTGTTGAGCATTTCGCGCAATTTGAATTTCTGTATCTTACCCGTGGGTGTCGTCGGGAGCATGTCGTGAACTTCGAGCCGCTCGGGCCAATATTGCCGCGCAACCTTGTGCGATGCGAGGAAACCGGTCACCGTCGCGAGGTCGATCGACTCGCCGGCTCGCGGCACGATGACCGCGCAGGCGCGCTCGCCAAGACGCTCGTCCGGATACGCAACGATAGCCACCGAGGCAACCGCCGGATGCCGGTACAGGAGCGCTTCGATTTCGACAACGGGGATGTTCTCGCCGCCGCGAATGATCACGTCCTTGCTGCGCCCGGCAATACGCACGTAGCCGGTCGCGTCGAGCCATGCCATGTCGCCGGTGTCGAACCAGCCGTTATCGTCGGTGCCGTTCCATTGCGCGCGCTTCAGATAGCCACCGAAGTTCGAGCAGGCCCGCACGAGCAGACGCCCCGTCTCACCGACGGGCAAGTCGTCGTTCTGCGCATCGACCACTCGCAACTCCACGCCGGGAAGCGGGCAACCATCAGTCGTCGAGGCCCGTACGTCGTCATCGTCGAGGCGCGTCAGCGTGACGGCGCCGTTCTCCGTCATCCCCCATGCCGAGACGATTTTCGCGCCAAGCACGCTGCGCGCCTGCTCGACGACGGGGCCGGGAATCGGCGCCCCCGCACACAGGAATGCACGCAGGCTCGGCACGCGCTCGCCGGTAGCCGCCACTGCTTTCGTCAGATCGGAGAGGAATGGCGTCGAAGCCATCGTGAACGTCACGCCATGCTCGCGGATCAGCCACACGGCATTGGCCGGGTCCCAGATATCGAGCATCACGGCGCTCGCCCCGAGAATCACCGGCATCATGAGTCCGTACATGAAGCCGGTCTGGTGCGCGAGGGGCGAGCCCATGAGAATGACGTCGTCGCGGCCGAGGCGCATACGCTCGGCATAAGCGAGAATGTTCGAGAACGTGGTATTCGCGCTGTGCATCACCCCTTTGGGCTCACCCGTCGTCCCCGAGGTGTACATCAACTGCATGACGTCGTCCGGATGGGCTCGCGCCGCCTGCATGGCAGCCCGCTCGGTGCGCGATGCAGCGGATTCGCCCGCCATGAGCACGGCGTCGAAACTATCGTCGCCAAGACCGTCGCCATCGACCACGATGACGTGCCGCAGATCCGGCAGATCCGGCTGCAGGGCTCGCGCCATCGCCGCATGATCGAAACCCCGAAACTGGCGAGGCACGATGAACACCTTCGCCTCCCCATGACGCAACATGAACGACAACTCCCGCTCGCGGAAGATGTGCATCAGCGGATTGAGCACCGCGCCGATCCGCGCGCACGCCAGATAAGTCAACGCGAACTGCCAGCCGTTGGGCAACTGGCAGGCAACGACATCGCCACGGCCCACGCCACGCCGCATCAGCCCCAGCGCCAGACGCTCGGCACCGTCCGCGAGCGCAGCGTAGGTGAGGCGCTGGGTCTGCCCCGTGGCTGTCGACACGGCCGTCAGTGCGATCTTGCCGGGCGACGCCGCGACGGCAGCATCGAGTGCATCGTTAATCGTCCGTTCGGGCCACCAGCCACGTGCCACGCTCTGCTCGCGCCTTGGGGGAAGCAACACCGCGTCAAATTCCATTGCATCGTCTCCTGTGCTGTCGTGTCGTTCGTATCGTTATGGTGATGCCGTGACTACCGCCCGCGCCAATGCCCTCAGATCGGCACGGCCTGCCTGCCCGCCCGGGTGCGCGCGATGATCGTCTTCATGATCTGGGCCGTGCCGTCGCCGATCTGGAACCCCAGCACGTCGCGCAGCCGCTGCTCCATCACGCCACGGTCGTAGCCGCCGTGTCCGAACATCAGCAGGCACTGATGAATCGTGTCGTAAGCCAGCTTCGGCCCCCACCATTTGCACATCGCCGCTTCGGCACTGTGCGGCAAGCCACGGTCCTTGAGCCACAGCGTTTGCAGGCAAAGCAGTCTCGCCGCCTCGACCTGGGTATCGAAGTCCGCCAGCGGATGCGTCACCCCCTGAAATGCCGAGAGCGGCTTGCCGAACGCCTCGCGCTGGGCGACGTATTCCCATGTCTCGTCCAGCGCCGCTCTTGCGACGGCCAGCACCTGCAGGCCGATCAGCGCCCGCGAGAAATCGAATCCCTGCATCACCTGCACGAAACCCTCGCCGGGTGCGCCGAGCACATGGTCGGCCGGAATTCGAACGTTCTCGAAGAACAAAGAACCGCGCCCGATGGCCCGCTGACCATGACAATCGAAGCGCTGCCGCGTGACGCCCGGCAGGTCGAGCGGCACGAAAAATGCCGAGATGCCGCGCGCGAGTTCGGACACTTCTCCGGTCCGGGCGAAGACGACGGCCGCGTCTGCCTGGTCAGCCGCCGAGATCGATGTCTTCTCGCCATTGAGCACGTAGTGCGTGCCGTCGAAGTCGGCTCGCATGCGCAGGTTCGCGGCGTCAGAGCCGCCGCGAGGTTCGGTCAGTGCGATAGCCAGCAGTGTCTCGCCGCGCGTGAGCTTCTCGATCCACGGCGTCACCACGTCCGGCTTGCCATGCTCGGCCAGAATCTGACCATTGAGCGAAGCCAGCAGGTTGACGTACGACATGCTGAGGTCTGCGCGCGCGACGGCCTCGTGAATCACGCCGGCGGCAAGACGACCCATGCCCTGGCCGCCGTAGACTTCCGGTAGCTCTGGCGCAATCAGCCCCATTCCCCCCATTTCCCGCATGAGCGGACGGTCAAGCACACGCGTTTTGTCGCGCGCCTGAAAGCCCGGCGCGATGCGGGCCTGGGCAAAGCGCTGCGTGTGCTCGGCCAGCGCCACGAGATCGTCATCGAGATACGGATTGAGCATCGCGGTGTCCCTCGCTTATTTTGCGTACTTGCGGAAGTCGGGCTTGCGCTTTTCCTGAAACGCGCGCACACCTTCGCGCGATTCTTCCGTCTCGTAGTAGAGCTTGAGCGCGTACATGCCCATGCCTGCGATGCCTGCTTGCTGTGCGGTGTCCATGTTGAACGAGCGCTTCGCGATGGCGATCGCCGTCGGGCTGCGCTCCATGATCTCGTCGCACCACTTCTGGACTTCGACATTGAGCTGATCGTGGGGCACGACGGCATTCACCAGCCCCATCGTCAGCGCCTCGGCGGCCGTATAGCGACGGCACAGGTACCAGATTTCGCGCGCCTTCTTCTCGCCGACCACGCGCGCGAGAAACGCCGTACCGAAGCCGGGATCGACCGAGCCGACCTTCGGCCCGACCTGACCGAATACCGCCTTTTCCGACGCAATCGTGAAGTCGCACAGGGTGCAGATGACGTTGCCGCCGCCAATCGCATATCCCTGCACACGGGCGATGACCGGTTTGGGAACGTCGCGAATCGCGTTGTGCAGTTCCTCCATCGGCAAACCGATGGTGCCGCGCCCGTCGTACTGCCCTTCATGCGCCGACTGATCGCCGCCTGTGCAGAACGCTTTCTCGCCCGCGCCGGCGAGCACGATGCTGCCGATCTCCCTGTCGTAGCCCGCCTTGTTGATCGCGTGAATCAATTCGTCGCAGGTGCGCCCGCGAAACGCATTCATCTTGTCCGGACGGTTGATCGTGATCCACGCCGCGCCGTTACGCACTTCATACAGAATGTCTTCGTAGTTCATTGTCTTGATCCTCGCCGCCGGCAGATTGACGTTCGGCCGTGTGCGGCATCGTCGTGATGGGAAACGTCAGCCGTTCATCGTGAGTCCGCCCGACACGCTCAGCACCTGACCGGTGACGAACGCAGCGTCGTCGCTGGCGAAGAAGGCAATCGCACCGGGCAGATCGCTCGCCTGACCGATGCGGCCCAGCGGAATCGCTTTCGTGAATGCCTCGACCAGTTTCTCGGGATTGCCGGCGCCTTCCTTGTAGTCGGCAAACAGCGCCGTGTCGGTCGGCCCCGGACACACCACGTTCACGGTGATGCCGTGGCGCGCATGTTCGCGGGCGATCGTTTTCGAGAACGCCACGATTCCGCCTTTACATGCCGCATAGACCGCCTCGCCGGACGAGCCGACCCGCGCGGCGTCGGATGCGATGTTGACGATCCGCCCGCTGCGCCGCGCCACCATCTCGGGTAACACCGCGTGATGCATGTGCAACGCGCCGACCAGGTTGATGGCAATCAGCCGTTCCCACTCGGTGGGCGTCGTCTTGGTAAAGGGCTTGAAGATGTCCCAACCGGCGTTATTGACAAGCACGCTCACGGGACCGAACGCGTGCGCGACGGCGGCAACCGCCGAGTCGACCTGTTCGCGCACGGTGATGTCGCACGGGAACGCTTGCGCTTGCCCCCCCGCTTCGACGATTTCCCCGGCCACACGCTGCGCCGCTGCCAAGTCGCGATCGAACACGGCCACCGCCGCCCCCTCGTTTCCCAGCCGATGACACGTTGCCCCGCCGATCCCGCCCCCGCCGCCCGTCACAATGACGGTCTTGCCTTCGAACCGCTGCATGTCCTGCCTCCAGAGTCGCTGACGAGCGCGGTATCCTTGCTGACCTCGCAAGAGACCCGCCCGTCGATCAAATTACGTCAATATATTGACGTATACTAGACACGAGATCAGCGATGCGCAAGCATGCAAATGCGGAGTGATCGATATGGAAAACCCTAAGAAAAATACAGAAATTACGCGTATGGAATTGGCTAACCGGCTGTTTTTCCGGCTCTACCAATGCGCAAACATGTTGCATAAAACTGGCACGAGAGCTGTGGAAAGCCTTGGCCTGACGACGCAACAGTGGGCCGTGCTGGGGGCGCTGTCCCGGCCGGAAGTCCCCGACGGCATGAGCGTGGGCGATCTGGCCCGCTATCTGATGGTGAGCCGCCAGAACCTGTCCGGCCTGATCAGCCGCATGGAACGCGACGGCCACATCGTCAGCACACCTGACGGACGCGACCGGCGCTCGCGCCGCATCACGATGACCGAGCACGGTCACCACGTCTGGCACCGCGAGGCCGTGCCGCGCATTCACGACTATTACGAACGGGCGCTGGACGAGTTCTCGACGGGCGATATCACCCACACCCTGCACTACTTGCTCAAGCTGCTCGAGAACATGAAGCAGATTGACGAGATCTCCGGATCGGGGAGCGAAACAACTGACGCCGGCAAGGCAGATACCTCCCGCACCTGAAAGTCCGGCCGTCTGGCGTCCGACAGAAAATAAAACAGGCGCAGCTGACGGAAAGCGTTCGGCGCAGCGTCTCCGGCCGTGACCATGAATGACCCGCAAGCCCTTACCGCGCTTGCCTCCCGGCCAATCTCACCGCCCGCCGCAATAACGCATTAACTAGCATCCTAATTATTAGTTAACATATAATCTTTCGCCATGACCTCGTTAGAATCGCTCCGCTTCGTCTTCACCAGCCATTTGCTGCTGGCGGGCAAGCAATGGCGTCAGATATCGCAGGGCGCGATCGTCGAATATGGAATTTCCGCAGCGAGCGCCGGTCCGTTGCTGTTCATCCGCCGCCTTGGCCAAGGGGTGCGTCAGGTCGAGCTTGCCGAATACGTCGGACTCGAAGGCGCGTCTCTGGTGCGGCTGCTCGATCAGTTGTGCGCAGCCGGACTCGTGCTGCGTGAAGTCGACGCCAGCGACCGCCGCGCCAATGCGCTGCGGCTCACGCAGGCCGGCGAAGCGCTCGCCGAGAAGCTCGAAATCGAACTCAGCCAGTTGCGCGCGAAAGTTTTCGCAAACATTCCGCGCGAAGATTTCGAAGCGGTGTTGCGCGTATTCGAAGCCATTTCCAGCGTAGCGAGCCCCGACGTGGGCGTGCTCGAGATGGAGCCTCCGAAGAAGTAGACCGTGCTCAACTGGCCATCCTCACGCGACTGGATTTTCTCGATCAAGGCGTTCGCCGCCTCGATGCTGGCGCTCTACATCGCGCTAGCCATCGGCTTGCCGCGTCCGTACTGGGCGATGGCTACGGTCTACATCGTGTCGCACCCGCTCACCGGCGCCACACGCTCCAAGGCGCTGTATCGCGTGCTCGGCACGCTGCTCGGTGCGGGCGCGTCCATTGTCTTGGTGCCCGCGCTCGTCAACAACCCAGAGCTGCTGATGGCGGTCGTCGGGCTGTGGACCGGCACCCTGCTCTATATCAGTCTGCTGCATCGTTCGCCACGCAGTTACGTGTTTCTGCTGGCGTCGTACACACTGCCGCTGATCGCCTTACCGGCGGTCGGTACGCCCGACGGCATCTTCGATATCGCCGTGGCGCGTGCCGAGGAGATCATCCTCGGTATCGTCTGCGCGAGCGTGGTCGGCGCCGTGATCCTGCCCACGAGCGTGGCCAAGGTGTTGCACGACCGCTCCACACGCTGGCTCACCGACGCCGCACGCTGGACGGCCGACATGCTCTCGGCCGACCCGGAAGGCAAGACAACGCGCCACATGAGCCGTCACCGTATGGCGGCCGACATTCTGGCGCTGGACCAGTTGATCAGCCAGCTTTCGTACGATGCCGACACGTCGGAGCGCGTGCGTGACGCGCGAGAGTTGCGCGGGCGCATGACCATGATGATGCCCGTGCTCTCGACGGTGGCGTCGCTCGTGCATACGTTGCGCGGGCACCCGAACGGCGTGCCCGAAGCGCTCGAAGCGAAGATGGCGGACGTGGTCGCATGGCTGCGGCTCGGCGCGCCGTCGCCCGCCCCGGCCCACTTGCTGAGTCCGCCGCAATCGGCCGGAGAAGCCTCGGACTGGTATGGCGCGCTGGTCGCAGCCACCGAAGACCGGTTGCGCTCGCTGGTACAACTCTGGCAGGACTGCGTGTCGCTGCAACGCCGTTTCGGCCAGCTCGACGATCAGGACCGCGGCCACGAATGGACGCCCGCTTTCCAGCACTGGGAGTTGGGTGGCGCACGCCACTACGATCACGGGCTGCTCTTGTTCTCAACCGTTTCGGCCGCGCTGTGCACATTCCTCATGGGCATGGCGTGGATCTACACCGGCTGGAATGACGGCGCCGCCGGTGTCTCGCTCTGCGCCGTCGCGTGCTGCTTCTTCGCGGCAACGGATGAGCCCGCACCATTCATCCGCTCGTTCTTCTGGGCGACGGCCGTGTGCGTGGTGCTCGCCGCCATCTATGTGTTCTTCATCCTGACGAATGCGCATGACTTCGGTTTGCTCGTGGGGATGTTTGCCGTACCGTACCTGCTGGTCGGCACGTTCATCCCGCAGCCTCGCTTTGCGATGGTGGCGATGCCCGTTGCGGTCAATACGGCGAGCTTCGTCGGCATTCAGGGCGGCTACAGCGCCGACTTCCAGGCGTTCTTCAACAACAATATCGCCGGCCTGGCCGGCGTGCTGTTCGCCCTGATCTGGACGTTACAGACACGACCGTTCGGCACCCGCGTGGCCATGCGCCGCCTGATTCACGCGAGCTGGCGCGACATTGCGAAGAACGCCATCGGCCGCTCGGTGGCCGAGCATGACCGTTTGCGCTCACGACTGCTCGACCGCCTCGGTCAACTGGTGCCGCGTCTGGCCGCGAGCGAGAGCGAAACATCGAGCGACGGCTTTACCGAAGTGCGCGTCGAACTCTCGGCACTGGCGTTGCAGCGCGAGCTGCCGCATCTGAAACCATCGCAGCGCGACGCCGTCGAGGCCGTGCTCACCGACGTGGCGCGCTTTTATCGGGCGCGACTCGACGAACAGGTGAGCGAGCCCGGCACCCCGCTGCACGACAAACTGCTGGGCGCGCTGCGCTCGTTGGTGGCCCATAGCGATCAGGCCTCGCGCAGTGCGCGCGCGTCGCTCATGGACATCCACGTAGCGCTGTTCCCTGCCACACGCCCCGTGAGCGTTCAATGAGCGGTGAGATCGATATCTACGGCGTATTCGTGCCGACGCTGCTGGCCCTGATGATCGTGGCTTTCGTGCTGACGGGCGCGCTGCGCTTCATGCTCGCGCGCATCGGCTTTTACAAACTCGTCTGGCATCGTTCGTTATTCAACCTTGCTGTGTACATCATCGCGCTGGGCGGCATCGTCGCCATCGCGCGCGCCTGCCAACCATGAAACTGAAACTTCGCTCTCTCGGCTCCGTTGCGCTGACGCTTGCGGTATCTTGCGTCGCGGTCTTCGTGCTGCTGCACCTGTGGGACTACTACACCGTCGCGCCATGGACACGTGACGGGCGCATTCGCGCCGACATCGTGCAGATCGCCCCCGATGTCTCGGGCCTCATCACCGATGTCGAGGTCAAGGACAACCAGCAGGTGCACCGCGGCGATCTGCTGTTCGTGATCGACCGCGACCGCTACACGCTGGCGTTGCATCAGGCCGAAGCCAACGTCGCCGCGCAGCGCGCCACGCTCGCCCAGGCCCGCCGCGAAAACGCCCGTAACCATCAGTTGACGGAAGTCGTCGCCAAGGAAGTGGTCGAGGCCGGTCAGGCCAAGGTCGAATCCGGCGAAGCGGCTGTCGCGCAAGCCGAAACCGCCGCGCAACTCGCGAAGCTCAACCTTGAGCGCACACGCGTTCTCGCCCCCGCCGACGGCTACCTGAACGACCGTCTGCCGCGGGTGGGCGACTACGTCACCACCGGCCGCCCGGTGCTCTCCATGGTCGATGCGAACTCGCTGCACGTCGAAGGCTACTTCGAAGAAACCAAGATGCGCGGCATCCATATCGGCGACAAAGTCGAAGTGCGCCTGATGGGCGAGCAACATGTCCTGCACGGCCATGTGCAGAGTATCGTCGCCGGGATCGAAGACCGTGATCGCACGAGCGGTGCATCGATGCTGCCCAACATCAACCCGACCTTCAACTGGGTACGTCTTGCCCAGCGCATTCCGGTGCGCATTGCGCTCGACGATGTCCCCAAGGATATGCGCCTGGTCGCCGGTCGCACCGCGACGGTAACCGTCATGGAAAGTCCGCAGGGCACGTCCGGTCAGTCGAAACAGGCTGACGCCGCACCCACGACGCTGGCCGCCGCACGCGAGACCGGCGCCCGAGCAGGAGCCCGGCAGTGAGTCCACGATTACTCATGGTGAGTGCGGTGGCAGCGGCCGCCGCGCTAGTCGCGGGATGCACGAGCGTCGGCCCCGACTACCATCTGCCGGAAAACTCGGCGATGCACTCGCCCGAGGCAAACGGCCCCATCGCGAACGCAACACAACGCGCCGTGTCAATTGGCGCCGTGCCCGACGATTGGTGGCAACTCTACGACGACCCGAAACTCGACGCGCTCGTCAAAGAGGCGCTCGCCGCGAACACGAACGTTCGTGTGGCGCTCGCCAACGTGCAGCGCGCGATTGCGATGTATCACGAAGTCCAGTCGGAGAATTTTCCGCAGGGCGGCGTGCAGGCCAATGGGGGACGCGCTCAGCTTTCGGGCGAGAGTTTCCTGAAGGAAGAAAAGCTGCCTGTAATCAATCTGGCCGCAGCGGCACTGTCCATCTCCTACCAGATCGATTTCTTCGGCAAGCTGGCTCGCGCGGACGAAGCCGCGCTCGCCGCCGCCGAAGCCAGTCAGGCAGCGCTGGATGTCGCTCGCGTGAGTGTGGCTGCCGAAACGGTGCGCGCCTATGTGCAAAGCTGCGCGGCCAATCACGAGTACGACATCGCCGACGACCAATTGCAATTGCAGGAAAAGAGCGTAGCGATAACACGCAAGCTGGTCGACGCCGGTCGCGATCAACCCACCGATCTGCTGCGCGCTCAGGCACAGGCCGACACACTGCGCGCCGCCCTGCCGCATTTCCAGGCGCAGCACGAAGCCGCGACCTATCGGCTTGCGGTGATGCTCGGCAAGGCACCCGGCACGCTCGACGCCAGCGCCTCGCAATGCCGCCGCATTCCTCAGTTGAATCACCCGCTACCGGTCGGCGACGGCACGGCGCTGCTCAAGCGCCGGCCTGACGTACGTCAGGCCGAGCGCGAACTGGCGTCGGCCACGGCGAAGATCGGGGTTGCCACGGCGGACCTCTATCCGTCGATCCGCCTGGGCGCCTCGGTTGGCGCGAGCGGGATACTGGAACACTTCGGGCAAGGCCGCACGGAGCAATGGACCGTGGGACCGATGATTACGTGGTCGCTGCCGACCAACGGTGTACGCGCCCACATCAAAGGCATGGAAGCCGGCGCCGATGCCGCCCTCGCCCATTTCGATGGCGTGGTGTTGAAGGCATTACAGGAAACGCAGACGTCCCTCTCCGCTTACACCCGGGAGTTGCAACGCGGCGACGCCCTGCGCGACGCCCGCGACAAGTCGCGCGCCGCTGCCGAGCGGAATCACAAGCTCTATCAGGCCGGTCGCGCGCCGTTTCTGACCAGCCTCGACGCCGAACGCACCCACGCCAACGCCGAGGCAGCGCTGGCCGCCTCCGAAACGCTGGTTGCCATGGATCAGGTCAATCTGTTCCTGGCACTGGGCGGGGGCTGGCAATCGAGCGCGGCGAACGACAAGACGTCGCTGGCCCAATCCCATTCAATGCCGGCAGGTGGCGGCACACCCGCCTCCCCGGCACCGTCTACCCATTGACCGATTGACATGAGGGGACGTGGCGTCTTCGTAACGCCTGCCCTCCAGAAACACACAAGCCCCGTCGGGAACGAATCCTCGTGCGGGGCTGTGGCAGGTGACGCACGTCGGCGCCGGTGAGTGGAATCGCGCGGCGCGGACAAGACTCGATGGTGAGTCGGGCGGGCCGTCGGCGAATCCGGCACTGCTATCGATAATCGCAACACCTATCCTAGCGCCATTTAGTTGGCGGTCGGCGCTTTCGGCGCATCAACCTGGTTTTGCGCTTCAATCTTTGCCGTCAGCTTTTGCAACTGAACCGACTGTTCGTAGGTGTACGGGAAATTGAATTCCGTCACCGGCGAAAGACCAAGTTCACGCGCAGCTTGCAACTCAGCGCGCACATGGGCACGGGTCACACCGCCCGTTTGGCTCTGATCTGCCGCGAATGCCGAGCCCGCCGCCATCATCAGACCAACGAGCGCGACCGCAGTCAACAGGTTCTTTTTCATGGAAAACTCCTTTTATCGTTCATATGACGCTCATGGACACGAAAACCGCTAATCAATCAGTTTTCGCCATAAACAAATTATAGTTTTCCCTTACTAATGAGCCAGACCTAAAACCACAACACACTATTTCGGAAATAGTGTGAATTCGGCCGAATTCAACGCCGAAATTACCGGGAAAGCGAAATGAAATAACGCCGATCGCTCGAAGATCGCGTGATTTCAATGAATGGAAAATGGTCGAAGCCGCCGGGCAAGAATGCCGGACGAAAGTCGCCTCGCGAGCGGCTGTAAAAATTACTCACGAGCCGGGGTAAATCGAGGAAGAGTCAGGGTGAAATCAAACCACCGCTGATTGCAGCGGCAATCGCCTGATGCCGATTGACGGCACCGAGCTTGCGCTTGGCATTATTGATATGAAACGTCACGGTGTGTTCGGATATCTTCAAAATCAAGCCGATCTCCCACGCCGTTTTGCCGCGCGCCGCCCACAGCAGACTCTCGATTTCGCGCGGACTGAGCTTTCCAACGCTGCGACTCGCCACCCATTGCATGTCGAGTTGCTGAATTGCCTGGTGAAAGTACACCGCTGTCAGATAGATATCTCCGATCATGCGGGCTTCGTGCTCGGCAGATTCTTCGGGCGACTTTGCCGTCGCGGCGCTGAAGATCGCGCGCTCACCGGCCGCACCGTAGATAGGAATCGACACCCCTGATGCGAGGCCATGCTCGCGGGCATCCGCGAAAATCGGATGCGGTCGCTTCTGAGAAAGAAAGGTCCGCCAAAGAATCGGGAGCGGCGACAAATTGGCCGCAATCAGAATTGGATCGACTTCAGCATAGCGTGCGGTTTGATAACGCTCGATCCACGATGCCGGAAATGTCGTAAAAATATGCCGGCTCGGCATCCCCTGCGCCGAAATCCACTGATCCTCAATCTGAAATGCCGCAGCCTCTCGCTCTCGACGCGGCAGGAGCGGCGCGTAAAACAGCGCGTCATATCCAAGCGTGTGCGTCAGATTCTGAAACTCTGCGTCGAGTGCCTCGACCGAGCGGGCACCGAGCAGCCCCTCATAACGGTAAAGATTATGATGCATTGCAAGTTGCACGTTTCTTAACGATTGCCGGCGAATTGCCGATATTCGCGCATTGTAGTCCCAGCCTTGTCGATTGCGGGCAGGTAGTTTTTCCCTGCGAAACGACAAGTCCATTTGAAGTGGAGTGCCGATCATTTCCGCATCGAAATCATGCGGCGTTGTTCAACGCCTCCAACGCCGACATGACTTTGCGCAATCCCGGCGCAAGCGGTTTGTCCTGGCGCACGACAATCGCAAGCGTTCTCGATAGTTCGGGAGTGAGCGTCGAAATGCGTAAGCCACGGCGGTAATGTGCCGCCCCCACCGACATGCGCGGCACGATGCTGTAACCCAATCCCGCCGCCACCATTTCCTTGATCGCTTCGATGCTGCCCAGCGCCATGACCGGACGCACTCGCAATCCGGCTTGCAGGAACCACTCGTCGATCAACAACCGCGTGCTGCTCCCCGACGCGAAGGCGACCATCGGTGCCGCCGCGAGCCTCTGTGGCGTGACCTCCGCAGCCCAGCCCCGATCGCCGGCGGGGGCGATGGCAACGAACTCATCGCGTAACACCGGTGTGATGTGAAGGCTGCGCCCTGCGGCAGGCAACGTGACGAGTCCAATATCCAGCCGGTTCTCCGTCACGGCGGCCACCACGTCGTCGGTGTTGCCGGTACTCACGCGAATGTCGAGCATCGGATGGCGTTTGCGCATCGCGCGCAGAATCGGCGGCAACAGATGAATGCAGGCCGTCGCCCCGGTCCCGATCGCCACTTCTCCCGCCACATCGCTCGCGTGGCTCGTCAGCGCCTGCATGGCGTCTTCGACGGCACCGTCGATGCGGCGAGCGTGCTCGAGCAACGTGAGTCCGGCGGACGTTGGTTTGAGCCGCTTGCCGACTCGCTCGATCAGCCGGACATTCAGCCTTTGCTCCAGTTGCCGAACCTGCAGGCTCACGGCAGGTTGCGAAAGATCGAGACGGGCGGCGGCCGCGGAAAAGCTCCCGGCATCGACGACTTCGGAAAACGTGTGAAGCTGATCCAGATTCAGGCGGCGCATCTCAAAGTTTTCCTTATGAGCCGGATAAGATGCCAAGACTTTACCAAGAGATGGCATCGGCGCACCATGCAGGCGTGTCTTCGCCGACCGGTCCAGCGGCTTCACCACCGCCATTGCCTCCTACCCCTGCCACATGCCCACCGCCATCACCCTCGGTCTCGCGCAACTGATCAACTGGGGCGTGAGCTTCTACCTGCCCGGCGCCTTCGCGTGGCGTATCGCACAAACGACCGGCTGGCCGCAGACCTGGGTGTTCGCCGGCCCGTCGCTTGCCATGCTCGTGATGGCCGCCGTCTCGCCGCTATCGGGCCGCTGGCTCGAACGGATGGGCGGACGCCGCGTCATGTGCACCGGCACGCTCGTCTGCTCGGCGGGCTGCGCGACGCTCGCCACGAGCACAACCCTCGTTCAGTTCTATGCGGCGTGGTGCCTGCTCGGCGCCGGCATGCGCCTGTCGCTTTACGACGCCGCGTTCGCCACGCTCGCCGCGCTCTACGGGTCTGCGGCACGCCGGCCGATGACGCAGATCACACTCATGGGGGGACTGGCGACAACCGTCTTCTGGCCGCTGGGCAGCTGGCTGGGCGATACGTGGGGATGGCGGACCGGTGTGCTGGTCTATGGCCTCATCGGTCTGCTCGCATGGGCATTGCTGCGCAGCCTGCCGCCGACCCCCTCCCGGATGCCGGCCGCCAGTGCGGCACGTCAGCCGCGCTCGCCGTTACCGTGGGCACCCGCCCTGCTTTACTGTGCCGTCATGGCGCTGGTGTCGATTCTGTCGTCGGGGCTGGCGGCCCATCTGACGTCCCTGCTGGGTGCCCACGGTCTGCCGGTCGGACTCGCCGCCTTGTGGGGATTGGGACAGGTGTGCGCGCGCACACTCGAATGGCTTACGCCGCGTCAGACGAGCGCCGTCAGACTCAACCTCGTGGTCGGCTGCGGACTGCCGCTGTGCTTCGCGCTGGGACTTGCGGGCATGTCGTCGATGTACGCCGCAGGGGTCTTCGTTTTCACGTACGGGGCCTTGAACGGTCTGGCCACGCTGCTGCGCGCCGGCCTGCCGCTCGAACTCTTCGCGCACGACGCCTACGCGCGTGCGCTGGGCACCCTGCTTACGCCGGCGTTCGCTCTGTCGGCCGTGGCACCTTGGGGGTATGCCGTGGCGCGCGAGCACTGGGGCGACGCGGCGATTCTCTGGGTGTCGCTCGTCATCGGTTTGCTGATCGCGGGGGCCGCACTCACGCTGCGGCGTATGGCGCCGCCGGCGCCTGTTCCGCAAACGCTTGCGGAAACGCGACCCACGCCGTGAAGATCCGTATGTTCTTTAAAGGGTTCATGACGCGAGACGAGATATGCATGTACCGCGATATTGGTCGGGATCGGCACGCTCGCGCGGTATCCTAGCGACCCGCTCAGGTTCTACTGACCGACTTTTCCCGCCGAAGAGACATTCGCATAGCACTCCCCAAAGCAAAACCCCGCCGGATCGTGAGACCCGGCGGGGTTTGCCATTATCGCGGACGAACGGTATCGCGTCAGGACTCGCCCGTCTCCGGCTGCCAACCGCCGCCCAATGCGCGATACAGCGCCACTTGATTGACCAGCACCCGCTGCTTTACGTCGATCAACTGTTGCGCGGCCTGAAACTCGCTGCGTTGCGCGTCGAGCAGTTCGAGGTAGCTCGCCACCCCGTTGACATAGCGACGCTCGGCCAGACGAAGTCGTTCGCGCTCGCCATCCGACACCCGCTTTTGCGCCTGAAACTGGCGCGCCAGCAGTTGCTGCGCGGCAAGCGCATCGTCCACTTCGGCGAACGCTGTCTGTATCGCACGCTCGTACGACACGACGGCCATCTCCTTGCGCACGTTCGCCAGATTCAGCCCCTGTATGTTGCGACCGCCTTCGAAGATCGGCACGGTGATCTGCGGCATGAACGTCCACACACCGGTGCCCGCACTGAACAGATCCGAAAAGCGCGAACTGGCCGTACCAATGTCCGTCGTCAGCTTGATCGACGGAAAGAACGCGGCGCGCGCTGCACCGATATTCGCGTTGGCGGCACGCAGTTGCGCTTCCGCCTGGCGAATGTCCGGACGACGCATCAACAACGACGACGGCAGCCCGGCCGCGACGGGCACCACGAAGGTGTCGTCGAGCGTGGTGGCGGCCACCGGCTTTGCGCCGACATCGCCGGTGAGCACTTGCAACGCGTGCACGATCTCGCTGCGCTGACGCTCGCGCTCGGCCAGCGCCGCCCGCGCCACTTCGACCTGCGTGGTTTCGGTGTTCAGATCGAGATCGTCGACCAGTCCGCGGTCGGCGCGCAGACGAATGACGCGAATGCCTTCTTCCCGCGCTGTCAGCACCTCACGCGCGTAAGCGATCTGTTCGTTGATGGCCACGAGCCCGATGTACGACGTCGCCACTTCCGCCACGAGACTCACCTGCGCCGCACGTTGGGCTTCCTCGCTCGCCAGATACTCTTGCAGAGCGGCATCGCTCAGGCTGCGAACACGTCCGAAGAAATCGAGTTCGAACGCGCTCACGCCGGCCGTCGCGCGCAGGTCGTTGGCCACATAGCCGCCTGCGGTACTGCTACCGCCATTGGGCAAGCCCGCCGAACCGGAATAGCGCTGACGGGAGAAAGTGCCACCGGCCTTCACGCTCGGCAGCAGATTGGCCGCTTCGATGCCGTAAAGCGCCCGCGCCTCCTGCACACGCAGCGACGCCAGACGCAAGTCGCGATTCTGGTCGAGCGCGCGGCGAATCAGCGTGCGCAAGCCCGGATCGGTGAACACGTCGGCCCAATCGGCATCGGCCGCGAGCGGGCTGGCCAGCGCCAGCCGTACGTCGCCGCCCGGCGGGGCCGCTTCGTAGGTCGTGGGCATCGGCGCTGCGGGGCGCTCGTACGTAGGCGCCAGCGTGCATCCGCCCAGTAACGCGAGCAGACACACACCCGCGGCGGGTATCCCGCGCAAGCGGGGTCGAAACGTCGTCATACCTTCCCCTCGACGGCCGGCGCGCCATCGCGCGACGCGTCCGTACTCTCTGTCGCCGGCCGGCGCACAAAACGGCCGACCAACAGGAAAAACAGCGGCACCAGGAAGATCGCCAGCACCGTGGCCGTCACGATCCCGCCGAGCACCGCCACACCGATGGCACGTTGCGCACCCGACGCCGGGCCCGAGGCGATCGCCAGCGGCACCACGCCGAAACCGAACGCGAGCGACGTCATCACGATCGGGCGCAGACGCAACCGCGCCGCTTCCACCGCCGCATCGAGCCAGGTCATGCCCTGCTTCGTCAGATCGTTGGCGACTTCCACGATCAGAATCGCGTTCTTCGCCGACAAACCGATGGTCGCGATCAACCCCACCTTGAAGTAGATGTCGTTGGGCATGCCCATCAGACTCACGGCACCGAGTGCGCCAATCACCCCGAGCGGCACCACCATGATCACGGCCGCCGGAATGGCCCAGCTTTCATACAGCGCGGCGAGCGCGAGGAACACGATCAGCACCGACAAGGCGAACAACATCGGCGCCTGCGCTCCCGAGATGCGCTCTTCGAGCGACTGCCCGCTCCACTCATGACCAATGCCCTTGGGCAGTTCGGCCACCAGTTGCTCCATGCGCGCCATCGCTTCACCGCTGCTCTTGCCGGGGGCGGCTTCGCCCTGAATCGTGAACGACGGATAGCCGTTATAGCGTCTGAACTGCGGCGAGCCAAGCTTCCATTTGAGCGAGACGAATGCCGAGAGCGGCACCATTTCACCGTTGGCGTTGCGCACGCGCAGATTGCCGATGTCTTCCGGCGACACACGTTGCTTGCCGTCGGCCTGCACGATCACCCGGCGATTCTCCGTGCCGAGCATGAAGTCGCCCACGTAGTCGGAGCCGAACATGGTGGCCAGCGTCGTGTTGACGTCGTCCGCGTTGACCTTGAGCGCTTCCATCTTGCCCCGGTCGATGGTGACGTCGATCTGCGGCACGTCGCCCTGTCCGGCGAAGATCACATTCTTGAGCAACGGATCTTGCGCCGCCTTTTTGAGCAGTTCGTCTCGGGCGGCGACAAAGGTGTCTTTGCCGACCCCGGCGCGATCTTGCAAACGCAGATTGAAACCGTTCGACGACCCCAGTTCCGGCAGCGCCGGGCTGTTCATCGCCATCATCATGCGATCGGGCTGACCGGCGAACTTCTCGTTGACGCGGTCAACGACGGCCTGCACGCTGTCGTGCTTCGACGTGCGCTCGTGCCAGTCCTTGAGCGTGACGTACAGCATCCCGCCACCCGGCCCCGAACCGAACTCATTCCATCCGCCCAGCACAAAGACGTGCTTGACCGGCTCGTCCTTCATCAGATAGTGCTCGATGCGCTTGAGCGCAGTCATCGCTTCGGGCAGCGTCGCCCCTTGCGGCTCGGACGCCATCACCATGAAGCTGCCCGTATCTTCCTCGGGAATGAACGCCGACGGCAGACGCATGAACGCCAACGGCACGGCGATCAGCACGATGCCGTAGACCAAGTACGCGCGCCACGGACGGTGCAGCGTCTTGCTGACCGTGCGTGTGTAGCGCTCGGTGCCGAGGGCGAACGTGCGGTTGAACCAGCCGAAAAAGCCGCGCTTCTGATGGTGATCGGCCGCAATCGGACGCAGCAGCGTGGCGCACAGTGCCGGCGTGAGCGAGAGCGCGAGGAACGCCGAGAACCCGATCGACACCGCCAGCGTGACCGCGAATTGCCGGTAGATGTTGCCCACCGCGCCGGAAAAGAACGCCATCGGCACGAACACGGTGACCAGCACCACCGTGATCCCCACGATGGCCCCGCTGATCTGCGACATCGCCTTGACGGTGGCCGCGTAGGGCGACAGGCCTTCCTCGACCATGATCCGCTCGGTGTTCTCGACCACGACGATGGCGTCGTCGACCAGAATGCCAATGGCCAGCACCATGCCGAACATGGTGAGCGTGTTGATCGAATAGCCGAGTCCCAGCAGCACGCCGAAGGTGCCCAGCAACGCCACCGGCACCACGAGCGTCGGGATCAGCGTGGCGCGCAGGTTCTGCATGAACAGATACATCACCAGAAACACGAGCACCACCGCCTCGAGCAGCGTCATGACGACCTTCTGGATCGAGACCTTCACGAACGACGCCGTTTCATAGGGAATCTGATACGAGACACCGGCCGGGAACAGCGCCGATTGCTCGTCCATCACGCGGCGCACCGCTTTCATCACCTCGACCGCGTTCGACCCCGCCGCCAGTTTGATGCCCATTGCCGTTGCCGGCATGCCGTCCACACGCGACGAATAGCTGTAATCGGCAGCGCCCAACTCCACGCGAGCCACATCGCCCAGGCGGATTGCCGAGCCGTCGGCATGCACGCGCAGCGGAATATCGGCGAATGCTTCCGGCGTCGACAATGCACTGTCCGACACCACGTTGGCGTTAATGGGTGCCGATGCCGGTGTTGCGCCCGCACCAATATCGCCGACTGTCACGCGCGCGTTGTACGAACGGACCTTCGAGACGACGTCCGACGCCGTCAGGTCGAGGGCGACGAGCTTTGCTGCATCGGGCCAGATGCGGATGGCCTTCTCCGTCCCCCAGACCTGCACCTGTCCGACGCCGGGAACACGCTTGAGCTGGTTGACGACCTGTGCCGCCGCGTACTCGCCGAGGTCGAACTCGCCGATGGCAGGATTGGCCGATGCGAGCGTGACCACCATGTGAATGTTGTCGGCGGCACGCTCCACAACAACGCCATCGCGACGCACGATTTCAGGCAGGCGCGATTCGACGGTCTTCAGGCGGTTTTGCACTTCCACAGCGGCCAGATCAAGACTGGTGCCCTGGCGGAAAGTGAGGTTGACCGACGAGCGGCCGTTACCGCTGGACGCCGACGTGTACATCAGCCCCGGCGCGCCGTTCATCTGGCGCTCGATGAGCGCCGTCACGGAATCTTCGACCACTTTCGCCGAAGCACCCGGATAGCTGCTCCACACGCTGACGGTCGGTGGTGCGATGTCAGGGTACTGCGCAACGGGCAGCGCCCGGATCGCGAGCACGCCCACCAGCGTGATCAACAGAGAGATCACCCAGGCAAAGACCGGGCGATCGATAAAGAAACGGGCCATGATTATTGCGTCTCCGCTTTGGAGGCCGGACCGGCGCGTATGGGCTCTACCGGGTTGGCGTTGTCTTGCGGCTTCGCGTCACGGGGCGCGGCCGGCTTGGCGGTGCTTTCCGTGGTGTCGGCCTTGAGCTTGACTTGCATGCCGTCGGAGAACTGCGCGACGTTATGCACGATGACCTTCTCGCCGCCCTTGAGGCCGTCCGTCACCAGCCAGTCACGGCCGTCGATCGCTTCGGCATGCACCTTCGTGTCGCGTACCTTGCCTTGCGCATCGACCACGCGCACCACGGCGCCATCGGCCGTGCGCGTGAGCGATTCGCGGGGCACGCGCACGATGTTCGGGTTGACGGCTCCTTGCATGCTCACCTTCACGAACGCGCCGGGCAACAGCACGCCGTCCGGGTTCGGCAGCAAGGCGCGCATGGCGATGGTGTCCGTGCCGGGGTCGACCGCCAGATCGGTGAAGAGCAGCTTGCCGGGCAACGTGTACTCACGCCCGTCGGGCAACGTCACATGCACTTGCGGCGCAGCCGACTCGCTGCCGTGTTGCAGCTTGCCCGCGCGCAGATCACGCGTCATGGCGTAGACCTCGGCGGCCGGTTGCGAGAAGTTCACGTAGATCGGATCGATCTGCTCCACACGCGTGAGCAACGTGGCCGAGTCGAGTCCGACGAGTGCGCCTTCGGTCACTTCGGCTCGACGCACGCGTCCCGCGATGGGCGAAACAACACTCGTATAGCCGAGGTTGAGTTCCGCCTTGCGGACTTCTGCCCGCGCCGCAAGCACGTCTGCGCGCGCGCGGGCTTCGGCCGCACGTGACTCGGCATCTTCGCGGGCGCTGATAGCGCGCTCCTCGAGCAAGCCGCGATAGCGTTCGATCTTGTCGCGTGCCGAATCGTGTTCGGCCTGTGCCTTGGCGAGCGCACCGCGAGCGGCGTCGAGCGCAGCAGACAGCGGTTGCGGGTCGATGCGGAACAGCACGTCGCCCTTGGCGACTTTCTGACCTTCCTGATAGCGGCGCTCGATGACGACACCGCCCGCACGTGCGCGCACGTCGGCGCTGCGGTAAGCCTCCAGGCGCCCCGGCTGCTGAGTCGTGAGCGGCTCGGCGCGACGCTCGACCGTGCGCACGACGGCTTCGGGTGTAGCATCGGCGGCGTCTTTCTTGCCACGATCCGAGCAGGCGGCGAGCACAAGAACACTGGCGATCAGGCTGGCGGACACGCCAGTTAGCATTCCGAAACGGGTTCGGTTATCGATTTTCGATGACATGTAAGAGCATTGGATTTACGACATCCGGTCAGGGTGTCGATGCCGCGTTCGGTGCGCGACGTCAACCAGTGGCGAAGCCAATGGTGGGGAACCGGGGGCCCACATCTCTCCAGAAGCGCCGTGGGTGGCAGGTGCGCGTTGCGCGAAAGAGGTCTTTGCCCGAGACCACCGGACCGGGGGATCCGGTCGTCTGCCGCCTCGCCTATGCTGGCGTTTCAATCTGGCGTTTTATATTGGAGAAGTACGATTCTGCCTCGAAATTACCGTTAGAAAAAGTTGGAACCTATCTATAAAATGGATGGATGAACTGGACAATAGAACAATTGCGCTATTTTGTGGCGGCGGCGGAAGAAGGATCGATATCGGCTGCCGCCCGACGGCTCGGCAAAGCCCAGTCGGCGGTGAGTACCGCGATTTCGCTGCTCGAAGCCGATTTGGGATTTGAACTATTCGACCGGAGTCGCCGCAATGCGAGACTCACCGATCAGGGTGAGGTGATGCTGCTCGAGGCCAAGGAACTGCTGCGGCAGGCCGAGGGCCTGAACCACCGCGCGAATGCCTTGGCGTTTGGCGAGCAGCCGCAGTTATCGCTGGCACTCGATGAGGCGCTGCCGTATCAGGCCGTGAGCGAGTTGGTGCGCGATCTTGCTCACCAGTTCGCCTACCTGGAGTTGACGCTGCTCTACGGCACGTCGACGGAAGTTGCGGAGTATGTCGAGAAGCAGCGAGCGGACATGGGCTTTCACGTGGATCGCGGCGCGATTTCGTCCGCGCTGGGACACAAATACGTGGGATCGGCCGTGCAGGGGGTATTCGTCGCAGGCGATCACCCGTTGGCCTATCGCGATCATGTGACGCGTGGCGATTTGGCGAAATACCGGCAGATTCTGTTGCAGATGGACGACTTCACCCCATTGCAGCTCAGCCCGGCGATCTGGCGCGCAGACAGTTCCCATGTGATTGCCAGCATGGTCGTCGACAAACTCGGCTGGGCCGTTCTCCCTATCGATATTGCGGAGTACGAAGACCTTCACGAACTGCGCTGCGACGATCTCGGTCTGCCACAGTTGCCCGTCCGTATGCTCTGGCGTTTTGGGCGAGAACCCAACGACGTGATGCGCTGGTGCGATGCACGGTTTGCCGAGTTGCTACGGGTGATTTCAGAGGAGGCCTGAGCCAATGCGCGACGCGTCACGGCAGTTCGTCGCCCGGTTCGACAGCCGGGTGCTTCCGGAAGCGCCGGAGGTTTCGGCGTTCGTCAACGGCGTGGCCAGCGCCGACGTCGGGGTCAATCTCGAGATGTTCTTTTAATGGCGTTGCCCGATGCGCGATAACGAGTGAGGAAGCGATCGAACTCCCCCGCAAACGCTTTGCCGTCGCGGGGGCTGAAGGGCGCGGGTCCGCCCGTGTCGATGCCGGCGATGCGAAGTTGATCCATCATGTCGCGAACGGACAGACGTTCCCGGATATTGTCCGGCGAGAACCAGCTCCCTCGGGGATCGAGCGCATTCCCGCCCTTGTCGAGCACCGCCGCCGCGAGCGGGATATCGCCGGTAATCACCAGGTCTCCGGCGACGACCAATTCGACGATGCGCGCGTCGGCGACGTCGAATCCCGACGGTACCTGAATCGTCTTGATGAATGGCGACGGCGGTGTGCGCAAGAATTGATTCGCGACCAGGGTGACCTGAATTTCCTCGCGGCGCGCCGCGCGAAACAGAATTTCCTTGATGATGGCGGGACAGGCGTCGGCGTCGACGAAAACTTGCATTTTTGGTGACTTCGAAAGCGTTGGAGAAGTCATCATAAGCCATCGTTGATCTTCCGCAGCGCCGGAAATTTACGTGTCTGCAAGCCCCCGTTTGCAAAGATCAAGTCACCGTCCCCTCACTGCCGAGGAAAATGCGCTGTCGAGACGCTATGCGTTAGAAGTGCGAGGTCGACTGCGGCCGGGTGTAAGCCGCAAGACGCGGAACAGGCCATGCGCATCGATCCACTGCGCATATGCAACGTAATCGGGATCGATCGCATCGTCGGCTCTGCCGAGCGGAAATGGGTATCGGCAATGCGCAGCGTCAGAAGGTAGCCCATGACCACCAGCCCCACGTCGATGAAATAACACAACTCGTACAGCAGATCGAACCATGCCTTGAAGCCGCTGAGCCTGGTCACGTCGATGGCTAGGAAATGATTAAGGTCGTTGCACATGTAGGTGAACTTCAGGGGCAGGAAAAACCCCTCCACCAGCCAGCCGAGCAGGTGCTGACCGACCATGCGCCAGTTGACCTGCCCCCATTGCATCGTGACCACTTGACCAAGATGCCAGTAGCCGTCGAGCGGTCTGGTCATCTTGCGATCAACGAAATGGATATACGGCAGTGCGAGCACCCACCACGGTGGCGCCACTAGCGACAGCATCCTGTAGTAATTGTCGTAGAAGGCCCCGTGATACTCAGGGAATAGCCAATACAGCAGTGCAACGAAACCCAGGCTTCCCAACGGCGGATTCAACCGGTCACAGCAACGCGTTCAGGTCCGCCTTTACCATCTGCGTCGAGAGCTGGGGGCTCGACGTTCTCGAAATGGTGCGTGGGGTCAGTGTCAAGCCCATAAAATGCACCGCAGAGGTGCAAAAGTGGATTTTGTCGAGGCGTTTCTAAATATATTTAATATATCGCCGTAAACCCTCGAATGCAGGTGGTTTCGAACGAATGCCCCTGTGCTGCAGCTATCCCCCAATCCTCCGGCCGTCCCAACGTTCGGAAAAGTGCAAGGACACACCATGCGGTTCTCCCGTCTTTCAATAAACGGCCGCCTGGCCGCTTCGATGGCGTTTCTCGGCGTACTGCTGATCGCCATCGGTGCTTTCGGCCTCGTCGGTATGCACGACAGTAACAACGCCAATCGCGTTACTTACGCTGAACAAATGCCCAAGTCCATTGCCGTGGGAGAGATGACGATCCTGGTCGGCCGCCAGCGCACGTCGCTGGACCGAGCGGCAATCAATCCGGGTTCGGACGACGCGAAACTGATGTATTCGAAGGAAAAAGAAGTGGCCACCGGCGCGGAAGAGGCTTGGGCCCACTACCTGAGCTTGCCGCGCGACGCCGGCGAAGACAAGCTGGCCGCTGAGGTAACCACGCAGTATCGTGCGACCCAAGACGCGCTGACGCAGTTCCGCGAAGCGACCGTGCGTGGAGATCGTGACGATATCCTCAAGCTGATGGTGAACGTCGGCACCATCTACACCCGTATGCAGACGGCTGCGCAGGCGCTCAAGACCTATCAATTGAATCAGGCGAAGGAGACCTTCGACGCCGCCCAAAGCCACTATCAATTGTTCCGCGCGGGTAGCATCGTTGCGATCCTTATCGGTGTGCTCGCGGCGTGCCTCAGTTGGCTGATGCTCCGCCGCGCGATCCTGGGGCCCGTCAATGAAGCGATCGGGCACTTTGAAGCCATTGCGCATGGTGACCTGACCCACGACATCCAGGTGCGCTCGCAGGACGAGATGGGCCGCATGCTGCACGGATTGGTGGCGATGCAGGCAAGCCTGACGCGCACCGTCGAGTCGATTCGCGACGGCAGCGTTGCCATTGCCAGCGCCACGCGCGAAGTTGCGGCGGGCAATGCCGACCTGTCGGCACGCACCGAAGGGCAGGCGGCCTCGGTGGAAGAGACCGCGTCGAGCGCCGAAGAGTTGGCCAGCACGGTACGTCAGAATGCGGAGAACGCCGAGCGGGCGAGCGAACTGTCGTCCTCCGCCTCGGGCATTGCGCGTAAGGGGCACGACGTGGTGTCGTCGGTGGTGAGCACGATGGACGAGATCAGTAAAGGCTCGGCGGCGATTTCGGAGATTACATCGATGATCGAAGGCATCGCGTTCCAGACCAACATCCTGGCGCTGAACGCAGCCGTGGAGGCAGCGCGCGCTGGCGAGCAGGGCCGCGGTTTTGCCGTGGTGGCGGGCGAGGTGCGCACGCTTGCACAGCGCTCGTCGGCGGCAGCCAAGGAAATCAAGGAACTGATCGAAAACTCGACGCAGCGTATCGCCACGGGCGCCGGGCAGGTGCAGCAAGCCGGCGCGACAATGAACGAGATCATCGATGCAGTGAGCCGCGTGCGCGCCATCATGGACGAGATCACCGCAGCTTCGCGGGAGCAGAGCCAGGGCGTGGGGCAGGTCAGCATCGCCGTCAATGAAATGGATCAGGGGTTGCAACAGAACGCGGCGCTTGTCGAGCAGTCGGCCGCTGCGGCTCGCGCGCTTCAGGAGCAGGCGCAGGCGCTGGCCAGCACGGCCGCGTTCTTCAGGTTGCGTGCCGATGGCATCGGCGCGCGCAGCTCGGGGCCGCGCCAGGACGAACCGGCGCTGGCGAACGGCAACGCGTTGAGGTTGGTGGCCTGAGCACACGGCGCTCCGTGCTTTAGTTGGCCGTTCGTCTGCGACGACACACGAAAAAAGCCCGCCGATCGGCGGGTTTTTTTGCTGCGCCGCGAGGAAATTCAGGTCCCCCTGGTCGCGAATCAATTCTTGCACACACCGCCGTCGCCATTCATCAAGACGATTCAGGGGCCGTCGGGATTCGGCGTCGCCGACGCCCGCATCGTCGAACGGGTCGTCGCCGGAGACCTGATCGAAATCCATTTTCACACCTCTGCGGTGCATTTTCCGAGATTGACACCGGCTCCACACACCATTTCGAGAACGTCGAGCCCCCAGCTTTCGACGCTCACTTCGGCGCGATATCGCGACGCACGCGCTGAATGTGCTGCTCGACATAGAACCCGGCGCTCTCGGCATCGCGCTGCACAATCGCCTCGTAGATCATGCGATGCTCCGCCGCGTAAAGATGGATGCGATTGGCGTCGTAAATGCCATCGTCCTTGATCCACTTCCAAAGTGCCTGATCCATCGTTTTTGCCACTTCTTCGGCAATGCGCACGAGCAAGGCGTCGCCGGTCACGATCGCGAGCTGCCGATGGAACAGCCGGTCGCTGTTGTTACACAGTGCACGTTGCTCCGGGTCGCCGATATCTTGAATGGTTTCCATCTGATCGAGAAACTGCTCGGCCATGCGGTCTCGCTTGCCTTGGCTTGCGGCCTTGCGGGCGATCGCAGGTTCCAGGATCAGGCGGGCATCAAGCGTCGACGTCGGGCTGAAATCCGCGTCCACGTCATACGCCGAGCCGCTCGCCGGGCTTGCAGCAAGCATCTGTGCTGCGCCCGGCACGACGTAAGTGCCGGAGTTGCGACGCGTAACGACCAGCCCTTCGTTCTGGAGCGCACCGATCGCTTCGCGCACTGCGGGTCGGCCGAAACTCGCCGTCCAGTTCGAGATGTGGTGACGCCATCCCCCCCCCCTTCATCCGTTGATCTGCACTCCCTGAACAGGAGTTTCGGGGCGCAGGCTCGGGAAGACAAAGGGTTCGTCATCAAAGTGCCAGAGCACGCTGGTAGAGAGATCAAGGTATTGGACCATCGATAAAGAAAATGCAGTAGGCCAACAATCTTTCGGACACCGATTACAGTCCAATCATGTCGTTGATACCACGCGCCCCTATATCGCGGCCGGTGCGTCGTGCTTACGCGTAACCTGCTGATGACACCGCGTGAGCGCAATCTGCCGCAGGCCGCGAAAGACATTTTCGCCGAAACCGGCTTGAAACATCGGCCGGTGGCCGATGGGCGACGCGTGGCCAGCATATACCGGCGCAACATCATGCTTGCCGGCGTGCGCTATCCGTCGGCTAGGGCAAAGCATCGCGCTTGGCGAAGATGCTTGCCATTTCCACCGCATGCTCGGTTCCCCAGGTGCATAGCGGGACGATCGCATCGGCCAGACTGAGGCCGAGCGGGGTCAGCGCGTAATCCACGCGCGGTGGCACCTCCTTGTAGTCGGTTCGCGCCAGTACGCGATCGGCCTCCAGATCCTTCAATTGCTGGATCAGCACTTTGTCGCTGACGCCCTGAACCAGGCGCTTGAGCTCGCCATAGCGCTTCGGGCCGTCGCGCAGAAAAAACAGGACCAGCGGTTTCCATTTGCCCGAGATGATGCGGAGCGTGGCGTTGAGCCCGCAACCGGTGTCGCAGATTTGAGGGGACGTCGTCATTTTTATACTTACCTAAAGGTGCATACTTGTTCTTAGGTTATCAGAGCCGCATACTTACCTCAAGTAAGCAGTTCCCTGCTTCCGTACATCTCCAACGAAGGATGCATGACATGACCAGACTGAATGGCAAGACCGCCGTGATCACCGGCGGCGCGACCGGCATCGGCCGCGCTGCGGCAAAGCGCTTTATCGAGGAAGGCGCTTTCGTCTTTATCTTCGGCCGCCGGCAGGACGCGCTCGACGCCGCTGTGGCCGAGCTCGGGCCCAATGCCCGTGCGGTGAAAGGCTCGGTCTCGGATGAGGCCGACCTCGACCGGCTCTACGCGGCGGTGAAGACCGAGCGCGGAACCCTCGACATTGTTTTCGCCAATGCCGGAACGGGAAGCCCGCTTCCGCTTGGCCAGATTACTGCCGAACACATTGACGAAACCTTCGATACCAATGTGAAGGGGACGATCTTCACGGTCCAGAAGGCGCTGCCGCTAATGGGCCCGGGCGGTTCGATCGTTCTGACCGGATCGAGCGCCGGCACCACAGGCGCTGCGGCGTTCAGTGCCTACAGCGCGAGCAAAGCGGCCGTGCGCAACCTCGCGCGGACTTGGGCGGAGGACCTGAAGGGCACCGGCATCCGGGTCAACGTGCTGTCGCCTGGGGCGACCGCGACCGAACTCGCGAAAGCGGCGCTTGGCGAAGAGGGTCAGAAGGCCTATGGCGCGATGACTCCGCTCCAACGCATGGCCGATCCGGTAGAGATCGCAGCGGCGGCGGCCTTTCTCGCATCGTCGGACAGCAGCTTCATGACGGCCAGCGAGCTCGCCGTCGACGGCGGCCTGGCGCAACTGTGACGCACTACGCGCGGCCGCTCACCCGATTCAATACCCGGAGCCGGCAGGGCGCGTTACTCCAAAGGAGAAACATATGAGCTACGCAATTATCGGCTTCGGCAACATCGGCCGGGCGCTTGCCAAAGCGTTTGCCCGCAAGGGCATCGAAGTATCCGTTGCAAGCACGCGCGACCCGGCAAGCTTTGCGTCCGATGCGGCCGCAATCGGACCGGGGATCATTCCCAAAACGCTGGCGGAAGCCGTCAAGGCGGACATCATCTTCCTGGCGGTCCGTTTCGAGTCGCACGCGCAGGTCGCGAAGGCGCTCCCCGCCTGGCAGGGCAAGATCATCGTCGATGTAACCAATGCCTACGGCGTGCCCCCCGAGGAATTGGGAGGACAACCTTCTTCCAGATTCGTCGCGCAGGCCTTCACTGGTGCAAGACTGGTCAAGGGCTTCAACCATCTGGTCGCCGCGATTCTTGCTCAAGACCCGGCCGTACAGGGGGGCAGGAGAGTCGTATTCCTGGCGAGCGACGATGACGGCTCCGCAGCGGAGATAGGTGCGCTTGCAGAGAATCTCGGTTTCTCGCCGATCAAACTTGGCGGGCTTTCCGAAGGCGGGCTGCTGGTCCAGGCGCGTGGAAACAGTTGGGGTCAACTGATCTTTAAGGACCTGGTTAAGTTTGACTGACCCCCGGCGACCATCCGGAGCCGATCCGACTCAAGGCTTTGCCTTCTTGGCACCGTTGCCTGGCTGACGGGTCAGGATGGCGTCCGTAATGATGTGAACGAGATGATCCGCGCGCGGCGCGAACGAGGGCAGGTCGACGAGCCAGCCGAGCGCTGCCATCAGGCCGAACAGGTCGTCCCCATTCATATCGGCGCGCGCCGTACCTTCGGCCTGCGCACGAAGCAGGAGTCGCGCGCTCGCCGAGTGCACCGCCGCGCATGCAGCATAAAGAGCAGAGTCCGGGTTCGTGTGGGCCGCCGCCATCAGGGTTACAACGCCCCTATAGCTTTGGGCGAATGCAATCCATTCGCGAAACCAGGACACGAGTGCTTCTTCAGGTGAGTTCGACGTTTCAAGTTCATCTGCCTTCTGCGTCAATTCGTCCAGATTCGTACACAGCAGCGCTTCAAACAAGGCTTCTCGCGACGGGAAGTGACGAAGTAGCGTAGCCAGCCCGACATCAGCCCGGCGGGCGATATCGCGCATCGACGCATCGGCACCATGCTCGGTGACGACCTCACGAGCGACCGCGAGGATGTGGCTGTAATTTTTTTGGGCATCGGCGCGCATGGGGCCCCTTGACAATTGGATCAGTGATCCGTATATTTGGATCACTGATCCATATGTTGCGAGATAAATCTGGATCGGCGATCCAAATAATACAGTGCCTTTATCCCAATGGGAACAGCGGCGCTGCCTTGCACCACAAACGAAAGGTGAACGATTATGAAGAAATTAGAAGGTAAAGTTGCCGTTGTCACGGGCGGAAGCAGTGGGATTGGCTTGGCCACAGCCAAGCGCTTTGTGGAAGAGGGCGCGCACGTCGTGATCACTGGGCGACGCGAGAAAGAGCTGAAGGAGGCCGCTGCCTCCATTGCGCGAAACGTTACGACGGTCGTGGGCGACGTGTCGCGCCTGGAAGATCTGGACCGGCTCTATGCCGTTGTGAAAGAGAAGCATGGTCACATCGACATTCTCTTCGCGAACGCGGGCGCAGGGACAATCGCACCGCTCACGGTAGCTACTGAGGCCCATTTTGACCAGACCTTCGACGTGAACGTGAAGGGAATGTTCTTTACGGTACAGAAGGCCCTTCCCCTCTTCAAAGAGGGCGGTTCGATTATCCTGAACTCTTCGGTCTCAAACGTCCTCGGGCTTCCAGGATTTACTGCTTACGCCGCGAGTAAGGCGGCGGTACGCAACCTCGCGCGCGGTTGGACGATGGAATTGAAAGACCGCAAAATCCGCGTGAATGCTATGAGTCCCGGAGCAATCGACACCCCGGCCTTGGCGACGACGACGGGCCTTACCGCTGAACAGGCCGAGCAAGCAGTCGCACAGTTCACCACACAGATCCCAATGGGCCGCAGAGGCATGCCCGAGGAAATCGCGGCAGCAGTCGCGTTCCTCGCCTCCGCCGAAAGTTCTTACATCACCGGTGTGGATCTCGCCGTCGATGGAGGCATGGCGCAGGTCTGACCCCGGCGCGCTAGTGGAAGTTCTTCGGCCTGGTGTAGCAGGTCACCCGTGTCAAGGATGAGGCCGACGCGATCCGCATCGCCAACGATTAGCCGTTGCCAAGGCGGCGCAGTGTTCACCCAGGACTTCCCGCATGGCGTCGAGGTGACCCAAAAGACCTCCACCGGCATGGTACGTCAACCATCCGACCACGGTGAAGGCCAACCGGCCGTTCGGCGGCGTGCGTCGATCCGGCTACGGGTCCGATCCGATCCGAGAGAAATGGAGATATTCCTATGAGTCCCGATAAGAACGTCCAGACCGTGAAGGACTTCTTCGCTGCGATCGGCCGCGGCGACAGGAAGGGTCTGCTAGCGCTGGTCGCCGAAGACATCGAGTGGATCATCCCGGGCGAGGACTGGCCGTTGGCCGGAACGCGTCACGGATACGCGGGGCTGGCGGATTTGCTTGAGACCGCATCCAAGTCGATGGAAACGTCCATGGAACCCCGGGAGTTCATCGCGCAAGGAGACAGAGTCCTGGTCGTCGGCTTCGCCAGGGGGATGATCAAAGCCACAAACAAGACGTTCGAGGACGACTGGATCTTCGCCATCACGGTCCGTAACGGCAGACTGACGAGCATCCGGGAGTACATCGACACGCAAGCACTGGCGCGGGCCTCACAGATGGACACGTCGGGGCTGGCGTAGCGCTGGCCATCTGCGGCCGTCGGCTCAGGGTAGATGGTGGATTAGCCGTGCATCGCCCCCTCCCGTGCCGCACGCTCGTCGAATACCTAACCGCAAGGGAGATCTCTATGTACGACCAATCTAAGCTATCCGAGTTGATCCGGTTCGCACGAGTTGATGTGGGCTCCACCGTCATCGACGTTTACCCAGGCGATGGCGACTGGACCCGTCTCTTCTCCGACACCGTGGGACCCGCAGGACGGGTCTTCAGCTTCGTACCGGCCGAAGTCGCTCACTTCAAGAACGATCCGGTCGGCCGCATGCGGACGCTTGCGACGGAGCCGGGCCGAGAGAACGTGGAAGCCGTCTCGGCGGACCTCGTCGCGATGCGGGAGGTCACGCAACAAGCGGATGTCCTCTGGCTGCATCTGTTCTATCACGACCTCCACACAGCGCTGATGCAGGCCAGAGGCGCGACGGCAGCCCATTTCAATCGAGTGGTCTACGAGCAGCTCAAGCCCGGCGGGTACTACGTCATCGTGGACCACGCCGCCACCGTCGGGTTGGGCACAAGCGACGCTCAGTCGCTGCATCGGATCGAGCCTGCGTCCGTTCGCAAGGAGGTGGAGGCGGCCGGCTTCGTATTGGACGCGGAAAGCACCACGCTCGCGAACAAAGACGATCCGCACTCGATCAAGGTGTTCGATCCCTCGATCAAGGGCAAGACCGATCGCTTCGTCTATCGGTTCGTAAAGCCCTGACAGGTCGCCGACCAGCTGATAGCGCGTGCCGGCAGACTTGATCTTCGCCAGCCCGCTTTGTCACCGCCCAAGCACTCGCAGTCGCTGGCCGTCTGAGGCGGCTCTTCTTCACTCCTCGTCTGAGCTGAGGAGCCATTATCTCTAGATTTGATTGGCACGAAATTTCACGGACAGGTCACCCTCCCCTGAGACAGACAACGTTTCTCGACCTACCCCACGAGCCGTCAATTTCGAGAATACTCGAACATCTTCGATCCGACTCGCTTTATTCGGATACCAATTTAAACAGCGAATCTCGGGGATAACGGATATGTCGACAGGACGCTGCGAATTTTGCCACTATCGAACGTCACACAATCTGAAGTGGATGTCGGCTTGCCCTTGTGCACATTCAGATCCGACGCGCGTGCCAAATTGAGGTCGATTGATTTGTGTTGACGGAAAAAACCTACACAGCGCCTACACGAAAGAAGTACCTTAGATTCCACAGCGCGTTGATAATCAACGAGACCATTGATTTTACTGGCCTGCCCAGAGGGATTCGAACCCCCGACCGTCGGCTTAGAAGGCGCTCGCTTTAGGCGGCAGCGGGGCTGGGAGCCCCTTGCCTTCAATCCAACTGAGTCGCGTGTATGAACGGATTATAGCGGGCGGTGTGATGGGAGTGTGATTAGTGCGGGCATCAGGGTGACGTGCCGTTCATTTGCGTTCGTAGCTCTTCAATCGATAGCGGAGGTCGCTGTTTGTGAAGCATTCGGTGACAATTCGAGCAGACAGGCCGAAGGTCCCTAACGGGATCAACAAGGGCGTCGTCACCGAGATCCGCAATTTGTTTTAGGTGATGCACTTCAACATACCCTCTGCCAAGTGCCCCATATACCCGTGCAAATGAAAAGCCGCATACTGCGCAGTCAAAACCGTGATGGGCGATGCACGCTTGGCGTGCAGCAGCACTTCGTTCGTAGGTTTTTACCGTGACGCGCCTACTCCTCCCTTCCACATAACGCTCAACGTCTGACCTTTTGAGGACAGCGTCGAAGTGGACGAGAGACAACACATCGGTGGCAATTGCGTCAGGAACGGACATGCCGCCCTCCTGCGGAGTCCACCTATAGCTCGGGAATCTCTCTTGCAACAAGCCTAGTGGCACGAGCGGCCAACCTGAAAGCGCTTGGAAGAACAGGTCACAACGCAACGCGAGTTCCCCACGACTCGCCCTTTCAGCATTCCAGTGCGGCAATTCGTATGGCGCAGAAGCTACATAGCCGTAACCTACAATCCCCTTAGGGACGACCCCAAGCTTCATCAGAAGGAATGTATCGCCGACATTGATTCCTCTGTTGCGTCCGCAACTCCAATATATGTCGTATTGCTCATGGTTGTTGATTCGAACAATCGCCTCCGCTTGATCCACCCATTCCCACCTATTTGGGTTCCATGCGAACAAGTAAGTTGCCATGAAATTTCTTGAAATGAATTTGGGTGAGAAAGCAGCGCCAATCCTCGTCAATGTTCAGCAGCGACGCCCCCCCCCCCCCGTACACGCCGTCACGCCCTCGATATTCCGACCGGTGCGAATAAGGCGTGATCGCATCCAAGCCGCTTTGCGGACGAGAACATCGCCTGCGAAGCGCTACTGGACTTCGTTGCCCAGGTAAAGTGGCACCTGCCGCCAGACGGCTCCTATTCACGATTACTCCCATGGTTCTTTGACGCGTTTTTCAGACGAGCCGCCAAATCGATCGCTTTCTGCATAGCCTCGCTACGCGAGGCTTGGATGCCAGCAGTACTTAGCATCTGTTGAGACGATGCCCCCTGCTCGCTTGCACTGCTGTCGGGCATGCCGCCACGGGCGACTATCTCCGCAAGAAGGCCGTTGGATGTTGTATGCACAGAAGGCGACATTGATTGGTAGTTGCGAATCCAACTTAGCTCAGTTTGAATATCCCTCAGCATCCCCATCACCAGAACATCAGGCGAGACTTCTTCAGTGCGAATCTTGGCGACTTGGAACGGACCGAAGCTCTGGAGATAAGACAGGTGGTCGCCCCCGGCTCTCGACTTCTGGTGAAGCGCCTTAACCTTGGCCCCTAGTTCCTTCTTGAATGCCTCAATGGCGTTGTGACGCAGGTCGGCTGGATATTGGAGGTGCAACAGAGGCCCAGTGTCGAAGATGAACGGTGTGCGATCATCCTAAATTAGCACGACGGGTTTATCGAACGCGAGCCGAATACCTAATTCAAGCATAACGTTCGGATTCTTTGAGCTAACGTCGCATATGACGATATCTGAAGAATACAGTTGGTGCAGGATCTGCTTCTGAATCACTCCGCCGGAATCGGAACTGCTCACAAGATCGACAGTAAACGGTTCGTAGTCCGCAATTTGCTGTACCGCTTGCGTAATTATCGCTTTAACGTCTGCCCAGTGCCCGTTCGGGTAGGGGTCAGTGTTGGAGATCGGCATTACAAGGCCGCAATGTGATGGCTTCACCTCAGTTTTATCGATCATACTGTGCCCCCGTAGCGTGTGTAGATGCGGACGATTCTACCCTCGAAGGAATTGCGCCTTGAGCCGAATTTTGCGCTGTTCATTTTCTCGCGAGCGTGTGCAAGCATGTACAAGCCTGTCCCCCTAGTCAGCGTGTTCAAGTGCAGCCGCCCCGTGGTTCTCTTGAATGATGACGCCGACTTCCCCTTGTCCATACGAGGCAGCGCCTTTCTGGTTGATATCGCAGGAACTGTCTATGGAATCACGGCACGCCACGTCCTCGCAGGTTACGAGGTCGGGCGTATGAGGCTGCAATATCGGCCGGACTCAAGCCAGATGCTCCCGGTGCGCCGATTCCATTTTCGCCCGCCGAGTGCGCCCGCCGCCGATGACGACGAGCGGTTTGACATCATTGCGATGGAAGTAGATATGCCGCGCTTGGAGGCCGAACTATTCGGTGAGTACCAACCGTACAAGCTCGGCCCGAATGAGCCGTTGCTGCCGTACGACGCTGGCGACAACTACGGTTTCCACGGTTGGCCGAATGACCGGCGCGATGTGGACTATGAGCGAAAGCACTTCGAAACTGCGGCGGTGCTGGCTGACTCGCGATATATCGGGGAGACTTCACGCATTGGAATCCATGAGATAAACGTGAACCGATCTGACGAGATAGGTAGCCTTGATGGCTTCAGTGGGGCACCGGTCTTTCAGGTCACGCACCTCGACGCCACAATTAGCCGCCCCACGTTCGCCGGCATGCTGCTTCGGGGCAGCACGACTGGAGGCAGTACGGCCTACTTCCTTGACCGGCTATGCATCGCTGCGTTTCTATCCCTCTGCATAGCCCATCAAAAGTAGTGGTGGGTCAAACGTTGCCGCCATTTTGTGAGAGATCGCTCCCCACAGAAGCCGACTGCCCCGCAAGCTCGGGTAAGTGGGAGCGGCATGCTGAATGCGGCCACGGGCGCTGGCATTCCCGACTTCAGGCAGGAGGAGTGGTCGATACGCGCCGCCGGCTAGCCCTTGGATGCTGGTGTCGTACTTCCTGAAGGGGGCGACGATGCGGCAGGCGATGAACTGGAACCTGAGGTTACGGGCTGCATCGCGCTACCTGTTATACCTCGCTGTTCAGTAGTCGCCTGAGGAGTGATTCTCTGCATCGCCATGCCCGTTACGCCATCTTGGGCGATGCCGCGAACGCCTTTTGAGTTTGCCATATTCACCTCGCTTAAGTTTGCCGATACAAAAATCGTCGTCAGTGAAAGCGCAACAACGAACGCGGCTGCTGACATCCAAGTGTTCAAATGTCGGGCGCAAAAGTCTTGCCATCCTGACTCAGTCAGGGCGTCGTCATCGCCCTCAAGATAGTATCTCCGTGCACGGTCAAGCTGGCGGTCAATCACGTGCAAGCTGAGCATATACGAAACAACGACCAGAACCATTGCGAGGGTAAAGCCTCCCCACGACCCATATAGTGCCCAAGGTATTTTCGCCCCCGTGACCGGCACAAAGTCCTTGAGGAAACCCAAAGACAGCGCTAACCCAGCACCGGAATAGGTCAGAATCGTCTTATCGAGGTTCTCCGCGTTGGATAGCTGCCGCTTCGATAGGTCATCACGATGCCGCTCATAAAGCCGCGTTCGTTCCCTTTTTTCCTCCGCGTCAATGGTAGGTGCCCCCTCCATATGCTGCCTCGCCTCTACTTCGAACTCCCCCCTTTGTCAGAGCCGCCACTACCGCCGCCTTGCGATCCACTGCCCCGAGTGATTGGCTGCATCGTTTGCCCGATGACGCCTCCGCGCACTTCAAGTGTCGGTGTCTTCAAAACGCGTTGTACTGATGTGATCGGCAGTCCGGGGAGTGGTTTCTTGATAGCCATGTGGTGAACCTCAACAGGTTTAGGTGTGCTTGATTCGGTCGACTGCTATTTCGAGTGCCGTAGTGGGGCTGGGCGAGACACTAGGGAGGAGGCCGCGGATGCGGCCTCGAAGATCAATTATCGCTTCGGTTTCGTCGGCGGCGGAGTGCGGACGTGCTGCCGTTCGGTTGTGCTAGGGTGCTTTTGGGCGTACTTGTCGGTGACAAATTGCCCGCTTACGGAGCTACGGTTTACGACTTTGGTCGGCGCTTTGTTCGAGGCCATAACAGTATTTCCTAAAAATAAGAAATGCCAAGCCGACCGTCCCGCCAGACCGAAGTGTAACGACGCTTGGAATTACCTCGCCTCGCCGTTACTATCCGGTTTCCTACTAGCTCGGTCCGTATGGGCTTAGCTACCAACCCGCGCCGATGTTCGCGCATTGGTGCGGGTTCCCATCCGCTGAAGCTGCGGAAGATCAACAACCACAACATCTAGTGGTTGATTGACCTACGAGCACTATATCATGTATCCGCCCCAAAAGGGTGCACGTTCAAACAGCTTGAAGGGCACTGTTCATCGTCCGGCGTCCCTCCGGCCAAATTTTGGTACGATTTTCTGCGGGGATTGCGCCGTCGCCGCCGAGCCGGTTTCCCCCGTGCCAGGGTCGGCCGAATAACCGTCCGGTTTCTGGCGATGCCGGTTGCCTGCCGGTATCCATCTGCTGACCACTGATCGCCTGTACACAGCGTAGGTCGCCTCCCCCTCGAATCCCCACCGTTCCCGGCTGCTGGCCGGTTTGCTGGGTCGTCTCTATCGGCCGGGCTTCCCCGCGCATCGCTCCATGCTCATGCGTCGTTAATCAATCGTCCGGTTTCTTTCCATTCCGAAGCGCACCCGCAATCCGGTAAAGAAATCCTTGATGGCAAATTGATTACCACATACAATGATTTCCACCATTGATTACCGGAGGCGCATTGCCATGAGCCGCACGTTCTTGTATGCGCGGGTTTCCACCGCCGAACAGACTACCGATAACCAGTTGCTCGAAGTACAGGCAGCAGGCTTCACTATCCTGCCCCGGCACACCATCACCGAAACTATCTCCGGCAGCGTCCCCGGAACAGAGCGGCCCGGCTTCGCTAAGTTGCTCGAAAAGCTGGATGAGGGCGACACGCTCGTTGTTACGAAGCTAGACCGGCTGGGCCGGAACACCGCCGACGTGTTGGCAACCGTGGAGTCGCTGGCAGCGGCTAAGGTGCATGTGCATTGCCTAGCTTTGAAGGGCGTTGACCTGACAAGCGCCTCCGGCAAGCTGCACATGACTGTGCTCGCCGCCGTGGCGCAGTTCGAGCGTGACCTGTTGATCGAACGAACGCACGCCGGGCTGGCGCGGGCGAAGGCCGAGGGCAAGAAGCTCGGACGGCGGGCCTCGCTCACCGACGAACAGAAGGCCGAAGTGCGGGCGCGGATCGCCGCCGGGGCAACCGCTCGGGGACTCGCCGCCGAGTACGGCGTCTCCCACCCCACCATCCTCAAGGCCGCGCAAGCCGCATAGCACAGCCAGTCCCCTCGCCGTCAGTCAGGGCCAGCGCCGAGCAATCGGGCTGGCCTTTTTCATTTCGGACATGCGGCTTGGAGAATTACCCCGTCTCCTAATTCGGCGCCCTAGAAAGACAGATAACCCATGCTCGAATTCACCGCTTGCAATCTGACGTGAATCAGAGACATGGCAATTTGGTCACCTAAAAGGACTAACTGGTCCGAATTCAACTTTGGAGACTCTAAGCATGTTGAAGCAACCACTACACCCCCTCGAAGAAAATGCAAAAGAGGCAGCGTACGCACATGGCCTTCGCCGCACTAGCCCGACGGCACTGGCCGCCTACCGCCGGGCTGTAGAAGTGCTAACCGGAAGCCTGCCGACTTGGGCATCCCGAGCCAAACCCGGCCGTAAGCCGGGCGCACAATGCCACACGGGAGAATGACCATGCGAGCAAAGAACTACATCCGAGGCGTGGACGGTCGAGAGTTCCCCGGCAAGCCAACTCAGCACGACCGCGAAAGGGACGCTCAGGAGCGTATCCGGGAGCGGCAGGACGATAGGTGCGCGGACTGCTTCCGCACCGTGGGCCAGTTCGAGCGCAGATGGAGGATGACCGTAGACAAGTCGCACAGGCGCGATAGGGAATTCGGGGCCGTGTACTACGACGATGCAAGTAGCAGCATGGTATGTCGCGCCTGCGAGGAGCGCGTGCCGGAGCCTGCATCATCAAGTGCCGTTGAACGGAAGCGTTTGGAACACGAACTGGGTCAGATGATCCGGGACGCACAGGACGCATGGCCCTCATTGACCACACCTGAGCGCCACGAGTTTGTTGCGAAGTACCAGACCCGACGCGCCGAGCTTTGCAAGGTCGTGGGATCAAGCAGCCCGGCAATCCCGAACCCGTGGACGGCCGACGAAATCGCGGGCTCGCTGACATACCTCGGTGGCGGATGCTCGAACGGGCTGTTTGACATCGAGAAGTCCTGCCTACTCACGGCGGTTCGCGTAACCGAGCGGAGCATGCGCAAGTACAAACGTTTGCCGGAGACGTTGAACGTGCGCCAAGCGGGCGGCGGCCACTCGCGACCGGACGCGGCAGGACGCAGAGCACTCCTAGAGCCTCAAGTCGATTCCAGCGGGCAATGACTTCGCCTGCCGGTAGCAAACGGAAAGCGTCCGGCCAGTTCGCACTTCATCAAGTAGTCCCGTTTGCGAAGGTGTTGACCCGCCAGCATCGAGACGCGGCCCGTCGGGATCACGCGTTCGCCCTAGCACTCCGCCAGCAGACCATGTACCCAGACCGGATAGATGCCCTGCTTAACGGACGGTCGTGGTTCAGCGGCAAGACGTGCCGCAAGTGCGGCTCCACCCGGCGGCGTGTCCGAGACTGTGCTTGCTACGACTGCCAGTTGGTTCGTCGTCCCATCCGGCTTGATAACTGCAACAGGGCCTTTCCGTGGCCCGCGAAACGTAGTCTCGGCGGCTGGCTCTCGCATCTCGAGACCGTGCGCCGCGAGCGAACAGGCGAACGTGCCCACTTCACTGCGGGCCAATGGGACGGCGTTGGGGCTGACACACGTTGGCACGGGACGGCTACCCCGACCGGCGGGCTTTCTGCCCGTTGCGATGCGGCTGTCTGGTCAGCACCGGGCCATCGACGCCTCACCCCGTCACCGTTCACGCCCGACCATTTCGGCTGCGAGCCGCCTACTTGTGCCTTCAATTGCCCGGACTTACGACTCATGCCGCCAATGGACCTATTCCGGCTCGCAGAGAGAAATCCGGGCATGCAAGCGCTGTTGGCGGCTGCCGGTTGGTAGGGCTATTAGGCAAGGTGCTCGCCGTCAATCTGGCGAATTACTGCGCCCTGATCTGAAAATCCATCACTGAAAGGAGTACCAACGTACTGACCGGCTCCCAACCGGTCGGTACGGATCAGCTTATGAAAAAATCTGAATTAGCCATTGCAGAACCAAGCCTAGCCCCCTCCCACGGGTCGACTATTGGCGATTTCTCCATGTTTCGCGGGGGTGAAATTCAGCCTAATGATGCTAGATGCGTGGTTACGCAAGACCAACTGAAGGCGGCAGTCGCCGCAGACGAGGCTCGATTGAGGGACACGGCCGTCAGTGCGTGTCGGGGAATGTTGGCGGAGGCGACGGAGTCGGTCGAACGCTATGCGGAATCACACGGAAAAACCGTGAAAGCATTCGGGTGGGTCTGGGAGGACGATGGCTCGACCGGCTGGGAGATCGAGCTTGCATCAATGTTGTGTGAATGCCCGGAGCACTGTCGCCTCAACAACGCTGAACTGGCTATCCTCGTCGCTAAGCGCATGGGACTGCCCGCTCCACTTTCGTCGAAGCGATTCAGCAAGCCCATGTCTCAAAAATCCATAACAGAGGTGCAGCGTATCCTCGCGGAACATGGCAAAGACGGTTCGACGGTGGCCGCCGCGACGGACATTAAGCGCGCACTCACCCGAACCAAGCGGGAGAGTCCTACGGAATTTCTCGCGGCGGGTTGCAAACTCGACGGACGGCTGTACAAGTACCGTCGTCGCGAGCGGGCCGCAACGGGCAAACCCCACAACGATCTTTGCATTCGGATCGCAGGCGCTGATGTCCCCCTAATCGCAGTGCTGGCCCTTCGCGGAATCTCCATCGGGCAGTTTATTGCGGCGGATGCGAAGGCTCTAAGTCAGTGCGCCCCGGAGGACTTGGCGGAGCGTGAGTCGTCGGTGCGTCCCGCTCGCATAGCAAAAAGTCTTCGCGAGTTGCAGGAGTGCGTTAGGCAGACTGCGGCCGATCACCTGGCGTTGCGAACGCGCACTGCCGAGATCCTGAGTAGAAATCCGTTTCTGCCCGAGGGTGCGGCAATGGCCTCGGCGTTCATTCAATCCCGCCGACCGTAACACCCATCCCTCCATAGCAATACCCCGTCCGTCGCCCACTACCTCAGCGACACGCCCCCCCTCCCCTTAATCCGCGTCTCCCAGCACGGTCCCTATCGGCCCGTCGGACGACGCCTATTCCACTCTGGAGAACTACATGGCATTTCTGCCGACTCAAGATCAACTCGACAAAGCACAAGCAAACGACGACGCGCTGGGTATTCCGCGTGGCACGACTGCCCGGCAGATCGGCGTCGAGAGTGAATGGAACCCGAACGCTGTTTCGAACAAGGGCGCACGCGGCTACGTGCAAGTTATGCCGGACACGTTGCTCGCAGTGCAGACCCGCGTCGGTCGTACGCTGAATCCTTCCGACTTTGGCGACGCCCTGACAATTCACCGTGAAGTCATGTCGGAGAATCTGCGCCAGTTCGGCAATCTGCCGGACGCATTGCGCGCATACAGCGCTGGCTGGAGTCGTGACCGTTGGAACAACGACGAGACGAACGCGTACGTGCCGAAGGTGCTGGGCGGCGAAGCACCGCCCCCGGCGTCCGGTAAGCAGACGAAGGTCGGCCAGAAACTCGCCATGTCGCAAGCTGTGTCCGGCCTGTTCCGCCAAATGGCTGACGGCACGATTGGCGAGCGCAGCGTGCTCGATCAAGTGACCGGGGCCGGTGACACGACGCTTACCGTGAAGGCCGAGCAATCAAGTTGGGCGCAGGTCGCAGACCAGACGACGAAACACGTTGATCCGCGTGAGGCATTCGTACAGGCCGCCGTGTGGGGCGGTATTACCGGCCGACTCAAGGACATTTTCAGCCGCGAGGCTGACGATCCGAATTGGACGATCACGCCCGACCAAAGCCGTGCGATGGGCGAGCAAACCCCGCAAGTGTGGGCAAATGACGACCTGCGTAACTATGTCCTCGGGGCGGGTAGCGAAACTGAATGGCGTCGCCGCATGGGCTGGGCCATTGAACGGGCGGAATTCGAGAACCGCGCCGCAGCGGTACAGGGCTGGGAGAGGGTCGGCGCTACCACTGCGCAATTTGCGGCTGGCATGGGCGACCCCGCCGTCATTCTCGCCACTATGGGTACTGGCGGCGCAGTCGCCGCAGCGCGCTCCGCAATAGCAGCCCGTGCCGGTGTTCAAATGAGCAGCGGTGTTCTCGGCTCGGCTGCACTGGCTGGCGCAGAGAACGGCGCAATCGAAATGGCGATCCGCGCATCCAACAATCAGGATATGGACTGGTCGGGCGTACTTCAGCAGTCCATCGTTGGGGCAGCGCTGGGCGCGGGCGGTCACTTGCTTGCTAACCGCTTTGGCGGTGCACCGGTGCCCAAGGACGATCCCGCCGTTGCGGGTGCAGCCAAGGCCGCGATGGACACCGCCGAGCGCGGTGTCCGTGAAGCAGGGGCTATTGATGTTCGTGGCCCGCTGCCGAACGGCGGTGTGTACGCTGCCGACCCCGTGGCGATGCTCACGGATTTCCGGCCGCGTCGTGCCGGTATGACCGATGTAGTCGAACCGGGCGCACGCCGCCTCGCTGACGTGCTCGACGCGGATGTTGCGACACTGGAGGCCGAACGTACGCAGCACCTCGCAACGGCGGCGAAGGGTGCGGACAAGGGAGCGATTGCATCGGCCCGCGACGAACTCGCGGTGCTGGCCGGTTCGACGCCGGACGAGGCGGATATCAAGGCGCTAACCCGGAACTACCAAGCGGGCGGTATGAAGTTCAAGGAAGCACAGGCTAAGGCCACTTCCGACGTGCAAGCGTACGCCGCCGAGCACCAAGCCAAGGTCGAACGCTTGTCGCAGTTCATCGAACAGAATGCTGAGGCGGCCAAGTCGCATCAGCGCCTCTCGGATATCGAAACCCAGCTTGCCGCGTTGCGCCGTGACCGGGCAGCGGTGGACGCGCCGCAGACCGCGCAGACGCCGATGGCCGCAGCGGTTCGCCGTGCGCTGGGATCGATGACGGACGAGGCAATCCCGGCTATCCGCCGCGAGGAACGCGCCCTGTCACAAAGCGAGACGCCCACCGTGGCCGGGGCATCCGGTAAGGCGGAACTGGCGCGCATGGCAGCCGGTACGACTGACCCGATGGTGCAGGGACTGGCCGGACGCCTACACGAGCAATTGCGTGGTGACGTGTCTGTTGTCCGCCGTGCCGACGACTCGGCAACCGGCGCGTACAACCCGAAGACTCACGCGGTGTCGCTCGGAGGCAAGGCCGGCGACGACGTGCTGCTGCATGAGTTGGCACACGCGGCCACGGTGAAGAAGCTGGAGTTCGGTAAGGCGAACCCGGCCTCGGTCCACGGCAAGATCGCCGGGGAACTGGAGAAGCTGCGCGCTGAAGCGGCATCCGGTTACAAGGGCAACGACGCGAAGACCCGGTATTACCTGTCGAACGTCGATGAGTTCGTAGCCGGGCTGTACAGCGGTAAGTCTGAGTTCATCGACCATCTGGCCGCAATGAAGTCGAAAGGCGAGCACCTGCTGACCAAGGCGGTTGACCTGATCCGTAGCCTGCTGGGTATCACCGCGAACCAGACCAATGCCTTGCTCAAGGCTGTGGGCTTGGCTGACACCCTGATCGACACGCCGCTGCACGACACCGCCGCAACGGGTGTACGCAACAGCGCCCCGGTGCGTGACGACATTGTGCGGTCAGCGCTTGCTCAGGAGTTCAAGAAGCAAATGGACGACTGGCAAGAGGTGCGCCCGGAGGCCACGGCCAAGATGCGTGCGCGGGCAGAGGGCTACTACGATAACGTCGTACGTAACACCAAGGCCTACAAGATGTTTGGTGACATCGCGGATAGCGTGGGCCTGAAGTTGTCTCAGTCCAAGAGCAAAGGTGTCCGTATGTGGGCCGCATGGCTTGGAGAGTCCGCAGACGGCACCAATCGCCAGTTCGCCTCGACGGCTGCAATTGAGCGGGAGATTCTGAATCACTCGTTTAAGGGGCCATTCTTCGAAATCCACGGGCGCATTTGGCCAAAGCTGTTCACGCCGAAGGAGTTGGCTGCCGCTACGGTCGGTATGGGCGAGGAGGCACAGAAGCGCGTAGGGAAGCTGATTGCGGAAGAACGACTGAAGCACCGGGCAGCAGTCCAGGCGGGCACGGAATACGTCTCCACGGCTGACCCGCTTGTACGCGAGTACGCGGGCGCGCTCGACGGCTACTGGCGTACGCTGGCCGAGAACGGTAAGGCAGTCGGTGACGCGCAAAGCGATGGCATCCACGGCGGCGGCTGGGTTGGCTACATGCCGTACAAGTGGGACTTCCGGGCGTTGAACGACCTGTACGTCAACGACGTGCCGAAGTTCAATGCGTTCAAGGCAATCCTGCGTCGCCAGTACGAAGCAAAGGTCGTTGGCCCAGCGCTGGAAAATATGCTGGCGACCGGCCCGCACACGCCGGAAGCACTGGCGGAACTGCGTGCATCCGCCTCGGAGAAGGCCGGGCGCATGGTTGACCACTACTTGAACCAGACCATGAAAGACCCGCAGTCGCGGATCGATGGTGCCGACAACCACTTCGGTGCGGTGGCCGCCGACCTGTTGCTGGAGGACTGGCGCGGTACGAAGGTGTCGTCGGAAATGGCAACCGAGTTCAAGCAGCGTCTGACGGACGTAATCAAGGATCGTACCCGCACGGAGTTCGATTTGCTCGATACCGAGGGCGGTGTCCGCATGCTCGACTACATCGACACCGATATCGGACGCATGGTCAATGGTAGTGCCGCCAAATGGTCGGGCAACATCGCCCTCGCCAAGCGCAACCTGCGTGACCCGCAGCACGTCGATGCACTGCTGGATGCGTTGCGTCAGGACGGTGCGACGCCGCAGGACGTGGACAACATCCATTTCCTGATCCGCTCGCTTCAGGGCAACCTGAACAATCAGGAGCACGGTGCATCGAAGCTGCTCCAGACCGGGGCGTATGTCACGATGATGGGTAAGTTGGGCTTTAACGGGGCAGCGGATGCCGGAGCGATTGTTACGGCGGTTGGCGTTGGTGGTTTCTTCCGCTCGCTGTTTACCGGTATTTTCGACAGCGCCGGGCCGGGTATCAAGAAGACTCTTCATGAATACGCAGGGAGTGCTCTCGGCCTCGACCATCGTATGCACATCGACCAGACAACCAATTCGGCCCTCAAGCCGGAAACGGTGCTTGCCGAAGGTAGTACGCTGAACCGCTTGGCGGACAGATCAGCTAGCGCAGTGGGTACGTTGTCCGGCATGAATCTGGTCGGGAAGATTATGCATCGCGGCTTTCTTCCTATTCTGACGGAAGAGCTTTGGTCAAAGGTTCGTGACGGTAAGGGGCACATCACCGATGCGCGCCTCGCTGACATGGGCATCTTGCCGCAGGACATCGACCGTATCCGCACGCAGATGGAGAAGCACGACGGCGGCCGGAAGAAGGGTGACGGTATCAACTTCGACAAATGGGACGACCAGTACGCGGCGGACGCTTTCATTGGTTCACTGCACCGCGCCACTTGGCAGGTACTGCAACGCGCCTTGATTGGTGAAACCCCTCGCTGGGCTACTGAGTCGGAGTTCGGGAAGTTGATCGGGCAGTTCCGCCGCTTTGGCGTCACGGCTGCTGAGAAGCAGTTCGCCCGCAACGTATTCATCGGTGACGGTCACGCGGCAATCGGGTTCACGATGGCGACGGCATGGGGCGCGATGCTGTACTACGCCAAGGTACAAGCCAACACGGTCGGGATGGACGCCCAGAAGAAGCAGGAGTATCTGGACGACAACCTGTCCGGTATCAAGTTGGCGACCGGCGTAGCCGTCATGGTGAACATGGCGGGCCTGTTGCCTGACACCCTCGACCTCGGGCATACGATCTTTGGTGGGCAGACGTACGGCAGCAGCAGCCCGGTCGCAGCAATCGGCTTCCTCCAGAACATCGGGCGGGGGGCGGGGGCTGCGGGTACGACGGCGCTAGGCGCAACGCTGGGGCACCTTCCGGGCAAGACTGATCCGGTCGACTACCACAAGCAGCTTCGGTCTATGTGGCGGTTGGTGCCGGGGTCGAATACCGTGTTCGGCACGGCCCTGAGCAATTCGTTGGCAGCAGAGCAATGACGGGAAGCCCGCCACGGCGGGCTTCTCCTCCTGCATTCCGGTCGGCTCAAATACCCATGCCCATAGCTGCACGCCGTTTTGTAAGCACGCGCAGCCCGTGCCTTGGGCTTCCCGACGTTCGACGCGATGGTCGCTGCTCTAGCTCCTCGGATGCAGACCGGTCGCTTGACCGGGGCGGGGCGAGCATGACTGCCCTTGTCCTTTCCGGCATCGGTATCCGTCAGGACGCCGAGGGCCGGTACTGCCTGAATGACCTTCACCGGGCGGCGGGTGGCATGAAACGCCATGCTCCAAATGAGTTCATGCGCCTTCCCACCTCCGCCGAGTTGGTGACGGAGCTAACCGGCGATCCCCGGTTTGCCCCGGTTGACAGCCAACGCGGGGGAACTGTACCCGGCACGTTCGTCGTCAAGGAACTGGTCTACGCCTACGCAATGTGGATCAGCCCGGCCTTCCACCTGAAGGTGATCCGCGCCTACGACCAGCTTGTGACGGCCCCGCCGCCGGTAGTGAGAAAGCGGCCTATTTCGGTCGTCTGTCAAACTTACGCAGTGAGATCGCCCCAAAGTTCACTTGTTTGGAAAATAGCGAAATAGAGTACATAACCGAGCGTAATCAACATCGGCCATCCGATCTTCAGAGATTCCGGCGCGAGCCCCTTAAACCCAAAGAGGTCGGCGATAACAGATTGAAATATGTAGTGTTCCTCAAACCATAAAACGCCGGCGACAAAGCACAGCAACGAAACCAGAGTGCCAACCGCGCCCACCAATAGGAGTGAAACGTTGCCTTCATCCACCTTGGAAAACACGAGATAAGCGACGGCTAGGATAGTAAAAAGCAGATTGAACTTAGGTGCCCCACTGTCAGTGATCCACGCTACGAATGTTAAAACTATGACCATGATCGGATACGCGAAGTAGAGCTTCGATATCGATGTCATATGGGACAGCGCCCCCGCGAGCACAAAGAACATTAGGAAGACCGCGTAATAGAACGCCACCCCAATGATTTTCAGTACATCGGACACTTGCTCGCTGAACACATACCCGATTAGCGGTAGCACAACTGGCTCCGTGTCGTTTAGCAAGTAGAATGCCGCCACAAACGGAAGTGCGAGGCCTAGATTGTAGGTCGGATGATCTATGATTTTCTTTGCAAGACCGAAGCTCACAGCCATTTCACTGTCCTAATTTCCATTTTTCCGGGTGTCTATCTTGCCATCAATTTATCTCGTACCGATATCGCGCCTTGGGCACATGGAATTCCCGGTTGCGACGGGGGTGGTATCAATTGACGAGAGGTTGTCCGCCGCGTAAACTTCTCTCATCACGCAGACAACCGTGATCTGGGTTTGGCGACCCGGCAATGCACAAGGCGGACAGCCGCCGTTGAGATAGCGTATTCGTGCAAATCTCAGGCGGTTTTCTTTTGGGCGGTCGCACGCCCAGATGACTTGTTTCGTCCGTACACCATGCGCCTCCTATGGGCGGGCCACGGTGGGGAGGGGTCCGCCCCTGCCGGTTCCCTTGTGCGCCGGTTCGCCAACCCTGCCGCGTGCCCGCCCACCCGTTTGGCGACGGGTTGCGGGTTTCTTTTAAAGCACAAGGAAACCGCACCATGCAAATCGCGAGCTTCAACATCGCAAACCTTCCCGTCCGTCTGAACTCGTACTCTGCCGGACGTGCCGCGTTCTTGCACTGGCAAGATCAGCTTGCACCGGATTACACCCGGCCGCGTCACGTCACCGCGCTGCCCGGTAGCGCGGTTCGCCGGTACGTCCCCGCTACCTTCGACAATGCCAGCTCGATATCAATGAGGGCGTATCGCGCCGCCGCCAAGGACGCGCACGATGGCACCGGCGAAGTATTCCTGATGGGCTTTGATGACGCTATGTCCGACGCCGGGGCAGGGACGCCTCGGGCAACCGACTTGCGTGCGTTCGATCTAGCTTCCGCCGTGCAAGGTGCCCCCGTGTGGACGCGGGACGGTCTACTCGCCGAGTTCGTTGCATATACGCCGGACGCCGAGTCGTGGGAACAGGTGACAATGCGGCTACCCGGTTGCAATCCTCAGAGCGAGTGGGATGTTACTGGACGGCACGGCAATGCAGGGGACCACTGGTGCGGGCACCTTTTCATGGTTCCGGATTGCCTGCTGTACGGTGCGATGGGAGTGTGATTGACAAAGCTCGGGGGCGGTGAGAACCGCCCTTGCTGTTCCCGCGACGTACAATGAACCAATTCATCCCATCGCCCCATGCTAAGCCATGACTTCTGACGAACCTGATCCCGTACATGCCGACATCATGAAGATCCGGGCGGTGACGATGCGCCTAGTCGATGAACAGGCGCGTTTGCTGGATGCCCGCGAGTCCGAGAATGCATACAGCCGATGGGATGCTATCGGTGACTGGCGGATGCTGGTTGTCGGCGTGGGGCTGTTTGCCGCTGGCGGGGCAATCGGGCTCATGTTCCTAAAGGCCATGCACTGGTCGTAGTAGGTCCGGCCACACAATACGATCATCGCGCCTAAGCGAGTGGGCCATCGGGGCTTGCACTCCGATGGCCGGTGATCACTCCTCCTCATTCTGCCGCTTAGGCCATTCGTAACAGCTAGGCGGATTCACCGCGTCCATAATTGCCCTAGCGTTAATCACCTCCGGCGCTTCGGGATGTGCCCACTCCAGCACCCGGCGTTTCACGCTGGGCGACAGCCAATCATCCCGCATCATGTACCCCCGTCCGGGGACGAAAGCCGCAACGAACCCACCATAAGCGTAGAGCATCTGAGGGCCGCGTTGCATGACAACAACCTGCATGTGTTTCATGCGCTTATTGTCCGCTCGTCTCGTTGCTGGAAGTAGTTTCACCGTGAACGAATCCTGTGCTTGTCGGTTACCCCAGTTTCTTGGCTAAGTCTTGCGTGCGCAGGTGGGTATACCGCTGCAACATGCGTAGATCTTTGTGCCCGGTGATCGTTGCAACCTCCAGCATGGTTAGCCCTTTTTCCACGATACGACTGGTTGCTTCATGTCGGAGATCATGGAACGTCAGGTTCTTAATGCCTGCCCGTTCAACCGCACGTGCATACGCGTGTCTTAATGCATTCTCCGTTAGCCCTCGGAAAACCCGTCCGCGATTTCTGACCCCGAGACGTACCAATATTTCAACTGCCCGCGTGGATAGCGGAACGCCACGAGGCACTCCTGTTTTAGTCTCGCTTAGATAGGCCGATTGCCTCTCCAGATCTATGCGAGACCAATCGAGATGCACGATTTCCCCCATCCGCATCGCTGTTTCCAAGGCAAGGACAATGACCGGGACGACGTGCCGGTTACGCGTTTCAGCACAGGCATTGAGTAGGGCAACTTCTTCGTCCGGTGAGAGCCTGCGTTCTCGGGGCGGATTCGATTTCGGTTTGCGGAAGTTGTGCAATGGGTTCCGGGAAAGTTGCACATCCCACTCGGCGCGAGCAACCCGAATTACATGGGAGAGAATCGTTAAGTCCCTGTTGACTGTCGAACCGCCAACCGAACGCAACCGGGCATCCCGCCACGCCGCGAAGTGCGCTTGCGTCAGGCTTTCGACCAATATCTTACTGATCGGAGTTTTCAAGAACGCTTTGATACGAGTGGCTTCTACATCGGCCCCACGTTTATGCGGCACGATTTCTATCAAATAGCGATGAAGTACGTCGCCGAACGTGCGATGCTCATTACGACTGCGTTCGCGCAATGCGTCCAGTGCTTGCTGTCGCTTGATCTCGTTCTGCCGCTCGCGGGCGTCGTTATCAACTACACGCACCCACTCCTCCGCATCATCCCTTACGTCGAAATATGCGACTTGCGTTGGCACGCCTGCACGTCGAACCACCCCTTTCCAACGCACGCCGAAGCCTCGTTTGATTTCAACAATGCTTGCCATCTGTAGTCCCCCGGTTAGCCCAGCTTCTTTGCCAGATCTTCGGCGCGGAGATGCGTATACCGCTTCAGCATCGCGAGTGTTTTGTGACCTGCGATGGCAGCTACCTCCATCATGGACAGCCCCTTCTCAAACATGCGACTGATAGCTTCGTGTCGCAAGTCGTGGAGCGTGAGATCGGCAATCCCGGCACGGGCGACGGCTCGTATGTACGCAAGGCGGAATGCGTTGGCCGTCCAGCCTTTGAATACCGGCCCGTCGTGCGGAGTCTTTACCGACTTCAGTGCTTCGCCGGCACGGCTGGACAGAGGTACGTCCCGCCTCTCCCCGTTCTTTGTCATTTCCAAGCGGGCTATGCACCGCTCCGTGTCAATCTTCCTCCAGTCCAAAGCGATGATTTCACCCCGCCGCATACCGGTTTCAAGGGCGAGCACAACAGCAGGAAACAGGAAGTCACCAATCCCCGACCGGCACGCGGCCAAAAGTCGCGCCTCCTCTCCCGGCATTAACCGGCGATCACGGGCAGGGTTGTGCTGCGGGCGACGTACATCGTGTACGGGGTTCAGGGGAATGTGCAGACCCCATTCCTTACGGGCGACCTCCAGCACATGTCCCAACAGATTCATGTCGCGATTCACAGTGCTCCCTGTGACCGTGCGAAGTCGTGCATCACGCCAAGCTGCAATCACGGGTGGCTTCAGGTTCCCCAAGCTGTACTGAGCAATGGGCTGTTGAATGAACCAGTTGATGCGGACTGTCTCTGCCGCACGGCCACGCTTACTCGGGGTAACTTCGTCTCGATACCTGATGAATAGGTCACGCAGAATCGCAGCCTGCGCCGGGCGTGGGTCGATGAATGTACCGGCAATCATCGAAGCTTCCGTCACCGTTACCCAGTGCTTCGCCAGCGTTTTAGAGGGGAATGTTTTCGATAGTGCCGGGAAGCCTTTGCGTCGAATCATCGCAGTCCAGCTAATCTTCCCGGCGGGACTGACACGTCGTCTGATGGTCGCCATAGGGCAACGCCCTCCCTCGCATAGAAGCGATAGAGAGACATTGCCGTGTCACACTTCTGCATGGTCGGCGTGAAAACGACCAAGTTCCGCGTGGGACTTCAAAGCCCTGAGCGATACGGCTGTCGATATGAGATTACGCCACCCGTCACGTGACGATTGTCCGATCAGAATACCGAGACATAATCCGCACGCAAGTGTGTCAATATTCTCAGACGAGAACTGGCGCTACCCCAGCTTCTTAGCCAAGTCCTCCGCTCGCAAGTGTGTGTACCGCTGCAACATGGAGAGAGTCTTATGGCCTGTTATTGCTGCGACCTCCATCATCGCAAGACCCCGCTCGAACAGACGACTCGTCGCCTCGTGCCGTAAATCATGGAAGCGAATGTCCGTCAGGTATCCCGGACTCGCTCCGCCCTCGCCCACATACAGATTTCGAGCACGGGCCGACGAACGGTCGAATGCCTGCGTAATCGAATCAGCAGCAAGCCCGAACACAAGGCCAGCCTCACGCGGACCGATTCCCTTCAGCACAGCAATAGCTCCAGACGAGAGAGGAACGGTGCGAGGTACATCCGTCTTGGTGCGCGGGAGGTGCGCGGTGCGTCGCTGTAGATCAACATGCTCCCAGCACAACCCCGCGATTTCGCCGCGCCGCATTGCCGTCTCGACCGCAAACCGGATGACAAGCCCAAGCACCGCAGAATGCGATGCACGGCCGATTGCCGCCATTTCGGTCTCCGTCACCCTACGAGTTCGGCCGGGAGGTTTCTGCGGCTTCCTGACCAGCGCCGTTGGGATTCCCGCAGCCAACGCGACACCCCATTCCGATACGGCGTGCCGCAAAGCACGACTTATGAGGTTCAGTTCATGGATCACGGTCTGCGGACCGACTGCACGCAGACGCATGTTCCGATACTCAGCCAACACAGCCGGGGATAGCGCGGGAAGACTGTATGCGCCGAGGGTCTGCTTGATCGTCCTAGCCCGACCGAGGTCACTCTTGCCGCTCCGCTTCGTCGGGGATACCTCAGCACAGTAGCGGTCAAGCAACGCCGCCAGAATCTCGCCGTGCACAGGCGGAGGGAGGAACTGTCCGCGATCAATTTGCGCTTCAAGCTCACGCCCCCATTGGGCGGCATCTGCCCGGGTACTGAAGGACTGAGTACGAGGCGGGTGCCCCTTCTTGCGCACTTGGCATTGCCACTTCGCGCCAAGCTTCCGGATAGTCGCCATGTGTCCTCACTGTGATGAAAGTGTGATGAACACGCGACTCGATGGAACCGGGCAACCGTAGGCCCTTGGATTTTACTGGCCTGCCCAGAGGGATTCGAACCCCCGACCGTCGGCTTAGAAGGCCGATGCTCTATCCAACTGAGCTATGGGCAGTGCGTGATGGCGGCGACCGAGCGTCGCTGCCGGCGGGTCTCGATGTGATGAAGGTGATGAAGCGCTTGAATCGCAATTGCCTGCGCAGCCATTCGCGCATCACATCCGAGTAATCCGCAATTATAGCGCACGCGCATGCCAATTTCATTGGGGTCACTTCAGGATATGCCCCCTTTGCGCTCCATCCCGTTCGCATCTAGACTACTTGCGTGGAGGAGCGCGTCATGAACGAAATCGAACGCGAACAACGCTTTGGCGCCCATAACTACGCACCGCTGCCTGTGGTGCTTTCGCACGCCAAAGGCGTCTGGGTCTGGGATGTCGAGGGCAATCGCTATCTCGACATGATGAGCGCCTACTCCGCCGTCAGCCACGGCCACGCGCATCCGCGCCTGGTCGCCGCGCTCACCGCTCAGGCACAACGCCTCGCCGTCGTCTCCCGTGCCTTTTACACCGACCGGCTTGGCGCCCTTCTCGAACGTCTGTGCGACCTCACCACACTCGGTGGCGCACTGCCCATGAACACCGGTGCGGAAGCCGTCGAAACGGCGATCAAGGTCGCCCGTCGCTGGGGCTACAGCGTCAAACGCATCCCCGCAGATCAGGCGGAAATCATCGTCGCCGACGGCAATTTCCACGGACGCACCACCACCCTCGTCGGCTTCTCCTCCGAACCCGCCTATCGCGCCGACTTCGGCCCCTTCGCCCCGGGATTCGTCCGCGTTCCCTTCGGAGATATCGAGGCGGTGCGCGCCGCCATCACGCCCAACACCTGCGCCGTACTCTTCGAGACGATTCAGGGCGAAAGCGGCATCGTGCTGCCGCCCGACGGTTTCCTGCGCGCCCTGCGTCAGCTCTGCACGGAACAAAACGTGCTCATGCTGCTCGACGAAATCCAATCGGGACTCGGGCGTACCGGCCGCTGGTTCGCCTATCAACACGAGAACATCGTGCCCGACGGCGTCATGCTGGGCAAAGCCCTCGGCGGCGGCCTGCTGCCCGTGTCCGCCTTCGTCGCACGACGCGACATCATCGACCTGCTCGAGCCCGGCAGCCACGGCTCGACCTTCGGCGGCAACGCGCTGGCCGCCACCGTCGCGCTGGAAGCGCTCGACGTCATGGCCGACGAAGACCTGCCGGGAAGAAGTGCCGAAATGGGCGAATACCTGCTCTCGCGACTGCACGCGATACACTCGCCCCTCATTCGCGAAGTGCGAGGACGCGGCCTCTGGGCCGGCATCGAAATCGATCCGGCACGCGCCGGCGCGCACGACCTCTCCCTGCGCATGCTGCGCCGTCGCGTGCTGGCGAAGGAAACGCGTGCGACGGTGTTGCGTCTCGCACCGCCGCTCGTCATCGAACGTGCCGAGATCGACACCTGCATCTCTGCGCTCAAGGCCGTGCTGGCCGAAGCCGAGACGGACGTGTAACGGCAACGCCCGTCAATGTGCGGACGATTTCGACCAGAGATTCATCACCAGAACACCCGCGACGATGAGCGCCATGCCGACCATGGCGGGCGCATCGAGCTTCTGCCCGAAGAGCACGCGCGACGCTATCGAAATGAGCACGATGCCCAGCCCCGACCACATCGCGTAGGCGATGCCCACGGGGATCGTGCGCAGCGTGAGCGAGAGCATGTAGAACGCCACGCCGTAACCCACGACGACCAGCGCCACCGGCCCGACGCGCGTGAATCCCTCCGATGCCTTGAGCGCCGACGTCGCAATCACCTCCGCCACGATCGCCACCAGCAGGTACAGATACGCCATCGAAACTCCTCGTATGCCCAAACTCAAGAGGCGCCCATCATAACCGACGGATTCCGCGCCGCGTCGCGCAAAAAAACGCTTGCCTAAGGGGGTGCGCCGCGCTAAAGTCGCCGTCACGGTGTGGCCAGCACACCGGCGTCGCTCGGACGGTTCCGGGCGCTTACGTTCCAGGATTGCCATGTCCAGCTCCCAGAGCTCGCGCAGCTTTACGCGCATCAATCGCCTTCCCCCCTACGTTTTCAACATCACCGCCGAGCTGAAGATAGCGGCGCGACGCCGTGGCGAGGACATCATCGATCTGTCGATGGGCAATCCCGATGGCGCGACGCCGCCGCATATCGTCAGCAAGCTCGTCGAAGTCGCACAACGCCCCGACACGCACGGTTACTCAACCTCGCGCGGTATTCCGCGTCTGCGCCGCGCGATCACGCGCTGGTACAAGGATCGCTATGACGTGGACCTCGATCCCGAGCGCGAAGCCATCGTTACCATCGGCTCGAAGGAAGGTCTCGCGCACCTGATGCTCGCCACGCTGGATCAGGGCGACACGGTGCTCGTGCCGAATCCGTCGTATCCAATCCACATCTACGGCGCGGTCATCGCGGGCGCGAACATCCGCTCCGTGCCGATGACACCCGGCATCGACTTCTTCACCGAACTCGAGCGCGGCATTCGCGAGAGCCATCCGAAGCCGAAGATGGTGATTCTCGGCTTCCCGTCGAACCCCACGGCACAGTGCGTCGAACTCGAATTCTTCGAACGCGTGGTCGACCTGGCGCGCAAACACGACATTCTCGTGGTGCACGATCTGGCCTACGCCGATATCGTCTACGACGGCTACAAGGCGCCCTCTATCATGCAGGTGCCTGGCGCGAAGGACGTGGCCGTCGAATTTTTCACGCTCTCGAAGAGCTACAACATGGCCGGCTGGCGCATCGGCTTCATGGTCGGCAATGCCGATCTGGTCGCCGCCCTCGCCCGCATCAAGAGCTATCACGACTACGGCACGTTCACCCCCTTGCAGGTCGCGGCCATCGCCGCACTTGAGGGCGATCAGCAGTGCGTCGAAGAGATTCGCGCCCAGTATCAGCGCCGCCGCGATGTGCTCTACAAAGGATTGACGGAAGCCGGCTGGGCGGTCGATCTGCCGCGCGCGTCGATGTACATCTGGGCGCGCATTCCGGAACCGTACCGCGCGCTCGGCTCGCTCGAATTCGCCAAGAAGCTGCTTGCGCAGGCCAAGGTCTCGGTTTCGCCAGGTATCGGCTTCGGAGAGTACGGAGACGAATACGTGCGCTTCGCGTTGATCGAGAACGAGTCGCGCATTCGTCAGGCGGTACGCGGCATCAAACACATGTTCCGTGAAGACGGACTGGTGCAGCCTACGGTTCCTTAACCCGAGACCTCACACGCGACGGCACAAACAAACCCATCGGGACGCACTCATCCGGGACATCCCGATGGGTCTGGCAGATCGCCAACGCTCAATCCGACCCCGCGAGATACCGGCTGGGCGCCGCGCCCAGCACATGGCGAAACGCCGCCGTGAACGCGCTCGGACTGCCATACCCCAGATCGAGCGCGACACGCGTCACGGGCTGCCCGTCGTTCAGCCGCGCAATCGCGGCCAGCAGACAGACCTGTTGACGCCATTCGGCAAAACTCACGCCCGTCTGCTCACGAAACCGGCGCGTGAATGTGCGACGGCTCATCGATGCCATGGCCGCCGCCTCGTCGAGACCTGTCGCCATCGAGGGCGCAACGAATACCGCCCGGCAAACGCTTGCGAGCTGCGCATCGTCAGGCAGCGGCGCATGTAACGACAGACGCGGCATCGCGGCCATCTCGGCAATCAGCAGCGCCATGAGTTTGCCGTCGCGCGCGTCTTCGTCATACATCGGCGGCAGATCAACGGCGTCTTCCAGCAACTGCCTGAGCAATGGCGAGACCCCATATACGCAGCAGCGATCCGGCAAACCGGCGGCCCCCGAGGCATGCGGCGTCACGAAGGTATTGAGCATGGTCACGGGACCGCTCATCGTCATGGCGTGCGAGACGCCGGCGGGCACCCAGCAAGCGCGTTGCGGCGGCACGAACCACCGCCCCTGCGGCGTCGACATCGTAATCATGCCTCGCGACGCGAACGCAAATTGCCCGCGCGCGTGGGCATGCTCAGGAAATGTAAGTCCCGCCGGGTAGTCGTTGGCCGTGACCACCACGCTTCGCGGCAGATGTTCGTAGGGATCGATCAGCGTATTTCGCATGGCCTGAATTCTACAGACAATGACCCGGCATCGGCAGCGGGCACCCCACGGTGTCACTACGATTGGCGTCGTTATCCGGCCGCCATCGCGTGCGCCGGATGTCTCAACGCCTGCCCCCGGAGTCGAAATGCCCAATACTTATCACCGCGCCGGTCACGGCCCGCACGCTGTCATCGTGCTGCACGGCTGGTTCGGCGACGCTCGTTCCTTTCATGTGTGCGAGCCGTGGTTGTCGCATGACGAGTTCAGTTACCTCTTTATGGACTACCGTGGTTACGGCGGCATGCGCGACACCCCCGGCGCCTATACGATCGCCGAGATCGCGCAGGACACCATCGATCTGGCCGATGCCCTCGGTCTGTCCACCTTCAGCCTGATCGGCCATTCGATGGGCGGCATGGCCATCGAGAAGGTCGCGGCCCTCGCCCCTCACCGCATACGCAAGCTCGTGCCCGTCGCCCCGGTGCCCTGCGGCGGCGTACCGTTCGACGCCACCCGGCGCGCGCTGTTCGAAGGCGCGGCAACATCGCTGAGCCAGCGCAAGACGATCATTGCGCGCAGCACAGGCTTTCGCCTGCCGCCGTCATGGATTGCATGGAAGGCGCAATACTCGGCGGCGCATTCTTCCGCGCTGGCCTTCGCGGCCTATTTCCGCGCCTGGGCCGACACGGACTTCAGCGATGCGCTTCAAAGCACGCTGCCGGTCAAGGTGCTGGTTGGTGAAAACGACCCGACGTTCAACGCCGCACTCATGACGCAGACGTACTTGCGACGCTATGTGCACGCCAGCGTCGAAGTCCTCGGCAACGCCGGTCACTATCCGATGAATGAGACGCCTCTCGCACTGGTCGCCGCGATCGAATCCTTCTTGCGAAGCGACAACGAAACCACCACACAGCCTCATTGAAAAATGGGGAGTCCTCGGACTCCCCATTGGTCTCGCGCGGAACACCGCTGGCTGCCCCTACGCCGGCAACCACTCCTGCAACGTCACTTCGATAGTGATGAACGACAGATTGCCGCCACGCACGAAGCGTCCCGCGAACATGCGTCCCTCCGTGTCCGCCACCATGCCGTGCAGCATGGGCAGCGCGTGCGCGGCATCGGGCCGGACATCCACCTCGCCGAACACATTGAGGATTTCCACGCCGGGGCCGCTCACCAGTTGCTCACGCCAGCCGTCACCCGCGCGAAACGCCAGACGTGCGTCGATCAGACTCCCCACCGCGCCGCGCACGATAGCACGCGAGATGCCATGCTCCGCGCACAGCGCCTCGATGCTCTCCGTCAGATCCTGGTTCGGTTTGAGACGTGCCACGACCAACCTGCCCAGCGTGCCGTTCTCGATGGCCACCGGAACATCCAGCGCTGTACTCATGAGAGACCTCCGGCGACGGGATGGAGCAGGTGAAAGCGCGTCTCGTCGTCGTCTGCGGTCACGTAGCCGCCGTGCTCGAACAGACACAAGCGAATCACCACAGGCTCGTCTCCGGCCCAGGTGTGATCGAGAATCAAATGACCGCCATGCAATTCGCCGCACGGGTCGGAAAACCCCGCATGGCAATGCAACAACGTGGCGCCGTCGGCCGTACGGCCAACCGTGATCGCGCCGCCGATCAGATCCACCTCCCGGGTTTCGTCGACCGGCGCCCCATAACCGAAGGGACGCTCCGTGTCTGCGGTGTTCTCGATCATGTGATACCGCAGACCTCGCGCGGTGCCCGCGCAGAAGCGGCCGACGCCGCCGCCATACGCATAGCGGGATAACGCCGCGCGTAAGGCCTCTCCGAGATTCGCACCAGACCGGATCGTCACGCGCAGTTCGTGCTGCCCGCTCAACACGCAGTCTTCCACACGGGGTAACGTGGGGGCGCCTGCATGCCGATAGATCCGTGAAAGCGCAGGTTTCATAGTCGATAGTCTCCTTGCTCTTCGAGCATCGTCTTGATTTGCTTCTTCACGATCTTGCCGTAGCCCGACTTGGGCATGGCATTCCAGAAAATGAAGCGACGCGGCCACTTGTAGCGGGCGATGCGCGCTTCGAGATGTCCGAGCAGTTCATCGGCCTGAGTGGCCATGCCCTCCCGTGCGACCACCACCGCGAGCCCGCTCTCGCCCCACTTGGGGTCGGGTACGCCAAGCACCGCGCACTCCGACACTGCCGGGTGCGTAAGCAACGCTTCCTCGATCTCGCGCGGGTAGACGTTCGAGCCCCCCGAGATGTACATGTCCGAGGCGCGTCCCGTGATGTACAGGAAACCCTGCGCATCCACATGCCCGAGATCGCCGGTGTGGAACCAGTCGTCCTTGAACGCCTTGGCGTTCGCGTCCGGATTGTTGTGATACCCCATGAAGACCGCCGGCCCGCGCACGCAGATCTCGCCCGAGGCGAACGGCGGCTGACGCTCGCCGTGCTCGTCGAGAATCGCCACCTCCATGCCGGTGCGCGGCACGCCGCAAGTGCCGATGCGCGCGTCGGGCGCGTCGTCGTCGTCGCTGTGCAGCCACGGCGGCAGTACCGTGATGTTGCCCGTCACCTCGCCCAGCCCGTAGTACTGCACCAGCACGCGGCCCAGCTTTTGCAGCGCGTATTTCTGATCCGCGCGATACATCGGCGCCCCGGCATAGATCACAAAGCGCAACGAGCTATGGTCGTAACGATCCACGGCCGGGTCTTCGACCAACATCTTGACGATGGTCGGCACCGTGAACATGTTGTCGACGCGATAACGCTCGATGGCCTGCCAGACCTGCTCCGCGTCCATCTTCTCGCCCGGCAGCAGCACGCTGGCCGCCCCGCGTGCCGTATTCACGATGGCGTGAATGCCCGCCCCGTGCGAGAGCGGCGCCACCACCATCGAGCGGCTGCGGTAAGTGATGCCGGGCATCAGATCGGCCAGATGATTGGTGACGACGAAGGCCATCTGCCCATGCGAGAGCACGCCCGCCTTCGGATGGCCGGTCGTGCCCGATGTGTAGAAGAACCACAACGGGTCTTCGTACTCGACTTCCGCCTCATAGCCGGGGGCGCCGAGGTGTTCGGCCACGAGTGTCTCGTAGTGCAGTTCACCCGCGCGCGGCGCACCGAGCGCAATGACATGCCGCAACGCCGGCGACGCGGCACGCACAGCGTCGACATGCCCCTCGAAGCCCGCGTCGTAGATCATCACGCAGGCGCCGCTCGATTGCCCCAGATACGCGGCTTCCGGTGCCGTGATACGGAAGTTCGTCGGCACCCAGACCGCGCCCAGCCGAAAAGCGATCCACGCACTCTCGAAGATAGGCAGGTTGTTGCGCGAATGCACCAGCAGCTTGTCGCCCTTGCGCACACCCAGCTTGCGCAAGGCATCGACGGCGGCGTTCACGCGGGCGTCGATCTCGCCCCACGTGCTGACCTTCTCACCGATGATCACGCCGGGTTCGTCAGGATGACGCCGGGCAACGTCGGCCAGCAGCCGGCCGAGATTCATGACCTTCTTGAGCATTTCGCTCGTCTCCTCTTTCTTCTTTCTCAGTCTTGCTGTCTGTCTTGCCCGGCCAACGCCGGGCAGCCTGCCTGACACTGTCGTGCAACGTATCAGCGCGCTTCGAGAATGCTCACGTAGTTCGCCACCGCCGCCCCGCCCATGTTGAAGACGCCCGCGAGCTTTGCGTTCGGGATCTGCATCTCCCCCGCAGACCCTGTCAGTTGCATGGCGGCCATGACGTGCATGGAGACGCCTGTCGCCCCGACCGGGTGACCCTTCGCCTTCAACCCGCCCGACGGATTGACCGGCAGCAGACCGTTCTTTTCGGTCAACCCCTCGGCCACCACGTTTGCGCCCTGCCCCGGCTTGGCAAGCCCCATCGCCTCGTACTCGATGAGTTCGGCGATGGTGAAACAGTCATGCGTCTCGACCAGCGACAGGTCTTTCAGCGAGACGCCGGCAACGCCCAGTGCCTGACGCCAGGCGTGCTGCCCGCCTTCGAACGCCAGCGGATCACGACGCGAGAGCGGCAAGTAGTCGTTGACCTGCACCGCCGCGCGAAAACCGACGGCCTTGGGCATCGTGCGCGCTACGTCGGCAGACGAGATCACGAGCGCGGCGGCGCCGTCCGACACCATCGAGCAATCGGTACGCTTGAGCGGCCCGGCCACGAACGGATTCTTCTCGGAGACGTTGCGGCAGAAGTCGTAACCGAAGTCGCGACGCATGTGCGCATAGGGATTGACCGTACCGTTGCGATGGTTCTTCGCCGCAATGCGTGCGAGGGCATCGGACTGATCGCCATAGCGGTCGAAGTACGCCTGCGCGATGGTGCCGAACACGCCCGCAAAACCGCCCGGAATGTCAGCCTCTTCGCGTGCGTAGGAACATTTGAGCAACACCTCGCCGACCTGCGGCGTCGCCAGCTCGGTCATCTTCTCGAAGCCGATCACGAGCACGTGCGTGGCTTTGCCCGCTTCGATGGATTGCAGTCCGCCGTACACGGCGGCCGAACCCGTCGCGCACGCATTCTCGTAGCGCGTGGCCGGTTTGAAGCGCAGTCCGGGAATTCGGTTGAAAACGAGCGACGACGGGAAGTCCTGATACAGGAAACCGCCATTGAAAGTGCCGACGTGAATGGAATCGATCTGCTCGGGCGCAAGGCCTGCGTCGTCGAGCGCCGCCTGTGCGACATCGGCCAGCAAGACTTCGGCATCGACGTTATCGAGTTTTCCGAACTGGGAGTGGGCCCAGCCGGTAAGGCATGCAGCAACCATGAAGTGTCTCCGGAAAAATGGGGTCATCCAGACTCCGGTGAGCAATTTCGATGCCAGACATGGGCACCTCCTCACGCCGATGACACGCTAACGGCATCCACGACGCATTGCGGCTCGATTGCGAGGCTCGCGCTTGTGGCGCTTTCGCGATTGACGTAAGCGTAAAGCCGCACCCACTACGGCATCAAGTGAATTCGGATGCACACCAAACGAAATGAATTTGCTGTGCCGCAACACAACCGGCCAGGCGCGGTGGCATGCGACACCTGTCGCATCGCTGTCGCCGATCACATGCGACAGGTGTCGCAAGGCGGGCGACAAATGCGACAGGTGTCGCACTGCATCCGGGCGCCGATCGGACTCACCTCGCGGATGCAGCAAACGGCGTTCGCAGCGCCGATGTGCCGCCACGGCAGATTCCGCCAAATAAAAGGAAGCGCAGCGAGGCGACGCGCCAAACGCGGGATGTCACGAGTGCTTAACGAGATAAGGGTTTTCCCGCTTGGGGGTGCGATCTGGCATTCGACTTGCGTAAGATAGCCAAGCCACTTGCGAGCCGCCTCACGCTTGCATTCGGAGTTGGCCGGGGCGTTGCAGGGCAACACGTCCGCACGCCTCGCGCATCAGACGCAGTCACCAAACCAATAATCAGGAGACATGCAGTATGAGCAATATGGACCGCCGCCACTTCATCAAGGTTGTGGCCGCCACTTCGGCCGCTGCCGCCACGGGGTTGTATCAGACACAGGCCCGCGCCGCGGAATTCACGCTGAAGTTCGCCAACAACCTCCCCATCAGCCATCCGATGAACATTCGCGCCAAAGAGATGGCGCAGAAAATCGCGGAGCAATCGAAGGGCCGTATCGACTTCCAGATCTACCCGAACAACCAGCTCGGCACCGATAGCGACATGCTGAGCCAGATCCGTTCGGGCGCCATCGATTACTTCACGCTCTCGCCGCTGATTCTCGGCACGCTGGTGCCCGCGGCGCAAATTTCCGGCGTGGGCTTCGCGTTCAAGGATTACGGTCAGGTGTGGGCGGCGATGGACGGCGACCTCGGTGCGCATGTGCGCGGCCAGATCGCCAAGACATCGGTGTTCGCCTTCGACAAGATCTGGGAAAACGGTTATCGCCAGATCACCACGAGCAGCCGCCCGATCAACTCGCCGGCCGACCTCAAGGGCCTGAAGATCCGTGTGCCGACGAGCCCGCTGTGGACGTCGATGTTCCGCGCCTTCGACTCGTCGCCCACGTCGATCAACTTCGCCGAAGTGTATTCGGCCCTGCAGACGCACATCGTCGAAGCGCAAGAGAATCCGCTCGCGCTGCTGACCACGGCCAAGCTGTACGAAGTGCAGAAGTACGTGTCGATGACGAACCACATGTGGGACGGCTTCTGGTTCCTCGCCAACAAGCAGAAATGGGACAAGCTGCCCAAGGACTTGCAGGCGATCGTCACCGCCAACGTGAACGCGGCAGCGATGGCGCAACGCGACGACGTGCGCAAGCTCAACGATGGCGTCATGGCCGAACTCAAGCAGAAGGGTCTCGTGTTCAACGCACCGAACAACGAGCAATTCCGCGAGAAGCTCCGCGCCGCCGGCTTCTATGCCGAATGGCACAAGAAGTTTGGTGACGAGGCGTGGGCCACGTTGGAAAAGTACACCGGGAAGCTCGCGTAAATGGAAACGTTGACGATGACGGCCGAGCCGACGCACGCGCTCGCCCGCCTCTTCTGCCACGTCAACCGCGCGGTGATGAAAGTCACCGAAGCGGCTGCCGTGCTGCTGGTGGTGGCGGAAACTCTCATCCTGCTCGCGGGCGTGATCTCGCGTTACGGGTTCGACAATCCGATCACCTGGTCGGACGAACTGGCGCAGATTCTGTTCATCTGGCTATCGATGCTCGGTGCGGTTCTGGCGCTCGACCGGGGCGAACACATGCGCCTGTCCGCCATCGTCAACAAACTCCCGGCGGCATGGCGCGACTGGTTCCAGACCATGGCCGCGCTCACGGTCTGCGTGTTCGTCGCGCTCATCATCATGCCCGCGTACACGCATGCCATCGAACAGATGGACATCACCACGCCCGCGCTCGAAATCCCCGACGGGTTGCGCGCCGCCGCCCTGCCAGTCGGTGCGGCGCTGATGCTCATCGCGGCCATCTCGCGCATGGCGCGGTGCTCGACGCTGCGTCAGTTCGGTCTTGGCGTGTTGGTCGTTGCCGCGCTCGGCGCTGCACTCTGGCTCGGCCGCCCCGCCCTCATCGCGATGGGTAACTACAACCTGCTGGTGTTCTTCGTGCTGATCGTCGGCGCATGCGTGGCGGGCGGTATTCCGATCGCTTTTGCCTTCGGCACGGCAACGCTGGCGTATCTGGCGCTCGTGACCGACGCGCCACTGCAAATCGTCGTCAGTCGCATGGACGAGGGCATGTCGGGCCTCATCCTGCTGTCGGTGCCGCTGTTCGTGCTGCTCGGCGCGCTGATCGAGATGAGCGGGCTTGCCCGCAGCCTGATCGAATTCATGGCCTCGCTGCTCGGCCATGTGCGCGGCGGCCTGCAATACGTGCTGCTCGGTGCGATGTTCCTGGTCTCGGGAATTTCCGGATCGAAGGCTGCCGACATGGCAGCCGTCGCGCCGGCCCTCTTCCCCGAGATGCAGCGGCGCGGATCGAAACCGGAAGACCTCGTCGCACTGCTCTCGTCGACCGGCGCCATGACGGAGACGATTCCGCCCAGTCTCGTGCTCATCACCATCGGTGCGGTGTGCGGCGTGTCCATCACCGCGCTCTTTGTCGGCGGCCTGCTGCCTGCCGTCATCGCCACGCTGGCCATCGTCGTGGTGTGCTTCACGCGCTCGCGCAAAGAGGCCCCCAGTGCGGCACGCCGTGCGCCGTGGAGCGTGATCGGCAAGACGTTCATCGTGGCGTTGCCGGCACTCGCCTTGCCGATTCTGATCCGCACGGCCGTGATCGAAGGCGCCGCCACGGCGACGGAAGTGTCCACGATCGGTATCGCCTACACGATCGTGATCGGCCTGCTCGTCCATGCCTTCAAGAAGCACCTGAACTTCAAGCGCCTATATCCGCTTCTGACGGAAACGGCGGCACTTTCCGGCGCCATCCTGCTCATCATCGGCATGGCCACGGCCATGGCCTGGGCGCTCACGCAGTCGGGCTTCTCCGCCAAGCTCGTCGGGCTGATGCATGGTGTGCCGGGCGGACAGATCGGCTTCCTGCTCATCTCGATGGTCGTGTTCATCGTGCTGGGCAGTGTGCTGGAAGGCATTCCGGCCATCGTGCTGTTCGGGCCGCTGCTCTTTCCGGTCGCCCGCTCGCTGGGCATTCACGACGTGCATTACGCGATGGTCGTGATCCTGTCGATGGGCATGGGCCTGTTCGCACCGCCGCTCGGCGTCGGTTTCTACGCCGCGTGCGCCATTGGCAAAACGTCGCCGGACAAGGTGTTCAACCGGATGTGGACCTACATGGGCGCGCTGCTCATCGCACTGCTTATCGTGGTCTTCATCCCCTGGATCTCGATCGGCTTTCTGAAGTAAGACACCCCCACTAACGTTTCTCGATATTACCGACGGGCTCCGCCGCGCTGCTGGCGGCGGAGCCCGTGCTGTAGAAGTCAATAAATTTAGGAGTCCATAGCATGACGGAGAAGGTAGCAGTTGTTACAGGCGGCGGCATGGGTATCGGCGCCGCTATCTGCGAACGGTTGGTGAATGACGGCATGACGGTCGTTGTCGCCGATCTGAACGAAGACGCGGCGGGCGATACGGCGGCGAAGCTGAACGCGGCAGGCGGCAAGGCGTGGGCGCTGAGGATGAATGTGGGCGACGCCGCATCGATTGCCGATGGCTTCGCTCAGATCGCGCAACGGTATGGCCGTTGCGATGTGCTCGTGAACAACGCGGGGATCGCCAAGACGTTCCCGTTTCTCGACTATCCGCTCGATCACTGGCACCAGGTGATGAACGTGAACCTCACGGGCACACTGCTGTGCGGGCAGCACGCCGCGCGACTCATGCGCGAACAGCACTGGGGACGGATCGTCAATCTGGCGTCCGTGGCGGGCATTCTGGCCAGCGCGGGACGCACGGCTTATGGAACGTCGAAAGCCGCCGTCATCGGTCTCACACGCCAGATGGCCATCGAACTCGCGCCCTTCGGCATTACCGCCAACGGCGTCGCCCCCGGCCCCATCGACACGCCGCTCACGCAGGTGCTTCACTCCGACGTTTCACGACGCAACTATACGGAGACGACGCCACTCGGCCGCTACGGGCAACCGAGCGAAATCGCAGGTGCGGTGAGCTTCCTCGCCTCGGACGACGCGTCGTATGTCACCGGCCACATCCTGCCGGTCGACGGCGGCTTCGTCGCCGCCGGGATTCTGGAGATCTGACGCGGCGCCGTCCAATCTTTCCGCATGACCGCGATAGACACGGGGCGAGTCCTGTCTATCGCGGTGGCCCCGACGCGCGACAGACGCTCGCGCATCGCGCGTGGTGGCATACCGGTCAGAGGGCCGTCATTGCCCTGCGTTCCTCGTCGGTGAGGATCGGGCCGTCCAGCGTGACTTGCGAGTGATCGTCCTTGAACTTTGCGATGATCGGTTTCAATTCGCTCTTGATGTGCTTTTCGCTGTAGCCATTGAAAAGATGGCCGATCAAGCCCCGACGCAAATCGCTGCTTCCCATATACCAGTCGGCAATCGGGAACGTCAGATTCATGTTGTATTTCATCATGATGCCCATGTTGTGGTGGGCGGTGTGATGGCGCCGAATGGTGTTGATGAACGGCATGTTACGCACGAACCAGTTCTCGTGACAGTGGCAACAGTAGTGGAAGGTTTCATAAATGACGTACTGACCGACCATGGTCAGGAACACCATCCAGCCAGCGTTGGCGTTCAGTATCCATGAGGTCGCATAACCGACGACCCCGCCGCCAACACCAAGCGTCATCAGCACGCGCCATGGGAAGAACACGATTCGGAACTCACGCGTCGTGTCGATCGTCGACAATTGGTCGGTGAAGTACTGATGATGCTGGCGTGTATGCCGGTTGTAGATCTCGCGCAGGCCCCACACATCCACGCGACGGTGCATGACGAATCGATGCATGAACCACTCGACGAAGTTGCCTGTCAGAAAAACCGGAACGATCAGGCACCATTCCCAAGTCGGATTCTGCAAACGGCTGACGGCATACCATACCGCGCCAATCGCCACGACATACATCACGATGATATGCAGCATGCCGTTGTACATCGGGCTTATGTCGGACTTGTATTGTTCCCTGAACTTCAACTGACGCTCTGTAACCATGACTTGTCTCCTGTGTCTGAATCAACGCGAATTACAAAATAAACAACTAATATATTAGTTAAATGAAAACAAAAATCATCTGAATGGCATTCACTGTTTGGGAAAGTGGAATCGATGAAGTGATTCGGGATGGACGTTCGTGCCGTGGGTACCGGAGAAGGTGCGTCGACCGGCCCCACTGGCTTCAGGCGCGGTCGACGCCGCAGTTCCGCGCGGCGGGGACCGCGCCCCGCCGGGTCAAGAACAGGTAAATCTCCAACAGCGGGTCAGTGCGAAACGTCCTCCAGCGAACGGCCCTTCGTCTCGACGCCAAGCAGCAGTACGGCCAGCGCGGCAATCACGAAGGACAGAGCCCCCATGGTGAACACCCCCGTTTGTCCCCAGGTCGGGAGCAGCACGCCAATGGCGAAAGGGCCGGCGAGAGAGCCGACGCGTCCGATGGAGGAGGCAAAACCCGAGCCCGTTGCACGGGTACGGGTCGGGTAAAGCTCCGGTGTGTAGGCGTACAACACAGACCACATGCCGAAGAGAAAGAACTGCATCAATAGCCCTGTGGCAATCAACTGCTCGATCGGTGCCTTGTTGCCTGCCGCCTGACCGTATAGATAGGCGGCGAGCGCACTGCCAAGCAGCATCAATGCGCAGGTCGGCTTGCGTCCCCATTTCTCCAGCAACCAGGCAGAGAAAAGGAAGCCGGGGATGCCTGCCAGTGAGATATAGACGGTGTAGAGCACGGATTTGGTGATCTCGTATCCGGCCTGCTGCAGCAATGCCCCCAACCACGTTGTCAGCCCGTAGTAGCCCAACAGCGCGAAGAACCAGGTGGTCCACAGCATGACCGTTCGCTTCGCATACACGCCGCGCCATATCTCCGAAAAGAGCGCCTTCCGGCCGGTCTGCTGGTGCCGCACGCCCGGCACGACGACGGGCGCTGGCAACTTACGGCCATAGGCCGTCTCCACTTTGGCTTCGATGTGGTTCATCACGTCCGCCGCTTCCTTCATGCGCCCTGTGTCTTCCAGCCAACGAGGCGATTCGGGCACCATTCGCCTGACCACGAACACGAAAACGGCCGGGATCGCCAACGCGATGAAGATGCCGCGCCACCCGATCACCGGGAGCATGAAGTAGGAAAATGCGCCAGCCGCGATGAAGCCGATGGGCCAGAAACCTTCGAGGATGGCCACATACTTGCCGCGACTTCTGGCAGGAACGATCTCTGAAACCATCGAGAGACCGATCGGGAACTCCATGCCCATACCGAAGCCGAGCAGGACGCGGTACATCATCAGCGACTCGACATTGTGAGCAAAGCCGCACATCAGGCTGCCGGCCCCCCAGAAGAGCATGCTGACCTGAAAGACCGGCTTGCGCCCGAACTTGTCCGCAAGAAGCCCCGCGGTGGCGGCGCCCACGAACATGCCGAGAAAGCTGGAACTGGCGAGCAGTCCTGCCTGCGAGGCGGAAAGGCCGAACTCCGCCTTGATCGAACCGAGTACAAACGTCATCAACCCGAGATCCATGGAATCGAAGAACCAGGCGGTGGCGATGATAGAGAAAAGCGTTCGTTGATAGTTCGTCATCGGGAGTCGCTCTAGACGCGCGACGACGTCAACACCTAGCCGCGACGCGGCTGCGGACATATCCATGCTTGTGTCTCCTCCGTTGTATTCTACTGATAGTCATCTAACATATTAGACATCGAAACGCAAAGTGACCGGTGCGTCCGGCCGAATGGCGAATTGTGTCTTTGCGCGGCGGCAGCGACCTGTCGAATCGATGGGAATCGCGTTGATCAGGCTGCCGGCCGTCTCTCTGTCTTCTCGTCTCGAAGACCTCCACGCCACGCGTTGTCGATGATTTCCGCGTAGCACTCTTCGATATTCCCGACCGGGAATGCTTTGGCCAACCGAGTCACGCCAAGTGAATCGATGAGCAAATCCCTCAGCGATCCCTGGGAAATGCCGAAGGCATTGAGATCAGTGGGGATGCCGAGCTTGCCGACAAGCTCGCGCAATTTGTGGGGCAACTCGCGAACGGCCCGCACTTCGTCGTCAGTCTTGATGCCGAACATTCGGGCCACTTCGAGGAGTTCGGCGTGGCGCGACTCGCGCAGCGCATCGACGACATACGGCAGGACAACCGCATTCGTGGCGCCGTGGGACTTGTGCGTCAGCGCGGCGACGCCATAAGCAATGCCATGAACCGCATTGAGTCCGGCGCTCCCATACGACATTGCCGCGTAGACGCTCGCATAGCACATGCCGACGCGCGCCTCCACGTCGTTACCATCTTCGTAACAACGAAGTAGATAGGCGGTGGCTAGCCGGATCGACTCGCGCGCAAAGATCATGGTCAGACCGCTGCGACCGCTGTAGCCGGGATCGAAGGAGCCGTTCCGATCGAATCGATCGGAGTCGAGCGTAACGAACGATTCGAGCGCGTGCGTCAGGGCGTCGATGCCGGATTCCGCCGTGACCTTGGGCGGGCATGTGAATGTGAGTTCGGGGTCGATGGCGGCGACGACCGGACGTAGCCGATTGTCCATCACGGCGGTTTTGATGCCGGTCGCCGGATCGAACAGAATGGTTCCGGGGGTGAGTTCCGCCCCCGTGCCGGCTGTCGTTGGCACAGCGATGTGGTCGATGACGGGCGCATCGCTTGCTACGCCGCCTCCGAAGTCGCGAATGGGGCGGCCCGCCGCAAGCGTGACGCACAACGCCTTGGCCAGATCGATGTTGCTGCCGCCGCCTAGCGAGACGATATGATCCGGCAACTGGCCCCCTTGGGCGATGCGCAGTTCGGCCGTCGCGCGATCGCACAGATCCGTGGTCGGGTCGGGCTGACCGCCAGCATAGACGTCCACATGCACCCCCAGGCGTTCGCACGCCGTCACGTACTCCTTCACCCAGAGTGTTTTCTCGGCAAAGAAGCTGTCGGTGACGAGCAGCCCCCGCCGGTAGCCCAGGGCTTGCAGAAGGTTGGGGAGCTTGTGGCGATAACCCAGCTCGATGATGAGCCGGGAGGGCGCACAAAAGTGGACGCAATCGTCGATCCTCATGAATTTTCCTGTTGGTCGATTAGTGGCCTTGGCTCCGCGCAGTGCGACGCCAGGAAATCTCGCATGGCGATGCCGACCTCACAGGTGTTCTCCGTCAGGATCGAGTGACGCCCGCTAGGAATCACATGCAATGATGCGCGACGGATTCCTTCGCGCATGCGATGCGCGTGATCGAGTGGGCAGTCTTCGTCGTCGCTGCCGTGGACGATGAGGGCAGGCACGCCGACATGCGCCAGATTCGACAGATGCGAGACTGGCTTTAGCGCGCTCCAGGTCCAGGCCACGACATGCGGGTCCGCTGCTCTCTTTAGCCTCAGACGTGCCTCGCGCTGCCTGATCTCGGTGAGGAGCGCAGTCTCGTCGGTCGACGCAAACCAGGCCACCTCGTTCAACTGTGCGGTGCCCGACATGAGGACAACGGCGACCGGCGGAGAATGCCGCGCCGTGCCGTCCGCCAAATGCTCCATGAGCTCGAGGATCACGGAGACACCCATGCTCCAGCCGGCCAGAACGTAGGCGCGATGGCCGACCTCTTGTTCGATGACCTCGCTGGTGACGCGCGCGAACTCGCAGGCACTGCACGCGTGTGCGGCAAGCGGGGGGCCTGCGTCGCCGCGTCCCGGCATGTTGGGCAAGATGAAACGGAACGTATCGCCGAGCGCCGTTGCAAGCGGAATCCACGAGTCGCTCGTTCCCTGAATGCCATGCAAGGCAACCACAGGGAAGCCGTCCGGCCTCCCCACCCTCGTGATGTCCATCGCCGCCCCTTCATTCCAGTAATATATTAGTTGACCAATAATAGCACATCAGTTTATTCAAACAAGCAATGTGCATACCGGGAAAGCCCGAGGTATGAGGTGTGTTGAAGACCGGGACATGTCGCCGCTATCGCCAGAAGCAGGTGATATACAATTAACATTTGCTCTGGGCATTGACCAAATGGCGACAAAGAAAGCGACCCGACGGACGGGAAAATCAGAAGCCGCGGCGCTCGATGAACGAGTGGACGTGATCCCTCGCGGCAGAATGGTCGACATGGCCTACGAGTGGATCGAAGAAGCGATAGTGACGCTGCGGCTGGCCCCGGGTTCAACAATGTCGGAGTTGCAGTTGAGCGAAATGACGGGGTTCGGCCGCACCCCGATTCGCGAAGCCATTCAGCGGCTGGCCCGGGAACATTTGATTATTGTGTTGCCACAGCGCGGCCTGCTCGTGCCCCCGATGGATGTCTCCAAGCAGTTGCGTCTGCTGGAAACGCGACGCGAGGTCGAACGACTGATTGCCAGAAGCGCGGCGAAGAAGGCCACGGCAGAGCAACGCGAACACTTCACGCGTCTGGCAAAGGAGTTCAGAAGTTCCGCCCGCAGCGGCAAGGATGTGGAGTTCATTCGTGCCGACCGCGAGTTCAACGAGTTGTGTCTTGTCGCCGCACGCAACGAATTCGCCGAAGGAGCAATGCGCCTGATGCACGGGCTATCACGCCGCTTCTGGTATTACCACTACAAAGAAGCAGCCGACCTGCCGACCATGGCGCGACTGCATGCGGAAGTCGCCGAAGCGATTGCTGCCGGCGACGTGAAACGCGCAGGTGAAGCCCTCGATGCATTGCTGGACAACATCGAAACCTTTACGCGAGCCACAGTGCTGGGCGACCGAGTGTAATCAACCGGCAGGGCCGCGGAATTTCCACCCGCGTAGCACGTTGCGGCAACGACTGCGCTTGGCCGGCTGTCACCGCTTCGCGTCAACCAGCCCTCCGGGCGCCCTCATCGCACACCGGTGTCTGGGCTGTCGGGCACCAGCCGTGCGCCCGGTGCGCGCTGCATCTCACGCCACACTGTTCTCGCGTTTTCGACGAACGTCGCGACGCACGGGTTGTGATTGTCTCGGCTCCACAGCAGCGCCACCTCCGCCACCGGCGCGTTGCGCAACGGCTTGAATACCGCGCTGCCCGACGCACTCGCACTGCTCATCGACATCGGCACCATCGCCACACCAAGGCCCTCCCCCACCAGATTGATAATCGTCTGCTGCAAGTTGGTTTCCAGCCGGATGTGCGGCGAAAATCCCACGCGACGGCAGTGGTCGACGACCAGATCGTAGACCAGCGGCGCGATCTCGCGCGGAATGCTCACGAACGACTCTTCGGCCAGTTGCGAGGCGTCGAGCACGCGCGCCTTGGCGAGCGCGTGCGTGCGCGGCAGTACCGCCACCATCTCCTCGCGAAACACTGTCGCGGTATCGAGCCCGGTGAGGTCTTCGGGGCGGTACATGATGCCAACGTCGGTCTGCCCCGCACGCACCGCTTCGGCCAGTAAGTTGGGGAGCGTTTCCGCCAGCTTCATGTCGACCCGCGAATACGCAGCGGCGTAAGTGCGCGTCAGCGCAGGCAGGATGTTGTACGCCGAGGACATCATGAAGCCCACCGTGATCGCGCCATCCTCGCCCCGGCTCGCCGCCACGGCATTGCGACGTGCCCGCTCGACCGAGTTCAGGATTTCCACGGCGTCCTGATAGAAGCGTGCGCCTGCACGCGTGAGCCGCACACTGCGGCGCGTGCGCTCGAACAGCAGCACCCCCAGTTCCGCCTCCATCAACGCAATCTGACGCGACAGCGGCGGCTGCGAGATATGCAACTGCTGGGCCGCACGGCCGAAATGCAGAGTCTCCGCGAGCACCACGAAGTACTGGAAATGACGCAGTTCGATCATTTGATACCCCACAGGTATTAATAGCGCATCAATATTGTATTGGAAGTTATTACTATGTGGTCGTATCCTGCATTGGCGGTTGGCCACCCGAGCTGGCTGCGACATAAAAAGACGTCAGGGAACGCCAGGCCACAAGCCACCGACGGCGACCTTTCGTACCAATACGAGAAGGAGACAAGTCATGCCCGCTCACCTTGCTGTAGCGCCTGCCCCCGCTCGACCTGTCGGCCACGCCAGCCCCATCGGCACGGCCAGCGCCAATACCGCATTCGCGAATATCGCAGCCCTCGCCGAACGCATCGCCCGTGTGCCGGTTGCCCCCGCCGCTGCACGCCAGATGCGCCCCGAATATCTCGCCATCGATGCCCTGTGCGGCACCGACGCCCGCATGCGCGATTTGCTCACGCGCGGCAAACGCTTCGTCGATCGCGGGCTGCCTGTGCTGATTCTCGGTGAGACGGGAACGGGCAAGGAGTTTCTGGCCAGGGCACTGCACGAGTACAGCGAACGGCGTGCGCAGGCGTTTGTCGCCATCAACACGGCATCGCTGCCTGAGCATCTCGTCGAGAGCGAGCTGTTCGGTTATCAACGCGGCGCATTCTCGGGCGCCTTGCCCGGCGGCATGAAAGGAAAATTGCAGCAGGCCGACGGCGGCACGCTTTTCCTCGATGAAATCGGCGACATGCCCCACGCACTGCAAACGCGACTGTTGCGTGTGCTTTCGGAGCGCGAAGTGACACCGCTGGGTGCGAGTCATGCGGTGCCCGTGGATGTACAACTGATCTGCGCCACCCATCAGGATCTTGCAAGCGCCGTGGCACGGGGCACGTTCCGCGAAGACCTTTACTACCGCATTGCCGTGGGCGTTCTCACATTACCCACGTTGCGCGAGCGCGACGACAAGCGCGAACTGATCGCCCGCATGCTATGCGACGAATGGCCGGGACTACACGAGGATCAGGTGCTGGCTCGCGTGTCCCCGGACGCCCTGTCGTGTCTGCTCAGGCATGCGTGGCCAGGGAATCTGCGTCAACTACGCGCAGCGCTACGCTACGCATGTGCGGTGATGAGCGGCAATCTACTGTGTACGGACGATCTGCCGCCGGAACTTGCCACGTCTTCGCATGCTTGGATGTCCGGCAACGACACGTTCATGGAGCAGCGCTCACACGACGTGAGCAATGCCGTCGTATCGGCCCCGCGTGTCCAGACCGTCGAGACGATTGCGCAAATGCCTCGTCATGACAGTGAACGCGAGCGCATTCTGCAAGCGCTCGCACAACATCGCTGGAACATTTCTGCCGCCGCACGCACGCTCGGCTTTTGCCGTGCATCGCTATATCGCAAGCTCAAGCAGTTGAGCATTCCACACGTGCGCGATTGCGGTGACGCCCTCAGCGCAGGGCACTTCGCGTAGCAAATCACGCGGACAAAAAAAAGCGCGGCCAATGAGGCCGCGCCAAGGTTTGGAGACTTTTCACTCAACGCAAAAGTCTACTTCTCGCGGAACGTAGTATAGGACGGCGTCCCGAAATCATTGTCATCATTCGACGCAATGAATTATTCGGCGACTCGCAATAGTCCGCAAAACCACGTAAATAAAGGGTTTTTCTGGGCAAACACATCTCTCGTGCTTGCCGGCATATCGGATTTCCCTCATCACGCGCGTGTAAAGTTGCTTGATGACATGCGCATGGCAGCGACCTGACGCGTGCATCGATCTCTACCTATATAGGCAGCCGGCATCGTGACGTGTCACGCCACGTCCCACATCACATCGCACACGACAACACGGCAGTGCCCTATCGTTCGATGCGTCGCCTGCGCGCACTGCACCTGCGACATGTTTTCGCATCAACGGAACCAAATTCATTCACGCGTGTCGCGCGCAAATCCAGTGCTGACAACGCTTCGCGCACGCGGTGGCATGTGCAGCACACTGTGTCCCGAGCGCAACACACATCGCTTGCATCTCTATTTCCCACCTAACCTTAATCAAGGCAATCCCTTATCAGGCAAAGCTTTCCGGCAGGTTCGACAGATTCTTTTCGTATCTGAAATAGATTCTTGCGAATTCTGAAATAGGCGCGAGTAGCGGTGACTCATACACTGCCCCCTGTCAGCAGAGCAGTGCCGATACCTGATCGGGTTCGCGAATGACAAACCGTCACCTCGACATGTTCTGTTTCGCCGCGTTCTGTTTTCACGCGAATCTGCGATTCGTGTCACGTTACTGGAGCTTAAACCATGAAAAAAACTCTTCTTGCCGCGGCCGTCGTCGGCGCGTTCTCGGTGACCGCGCATGCACAAAGCAGCGTCACGCTGTACGGCTTGATCGATGCAGGCATCGCTTACACCAGCAACTCGACGACCACGGCAGGTGCTTCGGGCTCGAAGAACTTCCGCGCAACGAGCGGCCTGGTCAACGGCAGCCGTTGGGGCCTGAAGGGCTCGGAAGATCTGGGTGGCGGTAACAAGGCCATCTTCGTGCTGGAAAACGGTTTCTCGATCGCCAACGGCACGTCGGGCCAAAACGGCCGCATGTTCGGTCGTCAAGCCTTCGTCGGCCTGCAAAACGACAAGTTCGGCGCTGTGACGATCGGCCGTCAATACGACTCGCTGGTTGATTACCTGGCTCCGCTGACCCTGAACGGTTCGTCGTTCGGCGGCACGATCGCATCGCACCCGTACGATAACGACAACACGAACAACTCGTTCCGTGTGAACAACTCGGTCAAGTACTCGAGCGCCAACTACAACGGCCTGACCTTCGGCGGCCTGTATGGCTTCTCGAACAAGGCTGGTGACTTCGCCAACAACCGTGCATTCAGCGCCGGCGTGAACTACGCAAACGGCCCGCTGACGGTGGCTGCTGCTTACTTGGAACGCCAAGGCAACCCGGGTAACAACAACACCAGCGGTGCAGTGGATACGTCGAACGGCGGTGACTCGGTGTTCAACTCGTCGAAGCAACGCGTCTGGGGTATCGGTGGTAACTACGCCTTCGGCCCGGCAACTGTCGGCCTGGTGTACACCCACACGCAAGTGCAAGGCCTGACGGGTCTGAACTACAACAGCACCGCAGTTGCTTTCGGCAACGACGGCCTGAAGTTCGACAACTTCGAAGTCAACGGTCGCTACATGCTGACCCCGGCAGTCTCGCTGTCGGCCGCGTACACGTACACGATGGCCAAGCAAGATTCGACGGACAAGAAGCCGAAGTTCCACACCGTTACGCTGCAAGCTGACTACCGTCTGTCGAAGCGCACCGATGTGTACCTGACCGGTTCGTACCAGCACATCTCCGACAACGAAGGCACGGGCCTCCAAGCCGGTGTCGGCGCTGCCGGCGGTATGTCGTCGACCAGCTCGCAAACCGTTGTGGGCACGGGTATCCGTCACCGCTTCTAATTAAAGCGGCGTGAGCACCGGCAGCAGTCTCCCGGTGCTCCTGACATAAAAAGGGCAGCCTCGCGGCTGCCCTTTTTTATGACGCCGACGCGCTGGCGGCGCAGATCAGAAGCGCGTTTCGCGCGCGGCACGCAGGAAGTTGTCGAGCACCGGCGTGCAATCGAGAAACTCCGGCCCGCCCGCGCGGTGAAACTCCGGGTGCCATTGCAGCCCCAGCACGAACGGTGCCTTGCGATAGCGAATGGCTTCGACCACGCCATCTTCCGCGCACATCGCCTCAACGCTCAGATCGCGTCCCAGCGTTCTCACCGACTGATGGTGAATCGAATTGACGATCGGCGTGTCGACCGGCCCCAACATCTGCGCGAGCGACGAGCCTTCGGGGAACGTCAGCGTGTGGCGGTTATGTTCGTACGTCTCGGTGACGTGCGGAATCGCCTCAGGCAGATCGGACGCGATGTCCTGATGCAGTGTGCCGCCAAACGCCACGTTGATGAGTTGGCAGCCCCGGCAAACGCCAAGAATCGGCTTGCCCTGCTCTACGAACTCATGCAGCAACTCAAGTTCGTACATGTCGCGCATGCGGTCGCCCTGCCATTCGTGGCGGGTCGCCACTTCCGAATAGGTGAGCGGCGACACGTCTGCCCCGCCCTGCAACACCAGTCCGTCGAGATGCTTCGCGTAATCGTGCAAACGGATGTGGCTCGGATGCAGCAAACCCTGCGTGTCGACCGTCGGAATCATGAACACCAGCACGTCGCGCGACATCACCCAGTGCGCGATCGACTCTTCGAGGTATTGCAGCGTCTTGCTGCGCAGCCCTTTCGAACCGGGCTCCGGATGGAAGATGCGCGCCGAGATGCCGATCTTCAGCGTGCGCTGTGTGATGCGCTGTCCCGCGCGGTCGTACCAGGCGCGAAATCGTGCGGACGTGATTCGGCGCAGTACCGACCACGGCGAATCTCCCGCCTGCAAATACGAGGGTTGGCCGCCCATCGACGACGGACTGCCCGGTCGCGCCGCACCGGCGCCGAACGTCGGCTGATGCGGCGGTTCGCCGCCAGCGCTGCCGACGCCGGCCGCTTTAACGTCCTCGCTCGACTTCGGTGCGGGCGCGCCGATGGGATGCCGGTCCGATGCCGCCTGTGCTGCGATCGTGTGCGCAGCGGGTGCCATTGCCTGCGCCGGTTGCGACGTCTCGGCCTGCGCGTCGGCGGACGCAGAAGCGTCGGTGGCATGCGGCGGACGTGTGAGCGTGTCGGGATTCGGCGGCATGCCGCCCGACCCTTCGGCCGTACCCGCCACAGGCTTGCCGGTCGGGCGTGGCGCTGCCTGCGTGCCGGGTTCCACGTAGTCTGACGGCGCCGGCGAGGGCGATGCAGGCGTTGCGCTCTTGCTCGTATCGGACTCGGGTTTGTTCGGCTGTTGCGGCGACTTCGGATCTTGAGCGTCGGTCATGATGGCGTTTGGAGAGCGTGGGCGAAGGGGGGGGAAAATGGATTGACCACGGCGGCTCGCGAATTATCCCGCCGCCCCGATCCTGCCGCAACCGGGAATACAGACGAATCGCCATGCGCTACGTGCCGGCGTCCGTCACATCGGGACGCGCCATGAAACCGTCTCGACTCGGCGCTGTCGAAGGTAATTGTCACGCATCGTGCGTTCGCCCCCTCCCCCGGCACGCCAAGCCATCAATGCGTACAATCAGAACACGTTGCGAGATATTCAGCAAATTTTGAGCGACGTTTGCGTTGATTAAGCGAGAATGCCCGCCATATTCGGCGGAGTATACCGGTACCAGGAGCCTGCAAGTGAAGCGTTTTCTCCGTCTGTGGCAAATCGCCCGCCACGATTTCCGTGTGCTGTGGCATGCGGCCCGCGATCCGCGCCGTCCGCGCTGGCTGCTGCCAGCCATGGCGCTGCTCGTGGTGTATCTGATCAGCCCGTTCGATCTGATTCCGGACTTCATTCCCGTGTTCGGTCTGCTCGACGATGTCATTGTGATCGGCATGGTCGTGCATTGGCTCATCAAGCGTCTGCCGGCCGATGTGCGCGAGGATGCCCGCGCGCATGTGTTCACCCAGCGGGCCTGACCGCGCGCGGCCACGTGCGGCCGTATGCAGCCATATACGACAAGGTCAGCCATGAAAAAAGGGACGCTTCGGCGTCCCTTTTCTTTTGTCCCGCACCAGTCCCTCAGGGCATGAGCAATGTCGATCCAGTGGTCTTGCGTGCCTCGAGATCGCGGTGTGCCTGGGCCACGTCGGCCAACGCGTAACGCTGATTGACCTCGATCTTCACCGCCCCCTTGGCCACCACGGCGAACAGCTCGTTCGCCATCACTTCCAGATCGGCGCGCTTGGCCGTGTAATTGAATAGTGTCGGGCGCGTGAAGAACAGCGAGCCGCGCGACACGAGGTCCGACGTATTGATCTGCGTGACGGGACCGGATGCGCTGCCGAAATTCACCATCATGCCAAGCGGACGCAGGCAGTCGAGCGAGCCGATGAACGTGTCGCGGCCGATAGAGTCGTAGACGACCGGCAAGCCTTCGCCGCCCGTGATCTCCTTCACCCGTTCGACGAAATTCTCGCGCGTGTAGACGATCGGAAAGTCGCAACCGTGCTTGCGCACGAGCGCCGCCTTCTCGTCGGAGCCGACCGTGCCGATCACCGTCGCGCCGAGCGCCTTGGCCCACTGGCACACGATAAGGCCCACACCACCGGCCGCCGCGTGAATGAGGATCGTGTCTCCCGCCTTGACCGGGTACGTGCGGCGCAGCAGGTATTGCGCTGTCATGCCTTGCAACATCATCGCTGCGGCCTGGTCGTCGCTGATGGCGTCGGGCAGACGCACCAACGGCGCGGCCGGCATCACACGGGCCTGCGCGTAGGCGCCGCACGGACGGCTCGCATACGCCACACGGTCGCCCGGCTTGACGTGCATCACGCCCTCGCCCACCGCCTCGACCACGCCGGCAGCCTCCATGCCCAGGCCGGCCGGCAGCGGCTGCGGGTACAGACCGGTGCGGAAGTACACGTCGATATAGTTCAGACCGACCGCGTTATGGCGCACGCGCGCCTCGCCCGGTCCGGGTTCTCCGACTTCGACGTCCACGTACTTCATTACTTCCGGGCCGCCATTCTGTTCGATGCGAATTGCTTTAGTCATCCTCGCTCCCTCCATTCGGGTGGTGTGCTGATTATCGGCGTCACGCTGCCGGTTGCGCTGCCAGACGTACGATCAATTGCTCGAGCAACAGACGCGCCGTTGCGCTATTGGTCGCGCACGGTACGTCGTGAACGTCGCAGGCGCGCACGAGCGCATTGATATCGGGTTCGTGCGGCTGCGGTGTCATCGGGTCGCGCAGGAACAACACCATGTCGATACGTCCCTCGGCCAGTTGCGCCCCGATTTGCAGATCGCCGCCATGGGGCCCGGAGAGCTTGCGCTCGACATCGAGACCCAACTCGGCGGCGATGCGCCCGCCCGTCGTGCCCGTCGCCACCAGGTCACACTGACGCAGCACGTCGATGTAGTCGCGCGCGAGCGCCAGAATTTCATCTTTCTTCTTGTCATGCGCGATGAGCGCAATCCGGACTTTCGGCACTGTCGAGATTGTCATTGCAGCGATCCTTGTAGCGTCAGAACGTGCCCGGATAGGCGCCGCCGTCGATCAGCACGTTCTGGCCGGTAATGTAGCCCGCCTGTGCGCTGCACAGGAACGCACATGTTGCGCCGAACTCGTCCGGCTGTCCGAAGCGACGGGCGGGAATCGCGGCGGCCCGCTTGGCACGCGCTTCGTCCAGCGTCTGCCCGCTCTTGTCGGCCCACGCCTTCATCGTGCCCGCGAGGCGATCGGTATCGAAGGCCCCCGGCAGCAGATTGTTGATAGTGACGTTGTGAGCGACGGTCGTGCGCGAGAGTCCGGCGACAAAACCGGTCAGCCCCGAACGGGCGCCGTTGGACAACCCTAGAATGTCGATGGGCGCTTTCACGGCCGACGAGGTGATGTTCACGATGCGCCCGAAGCCACGCGCGATCATGCCGTCCACGGTCGCCTTGATGAGTTCGATGGGCGTGAGCATGTTCGCGTCGAGCGCGCGAATCCAGTCGTCGCGCTGCCAGTCGCGGAAGTCGCCCGGCGGCGGCCCGCCCGCGTTAGTCACAAGGATATCGGGCTGCGCACACGCTGCGAATGCCTGCGCGCGCCCCTGCGGCGTGGTGATATCGCAGGCCACCGCCGTGACTTTCACGGCCGTCGCGGCGCGAATCTCGTTGGCAGCGGCGTTGAGTGCATCGGCGGTGCGCGCAACGATGACGACGTTCGCGCCGGCTTCGGCCAGTGCCTGGGCGCACGCGCGTCCCAGCCCTTTGCTCGCGCCGCAGACCAACGCGGTGCGGCCCTTGATTCCCAAATCCATGATCAGCCTTCAAGACAAGTGAAGCATTGGACAAATGCGGCCGTGCCGCCGACTTGCAGCGATTCTAAGGGAATCGTGCCCATGCTGCTTTGTCCCGTGCACAGCATGCACGGCACACGGAGCCCGTGGATTTACAGCAATCCATGCCGAAACCCGGAACGGCAACAGCCGCATCGGCTAAAATCGCGGCCATGCGGGCCACACCGGCCCTGCCTCAGATTGCTGCCATGAAACAAGACTCCCGCTTTCCGAATCTCTATATCTGCGATCACCCGCTGATCCAGCACAAGCTCTCGCACATGCGCGACAAGGAAACGTCGACCCGGACGTTCCGCGGCCTGCTGCGCGAAATCACCTTGCTCATGGGCTACGAGATCACGCGTGACCTGCCGCTCACGACCGAGCGCATCGAGACGCCGATGGTCGCCATGGACGCGCCCGTCATCGCAGGCAAGAAGCTCGCCATCGTGCCGGTGCTGCGCGCCGGTGTGGGCATGAGCGACGGCTTGCTCGATCTGGTGCCGTCGGCGCGCGTCGGTCACATCGGCGTGTATCGCGACGAGCAGCATCGCCCGGTCGAATATCTGGTGCGCCTGCCGGATGTGACCGATCGACGCTTCATTCTGTGCGACCCGATGGTGGCCACCGGTTATTCGGCCGTGCACGCCGTGGACGTGCTGCGCAAGCGTGGCGTGGCCGAAGAGAACATTGCGTTCCTCGCACTCGTGGCCGCACCGGAAGGGGTGAAGGTGCTGCACGACGCCCATCCCGGCGTGAAGCTGTATGTCGCGTCGCTCGACGAGCGCCTGGACGATCACGCCTACATCATTCCGGGTCTGGGCGACGCCGGCGACCGTCTGTTCGGCACCAAGAACTGACGCTCGACAGGTCATGAGGTAATGCCCCCCGGTACCGCCGGGAGGCGGCGTCTCCGTCAAGACTGGCCCTTGCGCCGCGTGGCCATCGCCACCCCGATCGCCGCCAGCAACATCCCGCCCCACGCCAGCGGCGGCATATGCTCTCCGACCATCACCCACGCCGCCAGCGCCGCCGAGGGCGGCACGAGGAAGAACAGCGCCGACACGCGCGACGCCTCGCCACGCCGGATCATCGCCAGTAGCAACGAGATCGCCACGATCGAATTCCCGATCACGAGATAGACGAGCGACAGGCCGAGTTGCCAATGCCATTCGATGTGCATCGGCTCGAGCCACGCCGCGAGCGGCAGCGTGACGGCAAAGCCCACGGCGTACTGCACCAGATTCGACGTGACAGGGTGCTGACCCACGCCGAAGCGCTTTTCGTACAACGTGCCGCAGGTGATCGCACCGAGCGCCACGAATGTCAGCACCAGTCCCAGCGCGGAGGTCGCCTCCACCGCCGAGCGCGCGACGATGACAAGCGCCGCCCCGGCCAGCCCCAACCCAAGTCCGATCCAGTTCAGGCCGCTCACGCGCTCACCGACCAGATGCGGCACCGCCAATGCCACGAGTATCGGTTGCAGCGAGGTAATCAACGCCACACTGCCCGCCGACACGCCCAGACGCAGGGCCAGATACGTCATGCTGAAGTACAGCGCCTGAATAAGCAGACCGATGACGACGAGATGCCCCCATGCGGCGGCCGTCTTCGGCAAGGGCGGGCGCATGACGACCGCCAGCGGCGCCAGCACGACGAGCACCAGACCATAGCGCAACGCGAGGAACGTGAGCGGATCGGCATACGCGAGACCGATCTTCGCCACGGTAAAGCCGACCGACCACAGAAACAGAAAGATCAGCGGTGCGGCGCGTAACCACAGCGGGTCGTGAGCCACACTGCTGCGCACCGGGTCCAGCGACGATTTCAGCGACATGCGTTAGCGGGGAATCCGTGAGGGGCAAAGGTTCCGGCGACTTGCTGCGCGGTGTAAAGCGCACCGTCGAAATCGGACTGCCGGGCCCGTTCTCTTTCGCAGGGGCAGACGGGCACGCTCACCGGCGCTTGTTGCCGCCAAGAATGCTGCCCAGCACGCCGCGCACGATCTCGCGGCCCAACTGACTGCCGATGGTGCGCACCGTGCTCTTGACCATGGCTTCGACGGCCGTGTCCTTGCTGCGCGAGCCACCTGCACCGCCCAGCAGGCCGCCGAGCGAATCCTTCACGGCATCGAGCAAACCGCCGCCGGACGCGGGCGAGCCACCGGGGACCGGCGGCTCGTCGGGCTGGCGCGTCTGCGTGCGCCCAACGAGTTTCTCGTATGCCGACTCGCGGTCCACGGCGTTTTCATACACCCCCGCCACGAGCGACGTGGCCATCAGTGCCGTGCGCTCCTGCGGCGTAATCGGGCCGATCCGCGAGGCCGGTGGCGCGACGTACGCTCGCTCGGTCACCGCCGGCCGCCCCTTTTCGTCAAGCAGCGACACCAGCGCCTCACCTACCCCGAGTTCACCGATGACCGTTTCGATGTCCAGTGCCGGATTGGCGCGCATGGTCTGCGCCGCCACCTTCACCGCCTTCTGGTCTCGCGGCGAATACGCCCGCAGAGCATGCTGCACACGATTGCCCAACTGGCCGAGCACGGTGTCCGGTACGTCGACAGGGTTCTGCGTCACGAAATACACACCCACGCCCTTCGAACGAATCAACCGCACCATCTGCTCGATCCGTTCAAGCAACGGCTTGGGCGCCTCGTTGAACAGCAAATGCGCTTCGTCGAAGAAGAAGACGAGTTTGGGCTTGTCGGGGTCGCCCACTTCCGGCAGCCGTTCGAACAGCTCGGCAAGCAGCCACAGCAGGAAAGTGGCGTAGATACGCGGTGCGGCGAGCAGCTTGTCTGCCGCGAGAATGTTGACGATGCCGCGCCCTTGCACGTCCGTTTGCATGAAGTCTTCGATATTGAGCATCGGCTCGCCGAAGAACTTGTCCGCCCCTTGTTGCTCGAGGGTGAGCAATCCGCGCTGAATGGCCCCCACCGAGGCGGCCGAGATGTTGCCGTACTGCGTGGTGAAGGTCGATGCGTTATCGCCCACGTGCTGGAGCATGGCGCGCAGATCCTTGCTGTCGAGCAGCAGAAGACCGCGGTCGTCGGCGATCTTGAAAACAAGGTTGAGCACGCCGGTCTGCGTCTCGTTCAGACCCAGCAGGCGCGAGAGCAGAAGCGGCCCGAGATCGGAGACGGTCGCACGCACCGGGTGACCCTGCTCGCCGAAAACATCCCAGAGCGTGGCCGGGCTGCCATGCCAGTCGGGGGTATCGAAGCCGAGATTGGCGATGCGCTCCTTGAGCTTGGGCGTTTCGACGCCCGGCTGCGTGATGCCGGTCAGGTCGCCCTTCACGTCGGCCAGAAACACGGGCACGCCAACGTCGGAGAAGGCTTGCGCCATGACTTGCAGCGTGACGGTCTTGCCAGTGCCCGTGGCCCCGGTAATCAGGCCGTGGCGGTTGCCCATCGCCGGCAGCAGGCCGAGAACATGCGGGTCGTTGCGCGCAATGACGAGCCGGCCGCCCGGTTCGTGAGCAGAACTCGCGGCGCCAGCGGAGGCGGAAGGGGGCGTGGATGGCGACGCTTGCGGCAGCACGGGCTTCTGGGGCATGAGAGACCTCGGCGGTGGACGCGGCGGGGCTCGTGACACGGCGCAGCAAACACCCGTGGCACGGTGCGGCGGCATGATAAAATTGCCTCCGATTATAGCGGCAGGTTGCCGCTCGGACTGCCCCGGCCCGAAATGATTGGCGGGACCGATGGAATCGACACGATCCATGGGAACCCACGGGGCGATTGGGCAATTGGCGCCCGCGACCCGGGTGGTGGCGGGCGCTCCCGTTTCAACGGTTGGCCGCGCTGCACTGCGCGGGCCGGCAGAGCATACTTCGCCGCACAGCGCGGCACGACGGAGAAATTCATGGCGGGTCATTCCAAATGGGCCAACATCAAACACAAGAAGGCTGCGGCAGATGCCAAGCGCGGTAAAGTCTGGACACGCCTGATCAAGGAAATCACGGTGGCCGCACGTCTGGGCGGCGGTGACGTCGACAGCAACCCGCGCCTGCGTCTGGCCGTGGAAAAGGCGGCCGACGCCAACATGCCCAAGGACAACGTCAAGCGCGCGATCGATCGCGGCGTTGGCGGTCTGGACGGCGCCAACTACGAAGAGATCCGCTACGAAGGCTATGGCATCAACGGTGCAGCCGTGATCGTCGACACTATGACGGACAACCGCGTGCGTACCGTCGCGGAAGTGCGTCACGCCTTCTCGAAGTTCGGCGGCAACATGGGCACCGACGGCTCGGTGGCCTTCCTCTTCACGCACTGCGGCCAGTTCCTGTTCTCGCCGGACACCCCGGAAGACAAGCTGATGGAAGTGGCGCTCGACGCCGGTGCCGACGACGTCATCACCAATGACGACGGCAGCTTCGAAGTCGTGTGCCCGCCGAACGACCTCCAGGCCGTGAAGGAAAAGCTCGAAGCGGCAGGTCTGAAGGCCGAAGTCGCGGAAGTCACGATGAAACCGCAAACGGAAGTGGTCTTCACCGGCGAAGACGCCGTGAAGATGCAAAAGCTGCTCGACGCGCTCGAAAACCTCGACGACGTGCAGGAAGTGTTCACCAACGCCGTCATCGAGGAATAAGATGAAAATTCTGGTTGTCGGATCGGGCGGCCGCGAACACGCGCTGGCGTGGAAGCTTGCCCAATCGCCGCGCATTCAGTTGGTCTATGTCGCACCGGGTAACGGTGGCACGGCGCTCGACGAGCGCCTGCGCAATGTGCCGATCAGCGATCCGAACGTGCTCGCAGAGTTCGCCGTGCGCGAGGGCATCGCGCTCACGGTGGTCGGCCCGGAAACGCCGCTTGCCGCCGGTATCGTCAATATCTTCCGCGCACGGGGTTTGAAGATCTTCGGCCCAACGAAGGAAGCCGCGCAGCTCGAATCGTCGAAGGACTTCGCCAAAGCGTTCATGAAGCGCCACGGCATTCCCACCGCCGATTACGAAACGTTCTCCGACGCCGCACTCGCCCACGCCTATATCGACGCCAAGGGCGCACCGATCGTCATCAAGGCAGATGGCCTCGCCGCAGGCAAGGGTGTGGTCGTGGCGATGTCGCTCGAAGAAGCGCACAAGGCCGTGGACATGATGCTCGCGGACAACAAGCTCGGCGATGCCGGTGCCCGCGTCGTGATCGAGGCGTTCCTGCAAGGCGAGGAAGCGAGCTTCATCGTGATGGTCGACGGCAAGAACGTGCTGCCGCTCGCCACGTCGCAAGATCACAAGCGTCTGCTCGATAACGATCAGGGCCCGAATACGGGCGGCATGGGCGCCTATTCGCCCGCGCCGATCGTCACGCCGCAGATTCACGCCCGCGTGATGCGCGAGATCATTCTGCCGACCGTGCGTGGCATGGAAACCGACGGCATTCGCTTCACGGGCTTCCTGTACGCGGGTCTGATGATCGACGCGCAAGGCAACATCAAGACGCTCGAGTTCAACTGCCGCATGGGCGACCCCGAGACGCAGCCGATCATGGCGCGCCTGAAGGGCGATTTTTCGGTGGTGGTCGAGCATGCGATTGCCGGTACGCTCGACAAGGTCGAACTCGACTGGGACCGCCGTTATGCCCTGGGCGTGGTACTCGCCGCCCACGGCTATCCTGACACCCCGCGCAAGGGCGACCGGATCTCCGAGGTGCCGGCCGAGACGGGCGATTGCGTGACGTTTCATGCGGGCACCCAGCTCGAGAACGGCGTGCTCACGGTCGCCGGCGGGCGCGTATTGTGCGTGGTCGGCCTGTCTGACACCGTGCGCGGTGCGCAAAGCGTGGCGTATCAGACCGTCAATCAGATCAGTTTCGACGGCATGCAGTATCGCCACGACATCGGCAACCGCGCACTGGCGCGCAAACCGGAGTAAGACCGGCGGCGCCTGAAGGTTTGCCCTGAAGCGCCGATCCGATCTGCCACGGCCCGGGGGACGTCAAGTCCCCCGGGCCGTTGTCGTTTGGATTCCGTTTCGACGGCCGTGCGGTTGCCCCGCCGCCCCCTCGTGCTGCACTGCCGCGATTGACGTCACCGGCGTGGTCGACGAGATCGGTCTGTTCGTCACCACGCTCACGACGGCCGACAATCTGCGCGTGTACGCCGGCAACACGAAGGTCTGCGGCGACAACATCACGGTGTACGACGCCAACGCGTTCCGGCGCGCCGACGCCCTGACGGCCGGGACTTGATGCAGGTCATTCGGGCGGCACTCGGCAACACCGTTTGCCGCCCCGGTCTGCCCCCGAACGCGTGGCTGCCGGTACAATCGCGATTATTACCACGCATGGGGATGTCACAGAATGACAGCGCAAGACGCCGCACCGGCGCCGGATACCGGCGCGGTGCGAACTTATCTGCTCGGGCTTCAGGACCGCATTGTCGAGACGCTCGAGCGTCTCGACGGCAAACGTTTCCTTGCCGACGACTGGCAGCGACCGGCCGACAGCCCTCTGCGCGGTGACGGCCGTACCCGCGTGCTCGACGACGGCAACTTCTTCGAGCGCGGCGGTGTGAACTTCTCCCACGTGGTCGGCGACAAGCTACCGGGCTCGGCCAGCGCGTCACGTCCCGAACTGGCCGGACGCGGCTTCGAAGCCCTCGGCGTCTCGCTGGTGCTGCATCCGCGCAACCCGTACTGCCCGACCGTTCACTTCAACGTGCGCATCCTGATCGCCACCAAGCCCGGCGAATTGCCCGCGTTCTGGTTCGGTGGCGGCATGGATCTCACGCCGTACTATCCGTTCGAAGAGGACTGCCAGCACTTCCATCAGACCTGCAAGGACGCGCTGGATCCGTTCGACACGTCGTGGTATCCGCGCTTCAAAGCGTGGTGCGACGAGTACTTCTATCTGAAGCATCGTCAGGAGCCGCGTGGCATCGGCGGCATCTTCTTCGACGACTTCTCCGGGGGCGGCTTCGACACCGGCTTCGCGGTCATGCAAAGCGTGGGCGATGCCTTCCTCGACGCTTATGTGCCGATCATCGAGCGCCGCCGCGGCATACCGTACGGCGAGCGCGAGCGAGATTTTCAGGCGCACCGCCGCGGCCGTTACGTCGAATTCAATCTGGTCTGGGATCGCGGCACGCACTTCGGCCTGCAATCGGGCGGGCGCACCGAATCCATCCTGATGTCGATGCCGCCGATCGTGAAATGGCATTACGACTGGAAGCCCGAGCCGGACACGCCGGAAGCGAAGCTCTATACCGACTTCCTCGTGCGCCGCGAGTGGGTGTAAAGGCCAGCCGCGCATGACCCACTCTTCCCCGGCAGCACCGCGAACGCCCCATATGTCGCCCGCTGGTTCGATCCGGCGCATTGGCGTGCTGGGCGGCACGTTCGACCCGATTCACACCGGCCATCTCGCGCTGGGCGCGCTTTTCGCCCGCACGCTCGCGCTGGACGAACTGATCCTGATGCCAGCGGGCCAGCAACCGCAAAAGCAAGGCAGTACCCCGGCCGGGCACCGGCTGGCGATGACGCGCCTGGCCGCCGAATCGCTCGCCGCCGAACTGGCGCGCACGCAACCGTCCACGCAACTGATCGTCAGCACGCGCGAGATCGAGCGCGCGGGGCCGAGCTACACCGTCGATACGCTGCGCGACATCCGCCACGACGCCGGTGCGCAGGCGTCGCTATCACTGCTCATCGGCTCCGATCAACTGGTGCGCCTGGACACGTGGCACGCCTGGCGCGAGTTGTTCGAATACGCCCACGTCTGTGCAGCGGCACGACCCGGTTTCAACCCCGATACGGCCTCGCCGGAACTGCGTCAAATCTTCGCCGAACGGGAAAAGTCCGCGCTCGGGGTACAATCCACGCCATGCGGCGGTATCCTGATCGACGACTCACTCGCTGTCGATATATCCGCCACCGAGTTGCGCGCCACACTGGCGCACGCGCCAGACACGGCCACGCCCCCGGCGAACCTGCCCGAACCTGTGTGGCAGTACATCCGCGCGCAACACCTGTATCGCGCTTGACGGCCCCCTCGCGGGCCGCTACTTCGCACTCCCTGTTTCACCCAAAAGACGCACTATGGATATTCGTAAACTGCAGCGCCTGATCGTCGACGCCCTCGAAGACGTCAAGGCCCAAGACATCAAGGTGTTCAACACCTCGCACCTGACCGCCCTGTTTGACCGTGTGGTCATCGCGAGCGGCACCTCCAACCGCCAGACCAAGGCACTTGCTGCGAGCGTACGCGACAAAGTCAAGGAAGCCGGCGGCGATATCGTCAGCATGGAAGGCGAAGATGTGGGCGAATGGGTGCTGGTCGACACGGGCGACGCCATCGTGCACATCATGCAACCGGCCCTGCGTCAGTATTACAACCTCGAAGAGATCTGGGGCGAGAAGCCGGTTCGCCTGAAGACCGCCGGGACCAAGGCCGGCGCCAAAGCCAGCGCACAAGACGACGAAGAGGACGAGGACGACGCGCTCGAGTCCCCGGCGCCCGCTCGCCGCAAGGCCAAGTAAGGCGCAGCGCGCGATTCAGCCGTCATGCGTCTGTTCATTCTTGCCGTCGGGCACAAGATGCCCGGTTGGATCGAGACCGCCTTCGCCGAGTACGCCAAGCGCATGCCGCCCGAGTTGCGCATCGAACTCAAGGAAATCAAGCCGGAGCAACGCTCCAACTCCCGTACGGCCGAAACGGTGATGGCTGCCGAGGCGCAGCGTATCGATGCGGCCCTGCCGCGCGGCTGTCGCCTGGTGTGCCTCGACGAGCGCGGGCAGGATCTCACCACGATGCGCCTGGCTCAATCGCTCACCGGCTGGCAACAGGACGGGCGCGACGTGGCCTTCGTGATCGGCGGCGCCGACGGGCTCGACCCCGCTCTCAAGGCCCGCGCCGATACCCTCATTCGATTGTCCAGCCTGACGATGCCCCACGGCATGGTGCGCGTGCTGCTCGCCGAGCAGCTCTACCGCGCGTGGAGTATCAACGCCAATCATCCCTATCACCGCGTCTGAACATCTCCGGGTGTGCGTGACGGGAAAATAAGTCAGAAATAAGTCAAGACATCTTGTGCGGTGCAATGCCGCGTTGTATCCGGCGGCCAATGGCCCGTATCGCCTTGTCGGACAGTTCATCTCCGAGGGCTGTCAATCCCCCCCCAGACGTTCCCGTGCAACACGCATTGTGCGCCGCGAGTGGAAAAAACACGGCAGCGTGATAGTCTACCCGGCGCTACACGGTTCGCATCGCGAACAACTAGACTTCTCGTGAACCATCGGAGATTGGCATGAAGCAACCTTCCCTGCGCAGTATCGCCCTGGCCGGCGTCGGCGCTGTCATGGCGCTCGGCATGAGCACCTCGGCCCTGGCCGCCACGGAGATCCAGTTCTGGCACTCGATGGAATCGGCCCTCGGCGAGCGCGTCAACCAGATCGCCAGCGATTTCAACGCGTCGCAGAGCGACTACAAGATTGTCCCGATCTACAAAGGCAACTACGAGCAGGGTCTGGCGGCCGGTATTGCCGCCTTCCGCGCGGGCAACGCGCCGGCCATTCTTCAGGTGTACGAAGTCGGCACGGCCACGATGATGCAGGCCCAGAAGGCCGTGAAGCCGGTGTGGCAAGTCATGAAGGACGCTGGCGAGCCGTTCGACGAATCGGCCTTCGTGCCGACCGTGGCGAGCTACTACGCCGACAGCAAGACCAATCACCTCGTGTCGATGCCGTTCAACAGTTCGACGCCGGTGCTGTACTACAACAAGGACGCCTTCAAGAAGGCGGGCCTCGATCCGAACACCCCGCCGAAGACCTGGGCCGACGTGAAGTCAGACGCCCAGAAGCTCAAGGCTGCCGGTCTGTCGTGCGGCTTCACCATGGGCTGGCAAAGCTGGACGCAACTCGAGAATTACAGCGCATGGCATGCCCTGCCGTTCGCCACGAAGAACAACGGCTTCGACGGTCTTGACGCCAAGCTGAGCTTCAACGGCCCGCAGCAGATCAAGCACATCCAGTTCCTGGCCGACATGGCCAAGGACGGCACGTTCACGTACGTGGGCCGTAAGGATGAAGTGACCTCGAAGTTCTACAGCGGCGACTGCGGTATCGCGATGACCACCTCGGGTGCGCTCGCCAACATCGCCAAGTACGCCAAGTTCAGCTATGGCGTGGGCATGATGCCGTACGACGCCGACGTGAAGGGCGCGCCGCAGAACGCCATCATCGGCGGCGCCAGCCTGTGGGTGCTCGCAGGCAAGTCGCCGGCCGAGTACAAGGGCGTGGCCAAGTTCCTGAAGTACCTCGCTTCGCCGGCCGTGGCTGCCAAGTGGCATCAGGACACCGGCTACCTGCCGGTCACGAAGGCCGCCTACGAACTGACCGAGAAGCAAGGCTTCTACGCGAAGAATCCGGGCGCCGACATGGCCATCAAGCAGATGCTCAACAAGCCGCCTCTGCCGTTCACACGTGGCCTGCGTCTGGGCAACATGCCGCAGATCCGCACGGTGATCGACGAGGAACTCGAAGGCGTGTGGAGCGGCAAGCAAACGCCTAAAGCGGCGCTGGACAAGGCGGCATCCCGTGGCGACGATCTGCTGCGCCGCTTCCAGAAGCAGGGCAGTTAAGCGGCCCCCAACGTACGGTGACGCACGCAACGCGGGCCAATCGCCTGCGTTCGCAGTGCGAATCGTGACGTTACAATGACACCACCCGGCCCGCCGTCAACGCGGGCCGGGTTGGTTTTTTTTTGGTCACTACGTTATGGCGCACAACTCCAGAGAACGCCCCCGCTTCGGAACCGGTTGGCTGCCCTACGCGCTCGTCGCGCCGCAGCTCCTCATCACCGCCGTGTTCTTCCTATGGCCCGCAGGCGAAGCCCTATGGCAATCGACGTCGGCACAAGACGCCTTTGGGCTGTCCAGCGAGTTTGTCGGACTCGATAATTTCAGCGCGCTGTGGCGCGATCCGCTTTACCTCGCATCGTTCCGCACCACGATGATCTTCAGCGGCCTGGTAACGGTCTGCGGGCTGGTCATCTCGCTGCTGCTCGCCGCGATGGCCGACCGCGTTACGCGCGGCAAACGCGCCTATCAGACGTTGCTCATCTGGCCCTACGCAGTCGCGCCAGCCATTGCGGCCGTGCTGTGGGCATTCCTGTTCAACCCGAGTATCGGTCTCGTCACCTACGGGCTGGCAAAGCTCGGCATCGAGTGGAATCACGCGCTCAACGGCGGTCAGGCCATGTTCCTCGTCGTGCTCGCCTCCATCTGGAAGCAGATCAGCTACAACTTCCTGTTCTTCTACGCTGGGTTGCAAGCGATTCCGCGCTCGCTCGTGGAAGCCGCCGCCATTGACGGCGCAGGTCCGGTCCGGCGCTTCTTCGGGCTGGTGTTGCCGCTGATTTCGCCGACGACGTTCTTCCTGCTCGTGGTCAACCTCGTGTACTCGTTCTTCGACACGTTCCCGGTGATCGATGCCGCGACCGGCGGTGGTCCGGGCCAGTCGACCATGACGCTGATCTACAAGATCTACTCGGAAGGCTTCAAGGGGCTCGACCTCGGCAGCTCGGCTGCCCAGTCGGTGGTACTGATGGCGATCGTCATCGTGCTCACGGTCGTGCAGTTCCGATTCATCGAACGCAAGGTGCAATACGCATGATCGAGAACCGTCGCGGCCTGGATATCTTCTGCCACGTCATGCTGGTAATCGGCGTGTTGCTGGTGGTTTTCCCGCTCTATGTGGCGTTCGTCGCCGCCACTATGAACGAGCAGGAAATCTTCTCCGTTCCCCTGTCGCTCGTCCCGAGCACGCACCTGTTTCAGAACCTCGCCACGGTGTGGGGTCAGGGCACGGGCGATACGGCCATGCCGTTCGGGCTGATGCTCGGCAACAGCCTGTTCATGGCGCTGGTCATCACGATCGGCAAAATCTCGGTGTCGATTCTGTCGGCCTTCGCCATCGTGTATTTCCGGTTTCCGTTGCGGAATCTGTTCTTCTGGCTGATCTTCGTCACGTTGATGCTGCCAGTCGAAGTGCGGATTTTCCCGACGGTGCAGGTGATCTCGAACCTCGGGCTCATCAACAGCTATATGGGTCTGACCGTGCCGCTCATCGCCTCGGCCACGGCCACGTTCCTGTTCAGGCAGTTCTTCATGACACTGCCCGACGAACTCGTCGAAGCCGCGCGCATCGACGGCGCCGGCCCGATGCGATTCTTCTTCGATGTGGTGCTGCCGCTGTCGAAGACGAACATCGCCGCGCTGTTCGTCATCACCTTCATCTATGGCTGGAATCAGTACCTTTGGCCGATTCTGGTAACCAACGCCCCGTCGATGACGACGGCCGTGGTGGGCATCAAGAGCATGATCGGCAGTGGTGACACCGCCACCCAGTGGCAACTCGTCATGAGTGCCACGCTGCTCGCCATGCTGCCGCCGCTCGCGGTAGTCCTGCTCATGCAACGTTGGTTCGTGCGCGGTCTGGTTGATTCGGAAAAGTAATCATGGCAAATCTCAAACTCCATAGCGTCAAGAAAACCTACGACCAGACCAACTACATCCTGCATGGTGTCGACATCGACATCCAGGACGGCGAATTCGTGGTCATCGTCGGCCCGTCGGGCTGCGGCAAGTCGACGCTGCTTCGCATGGTTGCTGGCCTCGAGTCGGTGAGCGAAGGCAGCATCCTGATCGGCTCGCAGGTCGTCAATCAACTGGAACCCAAGGATCGCAACATTGCGATGGTGTTCCAGAACTACGCGCTCTATCCGCACATGGACGTGCGCCAGAACATGTCGTATGGCCTGAAGATTCGCGGCATCGACAAGAAGACCATCGACGAGCGCGTGCTCGCCGCCGCGCGCATTCTGGAACTCGAACCGCTGCTCGCACGCAAGCCGCGCGAACTCTCCGGCGGCCAGCGTCAGCGCGTGGCCATGGGCCGTGCCATCGTGCGTGAGCCAGCGGTGTTCCTGTTCGACGAACCGCTGTCCAACCTCGACGCCAAGCTGCGCGTACAGATGCGCCTGGAAATTCAGCGCCTGCATGCACGCCTGAAGACGACGAGCCTGTACGTCACGCACGATCAGGTCGAAGCCATGACGCTGGCCGATCGCGTGGTCGTCATGAACAAGGGCTATGCCGAGCAGATCGGCACACCGACCGATGTGTACGAGCGCCCCGCGTCGCTGTTCGTCGCGAGCTTCATGGGCTCGCCCGCGATGAACCTGCTCAAGGGCCGTGTCGACTCGGAAGGCCGCACGTTCCAGGTGGACGGCGATGGCCCGGCACTGCGTCTGCCGCCCACGAGCATGGCGTATGCCAACCGCGAACTGGTGCTTGGCGTGCGTCCCGAGCATCTGGTGCCCGCCGAACAACATAACGGCCTGGGCGCCTTCGCCGCACAGACCAGCCTCCTCGTCGATCAGCTCGAACTGCTGGGTGCCGACAATCTGGCGCATGGCCGTTGGGGCGATCAGCCCGTCACGGTGCGTCTGCCTCACGAGATGCGTCCGGCGGCGGGCACGGTAGTACCGCTGGCCATCTCGGCCAAGACCCTGCACCTGTTCGATCGGGCATCCGGCAAGCGAGTCGAAGCATGAGCGATACCTCCACATCTGCCCATCTATGGCGCCACTGGCCCTATCCGCGCATCGTCTCGCATCGCGGTGGCGGCAAGCTGGCGCCGGAGAACACGCTGGCCGCTTTCGAGATGGGCGCCTCGCTTGGCCTGCGCATGGTCGAGTTCGACGCCAAGCTCTCGGCGGATAACGTCGTCTTTTTGCTGCACGACGACACCGTCGATCGTACGAGCAACGGTCATGGTGCGGCCGCGCAGATGACTTACGACGAGATCGCCAGGCTCGACGCCGGCAGTTGGTTCGACGAGCGCTTCACCGGTCAGGTAATGCCGACCCTCGCTCAGGTTGCCGAGCGCTGTCTGGCGCTGGGGCTGGCCGCTAACGTCGAGATCAAGCCGTGTCCGGGCCGCGAGGCCGACACGGGCAAGCTCGTTGCCGAGGCCGTCCGGACGCTGTGGGCCGGGCATCCCCAGCCGCCGCTGCTCTCGTCGTTCTCGTACGAAGCCCTCGCGGCGGCGGCCGCTGCCGCGCCCGAATTGCCGCGCGGGATGCTGTACGACGCCGTACCGGCGCATTGGCGCGACGATGCTCGCAAGCTCGGCACCGTCTCGCTGCACGCGAGCCATAAGCATCTCGACGGCCCGCAAGTCTCCGAGATCAAGGCGGCGGGCCTGCAAATGCTCGTCTACACGGTCAACGAGCCGGCCCGTGCGCGCGAGCTGGCCGCGTGGGGCGTGGACGCCATCTGCACCGACCGTATCGACCTGATCGGCGCCGACTTCCTCGCCGACGCCTGAGCGCGGCACCGCGCAATGCCCCGCACCCGGCGCCCGCCCGATTCGCCCCGGCCCCCCGCCTGTGCTGGCGGGCGTGGACGCAAGGCGGCATAATAGGGCGTTCCCTCGCCCAGCCCATCCAGCGGCCCGGTACACGCGCTGCAAATCCCTGCAACGCCGTGCACCGGGCTGGACGAATTCAAGCCAAGCCGCCATGCCGTACATCTATCTCGCTTCGCAAAGCCCCCGCCGCCAGGAATTGTTGCAACAGCTCGGTGTTCGTTTCGAACTGTTGTTGCCGGGAGCCGATGAAGACGCCGAAGCGCTCGAAGCCGTGCTGCCTGGAGAACCGCCTGACGATTATGTGCAGCGCGTGACCCGCGCCAAGGCCGAGGCGGCCCTCGCGCGTCTGGCGCGCACCGGTCTGCCCGGCGCGCCCATTCTGGCTGCCGACACGACCGTCTGTCTGGACGGCACCATCCTCGGCAAGCCCTTCGACGACGCCGACGCGTGCGCCGTGCTCGCTCGTCTGTCGGGCACCCGTCATCGCGTGCTGACGGCCGTGGCCGTGTGTGCGGATGGGCAGGTGCATCAGGCGGTCAACATCTCGCATGTCTGGTTCCGGCCGCTGCGCAGGGAGGAAATCGAGCGTTACGTCGATTCGGGAGAACCGAGGGGTAAAGCGGGCGCCTACGGCATTCAGGGCAGGGCCGCTGAATTTATCATGCGCATCGATGGCAGCTACTCAGGCATCATGGGGCTGCCGCTATGCGAGACTGCCGCGCTATTGCGTCAGGCGGGCGTCGACTTCTGACGCGTTCCGATGCCCAAGCATTTCGAGTCTGGTCGACACTTTATGAACGAAGACATTCTGGTCAACATCACGCCACAGGAAACCCGTGTGGCGCTCATGCAGCTCGGTGCGGTGCAGGAATTGCACATCGAGCGCACGCTCTCGCGTGGCCTGGTCGGCAACATCTATCTGGGCAAGGTCGTGCGCGTGCTCCCGGGCATGCAATCGGCCTTCGTCGACATCGGATTGGAGCGCGCGGCATTCCTGCACGTGGCCGATATCTGGCATCCGCGCACGAACAACGACACCTCCACGCCGCACCCGCAGCCGCCCATCGAGAAGACCGTTTTCGAAGGGCAGACGCTCATGGTCCAGGTCATCAAGGACCCGATCGGCACCAAGGGCGCGCGTCTGTCTACGCAGATCAGCATTGCCGGGCGCACACTCGTCTATCTGCCGCAAGAGCCGCATATCGGCATCTCGCAGCGCATCGAGAGCGAAGCGGAACGCGAGGCGTTGCGCAGCAGGATCCAGGCGCTCGTGCCGGCCGACGAGAAAGGCGGCTTCATCGTGCGCACCATTGCGGAGGATGCGGACGACGCCGAGTTGGCGAACGACATCGCCTATTTGCGAAAGTCGCGGCAGACCATCGGCGAGCAGAGCACGCGCCTGCCCGCCCCCGCGCTGCTGTATCAGGATTTGAATCTCGCGCAACGCGTGCTGCGCGACTTCGTGCACGAAGAGACCGGCAAGATTCTCGTCGATTCTCGCGAGACGTTCCAGAAGCTTGCCGAATTTGCCGCGACGTACACGCCGGCGGTACTCGGCAAGCTCACGCATTACACCGGCGAGCGTCCGCTGTTCGATCTGTACAACGTGGAGACGGAAATCGAGCGAGCGCTGTCGCGTCGCGTCGATCTGAAGTCCGGCGGATATCTGATGATCGATCAGACCGAGGCAATGACGACCATCGACGTGAACACCGGCGGCTATGTCGGTGCGCGCAATTTCGACGACACGATCTTCAAGACGAACCTCGAGGCGGCGCTGATGATCGCTCGCCAGTTGCGACTGCGCAATCTGGGCGGGATCATCATCATCGACTTCATCGACATGGAAAGCGCCGAGCACCGTGACTCGGTGCTGGCCGAGCTGAAGAAGGCGCTCGCGCGCGACCGGACGCGCATCACCGTGAACGGCTTCTCGCAGCTCGGACTGGTGGAGATGACCCGCAAACGCACGCGCGAATCGCTCGCCCACGTGCTGTGCGAGCCGTGCGCCGTCTGCCAGGGCAAGGGACAGGTCAAGACGCCGCGTACGCTGTGCTACGACATCCTGCGCGAGATTCTGCGCGAATCGCGCCAGTTCAATCCGCGCGAGTTCCGCCTGATCGCCTCGCTGGAAGTCGTCGATCTGTTCCTCGAAGAAGAGTCGCAACATCTCGCGATGCTGATCGACTTCATCGGGAAGCCGATTTCGCTTCAGGTGGAATCGTCGTTCCATCAGGAACAGTACGACATCATTCTGATGTGACGCCGTCCTAACACGCCGACCCCGACTCATGCCCTACACGAACTACGACAATCTGGCGGCGTCGAGTGAGGCGCTCGACAAACACGCCGTCGCACGCCATTCGACCTGGGTCAGTATCTGGGTCAACATCGTGCTCACGACGGCGCAGATCGTCATCGGCATTTTTGCCCGCTCGCAGGCATTGATTGCCGACGGTATTCACTCGCTCTCGGACATCATTTCCGATTTCGTCGTGCTGGCCGCCGCCCGCAGCAGTGCCCGCGCACCGGATGCCGATCATCCCTACGGTCACAGCCGCTATGAAAACGCGGCATCGCTGTTTCTGGGCGTCATTCTCCTGGCGGTTGGCGCAGGAATGTTGTGGCGCGGCATCGAGCGGCTGCTGCATCCGGAAGAGATTCCGGAAGTCCACATCGTAGCGCTCGTGGTCGCCGTATTCGTTCTGGTCAGCAAGGAAGGACTCTTCCGCTATATGCTGCGTGCAGCCCAACGCGTGCGCTCCGCCATGCTCGTGGCCAACGCGTGGCATGCGCGCTCCGACGCACTGTCGTCGCTCGTCGTGGCGTGCGGCATTCTGGGTAACCTGGCGGGGTATCGCATACTCGATCCGCTGGCCGCCGCGCTGGTGGGCCTGATGATCGGACGCACCGGGTGGAAGTTCGGCTGGAATGCGTTGCAGGACCTGATCGATCGCGGCGTTGACGACGCCACGACCGTCACCATTCGCGAGCACCTGCTGGCCACGCCCGGCGTGCGTGCCATCGACATGCTGCGCACGCGGCGCATGGGCGACGAGATCGTCGTCGACGTGCACATCCTCGTCGACGCACGTCTGTCGGTCTCCGAGGGACACTACATCGCCGAGCAGGCCCGCGCTGCCGTCATGCGCGAGCCGCAAATTCTCGACGTACTGGTGCACGTCGATCCGGAGAGCGACACCAAGGGCACTGCGCTGCAGCAGTGGCCTGCGCGCGCAGCGGTCGTTGGCGCCGCAGACGCCCTGTGCCGCGCCAATGCGCTGGCGCTGCACGAGGTCAATCTGCATTACCTGAACAATGGGTTGGAAGCCGACGTCATCGTTGAAAGTCTGCGTGAACCTGCATACGCGGACACTCAGGCCGTGCGGGGAGACGGCGGTATGGAGCCCGCTCCGCAGACCGTAGCCGATGCGCTCGCAGCACGCTTTGCGCTGCGATATGTCCGGGTGCTGCGGGTGACGGGGGAGACGTCGGTGGTGTCGGGTGAGGCCAGCGCCGCCCATCGCGAGGCCGCACCCGCAAATGCAACGGCCGCCGGCCCCACCGTCGACTGACGACAAGGCCACGGCGGCCGGTGACGATCCGCACAGAGCCGCGCTCCGTGCGCAAGACTAGTCTTCGTGCTTGTAGTCCGAGAACGACATGCCTTGCCGATCCTTGTCCGAGACGACGGGGGTAACGCCGTCCAGCGGCCAGGGAATGGCCAGCGTGGGGTCGTCCCAGCGGATGCAGCGCTCGAACTGCGGCGCCCAATAGTCTGTGGTCTTGTACAACACTTCAGCCGTCTCCGAGGTCACGACGAACCCATGCGCGAAGCCGGCCGGAATCCACAACTGCTTCTTGTTCTCCGCGCTCAGCACTTCCGCAGCCCACTTGCCGAATGTCGGCGAGCCTTCACGAATATCGACCGCGACATCGTAGATTTCGCCGTGCAGCACGCGCACGAGCTTGCCTTGCGGTTGCGTGATCTGATAGTGCAGACCTCGCAGCACGCCGCGTGCAGAACGCGACTGGTTGTCCTGCACGAACGTGAGCGTCTCGCCCAGCGCATCGTTGAAGTTGCGCTGGTTGAAGCTCTCGAAGAAGTAGCCTCGCGAATCGCCGAACACTTTGGGTTCGACAACCTTGATGGCCGGGATAGCGGTAGAGATCAATTGCATGACGAAGGTGCCGGTAGTCGGGTCGATCAGAACACGCGTTCGCGCAGCATCGCCAGCAGATACTGCCCGTACCCTGTTTTGGCAAGGGGTTGCGCCAGCGCCTCGATAGCGGCGGCATCGATCCAGCCGCGCCGGTATGCGATTTCCTCTGGACACGCCACCTTCAGGCCCTGACGGCTCTCGATCGTCTGGATGAAGGTGCTCGCTTCAAGCATCGACTCATGAGTTCCGGTATCGAGCCATGCGTAACCACGCCCCATGATCTGCACGTTCAGCTTGCCGCGCTTCAGATACTCATTGTTGACGTCGGTGATTTCCAGTTCACCACGTGCCGACGGTTTGATCGAGCGCGCAATCTCGACCACATCGTTGTCGCAGAAGTACAGACCGGTCACGGCGTATCGGGACTTTGGCGCCGTGGGCTTCTCGATCAACTCGATGGCACGGCCCGAGTCGTCGAACGTCACCACACCATAGCGCTCCGGGTCGGTCACCGGATAGGCAAAGACTGTCGCCCCGTCGGCCTGCGCGTTCGCGGCCCCCAACAATGCCGCAAAGTCGTGACCGTAGAACAGGTTGTCGCCCAGCACGAGCGCGCAGCGATCGTTGCCGAGGAAATCCGCACCGATCAGGAACGCTTGCGCCAGACCGTCGGGTGACGGCTGCACGGCGTATTGCAGGCTCAGACCCCATTGGCTGCCATCGCCAAGCAGTTGCTCGAAACGCGGCGTGTCCTGCGGCGTCGAGATGATCAGAATGTCCCGGATACCTGCCAGCATCAGCGTGGTCAGCGGGTAATAGATCATCGGCTTGTCGTACACCGGCAGCAACTGCTTGGAGACGGCGAGTGTCGCCGGATACAGCCGCGTGCCGGAGCCGCCCGCGAGAATGATGCCCTTACGCTTGGTACTCATGCGTGCCTCAATCGTTCTTTTGATAATGCGTTTCGATCCAGCGCTGGTACTCGCCCGACTGCACCTGGCGTACCCACTCGCCGTTGGTGAGATACCACTGCACCGTCTTGCGCATGCCGGTCTCGAACGTCTCGGCAGGGCGCCAGCCCAGTTCGCGCTCGAGCTTGCGCGCGTCGATAGCATAGCGTCGATCGTGTCCGGGACGGTCGATGACGAACGTGATCTGATCGGCATACGACTTGCCGTCGTGACGCGGCGACAGTTCGTCGAGCAACACGCACAGATGCTTCACCACCGACAGGTTGCTCTGCTCATTCCACCCACCGACGTTGTATACCTCGCCCAAGGCGCCCCTGGCGAGCACTTCGCGAATCGCGGAACAGTGGTCGCCAACGTACAACCAGTCGCGCACGTTGCTGCCGTCGCCATAGATCGGCAGCGGCTTACCGGCCAGTGCATTCGCGATCACCAGCGGAATAAGTTTTTCGGGGAATTGGTACGGGCCGTAGTTGTTCGAGCAGTTGGTCGTCAGAGTCGGCAAGCCGTACGTGTGGTGGTAGGCGCGCACGAGATGATCGGAGCCTGCTTTCGATGCCGAGTACGGGCTGTTGGGCGCGTAAGGGGTCGTCTCCGTGAACGCCGGATCGGTCGGGCTCAGCGAGCCATAGACTTCGTCCGTCGAGACGTGCAGGAAGCGAAAGGCATCGCGCGCCTCGCCATCGAGCGTTCCCCAATAAGCGCGGGCCGCTTCGAGCATCGTGAACGTGCCGACGATGTTCGTCTGCACAAAGTCCCCGGGACCGTGGATCGAGCGATCGACATGGCTCTCTGCCGCGAAGTGCAGCACGGCGCGTGGGCAGTGCTCCGCATACAAGCGATCGAGGGCTGCGCGATCGCAAATGTCCACTTGCGCAAAGCGATGCCGCGGGTCGTGCTCAAGACTGGCCAGATTGGCCAGATTGCCCGCATACGTGAGCTTGTCGATAGTCAGTACCGGCTCGTCATGCTGCGCGAGCCAGTCCAGAACGAAATTTGCACCGATGAATCCGGCGCCACCTGTCACAAAGATCATGGGTTGCAGATAAAGGGTTACAGGCGCGGCCTCATTTGCGCGGCACGCGTCCCATCAAGAAGAATTCGTCGTTGGGCCGCATCGAAATCGCATTCGCGATGCGGTTGGACATGCCGAAAAAAGCGGTGATCGCGGCAATGTCCCAGATATCATCGTCGTCGAGACCGTGTTCGCGCAGCGTGGCGTAATCGTCGTCGCCCACCTCGTGGGAGCGCTCGCAAACCTTCATCGCGAACGAGAGAATCGCCTTCTGACGCGGCGTGAGGTCCGCCTTGAGATAGTTGACGGCCACCTGATCGGCCAGCAGCGGCTGCTTTTCATAGATGCGCACCAGCGCACCATGTGCGACCACGCAGTAAAGACACCGATTCGCGGCGCTCGTGGCGACCACGATCATCTCGCGCTCGCCCTTGCTTAGATTGCCGTCTTTGAGCATCAGCGCATCGTGATAGGCGAAAAACGCGCGAAACTCGTCGGGACGATGCGCCAATGTGAGGAACACGTTCGGAATGAAGCCCGCCTTTTCCTGCACTTCGTCGATACGCGCCCGAATATCGGCCGGCAGCGCGGCGAGATCGGGCACGGGGAAACGACTGATCGACGGCTGGCTCATCGTGATCTCCTCAAATCGGGCGGATAAGGGCGGATAAGGTCCGACGTTCGCAATGCGATGCGACGTCAGGCTTCCTGCTGCGTATACTGAATGCGGTGCAGATGTGCGTAAAGGCCATTATGCGCCACCAGTGCCTGGTGCGAGCCCTGCTCCACGATCCGGCCGTGCTCGAGCACGACAATGCGATCCGCGCGCTCGATGGTCGAGAGGCGGTGCGCGATCACCAGCGTGGTACGCCCTTCCATCAACACTTCGAGCGCAGCCTGCACATAACGTTCCGACTCCGAATCGAGTGCCGATGTCGCTTCGTCGAGAATCAGGATCGGCGCGTCCTTGTAGATCGCCCGCGCAATGGCCAGACGCTGACGCTGACCACCCGACAGGCGCATGCCGTTGTCGCCCACGAGCGTTTCGACACCCTCGGGCATGGCCGCCACCGCTTCGGCCAGATTGGCCGCGCGCAATGCCGCCTGCACGCGTTCGGCATCGATCTCCTGACCATAGGCCACGTTCGCCGCAACGGTGTCGTTGAAGAGCACGACGTCCTGACTCACGAACGCGATCTGGCGACGCAAATCGGCCAGACGCAGGTCGGTCAGCGCAATATCGTCGAGCAGAATCCGCCCGCCGGTCGGGTCGAAGAACCGCGGCACCAGATTGACCAGCGTCGTCTTGCCACTGCCGGACGGCCCCACCAGCGCCACCATCTCGCCCGGCGCTACATCGAGCGAGATCCGGTCGAGTGTCGGACGCTCGCTGGCGCCGTAGTTGAAGCTCACCTGATCGAACGTCACGCGCCCCTTGGCGCGCTCGAGCCTGCGCTCGCCGCCGAGCGGCTCGACTTCGACGTCCATGACTTCGAAAATCAGCTCGGCAGCCGTCACGCCGCGCTGCAACGGCTGATTGACGTCCATCAGATGCTTGAGCGGGGAGACGACGAGCAACAACGCCGTGACGAATGCCGTGAAGCCCCCGACCGTCATCTCGCCCGAGGACGACTCGATCATCGCCACCGTGATGACAATGGCCAGAGCCAGAGAGGCCAGGGCCTGCGTAACCGGCTGCGCCAGGCCGCCCGAGACGGTCACACGCATGGCATAGCCGCGCAGCGTGCTGGTCATCTTGTCGAAGCGCGACTTTTCATACGCTTCGCCGTTGTGGATCTTCACCACCTTGTAGCCGCCCACGGCCTCCTCGACCACGTACGACAGCGCGTTGGTCAGCGTCTGCTGCTCGCGGTTCAGGCGGCGCAGGCGTCGATTGATCTTGCCGACGAGCCAGCCGATGAGCGGCAGAATCACTGCCACGACAAGCGTGAGGCGCCAGTTCAGGTAGAACAAATAGCCCAGCAGGCCGACAACGGTCAGTGAATCGCGCACGAGCGTGATGAGCACCGTGGTGAGCACGCCAAGCACCTGATTGACTTCGTAGACGAGCGCGTTGATGAGCGTGCTGGTCGTCTCGCGCTGGTAAAAGGCAGCCGGCGCATGCAGCAAACGCTCGAACATGCGCACGCGCAGATCGAGCAGCACGCGGTTCGACACCCACGAGAGCATGTAGTTGGCCGAATACTGCGCCAGCCCACGGATGACGGCCAAACCGATCACGGCAGCGGGTACGTACCAGAGCGTCCACGGATCGCCCCCCGAAAAGCCCTTGTCGAGCACCGGCTTGAGGACCGCCGGTATCGCCGCTTCCGTTGCGGCTACGAGCGCCATCGCGAGAACGGCTAGCAGGCCCATATGCCAATACGGCTGGAGATAGCCCAGCAGACGCCGCAAAATCGGTCCGGTGGGCTTGTGGGGTGCGCTCATGTAGGTTGGGGACGGCGGAAAAACCGCTATTCTATCGTACCGGCCGGTCTCGCCGGGACACGTCCCGAGCGGACTCGGACGCCGCCGCAAAATTCGCCACGATGCCCGCAATCCGAGGCCTCTGGCACGCCGAAGCCCGGGTGGAACCGGTATACTCCCGCCCATGGCAAGCGCACTCGAAGTCCTCCGTACCGTATTCGGCTATAACGCATTCCGTGGCGATCAAGCCGCCATCGTCGACCATGTGGCCGACGGGGGCGATGCTCTCGTCCTGATGCCGACCGGTGGTGGCAAATCTCTTTGTTTTCAGATTCCCGCGCTGCTGCGCGACGGCATCGGCATTGTCGTCTCGCCGCTCATCGCGCTCATGCAGGATCAGGTCGATGCCTTGCTGCAAGCGGGGGTGCGCGCCGCCTATCTGAATTCCAGTCTCAGCTTCGATGAAGCGCTCGATACCGAGCGCCGCGCCGCGCGTGGTGAGCTCGATCTGCTCTACGTCGCGCCCGAGCGCCTGCTGACGGAGCGGTTTCTCGATCTGCTCGACCGGCTCGACGAACGCGGACAATTGGCGCTGTTCGCCATTGACGAAGCGCATTGCGTTTCCCAATGGGGGCATGACTTCCGTCCCGAGTACATTCAGCTCTCGGCGCTGCACGAACGCTATCCGCGTGTGCCGCGCATCGCGCTGACCGCCACGGCAGACAACGCGACACGCGACGAGATCCAGACGCGCCTCGGCCTGACCGAAGCGCGCTTGTTCGTCTCCAGCTTCGACCGGCCGAACATTCGTTACGAGATCGTCGACCGCGACAATCCCCGCAAGCAGTTGCTGGCCTTTCTCGCACGGCATCGCGGCGAGGCCGGCATCGTCTACTGCCTGTCGCGCAAGAAAGTGGAAGAAACGGCTGCGTGGCTCGAAACGCAAGGCATTCCGGCGCTGCCCTATCACGCCGGGCTCGATGCAGAGGTGCGTCGCACGCACCAGCAGCGGTTTCTGCGCGAGGAAGGGCTGGTCATGTCGGCGACCGTGGCTTTCGGCATGGGCATCGACAAGCCGGATGTGCGTTTTGTCGCGCACCTGGATCTGCCCAAGAGCCTCGAGGCCTATTACCAGGAGACGGGACGTGCCGGGCGTGACGGTGAACCCGCCGAAGCCTGGATGACTTACGGGCTGAATGACGTCGTGGTGCATCGCAGCCGCATCGACGAATCGAACGCGCCGGACCTGCAAAAGCGCATCGAGCGCCAGAAACTCGACGCTCTGCTCGGTTATTGCGAAGCGCCGCGCTGCCGCCGCACCGTGCTGCTGTCGTATTTCGGCGAGGCGAGCGAGCCTTGTGGCAATTGCGACGTCTGCCTGAATCCGCCGGAAGTCTTCGACGGCACTATCGCCGCCCAGAAGGCGCTCTCGGCCATTCTGCGCACGGGTCAGCGCTTTGGCGCCGGGCATCTGGTGGATCTGCTGCGCGGGCGCAGCACCGACAAGATTCGTCAATTCGGGCACGAAACCCTGCCGACGTTCGGTGTCGGCGGCGAACTCGACGATCAGGGCTGGCGCGCAGTGTTCCGTCAGTTGATCGCTCACGGCATCATCGAGCCCGACAGCAGTCAGTACGGTGCGCTGACGCTGAATGCAGCCGCACGCCCGGTGCTCAAAGGGGAAACCACGCTCTCGTTGCGACGTCAGCGTCCCGCTGTCGGCAAGAAGAGCCGCTTTGCCGGCTACGCATCGTCGCCGGCCATCGAACTGGACCCCGCCGATCAGCAACTGTTCGACAAGTTGCGTGCCTGGCGGCAGGAGATGGCCAAGACGCAGCAGGTGCCCGCATACGTTATCCTGCACGACCGGACGCTGCGTGAGCTTGCCCAACGCCGCCCGCGCCATCGCGAAGGTCTCGTCGACATCACCGGACTCGGTGAAGCCAAGATCGAACGCTACGGCGAAGCGCTCGTCGAGTTGCTCAACGCCTGAGCCGACGACGCGAGATGACTCCCCGGCCTGCGGGTCCGATGCCGCCATTTCGTGAACTCTCATGATCGAAGCTACACCGCTCGCCTCCTCGTTGCCGCGTCTGCCCCTCACGGTGACGATCCTCACGCGCAACGAGCGCCACAACATTGCCGGGTGCATTGCGTCGGTGCAGTCGTTTGCCTCCCAGATTGTCGTGGTCGATAACGCCAGCACGGACGGCACCGCAGACATCGCACGCGCCGCAGGCGCCGAAGTCCACGTCACGCCCGATTGGCCCGGCTTCGGTCCGCAAAAGAACCGTGCCCTGTCGCACGCTACCCAGCCGTGGGTGCTCTCGCTCGATGCCGACGAGCGCATCACGCCTGAGTTGGCCGCCGACATTGCGACGGCGATTGAACAAGGCACTCACACGGGGTATCGCATGCCTCGCCTGTCGCAATTCCTCGGGCACTGGGTGCGGCACTGCGGCTGGTACCCCGACTACGTGCTGCGGCTGTTTCGGCGCGAGGCCGGTTGCTTCTCCGATAATCTCGTGCATGAGCGCGTGATTGTCGACGGCGAGATCGGCACACTTGCCCATCATCTGCTGCACTACAGCTATACCGAAGCCCGTCAGGTCGAGGACAAAGTGCAACGCTATGCACGCGCGGGCGCGAAAGAGATGGCGTTGCGCGGCAAGCGAGTCTCTGCGCTCAAACCGTGGATCAATGGCGGATGGGCGTTCGTGCGCACCTACGTGTTGCGCCGTGGGTTTCTCGATGGCGCCACCGGTGCCGCGATTGCGCGAATGAATGCGCGCAGCGCGTTCCTCAAGTACGCCCTGCTGCTGCGCGGAGACGTCTGACGCCGACAGCACCGACGCAACGCCCTTCAAGCAAAACGGACGCACATGGCGTCCGTTTTTTTCCACATCGACACTTTCGACGTTACTTCGCGAGCGCACGCTTCACGCGCGATCGGAACAGCTCCCAACGCAGCTTGCCGTCATCGACGGGCTCGGGCAGACGTCCGTCGCTGCCTGCCGGCGCTGGCTTGCCGCGACGCAGATAGTAGCGATCGAAGATGGACTGCGTCATGCCCCACTTGCGCAGGAATTGCGTGCGACCGTCGTTCTTCACAACCTTGCCTGTGCTCTTGCATTGGAAGTGGTAGACAAGGCTCGCGCCTACGCCAACAAATCGGCGTGCCCCTGCGGCCCACATCTTCATCGAGAAATCGTTGTCGCTGCTCATGCCTGGACTCAGCTCGGTGCTGTAGCCACCGACGAGGAACCACCAGTCACGATGCACGAGCGTCGGCGGCCAGGTAGCGCCAAACCAGTCGGGCTTGGCGTAGGTCGGCAACGCAGCGAGCAACCCCGCTTCGTCGAAGGTATCGACGTCACGACCGAAGTCGTGCACGAGCACACACGGATTGTGGGTGTCGACCGGCTCGATCATAGTGCCTGAGAGCATGAAAGCCTTATCGGGCATGGCTTCGGCTCGCTCGACGAGCGCACTGTCCCAACCGGGGCAGCAGTACATATCGTCGTTCAGATAGACAATGTACTTCTCGCGCGCGAGCGCCGCCGCCTGATTCACGGCGTAGCAGATACCGATGTTGTCCGGCGACGCCGTATGCTCGATCCCCTCGGCCCGCACCCACTCGAGCGAGCCGTCCGACCCATCGTTCACGTGGACGATGATCTGATGCTGATGGCGCGAATTCTGGCGAATGCTGCGCACGCATAGCTGCAGCAACGCGAGGTTGTTCCACGTCGGAACGATGATGGAGAACATCCGGATTTCCTTGTTGTACCGAATAGCAGACAGCATTGCGGCAGTGTCATCCGACGCCGGGCCACGCTGCCCGCTATCAATAGATGATCTGTACCGAGTCGGGTGTCAGCCACTGGCGAAGTTCGCCAAGCAATTCGTCGCCCGGCTGTACTTTCCAGTCGTCGCCCAACCGTGACTCGCATTCGGCGTCCGGTCGGCGGTACACGATGTGCACCGGCAAGCCGCCTTGCTTGTCATCGTCGCCGTTGCCATTACCGTTGCCATTGCGGCGACCGAAGCCCCCTCCCCCTCCACTGCCACCGTTGAAGCCACCTCCGCCATTGAAGCCGCCCCCCCCCGAACTCGCGGTAGCCGCCACGCGGTACATCGTGCAGTGAGGTTGCAGGGTGGCGCGCAGGCGCGTCCAGTCTGCATTACCGTTGAACGACAGTTTGAGCGCGCGAGCGAAGCGCGCACGGGCACGGCCGAGGTCCATCAGACTTTCGGTGGTGAAACGCAAGCCGCCCGTAAAGCTGTCGGGGCGTGCATTGCCCTGCACGATCAGCAGTTCGTCTTCCTTGAAGAGGTGCTTGTTCGCCTCGAACTGTTCGTTGAAGATCGTCACTTCGAGCGTGCCCGTGCCATCGTCGAGTTGGACGATCAGCATCTTGCCGCGCTGGGTCATCATCGTGCGCAGGCTCGAAATCACCCCTGCGACAAGCCTGTCGCGCCCCTCGGAGAGATCGCGGATACGCGTGCGCACGAAGCGGCGCACTTCGTCCGAGTACGAATCGAACATGTGGCCCGACAGATAGAAACCGAGCGCCTGCTTCTCTTCCTGCAGCTTGCGCTTGTCGGTCCACGCCGGTTCATCCGCCAACTCCAGCGGCGCTTGCAGGCTTTCGTCGCCGAGATCGAACAGGCTCACCTGATTGGCAGCAGCACTCGCTTGTTCGGCGGCTTCCATCGCCATCGGCACCGAGGCCATCAACTGCGCACGATTCTCGTGAATGCTGTCGAAGGCACCGGCGCGAATCAACGCCTCGATCGTGCGGCGATTCACTACGCGGCGGTCGATCCGCGCGCAGAAGTCGAACAAATCGGTGAACGGCTTGCCTTCGCGGGCACGCAGAATTTCTTCGATCGCCGACTGACCGCTGCCCTTGATGGCGCCCAGACCATAGCGCACGGTCTTCGAATCGGCCGGCTCGAAGCGATAAGCGGATACGTTGACGTCCGGCGGCAGCACACCCAGCCCATTGACACTGGACAGACAGTCTTCGTAGAGAATCTTGACCTTGTCCGTGTCGTCCATGGCCAAGCTCATGTTGGCGGCCATGAATTCGGCAGGATGGTGCGCCTTGAGCCAGGCGGTGTAGTACGCGAGAAGTGCGTATGCGGCCGCGTGCGACTTGTTGAAGCCGTAGCCCGCGAACTTCTCCATCAAGTCGAAGATTTCGTCCGATTTTTCGCGCGTGAGGCCATTCTCAGCCGCCCCCTTCGCGAAAATCTCGCGGTGCTCGGCCATCTCCTCGGCCTTCTTCTTACCCATCGCGCGACGCAACAGGTCAGCGCCACCGAGCGAGTAACCGCCGATGATCTGCGCCATCTGCATCACCTGCTCCTGATAGACCATGATGCCGTAGGTCTCCTGGAGCACCGGCTCGACGCGCGGATCCGGGTATTCCACCTTCTCGCGGCCATGCTTACGGGCGCAGAAGCTCGGGATCAGGTCCATCGGGCCGGGTCGATACAACGCCACCAGCGCAATGATGTCCTCGAACCGGTCAGGCTGGGCGTCCTTCAACATGCCCTGCATGCCGCGGCTTTCCAACTGGAACACGGCCACCGTGTTGGCTTTCTTGAGGATGCTGAACGCTGCGGGGTCGGTGAGCGAGACCTGATCGAGCGACCAGTCAGCCATCTCTGGATGCAGGCGTTTGATGTAGCGCTCGGCCCAGTTCAGGATCGTGAGCGTTGTCAGCCCCAAGAAGTCGAACTTCACAAGGCCGACGGCTTCCACATCGTCCTTGTCGTACTGGCTCACCACGCCGCTGGCGTCTTCGCCGCTGCCCTGCGTGTACAGCGGGCAAAAATCCGTCAGCTTGCCCGGCGCGATCAACACGCCCCCCGCGTGCATACCGACGTTACGCGTGAGGCCCTCTACGCGCTGCGCCAACTCGATCAATTGCTTGACTTCGTCTTCTGTCTGAAAGCGCTCGGCGAGTTGCGGCTCCTCCTTGAGCGCATCGTCGATGGTGACGTGCTTGCCCGGTTTGAACGGGATCAGCTTGGAGATGCCGTCGACGAAGTTGTAGCCCAGATCGAGCACACGGCCGACGTCGCGCACCGCCGCCTTGGCGGCCATCGAGCCGAAAGTCGCGATCTGGGAGACGGCGTCCGCCCCGTACTTTTCCTTGACGTACTGAATGACGCGATCGCGCCCGTCCTGACAGAAGTCGATATCGAAGTCGGGCATCGAGACGCGTTCCGGATTCAGGAAGCGCTCGAACAGCAGGTTGTACTTGAGCGGATCGAGGTCGGTGATGCCCAACGCGTAAGCGACCAGCGAACCGGCGCCCGAACCGCGGCCCGGGCCAACGGGCACACCGTTGTTCTTCGCCCACTGAATGAAGTCGGCCACGATCAGGAAGTAGCCGGGGAAGCCCATCTTGATGATCGTGCCGGTCTCGAAGTCGAGCCGCTTGTAATAATCGGGACGCTGCTTGTCGCGCTCCGCCTCGTCGGGGAACAACTGCGCGAGACGCGTCTCGAGCCCCTCCTTGGACAGATGCACGAGGTAGTCGTCGAGCGACATGCCGTCCGGCGTGGGGAAGAGCGGCAGCTTCGGCTTGCCGAGTTCAAGCGTCAGGTTGCAGCGCTTGGCGATCTCGACCGTATTGGCCAGCGCGGAGGGCACATCCTCGAACGCGGCGAGCATGTCGTCCTGCGTCCGGAAACTCTGATCCTGCGTGAAACGGCGCACACGGCGCGCGTTGCCCAGCATCTCACCTTCCGAAATACACACGCGTGCTTCGTGCGCGGTGAAATCGTCGGCCGTCATGAACTGGATCGGATGCGTGGCGACGACGGGCAGCCCGGCTTTCGCCGCCAATTGCACGGCCTGCTGCACGTAGGTTTCCATGCCCGCCTGACCGGTGCGCTGCAACTCGATGTAGAACGCGCCCGGGAACACACTCGCCCAGTGCTTCGCGCATTGCAGCGCCAGTTCGGGATTGCCCGCCGCCAGCGCGGCGCCGATATCGCCCATCTGCGCGCCGGAGAGCGCCAGCAGACCGCGCGCGAGCCCGTCGGCCTGAAGCCACGACGGCTCGATCTCCGCCCGACCGCGCCACTGATTGCCGAGCCACGCCTTGGACAGCAACTGACACAGGTTCAGATAGCCCTCCTTGTCGCGCGCAAGGAGCAACAGTCGCGACGGCTTGTCGCGATCGGCCGGATTCGTGATCCAGGCGTCGCAGCCGATGATCGGCTTGACGCCTTTGCCGCGGGCTTCCTTGTAGAAACGGATGGCGCCGAACATGTTCGCGAGGTCGGTCAGCGCGAGCGCGCCCTGACCGTCCTTGGCGGCGGCCTTGACGACGTCGTCGAGCCGCACGATGCCATCGGCGATCGAGTATTCGGAATGGAGACGGAGGTGGACGAAGCGAGGTTCTGACATGGGCGGTATTGTAACGCGCCGCCCCCGCATAGCGGGCCTCGCTTCACGAAACGTCCGGCGTTTCCCCGCATTTCGGATACCACCGTGCAGGCACTAGGAATTTTTCCATGTCGGGCCTCGGATACCGTCCGATTTGGCGAAATCCGGTGTCAAATCAAAGTGCTTCGGGGCCGAATCGGCGATAATGGCGTTTTATTGCTTCACGCTTTTGCGAAATCTTGTTGCCATGTCTATCGTCAATATCGCTGCGTACAAGTTCGTCACGCTCGACGACATCGCGACCCTGCGTCCGGCCCTGCTCGAACACTGTCAGGCGCTCGACCTGAAGGGCACCATCCTCCTCGCCCCCGAGGGCATCAACCTGTTTCTGGCGGGCTCGCGCGAGGCTATCGACGCCTTCCTCGCCGGTTTGCGCGCCGACGCCCGGTTTGCCGATCTCACGGTCAAGGAGAGCATCTCGGAAACGCAGCCGTTCCGCCGGATGCTGGTGCGCCAGAAGAAGGAGATCATCACGATGAAGATGCCGGTCATCAAGCCGGCAGACGGCCGTGCGCCCGGTGTCGACCCTGCCACGCTCAAACGCTGGCTCGACGCCGGCCAGGACGACGAAGGCCGCCCGGTCGTGATGCTCGACACGCGCAATGACTTCGAGATCGATGTCGGCACGTTCGACAATGCCATCGACTATCGTCTGACGAAATTCTCGGAATTCCCCGACGTCATCGCAGCACACCGCGAAGACTTCGAGGGCAAGACCATCGTGTCGTTCTGCACCGGCGGCATTCGTTGCGAGAAGGCAGCGATCTATATGCGCGATATCGGGTTTGAACACACGTATCAGCTCGACGGCGGCATTCTCAAGTACTTCGAGGACGTGGGCGGTGCGCACTATCAGGGCGACTGCTTCGTGTTCGACTATCGCACGGCACTCACCCCCGAACTCGCGCCATCGACGACCAAGCAGTGCTTCGCCTGCCGTGCCGTGGTGACAGCCGCGGATCAGCAAGGCCCCGATTACGTCGAAGGCGAGCATTGCCCCGCGTGCGTTGGCGGCCGGCCCGCCGCCAACGCGCCGGAAAGCACCATTCCCGCCGCCACGCCTGCCTGAGCACGCCGGTGGCCCACGCTTCGGCGCACGACGCCACGCCGCCCGCCGCCAGCGCTGCCCCCCGCTATCGGGGGCGTTTCGCACCCTCCCCGACCGGGCCGCTACATCGCGGCTCGCTCGTTACCGCGCTGGCCAGTTGGCTGGACGCCCGTGCGCATGACGGTGTCTGGATCGTTCGCATGGAAGACCTGGACGAACCGCGATGCGTGCCGGGCGCGGCCGAAGAGATTCTCGCCACCCTGACGCGTCTGGGCCTGCATTCGGATGAGCCCGTCGTCTGGCAAAGCCAGCGGCACGCCCTGTACGAACAGGCGCTCGCCTCGCTCACGGCTCGCGGACTGGTATATCCCTGCGGTTGCACGCGACGCGAAATCGCCGACTCGCTCACGCGCGTGCATGCCCGTCACAGCACGCTCGCCTATCCGGGCACCTGCCGCAACGGCCTGCACGGCAAGACGGCGCGCGCGTGGCGTCTGCGGGTGCCGGACGGCGACGCGGCCCGCATACGCTTCGAAGATCGCCGGATGGGCACGCAAACGCAGGATCTGGCAACGGAGGTCGGCGACTTCGTGCTCAAGCGCGCCGACGGTCAGTGGGCGTACCAATTGGCCGTGGTCGTCGACGATCAGGCGCAAGGCATCACCGATATCGTGCGTGGCGAAGATTTGCTGGACTCGACGGCACGTCAGATCTATCTGCAAACCTGCCTCGGTGCGCCGACGCCGCGCTATCTGCACGTACCGCTGGTCATGGCCGACGACGGCGAGAAACTGAGCAAGCAGAACGGCGCAGCGCCGCTCGTCCTGGATACGCCTGACGCCGTGCTCGCCGCCCTCAAGGACGCCGCCACGCATCTCGGCTTACCGGCGTCGCTCGCCAACGTCTCTCACCGCGAAGCCTTCTTCGCGGCTGCAACACTGGCGTGGCGCGAGCAGCACAGGCGCTGAAACCCTGCCCTTCGCCATTGCGCTCTCCCAATGAAAAATGCCGGCGGGCCAGGTCGTTGGTGCAACAATGCGTCCCGCTTCATTCATACAGCCAGCGCGCAACCAGCCGAGTGATGCGCGGCATGAGGACATAGGTCATCAGTCCCACCACAGCGGCGGCCACCGCCAAGTGTTCCAGGAAGGTATTGCCGAGCCAGGGCCACCATTGCGCCAGCCAGCGAACCGGAACGGGTACCAGCATCGTGAGCGGGAAGATCACTGACAGCGTCAGCAGGAACTGCTTGTAGCGCTTGGCTGGCTTCTGCCCCGGCTCCGGGTGGAACCAGAACTCCAGCCCCGTCACCGTCTGGCGCTGCTCATCGCGCGACAGCAAGGGCATCACCTCGCCCAGCAACGTCTGCCGCGCAGCCGACTGGAACCAGTCCTCCGCATGCGGCAGCGAGTCGAAGCGCAGGGTCACGGTGTAGAGCGTAGAGCCGGGCGCGGGACGGATGACGAGCACGCCGCGGTGCCCCGGGAAGCGCTCCGCGATGGGCACGACGCGCTTCAGCCACTGCTCGTAGGCTGCGACGGCCTCGGGGCGCACATGGTGCTGGATGACTGCCGTCACGCTCTCGGGGTGCGGCAGGCTGCGGGCCGACAGGTCGTCGAGCGAGGCCTTGCGCAGCGAGGGGTCGCGTGGCTCGACGGACGGTGTGCCTTCTTCAGGGTGCATGAAATCTCTTCGGGTCGTTCAGACGAAACGCGGGATAGGCCCATTCTGTGGCGTGGTGTCGTCACCCAGATCCAGCATGACGCGGTCAACGTAGCACCAGCCCCACCCCTCGGGTGGGTCATAGCCCTCGATGATAGGGTGGCCGGTCTCGTGGTAGTGCGCACTGGCGTGGCGGTTGGGCGAGTCGTCGCAACACCCCACGTGGCCGCAGGTACGGCACAGCCGCAAATGCACCCAGGGACTGCCGGACTTCAGGCACTCCTCGCAACCCAGTGCGCTGGGCGTGACGCGGTGGATGCTGGCGGTATGGGTGCAGTGACGGGACATGGCGATTCTCCTCAAAGGGTTGCGAGGTGCTGGTGGATGAAAGCCACGGCCATAGCGCCTTCTCCGACGGCCGATGCGACGCGCTTCAGAGACCGAGCAAGGCACGACCTTCGTCGGCCAGTAAATCATGCGTCTCGGGATGCGCGCGCATGTACGCCGCGAATACAGGGCATTGCGGAACGACGCGCAGACCACGCTCTCGCGCGGAGGCCAGCCCCGCCAACACCAGTTGGTGCGCAATGCCCTGCCCCTGTAGCGCCTCGGGCACCAGAGTGTGGACGAAGGTGATGACATTGCCCTCCAGCGAGTAGATGGCAACCGCACGCTCGCCTTGCGACACGTACTCGAAGCGATGCTTCGCAGGGTTGTCCTGAACCGAAGGGGACGTGGAGGCTGTGGTCATGGTAAGTCCTTGATGTGGGGTGCTGGCAGTTCGGGTACCGACCACGAGGCCAACGGCACCGATCACCAGGGTCTACGGTACACCGATTTTCTGCGCCGCGAGGCGCCAGTCCATGCTGCCAGCGGTCATCGTGCCGTTGAATACCGTGAGGTACACAGTCAGCCCCGCCCGCGCACCCAGTTCGGCAGAACGGCCTGGAAGCCCAGGTCGAACTCGATGGCGCAGGCGACCGGCAGCTACTGCTGTGTGCCCGGCGAAATGAACAGTGGAACAGTGCCGAACCCATTGCAGCAAACGACGCCACCGCCAGGACCGCGCCCAAGTCAAGACATGGTGTTCACTCCTGGAAAGGTGCAGTGGACGCGGTGTCCGACGCAGCGATGCGCATGATCTGGTTGCCCATACGCACCCCCCAGTCGGTCATGGCGATGCCTTCGCTCAGTTGTGCCGCCTGCCAGGCCGCCAGTGCGGCATCGGTGTCCGTGCTGTCACGCAGCGCCGTCGCCAGCGCCACCGCATTGGCGGCGGCTTTCGCGGTGCCGCCAGCGGTATGCGGACGGGGCACGAAGGCCGCGTCGCCCAGCACGACCGCCCGGCCCAGCACCATGCGGGGAGTCTGCAAATCAAGAATCGCCTGCAGGAAAGGACCCGGCGTGGCCGCGACGAGTTGCTGGAACTGGGGCGCGAGCTGTTCATGTGATCGCTGATGCAGCCAGGCTACATCGGCATCCTTCACGGCGCCGGGCGGCAGGGAAAACGCGTGGCGCACGCCGTGCCGGTCGGTCAACAGGCGCGACAGTGCATCGCCCTGCGGCACCTTCACGTACCAAACCCAGTTCCAGCGGCGCCGGCCGGGTGCCGTCGCCTCGTCCTCGCCGGGCACCAGGTAAGCGAGCAGCAGGTGATCCGGGCCTTGCTGGAAGGCGAAGTTGCCGCGCAGCATGTCCGCAGCCTCTCCGGTCAGAGCCCCCTCTTCGAGCAGACCGCGCCACGCTACGTAGCCCGCATAACGAGGGGAGAGACCGGGCAGTATTTGCTGCCGCACAGCCGAGCGCGCGCCGTCCGCACCGATGAGCAAGTCGCCCGTCTCCACGCGGCCGTTGGCGAAGTGGGCACGAATGCGCTCGCCGTCCTGCTCGAAACGCACGAACTGCTCGCCATGGTGATAAGCCGAGGCGGGCAAGTGGCGCTTCATCGCGGCATACAGCATGCTCCACGAGGTCTGCGTCTGCGGCATCCAGGTGCGCTGCACCACCTCGCCGCTACGATCCAGAAAGATTCGGTCACCCGAGCGCACGCCCAGTTGTCCCTGCGTCTTAACGCCCGCGAACTGGAACGCGCGCAGCACGTCGCCCTGCAGCACGATGCCGCCGCCACGGCTGTCAAGCTCGTGAGGGGAACGCTCGAAGATATCGACCTGCCAGCCGATGGCTTGCAAGGCCGTGGCGGTGAACAGGCCGCCGACGGAGCCGCCGATGATGATGGCGCGGGGTGAACTGCGATCGGAAAGCGTGACTGGCATGTGGGTGGTCCCTCGGGTGGCGTCTCAAGCGGCAGGTGCTACGGCGCTTTGTGCAGCGGCTTGCCGGACCGCTTGTATTAGGGTCGAGGAAGGCTGTGCGCCGCTGATGGACGTGTTGCCGATACGCAAGGTGGGCACCGAGCGCACACCGTTAGCTTGCGCCTGCAGTTCCGCTGCCACGACCTCGCGCTCCCCGGCCGGTGAGTCCAGGAAGTCGCGAGCCTCCTTCGCATCAAAGCCAACCTGGCCCGCCAACGCGGCCAATACTTCGGCCTTGCCGATGTCCTGGCCCTCGGAGAAGTAGGCGTGGAACACGGATTCGAAAAGCGCCTCAGTCTTGGCGGCGTCGCCCCGTCTGGCGGCATAGATCATCAGTCGATGGGCCAGGCGCGTGTTTGGCGTGATGGTTACGCGGTCGTAGTGAAATGCGGCGCCCACGCTCCGGCCGGCCAGGGTCACGTCGGCATCCATCGCCTGAGAGCGTGCCCAACTGCCGAATTTGGCGCTACGGTAGGCCTTCCGGTCGGCGCCTTCCTTCGGCATTCCGGGGTTGAGTTCATAGGGCACGTAGCGGATAGAGAACGCTGTGTCCGGCATCTGCGCCAGTGCCGCTTGCAGATGCCGGCGGCCGATCCAGCACCAGGGGCAGATGAAGTCGTAGGTGATTTGAATCTCGACGGACGGCATGGTGAAAATCCTTGCGTTGGTATTGTCGTGAGATTAGGCTTTGCGCTGATCAATGAGAATTCTTTGAATTTGCAACGTGAATTTGCAAAAAACGCAAAGATAGAAAATGAACAAACTGCAAGCTTTGCGCGCCTTCGTGGACGTGGCGGAATCGGGTGGTTTCTCCAAAGCCGCGCGGCGGCTAGGTGTGGCTACATCGTCAGTGACCCGGTTGATCGATGGTCTGGAGGCGTCGCTGGGCACGGCGCTGCTGACCCGCTCCACGCGCCGTGTGACGCTCACCGATGCGGGCGCGGCCTATCTGGAGCAGGTTTCACAGGTGCTGTCCGACCTTGACGAGGCCGACGGCAGCGTGTCGGATGCGGGAGGGGAAGCGGTTGGCCCGCTGCGGGTATCGCTGCCGGTCACGTTCGCGCGCGTGTGCCTGGCGCCACACATTCCCGGCTTCCTGCGCGAACACCCGCGCGTGTCGCTGGATCTAGTCCTGTCGGATGCCTATGTCGATCTGGCCGCCGAGCGCATCGACGTAGCGGTGCGCATCGGCGCTCCGGCCAATCAGCCTCACCTCATCGTGCGCCACCTGGCCGAGCATCACCGCTACGTGGTCGCCAGTCATGGATATCTTGAGCAGCGCGGGATGCCGACCTCGCCCGCGGAATTGAGCGCGCACGAGTGCCTGCGCTTCGCCTATCAGGCCGGGCCGCAGCGTTGGTCATTCCGGCAGGGCAGCACGGTTCAGCATGTGGAAATTCAGGGGCGCTTGGCGGCCAACAGCTCGGATATGCTGCGCGAGGCCGTGCTGGATGATCTAGGCGTTGCACTGCTGGCCGAATGGCTGGTGCAGGAAGATGTGCGCGCGGGGCGTCTGCAGCGACTGTTCGAGGACTACGAGATCAATCCGCAGGACCAGCACATCAGCGTGCATGCAGCCTATCTGCCAAACCGGCGCCACTCCAGGAAGGTGCATGCATTTCTGGATTTCCTCGCGGGGCATCTGGCGAAGGTCTCGGCAGGCTAATGTTCCTCGGACGGGGACATATCGCCCTTGGCGCCATGAATATGAAAAAAGCCAGCGCAATTACGCTGGCTTTTCGCTTTCAACGCACCACAACCATGGCGCGGCAGGTCAGTCTCAGGTGCCGGCCTTGCGAGGGAAACCCGCGAGCAGGGCAGCCACCTGGCGCTTCGGCGCCTTTTCAGGCAATGCGCCAAAAGCGGTCGGCGCCACGGATTCCTGCAACGAGCGGCTGTCGCGTTGCGACTCAATCGCCGACGGCGACGGCTCGTACGGCTTGTAGAAAAATTCGTCTTCCGGGCGGACACGACGCGGCGCGGAATTGCCACCACGGCTAGCGCGCAGGCCATCGTGACGGCCATGACGCTCGCTCCGATCGCTGCGCTCCGAGCGATCCGTACGCTCACTGCGATCGTAGCGATCGCCATTGCGATCATCACGCGAACGGCTGCGACGCTCCATCACCAGTTCGCCGCGCTTGAGTTCGCGCTTGATCAGTTTCTCGATTTCCACGAGTTGCTTGCGCTCGTCCGGTGCGCACAGCGAGATCGCCTCGCCCGATGCGCCCGCGCGGCCCGTACGACCAATACGGTGCACATAGTCTTCCGGGTTATACGGCAGGTCGTAGTTGATCACCCCCGGCAGATCGGTGATGTCCAGCCCACGCGCGGCGACATCGGTCGCCACCAGTGCGCGGATACCGCCTTGCTTGAACGCTTCGAGGGCTTGCATGCGCTCGTTCTGCGACTTGTCGCCGTGAATGGCGGCCGTCACGATACCCTCTCGCTCCAACTGGCGCGCCAAACGGCTTGCACCGACCTTGCTGTTGACGAACACGATGACCTGCTTGAGGTCGCGTTCGTTCAGAATCTGCACCACCGCGGCGCGCTTGTCGTCTTCGTCCACTTCGTAGACGACCTGCTCGACCTTATCGGCCGTTGCATTACGACGGGCGACTTCGATAGTGACCGGATTCGAGAGATAGCTCGACGCGAGCTTCTTGATGTCGTTCGAGAACGTGGCCGAGAACAGCAGTGTCTGGCGCTGTTTCGGGAGCAAATTCAGAATACGCTGCAAATCCGGCAGGAAGCCCATGTCCAGCATGCGGTCGGCTTCGTCGAGCACGAGCATCCTGACCTGGCTCAGATTCACCGTCTTCTGTTCGACGTGATCGAGCAAGCGGCCCGGCGTCGCGATCAGAATTTCGACGCCGCGTCGCAGTGCATCCTTCTGCGGATTCATATCGACGCCACCGAACACCACCGTGTTACGCAGCGGTGTATGCATTGCATAGGCACGCACATTATCGGCGACCTGATCGGCGAGTTCGCGTGTCGGCGTGAGGATCAGCGCACGCACCGGATGTCGCGCAGGCGACGCACTCGTGTTGGCCTCGGGCAGCAGGCGCTGGATGATCGGCAGCGAGAAGCTGGCGGTCTTGCCCGTCCCCGTTTGCGCGGCACCCATGACGTCGCGCCCGGACAGCACGACGGGAATGGCTTGTGCCTGAATCGGTGTCGGTTGGGTGTAGCCCTGCTCGGCGATGGCCCGCAAGATGTCCGCATGTAGCCCGAAGCTATCGAAGCCGGGGGTCGGAACAGCATTTACATCAGCCATGATGAAGGGACATCTCTTTTAAAAAAACGGGGGCCGCCACGCGGAAGGATTCCGCATCAAAGCTCACTCGCGAAGATTCAAGGGGCGCTGCGCGCCATGCTCGGGGCTGGCGCGAGAGGGGCCTGTCGAAGGACAGATGCGTCGGGCGCCGCCGGACCAGGGTGGTCGTCAAGAAGCGAAACAACCGCAATTCTAGCACTTGCGCACGACCAACGTGTGACAGCGGGCCCTCGGCAGCATGCGGGGCCGCGTTTTGCCGCGAATTCTCCCTCAGTGGCCCGCCCCGGCCTTGGCGCTGCTGTCGGGCTTGCCATCGGGAACGGGAACTGCCGGCTTGGCCGCCCCGGCCTTCACGCGCTTGCCCGCCTGCGCCGCGCGCTGACGATCAGCGTAACGTTGCGCGAGCACTGCGCAGACCATCAATTGCATCTGATGGAACAACATGAGCGGCAACACAATCGCGCCAAGCGAGCCGGTCGCGAACAGCACCTTGGCCATCGGAATACCGCTCGCGAGACTCTTCTTCGAGCCGCAAAAGACAATGGTGATCTCGTCTTCGCGCGAAAAACCGAGCCAGCGGGCGGAATACGTGGTCACGGCCAGCATGATGGCGAGAATCACCGCGCAGCAGCCCAGCAGGCCGAGCAGCGCCAGCGGCGGAATCTGATGCCACAGGCCTGTGTTCACTGCCTCGCTGAACGCCGTGTAGACCACCAGCAGAATCGAGCCTTGATCGACGACCTTGAGCAGCGCGCGATTGCGCTCGACCCATTTGCCGATGGCCTTGCGTGAGAGTTGCCCCGCAATGAACGGCACCAGCAGTTGCAGCATGATGTTGCCGATCGAGTCGAACGGCGACGCGCCGGTATTACCATCGTGATGGATGACGATCAGGCCGACGAGCACCGGCGTGATGAAGATGCCGAACAGGCTCGACGCCGAGGCACTGCACACCGCGGCGGGCACGTTGCCACGGGCAATCGAGGTAAACGCAATGGCGGACTGCACCGTGGCCGGCAGCGTGCACAGGAAGAGAACGCCGAGATACAACTCCGGCGTGACCATCCACGAAAGCACTGGCTTGAGCGCCACGCCGACGATCGGGAAGATCACGAACGTGCTGGCGAACACCAGCAGATGCAGGCGCCAGTGCGTCGCACCGGCGAGCACCGCTTCGCGCGAGAGCTTCGCGCCGTGCAGGAAGAACAATGCGGCAATTGCCACGTTGGTGAGCAGGTTGAAGGCAACTTTGCCCTCGCCGTGTGCCGGCAGGAAGCTGGCGAGCCCAACGGTCGCCACAAGCATCAACGTGAAATTGTCGGGAAGGAAACGCGGTCTGGCCATCGTCAATCTCGAATACGTCAAAAAAACAAAGCCCGTTCGCCAGGACACGGGACGCGGCGGCGTGTCGGCCGCCAGCGAGGTCGTCAGTCGATCGGCGGGCGATCGAAAGTGACCGGAAGTGTGCGCTCGCGATACGGGTTTTCACGTATTAGAACGCAAGGGCAGTTAAAATACAAATTCATTTAAAAAATTCATTCATACCAAAGACGCATGAATATCTCACTGCGCCAGCTCAAGGTATTCCTCGCAGTGGCCGAACACGGCAGTTTCAGCCGGGCCGGCGAGGACATCGGCCTCACCCAGCCGGCCGTGAGCCGCTGTATCCGCGAATTGGAACAAGAACTCGGACTCAAGCTGGTGGACCGCACCACGCGGGAGGTCACGCTAACCGAAGTGGGCGCTAGCCTCTCGGCAACGCTCGCCCGGGTGCTGGACGAGTTGGAGAGCGCCCTGCGCGATACGCACGGTCTGGCCGAAGAGCGTCGCGGACGGGTACGCGTGGCCAGCGCGCCCACGATCTCCGCCAATCTGATGCCCGAGTGCATCTCGGCCTGCGCGGCCCGCTACCCGGACATCACGCTCATGTTGCGCGATCAGGTCCAGACGCTCGCGACCGACAGCGTGCGGCACGGCGAGGTCGATTTCGGCGTCATCGTGGCGTCGGAAGGCACGGACGATCTCGTCGGCGAGCCCATCATGGTCGAACCGTTCCTCGTGGTATGCGACCGCTCACATCGCTTCGCAAAGCAGGCGCAAGTGACGTGGAAGGAACTCAATGGGGAGAAGCTGGTGCTGCTCGACTATGCGTCGGGCAGCCGGCCATTGATCGACCGGGCGCTGGCCGAACATGGCGCCTATTGTCACGTGGCGCAGGAAGTCGGCCATGCCATCACCGTCTTCCGGATGGTCGAAGCAGGCATCGGCATCAGCATCATGCCGGCCCTGGCGCTCCCGGCCATGCCAGGGTTACCGGAAAACGGCGGACGCCTGGTCGCCCTGCCGCTTGTGCCACAACTCGATCGCACCATCATGCTCGTGCGCCGCAAGAACCGCACCCTCTCCCCCGCCGCACAGTCCGTCTGGGAGTTGATCCAGCAATTCACCACCAACACGCCGCACGCACTTGCCACCCAAACGACAAGCAAACCCTGACACGATGGGAGATGCCGCGCGATGTCGAAGTTTTCGTGAGCATTGCGCGAAATTCAGCACGATAAACGAACGTGCGATTCGCTGATGACGCCGCGAAGTGAGTGAGTGCCTGCTACAATCTTCATGCGTCGACTTCCCTCCAGATGCGCGACAGTGCTATCCGGCATCTGCCTCGCCATCGTGCCTCGACGACATGCCCGCGCCCTGCCGGCATTGTGCTTCCTGTGTGACGTCATGGACTTGTTCATCAAATACTTCAGCCCGCTGTGGCTCTTTCACGCGGCCGCCGATCTGTCATTCTGGCAGCGGCATCAACTCGACGCACGGATGCGTATCGTGAGCCGCTTCATGTGGCGCTATGTCATGCGCTGGTGTGTCGTGAGCGCCGTGCTGATCGTGCCTGCTGCGTTACTGGCGCATGGTCTTGCCGCCACCGGACTCGCGCTGGTGGGCGGCGTGTCGGCAAGCGTCACGGTGCTGATGGCGGCACTCGCCCTGGGCTGCCTCATCGGCTCGCGTCTGCGTTAAGCGGCTCGTCTCGGCGCCAGCCCCCCAGAACGCCACGACATTCTCACTGCGGCAAATCGTCTCGTTACGCGTCTGGCGACTGATGGATTCGACGTTTCGTCACGAGCGTCGGCTATGATGGAATGGCTTGCCTCGCGAGGCGAACCGCCCACGGCGCCGGCGTCTTTCGACCCCAAAGGAGATTCCCATGGCCAACGCCAAAATCCTGGTGGTGTTCTATAGCATGTACGGGCACATCTACAAGATGGCCGAGGCGGTCGCCGAAGGCGCACGCAGCGTCGCCGGCGCCGATGTCACCGTGATGCAAGTCCCTGAACTGGTACCCGACGACGTTCTCGAGAAGAGCGGCGCGAAAGCCGCGCGTGCCGCGTTCGCGAGCGTGCCCGTCGCCCGTGTCGATCAGCTTGTCGATTACGACGCCATCATCTTCGGCACGCCGACCCGCTTCGGCAACATGACCGCGCAGATGCGCAACTTCCTCGATCAGACCGGCGGCCTCTGGGCCAAGGGCTCGCTCGTCGGCAAGGTCGGCAGCGTATTTGCCAGCACGGCAACGCAGCACGGCGGTCAGGAAACGACGATCACGAGCTTTCATTCCACACTGCTGCACCACGGCATGATCATCGTCGGCGTGCCGTACACCGAGCCGGGCCTCACCAATATGGCGGAAATTACCGGCGGCACTCCCTACGGCGCGACCACGCTCGCCGCAGGCGACGGTTCGCGGCAGCCTAGCCAGAACGAACTGAAGATTGCGAAGACGCAAGGCCGTCACGTGGCGGAAATCGCTGCCGCACTCAAACACGGACGCGCGCTGTAGAGCGCATCCATCGCGCGGATGTGCCGCAAGCCGGCGCGCGCCGCGCGATTTCCCGTTCAGATCAACTGCAGACTCTTCAGCACGGCCCGCACAATACGCGCGCGCTTGGGCACATCGGCGTCGTCCTTCAGATCGATGTTCAACGCCACACTCGTGATGTTGCCGTCGCGCTCGATCCAACCCACCCACCAGCCGATATCCGGCTTCTTGTCGACAAACCAGCCGGTCTTGCCGTGCAACACGTAGTCGGGATTGGCTTCGACAATCGACATCTGACGCACGATGTCCTGTGAGCGCGCCGAGAACGGTAGCGTTCCGCGCGCAAGACGTTGCAGGACATCGACCTGTTCGCGTGCCGAGATCTGGAGGCTGTCGTCGATCCAATAGGCGTCGGCGGCGCGTCCGATGGTGTGGTTCCCGTAACCGGCCTCATTGAGCTTGGCCTGCGCGAACTGACGCGCAATCTTGTGCGAGACAACCTGATAGCACGGCAGGCACGACACGCGAAACGCCGTGCGCAAATCCATGGCCGCATTCCAGTTTTTCATCCGGCGAGGCTTGCCATCCCAAGGAATGATCTCTCGCTCGTTGTCGAGGGCGCCCGACTCGAGCGCCAGCAAGCTGTTGAATATCTTGTACGTCGACGCAGGCGACATCCGCCGCTCGGCGCGTGCCGTGTCGAACGCCTGATACGTCTGCGTGCGCCCATCGAGCACCACGATCGTTCCCTTCACACCTTCCGCGTCGAAAAGCTTGCCCCAGTCGGCACGCTCCGTCATGCGCACCGTTGCGGCTTTCGCCGGCTCCGCCGCATGCACCGGGGCAGCGAACACCATGGGAGACACCGCCGCGAGCACGAGCCGCAGCCCGAATACACCGCGTCGCCAGCGAGAGATCAGCTTTTTCATTTCGTTATCCTTAATTCATGGGATGCCATGGGAATGGCAGGAACGTTGGCAGTGGCGCTGGCCTGGCGCCGGCTCCCCGGAAGCGCTTGCAGGATAGTGCGCGTTTCAACAGGTGCAAAGCAAAGCTACCGTAACCGACGTAACCGCCGTATCATCGCTGCGCCCATCAGAAGATTTCGTAAATGCTGCGGATGTCGTCCGCTGCCCGGTGCGACTCGATACCTCTCGACGCCATGCCCGACACACCTGCCCCAAACCTCGCCCCCTCTACCGTCGACGCACCAGCGCTCGTCGTGCGCCTCGACGCCCCTCAGAAGATCGACGCGCAACCCGTGCGCTACCAGAGCCTGTGGTTGTTGATGCGGGTCTATTACGCGGCGCATTACGAGACGTCGCCTGTCTCGCTGGCGTCGCTGAAAATCCGTTTCGGTCAGTCGGGTGAGGCAGGTGATTTGCGCATGCTGGTCAGCCGCGCGTTCTCCGACTTCGCCCGCTGGGGCGTCGCTGTGGGCTGGGGCGACGACCAGCTCGCCGACGTGCGTCTGCTGCCGACGCGCGGCCGGGGCAAAGGGCCGTTCTGGCTGGCCCGGCATGAAATGTCGCGCATCGTTGTGGCGATCGGAGACACGACGCCCGGCGATCCGCGTCGTGCCATTGCCGCATTTCTCGGACTGCCGCAAGATGCCGTAGCGGATACGCAGTCGCCCGCGCTCGATTACGTCATGCAGGACATCGCGTTCTGGCATCACCTGACGCTTGGCAAGCGCGATATGCAGGACGGCGTGTTCTTCGCGCCGCCGCAAGCACCCTCGCAAGGTGCCGCAGCGCGGCGTCAGCGCACGGGCGCGATCCCGTCGTTCCATGCGGCGCAGGTGTGTGCCGTCGACGACGTGCAACGCGGCATCGCCCTGCTCGCCGAGACGATCGTGTGGCGCCGCATGGGCGACGCGGCGCGCACGAAACAGACGCTCGCCACACTCGCCGCGACCTTTGGCGCGAACCCGCCTGGCTCGCCCACGTTACGCGCCATGCATTGGATCGTGCAGGCGTGGCAGGCGTATGCCTTGCGCGACGAGGCAGGCGCGTTTGCGCACCTGCAACGCATCGGAGACGACGCCTCGCTCGCCCCCTGCCTCGTCTACAATCCGCGCATCCGCTTCGAGAGCCGGAATCTGCAAGCGTTGCTGCACAAGTCGCACGCCGCACGTCCCGGTCCGATGCGCGCACGGGCGCAGTCGGCCGCCAATGCGCTGGCAGCATTCTCCGACGCCTTGCAGGCAGCGTTCGAAGCCGATTCCATCGAACTCGCACAGCACGTCGCGGCGAACATCGGGCTGTCGTTGTGGCTGTTCTGGCAGGGTGCGCTCATCGATCCCGGCAGACGCCTCGCCGCCGCCGACGTGCAGCGTCAGGCGCTGCGCTGGATCGGTCTGTCGGAATGGATCTGCGACCGCTTCGGCGTAGGCGGCAACTCGGTCTGGAATACCGTCTTTTTGTTGCGTATCGCGCGAGGCGCTGTGCCGGTGCGACGCGACCCCGATCTGGCGACCTTGCGCGCGAGCACACCGCTCGCCGTCGACGCGTTCCTCGACGCCGTGCAGCCGTTCGGTGCGCCCTTCTCCCGGGCCAAGGGTTTCACGCAATGGACGGATGTGGTGGCCACGACGCTCGCCGATCACGAAGAGGGACGCGTTCGCTTCGAGCCGTTGCAGCTCGCCAACCTGTGGTTCGAGATGTTGTGGTTTGCGCTGCATCAGGACGGCGATTCGCCTCAGGCGTTGCACGCCGCGCGATCGCTGGGCCACGTGCTGCCGATGCTGCCGCCCCCCGATCGGCGGTTCTTCCGCGACGCCCTGCGGCTCATGCCGCGCGATTTTCAGCGCGAAGTGCGTCTGGCACAGTGACGTTGGCGTCAGACGGCGCTTCGCTTCGCATTGCGTCAAGAATCGCGCGGTCATTCATGCAGCCTCAGCGCACGCCCTGCGGCGTCTTCGGCAGCGCCGACCGGAACGAAATCGCCAGCCGGTTCCACGCGTTGATCGTGGCGACAGCGAACGTCAGATCGGCGATCTGCTTGTTGTCATAGTGGGCGCGCAGCTCGTCGAAAACGTCGTCCGGCACATGGCCGTCCTGCACATTGGTGACGGCTTCCGTCCAGGCCAGCGCGGCACGCTCGGCCGGCGAATACAACTCGGTCTCGCGCCAGGCGACAAGCAGATGCAAGCGACGCGGGTCGATGCCGATATTCAGGGCGTCGGCCACGTGCATGTCGATGCAGAACGCGCAGCCGTTGAGTTGCGACGCGCGAAGCCAGACCAGTTCGACCAGCCCGTCCGGCAAGCCGCAGTCATGGAAATAGTGGCTCAACGTGCCCAGATGTTCGTACGGGCGCGGAGCAGCGTTGATGAAGTTCAGGCGTTGCATGAGTCGATTCTCCCTTCAGGTCAGAAAATGCCGAGGTAACAGGTGTATGCCGTCGTCACGCATAAGATGCATTCACCCCCCAGACGATACGCACACCTTGTCTCATCCAGAAGAGCCAAAACCGAATAGAATCGGTAGGCCAACACAAGCCCAACCGGAAACCGGTGCCGACGGCGCGCGGTGGGCTTATCCATCAAGCCACCATCCAGCCCCAAGCCACGCGAGGCATTGCGCGATGTCCGAAAAATCCAGCCCTGCCGCACTCGCGGCCCTGCATCTGGCCGATGCCGCGCAGGCCTCCGGCGTTCCCACTTACCGCGCGCTTTACGAGCGCATCCGCGACGGCATTCTCTCGGGCAAGCTCGCGCCATCGAGCCGGCTGCCCTCGACGCGGGCGCTCGCAAGTGAACTCGGCGTGGCACGCGGCACGGTCGAAGCCGCTTACGAACGGCTGGTTGCGGAGGGCTTCGTCGTGGGGCGCGGCGCCGCAGGCAGCCGCGTCAATCCACAGTTGGATGGCACGCGTCTCGGGGCCGCCGCGAGAGCCATACTGCCGCGAGCCAACGCTGCCCGGTCGAGCCGTCCCGAAGCGGACACCGGCGAAAGATCCGACTCGCCACCGTTGCCCAGCCACGCGCAGCCAGAGAACCCCAGCAGCATTCCGCTAAACGCTTTCGGTATGCCATTGCCGTTGCAGAACGGCCTGCCGGCCCTCGACGAATTCCCGCGCAAATTGTGGGCACGGCTCGCGACACGTCATGCACGACATCTTTCTCCCGAAGGGCTGCACTATCAGAGCGCCATCGGCTGGGCACCGTTGCGCGAAGCCATTGCCGGTTATCTGGCAATCGCACGGGGCATTCATTGCGAACCCGGACAGATCATCGTCACCGCCGGGTATCAGGGCGCCCTCGCGTTGATCGCACGCGTGCTGCTGCGTCCGGGCGATGCCGTGTGGTGTGAAGATCCGGGCTATTTCCGCGCGCAGGAGGCGCTTCGGATGAGCCGCGCCGCGCTGGTGCCGGTGGCCGTCGATCATGACGGACTCGACGTCGCTGCGGGCGAGCGGGCCGCCCCCGACGCCCGGCTCGCGGTCGTCACTCCCTCGCATCAGTCACCCTTATCGGTCACGCTGCCGCTCGCGCGCCGCCTCGCTCTGCTGGCGTGGGCTCAGGCGCATGACGCCTGGATCGTCGAGGACGACTACGACAGCGAATTCCGCTACACCGGCGCGCCGTTGCCCGCGCTCAAGAGCCTGGACGGCGGGGAACGCGTGCTCTACGCCGGGTCGTTCAGCAAAGTGCTGTTTCCCGGCTTGCGTCTGGGCTATCTGGTCGTGCCGCCTACGCTGTGCGACGCGTTCATCGCCAGCGCGTCGCTCTCGTCCCCGGCGCAGGGCTGGATCGAACAGGCCACCGTCACCGACTTCATCACGCAAGGACATTTCAGCCGCCACATCAAGCGCATGCGCCAGCTCTACGGAGAACGCCGCGCCGCGCTCGCGCAGGCGCTGCGTGAACACCTGCCGGGACGCATTGAACTCGCACAGCAAGCCGGCGGCATGCATCTGCTCGGCTGGCTGGCGCCGCACCGCGATGATCGCGCACTGTGCCGCACCGCGTTCCGGCACGGCATTGCACCGGGCGCGCTGTCGTTCTTCAGCCTCGCCCGCCAGTTGCCGCCCGCGCTCGTGATGAGCTTTACCAACGTGCCCGAAGCACTGGCCGGGGATGTCGCCCAACGGCTCGCACGCGCGTTCGACGAAGACGACAAGCCCCCCGCCCTCACCTGACGCAGGCAGCGCACCCCGAGGTTGGCATCGGCAATTCTCATGTCGCATCGCACCATCGGTGGTTCACGCTTTTCGGGACACACCGCGCTTGTGTTTGCCTGGCATGTCGGTGTATCGTTGCCGCAAAGCTAGCGCAGGGGTCCTGCAACGTGAGTTGTGGGTGAGAAATACCCTTAGAACCTGATCTGGATAATGCCAGCGCAGGGAGCGTAGAAGTTCCTCGCCCCCGTTCATGCTCCTGAGCCGCTTTGCGCCGAATTTGTCGGCGTCAACACGTGCCCCGCCAGGAGACATTGCATGAACGCCAATCCGAAATTCCTCTCAGCCAACGCGCGCGTGGACGAAGCCGCGATCGCACCGCTGCCGAATTCCCGAAAGATCTACGTCACCGGCTCGCGCCCCGACATCCGTGTTCCGATGCGTGAAATCTCGCAATCCGACACGCCGACGAGCTTTGGCGGCGAGAAGAACCCGCCGATCTTCGTCTACGACACCTCCGGTCCGTACACCGACCCCGACGCGCAAATCGATATCCGCTCCGGCCTGCCCGCCCTGCGCGCCGCCTGGATCGACGAGCGCGGCGACACCGAAGCGCTGCCGGGCCTCACGTCCACCTTCGGCCGTGAGCGCGCCGCCGACGCCGCGACCGCCGACCTGCGCTTCCCCGGCCTGCATCGCACGCCGCGCCGCGCCAAGGCCGGCAAGAACGTGACGCAGATGCACTACGCGCGTCAGGGCATCATCACGCCCGAGATGGAATACATCGCCATTCGCGAAAACCTGCGCCGTCAGGAATACATCGAAAGCGTGCGCAACGCCGGTCCGCAAGGCGAACGTCTGGCCAAGCTGCTCTCGCGCCAGCATCCGGGGCAACATTTCGGCGCCAGCATTCCCGCAGAGATCACGCCGGAGTTCGTGCGCAGCGAAATCGCCCGCGGCCGCGCCATCATCCCGAACAACATCAACCACCCGGAATCCGAGCCGATGATCATCGGCCGCAACTTCCTCGTGAAGATCAACGCGAACATCGGCAACTCGGCCGTGACGTCGTCGATCGGCGAAGAAGTCGACAAGATGACGTGGGCGATCCGCTGGGGCGGCGACACGGTAATGGATCTGTCGACCGGCAAGCACATTCACGAGACGCGCGAATGGATTCTGCGCAACAGCCCGGTGCCCATCGGCACGGTGCCGATCTATCAGGCGCTCGAGAAGGTGAACGGCAAGGCCGAAGAATTGACGTGGGAAATGTTCCGCGACACGCTCATCGAACAGGCCGAGCAAGGCGTGGACTACTTCACGATTCACGCCGGTGTGCGCCTCGCGTATGTGCCGATGACCGCCAACCGCATGACCGGCATCGTGAGCCGCGGCGGTTCGATCATGGCCAAGTGGTGCCTCGCCCATCACAAGGAGAGCTTCCTGTACACGCACTTCGAAGAGATCTGCGAAATCATGAAGGCGTATGACGTCGCGTTCTCGCTCGGCGACGGTCTGCGTCCGGGCTCGATCTACGACGCCAACGACGAAGCGCAACTCTCCGAACTGAAGACGCTGGGTGAACTCACGCAAGTCGCCTGGAAGCACGACGTACAGGTCATGATCGAAGGCCCGGGCCACGTGCCGATGCAGCTCATCAAGGAGAACATGGATCTCCAGCTCGAGTACTGCGACGAAGCCCCGTTCTACACGCTCGGACCGCTGACGACGGACATCGCTCCCGGCTACGATCACATCACGTCGGGCATCGGTGCCGCGACCATCGGCTGGTATGGCACCGCCATGCTGTGCTACGTCACGCCGAAGGAACACCTTGGCTTACCGAACAAGGACGACGTGAAGGAAGGCATCATCACGTACAAGCTCGCCGCGCACGCCGCCGATCTGGCGAAGGGCCATCCCGGCTCGCAGATTCGCGACAACGCCCTGTCGAAGGCACGTTTCGAATTCCGTTGGGAAGACCAGTTCAATCTGGGCCTCGATCCGGACAAGGCACGCGAATTCCACGACGAAACGCTGCCGAAAGACTCCGCGAAGGTGGCCCACTTCTGCTCGATGTGCGGACCGCACTTCTGCTCGATGAAGATCACGCAAGACGTGCGCGATTACGCCGCCAAGCAAGGCATTACCGACGAAGCGGCGCTCAAGCAGGGCATGGAGGTCAAGGCCGTCGAGTTCGTCAAGAGCGGCGCCGAGATCTATCGCCGCACCTGACGCGACGCCTCGGCGCACGATGTGTCTGATGACTCGTTTGTCCCGCGCCTGAGTTGATCGTCCATGCGAAATGCCAACGCGCCCAGGTAACACCGGGCGCGTTTTTTTATGGATGACGCCTAACGATCGGGCGTGTGCCTGGCCGGCGGCGCTTACCGCTGCGCCGACGCATCGGTGGTGCCGTCGGCCGGCGCCGTAGGCAAACCGCGCAGGGTGAGTTGGTTGCGCAGCCGCTGCGTCGCGATGTGCGGCGGCTTCGACGACATTGACGTTGCCAGCGCCGTAAATGACTTCGTGTTCGATGCGGGCAACGCCGCCGCGTCCATCACTTCCACGTGGCGCATCTCCCAGTGACGCTCGCCGAGTTGCTCGATGCCGAGGGTGAGCTTAACCCAGTCGTCCGAGCCCAAAGCGACGGCGGGCGGCAAATCGGATCGCACCATTGCCTGATGCATCGGCAGGCCGTCGGCATATCCCACGCGAAGCATCCATTCCGTGCTGGCACGCGTGGGCAGAACGCGAGCCCCCTGATGCAGGCGCTCGCACACCTTCGCGATGAACGTCGCAGGCGACTCCAGTTCGTCACACGCTCTCGACCACTCTTTTTTGCCAGCCAGCGCCGGGTGGCCCGTCCACCGCCGCGCGGTATCCGCGACGATGGCCGTCACGTCGTCACGGCCGGTATCGAACGGCACGGTGCCGTTGCGCCCCCCCGTACCGAGTAACGATCCGCACACGATACCCCGGCAAATCTGCGCGCGCTCGCTGCGGCCGTAGGGCATGCGGACCGGATGACTGCTGCTGTCGACTGACACGATCCGCGGATTGACGTTCTGTGCGCTGGCGCAAACATGAAGGGTTTCCACGGCGGACGCGATCAGCACCGGCTGCGCGCCTCGCCCCGCGCCGCTCGTGGGGGCGGCCAATGGCGCCAGCAGCACATTAACGCTGTCCGCGTCGACATGCCCCGGCAGGTACGGGCCGAAGGATGTCCCCGGCGAGGCTTCGGGTTCCGGCGACGAGCCGAGGAAATCGTTGATGAATTGCTTGTTCAAGTTTTGTTGCATCGGCACGGCTTGCGGGTCACGAATCACCGAAGGATGTATCAAACTGCCAACGCCAGCGTTGGCAACCCTCACCAGCGGAATCCCTTCAGGGCTGGCAAGTCCCGCCGCCGGATCGAGGACGATAGGCGTCGGTGCCGCAATATTGCCCATGCCGGGCGGGTAGTGAGATGCCTGTATGCCGTTCATCGTGGTACGTTCCTCAGGAAAGAGAAGCATGGCTTATTGCCACGGCCCCGACACTGCGTCGAAGCGGTTTTCACGATGCCCGAGGGGGCGAACGCCCATTGTCGGTTCTGTACACGAGGTCTCGCGGCTCGGGTAAGGCACCGCCCTGAGGTAGACAACGGCCGCGAGTCCTCACCCACCCCAACAGGAACCGCTGTCGGCCCGCCCCGAACTTATGGCATGCTATCGGACAGCGGTACAGCCGACGCGGCTGACGCGGCCCGCCAGACGGGGCACACGGCATATTCGCTCGCCGTTGGCGCCGGACTGGGGACGCGCTTCCCGCGCTCCAGCCCGAAGACATCTCAAAATGATGGCCCACAGGCCTTGTTTTGAAATGTTTCCCTGCTACCGGACCCTTCCCCGTGCAAACGGGTCCGGCCTGCGTCGCGGCAATGTACCCGCTCTCGCACTTACAGGGATAACAATATGAGTGGTTACGGTTTTCTTTTCAGTATCTTTTTGCTGGTTCTGGTGAGCGCTTTCTTTTCCGCCGCCGAAATCTCTCTGACTGCCGCCAAGCGCACCAAGCTGCAAGTACTCGCGGAAAAGGGGGATCTGCAGGCCGGTAAAGTGCTCGCGCTCAAGGAGCAGCCCGGCAGCTTCTTCACCGTCGTGCAGATCGGCGTCAACGCGGTCGCCGTGCTTGGCGGGGTGCTCGGCGAGAGCTTCCTGACCAGTTACCTGTTCGGGTGGCTCTCGACGTTTATCGATCAGGCGCTCGCCTTGCGCCTCGCCGGCATCGGCTCGTTCCTGTTCATCACGATTGCCTTCATTCAGTTCGCCGATCTGATTCCCAAGCGTCTCGCAATGGTCAATCCCGAGCGTGTCGCCACGGGCATCATCGATCCGATGCTGCTTTGCCTGAAGATCCTGCGCCCGCTCGTCTACCTGTTCAACGGAGTGGCGAACCTATTTCTGCGTCTCCTCAAGTTGCCCACGCACGCCATCGAGAACATCACCTCGGAAGACATTGCCGCCATGGTCGGGGCAGGCGCGCAAGCCGGCGTGGTCCGCAAACAGGAACTTCATCTGATCGAAAACGTGTTCGAGCTGGAATCGCGCACGGTCGGGTCGGTCATGACGTTTCGCGACGACGTCGTGTACTTCACCATCGCGGAAGAAGAGCGCAGCATTCGCCAGAAGATGATCGAAAGCCCGCACTCGAAATATCTCGTGTGCCGCGACGAGATCGACAACGTGCTCGGCTACGTCGACTCGAAGGATTTGCTCCAACGCATTGCCAGCGAAGACCTGTCGAGCGTGATCCGCAATCTGGATCGCCTCTACGCGAAGAAGCTGCTGGTCATTCCGGACACGCTCAATCTGTCCGAAGCGCTGGCGCGCTTCAAGGAAACCCGCGAGGGTTTTGCCGTCATCATCAACGAATACGGTCTGGTCGTTGGCGTGGTGACACTCAACGACATCGTCGGCGCACTCATGGGCGACGTCATTCACCCCACCGACGAAGATCAGATCGTGCAGCGCGACGACCACTCGTGGCTCGTTGACGGTGTGACGTCGGTCGAAGACGTGAAAAAAGCCCTCGATATCGACGAGCTTCCCGGCGAAGGCGAGTTTGAAACCATCGCCGGTTTCATGATCTACCAGCTCAAGCGCATTCCAAAAAAATCCGAAGCGACCGAAGCCGCGGGCTACAAATTCGAAGTGGTCGACATCGACAACTACAAGATCGACCAGTTGCTCGTCACGCGTTTGGGATCGGTGTCCGAAGCCACTATCCCGACGTCGAATCCGGCATCGTAGCCAGCACCTCTCGCAACCGGTCGGTCAATCCGCCATCGCGCTGCGTCGGCCGCGCGATGGCCGACGCGATCACCGGCCAAGGCGCGTACAGCCACGCTTGACGGCGTGCCCGTGTCACCCCCGTGTAGACCAGCTCGCGCGACAATACCCGGCTCGCCTGCTCCGGCAGCACCATCGCAACACGCTCGAACTCCGAACCCTGCGACTTGTGAATCGTCATGGCGAACGCTGTTTCGTGCGCAGGCAGACTGGCGGGCGAGTAGAGGCGATACCCGCCGTCCGGTGTGGCAAACGCCACACGCAGCGTGCCGGACGGACCAAGAGGTAGTGCGATGCCGATGTCGCCGTTGAACAGGTTCAGTGCGTACTCGTTCTGCGTCACCAGCACCGGGCGTCCTGCAAACCATGCGCCGCCGCCGGCACCGAGCGCTACGCCGGCGCGACGCGCCAGCAGCGCCGTCAGTTGTGCGCCGAGAAACTCGACACCCCGCCGCCCGCCGCGCGTCGCGCACAACACACGGAACTGGCCGAACGCCGCAAATACCGGCTGCGCGACCATGGCGATATCGGCCGTGGTGGCCGCCGCAGGGTCGCCCAGTTGTCCGATCGTCGTCACCGCGTCGGCCAGCGCATCGAGGTACGCCGAATAGCCGTCGGCCAGCGCGTTCAGATGGGCGGGCGACAATTGTATGCCGCCATCCTCGCTGAGCATTACCCGGTCTGCGCCCTCCGTGTCGCCCCCCTCTTCCTGCGCACGATGCTCCTGCGATGCGGTGACGTGCGAGCGCGCGTCACGCTCGTTGTCAGGGATGGTGAACTCCTTTCGCGCCTCGATCACCTTGCCGGCCTTGATCGCGGTAGCCAGCCGGCCAATGGCGGAGTGCGCCCCGAAGCGATAGGTACGCTCCAGCCACACGACGGTGTCTTCCAGTCCCTGCGATACGGGCGCGTTTCCTCCGGCCACCCCCTGATTGCCATCGGCAATGGCGACGGCGGCCAGCGGCCCCGACCGGGGCGGCGCTTCTGCGGGCCATTCCAGCGCGGATAACAAGCGCGAACGCATGTCCGGGGAAAACGCCCGTTGCGCACTCAACTCCCCGAATACGGCTCCCGCTTCGACTGCCGCCAATTGGTCTTTGTCCCCCAGCAGGATCAGACGCGCACCTTCGGGCACGGCTTCGAGCAATTGCGTGGCCATCGACAAATCGATCATCGATGCCTCATCCACGACGATCAAATCGTAGGGAAGCGGGTTGCCCGCGTGGTGGCGAAAGCGCCGGCCGACCTGCTCCGCAGACTCGGGCAAGACGCCAAGCAGCCGGTGCAGCGTCACCGCCGCTTCGGGCAGCGCCTGACGTACCGTTTCCGGAAGGTCCTGCCGTGCAGTCAACGCCTCCTGCATACGCTGTGCCGCCTTGCCTGTGGGCGCGGCGAGCGCCACCCGCAGGTTGGCGTCGCGCTCGAGCAAGCACGCGAGCAAGCCCACCACAGTGGTCGTCTTGCCTGTGCCGGGGCCGCCACTGAGCACCACCAGCGAACGTTGCAGCGCGAGCGCTGCCGCCGCCATCTGCCAATTGGGCTCGCGTTGCCCGTCGGGCGAGGCGAGCACGCCCTCGCCGAAATAGCGCCGCAGACGCGCGCGATCGTCGGACGTCACCGGCGTGCGGACGGTCGACGACAGTTTCCGTCCAAGCGCCGCCGCCAGACGCGCCTCATAACCGTAGTAACGCGCCAGGTAGAGCCGATCCTGATCGTCGATCAGCAACGGGAAGGCATCGGCCTGCGCGTCGTCCGTCAGGGCCAGCGCGAGACTGGCGCGTGCGCACAAGCCGCTGGTGAAGAGCGCATCCCGCCAAACGGACAAGGCCGGTGCGTCGCCGGGGAACAGCTCACCGCTGGCCTGCGCGTCGAGCAGATTATCGAGCGGCACGCAGACGTGACCTTCGGCCGTGGCGAGACTTACCGCGAGCGCGGCACGCCAGACGTAGCGGCACGTCACATCGTCCGCACCATGCCCGCGTGCGAGCAGCGCCATTCGACGTGCGAACCCTTGCGCCAGTCGCACCACGCCGCTATCGGCCATCGGTGCACCCGATGCATCGCCCGTATGACGGTGATCGCTCATACGCCCTCCCCGTCGAGCACCGCGTCATCACTGCGCGAGTCAAGCGCCAGCGCTTGCACCAGGGCTGGGTTTTCGCCCGCGGAGAACAAACGGTCGAGCGCGTCGACCATCTCGCGCGACGGCTTGTCGAAGAAGACACCCGGCACATCGTCACCGGCCGGATGCGCACTGGCCCAGTCGGGCCGAACGCCCCGGACAAAGAGGTAGAGGCTGCCCCCCATGTCGCGGTCGTAATCGTAATGTGTCATACGTCGTTGCAAATAACGGTGCAACGCCAGGGTGTAAAGCAGATATTGGAGGTGATAGCCATGCTCGACCATCGCTTCGCGCAGGCCGTCGGCACCGTAGTTCTCGGGTGCCGTGCCGAGGTAATTCGACTTCCAGTCCAGAATCCACCATTGCCCGCCATGACGGAACACCAGATCGATGAAACCCTTCAGATAGCCGCGCAACACGGTGGCGTCGAGCGGCAAATCCGGGTATCCGAACTGGCGCAACAAACCACGCAACGCATCGAGCGACACGGCATCGGCTGGATAGGTGAACTCCATTTCGGTGAGCCGCTCCGCCAGCGCGACGTCAGCCAAATGCAGACCGGGACGCAGCGGTGTCGCCAGGGTGTCGGCCAGCATGTTCATCATCATGACCCGCCACGTATCGTTGAGTTCGGCGCCCCGCCCCGGCGGACGCTCACGCAGGGCCCGCGAGACAGCATGCGGCCACTGCGCACGCGACTGGAAATCGGCCAACTCAAACACACGGTGCAAACTCTCGCCGGCGGCTGGGCCGCGCGGGAAACGGAGAATGTCGTCAGCCGGTGGCCAGGCATCGTCACCCTCGGGCGGCAAGGCGAACGTCGGCCCCGCATTCGCTTGCGCATCGTAGTCGGGACGCGTGCGCTCCGGCGCACTGAGCTGACCGCCCCCCAGTTGCGGGCCCGCGTGCATTCCGGCCAACAATCCGGAGAAGCTGCCGATGCGCCAGACTTCACGCAAAGCCCGCGTACTGGCACGTGTGGTAATTTCGGGTGCCGCGTCGTGTGCGAGGCGCGTGCCTGCGTCGAGCGCATCGCCTGTCGGCAACGGCACGACAGCCAGCGGGCCGCCGACAAGCGCCTTCCATGCCGATCGGATGATGGCAACCCGTTCGTCGGTATCGACCGTCGACGTAATCCACGCGTCGAACGGCACGCCCTGCCCGGCGGCCAACCAATTCAGCATGCCGCCGCACGCCTCTTTCACGCTCCGGCGCGACGCGTAAATACCCGCCGCCAGATAGCAACGATAGACCGCACGTGTCAGCGCAACATACAGCAGCCGCGCCTGCTCCGCCGACTGCTCCTGCCGGAGCGCGGCCGCCGCCGGAGAGCCCTTACCGGCGGCATCGGTAAAGTCGATCACCGCCGTGGGGCCGTCGTGGTATTCAAGTCCGTCGAGGCTGCCGCCGTCGCGCACCGCTCCATCCCAAAGGAACGGACAGAAAACCACGCCGTACTCGAGCCCCTTCGACTTGTGAACGGTCACGATCTGCACGAGATTCTGGTCCGACTCGAGACGCAACTGCGCTTCTTCACCGCCACTCGCATTGCGTTGCGACGCCAGCCAGCGCAGCAGCGCAGGCATGCCCGGCTGCTCGGCCCAGCGCGCCTGCGCAAGCTCTGCCAGATGCATGAAGTTCGTCAGGCGCCGCTCGCCGCCCGATTGCGCCACCAGCCGTGCCGCCAGCCCCAGTTCGCGCATGAGTGTGCGCCACATGGCCGAGAAACCACGATCGATCCACAACTGACGATACCGCTGCAACCGCTCGATCCAGGCGATCGCTTCCGCATCGGAGGCTTCGCTGGTCTGCATGCGATACAAGGCTGTTGCATCGAGCCCGAACAGTTCGGTGGCGAGCGCCGCCCGCAATGCGCGCACATCGCCGGGCGATTCCACCGCGCGTAGCACCCGCAGCAGCGTTTCAGCTTCCTCACTCGCAAACACGGAGTCCTGCGTCAGTTCTACACTGCCCACGGCATGTTCCGCGAGCATCGCCTTCATCAAGGCGCCTTGCCGGTGCGTCTGCACAATCACCGCAATATCAGCCGGCGCAAGCGGCCGCTCGCCGACGAGGACTTCGCCATGCGACGCGCCCGCCAGCAAACGCGCCACCTCGGCGGCGGTTGCGCGCGCACAGGCCTGTTGCGCGTCGTCTTTGGACAGCGGTTCGTCATCGTCCGGCAACCACCAGACAGTGAAGTCGGCCACCTCGCGAACGTCCGACAGCGGCGGGCGCCGGCGTGCCCCCGGACGCACCGGCGGATACTCGAGTCCTTCAAGCACGAACGCCCGGTCGTTGGCACCGAACAGGCGATTGCCCGCCTCAATGATGGCCGGGGTCGAGCGCTGATTGACAGCGAGCGTGTACGCCGCGTCGGCGTTCTCGCGCGCCGCCAGATAGGTATGGAGGTCCGCTGCGCGGAAGCTGTAGATCGCCTGTTTCGGATCGCCGACCATGAACATCGGTCCCGGCGTCTCATTCGGCGCAGACACCGCCCGCTGTCCATACACCGCACTGAAGATGGCGAACTGCAGCGGGTCGGTATCCTGAAACTCGTCGATCAACGCACAGGGGTAACGCGAGCGCAAGGCGTCGGCCAGATCGGGATGCTGAGTCAGCGCGCGTGCGATATTGCCAAGCAGATCGTCGAACGACACCACGCGTAACTCGCGTTTGCGAAGCGCCAGTTGGTCGGGGGCCTGGATCAGCCACTCGCGCAAAATCCGTAGCCATTGCATTGCGTAACGTTCGTCCGCATCGACGCGCGCGCGTACGAGAACGTCGGCCATGTCGAAGAAGCGGTGATCCGGCGGCGTCTCGCCCTTCTTGATGTCCTTGGCCAGCCGCGTTGTCGTGAGCAACGCTGCCTTGGGACTCAGCAGCGCAGCGGCGTCGCGCGCCCCCAGATAGCGCTGCCATGCCGAGACAGCTTGCGCGAGCGACGTCTCGTGATAGATGTTCTTCTTGTACGACGGCAATGCGGCGCGCATCAGATCGGCAATCGCCGATGCCTCGGCTTCCCAGCAGTCGGACGCCGCTGCGTAGATCGCGAGCAACTCGGCATCGGGCGACGCTTGCGCTTCCCCCTCCACTGCCTCAGGCCAACGCAGCGCCGACATCGGCTTCTTCAGCCGGCGCGCCAGTTGGTCCGTGAGCGCGCCCGGCGTGCGCTTGCGATCTACCAGCCATGCAGCGAAACCATCGTCCTGCGCCGCCAGCGGTTCGACCACGCGACGCCAGAATTCGACCGCCAGGTCGTGTCGCACACCATTGTCGTCCGGCACCAGTTCGTAGGCGAACGGCAACCCGGCGGCGAACGGCACCTCCGCGAGCGCACGTTGGCAGAAACCGTGAATCGTATGAATGGATGCCTGATCGAAGGCTCGCAACGCCGTTTGAAGACAGTCGCGAATCGCCTTCGGCGTCATCTCACCGCGCTCGATCAACCCGGCGATCATCACGTTGAACAGAGGGTCGTCGCTGGCATCGGGGTCGAAGTCGGGGAATTCGTCTTCGGTGTCTTCGTTCGTCGCGTCTTCGTCCTCCCCGAAAACCGGCGCCATCGCGGCGACCAGCCCAGCCAACCGCCCGCGGATGCGCTCACGCAACTCGGCCGTCGCGGCATTGGTGAAGGTGACGACGAGAATCTGCTCGACCGTCAGTTGTTTTTCCAGCAGCAAGCGCACGTACAGCGCACAGATGTTCCAGGTCTTGCCGGTACCGGCCGACGCCTCGATGAGGCAAACGCCATCGAGATCGCAACCGAAGACGTCGAGGTCGATGAGTTGGGTCATGCGCCCTCCACAACGTCGAGGTGCTGCACCACCGGACCGAATACCGTGTTGGCGAGCAAGTCGAATGGCGACGCCAGTGGGTTCTCAACCCCACGCCAGAGCAATCGCGTGTAGGGATCGTCCGCGTCACCGCGCGCGAAGGCCGAACCAAGCCACGCGCTCTCGGCCTCGCCAGGCTTGCCGGTGCTCGCCAGCTTCCAGGCGCTGCGGGCAAAGAACGGTAGTGGCCGGGTCTGCCCCAGCCGGTACAACGCCACCCACTGCCCCAGAAGCGTCGCCGCATCGTCGACCGGACGCAAGGCAAACGTCTCGTCTTCACCGTACCAAAGGGTTCTGGCCGCCACATCCAGCCCGGCATGCTCTGGCTGCTGAAGATGCGCACAAAGCGCGAGATGCGCCAACCATGCCGCCAGCAGATCGCTCGGACGCATGCTGCCGTATCGATACATCACCAACCCGTAGCGAGACACCGGCGCCAGACGCCCCTGCAACAGGCAATCCGCAGACAGGGTCACGTCGCCGTGCCACGCCGCATCCGTCGACTCGCGCCATGACGGCGGCAATGCCGGCTTCAAGGGCAACGTTGCCAGCAGCTCTTGCGCGCCCTCGGCCTGCGCTTCTCTCACCTGCGCCGCCAGCGCACGCAGGCCGCCCAGCTCCCGTCGGCGCCAGACGGCACCGGTCGCGCCGCCCGGCAACTCGTGGCTCACATTCGCAATACGCTCAATGGCGTCGACGTGCGTGCGCATATCGCGCCCATCGCGACGCAGAAGCCGCGGCAACAGTCGCGCCGCCAGCGCATCACGTCCGGCCCAATCGAGCACGAAGGGCTCTTCGTCTTCAACTTCCGTCAGCATCTCGCCAAGCGACAGACCCAGTCTGTCGCGCGCCCAGGCTCGGCCCGGGTGACGCCAGAAGCGCAGCAGATCGTCGAGTGTCAGATGTGTTTGCGCAATCGCGGGCAACGACTCGCGAACAAAAGGCGCAGCGGGAGCCTCCGGCGCCGGAGAAGCCAGTTGCTCCGCCAATTGCCGCGCCGCTTCGCCGTTGGACACGTCGTAGCTAAAGAGAGACGCATCGCGCCCGTCGAAATACGCCGGAGAAAACGGCTGCAACGGATGCAGCACCACCAGACGCTCGCGCGCTTCGCGCTGATCGTCGAGGGTGTATCCCTGTGATACCGGCGCCAGAAACTGCCCGGTGAAGTCGAGCAGTTCGTCCACTGCGGTCGACGGTGGCAATGGCGCGTTATCGCGAACGCTTCGCCCCGTATACGTCATCAGAAACCGATCCTGCGCACTCAACATCAGATCGAGAAAGAGATTGCGCTCGTCGTCACGGCGCTGGCGATCGCCGCGCTGCGGCAGCGCACGCATCAGATCGAATTCGTCGGCACGTACGCGCCCCGGCAGCACCCCGTCGTCCATCCCGAGCATGCACACCACGCGGTACGGTAGCAGTCGCAGGCTCGGAATCGCCGCGAACGTCACCCGGCCCGACGGCACACCGCCACGGGTCGGGTCGTCGAGCGCATCGGCCAGCACACGCGACACCACTTCGACCGGCGCCCGCACCTCGGGCGCACCGTCGGCAATGGCGGAACCGATCTGTTCGATGGCCATACGCACTTCGGCGACATCGTCGGCAAAGCGGGGTTCGTCGGAGAAGAATTGCTCCAGCATGGCCAGCAACTGATCACGCCACGCGAGCCCCGTGCGCTCGGTTTGCAACGTCACGGCTGTCGCATCGAGATCGTCGATCAGCCGCGCCAGTTGCCCCAGAAGTTCGGCACGCCCACCTTCGATTCCCCCGACAGGGAGCCAATCGTCGACCGGCAGCGCATCGTCCGGCAACGCATAGCCGAGGAACAACCGCATCATGGCGTCACCCAGCGTGTGCCGCTCCAGCGCGGGTGCAACGCCCGCCCCGGCGGCCGGCAGCGTAGCCGGACGCTGGGTGTCGAGTCGCAACAGCGCATCGCCGCGCCAGCCGCGACGGGCGCCGGCGGCGTGCAGCCAGTTCTGAATGGCGTCGAGCACGTTGCCGCCGAGGTCATAGCGTTGCGCGACGGCCTCCGTGCGCGCCAGTTCCACCAGACTCGATGCCGCTACGCGTTGCTGCGGCAACGCCAGAATCGAGGCAAAGGCACGGGCGACGGGATTGGTTCGCGTTGGCGGCAGACCGGTAACCAGATAGGGAATGCGAGGCGTCGCAGTACCGAACACGGCATCGATGAGCGGCGCCGCCCGGCCCAGATCCGGCACGGTTATCAGCACATCATCGGGACGCAAGTCCGGAATCTCGTCGAAGCACGCCAGCAATCGATCGTGCAGCACTTCGATCTGGCGGGCCAGGCTATGGCACACATGCACCTGAACCGATCCGTCGGCGTCGACGCCATCGGGCGGGCCATGGCGGCCGTCGTCCAGCGTGAGAATGCCGTTTTGCAACGCGCCGAGCAATGTCGGCGCGGGATTCGGTTGGAACAGCGCCCTGTCCTCCACGGCTTGCGGCGCCAAATCGGCATACAGCGCGTCGATATGCGACTGTGTCTGCCGCCCCCACTCGGCGAGCAATGGGTGCCCCACTTCCCGGTGCGCGGCACCGTCACGGCGCGTCAGGTACGACAGGCGCGACGGCGGCACGATGTCGAACCAATAGCTTTCGCACGGATTGAGAACATACAGGTGGACATCGATCAGGCGAGACATCGCCTTGAGCAGCGTCATCGACAGCGGCGGCATCGACGACAGCGCGAACACCGAGACACGCGAGGGCCATCCGACGGGCACCGTCTCAGGCGTTAGTTGCTCGAGCCGGTCGATGGCGCGCAGCGTCGGGTGACGCTCGCGAATCTCCAGATGCGCCAGCACCTGCCGCCACAACGCACTCTGCCACGCTTCGTCGTCGCGCTGCACCTCGCCCCAGCCCGTTGCCGCCCCCGGCTCGATGGTGTCGCCCGATTGCCACCGTTCGAGCCAGTTCGGCCGGTATGTCAGGTATTGATCGTAGATATGCGCCAGACGATCGGCCAGTTCGAAGCGCATGACATCGTCCGCCCCCGACAGATAGCCCGCCAGACGCGGCGAGGCTTCCACCCACGGTTGCGCCAGACATTGATACAGCGGCCAGACGAGGCGGTCCGGCGCAAACGGCGAACTCTCCGGCACCGTGAGCAGCTTGCCCGCCATGTCCCACAGCCATTGGGCGAGATAGGTCAGACGGACGTTGGCGCACACACCGAAGACATCCGCATAGTCCAATTCGAGCCGGCGCTGCACCGCCACACTTGGCACGACGATGGTTTCCGTCTCGAACGGATTGCCGGCGTCGCCGGCACTGCCGCCGGGCGCCTGGGCAAGATCGCGCAACAGCGCGGCTTCGAGCGTGGTGAACCGGTTGGAAAAGAATAGGTGGAGCATGCGGGCATGGTGGGTTGGCGAGTCTGTTCGCAAGCATAGCAAATGCCCCATAGCGAAGCCGATCGGGCAGATCCGAAAACCTGCCCCTTCATACGTCACACTGGTGTCGCGGCTCATCGCAAGCACGTCCCCGCGCCGCATGTAACCGGCGGTATCCCCTCTTCGCGGCGCCCGGGGCTTCGGCTAGACTCTCACTGCGCCACGCCCTCCCCCTTCGCGTGGCCGGCTTTGCTGCGGAACTCTCGCCCCCGACGCATGGACTATCAGACCGATATCAAGAAGTTCCTATATAGCCATTACTTTTTCAGCGGCACTCGTCAGGCAGTGGGGGTCGTGCTGCCCGCCCTCGTCCTCTTCTGGGGGATGGACCAGCACCTGCTCGGCATCGAAGTTGCCTCGGGAGCCCTGTGCGCGAGCGTGGTCGACATCAATGGGCCACTACGCCACAAGCACACGGAACTGCTCAGTTGCACACTGCTCGGCGCGCTCACCGTCCTGATCACCGGCATAGCCACCGCGGCGCAGCCGTGGCAGCTTTGGATCACCTCGCTGATTCTGACCTTCGGCCTGTCGATGCTCGTGGTCTACGGCTATCGCGCGTCGATGGTGAGCTTTGCCTGTCTGATGATGATGGTGCTCAATGTCGAAGCCGATCTGACGCGACATCAGGCGGTGCTCGACGCCGGCGCGGTTCTGGCGGGCGGTCTCTGGTACACCTATTTCAGTCTCATCGTCTGCCGCGTCTGGTGGTTTCGCATCGAACAGCAGACGCTCGCCGAGTGTTTCTTCGTCACGGCAGAGTATCTGGAAGCCAAGGCGGCGTTCTACGACACATCGACCGATATCGACGACTGCTACCGGCGCCTGATCGCCTCGCAGGTCAATGTCGTGGAAAAGCAGCAGGCCGCGCGCGAAATCATTCTTCGCAATCTTCCGCGCCTGCGCAGCGGCACACTCGAGCCACGCCGCACGATGCTGTTCAACCTATTCATCAACATCGTCGATCTGCATGAGGTGGTGGTGTCGGTGCATACCGACTATCCGATGCTGCGCCGGGAGTTCGCCAACAACGATGTGCTCCTGTTCTTCCGCGACATGATCCGCAAGATCGCGAACGAAGTGGACGCCATCGGTTACGCCATTGCCACCAACGAACCGTCGCGAGCCCAACGCAGTTGGCGTGCGGAACTCCGCGCCATCGAGTATGAGATCGAGTTGATGCGCAAGCAGTCGCTGCCGCAGCGTGCGCCCGAGGCCTACCAGGCGCTCACCAGTACGTTCCGCCGCGTGTGGAGCAGCACGCGGGTCGTGGAGCGCATGCACCGCAACACGAACCTCGCAACGGCAGGCGCGGCTACCGAAGTGAAGATCGATCAGGCACTTCTGCGTTTCACGTCACGGCAAAGCTTCTCGCCGAAATTGCTCTGGAAGAATCTGACATTTTCGTCGCCGAGCTTTCGTCACGCGTTACGGGTGACGATCGCCATTTCGGCCGGACTCATGATTTGCGAGAACTGGTCGCTGCTCGCCGGACAGGCGCACAGCTACTGGGTGTTGCTCACGATCATCGTGATTCTGAAGCCCGGCTTCAGCCTGACCAAGCAGAAGAACGCCCAACGTCTGACCGGCACGCTTCTGGGCTGCGTGAGCGTGCTGCTGATTCTGTCCTTCGTGCACAAGCCCTGGATGCTGCTCGCGCTCATGTTCTTCTGCATGGTCATGGGCAACAGCTTGTCGCTGTTCAACTACGGCCTGTCGGTCGTATTCATGTCGTCTTACGTGCTGCTGCTGTTCCACTTCCTGTTGCCCGGGTCGCTGTCCGTGATCGGCGAGCGCGCCATCGACACGCTCATCGGCTCGGCCGTGGCCCTGGTCTGCTCGTACCTGTTCCCCTACTGGGAATACCGGCTGATGGGGCCGCTCATCCGGCAAGCCGTGCAGTCGACGCGCGCCTATCTCGAATCGTGTGCCGGTCGCGAGGGTAAGCGTGACGACTTCGCCTATCGCATGGCGCGCAAGGACATGCATATCGCCTTCGGGAATTTCGGCGCAGCCTTCAAACGCATGATGCTCGAGCCGAAGTCCAAACAGGTCTCGGTCGGTGAGCTCAACGATCTATTGGTGCAGAACCATGTGATGGCGTCGTACATCACCGGCATGGCCGATGTGCTACCGCGCCAGATTGCAGCCGACAAGAGCGGTGAGTTGGGACAGGTCGTGGCCGCCATCAGCGATCTGCTCTCACAGGCGGTCGCGGCACCGGCGGCGTCGGTGCCGACCGACACGCAGGCCGCGAGCGACGCGATGCGCGATTACACGCGGCGTCTGGACGCGCTGGTCGTCGCGCAAGAGCAACAGCCGGACACCTCCGAGACCCACGTTCAGGAAATCAAACAGGTGGTGCATCAGCTCAAACAAATGCTTCGGGCGGGCGAGTTGATCCTGCGCGATATGCGGGGAATTCGCCTGCCGGCCTGATACTTGGGGCATCCGGCCGGCAGCCATCCCTCAGGTAATGCCAGTGCGCGTGGCGTAGTGATATAGATCGACGTCACGGTCCAGCCCGAGCTTGCGCATGGCGTTGGTTTTCTGCGAACTGACCGTCTTCACACTACGGCTGAGCTGGAACGCAATTTCGCTGATCGTGAGGCCGGAGACGAACAGCCGCACTACCTCCACCTCGCGGCCCGAGAGTTTCGACGCGTCGATCTCGGTGTCGTCGACCACCGAGTCGTGCAGCCTTGTCGCCAGCCCCGCCGGAATGTATCGGCTGCCGTCCGCCACCACACAAACGATGTCGGCAATCGAACTCTGCTCGTCGAGCTTCGAGAGAATCGAATGCACCCCAAGCTTGAGCATGCCGCGAAGAATCGCCAGGTTTTCGAGCATCGTGACGACGATGATCTTGATGTTGGGAAAATACCGGCGCACGTAACCGATAAGAAAAAGCCCGTCCTTGAAGTTCCCCCCCGGCATAGAGAAATCGGTCACCAGAATGTCGCAGGGCGCCTTGGCCAGCAAATTCACGAGTTCCGACGAATTGCCCGCCTCGCCGACCAGATGGATCATTTCCCGCTCTTCGAGCAAACGTCGTATTCCATAACGCACAATCGGATGGTCATCTGCGACCACGACATTGATCGTCATCGTTGCCCCCCTCTCTTTTTTCGTCATCTGACAGCACCGTCACCGCCGCAATGCGCGTACGGTGCTTCGCGCCTGTCATCGCATCGAAGCGCGTTCATTCTGGCAAAAAGGGATCATGCCGACTGGATGGGAAACGTCACATAGTCGATTCGGGCGGGCATTCTTGCCACGCGGTGTGGTCAATGGGCGCGACGCCCGCATGCTGCCCGATAGAGCGGGCACTGCCACCTAACTGCTTGACGGGACTCGCTCAGAGGTGAAATTGCTTAGCCGCATGACGTGGCAGTTCGTGCTACTCGCGTCACCGGCATTGGGAGGATTTACAGCAGGCGTTTCCGGCATTCCGATTGTGAAGTTCGGAATTACCTTAAACACCGGGATCGGATTTAGCGTGGCTAACAAAACCATGTCATCCGACATCTGGGGGAATACGTTTGAAAGTGGATGACAATAAGACGAATCAGAGAAGGCGTTGCGGGAAACGCTCGAGCCGTTGCTGCCAACACAAAGCCACTCGCCCAACGGCGGGCGGCCACACGTTGGTGACCGTGCTGTGTCGAACGGCATTCTGTTCGTGTTGTTCACAGGCCTAGTTGACCGGTTTTGGAAAGCTGCGCATCCGGTTCGAACGAAGTCTCAATACCCATCAGGCACTGCTTTCGTTGGTTTGCGCCATCGTCTGCTCACGATTCATTGAGCACCTTCGTTGTCGCGAATACCCCCTCAGCATCTGAATCAAGGGAACCAGCCTGTTCGCCGTGATTTAGACGGATTGCTTCTACGAAGTTAGACAAGAACGCCGATATTTGTGACCCATACCCGCGTAGAGACAGCATATCGGCTATCTCCTCCGGAGATTTACCGATGAGCGGGACCCGCAGGAACAGGGGTTCAAGGAAGCCGTCACTAACGGTCGAAAGTACAAGCCGCAGAGATGCCAGCATCTCTTCGCCGCGATGAGATGCGTGTGCAAGCGCTATGGGCTTTCCAACGGCTTCAAATCGAGAAACCATCCAGTCGATTGCATTTTTCAGTCCACCTGGAATCGCTCTTGCATACTCGGGACTCGAGATGATGATGCCGTCGGAAGCTGATACGAGTTCCAGAAACTCGATGACTTGCGGCGGTGTCTTGTTTCCCTCCGAGTCAGGTGAGAAGACGGGCAAGGTGTCCAGGCGATGAAAAACAGATAGCTTGACGTCGGCCGGGACGAAGCCCTTCATCGCCATCAGCAACGCAGTATTGGTGGAGTTCCGGCGTGAGCTACCGGAAATAGCCAAGAGTTTCATGTCAATGAAATTTTGATTGGGGGCCAGCCCCCTGCCGACCAGCCTCGAACATCATAATACGGATGGAGACTGGCGCGAATCTTCCTTCCACGTTGTGATATCCCCGTGAAGGATTCCATCAACGGATTCTTGGACTGGGCGTTTGCGGCACACGCCACATCGCAAACGCCAACAAAGCGGCCCTGCGCCCCCCTCTCTGGCTGACAGCCAACTATCGTTCGGACGCCTGCGTCGACTTCCGGCATCGCAGTGGCACGCATTACAATACGGCCCGAACGTGTACGGCATTAGTAGAAGATCACGTCCACATTTAGCACGCGTGCTTGGACCAGATCAATAAATCCAGAGGATGTCCCCCGTGGTTTTCAGCAGCATCGCCTTTTTGGGATTATTTCTCCCAATCACTTTGGCCGCGTACTTCTTGACGCCCCGTCCGTGGCGCAATTTCACGCTCGCGCTGGCTAGTATCGTCTTCTATGCCTGGGGCGAACCTCGCTTCTTGATCTTGATGATCGTCTCCATCGGAGTCAACTTCCGTTTGGCCATCAGCATCGATCGGGCAAAGAATCGGCTGAGAATGGTTGGGTGGGGCGTGGCCATCAACCTCTTCATATTGGGCGTGTTCAAGTATGCTGCTTTCATCGTTGGCAATCTGAACGCGATTTTGTCCCCGTTTGGTGTGGCCCCACTCGTGCTGCGACCACTGCCTTTGCCCATTGGCATTTCGTTCTACACCTTCCACGCGATCTCATACCTGGTCGACATCTATCGGAGAAACGCACGGCCGAATCGAAGCATCGTCGACTACTGTCTGTACATCACGCTGTTTCCCCAACTGGTCGCAGGCCCGATCATCCGATACAAAGACATCCAGTCGCAACTACGGGCACGCGTGGCCCGCCTCGACGATGTGTCTGCCGGGGCGCTGCGCTTCACGATGGGTCTCGCGAAAAAGGTGCTTATCGCCAATCAGCTCGCGATCGTGGCCGACGCGGGCTTTAGCGTGCCGACCGGCGAATTGTCCGCGTCCGTCGCCTGGTTTTCCCTCCTGTGCTACACGCTGCAGATCTACTTTGATTTCTCTGGGTATTCCGACATGGCCATTGGACTTGCGCGCATGTTTGGCTTCCGGTTTCCCGAGAACTTCAATTACCCGTATGCCGCCGAGTCGATGCAAGATTTCTGGCGCAGGTGGCACATCTCCCTGTCGACGTGGTTCCGTGACTACGTGTACATCCCGCTCGGTGGTAATAAAGACGGCGCCCGCAGAACGCTGCGCAACCTCTGGATCGTCTTCCTTCTCACTGGATTCTGGCACGGCGCAACTTGGAATTTCCTGCTTTGGGGGGCCGCGCACGGTACCTTTCTGACACTGGAAAAGATCGTGCCATCGAACGTCGTTTCGAGATCCGGGGTCTGGCGATGGGCTCGCCACGGCTACGTCGTTCTGGCTTTCATGTTGACGTGGGTGCTGTTTAGAAGCGACACCACCGCGCACGCCCTCAACTACTTCGGTGCGCTCGTCGGCATGCCAACGGCTACCGAACCTTCAGTAACCGTGTCGATGCTCTTTTCTACTCACCTTGGTTGGCTTATACCGACCGCCGTCGTGTTGGCGGCTGGCTTCTACCCTTGGGCACTTGAACGCTTCGCGCCGGTCCGCAATTGGCTCCTCGCGCGCAACGTCGACGGCTTCGTGGCGGCAGCATTTGTTGCGCCTGCGCTAATCTTTGCAGCTATGTCGATCGCACTCGGGCAGTACAACCCGTTCATTTACTTCCGCTTCTGATCCGACATGCTTGAAAACGCAGAACTTCGCCGACGGGCACAACGGTCCTACACATGGCTCAGGAAGTTGAACCGAGCGGCCGTGCCGCTCGTATTCTTCGCGCTTATCGCGCTCCCCATTGCCTGGTTTGGTCGCGCCAGTTTCACCCCCGCCCCGCTTCACGAAAACCGAGTACTGGAACCCCTCCCCGACTTGTCGCTTCATTCGCTGCAGCGGCTCGAGCGCTGGTTCAGCGATCGCTTCGGCATGCGTGACGCACTAGTGTATTACGGGTCGTGGCTCCAGATGGCACGCACCGGATCTCCAACGAACCAGGATGTCGTCGTTGGCCCTAACCAGTGGCTTTTCTACGATCAATACTACGTGCCCGGCCAGCCTCATTTTGCTGATCTGCAGGGCAAGGATCCACTCTCGCAGGGGCAGTTACGCGAAATCACCGAGAATCTGCGCGTTACGCAAAAGGCATTGGCGGCATGCAGCATTCCGTTCTATTTCATCGTGGCGCCAGATAAACAGTATGTCTACCCAGAACAACTTGGCGTTCGCGTACGTGCCGGCGTCACCACGCAGTTGGACCAGCTAGTCGACTATCTCAAGGTCGAACTCGCGGAACTCCGTCTAGTGGATCTCAGACCCGCCCTAGTAGACGCAAAGCGGACTTCACCATACGAAATGTACAAGCGTACGGATACGCACTGGAATTCCCTAGGGGCGTTCTATGGCTACCAGGCGGTGGCCAATCGGTTCGCACGGGACGGCATCATTCCGTCAGCCCCGGCGGCGACCTTGGACGCCTGGACAGTCACGCAATCGCCGTTCGACCAGGGGGACATCGCCGTCTCTTTGCTGTCTCTCCCAGGATACTTCAAAGACGTCAACACCCACTTTGAGAAGCGCACGCCGAGGCTTTCCCAATGGGTGGGCGCTCCAGTAGACGCGCCTCAACGCAACGACTCGGTATTCAGCGAGAACCGCTCCGGACACGGGAGACTTCTGCTCTACAAAGACTCATTCAGTGGCGAGCTCATGCAGTTCATCGCCGAAGACTTCGCCAACACGTGGACGTATCTTGGACGAGATATCGACGGCGATGAAGTTCGCCGACGCAAGCCCACTGTGGTTGCCTTGCAGATTGTCCAACGAAATATCAAAACCCTTGGCAATAGCCCACCGAAGAATATGGTGGCGCTTTGCAGAAATTGAAAAGCCCTACAGCGCGCCAGGCGTTTAACGCGGTTGCAGGACGCTGAGGTCTCAGCACACTGTGGGCCACAGAATACAGTTCAACAATCCGGCGGTTGACGATGTCCCCCAGATGTCGGATGACATGGTTTTGTTAGCCACGCTTAGTGATCCACGCGTTGCGAGCGCCGGAAAATGCGTAGCCGGACGACATGAGGTGCGCAGCGCTTGCCGGTCGAAGGCGAACGCGACCGGCCAGCGATGAGGGTGCCCAGCCGGCGCATCAATCTTGTGCGCCACGGTTCGCGCCCTCGGTCGGCAATCCGTGCCAGCCACCGCCAAGAGCCGTCACGAGCAGTACGTTTGCCGTGAATTGACGACCGAGGATCGTCAACGCCGTGCGCTCCGTGGTGTACGCAGTCGCCTGCGCGGTCAACACGTTCTGAAAACTGACCGTACCCGCCTTGTACTGATTGAGGATCAGTTGCAGCGCTTCGCGTGACGACTGCACGGCCTGGTTTTGCACGACGGACTCTCGCCCGAGATAGTTCAGCGCGGCGAGATTGTCCTCGACCGACTGGAACGCGCTCAGTACGGTCTGACGGTAGGTCGCGACCTGCGCGTCGTAGGCAGCAATGGCCGCGTCGGTTTGCGCGCGGCGCAAGCCGCCGTCGAAGAGCGTAGCCGCCAGCGCGGGACCAACCGACCAGAAGCGGCTCGGTAGCGTCAGCCAGTTGGCGAAGCTGCTGCTCTGGAGACCGCCCGTCGCCGCGAGCGAGAGCGTCGGGAAAAAGGCGGCCTTGGCCACACCGATCTTCGCGTTGGCCGCCGCCACCGACCGCTCTGCCGCCGCAATGTCGGGCCGGCGCTCCAGCAATGTCGACGGCAAGCTCACCGGCACCGGCGGCAATGCGGCGTGCAATGGCGCGACCGTCAGCGCGAACGCCGCCGGAGCCTTGCCGACGAGCAGCGCAATCGCGTGCTCCAGTTGCGCCCGCGTCACCTCGATATCGATCGCAGACGCCTGCGCCGATTGCAATTGCGTTTGCGCCTGAATCACGTCCGAGCGCTGCGCCACGCCGACTGCGTATTGGTTCTGCGTCAGCTTGAGCGTCTCCTCATAGGTAGCGACCGTGCGATCCAGCAACGCTTTCTGTGCATCCGTCACCCGCAGGTCGAAGTAATTCTGCGCGAGCAGCGCCTGCGCCGACAGACGTGCATTGGCCAGATCGGCCGCACTCGCCTCGGCGCTGGCGTTACCGGCCTCGACCGAGCGCCGCACGCTGCCCCAGATGTCCGGCTCCCAGCTCGCCGTACCCGACAGGCTGTAGCTGTTCGAGATGCCGCCCACGCCCGATCCGCTCACCGCCGTGCTGCTCACACGCGAGCTGGCACGCGTGAGGCTCGCATCCGCACCAATCGTCGGGAAGAAGGCCGAACGGGCTTGCGAGGCCACAGCCAGTGCCTGGCGGTAGTTGGCCTCGGCAACCTTGATGTTCTGGTTGTTGACGTCGACCTGCGCCATCAATTCAGAGAGCACCGGGTCCTGATAGATCGCCCACCACTCGCCCTTCGACACCGCGTCGCTGGGCTCGGCGAGCTTCCAGTCGCCGGTTTCCTTGAACGCGGCCGGCGCATCGACGTCCGGGCGCACATAGTCCGGCCCCACAGCGCAGCCCGCGAGCCATAGCACAGCGCTCGCGGCCAGGAATGTCGCCGTACGGCGCGCGCGCACAGATGCCGCCACGCCGCGCCCTTGCCCCGCTGCCGCGGCGGTTCCCGCATGAGAACGAACGGTGGAGACTTGACGATTCAGGGCTCGGGACATGGCATACATCGGCCCATCGGCCGGGACGGAAGTTTCGGAAAATGCGCCGGAAGGCACATCGGGATGCCCCCCCTGAAGCGCACGGGAAAGCCCGCGGCGCAGGCGGCGAACGACATCAGCCACGGCCCACCTCCCCAACGTCGCTATGGCCGGTCTGGCCACGTGCACGCCATCGCGCCCAGCGCACGCGCACACGGTCGAGATATAGATACACCACCGGTGTCGTGTAGAGCGTGAGCACCTGGCTCACGAGCAGGCCGCCCACGATGGAGATCCCCAGCGGCTGACGCAACTCCGCGCCGTCGCCTGTGCCCAGTGCCAGTGGAACCGCACCGAGCATGGCGGCCATCGTCGTCATCATGATCGGACGGAAGCGCAGCACGCACGCATGATAGATGGCGTCTCGCGGCGACATGTTCTGACGCCGCTCGGCATCGAGCGCGAAGTCGATCATCATGATCGCGTTCTTCTTCACGATACCGATCAACAGAATCACGCCGATGAGCGCGATGATGCTGAACTCCGTATTGAACAGCAGCAGGGCCAGCAACGCCCCCACGCCCGCCGACGGCAATGTCGACAGGATGGTGAGCGGATGGATGTAGCTCTCGTAGAGCACGCCCAGCACGATATACACCGTGAGCAATGCCGTCAGGATGAGGAGCGGCTGCGACGACAGGGCCGACTGGAATGCCTGCGCCGTGCCCTGGAAGCTGCCTTGTACGGACGTGGGCATGCCCAACCGGCCCACGGCATCCTTAACCGATGCCTGCGCCTCGGAAAGCGAGACCCCCGGCGGCAGATTGAACGAAATCGTGCTCGCCGCGAACTGCCCCTGGTGCGACACCCCCAGCGCGGTGTTCGTCGGGCGGTAACGCGCGAACGCCGAGAGCGGCACTTGCGCCCCCGTCGACGTCACCACATAGATGTCCTTGAGCGACTCGGGGCTTTGCCACCATTGCGGCGCCACCTCCATCACGACCTTGTACTGATTGAGCGGGTTGTAGATGGTGGAGACCTGACGCTGCCCGAAAGCGTCGTTGAGCACGTTATCGATCTGGCTCATCGTGAGCCCCAGCCGCGACGCCTGATCGCGGTCGACGTCGAGCGTCGTCTGCAACCCCTTGTCCTGCTGATCGGTATTCACGTCGACGAGGTTCGGCAGACGCGAGATCGCGTTGCGCACTTTCGGTTCCCACTCGCGCAACTGCTGAAGATCGTCCGCTTGCAACGTGTACTGATACTGCGCGTTGCTGGAGCGCCCGCCCACACGGATGTCCTGCACCGATTGCAAATAGAGCATCGCACCCGGCTCCTTCGCCAGCTTGCCGCGCAGGCGCGCGATGACCTGATCGGCCGAGAGCTTGCGCACGCCCAACGGCTTGAGCGTGACATACATCAAGCCGCCGTTGCGGTTCGAGCCGCCGGTAAAGCCCGTGACAGTCGCCACATCCGGGTCGGCCTGCACGATCTTGATAAAGTCGGCGAGCTTCTTCTCCATCGCCTGGAACGAGATCGCCTGATCGGCCTGAATGAAGCCGATCATCCGCCCCGTGTCCTGCTGCGGGAAGAAGCCCTTCGGCACCACGGTGTACAGCCACACATTCAGGCAGATCGTTGCGAACAGGATCAGCAGCATCAACGGGCCATGGCGTAGCGCCCATGACAGCGAGCGTTCGTACTCGTGCAGTATGGCGTCGAACCCGCGCTCGGTCCAGGCGCCCAGGCGTGCCCAGAGGGACGGGCGCGGCGGCGGCTCCGGTGCGAGGGGCGCCGTGCCTGCGGGCACCCCCGGTGCCGGCTTGCCCTTGAGCAGACGCGCGCACATCATCGGCGTGGTCGTGAGCGAGACGACCAGCGAGACCATGATGGCCGCCGAGAGCGTGACCGCGAATTCACGGAACAACCGGCCGACAATGCCTCCCATCATCAGCAACGGAATGAAGACCGCTATCAGCGAAATACTCATCGAAAGCACAGTGAAGCCCACTTCGCGCGTGCCTTTGAGCGCCGCCGCGAACGGACTCAGCCCCTCTTCGATATGACGCGAGATGTTCTCCAGCACCACGATAGCGTCGTCGACCACGAAGCCCGTTGCGATGGTGAGCGCCATGAGCGAAAGGTTATCGAGACTGAAGCCGCACAGGTACATCACCCCGAACGTGCCAATCAGCGAGACGGGCACGGCCACACTCGGAATCAACGTCGCCCGCCAGTTCCGCAGGAAGATGAAGACCACCAGGATCACGAGCGCAATCGAAATCAACAGCGTGTACTCGACTTCCTTGAGCGACGCGCGGATGGTCGGTGTGCGGTCCATCACAACGTCGAGATTGATCGCGGCCGGAATCGAGGCGCGCAGATTCGGCAGGATCTTGTTGATGCCGTTGACCGTCTCGATGATGTTTGCACCGGGCTGCGTCGTAATGACGAGCAGCACCGACGGCTTGCCGTTGGCCGAACCCGCATTGCGCAAGTCCTGAACCGAATCGACTACGTCGGCGATATCGGCCAGACGCACCGGCCGCCCCTCCCGATACGCGACGATGACCGGCAGGTATTCCTTCGCCGTCTTCGCCTGATCGTTGGCGAGAATCTGCCAGCGCCGGTCGCCCTCTTCGAGCGCGCCCTTCGGGCGGTTCGCATTCACTGCCTGAATCGCCGTGCGCACCGTCTCGAGCGGGATCTGGTACTTGTTGAGGGCCGTCGGGTTGAGTTCGACGCGCACCGCCGGCAACGAGCTGCCACCAACCGTCACATCGCCCACGCCTTGGAGCTGCGAGAGTTTCTGCGCAAGGATGGTCGACGCCGCGTCGTACATCTGCCCGCGCGTCATGCTCTCGGAGGTCAATGCAATGATCATCACCGGTGCGCTCGCCGGATTCACCTTGCGATAGGTCGGATTGCTGGGCAACCCCGACGGCAGCAGACTGCGCGCGGCATTGATCGCCGCCTGCACGTCGCGCGCCGCGCCGTTGATGTCGCGCGAAAGATCGAACTGCAACGTGATGCGCGTCGATCCCAGCGAACTGTTCGATGTCATTTCCGTCACGCCGGCAATACGGCCAAGCGAGCGCTCCAGCGGCGTGGCCACGCTCGCGGCCATCGTCTCGGGGCTGGCGCCCGGCAGCGAGGCCGAAACGGAGATCGTCGGGAAGTCGACCTGCGGCAATGGCGAGATAGGCAGCAGCCCGAACGCGACGATGCCCGCCAGCGTCACCCCGATGGTGAGCAGAACGGTCGCGACCGAGCGCCGGATGAAGACGGCCGACAGGTTCATCGTGCGGGGCCGTCCGTCGTGACCGGGCCTGCGCCGCCGCCCGGGTTGCCGTGATCGCCATGATCGCCGTGCTCGTGATCGTCCGACGGCCCGAAGCGCCGCTCACGCCAGGCGCGCGCCCGCGCGGCCCAACGGTCGAACCACAGGTAGATCACCGGCGTGGTGAACAGTGTCAGCACCTGACTGACCATCAACCCGCCCACCATCGTGATACCCAGCGGCTGGCGCAACTCGGACCCCACCCCGGAGCCCAGCATGAGCGGCAGCGCGCCCAGTACGGCCGCCATCGTCGTCATCAGAATCGGACGGAAACGCAGCAGACACGCCTGATAGATGGCCTCGCGCGGCGCCATCCCATGCTGGCGCTCCGCCTCGAGCGCGAAGTCGATCATCATGATGGCGTTCTTCTTCACGATACCGATCAGCAAAATGATGCCGATGATCGCGATGACGCTGATGTCGTTACCGGAGACCATGAGCGCCAGCAGCGCACCCACGCCGGCCGACGGCAGCGTCGACAGAATCGTGATCGGGTGGATGTAGCTCTCGTAGAGCACGCCCAGCACGATATACATGGTCACGACCGCCGCGAGAATCAGCCACAAGGTGTTCGAGAGCGACGCCTGGAAGGCTTGCGCCGCGCCCTGGAACGTCGTCTGTGTACTCACCGGCAGACCAATGGACTGCTCGGCCGCAGTGATCGCCTTCACGGCATCGCCCAGCGATGCGCCCTTGGCGAGGTTGAAAGAGATCGTCGCGGCCGGGAACTGCGCCTGATGGTTGATCGCCAGCGGCGTGGGCTTTTCCACGATCTTCGCAAACGACGTGAGCGGCACCTGCACGCCCGACAACGACGCGACGTAAATGCCCTTGAGCGCTTCGGGCCCGCGCCGGAAGTCGTCCGCCACTTCGAGCACCACTCGATATTGCGACGCCTGCGTATAGATCGTCGAAATCAGCCGTTGGCCGAACGCACTGTAAAGCGTCTGGTCGACGGCGGACGGCGTGACCCCCAGACGGCTCGCGGTATCGCGGTCGATCTCCACGTACGCCTGGAGGCCGTTGACTTGCAGATCGCTCGTGACGTCCGCCAGTTGCGGTACGTGTTGCAGCTTGTCGACGAGTTTCGGCACCCAGACGCCGAGCGTATCCAGACTGGGGTCTTGCAGCGTGAACTGGTACTGCGTGCGGCTGATACGGTCTTCGATCGTCAGATCCTGAACCGGCTGCATGTAAAGCGTGATCCCGGGCACCTTCGCGACTTCAGGCTGAATGCGCCGGATGACTTCCGAGGCGTTGATCCCGCGCACACCCTTGTCCTTCAGGTTGATGAGCAGACGCCCGCTGTTGAGCGTGGCGTTCACCCCATCCACGCCGATGAACGACGACACCGATTCGACGGCCGGATCTCGTAGCACCGCAGCAACCAGCGCCTGCTGCCGCTCGCCCATCGCCGCGAACGAGATCGACTGCGGCGCTTCGGAGATGCCCTGAATCACCCCCGTGTCCTGCACCGGGAAGAAGCCCTTCGGCACCCACATGTACAACAGCACCGTGAGCACGAGCGTGCCCAGCGCGACGAGCAGCGTCGCGAACTGACGGTCGAGCACCCACGTGAGCCATTCGCCGTACTTCGCGATGATGCGCTCGAAGATCTCGCCGGTCTTACGATAGAACTTGCCCTGCTTCTCTTCCGGCACATGGCGCAGGAGCTTCGCGCACATCATGGGCGTCAACGTGAGCGAGACCACAGCGGAGATCAGGATCGACACCGCCAGCGTAATCGCAAACTCGCGGAACAGGCGACCGACGACGTCGCCCATGAACAGCAGCGGAATCAGCACGGCGATCAGCGAGAACGTGAGCGAAATGATCGTGAAGCCGATCTGCTCCGCCCCCTTGAGCGCCGCCTGCAACGGCTTTTCCCCTTGCTCCATGTAACGCGCGACATTCTCGATCATCACGATGGCGTCGTCGACCACGAAACCGGTCGCGATGGTGAGCGCCATGAGCGTCAGGTTGTTGATCGAAAAGCCCGCCAGATACATCACGCCGAACGTGCCGACCAGCGACAGCGGCACGGCCACACTCGGGATGATGGTTGCCGAGACGTTGCGCAGGAACAGGAAGATCACCATCACCACGAGGGCGACGGCAAGAATGAGTTCGAATTGCACGTCGGAGACCGAGGCGCGAATCGTCGTGGTTCGGTCGGTGAGCAGCTTGACGTCGATGCTGCCCGGCAACGCGGCCTGCAACTGCGGCAACAGCGCTTTGACCTTGTTGACTGTCTCGATCACGTTCGCGCCGGGCTGGCGCTGCACGTTCAGCACGATGGCCGGCGTGGTATCGGCCCACGCGGCGAGCTTGGTGTTCTCGGCGCCATCGACAACGTCGGCAATGTCGGAAAGCCGGATCGGACCGCCGTTCTTGTAGGCAATCACGAGATTGCGATACTCGTCGGCCGAGGCAAGCTGGTCGTTGGCGTCGATGGTCGAGGCCCGCAGCGGACCGTCGAAACTCCCCTTCGCCTGATTGACGTTGGCCGCCGCGATGGACGTACGAACGTCCTCGATATTGAGCCCATACGACGTGATCGCACGCGGATTGACCCGAATACGCACGGCGGGGCGCTGTCCGCCCGAAATGCTCACCAGTCCGATGCCGGGCAACTGCGAGATCTTTTGCGCGACACGGGTGTCGACCAGATCCTCCAGCTTGGGCAACGGCATGGTCTTCGACATGATCGCCAGCGTCAGAATCGGCGTGTCGGCCGGGTTGACCTTGCTGTAGATCGGCGGCATCGGCAGATCGCTCGGCAGCAGGTTGCTGGCGCTGTTGATGGCGGCCTGCACTTCCTGTTCCGCGACGTCGAGCCCGAGGTCGAGCGAGAACTGCAACGTGATCACCGATGCGCCGCCCGAGCTGGTCGATGACATCTGGTTCAGGCCCGGCATCTGGCCGAACTGACGCTCCAGCGGAGCCGTGACCGACGAGGTCATGACGTCCGGACTCGCCCCCGGATAGAGCGTGACCACCTGAATGGTCGGATAGTCGACTTCCGGCAGCGCCGAGAGCGGCAGCAACCGGTAGGCGACGAAACCGGCAAGCAGGATCGCCAGCATCAGCAACGATGTGGCGACCGGTCGGAGAATAAACGGGCGGGACGGATTCATTGGCTACGTCGAAGGGCGTCTCTGGGGGCGTGGTCGGACTTGATCGCGCAGGGCGTCGCGTGGGCTCACGCCACGGCGTCTTATTGCGCCGGACGGCGATGCCCGCCGTTGCCGTTGCGCTTCTCGTCCGGGGCGCGCGGTGCGACAGCCGCCGCGCGGCTCGCGGCCGTGATTACCTCGACCTTGGCGCCATCGCGCAGCTTGTCCATACCGTCGATCACGAGTTTCTCGCCCGGCGCAATGCCCGACTCCACTGCCACATTGGTGCCGTCGGTCGGCCCGAGCTTCACGGTCTTGAGCTTGACCGTCTGATCCGGCTGCACGGTGTAGACGAAGCTGCCCTGCGTGCCGCGCTGCACGGCCGCGCTCGGAATCAGGGTGGCGCCCTTGAGCGTGTCCACGAGCATCTTCACGTTGACGAACTGATTCGGGAACAGCAGGCCGTCGCCATTGGCGAACTCGGCCTTGAGCTTGACGGTACCCGTCGTCGTATCGATCTGGTTGTCGATGGAGGCGAGCTTGCCGCTCGCGAGCTTGATCTTGCCGGAACGGTCGAAGGTCTCGACGAGCAGCGTCTCGCCGCCGCGCGAGCGCTTGACCACCTTCGGCAGGCTGTCTTCGGGAATGGTGTAGACCACGGTGATCGGCGTGACCTCGTTGATGATCACGATACCGTTAGTGTCCGAAGCGTGAATGATATTGCCCGGATCGACCTGACGCAGACCCGCGAGCCCGGAGACCGGCGCGCTCACGCTCGCGTAGCTCAGTTGCAGACGGGCGTTGCCAAGCAGGCCTTCGTCGGCCTTGACCGTGCCCTCGTACTGCTTGACGAGCGCACGCTGGGTATCGACGGTTTGTCCGGCAATCGAGTCCTGCTTGAGGAGGGTCTCGTAACGGGCAAGATCAAGCTGGGCGTTCTTGAGCAGCGCCTGATCGCGCGCGAGTTGCCCCTCCATCTGCGTGACCTGTACCTGGAACGGACGCGGATCGATCTCGGCGAGCAACTGACCTTCCTTGACCATGTCGCCCTCCTTGAAATGCACCTTCATGAGCTGACCGTCGACCCGCGAATGCACGGTAACGCTGCGCGTTGGCGTCACGGTGCCCAGTCCGTTGAGGAAGACCGGCAAATCGCCCGTCTTCGCCTCGACCGCCGTCACCGGCGTGGCGGGTGCGCCCGCCCCGGCCATACCGGCCCGAGCGCCCGCTTGCGCGGGTCTTTGCGCGCTTTGCGAGTGCAGACGGTAATAGACACCCCCTGCGATGAGCACGACAAACAGCCCGATAACGCCCGGCACGAGCCAGCGGCGCGTACGTGAAGGCGCGTAGGCCGCCTCTGCGTTGCGTTGCGCCCCGGGCGTGGGGGACGTGGGCCGATCAGAACCGTTCGGTTGTTCCGAACCGTGGGGACCGTGCTCGGTCATGACTTCCTCGTAACAGCGGAGTAGTTAGCGGAGTCGTCCAATGAGGACGAGGTACCTTTTTGTCTGATTGCTGCGGCGCGGCAAATTGCCTGGGAGCGCCGGAATCGCGCCAAACAGCGCCTTGCGCCAGCTTTGGCTGATCAGCATAGCAGACCGTTGTGAAAGACCGATGAGGCCGATGATTACAGCAGCTTTCCCTACGGGCAAGCGAAGGAGTTGCTGCAAAGAGACCGGCAGCACGGCCGATGGTTCGCATCGCAGCCCGCGCTGCGTCTGCTGCTGCGCGGCGCCTGTCTCCTGCAATGCCTTGTCGCTACGCCCTCGCAGCACGAGATGTGCGCTTGGGCATGCCGAATTTTCCGCTCGAACAGCGGCGTATTGCGCTGCGCAAATCTTGCATGATGTGGGCGAAATTCGTGCGTAATCAAAGCAGGCTCTATTATTACGCATCGTTACAGGCGACCAAGGCTGTAATGCCCGGAAACAAAACGCGTGTAAAGCCGCGGGGGGAGCCCTCTATCATGACGACACTACCTGTCAGAACCAATATGAAGATTCTTGTTGTCGACGACGATCCCGATCTGCGTGATCTGCTGCGCGAGTACCTGAGCCGCCATGGCTTCTCGGTGGCAGTGATGCACGACGGCGACGGGCTGGCCGCACGCCTCGAGCGTGAGCGTCCGGCCCTGATCGTGCTCGACCTGATGATGCCCAAGGTCGACGGACTGACCGCGTTGCGCGACCTGCGTGCGCGTAACGACGATGTGCCGGTGATCCTGCTCACGGCACGCAGCGACGAGATCGACCGCATCGTGGGACTGGAAATCGGCGCCGACGATTATCTCGGCAAGCCTTTCAGCCCGCGCGAGCTGCTGGCCCGGATCAACGCCGTGCTGCGCCGTCGCAAGACGCCGGACGCCGCGGTGCCCGAGCAGCGCGAGAACTACACGTTCGGCCCGTTCGTGCTCGACTTCCGCAGCCGCACGCTGACCCGGGATGCGCAGTTGCTCACGCTCTCGGACGGCGAATATGGCTTGCTGCGCCTGTTGGTGAACCATGCCATGCAGGTACTCTCTCGGGAACGCATCATCGAATTGCTCTACGGCGCAGACAGCGACGTCAACGACCGCGGCATCGACGTACAGATCTGGCGCTTGCGCCGTCTGCTCGACGAAGACGCGCAGAGCCCGCGCTTCATCCAGACCGTGCGCGGGCGTGGTTATATCTTCGTTCCCGACGGCCAACGCGCCGACATGGTCACCGGTTGATAGACCGGCCGGGCGCGGCCGTTTGCCGCCGTCCTGTTCGAAGGTACCTCTTCCGGTCTGAGAAGGACTCCGGCATGACGCCGATACTGCTTACCCCGGCCCATATGCGGAGCATTGCATGAAAGGCCGTTTCGACACCCTGTTTGGCCGGCTGGCGTTGCTCATCATCGCCGCGCTGGTCATCAGCCACTTCTCATATCTCACGATCCTGCGCAGCGATCACGACGAAACGCGTGTGCAGAACGCCGCCGAGCAGATGGCGTTCATCATCAAGGCCGCCTCGGAAGTACATGACGGCAACTCGACGCTCACGCTGCCCGATCTCGTGCAAGTCGTACCGGTCTCGTTCGCGCATGGCGATGTCTTCGAGCCGACCAGCAAGCATGCCCGCCTGACGACCGAGCTTGCCCGGCGTCTGCCGGCCGGCACGCAACTGCGCGTAGAGCGCACGCCGCCGCCGCGCATCTGGGCGCGCCTGCCGGGCCGCGACTACTGGATCGCCACGCCGGTACTGTCCGTGCGCAACCCGCCCGGCACCGCCACGATCCTGCCTGGGCTGGCCGCCGTCCTCGGCATTACGGTGATCTTCGCGCTATTTGCCGCCTGGCAGTTGCAGCGCCCGGTGCGGGATATGGCAGCGGCAGCGGAGCAGCTTGCGACCCATCGCGTTCGAACGCAGGTCAAAGAACGCGGTCCGCTGGAGTTGCGCCAACTCACCGAGCGCTTCAACCGCATGAGTCAGGACATTGTGCAGACCGACCGCGAGCGCAACACGATGCTGGCCGGCATCGCCCACGATCTGAAAACGCCGCTCGCACGATTGCGTCTGCGCGCCGAAATGATCGACGACGTGCAAATGAGCGAGGGCATTACGCGCGACGCCGAATCCATGACCCGGATCGTCGATCAGTTCCTGCTGTTTGCCCGGGGCATTGAAATGGACAGCGCAGCGTCGCCGGTGGAAGCTCGCATTCCCTCCCTGATTGCGCCGTTCCTCGACCAAGGCTACGCCATCGAGCTGGATTTGCAGGCCGGGCCGGGCTTCCGGCTCCGGCAGACCTACCTTGAGCGAATCGTGAACAACCTGCTGGACAACGCGGTGACGTACGGCCGGGCACCGCTCGCGATCCGCTCGTCGCAAGATGCCGGCGGCTGGCGTCTGGTAATCGAAGACAGTGGGCCGGGCATTCCGAATGAAGACATCAACCGGATCGTGCGCCCCTTCGTGCGCCTCGACCCGGCCCGCGGCGGCAACGCTCATTGCGGACTAGGCCTCGCCATCGTCGACAAGCTCACCCAGCAACTGGGCGGACGCGTATCGTTCAGCAACCGTTCCACGGGCGGTTTGCAGGTCACGCTGATGTTCCCGCCGGACGATCCGGGTACGGAGTAAGCCCCCGACACAGGACGGGCAGCGGCGTCGAATCGGGCGCCGACTGCGTCACTTGCCGCCCGCGTCACGCGCGCCGATTCCCGCACAATGAAAAAACCCGCCGTCGATAAACGAACGGCGGGTTTTGACTTTTGTTGGGGGAGGGTAACGCGACTACTGGGCTGCTGCTTTACTGCTCTCAGGGACACGATGGAGATGACAAGACGCTAGACATTAGGGTGTCATCGCGACTATCGGCTCCCCGACCTCCCTGGCATGTGACCGGCAATGCCAGTCCGGCTTTCGCCGGCGAATTACTTAATCAGGAATTTTTCTTTGTTCTTCCCGACCCACTTCGGCGCGCGGCCACGGCCCGACCATGTTTCACCGGTAGCCGGATTCATATACTTCGGCGCAATCTGTGCACGAGCGGCACGGCGGCGGCCATCCATCGTGGCAAGACCCAGATCCTTCGCAGTCAGTTCGTATTCATGGATCTTCTGTTTGACTTCGGCGATGACCTGAGCCACTTCACGGGTCCGGGCCTCTTCGATTTGCCTTTCGATCTTTTCGCGTTGCGCGACGAGTTCCTTATAGCTTGCCATCTGGCGTGTCCTTACGTTGTTAAAAATGGAGCGCCACTTAAAATAGCACGAGTTTTAATAATTTGAAAACGGCATTTCCATCAAGTGAGTCTCCGAACACACAAACCGCATTGAATTTTCTGATCGACGGTTCAGAAAATGCACGGAGTCGGGGCATGAATCCAGGATTACCATCGTCCCCGCCGTTGCCGATATCTCTCGATAAGCGGTGTCAATTGCCTCGCAATAGGGAACAAATTTGCCAGATAGTGATCAGGACTCCACGCGACCCCACGGGTTCACGCACCATCCCGCAAGATTTGGCAGGGGCATTTGCCAGCCGGGCGCTCCCTGATCCACAACGCAGACATTCCGATCATTTGACCGTCGCCAAGATATACGATCACAAATATTTAAGCGCAATCCGATCATTCTGTTATCCGAAGCACTGTGCTGATTCGGACTATTCGCATCCGGCGTCGCGATTTACGGATAACCCGAAGTGAGAATTTTCCCGTAGGAATTAGGTAGCTTTCGTCCGACGTCCCATTGGTGTCTACGGATGGCATACCCATCGTTGCTCACAATATGCCTTTTCCCTATATCGGCGGCAATATGCCTTCGATGCCCCTCCGGGAGCCAAGACACCGACAAATCGGGACAAAACGACGTACTGTCCGATTTGTTGACGTATACGTCAATCTCATGCGTCGATGTCATTTCCCGAATCGAAAGAGTTTTCGTAAGATAGGCCTCGTGAGACTGGACAATCCGCCTGCATGCGATTGTCCGCAGAGTCCCATTCGGCAAGGCTCACCGCCTGGGAAATCGCATTGTCACGAATCGAATTAAGCAAATCCTGATTTGTCTTGATCGGCAATTGCCAACTGAATTCGCACTGATTCAACAAGGGATTTTGGACGCATGACGACTTCGACCATTGCCATGGATTCGCACTCCCCTTTCGGCACGCCCGCGCCGACGCTCGCCACTGAGCGTACGATCTTGCGTCAGTGGCGCACGGAAGATCTGCCGCGTTTTGCCGCACTCAACGCCGATCGGGAAGTCATGCGCCACTTTCCGACGACGCTCGATCGGGCTCAAAGCGACGCCATCGCCCACCGGCTGGCGCAACACATCGAGACGCATGGCTATGGCCCATGGGCGCTGGAGATTCCGGGCGTGACGCCTTTCGCCGGTTTCGTCGGGTTGATGCGCGTCGGTTTCGACGCTCCTTTCGTGCCGGCAGTGGAAATCGGCTGGCGGCTGGCGTCGGCGTGGTGGTCGAAGGGATATGCAACGGAAGCGGCGAGCGCCGCGGCGCAGTTCGCGTTTGGAACACTGGGCCTCGACGGGTTGGTCTCGTTCACCGTGCCCGCCAACATCCGCTCGAGAGCGGTGATGCAGCGCATCGGCATGCGGCACTGCCCCGACGAAGACTTTCTGCACCCCTTGATTCCGGTGGGTCACCGGCTGCGTCGCCACGTGCTGTATCGGCTCGACGCTCACGAATTGGTGGCCGGCAAGCGGTGAGCGTCGCCTTCGCGATTGAAGCGTACGCTTAAATCGTGGGAGAATCCGAGTCTTTGCGCCAGCCGTCCCCCCCGCCCCCATCGTGTCGCGCGCCGTCATCATCCCGCTCATCATCGCTTGCGCTCTGTTCATGGAGAATATCGACGCCACGGTGATCACGACTTCGCTGCCCGCCATGGCACGCGATCTCCATCAGGACCCGATTTCACTGAAGATGGCGCTCACCGCCTACGTGGTCGGGCTTGGCATCTTCATTCCGATTTGCGGCTGGGTGTCCGACCGCTTCGGCGCGCGTAACGTCTTTCGTACCGCGATCGGCATCTTCATGGCCGGATCGATCCTGTGCGCGCTGTCGTTTTCGTTGCCGACGTTCGTGTTCGCTCGCTTTCTGCAAGGCGCCGGCGGCGCGATGATGGTGCCGGTCGGCCGTCTCGTGATCTTCCGCGCGGTGCCCAAGCGTGATCTGATCAAGGCCATCGGCTATCTGACGATGCCCGCCCTGCTGGGGCCGGTGATCGGCCCACCGCTCGGTGGCGCCATCACGGCCTATCTGCACTGGCGATGGATCTTCTTCATTAACATTCCGATCAGCCTGCTCGGCATCTACCTCGCGGGCAAGTACATTGACAACGAGCGCGGCGGCGACGCCGGACGCCTCGACACATTCGGCTTCATCTTCTCCGCACTCGGTAGCGGCCTGCTCATGCTGGGGCTGGCCATGATTGGCGAACATCAGGTCGCCGATAGCGTCGTGATCGCCATGTGCGTGCTGGGTGCGCTGTTCGTCTACGCGTACTGGCGGCACGCGAATCGTGTGGAAGCGCCGCTGCTCGACTTTCGTCTGCTGCGCATTCCGACGTTCCACGCCAGTGTCGCCGGTGGCTCGCTCTTCCGCATCGGCCTGGGAGCCGTGCCGTTTCTGCTGCCGCTGGCCCTGCAGGAAGGACTGCACATGGACCCCTTCGAATCCGGCATGATTACCTGCGCATCGGCGTTCGGCGCGATTTTCATGAAGGCGATTGCGCGGCGGGTGCTGGCGAGATTCGGCTTCCGCCGGGTGCTGATCGTCAACGCGGCGCTGGCCGGATTGGCACTCTCTTCCTATGGGCTGTTCACGCACAGCACACCGGTGCTTGTGATGCTGGGCGTGGTGGCGTTCGGCGGTTTCTTCCCGTCGCTGCAATTCACCTGCCTGAACTCCATCGTGTACGCCGACATCGCGAGTGCCGACGCGAGCCGCGCGACGAGCCTGGCAAGCGTGGTGCAGCAGTTGTCGCTCGGGTTGGGGGTGACGATTTCGGGGATGGTGCTACAGGCGAGCAGCCGGCTCGCCGGCCACGAACACCTGACGGCCAGCGACTTCCTGCCGGCGTTCCTCGTGATCGGGCTGTTCTCGTGGCTATCGATCCCCGTCACCCGGCAACTGCCCGCCGACGCGGGCACGGAACTCGCGGGAAAGCACTGAGCCGAAGCGCGGCTTCATGCGTCGTTTCACCCTTTGTTTCGTACCTTACTTCGTGCTCACACGGGAGAACACCGCGTGCAGCACCATGCCGGCGAGCATCGCGACAACGAACAACAGCCCCTTGCCATACCCCGCGCCAAGCAACACCAGCGCAGGGCCCGGGCAAATGCCTGCAATCCCCCAACCCACGCCAAACAGCAATGCACCGAGCACCAGGCGTTTGTCGATACCGCGCAAGGCGGGCCACACACGCGGCTCGCCCGTCCAGGCGAGCGCCCGTGAATGCGCCAAGCGAAACCCGACGAGCCCCACCGCAATGGCCCCGCCCATCACAAACGCCAGCGATGGATCCCATTTGCCAGCCAGGTCGAGAAAACCCAGCACCTTTGCAGGATTCGCCATGCCCGCGAGTATCAGCCCAAGCCCGAATACGAGGCCGCCGGCGAATGCGAAGATCAGCTTCTTCATGCGGCACCTCCTACGTTCAGGACATGCCGCACGACGAATACCGTTACGAAACCGGTCGCCATGAAGCACAGCGTGGCTACGAGCGAGCGCCACGACAATCGCGAAAGACCGCAAACGCCGTGCCCACTTGTGCAGCCCGACCCGAGCCGCGTGCCGAATCCGACCAGCAAGCCTGCTGCGATGAGCATCGCGGTGCTGGCATCGATCTGCGCTTCGGGCACGACGGCAACGGTGCGATACACCCAAGGCGCCGCCATCATTCCGGCGATGAATACGACGCGCCAGCCCACATCGCCGGCACGCGGCCACAACAGACCGCCGACGACGCCGGAGATACCGGCGATGCGGCCAGCCGCCAGCATCAACCAGACGGCAGCCAGTCCAATGAGCACCCCACCGGCCAATGCGGTCCACGGAGTGAAATGAAGCGTGTCGAGAGTCATGAGTGGAGCTTCCCCCTGAACATTAGGCAATGAGCGATGTGGTAACAAATAGCGAGGCGATCGGAGGCAATCAGGCTTTCGGACAAAACTGATCGTAAAGACAAGCCAGCACGGCAAGCACCGCGCCATCTGCGACCGAATAGTAGATGCGCTTGCCGTCGCGACGCGTTCTCACTAGCGCCTCGGCGCGCAGCACGGCAAGTTGCTGCGAAAGCGTCGGCTGCCGGATGTCGAGTTGCGCTTCCAGTTCGCCGACGGACATCTCGCCTTGCGTGAGCTGACACAGGATCAGCAGACGGTCTTCGTTGGCGAGCGCACGCAGCAGCGTAGACGCGTCGTGCGCGGCGCTTCGCAGGCGCGCAATATCGAGCGGCGCGACGTCTGCGGAGACGGTCGCCCGGTCGACAGGGGATAGCGCAGTCACTCGGGGCATGGCAGGATCAATACAAATCGGAAAGTCGCAGCGCGACGACGTGTCACGTAAATTACGTACACTTTACTAGTTTATAATATATAAATCGATAGATTTTTTCAGGAGTCGGTCATGTCAGCTACGCCAGCACACATCGAAGCCTTCTTCGACACTGTCACCGCCACGGTGACGTACGTCGTGTTCGATGCCCCGGGCGGTCACGCGGCGATCATCGATCCGGTGCTCGACTACGATCCCAAGGCGGGCCGTACGCACACGGGGTCGGCCGAACGTGTCCTCGACTTCGTTGCCGCGCAAAAGCTCACGGTCGACTGGATTCTCGAGACGCATGCGCACGCCGATCACCTCTCCGCGGCCCGCTGGCTCAAGGAGCACGTCGGCGGATGCATTGCCATCGGCGCGCACATCCGCGACGTTCAACACGTCTTCAAGAAGCTGTTTCATCTGGGTACCGACGTACCACCCGACGGCTCGCAGTTCGATCATCTGTTCGAAGATGGGGAGACGTTCGCCATCGGCGCATTGCAGGCCGAGGCGATGTTCGTGCCGGGCCATACGCCAGCTGACATGGCCTATCGTGTGGGCGACGCCGTCTTCGTGGGCGACACGCTCTTTATGCCCGATGTGGGTACCGCACGCTGCGACTTCCCCGGTGGCAACGCTCACACGCTGTTCCGCTCGATCCGCCGTCTGCTGGCCCTGCCCGAATCGACGCGTCTGTTCATGTGCCACGACTATCCGCCTTCCGGGCGTGCCGCGAACTGGCAGACAACGGTCGGCGAGCAGCGCCGGGCGAACATCCATGTGCACGACGGCATCGATGAAGCTGCCTTCGTCACCATGCGCGAAGCTCGCGACAGGACACTCGACATGCCCACGCTGATCCTGCCTGCCGTGCAGGTCAATATTCGCGCAGGCGACATGCCTGCGCCGGAGGCCAACGGCACGCGCTATCTGAAAATCCCGCTGAATGCGCTTTAGTCCGCGCTAATGCGCTTCTTGTCGGCTTTAACGGACGGTCAGTTGCTCGGCCAGCGCATCGCGCGCCTGCGTGACCCACTCGGGTTCGCCACGGCGCGCGGGCAAGAGATGAAACTCTGCCTCCGGCAACGAAGGCAGGCGCCGTCCGGGCATCGGCGTCTCGATGCGTACAAGTGACGGCCCCGCCGCCGACGCATTCAGACACGCTACCCCGAGCCCCGCGCTCAATGCCAACTGCAACCCCGCCACCCCCGACGCCACGTGCGCAATCGTGTATGGCACGCAATGCTCGTCGAGCCATTCCGTGGTGAAGCGATGCAACGCACAGGTATCGGGCAGCACCAGCAACGGTAGCGGCACCCCCTTCTCCAGCACGAAATCCGGCGACGCCACCCAGTCGAGCGGCTCTCTGCCCAGCGTCCGGGTGCCCGCGACCGCGTCGCGGCCGAGGGACCTGCCAAGCACGCGCATCGACAGGCCAATGTCGAAGTCGCCGCCGTCGTAACCCGACTCGATCACGCCGCTTTTCAGAATCGTCACGTGAATGCGCAGCGACGGATACGCCACGCTGAGGTGTCGCAGCACGCGCGCCACGTCACCGGGGCGGAAGTAATCCGTGATTGCCAGCCGCAATTCACCGGCAAGCGCGAACCCGCGCACGTCATGCCACGCGCGTTCGGACTGGGCGATCAACTGCCGCGCATGGACCAGAAGACGCTCGCCGGCGGGCGTCGTCGCGACCCCTTGCTTGCCGCGCGTGAACAATGTCACGCCAACGCGCTCCTCGAGTTTGCGAATCTGTTCGCTCACCGACGACTGCGACAGGAATACGCGTGGCGCAGCCGCCGAGAGACTGCCCGCCTCGGCCACGGCAACGAAGGTGCGCAGCTGATCGAAATCGAATCCGGGAGCCATGGCCTTATCCATTGAAGAAAACGATGGATAGGATCGTAAATTCCCGCTTTTCCGATGTCAATCATCTCCCTAGACTGAAGTCGTTGTCCACATCACTCAACCACTCAACGTTTGGGAGTCACACCATGCCGCACATCGTTCTGCAACTCTCCGGAATCCCTGACGACACGCTCACCCGCGAGACCGTGCGCGCCGTGTCGCAACTCACGGTCGACACGCTGCACAAGGCACCGGAAGTGATTGCCGTGACCGTCGACTACATTGCACACGAACGCTGGTTCGTCGGAGGGGCGCCACTCTCGGCGCAAGGAAAAAACGCCTTCCATCTGGATATCAGCGTGACGGACGAGACGAACACGAAAGCGGAGAAGGCACAGTTCATCGCGCAAGTCTTCGAAGCCCTGTCGGGACTGCTCGGCAACGTGCATGCGTGCTCGTATATTCATGTGATCGACGCTCGCGCCGCAGCTTACGGTTACGGCGGACGCACGCAGGAATACCGTCATCAGCACGCGTCAAAGGTGTGATGCGTGGCGTTCGCTCCTCGCGCGCCAAGCAATCCCGACTGCGTGCCAACCGGTGCGAACGTCCAGCTCATGCGGCTTCCCGAGGAATGGAACGAAACACTTCCAACACTTTTTTACGACTATTTACTTCATAACAGTCCCGTTTCCCTCGTACGATGAAGACGTACCGGAACATCGCTTTCCAAAGGGGACGAATATGAAAAAACTGACGCTGACCATTGCGCTCGTTGCTGCCACGCTCGGCGGTATTGCCACGGCGCCGGCCCATGCGCAGGTGGACGTTTCCATCAGCATCGGCGCACCGCCGGCACCGCGCTACGAGCCGGTGCCGCCGCCGCGCGTCGGATATGTGTGGGCGCCGGGCTACTGGGATTGGGATGGCTATCGCCACGAGTGGCGCGGCGGTCATTGGGAACATGAGCGTCCGGGCTATGCGTATCGCGCGCCGGCCTGGCATCAGGGTCCGCATGGCTGGGAGTTGAACCGTGGCGGCTGGGATCATGGAGATCGCGACCGGGGACGGGATCGTCATGATGACCACCACCACGACCGCGGGCGCGATCACGACCGAGGCCACGGCCACGATCGCCACGACTGATCCGCTTCACACTCGCCTCTTACCGAGAGGAACGCCGGCGCTTATCAGCGCCGGCGTTTTGCTAAGAAAAATCGATTGGTTGGGCGCACGTGGGTGCACCGTTATCGTAGAGAACCCGTTCGCTGCCACCCGCAGCCGGTGCCCGCCGACGTCTGTCCATCGTTTGCATTGACGAGACCGGGACCCGAGACGGATCTACGCATAACGGAACCCAACAGGCCATGCAAAACCCAATTCGCCAACCACGCGCACGACACGCTGTTTTCTCCCTCGCCGCAGCGCTGCTGTCGGCCGCTGCCCTCGCCCCCCTTGCCGCTCACGCCGACAAACTCGACGACATCAAGAAGGCCGGCGTGTTGCGCGTTGCCACGTTCGACAGCAATCCGCCGTTCGGCTACGTCGACGCGAAGTCGCACAAGATCGTCGGCCTCGACGTCGACTACGCGAAGGCGTTGGCCGACAAACTCGGCGTGAAGCTCGAAATCCAGCCGACGAACCCGGCCAACCGCATTCCGTTCCTCACGTCGAAGAAGGTCGACCTCGTGCTGGCGAACTTCACCATCACGGACGAGCGCGCCAAGCAGATCGACTTCAGCATTCCGTACTTCTCGTCGGGCCAGCAGTTCCTCGCGAAGAAGGGCACGCTGTCCTCGCCAGATCAATTGAACGCGCTGCGCATCGGGGCCGACAAGGGCACCACCAACGAGATCACGCTGCGCGAGAAATTCCCGAAAGCGACGATCGTGGCATTCGACGACACGCCGTTCGCGTTCGCCGCACTGCGCACCGGCACGGTTCAGGCGATCACGCAGGATGGTCCGAAGCTCGTCGGCCTGCTGGCCAACGTGCCGGACAAACAAAACTACGAGATCCCGGCGTTCACGATTTCGAACGACTACATGGGCGTGGGCGCTCCCAAGGGTGAGGCACGCCTGACCGCGTTTGTGAACGACACGTTGCGCGGGCTCGAGAAAGACGGCACTGCCGCCAACATTTACGACCGCTGGTTCGGCCCGAACACGGCTCAGCCGCTGCCGCGTCTGTTCAAGATCGGCGACAAGGCCTGACGCTTGCCCGCCGGCCTCACCGGGGCGCACGGGGTGAATACCTCGTGCACCCCGGCGTTTTGCATTGGAAATCCCGTCATGATCGACTGGCTCGCCCCGAAATATATCGGCTGGCTGCTCCAGGGTTTCGGCGTCACGCTTGCACTCGCGATTGCCGTGAGCGCCACCGCCACCTGGCTTGGCTTCGGACTGGCACTCGCACGAGACTCCCGTAGCGCACTGCTCGCGCGCCCCTCCATCGCCTTCGTCGCGCTCATGCGCAACACTCCGCTGCTGGTGCAACTGTTCTTCTGGTATTTCGGCGTGGCGGCCCTGCTGCCGGCCGGTGCCGTGCTATGGCTCTCGCAACCCCACAGTTGGCATCTCGTGCTGTTCGACATTCGCTGGCCGGCGCTCGAGACGCTCGCCGGGTTCTTCGGCCTCACGATCTACACGACGGCGTTCGTCGGCGAGGAAATTCGCGCCGGACTCCGTGGCGTACCCGCCGGGCAGACACAGGCCGCCGCCGCCCTGGGACTCAACCGCGTCGCCGTCTTCCGTCACGTCGTGCTGCCGCAGGCAGTGCGCATCGCCATGCCGCCGCTCTTCGGCCAATACATGAATGTCGTGAAAAACTCGTCGCTGACGATGGCCATCGGGCTGGCCGAGTTGTCGTACGCGTCGCGCCAGGTGGAAACCGAAACGTTCAAGACGTTTCAGGCGTTCGGCATCGCCACGCTGCTGTACGTCGGCGCGATTGCACTGATCGAAGCGGTGAGCGTCGCCACCACGCAACGCCACGCGGGCGTGCCGTCGCGCTAAGACAGCCACCCACGAAACCTCCCGGAAGCGCCTCATGAATGTCTCCGCCGTATTCGACAACTTGCCCTATCTGCTCTGGGGGAACTTTCCCGATGGCCCCCTCTCGGGGGCTGCGCTCACGCTCGTGCTCGCAACCATCAGTGCGCTGGCCTCCGGGGTGCTGGGCCTGGCGGGCGGCATCGCGCTCGCCGTGCTCGGCGGCCCGGCCCGCTGGGCGCTCGCGTTCGTGATCGGCGTCTTCCGCGCGATTCCCGTACTGATGCTGATCTTCTGGACATACTTTCTGTTGCCGATCCTGTTCAACGTGAATGTGCCCGGACTCGCCACGGTGGCCTGTGCGCTCGCGCTGATCGGTGGCGCGTACCTCTCGCATACGGTCTACGCAGGCATTCGCGGCGTGGGCACCGCACAGTGGCACGCGGGGATGTCGCTCGGGCTCACGCGCATACAGACGCTGCGCCATATCGTACTGCCGCAGGCGCTGCGCATCATGACGCCGTCGTTCATCAATCAGTGGGTATCGCTGGTGAAGGACACGTCGCTCGCCTACATCGTGGGTGTCGCGGAATTGTCCTTCGTCGCCACGCAGGTCAACAGCCGTTTGATGGTCTATCCGGCCGAGGTGTTCGCGTTTGTCGCGCTGATCTACTTCGTGATGTGCAGCGCGCTCGAATGGCTCTGCACGAAGTGGCTCGGCAGGCCATTGCGGCCAGAGGCGAATGCCACGGAAAAGCCCCGGCGCGGCTGGCGGCGCTTCGCGTCGATGCGTCTGCCGAACCTGCCGGGGCTTACGAACGGTCTCAGCCGTCTGAGCCGCCGTGACCGGCGCCGCGCGCCGGGAACGTTACCCGAGCGTGAGCGCCGTGTGGACTTCAGTCACGATTGGCCTGGATGACGGTGAGCGCCGTCATGTTGATGATGCGTCGCACCGTCGAGCTGGATGTGAGCACGTTGACCGGTGCGCCTACGCCCAGCAGGAACGGCCCCACCGCCACATTGCTGCCCGCGCCCGTCTTGAGCAGGTTGTAGGCGATGTTGCCCGAGTCCACGTTCGGGCACACCAGCAGGTTGGCCGCGCCCTTCAGACGCGAATGCGGCAGGATGCGGCTGCGCAGTCCTTCATCGAGCGCGCAGTCGCCATGCATTTCGCCGTCGATCTCCAGCGCAGGCGCCTGTGCCGTGACCATCTCCAGCACGCGACGCATCTTCGCGCCCGACGCCGCACTGCCCGAACCGAAGTTCGAGCGCGAGAGCAGCGCGACCTTCGGATTGAGGTTCAGCCACGTCATCTGCTTGGCCGCCGCCAGCGTGAACTCGGCGATCTGCTCGGCCGTCGGGTCGTCGTTGACGTGCGTGTCCACGAGGGCCACGGTGCGCTTGTCGAGCAGCAGGATGTTCATCGCCGCATAGGTGTTCGCGCCCGCTTGCTTGCCGATGACTTCGTCGATGAGGCGCAGGTGATCGTGATACGCACCCACGGTGCCGCAGATCATGCCGTCGGCGTCGCCCAGACGCACCATCATCGCGCCGATCAGCGTGAGACGGCGGCGCATCTCGACGCGCGCCATTTCCTTCGTGATCCCGTCACGGCAGCGCAGTTCCCAATAGTTCGTCCAGTACTGATGGAAGCGCTCGTCGTAGTACGGATTGGTGACTTCAACGTCTTCGCCCAGACGCAGACGCAGACCGAACTTCTCGATGCGGGCGAGCAGCACTTCCGGACGGCCAACGAGAATCGGGCGGGCCAGCTTCTCGTCGACAATCACCTGGACCGCACGCAACACGCGCTCTTCCTCGCCTTCCGCGAACACGATGCGTGCCTTGCCGCCGTCGCGTACCAGTTGCTTGGCCGCCGAGAAGATGGGCTTCATGAACGCGCCCGAGTGATACACGAACTGCTGCAACTGCTCGGCGTACGCGTCGAAGTCGGCGATCGGGCGGGTGGCCACACCGTCTTCCATGGCGGCGCGCGCCACAGCCGGGGCGATACGCACAATCAGGCGCGAATCGAACGGCTTCGGAATCAGGTATTCCGGCCCGAACGACAGGTCATACGCGCCGTATGCGGTGGCCACGGAGTCGTTCGGCTCTTCCTGCGCCAGACCGGCAATCGCGTGGACGGCGGCGATTTCCATGCTGCGCGTGATGGTGGTGGCACCCACGTCGAGCGCGCCACGGAAGATGTACGGGAAGCAAAGTACGTTGTTGACCTGATTCGGGAAGTCAGAGCGCCCCGTGGCAAGCACCACGTCCTCGCGCGCGGCGCGCGCCTCTTCCGGGAAGATTTCCGGCGTCGGATTGGCGAGCGCCAGAATCAGCGGGCGCGCCGCCATCGTCTTGAGCATTTCCGGCTTGAGCACGCCGCCGGCGGACAGACCGAGGAACACGTCGGCGCCCTCGATCACTTCCGCGAGCGTGCGCTTGTCGGTCTTCTGCGCGAAACGGGCCTTGTCCGGGTCCATGCTCACGGCACGGCCCTCAAAGACCACGCCATCGATGTCCGTCGCCCAGACGTTCTCGACCGGCAGGCCAAGATCGACCATCAGGTCCAGACAGGCGAGTGCGGCCGCGCCGGCGCCCGAGGTGACCACCTTCACTTCGCGAATGTCCTTGCCCACGACCTTCAGGCCATTGATGAACGCGGCGCTCACCGTGATGGCGGTGCCGTGCTGGTCATCGTGGAAGACGGGGATTTTCATCCGTTCGCGCAGCTTGCGCTCGACGGTGAAGCACTCGGGCGCCTTGATGTCTTCGAGGTTGATACCGCCGAACGTGGCTTCGAGGCTCGCAATGATTTCGACGAGCTTGTCCGGGTCGCTCTCGGTGATTTCGATGTCGAACACATCGATTCCGGCGAATTTCTTGAAGAGGACGGCCTTGCCTTCCATCACCGGCTTGGACGCGAGCGCGCCGATGTTGCCCAGACCGAGCACGGCCGAGCCGTTCGTGATCACACCGACCAGATTGCCGCGAGCCGTGTATTTGAACGACTGCGCCGGATCGGCGGCGATCTCCTGACACGGGATGGCGACGCCCGGGGTGTAGGCGAGCGCCAGATCGCGCTGCGTGACGAGCGGCTTGCTGGCGGTCACGGAGATCTTGCCCGGCGTCGGGAACTGGTGATATTCCAGGGCGGCCTGGTGATCGTTGTTGTTGCTCATGGCGTGTCGTCCTCGGTGAATGTCTCGTCGATACCAATCGCCGCGGACCGTTCTGAAGACGGTTGCCGCCCTGGCGCATCGGGTGTCAGGCCATTCTAGGCAGCCGCCAGCGGGGAACGATTCTGAATTACTATGGGGGCATCATATTTTCGATATAAGCCCGGAGCATCGGGGGTTTCAGGGGATTGAGGACAGATGGGGGCGATGCCATTCGATACGGGGGAGGCGGTTCGGCGGCTGACGACCCGGCTCAAGATGCGTCATCTCGTGCTGTTGCTGCAAATTCAGCAGCACGGTTCGCTTACCCGGGTGGCGGAGCATATGGCGACGAGCCAGCCGGCCGTGACAAGCTCCCTCGCGGAGCTGGAAAGCATGCTCGGCGGCCCGCTGTTCGACCGGACCCCGCGCGGCATGACGCCGACGCCGCTCGGCGCGGTCGTCCTCGCCCATGCGCAGGCGATGGTGCACGATCTGGACCATCTGACCCGGGACATCGAGGCGGTGATGGCCGGGCACGCCGCAAGGCTTCAGGTCGGCGTGATCCCCTACATCTCAGGCAAAACGCTCGCCGCCGCCATTCAGCAAACCCTCGCCCAGATTCCCCAGCGGCTGACCGTCACCCTGCACGAAGGCACCAGCGAAGCGCTGATGGCGCAACTGCGCGATCACACGCTCGATGTCGTGATCGGACGCGCCGCCGCCAACGTCGACCTCACTCAGGTGCAGTTCGAAGTCCTGCATCATCAAATGCCGCGCGTAGTGGCCAGCCGCCGTCTGGCCGCCCGCCTCGGCCGCAGCGCACCCGTATGGTCGCAACTGGCCGAACTGGACTGGGTCATGGGCGCGCCCAATACGCCCATGCGCGACCAGTTATCCGACCTGTTCCTGCACGCGGGCGTGGTGCCGCCGGTGCCAGTCGTCGAGAGCTTCTCGTCGCGCCTGACCGGCGAATTGCTCGCGAGCAGCGAGCGCGCGGTATCGCTGCTGCCCGCCGACATTGCAGAGGAACTGGTGCGTGTCGCGGGCGTGGCTGTCGTGCCCTGGTCGCTCACATGGACGCTGCCGCCGGTGGCGATGTTCACACGTCGTGAAAACCCTCGCGAGACACATCGGCGCTTCACACAGGCGCTGCGCACGCAATACCAGACGATGACCAGCGGGACCTGAGCGTTTTTTCGTCTTGTCGGAAGGCGTTGAAAGGGCTTCTCACGTCAATACCGCGCAATTTCGTGAAATAGGCCCTTTTCGGCTCGTTTGCCGCGCGATTGATCGTGCGATGTACAGCGTAAGGTGTCGTGCATGAACGATGCCGCCCCTGCCTCCGCACAAACCGACGCGACGACCACCGCCAACGCCCCGGTGGCAACGCCGTTTATCCCTTCACCGCACCAGATCTTTCTGGCGCCCGCCCTGCTGCCTACACAAGTCGGCCCGGCCGGCCTGCGCTTCGACTTCAACGAGGGCGCACGCGTGGTCATTCCCGATTTCGGTCAACCGCTGCCGTGGCGCGTGCGGATCAGCGATTTGCGCGACGACACCACGCTCATCGAGGTCTCGCTGTCATCGGGGGTCGTGCGCAGTCCGGCGAAGTACTTTGTGCCGTATGGCATCACGATCTGGCTGAACGACGTGGTGGTCTTCGAACATCGCTACGAGGCACGCGATCAGGATGTGCTCGTGCAGTTCCCGCTCGCGGCGCTGGGCGACGTACTCGGCTGGCTGCCCTATGCCCTGCGTTTTGCCGATACCCACGGTTGCCGCCTGGCCTGTGTGGTCACACCTGCGGTAGCGGCACTGTTTCGCGACGCCTATCCCAGCGTGGATTTCGTGGCGCAAGACAAGGTGGAGCGGCGCAAGTATTACGCAACGTACAACGTCGGTCTGTTCTTCGACGACCACGAACTCGTCCAACAGCCGCGTGACTTCCGCGAGACCGGATTGCATCGTACGGCGGCACACATTCTCGGCGTCGACGACACTGAGGCACCTGCGAAGACGGCATTGCCGGACGTGTCTCGCCCGATGGCCGAGCCGTACGTGTGTATCGCGGTACAGAGCACGGCGCAATGCAAGTACTGGAACCGGCCGCAGGGATGGGAGACGGTCGTGGCCGGTCTGCGCGAGCGCGGCGTACAGGTGGTGTGCATCGATCAGAACGCGCGGCACGGCAAAGGAGATTTCTGGCAGTCGATCCCGGCAGGCGCCATCGATGCGACGGGCAATCTGCCGCTGACCGAACGCGCACGCTGGCTGATGCACGCGAACGCGTTCATCGGCTTGTCGAGCGGGCTGGCCTGGCTGGCGTGGACGATGGGCACCCCCACGGTGCTGATCTCGGGCTTCACGCTGCCGCACAACGAGTTCGCCACACCGTACCGCGTGATCGCGCGCGACGTCTGCACCGGCTGCTGGCATGACCCGGCGCTGCGCTACGACCACGACGACTTTCACTGGTGCCCACGGCACAACGGCACCCCGCGGGCATTCGAATGCTCGCGGGAGATTCGACCGGAAGACGTGCTGGCAGCGGTAGATCGGGTACCGGGAATCACAGGAATCGCGGAGAACGCCGCAAACCGGGCTTAAGCGTTGTAGCGCGCTTCGTCGAGATCCGCGATCAACGTCGGCCCGGCCGGATGCCAACCCAGCCGCGCCTGCGTCAAGGCGCTTGACGCCGGCATGTCCAGGCTCACGAACATCGACAACCAACCGAAATGCGCGGCAGCGTCCTCCTGAGCGATTGACGTCACCGGCAGGCCAAGACCGCGCCCCAGCGACTCGGCGATGTCTCGGCCGGTGACGCCCTCCTCTCCGACCGCGTGATAGCGAGCGCCCTTTTCTCCGGCCTCGACGGCGAGCCGATAGAGACGCACGACATCCGAAAGGTGGCCCGCCGACCAACGGTTGCGGCCATCCTCAATATAGGCAACGACGCCTTTTTCACGGGCCACGTCGATGAGCGGCGTAACGAGGCCCTGTCGGTAGGGATTGTGAACCTGCGGCAGTCGCACCACGGACACGTTGATACCGTCTTGCAGCAAGACCTGCATCGCCAGTTCCGAGGCGATGCGCGGGTTGCGATGGGCGATATTGAAAACGTCTTCCGTTGCCGGTTCGCCGTGCTGGCCACTGCCCATGCCAACCCCCGAGGTGATGACGAGCGGACGACCGGAGCCCGCGAGGGCGGCACCGAGGGCCGCGATCACTCGCCTGTCCTTCTCGCAATTCTCGACGAATCGGTTGAAATCGTGATCGAACGCCGTGTGGATCACGCTATCGGCCTTCGCGGCCCCCTTCGCCAGGCCCCCCGGTTCCTCCAGCGTGCCAAGGTACGGTTCGACACCCGCCGCGATGAGAGCACGGGCTCCCGCGTCCGAGCGCGTCAGGCCAATCACCTCGTGACCGGCGGCAATGAGTTCGGGAATGAGCGCCGAGCCGACGAAACCGGTCGCGCCTGTCAGAAAGATACGCATGGTGAAACCTCCTTGGTCATCAGGCGCTCACTATCCGATCATTCGTTATCCCGTTAAAGTAGTGACCACATCATAGTAAAGCGACTAACAGGCTCAGCATGTCAGTCAACACCGCCAAATCGCTCGGCGACTTCCTGCGGAGCCGTCGCACCCGACTCGATCCTGCAAGCTTCGGTTTTACCGGGCGCAGGCGCACACCGGGCCTGCGCCGCGAAGAGGTGGCCCAGCGCGCAAGCATCAGCCCGACGTGGTACACGTGGCTCGAACAGGGCCGTGGGGGCGCCCCCTCTGCGGAAGTGCTGGACCGGATATCCGTGGCATTGATGCTCACGCATACGGAGCGTGAGCATCTGTTCATGCTGGGGCTCGGACGGCCGCCCGAAGTCCGCTACAGCCGCGTCGACAGTGTCAGCCCGCGTCTGCAACGGCTGCTCGACTCGTTCGATGCCAGCCCGGCGATCATCAAGACCGCGACCTGGGATGTCGTCGCCTGGAACCATGCCGCCGCTGTGGTTTTGACGGACTATCAGACCTTGCCACCCGGCGAGCGCAATATTCTCCATTTCCTGTTCCGCAATCCCGCCGTGCGGGAGAAACAGCATGATTGGCTAAGCGTCGCCCGCTATGTCGTGGGCGCCTTCCGTGCGGATGCAGCGCGTGCGGGACTTGCCTCCGAAGTCGGCGAACTGGTCGCCGAACTGCGCAGTGTGAGTGCAGAGTTCGACACGCTATGGCAAGAAAACGAGGTGCTGGGTTACAACGAAGGGCACAGCGTCAAGCACATCAAGCATCCGGTGTTGGGAACCGTCGAACTGGAATACTCGGCCTTTTCCGTCGATGGACGGCCCGATCTGGGCCTGATCGTCTATACGCCGCTCGATAGCAACGTCGCGCAGCAAATCCGAAGGCTCGCCGCGCAACATCGGCGCGATAGCGTGCCCGATAGCGCCACGGCATAGCGGGGCGCCGAGACGGGAACTTCAAGCCGCCGCGCTCAATCCGGACGCCGGCGGAATGCCCACCAGCCGGCAGCAGCGGTCCCGGTAGCCACGATGGCCACGAGTACCCAAAAGCCGTGCGGATGGTCCGAGAGCGGAATGCCGCCCACGTTCATGCCGAAAAAGCCCGCCACGATATTGATGGGCAACGCGAGCACCGTCACAACCGTCAGCGTATAGATCGTGCGCTCGGTGCGCTCGCTGACCATCGCCGCGATCTCTTCCTGCAGCAGTTTGATTCGCTCGAGCAACGCCGACAGGTCGCTGAGCACCACCGCGAACTCTTCCGTGGCCTGGCGGAATTCCTGCACGTCCTCGGCATGCCCCCACAGCGGAGGACGGCTCAACAGACGAAAGAGCGCCGCCGGCTCCGGCGCCAGCAGACGCTGCAACCGCACGAGCACCCGGCGCAAAGACCCCAAGTCCGCGCGGTTGCTCTCGATGCGTTGCTGCAACAACCTGTCCTCGACGGTATCCACGCGGCGGCTTGTTTCACGCACGATGCGCTCGAGCACGTCCGCCTGATCGCGCAGCAGATGCACCAGCAACGCGAGCGGCGACCGGAAGGCGTCGCCACGCTTGACCGACGCCCGTAACTTGTCGATAGACCTGAGCGGCTTCACGCGGCCGGTCACCAATAGCCGGGCATTGGCAGCAACACGCAGCGTCGATATTTCCGACTGCGCAATGTCGAACGCAAAAATCACGTCGTTGATGACGGCAAGCAGCCAATCGTCGGAATGTTCGATGCGCGTGGAACGCGAGCCTTCGCTCAGACTCTCGTAAAACTCGTGGGGCAAGCTCAGATGCTGTTGCAACCACTTCTCGCACGCGGCGTGCGCAAAGTTGAAATGCAGCCACACAAAACCTTCCGCGCGCGCGCCTTGCGCCAGCCACTCGAGCGCCTCGGCCGAATCGATGGGTTCGGGCGGTGCACCGTCGGCAAAGCGATAGCCGTAGATCAGGCCAGCCTGATCGCAACCGTAAGCGTTTTGAACTAGATCGGCAAACATGCGCGCGGAGTCTGAACGGACGTGAGCAATGACTTGAATCGCGCCGCAGCACGGTGGGATCGGTCATCATGACAATGTCATATTTCATTTTCGTGACACAGGAACGCCACGCCGCCAGCGCCGCTCATGCCCGCCAGGCGGGCCACCGCGGGGAGCGCGCCGCAACGGTGTTCGCCAACGCCACGCGAGTGTCATAAAATCGTCGCATACTCGGGATTCACCCTCGGGCGCGCTTTGCGAGCGGTATCGCGCGGCGTCTGCCTGTCGTCACCCACGTTATACGGGTGCCCTTTGTGTTTTCTGGCCCGAAAGAGATCGTCGCCATGACCCAATTCGATTCCGACGCCGACCACGACGCCTCGCTTGCGCGTCGTCTCCAAGATGATCTGATCGACAGCTACGACGAAGAGATCGAGATGGAGATCGACGATCTTCGCCTGCCCGGCCTGAACGATCTGAGCGACGCCGCGCGCGGGGATCGCCTGCAGTATTTCCGCGAGTTGTTCCGCCTGCAAGGCGAACTCGTCAAGTTGCAGGATTGGGTGATGCGCAGCCGTCACCGGCTCGTAGTGATCTTCGAAGGTCGCGACGCCGCAGGCAAAGGCGGCGCGATCAAGCGCATCACGCAGCGCCTGAATCCTCGCGTGTGCCGCGTGGCCGCCCTGCCCGCGCCCAACGATCGCGAGCGCACGCAATGGTATTTTCAGCGCTACGTGCAGCATCTGCCCGCCGCTGGCGAAATCGTGCTGTTCGACCGTAGCTGGTACAACCGCGCAGGCGTGGAGCATGTGATGGGTTTCTGCACGCAGAGCGAGTACGAAGAGTTTTTCCGCTCGGTACCCGAGTTCGAGAAGATGCTCGTGCGCAGCGGCGTCCAGATCATCAAATACTGGTTCTCGATCTCTGACGAAGAGCAGGAAGCACGCTTCCTCGCACGCATTCAAGACCCGCTCAAACAGTGGAAACTCAGCCCGATGGATCTCGAAAGCCGTCGTCGCTGGGAAAGCTATACGCGCGCCAAGGAAGTGATGATCGAGCGCACGCACATTCCGGAAGCGCCGTGGTGGGTGGTGCAGGCCGACGACAAGAAGCGCGCGCGTCTGAATTGCATTCATCACCTGCTCGCGCAAGTGCCGTATCACGACGTGGAGCGCTCGCCCGTTGTGCTGCCCGAGCGGGCGCGCAGCGAGGACTACATTCGCCATCCGGTGGCAGATGAAATGATCGTGCCGGAGATTTACTGACTACGCGGCCCGAATACCCGCAAGTCCGCCTGCCGCGCCCGGTGGCAGGCGGCAGGCGCGGCGTGGTCCGAAGAGCGCGGCCCTGCGACGTGATTTCGCTCACGAACCCCTCGCGCGAACAGCGAGTCGCGCGGCAGTCAGCGCCGATTCACGCAACCGACTCCCGCCAGCCGTGCACCGCGCGCTTGCCGACCGATGCCGACGGAGCGAGCGACAACGCGTCGTCACTGTCGTCAACGCCACCGGATCGCTCGCGCGCACCGGCCGTCGCGCCCTCGGGCAATTCGCCACCGGGCACGAAGACGTAGCCCGTACCGCGAATCGTCTGGATGTAGCGCGGCACCGACGGGTCGGCTTCGATGAGACGCCGCAAACGCCACACCGGCACATCCAGACTGCGGTCACGGTATGCGATGCCGTCGCCGTAGAGCATGGCGTGCAGCTTCACGCGCGGCAGCACCTGCATCGGATGCTGCGTGAACGCCTTGAGCATGGCGAATTCCGTATCGCGCAGCGGCAGACGCTCACCCTCGCGCTGCAACGTGCGTAGCGAGAAATCCAGCACAAACGGGCCGAAGCGGTACGGGACGCGTGCATCGGGCGCGCTGGCCGCCACCGGTCCGCGACGGCGCAGCACCGCGTGAATGCGGGCAAGCAACTCGCGCGGATCGAACGGCTTGGTGAGGTAATCGTCTGCGCCCAGCTCCAACCCGAGCGCCCGGTCGAGCGAGCCACCACGTGCCGACAGCATGATGACCGGGATGTCGTCACCCGTCGCGCGCAAATCCTGCAACGCACGCAAGCCATCGCGCTCCGGCATCATGACGTCGAGCAGAATCACCGACGGCCGCTCGAGTTCGAGCCGGCGCAGTAGCGACGCGCCATTGTGAAGTACCGAGACCTGCATCCCATTGGCGTGCAGCAATTCGCGCAACAGGTCGCGAGCGACAGGATCGTCGTCGACCAGAAGAACATGCAGACTCATGAAAATTTCCCGGCCATGAAAGTGAGATACATGGCAGTTTGCGCGCCCGTCCAGTGCCGCGTTAGCCGAAGCATCTTATAGAATGGCGCCTAATCCTTATTTCAGAAAGGATAGGTAAGGCAGATCGACGCCAGAGGTCGGCACGGCAGTCAGCCAAGCGCCCAAGAGATCGGTATTTCGGCGACGTTAGGCGGCGTAACCCACATTTATCTCCACTTGCCCGCGTGCCCGCCGACACCACAACGTCGTCCACATCACCCGCGAGGGGTATGGGAGGCCGCATGTGCCGCGCAATCTTCACACTGTGCAGCCGCTCGGCGGCGACCCTGGCGACGGCGCTCTCGCTGAGCGCCACCGCCCTGGCTTTCCCGAACGCCTTGTCTGGCGGGGCTGACGCCTCGTCCAGCGCCGTTTCGGGCGTCTCCGCGCCGGCAGCCGTGCAGAATTTCGGCCACGATCCCTTCCTCCACATTTCTACGGCCATTGCCGACTGCCCCACCCCGCTCGGCCCCGCCATGCGCGAATCCGACTGGCTCGCCGATGCCCATCACCGGATCGAAAAAGGCAACCATTGCTGGCTGGAAGGGCGCTGCCGGTTGTCGAACAGCTATCGCTACGACGCGGAGATCGCAGAATCCGCCCAACGGCGTCTCTCGGCCATTGCCACCGATATTCCATGGGCGACGCGGACGTCGCTCTGGCTCACGTTTCAACGGCGCATCATCGTTGTGCAAGGGTGTGTCGCCCCCAGCTTTGCCCTTTCGACATTTCTCAAGGCGCTAGGCGAGACGGCCGACGTGGAAGCCGTGGTCGATCAGGTCGTGGTGCGCCGTACCGGCGCGCCCATGCCGCGTCTGACTTACCCGACACCGGCGCACCCCGACCTGCCCGCCAGAGCGCACGCACCGCCCTGACGCCACAGGCAGGTCAACTCTGTTCACAAAGTCCCAACAACTGAAAACAGTTTGCGACGCCCCATTTGATTAGGATCGCCACAGGTCCGCGCATTGCGGCAGCCATTGGCCTATTCCCTGATCGATGAAGCGCTTTTCCCCGTTCCCTCTCACGCGCCGCCGCAAGATCGGCGTGGCGGTTCTCGTTGTGCTTTGCGGCCTCGCCATCTGGCAGTGGCCGCGCCCGAAGCCGCCTGCATACCTCAGCGCAAAAGTCACGCGCAGCGATCTCGAAGACGCCGTGCTCGCCACGGGTGTGCTCCAGCCCATCAAGCAAGTGGAAGTTGGCTCGCAGGCCAACGGTCAGTTGCGCTCGCTCAAGGTGGTACTCGGCGATCACGTCACCAAAGGGCAATTGCTCGCGGAAATCGATCCGACGTCGAGCGACAACGACCTGCGCGAGGCGAATGCCGGACTCACCACGCTGGCGGCAGATCGTCGCGCCAAGGCGATTCGTCACGCGCAAGCCGAACGTGAGCTGGCACGTCAACGACAGTTGATGCGCGACGACGCGACGTCGCCGCGCGATCTGGAAAAGGCCCGCACCGAGTCCGACGCATTGACCGCCGAACTCGCCTCGCTCGATTCGCAGATCAGTCAGCAGAACGTGAAGGTCGACAAGGCCCGCACGAACCAGTCGTACACACGCATCACCGCGCCGATCACGGGCACGGTCACGTCGATCACTACACAGGAAGGTCAGACGGTCACGGCGATCTATCAGATTCCCACCATTCTGAAAGTCGCCGACCTGTCGATGATGACGGTTCGCGCGCAAGTCTCCGAAGCGGATGTCGTGCGGATTCGCGAGGGCCAGCACGTGTACTTCACGATTCTCGGTGCGCCCGAGACACGTTACGAAGGCAAGCTGCGTGTCATTCAGCCGTCGCCCGAGAAGATCAACAACGCGATCTTCTTCAACGCGCTCTTCGATGTGCCGAACCCGAACGGCGTGCTGCGTCCCGATATGACCGCGCAGGTCTCAGTCGTGCGCGCACGCGTCGAAAACGCGCTGACGTTTCCGTCCGCCGCCCTTGGCGAGAAACGTGCCGACGGCCGCTATCGCGTGCGTGTGCTCGACAAGAACGGCGATGCGCAGGCGCGCTGGGTGAAAGTCGGACTCGACAACCGGCTCACGGCGCAGGCGCTCGACGGCTTGTCCGAAGGCGATCGGGTCGTGACCGCCGACCCGACCGACGCGCCGGCGCCCGGCAGCAACGATACCGGAGCCCTGCTGTGACAAGCGCCGCTGCACCACTGCTTCGCCTGACGGGCGTCTCGCGCACCTTCGGCGAGGGCGTGAGTGCCGTCACCGTGCTGCGCGACGTCGAACTCGAGATCGAGCGCGGTGAGATGGTCGCAATCATGGGGCCGTCCGGCTCGGGCAAGTCGACACTGATGAACGTGCTCGGCTGCCTCGACCGGGCGAGCGGCGGACGCTATGAAATCGATGGCCAGGATGTCGCCTCGCTCTCGGACGATGCGCTCGCCGCGCGGCGGCGCGAGTCTTTCGGCTTCATCTTCCAGCGCTACCACCTGATGGGGCATCTCACGGCGCAGGGCAATGTCGAAGTGCCCGCTGTGTACGCGGGCACACCAAAGGCAATCCGTGCCTCGCGCTCGGCGGCCTTGCTCGAACGCCTCGGACTTGGCGGACATTTGTCGCACCGGCCGTCGCAAATGTCCGGCGGACAGCAGCAGCGCGTGAGCATCGCGCGGGCGCTGATGAACGGTGGCGACATCATCCTCGCAGACGAGCCGACCGGCGCACTCGACAGCCACAGCGGGCTCGAGGTCATGCAGATTCTGCGCGAATTGCACGCGCGCGGGCACACGATCATTCTCGTGACACACGATCCCGGTGTGGCGGCATGGGCGCAACGCGTCATCGAGATTGCCGACGGACGCATCGTGCGCGATCGCGTGAACGATACGCATCAAGCGACACTCACCGACGCGACGGCAAGGGCGCAATGCGCGCCGTCGCGCAACGATAACCTCGACGGGCGGACACCAATCGTCGCCACAACCGAGCCCCACCGTAGCTCGACCGGCTGGATGAGCGGTTGGCCGACGTTCTCGGAAAGCCTCTCGATGGCGTGGCACGCGCTGGCGTCGCATCGCTTGCGCACCGGGCTGACGATGCTCGGCATCATCATCGGCATCACGTCGGTCGTGTCGCTCTCGGCCATCGGCGAAGGCACGAAGCGGCGCGTGCTCAACGACATCGGCAACATCGCGCCGAACACGATCACCGTGCTGCGCGGCAAGGACTTCAACGACGACAAGGCCGCCGAGATTCGCACCCTGCTGCCACGCGACGCCGCCCTGCTCGCGGCCCAGCCGTACACCGACAGCGTGACGCCGCAGCTCGGCCCACGCACGGCGCGCATGCGTTTCGGGCGCCTGGACACCGACGCGCAGGTGCATGGAGAAGGCGCCGATTTCATGCGGGCCAACGGTCTGAAGCTCGCCCGCGGACGCAGCTTCGATGCCTCTGAAGTCGAGCGTCAGGCGCAGGTTGCGCTGCTCGGGGAGAACACCCTCAAGAAGCTGATGCCGAACGGCGGCGATCCGGTCGGTCAGATCGTGCTCGCGGGGTCGCTTCCGCTGCGGATCATCGGCGTGGTGCGCGATCGTTCATCGATGTTCGTGAGCCGCTCGCTCAACGTCTATGTCCCGTGGACGACGGTGGCGAGCCGTCTGGCAGGACAGCAGCATCTGGAGTCGATCACGGTGCGCATTCTCGACGGGCATCCGCCTGCGGCGGCCGAGGCGGCCATCATCCGCGTGCTCACGCGCGCGCACGGTCAGAAGGACTTCTTCACGTTCAACATGGACACCATCGTGAAGTCGATCTCACGCACCAGTCAGATGCTCACGCTGCTGCTCTCGTTCGTGGCGCTGATCTCGCTCGTGGTCGGCGGCATCGGCGTGATGAACATCATGCTGGTCTCGGTCACGGAACGCACACGCGAGATCGGCATTCGACGCGCCATCGGTGCTCGACGTCAGGACATTCTCCGGCAGTTCCTGATCGAAGCGGTGCTCGTCTGCCTGATGGGCGGCGCCGTCGGTGTGGCGCTGTCGTATGCCATCGGCTGGCTCGTTGCGACCTTCGTGCCGCAGGTCGCCGTCGTGTTCTCCGCGCGTACGTTCACGGCGGCTGTCGCGTGCGCGTGCGTCATCGGTGTCGTGAGTGGCTGGTGGCCCGCACGCAGCGCCGCACGGCTCGATCCGGTCGATGCCCTGGCTCGCGAATGATTCGCCTCCCACCGTCCCGCAGTGCCCCCCTATGGCTCGGGACGGCTTTATACCCCGCGCGCGATTCGGTGTCGCGCGCGGGGGTCTTTTTGAAAGATTCGATGATTCGCTTTTCCAGATCTCTTCACGCATGCCCCACGGCACCGACGCTGCCAACGCCGGTGCAACGGCCGATCTTGCCGTCGCTCTGCGCGATGGCCGCCGCCGTATTGCTCGCCGGATGCAGCCTCACACGCACTGCCTACGAGCGCCCCGCGTTGAGCGTTCCCGCACAATTTCACACACCACTCGATGGTGCTCAAAACACCGCCGCGAGCGCATCGCAGAGTGCCGGCGACGTCATCGATCCGTGGTGGCAAGCGTTCCACGAGCCGCAGCTCGACACGCTTGTCCGGCAAGCGCTGGAGGCTAACCCCGGACTCGCCCTCAAAGCGTTGCAGGCGGACCGCGACGCGCTGCAAGCGGGTCTGACCGGCGCGAATCGCTGGCCGCAGTTCACCGGTTCCGTGACCGGCGCCAAGTCGCGCGCGCTCGATGGCGGCAAGGCTGCGATTGCCTACAACGGGCAGACGCAGACGACCTCCGGCGCCACCCTCGGCATCAGCTACGAGATCGATCTGTGGAACAAACTCGCCGCACAACGCGATGCCGCTCATTGGCAAGCCGCCGCCAGCGCATGGGATCGACGCGCTGCCGCACTCTCGCTGTCGAGCCAGGTGGCGTCGCTCTATTGGCGCGTGGCGTATCTGAACGAGAACGTGCGCAGCGCCACCGAGGACCTGGCCGCAGCCGAGCGAACCGTGGCGCTGGTCGATGCGCGCCGGCGCGCCGGGGCCGTGTCGGCGATCGATCCGGTGCAGGCGCAGCAGGATAGCGACGCCGTGGCCGGCGCACTGGCGGACTGGGAACGGCGGCGCGACATCGCGCGGCACTCGCTCGCCAGCGCATTGGGCCTGCCTGCACAGACGCGCTTTGCCGAAAGCCCCTCGCTCGCGCCGGCCCATCTACCGGACATCGCGCCGGGCCTGCCCGCATCGCTGCTCGCGCGGCGCCCCGATCTCGCCGCCGCCGAGACCCGCGTGCGGGCGCGATTGGCCGATGTCGACGCCGCGCGGCTCTCGTTCTATCCATCGATCACCCTCAACGGCACGGCCGCGACCAGCAGCGATTCGCTCTCGCGGCTGCTGGCCAATCCCGTGGGCACGCTCGCCGCCACCCTCGCCATGCCGTTCTTGCAAGTGCAGACGGCACGCTTCACCACCGCGCTCGCCCGCAACGACTACGAACAATCGGTCGCCACGTTCCGCAATACCCTGCTCACGGCGCTGACCGAAGTCGAGGACGCGCTCTCGGCGCGCGAGCGCACCACGTCGCAATACGCGTCGCTCGCCCGCGCGGCGACGTTGGCGCAGCGTGCGGCGGATTTGTCGGGGGTGCGCTACCGCGCAGGGGATGTCGATCTGCAAAGCTGGCTCGACGCACAACGGCTCGCCCGTCAGGCCCGGCGCAATGCCGCACAGTCACGCCTCGATCAGATCGACGCGACGCTCTCGCTCGTCAAGGCGCTGGGCGGTACGCTGGAACCCGCCGGCTGAGACCCGAGCGTCGCGACGAGACTCAGGCGGCTTCGCTCGACGGTGGCGGCGGTGATGACGGTGGAGGCGGCAACGTGGCAATCAGCGCCGCCACGTCGGGGTACGTCAACCGATAACGCAACTCGCGCTTGAGCCGCGTGTTGACCAGCCGCCGCGACTCCGACATGAACGACAGCAGCGTCGGCTCCAGCACACGGCCCGCCTCGTCGCGCGAAATGCGCGGCGGCCGGGCAAGGCCAAGCGCGTCAGCCACGTGGTCGAAATACTCCCCCATACGCCACTCGGTGTCGTCGCTCGCGTGTACGACCCGCTGCGCCTTGCCGCGCCACATCGCGCAAATCAGGATCGCGGCCAGATCGTCGGCATGAATATGGTTGGTGAAAACGTCGTCGGACGCCTGCAACGCCGGCGTGCCACGCTGCAAACGCGCGACGGGAAGACGGTTTGCCGCATATATGCCCGGAATACGCACGATAGAGGCCCGCCAGGGGGCTCGGGCGCGCTCGGCGTGGCGCCATGCCGCACGCGTACCCGCCACTGCTGGCGCCCCTGCGCGGGCCGGGCCTGCGCTTAGCACGCGGCGGCGGTGGCGAGCATGCGCCGACGGGCGGCCAAGCGAGCGTATCGTCCTCTCGGCGTCGATGCGGCGCTGTCCGCGCGGCGATGTTGGCTGCGGCGCGCGGGTCTCATCCACGTAAGCACCGCCACAGTCGCCGTAGACGCCGCTGGTGCTCGCGTAGACAAGCATGCGACGGGATGGCCGGGGCAGGCGCGACAAGGCGCGAGCCCCCCCCTCGGGTACAATAACCGGCTTCGGCGGACGGGTCAGCGACGCGCGCAAACGGCGCGTACGCAGATCCAGCGAGCCACTGCCGGCGACCCCGGCGGGCGGGGCGAGATGCAGTACCCGCGGGGCCAGACGGCCGATGCGATGCAGGCTCGCCGCGTCGTCCAGATTCGCCACGACGGGTACGGCACCCGCTGCGCGCAATGCCGCATGACGGGCGTCGCTGGAGGTCACGGCAAAGACGCGAAAGCGCTTGACGAGGGCCGGCAGCGTGCGCATGCCGACGTCGCCGCAGCCCACGATCAACAGGCGCGGGCGACCGAAGGATTTCGACGGATTTTTCATTTTTCGGATTGTAGTATGGCTTACAACGTTACCCTCGTGCCGAGCGGGCGCGAGTTCCAGGTCGAAGACGGCGAGGCCGTGCTCTCCGCTGCGTTGCGTCAGGGCATCGGCCTGCCTTACGGCTGCAAGAATGGCGGTTGCGGTTCGTGCAAGGCCAAGCTGGTCGAAGGCAGCGTCGAGCACGGCGCGCACTCCGGCTCTGCGCTCACCAAAGAGGAAGAAACGCGCGGCTTCGCATTGCTGTGCTGCGCCCACGCCAAAGGCGACCTCGTCATCGAATCGCGCGAAGTCAAAGGCATCGGCGACATTCCGGTCAAGCGCCTGCCGTGCCGCGTGAACGCACTCGAGCGGCGCGCCGACGACGTCATCGTGATGCGTCTGCAATTGCCCACCAACGAGCGTTTCCAGTACCTCGCCGGCCAGTACATCGAGTTCATCCTGAAGGACGGCCGGCGTCGCAGCTATTCGATGGCGACCGCCCCGCACGAAGAAGGCTTCCTCGAGCTTCATCTGCGCCACATGCCAGGCGGCGTGTTCACCGATCACGTCTTCAATCACATGAAGGAGCGCGAGATCCTGCGCTTCGAAGGGCCGCTGGGCACGTTCTTCCTGCGCGAAGATTCGAACAAACCCATCGTGCTGCTTGCCTCGGGCACCGGCTTCGCGCCGATCAAGGCGATCGTCGAGCATGCCGCTCACAAGGGCCTCGACCGGCCGATGACGCTATATTGGGGCGCGCGTCGGTTGAAAGACATCTACCTGCGCGAACTGGCTGAACAGTGGGCGCGCGACATTCCGGGCTTCCGGTTCGTGCCGGTACTCTCCGAGCCCGCGCCAGAAGATCGGTGGCAAGGCCGCACGGGCTTCGTGCATCGCGCCGTGGCGGAAGACCTGCCGGATATGTCGGGGTACGAAGTCTACGCCTGTGGCGCACCCGTGATGGTGGAATCGGCACGCCGCGACTTCGTCGCGCATCACCATCTGCCGGAGGACGCGTTCTTCGCCGATGCATTCACCACCGAAGCCGACAATCCCGGCGGGGGTCAGTGAACCGGACGACGCGAGCCGCCGCAAAGATGCACGCACGCCACAGTGCTCGCATACCCTTTGACAAGCGCCGCATCATCACCTTATGCTTGCCGACATGAACCTGATTGCCATCGCCTCGATCCGACGTCGCCGTACGCTGCCCCAACCGGGATGCCGCGCGGCACGCTATCGACTGCGATAACACGCAAGTTCTCAAGCACAGCGAAGCCACGGGCAACCCCCGTGGCTTTTTTTATTTCCCGTCTCTCTCACCCTTACCCTTCGGAGACCGTTATGTCGCTTGCCCATTCGTCCGCCGCGTCCACCTCGTCCGCCATTCCCTCGCCCAAAGGGGCACGCAACGCCAAGTTCGCCGAGTTCTCCACGCAGGCGTTGCTGCCTATCACCTCGCGCCCCGATCTCGTGTTCACGCACGGCAAGGGCGGCTGGCTGTACGACCACGACGGCAAGCGATATCTCGACTTCATTCAGGGCTGGGCCGTCAACAGCCTGGGCCATTGCCATCCCGTCATGCGCGACGCACTCGCCACGCAAAGCGGGATGCTGCTCAACCCCAGCCCCGCGTACTACAACGTGCCGATGATCGAGCTGGCCGACCTGCTCGCCAAGCTCTCGGGGCTCGGCAAGGTCTTCTTCGCCAACAGCGGCGCCGAGGCCAACGAGAGCGCCATCAAGCTCGCACGCAAGTGGGGCCAGTTGCATCCGAACGCCTCGGGCGGTGCGCGCTTCGAGATCATCACGTTCAAGAATGCCTTCCACGGCCGCACGCTCGCCACCATGTCCGCCAGCGGCAAGCCGGGATGGGACACGATCTTCGCCCCGCAAGTACCGGGTTTTCCGAAGGCCGACCTGAACGATATCGCATCGGTCGAGGCCCTTATCGGCCCCGACACCGTTGCCGTGATGCTCGAACCGATTCAGGGCGAAGCCGGTGTCGTGCCGGCCACCGAAGCCTTCCTGAAGGCACTGCGCGCGCTCACGAAAGCGCGCGGGCTGCTGCTGATCGTGGATGAGGTGCAAACAGGCTGCGGACGCACGGGCACCCTCTTCTCGCATCAGCAGGCAGGCATCGTCCCCGACATCATGACGCTCGGCAAGGGGATCGGCGGCGGCGTGCCGCTGGCCGCAATGCTGTGCGGCGACGAGTTCGCCGTGTTCCAACCGGGCGATCAGGGCGGTACATATAACGGCAACCCGCTCATGTGCGCCGTCGGGCTCGCGGTCATGCGGACGGTCAGCGCCCCAGGCTTCCTCGAATTCGTGCGCGCACAGGCCGATTATCTGAGCGCCGGGTTGCAGCATCTGTCGTCGCGTTACGGCGGCGAGGGCGAGCGTGGCGCCGGCTTGCTGCGCGCGCTGCTGCTCGGCCGCGACATCGGTCCGCAACTGGTCGAAGCCGCCCGCGAAATGACGCCGGACGGGTTGTTGCTCAACTCGGCGCGTCCGAACCTGCTGCGCTTCATGCCCGCGCTGAACGTGAGCCGCGACGAGATCGACCAGATGCTGTCGATGCTCGACGCGCTCCTCGCCAAACACGTCTGACGAGGACATGACGACGTCCGGCACGCACGCCGGACATACGCTTGCCGCGCGCCCGGCCAATCCCGGGCGGCGCGGAGCGCGCGCCATCGCAAAGGAGACACTTTCCATGAACGACCTGAGTCACGGGCACCCGTCACCGCCCGCCGACGCCATCGTCGAGATTTCCGCCGATCCGGCACGGCTCGACGTCGGCTTCATCCATCACGCGCTCTCGACACAAACGCATTGGGCCAAGGACATTCCCAAGGACACGCTCGTGCGCGCCATCTCCCATTCGCTGTGCTTCGGCGCCTATGCGACACAAGTCGAAGGCGGCCCCGCGAATCAGGTGGGGTTCGCACGCGTGATCACCGACCGCGCGACGTTCGCCTATCTGGCCGACGTGTTCGTCGACCCGTCGATGCGCGGGCTGGGTATCGGTAAACGTCTGTGCGAGAGCGTACTGGCGCACCCTGCGCTGCAACAACTGCGGCGCTTTCTGCTCGCCACCACCGACGCGGCGGGCCTCTACGCCCGGTACGGCTTTGAACCGCTTGGCCCCGTGAACAAGATGATGCAGATTCATCGGCCCGACATTTACACAGGCAAACAGGAAGCGCCATGATCGCCACGCCCGCTGACATTCACATCCGTACGTTCGACGACACGGATACCGAGGCCGTGATCGCGCTCTGGCGCGAAGCGTTCCCCGAATACAACGCGTCGGACAAGCCACATCGCGAACCGCGCCGCTCGATTGCGAACAAGGTGGCCATGCGCGATGGGTTGTTCTTCGTCGCGGCGCGCGACAACAAGATCGTGGGTACGGTCATGGCCGGGTACGACGGTCATCGCGGCTGGATCTACTCGCTGGCGGTCACGCATACGCTGCGGCGTCGCGGCGTGGCGAGCGCGTTGCTGCGTCACGCCGAAATCGCACTGGTCCGGCGCGGGTGCCTCAAGGTCAATCTGCAAGTGCTCACACAATCGCGCGAAGCGCTGGCGTTCTACACCGCGCACGGCTATGCCGCAGACAATGTCGTGAGTCTCGGCAAACGGCTGCCGCCCGCCTCGCCTGCCAACCTGCCAGTGTCGCGGTAACGCCGGTCGACGAAAAACACAAAGGGCGCCGGAGTTGCCTTCGGCGCCCTTTGCTTATCGTCCGGCGTGTGTCAGACGTTCATGCCCGCTGGGTTCTTACTCGCCAAGATACGCGGCGCGCACCTTCGGGTCGTCGAGCATGTCTTTCGCGTCCCCTGTCATGGTGACGAGTCCGCTGTCCATCACGTAGCCACGGTGTGCGGCTTGCAGTGCCAGGCGCGCGTTCTGCTCTACGAGCAGCACCGTCACACCTTCGCCCGACACCGTACGCACGACTTCGAAGATCTTCTCGACCATGATCGGCGAGAGACCCATCGACGGCTCGTCGAGCAGCAACAGCTTTGGCTGGCTCATCAGCGCACGCGCCATCGCCAGCATCTGCTGCTCACCGCCCGAGAGCGTGCCGGCGAGCTGATCGCGGCGCTCCTTCAGCCGCGGGAAAATGCCAAACATCTTGTCGACGTCCTGCTTGATCCCCGCGTTGTCGTTACGCAGATAAGCCCCCATCTGCATGTTCTCGAGGATGGTCATGCGCGTGAAAATGCCACGCCCCTCCGGCACCATCGCAAGACCCTGTTTGAGCAGATCGAACGCCTTCACGCCGCGAATCGACTTGCCCAGATACTCGATGTCGCCATCGGCCCACGGCAGCAGCCCGGTGATCGCCTTCATCGTGGTCGTCTTGCCCGCACCGTTCGCGCCGATTAGCGTGACCAGTTCACCCGGCTCGATATGCAAGTCGATCCCTTTGACCGCCTTGATCCCGCCGTAAGCGACTTTCAGGCCCTTGATCGTCAACATTGCGCTCATCAATGGCCTCCTGCACCGAGATACGCTTCAATCACCGCCGGATTTTTCTGCACATCCTGCGGCAAACCTTCGGCAATCACCTTGCCGTAATCGAGCACCGTCATGCGGTTGCACAAGCCCATCACCAGCTTCACGTCGTGCTCGATGAGCAGGATCGTCTTGCCGTCGCTGCGGATCTTGTCGAGCAAACCGCGCAACTCCACCTTCTCGGTGGCGTTCATGCCGGCCGCCGGCTCATCGAGCGCCAACAGCTTCGGATCGGTCGCCAGCGCGCGCGCAATCTCCAGACGGCGCTGGTGACCGTACGAGAGATTGGCCGCCGTGTAGTTGGCGTACTTCGCTACGCCCACATACTCGAGCAGTTCCATCGCGCGATCGCGAATGGCGCGCTCCTCGGCCTTCGCGCCGGGATAACGCACGATCGCTCCGATCACACCCATCTTCGTGCGCACGTGGCGGCCCACCATCACGTTCTCGACTACCGTCATGCCGCCAAACAGGCGGATGTTCTGGAACGTACGGGCAATGCCCGCCTTGGCAACCTCATGCACGGCGGTCGGCTTGTAGGTGCTGCCGTCCAGCGTGAATTCACCGGAATCCGGCGTGTAAAGCCCGGTGATCACGTTGAAGAACGTGGTCTTGCCTGCACCGTTCGGGCCGATCAGTCCATAGATTTGCCCCGGCTTGATCTCCAGGCCCACATCGGTGAGGGCTTGCAGACCGCCGAAGCGCTTGTTCACGCCCTTGACGGACAGAAGAATTTGTTCACTCATAATCAGGTCGTCTCCCTCGGCTTACAGAGTCCGCTCTTCCGGACGCGGCGACGGCCACAGGCCGGCCGGACGGTACAGCATGATCAGAATCATGGCCAGACCGTACAGCAACTGCCGGATCACTTCGGGATCGACGATGACGATGCCGAACAACTTCATCTGCAACGGGCCCATGGTCGAGCGCAGAATCTCGGGGAACGCCGAGAGCAGCACACCGCCCAGAATCACACCTGGAATGTGGCCCATACCGCCGAGCACCACCATCGAGAGCACGACGATCGACTCCCAGAAGGTGAACGACTCGGGCGAGACAAAGCCCTGAAACGCCGAGAACATGCCCCCGGCCACGCCGCCGAACGACGCGCCCATGGCAAACGCGAGCAGCTTGATGTTGCGCGTGTTGATACCCATCGCCTTGGCGGCGATCTCGTCTTCACGAATGGCCACCCACGCCCGCCCGATGCGCGAGTGCTGCAAGCGCACGCAAATGAACGCGATGAGCAGCGCGAGGAACACGAACAGGTAGTAGTACATGTACACCGAGCTGACCTGAATTCCGAAGAAGGTGTGCGCCTTCGAGAAATCAAAGCCGAACAGCGACGCGGGCTGGATGCCGGTGATCCCCTTCGGGCCGTTGGTGATGTTCACCGGCCGGTCGAGGTTGTTCATGAAGATACGGATGATCTCGCCAAAGCCCAGCGTCACGATGGCCAGGTAATCGCCGCGCAGACGCAGCGTCGGCGCGCCCAGCAAGATGCCGAACATCGCCGCGACCGCCGCCCCTATCGGTATCGTGAACCACACCGGCACATGCAGCCCGGCCGGGAACAGATGCGCGATCCATTCGAACTGCGTCGTGAGGTGAGGTGAGCTGAGGAACGCCGTGACGTACGCGCCCACCGCATAGAACGCGATGTAACCCAAGTCGAGCAGGCCGGCGAAGCCCACCACGATATTCAGGCCCAGCGCGAGCATGATGTAGAGCAACGCGAAGTCGAGCACGCGCACCCAGTAGTTGCCGCCAGCGTAGCCCACCAGCACGGGGGCGACGATGGCGCCGATCAGGAAGATCGCCAGGCCGCGATAGGCCTTGCGGGTAGCCGCAGCAGCAGAAATCTGCGTGGCCGGCGTGGAGGTTTGCACAGGTTGATTCATCGTGTGGCTCCTCCCCGCTTATGCACGATCGGCCACGCGCTCGCCGAGCAGACCGCTCGGACGGAACACCAGCACGATGATCAGAACGACAAAAGCGAATACGTCCTGATAATTACTGCCGAACACCCCACCGGTCAGATCGCCGATGTAGCCCGCGCCCAGCGCTTCGATCAGGCCCAGCAGCACGCCGCCGACCATCGCGCCTTGTAGGTTGCCGATACCGCCGAGCACCGCCGCCGTGAACGCTTTCATCCCGGGAATGAAGCCCATGTAGAAGTGGGCGTTGCCGTAGTTCGAGGCCATCATGACGCCCGCGAGCGCTGCGAGCGCACCACCCAGCGCGAACGTGGCCGAGATCACAAAGTTCGGGTTCACGCCCATGAGACCGGCGACGTTGCGGTTCTCCGCCGTCGCGCGCATGGCGCGGCCCAGCTTGGTGCGGTTCACGAGCTGCGTGAGGCCGAACATCACGAGGAACGCGACCACCACGATCACGATACCGGTGCCGTTGGTCACAGCGCCCGGATGATCGCCGCGTTGCGGGATAATCGTCATGGCGTCGGTAGGCAGCAGTTGCGGGAACGAGAGCGGATTGCGCGACCAGATCAGCATGGCGATCGTCTGTAATAGCAGCGACACGCCAATGGCCGTGATCAGCGGCGCCAGACGCGGCGCATTGCGCAACGGCCGGTAAGCCACGCGCTCAATCACGAAGTTGGCCAGGGCGCACACGGGCATACACACGAGCGTGGCGATGGCCAGCATCAGCGCCGGGTTCATGTTCGGCGCCACTTTCAACAACAGGTTGATGGTGGACAGCGCGACCATCGCGCCGATCATCATCACATCGGCGTGGGCAAAGTTGATGATGCCCAGAATGCCGTAGACCATCGTATAGCCCAGCGCAATGATCGCGTAGACGCTACCAAGCACGAGGCCGTTCAAGATTTGTTGGATAAAAATATCCATGAAGCTAACTCCTTGTCCCGAAAACGGGCTCTCGACACGCTTGCCCGATAGGGCACGCGAGGGGGTCGAGAGAACTGCGGTTAATGAGGTGTAATCCTGTGTCAGGAGGGGGGGCCGTGCCCGTCATGCAGGCACGGCATCGTTCCGCAGATATAGAAACGGCACCGAACGGGTAGGCACCGGTGCCGTTTCATGGCGCAAGCGCCCGGGAGTTACATCTTCACCACGTCGAGCACGCTCTTCTTCTTGTCCTTGTAGTTGTAGAGCGTGATGACCGGTTCCTTCATGTCGCCCTTGCTGTCGAAAGCGATGTGACCGATGACACCCTTGTAGTCCGTCGCCGGCATCGCGGCGAGGATCTTCGCCGGATCAGCCGAGTTGGCACGCTTCATGGCGTCGACGATCACGTTGACGGCGTCATACGTGAACGGGGCGTAGATCTGAATCGGCTGGCTGAAACGGGCTTCGTAGCGCTTCGAGAAGTCCGCACCGCCTTCCATCTTCGACAGCGCCATGCCCGCTTCCGAGCACACGATGTTGTCGATGGCGGCGCCGGCCAGTTCGGCCACCTTATCGGTACACACGCCGTCGCCGGCCAGCACCTTGGCACCGATACCCAGTTCCTTCGACTGCTTGGCGAACGGGCCGCCGGTGGCATCCATACCACCGTACATGATGATGTCCGGACGCTCACCCTTGATCTTCGTCAGAATGGCGCGGAAGTCCGCAGCCTTGTCGTTGGTCGCGTCGTGCGAGAGCACCTTCAGACCATTGGCCTTGGCGGTCTTCTCGAACTCGTCGGCCAAGCCCTTGCCGTAGGCCGTCGCGTCGTCGACGATGGCCACCGACTTGGCGCCCAGCGCCTTGGTGGCGTAGTTGGCCAGTGCCGGGCCCTGCTGAGCGTCGGTCGCGACCACACGATAGGCGGTCTTGAAGCCCTGCAGGGTATAGGCCGGGTTGGTTGCCGACGGCGAAATCTGCACGATGCCTGCATCGCTATAGATCTTCGAGGCCGGAATCGTCGTGCCGGAATTCAAGTGACCCACTACGGCGACGACCTTCTCGTCGACGAGCTTCTGGGCAACCTGGGTTGCGGTCTTCGGATCGGCAGCGTCGTCTTCGGCCACCAGTTCCAGCTTGACCGGTTTGCCGTCGATAGTCAGGCCAGCCTTGTTGGCTTCTTCGACAGCCAAGCGTGCACCATTTTCGTTATCTTTGCCCAAGTGAGCAATTGAGCCCGTTAACGGTGCAACGTGACCGATCTTGATAACAACCGCATCGCCGCCCCCGCTGGCGGCTGTCGTCGCGGCAGGTGCAGAAGCGGCACCCGAATCGGCCTGCTTTTCTTCCTTCTGACCGCATGCCGCCAACAGCGTCACTGCGGCGACGACGGGCAGTACCTTCGCGAACTTGAGTTGCATTTGATTATCTCCTGATTGTCGGCGGTTCAATAACGCCAAAAACGCCAATTCAATGTTTCGTATGCGAAACGCGCGCATTGTAACTCCATTCTTTGCGGCTGCGACGCCCGCCGCCACAGGGTTTTCCATAATGGAGGACTAAGGTTTATACCAACTTGTGCAACCCTATTTTTTCAAAAGCGCAACCCCGGATTTGTTAAAAGTTTTACGCACCCGTCCGCACCGGCCCGGGCAGCTTCATGGTGCAACCAATGCACCATTGATGGGCTTGATCGCCACATCAAGTTAATAAGCAATTAGTGTGCCCATCGCAATTGGAAACTTTATTCTAATTAAGTGAATGTATAAATAATTAGATTCCGGAAAAGCAGAAATCATTTGGCTACGCTAATTCGTTATTCGTTGAATTAACAATTGGTGCAATTGGTTTTGACTGGTAAGACCTGGAAAAGCGTGAAATTCGTTGCGCGGAGTTTTTGCAGAATTACTGACGGCGATGCGAAAATACCGCAACCGAATTCTCTAGAAGGAGTGGCCGGGAGAGCGGCAGGACACTCATCGCGTCAGGTGGCCTGAGGTTGGCCGCCGATGGAGGTCTTGATGGAGGTCTTATATGGGGAAGAGGGGGAAGCGAGGAGGCGGGCACAAAAAAACCGGGTTCGCAGGATGCGACACCCGGTTTGCGAGCCATGCAGCGTTGCCGCTGGTCGTTGGGTCTGATTTGCGCGGACGGCGTTAGCCGACAGCGACCTGCGCGAGGCCTTTGGGCAGCGGGAATGCGATGTTTTCTTCCACGCCCTCGAGCACCTTGACCTGATTGACGCCCAATTCACGCAGACGCGTCACGATCGATTGCGCCAGCACTTCAGGCGCCGAGGCGCCTGCCGTCACACCGATACGGCGCTTGCCATCGAACCATTCTGGCTTGAGCTGATCGGGCGAATCAACCATATAGGCGGGCACGCCCATCTTTTCGGCCACTTCGCGCAAACGGTTCGAATTGGAACTATTCGGACTGCCGACGACCACGACCACGTCGCACTGGGGCGCCATGAATTTCACGGCATCCTGACGATTCTGCGTCGCGTAGCAAATATCCTGCTTCTTCGGCTCGGTAATCAACGGGAAGCGCTTCTTGAGCGCGTTGATGACCTCGGCGGCATCGTCGACAGACAGCGTCGTCTGCGTCACGTACGCGAGCTTGTCTTCGTTCGCCACCTGCAGCGCCAACACGTCTTCAATCGTCTCGACGAGGAACATGCCCTCACCCGATTGGCCCATCGTGCCTTCCACTTCGGGGTGTCCCTTATGGCCGATCATGACGATCTCGAGCCCCTGACCGCGCATCTTCGCCACTTCGACGTGCACCTTCGTGACGAGCGGACATGTGGCGTCGAAGATGCGCAGACCGCGCGCTTCCGCTTCTGTGCGCACGGCTTGCGACACGCCATGCGCGCTGAAGATCAGCGTATTGCCCGACGGCACGTCCGTCAGTTCTTCGACGAAAATCGCTCCCTTCTTGCGCAGGTTTTCGACGACATACGCGTTGTGCACGATCTCGTGGCGCACGTAAATCGGCGCGCCGTACATCGCAAGCGCGCGCTCGACGATCTCAATGGCGCGGTCGACGCCCGCGCAAAAGCCGCGCGGCTGGGCCAGCAGGATTTCCGCATCCGACAACGTCGGTGCTACGACTTGGGTGGCGCTCATTTCGATTCCTACAGAATGCCGATAATCTGGACTTCGAACACGATCGGCTGGCCGGCCAGCGGATGGTTGAAGTCGAACAATGCCCAGCCGTCGCCCAGTTCGCGCAGGATGCCCGCATAGCGGCCACCGCTCGGCGCGTTGAACTCGACCAGATCGCCAACGCTATATTCTTCGCCAAAGTTGCTGTTTTCCTGCAGCGTCTTCATCGAGACGCGTTGCAGCAGTTCCGGATTGCGCGGGCCGAAAGCCTGCTCGGGCGCCAACTCGATCTGGCGCCGCTCCCCCACGGTCATTCCCAGCAGCGCCTGCTCCAGCGTCGGGGCCATCTGGCCGCCACCGAGCTGTAGCGTCGCCGGCGTGCCTTCAAACGTGTTGACGATGTCCGCACCGTCGGGCGCGGCGATCCGGTAGTGGAGCGTCAGATAGGAATCGTCTTGAACCACGGGGGTTGCAACAGAACTCATGAGGGTCTCACAGCAAGGTCAAGCTATTATTGTAAATGACGTCGCGTTGCGCGTCCGGCTCCCCAGCAAAGCAGCCCCGATTTTTTCCCGTCGGCGGCCGCGTTTCATATTAGTAAGTGACACTCGCGATCATGCGCGCGAACGTGTCCGTCTCTGGAGTCGTCATGTCCATCGCTCAATGGCCGCTTGCCGAGCGTCCCCGTGAAAAAATGCTGGCCCAAGGCGCCAACGCACTTTCCGATGCCGAATTGCTCGCGATTCTGCTGCGCACCGGCTCGCAAGGACGCAATGCCGTCGATCTCGGGCGCGAATTGCTCGTTCGCAGCGGATCGCTCGCCCGTCTGCTCTCCATGCCCTTCGAAAGTTTGCGCCAGATCCCGGGACTGGGGCAGGCCAAATGCCTGCAGTTCCAGGCTGCGCTTGAAGTGGCTCGCAGAATGCTGGGCGAAGGCATGCAGTCGAGCAGCCTGCTCGATTCCCCAACCCGCGTGCGCGACTATCTTCGCCTCACGCTTCAGGATCGCTCGCGTGAGCGCTTCGCCTGCCTGTTTCTCGACGCCGCGCACCGGCTCGTCAGCACCCGTGTGATGTTCGAAGGCACGCTGACGCAAACATGCGCATATCCACGGGAGGTGGTACGCGCCGCGCTCGAAGTCCACGCGGCAGCCGTCATCGTCGCGCACAATCACCCATCGGGCGTGCCCACCCCGAGCGCGGCGGATCTGGCGTTGACCCGCCAGTTGGGCGACGCGCTGGCCTTGCTCGAGATCCGTCTGCTGGATCACTTCATCGTGGCTGGCGACAGCGTGTACTCGCTCGCAGAGCACGGCGAGTTGTGATCCGCTACAACACTTGCCCAAGATTTTGGCATTCGGGTCGCGTTCTCGTGGCGCTTGCGCTATAATCCGTCCCTTCCCCGAATCTCCGACAGACGTTTCCCGCCAGGGACTCGCATCCTAATCACTAAAGCGATTGATTTGTCTGGGATTTTTGTGGTATCATCGCGGTCTGTCTTTTCGACTCACCTTTTTTTACACAGAATTCTGGGTTAGGAGTGCTTCATGGCACGCGTATGTCAAGTGACCGGGAAAGCGCCGATGGTCGGCAACAACGTTTCCCACGCCAACAACAAAACCAAGCGCCGTTTTCTCCCGAACTTGCAAAATCGCCGGTTCTGGGTTGAAAGTGAAAACCGCTTTGTTCGTCTTCGTATTTCGCGAGCTGGCCTGCGCCTGATCGACAAGAACGGTATTGACGCCGTTCTGGCAGATCTGCGTTCGCGCAACGCAGTCTAAGTTTAGGAGCTCATCATGGCAAAAGGCGCTCGCGACAAGATCAAGCTGGAATCGACCGCAGGTACGGGTCATTTCTACACGACCACCAAGAACAAGCGTACCCATCCGGAAAAGATGGAAATCAGCAAGTTCGATCCGGTGGCTCGTAAGCACGTGCCCTACAAGGAAACCAAGATCAAATAAGATCAACAGGTTTTCTCGCAGCAATTCTCTGCTGTGTTCGATACCCCGCCATTGGCGGGGTTTTTCGTTTGGGCGTACCGAAATCTGCAACACTACGCTATGCGTAGTTACGCAAGGCACAATTTCATCGAAGTGCGCATAGGGTCATATGTCAAGCGCGTATTCACTCGCTATACTGGCTTACTTCCCATAACAAGGATCGCACCACCGCCGTGGCGTCGATTCCAGAGACTGCGCGTACCATGAATTTCGATGTCGTCATTGTCGGTAGCGGGCTCGCCGGCCAGTCCGTCGCCCTGCATCTGGCCAGCACCTGCCGCGTAGCATTGGTCGCAAAACGCCCGATGCCCGAAGGCGCGAGCGACTGGGCACAAGGCGGCATCGCCGCCGTGCTCGACTCGACCGACAGCGTCGGCGAGCATGTCGCCGATACCCTCATTGCCGGCGCCGGCTTGTGCGACGAGGCCGCCACTCGATTCATCATCGAACACAGCCGCGAAGCCATCGAGTGGCTCATCGCCCAAGGTGTGCCTTTCACGCGTGACGACGCTGCCGAACTCGGTTTCCATCTGACGCGCGAAGGCGGCCACAGCCATCGACGTATCATCCATGCTGCCGACGCCACCGGACACGCCGTCATCACCACGCTCACCGAGCGCGTGCGCCAACATCCGAATATCACCCTCTTCGAAAATCATTTCGCGGTCGACCTGATTACGTCCGACCGAGCCGATGCGGCGCCGACTGCCGGACGTCACTGCCAAGGTCTGTATGTTCAGGATCTCGGCACCGGCGAGGTGCACGCAATGACGTCACGACACACGGTGCTGGCTACCGGAGGGGCGGGCAAAGTCTATCTGTACACCACGAACCCCGACACCGCGACCGGCGACGGTATCGCCATGGCCTGGCGTGCCGGCTGCCGTATCGCGAACATGGAGTTCATTCAGTTCCACCCGACCTGCCTCTATCATCCCTACGCCAAGTCATTCCTGATCACGGAAGCGGTGCGCGGTGAAGGTGGACGTCTGGTACTGCCGGACGGTACGCGCTTCATGCTGCAACATGACCCGCGCGCCGAACTGGCGCCGCGCGACATCGTCGCCCGCGCCATCGACTTCGAGATGAAAAAACACGGCCTGGACTGCGTGTATCTCGATATCAGCCATCAGAGTCCGGAATTCCTGCGCGAGCATTTCCCCACGATTCTGGCGCGCTGCGCCGAACTGGGCATCGACATCACGAAGCAGCCGATCCCGGTTGTACCTGCGGCGCACTATACGTGCGGCGGTATTGTCACCGACATGCACGGCCGCACCGACCTGCCTGGACTCTATGCCGTTGGCGAAGCCACCTATACGGGCCTGCATGGGGCCAACCGCCTCGCCAGCAACTCGCTGCTCGAATGCCTCGTACTTGGCAAAGCTGCGGCGGCGGATATCCAGCGCGGCGAATCGACGCATGCTGCCGCAACGGATGTCCCCGCATGGGACGAAAGCCGCGTCTCGGACGCCGACGAAGAAGTTGTTGTCGCGCACAACTGGGACGAGTTGCGCCGCATGATGTGGAATTACGTCGGCATTGTCCGTACGACCAAGCGGCTGGAGCGGGCACAGCACCGAATTGCCCTGCTGCGCGAAGAAATTGCCGAGTACTACGCGAATTTCAGAGTGAGCCGCGATTTGCTTGAGCTTCGGAATCTGGTGGACGTGGCGTCGCTGATCGTGGACAGCGCGCTGGATCGTCACGAGAGCCGAGGATTGCACTTCTCCCGGGATTTTCCGGATACCCTGCCGAAAGCCCTGCCGACAGTACTGTCGCCTGCATTACCGCGACGCGTTCGCTAATCCGAATCCAGCATCGCTGGCACCAAGGCAAACAAAAGGCCGCAGGTTTTACCCTGCGGCCTTTGATTTTCTGTCATGACAACGGGATGCTTAGCCCACTGTCTCCAGAATCCGCATCGAGAAATCGGTGGCACGAACGTCCTTGGTGAGTCCGCCGATGGAAATCCGGTCGACCCCCGTCTCGGCAATCGCACGCAGTGTTTCGAGATTGATGCCCCCCGACGCCTCCAGCAACGCGCGGCCATCGGTGACTCGTGCGGCCTCACGCATCATTTCCAGCGTGAAGTTGTCGAGCAGGATCGACTTCGCGCCGCACTCGAGTACCGTCTCGAGTTCCTCGAGCGACTCCACCTCGATCTGCGCCGGCGCACCATCCGCGAGACGCTCGGCGTTCGCCAGCACCTCACGAATACCGCCAGCCGCCGCGATGTGATTTTCCTTGATGAGAATGCCGTCGTAGAGCGCAAGACGTTGGTTCGCTCCGCCGCCCACGCGTACCGCGAACTTCTGAGCGAGACGCAGGCCGGGCAGTGTCTTGCGGGTATCGAGCACGCGCGCCTTCGTCCCTTCGACGATATCGGCGTAGCGGCGCACTGTCGTCGCCACACCTGAGAGCAACTGGAGGAAGTTCATCGATGTGCGCTCGCCCGTCAACAGCGCGCGCGCAGGCCCATAAATGTCGCACACCGCCGAATCAGGCGCCATGCGCTCCCCCTCGCGGTAGTGCCATTGCACGCGGACCTCCGCGTTCACGCCTTGCATACAGCGCTCGAACCAACGCACACCGCACAGCACCGCCGACTCACGCACGATGACGCGCGCATGCGCCATTTCGTCGGCTGGCACGAGCAACCCCGTCAAATCACCGCTGCCGATGTCTTCGGCAAGCGCCTCACGCACGTTGCGCGAAAGCGCCGCCTCGAGCGGCTCGCCGAACTCGGCGAAATCCGGGGAGAGCGCCTCGTCGGTGCTCAGCGTTTTAGATTGCGTCATCATGCGGGACCTACACCGGCAAACAGCGCGCCATCGCGCGCAAAATCACCGCTGGCACGCACATTCTGTTTGCGCGCTTCGGCGAACTTCAGCATACGGTCGATACAGGTATGGGCGCGACGGCTGATCTCCGCATCGACGTGAATCTCATTGCGCCCGGACTCCAGCACGTCGGCCAGATTCCGCAGACCGTTCATTGCCATCCACGGGCAATGCGCGCAGCTCTTGCAAGTGGCGCTGTTTCCAGCTGTCGGCGCTTCGATGAAGCGCTTGCCCGGTGCCGCTGCACGCATCTTGTGAAGAATACCGTTGTCCGTGGCGACGATGAATTCGGTCGCATCCATCGTCTGGGCGGCCGCAATCATCTGCGACGTCGAACCGACCACATCCGCCTGCTCGACCACGGATGCGGGCGACTCCGGATGCACAAGCACCTTGGCATTCGGAAACTCGCGGCGCAGCAACTCAAGCTCGGTGCCCTTGAATTCGTCGTGCACCAGGCAAGCGCCCTGCCACAGCAACATATCGGCACCCGTTTGCTTCTGGACGTAGCTGCCCAGATGGCGATCCGGTGCCCAGAGGATCTTTTTCCCCTGCGCGTGCAAATGGGCCACGATTTCCAGCCCGATGGACGATGTCACCATCCAGTCGGCCCGTGCCTTCACCGCAGCGCTCGTATTCGCGTAGACAACGACCGTGCGATCGGGGTGCGCATCGCAAAATGCGGCGAACTCGTCGGCCGGGCAGCCAAGATCAAGCGAACAGGTCGCGTCGAGATCCGGCATCAAAATGCGTTTTTCGGGACTGAGAATCTTCGAGGTCTCGCCCATGAACCGCACGCCGGCCACCACCAGCGTCTTGGCCGAGTGATTCCGGCCGAAGCGTGCCATTTCAAGCGAATCGGCCACGCAACCGCCGGTCTCCTCGGCAAGGTCCTGCAAATCGGCATCGACGTAGTAATGGGCCACCAGCACAGCGTCCTGCTCTACGAGCAGGCGCTTGATCCGGGCCTTGAGCGCCGCCCGCTCCTCCTGCGACGGCGCATCCGGGACGCGCGCCCAAGCGTGGGCAACGCACGTGGCGCCACTCGGTGCGGGGCGCTCGAATTCTACGGATTTGAGTGAGGCATTCATTTTCGCTTGGCCCGTGGGAGGCCGGGAATGACAAAACCCCGCCGTGGCGGGGTTTTGATTATGCGTCAAAAATGGATTTTTAGCTTATCCCGTTCACGCGTAGCGGCGCAAACGCGAAGCGAATTCCTGCAGCGCGTGGATACCGCTCTGCTCGGCACGGTGGCACCAATTCTGCAATTGGCTCAGAAGCTGTTCACGCGACGCGTTCGAACGCTCCCAGATACCGGCCAGTTCACGACGCAACTCGTAATACGTCTTCACGGCGTTGCTGTGCGCAAAAATCTCGCCCAGTTGCTGCTTCTGCGGCTCTTGCAACGAAGCTTCGTCGTGATGCAGCCACTTGCGCGCGCCACGGAACAACTGGTACTCGCCGTGCTGATGCTTATCCTTGAAACGCGCCAGCTCTTGGCCATAGGCACGCTTGAAGGTCTTGGCGTAACGCTCCATCACTTCGTAGCGGTTCGAGAGCACGGCCTGCAACGTATCTTCGTCGCATGCAGCCTTGTTTTTCGCGAGCTTCGGCGTCGGCGCAATCTTCTTCACCTTGGCCAGTCCCACCATCGACAGCAGGCGAATGTACAGCCAGCCGATATCGAACTCGTACCACTTGTTCGACAGCTTGGCCGACGTCGCGTACGTGTGGTGATTGTTGTGCAGTTCCTCACCACCGATGATGATGCCCCACGGCAGCAGGTTCGTCGACGCGTCGGCGCAGTTGAAGTTGCGATAGCCCCAGTAGTGGCCCAGACCGTTGACCACGCCGGCGGCCCAGAACGGAATCCACACCATCTGCACGGCCCACACGGTCAGACCTATCGCGCCGAACAGCGCGATATCGATGATCATCATGAAGCTCACGCCGAGAATCGGATAACGCCTGTAGACGTGATTCTCGAGCCAGTCGTTCGGCGTGCCGTGGCTGAACTTGCGAATCGTTTCTTCATTCTTCGCTTCGGTGCGGTACAGCTCGGCGCCCTCGGCGAGAACCTTCCACAGACCACGCGTTTGCGGGCTATGCGGATCTTCCGGCGTTTCGCACTTGGCGTGGTGCTTGCGGTGAATAGCAGCCCACTCGCTGGTGACCATACCCGTGGTCATCCACAGCCAGAAACGGAAAAAGTGGGAGACGATCGGATGCACGTCGAGCGCGCGGTGCGCCTGGCAACGGTGCAGATAGATCGTAACGGCGGCAATCGTCACATGGGTGACGGCCAGCGTGAACAACGTGATCTCCCAGCCGCTCCAGTCGAGCAGGCCGTTAGAGATAAATCCAAGGAGACTGTCCAGCAAAATATCACTCCAAACTAATCAATACGGTAGCAGTCACGGCAACACCGCCGTGTCTTGTCTTGTCGGGCCGATGCGGCATCGATGGCCGTCGCGTCAGGTCTCGTTCTTACGCTCGCTTGACGCTTGGATTCGCTGGAGTTCGGCAAGTTGCTGAATGCCGGGGCGAGATGGGCGGAAAACGTGCCGGTGAACGTCGGTTTGTTATTGGTTTGCCGGGCATTTTACCTGACGGACTGTTGCCCGTGTGTAACCTGCCCACCACGCATTTTGTCGCAGGTCAACCCGCAGCCCAGGGCAAAACGGTCTACGACGGCTTCTTCTCGCCGTCGTCAGCCGGTGATAGCACGGGTTTTGGCGTATCGGCCGGTAAATCCGGGCGATTGACGCCGGCAGCGGGGACACCCTCAGCCCAGTCATTCAAAATGCGTATTTCGCGCTGTGCATACGGAATTTCAATACCGTGCTCTCGAAAAGTGCGCCAAATGCGCATATTGATCGCCGATCGGATACCTCCGCTGCCCTGGGCCGGATCTTGCACCCAAAAGCCCATTTCAAGATCCATCCCATCAGCGCCGAAGTTAAGCAGCAACGCTGACGGCGGCGGGTCGGCCAGCACCCTGGGAACGTCCTGCGCCGCTTCCAGCATCAGCGACATCGCCAGTTCCACGTCGGCGCTGTAGGCTACCTGCACATTGACCTTGGCGCGCCCGCGAGTCTCGGTAAACGAGTGGTTCTGCACCACATTCGTCACCAGTTGCTCGTTCGGCACCAGCGCTTCGACGCCATCCAGCCCGCGAACGACCGTATAGCGCGTATTGATCTGCGAAACCGTGCCATGATACGGGCTGATCGTAATGAGGTCGCCGATGCGCACCGAACGGTCGAGCAGAATGATGAAGCCCGATACGAGGTTCGAGGCAATCTTTTGCAAACCGAAGCCCAGCCCCACGCCTAACGCGCCGCCAAACACGCCGAGCACGGTGATATCGATGCCCACGAACGACAGCGTCGCGAGCACCGCAATCAACGTCAGCGCACCCTTGACCAGCCGCGACATCACCACTTTCAGATTGCCGTCGAGCGTGGTCGTGCGCATGATCCTGTCTTCGATCAGCGAACCGACCCACATCGCCAGCACGAGCGTCACGCCGACCCAGAGCAAGCCTGAGAGGATCGAGAGCAACGTCAGATGGCTCGCGCCGACCGCGAAGCGCACGCTGCCCAGCCAACCGAGGATGTCGTCGTGCACGCCCAGCACGTAGGCCAGCATCGACAGCCAGGCGAACGCCGTGAACACACGCTCGAAGACTTTCAACAGCCCATAGGCTTGCGGCGACGACGCGAACAGCCGCCGCGCAACGTAGAACGCCAGATAGATCAGCGCGGTACCGAACAGCGGCACCTCGGTCAGCCGCAGCAGCGAGACGCGCATGTGCTCCTGAAGCACCACGCGCGTGAGTGCCACGCACATCCAGCCGAACATCGGGAAGAACGAACGGCGCAGGCTCGACGAGCCCGCCCGGCGCGACGGCGCGACACGCTCGAAATGACGGTCGAGCCGGCCGATCATCCAGCGACGCAGCACAAAGGCGACGGCGAGCGCGCCCGCCAGCGCCACGATCTGCCAGATGATCTGCGGGTCGCCAAAGTCGCGAACGACGTCGCGCACCAACCTCGCGAAAGCCGGACTTTCCTGCATTGCGATCTCTCTTCTTGTTGTTAGCCGACGCCGGGAATCGACTTACGCGGCACGGCGCTCGAACACGGCGGCAAAAAAGCCGTCGGTCGCGTTACGGTTTGGCAGCAATTCGAGGTACTTGCCCGTATCGAGGTCGATTTTCTGCGACGCGAGCAACTCGTTCGCCGGCACCAGGACAAAATCGGGGTGCGAGGCCGCAAACGCCTCGGCAATGGCACTGTTTTCTTCGGTCAGCAGACTGCACGTGGCGTACACGAGACGCCCGCCCGGCTTCACCAGACGGGCAGCGCTCGCCAGGATCGACGCCTGCTTCTGCGTGAGCTCCTGCACCGATTGCGGCGACTGGCGCCACTTCAGATCCGGATTGCGACGCAGCGTGCCCAGCCCGCTGCACGGCGCGTCGACCAGCACACGGTCGATCTTGCCCGCCAGACGCTTGATCTTGCTGTCGTTCTCGCTGTCGATCATCACCGGATAGACGTTCGACAGGCCGCTGCGCGCCAGACGCGGCTTGAGCTTGGCCAGACGCTTCTCCGAAATGTCGAATGCATACAGACGCCCCGTGGAGCGCATCTGCGCCCCGATGGCGAGCGTCTTGCCGCCGGCCCCGGCACAGAAGTCGACGATCATCTCGCCGCGACGCGGTGCGACCAGTTGGCACAGCAACTGGCTACCCTCGTCCTGCACTTCGATCGCGCCGGAGATGAACAGCGGGTGTTTTTGCAGCGCGGGCTTGCCCGCCAGACGGATGCCGTTGGGCGCAAACGGCGTCGCTTCGGCCGAGAAGCCGTCTTCACGCAGCTTCGCGAGGACATCGTCGCGATTCGCCTTGATCACGTTCACGCGGCAGTCGAGCGGCGCGGGCTGGTTCAGCGCGGCGGCGAGCGCTTCGAGTTCGGTGCTGTCGAACCGCTTGGCCAGTCGCTCGTAGAGCCATTCCGGCAAATTGGTGCGCACGCGCGCGGAAAGACTTGCCGGGTCGATCTGACCGACGTGTTCGAGCCAAGTGAGTTCATCGGGTGTTGCCACCAGTTGCACCGACGCCAGACCGCGCGTGAACGCCAGACCGAGCAGCGCCAGGCGGCGTTCCAGCGGCCCGGAGCCGCTTCCCGCGTGCTGCCCGAATTCAAGCTTGCGACGCAGGATGGCGAAGACCGTCTCCGCCAGAACCCCGCGCTCGCGATGGCCCAGCTTGGCGTTGGCGCGGAAGTACGTGCTCACAAGCGTATCGGCCGGGCCGCTGAACGTCAGCACGCTGCCGAGCAGGCGTTGGGTGTGTTCGAAGAGTGCCGGCGACAGGTGCTCGCCGCGCATGCGGGCCGTCTCGGCAGGCGGGGCCTCCGGGCGGCGATCGTTGCGCGAACGGTCGTAGCGGTCGGGGCGGACGTAACGCTCCTGGCGCTCTCCCGTCTGCCCCCCCTTGGACGGCTGACGGGCGTCGGAGGATCGGCCGCCGGAGCGGTGACCGGATTGATTCGCGCCATCGCGGCGTTGTGTCGGGCGTGTGCTCATGCGTCGTCACCAAAAAGCCATTGCGGATCGGGCGTGCCGTCGGCCGCGGGTGTCACCGTCACGCGGCCATCGGCCACGATCAGACGGTCTTCCACGAACCAGCGCACGGCGCGCGGATAAATGATGTGTTCCAGCGGCAGGATGCGCTCGGCCAGTGTCTCGGGCGTGTCCCCTGCGCGCACCGGCACGACTGCTTGCAGCACGTACGGGCCGTGATCGAGTTCGGCCGTCACGAAATGCACCGTGGCGCCGACAACCTTGCAGCCGGCTTCCAGGGCGCGGGCGTGCGTTTGCAGGCCCGGAAAAGCAGGCAGCAGCGACGGGTGGATATTGATGAGCCGGCCGGCGTAGCGTTCGGTAAATTCCGGCGTGAGAATGCGCATGAAGCCGGCGAGCACGACCAGATCGGGCTGGTGACGGTCGATCTCAGTGGCCAGTTCGGCGTCGAATGCCTCGCGGGTCTTGCCGCGGCTGGGCACCACGGCCGTGGCGATACCATTTTCTTGCGCGAATCCGAGACCGTCGGCCTCGGGGCGATTGGCGATGACAGCGGCCACGCGGGCCGGCCAGCCTTCTGCGGTACAAGCCCGGACGATGGCTTGCATGTTGCTGCCTCGTCCGGAAATCAGGATGACAATGTTCTTCATCGCCGGATTTTATCATTGGCGCGGCGCACCAGACATCCGATCCGCGCCGCGATGGCCCCGAAGCGTTTATAATTCAACGTTCTGCGGCGCCGCTATGTCGGATCGGCCGTCCTGCGCACCGGGCCCGGCCCGCCGTCGCAGGCCGCCCGGTCCCCACCACTGTGCCGCACGGTTCATCCACCAACGCTCACTCAACGTCCTGTACTGACGCTTCCTTTATCGTGCGAGTCTTCCGGGGTCTACCCAACGCGCAAAGCAAAGCGCCCTGCGTGCTGACGATCGGCAACTTCGACGGCGTGCACCTGGGCCACCAGGCACTGCTCGCGCGCGTGCGCGCCGCAGCGGCTGCGCGCGGCCTGCCGGTGTGCGTGATGACGTTCGAGCCGCATCCCCGCGAGTACTTCATGCCCGACCGGGCGCCCGCACGCATCTCCAATCTGCGCGACAAGTTCGAGGCGCTACGCTCGCAAGGGGTCGACCGTCTGGTGGTAGAGCACTTCAACGCACATTTCGCGGGCCAATCCCCCGAAGACTTCGTTCGCAACATCATCGTCGACGGCCTGCACACCCGCTGGTTGCTCGTTGGCGACGATTTCCGCTTCGGCGCGAAACGCGCGGGCGACATCGAATATCTGCGTGAGGCCGGTCGCCGCTTCGACTTCGTCGTCGAACAGATGCCGACCATCGCGCACAACGGCGTACGCATTTCCAGCTCGGAAGTGCGCACCGCGCTTGCAGACGGCAACTTCGAGCGCGCCCACGCCCTGCTTGGCCGTCCTTATGCCATCACCGGTCACGTCGTGCATGGCATGAAGCTCGGCCGCAAGCTGGGCTTTCCGACGCTCAATCTGCGCATCGCCCACAAACACCCGGCCCTCACAGGCATTTTCGTGGTGCAGGTGCACGGTCTGGCGGACAAACCGCTGCCTGCCGTCGCCAGTCTGGGCCTGCGCCCGACGGTGGACGACTCAGGGCGCGTACTGCTCGAAGTGCATTTGCTCGACTTCTCGGGCGATTGCTACGGCAAGCTGGTGCGCGTGGAGTTTTTGCAGAAGCTGCGCGACGAAGCCAAATTCGACGGACTGGCCGAACTCGAAGCCGCCATCGCGCAAGACACGCGCGAGGCCCGCGCCTACTTCGCACACGCGCTCGACGCCAACGGCCCGAGTGCCCGACGCGACTTCGCCACCTCGGCGACCGACCGAATTAGTTGATCTTCGCCCGCGTGCGCCGGCGCCCAGCGCCTCGCGCGCGGCCCGCGTGCGCCACTGGGCACCTGCCCGGGCGTTGCCCCCTCGGCCCACAAGGCCTGACGTCGACGCCACCGGCGCGAGCGCCCTACACCCGACATTCCAAATTCGTAGCGACTCACCATGAGCGAAAAGAAAGCCCCGAGCAAATATCCTGTCAACCTGCTGGACACACCGTTCCCGATGCGCGGCGATCTGCCCAAGCGCGAGCCTCAGTGGGTCAAGCAATGGCAGGACAAGAAGATCTACGACAAGATCCGCAAGGCAAGCAAAGGCCGTCCGAAGTTCATCCTGCATGACGGCCCGCCGTATGCCAACGGTGACATCCACCTCGGCCACGCGGTCAACAAGATCCTCAAGGACATGATCGTCAAGGCACGCAGCCTGGCAGGCTTCGACGCCGCCTATGTGCCGGGCTGGGATTGCCACGGCATGCCGATCGAAATCCAGATCGAAAAGCAGTTCGGCAAGCACCTGCCGGTGCGCGAAGTGCAGGAAAAGGCGCGCGCCTACGCGGCGGAACAGATCGAGCGCCAGAAGCCCAACTTCAAGCGTCTGGGCGTGCTCGGCGACTGGGACAACCCGTACAAGACCATGAACTTCTCGAACGAAGCGAACGAGCTTCGTGCGCTCGCGAAGATCATGGAGAACGGCTACGTCTACCGTGGCCTGAAGCCGGTGAACTGGTGCTTCGATTGCGGCTCGGCACTCGCCGAGGCGGAAGTCGAGTACAAGGACAAGACCGATCTGGCCATCGACGTCGGCTTTGCCTTCGCCGAGCCGGAGAAAGTCGCGAAGGCCTTCGGCCTGCCGAAGCTGCCGCGCGAAGACGGCCACATCGTCATCTGGACGACCACCCCGTGGACGATCCCGTCGAACCAGGCGCTCAACGTTCACCCGGAAGTCGAATACGCACTGGTCTCGACCGAGCGCGGTCTGCTGATTCTCGCGAGCGAACGCGTTGAAGACTGCCTGAAGACTTACGGCCTGCACGGCGACATCGTCGCCCGCACGAAGGGCGAAGCGCTCTCGCTGATCCGCTTCCGTCATCCGTTGTCGACGGCCGACGCCGGCTACGAGCGCACCTCGCCGGTCTATCTCGGCGACTACGTGACGACCGAGACGGGAACCGGCATCGTCCACTCGGCCCCCGCCTATGGCGTGGAAGACTTCGTGTCGTGCAAGGCGCATGGCATGTCCGACGCAGATATCCGCATGCCGGTGCTGGGCGACGGGCGCTATCAGGACAGCCTGCCGCTGTTCGGCGGCCAGTCGATCTGGGACGCCAACCCGCAGATCGTCGAAGCGCTGCGCGAGGCCGGTACGCTGTTCCACTCGTTCAAGTACACACACAGCTACATGCACTGCTGGCGTCACAAGTCCCCGATCATCTACCGCGCCACCAACCAGTGGTTCGCCGGCATGGACGTGAAGCCGGTCGACGGCGCACCGGGCGGCGGCAAGACCTTACGCGAGATCGCACTCGCCGGCATCGAGGCCACCGAGTTCTTCCCGGCGTGGGGCAAGCAGCGCCTGCACAACATGATCGCGCACCGCCCGGACTGGACGCTCTCCCGCCAGCGCCAATGGGGCGTGCCGATGGCCTTCTTCGTGCACAGGGAAACCGGCGCGCTGCATCCGCGCACCCCGGAACTGCTCGAAGCCGTGGCCAAGCGCGTGGAAACCGAAGGCATCGAAGCGTGGCAAACGCTCGACCCGGTGGAACTGCTCGGCGACGAGGCCAAGGATTACGTGAAGAACCGCGACACGCTCGACGTGTGGTTCGACTCGGGCACGACGCACTGGCATGTGCTGCGCGGCTCGCACGCGCATGAGCTGGGCTTCCCGGCCGACCTGTATCTGGAAGGCTCGGATCAGCACCGCGGCTGGTTCCATTCGTCGCTGCTCACGGCCTCGATGATCGATGGCCGCCCGCCGTACAAGGCGCTGCTCACGCACGGCTTCACGGTCGACGGTCAGGGCCGCAAGATGTCTAAGTCGATCGGCAACACGATTCTGCCGCAAGACGTCGCAGACAAGCTTGGTGCCGAAATCATCCGCCTGTGGGTGGCGTCGACCGATTATTCGGGCGAGTTGTCGATCTCGGACGAAATCCTCAAGCGCGTGACCGAGGGGTATCGCCGTATCCGTAACACGCTGCGCTTCCTGCTCTCGAATCTGGCCGATTACGACCATGCGAAGCACGCGCTGCCGGCCGACCAATGGCTGGAAATCGACCGCTACGCCGTGGCATTGGCGCAGTCGCTGCAAACCGAAGTGCTGGGCCACTACGACCGCTACGAATTCCACCCGGTCGTGGCCAAGCTCCAGACGTTCTGCTCGGAGGATCTCGGCGGCTTCTACCTCGACATCCTGAAGGATCGTCTGTACACGAGCGCACCGGACGCCCCCGCACGCCGCGCCGCCCAGAACGCGCTGTACCACATCACGCACGGCCTGCTCAAGCTCATGGCGCCTTTCCTGTCGTTCACGGCGGAAGAAGCGTGGCAAGTGTTCCAGCCGGGCAACGACACGATCTTCACCGAGACGTACTACGCTTATCCGGAAGTCGCGGAAGGCACGCGTCTGCTCGAGAAGTGGTATCTGCTGCGCGCGGTACGTGGCGACGTCACCAAGGCGCTCGAAGAGGCGCGCGCGGCCGAGCAGATCGGCTCGTCGCTGCAAGCGGAAGTGGACGTGCGCGTCTCGGGCCGCAAGTACGAAGTGCTGGCGAGCCTCGGCGACGATCTGCGCTTTGTGCTGATCACGTCGGCGGCGACCGTCACGCAGGTTGCCACCGAGGCCGAGGAAGGCGTGCTCGTCACGCCGTCGTCGCATCAGAAGTGCGAGCGCTGCTGGCACTATCGTGAAGACGTGGGTGCAGACGCCGCTCACCCGACCCTTTGCGGCCGCTGCGTGTCGAATCTCTTCGGCAGCGGCGAACACCGGAGCGCGGCATAATGGCAAGCAAAGCAGGCGCTCGTACGGGCGCACGACGTAGCAACAACGGGGGCGCCCGCGGGGGCGCCACGTACGGCCTGGCCCCGTGGCTCGGGATCGCGATCGTTGCGATTCTGCTCGATCAGGTCACCAAGCTCACGATCCTGAAGACGTTCCAGTACGGCGAATTCCGTCCGCTGACCTCGTTCTTCAATCTGGTGCTGGTGTACAACAAGGGCGCAGCGTTCAGCTTTCTGGCGGCCGCGGGCGGCTGGCAGCGCTGGTTCTTCACGCTGCTCGGCATCGTCGCGGCGACGGTCATCATCTGGCTGCTCAAGCGACATAACGGCCAGAAGATGTTCTGTCTGTCGCTCTCGCTGATTCTCGGCGGCGCGCTGGGCAACGTGATCGATCGCGTGATTTATGGTCATGTGGTCGACTTTCTGGACTTTCACGTCGGCGGCTGGCACTGGCCGGCGTTCAACGTGGCCGACTCGGCCATTTGCGTGGGCGCGGTGCTGCTGGTGATCGACGAGTTGCGACGCGTGCGGCGCGGCAAGTAGCACATCTTGCATAGGCACCGCAGCACCTGCGGTGCGATTCGCTCACGATGCCACGGCACGTGTAGCGGATTCGAAGCAAACACCGTCGCGGCGCCCCGGAGGCGCCGCGTGGCACTTTGGAGGAGGCATTTCCCTATGGAACGCGGTGAACTTGCGGGCAAAACCATCGTTCTCGGCCTGACGGGCGGCATCGCCTGCTACAAGTCGGCCGAACTCACCCGGTTGCTCATCAAGGCCGGCGCGACGGTGCAGGTCGTCATGACCGAAGCCGCCACGCAATTCATCACGCCGCTCACGATGCAGGCGCTCTCGGGGCGCCCGGTCTTCACCAGCCAGTGGGACAACCGCGTCGATAACAACATGGCGCACATCGACCTCTCGCGCGAGGCCGACGCCATTATCGTCGCGCCCGCCTCCACCGATTTTCTCGCCAAGCTCGCGCACGGCATGGCCGACGATCTGCTCTCGACACTGTGTGTGGCACGCGACTGCCCGCTGCTGGTCGCGCCGGCGATGAATCGCCAGATGTGGGCCAACCCGGCAACCCAGCGCAATGCCGTGACACTGCGCGGCGATGGCGTCACGATTCTCGGTCCCGGCAGCGGCGATCAGGCATGTGGCGAAATCGGCGACGGACGCATGCTCGAACCGGAAGACCTCTTCGAGGCACTCGTCGGCTTCTTTCAGCCGAAACGCCTCGCCGGACACCGCGTGCTGATCACCGCCGGCCCGACCTTCGAACCCATCGATCCGGTGCGAGGCCTGACCAATCTGTCCAGCGGCAAGATGGGCTTTGCGCTCGCGCGTGCCGCCGCGCAGGCGGGTGCCGATGTGCATCTGATCGCCGGCCCGACCTCGCTGGCGACGCCCTACGGCGTCACGCGCAGCAACGTGCAAACGGCGCAGCAGATGTACGACGCCGTGATGGCCGACGTAGCGCATCACGACCTCTTCATCGCGGTGGCCGCCGTGGCCGACTGGCGTGTGCGCGAGGTGGCGCACGACAAGATCAAGAAGACCGGCGACGCTGATGCGCCGACGCTCGAATTCGTCCAGAATCCCGACATTCTCGCGGCGGTGGCGCAGTTGCCGAAGCCGCCGTATTGTGTGGGCTTCGCTGCCGAGTCGGGCGATCTGGAGACGCACGGCGCGCAAAAGCGCAAACGCAAGCAGGTGCCGCTGCTCGTCGGCAATCTCGGTCCTGCCACGTTCGGGCAGGACGACAACGAAGTCATTCTCTTCGACGCCGCCGGGCAGAAACGCCTGCCGCGCGCCGACAAGCAGTCGCTCGCGCGCAGCCTGATCGTCGAAATCGCCGCGCGCCTGCCCTCGCGTGCGCCCGGTTGACGCGCGCGCCATCGCACCGCTCTCCCGCTTTTCCGTCTGTCATCGTCGTTGTCCGGCGACGCTGGCAGACTGCCAGGAACGTCCCGCTCACGGTTTTACCGAATCAGCGCATCACGGCACCACAGCATCACGGCGTCAGGACTTGACGCCTTCAGCATTTCGGCCCTCGGGCCATTGCACACGATAGCAATCAAAATGACGCAACCTCCTACGACCGCGCGGCCGGTTGTCAGTGTCTACGGGACACTGAGCATGCTCGCCGCGATCATGTTCTTCGGCTTCATGACGATCGGCATGCCGCTGCCGGTGCTGCCGATCTACGTCCATGAAACGCTCGGCTACGGCTCGTTCGTTGTCGGTGTGACCATCGGCATTCAGTCGGTCGTCACGCTACTGTTGCGCTCTTACGCCGGACGCATGGTCGACACTCGTGGCCCGCGCCGCGCGGTGCTCACCGGCCTGTGCGGGTGCGCCACTGCGGGCGTGCTGTATCTCGTTGCATCGATTGTGCCGGACCCCGCGCTCGCGCTGGGTATCCTCATCGCCGGACGCGTGGTGCTGGGCTTCGGCGAGAGCCTGATCCTGACCGGTGGCATGTCGTGGGGCATCGGGCTGCTAGGTGCGGCTCACGCGAGCAAGGCCATTTCGTGGCAAGGCGTGTCGATGTACACGGCGCTCGCCATCGGCGCGCCGTTCGGGGCTTACCTGCTGCAAGCGGCGGGCTTTACCGTGGTTTCGATAGTGAATATCGCCCTGCCCGCCGTCGCGTTCCTCATCGCGTTGCGTCTGCCTGCCGCCCCCCCTGTCGGTGGGCATCGCCTGCCGTTCCTGCGCGTCGTGGGCCTCGTGTGGCGTCCGGGTCTGGCCATGACACTGGGGAGTATCGGCTACGCTGTCATCGCCGCGTTCATCACGCTCTACTACGCGAGCCACGCCTGGTCGGGGGCCGCCTATGCGCTGACACTCTACAGCGCCTGCTTCATCGGCATGCGAATTCTGCTCGCGCACGCGGTCGATCGCTTCGGCGGACGCCGCGTCGCCATGTGCTCGCTCGTGTTCAGCGCCATCGGCCAATTCCTGCTGTGGGGTGCGGTGAGCCCGAATATGGCCCTCGTGGGTGCGGGGCTGACGGGCGTGGGCTTCTCGCTGGTCTTCCCCGCTTTGGGCGTGGAAGCCTTGCGACAGGTGCCGCCGCAAAATCGGGGGGCGGCGCTGGCGGCTTACTCGGCGTTTTTCGATCTGGCGCTCGGTCTGATCGGGCCAATGGCCGGCCTCGTCGCCAACTATTTCGGCTATGCCTCGATCTTCCTGTGCGGCGCGCTTGGCGGGATCGTGGCGATTGTGATGATTGCGCGCCTGCCGCATGCAGGCCCCGGCACGGCACCGGTGGACGCATCCGCCGGGAGCGGTCACTGATTTTCACGACTATGTGTCGACGTGCCGGTGCCGTCGACCTGGAGCATCGAACTCATGACGCCAACGTCTTCTGCACGTATCAAGCTGTCGATCCTCGACCAGACACCAGTGATTCACGGCCATCGCGTGGCGGATGCCATCGCGGCGACCGTCGAACTGGCACAAGCCGCCGACGACCTCGGCTACACACGCTACTGGTGCGCCGAGCATCATGGCCTGCGCGGCGTGGCGAACCCGGCGCCGGAAGTCATGATCGCGCGGCTGGCCAGCGTGACGAAGCACCTGCGGGTCGGCTCCGGCGGTGTGATGCTGCCGTACTACAGCCCGTTCAAGCTGGCCGAACAATTTTTGATGCTCGAGGCGCTGTTCCCGAATCGCATCGACCTAGGTGTCGGACGCGCGCCCGGAGGCGACATGCGCACGGCGCGCGCCGTCGCAAAAGGGCCGTACGATGCGGGCGAGAACTTCCCGCAACAGGTCGCCGAGCTGGCGGGCCTGTTCGGCGGCACACTGGCCGACGATCATCCTTACCGCGGGGTGCTGCTGCAACCGGCGATAGAAACGCGCCCCGAGTTGTGGGTGCTCGGTTCGAGCGAATTCGGTGGCCTGCTCGCCGCACAGCTTGGCCTGCGATACTGCTTCGCGCACTTCATCAACGCGCACTACGGCCATCGCGTGACGCAAGCGTATCGCGAACGCTTCACGCCGGGACAACTGGAGAAGCCCTATTGCTCGGTGGCGCTCTTTGTCATCTGTGCCGATACCGACGCAGAGGCCGAAGCACTGGAAGCCGGTGTCGATCTACGTCGCGTGCAGATGGCGTACGGCATGAACGAGCCGATTCCGAGTATCGAACAGGGTGCCGAGGCGAAACCGCAATATCGCGAGCGGGAGTTGTCCGTCATCGCGCGCGAGAAGCCGCGTAGTATCATCGGCACCCCGGAGCGCGTCACCGAGCGCGTGCTGGAATTGCAGGAACAGTTCGAGGCCGACGAGATCGTCGTGTTGACCGTGGCCGGCAGCTACCGTGCCCGCCTGCGTTCTCACGAATTGCTCGCGCAAGCGTTCTCGCTGCGCGCGGTCGATGGCGATTGAGCGCTCTCTGAGCGCTCTGCCTCCCCGAACGAATTTTCGACCGATTACGCCCTTTCCAACGCCATAACGCCATGAAACTCGACGTCAAGATTCTCGACGAACGCCTGCGCTCGCAGTTGCCCGCCTATGCCACGCCGGGCAGCGCCGGGCTCGACCTGCGTGCCTGCCTCGACACACCACTGACCATCGCACCGGGACAGACCGTGCTCGTGCCCACCGGTCTGGCGATCCATCTGGCCGATTCGGGCTACGCCGCGCTGATTCTGCCTCGCTCGGGCCTCGGCCATAAGCACGGCATCGTGCTCGGCAATCTGGTCGGGCTGATCGATTCGGATTATCAAGGCCAGTTGATGGTCTCGACCTGGAACCGCGGCAATGCGCCCTTCGTGCTCAATCCGTTCGAGCGTCTGGCGCAACTCGTGATCGTGCCGGTCGTACAGGCCGAATTCAACATCGTGGACGAATTTCCCGAGAGCGATCGCGGTGCAGGTGGCTTCGGCAGCACCGGCAAGCACTGACGTCACGCGGCGGCGTCAAACGCCCGCCGTCACAAAAAGAAAAGCGCCGCATGAAGCGGCGCTTTTCTATTGCTGCAAGTGGCTTTGGCGATTACTCGACTTCGGCCGCTTCCGGTTGTGCACGGGTGTTGCCGTCCTCGGGGAAGGACAGTTGCACTTGATCATGCTCGTCCAGATCCACTGTGACCCGGCCACCGCTGGTCAGACGCCCGAAAAGCAATTCGTCGGCCAGTGCACGACGGATCGTGTCCTGAATCAGACGCTGCATCGGACGCGCCCCCATGAGCGGATCGAAGCCCTTCTTCGAGAGGAAAGTGCGCAGCTTGTCGCTGAAGACCACTTCGACCTTCTTCTCGTGCAATTGGTCTTCCAACTGGATGAGGAACTTGTCGACCACGCGCAGGATGATCTGCTCATCGAGCGGCTTGAAGCTGATGATCGAGTCCAGACGGTTGCGGAACTCCGGCGTGAACATGCGCTTGATATCGGCCATTTCATCGCCGGCCTGACGCTCGTTCGTGAAACCAATGCTCGCACGGTTGATCGTCTCGGCACCCGCGTTGGTCGTCATGATGATGATGACGTTGCGGAAATCTGCCTTGCGGCCATTGTTGTCCGTCAGCGTGCCATGATCCATCACCTGAAGCAGCACGTTGAAGATGTCCGGATGCGCCTTCTCGATTTCGTCGAGCAACAGCACGCAGTGCGGCTTCTTCGTGATTGCCTCGGTCAGCAGCCCCCCCTGATCGAAACCGACATAGCCCGGCGGCGCGCCAATCAAACGGCTCACCGCGTGACGCTCCATGTACTCCGACATGTCGAAGCGAATCAGTTCGATGCCCAGCGTGAACGCGAGTTGCTTGGCGACTTCGGTCTTGCCCACACCGGTCGGGCCCGAGAACAGGAAGGCGCCGATCGGCTTATCCGTCTTGCCCAGCCCGGCACGCGACATCTTGATCGCGGCGGACAAGGCGTCGATGGCCGGGTCCTGCCCGAACACCACGCTCTTGAGGTCGCGGTCGAGCGTCTGGAGCTTGCCGCGGTCGTCCGCCGACACGCTCTGCGCCGGAATACGCGCGATCTTCGAGACGATATCTTCGATCTCGCCCTTGCCGATCGTCTTCTTCTGCTTGGACTTCGGCAGAATGCGCTGAGCGGCACCGGCTTCGTCGATCACGTCGATGGCCTTGTCAGGCAGGTGACGGTCGGTAATGAACTTGGCAGACAATTCGGCAGCCGCCGAGAGCGCACTCGACGAGTACTTCACGCCGTGGTGCTCTTCGAAACGCGACTTCAACCCACGCAGAATCTGCACGGTCTGTTCGACGGTCGGCTCGTTCACGTCGATCTTCTGGAAACGACGCGACAGTGCCGCGTCCTTTTCGAAGATGCCGCGATATTCGGTAAAGGTCGTCGCACCGATGCACTTGAGCTGCCCGGACGACAACGCCGGCTTGAGCAGGTTCGAGGCATCGAGCGTGCCGCCCGATGCAGCGCCCGCACCGATCAGCGTGTGAATTTCGTCGATGAACAGGATCGCATTGTTGCGCTCCTTGAGTTCCTTGAGCACGGCCTTCAGGCGTTGCTCGAAGTCACCGCGATACTTGGTGCCGGCAAGCAGCGCGCCCATGTCCAGCGAGTAGACGGTGGCGTCCTGCAGAATCTCGGGCACTTCGCCGCGCGTCACGCGCCAGGCGAGGCCCTCGGCGATGGCCGTCTTGCCTACCCCGGCTTCGCCGACGAGCAGCGGATTATTCTTGCGGCGGCGGCACAGCACCTGCACCACGCGCTCGACTTCCGGTTCGCGGCCGATGAGCGGATCGATCTTGCCGTCGCGCGCCATCTGGTTAAGGTTCTGGGTGTACTGCGCGAGCGGGCTTTCCTTGGTGTTGGCGCCCTCTTCGCCTTCGGTACTCCCTTCGCCGGCTTTGGCCGACTCGCCGGACGCGCCGGTCTTGGTAATGCCGTGAGAGATGAAATTGACGACGTCCAGACGCGTCACGCCCTGCTGTTGCAGGTAGTAGACGGCGTGGGAATCCTTTTCACCGAAGATGGCGACCAGCACGTTCGCACCCGTGACTTCCTTCTTACCGTTGGAAGTGGATTGCACGTGCATGATGGCGCGTTGAATCACGCGCTGGAAACCAAGCGTGGGCTGTGTGTCGACCTCGTCGCTACCCGGCACCGTCGGCGTATTGTCGGCGATGAAGTTGCGCAGGTTCTGCCGCAAATCGTCGAGATTTGCCGCGCAAGCGCGCAACACTTCGGCAGCGGTCGGGTTATCCAAGAGGGCAAGCAACAGGTGCTCGACCGTAATGAATTCGTGTCGTGCCTGGCGCGCTTCCATAAACGCCATGTGCAGGCTGACTTCCAATTCCTGGGCAATCATGCTTCCTCCATCACGCACTGCAGCGGGTGCCCGGACTGCCTTGCATGGCTAACAACTTGCTCAACTTTGGTCGCCGCGACATCGCGCGTAAAGACCCCGCAAACTCCCCTGCCCTCACGGTGAACCTTGAGCATGATCTGCGTTGCAGACTCCCGGTCCTTATTAAAATATTCCTGAATGACCATCACCACGAATTCCATCGGGGTGAAATCGTCGTTCAACAGTACCACCTTGTACATCGATGGCGGCTTGAGCTGTTGCTCTTGCCGCTCCTGTACGGTGTCGTCATGCGTTGTCGGTAAGGTTGCCATACGTGGATTCTAAACAACTCCCGGGCGCAGGAAGCAATCGGAGCCCCTATTGCCGCCTGCCGTCCGGTAGTCCACCGGAATGCCAACACTCGCCGATCGGCGTGCACGTTGTCCAGCAAGGCGCCGCAGCCCCGACCATCGGGGGTGCCACACCCATATGAGTCAGCTTAACCCAAATTTCAAGGGCGTGTCTCCGCACCCTATATACGCGCCCAGATATAAGGGTAAAACCTGATCGAACACAACTTCTATCGTTCAAAAAGGGCTTGACACTATTGGCAGTTAGCGAAAACAATCATCGTGGCGCTTTTCCTCTATAAGTGTTTTAAAAGAAAAGATGCCTGGGTGAGCCTAAGAAGCCGCCGCCAGCCGGCGGGTTTTTCAGATGTGCTCGTGGTTGCGGTGATATGTAGTAGTAGTAATTGTTTAGGGGAAGTTTGTATGGCAACCGGTACGGTCAAATGGTTTAACGACGCCAAGGGTTTTGGTTTCATCACGCCGGATGAGGGTGGCGAAGATCTGTTCGCTCACTTCTCGGCGATCCAGATGAACGGTTTCAAGACCCTCAAGGAAGGTCAGAAGGTGCAGTTCGAGGTCGTCCAAGGCCCGAAGGGCAAGCAGGCTTCGAACATCCAGGCGGCTGCCTGAGAGTAGCGCCGTTCGATGCATTAGAAACCCGGCTTCGGCCGGGTTTTTTATTGCATCGCAACAATGCCCGCACCATAGTGAAACATTTTGGATCCGTTTTTGAATGCACAAGAGAACGCAACTTTCCGCTCTGCCCCCTAAGTTTCTCGGAATTTAACTGCGTTTAATCTCTGATGAAATTTCATTCGCTGCAATATTCCACTCCGTTATTAAAATAATGGCCGGTGCTCCTGAGTTGCGGAAATCAATTACGCAATTTACTGAATTGACTAAGTATTCCTACGCAGCCGCATACTCAACCAGCCTCATGAAGTCATGCATCAGACATCGTGAAGAAATAGACTTTTAACGACGCCCAAGGCGAAATCGGCAGCGGTCAGGGGCACGGCAAGACTGACCATTTGTTTCACAAATGGCACAAATGATCCAGCCGAATCATCCTGCCCGAACAAGCCTCAGGCCGCGCCACAGACGGCCGCCTCCCGCGTGCCAATGCGATGGGCCGCCCGCAGGCAGCCCGTTTGGACAGCTTCCACTAATGCGGGCAGGACGTCAGCCCAGTCACGGCGATCCCGTCAGCCCAGATCAACGTAGACCTTGTCAGCCTCGATCCGAATCGGATAGGTTTTCACGGCCTCAGTGAGCGGCGCGCACATGGCTGCGCCGGTTCGCACGTCGAATTTGCCCTGATGCAGCGGGCACTCGATCTCATGTCCCTCCAAAAACCCATCGCACAGACGCGCGTTTCCGTGGGTGCACGCGTTATCGGTCGCAAACACTTCGCCGTCCACCCCGTACAGGGCCATGTCCCGGCCACCCACGATCACGCCGATCACATCGTCCTCGGGAATCGCGTCACGCGACGCCGCCTCGATCCAGTTGCCGCTCATGATGTTCCTCGCTTCAGATGGGGTAGATCAGCGAGTTAGGAATCATCTCGCTGTCAAATATGCATTGGCGCGACGCGAACTTCCATCCGTCGCCGGTTCGTTTGACCACATCCAGATAGCGGCCGACCGACAGGATGTCGGTGAGTTGATCCGGTTTCGTGCGAAACACCGCATAGTTGGCTTCGACGTGCAGCGTGCCGTCGTCGAGTTGCCGGATGGACGGCAGCCCGATCACGTGACGCTGGTAGTACGGATCGTGAAACAGCGTGTCGCGAATGCCGTAGATGCGATCGCGCAGCATCCCCTTGCTTTCGAACGACAGCGTGGCCAGCGGCAACCCCATGTCGAAGTTCTCGCGCGGCTGAACGCGGTACACACAGTCGTCGAGGAAGAAGTCGGGCCAGGCATCCCATTGCCGAGCATCGAGCGCCGCCGCATAGGCGGCATTGAGTTCGACCACGGCCTGAAACGTTGCAAAGTCCACCATCGTGTCGCCTCCTCAAACGCCCATGACGCGGCGCCAATAGGCGTACATGCCGCGAATCAGGGTTTCCGTGACCATGTGCTCGGTGTTCTCCACACCGGTGCCGCCCAATTCGGCGATCGTGCGGTGCCATGGCTTTTGCACGAAGCCCTCCTGCGAGCACTCGATCGCCTCACCGTCGTCGGCCGACACGAAGCCGGCCGGCCCGAACAGATTCGCCTGACGCAAACGGCGCTGCGTCATTTCCCCGGTGTCGTCTTCGAAGCCGAAATGCGTCCAGACGAAATCGAATGCATCGGGTCCGCGCGGCTGGATATGACGCGTCGACACGGAATTGACCTGCTGTTGCAGGATCACGCTGGGAAAGAGTGTCATGAGCACTGCCGTCGGCCCCTTCCACCAGTCTTCCTGCACGATGTCGAGAAAGCGTGTGTCGTTGAGCGACATTGACGCCTTGAAGCTCGACACCCCCGACGTCACCTCGCCGCCACCGCCCTGCCCGCGCGTGGAGATCATTGCGGCGTGCCGTCCGTGTTCGTCCATCACCAGACGCGACTTGTTATCCGCACGCCACAAGCCGAACGTCACGAACCATGTGTGCAGAAGGCCCGGGTGATACGGATCTTTGATGTTCTCCTGCATCAGCTTCCAGTTCCCCGGAATCCGCTGCTTGTTGTAGCCGAGGAGCTTCAGCTTCCGGCCGTCGAACAGCCGGTCGAAGTACGCGCAGATATCCGGCCCGAGAAAATCTTCGAGCGATTCCACGTCGTGATCGAACGACGCAAAAATCACGCCACCACGCGTGGCGACCTTCAGCTTGGTGAGGCCGTGATCTTCCGGCCTGAAGTCCTTCGGCATGCCGCCGTTGACCTTGCCGTCCTGCTTCACGCCGCGCCGGAACGGCACACCTTGCAGATTGCCCTTGAGGTCGTAGTTCCACTGGTGATACGGACAATGAAAGTCCGTGCGGTTACCGCGTTTTTCGCGGCAGAATTTCATGCCGCGGTGCGCGCAGACGTTTTCCACGACGTTGACCTCACCCGACGCATCGCGCGTCACGATGACGGAGCGCTCGCCAATCACCGTGCGTTTGAAATCGCCCGGATTCGGCACTTCGGCTTCCAGGCCGACGTAGTTCCAATGATTGCGATAGAAGCACTCGTCCAGCTCGCGCCGATAGAGTTGCGCGTCGGTATAGACGCGAAAGGGAATGCGGCTCGAGCCCTCGGCAGGCCAGAGATCCGAAGGCTCAGCGCCGGCGGACTGCGCCGGGTCAAACCCGGTCTGCGGTGTTGTACTCACGATCGTCTCCTGAGGGGGATGCGGGGAATGCAGGCAATACAAGGGAACGGGAGGCACATGAACCTGCGGGGAATGCCCGTTCCGTCATGCCGCCTTTGCGTAGAACGCGTCGGCGTAGATACGCGCGCCATCGATGCCGCGCTCACGCAGAAGCCGCGTCGCGGCGTCAACCATCGGTGGTGCACCGCAGAGGTATGCACGCCAGCCGGCAAGCGCATCGGGTGCTGCGTAGTCAGCGGCGAGCGCGTCGGTGACATGCCCCAGACGGAACGCATGATCCGCTTGCCCCGGCGTACTGGTGGTCGTCACGACATGCAGACGAATGCCGTCGTGTTGCGACGCGAGTTCGTGCAACCATGCGAGGCCATACACGTCCGCCGGTGAGCGCGCACCGACATAGATTTCCATGGGGTTGGTCATACCACGCGCGAGTGCGCCGCGCACGATCGACAGCACCGGCGCAAGCCCGGTGCCCCCTGCAATGCAGAGCATCGGGCCGTCGTGACGCGTGCGCAGATACGACGTCCCGAGCGGCCCCGACACCCGCACGGCATCGCCCACCTTGAGTTGCTCGTCGACATAGCCGGTCACCGCGCCGCCAGGCACCCGCCGGATGTGGAATTCGAGTGTGTCGTCGGCGTCGAGTCCGGCCATCGAGTAAGGACGGATGTGCGCGGGCGTGAATTGCAGCGTGGCGTACTGGCCGGGCGAGAAGCTGAGCGGCTTCGCGGGCTTGAGCACCAGACGCCTGATGTCGTGCGTCAGCGGTTCGATGGCGAGCACCGTCGCCTTGAGGATCTTGGCGGGATGCACGACGACTTCGTCCATCTCCGGCAATTCAATCTCGCAATCGCCATGCAAGGTGGACTGACAAGCCAGCACATACCGTGCCGGGTCCGCATTGTCGTCGTGGTGACGGTATTCGACGCCTTTGGCTTCCTGCACGTCCCCCGAGATCACCCGGCAGCGGCAAGCGCCGCAGCGCCCGGACAGGCAACTGTACGAAATCGGAATCTGACGATCGGTAAGCGCTTTCAGCAGGTTGTCGCCGGGCGCGACATCAAGGCGCTCGCCAAGCGGCTGCACGTGAACTTGCATGGGGATTGTCTCCGTTATGACAGCGCTCGCCGGGCGCTGCATCTGGCATTCGAACGCCGTTTTCAGGAAGCATCGCGCAACCCGCGATATAAACCAATAGAATCTCGCTTATATCGCCCATAGATTTCAGTGATTTCCCTGCTCGCCGAGACATGTCGCCCCATGGACCTGCATTCCGTCGACCTGAACCTGCTGGTGGTCTTCCAGCATCTGTACAACGCAAGACGCGTTTCTCGCGTCGCCGAAGCCCTTGGCGTTACGCAACCTGCGGTTAGCAATTCGCTCGCGCGACTACGCAAGTTATTCAACGACGAGCTATTCATCCGCACTTCGCGGGGCATGCTGCCAACGCCGATGGCGATCGAACTGGCCGCCCCGGTGGCAACCGCGCTGGACGCGTTGCATGGTGTCTTCAACTGCCAGCTAGCCTTCGATCCGGCAACGAGTCAACGCGCATTTCAGATCGCCATGACGGACATCGGCGAAGTGCACTTTCTGCCGAAGCTCATGCATGCGCTCGGCGAGCAGGCGCCGGGCATCACGGTCAGCACGGTGCGCAACACGGCCGTCAATTTGCGCGAAGAAATGGCGGCAGGTCAGGTGGATCTCGCCGTGGGGCATCTGCCCGATCTCACGGCCGAGTTCTTCCAGCGGCGCCTGTTCCGGCAGAAGTATGTGTGTATGTTTCGTCCGGGGCATCCGCTCGATAGGCCGAAGAGGACACGCATGGCGCGGGAGGATTTCGAGCGGGCGGAACAGGTCATGGTGATCGCCGCAGGCACGGGGCACGGGCAGGTCGACGACCTCATGGCGCGCGCCCACGTGCAACGCAACATCCGGCTGCGAGTGCCGCATTTCGTCGCGCTCGCCGACATCCTGCATGCCACGGATCTCATCGCGACCGTCACAGAGAAGTTCGCGCAGCGCAGCGCACGGCACTTCGGCTTGCGTTACGTCGACCATCCGCTGGATTTGCCGGACGTGCAGATCAATCTGTTCTGGCATGCACGCTATCACCAGGAACCGGCGAGTCAGTGGATGCGTAGACTGCTATTCGATCTGTTTTCGGAGTGACGCTCGGCGTCCGCGTCGGGTTGCCCGAATTCCCGCAGCCCGCGCCGGCATGCCCTGGCATTGAGACGCTTACGAAGTCCTCCAGCGCGAGATCGGCGACCAAGCCCTGCGTGAACACGCCGGCGTTGTTCACGAGAATGTCGATCTTGCCGAATTGTTGCGCAGCGCGGTCACCGCCTGGGTCAGCGCGACGGCATCGCTCGCGTCGGCGCGCAGGGCCATCGCACGACCGCCCGACGCCTGAATGCGGGCGACGAGATCCTCTGCCGCCGCCTTCGATCCCTTGTAAGTCAAGGCCACGGTTGCCCCATCGTCGGCCAACCGTTGCACGATGGCGGCGCCGATGCCACGCGAGCCGCCCGTCACGAATGCCACTTTGCCTTGAAAATTCGTTGCCATGATCCTGCTCCACTGGTTGAGAAGTGAAGGCAGTATCGGTCGCAAATTACATCGCAACTAGACCATAATATCGATCATTAATTTCAACCATTTGGAACAGATGAAATGGACGCTCTGCATCTGATCGAATCCTTCGTCCTCAGCGCCCGCGCGGGAAGTTTCTCGGCAGCCGCGCGGCGATTGGGGATGACGCCTGCGGCGGTGAGCAAGAATGTGGCGCGTCTGGAAACGCAACTCGGCTTGCGGCTGTTTCACCGGAGTACCCGCAGTCTCACGCTGACGGCAGGCGGGGAGCGTTTCCTGATCGACGTCGACGGACCGTTCGCCGCGCTGACCGACGCCTTCTCGCGCGCCGCGGAGGGCGAGGGAAAACCGTCCGGTGTGCTCAAGGTGAGCGTGGCGCATGCCTTCGGCCGTCACTATCTCGTGCCGCTGCTCGGAGACTTCCTTGCGCAGTACCCTGACATCGTGCCGGACTGGCGGTTCGATAACCGAAGCGTAGACGTCGTGGCCGAAGGCTTCGACGCTGCGATCGGCGGCGGCATCGAACTTACGCCTGGCGTCATCTCTCGCCGGCTATCGCCGACATATGCCGTGATTTGCGCGTCGCCCGAGTACATGGCAGGGCGCAAGGCGCCGAAGCATCCGTCTGAGTTGGCCGCCTACGACGCGGTCATTCGGCGCTCCGGCATGTCGGGGCGGCTGCGCGCATGGGACCTGCGCAACTCGGTGGGCGATCGGGTGAACATCGAAGCGAGAACTCGTATGATCTTCGACGATCCGGAGGCCATGGCGCACGCCGTGGCACTGGGCTACGGCGTGGCGCTGCTACCGATGCCGCATGCAGCGCCATTGCTGGCGTCGGGCCGCATTCAACGGCTGCTGCCCGGTTGGTTCGAAGAGTACGGTGGGGTGTCCATCTACTACTCGAACAAAAAGCTGCTGCCGCTGCGAACGCGCGTGTTCGTGGATCACGTGGTCCAGGCGTTCGAACACCAACGCCTCGCGGCCTGCTTCGACGGACGGTGACGTTGCGCCGCGGCGGCGAGACTCGGCGTCGCTGGCGATTGACGATTGGCGCTTACCGATGCGAAAGGATATTGAGCAAGCGGCCTAGCGGGTCGCGCACGTAGAAACGTCGCACGCCCCAGGGTTCGTCTGCGGGTCCGTACTCGATGGCAACGCCAGCGGCACGCATGCGTGCGAGCGCACTGTCGGCGTCGTCCACTTCAATCGAAAGATCCGGTACGGGCGTGCCGCTGCCACCTTGCGTGGCAATACTGACTTGCACGCTCATCTTCGACGCATTGCCATAGGTGGCAATCCAGCCGTGATCCATCAACAGATCCAGCCCCAGCAACTCGCCGTAAAAGCGTTGCGCCGACTGTAACGCCTGTGCCGACGGTGCAGCGATATTGGCAACGATGCGATTGACCTTCATCCTTATACTCCCGCAAATGACGTATGAAAAGCACGCGTGAAGCCTAGCACGCTGACCTAGCGCGTCCGTTCCTTGCGTTGTTTGCACGCATGCACTGTAATGAAAGCGTCGTGCCGAGGGTTGGTAGGGACCAAGAGAAGGTCTACGTGTCGGCCGCCGAAGGGGGTGGGAGGTCCGCCATGGACACCACAGGAATGACATTGCGCACGATGGCGTTCATCGCGTGTGCGCTGAGCGCAAGCGCAGTGCAGGCGCAAGCGGCATACCCTCCGACAACCATCGAGGTCAGCGTTGCCGTTGGCCAGAAGATCGCGATCTGGGTACAGCCCAACTACAGCGTGCTGTGCCGCTCTCTAGGCCAGCCGACCTTCCAACTCGATTCGACACCAACGCTCGGTGAAGTCTTGCCGGAATGGGTCGACTACACGGTGCCCGACGGGCGGCGTTGCGAGACCATGCGTTTTCCCGGCCTGATCGTCTGGTATCAGGCCGGGCAGGCGCCAGGCACGGACGTCGTTGTCTGGACCGTCGGATTCCCGCGTGAACTTACCAGTCGTGTACCCAGCTCCGGCGAGCATCGCGTAACTACCACCATCGTCGTGCGATAGCGGGGCAGACCCTCTCAGAATTCGCCGGATTTGCCGTGCGATCACCGAGCGCGCCCCGCGATAATGAAAAAACCCCGGCAAGCATCGCTACACCGGGGTTTTCCGAGGGCTAACGCGTTCGGCGCGAGGGCCGCAACGCGTCACATATTCTCAATCATCACGCTGCCGAAACCCGAGCACGACACTTGCGTCGCGCCTTCCATCAGGCGAGCAAAGTCGTAGGTCACCTTCTTCGACAGGATCGACCTCTCCATGGACGCGATGATCAGATCCGCCGCTTCCGTCCAGCCCATATGCCGGAGCATCATCTCTGCCGAGAGGATCTCCGACCCCGGATTCACGTAGTCCTTGCCCGCATACTTCGGCGCCGTGCCGTGCGTCGCTTCGAACATCGCGACCGAATCGGACAGATTCGCCCCCGGAGCGATGCCGATGCCGCCCACCTGCGCCGCAAGCGCGTCGGAGATGTAGTCACCGTTCAGGTTGAGCGTGGCGATCACGTCGTACTCGGCCGGGCGCAACAGAATCTGTTGCAAGAAGGCGTCGGCAATCGAGTCCTTGATGATGATGTCTTTGCCCGTCTTGGTGTTTTTCACTTTGCACCACGGGCCACCGTCGATCTCCGTTGCGCCGAATTCCTTTTTGGCGAGTGCGTAGCCCCAATCGCGGAACGCCCCTTCCGTGAACTTCATGATGTTGCCCTTGTGCACGAGCGTGACCGTGTCGCGATTGTTGTCGATCGCATACTGAATAGCCTTGCGCACCAATCGTTCAGTGCCTTCGCGCGACACCGGCTTGATACCGATGCCCGAGGTCTGCGGAAAGCGGATCTTGTTCACCCCCATTTCGCTTTGCAGGAACGCGATCAACTTCTTCGCCTCGGCCGACTCCGCTTCCCATTCGATTCCCGCATAGATATCTTCGGAGTTCTCACGGAAGATCACCATGTTGATTTTTTCGGGGTGACGCACCGGCGACGGCACCCCTTTGAAGTACTGCACAGGACGCAGACACACGTACAGGTCGAGTTGCTGACGCATCGCCACGTTGAGCGAACGGATACCGCCCCCCACCGGGGTCGTCAGCGGCCCCTTGATCGACACGACATAGTCCTTCACGGCCTGAAGCGTCTCGTCGGGCAACCACACGTCCGGGCCATAGATACGCGTCGATTTTTCGCCCGCATAGATTTCCATCCAACTGATCTTGCGCTTGCCGCCGTATGCCTTCTCCACGGCGGCATCGACAACCTTGAGCATTACCGGCGTAATATCCACGCCCGTGCCGTCGCCTTCGATGTACGGAATGATCGGATTGTCCGGCACGTTCAGTGAGAAATCCTTGTTGACGGTAATCTTCTCGCCTGCCGGGACCTTGATGTGCTGATACGACATGGTGGGGCTCCAATTGATGGATCGGACTGCGCGCATCGAACCGGATGAGGAGTTGACCGCTCGACGCATCTCCGCCCTATTGTAGTCATAGCGCCAGTGATTGCATGTGACGCAAACCAAGTCTTATATAAGACATAAGACTAATGTTTTCGATTATGCATTAACATGACGGGGCTGACCAGAGGAGCGAGTCATCGCGTCATGCGTTCGGGCCGTTCGGGCATTCGGAGACGCCATGCAATATCGCACACCGCTGCCTCGGCAATTTCCGATTTTCTTCCCCCGGTATGACACTTCTCGCGCTCAACAAACCCTTCGGTACGATTTGCCAGTTTTCGCCGCACCCGACACGTCCCACGCTCGCCGAATGCGTGACACGTCCGGGGGTCTATCCGGCAGGACGCCTGGACGCCGATAGCGAAGGACTCCTGCTGCTCACCGACGACGGCCGCCTGCAAGCGCGCATCGCCGAGCCGGAACGCAAGCTCCCAAAGACCTATTGGGCGCAGGTGGAAGGTGCGTACGACGAAGCGGCCGTCGCGCGGCTGCGTGGCGGCCTCGATCTGGGTGACTTCGTCACACTGCCGTGCCAGGCGCGGGAAATCCCTGAGCCGGCCAGTCTATGGCCACGTCATCCGCCGATCCGCTATCGGGCAAACATCCCGACGCATTGGCTGGAGATCACGCTCGTGGAAGGCAAGAACCGTCAGGTCAGACGCATGACCGCCGCTGTCGGCAAACCGACTCTGCGGCTGGTCCGCGTCGCCATCGGTCCGGTCGACGTCTTTTCATTGAACCTCGCGCCGGGCCAATGGTGCGAACTACCGCAACAAATACTTACACTTTCCGGTCAACCTCGCAGTCGTCCATCTCGTTGAGGGAACAGGTGCGCAACATACGCACCACTAACTGAAACGAGGAAACCAAGTCATGAACAAACTGCTGCTCGCACTGACCGCCGGCCTGATTGTGTCCGGCGCCGCGATGGCCCAACAATCGGCACCGGCTACGGCGCCTGTCGCCCCGGCGGCGCCTGCAGCAGCAGCGCCTGCTGATCATGCTGCCCCGGCGAAGAAGGCCCCCCACAAGAAGCATCATCACAAGAAGTCGGGCAAGAAGGCGATGAGCCAGCCGCCTGCCGGTAACAAGCCGTAATACTCGCTTTTGAAAAAATCCGCAGGTGAGTTGTCAACCGATGTCCTGAACGGACGTTAAAGGAAATGACTCACTTCGCGGGTCAACGAGTACACCACCCCAACATCGAGCTTCAACGAGGAATGTCATGAAAAAACTGATCGCTGCCCTGGTCGCTGGCCTTTTCGCAACTGGCGTTTTCGCCCAAGCTTCGGCTCCGGCCGCTGACGCTGCTGCTCCGGCCGCCGCTAGCAAGCCGGCTGCCAAGAAGTCGCACAAGAAGTCGTCGCATAAGAAGTCGGCTAAGAAGGCTGCTGCTGCTGAAGCTCCGGCTGCTGCCAGCAAGTAAGTACCGCGCTGCGCGGCTCGCCGCGCAACGTACGGTAATAAGCAGGTTGCTTACGCAACCTGCTTTTTTTTCGTCCGGCGGCTACAATAACCCGCCACGTATCTGACGTTCCCCCGATCGTCCCAGGAGCCGTTTGTGATCCGGATTTCGCGTCAACTGGCCGCGCTCGCCGCCAGCGCCACGTTTGCCACCACCGCTGCCGTCATGGCACTCGCGCCAGTGAGCGCCGCTGCACAAATCAAACAGCCCGGACAGTTCCCGACCGTTCAGCTCTCTGCCGGCATGTACCTCATCAAAGCCGAAGTCGCCGCCAATGAGGCAGACCGAGAACAGGGCCTGATGTATCGCACGACAATGCCCGCCAACGCCGGCATGCTCTTCGTGTTCGAACAACGCGCCGGTCACTGCTTCTGGATGAAAAACACCAATCTGCCGTTGTCCATCGCATTTCTTGCCGACGACGGCACGATCGTGAACATCGAAGACATGGCGCCGCAGACCGAAGACAATCACTGCCCGCGTGCCGCGGTGCGTTATGCGCTGGAAATGAATCTAGGCTGGTTCAAGAGCAAGAATCTCGGCCCGGGCGCGAAGATTTCGGGCTTGCCGCGCTGACCCTGCGCATTCGACGGCGCGCGCTCAACGGGCGCCGCTCGATATCTCCAACGCGGGCCCCAGCGAGCGTTCGAGAAATCGATCCAACAGCCACGGATCGAAGTGACGCCCCCGCTCGGCGAGCATCGCCGCGACAATCTGGGCCGGACGCAGTGCCGATCGATACGGCCGGTGACTCGCCAGCGCGTCGAATACGTCGACCAACGCGACGATCCGTCCTGCCAACGGAATACGATTCCCCGATAGACCGTACGGATAGCCGCCGCCGTCATAGCGTTCATGATGCGTGCGAGCAACGGTTGCCGCCAACGCACATGCTGCACCGCCGATAGCGTCCAACATATCGGCCCCCAATTGCGGATGCATACGCATCACCTGCATCTCATCGGGCGTCAGCCTGCCCGGCTTTTCCAGTATCGCGTTCGAAATGCAGAGCTTGCCGGTGTCGTGCAGCGCCGCCGCCAAACCGAGGGCCTGCGCTTTGACGGCCGGCATGCCGAGCGCTTGCGCGAAACGCCAGGCAAGCGAACCGACGCGCCACATATGCGTGGCAGTGCCACCTCGCTTGTGTTCGGCCAGACGGAAGAGTGTCCACGCGGCTGACGGCAGGCTGCGCATGAGTCGGGCGTCGGCGAGCCAGTAGCGATGGTGGGGATCGTTGTTACGGGATTCGGGGCGACAGGCGTCGCGCGAGGCGTCAGGGGCGAATGAAAGAGTCGTGGCGCAAGTGTCGCGCGCTGGCGCAGGGTCAGGCATACGTTGTCCGTTCCGTTTGAAGTCTTCACTCTAACGACGGCGACGTACGCAAATCTTGATGGCGGTCAAGCAAGATGCATGAGACGGTAATCCTGCGACCGCTGAAGACAAAAAACCCACCGCAAGCGGTGGGTTTTCGTTTCGCCGCCGACGTCAGACGCTCGGGTTGGGCGCCTGACGTTCGCTTCAGTGAGTTTCACCGAAGCGGATTTTTCGGCCGGCAAAGTCCGGGAGGCTCGATTACGCGAAGTTCTTCGCGGCGAATTCCCAGTTGACCAGATTCCAGAAGGCCTCGACAAACTTCGGACGGGCGTTGCGGTAGTCGATGTAGTAGGCGTGTTCCCACACGTCGATGGTGATCAGCGGCTTGTCGGCGCCGGTCAGCGGCGTGGCAGCGTTGCTCGTGTTCACGATGTCGACCGAACCGTCGGCCTTCTTCACGAGCCACGTCCAGCCCGAACCGAAGTTGCCCACGGCCGACTTCGAGAAGGCTTCCTTGAAGGCGTCGTACGAACCGAACTTGGCGTCAATGGCCTTGGCCAGATCGCCCGACGGCGCACCGCCGCCCTTGGGCGACAGGGTGTTCCAGAAGAAGGTGTGGTTCCACACTTGTGCCGCGTTGTTGAACACGCCGCCCGACGACTTCTTGATGATGTCTTCGAGGCTGGCGTTTTCGAACTCGGTGCCCTTGATCAGGTTGTTCAAGTTGGTCACATAGGCTTGGTGATGCTTGCCGTAGTGATACTCCATCGTTTCCTTGGAGATGGTCGGCGCCAGTGCATCGATGGCGTACGGCAGTTCAGGGAGCTTGTGTTCCATGGCAATTGTCCTTTGTGCTCTGAGGGGAACCCGATTTTGCATTATCCGGAGCCATCGATTCTAGGGCAGATGCGAAAACCCCGCAAACCGCACGGTTACTTGATTTACCGCACGATGCGATATCTCTGTGACGATTGTTTGCCAATCCCGGCTAATCGACGCACGATGGTTGCGATTTGTCAGTATTGTCGAACCGGGTCGCGCTAAAAAGTATCGTCTAGCCTGACCTGAACATCACCAATGCCGATGTCAGCGGCGCCGTCGGCCAAGTGCATTGTCACTTGCTGGCCCCGATGCAATTTTCTCGGATCGCGAACCGGCTGGCCTTTCCCATCGAGCACGGCGGCATAGCCGCGCTGTAGCGTGCGGCGCGGATTGAGCAACTCGAGCTGCGCTGTGGCGTCGGCGAGTCGTTGGGCAGCGCGCTCTTCCCGGCGCGACATTGTGTTTTGCAGGCGCTGCAAGAGTAGCGAGACACGCTCGTGTTGGGGCGCGACATCGGGTACCGCACGCGCCAGGCGAAGGCGCAACATCTCGAAACGGCCACGGCGCTGGGCCAGCGGACGTTCCAACGCGTGTCGCATCCGGTCGCTCAAGTGCGCCAGCTCGCCGCGCTGACGCGCCAGACGCTCACGAGGCGAAACCAGCCCGCGAGACAGACTGTCGAGCTGCTGGCCACGCTGTTCCAGCATGCGCCACATCGCCCGGGTCAGCCGCTGGCGCTCACGGTCGACCTCGCGCAGGCACTCGTCACGGGCCGCACTGATCAGTTCGGCAGCCGCCGTCGGGGTTGGCGCACGCACGTCGGCCACGAAATCCGCGATCGTGAAATCGGTCTCATGCCCCACACCGGAGACAATGGGTAGCTCGCTGCGCGCAATGGCGTGGGCGAGCACTTCCTCGTTGAACGCCCACAGGTCTTCGATGGAACCGCCGCCACGACACAGCAACAGGGTGTCGACCTCGCGGCGGGCGTTGGCCGTATCGAGCGCCGCCGCCAGCCGTGTCGCCGCATCCGCCCCTTGCACGGGCGCCGGATAGACCACCACCGCGACGTGGGGTGCACGCCGGGCGAGCGTCGTCAGCACATCGCGCAGCGCGGCTGCCTGCAACGACGTGACAACGCCTACCCGGCGGGCGTACCTCGGCAAAGCACGCTTGCGCTGGGCGTCGAACAACCCTGCGGCGGCGAGCTTCTCCTTGAGTTTCAGGAACGCCTCATACAGATTGCCCTGCCCTGCGCGGCGAATCGCCTCGACATTGAGCTGGACCTCCCCGCGAGGCACGTACATGGAGAGCAGCGCGCGAACCTCGACGCGATCGCCCTCTTTCGGCGAAAAGTCGGCGTGCTGCGCGCGGCCACGGAACATCACACAGCGCATTTGCGCTTGCGCGTCCTTGATCGAGAAATACCAATGGCCGCTCGCCGCGCGCGTGAAGTTCGAAATTTCGCCGCTGACCCACGCCAGCGGAAAGCTCCGCTCCAGCACGCCGGCCACGGCCTTGTTCAAATCTGAAACACTTAGCACGCGATCCGCACCACCATTGGGCCGGGCGTCGTCGAAAGATAGGTTCATGCGTGTTCGCTGACGAAAAAGCTGTCCACAGGCCCGCTAATTTAAGGGTTTTCGCGCCCACGCGCCCGATATTTCCTGCATCGCGACGCCAAACCCTTGATTTATTGGGCTGTGCGGCCGCCTTTACAGTGATGCCGTGAGGTCATTTCGGGAGGATCACCAAGATATATGCTGATGAGGCGACATGTACACATAGTTATCCACAGGTCGCGCACGATTTCTTGGGAATCGCGAGCTTGCGGTAGTGTTCATTTCTGAAACAAATAACTGCCCATTTTTTAATCGCGAACTAAAAAGTGCAGTCGGGTCAAAGAGTTGCCGAACGTATCCCAAGGTTGTCCACATCCTTGTGCTCGGATGATGTGGAAAACGGTGCTTGCCCATCCCCACCCTGCACGCTACAGTTCGGACTCGTTTGCCCCATCCCCCGCACCAAGCAAGAGGTCGTCTTTGTTCGCCGTTATCCAGGCCGCCGGCTGGCCCATCTGGCCACTTCTCATCGCTTCCGTTATCGCCCTTGCCCTGATCGTCGAGCGCGCCCTGTCCTTGCGTCGCGCGCGCGTGCTGCCAAGCGGAGTGCTCGAAAACGCGATCACGCTTGCCCGCCGCGGTTCGGCCAAACAGGACGCCACCGAAGCGTTGGCACGCGGCTCGATGCTCGGGCGCGTATTGGCCACCGGCGTTCGTTTCGTCGCACACAACCCGCAAGGGCCGCGCGAAAGCGCCAAGGAAGCACTGGAGGAGACCGGGCGTGCGGTCGCGCATGAACTCGAACGCTTCCTGCCCGCGCTGGGCACCATTGCCTCGGTCGCACCGTTGATGGGGCTGTTCGGCACGGTCATCGGCATGATCGAGATTTTCGGCGCGCAAGACGCCACGGGCACCGACCCGGCGCAACTGGCACACGGCATTTCGGTGGCCCTTTACAACACCGGCTTCGGTCTGATGATCGCGATTCCGGCGATGATCTTCTATCGCTACTATCGCACTCGCGTCGATGCGTTTCTGGTCGAACTCGAGACGCAAGCCGTCCATTTTCTCGATGCCACGCTGCCGCGGCACTGATCCGAGAGACACGCGATGAATTTCCGTCGAGGTCTCTCCACGCGCGACGAGCCGGAGATCAATCTGATCCCGCTCATCGATGTGCTGCTCGTCATTCTGATCTTCCTGATGGTCACCACGACCTATACGCGATACACCGCGCTCAAGGTCAATCTGCCGACTGCCGATGCAGAAAAGGCTGTCGTGCCGCCGCGTCAGATCGTGATATCGGTCGGTGCTGACGGTAGTTACGCCATCGACCGGCACCCGCTCGGGCAACGCGATGTGGCCAGTCTCACGGCAGCGCTGCGTCAGGCGGCAGGCCCCGCGAATGACAGCGTCGAATCACCGGTCATCATCGTTAACGCCGACGCCAAGAGCCCCCATCAGTCAGTCATCAACGTGATGGAAGCCGCCCGCGAGGCCGGCCTGTCGCGACTGACCTTCGCCGCGCGCTCGACTGCCGCCCACGGCGAGGCACCCTCCCGCTCCCGATGACCACGCCGCTATCCCCCTCAGGCCAGACCAACGGCACGCGTTCGCGCGCATTGGTGCCGCGCCTGTCGGGCTCGCTTGTGCATTGGGTGAGTGCGCAATGGCAACGGCGGGGACTCGTCGCCTGGCTGTTGTGGCCCGTATCGTGGGTTTTCGGCGCCATTGCCGCATGGCGGCGCCTGAGCTTTCGCCAGGGCTGGAGGAGGTCGACGCGGCTGCCCGTGCCTGTCGTCGTGGTCGGTAATCTGACAGTCGGCGGAACAGGCAAAACCCCAACCGTCATCGCGCTCGTCGGCGCACTGCGTGCGCACGGTTATGCGCCGGGGGTACTCTCGCGCGGATACGGGGCAACGCTGCCTCGTCCGACCGAAGTCGGCGTGGCGGCACGGCCCGAAGACGTCGGTGACGAACCGCTGCTGATTGCCAAGCGCACCGGTGCCCCGGTGTGGGTGTGGCCGTCGCGGGTCGAAGGTGGCCATGCATTGCTCGCCGCGCATCCGGCATGCGACGTCATCGTCTGCGACGATGGCCTCCAGCATTACGCACTGGCACGCGACGTCGAGATCGCCGTCTTCGACCATCGCCTGGGCGGCAACGGTTTCCTGCTGCCCGCCGGGCCGCTGCGCGAACCGCTGTCGCGTCAGCGCGACGCCAATCTCATCAACGATCCATACGGTCGAACGCTGCCCGAATGGCCGCACACGTGGCGGCTCACGCTCACGCTGGGCGATGCGTGGTGTGTGAGCCAGCCTGGGCTCACCCGGGCGCTTTCGCACTTCGCTGGCAAACGCGTGCTGGCGGCGGCCGGCATCGGCGCGCCTGAGCGCTTCTTCGCCGCGCTGCGGGCCGCAGGTCTGCAAATCGAGACGCTCGCGTTGCCCGATCATTACGATTTTGCATCGAATCCGTTCGACGGCGTGGCCGCCGACGCCATCCTTATCACCGAAAAGGATGCAGTAAAATGCGTCACCTGGTCCGACCCGCGAGTGTGGGCCGTACCTGCCGAGGCCGCGCTCGATGCACGCCTCGTATCACTGGTAGTGGAGAAATTGCGTGGACAACCGACTGTTTGAGATTCTCGTCTGCCCGTTGTGCAAGGGCCCCCTGGAGTACGACAAGAAAGCCCAGGAGCTGATTTGCCACGCAGACAAACTCGCCTATCCGATTCGCGATGGCATTCCCGTCATGCTGGCAGACGAAGCGCGCCAGTCTGTCGAGGGGACTCCGGTCGCCCTGAACGACGACAAGTCCGCATCGTGAGCGATTCGATCAACACTGTCGACTTCGTCGCTGTGGTGCCGGCACGCCTCGCGTCGACACGTCTGCCCAACAAACCGCTCGCGGATATTGGCGGCAAGCCGATGGTCGTGCGTGTGGCGGAGCGCGCGCGTGAGTCGGGAGCGTGCCAGGTCGTCGTCGCCACCGACGCTCAGCGCGTGGTCGATGCCGTCTCTGCGCATGGCTTCGACGCGGTGCTGACGCGCGCCGATCACCCTACGGGTACCGATCGTCTTGCCGAGGTGGCCGTCCAGCAGGGGTGGTCCGACGACACCATCGTCGTCAACGTGCAGGGCGACGAGCCGCTCATCGATCCGCGGCTGATCCATGCGGTGGCCGCACATCTGGCGGAGCATCCGGAATGTGCGCTTTCGACCGCCGCGCACCCGATTACCGACAACGCGGAGATTTTCTCCCCGAACGTCGTCAAGGTCGTGCTCGACGTGCATGGCCGGGCACTCTACTTTTCTCGCGCGCCCATTCCCTGGTCGCGCGACGCATGGTCCGCCGGGCTTACCCATACGGCGAGCCTGCCTGCGGCGACCACGCCGATCTTCCGTCACATCGGGCTTTACGCCTATCGCGCCAAGTTTCTGCGCAGCTATCCGAGCCTGCCGCAAGCGCCGATCGAGACCGCCGAGTCGCTCGAACAACTTCGGGCACTCTGGCATGGCGAACGCATTGCGGTGCTAGTGACCGGCGATGCGCCGCTACCGGGTGTCGACACCACCGAAGATCTCGAACGCGTTCGCGCAATGCTGCAAAACTAAAGTCCGATCTCGTTCGAATTTCAGGGCTGTCGCACCGGCGCGAAACGCGCGCAGGTGTCCCGGAAATCGCACCGGCGGGACTTTCACGACGCGGCAAAACGCCGCCGGGCGGGCGCGTCGTGGCATAATCCCTCTGATTCTCGCGAGCAGACCCCCGGTCGCGCGCGCCGCGCCCTGCCGAGCGCGGCGTCTGCGCGCAGCGCGGTTGGCCGGTCACAGGACCCGCAACCGCCGCAGATTGCCGGAGACGCACCGGCCTGCCGCACGCACTGCATTCACAAATCACAAACTTTCAGGAGTCATCAATGCGTCTGATTTTGTTGGGGGCACCCGGGGCCGGCAAGGGCACCCAAGCAACATTCATCAAAGAAAAATTCGGCATTCCGCAAATCTCGACCGGCGACATGCTGCGCGCCGCGATCAAGGAAGGCACCCAACTTGGCCTCGAAGCCAAGCGCTTCATGGACGCAGGCGACCTCGTGCCGGACGGCGTCATCATCGGCATGGTGCGTGAACGCCTGACCGCCGACGATTGCAAGAACGGCTATCTGTTCGACGGTTTCCCGCGCACGATCGCGCAGGCGGAAGCCATGAAGGAAGCCGGCGTCGCTATCGACTTCGTGCTCGAAATCGACGTGCCGTTCGACGAGATCATTACCCGCATGAGCGGCCGTCGTACGCACCCGGCGTCGGGCCGCACGTATCACGTCACTTTCAACCCGCCCAAAGTGGAAGGCAAGGACGACGTGACCGGCGAACCGCTCGTGCAGCGCGAAGACGACAAGGAAGAAACCGTCAAGAAGCGCCTCGCCGTCTACGAATCGCAAACCAAGCCGCTCGTCGCCTACTATTCGGATTGGGCGAAGCATGGCAGCCCGGGCTCGATTGTCGAGGCACCGCAGTATCGCAAGATCTCGGGCCAGGGCAGCGTGGACGACATCCGCGCGCGCGTGTTCGATGCACTGAAGTAAGCACATCGGCGCCGCCCGCATAACCCGGTGCGACACTTGGTGCGCCCGGTCGGGTAAGCCTCAATGACGCTTTAGAAAAAGGCGGCCAGTTCACACTGCGCCGCCTTTTTTGCCAAAGGAGGATGACGCATGGAAATTCAGGGCAATGTGTTTCTGATCACCGGTGGCGCCTCGGGCCTGGGTGCAGCTGCCGCGCGCTGGCTTGCCGGACTCGGCGCAAAGGTCGTGCTCGCCGACGTGAACGTCGATGAGGGTGAAGCGCTCGCTGAGAAGCTCGGCGGCAAGTTCGTCAAATGCGACGTCACGCGCGAAGACGATGGCAAGGCGGCGGTGGCGGCAGCTAGCGCACTTGGCACACTGCGCGGTCTCGTCAATTGCGCGGGCATCGCGATTGGCGGCAAGACCGTGGGCCGCGACGGCCCCCACCCCCTCGACACCTTCTCCCGCGTCATCCAGATCAACCTGATCGGCACATTCAACATGATTCGGCTCGCCGCCGCTGCGATGAGTCAGTGCGAACCGAACGGCGAAGGCGAACGCGGCGTGATCGTCAATACCGCCTCGGTCGCCGCCTTCGACGGTCAGATGGGGCAGGCAGCGTATGCGGCCTCCAAAGGTGGCGTGGTAAGCCTGACGTTACCGGTGGCACGCGATCTGTCGCGTAGCGGAATCCGCGTGATGACTATCGCGCCGGGCATTTTCGAGACCCCCATGATGCTCGCCATGCCGGCCGAAGTGCAGGCGTCGCTCGGGCAAATGGTGCCGTTCCCGCCCCGGCTGGGCAAACCGGCGGAATACGCCATGCTCGTGGAGCAGATCGTGCGCAATCCGATGCTCAATGGCGAAGTCATTCGGCTTGACGGCGCGATCCGCATGCAACCGAAATAGGATCGGAAATGCCTGCACGCGGCATTCGAGTCACTTTGTCGCGGCGCAGCAAAATATCGTTTCGACTGTGACTACAATGAAATCCCGACCGCATCTTGCGGTCGGCTCAGACGCCGGTTCCATCACCGGCGCCCTTGCAGTGTCCCCGTCCCCGAGGCAGGAGGCTGGCATGAAATCACTGGCGCAACAGATGTCGTTTTATCAGCGCTATCACCGCAGTCCCAAGAATCGTCTCACCCATTTCTTCGGCGTTCCCATGATTATTCTTGCTGTAATGCAGGCGTTCTCGTGGGTGCCGCTCGGGCCGAGCGGCCTGAACGCCACGCATGTCATCGTGCTGGTGCTGCTGATGTATTACTTCCTGCTCGATGTCCCGCTGGCACTGGCCATGACCGCCTTTTTCGCCGCGCTGCTGGCGCTCACGCAACATCTGGCCCGACTGCCGTGGCCTTGGGCGCTGACCGTCTTTGGCGTGCTGTTCGTCGGCGGCTGGGTCATTCAACTGATCGGGCACCATTTCGAGGGCCGTAAGCCCGCCCTGCTCGACAACCTCTTTCAGATATTTATCGCACCGATGTTCCTGATGGCTGAAGTGTTCTTCCATTTCGGTTACAAACTGGGATTGCAGCGGCGAGTTCAGGAACTCGCGGCGCAATCGGCGTGAAAAGCCAAACACCTCGACCATCGAGGTGAAAAAGCAAAACGCCAGCCGGTAAGGCTGGCGTTCTTCGTACAACGCAACGAAAAGGGAGCGGTCGAGCGCTAGCCGTGGCTTCCCGGACGACGACTCAGATCGTCGAGTACCTGACGGATGGCTTCGGCGTCGTCTGCGTCGGGACGCTTGCCCAGATAGTGTTCGAGATCGTCCTGCGCCGGACGTACCAGTCCGAGACGCGCATAGGCCAACCCGCGATCCCGTTTCTCGGCAGGCTGGTCGGGCAAGACCAGCACCATGCGCTCCTGAACGGCGAGCAAACGCTCCCAGCGTTCGCTCTGCGTGTAGATCGCTCGCAGATTGCGCAGCATCCGGGCGAGGATTTCGCGCGGGGTCGCAGGCTCCAGGAACGGGTGCAGCAGCGCCCACAACGCCAGTTCCTGAATCGGCTCGGCGCTTTCGTCGCGATAGTGTTTCAGATACGGCTCGACCATCTCGAGCAGCCGTTGCGGCGAAAGCGAATTGCCCGAGAGCGGGTCGATGACCACGTCGCCAGCCGGCACGGCAAGCCGCAGCAGGAAATGTCCCGGGAACGACAATCCGCGCAAAGGCAAGCCGATCTGGTGACCGATCTCCATGCAAAGCACGGCCAACGAGATGGGAATGCCGCGACGACGATCCAGCACAACATGCAAGTGGCTGTTGTCCGGGTCGTAATAGTCGTTCTGGTTGGCGGCGAATCCAAGTTCGCGGAAGAAATAATGGTCAAGCAGTTGGAGCTTTTGCAGCGGCCCGGCATCCGGCGGCAGACGCTTGGCCAGACGCGCGGCAAGCGCATCGATCTGGGTCAGCGTGTCCTGCACGTCGAGATCCGGATAAACGTCTTGCGCGATTGCGATGGCCGCTTCGGTAAGCGGCAGACCGTCGTCGGACGCAACCAGCGCAGCAAAATACTCGAGAATTCGATTTGCCATGCGGTATCCGTGGATTCTGCCGTGTCAGCGGCCCGCTAGTGGGGCACTAGCGAGTGCGTCGGCGGAAGAACGAGAAATTGAAACCCATGAGGAATAATGCCCCGAAATACACCACGGCGCATAGAATCAGACTGGCGCCAAGCAGGGCAATACGCGAGAGTGGCCGAGCCCCGAGCGCGACCCAGTCGAAACTCTGGGTGAACCACAACAGCACGCCGGCCAGAATCAGGCAGGCGGCGAGCAATTGCACGAAGAACAGCCGCCAACCCGGCGCCGGCCGGTAGATGCCGCGTTTGTAGAGTCCAGCGAACAGCAGCGCGGCATTCATGCATGCGCCGACACCAATCGACAGCGACAATCCGGCATGCGCGAACCAGCGCACGAAAAGCAGGTTCGAGAGCTGCGTGGCGATGAGCACGACAACGGCGATCTTCACCGGCGTCTTGATGTCCTGCTTGGCGTAGAACCCCGGCGCCAGAATCTTGATGAGAATCAGGCCGACCAGTCCCACGCCATAGGCCGTGAGCGCATGCGCCGTCATCGCGACGTCGGTCGCGTCGAAACGGCCATATTGATAAAGCGTTGCGGTCAGCGGCTCGGCGTAGACGAAGAGTCCCACGGCGCTCGGCATCGCGAGCAGGAACGTCAGGCGCAGCCCCCAGTCCAGCAGCGCAGAATACTCCACGGCGTCGCCGTCTGCATTGGCGCGCGACAGACTCGGCAGCAGGATCGTGCCCAGCGCCACGCCCAGCAGCGCCGTCGGGAATTCCATCAACCGGTCGGCGTACGCCAGCCACGACACGCTGCCCTGCGCGAGACGCGACGCGATGTTCGTATTGATGATCAGGCTGATCTGGGCCACCGATACCGCGAGCGTTGCCGGCACCATCTTCGCCAGCACCCGCTTCACCCCGGCGTTGCGCAGGGCCGCAGCCACGTTGATGGTGATTCGCGGCACCATGCCGATGCGCGCGAGCGCCGGGAGTTGGATCACCAGTTGCAGCACACCCCCGACGATCACGGCGTAGGCCAGTGCGTAGACCGGTGTCTCCAAATGCGGGGCAACCCACAGCGATGCGACGATCGAACTGACGTTGAGCAGTACCGGCGCAAACGCGGGCATCGAGAACTGACGCCAGGTATTGAGCACCCCGGCGGCAAGTGTCGTGATCGAAATGAGGGTGATGTACGGGAACATCACGCGGGTCATGAAGACAGCGGCGTCGAACGTACCGTTCTCGTGCGCGAGACCCGTGGCTACTGCGTAGACAACGCCCGACGCGCCAAGCACCCCGGCAATCGTGATCGACAACAGTACCCAAAACAGCACCGTCGTGACCGAATCGACGAGGGTTTTCGTCTCCTCTTCACTACGCTGCGATTTGAATTCGGCCAGAATCGGCACGAATGCCTGCGAAAACGCCCCTTCAGCGGACAAGCGGCGCAGCAGGTTGGGAATGCGGAACGCGACGTTGTAGGCATCGGTCATGGGACCGGCACCAAACATGCGCGCGATAAGAATTTCACGGATCAGACCGGTGATGCGCGAAAGCATCGTAAAACCGCTGACCGTAGCGAGAGCTTTGAGCAAATTCATGTTGCGCGTATTATACGCACAGCATTGCAGCAAAGAAGTTGCAATTTCCGTTGGCCTTCGGCTATAATCGACGGTTTCGAAGTCAATGGATTGCTTCCTGGCCACCGTGTCTCCCAGGGAGCCGAGCCAAACTGCATAGAAGCCGCATCAGGCGGAGCAATTCAAGGAATTCACCGAACATGGCAAATACCGCACAAGCACGCAAGCGCGCGCGTCAAACCGTTAAGATCAACGCCCACAACTCGGCACTGCGCTCGCGCCTGCGCACGGCTGTGAAGGCTGTCCGCAAGGCTATCGCCGCCGGCGACCAAGCTGCTGCGAAGGAAGTCCTGCGCACGTCGGCCAAGACGATCGACATCATCGCCGACAAGAAGATCGTTCACAAGAACACCGCTGCTCGTCAAAAGAGCCGTCTGTCGGCCGCCATCAAGGCGATGTCGGCTGCTGCCTAAGACAGCGTAAGCTGCAAAGCAGAATAAGTTGCTTGCCGGTTCCGACTACGGTCGGGACACTAAAAAGCCCGCTTGATGCGGGCTTTTTTCTTTGGTGTGCTCGCTGAGCCCCCACCTCCCCACCTCTCCCTCAGCCCAACCCAACCATCGTTTCAGCCTGCGAGATCGGCCATCCCCCTCTACGCGGGCGAAGCTGTGCGCGGTCCCGGCCCATGCGCAAGCGAACGGACTCAAGCCACGAGCATCGTGGAAAAATCAAACCGTCGAGGGAAGTCTTACGGGAACAGAAGTGCCGACCGGCCGGGGACGTTCGGATCGACGGTGAGTCAGGGCCAAAGGCCCGGCACTCACGTCTGGCCGAAAAACGGCCGAGGGGAATTACTTGACGTCGGGGACGAAGCAGGCTTCGGTCAGTTGCAAATCGTTGTCACGCGCGAAGTTCATCACGAAATCGAAAGCCATCGGCTCGATGTCGCGCAACCGCTCGTCAACGACGACGCATTTGACGTCACCCACCATAATCGGACGCACATAGGGGGAGTACTGCATGTATGCGTTCGGGCCGGTATCACTTCGGCCGCAGAACGACACGGCGCCGCACAGACGCTCCGCCCAGTCACTCGGCCGGAACTTCTTGCCACCCCGGGTGAGCCCCTGGATGAAATACTCGCGCGCGGAAACCTGGTCGGTCATATCGCTCAATCACCTCAAAAAACACCTGGACGGCCATACCGCGGGTAGCGCAGCCGACAGAGACAGTATTATATCTTATATAAGACTCAAACCCGTCCCCCTCCATTACTGCAGATGTTTTTTTCGGTCTTGCCAGCCGTTTTCGGCTGTGCAGCAGCGGGCTCGATCATACGCTTTTCGTGTGACGGCAAAACGATTTGGTAGACTAGGGGTTGTTCCCCTGAAGCCAGCAACCGGTAGAACACCTTCACGAGCCTGCCCGGGGGACAGGCCTCAAGGCTTGTTCGTCGTGCCGTAAGCGAGCGAGTTCCCTTCGAATTCCCGCAATATCGGCCTCCAGCAGAACATCCAAATGACCACCGCCAAACCCATCAAGCATTACCTTCAATTCTCGGATCTGACGCTCGACGAGTACGACTACGTGCTCGAGCGCACTCGCATCCTCAAGAAGAAATTCAAGAACTACGAGACCTACCACCCGCTGCACGACCGCACGCTGGCGATGATTTTCGAGAAAAGCTCGACGCGCACGCGCCTGTCGTTCGAAGCCGGGATTCACCAGCTGGGCGGCCACGCCGTGTTCCTGAACACGCGCGACACGCAGCTCGGCCGCGGCGAGCCGATCGAAGATGCCGCTCAGGTGATCTCGCGCATGACCGACATCATCATGATCCGTACCTTCGGTCAGGAGATCATCGAGCGCTTCGCGCAGCACTCGCGCGTGCCCGTGATCAACGGTTTGACCAACGAGTACCACCCGTGTCAGGTACTGGCCGACATCTTCACGTACTACGAGCATCGCGGCCCGATCAAGGGCAAGACCGTGACCTGGATCGGCGACGCGAACAACATGTCGTACACGTGGATTCAGGCCGCCAAGATCTTCGGCTTCCAGTTCAACATCTCGACGCCGCCGGGCTATCGCCTCGATCAGGCGATGGTGGCTGAATCGAGCCGTCCGTTCGTACGTGAGTTCGACGACCCGCGCCAAGCCTGCGAAGGCGCCGACCTCGTGTCGACCGACGTGTGGACGAGCATGGGTTACGAAGCCGAAAACGAAGCGCGGAAGGCGGCTTTCGCTCAATGGTGCGTGAATGCCGACCTCATGCAACAAGCGAAGGCCGACGCCCTGTTCATGCACTGCCTGCCCGCTCACCGGGGCGAAGAAGTCTCGGCCGACGTCATCGACGGTGCGCAAAGCGTCGTCTGGGACGAAGCCGAGAACCGTCTACACGTGCAGAAGGCGCTCATGGAGTACCTGATGCTGGGTCGCGTGTAATACAAGGGCCGCCGCGCCCGGGCGACGCAATGTCGTCCGGGCGGCCTCAGACATCCAACCTTCCTCGCCCGCCACCGCCATCCTGCTTTCCCCTGCCCGCAACGCCGCCGTCCCCCATCGCGATTGACGTTCCGCTATCATCGCTGACGCGCCAGCGTCCCTTATGGACGTGCGTTTCATGCAGCGCGACGCAGTTCGGGCCGTCCGTCAGAACATTTCTCAATTTGCACCATAATGGGGCAGATTCGTTGTGCAATGCACAAAAGTGCGACGAGTGGACGTTCGAAACGTGCTAGCATGAATTCACGCTTGCCTCAGCAGGGCAAGCATATCGACCTTCCATCGCGACTTTCCATCGCATTCGACACCGCATTCGGTCATGACGCAAAACGCAACGCAGTTTGACAACGTTTCCGTAATCAAGCGCGCCAACACTTATTTCGACGGCAAGTGTGTTTCCCACACCGTGCTGTTCCCGGACGGTACGCGCAAGACGCTGGGTGTGATCTTCCCGGCCACGCTCCAGTTCGGTACCGATGCACCGGAAATCATGGAAGTCACAGGCGGTCGTTGTCACATCCGTCTGGCCGGTCAAACCGAGTGGCAGGAATATGCCGCCGGTCAGCAGTTCTCCGTGCCGGGCAATAGCAAGTTCGATATCGAGGTCGTCGAGACGCTCGATTACGTCTGCCACTACGGCTAACCGACTGGCCAGCATCGCGATGGCGCGTAACTTCTCGCGCCGTTGCCCTCTCGGCCGGTTCAGCGCGGCCCGGCGCCGCTACTCACTATGTCGCGTCTTCCCCCCGAATCCGCCGACGATACTGCCGGTGACAAGTCTTCTGCAACGCCTGCCGATACGCAGGCGTCATTCCAATCCTCTCTGACGGCCGACGCCGTTGCACCGCCAGCGAACGACACGAGCACGGACCTCGAGCCGACGGATGTCCCGCTGCTTCCCCCTGACGGCCTCACCCGGCCGGCACAAACCGGCAAGGCATCCGGGAAAACCACCAACCCTCGCGCACGCAAGCGCACCGACGACGACATCAACGACACCGACGACGCCATCGCCACCAGAGGCAGCGCAGGAACGTCCGATGCCACGCAGGCCAGCAGCGCCCCCGCCAAATCCACGAAATCCGCGCGCAGCAGCCGCAGCGGCCCGAAGCGGAAAGGCATCGATCTGGGTCTGCAAGGAGGTGGCGCTCACGGCGCGTACACATGGGGCGTGCTCGACAAATTGCTCGAAGACGGGCGTCTCGAGTTCGAAGGCATCAGCGGCGCATCCGCCGGGACGATGAACGCCGTCGTACTCGCGCACGGCCTGCTCGACCGCCCGGGCGTCGATCCGCGCGAGAAAGCGCGTGAATCGCTGCACAGTTTCTGGCTCGGCGTGTCCCAAGCGGGCTCGTCGGCCACGGCGTGGGCGCAAACGGTCTTCAGTTGGCTCAACGGCCGTCCGACCGAGTACCCGGTCTGGCACGACTGGATGCAGAGCATGCAGCAGTGGATGATGCCGTTCTCGCAGCCCGCGGCCGAAATCAACCCGCTGCGCACCGTGCTCGAAGCGCAGGTTGATTTCGATCGTTTGCGCGAGAGTACGGAGACGCACCTGTTCGTCTCCGCGACCAACATCCGCACCGGTAACATTCGCATCTTCCGCACGCACGAAATTACGCTCGACGTTGCGATGGCGTCGGCCTGTCTGCCGTGGCTGTTCAAACCGGTGAAGATCGACGAGGACTTTTACTGGGACGGTGGTTATCTCGGCAACCCCCCGCTCTATCCGTTCTATTACGAGACGGTCACGAGCGACATTCTGATCGTGCACATCAACCCGATCGAGCGCAAAGAGAAGCCGGTGTTGCCGGGGCAGATCATGAATCGTGTGAATGAAATCACGTTCAACGCGTCGCTTCAGCGCGAATTCCGCGCCATCTCGTTCGTGCACAAACTGCTCGACGAAGGATGGCTCAAGCCGGAGTTCCGCAAGCGTCTGAAGTACCCGCTGATTCACTCGATTCGTGCAGATAAAGAGCTGTACGACCTGTCCTCATCGACGAAATTCGTCACCGACTGGAATTTCCTCACGACGCTGCGAGACCGTGGCCGCGAGGCGGCGAGCCGATGGCTCGAAGCGCACTTCGCAGACGTGGGCGTGCGCTCCACTGTCGACCTGCGGCGCGACTATTTACAGCGTCTTCCCGACGCCACCGCCATCAAAGCATGAGCGGTTCGGGCTCGAGTGCGACACCGAAGCGCTCCTGCACGCTGGCTTGCACGGCGCGCGCGAGCGCCACGATATCGGCGCCCCTCGCGCCGCCGAGATTGACGAGCACCAGCGCCTGACGTTCATGCACACCTGCCTGGCCGAGCGACTTGCCGCGCCATCCGCATTGATCGATCAGCCAGCCCGCCGCGACCTTCCATGTGCCGTCAGGCTGGGCATAGCCGACCGTCTGCGGAAAGCGCTCACGCAGCGCGGCGAACGCCGCCGCATCCACGACAGGGTTCTTGAAGAAGCTGCCTGCATTGCCGAGTTCGAGCGGATCGGGCAGTTTGCGACGGCGAATGTCCACCACCGCATCGAAGATCTGCCTGGCGTCCGGCCGCTCGATACCCGCCTCGGAGAGCGTGCGCGACACATCCGCATAGCCAGTGACGGGCTGCCACGACTGCGGCAGCCGCAGCGTCACACCGACGATGATGTAACGCCCCGGCTCGCGTTTGAACAGCGAATCGCGATAGCCGAACGCGCATACCTCGCGGGTGAGCGTGACGAACAACCCCGTCGTCGTATCGAGCGCGCGCACTTCGGCGAAGCGTTCGGCCAGCTCCAACCCGTAGGCCCCGATGTTCTGAATCGGCGCCGCGCCGAGCGTACCGGGAATCAGCGCGAGGTTTTCCAAGCCGGGACAGTCCTGCGTGAGCGTCCAGTCGACGAATTCGTGCCAGACCTCGCCCGCACCGCCGCGTACGTAGCGCGCGTGGGCATCGTCGGCGAGCCGTTCGCGCCCGCGAATGGCCATCCGGAAGACAACGCCGTCGAAGTCACGCGTGAGCACCACATTGCTGCCACCGCCCAGTACCAGACGCGGCAAGCCCGCCAGTTCGGGCATGGCGAGCGCGTCGACAAGCGCCGCCTCGCTGTCGATGGTCACGACGAAGCGGGCGGTCGCCGGCAAGCCGAAGGTATTGAGTTCGCGCAGACTGACGTCGCGTTGCAACTGGGGCATGGAATAGGGTGAAGCCAGTGGGCGCCGCCGTGCCGGGCGTCGTCCGGGAGGGACGCGGGACCGACGGCTGAATTACAATGTCGGGCGAAAGAATTTTGCGCATCATTATACCGGCCGCGCGGCCGTGCCCCGCGCCGTTCGGCAACCCCGGACGGACACGCCACCGCCGCCCGTATCACCCCGGCACGCCCGGCGTGCCGTTTTCACGAACCCTTTGCATTTCAGGAGAGCCAGATGCCATCGTTTGACGTGGTTAGCGAAGCCAACATGGTAGAGGTCAAGAACGCCATCGAGCAGGCCAACAAGGAAATCTCGACGCGATTCGACTTCAAGGGATCGGACTCGCGCGTCGAGCACAAGGAGCAGGAACTCACGCTCTTCGCCGACGACAACTTCAAGCTCGAACAAGTCACACAGGTGCTCGTCAGCAAGATGGCCAAGCGCAACGTGGACGTGCGCTTCCTCGACTACGGCAAGGTCGAGAAGATCAGCGGCGACAAGGTCAAACAGGTCGTCAAGGTGAAGAAGGGCGTCGAAGGCGACCTGGCCAAGAAGATCGTGCGTCTGATCAAGGACAGCAAGATGAAGGTGCAGGCAAGCATTCAGGGCGACAGCGTTCGTGTCTCGGGCGCCAAGCGCGACGACCTGCAAAGCGCCATGGCGCTGCTGCGCCGCGACGTGACCGACACCCCGCTCGACTTCAACAACTTCCGCGACTGACACGCGCGGCAGGCACACAAAACCCGCAGACTCGCTGCGGGTTTTTTATTGTCCGAAACCGGCTCGCATCGGGCCGGAATACCGGCCTTACTTCTTCTGTCCGATGCGGCTTTCCTTGCCCGCCATCAGCTTGCCGATGTTCGCGCGGTGCCGGTGGATCAGCAGAATCGCCATGACGATCACCGCCGGCGCGTAAGGCCCTAAGCCGAACATGAACACGTAGTACAGTGGCGCGAATACGGCGGCCACCAGCGCGGCGAGCGACGAATAGCGGAAGAAGATCGCGATGATGAGCCATGTGGCGATCACCGCCAGTCCCAGAATCGGATCGATGGCCAGCAGCACACCCGCAGCCGTCGCCACGCCCTTGCCGCCCGCGAAGCGCAGGAAGATCGGGTACAGATGGCCGATGAAGACCGCGAGGGCCACGGCCGCCAGACCGAAGTCACCCACGCCCCAGGCGCCGGCAAAGCGTTCTGCGAGGAACACGGCAAACCAGCCCTTGAAGGCGTCGCCGATCAGCGTGAGCACAGCGGCTTTCTTGTTGCCGGAGCGCAGCACGTTCGTGGCGCCCGGATTACCCGAGCCGTAGCTGCGTGGATCGGCAAGCCCCATCGTGCGGCTGACGATCACCGCAAACGGCATCGAGCCGATCAAATACGCGAGAACGATAAAAACCAGTGTAGCCATGAACTTCGTTAGTGAGCAGAATTTGTATTGGCCGCCATTCTACTTGAGCGGCCCGGTCACCCCATTCTGGCAAACACGGGGTTGCGCCGAGGCGCAAAGTGCCGGGCAGGCGGCCTTCCGATACGGGCTTTAAGGGGTCACTCGTCGCTCAACGCGCACGACACCGGCTTGGCCCCCAGCGTATTGAGCAGCACGGAAGGCGCAATGCCGATGAGATATCCCCGTCGTCCGCCATTGATGAAAATCTGCGGCAGATCGAGAATCGATGCCTCGACGTACACGGTCATCGTCCGCTTGGTGCCGAACGGCGACGTGCCCCCCACCTGATAGCCGGAATAACGCTGAGCGACCTCCGGCTTGCAGGGCTCGACACGCTTGGCGCCGATCTGGCGCGCGAGATTCTTCGTCGAAACCGTCCGGTCACCGTGCATGAGCACGATCAACGGCCGGGCTTTTTCGTCTTCCATGACGAGGGTCTTGACGACGACATGCTCGTCCACGCCCAACTGACGTGCCGATTCGCCGGTGCCGCCATGATCGACGTACTCATAGACGTGTTCCGTGAAAGCCACCTTCTTTTGCTTCAGAAACTGCGTGGCCGGCGTTTCCGAGACGTGTTTGGTCTTGCTCATGGGCGCCTATTGTAATGAAACGCACCGGCGCTGCGGTCCCGGAATACGCGCGACGCGTCGCTGCGGCCATCCCCCTGCGCGGCCTCATGACGGCACCCGCATTACAATGCGGTCATGTCTCCCCCTCTCGACACCTCGCTTCAAGACACCTTCGCGGCCACGCTGCTCGCGAATCTGCCCGCACGCATCGACACCCTGCCCGCGCGCATCGCCGCGCAAACGCCCGGCCGCATCGCCCTGATCGACGACTTCCGCCGTCTGACCTACGGCGAACTGGCGAGCGCCGTCGCCGCCAGCGCCGAGCGCCTGCGCGCGCATGGCGTGCGGGGCGGCGACCGCGTGATGATCGTCGGCGAGAACGGCATCGCCTATGTGGTACTGCTGCTCGCCGTCGCATCGCTTGACGCCTGGCCGCTGCTGAGCAACGCGCGGCTCTCGCCGACGGAGTTGAGCGTGATCCGCGATCACGCGCGCCCGCGCTGCACCGTCTACACGATCGACGCGTCCCCCGACGCTGCCGCCCACGCCCGGGCGGATGCCGCCAAGGTCGTCTGGACCGAACTCGCACTGGGGGCCATCGCGGCGTCCGACGTCAATCCCGACAGTCTCGTCGAACCGGTGCAAACCGACCCGGCGGCGCAATGCGCGGCGCTCATCTACACGACAGGCACGACAGGCACGCCCAAGGGCGTTCGTCTCTCGCATCGCAATCTGATGTTCATCGCGGCGGTATCCAGCACCTTGCGACGCGTCGGTGCCGACGATATCGCTTACGGTGTGCTGCCGATCTCGCACGTCTATGGCCTGACGTCAGTGTGTCTCGGCACGCTGTACGCCGGCGGCACGCTGCGCCTTGCCGCGCGCTTCACCCCCGAGGCCGTGCTCGACTCGCTCGCTCACGACGGACTGACGATCCTGCAAGGCGTACCTGCCATGCACGCCCGCCTGATGGCCTACGTGACGACGCAAGGCGCCTCGCTCATCGCGCCGCGTCTGCGCTTCGTCTACTCGGGGGGCTCGCCGCTCGACGCCGCGCTCAAGGCGCGTGTCGAAGCGTTCTACGGCCTGCCGATTCACAACGGCTACGGGCTGACCGAATGCAGTCCGACCGTCTCGCAAACGCTGCTCGATGCGCCGCGCGACGATTGTGCCGTCGGTCCCGCGATCCCCGGTGTGGCGGTGCGCATCGTGGGTCGTGGCGGACAGGATCTGTCCGACGGCGAAGTGGGCGAACTCTGGGTACGCGGCCCGAACGTGATGCTCGGCTACTACCGCGCGCCGGAACTCACGGCCGCCACCGTGACCGAAGACGGCTGGTTGCGCACCGGAGATCTTGCCCGTCGCACCGCCGACGGTGCGCTCTTCCTCGCCGGACGCGCCAAGGAACTCATCATCCACTCCGGGTTCAACGTCTACCCGCTCGAAGTCGAGCAGGCGCTGACGAGCCATCCGGATGTGCTTCAGGCCGCAGTGCTCGGCCGCCCCGAAGAAGGTGACGAGCAGATCATCGCGTTTGTGGAAGCGCGCCCAAGCCACACCATCGACGTGGCATCGCTGGCCGCATGGGCGGCGACGCGCCTTGCCCCGTACAAGCGCCCTGCGCAGATTCGCGTGCTGGACGCCCTACCCGCCGCGTCGACGGGCAAGGTGCTCAAGCACAAGCTCAAAGCGCTGCTTTGATGGCGCGGCATCCCCCCGCGCAGGACGATCACCCTCGCGGATGATGCTGCGCATGCAGCAATTTGAGGCGCTCGCGCGCAACGTGCGTATAAATCTGCGTGGTGGAAATATCGGAGTGCCCGAGCAGCAACTGCACCACGCGCAGATCGGCGCCGTGATTGATCAGATGGGTCGCGAACGCGTGGCGAAGCGTGTGCGGTGAGAGCGGTGCACGAATATCGGCCTGCGACGCATAGCGTTTGATCAGATACCAGAACGCCTGCCGTGTCATGCCCTCACCGCGTTGCGTGACGAACAGCGTGTCGCAGGCGCGGCCGCCCAGCAGCACGCCACGGCTCTCGGCCAGATAGCGCGTGAGCCAGCCATTGGCCTCTTCGCCGAACGGCACCAGCCGCTCCTTCGCCCCCTTGCCGAAAATGCGCAGCACCCCTTCGTTCAATCCCACTTCGATGGTCTTGAGCGAGACCAGCTCCGACACACGCAAACCGCTCGCGTACATCAACTCGAGCATGGCGCGATCGCGCAGCCCGAGCGGCTGCGTCAGATCGGGCGCAGCCAGCAGGGCTTCGACCTGCGCTTCGGATAACGTCGAGGGCAATCGCTGCGCACGCTTGGCCGACGCGATGCGCAAGCATGGGTCCTGCTGCACGATGTGTTCGCGCAAGGCCCACTGATAGAAGCGCTTGAAGACCGACAGACGGCGGTTCACGCTGCTCGCCAGACTATCGCGGCGCCATGCCAGATAGGCGGAGAGCGCCGCCTCGTCCACGCCATCGAGTGCGGTCTCGCGCTTGGCCGCCAGCCACTCCGCGAAGAGACGCAGATCACGCCGGTACGCATCGAGCGTATTGCGCGAGAGCCCGTCTTCGAGCCAGATCGTGTCGCAGAACTGGTCGATGAAAGCGATGCTGCGCACGAATGCAGCGCTGTCGGGATCGAATTCGAGCCGTGACGACGGGTTGGCGGTGTCGTCGGTGTCCTCGGTGCGGCTATGAGCGGCGTCGAGCGCCGCCTGTTCGAATGGCTCGTCGGCGTCGTCGAACGTGTCGAGACCAGCATCGCTCGCGCGATCGCTCACGTTGTCGATCTCATCGCTCGTTGCGACGGTACCGGTCGATTGGCGTGCCCGCGTGCTCAAACCGTGACTCCTTCCTGGGCCAGCGCCCATTCGACATGTTCGCGCACGAGCGCGGAGGGATAATCGCGTCGCGCCAGCAAGGCGTCGCGCAGGGGGATGCGCTCGCCGGTGTCCGCCGTCTCGCGCAACGCGTTGCCGAGCCCGATGGCCAGATTGCGCAGCCACCGTTCATGGCCGATACGACGAATCGGGCTGCCCGCCAGCTTATCCATGAAATCCGTTTCGCTCCACGCAAAGAGTTCGACGAGCGAGGCGCGGTCAAGCCGGTTGCGCGGGGCGAAATCGGTCAGCGGCGACGGCTGGGCAAACTTGTTCCACGGGCAGTAGAGTTGGCAATCGTCGCACCCGTAGATGCGATTGCCCATCTTCGCACGCAGATCCTCGGGAATCGCGCCCTTGTGCTCAATGGTCAGATACGAGATGCACAGGCGCGCATCGACACGGAATGCTTCGGTAATCGCGCCCGTCGGACAGACATCCCGGCATCGCTGACACTGCCCGCAGTGTTCGCCGCGTTGCATGCCGCGCGCCTGGCCCTCGTTCGGCGCCGTCGCGTCATCGACATCCACCGGCAAGGGGATGTCGACAAAGATTTCGCCAAGGAAAAAGAGCGAACCGGCGTCGCGCGAAAGCAGCAGCGTGTGCTTGCCGCGCCAGCCCAGCCCCGCCTTCTGCGCGAGTTCGACTTCGAGCACCGGCGCCGAATCGGTGAACGCGCGGTAGCCGAACGGCCCGATGGCCTGTGCAATGCGATCGGCCAGTTGTTGCAGCCGGTTGCGCATGACTTTGTGATAGTCGCGTCCGCGAGCGTAGACCGAGACGACCGCCTCGGCGGGCATTGCGGCACGCGCCGCTTCGCGCTGACGCCAACTCGCCGTATCGGTGTCGCTTGGGAGATAGTTCATGCGCGCGCTGATGACGCGCACAGTACCGGGAACCAGTTCGGCTGGCCGGGCGCGCTTCATGCCATGCGCGGCCATGTAGTCCATATCGCCGTGACAGCCGTCGTCGAGCCACTGTTGCAGGCCCGCTTCGGCGTGCGAGAGGTCGGTGTCCGTGATGCCGATTCTGCCGAAACCGAGTTCGTCCGCCCACGCGCGAATCTGGCTGGCAAGGGCGTTCAGGCGCTCGGCATCGAGCGCCTGAGGCGTCGCATTGTCGCGCGAGGGAGACACTTCCGAGGAATTCGGACGTGCCGATAGCTCGACTTGTGCGGCGGTAGCGGGGAAAATCACGGAAGCTTTCATTGACTCCATTTTACGCAATGCCCGATCCATCGACGCCGTCACCGCTGGGCGAGCGCATCTTCGCGCTGCCGGACGAAGCTGCCACCGAGGCCTTCGCTGCGGCGCTTGCGCGCGCCGTTCTGGCACGCATGGCACACACCGACACCGCACACGCGGGCCTGCACGTGCAGCTCTCGGGCGATCTCGGCGCGGGCAAAACCACACTCGTGCGTGCGCTGCTGCGCGCGCTGGGCCACACGGGGCGCGTCAAAAGCCCCACGTACGCGCTGTGTGAACCATACAACATCGACACCCCACAAGGCGTGCTGCCGGTCTATCATTTCGATCTATACCGCTTCGCCGATCCGGCCGAATGGCATGACACAGGCTTTCGCGAGCACTTTGCAGGCGACGCCCTGTGCCTCGTCGAGTGGCCGGAGAAAGCCGAAGGTCTCCTGGGCACCCCCGATTTGAGCCTTTGGCTGGAACCTGTTGGCAATAGCCGCCGTCTGACCACAAGCGCCTATACGCCAGCCGGTCTTGCTTGTCTGAACTCATGCTGATCAAACGCTTCGCCCGTACCGACGACGCTTCATCGCCCAATGCCGGCCGCCGCCGCGCACTGCGCGCCGGCGCATCGACACTGATTCTCGCCCTCACCGGCCCCCGCCTCGCGTTCGCCAATGCCATCGTGGCGGTACGTGTCTGGCCGGCCAGGGACTACACACGCGTCACGCTCGAGACCGACAACCCGGTCAAGTTCCAGCAACAATTGATGGAGAGTCCGAACCGCTTCGTCATCGATCTTGACGAAGTGGATCTGAGTCCTGCGCTGCGCGACCTCGTCTCGAAGATTCAGCCGAACGACCCGCAAATCATGCAGGTGCGTGTGGGGCAGTTCAAACCCGGCGTCGTGCGCATGGTCTTCGACCTGAAGGCCGGCGTGAAACCGCAGTCCTTCACGTTGCCACCGGTCGCGGGCTACAAGTACCGCACGGTGTTCGATCTGTATCCGGCCGTCGAACCCGATCCGCTCATGGAATTGCTCGCCAAGTCCGGCCACAAGGCCGAAGCCTTGGCGCAAAATACGCCGCCCGCCTCATCCATATCGCCTTCATCGGGGGCAGGCACCCCGAGTACGGAAGAAAGCGAAGCGTTCTTCCAGCGTTATGCGCAGCGTGAACAAGGGCCGCGTCCCTCGCGGACGGCCCCCGCGCCGGCACCGGACAAGATGCCGACGCTCGCCCAGCGCAAAGGCGACGATGACGACGGTCTGTCCACGCCACTGCCGTCGCGTGGCCCGAAAACCGCGCGCCTGCTTACCATCGCCCTCGACCCCGGCCACGGCGGGGAAGACCCGGGCGCCATTGGCAGCAGCGGCACGTACGAAAAAGTGGTGGTGTTGCAGATCGCCAAGCGGCTGCGCGAGAAGATCGATGCACAGCCCAACATGCGCGCAATGATGACCCGCGACGCCGACTTCTTCGTGCCGCTCGGCGTGCGCGTGCAGAAGGCCCGCCGGGTGGACGCCGATCTGTTCATGTCGATTCACGCCGACGCGTTCACGTCGCCATCGGCGAACGGTGCGTCGGTGTTCGCGCTGTCCGAGCGCGGCGCAACGAGTGCGACGGCACGTCTGCTGGAAAAGACGCAGAACGCGTCGGACCTGATCGGCGGCGTCAACATCAAGACCAACGACCGCGCCGTGGCGCACGCGCTGCTCGATATGTCGACGACCGCGCAGATCCGCGACAGCAAGGTGTTCGGTTCGGCGCTGCTCGCCGAGATTGGCACGGTTGCGGACCGGCTGCACAGTAAGAACGTCGAACAGGCTTCCTTCGCGGTGCTCAAGGCACCGGATATCCCGTCGGTGCTGGTCGAAACAGCCTTCATCAGCAACCCCAAGGAAGAGCAATATCTGAACGACCCAGCGTATCAGGAACGGCTCGCCAACGCACTCCTCAAGGGCATCAGGGCTTACTTCGCCAAGAATCCGCCCATCGCGAAAAATCGTACGGCCTGATCGCCGGCCACAAACCACGCCCCAAATGAAAATGGCGCGCCCCGGTCACGGGACGCGCCATTTTTTATTGACCCGGCGGGGTCGAGCTTACTCGCTCTGGCCCGGCGCCACGCGGCGACGGCCGCGCGTGAAGAACTTCCAGAGGGCGCCGAGGGCAATCGGCACCACGGCCGCCGAGATCCCGACCAGCACGATGATGTTCAGGTACTCCTTGACGAACGGCAGGTTGCCGAACAGATAGCCGGCCCCTACGAGCATCACCACCCAGATCAATGCGCCGACCAGGTTATAGAGTTGGAAGCGCGTCCACGACATGGCCGACACGCCCGCCACGAACGGAGCGAACGTGCGCACGACCGGCACGAAACGTGCCATCACGATGGTTTTGCCGCCATGGTGCTCGTAGAATTCATGCGTCTTGCGCAGGGCGTCGCGATCGAGAAAACGCCAGTTCTTCTCGTACACGCGCGTCCCGATCTTCGAGCCGATCCAGTAGTTCAGCGTGTTACCACTCACGGCGGCGATGAAGAGCAGCACGCCGAGCAGCCACGGATCCATCGCGCCGGTGGCGGCGAATGCGCCACCGATGAACAGCAGGGAATCGCCCGGGAGGAACGGAAAGAGCACCAATCCTGTTTCCACGAACACAATCATGAACAGGAACAGATACACCCAGTTTCCGTACTGATCGATGAACATCTCCAGATGTTTATCGATGTGGAGCACCATCTCCAGCAATTGCACCAAAGTATCCAAGACGATTCCTCAAGATAAAGGACGCCGGCCCGTCCCCGCGGGCGCACGACGAATCGCATCATACCAGCGCAAGCGTCGGGCGTCGTTAAGTCCCCGTGACAGCCGGCCTCGACCTGCCAAGGGCGCGCCGATCGCCTGCCTTGCGCCCTCAACCATTCCCATGATGGGAGAGGGACGCATTTTCATGGGTATTGCAGGCGGAAATGTCGATCGACTCATATCTTTGAGGGCAACCTTTATAATGGTTCCCATGTCTGCCACCCCGACCTCCGCCCCCGCGGCGCAAGACCTGGGCGCCGCGCCCGGCGACGCCAGCACCGACGCCCCCGTGCGCCGCCCCGGCCCCATGCCGGCGGGCCTCGCACCGGCTCGCGCCATCCGTGTCCTCCCCGATCAGTTGATCAGCCAGATCGCCGCCGGCGAGGTGGTGGAGCGCCCGGCGTCCGTCGTCAAGGAATTACTCGAAAACGCACTCGACGCGGGTGCCCGGGCTCTCCAGATCAAGCTCGAGGAAGGCGGTGTGCGCCGCATCGCGATTACCGATGACGGCGGCGGTATGTCCGCCGAGCAATTGCCGCTCGCGCTCACCCGTCACGCGACCAGTAAGATCCGCACGCTCGACGAACTGGAATCGGTGCTCACGCTCGGTTTTCGGGGGGAAGCGCTCGCCTCGATCGCATCGGTCGCTCAACTCACCCTGTCGAGCCGCCAGACCGATGCCCCGCATGCGACCGCCATCGACGGCAATACGGGCGCTCTGACGCCCGCGGCGGGCCCCGTGGGCACAACGGTCGACGTGCGCGACCTGTACTTCAATACCCCTGCACGGCGCAAATTCCTGAAGACCGAGCAAACCGAATTCGGCCATTGCATGGACGTCATTCGACGCAGCGCCCTGGCGCGGCCGGACGTCGGCTTCTCGATCCTGCACAACAACCGGGCGGTAGAGCACTGGAACGCCTCGGACGCCGCCACGCGCGTCTCGCGCGTGCTCGGCAACGATTTCGCCGACGCACACCTCCCGCTCGACGAAGGTGCGGCCGAGTTGCGCCTGTCCGGTTTCGTCGGTCTGCCGACGGCCAGCCGGGGCCGCGCCGACCAGCAGTTCTTTTTCGTGAACGGCCGCTTCGTTCGCGACAAGCTGCTCACTCACGCGGTGCGCGCCGCGTACGAGGACGTGCTCCACGGCGACCGCTATCCCGCTTACGTGCTGTATTTCGAATTGCCACCGCAGTTGGTCGACGTGAACGTTCACCCGTCGAAGATCGAAGTGCGGTTTCGCGATGCGCGTAGCGTCCACCAGTTCGTGTTCCACGTCGTGCAACGTGCGCTCGCGCGCGCAGCGGGCAGCGGTGGCGCAACGCACGCGGCGCATCTGAGCGAAGGCGGTGGTCTCGCCCCCGGGCCGGGTGCCGCCGGTGGCGGCAGCGGAAGTGGCTTCATGGGCGCGCGTCCGGCGGCGGGCTTCGGCACGCCGGGTGGCAGCAGTTGGAATCCACGCATGCAGCAAGGCTCGCTGCCGATGGCGCAACCGCTGTCTGTCTACGACAATCTGTTCGGGCGCGCCGCACCGCCCGCGCCGCGTCCGTATGGTCAGCCAGGTGTTACCGATGCGCCCTCGCCCCCGTACGGCACTGCCGGCGCAACGCAAGACGGCGCGGCGCTGGGCGGCGAGCCCAGTGCATTGCCTGCCGGCGCCGCCCCCGACGCCATGTCGCTGGAGCATCCGCTCGGCTTCGCGCTCGGTCAGTTGCACGGCATCTACATCCTCTCGCAGAACGCTCACGGTCTCGTGCTGGTCGATATGCACGCGGCGCACGAGCGCATTCTGTACGAACGCTTCAAGCAGGCTCTGGTGGAACGCAGCGTGCCTGTGCAGCCGCTGCTCATTCCGGTGACGTTCTTCGCCGACCCGGTGGAAATCGGCACGGCCGAAGAGCATCAGGAGACACTCACCGCGCTCGGCTTCGACCTCGCCGCCGTGTCGCCGACCACACTCGCCGTGCGCGCCATTCCCGCGCTGCTCGACGGTGCCGATGCGCAAGCCCTCGCGCGTGCCGTGCTGGCCGACCTGCGTCAGTACGGCGGCTCGCGTGTGCTCACGGAGCGCCAGCACGAACTGCTAGGCACGCTCGCGTGCCACACGGCCGTGCGTGCCAACCGGCGTCTCACCCACGAGGAAATGAACGCCCTGCTGCGACAGATGGAAGCCACCGAGCGCGCCGATCAATGCAACCACGGCCGTCCCACCTGGTACCAGCTCACGCTCGGCGACCTCGACAAGTTATTCATGCGAGGACGTTGAGCGGTTCATGAAGGCAAATCCCCCGATCGTCTGTCTGCTGGGCCCGACGGCATCCGGCAAGACGGCCGCCGCCCTCGCGCTGGCGCAAGACACACCGCTCGAGATCATCAGCGTCGACTCCGCCCTCGTCTATCGCGAGATGGATATCGGCACGGCCAAACCGAGCGCCACCGAGTTGGCCGCCGTGCCGCATCACCTGATCGATATCATCGATCCGCGCGACGCCTATTCCGCCGCGCAATTCCGCGAAGACACACTGCGACTTGTCGACGAAATCACCGCGCGCGGCCATCGTCCGCTGCTCGTCGGCGGCACGATGCTGTACTACAAGGCGCTCACGCAAGGCCTCTCGCCGTTGCCGTCGGCCAACGCCGAAGTGCGCGCCAAACTGGACGAAGACGCCGCCCGCGAAGGCTGGCCCGCGATGCATAAACGGCTCGCGGGCGTTGACCCCGTGACGGCCGCGCGACTCGCGCCGAACGACTCGCAACGCATTCAGCGCGCGCTGGAGATTTTCGAACTGTCGGGCAAACCCATGTCGCAGTGGCTGACCGAACAGGCGCAGACACCCGACACGCCTTCGGCCCACACGTTCGTGCCGGTGGCACTGGAGCCGGGCGACCGCTCAGTGCTCCACGCGCGCATTGCCGAACGCTTTCGTCTGATGCTCGCGGCCGGTTTTGTCGACGAAGTCGAACGTCTGCGCGCGCGCGGCGATCTCGATCCGGGGCTGCCGTCGATGCGCTGCGTCGGCTATCGCCAGGTGTGGGAATACCTCGACGGCGAGATCGACTACGACACCATGCGCGACAAGGGCATCTTCGCCACGCGCCAGTTGTGCAAGCGTCAGCTCACATGGCTGCGCTCGATGCCCGAGCGCCACATCGTCGACTGCACTGCCTCCGACGCCGCGCAACGCGCCCTCGCCACAGTGCGCGGCCTCTGGCGGCCCTGAGCACTGCCATCGACGCTCCGCTGCCGCAGCGGCGAAGCGTCCATCCGCCGCGTCATCGCTCACCTCACGCCCGCCTCGCCCCGGTCGAAACCCGCGTCGAACATGCGACGAGCGCGCGCCCAACGCCGCGCACGCCTCCGTTGAAACCCTGACAGCTTTTCGGTTTGCATGATGATTTTGATATGCTAATTTGCATATCAACGTTTCGATCAATGCAAATTTGCATCGAATCCACGATACCGGAATGAACATCAATGACGCAGACGTCGATGGAGCCGAGTAGGGTGACGGGTGATGTGCTGAGGCTGCCGGCAGGCGGACCGCGGCGCTTGCCGGTCGCGAAATGGGCGGTGCGCGCAGGGGTCACGCTGATCTACCTGTTCATGCTCAGCCCGCTAATCTTCGTCGTCTGGCTGAGCTTCTTCAAGGACGCGATCATCACGTTCCCGCCGAGCGGCTATACGGTGTCGTGGTATCTGAATGCGTGGCGCAACGCCGCGTTCGCCAACGGTTTCCTGCTGTCGCTGCAACTCGCTGCCTGCGCGTCCGTTGGCGGTGTGATCCTCGGTGTGGCCGCCTCTCTCGCCCTCGCGCGCTATCGCTTTCCGGGCCGCCGCACACTGGGCAATGTGTTGCTGTTGCCGCTCGTGGTGCCGGGCATCGTCGCGGGCATTGCCACTTACCTCTTCTATCTGCGCGCGGAGAACACCCTCGACGTGGACATCGTCGGCACCTTCGGCGGCCTTGTGGTCGCACACATCTGCCTGACCATTCCGTGGACGATGCGCCTCGTGGGCGCGAGTCTCGCGCAGATCGACGACACCATCGAAGAAGCCGCCCGCAACCTCGGTGCCGGTCCGTGGCGCACGCTCTGGCGCGTCACACTGCCGATGTTGCGTCCGGCCATCGTGGCGTCGGTGCTGTTCAGCTTCATCGTGTCGTTCGAGAACCTCGAACTCACACTGCCACTCGTCGGGCCGGGCAAGACCACGCTGCCCATCGCGATCATGCAGTACCTCGAATTCAACCTCGACCCGACGATTGCAGCGGTCTCCGCTGCGCAGATCGTGTTGCTCGGCATCGTCATGCTGATCACCGATCGCTTCGTCAAACTCAGCCAGGTGATCTGACATGGCCAACGTTTCCCTTCGCGGGCTGCGCAAGCAATACGGCGATGCCGCTGCCGTGGCGGACTTCTCGCTGGAGATTGCCGAAGGCGAACTCGTCGCATTCCTCGGCCCGAGCGGCTGCGGCAAAACCACGACGCTGCGCATGGTTGCAGGTTTCGTCGAGCCAACGGCCGGCGAGATCTGGATCGGCGGCAAGGAGGTCTCGCGCCTGCCGCCGAATCGTCGCAACACCGGCATGGTGTTCCAGCGTTACGCGCTTTTCCCACACATGACCGTGGCCGAGAACGTGGCGTTCGGGCTCGAGATGCGACACGTGTCGAGCGCAGAGCGCGCCACGCGCATTCGTGAAGCGCTCGACATGGTGCGTCTCACGCCGCTGGCGGATCGCTACCCGCGTCAGCTCTCCGGCGGGCAGCAGCAACGTGTGGCGATCGCACGAGCCCTCGCCATCCGTCCCGATGTCTTCCTGCTCGACGAACCGCTTTCCAATCTCGACGCCAAGCTGCGCACCGAAGTCCGCGAAGAGATCCGCGCGTTGCAACGCCGGCTGGGACTCACGACGATCTTCGTCACACACGATCAGGAAGAGGCTCTGGCGATTGCCGATCGTCTGGCTGTCATGCACGACGGCTGCGTGCAGCAGATCGGCACCGCCGACACGCTCTACGAACGTCCCGCCAATCCCTTCGTTGCGAACTTCCTCGGCAAGATGAATTTCCTTGCGGGCCGGATGACGGATGGCCACTTTGTGACCGCGAAGGGGGAACGCCTGGCGTTGGCGGCCACCTCGCCGGACGCCACCACCCTCGGCATTCGCCCCGAACGCCTACGCCTGACCGACGCGCCCGCGCCGGACGAAACGGCCTTGCCGGTCACGGTCGATCAGACGATCTATCTGGGCGCCACGCTCGAACTGCGTCTGAAGAGCCCCCAAGGCGAGATGCTCGTGGCACACGTGCAGAACACCGCACGCGACGACGCCGGCCGCTATGCCCCCGGCCGCGCGCTCAAAGCCTGTTTCGCAAGTACCGACTGCCTGTTTTTCAACGCCTGACGACACCGCCTCACTCACCCCTTGCTTCGGCCTATGAACTGGCCAACGTTTTGAAGGATGACGACATGACGCACGCCCTGAACCGCCGCACGTTTCTGAAGACCGCTTCCGGTCTGGTGATCGCTCCCGCGCTAGGCCTCGACGCGCTCTCGGCGCAGGCGGCCGATGCGTGCCCGAACGTGGTCGTCGGCACCTGGGGCGGCGACTACCTGAATCTGCTCGAGCAGAACATCGGCAAGCCGATCATCGAAGCCGCAGGCGGCAAGGTCACTTACGACTCGGCCGATCAGGTCGCCCGCATGACCAAGCTGCGCGCCGAGAAAGCCTCGCGTCGTGGCTCGCTCGACGTGGCGTGTCTGGCCGATCTCGATATGTACGACATCAACCGCTCGGGCATTCTCGAAGCGATCGATCCGAAGCTCGTGCCGAACCTTGCCAACACGCTCGAAACGCTGCGCCGTCCGTACTCGATTCCGCATATCTTCAGCGCGATGGTAATTGTGTACAACCCGGAAAAGCTCGGCACGAAGCCCGACTCGTTCATGGCCGCGCTCGACCCCAAGCTCAAGGGCAAGGTCGGCTTCTCCGACATTCTCTACAACTTCAACGTGGTGAGCAGTTCGCTCGCCGCAGGCCATAAAAACGGCGATACCGCCGGGGGCATGCAGTTCTTGCGCGAGTTGCGCAAGTCGCAGCAGCCGAAGGTCTATCCGTCGAACGAAGCGGTGGCCTCCGCGCTCAAGAGCGGCGACATCTGGTTCACCTGCATGTGGAAGGCGCGCGCACTTCAATGGAAGAAGGCCGGCGTGCCCATCGACTATGTGGTTCCCAAGGAAGGTGCAGTGCCGGTGACGTTCGAAGCCGCGGTGCCCAGGAACTCGCAGTCCAAACCATGCGGCTTCAACTACCTGAACGCGATGCTCGACCCGCGCGCGCAGATCGGTTTCGCAGAGACGATGGGCTACGCGCCTACCGTGAAGAACGCGAATCTGCCGCCGTCACTGCAACAGAGCGTGGGCTTCACGAATGCCGAACTCGACCGGATGGTCAAGCTCGACTACGCGAAATTCACCGCCGATAAGCCCGCGCTGCTCGACTTCTGGAACAAGGAATTCAAGGTGGGGCTGTGAACGTTGCCGACACTCCCGAGCCCGCGATGACCTCGCGTCCGCCGTCTTCCCGAGCCGCCCAGGCCGCCACCGCACGCGCGGTGCGCGGTGCGTTCACAGGCGGCTCACTCGCCGCGCCGGCCACGCTTGTCGTGTTGCTCGTCATCGTGTTGCCCGGCTTGCAACTGGTGCGCTACAGCTTCAACCGGTTCGATCCCGTCGACATGATGCAGGCGGCACTGACCGGTGCGAACTATCTCAAGTTCTTCACCGATCCGTATTACCTGTCGGTATTGTGGACGACGATCAAGGTCGCGTCGCTATGTACCGCGCTCGCGCTCGTGTTCGGCTTTCCCGTCGCGTACGTGCTCGCCCGCACGCAAAGCCGCTTCAAGAGCCTGCTCGTGATGCTGCTGGTCTTCCCGCTGCTTGTGGGTAATGTCGTGCGCGCAGCCGGGTGGATGGTCATGCTCGGCAATGCCGGGTTCGTCAACTCGTTGCTCGTGTCGTTAGGCATCGTGCCGCAACCGATTCGCCTGCTCTACACACCGCTCGCGGTTGTCGTGGGCACCACGGCCGTGGTGCTGCCCTACATGATCCTCACGTTGCAGAGCGTGCTCGAAGGCATGGACTTTTCCGTCGAGGAAGCCGCGCGCAATCTGGGGGCGACATTCCGTCAGACGCTCACACGTGTGATTCTGCCGATGGCGGCGCCGGGCATCGCGGCGGGCACCATGCTCGTGTTCATTCTCTGCATGAATGCCTATGCCACGCCCGTGCTGCTCGGCGGCACCGGCATCACGATGATGACGCCCACGATCTACGACCAGATCGCGAAGGCCAACAACTGGCCGTTCGGCGCGGTGCTCTCCATCGTGTCGATGGTCGTGACGTTCGCACTGGCCATCGCCTCGCACTGGGTCATCCACCGCCGTTACGCGAAGACGATGATGACCTGAGTTCTCCAACTGCGCTTGCCGTCCCGTGCGCCCCGCCAGCCCAACTCGTATCTCGCCCGCGCCGGGCGTCGCGCTTGCGCTCCCTGACGTTGTGCAACATTTTGCAGACAAGGATTTCGCCATGCCGACACTCTCTCACGCCACACGCCAGTACCGCCGCAGTCTGATGAACGAACTGATGGACAGGACTCGCGTCGATGCACTCGTGCTTACCGCCGCAGACTTCTTCCAGTGGGCCACGAACTTTCATGTGGACGTGCAGACATGGGAGCGCCCGATTGCCATTTGCGTACCGCGGAACGGCGAGCCTTTTGCGGTGATGAACGAGCTATCCACGCATCACTTGATGATGGCCCGCGAACGCGGCCATCTTTGGCTCGATCTCGATCTCGTCACGCTCTATGCCGAGCATCCCCGTGTGACGCAACGCCAGCCGCTGCTCGCCGAAGTTCCCGCCCTGATCGCCGATACGCTGCGCGCTGCCGGTCTCGCCGGCTCGCGCATCGGTGTCGACGCGGCCGGTGGCCCGCTCGGGCGCGCCGGTGCGTTGCTGCCCGACGTGAAACTCGTGCCGATGCTCGCCGAGATGCGCGCGCTTCGCTGGGTCAAGCACGAAGAGGAAATCGCCGTCATGCGCGCCGCTGCCGAACTGGCCGACTGGGTGCAGGACCGCTATCGCGAGAACATTCGTCCGGGGCGCCTTGTGCAGGAACTCGATTATTCGATGGCCGCGCTGATGGTCACCGAAGGCGCGAAGCGCTTTCCCGGCGAGAACCTCGAAGTCATGCGCTGCTGGACACTCTCCGGCCCTGCCTCGGCCTCGCCGCACGGCGACGGCGCATCGTGCGGCGCGCGCATCAGCGCGGGCGACGGCATGGTCAATATCGTGATCCCGCGCCTGAACGGTCTCGTCATCGAGAACGAACGCACATGGTTCTGCGGCAAGCCTTCGAGCGAGCAGGCACGTTTCTACGAGGTCGCGCGTGCGGCCAATGAAGCCGCCGTAAGCGCCGCCGTGACCGGCAAACCCGTGTCCGGCATCGACGCCGCCGCGCAGGCCGTCATCGAGAAGGCCGGTTGCGGCGAGTACATCCGTCACCGCACAGGACACGGCATGGGCATCATCGGCCACGAGTACCCGGACGACATGGCGTTCAACCATCGCCCGCTGCTGGCCAACGAAGTCTATTCGGCAGAGCCGGGCATCTATGTCTACGGCCTAGGCGGCTTCCGCCTTGACGACTCGGTCGTCACCGGCGACACCCCCGTGATGCTGACCAACACGCCGCGCACGCTCGCCCACGCCACGATCGATTGAACATAAGGCACGTTTGCCGAACAGGCTGAGTGGCCTGAGTGGCAGACCAGACACATCATCCCGGAGGAGAGGTTATGGAGTCGATTCTGTTGTCGAATTGCGCGTTGCTCGACCCGGTCAAGGGCGAGTTGCGCGAACACTACGCTGTCCTGATCGAGGATGGCCGCATCAAGGAAGTGTCCGACAAACCAATTCGCGCCCAGTCCGCGCGCGAGATCGACGCGCACGGACGCACCGTCATGCCGGGCTTGATCGATCTGCATGTGCACGTTCACGCCACGCAGCTCAATCTCGCCGCGCAAGCGCATCTTCCGAACGTGCTCGTCACGCTCAAGTCGGTGCCGATACTGCAAGGCATGTTGCGTCGCGGCTTCACTACCGTGCGCGATGCGGGCGGTGCGGGGTACGCCATCAAACAGGCGATCGACAGCGGTTTGGCCGAAGGACCGCGCCTGTTCGTGTCGGGCCGCGCGATCAGTCAGACCGGCGGACACGGCGACGGACGCCCGCGCACCGACTACATCGGCACCGACGGCCCGTGCCCGTGCTGCGTGCGCGTGGGCGCTCTGTCACGCGTGGCCGACGGCGTCGATGAAGTGCGCCGTGCCGTGCGCGAAGAATTGCAGATGGGGGCCGACCAGATCAAGATCATGGCCTCGGGCGGCGTGGCGTCGCCCACCGATCCCGTCGGGGCATGGGGCTATTCCGAAGACGAGATCCGCGCCATCGTCGCCGAAGCGCGCGCACGCGGCACCTATGTGCTCGCACATGCCTACACGGCGCAGGCCATCGAGCGCGCCGTGCGTTGCGGTGTGCGCACCATCGAGCACGGCAATCTCGTCGACGCCCCCACTGCGCGCTACATGGCCAGCCAGGGCGCTTACGTGGTGCCCACGCTGGTGACCTACGACGCCCTCGCCAACGAAGGCAAGTCACTCGGTCTGCCGGACGATAGCGTGGCGAAGATCGCCAACGTGCATGCGGCCGGGCTGCGCTCGCTGGAGATCTTCCGCGAGGCGGGTGTGAAGATGGGCTACGGTTCGGATCTGCTGGGCGAGTCGCAGCGTCTGCAAAGCGACGAATTCCGTTTGCGCGCCGAAGTGCTCTCGCCGGCGGAGATTCTGCGAAGCGCCACGGTCATCGGCGCCGAGGTGCTCGGCCAGTCCGGGCAGTTGGGCGAGATCGTGCCCGGTGCGCACGCCGATGTGCTGATCGTCGACGGCAATCCGCTTGCATCGCTGGACTGCCTGCTCGGTCAGGGGGAACAGATTCCGATGGTGATGAAGGGCGGTAGAATCCACGCTTTCGCGCTGTAAGGCGAGTACCGCACGCGTTGCGGCACAGCGTGCGGCACAAGCGCAAACCCTTCCGTGGAGAATCGATGGATTTCCGGCACATCGACGCCTTTCGGGCGCTGATGCTCACGCGCACGACCACCAAAGCGGCACAGGTGCTCGGCACGTCGCAGTCTGCGGTCAGCCGTCTCGTGGCCGATCTAGAACGTTCGACGCGTCTCACGCTGTTCGACCGCGCGCGCGGCCGGCTCGAGCCCACGGCCAAGGCGTTCGCACTCTTCGAGGAAGTCGAGCGCCGCTATGCCGGGCTCGATAACATCCGCGAATTCGCGCTCAATCTGCGCAACCCCGATAAGGCCGTCATTCGTGTGGGGTCCGTGGTGTCGTTCGGCCTCGGCTTCTTCGCGCGCGTGATGGCCGGCTATCGGGCACGGCATCCGAGCGTGCAACTCGCCCTGACCACGGGCGCGTCGGATCTCATTCGCGATCAGGTCGTCACGCACCAACTCGCGCTGGGTCTCGTGACCAACACCATCGATGTCGCCGCAACCGACGCCGTCTCGTTCGCCAAGCTCGACGCGATCTGCGCCCTGCCGTCGGGCCATGCGCTCGCCCGCAAGAAAGTGATCCGTCTGGCCGATCTGAAGGGGCAGCCAATTCTGTCGTACGAGCCGACCGACATGGTGCGCTGGGGCATGGATCAGCTCTTCGCGGACGGCAACCTCCATCAGCAGGTCGTCGCCACGGCGCGCTACTCCGTCAACATCGGCACGATGGTCAAAGAGAACGTCGGGATCGGCTTGCTGCACCCGGTGTCCGCCTATGATTTTCTCGACTCCAATCTCGTGTTGCGCCGCTTCGAGCCGTCGATGCCGTTTCACACGCTGCGCATCACGCCGCGCACCGCCGCCCCCAACACGCAACTCGACGACCTCGTGCGGGTGATGGAGTCCACGCTCGAGGATGTCATGCGCGCCGTCGAAGCCCGCATGAAGCGCTGACGCAAGGCCAGCGCTCCCCCCCCTACAGCATCCGGTCGCACATGAAGTCGACGAACACTCGCAACTTGCGCGAGAGATGACGGCTCGACGGCCAGAGCATCCAGAACTGGCCGGGGTTTTCCAGATAGTCGCCGAGAAACACCTGAAGGTCGCCTGCGGCAAGCGCGTCGCGCGCGAGAAAGTCAGGCATGTACGCGATGCCCAGCCCGTGCGTCGTCGCACTCAACAATGCTTCCATGTTGTTGCACGTGAGGCGGGTGTGCAACTTGGGCTCGCGCGTCACCTCGGAGACGAACGCCCAAGGCTGCAACTTTCCCGACGTCGGAAACCGAAAGCGGATACATGCGTGCGTTTCGAGATCGCTCGGGGTTTGCGGCGTGCCATGCCGCGCGAGATAGACGGGCGACGCACTCAGCACGAAACGAAACGGTCCCGCTCGACGCGACATGAGCGTCGAGTCCGGTAAGTCGCCGCTGCGAATGACCACGTCCAGACCGCCTTCGATCAGATCGACGATGCGGTCGTCGAAATCCAGATCGAGTTCGACGTCGGGATACTCTTCGGTGAACGCCGGCAGCAACGGCATCACAAACCGGTAAGCCGTGACAGGCAGCCCGACGCGCAATTTGCCACGCGGCGTCTGCGATACCTGCGAGAGCACGGCGCGCGCGTCGGCCAGTTCGTCGAGCACTCGCCGGCAGCGCTCGTAATACAGTTGGCCAGCCTCCGTCAGATTCACGCGTCGCGTACTGCGCTGGAAAAGCCGCACACCGAGTGTCGCTTCGAGCCGTGCAATCTGCTTGCCGACCGCCGACGCCGACACCCCCATCGCCCGCCCCGCCGCCACGAAACTCAACGCCTCGGCTGCGTTCACGAACGCGGAGATTTCCGCCAGATTGTCCATCGTCACGCGCTCCTATGCAGTTCGCTGCTCACCGTCAATTGCGGAATTTTATTCCTTAATCTACGAACCATTCGACTCTTTATTTGGCATTGACGATTTTCTAGCATGTATGACGTGACGTCGACCAACGTTCCCTTTCCACTTCAGACGCGTGTCAGCACGTCTTCATCAGGACTTTCTTCATGTCGACCAAGACTTCCCGGCTCCCGCCGCGCGCAGGCGCCTCGTTGCGCCGCCGTCTGCTGGGCCTCTTTTCCGTGTGTCTCGCCGCAGTACTCCTGCCCATGAGCTTCTCGGGCGGTGCGGTTGCCACACCGGCCATCGGTGCGGCATTGCATGGCAGCGCGCTCGAGATGCGCTGGATCACCAGTGCCTTCATGCTGGCGTTTGGCGGCTGTCTGATGGCCGCCGGCGCGTGCGCTGACGCGTTTGGGCGCAAACGCATCTTCCTGCTGGGTGTAGGGTGCTTGCTGCTCACGTCACTGGCGCTCGCCATGTCCCGCACCGCGCTCAGTGTCGACTGGCTTCGCGCATTGCAGGGCGTGGCAGCGGCGGCAACGCTCGCAGGCGGTGGCGCCTCGCTGGCGCAGGATTTCGACGGATACGCCCGTGCGCGCGCCTACGGTCTGCTGGGTACGACCTTCGGCGCGGGTCTGGCGTTCGGGCCGTTACTCGCCGGGACGCTCATCGCGCGCTTCGGCTGGCAAGGAGTGTTTATCGCCACCGCAGTCGTCGCAGCGCTCGCGCTGGGCATCGGCATATGCAGCGTGCGCGAATCGCGCGATGCGGCAGCAGCAGGGCTGGACTGGCCCGGAACGCTGTCGTTCACCGGCGCGCTTTCTTGCTTCACCTACGGCGTGATTCAGGCGCCTGCGCTCGGGACAACGGCGCCGGAGGTCATCGTCGCGCTTGCGCTCGCGGGGGTATTGGCCTTCGCGTTCGTCGTCATCGAACGGCGCGTGGCGCATCCGATGCTCGACCTGTCGCTCTTTCGCTACGTGCGTTTCATCGGCGTGCAGATGCTGCCCATCGCCACGTGCTGTTGCTACATCGTGCTGCTGGTGTTGCTTCCTCTGCGCTTCATCGGCGTGCACGGCGACAACGAGGTCGTGGCCGGCTTGCGCATGATGGCCTTGTCGCTGCCAGTGCTCGTGATGCCCTTCATTGCCACGCAGTTGGCGCGGCGCATGCCCGCAGGCGTGCTGTGCAGTACAGGGTTGGTGCTCGCTGCGGCAGGTCTGGCGTGGCTGGCACGCGCGGCCAGTTCGCCCGAGGCAGGCGCGTTGAGCCCCTCGCTGTGGCCGATGCTGCTGATCGGCGCCGGGAGCGCGATACCGTGGGGCCTAATGGACGGGCTGTCGGTGAATGTGGTGCCGACGGATCGCGCAGGCATGGCCATGGGCATTTTCAATACGACGCGTGTGGCCAGTGAGGGCGTGGCGCTCGCCATCGTTGGCGCCGTGTTGATCGCCATGATCAGTGCGCAACTGCCCGACCTGCATGGCACGGTGACGCCCGACGTAGCGCGTGCGGCCGTCAACCGACTCGTCGCGGGGGATCTGCACGGGGCAGCGACAAGCGTTCCGGCGTGGAGCGAGGCAGCATTACGCAGTGCTTACGAACGCGCTTTCGCAACCTTGCTCGACGGGCTCGCGATCGTCACCCTGCTGTGCGCCGCCGTCGTGTTGGCCTGCCTCAGCGGCAAGCCGCGCACCCACGCCGCCGCTCTGGATGAGTCGTCGGCCGACACGGCCCTGCGCTGACCTTGCTTGCGCGCGCCCAAAAGAAAAGCCCGCCGAGGTGATCCCCGGCGGGCTTTCAGTGCATTCCTAATGCGGGAAGGGCATCGCCCTCCCGATGTCTCACGACACGATCGTTTGCGTCTCGCCTTCCTTGCGCTCGCGGATCGTGCCCAAACGGTAGACCGTCTCGCCCGACGCTTCGAGGTGCTTGACGGCCGCATCGGCGTCGGTCGCCGAAACGATGACCGCCATGCCGATGCCGCAGTTGAACACACGGTGCATTTCGGCGTCGGCCACCTTGCCGTGCGTTTGCAGCCACTGGAACAGCGGCGGCAGCGTCCAGGCGTTCTTCGAGATGTCGGCCGTCAGATTGTCTTGCAGCACGCGCGGGATGTTCTCGACGATACCGCCGCCCGTGATGTGGGCCATGCCCTTGACCGGCAGCGTCTGCATCAGCGCCAGCAGCGGCTTGACGTAAATACGCGTCGGCGCCATCAGCACGTCGCGCAGCGGCTGGCCGTGGAAGTCGGCGTCCAGATCCGGCTTGGCGACTTCGATAATCTTGCGAACCAGCGAATAGCCGTTCGAGTGCGCACCCGACGAAGCCAGGCCCAGCACCACGTCGCCCGGCACGATGGTCGTGCCGTCGATGATCTTGCTCTTTTCCACGGCGCCGACCGCGAAACCGGCCAGATCGTACTCGCCGTCCGGGTACATGCTCGGCATTTCCGCCGTCTCGCCGCCGATCAGCGCGCAACCGGCCAGCTCGCAGCCCTGGGCGATGCCCTTGACGACGGTCGCGGCCGTGGCCACGTCCAGCTTGCCGCAGGCAAAGTAGTCGAGGAAGAACAGCGGCTCGGCGCCCTGCACCAGAATGTCGTTCACGCTCATGGCCACCAGATCCTGGCCGACCGTGTCGTGTTTGTTCAGCGTGAAGGCCAGCTTGAGCTTGGTGCCCACGCCGTCGGTCCCCGAAACGAGTACCGGCTCCTTGTAGCGCTTGGGCACTTCGAACAGTGCGCCAAAGCCGCCGATGCCGCCCAGCACGCCGTCGCGCAGGGTTTTCTTGGCAAACGGCTTGATCGCTTCGACCAATGCGTCGCCCGCTTCGATGTCGACGCCAGCGTCGCGATAGGAAAGGCCGGAAGTTTCGTTAGGGTGTGACATGACGGGAATGCATCAAGGTTCGGTAAAATGCGATTTTACCCGATGCGCGTGTCCTTTCGGCACGCAAACCGGATATCGGACGCCGGCGAAGGCCGTCGTGCCCCGCACAACCGTACTGTACCGGCCTTGCGCCGGCTTTCTTCGTTCGTGATCCAGCAACTGTATCTCGACCTCGGCACACCGCCGCCCGCGACGTTCGACAATTTCATTGTCGGGCCCAATCGCGAGCCGGCGTTGATGCTCGCCGGCCTGAATGCCGAACTCTCGGCCGGCACGGCACGCGACCGCGGCGTCTACCTCTGGGGGGCTGCCGGGTCCGGCCGCACCCACCTGATGGAGGCGCTGTGCCACGCCGTCGGCCCGAGCGCACGCTATCTGCGCCCGAACAGCCCGTTGGCGGCCTTCACGTTCGACGACGAGAGCACGGTCTATTGCGTCGACGACTGCGACAACCTCTCGCCCACCCAACAGATTGCAGCTTTCAATCTGTTCAACGAGACGCGCGCCCGTCCGCATTGCGCCTTCGTGGCAGCAGGCTCGCAGCCGCCGGTCGACATGCCGCTGCGCGAAGATTTACGCACCCGTCTCGGTTGGGGTCTCGTTTTTCACATTGTGGGACTCGACGACGACGGCAAGAAACAGGCGTTACAGAATGCCGCCCGCGAGCGCGGCTTGCAGTTGGCAGCCGACGTGCCCGCCTACCTGCTCACTCACTTCCAGCGCGATATGTCGAGCCTGATGGCATTGCTCGATCGCCTGGACCGCTTTTCGATGGAACAGAAACGTGCGGTGACCTTACCGTTACTGCGCCAGATGCTCACCCACACCGATCCCGTCACCCCCGACGGTAAAAACTAGGCAGACCCTAGCTTCAGGTAAAATTCGCGCAATGACCAATTTAGCTCTCTTCGATCTCGACCACACCCTGCTGCCAACCGACAGCGACAAAGAGTGGGGCCGTTTCCTCGTGCGCCAAGGCGCGGTCGAGCGTGACTCGTACGCGCAGGCCAACGAGGCTTTCTATCAGGACTACCGCGCAGGCCGGCTCGATATGCCGGCCTATCTGCGTTTCTGCCTCGCGCCGCTCGCACGCTATCCGCGTGACCAGCTCGACGCATGGCACACGCAATACATGGAAGAGTCGATCCTGCCGCACATCCGTCCCGAAGCGCTCGAACTGCTCGACGTGCACCGCAACGCGGGCGACCTGTGCGCCATCGTGACGGCCACCAACACGTTCGTCACGCGGCCGATCGCCAAGGCCTTCGGCATCGATCATCTGATCGGCACCGAGCCGGCGACCGCGGGTGACGATCCGAACGCGCGTTATACCGGCGAATACGTCGGTACACCGAGCTTCCGCGAGGGCAAGATTACGCGCACCGAAGCCTGGCTCTCGAGCCTGGGCAAGACGTGGAGCGATTTCGACCACGCATTTTTCTATAGCGATTCCGCCAACGACGTCCCCCTGATGGAGAAAGTGAACCATCCGGTGGCAACGAACCCCGATGAGGCGCTGCGCGGCATCGCGCTGGCGCGTCGCTGGCCCATTCTCGAGTTGTTCCAGTGATCCGCAAACTCATCAAGAAACTGCTGGGCAAAGACAGCCAGAGCGCCGGCGTCGCAGGCAACCCGCCCGCCGCCGGCCAGCCGGTCGTCATCCCGGTCTCGGTCCACGGCATTGATCCGAGCCTGCTCTCGAAGAACGCCGTGCGCGTGACCGACACGTTGCAGCAAGCCGGTTTCAAGGCGTTCATCGTCGGCGGCGCCGTGCGCGATCTGCTGCTGGGCATCGCCCCTAAAGACTTCGACGTCGCCACGAGCGCCACGCCCGAAGAGGTTCAACGCCTGTTCCGACGCGCGCGCATCATCGGCCGCCGCTTCCAGATCGTGCATGTGCAGTTCGGGCAGGAGATCATCGAGACCTCCACGTTCCGGGCGTTGGTCGATGCCGTCGACAGCGAGCAGATCGGTACGCGTCGTCCGAAAAAAGGCGAACTCGACCGCAAGACGCACGTCACCGACGAATCGGGCCGCGTGCTGCGCGACAACGTCTGGGGCGAGCAGGATGAAGACGCCGCGCGGCGCGACTTCACCATCAACGCCATGTATTACGACCCGGCGGCCCAGACGGTGCACGACTATCACCACGGCTGGGAAGACATTCAGAAGCGCGTGCTGCGCATGATCGGCGACCCCGCCACGCGCTACCGCGAAGACCCCGTGCGCATGCTGCGCGTGGTTCGATTCGCGGCCAAGCTCGGCTTCAAGATCGACGAAGCCACGGCCGCCCCGATTCCGCACCTGGCCCCGCTCGTCGACAACGTGCCTGCGGCGCGTCTGTTCGACGAGATGCTCAAGCTGTTGCTCTCGGGGCATGCCTGGGCATGCGTGCAGCAACTGCGCACGCAAGGGCTGCATCACGGCTTGCTGCCGTTGCTCGACGTCGTGCTGGAGCAGCCGCTGGGCGAGAAATTCGTCACGCTGGCGCTTGCCAACACCGACGCGCGCATTCGCGCGGGCAAACCGGTCTCGCCGGGCTTCCTGTTCGCCGCACTCCTGTGGCATCTCGTGCTCGAAAAGTGGCAGGCTTATCAGAGTGCAGGCGAATATCCGATTCCGGCGTTGCATCTGGCCATGGACGACGTGCTCGACGCGCAAACGGGCAAGCTGGCGATCCAGCGCCGTTTCGTCGCCGACATGAAGGAAATCTGGGGCTTGCAGGTGCGCCTGGACAAGCGCGTGGGCCGCACGCCGCTGCGACTGCTCGAGCATCCACGTCTGCGCGCCGGTTACGACTTCCTGCTGCTACGTTGCGAGTCGGGTGAAGTCCCGGCCGAAGCCGGTCAGTGGTGGACAGACTTCCTCGAAGGCGACGCCGCAGCGCGCGACGCGTTGCTCGCTCAGGGCAGCGGATCGGGAAGCACGGCGCCGGCCGCGAAGCGGCGCCGCCGCCGTCGCAAACCGTCGAGTGGCGGGGGTGGCGAGGGCTCGGGCGGCGATCGTGGAGACGGCGGTGGCGGCAATGAGAATGCTGCCAGCGAAAATCATGGCAAGCGGGTATCATCGCGACAGCATGGTTCCGAAGGTGCTTCATGACTGTTGCCTATATCGGGCTCGGCGCGAATCTCGGCGACGCCCGTCAAGCGATCAAGGACGCCATCATCTGTCTCGCACAGCAGATTGGCATCACCATCACGGCCAAGTCCGACCTGTATCGCACTGCTCCCATCGAGTCGAGCGGTGACGACTATCTCAACTGCGCCGTCGCCGTCGAGACAAGTCTGAGCGCCCGCCAATTGCTCACGATGTGTCTGAAGATCGAACTGCATTTCGGGCGTGAGCGGCCGTACAAGAACGCGCCACGCACGCTCGATCTCGATCTGCTGCTGTACGGCGACGAGCGCATTGCAGAGCCCGATCTGATCGTGCCGCATCCGCGCCTAGCGCTGCGCGCCTTCGTGCTGCGCCCGCTCGCAGATCTGGCGCCCGAACTCGACATTCCCGGCGTGGGGCGTGTGAGCGCCCTGCTGGCGAATGTCGCAGACCAGCGCATCGAGCGCGTCGAGCAGTGCTGCTGCCCGACGAAACGAGCCTACGCACCATGAGATCGCCCGTCCTCGGGCGTTTTCGCTATCTGGCCGTCGAAGGCCCTATCGGGGTTGGCAAGACGTCGCTGGCGCGGCGACTCGCCGATACCGCCGGCGCCGACGTGATGCTCGAGCAGCCTGCGCTCAATCCCTTTCTCGAACGTTTCTACCGCGACAGTGCACGACATGCACTGCCTGCGCAGTTGTCTTTCTGTCTGCAACGTGTGGACGAAGCGACGGAAATTGCGCGGCGCGATATCGACGGCAAGCCGATCTTCACCGACTTCCTTCCCGAGAAGGATGGCCTGTTCGCGCGACTCACGCTCGCCGCCGACGAACTCGAGCTGTACCGCAAGCTCGTAGCGCATATCGAGCGGCCGCACCGGGCACCGGATCTCGTCATTCATCTGCAAGCGAGTCCCGAGACGCTGTTCGCGCGCATTCAGAAGCGCGCGATTCCGATGGAACAGCAAATTCCGGATACCTATCTTCGCGCGTTGTGCGACATCTACGGCGAATTCTTCTATCATTACGCCGCCGCGCCGGTATTGACTGTCGACACGGAACAATTCGACCCGGCACACGACGACAGCGACTTCGCCCTGCTGGTAGAACGCATCGATCAGATGCGCGGGCGCAAGGAAGTCTTCGTCAAGGGCGCTCGTCCCTGAGCGTCTCCAGACCCGAGCGTCGCGCCAGCGACCCCTCCTGAACCGAGGCTGACATGAGTTATCTGCAAGAACCCAACCGCAAGGCCGTGACCGTTCCCGGACTGGCCCAGATGCGCGAACGTGGCGAGAAGATCGCCATGCTCACGGCTTATGACGCGAGTTTTGCCGCGCTGCTCGACCGCGTGGGCGTGGATGCCATTCTCGTTGGCGACTCGCTGGGCAACGTGATTCAGGGCCAGCGCACGACGCTGCCCGTCACGTTGCGCGACATCTGCTATCACACCGAGTGTGTCGCGCGCAGCGTCAACAAGGCTGTGGTGCTGGCCGATCTGCCGTTCGGCACGTATGGCACGAAGGAGCAGGCGTATCAGAGCGCGGTGTCCGTCATGCAGGCCGGTGCGCAGATGGTGAAGATCGAAGGCGGCGATTGGCTTGCCGAGACGATCCGCTTCCTGGTCGAGCGCAGCATTCCAGTGTGTGCCCATCTGGGGCTGACGCCGCAGTCGGTGCACGCCTTCGGCGGCTTCAAGGTGCAGGCGCGCGAAGATGCCGCGCAGATACGTTTGCTCGACGATGCCCGTGCGTTGCAAGCAGCGGGTGCGCAATTGGTCGTACTCGAAGCGATTCCGGCCGCCGTGGCCGCGCGCGTCACGCCGGAGTTGCCGACAATGCCGACCATCGGCATCGGCGCCGGTCCCGCCTGCGACGGGCAAGTGCTCGTGCTGCAAGACATGCTGGGCGTGTTCCCCGGCAAGTCGCCGAAGTTCTCGATGAACTTCATGGATGGCCAGCCGAGCATCGCTGCGGCCATCGAAGCGTATGTGCAAGCAGTCAAGCACGGCACGTTCCCGACGCAAGAGCATTCCTTCTGAGCGTTGGCCTCGCCGCCGCGTGGTAGAAAAATCGGTTCGGAGACGAGCCGATTTTCTTATGCCGCCATCGGCAACGTCAACACCACGGCAAAGCCCTCGCCTTCCCCCCGCTCGAAGGTCATCTGCCCGCCGTGGGCCTGAATCACTTCGGCAACCATCGCCAGTCCCAGACTTGCCCCTTCGCGGCCATCCGCGCGAGAAGAGAATGGCGTGCGTACACGCTGCCACTCCGCCTCCGGGATGCCCGGCCCGTCGTCGAAGAAACGCAAACGCCATTGATCGTGCTCGCCCGTCACGTCGACATGAAGCCGATGCGGCGCACCGTAGGCCAATGCATTGACCAGCACGTTCTTGATCGCTTCGCGCAGGCTCAGCGGGTCACCGAGGATCATGCAAGGCGTCTCCGGCGCCTGAAGCGCAACGTCGATGTCGCGCGTGGCGTAAGAGAGCGTCTCGCGCATGGCCGTCTGCAACAACTCGTTCAGATCGACAGGCACCGGCGCCACGCTGTCGGCCCGATGCTGCACCATCGCATGATTGATCAGTTGGTGGATGAGTCCGCCCAGTCCGCGCGCCTGCTTCTGAATGCGTGCGATATGTGTCTGACGTGCGGCGGCGTCCTGCGTCTGCGTGAGCAATTCCGCCTGCGCCGTGAGCGCCGTCACCGGTGTGCGCAGTTGATGCGCCGCATCGCCGATCACGCGTCGCATCAGCGCGCGCGATGTCGCGAGCCGTCGCATGAAATCGTTGATCGCGCCCACGAGCGCCAGCGTCTCGGCGGGCACGGTCACCGCCAGTGGCTCAAGGTCGTTCGAATCGCGCGCCCGAATCGCCGCCTCGATCTGCTTGAGCGGCAAGAGAGCCTGACGCAACGTCCATAGGGCGGCGAGCATTGTCAGCACCCCGGTCGCGATGGTGATGAGCAGCGTGTTGTCCGCCAGCCCGCGTGTGAATCGCACCCGTGCATTCTGCGTATGCGCTAACGCCACCACCGCCCACGGATGGGGGGCGGTCACCGGCATGCGGCGTCCGACGATCGCGATGCGGATCGGCATCTCCTGATAGGTGCCGTCGACAACGATGGGGCCATCGGCCAACTTGTCCCACGGAATGGCCGGATGGAACTCGGAATCTCCGGCCACGGAACGGCCATTCGGATCGAGCACGGCGTAGAAGATCTGATCGCCCGGCGCGAGTGCGGAAAAAGCGGCGAGCGGTACGTCAACATTCACTTCGCCGTTCTGATACCAGGTGTTCTCGGCCACTTGCAGCGCGCTGCCGAGCAGCCAGCGATCATACGCACGATCGACGGCAGCACGGGTCGAGAACCAGATACCAAGCAACACCGCCGCCACCGCGAACGCCAGCACGGCGCCCATGCGCACCACCAGCCGCAAATACAGTGACCGGCCGGGAACGATCATGACAGCACGAGTTGGTAACCCAGTCCGCGCAACGTGCGAATCTGGAATTGCGCCGCCGCCAGCTTCTTGCGCAAACGGGCGACGTATTGCTCGATGGCGTTCGCATTCGGGGCGGGCTCGTCGCCGTACAGGCGATCCATGAGTTCGTCCTTGCCGAAGATGCGTCCCGGGCGCGCCGCGAGGATTTCAAGCAACGTCACTTCGCGGCGCGTAAGCTCGATCGGCTGCCCGTCGATCTCCACGCCGCGGCTCTTGCGATCGAGCGAGAGATTCGCGCACGTCAACCGGTTCGTGGCGTCCTGCCCGGTGCGACGCATGAGGGCTCGCACGCGCGCTTCCAGCTCGCGAAAATCGAAGGGTTTGGTGAGGTAATCGTCGGCCCCGAGGTCGAGGGCGCGCACCCGCTCTTCGATCTCGGCACAAGCGGTAAGCATCAGCACCCGGGTGGACAAGCCGCGTTCGCGAACTCGCTTGAGCAGTTCGAAACCGTCGACGTGCGGCAGCATGACGTCGAGGATCAGCAGGTCGTAGTCGTCGCCGATGCGCGCCGCCGCGGCCGCGCCGTCCGACTCGCAATCGAGCGCATGGCCAAGCTTGCGCAACTGGGTGGCAATCGCTTCGGCGACATCGGCAGTGTCTTCCACCAGCATGATGCGCATGGTTCCTGAGTCTCCTTCGTTTTTGTATCGCCGGGCACGAGAAGTCTCCCCGAACACCGTGCCGCCGTGAATCTCCCGGCGTATGCCCGCGATTCTCTCGGAATTCGCCGGCAACTTCCTCGGTGTTTCCCCTGAATTCGGACGCCACCTGCCCGGCATGTCAGCTTCGCTACAGCTTCGCTGCTTAGTATCGAGCCGATTATAAAAGCATCCTTTCAGGAGACACGCAATGCATGACGCCCCCCTTGCGGGCGCTGCCGGGACGCTTGCGCCCGCAGTGCCGCCATTGCTGGAAATCGATCACGTCACGCTGCAATACAAAACCGACGACTACCTCGTCACCGCCGCGCAGCAAGTGAGCTTCAACGTCTACCCCGGCGACCGGTTCGTGCTGCTTGGCCCGTCCGGATGCGGCAAATCGACGTTACTCAAGGCGATTGGCGGCTATCTGCCCCCGGTGCATGGCGAGATTCGCCTCAAAGGCCGCACGATCACCGACCCCGGCCCCGATCGCATGATGGTGTTCCAGGAGTTCGACCAACTGCTGCCGTGGAAAACCGTGCGCCAGAACGTGGAATTCGCGCTCACCGCGAGCGGCCGCCTGAAGGGGCGTGGCGCCGCCGAACGGGCGGCGTATTACATCGAAAAAGTCGGTCTGGCGAAATTCATCGATAGCTATCCGCACACGCTCTCCGGCGGCATGAAGCAGCGGGTGTCCATCGCGCGCGGCATGGCAATGGAGCCCGATGTCCTGCTCATGGACGAACCGTTCGCCGCGCTGGACGCCCTCACCCGCCGCAAGATGCAGGACGAACTGCTGCGCTTGTGGGACGACACACGCTTCACGGTGCTGTTCGTCACGCACGGCATCGACGAAGCGATCCGCATCGGCACGCGCATTCTGCTGCTCTCACCGCACCCCGGTCAGGTCAAGGCCGAACTCAACAGCATCGCGCCCGAGCAGCTCGGCACGGCGCACCAGAGCGCGCTCGAGACGCGCATCGATCAACTGCTGTTCGCGGCCCACTGAGGAGACGCTCATGAACGCCATCGCCTCGCAACACCCCACCTCGTCCGCGCAAGCGCCCATCGAACCGGTGTACCGGCCCGAGATCGTGCTGGAGCCGACGCCGGCCGAGTTATCCTCGATTCAGCGCCCGCTCTCCACCTTCGAGACCCTCTACCGCCTGAGCTGGCTGCGCAAGACCGTGATCCTGTGCGTGCTCGCCATCATCTGGGAAATCTACGGCCGCTGGCTCGACAACGCGCTGCTCTTTCCGAGTTTCACCGACACCGTCGGCGCGTTCGCGAGCGGTCTGACGAGCGGTGTGCTGCTGCTGCGCGCCGCGATCTCGCTCAAGACGCTGCTCGTCGGCTATGGCATCGGCATTGCGCTCGCCGCCGTGCTCACCACCGTCGCCATCAGTTCGAAGATCGGCAACGACCTGCTCGAGACGCTCACCGCCATGTTCAATCCGCTGCCGGCCATCGCGCTGCTGCCGCTCGCACTGATCTGGTTCGGGCTCGGCAACGGCAGCGTGATCTTCGTGCTCGTCCACTCGGTGCTGTGGGCCGTGGCACTGAACACACACAGCGGCTTTCGCGGCGTATCGAAAACGCTGCGCATGGTCGGTCAGAACTACGGACTCAAGCGTTTCGCGCTGGTTCGGCATGTGCTCATTCCGGCCGCGTTTCCTAGCATTCTCACCGGGCTGAAGGTGGGCTGGGCATTTGCGTGGCGCACGTTGATTGCCGCAGAACTCGTGTTCGGTGTGTCCTCGGGCTCAGGCGGCCTCGGCTGGTACATCTTCGAGAACCGCAATTCGCTGGAGACGGCCAACGTCTTCGCCGGGCTGTTCTTCGTGATTCTGATCGGGCTCGCGGTCGAGAACCTGCTGTTCGCCCGCATCGAGAAACGCACGCTGCGTCGCTGGGGCATGCAGCATTGATCTGCAAATTTGCGGCCGTGTCTGATTGACGCCCCTTCGGGGGCATGAATAATTCGAACTATCCGGAGACGACAACACCATGAACCGACGCCATTCCACCCCTTCCACACGTCTTGCCCGTTTTGCCCGCTGGGCAAGCGCACTGACGCTCGCCGCGACGACGGCCCTCACCACGCTCGGCAACGCCGCTCACGCCGAAGCCAGCACCGTGCGCCTCTCGCATGGCTACGGCATTCTCTATCTGCCGCTGATGGTCATGCGCGACCAGCAACTCGTCGAGAAGCGCGCCAAGGCGCTGGGGCTCGGCGACGTGAAGACCACGTGGACCATACTCGACGGCGGCAACGTCATCAACGACGCAATGCTCGCCGGCAATCTCGATGTCGCAGGCACGGGCGCGCCGGGCTTCGTCACGCTGTGGTCGAAAGCGCACGGCATTCCGCGCTCGGAAGTGATCGGTCTGTCGGCGCTGTCGACCGGGCCGCTCTGGCTCAATACGAACAACCCGAACATCAAGTCGCTCAAGGACTTCACGCCGAAGGACAAGATCGCGATTCCGGGCATCAAGACGTCGCTCTCCGCCGTGTTGCTGCAAATGGCCGTGGCGAAGACGTTCGGCATCGAGAATTACGCGAAGCTCGATCCGCAGACGGTCAGCCTGAGCCATCCGGAAGCACTGAGCGCACTGCTCTCAGGCAAGACGGAAATCACCGCGCACTTCACCTCGCCGCCGTTCTCATATCAGGAACTGAAGGACCCGCGCATCAAGCGCGTGCTGAATTCGACGGATGTGCTCGGCAACATCACCATCGACGTAGTGTTCGCGCCGAAGCAATTCACCGTGCAGAATCCGAAGCTGGTGCAAGCGATTCTGGACGCTCAGGAAGAAGCCGCCGCCTACATCGCGAAGGATCGTGTGGGTGCGGCGAAGACGTTCCTGCGTGTGTCGAAGATGAATCTGCCGCAGGCCGAAATCGAGCAGATGCTCGCTGACCCGGGTCTGCAATTCACCACGACACCCAATGGCTTGATGCAGTACGTCGAATTCATGGGCCGTGCGGGCACGATCAAGACGCGTCCGGCCAAGTGGAGCGATCTTTTCGTGCCGCAGATGGCAGCACGTCAGGGAAGTTGAGGACGGAAAGGAAGGACAGCAGCGCGGTCTCGCGCCGCTTCGCGGAAGACGACTCCGGTCGATCTCGGGCGCATCGATGTCGCGCCCGGCATCGAACGCGCGCCGCCTTAGCCGATAGGCGTTGCTGTCGAGAGGCGATTCACGTGCGCTCGGACATGTCGATAGAAGCCGATTAACGCGCTGCAATAGAAGCTGGGATTGTCGTAGCTCTCTCCGTCGAAGCGATGAGCGACATAGCCGCCACCGCATGCGACAAACGCCTCACATTCGCGACACGCCGCGTGAACCTCGGGATAACGGGTGCGCGCGAGGTCGACGAAGTCCTGGAGTTTATGCTTCTCAAGACCGAGTCCCGTGTAACTCGCATCGGTCTTGCAGATGGAAAGCACGTCCAGCAGCCGATAACTGCCGTCGCTCTCGACCACCGCAATCGGCGCCAATGCGCCGCCAAATGCGTCGAGTTCGGACCGACGGCCCAGCACGCCCCGGATGAACGTTTCAAAGATGCGCACGTGAAAGGCAGGGTCGTCGATGGCAAGCCACGCATCGAACCCTCGACACAGGAAAGCCAGCAGACGCGCGTGCGTATACGCTTGAATGTGCCGGGGAGGTGCGGCAAAGTTGGCATCGGGTAACAGAAAGTCGACGTCGCTCAACCCCAATGCGCGGAAGTAGCCGAGAATTCGCACCGGATCGTTGTTTGGATCAATGACAGCCAGCACACCGTTGAACACGCGCCGCGATTGCGGGTAGGAAAGGCATAGGCGAATCGCTTGCTCGACGCGCGCCCCGGTGCCTTGCTTCTCGAAATCGTATCGATGCCGATCATGCAGCGCAGGGGGGCCATCGCAACTGATGCCGAGCGTCGCACCAAATTCGGCATACAAGTCCAGCCATGACGTGTCTATCAGCACACCGTTGCTTTGGGTCACGATGGCCAACTCCGCTTCGCTCAAACGATGCCGCAGATGTTCAAAGAAGCGGGCTGTGCGGCGTTTGCCGAGCAACAGCGGTTCTCCTCCGTGAATCTCCAACGTCATTCGTGCCGATGGAAACGCGCGGCGGTGCTCGATCAGACGTTCGACCAACTGGTCGAGATGAGGCTCGCTCAGGAATTTGGGGCGCTGCCGCCATCCTTGATCGACACCCTGATACATGTAGCAATAGTCGCAGTCGATGTTGCAGCGCTCGGCGACCTTGACCATCACCAGAAGGTCGCCGGCACCGCCTGACGCGACATCGCTTCCCTTGCCACTGCGCGTAGTCATCGAGACGAACTCGTCAATTCACTTCGTTTTGCCAGCCGCCGGCGCGCGCGCCTTGGCGGCACTCTCGTCCGGGTGCGGCGCCATCAGCTTCGTATGCGCAGCGAATACCGCCGAGTCGTCGGTTCCCCGAGCCATATCCGAAATCACCGAGGCAATGATATTGGCGCCGGCCGATGCCGCCGCGTCACCGTAGTGCACGAGAATGCCCGGCAATCCCGGCACGTCGGCCAACGGCACGTAACGATCGTCGGATGACACCGGCACCACGCGATACAGCGGCACGCTATCGACCTCATGTCCGAAAGCCGTCTTGATCTTCGCCGATTGCTCCTTGCTCAGACCGAGCGAGCCCACTGGGAAAAACAGTTCCGAAGCTGCCATCTCATTGCCTCCTTCAGGTAAGAAGATACGCATTAGAATTGCGTGTTGAAAAAGAATGTCTGGAACAAACGACCGTTTTCCCTGCTGTCGCCGAAGTGCCCCTGACTCGCGTGAAAGCGACGGCCTCGGAACAGAATCAGGCGGTTGAAGCGATTTGCGATCCGGTCGGTCATCGTCCAGCGCTCCCAGGCGGTTGCGTCGGCATCGCAAGACGCGCGCTGCCGCTCATCGTCGGGGTAGAGATCGAAGCCGGTTTCGTTGTGCTGGAAGAACGCCGTTCCGGCATGAGGTGGTGCGTCCGGCGTAAGGTAGACAACGCCGGACCACACAGTGGTGTGATCCGCGTGCACCCACGTAATGTCCTGCTTGACGCTGTATTGAAACGCGCCGTTGTAGGTGTCCGGCGGCCAATACGTGATCGGCGACTTGACGATATTCTGGATAGCGTCCATCACGCCGTCGTGCAGGAACGGCCCCGTGCGGGCGCCGGGATAGTTTCCTTTTACCGTGAACGCCTGATCCAGTGCAAACGTTCGGACATCGTCCGGGTCGCGATAGAAGTTGTCGGTAACGATGATGGAATCGTGCATGTGACTCACTCTGGTTTATCAGAGACTTCTGGGGTATCGGGCTGCATCCGGTCGAGAACCCACTGCTGATGTTCCGGTGTGATCTCCGGACGATCCACTTTCTCGAAACCCGCCCGGCGATCGTAGAAGCCGGCTCGGATTTCCTTCGAGACCTCATAGATATGCGGATTGAAACCCTGTACGTCGTAAAGATGCTGCTCCACCACACCGATCAGTTTGCAGTTCGATGTGTTGCCGGCCATTGACACTGGCTTCCAGCCCGCATCTCGAATCCATTGCATTTGCTCTGCCTCGGTGAGTTGTCTGGCCAAAAGCGGCGAGGCGCAGATGAAGCCGTTGTCCGCTTCACGCTTCGTGAAGCCGCTTACGGGATAGGCAAGCGGCGGAAACCGATGACCACTGAGGATGAGACGAAGATTGAGTGCCCGGCAGGTCTTCGCCATCGCGGCAAAGACGCCGCTGATGCACGATGAGCAGGGAATACGCCCCGAAGTCGATTGCAAAGACTCGCGGGCAATCCTGCGAATATCAATCTTTTCGATCACCAGCGACACACCGAAGCGTGCACAGAACGATGACGCGTTGTCCTTGACTTCATCGGGAATGAACCCGTTATCGACGAGCACGGCGACGGGATGCAGGCCCAACTCCTTGACGGCGAGCAGCAACGTGAGGGCGCTGTCCTTTCCCCCCGAGAATGCCAGCACGCAATCCGGTGTTCCCGTGCCCCGGCACGCGGCCACCACATCGAGAAGTTTGCGCTGCGTGTAATCGCCGCGCGCGGATTCGGCAGCAAAGGCATGACAGGCATCACAGATGCCGTCCGGTGCGATATGCACGCCGGGTAGGTCCTCGGTAAGCAGACACCGCTGACAGTAGCGATCAATCGCCTGTGCAGTGCCGCTGACGGCATCGACACGAAGTCTGCGCAACGGCGCGCCGGTGGTATCGAACAACTTCGCACGTTGTTCCGCCGACAAATTCATGAGGGTTGACGACATGATCGCAACTCCAATGTGAGCTATCGAAAGCGATATCTCATCAGGGATTCGCGGCTCGGCGAATCGGCTGCCGAGCCGCCCAATTTGTCAACGAGCACGAGAGCGCAAGCCCTCTGCGCACTCTCGTGCCGTGGACATCGGCATTGCGATCAATGCAGCCCTTGCGAGCCTTGAATCCCTTGAGCCTGCTCCGAGCCCTGAACACCCTGCGGGCCTTGCGGACCCTGCACACCTTGGGCGTATTGATATCCCTGCGGACCCTGCATGCCCTGCGGGCCTTGCACACCTTGGGCGTGTTGATAACCCTGCGGACCCTGCATGCCTTGCGGGCCTTGCACACCTTGCGCGTATTGATATCCCTGCGGACCCTGCATGCCTTGCGGGCCTTGCACGCCTTGCGCGTGTTGATATCCCTGCGGACCCTGCATGCCTTGCGGGCCTTGCACGCCTTGCGCGTATTGATATCCCTGCGGACCCTGCATGCCTTGCGGGCCTTGCACGCCTTGCGCGTATTGATATCCCTGCGGACCCTGCCCACCTTGCGGGCCTTGCACGCCTTGCACGCCTTGCGCGTGCTGATACCCCTGCGCCCCCTGCATGCCTTGCGGACCTTGTACGCCTTGCGCGTATTGATATCCCTGCGGGCCTTGCACGCCTTGCGGGTGCTGATATCCCTGCGGACCCTGCATTCCCTGAACGCCCTGCATACCCTGCGGCCCTTGCATACCTTGAACGCCCTGCATGCCTTGCGGGCCTTGCACACCTTGCGCGTGCTGGTATCCTTGCGGCCCTTGCATACCCTGAACACCCTGCATACCTTGTGGACCTTGCATGCCTTGGGCGTGCTGATAACCCTGCGGGCCTTGCATACCCTGGATGCCTTGCATGCCCTGGGCACCGCGCATACCTTGCGGGCCTTGCACCCCCTGGACTCCCTGCAAACCTTGTGCACCTTGCATACCCTGCGCACCTTGCACGCCCTGCACACCCTGTATCCCTTGAAGCCCCGGGAAATTCGACACCACTCGAATCGCCCCGATACGTTGTCCGGTCATCGCCTGGATATGGCGAATCTGGTCTTCGTTAAGTTGCAGTTCCAGATCGTTCTCGTTCATGTTTTCTCGCTCCTAGAGTCAAATAAACATCGGACGCCGGCTCCAAGGATTCTGTGCGAGAAACGCACTGACGCGCCAGCGCGCCGGCAGCCCAATGACTATCAACAGAGGTCGACTTCCGCGAGAGGGAGAGCGATTTTGCCAACGACGCCACCGTGCTCGTCGGTGAAATACGGGCCAGCCGGACAACGATGACCGATGGTCGTATAAGCGGGAGACCCCGCAGTACGCGGGGGAAGAAGAAGATTCTATTGAGAATTTTCCCAGTGGATTGATGTGCCGTGCAAGGCACAAACCGCGTTGCGCGGTTTACCTCTGGGAAGGTGACAGGCGCTCGTGCTTGGCTCGCGTCACGCGTCTGCGGCGGCAACCAAGCGCGCAGGAAGTGCCCCGCGTAGCGCGTTGCACACAACGATCGCCTGCGCGTTGAGCACGTCTTCGCGCGTAAGCACGGCCTCCACCGCCGCCCACGCCGGATCGGCGAGCATCACACTGCGCATCACGCCCGGCAGCACGCCGGACGATAACTGCGGCGTCATCCAGATGCCGTTGCACTTGACGAACACATTGCTGCGCCCGCCCTCGGTCAACTCGCCCCGTTCGTTGAAGAACAACACGTCGAAGGCGCCCTTCGCTTCTGCGGCACGCCAGGCGTCGTCGTATTGCGCACGCACAGTGGTTTTGTGACGTAGGAACAGGTCAGCCGCTCGTGTGGCACTTGCATCCTCCGCAAGTAGCAGCACCGACACCGTTTTGCCCGGCAGGGGCGCCAGCACCGCATGCGTGACGACTGCCGTGCCGTCGTGCGAGAGCGCCAGACGAACTCGGTGAACGGTGTCTTCCATGAACGTTGCGACTACCGCGTCGAGTTGTGCACGCAACGCCATACCGTCAAAGCGGAAACCGAAATACTCTGCCGATGCCGCCAGACGCGCGAAATGTCGCTCGACATGCGCCACGCCGCCGCCTCGCGTCGCCTGCATCGTCTCGAAGAGTTCGAAACCCGGATCGAGCGCGCTCAGAAAACGCGCCTTGAGCTTGCACTCTTCGCGCTCCTCCTCTGCTTTGCTGTCGAGCACGATTCCCGCGCCGACACCGAGCCTGCCTCGCCGCAGTCCGCCGGCATCCGGGGCGTCGAGTTCCAGCGTCCGAATCGCGACGGACAGGCAGAAGTCGCCAAGCGCTTGCGGGTCGTCTTCACGTGCATCGAGCCAACCGATTGCGCCGGTGTACAGCCCGCGCGGCGACACTTCCAGTTCGCCGATCAGTTGCATCGTGCGATGCTTCGGCGCACCGGTGATCGAGCCGCACGGATAAAGCGCACGTAAGACGTCGGTGAACGAGGTGGCGTGGGGCAGCGCCGCCGTGACCGTCGACGTCATCTGCAACACGCTCGCGAAGCGCGTCACTTCGAAGAGTTTCGGCACCTTGACCGACCCCGGCGTCGCGATGCGCCCGAGATCGTTGCGCAACAGATCGACGATCATCAGATTCTCGGCGCGATTCTTCTCGTCCGCGGCGAGTGCGGCACTACGCTTGGCATCCTCCGCCGCGTCGCCACAGGCGGGGGCCGTGCCTTTCATCGGCCGCGCTTCGATCCGGCCACGCGAATGACGCAGAAACAGTTCGGGCGAGAGCGAAAGGATCGCGCGGCCCACGACACCCTGCGCTCCGGGCAGCATGACGAGCGCGCCGTAAGGCACCGGCTGACGCGCGCGTAACCGGCGGTATAGCGCCACGGGGGAGCCGAACGCATCGAAATTCAGACGGTAGGTGTAGTTGATCTGATAGCACTCGCCCTGAGCGAGCCACTCGTGAATGCGGGCGATCGCATCGTCGAAGCCAGTTTCGCTGACGTCGGCTTGCAGCGCCGCCACACCGGCGACGCCTGGGCGGCGAATGTCGTCGCTGCCACCCCCCGTAGCGTGCGCGGGCGCCAGTCCGTCGCTGGCATACGCCGCCTCCTGCCGCGACAGCCACACTTGCGTCTGCGTGGCGTCGAGCCGCTGCAATTCACGGAACAGCAGCGCGCGAAACTCGCCCGGCGCACGACGCGTCGTCACCGTATGCACGCCACCAAGACGCACACCGAACTCGTAGTCGGTCAGCAGCACGGCATGCAGGCCGTGACGCGAGGCGTCTTCCACTTCGCGAAGCGCGTCGGAAAGCACGCCGGGCTCGTCGCAAGTCACCTCGCGTACGAGCCCGGTATACAGACGCGCCCCGCCGGCCGGGTCCGCGCTGTCGTCCAACAGCGCGAATGCGGCCAAAGGCGCTTCACTTTGCATGGAATTACTCGAAGAACTGCTTCACACGGTCGAACCAGCCCTTCGACTGCGGGCTGTGACGAGCGCCGCCCGCCTTGAGCGAGGTGTCGAAGTCACGCAGCATCTGTTTCTGCTTGTCGTCGAGCTTGACCGGCGTTTCCACCTGCACGTGCACATACAGATCGCCCGGATAGCTCTCGCGCAAGCCCTTGATGCCCTTGCCGCGCAGGCGGAATGTCTTGCCCGTCTGCGTGCCTTCGGGCACCTCGAAGGTCACCTTGCCGTGCAACGTCGGTGCGTCGATGTCGCCGCCGAGGGTTGCCGTGACGAACGAAATCGGCATCTGGCAATGCAGATCGTTGCCGTCGCGCTCGAACACGTTGTGCGCCTGTATGTGGATTTCCACATACAGGTCGCCCGCCGGACCGCCATTCACCCCCGGCTCGCCGTTGCCGGACGACCGGATACGCATGCCGTCTTCGATACCCGCCGGGATCTTGATCTCCAGCGTCTTGGTCTTCTTGATCTTGCCCGAGCCGTGGCAGTTCGTGCAGGGCTCGGGAATGTACGAGCCGGTGCCATGGCACTTCGGGCAGGTCTGCTGAATGCTGAAGAAACCCTGCGACATGCGCACCGTCCCCGAACCGTTACAGGTCGGGCAGGTCTCGGGCTTCGTGCCCGGCTTCGCGCCGTTGCCATGGCAGATCTCGCATTCTTCCCAGTTCGGCACACGAATCTGCGTGTCGAAGCCGTTCGCTGCCTGCTCGAGCGTGATCTCCATGTTGTAGCGCAGATCCGCGCCGCGATACACCTGCGGGCCAGCCCGGCCGCTACGGCCACCGCCGGGGCCGCCCTGACCGAAGATGTCGCCAAAGATGTCGCCGAACGCATCTGCGAAGCCACCGAAGCCCTGACCGCCCGCGCCGCCGAAGCCGCCCATATTCGGGTCGACGCCCGCGTGACCATACTGGTCGTACGCAGCACGCTTTTCCGGATCGGAGAGCATCTCGTAGGCCTCTTTGACCTCCTTGAATTTCTCTTCGGCGTCCTTGTTTTCCGGATTGCGGTCCGGGTGGTACTTCATCGCCAGCTTGCGATACGCCGCCTTGATTTCTTTGTCTTCGGCGTTCTTGGCGACGCCAAGGACTTCGTAGTAATCACGTTTGGACATAAGTCTTTCCAATGTTGTTGCATGTCGCCATCAGGCAAAAAGCCGGGTCGAGATTCCCTTTGCAGAGAACTCCGATACCCGGCCTACACGCAGCGCACATCTGTGTGCGCTGCGCGCCATGCACACCTTACTTCTTGTCGTTGACTTCTTTCACTTCAGCATCGACGACGTTATCGTCATGCGGCTTGCCTTGCTCGGCGCCTGCGGCGCCGGCCTGGGCCTGCATGTCGGCGTACATCTTCTCGCCGAGCTTCTGGCTCGCAGTGCCCAGCGCTTCGACCTTGGCATCGATGTCTGCCTTGTCCGACTCGCGCAGTGCGCCTTCCAATGCCGTGATGGCCGATTCGATCGCTTCCTTCTCCGAAGCCTCGATCTTGTCGCCGTATTCGGTCAGCGCCTTGCGGGTGCTGTGCACCAGCGCGTCGCCCTGGTTACGGGCGTCGGCCAGCTCGCGAGCCTTCTTGTCTTCTTCGGCGTTCAGCTCGGCATCCTTCACCATTTGCTCGATCTCGGCATCCGACAGGCCCGAGTTCGCCTTGATGACAATCTTGTTTTCCTTGCCCGTGGCCTTGTCCTTCGCGCCCACGTGCAGAATACCGTTGGCGTCGATGTCGAAGGTCACTTCGATCTGCGGCGTGCCACGTGCGGCGGGCGGAATGCCTTCGAGGTTGAACTCGCCCAGCGACTTGTTGCCGGCAGCCATCTCGCGCTCACCCTGATACACCTTGATCGTCACGGCCGGCTGGTTGTCGTCCGCCGTCGAGAACACTTGCGAGTGCTTCGTCGGGATCGTGGTGTTCTTCGTGATCATCTTCGTCATCACGCCGCCCAGCGTTTCGATACCGAGCGAGAGCGGGGTCACGTCGAGCAGCAGCACGTCCTTACGGTCGCCCGAGAGCACCGAACCCTGAATCGAGGCACCTGCGGCCACGGCTTCGTCCGGGTTCACGTCCTTGCGCGGCTCCTTGCCGAAGAACTCCTTGACCTTCTCCTGCACCTTCGGCATGCGGGTCATACCGCCGACCAGAATCACGTCGTCGATGTCGCCCACCTTCACACCGGCATCCTTGATGGCCAGGCGGCAGGGCTCGATCGTGCGTTCGATCAGCTCTTCGACCAGCGCTTCGAGCTTGGCGCGCGTGATCTTCAGGTTCAAGTGCTTCGGGCCCGAGGCATCGGCCGTGATGTACGGCAGATTGATTTCGGTCTGCTGGCTCGACGACAGCTCGATCTTGGCCTTTTCCGCCGCTTCCTTCAGGCGTTGCAGCGCAAGCACGTCCTTCGACAGATCGACGCCTTGTTCCTTCTTGAACTCGCCGATGATGTAGTCGATGATGCGCTGGTCGAAGTCTTCACCGCCCAGGAACGTGTCGCCGTTGGTCGACAGCACTTCGAACTGGTGCTCGCCGTCCACATCTGCGATTTCGATGATCGAGATGTCGAACGTGCCGCCACCCAGGTCATACACCGCGATCTTGCGGTCGCCGCCTTCCTTCTTGTCCAGACCGAAAGCCAGTGCGGCGGCGGTCGGCTCGTTAATGATGCGCTTGACTTCCAGACCGGCGATGCGGCCGGCGTCCTTGGTGGCCTGACGCTGGCTGTCGTTGAAGTAGGCCGGCACCGTAATCACGGCTTCCGTCACCGGCTCGCCCAGATAATCCTCGGCGGTCTTCTTCATCTTGCGCAGCACTTCAGCGGAAATCTGCGGCGGGGCCAGCTTCTGGTCGCGCACTTCCACCCAGGCGTCGCCGTTGTCGGCCTTGACGATCTTGTACGGCATCAGGCCGATGTCCTTCTGCACTTCTTTTTCTTCGAAGCGGCGGCCGATCAGGCGCTTGACAGCGTACAGCGTGTTCTTCGGGTTGGTCACCGCCTGACGCTTGGCCGGCGCGCCGACCAGGATCTCGCCATCGTCCATGTACGCGATGATCGACGGCGTGGTGCGGGCCCCTTCCGCGTTTTCGATGATCTTGACCTGATTGCCTTCCATGACGGCCACGCACGAGTTGGTGGTGCCCAAGTCAATACCGATAATTTTGCCCATTTGAATTTCTCCTAGCGTCCTTTGCGTCTTTCTTTCGGGCCAGCGGCCCATTCAATTCATTGATCTGCACGACATATGGGTGCAGCCCGGTGCATTTCAAGACCCTTCCTGCTGTCCGGTTTTGCCCCCCGCCGCCGCGATTTTCTCGCGTGCGGCGGCCACCGCCAGCCGGAACTGGGGCAAACCCTGCCAGCCGGTCGCCCGGCCCAGCGTCTTGCCTTCGTGGAAGAAGAAAAACGTCGGTACGCCGTGTAACCCGAAGCGCTTGCCCAGCGCCGCATCGGCGTACACGTTGGCATGGAACCAGCGCAACCCCAAGGCTTCAATGGCCTCGCGCTGCGCGAGCATGGTCTTCTTGGCGACTTCGCAGTTGAAACAGTCGACGCCCCAGAAAAACACCACCGCCAGCGCCCCACCTGCCTCACGCAACCCTTCATCGAACGTTTCGGTCGTCAGCGCCTGCATCGAGAACGCCTCGAATACCGTGCCGTCGATACCCGCCATGCCCGGAAGGTCACCTGCCATGATCGCTATCCTTACCTGTTGCCCAGCCGCCCTTCGATGCCGGCGTCAGCCGCCTGCCGTGCCTTGCGCGCCAACCGCTTCGCCTACCCGAACCGAAGCTTGCCATGATGTCATGGCAGTACGGTTACTTGCTTGCTGCGACGGTCACCAACGCCGGGCGCAGCACGCGGTCGGCGATCAGATAGCCTTTTTGCAGCACTGCTACTACGGTATTCGGCTCCTGTTCGGCCGGCACCATAGAGATGGCCTGATGCTGATGCGGATCAAACTTTGCGCCGGCCGGGTCGATGACCGTCACCTTGCTGCGTTCGAGCGCGGAGACGAGTTGGCGCAGGGTCAAGGCGACGCCTTCCTGCAGTTTGGCGACGTCGCCGCTCTGGTCGGCTGCTGCGGCCTCCAGGCTGTCGATCACCGGCAGCAGGTTCTCCGCGAAGCTCTCCACGGCGAATTTGCGGGCCTTTGCCACTTCATCTTCCGCACGACGGCGGACGTTCTCCATCTCGGCGCGGGCGCGCAACGCATCGTCGCGCAGGCTCGCCGCTTCGGCCTGTGCCGCCAGAAGTTGCGCCTCGACCGAGGGCAGCGCGTCGTTCGCGAGCGCAGCGTCGTTCGGGGCCGCTTCGGCCTGGGACGGAATCGGCTGGTCGGGGGTGTTTTGCTGTTCAGTCATGAGCTTGAGTCGTCAAAAGGTTCTTGCAGCGCACCACGACGATGCGCCACCGGTTCAAATCCCTTTGCATAGTAGGGACGTTCACACCGATTTCAAGAGCTGGCGGGCATTCTGTGCGCCACATCGGTGCGCGCGGCGTTCCGGAAAATATCCGGTTACACGCGTTACGAGTCTTCTATTGTATCGGCCGTTGCTGCGACCTAACATGAATTACGGTCCAGTTGATGGATGTGCCGTGCTGGACCCGGCCGCTCGCCGGACATTCTTCGTCCAGCGTAGTGTTCTTTCAGGAGCGCATCATGAAGCTGCCACTGGCTGTTGTCTTCATCCTTGCGTTGGTGACGACGGTGACGATTACGATCTGCTTGTCTGGCGCAGTCACCCGGCGCGATACCGAATACGGTAGCGTGCGGGCCGTGCTGCACCACTATGTCGAAATGCCGGGCATGCCGGCGCACTCGTCCAACACTGGAATCCCTTCGCGCTGATCGCCCCGGGCGCGCGCGACATGTTTTCGTTGTGCGCGAAGCCGTTTTCCCGATTCGTTCCGCCCCTCGCGGGACAGCTGAATTCCGCTCCCCCACGCTCGCCGCTGCGCACTTCGCCAGCGGCGGCGTTCGTTCGGACGTTGAAAATGCCGCCGATGAGGGCAGATCGGGAGATTGTCAGAACCGGCGTACGCTACTCGCTCACGCCGCCCAGACGCCGCCGGTCCCGTTTCGTCGGACGCCCGTGCATCTGCGCCGCCGGCTCCTGAAACAGACGTCGGCGCTCACTCTCGTCAGCCCGCGCCTGGATACTGGCTTGCGTTTCCTCATACAGTGACTGCGCGACGGGCGCCGAGCCCCGGACTTCTGCGATGGCTTTCACCCGCACTTCCCAGCGCGTACTGCCATTGTCCACCGTGACGAGGTCGCCCGGGCGCACGTCGCGCGCCGGTTTGACGCGAGCTTCGTTGCAAAGCACGCGGCCGCGGTCGACCGCTTGCGTGGCGAGCGAACGTGTCTTGAAGAAACGGGCGGCCCACAGCCATTTGTCGATGCGCGTAGCGGCCTGCGGGGAATCGTCGACCTTGACCGTCACGTACTGGCTCCCGACGGGTTTTGCGCCGCGGCGGCGGCCGCTGCACTGGCTTCGTCGAATGCGGCCATGGCCGCGACCTGGCGCTGACGCGTCGAGGCCACCGCCGCCGCCGATGCCTGCGCCGTGCCCTCTGGCGTGAGCACCGGCCACCCTTGCAGATGACGCGCCGCAATCTCGCCAAGCGCCGTAATCCAGGCGCTCGCGCCATTCAGGCACGGGACGAAGTGGAACGCCTTGCCGCCTGCCGACAGGTACGTGTGACGGCCTTCCATGTTGATTTCTTCGAGCGTCTCGAGGCAGTCGGAGGTAAAACCGGGGCAGAACACGTCGACACGCGGCGTGCCGCCACGACCGAGTTCTTCGAGCGTCGGTGCGGTATAGGGCTGGAGCCATTCCGCCTTGCCGAAACGCGACTGGAACGTAAGACGGCAGGTGGTTTCGTCCAGACCGAGCGCGGCAGCCAGCAGGCGCGCCGTCTTCACGCACTGGTCATGGTACGGATCGCCCAGATCGAGCGTGCGGCGAGGCACGCCGTGAAAGCTCAGCAACAGCCGTTCGCCGGCGGCGAAATCCGGCCGGCCGTGCTGCTGCCAATAGCCCTCGACCTGCTGACGCAGCGCCTCGATGTAGGCGGGATGATCGTGATAGTCGCGCACCGTGCGCACGTCGGGTTGATTACGCAGCCGGCCGAGTACCCGGAACACGGCGTCGGTGGCCGTGGCCGTTGTGCTGCTTGAATACTGCGGATAGAGCGGCAGGACGAGAATGCGCTCCACGCCGTTTTGCCGCAGCGCGCGAATGCGCTCGGGAATCGACGGATTGCCGTAGCGCATGGCGTAGTCGACGACCACGTCGTAGTCGTTCGCATGCAGCAAGGCGCGCAACGCGTTCGTCTGATGCTCGGTGTTCACTTTGAGCGGGGAGCCGTCGCGCGTCCAGACCGTCGCATATTTCTGCGCGGATTGACGTGAGCGAAACGGCAGGATCACCAGCCGCAGCAACGGCTGCCACACCAACGGGGAAATTTCCACGACGCGCGGATCCGACAGGAACTCGCGCAGATAGCGACGCACGGCCGCAGGGCGTGGCTCGTCAGGCGTGCCAAGGTTAATCAGCAGAACGGCAGTCTTGCCGGACTGGCCATGCGAAATAGGTTCGGGATCGAAGCGCATGGATCGTACTTTACCGCAAACCCGACCCGAATCCGGCGGACACGGGCTGCCCTCCGCCCTCTGCGCTCTGCCCGCCCCTCCTCTGCGCCGGCCAAGCTCGACGCATAGGGGGAACGCACGCGATGCGACGCTCAGCCGTGCGGACGATCGTCTTCTTTTGCCGGACGATGCGCGGCACTCGGATGCTCTGCCTCGTGCGACGGTGCACGCGCGCCTTCCGGCTTGCTTTCACGCGGTGCGGGTTGCGGGTGCGGAGGCTCTTGCGGCTGAGGACGGGGAGCCGTCTGCGGACGCTCCGGCTGAGACTGAGGTCTCGGTGCCGCTTGCGGCCGCTCGATCTGCGGCTCCGGACGCGGCTGAGGCCGCTCCATCTGCGGTTGCGGGCGCGGTTGAACATGCTCCACTTGAGGCTGCGGCTGCGCTCGCGGCGCCGTCTGGACCTGTGGCTGCGGCGCCTGCGGCTGCGACTGCCACTGCTGAGGCCGGCGAGCCGGCTCGGTCGCTTCCGGTTGAACACGCTGAGGTGCCGGTGGGACGGGTGCATTGTGCGTTTCCGGCGGTGCCACCGGAACCTGCGGCGATGGGCGACGCATCTGCATTTCGCGTTGCGCCGCGTCGTGTCCGGGCTGCGGCACTGCCTGCGGTGCTTCGCCGCGTGTGGCGGGCTGCCCCGGCGCATTCATTCCCGGAGGATGCGGCACCCCAGACGGCACCGCCGGCTCACCGCGCACCGGCGGTTGGGCCTGCGGCGCAGGTTGCCCCGGACGATTCTGATAAACGCCATGTCCCGCATATCCCGGCGCACCCGGAACGCCTGGTACTCCCGGTACTCCCGGTACTCCCGGTACTCCCGAACGCCCCGGAGCGCCCGGAACACCCGGCTGGCCGGGCACCCCTGGCGCACCATACATCGGCGGAACCACGACAGTCGACGGCAATGCACCGTGCGCCGGCGTTGCCCCCGTGGCACCGGTTGGCCCGAGCGCCGGTTGTGCGGGCGTCGCCCCATTCACACCCATCGGTGCACCAACCGGCCCATGCGTGCCCACGACGGTCACACGTGGTTGCACACGCCCCTGCACGTCCGGGGCGCCCGGCCTCATGTTCTGCGCTAGTTGCGCGTTCTGGAGGAAAACCAACGGCGTACCGCCAGCATTCGGCACTGCGTGCAGATTGCTCGTCAGTTCGCGCGACGGCATCACGCGCGCCTCCGGCGCGCGCGTGGCGAGCACCGGCCGGTTGAAAACGCCCGCCGGCGGGGCTCCTGCGGCGCGACGGCTGTTGCCGAACACGCTCTGCTGCACCGGTGCGACCCCCGGCGTATTACCCACACGCCACGTCTGGCCGGCATGCGGTGCGGCCAACGCCACCGGCGCACCTACCGGGCGGCCCTGCACGAACGACTGCGCGGGCATCGTCGACATAGCGCCGCGCACGTTGCGATTCACGTACACGTTGTTGACGTTGATGTTCGTGACGTTGGTCGTCTGGATCACCGTCGACCGATTGATGTTGGTGACGTATGACGAACTGGCGCGATACGCCGGACGATACGGATCATGCGGGCCAAGCGCGAACCACGCGAGGCCCGCGCCGCCTGCTGCAAACGAGATGCCCCACCGATTCCCGCCGCTGCTCCCGCTCACCCAGCCGACCAGCGCCGGGGCGTACACCGGACGCACGGCAACCGGTCCAGGCACCCAGCACCAGCGCGCGTCGACGTACGCCCACCGGCCGTAGTGATAGGGCGCGAAGCCCCACGGGGCGTCATCGACCCATGTCCAGCCCCACGGATCGACCCAGACCCAATGGCCGGTGCGATATGGCGCCCAGCCCGAAGGCACGTCCGACGGCACCCAGACGGCGCCGTAGGTCGGGGTTTCTTGCCACGCACCATAGTCGTCCAGGCTTTCAAAGCCGGTCATGTCGCGCGGCACATAGCGAGCCGAGACGGAGGCGTCCTCGCGCGCGTCGCGCTGGCGTACCCATTGGTCGAACGCATCCGCCGCGAGCGGGTTGGTCGGCTGCTGCGTCAGGTTCTGACCGACGAACGCCACGCGTTGCCCCTGTTGCAGCGGCACCGAGGCACCCTGTCCATACACGGTGGCCGCGCCACGCCAAACGCTCACAGTCGTTGCGCCGTTCGGATCGACGTCGACGCGATATTCCCCGGCCTGTTGAGGGACGAACGCCAGATTCGGCGTATCGATCTCATATGGCTGATTCGGATCGTAGGTTCGCAGACGCAGTCCCACCGTCCCCTGCGTTACGTTCAGTTGCACATTTTGGTCGGTCACGGCAGACAGCGCGACACTTGTGGACGCGCCTATACGTACCGCCGTACCGCCCACATGCATCTCGGCGCGGCCGTTGCGGTCGACCCAGATGGCGTCGCCGGTGGTCAGCGGCCGGTTGCGGTTGGCGTAACGCCAATCGCTGGTGCCGGCGGGCGCATAGGTCACGGTGCCGTCGAATTCGCTCAGACGGGCCACCCGGCCCGGGGGATCGGCGCTCTGCGCCTGCGCCAGTGCAGGTACACCTGCGGCGCCCAAGGCCCCGAGCGCAAGCCCGACGCCGAGATAACGGACCATCGTCCGCCAGGAAATCAGGGATTTCATAGACACTCCGGGCCCTTTCCGTTCACGCGCCGCGCGTTGCACTGGCCGCGTTGCCTTGTCGCTCTGTCCGAATCCTTTGACGAACGCGATGATCGCAACTTCTTCGCCATAAGTGACGCTTCAAGCGTAGGCCTGCCATGTGTGACAGCGTGTAAAGGAATGCTACGGGTTTGTAACGCAAAGGCGAAGGGATGCCAGGGCGACGCGCCGGCACAAGCCGCCGGTCAGTGCTGGCTGAGTGCGTTGGAGAGCAGCTTCGCCGTGATGTCGACGATCGGGATCACGCGCTCGTAAGCCATGCGCGTCGGGCCGATCACGCCCAGCGTGCCGACGACTTCGCCGTCGACTTCGTACGGTGCCGTGACGACCGTCATCTCTTCGATGGGCACGAGGCTCGACTCGCCGCCGATGAAGATCTGCACGCCCTGCGCGCGGCTCGACACGTCGAGCAGTTGCAGCAAGCCGGTTTTGGACTCGAACACGTCGAACAGCCGGCGCAGCCGTTCCATGTTCGACGACAGATCTTCCACGCCCAGCAGATTGCGCTCGCCCGAAATCAGCACGCTCTCGCGCGTGGTGTCGGCCATGGCGTCGCTGCCCGCCTGAACGGCGGCCTGCATCAGGGCGCTCATGTCGGAGCGCAACGCGTCGAGTTCGCCGCGCAAGTAACCTCGCACGTCGTCGAAGCTGTGGCCGCCGAAGTGGGCGTTCAGATAGTTCGCCGCTTCGACCAGTTGGGCCGGGGAATAGTCCTTTTCCGTCAGGATGATGCGGTTCTGCACGTCGCCGTCGGGGGTGACGATGATGAGCAGCACGCGCTTGTCCGACAGGCGCAGGAACTCGATTTGCCGGAAGATCTGGCTGCGGCGCGGTGTGAGCACCACGCCCGCGAACTGCGAGAGATTCGAGAGCACCTCCGCCGCCGAGGCCACCAGTTGCTGCGGACCCGCCGGTTGCAACCGGTTCTGCACGTGCGACGCGAGTTGATGCGCAGCCTCGTCGAGGGGGCGCACCGCCAGCATGGTGTCGACGAACAGACGGTAGGCACGCGGCGTGGGCACGCGACCGGCGGACGTATGCGGGCTGGACACGAAGCCGAGCGACTCGAGGTCGGCCATCACGTTGCGAATCGTCGCCGAAGACAGGTCGAGCCCGGAATAGCGGGAAAGCGTGCGCGACCCGACCGGTTGGCCATCGGCGATGTACCGTTCAATCAGGGTTTTGAGGAGCGCTTGCGCACGTTGATCTAGCATGGCAAAAATTGTAACGCGAAATGTACGCACGCGGCGTGCGGCAAACCCCGAGGCAAGAACCGTGACCGGCGGCGCATGCCAATGGTTGCTGTCATCGACTTATGGTGTAATGGCGGCATGAAAACAGGGAGCCCTTTCAAGACCGTAGCGCTCGTCGGGAAATACCATGCCGACGGCGTTGCCGAACCTTTGCTCACGCTGGCGGCATGCATTGCCCAGCGCGGGCATCACGTCATGTTCGAGCGCGACACTGCGCAGAACATCGGCGCAGGCGCCGATTCGTACCGCACCCTCGACATTCAGGAAATCGCCACGCAGGTCGATGTCGCCGTCGTCGTGGGTGGCGACGGGACGATGCTTGGCGTTGGCCGTCAGCTTGCAGCGTCGAAGGTACCACTCATCGGCGTGAACCACGGACGCGTCGGTTTCATCACCGATATTCCGCTCGACGACATGCGACAGGTCGTGCCGGCCATGCTCGAAGGACATTTCGAAGGCGAGCAGCGCACGCTGCTGGAAGCTCGCATCGAGCGCGATGGCCAGACGCTCTTCGAGACGCTCGCGTTCAACGACGTGGTCGTGAACCGCTCGGGCATCTCCGGCATGGTCGAGCTGCGTGTCGATGTCGACGGCCGCTTCATGTACAAGCAACGCTCGGACGGCCTGATCGTCGCCACGCCCACCGGCTCGACCGCGTACGCGCTCTCGGCCTCCGGCCCGATCCTGCATCCGCGTCTTGGCGGCCTGGTGCTCGTACCCATCGCCCCGCATGCCCTCTCGAACCGCCCCATCGTGCTGCCGGATTCAAGCGACATCGTCATCACGATTACGGGCGGACGCGAAGTCGGCGCCAACTTCGACATGCAGTCGTTTGCCGAACTGCGTCAAGGCGATCAGATTCTGGTGAGCCGTTCCGAACATCAGGTGACGTTCCTGCATCCGGTCGGCTACAACTACTACGCGACGCTGCGCCGCAAGCTGCACTGGAACGAGCATATCTCCGACGAAGATACGCCGCAGAACTGACCTCACGCCTGCCCCGATATCCCATGCTACGCAGTCTCTCGATTCGCGATTTCGTGATCGTCGATCGTCTCGACCTGGAATTCTCCGCCGGTTTCACCGTGTTCTCGGGCGAAACCGGCGCGGGCAAGTCGATTCTGATCGACGCACTGGCGCTGGCCATGGGCGAGCGCGGCGACACCAGCATGGTGCGCAACGGCCAGACGCGCGCCGACATCACCGCCGAGTTCGCGGCGGATGCCGAAGCCCGCCCCGATCTCGAAGCCTGGTTGCAGGCGCAGGCGCTCACACTCGAAGAGCACGGCGGCGTGCTGCTGCGCCGCGTGCTCGACTCGGGCGGACGCTCACGCGCCTTCATCAACGGCACGCCCGCCACGCTCGCCCAGCTGCGCGAACTTAGCGAGATGCTCGTCGACATTCACGGACAGCACGCGCATCAGCAACTGCTGCGACCCGATGCGCAACGCCGTCTGCTCGACTCGCATGCCGGCGCCACGCAGCTCGCAGCAGATACGACGGCGGCGCACAAGGAATGGCGGCGTCTCGTCAAACGATGCGAGGAAGCGCGCGGGCGCGATCGCGAGTTGCAACTGGAGCGCGAACGCCTCGAATGGCAGACGTCGGAACTCGACAAGCTCAATCCGCAGGAAGGGGAGTGGGACGACGTGAGCGCCGAACATCGCCGGCTCTCGCACGCCGCCAGCCTCATCAACGGCGTGCAAGGCGCACTCGATACGCTTGCCGAAGCCGATGGCGCCATCGTCCCCTCGCTGGGCCACGTGGTGCATCAGATTCGCGAACTGGCCGAGATCGACGCGGGTCTCGCCGATACGCTGGCCGCGCTCGAGCCCGCCGAGATTCAACTGCGCGAAGCCGTCCACTCGCTCACCCATTACGCGCAACGTGTCGATCTCGATCCGGAGCGCCTCGCCGTTGTCGAGCAACGGCTTGACGCATTGCATTCAGCCGCGCGCAAGTTCCGCGTCGCCCCCGAGCAACTGCCCGCCGAGCATGCCGAACGGCGCGCACAGCTCGAAGAACTGACAGCCTCGCAGGACACGGCCGCCATGCAGGCCGCGGCCGACGCCGCGCACGCCACCTATCTCAAGCTGGCGAAGGAGTTGTCGAAGGCGCGCGCCAAGGCGGCGGCATCGCTCTCACGCGAAGTCACGCGCGCCATGCAGGATCTCTCCATGCCCGGCGGGCGCTTCGAAGTCACACTGAGTCCGACGCCCGAGCCGCAGTCCTTTGGTCTGGAGACGGTGGAATTTCTCGTCGCCGGCCATCCGGGGGTGCCGACGCGGCCGTTGGCCAAAGTGGCCTCCGGCGGCGAACTGGCGCGCATCAGCCTCGCATTGCAGGTGATCGCGAGCAGCGCGAGCCTCACACCAACGCTGATTTTCGACGAAGTGGATTCCGGCATCGGCGGCGCCGTGGCCGAAGTGGTCGGCCGTCTGCTGCGCGAACTCGGTCAGGGACGGCAGGTGCTGTGCGTCACCCACTTGCCGCAGGTCGCCGCGCTCGGCCATCAGCATCTGCGCGTGACGAAGCGCAGCGACGGCGATACGACGATGAGTGAAATCGAGCCGCTCGGCCGTACGGAACGCGTCGAGGAGATTGCGCGGATGCTTGGCGGTGTCGAAATTACGGCAACGACGCGCAAGCACGCGCGGGAGATGCTCGCGCTCTGAGTGCGTTCATGACGCGCGCGGCGTGCATCACAAGTCGCAAATCGCAGGCAACGTCGTCACGGGCGTCGTCCCCGCCGCCCGCAAGCATCATCCGCCGGATATCAGACCGGCCCCCGCTTCCGAAAACACCGAATCCCACAACGCCATAACGGCCTCGCGTTCGGCCTCGATATCGGCCGCGGGCACGCGCGCCGCTTCCACACCATCGAGCCGCAGCTTGTGCTGACGCTTGCGATACGTCCGATAAGCGGCAGCGGCATCGTCGGCAAGTTTCGCGTCGATCAATCCGAGCCGGGCCGCTTCGCGAAGTAGCGCGATGTTGCCCGCATTGCGCAGCAGCGCCGGATGCGCGCTCGAATACAGCAGCACCAGATACTGCACGGTGAACTCGATGTCGACCATGCCACCCCGGTCGTGCTTCAGATCGAAGAGATTGCCGGGATTCGGGTGCCCCTCCAACACCTTGCGTCGCATCGCCACGATTTCCTGCGCGAGCGGCAACGCCTCGCGCGGCGTGGCGAGCACCTGGGCACGGATGTTCTCGAACGCAGCGCCAATAGCCTGGTCGCCGGCGCAGAAGCGCGCGCGTGTGAGCGCCTGATGCTCCCAGACCCATGCGGTATTCGCATTGCCCTCACGGAATTGATACTGGCGGAAGCTCTCGATGTTGGTCACCAACAGGCCCGACAAACCGTTGGGTCGCAACCGCAGATCGACGTCGAAGAGCATGCCCGCGCCCGTGTGCGTGGTGAGCCACGTCACGAACCGGCGGGCGAGCGCGGCGTAAGCGTCTGGCGCGCGATCGTCGTCATCGTCGTAAAGGAAGATCAGATCGAGATCGGACGCGTAGCCCAGTTCCTTGCCACCGAGCTTGCCGTAGGCGACGACGGCGAACTTCGGCACCTCCCGGTGGCGTGTCGCCACGTGCGGCCAGACGGTCGAGATCGTCACATCGACGATGATGTCGGCCAACTCCGAGAGTCGATCGCCAATCGCTTCGACCGACAGCGTGCCCTGCAAATCGAGCAGCAGAATGCGGAACACTTCGGCGTGATGTGCGCGCCGCAGAATATCCATCTGCACTTCGACGTTGCCCGATGCTCCTGCCGCGTTCAGGCTCAGCAGAAGCTGCGTCTTGAAAGACGGCCAGTCGAACGGCGCCGCGAGCGCTTCGTCGTCGAGCAATTCGTCGAGCAATTGCGGATGGCTAATCAGATAGCCGGCCGCCCAACGCGAGCCGGCCAACACCTTGACCACACGCTCCAGCGCACGCGGATACTCCGTGAGAAGCGCCAGATACGAACTGCGGCGGCTGATGGTCGAGAGCAGATCGAGCATGCGCGCGAGCACCGCGTCGGCTTCGACCGTGCCGGCCGCCCCTTCCACGGCGCGCTGCACGAGTTGGTCGAAGCGCCGCCGGCTGATCTCGCCCAGCGCCTTGTAGCGCGACGACGTCCACACGGCGCGCAGGCGATCGAGCGCCCCTTCGGGGTCGGCAAACCCGAGACGCGTAAGCTGATTGCCGAGATCGCCCGTCTGCGTCTCGTCGGCGAGGCATTCGCTCCACAGCTCGGGTGGACATTCGCAGTCGCCCGTGCCGGACGCCCCTTTCTTCCCGCCTTTCTGTCCGCTGCCGCCCGCCTTATCCGCGAAGATCTCGTCGAACTGCGCAGCGACGAATTCGCGATGCTCGTCGAGCACCGTCATGAAACTCGCTTCGTCCGGGAACCCCATCGCACGAGCAACCGCGAGACGATCCTCGCCGGCGCTGGGGAGGATGTGCGTTTGCGCATCGTCCAGATACTGAATGCGGTGTTCGAGCTTGCGCAGGAAGACGTAGGCGTTCGCCAATTCGTCGGCAACATTCTGCGCGAGCCACCCGCGCCGTGCCGCCACGCCCAGCACGGCAAGCGTCGGCCGCACGCGCAGTTCCGGTTCTTGACCGCCCCGGATCAACTGGAACACTTGCGCCGAGAATTCCACCTCTCGAATGCCGCCACGCCCGAGCTTGATGTCGTTGATGCGAGCGGGTTTGGCCCGCGCGCGACGCTCCGCTTCGTGGCGGATCTGCTCGTGCAACGCCCGAATCGCGCCGATCACACCGTAATCCAGATAACGACGGAACACGAACGGCTGGACGAGCGACGTCAACAGCCGCTCGGCGCGCTTGCCCGGCTCGCTGGCCAACTCGGAGACGAGACGGCCCTTGATCCACGCATAGCGCTCCCACTCGCGCCCCTGCACATAGAAATATTCTTCGAGCATCGGCAGACTGCACACCAACGGCCCCGAATCGCCATTCGGACGCAGACGCATGTCCACGCGAAACACATAGCCGTCTGACGTGAGTTCGGAAATCATGCCGATCAGCTTGCGGCCGAGCTTCGTGAAGAATTCATGGTTCGACAGCAGCCGCAGACGGTTCGCTGCGGCCGGATCGGCATCGTCGGGGGCCGACGTGTCGCCGTCGTCTTCATATAGGAAGATCAGATCGATGTCCGACGAAACGTTCAGTTCGCGTCCGCCGAGCTTGCCCATCCCCACCACGCTCAGCGTCTGGCGCTCGCCTTCGGCATTGCGCGGCACGCCGTGAATGGCTTCCAGTTCGCGCGACAGTACTGCGATACCTGCCTGCACGGCGAACTCGGCCAGTGCCGTCATGGCTTCGGTGACCTCGGACAATTCGGCACGACCGTCCAGATCGCGCTGCATGACGGCGCACAACGCTTCGATGCGCAAGACCCGCAACGCCCGGGTGAGGCCCGCCTCGTCAACGCCCGATACCCCGCAGGCTTGCTCGGGCGGCGAGAGCACGGTGCCGGTAATGGCTTCAAAGCGGCGCGCGAGCCAGCGCGCGTCCACGGGGTGCTCTGCCAGCGCGGGCAACGCCTCGGCGAGCGCGGGGCGGCTCGCGAGCATTCGCGCCGCATAGCGCGAGTACGACGGGATTTCGATCGGGTTTTCGGGTGAACTCACTGGCGGGGTTCCGGTCAGCAATGAGGATGAAGAGACTTTCGCATGCTTACCGAGGCGCGATGAAACGCCGGATCACATGTCTGTTTCTCCTACGGCTTGGCCTTCGGAGCGTCTTGAGCTTGTGTTACAGTCTTTGCCACAGAAACTACCACATTCCTTCGTAGACGCGCAGCATGACCGACCGTAAGCCGCCCGCCTCGCCGACTGCGACCCGGTCCTGGTTCTCGTCACTGCCGCGTGGCTTGCGCCTGGGTCTGGAATGGCTGCTGGCGCTCATCGTCATCGGCTATTTCGGGCTGGGCGCCGTCGTGCTCGCAACCCGGTACGTCATCCTTCCGCGTGTGTCGGATTACCGCCCGCAAATCGAGGCGGCCGCGACGCGCGCCATTGGCCTGCCCGTCACCATCGGCCGCGTCGACGCCGTCTGGCGCGGCTGGCACCCCTACCTCACGCTCGACGAAGTGCGCATCATGCGCGCCGCGCCCAGTGCACCGCCCGAGGCCTCTGCGATTCCCCGCGGAGCCACACCGGTGCCGAGCGCGCGCCGGACGGCGCCATACGAGGCGTCCGGCGCATCGGGGCCTGTGGCGTCGGGCAATCCGCCTGGTGCGACTCATGCATCGGGAGCGCCGCCCGGCGCGCCACCGCCCGTCGAACCCAGCCTGACGCTGCACCGTCTCGACGCCGTGCTCTCGTGGACCAGCCTGATCCATTTCGACCTGCGTCTGTCGAGCCTCACGCTGTACGAACCGGATGTCACCGTCGAGCGGCTCGCCGACGGCACGATCCTCGTCGCAGGCATCCCCGTCGCCGGTAACGGCGGCGCGACCAACACCCAGGCAGCCGACTGGCTCATGCGTCAGGCACGCATCGTTGTACGCAACGGCACCGTGCGCTGGCGCGACGCCACACGCGATGTACCCGAGGGGGTCGTCTCGCAGGTCAATGCGATGCTGCGCAATCGCGGCTTCGAGCATCGCTTCGGCATGCAGGCGAATCCGCCGCCGGGCATCGTCGCGCCGCTCGACATTCGTGCGCGTTTCACCAATCCGCTGTTCACTCGCCCCAGTGAAATCAAACGCTGGCGCGGTCAGATCTACGGCGATATCGGCACGCTCGATCTGGCGGAGTTGGCCCGTTACGTCGATCTGCCGGGCAAGGGGTCGCGCGGCCGTGTCGCCGCACGCGCATGGGTCGATTTCGACAGCGGGACGCTCACGGGAGCCACACTGCGCACCGCCGGCGAGAACACCTCGGTGCACTTGGCCGACGACCTGCCGCCACTCACCTTCGACGCGACACAGGGCCGAATCGACGTGACCCGTGCAGGACCGCAGGCCAACGCCGGCTGGAATCTGCGCGCACGCGATCTGACGTTGCAGGCCACGGGCCGTCCGGCGCTCGATATCCCCGACCTGCACGGCACCTATATCCCCGGCACCGATACGCGCGGTCTGCATGTGACGCTCGCGGGTCCGCGCTTCGACATCGGCGCCGCCATGGCGCTCATGCCGTCGCTGCCCGTCGACACGCAGACGCGCGACGCGCTCGCGAGCTTCCGGCCGCGCGGCCGCCTGGCCAATTTCGACATCAGCTATCAAGCGCCCAAGCCCCACGGCCCGGGCAATTGGCGCGATCTTCCGGGCATCAAGCAACTGCCGCCCGAACGCGATCGCTACCGTGTGGTGGCCGATTTTGAGTCGCTGGGCATCGACAGCGCGCCGAGCCAGCATCCGCCTGCGTCTCCCGACACCCCCAACGCGGGGCGCCCCGGCTTTGCCAATCTGAGCGGCCATATCGACGCGGATCAGTCGCGCGGCAACCTGACATTGAGCGCGAAGAACGCCACGCTCGATTTCCCCGGCCGCTTCGACCAGCCGCGCATCGACCTCGACACGTTCACCGCGCGCACGTCCTGGCGTGTGTCCTACTCGGCGACCAAGCACGACGCCCCGGCAGACGTGCAGGTGCAAGTCGATGCCCTGCATCTGCAAAACGCCGAATTGTCGGGCGATGTGAGCGGCACATGGCATAACGGCGGCAAAGGCAACGGCATCGTCGACCTGAAGGGCAGCATCGTGCGCGCGAACGCCAATGCGGTGCCTCGCTATCTGCCGACAGACATCGGTGCGAGCGTACGCGACTATTTGCAACGTGCCCTGCCCGCGGGCACCGTGCAGAACGCACCGTTCGCCGTGCAAGGCGATCTCGAGGACTTCCCGTACGGCAAGGGCGACGGCAAGTTCCGCCTCGACATCCCGCTGGCGGACGTCACCTTCAACCCCTCGCCATTGCGTCCTGGTCACACGGAAGTCTGGCCCGCCTTCGAGAAAGTACGCGGCAATCTGCGCTTCGATGCCGACAAGCTGCACATCGCCATCGACAGCGGCTCGGTCTTTGGCGTGACGCTCAGCCAGGTCCTGGGCGACATCAACGACATCGGACAAGACAACTCGGTGCTCACCCTCAAGGGCGACGCACGCGGCCCGGCCGCAGATTTCGTGAAGTACCTGAACAGCAGCCCGATAGGCCACTGGATCGGCGACTTCACCGACGAGACGCGCGCGAGCGGCACAACGCAGCTGGCGATGCAGTTGTCAATGCCGCTGGAGCACACCGACCGCACGAAGGTCACAGGACGCGCGCGGTTCCTGCGCAACGATGTCACGCTGCTCAGCGGGCTGCCGGCCTTCGGTGCGGTGGACGGCGAACTGGCCTTCACCGAACGCGGCATCTCGCTCGACAATCTGCGCGGCACGTTCCTCGGCGGCGACGTCCGCGCCTCGGGCGGCAGCCGCGACGACGGCACCATCGCCCTGAACATCAACGGCACGATGAGCGCGCAGGGACTGCGTGAGAACCGTGAGAACGCCACGCTGGCGCAATTGGCCAAGCGCATGACGGGCAGCACGCCCTACACCGCAGCGGTCACGGTGCGTCAGGGCATGACCGATGTGGCCGTGCAATCCACACTCGCCGGTCTGGCCGTGAACCTGCCCTCACCGCTCGGCAAGAGCGCCGAGACGGCGCTGCCCGCACGCTTCACGTTGCGCCCGCAGGCGAACCCAGGCGGGCGTCGCATCGATACGCTCGACTTCGCCATCGGCAGTGTGCAGGGCAACTACGTTCAGCAACGTGCCAGCGGCAATAGCGGACACGTCGAAGTGCTGCGCGGCGGTATCGGCATCAACCAGCCGGTGCCGGCCCCGCGCGAGGGCGTGCAGGTCGCCGCCCAGTTCGATACGCTCGACGTGGACGCGTGGCGCGGTGTGATCGCGGCGCTCAGCAGCGATGCGGTCACGCCCGGCGCACAAGGCACGCCGCCCGCGCCCGGCACCGCTCCCGCCTCCACGGCAGCCGCCGCACGCGACGAGTTCGGGGCGATCACGCCTTACCTGCCGACGCGTCTGGCGCTGCATGCCAGGCAGGTGCGCCTGATGTCGCGTCAGTGGCCGGAACTGGTTGTGGGGGCCCAGCGCAGTGATCGAGACTGGCAGGTGAGCCTGGCGTCCGAATTGGTCTCCGGCTTCGCCGAATGGCATGCCCCGGATGCGAAGAACCCGTCGGGCGCCATCCGCGCACGGCTGGCGAAACTGGTGATCCCGCGCGAAGACCAAGGCAGCGATGTGCTCACGCAAGTTCTCGACGAGCCGAGCGACGAATTCCCGGCCATCGATCTCGTCGCCAACGATTTCGTGCTGCGCAACAAACCGCTGGGCCGCCTGCAATTGAACGCGTACAACGATGTCGAGGACGGTGTGCCCGTGTGGCAGCTCACCAAGCTGGAACTGAGCAACAGCGCCGCCACGCTCGACGTCAAGGGCAACTGGCGCACGTCGCGCCGCCGCACGGCGGCAGCAGGCAGTGACGACGATGTGCCTCGGCGCACGGTGCTCGACTTCAATCTCAATGTAAAGGACGCGGGCGGGCTGCTTGATCGTCTGGGCCTGCCCAAGACCCTCAAGGACGGCTCGGGCACCGTCTCGGGCCGCTTCGGCTGGCGCGGCGGCCCCGACGCCATCGATTACCCCACGCTCGGCGGCAAGGTCGCGATCGACCTCAAGCGCGGGCAGATTCTGAAGGCCGACCCCGGACTGGCCAAGCTGCTGGGCATTCTGTCGGTGCAGACGCTCGCCAAGATCCTGACGTTCGACTTCAACAGCGTGATCGGCAGCGGCCTGCCGTTCGACAGCATCGAAGGCAATGCCACCATGCAAGCCGGTGTGGCGAACACCGATGATCTGACCATCAATTCCAGTACGGCGACGATCAAGATCAACGGGCACACCGACCTCGCCCGCGAGACGCAGGACCTGAACGTGCTGGTGCTGCCGAAGATCAATGCGGCGTCGGCGTCGCTCGCGTGGGCCATCGTCAACCCCGCGCTGGGCATCGGCTCGTTCTTTGCGCAACTGGCGTTGGGCGAGCAGCTCTCGCGTACGCTCTCGACGACCTATCATGTGACCGGTTCCTGGGACAATCCGGTCATCGGACAGTCCAGCGGCAATAAGAGTAAGATCGACGCATCCCCGGTCGCTCGGCCTGAGGCGCCAAACAGCGTCCCGCCGATCGGTATACCCGGCAACTGAGCGCATCCGGAGGCTTCCGAAACGCTCCGCTTGAAACGCCTGTAAGCCCGACACGGTTACCCGCTCCGAATCCAGCCATTACATGACGAGTCCCGACACGAAGTCAGCCGCCGTACCCACGCCCGCCGACGCCATTGCGCGCGTCGCGGCCGCGCAAATGGTGAGTGCCCCCGACGTCGAACGAAACCTCCGCGAAGCCGGCCGTCTGGTCGCCGAGGCGGCAGACGCCGGCGCGCAACTGGTGCTGCTGCCCGAGTACTTCTGCTACATGGGCCAGCGCGACACCGACAAGCTCGCCCTGCGCGAGACCCCGGGCGACGGGCCGATTCAGAACTTTCTCGCCGAGACGGCCCGCCGTCACGGCGTGTGGCTCATCGGCGGCACGCTGCCGCTGGCCGCGCCCGAACCGGAGCGCGTGCTCAACACCACGCTGGTCTTCGGCCCCGACGGTACGCCGGCCGCGCGTTACGACAAGATTCACCTGTTCAACTTCGTCAAAGGCGAAGAAGCCTACGATGAAGCGCGCACCATTCGGCCAGGCGATGCCGTATGCACGTTTGAAGCGCCGTTCGGGCGCGTGGGCCTGTCGGTCTGCTACGACCTGCGTTTTCCCGAGTTGTACCGTGCCATGGGCGACTGTACGCTCATGGTCGTACCCGCCGCCTTTACCTACACGACGGGCCGCGCGCACTGGGAACTCCTGCTGCGCGCGCGGGCCATCGAGAACCAGTGTTACGTGCTGGCGTCCGCGCAGGGCGGACACCACGAAAACGGGCGGCGCACCTGGGGGCATTCCATGCTGATCGACCCGTGGGGCGACATCGTCGCCCAGCGAGAAGCGGACGGCGCCGGCGTGGTCATTGGCGACATCGACCCGGCCCGGTTGGCCGGCGTGCGTCAGAGCCTGCCCGCGTGGCGGCATCGCGTGCTGCAAGGTTGATTTCCCCGATTCCGCCCTCATTTACCGAATACATTTCCTTGGCCTGACACCGCATGAAAATCATCGATACCGGCATCCAGAACCTGGCCACGGCCCGCGAGCTGCTGCTCACGCCGTACGGCCTCGACGAAAGCCACCTGCAACGCGCACTTGGCGACATCTTCACGCACCGCGTGGACTACGCCGACCTGTACTTCCAGTACACGCGCAGCGAAGCGTGGAGCCTCGAGGAAGGCATCGTGAAATCAGGTTCGTTCTCGATCGATCAGGGCGTGGGCGTGCGCGCCATCGTGGGCGACCGCACCGCATTCGCCTACTCCGACGACATCTCCGACATCGCCCTGAAGGACGCGGCCGCCGCCACGCGCAGCATCGCCACGGCCGGACGCGGACGCGTGAAGGTCGGCAGCAAGCTCGCCAACGCCGCCGGTAACGGGCTCTACCTGCCGTCCGATCCGCTGGCCTCGCTCGACGCCAACGGTAAGGTGGCATTGCTCGAGCGCATCGAAAAGCTGGCCCGTGCGCGCGATCCGCGCGTGCAGCAAGTCATGGCCGGTCTGGCCGGGGAATACGACGTCGTGCTGGTGGCGCGCAGCGACGGCGTGATCGCCGCCGACGTGCGCCCGCTCGTGCGCGTGTCGGTCACCGTCATCGTCGAATCCAACGGACGCCGCGAAATCGGCACCAGCGGCGGCGGCGCACGCCTCGATTACGCTTATTTCACTGACGATCTGCTCGAAAAGTACGTCCAGGAAGCGGTAGACGGCGCCATCGTCAAACTCGACGCGCGCCCGGCGCCGGCCGGTGCGATGACCGTCGTGCTCGGACCGGGCTGGCCCGGCGTGCTGTTGCACGAAGCCATCGGTCACGGGCTGGAGGGCGACTTCAACCGCAAGGGTTCCTCGGCGTTCTCCGGACGCCTCGGCGAACGTGTGGCCGCCAAGGGCGTCACGGTCGTTGACGACGGCACGCTGTCGAACCGCCGCGGCTCGCTGAATATCGACGACGAAGGCAATGCGACGCAGTGCACCACGCTCATCGAAGACGGGATTCTGCGAGGCTACATGCAGGACAGCCTGAATGCGCGTCTGATGAAGATGCCGGTCACGGGTAACGGCCGCCGCGAGTCGTATGCCGCGCTGCCGATGCCGCGCATGACCAATACGTACATGCTTGGCGGCGACAAGGACCCCGAGGAAATCATCGCGTCGGTCAAGCATGGTCTGTATGCCGTGAACTTCGGCGGCGGACAGGTCGACATCACGAACGGCAAGTTCGTGTTCTCGATGTCCGAGGCTTACATGATCGAAGACGGCAAGATCACGTATCCCGTCAAGGGCGCCACGCTGATCGGCAACGGCCCCGAATCGCTCAAGGACGTGACGATGATCGGCAACGATATGTCGCTCGATTCGGGCGTCGGCGTGTGCGGCAAGGAAGGCCAGAGCGTGCCCGTGGGCGTTGGCCAGCCGACGCTGCGCATGGAAAACATGACCGTCGGCGGCACGGCGTAAGGCCGGCCGGCACGTCCGATGTCACGCGTCGGATGGCGCACCGCAGAAAATGCGTAAAGCATAGCAAAGCGCCCGGGGCAAACCGGGCGTTTTTGCGTATTGTTGGAATAATGCGCTTATTTGACGCAAATATACCAACCATGGCGCAGCATTTCCGCGCGTTTTCCTGCCGTTCAGCGGCCTCACACGGTTGCAGCGTCGTTCGATTAGGCGTATAAAGTTGTTCCAGTGCACGGCAAATGCTTGCAATGCAATGTCAACGACATCCCTCATGACCGCCAATAAGTTTTATTTTTACTTTTTTGCGAATCTCACACCGCTGGCGGAAGGAGAGGGGGAGTTGCAGCAGTAAGCACCGAAACGAATCCTGAAAAACCGCCAGCGAGTCTGGCGGTTTTTTTTTGACCCGCATCCCGAGAATCGCACCGCAGTCCGAACTGCCCAGGAGAAAAAAGCATGCCTCCCCACAACACCGATGATGTTCGTATTCGTGAACTCAAAGAACTGACGCCGCCGGCGCATTTGATTCGCGAGTACCCCTGCTCGGAAAAGAGCGCGGACCTCATCCATCGCACGCGCAGTGCCATTCACCGCGTGCTGCACGGTATGGATGACCGCCTCGTCGTCATCATCGGCCCGTGCTCGATCCACGATACGAAAGCCGCGCTGGAATATGCCGCGCGCCTGACCGAGCAGCGCGAGCGTCTGAAGGGCGAACTCGAGATCGTGATGCGCGTGTACTTCGAGAAGCCGCGCACGACGGTGGGCTGGAAGGGTCTGATCAACGACCCGCACATGGATAATAGCTTCAAGATCAACGACGGCCTGCGCCTCGCTCGCGAACTGCTCGCCCAGATCAACGCAATGGGGCTGCCGGCCGGTACGGAATACCTCGACATGATCAGCCCGCAGTACATCGCCGATCTCGTGTCGTGGGGCGCCATTGGCGCACGGACCACCGAATCGCAGGTGCACCGCGAACTGGCGTCGGGCCTGTCGTGCCCGGTCGGCTTCAAGAACGGCACGGACGGCAATGTGAAGATTGCCGTCGACGCCATCAAGGCCGCATCGCAGCCGCACCATTTCCTGTCGGTGACCAAGGGCGGCCATTCGGCCATCGTGTCGACATCAGGCAACGAGGACTGCCACCTGATCCTGCGCGGCGGCAAGACGCCCAACTACGATGCGGCCAGCGTGCAGATCGCGTGCGACGACATCGCCAAGTCGGGGTTGGCTGCACGTGTGATGATCGACGCGTCGCACGCCAACAGCCAGAAGAAGCACGAGAACCAGATCCCGGTGTGCGAGGACATCGCGCGCCAGATCGCCGGTGGCGACGACCGCATCATTGGCGTGATGGTCGAGTCGCACCTCGTTGCCGGCCGTCAGGACCACGTGCCGGGCAAGCCGCTGACCTACGGTCAGAGCATCACCGATGCCTGCATCGACTGGGAAGACAGCCTGAAGGTGCTCGATACGCTGGCGGACGCCGTGCGTGCACGCCGTCTGACTCGCGGCACGGGCAACTGATGTCGAGGGCGGCCCGGGGCCGCCCTTGTTTCAGTGGCAGCGGTGCAGTCAGAGCCGCACTGAGCCCTACTGCGCCCCGCCCTCGGCCCGGTCGCGCTTCCACAGCACGTCGGTGCCGCCGGCCGCGCGGTTCAGTACCCGGGCAAGCACGAACATCAGATCGGACAGACGATTGACGTACTGACGCGGCGCCGGGGCCACCGTCTCTTCGGCACCGAGCGCCACCATGGCGCGCTCGGCCCGGCGCGACACGGTCCGCACCACGTGCGCCAGCGCCGCGGCACGCGTGCCGCCCGGCAGAATGAATTCCTTCAGACTCGGCAGATCGGCGTTGTAGTGCGCCAGCCAGTCATCGAGCTTGGCCACCTGGGCATCGCCAAGCAACGTGTGACGCGGCATGCTCAATTCCCCGCCGAGATCGAACAGATCGTGCTGAATATCGAGCAGCATGGCGCGCACGTCCGGCGGCAGGTCTTCGCACAGCAACACGCCAATGTGTGAATTGGTCTCGTCGATCTCGCCGATGGCGATGATACGCAGGCTGAATTTGTCCACGCGTGCGCCGTCCCCAAGGCCGGTCTTGCCACCGTCGCCCGTGCGCGTGACGATCTTGCTCAAACGATTACCCATCTTCTGACACCTACCCCTTACGGCATATCTTGCCTGCCGGCGCCCCACGTTCGGCCGCCGGACGACCTGCCTTCTTTGATTGAAATTGACCACCGCGGCCCTCGCTGCTCATTTTTCAGGCAATTCCGATGGCATGCTTTGGCGGCAAGTCCGTATGATATGACGCAAAGGGTGGGGAAAAACGCCGTCACGGCGTAAAATCCTCGCTCATGAGGTGTCAGGGTGTGCGCCCGCCGAACCATTGACCGTCCGGCGTTGCTGGCCCATGCCCGAGACCCCACACCCGATATGGAGCCTGCCATCGCCTGCCGGCGTTGGCCGCCCGGAGACCCGAAGGAGAAAGCCGTGAATCACCCCCATCTGCCGTTCGCCGCCAAGCGTCCGTTTCCAGACGCCCTGCTCACCGAGTTGCAAGCCCTGCTGGGTGAGCGCGTGAGCACCAAGGAGGCGCTGCGCGAGCATCACGGCAGGGACGAGTCTCCGTTCGACCCCATGCTGCCCGACGCCGTCGCCTTCGCGCACAGCACCGACGAAGTCTCGCAGATCGTCAAACTGTGCGCCAAATACGACGTCCCCATCATTCCGTACGGCGCCGGCTCGTCGCTCGAAGGCCACCTGCTCGCCGTCGAGGGCGGTCTGTCGCTCGATCTCTCGGAAATGAATCAGGTCGTGTCGATCAATGCGGAAGACCTGACCGTCACCGCGCAGCCGGGCATCTCCCGCAAGGCGCTCAACGAAGCCCTGCGCGACACCGGCCTGTTCTTTCCGATCGACCCCGGCGCCGACGCCAGTATTGGCGGCATGTGTGCTACGCGCGCTTCCGGCACCAATGCCGTGCGTTACGGCACGATGCGCGAAAACGTACTCGCGCTGAGCGTCGTGCTCGCAGACGGCCGCGTGATCCACACCGGCACGCGTGCGCGCAAATCCTCCGCCGGTTACGACCTCACGCGCCTCTTCGTCGGCAGTGAAGGCACGCTGGGCATCATCACCGAGGCGACGGTGCGTCTGTATCCACAGCCGGAAGCCGTGTCGGCCGCGATCTGTTCGTTCCCCAGCATGACGGATGCAGTGAACTGCGTCATCCAGACGATTCAGTTGGGCGTGCCGGTGGCGCGCGTCGAGTTCGTCGATGCACTGGCCGTGCGCGCCATCAACAAGCATTCCAAGATGGAACTGCCCGAGACGCAAACGCTGTTCTTCGAATTCCACGGCAGCAATGCCGGCGTGAAGGAGCAGGCGGAGACCGTCGAAGAACTGGCCAGGGAAAACGGTGGCACCGGCTTCGAATGGGCCACGCGTACCGAAGACCGCAACCGTCTGTGGGCCGCGCGTCATAGCGCGTACTTCGCGATGCTCCAGCTCAAACCAGGCTGTCGCGCGGTCACGACGGACGTCTGCGTGCCGATCTCGCGTCTGGCCGAGTGTGTCAGCGAAACCGAGGAAGACCTGCGCGCGTCGAGCTTGCCATGCCCGATCGTGGGTCACGTCGGCGACGGCAATTTCCACGTGGCGATCCTCATTGATCCGGCCAAGCCCGAAGAGATCGAAGAGGCCGAACAGCTCAACCAGCGCATCGTCGAGCGCGCGATCCGCATGGGGGGCACGTGCACGGGCGAGCACGGTGTGGGCCTGCACAAGATGGGCTTTCTCGTGACCGAGCACGGCGAAGACGCCATCGATGTCATGCGCGCGATCAAGACCTCGCTCGATCCGCACAATCTGCTCAATCCGGGCAAGATTTTCCGGTTGCGCTCGGCGGGCTGAGCGCCGCATGAACGCGCCCGTCACCCCGCAAGGTCAATCCGGCCCGCCCCAGGCGGCTGCCGCGCCCGCTGACGCCGACGCCCTCGAAGCGCGTCGGCGTCAGCTGCTCGACGCGCTCACCCAGATCCTGCCGCCGCATTGCATTCTGCATCGCCGCGAAGACACCACGCCTTACGAGTGCGATGGTCTCGCCGCGTATCGCCGCGTGCCGCTCGCGGTCGTGCTGCCCGAGTCCGAATCGCAGGTCCAGCGCATTCTGCAAGCCTGCCATCAGTTGGGCATTCCGGTGGTGCCACGCGGCGCGGGCACGAGCCTCTCTGGCGGCGCGATGCCCATCTCCGATGGCCTGGTGCTCTCGCTCGCCAAGTTCAAGAAGATTGTCGAGATCGATCCTTACGCGCGAACGGCGACCGTGCAGCCGGGCGTTCGCAATCTGGCGATCTCGGAGGCGGCTGCGCCTTACGGCCTGTATTACGCACCTGATCCGTCGTCGCAGATCGCCTGCACCATCGGCGGCAATGTGGCGGAGAATTCGGGCGGTGTGCACTGCCTGAAGTACGGCCTGACGGTGCACAACGTGCTGCGCGTGCGTGCCATCACGATGTCCGGCGAAGCGATCGAATTCGGCTCGCTCGGCCCCGATGCGCCCGGACTCGACCTACTGTCGGTCTTCATTGGCAGTGAGGGGATGTTCGGCGTGGTGACGGAAATCACCGTCAAGCTGGTGCCCAAGGCACAGACAGCGCAGATGATCATGGCGAGCTTCGACGATGTGGAGACCGGTGGCAACGCCGTGGCGGCGATCATCGCGGCCGGCATCATCCCCGCCGGACTCGAAATGATGGACAAGCCGGCTACGCAAGCCGTCGAGGAGTTCGTTCACGCCGGATACGACCTTGAAGCGGCGGCGATCCTGCTGTGCGAATCGGACGGCACGCCGGAAGAAGTCGCCGAGGAGATCATGCGCATCTCCCATGTACTGCGCACGTCGGGCGCGACACGCTTGCAGATCTCCCGCAGTGAGGAAGAGCGCCTGCGCTTCTGGTCGGGACGCAAGAATGCGTTCCCTGCGGCCGGACGCATTTCGCCAGACTATTACTGCATGGATGGTACGATTCCTCGCCGGGCGATTGGGACGTTACTCAAACGCATCGAAGGTCTGGAACAACAATACGGATTGCGCTGTATTAACGTCTTTCACGCGGGAGACGGCAACATGCATCCGCTCATTCTTTTCAACGGCAACGACCTCGACGAATGGCATCGCGCCGAAGCGTTCGGTTGCGACATTCTCGAAGCGTGCGTCGAACTCGGCGGCACCATCACGGGCGAACACGGCGTGGGCATCGAAAAAATCAACTCGATGTGTGTGCAGTTCTCGGCTGAGGAGCGCGATGCCTTCTTCGGCGTGAAGCGCGCGTTCGATCCGGTCGGGCTGCTCAATCCGGACAAGGGAATTCCCACGCGAGCCCGTTGCGCCGAATACGGCAAGCTGCACGTGCGCGGCGGCCTGCTGCCGCACCCCGACCTGCCGAGGTTCTGATATGCGCCCGCTGTCAGATTGGATGCCGCACGATTGGCGGCAGCGGCTGTACATCATCATCTTCGAGGCCGATACACGCGAAGGGCGGCTGTTCGACATCGCGCTGCTTATCGCCATCGTGCTGTCGGTACTCACGGTAATCGTCTCAAGCGTGCCTGCCGTGCAGGCTACGGCGTCGCTGCCGATGGCGATTCTCGAATGGTTCTTTACCCTGCTCTTTACGGCCGAGTACATCGCGCGGCTGCTGAGCGCGCATCGACCGCTGCGTTACGCGCTGTCGTTCTACGGCATTATCGATCTGCTCTCCATTCTGCCGACGTATCTCGCGATTCTCGTGCCCGAACTGCATGGGCTGATCGACGTGCGTTTGCTGCGTCTGATGCGCGCGTTCCGAATTCTCAAGCTCACGGCGTATGTGAACGAAGCCGGCGTGCTCAGCATCGCGCTCTACAACGCGCGCCGCAAAATCCTCGTGTTTCTCGGATTCATCTCGATCATCGTGGTGATCTTCGGCACGCTCATGCACATCATCGAGGGACCGGAGCACGGCTTCACCAGCATTCCGGTGGGCATCTACTGGGCCATCGTCACGCTCACGACCACCGGCTATGGCGATGTGGTGCCGGTCACCGGACTGGGCAAGGCGATCACTGGGTTCGTGATGCTGCTCGGTTACAGCGTGATTGCGATTCCCACGGGCATCATGGGTGCGGAAATCCATTCGGTCATGCGCAAGAATGCCATCACCACGCGCACCTGCCAGCAATGCCTTACCGAAGGGCACGACGCCAATGCGAGCTACTGCAAGCACTGCGGCAGTGAGCTGCCCCCCTATCAATCCGACACGCCACCGCCGCCAGAACCGAGCTGATGACCGACACGAACGACACTCTCGAGAACTTCCGCGCCGTCATCGAACATGCCACGGCACGCCGTGCACCGCTTCAGCTTCGTGGCGGCGGCACCAAGGCGTGGTACGGCCAACAGCGCGTGGGGGACGTGCTCGACACACGCGCCTACAGCGGCATCGTGGCCTACGACCCGGCAGAGTTGGTCATCACGGCGCGCTGCGGCACGCCGCTCGCCGACATCGAGGCGGCGCTCGCCGAGCGTAATCAGTTGCTGCCCTTCGAGCCGCCCTACTTCGGGCCGGGCGCGACGATCGGCGGTGCGGTGGCGGCCGGGCTCGCCGGGCCTCGCCGTAGTGCCGTGGGTGCCGTGCGCGACTTCGTTCTCGGCGCCAAATTGATGGACGGGCGCGGTCATGTGCTGAACTTCGGCGGTCAGGTGATGAAGAACGTCGCGGGTTACGATGTCTCGCGCATGCTCGCCGGTTCGCTGGGCACGCTGGGCCTGATTCTCGAAGTGTCGCTCAAGGTGTTGCCGCAGCCGTTTGCCGAACTGACGCTGCAATTCGAAATGAACGCCGTTGATGCCGTGCGCAAGCTCAATGAATGGGGCGGGCAACCGTTGCCGATCACAGGCAGTGCTTGGCGCAACGATTTGCTGGTGATTCGTCTGGCGGGAGCATCGGCAGCGATCAAGGCCGCGCGCGTGAAAATGGGCGGGGAGTTGGTCGACGCCATTCACGCCGCCAAGTTCTGGCACGCGATCCGCGAGCAGACGGACAACTTCTTCGCCGATGCGGGACCGGGCCAGGCGCTGTGGCGTCTGGCCGTGCCGTCGACCGCCGAACCGCACCGCTTACCTGGCAAACAACTCATCGAGTGGGGCGGCGCACAGCGTTGGTGGATTACCGACGCCGACGCGCAGATCGTGCGATCGGCGGCGCGGCAAGACGGTGGACACGCCACGCTCTTCCGCTACGGTGAGCCCGGCGTGGGTGTGTTCACGCCCCTGCCCGCACCGCTCATGCGCATCCACCGCAATCTGAAGTCGGTGTTCGACCCGGCGGGCATCTTCAATCCGGGGCGGATGTATCCGGAGTTCTGAGCGCATTCACGGCAATATGCGGCGGTATGCCGCGATGTGCTGCGATGTGCCGGGCCTTACCCTCCCGGCCGCTCAGCCATTCGTATCCAGCAAGCGCGAGACTTCCGTCGCCAGTGTGCGCACCGCCTTCTCGACCTCTCGCGTGAACGGCTGACCGCCGTTGATGCGCAGGAAGTGGTCGTAGCGCGACGAGTTCGAGAAAAGACTGCCCGGCGCGACACGAATCCCCTTGGCGAGCGCCGCATCGAACAGTCGCTCCGAACTGACGCTGCCCGGCATTTCCACCCACAGGCTTAGTCCACCGGCAGGCAATGTCAGACGTGTGCCCGCCGGGAAATGGGTGGCGATCGCCTCTGCCATCGCCGCCCGATGCTCGCGTAGCTGCGCCCGCAAGCGGCGCAGGTGACGATCGTAACGAGGGGAATCCATGAATTCGCCCATCGCGATCTGCGCGAGCGCTTCGTTCGGGCGCGTCTGCGCGTACTTGAGCATCTCCACTCGCCACTGCCACTTGCCGCCCGCGATCCAGCCGAGCCGCATGCCCGGCGCCATCGTCTTGTGCAGCGATGCGCAGTGAATCACGTTGCCCGATGTATCCCATGAGCGGATGGCGGCCGGAATATTGCCATCATCGCCCAGCGCCGAGTAAGTGTCGTCTTCGATGATCGCCACGCCGCGCGACTCCGCCCACTTCACAAGCTGCGCCTTGTGCGAATCGGGCATGACCGACCCGAGCGGATTCTGGAAATGCGGCACGACGATCACGGCCTTGATGTTGTCGTAGGTCTCGCTCGCCAATTGAAGCGCTTCGAGCGAGATCCCCGTCTGCGGACTCGTGGGAATTTCGAGCGCCCGCATGCCCATGCTCTCCAGTGTTTGCAGCAGCGCGTAGTACGTCGGCGATTCGACGGCGACCACGTCGCCCGCTGATGCCACCGCACGCAACGCGAGATTGACCGCCTCGATACAGCCGTGCGTGACGACGATTTCCTCGGGATTGATGTTCATGCGCGCTTCGAGCGCGCGCCGGGCGATCGCGCAACGGAAACGCGCTTCTCCGCCACCGGGCGGCGGCGTGCCGTAGAGCAGCGGGTTGTCGCGCAACGCCCGGATGGTGGCCTGCTGAAGTTCGTTGACCGGGTAGAGCGACGGGGAGCCATGGGCGACCGCGAAATTGACTTTGACGTCCGCCTGAAGCCCCCTCGCGAGGATCGACGACACGCGCTGATTGATGCCCACGTACTGCATCAGATCGGGCACCCACGGACGCGGCTCGGCCACCGGCACGAGGCTCGCCCGGGCAGGTGTGCGCACGAAGTAACCCGAACGCGGACGTGCCTCGAGCACCCCCTGCGCCTCAAGATGACGGCACGTCTGCAAGGCCGTCGACAGACTGACCTGATGCCGCTCCATCAAGGTGCGCACACTCGGCATGCGGTCGCCCGGCACGAGCGTGCCCGCCTCGATGGCGTGGCGGTAATGGTCGGCTAGCTGACGATAAAGCGGCGTGCGATCCTCCGAAGCCGCTGGCGACGGCGTGGCGGCGGGAGATGCCTTCGGGGTGTCCGCGATGAGCGGCTCGGTGTCCGGGGCGGCGAGCGTGGGAGTAACGGCGTCCATGCGCAGATGATCGGATATTGCACGCGACCATAACAGATACAGATTCGTTGAATCGGCATCGTAACAGATTGCCGGAAGCCGCTCTGTTACGCGCGAAACAGCGCAACTGTGTGCCTACCGGGAGCGTCTGGCGACCGATACGCTGTACCCATCTGTTCAACACCCCGGAGCCCCTCATGGCAAAGCCCCAGTCGCCCCTCTTTTCCTCCGATTCGACGCGGGTACGAGATATCGGCGACGCCAGGCGCGCTGACTGGCCTCTGTCCTCGCCACGCGTCGCCTTGCCTGCCAACGCCGAAAGCGGCTCGCCTGCCCGGCTCCCGTCACACCTCTCGTTAGCACACGGGCAATCGTTTTACGCCTATATGGGCCTTGGCACGGTGCTCCATATCGAACGCGGGGATGTTCTGCTTACGGCAGCGCCGCGCTGGCTGGCGGCGAGCTTTTGGCGGAGCACCGTCCCGCTCTCAGCCGGACAGGTTCACGTTGTCGAGACCTCCGGCTGGGTGACGTTGAGCGCTGGCACGGGTGCCCGCATCGCCCTGCGTGAAGCGGCAGACGACTCCGCTCGTCCTGCCGCACTGCGCTCGCATGCCGCCCGTCTGCGGCAAGTCATTCGTTAACATTTCGGGTTTTGAGCCAGCCTGCCCGCCTGAGGACAGCCTGACGCGGACATCTCGCTCAGGCCGGCAGCAGCTTCTCGATGTCCGCACGGATGGCTTCGGGTTTCGCCGTCGGCGCATAACGCGCCACCACGTTGCCCTGCGCGTCGACGAGAAACTTCGTGAAATTCCACTTGATTGCCTTCGTCCCCAGCACGCCTCGCTTTTCCTGTGTGAGATAGGCGTAGAGCGGTGCGGCGTCCGGCCCTTTGACGTCGACCTTGGCGAACATCGGGAACGTGACGTGAAAGCGTAGATCGCAGAAGCTGCGAATGGCCTGTGCGTCGCCCGGCTCCTGCTTGCCGAACTGGTTGCACGGAAACGCGAGCACCTCGAAGCCGCGCGGGCCGAGTTGTTCGTAGAGCGTTTGCAGACCAGCGTACTGCGGCGTGAAGCCGCACTCGCTCGCCGTGTTGACGATCAGCAGCACCTTGCCACGGTACTGCGACAGGCTGACGGTTTCGCCCGACAGCGTCTGGACTGAAAAATCGTACACATGCTGCGAATTCGCGCTCATCTGTGGCTCCCTGTCGATGTTGGCACCGCAAAGTCTGCCACAAGCCGCGTGTCGTGACCGTTCGGCGTGCGTCAGGCGCACCGAACAGCGCAAACGGCGCGGGTAGCACCTCGTTTTTTCCGGGGTAGCACCTCGGGCGCAGGCACAGCTATAATCGTTGACCTGCAACGCCGTTGCAACGCCCCCCGCGCCAACGACACCGCCCTACAGACGCCCTACCGACGCCCGAACCTGCCTCATGTCGACCATCGCAGCACACCTCGACGACGTCCTCTCCCGGATCGCCCGTGCCACTGCCGACGCCGGCCGCCCGGCGGGTAGCGTGCATTTGCTCGCCGTCTCGAAGACGTTTGGCGCCGACGCCGTGCGCGAAGCGCTCGCCGCCGGACAGCGCGCTTTCGGCGAGAACTACGTGCAGGAGTCGCTCGACAAGATGGCCGCACTCTCAGGAGAGACGGTCGACGGCCAACCGCTCGAGTGGCATTTCATCGGCCCATTGCAAAGCAACAAGACGCGGCCGGTGGCGGAGCATTTCGACTGGGTGCATTCGGTCGATCGACTGAAGATCGCCGAACGACTGAGCGCCCAACGGCCAGCGAACCTCCCGCCCCTGCAAGTCTGCCTGCAAGTCAACATCAGCGGCGAAGCGAGCAAGAGCGGCGTCGCGCCTGCGGATGTGCCCGCGGTCGCGCGCGCCATCGCCGCCCTGCCGAATCTGCGATTGCGCGGCCTGATGGCAATTCCTGAACCCGAAGACGATCCGGCTCGCCAACGCGCACCGTTCAAGGCCGTACGCGAGTTGTTCGACGCGCTGCGCGCCAATGGACTAGCCCTCGACACGCTGTCGATGGGCATGTCAGGCGATCTCGAGGCGGCGATTGCCGAGGGTGCGACAATGGTGCGTATCGGCACCGCTATTTTCGGTGCGCGCGATTACGGCCCCCGGGCCTGATCGCGGCGCGCCCCGGCGGCGAGCGCCTCGTGACGGCTCGCCGCAGCAAGAGGTAATGACATACGCAACGCAAAGGATGGTTATGAGAATTGCATTCATCGGCGGCGGCAACATGGCCAATGCCCTGATCGGCGGACTCGTCAAGCGCGGCACTGCCCCGCGCGACATTCTCGCGATCGACGTCAACGAATCGACCCGTGAAAGCCTCGCCAAACAGTATGGCGTCGAGACCGCCAGCGCCCCCAATGATCGCCTGCGCGATTACGACACGCTCGTGCTGGCTGTCAAACCGCAAGTCCTCAAAGACGTCGCGCAAGCCCTCCAACCGCACCTGAACGGCCAACTGGTCATCAGCATTGCCGCGGGCATTCGTGCGTCCGATCTGGCGCGCTGGCTCGGCGGCCATAACCAGATCGTGCGCTGCATGCCGAACACGCCCGCACTGATCGGCATGGGCATCACCGGTCTGGCCGCGCTCTCGGGCGTCGATTCCGACCAGCGCAAGCGTGCCGAGAATGTGCTGGGCGCCGCAGGGCAAATCGTCTGGGTTCAAAAAGAAAGTCAGCTCGACGGCGTGACGGCGATCTCGGGCAGCGGTCCGGCATACGTGTTCTATTTCATCGAAGCGCTGGAGCAGGCAGCTCAGGAACTGGGCTTCACGCCCGAGCAGGGACGCCAGTTGGCCATCGCCACGTTCACCGGGGCATCGCAACTGGCCGCGCAATCGAGCGAGCCGGTGAGCGTGCTGCGTGAGCGCGTGACGTCCAAGGGCGGCACGACGTTTGCCGCGCTTAGCTCGTTCGAGCGCGACGCCATCAAGGCAGCCATCGTGCGCGGCGTCCATGCGGCGAACACCCGCGCCAAGGAACTCGGCGACGAGTTGGGCGACGCCTGACACACGCCCTTCAGACGCAGCAAAGACAAACGGCCCGCATGCGGGCCGTTTTGTTGGGTATGTTTGCCTGACGATGCGTGAGCGTGACGCAGAGGATGCTGCACCGGCGCTTATGCCGTCAGCAGGTAATGTCCGGCAATGCCCGCGAATACGGCGGCACCGAGCCAGTTGTTATGGCGGAACGCCGCGAAGCACGGCATACGCTCGCGTCCGCGAATCAGGAAGTAATGGTAAATGGCGAAGCTCACCGCCACGGCCATGCCCAGCCAGAACGGCCAGCCGAAGCCCAGATATACGCCGACGCCCGTCTGAATGCCGAGTGCGCCGGCGTAACAGAGCATGATCGCCAGCACGTCGAAGCGTCCGAACGTGATCGCCGACGTCTTGATGCCGATCTTCAGGTCGTCGTCGCGATCGACCATCGCATATTCGGTGTCGTACGCCACCGACCAGAACACATTCGAGAGCAGCAGCACCCATGCGACGACCGGCACCTGATCCTGCACGGCAGCAAAAGCCATCGGAATGCCGAAACCGAACGCTACGCCGAGATAGGCCTGCGGAATCGCCAGAAAGCGCTTGGTGAACGGATAGGTGCCCGCGACGAACAGCGCGGGAATCGACAGCCACTTGGTCAGCGCGTTGAGCGGCAGAATCAGCAGGAAGCTCACGAGTGCGAGCGTCGCAGCCACGGCGAGCGCTTCCCATGCACGAATGCGTCCCGACGTGATCGGACGCTCTTTCGTGCGTTTGACGAACCTGTCGAAGTCGCGGTCGGCGTAATCGTTGATGGCGCAGCCCGCCGAGCGCATCAGGAACGTGCCGAGCGTGAAGATCGCAAGCAGCAGCAGGTCGGGATGCCCGTTCGATGCGATCCACAGCGCCGCGAGCGTCGGCCACAGCAGCAGCACGGTGCCGATCGGCTTATCGAGGCGAACGAGGCGGAAATAAAGCGGCAGGCGTTGAGCAAGCAACATGGGCGTTACACAGAAAGACTTGTGGCGACATTGTAGGCCACGGGCCGAAGGCTCGCCAATCGGGACGCGCCAGTCACCCGTTGCGTCACCATATCCAGAACATCAGCAGCCAGAGCCAGTTGACTAGCGCCAGCGCCGCCACGACACCCGCCATGCCGGCCAGACGGCGCCCGAACGAGCGTGCGTGACGGCCGGTCACGCGCCAGCCCAGCCACAGGCTCCACAGCGTGGTCGCGGCGAGAATGGCCGCCCGCACGTCGTTGGCCCAGTACACCGGCAGATGCTCGGCACGCAACAGGCTGATCGTCGTGGCCGACAGGCCGATGAACACCCCGGCCCCGGCGATCGGAATGAGCGACTGCACCAGATGATTGAATCGCGACGTCTGCCACGGTCCCATCGCCCGGTTGGCCAGCGCGAAGAGAATCGTGAAGGCCAGGCCCAGCAGCAGGCCGTTGCCCAGGATGTACGTGACGACCATGCCGCCGTCGAGCCACGTGAAGACGTCGCTCTGATCGGGGTAATTGGTGAACACGAACCACGGGGCGTTCGTCTCGAACGGCCACATGATGTTGTGATCAATGAGCCACGTGGCCAGCATGGTCTTGGTGGCGACGAACCACGGATTCACCGTCCAGTGGAACGCGCCGATGGCCACGCCAAGCAGACCGTACATGACGAGCACGCTGTCCCACACGCTATTGTTCTCGGTCGCACCGAACTTCACGATCTCTTCGCTCGGCGAGCGGCTTGTGAGTTCGATGGCGTCGCGATGCCCGGCGCAACGCCCACACATATGGCACTGCGCCCCCCCCTTCATGTTGCGCAGCGGCACGAGCGGCGCGCAGTTGATCGGCATGATCTTGTGGCCGTTGGTGTGATACGACCGGCGCCAGGCGTCTTCGTTGACCTTGAAGTGGAACGGCGCCAGACGCGCCAGCAACGAGAATACGCCGTTGACCGGGCACAGATACTTGCACCACACACGCTTGTCGCGCCCATAGAAATAGCCGATCACCATCGCGCCGACGGTCGAACCGCCGAGCACCAGCAGCACTGCCTTCGGATATTGGTAGACGCTGACCATCTGACCGTAGAGGGTCGTGCCGGCGAAGGCCACGAACGGCCAGCCGCCCCAGCGCATCCAGCGGGGAATGGCGCGCCCGCGCCCATGGCGGCTCGCGAATTCCGAGAGCGTGCCTTCCGGACACAGCACACCGCACCAGACACGGCCCATGAGCACCATGCTGATGAGCACGAACGGCCACCAGATGCCCCAGAACGTGAACTGCGCAAAGACAGTGAGGTTATCGAGGATGTGTGCCGTTTCGTCAGGCAACGGCATCATGACCGGCACGCAGATGAGGAACGCATAAACCAGCACGACGCCCCACTGCACGCCACGTATCAGCTTGCCGTGGTGTTGCATCCAAAGGCCCAGTCGGGCCAGTCGATTCGGGACAGGTATGGCGATGCTCATGCTCAACTCGTACGTCGGGGGATGACCTACCGGCTGACGGCGCTTGTCGATTCGGCGGATCTTGCGGATCCTGCCCGGACGCTTCCGTTCAGACCGTTGTGGCGCAGCGGCAGGGACGCATTCCCTGCCGCTGCGCATGACCCGCTCAGGCGGGTTTGATTTGCCTGGGCGAAGCGCCTGCCCGTTTGAGCAGCGCCCACGTGAATATCCAATACACAGCGTACACCAACAGATTCATGCCGGCCGGATGCGCGCGATACCCCGTCAGGGTGGCGACGAGGCTGCCGAACGGGCTGGCATCGTCAAGAATCGCGGAAGTATCCCACAGTTGATCGACCAGCGCCGGTACCAGCTCGAGCGAGATCAGACGATCAAGCCCCGACTCGAGCAGCCCCGCCGCCAGGAACAGCAGCATGATTTCGGTGACGCGGAAGAACAGGCGCCACGAGAAGATCTTTCCGCCCAACTGCAACAGCCAGAACGTGAAAAGCGCCAGCACGAAACCGATCAGCACCGCGAGCCACATCGACAGCGGCACGCTGCCTTGCTGGCCGAAGCCGATGCCGTACAGAAAGATGGCCGTCTCGCTGCCTTCGCGGGCAATGGCCAGCGCCACCAGCACGAGCACGCCCCACCATGTGCCCCGATCCTGGTTTTTCTGCAGCGACGATTCCATGTCGCGCTTGAGCGTTCGCCCGTGACGCTTCATCCAGAAGACCATCTGCACGATCAACACACAGGCGATCAATACCATGGCGGTCTGGAAGTAATCCTGCGCATCACCCGAAAGCACTTCGGTGAAACCGACCAGTGCGGCGCCCAGCGCCGCGGCCGCTGCGATCCCGAGCGCGACGCCGGTCCAAAGATAGGGCAGGCCACGCTTAGCACCGTGCTCCGGGTTCGCCAGCCAGGCATGGAGAATGCCGACAACCAGCAATGCCTCGACGCTTTCGCGCCAGACGATGAACATGACCTGACCCATCGTGTGATTCCTCTCGTGATGCGTGTCTTACCGTGTGACTGAAACGACTTCCGCATGGCTTACTTGGCGACGATCACGCCTTGCGCCTGCTGATGGAAATCGTCGAAAAACTTGTACTCGCCCGGCTGCAGCGGTGAAATCACCACAAACGACTGCGCGCCCGGCGCCAGCACCTTTTCCTTGCGCAGTTGCAGACTTTCAAACTCGACGGCATTCGTTCCGGTGTTGTGCACCTCGATCTTGATGCGCTTGCCGGCCGGCACCTCGATGCGCGCCGGGTTAAGCTTGCCGTTGTTCATTTCCAGCCTGAAGGTGGGCAAGTCGTCGGCACGAGCAAGCGACACGCCGCCCAATGCCAACAAAGTCACCACCAGGGCCGCCATCGTGGCCAGCAGGCGCGCGATGCGCTGATTCATCCTTGTGCTCCAAACGAAAACAGCGCTGGCCCCAGGCCAACGCTGAATCAGGGTTATGCAGGCTTAGTAGCCACCCTTCTTGCCAATACCCGAGAAAGTGAAATCGGCTTCCTTGGTAATCGGCTTGAACCACGGACCCACGCCCGTTTCCTTGTCGACGTGACGGCCGAAGCACCACGGGCCCATGCCGCCATGCGTAGCGTGCGCGCCAGCGGCTGCCGTGCCGCCCATCTTGCAACCGAACTCCTGCAGCGTGCCCGGCGCGTTGACGACCATCGTCAGCTTGTACTTGCCGACGCCCGCCAGCTTGACGTTATCGCCATAGTGCGGACCATCGCTCGCGACCATCGGCATCATCAGGCCTTTGACGGCGGCGCCATCCGGCTTGCCGTCCTTCATCTTTTGCAGCTCGTACGTGATCTCAAGCCCCGGAATCCAATCGCCTTCGGCATAGCCGTTCGGGTTCTTGGCAATCGCATGAATATCCGCCTCGAGGTGGATGTCCGACTTGGCGGCATCGTGCATCATGCCGGCCGGTTCCATCGTGACCGGCTGGAGATACACCGTATTGATTTCCATGCCCGCCGCATTAAACGGTTTGCCAATGGGAAACTCGGCAGCCTGAGCCAGGGTAGCCGCACCGGCAAGCAACACCGCTGCCACGAGGGATTTCACACGCATACGCACTCCAGATGGATGAGGAAGTTAATGCAAACAATTCTCAATAATTTTAACACCTTCGCCACTGTCAGACAAACGTGCGAAGTCAAGGCGAGACGGGGATAAGCGGGAAATTCGAGGGGTGTGCGAGCACCGGCGGGGTCGCACAGCAATTCTTAGTGGCCGTTTACGGAAAATTACCGGCGGCAGAATTGCACGATTTGCCGGAGATTTTGAGTCCCGTGGGCACATAGCGGCCTTGTCATCCGCCGTCATCGGCGCATGCCACCGCGCGACACCTTGGCGACCACGTGCTGGTAACAAAGGAACCGGTCGAACCAACGCGGCTGACGGCCCTGCAACGTTCAAGGCAGCACACCGCCCCGATCGATTTTCCGGGCCAGCACGACCGACGTCGTGGTGCGGGCCACGCCGTCGATCTCGCCGATGGTATCGAGCAGTCCGTCGAGTTGGTCCGGCGACGCGGCGTGCAGCCAGGCCACATAGTCGAACTCCCCGCTGACGGTACACAGCAAGTGAACCTCGGGCATCTTGTTCAGACGCCGCATCACGTCGCGCCCTGAGCGCGGCTGCACGCTGATGCCCACGCAGGCCTGCAACCCGCCGCCTGCGGCATCCTGTCCCAGTCGCACGGTGTAGCCGGCGATGACCCCGGCCTGCTCGAGCCGGCCGATGCGGGCCACCACGGTGGTGCGCGCCACACCGAGGCGGCGCGCCAGATTGGCCGTACTCTCGCGCGCATTCACACGCAACAGCGCGAGCAGGTTACGGTCGAGTTCGTCGAGTGCCGTCGTAGACAACGTCATCAGACTTCGTCCTTTGAGTCATCGCCGCCATGGACCATCACGCCGCGCTGGATACGCTCGCGCCTGATCTCCTCATCCCGATACCGCATGTCCGGAGCGCGCGACGCCGCGCGCTCGCCGCAGTCGTTGATCTGTTGCATGTTTTTCCGTCGAGAGATGCCGGGTGAGGCAAAAGACCGGCAAAGCGCGATTATAAAACCATGCCGTCGTGTCAGACGGCCCGTCGTCTCCCACAATAAGAGATACGATGACGAGCCTGTAAAACCCGCTGCCATCAACCCATCGTTGAGGTCGCCTCACGCAATCCACAGTGCCCCGCCCCACGGTTCAAACTCCCTTTACCCCTTGTCCAGTCAAGGCTATAGCCAAGGGTATCCCCCCAACGGCCGACTATTGACAACGCTGATTGGCGATGCGCAAAATCACATCACTTATATGACGACGTACAAGAAAGACCCACCACGGCGACTGCGGACGTCATAACCGCGACGGAAGCGGCGTGGCGCGTCGGCCCCGAACGTCACCGGAGACAGGCGTTTGTCATGCATTTCTCGTTGAATTTCGCCCCACTGGTTCCTTACTGGCCTGTTTTCCTCGAAGGCGCGTGGCTCACGCTCAAGATGACCGTACTTGCGGTCGTGATCGGCACCGTCGCGGGCACGTTGGTCGCCTTTGCCAAGCGCAGCCGCCACCGATGGCTCGTTCGCCTTTGCAACATCTACATCGAGTCGGTACGCAACACCCCGTTTCTCGTTCAGATCTTCCTGCTCTATTTCGGTCTCGCCAGTCTCGGCGTGCATATGCCGACGTTTGCGGCCGCCGTCATCGCGATGGTGATCAACATCGGTGCTTACGCGGCGGAGATCATTCGCGCCGGACTCGAATCGGTGCCGCGCGGTCAGATCGAAGCCGCCGAGTGTCTGGGGCTATCGAAGTGGCGCATTGCGTGGCACGTCATGCTGCAACCGTCCATCGAGAAGGTGTACCCGGCGCTGACCACCCAGTTCATTCTGATGATGCAGGCCTCCGCCATGGCCTCACAGATTTCCGCCGAAGAACTGACCGCCGTTGCCAACACCGTGCAGTCGGACACCTTCCGCTCGCTCGAGACGTACATCGTCGTGGCCGCGCTCTACCTCGGGCTGTCGCTGCTGGTGAAACTGGTGGCATGGGCCGCCGGCGAGTACTTCTTCAAGCGCCGCCGTACCGTGCGACGCGCCGCAGCGCAGGCGGCTCAGGCCTCGCGTCGCCGTGCCGCCGCCTCGCGCGCGGCCAATCCGAACGCGACGGACACCTCGGGCAGCAACACTGCGCAACGGAGCGCCTCATGATCGGCAACTTTTCATGGACCTATTTCGGGTATCTGGTGCAGTCCATCGGGTGGACGCTGGTGCTCTCCCTGATCGCGTTCGTGCTGGGCAGCGCAGGTGGCTTCCTCGTGATGCTCGCGCGCATCTCGCCGCGCCGCTGGTTGCGACTGCCCGCGCGGGTGTTCATCGAAGCGATTCAGGGAATTCCGCTACTGATCCTGCTGTTCATCGTCTACTTCGGGTTGTCGGTGTACGGCTTCGAGCTGCCCGCCATCGTGGCCGCCGCGCTTGCGCTGATGGTCTACACCAGCGCCTATCTGGGCGACATCTGGCGCGGCTGCGTCGAAGCGATGCCGCGTGCACAGTGGGAGGCTGCCGAGTGCTTGTCGTTCTCGCGCTGGCAAACGCTGCGTCTGGTCATCATTCCGCAGGCCGTGCGCCTGTCGCTGCCGCCGACCATCGGCTTTCTCGTGCAGATCATCAAGATGACGTCGCTGGCGTCGGTCATCGGCTTCGTGGAACTCACGCGTGCCGGCCAGATCATCAACAACTCGATTTTCCAGCCCTTCCTCGTGTTCTCGCTGGTGGGGGTCTTTTATTTCGTGCTGTGCTACCCACTCTCGCGCTGGAGCGCATCACTGGAGGACAGGCTCAATGTCGGCAATCGTTAAGGTCAACCAGATTCACAAACGCTTCGGCGACAACCCGGTGCTCAAGGGAGTGTCGTTCGAAGTGGAGCGCGGCAAGATGGTCGCGATCATCGGCGCGAGCGGCTCGGGCAAGAGTACGGCACTGCGTTGTATCGACCGCCTGGAAACCATTGACGAAGGCTCCATCGAAGTGTGCGGCATTCGTGTGGAAGATCCGCAAATCGACCTGCATCAACTGCGTCGCGAAGTGGGCATCGTCTTCCAGAGCTACAACTTGTTTCCGCACCTGAGCGTGCGCGAGAACATCATGCTTGCACTGCGACACGTGAAGCGTCTGGCGCGCGGCGAAGCGCAGGAAGTGGCCAAGCGTGTGCTCGCGCAAGTGGGCCTCTCCGATAAGGCCGACAGTTATCCCGAGCAACTCTCGGGCGGCCAGCAACAACGTGTGGCCATTGCCCGCTCGCTCGCGATGTCGCCGAAAGTCATGCTGTTCGATGAAGTGACGTCGGCGCTCGATCCGCAACTCACGGGCGAAGTGCTGCGCGTCATGGAAGACCTCGCGGCCGACGGCATGACGATGCTGCTCGTCACGCACGAGATGGCGTTCGCCAAGCGCGTGGCCGATCAGATCATCTACATGCATCAGGGCAAGGTGTGGGAAGTTGGTCCGGGCGAAATGCTCGACAACCCGCAAACGCCCGAACTGCGCGCATTCCTCGCCAACGGGCTGTAAGCACGCAGTCACGACAACAACGTCAATCCAACAACGTCAATCCAAGGAGACCACCGCATGAAACTCAAGACGTTCCTCACCCAGGCCTGCACCGCCGTCCTGCTCGGTGCGATGGCGCACGCCGCTTTTGCCGATCAGCTCGACGACATCAAGAAGGCGGGCAAGATTCGCGTTGCGATCGCCATGGGCACGCCGCTGTACTCGTTCGCCGACGCCAATCTGCAACCGGCAGGCTCGGACGTCGACACGGCCAAGCTGCTGGCGCAGGATCTGGGCGTGAAGCTCGATATCGTGTCTGTGACGAACGCCGCGCGCGTGCCGACGCTGCAAGCGAACCGTGCCGATATCGTGGTGGCCGATCTCTCGATTACGCCGGAACGTGCACAGGTGATCGACTTCTCGATTCCATACGCCGTCATTTCGATCATCGTCGGCGGGCCGAAGAGCGTGAGCATCAAGGGTTACGACGACCTCAACGGCAAACGCATCGGCCTCACGCGCGCGACCGTCAACGATACACTCACCACGCAAAACGCCAAGGGTGCACAGATCGTTCGCTATGAAGACGACGCCACGCTCATCACGTCGATGGTGACGGGGCAGGTCGATATCTTCTCGAGCACGCCGTCGAACCTCGGCGAGATGATCAAGCGTGCACCGGACAAGAACCTCGAACTGAAGTTCGCGCAGAAGGAATTCGATCTTGGCATCGCACTCAACAAGAACCAGCCCGCGCTCAAGGACTGGATCAACAACTGGGTGAAGACCAACCTGAAGAACGGCAAGCTCAACGCGATCTACAAGAAGTACCACGGCCGCGATCTGCCGGACAGCGTGACGAAAGGCGCGGCGTAATATCACCGTCACCGCACGCGAACGGCCGTTAGCAAGACAAGCGCTGACGGCCCTTGCAGACTCACAGCGGCAAACTCACGACGCCGGCGACGCGTCACTGGCGACGCTGACATTACGCATTGCACGTCGGATCGCCAGTGCGCGCCCGAGGAAAATGCCGCTGAACGCGCCGTACGACAGGCAAATCCACGCGGCGAATCCGCCGTTCGACGTCAGGTCGGGATGGATTGCCAGCGCGACGGCCACACTGAACTTCAGCGCAAAGATCGCCACCATCCAGACCGGAGGCAGCCAGCTGCCCGACACTTGCACGCGACGCGTCGCAGGCAGCCGACTCACGTGCCCCCACCATCCCAACGCCGAACGCAGCACAGCGGCAATCACCACCGCACTCGCCCATGCGATCAACGCCGGCGCGTGCGTCGTGAAGGTATTGGCCGCACCGTAGGCGGATACTGCCGTCATGGCTAAAGGCATCGCGAGCGCCGCCCATAGCGGCTTTTGCTGCGTCCGTGTCGCCGACAATCCGAGCGCGACCAGCGCGACGAACAGCCACCAGACCCAAAAGGGAACGTGAGAGAGAAAGGCGAATGACATGGGGAGGCTCCGTGAACCGGCATGCACGTATGCGACGCCCGAAGCATCGCGCGGTACTGTCCCAGTGTGCGAGCCATCTGCGACAAACGGTGACCGGGCGTCGCGAACTGCGCGCATGACGGTGCGAACGCACGCCGCCCCGGTTCGGCATCCTGCGCGCTCGAAGCGCCCAACCTCCGCGCTCACGACACGCTGTCGCACGACGCGGGGCGGGAACCACTGGCCGTGCCCGGCGGAAAGCGGTAACTTAGCGGTTTGCCGTGACAACTGCCGTTACAACATATCCCCCGACTTTCCACCCTCCAATGATTGCCCGCTCTACCCCTCTTTGCATGCTGGCCCATCGTCTTGCCCCCGCTGCGCGCCTGCGAATCGGCACGTTGACGTTTGCGCTCGCCACGTTTGCCGCATCGGCCTTCGCCGCACCGGATATCGACGCCGGCAAGGCGCTGTTCACCTCACGCTGTGCATCGTGCCATTCGGTCGGGCCGATGGCGGCGTCCGGCTTCGGCCCGCAACTCAACGGCCTCGCCAATCGGCGCGCGGGCAGCCTGCCGGACTTCGATTACTCGAAGGAAATGAAGCAGTCGGGCATCGTGTGGGACGACAAGACGCTCGCCGCCTTCATCGCCAATCCCGGCAAGACCGTGCCTGGCACAAAGATGCGCTTCTGGGGCATTGGCAACGAACGCAAGGTCGCGGATCTGATCGCCTACTTACGCACGTTCAAGTGAGGTGAGACGGGGCGGTAATGCGTGGGGACATTGACCTGCGAGTAGTCGGAAGGCGAGTGCCTTCAATTCAGACCGCCCGTATGCGGATTTAGCGCCGATTTCAAGCACCAGACCCTGACCATCAACGGCGCGAAGATATACGTGCGCGTCGGCGGCCACGGCCCTGCCGTCGTATTGCTGCACGGCTATGGCAAGACCGGCGACATGTGGGCGCCACTCGCCGCAAATCACACGGTGGTCGTCCCCGATCTTCACGGCCGAGCAGCCTGAACGCGTGACGAAGCTCGTACTCATGGACGCACCGATTCCCGGTGTCGGCCCGTGGGAGGAAATCTTGAAGAGCCCGCTACTCTGGCACTTCCGTTTCGGTGGGCCGGATATGGAGCAGCTGGTCAAGGGCCGCGAGCGTATTTACCTCGATCGCTTCTGGAACGAGTTTTCGGCGGACCCCAAGAATTTCAGTGAAGCTTCGCGTCGGCATTACGCAAAGTTCTATGCACTGCCCGGCGCGATGCATTCGTGATTTCGAAGGTGCTGAACTTTCCGGCGTCCGCTTCCGCTCACACCCAGAAACCCACAAAGCAAGGCCCACGGAAGCGAGAATCGCGAAAAACGATGCGAGCGCCTGCGCCCATCCAGCCGCGTCCCCCGTTCCCAAACCCTGCACGCACTTCAACATTGCAACGCCAGTTGCGCCACACGATGCGATGTCCGCCCTCCCTGCGCCTCCTTTAACGTGAACGAGTCGGCGTATGTGCTGTACACAAACACAGTATCAAATGGCATAGATGCCAACACTCCCCTCCGGCACTTCCGGTACACCACATGCCCGATACATGCTCGATGTCGAGCACAATATCGTGTGCGCGACGGACTGGGCGGAATGGTGTAAGTGGATGGCCGAGCCGCTGTGCCCGCGCTAGGTCACAGTCGTACCGCCGACCAATGCCTGTGCATTCACCTTCTTCGCAGGGATGCCGGACGAGCAAGGCGCGCACTGAGCGATTCATGCAAGTGCAGATGGCGAGACTATGCGACAGTCAATCGTGATCGCAAAATTTCTATCCTCTGAAGCCATGAATCGAGTTTCCAGCACTGAAGCCACGCGCTCCCAGCCCCCAGTGACTGCGTCAACGTCGGCGCAGCCTCGACAGAATGCACGGCCGCCGACTGCGCTGGCCGCCAATGTGCACGTGGTGCATCAGGCCGATGAGCGATCCGGCATGCCGTCGAGCTCGACCCAGCGACCGCTTTCCCCCGCAACACTGGAAATCACCTCGAACAGCGGATCGGAAAAGCGTTCAGCACCACAAGATGCAAGCAGTGGAAAGGATGCTGTTTCCATGCCGCCCCCGGCCAAAATCCCTCGACAAAAAACTGGCGCGTCAGGCGGGAAAGCGAAGATCACCGACGCCATGTTGCAGACGTGGAAGACCCTCGGCCAGGCGGGAATTGGGGCTGCGGGTGGGCTCAGTGGTATGGCCAAGCGGAACAATGTCCCGGCTGGGACATTGAGAAATTACCTTCGCGCGGACGGCCGCCTGACCCAGCATGGCGAAGACCGGCTCAACCCGGGCAGGAAAGCGAAGATCACCGACGCCATGTTGCGGACGTGGAAGACCCTCGGCCACGAGGGGATTGAGGCTGTGGGTGGGCTCGACGGTATGGCCAGGCGGTGCAATGTCCCGACTGCAGTACTGAGAAATTACCTTCATGCCGACGGCCGCTTGACCCAGCTCGGCGAAGACCGGCTCAACCCGGGCGGGAAAGCGAAGATCACCGATGCCATGTTGCAGACGTGGAAGGCCCTCGACCGGGCGGGGATTAAGGCCGCCGGTGGGCTCGAAGGTGTGGCCAGGCGGGACAATGTCCGGGCTGCGGCACTGAAAACTTACCTTCGTGCCGACGGCAGCCTGACCCAACTCGGCGAAGACCGGCTCAACCCGGGCGGGAAAGCGAAGATCACCGATGCCATGTTGCAGACGTGGAAGACCCTCGGTCGGGCGGAGATTGAGGCTGCGGGTGGACTCGAAGGTGTGGCCAGGCGGGACAATGTCCCGGCTGCGGCACTGAAACATTACCTGTATGCCGACGGCCGCCTGACCCAGCGCGGCGAAGACCGGCTCAACCCGGGCAGGAAAGCGAAGATCACGGACGCCATGTTGCGGACGTGGAAGACCCTCGGCCAGGCGGGGATTGAGGTCGCCGGTGGGCTCGACGGTGTGGCCCGGCGGAACAATGTCCCGGCTGCAGCACTGAAAACTTACCTGCGTGCCGACGGCAGCCTGACCCAGCGCGGCGAAGACCGGCTCAACGCGAGCGCGAAAGCCAAGATCACCGACGCCATGTTGCGGACCTGGAAGGCCCTCGGCCAGGCGGAGATTGAGGCCATCGGTGGGCTCGACGGTGTGGCCAGGCGGGACAATGTCCCGGCTGCGGCACTGAAACATTACCTGCGTGCCGACGGCAGCCTGACCCAGCGCGGCGAAGACCGGCTCAATCCGGGCGGGAAAGCGAGGATCACCGACGCCATGTTGCGGACGTGGAAGGCCCTCAGCCGGGCGGAGATTGAGGCCGCCGGTGGACTCGACGGCGTGGCCCGGCGGGACAATGTTCCGGTTGCGGCACTGAGAACTTACCTTCGTGCCGACGGCAGCCTGAGCCAGCGCGGCGAAGACCGGCTCAACCGGGGCGGGAAAGCGAAGATCACCGAGGCCATGTTGCGAACGTGGAAGGCCCTCGGCCAGGCGGAGATTGAGGCCGCCGGGGGGCTCAACGGTGTGGCCCGGCGGGACAAGGTCTCAGTTGCGGCACTGAAAACTTACCTGCGGGCCGACGGCCGCCTGACCCAGCTCGGCGAGAAACGATTCCTCCGCAAGGCTGGCGCGCAGCCTATATGAACGGCAATGTTCTCAGGGCGGTTGAGACTGATCGCCCGGTTCACGCCGGCCCGAGCTATCGAGCGTATTTCGCGCAACGTGGTGCCGTGCTCGTGATCCTGCTGTGTAGTGGCGACAAGTCGACGCAGGCAAAAGATATCAAGCGCACCAAGAAGCTGACTGACGAGTTGGAGAACTGAGAAATGAAACTGAGTGAATTGAAATTGTTTGACGCCGCAGAGGCGTTCAAGGACGACGAGGCAATCCGGCATTACCTGTCGCTCGCGTTTGAAGGCGGGGACCCGCGTGAGATTCAGCGAGCCCTCGGCGCGGTCGCCCGTGCGCGGGGAATGAGCGCGTTAGCCCGAGCGTCGGGCATCGCTCGGGAGGCGCTGTATCGCGCACTCTCAGATACCGGCAATCCTGAGTTCGCGACCATCTTGAAGGTCGTCAGTGCCCTCGGACTACACCTCACGCTGACCACGCACCCCGACGCGAATGAGGCGGCGACGGCATAAGCCGTCGCCCGATGCGGCTATCGCGGCCACGGTCTTACTGTGCCGGATGGCACAAGTCGTAAGCGCGGGCAGCACGACACCTTCCGCCCAAGCCCGCCACACGTCGTAATCTGCTGCGCCTGGCTCGTTGGGAATCTCGCAGTCAGCAGCTAGTGCGCTATCGAGCGGCGGCTTGCTTTGCGGCAGCAACAGCTTCGCCTAGAAACGCACGGTACTAATAGGTAAGGGTTCCGAAACGGTCATGGCCGTCGAAGTCATTCCACTCGAAGCCAAACTCATCAAGCCACAAGCGATAGGCAGCCAAGTCTGTGGCGACTGGTGCTAAAGAGCCGGTGTTGCACGGCCGAAGCTTTGCTCGGTCTAGCAAGTAAAGGCTTGCCTCGACCCAAGGACTACCGTCGGCAGTCAAAACCACAGGTGAATGAGGAATCGAACCTGCAACACCCTTTACAACAATCTGTCGGAAGCAAGAGGACTTCCCGAACCTTGCGTTGGTAGCTGACTTTGACCGTGTTTGACGCGCCACTCTCGCTGACGCGAGTCGGACGGAATATTGGGATTATCTCTCGACGCTGCACTTGCGTTTCGGACATGGCCTCGCTCCAATAGGCCGATGTCTAGATGGTGCCGGGAGCGGGAATCGAACCCGCACACTCGTTAGAGTAGGGGATTTTAAGTCCCCGGCGTCTACCAATTTCGCCATCCCGGCAGAGAGCGGACATCAGCTAGCCTGATGTCCATCTTACCCAAACATGAAGACTCCAAAAAGCCTGGAAGAACATGAAAGTAGCGGATTTTAAGTCCGCTATGCTTACCAATTTCATCATCCCGGCAAGGGCACGCATTCTAACATCCCCCACCAAGAAACGTCAGTTGGGTATTATGGGTGTATGCGCACTCTGCGCGCGCCAACGGAGATCGATCCATGCTGGAGAATCTCGACCGTATCGCTATGTCGCTTGACGCCATCGAAGCCGCCGCCCGTGACGTTGCCCTGGAATCTCCCCAGAACGCACAAACTCTCTACACCGCGCTCATGGAAATTCGCAACGCCATCGCACTCGTCGCCCAGGAAGTGGTGCGGCTCGAACACGAATTCCACGGCCCCATCGGCAACGGGTGATCGTGGCGCCCCTGCGGCGCGCCCGACCAGACACGCTGATGCGTTCGACCGTCGCGCGCAGTCCTCGTGACGCTGCGATGCCCCCCGTATGTGCACGACACCGACTCCACCGGCTCTCCCTCCCGCCCCGTCCCCATGTCAGCCGATCCTGATCGTCACGCCAGTTCGACGTCTCACGCCTCTGACGACGCCAACACTTCTCCACACCTCGCTTCCCCTGCACACCGCCCCACCTGCTGGCAATTGGCCTTGGCCTTCGGCGCCGTCGGCGCGACAGGCTTTGGCGGCGTGCTGCCGTGGGCGCGTCGCATGGTGGTCGACCAACGCCGCTGGCTGACCGACCGTGAATTCGCCGAACTACTGCCACTCGCCCAACTGCTGCCCGGGCCGAACGTCGCCAACATCGCCACCGTATTGGGACGCCGGTTCCAAGGAGGGCATGGCGCCGCCTCAGCCGTCGCCGGTCTCTACTTCTGCCCGACCATCGTCATCATCCTGATCAGCTTCGCCTACGCGCGATGGGGGCAAACCGCGCTCGTCCAGCACCTCCTCTCCGGCCTCATGCCGGCCGCCACCGGGTTGGTGATCGCCACCGCGGTGCGCCTGCTCGCCGGACTGCAACGGCACTGGAGCACGCTGACCTTCGCTGGCTCAGGCCGCCCCCGGCCCCAATGGCATAGCCGTGACGTTGATCGGCCTGCATGCCGCCGGACTGCCCGGCGCGCTGACCTCCACCCTCGCCAAATGCATGCCAAGTTCGCTGCTGGCCTATCTCGTCGGCGGCTGGATTGACCGGCACGAGCAGTCACCGTGGGTGCTCGCCGTCCGGCGGGGCCTCGCGCCAATCACCGTCGGGCTGCTCGCGGCCAGTAGCGCCTTGCTCGCGCGCGAAGTTGACGTCAACGTCGCACATGCACTCGTGACGCTCGCGGCCATCGTCGTCACGCTGAGCACCCGCTGGAACCCGTTGTGGCTCATCGCCGCCGGCAGCCTGCTCGGCCTTACCGGCTGGCTGATGTAGGACGTTTTCCCGCCCATCCCGGACGCCGCCCGCAGTTACGAACCGTCACAGACGGAGCCGGGCAACGGGTCTACAATAGGCAGCACGTTTCACAACACGGTGTGTCCCATGACCCTCCCCTGTTGTACGTCGCAAGCCGAGGCGCCCTCCGGCACCTCCCAGAACACCACCCGCTCGCGCACTGCACGCGACGGCCCGCCGGTTCACGTACCGACGGCGCCGGCCCCCCTGCACGTCCGCTACGACACCGTACGCGCCGCGTCGGTCGCCTTTGCACAAGGTCTCTCGGACGCCGACGCCACCGTACAGTCGATGCCCGACGCGAGCCCCATCAAGTGGCATCTCGCCCACACCACCTGGTTCTTCGAGACCTTTCTGCTCGGTGAGCCCGGCGCCTTGTCCGGCAAACGCTACCGCCCCTACGATCCGCGCTTCACCTATCTCTTCAATTCATATTACGAAGCCGCCGGTCCACGCCATCCACGCCCGCAACGTGGCTTGCTCACGCGGCCCACGCTCGACGACGTGCTGCGCTACCGTCAACACGTCGACATCGCCATGCACGAGTTGCTATTGCATGCCGACCCACCGGCCGACGTCTGCGCGCTCATCACCCTCGGTCTGCATCACGAAGAGCAGCATCAGGAACTGATGCACACCGACCTGCTGCATCTCTTCGCCCAGAATCCGTTGCGCCCGGCACATCGTCTTCCATCGTCTGTCTGCGAAATCGCCCCGCCACTGCAATGGATAACGCACGACGCCGGGCAGCATCGCATCGGGCATCCGGGCGAATCCAGCGGCCATTTTGCGTTCGACTGCGAAACCCCCGCGCACGATGTGTTGCTCCGCCCCTTCGCCATCGCGTCACGTGTGGTGACGAACGGCGAGTGGCTCGCGTTCGTCGAAGACGGCGGCTATCGCACGGCGGGCCTCTGGCTGTCCGACGGCTGGGCGACGGTGCAACGCGAGGGTTGGGGGCATCCGCTGTATTGGGAATGGCACGACGGTGAATGGCAATCCATGACACTCGCCGGCATGCAACCGGTCGACCACGACGCGCCCGTGCGGCACATCAGCTACTTCGAAGCCGACGCCTTTGCTCGCTGGGCGGGCAAGCGTCTGCCGACAGAACAAGAGTGGGAGGTGGCGGCCAGCACCGCCTCATCCGCACAGCCGGCGATGGCGCAATGCTATGGCCCGGTCTGGCAGTGGACGGCCAGTCCGTACGTCGCCTATCCCGGATTCCGGACGGCAGCGGGGGCCGTCGGCGAATACAACGGCAAGTTCATGTGCGGACAGTTCGTGCTGCGCGGCGGCTCGCTCGCCACGCCGCCCGGGCACGCACGTGCCACGTATCGCAATTTCTTCTATCCGCATCAGCGCTGGCAATTCTGCGGCCTGAGGCTCGCGGAGGACCGCTGATGTCGCAAGCTACCCAAGCCACGGCGTTCGTTTGTCCGTCACTGCCGGAAAACGCTTTCGCCACCGATGTTCTCGCCGGCCTCGGCCACACCCCGAAGTCGCTGCCCAGCGTCTGGCTCTACGACCAGCGCGGCAGCGAACTGTTCGAAGAAATCACCGGTCTCGACGAGTACTACCAGACGCGCACCGAAACGGCACTGCTCGGCGAGTGCGCCGCCGCTATTGCCGATGTCGTTGGACCGGACGCCATCGTTGTCGAGTTCGGCAGCGGCTCGAGCCGCAAGACGCCCCAGTTGCTCGATGCCCTCGTCACCCCGCGCGCGTACGTGCCGGTCGACATTGCCGGCGACTTCTTCGACGACGCTGTCGCCACGCTGGCACGCCGCTGTCCCGGTATTCCGATGTTGCCCGTGCGCGCCGACTTCACCCGGCCGTTTCATCTGCCACCGCAGTTGCAAGACACGCAGGGACCGCGCCTCGGCTTCTTCCCCGGCTCGACGATCGGCAATTTTGCCCCTGGGCAGGCGGCCGCATTTCTCGCGCACGTCGGCAAGATGCTCGGCCCGCACCGCCGGATGGTCGTCGGCGTAGATGCTTGCAAAGACCCCGCCGTGCTATTGCCCGCCTATGACGACGCACGCGGCGTCACCGCGCAGTTCGATCTGAATGTGCTTGCGCGCATCAACCGCGAGCTCGACGGCGACCTGCCGCTCGACGCCTTTCGCCACGAAGCCCGCTTCAACGCGGCGGCAAGCCGTATCGAGATGCATCTGGTCGCACAGCGGCCTTTCCAGGCGAACGTGCTGGGCCATCGTTTCATTTTCATGACAGGCGAATCCGTCCACACTGAGAACTCCTACAAATACGGTCAGACGGAATTCCGTGCCCTGGCAAATTCGGCGGGATGGGACGTGGAACGCGTCTGGCTCGACGCTCGCTCGCGTTTCGCCATCTATCTGCTGCGCCCCGCTAACGGCGGCTGATCCAGCCGCTTCGCCCTGCGCAGAGACGGCGTTAGCCATCCCCGGTCTGATCCACGTACGCCCCCCTGCGCGCGTCACGCGTTCATCGCCTGTGCGCCGTCCGTCCGGCATGACAACCGGGATTTTTTGGCCGGTATCGCTAAAGTTCTGGCATCGTTGTGCCGTTGATGCATGCAGACACCTGCTGTGCGGCCTGCGAAACGTGAATTCTGACGGGCGCGGCGGCAGCGCGGCGATTCATTGGCAACGGAAACGCTAGAATCGCCGCCATAAACGCCCGAGGATCAGGCACACCGGAACGCCGGTGCGTATTCCCTCCAGGCCATCTTCACAGCGCGCGGCCACGACCGCAGCGCACCGTTGACACGACGTATCGCTGCACATGATTTCACGCGCAATGGGGATGCACGTGGCACGAGCTTCGGCGGTAGCGCCTGCAGCTCGCGGCACTCACACAGACGCTCGACTGGCAGGCGTGCACTCGCACGCCCCGTGGCTTCACGCCATCGTCGCCGCGTCAGGGAGCCCGTCACGATGAGCCGCATTTCGCTGACGCTCTCCGACTCCGTGCTGGCCGATTTGCAGAAGGACTTCGACGCCTTCGTGCGCATTTCCGCCGCCGTCGACCGTCACTTCACGCCACCGCCTTTCGACGACTTCCTGCGCGCCCGTCTGCTCGACAGCACCGTACCGCTCACCGAAGCCGCCGTCGCCCAACTGCTCGCAGGCGGTCACTACGCATGGGCCAAGCGCACGTTCGACAAGCAGTTCCCGGATGTCGTCTCTATCATCCTGAATCAGGCGCGTCAGCACGGGTTCCATTTCGTGTCCCGCCCCGAATGGACGCGCGAAGACATGTCGCGTCAGGCCAGCCACTGGGCCGAAGGCATTGTGCGGGAAGCGAAGGGCGAGGAACGTATCGTGGAGTCGCTCGCCGGGCAGATCGTCAGTTCGGTGCAAGACCTGCGCACGCTCGAAGCGACGTTGCAGACACCGGCATGGCGCACCGCTTCGGTGCTGCGCGAACGCGTATTCGAAGCCAAGCGCAGTGTGGAATCCGCCCGTGCGCTGCAAGCGAGAGAAAAACTCGGTGAGTTGCGGGCGCTCCTCGATCTGGCCGTGATTTACGGTTCGGTCAGCGCTCAGGAATCCGAACAGTTACTGGACTATCTGCGTGTCCTGCGTCCCGAGTTGTTCAACGACGATCCGAGCGTCTTCGAGCGGTTTGCCGCGTGGCTGCGGCGTCTGCTGACGCCGGACATGCCGCGCCCGGCAGCCGCGCAGGAAGTACCGCCGCCCGCCGCGAGCGTCGATGCGTCGCATCCGAACGCCGACGCCCTGCAATCCCCCATCACGCGCTGACGGCCGGGCGACGCCGATGCGCTCGCCCCCTACCGCCGTCCGACGCAGCACTCACCGGTTGAAGATCAACGCCACGCCTGCGCTTGCGATCAGCGCGCCCCACCAGGCGCCTGCCGCCGGGCGCTGCCGGGTGCGAAGCCACAACAACGGCAACACCATGACCGGCGTGGTCGCGGAGAGCGTCGCAATGACGCCGGTGTTGCCATGCCCCATGCCGTAGAGCAGCAATGTCATGCCGACGGCCACACCGACGAAGCCCGAGGCGGCCGTGAGCGCCAGTGCGCCCGGCGTGAAGGCCGAGAAGACGGCACGTCCGCGCCGCGCGGCGACAATCGTGAGCCCCAGCGCCGATACCCCGACGCGCACGGCGGACGCCCCCACCGGATCGACACCTACCGCCATGACCGGCTTGGCGATCAACGTGCCAATGGAATGACACAGCGCCGCCGTCAGGCCAATGGCGACGCCCACCCGCACGTCGCCGCGCACGGACTCCCAGTGGTGCGCGTCCTCGCGACGCCCGCCGAACGCGATGGCCAGCGCCACCCCCGCCGTCACGAGCGCCACGCCTGCCACGGCACGCCAACCGAGCGCCTCGCCGAGCCAAAAATAGCCGAGCACGGCGGTCATCGGTGCGTTCGTCGCGAAGATGATGGAGTTGCGGCGCGGCCCGAGGCGGCCTAGCGAGGTGTAAAGAATCGTGTCGCCCACCAGAATGCCGATCAGCCCGGACGCCGTGAGCCGCAGCCATTGCACCAGCGTCAGCGACGGCCAGCCGCGCAGCACCGCCAGTGCGATGAGCAGCATCGCGAAGACCAGCAGCATGCGGGCATAGTTGAAGGGGAAGGAACCCGCCTGGCGCACAGGCGTGATGGCGATCATGCCGCTGCAGGCCCAGCAAAGGGCGGCGCCGAGCGCGGCGAGGTAGGCAAGTTCGGTTGTCATGGTCAGGGGGCGGACGGCGCAGGGCCGCAACCGCCCCCACCGTTGGGACGCCATTATACGAGTCACATGCCCCATTCGGGGGCATAGCTCCGGCACTGACCTCAGATATCTTCGTCGAGACGATGCAACGCGTCGAACATCTCGCGGTAGGCCGCCGCAACGCCGTAGGCGCCGCGCAACATGCGCAAGCGCGCCGCGACGTCGGGCTCACCGGCTTCCTCCACCCATTGCGAGAGTAGCGAAGTGCCGCCGCAAACACTCGCATCGTGCCGCGCATGGGCACAGACCGCCGCGAACCCTTCGGCAGCCGACGGATACCGCTGCGCCAGCGAATCGAATTGCGCCTCGATCTCGCTGGCTGCGCGCACCGTTGACGGGGCCTGACTCAGCGCGCAGCAGCCGACGTAAGTCGGCATATCGCCCGCTGCGTCGATGATGAAGTCGATCAGCGCGTGGGTCGAATCGAACGCGCCGCTGTCGAGAAACGTGCGGGCCGTCGGGCCGCAGCGCAGAAGCCCGGCAGCGAGCATCGTCGCCTGCCCGCGCTGCTCGCGATACTGACGAAGCAGCAACGGCCGCAGGGCCGCATCGGTGCAACGCTCGACAGCGATGCGATTGTGGACGTCGGCCCCGGCGGCGCGATGGTAGTGCTGCGCGAGAAACGCCAGCACCTGAATGTCGCTCGACTCGCCGGCCAGAAACCGGGCCCAGAACGGTGCGGCGAAAATGCCGCGCACCCAGTCATCGCAGATCCTCCCGAATGCGGGGACGATATCGCACTGTGTCGCGGGCAACACATGCACCAGCGATTCGTCGACGAGTGTGGCAAGCCATGTGCCCGGCACGGGCGCTTCGGCGAGCAACAAGCCATGCCGCAGACGATCGAGCCAGACAGCAATGTCGGCAGGCGCGCCGTGCAATGTGCACGACACCTCGTGCGACGAGATGGTGACGGCCTGGGTGTCACTCGTCCACCGCGCGTGCGGCGACACGATGCCCCATACCGCCTTGGTGGACGCCTCCGGCGTGGGGCGCGAGCCGGGGGTGGCGCCGGCGACCGATGACATGATCGAGGCACTCATCGGACGATAGCCCCGAGCAACGTCACCCACGCGGGATCGACGCGTCGCACGACCTCCACACGAAGCGCCGCCGCCCCGTCGTCCAACGACAGGCCGGGCACGCTCTGCATCGCGTCAGCGGCGCAGCGGCATGCGGCGCGCCCCTTGCCGCGCGACGACGGGCGTGTTGCCTTGTCGGGGGGACGCGCGGCGCGATTCCCCGCAGGCAGTGCGCGTCCTTGCGCTCCGGTGGGTGACTCAAGCACGACGGGAAGAAAAGGAAAAGGTGACGGCGGCGCATTGGACGGCATGTCGGCTCCTTTCGAAATACGGATGACGCAGTGCAAAGACTGCCGCACAGGCCGTTCATGCCATGCCGGGTATGAACGCAGATGCCTGCGGGTCAAACGTCTACATTAGGAATCCCTCACGGGGTCGGAAAAGAACGGAGACTCTAGAAGTGCGCAGACAACGTTGTCATATCGCCGTCATATCGCGCCCCCGTCACAACGCCGGTTTGACGAAAACCACCGGCAACCCCCTGAGAGATAGCGAAGGTTCAGCATCGGTCGCCATCGTGAACGGCAAATGCCTACATTCGCTCTCCAACAGACAATTTTGAGACTATTCCCAAGAACCTGAGGCATCGCTGCGGAGACACGCCGTCAGGTCAGGGCGCTCTTCTCGTATCGGCGTTGCCGCACCCCCACCTCGCGGCATCAGCCAGTCGCTCAAAGTGAACTAAGAGTTACCCCAAAAATGCGCCTCGCCGGGTACAAACACGCGAATTCGCCCCTACGCTAGGGCATTCAGAGTTCAGACGCAGAGATGCTACGTATGCCCGACGCCCTTTCCCCGTCCCACTCGGCAGACACGCCTGGCGCCGCCAAGCCTCATGCCAAAACCCGTCTTCGCGGAGCCCTCGGTCTGGTCGAGTGGCTCGGCAATGCACTGCCGCACCCGGTCACGCTCTTTGCCCTCATGACGGTAACGGTCATCACACTGTCGTCGATCAGCGCCTGGTTCGGCGTTTCGGCGGCTGACCCGCGCCCCGCCAACGCAGGCGACGTCATGACCGTGACGAATTTGCTGACCGGCACCGAACTCGTGCGCTGGGCCAGCACCGTGACCATGAACTTCACGAGCTACGCCCCATTGGGGACGGTGCTGGTCGCCCTGCTCGGCATCTCGATTGCCGAACATTCCGGCCTGCTGTCGACCGCGCTTCGGGCGCTGGTGGTTGCCGCGCCGCGTCGTTGCATCACCATGGCGATCGTCTTTGCCGCCGTGATCTCGAACGTGGCCTCGGATCTCGGCTATGTGGTGGTTCTGCCGCTGGCCGCCATGCTCTTCGCGACGATGGGCCGGCATCCGCTCGCCGGTCTGTCGGCGGCATTCGCGGGCGTGTCCGGCGGCTATGGCGCCAATCTGCTGCTCAGCACGTCGGACCCATTACTGGGCGGCATTACGCAAGGTGCCGCGCAGCTTCTCGCCCCGGAATACAGCGTCAGCGCGGTTGCCAACTGGTACTTCATGGCCGCCAGTTCGTTGCTCGTCACGCTCGCGGCCACCTGGGTCACCGAACGCATCATCGAACCGCGCCTGGGCACCTGGCATCCGCAGGACGGCGACGCGCAGGCGCTGTCCCCGGACGCGCACACCCACCGCCCCATCGCTCCCGCAGAGCGTCGCGCACTATGGGCCGCACTCGGCTGCATGCTGGCATGTGGTGTCGCCTTGTTCTCGATGGCGTGGCCCGACAGTTCGCCGCTTCGCGATGCGGCCGGCGAATACGGCAGCCGTGCGCCGCTGTTCGGCAGCGTCGTGGCATTCATCGTGATCTTCTTCGCGCTGCCGGGGTTGCTCTACGGTGTGATGACTGGCGCGTACCGAAACGACCGCGACGTGATCGCCGCCATGTCGAAGACATTGGGCAGCCTTGGCCAATACCTCGTTCTCGTATTTTTCGCTTCGCAGTTCGTCGCCCTGTTCGGACGCAGCGGATTGGGCACCATTCTCGCAATCAAGGGCGCGGGCTGGCTCAGCGGCGTGGCCGACAACGGGCCGCTGTTGTTCATCGGACTCATCGTGCTTTGTGCCACGGTGAACCTCATGATCAGTTCCGGCATGGCGCAATGGGCGCTCATGGCGCCTATCATCGTGCCGATGATGATGTTGCTCGGCTATGCGCCGGAAGTGGTGCAGGCGGCGTACCGGATCGGCGATTCCGTCTCGAACATCGTCACACCGATGCTGAGTTACTTCGCGCTCATTCTCGCGGTAGCAACACGCTACCAACGCGATGCCGGCGTGGGAACGTTACTCGCCCTGATGTTGCCGTACGCCATCGTATTCACGATCGCATGGACGGCATTCTTCTGCCTTTGGGTATTCGGTCTGGAGTTGCCGGTCGGGCCGAACGCGCAGCTTCGATACACAGCCCACTGAATGCCGCGCTGGGATCGCTCACTTAGGTCGCTTACTTGAAGTACCATAATTGTTTCCGATGGTGCTCCCAGGAGCGACTCTCATGCCTCTCTATCAGCGTCTGCCCATCTTTGTTTTCGAGATCGAAGCCTGCGAGAACCTGAAGTTCATCACGATGGCGATTCGCTTCAACCTGGATCGCAACGGCCAGCATCTGTCGCTGGTCGATTGGCAGCGTCTTCCGCAAGACGCGCGAGAAACGCTGGCGTCGTGCCGGCCGGGTGACGAGGATTTCGCGGCGCGTCTCGATGAGATTGCCCGCGAGCATCTCGGGCACGCGGTCGAGCGCATTGTCGACCCCGCTCCCACCGCGTGGCAGGATTCGAATGCGCTGCCGCCGGGGCTGCTCAAGCAATGCGAGTTGGCCGACCTGCTGCCGCCCGATGTCGGCGACTGGGCCACGCTCACCCCATTTCGTCGCTATGTGCTCACGAAGCTCTCGCGACGGGACACACTCAACCACTGCTTCGTCCCCGCCATGCTCGAGTTCGGACTGGCGCAGACGCAAGCCGAACTCTGAGACACACCCTGCGGGGAGCCCCCGTCCCCCCGCCGCCGGATCAGGTCACCGGCGCCGGGTTGAACAGCGTCAGCGCGTTGTGCAGCCCCCACCGCTCGGCCCAGGTCTTTTCTCCGCTCGCCACGGCGAGCATCCGGTGAAAGAGTTGCCAGCCGATGTCTGCGATGGTGGCGTCGCCCGTCGCGATGCGGCCCGCGTCGATATCCATCAGATCGTGCCAGCGGCGCGCCAGATCGGAGCGCGTAGCGACCTTGATGACGGGCACCTCCGCCAGTCCGTATGGCGTTCCCCGGCCGGTCGTGAAGACGTGCAGATTGATGCCTGCCGCGAGTTGCAGCGTGCCGCAGATGAAGTCGCTCGCCGGGGTCGCGGCGTAGATCAGTCCGCGCTGGTGTGCCCGGTCGAGTTTCGCACCGGGAGCCACCACACCGTGAATCGGCCCGGTGCCGGACTTCACAATCGACCCCATCGCCTTTTCGACAATATTGGACAATCCGCCGCGCTTGTTGCCGGGCGTCGTGTTGGCGCTGCGGTCTACGCGTCCGCGCTCGAGATACGCGTCGTACCACGCCATCTCCCGAATCATCGCTTCGGCGACTTCCGGCGTGGCCGCGCGTGAAGTGAGTTGGTCGATCCCGTCGCGCACCTCGGTCACTTCGGAGAACATCACCGTCGCCCCCGCGCGCACGAGCAGATCCGTTGCAAAGCCCACGGCCGGGTTCGCAGTGACGCCGGAAAACGCGTCGCTGCCACCGCACTGCACACCCACGATCAATTCGGATGCCGGCACCGTTTCGCGCTGCCGCGCGTTGAGCCGTACCAGATGCGTGTGCGCCATGGCGAGAATCGAATCGATCATCGACAGGAAGCCGACGTGCGCGTCGTCTTGCAGACACACGGTGTCGGGCTTTCCGTCAGCATCGGCACTGCCGATGGGAATGCTCCCCGCCGGCAGCAGACGCTCGGGCTGGAGCTTCTCGCACCCAAGACTCACCACCATCACTTCGCCGCCGAAATTCGGGTTCGTGGCGATGTTGCGCAACGTGCGGATCGGCACGATGGCGTCCGGGGCATCGATGGCGACGCCGCAGCCGTAGGTATGCTCGAGCGCGACCACGTCGTCGACATTCGGATACTGCGGCAGCAAGGTCTCTTTGATGCGTTTGACGGCAAATTCGACCACCCCGGCCACGCACTGCACCGTCGTGGTGATCGCGAGGATATTGCGTGTGCCGACCGAACCGTCAGCGTTGCGATAACCCTGGAACGTGAAGCCGTCGAGCGGCGGCAACGCCGCGGGCACCCGCGTGCTGATCGGCAGACGATCCAGCGACGGCGCCTCGGGCATGGTGAGATTGCGCTCGTTGACCCAACTGCCGGCGGGCAACGCCCGCGCGGCATAGCCGATCACCACCCCGTAGCGAATCACCGCCGCCCCCTCGGCCAAGTCCACCAGCGCGACTTTGTGCCCCTGCGGCACGGCGTCGACTAGCGTGAGCCCGCCCGCAAATCGGCTACCGGCGGGTAAACCACCGTCGTTCACGACGATGGCGACGTTGTCGTCCTCCTGCATCCGGATGTAGCGCGGCACATCCTTCGCCGCCTGTCCCGGTCCCGGTTCGCCCGCCACCGTGCGGGCCGTGTCCATCGTCGATGCCATGTTGCTCACTCCCCCTGCTGTCCTGATGGGACGCAACACCCGCACTTTACTCATGCGTGCGATTTGTCGCGCTCCTCAACGCATTATCCGAATCACCTGCTGCTGTCGTTGACGTTAGCTCAATCACCCGTCACTTATGCGTCATCATACATCTAGATCCCCCATTTTGGGCATAGACAAAGGGCTTCGACGGAATCGGGAGAAACCTTCTTCGTCCCTTTTGCGGGTTTATCCCACTCCCATTCGGACAGTCACCCTCTTGTTCGGTCCGACCACATGTTATACGATGACATATAACTTAGCGCCAAGCGCGGGTTGAGCACCTTTTTCCCTCATCGAATCCGGCCCTGCGGCCGACAGGAACTCTTGAAATGACTGAACCTCAAGAACTCAAGCAGATCGTCTCCGACGGCTTGTTGTCTTTTCCCGTGACCGACTTCGACGCCAACGGCGACTTCAATGCCCGCGGTTACGCGGCCCGTCTGGAGTGGCTGGCACCGTTCGGCGCAACGGCGCTCTTCGCCGCAGGCGGCACGGGCGAGTTCTTCTCGCTCACGCCGCAGGACTACAGCGCAGTCATCAAGACAGCGGTCGACACCTGCGCGGGCAAGGTGCCGATTCTGGCCGGCGCCGGCGGCCCGACGCGTCTGGCCGTCGAGTACGCGCAGGAGGCCGAGCGCCTTGGCGCCAAGGGCGTGCTGCTCATGCCGCACTACCTGACCGAAGCCAGCCTGGATGGCATTGCCGCACATGTCGAACAAGTCTGCCGTTCGGTGAGGATCGGCGTGATCGTCTACAACCGCGCCAATTCGAAACTGGGCGCCGACGAGCTGGAGCGTCTTGCCGAGAAGTGTCCGAACCTGATCGGTTTCAAGGACGGCGTGGGCGACATCGAGCGCATGGTGCAGATTCGCCGCCGCATGGGCGAGCGCTTCTCTTATCTGGGCGGCCTGCCGACGGCCGAGGTTTATGCTGCGGCCTACCGAGCACTGGGCGTGCCGGTGTACTCGTCGGCCGTCTTCAACTTCATTCCGAAGACGGCAATGCGGTTCTATCGCGCCGTGTGCGAGAACGATCAGGAGACGATGGGCCGTCTGCTCGACACGTTCTTCCTGCCGTATCTGGAGATTCGCAACCGTCGCGCGGGCTACGCCGTGAGTATCGTCAAGGCGGGCGCGAAGCTCGTCGGGCACGACGCCGGTCCGGTGCGCGCACCGCTGACCGACCTGCTGCCGGACGAACTCGACGCGCTCAATGCCCTGATCCGGCAAGTGGAAGGCTAAGGAGAATGCACATGCAGATCACGGGCGAGATGTTAATCGGCCGCACCGACGTGCGCGGCAGTGCGGGAACGCTCGAGGCGTTCGATCCGTCGCGCGGCGAGCGCCTGACACCGGCGTTCGGCGCAGGCACCGTGCAGGATGTCGAGCGTGCGTGCGAATTGGCGAGGGCCGCGTTCGATCCGTTTCGCGCCCTGCCGCTGGCCAAACGCGCCGAGTTTCTCGAAGCGGTAGCTCAGGCGATTCTCGATCTGGGCGACGCACTCATCGAGCGTGCCCACGTCGAAACCGGGTTGCCTGCCGCCCGCCTGCAAGGCGAGCGCGGACGCACAGCCGGTCAATTGCGGATGTTTGCCCGCGTGGTACGTGACGGCCACTTCCTCGACGCCACCATCGACCCCGCCCAGCCCGCGCGCGAACCGCTGCCGCGCAGCGATTTGCGTCTGGCGAAGATCGGCCTGGGTCCCGTGGCAGTGTTCGGTGCGAGCAACTTCCCGCTGGCGTTCTCGGTAGCGGGTGGCGACACGGCGTCGGCGTTCGCTGCGGGCTGCCCGGTGATCGTCAAGGCACATTCGGCACATTTGGGCACTTCCGAACTCGTGGCACGTGCCGTTCGGTCGGCCGTGCAGAAGCTCGGCCTGCCCGAAGGGGTGTTCTCGCTGCTGGTCGGCGAGCGTGCGGTTGGCGAGGCGCTCGTCGCGCATCCGGCAATCGCCGCCGTAGGCTTCACGGGTTCGCGAAATGGCGGCCTCGCACTGCAACGCATCGCGCAGGCGCGCGCTGTGCCGATCCCCGTGTATGCCGAAATGAGCAGCATCAACCCCGTCTATCTGCTGCCCGAAGCACTGGCCGCGCGCGGCGACGCCATTGCCAGGGGTTTCGCCGATTCGCTGACGATGGGTGTGGGTCAATTCTGCACAAACCCCGGGCTGGTACTCGGCATCGCCAGTGACGCGCTCGAGCGATTCTGCCGTAGCGCCACCGAAGCGCTCGCAGCGAAGGCCGCAGGCACAATGCTGACGCCGGGCATTCATCAGGCTTACGAGAAGGGCGTAGCGCGACTGGCCGGCGAGCCGAACGTGTCGGTGCTCGCACGCGCTCAGGCGGGCAGCGGATGTCAGGGGCAAGCCGCCCTTTTTCGCACGACGGCAGCCGAATTCCTCGCCACGCCAGCGCTGCATGACGAAGTCTTCGGCCCTGCGTCGGTCGTCATTGCCTGCGATACGATCGACGAAATGATCTCGATCACCGAGCGTCTTGAAGGCCAGCTCACGGCCACGCTGCAACTCGATGCAGGCGACACCGCGACGGCACGCCGCCTGCTGCCGAGTCTGGAGCGCCGCGCCGGGCGCATCCTTGCAAACGGCTTCCCGACCGGTGTCGAGGTGTGTCATGCGATGGTGCACGGCGGCCCCTTCCCGGCCACGTCGAATGCGATGTTCACGTCGGTGGGCGCGAGCGCCATCGACCGGTTCCTGCGTCCCGTGTGCTATCAGGATCTGCCCGATACGCTGTTGCCCGAAGCGCTGCAAGAAGGCAATCCGCTCGGTCTGTGGCGACTTCGCGACGGCGCATTGTCGCAATCGTGATATCGGCGCACGCTCCGACACCACGCGCGCAAGCATAGCCATGAGAAACGCCCTCGGATTCGAGGGCGTTTCTCATTGGGGCGACGTGTCAGAGAGGCGGCGAAGCAACGATGAAGTGACTACGAAGCCGAATGCCCTCGTGTGATTTCCGGCAGCATCAACAGGCCGTACAGTGGTGCGACAGGCCCATCCGACAGCGCCTTGGCCACGGCTTTGAGATCTACCGAACCGGGTGCGCCGATGAGAGCGTAACCGATCTGTCCCTTGCGCCACGTCACCACCCCCATCTGGTCGATCTTTTGCTCCGCTACCCCCTGATCCGGACGCGGATCTCGCAGTACGCACAACGCAACCGGATCGCCCGTCTGCGGCAGATACACCATCTGCACGAGCGCCCGGTCCTGCCAACGCAGACGTTGCACGCGCTTGAACGTCAGCCCTTGCGAGCGCAGATCGGGAACATTGATATCGAGTTTGTCGTTTTGGCGAATATCGCTGACGGTACGCTCAGTGTCGCTCTCGTCCACCCGAACCGATGCGATCGTGTCGCGCGCATACAGTTGCTGATACTCGGCGGCAGCGCGCACCCAAGTCGTGCCTTGCGGCGACTTCGGCGGCGGTGGCGCCGAGGCCGTCATCAGCCCTGCGCTGCCTGCCCCCGACTTGTTCAGCCCGCCTGGCGCCAACGACAGCGTGAAGGCGGTCGCCGCCACGCCAGCAACAAACGCCGCAGCGAGCCACCATGCACGCACGCGCCGTCCGGCAGGGGCATCGTTGGCGGCGGGCAGGTTATGCGCGTCATCGACACGAATGGACGCAGCAGACTCGAGCGGGATCACGACGTCGGCGGTCCTGCCCTCCGCCACCATCTGCTGCAGCGCATGGGCACGCAGCAGGGCTTCGAGATTCGCGCTAAGACTGTCAGGCACCGGCGGAATCACCTGCGCGGCGAACGTCTCGCGATACGGCAGACGCGACGCGCGCAGCGACTCGACCGCGTCGGTCAATTCGGGCGACGCGATCATCGCCGCTTCCACTTCCTCCCGCTGCGCAGCGGGAAGGGTTTCGTCGACGTACGCGAGCAGGCGGATATCGTCTTCGTTCATCACGCGTCCTCCTCGCATGTGCCGGAGGCGGGGCCGGCACCATCGGCACCACGGGGTTGCCTTGCCGGGTGACGGAACTGGTCGCCAATCGTACGGCGTGCGCGCGACAGGCGACTCATGACCGTGCCGATGGGTACGTCGAGCACGAGCGCCGCCTCCTGATAACTGAGCCCCTCCACGGCCACGAGCAGCACGACGAATCGCTGCGCTTCGGGCAGACGATCGACGGCACCGAACACCTGGCGATAACTCGCCAGATCTTCCGGCGTCGACGCCTGAAGATCGGGGATTGCTTCGACATCGGCGTCGTCCCACGCCAGACTGCCGCGCGAACGAACGCGGCGCGCGCGGATCTCGTTGATCCACGTGGTATGCACGATGCTGTACATCCAGCTCAATGCCGAGGTGCCCGGCTGCCATTGAGGCACGCGCTCGAGCGCGTGCACGCAAGCGCGTTGCACGAGATCCTCGGCATCGTGGCGGTCGCCCGTAATGCGCAGAGCGAACGCCCAGAGGCGTGGCAGCAAGCCCGGGAGCAAACTGGGCAAATCCTGACCGGTCATCGGCGAATTTCCTGGCGGAGGGTGCTTGGCGGCAAGCCAGTCCGAAGCATCGCCAGCGGATACCGCCAGCGTCTGCCGCAAAATTATACTGAGCCGCCGCGACTTTGCATCCTGGCGCGAGGCCGGCCGGAACGCCAACACCCTCTGCTCCCCGTTAATACTGCCCGCGCCCTCGCTCAGGGCTTGACGACGTGCCACACGTCCTTGAAGCCGTCGCCCTTCTTATCGCCCGGCGCGGCATCTTTCGTGAACAGGTAGACCGGTTTGCCCTTGTACGCCCATTGCATCTTGCCGTCGTCGCGCGTGATGACGCTGTAATCACCTTCGGCCTTCGCACCCGGCGCGGCCATCACCGGCGGCCAGGCTTCGGCGCACGCCCCATTACAAGTGCTCTTGCCGCTGCCGGCCACATCTTTGTCGAACGTGTAGACGGTACGGCTATGACCATCGACCAGCATGCCGCCCATGGCCTTGAGCGAGGTCTCGGCGTGCGCGGCAGCAGCAGCGAAAAGACCTGCGGCGGCCACGACGGCGGTAAGCATGGCGGACATCGATTGACGTTGGTTCATGACTTTGGCTCCTGAGAGAAATGTCGGTGACGACACTCTCAGAACGCCTGGGCCCCGCGCCTTATTCCATCGAATTCGATCGATATTTTTTTGTTGCGGCGCAACAATCGGGCCAGACAGCCAGCGCCGCGCATACTGACGCGCGGCGCCCGCACGGCTTACGCGTCCTTCGGCGCTTCCTTGACGCGGCTCACCAACTGCGTCGGACTCACGAACTGAAGCGCGATGAGCACCCACAGCAGGGTGATGGCCATGTAGATCATGGCCATCGCGTCGATGGACTGTGGCGCCCGTACGCCGGTCGAGAACACCGCGTAGTAGAGCGCAACGACCAGCGTCTGCGTATCGGGCCCCGCCGTGAAGAACGTCAGTTCGAACATGCCGATGGTGCGCACCAGCGTCAGCAGTCCCGCCGCGAGAATGCCCGGCACCAGCAACGGCAGCAACACGTGACGGAAGTACTTCTGCGTGTTCGCGCCGAAGATACGTGCGGCGGCTTCGAGATTCGGGTCGATCTGCTCGATGAACGGGGTCATCACCAGAATCACGAACGGCAGCGACGGCACGAGGTTCGCGAGAATCACGCCCGCGAGCGTGCCCCCCAGCCCGACCTTGTAGAGCACCGTCGCCATCGGAATGCCATACGTGACGGGCGGCACCATCATCGGCAGCAGAAAGACCAGCATCGCGAGCCGCTTGCCGGGGAACTGCACCCGCGCCAACGCATACGCCGCCGGCACACCCAGCGCAATCGACAGCAGCACGACGGCCCCCACGACTTCGACGGTCACCCACAGCACCTGCGCAAGCTGGAAGTCCTGCCATGCCTGCGCGTACCAATGCAGCGTGAAGCCTTCAGGCAAGGGGGTGCCGAACCAGCGCGTAGCGAATGAGTTCATCGTGACGGTGGCGATCATCAGCCCGACGTTCACGAGGAAGAAGATCATCGCGCCCCACACCAGCGCGCGCCAAAGGCGCGAGCCCGGTCCTTCTCGACGTATCTTGCGACGTGTCCCGCTCGCCACTGCGGCTGGACTCACGGGCGAAGGCGTCGTCATGAAATCTCCGTTCTGCGCGGCCAGCGTTCCGGCCAAAGGCTTATCCGTACCGCTCATCCCTTACCTCCCGTGGTGGGACCACTGTAGAACGCCCGGCGTGCGCCGAGCATGCCCGCCACGATCAGCAACTGGACGAAGCCCATCACAATGGCAACGCATGACGCCAGCGAGTAGTCATAACTCTCGAACGCCGCTTCATAGGCCGCAATCGACACCACTCGCGTGGCGCCTGCCGGCACACCGAGCAGCACGGCCGACGGAAACACCGAGAAGGCCTGCACGAACGACAGGCATGCCGCCATCGTCAGCCCCGGCACCAGCAACGGCAGATAGATCAACCGGAATTGCTGCCATGGTCCGGCGCCGAGCGTGCCGGCCGCGCGTGCGAGCGTCGGATCGATGCCTGTCACGTACGACAGAATCAGCAGGAACGCGAACGGAAAGCCCGAGATCACCAGCGAGATCAACACGCCCCAATAGTTGTGCGTCAGACGCACCTCGTCGCTGTACAAATGCAGTGCGTGCAGCGCCTGTGGGAACCAGCCGTTCGGACCGTAGTACGTCAGCATGCCGTCGGCGATGAGCACCGTGCCGAGCGTCACCGGCACGACGAGCAACATCGTCACGAATTTCGATGCGCGCGTGCTCTTGCGCAGCGCGAAGGCGGCCGGCACCGATGCGCCCACGTTGATCAACGTCGCGGGCACCGCGAGCTTGAGCGTGATGAGCACCGTCGGCCACAGCGTCGGTTCCGTGAAGAACTTGAGATAGTTCGCGAAGACACCGCCGCCCTCCATCGGCTGGAACGACAGGAACAGACCGTAGGCGAACGGGTACACGAACATCCCGATCAGGCACACGAGCGCCGGCGCAACCAGCCAGCCCCGGCCGTCGAAGCGCGCCGCCGGGGTCAGCGACGAGGCAGTCGTGGCCGCACTCATGCGCGTTCCCCGGCGTAGACGAGCGTGCGGTCGGCCGGCACGTGAAGCGGCACACGTTCGCCGACCGCATAGTCGCCGGGCAAGCGCGCATAAAGCGGCCCGAACGGCGACGCCACGCGCAAAAGCGAATCGCGGCCACCGTACTCGACGGTTTCCACAACCGCTTCGAACGCGTTGTCGTTCGCGGCCTGGGCGCGTTCGAAATCGTCGGGACGAATCGCTACGCTGACCTTGCCTTCGCTGCCCGGCGACTCCATGAGCACGCCGTCGAACGACGCGCCGCCGCACGACACACGCGCATGATCGCCCTGCGCCGACGTGATCGACACGTCGAGCACATTGCGATAGCCCATGAAGCGCGCCACATGCAGATTGCGCGGACGGCAGTACACATCGCGCGGTGCGCCGATCTGCTGCACCACGCCCTCTTTCATCACCACGATGCGGTCGGCCATGGACAGCGCTTCGTCCTGATCGTGCGTGACGTAGATGGTTGCACGATCGAGCTTGCCGTGAATGCGACGGATCTCGGCGCGCATCTCGATGCGCAGCTTCGCGTCGAGGTTCGAGAGCGGTTCGTCCATCAGCACGACGGGCGGCTCGATCACGATGGCGCGAGCAATCGCCACGCGCTGCTGCTGCCCGCCCGAGAGCTGGCCCGGCAGCTTGCGCTCATGCCCTACGAGTTGCACGAGTTGCAACGCTTCCCGGGCGCGCTTCTCGATCTCGGCGCGTGACACACCGCGCATACGCAGGCCGAAGCCCACGTTCTCGAGCACGCTCATGTGCGGAAACAACGCATAGTTCTGGAAGACCATGCCGAAGCCGCGCTTCTCGCTCGGCAGCACGTCAATGCGCTCGTCGTCGAGCCAGATCGCGCCGCCGGTCAGCGGCGTGAGTCCGGCAATACAGTTGAGCGCCGTCGATTTGCCGCACCCCGAGGGGCCCAGCAGGGCGATGAATTCGCCTCGCTCGATAGTCAGGTCCAGGCCGTTCAAGGCGGCCACGGACTGTCCCTCCGCGTTGGTGAAACTACGCGCGACGTTATCGAGACGCAGGTGTTGAAAGTTGTGCTTCATACGCGACTCCGATGACTCCGGTCACTTCGATTTCAGCGAGCCGATCTCGGCGTCCCATTTCTGGAACGCCGCCACCATCGCCGTCGCGTCGAGCGGCACGGCATGCGGGAAGTCGGCAATGAGTTTCGCGTATTCCGGCCGGCCGTACTTCGCGATCACTTCCTGGCTCTTCGCCGGGGCGGCGGACAGCGGCACGTCCTTCACCGCAGGGCCCGGATAGAAATAGCCGTCGTCATACGTGAGCGCTTGCTGTGCCGGCTCGAGCATGAAGTTGATCAGCTTGACGATGACGTCCATCTTCTCTTTCGGCACGCCCTTGGGAACAACGATGTAATGCGCGTCGTTGACCCACGTGAACTTGTCGAACGATTGCACCTTGAACGTCGCCGGCACGATGCCCAGGGCACGCGGATTGATGTCCCAGCCCGTGACGGTGAGCGTCATGTCGCGACTGCCCTCACCCAATTCCTTCATCACGGCCGACGTGCCGCCCGGGTAGTACGGAATGCACGCGTCGAGCTCCTTCAGGAACGCCCACGTCTTGTCCCAACCCTTGACCGGGTCGTGCGGATCTTTGTCGCCCAGCAGATACGGCAAGCCCATGAGGAACGTGCGGCCCGGCCCCGAGTTGGCCGGACGCGCATAAATCAGCTTGCCCGGATTCGCCTTGCACCACGCGAGCAGTTCGGCGGGCGTCTTCGGCGGGTTGCTGACCTTAGCCGGGTTGTATTCGACGAGGGGGCCTGCCGGCATGAACGTCACAGCCAGGCCGTAGCCCTTCGAGAGTTCCTGCATGGCGCGCACGTTCGGCGCGTATTTGTCGAGCACGCCCGGAAACTTCGCGCTGTAGTCGGGCAGCAGACGCTGCCAGAGATTTTGCTGGATACCGGCCGCAAGAGCGTCGGTCCCGGTGAGCACGATGTCGATATCCGAGCGCCCGGCCGCTTGCATGGCCTTGATCTTGCCCGGCAGTTGCGGGGCAGGCGCGTTGGTGAACGTGATCTTGGAGACCAGATCCGGGTACTTGTCGCGGAACGCCTCGAAGCCCTTCTGCGTGAGGGCGAGGTTTCCTGCGACGTCGACGATGTTAAGCGCGACCGGCGCAGCAGTAGCGGTACTCGCCATGCTTCCCAGTGCGGCGGCACATGCCAGTGCGCCAAGCGCGTGTTGCCAGAATCCCCTGCGGCTAAAGACCATGTTGTCTCCTCTTTAGAGTTGAATTTCTCGTAAGTCATCATATGACTCGAATGGCTAATTTGCAATCGTGAGACGTGCCGAACCGCCTCAGAGATTTCCCTAGGAAAGCGAAATACTCACGCCAAACCCCACTATTTAAGGCGATTCCATGAGAACCCTCAATCATTTATCAGGGATTACACCGATAGAGAGACGCCCTGCGCGTCACCTAAATTACGCCCAGTCATACGATGACGTAAAAGTTACCTCAACAAACGCATATTGCGTATTCGTCCGTGACCTGTGTCTGCGGAGAAAGGGAATCAGCCACCGTGAAAATCCATCGCATCACGATCACCCCGATTGCTTTTCGCGACCCGCCGCTGCTCAACGCCGCCGGTATTCATGAGCCCTACGCGCTGCGCTCGATCATCGAGATCGAGACCGATAACGGGCACATTGGGTTGGGCGAAACGTATGGCGATGCGCCGGTTCTGGCATTGCTCGAAAACACCCGCTCGCATCTGATCGGGATGGACCCGTTCGACACCAACGGTCTGCGCGAGCGCGTGGCGGCAGTGGTGCGTCAGGGTGTTCACGGCGAGCGCGTGGAATACGAACTCGCGCCGGGCACCGACCCACGCAAGGACGTGGAGAAGATCTATTCCGCGTTCGAAGTCCCGTTCCTCGACTTGCAGGCGCGTCATCTGGGCATTCCGCTCGTCGAATTGCTTGGTGGTGCGGTGCGCCAGGAAGTGCCGTACAGCGCGTACCTCTTCTTCAAGTACGCGCAGCACATCGACGCACCGGCGAGCGGCTATGCGCCCGACGGCTGGGGCGAAACGCTGAGTGCCGAGCAACTCGTTGCGCAAGCTCGCACGATGATCGACACCTACGGCTTCGGCAGCATCAAGCTCAAAGCCGGTGTGCTCGATCCTATGGAGGAAGTGAAGTGCCTCAAGGCACTCAAACGCGCATTTCCGAACAAGCCGTTGCGCATCGACCCGAATGGCAACTGGTCGCTGCCCACGGCGATTGCAATGGGACGCGAACTCGCAGGCGATCTCGAGTACTACGAAGACCCCACCCCCACGCTCGAAGGCATGGCGGAATTGCATCGCGCCACGGGCATGCCCCTCGCCACCAACATGGTGGTCACCGACCTGCGGCAATTCCGCGAGAACGTACGTCTGAACGGCGCGCAGATCATCCTTTCCGATCACCACTACTGGGGCGGATTGCGCGACACGCAACTGCTCGCACGTATGTGCGAGACGTTCGATCTCGGCTTGTCGATGCACTCGAACTCGCACCTCGGCATCAGCCTGATGGCGATGACGCATCTGGCCGCGAGCGTGCCGCGTCTGTCCTATGCGTGCGACACGCACTACCCGTGGCAAGCCGCTGACGAGGAGGTCGTGCGCGGCGGAAAGATCACCATCCGCAATGGCGCGGTCGCCGTGACGAAAGCGCCGGGACTCGGCCTCGAAATCGATCAGGACCAGTTGGCCAAGCTGCACGAACAGTACCTGCGTTGCGGACTGCGCACCCGCAACGACGCAGTCCAGATGCGCAAATACCAACCCGGCTGGAGCGGCAAGGCACCCCGTTTTTAGCACCAGTGAGCACGCAGCAACGTTTCAAGCGAAGTCCAACAAAACACATCACAAGAGGAGAAGTCGTGAGACATTCGAAACTGTTTGCCGGGCTAGTGTTGGCCGGTCTCGCCGCCGGTGCCGTACCGGCGTTCGCGCAGTCGAACGTGACGCTATACGGGATCGTCGACGATGCACTGACTTACAGCAGCAACCAGAACGGCAAGTCGAACACCTACCTGCGTAACGGCAACCTCGCGGGCAGCCGTTGGGGCCTGCGAGGCACCGAAGATCTCGGCGGCGGCACCAAAGCGCTGTTTCAGCTGGAGAACGGTTTCGACGTCAACAGCGGCGCGTTCAGTTCGTCGGGCGTGATGTTCAACCGTCAGGCATTCGTCGGCCTGAAGAACGACCAGCTCGGCACGGTCACTATCGGGCGTCAGTACTCGCCTTACTATCTGATGGTCGGCACCATCGGCCCCACCTCGTACGTGACGGGCGCAACCGGCGCCCACCCGGGCGATATCGACGGTCTCGACACGACCATCCGCATCAACAACTCGGTGACGTACACCTCGCCGCTGCTGTGGGGGGTGACGGCCAGCTTACAGTACGGCGTCGGCGGTCAGGCCGGAGCCTTCAGCAAGGGCAACACCTATTCCGGCGCGCTGCGCTACGACGGTGGCCCGCTCTCGCTGGCAGCCGGTTATCTGCGCATCAACAACGTCGGCGGCACCGGCGCGAGCTGGAACGGGGCATCGACGGGCACACCGGGCGCGTCTGCCGTCAATCAGGGCTACCTTTCGGCCGACGTGCTGCAACACATCGCCGTGGCGGGTATTTACACGATCGGCAGCGTGACACTGGGCGCGAGCTACAGCAACGTGCAGTACAAGCCGGGCGCCGCGTCGCTGTTCCACGACACGGCGATCTTCAACACGGCGGGCGTGCATGCGTCGTGGATCGTCGCTCCGCAATGGCGTCTGGCGGCAGCGTATAGCTACACGGCCGCGTCGAAGGCCAACGGCATCACCGATTCCGCCACCTACCATCAGGTCTCGCTCGCGCAGGTGTATTCGCTCTCGAAACGCACGTCGCTGTACGCGCTCGAGGCGTGGCAGCACGCCAACGGCAAGTCGCTCGGGGCCAATGCCACGAGCATCATCAACGCGGGTCCGGTGGTCGGCGACTCGCAGAACAGCACGCCGTCGGCAACGAGTTCGCAGTTCGTCGGCATGTTGGGGATTCGCGTCGATTTCTGACGTCTGTCCGCCTGTAGCAAAGCTGTCCGGATCGGTGCGTGACCGATGCCGCTCCGGACAGTCATGAGTGGTCGCGAGAAGTCGCACGAGGTTGTGCTTTTGGCCGCCGATGCCCGGTCGTTATTGGGGGGGTGGCATTGGCGGTCGATTCTTATCGGTTGTCGTATGTATGTGACGGTCGATAAGGTAAACTGAGGGCGTTTTTTGTCACCCTCCATTCCCACGACGCCATGTCCATGACCAGCCCCTTGCCCGCACGTCCTCGCCGCAAGTCTCGCAGCCTCACGGAAGAGGTGGTGAGCGCCTTGTCCGAGCAGATTCGCAGCGGCACGTTCCGCCCGGGCGACAAGCTGCCGACCGAGTCGGCCATCATGGAAAGCCTCGGGGTGAGCCGCACCGTGGTCCGCGAGGCGATCTCCCGCCTGCAAGCCGCTCAACTGGTGGAGACGCGTCACGGCATCGGCACGTTCGTGCTTGAGGCCCCGCGCGAGAACTCTCTGCAGGTCGACACCAACAGCATTCTGACGATGCTCGACGTGATGGCGATTCTCGAATTGCGTATTTCGCTGGAGACGGAAGCGGCGGGGCTGGCGGCAAATCGCCGGACCGATACGCAACTCAAGCTGATGCGTCAGGCGCTGGACGACTTCGAGATGCACGTCCGTCAACGCACCGGCAACGCCGTGACCGCCGACGTCGCCTTCCACCTGCAAGTGGCGAGCGCAACCGGCAACCGATATTTCCACGATATTCTCGAACAACTCGGCAACACGATCATTCCGCGTACGCGTGTGAATTCCGCCGCACTGGCCGACGACGATCAGGTGTCGTATCTCAATCGCGTGAATCGCGAACACGAAGACATCTACAACGCCATTGCACGACGCGATCCGGAAGCGGCCCGCGCAGCGATGCGCACTCACCTCACCAACAGCCGCGAGCGCCTGCGCCGCGCGCAGGAATCGGCCAGCCCGCAGGGGTAGGCCGCCGAACGCCGGCTGCATCGGTCCGTCAGTCGTTCGCATGAGTGTCGCCGCCCCATGCCGCGAAGTAGTATGAGCCCCAGTCTGTGCGCCAAACGGCGGCCGAGACGCCGCCGTCGGACACAAGGTACGCAACATGACACGGGGACACCCACATCACCATGACACGTTTCGCCGCACGTTCACGACTCTGCGCAGGGTCGCTTTGCGCCTTCCTTCTGGCGATGCCTTTCTCCGGCATCCCGACGGCCGTTGCCGCGACCGGCGAGGCCGTCGCTGAGGCGCCCCCATCTGCTGCGGCCAACGATCCCGCGCCGGAAATCGTGTCCATCGTGGTGCCGGGTGCGGGCACCTTCGGCGGCGATATCGCCATGCACACCGAGCTTTACAAACCGACAGGCACCGGACCATTCCCGGTGCTCATCTTCGAGCACGGACGCGCCTCCGATGCCCTGGTGCGGGCGAAGCTGAACCAACCGATTCCCAAGGGGCACGTGCGTTACTGGCTCGCCAAGGGCTTCGCCATCGTCGCGCCGGTTCGTGTTGGTTACGGCCAGACGGGGGGGCCGGATCGCGAGAACTCCGGCGCCTCGTTCGACATGCACGGCAGGTGCACACGCCGCCCTGACTTCGAGAAACTCGGCAAGGTCACGGCGCAAGCGAATCTCGCCGCGGTGAGTTGGGTTCGCGCACAGCCGTGGGCCGACAAGGCGCGCATCGTGCTCGAAGGTCGCTCGGTCGGCGGCTTCACCACCGTGGCGACGGCCGCAACCAACCCACCCGGCGTGATCGGCTACATCAACTTCTCGGGCGGCGCGGGTGGCATGCCCGAGCGCGCGCCGGGACACAGTTGCGATCCAGAGCAGATGCAGACCGTCTACGGGGAATTCGGCAAGACGACGAAGATCCCCGGCCTCTGGCTCTACGCACGCAACGATCAGTACTGGGGTTCCGATGCCCCACAGCAATGGTTCGATGCGTTTGCCGCAGCGGGCAGCCCCGCGCAGTTCATTCACACGGAAGACTTACCCGGCCACGACGGCCATCTGCTGCTCTCCTATGGCGGGAAGATGTGGTCGAGGCCCGTTGACGCGTTCGTCAAACAACTCGGCTTCTGAGCCGACGGCGTTCAATCGCGTGTGACGGGCTCGCCGACATCGATGCGATTGCCGTCCGGATCGGCGAAGACGAAGCATCGCAGTCCGAAGTCTGCATCGCGAATGCCTTGACGATGCGGACATCGTGCGCTTCCAGATGGGCGCATAGCGCGGTGGCATCGGCCACCATCCTCCCCCGACCTCACGGAAGGAGGGGATTCGCCCTCACGAGGGCAAGGCGGGAAACACTTTTAGACGGTTGCCAGAACCAGACGCGCGGGTGTCGCACCGATATGCAGACCGTCGGCGCGGTTCTCGAGATAACGCTGGTTCAACTCGTCCGGGGTCCACGTGTTGCTGTGGCTAAAACCAAGTGTGATCAACGTCTCGGCCAGCGCCGCAGGGTCGAAGAAGCTCTTCCACGGCTCGCCCCGCGCCGCGAATTGCGCCGTCAACTGCTCCATCGCGATGCGCATACCCGGAGGCAAGCTCGACAGCGGCATCACATATTCGAACAGCACTGCGCTGCCTTTGGCGCAGCCGGCGATGAAGCGCAAGGTTTCAATGACGGCGGCCTCGTCGAGATACATCGTCACGCCCAGCCAACTGAAAATGGCGGGGGCATCCGCATCGAAACCGGCACGCGCCAACCCCTCCGCGAGTCCGACGCTCTCAAAATCGACCGGCACGAAATGCAGCGACGGCGGTACTGCAATGCCAGTATCGCGCAAGCGCGCCTGTTTCCACTGCTGCGTCGCCGGCAGGTCGACCTCGAAGAGACGACCCGGTGCATCGGGATGCCGGTACGCACTGGTATCAAGTCCCGCGCCGAGGACCACGTACTGGCGAATACCCCGTTCAACCGCCTCGGCCCACACATCGTCGGCAAGCCGGCTGCGTGCGACCACCGAGCTACGCATTCCCACCGACGTCGGATGACGGAACCTGTCGATATCGTCGCGCAATGCCTGTGCTTCGGCCGCACCGAGGATGGTCAATGCGACCGGGTCTTCAAGCACCAGCGGCCGATCGAGCAGTTGATGCGCGGCCCGCTGCGTTGCCACCATCAACGCACTCGGCTTGGGTCCCGCGTTAGCCGGTGTCATGTCGTGACCAACGATATAGGCCTTGTGCAGATAGGCCAGCAGCGAGTCGTCGAGGCCGACGCCCAGTTGCAGGTCCGGTTCGCGCATCAAGGCGTCGCGCACGCGTGCCTCCAGGACGGCGTCATCTCCACAGAAGCTCTCGCGAAACAACTGCTGCCAGCGCTCGACGATTGCCTGCACCGGTGTGGCGCCCGCGTCGACGCCCGCGTCCCTATGTGCCCTCAGTTCGGCCACCAGCGCTGGCCATGCCCGATTTTTCAAGGTGGCGAACTGGCGACGCCGCACCTCTTCCGCCTGCGCCGGGCTGAGGTACTTGGCAAGCAGTGCACAGCGCGCGTGCGTGAACACTTTGTCGATCCATGCCAACATCTCCGCCGTAATACCGGCGATTTGCTGGGCGCGCGGCTCGCCAAGCTGCATCATCGTCAGCTTGGTGGCGAGCGCCGGGTCGTTGCACGTCATTCGGATCACGAGCCGAATCCAGCGCCACGCCAGCGCCTGAGCCGCGCCGCTTTCGGCCGGCAGCGCTTGCTGCACGGCACAGCGAACCTCATCGATGAGTTCACCCCATGCCGGATCCGTAGGCGGGACCGTATCCGGCCCGGATGCAAGCAGCGCATCGAGTTCGTCGTCGTCAAGGTGCTTTTGATACATGTTCACGAGCTCCAGAGTGTTCAGCCAGCCGGTCGCCGTGGCCTCGCCGCCGGCGGCAATCATGTCGACGATGTATTGCAAGTGGCGACCAAGGCGCTGCGCGCGCAACGCCTGCTCGTTTAACTCTGCAATCTGGCGCTGCAGAATCTGTAGCGGTACACCGGCCTGTTGGCCGTCAAGGCTGGCCTTGATGTCGGGAAGCGAATACCCGAACCGTTTCAGTGCCTCGATACGATGCAGCCGGATCAGGTCGTCTCGCCCATACAGACGCGCGCCACCGTCGGTGCGCTGCGACGGTGACAGCAACCCGATTGCGTCATAGTGATGCAGGGCCCGAACGCTCAGTCCCACCTTCTTTGCCAGTTCGCCGATTTTTAGTCGCATTGCCTTATCAGTCGTCGGTATCAACGATAAAAGCTGACGTAGCGTCAGGTGCAAGCAAAACTGGCCCGTCCATGAGGGCGTTGGGAGGCACGCCATTGATGGCTGTCTTCCGGGCTTTCATGCAGATATTGCTGCTGGCGTTTGCCGCTGAACCCATCGTCAGCATTCCTGCGGTTTGAAAGTTGGCGCGTCCGAATTTCAGTCGTTATTGACCGGAATCCGGTGACTGCGGCATGCTACCGCCACGCCGCCGGGACCAAATGATGACATGAAGGAGACTCGCCTTGTATGCGCTCCGGCGTCTCGCCTCTGGGTGACACGTGATTTCTCGACGCGACTAAAAAGCGACATGAATAATGGAAAATGACGCCCCCCGTTACTTGGCCGGCAAGGCCGTTGCAATCTTGCTTGCGTTGACGTGTGGCGCATGCTCGACCAATGACCGTCCGGCATCTGCGCCCGTTCAATACGACTCGCAATCCTCCTTTCCCGGCACCGAATGGCAGCGCACGGCGCCTGCAACGCAGGGGTTCTCGCAAGAGGGCATCGATAAGGCTATCGGGTATGCAAAACGGGAAGGCTCGACGTCCGGCATGATCGTCCACCATGGGATGGTCGTGGCGGAATGGGGAGACGTATCGGCAAGATCGAATCTCTATTCGGCGCGCAAGAGCCTCATGAGCGCACTCATCGGCATCGCAGTCGCGCATGGACAGATCCATCTTGACGCCACGCTCGCCCAGTTAGGCATTGACGACAACGCCCCGTCACTGTCACCGACGGAAAAACAGGCCACGGTCCGGATGATGCTGCAAGCACGCTCGGGGATCTATCATCCGACCGTGTATGAGACGGCGGCGATGCAAGCCGCAAAACCGCCCCGCTACAGTCACTCGCCGGGCGAGTTCTGGTACTACAACAACTGGGACTTCAACACGGTCGGCGCAATCTACCGGCAGGCCGCAGGCAACGATATTTTTACGGCGCTGAAGCGAGAGATTGCCGACCCTATCGGCATGCAGGATTACCGGCCATCGGATGGGCACTACGTATCGGGCGAACCCGCCACACGCTACCCCGCGTACCCGTTAGATATGAGCACACGTGATTTCGCCCGCTTTGCTTTGCTATACCTGCACAACGGACGCTGGCGCGACAGACAAGTCGTTCCAGCGGCGTGGGTGGCCGAATCCACTCGCCCCTATTCGAATACCCCCACGGGCGGCTACGGATATATGTGGTGGACTAGCACGCCGGCAGATGGACCTCGCGGCCCCAACGCAGCACTGGAACGTGCCACCTATTGGGCCGACGGTCATTTGGGTCAGTACGCAGTCGTCGTACCCTCGCTTGATCTAGTGGTGGTAAGCCGGGTTGATTCGCGGCTGACCTCAAAGCACGTTGGACAGCTAAAGATGGAGAGATTGGTCTGGCTGATCGAAGCCGCGGGAAATGCTACGGGCATTGGCCCTGAGCCAGGAAAGACACCAGCGGTGTAGCGGGCCGGTCTCGGTTCACAGCGCTCGCGGGCAATCGGATTGATTTCGATCCCGGTTCGGCCGGCCGGATTTCTACAGATCCGCCATGCATTCGCCGTGGCCTGCAATAGGCTACCGTGCCAGCCAGAACACGCCGAGGCAGAGAGCGGCAATTCCTACGCTAATCGGAGCGCCCACAACACATCGAGTACGTGTTGCGTGGAACGTTCGACGTACCCTGCGCGATGGGCAACGCCAAGGCGACGCCACAACGCAGGACGCAGCGAACGCATGGCAACGCGCGGGTCGGACGAAGGCGTCGTTGCCTCATGGGGCAACAGCGCAGCCCCGTAACCTGCCGCGACCAGACTCTTGATTGCATCGTTGTAGTTGAGCTGAATGCGCGGCACAGGATGGTGCCCGCCAGTAGCAAACCACTCCGCAGTCAGACGCGAGAGAGACGTGGTGGCGTCATTAAGAATGAGAGGCTGAGCCGCGAGCCACTGAGGTGTGATGCGCGCCGGACACCGCCAATGTGCCGGCACGAAGGCCATGACGGGATCTCGACGCCAAGGCTTGACCACGAGCCCGGCCGCCGGGGGCTGAGGCAGAGCAACCAGCCCGACATCCAGCGTTCCGTCGGCCAGCCGGGTTAGCGTTTCATGTGAAGTGAGCACCGCAATCTGAATGTCGATCGCGGGATGGCGTTGGCGCAACACTTCGAGCGCTTGCGGCAACAGATGCGCGATCGCGCCGGTCGATGCCCCGAGCCGCACGCGTCCGGCCAGCCCTTGCACCTGGCGGTGAACATCATCCAACGCCTGCTCCGCGTCGGCCAGCAGTCGACGCGCGCGCCCTATCAACATCTCGCCTATCGCCGACGGGCGAACATGTCCACGCTTGCGTGACAGGAGCGGTGCCCCAATGCGGTCTTCCAGTTCGGCAATGTGGAGGCTGACCGTGGGTGGCGCCAGGTGCAGCGCGCGCGCTGCGTCGACGAATGAACCACGGTCGGCAATCGCGACCAGGGTACGCAAGCGGTCCAGGCTGATCTCTCGCATGTCGGCGTCCAGCTTCAGAAATACTGAATGTTAGCATTATGAAATTCAACTTTAACTATTCTAACGGCGCGCGGAAGATAGGGGCTCTCTACGTGTTATGACCCAGTCACCGGAGTATTTCGCGCATGAACTCTCCCGTTGTTTTCATCGACGGCGACCAAGGCACCACCGGGTTGCAAATCCATGAACGGCTTCGCGATCGAAGCGACCTGAAGCTGTTTACGCTTCCCGCGGCGGAGCGCAAGGATCCGAAGCGGCGCGCCGAAGCCATCAACGCCTGCGACATCGCCATCCTCTGCCTACCCGACGACGCCGCGCGCCAGGCGATCGCTACCATTGCCAATCCCGCCGTCAGGGTCATCGACGCGAGTTCGGCCCACCGCACGCAACCGGGCTGGACATACGGTTTCCCTGAGATGGTGCCGGGACAGGCGGAACGCATCGCGAACGCACGTCGAGTCACCAATCCCGGTTGTTATCCGACCGGTGCGATCGGCCTGCTGCATCCGCTGCTAAAAGCCGGGCTCATACCAGACGACTACCCGGTCAGCATTTACGCGGTGTCCGGCTACTCCGGACGTGGGCGTGCCGGCGTGGAAGAACACGAGGGGCCAGGTGCAGTCAACGCATCGTCATACACGGTATATGGCCTGGAACTCGCACATAAGCACACCCCGGAGATTCAGCAGCACGCCGGACTCGCGCAGCGTCCAGTCTTCGTCCCTGCGTATGGCTCGTTCCGCCAGGGCATCGTGCTGACGGTGCCCTTGGAGTTGCGGCTGCTGGCTCCGAATGTGGACAGCGGCATGCTGCACGCATGTCTCGCACACCACTATGCAGACTCGGCCCACGTACATGTCTTGCCACAGCACGAATCGAGCGTCTTGAAGCACCTGGATCCGCAGGCACTGAACGGTACGAACGACATGCGCTTGAGCGTATTTTCCAACGTGGAACACGGGCAGGTTCTGTTATCTGCGGTGTTCGATAATCTTGGCAAGGGCGCATCCGGGGCTGCGGTTCAGAACCTGAACTTGATGCTCACGCAGTAATACGGGCCGATGGCTTGCGCTGACGTTCGGCTGCCACACACACCAACGATCGTTGTCGATCTGGTCGGTGGCCGTCGAACGTCGCTTTCCGGTTGCGCTTTCTCTCGGTCTTCGAACGAATTTAGCTGGACGCGCCCAACAGCGCATCAACGGTCGTCACAGTGCAGTATTCAGCGTCAAGGTTGGCTAGCGACATCGCGTGGACATCCTCGGCGCTTCGTGCCGTGCCGTTCCAGTCGGTCCGGGCAAACGTGAAGCAGCCGTCGGCAACGAGCCACGTTTGAAAACCCAAGTTACCGGCCATGCGAACCGTTACCTCGATTGAATTATTCGTGATGACGCCTGCCACGACCAACGTGTCATGGCTCCCAACGCGAAGCCGATCTTCCAGATCAGTTCCGATGAATGCGCTGTTCGTCCGTTTCGGGATGACCGGCTCACCGGCCATGGGTACGACCTCGGACTTGAATTCATGCCCCGGCTGCCCCGGCCGGTAGTGAGAATTCGGATTCGTGGAATCGTGCCGAACGTGCCATACCGGCCAACCTTGGCTGCGCCAGTGAACAAGCAATCGGCTGACTTGCCGCTCGGCGTCAGGGTTATTTCGCTCTCCCCAACTCGGATGATCAATCGCCTTTTGCAAATCGATCAGCAGGAGTACGGTACCGGCAGGCGGAAGTGAGGAGCCCATGTTTGCGGATAAATGGATTGTTCGAATCGATCCGGCGGGGACTGCGTCGGACCGGCAGATATGGCGTTGCAGGCCACTGAGTTTCCAGGCTTGCCCCCCATCTTGGGCGGCATCGGGGCCATCCACATGATTCACAAGGGTCGAGGCTTGCCCCCCAAGGGAAGTTGTCCGTCTCTGGCTGAGCAATTCTATTCCCTGATCGCATAACCGTAGCACCGCTTACCGCGACAGCCCCCATCCGGCCGAGCGCGTCGCGCACTGAGCGATTCATGCAAGTGCAGATGGCGAGACTATGCGACAGTCAATCGTGATCGCCGAAATTTCTATCCTCTGAAGCCATGAATCGAGTTTCCAGCACTGGAGCCACGCGCTCCCAGCCCCCAGTGACTGCGTC
>NZ_CABPSM010000002.1 GCF_902459555.1 Pandoraea horticolens | reverse complement strand
CCAGGCAGCGGCGGCCTGGAGTGGTATATCGACGTGTCCAGCGCCATGGTCAGCGCGAACAAGCCGATCCAGCGCCCTATCCCGCTCGCAAACATCACGCCCTTCCTCAACAAAACCGCGACATTGTTCTACACGGTGGACGACGGTTCGCCGGTGCTGCGCACCTCCCCCGAGCTGGACGTGCGCGTCGAGCGCCAGAGTTCGGAATTGCTCCCGCCGCGGGTCCCCTCGCTCAACAACGGCGTGCTTGATCCGCGCACCGTGCCTGATGCGGGCGTGGTGGTCATCGTCACGTACGTCACCGGCATGCTGCAGGGCGACACGGTGCGCCTGCATTGGGACAACACCATCGCCGCTGGCACGGATCAGAGCGACCGCATCGTCGGCAGCCAGCCGACCGACATCCAGTTCAGCGTACCGCGTGACAAGATCTACGCCGGCATTAATGGCACGGTAGACGTCTGGTACGAATGGCTGCGCGGCGGCGTTCGCCAAGGGGCGAGCACAGGGCTCGATTTCACCATCAAGCTGCCCGCACTGCCGCCCGCCACCATCGATCAGGCCGTGGGCACCGTGCTCAATCCCGACGACGTGCCCGCCACGGGCGCCACCGTGCGCATCGACAGCAGCGCCGCGTTCCAGCAGGGCGACCAGATCGAACTGCGCTGGACCGGCCTGCCCGGCGCCGGCAGCGGCACCTTCCTTTATAACGCCCAGGACAGCGACGTCGGCAAGGACGTCACCATCACCGTGGACAAGTCGATCGTCGTGGCCGACACCGGGCAAACCGTCACGCTCGACTACACCCTCATGCGCGCGGCCGGGGGGCAGGACGAAATCTCCCCGCCCTCCGTCTACGACGTGCGGCGCGAAATCGGCAGCGGCGACGTGCTGGTGATGGGTGCGCGCGCTGGTGGTGGCTCCCATCAGGGGATTTTGTCGAGGCCGCAGTACCTGCGCGCGCTGGACAAGAACACGCGCGGCGATTTGGTCGCCGAGTGGCGTTACGACGACGAATCCACCTGGATCCAAGACACCACCTTCCATGACACGCGCCCCTGGGTGGCGCTGAAGGTGCGCACCAAATCCGGCCAGGTGACGATCAACCCGGTCAATATCATCGGCTCGGGGATGACGCTCATCCTGGGGGGCTCGGCCCCCATAGCCGCGTTCACCGCATTGCTGTCCGGTGATAGTGTGATCTCTTGGGGCGCACCCGATTACGGCGGCAACGTACCCCCCACGATCATGACCTATACCAACGTGGTCGAGGTCGATGCGACAGGAGCCGCCTTCGCGGCGCGGCTCAGCAACGGCCGTGCCGTCCCGTGGGGCAATACCGCGATGGGTGGATCGATGCCCCCCACCACGAACATCGTCAATGCAAAACGCATTTTCGGTAATGGCGGAGCTTTCGTGGCGATCGAGGGTAACGGTACGCTGGCCGCTTGGGGCCCAGCGGGCAGAGGCGGCACGCTCTCCGCCGAAGCCGCGGCACTGAGCGACGTGGTGACGATTGCCACCACCGACTGCGCTTTTTGCGCGCTGCGGCGCAACAATCAGGTGATGGCCTGGGGGCCCAGTACCTGTGGCGGCGAAGTCCCCGGCAACATCAGGGGGCTCAACGACATCGTGGACGTGCGCGGCAACCTTTCTGCGTTCTGCGCGCTGCGCAGCAACGGTACCGTGGTTGCCTGGGGCGACCCAAGCTCCGGCGGCAGTGTGCCTGACGCCATCGCGGCGCGCCGCGACATCGCCAAACTGGCCAGTGCCACGGGTTCTGCCTTCGCGGTGCTCACCACCGGCGGCGACGTGCTGGCATGGGGCGCCTCGGCTTACGGCGGAACGGTACCCACCGACATTGGAGCCTTCGACGACATCGTGGATGTCAGTGCGACCTATAAGTCTTTCTGCGCGCGCCGTAGCAATGGCAAGGTAGTCTCATGGGGGGCGGTGGGGACTCCCCCGAAGGAAATCCTCGACCTGGACGATATCGTGCAGGTCGCGAGCACCTCCTTGGCCTTCGCGGCGCTGCGCCGCAACGGCACGGTCGTCGCATGGCCCGCCTCGACCCCCTCCGGCGACACGGCGGCGGTCGCCAGCCAGCTCGTCAACATTCGCGCCGTGTACGGCAACGCACAAGCCTTCGCCGCGCTGAAAGAGGGAGGCGGCGTGGCGACCTGGGGCAATTCGGTCGCCGGTGGCGACAGTTCCGGGGTCAAATCGGTTCTCGACAGCAGCTTGTTTTATCAGGCGACATCGGGCGGAGTTTCCTATGCCACGGAACAAGGCAAAGCCATCGCGGCGCTCGATGTTTGACGCAGGACGTCCGGAACGTCGTACGGTCGATCTTGCGGCTCGTTTCCGAACATGCGACGACCAGGGAATACAATCCCGCACACAATCCTCAGTAAAAACCTACGCTCTTAGTGCAAATCGGGTGCGGTTCGTGAGTCAGATGTTTTGTGCTCCGTCCATATGGACAACCAATGTGTGGTTTCTCCATACCCGTAACTAACCCCTGTAACAAAAAAATCCCCGCGCTCCTCTCGGAGCACGGGGATAGCTCAGGTTTGTTCTATTCAGGCTTACCCGGCGGTGGCTTCGGTCTCGTTGCTCGCCTGCTGAGCGCTTTCGCCCTCGAAGGTGAAGCGCCCATTGCGCCAGTCGACCGGGATGGTGTCCTTCGGCCCGAACTTGCCCGCGAGCACCAGCTTGGCGACCGGGTTCTCGATCTCCTGCTGAATGGCCCGCTTGAGCGGCCGTGCCCCGAACACCGGGTCGAAGCCTTCGCGCGCCACATGCATGAGTGCCGCCTTGCTGACCTCGAGCGTCATGTCCAGCTTGGCCAGACGTTGACGCAGGATCTCGATCTGGATCGTGGCAATCGACTCGATATGCTTCTGGTCGAGCCCATGGAACACCACGACTTCGTCGATCCGGTTCAGGAACTCCGGACGGAAGTGATCCTTGATCTCCGTCCACACCGCGTCCTTGATCCGTTCCTGCGGCTCGCCGACCATCGACTGGATCATCGACGAGCCGAGGTTCGACGTCATCACGATCACCGTGTTCTTGAAGTCCACGGTACGGCCCTGCCCGTCAGTCATCCGGCCATCGTCAAGCACTTGCAGCAGCACGTTGAACACGTCCGGATGGGCCTTTTCGACTTCGTCGAGCAGGATCACGCTGTACGGCTTGCGACGCACGGCTTCCGTCAGGTAGCCGCCCTCTTCGTAGCCGACATAGCCCGGAGGCGCACCGATCAGACGCGCCACGCTGTGCTTCTCCATGAACTCGCTCATGTCGATACGGATGAGGTGATCCTCCGAATCGAACAGGAACATCGCCAGCGCCTTGCAAAGCTCGGTCTTGCCCACACCGGTCGGCCCGAGGAACAGGAACGACCCATACGGACGGTTCGGGTCTGCAAGCCCCGCACGCGAACGGCGGATGGCATCGGCCACGGCGGTAATCGCCTCGTCCTGCCCCACCACGCGCTCATGCAGCTTGGCTTCCATATTGAGCAGCTTTTCGCGCTCGCCTTGCATCATCTTCGAGACCGGGATGCCCGTGGCTCGCGAGATCACTTCGGCAATTTCTTCAGTGCCCACCTGCGTGCGCAACAGACGCGGATGCGCCTGCTGGCCCGCCGCTTCTGCGGCAGCGGCATCCTTCAACTGCGCTTCGAGCTGCGGCAGCTTACCGTATTGCAGCTCAGCCACCTTGTCGAGCTTGCCCTCACGTTGCAGCTTCGTGATCTCGGCACGCACCCGGTCGATCTCTTCCTTGACCTGGGCGCTACCCTGCACGGCAGCCTTTTCGGCCGTCCAGATTTCTTCGAGGTCGGCGTACTCACGCTCCAGGCGCGAAATCTCTTCCTCGATCAACCCCAGGCGCTTTTGCGACGCTTCGTCGGTTTCCTTCTTGACGGCCTCACGCTCAATCTTCAACTGGATCAGACGACGGTCGAGCTTGTCCATCACTTCCGGCTTCGAATCGATCTCCATCTTGATCTTCGAGGCCGCCTCATCGATCAGGTCGATGGCCTTGTCCGGCAGGAACCGGTCGGTGATGTAGCGCTGGCTGAGTTCAGCCGCCGCCACGATGGCCGGATCGGTAATCTCCACGCCGTGGTGCAGTTCGTACTTTTCCTGCAAGCCGCGCAGAATGGCGATGGTTGCCTCGACGCTCGGCTCGTCGACAAGCACCTTCTGGAAACGACGCTCCAGAGCGGCGTCCTTCTCGATGTACTTGCGGTATTCGTCGAGCGTGGTGGCGCCGATGCAATGCAGTTCGCCACGCGCGAGCGCGGGCTTGAGCATATTGCCGGCGTCCATCGCGCCTTCGGCCTTGCCTGCACCGACCATCGTGTGAATCTCGTCGATGAACAGAATCGTGCGGCCTTCGTCCTTGGCAATGTCGCCCAGCACGCTCTTTAGACGCTCTTCGAACTCGCCGCGGAATTTCGCGCCGGCGAGCAAACCCGCCATGTCAAGAGAGAGCACGCGCTTGTTCTTGAGCGACTCCGGCACTTCGCCGTTGACGATACGCTGAGCGAGGCCTTCCACAATGGCGGTCTTGCCCACGCCCGGCTCACCGATGAGCACCGGGTTGTTCTTCGTACGGCGTTGCAGAATCTGGATCGTGCGACGAATTTCGTCGTCGCGGCCGATCACCGGGTCGAGCTTGCCGAGGGCAGCGCGTTCGGTCAGATCAAGTGTGTATTTCTTGAGGGCTTCGCGTTGGCCTTCCGCCTCCTGGCTGTTGACGGATTGCCCGCCGCGCACGCCCTGGATGGCCGCTTCCAGCGACTTGCGCGTCAGGCCACGAGCACGGGCGAGCTTGCCCGTTTCGCCCTTGTCGTCGGCGAGCGCCAGCAAGAACATTTCGGTGGCGATATAGCTATCATCATGTTTCTGCGCTTCCTTGTCGGCCTGGTTGAGCAGGCCCGCGAGTTCGCGGCTGACCTGAACGTTGCCGTCGGTGCCCTGCACCTGCGGCAGCTTCGCGATGGCCGTCTCGACGTCATGCGCCAACGGCTGGACCTGTACGCCCGCGCGTTGCAGCAACGAGCGCGCAGCGCCCTCGGGCTCTGCGATCAGCGCCGCGAGAAGATGCAGCGGTTCGATGTATTGCTGATCGCGACCGACCGCCATGCTTTGGGCATCAGCCAGCGCTTCCAGGAACTGCGTGGTGAATTTGTCTTGTCGCATCTAGTGCTCCGGTTAGAAATCATTCTGGATCGGATGTGCGGACAATCCCCTGGGGTTTCAAGGGGCATTACAGCGCGACGATTGACATTTCGCACCACGCCGGTGAAAGCCGGTATCGGGGCTTGCGACGGGAGAGTTCGGCGGCGTGAAACAACCGCAGGACACACCCAGGTTTGAAGCTCATAATAGCCATTTTCAGCGTGCCGCACCATGCGTTATCCCGGCACCGAAACACAAAAAAAAGCCCGTGTACCCACCCCGGTTATTCTCCCCAATGCCTGCCGAAACCTCCCACCAAACACCGGGCGAATGGCCCGAAAAGCGCCTCGCCGGGATTGACGACGATGCCGTGCGCCTGCTCGTCCACACGTTCTACGGGCGGATTCGCGACGACGATATGCTCGGGCCGGTTTTCCAGCAAGCGCTCGAAGGCCGCTGGGACATGCATCTGGAAAAAATGGTGGGGTTCTGGTCGAGCATCGTGCTTGGCGCGAAACGGTATCGCGGCAATGTGACGCAGGCTCACCAGCCCTTTGGTCACCTGAGCGGGGCGCATTTCAGCCGCTGGCTTGCCCTCTTCTTCGACACGCTGGATCACCTGTTCGAGCCGCAGGCCGCCTTCGCCTTTGCGGAGCCGGCCATCCGTATCGCGGAGAGCCTTCAATTGAATCTGTTCGGATGGGAGTACACGCTGCCCCCTGCGCAGAAGGCGCTACTCGACAGCGTGAAGCAGGCAAAACCGGCACAGCCTCACGCACGACCCACATGACGTGATTGGCAAAAATCCCGATCGTTTGCCGACGTTAGGATGCAACAAATAGAAAATCAGCGATTTTCCGCCGAGCCGGACGTTTCGCTCGTCACCCAGCGGTCCCGCGCGGCGGTATCGGTCTCGCGCGCATCGACCCAGCGCTCGCCCTGCGGCGTCGATTCCTTCTTCCAGAACGGCGCCTCGGTCTTCAGATAGTCCATGATGAACTCGCACGCGGCGAAGGCGTCCCCCCGATGGGCCGACGTGACGGCGACCAGCACGATCTGATCGCCCGACCCCAAGTCGCCGTAGCGGTGGATCACCAGCGCGTCGAACAGGCGCCAACGCTCGCGGGCCTGCACGACGATCGCCTCCAGCGCCTTCTCCGTCATGCCCGGATAGTGCTCGAGGGTCATGCGCGAGACATCCTTGCCGTCGTTCAGATCACGCACCGTGCCGACAAAGCTCGCCACAGCCCCCACGCGCAGATCGCCCGCGCGTAGTTGGCGAATCTCCTCCGACAGGTCGAAATCCTCCGTCTGTACGCGAATCGGCATGGTGGCGGTGTCTCCTGCTCAGTGTTTCGCCATGCTGGCGAGCGATGGCGGCTCAACCGCCCGTGACGGGCGGGAAAAACGCGACTTCGCACCCCTCGGTCAGGCGCGTGGCAGCCGGCACCATCGTATGGTTCAGCGCCATGCGCAGCGAGCGCTGCGCACCCAGCGTCTCGGCCCAGACCGGGCCGCGACCGCACAGCCACTGACGCACGTCTCCCACCGTGGCAATCCCGGCCGGAACCTCGACGCGCTCCTCAGCGACATTCAGCGCCTCACGGACGCTGGCGAAAAAGCGAAGATCGATCTGCATAGTCTGGCTGGTCCGCCGCAAGTGCGACGGGCCTGTCTCTCAATATAGGAGGTCTGAGAATGGCAGGAACGCCACTGTCTGCCCTGCTTCGATGCGATGGCCCGGGGGATTGTCGATGAGGCCGTCGCCCCACACGGTCGACGTGAGGACCGCCGAACTCTGATTGGGAAAGGCGTCGAGGCCACCCTGGGCATTGATCCGGGCCCGCATGAACTCGTTGCGGCGATCCGCCTTCGTCTGCGTGAAATCGGCACGCATGGCGATGCGGCGCGGCGTCACGTCCGTGACACCCTGCAACCGCAAGATGAACGGACGCACGAACAGCAGGAATGTCACGAAGCTCGACACCGGATTGCCCGGCAAGCCGATGAAGTGCGCCGTCTCGCCGCTCGCGCGATTAACTTCACCGTACGCCAGCGGCTTGCCCGGCTTGAGGGCGATCTGCCACAGATTGAGGCGACCCTCGGCTTCCACCGCCGGTTTGACGTGATCTTCCTCGCCTACCGACACACCGCCGGACGTGATGATCAGGTCGTTGGCACGTGCGGCGTCGCGCAGAATCGCACGCGTGGCCGCCAGATTGTCCGGGACGATGCCGTAATCGGTCATCTCGCAACCCAGATTCTCCAACAGGCTGCGCAACACGAAGCGGTTGGAGTTGTAGATGCTGCCCGCGCGCAACGTCTCGCCGGGCATCGTCAGTTCGTCACCGGTGAAGAACACGGCCACACGCAGGCGGCGTGCGACTTGCAGCTTCGCCATACCGACGGAGGCAGCCAACCCCAGCGCCGGCGCCCGCAGCCGCGTGCCTGCGGCGAGCACAACGCTATCACGCCGAATATCTGCCCCCTGCCGATTGACGAATTCGCCTTCGGCCGGGGTATGACGAATGACGACCGAACCATCGTCGCGCGCCTCGCACTGCTCTTGCATGACGACGGCATCGGCACCTTGCGGCACCGGCGCCCCCGTGAAGATGCGCGCCGCCGTACCGCCGGCAAGCGGTTCGGGTGAATGCCCCGCAGCAACGCGTTGCGAGACCGGCAACCCCGTCTCGCCTCCCTGCAAGTCGGCCACCCGCACGGCGTAACCGTCCATGGCACTCGTGTCCATGGGGGGTACGTCGAGGGTGGCAATCACGTCGGCCGCCAGCACGCGGCCGTTGGCCGCCAGCGTGTCGACCGTCTCCCTCCGATAGAGCGGGCGGGCAGCCGCCAGCACGGCATCAAGCGCTTCTTGTGTACTCAGCATGACGAATGGCCCGGAAGTCAGAGGACAGAGCAATCGCCGGCTTACAAGCCGGTGTGCTCCGCGATATAGGCCTTCACCCGTGCCACGTCGTTCGGCACGGTCTCAAAGCGTTGCGGCAGCGATTCGAGCTGCTCGAACCCGGCAGGCCGCGGCGGCTCGCGATGCAACGCCTCGCGAATCGTCTCGGCAAACTTCGCCGGCTGCGCGGTCTCGAGCACCACCATCGGCACACCGGGCTCGAGGGCTTCGCGGGCCACCTTCACGCCATCGGCCGTGTGGGTATCGATAACCACGCCGTAGCGCTTGGCCACGTCCTGAATCGTCGTCACGCGATCGGCGTGCGTGCTGCGGCCTGAGACGAAACCGAACCGCGCCACTCGGGCGAACGCCTCGGTACCCGACAGATCGAAGCCGCCTTCGCGCTCCACTTTCGACAGCAACCCGGCGGTCGCCTTGGCATCGCGACCGAGCAGATCGAACAGGAATCGCTCGAAGTTCGATGCCTTCGAGATGTCCATGCTGGGACTGCTCGTGTGGAGCGTTTCGGCGGACTTGCGCACGCGATAACGGCCGGTGCGGAAGAATTCGTCGAGCACGTCGTTCTCGTTCGTCGCCACGACCAGCTTGCGAATCGGCAGGCCCATCATGCGCGCGATATGGCCCGCGCAAACGTTGCCGAAGTTGCCCGACGGCACCGTAAACGACACTTCGCCGTCCTGCCCCGCCTTGCCGCCCGTGGCCGCAAAATATCCCTTGAAGTAGTACACGACCTGCGCCACGACACGTGCCCAGTTGATCGAGTTGACCGTGCCGATCTTGTAGCGCGCCTTGTAGGCGTGATCGTTCGAGACGGCCTTGACGATGTCCTGCGCGTCGTCGAACACGCCTTCGACCGCGAGGTTGAAGATGTTCGGGTCTTGCAGGCTGTACATCTGTGCCGTCTGGAACGCACTCATCTTGCCGGCAGGCGAGAGCATGAAGACGCGAATGCCTTCCTTGCCGCGCATGGCGTACTCGGCCGCGCTGCCCGTGTCACCCGACGTCGCGCCAAGAATGTTGAGCGCGTCGCCATGCTGCGCCAGTGCGTACTCGAACAGGTTGCCCAGCAACTGCATGGCCATGTCCTTGAACGCGAGCGTCGGGCCGTTCGAGAGCGCCAGCAGCGAGAGTTGCGTGTCCTTCTCGACACCCAGCGGCAGCAGCGGCGTGATCTCGGTGGCGTCCTCACCCGGACGCACGTTGCGGTACACCTCGGCGGTGTACGTGCGCTTCGTCAGGTCCGCCAGCGTTTCGGCCGGAATATCGCCCGCGAACTTGGCCAGCACCTTGGCGGCCAGATCGGCGTACGACAACTGTCGCCAGGCGCGCAACTCGCCGGCCGTCACTTGCGGGTATTGCGTCGGCAGGTACAGGCCACCATCCGGTGCCAGACCGCCGAGCAGAATGCTGGAAAACGATTGCGGTTCGCCCGAGGTCAGGCCCGCGCCGCGCGTGGAGATGTATTTCATGTGGGTCGTGTCCTGTCGTATCGGTTCGTGTGGCCAGACGCCGGCGCCCAAGCGCTCAGCTCAACGCTTCCATACGGATGCGCGTGACCTTCGAAAGCACCGTTTCCATGGCCTCGATCTTTGCGATGGCGGAGTTGATGTGCTTCTCCTGGGTCTGGTGCGTCAGGAGGATGATGTCGGTCTGGTGCTCGCCTTCGCGCGATTCCTTTTGCAGCAGCGCATCGATGGAGATATCCAGGTCGGCGAGGATGCGCGTGAGCGCTGCCATCACGCCCGCACGATCGACCACGCGCAGACGCAGATAGTAGCTCGTGGTGACTTCGTCGATCGGCAGCACCGGCGTATTCGACAGCGCGTCATGCTGGAAGGCCAGATGCGGCACGCGATGCTCCGGATCAGCCGTTTGCAGACGCGTCACGTCGACGATGTCGGCCACCACGGCCGAGGCGGTCGGTTCGGCGCCCGCCCCCTTGCCGTAATACAGCGTGGCGCCCACGGCGTCACCCTGCACCAGCACGGCGTTCATGGCACCTTCCACGTTCGCGATGAGGCGCTTGGCCGGAATCAGCGTCGGGTGCACGCGCAGCTCGATGCCCGCCTCCACGTGACGCGTGATACCCAGCAACTTGATGCGATAGCCCAGCTCTTCCGCATACTTGATGTCGAGTGCCGACAGTTTGGTAATGCCTTCGATATACGCGCGGTCGAACTGCACCGGCACGCCGAAAGCGATCGCGCTCATGAGCGTGAGCTTGTGCGCGGCGTCCACACCCTCGATATCGAAGGTCGGGTCGGCTTCTGCGTAGCCCAGACGCTGCGCATCGGCCAGCGCCACGTCGAAATCGATGCCCTTGTCGCGCATCTCCGAAAGAATGAAGTTCGTGGTGCCGTTGATGATGCCGGCGATCCACTGGATGCGGTTGGCGGTCAGGCCTTCGCGCAGCGCCTTGATGATGGGGATACCCCCGGCGACCGCCGCTTCGAAGGCAACCATCACGTTGGCCTTGCGCGCGGCGGCGAAGATCTCGTTGCCATAAACGGCCAGCAGCGCCTTGTTGGCCGTGACGACGTGCTTGCCGTTCTCGATCGCCTTGAGCACCAATTCCTTGGTGAGGTCGTAGCCGCCGATGGTTTCGACCACGACGTCGATGTCCGGATCGTTGACCACCTCAAACGGATCGCCCGTCACGACGGCCGCATCGCCGACGAGACCGCGGGCGCGTTCGACGTTGCGCACCGCGACCTTCGTAATCTCGATGCCCCGGCCGGCACGACGTTGAATTTCCTCCTGGTTGCGAGCAAGTACCTGGAAGGCACCGAAGCCCACCGTGCCAAGGCCGAGCAGGCCCAATTTGATCGGTTTCATGCAGTTTTACTCAAAAGTCGAAATCGGTTGGCGTGCATCACTTGCCGTGGCGACGGCGATAACCGTCCAGGAAGCGGGCAATGCGACTGATGGCGTCTTCCAGGTCGCCCTCGTGAGGCAGGAACACCACGCGGAAATGGTCGGGATGCATCCAGTTGAAGCCGCTGCCCTGCACCAGCAGGACCTTCTCTTCAAGCAGCAACTGGAGGATGAACTCCTGATCGTTGGCGATGGGATACACCGCCGGATCGAGACGCGGGAACAAGTACAGCGCCGCCTTCGGCTTCACGCAGGTCACACCGGGAATGTCGGTGAGCATACGGTGGGCGATCTCACGCTGCTCGTACAGGCGCCCGCCCGGCACGATCAGGTCATGGATGCTCTGATAGCCGCCCAGCGCCGTCTGAATGGCGTACTGGCCCGGCACATTCGGGCACAGACGCATCGAGGCCAGAATGTTCAGCCCTTCGATGTAGTCGCGCGCCGGACGCTTGTCGCCCGACACCACCATCCAGCCTGAGCGATAACCGCACGCGCGATAGCTCTTGGACAGGCCGTTGAACGTAATGGTGAGGACATCTTCGGAAAGCGACGCGATCGAGGTGTGCTCTGCGCCGTCATAGACGATCTTGTCGTAGATCTCGTCGGCGTAAATGATGAGCTTGTGCTCACGGGCGAGCGCGACGATGTCCTTGAGGAGTTCGTCCGAATACAGCGCCCCGGTCGGGTTGTTCGGGTTGATGAGGACGATCGCCCGCGTATTCGGGGTGATCTTCTTGCGGATATCCGCCAGATCGGGCTGCCAGTCGGCCTGTTCGTCACAGATGTAATGCACCGGCGTGCCGCCCGACAAGCTGACCGCAGCCGTCCAGAGCGGGTAGTCGGGAGCCGGCACGAGGACTTCGTCGCCGTCGTTGAGCAATGCCTGCATGGCCATCACGATCAGCTCCGACGCCCCGTTGCCGAGGTAGATGTCGTCGAGCCGCACGTCTTTGATGCGCTTTTGCTGGCAGTAGTGCATGATCGCCTTGCGCGCCGCGAACACGCCCCGCGAATCCGAATAACCGGCCGAATTCGGCAGATTGCGGATCATGTCCTGCACGATCTCATCGGGCGGTTCGAAGCCGAACGGCGCCAGATTGCCGATGTTCAGCTTGATGATGCGATGACCTTCGTCTTCCATGCGCTTGGCATGTTCGAGCACGGGCCCACGAATGTCGTAGCAGACATTCTGCAATTTCTGCGATTTGAGGATCGGTTTCACGGCGGTAGTGGTCTTGACGGGCGGCGCAGCGTCCGGACGGGCCGGCAGCAGGCGGGACGCACGGCGGACTGACGGTCCGCAAGCGTGTGCGCGAAGCGCACATGACACCGCGTCCCCCCGGTTTCGGCGTGGCAAATGCCGCACTGCAACGGTTTTGCCGTGCTGCGTACGGCAAAAAGCTATAATTTAGCTAATTATGACAGAGTTCGGCAATGCATCATTGACGGTTTGCGCCACGCGAGGCAAGATGCCCGACCGTTGCACGACCCGCCGACGCTCGTCGACCACTGGATAACCATTGGTTAACCCCCTGGGTAGGGAATCTCCGAAAGTGAAACTGCATCAAGACCCGTCGCAAGCATTGAACACTGTCACCGGCTACGGCCCCGGCTACGTCGAGGTGAACAAGGTTCGTCACGAACAAAGTGTGATCATTGCGCCCGAGGGCGAGATTCAGGCCTGGCCGGTGTCGCGCTTCGACGCGCTCGATCCGTCCCATTTCGAAAAACTGCGCGCCCTCGACCCCGAGGTCGTCATCTTCGGCAGCGGCAATCGCCTGCGCTTTGCCCATCCCCGACTGACCAGCACGCTCACCAGCACCCGTATCGGCGTGGACTCCATGGACACCCAGGCGGCCTGCCGCACCTACAACATCCTGATGAGCGAAGGACGCCGGGTCGTGCTCGCGCTGCTCATCGAGACCGAGGCAGCTGAGTGAGCCGCCGCCCGCTCGCCTCCGGCCTATCGGCCGCCCCCCTCGCCCCACCTCCGCTCTCAGCGCCCAACGCACCCAACGCGCCACCCTCGTCCCATCCGCTGTCCCTCGCTGCTTTCTGGCTGCTTCTTGTGGCGTTCGCGCTCGTGTGGTTCGGCGCGCTCGATTATCGCCATCTGATTGCGAGCGACGAAGGGCGTTATGCGGAGATGGCACGTGAAATGTGGATCACGGGCGACTGGATTACGCCGCGCTACAACGGCTACAAGTATTTCGAGAAGCCGCCGCTGCAAACCTGGATGAATGCGCTCACCTTTGCCGCCTTCGGACTCGGCGAATGGCAAGCCCGGCTGTGGACGGCGCTCACCGGCTTCGCAGGCGTGCTGATGGTCGGCTTCACCGGCCGCCGAGTGTTCAATGCGCGTGTCGGCCTGTTCGCCGCCGCAGCGCTGGCCTGCGCGCCACTGTGGTCGCTGCTCGGGCACTTCAACGTGCTCGACATGGGCCTGTCGTTCTTTATGGGCCTTTCGCTGTGCGCGCTGCTGCTGGCCCAGCGCCCAGGGCTGGCGCGCGCCGCCGTGCGCGGCTGGATGTGGCTGTGCTGGGCGGCCATGGCGCTCGCCGTGCTGAGCAAGGGGCTGGTCGGCATCGTACTGCCGGGCGGCGTGCTCGTGATCTACACGTTCGTCGCACGCGACTGGGCCTTGTGGCGGCGCCTGTATCTGGGCAGCGGCCTGATCGTCTTCTTCGCGATTGCAGCCCCGTGGTTCGTGCTCGTGCAGATTCACAATCCGGAATTCTTCGACTTTTTCTTCATCAACGAGCATTTCCGCCGCTTCGCGATGGCGGGCCACAACCGCGATGGCGCGCCGTGGTACTTCGTACCCGTATTCATCGTCGGCTTCCTGCCCTGGCTATCGGTGCTGCCGGGCACCGTGCGCGCCACGCTGCGCATGCCGCGCCAGCCCAACGGCTTTGCCCCGGCGCTGATGCTCTGGGTGTGGTCGCTGTTCATCTTTGCGTTCTTCAGCGCCTCGCACTCGAAGCTGATTTCGTATCTGCTGCCCATCGCGCCAGCCATGGCCCTGCTCTTCGGCCTGTACCTGGCGCAGTTGCGCCGCGAAACGGTACGCCTGCATCTGGCCGGTTACGCGATCTTCCTGATCGCAGCGCTTGTCATGGTGGCCATCTTCGTGGGGCGCGCAGGCAGCGTGCGCAACCCGAACGAGTTGTACAAAGCCTTCCAGATCTGGTTGTACTTCGCGCTCGGCGTCGGTCTGGCGGGAACGCTCGTGGCCTGGCGGCTGGCGCGGCACAGCGCGCGTCGCGCCCTGCTCACCTTTGCCTGCGCCATGCTGCTGCTTGTGACCGTCGGCGGCATGGGGCATGAAGTGTTCGGCCGCCAAAGCTCGGGCGTACTGCTCGTGCCGGCGATCAAGGCAGAGATGCAACGCCTCGGGCCGAACGTGCCGTTCTATTCCGTGAATGTGCTCGATCACACCATGCCGTATTACCTTGGCCGCACCATGATCATGGTGCAGCATCCGGACGAACTCGAATTCGGCGTAAAGCAGGAGCCGCAGAAATGGGTGCCGACGCTTGATGATTTCTACGCCCGCTGGCGGGCCGACCCCAAAGCCCTCGCGCTGGTCGACCCGGGCACGTTCGGTCAGCTCGAAGCGCAACATCTGCCGATGCGCATCATCGCGCGTGACAGTCGCCGCATAGTGATCTCGAAACCGCAGCCGGAAGACAACGTAAAATAGCGCGCTTGCCCGTCGATTGACCCGCTTCCCCGATCATTCGCGCCGCGCAGCGGCAGCATTACGAGGCCGGACGCTTAGCCGGGCTAAGCGCCAGCCAATTTGCAACATCCATAATTGTTCACAAACGTTCACAAACGTTCCATGAATCTCGCTACGTTTTCTCTTATTCTCACGGGCGTGCTGCTCAATGCGTGCGCCCAGTTGTTGCTCAAGGCCGGCGCCGGCTCGATTGGCGCACTCGAATTCACGCGCGCCAATATCGTCCCCATCGGCATCAAGCTCGCCACGCAAGTACCGATCATGGGCGGGCTCGTCTGCTATGCCATTAGCGTGGTCGTCTGGATTCTGGCGCTCTCGCGCGTCGAAGTCTCGATCGCCTATCCGATGCTCTCGCTCGGTTATGTCGTGAACGCGATCGCCGCCTGGTACCTGTTTGGCGAAACGCTGTCGATGCAACGTGTCGTGGCTATCGGCATCATTCTGGTCGGTGTTTATATTCTGGCGCGCAGCTAAGGCTGCGAACCGATGGATTCGACGCATGCGCCGCATCAAGTGCTGACGCATCCCCCAATGCTTATCTGAGGCTTTGTCTTACATCATGAGCGACTCGGCAACCTCCCAATCGAATCAACCGTTCCTGCCGTTCACGCGGCCGAGCATCGACGACGCCACCATTGCTGGCGTCGCCGAGGTGCTGCGTTCCGGCTGGATCACTTCGGGCCCGCAAGTGCAGGCTTTCGAGAAAGCGCTATCCGAATTTTTTGGCGGACGCCCTGTGCGCACCTTCAACTCCGGCACCGCAACGCTCGAGATCGGCCTGCGCCTCGCCGGTGTGCAAGGCGGCGACGAAGTCATCACCACCTCGCTGTCGTGGGTCGCCACGGCCAACGTGATTCTGGAAGTCGGCGCGACGCCCGTGTTTGTCGACGTCGATCCGGTCACGCGCAACATCGACCTCGACCTGCTCGAAAAGGCGATCACGCCCAAGACGCGCGCCATTATCCCCGTCTATCTCGCCGGACTGCCGGTCGACATGGACCGGCTGTACGGCATTGCACACCGTCACAACCTGCGCGTGATCGAGGATGCCGCGCAAGCGATGGGATCGACGTGGCGCGGCAAGCGCATCGGCGCCCTGGGCGATCTCGTGTCGTTCAGCTTCCACGCCAACAAGAATCTGACGTCCATCGAAGGCGGCGCCCTCGTTTTCAACAATGAGGACGAGGCACGTCTGGCCGAGAAGTACCGCCTGCAGGGCGTGACCCGCACCGGCTTCGACGGCATGGACGTCGACGTGCTCGGCGGCAAGTTCAACCTGACGGACGTCGCCGCCCGCGTCGGCCTCGGCCAGATGCCGCACCTGGCGGCATTCAACGCGCGTCGCAAGGAACTGGTCCGCCTGTACCTCGATACGCTCGCGGGAGGCCCCGCAGTGGCGTTGGGCCTCGGCCTGCCGCACGCCGACTTCACGAACTCGAACTGGCATATGTTCCAGGTCGAGTTGCCGCTGGAGCGGCTCACGATCACCCGTGCCGGCGTCATGGAAAAACTCAAGGCGCGCGGTATCGGCAGCGGCGTCCACTACCCGGCCATTCACCTGTTTACAATGTATCGTTCACTCGGCTTCCATGAGGGGCAGTTTCCGCATACGGAACGCCTCGGGCGCACGCTCCTGACGCTGCCGCTCTTCCCGGCCATGACCAATGCCGACGTTGCGCGCGTCTGCGAAGCCGTTAATGCCATTTGCGCTGATCATCGAAAATGAATTGTCCACAACTCTCCGTCGTCATCCCGGTTTATAACGAAGAAGCCGGACTTGCCGCCCTCTTCGACCGGCTATACCCGGCGCTCGACCAACTGGGTACGACTTACGAAGTGGTGTTCGTCAACGACGGCAGCCGCGACCGTTCCGCCGCGTTGCTCGCCGAGCAGTATCGCGTGCGTCCGGATGTGACGCGCGTCGTGCTGTTCAACGGCAACTATGGGCAACACATGGCCATTCTGGCCGGCTTCGAGCACACGCGTGGCGAGTGGGTCATCACGCTCGACGCCGATCTGCAGAATCCGCCCGAAGAAATCGGCAAGCTCGTCGAGCAGTTGGCCGCGGGTCACGACTATGTGGGTACGGTACGCATGAACCGTCAGGACACGTGGTTCCGCCGCCATGCGTCGCGTGCCATGAACCGCCTGCGCGAGCGCATCACGCGTATACGCATGACCGATCAGGGCTGCATGTTGCGCGGCTACAGCCGTCATATCGTCGACACGGTCAATCAGTGCCGTGAGATCAACACGTTCATTCCGGCGCTGGCCTACACGTTCGCGCAAAACCCCACGGAAGTGGATGTGGCTCACGAGGAACGCTTTGCGGGCGAGTCGAAGTATTCGCTCTATAGCCTGATCCGTCTGAATTTCGACCTCGTCACCGGCTTCTCGGTGGTACCGCTGCAATGGCTCTCGGGCGTGGGCATCACGCTGTCCGCCGCCTCCGGCCTGTTGTTCATTGTGCTGATCGCCCGCCGCTTCCTCTTCGGCTCGGAAGTCCAGGGTGTGTTCACGCTGTTCGCCGTCACGTTCTGCCTGCTTGGCGTGATTCTGTTCGGCATGGGTCTGCTCGGCGAGTACATCGGCCGCATTTATCAGCAGGTTCGTCAGCGCCCGCGCTATCTGGTTCAGGCGGTGCTCGAAGAGCACCCGTCGGGCCGTTCGGAGAACGCCGCCGGCGGCCCCTCGAACACCAGCCGGACCGCCGGCGCGACGGAACTGGGATCGCACGCCTCATGAGCGCCAAAGCCGTCGTTTTCGCCTATCACAACGTTGGCGTGCGCTGCCTTCAGGTGCTGCTCGCACGTGGCGTCGACGTCGCACTCGTCGTCACGCATCAGGACAATCCGAACGAGAACATCTGGTTCGGCAGCGTCGCCAGTGTCGCCGCCGAGCACGGTATCCCGGTCGTCACCCCCGACGATCCCGCCGATCCCGCGCTTGCTGAGCAAATCCGCGCCATCGTGCCGGATTTCATCTTCTCGTTCTACTACCGTCACATGATTCCCCCGGCGGTGCTCGAGATCGCCCCGCGAGGCGCCTTCAACATGCACGGTTCGTTGCTGCCAAAGTATCGTGGCCGCGTACCGGTGAACTGGGCGGTTTTGAGGGGCGAAACGGAAACGGGCGCCACACTGCACGAAATGGCCGCCAAGCCTGACGCCGGGGCGATCATCGACCAGACGGCAGTGCCGATCCTGCCGGATGACACGGCCGGCGAAGTGTTCGAGAAAGTGACGGTCGCGGCTGAGCAGACGCTCTGGCGCTGCCTGCCCGGCCTGATCGCCGGCACGGCACCGCGTCACCTCAACGATCTGAGCGCGGGCAGCTACTTCGGCGGACGCAAGCCAGAAGACGGCCGTATCGACTGGTCGAAGCCGGCACAAGACGTCTATAACCTGATTCGCGCCGTTGCGCCGCCCTATCCCGGCGCATTTACCGACGCAGCGGACCATCGTTGGGTCGTCACGCACGCCCGTCTGTCACGCTCGCCGGTTCCCTCCGGTTTGCCCTGCGGACTGCAAGTAGTGGATAATGCGCTCCTTGGCGTTTGCGGCGACGCAAATGCCATCGTCATTCATGAACTATTGCTGGACGGCAAGCCTGTCGCGCCGGAACAGTTTTCCCAGCTCAATCACTGACCGTAATATGAAAAAAGTCCTGATTCTCGGTGTCAACGGGTTCATCGGCCACCACCTGTCGAAGCGCATCCTGGAGACGACTGACTGGGAAGTTTATGGCATGGACATGCTCACGGATCGCCTGGGCGATCTGATCAACCACGAGCGCATGCACTTCTTCGAAGGCGACATCACGATCAACAAGGAATGGGTCGAGTACCACATCCGCAAGTGTGACGTGATCCTGCCGCTGGTGGCCATCGCCACGCCGGCCACCTATGTGAAGGCCCCGCTGCGCGTGTTCGAACTCGACTTCGAGGCGAACCTGCCGATCGTGCGTTCGGCCGTGAAGTACGGCAAGCATCTGGTGTTCCCGTCGACCTCCGAGGTCTATGGCATGTGCACCGACGGCGAATTCGATCCGGAAAACTCGCCGCTGATCTACGGCCCGATCAACAAGCCGCGTTGGATTTACGCCTGCTCGAAGCAGCTCATGGACCGCGTGATCTGGGGCTACGGCATGCAGGAAGGCCTGAACTTCTCGCTGTTCCGCCCGTTCAACTGGATCGGCGCAGGTCTCGACTCGATCTACACACCGAAGGAAGGTTCGTCGCGCGTGGTCACGCAGTTCCTCGGCCACATCGCTCGCGGCGAGAACATCAGCCTGGTCGACGGTGGCAACCAGAAGCGCGCCTTTACCGACATTGACGACGGTATCGACGCGCTGGTGCGCATCATCGACAACAAGAACAACATTGCCAGCGGCAAGATCTACAACATCGGCAACCCGACGAACAACTTCTCGGTGCGCGAGTTGGCCAACATGATGCTCAAGCTGGCCGCCGAGTACCCCGAGTACGCCGAAACGGCCAAGAAGGTTCAGCTTGTCGAAACGTCGTCGGGCGCGTACTACGGCAACGGCTATCAGGATGTGCAGAACCGCGTGCCGAAGATCGAGAACACCATGCAGGAACTCGGCTGGGCGCCGACCACCTCGATGGACGACGCACTGCGCAAGATTTTCGAAGCGTATCGTAGCCACGTTGCCGAAGCTCGCCGTCTGGTCGAAGGCGAGTAACCGAGTTACGAGCCAAGGTGTAAAGATCCGGCCCGCCGCCACTCGGTTGCGGGTGAGACATTGCACTGCACGCCCGGTGCGCCCTCGGCGCACCGGGCGTTTTTGACTCGACATTTTTCATTCGATATTCGGGGTATGGCGCGAAGTCTGCGCGATCCCCCAACTCAAGGGCGGCTATGGCCAAGATTGTCCTCAAGATCGACGTCGACACGCTGCGCGGTACGCGTGAAGGCGTGCCCAATCTGCTTGCGGCACTGGCCGAGCATGAGGCACAAGCGACATTCCTGTTCAGCCTTGGACCGGACCACACCGGCTGGGCGCTCAAGCGCGTCTTCCGCCCCGGCTTTCTGAAGAAGGTCTCGCGCACCTCGGTGGTCGAACACTACGGCTTCAAGACGCTCATGTACGGCACTCTGCTCCCTGGCCCGGACATCGGGCGGCGCGCGGCCGGCGTCATGCGCACCGTTCAGGACGCCGGACATGAGACCGGCATCCACACGTGGGACCACACCTACTGGCAAGACAACGTGCGCACGCGCGACGCCGCCTGGACGCAGCGTCAGATGTCGCAGGCCTATGCGCGCTTCACGCAGATCTTCGGCGCGCCGCCGCTCACGCACGGCGCGGCCGGCTGGCAGATGAACAATGACGCCTTCCGGCAGATCGACGCCTGGGGCATGAAATACGCGTCGGACGGACGCGGTACAGCGCCGCACTACCCGATCGTCGATGGCGTGCGCCTGAAACATGTGCAAATGCCGACGACGCTGCCCACGGTGGATGAGTTGCTCGGTATCGACGGCCGCGATATCGACGGCGTGGCCGAGCATCTGCTTGCCCTGACCCGCGATCCGGCGCAACATCACGTGTTCACGCTTCACGCAGAGCTTGAGGGCCAAAAGCTGGCTCCGTTGTTCCGTCAATTGCTGGCCGGATGGCGTCGTCAAGGGCACGATCTGGTGACGATGGGCCAGTACTACGAAACGCTCGATCTCGCCTCGCTGCCGGCGCACCCCGTCGTGTGGGGCGAAATTCCGGGCCGCTCAGGCGATCTGATTCTCGAGGGGCAGGCGGCTGCCTGAACCCGCCTCGACCCGCTTCCCCGTTTCGGCCTTGAAAGGCCACCCAAGGAGACCATAGTGACGGTAGCCATCGACACTCCCGTGCCCGATTTCACCGCACCGGCCACCGGCGGCGATTTTTCGCTCAAGGCGCATCGCGGCCAGAAGGTGGTGATCTACTTCTACCCGAAGGACAACACCCCAGGCTGCACGACGGAAGGCATGAATTTCCGCGACAGCTACGACCAGTTCCAGGCCGCCGGCGCGCAAATCATCGGCGTGTCGCGCGACAGCCTGCGCTCGCATGAGAATTTCCAGCGAAAGCTCGAACTGCCCTTTGCGCTAATCTCGGACGGTGACGAAGCCGTCTGCAAGCTGTTCGGTGTCATCAAGTTGAAAAAACTGTATGGCAAAGAACATATGGGTATCGAGCGCAGCACCTTCCTGATCGACGAAAAGGGCGTGTTGCGCAAGGAGTGGCGTGGCGTGCGCGTGCCCGATCACGTTGCAGATGTTCTGGCTGCCGTACAAGCGCTCTGAACACCGGTCGGCATATGCGATGGCCCCGGAACAAATGCGCGCCGGGCATCGCCAGTGAACCGGGACGGGCGCTATCTGCAAGGGTGTTGCGAACCGGTCGATAGCGGCCGCCGGTGAGCGCATTCGACGCTATACAAGTCCGGCAAGAGACGCTATAGTCGGCCGTAATGATCAAGCGCATTGAACGAGACTATTGCAGGCGTCGCCACGGCGGCGCCTTCAGCCAAGCCGCCTCTCCGGTGCGTCCGGGCAGGCGGCTTTTTTGTTGCCAGGACGTGTGGTATCGCTGTCTGTCCTGGCCGAGTAGTGTTGTGTTTTCTTGAACGGGAAATCTATGCCATTGCCATCGGCGCCGACCAAACCGGGCACGCTGCTTGCCCCGGAACAATTCCCCACTCGCCTCAAACCTTCGCGCACGGAGGCCAAGAAACCGATCCCCTCATCTGAACAACACGCACTGGGCGAGACATCCGGTGCGGCTGGCACGGCCGAATTGAAGGTCGTCCCGAAAACAGCTCCGGCGACGCAGACTGCACCACAGCCGTCACCTGCAGCACGCTCACCCCAATCGCCTCCGGCAGCCGACTCGACCGTCGCAACCCCGTCTCTCAAGGCCGTGAAGTCGACGGCGACGAACGGTGGTTCGAAGCGTGCCCGCAACAAGGATCTGGAACCCGCCAAGCTCTTCGTGCTCGACACGAACGTGCTCATGCACGACCCGAGCAGCCTGTTCCGCTTCGAAGAGCACGACGTCTATCTGCCGATGATGACGTTGGAAGAGCTGGACAACCACAAGAAAGGCATGTCGGAAGTGGCGCGCAACGCGCGTCAGGTGAGCCGCACCCTCGACGGGCTGGTCGCGGAAAGCGGCACGAAGTCGATGGCCGAGGGCATTCTGCTCTCGCGGCTTGGCAACAAGGACGCCACGGGCCGCCTGTACTTCCAGACCGATCTGCACGAAGTGCCGCCGCTCGAAGGATTGCCGCAAGGCAAAGCCGACAACCAGATTCTGGGCGTCGTGCGGGCACTGCAGGACAAATTCCGCGATCGTCAGGTCGTGCTGGTGTCGAAGGACATCAACATGCGCGTCAAGGCGCATGCGCTCGGCCTGCCTGCGGAAGACTATTTCAACGACAAGGTGCTCGAGGACAGCGATCTGCTGTACTCGGGTGTGATGGCTCTGCCGCCGGACTTCTGGACCAAGCACGGCAAGGGCATGGAGAGCTGGCAGGACAACCGTACCGGCACCACGTTCTATCGCATTACCGGGCCGCTGTGCATGAGTTTCCTCATCAACCAGTTTGTCTATCTGGAGACGAACAACGGTGAGGCCCCCTTCTACGCACAGGTCCGCGAGATCAACGGCAAGACAGCGCTACTGCAGACGCTGCGCGACTATGGGCACCACAAGAACAACGTGTGGGGCATCACGGCACGCAACCGCGAGCAGAACTTTGCGCTGAATCTGCTGATGAATCCCGAAGTGGACTTCATCACGCTGCTCGGCCAGGCCGGTACCGGCAAGACGCTGCTCGCGCTCGCCGCAGGTCTGGCACAAACGCTCGACGAGAAGCGCTACAACGAGATCATCATCACGCGCGCGACCGTGCCCGTTGGTGAAGATATCGGCTTCCTGCCGGGTACTGAGGAAGAGAAGATGCAACCGTGGATGGGCGCATTCGACGACAACCTCGAAGTGCTGCAGAAGACGGATGACTCTGCCGGTGAATGGGGCCGCGCGGCCACGCAGGAACTGATTCGCTCGCGACTCAAGGTCAAGAGCATGAACTTCATGCGCGGGCGCACGTTCGTGAACAAGTTCGTCATCATCGACGAGGCGCAGAATCTGACGCCGAAGCAGATGAAGACCCTCGTCACGCGCGCGGGCCCCGGCACCAAGCTGGTCTGTCTGGGCAACATCGCTCAGATCGATACGCCTTACCTGACCGAAGGCAGCTCGGGCCTCACCTACGTGGTGGATCGCTTCAAGGGCTGGGGTCATAGCGGACACGTCACGCTCGCGCGCGGCGAACGCTCGCGTCTGGCCGACTACGCAGCGGAAATTCTCTGACATCTTCGAGCCAATGACGAGCGCTCAACGCTCATCGCAACGGCGCCTTCGGGCGCCGTTTTTTGTTGCGGTCGATGCCGGCGATACGGTGCGCCGATGACAGAATCGCCTGGGAATCCACGTATTTGTGACATCAATGCCACAGAACGCCCGTATTTCGGCACTTTTGCGATGCATTTGCCCGGCAAGCGTCGTAAACTCGGCGCATGCGAATTCAGCGCCCTCCCCGCACTCCTCGCTTTCTTGCTCGCCACGTAACGCCGCCGGCAGCACTGCCGAACGCGCTATGGCGGTGTGCAGGCGCGTTGACCCTCACGCTGCTGGTGGCGGCGTGCTCGTCCGGCCCATCGGTCAGACAAGGTGGCACTGCGAACTATGGCAACCGCACAGTGGGGCCGGAGCGCAGCGCAGGTCAGGAGGAAATCACGCTCGAAGCGATGAGCCTCGTTGGCATTCCGTACCGCTACGGCGGCAATACCCCGGATTCCGGTTTCGATTGCAGCGGTCTCGTACGCTATGTGGTGGCGCGCGCCGCCGGTGTGAATCTGCCGCGTACGACGGCCGATATGAGCGGCGTCGGCACGCCACTAGAGCGCGACGATCTCGCCTCGGGCGATCTCGTCTTCTTCAACACCACGGGACGCGCCCACTCTCACGTGGGCATCTACGTCGGTCAGGGAAAGTTCGTGCACGCACCGAACACGGGGGGCACCGTCCGTCTGGAGAGTCTCTACGTCCCGTATTGGGCACGCCGGATCGACGGCGTTCGGCGCGTGGCCGCCAACAAGGCGCCCGCAGGCAACACGACCTACGTCAATCGCTCGGCCCCGGCAACGGTTGCGCAAACGCCTGCGGCAGCACCGCTGGCTAATGTGCCGATGAACACCGCACCGAACCGGCCGCTCACGGCCGCTGCGCCGTCGCCGATGGAAACGCCGCAGGTGTCGCCACCGAGCCGCACCGCCAACCTCGTCACGTCGCCCGCGCAGGACGACGACCCGATCGCCCGCTTCGCCAACGGCTCAATGTAGGGTCTTGCGGCCAACGAGATATTGCACACCCGCCGGACCATAGTGCTCGGCATGCGCTTCGTTGGCCCTCAGATGGAAAACATCGCCCTCATGATACACACGCTCGTTGTCGCCGATGCGAATGGCGATCTCGCCGAAAAGAATCAGCGCCTTTGCCTCAAAGGGATGCGCATGCACGTCGAGATCGCCCGCCTCTCTCGTCACCTTCACCAGTTCCGTAAAACCCTCCAGAGCCAGTTCTCGCTCGAATGCGTCGCGTTGCATACGCTCTCCGTGTGACCAATGTGATGTGGGTTAGCGCAGATGCGCGAGCAGTGTCGCAGCGCCGCCGATATTGATTGCCACTCCCATGAGCGCGGCGAGTGGGCGGCTGCGCAGGGAATGATGAATCAGTGTGTTCATATTAGCCTCCAACGGGGTTCGATAAAACGCTATGAAAAAATGATAATAAATCGCAATTAACTATTGAAATTGATTCTCTCGATGAAGGTCATATCGTGCGTCAATGCGCTCATGCCACGCGAGGGCACGAAGGGAAAACGAAAAAAGCGGCCGAAGCCGCTTTTTTCATGTTTCCGGGCAAGTACACCGTCATAACGACGGCATACCGCGGAAAAGGTATTACAGAATCTGCTTGCCCACCCACCAGGCAATAGCGGCAATGAACGCCGAGGCCGGGATCGTCAACACCCATGCCCAGACGATGTTGCCTGCCACGCCCCAACGCACTGCCGAGAGCTTGCGCGTGGCGCCGACACCCACAATGGCCCCGGTAATCGTGTGCGTGGTCGAGACCGGCACCCCGAGCCACGAGGCGAAGAACAGCGTGAATGCCCCGCCCGTTTCGGCGCAGAAGCCCCCCACCGGCTTGAGCTTGGTGATCTTCTGTCCCATCGTGCGCACGATACGCCAGCCACCGAACATGGTGCCCAGACCGATCGCCAGATAGCAGCCCACGATCACCCACAGCGGCGGTTCCGCGGCTTCCTGCGGCCACATGCCGGCGGCAATCAGCAGCATCCAGATGATACCGATGGTCTTCTGCGCGTCGTTACCACCGTGTCCCAGGCTGTACATACCGGCTGAGACCAGTTGCAGGCGACGGAACCAGCGGTCCACACGCGCGGGTGGCGTGCGGAAGAACAGCCACGACACCAAGAGCATGAAGAATGAACCGAGCACGAAACCAAGCAGCGGCGAGATGAAAATGAACGCCACAGTTTGCAGCAGACCGCTCGCGACGAGCGACCCCGTGCCCGCCTTGGCCACCGCCGCGCCGACCAGACCACCGATCAGGGCGTGCGATGAACTCGACGGAATACCGTAGTACCAGGTGATGATGTTCCATGCGATAGCGCCCACGAGAGCGCCGAAGATCACATAGTGATCGACGATCTCGGGGTGAACTGTGCCCTTGCCCACCGTCGCCGCGACTTTCAAATGAAAAACGAACAGTGCGATGATGTTGAACATGGCGGCAAAAGCCACCGCCTGATGTGGCTTGAGCACGCCCGTCGAGACCACCGTGGCGATCGAGTTGGCGGCGTCGTGAAAGCCGTTCATGAAGTCGAACAAGAGCGCCAGGGCGACCAATAGTCCGATCAGCCAAAGGCTGATGTGCAGCGTTGCCATCGAAAGTCTCCGCTCAGGCGTTTTCCAGCACAATGCCTTCGATGATGTTGGCAACGTCCTCGCACTTATCGGTCACCGATTCGAGCAATTCAGACACCGCTTTCTGCTTGATCAGCTCTTTCACGTCGGATTCTTCGCGGAACAACTTCGACAGCGACGCGCGCAGCAGGCGATCAGCCTCCGATTCAAGACCGTCGATTTCTTCGCAGAGCTTCAGAATCTCGCGGGCACGGTCCATATCGTTGAGCAGCGCCACGGTGCTTTGCACACGCTCGCAGCATTTCACACAGATCTCGCCCAGCGTACGGGCTTCGCTCGGCACACTCTTGACGTCGTACATCCACACGGCCGTCGCCACGTCTTCCATCAGATCCAGGATGTCGTCCATCGTGCTGATCAACTTATGGATCTCATCGCGGTCGAAAGGCGTGATGAACGTCTTGTGCATCAGATCGATGGTCTCGTGCGTGATGCGATCCGCTTTCTTTTCATTGTTCTGCACAGCAACGGTACGTGCCTCGGCATTGGGCAGATCGTTGAGCATGGCGGACAGCTCGCGACTGCCGGCAACCATGCACGCTGCATGCTGGTTGAACAGCTCAAAGAACTTGCCCTCGGTGGGCATGAAGCGACCGAACATTATTGGAAAACTCCGGGTATTGATGAGGAACGGGTCGACACAAAAACGTCACATTCTACCTCGTTGCTGGCGCGCGTCACCGCACGCCCGCACTAATGGGCGGAAATCAATGCGTCAGTACTGGGGACCCGCCAGATTGTCGAACTTGGTGTAGGCGCCGATAAACGCCAGACGCACGTGGCCGATAGGACCGTTACGCTGCTTCGCGATAATGATCTCGGCGGTGCCCTTGTCAGGCGTATCAGGGTTATACACTTCGTCGCGGTAGATGAACAGAATGATGTCGGCATCCTGTTCGATAGCGCCCGATTCACGCAAATCCGACATGACCGGCCGCTTGTTCGGGCGTTGTTCGAGACTACGGTTGAGCTGCGAGAGTGCAATCACCGGCACATTCAATTCTTTGGCAAGGCCCTTGAGCGAACGCGAGATTTCGGAAATTTCGGTCGCGCGGTTTTCGCCGCCGCCCGAGCCGCTCATCAACTGAAGGTAATCGATGATGATCAGGCCGAGCTTGCCGCACTGACGCGCCAGACGGCGCGCGCGCGCGCGCAGTTCCATCGGGTTGAGCGCAGGCGTCTCGTCGACGAATAACTGCGTCTCGTTCATTTTCTGCATCGCGTGCGTGAGCTTCGGCCAGTCTTCGTCGACCAGCTTACCGGTACGCAACCGATGCTGATCGAGACGCCCGACCGAACCCAGCATACGCATGGCCAACTGCGTACCCGGCATTTCCATCGAGAACACAGCGACGGGTAGCCCTTCTTCCACGGCAATATGCTCGCCGATGTTCATCGAGAAGGTCGTTTTACCCATCGACGGACGGCCGGCCACGATAATCAGATCGCCGCCATTGAAGCCCGAGGTCATGCGATCCAGATCGACGAACCCCGTGGGAATCCCGGTGATGTCGCTGCCGCCTTCGCGGTGATACAGCTCGTCGATGCGCTCGACCACTTGCGTGAGCAGCGGCTGCAACTCAAGGAAACCGCTCGTGCTGCGCGAGCCCTCTTCGGCGATGGCAAAAACCTTCGCCTCCGCCTCGTCGAGCATCTGGCGCACTTCCTTGCCTTGCGGATTGAATGCGTCGGACGCGATCTCGTCGGCCACCGTGACAAGCTTGCGCAGCACCGCCCGGTCACGCACGATCTCTGCGTAACGACGAATGTTCGCCGCACTCGGGGTGTTCTGCGCCAGCGCGTTCAGATATGCGAGCCCGCCCACGTCCTCGCCTTTACCGGCAGAGGTGAGCGATTCGAAAACGGTGATAACGTCGGCAGGACGGTCGCCGGCGATCAGGCGGCCGATATGCTGATAGATGATCCGGTGATCGTAGCGGTAGAAATCCGAGTCGGCCAGAAAGTCGCCGATACGATCCCACGCGCTGTTATCGAGCAGCAACCCACCGAGCACGGATTGCTCCGCCTCGATAGAGTGCGGCGGCACTTTAAGTGAATCGAGCTGGGGATCGGGCGCATTCATGCCGGGCATTATACCGTCCCCGCGATCGCGGTCCCCCCCGGCAAAATCCCGCTTGCGCGACGATTTTTCCGAGCGCGGTTTGTTCAGCAGTTTCCCTGGAGGCAGCATAAGGTGGAGCTATCGAACGTGACGAACGTGGAAGGGAGCGCAACCGGAAGGCGGTCGGCGTAGATCAGCGCATGACCGGCAGCCGGATAATCCCGGCAACCCGCAAAACAGAACAGACAGGCATAAAAAAACGGAAGCCGGCGGACCGGCTTCCGTCTTTTATTCGCGTCGGGAAGCTGACGCGGATACGACTTAGGCGTGCTCGCCCAGCACCGACACGTTCACGTCGATGATGACGTCAGTGTGCAGCGCCACTTGGACCGGGAAGTCACCCACGGTCTTGAGCGGGCCATTCGGCATACGCACTTGCATCTTCTCGACCTTGAAACCTTGGGTGCCCAGGGCTTCGGCGATGTCGAAGTTGGTGACCGAACCGAACAGACGGCCGTCAACACCGGCCTTCTGCGAGATTTGCACGGTCAGACCGCTCAGCTTTTCGCCTTCGGCTTGTGCAGCAGCCAGCTTCTCGGCGGCAGCCTTTTCCAGTTCGGCACGGCGAACTTCGAATTCGGCGATCGCGTCCTTGGTGGCGCGGCGAGCCTTCTTGGTCGGGATCAGGAAGTTACGTGCGAAACCATCCTTGACCTTCACGATGTCGCCCAGGTTACCCAGGTTGACGACCTTTTCCAGCAGAATCACTTGCATTATCTATTCTCCTTCGTCGACTGGCGATTAAGCACCGTGCAGATCGGTGTACGGCAGCAGCGCCAGGAAACGCGCGCGCTTGATGGCCGTATCGAGTTGGCGCTGGTAGTGCGCCTTGGTGCCCGTCAGGCGAGCCGGGGTGATCTTGCCGTTGTCGCCGATGAAGTCCTTCAGCGTTTCGACATCCTTGTAATCGATCTGCTCGACACCAGCGACGGTGAAGCGGCAGAACTTCTTGCGCTTGAACAGCGGGTTTTGCTGTTGACGGCGACGATCAAACTTCTTGTTTTTACCGTTAGGACGCGGCATGTTCAACAATCCTTTTCAAATTCTTGCAATGCTGTGATGTGAAACACCAGGGTGCGGCTATTGCGATGCTTCTTTGCCAGGAAACCTGCCCACTGGGCCGGTTTCTCGAGTCCCAACGCCATGACTTTGGCACTGAGGGGACCGATCGCAACGGCTGGCATCGAGAACTCGACCTGACGAGCGACGCCCGCCTCTTCAACAGTTCCCGCATGGGCCAGCGTGACATCGATCACGGGAAGTCCGGCTGGGGTATAGCGCAGCGTGCCGATTTCGACGATGCTGGCCTCTAGCCGTAAACGATTCACGCGGTCGATGTGTCCGTTGGCACCCTGATGCGTTCCGGTGCGCTAATTACGAAGCAACAGCTTCGGTCGCGGGCACGGCGGCAGCCTTCTTGGCTTCTTCGCGGGCCACTTCCTTCATCATCGGCGACGGCGTGGTCTCGGCCTTCTTCATGCGAACCACGAGGTGGCGCAGAACGGCGTCGTTGAACTTGAATGCGTGCTCCAGCTCGTCCAGGGTTTCCTGGTCGCACTCGATGTTCATGCAGACGTAGTGAGCCTTAGCCAGCTTTTCGATCATGTAGGCCAGTTGACGGCGGCCCCAGTCTTCGACGCGATGGATCTGACCAGCCTTGGCCGTCACCATGCCCTTGTAGCGCTCGATCATCGCAGGCACTTGCTCGCTCTGATCGGGGTGAACGATAAATACGATTTCATAATGACGCATATAGAGCTCCTTATGGACAAAGCCGCCTGGGCGTCAGAACCAGTGCAGCAAGGTTGCAGAACCCGCGATTCTAGCGGAATTCATGTCGATCATCAACTCCCGCCCTATCGGTGCCGTCCGATTTGCGTCCCGGCGCCCGCCCCCGGGTACCGCCGGCCCTGGCTCAGGCATTCTCCAGCCAGTAGTTTGGACGAGCGTAGATCTGCCGCAACTGCTCAATGAAAAGACGCACCCGTGCGGGCTGGAAGCGCTGCTGCGGGTACACGGCGAGAATGTCGTAGTCGGGCAGCGCGTACTCGTCGAGCACGGTCTCCAGCTCTCCCGAGAGCAGTTCGCGCTGGATTTCCCACGTCGAGCGCCAGCCCAGCCCCAGCCCTTCCAACGCCCAACGGTGCAGCAACTCGCCGTCGTTGCAGTCCAGATTGCCCGCAACGCGAATCGTCACGAGCTTGCCCTGCCGCTTGAAGTACCAGCCGCGTTGCTGGCCGCCTTGCAGATTGAACGCGAGGCAATTGTGCTTGGCCAGGTCTTCCAGCGTCTTCGGGCGGCCATGCCGCGCGAAATATGCCGGCGTGCCGCACACCACGCGCCGGTTCTGAGCGAGTTTCACAGCCACGAAATTCGGGTCGACAGCGCCGCCGATGCGAATGCCCATGTCGTACCCCTCGCGCACGATGTCGACCACCCGATCGGTCAGATTGAATGAAATCTGCACCTCTGGATGCTGACGCAGAAACGCCGGCGCGTGCGGGGCCACATGCTTGCGGCCGAACGCCGCAGGCGCCGACACAATCAAATGCCCCGAGACGGCGTGACGTCCCGCGCTGATCTCGTTCTCCGCCATCTCCCAGTCGCCGAGCAACTGCTTGCAGCGCTCAAGAAAAGCGCCGCCCTCTTCCGAGAGCGCCAGCCGGCGCGTGGACCGGTACATCAGCTTGATGCCGAGCCGCTTTTCGAGGGCATCGATACGCCGCCCAAGCATCACCGGCGAGACGCCTTCCTTTAGCGCTGCGGCGGCCAGACTGCCCGCTTCGGCCACCTGCACGAAGGTTTCGATCTGTTTGTAACGGTCCATCACCCCTCCATTCAATACTTTTTGTTCTTAAAAAAACGATCTTTTGTGATCTTATCAAACAAATCGTACCGGCTTAAAGTGATCTCCAACATCATTACTCATTACCCATTGGAGGAGTCACATGGCCAAGATGACCGCCGTAGAGGCCGCCGTCCGAGTGCTGGAGAAGGAAGGCATCACGACCGCATTCGGCGTGCCCGGCGCCGCCATCAACCCGTTCTATTCGGCGATGCGCAAGGCCGGCAGCGTCGAGCACGTGCTCGCACGCCACGTCGAGGGCGCGTCGCACATGGCCGAGGGCTACACGCGCGCTGAAGCCGGCAACATCGGCGTGTGCATCGGCACGTCGGGCCCGGCGGGCACCGACATGATTACGGGCCTCTACTCCGCATGGGCCGATTCGATTCCCATCCTGTGCATCACCGGTCAGGCGCCGCGCGCCCGCCTGTACAAGGAAGATTTCCAGGCCGTCGACATCGAGTCGATCGCCAAGCCGGTCACCAAGTGGGCCGTGACGGTGCGCGAGCCCGCCCTCGTGCCGCGCGTGTTCCAGCAGGCATTCCATCTGATGCGCTCGGGCCGTCCGGGTCCGGTGCTCATCGACCTGCCGTTCGACGTGCAGGTCGCCGAGATCGACTTCGATCCGGAAACGTATGAGCCGCTGCCCGTGTACAAGCCCGCGGCTTCGCGTGCGCAGATCGAAAAGGCGATTCAGATGCTGGTCGCATCGGAGCGTCCGTTGCTCGTCTCGGGCGGTGGCGTGATCAATGCCGACGCCGCCGATCTGCTCGTCGAGTTCGCCGAGACGGTGAACGTGCCGGTCGTGCCCACGCTCATGGGCTGGGGCACCATCGCCGACGACCATCCGCTCATGGCCGGCATGGTCGGCCTGCAAACCTCGCACCGGTTCGGCAACGCGACCATGCTGGCCTCCGACTTCGTGATGGGCATCGGCAACCGCTGGGCCAACCGCCACACCGGCAGCGTCGATGTCTTCACCAAGGGCCGCAAGTTCGTGCATGTCGACATCGAGCCAACGCAAATCGGGCGCGTGTTCGGTCCGGATTACGGCATCGTCTCCGACGCCAAGGCTGCCCTCAAGTTGTTCGTGGAAGTCGCCAGGGAACTGAAAGCTGCCGGCCGTCTGCCGGACCGCTCGCAGTGGGTGGCCGACTGCCAGAAGCGCAAGCGCACCATGCTGCGCCGCACGGACTTCGATCAGGTGCCGATCAAGCCGCAGCGCGTGTATCAGGAAATGAACGCGTTCTTCGGCCGCGACGTGCGCTACGTCTCGACCATCGGCCTGTCGCAGATCGCAGCCGCACAGTTCCTGCACGTGAACAAGCCGCGTCACTGGATCAACTGCGGTCAGGCAGGCCCGCTGGGCTGGACAGTGCCGGCGGCAATCGGCGCGAAGGTGGCATCGCCGTCGTCGGACGTGGTGGCGATCTCGGGCGACTACGACTTTCAGTTCATGATCGAAGAACTGGCCGTGGCTGCGCAGTTCAAGGTGCCGTACATTCACGTGGTCGTGAACAACTCGTACCTGGGCCTGATCCGTCAGGCACAGCGCAACTTCGACATGGACTACTGCGTGCAGCTCGCGTTCGAGAACGTGAACTCGCCGGAAGTGAACGGTTATGGCGTGGATCACGTGAAGGTGGCCGAAGGTCTCGGCGTGAAGGCGATTCGCGTGTTCCAGCCGAACGACATCCAGCCCGCGTTTGCTCAGGCTCGCAAGCTGATGGCCGAGTTCTCCGTGCCAGTGATCGTGGAAGTGATTCTCGAGCGCGTGACCAACATCGCGATGGGCACCGAGATCGACAACGTCAATGAGTTCGAAGAAATCATCGACGTCGTGGAAGAAGACAACGCAGTGACGGCATAAGCCGAAGCCAGCCAGATCTGCAACAGGATTGCGGGGCGCGTGCGTCCCCTCCGCTTTCGGCTAGACCCCGTGAACGGCCAAAGTGCGCGCCCCGCAACCCGGCAACACCCTTGCATCGAAATCGTCGAAACCACCCCCTAAAAAAGAGAGAGGAGTCAGCGCAATGCCGAAATTTGCCGCCAACCTGACCATGCTGTTCAACGAGGTGCCGTTCCTCGACCGCTTCAAGGCGGCCGCCGCAGCGGGCTTTCGCGGTGTGGAGTTTCTGTTCCCCTATTCGTTTCACCGCGACCAGATCGCCGACAAGCTGAACCAGTATCAGCTTGACCTCGTGCTGCACAACCTGCCGGCCGGCAACTGGGAAGCCGGTGAGCGCGGCATCGCCATCTTCCCGGATCGCGTCGCCGAGTTCCGCGAGGGTGTGGGCGAAGCGATCACCTACGCCAAGGCGCTGGGCGTGAAGCAACTGAACTGCCTCGTGGGCAAGCAAGGCGCCGACCTGTCGACGCAAGCTGCCCAGGAAACGCTCGTGGAAAACCTTCGCTTCGCCGCCGCTGCACTCAAGGCCGAAGGCATCCGCCTGCTGGTTGAACCGATCAACACGTATGACATTCCCGGCTTCTTCGTGAACCGCACGAAACAGGCGCTGGAGATCTTCGACGCTGTCGCCTCGGACAACCTGTTCCTGCAGTACGACATCTATCACATGCAGCGCATGGAAGGCGAACTCGCCAAAACCATCGAGACGAATCTGGCACGCATCGCTCATGTGCAACTCGCAGACAATCCGGGCCGCAACGAGCCGGGCACGGGTGAGATCAACTACGCCTACCTGTTCGCGTTCCTCGATCGCGTTGGCTACAACGGCTGGATCGGCTGCGAGTACAAACCCGCCACCACCACGACCGATGGTCTCGGCTGGTTCAAGGCAGCGGGTTTGCGCGAAGCCGCCTGATTTTCGAAACGCCCCCGTTCACCCCGCACGGCGCCTCCCCTGGCGGCGTGCAGACGACACAACGGCGTAGCTGCATGACGACGAAGCGGCGCGCCGGCTGACCGGGTTTCGACGAGGAAGGGCCCCGCCGGCCGCATGCAGGGGGCATGCGGCCGGAGCACGGGGGACGCGCTTGCGCGCCATCGCCTCGCTCGTCCGGGCGTCAGCGAATCACACATCAAACTTTGGCAACAAGGAGTCTCAAAATGGCACAACTCGGTTTCATTGGTCTGGGCATCATGGGCGCGCCGATGGCGAAGCATCTGCAAAACGCCGGCCACAAGCTGTTCCTGTACGAGCGCCGCACGCCCCCGCAAGACCTGATCGACGGTCAGGCCACGGTCTGCACGTCGGCCAAGGAAGTCGCCAAGCGTGCCGACATCGTCTTTGTGATGGTGCCGGATACCCCGGACGTGGGTGCGGTGCTGTTCGGTCAGGAGGGTCTGGCCGAAGGCCTTTCGGCGGGCAAGATCGTCGTCGACATGAGTTCCATCTCGCCGATCGAGACGAAGGAATACGCCAAGAAGATCAAGGCGCTGGGCGCCGAATACCTCGACGCACCGGTCTCGGGCGGCGAAGTTGGTGCAAAGGCTGCCTCGCTGTCGATCATGGTCGGCGGTTCGCAAGCGGCGTTCGACGACGTGAAGCCGTTCTTCGAATTGATGGGCAAGAACATCACGCTCGTGGGTGAGAGCGGTGCCGGCCAGACCTGCAAGGTCGCCAACCAGATCGTGGTCGCCCTGACGATTGAAGCCGTGGGCGAAGCGCTGCTGTTCGCCTCGAAGGCCGGTGCCGATCCCGCCAAGGTGCGTGAAGCGCTGATGGGCGGCTTTGCATCGTCGCGTATTCTCGAAGTGCATGGCGAGCGCATGGTCAAGCGCAACTTCGAGCCGGGCTTCCGCATCGCACTGCATCAGAAGGATCTGAATTTGGCACTCCAGAGCGCCAAGGCCCTCGGCGTTTCGCTGCCGAACACGGCCACGTGCCAGGAGCTGTTCAACGCCTGTGCCGCCAACGGTGGCGCCGCGTGGGATCACTCGGGCATGGTGCGCGCGCTGGAGATGCTCGCCAACCATACCGTGGCGTAATTCACCGCCACGCAGGCAACGTCAGGCGATCAGGGAGATACGGCGCGCATAGGCGGACGCCGGGCTGCAAAGCCCGGTGCCCGCAGGGCGTCACGGCGCAAGTCGTTCGAATGAGCGGCCGGCGCCGTATTTTTTTGCCCCGGACGATCGGGTGTTGCGGGTCAATACTCGGCAAACAGGCTCTGCATGCGCTCGCGCGGCACGCCCGCCTGCAACGCCAACATCAGCAAGACACGCGCCTTGAACGGATGCAGGTTGCCCGCGCTCACGAAGCCATACTGGTCGTCGGGCGCCGCGCCGTTGTGCATGACATGTCCGCTGCCCACGCGTGCGGCGCGTACGACCGTCACGCCGCGCTGCACGGCCTCGGCCAGCGCCTGTTGCAGCAATGAATGCAGCGAGCCGTTGCCCGTGCCTGCGACCACGATGCCCTGCACGCCGGCTTCCACCAAGGCGTCAACGGCGATCCGCGACACGCCCGCATAACTCGAGACCACTTCGACGGCGGGCAACTCGCCCGAAAGTCCGACGAACTCGCTCTCGACGGTGTGGTACTGCAGCGCCGTACGTTGGAACGCCACCCGCTCGTCCTGCACCCAGCCCAGCACGCCGATTTCCGGCGAGTGGAAGGCGTCGACCTTGTAGGTGCTCGTTTTGACGACATCGCGTGCGCAGTGAATCTGGTTGTTGATGGCGACCATCACGCCACGGCCCGACGAAATCGGGTCGGTAGCCACGCGCACGGCATTGAGCAGGTTGAGCGGTCCGTCGGCGGAGAGCGCCGTTGCGGGCCGCATCGCCGCCGTCAACACCACCGGCTTGCGGCTATTGATGGTCAGGTGCAGGTAATACGCAGTCTCTTCGAGCGTATCGGTCCCGTGGGTAATCACCGCCCCTGCCACGTCGGGCTGCGAGAGCAAAGCGTTCACACGGGCGGCAAGCTTCTGCCAGAGCGCTACACTCATGTCCTTGCTGTCGATCTGGGCGACTTGCTCGGCGTGGATGTGCGCGACGGTGCCCAGCGCCGGGACAGCGGCAAGCAGGTCCTGCACACCGAGCGCCCCGGCCTGATAACCGGCGGTGCGCGTCGCATCGGCCGCGCTGCCCGCGATCGTGCCGCCCGTGGCGAGCAGCGCAATGCGCGGCAGATCGCCCGAGGACACGGTGTAATGAGGGATGGGGTTGAATGAGGTCAAAGTCATGTCAACGATTGTATCCAATACTGCCCGGCTTCCCAATCGCTGAAAATATCGATCCCACCTCAGCGGGCGTGATCCATGGCCAAGCCACGGCCGAACGACGGGGATGTGCCGGACAACGCCTGAAAACGTGCGCCGCCCTGCCCCCCCCCGGAAATGTCGCGCGCCGCCGCGTCAGGCCGCGAATTCCAGCGCTTCTCGCAATTGCGTCGAAATTTCCTGCTCCTTGAGCGCGGGGGCAAGCATTTCAATGAAACGGTAAGCATACGAGCGCAGGAACGCGCCGCGGCGCAAGCCGATCCGCGTGGTGCTGGGCTCGAACGCGTTGTCGAGTTCGAGCACCGCCAGATCCTGATCCTTGCGCGGATCGACGGCCATCGCCGCCACGATCCCCACGCCCAGCCCCAATTCGACGTACGTCTTGATCACATCGGTATCCAGTGCCGTCAACACGATGTCCGGCACCAGTCCCTGATCGGAGAACGCCTTGTCCACATGCGAGCGGCCCGTGAAGTCGCCGTCATAGGTGATGATCGGGTATTCGGCAATGTCCGCGAGCGTCACGCTTTCACGCCCGACCAGCGGGTGATCCTTCGGCACGACAGCCACATGATGCCACGAATAGCACGGGAACGTGACGATATCGGGAAAGCGGTCGAGCGCCTCGGTCGTGATGCCGATGTCGGCTTCACCGTCGATGACCATCTGCGCGATCTGACGCGGGCTGCCCTGGCGCAGCGCCAGATGCACCTTCGGATACACGCTCGTGAACTGCTTGATGACCTGCGGCAGCGCGTAGCGCGCTTGCGTGTGCGTCGTCGCCACCACGAGATGACCGCTATCCTGATCCGCGAACTGACGCGCCACGCGGCGCAGATTCTCGGCGTCGAGCAGCATGCGCTCGATCAGTTGCAGCACCGCCTTGCCGGGCTCGGTCAGTCCCGTGAGACGCTTGCCGCGACGCACGAACACATCCACCCCGAGTTCGTCTTCGAGATCCTTGATCTGCTTGCTCACGCCCGACTGCGACGTGTACAGCGCACTCGCCGCCTCCGTCAGGTTGAGGTTCTGCCGAACGGCTTCGCGCACATAGCGCAATTGCTGGAAATTCATGATGTAACTCCGCCTTGTTGCTTTGTCTGTCCGTGACGTCTAAAAACGTCAACTATGTGTACCCAATGGCTTCAACTTGTTGTGGTCTGTCGTTCGATGCTGTCGTGCGGCTCACGCTTGCGCGGAGAACACCCGCAACTGACGCGGCACTGCCCTCAGCGTGGTGCCGGCATCGGCGCCGAGCGCCTGCCAGCCCGAGCGGGTGAGCTCCGCTTCCCATACCGCATCGCCCGGTGCGGCGAGTTCCACGCGCACGGTGCCGCCCAGCGGAATCGCGCGACGCACGGCCACGTCGATACCCGGGCCGCCATCGTGCGCAGGCAACAGCGCGAGATCGTGCGGACGCACGTACGCAATCGCACGGCCATCCTGCGGCACAGCCGGCAAATCGTCCTTGTGCACCGTCACGCGATACGCGCCGGCGTCCGCAATGAAATCGTGCGTGCGCAGTTCCCCCGACAGCCGGTTCGCGGCGCCAAGAAACTCATAGACGAACGCGCTCTGCGGCGTGTCGTAGACGTCTTGCGGAGCGCCGATCTGCTCAACCTTGCCGCGGTTCATCAGCACGATACGGTCAGCGACTTCGAGCGCCTCTTCCTGATCGTGCGTGACGAAGATCGTCGTGATGTGCAGTTCGTCGTGCAGACGTCGCAGCCAGCTACGCAACTCCTTGCGCACCTTGGCGTCGAGCGCACCGAACGGCTCGTCGAGCAGCAGCACCTTCGGCTCGACAGCCAGCGCGCGCGCCAGTGCAATACGCTGACGCTGCCCGCCCGACAGTTCCGCCGGGTAATGGTCAGCCAGCCAGTCGAGTTGCACGAGGCCGAGCAATTCGTGCACCTTGTTGCGAATCTGCGCATCCGAAAGACGTTCGCGCCGCGACTTCACGCGCAGACCGAACGCCACGTTCTCGAACACCGTCATGTGACGAAACAGCGCGTAATGCTGAAATACGAAGCCGACCTGACGCTCGCGCGTGCCAACCGAGGCGACATCCTCGCCGTTCAGAACGACGCGACCAGCGTCTGCAAATTCCAGCCCGGCAACGATACGCAGCAGTGTGGTCTTGCCGCAGCCGGACGGCCCAAGCAGCGCGACCAGCTCGCCCGTGGGGAATTCGAGACTCACGTCGTCGAGCGCCGCGAAATTGCCGAACCGCTTCGAAACCTGTTGTACCTGGATACTCATTGTCTTGCTCCTCGATGCGATGTCCGCTCAGGCCGCTACGGCATCTTCGCGACGCGCGGCCTTGTCCTGCGCCAGCTTACGTTCGGCCCACAGCTTCAGGGCCAGCGTGGCGAGCGCAAGCAACGCGAGAATCGACGCTGCCGCAAATGCCCCCACCGTGTGGTAGTCGTTGTATTCAATTTCCACATGCAGCGGCAGCGTGTTCGTCTCGCCGCGAATATGGCCAGAGACGACCGACACCGCACCGAACTCGCCCATGGCGCGGGCATTACACAGAATCACGCCATACAACAGCCCCCATTTGATCTTCGGCAGCGTCACGCGCATGAACACCTGCCAGCCGGTGGCGCCAAGCACACGAGCGGCTTCCTCTTCCTCGCTGCCCTGTGCCTGCATGAGCGGGATCAATTCGCGCGCCACGAACGGGAACGTGACGAACACGGTCGCGAGCACCAGTCCGGGCAGCGCGAACACGATCTTCAGGTTGTGGGCATCGAGAAAGTCCCAAATCGGCCCTTGACGGCCGAAGATCAGCAAGAACGTCATCCCGGCGATCACCGGCGAGACCGAAAACGGCAAATCGATGAGCGTGGTCAGCACGCTCTTGCCCTTGAAGTCGAAGCGCGCAATCGCCCACGACGCCGCCACACCGAACACCAGATTGAGCGGCACGGCGATGACAGCGATCAGCACCGTGAGGCGAATGGCCGAGAGCGCATCGTCGTTCGTCAGGCCGTCCCAGTAAGCAGCGAAACCCTTGCCCAGGGCGGTAACGAACACCGACGCGAGTGGCAGTACCAGAAACAAGGCGAAGAATAGCAACGCTACGCCAATCAGCGCGGCCTTGACGAGCGCGGGCTCGTCGGTCGGATCGGCATTACGGGCCTTGGCCACATGTGGCAAGGTACGCGACAGTGCGAATGAATCTGACATGATCGAAACGTTCTCTTTCGTTTTCCTGAATCACACGCCACTGGCGCGCCGGCCCGAATGACGGCGTTGCAGCCACCATTGCAGGGTATTGATAAGCAGCAGCAACACGAACGAGATCACCAGCATCACCACGGCAAGTGCCGCAGCGCCCGCATAGTCGAACTGTTCGAGCTTGGTCACGATCAGCAGCGACGTGATCTCCGAGACCATCGGGATATTGCCGGCGATGAAGATGACCGAACCGTACTCCCCCACGGCGCGCGCGAAGGCCAGCGCGAAGCCGGTCAGCAGCGCGGGCAGCACGGCCGGAAGAATCACATGACGCAGCGTCTGCCAGCGTGTGGCGCCCAAGCACGCCGCTGCCTCTTCCTGCTCACGCTCGAACTCTTCGAGCACCGGCTGGAGCGTGCGCACCACGAACGGCAGTCCGATGAACGTCAGCGCCACAAAAATGCCCAGCGGCGTAAAGGCGATCTTGATGCCGAGCGGTTCGAACCAACGTCCGATCCAGCCGTTCGGCGCGTAGATCGCCGCCAGCACGATGCCCGCCACAGACGTGGGCAAGGCAAACGGCAGGTCGATCAGCGCGTCGACGAATCGCTTGCCCGGGAACGTGTAACGCACCAGCACCCACGCCAGAATGAAACCGAATACGGCGTTGAGGATAGCGGCCGCCAGCGAGACGCCGAACGTGAGGCGGTACGACGCCAGCACGCGCGGCGAACTCACCGCGGTGACGAAGCTCGCCCAGTCGAGCGAGCTTGCCTTGATGAAGACCATCAGCAACGGCACCAGCACCACAAGGCTCAGGTATGCGACGGTGTAGCCCATCGTCAGGCCAAAGCCCGGCAAGGCACTCGGCTTGCGCCAGAGGGGAAACAGTGCGGTACTCATGCGAGGGCCCCTTTCGTCGTGGCGTTACTTCTTGGTATAGATCTGGTCGAAGATGCCGCCGTCGGCAAAGTGCTTGGCCTGCGTCTTCGTCCAGCCGCCCAGATCGGCGTCAACCGTGTAGAGCTTGAGCTTCGGATATTGCGACGCGTACTTCTTCGCGATCTCCGGCGAGCGCGGACGATAGAAGTGCTTCGCAGCGATTTCCTGACCTTGCGGGGAATACAGCCATTGCAGATAGGCTTCGGCAGCCTTGCGGGTACCGTGCTTGTCGACGTTCTTGTCGACCACGGCCACCGGCGGTTCCGTCAGAATCGACGACGACGGCACCACGATGTCGAACTTGTCCGGACCGAGGTCCTTCACCGAGAGCAGCGCTTCGTTTTCCCAGGCGATCAGCACGTCGCCGATACCGCGCTCCACGAAGGTCGTGGTGGCGCCACGAGCGCCCGAATCGAGCACGCCCACGTTCTTGTAGAGCGCCTTGACGAAATCCTGCGCCTTTTGCTCATTGCCGCCCGGCTGCTTGAGGGCGTAGAGCCATGCGGCAAGGTAGTTCCAGCGAGCGCCGGCCGACGTCTTCGGGTTCGGCGTCACGACGCTGATGCCCGGCTTGACGAGATCGCCCCAGTCCTTGATCCCCTTCGGATTGCCCTTGCGCACCAGCAGCACGATCGTCGAGGTGTACGGCGTAGCGTTGTCAGGCAGACGCTTTTGCCAATCCTTGTTCACGAGGCCGGCCTGAGCCAGTTCGTCGATGTCCGCAGAGATGCCGAGCGTGACGACGTCGGCGGGTGCGCCATCGAGCACGGTACGGGCCTGCTTGCCCGAGCCGCCGTGCGAGGCCTTCACCGTCACCGTGTCGCCGGTGGTCTGCTTGTAATGGGCTTCGAAAGCCTTGTTGTAGTCGGCGTACAGCTCACGCGTCGGATCATACGAGACGTTGAGCAGAGAAAGGCTTGCGGCCTGCGCCTGAATCGTCATGCCGGCGGCCAGCGCTAGGCTGCCCAGTGCCACCACCAGCTTTTTAGCTTTCCATCCCCGTGCTGCTTTGCTCATGACTTGCACTCCTTGTTTGCTTCTCGTGTGTAGGAGGCCAGTCTATGAGGGGCGCTAAATAATTAAAAATAATATTTTTTCGTTTGTTTATGCCGGAATAAGGATTAGCGAAAAGATGCTGAAGGAAGCATTTGGCTGCCCAAACGTACGTCGGCTCAGCCGCAACGGCCTTCGGCACCCTCGTTCCCTTGGCTCCTCATGGGGCGTATAAGCGACGGGCCGTGATGGCCGATGGCGTCTGGCGGCATCCCGTTGTAGCGGCGCACGTCAATGTGCTGCTCGGCGCTTCCGATGCGTAGGGGCTTGTGACACTGACAATGTGCGGCGCAAAGTAGGGGGATGTGGCAGAAACTTCACGCACTACACGAAGTTTTCCCTTGCGTTTTTGCAAACACTGTACAAAAATACAGCCACCTGTGCTTCCATACAGTGATGCCATGATCAAACTTACCGCCCGTCAACAGCAGGTCTACGAACTGGTCCGACAAGCGATCGAGCGCACCGGCTTTCCACCGACACGCGCTGAAATCGCCGCCGAACTCGGCTTCTCTTCCGCCAATGCCGCGGAGGAGCACCTGCGGGCGCTAGCGCGCAAAGGGGTGATCGAATTGGCTGCGGGTCAATCGCGCGGCATCCGCCTCAAGCGCCTGGACGAAGCCGGCGGTGTGCACCAGTTCACGTTGCCGCACATGGGCCTGATGCAGTTGTCGCTGCCGCTCGTCGGACGCGTGGCTGCCGGCAGCCCGATCCTTGCGCAGGAACACATTGAGCGCAACTTCCAGTGCGACCCGAACATGTTCGCGCGCCAGCCCGACTACTTGCTGAAGGTGCGCGGGATGTCGATGCGCGATGCAGGCATTCTCGACGGCGATCTGCTGGCCGTGCAGAAGGCCGCCGATGCGCGCGAGGGCCAGATTGTCGTGGCGCGCCTTGGCGACGACGTGACCGTTAAACGCTTTCACCGCGTGCCGGGCGGCGTCGAGCTGATCGCCGAGAACCCGGATTTCGAAAACATCAACGTCAATGAAGGTAGCGGCGACTTTGCGCTCGAAGGCATTGCGGTCGGCCTAATCCGCAACAACGATCTCTAAGCGCGACGCCGGGGACTGCGCGTGGTAGCGCAGCCCCCCCCCCCCCACTCCCTGAAGATTTGCATTTCCGACTGCGCCGGGCTGGGTCCGGCGCCCGTGCCCTGCTGCGCCCGCGATTTGCGAAATACGTGGCAGGACGCGTCCTTCAGACCCACATTGGAAAAAGGATCGCATCATGGCTCGACTCTTTGGTTTGCTGCGTACGTCTTTTGGTCAATCGCGTGTGCGAGTCACCTCGCAAGCTCGGCTGTCAGCCGTGTACGGACTCTCGGCCTTGTCTGGCCCGTTCGCCTCCGCCCCCGCCATTGCCCGCTCCTACACGGTGCCCGCACGCGCACGCAGCACCGTCCTGCCCCGCACCCTCGCGGCCGCCGTGGCGTCGGCAACGCGCCGCGCATGTCCATCCGGAAAAGCCATCAAGACATCGCGTAATGTGCGCGAACTTCAACGTCGCGATACGCAAGCGACATCAGCGGATCACGACGTACGTGTATATCGCGACGTATCCCACATCGTGATGGTGGGCAGCATCGCCGACATCTGCCGCAAACTCGATCAGGCGGTCGGCGAGCAGTTCTGTCTCGCAGCGGTATAAGCACTCAGGCTCGCCCGCGGCTACGTCGCTCGGCAGACGACGCTTACTTGCCGAGTTGGCGTAGCGGATTGTCGGCGCCGAGCCGATCCCCGTCGAAGAAGCGCGCAACGTCTGCGGGTTTCACCGACTCAATGTCGGCATGCCGCCAACGCGGCGTGTGGTCCTTGTCGACAACCAATGCGCGAATGCCTTCGACACTCTCCGCGCCGGTACGCCCATCGAGATTGAAGACGCTTCGCATCATCAGCCATTCCTCACGGAGTTCATCGGCTAACGACAGCTTGCGTGCGCGACGCACCTGCTCCAACGTGACGCAAACCATCAACGGCGAGCGCCTGCTGCGCAGAAGATGTTCCGTCTCCTCTGCCCATCCCGAATATTCACAGCGCGCTTCGTGCTTGAGCGCCCTCAGAATGGCCGGCATGTCCGACTGCCCGAAGTGGCTGTCGATCACATCGCGCAGCGGCGCGAGCTTGCCCGGCGCCAAACCAGCCGGCGGCAGCGTTTCACGGGCGAACAGGCGCGCGGCGTTGAGTACGGCGTCGCCATCTTGCCACTCGCCGTTTGCCAGCAACTCGCACAGCGCCGGCAATGAGGCACGCGGAACAACCGCGTCGGCCAGACCGATTTCACAAGCGTCGACCGCACCAAACACAATACCGGTCGTGCCAAGGTACTCGCCGAGATGCCCCGCGAGGTTAGCAAGGAAGCTCCCGCCGCCAACGTCCGGGAACAGACCGATGGCTGTCTCCGGCATCGCCATGCGCGTTGCCTCAGTAACGATGCGCAACGCTGCGCCCTGCGAGATCCCCATGCCGCCGCCCATCACCACGCCGTCCATCAGCGCAATGTAGGGCTTCGGGTACGTGGCGATCGTGTAATTCAACGTGTACTCGTCCGTGAAGAAATCCATGATGTCGGTGCGCCCTGCGCTCACGGCCTCGTGGAAATATCGAATGTCGCCACCCGCACACAAACCCTTCTCGCCTTCGCCTTGCAAGACAACGCCCAGCACCCTGGGATCGTCACGCCAAGCGTCGAGTGCCGACGCCATCGCACGAATCATGTCATGCGAGAGTGCGTTGAGCGCCTTTGGGCGGGTCAGGGTAATGAAGCCGATGCGGCCGCGGATTTCGGTTCGAACAAATTCGGTCATGTCTGGCGAGTGCTTCAGAAATATCTACGGAACGGACGCGCGCGCGACGCGACCTCTCGGGGGCTATCGACAGCATGCAGGCACCCGTGCACCGCATGTCGGAAACCACAACGAAAAAAGCCGGTGCGAAGCACCGGCTTTCTTTCCAACAGACTAGCGGCGAGGCGCAGCAGATACTCATCTGCTACGCTGCGTCGCCATTGCCGGCGTTACTTCTGCTCACGCGATGCGCGCTTACGCTCGTGTTCCACGAGGTAGCGCTTGCGCAGTCGAATCGTCTGCGGCGTGACTTCAACCAGTTCGTCGTCATCGATGAACTCGACAGCGTATTCGAGGCTCATCGCGATCGGCGGCACCAGACGCACGGCTTCGTCGGTACCCGACGCACGCACGTTCGTAAGCTGCTTGCCCTTGATCGGGTTGACCACGAGGTCGTTGTCACGGCTATGGATACCGATGATCATGCCTTCGTACAGCGCGTCGCCCGGCGACACGAACATGCGGCCGCGATCCTGCAGCTTCCACAGCGCGTAGGCCACAGCGGCACCGTCATCCTGCGAGATCAGCACGCCGTTGCGGCGCTCACCCAACGTACCATCCTTAAGCGGTGCGTAAGCGTCGAAAATGTGGCTCATCAGGCCCGTACCACGGGTCATCGACAGGAACTCGCCCTGGAAGCCGATCAGGCCGCGAGCCGGAATGCGGTACTCGAGGCGCGTACGGCCACGACCGTCCGACACCATGTCCAGCATTTCGCCCTTGCGGCGGCCGATTTCTTCCATGACCGCGCCCTGGTGCTCGTCTTCCAGGTCGATGGTCAGCATTTCGTACGGCTCGTGCTTCACGCCGTCGATTTCCTTGAGCACCACGCGCGGACGCGACACGGCCAGTTCATAGCCTTCGCGACGCATGTTCTCGATGAGAATCGTCAGGTGCAGTTCGCCACGGCCCGACACTTCGAAGACGGAGTCTTCCGCCGTGTCTTTCACGCGCAGCGCCACGTTGTGATTCAGTTCCTTGTGCAGACGGTCGCGGATCTGACGGCTCGTCACGAACTTGCCTTCACGGCCGGCCAGCGGCGACGTGTTCACGCAGAAGTTCATGGTCAACGTCGGCTCATCCACCGTCAGCAACGGCAGGGCTTCCGGCGTGTCGACGTCGCAAATCGTCGCGCCGATACCCACGTCTTCAATGCCGTTGATCAGCACGATGTCGCCCGCTTCCGCACCTTCCGGCGACATCACACGCTCCAGGCCCCTGAACGTCAGCACCTGGTTGATCTTGCGCTTGAGCACTTCGCCTTCCGGACCGAAGCGCATCACCACTTGCTGGCCCGGCTTGATGCGGCCACGCGTGATACGGCCGACACCGATGCGGCCAACGAACGTCGAGTAGTCGAGCGAGCTGATCTGCAATTGCAGCGGGCCGTCGACATCCGCTTCGCGGACCGGCACATGCTCGAGAATCGCCTCGAACAGCGGGCGCATGGTGCCCTCGCGCACATCGGAGTCGAGGCTCGCGAAACCGTTCAGCGCCGACGCGTAGACGATCGGGAAGTCGAGCTGCTCGTCGGTTGCGCCGAGCTTGTCCATCAGGTCGAACGTCTGGTTGATCACCCAATCCGGACGTGCGCCCGGACGGTCGATCTTGTTGACCACGACGATCGGCTTCAGACCGAGGGCCAGCGCCTTGCGGGTCACGAAGCGCGTTTGCGGCATCGGGCCTTCGACGGCGTCGACGAGCAACAGCACGCTGTCGACCATCGAAAGCACACGCTCCACTTCACCGCCGAAGTCCGCGTGTCCCGGGGTATCGACGATGTTGATGTGCGTGCCTTCGTATTCGACGGCACAGTTTTTGGCGAGGATCGTGATGCCGCGCTCTTTTTCGATGTCGTTCGAGTCCATCACGCGTTCAGCGACTTGCTGATTTTCGCGGAAAGTGCCCGACTGGCGCAGCAACTGGTCGACGAGCGTGGTTTTGCCGTGGTCGACGTGCGCGATGATGGCGATATTACGGAGAGCGCGGGTCATGAAAGAGGTGCTCGAAAAAAGCCTTTGGAGAATCCGCGATTCTACCACTTGCGCATGTCTCGCGTCATGGCCTTTCTGCAATGCAACAACGATGTACGACTTTCAGGCACCGTCGTCATGAAACGCTCCCCACCCTTCCTCCCCCCCCCCCCGATTTTTGTCGCCACGCACCAATCTGGCGTAAAGCATCGAGCTCTCTGTCGAAATACTTGCCCAGTCAACTATTGCATGGCCTTGAAATTTATTAAGCGGACGCTATAATCGTGACTAGTCAACTATTGCAGCAACACGGAAATGACCGAACCGCCCGCCCCCCCCTCCGCTACCGCGCCGACGCCGCAGCCGGGCGCGCCCCAGAGCGATCCTCCCCGCAACGCATATGACATCGACGATTCCCTCGGGTATCTCGTTGCCCGGGTGCGCCAGTTGATTCTGGCCGAGTTGACGAAGGAAACGTCGCAGTACGGCCTGACGAGCACACAGGCGACCATGCTTTACAAGGTCGCCACGGGTAAGAGCAAGACGGCGGCCGATCTGGCGCGTGACTACTGTATAGACGCGAGCGCGGTCACCCGCCTGCTCGATCGGCTTGAAGCACACGGGTTGCTGATACGTGAGCGCAGCAAGATGGATCGCCGCACGGTGAACCTGAGTGCGACCGAAGCCGGATACGCAATGGCCGATCGGATGCCCGACATTTTCGTGCGTGCCGCCGACCATCTGTTGCGCGGTTTTACCGTGGAGGAAGTGGGTTTTCTGAAAAGCCTGTTGCGGCGAGTCATCGCCAACGGCGAGTCTGGGTGACGGTGAAAGCCGTTCCGATCTGCCCTAAAAAAACATGACGAGTCCACTATTTCATGCCCTCGTCAATGCCCGATTCCCGATTATTGTCAGTACAAGACTTCACTCGTAAAGGTTTTGCGATGAAAGCGGCCTCACCGTTCCTCCCGCATCTGCGGGCCCGCTCAGCGATTTCCGCCCTCTGTCTCGCGGCCGTCACACTGAGCTTCGCGGGTTGTGCGAATTTCGCCGGCATCCACAGCGACAAGCAGATCAGCACACCCGATCAGTATCAAACTCAGCGTAGCCTGCCCTCCGAGGGTGGCCAATGGCCGGGTACCGACTGGGCGCAACGCTTTGGCGATCCGCAACTCGTCTCTCTGATCGACGAAGCCCTCGCAGGCAACCCCGATCTGGCCATGGCGGCCGCCCGGTTGAAGGCGGCGCAAGCGCAGACCGAAGGAGCCGCCGCAGCATTGCTGCCGTCGGTCGGCTTCTCGGGCGACATCTACCGCTCGAAGTTCACCGAAAACACGATCTACCCGGCAGGCTTCGGCGGTGCGTGGTTCACGCAGGGCGATCTGACCGCTTCGTTGTCGTGGGAACTCGACCTGTGGGGCAAGAACCGTTCGGCACGCGCGCAAGCCACGTCGGCTGAGCGGGCCGAAGAAGCCGAAGATCAGGAAGTGCGGCTCGCGCTGGCCACGGCCGTCGCGCGCTCGTACAACCAGCTCGCGCAGCAATACGCACTGCACGACGTTCTCGATCGTGTGAGCAAACAACGCCAGAACCTCGGCAGGCTCACCGCTGATCGCGTTCGCTCGGGTCTCGATACGCAGGTCGAGCAGAAGCAGGCTGACAGCAACACCGCCGACATTCAGACGCAAATCGCCCAACTCGACGGCCAGATCCTGCTCACGCGCCATCAACTCGGCGTGTTGCTCGGCAAGGGGCCGGATCGCGGTCTGGAAATTGCACCGCCCAAACTGGCTCAGTTGCCTACACCCGCCCTGCCCGACAACCTGCCGCTCGCGCTGCTCGGCCGTCGCCCCGACATCGTCTCGGCACGCTGGGGCGTGGAAGCGCAGCTCAAGGGCGTGGACGTCGCGAAGGCACGTTTCTATCCGGATGTGAACCTCAACGCCGCGTTCGGCTTCTCCACCTTCGGGCTGGGCAAGCTGATCGATCCGAGCAGCCAGGGCATTCAGGCCGGCCCGGTGATTTCGCTACCGATCTTCGACGGCGGCCGTCTACGCGCCAACCTGAAGGGCCAGTACGCCGCATATGAAAGTGCAGTGGCGAACTACGATTCGACGCTTAACAAAGCGCTTGGCGACATCGCCGATCGCATGTCGTCGATCCGCTCTGCCGACAAGCAGATGGTGTCGCAACGCGTGGCGCAGGATGCCGCACAACGCGCCTACGATCTGGCCGTCGATCGTTACAAGGCCGGTCTCACGCCGCAGTTGACCGTGCTCACGGCCGAGTCGTCGCTACTCGCACAGGAACAGACACACGTGAATATCGACAGCGCACGGCGCGACCAGCAGATCGGCCTGATCAAGGCATTGGGCGGCGGTTTCGATGCTCAGGCAGCGGGCCTCGTCGTGGGTCAGGAACGCCCGGCAGATACCCAAGGCGGCGCCGCACAGACGCACTGACCGGCAGCTACACGTCACACAAGACAGAAAAGACAACGTCAAAGCACATTAAGAGATTAGTACGGAGCAAATGATGAGCGAGAACCAACAACAAGCGCCTGCTCAGCCGGCCCAAGGCAATGGCAAGCGCCGCCGCATGATGCTGACGCTGACGGCCGTGATTGCCATTGCGGCCATCGGTTACGGCGCCTACTACGCGCTGTATGCGCGCTACTACGAAGATACCGACGATGCGTATGTCGCGGGCAACGTGGTGCAGATTACGCCGCAGGTGGCCGGCACCGTGACCGGCGTGAAGGTCGACGACACGCAGATGGTCAAGGCTGGCCAGCCGCTGGTCACGCTGGACCAGACCGACGCTCGTGTGGCGTTGCTGAAGTCCGAAGCGAATCTGGCGCAGACCGTGCGTCAGGTACGCACCTATTTCGTGAATAACGATGCCTATGCCGCCACCGTGGCAATGCGCGAATCGGAACTGGCCAAGGCGCAGGCCGACGTGAAGCGTCGTGAAATGGCGATTGCCACAGGCGCCGTGTCGCGTGAAGAACTGGCCCACGCTCAGGACGCCGTGAAGTCGGCACAAGCCGGTCTCGAACAGGCGCGTGCGCAGTTGGTGTCGAACAAGGCGCTCACCGACAAGACCTCGGTGACCACGCACCCGAACGTGCAGCAGGCCGCAGCCCAGGTACGCGCCGCGTATCTCGACTACGCTCGCACGTCGATCCCCGCCCCGGTCGACGGCTACGTGGCCAAGCGCTCGGTGCAGGTCGGCCAGCGCGTAGCGACGGGTGCCCCGCTCATGGCGCTGGTGCCGCTCAACCAAGTCTGGGTCGACGCCAACTTCAAGGAAGTGCAGATCGCGCACATGCGTGTGGGACAGCCGGTGACGCTCACGGCCGACGTGTACGGTTCGTCGGTCGAATACAAGGGCACCGTCGCGGGCTTCTCCGCAGGCACGGGCAGCGCCTTCTCGTTGCTGCCGGCGCAGAACGCCACGGGTAACTGGATCAAGGTCGTGCAACGTCTGCCGGTGCGTATCGCGCTCGATGCGAAGCAGTTGCAACAGCATCCGCTGCGTGTCGGTCTGTCGATGCAGGTCAAGGTCAACGTGCGTAACACGGACGGCAAGGAACTGGGTGAAGCGCCGACGCTGCCGGTGTATTCGACCGACGTGTACGACAAGGTCGGCCACGACGCCGACGACATCGTCGCCAAGATCATTACCGAAAACGCGGGTGCCGCGGCTGCCGCTGGCAGCGGTGGCGCCAACGACACGCGCAATCAGCCGGCTCGCGCACGTCCCCTGTAAAGCGGAGGGGGGTGCCCCCCACCCCCTTTGATATCTCATGGCAACTCAACACGCTCCTGGCCCCCTGTCGGGGGGCCAGTTGGTACTCGGCACCATCGCGTTGTCGCTCGCCACGTTCATGAACGTGCTCGACACATCGATTGCCAACGTATCCATTCCCGCCATTTCCGGCGACCTGGGTGTCTCGTCGAGCCAAGGCACATGGGTGATTACGTCGTTTGCCGTCGCCAACGCCATTTCGGTACCGCTCACGGGCTGGCTCACCGAACGCTTCGGCGCGGTGCGACTGTTCATCACGTCGATCCTGCTGTTTGTGCTGGCCTCGTGGCTGTGCGGCATGGCGCCCACGCTCGAGATCCTGCTCGCGGCCCGTGTGTTACAAGGCGCCGTGGCCGGGCCGATGATCCCGCTCTCGCAATCGCTGCTGCTCTCGAGCTACCCCCCCGCAAAGAGTTCGATGGCGCTGGCGTTATGGGGCATGACAACGCTCGTCGCGCCGGTGATGGGCCCGATTCTCGGTGGCTGGATTTCCGACAACTACCGTTGGCCGTGGATCTTCTACATCAACATTCCAGTCGGCATTGCCGCCGCGTATGTCACGTGGCTGATCTACGCCAAGCGCGAAACGCCCACACAGCGCAAACCGATCGATACGGTCGGGCTGGCCTTGCTCGTGTTGTGGGTCGGCTCGTTGCAAGTGATGCTGGACAAAGGCAAGGAACTCGACTGGTTCAATTCGTCGACCATTGTCGTGCTTGCGCTCGTGGCGCTGGTGTCGTTCTGCTTCTTCGTCATCTGGGAGATTACCGAGAAGCATCCGGTGGTCGATCTGACGCTCTTCAAGCGGGTCAACTTCACCGGCGGCGTGGTGGCTATCTCGGTGGGCTACGGCCTGTTCTTCGGTAATCTCGTGATCCTGCCGCAGTGGTTGCAGATCTATCTCGGCTACACGGCCACGGAGGCGGGTCTGGTAATGGCGCCGGTGGGTCTGTTCGCCATCATCTTGTCGCCGATCATCGGCAAGACGCTGCCAAAGCTCGATGCCCGCTGGGTCGTGACAGTCTCGTTCCTGTTGTTCGCGCTGGTGTTCTTGATGCGCTCGCATTTCAACACCCTCGTCGATACGCGCACGCTGATGATCCCGACGTTCCTGCAGGGCGTACCGATGTCGATGTTCTTCATCCCGCTCACGGCCATCATCCTGTCGGGGTTGCCGGCGCACCGCATTCCGGCAGCGGCGGGTCTGTCCAACTTCGTGCGGATTACCTGCGGCGCGGTGGGCACGTCGATTGCGACGACCATGTGGGACAACCGGATCACGCTGCACCATGCACAGTTGACCGAGCATCTGACACCGTACGACTCAACGTTCAATGCCTCGGTGCAGAGCCTCAACCAACTCGGCATGACGACGCCGCAGGCCAACGGTTACATCGACCAGTTGGTCACACAGCAGTCGGCCATGCTCGGCGCCAACGACATTTTCTGGATCTCGGCGCTGCTGTTTGTGCTGATGATCGCGATGGTGTGGATTACGCGCCCGATGAAGGGCGGTGGCGGCGGAGACGCCGCAGCCGGCGCCCACTGAAGCCAAGTCTTCCCCCCCGAGTGCCCGGCCCTGCTCTGTACTGCCGGGCACTTCTTGAACCCCGCTGATGTTTAGCGGGGTTTTTTTCATCGGCCACGGCAGGCGCTTGCGCGCTTGGCACGCTCTCGGCATGGGTGCGAGGCGGTCATACCGACCCAACCACCGTGAATCAACGTGAACGGGTACCTGCGCGAGGCGTCGGCATACCTTGCGCAATCGCAGTATCATGGCGCTTTCCCCGCCTCGCCACCCCAAAACCGGAAGGTAGCCGGGAAAGAAAGAACCATCAGCCCGCAAAAATAAACATCATGAATACCCCGCAGAACCAAAGCGAACGCTCCGAAATCACTTTCCGCTTTCTGGCCGAGCCGGCCGCCGTCAATTTCGGTGGCAAGGTGCACGGGGGCTCCCTCATGAAGTGGATAGACGAAGTGGCGTACGCTTGCGCAGCCACGTGGTCGGGCCGCTATTGCGTGACGGTCAGCGTCGGCAACATCCGCTTCCGCCGTCCGATTCTGGTGGGTAATCTCGTGGAACTGCGCGCACGTATCGTGGCGACGGGCCGCACCAGCATGCACATCCATGTATCCGTGCACGCGGGCGACCCCAAGTGGGGCGAGTTGCGTCAGACGACCGACTGCCTGATGGTGTTTGTCGCCGTCGACGAAAACAATCACCCGGTCGGCGTGCCGTCCTTCGAGCCAAAGACGGAAGAGCAAAAGGCGTTGGCGAAGTACGCGATAGACGTCAAGGCAGCGCTGGACGCCATCGTCGAACTCAAACCCGAAAACGTCTCGAACTAAGAACGGCGAACCGTCAGCGGTAAGGGTGACGGCGATGCGCGAAAACGCACCACCGTCAGCACGACCGCTTACTGCGTTTTCAAAAGGCGCTGCGGCGTGAGCAGTGCCTCGCCATCCAACCGCGCAACCCCCAGCAAACGAACAGCGGCGTCGCCAACGGCTTCGGCGTAGACCTTCACCTCGATGTCATGATGTGCGGCGGCGCACGCGCGCAGGGGCTGAGGACAGCGGGTCTCGTCCAGACGCAGCCGTTGCCCATGAGCGAACCGCTTCGCGAGCGTTTCGTCGAGCCAGACTGCCGGCAGCGTCTTCAGCAGCGCATCGACCGGTGCCAGCTTCTCAACGCGCTGCGCGTGACCGATCGCCGCCAGATCCTCCAGCGTGACGGCCCCTTCCAGGGTAAGCGCGCCAACCGCCGTGCGTCGCAACGCGCGCAAATGCGCCCCGCAGCCCAGCGCTTCGCCGATGTCTTCCGCCAGCGTACGCACATAAGTACCTTTGCTGCACGTCACGCGGAAAGTGAACTCGGCAGCGTCGGGCAACGAGCACGCCATCATTTCCAGCAGATGGATCGTGACGTCGCGCGCTTCACGCTCGAGGGTCTGCCCGGCACGCGCATATTCATACAACGGTTTTCCATCGCGCTTGAGCGCTGAGTACATCGGCGGCACTTGGGAGATGGGTCCCGTGAAGCGCGGCAGCATCGCGCGAATCGCCGCTTCGTCCACCGTCACGGGACGCGTGAGCAGCACCTCCCCTTCCGCGTCACCCGTCGTCGTGGTCGCGCCCAGACGCACATGCGCCTCGTATGTCTTGTCGGCTTCGAGCAAATCCTGCGAGAACTTCGTCGCCTCGCCGAAGCACAGTGGCAACAAACCGGTCGCCAGGGGGTCGAGCGTGCCCGTATGGCCCGCCTTCAACGCCTGCAACAGACGCTTGGCCTTGATCAGCGCGTCGTTGGACGAGAGGCCCAGCGGCTTGTCCAGCAGCAGCACGCCATCGAGGGCGAAACGGGGGAGTTTTTGGCGGGGTGCCTGCGAATGCGGGTCCGTCATGATGCGGGGATTGCTTGAGAGATTCTTGTCGGAATCGACCCCTGGCACTCTTCACGAATGCACAGGCATCGCTAAATCACCGGGCTCGCCATCGGCCAGCCCGGCAGGCTGCGTCGTCAATCGACAGCTTACTTGCCGTCGTCTTCCTTGTCGCTGTCTTGCACGCCGCCTTCGCCCGCTTCTTCTTTCGCGCGCGTAGCGTTGGCGGTATCGATCAGTCGCGACATCTCGATGGCGCGCTCGATCGACTGATCGAAGTGGAAGTGCAGCGTCGGCACTGTGTGGATGTGCAAGCGCTTGAACAGCAGATTGCGCAGATAACCGGCTGCCTCGTTGAGCGCCTCACCGGTCGCCTTCGGATCGCCGGTCAGCGTTGTGTAATACACCTTCGCATGCGCATAATCCGGCGTCACTTCCACGCTTTGCAGCGTGACCAGACCAATACGCGGGTCCTTCACTTCGCGTTGAATCAACTCCGACAGATCGCGCTGGATCTGGTCGTTGATACGAAGATTCCGACCCGGAACGCCACGTTTCTTTGCCATAACATACTCGCTAATAATGCAATGGCCCACGCCACCGGTTTCCCGGTTTGGTGGGCCATTCCACATCCGTTGTGCAAATCGCGTTACAGCGAACGCGCAACTTCCGTGATTTCGAACGCTTCCAGTTGGTCGCCTTCCGTGATGTCGTTGAAGTTCTTCACCGACAGACCGCACTCGAAGCCGGACTTGACTTCCTTCACGTCATCCTTGAAGCGCTTGAGCGAATCCAGCTCGCCCGTGAAGATGACAACGTTGTCGCGCAGCACACGCACATGCGACGAACGCTTGACGAAGCCGTCGAGCACCATACAGCCGGCGACCTTCCCGATCTTCGGCACGCTGAACGTCTGGCGCACATCGATGAGACCCGTAATCACTTCCTTCTTCTCCGGCGCCAGCATGCCCGACATCGCCGCCTTCACCTCATCCACTGCGTCATAGATGATGTTGTAGTAACGAATGTCGATACCGTTCGACTCGGCCAACTTGCGTGCCAGTGCATCCGCACGCGTATTGAAGCCGATGATGACCGCCTTCGAAGCCGTTGCCAGGTTGACGTCGCTTTCGCTGATGCCCCCCACCGCCGCGTGCACGATCTGCACACGCACTTCCGGCGTCGAGAGCTTGTTGAGCGATTGCGCCAGCGCTTCCTGTGAACCCTGCACGTCGGCCTTGATGATCAACGGCAGCGTCTTCACTTCGCCTTCGGTCATCTGCTCCAGCAGGTTCTCGAGCTTCGCCGCCTGTTGCTTGGCCAGCTTCACGTCGCGGAACTTGCCTTGACGGAACAGCGCGATTTCGCGTGCCTTGCGCTCGTCCTGAACCACCAGCACTTCTTCACCGGCACCCGGCACTTCCGACAGACCCTGAATTTCCACAGGGATCGACGGACCGGCTTCCTTCGCGCTCTTGCCGGTTTCATCCAGCATGGCGCGCACACGGCCGTAAGCCTGACCGGCCAGCACCATGTCGCCGCGATTGAGCGTACCCGACTGCACCAGAATCGTTGCCACCGGACCCTTACCCTTGTCCAGCTTCGCTTCGATCACGATACCCTTGGCCGGGGCATCCACCGGCGCCTTCAGCTCCAGCACTTCGGCCTGCAACAGCACGTTCTCGAGCAGATCGTCGATACCCGCACCCGTCTTGGCCGACACCGGCACGAACGGCGAATCGCCACCGTACTCTTCCGGCACCACACCCTCGGCCACGAGTTCCTGCTTCACGCGGTCCGGGTTGGCTTCCGGCTTATCGATTTTGTTGATCGCCACCACGATCGGCACACCGGCCGACTTCGCGTGAGCGATCGCTTCCTTCGTCTGCGGCATCACACCGTCGTCCGCCGCAACCACCAGAATCACGATGTCCGTTGCCTGTGCGCCACGAGCACGCATGGCCGTAAAGGCCTCGTGACCCGGCGTATCGAGGAACGTCACCGTGCCGCGCGGCGTGTCGACGTGATACGCACCGATGTGCTGCGTAATACCGCCGGCTTCGCCCGCCGCCACCTTGGCACGACGGATGTAGTCCAGCAGCGAGGTCTTGCCGTGGTCGACGTGACCCATCACGGTCACCACCGGCGGACGCGGGAGCGATTCGACTTCCTTCGCTTCGTTGCCCAGTTCCAGCAGCGTTTCCGGATCGTCCAGCTTCGCAGCGATCGCACGGTGGCCAAGCTCCTCCACCACGATCATTGCCGTTTCCTGATCCAGCACCTGATTGATGGTCACCATCTGCCCCATCTTCATCATCAGCTTGATGACTTCTGCGGCCTTGACCGACATCTTGTGTGCAAGATCGGCAACGCTGACGGTTTCCGGCACATGGACGTCACGCACCACCGGCTCGGTCGGCGCCTGGAATGCCTGACCATCCTGCGAATGACGGTCGCCACGACGGCCGCCACGGCCACCGCCGCGCCAACCATCCGAACCGCCGCTCGCGTCGCCGCGCGTCTTCATGCCGCCACGCTTGTTGCGATTATCGGCATCTTTCTGCCAGGCACCGGCCTTCTTGTCCTTCTTGTCCGCTGCACCGGCCGTCGTCGACGCGGGCGCTGCGGCCGGCTTCTTGTCTGCCGGCTTGGCACTCGCGGCACCTTCCGGCTTGGCCGGCTTGTGCAGCGTACCCTTCGCTTCGGCCTTGGGCGCGGCAGCGGCGGCAGCAGCGGCAGCAGGTGCCGGCTCCGGTGCCTTCAGCACGCGACGCGGCGCATTCATCATTTCGCGAATCGCACGCGCTTCGGCTTCTGCCGCTGCACGACGCTTGCGAATGGCTTCCTCTTCGGCACGCGCCTTGTCGGCAGCCGCGCTCGCCTTTTCGGCGGCCGCGCGGGCTTCCTCGCTGGCCTTGCGGGCTTGCTCGCGCTCGGCGTCGGCCTTGGCCGCTGCCGCCTTCTCGGCTTGCTCGGCCTTTTCAGCCTTTTCCGCCTTCTCGGCGTCTGCCTTGGTGGCGGCTTCGGCGTCAACACTCGACGCCTTTTCGGCTTCCACGCCGGCCTTGGCTTCGGCCTTCGCCTTCTGCTCTTCGGCCGCCTTGGCTGCTGCGGCTGCGCGCTCCGCTTCCTCACGCGCACGGCGCTCGGCAGCTTCCTTCTCTTCCCGCTCGCGACGCTCGGCCTCTTCGCGCTCCAGTTGTTCCTGTCGACGCTTAAGCTCGGCAGCTTCTGCCGCCAGACGCTCCGCTTCGCGGCGCGCATCTTCCTCACGCTGACGAAGCGATTCGTCTTCGGCGGCAGCGGCCGCCGCGTTATCCGCGCCTTCCGCAACGTCGTCACGCTTAACGAAGGTGCGCTTCTTGCGCACTTCGACTTGAATCGTGCGCGCCTTGCCGGTCGCGTCGGCTTGCTTGATTTCCGAGGTCTGGCGACGCGTCAGAGTAATCTTCTTTTTGTCGCCGTCACCCGCGCCGTGGGACCGGCGCAGGTGTTCCAACAGACGGGCCTTGTCGGCTTCCGTCAGCGAATCGTCGGCGCTGAGTTTGTCCACGCCGGCGGCTTTGAGTTGCTCCAGCAACACGCCGGCCGGCATTTTCAGTTCTGCAGCAAATTGGGCTACGTTGATGCTCGCCATTCAAACCTCTTCAAGCAAGGCCAGGCGCCTTGCGGTTAACTTCAAAGTTCACTGTTCCATATGCATGCCGGGGCAGGTCATCATTGGAACCAGTGCTCTCGCGCTTTCATGATCAGTGCCTTCGCAGCTTCTTCGTCGACGCCGGTCATCTCGGTCAGTTCGTCGACAGCCAGCTCGGCCAGATCATCGCGCGTCTGAATTTCATGCTCGGCCAGCTTGGCCAGCAACTCGGGCGTCATGCCGTCGAGGCTCTTGAGATCGAGTGCAACACCCTCGACCTTTTCCTCGGTGGCAATCGCCTGCGTCAGCAGTGCGTCGCGTGAACGATTGCGCAGTTCGTGCACCGTGTCCTCGTCGAATGCTTCAATCTCGAGCATTTCGTTAAGGGGCACGTAGGCGATCTCTTCCAGACTCGAGAAACCTTCCTCGATCAGGATGTCCGCCACTTCTTCATCCACATCGAGACGCTGCATGAACAACGTACGCAGCGTGCCGCGTTCTTCGTTCTGCTTCTCTGCCGATTCATCCGGCGTCATGATGTTGATTTGCCAGCCGGTCAGTTCCGACGCGAGACGCACGTTCTGACCGCTGCGACCAATCGCCACTGCCAGTTCGTTCTCGTCGACGACGACGTCCATGCTGTGCTTTTCTTCGTCCACGACGATCGACTGCACCGCCGCCGGCGCGAGCGCGCCGATCACGAATTGCGCCGGGTCTTCCGACCACAGCACGATATCGACGTTCTCACCGCCCAGTTCGTTACGCACGGCCTGCACACGCGTGCCGCGAATGCCCACGCAAGTGCCGATCGGATCGATGCGCTTGTCGTACGCCACCACGGCGATCTTGGCGCGTACGCCCGGATCTCGAGCGGCCGACTTGATCTCCAGCAGACCCTGCTCGATTTCCGGCACTTCCATGCCGAACAGCTCAATCAGGAATTCCGGCGCCGTGCGCGAGAGTTCGATTTGCGGGCCGCGTGCCGTGCGGTCGACCTTCACGATGTAAGCGCGAACGCGGTCACCGATACGGAGGTTTTCTTTCGGAATCAGTTGATCGCGACGCAGCAGCGCTTCGACACGGCCCGACTCGACGATCAGGTTACCCTTGTCGAGACGCTTGACCGTGCCGGTCATGATCTTTTCACCGCGCTCGAGGAAGTCCGACAGGATCTGCTCACGCTCGGCATCGCGAATGCGCTGCAGAATGACCTGCTTGGCCGCCTGCGCACCGATACGACCGAACTCCAGCGATTCCACCGGCTCTTCGATGAACTCGTTGATTTCGATCGACGGGTTTTCTTCTTTAGCTTCGAACAACAGGATCTGCTTGTCCGGCTCTTGCAGACCGGCTTCGTCCGGCACGACCAGCCAACGGCGGAAGCTCTCGTGCTCGCCCGACTCGCGGTCGATGTGCACGCGAATGTCGACGTCTTCGGTGTAGCGCTTCTTGGTGGCCGAAGCCAATGCTGCTTCAAGCGCGCCGAACACGACATCCTTGTCGACGTTCTTTTCGCGCGCGAGCGCATCGACCAACAGCAATACTTCGCGACTCATCGTTTGCGACTCCTAAAATCAATCTGCGGCACAAGGCGCGCACGGTCAATATCCGCGAGGGTGAAATCGAGCAGCGCCGGGCCGCCCTTGCCTTCGAACTCCAGGCTCAAGTTTTCGCCTTGCGGTGCCTGCAGGATGCCGCGGAACTGCTTGCGGCCTTCGAGCGGCACACGCAACGTAAGACTTACTTCCGCACCGGCAAAACGCTCGAAGTCACGCAGCTTGCGCAGCGGACGATCCAGCCCCGGCGACGATATTTCGAGTCGGTCGTAGTTGACGTTCTCGACCATCAGGACATGCGAGAGCTGACGGCTCACCGTCTCGCAGTCATCGATCGTGATGCCTTCCGGCTTGTCGATGTAGACGCGCAGCAAACCGCCGCCGGCGCGCTCAAGATCGACCAGCTCGTAACCCAGGCCTTCGACCGTGGTCTCGATCAGTTCTGGCAATTGCAACTTTGCTCACCCTAGAAAAACTCGCGCGCATTAGCAGCGCCCGACATGTCTGCGCGCCCCGCATGGGACGTCGCACGATACCTGCCTCGACCGCCCGGGCCGGCGTACCTGTGTCGGCACACCCACTCCCCGACGCGGCGGCATCGGCCGCGTGTAAAACGCTCGCGGCAAAAAAAAAATGGGCGAAACGCCCATTTCTTACAGCCTCATTGCGCATGAGGTGCGCGCCGCAACAGATCGCTCGGCACGCAAACCAGCTTATTCATTGATTTTATATGGTTTTGGGCCGATTTGCAACGCTTGGCGCCCCAAAAGCCCGCCTGACGGGCATCAATGCAACGTTGCTGCGCTGCAAAATGGGGGGGACGGCCAATCGCTCGCCGCCGCCCATTCTTCTCCGCCGTCCACATCGGGACGTTCAGGCAGCCTCAACGCGAACGGTTACCGCCGCGATTGCCTCGGTTGCCGCCACCGCTGTTACCACCACCACCACCACCACCACCACCACCACCACCACCACCACCGCCGCCACCGCCGCCACCCGTCCGGTTGCCGCCACGGCTGCGGTTGCCATTGGCGTTGCCGTTACCATTGCCGCTACGCGACTGGCCGCCGAAACCGCCGCCGCCCGTCGAGCCACCACCGCCGAAGCGTCGCCCTTCACCCCGCGGCGAAGGCGTCTGCCCCGGATAACCGCCGCTCGGGCCGACGAATGCCGTCAGCGGATTGGCGCGGGGACGACGCGACTGCCCTGGCTCGCGACTGAAAACACCCAGAGCGGTCTGCATCGGGTCCGGCTGACGGCGCGGCTCCTTCGGTGCACCAGCCTTGCCGCCGCGAGCGCCCTTTGGCTTCTCGTCCGGGCTTAGGCCCGGCATCTTCATGCCGACAGCCGAAAATAGCGAGCGAACCTGTGCGTCGTCCAGTTCTTCGTAACGACCGCGCTTGAGACCGCGCGGGAGCGTCAACGGGCCATAGCGCGTACGGATCAGACGGCTCACCATCAGCCCCGCCGCGTCGAACATACGACGCACTTCGCGGTTCCGTCCTTCGGCCAGCGCCACGTGATACCAGTGATTCGAGCCTTCGCCGCCCCCATCCTTCAGACGCAGGAAGTTGGCCTCGCCGTCATCCAGCTTGATGCCGTGCAGCAGTTGCTGGCGCGAGGCTTCGCTCAGTTGCCCCACGGTACGCACGGCGTATTCACGCTCGATTTCGTAACGCGGATGCATGAATCGGTTCGCCAGATCGCCAGACGTCGTCAGAATCAGCAGACCTTCCGTATTGAAATCCAGACGGCCGACAGCGAGCCACTTGGCCGTCTTCATCAGCGGCAGGCGATCGAACACCGACGCGCGGCCTTCCGGATCGGCGTGGCTGACGATTTCGCCCGCCGGCTTGTGGTACAGCAGCACGCGCGGCGGCTTGCTCGTGATGCGACGCTTGACGAGCTTGCCGTTGATGCGAACCAGGTCGGTGGGCAGAATGCGTTGGCCGATGTGGGCCGGCTCTGCATTGACGGACACACGCCCGGCGAGAATCAGCTCTTCCATCTCGCGACGCGAGCCCATGCCGGCTTCGGCAAGCACCTTGTGCAACTTCGGCGCCTCGTCGTCCGGCGACAGCACACGGCGATCTGCCGGACGGCGGCCACGCTTGGCGGCTGCCTTGGCGTCGCCATCGGACTCTTCGCTGTCGAAGCCCCCCGACGTGACGAACGAAAACAGATCGTCGTCGCCGCCCTTGCCGCCGGCGCCACCGGCGCCGGGCGCACCCTTGCGGCCACGGCCCTTGGCCCCTTGCGGCGCCTTGCCGGCCGGCGCAACACCGTTGCCAGCACCGCCACCGGCCTGTGCCGGCTGCGACGCCTGCGAGGCACCGTCACGCTTGCCGCCGCGCGGCTTGCGTGCGCCATTGCGAGGGGGACGCCCCTGAGCGGCCGACGGCGCACCGTCAGCGCCCGATGCGGGCCCCTGCGGTGCGTCGTCAAGTGGTGCGCCGTGCGCGGCGTCCGGCGCGGACTCACCCGCACCGCCGTCCTCGCCTTCGCGCTTGGCTTGCTGAGCCGCACGACGGCGGGCAATCAGACTGCGCGGACCACGGCGCAAACCGCGGCGCGATGTCTTGTCGTCACCGCCCTCGCCTTCCGGCGCGCGTGCTTCGGCACCGGCATCGCGTGCGTGCAGGTCCTGGGATTCTTCGTTTTGTTTCAACACAACCTCATTGGAAAACGGGATCGTCGTGGGCAGGCGTTAGTGGCTGCCCTGATCCGTGTTCGCACCATGAATGCGCGGCAAATGCTTGCCGCGACTTCGTTCTTATCGCTAACGGTCCCGCGGGTGTTCCCGGCGCCAGGCGCCGGTGCCTTCAGGTACCAGTGACGAGATTCTTGTCGTCCCCGTCGTTCTCGTCGTCATCCATCGCACCGGACATGGGCTGTCCGGCGGCGGCGGCTTCGTTCGCTGCCGAGTCAACAGCGTGCGGGGAAACCTCCTGCGTGACCGACGCCGCGGAATCTGCCGCCTGCGTCGCTACGTCCTGCATATCTTGCGGCGGATCGTCGCCGACCGACACCACAGACTCTGATTCTTCGGAATATTCCTCGTCCTGCGCAACATCTTCCGACAGGCCAGCAATATCATCCTCCGCCAGATCGGCATCGAATGCCGCTTTCGCGGCATCCCGCGCACCGTCGTCGGAACGTTCGCCGTGCAGTGCATCGCCCTGCTCACTGACGTGAGCAATGTCCGCGAGTTCATCAACGTCCAACGTCATTTCGCTCGACGCCTGCGCCAACACCTCGGGCGACACCTCGCACAAGCCTTCGCCTTCCGCCATCACGGCATCGAGCAAAGCGTCTTGCGTCAACTCTTCTTCGATCGACGCCAACGGGCGCTGACCTTCCGGCAGCCCTTGGGCAAGCGGCAAGTCATCGGCGCGCGTTTGCGCCAGACGCGCCAGCGCGTCGGCATCGGCGACGGGCGCGTCGTCGGACGTCGCCTCGTCACCCGCCTCCCCCTCGGCACGCTCACCGAATTCGATGTTCTGCTGCGCGAGCAGATCGATCTGCGCCTGTGCCGCCGGATCTTCCAGCGGTGGCAGCGCATCGAGCGCACGCAACCCCAGGTCGTCGAGGAAGTCCTTGGTCGTGGCGTACAGGCCAGGGCGTCCCGGCACCTCGCGATGACCAATCACCTCAATCCAGCCACGGTCTTCGAGCTGCTTGATGATCTGCGTGTTGACCGTCACGCCGCGTATCTCTTCGATGTCGCCTCGCGTGACAGGTTGACGGTATGCAATGATCGCCAGCGTCTCCATCACGGCGCGCGAATACTTCGGCGGCTTCTCCGGATTGAGGCGATCAAGGTATTCACGCATGCGCGGACGGCTCTGGAAACGCCAGCCGGTGGCCAATGCCACCAATTCCACACCTCGGCCATCCCATTGCACGCGGATTTCCTCGAGCAGCGCGCGCACCGTGTCACCAGACACGGCGTCATTGAAGAGCTTGCGCAGATCGCCGACCTTGAGCGGCTCCTGCGCGCAAATCAACGCGGTCTCGAGGACGAGTTTCGCCTCTTGGGTATTCATGTGCGACTAAGCAAACCGGGGGCTTGGCGACCCGGTATCAGGAATAAATGGATGCTTGGAACACGAGAAGCGGTCGTAACCGCTTCGCATAAGTGCGCGCCCGTTTGTGTTCGGTCGTAGTGACGGCGGCGCAACCTGGATGCTTCGAACGACCTGCCGGGAAAACGCCCAGGCCGATGGTACGGCGAGACGGACGTCCGGTATGTGCGCAATTATTACTGAAACACCGACGCCCGTAAAGCTTCGTCGAAACCCTGACGTCTTGGTAAGGAAAACGATAGGTCGGCGCCCCCATGGTAAACTCGCGAAATAACTTCAGGGGCCTCCATGACCACCGAGATCGGTCGAACTCCCATCGCTCAGCCCCGTTGTTCCACGTGTTCGCTGGGGCAGTTCTGCCTGCCCGTCGGCATTCCGGAACCCGAACTGGAACGACTGGATGCACTCGTGAGCGAGCGCCGTCGCCTCAAGAAAGGCGAAGTGCTTTATCACGCCAACGATGATCTAAACGCAGTCTATGGCATTCGCTTCGGCTCGCTGAAAAGCTGCGTTACCGCGCCCGACGGCCGCGAACAGGTCGTCGGTTTCCACCTTCAGGGCGAGCTGATCGGCCTCGACGCCGTGGCCGACAACCATCACCCGAGCACCGCCATCGCCCTCGAAGACAGCGAGTTGTGCATCGCCCGCTTCGGCGAACTGGAGACGCTATCGCGTCAGGTGCCGTCGCTGCAACGCCAGCTTCACCGCCTGATGAGCCAGGAAATCCGCAACGAGCACCAGCAACTGCTCGCGCTCGGCACGATGCGCGCCGAAGAGCGCCTGGCGGTCTTCCTGATCAACCTTTCCGAGCGGCTGGCCGCCCGCGGCTATGCAGCCAACGAATTCGTGCTGCGCATGAGCCGCGAGGAAATCGGCAGTTTCCTCGGCCTCAAGCTGGAAACCGTCAGCCGGCTGTTTTCGCGATTCGCTCAGAACGGCATGATCGAAATCCGGCAGCGTCACGTCAAGATCGTTGACGCCATTGGGCTGCGCGAACTCGCTGGCGCACCCTGCTGAGACCGGCAACCCGGGGGCGCCCCACGCGTCCCCGCGTTCCTCCCGCCCTAAGCCGCCGCCCGCGCTGGCTTCTACTTTCCTGCATTACCGATAAGCTACCGGTGCCGGGTCGGCATTGCCTTGCGCCAGATCAAGAGTCGCTCACGGGGCGCCGCCATCGTCCGAGGGTTCGACAAGCTCGGGCAAACCCTCCATAATCGGCGCGTTCGCCAGGCGGCATACCCGCAAGCCAGGCGCATCATCCCGACGGAGGCTGCCCGTTATGCCCGCTGCCATTTTCCTGAGCCCGGAAGACGCCGAGCATGCGTATTACGAAGCGCTGCGCGCCGGCGACACCGATACGCTGATGGATGTCTGGTCGGAAGACGAGGAGATCGTCTGCATTCACCCCTCGGGGCCAAGGCATGTCGGCCCGGCGGCCGTTCGCACGAGCTGGCGCCAGATCCTCGCTAACGGCGGAATGCAATTGACGGTGAGCCATCTTCAGGTCGCTCACAATCCGTTGTGCGCCGTCCACAACGTGCTCGAACAGATTCAGGTCGAAGTCCATCCCGAGGCACGTTACGCCTTTGTGCTCGCCACCAACGTCTATCTGAAGGAAGCCGATGGATGGCGGCTCGTGCTGCATCATGCCAGCCCGGCCATCGGTCACGAGGAACCCCGCACGCAGCAGCCCCGCAACCATCGCCTGCACTGACGCACCGTCACTGCGGCGTGGCCAACGCCGGCGAGGCATCGGCAGCATCCCAGTCCCAATACGGCGCTGGGCCAAAGCGTGCTTGCAGGAATTCGATCAGTGCATGGGTCTTCGGCGGCACGAACACCCGACTCGGGTAGACGGCCCAGATCGCCACCTCCTCCGCCAGCGGATACGCCGGCAGCACCGGCACCAGTTCGCCGCGCTGCAAGTGGGCGCCGATGTCCCACGTCGACTTGAGCGCAATACCCAACCCCGCCAGCACAGCATCGCGCAGCACCTCGCCGTTATCCGACGCGAGACGCCCGCTCACACGCACAACCAGCGTGCCGCCCGGCGTGACGAACCGCCAGTCGCGCTGTTCGCCGAGAATCAGGCAGTCGTGCCCGGCAAGGTCGCCGGGGTGCTTCGGCGCCCCCCGCGCCGCGAGATACGCCGGCGATGCGCACAACGTGCGCCGATTTGTGGCGAGCTTGCGGGCCACCAGCGTCGAATCGCGCAATGCACCCACGCGAATCGCAAGATCCACGCCCTCCTCGATGAGGTCGACGACGCGATCCGTCAGCCGGAAGTCGAGCGAAATGCCAGGATAGGACTCAAGGAATTCGGGCAACGCTGGCGAGATGTGCTGACGGCCGAACGACGACGAGCACGACACCCGCAAACGCCCCTGAGGCGCCGCCAGCCCCTGCCCGACGCTCGCCAGTGCCCGAGCCTCGGCGGCAAGCAGCGCCTGCGCCTGGAGCAGGAAGATTTCCCCTTCCTGCGTCAGTGCGACGCGTCGCGTCGTACGGTGCAGCAGGCGCGTGCCCAGCGCCCCTTCCAACTGCACGAGCCGCGTACTCGCGGTGGCCGGCGATAGCCCCCGCTCGCGCCCTGCCGCCGAGACATTACCGAGCGCCGCCACGCGCACGAACAACGCCACCGTATCGAGGTCCAATGCCATTTGATGGATTTCCCAAAAAATCTTTTCTGCATTATGCGAATTATCAAAGCAATCGACTAGCCGTAGTCTCTCGCTATCGCACTGCGTGCGTCGTCGCCCCTCCCCCGTGCACGGCGCGCCGCAACTCAAGGAGAAAGCAGATGAAAGCCATCGGATTGACCCGTTACCTGCCCATCGACGACCCCAAGTCGCTCGAAGACTTCGAGCTCCCCATGCCGGCAGCGGCCGGACGTGACTTGCTGGTCAAGGTCGAAGCCATTTCCGTGAACCCCGTCGACACTAAGGTTCGCGCACCGAAAGACAAGGTCGAAGCTACGCCGCGCGTACTCGGCTGGGACGCGGCAGGCACCGTTGCCGCCGTCGGCCCGGACGTCACCCTTTTCAAGGTCGGCGATCCGGTCTATTACGCAGGCAGCATCACACGTCCCGGCGCGAACAGCGAGTTCCATCTGGTGGACGAGCGCATCGTCGGCCACATGCCCGCGTCGCTCGATTTCGTGAACGCTGCGGCGCTGCCGCTCACGACGATCACCGCGTGGGAGGCCCTTTTCGATCGCCTCGGCATCGCCCCCGACGGCAGTGACGAAGGCAAGTCGATCCTGATCGTCGGGGGCGCCGGTGGCGTTGGCTCCATCGCCATTCAGCTCGCACGCCGTCTGGCTCGACTGACCATCGTGGCGAGCGCGTCGCGCCCGGAATCGGCCGATTGGTGCCGTCAACTCGGCGCGCAGCACGTGATCGATCATTACCAGGACATCCCCGCGCAATTGAAGGCGGCCGGCGTGCCTCAGGTGGATTTCGTGTTGTGCCTGAACGACACCGACGCCCACTTCCCGGCCATGGCCGAAGCCGTGGCCCCGCAAGGCAAGATCTGCTCGATTGTCGAGAACGCAGGGCCGCTCGAGATCGGTCTGCTCAAGAGCAAGAGCGCCACGTTCGTCTGGGAATTCATGTTCACGCGTGCGATGTACGAAACGCCGGACATGATTGCGCAGCACAAACTGCTGACCGAAGTTGCACGGCTCGTTGATGCTGGCACGCTGCGCACGACGGTCGGTGAAGTCATTGGTCCGATCAACGCGGCGAACCTGCGTCGCGCCCACGCGCAGCTCGAAGGCGGACGCACCATCGGCAAGCTCGTGCTCGCCCCGTTCTGAGCGGCGCGAACGCGCGCCTCTTCCACGTTAGCCGTCAAAAAAACGGCGCTTGCCCCATCACAGGTAAGCGCCGCTATCGTCGTGTCAGTCGTGTCAGTGCCAGCTAGTCACTTCGCCGACGGCACCGTTCCCTCGGGCAGCACAATGGCCTCGGCCGGATGAACGATCTCGCCGCCCAGCGCATCCACCCCGGCGATCAGGCGCTCGAAAGCGGCCCCGACCAGCGACGGGTCGCCCTTCACGCCCAGATCGATGTGACGGCGCGCGTAGATCTCCCCGCGCTGCGGGTCGCCCACGCTGGGCAGGCTGAACACCTTGACGCCGTGGTACTCGGCCTCGATGGCCTCCATAAGCGGCGTCAGCGTCGACTCGGCCAAACCGAAGACCAGCATCGATCGCTCAGTGTGTTTCGTCAGATGATGCAGCGCTGCGTAGTCCGTATCGAGCACCCAGGCCATCATCGGCCACGCCATAACCGGGAAACCGGGCATGAAATGATGCTGCGCGACCGAGAAACCGGGAATCTTGTTATACGGGTTCGGCAGCACGCGCGCACCGACCGGAAACTCGCCCATTTTGAGACGATGCCGGTTGTCCGGCTGGCTCATGTCGGCGCGGCCATCGGGGCTGGTGTCGGCAATGCGCTCCATGATGAGCGCTTCGGCTTCCGGGGTGAGCACGAGCGGCACACCTAGCGCCGCCGCCGCGCACTGGCGCGTGTGATCGTCGGGGGTGGCGCCAATGCCGCCGGTCACGAAAACGATATCGTCGCTGGCGAAACTGCGGCGCAGCGTGGCCGTGATGCGCGCCGGATCGTCGCCCACGTACTCGGCCCAGTCCAGTTGCATGCCGCGCTCGGCCAGCAACTCGATGATCTTGGGCAGATGTTTGTCCTGACGACGTCCCGAGAGGATCTCGTCGCCAATGATGATGATGCCTACCGCCATGATGCTTCCTTTGTCTTATCGTCAGAGCCTGGGGGGGAATCGCGCGGCACCGCCCGGCGGCAGCGCGCAGTGAAGCGATTGTGCCACTTTCACGGCGAACCGTTCGAGGGCCCCGGCCCAGTTCCCGGCAGCGGCGGTACCGGCGGCGACAGCGCAGGCGGCAGGTCTTCGCTCTCGGACGACGGCGAGCCCGAGTCGGGCAACACGGTCGCAGCCAGCGTCGGCCCGTGCCGGGCGGCCTCTTCCGCGCGCAATCGCGACAACGCACGCAGACAGTAGTGTGCGAACCACAGCGCAGAGAACACGAAGATCACGACGTAGAGCCAGATTGCCAGCAACGCAATGACCGGGAACAGCACGATCATGATGACGGACGAGACCCACAAGAGCGTCGGCAGCGAACCGAGCAGCCCCGTCGCCACCCCGATCACGAGCAGCGGCAAACGTCGCTCGCGCACAATCCGGCGCCGCTCGTCGGCACTGGCGTGATACGCCAGCGCGTCATACGTCATCACGCGATACGTCAGCCAGCCCCACAACAACGGCGGCACGATGGCGAAGAATGGCGGCACGAGCCACAGCGGCAGCGTCACGAGTGCCGCGATGAGAAAGACCACCGTCGCACCGAGCGACTGTCCGAGACTGCCCCAGAATGAGCCGCCCTGCCGCGCCTCTAGGTGAATGAAGTGGCGGCGCGAGAGGTGACGCAGCACCGCCGGCATCGACCATCCCGCGATCAGCAGCAGCGCCGTCACGACGATCAGGGGGACAAGCAGCGCCACGAGAATGAACGGTGCGAGCGCCATGCGCACACTGTCCACCCCGAAATAGCCGAAGAAGCGGTAGATCCACTGGGTGAATTGCCATTGCTCGAGCCAGACGCGCAGGAAATCGGTAAACGGCTCCCAGCCAAACCAGATCACGGCGCCCCAGATCAGGCCGGAGACGATGAAGGGCATTGCGGTGAGCCACAACATGCGCGGATGCAACAGGCTCACGAGCGCGCGGCCAAGCGCGCGAAGAATATCGTTCATGCAGATTCGGTACGGTCGGTGCCGTCGGTACGAGAAGCGGAATCGGAGGCGCCGGGGCGACGTGGCAGCAGGCTCGCCCACAGACGCCGCAAGCCGAGCCATTGCTGGGCCCAGAAGCCCTCGCCATAGTCGGCCAGACGGCCCGCCGGTGGCGGGAGTTGGTCGCGAATGCCGGTGGCGACACCCGCGTGCGAAAAGTCGGCGGTGCCGAACAGCATGTCCCACCAGGGGAACAGCACGCCGAAGTTACAGCCGCGATGGCGGCCTTCATGGCCGACACCGATCGCGTGGTGACGCCGATGATATGCCGGGCTCACGAGCAATCGCTCGCCGAGCCGGCCGAAACGCAATCGCGTATTCGCATGCTGAAGGCTCTGGAGCCATTCCGAGACCGCCACGAGCAGCACGAATTGCACCGGACTCACGCCGATCAGAATGGCGAGAGTCGCAAAAAACGCCGCCTTGATGAGATCGTCGAGCAGATGATTGCGGTTATCGGTCCAGAGCGACATCTGCCGCTGGCTGTGATGCACCGCATGCAGCGCCCACCCCCAGCGCAACGTGTGTTCCCAGCGGTGATACCAATACCCTGCGAAGTCGAGTATCAGCAGGTAGATCAGGAAGCTCGCGAACGCATGCCCCGTCACCGGCGGCCATAGGTCCTCGACGTTCAGATTCACGAAACCGGCCAGACGCAACCACGACTGGAGATTGTCGAAGAACGGGCGGAACGCGAAGAAGAACACCAGGTTGAAGAGCCCGAGCCGGTGCACGAGCGTGTAGATCACGTCCACACGCACGGCACGGCGCTCGCGCCACTGCTCGGCAGGCGCGAGCGCCTCGAGCGGGCGCAGCAGCGCAAGCATGAGCACGATCTGGAGCACGCCGATCAGGAAAAACTGGACACCGTCGAAGGCGTCGTCGGCGAGCGGCATCAGTCCGGTGGCAAACAGCGCCGGCTGCACGATGCGGATGTAGATCTCGGTCTGCACCGCCGAGAAGGCGGTGGAGAAACCGTCGACCAGCGAATCGAACATGTCGCGGGGCCGGGCGTCGTGAGGACGCCCGGTCAGTAGAGCCTTGGCGGCAATAGTTCGATGTTACAGCACCGGCGCACGGTCGTAGAAATAGATCCCGTGCGGGGAGCGTCCTACCGGAATGGTATTGATCAGCTTGCGCTGCGTCAGGTCGATGATGCCCACCTTGCGTGCCCAGCGGAACGTCACCCACAGGGTCTTCCGGTCGGCTGAGAGTTCCATGTCGTCCGGTCCCGGCAGCAATCCGGTGATGTTGCCCACGTTCGTGAGCGCATCCTGATCGATGATGCTGATCGTGCTCGACACCCGGTTCGAAATCAGCACATGCTTGCCGTCGGCGAGCGAGCGGAAGTTGTGCGCGCCCTTGCCCGTCGGAATCGTCTTGATGACCTTCTGGTTACGCCAGTCGACCACGGCGGCGTAGTCCGCCCCCGTCATGCCCACGAGCAGGTACTTGTCACCCGGCGTGAGCCACACCCCGGCCGGGCTGTCGCCGACCTTCAGCGTCCACAGCACCTTCTGGGTGGCCAGATCGATGGCGGCGATCTCGTTCGACTCCTGCAACGAGATGAACACCGTCTTGCTGTCCTGCGTGAAGACCAGATGGCTTGGCATCTTCTTGAGCGGGATGCGCTGCGCCACGCTCAGGTTCTTGCCGTCGAAGCGGTACACGTCGACCCGATCCAGTCGCAGCGCATTGGCGACGAACCACTTTTTGTCGGGCGAGAAGCCAATCTGGTACGGGTCTTCGATGTTCTCGATCTTGCGCTGAATCTGCCCCGTCTTCGGGTCGAGGAAGACCAGATTGTTGCCCACCGAATTCGCCACGATGAGCGACTGATTGTCAGGGGTGGCCATCAAATGGTGTGGCTCCTTGCCGACCGGGAACGTCTGGATGACCTTCTGCGTAGCCTTGTCGATGAGGCTGACGCTGGCATCGGCCGAATTGAGCACGACCACGACATTGTCGGGCACCGGCGCGGCGGCTCTGGCCGGTCCGGCAAGCGCAGCCAGCCCCAAAGAGGCAGCCAGACTGGCAGCGATCAGAAGTTTGCGCATTGCAGAGTCTCTCGGGAGAAAAAATGGACAGAAAAGTGACTGAAACGGTGACGAAGCATGCAGAGATGAGGCTTCGAAAAAGTCTCGCTATTGTAAGGCCGGGAACGCCTCGTCAGTGCGACTGCGGCATACCTATTTTGATCTGGCGAAACGCTTTTTCAGCACTTCCTGATGTAACGCAAACCAGCGGCCGGATTGCCCGCAGGAATGGCGTCCCGAGGAGGGCTCCGGACGCCACGATCTCACCTGCGCGGCATTCGCCCCGGTCGCCGGGCGACACGCATGCCTGGGTCATGTCAGCGTTGCAATGCCTCCCAGACCTTATGCAGACGCTTGACCGACACCGGCATGGGCGTGCGCAGCTCCTGAGCGAACAACGAGACGCGTAGCTCCTCGAGCAGCCAGCGGAACTCTTCGAGCCTCGCATCGCCGTGATCGCGGCGTTGCGACGTCGCCCGCTGCCAGTTTTGCAGCAGCGGCCCGAGTTCGCTCATGGCACGCGCGTCACGCGCCGGGTCGGCCTTGAGCTTGTCGACGCGCCCGGCCATCGCTTTGAGGTAGCGTGGGAAATGCGCCAGTTGCGCGTAGGGCGTGTCGATCAGGAACCGCTTGCCGATCAGCCGCTGCAATTGCGCCGTCATGTCCGCATACGCCTGCGCGAACGGTTTGGCTTGCGCCAGCTTCTTCTGCAACGCGGCGTACTCGGTGAGAATTTGCCCGGCCAGGCGCGCGATCTCCTGCGCCAGCAGCGTGAGGCGCCCTCGCCCCTCGTCCTTGCGCGCGACGAACGACGCGTTCTCGCTCGGCCACGGTAACTGGAGACACGCGCGCTCAAGCGCTAAATCGACGATCTGCTCGCGCAGTTCCTCCTGCGTGCCCAGACTCATGTACTGCATCGCCATCTGCTGCAAGCCCGGAATGTTCTTCTCCAGATACTTCACCTGCTCGCGCAACTGGATCGCGAAGAGCCGGCGCAGACCGGCGCGATGCTGACGCTGCGCCTCGTCCGGATCGTCGAACACCTCGAGATCGCAGTGATCGCCGCGATCGACCAGCGCCGGGTAGCCGAACAGCGTCTGACCGCCGCGACGGATTTCGAGCATCTCCGGCAACTCGCCGAAGCTCCATGTCGTCAGGTTGTCGTATCGACCCGGTTCGACAGCGGCCGCCACAGGCGCCTGTGCGGCCTGCGTTGCCGCCCTGCCCCCGCCCTTGGCATCCCCCCTTTCATTGCTCTTTCCAGTACCTCGCTCTGCCGCGGACGTTGCCGAGGCCGAGGCCGACGCACCACGCGTCTGCGCATCGACGGCCGCACCGCCGGTCGGCGTCGCGCCGCTTTTCGCCGCCAGTTGCTGGAAAGTGCGCTGCGCCTGCTGGCCGAGTTCGGCGCGCAGTTGCGCAAGATTGCGCCCCATGCCGAGTTGCCGCCCGTGCTCGTCGATGACCTTGAAGTTCATCGACAAGTGAGCCGGCAGCATTTCGAGCTTGAAGTCGCTCGACTTGAGCATGACGCCAGTCAACTCGCGAGCGTCGGCCATGAGGGCATCGAGCAGCGCTCCCTGCCCGAATGTCGCGCGCTCGAGGAAGCCTGCGGCATACTCCGGCAACGGGACGAAGTGACGCCGTAGTTTCTGCGGCAGCGACTTCATCAGTAAATGCGCCTTTTCCTTGAGCATGCCCGGCACCAGCCACTCGCAGCGGCGCGCGTCGACCTGATTGAGGGCGTAGAGCGGCACGGCGAGTGTCACGCCGTCGCGCGGCGAGCCCGGTTCGAAGTGGTACGTGAGCGCCATCTCGATGCCCGCGATGATCGTCTTCTTCGGGAACAGATCCGTCGTGACACCGGCAGCCTCGTGACGCATCAGATCGTCGCGCACGAGGTACAGCAACTTCGGTGTACCCTTCGCCGTCTCGCGATACCAGTGTTCGAAGCTCGCGCCGTCGTAGAGGCCCTCGGGCACGCTGGCGTCGTAGAACGCGTAGATCAGTTCGTCGTCGACGAGCACGTCCTGGCGGCGCGACTTGTGCTCAAGCTGCTCGATATCGGCAATCAGCTTGCGGTTGTGGGCGAAAAACGGCAGCTTCGTCTCCCATTCGCCTTCCACGAGCGCGCTGCGCAGGAAGATTTCACGAGCGCGGCGCGGGTCGCGCGGGCCGAAGTTCATGCGGCGGCGCGCGTAGATGGTCAGGCCGTAGAGCGTGCCACGTTCGTACGCGGTGACTTGCGCGGCCTTCTTCTCCCAATGCGCGTCGGAGAGCGACGTCTTCACGAGATGCTTGCCCACGCGCTCGATCCATTCCGGTTCGATGCGCGCGATGCACCGCGCGTAAAGACGGCTCGTCTCGACGAGTTCTCCGGCCATCACCCATCGCCCGGCCTTCTTCACGAGCGATGAGCCCGGCCAGATATGGAACTTGATACCGTGCGCGCCGAGGAAGTACGGATCGTCGTCGGCCTTGCAGCCAATGTTGCCCAGCAGGCCTGCCAGCAGCGCCAGATGCAACTGTTCGTAGGTCGCCTCGGATTCGTTGATGCGCCAGCCCTGCTCCCGCACGACGGTAAGCAACTGGCTGTGAACGTCGCGCCATTCGCGCAGGCGCAATTGCGACAGGAAGTTCTCGCGGCAGGCCTGCGCCAGCAGACGGTTCGACTTCTTATGGGCGATCGCCTCGTCGAACCACTGCCAGATCTTGAGCCACGAGAGGAATTCGGACTTCTCGTCGGCGAACTTGCGATGCGCATTGTCGGCGGCGTCCTGCGCCTCGATGGGCCGGTCGCGCGGGTCTTGCACGGCCAGCGCGCTGGCGATGATGAGGACTTCGCGCAGCGACTGGTGGTCGCGCGCGGCCAGGATCATGCGCCCCACACGGGGGTCGAGCGGCAGACGCGCCAGTTCGCGCCCAAGTGGCGTGAGCTGGTTGGTATCGTCGACGGCGCCCAGTTCGTTCAGCAGTTGATAGCCGTCGGCAATGGCACGGCCGGGTGGCGGTTCGATGAACGGGAATTCCTCGACCTTCGCGAGCCGCAGCGATTGCATGCGCAGAATGACGGCGGCGAGCGACGAGCGCAGGATTTCCGGGTCGGTGAAACGCGCCCGCGACTGAAAGTCCGTCTCGTCATACAGACGAATGCAAATGCCGTCGGCCACGCGACCGCAGCGCCCTGCCCGCTGGTTGGCGGCCGCCTGCGAAATCGACTCGATTTGCAGTTGCTCGACTTTGTTGCGATACGAATAGCGTTTGACGCGCGCCGTCCCCGCATCGACCACGTAGCGGATGCCCGGCACGGTAAGCGACGTTTCCGCCACGTTGGTGGCGAGCACGATACGACGCGCGTTGGAGGGCTTGAACACGCGCTCCTGATCGGTTGCCGACAGACGTGCGAAGAGCGGCAGGATTTCGGTATGCGGCGGGTGGTGCTTGCGCAGTGCCTCGGCCGCTTCGCGGATTTCGCGCTCGCCGGGCAGGAACACGAGCACGTCGCCCGAGCCTTCACGGCACAGTTCGTCAACGGCATCGACGATGCCGTCCATCAGATCGCGCTCGCGGTCACGGGCGCTGGCGCGGCTGCCCTCACGCCCTTCGGCGTTGGCGATGCGCGCATCGTCCTGAATCGGCCGGTAGCGCACTTCCACGGGATACAGGCGGCCGCTCACCTCGATGACGGGCGCCGGGCGCAGGTCGTCGCCCTCTCCCGTGCCGAAATGTCGGGCGAAGCGATCCGCATCGATGGTGGCCGACGTGATGATGACCTTGAGGTCCGGGCGCCGCGGCAGCAGTTGCTTGAGATAGCCGAGCAAGAAGTCGATGTTCAGACTGCGCTCGTGCGCCTCGTCGATGATGATGGTGTCGTACGCGCGCAACAGCGGATCGGTCTGCGTCTCGGCGAGCAGAATGCCGTCTGTCATCAATTTGACGGACGCGCCGTTCGACACGGTGTCGTTGAAGCGCACCTTGAAGCCGACGATCTCGCCGAGCGGCGTGTTCAGTTCGTCGGCGATCCGGCGCGCGGTGGCGGACGCGGCGATGCGGCGCGGCTGGGTGTGCCCGATCAAGCCGGTGCCACCGGCGCCGAGTCCGCGCCCGAGCGCCAGACATATTTTGGGAAGCTGGGTGGTCTTGCCCGAGCCGGTCTCGCCGCTCACGATCACGACCTGATGGCCGGCGATGGCGCGTGCGATCTCCTCGCGACGGCCGGAGACCGGCAGCGCTTCGGGGAAGTTGATTTCGGTAACGCGGTTGGCAGCCGCCTGCCGGACGGCCAGACGCTCGGCGTCGCGCGCATCGCGCTCAGCGGGTGTCAGACGACGCCCACCCGCAGGGTTCTGGCCACGAGCGTTGTCGGCACGTGGGGGTTTGGGCGCGCCCTTGGCGGCCTTCTGGGTTGACGCCGTGGCCGTGGATTCGGCACGCGTATGCCCCGGCGCCGTCACTTTCGGCTTCGGGGGCTGAGATTGTCGATTTCGTTCATCACTTGCCATGGGCGCGCATTATATAATCTGCGCATGTTTGCGCACGTACACCCATGCTGACCGAACCTGACCCCACCCTGCAAGACGACGAGACCGCCCACCAAGCCCAGTTCGTGGACTGGCTGCGATCGGTGGCCCCCTATATCCATGCATTCCGTGACAAGACCTTCGTGGTTGCCTTCGGTGGCGAGCTTGTCGCCGCCGGCGGGCTCGACTCGCTGATTCAAGACGTTGCGCTGCTGTGCGCCATGGGCATGCACATCGTGCTGGTGCACGGCTCACGACCCCAGGTCGAAGAGCAGATGCGCCTGCGACATATCGAATCGCACTTCGCCCAGCAGATGCGTATTACCGACGCCGCCGCGCTCGAAGCGGTGAAGGAAGCGGCGGGTGAGCTGCGTCTGGACATCGAGGCTTCGATCAGTCAAGGGCTGCCGAACACGCCGATGGGCAACGCGCGTATCAGCGTCGTGTCGGGCAACTTCGTCACCGGGCGCCCGGTCGGCATTGTCGACGGCGTAGACTTCCAGCACACGGGCGTCGTACGTAAGGTGGACGCCGAATCGATCCGCCTGTCGCTCACGAACGGCAAGATCGTGCTGCTCTCGCCACTGGGCTTCTCGCCCACCGGTCAATCGTTCAACCTGACGATGGAAGACGTCGCGTCGTCGGCCGCCATCGCGCTGCGCGCCGACAAGCTGATTTTCATCACCGAGACGCCCGGCGTTCTGAACGAATACAACGAGCTGCAACACGAACTGACACTCGAAGACGCCCAGCGCCTTCAGTCGCAAGGCACGCTCGACCGCGACTCGGCCTTCTACCTGAAATACGCCACGCGCGCCTGCCGCGCAGGCGTCGGCCGCGCCCACATCGTGCCCTTCGCCCTCGACGGCAGCATGCTGCTCGAACTCTTCTCGCACGATGGCGTGGGCACCATGATCTCGTACGAGAACCTGGAAAGCCTGCGCGAAGCAACCATCGACGACGTCGGCGGTATTCTGCAACTCATCGAACCACTCGAGTCGGACGGCACACTGGTACGACGCGGACGCCACCAACTGGAACGCGACATCGATCACTTCTCAGTCATCGAGCACGATGGACGCCTCTTCGGCTGTGCCGCACTCTACCCCTATCCCACCGAACGCATCGGCGAGATGGCCTGCCTGACAGTCGACCCGGAAGCGCAAGGCTCAGGGGACGGCGAACGCCTGCTCAAACACATCGAGCAACGCGCCCGCGCCCGTGGCCTGGAACGCCTGTTCGTACTCACCACCCGCACCGAACACTGGTTCCTCAAGCGCGGCTTCGTCAAGGCCGGTGTCGACGATCTACCCGCCGACCGCCGCCGCCTGTACAACTGGCAACGCCGCTCACTCGTGCTCATCAAGAAACTGTAACCACCGACCGGCAGGCTGCGCGCTTCTTCCAAGGTTTTCATCCCTTGAGTCCCGCCTCCCTGCCCCCATATCCAACCATCGGCCGCGGCGCATCACCCAGATGCGCGCCCCCGTCAAACCCTCCGGTAGACGACCGCCAGCGCACGGCCTCCCTTTCACGCCATACCAAGATTACGAAGGAGTTCCCCCATGGCCCGCATGGTTCAATGCATCAAGCTCGGTAAAGAAGCCGAAGGCCTCGATTTCCCCCCCATGCCCGGCGAACTCGGCAAACGCCTCTGGGAGAGCGTCTCGAAAGAAGCCTGGGCCGGATGGCTCAAGCAACAAACCATGCTGATTAACGAGAATCGCCTCAATATGGCCGATCCGCGCGCCCGTCAGTACCTCGTCAAGCAGACGGAAAAGTATTTCTTCGGTGACGGTGCCGACGTCGCTCAAGGGTATGTGCCGCCGCCTTCCGAGTAATCGGGCTCCGTTTTTACACCGTCCTCCAGACGGATCGGGGCCCCTTTTCGCCTCTCAGACATAAACCCAACTCGCTGCAGAAAGGAGCCCCGATCCGTCTCCGTATCAGCCCCGTCCCACGCCTGACAGGGCCGCAAAAAAGGGCACACGAATCGCTTCGTGTGCCCTTTTTCTGTTCTCTTTCTTGAGGTCTCTCAGGTCGCCTTTATTTGGCTACCCTCCACACTTGTTCCCGTCGACCGCACACCGCAGTGGTGGCAGAAATGCGCAAACGCATTTTTTCGCGTCGTACAGGTGCCGCAACGATCGAACAAGCAAATGCCACAATGCACGCAGAAGTCACGCTCAGCGTCGTCCAATTTCACCGGACGCTCACACCCCGGACACACCGACTTCGCCAGCCGTGCCTGCGTCAAATCGTATGACAACGTCTTGCGCCGCTCTTCGTCCGGCAACTGCTCTTCCGCCTTCTGCCGCGCCAAATACCTCTGCAACGATACGATGGCGTAACGCCCGATCAACACCGTCAACACAATGCCAACCAGATAACGAACATAGCCACCGTAGTCCGGCAGATACGGCACCAACTCCACAAAGAACGCGAACAACGCAAAGAAGACGAAGCCCCACACGAACGGCCACCACGTACTCCTACGCTGCCGCACGAAAAGCCATCCCGCCACCGCCAACAACGGTATCGTCAACGCCAGCCGAATGCCGAAGACCCTCAATTCCCGCGAACGCTGAACCACCACCAACCGTTTACCCGCCGCCGCATTCAACGCCTCACGCGCCGCCAGAGCCGTTTGAACCGCCCGCTGCGCTTCAAGCTGCTTCGCCTCTAACGTGTCAACCTGCGTCTGAGCATCGCGTTCAGCCGCTTTCAGAGTGTCGAGCGCGTGCGTGCGTGAGACAAGCTCCGCATCCTGACTGGCCTGCGCCGTCGCCATACGCGTGGCCACCCAATCGTCGAACGACTCACGAGCATTGCGATACGCCGTGCTTCGCGCCTTAAGTTGCAGACGCGCCGTCTCGAGTCCACTCTCAATGTCTTCGAGTTGCGTCTGTGCTTGCTTGATCGTAGCGTCCGCGCGCCCGGCCTGCGCACGATCCACGAACGAGTCGAGCGTCGGCGCAGAGGCAACCCCCGGCAGTTTGTCGACAACGAGCCCGCCAAGACCAATCAGGAACGCCGCGAACAACACGGCGATCAACCACAGACCGCGACGGAACCAGGTTTCGGGAAGACGACGAGATCCAGCCATCCTACCCTCCCAGAATCAGTTTTTGTAGTCGATGGTACGCACCCCTTCCGGTGTGCCCATCAACGTGATATCCGCGCCACGTTGCGCGAAAAGGCCGACCGTTACTACGCCCGGAATCTGGTTGACTCGCGCCTCGAACGCCACCGGGTCCAGAATCTGCAAGCCATGGACGTCGAGAATAGCACAGCCGTTGTCGGTCATATACGGGCTGCCGTCGGCACGCACACGCGCCTGCGGCTTACCGCCAAGCGCGGCCAGTGCGCGTGCAACGCTGGCCTGCGCCATCGGAATCACTTCGACCGGCAGCGGGAAAACGCCAAGCACGGCTACTTCTTTCGATGCATCGACAATGCAGACGAATTCTTTGGCCACCGATGCGACGATCTTCTCGCGCGTGAGCGCTCCGCCACCGCCCTTGATCATATGACCGAGCGTATTGATCTCGTCGGCACCGTCGACGTACACGGGCAGGCTTTCGATCTGATTGAGGTCGAACACTTCAATGCCATACTTGCGCAAACGCTCGGTACTGGCTTCGGAGCTGGAGACAGCACCGCGATAACGGCTTTTGTGAGCAGCGAGCGCGTCGATAAAGCAATTGGCCGTGGACCCTGTGCCCACGCCGATCACACTGCCCTCGGGCATGTGCTTGTTCACATAGTCGGCAGCCGCCTGGCCGACCAGGCGCTTGAGTTCGTCTTGGGTCATGGGGATTTCCGGCAAAGTTTGGTAAAGTCGGAAGTTTACCGGAGTCGGGCGTGCCGCGCCTTTTTTCGTCGCCCGGACGTATCCCGGACTTCATGTCACGCAGTGCATTTCTCGCAGGGGCGCTCTCATGAATCAGCTCGATCAGCTCAAACGCCACACCATCGTCGTGGCCGACACCGGCGACTTCCAGGCGATGGACGCCTACAAGCCCCAGGACGCCACCACCAATCCCTCGCTGATTCTCGGCGCGGTCCAGAAGGATGCCTACCGTCCGATTCTCACGCGCGTCGTGAGCGAACACCGCGCCGACTCCACCGACGAAATCATCGACCGTCTGCTGATTGCCTTCGGACGCGAAATTCTCGACATCGTGCCCGGTCGCGTATCGACGGAAGTCGACGCACGCCTGTCATTCGACACCGCAGGCACGGTCGCCCGCGCACGCAAACTCATCGCAATGTACGAAGCGCAAGGCATCGAGCGCGATCGCGTGCTTATCAAGATTGCATCAACCTGGGAAGGCATTCGCGCCGCCGAGATCCTCGAGCGCGACAAGATTCGCTGCAACATGACATTGCTCTTCTCGCTGGTGCAAGCCGCCGCCTGTGCCGAAGCGGGTGCGCGACTGATTTCGCCGTTCGTCGGCCGGATCTACGACTGGTACAAGAAGTCGGCAGGTGCAAACTGGGTGGAAGCGGACAACGCCGGAGAAAACGACCCGGGCGTGCGCTCGGTCGCCACCATCTACCGCTACTACAAGCACTTTGGCTACGACACGGAAGTCATGGGTGCGAGCTTCCGCTCGACCGGACAGATTCTGGCACTCGCGGGCTGCGACCTGCTGACGATCAGCACCGCGCTGCTCGAACAACTCCGCACAACGGAAGGCGAGGTGCGCCGCCAACTCGACGCGAAAGACGCCCGTGCCGCAACCATCGATCGCGTGAGAACGGACGAACCGTCGTTCCGCTTCGCGCTCAACGACGACGCGATGGCCACCGAAAAGCTCGCAGAAGGTATCCGCGCATTTGCCGCCGATGCCGTCAAACTCGAAGGTCTGATCGAAGCTGCACGGTAAGCGGACGCAGGAACATGCCCGGCGAACGCACGCCGGGCATCGCTTCGCCTACTTCGCGCCCTTGGCTGCCACTGCGCGCTGGCGCACCGCTTCATACAGGCATAGGGCACTCGCCACCGAGACGTTCAGGCTTTCGCAGCCGCCAGCCATCGGAATGCTCATCAACGTGTCGCAGGTCTCGCGCACCAGTCGGCGCATGCCCTCGCCTTCGGCACCCATGACAATCGCCATCGGCCCGGTGAGCGTGGTGTGGTAGATGTCGTTGGTTGCGTCGTCGGAGGTACCAACGACCCAGATGCCACGCTCCTGCAATTCGCGCAGCGTGCGCGCGAGATTGGTCACCGTGATGTATGGCACGGTCTCGGCCGCGCCGCTGGCAACCTTGGCGGCAGTCGCATTCAGGCCGACGGCACGGTCCTTCGGTGCGATCACCGCATGCGCCCCGGCCCCGTCCGCGACGCGCAGGCACGCGCCAAGGTTGTGCGGATCGGTCACGCTATCGAGCACCAGCAGCAGCGGCGGCCCGGAAATGCCATCGAGCAGTTCGTCGAGATTGAGCGCCAGCGACACTTCCTGAGCCCGCGCGACAACGCCCTGATGGCGCGACGATCCGGCCATGCCGTCGAGACGTTTGCCGTCGGCCTGAATGACCTTGATCGTCACACCCGGTGCGCCCTTGACCGACTCCACATGCTTCAGGAAGTCCGTCATGCGGCGATCGCGGCGGCTCGGATCGTAGTAGATTTCTTCGACGCTGCCCGCATCGTGACGCAGACGCGCAGTCACGGCGTGAAAGCCGAACAGCAGTTTCAATTGACTCATTTCACATCCTCAAAATAGCGTGTGCCCGCGCGGCCGTTCGCAACTGCCGCCGCACAAAGCACGACGGCGGCGGAGCCCGCATGGGCCACCGCCGCCGCAATCCATCGCTGGCATCAGATGCCGGTTGCTACCGGCACAAGGCGCCCATCTTACTGTAAACCGCGCAACACGCCGCGCACCGGTACCCGCGACATCGACCGCAACGCGAGGCGCAAATCAACGACGCTGCTTCTTCGCCGGACCTCCCGGACGCTTCGCAGGCGCATTACCGCCCCCCGTGCGCTTGATCGGTGGCGCCGCACCGCGCTCGGCACGCGCGTCTTTCACTTTCGCCGATTTCGGCTTGGCCGGATGCTTTCCTGCCGGCGCCAGTTGAACGCCGTTAAGCAGCGCACCGCCCTTGGGCAACTGCCGGATGGTCGGGCCGGCACTCGCCGAACCTGCCAAGCCGGGCGTACCGGCGGCGGGTGCCGGTACCGGGGCGCCACCGCGTTCAACACGGCCTGAGGTCTTGGCGAGCGTGCGGGCGTTCGGCTCACGCACGAGGCGGAAGTCGATCTTGCGCGCGTCCAGATCCACGCGGCTCACTTGCACGCGAACGCGGTCGGTGAGGCGGTAGCGAATACCGGTCCGCTCGCCGCGCAGTTCGTGCCGGACTTCGTCGAACTGGAAGTAATCGCTGCCCAGTTCCGTGACGTGCACGAGGCCTTCGATAAACAGATCGTCGAGTTGCACGAAGATGCCGAACGACGTCACGGCACTGACCGTACCGCCGTACTCTTCGCCCAGCTTGTCGCGCATGAAGTAGCACTTGAGCCAGGCTTCGACATCGCGCGAGGCTTCGTCGGCACGGCGCTCGTTCGCGGAGCAATGCAGGCCGAGTTCGTCCCAGATCACATCGCGCTTCTTCGCGCTGACGGGCTTCTTGCCCTTGGCCGCGTCGTCGTCCTTCTGCAACTTGCGCGCATGCGGCGAAAGACCGGTCGTCAGCTCGACACCGCCAGGGATCTCCGGCTCGTACTTCTTACCTACGAGGATTGCCTTGATGGCGCGGTGCGTCAGCAGGTCCGGGTAGCGGCGAATCGGGCTGGTGAAGTGCGTGTAGGCCGGATAGGCGAGACCGAAGTGACCAATGTTGTCCGGGCTGTAGACCGCCTGCTGCATCGAGCGCAGGAGCATGGTCTGAAGCATGGGCGCATCGGGACGGGATTCGATCTGCGTCATCAGTTCCGCATAATCGGACGTCGCAGGCTCGTCGCCGCCGCCGAGCGAGAGCCCGAGGGTTTTGAGGAACGTGCGCAGCACCTGAAGCCGTTCGCCGGAGGGCCCGGCGTGAATGCGGTACAGACCCGCCTGTTTGTGACGCTTGAGGAAATCGGCAGCGCACACGTTGGCCGTGAGCATGCATTCCTCGATGAGACGGTGGGCGTCGTTGCGCGTGCGGGGCAGAATCTGTTCGATCTTGCCTTGCGCGTTACAGACGATGTAGGTCTCGGTCGAGTCGAACTCGATGGCGCCGCGCGACTTGCGGGCTTTGGCCAGCACCTTGTACAGGTCATACAGGTTTTGCAGGTGCGGCAGCAGTGCGGCGCGGCGTTGAGCTTCGGCACCCTTGGTGTTGCCGAGAACGGCGGCGACTTCCGTATAGGTCAGACGTGCGGCCGAGTGAATGACGGCCTGGTAAAACTGATACGCCTTCACTTCGCCGTTAAGGGCAACGAGGGCGTCGCACACGAGGACACAGCGGTCCACTTCGGGGTTGAGCGAGCACAGGCCGTTCGAGAGCTTTTCCGGGAGCATCGGAATGACGCGTCGCGGGAAGTAGACCGAGGTGCTCCGCGTGAGGGCGTCGGCGTCGAGCGGGCCACCGGGGGTGACGTAGTGCGAGACGTCGGCAATCGCAACGATCAGGCGGAAGCCGTTGGCGCGGCCGATTTTGGCGGGTTCGCAGTAGACGGCGTCGTCGAAGTCGCGAGCGTCCTCGCCATCGATGGTAACGAGCGGGACATCGCGCAGATCGATGCGGTGGCGCAGATCGGGGGCGCGAACGTCGTCGGGCAGAGCACCGGCCGCCGCGAGCGCTTCGGCAGAGAACTGGTGGGGAACGCCGTATTTACGCACGGCGATCTCGATTTCCATGCCGGGGTCGTCGATATCGCCGAGAACTTCCGAGACGCGGCCGATGGGTTGGCTGTAGCGGCTGGGGTAATCGGTAAGTTCGACGGAGACGACCTGCCCGACCTTGGCTTTGCCTTGGGCGCGGGGCGGGATGAGGATGTCGTGGCCGATGCGTTTGTCTTCGGGGGCGACAACCATCACGCCGCTCTCGTTAAGGAGGCGGCCGATGACGTGCGTGTTGGCACGGCTGACCACTTCGACGATGTGACCTTCCGGGCGGCCGCGGCGATCGTAGCCGGCGATGCGCAGGAGGACGCGATCGTTGTGCATGACCTTCTTCATCTCCTCGTTGGGGAGGAAGAGGTCATCGCCGTCATCATCGCGCACGGCGAAGCCATAGCCGTCGCGATGGCCGATGACACGGCCGGCGATGAAGTTCGAAGGGTGAGTCAGTTGATAGTAGCCGCGGCGGTCGAGGCGAATCTGGTCATCGCGTTCCATCGCGGCGAGGCGCTTGAAGAAGCCCTCGCGTTCCTGCTTTTTGATGGCCAGGGCTTCGGCGATATCGTTGGCAGACAGCGCGGAGTCGGCGGTGCGCAGGACACCGAGGATTTCTTCGCGGCTCGGGATCGGATAGGGATATTTGCTCAAAGGTCGGTAGCGTTACTGTGCCGGTTGAGTCCGGCCGAGTGGCGCACCATGCGCCCGACGGTCCGTGGTGGTTGTGCGTAGCGCGGATAGCGGCGTCGCACGGTCAGGGACAATCATACGGCAAACCTCGCGAAAACTTCTACCTGTGCGGAATTTGAGCGTGAGGCTGGGAGTGCACGAGGGAAATGAAATTTTTTCCGCCAGAAGTGTTGACATCGCCGCACGGTATACGCATAATCTCACTTCTTCGCGGCGAGCAAGCAGTAAGCGAGCTGACGGGGCCCAGATGGCGGAATTGGTAGACGCACTAGTTTCAGGTACTAGCGGGTAACACCGTGGAGGTTCGAGTCCTCTTCTGGGCACCAAAAAATTCCCAAAAAGCCGATGATCGAAAGATCGTCGGCTTTTTTCATATCTGCCCAGAAAGCAATGTGCCTGCGCACATTGCGTGGGGACTCGAAAGGCATCGCTTGCAAGCGATGCCGGGGTCGCGGAACGTGACCGAGTCCTCTCGGTACCGCAGGTGCCGCAAGGGGGCTGGCGCCACCGCTGATCCGGGCCTTATCGAAGGTTCGGCGTTGAAGAGGCTACCCCACACATGCCCTGACCAGATCCCGAAGCCACTGCCCCAGCGCGCTTCCTGAGGTACGCCGATGCCATGCGGCGACGACGGAAAAGGGATCGGGTTTCACCTCGAATTCAATGCGTTTGAATTGACAGGCGGAGGCGATGGCAGAGGGAACGAAGGCAACGACATCGTTGTGTTCGAGGAAGGGGCGCAGCGACGTGTAGCAGGCGAGCGTGGCGACGGGCGTACGCAGGGGCACGTCATTCGCGGCCAGAAACCTCTCGACAGCGTCCCCCGAATAGCTGGTACTGTCCGCGAAATCGACATAAGCGAACCCTGCCAGATCCACCGGACGCCGAACTGCCTGCGCAATCTCGGATCTCTCGCCCGCGACACAGCAATAGTGTTCATCGATCAGCGAGATGCGCGGGAGCGAATCGTCGACAAACGCTGAAAATCCGATCGCCAATTCAACATCGCCTTCGGCAAGCCGTTCGGCGTGCGAGCGCCGGTCAAAATCCACAATCCGCACTTTCAAATCCGGCGCGAGTTGCCGAACTTTCGCGAGAAGCTTCGGGACAATCGACAATTGAGCATATTCATTGGCGATAACGGTAACCCAGCGATTCAGCGAACGCGGATCAAACGCCTCCGCCTGAAAAACATCATCCACGTCCGCGACGATCTGCTCGAACTTCCGCGCGACACCGAGTGCGAAATCCGTCGGCTCGAGCCCACTGCTATGCCGCAGAAATATCTCATGAGGAAAGGCGTCGCGAAGCCGCCTCAAATACCCGCTGACGGCTTGTTGTGAAATCCCGGCATCATGCGCCACTCTCGATGCGCTTCTCTCGCGCACCAATTGCAGAAAGATGCGCATGTGTTTTAAATCGATTTTATCCACAACAAATCCTTGTAACGCATACAACCGGCAGATGATTTACACCGCACCGCCCGATTTCTAAGATGGTCTCTCTTATTCATGAACAGAGGTAAGCGCAATGAAAACCATCATCGTCATCGGTGCCAGCGGCAACATCGGCAAAGCGGCCATAAAGGGCCTTGGCAAGCACAAAGTGATCACAGCCAGCCGTTCCGGCAAAGGATGCGACTATCAAGTCGACATCACCGACAAGACATCGATCGCAGCACTGTACAAAGCCGTGGGTAAATTCGACGCTGTTATCAGCGCCGCGGGCCATTGCGAATACGCCCCGTTCGAATCCATGACGGACGATCAGTGGCAAGCCACGATTCAGAGCAAGCTGGTCGGTCAGATGAACGTGGTGAAAGTCGGTCTCGATCACATCGAGAACGGTGGTTCTTTCACGCTGATCTCCGGCATTCTCAACATCAAACCCATGCCGCTGGCCATTGCCGATGCGACCACGAGCGGCGCGATCGACACGTTCGTAAAATGCGTTGCATTTGAATTGCCGCGCGGTATTCGGATCAACGCGGTCAACCCGACGGTGATCGAGGAAGCGTGGGAAATGTATGGTGAGATGATGCCGGGCTATCAGCCGGTGCCGGGTGCGTTGGTTGGCAAGGCATTCGAACGATCGGTCGACAGCTTCATTACTGGACAGGTGATTTTCGTGGACGCTTGATTAGCCGTCCATTGAATGACAAAAAGATGGGGCGATTCCCACGGAATCGCCCCAAACAGTCACCTATAGGATGTTGCAAAAGTTGCTCACGCCGATTGCACGGATCCTGCCAATCTCACGCAACCCTTCCAGCGCACGCCCCCCCTCCCCCTTCCGAGTGAACACCCCATAGACCAGCACGGTATCGATCAGGTTGATGCTGCGCGCGGCGGCGTGACGAATCGTGGCAGTGGATTCGGCATCGTCCGAACCGTCCCCCATTCCCCATCGCCCGGCCAATGGCCCGGGCACCAAGCACGATACGGCTCGCCGGTTTACCGATACTGAGAATGTGTAGCGTTTCCGTCACGTCGCGCATGGCGCCGCTACAGAATCGAAAGGAAGCCGGTAAAATTTGCCTCACAAAAAAATGAATAATGCTCAACAGATGCGTAATACGTTGGGCTTGTCGGGTGTTTCTGGATTTTGTTGCTTGATACTTGCTGGGAATTTCATGCCTGCTTTCACTCGCGGCGAGCTTGCCGATTTGAATGTTTTTGTCACGATCTGCCGCCGGCAGAGCTTCCGGGAGGCCGCCACCGAGTTGGGCGTGACGACCTCGGCCCTGAGTCACGCGATGCGCAATCTGGAAGCGCGCCTGGGCGTGAAATTGCTGAACCGCACGAGCCGGTCTGTGTCGCCGACGGCGGCGGGCGCGGCGTTGGCGAAGGAATTGGAACAGGGCCTTGAGCAGATTGCATCGGCGATTGGCGCGCTGGATCGTTATCGCGCATCACCTGCCGGGCGATTGCGCCTGAACGTACCGCGCGATGCGGCGCGCTTGCTGCTCGACCCGATCCTCCCCCGATTCGTGGCGTCGTATCCAGACATTGAACTCGATGTCACGGTGGATGACCGGATGCTGGATATTGTGGCGGAAGGCTTTGACGCAGGGATGCGTTATGGCGACACGGTGCCGGGCGACATGATTGCGACGCCGTTGACGCCTGCGCTGAAGTGGATCGTGGTGGGGGCGCCAGCCTACTTCGCGAGGCATGGACGGCCGAGAGTGCCACAGGATTTGATGTCGCACAATTGCATCCGGATGCGGTTGGGGGACAACACGTTGTACAAGTGGGAATTGGGTCACGGGTCGACGGCGCTGGAATTGGATGTACCGGGTGCGCTGAGCATTAACGAGAGCGATGGCGTGATCGCTGCGGCGGTGGGTGGTTTGGGGTTGGGTTATGTGTTGGAGCGCAACGTGTCGGCGGAATTGTCCAATGGCACGTTGGAGGCGGTACTGATGGATTGGGCGGTGGACGGACCGCCGTTGTCGATGTATTACCCGAGCCGGCGTCAGACGTTACCGGGATTGCGTCACTTGATCGATATGATTCGGTTGGAGCATATGGGGCGAGCGGCATAGTGAATTGAGGGGGTTGTGGGATTGTGTGGGCGCATGAAAGATTTTTTAAATTCTGGCGCAAACCTGTTGACAGTCCACTTCCCTCTCGGCATAATCTTGTTTCTTCGCAGCGAGCAAGCAGTAAGCGAGCTGACGGGGCCCAGATGGCGGAATTGGTAGACGCACTAGTTTCAGGTACTAGCGGGTAACACCGTGGAGGTTCGAGTCCTCTTCTGGGCACCAAAAAATTCAAGAAAAGCCGATGATCGAAAGATCGTCGGCTTTTTTCATATCTGCCCAGAAAGCAATGTGCCTGCGCACATTGCGTGGGGACTCGAAAGGCATCGCTTGCAAGCGATGCCGGGGTCGCGGAACGTGACCGAGTCCTCTCGGTACCGCAGGTGCCGTAAGGGGGCTGGCGCCACCGCTGATCTGGGCCTTATCGAAGGTTCGGTTTCCATCCCCCCACCGCCGCCGCACTCCGCCCTCGTAATAAGCATCCAACGAAAAAATAGTTGCCCAACGTTATGTGCATGGGGAGGATGGTCGTTTTGCTGAGGGATTGGCATATACGGGTGGGTAGCGATGCGGGACGAGACGCAGGGCACGAGAATGCGGCGAGAGAGCCAACAGGGCTTTTCCGAAGAGAACTCAGGACATCCGGATCGGGTTGCCGATTGGTTGTTGGCCGGGCTTGAGTTGAAGAGCACGCTCTTTCACGTGGGAGAGTATTGCGGCGTTTATCAGGCGTCGACGGCAGGTCATCAGCGGGCAAGTTTCCATGTGCTATTGGAAGGCGGATGCTATTTGCACATAGGTGCCGAGGGTGGGCAGACGGCACGAACGATCCCGCTCAGCGCGGGCGATGCTGTCTTCCTGCTATCCGACGTACCGCACTGCCTGTCGCCGAACGCGGCACCTCCTGCGGACCTGTCGGCACGCGCCGGCGAGATGACACCGCTGCCAACACAGCCACGCCCTCACGCAACAGCCCCGTCGTCCGTCTCCCTGGCCTGCGGTTTTTTCGAATTCCGTACCGACCTCGACGCGTTGGTACTCGGCATGTTGCCGAACCCGATCGTGGCGCGTCGCGCCAGCGGGCGTCTTGAGGGGATGACGCAGATCTTCTCGCTGATTCAGGCGGAGGCGCGCCGCCCCAGTGAGACGCCGTCGCCGCTGCTGGCGCGCCTGACCGACCTCCTCTTCTACTACGCATTACGTGAAGCCGTCCATGCTGAAGACGTTGCACCGGGTATGTGGCGTTTGATGCGGCGCGACGCCTTCGGGCGCTTGGCTGCAGCGATCATCGAGTCGCCGGGCGAACGCTGGACGACGGATGCGATGGCCGAGTTCGTCCACATGTCGCGGGCGCGCTTTTGCAAGCAGTTCGCCGAGATTGGCGGCCAACCGCCCGCACAATTCGTCACGTTGGTTCGAATGAAGACTGCGGCCGCATTGCTTCGCGAGGGCGTCTCGTTGCCCGAAGCTGCGGAACACGTCGGGTACCAATCGGAATCGGCCTTTGCGCAGGCCTTCAAACGGGTAACGGGAATCCAGCCGGGCGCATGGCGACGTCAGGCCACCCGCGGCGCCGCGCCAGACGCCGCTCCGACACACTCGGCCCTCACGCCTGCCGCTCCCTACGCACTGCACTGACCCGCGAGCCTGACTCGTCTGCCGATGCCGTGCCGCCCCCTTGCGGCAGCGGCACGGCATGCACTGAGACATCTCCGTGGCACACCGAGACAAATCCGCAGAATTTCCAGACACGCGCGCATTGAGCATTTGGCCGCGCCTGCGCACAATGGAGGCTCGACTGTAAGGAGCCCGATATGAGCCGACTGCCATTGCATACCCTTGAGACCGCCCCGGAGGCGAGCCGTCCGTTTCTGGAAAAATCGCTAGCGGCAAACGGATTCCTGCCGAATCTGGTGGCATCGCTCGCCAACGCCCCGACGGCGCTCGAAACCTACCTGAGCGTGGGCGCAATCAACGGCCGCGCCAGCCTGACGCTCGCCGAGCGCGAAGTCGTGCAGATCACGGCGGCCGGCATTCATGGCTGCGGCTTCTGCGTCGCAGGCCACACTGCCGTTGCCCTGAAGAAGGCGCAATTGCCCGAGGCCCTCGTCAATGACATTCGCGACCAACGCAGACTGTCTGACGCCAAGCTCGACGCCGTAGCCGTATTCACGCGCGCCGTGATTGCTACGCGTGGCGCCGTGTCGGACGCGGAATTCACCGATTTCAAGTCGGCCGGCTTCGACGACGCCGCAGCACTCGAGGTGGTTCTCGGCGTGTCATTGGCTACCCTATGCAACTTCGCGAACAATCTTTCTCAAAACGAACTGAATCCACAACTGGCGGCATACCGCTGGGAGCCTAAGGAACAAGCCGCATGAGCACACACGCCAGTCTGCGCGGACTCGCCGCACGCGCCCCCGCGCTCGCGGCCTGGCTCGACGCCCACGCCGAAACGCTCGACACGGATGCCACACTCTGCGGCGAAGTCTTACCGCAACTGGCTACGGCGGGCCTGCTGCGCATTGGCGTGCCGGCCGAGCTGAATGGGGCTGGCGGCACGATTGGCGACGCGATCGACAGTGTCGCCGACGTTGCGGAGCATTCCTTTGCGGCAGCCTTCGTCCTGTGGGGACAACGCACGTTCATCGAATATCTGTTGCAAAGCCCGAATCAGGGGCTGCGCGAGCGTCTCCTGCCTACCCTGCTTTCAGGCGAACTCGCGGGCGCGACGGGATTATCGAACGCCATGAAATTCCTCTCCGCCATCGAACCACTGCAAATCCGCGCGACGCAGGCGCCGGGTGAGCATGAGTCGGTTGGCAAACCGGCATGGCGCGTGACAGGCGCGCTGCCGTGGATCACTAACCTGCGCAAGCAGGGATTCGTCGCCGCGGCGGCAGCAGATCACGAAGCGGGTGGACCGCCGTCGATCTTCGCCATCGCGCACGACGCGCCGGGTGTTACACGCAGCGACGATCTGGATCTGATCGGCTTGCGCGGCACCAATACGGCGGCGTTGCGAATGACAGACACGCTGCTCACCGACGACGAACGCATCACCGACAACGCGCCGGCGTGGCTCGTGCGCGTGCGTCCGGCATTCCTCGGGCTGCAATGTGGCATGTCGCTGGGCCTCGCACGACGAAGTCTCGCGGGCACCAACGACGCTGGACCGAGCGCCCGTGCCGCCGTGGCCGATGAAGTCACCGTGCTGTCAGAGCAGCTTGATACACTCAAGGCTCGCCTGAAGACAGGGGTCGCGCAAGGCGAGTTCGTCGAGACACCTGCGCGTCTGTTCGAACTGCGGATTGCCCTCGCGAACGTCGTCCATGGCGCCGCTACGCTCGAAGTCCAAACGGGCGGCGGACACGGGTATCTGCGCGGCTTGTCGGGCGTGGCACGACGTCAGCGCGAGGCCGCCTTTGTTCCCATCGTCACACCCAGCCTCGTGCAACTGAAGAACCAACTCGCGGCGCAACGCGCGCAACAACTCAAGACCGGAACGGCTTCATGACCCAACCCACGGCGACGCAACGCGCGCATACCGACACGTTCATCGCCACCGCGCGCGAGGATGACTCGCGCGCGCCGTCCTTTCTGACACTGCGCAGCATCGGTCTGTCGTACGGTGACCGGGCAATCCTGCGAGGCGTCGACCTTTCTGTCGCCCCCGGCGAACTCGTTTCCGTCCTCGGGCCCAGCGGCTCCGGCAAGTCGACACTGCTGCGCATCGCCGCAGGCCTGCTCTCCCCGAGCGACGGCACGGTCGAGGTGGATGGCTCGCCGCTGTCCGGCCCTCGGCCTGACGTAGCGTTGGCGTTTCAAGACCCATGCCTGCTGCCTTGGTTGTCCGTTGAGCGCAACGTCGCCTTCGGGCTGACCTTCGCGCGACAGCCGGTACTCTCGCGCGAAACGCGACGCGCGCGAATCGATGCCGCACTGGCCGAAGTGGGACTTTCGCATGCCCATCAACTGCACCCCCGTCAGCTCTCCGGTGGCATGGCGCAGCGCGTCGCGCTTGCCCGTTGTCTCGCACGTCAACCCCGTGCGCTGCTGCTCGATGAGCCATTCGGCGCCCTCGACGAAGTGACACGCGCCGACATGCAGCGCCTGCTTGTCACCGTCGTTCGGGACACTGGCGCCGCAACCGTCCTCGTGACACACGATATCGACGAAGCGTTGCTCGTCTCCGATCGCATCGTGCTGCTCGGCAATCAGGGCCGCACGCTGGCGCAATGGCGAGTAGACCTGCCATTGCCGCGTGAAGCGCAAGTGCAAGCGTTGGGCACATTGCGCATCGAAATACTGCAAGCGTTGCAGCACGCCATGTCCCGCGATGCGACGACGCGTCAAACACAATAGACCACACCGTCCTACCTACGGGGATTCTCAGACCATGTGCCAAATTTCTCGCCGTGAATGGCTCAAACTCGCTTCGATGATGACCGTGGCCGGTGCCGCTCCGCTACTGGCCTCAGCCGCCGCACGTGCCGCCGCCGAGCCGGACGCGCCGTTGCGCATCGGCTATCTGCCGATTACCGACGCCACGCCACTGCTGGTCGCTCACAACAACGGCTATTTCGAACAGGCGGGCATCAAGGCGGAAAAGCCGACACTGCTGCGCAGTTGGGCACAGTTGATCGAAGCCTTCCTCTCGGGACAGGTCAACGTCGTTCACCTGCTCTCCCCGATGACGGTGTGGGCCCGGTACGGCAGTCAGGCCCAAGCCAAGGTGGTGGCGTGGAATCACGTCAACGGGAGCGCGATCACCGTGACGAACGACATTAACAAGTTCGGCGACCTTGGCGGCAAGACAGTGGCCGTGCCTTTCTGGTATTCAATTCACAATGTCGTGCTGCAAGGCTTGCTCGCCGCCAACGGCCTCACGCCCGTCCTCAAGAAGTCCGGTGCGCCTGCGGCCAACGAGGTCAACCTGATCGTCATGGCGCCCTCGGACATGCCGCCGGCGCTCGCCGCCAAGCAGATCGCCGGCTACATCGTGGCCGAGCCGTTCAACGCGGCCGCCGAGAACCTGAAGGTCGGCAAGGTGCTTCGCTTTACCGGCGACGTGTGGAAGAACCATGCGTGCTGCGTGGTGACGATGCATGAGCGCGACCTGACGTCGCGCCCGGAATGGTCGCAGAAGGTCGTCGATGCCATCGTCAAGGCGCAGGCATGGACGCGGACACATCCGGAAGACGCGGCACGTTTGCTGTCGAAGGAAGGCGAAAATCGCTACACACCGCATCCGTTCCAGATCTTGCAGCGTGTGCTGGCGCCGGCCGCGTCGGAGCAAGGCCGCTACCTCGCCGACAAGGCGATCGTTCACGCCGATTGGCACGAGAAGCGTATCGACTTCCAGCCGTACCCGTATCCGAGCTACACCGAAGCCCTCGTGCGTCATATGCAGAAGACGCAGGTCGAAGGCAATGCGCAATTCCTCGCGAAGCTCGATCCGGCATTTGTCGCACGCGATCTCGTCGACGACCGGTTCGTCAAGAAGAGCATCGCGGCGGTGGGCGGCATGAAGGCGTTCGGTCTGCCGGAGGGTTTCACGCGTCAGGAGGTGATCGTTGTCTGATCTCGCGTCCGCTCGTGTCGCCGAGAGCGCGAACACGGCAAACTCAGCGACCCGCGACTCGCCGACGAGCCCATCGATCCGACGTTTCGGTCGGCAAACATGGCTCGGCCTGGCGGGGCTGGCCGGCATCGTTGCGATCTGGTGGCTCGGGATCGCGATCTTCACCACGCCCGGCTCGCTCGCCGCACAATTCTCGCCTGCGGCTGCCCTGAGCGCCCTGCCCGACCTGATTCGCGACGAACAGTTGGGTCTGCATATTTTGTCCAGCCTTCGACGTATCGGCGTCGGACTGGCATGGGCCGTCATCCTTGGCGTTCCGCTGGGTTTCCTGATCGGACGCATTCGTTGGCTGGATAAAGCGCTCACGCCATCGCTGCAGTTTCTGCGGATGGTCTCGCCGCTGTCATGGATGCCGATTGCCGTCATGTCGCTAGGCGTCGGCGACCCGGCGGTGTACTTCCTGCTCGCGTTTGCGGCACTGTGGCCGCTGGTCATGAGCACGGCCGCGGGCGTGACCCATATCGACCGCCGTTGGGTACAACTGGGCGAGAGCCTTGCCGCAACACGCTGGGAAATGCTCTGGCATGTCTACGTCCCCGGCATCGCCGCCCACGTGCTCACCGGCGTGCGGCTGGCGATCGGCATTCTCTGGATAGTGCTGGTGCCAGCAGAGATGTTGGGAGTCAATGCGGGACTGGGCTACCTGATCCTCGACACGCGCGATCGTCTTGCGTATTCGGAACTGACGGCCGTCATTCTCGTCATCGGCGTCCTTGGCTTCCTGCTCGACTGGGCCGCGCGCTTCATCTACCGCCGTTTCAGCGGCACCATGCAGGACGAGTAAGCGACAGACACGCACTTACGTGTGAGCGTCAGGCATCGAGGCTATGGCGCGTGAAGTCCAGGCCGCTACAATAGCGGCCTGAATTCACATGGCCTGACGGAGAACGCATCATCGAGTTAGATCGCTTACTGCAATCGCAGGGCTTCGGCAGTCGCAAGATGTGCCGCAAGCTCATCCAAACCGGCGCTTTCGCCATTGAGGGCGTGGTGCACGACAATCCGCGCGAAACCGTGGACCCGCTGGGCCTGCAGTTCACGCTTGACGGCGAACCGTGGGAGTACCGCGAGCACGTCTACGTGCTGCTCAATAAGCCTGAGGGCTTTGAGTGCTCCACAAGTCCGACGCACCACGAAGGCGTGCATTCGCTGCTGCCCCTGCCGCTGGCAGTGCGTGGTGTGCAGCCGGCCGGCCGGCTCGATCAGGATACGACCGGCATGCTACTGCTCTCCGACGACGGGCCGTTCCTGCACGCCATGATGTCGCCGCGCCGCCACGTACCCAAACGCTACGTGGCGACCACCAAGCATCCGGTGACCGAGGAGATGTTGCAGGCTTTACGCGAGGGCGTTCTGCTGCGCGACGAAACCGAACGGCTCGCTGCGACGGACGTCATGAGTCCCTCGTCGCACGAGATCGACCTGACGATCACGCAAGGCAAATACCACCAGGTCAAACGGATGGTCGCAGCGGCAGGCAATCGGGTGGAGACACTGGTCAGAATCGCCATCGGCGGCCTGCCGATGGGTAATCTCGCGCTGGGCGAATGGCGCTATTTGTCGCCGGAAGAGCTTCTGTCGCTGCCGTACGAAGCACCAGCTTCAGGCAAATGAGCACCGCGCACCGAGCGCTCTCGACGCAACGCCTCAGTTTTGCCGGCCTTCGAGCAGGAATTGGGCACCCTTATCCTGACCGAGCGTCTTGACCAGATACGGCAGGGTCGCCTTGAGGGTGTCCTGCAACATGTACGGCGGGTTCACGATGAACATGCCGCTGCCGTGCAAACCCATACCGCCCGGCACTGGACTGCAAACGGTCAGCGCGGCATGCACCCAGTTCTTGATCGGTTGTCCGTCGATCGTGAGACGCTTCATGCGCTCCGGCAATTGCGACGCCTCACGGCGTTGCACCAGCGGATACCACACGGCATACATTCCCGTCGGGAAACGATCAAGGCCTTCCTGCACGGTCTGCGTCGTGCGCGTGTAATCACGCTTGTCTTCATACGACGGGTCGATCAGCGTGAACGCCCGGCGCGGCGCCGGCGGCAAAATCGTCTTGAGTCCCGCAAAACCATCGGCACCAAAAATCATCGTGCGCCGCGCCACGGCCCGGCCCTGCGCTTCGAAATTCTCACGCAGCACGTCCTGTTCGGTCGGGTGCGCCTCGAACAAACGCAACCGGTCGCGGTCGCCCAGCAGTTGCAGCGCAAAGTATGGCGAGCCTGGGTAATAGCGCAGTTTGCCGTCCGGATTGAATTCGCGCACCAGCGCGACGTAATCCGCGAGAGGCGGTGGCAGATCGTCGCGCGTCCAGAGGCGGCCGATGCCGGTCTCGAACTCGCCCGTCTTGTCCGCCCACTTGCCGTCGAGCGCGTAGCCGCCTGCGCCCGCATGCGTGTCGATGTACCAGAACGCCGTGTCTTTCTGGCGCATGTAATCGATGCATTCAACGGCGATGAAGTGTTTCAGCACGTCGGCGTGGTTGCCGGCGTGAAAGGCGTGGCGGTAGCTGAACATTAGGCAGATCCTGATTCGTCAGGCGCGATTGTAGCCGACGACGCCCCCGCACGGCGTTTCCGGCCCTGCGCGATACCGTTTTTACCGCCCGGTAACGCGTAGGCCTTCACCGCCTTGTGACGCGGACAAGCCACGAGATGATCGTTCACCATCCCCGCTGCCTGCATGAACGAATAACAGATGGTCGATCCCACAAAGGTGAATCCGGCCTTCTTCAGCGCCTTGCTCATTGCGTCGGAGACGGCCGAGGTTGCCGGCACCTCGCCAAGCGCCGCCCAGCGGTTCTGCAACGGCTCACCGCCAACGAACTGCCACACGAAATCACTGAACCGCGTGCCCGCCGCTTCCATCGCCAAAAAGGCGCGGGCGCCCTTGATGACACCATTGATCTTGAGGCGGTTGCGCACGATACCGGCGTCCGCCATCAATCGCGCCTCGTCCTCCGGGCCATATGCTGCGATGCGCTCCGGATCGAAGTTGTCGAAAGCCTTGCGGTAGGTATCGCGCTTCTTGAGAATGGTGGACCAGGACAATCCGGCTTGCGCCCCCTCGAGCATCAGCAACTCGAACAACGCGCGCGAATCTCGCAGCGGTACCCCCCACTCCTCGTCGTGATACCGGCGATACTGGTCGAAGCCTTCGCTCCACGGACAGCGTTCCATTTGCCCCTCGATAGTTGTGTCCGCGCGTAAGTGTCACAGACGAATGCAGACGAATGGGGCAAGTGTGCCAGCATTTGCCGGCGAAGCGAATCGGCAATGCCGTGCCGGCCCCAACTTTGCGTCGCGCGGCAATGCCGACGCAGAATTTTCTGGGGGAAATGCGGAATTTGTCCCGGCGGATCGCCCTCAGCCGATCGGCCCGCCGGGACCGGACACGTGGCGGCAATCGCCCGCGTCGCCTTTACACCTGACGTCGAACCGTGTCAGAGCATCAACTGCCCGCCGTTGACCTCGATGATCTGCCCAGTCACATAGCTCGCCAACGTCTCCGATGCGAGATACAGAAACGCGCCGGAGCACTCGTCCGGATCGCCGAGGCGTCCCATCGGAATACTCTGACGGAAGGCCTCGATCTGCGCCTCGGTGCTGAATTGCTCGTGGAATGGCGTCATGATGACGCCCGGCGACACGGCGTTCACACGAATGCGATCCGGCATCAGTTCCTTCGCCATACCGCGCGTAAGCGTGCTCACGAACCCCTTGGCCGCCGCATAGATCAGGGCCCCCGGACCGCCACCGTGACGTGCGGCGATGGACGTCACGTTGACGATCGCACCGCCGCCCTGCTTGCGCATCGCGGGCACGACAGCACGCGAGAACGCCACGACCGAACGCGCGTTGACGTTGAGCACGTCTTCGAAGTAGGCATCGGAGACTTCGGTGAAGGGCGTGCGTTTGACAAGGCTGCCAGCGTTATTGATAAGCACGTCGATGCGTCCGAAACCATCGAGCACATGTGCCACAGCAGCGTCTATTGCGCCGGTATCCGCCACATCGGCGGCCACCGTCATCGCTTTCACGCCGTGTGCCCGTACCACCTCGGCCACCGCTTCCGCCTTGTCCGCCGAGCGGTTGTAGTGCACAGCCACGTTTGCGCCCTGCGCCGCGAAGGCCTTGGCCGCCGCCGCGCCGATACCGGTGCTCGCGCCGGTAATCAGAACGCACTTACCTCTCAGGTCTTGCATGATGAATCGCTCCCGATGCTGTCGATGACGAATGTGACGGATATGACTGACATGACGGCGGCCAGCGCCGCCCGACGCCCGTCACCGTACAGGATGGATGTGAAGGAAATCTGGCACGCGCTCAATCGAGCCAGCGCGTGTCGTATGCGTGGACTTCCTGTGTTTGCTCGCCCAGACCGTCGATGCCTAAACGCATCACGTCACCCGGCTTGAGAAACACCGGCGGCTTCTGACCCAGGCCCACGCCCGGTGGCGTGCCGGTCGTCACCAGATCGCCCGGCTTCAGCGTGGTGAACTGGCTCAGGTAGTGCACGAGATACGCCACGCTGAAAATCATCGTCGACGTGTTCCCCGTCTGACGGCGCACGCCATTCACATCGAGCCACAGCCCAAGTTGTTGCGGATCGCGGATCTCGTCGGTCGTCACGAGCCACGGGCCAACCGGTCCGAACGTATCGAAGCCCTTGCCCTTGTCCCACGTGCCGCCTCGCTCGATCTGGTACTCGCGCTCGGACACATCGTTCACAACGCAATAACCGGCCACGTAATCAAGCGCCCGCTCAAGCGGCACATAGCGTGCCGTAGTGCCGATGACGAAACCCAGCTCGACCTCCCAGTCGCCTTTCACAGAATTCCTGGGCAGCACCACGGGATCGTTCGGTCCGTTCAGGCAGTTCTCCCACTTGGTGAAGAGCACCGGCTCAGCCGGCACGGCCAGCCCGGCCTCGGCCGCGTGATCGCTGTAGTTCAGGCCGACGGCCAAAAATTTGCCCAGCCCCGAGAACGGCACGCCCAGACGCCCCGGCGAGGCCGCTACCGGCAACGACCTCACATCGAGCGCGCGCAACGCTGCCAGCCCCTGCGGACTCAGCGTCTCCGGCGTAATGTCGGCGAGCACGTTGGAGAGGTCACGCACTTGGCCGTCTGCATCGAGCAGGCCCGGCTTTTCCCGGCCCTTCGGGCCAAAACGCAGCAGTTTCAAAGCAATTCTCCTTGCGAAATCAGTTGGACCAGCCGCCGTCGATCAGATGGATCGCGCCGGTGGTAAAGGTGGATTCGTCCGAACCCAGGTAGATGGCCAGCGCAGCAATCTCTTCCGGCGAGCCAACGCGTCCCATCGGCTGACGCGCCACGAACTGCTCGCGCACTGCCGCGAGGCTCGTGCCCGCCACATCGGCTTGCGTCGCAATGCGCTGGTGCAGCGATGGCGACTCCACCGTGCCGGGACAGATGGCATTGCAGCGAATGCCACGCGCCACGAAGTCGGCCGCAATCGACTTCGTCAACCCAATCACAGCGGCCTTGCTCGTGCCGTAGACGCAGCGATTGGCCACGCCCTTCACGCTCGACGCCGCCGACGACATGTTGATGATCGCGCCGCTCCCTGCGGCCAGCATGGCGGGAAGAAAAGCGCGCGTGGTCCGGTACATGCTCTTGACGTTCAGATCGAACGAGAAGTCCCACGCCGCCTCGTCGCACTCCAGAATCGAGCCGTGATGTACGAAACCCGCGCAGTTGAACAGCACGTCGATCGCACCGAATTCCTGGGCGAGCGCCGTGACCGCAGCGGCATCAGTCACATCGAGCGGACGCCGCAGCAGATGGGGATGATCGTCGAGTTGCGCGAGCGTCTCGACGTTCAGATCGGTTGCGACCACGCGTGCGCCTTCGCGCAAATAGGCTTCGACGCTTGCGCGGCCGATGCCCTGTGCCGCGGCGGTAATGACGGCGGTCTTACCCGCCAGCCGGCCTGTCATGGGTGCCTCCTCGTGGGCCTGTGGATTCGGTTCGGATGGGATCGGATGGGTTTGGGATAGGTGTGGGGCACGTTGACGACCGTGGGCAGATCAGATGTCGGCCGTTCCTTCAGCCGCGCTTACCGGGCTGCCCGACGCCGCATAGGCGTCGCGCACGCGGCAAAGATGACGCCGCATCGCTTGCGCCGCCTGCTCGGGGTCGCGAGCCTTCAAGGCGTCGAGAATATGGCGATGGTCCTGAAGACTGCGTGCCAGCACCCCATCGACTTGCGACGTCACTCGGCGGCTCCGCTTGCCGAGCAGATAGAGGCTGTTCGAGATGCTTTGCAGGAACGGGTTCTCGCACGCATCGACGATCGTCTCGTGAAATGCCATATCCGCCGCCGAGAACGTTTCCGGATTGCCCAGGAGCGCCTGTTCGTCATCGACGAGTGTGTGCAGCCGCGCGATATCTGCATCGCTGATGTGCATGGCGGCAAGCGCCGCGACACCCGGCTCGATGACCAGCCGCGCATCGAATAGCGCTTCGAGCGTGCCCGCATTGAGTTCGATGACCATCTCGAGGGGCTCGAGCAATTCGCGCATCTCGAGCGATCCGACGAACGTCCCCTCTCCCTGCCGGATACGCAGCAAGCCCAACAACGCGAGCCCCCGGATCGCTTCGCGTACCGCCGGACGGCCGACACCCAGCATGCTCGCGAGATCGCGCTCAGGCGGAAGCTGCTGACCGGGCTTGAGCAGCCCGGTACGAATCATCGTGAGCAGACGCTGCGCGACCTGCTCAGAGACGGAAACCTGCACGATGGGATCGAAGGACATGGCGTCGGTGACAGAGGCGAACGGCAGCAGGAAACAACGCCTTTCAGTGGTAAGACCAATGAACGAGACATTACGCCTGACATTCATCGTGTGTCAACGCGAGTGCTGCGGCTCCCGCATTCGCCATTCGTCCTATGGAATTTCCCGACGGCATCCGACTCGGGTTCAGAAGCATCGTCGCGTAAGATCGTTTGTCTACGCGCTTCTCGACGGACCTGCGTGATCCGTCCGATGACACGGCCAGGCCACGCCTTTCTGTTGTCGGGGTGTCACTTTTCTGCGACCATGAGTCGCCGCCCCGACATTCTCACCGAGGCAATGTTCCCGCCGTTGCTTGATCAGCCGTACCTCAAGCCGCATCCGTTCCCCGAATTCTGGAGTCTCCGACGATGTCCTCCTCAAAGACCGCCAAGCTGGTCCACTGGACCATGTACATGCCAATCCTGGCCCTCGTTGCACTTGGCGTCGCCGGGTTCCTGCCTTACGGCGCATCGCTTGCACTATGCGGCGTCGCGCTAGCTGGCGCCGTGTTCTCTGCCGTTCATCACGCCGAAACCGTCGCCCACAAGGTTGGCGAGCCGTTCGGCACGCTCGTGCTCGCGGTCGCCGTGACCATCATTGAAGTGGCGCTGATCGTCTCGGTGATGCTCTCGGGTGGCCCCGACAAAGCGGGGCTGGCGCGTGACACCGTGTTCGCAGCCATCATGATCGTGTCGACGGGGATCGTGGGGCTGTGCCTGCTTTTCGGCGGCGTGCGTCACCACACACAGGGCTTTCACGTGGAAGGCGCGAGTGCGGCGCTCGCGGTGCTGTGCGCCTTGTCGGTACTCACGCTGGTTCTGCCGAACTACACCAGTTCGGTACTGGGCCCAGGGCTCACGGCGTCGCAACTGGCCTTCGAAGGCATGATTTCGCTCGTGCTGTACATGGTGTTCGTGTTCGTGCAGACGGTGAGCCATCGCGACTACTTCCTCGCGCAAGCGCCGAGCGAAGAGACCCACGTGCCGCCGCCGTCGCGTCGCGCGGCCATCCTGAGTCTGGGGCTGCTGGTAGTGGCGCTGCTGGCTGTCGTCGGTCTCGCGAAAAAGCTCTCGCCCGCCGTGGAAAATGCCGTGGCGGTGGCCGGCGCACCGAAAGCAGTCGTCGGTATCGTAATTGCAGCGCTGGTGTTGTTGCCGGAAGGCCTGGCGGCCCTGCGCGCCGCGCGTGCGAACAAACTTCAGACGAGTCTGAATCTCGCTCTCGGCTCGGCACTGGCGAGTATCGGGCTCACCATCCCGACCGTAGCGGCCGTCTCGCTGCTGCTCGACCAGCCTATCGAACTCGGTCTGGCGCCGAAAGATATGGTGTTGCTCGCCGTCACGCTGCTCGTCGGCGTAATCACGCTCGGCACCGGACGCACGACCGTGCTGCAAGGGGCCGTTCACCTGGTGCTGTTCGCCACCTTCCTGTTCCTGGCGATAGTGCCCTGATTTGCGGGCGGCCCCGCCTATCGGGCGAGGCGGCTCCCCCCGGTTACCCGTCAATAACCCGGCTGACGCAGCGGGCTGAGCGCGGCGGCGTCAGCCGCGCGCCGGTGTCCGCTCAAGACTGGCTGGCGTCCTGCGTCTTCGTCTCGCCCGGGGTCGTGCCGGTAGCGTCCTTCGTGTCCGACGGGACGCCGAGCAACGCCCCCAACAGCTTGCTGCCAGCCGCATTGCGTTTGCCTTGCGCGCCGACCTGCTTGCCGCCTTGCGGGCCACGACGCACACCGGCGTCGATCTTCAGGCCCTTGCGTTTCTGAATTTCAAATTTTGTCTGGGTCATGATGCTGTCCGTTGTGGGCTGCCCGCCAGGCATCAGGCAGGCTGAATCAAATTCAGGGGGGTCCGGAAGGCTCAGAGGTCGATACCGAGGCTGCCATCGGCGGCCAGCGCCTTTGCCAGCGCGTAAGCGGCTTCGAGCGCATCGCCAGCCCATCGGTAGCCGTCAGGCGTGGTGTGGGTGAGCGGCGGATCCAGCGTTTCGATGACGTCATCTACATCGCGCCAGCCGGTGAAATGCACCACGCCGTGGAACTGCCCGTCCGGCGCCGGCGACGTCTCCGCCCAATAGTAGAAGTCCTCCGCCTGCAGGCAGCCCTCGAAACCCATATCGATCCTGTCGATCCGGTGAAAAGGCGGCATCGTAGCACGCCGCATGACGAGCGGCATACCCGCGCAAGGCAGTAGAATACGGCAGCATAGCAACCCACGACTCTAGACATCACGATGTTCACCGGAATTGTTCAAGGCACGGCCACGCTGTCATCCATCGAAGATCGCGACGGCATGCGCACCCTCGAGTTGGCGTTTCCCGAAGGCTTCTGCGAAGACCTGACGCTCGGTGCCAGCGTCTCGGTCGATGGCGTCTGCCTGACGGTCACTCAACTGCTCTCGTCGACCGCCGCATCGTTCGACGTCATCCTCCAAAGCCTGAACGTCACGACGCTCGGCAGCTTCGGCACCGGCGCGCAGGTCAATATCGAGCGCGCGGCGAAGGATGGGGCCGAAATCGGCGGCCATCCGCTATCGGGCCATATCGACTTCTCGACGGAAATTCTGAGCGTACGCACATCGGACACCAATCGTGTGTTGCGCATCGCCATTCCCGAAGCGTTCCGCAAGTACATCTTTGCGAAGGGCTACATCGCGATCAATGGCGCGAGCCTGACGGTCTCGGAGGTGAATCGGCAGGAAGGCTGGTTCGAAGTGTGGCTGATTCCGGAGACACGCCGGATGACGACGTTCGAAGACAAGCTCGCCGGCACGCGCGTCAACATCGAGATCGAACGTAGCACGCAGGTGGTTGTCGACACGGTACGTGAGGCGGTTCAGGAAAGTCTTGGCCGTCTGCAACCGGTGCTAGAAGCCCTGCTCAAGGAAAAGGGGCTTTCGCTCGACGACTTCGTCAGTGCGCCGCGCTTGCCTTCGGGCAAGGCAAGCGACAAACCGGCATCCAAGGCCTGAGCCTGAACCCGCCGCCCGGCATCGAAGACACTGCGCTAACTTGCCAACGGCAAGTTTTACGAGTGCCTCAACATGCCCCTCCGGGGGTCTTCTCCCCGATGCGCCGGGTATAGCGGGACATTTGTCTCGCACCGACGCAACGCGTCTCGATATGGCTCGCCGAAAGGGGGCCAGTTGAGTGGCCAGCGCACCTCTGACGCACTGGCTACCGATTCTTCACACCCCGCCCTGGCTCGATAGTGCGATTCCCTCGATGACGCCCCCGTCCATCTATGTTCCAGCGCGTAGTAAGGCGCGTGAGGACGCCCATGACCCATCGCGATAAAATTTCGCTTAACGAAAATAAATTATCGTGAAATAATAATTATCATCCCGACAACACGTTGCGCCTCCCATGGTCCCGAACAAAACGCTACCGCCCGGCGCCTCCGCTGGCCTGCCGGAACCTCCGCGGCGAATCGCGCGAATCCGTCGCCTGAGCAACGTGATGGCGTGGGCGTGCCTCACGGTTCCCGTGCTGCTTGTGCTTGGCATGCTGCGTTATTGGACGGCGACATCTGCCGCAGACGTCTTTCGTCACGCAGGCCTGGGCATCGCGCCCCCCGCAACGATCGACGCGCTCTCACGCGTCGGAGGATTTGCGATTTCGATGGTGCCGCTCGCCGCATTGGTCTTTGGCCTCCTGGCCGCACGTCAATGCTTCCAGTTGTTTGCGAACGATCAGGCACTTACTGCCGCGGCCGTGCGTTCGCTTCGGACATTTGCCTTGGCCATGGCGGTATCCGCCGCGCTGCAGCCTTTGGCAGGTGCGGCGCTCAGTGTGCTTCTTAGCACATTGAGCACCGAACGGACATGGAGCCTCGCCGTGAACGTGGGATCGGACACGCTGCTGCAATTGCTGTTCTCCGGAATCGTCGTCGTGATCGCCTGGGTTCTCGTCGAAGCGACCGAAATCGCGGACGAGCATCGACAGTTCGTCTGAGGGAAGGTTGATGCCAATACGAGTCACGCTGGGCGTGATGCTCGCCGAGCGCAACGTCAAGTCCAAGGAATTGGCAGAGTTCGTGGGGATCACGGAAGCCAACCTCTCCCTTCTCAAGCAGGGGAAGGTCAAGGGCATTCGCTTTGAAACGCTCGAGCAAATCTGCGTCTATCTTCAGTGCCAGCCCGGCGACTTGCTTCGCTACGAACCCGCCATTCACACCGAAGACGGTGAAGACACCGACACATGATGCCCAACGCAAATTCGCTGCGCCGTTCCGCACGGCGGCATTCGTTCGCCATCGCCCTCATTGCGATATCCGGCGGGCTTGGTGGTTGCTCGTCGCAACAGATGTATGCCACCGGACAAGCGTGGCACAGAAGTCTTTGCAACGAGCAGCCCGTCGATATGCGTAGTCGGTGTCAGGCCGACGCGAACAGAAACTACGACATGTACCGGCGCGACACCACACCCGCAAAGCCGGATTGACCCGTTATCGCTTTGCGGTGAGCTTCATATCGGAGAGCACGCCGTCAGTCCACGAAGCGGGAGGCTCGTCACGACGAGTCCCCCTGCTCCGGGGCGCCGAGTATGACATCGATCGCTGCCTGGCCGGCGATTTCCGCCACCAGATAGGCCCATCGCCGCGAAAACGGTCCGTTGCGAACCTTGATAGGCGTACCAAGTGCCACGATGCCTGCCAGCTTGATCGGACCATCCACGCGAAACCATACGTCGAACGTGTCCTGCGCGACCGGCTTCAACTCTACGTGGATCTCAAAGCCACGGTACGCAATCGTTCTTTCCATCGTCACCTCCCGGCGTCGTCGAGGACACAGCCTGCAGAAAACATCAGCACAGCCGTCTATCGAGTTGCAACGCGCGCAGTGATGGTACTCCCTCAAACACCATCGCCCCCGCCAATGACTGGTTCGTCTTGTCGTCAACATGCCGGCGACATCACAGCAGAAGGCATTGCGCCGTGAGTCGGACAATCGCGGCCCGAAGGATAGTCGCCTACAATGCGGGCATGGTGTTTCGCCACGATCCGCCTACCGGGCGGAACAAGGATAGTCCGCTAGAAGCCACCGTAACGAAGCACCCATCCAACCCTCGCCAAATCAAGAGATACGATTCTTCATGCAACTTGCTACCTGGAACGTCAACTCGCTCAAGGTTCGTCTCGGCCACGTACAGGATTGGCTGCGCAGCAATCCGGTCGACGTTCTCTGTCTTCAGGAACTGAAGCTCACCGACGAGAATTTCCCGATCACGGAAATCGCCGCGCTTGGCTATACCTCGCACTTCACCGGGCAAAAAACGTATAACGGCGTTGCACTGCTGGTCAACCACGCGAAAGTGGGCGAAGCCAAGGATCTCGTCAAGAATTTGCCGAACTTCGCCGACGAGCAGCAGCGGCTCATCACGGCGACGATCGGAGACGTGCGGGTGGTCTGCGGCTACTTCCCGAACGGACAGGCGGTCGGTTCAGACAAGTTCGCCTACAAGCTGAACTGGCTTGACGCCCTCACCCATTGGCTCTCCGATGAAATGGAGCGTCATCCGAAACTCGCGCTTCTCGGCGATTACAACATCGCGCCCGAAGACCGCGACGTGCACGATCCCGCGAAATGGGAAGGCCAGAATCTGGTGTCACCGCAAGAGCGTCAGGCGTTCGCACGCCTGCAAGGGCTTGGCTTGCGTGACACATTCCGCATGTTCGATCAGCCGGAAAAGACGTTCAGTTGGTGGGACTACCGCATGGGCGCCTTCCGCCGCAATGCCGGCTTGCGCATCGACCACATCCTCGTGTCGTCCTCGTTGGCAGAGCGTTGCATCGCTTGCGAAATCGACCGTGTACCGCGCACCTGGGAACAGCCGTCGGATCACACCCCGGTCGTTGCCACGTTCAAGGACTGACGAGCGCGTCTGCGCTCGTTTCCCCCTCGGCAATGCAAAACGGCACCTGAATCAGGTGCCGTATTTTCTTCATCGGGCGAAGCCTTGGCAGGTCACTGGCCGGCGCGCGGGTCCGTCAGACGCGACTCATAGACGAAGCAGCGAATCGCCGCCTTGTTGCGCGTGTCCATTTGCATGAATTCCAGCCCGTAAGCCCAGGTGCCATCAACAAGCGGCCCCTCGACGCCGCGCACCGCCGCCATGCCGAGAATCGGCACGACGTCCGCACCGATCGGCACACGGAACTGCAACGCGACATGATGGCAGCCATCGGGTAACGACGCCTTCGCCAGGATCCCCGCCCCATCGGCGCTGATGTCTCGCACCATCACCAGCCACTCGGGCGTGTCCTGCGGATCGGCGAGCATGCGGGTAAATGACGCCCGCGTCGTTTCGTCCAGCGGCGACAGTCGCGCGACCAGCCGCGTATCGACACGAGGCGTGCGTCGCACCGGTGTCTCACGTACATGAGACGGACGCGAGACCAACACATAATCGAACGGCCCATGGTAGACGCTATGCACATCGCAGGTGAATTCGTACAGGTTGTCGCCAGGGAACGTCCAGAAAGCGAGCCTATCGCCCGCGCTCACCGGCAAACGCGTCTCCCCTGCCGTGGGCGGCGTGATGATCAACATGCCATTGGGCGCCCGGCCGATCAGCCGCGCACGCACACGCGTGGTCTGCGCTTCCGGCGCGACGCGCACCTGTATCCATGCACCGATAGGCAATGGCACGGGCAAACCGTGGAGATACACCGTCGACGCCCCCGCTCCCAGCGGCGATGCTGCGTTTGCCGCCTCCGTGCGGCCTGCCGCCTCGCCCGTGGTGGCCCCATCGGGCAGCGGCCGGTGCGGCGCGAACATGGTGAAGAGCCAATCGAGATCGGCCTCGGACGGCAAACGTTCGCCCGCCGCCAGCAACGGCGTGCCATCGGCATCGAACAAAGGCCAGGAGAGTGGAACATGTGCATCAAGCTCGCGGCGGTTGACTGCCACGAACCCCGGATAGCCTGACGCAATACAAGTCGAGTGCATGGTACCTGGAGGGTATGAAACCCTTGATAGTTTGGGAACAAGGCATTGGCCTTCCCCGCATTCCGGCACGCGGGGCCGCATCTTGGGCGACCCTCTTCGTGCCGGCATCCGTGGCCAACACCCAACAAATGTCGCCAACTACAGAAATGCCACGCATCCAGCCGGCTGGAAACGCCGCTCCCACAAGGAGCGATGCGTTGCGTGTACGTATTTTTACCACGAAAGCACGCCTGTTCTGACGACGGAATATCGGGCAAAAGGCCCGTCAATCTCCGCTTGGGTCAACGGATGCAACACCCGCAGCCCCTCGCCGCACCAACATGGATTGACGAATCGTGCCGGCCTGAAGCGGCAGGCGAATGGCCCAGAACCAGGGAAGCGTGTGACGGCATGCTTGCGCCAGCCCCGGCAGGTAACGAACTTCAGGGCATGTCAGCCAATCGGCCAACCGCTCCGCTAACGATTCCGTCGAGCCTGCCTCGCTCGACAGGCACATGCGCAACGCGATCGCCTGAGGCAAATGACGCCATGCCGCGTCACCGTTCATTGTTTCGTTGAGCAGCGCCAGCGCGTAGTGGCGATACAGGCGAAGAGCATCCGCGGAAGTCGTCGCCCCCCGGAGCGCACTCGACTCGTCTTTCGCGGTCGACCAAGGTCGTTGCCATTGCGGCTGAGTCGCCAGCCAGCTCAGTCCGGCCACGAGGGAAATCAGCCGAACCCGGCGCGATATCGATGGGCTCAGGGGTGTCTGCCCGACAGGCATCACGAGCGGGACATCGCGGAAAATGTCTTCGATATCGGCATGTCCGGCGGGGCGCAATTGCACATGGCCGGGCGCGCGAGCCGAACTCACCAGCGCGTTCAGCCGGTCTGTCGCACTCAATGATGCGCGTGCAGCGTCTTCGGGGGTACCGATGTCTGTGCCGACGGTAGTGACGTCGGTATGCGTAGTGTCCCACGTTCCATGGCATGCGGCATTGGCACGGTGCTCGCCTTCCTTCCCACACCAACGTCCGATCAGCCTGACGAAGCCATCCAGACGACGCTCTACCGGCCAGAGTCCGGCGAGAAACCCGAACTCTCGCAGCAGTGCCGGGAGCTGTGCCATGGTGCCGGGCAGATAATCCTCGGGCGACTCGGCATCGCGCACAACCACTCGCGTGCCAAGCCATTGCCAACCCGGCAGCGTATCGTGAACGAAAGGCGCGTCACTCTCCTTCGGCTCACCACCGGTATGCGAGCCAAGAAGTCTGGCCAGCAGATGCACCGGCAGTCGCGCGGCGACGTTGCCGTCCGCCCGAATCAACACGGCGAAACTCGCGTCGGACGCATTGATCCCATCCGCAGAGAGGGCGATGGGCACCTGTGCCGGCAAAGCATCGAACCATGCCTCACGCAACGCCTGAGTGCGCAACGGGCCGACGCCACCCGCACGTTCACCCGCCCAGTAGAGGGTCTGGCACATTGCCCCGGCAAGTGACCAGGGCGCCTTCTGCGAGGCAGGCCCACAGTCTCCGTGCAGCGCCCTCATCAGCGACGGCGTGACCCATTCCGCTCGCCCACGCCATAGGGGTACGTCGGTCAATTCCTGAAGCGTTTGGGTCAGCCATTGAGCACGCAGTTCAGAGAGTCCGTCATGCTCGCCAATGCCCCCTGTCTCACTCAATGCGGCCAGCAAGCATCCGAGCCACTCGCTGCGCCGCACATGTTCCGGCAGCCGATGCAACGGCGGCGCCGCTTCGTGCCCCATGTCGAACATGCCCGGCTTGCGGCCCAATGCGATCAGCAGTTGCATGAAGACATTCGCTCGCGCCGTCGGCTGATCGGGCGGAAGTGTCATCCACGACTGCACGACCTTGTCGAGTTCCGGCGGCGCCAAGCTGCGAAGCCATGTCGCATCGAGACGAATGCGAGCGTCCAGCCACCGCGTACCAGCCAGATTACAATCGGGCCCGATACGCAGGCGTTTCAGACTCGCGCCGCAAAACCGGGCATTGCGCAGATTGCAAGACGCAAAGAACGCGCCGTTGAGCTTCGCCCCGCGAGCGTCCCATTCGGTAAGCACGCACTGGCGGAATTCGGCCCCACGAAGATCGGCACCCAACGCCTGCGCTTTGCGCATCGCCATCGACGTCCATTGCGAACGCTTTGCCTTGGTCCCGACCAGTTTCATGCCGTGCGCGCTGCCACCGATGAAGCGGGCGCCGTGCAACGTGGCTTGTTGGAAAGAAACCTCATCGAGACGCGCCTTCGTGAATGTCACTCCCGCGCATTTGGCTTCACTCATGTCAGCACCACACATGACGGTGTGCAAGATCACGGCGTCACGAAGATCGGCTTTCACAAACCGCGCATCGCTCAGATCCGCCGCCCGAAAATTCCCGCCACGCAGATTTGCGCTTTCAAAATCCGCGCCGATCTGCTTCGAACAAGCGAACCCCGACTTGGGCAATGACGCTCCGCCCCACCACACACCATTGAAATGCCCGCCGCAAAACTGCGCGCCCGGCGCTATCACGCCGCGCAAATCAGCATTGGGCATCCACAAATCGGGAAGCCTGGCATTGCGCAAATTCGATAGTGTCAGTGCGGCATTCAACACGGAAACCGGCCATTCGCGCATGGGCAGGCGCTCACATGCCAGCACGTCGCCCGAAGCCTCGTCGGCCGACGGCAACCAATGCCATAGCGCGGCCGTTGCCGCCTGGCAATGCTGCGTGCTGCACCATTTCACCAGATCGCGCGCCACCGCTGCGGCACGCTCGCCATCGAGCAGGTGCGAAAAGCGAGTGACCCATGCCTGTTTGAGCGCCCCCTTGTCAAACGGCAACTCCCCCGACGAGGCATCCGCCGTTGCTCCCAGCGTCTCGATGCTTGCGTATCGCCCCAGCGCTTCCGGCGACGAAGGGAGAATGTTCACCAACCAAGCGACTTGCTGAGCGATCATGCGCCGCTCGTCTTCGTTGGCACGCAGAATCGCACGGCGCAGCGCCTCGGGCGGTGCCGCGCTGAGCGCTGCGATATCGGAAGACGATAATGAGCCGCGACTGACGGCACTGCCCTCGACATCGCGGACTGCCGCCGAGGTTTGTTCCCCGCCGGATATCTGGTTCTGAACCGACCACATGCATCGCTCCTTGGCACACGCTTGTGCGTATGCGCGAAAAGCCACCATGTTGCCGAAGGAATTCGGTGCCGCGCGTTAAGGAATTTCTGATTTAGTGCGCAGCCCCGTCGCGGGATGCCGTTGTCTCAGGCGAGACAGAGCGTCAGCGCGTCACGCCAGTCGGGCGCCCGAACGCCGAAGGTGCGTGCCAGCTTGTCGTTGTCGAGGATCGAGTAGGCAGGACGTTTGGCCGGCAGCGGATAGGCAGAAGTCGGAATTGCCACAACGTTCGGCCGCTTTTCCGGCGCGCTCAGATCGAGAATCGCTTCGGTGAATCCGTGCCAGGTCGTCTGCCCGGCGGCCGTCAAGTGATACAGACCACCGTGCTCGCGCCAGAAGTCCGCGTCGACACCGCGCTCGCCGAATCCCTGCACCAGAACCTGCGACGTCAGTTCGGCGATCGTGCGGCACCACGTTGGCGCACCATGTTGGTCAGCCACGATCCGCAACTCGTCGCGCTCGCGGGCAAGACGCTGGACGGTGAGCAGGAAATTCGCACCGCGCGCCCCATACACCCAGCTCGTGCGCAGCACCAGATGATTCGCGCCGCTCGTCGCGATGGCCGTTTCACCGGCAAGCTTGGTACGGCCGTAGACGTTCTGCGGATTGGTAGGTTCGTCCTCGCGATAGGGCGTCGACGACGTCCCGTCAAAAACGTAGTCGGTGGAGTAATGCACGACAAGCGCACCAATACGCTTGGCCTCTTCGGCCATGATGCCCGGCACGACGGCGTTGACTTGATACGCCGCGGCCTCGTCCGTCTCCGCGCGGTCGACCGCCGTGTAGGCCGCCGGATTGACGATCATGTCGGGCGCGAAGTCGCGTAACGTACGCACCACGCTGTCGATGTCGAGCAAGTCCATCTCGTTGCGCCCAGGGGCGTGCACGTCGCCCAAGCCTTGCAGGCTACGTGCCAGCTCCCAGCCCACCTGCCCGGTCGCACCGGTCAACAGGATGCGTCTTGCCATGGTCCGACTCCCTTGTCGTTATCAGTGACCCGGGGAGCCTAACCCGATTGGCTTCAGGTTTCCAGCCCCAACTCCTGAATCTTGCGCGTAATGGTGTTCCGGCCGATGCCGAGACGGCTCGCCGCTTCGACCTTGCGCCCGCGAGTGAAATCGAGTGCCTCGTTGATCAAGGCCGTTTCGAAACGGCGCGTCAGTTGGTCCATCACGTCGGGCGATGCCGAACGAAGCAAACGTGCCACTTCACGGCGCAAGATCGGCTCCCAGCTCTCGGCCCCCGTCACGTCTGCCGGCGCGCCGGCAACGCCTGTCGCCGCAGGCACACCATTGACGCCCGACGCCACACCGGAGGCCGCAGGCCCGGCGCCCACGCCACCGTACCCGATCGCAGCACCCGCGGGTGTCGACGCCGCCGCAGCGGTAGTCGACGCGGCAGCATACGCCGCCCCCCCCGCAGACGACGTGCCCGCGCCAGTCATCGATATCGGCGTCAGTGTCTGGAATTCCGGCGGCAGATCCTTGATCTCGACCGTCTGCGCCGGGGCCATGACCGTCAGCCAGTTGCTCAGATTTTCCAGTTGACGCACGTTGCCGGGGAACGGAAAGCGCGTCAGATGCGCCAATGCCGCTTCGCTGATGCGTTTCGTCTCCACCCCGAGGTCACGTGCGCTCTTCTGCAGGAAGTGACGTATCAGCAGCGGAATATCCTCGTTACGCTCGCGCAACGACGGCAAACGCAGGCGGATCACGTTCAGGCGGTGATACAGATCCTCCCGGAAGAGTCCCTGACGCACGCGATCTTCGAGATTCTGGTGCGTAGCCGCGATCACACGAACGTTCGCCTTGATCGGGCTATGCCCGCCGACGCGGTAATAATTGCCGTCCGAGAGCACGCGCAACAGACGCGTTTGCAGATCCAGCGGCATATCGCCGATTTCATCGAGGAACAGCGTGCCACTTTCGGCCTGCTCGAAGCGTCCGCGCCGCGTGGCTTGCGCACCGGTGAAAGCCCCGCGCTCGTGGCCGAACAATTCGGATTCCAGCAAATCCTTCGGAATCGCCGCCGTATTGAGGGCAATGAACGGCCCCGACGCGCGCGGTGAATGCCGGTGCAGCGCGCGCGCGACCAGCTCCTTGCCCGAACCGGATTCGCCTGTGATGAGCACCGTCGCGCTCGAATGCGATAGACGCCCGATGGCGCGGAACACGTCTTGCATCGCACTGGCCTGCCCGAGGATTTCGGGCTCTTCCGTGATGCGCTCGTCGTCCGTCGCCTCGCGCAGGCTCTCTTCGACGGCGCGCAGAATTAGTTCGACTGCGCGATCCACGTCGAACGGCTTGGCCAGGTACTCGAACGCGCCGCCTTGAAAGGCAGCAACCGCACTGTCGAGATCCGAGAAAGCGGTCATGATGATGACCGGCAGTCCGGGATGCCGTTGCTTGGCCATTTGCAGCAGTTCGAGCCCGGAGCCGCCCGCCATGCGGATGTCCGAGACCAGCACCTGTGGTGAGTCGTGTTCGAGCGCCGCACTGGCTTCGCGCGGGCCGGTAAAACTGCGCACCGGCAGGTTGGCACGCGAGAGTGCCTTTTCCAGGACCCATCGAATCGATTGATCGTCGTCTACTATCCAGATCGGCTTCATTGTTCACCGTATAACGTCTATGCCCGGCCGCAGGTGCTACGGCCAACGGCGTGAGGGCCGCATCAGCCCAGGGGCAGCAGGATTCGGAAATCCGTTCGTCCGGGCCGGCTTTCGCATTCGATCAAACCATCGTGGCGCTGCACGAACGATTGCGCCAACGTCAGTCCCAGACCGCTTCCGCCCTCTCGCCCGGAAACGAGCGGATAGAAGATACGATCACGAATGTCGGCGGGAATGCCGGGCCCGTTGTCGATCACATGCAATTCCAATGCCAGCTTGTGCAATCGCTTGGCGATCGTGATCTTTCGCGCCACGCGCGTGCGCAATTCGATACGTGCGTCGCCTCGCGCGATTTGCTCGCGTAACGCTTCGGCACCATTGCGCACGATGTTGAGCAGCGCCTGAATGAGTTGCTCCTTGTCTCCGCGAAAATCCGGCAGGCTCACGTCGTAGTCGCGCTCGATCGACAAGCCCTGCGGAAACTCGGCAAGCACCACGGAACGTACACGTTCACACACTTCGTGGATGTTCACGTCCGTGGCGATATAGGGGTGGCGATGCGGCTCGAGCAGGCGGTCGACCAGCGTCTGGAGTCTGTCGGACTCCTTGATGATGACCTGCGTGTACTCGCGCAACTCTCGCTGATCCAGCTCGAACTCCAGCAACTGCGCCGCGCCACGAATCCCGCCCAGCGGGTTCTTGATCTCGTGCGCCAGATTGCGGATGAGCTGCTTGTTCATCAACGCCTGATCGATGATGCGTTCTTCTCGCTCGTTCTTGATCTTCTGCTCGTTCTCGATCAGTTCGACGATCACGAAGTCAGGCGCTGACTCGGGCGCAGCCACGATAGCGTGCGTATGCAACGGTTCCTGAGCGGTGCGTTCAAGCACCAGATCGAGGCGTGTCGCCTGAAAGTGGTTGGCAATCAGGTCGGCCATCGTCGAGGTCAGCACCTCGCCGTTTGCGAAAACGTCGTTCCACGTCATCTGCGACAGCGAACGACGCGAGAGCGCAAGCAGCGCCTCTGCGGCCGGATTGGCGAACACAACGCGCATCGTGTGCTTCTCAAGCACCAGCAATACGGTCGGCAACGCTTCGAGACCGGGCAGGATACCGGTCGCCGCGAGCTTCGCCTCCCAAGGCTCAATACTCGTGTGCAGCGCCGACATGTGACCGGACAACCCGGCTGCGTCAGCCGTCACTTCGGTGGCATGGGTGTCTTCATCGGCAGCGGCATGCGAAGCACGCTTCGTCTGCCCTTTCGCACCAGCGCGGACACTTTTCATCAAGGATCGAGGCGATAGGTTCATGGATGGCTACGAGGTGAATACGCGCTGCGGATAAAAAAGGGGGACGGCCGCGGCCATCCCCCTTGCTTGTCGAGCATGACGGTCGGCCGCTGGCGTTCCGTCATGCCGGCGCATTCCCTGCGCAGCGATTCGATTACAGCGAGTAATACAGTTCGAACTCGAGCGGGTGCGTGGTCATTGCCACACGACGTGCTTCTTCCGTCTTGAGCGCGATGTACGAATCGAGCATGCCGTCCGTGAACACGCCACCACGGGTCAGGAACTCGCGGTCTTCGTTCAGGTATTCCAGCGCCTGTTCGAGGCTCGAGCACACGGTCGGGATCTTTGCATCCTCTTCCGGCGGCAGGTCGTACAGGTTCTTGTCGGCAGCTTCGCCCGGGTGGATCTTGTTCTGCACGCCATCCAGACCGGCCATGAGCATGGCCGAGAAGGCCAGGTACGGGTTGGCCATCGGGTCCGGGAAGCGCGCTTCGATGCGGCGGCCCTTCGGGTTGGCAACGTACGGAATACGGATCGAGGCCGAACGGTTACGCGCCGAGTAGGCCAGCTTCACCGGGGCTTCGAAGTGCGGCACGAGACGCTTGTACGAGTTCGTCGACGGGTTCGTAATGGCGTTCAGCGCGCGAGCATGCTTGATGATGCCGCCGATGTAGTACAGCGCGAATTCCGACAGACCGCCGTAGCCGTTGCCGGCGAACAGGTTCTGACCATCCTTCCAGACCGATTGGTGGATGTGCATGCCCGAACCATTGTCGCCCACGATCGGCTTCGGCATGAACGTGGCCGTCTTGCCGTAGCTGTGTGCCACGTTGTGCACGACGTACTTCAGGATCTGCGTCCAGTCGGCGCGCTGAACCAGCGTCGAGAACTTGGTGCCGATTTCGTTCTGGCCCTGACCGGCGACTTCGTGGTGGTGCACTTCAACCGGCACGCCCAGTTGTTCGAGCAACAGGCACATTTCCGAGCGCATGTCCTGGAACGTGTCGACCGGTGCGACCGGGAAGTAGCCGCCCTTCGTGCCCGGACGATGGCCGGTGTTGCCACCTTCGAAGTCCTTCGACGACGACCACGGGGCTTCTTCCGAACTCACGCGGACGAACGTGCCCGACATGTCCGTGCTCCACTGGACCGAGTCGAAAATGAAGAATTCCGGCTCCGGACCGAAGAAGGCCGTGTCGCCCAGGCCCGTGCTCTTCAGGTAGGCTTCAGCGCGCTTGGCGATGGAACGCGGGTCGCGATCGTAACCCTTGCCATCGGCCGGCTCGATCACGTCGCAGGTCAGCACCAGCGTGCTTTCTTCATAGAACGGGTCGATATAGGCAGTGTTGGGGTCCGGCACCAGCAGCATGTCCGAGGCTTCGATGCCCTTCCAGCCGGCGATCGACGAACCGTCGAAAGCATGACCGCTCTCGAACTTGTCGGCGTCGAAGTGCGACACCGGCACCGAAACGTGTTGCTCCTTGCCGCGCGTATCGGTAAAGCGGAAGTCGACGAACTTGACGTCTTCTTCCTTGACCAGATTAATCACATCTGCCACAGATTTGCTCATGCTATCTCCCGAAAGATTCAATCTGGCGCTGCTGGCGCTTATCGCCCGCGTCGCCGTACCCTCTTAACGAACTCCGTGTTCGGATTCGTCCAAGTAAAGCAGGAAGCGTGCCAACGTCTGGCCGGCGCACCTTGCCTCACCCTCTCCCTCTGATTTCTAAGGAAATAATCGATTCTGGTGCGTCCAGCCCCGAATTCCCGCTCACGGACTCAAATTCCCCATTTCGGTGCATACCACATCGAAATAGATTCATTCTGGTGCATTTGCCGATTATGCACCTTTTAGGTGCCTATAGCCGGATGCCGCGAACCGGAATTGTGCATCACAGTGCACCGTCCTAATGCACCGCTAAATACCGCGCGTTTGGCGCGTATGCGCCGAGCATCCTACGCCACGCCATTTCCAATGTCGCCAAAAGCGCATCTCGCGCGAAGTGCACGCTAGAATGAAGGACAACCATCGACTAGCGAGATCACAGCAATATGACAAGCGCCAAAGCCATTCTCGATCAAGCCACCCAACGCCGCGCCAGTGGCCAGCTCGCCTATTCGGGCGCCGTGACCCCGGAAGAAGCGTTGGCGCTGCTCAACGCCGATGCCAACGTTCGTCTGATCGACGTGCGCACGCGCGCCGAACTCGATTGGGTCGGCCGTCCGCAAGTACCCGACGGTCAGTACGCCAACGTCGAATGGGTGCGTTATCCCGGTGGGGTGCCCAATGAGCACTTCCTCGAACAACTCGCCTCGCAAACGCCCGACAAGAGCACGCCGCTGCTGTTTCTTTGCCGCAGCGCCGCCCGCTCGAAAGCGGCGGCCAAAGTTGCCTTCGAAGCAGGTTATACGCAGTCGTTCGACATTCTCGAAGGCTTCGAAGGTGACAAGGACAGCGAAGGCCATCGCAAACATGTGAGCGGCTGGTGCTTCCGCGGCCTTCCCTGGCTCGGCGCATGAGCCGCTTTCTCAGATCACGCTGATCGTCATCAACGCGAGGAGACATCGAGATGGAATGGACACATTTGCTAACTTTCGCCCTCGCCCTGTTCGTGGGTGCAGGCACACCAGGTCCGGGCATTGCGGCCATCGTCGCGCGAGTCCTCGGTCGCGGCATGCAGGGCGCGATCGCATTCTCGGCAGGCGTGGCGATCGGAGACGTTGTCTGGCTTACCCTGGCCGTGCTCGGCGTAGCCGCGCTGGCGCATACGTTCTCGGGTGTCTTCCTCGCGATCAAATACGCGGGCGCCGCTTACCTCCTCTATCTCGCATGGAAGATGTGGCACGCCCCGGCCATCGCCCCCACGGAGCCGATGACCACTGCACCGCGTGAGAAATCGTGGCGGCTCTTTCTGGGGGGCTTGTCCGTCACGATGGGTAACCCGAAGGTCGTGGTGTTCTACTTCGCCTTGCTGCCCAACCTGCTCGATCTCCAGAAGGTGACGGCGCTCGGCTATATCGAAGTCGTGGGTGTCACGCTGACAGTGCTCGCGATTGTGTTCGGCAGCTACATCGCGCTCGCCGCTCGCGCCCGCCGGCTGCTCAGTTCGGCACACGCCGTGCGACGCCTGAATCGCGCGACCGGCACGGTCATGGCCGGCGCTGCGGTCGCCATCGCTACACGCTGAACGCCGAACGCGACGCCGGCACCACCGGTCGCATCGCAAACGCCACCTCACGGGTGGCGTTTTTTCTGAGAGAGCGCATCGCGCATTGTTGCGAATCCCGTAAGTATTTATTCGCTTGATTGCCGTTTTTCCGCGATAGCCAGACGTTTAGACTCTTTTCAACGGTTGCACGCAACGCATACCGCGTCGTCACAAACCCAACGCCGGTACCGAGGCATTGCGCGCCCCCGCAGTACAGAAGAACAGGAGTCATCGTCATGAATCGCAAGCTTGTCGCCTCTGCTCTGGTGTCCACCGTGATGGTCACCGCAGCCGGCGCGGCCTTCGCGCAGAGCGCTCGCACTAGCGACGCGTATCCGGAAGGCACTCAATTCGCATGGGTAGCACAAACGTCGCAAGTCACGCGCGAGCAAGTTCGCCAGGAACTGGCCGACGCACGCGCCCAAGGATTGATCCCGCAAAACGACTACGAGTATCCGGCACTCCACTCGATAAAGCCGGGCAAAACCCGCGCTCAGGTATACGAAGAACTCGTGCGTGCACGCCAGAACGGCGAAATGAAGTGCGCGAATCCGTAACACGCCGCCGCGCTTCGCGGCATCTCTCCCCGACACCGGTCGGCGCTCGCCACTGATAGTTGCGTGCTGCATCGGCCCACATTGCCCCTCGTCATGTTGCCGTACCCCGGCAGCATGACATGACGCACACAGGCGGGACGGCATCGCCTGCCTGTGTTGCGTCACCTCGTATTGTCCCGTCGGCAGGCGCGCGCCCACGCCTCACCGGGCAAACCGTTATCTCCCCCGACCAGTTCTCTTCCCCTCTGGCCGGGCAGGCACCGACGGTTTCCCACGGGCGCATCTCCTGTCGCCATGCGTTCCCCGTTATCGCATGGGACCTTCGCCCGTTCCCCGCCCAGGGAGCGGGCATTTTTTCGTGTGCCGCGCAAGCTGCGTGCTACCATGCAGCCGTTTCAATTTGCATAGACAGGATCATCCGGTGAGTCAGATCGAATTCGATATCGAATGGACCGAGCGCGCGGCGAAGAAGGCCGAAAAGCTCGTCCCCAAAGGCACCCCTCTGGCGTTGCCGCCGATCGAATGCATGCCGGCCGAAGGCGACGTGCTGTTCCTCGGTCAGGGCGACAAGAAGCAACCGTTTATCGTGGTGGAACGTCAGTACCATCACGAAGGCGAAGACGCATGGACGATCGTCCTGATTCTCGATCTGCCCGAATAACATTGATGTCCATACGCGGCGTTCGAGTCGACTAAATCGGACAGATCGCAGAGCAACAACGCACGGCGCGGCCACTGGGGAAATCCCGGTTGTCGCGCCGCTTTGCTTGGAAAGGGCGGCTTTCTATACTGGAATCGCGTCTTAACTCATGCGATAACGGCGGAGAGATCGACCATGATCATGCCCCACCTTTCCAACGCCCAACTCATCAGCATGTTTGCGATCGCCGTCTTCGGCGCAATCATCGTGGGCGCAATGCCCTGCAAGGGCGCCATTCGAATGTGCTGGCGCTCGCTGCTCGTGGTCGTCGGTGCAGTGCTCACGGTACTGGCGTTCGAGCTGGTTCCGCTGCTCGCCTGAGACCTTTTTTGCGGATTTTCACCATTTAGGGTTGACCCCCTGCGGAAGAGTCGATATTATCTCGGTCTCGTTGGGGCGTTAGCTCAGTTGGTAGAGCAGCGGACTCTTAATCCGTAGGTCGAGTGTTCGAGTCACTCACGCCCCACCAAACGAATTCTGAAAAGGCTGCTTTGCCGTGCAGCCTTTTTTATTCCCGGTTGCATCGGGGCGTTAGCTCAGTTGGTAGAGCAGCGGACTCTTAATCCGTAGGTCGAGTGTTCGAGTCACTCACGCCCCACCAAAGCACGACAGGAAAGGCTGCATCGCATGCAGTCTTTTTTGCTCCCGGTAGCACAGGGGCGTTAGCTCAGTTGGTAGAGCAGCGGACTCTTAATCCGTAGGTCGAGTGTTCGAGTCACTCACGCCCCACCAGATGCACACAAGGGCCGCACATCGTGCGGCCCTTGTCGTTTCTATCGTCACTTCTGCTGCCCGCCCTTGCGCCTGTCGTCCTATTCCTACAGTCGATTCAGTCTTGACCGATAGTGCGCGCAACGCCGTCCATCTAAGCTGGACTCATGCCGCTGCGCTGCGCGCAACGCGCACACGCCACAGGAGATTCATCATGAAAACGGCGAAGTCGATTCTCGTTGTCATCACGGCGCTCGCCATAGGCTCGTCGATCTTCGGTTGCACACTCGGCGGTGCCGTCGCAGGGGGGGTCATCGGCCACGAGGCCACCGGTGGCAGCACCGCCGGTACCGTCGGCGGCGCCGTCGTCGGCGGCGTCATCGGTCACGAACTGGGTAAGTAACAACCGCCCGCGAGTGATCGCTTGCCGTCACCGCCCCACGACATAGAGCGGGGTGTTGACGGCATAGCCGTACATGATCAGCACGCCACCCACGATCGCGTCTCCTGCCGCCCTCGCCTGCGCCTCGGTCGCGTAGCGTTTCGCTTGCGCCGTGCACGTCGCGTAATGCCGTCCACCGCCCTTGGGGGTGCCGTCGTGACGGCCGACGAACGCCGCCTGACGCACGCTCCACAAGAAGTAACCCTCGCATTTCGCCATCTCCGGCGGGCGCCTGACCGTCACGTCCTCCTTCTGCGACTCCTCCCCCGCCCGGTGTAGCCGCCACTGACGCTTGATCGCCGCATCGGACCAACGCCCCATGCCAATGTCTTTTGCTTTGCCTTTTGCCATTGCTCCCTCCTTGGATTTACCTGCGGCACTGCGCTCGCGGGCACTCCGATAATGGTGAACAATAACGAGGTGAATGGGGGATAGGGAGTGTCCGATATGCGATGCCATACCCTGTGACGACGCTTTCCAAGGAATCGACACTCGCAGATCGTCATCCAAAGGACACCAGACTGCGGCCCTGCTATGGCGCATAGGCCGCAGCGCGCGTTATTTCCTGCGGAACATAGCGCAGCGGCCACGCAACGATGCCGCAATGCACACTGCGCGAGCCATCCTCATTGTCTACACTGAAAGTCTCGTTCTCATCGCACTGCGGGTTCGTGTGTCGCCACGGCATCCGCATGACCGGGGTATGGCGACCGTCACCTTCGCACCAGCAATCCAGCGCCACGTCAGCGTGGACGCCCAGTCCGTCGATGGACCGACCGTCCACGACGTGCTCGCCCAATGCGTCGCTCACACGCCCGAGCTACGTGGCTATCTGTTCAACGATCAGGGGCGCTTGCGGGCGCACGTCGCCGTCTTCGTCGATGGATGGCTGATACGCGACCGCCGCTCGCTGAGCGACCCGCTCGAGGACGCCAGCCGCGTGTACGTGGCGCAAGCGCTCTCGGGGGGATGAACCCGCGGGCGACAAACAAGACCCGCACGCATCAAGGAGGAAGACCGTGGAACATGTCACCGGAGCCACGCTGCTGGTCGCCACCCGCAAGGGACTATTCACGTGGCAACGTGAGGGCACTGCCTGGCGATTAATGTCGAACACTCCCGACTTTCCCGGCGAGCCGGTGAGCATGGTGTTGCACGACGCGCGCGACGGCACGGATTACGCTGCGCTCAATCTCGGACATTTCGGCGTGAAACTCTGGTGCCGCGCTCGCGACGCGAACGAGTGGACCGAACTCCCCCCGCCCGCCTTCGCCCCGCAAACGCAGCAGTCCGAATCATCTTCCGGTGACGCCCAGGCCCCCTCGGTAGAGCTGATCTGGTCGCTCGAAGCGGCCGGCCCGGACGCACCCGGCGTCCTGTGGGCGGGCACGATTCCCGGCGGCCTGTTTCGCTCTGGCGACCATGGGCAGCACTGGGAACTGATGCAAAGCTTGTGGGATCGCCCTGAGCGCGCCGAGTGGATGGGGGGCGGCTACGACCATGCAGGCATTCATTCGATCTGCATCGATCCGCACAACAGCCGGCAGGTGATGGTGGCCGTGTCGACCGGCGGTGTCTGGCGCACGCGCGACGACGGACGCACCTGGGCGTTGGCAGCCAGCGGCATGGAAGCCGATTACATGCCGCCCGAGCGACGCCTCGATCCGAATGTGCAGGACGTGCACCGGCTCGTGCAATGCCACGACGCACCAAACGCCTTGTGGGCACAGCATCACAACGGTATCTTCCGCACCCTTGATTACGGCGCGTCCTGGCGACGGATTCAGGCGGCACCGTCGAGTTTCGGTTTTGCCGTTGCGGTCGATCCGCACGACCCCGACGTGGCGTGGTTCGTGCCGGCGCAACGCGATGCGTGCCGCATTCCGGTCGACGCCCGGCTCGTCGTCACTCGCACGCGCGATGGCGGTGAGTCGTTCACCGCGCTCTCGCACGGGCTGCCGGAGACGCCGTCCTACGACCTCATCTACCGCCACGGGCTGGATATCGACGCCACCGGCCGCACGCTTGCCATGGGCTCGACAACCGGTGCGCTATGGATCAGCAACAACGCCGGCGAACAATGGGAGTGCGTCTCGGCGCACCTGCCTCCGATTTATGCGGTGCGCTTCATCTAACTTTCCTGTCAGAATTCGCCGCACTGCTCATCCCGCCGTTTACCCCGCCTGTGCGTAGGAACACCTTCAGTTATCGTATTTTTCGTCGTATACGAAGGTGGACGGACAGGCTTTCATCGAATCCCCCGTCACGCGTCGCCGGACATCTCGCACGTGTCGTTCTCGGCGCGTGAGCCAACGTCGCGTCACGCTTCACCCGCCGTATCGAAGCGCTCTGCGACAGACCGGCGACCACTCCTCGAAACGCCGCGCACCACACGTTACCCGTGTTGTCCCGGCATCAAATCCCTAAATGGAGTCATTCCTATGCGAATCGCCGACCTGAAGATCCGAACCCGGCTGTCCATCGGCTTCGGCACGTTGCTAGTCCTGTTGTTAAGCATGCTGGTCATCGCACTGGTGCGTTTCGTCGCCATCGAACGTGCCAATGAAGAACTGCTCACCCGCGCGTGGGCCAAAGCCGATGCGGCGCACCGCATCGATGCCATGGTGCGCGGCAACGCCCGCCGCCTGATCGAGGCCATCGTCACCACGGACGCCACCCAACGCAATGCGTTCAACGAGCGCATCGATGCCAACCTCGCCCGCATCGCCAAGGCGCAGGAAGTGCTCGACAAATATGTGACGTCGGGTAAAGGCAAGCAGTTGCTCAACGCCGTGCGGCAGCACAACGATACCTTTCTGAAGGCACGCGGCAGCGTGATCTCGGCGTTGAACGCCAGCCAACGCGACACCGCGCTGCGCATCGCGCAGCAGGACGCCCTGCCCGCACTCGACGCCATGCAGGCCGAGGCCGTCGAACTGGTCACGCTCCAGCAAAAGATCGTCGACGAAACCGGTGCCGCCACGAGCGCCGACATCGTCTTCGCCAAATGGCTGCTCGCCACCCTTGGCGCTGCGGCGACCGTCGCAGGCATCGTTGCCGCATGGTCGGTCACGCGCAGCATCACACGTCCGCTCGCGCGCGCCGTCGAAGTGGCCGAACGCGTGGCGCAGGGCGATCTCTCGAGTCGCATCGACGTGACGAGTCGCGACGAAACCGGCCAACTGATGGCAGCGCTTAAACACATGAATGAAAGCCTCGACCAAATCGTGCGGCGTGTGCGTAGCGGCACGGCAGCCATCGCGTCGGCTTCGGGGCAATTGCTCTCAGGCAATACCAATCTGTCGGCACGCACCGAAGAACAAGCGGCGTCGCTCGAAGAAACCGCTTCGTCGATGGAACAACTGACGGCGACCGTGCGCCAGAATGCCGACAACGCCCGCCAGGCAAGGCAACTGGCGTCGAACGCATCGGACATCGCCGGCGAAGGGGGACGCGTCGTCGAACGTGCCGTCACATCGATGCAGGAAATTGCCGCCAGCTCGACGAAGATCAACGACATCATCGGTGTGATCGACGGCATCGCCTTCCAGACGAACATTCTCGCGCTGAACGCCGCCGTCGAGGCCGCGCGGGCCGGCGAACAGGGACGCGGTTTCGCCGTCGTCGCCGGTGAGGTTCGCACGCTCGCCCAGCGCAGCGCAGCCGCTGCGAAGGAGATCAAGACCCTCATCGAGACCTCCGTCGGCAAGGTGGAAGACGGCTCTGCACAAGTGCGCGATGCCGGTCGCACGATGACGGAGATCGTGCAAGCCGTGCAACGCGTGACCGACATCATGGGTGAGATCTCTGCGGCATCGAACGAGCAGTCGGGCGGCATCGAGCAAGTCAACACGGCCGTCATGCAGATGGATCAGGTTACGCAGCAGAATGCCGCGCTCGTCGAAGAGGCCACGGCCGCCGCCGGGTCGCTGGAGGATCAGGCGCGTCAACTGCGCGAAGCCGTCGCCGTGTTCCGGCTCTCGGATGGAGGCGCCTACACGTCCGGTCACGATGGCGACACGGACGTCGCTGCCAATGGTTCGCGCGGGGCAGTACTCGCGTTCGCCCGCCAGCGCCAGGTTGCCTGACGAGTGACAGCGTAACAGTGTGACGGTGTGACGCCCGCTGTGCGGGCAGCGCCGCCGAGGCACGGCGAATTGCATGGGGTTGCGAAGGGTTGCGCACGGTTGAGAAGGCTTACGACACGGGGCCTCAGCCCCTCGCAAATCCCCATGCTTGCTGGTCTTTCGCGCGATATCGCCGCCTGCGCGGCATTGCAACATTGGAGTATGATGGCTGCTGTTATGTTTTTTCCCCACCGTCCGGAAAAGAGGTGTACCGTGGCCCGAAAGACCCCCATCGAGCGCTATCGCAACATCGGCATCAGTGCTCATATCGACGCTGGCAAAACAACGACGACCGAACGCATCCTGTTCTACACGGGCGTCAACCACAAGCTGGGCGAAGTCCACGAAGGCGCTGCCACGATGGACTGGATGGAGCAGGAACAAGAACGCGGCATCACGATCACGTCCGCCGCGACAACCTGCTTCTGGCGCGGCATGGCCGGCAACTATCCCGAACATCGCATCAACATCATCGACACGCCGGGCCACGTCGACTTCACCATTGAAGTCGAGCGGTCGATGCGCGTGCTCGATGGTGCGTGCATGGTCTACGACTCGGTCGGTGGCGTGCAGCCGCAATCCGAGACGGTCTGGCGTCAGGCCAACAAATACAAGGTGCCGCGCATCGCGTTCGTCAACAAGATGGACCGCGTGGGCGCCGACTTCTTCCGTGTCTACAAGCAGATTCACGAACGTCTGCGCGGCAACGCCGTGCCGATCCAGATTCCCATCGGCGCCGAGGACGGCTTCCAGGGCGTGGTCGATCTCGTGAAGATGAAAGGCATCGTCTGGGACGAAGAATCGAAGGGCGTGAAGTTCGAGTATGTCGACATTCCCGCCAACCTCAAGGACACGGCGCAGGAATGGCACGAGAAGATGATCGAAGCCGCCGCCGAGGCCGATGAGGCGCTGCTCGAGAAGTATCTCGGCGGCGAAACGCTGACCGAGGCGGAAATCCAGGCAGGGTTGCGCAAGCGCACTGTCGCGGGTGAGATCGTGCCGATGCTGTGTGGCACCGCCTTCAAGAACAAGGGCGTGCAGGCCATGCTCGACGCCGTGATCGATTACCTGCCCTCGCCGGTCGACGTGCCCGCCATCGCCGGTCACGATGAGGACGACAAGGAAATCGAGCGCCATCCGTCGGATGACGAGCCGTTCGCCGCCCTCGCGTTCAAGATCATGACCGACCCGTTCGTCGGCCAATTGATCTTCTTCCGCGTGTACTCCGGCGTGATCGAATCGGGTGGCACGGTGCTCAACCCGCTCAAGGGCAAGAAAGAGCGACTGGGCCGCATTCTGCAAATGCACGCGAATACGCGCCAGGAAATCAAGGAAGTGCGCGCGGGTGACATCGCCGCCGCCGTCGGCCTGAAGGAAGCAACGACTGGCGACACGCTGTGCGACCCGAACAACGTCATCATTCTGGAGAAGATGGAATTTCCGGAGCCGGTGATTTCACAGGCCGTCGAACCGAAGACCAAGGGCGATCAGGAAAAGATGGGCCTCGCGCTCAATCGTCTGGCGCAGGAAGATCCGTCGTTCCGCGTGCAGACCGATGAAGAATCGGGGCAGACGATCATCTCAGGTATGGGCGAGCTGCACCTCGAAATTCTGGTCGACCGCATGCGTCGAGAGTTCGGCGTGGAAGCGACCGTCGGCAAGCCGCAAGTCGCCTATCGCGAAACGGTGCGCAAGAAAGTCGAAGACGTGCAGGGCAAATTCGTCAAGCAATCGGGCGGCCGTGGCCAGTACGGTGATGTCGTCATCTCGCTCGAGCCGGACAAGGAAAAGCCGTACGAATTCGTCGACGCGATCAAGGGCGGCGTGGTGCCGCGCGAGTACATCCCGGCCGTGGACAAAGGCATTCGCGAGACGCTCAACAGTGGCGTGGTGGCCGGCTATCCGGTCGTCAACGTGAAGGTCACGCTCACGTTCGGTTCGTACCACGACGTGGACTCGAACGAGAACGCGTTCCGCATGGCAGGCTCGATGGCCTTCAAGGAGGCAATGCGCAAAGCCGATCCGGTGCTGCTCGAGCCGATGATGGCCGTGGAAGTCGAAACGCCCGAAGAGTTCATGGGTAACGTGATGGGCGACCTCTCAGGGCGTCGCGGCATCATGCAGGGCATGGACGACATCGTGGGCGGCGGCAAGATCGTGCGCGCCGAAGTGCCACTCTCGGAAATGTTCGGCTACTCGACGTCGCTGCGCTCGCTCACACAAGGGCGCGCCACCTATACGATGGAATTCAAGCACTACGCCGAGGCACCGAAGAACGTGGCCGACGCCATCATTTCGTCCAAGAAGTAACGCATCAGACGTCGGGCGCGGCGGGCAGAACAGGCTGCACACCGCGCTGACGATCAACGCCCGCGACTGGCACGCTCTCGTCTCCCGACAGGATCGTTCCGCTAGCGGGCGTTGTCCTTTTTGCCTTAGCGCGTCACGTCAATATGAAGAACATCCTCAGCATCCAGTCTCATGTCGTGTTCGGCCACGCCGGAAACAGCGCCGCCGAGTTCCCGATGCGGCGTCTTGGCGTCAACGTCTGGCCGATCAACACGGTGCAGTTCTCCAATCACACCCAATACGGCAAATGGACCGGGCAAGCGTTGCCCAGCGAGGAAATCCTGCGGCTTGTCGATGGCATAGACGACATCGGTGAGCTGGGACATTGCGACGCCGTACTCTCCGGCTATCTCGGTGCGCCGGAGCAGGCGGGCTTCGTGCTCGCGGCGGTGCAGCGCGTCAAACAGGCCAATCCCGCCGCGATCTACCTGTGCGACCCGGTGATGGGGCATCCCGAGAAAGGGTGCCAGGTCAAGCCGGGCATCGAACAATATCTCGTCGAACACATGCCTGCGGCGGCCGACATCATGGCCCCCAATCATCTCGAGCTGGAGAAGCTCTCGCAGCACCCGATCGACACGCTCGACGATGCCGTCGCGGCATGCCGCGCCCTACTCTCGCGCGGGCCGAAGATGGTGCTCGTCAAGCATCTGGAATACGCCGGCAAGCCTGCCGATCGGTTCGACATGCTGGTGGTGACGAACAACGAGGCCTGGCATGGCTACCGTCCGCTGTATCCGTTCGCGCGTCAGCCTGTGGGCGTGGGCGACCTGACCTCGGGTGTCTTCCTCGCGCGCTTGCTCAAGGGCGATACGACACGTGCGGCGTTCGAGCACACGCTTGCCGCAGTCGACGCCGTGCTGCGCGCCACGCATCTCGCCGGCCGTTATGAGTTGGAAATCGTGCGGGCGCAAGACGAGATCGTCACGCCGCCGCGCCATTACGAGGCGCGGGCGGTCTGACAGTGCAGACAGTACGGCGCCGGGCGAATCAATACGTGCGCAGTTGTTCGGCGTGATGTGACAGATGGTCCGCCATGAAGGTCTGGATGAAGTAGTAGCCGTGATCGTAGCTGTTGTGACGTCGCAGCGTCAGCGGCTGGCCGGCGTCGCGGCATGCCTGCTCGAAGATGTCCGGGTTCAGTTGCGCTTCCAGGAACTGGTCGTTCAGGCCCTGATCGATCAGAATGCCGCCCGGGAACACCATCTGCCCGGCCTTCGCCATCAGTTCGCTGGCATCGTACTGCCGCCACGTTTCTCGATCCGTCCCCAGATACCCGGTGAACGCCTTCTCGCCCCACGGGCAACGCATCGGCGCCGCAATCGGTGCGAACGCCGACACCGAGCGGAATTTGTCAGGGTTGCGCAGCGCGAGCGTCAATGCACCATGTCCCCCCATCGAGTGGCCGAAGATGCCGACGTGCTCCGCGTCGATGGGCAGCGATTGCGTCACCAATGCGTAGAGTTCGTCGACAAGATAGCTGTACATGCGATAGTTCGTGGACCATGGCGCCTGCGTCGCGTCGAGATAGAAGCCTGCGCCGACGCCGAAATCCCACGCATCGGTCTCACCCGGCACACCCGCACCGCGCGGGCTCGTGTCGGGGGCAATCAGCGCCACGCCATGTTCTGCGGCCAGCCACTGTGCGCCGCCCTTGATCATGAACGTCTCTTCCGTGCAGGTCAGCCCCGCAAGATAAAACAGCGCAGGCACTGCACGGCCGTCGCGCACTTGCGGCGGCAGGAACACCGAAAAACGCATCGGCAGACCGATGGTGGTCGAGGCGTGACGATAGAAGCGCTGCGCGCCGCCGAAACAACGGTGTTCTGAAATGAGTTCAAGCATGACGAAATCCGGGAAAGTTCGGGAAGCCGGTAATGGCATCGCTACCAGCCATCTGGCCGCCATTGCGATACGGCAGCTATCTTACCTCGCGCGGCGACGCGTGACATCGCCAAGGCACCCAGGGCGTACAACGCATGTCGGTGTGCGCCGGATGACGGCATCTATGTCGCGCTTGTCGCCTTGTGACAGGCAAACGCGCATCGCTAGGGTTGGTGTCCCTGACTCGTTACAAGGAGCGCCCCATGCCGATGTCACCACATGACGCCGTTCTACTTCAGCGGCAAGACCTCGCTCGACGATACGACACCGGGAGGTGGCTCATGAGCCTTCTCCTTTCTCCTTTCCCGGCGGCTCGAGCCGTCGACCTGGGCCGGACTGACCGGACTTGTGGTGGCCCTCGGCACGTCGCCAGACGTGATGCACGAGCTTGTCCAGGCAGGCGCAGCGCCGGCGTCGCTTGCCGCCATGGTCTTGCCTGAGCGCGGCGGCCCGCCGGCCGGTCAGGCGGGCGGGCCGCACAACGACGGCTCGCATCAGGCGTAAACGCACCGTCGGCGAGATACGGGCCAAAACGCGGTGGGATCTCGCTTTTGACCCGTGCTCAAAAAAAGTGTCAGGATTTCTAAACTTTTCGCCGCAGCCGTCGCTATACGTTAAAGGATGTGAGGTGACGTGCTGCACCGCCAGTGAGAATTTGATCTCCGCGGCGCGTTGTCATAATCGCTGGCTATGATCCGTCGCGCAGTACGAGACGCGGCCTCAGCCAGCGTCGGACGCACCGAAGCCCCCTCCCGTCAGGCAGTCGCGGCAACGTAATCCGTCAAGCAGTGCATCACAGAAGCATCGCGCCACCCTCACCGGCACGGTCCCCTTTGGCGGACCGGCCAGGACGAAAACGACGATGCATAACACCGACCAGATTCACCAGAGATTCGCCCCGGGGGTCATATGAAGCTGATCTTGCTGGCGCTTGCCGCCTCGCTGCTTACGCTCGTCATGATGGTGCAGGCGCGCAGCGAAGCTAACGACGTTGCGGCCTCCGCCCCGAGTGCACGGCCCGCGGACATCAATGCCGGTGACCGCATACGTACTCGCAAAGACATGGCGATGTGGAACGCACGCCGCAAGATGCACGCCGTGCGTCAAGAAGATTGATACCGCCAGAGCGGCATTCTCTGCGCAGCAACATGCTGCGCCGCACCAAACTTGGGCATCCTCCGCCGCCGTCCTATAGTGGAAGCGCGATTCAGGTGAGGAGACAAGAATGCTGCCCATATTCCACTTCAACCTTTACGACTTGACGTTGTTCCTGCCGATGGCGGTGGCCGGTGCCTTGCTCGTTGGCGGCATCCCCGTCGCGACCCGCAGCACGCGCTACGGCCTGCGTGCGGCCGGCGCGGTGGCCGGAGCGCTCGTTGCGCTCCTTGTCGTGGAGGCGTTGCCCGTGCTCGTGTAGCCGGCCTACGCACTCAGCCGCATTGAACAACGGAAGGCCTCTGGCGCGCAGCGCGCGCGGTGGGTGCTTTTCCCGAAATTTTTTCAGAATTTCGTGTTCCGAACTGGCAGCGGGTCACGGCAGGTGTCGAGCCCATCGTCAAACACAACGGTCACGACGCTGTCATCGCTGCCACCTATGCTGGTCTTCGGCAACTTCGGTTGCGCTGTCACCCTCTCTGTTGCGCCGCCGACCCGCTCGGCGGCTTTTTTTGCTGCCGCCGGCACGCGCTATCGGCCACGCGCATGCCCACCGCTTTTGTCCCGACATGTGCCTCGCCATCGCCTACAATCACCGGAAGTGCAACGCCGAGTGCGTAGTTCCGATGATCGAGATCGGAGACTTCGCACGACGCCGACAGAGGAGGTCCCCGCATGTCCGACGCGTTCTCCCGCGCCTTTGCCGTAGTCATCAATCAATACCGTTCGCCGCGCCAATACACCGTGTCGGTGGAGCGGGCGAGCGAGATGATCGCGAAGAACATCGGCCTGTTTTCCGACGGCTTTGCCGCAGAACCGCACCTGATCGTCGGTTTATTCGAACACGAGGCCGACGCGTGGGCGCTCGCCTGTCGCCTCCAGCGCACCCGCACCACCGTTCAGGCCCTGCTTCAGACACCCGCGCGCACCGCTTTCGTCGCCCCCCCCGAACTGGACCCGAGCGACTGACGTAAGTCCCGCTATTCTCGCTTCCCCCTCACGACTGCCATGGGTCAAAAAAGCGCGCCAGCGTCTGTTCGCAAGCGTAGAATTCGGAATTCCAGATATCACAGAGACCGGCGAGCCCCGGAATTCCATGTCGAACCCCGCTGCATCCCCCGACTCGACGGCAACCGACCGGCCCCTCGCGCCGCTTGAACCCCTTGTGAGCACGCCCGTACTGATCGATCAGGTCTATTCGCGTCTGCGCGACGCCATTGCGGATCTCACGCTGCCCCCGGGCGAGCGCATCCGGCAAGCCGAACTGGCCGATTCGCTAGGTGTGTCGCGCCAGCCCGTCAGCCATGCTTTGCAGTTGCTCAAGCGCGACGGTCTGGTTTGCGACAGCGGGCGTCAGGGCCTGGAGGTCGCCCCCATCGATGCCGATCACCTGCGCCAGCTCTATCAGGTGCGCACGGCCCTTGACGGTCTGGCGGCGCGGCTCGCAGCCACACGTATGGCGCAAGGCACGTTGAGCGAGCCGGAACTGCGCCGTCTGCAGCAGGCGGTTGCGACAGGCATGGCGATGACGCGAGGCACACCGGTAGCGCGTCAGGTACGCATTGAGGTTGCGTTTCACACGGCGCTGCATGACGCGTCGGGCAACCCGCTGATCGCGCAGACGGTCGCGCCGCAATGGGCGCACATCATGCGGGCGATGGCTGCGACGCTTGGAGCCATGCCGATGCAGGAAGTTGTCTGGCACGAACACGGGGAAATTGTCGCGCGCATCGCGGCAGGGGATGCCAATGGCGCCGAGACCGCCGCCCGCGAACACACCGAAGCGGATGGCGGCAACGCGCGTCGCGAGTGGCTCGCGCGGCTGGCCGCGTCGCATTGATCATGCAAGCCGTCATCTCTGCCGCCCTCCCCGTCTTCGGGCTGATTTTCGTCGGCTATCTGTGCGCCCGTCGTGCCTGGCTCGGCGAGGCTGCGCTCGACGCACTCAACCGCTTCGTCGTCTATCTCGCGCTGCCTGCCGTGCTGTTCCAGTCGATGGCGCAGATCACATGGGCGGAGCTGGTCAACCCTGGGTTTCTGGGGGCATTCGGCGGCGGCATGGCCGCAACGTTCGCGCTGTCTTTCATGCTCGATCGCACGGTGCGCGGACGTCTGACCGACGCCAGCATCGAAGGCATGGGCGCGGCCTATCCGAACGCCGGGTTCATGGGATTGCCGCTATGTCTCGTGGCCTTCGGTCCGGCCAGCGTACCGGCGGTGGTCGTCGCGATGCTGCTCACGGCAACCGTGCTCTTCGCCATCTCCATCGCAATCATCGAGACGGATCTGCAAGCCACACCGAACTGGCGTCGCACGGCGGGCTTCGTCGTCCGGGCGCTGGTACGCAATCCGCTCGTCGTTTCGCCGTTCGCCGGCATGGCGTTTGCGGCCGCAGGTATTGCGCTGCCCGCCCCCGTGTTGCACTTCACCACGTTGCTCGGCGGGGCGGCCAGTCCGTGCGCACTAGTGGCGATCGGCATGTTTCTCGCGCAGAGCTCGGGGGCGGCGAAAGAGCCTCGGATTGCACGCGCGGTGGGACGTCTCGTCGGACTCAAGCTCGTCTTTCAACCGGCGGTCACGGCATTTCTGGCGTTCCGCGTCTTCGATCTTCCGGCGATCTGGGCGCACAGCGCACTGCTACTCTCGGCCCTGCCCATCGGCACGGGGCCATTCATGCTGGCGCAACTGTACGGACGTGAAGCCGCTGTCGCCTCGCGCGCGATTCTGATTTCGACGGTGCTTTCGGTGGTGACGGTATCGCTGCTGATCGGCTGGTTCAGCGGTCGATAAGACAGGGGCAAGCAAGCCCCGGCGACATTTCGGGCTTGTTGCCGTCCGCCGGCGATACGCTCAGCGCAGCGTCGCTGCGGAGGCCACGACGACGCGGTCGCGACCGGAACGCTTTGCGGTGTACAGCGCCGCGTCGGCAGCGCCAAGCAGACGCATCGGGAGCGTCTCAGGGTCGTGACTATCGCGCGGGTCCACACTCGCCAAGCCAATGGAAATCGTGAGCGGCACGGGCGCACCGTCGTCGTCCGGAACTTCCAACCGCGCCACAGCGCGACGTACCCGCTCGGCAACCGTCCCCGCCCAGCTCTGTTCCGTCTGCACGAGCAGCGCGGCGAACTCTTCCCCACCGTAACGTGCGAGGGTATCCGTCACTCTCAATTGCGCACGCATGCACACACTGGCCGCGCGCAACGCACGGTCGCCGGTGGCGTGACCATGGCTATCGTTGACGCGCTTGAAATGGTCGATATCGATCAACAGACACGCGAGCGGCGCACCATAACGTGCGCCGCGCACCACTTCTTCACGCAAGCGCTGATCGAAATAGCGGCGATTCGAGAGCCCGGTAAGCGGATCGGTCAGGCCGATGCGCTTGAGGCGTTCGCGATTCCACATGTTCTCGAGACATACGGCAACGACCGCGCCGAAGCGTTCGAGAAAATCGGTCGCCATTTCCGGCGAGAAGCGGCGCGCGTCACGGCTGCCCAGTGCGATGATGCCGAGATAGCGGCCGTTGCGGGCCAGTGGCATAACGACGGCACTCGCAGGCGCGCGCGGCCCGAAGAGCGGCGCATGGCGCTCACGCGGCGCGCCGATCCAGAGTTGGCCGTCGCCACACACGGCAGAGAACGTACCGGCATCCTGCGCGATGCAAAGACCGGCGTCGAGCGCACGAATGCCTTCGGCAGTGTCGATGAGATCGCGCAACGTGTCGTCGACCTCGGCGAGCATCAGACGCACCCCCGACAGATCGAAATCGTGCCGCAAGCGGTTGAGCATCACTTCCAGAAACTGACCGAAGTCGGGCGCCCCCATCAGCGCCAACTCGATGTCCTGAAAACGTTTTAACGAACGCTCATTGCGCTGGACGGTCGCCAGCAGCGATTGCAGGGAGTCGAGCGTCGGTGCCTGGTTGGTTGCCACGTAAGGTCTCGAGAGACACGCGGCACTTCGCGGCCGCCTAGCTTGTTTGCCCTGCATCGTGCCCTGGCGCTTCGGCGTCGCGCCCGTCATGCGCGCCGGAGGACAAGTAACAGGCCGGAACGAATAATATCGAACGCGTTCGCCGAGCCCATGGTGAGGCCGTCATGATGACAGTCGGCAAGGAGACTGTCATGAGGCCGTTAACGGCACTCGCCCATCAAATTGAAGGGCAGTGCCACTGAATTTTGCCGCCATGAAATCGAGCCGTGGTGGGGTTTTTTGTGTTGCTAGGGAAAATACCTAGTTCATAGGCAGATCATGCGGCAGCGCACCAAATTCGTTGGCCGTGACTCAACGCCTCATTCGGACGGTCGGCCGACCATCTCGACAAGTCATTTTTGCAGCCCTACAATCGCGGCCGCTCGAACGCACTGTCAGTGACAAAGCTGGTGGCGCGACCCGATTGGGCGGCGGCGGCGCGGCACACCCGCCGGCGACGCCAGCACTCAAACCTACGGAGACCCTGTTGTCCATGCTCTACCCGCGCACCCTGCGCAACGTCGGCGTCGCTCTTGCGCTGGCAACGTTTGCGATGTTCTCGGCCTCGGCATTCGCCGCTTCCGCCGCCCACACCCGGCCCGGTCATCACGCCAAAGCGCAGCATGCCTCGTCATCGAAGCATCGCCACCACGGCGCCGCGACGAAAGCGTCGGCGAAGACGTCTGCGCATAAGAAATCTCACGCGCACAAGACAGCGCACGGCAAGACGGCCATGAAGGCACATCACGCGTTGCCGCCCAAAACGACGCACCGTGCACACCCGACAGTGGCCAGCCAGCGGCATCCGCATTCGCGTGCCTGAAGTCGTGCACCGCGTTATAGTGAACGTTGAGTGAGCGCGCATGGCAAAGCGGCTCACTCTGCCGTTCTCTTTCACTCAAACCGCATAGCGCGATGACACGTCCATGACAGCCTGGCAAGCCAGCGCTCGCGTTGCGTCCACGCCACAAGACACGCTTTCCATCACTTCGCCCGAGGATATTCTGGCGCACGCCGTTTTCGGTGACGGCGCTTCTCATTGTGCCGAGCATGCCTCCCAATCAATGGGAGCGCCAGCATGACATCACCCCGCATCCTGCCGGCGACGATGGCGGACGTTGCGCCTATCGCCGAGTTGCACGCGCGTAGTTGGCAAGCGACGTATGCGCATATGCTGCCGACGGAACATGTGCGCTCTCATCTCGTGCAAGAACACGCTGCGTTGTGGCGCGACCGTTTCATGCGCGCCGACGATCCCGCAATGCGTATATGGAAAGCCTGTCCCGACATGGCGAATGGATCGCTCGCCGGATTTGTATGTGCGTTATCTGGCGGTGACGGCATCTTGCTCGATAACCTCCACGTGGCCGCCACGTGGCAAGGTCGGGGCATTGGCCGGGCCTTGTTCCATCAGGTAAGGGACTGGGCGAGCGCCCTCGATCCTGACGCTGCGCTTTATCTCTGGGTGCTCGCAAGCAATACGCGCGCCCGGCAGTTCTACGACCGGCTCGGGGGCCGCGCGGGTAGGGTTCATCCGATTGCGGTGTCGCCCGGCATTGAAGTGCCGGCATTGCGTTACGTCTGGCAGACCGAAAAGATATGACTTCGGACGTGCCATCGCAATGGTAGTCAGACCGGTCGCCCGGCCATACCGAATGCATACCGCAACGCAGCGAAAAATGGCTTGAAACTGGCGTGGATCAACAATCTAAAGTTTCCCTGCTTGACACCTTCCCACCTTTCCCGTAAAAAAACGGGTGCATGAACGTTGTATGGCGAGTCTTGTGTCATCTAATGTCGCCCTCTGCGTCAACTCGGTTGTACCTGATCAGCTTTAATGTCATGCGCTCGCTGAGCTTCTCGCTCGCTCATTTGAAAACTTTAAGGATTTAAGAAATGGCAACTGGTACCGTCAAGTGGTTTAACGACGCCAAGGGTTTTGGATTCATTACGCCGGACGAAGGTGGTGACGATCTCTTCGCTCACTTCTCGGAAATCCAATCGAAGGGTTTCAAGTCGCTGCAAGAGAACCAAAAGGTCAGCTTCGAAGTGAAGATGGGACCGAAGGGCCGTCAGGCCAGCAACATCCAGCCGCTGTAAGCGACGGATGTTTCGCTGCTGATCGCTAACGCGATCGACGCGCCTCGGATAGCGCCGCAAGGCCTGCCCGAACTGAAAACCCCGCTCACGCGGGGTTTTTTCGTTTTTGCAGGTATGCTGAACCTTTCAATCCGGAGGTGACGATGGGCTTACTGGTAGACGGCGAATGGCACACTGACGGGTACGACACACACGCCACTGGCGGACGCTTCGAGCGACGCCCCGCCACCTTCCGCCACTGGGTCACACCGGACGGTGCTGCCGGCCCCAGCGGCGAAGGTGGCTTTGCAGCGCAACGCGATCGCTACCTACTGTACGTGAGTTATGCCTGCCCATGGGCGCATCGCACGCTCATCATGCGTGCCCTGAAGGGTTTGCAGGACATGATTCCCGTGGCGGTCGTGAACTGGCTGATGCTCGACGACGGCTGGACGTTCCAACCCGGCCCCGGCGTCACCGGCGATCCGGTGGGCCGCGCGCCTTTTCTGCGCGACGTCTACCTCGCCGCCGACGAACACTTCACCGGCCGTGTCACCGTGCCCGTGCTGTGGGACAACGTACGCCGCACGATCGTCAGCAACGAGTCTTCGGAAATCCTCCGCATGTTCAATAGCACCTTCGATGCGCTCGGTGCGACCCCAGGGGACTACTACCCGCTCGCCCTTCGCGAGGAAATCGACAGCCTGAACGCCCGCATCTACGACACCGTGAACAACGGCGTCTACAAAGCTGGTTTTGCCACGACGCAGGTGGCCTACGAGGAAGCCGTCGCGCCGCTGTTCGAGACGCTGGATTGGCTCGATGCACGTCTGGCCACCCGCCGCTTCCTGACCGGCGAGCGCATGACGGAAGCGGACATTCGATTCTTCACCACGCTGATCCGCTTCGATGCCGTGTATGTCGGCCATTTCAAGTGCAACCTGCGACGCATTGCCGACTATCCGAATCTTTCTGCCTACACGCGTGACATCTATCAGCAGCCAGGCATCGCAGCCACGGTGAATTTCGAGCACATCAAGCGCCACTACTACGAAAGTCATCGAACCATCAATCCGACGGGTATCGTGCCCAAAGGCCCGTTGCAGGGTTTCGATGCTCCGCATGGCCGGGCGCGAATGATGACGCTACCGAGTCCCTGAGTCACGGCGCCAGTTCAACCTGCAAGAAAGCCGCCGTCTGCTGCCAGAACATGTCCAACGACATAACTGGACTCACTTGAACTCAGCCAGACGACGGCAGCGGCGACCTCCTCGGGATGCCCCATCCGCTTGAGCGGAAGACCCGCCGCAACGCTGCGCATATCCGCAATGCCCGAGGCGAGCATCATGGCCGTCACCACACGCCCGGGCGCGACCGCGTTGATGCGAATGCCCGAAGGGGCATATTCCATCGCGGCGGCACGAGTGAGCGAATTGAGCGCCGCCTTGGAGGCACCATAGAGCGCGAGCCCGGCATTGGGATTTCGTACGCCGCTCACACTCGTGTTGTTGACGATCGTGCCGCCACCGGAGGCGAGAAGCGCTGAAATCTCGTGACGCATCGCGTGAAAGACAGCGCGAACATTGGTGTCGAACACCTGTGAGTACACAGCATCAGTCTGGTCAGCCAATCGCGCACGCGGCTCTTGGAAACCGGCGTTGTTGAACACCGCATCGAGCCGGCCGAATTGCGTCATCGTTTGCGTGACCGCGCCGACGATATCCGTTTCGCACGTCAAATCCGTGCTGACGAACAAGCCCTCCGCCCCGAGCCGCCGGATATCGTCGGCCAGTGCGCCTCCGAGCTCCTTGCGCCGTCCAGTGACGATCACGGCACGCGCCCCCTCCTGAGCCATACGCAAGGCCGTGGCGCGGCCGATACCGCTGGTGCCACCCATGACGAGGCACACGCGGCCGTCGAGCCTTCCAGCGGGCACACTGACGGGCATCGGCCCGGCAAGTTCGGTCAGCGAGGGGAAATCGTTCATGGTGGCGACCTCTCTAGATGTTGTTTCAGGACGGCTTCGCCCGGGCAACGTTTCCGAGCCTGCGTCACACGCCCAGGCACGCACTCGTCAACGTTGCTTCAACGCGGCGGCGTAAAGCCGCATTCCTTCCAGTACGATGCGGTCCTGCCCGCGCTCCAGACGGCCCAGCGCCTCCATCACCTGCGCGCGAGCGAACGCGTGAATTCCTGCCACGCGCTTCTTGCCGACCGGTGTCAGGAACAACCGCTTCACACGGGCGTCGTGCTCCGAGACCGCTTCGCCGACATCGCCGGACTGCACCAGCTTGCGCAGCATCCGGCTGACGCTCGACTTCTCGAGACGTAGTCGCGCGCCAAGGTCGCGCGCCGTGATACCGCCGCGCTCGATCTCGATCAACGCATGGACAGCGGACGGCGAAAGGTCAGTGCCGGCAAAATTACCGCCCATGAAACCCAACTCCCGGACCATCTCGCGCGATACGGCGCGAATGGATTCGACCAACGACGGATCGGGGCTCACTGTGCAAACGCTCCCATTGGTATTTCGCTGAAATGCACTCCAATATAGTTGTACAATACAACTTAATAGTTGCACTTCGCAACCACAAAAATAAAAAAGGGCATCGTGAGCCGTTACCCACGATGCCCATCTATCGCTTCAATGCGCAATGCTGCGTGACGCTGCGTGATGCTTGCGTAATGATCCGCCTCGGATCAGACAGCGCGCGGCTTCACACGACTGGCGGCTTCGACCGCGTTGCTGCGAGCGACATCCAGATCGTTGTCATACGCCAGCGCAACACCCATACGGCGCTTCACGAAGCTCTCCGGCTTGCCGAACAGACGAATGTCGGTTTGCGGCACTTGCAGGGCGCGATCTACGTCGTCGAACACGATGCCCGTCGCGTCCACACCGCCGTAAATGACGGCACTCGCGCCCGGCGTCTTCAACGTGGTGTTGACTGGCAGACCGAGAATGGCGCGCGCGTGCAGCTCGAACTCGTTCTGCCATTGGGTAATCATCGTGACCATGCCTGTGTCGTGCGGACGCGGACTGACTTCGCTGAACCACACGTCTTCCCCCCTCACGAACAGCTCGACACCGAAGATGCCCTGCCCGCCGAGGTTGTTCGTAACATCGCGCGCGATCAGACGAGCGCGTTCGAGCGCCACCGGCGACATCGGATGCGGCTGCCAGCTCTCGACATAATCGCCGCTCACCTGCTTGTGACCGATGGGGGCACAGAAGTGCGTCTCGATCTGCGCGTCGGCACCACGCGCACGCACGGTCAACAGCGTGATTTCGTAGTCGAAGTTGATGAAGCCCTCGACGATGATGCGACCGTGGCTCACTCGGCCACCGGCCATCGCGTAATCCCATGCAGCCTTCACGTCGGCGGGGCCGTCGATCTTGCTCTGCCCCTTGCCCGAACTGCTCATCACCGGCTTGACGATGCACGGATAGCCGATGCCGCCATCGATGGCGGCCTGCAATTGCTCGAGCGAATCGCAGAACTGATACGGGCTCGTCGGCAACCCCAGCGTCTCGGCGGCCAGACGACGAATGCCTTCGCGATCCATCGTCAGACGCGCGGCGCGAGCCGTCGGGATCACGCGCACCACACCGTCCGCTTCGAGCGCTTCGAGCATCGGCGTGGCAATGGCTTCGATCTCGGGCACGACGAGATCCGGCTTTTCGGCTTCGATCAACGCCTTGAGTTGCTCGGGATCGGTCATCGCGATGGTGCGAGCGTGGTGGGCAACCTGCTGCCCCGGCGCGTTCTCATAGCGATCCACGGCAATCGTCTCAACCCCCAGACGCTGCAAGGCAATCAGCACTTCACGGCCGAGTTCGCCCGCGCCCAACAACATGACCTTCGTCGCGTTCGGCGACAGCGGTGTTCCGATAGTGGTCATTTTCGACCTTTGGAGAGTAAGAAATCAGAAGCGTCGACGCGCCTTAGCGTCCTACGCGAAAACCGTATTGTAGCGAGCATGACCACCGCTGCGCCGCCGGCCACGTCAAACAAGCGCACCTCGCAACACACGGCGGCAACTCGCCACCATGCATGCCTCGCTCTCCTGATAGCCCGTGAGCACCCAGGCGGTGCCGGCGTTGGTCATCGCGCCCACCAGCGCCACGCCGACAATTCTCGCCTGCGCTTGCGCATCCTCACTGGCCGGTGGCGGCACGTTGGCCATGCTCAGGATCAGCTTTGCGAATTCCGAGATATAGCGGTGATAGGCCTGGTCCGTCTCGGGGCTCACGCCCATCACCTCGAGCAGCAAGACACGCGCCGCATGCGGGTTGCGCAGAAACGCGAAAAAACTGTGCAGACTGGCATCGAGCCGCGCGTCGAGCGTTGGTGCGCTCGCAGTAATGGCGGCTTGCAACTGCCCGAGCAAGGTTTGCGCATGATGCGCATACGTCGCACGCAACAAATGCTCCAGATTCTCGAACGCCGCGTAGAAATACCGGTCGTTGAGCTTGGCCAGACGGCACACCGAACGCACCGTTGCGCGACGAAATCCCACCGTGCCGAAGACTTCCGTGGCGGCATCGATCAGTGCAGTAAGGCGTGCCTGCTCCCGCTGGGCCTGCCCCACCCCGCCATAGCGCCGCCCGCCGGTCGCCGCTGGCGGCGCAACCGGCCCCGCAGTTGGCGATGCCGTCGACGCGGCATCTCTCGATTCGAGCCCTTGTTCCATTTCGCTATTTGACATCACCTAAGGGCAAAACTAAAGTGGTGACACTCAACACCAAATTACAGATAATGCGATGCCCATCACTTGGCGGTGGGTAGACGCGTCACGAATCGGAGACAAACACCATGACGACGTTTACGGACAAAGTGGCAGCCATTACCGGTGCCGGATCGGGCATGGGCCGTTCGCTGGCGCTCGAACTGGCGCGCCGCGGGACGCACCTCGCATTATCGGATATCGACGAGAACAGCGTGGCGAACACGGCCACTGTCTGCCGCACGTTGGGCGTTCGCGTCACGGCGCAACGGCTCGACGTCGCCGATCGAGACGCCGTTTTCACCTGGGCTCACGAGACGGCCGCGGCCCACGGCAAGGTCAATCTCGTCTTCAACAATGCCGGCGTTTCGTTGTCGGTGCCGGTGGCGACCATGCGCGAGGAAGATTTCAAATGGCTGATGGACATCAACTTCTGGGGCGTAGTGCATAGTACGCAGGCGTTTCTCCCCCACCTGATGGCGTCCGGCGAAGGGCATATCGTCAATACGTCGAGCCTGTTCGGCATCATCGCCATGCCGACCCAATCGGCCTATAACGCCAGCAAATTCGCCGTGCGCGGCTTCACCGAAGCGTTGCGGATGGAGCTTGAACTGGCACACGCGCCCGTCTCGTGTACGTGTGTACATCCGGGCGGCGTCGCGACCAATATTGTGCAGACCTCGCGTATCGACGACAGCATCACCATGCTCACCGGCGTGGACGCCCACACGCACCGCCGGCGCGCCAACAAGCTCATCGACGCGACGAGTGCGGACGCCGCCGCGCGGCAGATCCTCGCGGGCGTCGAGCGTAATGCACGACGCGTGCTCGTCGGCAACGACGCACACCGCGTCGATAAACTGGCCCGTCTGCTCGGCGCGCGCTATCAGGCCGTGGTGGCCTGGTTCTACCGGCGCTCAGCCATGGCTCGCAAGCCTTCGTCGACCAAGCGCGACGCAGCGGCTCGCGCCACGGCAACCAAATAAACGACGCCCGGAGACCATCGCCATGACGGCAAACACGACAGCCACCGACATCGCCCGTGTCCCCACGGACCTCGACGTCATCATCGTCGGCGCAGGACTCTCCGGTATCGCCGCCGCGCATTTCCTGCGCGAGCGCTGCGCTGGCACGCGGTTCGCCATGCTCGAAGCGCGCCAGTCGCTCGGCGGCACGTGGGATCTCTTCCGTTATCCCGGCGTGCGCTCCGACTCCGACATGTTCACGCTCGGCTTCAGCTTCCGTCCTTGGGCCAGCCCTCAGGCCATTGCCGATGGCGGCGAGATTCTCGACTATCTCAAGGACACCGCTCGCGCAGAGGGGCTCGACAGCCTGATCCGCTACGGCCACAAGGTTCGTGAAGCCCGCTGGGATTCGACGATCGCGCGCTGGACGTTGGACATCGAACGCACACACGCCGATAGTCGTCAGGACACGCAGACCCTCACGTGCCACTTCCTCTTCATGTGCAGTGGGTATTACGCCTACGACGCCGGACACGCACCGGCGTGGCCGGACATGGACACCTTCACCGGCGCCATCGTGCATCCGCAGCACTGGCCTCAGGATCTCGACTATCGCGATAAGCGCGTGGTCATCGTCGGCAGCGGCGCCACGGCGGTAACGCTGCTGCCGAGCATGGCGGCGACGGCGGCGCACGTCACCATGCTGCAACGCTCGCCGAGCTACATCCTGTCGATGCCGAGTCGCGACGGCGTCGCCGAACGTTTGCGCGCGTGGCTACCGGCGGGCATGGCACACCACGTCGTGCGCGCGAAGAACGTGCTCATCGCCCTCGGCTTCTACAATGCGGCGCGACGCTGGCCGAACGCCATCCGTCGCGTACTGATTCGCCGCGCAGCACGGCAGGCACAAGGTCATGTCGACGTCGAACGCGACCTCACGCCCCGCTATCAACCGTGGGATCAACGGCTTTGCCTCGCACCGGGCGGCGATATCTTCAAGGCGTTGCGCGGTGGACGAGCCGCCATCGTGACGGACGAGATCGCGTCCTTCACAACGAACGGACTCGCCCTCAAGAGCGGCAAGACGCTCGACGCCGACATCGTCGTGACGGCGACCGGCCTGCGCGTGCAGTTGATGGGCGGCGCCCGTCTGCTGGTCGACGGCAAACCCGTGGTGCTCTCCGACTCGGTCGCCTACAAGGGCATGATGTATAGCGATGTGCCCAACCTCGCATCGGTCTTCGGTTACACCAATGCGTCGTGGACACTCAAAGCCGAGTTGATCGCGCAATACGTTTGCCGTCTCATCAATCATATGAATGCGCAGGGCGCAGACACCTGCGTGCCGCGATTGCGCGACGGCGAGCGCGGCGAGATGCCGGCCATCGGCCTGACGTCGGGCTACATTCAACGCGCCGCCGGGGCACTGCCAAAACAAGGTGGCCGCAAGCCGTGGGTGTTCTATCAGAATTACCTGCGCGATTTGCGATTGATGCGTTGGGGCAGCGTCGACGATGGCGCCATGCATTTCGAGCGTCGCGCGACGCGCTTGGTCGGGCCGGACGCGACTACGGCCTCACAGGCGTCGAATACGACGAGCGCCGTGGCATCGGCGACACGTTAAGCCCGCTTGCGCCCCGCATCGTTACGATGCACCCTGACTCACTTTGCCTGCTGCTAGATACGACATCATGCTCATTGCTTATTTGTTCGGTTGCCTCGTCATTGCGTTTGCCGCCATTGCGGTCGTGTTGATGCGTTTCACGCATCGCGTCGCGCGCCGAGCCGAAGCGGCCGTGCCGCCGGACGGCCAATATCTCGATATCGATGGCGAACGCCTGCATTACGTCGATTTCGGCCAGGGTCCGGCCGTCGTCTTCATTCACGGCCTTTGCGGTCAGTTGCGCAACTTCGCCTATTTGCCGCTGGCAGCGCTGGCGCGCACACATCGCGTCGTGCTCGTCGACCGGCCAGGGTCCGGCTACTCGACGCGCGCCGCACAACACGACGGCGCGATTGCCTCGCAGGCGAACGCCGTCGCCCGATTGATCGACACCCTCGCGCTCGAGCGTCCGCTTGTCGTGGGGCACTCGCTGGGCGGGGCGGTATCGCTGGCGCTGGCGCTCGATCATCCGCAACGCGTCGGCGCACTCGCCTTGATCGCGCCGCTGACGCAGCCAGTGTCCGAGGTACCCGCCGCCTTTCGCGCCCTGGCCATTCGCAGCGCCCGCTGGCGCCGCTGGGTCGGACGCACCCTCGCCGTGCCCATCGGCATGATGACGGGCCGCACGACGCTCACGTATGTCTTCGGCCCGGAAGACGCCCCGAAGGACTTCCTCGTTCGCGGCGGCGGCGTGCTCGGCTTCAGGCCGGGCAACTTCGAAGCGGGCAGCGTCGACATCCTCGCCGCCGAGCGCGACATGCCCAGCCTCGCGGCACGTTACCCAGCCTTGTCGGTCCCCGTCGACATCCTCTATGGACGTGGCGACCGTATTCTCGATTACCGACTGCAAGGCGAGACCATGCCGCTCGCCAGCGAGCGCGTGCAATTGACGCTCGTGGACGGCGGCCACATGCTGCCCGTCACGCAGCCCGAGGCGACGATGCAATGGCTGAAGGACGTTGCAGCATGCATGACCGCGCCACAGTACGGTGCCTCCCAGCCTGCCATGACCGTGTCGGTGCATGTGGCGAATGGCACGGCGTCATGACGCCGCCCTGACACATTCCCCCCCCCCCCGGACATCGCACACACCGCTCGCGCCGCACGTCGCGGGTAGCCCCGCCTGCGGCGAGGGCCTTCCAGTGGCAAACTAGACGCTTCCCGATTCAGCGCGACTTGCGTGCGCATGCCTCATGTCCGATCGTCACGAAGCCCACCCGGCGCCACCCAGCCTCCGAATGGCCGCCAGCCTCGTCGTGCTGCGCGAGCGAGTCAGCGGCATGGAAGTCCTGCTGTTGCGACGCGCCGTACGCGCGAGCGACTTCAGTTCCGATGCCTACGTGTTCCCCGGCGGCGTCGTCGATGCTGCCGACCGGCTGGGCCACGTCGTGTGCGATGCCCTCGACGACGCGACGGCCAGTCAGCGTCTGCAACTGCCCGAGGGTGGCCTCGATTACTACGTGGCTGCCATGAGGGAATGCTTTGAGGAAACGGGCGTGTTGTTCGCCAACGATGGTTCTGGCGCCCCCGTCGACGAACGTCGCCTCGGCATCATGCGCGGTGAACGCGAGGCGTTGCACGAGGGGCGGGTCGATATTGCATCGCTATGCCACTCGTTCGACGTGCAGCTTGCCGCGCAACGTCTGCACTATCTGAGTCATTGGGTTACGCCACTCGGCTTGGCAAAGCGTTTTGACACGCGGTTCTTTCTGGCGATGCTGCCCGAGGGCCAACAGGTCGAAGTCGATCAGATCGAGACGGCGGCGCACCGATGGATGCGCCCCCGGTACGCCCTCACGCATGCCGATCAACTTCGTCTGCTGCCGCCTACGCGCAAACTGCTGCAATGGCTGGAGGGCATGGGCACCAGGGAGCAGGCGATAGCCGCCGCAGCGGCACTGAAAGGGATACCGCGCATTCAGCCGCGTCTTGCCAGCGGCAAACGGGGTCACTGGCCGGTCACACCGGACGAACCGGCCTGGGCTGAATTGACCCTGACCGATCCGCACGAACAAGGCACGGGCAGCTACGAGATTGTGCCAGGGCGGGTGGTGACGCTGATGCCCGGCATGCTGCGTCTGACCGCACCGAATCCGGGCATGATGACCGGCCCCGGCACGAATACGTATCTGGTGGGCGGTGGTTCGGACAACGCGTGGGCGGTGATCGATCCGGGCCCCGATGACCCGGCGCACATCGACGCAATCCTGGGCGCCGCTCGCGGCCCCGTCCGGCAGATTTTCGTCACCCATACGCACCGCGATCATTCACCCGGCGCGCGCCTGTTGAAAGCGCGGACGGGGGCAACGACCTATGGCATGCGTGCGCGTCATGACGAAGGGCAAGACATCGCGTTCGTGCCTGACGTAACGCTGGCAGACGGCGACGCCGTGACGTTGCCGGACGGCCGTATCCTGCGCGCGATTCATACACCGGGGCATGCGACCAATCATCTTTGCTATGCGTTGGAAGGCGCGAAGCTGGTCTTCACCGGCGACCACGTCATGCAGGGCTCGACAGTCGTCATCAACCCGCCTGACGGGCATATGGCGACCTATCTGGCGTCGCTTGAGAAACTGGCCGCGCTTGCGCCCGAGTGGCTCGCCCCGGGGCATGGCTTTGTGATGGATCAGCCGGCGCAACGAATTGCCCGGCTCATCGCGCATCGGCTCGCGCGCGAGTCGCGCGCGCTCGATGCGCTTGCGCAGACAGGGCCGGCGACGATCGAGACGCTCATACCGATGGTGTATGCGGATGTGCCCGTGTCACGGCACGCCGTTGCCCGGCGCTCCTTGCAGGCGCATCTGGAGAAACTGGCGGAGGACGGTCTCGCTTCGGTATCGGCAGACGGTCGATGGCGGCGACATGCCGGTGCCGCGACGAGGAATTGAGACTGCCCCCAGCTGGCATCACTCGTACGAATCGTCGCCGAGCAACTCGTCGACGATGCGCTCTCCGGCCTTACGCCCGGCCATCTCCGCGTCGACACGATTGTCGCGGTGCCCATCGGGGGATCGCACCTCAGGCCCCTCCGGTTTGCCGTGTTTGATGACCTGCACCAGATAGTCCCACGGCCCGGCGTACTCCTTCTGAAAGGCGCGCACGCGAACTTGATAACCTGCGCGGTATTCGTAGACTTGCTCATGCGATGCGTAGTTCATAACAGACTCCGGTTGGCGGGATGCAGGAAACGGCATGTCGAATGGGGTGGCTCGTGTTCGGCGCGAAAGGGTTGACTCGCGTGGGCTCAGGGCACATCGATGACGATGGGCTCGGTGCGCACACCACTGGCAATCGCGTTGGCGGCAAGCTCGACAATCTCGTCTTCGGCATCCATGAACTGATCGAAGAGTGCTTCGCCGCTGGCGTCGGCTTTTGCGAGACGATTGAGTGCGGCCCGCCCGATCTGGCAGTTGAAAACGCTGCCATCGACGTTGACGTAAAAACGCACGAACTCACCGTCGTTTCCGAGTCCGATGCCGCCATGCAGGAAGGAACTCATTGCCGTCTCCGCTGTGTCCTGAAAGTCGAAAAACACCCTACGCTTTCGAAAAGCGTAGCACGTTCGAATTCAATAGGTGGCATCGGCACATTTCACCTGGAATGCGGCGGAGGGCGGCGCAGACGAAAAAAGACCCACCTGGGGGGTGGGTCTCGAAACCGGGTCGCATGGGGCACCATGACCACCCGGGAAGACAGGGTCATGAAAACATGACGAGATCATTATGGACGGCCTCGCTCGCATTGGCGGCCGACGTCGAACGCAGGATTAGACATAGATCAAACTTTGTCAGCCTTTGCTCAGGGGGCGCCTCCCCGCCAAGCGATGCCATGAATCGCTCTCATACGACATCGCGCCCTCAGGCGGCCAGTCAACCTGGCCGAATTATTCTCACCGGAGTGCTTTATGTACGAAGACGAAGTCAAAAAATGACGTGGCTGGCTGAATGCCCGACACATGAATTTCTTGGAAATTTTCCCTGACCGGGAGAGAACTTGACGCGAACAACGCTACGAACCACAAGGGAATTTTGGGGTGACCGATGGGACTCGAACCCACGACGACTGGAATCAAAATTCAGTGATCAAACCTCATTTTTCCATTTTATTTCAAGTTCTTAGCAACACCGATTTGTCAATCGCATCGCCGAATCGTGGCACGGTGCGACAAGGGTTTGCGGGCGATCGTTGACAAGAAATCACGACGATTTCGCCTTCCTTTCCGGCGCTGCGTTGGCCCAAGCGGCCATGGACCCTGCATCCGGCAGCGTCACGAAAGACCGCGCCTCATCCGTCGATCGAGCGCCAAGCCAGTCGCCATAGTCGGCCGTGTCGTTTATCGTGCCTCATGCGGTATGACTCCTCAGCATTTCGTCAACGGGCCATTGGCGTCCCGCCCTGTAACCGACCAGAATTCAAGCGCCAGCCTTGGATAGTCAATGGGGCCACACCATGGCCCGCTGCAACGCTATCGAAAGTAGTGCAGAGAAGCTGCATCCCGCTTCTTTTGAGCTTCCATGTAGTCAAAATCAGCTGCAGAAAACTCGGCGCTCCCTAACAGGGACGTTGATACTTGAAGCGTCGCCATATCCACCGACAATGAAGGACTGCCATGCCGGAACACGTTGTCGTCATCAAATACAACGTAATCGTACTTCTCCGCAATTTCTGATATTAGCCGCTCGATGGATGACTGCTGTCGCTCGGCCTCATAGCAAACCTCGCTCATGACTGTCGTGATGTGAAGCTGCACATCCGCACAAACATCGTCGGGGAATGCGGCGAGGATGTTTTCCGCGAACACAGCGTGGTCGGCTTCGGGTTGCAAGTGTGCAAGAATTGCCCGAGCTGTTTGATTACCTCTGTATATCACTGCGACCCCAAGACACGGCCCACATCCGATAGTCGATGCCCTTGGAAAGCTCTCGCGCGTGTCAGACAGTAAAAGTGCCTGCCCCATGCCGACCAACCCTAATTCAATATTACTTGGCGATGGAGTGCCAACAACAAGATTGGCGTTTGATGCGAGCCCGTCGAATGGGCCATTAGCTTGACGGGGCGCACAAGCCTCAAGTCTGCTGGGGGATATTACGCTAGAGATAACTATTGCTGTGGGAACACGACTCGTGAACATACGAGATCAAATCAGTTAATGGGCAATAGCGGAAGAATACCTCCACATGGGAAGTGCGGCACAAAATTGGCATCACCAGGATGGCTGGCCGTAACACGCCAATGTTTGCCCACTGGATCTGGGGAAGCCCCATTTTCATACAGTATTCTGTGCTAGTTTCCCTCCCCCGAAGTCACCGAGGGAGGCCGCCACGCGAGACCCGCACACCACCAGATTCATCGTCGTCCCGTTCCGCAGAGGGTCTCGGTGGACTGCTCCCCGTAGAGGTTCGGCCGGCCGGGACAAGCGTCGGCGCCGTGCGCGTTGCCCACTCGATGCGCGACCGGCAATCGGAGTCGCAGCCTATGAGGTGATGGTTGATCCCGAGACAGGCGCGATGGAAGCGCCCAAGGTGCTTTTCCAGCACGGACGGATTCCTGCACTCGATGAGTATGTCGCGGCGTAGAGGAGGGAAAATATGCCTCTCAATCCCCGATCGTCAGACCTGCCCATCGACCAACTGCGCAGCTTGTGGCTCACCAACCGGAATCCAGACATACGGCGCGTGATCGAGGAAGTCGTCAATGGGGTTTGGGGAGCAATGGAACAGGGAAGTCAGTTAAGCGTACGCGGCCATTATTGAAGCTGCTCGACGAGTGTTGCGCCGATCGGTTCCTACTTCTTCCTGCCCTCCCGAAACCCGGGCGCTGAGGTTGCCCAGAAGATGATGTTGGCTCCCAGATAATTGACTGCGAAATCAGTTTGCTCCGCCTTTCCGGCCCGCTTGCCGGTCCGAGGGTCGCGATAGTTCAAGTCAGGCTCCTGAACTGCCATGGCGACCAGATCGAGTCGTCCCTTGTACCGGTTAAAGAACGGATAGGCGTTATGCATCTGCCCCGGCTTGTAGGGCAGGACATCGGGCCCGCCAAGGCCGATGTGATGCGCGGCTGCGAATTCAAAGGTCCGTTCCATATAGCGATGGCTATTGTTCCATTCGCAGGGCCAGAAGTTGACGTACTGGACCACCGCGCTTTGCCGGAATACCTTCCTCGCGTACGCCATATTGTCGATGGTCGCCTGAAAGTAGCCGTCGCAAGTGAAATCGCCGTGGTCCTTTCGATCGGCGACATCGATCGCGGTCTCGGGGAGATTGATGCCTCGGATGCGGCCGTCGAAGTGTTCCGCCAACGCTTTAAGCAGCGCCTGGTACCGTTCGCGTAAGTGTGGATTCCATTGTTTTGATGCCCAGCCTGTCTCGCCAGATGCATCGCCCTGTTTGACCAATCCGCCACCATAAACCGGATCCTCCAGGAGATACTGGGGAATGCGTCGTGCATCTATTGAGAAGAATCGGTCCTGCAATTGAATGAAGAGCCGCTTGTGAAGCGACTGGAGATGGGCCAGATCCTTTTCGATTGGCGAGAAGTCGTACACGCCTTTGCTTTTTTCCAGCATGCGCCACGGGTAGACGATTTGCGCTCCACTAATGTCGGGCCGGTTCAGCAGCGTTTTCACCGAATCGAAATCTCCGGCCGACGTGTAGATGTAGTTTTCAACGGCTCCTGCTGTGTACGAACAGAGCATCAAAGTCAACGCGAGCAGGCCTGATGGCATCATTTTCCCGTACTTCATAGTTCATTCCCTCTTGTTAAAGGGCGCAGTTCTCCGCGGGCAACCGATTCCGGCACTGAGAATGAATAGCGCCCAAGCATGTTGATGTGCTCGTGGCCGAACGGTGACCGCCGGACTTCGTCCTCAGGCCGTACCGAATAGTCCTCGCTGCGCAACTGCGTCAGCACCGCGTCCATGTACAACGTATTCCACAGCACGATCATGTTCACGACCAGGCCGAGCGTGCTCAACTGGTCTTCCTGCCCTTCGCGGTAGCGTTGGAACAGTTCGCCGCGCTTGCCGTGGAAGACATCGCGTGCCAAGCTGGTCGGACGCTTACCGACCTGCAAGGTACGCATGATTCCCATCGCGGGTAATAGGCCGAGCTTGAGCGAGCCGATCAGGCGCAGCACGTCGTCCCAATGCCGCGTGATGCGGTCGAGATTCACCCGCTGCCGTGCCAGCGCATTGAGTTTGCCGTAGTCGGCCTGGGCGTCGACACGCTAGAAACGCGTGCCGCCGATATCGGCCAGACGCGGGCGGAAGCGGTAGCCCAGTAGCCGGAACAGGCCGAATACCACGTCGCTGTACGCGCCGGTCTCGGTCATGATTTGCGTGGGCTGCAACTCGCTCCGCTGCTCCAGCACGACGGCCATGAGCACTAGGCTGTCGCGCAGCGTGCCGGGGACTGTGATCGCGTTCAGCCCGGTACCCTGATCCGACAACAAGTTGTACCAGGTGACGCCGCGCCCACGATTGAAGTATTTCGGGTTCGGCGCGGCGTGAATGGTGCGCACCTGTACCACGAAACGCATCGGTGGGCAGAGGCCACGTCGCCACCGCCCCAAGTGCGTGCCAGCGCGATGCGGTTCTGCGCAGCAACCAGTACGGCATTGCAAGCGATCAGCGATGGCGGTTCATCCAGCGCCTCCAAGGGACTGAGCACCAGTTCGGTCCTGTCGCCAACCGTCTCGAAACGCACGGCGTCGTTCTCGGGCAGTCGCGCGGCGACGCGTCGGTAGGTCTCGTCCAGTCTGATCCGCATGCGCACCCGCGAAGGCATGGCCATCGCACGCGCCAAGGGAAAACTGCGGGGAAAGCGACCCAAGCTTTCCATCAAACAGCAAAAGGAATTATGTCGACTGCATGACGATGGCAATCATTCCGTCAGCGATCTGGCCGAGTTGTTTTCCGTTTCCCGCCCAACCGTCTATCGAACCCTCACTCGTCTACCCGGAGGGGCATAGCACGTCCCCTGCAGGCGGCATCCTCCGGAAACTTTACGTCTCAGGCGCGTTCGAGCTTAACTGACTTCCCTGTTTCATTGCTCCCCTGCCCCGAAATCCAGCGTGCAAGACGGATGAATCACGCCTTTCCCGCTCCCCAATAGTAGACAGCGCATCTCATTCCGAAACCGGGTGAGTGCCCGACGCGAAACTTGACCGGACGGCCTTGAGCTGAATAAACCGCTCATAGGCCCACACCAGAACCAGACACATCACCATCCAGATCAGCCAAGGGACCAAGTCGCGAATCAGCCCTTGCCACGCCAGACCACCAACTACCTGGTCCATTACGAGTTGCCTGAGCAAGCGACCCTGGCTCGCCAGTAGCAGCAATGCCATCACCAAGCCACGCGCAATCAGACTTTGCCGCTTCAACATCGGGCGAATGAGTCCATATAACAGAACCAGCCCGATACCCACTTCGATCGACGTGAGCGCAGCCAAAAGGGTCACGGACAGGGAATAACTCGGCCCCATCGGCTGACCAGCGAGCCATTTTTCCAAGATGTCCACGTCCAGTACGTGCAGGGTGAACCCCGTCAGGCAGGTCAAGGCAGCGGTGAGCGCATACGCAACCTTTCGATGCATTCCCATAGGACGACTCCATTCCGATTGGAACAATAGTGTTTTCGCAGTCTGATCCGCTTGGGTTCTCCGGACCAAATCTAGAGCGAGTTTTTCGGCGTTGCGGGTCAAGCTGCCCCGGGTAAAAACACCAGTTGTCGGGCGAATTCGGCTGGTGCCAGCTCTTTGAGAGCTGAGTGAGGCCGACTCTCGTTATCGTCCTGGCGCCACGCTTCGATGATCGCCTTTGCTTCGTGCAGCATCTCGAACCAATGCAAGTTCAAACATTCGTCGCGGAATGATCCGTTAAACGTCTCAATGTGGCAATTATCCGTCGGCTTTCCCGGGCGACTGAAGTCAATTCTCGACATGTGGTGATACGCCCACATGTCGAGCAAGCGCCCGGAAAATTCGCTGCCGTTGTCCACGAAAATATGTCGTGGGGCGCCGCGCCTGGCAGCGATACGATTGAGTGCCGACACCACATGCTCGCCCCTCAACCGCTGTCCGACTTCGATGGCCAGCGCTTCTTTCGTAAACACGTCCACGACCGTCAATGTGCGGAACTTCGACCCGTCTGCGAGTTGGTCTGAGACGAAATCCATACTCCAGGCGTCGTTCGGTTTGCCTGGCACAATCTTCTGCACACGGGTGACGACCATCTTGCGTCGCTTGGGCAGTTTTGAGCGTAACTGCAGTTGCTCTTCGCAGTACAGCCGGTATGCCTGATCCCGGCCCAACTGCCAGCCTTCGCGCCGTAGCAGCACGTGTACACGCCGGTAGCCGTAACGCACCCGCGTATAGGCAAGCTCTCGCATGCGTGCACGGAGCGCCGGCCGAGGGTCTTTCACGCTTTGGTAATACTGCACGCTGCGGGGTTGCTTGACTAGCCGACAGGCCCGCCTCATCGTTAATCCATAGTGGCTTATCACGTAATCCACCACGTCTTTCCTCAGCGCGGGCCGGACCATACATTTTTTGAGGCGATGTCCTGCAGAATGGCCTTGTCCAGACTTAGCTCAGCAACCAACCTCTTGAGCCGTGCGTTCTCTTCCTGCAACTGTTTGAGTTCGCGCACCTGATCGGACTGCATACCGGCATATTGCTTTTTCCATCGGTAGAACGTCTGTTCAGAAATACCGACGTGCCGGATGAGATCGGCGACCGGCACGCCCAATTCCGCTTGCTTCAGTACCGCCACAATCTGTTCGACTGAAAAGCGCTTGCGTTTCATGGCAAACCCCTCCTTTTTCCAAGGGTAAAGTTTGCCGAAAGACGAACATTCCAGGTGGTCCGGATTTCTCAATGCAGATCAGCACCGTGTTGCTCCTCAAGCGAACTTTCGTAACTTCCGGCCAGTTCAGCCAACGGCGCTTCTAAAGAGGCTCCGTGCCACTCTGTCACTGACTGGCTGTGAGCAACACTCACTAAGTCCGTCACATCTCTCAGGATTTCGGTGATGTGGCACGGAAGGTGTGATTCGCCATAGAAGATCTTGTCAAATGTGGCATGGCGGCGGGTGCACAGGCGAATGAGGGCCGCTGACATGCGTTCCAGCTGTTCATTATCAGGTGAAGGCTCCGCCGTTCCGGCAAGAAAAGCAGATACTGAGGAGCTTAACGACACATGACCCGCACCGAAATTCAACTGCCGGTGTAGATACAAGATCGCCGACCTCACCCGTTCAAGGAAAAATACATTCCCCGAGAAATCGTGAACTATGTTGCGAACGATTTTGGTGTCCTCAGCGCGCTGATCGCGGAGAGAGCCGCCGTCATGGTTTCGTGCATACGCTCGGACATCATGGCCAGTTCTTAAGATCGGCATGACAGCTCCTTTTTTGAAAATGGATAGGCACCGTCCATAGACTACGGCCTGCCCAAGTTTCGTCTACTACATTTCGCTCATGAGACGCTTGGCAACGGCGTTAGGCATGCCGGCGGTGGGCCTTGCAGAGTAGACAATCGCTTACCCCAGGCTGGCCGCTCGGTGGAAGCCAAAGCACCTTCAAGTGAGCAGATCCGCGTCGGCGCGGCGGCGATAAATAGCCCGTATCCCTCTTCCCCGATCTGATCAGGATCTCGGGTCTGCTCTCTTGAGGGTGAGCGATGGAATTAGGGGGCTGCAGTCACTGAACAGTCCGGCTTCGGCTTCCCGTTTGAAAACCACACAAGACATGTGATCAATCGGTTCGAAGCTGTGTCTATATACGCAACCATCGCGCCACCAGCATTACCGCTCGGCGTCATTCCGAGCGGTACTACGGAGCTTGTTGAAATAGGCGGGGGCTTGTGTGGCTCGGGAATGGGCGGAGGCGCGATCATTTGAGCGTCGGACGCAGCAAATGCCGCGGAGCAACCGAGAAGACACAGTGCCGCAATCGTTGATTTGAACATGCATTTCCCCGTAGAAGTTTTGATTCTTGTGGAATGAACGGTCGCGATTTGTAGGGCAATTAGCAGACGAATTTCAACAGCTTGCACATAGAGCGGCTCGAAAACCGAGCAGAGCCATTAACCGCTCCACGGCGAGCTTCGCATGCAAGACCCAATCTGCGCATCCACCATTTGAGTGATGCGGTTACACGCGCAGCGGTTGGGGGTGTGTACGGCAGGGTGTGCAGTTTGCATGGATCGCGTCGTTCGATCGAGCAGTGCGAGCGGAATGGGGTGATCCGGAGAAGCGAGCGTCATATCTGATCACCGGCCACCCAGCGTACTTCACGCTGAACGACGGAAGACCTGGGGCGATCACAGAAAAGCTCGAGCGCCGAGAGGCGGACGTGTTCGACTTTGCGGCACACGCAGACCCGGGCACAACGATGCGGTACTACGATCGCAGACGCGTGAAAAAGGCGTCACCGACGAAGTGAGCAAATTGACAAACGGGGATTTCGTTGAAAAACGAAGTGGTTATTACCGGGAAAAACAAGGAGTTTTGGGGTGACCGATGGGACTCGAACCCACGACGACTGGAATCACAATCCAGGACTCTACCAACTGAGCTACGGCCACCGCCGTGATCAGCAACTTGACTTGCTTGCTGAACAGAAACAAGATTATAGCGACGTTTTTATTGCGTTGCCAAGCACTTTTTTCACTGCTTCGAAATATTTCTTCGCTCTCGTGCACGATCGATGCGCGACATCGTCATCTAACGCGGCAAACGCTCGCAAAGCACGTTCGTTCGCCGCCCCAGGATCACGCTGCTGCGAACGACTCCGCATCGTCTCGCTCGGAAACCGCGCCCGCACGCAACTGCTCACGCGCCTCTTCGAACGCGCCGATACCCGCCTTCAGACGCTTCGGATCGGATAGCACACGACGCCACCCACGCGCGCCCGGCACACCTCGATACAGACCCAACGCATGACGCGTGATCGCGCCAAGATACTTGCCCTTCTCCACTTGCGCCGCGGCGTACTCGATCAGCGCGTCTTCCACTTCCTCGCGTGATTTCACCGGCGACGTGTCGCCATAGAAGCGCGCGTCGACGTGCGCCAGTACGTAGGGATTGTGATACGCCTCCCGGCCCAGCATCACACCGTCGACATGCTGCAAATGCAGTTCGACTTCATCGAGCGTCTTCACACCGCCGTTAATCAGAATTTCGAGCTGTGGGAAGACTTGCTTGAGACGATACGCATAGTCGTACTTGAGCGGCGGAATCTCGCGATTCTCCTTCGGGCTCAATCCCTTCAGAATGGCATTGCGCGCATGAACGATGAACGTCGTGCAACCGGCCTCTGCAATCTTGCCAACGAAGTCCTCGACGAACGAGAACGACTCGACGTCGTCGATCCCGATGCGATGCTTGACCGTCACCGGCACCTGCACCACGTCGCGCATCGCTTTCACGCAGTCGGCCACCAGTTCCGGCTCGGCCATCAGACAAGCGCCGAACGCACCGCGCTGCACGCGCTCCGACGGACAACCGCAGTTCAGGTTGATCTCGTCATACCCCCACTGCTCGCCCAGCGTCGCAGCGCGCGCGAGATCCTGCGGCTCACTGCCGCCAAGCTGTAGCGCAACGGGATGCTCCACGGCATCGAAGTCGAGATGGCGCGCGACGTCGCCGTGCAGCAGCGCACCGGTCGTGACCATCTCGGTATACAGCCACGTATGGCGCGAAAGCTGGCGATGAAAGACGCGACAGCTCGAATCCGTCCAATCCATCATCGGCGCGACACTGACGCGGCGGGCAGGCAATCTCATGCAATTTCCTCAGATACGGCAAACGCCATCTTGTCCTGGCAAGACGGCGTCTCTTCATCAACAAAACACGAAGTATACGTCATGCCCTCGACACCCGCCCGGACGGGGCAAACCGCATGAGCCCTGCCCCACAAGCCGTGGCCCCGGTTTTCCACGCGACACGTCGACGCCCCAGGAGTACACTTTCGCCTTCCTCCAATAACCTCGATGCAGCACAAGGAGACACCGGCATGGCACCGAAGGATCTGTTGCAGGCACTTATCGTCGTACTCGCCTGGGGCGTGAACTTCGTCGTCATCAAGGTCGGCCTGCATGGCGTGCCGCCGATGTTGCTGGGCGCCCTCCGATTCCTGCTCGCCGCCTTCCCTGCGATCTTCTTTGTCAAACGTCCGCAGGTGCCCTGGCGCTGGCTGATCGCCTACGGCATCACGATTTCGTTCGGGCAATTCGCACTGTTGTTTACCGCGATGTACGTCGGTATGCCCGCCGGCCTCGCGTCACTCGTGCTTCAGGCGCAGGCGTTCTTCACGTTGGGGCTCGCTGTGCTGTACCTCGGAGAACGCTTTCGCGCGCAGAACGTCTTCGGCCTGCTCATCGCAGCAGCGGGCCTCGCAGTCATCGGCATGCACGGCGGCGGCGCGATGACGCCACTCGGTTTCGTGCTCACGCTCTGCGCGTCGCTTAGCTGGGCGACAGGCAACGTCATCACGAAAAAGATCGGCAATGTCGATCTCGTCGGCCTCGTGGTCTGGGCCAGCCTGATTCCGCCGATTCCGTTCGCGCTGCTCTCTTATTGGTTCGAAGGCCCGCAGCAAATCGCCAACTCGCTGTCGCATATCTCCGCGGCCTCGATCTTCGCCATCGCCTATCTCGCCTTCATCGCAACGCTCGTCGGCTATTCGCTGTGGGGCCGCCTGATGACGCGCTACCCCGCCAGTCAGGTCGCGCCGTTCTCGCTGCTCGTGCCGATCATCGGCCTTGCATCCGCCGCGCTGCTGCTCGACGAACAACTGGCCGAAGCACAAATCGCAGGGGCCGCACTGGTGATGACCGGCCTCGTGGTGAACGTCTTCGGCGCGAAGATCAAACAGCGCCTGCTACCGGCTTCGCGCTAGCGAGCCGCATGTGTAGCAGCGGGAACGGGCGGCCCTGCCCGTCGAGTTCCGATCGCCCCATCACCTCGAACCCTTCGCGCAGATAGAACGCCAGCGCCTGCGGGTTCTGCTCGTTCACGTCAACACTCGTGCAACCCAGTTCACGCACGGCATAGGCTAGCAACGCAGCGCCGATGCCTTGTCTGCGCACGTCGGGCGCAACAAACAACATCTCCACATTGCCCTGCGTCACCCCCAGAAAACCGCGAAGGGCGCCAGCGTCGTCACGAAATACGCGCAGCGTGACCGCCCCCAGATAGTCATGACGAATGCGCGGGCGCAGCCAGGCGATATCGGCGTCGCCCAGGAAATCGTGCGTCGCGCGCACGGATACCTCCCAAAGCTCAACGATGGCGTCGAATTCCTTTTCGTTCGTGGTGAAGATGCCTGACATGGAAACCCGCAAGTGGATATGTCGAGAGACGCGCACGCGCACCCATCACAAAAATGCGCGACGGAGGCAAAACGCAAAAAGCCTGATTTCTTGTAGAAATCAGGCTTTCGAATTTGGTTGCGGGGACAGGATTTGAACCTGTGACCTTCGGGTTATGAGCCCGACGAGCTGCCAGACTGCTCCACCCCGCGTCTGAAGAATTGAATTATATGGCAATTGCCATCGCAGTGCAACATAACTGACCGATTATTTTTCTGGCGCAGGTCTGGGAGCCGAGGGAAAACCGTCACATGTGCCTCAACACGGGTTACCCCAACGCGCCGTTGGCCTTGCCGCACAGCGTGCGTTGCCGATGATACACTCGCAGCAACCATGAACCGACGTCCTCTCATCCAATTCTGTTCCGCCTGCGGCCACCCGGTCGAGTTGCGCATTCCGCCCGGCGATAATCGCGAGCGGCATGTCTGCACCCATTGCGGCACCATCCACTATCAGAACCCGCGCAACGTGCTCGGCACAGTGCCTGTGTGGGGCGATCAGGTGCTGCTTTGCAAACGCGCCATCGAGCCGCGTCTCGGTTACTGGACGCTACCCGCAGGCTTCATGGAAATTGGCGAGACGACGTCACAGGCTGCCGCTCGCGAGACACTCGAAGAAGCCGGCGCCGTCGTCGAAGTCGGCGCCCTCTTCTCGCTGCTCAACGTACCGCATGTGAATCAGGTTCATATCTTCTATCTGGCACAGATGTGCGAGCCGCAGTTCGCCGCCGGCGAAGAGAGCCTCGAAGTCGCCCTGTTTTCGGAAGACGAGATCCCTTGGGACGAGATCGCCTTCCCGACCGTGGCGAAGACCCTGCGCTTCTTCTTCGAAGACCGTCGTGCAGGGGCGTTCGGCGTACACCTCGAAGCGTCGCAAGACGAAGCCGCCGTGCCGGGGGCACCGGTACCGTCGCTGCCCGTCAATACAGCGCACACCGAGGACATCCTCACACCGATGCTGCGTGTCTGAGCGCACACTCATCGCGCGTCGCATGAAGCCGACCGCCGCTCCGGAGCGCTAACCTCACCATGGTCGTCTGGCTCGAAGCAAACGATCCGTTCCCGCCGGTGGACGAAGCGCTCGACGCATCGAGCGAGGCGCCGGGGCTGCTCGCGGCCGGACTCGACCTCTCTGCACAACGTCTGCTCGCCGCCTACCGGCAGGGCATCTTCCCGTGGTACTCACAGGGCCAGCCCGTTCTCTGGTGGAGCCCCGACCCGCGCATGGTGTTGCGCCCCGAGAACTTCGTCGTCAGCCATAACTTCCGTAAATTGCTGCGCCGCGTGCTACGCGACGACGCCTGGGAGATCCGCCTGGACGTCGACTTTGCCGCAGTCATGCAGGCATGCGCTCAGGCACCGCGTCGCGGCCAGGACGGCACATGGATCACGCCAGCCATCGTTGCCGCCTACCGTGCGCTGCACGGCACCGGGCTCGCCCACAGCGTGGAAACCTTCTATGACGGCGAGCGTGTCGGTGGCCTTTACGGCGTGGCAATCGGCCGCATGTTCTACGGCGAATCGATGTTCGCCAAGCGCACCGATGCGTCGAAAATCGCGCTTGCCGCGCTCGTCGCGTTTGCACGCACACACGCAATAGAGGTGATAGACTGCCAGCAAAGTACCGCACATCTGGCGTCGCTCGGCGGCGGCGAAATTCCGCGCCAGGCATTTCTCGCGCACGTGAAGACGGCGGTCATGGCCCCCGCGCCGGTCTGGCGCCTGGACAAACAGGTGCTTAGCGCACTGGTCTACGGTAACGCAGCAGATAAGGCTCACGAGGTTTCCCAGTGACCCATCCGAACGAACTGCCGCTCTCTCCGCTGTCTGCCCTTCAGTTCTACGCAACGGCGCCGTATCCCTGCAGCTATCTCGACAATCACACGGCCCGCTCGCAGGTCGCCACGCCCAGCCATCTGATCAATTCGGACGTCTATAGCGAACTCGTTCGCTCCGGCTTTCGCCGCAGCGGTGTCTTCACGTATCGCCCGTACTGTGACGGCTGCCGCGCGTGCGTGCCGGTGCGCGTGCCGATCGCGCGCTTCGTGCCGAACCGCACGCAGCGCCGCATCTGGAGACGCCACGCAGGCCTCGCCGTCAACGTATCGGGTCTGCATTACACCGAAGAGCATTACCAGCTCTATATGCGCTATCAGTCGCGGCGCCATGCGGGCGGCGGCATGGACCACGACAGCCGCGAGCAATACGAGCAATTCCTGCTGCAAAGCCGCGTGAACTCCCGTCTGGTGGAATTCCGCGAGCCGCCCGGCCATCAGGGTGCAGGCGCACTGCGCATGATCAGCATGGTGGACATCTTGAGCGACGGCCTGTCGTCGGTCTACACGTTCTTCGAGCCCGACGTCGAAGGCGCGTCGTACGGCACGTACAACATCCTGTGGCAGATCGAACAGGCGCGCGCCCTCGGGCTGCCGCACGTCTATCTCGGCTACTGGATTCAGGCGAGCCGCAAGATGGTGTACAAGGCCAACTTCCGGCCGCTGCAAGGCCTGCTCGACGGTCAATGGCAAGACATGCCGGAAGCCATACTCGACGCCGCCGGCCAATAGCCCCAGTCACGCCAGTAGTGCGCATCGCGCTCATCCATCCCCCGGCACTGCCCAAAACAAGAGTACGCAGAGCGTAGAAAAAGACGCGCTCTGCGACCGGGATACCGGTAAAATGGCGACTTTCCGATTCTGCCGAACCCGACATCGTGCTTGCGCCCCTCTACCCTCTGGCTCGTCGCGCCTTGTTCTGCCTCGATGCGGAACAAGCCCACCATCTGACGCTGGCCACGCTGCGCACCGCCACCTCGCTCGGACTGACCGGCCTCATTGGTCAGACGCTGCCCGAAGATCCGCGTACGGTCATGGGTATCCGCTTTCCAAACCCCATCGGTCTTGCCGCCGGCCTCGACAAGGACGGCCGTTGCATCGACGGCCTCGCCGCGCTGGGTTTCGGTTTCGTGGAAGTGGGCACGGTCACGCCGCGCCCGCAGCCGGGCAATCCGAAGCCTCGCATATTCCGTCTGCCGCAAGCCGAAGCCATCATCAACCGCATGGGCTTCAACAACGGCGGCGTCGAGCAGTTTCTTCAGAACGTGCAGTCGGCGCGCTACAAAGGACCGTTGGGCCTGAACATCGGCAAGAACGCCGACACACCGATCGAGCGCGCGGTCGACGACTATCTCATCTGTCTCGAGAAGGTGTATCCGTACGCCACGTATGTAACGGTCAACATTTCGTCGCCCAACACCAAGAATCTGCGCCAATTGCAGGGCGCCGGCGAACTCGACGCTCTGCTCGGCAAGCTCAAGGACAAGCAGCGCGAACTGTCCGATCGTCACGGCAAGTACGTGCCGATCGCACTCAAGATCGCGCCGGATCTCGACGACGAACAGATCAAGGTCATCGCCGATACGCTCACGCGTCACGGCTTCGACGGCGTGATCGCCACCAACACGACGCTCTCGCGCGAAGCCGTGGCGGGCCTGCCGTACGCTAACGAAACGGGCGGCCTATCGGGACGCCCGGTGTTCGACGCCTCGAATCGTGTGATCCGTGCGCTCGCCACCGAACTGGGTGGCGCATTGCCGATCATCGGCGTCGGCGGCATTCTGTCGGGTGCCGACGCACGAGCCAAGCTCGATGCGGGGGCCAGCCTCGTTCAGATATACAGTGGTCTGATTTACCGCGGCCCCGAGCTGGTGCGAGAATGTGTGCAAGCGCTGCGTACGGCCTGACCGGCTGAACGTTGCCCCTTCATCTGTCTCAGGGAGACTTCATCATGAAAGCCTGGCTCAAGACGCTGTGCCTCGTACCACTGGCCGCCGCCGCACTCGTGGGCACCACGCCCGCCCGCGCGGCCGATCTGCTCGACACAGTGAAGTCTGCCGGTGTGCTGAAAATCGGCATCGAAGGCACTTACCCGCCGTTCAACTATCGCGGCACCGATGGTCAGCTCGACGGCTTCGATGTCGACGTTGCCAAGGCCGTCGCTCAGCGTCTCGGCGTGAAGCCCATGTTCGTGACGACGGAATGGAGCGGCATTATCGGTGGACTCGTGGCGGGCAAGTTCGACGTCATCGTCAACCAGGTCGCCATCACGGACGAGCGTAAGAAATCGCTCGACTTCAGCCAGCCGTACACCTACTCCGCCGCCCAGCTCATTCAACGCAAGGACGACAAGCGCGAATTCGCGTCGCTCGAAGCACTCAAAGGCCACAAGCTCGGCGTCAGCCTCGGCAGCAACTACGACAAGCTCGCGAAAGCGGTGCCCGGCATCGACGTGCGTACGTACCCTGGCGCCCCCGAGTATCTGCGCGATCTCGCCGCCAGTCGCGTCGATGCGGCCCTCAACGACCGTCTGATGCTAGCGTATCTGATCAAGACATCGAACCTGCCGCTGCGTCCGGGTGCCGTGCTGCAAGACACCAATCAATCGGTCGGCATTCCGTTCCGCAAGGGCAATCCGAAGTTCGCGAAGGCCATCGACGATGCGCTCTCGAGCATGAAGCAGGACGGCTCGCTCGCCAAGCTCGCGGAAAAGTGGTTTGGTGAGGACACGTCCAAGCCAGCGAAGTAATACGCAAGCCGCGCAGCGACACACTTCGGTCGCATCACGGCCGGCACTACGCAAATGATGCGAGTGCCGGCCGTCGTCTTTCCAGCTCACGATTCACCACCAGAAATCCCCCCATGAATCCACTCGAACTCGCCGCCCAATCCATGCCGGTGCTGTTGCAAGGCACCGTGCTCACGATCAAGTTCGCATTGATGTCGATGGTGTTCGGTCTGGCGATCGGCGTCATCGTGGCGATCATGGGTATCGGCAAGATCCGCGTGCTGCGCGGTATCGCCCGCGCCTACGTCAGCGTCATGCGCGGCACCCCGCTGCTCGTGCAGATCTTCGTGATCTATTACGGCCTGCCAGGCATCGGCATCTCGCTCGACCCGACACCAGCCGGTGTCCTCACGCTCAGCCTTAACGTTGGCGCGTACCTGTCGGAGAGCATGCGCGGCGCCCTCGAAGGCATGCCACGCGGCCAATGGCTGGCGGCGTACAGTCTCGGCCTGTCTTACTGGCAAACGCTGCGCTACGTCATCGCGCCGCAAGCCCTGCGCATGGCCGTGCCGAGCCTCGGCAATAGCCTTATCAGCCTGATCAAGGACACGTCGCTGGTCTCGGTCATTACGGTAACGGAGCTGTTGCGCTCCGCGCAGGAGGTCATCGCGTCGACGTATCAGCCATTGCCGCTCTATCTCGCGTGTGCTGCCATCTACTGGGTGCTGTCGACCGGATTGTCGGCGGTGCAGCGGCGCATCGAAAAGCGTCTCGCGCTACCCGCGCGAAGCTGAGTCTCACGGACACAAAAAAACCGGTGCCCCCTGCTGCCTGTCTCTGACATCCGGGGCCCGGCCTTCTTGCTGCCTCACTGGCGCATCATCACGCCACACTTATCGCGGTGCGCGACGCTCGCGATACATCGCACGGAACGTCTTGCCGCTCGGTGCAGGCATCTCACGTGTATCGGTCCAGCCGCCAGCGAACGGCAGCTTAGAGATGCTGCCGCGATCGCGCCCCATCCGCCGCAATGCCCAAGCGCCCAGCCTCGAGAGCGCTGCATACAGACGCGGGCGACGCGCAGCAAACGCCCACGCGGCGAGCGCCGCCCGCTCCTGCCACGGCCGCAGACCACGATCAACCTGACGCTCGCGCAGTTTGCGCAGCAGATCGGAAATCGGGATTCCCACCGGGCAGACGCGATTGCACTCACCACACAGCGTCGCCGCCTGCGGCAGATCGAGCGTCTTTTCGAGCCCGACGTAACTCGGCGTAAGCACCGATCCCATCGGCCCCGGATACACCCAACCGTAAGCATGACCGCCGATCTTCTGATAGACCGGACAATGGTTCATGCACGCGCCGCAGCGGATGCAGCGCAGCATCTCCTGGAACGCGCCGCCGATCAGACCCGAGCGGCCGCCATCCACCAGCACGAAGTACATGTGGTCGGGGCCATCGACCTCGCCCTCGGCTCGCGTGCCGGTCAGCAGCGAGAAGTAGTTCGATGTGCCCTGCCCGGTTGCCGAGCGCGGTAGCAGACGCATCGCCGTCGCCAGGTCCTCGAGCGTCGGCAACACCTTCTCAATACCCGTCACCGCCACGTGCACGCGCGGCATGATCGTGCACATGCCTTCGTTGCCCTCATTCGTCACCACGGCCACGGAACCGGTTTCTGCCACGAGGAAGTTGCCCCCCGTCACGCCCATGTCCGCCGAAAGGAACTGCGGGCGCAGCATCTCGCGGGCTTCGCGCGTCATCGCCGGAATTTCGGTCAGGCGCGGCTTGTGGTGAACGCGGGCGAACAGGTCGGCGACTTCATCCTTGTCCTTGTGCACCACCGGCGCAATGATGTGCGACGGCGGCTCGTTGTCGTTGATCTGAAGGATGTACTCGCCCAGGTCGGTCTCGACCGACTGCACGCCCATGTCCGCGAGCACCTTGTTGAGCTGCAACTCTTCCGTGACCATCGACTTCGATTTGATGACCTTCTTCACGTCGTGCTTGCGGGCGATCTCCGCAATCAGCCGCGCTGCATCCTGCGTCGATTCCGCGAACAGCACGGTCGCACCGCGTCGCGTGGCTTCGCGCTCGAAGATCTCCAGCCAGACGTCGAGCGTCTCAAGCCCGCGATTGCGGCGCTCCTTGAGCGCCTCGCGCGTCGCCTCGAAGTCGATCTCTTCGATGGCCGCGGCACGCGCCGTCACGAACTTGGTCGAGAGCTTCTTGAGATTGGCTTGCAAACGCTGGTCAGCTAGCTTCTGCCCGGCCCGCGCCTTGAATTGCATCGATTGAACTTGCATCGCGACTCACGAGAGGTGACGGCCGCCGGCGCGCATCACCGCGCGCACCAGCGTGATTGTCGGAAGGACTGCGGCGAACTCACGCATCGCCGGCGAGTACCTGAGCGATGTGCAGCACGCGCGTCTTGGTGTCGCCGGTGCGGCGCAGACGCCCTTCGATGTTGAGCATGCACCCGAGGTCGCCAAGCACCACTGCCGGCGCACCGCTCGCCGCGATATTGGCGCACTTCTCGTCGACGATGGCCGTCGAGATGTTGCCGTACTTGAGCGCAAAGGTACCCCCGAAGCCGCAGCAAGCCTGACAATCCTTCATCTCGGTCATCTTCACGCCAGGCATTTTTGCGAGCAATGCGCGCGGCTGTGCCTTGACGCCAAGCTCGCGCAGCCCCGAGCAAGCGTCGTGATAGGTGACTTCGCCGTTGTAATCGCCGGGCACCGTATCGACGTGCAGCACGTTGACGAGAAAATCGGTCAGCTCGAACACGCGGGGACGCAGCCGCTCGTAGCGCCCCATCAGTTCGGGGTCGTCGGCGAAGAGATCGCCGTAATGCGCCTTGACCATGCCGCCACACGACCCTGACGGCACGACGACATAGTCGAACGATTCGAATTCATCGAGAAATTTCTGAGCGAGATCGCGGGCGATGGCCCGTTCGCCAGAGTTATAGCCGGGCTGACCACAGCAGGTCTGGGAATTGGGAATCACGACCTCGCAGCCGGCCGTCTCGAGCAGCTTGAGTGTCGAGAAACCGATCTCCGGGCGCATCATGTCGATCAGACACGTGACAAAGAGTCCGACGCGCATTGGGGGAATCCTCTATTCGGGAATAATGCGCCATTATAAGTCGCTGGACCGAACCGGCCCAGCGTAGATTCCCGCATCTCGCGCAGATGGGCGCAGACACTCGCAGCCGACTAGGCCATGCGGGCGCCGGCGTGTGTATATGGACTCCAGGAATTCGCGCGTTCGGGCATCTGCCGGTTGCGGTACGATGCATCGCCCGTAGGAAATGTGGAGAGCGCTACCAGCGCCGAACGCATTGACGTGACCTCTTGCAAACGCGACAGCCGCTGCAGATCTCCTCTGAAATCGTCGAGCTTGCGTTCAACCCCACTGAAGCCCGACACCAGTGTTTCTTGCGTCGTGCTCAATGCCTGCGATTGCCGTCCGACATCGCTTTGCAACGCGCCCACTGTTCCTTGCAAGACGCGAACGTCGCCTCGCAGCGAGTCCACACTGGAAACGACGCCGCTCATTTGCTCCGCCATGGCGCTGACCCGGGCATCCGTGCCTTGCGTCTGGGTCCTCACGTCCTTCAGCAGATTCCACATCATGTCCTCACGTGCCAACGCGGCACGCCGGTCGCTGATATCCAAATACGTCTTCATCGTTGCCCCCTCCGTTTCAATGAGTTGCTTTGTACTCGCCAACAGACTCTCGACAGACTTCCACCCCCGCTCGCGGTCGAACCCGCGAATGCTTCCCAGACTGACGACACGAATCACTATCGCCAACACTACCCCGACGATGGCGAGCGTGCCGCTCGACGCAATCAGCGCCGCAATCGCAATGCCACCCGCTATGCAATACAGGACGGCCGAAATCGCAAAGCGCTTGCCGAAATGCTTCCTCTCCGGCCACACCTCCTTCGACCCGCACCTGATCGTCTCGCGTGCAGCGTTCAGGCACTGCTCGACTTCGGCCAGAACGTCCATACACTCCGCGCCGATCTTCGCGTACTCGGCTCTTTGCGCATCGGCGTCCTCAAAAGTCGCACTCCTGAGCGCCGTCGAGCGTTCAACCATCTCGCCGCATTTGTGCAGAATCTCCTCTTCTTTGCGCAGCGCATCCGCCAGATGCCCCAGGATCATCGAAAACCGCCTGGCAGACGGCGTGAGACTGTCGATATCGCGATCATGCAACTGCTCGCCAACCAGGAAGTACAACCCCTGACGGCTGGGGTTGGATGTGTAACGATAAAACCCATCCCAAAGTCCGCCTCCCCAGTAGCCTGAGGTCGCCTTCTTGTACGTCGACACAAATGCGCTCTCCAGCCTAGTGATCGACTCGCTGCTCAATCCCAACTGCGCCTTTGTATTAGCGATCTGCTGAAACTGCCGGACGATTTCCTCGTGCTTCTCGGCGATCGACTTTCCGCTCGTGGCGGCCTTCTGCTTCAACTCGCACTTCCCCTGCGACCATGGGGCCGCCGGCGCATAAACATACCCATACATTCCCAGCGCCTCCTTTATGGTGCTGACCACATCTTCCGATCCGGCCGGACACCGAATTAAATGGCAAGGGAATGATAGGCATGCGGGCGAAAGACCACTTTTGGTTTAGACCGGCAGTTACTGCGGCAACGACGCTTTCCTATAACACGCCCGTCAAGGCTCGCCGGACACACCAGATGCGTCAACCGTCGATTGCGCCAGCGCCTCGCAGAGCTGGATTTTTCGCAGAAGTCCTCTACGCGAACTCTGCGAATTTTTCACAATATGATATAGAATCGTCTCTATACGAAACTCGGCCCTACCCTATGAAAGACGAAAGCCATCAAGGCGCGGAGTCGCGCACGTCCATTCAGGTAATCGAGCGCATGATGCGTCTGCTCGATGCGCTTGCCGGCCATGCCGATCCCGTCAGCCTCAAGGAACTGGCGCAAGCCACCGAACTTCATCCGTCGACCGCACACCGCATCCTGAACGACATGGTGGCTTGCCGCTTTGTCGATCGTTGTGACCCGGGCACGTACCGTCTCGGCATGCGCCTGCTCGAGCTCGGCAATCTGGTCAAAGCGCGCCTGTCGGTACGCGATGCCGCGCTCGCGCCGATGCGAGGCCTGCATCGCGTCACCGGTCAAACGGTCAATCTGTCGGTGCGCCAGGGCGATGAAATCGTCTACATCGAGCGTGCCTATAGCGAACGCTCGGGCATGCAGGTGGTGCGCGCCATCGGCGGTCATGCGCCGTTGCATCTCACCTCGGTCGGTAAGCTCTTCCTCGCCGCCGACGAAGCCTCGCGCGTGCGCGCCTACGCTGCGCGCACCGGTCTGTCTGGACACACACGCAATAGCATCACCGATCTGCAAAAGCTCGAGCGTGAGCTGAACCACGTGCGCAAGTCGGGCTATGCACGCGATAACGAGGAACTCGAACTGGGTGTGCGATGCATTGCGGCAGGGATCTACGACGATAGCGGTAAGCTCGTTGCGGGGCTTTCGCTGTCTGCGCCGGCCGATCGGTTGCAGGACGCGTGGCTCGCCAACCTGAACGAGACAGCGTTGCACATTTCGACGTCGCTGGGCTTTCACGCGCCGAACCCGGATGCTGGTGGCGGCGGTGTGTCGCAGAGCGCCACGGCCGAATAATAAAAGGCGCTCCCGAGGGAGCGCCTTTTGTTTTGCAGTTGGCGCGACATGCGCCGCGCAACTTAACGTGACACGACTTACAGCGCGTGTTCGCTGTTGGTTGCGACCTGTGCCGTCGGCGTCGTGCCCGCCGTGCGCTGCGGCGTAGCGCCGCCGCCGTCGAGCAGCCACTTGCGAACACGCGTGGCATCGGCGAAGCGCGAATACTTGCCGGTCGAATCGAGCAGAATCATGATCACCGGACGGCCTTCGACATTGGCTTGCATCACGAGGCATTGACCTGCTTCATTGATATAGCCCGTCTTCTGCAGACCGATTTCCCAGCCCGGATGACCGATCAGGTGATTCGTGCTGACATAGTGCAATTCACGGCGGCCGGTATTGACGTCGTAATTGGTATCCGTCGAGAAACGACGAATCATCGGGTACTGATAAGCGGCCTTGACCATCTTCACGAGATCACGCGCACTCGACACGTTCTGGCTCGACAACCCCGTCGGATCGTTGAAGTGTGTGTCGTTCATGCCGAGTTGCTTGGCCTTGCGATTCATCGCCGCCAGGAACGCGGGACGGCCCCCCGGGAAGTAGCGAGACAGCGCAGCCGCCGCACGATTCTCCGACGACATCAGTGCAATGTGCAGCATGTCTTCACGCGACAGGTGCGAACCCACCGACAGGCGCGAACCTGTGCCCTTTTCGTAATCGCGATCTTCGTCCGTCACTTCCATGACGTCGGCCATCGGGATACCGGCGTCGAGCGACACCATCGCCGTCATCAGCTTCGAGATCGAGGCGATCGGCAGCACCGCTTGCGAGTTCTTGTCGAACAGCGACTCGCCGGTGCGCTCGTCAATCACGTAAGCCACCGAAGAACGCAACGCGAGAGTGTCAGGCGTTTCGTGCAGACCGAACGCACGGCCCGTCGACAGACGCTCCGGTGTCTGCGGCGTAAAGTTGACAGTGCGATACGACGTCACGACCCGGCGCTTGCCGTTTTTGTAGACGACGCGTTTGACGGCGACACGCTTGGCAGCAGAGTCGTCGTCGACGGTGGCCAGCTTACGCGCCTTGCCGCCCGCCTTCACGCTCTTGGTATCGCGAGCGGCGGTCGTGGCGACGGCACCTTTGGCGCCGGTTTTGGAAGCGGCGACGGATTTCGTCGCTTTGGGATTGGCACATGCGCGCTTCTGGGCAGCAGTCTTGGCCGTCTTCGGCGAGCATTCGCTCGTCTTACCAGCGGCGTAAGTGACTGCCGGGGCACCGGCGGCGAGCGAAATCGCCACGACGGCAGCCCCCCAGAAGCGGGAGCGGCACAGACGCGCAAGAGTCGTGATCGCGTACATAAATTGGGGGTAGCGTGAGGTTGGCAGACAACGAGGTTGTGAGAAGTTTAGTAACTTCCGAAAAAATAAGCAATATGAATGACTTAGCTGAAATACTTAAACCGGCATCTGGCAGTTTTGTGCAACGCAACGCAAAAAACCACATGATCGCCAAAAATTGCCAAATTACGCCAACTCTTTGAGAGCCATCAGTTCAAGAAATGCGCCCACTCATTCAGAGGCGCACGCTCGGTGACGAGCCGGTTTTCGATCGCCTCCGGATCTGCGTAACCCAACGCCATACCGCACACGACCATCCGGCTCTCGGGCAATCGCAGTTCCGCCGAAATGACCTGATGGAACGTAGCAAACGCCGCCTGCGGACAGGTATCGAGCCCTCGTGCCCGCGCCGCGACCATCACGCTTTGCAGGAACATGCCGTAGTCCAGCCAACTGCCCTGCTCCAGATGCCGATCGATCGTAAAGATCAAACCCACCGGCGCATCGAAGAACGTGAAGTTACGTGCGTGCTGCCCGTGCATGCGCTCCTTGTCGGCACGTCCGATGCCCAGCAGGCTATACAGATCCCATCCCACCTTGCGACGACGCGCCTGATAAGGCTCACTCCACTCACGCGGGTAGTAGGCGTACTCCTCCTGGTGCATCAATCGCTGGGCCGGGTCGTTAAACGCGTCCAACAGCCGCGTCGTGAGCGACTTCAACGCCTCACCGGACAGCACATAGGTCTGCCACGGCTGGATGTTGCTGCCCGACGGCGCACGCGACGCAACCGAAAGAATGTCCTCCACGGTAGCTTGCGGCACTGGCGTTGGCAGGTAGGCTCGAATCGAACGCCGGCTGCGAATCGCCTCGTCAACATATTCCACGCGCCGCGTGGCGTTATCGTTGACAGCCGGGCGATGGGTACTTTCCCCAACCATGGGTTGCATGGGCAGGCCGGATGTTGCTGCGCTGTCGCTTTGCGATGGCTGCGCAGCTTGCGCACGCGGGGGTTCTTGTTTCATAGACTTTTGCTCGCGCCAAGTAGTGAAAGGAAAGGGAAATGGCGTCCGGCTCAAGACGCTGACGCGACAGGCGCCGCCCGCCGCTCGATCACAAGCGCGACACCAAGGGCCGCAACGACCATCCCAGCCGCGCTCAGCGGTGACAGCATCTCGCCAAACAGCAGCCAGGCCATGACGGCGGTGGTCGGTGGTGTCAGATACATAAGGCTGGAAACCTTGGTCGCGGCACCATGCCGGATCAGCAGAAACAGCAAAGAAATTGCACCGATCGACAACGCCAGCACCGACCATGCGAGCGCGCCGAACATTTCGACGTTCCAACGCACTTGCATGGTTTCAAGCGCCCCCGCCGCAGGCAGCGTCACGACGAAAGCAGCGCCGAACTGCACGAGCGTACCGACGCGCAAATCGAAATGCGCACAGAAACGTTTTTGATAGAGTGTGCCGGCCGTAATTGCGAACAGGCTCAGCACACACAAAGCCACCGGCCCCACGCCGATGCCGCGAACACCGACCTTGTTGGCAACGACGAGCCCAACGCCGGCAAATCCACACAGCAGCCCGAGCCATTGGCGTCGCGAGACCGGCTCACCGACCACACGTGCGAAAAGCGCCGTCAGCAATGGCTGGATACCGACGATCAGCGCCGCCAGTCCCGCCGGCGCGCCCTGTTTGATCGCGGCCCATACGCCGCCAAGATACACCGCCTGAATCAGGATGCCGGACACGGCGAGATGCGCAATGAGCGGCCAGTCGATGCGCCCGGCGCTGCCGCCCGCGCGTCGCATGGGCCAAGGTGTGCCCGTCAGCAACGCGACGGGCAGCATGACCAGCAGCGTGCCGCCGAAGCGTAACGCCAGAAACGTCAGCGGTTCGGCATTCGGCATGCCGTATTTGGCGACGATAAAGCCCGTGCTCCAGATCAGCACGAACCACCACGGCATGGTCGCGCTCCAGATGCTTAGCCGTGCGTTGCTCGCCGTTGCGCGACCCTTGGCCGAATGCGAGGGGGGCCGTGCGGCCGTTTGACGCTCGCTCATACAAGAACGCCGTCCGCCTGCGTGCGGAAGACACGGCGGCTCGCGCGCTGGAATTGGCTGGCGAGTCGGATCGTGGCGAAATGCGCGGCGACCGTCTGCCCGATGTCCCGGCCATAGCCACCAGCCATCGCGATAGCAACCGGCAACCCCCGCTCGGCGCACGCCGTCAATACACGACGGTCGCGCGCGAGCAACCCATCGGGCGTCAGGGCCAGCCTGCCGAGCCGGTCGTTTTCCAATGGATCGGCCCCCGCGAGATAAATCACGAGAGACGGCGTGAACTGCGCGAAAAGATCGGTCAGCGCATGACCGAGCGCGACGAGATATTCATCGTCGCCGCAGCCGTCCGGCAGCGCCACATCGAGGTCGCCGTTCGCCTTATGAAACGGATAATTGTGTTCGCCGTGCAGCGACAACGTGAAGACGCTAGGGTCGCGCTCGAAAATGGCTGCGGTGCCGTTGCCCTGATGCACATCGAGATCGATGACCGCGACGCGCGTATGGGGGTCGAGTTCGGCCTGCATCGTGCGGGCGGCGACGGCAACATCGTTGAACACACAGAACCCTTCCCCGCGATCGGCGGACGCATGATGGGTGCCGCCAGCGAGATTCACGGCCACGCCATCGGAGAGCGCGGCACGGCAGGCAGCCACTGTCGCCCCGGCAGACCGGCGCGAGCGCTCGACCATCTGCGGCGACCACGGGAATCCGATATCGCGCTGCTCTTTCGGATTCAACTCACCGGCACTCACGCGCGCCACGTACTCCCTCGAATGGGCTCGACCCAGCATCGCGTCGTCTGCGGGCAATGCCTCGGTCAGCACGACTTCCGGCAGCTCACCGGCAACGCGTTCGCGCAGACGGGAATACTTCTCCATGGGAAACCGGTGCCCCGGCGGCAATGGCAGGACGAAATGGTCGCTGTAAAACGCTTGCATCGACGCGAGTGGCCGGCGGGTGCGGCGCGCAAAAAGGCGTTGAAGGATATCGGCACCGGCGGACAGGGCACGCTCCCTTCGAAAGGGGACCAATCTTGCATGCGTTACCATCCCGCCGGTGCCGGAACCCGTTGATAGTACCATCGCCGTGCATGGTGCGCCGGGCGCCAAAACAGTGCAAAGCCGCACCAATCAAGGCTCTCCCCGAGGGTGCGAAAACGTCGCCGCGACGCAGTGTCACTCGCCATTCATGGGATCCCAAGCTTTTGATTTTGTAAGCTTTTGTTGAATTGGTGCGGCGCACAAAAAAGACTTGACACTGCCAAGAATATCTCTACACTTGCAATTGTGCGATGCACAAAAGAGAATGCATCGATTTGAGAGGCCCCAACCGTGTTTTCACCGACATAAGGTGAGAACCAACCAGCGAACACGGAGTGGGTCGATATGTTGTGTATGACACCATAGGAGAACGCCATGTCGTTTCTGACCCCCGAGCAACTCGCTGCCGCCCATAAAGCTAACCTCGAAGCCCTGTTTGGCCTGACCAACAAAGCCTTCGAAGGCGTTGAAAAGCTGGTCGAGCTGAACCTGCAAGCCGTCAAGGCATCGCTGGCCGAATCCGCTTCGACCGCGCAGAAGGCTTTCGCTGTGAAGGACGCGCAAGAGTTGCTCGCTCTGCAAGCCAACCTCGTCCAGCCGGCTGCCGAAAAGGCACTCGCGTACGGCCGCCACCTGTATGAAATCGCTTCGTCGACGCAAGCTGAAGTGACCAAGGTGGCTGAAGCCCAACTGGCTGAAGGCTCGCATAATGTCCAAGCGCTGTTCGACAACCTGGCCAAGAACGCCCCGGCCGGTTCCGAGTCGGCGGTTGCACTCGCCAAGTCGGCGCTGTCGGCTGCCAATAGCGCTTTCGACAGCGTGCAGAAGGCGACCAAGCAAGCCGTGGAGATCGCCGAGACGAACTTCGCTGCTGCGACCAACGTTGCATCGAAGGCTGCCGCTCAGGCTTCGCGCGCTACCAGCGCCAAGAAGTAATCGATAGCGCTTTCATAGCGCTGTCACGAGGGACGCTTGAAAATCTGTCGCTGTGCCTCAAAGTGATACAGCGACACCCAGTTGTCTCCTCGGTACTGTAAGTACCTTTCAAACCCGGCCCGCGCCGGGTTTTCTTTTTTTGGGCAGCCGGTTTGACATCCCCACTCCCGTGCCCTTCCCACCGCGACGAGGTCGATCGAACGTCAGTCGCGACGCGTGCGGCAGGCGCTCGCGCCAGACGTTTAGCCGCCAACACCCACACATAAAAAAACGCCATCCCTAAACGGGATGGCGGCGTTCTTCCGGCAGATGCCATGACAGCCGAACGGAGCGCTTGAGGACGTCCGCCACCGCATCGGCCTTCGACGCTTGCATCGCAAATGCGTGATACTCGATGCCAAGCGTCGATGCCGACGCGAGTCACTTTTTGCGCGCTGGCGGTACGTCGGTGCAAACTCCTTCGTAGATCTCCGCTGCCATGCCGATCGATTCGGCCAGCGTCGGGTGCGGGTGAATTGTCTTGCCGATGTCGACGGCGTCTGCCCCCATCTCGACGGCCAGGCACAGCTCCCCAATCAGATCGCCCGCATGCGTGCCCACAATCGCGCCGCCAACGATGCGATGCGTCTCTTCGTCGAACAAGAGCTTCGTGAAGCCCTCATCGCGGCCATTGGCAATGGCGCGGCCTGATGCTGCCCACGGGAACACGGCCTTGCCGTACTTCACGCCTTCCGCTTTCAGTTGGTCCTCGGTCTTGCCGGCCCAAGCCACTTCCGGATCGGTATAGGCTACCGACGGAATCTGGATGGCATCGAAGTATGCCTTCTCGCCTGTGGCTGCTTCGGCCGCCACATGCGCTTCGTGCACTGCTTTATGAGCAAGCATCGGCTGCCCCACGATGTCGCCGATCGCGAAGATATTCGGCACATTCGTGCGCATCTGCTTGTCGACGGAGATGAAGCCGCGATCGCCCACCGACACGCCAGCATTCTCGGCACCGATTTTCTTGCCGTTCGGACTGCGGCCCACGGCGACCAGCACGAGGTCGTAGCGCTGCGGCTCAGCCGGTGCAGCTTCACCCTCGAACTTCACATAGATGCCATCGGGCTTGGCCTCGGCACCCACCGTCTTGGTCTTGAGCATGACGCCACCGAAGCGCTTCGCGTTCATCTTCTCCCAGACCTTGACCAGGTCGCGGTCAGCACCTTGCATCAGGCCATCGAGCATTTCCACAACATCGATCTCAGTACCCAGGGCGCTATAGACCGTCGCCATTTCCAGACCGATGATGCCCCCGCCGATCACCAGCATCTTCTTCGGCAATTGGCGCAACTCGAGCGCGCCGGTCGAATCGACGATGCGCGGATCTTCCGGCAGGAACGGCAACTTCACCGCCTGCGAACCTGCAGCAATAATCGCCTGCGCGAACTTCACCGTGCGCTTGCTGCCGTCTTCAGCCACGACTTCCATATGGTTCGGGTCGAGGAACTTACCTACCCCGCGCACGACTTCCACCTTGCGCATCTTAGCCATACCGGCCAGACCGCCCGTGAGCTTCCCGACAACGCTTTCCTTATAGGCGCGCAGCTTGTCGAGATCGACTTCGGGCTTTCCGAACGAGATACCGTGATGACCCAGCGATTGCGCTTCTTCGAGGACGGCTGCCGTGTGGAGTAGCGCCTTCGACGGGATGCAACCTACGTTCAGACACACACCACCGAGCGTTGCATAGCGTTCGACGAGCACTGTCTTGCGGCCCAGGTCAGCGCTACGGAACGCGGCCGAGTAACCTCCCGGACCGGCGCCCAGCACGAGCACGTCGCATTCGGTGTCTGCGCCGCCACTATGCTTGGCAGCGGCCGGCGCAGGAGCGGTGGGCGCGGCCGCAGGCGCAGCGGGCGCTGTCGGGGCGGGCGCAGCCGCCGGGGCCGCAACCTTGGCACCCGCATCATCGGCTTCGATCAGCGCGATCAGTGTGCCCTGGCTGGCTTTGTCGCCCACCTTGATCTTCACTTCCTTGACCGTGCCCGACACTTCGGACGGCACTTCCATGGAGGCCTTGTCGGATTCCAACGTAATGAGCGACGCTTCCTTGGCGATCTTGTCGCCCGGCTTGATCATCACTTCGATGACGTCCACGCCCTCTGCGCCGATGTCCGGCACCTTGACTTCGATGAGACTCATGCGGGGTCTCCCTGTCGCATTTATGACTTGATGGTGGTATCGATCGGAAACGCATGCACCTGAAACGGGCCGGCGGAACTCTTGTCGAACTCCGCCCCCGCCTTCACGCCCGCTTCGGCGATGGCGCTAGCGCTCAGATCCTGGTCGTAGAGGGCATACATGGCACCGAGCGCGAAGTTGCGCCCCGAACCGATCCCCCAGAACCGATCGAAAACAAACACTTCCCGGTAGGAATAGACCCCGTAAATGCCAGTCGGATTCGCGATCACGCTGGTGATCTGCGACGACTCGTACGGATCGTCCTCCTCTTCCTTCGTGTTGAGGAAATACTCTTCCTTGAGCTTCTGATGGACGCGACAGAACGTGCGGAACACTTCGTCACGAGAGTGCAGACGGCACTCGTCTGCCATGCCAGAAAGAATGGCGCGCATGACCGGAAAGTGCGCGGTCGTGCCGGCCAGTCCGACATAGGAATCGCCCACGAGAAAAACCTTCCGATTCTCCTCGTACGATTGCGAGAGTCTTGTGTCGCCGAACGTCACGAGCGAATCGGCAGCAATGGCGATCTCGCCTGCCTTCTTGACGACTACCACGGTGGTCATGATGCCCCTCCCCGTCCAGATCCTGAAGCTATCCGCGCGCGCCGCCGGTTTGCGCTTATGCGCCACCGGCGGCGGCCGCCTGTTACAGCATTGCGCGACGGAAGTCCTGCAACAGTTGGCCCAGGTAGGCGTTAAAGCGTGCGGCTTCGGCGCCGTCGATCACGCGGTGATCGTAGGACAACGACAGCGGCAGCGTCAGTTGCGGCAGGAACTGCTGCTTGCGCTCGTCCCACACCGGCTTCTGATACGAACGCGACAAGCCCAGAATCGCCACTTCCGGCGCGTTGATGATCGGCGTGAAGGTCGTGCCCCCGATACCGCCGAGCGACGAGATCGAGAAGCAACCGCCCTGCATTTGATCCGGCTTGAGCTTGCCTTCGCGAGCGAGCTTGGCCAGTTCCGAGGTCTCACGTGCGATCTCGAACACCCCCTTCTTGTCGGCATCGCGAACGACGGGCACAACGAGACCGTTGGGTGTGTCCGCCGCGAAGCCGATATGGAAGTACTGCTTGAAGACGAGGTTGTCGCCGTCAAGGCTCGCGTTGAACGTCGGGAACTTCTTCAGGGCCAGGACGCAGGCCTTGATAACGAAGGCAAGCATCGTCACCTTGACGCCGGCCTTTTCGTTTTCCTTGTTCAACTGCACGCGGAAGGCTTCGAGTTCGCCGATATCCGCTTCGTCGTTGTTCGTGACGTGCGGGATCATGACCCAGTTGCGATGCAGGTTCGCGCCCGAAATCTTCTTGATACGCGAAAGTGCCTTCGGCTCGACCGGACCGAACTTCGAGAAGTCGACCTTCGGCCACGGCAGAAGATTCAGCTCGCCTCCCCCTGCCGACGCTGCACCCGCAGCCGCCGGACGGTTGCCCGAGAGTGCGCTCTTGACGAAGTTGCGCACATCGTCAACGACCACGCGGCCCTTCGGACCCGTGCCCTTCACTTGCGTAATGTCCACACCCAGTTCACGGGCGAACTTGCGCACCGATGGGCTGGCGTGGCTGATCGGCTGATTGCCTGCTGCGGCAGCAACCGCCGGCCCGGCGGCAGGCGCCGGAGCAGCGGCGGGAGCCGGCGCTACCGGTGCTGCGCTCTGGGCAGCCGGAGCGGAGGCGGGTGCCGGTGCTGCGGCCTTGGCCGGAGCCGCCGCGGCAGCACCTTCGAGCACAACGATCAACGTGCCTTCCGACACCTTGTCGCCAACCTTGATCTTCAGTTCCTTGACGACACCTGCTGCCGGGCTCGGCACGTCCATCGATGCCTTGTCGGATTCCAGCGTGACCAGCGATTGCTCGGTCGTCACGGTGTCCCCTACCTTGACCAACACGTCGATCACGGGCACATCGTCGTAACCACCAATGTCCGGCACCTTCACGTCGATCATGCTCGTACCGCCGCTGGCGGCCGGTGCCGGTGCAGCGGCTTGCGGGGCAGGTGCCGGCGCGGGGGCGGCGGCACCGTTTGCCTGTACGGCCGAGCCGTTCGCTGTCTCGAGCGTCAGAATCAGCGACCCCTCGGATACTTCATCGCCGACCTTCAAGCTCAACGCTTTGATGGTACCGGCGGCCGGGCTGGGCACGTCCATGGTGGCCTTGTCCGACTCCAGCGTGATCAGGGCCTGCTCGGCATCGATCTTGTCGCCCGCCTTGACCAGCACGTCGATGACGGGCAAGTCCTTGAAGTCACCGATATCCGGGACTTTCACTTCGATCACTTGACTCATTTTCCACAGTCTCCTCGAGGCTGCGCTTGACGTGCGGCGTGTGCCCGCCTGCCGCCCAAGGGCGGCTGACGGTCGCACACACCGCGCGAAGCGGCCTTTAGACGGTCATCGGGTTGGGTTTGTTCGGATCCAGGTTGTACTTAGCAATCGCTTCGGCAACCTTACTCGCCGGCAGCGTGCCTTCGTCGGCCAGCGCCTTGAGGGCAGCGACCGTGACCCAGTTACGATCCACCTCGAAGAAGTGACGCAGCTTCTCACGCGTATCCGAACGGCCATAGCCGTCGGTGCCAAGCACCACGTAACGACCACGGACGAACGGACGAATCTGGTCAGCGTACGTACGGATGTAGTCGGTCGATGCGATGACCGGACCACGGGTGTCGTTCAGGCACTTCTCGACATGCGTCAGACGCGCCGTCTCGGTCGGGTGCAGCAGATTGTAGCGCGCGACATCGTTGCCTTCGCGGGCCAGCTCGGTAAAGCTCGGGCAGCTCCACAGATCCGATTCGACCCCCCAATCGTTCTTGAGCATTTCGGCAGCGGCGATCACCTCGTTGAAGATCGTGCCCGAACCCAGCAGTTGCACGCGCGGCGCCTTGCTGTTGTCCGCACTGCGACGGAACGCGTACATCCCCTTCAGGATGTCCTGCTCCACGCCTTCCGGCATGGCCGGATGCGCGTAGTTTTCGTTCATCACGGTCAGGTAGTAGTACACGTCTTCCTGATCCTGCACCATGCGGCGCAAGCCGTCCTGAACGATCACGGCGAGTTCGTACGCGAACGTCGGATCGTACGGCAGACAGTTCGGGATCGACGACGCCCACAGCAGCGAGTGTCCGTCTTCGTGCTGCAAACCTTCACCGTTCAGGGTCGTACGACCGGCCGTGCCGCCCACGAGGAAGCCGCGAGCGCGCATGTCGCCAGCCGCCCAGGCCAGATCCCCAATGCGCTGGAAGCCGAACATCGAATAGAAGATGTAGAACGGGATCATCGTCTCGCCGTGCGTCGAGTACGACGTTGCGGCAGCGATCCAGTCGCACATACCGCCGGCTTCGTTGATGCCTTCCTGCAGAATCTGACCGCTTTCGGATTCGCGGTAGAACATCAGTTGATCCTGATCCTGCGGGATGTAACGCTGACCTACCTGACTCCAGATACCAATCTGGCGGAACAGGCCTTCCATACCGAAGGTGCGCGACTCGTCCGGCACGATCGGCACAATACGCTGCCCCAGCGCCTTGTCCTTGAGCAGCACGTTGAGAATGCGCACGAACGCCATCGTCGTCGAAATCTCACGGCCTTCTGCCGTCGCCTTGAGCAGTGCATCGAATGCACTCAGCGCAGGCACCGGCAGCGAAGCGGCCTTGGTGCGGCGCTGCGGCAGGTAGCCACCCAGCTCCATGCGGCGAGCGCGCATGTACTCCAGTTCCTTCGAGCCTTCCTCGAACTTCAGGTACGGCACCTCGGCAATCTGATCGTCCGAAATTGGCAGCTTGAACTGGTCGCGGAACTTCATGAGCGACTCGACCGGCATCTTCTTTTGCTGGTGGGTGATGTTCATGGCCTGGCCGGCTTCGCCCATGCCATAACCCTTGATGGTCTTGGCCAGAATAACGGTCGGTTGCCCCTTGTGTTGCGTAGCCGACTGATACGCTGCATAGATCTTGTGCGGATCGTGACCACCGCGGTTCAGCGCCCAGATGTCCTCATCGGACCAATCGGCGACCATCGCCTTGAGTTCTGGCGTGTTGAAGAAGTGCTCGCGCACGTAGGCACCATCCTTCGACTTGTACGTCTGATACTCGCCGTCCACACACTCCATCATGCGCGTCATCAACAGGCCCTTCTTGTCGCGGGCCAGCAGCGAATCCCAGCGGCTGCCCCAGATGACCTTGATGACGTTCCAGCCGGCGCCACGGAATTCCGACTCGAGTTCCTGGATGATCTTGCCGTTACCGCGCACCGGGCCATCGAGGCGCTGCAGGTTACAGTTGATCACGAACACGAGGTTATCGAGCTGCTCGCGACCGGCCATGCCGATGGCGCCCAGCGACTCCGGCTCGTCCGTCTCGCCATCGCCAAGGAATGCCCAGACCTTGCGGCCGTCGGTCTTCACGATGTTGCGCGACTCGATGTACTTCATGAAACGAGCCTGGTAGATCGCCATGATCGGGCCCAGTCCCATCGACACCGTCGGGAATTGCCAGAAGTCCGGCATCAGCCACGGGTGCGGGTACGACGACAGACCGCCGCCGTCCACTTCCTGACGGAAGTTCTCGAGCTGGGTCATTTCCAGACGGCCCAACAGGAACGCACGGCTGTACACACCCGGCGACGAGTGACCCTGCACGAAGACCAGATCGCCACCGTGCTTGTCGGACGGGGCGTGCCAGAAGTGGTTGAAACCGACGTCATAAAGCGTTGCCGCCGAGGCGAACGAAGCGATGTGGCCGCCGACGTTCGTGTCCTTCCCGGCACGCAGCACCATCGCGATCGCATTCCAGCGGGTGTACGAGCGGATCTTGTGCTCGACATCTTGATCGCCCGGAATACGGGCCTGCTGGTCGACGGGGATGGTGTTGATATAGGGGGTGTTGGCCGAGAACGGGTGATGTTCGCCATTGATACGAGCGAATTCGATCAGTTTCTCAAGCAGGTAGTGGGCACGTTCCGGGCCCTCAGCAGCCAGCACGCCTTCGAGCGAGGCCAGCCATTCTTGCGTTTCTTGGGGATCAGCGTCCGCAGGGGATACGATTTTCAGGGCTTCTTCAGGTACGGCGGACATGGTGTCTCCTTGTCTGTCGTTAGCGGGTTGGCGTAACGGTCGATACCCGCTTCATGGACGGGCCCACCGGCTTTTTTACCGGGGCATTGTACGAAGGATATTCCTGCCTTCGCAAGCGAAATTTCAGATTACGATAGCAAATTTCATAATACGGAATTCTGTTGCGGTGCACATAAAATCAAAGAGTTGCTGGCACTATCACACCACGATTTGAAAGCGTACCGATCGGTCTCAGTTGCACTTTGCGCTGGCGTCTTACCGAAAACATCGGACCCTTCCGAAAAGCCATCCTTAACAGGTAGCGACAGAGGGAAACCGGCCCGCCTGCGCTACAATCTCGCCATGCTTTCGCCACGCCTTGCCAACTCCGCTCCGCCGTCCCGGTCTGCCACCACGCCTGCCCGCTCCAACCGCTGGTTGCAAGGGTTCGCGGAATCGCATTACTACCTGCTGGTCCCGCTGGTCTCCATTGTGATCTTCCTCGTGGTGATGAGTTTGATCCTGTGGAGCCTGAATCGGCGGGAGACGGAGCAGCAACAAGACACGCTGTATCGGAATGTGGCCTGGGCACAGCAGCAGATCCGCCTCAATATGCTGGCCATTCAGGACCAGATCAGTTCGCTTGCCCGCGATACGGCGGCAAAGCCGCAGGACATTGCGCACTTTCAGAATACGGCGAGCGAACTGATGCAGAATCATGCGGACATCGTCTTCATGAACTGGCTCGATGCGTCGCAACGCCCGAAGTGGGCGGTGCCGGCCGACTCGCCTTTCGTTTCGCGTTTGCAGGGATCGGCTCAGCATCCGATGGAGGACGAGCTCCTGGTCGCATTTCGTGCCGCCCGCGATTCGCGCCGCTCGGCCTATTCCACGTTGATCTACGACGCGTCCGGCGCAAGCTACATCGTCGTTCAGGTCCCCGTGCTGCGCGAGCGCGAGTTCCTCGGCACGATCAGCGCCGTGTATTCCGTCGAAGGCCTGCTGATTCACGAATTGCCGCAAGAGCTCGGCGACAAATTCAAAGTGTCCTTCATTGACACCCACAACAACGAGTTGGCGACGACATCGACACGGCCGCCCCTGCCGCGCGACGTCTCGTACGAGTTGCTGCTCGACCCGCCCGGTCATAGCCTCGCCGTACGGATCTATTCGTATCCGGCGGTCGGCAATTTCGTCAACAACACGCTGGTCTGGTTGATTGCCGGATTGTCCTGCTTCGTCCTCTGGAGTCTCTGGAGCCTCTGGCGGCATACGCGCCAACGGTTCGAGGCCCAACAGGCGCTGTTCAACGAGACGTCGTTCCGGCGAGCGATGGAAAATTCCATCGTGATCGGCATGCGGGTGCTCGATCTTCAAGGCCATATCACTTATGTGAACCCGGCGTTCTGCCGGATGACGGGGTGGGATGAGCAAGACCTCATGAACCGGGCACCGCCCTATCCTTACTGGCCCAAGGACGACATCCACGAGATGCAGCGTCGCATTGACATGACGCTGCGCGGCAAGGCCCCATCGCACGGGTTCGAAATTCGTGTGCAGCGCAAGGACGGCACCATCTTCTACGCGCGCATGTTCGTCTCACCGCTCGTGGATGCGCATGGCCGCCAGACAGGCTGGATGTCCTCGCTGACCGACATCAGCGAACCGAAGCGGGCACGTGAGGAACTCGCCGCAGCCCACGAGCGATTTACGACAGTGCTCGAAAGCCTTGACGCGTCGGTGTCCGTGCTCGCCGTCGACAAGGCCGAGTTGCTGTTTGCGAACCGCTACTACCGCCAATTGTTCGGCACGCGCCCTGAAGGCCATCTGGAGTTGTCGGGCGGTGGCGAACTCTCACCGGCCTCGCTCGATCACATCGACATGGTCGACGCGTTTGCCGGATTGCCTGCTGCCTCGCTTACGGACACGGCCGCCGAGACGCAGGAAATCTATCTGCCGACGCACCAGAAATGGTTCGAAGTCCGACGTCAATATATTCAGTGGGTAGACGGCCATCTGGCACAGTTACAAGTGGCGACCGATATTACGGCGCGGCGTCATGCGGAAGAATTGGCCCGTCAGGAAGAAGAGCGCCTGCAGTTCACGGGACGTCTGACGACGATGGGAGAGATGGCCTCGTCGCTCGCCCACGAACTGAACCAGCCGCTCGCCGCCATCAATAACTACTGCATGGGCACCGCGGCCCTCGTCCGTGCCGGCCGCACCTCGCCGGAAACGTTATTGCCCGCCCTGGAGAAAACATCCCAGCAGGCGGTTCGCGCGGGCATGATCATCAAGCGGATCCGGGCATTCGTAAAACGCAGCGAACCGAAGCGCCAACCGTCATCGATTTATGAGATCGTGGCGGACGCCGTGGGCCTCGCCGAGATCGAGGCGCGCAAACGCCGCATTCGCATCGTCACCGAGTTGCCTGCGGGTTTGCCGCAGATCAACGTCGATCCGGTCCTCATCGAACAGGTGATCGTGAACCTGCTCAAGAATGCCGCCGAGGCGATGCACGGTTACACGCCGCCGCCGGGCCAGCGACGTGACTCCACGGTGCGTCTGCATGTGGAACGTCGCGACAAATCGGTCGAATTCCAGGTCTCGGATCACGGGCCCGGCGTCGACGAAGCGACGATCGAACGATTGTTTGAACCTTTTTTTAGCACTAAGTCGGACGGCATGGGCATGGGCCTGAACATCTGCCGTTCGATCATTGAATCGCACCACGGCCGTCTTTGGGTAGAAAACAATGAAATCAATGGCGTGCGGAATGGTTGTACATTTTGTATTCTGTTACCGTTAGAAGGCGATACGACATCCGGATCCGGGGGAGGACTATGACGACACCCAACACCAATACTGACCAAGAAACCGTCTTCGTTGTCGATGACGACGAAGCGGTCCGTGACTCGCTTCGCTGGCTTCTCGAGGCCAATGGCTACCATGTGCGAGGCTTTGCAAGCGCAGAGGAATTTCTTTCGCACTACAACGGACATCAGGTGGGCTGCCTGATTCTCGACGTTCGCATGCCCGGCATGAGCGGGCTGGAGCTACAGGAAAAACTGGTTGAAAACCGGTTCAACATTCCGATCATCTTCGTGACGGGCCACGGCGACGTGCCGATGGCGGTCGACACGATGAAAAAAGGCGCGATGGATTTCATCGAAAAGCCTTTTGACGAAGCGGAACTCCGCGCTCAAGTCGAACGAATGCTTTCGAAGGCCCGGCAAGACGCGAGCAGCCAACGTGAGCAGCAAGCCGCCGAAGACCTGCTTTCGAAGCTCACGAGCCGCGAACATCAGGTGCTGGAGCGCATTATTGCCGGCCGCCTGAACAAGCAGATTGCCGATGATCTTGGCATCAGCATCAAAACGGTCGAGGCACACCGCGCCAACATCATGGAGAAGCTCAACGTCAATACCGTCGCCGACTTGCTCCGCCTTGCACTCTCCAAACGCTCAAGCGGGTCACCTCGCCCTTAACCGCATCGTAGACTGACGTATGCATTGCGCCGCGTCGACCCACCGACGGGGCGCCGGATTAGCGGCCGGATTGTCTTCCGGCCGCATCCGCATGGCGTTGCTCGCCATCAGCATCGAGCGACGCCAGTCCGACGAAGCACTTCGCTTCCCAGGCGGTCGAATGACGGCCAAAGGCAAAGCCCGTCAATGCCTGGTCCGAGGTAACTCGCCCCCTCCCGCCCGTTCCGGCGCGCCGTTATAATACGGTCTTTGCGTCTGTCACCCGCCTGACTATCGCTGCCGTATCCGGCCCTATAGGCCAGCCCCCTTCCTTCATACGATACCCACGCATCATGACCGCCACCCTCATCGACGGCAACGCCCTCGCCAAACGCATTCGCGCCGAAGTTGCCACGCGCGCCGCCGCCCTCACCGCCCGCGGCCATCAGCCCGGTCTTGCCGTGGTTCTGGTCGGTGAGGACCCCGCCAGCCAGGTCTACGTACGTAATAAGGTCAAGGCTTGCGAAGACAACGGCCTGCATTCGTCGCTCGACCGCTACCCGGCCGACCTGACAGAGAGTGCCCTGCTCGCCCGCATCGACGAACTCAACCGCGATCCGAAGATCAACGGCATCCTCGTGCAACTCCCCCTGCCGAAGCATATCGACAGCCACAAGGTGCTCGAGGCCATCGCCCCGGGAAAGGATGTCGACGGCTTTCACGTATCGAATGCCGGCGCCCTGATGACCGGCGCGCCCCTGTTCCGCCCCTGCACGCCGTATGGCTGCATGAAAATGCTGGAATCGGTGGATTTCCCGCTGCGTGGGGCGGTGGCCGTGGTGATCGGTGCATCGAACATCGTTGGCAAGCCGATGGCCATGATGCTGCTTCAGGCGGGCGCCACCGTCACGATCTGCAATAGCAAAACGCGCGATCTGGCCGCTCACACCCGCAACGCCGACGTGATCGTCGCCGCCGTAGGCAAGCGCAACATCGTCACGGCCGACATGGTCAAGCCGGGTGCGGCCGTGATCGACGTTGGGATGAACCGCGATGACGCAGGCAAGCTGTGCGGCGACGTCGATTTCAATGGCGTCAAGGATGTCGCCGGCTTCATCACGCCGGTGCCGGGTGGTGTCGGTCCGATGACAATCACCATGCTCCTCGTGAATACCATCGAGGCAGCCGAGCGCGCGCTCGGCGCCTGAGCGTCGGGCAGTTCCGGCAGTTCCGCACTGCTCGCAGGGCGCAGCCGACCGACAGGCCGGCTGCGCCCTCGTTGTTTGTCTAGGCCCGGCGCCAATGCCCTCGGCGAAAGGGCCGATGCCTGGGTCAGAATGTCCCGAAAATCCTGCCTGTATCGCGTATCGGTACCGTCGTCAGCCGCCGCCTCCATCAACCCAGCAAAACCCGGCGAACGCATGCCCGACAGGGGGTTTCAGGCGGTTCCCCATCAGTCATCTCAATCGTGCCAGTTGAAAAAAACGACTGGAAAATTCGACTGGATGCCCCCACACTCCTTGTAAGCCCCTTCAAGTGGACACCGAACGCATGAATACGCCGCAAACCAATCCTCTGCTCGATATCGAAGGACTCCCGCGTTTCGCCGAGATCCGCCCCGAACACGTGACACCCGCCGTTGACGTATTGCTGGAGCAAGCGCGCGCGGCGGTCGACCGGGCGGCGGCCCCGTCTACGCCGGCGACCTGGGCCGACATTCTCGACGCCGTGGAAGACGGTACCGAAGGCCTGGGCCGTGCCTGGGAAATCGTCGGGCACCTGAACGCGGTCGCCGATACACCGGAGCTGCGTGCGGCGTACAGCGAAAACCTGCCGCGCGTCACCGAATTCTCGGCGAGCGTCGGTCAGAATCTGGCGCTGTTCGAAAAGTACAAGGCCATCGCTGCAGGCTCGGAATTCGCAGGTCTGTCGCCAGCGCGCAAGAAGATTCTCGACAACGAGATGCGCGGTTTCCGCCTGGGCGGCGCCGAACTTCCCGAAGATCAGAAACCGCGATTCGCCGAAATTCAGGAACGGCAGGCATATCTGGCCAAGAGCTTTTCGGACCACGTGCTCGACGCCACGAATAAGTTCTCGCTTGTCGTGACCGACGAGCAAGCGCTTTCCGGCGTACCTGACGACGACAAGGCCGCTGCGCGCGCCGCAGCGGAACGCGACGGCCTCGAAGGCTGGAAATTCACACTGCACTTCCCGTCGTACTTCCCGGTGCTGCAATACGCGGACAATCGTGCGCTTCGCGAGAAGTTATATCGCGCCAACATCACGCGCGCATCAGAACTTGGCCCGCAATTCGGCGACGGCGAAGCCAGTTGGGACAACACTGAGATCGTTATCGAACAACTCTCTCTGCGCCGCGAAGAAGCCCACATGCTCGGCTTCAAGAACTATGCCGAGGTATCGCTCGAACCCAAGATGGCCGAATCGCCCGCGCAAGTCCTTGAGTTCCTCGAAGACCTCGCCCGACGCGCGCGTCCGTACGCCGAAAAGGATTGGGAAGAACTGCAAGCGTTTGCCGCCGCCTCGCTTGGCATCGATAAGTTGCAGCCGTGGGACACAGCCTACGTGTCGGAAAAGCTGCGCCAGCAACGCTACGCCTTCTCGGAAACGGAAGTCCGCCAATATTTCCCGTTGCCCAAGGTGCTTGACGGTCTGTTCCGCGTCGCTGGCACGCTGTTCGGTGTCACGATTCGTCCGCAAGATGCCGAAACCTGGCATCCGGATGTGCGCTTCTTCCGCATCGAGCGCGATGGCGAACTGGTCGCGCAGTTCTACATGGACCTGTTCGCCCGCGAAGGCAAACGCGGTGGTGCATGGATGGACAGCGCCCGAACCCGCAAGCGCCTGCACGATGGCGAGTTGCAAACGCCGGTGGCCTACCTCGTGTGCAACTTCCCAGCCCCCGTTGGCGACAAGCCTGCGCTGCTGCCGCACGACGACGTCATCACGCTGTTCCATGAATTCGGACACGGCCTGCATCACATGCTCACGCAAGTAGAAGATGCTGGCGTGGCGGGCATCAATGGCGTCGAGTGGGATGCCGTCGAATTGCCGTCTCAGTTCATGGAGAACTTCTGCTGGGAATGGGATGTGCTGGAACACATGACGGCGCACGTCGACACAGGCGCGCCGTTGCCACGCACGCTGTTCGACAAGATGATCGCAGCGCGCAATTTCCAGAGCGGCCTGATGATGCTGCGCCAGTTGGTCTTCTCCGACTTCGACATGCACCTGCATTACGACTTCGATCCGCGTGGCAACGAATCGGTGCTGGCGCTTTCGAAACGCATCAACGATCGGCTGCACGTCACGCCGCAAGCAGAGTTCTCGCGTTGGCCGAATACATTCAGCCACGTCTTTGCGGGGGGCTATGCGGCCGGCTACTACAGTTACAAGTGGGCCGAGGTGCTGTCTGCCGACGTGTACGCGGCGTTTGAAGAGGCCGCGCAGGTGAGCGGGTCGGTACTCGACACGGCGACGGGCGCCCGCTATCGCGATGAAATTCTCGCGGTGGGTGGTAGCCGCGAAGCAATGGCGTCGTTTATCGCGTTCCGGGGCCGCGCGCCGCAAGTTGATGCCCTGCTGCGTCACAGCGGCATGTCGGCAAGCTGACGCCCAACGGGAGTCTTCAATGAAAAATGGGCGCCTTCGGGCGCCCATTTTCGTTGATGGCGGGATGCACGGAACAACACATCACGCACCGGACGATCCCCACAACATGCCGAACCATCAGCCCCCATCGCCGCAACCGTTCGGTCGCCACACGTAGCTGTTCGTCTCCGGGTCCAGGCAGCGTGCAGCCTGGAAGCGAACCGTGCACCCGTTCTCGTACGTCCGGATGCACTCGCCGTTGATACATCGCGTCTGCATGCGTACGACCTGCCCCGTGGGAATCTTGCACTGCACGGGCGGCGCCTGAGCCGCAGGAGGCGGTGGCAAACGCTTGCCTGGACGCTGGCCGTTATCGAACCAGATGTACGCGTTATCGACAGAGCATTCGCCTCCGCGCTGACAAACGACAAATGCATCCTGAACGGCAGATGTCTGGGTATCGCCGAGCGCGACGCCGACCTCCCCGTTACTTGCACGCACAACCGCCCAGTAAGCGGGCCCGTTCCCGGCCATCAGCACCTCGCATTGCCCTCCCCGGCTGCCGGAAGCGAGTTGGGTTCTACACCGGTCCAACACGGCCAGTTTGGCCTTGGCCATCGATGTCTGGTTGGTCACATAGACATATCGAAGCCCGTTTGCCGTACGCACTCCCGCCACGGCAGACGCGGCAAGACTTGGCGTGCCAGTCAATGCCATCACGCCAAGAAGACATGTAGAAAAAATCGCAGAATAGTGGTCAAACCACTTCATCGTGACGGAACCGCAGTCGAGGAATCTGCGCAGGTCGTGATTGATATCGTATGAAATCACGCCCCCCGAACCACTGAAGCTTCGAGCAGAGGGGAGATTGCCCGCCAAATAACCTTGCCGCACCATCGCATGTCTAATCGACGGCAAAAACTCGGAAACGGACGCACAAAACAATACAGGCGGGGCATCTTCCGATGTCACCGCCTGTTTGTTGGATTTCCCCACCGAACTACGCCTCTCAGCACACCCGGCCTTACCAATATCGCTTAGGTGCCGCGCTTGATCCACGCAGACAAGTTGTGCGGACGCAGCGTGTCGTATTCCTCGAAGGGCTGGTGAATCCAGGGATTCGTTGCCAGGAATTCGACCGCGTAATCCGGAGCCACCTTCGAACAGGCCTTGTGCCACAGCACTGCGGAGCGCACATCGGTCACCTTCGGGAAACGCTCCTTGAGGTGCTTGCCAACGCGTTCGAGCGTCACCCCCGAATCGACCAGATCGTCGACCAGCAACACACGGCCTTCCAGCTCGCCGCGCGTGATGGTGATGTACTGCGCGATGTCGAGATCGCCACGAACAGTGCCTTCGGCTTCACGATACGAACTGGTCGCCAGAATCGCGAGCGGCACGTCGTAGATGCGCGCAAGCTGATCGCCTACACGCAAACCACCACGGGCCAGACACAGGATCTTGTCGAACTTCCAGTTGGACTCGTAGACCTTGAGCGCCAAGCGTTCGATCAGTCGATGGTACTCTTCCCACGAGACCCAGAGGTTCTTATCGTCGTTTTGGGGCAAATTCATGGTATGCCTTGCCAGTCCTACGGTATTTCAGCTCTTGAAGGGATGACGCAACAGAATGGTTTCGTCACGGTCCGGTCCAGTCGACACCATATCGATCGGAATACCGCTCACCTCTTCAATACGCTTCAGGTAGGTTTGCGCCTGAAGCGGCAGTTGATCCCACGACGTCACGCCAACCGTGCTCTGCGTCCAGCCGGGGAAATCTTCGTACACCGGTTCGCAACGCGCCACATCCACAGCGCCGCGCGGAAGAATGTCGACCGTCTTGCCGTCAATCTTGTAGCCCACGCACAGACGCACGGTCTCGAGGCCATCGAGCACGTCGAGTTTCGTCATGCACAAGCCGGTCACGCCGTTGATCTGGATCGAACGCTTGAGTGCTGCCGCATCCATCCAGCCCGTGCGGCGCGGACGGCCCGTCACCGAACCGAATTCCTTGCCAACGGTCGCCAATTGCAGGCCAATGGCTTCCTGACGTGCGGAGTTGTCCGCATCGTACAGCTCGCTCGGGAACGGACCTGCGCCAACGCGCGTGCAATATGCTTTGGTGATGCCCAGCACATAGTGCAGTTGCTGCGGACCCACGCCAGCGCCAGCCGAAGCGGCACCTGCAACGCAGTTGCTGCTGGTCACAAACGGATACGTGCCGTGATCGATATCGAGCAGCGTGCCTTGTGCGCCTTCGAACAACAGGTTCTGACCTTCGCGGTTGGCTGCATAGAGCATCTGCGACACGTCGGCAATCATCGGCTTCAGGCGCGCAGCATAGCTGAGCATCGTGTCCAGCGTTTCCTGAAAGTCGACGGCCTTCGCGCCCAGATACTGCGTCAGGACGAAGTTGTGATAATCGAGGTTTTCACGCAGACGAGCGGCGAATGTCTCCGGATCGAACAGATCCTGCACGCGCAACGCACGGCGGCCGACCTTATCTTCGTACGCCGGACCGATACCGCGACCGGTCGTGCCGATCTTGCCAGCACCGCGACGCGCTTCGCGCGCCTGGTCGATGGCAATGTGGTACGGGAGGATCAGGGTACAGGCTTCGGAAATACGCAGACGGCCACAGACGTTCAGACCGGCGCTTTCCAGCTCTTCGATTTCCTTGAACAGCGCTTCGGGCGAGAGCACCACGCCGTTGCCGATGTAGCAGGTCACGTCCTTATGCATGATGCCCGACGGGATCAGGCGCAGAATCGTCTTCTTGCCACCGATGATGAGCGTATGTCCGGCATTGTGGCCCCCTTGGAATCGCACCACGCCTTGCGCGTGATCGGTCAGCCAGTCGACGACCTTACCTTTGCCCTCGTCGCCCCACTGGGTTCCGATAACGACGACGTTGCGTCCCTGATTCAAAGCATTGCCGGACATAACAATAGTTGGTTTGGTTAAAAACGTATTCTACCCGTGTTGACGGGCGCTAGTGCCGCTTTTTTCAGCGAAGTTCACCGGGGCGTCACAACCCACTGGCCATTTTTCTCGACAAGCACACGGTCCCCCGTGAACTCCTCGAAATCCTGATCGTGCCCCGGCAGCATGCGGATAACGACCTCGCCCGCATCTCGCAGACTCTCGATCTTGGCGCGCAACCCAGGGACGTCATCCGCCGGCGCCAAGATTGCGTTACTGCGTGCTTCAACCGGCGAAATTGCCGCCAATTCACGCAAATCAAGTGAAAAACCGGTCGCCGGACGGTCTCGCCCGAACGCCTGCCCCACCTTGTCGTAGCGTCCACCGCGCGCAATCGCATTGGGAATACCGTCGACATACGCGGCGAACATCACGCCACTGTGGTACTGATAGCCTCGCAGATCGGCCAGATCGATGGACAACACCGCCGGGCCATCCTTGTTCTGCGACGCCGCCAGATAGGCCAGATCGTCCAATGCGGCCTTCACACCGGGCAGATCCGGCAGCACCTTGCGGGCGCGGACGAGTGTCTCGGACGGCTCACCATACAACGTGGTCAACACGAGCAGTTCATCGCGAAGGCGCACAGGCAAGTCACGGGTCAACGCTTCGAGTTGCGGCACATCCTTGGTCGCGAGAGCACCGAACAACTGGCTCTCGATAGCCTCGGCAGCCGGCACGCGCTCAATCAGCGCCTCCAGAACGCCGGCATGGCACAAATCGATCCGAATCTGCTTCAGGCCGGCAAGTTGCAGGCAGTAGAGCAACAGTTCCTGAATCTCGAGATCGGCTTCCAGCCCGCTATGTCCGAAGATTTCAGCGCCGATCTGGAACGGTTCGCGCGTTGCCAGCAGATTGCGTGGACGCGTAAACAGAACGCTCCCCGCGTAGCACAGACGCGTCACGCCCTTGCGATTAAGCAAGTGGGCATCGATACGGGCGATCTGCGGGGTGATGTCGGCGCGCAGGCCCATCGTACGGCCCGAGAGCTGGTCAACGAGCTTGAACGTGCGCAGATCGAGGTCGTGGCCGGTGCCGGTCAGCAGCGACTCGACGTACTCAAGCATCGGCGGCATTACGAGTTCGTACCCGTAGGTGCGGAAGCGATCGAGCATGAGTCGGCGCAGATCTTCGATCTTGCGCGCCTCGGACGGCAGCACGTCGGCGATATTTTCGGGAAGGAGCCAGTTCGGCATGGGTATTTCGGTACTCAGGCGGCGCAGGGAAGCGCCTTTTAGTGGTCGGCCAGCAACATCAGAATCAGCCCCAACGAGACGGCGGCCAGGCCGAAGAAGCGAATCTGGCCGGACGGCATTTCCGTTATTTTACGAAAACTTTGCCGCCACCGTTCCGGCGCGACAAACGGAAACAACCCCTCGACGATCAGCATGAGGGCCAAAGCGAGAATTATCGTGCTGCTGGTCACAGGGGGACTCGGCCAAAACGCCACCGCCCGCGTTTGACGCGGGCGGTGGCAGCTACTCGGATGTCAAAGGCGTTATTTTCCCGCTTTTCCGCTCGACGCGCCAGCACCACCGGAACTGCGCATAAATCGGAAGAAATCACTGTTCGGGTCGGCAATGATGACGTCCGCCTTGTCACGGAACGTCGCCTTGTACGCTTCCAGGCTCTGGTAGAACTGCGCGAACTGCGGATCACGGCCAAATGCCTGCGCGTAAATACCCGCCGCTGTGGCATCGCCCTCGCCCTTAACCTGCTGGGCCTTGGCATAGGCTTCCGCCACCACCACGTCACGCTGACGGTCGGCGTCGGCACGAATCTGCTCGGCCTCGGCAGCCCCGGTCGAACGCAGCTCGTTCGCCACGCGCTTACGCTCGGCAGCCATCCGGCTATAGACCGAATCGCTGATGCCAGCGGCCAGATCCACCCGGCGCATCCGCACGTCGACAATCTCGATGCCCACTTGCGCAGCATCTTCGCCGACCTTCTGCTTGACCCACTGCATCACCTGCTCACGCTGCGACGACACCACTTCCGTCACCGTGCGCTTGGTGAACGCTTCCTGCAATGCCGAGCGAATCTGCTGCGTCAATCTATCCTGAGCAAGACGGCTCTCACCCTTGAAGCTCACGTAGAACTTGCGCGGGTCGACGATACGCCATTTCACATACGAGTCGACGATCAGGTTCTTCTTCTCGGCCGTGATGAATCGCTCCGGCTCCGGGTTATCGATGGTCATGATGCGCTTGTCCAGATACAACACGGTCTGGAGCGGCGGCGGCAACTTGAATTTCAGGCCAGGCTGGCTATATACGTCGCGGATCTCGCCCAGCGAAAACACCACGGCAAAACGGCGCTGATCCACCACGAACATCGTCGAGGCAAGCACGATCAACAGAACGATCAGCGCAACAATTACGGTTCCAATACGGTTCATGCGCTTATCCCCTTAGCGTGAATCGCGGTCGCGGTTGCGCAATGCCGCGCGCGATCGATCATGGTCAGCATCCGTGCTGTCGTCAGCAGCAGACGATCCCGTGGCCGCGTTCCCGGCTACACCGGAGGCCGGTGCCGGCGGCGACGCATCGCCACTGCGGGTGCGCTCCATGATCTTGTCCAACGGCAGGTACAACAGACTGTTGTTCTTCGAATCCACCATGATCTTCGTGGTACGCGAGTAGATCTGCTGCATCGTGTCCAGGTACATCCGTTCGCGAATAACGCCCGGCGCCTTGGCATAGGCTTCCTGCACCAGCTTGAAGCGATCGGCATCGCCCTGCGCCTGCGACACGACACGCGCCTTGTAGCCGGCAGCCTCTTCCGTCAGGCGCGACGCCGTACCCTTGGCACGCGGAATCACGTTATTGGCATAGGCCTGCGCTTCATTCTTCGCGCGCTCCAGATCCTGCCCGGCCTTCACGGCATCGTCGAAAGCGGCCTGCACCTGCTCAGGCGGCTGCACGCTTTGCATCGTCACGCTCGTCACCAGAATGCCGGTCTTGTAGTCGTCAAGAATGCGCTGGATCGAAGTGACCAGGTCGTTCGCGATCTCCTCGCGACCGGCGTAGAGCACAAAGTCCATCTTGCTCTTACCGACGATCTCGCGAACCGCCGTTTGCGCCGCCAAATTCACCGACGATTCGGCGTCCACGTTATTGAACAGGAATTCGGTCGCATCCTTGATACGGTACTGCACGGCAAAGCGCACGTCGATGATGTTTTCATCGCCCGTGAGCATCGACGAATCCTTCAGATCGGTATCGCGAATCGTATTCGAGCGGCCGATTTCGACCGAACGGATCTGCGACATGTTGACGATCTCGACCGATTGGAACGGGTACGGCAGGCGCCATTGAATCCCCGAAGTCGTCGTGTACTTGTATTTGCCAAATTGCGTAACGACGCCGACCTGACCTTCCTGGACGATGAAGACGCCGGTGGCCAGCCAGATCAGGAATGCCAGCGCGATAACGACGCCGGCGCCAATACTCGATCCGCGCGAGCCACCGGAGAAATTGCTCGAGCCGCCGTTGTTGCCACCTCCGCCGCCCTTGCGGCCGAAGATACGGTTAAGACGCCGATTGAAATCGCGCCAGAGTTCGTCGAGATCGGGGGGGCCATCCTGCTGCGGGCCTTGCGGTCCGCGCTGCGGCTCCTTCGGATCCTGCGAATTCGGATTGTTCGCACGATCGGGGCGGTTCGGCTCCTGATTGCCGGACGGCGCATCGCCGCCATCCCGCCCCCAGCGCGGGTCGTTCAGGGAGAATATCAAGCCAACTCGTCGCATCAAAGCTCTTGGAAGCATAGGTAGAAGCATGGTGACTGAAGCGGTCTTGGCGTTGCGACCGGCGCGCCTCACTTCGGAGCGCGCATGCTGCCGGTTCGCGCGTGGTTCCCGAATCTCTGGTGTGCCAATCGGTGGCCTTGCCCGGCCTCCGTCTAGTCTCTTGCCAGTTCGTCACCCGTGTCGTGTGCTGCCGGTGTCCCCGTGGCAGCCACCCTTCACGGCGTGACGTCTCGTGTTATCTGTCTTCTGCGCGCGGCACATCGCCCCAACGGTCGATGAGCCGGACATCGGGCGCTTCGATCTGCGATTGTAACCCAGCAGTGCCGGCCACAACCGCCTCGCTAATGGCCTCACGCAGCAGGTCGAGGCCCTGGCCGGTGCGCGCGCTCAAAAAGACTCGCGTAATGCGCCCGGCTTCATCCCGTTCGATTCTCGGCCCTTGTGCGGCCAGTTCCGGCACCGCGTCGATCTTGTTCCAGACGAGAATCTGCGGGATGTCGGCCGCATCGATCTCCGCCAAAACGGCGTTGACCTCGGCCATCTGCTCCTGGCGTACCTGACTCGAGGCGTCCACCACATGCAGCAGCATGTCGGCGTGTACCGTCTCCTCAAGCGTCGCCCGGAATGCCGCAACCAATTGGTGCGGCAGCTCGCGGATGAATCCGACAGTGTCAGACAGCACGATGTTCCCGACATCGCCAAGATAAACACGGCGGGACGTGGTATCGAGCGTGGCAAACAACTGATCTGCGGCGTAGGCGTTGGCCTTCGTCATCGCGTTGAACAGCGTGGACTTGCCCGCATTCGTATAGCCCACCAGCGAAATCGACACGGTGCCGCTGCGCTGGCGCGCGCGACGTTGCGTGTCGTGCTGGCGCCGGAGCTTCTCGAGGCGAACCTCGAGCGACTTCACGCGATCGCCGAGCAGTCGGCGGTCGGTTTCCAACTGCGTTTCACCCGGTCCGCGCAAACCAATACCGCCCTTCTGACGTTCCAAGTGAGTCCAGGCGCGCACCAGGCGCGTGGACAGGTACCGCAACTGCGCGAGTTCGACCTGCAGCTTGCCCTCATGACTCTTGGCACGTTGGGCAAAGATATCGAGGATCAGGCTGGTACGATCGACCACGCGACGCTGCAGCAGGTGTTCGAGGTTACGCTGCTGCCCGGGCGTCAGGGCGTGATTGAAAATGACCAGTTCGACGTCGTACTCTTCGATAGCGACACGCAGCTCTTCGGCTTTACCACTGCCGATGAAGAGCTTTGCATCCGGGCTGTGACGGCGACCGGTAATGGTCACGACAGGCGTGGCGCCTGCAGATTGCGTCAGAAGGTCGAGTTCCTGGAGGCTGGCTTCGAAATCGAGTTTGCCGAAATCGATGCCGACGAGCGCGGCGTTGATCGTCAAGCTACGCTGGGGATGGGTGTTGGGGCTGTTGGACAAGAGTGGGCGATGGGGAAGAGAAATTCGCCCGGCCGGAGAGACTCCCGGTCGGGCGAGCCTGAATCAGGACTGCTCGGCTTCCGGATGGAAATTCACCGGACGCGCAGGTACGACCGTCGAAATGGCATGCTTATAGACCATTTGGGTAACCGTGTTGCGCAGCAGGACGACATACTGGTCGAACGACTCGATGTTTCCCTGCAGCTTGATACCGTTGACCAGATAGATCGAGACGGGAACATGCTCCTTACGCAAGGCGTTCAGAAACGGGTCTTGTAAAAGTTGCCCTTTGTTGCTCATAAGTTACTCCATTGTATTTTTAGCAAATGACCGTAAGCCAAGGCGTGTGCGCGCTTCCCACCCTGACTTCCACACTATAGCTGATTTTGCTAGCGTCGCCAGCAAAACCCCGCCCTGGACTGGCTTTCACTCGCCCTTGGCGTAAGGGTTCGCGCTGTTCCGGAACTCTATGCGTAATGGAGTGCCCTTCAACTTAAAAGTTTCGCGGAAACGGTTCTCGAGGTAACGCCGATAGGTATCGGTCACCCCATCGAGACTATTCCCGTGAATGACGATGATCGGCGGATTCGAGCCCCCTTGGTGGGCGTAGCGCAGCTTCGGACGGGAGAACCCCGAACGCCGCGGTTGCTGATGCTCCACCGCCTCGATGAGGGCTTTGGTGAGCTTCGGCGTCGGCAGTTTGCTCATCGCCGCAGCGTACGCCTCGTCCACCGAGCGCATCAGCGGGCCAATGCCCGTGGCCTTCGCGGCCGAAACAAAGTGAAAGTTCGCAAAAGAGAGGAACTTGAGCTTTCGCTCCAATTCCTGCTTGGTCTGCTCACGGGTGTACTCGTCCAGTCCATCCCACTTGTTCACGCCAACGACCAGCGCACGCCCCGATTCGACGATAAAACCGGCGATATGTGCGTCCTGGTCCGAGATGTCCTGACGGGCATCCAGCATGAGGATCACGACGTTCGCATCGGCGATCGATTGCAGCGTTTTCACAACCGAGAACTTCTCGACAGCCTCGAAAACCTTGCCGCGACGGCGCAGACCAGCGGTATCGATCAGCGTGTATTTGCGTCCCTGACGCTCGAATTCGATATGAATCGAGTCGCGCGTGGTGCCCGGCATATCGTATGCGATCACGCGCTCTTCACCGAGGAGCGTATTGACCAACGTCGATTTGCCAACGTTCGGACGTCCGACGATGGCGATCTTCACGCGCCCGTCGTTCTGCTTGTCCTCTTCGCTCTCGTCCTGATTCGCGTAAAACGGCGCGATGGCTTCGTCAATGACTTCCTTCACACCGTCGCCATGCGCGGCCGAGATGGCGAGCGGGTCGCCCAGACCGAGTTCGTAGAAATCGTTCGCGACCGACGAATACTTCATGCCTTCGGCCTTATTGACCACGAGCATGATCTTGCGCCCCGTCTTGCGCAGATAATCGGCAATGATCTGATCGTGCGGCGTGAGGCCCTGACGCCCGTCCACGATATAGATCACCACGTCGGCCTCGACCACGGCCTGACGCGTCTGCTTGGCCATTTCGTGGAAGATGCCTTCCTTGGCCACAGGTTCGAAGCCACCGGTGTCGATCAGCAGGTACGGATGCTCGCCAACGCGCCCCTCGCCATAGTGACGGTCGCGCGTGAGCCCGGGCATGTCGGCGACGAGCGCGTCGCGCGAGCGGGTCAAACGGTTGAATAGCGTCGATTTGCCGACGTTGGGGCGCCCTACGAGCGCGATCACGGGTTTCATGAATAAGCCCTAAAAACGAAGACGGCCGGCGCGCTGCCGGCCGTTCCCGGAAAATGCCCGGGTGCTGCCGGTAACCGGTTATTCCGGACGGAAGCCGTAGATGTTGCCGTCGCGCGTTTGCACAACCAGCGTCTGGCCGGCAAGGATCGGTTGCGCACCGATCGCACCGCTCAGTTTGACGCGAGCCAGAAGCTCACCGTTGTCACGCGACAGGAAATGCAGATAGCCCTGCTTGTCGCCCACCACCACCACGCGGCCGAGCGCCAACGGCGCCGACAGGTCGCGGTACTTGAGCTTGTCGTTCTGCCACAGTGTACTGCCATCGGCAGCGCTGAAGGCGTAGACGGCGCCGTCGGTGTTCACTGCCGCCACCACACGCTCATCCTGCGTCACACCGTTCGGCGACGAGAAATCGCGCGCCCACAGGCCATTGCCGGTCTGCACATCGGCACAGCCCACACGACCCTGGAACGTCGCACCGCACACCTGACGGCCGAACACGACCGGCGAGCCGGTCACGTCGTTCACGCGCTCCACTTCCGTCACCCCCTTCGGGTACGACAGCGGCGTGATCCACAGCGGGTTGCCAGTACTGGCGTCGAGCGCCACCATCTTGCCGCCCGGGAAGCCCGTCACGACCGCACGGTCACCCACGAACGTCATGCCCGTGCCGGTACGCAGCGTGAGCGTCGACGAAGGCTGCGAATACGACCAACGCACCGAGCCCGTACCCGAATCGAACGCCGTCACGCGATTGTTGATCGCACGCACGACAACGATGCCGCGACCGACCAGCGGCGCCGTGAGCACCTCGCTACCGGCGTTAGCCTTCCAGGACTGCTTGCCGTCGTGATCGAACGCGATCACATCGCCCTTGTGCGTGGCGACGACGGTCGTCTCGCCGTCGCTGCCCGGACCGGCGGTGATGTTCGTATCCGCCTTGGCCGACCAGGTCGATGCCCCCGTATCCGCATCCACGCGCACGATACTGCCGTTCGCGCCTGCGGCGAACACGGCGTTGCCCACCGCGACCGGTGCGAAGCTGTAAGCGCCGGCCTTGCCAACGCTGGCTGTCCAGATCTGCTTGACGGTCAACGCCTGCTTGATCTCCGTGAGCGGCGTCGGTTCGTGCGCCGGCTTGCCGCCGAAGATTCCGCAACCACCCAGCGTACCCAGCACGGCCAGCGTCAGCACGGCACTGCCCGCGCGCTTGAAAATGCCACGGCGCGTCGACGCCGCCTGCGCGGACTGTGACATGGCCATCGTTTGCGGCATCGATCGACGGAAGTCGTTAAAGATCATCATGTACCCGGTTATGCGTTATGGGAGGGTAATACTTGCCAACGGAGTGCCAAACGCGCGTCAGGCCCCCAGCGCGTCGAGCTTGAACTGAACGAACTGGCGCATGCCCGAATCCTGCTTGTCGAGCTTTTCGAGCGCCAGCTTGTACGCGGTACGCGCATCGGCCACCTTGCTCTGCGCGACCAGCACATCGCCACGGCGATCGGCGAACAGACCGGCGTAAGGTGCGGGCGGATTGTCGAGCAGCTTGAGCGCTTCGTCGTACGCTTTCTCGTCGAGCAGCACACCGGCCAGACGCAGCTTGGCAAGTTGCTTGTACTCGTCGTCCTTCGCGTTCGACACCGCCCACTGCAGTTGCGCCTTCGAACCCGCAGCATCCCCCGCATCCGCGAGCGACTTGGCCGCGAGCATGGCCGTCATCTGCGCGTACGGCGTGCCGCTGAACTTGCTTTCCATGTCCGACGCGATACGGGCCACCTTCGCCTTGTCCTTCGCGTCGATGGCATTCTCCAGCTCGCCATACAGTACGCCAGCCTCGACCGTCTGCTTGCGGTCGTAATAGCGCCAAAGGTTCCAGCCACCATAGGCCAGCATGATGACGACCAGCGTCCAGATAACGTAATTGCCGTACTGCTTCCACCAGGCCTTTACGTTCTCGATCTGTTCCTGTTCCTCGTGATAGCTGCTCATTCGCCGGTGCTCTCCGTGTCTGGCGTCTTGAATTAATGAAGGGTTTCGTTACCCGCGCCGACATCGGCCAGGCTTTCGTTCACACTTTCGTCGGCACTGGCGACGATCGTATCGATCAGATGCTCCGCGAGGCCGTCGAACGCCACGCTCGTCTGATTGTTCGCCTGATCGGCGGCACGCAGGTGCTTGACCACTACAGTGCCCGAAGCCACTTCGTTCTCGCCGATGATCACTGCGAAGTTCGCACCGCTCGCGTCCGCACGCTTCATTTGCGACTTGAAGCTGCTGCCCTTCCCATCCGGGCTGCAATGGAATACGACGTTCAAACCGGCATCACGCATACGTTCGGCCGCGATCAGCGCAGGCGCGACAGCCGCGTCACCCTGATGCACGACGTACACGTCGGCGCCTTCGGCCTGTGGCACGAGATCGTCTTCGCGCAGCAATTCGAGAATGCGCTCAACCCCCATGGCCCAGCCGCACGCCGGCGTGGCATCGCCACCCAGTTGCTCGACCAGCGGATCGTAACGGCCGCCACCGGCAACCGTGCCCTGTGCACCCAGCTTGTCGGTCACCCACTCGAACACGGTCAGATTGTAGTAATCCAGCCCGCGCACCAGACGCGGATTGATCGTGAACGGAATGTTGTTCGCCTTGAGCAACGACTGCACGCCTTCGAAATGCTTAATCGAGTCCTCACCGAGGTAGTCGATGAGCTTCGGTGCCCCTTCGACCATCTCCTGCATCGCCGGGTTCTTCGTATCGAGCACGCGCAGCGGGTTCGTGTAGAGACGGCGCTTGCCATCTTCATCGAGCAAGTCGACATGCTTCTCGAGATACGCGACCAGATCGGCACGATGACGCGCACGCTCTTCGCCCTGCCCCAGCGAGTTCAGTTGCAGATGAATGCCGGTCAGTCCGAGATCGTCCCACAGGCGCTGGCACATCAGAATGATTTCGACGTCCGCATCCGGGCCGGCGAGACCGAGCGCTTCAACGCCCACCTGATGGAACTGGCGATAGCGGCCGCGCTGCGGCTTCTCGTGACGGAACATCGGGCCGAAGTACCACAGACGCTTCGGCCCGCCGTACAGCAGATTGTGTTCGAGCGTCGCACGCACTGCGGCCGCGGTGCCCTCCGGGCGCATCGTCAATTGCTCGCCGTTGAGCGAATCGGTGAAGCTGTACATCTCCTTCTCGACGATATCGGTCACTTCCCCGATACCGCGCGTGAACAACTGCGTGTGCTCGAGAATCGGCGTACGGATCTGCTGATAGCCGTACGCACGCAACATGGCGCGCACCGATTCCTCGAAGAACTCCCACAGGGCTTCGTCCTGCGGAAGAATGTCATTCATGCCTTTGACCCCGGCCAGTTTGGCGGGGCGCTTCTTCTTTGCGTCAGTCATATTCTCTTGTGTGTCCTGCCTGCTTATGCGGCGACCGCCCCTTCGGCCTGACCGTAGCGGGTCTTCACGTACTCGTCGACGATCTGCTGGAATTCTTCGGCGATACGATCGCCGCGCAGCGTGCGCACCTTTTCACCATCGACGAACACCGGCGCCGCCGGCGATTCGCCCGAACCCGGCAAGCTGATGCCGATGTTCGCGTGCTTCGACTCTCCGGGGCCGTTCACGATACACCCCATCACCGCGACGTTCATGTTCTCGACGCCCGGATATTGAGCCTTCCATATCGGCATTTGTTCACGCAGATATGCCTGAATATTCGAGGCCAGTTCCTGGAACACCGTACTCGTCGTGCGGCCGCACCCAGGGCAGGCGATGACCATCGGCGCAAACGCGCGCAGACCCATCGTCTGCAGGATTTCCTGCGCCACCACGACCTCGCCGGTACGCGCGCCCCCCGGCTCCGGCGTCAGCGAAATACGGATCGTGTCGCCAATCCCTTCCTGCAGCAGCACCGACAGTGCGGCCGTCGACGCCACGATACCCTTCGACCCCATGCCGGCTTCGGTCAGCCCCAGATGTAGGGCGTAGTCGCAACGCTTGGCCAGTTCGCGATAAACAGCGATCAGGTCCTGCACCGCACTCACCTTGCAGGAGAGCAAAATCTTGTTAGCCGACAAACCCACGCGTTGCGCCAGTTCCGCCGACTCCAGCGCCGACGTGATAAGGGCTTCGTACATCACGCTCTGTGCGTCCCAGGGCGTCGCACGCGCCGCGTTCTCGTCCATGATGCGCGCGAGCAGCGACTGATCCAGGCTGCCCCAGTTCACACCGATACGCACAGGCTTGTCGTACTTGATCGCCATTTCGATCATTTGCGCGAACTGCGTATCACGTTTGGCGCCTTGCCCTACGTTACCCGGGTTGATGCGGTACTTCGACAGCGCGTCGGCGCAATCCGGATAGTCGGCAAGCAGCTTATGGCCGTTGTAGTGAAAGTCGCCGACCAGCGGCACCATCACGCCCATGCGGTCGAGTTGGTCGCGAATCGCCGGCACCGCGGCGGCGGCTTCCGGCGTATTCACGGTGATGCGAACCAGCTCGGAGCCTGCTTGGGCCAGCTCCTTGACCTGAATGGCCGTACCGATCACGTCTTCCGTATCGGTGTTGGTCATCGATTGCACGCGAATCGGCGAGTCGCCACCGACCGTCACCAGTTGCCCACCCCAGCGAATCTCGACCTTGCGCGACTGACGGCGGGGTGCCGGACCGCCGATGATCGGCATGCATTCTACAGAAGCCATGATTACCCTCTTTCGGTCTTACTGGAGCGTCAGACGCGCCACGTTGCCCGCGTTGCGGGACTTGATCTCGACCGGTTGACCGTTGAATTCCAGCGACTCGACGCCCGCGACGTTACCCACAACGACCTTGAGCGGCGCATCGCCCGTAATTACCTGTTCGGCGCCTGCGCGCATCAACTGGGAGAACAGCACCTTGCCGTCCTTCGAACGCACTTCGACCCAGCTATCCGCCTTCAGGCGCAACGCAATCTTGCCATTACCCGACACACCCGGGCTGGACGCCTTGCCATCGGCCGAGGTTCCCGGCGTAGGCGCCGGCGCCACGGGCGCGGCCGCAGCGCTGGCGCCCGCCAGCCCGGCAACCACATGCGTCGGATCGGTAGCCGCAATCAGACCCGGGCCCGCTACGGCAGCGCTGGCCGATGCATTATTGACCGTGCCTTCGGTATTACCGGTATTGACGCTATTCGTACCATCTGCGCCGGGCGGCGTGCCATTGGCATCGGCCACCACCGGTTGACTGGCCGGTTCGGCAACGTCCGTCGCTCCCTGTGCCGATACAGCGCTGGCCAACTCTGCCGGTTCGGTGGAACCACGTCCCGGCTTGTGTGCATTGCCGAAATACCAGGCAGCGCCGGCGATCACGACGAGCGCAGCCAATGCCCAAGGCCATTTGGCCTGCGACGCGGCAACCGGCGAGCGGAAGCGCACCGGGCTCTTCGGAATACTCGGCTGGCCCGTTGGGGGTTGCGGAATATCGACGGGCGCGGAGCGGCCAAAACGGCGCAGCGGCTCGATCATCGGGTCCGGATCGGCCCCGAGCATGCGTGCGTAGCTGCGCACGACACCCAGAATAAACGGCATTTCCGGCAAGGCATCCCACTCGCCGGCTTCAAGACGCTTGAGCTTTTGCACCGAGACTTTCAGGCGCGCCGACACGTCTTCGATCGACATGCCGCGCTGCTCGCGCAATGCGGCCAGTTGCGCACCCACCTGCGCCCCCAGCTCAGTCCATCCGACGGTCGCTCCCTGCGGCAATCCTTGGCCCTCGGCCCCGGCTTGCCCGCCGGCATCCGCCTGATTCTGGTTATCCATCGATACGCCCCCGTTCGTAAACAGCCGCCCACAGCGGCTGAGGATATGCTGGCGACAGCTCCACTGCATCACCTCCCGTGCGCGCGGCGTGAAGATCTGCACGGCGCATCGGACGATTCGGCGAGGAACTGACGGAATCGCGCGGGACACGATACGCCCCCCGCGCAAGGAATGCTGTAGTGCGAGACTGATCCGACGGACGGCATGGCGCGTGCGGGGCCGACGGCCCTCGCCACGGTCCGCGCACGCTCATGCGCAACCTCATACGGTACGCACCTCGACCGCGATTTTCCCGAATTTGCCGCGCTGCGCAAGCCGCGTGCGATCCTGCACCTCTCCGGCGAGCTGACCGCATGCCGCATCGATGTCGTCGCCGCGCGTCTTGCGCACGGTGGTCACGAGTCCTGCGTCGAGCAGAATTTGCGCGAAGCGCTTGATCTGCGGGTCTTTCGAGCGCAACAGGCCGGATTCGGGAAACGGGTTGAACGGAATCAGATTGAATTTGCACGGCACGTCGCGCGTCAGGGCGACAAGCTCGCGTGCATGCGCCTCAGTGTCGTTCACACCGTCGAGCATGCAGTACTCGAACGTGATGAAATCGCGCGGCGCCACCTCCAGGTAACGCTCGCACGCGCCCATTAGTTCGCGTAACGGATATTTCTTGTTGAGCGGCACGAGCACATCGCGCAGTGCGTCGTTGGGCGCATGCAGCGACACAGCCAGCGCCACGGGGAGTTCCTGCCCCAGGCGATCCATCATCGGCACGACACCCGAGGTCGACAGCGTGACGCGGCGACGCGACAACCCATAGGCGTTATCGTCGAGCATCAGGCGCATTGCACCCACGACATTGTCGAAATTGAGCAGCGGCTCGCCCATGCCCATCATCACCACATTGGTGATGACGCGTTCGTTCTTGCCCTCGCGCCCAAGGTCGCGGCGCAACGCAAACTCGGCCATCCACAATTGACCGATGATTTCGCCAAGCGACAGATTGCGCGAGAAACCCTGCTTGCCGGTCGAACAGAACCGGCAGTTGACGGCGCAGCCCGCCTGCGATGAAACGCAAAGCGTGCCACGCGTCTCTTCGGGAATGTAGACGGTCTCGACGGCATTGCCGTTACCTACGTCCAACAGCCATTTGCGCGTGCCATCGGTCGACACATGATCGGTGATGGCCGCCGGCGCGGCAATGGTCGCACGCGTGTGCAACTTTTCGCGCAGCGACTTCGCAAGATCGGTCATGCCGTCGAAATCGACGGCACCCATCTGGTGGATCCAGCGCTGGAGCTGGCGAGCGCGAAACGGCTTCTCGCCGAGCGTGCCGCAATAGGCGGCCAGACCGTCCGGATCGAAATCAAGCAGATTCGTAAGGTTGGTCATGGCCCTGGTCCGTCAACATCCCTTCGGTATCTTCCTGCGATTGAGCGGCTAAACGCGTATTAACGCGCGTAGACGTTCAGGCCGGCGAAGAAGAACGCCACTTCGACAGCAGCCGTTTCGGCGGCATCCGAACCATGCACGGCGTTCGCGTCGATGCTGTCGGCGAAATCGGCGCGGATCGTGCCCTTCTCAGCCTTCTTCGGATCGGTAGCGCCCATCAGTTCGCGGTTCTTCGCGATGGCGTTCTCACCTTCCAGCACCTGAATCATCACCGGACCGGAGATCATGAAGTCGACCAGATCCTTGAAGAACGGGCGCTCCTTGTGCACAGCGTAGAATTGCTCGGCTTCGGCGCGCGACAGGTGCACCAGCTTGGCAGCAGCGATCTTCAGGCCTGCGCCTTCGAAACGGCTATAAATCTGGCCGATCACGTTCTTGGCAACGGCATCGGGCTTGATAATCGACAAAGTGCGTTCGACTGCCATGAAAAACTCCAAAAAATTAAGCAGTTATATAACCAACATGAACCCGTAATTGTAGCACGAAGGCTGTTATGATGGTGATGGAACCTACGGTGTGCATACCGCTCAAACGCAGGACGGCCGGGACGATCCGGCTTTTCGAGAAGTTGACGTAAGGGTGTGATTCCGGCACCTTACCCAAATGGGAAGGTCGGATGGCGTGCCGGCGGATTGAAATTCAGGCATTCGCCCTGAGATTTCGAGAATCGTCTGAGCGCTTTCCCGGGAGTCTTTCGGTATCCTTTGACTTCTACGACAAGCCAGACCAACGGCTGCGGGGGATTTACCGGCGCGAGAGCCGGTCATCGTAAGCGTCAAGAGGCGCTTGCCGGCCCCGCCGGCGGGCACAATGACCACGGAGAATACAATATATGAATCAGGATTTCCAACGTTTCGGCTACGGTGGGACGCAAGGCGCCACAACCGTTCAGGTGCGCAACAAGGTACTGCGCAATACGTACTGGCTGCTCGCGCTGTCGATGCTGCCGACGATTGCCGGGGCTTGGCTGGGTGTGAATTACGGTTTCTCGCTGTTCGCGGGCAGCCCGATGGTCAGCGTGATCGCATTTCTTGCCATCGCTTTCGGCTTCATGTTCGCCATCGAGCGCTTCAAGAATAGCGGCGTGGGCGTGGCGTTGCTGCTGGGCTTCACGTTCTTCATGGGCCTCATGCTTACGCGTCTGCTGAGCTTCGTGCTCGGTTTCTCGAACGGCGCATCGCTGATCATGCTGGCGTTCGGTGGAACCGCCGTGATTTTCGGCGTGATGGCAACGGTCGCCACGGTCAGCAAGCGCGACTTCAGTGGCCTGGGCAAATGGCTGTTCATGGGCGTGCTCGTGATCCTGCTGGCTTCGGTTGCCAACATCTGGCTGCAACTGCCGGCGCTGATGTTGACGGTCTCGGTCCTCGCCATCGCCATCTTCTCGGCATACATCCTGTTCGACGTGCAGCGCGTCGTGAACGGCGGCGAGACGAACTATGTCACGGCAACGCTCGCGATTTATCTCGACCTGTACAACATCTTTACCAACCTGCTCGCCATCCTCGGCGTGCTGGGCGGCAACCGCAACTGACGCACGCGTTGTGGTGGTGCGGGCATCAACGCATCACCGGGTAGACGCAGAAAAGCCAGTCCCGAGGGACTGGCTTTTTCTTTACGCGGCGCATTTTTCCGGCTCACCTCGCCTCGCGGCCCTGCCTACCCGGCACCTCAGGCAACCGGCCGCACCTCGTTTCGCGCAGTCGGCGGCCAATCACGCAATGCGGTCAGGCGTCTTCGTGAATCACGCCATCACCACCGGTAGCCCCGGCAATCGCCTCAAGACCTTCATCTGCCTGATGCGCAGCGACGTCGGGTTCCGACACCCGCACGCGCGGCACCCAGGGCTGACCGATGCTCTCGTGCTCGAAAACCGCCATCGACTCGACGTGCGAGGTGTGCGGGAACATATTCACCACACCGGCCAGCGTCAAACGATATCCTGCTTCATGCACAAGAAGACCAGCATCTCTAGCGAGCGTCGCAGGACTGCATGAAACGTAGACGATGCGCTTGGGCAGACCTTCGTACCCCTGCTGCGCCAGTTCGGCCAACGCCTTCGATACCGCCAGAGCGCCCTCTCGCGGCGGATCGATCAAGTAACGATCAAAAGCGCCCAAGGCACGAATATCGTCTGCCGTGATATCGAACAGATTGCGGCAAGCGAATTCGGTGCGGTCCGCCACGCCATTGCGCTGCGCGTTGGCGAGCGCGCGTTCGGTCAGCGCGGTACTGCCCTCGATCCCCACAACCGACCCGGCACGACGCGCCAGGGGCAGCGTGAAGTTGCCCAGACCGCAGAACAGATCAAGCACGCGTTCATGCGGCTCCGGCGCGAGCAATCGCAGCGCACGATGCACCAGAACGCGGTTGATCTGGTGATTGACCTGCGTGAAGTCGGTAGGCTTGAATGGCATCCGGATCTGGTACTCCGGCAGCGTGTAGTGCAACTCCGGCTCAAGCGGATAGAAAGGTACCGCAGTGTCCGGCCCCTTCGTCTGCACCCAGAATTGCACGCGATTCGCGTCTGCAAATGCGCGCAGCGTGTCTTCATCCGCCGGCGTGAGAGGTTCGAGAATACGCAACACCAGTGCTGTCACGTCCGCACCAATCGCCAACTCGATCTGCGGCAAACGCTCGCGAATCGATAGCGATTCGACCAGACGCCGTAGCGGCACAAGCATATCCGACACATGACGCGGCAGCACTTCGCACGAGTCCATGTCGGCCACATAGCTGCTCTTGCGCTCGTGGAACCCGATGAGGACACCGCCCTTCTTCGGCACATAGCGCACCGTCAGACGTGCACGGAATCGGTAACCCCAATCTGGCCCCTGAATCGGGCGAAGTATGGCTTCAGCCTTCACCTTACCAAGACGCGCCAGATTATCTTCGAGCACCCGTTGCTTAATGGCGATTTGCGCACGCGGTTCGAGATGCTGCATCGAGCACCCCCCGCACTTGCCGAAATGCGGGCATTGCGGCTTGGCACGCATCGAACTTGCGCGCAGCACATTGATGGCTTCCGCCTGCTCGAACTTGGGCTTGCGCCGATAGCTGAGATACGTGACGCGTTCGCCCGGCAGCGCGCCTTCGACGAAAATCACTTTGCCGGGCTTAAAGTCCGGCGTACCTGGCTCTCCCTCGGGTGCGGTGCGGCCGACACCGCGCGCCTCCATGTCGAGCGATTCGATATCGATGATGCCGGGCTCGGCGCTGGGCCGGTTGCGCGAGGAGTTTCGGGAGGAGCGGGTCACGTCTTCATTCTCATATGCGACAGCAAACCCGGCATTTTAATCGATTCGCCCGCTACTCATGCAGCACTCGTGAGGCGATCCTGCCTAATTTGTCGCAAATGAATGGCATCACGCCCAAGCGGCGAGATATTCCTTCCAGTGCGGCGCCGCTTCCTGCTCGAGCGAGCGTTTTACGAATTCGATTTCCTGATCGTACTCGACCTGACGCAAACCACCGCGCATCAATTGATAACGACAGTAGACGAGGTACGTATTAACGACGTCGGTCTCGCAATAGTTGCGAATCTCTTCGAGCTTGCCACCGCGATAGGCCTCCCAGACCTTACTGCCGTCCATCCCGAGCTTGCCGGGGAATCCGCACAGCTTGGCGAGATCGTCGAGCGGTGCATTCGCGCGCGCCTGATACATCGCCAGCAGGTCCATCAAATCCAGATGGCGCTGGTGATAGCGGCTGATGTAGTTATTCCACTTGAACTCGCGATCGTCTTCGCCCATGTCCCAATAACGGGGGGCGGCAATGCCGTGAATCATCGCGCGGTAATGCAACACCGGCAGATCGAAGCCACCGCCATTCCACGATACGATTTGCGGCGCGTATTTTTCGATGGTGCGATAGAAGCCCGAGACGAGCGCCCCCTCGCCATCGTCAAGTGTACCTAGCGACTTCACGCGAAACCCGTCGCGATCGCGGAACACGCACGAGATGGCGGCGACGCGATGCAGGTGAAGAGGCAGGAAGTCGTGCCCGACCTTTTCACGGCGCGCGGCGAAGGCGGCTTCGGCAACGGCGTCGTCGGAAAGCCCGGCATACGCCGGCTCGAGCTTGCGCAAGCCGTCGACGTCGGGAATCGTTTCAATGTCGAAGACGAGTACGGGAGATGGCATGATGAAAATCGAAAAAAAGAAATAGCGAGCATCGCAATTCGATATCGCCGCCCCGCCCGCACGCATTCAACTCGGGACAGGACAGGCCTACGTCGATCAGAGCACGGCGTCCTTACGAACACCGTTCGACGCGAAATAGCGCTTGAGTTTGACGAGCGCCTCCTGCTGGATCTGACGCACGCGCTCGCGGGTCAACCCCATCTCGTCGGCAAGTTCCTCGAGCGTGGCAGGTTCCACGCGATTGAGGCCAAACCGGCGCTCGATGACATAACGATGTTTGGTGGACAGTCGCGAGAGCCACAGGCGCATGAGGTCTTCCAGCTCGCGATGCTGCACCTCCTGCTCGGGGGCCTGGCTATGATCGTCAGAAAGCAGGTCGAGCAGACTGCTGCCGGGATCGATTTCCAGCGGTGCGTCCAGCGACGCCACGTGCTCGTTGAGCGCGAGGATGTCGGTGATCTCCTCGGGTGTCTTGCCGGTGAGATCGGCAATATCCTCGATGCGCGCATCCCGTTGCTCACCGCCGTCGACATACGCCGCACTCTTTTCAAGGTGACGCTTTGCGCGCAGCACCTGATTGAGTTCGCGAATGACATGCACCGGCAAGCGTACCGTGCGCGCCTGATTCATGATGGCGCGTTCGATGCTCTGGCGAATCCACCACGTGGCATACGTCGAAAAACGGAAACCGCGCCCTGGGTCGAATTTTTCGATGGCGTGCATCAGGCCGAGGTTGCCCTCCTCGATCAGATCGAGCAACGGCACTCCGCGATTGAGATAGCCCTTGGCAATGCTCACAACGAGGCGCAGATTGCGCTCGATCATGACCTGGCGCGCAGCAAACTCGCCCGCCTGCGCACGCGTGGAGAAATCGAGCTCCTCGGTGGGCGTCAGCAGCGGCTTGATACTGATGCGATTGAGATAGTGCTGGACGGTGTCGGCGGTGAGTTCGGCTTGCAACACGGTGCCGAAGTCGTCGCCGTCGGCAGCTTTGCGCTTGCGGCCGGTGGCGGCAGTGCTTCCCCCCTCCTCGGCGGTGTCGGACGGCGAGGCGTCCTCCTCCTCCGCCTCGCGCTCGTCGAAAGCGTCGTCCACGTCCTCGTCCTGCCGGGATTGCCGATCGTCAACGTCCTGATCGGTCTCCGGGGCAGCGAGGTCTTCCTCTTGCGAAGTACGACGCTTTCTCTTGAGCATTCGACCCTGCCTAGTTTATTGAGGCGGCAAATACTTCATCGGATCCACAGGCTTGCCGTCACGGCGCACCTCGAAGTGCAGCATGACACGATCTGCATCCGAGTTACCCATTTCGGCAATTTTCTGACCCCGCGTCACGGAGTCGCCTTCCTTGACCAACAGTGTGCGGTTGTGCGCATACGCCGTCAAGAAGGTGGCATCGTGTTTGATGATGACAAGGTTGCCATAGCCACGCAGGCCAGCTCCCGAGTACACCACTTTACCCGCGCCCGCCGCATAGACGGGATCGCCGGTGCTGCCAGCGATGTTCAGGCCTTTATTCTTCGAATCGTCGAAACGACCCACGACACTGCCCTTGGCCGGCCACGAAAGCTGCAACTCGCCACTCGACACGGCAGACGGTGCCGCCGATGCCGACGAACTGGCCGGCGGCGTCACCACAGCGGGCGGCACCGACGCCGGATTGCTGCTCGCGGACGGCGGCGTGCTGGCCACGGGTGCCGGCACAGGCGCACCTGTGTCGCCTGCCGGCGGCTTCACACGCAGTACCTGACCGACTTCAATCTGGTCCGGGTTTTGAATATTGTTCCAGCGCGCGATGTCGCGATAGTTCTGACCGTTCTCCAGCGCGATGCGATAGAGACGATCCCCCGGTTTGACGCGATAATACCCGGCCGGCACCGGTGTGTTGTCAATGACGGGCGCGGTGCCCGGCACATTGCTGTCGGTCGTCGTACCGCCTACGGTACGGTCGACGACCGGCGCCCCGACTTGTCGCGATGCACACGCTGCCAGCATGCTCAGCAACAGGACACTGGCGACGCGTTGTTGGAAACCCGCTCGCAAATTCACTCAAATCCTCCGCAGAATAGGCCCGACGGGCTTAAATGATGCCCGATTTTAAGGGGACGAATAACACCCTATCAAGCTGCGTCTCGCGCCATTGGCGCGCACCGATGCGCTCGATGAGGGTCAAAATCTGTTGCTCACCACCCACCGGGGCGATAAGACGTGCGCCGACGGCAAGTTGATCGATCAGCGCGTCCGGAATTTCCAGTCCGGCAGCCGCGATGACGATGCCGTCGAAAGGCGCGACGGCCGGCAGGCCCAACCGCCCATCGCCGTAGTGCAGGCGAATATTGGGCACCCGCAAGGGCCGCAGATTGGCCTTTGCCCGCTCATGCAGTGGACGAACGCGCTCAATTGAATAGACGTCGCGTGCCACGCATGACAACACCGCCGCCTGATAGCCGCAACCCGTGCCGATTTCCAGCACCTTCTCCAGCGGACGCCCTCCGCCAAGCAGCAATTCGATCATGCGCCCGACGACCGACGGCTTCGAAATGGTCTGTCCGTGCCCGATCGGCAACGCGGCGTCTTCATAAGCCTGATTAGCAAGCGCCGCGTCGACGAACCCATGACGCGGCACCGTCGCCAGCGCCGCCAGCACGCCCGGGTGTTTGACGCCCGACGCCGCCACGCGTTCAGCCATTCGCGCCCGCACCCGATCCGACGTCAGCCCGATGCCATCGGGCAAACTGCCAAGGGTCGATGTGCCTACGCGGGCTGTGCCGCCAGTCGAAACCTTCCCAGGCATCGCACTGCGCACCGCGCTCTTCGCACCCGGCGCACTCCCCTTCTGAGCGACACCCGCGCCCGACACCTTGGCGGCAGGCCGAGGAGCGCCTTTCGCGATATGCGATGCTGGCTGAGCATGCGGTGCCGACGCCGGTCTTGCAAGTCCTTTCGGTACGACCGAGTGCGGCGCGTGCGCGCCGCCGGGCCGGGCCGAAGCCCCCGCCAGCGGCGTGGAAGCAGCTCGCAGGCTGTTATGCGTCGCGGCGGAAGCACTTCCGTTCGCCGTCGGTTTTCCATTTCCCTGGTTCGCAGGCGCAGTTCCCCGCGTCATCGCGGCGGGCGGTGCACCAGCGGGACTGGCCCGCGACGCCTTGTCGAGCACCGGTGCCTTGCGTTGCCGGCGCGTCATGACTTCGGCAAGAGGAAGAGGAAAACGCTTCGGCGATGTCGTCATCGTTGGGCCACCCCTGCGCTGGCCAGCCAATCGTGCACGACGCCAAGTCGTGCGGTATGCGTGAGATCCAGTTGCAAGGGGGTGACCGAGACGTAATCGTGCGCCACGGCATGGAAATCCGTGCCTTCGCTGCTATCGCGAGCATCGCCGGCCGGACCGATCCAGTAAATCGTTTCGCCGCGTGGGTTCTCCTGACGGATCACTGGCTGCGATTGGTGTCTCTTCCCAAGACGCGTCGCGAGCGAACCTTTCAGGTGGTCGTACGGCAAATTGGGGATATTGACGTTCAAAAGGAAGGGGGCCCCCAGCGGCCGCTCCATATAACGCTCGACAATCTCGCGCGCTACGCGCGCTGCGCTTTCCAGATGATCCCAGCCTTTGTTGACTTGCGAGAACGCGAACGAAGGAACGCCAAAGAGAAAACCCTCGGTGGCCGCTGCCACGGTACCGGAGTACAACGTGTCTTCGCCCATGTTCTGGCCGTTGTTGATACCGGAGACCACGATATCGGGCCGCTCGTCGAGCAACCCGGTCAGCGCCACGTGCACACAGTCGGTCGGCGTACCGTTGATGAACGTAAAGCCGTTGCCCGCCTTGAACACCGAAAGCGGTCGTTGCAGGGTCAGAGAATTGGACGCACCACTACAGTTCTGTTCGGGCGCCACCACGGTAATGTCGCCAAGCGGTGCCAGCGCCTCATATAGCGCGGCCAGACCTGGCGCCTGATACCCATCGTCGTTGCTGAGCAGGATTCGCATGCGGCAATTGTAACCGAGGAAAGGTGCTCGGATATGACGCCATAGCGGCATCGGTCGCGTCTTCGCCACGGCACGGCGTCGACAGTTTGCCACGGTCCTGCCACAAGTTTGCCGCCAATCGGTCATGGCCGCCGGCGGCGAAACCGCGTCCGCCGAACGGCCCGACACGCCGTTACATCTTCTCGGTCTCGCCGGCTTGCGGCTGCCAGACAAGCAAACGCCGCTCAACCACCCCCACCAGTCCATCGAGCACGAGCGCAAACGCTGTCAGGATCAGCACCCCCGCGATGACCGCGTTGATGTCAAAGGTTCCTTCCGCTTGCAAGATCAGATAACCCACACCGCGCGCCGAGCCGAGGTACTCCCCGACCACGGCCCCGACGAACGCCAGTCCAACGGAGTTGTGCAGACTGGAGAACACCCAACTGGTAGCGCTCGGCAGGTACACGCGACGCAACAACTGACGCTGGTTCGCCCCCAGCATGCGCGCATTCGCCAGCACGACCGGGCTCACCTCCTTCACGCCCTGATAGACGTTGAAGAACACGATGAAGAACACCAGCGTCACGCCCAATGCCACTTTCGACCAGATACCCAGCCCGAACCACACGCCGAAGATCGGCGCGAGGATGACGCGAGGCATCGAGTTGGCCGCCTTGATGTACGGATCGAGCAGCGCCCCCGCACTTGGCGAGAGTGCCAGCCAAAGCCCCACTGCCAACCCGAACACGGTACCGATCGCGAAGGCGAGCACCGTCTCTAGCAGCGTGACGCCGAGATGAAGATAGATCTCGCCACTGACGAACCATTGCCAGATCTGGAGCAGCACCTTCTGCGGCTCACCGAAGAAAAAAGCCGCCTTGTCGGGGCTGTCGAAATAGAACGCGGGCAACAGCGTCGGGCTCGTGAGAACGTACCAGACGAGAAAACCCACAACTAACAGCAGCCACTGCCACAAACGCAGGTGGCGCATGAACGAACGATTACGCATGACGAACGAATTCCGGGAATATCAAACAAGCCACCAGGCGAATCAGATGGGCCAATCGAACAAGCCAAAGCCGTCCGGCAAATTGAACCATTCCATCCAGTCCAGCCAGCGCACCCAGCCGCACGCACCTATCACAAGCCCTGAGATATCACACATGACGATTCATACGGCCTTCAACTGTTGTGCGTAACCCTTAAGCACTTCTTCGCGCAACACGTCCCATATCTGGGCGTGCAGTTCGGTGAAGCGCGGATGATTCCGAATTTCCGCCACGTCTCGCGGACGCGGCAGATCGATCCGGAATTCCCCGATGGGATGTGTGCCCGGCCCTGCCGCAAGCACCACGACACGGTCCGATAGCGCGATCGCTTCATCCAGATCGTGGGTGATGAACAGCACCGCACGGCGCTTGGCAGCCCATAACTCGAGCAACTCGTTTTCCATGAGTTGACGCGTCTGGATATCGAGTGCCGAGAACGGTTCGTCCATCAAAATGATGTCCGGATCGAGAATCAGCGTCTGCGCCATGGCGACACGCTTGCGCATGCCGCCCGAGAGTTGGTGCGGATAACGATCACCGAACCCGCCCAACCCCACACGCTTGAGCCACTCGTTTGCGCGCACCGAGGCCTTCTCGGACGTCACGCCTCGAAATTCGAGACCTGCGCTCACGTTATCGATGGCGTTACGCCAAGGCATCAATGCTTCAGCCTGAAACATATAGCCGGCGCGCGAATTGATGCCTTTGAGCGTTTCGCCAAACACCTTGACGGTGCCTGACGATGGCGCCAACAGCCCGGCAGCGACGTTGAGCAACGTCGATTTGCCACACCCCGTCGGGCCAACGACCGAGACGAACTCGCCCGGCGCAATATCGAGCGAGGTATCGGCCACTGCTGTGTAACGCTTAGAGCGATCGTCTCGCGCGACGAACGTACACGAAATACTGTCGAAACTAAGAGCCGGCGCAGTCATCATTTGTACTTGGCATCGGCCTTCTTGGTGAACTCGTTCGTGAACGTCTTCGACAAGTCGATCGACTTACCCTTGACCGTCGCGTCAAACGCCTGCAACGTGCGCAGCGCGGTCGCCGGGCCATCCGCAGGAATCAGGCCGTCCGGCGAAATGGCTTCTTTCACGCGGCTCCACGCATCGAGGTACAGTGCGCGGTCACCGAGCAGATAAGCGTCGGGCACCGTCTTGATGAGGTCCGACGGCCCTGCTGTCTGAAGCCAGCGCAGCGCACGCACCATGGCATTGGTGAGCGCCTGCGTCGTGTTCGGATTCTTCTGAATGAATGATTCGTTCGTGTACAGACACCCCGCCGGCATGTTTCCGCCGAACACCGACACCGTTTCCTTGAGCGTACGCGTGTCCGAGATCACGCGAATTTCCTTGTCGCGCTCCAGCATGGTGATAACCGGATCGAGATTGACGATGGCGTCGATATTGCCCGAGCGAATTGCAGCAAGCGCACCGGACGACGCACCGACACCGACGAACGCTACCTCATTGGGCTTGACACCGCCCTTGGCAAGCACGAAGTTCGCCATGATGTTCGTCGACGAACCCGGCGCCGTCACGCCGATCTTCTTGCCGCGCAGGTCGGCCAGCGACTTGTAGTTCGGCATGGTCTTGTTCGACACGCCGAAGACGATCTGCGGCGCACGTCCCGGCAAGACAAACGCCCGGATGTATTGATTTTTCGCCTGCAACAGGATCGTATGTTCGTAAGCGCCCGATACCACATCGGCGCTACCACCCACGAGGGCTTGCAGCGCCTTCGAGCCGCCAGCGAAGTCGGAAATCTCGACGTCGAGCCCTTCGTCCTTGAAATAGTTCAGACGTTCGGCAATCGTAAGCGGCAGGTAATAGAACAGATTCTTGCCGCCGACGGCAATCGCGACCTTGGTCTTTTCGAGCTTACCCTGGGCGAAGCCGGGGCGAATGCCCGTGCCGATCAGGCCAGTGGCGGCCAGTGCCGTGACGAACTGACGTCTTTGCATAGTGTTGGTCTCCGTGGTTGCAGCGTTCTTTCTTCGTCTGACGTGCTTATTATTCGCGGATCGCGGCGAGCGCCACGCCCCGTGATACTGCGCGCAATCGCGTCAATTCAGATGACGCCACCCTCGCGCAGCGCCTTGATTTGCCCGGCATCATAACCCAGTTGGCCAAGCACCTCGTCCGTGTGAGCGCCAAGTGCCGGGCCGAGCCATTGTGTCTGGCCGGGCGTGTCCGATAGCTTCGGCGCGACGTTGGGCAAATCGATAGGGGTGCCATCCGGAAACGTGTGTCGCTGGATCATCTGACGCGCGATGAACTGCGGGTCCTTGAACATGTCGGCCACGGTGTAGATACGGCTCGCGGGCACATCCGCACCTTGCAACACGGCCAGCGCTTCATCGATGGAGCGCCCGCGCGTCCAGTGGCCGATCGCCTCGTCGATTTCCTGCGTGCGCGGCACACGGCCGTCGTTGTGCGCCAGCGCGGGATCTTCCGCCAGATCGGACCGGCCGACGGCGTGCATCAGGCGCTTGAAGATCGGGTCGCTGTTGCCCCCCACGACGATCATGCCGTCGGCGCAAGGATAGGTGTTCGAAGGCACGATGCCGGGCAGCGACGCACCCGTTCGTTCTCGCACCATGCCGGCCACGCTGTATTCCGGCACCACGCTTTCCATCAGGTTGAAGACGGCCTCATACAGTGCGACGTCGACCACCTGACCTCGCCCGCCGTTCACGTTGCGGTGATGCAGCGCCATCATCGCGCCAATCACGCCGTGCAATGCCGCGATGGAATCGCCAATGGAGATCCCGATGCGCGGCGGCGGCAGATCGGGATAGCCCGTAATGTGACGCAGCCCGCCCATCGACTCGGCAATCGCGCCAAAACCGGGCCTGTCGCGATACGGCCCCGTCTGCCCATATCCCGACAGGCGCACCATGACCAGCCCCGGATTCTCGGCCGACAGTTGCTCATACCCCAACCCGAACCGCTCGAGCAGGCCGGGACGGAAATTCTCGACCACGATGTCGGCCTGTGCGGCGAGCTTACGTACGATCTCCTGCCCCTCGGGGGATTTGAGGTTGATCGTCACCGATTTCTTGTTGCGAGCCTGCACCGCCCACCAGAGCGACGTGCCTCCCGCATCGGGGTGCATTTTGCGCCACTTGCGCAGCGGATCGCCATGCTGCGGATCTTCGATTTTGATGACTTCGGCCCCGAACTCGCCCAACATGCGCGCGGCAAACGGGCCAGCGATGAGCGTGCCAAGTTCAAGGACTTTCACGCCGGCGAGCGCGCCACGCGCTGGCAGGCCGGCGCCACTGGCAGCAGGCGAGGCGGAAGATTCGGGAGACGTGCCGGCGGCGGATGCCGTAGACGCCGTGGCAGGACCTTGCGGCAATGCAGATTCAAACGGCTTGGACGACTTGGACAACACGTAGACTCCTGTGCCTTGCGACGGCCATCACCCTCGACTTCGCGACGCCGCCCGAGGGCAACGCCTGTACGAATGGGTGGCAAATGAAGTTCGTATAGTAATTCGACACTCGGCTATCGGCCAATAACCTCGCAGCAAATCCTGGAAAGTTCCGAGTCAAATCGCTCCGAAGTCCGATCGAACGGTGCTTTGGCGATATCTCATGTTTCGAACAGATGACGCGCGCCGCGCTGCGCCGCAATATAAATTGCCTCGCCGCGATTGCGCGCGCCGAGGCGCCGGTATAGGGCAGAGACATGCGTCTTGGCGGTCCCCTCGGAAATCACCAGTTGCTGGCAGATCGTCTTGATGGATAACCCGCGCGAGAGCAGCGCGAGAATTTCGTACTGCCGCTGGGAGATGCCGAGCAGCGCCGATTCGGCCAGTTGCGTCGCCTTGTCGCCCCCCAGCGGGAACACCGGCAAACGCGAGAGCGGCAACGCCTCTCCCATGGCCTCCTGCCGCCAGAGCACAAGTAACGCCGAAAGCGCTTCTTCCGGCACGAATCGCCCGCCCGAGAACGCAAGATCGAAGACCGAACGAATTCGTGCGACCGAATTCGGCCAAGGCAGACATGCGGCAACGCCCGCCTGCAGCCAGCGAATGATCTCATCGGGAAAACCCGCATCGCCGACGACGATGACGGGCACCGGCGGCACACATTCGGCCGCCATCGTGCAGAGGGAGTCAACAGCCGGTGTACGGGCCACCGATTCTTCGAGTACGAGCGCGCGCCGCGAAGGCAATTCGCGTAACCAGAGCCAGTCCTGCACCGTCACATCGTCGACATGACGCAAGACCGGCGGTGTCGCGTTCGCTTCGGTCTGCAACGCGACTTGCAGGCCGCTCAGCCAGGTGGCAGCCTCACCTACGACCAGCACACGCATGGTTTCCCCTGTCGTTCCGGTCAGCACCGTGGTACTGCCGTCCCCCGCTTTTCTTGTCACACCCGCTGCCTACCTAATTTGCCAGCTCAGGAATGATAATCATCCCCGTTGCCAGGACGAAAACCGAGGAAACCCTCAAGTGTTCGTCATATTTTATGCATCAGGCGTCACCTCGCTTTCGGCCAAGTTTACGCGCGAAGCCCGCATGGCGGCGGGATCCCCTCTCGGGAATGCCGATCATTGTTGCCTCAGCGCGACAAACCGCAATCTGCGTAAATTATTTACTCAATTTTCGGAAATTCCGCTATTACTTTTTTCCCTTTCTTTTCTCAAATCGCGCAATAGAATACAAGCAGTGCTGGGAGGACAGCACGCGGAGGCCGGGGGGCACGCTATGTTCAAGATCACCGTCAAGACGATGCGCAGTGCCACGTTCAGCTTGGCAGCTGCGTGCTTTGCGAGTGCTGCGCAGGCCGACATTACCGGCATTGCCGGTGTCCCGGTCGCCGTGAGCGACATGCTGCTCGCCAGCACTCGCGCGGCGAACCTGCAGCAAAGTGTCGTCGCCAATCTGTCCGGCACGGCACCGGTCGTCGTCGCCCCCGTCAACGCCACCACAACCACCGCCAACAACGTTCGTCTGTGGGACGAAGTGATTCCCCCAGCACCGGCACCCAAGCCAACTCAGGCATCAGCGACTTTTCCCGCCCAGCCACACCCGGCGGTGACGGCGTCGGCCTACTCGGCCAACTCACCCAACTCGCCGCCGTCCCTCGCATCGGGATTGCAGACGACGAGCCTGAAAGGCAATGCCAACGTCGGCCGCGTACCTGTCGGTATCGCACGTTGACCGATGGGCCGGTAGCACCGCGATACCTCCAAAACCCGCTCCCTCCCCTTTAGCTCGTATTGCTGCGCGTCCCCGATCAAGGCGACGCGCAGCACGCTTTGCGCAATCTACTTCTGCTCGGCGCTATGCGCCGAAGGCATCCATCAGAACGTGTACGGGAAGCGCAGGCCGACGACATAGTTCGGTGCGTCCGGCGACATGCCTGCGTTGACATAACCATTCACGGTCCAGTGCTTGTTGATCGCGTAGTTGATGCCGAAGTTGAGCGATGCCGCGTTCGTCGTGCTGCCCGCCACCGTGGTCCAGGCGCTACCTGGCGTGGCCGTCTTGGTCGCACGCGAGATCGCCGTCGAGTATGAGATCGACAATGCGGTCTTGTCGTTGAGCGCCAGCGCCATCCCCGCGCCAACCTGAATGATGTCGCCCAGCTTGACCTTCGCGGGCTGCGTCGTGCCTTCGATGGTCGAGATGTCGTTGAACGTGCGAGCCACGTTGTACGTGTACGCCACGTTGGCGAACAGCACGATCGGATCGTAGGTGCGCAAGAACGACAGGCCGGCCGTGACCGCCCATATCCCGTTACCCGTGGGCAGACGCGAGGGCGTCGTCAGGTTGTTGTTGGTCGGATCGGGCGTGCCGAGCTTGATGCCGAACGGCGACGTGCCGGTCGGCGCGGTCACCCGCAACGACGCTACGATATCGGGCCAGTTCGCGTTCTCCTTGACGATCTGGTAGTACAGGGACGCATTGACGTCGCCGATGTTCGCCGAATTCTTGCTGATGTCGCTGATCGACGACGCCGCACCGCCCACCCCACCCGAAATGAAATCGGAATTGCGATAGAGGTACGGCACGTCGAACGCCACACTCAGCCGGTCGTTGATTCCGTAGCGCGTGTTGACGTCGAACGTCCACACATTGGCCTTGGTCTGGCCGAGGTTCAACTGACCGAGGAAGATGGCGTCGAGGGCGAGAAAACCGCTCAACACGAGTTGGCGACGGTCGTAGTAGCTGTAACTGATACCGGCGTCGATAGTGAGCTTGCGGTCGAACAGCGGCGCATGTTGCGCCTGCACCACCGCCTCTTCGGCCGGCGTGCGCTGCGAGTCGCTCTCGCTCTTTTGCATCTGCTGCGTCTCGCCGATCGGCGTGGCCGTTGTCGGGCCCGCAGCCCCGGCAGCGCCGCCGCCGGGGGTACCTGCAGAGCCCGCAGCCGAACCATCACCGGGCGAGACCTGCGCAATCTGCGCAGTGTCCCACGCGGTCAGACCGCGACCGCGTTGCGCCATCTCAATGTCGGTGAGGCGCTGTTTCAGAGAAGAAATTTCCCGCTGCTGCCGGTCGACCATGTCCATCAGCATTTGCAGACGGTCGTCCGGCGATGGGTTCGTATGCTCCTGAGCCTGGGCCGATAGCGTGAAAAGCAGTACCCCCAACGGAATAGCGGCAACGGGAAAAAAGCGGTGAGTGTTCATGATCCCCCCCGGGTAAAAGTGCGGACAGGCGTCCGCGCGCAATCCAACAAACGTGTATTACCAACAACGTTGTCCTTGCTGCTCGACTGCGGGGTGATGCGTGCGAGACCCGTTGCCATCCACCTCGATATGTCATGCCCGGGCCCTGCCGACATCACCTTCTTTGCGCCGCGGATGTTGCTGCGGCGACGCCCCACTTCTAGTTTTCATGGTGTCCGGCGACGACTTGCATTGCCGGACACTGCTGCCGGCGTCGCCCCGTGCACACACGGCAGCGCGACGCCGTTACTCCACTTGCTCTTCACTTCATCGGCGCAGGGCGACCATGTTCGCCATTGCGTTCTGAATACCGACCTGACGCAGCACGTTCGACGTGAGCGGACTCGTCTGCAGGTTCAATTGCATCGTGTTCATGACCTGCTGAGCGTTACCCGCGACCTGCGCGACCTGCATGATCTGGTTCATCGCCGCACCGGCACCGCCGCCCACGCTCTGACCGAGATTGCCGTTCGGCGTATTGAGCGAGATCTGCATGCCTGCGGATGTAATGGCCACGCTCGCGCTCAAGTTGCCCACCGTCGTGCTGGAACTGTTCGCGCCCTGCCCGCTGACCGGTACCAGCGTGGCAATCAATACCCCAGGGCCGAACTGAATTGTGGCTTTGTTCAGCGCATTGTTTGCATCTCCCGCAACTTGCGTAATCTGAGCGACGCCATTCACGAACACGCTCATTCCCCCCCCTACGACTTGCGTGATCGGCGTGGTTGCGCTTACGAAGCCGGGGACGATGCCAGTGGCTGCACCGGTCTGCACCTGGAAGCCGGAACTCCCTTGGCTGACGCTGAGCACGCCGGTGGCCGCCAGGCTCGCCCCGGTCGGCATTTGCCATTGCGACTGCATCACGAGTTGAAAGCCGGTGATCATGTTTTGTTGCGCGTACTTGCCGGTCGCGTGCGCGAGCACTTCGTCGCTCACGGGCGTCCACGTCTCGGGCACCACGCTCGATGCAAATGCCGGCAGGGCGCTCGCAAACAGCGGGATTGCCAGCATCGGAACATATCGGTTCATGATGGTCTGATCTCAAAACAGGTCCGCCCGGATGATGCCGAAATCCACCATCGGGGTCGGTGACGTCCCGGTCGCCAGCGCACTGTCGCGCAGCTTGACTGCCAGGGATTCGTTTCCTTTGAGCAGCGGTGAATCCTCCATAAACGGCTTGCCGATGACCGCCAACACCAAGCCGTTCCATTGCTTGGCAAAATCAGCTTGCTCGATGATGCGATTGCCGAGCGCCGGATCGGATACGAACACGCGTCCGTCCTTCGCTGCCTTGATGACCACAAAATGCTGATAGCCGTTGACGTCGATCAGCGCGATAACCGGGATCTTCAGGTCGTAAAGCGCATTCACGTCAACTTTGAAACCGCGGCCCTCGAGTCCAAGCGTCTCCACAAATTTCTTCATGTCGAGCATCGAGAAGCCATTTTTGATGACCGTTTCCGGATTGGAAAACACCATCATTTTCTGGATCATTTCCGGCTCCGGAATATCGATCCCGTAGCCATAACGCAGCAGTGTTGCCAGGGCCGCCGATCCGCAACTGAAGTCGTATTCCTGCTGGACCAGATTCACGTAGTGCATCGATTTGAACGAGCGCATCTTCTTGACCGCCGGTACACCCGTCGAAGACTCGAGATTCACCGATGCGTACTGCGCGTGCCCGGCCACGCTTGCGCACGCCAGAGCGCAAACCGTAGCGATTCTTACCGCGGCACGACGCACATCTCTCATGACACACCTCATGAAAAAACCGGTCCGGGAATTCCCGGACCGGTTAGTGGCATCACTTGATTGCCGAGATGGCGAGGTTGTTGGCCTGCACGTTGCCGATACCTGAAGCCACGTTCACACCGACGTTGCCGCTGGCAAAGGCGAGTGCGCCCTTACCCAGCGAAGCGTTGGCGATGAAGTCACCCGAGGCCTTCATGCTTGCCGATTGGTCGGTTTGCGCCGTCGAGTTGGCGGCACCGCCCTTGTGCCAGCCGCTGCCGCCTTGCGAGACTGCTGCGGCCAGACCGTTCTCCTGCACGTTGCCAACACCCGCCGCCACGTTCACCCCCACGTTCCCGGTCGCACCGGCGAGCGCACCATCACCCACGCTGGAGTTGACATAGAAATGCGAGATGCTGGCCGAGCCCTTCGACGACTGATTCGCGAACACCTGAGCCGAGGCATACACCGGCTGAGCATTGAGCGAAGCGATCGCGACGTTGTTGGCCTGCGCATTGTCGGCACCCGCTGCCACGTTCACACCGATATTGCCGTTGGCGTTAGCCAGCGCACCAGCACCCAGCGTTGCACCCATCGTCTGGTACTGCGCCGTGTTGAAGTGGTACGTAATCGCGCCCTTGGTCCATACGCTGGACTTCGCGAACGTGTTGGTGAAACCCCACAGCGCGGCGGCGGCAATCGTATCGCTCTCGACCGATTTATTGCCGTGGTTCAATACGGCATGGAACGCTGCATCGAAGCTCTTCTGCGTGTTCAGGAAGCCTGATGCGAAGAAGCCATGCGGGAAGTGGAAAAACACGGCTCCGGCCTGGAACGATTTGCTCGTGTTCAGGTGGCCGTCCGCGCTGGCGTTCACCCACGACGTGGAGTTGTCGTAGTGCGTGGTCGTCTTGCTTGCCAGCAAATAAGAGCTGCCGTGATCCGAAATCGTCGTCGTCTTCGAGTCGACGCCATACGTGACCTTGCCCGTCACAAAGTTGCCAAGCAGCGGCCCCTTCAGATTCACGCCGTATACATCTACGCTCTGATTGCTTTGCACGACGGCGTTGCCGGTGTTATCCACCGTGACGCAGCCCCTGATGCCGATCAGCCCGAAAATGCCGACCAGATTCAGAACGTTGGTCTCGTTGCCGATGAACGAGAAGCTATATTGCTGGTGATTGGGCGACGCCAGGGCGCTACCCGTTGCTACCAGCAGTGCAGCCGCTGCAATTGCTTTCGTTTTCATGACCATCTCCTTGACGAGAGAGTTACCCAGTTAAAAAGATGTGCCCGCCGGGGGACGGAGCACAAAAACATTTGCGGTTACATTGCCTATCCCAGCCGACTGGTTGACTTGGACCACACCGCTCGCCCCGCGAAAAGCGTCACTGGATATCGACGCCGTGCGGAACCGATCGTTGAGGTTGTCGCGCCCAGCCGGGCCACCCTTGGAGATCGCAGCGGATAGTGCCGTATCCGATACGCTCACCACTCCAGACGCATCGCCAGTCACAATGACGGTCGCGTTGCGTTGAAGATTGCCGGCACCGCTCGCCTGGTTGACTTGCGTCAGCCCCGAGGTGCCTGAAAATGCGTTGCCTTGAATCGCGGCGCTGGCAGCGCCGGTCGTCGATGTGACGAGGGCTTGTTGATGAGTGCTCGACGCACCGACCGTCAGCCCGCCGCCGTTTGCAATCACGGCGCTGTTGGCCTGAGCGTTATTGACGCCCGCCGCCTGGTTCACCCCCAGCGCTCCGGTCACGCCCACCGCCGCACCGTTCTCGATCGTGGCGTGCGTGCCGGCCAGTTCGCCGTTCACAATCCATAGGTCCTGCGCCGACGACACCCCGGCAAACGTCGCCAGTACCACCGCGACGGCCAGAGGGAGACCGCGCCGCGCGCCGCGCAACCCGCGATGTGCGCTCATTTCGCCGCTCCTGCTGCACCGATGCTGGTGAGCGGCGCCAACGCCGAGCTGATCACCGACGGCACGAGTGTGCCGATGCTGCCGACACCACCGCCGGCCCCGGCACCGAACCCGCCGCCGACACCGTTGGAGGTATTGAGCGCGTTACCCCCACGGGCATTGCCCACGAGCACGCCCATCACCGGGTTGATGCCGGATTGCACCGCACTCGTCACGAGCCCCGCATTGCCGCGCCCTGTCAATTCACCATCGGTGACCTGATTGACGGCCCCCATGGCGGTATTGAAGGGCCCCGTCGGGAAGGCAGGCACCGAGACGGCGATGGGGTTCTCGACGCGCGGCAGACCGCGGTACGCGATCTCGGGGCCAATGCTGCGCTCGACCACGATATCGCCGGGCGTCGCCGGTTCGGCATGTGCACGTCCGGGCAGCATCGCCGGTGTCAGCGCCACGATCATCGTGGCGAGCAGACGTCCGGCATGGGTCATGGAAATTGGGGTCATCTTGTTCACCGCGTCGTGTAGATCACACGTGTCACCTGAACGTTGTTCACGCCATTCGACAGTTGTTGCGGGCGCGGCGTCGGCGTCACGGCGCCGGGCAGTTCGTCCCACAACGTAACGCCGTTGGCGAGTGCCATTCCGGGTGAATTGACCATCGCGCCGCCTTGCAGATTGCGGCCGCGCTGGCTCCCAAGTTGTTCGTCGTCGATGCGGGCGGCGGCGAGCGGCATGCCAGCTTCGCTCATACGCTTGCCGTCGGCGACGTTGCCCGAGTCGTCGCTGCTCGCGACAGCCGCGGCTTCGTCCACGGGCGGCTGCGCAGCGACCGGTGTCACGGCGTCGGCGTCGGAGACCGGCGTGACCGGACGCACCGTCGTGCCAAACGATGCCGGCACCATCGAGCCGGTGAGCATCGCGACATGCATGAGCGGCGAGCGCGAAACGTCCTGAGCGTGCGCCGGTACCGCGCACAGACCGAGCGTCACGACGACGACTGCGCTCAACACGCTGACGCTTTGTCGTACGTGGTACTGCATTTCGGTGGTGAGAATTCGCATCGCTAAGCCCTCCTTGCCCGGCTCAATAAAGCGACTTCCGTGCCACCCGCCTTAAGTAATTGAAAATATTGGCGTTAATTTCTTCGACCGGAGGGCATGCGAGGGCGTGTGTGCGAAAACGTTTCAGCATTGATACGTAGCTTGCGTCTGACCGTGAATGTCAGCGCCATCGCGCGATCGCCAGATATTCCGAACCGCGAACGATATTGACGTCTCCAGCGACGGGGACCGAAGAGGCCCGGCTTACAAGGGTTTCGCGTGACGGATTTGCGACGAAATTGCTGGGCAGCGGCATAACGATATGGCGCCGTCACATGGGATCGTGCGTGGCACGACGGCGTGCGCCCCCCCCCCCGGACGTTTCATCTTTGATGTGTTCGCGGGACAGCCCTCGGTACCGGTTTCGCGGCACGACGAAGCCACAGCACATCGCCTCGTGACGGCGTCGGGAGAGAGGCCCGATGCCCCATCCCCTCCAGGCACGCGTGACATCTCGGGAGGCGTTCGCTCGATGAGTGAAACAACGCAATGCGTATGGGAACGGCACGTTGGGAACGCCACGGGAATCGCTCGAATCGCCCGTCGTTATTGGCGATGGCAGAAATCGTGAAACGCGAGGACAGCAGGGAGAATATCGATGATTTTCGGCGCTTTCGGACGATTCGACATGGCGATACTCAGGAGCCCAAAAAGAAACGACCGCCCTGCTCATCACAGGACGGCCGCCCTCTCTTCGCCAGAAGATATCAGGCCGGCACGCCCGATTCGTCGCCACGCAGCCCGTACCGGCACATGAGCCGATAGAGGGTAATGCGTGAAATGCCCAACTCTGCTGCCACGTCCGTCAGCCGGTGACAGTGGCGCAGCAATGCCTGCTCGATGGCCGTTCGCTCGGCCTCCGCGCGAATTTCTTCCAACGTGCGCACCAAAGTCGGTACCCACGGCAGCAAATCAAGGTCTTTCGCCGAGATCGTTCGGCTGTCGGCCATCACGATGGCGCGGCGCACGCGGTTGATCAACTCGCGCACGTTGCCCGGCCAGTGATATTCGTACATCGCTTGCACTGCGCACTGCGTGAAGCCGCGGATCTTGCGATGGTTATCGCCTTTGAAGCGTTGCAGCACATGGTGCGCCAGAATCTCGATGTCCTGTCCGCGAGCGCGCAGCGGCGGTTCCTCCACGCGCAGCACGCACAGGCGGTGGTACAGATCCATGCGGAAACGGCCTTCCTTGACGGCTTCCTCCAGATCGACGTGCGTTGCGGAGATGATGCGCACATTGACCGGAATCACCTCGTGACCGCCCAGACGCTCGATCGCGCCCTGCTGCAGGAAACGCAACAGACTCGCCTGGCTCTCGAACGGCAGATCGCCGATTTCGTCGAGCAACAGCGTGCCGCCGTTGGCAGCCTCGACCCGGCCGATCTTGCGCGCATTCGCGCCGGTAAAGGCGCCGCGCTCGTAGCCGAATAGTTCGGACTGCATCAGGTGCGGGGGAATCGCCCCGCAATTGATCGCCACGAATGGCCCCTTCGCGCGCAATGAGCGCTCGTGGATAGCCACCGCAGTCAGTTCCTTGCCCGTGCCCGACTCGCCCGAGATGAACACGGGAGCGTCGGTATTGGCGACCTTGCGAATAGTGCGAAAGAGTTGCTGCATCGCCTCGCACGTTCCGACCATCTCCTGATCGCCGCCAACTTGCGGCGTGAAGGTCGGCACTTCCGAGAGCGACGCCATGCCCCACGCATGACCGATCGAATGCGCGAGCTGATCGTTCGTACACGGGACATTGACATAATCGAAGCAGTAATCGCGAATCAGCCGACGAATGGCTGTTGTCGTGAGTTGCTCGGGATTCGTGGCCGCTACCCAACCGACAGTGGCAGGTTGCATGCAGGACTCGAACGCCCCCATCTCGCGGTCGCTATAACCGCTCGCCAGGTCAATGAGTGCCGCACTGGTGACCCCCGGATTCAGAATGCGCCCGACGTCGCTGGCGCTCTTGGCCGGCACGACTTGCCAGCCTTGCTCCCCCAGAAACGACAGCAAGCCATCGTTATGCTTTCGGGAGGCGTAAATCAGGGTGCGCCCGGTATCGTTAGCCATACCTTAACTCCCTGCCTAAGCAGTGCCTGCGTACAGTTTTTTGGTCTTCGACCGGATCTGCACAACAGGTATACGGCCCCACGCCGCTCGAGAGTTATGGTGTTCCCTTTGCAACTGGGTCCTCAAGTCGGCAGGTTCAGTCTAGAAGACACGGGTCGGCGCAGGGTATAGCGAAAAACAGCTAATCCGATTGGATGACTGGTACCAGTACCTACGCGCAAGTACAGGCGGCGTCACGTCCGCGCCATGCTCAGAGCGTATGCCGGTCGAGGACTGCGCGGGCGATGGTGCCGGCGTCCACATACTCCAGTTCGCCTCCAACGGGCACGCCTCGCGCCAGTCGGCTCACGCGCAGACCGCGGGCTTTAAGCATCTGTCCGAGGTAGTGGGCGGTGGCTTCGCCTTCGTTGGTGAAGTTGGTGGCGAGCACCACTTCCTTGACCACGCCGTCGGTGGCGCGGCGAATCAACGGCTCGAAATGTATTTCGCCCGGCCCCACGCCGTCGAGCGGCGAGAGATGGCCCATGAGCACGAAATACAGCCCCTTGAAGGTCATCGTCTGCTCGAGCATGTTCTGATCGGCGGGCGTTTCCACCACACATAACAGGCTCGTATCGCGCTCGGGATCGAGGCACGTCTCGCAGACTTCAACTTCGGAAAACGTGTTGCAGCGCGCGCAATGGCGGATCTGCTCGGAGGCATGCACCAGCGCTTCGCCCAGCCGTACCGCGCCTTTGCGGTCGCGTTGCAGCAGATGGTAAGCGATGCGCTGCGCGGACTTCGGACCGACACCCGGCAACGCGCGCAAGGCGTCGACGAGTTCCTGCAGGCTCGAGAGCTGGGGCATGCGTCGTCTTTCTCTGGGAACTGGCGAGCGATGCTCAGAACGGCATCTTGAAGCCCGGCGGCAGCGGCAGACCGGCGGTCAGGCCACCCATCTTTTCCTGCGCGGTCGCTTCAGCCTTGCGCACGGCGTCGTTGAACGCAGCCGCCACCAGGTCTTCGAGCATGTCCTTGTCGTCCGCCAGCAGGCTCGGATCGATGGTCACGCGACGTACGTCGTTCTTGCACGTCATCACCACCTTGACCAGACCGGCGCCAGACTGACCCTCGACTTCGATCTGGGCCAACTGTTCCTGCGCCTTCTTCATGTTTTCCTGCATTTGCTGAGCCTGTTTCATCAGACCCGCGATGTTTCCTTTCAGCATCTTGACTCCTGAGTAAATCGTATGAGGGGCATGCAGCGTATGTAACGCGCGTTTGGGAGGAAAATTCAAAAAACCGTGCCGTTTCGCAAAAGCGAATTTGCTTATTGTACCGGGCGAATGCTGCCTGGCAGGATCTGCGCGTCGAATTCGTCGATCAATTCGCGCACCAGCGGATCGTCGGCAATCGCCTGTTCCGCCGCCCGTTGACGCGCGGCGGCCGCTTCTGCCGCGAGCGACGCCGCCGTCGTACCCACTTGCCCGAGTTCGACCTGCAATTGCACCTCGGTACCGAAGTGCTCGGTGAGCACCTGACGCAGCTTGTCGGTCGTGGCCGCATCCGCCAATTGACGCAACGGCACGCGCAGATGGAACGCACGCCCTGCCACTTCGGTCAGTTCGCTCTGGAAGGCCAGTTGCTGTGCGAGACCTCGCGCCGGGAGTTCGGCAGCCAACGCCGGCCATTCACCGGTAAAGACCGGTGCAACGCCGTCTGCTTCCCGGTAGACGCAGGCTCGCTGCAGCGCGGCAGGTGCGGGCGGTGGCGCCGCAGATCCAGCAGGCTCGGGCTCTGGATCGGCGCCGGCCGGCGCATCGTCCGACGCACGCGAGGCGCTGCCGCGATTCGCGTTGGCAGCACCGCCCCCCGTACGCCCTGGCGTGCCCTTACGCCCCGCATTGAGTGCCGCGAGCGCAGCACGGGCGGGCGACATCGGCGCACCGTCGGTCGGCGCACTGGTGCGAGCAGCCGGGACGCGACGTGCTTCGGGCTGCGCCGCCGGAGCGGCGGGAGCAGATGCTGCAGACGGGCGAGTCGGCTCACTCGCCGGCGCACGCGACGGTGCGGCGGCGCGCGCGACGCCAGCCGATTGCGGCGTCGGCGGCTCGGCAAGCGTGCCGCCCGCGAGCAACGGCGTAAACGCTGCCATACGCAGCAGCGCCATCGAAAAACCGGTGTATTCGTCGGGGGCGAGACCCAGTTCGCCGCGTGCCCGCGTAGCGATCTGGTAATAGAGCTGCACGGCTTCGGGAGACAACGCTTCGGCCAGACGTCGCACGTCGGACGCTTCGGGCCAGTCGTCGGAGACCGCCTGCGGTGCGTATTGCGCCAATGCAATTTTGTGCAGCAAGCTGCCGAGATCCTGCAATCCAGCGGCAAACGAGAAGCTGCGCTCGGCCATTTCGTCGGCAACGGCCAGCAGGTCTGTACGCGACTCGTCCTTAAGGGCATCGAGCAAACGCACGAGCACGCTCTGATCGATCGCGCCGAGCATGCCTCGCACGGCGGTCTCGCTCAGCGGGCCCGCCGCGTAGGCGATGGCCTGGTCGGTGAGCGACAACGCGTCGCGCATGCTGCCGCCCGCCGCTTTGGCGAGCAGGCGCAACGCCTGCGGCTCGCTCTCGATACCTTCCTCGCCAAGGATATTCGTCAGATGCGACACGATGTGCCCAGCCGGCATCTGCTTCAGATTGAATTGCAGGCAGCGCGACAGAACGGTGACGGGAATCTTCTGCGGATCGGTCGTCGCCAGAATGAATTTGACGTGCGCGGGCGGCTCTTCCAGCGTCTTGAGCATCGCGTTGAACGCGTGGCCCGTCAGCATGTGCACTTCGTCGATCATGTAGACCTTGAAGCGCGCGTCCGCCGGCGCATAGACGGCCTTCTCGAGCAGCGACGTCATCTCGTCGACACCGCGATTCGACGCCGCGTCCATTTCAACGTAGTCGACGAAGCGCCCCTCGTCGATGGCACGGCATGCCTTGCAAACACCGCACGGCTGCGCCGTAATCCCCGTCTCGCAATTGAGCGCCTTGGCCAGAATGCGCGAGAGCGTGGTCTTGCCGACGCCGCGCGTGCCGGTAAACAGATAGGCGTGATGCAGACGCTGTTGCTCGAGCGCGTGCGTCAACGCACGCACGACATGCTCCTGGCCCACCAGGGTCGAGAAGCCTTTGGGGCGCCATTTGCGCGCGAGTACTTGATAGGTCATGCCAAATTGTAACAGTTCGGCGGTGTGCTTCAGCACCGATGTCAACGCCCGATCAGACGTCCGCGGCCAGCTAAATCCAGCAGGCTATCGGCGCGATAGAAAAAAATGTTGCGCGATTCTACCAAGCCCATCCGGCCCACGCGATACGCGGTGAAACAGTGAGGATATTGATCGTCGGTAAGCATCCGCAGGCAACGGGAATAGCGTCACGTCCATACACAATGGGGACGATAGACGACAGCGCCAAGCGAGAGAAGAAATTGCGCAGAACGCGCGAAGAACACCGATAAAACAAGGAGGTAGGTGACGAGCCTGACCCTCGGCACTGGTAGAAAACGGCTGTGGCTGCTTCGTTCCCGACCTGACCAGATTGGCCGCGCCACCATGCGAGGAGGCCCGTCAGGAACGAATTCTACCAGAGTCGACGCGTCAACAGAAGCTCAATTTCCGCGAGAGCGCCGTACATGACCGCCCGCCGGCGGTGTTGCGGCATGTGAGGCACCGCGCGCAAGCGTTTGCGATTTCCGCTAAGATGGGCACAAACTGCATTGGCGTACGCTATTGAAGCACGCGATTGCAGCCTCCATATGGAGAATGCACGCCCGGCGAAACCGGGTGACATCTCTAGCGTCGGTGAAAGCGAGCCGTTTTCGCCGGACGTTTCCGAATAGTCAGACGAGGCAACTTTACTCATGAGCGAACAAATCAAGCACATTTCCGACGCCAGCTTCGATGCGGACGTTTTGAATTCAGACAAGCCGGTCCTTCTCGACTTCTGGGCGGAATGGTGTGGTCCGTGCAAGATGATCGCCCCGATCCTGGAAGACGTGGCCAAGGAATACGGCGACAAGGTGCAGATCGCCAAGATGAATGTCGATGACAACCAGGCGACCCCGGCCAAGTTCGGCATCCGCGGCATCCCGACGCTGATCCTGTTCAAGAACGGCGCCGTCGCGGGCCAAAAGGTCGGCGCCCTGGCCAAGGGCCAACTGACCGCATTCCTCGACCAGCATCTGTAATCCTGAGCCGAAGGCAGCCGGGGCCTTTGTCGTCGCCGTGCGACACCCCGGCGCCCAACAAACGGCACAGCGCTTGCGCCCCGCGCTGCTTGCTATATAATCCGGCGGAAAGCATCTCAAAGTTCTTCGAGCGTTCGCTCATCTTTTTTCCCTGATACTTCACTTGTCGTCCAACGGACGGCACCTCCGTATGCATTTATCCGAACTAAAGTCCCAGCACGTCTCCGAACTGCTTGAAATGGCGAATGGCCTCGAGATCGAGAACGCCAACCGCCTTCGCAAGCAGGAGCTGATGTTCGCCATTCTGAAGAAGCGCGCAAAGACCGGCGAAACCATCTATGGCGACGGTACGCTCGAGGTGCTGCCGGACGGCTTCGGTTTTCTGCGCTCGCCCGAGACGTCGTATCTGGCCAGCACGGACGATATCTATATCAGCCCGTCGCAGATCCGCCGTTTCAACCTGCATACCGGCGACACGATCGAAGGGGAAGTGCGCACGCCGAAGGACGGCGAACGTTATTTCGCGCTCGTGAAGGTCGACAAGGTCAACGACCACCCGCCCGAGGCCTCGAAACATAAGATCATGTTCGAGAACCTCACGCCGCTGCACCCGAACAAGCCGCTGCTGCTTGAGCGCGACATTCGCGGTGAAGAGAACGTGACGGGCCGCATCATCGACATGATTGCCCCGATCGGCAAGGGCCAGCGCGGTCTGCTCGTGGCCTCGCCGAAGTCGGGCAAGACCGTGATGCTGCAACACATCGCTCACGCGATTGCCACCAACCATCCGGAAGCCAAGCTTTTCGTGCTGCTCATCGACGAGCGCCCGGAAGAAGTGACCGAAATGCAGCGCTCAGTGAAGGGCGAAGTGATCGCTTCGACGTTCGACGAACCGGCCACGCGTCACGTGCAAGTCGCCGAAATGGTGATCGAGAAGGCCAAGCGCCTGATCGAAATGAAGCAGGATGTCATCATTCTGCTCGACTCGATCACGCGTCTGGCCCGCGCCTACAACACCGTAATCCCGGCGTCTGGCAAGGTGCTCACCGGCGGTGTGGACGCCAACGCGCTGCAACGCCCGAAGCGTTTCTTCGGCGCTGCGCGTAACGTCGAAGAAGGCGGTTCGCTCACGATCATCGCCACGGCGCTGATTGAAACCGGCAGCCGCATGGACGACGTGATCTACGAAGAATTCAAGGGCACGGGCAACATGGAAGTGCACCTCGAGCGCCGCCTCGCGGAAAAACGCGTCTACCCGGCGATCAACCTGAACAAGTCGGGCACGCGCCGCGAAGAACTGCTCATCAAGCCGGAAATCCTGCAAAAGATCTGGGTGCTGCGCAAGCTCATCTACGATATGGACGAGGCCGAAGCCATGGAATTCCTGCTTGGCAAGATCAAGCAGACGAAGAACAACGCAGAGTTCTTCGACCTGATGCGCCGCGGCGGCTGATTCCACCCCGGCACATCAAGCGAAAAAGCCGCGACACCTGTCGCGGCTTTTTCATTACGGCGCGTGTTCTCGGCGCCGCCCCCCCCCCCTATTTCTCGCCCCGTTTCAGCGTCACCGCACCCCATGCCGCAGCGGTGCGGGCTGTCACGATGACTGTTATATGATGGGACGGTACCGCGCACTGGCCGCCGGTACGCCTTCCCTCTAAAGCTGTTCCCGAAGGAGAATTTGCAATGTCCGAGCAAGACGAATTGATGGCGGAAGCTTTTGCCCACCTTGAAGCCGGCGATCCCGAATCGGCCCTGGAGGTCGGCAAACGGCTCGAGTCGATGCAGTACTCGGGCGCCTATGAGGTGCAGGCAATGGCCTACGCCGATATGGACGAAATGGAACAGGCAGTGGCCGTGCTCGAAGCCGGCGTCGCCCATGCACCGGGCGTCTGGCTGCTCTGGCAACTGCTCGGCAACTATCGCTCCGATCTCGGGCGCTTCCCCGCCGCCATCGAGGCCTACGAGGCCGCCAGCAACTGCGCGCCGGATGAAGACCTCGTGATCGTCGACTTCAATCACGCTAACGCCCTCGCCCGCCACGGCAATTTAGCGTCGGCGCAAACGCGGCTCGATCGTGTGCTCGAAAGCCCGCACCTTGCGCAGGCTGGCCGCACCTTCATCGAAAATGCCATCGCGCTGCGCATGCATCTGTTCAATGCGCAAGGCGAGCCGAAAGCCGCCATCGCCACCTACGAGGCGCTGCACAAGCACGAAGCCGGCGACGAAGGCAGCAACGTCTCGATGGCCGACGTCGTTGCCGAGCTGTCGCTTGCCTACAAGCAGTCGGGCGAGAACGACAAGGCGCTCGCCAGCGCGCTGGAAGCCGTGCAACTGTACAAGTGGAGCGACGCTGCCCTGTGGGCGCTGCGTGCCGCACGCGACGCCCAGTCGGACACTGCCCACGCGATGCATCTGATCGTGGAAGGCCAGTGGTATGAGCCGCTGGAAGACGAAGATCCCGATGGCCCGGCCCCCGAATTCGTCACCACCTACGATGTGGTGGCCGACGACGCAGAAGAAGCACTGCGTTTGATCGCAGAATGCGAGCCGCCGCAAGTCCGCGAATCGCTGCGCATCGTCGAGACGCATCCGATCGATCACGAAGACGAGTCGCCTACGCCCTACAAGGGTGTCTACGCCACGGGCGATTACCACATGTATCAACCGGGCGAAGAAGAAGTCGACTAAGCCGGTCGTCGTGGCCGGCGGTGAACGGCAACGCCGCCAGCCCCGCAAACACCGTAAACACCAAAAGGGCACCGGAATTCTCCTGGTGCCCTTTTGTTTTTTGGGCGCACATGCCAACGGCGCACGTCAGCGACAGAGGGGGCTCCCCCTGTCGCTTTACTTGTAGCCTGCGCGATCCAGAATGCGCTGCGCTTCCGGCAGATGCTTCGCAATCGTGCCGATAGGCACGTCTTCCGCCTTGAATTCGCCAAGCGCGGCAAGCGCCGGATTGTCGACCTTGGTCGTCGTCACCGCCGGCCACTCGTTGTTACCATTTGCGAAGTATTGTTGGGCTTCGTCGCTCGCCAGATACTCGAGGAATTTCACGGCGTTCGCATGATTCGGCGCGTGCTTGGCAATGCCTGCGCCCGCCACATTCACGTGGGTGCCCTTACCCGCCTGATCCGGCCAGATGAAGCCGACCTTCGACATCAGGGCCTTGTCTTCCGGCTTGTCCGAGCGCGCCATGCGCACGTAGTAGTACGAGTTCGCCAGGGCCACGCCACACTCGCCGGTTGCTACCGCCTTGATCTGATCGGTGTCGCCACCTCGCGGCGCGCGGGCGAAGTTCGCCACCATGCCCTCGGCCCACTTCTGCGTCGCCTGGGCCCCTTCACGGGCGATCAGCGCGCCAACCAGCGAGAGCATGTACGGATGCGAGCCCGAGCGCGTGCAGACCTGCCCCTTGTGCGACGGCTCGGCGAGCGACGCGTACGTCTGGACCGTCTTCGGGTCGACCTTGTCCTTGTTGTAGACGATCACACGGGCGCGCGTCGAAAAGCCGTACCAGTCGGTACCCGCCTTGGTGCTCGCGGCGTGCAGCTTGGCCGGAATGCGTGCATCGAGTATGGCCGACTTGGTCGGCTGGAACAGCCCCGCTTCGTCAGCTTTCGCAAGACGGGCGGCGTCGACCATCAGGATGACATCCGCCGGGCTCTTGGCGCCCTCGCTCTTCAGACGCTCCAGTAACGCCGCATCGTCCGCTTCGATCCGATTGATCTTGATGCCGGTCTGCTTGGTGAACGTGCCGAAAAGCTGTTCGTCGGTCTGATAGTGACGCGCCGAGTACAGGTTCAGCACGCCAGCGGTGTCTGCTTGCACGCCGAATGCCGCCGCCATCGTGGTGCCGAGCACCATCAGTCGCGCCAGTTTGCCGATCGTCTTCGCCTTCATGGGCCATTCTCCCGCAGTCGTAGTTTCATAGAGAGGAACAGCATAATGAAAAACGACCATCAACACAAATGATTCCCATTTTCATTTATTTCGATATTCACTATTCGGAACGAGGATGCGACGCAGCGTGAGATTTACCGCGATAACCACCGCGAGAGGAAGAGGCGTCGGGGTCGCCAACACGGTTGGCGCGATTGCGCATCAAGGCACCGACGGACGCTAGCACACTACGCGTGTTGCGGCTGATAAGACGAGCCACGGCGCGAAGGGTTCCCTAGCAGGCGCCCGCACTTTGATGTCCCCCTCGAAAAGTGAACCGAATTGCGCCTGCGTTGCTCCAATCGCCGTAAAATTGCACGTCGACGCGCGCCGGTGCCCTCTCATCCCCACGATAAACGGTACCGCGGACGTCAGTCCTGCCTAGCCGGAGTTTCCCCTTGTTGTCGTTGATTCGAGTTTTGCGTCGCGCGCTCATGCCGACCGCCCACAGTGCCCCCGCCATGTCGTCTTCGCCCCGGCCCGCCCTCGCGCGCCGCCGCCGGCTTACCACATCCCCGCGCACGGCCCTGAGCGCCCTCGCCATGGCTGCCGTGCTGGCCGGGTGTGCCAGCGCCCCGCCGATCGACTCGCAGGGCAATGCGCTTGCCACGCCCACTAGCTCGACACCGCCGGTTGCGCAGGCGCCGGCAGTACCCGCCACACCGATCGCTCCGCCCAAGGTTGTACGGCCGCTGAAGATTGGCCTGGCGCTCGGTGGCGGCGCGGCCCGTGGGTTCGCGCATGTGGGGGTGATCAAGGCATTGGAAGCACGTGGCATTCACGCAGACATCGTGGTTGGCACCAGCGCGGGCAGCGTCGTTGGCGCGATGTATGCCTCCGGGCTGAACGGCTTTCAGCTCAATCGTCTGGCCTCAACGATGGATGAGGCGTCGATCAGCGACTGGACTATGCCTTTCCGCTCGCGCGGCATGTTGCGCGGTGAAGCGCTGCAGTCTTACGTCAACAAGATCCTCAAGGACCGTCCGATCGAGCAGATGCCGCGTCAGTTGGGCATTGTGGCCACCGACTTGCAGAGCGGCGCGCCCATCCTGTTCCGTCGCGGCAACACCGGTCAGGCAGTGCGGGCTTCGAGCAGCGTGCCGGGCGTGTTCGAACCCGTACGCATTGGCGCTCGCGATTATGTCGACGGTGGTCTCGTCGCCCCGGTGCCTGCCGAATATGCCCGGCAGATGGGCGCCGACTTCGTGATTGCGGTCGATATCTCGGCCAATCCGACCGTACAAGCGACACAGGGCCAGTTCGACATCCTCATGCAAACGTTCACGATCATGGGACAGTCGATCAAGCAGTACGAACTGGAGAAAAACGCCGACATCGTGATTCGCCCGTCGCTGGCAAAGATGGCAGCCTCGGACTTCCAGGGCCGCAACCGAGCGATTCTCGCCGGAGAGGAAGCCGTTGCGAAGCTATGGCCGGAGATTCAGCGTAAGCTGGCCGACGCACGGACGGACGCTACGCGCGGCATGCCTCAGGCTTCGCGCTGAAGGGGGCGCCCCCGCCGGGCCGCCACGCGCGGACCAGGGTTGCCAGAACGCGTCTAACCAGCCCCATCGTGGGCCGGATGCCTCAAAAGAAAAGCCGCCCATTGGGCGGCTTTTTCATTCGCGTTGATGTCCACTGACTCAGCGGACACCGCAGCTTACATCGGGTGGTCGTTCTTGAAGAGCTGCTCGACACGCGTCAGTTCGGCGCTGGCTTTGAGCGTTTCGACGCGGCGAGCGCCGTTGTAACGGGCCGACCAGTACGACTCACGCAGGTCTTCCACGCGAATCTTGCCGCCCGTGGCCGGAGCGTGCACAAACTTGTCGCCGCCAATATAGATGCCAACGTGCGAGAAGCTACGGCGCATCGTGTTGAAGAACACCAGATCGCCCGGCTTTAGATCGGTCTTGGCGATACGCTCGCCCACCTGGCTCATTTCTTCCGAGCGGCGCGGCAGCATGAAATTGAGCGTGTCCTGGAACACATAGCGTACGAAGCCACTGCAATCCAGACCGCTATCCGGCGTGTTACCGCCGTACTTGTAGCGCACGCCGATGTAGTTCAACGCGCCAAGTACGACGTCTGATGCCTTGTCGGTAACGTTCGAGAGCAGTTTCTGCGCACGTTGCACGCGCGACTCTTCGACAGCCGCCTGCGGGGCATCGGACATGCCTGCCGTGGCAGCGTTGGTCGTGGCGTTCTGGGAAGCGTTGGCGGCCTGAATGGCGGCGGCAGCTGCCCGAGCAGCGGGGCTCGGGCCATTGTTGTAATCGTCAGCCTTCGCTGTCAACGAAGCGGTGACGAGGCCAGCGGCAGTGAACGCGAGAAGGAGAGTCTTGCGGGTGCGCGAAGGGGTCGTCGTCTGCATTGGTCGCCGGGTTGAGTGTGTCGGATGGCCGATGAGTAGCTCGTCAGGTGCAACAGGATGCTGCCATGTCGAATACCATCGAGTCACGCCCGGCCAGACCCACCGCCGAACTTGTCGTCTGAACTGACCTGTTAACTCGTTGAATATTCAACTTTATTGGTAGGCGATAGTAATGTGAACGTCACATGATGTCAAAAGGTAATAGAAAAAAACAATCAATACAACCAGAAAATTCTCATTACCAATCAAGCCTTTGAGATTTAGCCGACGTTCCGCGACGTTACGTGACGTTTCATTGCTACGTCATGGGCCTACAACATGGCCGCCGCGACCAGTTCCCGGGTGTAATCGTTTTGCGGATCAAAAAATACGGATTCCGTATCCCCCTGCTCCACCAGATGTCCGTCCTTAAACACCAGAACGCGGTGCGCCATAGCCCGCATTACCGCCAGATCGTGACTGATAAAGAGGTAGCTCAGGTTGTACTTGATCTGCAATTGGGCGAGCAGATGAAGCACCTGCTGCTGAATCGAGACGTCGAGCGCGCTGGTCGGTTCGTCGAGCACGAGAATCTGCGGATCGACGACGAGTGCGCGCGCAATGGCAATCCGCTGCCGTTGGCCGCCCGAGAACTCGTGCGGATAACGCGACATGGCGCGTACATCGATCCCCACCTCGCGCAACACGTCCGCCACGCGCGTGCGCCGCTCGTCCTCCGTCTGCTGCGGACGATGCAGCGCGAGCCCCTCCCCCACAATCTCCTCGACGGTCATACGCGGCGACAGCGAGCCGAACGGGTCTTGAAATACGATCTGCATGCGTGAGCGCAACGTGCGCTGCGCGGTGCCACGATAGGACGAAAGCGGCTCGCCCTGAAACTCGATCTGTCCGGCGCTCGCGCGCTGAAGCCCGAGCAACGCCATCGCGAGCGTCGACTTGCCGGAGCCCGACTCGCCCACCACGCCAAGCGTCTCTCCCTGACGCAATGCCAGATCGACCGGATGCACCGCCCGGAACCGCCCGCGCCGGAACCAGCCGCGCATACCGGGCTGTGAGATCGGATAATCCACCGCGACGCCACGCGCTTCGAGCAACACCGGCGCAATCGGCAGCACGGGATGAATCTCGCGTTGCGGGCGGCTGTCGATGAGTTTCCTTGTGTACGGATGCTGCGGATTCGCAAAGAGCGTCTCGGTATCGGCGCACTCCACGAGCATGCCCTTCTCCATTACCGCCACGCGTTGCGCGAACCGCCGCACCAGATTCAGGTCGTGCGTGATGAGCAGCACGGCCATGCCGCGCTTCTCAGCGGCGTCGCGCTGCAATTCGAGCAGCAGCTCGATGATCTGTGCGCGAATGGTGACGTCGAGCGCCGTGGTCGGCTCGTCCGCCAACAGCAACTTGGGACGGCAGGCGAGCGCCATGGCGATCATGGCGCGTTGGCGCTGGCCGCCGGACAACTCATGCGGGAAGTGCGACACACGGCGTTCCGGCTCGGGGATGCCCGTGCGGCGCAGCAACTCCACCGCACGCGTCTTGGCGTCTCTGGAAGAGAGTCCCTCGTGCAGTTCGAGCGCCTCGGCAATCTGCTCACCAACCGGATACAGCGGATTGAGCGCGGTCATCGGCTCCTGAAAGATCATGGCGACGTCGTTACCGCGCACCCCACGCATGGCACGCTCGCTCAACGACGCCAGATCCACGCCGTCGAGCATGACGCGTCCCTGAGTCTGTGCGTCCTGCAACAGACGCAGGATGGCCAGTGCCGTCACGCTCTTGCCGGAACCCGACTCACCGACCAGCGCGACGCGCTCGCCGCGCTCGATGGCGAGGCTCACGCCCTTCACCGCTTCAGTGTCGCCGAAGCGCACCGACAGGTTTTCGATACTGAGCAACGGCGCGGTCACATCGCCCCCCCGGCCGCGGCCTGTTTGTCCGCGATACGCGTGTCGAGCGCATTTCGCAAGGCGTCTCCCATGAACGTGAGCAACAGAAGTGTGAGCACCAGCACGACGAACGTGGCCAGCGAAATCCACCACGCGTCGAGATTCGCTTTCCCTTGATTGAGCAACTCGCCGAGGCTTGGCGTGGGCGGCGGCACGCCAAGCCCGAGGAAGTCGAGACTCGTGAGCGCCAGAATCGCTCCGCTCATGCGGAACGGCAGGAACGTGATCACTGGCGTCATGCTGTTGGGCAATACGTGACGCCGGATGATCTGCCAGTTCGAAAGCCCCATCGCCCGCGCCGCACGAACGTAATCGAGCTGACGATTGCGCAGAAACTCGGCACGCACATAATCAGATAACCCGATCCAGCCGAACAGCGAGAGCAGTACGAAGAGCAGCCACAGATGAGGCTCGAAAATCGACGCAAAAATGATGAGCAAATACAGCTCGGGCAGCGATCCCCATACTTCGATGAGGCGTTGCAGCGTCAGGTCGATGCGTCCGCCGTAGTAGCCCTGCACGGCACCGGCCAGCATACCAAGCAAGGTGCCGGAGATGGTCAGCGCCAGCGCGAAGATCACCGATAGCCGGAACCCGTAGAGCAGCCGCGAGAAGACGTCGCGCCCGCGGTCGTCCGTGCCAAGCCAGTTCTCAGACGACGGCGGCGCCGGATTGGGCACCTTCGCGAAATAGTTGATGGTGTCGTAACTGTAGCGCACCGGCGGATAGATCGCGAAGTTCTCGCCTGCGCGGATACGGCCTTCGATGAAGGGATCGAGGTAATCGGTCGGAGTCGGGAAGTCGCCGCCGAAGGTCGATTCGGGATACGTCTTCACGAGCGGGAAATACCACTGCCCGTCGTAGCGAACGACCCACGGTTTGTCGTTGGCAATCACCTCGGCAAAGAGGCTGATGCCGAACAGCACGACGAACGCGACAAGGCTCCAATAGCCCATTCGATGGCTGCGAAAGCGCCGCCAGACGCGCCAGCGCGGCGAACGCGATGGCGAAGGCGATGGCGTTGAGGCGAACGACGACGGGCGTGGCGATGGCGTGGCGGATCGGGTCACGTCAGTGCTCCAGTCGATCGAATTGAATGCGCGGGTCGACCAGCACGTAGCACAGGTCGGAGATGAGCTTGGTCAGCAAGCCGATGAGTGTGAACAGATACAGCGAGCCGAGCACGACCGGGTAGTCGCGACGCTGAACCGATTCGTACGACAGGCGGCCGAGTCCGTCGAGCGAGAACAGCGTCTCGATCAGCAGACTCCCAGCGAAGAATGCGCCGATGAACGCCGCCGGAAAGCCGGTAATCAGCGGAATCAGCGCATTGCGAAAGACATGCTTGAACAGCACCTTGCGCTCCGAGAGACCTTTGGCGCGCGCGGTCAGCACGTACTGCCGGCGAATCTCGTCGAGGAAGGCGTTCTTCGTGAGCATGGTAATCACTGCGAAACTGCCGACGACCGACGCCGTCACCGGCAGCGTGATGTGCCACAGATAATCGGTGATCTTTGCCGGCCACGACAGATCGCTCCAGTTATCGGAGACGAGTTCGCGCAGCGGGAACAACTGCCAGAACGTGCCCCCGCCGAAGAGCACGAGCAGCAGCACCCCGAGCACGAAGCCCGGGATGGCATAGCCGACGAGCACGACCAGACTCGTGAGCGTGTCGAATCGGGAACCGTTACGCACCGCCTTGGCGATACCCAACGGTACCGATATCAGGTACGTCAGGAAAAACGTCCACAGCCCGAGAGAAATCGACACCGGCAACTTCGAGACGATGAGCGACCACACGCTCTGGTGACGGAAGTAACTGTCGCCCAGGTCGAATTTCGCGAAGCGCTTGAGCATCAGCCAGTAGCGCTCCGCCGGCGTCTTGTCGAAGCCATAGAGCGCCTTGATCTGCGCGAGTTGTTGCGCGTCGATACCGCGCCGTCCGCGATAATCGCTACCGCCTCCGCCGCTCGCCTCACCGCCACCGCCCGCGCGGCCCTTGAGTTCGAGCATCACCTGCTCGACCGGGCCGCCCGGCACGAATTGAATGACGACGAAGGTCAGCGTGATCACGCCGAGCAGTGTCGGAATCATGATCAACAACCGTTTGAGTATGTAGGACCACATGGTTGGGGGACAGCTCCTGTCGGTGTCTGGCGCTCAGGGAGAATCTATCGGGACGCCGCAGAAGCGGCGGGGGCCGGGGGAACAGGCGCACCGGACGCCTCAGGCACCTCAGACGCAGCGGACGTTACCGCCTTGCCCTGCCCGACGCGCGAATCCCACCACATCGACACGAGCCAGCCTTCCGCGGTGTAGTACTGCGGTAGTTTTTCCGGGAAACGCAGATATTGCCGGTAAGCCATGCGATGCGTCGACGAGAACCAGTTCGGGACGATGTAGTAGCCGTGCATCAGCACCCGGTCGAGCGCGCGCGCGGAGGCCACGAGGTCTTCATAGGTATGCGCGCGCACGAGCGAAGCCACGAGCGCATCGACGGCCGGGTCTTTCAGACCAATGACGTTGTCCGAGCCGTCCACATTGGCCGACTGACTGCCGAAGCGATCGATCAACTCCGTGCCGGGGATCTGTGAATCGGGATAGCGCAACGAAATCATGTCGAAGTCAAAGGTCTCGATACGCTTCTGATACAACGCAAAGTCGCTCGTGCGGAAGTTCAGTGTGATGCCGAGCTTCGCGAGATTGCGCGCGTAAGCCGACGCGACCGGTCCCATCGCACCGCCGTCGTCGAGAAACTCAAATACGAACGGCTCCCCCTTCGCGTTACGCAAAGCGCCATCGCGATAAGTCCAGCCCGCTTGCGCCAGCAGTTGCCGCGCCTCGCGCAGGTTCTCGCGCAGACTCGCAGGCGGGTTCGTCGTGGGCTGCACGACCATCGGCCCGAACACGGCCGGATCGAGCTTCTTGCGCAATGGCTCGAGCAGCTTCAACTCCGCCTCGCTCGGCATGCCGCGCGCCGCGAGATCGCTGTTGGTGAAGTAGCTGTAGATGCGCTGATACTGGTTGTAGAACAGTTGCCGGTTGAGCCACTGATAGTCCAGCGCGAGGCCCAGCGCGCGGCGCACACGCACGTCGCGGAACATGTCGCGGCGCACGTTCAGGATGAAGCCCTGCATGCCGGCCGCATTGTGATGCGCGAACTCGCGCTTGATCAGTTCGCCATCGCGAAAGCGCTTGCCCACGTAACTGCGCACCCAGCTTCGGGCGCGGAACTCGGTGGTCGCATCGAACTCGCCCGCCTTGAAGCCTTCGAGTCGCACGATGTCGTCGGAGTAGAGCTTGTAGACGATGCGATCGAAGTTGTACGTGCCCCGTCGTACCGGCAGCTCGCGCCCCCAATACTTCGGATCGCGCCGGAAAGTAATACGCCGCCCGCCGTCGTACGACTCGATCAGATAGGGGCCACTCGCAATCGGTGTCTCGAACGTCAGAGCGTCGAATGCCTTGCGCTTGCCATCGGCGCCTGCCCCCCACTTGGGTGAGAACACCGGCACCGTTGCCACGAGCAGCGGCAGATCAGGGCTCACGCGACGAAAGTCGAAGCGCACGCGGCGCTTGTCGAGGACAGTCGCGCCCTTCACGTCCGAGAGCATGACCTTGAAACCCGGCGCGGACTGCGGACCCATCAGGGTATCGAAGGAATACTTGACGTCCTGCGCCGTCACCGGATCGCCATTGTTGAAACGCGCCGCCGGATTGATGTGGAACGTGACCGAGGTGCCATCGGGGGCCACGGCGATGTCGTCGGCGAGCAGACCGTAGACGGTCGCGGGTTCGTCCGCACTGCCAATGCCGAGCGTCTCGAACATGAGACCGAGCACCCCCGGCGGCGACGTGCCGCGCAGCGTGAACGGGTTGAACTTGTCGAAGCTGGTGCGGCGGTCGGGGTTCGCCAATGTCAATGTGCCGCCACGCGGCGCGTCGGGATTGACGTAATCGAAGTGCGTGAACCCCTGCGGATACTTGGGCTCACCGTATTGCGCGATGGCGTACTTGGCGTAGGCCGCGGGGGCCAGCAACAGGCCTGCGGCAAGCACCGGAACAACCGTCAGGGAAAACACGAAGCCACGGAGCGAGCCCCGCGTTGTGTGTGGATGCCGTGTGGTGCGCGCGTTCATGCGTCTCCTGTGTTGGTCGGCGCGTGCGCCAGACTGTCGGGGCCCGGACGCATCCAGCCCCCTCCCCTTCGCTCCGCCGCGACATCTGGTAACGTCTCGTAACCACACCGTCACGCACATTTCCCGCATGAGGGTTGGCGGCACGGTCGGACCGCGCGACAATTGTACCCAAAAGCCCGGCGTTCACCGCACTGAAAGGCATTTGCCCGCCGGCCCGGTTCCCTTATTTCCGCCCTGGAGGCCGACGTTGAGTGCTACACGATCGCCCGTGCAGAACCCCAACCGTACTCTTCCCCGCTGGCTCGCCAGATTTTTCTTTCAGTGTGTCGAAGCCGCGCAACGCCGCATTGCTCGCAGCTCGCTGGTCGGCGACAAACCCATCTTCGATAACGCCCAGTTCCCCTGGGTCGAAGCCATCGAAGCACAGGCCCCGGCAATCGCCAAAGAACTCGAAACCATCCTGGCTACCCCCGGACGCCTGCCCGCATTTCACGAGATCTCGCCCGATGTCGCCACCATCACGCAAGACCATCAGTGGCAGACCTTTGTCTTTCTCGGCTACGGCATGCGTGCCGAACGCAATCTCTCACGTTGCCCGGCCACGGCAGCCGCCCTCGAAGACATTCCCGGTCTGCGCACTGCGTTCTTCTCCATCCTCTCGCCCGGCAAGCAGATCCCGCTGCATCGCGGACCTTACAACGGCGTGCTGCGCTTGCATCTCGCGCTGAAAGTGCCGCGCCAACGCGAGAATTGCTGGATCGAAGTCGATGGCCAACGCTATGTCTGGCAAACGAATCACGCAGTAATCTTCGACGACGCGTACCCGCATCAGGTGCATAACGATACGGATGAGACCCGCGTGGTGCTGTTCGTCGATTTCGAGCGCCCATGCAAAGCGCCGGTGTCCTGGCTCAACAAATTGCTGCTCGCCTTCGCCCCGCTAACACCGGAGTTGCAGCAGGCCAAGACCAATCACGAAAAGTGGGAGCGCGACTACTACGCCACGCCCGCCGCGACCACGCAGCGCGCTGCCAACATACCGGCGGCAAACGCGCCCGAGGTCACTCCAGCGGCACAGGTCGAGCAGGTCGAACATGCCGAACATGCGGACTCGCATCGAGCGCAAGCCGTCGCTGACGAACGCGCACACGGTTAAACCCCGCACACAAAAAAACGCCAGCGAACTTTCCGCTGGCGTTTTTTATTTCGGGCCTGACTGCCGACTACCGTCCGGGTTGGGCAAGCGCGTCCTGCGCGGGCGGCGGCACGAAGTTCGCCGCCAGCACCGCAACGAGCGCCGCGGCCATCATCGCGCCAATGCCGAGCGCGGAATCCCCAAAACGCAGATACGCTACCTTCATCGCCTCGATCACGGCGACCGCGACAACGATGGTGATCATGCTGAGCATGCCGGCCACCGTGGCGCGATTGGGACTGTCGACGGCGAATAACGACTGCCGATAGACCACGCCGTAACACATACCCATCCCGAACGCATGCAGCGACGTGCCGACGAGCAACGCCGGATAACCCGGCGCGAGAATCGCCGTTCCAATCAGCGATACCGCCGCACCGATCAACATGGCCGCCACGCCGGTCGCCAGCAACCGGCCATTGGACCAGCGGCCGACCTGACGTGCGAGCAACACGTTGCCGAGAATCAACGCCGCGAACACCGGCACTTGCAGCACGGCGTACTGCATCTGCGACAAACCGGCGCGCTCGATCAGGAACACCGGACCCAGTGCGATCCAGGTGAGCAGCGGCGTCACGGCAAGCCCCGTCAGCACGGCGCCACGCCAGAAACGTGCACTCGAGAGCGGCAGCTTGTAGCCCGCCCAGAGTTGCTTCGCGTTCAACGCACCGCGATCATGGCGCGAGAGTTCCGGCATGGTGCGATACAACCCGATGAACGAGAACACGGCCACGATGGCGATCAGCCAGAAGATACTGCGCCACGGCCAATACGACACGACCGCAGCGCCCGCCAGCGGTCCGAACAACGGCGAGAGCAGCGACACGTTCGCCATGAGCGCCATGACACGGACCGCCGTCTTCTCTTCGAAAGCTTCGTGCACGGTCGGATACCCCACCGTCAGCACGAAGCAGCAGCCCATGCCCTGCAAGAAACGCAGCAGGATGAATTGCGGCATCGTCTGTACGTAGTGCATCGCCAGACACGCCACGACAAACATCGCGAGGCCGCAGAGCAGCACGCGACGGCGTCCGAAGCGATCGGCCAGCGGTCCGAGCAGCCATTGCAGGCTGGCGTTGCCGAGCATGGCGGCGGTGAGCGCCAGCGTGGTCATGTCCGCCGACGCGCCGAACTCGCGCGTTACCAGCGGCATGCCGGGCATGATCATGTCGTTCGAGATATAGACGGCAAACTCGAAGAGCACAAGCGAGAAGGGAAACCAGAATCTGGAAACCGGCGCGACTGAGTGAGACACCTCGTAAAGGCTCCTATGAAAGGCCAGCGCGCATGACGATGACCTTCGAAAAAACGACACCCCCGGTGCCTGCGAGGCACCGGGGGTGTCTGTGGTACCGGTGATGCCGTTTGCGTTACGGCATTCGATCGTTCAGACGTCCAACAGTTCGACCTCGAAGACCAGCGTCGCGTTAGGCGGAATCACGCCGCCGGCGCCGCGTGCGCCGTAGCCCAGTTCGGGCGGAATGACCAGCTTGCGCTTGCCGCCGACCTTCATGCCGGCAACGCCTTCGTCCCAACCGCGAATGACCATGCCGCCACCAAGCACGAAGGCGAACGGGTCGTTACGGTCTTTGCTGGAATCGAATTTCTTGCCGTCGGTCAGCCAACCCGTGTAGTGAACGGTGACGGTCTTGCCCGGCGTGGCTTCGGTGCCGTCGCCCACTTGCAGATCGTCGTATTGCAGGCCGGAATCGGTGGTGATAGTCGACATCGTTGTCCTCGCTGGAAGAAGAGATGGTATCGACGCGCGAGGTATCGCCAACGCGCGAACTCGGGAAAGAAAAAACCCCCGGCTCTCCGCGAAGAGCCGGGGGTGTTCCGCCAAGGCGACTTGGCGGAGACGGAGGGATTCGAACCCTCGATCCAGGTTTTGGCCCAGATGCTCCCTTAGCAGGGGAGTGCCTTCGACCTCTCGGCCACGTCTCCCAAACTTGTCGTCACATCAGGGAGGTGATGCAACGAAGGCGTGATATTACCTACTGTTCTCGATGCCGTCAAACATTATGCGCATCAAAATCCAACATTTTTTGCACGGGTGTCATGCACTCGACACGTTCGGGGAGTTTTCCCCGCATCACATCGCGAAATTCGCGCTGTGCGCCGCATGCTCCACGCAAGCACGCGACACGCCGTGCGACTCGACCGAGGGCGTTTACGCCTGATCGAGTTCGAACGCCTTATGCAGCGCACGCACCGCCAGCTCCATGTACTTCTCGTCGATCAACACGGAGATCTTGATCTCCGAGGTCGAGATGAGCTGGATGTTGATGCCCTCTTCCGACAGCGTGCGGAAGGCCTTGCTGGCGATACCGACGTGCGAGCGCATGCCCACGCCGACGATGGACACCTTCGAGACCTTCGGGTCGCCCACGACTTCGGCAGCGCCGATGTGAGCTTGCACATCGTTTTGCAGCAGCGCCATGGCACGCTGATAGTCGCCGCGCGGCACGGTGAACGTGAAGTCGGTCTTACCTTCCACGCTCAGGTTCTGGATGATCATGTCGACATCGATGTTCGCGTCGGCGATCGGGCCGAGGATCTGGTACGCGATGCCCGGGCGGTCCGGCACGCCGCGCACGGTGATCTTGGCCTCGTCGCGCTGGAATGCGATACCCGAGATGATGGCCTTTTCCATTTGTTCGTCTTCCTCAAAAGTAATCAGCGTGCCCGAGCGCGCTTCTTGGTCGAGCGCAATCATCGGATCGGTCAGGCTCGAGAGCACGCGCGTCTTGACCTGGTACTTGCCGGCGAATTCCACCGAACGGATCTGCAGCACCTTCGAGCCGAGACTGGCCATTTCCAGCATCTCTTCGAAAGTGACCTTGTCGAGGCGGCGCGCTTCGTCGACCACACGCGGGTCGGTCGTGTACACGCCGTCGACGTCAGTGTAGATCAGGCACTCATCGGCCTTCAGCGCAGCAGCCACCGCCACTGCCGACGTGTCCGAGCCCCCGCGACCCAGCGTGGTCACGTTGCCGTTCGGATCGATCCCCTGGAAGCCGGTAATGACCACCACGCGGCCGGCATTGAGATCGGCCATCACGCGTGTGTCGTCGATTTCCGAAATGCGGGCTTTGGTAAAAGCGCTGTCGGTCTTGATCGGTACTTGCCAACCGGCGTAGCTCACGGCATCGACGCCGGCTTCCTTGAGTGCTATCGCCAGCAGGCCAACGCTCACTTGCTCGCCCGTGGCGGCAATAGCGTCGAGTTCGCGCGGATCGGGGTGAGCCGAAATTTCTTTGGCCAGACCCAGCAGACGATTGGTCTCGCCGGACATCGCCGACGGCACCACCACCATCTTGTGACCGGCCTTATGCCACTTGGCCACGCGCTTGGCGACATTCTTGATGCGCTCCACCGAGCCCATCGACGTGCCGCCGTATTTGTGTACGATCAGAGCCATAACATTGCTAACACATTGATTTAAAACCGTTTATGAATCCTGCGCAGATACCCGCCAATGGATATCGGTGACGTTTCGATTCGCGGAACTTTTAATTATCGCACGAATGTATCGCGCCTGAGCCGGTTTGGCGCAGATTGCGCTGCCATTGCCACGAGATGCCGCATCCGGCAGCAGATTATGCTGTTTTTCGCGCCCTATGCTTCGTCGCGCCACATCATCCGCCAGCGTACGCCGGTACTCTCGTCACTTTGTGCCGCGCCATCGATCCCCAGACGTGCAACGAAGACAATCTCGCTCCCCTGCCAGACGATCGGCACCTGCCGCAACCACGCGGCGACCCCGCGACTTTGGTACCAGTGCTTGAGCGAGCGCGAATGGCCACCCGCACGCTCGCGCCATCTCTCGCCGCCCGCACGCGACCTTGCCACAAGGGGATGGGCACGCAACATGCGCTCGTCGACGGTGTCCTCGACAGACTCACCCTCGGCGACCGGCGTAAACACGATGTGCCCCTGCCATTGCGGCAAAGGCCATTCCCGCTGGCCCGACCATCGCAATACGGCGTCAGGCGCCGCATCGTCTCGATGTGCCGAACCGTAGACCGCTGTCCATTGCAGTTCGTCGCGATACAACCGCAAGACGGCGTCGCCATGTGGCAACTCGAGCGAAGCGTCGGCCTGCGCATCGCGAATCTGCCGCACCCACTCGTCCAGCCGCGCTTCCGGCGGCATAGCCAACCCGCGGCGCGCAGTCCAGTACCGCAGAAGATTCGCCAGTCGAGATGAGGCCAATGCCTGCAAACGGCTGCGCTGCAAACGCTCGTCTCCATTGGCAGATGGCGAGCGCGCCATGTCGAAATCGGCTTGTGCGAGTTGGTCGAGCAGCGACTGCGCCTGTGCGGCATGCCGCGCGAACCGCGCCAAGGTCTCCCGGTACGCGGGGACATGCGCCGCGATCGCAGGCATCACATCGTGACGCAACGCATTACGCAGGTAGTGACGATCGTCGTTGGACGGATCTTCGACCCACGATAGCGAACGCGCCTTTGCATATGCACGCATCGTCTCGCGCGAGATGTCGAGCAGCGGGCGCAGCAAGCGCACGCGACACGGCTCGCCCGATTCGCCCGATTCGCCCGATTCGCCCGATTCGCCCACCTCGCCGCCCACAGCGGGCAGCGCGCCTTCCACCGCCATCGCCGCCACGCCGGGCAGCCCAGCGCCACGCAACATTTGCAGCAGTACCGTCTCTGCCTGATCGTTCGCGTGATGAGCACTCAGAAGCCATCCCACGCCATGCGCGACGCAAGACGCCGCGAGGGCTTCATAGCGCGCCGCACGTGCCGCGCCTTCTATACCCTGGCGCGCGTCGCGCGGCACACTCACGCGCCGCGCCTCAAACACAAAGCCGCGCAAACGCGCTTCGCGCTCACACACGACGACCCAGTCGTCCGCGTGTTCGGACAGTCCGTGATGAATGTGGATGGCCAGCGGCGGCGCAATCGCCTCGCCGGCTTCACGACGCGTCTGAACCCAATGTGCCAGCGCATCGAGCAGCACCATCGAATCGAGGCCGCCGCTCAGCGCGAGAGCGAAGGGGCTGCCGGGTGCGAGTGCGTCGCAAGCGGTGACGTGCGCCGCCAGCGCCATACGCAAAGCGACGTCCACATGTGCAACTGCCGCGTCGCATCGGGCAGATGCGAACGCGGCAGCGGAAGAATCGTGATGAGGCATCGGATTCGGCGTCATCGCCACGACAGGCGACGACGCAATGACGGACGCTTTACTTCGCGCCGGCTTCCTTGAATTTGCCATAGCTCATCAGACGCTCGAAGCGACGCTCGAGCAGTTCCTTGTGGCTGATGCCCTGGAACTGGCGCAGCGAGTCGGCCAGTCCACGCTTGAGCATGCCGGCCATGCCGAGCGGGTCGCGATGCGCACCACCCAGCGGCTCGTTGATGATCTTGTCGATCAACCCCAGTGCCTTCAGACGGTGAGCCGTCAGACCCAGCGCTTCGGCCGCCTCGGGCGCCTTGGCAGCGCTCTTCCACAGAATCGACGCGCAACCCTCCGGCGAGATCACCGAGTACGTCGAGAACTGAAGCATCATGACCGTATCGGCCACGGCAACAGCCAGCGCACCGCCTGAACCGCCCTCGCCGATGATCGTGGTGATGATCGGCGTCTTGAGTTCGGCCATCACGTACAGGTTGTGACCGATGGCTTCCGACTGGCCGCGCTCTTCGGCGTCGATCCCCGGATAAGCGCCCGGCGTATCGACGAACGTGAAGATGGGCAGACCGAACTTCTCGGCGAGCTTCATCAGGCGCATGGCCTTGCGATACCCCTCGGGACGCGGCATGCCGAAGTTGCGCAGCGCACGCTCCTTCGTGTCGCGGCCCTTCTGGTGACCGATGACCATGCAGGCCTGGCCGTTGAAACGCGCCATGCCACCCACAATGGCGTGATCGTCAGAGAAGGCGCGATCGCCATGCAGTTCGTGGAAGTCGGTAAAGATGTCGCGAACATAATCGAGCGTATAGGGACGCTGCGGATGACGCGAAATTTGCGAAACCTGCCACGGAGACAGGTTCGTGTAGATGTCCTTGGTGAGCTGCTGGCTCTTCTTCGAGAGGCGCTCGATCTCTTCGGAAATGTCGACGGCTGAATCGTCTTGCACGAAGCGCAGCTCTTCAATCTTCGCTTCGAGTTCGGCGATCGGCTGTTCAAAATCCAAAAAGGTGTTCTTCATCAGGTTTCCCCGGAAATGCGGCAGCGTATTGTACCGCCGGCAACGTCTACCCGGCCGAGATAGACAACTTTCATTGTCATTCAACCCGCAATAGACGCCAATAATGACTGAATGAGACGGAATGGACGCGGATTATACGTCCTCGGCAGAACAATCAGTATTCCACCGGCACCGGTTCGAGACTGCGCCACATGTACCAGGTGGCAACGGAGCGCCACGGCTCCCAATTGGCGGCCACTTCCCGCGCTTCGCTGCGCGTGACGGGCTCGCCGCTGAAATAGTTGACGCTGATCGCGTTGATCAGCCCGACATCGTCGAGCGGCAACACGTCGGGGCGCATCAGGTTGAACATCAGGAACATCTCGGCGGTCCAGCGGCCGATACCGCGAATGCCGGTCAACTCGGCGATGACGGCCTCGTCGTCCATGCTCGCCCAGGCGTCGACGTGCAGCACGCCCGATTTGAAGTGCGTGGCCAGATCGAGGATGTACTCCGCCTTGCGGCGCGACAGCCCGCAACCGGCGAGCGCGTCGTGCCCGGCCTTGATGAACTGGGCTGGCGTGAGCTTCGGGCAGACCGCTACCACCCGATCCCATACGGCCTGTGCCGCTTTCACGGAGATCTGCTGGCCGACGATCGAGCGCGCGAGCGTGACGAACGGTTCGCCGCGTCCGGTCAGATGCGCCGGGCCAAATTGCGGAATCAGTTTTTTGAGAATGCGGTCGCGCTTCATCAGATCGGCACACGCCTGATCCCAGAAGCCGGGACGCGTCGCGCCCGAGGCCACCGGCAGCGGCACCACACCGGTCACGACCTGCTCGATGACGTCGTGATCGATTCGCGCGATCTCCGGCGTCACGATGCGCGTCTCGCCATCGCGCTTGGCGATAAGGCGATGCGAGGTCGCGGGCGCTGACTTCGCAGGCGCCTTGCGCGCGACCTTCCCTGCGGACTTCGGCACCGCCTTTTGCGCGACCTTCGATGCCGCCGGCTGTGCAGCCTTGCGGGCGACACTGGTTTTCGCCGCCTTTTCGGTCGTCTTGCCGGCGGCGGTCTTCCTGCCGGTCTTGACAGCCGCAGGCTTGCCGACGGCTGCCTTGGCCGGCGTGCGACGTGCGCTCTCGCCGGCCGTCGCCGATTTGACGGCCTTGGTCGCCTTCTGCGCTGTCTTGGCCGCAGCGGTCTTGGTTGCAACCTTAGCGGCCACGGATTTACGAGTCACCATGAGATTTGCCTCGATGCGCCGCGCTCAGGCACGACGCCATTCGGTGGCGCCTCCGGGACGGTCTTCCAGCACGATGCCTTCGGCCAGCAGTTCGGCGCGAATGCGATCGGCTTCAGCGAAATTGCGTTCGCGCTTGGCTTGGGCGCGCGCCTCGACGCGCACTTCGACGGAGATACGTAACGCATCGCCATCGCCCGCGTCCTCGCCGCCCGCCGCCCCTTGCAGGAACGATTGCGGGTCACGGCCGAGCAACCCCAGCGTACCGGCAAGCCCCTGCAACTGACGCACGAGCATCGGATCGCGCTGCTTGTTGATTTCGCCGGCGAGTTCGAACAGCACGGAAATCGCTACCGGCGTGTTGAAATCGTCATTCATCGCCGTAGCGAAGCGCTGCGCGTATGGCTCGTTCCAGTCGAGCGGCGCCCCGTCGCCTGCCGCGTCCTTGAGCGCCGTGTACAGACGCGTGAGGCCGCCGCGCGCGTCGTCCAGATGCGCATCGCTGTAATTGAGCGGGCTGCGGTATTGGGCTCGCAGAATGAAGAAGCGCACGACTTCCGCGTCGAACTTCGCGAGCACTTCGCGAATCGTGAAGAAGTTGCCGAGCGACTTGGACATCTTCTCGTTGTCCACGCGCACGAAGCCGTTGTGCATCCAGTAATTCACGAACGTCTCGCCCGTGGCGCCTTCGCTCTGCGCGATCTCGTTCTCGTGATGGGGGAATTGCAGATCGGCCCCGCCGCCGTGAATGTCGAAATGATTGCCCAGCAACTGGCAGCTCATCGCGGAGCATTCGATATGCCAGCCCGGTCGGCCCGCGCCCCAGGGCGAGGCCCATTTCGATTCGTCGGGCTCGGTGTCTTTCGCGCGCTTCCACAACACGAAGTCGAGCGGGTCCTGCTTCGCGGTATTGGCGGCAACGCGCTCACCGGCACGCAGATCCTCGATGGACTTGCCCGACAGCTGGCCGTAGCGGGAGAACTTGCGCACGGCATAGTTCACGTCGCCGTCTTCGGCCTGATAGGCGTAACCGTTGCGTTGCAGCGCACCGATCATGTCGACCATCTGCGGGATGAAGTCGGTCGCACGCGGCTCGTGATCGGGGCGCTGGACGCCAAGCGCGCTGGCATCTTCATGCATTGCCGCGATGAAACGCGTCGTCAGTTCGCGCATCGTCTCGCCGTTCTCGACAGCACGCTTGATGATCTTGTCGTCGATGTCGGTAATGTTTTGTACGTAGGTCACCTGATACCCAAGCGTACGCAGCCAGCGCTGCACCATGTCGAACACCACCATCACGCGCGCATGACCAATGTGACAGTAGTCATACACCGTCATACCGCAGACATACATGCGGACTTCGCCGGGAACGAGGGGTACGAACGGTTGTTTGTCTCGCGCGAGCGAGTTGTAGACACGGAGTGAATCCATAGATAAGCGCTTGACCGGGCGGCAACAGCGCCGGACGCTGCGACGATGTTCTCGGGGACGTCACGGACTTCGTGACGAGAGCGACATCGCGAGGCGGGCTGCGCGCCGTGCGGTAGAAAAAACGAACTTGCGAACCACATCCACCGCCACTACGAGAAATGGCGCGGGCCGGGCGCAGGTGTTTTGTTAGAATGCGGCCGAGTATAGCATCTCTTGCGCACCTCTCAGGCATCCCAAGCACCCACTATGACGCAACGAAGCCGGTCACTTTTGTCCCCCGCAACGCGCCTTGTCTCCCGACTCCGCCCGGTCGCGGCTGCTGTACGCAGCGCCCGTGTGCTGGCGCTTACGGGTGCCACCCTCGGCCTCGCGGGCACGTTGTTCGCATTGCCCGCCGGTGCTCAGGCCATCATCGATCCGCCGCCGCCCGCCCCGCTGCAAACGCCGCAGCAAGCCAGCGAATCGGCCATCAACAAGCTGGTCGGCGCAGGCAAGTTCAGCGATGCGCTGGCGAAGATCGACGATCATCTCAAACAGTATCCGCGCGACGCGCAGGTGCGCTTTACACGCGGTCGCGTGCTCATGGAGATGGGTCGCAACGCCGAAGCCATCGACGCCTTCACCGCCCTCACGCAGGACTTCCCGGAACTGCCCGAGCCGTTCAACAACCTCGCGGCGCTCTACGCGCAGGCAGGTGAGTACGATAAGGCGCGTGCAGCGCTCGAGAGCGCGATTCGCAACAATCCGGGCTTCGCCGTGGCCTACTCAAACCTTGGCGACATCTATGCCAAGCTCGCCCAGCAGGCTTACCAGAAATCGCTGAAGCTCGCGCCGACGGCACGCGTATCGAACCGCGAAAAAATCCTGTCCAACATGCTTGCCCCGCAACGCGCAGCGCCCGTGAGCCAGACGCCGGCACCGGCCAAGGCCAGCGACGACGCCGCGCTCAAGAATGTCGGCAAGTCCGGCAACTGAGACGCTCCGCGTCTTCCCTCGAACCGAACCCTCATTGCATACGGAGACACGCATGTCCTTTCCGAATCGCCTGCGGCGCGCGCTGCTCGGCAGCGTGATTGCTGCGGCCGCCCTGTCGGGCACGAGCCTGTGCGCGTTCGCGCAAAGCGTCCAGCCGCAGGTGCAGTTCAAGACGTCGGCCGGCAACTTCGTGGTCGAACTCAACCCGAAGGCAGCCCCGAAGACGGTCGAGAACTTCCTTCAATACGTCAACGGTGGCTTTTATAACGGCACGATCTTCCACCGCGTCATGAACAACTTCATGATTCAGGGCGGCGGTTTCACGCCCGAGATGAATGAAAAGACCACGCGCGCGCCGATTCCCAGCGAATCGCAGAACGGTCTGAAAAACGTGAAAGGCGCCATTGCCATGGCCCGGACGTCGAACCCGAATTCGGCGACCGCGCAATTCTTCATCAATGTGAAGGATAATGCGTCACTGGATTACCCCAGCCCGGACGGCTACGGCTATACGGTATTCGGTAAGGTGGTGTCCGGCATGGATACCGTCGAGAAGATCAAGGGCGTTGCCACGACCCGCAAGGGCATGTACGACGACGTGCCGGCCACGCCAGTCGTGATCGAATCGGCTAGCGTCGTCAAGCACTGAAATCCGCCGGCCCATCGGAACCATTTCATCAGAAGGAAAGCATCATGGTTGAACTGCACACCAATCACGGCGTCATTCGCATCGAACTCGACGCAAACAAGGCCCCGAAGACGGTCGAGAACTTCCTCAACTACGTCAAGAACGGCTTCTACGACAACACCGTTTTCCATCGCGTGATCAATGGCTTCATGATCCAGGGCGGCGGCTTTGAACCGGGCATGAAGCAAAAGCCGACCGAAGCACCGATCGAGAACGAGGCCAACAACGGCCTGAAGAACGACAAGTACACCCTGGCCATGGCGCGCACGAACGATCCGCACTCGGCCACGGCACAGTTCTTCATCAACGTCAGCGACAACGACTTCCTGAACCACAGCGCGCCAACGCCGCAAGGCTGGGGCTACGCCGTGTTCGGCAAGGTCATCGAAGGTCAGGGTATCGTCGACCAGATCAAGGGCGTGAAGACCGGCTCGAAGGGCTTCCACCAGGACGTGCCGGTTGACGACGTCGTCATCGAAAAGGCCGTGATCGTCGCGTAAGCGCCGCCACCGCCAACTGCGATATTCGATGCCAGTATCGACTGCGCGGTGCCCGCAATGCCCCGTAACACCCCGGGGCGACGGGCCCGCGCTTTTCATTTCCGATCTTCACTTGTCGCCGGCGCTGCCGGGCACGGTGCAAGTCTTCGAGGACTTCCTTCGCGGCCCTGCGCGTGAAGCGTCCGTTCTGTTCATCCTCGGCGATCTGTTCGAATACTGGATCGGCGACGACATGCTCGATGTCGACGCGCCGGCCGCCACGAACGGTACCAACGTCGCCGCTGCCCCCCGCACATCGCCCGCCGCAGAACCCCTCGGCGCGTTCGCCCGCCGGATGACGGCGGCCATGGCCGAATTGTCGGCGAGCGGCGTGCCCATCGCCGTGATGCGCGGCAACCGCGATTTCCTGCTCGGCGAGCGATTTGCACGTGCCGCCGGTGCCGTCATGCTCGACGACCCGTGCGTCTTCTCGTTTCTCGGGCAGGCGCTGGTGCTCAGCCACGGCGACCAGTTATGTACCGACGATGTGGGCTATCAGCGCTTTCGCCGCGTCGCCCATTCGCCGCTCGGCAAGGCGTTTTTCCTGAGACTTCCGCTGCGATTGCGCATGGCCATTGCTAACCGCATCCGCAGACGCAGCGCCGCCAAGGGCGCGCATCGCATGGCCTACGCCGATGCCAATGCGAACGCCATCGCAGCCCTGCTCGACGCCGCCGGCGAACGCACCCTCGTGCATGGGCACACACATCGTCCGGCGCGGCACGCCGATGGCCGTCGCGTGCGCTGGGTGCTGCCCGACTGGGAGTTCGACGTGGAGCCGCCGCGCGGCGGGTATCTGCAATGGGACGCGCACGGTCTGCGCGCCATCGATCTCGCCCCTTCCACGACGTCAAGCGTCTAAGCCGGTCTCGATGCAAAACGGCCCGTGCTGATGACGGGCCGTTGGTCTATCGACGATGTTGCCCCGTATCGCCTCACATATCCTGAATTTCCTTGCCGAGCTTGCGCAGTTCGGCGGTGTCGATCTTGCTCGCGCCGAGGGCTTCGAGATGGGCACCAAGCTGGTTGAGCGCCGCCACCATCACGTCGATCTTGTGCGACTGATCGGTGGCATTTTCGATCAACCCGTGGATGGCAAGCGAGACAGGATCGTCGGCGTTCGGGGTGATGCCGTACGCAGAGAATTCCGTCTTGCGACCGCTGCCCTGAGACTTGGCCTCGCCCCCCTCGCGAGGCGTATCGGGACGAATGATGCGCGCGGGATTGCCCACTGCCGTGCCACCGGCAGGCACCGCTTTCACGACCACGGCGTTCGAGCCGATTTTCGCACCCTCGCCTACCGTGAAGCCACCGAGCACCTTGGCCCCGGCGCCGACGATCACACCGGATTCGAGCGTCGGGTGACGCTTTGCACCGCGCGACAACGACGTGCCGCCAAGCGTGACGCCCTGATAAATGGTGCAATCGTCGCCAATCACCGCCGTCTCGCCAATCACCACCCCCATGCCGTGATCGATGAAGACGCGGCGGCCAAGCGTCGCACCGGGATGAATCTCGATGCCCGTGAGAAAGCGTGCGTACTGCGACACATAGCGGCCGAGCCACTTGAAGCCAGACTGCCAGCAGCCATGCGCCACCCGGTGCAGCATCACCGCGTGCAGGCCGGGATAGCAGGTGAAGACCTCCCAGTTGCTGCGGGCCGCAGGGTCCTTTTGCCGAATGGCGGCGATGTCTTCGCGAAGATGGGTAAACATGAGCGTGATTCGATCCTGTCGTTTGCGTCCGGCCGTCTTCGGGCGGATCGCTGCGAAATTACCGGAAAGCGAGCGGCATGAGAGAGTGTCGCATCAATGCCGGCGCTTGCGCTCGAGAATGTGTTTCGCGATGCCGCGCAGAATGTTGACTTCCTCGCGCTCCAGATGACTCTTCGCGAAAAGCCGGCGCAGGCGCGTCATCAGCTTCTTCGGATTATCGGGATCGAGGAAATCGAGGTCGACGAGCGCTCGCTCCAGATGAGACAGCATGCCCTCGACGTCGTCACGGGTGGCGAGCGCCTCCGGAGTTTGCGCATCCAGCCCTGACGGCAGCGACGCCATCGCCACCGCCGCCGCGACGGGAGGCGCCTCGCCGCGCTCTCGCGCCAGACACGCCATGCGCACTTCGTAGGCGATCAACTGCACTGCCTGCGAAAGATTCAGTGAGCTGTACACCGGGTTGGCCGGAATATGCACGAGTGCATTGCAACGCTCCACGTCCGTATTCGACAGGCCCGTACGCTCGCTGCCAAAGACAAACGCCACCGCCTCGCCCTGCGCCGCATGCTGCACGGCCATCGCGGCACTCTCGCGCGGCTCGGCATTGGGCGGGCCGTATTCACGCGAACGCGCCGAAAGGGCCACGGCCCAGTTCACGCCCTGTAACGCCGCCCCCAGATCGGGCACGATTCGCGCGTTCGCCAGCACGTCGTCTGCGCCGCTCGCGAGCGCCGCGGCTTCCGGATCACGGAGCACGGCCTCCCCGGCGCGCGGCGCGACCAGCACCAACTGGCCAAAGCCCATCGTCTTGATCGCGCGCGCCGCCGAACCGACGTTGCCGGGGTGGCTGGTCTCGTTGAGCACGAAACGCACTTGATCGAACAACCGTGGCGACGGTATGGCAGCAGCAGATTGGGACATGAGGCAGCGGAGATGAGAAACCAGAGGCAGTGAACGGAATGGCGCAGCAGAAAACGCCGGCCGTGGATCGGCGCAACGACATTGCAGCACAACGGGCGGCACAGCGGCAAACGTCGCTATTTTGCCCTGAATCGCGAGCGCTGCGTGTCGTCGCACCGCACCACGCGCGGGAAGACCCCTTCGATGAAAAGGGGTCAGAAGACAAAGACGACACAGCGCACGGGCCGCGTTTTTGCTAAAATACGCGTTTTCGTCCTTGCAAACGAGCCGCCACCCAGTGCGCGGCGCTTGCGGGGCATCGCTCTTGCTCAATTTGTTCGCTTTGTCTGCCATGCCTGCCGTCCGGCCCAGAAAGGGTCGCGTGTACCGTCGGCAATGGCCTTAACAGGAATCTGTCATGCAGCATCCCATGCTCAATATCGCGGTGAAGGCCGCGCGCCGCGCCGGCAACATCATCAGCCGCGCCTCTCTCGACATCGACACCATCAAGGTCAGCAAGAAGCAGCACAACGACTTCGTGACGGAAGTGGACAAAGCAGCTGAGCTGGCGATCATCGAAACCCTCCTGCAAGCCTATCCGGACCACGCCATCCTCGCCGAAGAAACGGGCGAGGAGCACGGCAAGACGGGTTCGGAATACCAGTGGATCATCGATCCGCTCGACGGCACCACCAACTTCATTCACGGCCTGCCCTACTACTGCACGTCGATCGCCCTCGCGCACAGAGGTATCGTCTCGCAAGCCGTGGTCTACGATCCGACCCGCAACGAACTCTTCACCGCCTCGCGTGGGCGCGGTGCATTCCTCGACGGCAAGCGTATTCGCGTGTCGCGCCGCGATCGTCTGGCCGACGGCCTGATCGGCACCGGTTTCCCGTTCCGCGATCTGCAAGGCGTTGAAAACTATCTGAAGATGTTCGGCACGATGACCGAGCATTGCGCCGGCATCCGCCGTCCGGGTGCTGCGGCACTCGACTTGGCCAACGTCGCTGCCGGACGCATGGACGGCTTCTTCGAGCAAGGCCTGAACGCGTGGGACATGGCCGCCGGCAGCCTGCTGATTACCGAAGCCGGTGGTCTGGTCGGGAACTACACCGGCGAGTCGGACTTCCTGTTCGAAGGCGAAATCCTCGCGGGCAACCCGAAGATCTACGCGCAGATGGTCAAGCTGCTTGAAGGCTATTCGCGCGCCAAACGTCCGGCCACGCCGGCACGCGCCAGCAGCAGCGCGGCCACGCAAGACAGCGCACAGTCGTAAGAAGCGCATACGGGGGCATGACGCCCCCCTGTAAAAAAACCCCGGCGATGCTCGCGCATCCCGGGGTTTTTTGGTTTCCGGAGCGGCTACAGGCAGCCCCGGAACGACTCACACGTAACGCCTTACGCGCCCAGACGCGTGAGCACCGTATCGCGGCCGAGCAGCTCTAGCACGGCGTCGATGGCCGGCGTGTGCGTCGTGCCGACCACCAGCAGACGCACCGGCATCGCGAGCTGCGGCATCTTCATGCCGTGCTGCGCGAGCGTAGCCTTGAAAGCGGGCGAAATCGCTTCCTTCTTCCACTCCGGCAGCGCCGCCAGTGCGGTGGCCAGATCCTTCACCGCCGCACGCGCGGCATCCGTCATGTGCTGGGCCAGATCGGCTTCCGACGGCACAGGCTTGCGGTAGAACATTTCGGCGCTTTGCGCGATGTCCTTGATCGTGTTCGCACGATCCTTGAACAGCGCGACCACACCGGCGAGCGACGGGCCGCCTTCGACTGACACACCCGCCTTTTGCAAGAACGGATCGGTCAGCCCGGCCAAACGCTCGTTGTCGGCCTGTTTCAGATACTGGTTGTTCAGCCACAGCAGCTTTTCGGGATTGTGCTGCGCCGGCGACTTGCCCAGATGTTCGAGATCGAACCACGCAACGAACTGCTCGCGCGTGAAGACTTCCGCATCGCCGTGCGCCCAGCCCAGACGCGCCAGGTAATTCACCACGGCTTCAGGCAGGAACCCCTCTTCGCGATACTGAACCACGCTCATGGCGCCATTGCGCTTGGACATCTTCTCGCCCTGGTCGTTGAGCACCGTGGGCAAGTGCGCATACACCGGCGGCTGCTTGCCGAGCGCTTCAAAGATGTTGATCTGACGCGGCGTGTTGTTCACATGGTCGTCGCCGCGAATCACGTGCGTGATGTCCATGTCGATGTCGTCGACCACGACGCAGAAGTTGTACGTCGGCGTGCCGTCCGGGCGCGCGATCACGAGGTCGTCGAGTTCTTCGTTCGAGATCTCGATGCGGCCCTTCACCGCATCTTCCCACACCACGCTGCCGCTGAGCGGGTTCTTGAAGCGCAGCACCGGCTGCACGCCAGCAGGTGGCTCGGGCAGCACCTTGCCCGGTTCCGGACGCCAGCGGCCGTCGTAACGCGGCTTCTCGCCGCGCGCACGCTGCTGCTCGCGCAACTCGTCGAGTTCTTCCACGCTCATGTAGCACGGATAAACATGCCCGGCCGTCTTCAGTTGCGCGAGCACTTCGCGGTAGCGATCCATGCGCTGCATCTGGTAGAACGGGCCTTCGTCGTAATCGAGGCCGAGCCATTCCATGCCTTCGAGAATGACCTGCACGGCTTCCGGGGTCGAGCGCTCGAGATCGGTGTCTTCGATGCGCAGCACGAACGTGCCTTTGTTGTGACGCGCAAAAGCCCACGGATAGAGAGCGGAACGAATATTGCCCAGATGGATGAATCCGGTCGGGCTAGGCGCAAAGCGGGTGCGGACAGTGGTCATGGTTTGGCTTCGGTGCATCGCGTTGGCAACAAACAAAAACGCCCGCGGCGGAGGGTCTCGCGCAGGCGGGTCGCCAACATTCGGAAGCCGTCATTATATCAGCCGAGTGCGTGCATTCGCGGCACAGTCCGAGCGCGGGATCGGAATTTCCCTCCATCCGCGTCGGACGCCGCCCCCCGCGCGCGTCCGATGCGGCCCCGTCACCTCGGAACGATGCCCGGCAAAACGCCGCTGGACGCGACGCCGTGCCAAGGTTTCAGAGCTTGGCGAGCGAGACCTCGGTCGCCTTGACGAGGGCCACGACTTCGGAGCCGACGTCCAGCCGCAGTTCGTCGATCGAGCGCGTGGTGATGACCGACGTCACGATGCCGCTTGGCGTTTCGACATCCACTTCGGACAGCACCGGGCCGCGCAGGATTTCTCGAATACGGCCCTTGAACTGGTTACGGACGTTGATAGCGGTGATACCCATGATGAACTCCTGTGTTCGGAAAAGAGAGCGAAGAAACGAATGAACGGATGCCGTCAGACAGCCCAGCGCACGGTTGCCGCCGGCCACAGCGGCTCGGGTGCGGGAATGTGGGCGCCGGCTGAGGGTTCGGTTTGGAGCACACGTGCGAGTACCCGGGCCTCAAGTCCGGCAAACTCGACACTGCCGCGAGCGCGCGGACGCGCCAGCGACACCGATTGATCAAGACCCAACTGCCCTTGCTCGATGAGCACCACGCGATCGGCCAGCGCCACCGCCTCCTGCACATCGTGCGTGACAAGCAATGCCGTGAAGCCATGGGCACGCCACAGACGTTCAATCAGGGCATGCATTTCGATACGCGTGAGCGCGTCGAGCGCACCGAGCGGCTCGTCCAGCAGCAGCAAGTCGGGTTGATGCACCAAGGCGCGTGCGAGCGCCACGCGCTGGCGCTGGCCGCCCGACAACTGACTCGGCCAGTCGTTTGCGCGCTCGGCCAGACCGACTTCGCCCAGCACGTCCAGTGCCTTGGCGTGCGACGATTTCGGCAGCCCGAGCGCGACGTTTTCCAGCACCGTGCGCCACGGCAGCAGACGCGCGTCCTGAAACATGATGCGTGTGGACACCGCGCCGGACGCACCACCGAGCGCACGTCCGTCGAGCGTAATGCGCCCCGCGTCGGGCGTCTCGAGGCCCGCGATCAGTCGCAGCAGTGTCGACTTGCCGCAGCCGCTGCGCCCCACGATGGCGGCAAACCCGCCGCGCGGAATGGTCAGTGAGAAGTCGGAGAGCACCGGACGAGCGCCGTAACGCTTGCCGACACTGTCGATACGCAGGCCAGCCGTCGATGCCGGGGCATCCATGTCGCTCGCCGGATGCACCACTTTAAGATTCGTCCCCGGTGCAGTGCGCGGCACGGCGTGGCCGGCAACGTTCGGACCGAGCGGCAGTTGCGTGCCGAACGGATCGGCTTGCGGATCGAGCGGCAAGCGGCCTGCGGCGCGCTGCTCGGCCGTCCATTCGGCCTCGATGTCGACGCCCGAGACCGGGGCCAATTGTTGTGCACTCATGCGGCGGCTCCTCGTTGAAAGGCCGGATGCCAACGCAACCAGCGAAATTCCAGTTCTTTGGCCAGCACATCGGCCAGCTTGCCGAGCAAGGCGTACAGCAGAATCCCCACGAGCACGATGTCGGTCTGGAGAAACTCCCGGGCGTTCATCGTCAGATAACCGATACCCGACTGCGCCGAGATGGTTTCCGCAACGATCAGCGTCACCCACATCAAGCCCAGCGAGAAGCGCACGCCCACCAGAATCGACGGTAGCGCGCCGGGCAGAATCACATCTCGATACAGCGCCCATCCCCGCAAACCGTAACTGCGCGCCATCTCCACCAGCGCCGGATCGACGGCACGAATGCCTGCATACGTATTCAGATACATCGGGAAGAACACCCCGATGGACACCAGGAACAGCTTGGCCTTCTCATCGATGCCGAACCACAGGATCACAAGCGGAATGAGTGCCAGATGCGGGATGTTGCGCAGCATCTGGAACGACGAATCGAGTGCCGTTTCCGCCACACGCGACAAGCCGGTCAGCATGCCGAGCAACAGACCGAGGCCACCGCCGATCAGAAAGCCGATCACTGCGCGACCGGTCGACACGCCGATGTCACGCCAGATCTGGCCGCTCGCGGCGAGTTGCCAGGCAGCGTCGACCACGGCCGACGGCGCGGGCAGCACCCGTGTCGACAGCCAGCCTTGCTGCGCGGCCAATTGCCAGAGCGCCACCAGCACGATGGGCACGGCCCACGGCGCAAGCCGTCTCGCTACCGTGCGCCGGTAGCGTTGCAGCGCACCTCCGCCGCTAGCGATGGGGACCGCAGCCTGTGTATCGGTCAAGGTGGATTGCGTCATACAAATTTCTCCCCGAGGCATCGCGGCCTCGCTTCTCTTCAATTCATGGTGAGGCGGGTTCGACGCTGTGCAGCGCATGCCGCGCGTTCAGCTTTGCGACGCCTTCGGCACGATGTTGTTGGCCATGACCTCGCCAACTGGCCCTGCCAGCGGGACATTGCCGAGCCGTTCGCGCACATTGCGCGGTAAATGCGGGAACACCCGTTCGGCGAAGCGATACGCCTCTTCGAGATGCGGATATCCCGACAGAATGAAGGTATCGATGCCCAGATCGGCGTACTCGCGCAGACGCTGCGCCACAGTCGGCCCGTCGCCCACGAGTGCCGTGCCTGCCCCGCCGCGCACGAGCCCCACGCCCGCCCACAGATTCGGCGCGATCACGAGCTTGTCGCGGCGTCCGCCATGCAGCGCCGCCATGCGCCGCTGGCCTTCCGAATCCATCTTCGCGAACTGCGCCTGAACACGCGCGATGGTCTCGTCGTCGAGCTTGCTGATAAGGGTATCGGCCGCGCGCCACGCGTCGTCTTCCGTCTCACGCACGATCACATGCAGACGCAAGCCGAAGCGCAACGTGCGTCCCAGTCTGGCGGCACGCGCACGCACATCGGCGATCTTCTCGGCCACGTCGGCCAGCGGCTCACCCCACGTCAGATAGACGTCGAGTTGCTCGGCCGCGATCTGACGCGCCACCTCCGACGAGCCACCGAAGTACAGCGGCGGATGCGGCGTTTGCACCGGCGGAAAGAACAGCTTCGCGCCCTTGGCTCGCAGATGCTTGCCTTCGAAATCGACGCTCTCGCCGCTGTGCGATTTCTCGAACAGTGAACGCCAGATGCGCAGGAACTCGTCGGTGACGGCGTAACGCTCGGCGTGGTCGGCGAAGAAGCCGTCGCCTTCGAGTTCGCCCGCGTCACCGCCTGTGACGACGTTGATCAACAGCCTGCCCCCCGACAGGCGATCGAACGTCGACGCCATGCGCGCAGTAAGCGCGGGCGAAGCAATCCCCGGGCGTACGGCGACGAGAAACTTCAGATGGCGCGTGGCGCCGATGAGGCTCGATGCCGTCACCCAGGCGTCTTCGCAAGAACGCCCGGTGGGCAGCAACACCCCCTCGTATCCGAGCGAATCGACGGCGCTGGCGATCTGCCGCGCGTAATCGAAATCGAACACCCGTCCGCCGTCGGATGTCCCCAGGTAACGCGTATCGCCGTGCGTCGGAATGAACCAGAAGACTTGCATGCGAACTCCGGCACTCAGGCGGCGAGCGTTGCCCGGGCTGCGGCAGTGCGCGCGGCAGCGGCCGCCGTGGCCGGCCACTGACGAATCACCTCGCGTTCATGCAGCCACTGCGAGAGCTGATCGACCGTGGTGCCCAGACGCTCGGCGATCGGCGCATCGAGCGTGGCGCCCTCTTCCTTCGGCACCTGCTGATCGACAGCGAACACGCCGCGCAGAATGTGCTGCGCGCCAAGAGCGGAAAGCACCGGCTTGAGTGCGTAATCGAGCGCGAGCAGATGCGCAGGGCTGCCCCCTGTGGCAAACGGTGCAACCAGCTTGTCGGCAAGACCGTCTTGCGGCAGCACATCGAGAAAGGCTTTGAGCAGGCCGCTGTAGGCGGCCTTGTACACCGGCGTCGCGACAATCACGGCTTGCGCACCCGCGACTTGCGCAAGCGCATGGCGAAGGTCGTCGTGCGACGTGTCGGCGGCGAGCAGCGCTGCCGGCGAGAGCGCGCGAATGTCGATGCGGCGCACCGCAATGCCGGCCGCAGCCAGTTCGGATTCGACAAAACGCAGCAAACGGGCGCTGCGCGAGGCGGCCGACGGGCTGCCCGAGATCGTGACGGCGTATGTCATACTTCCCTGCCAAAGACGGGCCGTACGCGTGCTGGCACGCTGGCCCTGAGGAATCGAAGCGCACCGGGCGCATAACGGCCCGACGGGCGGCTCGCACGGTGCTGACCGGATCGTCCCGGCTACTGGAGAATCAGTGTAGCGATCCGCCCTGCGCACCCGAACCAATGAATCCGGGATTGCTTTGCGCGTTTTTTCATAACCTGAAGTCATGCACCTTCCGCGACTTATTCCTCAGGACGGTGCTAACGTTTGATTCCCCAGCGTTTGCCGTTTTCACATCACCCCATCATGTCTGCCCCGATCCTCGAACTGCGCGAGTACCGCCCGACCGACAGCACCGACACGCACGATTTTCATCAGGTCGTGATCGGACTCTCGGGGCGCATGTCGATTTCGCTGGACGGCGACGCCACGCAATCCGGTCGTGTCGGGGCGCGTAACGGTGTCGTGATCCCGGCGGGCGTGCGGCACGACTATCGGGGCGACGGGCCCAATCGACAGGTCGTGCTGGATGTGCCGTCGCACCTCGCCACAATGACAGGCACAGAACGGGCGTTCTCATACGAGGCGTTTTTTGCGCTCGACGCAAAGCTGCTGGCACTGGTCCAACAGGTAAGCGCGCGCGTGGACGACGGATGCCCCCTGAGCGCGGACGATCCGGTCGTGTGTGAGTGGCTTGCCGCGCTTATGGCGCGCCTGGCCCCGGCGCGGCCCGCGTTACGCTCTGTCCGGCTAGATCTGGCGCGCATCGACGCGCGGCTGCAAGCCGAACTGGCCACGCCGCTCGATACGGCTACGCTGGCACAGGAAGCTGGAATGAGCGTGCGGCATTTTCACGATTGCTTCGTGGCGATGACCGGCGAGACACCTCACCGGCATCTGATGCGCCTTCGGCTCGCGCGCGCCGCGTCGCTGCTGACGAATAGCGACGCAACGCTCGCCGACATCGCACTCGATGTGGGGTTCAACGACCAGAGCGCCCTCACCCACGCCTTCCGTCGGCACTTCCATCAAACGCCCGCTATCTGGCGTCGCGAACACACCGGGGGCGGCGTCACCGCCTCAGTCAACTGATCCGACTGCGCCCGTTGCGCCGCCCGGGCCGGCTTCCGTCTGCCGAAATTCACAAGCCAGGCCCGGCCGCAACACGCTACGCTTTGCGCCTATTCATCCATCGACAAAGAAATAGGGAACAGGACATGGCCGAGACCATCGAGTGGCAGGACTTCGAGAAGATCGATTTGCGCGTGGGCACGATTGTGGCGGCCCGCGTCAATGAGAAAGCGAAGAAGCCCGCCTACGTGCTGGACGTCAATCTGGGGGACTTGGGCGTGAAGACATCCAGCGCGCAGCTCACCGTCCATTACACCCCAGAGGCGCTCGTCGGCAGACAGGTGCTGTGCGTGTGCAATTTCGCGCCCAAGCGCATCGCCGGCGTTGTCTCGGAAGTGCTGGTGACCGGCTTTGCCGACACCACTGGCGCCATCGTCCTCGCGGGGGTAGAACGCGCCGTCCCCAACGGCGCGCGTCTGCACTAACCGGACTGCCCGGGGCCACGAAGGTCATTGCCGACCATCAACGGCCACGGCAGGCCGCCGGGCGATCCGTTCGGAAACATCCGAATACCGAATGGCATTCGTCAGAAAATTTCTGGACGTATGACACCAAATCCCCAATCTTCGGTCGAATTCCGACGTCGGCCGATCCCGGTCCGCCGGCGATAGACAGGCACGCAACGACGTGCGCGAAATCATGGGGGACATCATCTTGAAATCACTGCTTTACCGCCTTTGTCTCGGGCTGGGCGGACTCGCCCTGTTCTGGGCGCTCGGCATGCTCGGCGCCAGCGAATACGGCAAGAGCGCGGCGCTCATGGCGACGGCCCTGCCGGGACTCGCCGGCCTTTGCCTGCTATTACGCGCGCGTGCGGCGTGGCTGAGCGCGACAACGCTCTGCGTCATTGCCACCTTCTTCCTCGACGCGGCGACCAAAGGGTTCCTGCGCGATTACTTCGGCCTGCGTCCGAATCATCTGCTGGTGTTGCAGGCGGTGTTCAACACCAACCCGTCGGAGACTGGCGAGTTCTTTCGTCACAACTGGCGCGACATCGCCGAGGCGAGCGCCGTCTTCGTGATGCTGATGTCGGCCGTGATCGTGCTGGAGCGCCGCCTGTCGCGCATTGAGGCGACGAGCGCCCCGCCTTCGCTGCGCCGCAGCGGCAAGATCGCCGTTGCCAGCCTGCTCACCGGCTTCCTCGCGCTGCACCTGAATCCGACGATGGCCAAGGAGAACCCGTTGCTCTACTGGCCCATTCGCTATCTCGACTATCAGGGACAGTTGGCCCACGCCGACAAGCTGCAACGCGAACTCGAGCGCAACATGGCGCAGCGCGCCGACTGGCGCGTGCAATATCACGGGCCTGAGCGCAAGACTGTCGTGTGGGTGATCGGCGAGAGCCTGAACCGCGATAACATGTCGCTCTACGGCTACGCGCGAAATACCACGCCGATGCTCAACTCGATGCGCGACGACCTCACCGTGTTCCGCGATGTGGTGTCGTCGGAGCCGGCGACGATGGCGTCGCTCATGAAGATGCTCACGCCGGCGAGCCTCGACGATCCCGAGGCCTGGACGCGTCAGCCCGATCTCGTAATGCTCGCCCGGGAAGCCGGGTATCGCACCTATTGGATCTCGAATCAGGTGCCCAACGACGGCTGGCTCGGGCTGGTGGCCAATCGCGCCGACGAGCGCGTCTTCATCAACAAGGGGTTTGGGCGGGGCGAGAACAATTTCGATGGCAATCTGCTGCCCGACTTCGACACCGCGCTCTCGAGCGACGCGCCTCGCAAGCTCATCATCGTACATTTGCTGGGCGCGCATCCGACCTACGATATGCGCTACCCCGAGGAGTTCGCGCGCTTCGACAACAGCGACGACGCCGTCATGACCGCACTCGAGGCACAAGGCCGCTCGCTGTGGGTACGACGTCTGCGCAACGAGTACGACAACGCGATGGCGTACAACGATTACGTCGTTGCCAATCTGATCCGCAAGACCATGTCGGCCACGGCATCGACCGACGCCAGCCTGCTGTTCAGTTCCGATCATGCACAGGAAGTCGGTCATACGCGCAATCATACGGGGCAGTCAGTCGCAGATGCCTCGGGCTACGAAATTCCGATGCTTGTCTGGACTCGCGACAAGATCGATTCGCAAACACGCGCCGCGCTTGAATCGCGGCCGTATCAGACCGACCAGATCGAACACACGATACTGGGCATGCTCGATATCGACTCGGCGTACTACGACGCCTCGCACGATGTGTTGAGCGACACGTTCCGGCCACGCCCGCGCAGCATCAACGGGCAAGCCTACTGAGGCGAGCCCGCCTGCCCAGTTAACGGCCCGTCGCCGGCAAGCGGCGACAAAAAAAGCCGATGCGATTGCTCGCATCGGCCTTCTCCCTTAGCAGGTACGCGTCAGACTTCCAGACGCGTCACGAACTTCGGCTGCAGATACGCCTCGAGGGCTTCCGGCCCCCCCTCCGAACCGTAACCGCTATCCTTCACGCCGCCGAACGGCACTTCCGGCAACGCCAGACCCGCATGGTTGATCGTCAGCATACCGCTCTCGACGCGCGCCGACAGACGATGCGCCGTGCCTTGCGACGTCGTGTACGCGTAGGCCGCCAAACCATACGGCAGACGGTTCGCCTCGGCAATGGCTTCCTCTTCCGTATCGAACGGGTTGACGATGGCTACCGGGCCGAACGGCTCTTCATGCATGATCTTCGCGCTCATCGGCACGTTGCACAGCACCGTTGGCGCGTAGAAGTGGCCGCCTTCGGCCGCACGCTTGCCGCCGGTCTTGAGCTGCGCACCGTTGGCGACGGCGTCGTCCACGATGGCGCTGATCGCTTCGAAACGCTTGCCGTTGACCAGCGGGCCCATGGTCGTCTCCGGGTCGAGGCCGTTACCCACGCGCAACGATTCGGCGGCCTTCACGAAGGCGTCGACGAACTGATCGTAGACACCGCGTTGCACGAGAAAACGCGTCGGGGCGACACAGACCTGGCCGGCGTTGCGGAACTTGCCTGCGGCGAGGTTGCGCACGGCCGCCGCGATGTCCGCGTCGTTGAAAATCAGCGCCGGGGCATGACCGCCGAGTTCCATCGTCACGCGCTTCATGTGCAGACCGGCCATCGCGGCCAGTTGCTTGCCCACCGGCGTGGAGCCCGTGAACGACACCTTGCGGACGGTCGGGTGCGGAATCAGGTACGACGAAATTTCAGCCGGCACGCCGTACACGAGGTTGAGCACACCGTCGGGCAGACCGGCATCCGCGAAGGCGCGAATCAGAGCGGCCGGCGACGCAGGCGTCTCTTCCGCGGCCTTCACGATCACCGAACAACCGGCAGCCAAGGCAGCCGAGACCTTGCGCACGACTTGATTGACCGGGAAATTCCACGGCGTGAATGCCGCCACCGCGCCGACCGGCGACTGGATCACCATCTGGTAGACGTTCGGCACACGCGCCGGGATCAGTCGCCCGTAGGCACGCTTACCTTCTTCCGCGAAAAATTCGATGATGTCGGCAGCCGAAAGCACTTCGCCCTTGGCTTCGCCAATGGGCTTGCCCTGCTCCATCGTCATCTGACGCGCGATATCGCCGACACGCTCGCGCAGCAGACCGGCAGCCTTACGCATGAGTTTCGCGCGCTCGAACGGGGCGATTTCGCGCCACTTGGCAAAGCCGGCTTCGGCGGCGGCCAGGGCGGCGTCCAGGTCCGGCTGGGTAGCGCGCGCCACCGTACCGATGATCTCGCCCGTAGCCGGGTTCTCGATCGGCAGCGTGAGGCCTTCCGCGCCCGCCTTCCACTGTCCATTGATGAAAAGTTCTACGTTGTGCGACATGCTGAAGTCTCCGGTTGGCAACACGCCCGACAGAATAACGCAGGCTAGAGATTCCTGTTGCCCTCCCACCGCAGCCGTGCGCGGCGGCGTGGGCAACCATGTCGTCACATGAAAACGAAAAAAAAAGCCGGCAGCGCAGGGAGTGTCTCCCCCCAACGCTACCGGCCCTCGTGGGCTCGGGCTACGCGGTCTTGCCTTCAGTGACAAGGCATCGAAACACCCGGACCACGTCTCAGCCCGCCAGAATTTCCTTCAATGCCTGTGTGAAGGTCTGGCACTCGGCCTCGGTGCCCACGGTGATGCGCAGGAACTGCGCCACGCGCGCGTGCTTGAAGTGCCGCACGATGATCGAGCGCTCCCGCAGGGCAGCGGCCAGTTGTGCCGCATCGTGCGACGGGTGACGCGCGAACACGAAGTTCGCCGTCGACGGCAGCACGTCGAAGCCAAGCGCTTCCAGACGCGTCACCAATCCCTCTCGGCTTGCGATCACGGCCTGACGGGTCTGTTCGAAATACGCGTCGTCTTCGACGGCCGCGACACCGGCCGCCTGCGCGAGACGGTCAAGCGGGTACGAGTTGAAGCTGTTCTTCACGCGCTCGAGCGCTTCGATCAGATCCGGATGCCCGATGGCGAAGCCCAGGCGCAAGCCGGCCAGCGAGCGCGATTTCGACAGCGTTTGCACCACCAGCAGGTTCGGATACTTCGCGATCAGCCCCGCAGCGCTCTCGCCGCCGAAGTCGATATAGGCCTCGTCGATCACCACGACAGAATCCGGATTCCCCGCCAACAGGCGCTCGATCTCGCCGGAGGCCAGCACGCGGCCTGTCGGCGCGTTCGGATTCGGGAAAATGACGCCGCCATTCGGCTTGAGATAATCGTCGACGCGAATCTCGAACGTCTCGGTCAGCGGCACGTTCTCGAACGCCACGCCGTAAAGCCCGCAATACACCGGGTAGAAGCTGTACGTGATGTCCGGAAACAGAATCGGCTTGTCGTGCTTCAGCAACCCCTGAAAGACATTCGCCAGGACTTCGTCCGACCCATTGCCCACGTGCACGTTGGCCACTTCGAGCCCGAAGCGCGTGGCGATGGCCTGCTTGAAACGGCGCGCGTCGGGATCGGGATACAGCTTGAGCGCGTCGGCATCGCTGCCGAGCGCCTCGCGAATCGCAGCCAGCACACGCGGCGACGGACCGTACGGATTCTCGTTGGTATTGAGCTTGATGAGACGCTGCATCTGCGGCTGCTCACCGGGGACATAGGGCGTCAGATCGGCAACGCCCGCACTCCAGAATCGACTCATGAAGACGGCTCCGCTCAGCTAACGAAACCGCGAGCCAGATCGGCCCGAATGTCGGCGGGCGACTCCAGTCCCACCGCCAGACGAATCAGACCTTCCGTGATGCCCGCGGCGGCGCGTGCTTCCGGCGTGATGCGACCGTGCGTCGTGCTCGCCGGGTGCGTGATCGTCGTACGCGTATCGCCCAGGTTGCCGGTAATCGAGCACACGCGCGTGTTGTCGATCACGCGCCATGCGTTCTCGCGCTGCTCGGCGGGCGTCGCCCCCTTGAGTTCGAACGCGACAATCGCCCCGCCCGCCTTCTGCTGATGCTGCGCAAGTTCATACTGCGGATGCGACGGCAGCCCGGGGTAGAACACGCGAGCCACCTGCGGTTGCTGTTCCAGCCATTGCGCAATGGCGAGCGCATTGGCCGATTGCTTCTCGATGCGCAGCGACAGCGTCTCCAAGCCCTTGAGCAACACCCAGGCGTTGAACGCCGAGAGGGTCGGACCCGCGCTGCGCACGAACGTGAAAATCTTGCCCATGATGAAGTCTTTCTTGCCGACGATCGCGCCGCCCAGCACACGGCCTTGCCCGTCGAGGTACTTCGTTGCCGAGTGCACGACGACGTCCGCACCATACTCGATGGGGCGCTGCAATGCCGGCGTACAGAAGCAGTTGTCGACGACGAACAGGGCGCCCGCTTCCTTGGCGATCTTGCCGATGGCGGTGATATCGGCGATATCCGTGAGCGGGTTGGACGGCGTTTCGAGGAAGAACATCTTCGTGTTCGGACGAATCGCGGCGCGCCACGCGTCGAGATCGGTCGGATCGACGAAGGTCGTCTCGACACCGAAGCGGCTGAAAATCGTGGAGAAGACGTTCAGCGTGGAGCCGAAAATGCTCTGCGAGCTGACGAGGTGATCCCCCGCCGAGAGGGTGGCCATGACAACCGAGACAATGGCGCTCATGCCCGAGGCGGTCGCCATGCAGGCCTCGCCGCCTTCGAGCGCCGCCAGACGGTCCTGAAACATCGACACGGTGGGATTGGTGAAGCGCGAGTAGGTGAATCCCTCCTCCGAATGCGCGAAGCGTTCGGCGGCCTCGGCCGCGCTCTTGAATACGAAACTCGAGGTCAGGTAAAGCGCCTCGGAATGCTCACCAAACTCGGAGCGCTGCGTGCCCGCGCGCACCGCCAGGGTATCGAAGTCGAAGGAGTCCATCGTGTATCTCGTGATTGGGTTGGCCCGATCGCCGGCCAAAAAAAGAAAAGCCCGTTTCGCTATTCAGCAAAACGGGCTCGAAATCCATCTGTCTAGGCCTCGCTTTAGCTGTTTCGGGGATGTTCCCCCACGTCCGCAAGCTGAAATCAAATCGACGTGAAATGCAGTGTAGCACGTTGCAGGCGAGGAAGGAAAATCCCCCCCGCCCACTGGGCATTTGCCCGGCTGGCCGGCCTCAGGCACCGCTCAGAGGCCAAGCTGAGCCCCGCGCGGCTCGTTATCGTCGCCCTCGCTGGCTTCCACAACCGGTGCCTTCGGTGCCTTGCGTTGTTGCTCCAGACGGTTCAGGTACTCGGTCGTCACATCGCCCGTGATGTACTTCCCGTCGAAGCACGACGCATCGAAATCGGTCAGCGCCGGATTGATGTCACGAACTGCGGCCTTCATGTCCTCGACATCCTGATAAATCAGTTCGTCGGCACCGATGATGCGCGCCACTTCTTCGTCGCTGCGATCATAGGCCACCAATTCGCTGCGCGTGGGCATGTCGATGCCGTACACGTTCGGGAACTTCACCGGCGGTGCAGCCGACGCGAAGATCACCTTGCGCGCACCGGCGTCACGCGCCATCTGCACGATTTCCTGGCTGGTGGTACCGCGCACGATCGAGTCGTCCACGATCAGCACGTTCTTGTCCTTGAACTCGACGCGCATGGCGTTGAGCTTCTGGCGCACCGACTTCTTGCGCATCGCCTGGCCGGGCATGATGAAGGTACGGCCAACGTAACGGTTCTTGAAGAAGCCTTCGCGATAGTTCAGGCCCAGTCGCTTGGCAACCTGCATGGCCGCCGGACGGCTCGAGTCCGGAATCGGCATCACGACGTCGATGTCCTGATAGTCGATCTCGCGGCGAATCTTCTCGGCAAGGTAGTCGCCCATGCGCAGACGCGCGTCGTAGACCGCCACGCCGTCGAGCACGGAATCCGGACGCGCCAGATACACGAGTTCGAAAATGCACGGGTGCATCGACACCGACTCGGAACACTGCTGCGACACCAGTTCACCGTCGTTGCTGATGAAGACCGCCTCGCCCGGCTTGACGTCGCGCTCGAACGCGAAGCCCATGCCTTCAAGCGCCACCGACTCCGACGCCACCATCCACTCCGTGCCATTCGGGCCATCGAAGCGGCCGATGCACAACGGACGGATACCGTTCGGATCGCGGAACGCGAGCAGCCCGAAGCCGGAGATGATCGAGACGATGGCATACGAGCCGCGCAGACGGCCGTGCACCTTGCCCACCGCTTCGAACAGCGACGCGACGTTCAGACCGTCGCGCGCGCTTTGCTGCAATTCGTGTGCGAGCACATTGAGCAGCACTTCGGAATCGGAGGTGGTGTTGATGTGGCGGCGGTCGACGCGGAACATCTCGTCCTTGAGCTGCTCCCAGTTCGTCAGGTTGCCGTTGTGCGCGAGCACAATGCCGTAGGGTGCATTCACGTAGAACGGCTGGGCTTGTGCGGCGCTCGACGAACCGGCCGTCGGGTAACGTACCTGACCGATACCGACCGTGCCCGGCAAGTCGCGCATGTTGCGCGTGCGGAACACGTCACGCACCATGCCGTTGCCCTTGTGCATGTAGAACGACTGACCGTCCGTCGTGGCGATACCGGCGGCGTCCTGCCCGCGGTGCTGCAGCAGCAGTAAGCTATCGTAGATGAACTGGTTGACAGGGGACTTGGAGACTACACCGACGATGCCACACATGGCATAAATCCTTCAAAAAACAGCGAAATCTGTGTCAAACGGAGGACCGTATTATCCGTCATTCGGCAACCTTGTGCAGGCCGGTCGACGGCGCGCCCGATCCGCTGCTGCGCATGCCCCACCCCTGCTGCTGCGCACCGCCCAGGCCATCGCCCGCCAAACCGTTGCCGGCGCTGCCACCCCGAAGGGCGCCACCGCCCATCAGGCTCGACACGCCGGACATCGCGCCGCCGCTCTGGCTGCCCGAATGTCCCTGTGTACCGTTACCGCCCTGCCCGCCGGCGTCCGGCGTTCCCCGATAGGGTTCCAGTTGTGGCAAAGGAATTGCCGTTCCCAGCGGATTGACGCTCGGCATCGCGGCCTCAGGCTTGTGCAGGTAGTGCTGCACAGGCTCGGGCAGGTAAGGCATGAGACGCTCCAGCCCCGCGTCCACCCACGGGCGCACCAGCGAGTGCTGCCACACCGGTTGTTGCGGCAATGCCGTTAACTTGGCGGCGACCATCAACAACATCAAGAGCAGAATGCCGCGAACGATACCGAATAACATCCCTAAACCGCGGTCAGCCGGGCGCAAGCCGATCATATCGGTCATGCGGCCCACGAGCGCGCTGACGATGCCTGCGCCGAATACCACCGCGACCAGCACCAGCAGGAAACCGAGTGCGCCCTGCGTCATCTCGCCACCGGGCAGGTCGGCGGGTAACCAGTGCGCCACCGCCGGGCCGAACGCGCGCGCCACGAAGAACGCCACCACCCAGCCGACCAGATTGAACAGCTCGCGCACGAGTCCGCGCAGCATGCCCAGCAGCATCGAGCCGATCAGAATGGCAATCGCCGCGTAATCCACGACAGTCATCAGACCGCTATGCACCGTATCGCCCAACTCAGCCCGCCTCGGCGACCTGCGCCGTCAGTCCGGCGTCACGGATCTTCTTGCCGGCCGCTTCGGCGCTGTTGCGATCGGGGAACGGCCCCGCGCGCAGCAGATACAACTCACGGCCGTCGACCGTACTCTTCACCATGTAGCTCGGCACATTCACGAGCTTCAGTTTGACGAGCCATGCCTGTGCGCGATCCTGCGTCGAGAAAGCGCCGATGCGCACCAGATACTTGCCACCCGACGACGCCGGTTTCTGCGCGTTGTCGTGGCTATCGGCCGGTTTGGTCGCCTTGGACGTCGTATTGTTCTGCGCGAACTGCGCAATCGGGTCGGCCACGTTGTTATTCGGCTGCGGCTTGGCCTGCGCCTTGGCCGTGTCGTGCGAGTCCGGCTTCGCAGCGGGCTTCTTGACATCGGGCTTGACGTCCGGCTTGTGCTCCGGCTTCGCTTGCGCCACCTGCGGTTCCGGCACGGCGCTCGGTGCAGGAGCAGGAGCAGGCGCCACGGCGGCGGCCGGGGGCACCGCCGTCGGTGCAGGGGCCGGCGTCGGCGCGGGCTTGGCCGGGTTGGCACCGGCCAGCGTGCTGCTGTCGACCGCTTCCTCACCCTTGTCGAGCGAAGCGTCGGACGGCGGCGTAACGGCAACCGCCGCTTTCGGCTTCACGCGCACGGGCGGCGAGTTGGCATCCTTTCCGGGGATCTGGATGGCGATGTCGTCGGCGGCCGGTTTCGGTTCGGGTGCGAGTACCATCGGCAAAATGATGACGGCCGCGAGCACCAACGCCAACGCGCCGACCAGACGGCGGCGCGCGCGTTGCTTCTCGGGCAGCAGCGGGTCGAGTTGCTCGTGCTCGCTGTACTCGCCCCCTCCCGCCGTACGGGTGCCGGTTCGGCCGCTCCTGCGGCTACCGCGCTTCGGGGGAACGGCTTCGGCGTCTTTCTTGCGGAAGGAAAACAATCCCATAGGGCCTTGGCTCAGGTCGTAACTCGCGTCGTTGGACTGATCATCGCGCATGTGGTGCGTCATGCGCATGACATTTCTCGTAAGAAAATGTCACGGCAAACGCACCTTCACACCTCAGTGGCGCTGTAATTTGCGGTGCGACATCACACCCGCCACCGTAAAGAACGATCCAAAAACCACAATTCTATCATTCTCCCCGCACTGCTCGAGCGCGGCGGCATAGGCTTTCTCGGGGGATTCGAAGGTTTCGACCGAATGATCGGCATCTTCCGCGAACCCTGCGGCCCGCAACTTCTCTTCAAGCAACGCCGGTGTGGCGGCACGCTCGGTCGGCAGCGCACACAGACGCCAGTGATCGACCCTGTCGACGAGATGACGCAGCACGCCTTCGACGTCCTTGTCGGCCATCGCACCGAACACGGCATACGTGTACGGGAAGAAGCCCATGCCATCGAGATTGTGGCCAAGCGCTGCGGCCGCATGTGGGTTGTGCGCGACGTCAAGCACCACGGCCGGACGCCCCGGCAGCACCTGGAAACGTCCCGGCAGTTCGACCGATGCAAGACCCAGACGAATGTCCTGCGCCGAGACCGGCAGCCGATCACGCATCGACTCGAGCGCGGCAAGTGCCGCCGACGCGTTGAGCAACTGGTTCGCGCCGCGCAGCGCCGGATACGCCAACGCCGGACGGCGCATCTGACGTCCGCCGTAGCTCCATTGCTGCTTGTCGCCCTGATAGTTGAAATCGCGGCCGAACAGCCATAGGTCTGCACCGATGCGCTCCGCCTCGGCTACAAGCGTGGCCGGCGGCATGGGATCGCCGCAAATCGCCGGCTTCCCGGGCCGGAAAATGCCGGCCTTCTCGATGGCGATCGCCTCGCGCGTATTGCCCAGATACTGCGCGTGATCGATGTCGATGCTCGTGATCACGGCACAGTCGGCATCGACGATATTCACCGCGTCGAGTCGTCCGCCCAGACCGACTTCGAGAATCACGGCGTCGAGGCCGGCCGTGGCGAACATGTGCATGATCGCCAGCGTGGTGAACTCGAAGTACGTGAGCGAGACCGGCGTATCGAAGCTCGTGCGCGCGGCTTCGACCGCTTCGAAGTGCGGCAGCAGTGTGGCGTCGTCGACGACCTCGCCGTTCAGACGCGCGCGTTCGTTAAAGGTCAGCAGATGCGGCGACGTATGGCAACCAACGCGGTACCCCGCAGAAAGCAGAATGGCTTCGATGATCGCGCAGGTCGAACCCTTGCCGTTGGTGCCGCCTATCGTGAAAACGGGGCACGGGAATTGCAGTCCGAGCGCCTCTTTCACGCGGCCAATGCGCGTGAGGCCCATGTCAATGCCCACGGGGTGAGCGGTTTCGAGATGGGCGAGCCAGGCGTCGAGAGTGGAGTATGTCGGCATGGATGTGCGAGGCAGAAAAACAAAAACGCGGACGTCACTAACGTCCGCGCTTCATTCCTGCTAAGTGATGCGTTCAAGCGCCGCTCGCGCGGCACTGCGTGGCGTTGCGTGGCGTTGCGTTGCGTGGCGTTGCGTGGCGTTGCGTGGCGTTGCGTGGCGTTGCGTGGCGTTGCGTGGCGTTGCGTGGCGTTGCGTTGCGTGGCGTTGCGTAATTCTACGCTGTTGCACCGCCCTTGGGGACACTGCAGCGGCGAGCGCCGCGCCATCGCACGCGTGAATTTGCCGTGCTCAGGCGACCGCGTCGGCCGGCTGACACTGCATCAAAGCGATCAGGCGAGCGATCTCCTCACGCATCTTGCGACGGTCGACGATCATGTCGATCGCGCCCTTCTGCAACAGGAACTCCGAACGCTGGAAGCCTTCCGGCAGCTTCTCGCGCACGGTCTGCTCGATCACGCGCGGGCCGGCGAAGCCGATCAGCGCCTTGGGCTCGGCCATCACCACATCGCCGAGGAAAGCGAAGCTGGCGGACACACCGCCCATCGTCGGGTCGGTGAGCACGGAGATGAACGGCAGCTTGGCGTTGGCCAGCTTGGTGAGCATGGCCGTGGTCTTGGCCATCTGCATGAGCGAGAGCAGGCTTTCCTGCATACGTGCACCGCCCGAAGCGGTTACGCAGATGAACGGCACCCCCTGCTCCAGTGCATTCTGTGCGCCGCGCACGAAGCGCTCGCCGACCACCGAACCCATCGAGCCGGCCATGAACGAGAACTCGAAGCACGCGACCACGACCGGCAGCGTGTGGATGGCACCGCCCATGACGACCATCGCATCGGTCTCGCCGGTGTCGTCCATCGCTTCCTTGATGCGATCCGGATATTTGCGGCTGTCCTTGAACTTCAACGCATCGACCGGCACGATCTCCTGGCCGAGTTCGTAACGGCCTTCCGGATCGAGCAGCGCATCGAGACGCGCACGCGCGCCAATGCGCATATGATGGTCACACTTCGGGCAAACGTGCAGATTCGCTTCCACGTCGTTGCGATACAGCACGGCTTCGCATGACGGGCACTTGATCCACAGCCCTTCCGGGATGCTCTTGTTGCGCTGCGTCGGATCGGTTTGCTTGATCTTCGGGGGCAGCAGCTTATCGAGCCAGCTCATAGTTTCTCCTTGGCAAACGCCCGCACCCTCAGGGGCGGGCGTTTCGGGGCGACCGTATGACACGGCCGTTTCAATTCAGCGTTTCACCGGACGGTGCGGCAAAATTACGCCGCGAATTTACGCCGATTTGGCGCCCTCGTCGAGCGCCTGGCGAATGCCACCGATGAATTCAGCCAGCGATTTTACCGCGTTCTGGCCCGTCAGATCACGCGGCGTGTTTTCCAGTCGCTGGACGATGGCGCTGCCGATGACCACGGCGTCCGCCACATTCGCCACGGCGCGGGCCGTTGCGGCGTCGCGAATACCGAAGCCCACGCCCACCGGCAGGGCCGCGGCGGCCTTGATCTGGGGAATCTTCGCAGCAACGCTGTCCATATCCAGGCTCGCGGCACCCGTCACCCCCTTGAGGGAGACGTAATACAGATAGCCGCTCGCCTGACGCGCCACGGCGGCGATACGTGCATCGGTCGATGTCGGCGCGAGCAGGAAGATCGGATCGATACTGCGGGCACGCACGGCGCTCGCATACGCCTCGGCTTCCTCTGGCGGGTAGTCGACCACCAGCACGCCGTCCACACCGGCCGTCGCGGCACGCTCGGCGAAAGTGTCGAGGCCCATCGCCTCGATCGGATTGGCGTAGCCCATGAGGACGACCGGCGTGCGGTCGTTGGTCTGGCGGAACACGGCCACATAGCCGAGCACCTCGGCCAGGCTCACGCCACGGGCCAGTGCACGCTCCGAGGCGCGCTGAATCACCGGGCCATCGGCCATCGGGTCGGAGAACGGCACACCGAGTTCGATGACGTCGGCGCCGTTGTCGGCCAGCGCATGCATCAGTTTGACCGTCCAGCCCGGCTCGGGATCGCCGGCGGTGATGAACGGAATGAGGCCCTTCTTACCCTGCGCTTGCAAGGCTTGGAATGTCGCTTGAATGCGGGACATGATCGGAAAGTCTCTGAAGTCTTTGATTGGCGAGCGCATGGTAATGTGCGTTCAGCTCGTAGCCGACGAATCGCCGGCCGTGCAGCGCGCAAGCCACGGCAGTCGTGCCGCTGCCCATGAACGGGTCGAGCACGAGGCCGCCGGGCGGGCAACTGGCCAGCACCATGCGCTCGATGATATGCAGCGGTTTCTGCGTCGGATGATCGACGCGTTCGGGGTCTTGCCGGTGCAATCGCGAGATCGACCACAGATCCTTGGGGTTGTAACCCAGCTCCAGCCACTTGCTGCCCTCGAAGATACGGCGCGAGCGCGCCTTCTTCGTTGCGGCGTCATACGGCACGCGCACGGCATCGAGGTCGAAGTAGTAATCCTTCGAAACCGCGAAAAAGCCGATGTTGTCGTGGACCGACGAAAACCGCCGGGTGCTGCCGCCCATGCTGGGCACGCGGCGATCCCAGATGATCTCGTTGATCATCAGCATGCGCCGCTTCAGAAATACGAACAGCTCCGGGGCGTACTGCCACGTGCAGAACAGGTAAAGCGAGCCGCGCGGCGCAAGCTTCGGAACCGCCGCCTCGAGCCAGCCATACGTCCAGCCGAGGAAGTCCTCGCCGGAGCGCTTGTCGGAGTCGTTGCCGTAGTCCTTCCCGAGTCCGTAAGGCGGATCGGCAAGAATCAGGTCGACGCTGCCGTCTTCCAGTTCGTGCAAGTGATGCAGGAAGTCGGCATGACGCAATGTGATGTCGCCCGGCGCCCAACGCGCACGCAGCTCCCCGGCCGCTTCCATGGCCTCGAGACGCGCGGCGGCGGCTTCGGTGGCGTCCACGGGGCGCTCTGCCCCGTGGATGTCATTTTGTGCCTTGCGATCAGTCAGATCGGTCATGCTGGTTCTGGTGTCCTCAACGGATCTGGGAACTGGGACCTAGGGGTCAATGGCATCTCGCAGCGCCGCTTACGCGCCCGCAGGCGCCGGCTTGGCCAGCGCCATCACGGTGTGCATGTCTTTGTCGCCGCGGCCCGAAAGATTGACCAGCACGATCTGGTCGCTCGGCAGCGTCGGCGCCAACTTGCACGCGTAAGCGAGCGCATGGCTCGACTCCAATGCCGGGATGATGCCCTCGATCCGGCAGCAGTCATGGAACGCCCGAAGCGCTTCGGTATCGGTAATGCCCACATACTCGGCGCGCTTGATGTCGTGCAGCCACGCGTGTTCGGGCCCCACCCCGGGGTAGTCCAGCCCCGCCGAAATCGAATGCGTCTCGGTGATCTGCCCGTTGGCGTCCTGCAGCAAATAGGTGCGGTTGCCGTGTAGCACGCCAGGCGTGCCGCCGAGGATCGACGCCGCATGACGGCCGGTCTCGATGCCGTCGCCGGCCGCTTCCACGCCCACGAGCTTCACGTTCGGCTCGTCGATGTACGGATAGAAAATGCCCATGGCGTTCGAGCCGCCGCCCACGCAGGCGAGCACGTAATCCGGCTGGCGTCCGGTCAGTTCGGGCATCTGCACCTTGCACTCTTCGCCGATCACGCTCTGGAAATCGCGCACGAGCATCGGATACGGATGCGGCCCGGCCACGGTACCGATGATGTAGAACGTGCTCTCGACATTCGTGACCCAGTCGCGCATGGCTTCGTTGAGCGCATCCTTGAGGGTTTTCGAACCCGACTCCACGGGCACCACGGTCGCGCCGAGCAACTGCATGCGATAGACGTTGGCCGCCTGACGCTTCACGTCCTCAGCGCCCATATACACCACGCACTCCATGTCGAAGCGCGCGGCGATGGTCGCCGTGGCCACCCCGTGCTGACCGGCGCCGGTCTCGGCGATCACACGGCGTTTGCCCATGCGACGCGCCAGCAGCGCCTGCCCGATCACGTTGTTCACCTTGTGCGCGCCGGTGTGGTTCAGGTCTTCGCGCTTGAGGTACACCTGTGCACCGCCCAGTTCGCTGCTCCAGCGCTTGGCGTGATAAATCGGCGACGGACGGCCGACGTAGTGCTTCAGTTCGTAATGGAATTCTTCGAGGAAAGCCGGATCATTCTGATACTTGGCATAGGCCTCGCGCAGTTCGTCGAGCGCGTGAATCAGCGTCTCAGCCACAAAGACACCGCCGTACTGGCCGAAATGGCCTCGGGCGTCAGGTAAATCGTACATGGTCGTCACTCTTCGCATTACCGGTGAGCGGCCCTGATGGGCGCCCCGGCGGGTTGCTTATTCGGCGTCGGCGGCACGCACTGCCTGCACGAACGCCGTCATGCGGGCGTGATCCTTCACGCCCCGCGACGCCTCCACACCACTCGACACGTCGACGGCGTAAGGCGTCACCCGGCCGATGGCTTCAGCAACGTTGTGTGCGTTCAAGCCACCACTCAAAACGGCCCGACGCGCGATGTCTTTTGGAATAAGTGACCAATCGAAAACCTTTCCTCCACCGCCATAGCCCTCAACCAGAGCATCTAGCAAGATGCCTTGTGCGGCGGTGTATGCGTTGGCGAATTGTAGCAAATCGCCGCTGTCTTTCGTCTCAGGGCCGATACGCATGGCGCGCATGTACGGACGGTTGCCCGCCGCCGCCGACAGCGTCGCGCATTCCTCGGGCGTTTCGTCGCCGTGGAACTGCAGCGTCGTCAGCGGCACTGTCTCGACGGTACGCGCGATCTCGTCGGCCGTCACATTGACGAACAAGCCGACCAGACTCACGTAAGGTGGCACCCGGCGGGCGAGTTCGGCCGCACGCGCCAGATCCACGTAGCGCGGGCTCGGCGGGTAGAACACCAGGCCGATGGCGTCGACGCCCAGCGCCACGGCATGATCGATATCCGCCGGCTGCGACAGGCCGCAAATCTTGATTCGGGTACGGGATTTCATGAGCTTGCCCACGGCATCGGGAACGGCCACGCGGCCCAGTTGGGCTCGGGTACGGCGAAACGCTCAGGATACCCCACACGGGCCAGATACAGGCCGTCCGGCATGAACGTCGGGGCGGCCTGACGCCGGTCGAGACTCGCGAGCACCTGCGACATCCAGCTCGCGGGCTGACGTCCCCGGCCGATGGCGACCAGACACCCCATGATGTTGCGCACCATGTGATGCAAAAACGCGCTCGCCCGGAAGCGGAATACAAAGAAATGTCCCTGCTGCTCGATATCGATGGCGTACAGGTGCTTGACCGGCGTCTTGGCCTGGCACTCCGACGAGCGGAACGCCGAGAAGTCGTGCTCGCCCACCAGCGCCTGACTCGCGGTGCGCATCGCGTCGAGATCGAGCGGGGTGTGCAGCCAGCCGCAACGGCCCTCGAGCAAGGGCGAACGCACGGGATGCACGTATAGCACGTAGAAATACGTGCGCTCGAAGGCGGCAAAACGCGCATGGAAGTCGTCGGGCATCGCTTGCGCCCATTGCACGGCAACCGTCTTGGGCAAAAAGGCGTTCACGCCCCGCACCCACGAGAACATCGCACGATCGAGTTCAGTGTCGAAATGCACCACCTGACCGATGCCATGCACGCCGGTGTCGGTGCGTCCTGCAACCGTCGTGGGCAGCGCTACGCCGCCGAACTCGCGCAGTGCGGCCTCGAGCGTCTGCTGCACGGTGTTGCCATGCGGCTGCGATTGCCAGCCGGAGAACGCCGCGCCGTCGTAATGGATGCCCAGTGCAATTCGCATATGAAAAAGAAAAATGGGCGCCCAACCTACGAGCGCCCCAAACTACGGTCAATCAGCGGTGTGATCGTCGATGCGCCGTGGCGTCACTTGCCTAGCTCGGCCAGCCGTGTGCGAGCGGCGGACTGCTGTGCCGCATCCCCTCCGGCGATCACTTCTTCAAGCAATTCTCGCGCGCCATCGTCGTCGCCGATGGTCTGGTACGCGGCGGCCAGTTCGAGTTTCGTATGGAATTCGTCAGGCACGTTCGGCGTGGCGGACGCAGCGGACTCTGCGGACGATCCCGCGACGATCGGCTCCGGCGTCGGCACGATCACTTGCGGCACCTGCGGCGCAGCGGGTTCGGCCGCAAACGGCGTCTCCGGCGGCGTCGAATCCAGCGTCTCGTGCTCGACCAACGCCTCCACGCCGATGTCAGCGGGCAGCGTCGGCGCGCTGACGAACGCCGGTGCGGCTGATGCCTCGTCGCCCTTCAGATCGAGGCTGAAGTCCGACAGATCGAACGACAGTGGCTTGAGCGACGGCGCTTCGTGTGCTTCATCGGTGTAGCTGCGCGGCGCTTCGGGGGGCCGATTTGCCTGCTCCATCGCGGCGTCGAAATCGGCGTCGCTCAGTTCGGGATAGGCGTCGTCGCCCTCCTCATCCGCGCCGGTTTGCTGATGGATCGGACCGTCCTTAGGCTCCATCTTGAACTGCACAGAGCCCAGCCCCTTGCTCAGGGAAGGCAACGCATCGCTAGAAATCGTACCTACATGCGCCGGCTGCCCCGGAATCGCCAGATCCAGATCGCCCACCATGCCTGCCACACCGCCGTCAGGCGTCGCGCCGGCAATCGGCGCAATGTTTTCTGCCGTTTCTGCCTGCGCGGCGGGCGTTGGCTCGACTTGTGCCGTGTGCGCAGCAGCGGCGCCGCCAATGGCCGCCGCAGCGCCAAGCGCTTCCAGCGACGACAAGGTGGCCGTCGCCGGATCGTCATGCGCGGCGGGTACTTCGCCGGCCTCCCCAGCCTGCTCGGCAAACGCGGCATTCCAATCGATTTCCGGCTCGCGGGCAGCTTCCGGCGAGGCTTCCAGCACATGGGGCGCCACCTCGTCGACGACCGGTTCAGCGGGCGCTTCCGACGCCTCGAATGTCACCGGCGAGTTGTCCGGACCTTCGGCGTGAGCCGCGTCGGCCGACGCATCGGCCAAAGGCGACGGCTCGACATCCCATTCTTCCGGCACGCCGGCTTCGGCAGCCTCGGGGGCCGGCTGCTCGTCTTCGACGGCAGCGGCACCAACGTCCGACGCCGACCGTGTGTCATCGGCAGCAGGATGCAAATGTTCGTCGGCTTCCGCCTGATTGGCTGCATACAGCGCGGCAGCGCCTACGGCACCGGCAGCCGCCACGGCACCCGCCGTTGCCACACCTGATGCCGACTCGTCAGCTTGCGGGCCATCGTGCGGCGCATCCTGATCCTGGCCTGCATGAGCGTCGTGCCCATCGTCATACGGGCCGGGCTGCCCGGCCGGTGTCTCGGCACGGCGGCGACGCATCAGCCACCACAGACCGAGCAGCACCACCAGCGCGCCAGCCCCCGGCAGCACATACGGATTCTGAGTCACAGCACGCCAATTCATGGCGGCATTGGGCGCGGGCTTCGACTCGGCTGCCGGCGCGCTGGCGGCCGATGCCGCTACGACCTCGCTAGCCGATGCCGCCACGGCGGCCGCAGCGTCCGAGGCCGTCACACTCGCCGATGCGGCAGAGGCAGCATCGGTGGCCGCAGCCTCCGACGCTACGGCCACCGTGGCCGGACTGTCAGTTGCGGCGGCGTCCTTCGAGTCAGCCACACCCTTGGCGGCATTCGGTACCGCAGCGGCAGTCGCAGCCGCCGCTGGTGTCTTGGTCTTGCCGTCGGCGGATTTCGCCGTCTTGTCCTGTGCGGTCGCCCCGGAAGCGGCGGCGGCCTGCTCCTCCAGATTGGCGACAGCCTGATTCTTCATCGCCAACAGCTTCTGGAGATCTGCTACGTTCTTCTGCAACTCATTCACCCTGCCCTGCGCCTCGGCTTGCGCCTTGCCCTGGGCGATTTGCTCTTCCTCGCTGCCGCCGGTGCGACCGGCCGTGCCGCCCGCCCCACCCTTGCCGGGTCGCGACAGCTTCAATTCATCGCGCGTGGCGGGGGCGGCTGCTTCCGGTGCCTTGCCCGCTTCGATCGCGCCTTGTGCACTGCGGCCACCGGCCGGTGCTGCCTGCCGCGTCGTCGATTCGGCCAGCCGCGCGCGATACGCGTCAAACTGTTCCCGCGCCGAAGACACGAACTTGCGTGCCTGGGCGGGAGGAATACTCTGCACCTGCGCATCGGCCGGGCGTGTCAACGTCGCCCCCTGACGCAGCCGGTTCGGATCGTCACCGATGAACGCCGAGCGGTTCGATTCGAACAGCGCGGTCATCATCTGCGCGAGCGTTGTACCACCTTCGCCGCTCGTGAATTCACGGGCAATCGACGAGAGTGAATCTCCCCGGCCCACCTTACGCGCCCCCTCTGCGGCCGCCCCCGACGATGCGTTGCCTGGCTGAGCAGACGCCGCAGGAGCCGGCGCCGGGGAAGACACGGGAGAGGTAGCCGTCGCGGGAGTCCCGCGATCCGACGTCTGCGCGGGCACAACCGCCTGCGGTTGCGCAGCGCTGGCTTCCGGGATGGCGGACAGCGTGAGCGCGTTGGACTGCCGGCCGGTGCGCCATTCGAGCACCAGCAACAGATCGAGGAACGAGGTAGTGACCGGCTCAGCCGAATCGACATGGACGAGATACGTGCCGCTGTACCCCGGTTCGCGTCCTGCGGTCGGCGTGACCGAGACGGAGAGCTTCTCGAGCGTGGGGTCATAGCGCAGACCTGCCTGCCTGAAGGCATCGCGCGGTGCGAGCTTCACCGACAATCCGTCGGCTTCGGCTTGCGACACGTTGCCCAGCACGATCACTGCGCGCAGCGGCTGGCCCGGACCCGAGCGCACCTGCTGCGGGCCGAACTCTGCAGCACCGGCATTGAGAAGCCCGAGGCTCCACAAGACGGCCGCCGCCGCGCTCAGGCGAAACGAGTTATGGGACGAGTTTGCACGCTTGCCGATCGAGTATTTCCGCACTGTGTCTTGTCAAGCCTGTCAGTCGTTTTTCTCTGGACGCCCCAGCAAATGGGGCGCCTCCCAAAGCGCGGACGGCGGCCCCGCAGGCCGCCGTTCTTCACGCCTTACCAATACGCGTCGACGCTCAAGCGTCGAGCAGGATGCGTAGCATGCGACGCAGCGGTTCCGCTGCGCCCCACAACAGTTGATCGCCCACCGTGAATGCCGACAGGTACTCCGGCCCCATCGACATCTTGCGCAGACGGCCCACCGGAATGGTCATCGTGCCGGTCACGGCGGCAGGCGTCAAATCCTTCACCGACGCCTCACGTGTGTTCGGCACCACCTTCACCCAGTCATTGGCCTGGCCGATGATGTCGGTCAGTTCATCTAACGGCACATCCTTCGTAAGCTTGATGGTCAGCGCCTGGCTGTGACAGCGCATCGCACCGATGCGCACGCACAGACCGTCCACCGGAATGGCGCGCGTACCAGGGAAACCGTCGCCCAGCCCCAGAATCTTGTTGGTCTCGGCTCCGCCCTTCCATTCTTCCTTCGATTGGCCGTTGCCCAGATCCTTGTCGATCCAGGGAATCAGGTTACCGCCCAGCGGCACGCCGAACTGTTTGGTCTCGTCGGCGGTGAGCGCGTGTTGCTTCGCGAGCACCTTACGGTCGATCTCCAGAATGGCCGAGTGCGGGTCGTCCAGCAGCGCCTTGACTTCTGCGTTGATGCTGCCGAACTGCGTGAGCAGTTCGCGCATGTGCTGTGCGCCACCGCCCGATGCAGCCTGATACGTCATCGACGTCAGCCAGTCGACCAGACCGTGCTGGAAGAGACCCCCCAGGCCCATCAGCATGCAGCTCACGGTGCAATTGCCGCCGACGAAGTTCTTGGTGCCCTTCGTCAGCGAATTCTTGATCACATCGAGGTTGACCGGATCGAGAACGATGATGGCATCGTCCTTCATGCGCAGCGTCGAGGCTGCGTCGATCCAATAGCCGTTCCAACCCGCAGCGCGCAGCTTCGGGAAGATCTCGGTTGTATAGTCACCGCCCTGGCAGGTAATAATGATGTCGCATTTTTTCAGCTCGTTGACATCATTGGCGTCTTTCAGCGAAGTCTCGTTCTTCGCCGTCGACGGGGCTTTGCCGCCCGCGTTGCTGGTGCTGAAAAACACCGGCTCGATCAAAGCAAAGTCGTTCTCCTGCTGCATGCGCTGCATCAGAACCGAACCGACCATGCCCCGCCAACCTACCAGACCTACGGTTTTCATTTATCCACTCTCTTATCGTTGCAATTGCGCAGAGGGGCGTCTCACGACGCCCCGTCGGCGTTAAAGCGCGGCGACGACCGCCGCGCCCATTTCGCGCGTACCGACCTTGGTTGCGCCTTCCCGCCAGATGTCGGGTGTACGCAAGCCTTGCGCCAGCACCTTCTTCACTGCGTTCTCCACGCGGTCGGCCTGTTCCGCGAGGCCGAACGTGTAACGCAGCATCATGGCCGCCGACAGAATCGTCGCCAACGGATTGGCCACGCCCTTGCCGGCGATATCGGGAGCCGAACCATGCGACGGTTCGTACAGCCCCTTGTTGTTGGCATCGAGCGACGCCGACGGCAGCATGCCGATCGAGCCCGTCAGCATGGCCGCCTCATCCGAGAGAATATCGCCGAACATGTTGCCAGTCACCACCACGTCGAAGTTCTTCGGCGCCTTGACCAGTTGCATCGCGGCGTTATCGACGTACATATGCGACAGTTCGACTTCCGGATACTGCTTCGCGACCTCGATCATCGTGTCACGCCACAGTTGCGACGTCTCTAGCACATTGGCCTTGTCGACCGAGCACAAACGCTTGTCACGCTTGGCTGCGGCCTGAAATGCGACGTGCGCGATACGCTCCACTTCGGGCACGCTATAGCGCATGGTATCAAAACCTTCGCGCGCCCCTTCGAAAGCACCGTCCGGCGACTGGCGGAAACCCTTCGGCTGACCGAAGTAAATGTCACCGTTCAGCTCGCGAATGATCAGGATATCCAGCCCTGCCACGATTTCCGGCTTCAGGCTCGACGCGTCGGCCAATTCCTTGTACAGAATGGCAGGACGGAAGTTGGCGAACAGTTGAAGATGCTTGCGCAACCCCAGAATCGCCTGCTCGGGACGCAGCGCACGCTCGAGCGAATCGTACTTCCAGTCGCCCACGGCACCGAACAGAATGGCGTCCGCCTCCTTCGCGAGCTTGAGTGTGGCGTCCGGCAGCGGGTGCCCCGTGGCCGCATAGCCAGCGCCGCCGACGGGCGCCTCTTCCAGCTCGAACTTTTCGCCAAGTGCGTTCAACACGTTGACGGCTTCCGTCACGATTTCCGGACCAATGCCGTCACCCGGCAACACAGCGATTTTCATGCAATCTCCTTGGATTGAGCCTTGAGTGCTCGGGACTCAGCCCGGCAAGCGCGTTGCGAGCCACGGCTGCTTCGTGAGCCGCTCGGCCTCGTAGGCGCGAATCTTGTCGGCGTGACGCAGCGTCAGGCCGATGTCGTCGAATCCGTTCACCATGCAGTACTTGCGGAACGGCGCGATATCGAACGCATAAGCGCGGCCATCGGACGTCACCACTGCCTGCTTGTCCAGATCGATCGTCAACTGGTAGCCGTTGAACGCTGCCGTCTCGTTGAACAGATGGTCAACCTGCAACTCGGACAGCGCGATCGGCAGCAGCCCGTTCTTGTAGCAGTTATTGAAGAAGATGTCGGCAAAACTCGGCGCAATGACGGCGCGAAAGCCGTATTGCTGCAACGCCCACGGCGCGTGCTCGCGCGAGCTGCCACAGCCGAAGTTCTTGCGGGCGAGCAGAATCGTCGCGCCCTGATACCGAGGCTGGTTCAGCACGAAGTTCGGATTGAGCGGACGCGTGCTGCAATCCTGCCCCGGTTGACCGACATCGAGATAACGCCACTCGTCGAACAGATTCTGGCCGAAGCCCGTACGCTTGATCGACTTCAGGAATTGCTTGGGGATGATCGCGTCGGTATCGACGTTTTCGCGATCCAGCGGTGCCACCAACCCCGTATGGACAGTAAATTTTTCCATCATGAACCACCTGATCAAAACAGTTCGGCTACGCACGGCCCCGGAAAACCGGAGCCGTCAAAGCCGGAAATTTCGTAGGCGCATGCGCGAGGCGCTTGCCCGCACGACACGCACCGTCGCATCACTTCTTCGCGGCGTTCTCGAGGGCCGAGCCAGCGGCTTGGGTATCCTTGCCGAGGCCCGCCATCGTGTTACAACCCGCCACACCCAGCACCAGCACCGCACCGATCAGCATCCACAGTTTTTTCATGATTCTTTCTCTGTCAAAAACGATGTCAAACGACGGTTAAACCGATGCTAAAGCGTCAGATGAGACGTCGCACGTCGACGAAATGACCTTCGATGGCAGCCGCCGCAGCCATCGCCGGGCTCACGAGGTGCGTACGCCCACCCGCGCCCTGACGGCCTTCGAAGTTGCGGTTCGAGGTCGACGCGCAGCGCTCACCCGGCTCCAGACGGTCGGCATTCATCGCCAGACACATCGAGCAGCCCGGTTCGCGCCATTCGAAGCCTGCGGCCTTGAAGACCTGATCCAGCCCTTCTTGCTCGGCCTGACGCTTCACCAGCCCCGAGCCCGGCACCACCATCGCCAGGCGCACATTCGACGCCACACGACGGCCGAGCGTCTTCACGACGTAAGCCGCCGCACGAATATCTTCGATGCGCGAGTTGGTGCACGAGCCGATGAACACCTTGTCGACGTTGATACTCGCCATCGGTGTATCGGGCGTGAGCGCCATGTACTCAAGCGCGCGCTCCATGGCGCTACGCTTGACCGGGTCCTTCTCCTTCTCGGGATCGGGCACGCGGTCTTCTATGCTCACGACCATTTCCGGCGACGTTCCCCAGCTCACCTGCGGAACCAGCGCATTCGCATCGATCTCGACCACATGGTCGAAATGCGCCCCCGGATCGGTGTGGAACGTACGCCAGTAGGCTTCGGCCTGCTGGAACTCCACGCCCGTAGGCGCGAACGGACGGCCCTTCACATAGTTGATCGTCGTATCGTCCACGGCCACCAGACCGGCGCGCGCACCGGCCTCGATAGCCATGTTGCACACGGTCATGCGACCTTCCATCGTGAGCGAGCGGATCGCCGAGCCGGCGAATTCGATCGTGTAGCCCGTGCCGCCCGCAGTGCCGATCCGGCCGATGACGGCCAGCACGATGTCCTTGGCGGAACAACCGCGCGGCAGCGTGCCCTCAACCTTCACGAGCATGTTCTTGCTCTTTTTCATGAGCAAGGTTTGCGTGGCGAGCGTGTGCTCGACTTCCGACGTGCCGATGCCGAACGCCAGCGCGCCGAACGCGCCATGCGTGGACGTGTGCGAGTCGCCGCAAACCACCGTCATGCCGGGCAGCGTGGCGCCCTGCTCCGGGCCGATCACGTGCACGATGCCCTGACGCACGTCGTTCATCTTGAATTGGGTGATGCCGAAGTTGTCGCAGTTGGTATCGAGCGTGTCGACCTGCAAACGCGAAATCGGATCGGCAATGCCTTGCGTACGATCGGTGGTCGGCACGTTGTGGTCCGACACTGCGAGATTGGCGGAAAGACGCCAGACCGGACGCTGCGCGAGTTTTAGCCCCTCAAACGCCTGCGGACTGGTCACCTCGTGCAACAGGTGACGATCGATGTAGAGCAACGTAGTGCCATCGTCCTCGGTATGCACGATATGTGCATCCCACAATTTGTCATACAGCGTCTTGGCCATGATAAAAACGCGGGGCTAAATTATCGTTCCGAGAACAAATATCGTTCTGTGAACTTTTGATTATGCCATAGCGCTTTCGCGCCGGCGGAATACAAAATCCCCGGGAAACCGGGCGGTAAACGCACGATCAACCGGGGATTTGTGCGAATCACGGCAGCTTGTGCCGTGGCTTCGAATATAACGCAACGAGGGCGCGTTGCGGGCCGCACCGCCTTGCCGATTCGGCAAGGTTGCGGTGCCGGCACGGCAAGCAGGGGCCGTGCCGGACGCCTCGACAGGCTTAGCGCTTGTCGATCGACGCGACTTCGCGCGGCGTGTGGCCGATGAACAGCTGACGCGGACGGCCGATCTTCTGATCCGGCTCGCCGATCATCTCGTTCCACTGCGCGATCCAGCCCACGGTACGTGCCAGGGCGAAAATGCAGGTGAACATCGACGTCGGAATGCCGAGCGCGCGCTGAACGATACCCGAGTAGAAGTCGACGTTCGGGTACAGCTTGCGCGACACGAAGTATTCGTCTTCCAGAGCGATCTTCTCGAGCTGCATGGCCAGCTTGAACAGCGGGTCGTCGTGCAGACCGAGTTCGTTGAGCACTTCGTAGCACGTCTCGCGCATGAGCTTGGCGCGCGGGTCGTAGTTCTTGTACACGCGGTGACCGAAGCCCATGAGCTTCACACCCGAGTTCTTGTCCTTCACTTGCTTGATGAATTCGGGGATCTTATCCGGCGAACCGATCTGCTCGAGCATATTCAGCGCGGCTTCGTTCGCACCACCGTGCGCCGGGCCCCACAGACATGCGATACCGGCAGCGATACAGGCGAACGGGTTCGCACCCGACGAACCGGCCAGACGGACGGTCGACGTCGAAGCGTTCTGCTCGTGATCGGCGTGCAGGATCAGGATACGGTCGAGGGCGCGCACCAGCACGTCGTTGACTTCGTACTCTTCGCACGGGTTGGCGAACATCATGCGCATGAAGTTCGCGCTGTACGACAGGTCGTTACGCGGGTACACGAACGGCTGGCCGATGCTGTACTTGTACGCCATGGCGACGAGCGTCGGCAGCTTGGCGATCAGGCGGATGGCCGAGACTTCGCGGTGCGTCGGATTGTTGATGTCCAGCGAGTCGTGATAGAACGCCGACAATGCACCGACCGAACCGGTCAGCACCGCCATCGGGTGGGCATCGCGACGGAAACCACGGAAGAAGAAGTTCATCTGCTCGTGCACCATCGTGTGACGGGTCACGGTCTTGACGAACTCTTCCTTATCCTTTGCGTTGGGCAGTTCGCCCTTGAGCAACAGATACGAGGTCTCGAGGAAGTCGCAGTTGGTGGCCAACTGCTCGATCGGGTAACCGCGGTACAGCAGTTCACCCTTGTCGCCATCGATGTAGGTGATGGCGGAATTGCACGACGCCGTCGACATAAAGCCCGGGTCATACGTAAACTTGCCGGTCTGGCCGTACAGCTTGCGGATGTCGATTACATCCGGGCCCATCGTTCCCTGATAGATCGGCAGTTCGACGCTGGGCGAACCGTCAGAGAAAGATAGGGTGGCTTTAACATCAGACGGAGTCATATCGCTTCCTCAAAAAAATACTTAAACCCCTACACGGCACGCAAAAGCGCCAACAGGCGCCGCACGTCCGGCCCGTCCAGATCCGCCTCGGGCTCTTTACGCGCTAGTAGCAGATCCATCAAATCGTTGTCGCTCAAATCGAGCAGCTTCGTGAGGGCGCCCACATCCTCGTCAGTCATCGAGGCTTCGTACCTGGCGAAGAATCGTTCGAGGATGAGGTCGTTTTCCAGCAAACCGCGGCGTGCCCGCCAGCGAAGGCGGGCACGCTTGACCGGATCGGACTGGTGATTGGTATCCGGCATGATCGCTTGGTCAGACGGCGCGGCGCACCATCAGCTCCTTGATCTTGCCGATGGCCTTCGTCGGGTTCAGACCCTTCGGGCACACATCCACGCAGTTCATGATCGTGTGGCAGCGGAACAGACGATACGGATCTTCCAGGTTGTCCAGACGCTCGCTGGTCGCCGTATCGCGGCTGTCGGCGATGAAGCGGTAGGCCTGCAGAAGACCGGCCGGGCCGACGAACTTGTCGGGGTTCCACCAGAAGCTCGGGCACGACGTGGAGCACGATGCGCACAGAATACACTCGTACAGGCCATCAAGCTCATCACGTTGCTCGGGCGATTGAAGACGCTCCTTCTCCGGTGCCGGCTCGGGGTTGATCAGGTACGGCTTGATCGAGTGGTACTGGTTGAAGAAGTGCGTCATGTCGACGATCAGATCGCGAATGACGGGCAGACCCGGCAGCGGCTTCAGAACGATCTTGTTCGGCAGATCGTTCATGTTGGTCAGGCAGGCCAGACCATTCTTGCCGTTGATGTTCATCGCGTCCGAACCGCACACACCTTCGCGGCACGAGCGGCGAAAGGCGATGCCTTCGTCGAGCTTCTTGAGCTTGACCAGGGCGTCGAGCAGCATGCGCTCGTGACCGTCGAGTTCGACCTCGTAGGTCTGCATGTACGGTGCGGCGTCCTTGTCCGGATCGTAGCGGTAGACTTCAAAAATGCGTTTCATGATCTTGCGAATCCCTTAGAACGTCCGCGCCTTGGGCGGAACCGAGTCGACGGTCAGCGGCTTCAACTGCACCGGCTTGTAATCCAGACGGTTGCCTTCGCTGAAGAACAGCGAGTGGCGCATCCAGTTGGCGTCGTCGCGCTCCGGATAGTCGCTGTGCGCGTGCGCCCCGCGGCTTTCCTTGCGGGCTTCGGCCGCGATCATGGTGGCCTTGGCCACTTCGATCAGGTTGTCGACTTCCAGCGCTTCCATACGCGCCGTGTTGAACACCTTCGACTTGTCCTTCAGGTGGACGTGCGACACACGCTCGGCCACTTGCTTGATCTCGTCCACGCCTTCCTTGAGCAGATCCGACGTACGGAACACACCCGCGTGTTTCTGCATCGTTGCACGGATGTCGTTGGCGATGTCCTGTGCGTACTCGCCCGAGCTGGAGGCTTCCAGACGGCCCAGACGCGCCAGTGCGTTCTCGCCGGCATCGGCGGGCAGCGGCTTGTGGTCGCCGTGATTCTTCACGAAGTCGACGATGTGGTTGCCGGCCGCACGGCCGAACACCACCAGGTCGAGCAGCGAGTTCGTGCCCAGACGGTTCGCACCGTGGACCGACACGCACGAGCATTCGCCCACAGCGTAGAAGCCGTTGACCGGGGTCGATGCGCCGTCCTTCTGCAGGACGACCTGACCGTTGTAGTTCGTCGGAATACCGCCCATCTGATAGTGGATGGTCGGCACGACGGGAATCGGTTCCTTGATCGCGTCGACGTTGGCGAACTTCAGCGCGATTTCGCGAATCGACGGCAGGCGCTTCATGATCGTCTCGGCACCGATGTGCGAGAGGTCGAGCAGCACGTAGTCGCCGTTCGGGCCGCAGCCACGGCCTTCCTTGATTTCCTGGTCCATCGAACGCGACACGAAGTCACGCGGCGCCAGATCCTTCAGCGTCGGAGCATAACGCTCCATGAAGCGCTCGCCGTTCGAGTTACGCAGAATACCGCCTTCGCCGCGCACGCCTTCGGTAATCAGCACGCCCGCGCCGGCCACGCCGGTCGGGTGGAATTGCCAGAATTCCATGTCTTCGAGCGGAATGCCCGCACGCGCGGCCATGCCCAGACCGTCACCGGTGTTGATGAACGCGTTGGTCGAAGCGGCGTACACACGGCCGGCACCGCCAGTTGCGAACAACGTGCACTTGCCTTCGAGCAGGTAGACGTCGCCGGTTTCGAGTTCCAGTGCCGACACGCCGAGGACATCGCCCTCTTCATTACGGATCAGATCGAGCGCCATCCACTCCACGAAGAAGTGGGTCTTGGCTGCCACGTTTTGCTGATACAGCGTGTGCAGCAGGGCGTGACCGGTACGGTCAGCGGCCGCGCAAGCGCGCTGGACAGGCTTCTCGCCGTAGTTGGCCGTGTGGCCGCCGAACGGGCGCTGGTAAATCGTGCCGTCCGGGTTACGGTCGAACGGCATGCCGAAATGTTCCAACTCGTAGACGGCGTTCGGTGCCTGACGGCACATGAACTCGATCGCATCCTGGTCGCCGAGCCAGTCGGAACCCTTGATCGTGTCGTAGAAGTGGTAATGCCAGTTGTCTTCGCTCATGTTGCCGAGCGAAGCGCCAATGCCGCCCTGAGCGGCAACGGTATGCGAACGGGTGGGGAACACCTTGGACAGCACAGCCACCGACAGACCGGCCTTGGCCAGTTGCAGCGACGCGCGCATGCCCGAACCACCTGCGCCCACGATGACGACGTCAAAGCGGCGGCGCGGCAGCGAATTTTTAATTGCAGCCATTCTTTACACTCTCCACAGAATCTGTGCGGCATAGCCGGCACAAGCCAGCAGCCAGACGATCGTCAGCGCGTACAGCGCCAGTCGCACACCGACGGGCTTGACGTAGTCCATCCAGATGTCGCGAACGCCGACCCACGCGTGATAGAACAGCGCGAGCAGCGTAACGAACGTGGCCAGCTTCATCCACTGATGCGCGAAGATGCCAGCCCAGCCTTCGTAGGAGAAATCCTTGGCGGCAAAGAACCACACCAACAGGATCACGGTGTACACGGCCATGATGACCGCAGTCATGCGCTGCGCAATCCAGTCGCGCAAGCCATAGTGCGCGCCGACGACAAGGCGCTTCGAACCGATATTGTTCTGTGCCATCTTAGAACGCTCCGAACAGCTTGAGGGCGACGGCCAGCGTCAGCACCAGCGACACGGCCAGAACGACCACTGCCGAATTCTTACCGCCTTCCTTGCTCACCGCGTCGTGATTGAAGTCCATGCGCAGATGGCGCAAGCCGGCGCAGAAGTGGTGCAGGAAGCCCCACGACAATGCCAGGATGACAAGTTTGACAAACCAGTTGGAGGCGATGCTTCGCAGAACGTCGAAGCTGAGTTCCGACGTGAGGCTCTGTTCGAACAAATAAAGCGCGAACGGCAACAGAAGGAACAAGATCACACCGGCAATACGGTGCAGAATGGAAACGATACCAGCCGGCGGGAGACGGTACGTGACAATCTGTCCGATACCGATATTCCTGTAGACTGGCCGCTCTTTTTTTACCACTTCAGCCATGCTAGACCCCATGTAGTTACATCAGCCCCGGATTTTAGCGCCGATTCTAGTGCGTTGCACCATACCGGTTCCAATGCTCCGGAAATTCCCGCTAACGGCGCACGACACGCCGCCCCTCATGCCTAGACTTTCAGGCACTCACCGGCCACGACGCCGGCTCGCACCTGAGAAGTCGCCCTGCCCTCTCAACTCAATTCGTTCTGGTAGTGATGTTCCGTGGTGACGTACCAGCCCCGGCGCACTTCCACCGGTTTGTCCCCATAAGTGTAGGAAACGCGCTCCACACTCAGCAGCGGGAACCCCTTCGGCACCTTGAGCAGATCCGCAGTCACGTCGTCTGCGCCCACAGCGCGGACTTTCTCCACGGCACGGATCATGCGGGTACCGAATTCATCCTCGAACAGGCCGTACATCGGCCCCTTGTAATCATTGAGCCGCTCTGCCGTCAATCCGCGGAACAGCGCGCCCGGCAGCCAGATTTCGTCGAGCACCGTCGGACGGTCCGAGAAATCCATCATGCGGCGAATGAGAATGACACCATCGCCCGCACGCAGATCAAGCTGACGTGCGATTTCTGCCGGCGCACGCATGCGGCGGCATTCGATCAGGCGACTGGGCGGATGATGGGGTTCGCCCGAATCGGGCGCAAGACGCAGAAACCGGAATTGCACCCGGTCTTCATGATGAGTCGCGACGAACGTGCCGCGCCCTTGCCGGCGCACCAGCAGATTCTCGGCGGCCAACTCGTCGATGGCTTTGCGCACCGTTCCCTGACTCACCTTATAGCGGGCGGCCAGATCGACTTCACTGGGAATGATTTCGCCGGGCTTCCATTCGCCGGCCTGCAGGCTCTGCGTAATGAGCCCCTTGATCTGCTGATACAGCGGACTGAAGGTCGGCGACGCTCCCGGGGCGGCGGCACCCTGCGGGGCCTGGGAGGCCGGTGCGGCGTCGCGCGTGCTGTCCTGTCGCTGCGGGGCATCGACAGGCGGCGTAGTGTTGGATGTGTCGCGAACGTTCGCATTCATGGCGGCGATTTGACCACAAATCAAGGCCTTCGTCCATCGAATAACAGCAATAATCCTATGTCTTATATAAGACATAAGATAGAGTTGACATTCGTTGTGACGGCTCCTACACTGACGCGGGCTAACAGGGGCCTGCAGCCGCAGCACGGCTATCATATAAGAGAGTCCGGTGCTTCGCACTCGTCAACGGCAGCACACCCCGCAGCCCGCAAGCTTCCGTAGGTCAAGGAATTTTAGAAGCTTTATGTGACGCGGCGCTGTCAGCCTGGCAAAAAAGCCACCCGGACGGCGAGCTTACTTTAAGCTTCGCAGGAATTTGTACACGTCTGGAGAGATTCTCATGGCAAAACCCGCAATGCGTGTCGCCGTCACCGGCGCCGCTGGCCAAATTGGCTACTCCCTGCTGTTCCGCATCGCCAATGGCGACATGCTCGGCAAGGATCAGCCCGTCATCCTGCAACTGCTCGACCTCCCGCAAGCTCAAGCCGCCGTCAAGGGCGTCGTGATGGAGCTGGAAGACTGCGCGTTCCCGCTGCTCGCTGGTGTGGTCGTGACCGACGACCCGAAGGTCGCCTTCAAGGATGCCGACGTCGCCCTGCTGGTTGGTGCCCGTCCGCGTTCGAAGGGCATGGAGCGCAAGGATTTGCTCGAAGCCAACGGCGCCATCTTCACGGTGCAAGGTAAGGCCCTGGACGAAGTCGCCAAGCGCGACGTCAAGGTGCTCGTGGTCGGCAATCCGGCTAACACCAACGCCTACATCGCCATGAAGTCGGCACCGAATCTGCCGAAGGAAAACTTCACCGCAATGCTGCGTCTGGATCACAACCGTGCCCTGTCGCAGATCGCCGCCAAGACCGGCAAGCCGGTCGCCAGCATCGAAAAGCTGGCCGTGTGGGGCAACCACTCGCCGACGATGTACGCCGACTACCGCTTCGCCACGATCGACGGCAAGAACGTGAAGTCGATGATCAACGACGACGTGTGGAACAACGACGTGTTCCTGCCGACGGTTGGCAAGCGCGGCGCCGCCATCATCGAAGCCCGTGGTCTGTCGTCGGCCGCTTCGGCTGCCAACGCCGCCATCGACCACATCCATGACTGGGTGCTGGGCACGAACGGCAAGTGGGTGACGATGGGTATCCCGTCGGACGGCTCGTACGGCATTCCGGAAGATGTGATCTACGGCGTGCCGGTGACCTGCGAAAATGGCAAATACAAGCGCGTGGAAGGCCTCGAGATCGATGCCTACTCGCGTGAGAAGATGAACATCACGCTGAACGAGCTTGAAGAAGAGCGCGCCGGCGTGGCACATCTGCTGGGCTAATCCCCCGGGGACTCGGCCCCACGCGATGCCAAAAGCGTCGCAAGGGGCCGAAACTGCGCCGGCGGCTACCCCCAGTGCCGGCGCAACCAATCCCGATAGAGGGAACGATTCCAGCAGTCATCGTGTCGACCAGAGCTATGATCGAAGTGACGACATTTAGCGCAAAAGACCGCGCCGTCTATCGCACCATGACCCTGGCACCGCCCCAGGCAATACCGAGAATACCGAGCGATTTCTTGGCCAAGCGAATGCAACGCCTCACTGCCGCACAAAGCGCACCGGACCGGATGCCCGGCGTGTGCGTAATGTCTGCGGAGACCGTGCAGCGCAACGTTTCTCGCCCCCGTCAGCGTTTGCTTCGCCAAGCATCCCGCCCGCTTCGCGTCATGACCGTCCCCAAGGGCGGCAACATGCGCCTGCGTAGTCCCATCCGGCGTGATGCCGAATTCCGCACCGCAACACCCCTCCAGCGACGCCGGTTCGTACCGCCGCCGCCCGCTGTGCTTGGCGGAAAGGAATTGAAAAAATTTGTATGGTGACGCCGAACAACGCAAACTTCGTACGATAATCTGCGCTTTTGTCGGCTCTCGCCCATTGTTTGGAGATTCACCATGAAAAAGCTTTGCCTGACCGCACTGGTCGCCCTGTGTTCCGCTACCCTTGTGCCGGCTGCGTTCGCCGCTGAGCAACCGGCCGCCAAGACGGCCAAGAAGCCCGCGCCGAAGAAGAGAGCATCGGCCAAGAAAAATGCGACCGTTGCTGCGGCACCGGTGCAACCGGACGAGGGCTCGGAACAATGGAGCTGCAAGGAGAACCAAAAGCTGTTCATCAAGGGCGACATGAAGCGCGACCAGATCCTCACGATGTTCTTCGATGGCCGTAACTACAAGCTGCCGCGTCAACAGACGACGACCGGCGCCGACCGTTTCTACGATGCCGCAAGCGGAATGGATCTGGTCGTGATCCCGGCCAAGGCCATGCTGTTCACGCACCGCGAAGGCGGCAGCCGTCTGGCTGACGATTGCGCGACGCAAGCGATGGCGGAGCAAAACAAGCTCGCCCCGACCCAATCGGTCGAACTGATCAAGGTGACCAACTGAGGCTTGTCCGGTCGACTCGGACGCTGATCGCATGATGCGCCAGCCGCTTTCCTGCTGCAGCCTCAGCCATACTCGTAGTCCCCGGTACACCGGACACCCGGCGCACTGGCGTCGCAGCGGGCACCCTCGAGAGTGCCCGCACGATGCTGCCCCCTGCTAGACGCATCACCACCGCTTCGTTTTTCTGTATCACTCAAGGAAAGATCATGGCCCACAACCTCCACAAAACGCTTAAAGAGTTCAAACTCAGCGGCAACAAGAAAGGCAAGTTCTACTCGCTGCCCCAACTGGGAAAAGCCCTGGGTGTGAATGTCGAGCGCCTGCCGGTGTCGATCCGTATCGTGCTCGAATCCGTGCTGCGCAATTGCGACGGCAAGAAAGTCACGGAAGAGCACGTCAAGCAACTGGTCAACTGGAAGCCGAACGCTGAGCGCACGGACGAAATCCCGTTCGTCGTGGCACGCGTCGTGCTGCAGGATTTCACCGGCGTGCCGCTGCTGGCCGACCTGGCCGCCATGCGCAACGTCGCCGAGCGTCAGGGCAAAAACCCGAAGCGCATCGAGCCGCTCGTGCCGGTCGATCTGGTGGTCGACCACTCGGTCCAGATCGATCACTTCCGCGAGAAGAAAGCGCTCGACCTGAACATGAAGCTGGAATTCCAGCGAAATAACGAGCGTTATCAGTTCATGAAGTGGGGTATGCAGGCGTTCGATACGTTCGGCGTCGTGCAACCGGGCTACGGCATCGTGCACCAGGTGAATCTGGAGTACCTCGCACGCGGCGTGCACAAGAAGGACAACGTGTTCTACCCGGATACCCTCGTGGGTACCGACAGCCACACGACCATGATCAACGGTATCGGCGTGGTGGGCTGGGGGGTGGGCGGCATCGAAGCCGAAGCCGGCATGCTGGGTCAGCCGGTGTATTTCCTGACGCCTGACGTCGTCGGCGTGGAACTGACGGGCCGTCTGCGCGAAGGCGTGACGGCCACCGATCTGGTGCTCACGATCACGGAAATGCTGCGCCGCGAGAAGGTCGTCGGCAAGTTCGTCGAATTCTTCGGCGAAGGCACGTCCAGCCTGGCGCTGCCGGACCGCGCAACCATCGCAAACATGGCACCGGAATACGGCGCAACGATGGGCTTCTTCCCGGTCGACGAAAAGACGATCGACTACTTCAAGGGCACGGGCCGCACGAAGAGCGAAATCGACGCCTTCGAATCGTACTTCAAGGCGCAGAAGCTGTTCGGTATTCCGAAATCGAACGACATCGACTACACGAAGACGCTCAAGCTGGATCTGGGCACGGTCGCGCCGTCGCTGGCCGGTCCGAAGCGTCCGCAAGACCGTATCGAAATCGGTAACGTGAAATCGACGTTCAAGGATCTGTTCACGAAGCCGGTGGCAGAAAACGGCTTCAACAAGACCGAAGAACAACTCGACACGACCTACCAGACCGACAGCGGCATCGACGTGAACAACGGCGACGTGCTGATCGCGGCCATCACGTCGTGCACGAACACCTCGAACCCGAGCGTGCTGCTCGCCGCCGGTCTGCTGGCCAAGAAGGCCGTGGAAGCCGGCCTGAAGGTGGCGCCGCACATCAAGACGTCGCTCGCCCCGGGAAGCCGAGTGGTGACCGAGTACCTCGAAGCCGCCGGCCTGCTGCCGTACCTTGAGAAGCTGGGCTTCGGCGTGACGGCCTACGGTTGCACGACCTGTATCGGTAACGCCGGCGATCTGACGGCCGAACTGAACGACACGATCGTGAAGAACGACATGGTCGCGGCGGCCGTGCTCTCGGGCAACCGCAACTTCGAAGCGCGTATTCACCCGAACATCCGCGCCAACTTCCTCGCTTCGCCTCCGCTCGTCGTGGCCTACGCCATTGCCGGCAATGTGCGTCGCGACCTGATGACCGAGCCGGTTGGCAAGGGCCGCGGTGGCCGTGAGATCTTCCTGGGCGACATTTGGCCGACCAGCGAAGAAATCCACAAGCTGATGAAGTTCGCGATGAACGCGAAGGTCTTCAAGACCAACTACGATTCGGTGAAGGAGCCGAGCCCGCTGTGGGCCAAGGTCAAGGGTTCGAAGGGCCAGGTCTACGATTGGCCGGCGTCGACCTACATTGCCGAGCCGCCGTTCTTCGACGGTTTCGCGATGGATCCGAAGACCGATATCGAGCCGATCCACGGCGCACGCGCCCTAGGCGTGTTCGGTGACTCGGTCACGACCGACCACATCAGCCCGGCCGGTTCGATCAAGGAAACGTCGCCGGCAGGCAAGTGGCTGCTCGAAAACGGTGTGCTCAAGGCTGACTTCAACAGCTACGGCTCGCGTCGCGGCAACCATGAAGTGATGATGCGCGGCACGTTCGCCAACGTCCGTATCAAGAACCTGATGATCCCGGCGAAGGAAGACGGTTCGCGTATCGAAGGCGGCCTGACGATTCACCAGCCGACTGGCGAGCAGCTGTCGATCTATGACGCCGCCATGAAGTATGTCGGCGAAAACACCCCCACGGTGGTGTTCGGCGGCGAAGAGTACGGCACCGGTTCGTCGCGTGACTGGGCAGCCAAGGGCACGCAACTGCTGGGCGTGAAGGCGGTCATCGCTCGTTCGTTCGAGCGTATCCACCGCTCGAACCTGGTCGGCATGGGCGTGCTGCCCCTGCAGTTCAAGGGCTCGGACAGCGCACAGTCGCTGGGCATCACGGGCGAAGAGACGTTCGACATCGAAGGTCTGACGGCCGACATCAAGCCGCAACAGGATGTCACGCTGGTGATCCATCGCAAGAACGGCGAAACGCAAAAGGTGCAAGTCCTGCTGCGTATCGACACGCCGATCGAAGTGGATTACTACAAGCACGGCGGTATCCTGCCGTTCGTGCTGCGTCAACTGCTCGCCGCTGCCTGATTGGCGGTTCGGTAGTGACTCACGCCGCCGGACGACGATTCGCCGTCCGGCGGCAGACAAAACCCGGCCTCGCGCCGGGTTTTGTCGTTATTGGCGACGGTCGCGCACAGGGCGTTGTCATGTCCGGAAATGACTAGCACCGCCCCGGTCTTGCGCGTAGAGTGACAGCCATGCTCTCCGCCCCTGCCCTGCCGGCCGCCCGCCCATGACGCTCGACCCCGAAGTCTGTTACAAGGCCGTCTCCGCTCGCGACCGGCGTTTCGACGGCTGGTTTTTCGTCGGCGTCTCGTCCACTGGCATCTACTGCCGCCCCGTGTGTAACGTTCGCACGCCGCGCTTCGAAAACTGCGCGTTCTACGGCAGCGCCGCCGCTGCCGAGAAAGCCGGCTATCGCCCTTGCCTGAAGTGCCGCCCCGAACTCGCGCCCGGCGGCGCACGTTTCGATGCCAGCCGCGAACTCGCCGATGCCGCCGCGGCCATGATCGACGAAGGCTTCCTGAACCGCGCCGGGCTCCCGGCCCTCGCTGCCCGCATCGGCATCACGGAGCGCCATCTGCGCCGTATCTTTGCCGACGAATTCGGTGTCTCTCCCGTCGAGTACGCGCAGACGCAACGGTTGTTGCTCGCCAAGCGCCTGCTCACCGATACCGCCTTGCCGGTCACGGAGATCGCCCTCGCCTCCGGCTTCGGCAGCGTTCGACGCTTCAACGGCCTGTTCAAGACGCGTTACGGTTTCGCCCCCAGCCGGCTTCGCCTGAATGCTCGTCACGCCGCCCTGCCCGACGCCGATCTCGTCTTCCAGCTTGCCTACCGGCCGCCCTTCGCTTGGCACGCGCTGCTCGACTTTCTGGGCGACCGGGCGATTGAAGGTGTCGAACTACGAGAGGGCGACGTCTACACGCGCGCACTGAGTATCGAACGGCAAGACGGGCATACGGTCGCCGGATGGTGCCGCGTCACGCTGCTGCCGGATCGTCACGCACTGCAAGTGACGTTGCCGCCCGTGCTGGCCGGCAGCGTGCCGCAGGTGCTGGGCAAGCTGCGCCATCTGTTCGATCTGGGCGCGCGTCCAGACGTCATCGACGCGCATCTCGGGCCGCTCGCCACAGCGACACCGGGTCTACGGGTGCCGGGGGCCATCGACGGCTTCGAGATGGCCGTGCGCGCCGTCGTCGGCCAGCAGATCACGGTCAAGGGCGCCCGGCGCTTGCTCGGGCGGCTCGCACTACACTTCGGCACGCCCCTGCCCGTGCCGGTGCAAGGTCTGACGCACACCTTCCCCAGCGCCGCACAATTGCTCGCCGTGCCCCCCGAGGCACTGGGCGAAGCCGGTATCATTCGAAGTCGAATTGCCGCCATTCACGGGGTCGCGCAGGCGATCGTCGATGCCCACCTGCGGCTTGACCCGCTAGCGCCACTGGAAGCCACCGTGAAGGCGCTGCTCGCGATCAAGGGCATCGGACCATGGACAGCGCAGTACATCGCCATGCGTGCCCTTGGTTCGCCCGATGCGATACCTGTCGACGACCTGGTGCTGCGTCAGGCGCTTGGCGTGGCCGATGGACGTGCCGTCGCCGCACGCGCGACCCGGTGGGCACCGTGGCGCGCGTACGCAGCGCTGCACATCTGGCGGGCGGCGGCGCAGGGGCCGGCCGGCCAGCCGGTCGAGACTTTGCAGGAGGTGGGTACATGACCCGTTACGAAACGTATTACGACAGCCCGCTGGGCGAAATGCTGCTCGTCGCGAACGGCGACGCGCTCACCGGCGTGTATTTCTCGCATCAGAAGTACTTTCCGCAAGACGAGGACGTACGCCGCGAGGGCGACGATCTTGCCCTGCTCAACGACGCAAAGCGCCAACTCGACGAGTATTTTCACGAAGGACGCCGCACCTTCGAACTGCTGCTGGCCCCCGAAGGCACTCCGTTCCAGCAGCGTGTCTGGGCGGAGCTTTGCCGCATCCCGTTCGGCGAGACGCGCAGTTATGGCGATCTCGCTCACGCGTTGGGCGACGCGAACAAATCACGCGCCGTCGGCGCCGCCAACGGGCGCAATCCGATAACGATCATCGTTCCCTGCCATCGCGTGATCGGCGCGGACGGCACCCTCACCGGCTATGCCAGCGGCGTCGAGCGCAAGCTCGCGCTGCTCACGCTCGAAGGCGCCGCGCTGGCCTCTGTCACCGGCACAGGCACGGGGGCGACGCGTCGCACGAGGCTGTCGGCGCCGGCAAATCTCGCGTTCGATTTCTGACGGTATCCGGCCGCCGGTGTCGCGGCGCCGGGTGAGCGCGCGGCCCGGGACAACGCGATTGGTGCAAGCGTCCCATCAATCGCGTTCACGCATGCCGTACAATCGTGAGTTCATGCATTTCTGCTTTACACACTATGCGCTCACGCACCGCCAAACGACTGACTCCCGACGCCGAAAAACTGGTCGGCCACGCGCTTGCGCTTGCCGCCTCCGGCAGCCGTATCGAAGACCGCTTCTGGGAAGCCCAGCTCGACACGTTGCTCACGCGCGTGCTGCGCACCGGCAACCAGCCGGCTATCGACGCGGCGCTCGATCACCTTCAGGCCAACCACAGCGAGGCTTATGGCGCGCTGGCGGACCTGATCGAATCGCAAAGCGAATCCGCCGAGCCGGAAGCTGAAGGTCAGGTGTGGGACGGTTTGCTCGTCGCCATTCCGATCCTCGCCTGGACGCGTTACGCGATCCCCTCCGGCCCCGTGAAGACCGACGCGCTCATGCCCGTTCGCGCCCATCTGCACGCCCACGTGCTCGCGGAATCGGCGCGCGTAGCCATCTCGCCGTATCTCTACAGCATCGATCAACTACCGCGCACGCATTGCGAATCGTGGAAAGTCACGCAGCAACTCGTGCGTGCGGCCGTCGACAATGCCGAAGTCAAGCAGCCGAGCAACGATCTGCCGGAGACGGCGCCGATTCTTGCCGACCCGCGCTTTTTGCTGGCGGCCGTCTCGGTCCCCAGGGGAGCGCCGATGTTCCGTTGGCAGGAAGACGGCGCCCGTCACGCAGAGCGTGGCCAATGTCAGGAGGCATGGTCGGCTCAGGGTGGGCCGAATCTGAATGCGCTACTGCCAGGTTGCGAAATCGAATGCTTGCTACCCGACGCGTATTACGCGAGTTGCCGCGAGGCAGACGAGCGCATTCGTCCTCACACGATCCGTACGGCGCTGCGCTATCTCGAAGACGTGCTGACGCTTACCCCGGCCGAGTTGCGCGCCGTCGTCGCCGGCTTCGGTGAGCAGAACATCGACGAGTACCGCATCGGCTTCACACAGCGCGGCAGCAACGACGTCATCTACGGTGTCGTGTGGCCGCTGTATGGCCGTGAGAACGGCGAAGTCGAAGGCGGCGCGCTTGACGAAGTCGCCGACCTGCTCAAGGCCTGCGGCGTGACCGAGATTCGCAAGCATCCGGGCCGTTTCGATCCGGAGTATTGCGACGATTGCGGCGTGCCGCTGTATCCCGACCCGGTGGGCGAAGTCGTCCACGCGGAAATGCCGGAAGACGCCGAGCCGAACCGTCCGCATTTCCACTGATCGTCATCGCGTCGCCATGACGCGTGTCGATGGCAAGAAAATGGCCGTGCGTTACCTGCGCCCGGCCATTTTTGTTGGCGTGACGCGCGAGGCGCCCGCCGAATCAGTTCGATGACGAGGTGAGCGACGACAGCGGCAGCGTCACGACGCATCGATGAAGCCCATGCCCCGATGCCAGATACTTGCGCTCAAACGGCGTGATGGGCGCAACGCTCGCGGCGTCGGGCGACCACGCTTCGACGACCGGCCGCACACCGCTGAGCCACTCGACCGCCAGCGCGAATTCGTCGATGTAGGTGCTCCAGTTACTGCGACACTCCAGCACGCCGCCAAGGGCCACCACAGTGGGAAATACGGCGTGAGCGTGCCAGCGTCGCGCGAGCTGGCCGATTTTCGGCCACGGATTCGGATAGAGGATGTAGTGACGCGCCGGACGAATACCGGCGTCGAACAACTGCCGCCAGAAGTCGACGAGATCGGCGCGCACCCATACGAAGTTCTCGGGCCACGCGCCATCCCACCAATCTTTGCCGCGTACGATGCGGCTCTCCGACTGATCGATACCGATAACGAAGTGATCGGGAAATTGTGTGGCCAGTCGCAAGGTGCTTTCACCGACGCCACATCCCGCATCGATGATCAATGGTGCGGCCCCGGCGTCGCGCCACGCAGCGATGGCGGCATCGAACGCGCCCGCACTATAGGCAGCCAACGGCTTGCGAAACACCGCATTGCGATGACGGTTCACGAGATCCGCCAGTTTGTCGTGCGGGCCGGTTTGAGCACTGTCGACAGTGCGCGAATTTGCGAACATGCGAAATGAGAAAAACGTAGGGCGTGCGAAGGCGATACCTGAACGCGAATTTTGCGAATCGCTCGAAACCCCTCGAAATGCGCCGCTATTCGAGCGATTGCGCTGCGGCAGCCGATGACACAATGCGCCCCCTATCCTCGCCGGACAGCCGCGATTCGTGCGAAATGCGCGAGGTCGTCGCTGCATCGGAGCGCCGGTCAGGCACGCATTGTAGCGCGCTGTAACTTTCGCGACGCGCCATGTTATGTCTGCGGGCTTACCCGGCGGGCGTCGGCGACTTTTTTTCGGTTAAGATGAGAGCCGCTTCGCCGCTGTTTTTCAAAATGCGGCCGAGCCTCTTCGCGAGCGGCGCGTGCCAGCGACTTACCCGGTGAGTCACCGCATGCCCGCATTGCTCTGCAATGCCTTAGCGCCCCCGAGAATTCATTACAGAATGTCGAATCGATTTTTTCAACGCGCCGCAGGCGTCGTGTTGCGAGCCGTGCGCCAGGTCGCCGGTATCGCCGCCGTCGCCGCGCCGCTCTGCCTGTCGGCCTTTACGGCCCCCGCACAGGCCTTCACGCTCGAGCAGCATCGCGCGCTGGTCGAGCAGTTCATCAACACCCGTCAAGCCGATCCGCTCGTGGCCGATTGTGCGGCGCATGCCAGTTTCGTCGTCGCCACATTGCCCGGCTACGAAAGTGTCGAGTACGGCGAGCATGCGCTCGACCCGGAGCACGCCAAAGTCGCCCCCTGGTCCGGTCCGTTCGGCGACCGCAAGCAACGCGTCGACGTCACGCAGATGGTCGAACTCGACGGCGTCGGCAAACGCACTAACGGTCAGACGGACAACATCCACATTCGCTGTGGCTACGTCGATGGCCGCATGATGGGCTTCGATTACACATCGCCGCTGGCGCAGGTCGAACAACCCGCGAAGCGGGCAACACGCGGGAATACGCGCGGCAAGGCGTCTCACGCAACCGCGAAGTCGGGCAAGCGCAGCACGACTGCCAAGTCGTCAAGCGGTAAGTCGTCGGCGAAATCGTCCTCGGCCAAATCGAGCAGCAGCACGGCCAAGAAGAGCACGGCGAAGAAGAAGTCGAACTGATCGCATCAACGCGATTGGTTCGCCAAAGGAAGCACGACGCATGACGCGTCGTGCTTTGTTGCGCCCCTACGTTGCCTTAGGCCTTACGCGTTGTCGGCCTGCATCTGCGACCAGATCGCGGCAAGCATCGACGCCCCCAGGGCAGCACTTCGTGCGCCGCTCCAGCCAACTTGCGCGTCCGGACGATTTGCGTTGTCCTTGAACGGCATTTCCAGCGTGAGCGACAAACAGCCGAAGCGACGGGCGACCCACTTCGACGCGAGCTTGAGCGACTCGGGGCCGTGCTTGCCCGGCGGATAGCCGAACTTGTCCTGAAAGTCGAGGCTCGCGGCTTTCAGGCGCTCGCCGAACGCCTTCTCACGCGCGAGCACTGCGTCGGTCGCCCACTCGACACCGTCGTTCCCGGCGAGAAATACATAGGGCAGCGCTTCGTCGCCGTGAATGTCGAAAAACATGTTGCAGCCCACCGCCTCGATGGCCGCACGCACGTGATACACCTCGGGACTGCGTTGCAGATCCGGCTCGAGCCACTCGCGATTGAGGTTCGCGCCCGCTGTGTTCGTGCGCAGATTGCCCCGCGCCGCCCCGTCGGGGTTCATGTTCGGCACGATGTGCAGCACGGCTTCGTCAAGCACGGCGGTGGCGAGCGGATCGCCCGCCCAATCCCCTGCCCCCAGCAAACGGCGCAGCAGCCCTTCCACGAACCACTCGGCCATCGTCTCGCCGGGATGCTGACGCGCGATCACCCAGATGTTGCGCTTGCCGGCGCGCGGCTCGCCAACGGTAAGCAACGTCATATCGCGCCCGTCGACGGTCTGCCCCAGTGAGCGTGAACTCACACGCGGCGAGTTCTGCGCCGTGCCGAGCAGCGCCAGATGACGCTCCTCGGCATACGGCTCGAAATACGCCAGATAGACGCTGTCGTGCGCGGGCGTGAACGACACGGTCATGACCTGGCCGTCGTACGAAGTCGGCACGCGGAACCAAGTCACTCGATCGTACGACGCGACTGCGCGGTAGTTCTCCCAGCCTCGCGGATAGGACGTCTGCCCCGCATTGTCGAACACGATACGGCACGGCGTGCCGCCCACCCCCTGCACGCGGAAATGGAACCACTGCGCAAACTCTGCGGCGCCGTCCTGCGGAACGCGAACGTGAATGTCGTCGGCACGCTCGGCGCTCACCACATGGATGGCGCCGCTGTCGAACCTGCTGCTGATGTGGACGGTCATGACTTGTCTCGCTGGCGGAAATGAAAAGCCCCGTGACATCGCCACGGGGCCGGGATCGGCTGGCGTCAGGCCACGCGACGGCGGAACACCCAAAGCGAATCGTTCGACACGCTGTCGTCGAACGCATAGCCCTCGCTGTCGAAGGCCTTGAGTTGCTGCACATCGGTCACACCCCGCTCGATCGCGTAACGCGCCATCAGACCGCGCGCGCGCTTGGCGTAGAAGCTGATGATCTTGTACTTGCCGCTCTTCCAGTCTTCGAACACCGGGGTAATCACCGGTGCGGCGACCAAGCGGCGCTTGATGACCTTGAAATACTCTTCGGACGCCAGATTCACGAGCACGCGGCGCGTCTCGGCATGCTCCGCGAGCGACGCGTTGATCGTCTGCGTCACACGCTCTCCCCAGAACGCATACAGATCGCGCCCGCGCTTATTGACGAAACGCGTGCCCATCTCCAGTCGATACGGTTGCAGCAGATCGAGCGGGCGCAGCACACCATACAGGCCGGACAGGATTCGCAGATGCTTCTGCGCGAAGTCGAGCTGAGTGGCGTTCAGCGAGCGGGCGGCGAGGCCTTCGTACACGTCGCCGTTGAAGGCGAGCACGGCCTGCTTGGCGTTGCTCGTGTCGAAACGAGGCGACCAGTCGGCATAACGGGTGGCGTTCAGCGACGCGAGTTGATCGGAAATGCTCATGAGCGAGCCGACCTGAGCGGGGCTCAGTTCACGCAGGCCTTCGATCAGTTCGGCAGCGTCGTCGACGAACTGCGGCACGGTGTGCGTGCTCACGTGCGGCGGCGTTTCGTAGTCGAGCGATTTGGCCGGCGAGAGAACAATTATCATATCGGGTGCAGCGTTCCTGCGAAAACGAGAAACCGCCATTCTATCCAATGCTTCAAAACGCTGTTGCCACGCCCGCCGAGCGGGCCTTCGCCGAGCACCTCGATACGCTCGCCACCCCACCGCGCGTGGTCCTCGACACCAATGTCTGGATCGACCTGCTGGTCTTCGACGACCCCGTTGTGCGTCCCCTGCGCGATGCCCTCGTCGAGCGCCGCCTCACCGCACTCATGGCGCCGCGCTGCCGCGACGAACTCGCCGTGGTGCTCACGTACCCGCAATTCTCCGCGCGTGAGATCGACAACGCCGCCGCCCTCGCCTGGGTCGATGCCCAAACGCATCGCATCGTGGTGCCGGAAGACGCCCCGCCGCCCGCCCAATTGCCGTTATGCCGCGACCGCGACGATCAGAAATTCCTCGAAGCCGCCCGTGACGGGCACGCACACTGGCTTGTCAGCAAGGACAAGGCCGTGCTGAAGCTGCGCAGCCGCGTGGCGCGTCAGTTCGGCTTTCGTATCGTGACAGCGAGTGCTTTCACGTCGTTGCTCGTCCCGAGCGCGTGAATTCCGAGAGTCCGATCGGAATGGCCGGAGAACGGGCCAGGGAACGTCCGAAATCGGAAGCCGGGCGACCGGGTATCGCCCGCATGCAGCGCGCAGCGGCGTTAGAATGACGGCCTGATCACTGCATCGTCCATCGCATAAATGAACGCACCCCACCCCGCTTCCATCGCATCCACCACACCTGCCGTTCAGGCATTGGTTGCCCCGCCGCTCGCCTCGCGTTTGCCGAACGTCGGCACCACCATCTTCACCGTGATGTCGGCATTGGCGGCCGAGAAGCAGGCGGTGAACCTCGGACAGGGCTTCCCCGATTTCGCTTGCGACCCGAAGATCGTCGACGCCGTCTCGCGCGCCATGCGCGAAGGCCACAACCAGTACCCGCCGATGGCGGGTGTGCCGGCGCTGCGTCAGGCCATTGCCGACAAGATCGGCAATCTCTACGGGCAGCATTACGACTGGAACACGGAAATCACGGTAACGGCCGGCGCGACGCAGGCGCTGCTCACGGCGATTCTCGCGAGCGTGCATCCGGGCGACGAAGTGATCGTTTTCGAGCCGACGTATGACAGCTATGTCCCGTCGATCGAGTTGGCCGGTGGCAAACCGGTGTTCATCACGCTCGAAGCCCCCGAGTTCCGCATTCCGTTCGACAAGCTGGCCGCCGCAATCACGCCGCGCACGCGGCTCATCCTGTTCAACACGCCGCACAACCCGAGCGGCACCGTGTGGCACGAACAGGATCTCGCGAAGCTCTCCGAGATCGTGGCGGGCACCGACATTCTGCTGATCTCTGACGAGGTCTACGAACACATGGTGTACGACGGCAAGCGGCACGAGAGCGTGGCGCGCCATCCCGAACTCGCGCGCCGCAGCTTCATCGTGTCGAGCTTCGGCAAGACGTACCATGTGACGGGCTGGAAGGTCGGCTTCGTCGCGGCACCCGCCTCCCTCTCGGCGGAATTCCGCAAAGTGCATCAGTTCAACGTGTTCACCGTGAACACGCCGATGCAAGTGGGGCTGACGGACTACATGCGTGACCCCGCGCCGTATCTCGAACTCTCGGGCTTCTACCAGAAGAAGCGCGACCTGTTCCGCGAAGGATTGGCAGGCACGCGCTTCAAATTGCTGCCGTGCGAAGGCACCTACTTTCAATGCGTGGATTACAGCGCAATTAGCGACATGAGCGAAAGCGACTTCGCGCTGTGGCTGACCGGCGAGATCGGCGTGGCGGCAATTCCCGTTTCGGCGTTCTATCACGAGCCGCACGAATCGGGCGTCGTGCGTTTTTGCTTCGCCAAGAAGGATGACACGCTGCGCGAAGCGCTGGCTCGACTGGCGAAAATCTGACCACCAACGACCGTCGGTTGTCAGGCGTCAGCCGTCAGAAAAAAGGGCCGCAATCTGGAACTGAACTGCCCCCCCAATAGTTGGACATGAAGCCAACCCTTGGGGGTTTTTGTATGACGAAGTACGATGAGGCGTTCAAGCGCCGGGTAGTTCACGAATATATAGACGGTCGGGGCGGTAGCCAGCATGTCAGCCAGAAGTACGGTGTTGGCCGTACGGTACTCCGACGTTGGCTAAATGCGTATCGGGTGCATGGTGAGGCCGGGCTTCGCAAAAAGCACGAAAGCTATAGCGCCGAGTTCAAGATGTCGGTGCTCCAACACATGTGGCGTCACGAGTTGTCGTACCAGCGCATGTGTGCGGTATTCGATTTGCGCGAGGGCAATAGCGTCAGCCGCTGGGAGCGCCAGTATCATGAGGGTGGCTTCGAAGCGCTCAAGCCGCTCCCCAAAGGCAGGCCACCCAAGATGTCCCAACCCAAACAGTCCTCCCAACCGGCAACGCCTGTCGAAGAGCGTTCGCGCGGAGGTGGCGTACCTAAAAAGTTGGACGAACTGCTCCGTGCCAAAGAGCAGACAGCGCCCAAGAGAAGGCCCAAGCGATGAGCGTACTGCGCGAGCATTACCCGCTTGGGGCATTGCTGAAGATCGCAGGCTTGGCACGCAGTACGTTCTACTATCAGATGACGACGGCCAAGGCTGGGGATCGCCATAGCGCGCTCAAAACCAAGATCGCGCAGGTCTTTGCCCACCACAAGGGCCGCTACGGCTATCGCCGGGTGACGGCCACGCTTCGCCAGAACGGTACCCCCGTCAATCACAAGACGGTGCAGCGCCTGATGTTGGTGCTGCGACTCAAGTCACTCGTACATCCCAAGAAGTATCGCTCTTATCGAGGCGAGACCGGGCGTATCGTGCCCAATCTGTTGGCGCGCCGGTTCGACGCGAGCCAGCCCAACGAGAAATGAGTGACGGACGTCACGGAATTCAGCGTTGCCGGCAAGAAGTTGTATTTATCGCCGGTTCTGGATCTCTACAACGGCGAGATTATTGCTTGGCAAACGAGCGAGCAGCCCGACTTTGCTCTGATCCAAGGCATGCTGGATAAGGCTCTTCGGCGTCTGGCCAATCACGAGGCCCCAATGCTGCACTCCGATCAAGGCCGGGCTTACCAAATGCGGGCGTATCGCGAGCGACCGGCTGCCCGAGGCATGGCGCAGAGCATGTCACGCAAGGGCAATTGCCTCGATAATGCGGCAATGGAGAGCTTTTTCGGCACGCTAAAGTCCGAGTGCTTCCGACTGGCTCGCTTCGACAGCATTGAACAACTACGCCGTGCCATTGCCGACCACATCCGCGACTACAACCACGAACGCATCAAACTCAAGCTAAAAGGGCTAAGTCCTGTGCAGTACAGAACTCAGCCCTTAACGCCATAACTTCCCCGCCCAACTTTACGGGGTCAGTGCAAACATTGCGGCCCTTTTACTTTATCGCGGTAACGCAGGCGAAACAGGGGGAAGGCCCCGCCTCGCCTGACCGTCGGGCATCGACCGACTTATCCCGCCTTCTTCGCCTGCTGCGCCTGTTGGTAGGCCTTCTGTTCGGCGCGCATACGCTGGAACGACTCACGCTCGGCGAGCCGCTTACCGTACGCCTTCCAGTCGATGCCGGCCGCCTGCAGGAAGTCTTCGCCATAGACTGCTTGCGTGGCCATGCCGACGATAGGCAAATGGATGCCGGCGGCAATGTCCGCCATCGAGAACGTGTCACCCGCCACGTAAGGGGCGAATTTCGCCAGCCGCTTGAACGCGGCGATGTTCCGGCGCAGCAGCTTCTCGGTACGATTGCGCGTGCCTTCCGACACCGTGCCGCCGAAGAACGCCTGCGTGTACACCTCGCGCACCACGAGTTCCAGATGCAACTCCGTCATCGTCAGCAACTCGCGCTCCTTGGCTTGCTGCCACGGACCTCTGGAGAAGAGTGCGGGAGACGGATACGCCAACTCAAGGAAATCGCAAATCACTTGCGATTCGGACAGAAAACCGTTTTCCGTCTGCAGATACGGCACCTTGCCAAGCGGCGACGATTGCAGCATCCACTCTTCCTGACAGGGGACCGATTCCGACTCCTCGAAGGGCAAGCCCTTCTCGTACAGCACAACCTTGACCTTGTTGTAGTAGTTACTGATTGGAAAGCCGTACAGCTTCAACATGATGTCTCCCATGCGGCATGGCCAGCGCCCCTGTTGTCGGTGAGGCGCCATGGTCCGCGCGCAGTTTCATGATGCGTCCTTGGTGCACCGCCTCAGTGCAGTGGCGGCGTCTCGTTGGCTGCCGGTCGCGGCTCGCACTTGCAGTGTCATCGCCCGGCCACACCGTCACGACGTAGTGTTTCCCCCTTCTACAGAGGGTGGCGAGGGTAGTGAGTGCGACTAGCGGCTTCGCGCATTGTAACGGTATCGCACGATCGTTCGCGTAAGTGACGCCGCGAACGGCGTCCCGAAATCCGGCAGCGAGCCAACCGTCCCCCGCCCTGCCACCGACCGCTCAGCGGAACAAGCGCTGGCAGCCGCAACGAGATCGGCGACAATAACGGCAACGCAATAGGGGCATCGGTTTGCATCGCCGCGCAACTCAGCAGGAAATTCATTTCCCGACCGACCGGTCGGACGATAGAATGACGCATCACGCCGTACCGCGCCATGCACGCCGGCAGAACGACACCGATCGACGACAATCGACATCAACTTCGAGACACTCCGAATGACTGCATCCTCCTCCCCGGCATCCGCTCACTCTCCGGCCAAGGCTATCGACGTGCTTGGCATCGTCGGTGCCGGCGCCATGGGCCGTGGCATCGCCCAGATCGCCGCACAGGCCGGTCTGCGTGTGAAGCTGTACGACACCAACGCGAAGGCCGTGCAAGCCGCATTGGACGCCCTGCGCGACACGCTGGACAAGCTCGCGGCAAAGGGCAAGATCGAAGCGTCCAGCGTCGAGGCGACGATGGGCCGTTTGCAGGCGTGCAGTGCGCTCGAGGATCTGGCCGACTGCCATCTCGTGGTCGAAGCCATCATCGAGAAGCTCGAGATCAAACGCGACCTGTTCCGCTCGCTCGAAGGTATCGTCGCGGCCGATGCCATCCTCGCGTCGAACACCTCCTCGCTATCGATCACGGCCATTGCCGCGGCGTGCGAGCGACCGGAGCGCGTGGCCGGGTACCACTTCTTCAACCCGGTGCCGCTCATGAAGGTGGTCGAGGTCATCGACGGCCTGCGCACCGCCCCCGACGTCGGCGACGCCCTGCTCGCGCTGGGCCGGCGCATGGGGCACACGGCCGTGCGCTGCAAGGACATGCCTGGCTTTATCGTCAATCATGCGGGACGCGGCATGAACACCGAAGGCCTGCGCGTCGCGAGCGAAGGTGTGGCGAGCTTTGCCGACATCGACCGCATCCTGCGTGAGCAAGCGGGCTTCCGCCTCGGCACGTTCGAACTGCTCGACCTCACCGCACTCGATGTTTCGCACCCGGTGATGGAGTCGATCTATCACCAGTTCTACGAAGAGGCGCGCTTCCGGCCGTCGCCGATCACCGCCGTGCGTTTCGCCGGCGGGCTGCTCGGCCGCAAAGTGGGCGAAGGCTTCTATCGCTACGTCGACGGCAAGCAACAGGTGCCGGCCGAGGCCCCGGCCCCCGACACCCTGCCGGCCAGCGTCTGGGTGAGCCGCGCCGATGCGCGTGGCTTCGCCTCTGTGGTCGAACTGCTGGGGGCGACGGGCGTGGCCATCGAAAGCGGCGACAAACCATCGGAGACGGCACTAATCATTGTCACGCCGCTCGGCCTCGATGCCACGACCTGCGCGGTCGAACAAGGGCTTGACGCTACGCGCACGGTAGCTATCGACACGCTGCTGCCGCTCGCGGGCGCGAAGCGTCATACCCTGATGACCACGCCCGTCACGACACCCGGCGCGCGCAACGCCGCACATGCGCTCTTTGCACACGACGGCACACCCGTAACGGTGATCCGCGACTCAGCGGGCTTCGTCGCGCAACGCGTGATCGCCACCATCGTGAACATCGGTGCCGATATCGCGCAACAGCGCATCGCCACGCCGGGTGACATCGATCGCGCCGTGACGCTGGGGCTGGGCTACGCCAAGGGGCCGCTTGCGCTCGGTGACGCTGTCGGTGCGCGCCAGTTGCTCACCGTCCTGCGCAATCTGCAATCGTTCTATGGCGACCCGCGTTATCGTCCCTCGCCGTGGCTTTCGCGTCGCGCGCAGCTTGGCGTGTCGCTACTCACCGAAGAACAGTGATCCGGAGACTCGATTCATGAGCGCAGAACTCCTTGCCGAACGCGTCGACCAGACACTGGTGCTGACGCTGTCCAACCCCGGAGCACGCAATGCGCTGCATCCGGATATGTATGCCGCCGGGGTCGAAGCGCTGGCCACCGCCGAGCGCGACGCCTCCGTGCGGGCCGTCGTGCTAACCGGCGCCGACAACTTCTTCTGTGCGGGCGGCAACCTGAACCGGCTGCTGGAGAATCGTCAGAAAGATCCGTCGGTGCAGGCGGCGAGCATCGATGCACTCGCCGAATGGATCGAAGCGTTGCGCGCGTGCCCGAAGCCGATCATCGCGGCCGTCGAAGGCGCGGCCGCTGGCGCAGGTTTCTCGCTCGCGCTGGCGTGCGATCTGCTCGTTGCGGCCGAGAACGCCAAGTTCGTGATGGCCTATGTGAAAGTCGGCCTCACGCCCGACGGAGGCGGCTCGTGGTTCCTCTCGCAAGCCCTGCCCCGCCCGCTCGCCACCGAGATCCTGCTCGAGGGCAAGCCGGTGGCGGCGACGCGTCTGGCTGCTGCGGGACTCGTCAACCGCGTGGTCGCGCCCGGACAGGCTCGCGCCGAAGCGCTGAACTGGGCGACCGATCTCGCGCAGCTCTCGCCGAACGCCGTCGGCCGTATCAAGGCGCTCATCGAGACCGGCGCCCGCGAGACGTTGACATCGCAGTTGGGGGCGGAGCGCGACAACTTTGTCGCCTCGCTGCACCACGCCGACGGTCTGGAAGGTATCAGCGCCTTCCTCGAGAAACGTCCAGCAAAATACGCCTGAGCGTGTGACAGAAGCGCGGCGCACGCGAACCTTCGACGTGCGCCGCCGGTCAACGCTTTGCCGCAGTCGCCGATCGGCTGCCGGTCCGTTCAGGAGAATTTCCGCATGAGTTCACTCGCCCATCCGCGCCCCGATGCCGGTCCCTTGACCTTCACCCCGCCGCAGCGCCGCCGCATCTATCTGATGCGCCATGGCGACGTCACCTACTTCGACGATAGCGGCAAGCCCATCGACGCCGACACCGTCCCGCTCAACGAACTCGGGCGCACGCAAGCCAGCGCCGCCGGACGCGCCTTTGCCGCCGAGAATATCCGCTTCGACCGTGTCATCGTGAGTGGTCTGCCGCGTACGCGCGAGACTGCCGAGCGCGTACTGGCCGAGACGGGGCAGCAGATCGATATCGAGACGTGGTCATGCTGGGAAGAGATTCGCGCGGGCAGCCTTTCCGACCTGCCGCCGGCCGAACTCGCGCAGGCGTTTCTCGGTGCGTTCGACGGCCTGGTGCCCGAAAACACCCGATTCATGAACGGCGAGTCGGTGCGCGAACTGCTTGATCGAGTGGTGCCGCCGCTGGCGGAACTTCGCGCCGATACATCATGGGACACCGTGCTGCTGGTGTTGCACGGCGGCGTGAATCGCGCGATTCTCTCGCATGCCGTGCATCCGCTCGGACGCCTTTTTCTGGGCCAACTCGCCCAGACGCCCGCGTGCATCAACGCGCTCGACGTGGGCGACAAGCCCGAAGACTGGGTGGTGCGCCTGATGAACTTCGCGCCGCCGCAGCCGCTGCATCGCGATAACCGGCTGACGGTCATGGAGAAGATTTTCGCGTCGTTCCTGCGCGCGCGAAAGCGAGGATAAGTTCGCAGCAGGCTCAGGATTTCAGCGGTCGCACGCTTCGAGGCGGCCGCTCGGCAAGGGCATCACGCAGTCGAATCGTCACGATCAACGTAGCACCGGAAATGCAGGAGACAGCATGGCCGAGGAGCTTCCACAGGACTTTTCCGCATTTGCAGGCGAACGCGCACTTGGCCAGCACGTGCCCTTCGATATCGCCGCGCTCGAGCGCTGGCTTACCGCACACGTCGACGGCTTCGCCGGGCCGTTGACCCTCACGCAATTCAACGGCGGCCAGTCCAACCCCACCTATCGCCTGGCTACCCCCGGCGCCGCCTACGTCCTGCGTACCAAGCCTGCACCGGCGGCCAAACTCCTCCCGTCTGCCCACGCCATCGAGCGCGAGTACCGCGTGATGGATGCACTCGCAGGCACCGGCGTCCCCGTCGCTCGCATGCGGGGCTTGTGCGAGGACGAAAGCGTGATCGGACTGGCGTTCTATGTCATGGACTTTGTGCCGGGACGCGTATTCTGGGACCCATCGCTGCCCGGCATGACGGTGGCCGAACGCGGCGCCATCTACGACGAAATGAACCGCGTCATCTCGGCACTGCACCGGGTCGACTATCGCGCCATCGGACTTGAGTCCTATGGCAAACCCGGCGACTACATCGCCCGGCAGATCGCCCGCTGGAGCAAACAGTACCGCGCGTCGGAGACGGAAACTATCGACGCCATGGACCGGCTCATCGAGTGGCTGCCCGCACATCTGCCTGCCGATGTGCCCGAGCGCACGAGCATCGTGCATGGTGACTTCCGCCTCGACAACCTGATTTTCCATCCCACCGAACCCCGTGTACTCGCGGTGCTCGACTGGGAACTGTCGACACTCGGTGACCCGCTCGCCGACTTCAGTTACCACTGCATGGCGTGGCATGTGAGCCCCGGCGTGTTTCGCGGTATCGCCGGGCTCGACTGGCAAGCGCTCGGCATTCCCGACGAAAGCACCTACGTCACCCGATACGGCGAGCGCACGGGCATCACGCCGCCCGCGCAGTGGCATTTCTATCTCGCGTACAACATGTTCCGTATCGCCGCGATTCTGCAAGGGATCATGAAACGCGTCGCCGACGGGACAGCAGCCAGCCAGCAAGCGCTCGACGCAGGCAAGCGTGCGCGTCCGATGGCCGAACTCGCGTGGGCATATGCACTGCGCGCACAGCGCAGCGCGGCCCCCGCCCCCGGTCACGCAGACAGACACTGAACGGAGACCTCATGGATTTCAGCTACAGCCCCAAAGTCGAAGCCTTGCGTGTGCGCCTTTCCGCCTTCTTCGACGAACACATCTTCCCGAATGAACACCGGTATCTCGAAGAGATCGAGATAGCGCGCCGTCAGGGAGACGCGTGGCAGCCGTCGCAGGTCATCGAACGCATCAAGCCGCTCGCCCGGCAGGCAGGGCTCTGGAACCTCTTCCTGCCCGACTCCGGGCGCGGTGTGGGCCTGAGCAACGTCGAGTACGCGCCGCTGTGCGAGATCATGGGACAAGTGCCGTGGGCCCCCGAAGTCTTCAACTGCAATGCCCCCGACACCGGCAACATGGAAACGCTCGAGCGCTATGCGACCGACGCGCAAAAGGCGCAATGGCTAGAACCGCTGCTACGCGGCGAGATCCGTTCCGCGTTTCTGATGACGGAGCCGGACATCGCCTCGTCCGACGCCACCAACGTGCAATGCCGGATTCGCCGTGACGGTGACGACTACGTCATCAACGGACGCAAATGGTGGTCGACCGGCGCAGGCGACCCGCGCTGTGCGCTCTACATCGTGATGGGCAAGACCGACCCGGAGGCCCCCAAACACACACAGCAATCGATGATTCTCGTGCCCTCGGATGCCAAGGGAATCTCGCGCGTGCGCCCGCTCACCGTGTTCGGTTACGACGACGCCCCGCATGGTCACATGGAGATCGAACTCGACGACGTTCGCGTGCCTGCGAGCAGCATCCTGCTCGGCGAGGGACGCGGTTTCGAGATCGCGCAGGGACGTCTCGGGCCGGGCCGCATCCACCACTGCATGCGGCTCATCGGCCTGGCGGAGCGTGCCCTGTCGCTGATGTGTCAACGCACACTCGCGCGCGTGGCGTTCGGCAAACCGATCGCCGCGCAGGGCGTGACGCGAGAGCGCATCGCCGAAGCGCGCTGCCAGATCGAGCAGGCGCGCCTGCTCACGCTCAAAGCGGCTTACATGATGGATACGGTAGGCAACAAGGCGGCGCGGGCAGAAATCGCAATGATCAAGGTTGTCGCCCCGAACATGGCGTGTCAGGTGCTCGACTGGGCGATGCAGGCACACGGCGCGGCAGGGCTTTCGGGCGACTTCCCACTGGCCTACGCCTATGCCAGCGCCCGCACCCTGCGCTTCGCGGATGGCCCGGACGAAGTTCACCGCAATGCCATCGCCAAACTGGAACTGGCGCGTTACCTGAGCGCCGAGGCCGACGCCGGCACCGCTCGCTGACCCCACACCCGGCAGAGAAAAACGTTCTGTGGTGTAATTTCCGGGCAGTTTTTCCGGGGGGCGAGCGCTCGCCCCCCGGCCCGTTTCGTCATCTGTGACACCACCGTGCCGGGCGCCTGACGCGATCGTCGCCGCGCTTGACGGGGAACGGCGTCGACCGACGCCCCAATGAGGAGCCGCAATTGATTCAGGTCTATTCCTGGGCTACGCCTAACGGCCACAAAGTCCACGTCATGCTCGAAGAGTGCGGGTTGCCCTACCACGCACATGCCGTCGATATCGGCGCGGGCGATCAGTTCAAGGATGCCTTTCTCGCCATCTCGCCGAACAACAAGATCCCGGCCATCGTCGACGAAAACGGCCCGGACGGCAAGCCGATCTCGCTGTTCGAGTCGGGCGCGATCCTGCTGTATCTGGCGGGCAAGACCGGCCGCTTCCTGCCGGAAGACGTACGCGGCAAGTACGAAACCCTCGAATGGTTGATGTTCCAGATGGGCAGCGTGGGGCCAATGCTCGGTCAGGCGCACCATTTCCGGATCTACGCCCCCGAGAAGATCGATTATGCGATCAAGCGCTACACGAACGAAGCGCGGCGTCTGTATGACGTGCTCGACAAGCGGCTGGGCAGCCATCCGTATGTTGCCGGCGATATGTACACCATCGCGGACATCGCCATCTGGCCGTGGCTGCGCTCGTGGAAGAACCAGGGCGTCGAGCTTTCTGACTTCTCCAACGTGCAGAAATGGTTTGAGGCCATCGAGGCACGGCCTGCGGTACAGCGCGGCATCAAAGTGCTGGCCGACGCGCGCAAGCCGTTGCGGGACGACAAGGCCCGTGAAATGCTGTTCGGCGCGACACAGTACGCTCGCCGCTAAAGCGCGCGCCGTCGGCCGACCCCCAGGGCCGGCCGACACCACCCTCTTCCGCCGGTGCCTTGCCGCACCTCAAGCCCCAGTTTGGCAAGCCATCGCGGGAAGTGGTTTACACTTCGAAACAAACTGCGGTATCGCGGGGACGCGGGCGGTGCTAATCTAGGCGCAATCCGCTCGATACGTAGGCGCCATCGAATCTGTATATCAAGAGGTTTTCAAGGTTTCTCCGACGCGGCCCTCTGCCGTCGTCTCTTGCAGTTCGCAGTCCCTCGCCGCTGGCTTTTGGAAGATCCAGGAGATCCACATATGTCAGGCAAGTTCGAACTCAAGCGTAGCCCCAACGGTGAATTCCACTTTCACCTGCTGACCGACAGCGGGCACATCATCCTCTCTTCCGAGACTTATAAGGCGCGTGCCTCTGCGCAGAACGGCATCGAGTCCGTTCGCAAAAACTCGGTCGAGGATCATCGTTTCGAGCGCAAGACGTCGACGTCAGGCCGCCCCTATTTCGTGCTCAAGGCGCGCAACGGCGAGATCATCGGCCAGAGCCAGATGTTCTCGACAGCCGAGCAGATGGAAGACGGCATCACTCAGGTCAAGCGCGACGCCCCGGCGGCGTCGGTGAGCGATTTGTCGCATTGAGTGCTGCGCGGCGGGCCAGAACGCCCGCCGGTCAAGCCGTCTGCCGTTTTTTCCCGTTTGCTTCAGACGACGCGCCTCAGATAAAGCCCCGTTCCCCGGAACCGGCACACTTCCTCGCCATGCTGGTTCGTGGCTGTCCAGAGCTGCCGCACGATACCGCGATCGGGACGGCTCTTCGACGCGCGAACCTCCAGCGTGCTGCTCGTGACGGTGATCGTATCCCCTGGGCGCACCGGCTTGAGCCACTCGATCTGTTCGACGCCCGGCGACCCCATGCTCGCCGAGCGCGAGAGCAGCTTGTCGACGTTCATCCGCATCATGACGCTGCACGTGTGCCAGCCACTGGCCACCAGCCCACCGAAATGAGACTCACGGCCGGCCAACTCATCGACGTGAAACGGCTGAGGATCGAACTGCCGGGCAAAGTGCACGATCTCGTCTGCTGTGAACGTGTATTCGCCCAGATCGAAGGTGTCGCCTACTGCGAAATCCTCGAAGTAATACTCGAACGTTGCCATCGCGAACTCCTCCGTGCGGCGTGCCGACGTCGTCTGTCGGGCGCGTGAGAATGGAAATGCGTGCAAATGCGTGGAAATGGCGCAGCAATCGCCAGCAAAAGCCAGGACTGCACCGGATGCTGGCGCTACCGCGCACCGAACCGGCCCCGGCCCGGCGATGGACTTACTGTAACGTATCCTTGAAGCCGTCGGGAATGGGGAGCGGCATCACGTCGATGCCCTCCTCCGCCAGCGCCTCGGTCTCTTCCCTAGACACCGTCCCGCGGATGTTGCGCTCCGGGGCTTCCCGATAATGGATCTTGCGGGCTTCCTCCGCGAAGTTGCCACCGACGTCTTCTGTGTTCGCCATGACGTGGCGCACAGCTTTCATCCAGAGCGTCTGCAATTCGCGTTTCGCTTCGACGGCGCCGCTCGACGCGCCGCGCTCCTGAGCGGCCGGTGGCGCGGCATCGGCACGCGAAGTCGCCCCCGACAGGTTCAGGCGCGGTGCAGACGGCATGCGCACGATTGCCGTATCGCCGCAAACGGGGCAAGTCACCAGCCCCCGCGCTTGCTGCGAAAGGTAATCGTCCTCCGAGCCGAACCAGCCCTCGAAGGTGTGCTCGTGCGCACAACGCAAATCAAAAACCTTCATGACGCTATGAATGTGTCCCGGCCCCGCCAGTCGCAAGGCACGAGCTCAAATATTGACGATGGATCAGCGCAGCGGCGAACGCTCGTTCGGCTGCCAGACTCCCGATAATATCTTCTCAAGCCAGAACGCGCCGATAATCGATTTTACGTCCGTTATGCGCCCGTCGCGCACCCATTGCAGCAGCTCGGTCGCAGGCATCTTGAACACGTCGAGAAACTCGCCTTCATCGAGGCACTGCTCGCCAAGCGTGAGGTCGCGCGCGAGCCAGATGTCGATGAATTCCGTCGAATACGAAATCACCGGATGAATACGCGTGAGGTAGTCCCAGCGCTTGGCGTGATAACCGGTCTCTTCCAGCAGTTCACGCTGACCGCAGGCCAAACCGCCTTCCGCGTCGTCGAGCTTGCCCGCCGGCAATTCCGTCATCACACGCTCGAGCGGATAACGATACTGACGCTCCATAAGCACCTGACCATCTTCGAAGAGCGGAATCACCATGACCGCCCCCGGATGGGTGGTGTACTCGCGCAAGGCTGTCTTGCCATCGGGCAGACGGACGCGATCGCGCTTGATGGTCAGGAACGCACCGTCGTAGACCGTCTCACTCGTAACACATGTCTCAATCAGATGTTGATCGTCGGTTTGACGTTGGGTCATAAGCCCTCCACGGCTGAAAATTGGCGAACCCAAAACAAAACGCCGCCCAAGGGCGGCGCTTTGCAAAGCAGACATCTCAAGCGGTAGCCGCCGGTCGATGACGCCACAAATATCGGTAAACGAAGCCCGGAAACGCGAACACGACAAACAGACTCGCCGTCACGGCATAGAACTCCCAGCCCTGCGAAAACACGTTGCCGATGCCCGATTCGATCAGGTATCCGAGGGCGCCCGCCACGAAGTAGGCCACCACCAGTTCGATCAGACGCAACCACAGCGGCTTGACTGCCCGCTTGAGCGCAATGAGGCCGAACAGGCGCTGATTCACGAACGGCAGGTTCGCGCCCAGCACGGCCAGCAGAATCACAAGCGTACCCCCTGCCGACATGCCCATCGTTCTTGCCTCCGCCTGTTTGTCTCTCTTGAGCCGGGCCGGCCATCTCGGCCCGCGCCTGCCCGGTTTCCTGCCGGCGTCGTTGCCTTCGCCGACTTCGTCCTTCCGAACGCCCCCGGCCGCTTAGCTGGCCAGCGTCAGTTTGATGGTGCGCAGGCACCAATCCATCAACGAGCCCGGCATCAGGCCCAGGTAAATCAGCACCAGACCGTTCAGCGACAGCACGAAGCGCATCGTACCGCTGCCTTCCAGCGCGTTGGTGTCTTCCGGCTTGTCGAAGTACATCAGCTTGACGACACGCAAGTAGTAGAACGCACCGATCAGCGATGCGATCACGGCCACCACGGCCAGCCACACCATACCGGCGTTGACCACGGCTTGCAGCACGGCCAGCTTGGCGTAGAAGCCTGCCAGCGGCGGAATGCCGGCCAGCGAGAACATCAGCATCAGCATGACGAAGGCAAACCACGGGCTACGCTGGTTCAGGCCCTTCAGATCCGTGAGGTTCTCGGCTTCGAAGCCCTTGCGCGAGAGCAGCAGCACGATACCGAACGTGCCCAGCGTCGTCAGCAGGTAGATCACACTGTAGAACAGCGACGAGCCGTAAGCGTCGGCGATACCGTCGATTTTGCCGCCCACCACGCCCGAGAGCATGCCCAGCAGCACGAAACCCATGTGCGAGATCGTCGAGTACGCCAGCAGACGCTTGACGTTGGTCTGCACGATGGCCGTCAGGTTACCGATCACCAGCGAGAGCACCGCCAGGATGATCAGCATCTGTTGCCAGTCGATCGCCAGCGGCAGCATGCCTTCGACGAGCAAACGCAGCAGCAGTGCAAACGCACCCAGCTTCGGCGCGCCACCGATGAGCAGCGTGACCGGGGTCGGTGCGCCTTGGTAGACGTCCGGCACCCACATGTGGAACGGAGCAGCGCCCAGCTTGAATGCCAGACCGGCGACCACGAACACCACGCCGAACACGAGCACGATCTTGTTCACGGCGCCCGAAGCGATGACTTCGAAGACCTTGGCCAGTTCGAGCGAACCGGTCGCGCCGTACATCATCGACATGCCGTACAGCAGGAAGCCCGAAGCGAGTGCGCCCAGCACGTAGTACTTCATGGCCGACTCGGTCGCGTTCGTCGAATCGCGCCACACGGCAGCGAGGGCGTACAGCGACAGGGACATCAGTTCCAGACCCAGATACAGCGTCAGGAAGTTGTTGCCCGAGATCATCACTGACAGACCCAGCAGCGAGAACAGGCTGAGGACATAGAAGTCGCCACGGGCAAGGCCGCGCGCTTCCAGATACTTCTGGCCGTAGATGAACGTGACGAACGTTGCCAGACCACCGAAGGCCTTGAGCAGGTTCGACATCGGATCGGCGATGAACACGTTGCCGAACAGGTAGTGCGATGCCGGGTCGCCGGCATTGCAAGCCCACAGCACGGACACGACCGCAGACGTGATGAGTGCCAGAACGTAGTTCAGCTTGCGCGTCTGGCCGAGAAACGCGTCGCACATCATGATCACGAGGATCATGAGCAGCAGGATGGCCTCCGGCAACGCAGGCAGCAGATTAATGTTTTGCATGATCTAGATGTCCTCCCCGATTACGGCAGCTTGGTCTGCGCCACGTGGGCGAGGAGGTTAACCACGGAGGTGTGCATCAGGTCCGTGAAAGGCTTCGGATAGATACCCATGAACAGCGTGAGTGCAGCCAGCACCGCCAGCATGAAGAACTCGCGCTTGTTGATATCGATCAGCTCGCGCACATGATCGTTGGCGATTGCACCGAAGATCACGCGCTTATACATCCACAGCGAGTAAGCCGCACCGGTGATCAGCGAGGTGGCCGCCAGCAGGCCCACCCAGAAGTTCAGCTTCACGGCGCCCAAAATCACCAGGAATTCACCCACGAAGCCCGACGTCGCCGGCAAACCGCTGTTGGCCATCGCGAACAGCATGAAGAACGTAGCAAACTTCGGCATCGTGTTCACCACACCGCCGTAATCGGCGATGTTGCGCGAGTGCATGCGGTCGTACAGCACCCCGATACACAGGAACATGGCGCCCGACACGAAACCGTGCGAGATCATCTGAACCAGCGCACCCTGCATGCCGATTTCGCTGAACATGAAGAAGCCGAGGATCGCGAAGCCCATGTGCGCAATCGACGAGTACGCCACCAGCTTCTTCATATCGGTCTGCACCAGCGCTACGAGGCCGATGTAGACGACGGCGATCAGCGCAAGCGCGATCATGAAGCCCGACAGGTAGTGGCTGGCGTCCGGGACGACCGGCAGCGAGAAGCGCAGGAAACCGTACGCGCCGAGCTTCAGCATGATGGCGGCCAGCACGACCGAGCCGCCCGTCGGTGCTTCCACGTGAGCGTCCGGCAGCCAGGTATGCACCGGCCACATCGGCACCTTCACGGCGAAGGCCATGAAGAACGCCACGAACAGCAGTATCTGCACGTTCATCGGCAGCTTCACCGCGTACCAGTCGGTCAGCGTGAACGAACCCGTTGCGTTGTACAGGTAGATCAGCGCGACCAGCATCAGCAGCGAGCCGAGCAACGTGTACAGGAAGAACTTGAACGCTGCGTACACACGGTTCGGCCCACCCCACACACCGATGATCAGGTACATCGGGATCAGCGTGGCTTCGAAGAACACGTAGAACAGCAGGCCGTCTTGCGCCGAGAACACACCGACCATCAACCCCGAGAGGATCAGGAACGCGGCCATGTACTGCGAGACACGCTCCGTGATCACTTCCCAGCCCGCGATCACCACGATCACCGTGATGAGTGCGGTCAGCACGACCAGCCACAGCGAGATGCCGTCGATACCCAGGAAGTAGTTGATGTGGAAACGCTCGATCCAGCTCGTCTTTTCGACGTACTGGAACGCCGGCGTGTTGGCGTCGAAGTTCGAGATCAGCGGTAGCGTGACCAGGAAGCTCACCAGCGAACCGATGAGCGCCAGCACGCGTGCGCCCGTCGGGTTACGGTCATTTCCCACCGCGAGGATAACGATCCCCGACAGGATGGGCAGCCAAATGGCCAGACTCAGAAGCGGTAGCGATTGCATTATTGTTGGCTCCCCCTATTACTTGCCGTTCAACGTCACAAACAGCGTCAGGAGCCCGAGCATGCCGATGATCATGGCGAACGCGTAGTGGTAGATGTAACCGGATTGTGCGAAGCGGATGACACCGGCGAACCAGCCCACCAGACGCGCGCTGCCATTCACGACGGCACCGTCGATGAGCCCCTGATCGCCCGCCTTCCACAGGCCGCGGCCAATCTTGAGCGCGCCCTTGGCGAAGACCACTTCGTTGATCTTGTCCATGTAGTACTTGTTGTCGAGCAGCTTGTAGATACCCGAGAACTTGTTCTTCAGTGCTTCCGGAATGTCCGGGCGCTTCAGGTAGAAGAAGGCCGCGAGCACGATACCCAGTGCCGACAACGCGATCGGCAGCGTGCCGAACGAGTGCAGCGCCATCGCTACCCAACCGTGGAACTCATGGCTCAGTTCTTCCATCGCCGGGTGGTTCTCGCCGATGAAGATCACGTCCTTGAACGCCACGCCTTGCTTGAAGAATTCGCCGAAGAGCATCGGGGCAATCGCAATCGCGCCGATGATGACCGACGGGATCGCCAGCAGAATCAGCGGAATCGTCACGACAGCGGGCGACTCATGCGGCTTCTGCCCCGGTGCCAGACCGTGGTGCTCGCCGTGCGAATCTTCTTCCTCTTCCTCGTGATGCGCGTCGTGATGGTCATGGTGCGCCAGACCGAAACGCTCCTTGCCATGGAAGACCAGGAAGTACATACGGAACGAGTAGAACGCCGTGACGAACACACTGGCGACCACAGCGAAGTAAGCGAAGCCCGAACCCGGCAGATGCGAGGCTGCCACCGCTTCGATGATCGAGTCCTTCGAGTAGAAGCCTGAGAAGAACGGCGTGCCGATCAGCGCCAGCGAACCGAGCAGCGACGTGATCCACGTGATCGGCATGTACTTCCACAGGCCGCCCATGTTGCGCATGTCCTGATCGTGGTGCATACCGATGATGACCGAGCCGGCGCCGAGGAACAGCAGCGCCTTGAAGAACGCGTGCGTCATCAGGTGGAAGATGGCCACCGGGTAGGCCGACACGCCGAGCGCGACCGTCATGTAACCGAGCTGCGAGAGCGTCGAGTAGGCCACGACACGCTTGATGTCGTTCTGGATCATGCCCAGGAAGCCCATGAACAGCGCCGTGATCGCACCGATGATCGTGATGAACGACAGCGCGGTGTCCGACAGTTCGAACAGCGGCGACATGCGGCTCACCATGAAGATACCTGCGGTCACCATCGTGGCCGCGTGAATCAGTGCGGAGATCGGGGTCGGGCCTTCCATCGAGTCGGGCAGCCAGACGTGCAGCGGGAACTGAGCCGACTTACCCATCGCGCCGATGAACAGGCAGATACAGGCCACCGTAATCAGCCGCCAGTCGGTGCCCGGGAACGACAGGGCCGCGACATCGTTGGCCTTGGCGAACACTTCGCCGTAGTTCAGCGTGCCGGTGAAGGCCAGCAGCAGACCGATACCGAGCAGGAAACCGAAGTCACCAACACGGTTGACCAGGAACGCCTTCATGTTGGCGTAGATCGCGGTCGGACGCGTGTACCAGAAACCGATCAGCAGGTACGAGACCAGACCCACCGCTTCCCAGCCGAAGAACAATTGCAGGAAGTTGTTGCTCATCACGAGCATCAACATCGAGAACGTGAACAGCGAGATATACGAGAAGAAGCGCTGGTAGCCGGGGTCTTCCGCCATGTAGCCGATGGTGTAGATGTGCACCATCAGCGAGACGGAAGTGACCACGCACATCATGGTGACGGTGAGCGTGTCGACGAGGAAGCCGATCTCGAGTTTGAGTTCGCCGATGCGAGCCCATTCATAAACGGTGGCGTTGAAGCTCGCACCGTTCATGACGTCGATGAAGGTCATGACCGACAGGACAAACGCGACCAGCACGCCGAGGATCGTGACCGTGTGGGCGCCCGCGCGTCCGACTTGCTTGCCGAACAGACCGGCAATCAGGGAGCCGGCGAGCGGCGCCAGCGGGATCGCGAGCAGCAGGTTGGGATTCAATGTGGATGCCATAACAGCGTTCGCTTTTGTTAACCCTTAAGGCGGTCGAGATCTTCGACGTTGACCGTTTCGAGCTTACGGAACAGCGTGACCAGAATGGCCAGACCGATCGCGGCTTCCGCGGCGGCCACCGTAAGAATGAAGAACACGAATACCTGGCCGGCAATGTCGCCCAGGTAATGCGAGAACGCGACGAAGTTCAGATTGACCGCGAGCAACATCAGCTCGATGGCCATCAGCAGCACAATCACATTTCTGCGGTTGAGGAAGATACCGGTAATGCTGATCGCGAAGAGAATCGCGCCCAACACCAGGTAATGCGCTAGCGACAACGACATCATGCTGTCTCCTTATTCCGCCGCCGGCTTGTCAGTGCCGGTGGATTGCTGCCGGGCTTCGGCGGGCATCGACACCAGACGCACGCGGTCGCGCGCCTTCACGCGCACCTGCTTGCTCGGGTCGGTCTGTTTGTGGTCCTTACGGGTACGCATCGTGAGCGCAACGGCTGCCACGACGGCCACCAGCAGGATCAGACCTGCCACTTCGAAGGCAAAGATATAGTCGGTGTACAGCGCGATACCGAGCGCTTTGGTGTTCGGCACGTCGGGGGCCGACACGGCCTTGACCGGCGCGCGCGTGGCGCCGTAGCCGCGCATCAGCACCAGCGACGCTTCGACGATCATGATCGCGCCGACCGTGCTCGCCAGCGGAATGAACTTGCCGAAGCCGCGTCGCAGTTCGTCGAGATTGATGTCGATCATCATCACCACGAACAGGAACAGCACCATCACCGCGCCGACGTAGACGAGCACCAGCATGATCGCCAGGAACTCGGCCTCGAGCAGCATCCAGATCGCCGCGGCGTTGAAGAAAGCCAGCACCAGGAACAGTGCCGACTGCACGGGGTTGCGCGAGGTCACGACCTTCAGGCCGGAGACCACGAGGATCAGCGCAAACACGTAGAAAAGAAAGGTTGTGAATTCCATAATCACCGGGTGTCGCGAGAATTAGCCAACGTCAATTGCCGTACCGGGCGCGCCATCGATCTGCCGCGCCCTGCCCTGCTTAACGGTACGGCGCATCGGCCGCCTTGGCCGCCGCGATTTCGTTTTCGTAACGATCGCCCACCGCGAGCAACATTTCCTTGGTGAAGTACAGATCGCCACGCTTCTCGCCGTGATACTCGAGAATGTGTGTCTCGACGATCGAGTCCACCGGGCAGCTTTCTTCGCAGAAGCCGCAGAAAATGCATTTGGTCAGATCGATGTCGTAACGCGTGGTACGGCGAGTGCCGTCGTCACGCACATCCGACTCGATCGTGATGGCCATTGCCGGGCACACCGCTTCGCACAACTTGCAGGCGATGCAGCGCTCTTCACCGTTCGGATAACGGCGCAGCGCATGCAAACCGCGAAAACGCGGCGACAGCGGCGTCTTCTCTTCCGGAAACTGCACCGTCACCTTACGAGCGAACGTGTAGCGCCCCGTGAGCGCCATGCCCTTGAGCAGTTCCAACAACAGGAAACTGCCGAAAAAGTCCTTGATTGCCCTTACCATGGGATTCCTCTACTCCGTTCGCCTCAGCCCCAGATGTTCCAGGGCGACATGATCCAGCCACCCACCACGATCACCCAAACGATCGTCAACGGCAGGAAAACTTTCCAGCCCAGACGCATGATCTGGTCGTAGCGGTAGCGCGGGAACGTCGCACGCACCCAGATGAACACCGACAGCAGCAGGAACACCTTGAACGCCAGCCAGAACACCCCCGGGATGAACGACAGGAAGCCGAACGGCGCACTCCAGCCCCCCAGGAACAACACCGAAGCCAGCGCCGAGATGATGATCATGTTGATGTACTCGGCCAGGAAGAACAGCGCGAAGCCCATGCCCGAGTACTCGATCATGTGACCGGCCACGATTTCCGACTCGCCTTCCACCACGTCGAACGGGTGGCGGTTCGTTTCCGCGATACCCGAGATGAAGTAGACGATGAACATCGGCAGCAGCGGCAGCCAGTTCCACGACAACAAGTTCAGCCCCATCCCGGCGAACATGCCGTGCTCTTGCGAGCGCACGATGTCCGACAGATTGAGCGAGCCAGCCGTCATCAGCACCGTCACCAGCGCGAAGCCCATGGCGATTTCGTACGAAATCATCTGGGCCGACGCGCGCATGGCGCCGAGGAAGGCGTACTTCGAGTTCGAGGCCCAGCCGGCGAGAATCACGCCGTACACACCGATCGACGAGATTGCGATGGCATAAAGCAGACCGGCGTTCACGTCGGCCAGTACCGCCCCCGGCTGGAACGGAATCACCGCCCAGATCGCAAAGGCCGGCAACACGGCCATCACCGGTGCGATGGCGTAAATGCCCTTGCTGACTTGCGACGGCGTGATGACTTCCTTGAGCAGGAGCTTCAACACGTCGGCGATCGGCTGAAGCAGACCGGCCGGACCCACGCGGTTCGGACCAAGACGCACATGCATCCAGCCGATGAGCTTACGCTCCCACAGAATCAGATACGCCACGCACAGCAGCAGGATCACGGCCACGACGAGAATGCGAACCAGCGCCCACACCGTCGGCCAGGCCACGCCCAGCAGTTGCGTGCCGTATTGATTGATGACTTCGTTCAGGCTCATTTACGCCTTCTCCACCGAAATTTCACCGAACATCGCGCCAAGCGCGGCGGACGCCGGCGTAGCCGCCGGAACGCGCACCACATTGGCAGGCAGCGTTTCCGAACGAGCGGCCGGCAGCGTAACCACGGCATCGCCCTGGCGCACGCGCACGGCGTCGCCGGCGGCGAGGCCCAGGCTGTCGAACAGTGCCGCCGGCAGCGTGGCACGCAGCGCAGCCTTGGCATCGTTCGTCAGTTGCAGCGACGGGGCACGGCGCACCAGTGCATCGGCAGCGTAGATCGGCACATCGGCCAGACGCTCCAGCCCCTGACCCGCCGCCTTCGGCGCAGTCAGTGCGGCCTTGGCGCGGTTGTCGAGCGCAGCCGCCGAGAAACCGGCGAGGGCTTCGTCGCGAACCTGCTCAGCCGTGTCTTGCTCGAAGCCTTGCAGCTTGAGGAGGTTGCCCAGCACGCGCAGCACCTTCCAGCCCGGACGCGTTTCGCCCAGCGCCCGCACCACACCGTTGAAGTGTTGCGGCAGACCTTCGGCGTTGACGAACGTACCGGCGGTTTCCGTGAACGGGGCGATCGGCAGCAGCACGTCGGCGTAGTCGAGGCCATGCTTGAACGGCGAGAGAGAGACAACCATCTTCGCGGCAGTCAAAGCCGTGAGTGCTTGCTTCGCATCGGCCGAGTCGTACTCCGGCTCGGCGTTCAGCAGCAGGTACGCCTGACGCGGCTGTGCGAACAGCGCGGCAGCGCCCTTCGCGTTCGTGGCCTTCACTGCGTAGCCGCCGACCGTGTTGGCGCCTTCGGTCAGGAAGCCCAGCGTGGCGCCGGTGATGTCAGCGATCACTTGCGCGATGGCGTGCAGTTGCGAGAACTGCGGATGCTGCACAGCGGCGTTCCCCAGCAGAATCGCGCGACGCTCACCGTTCGCCAGCGACGCAGCGATGGCCTTGGCCGTATCGCTAGCGCTCACTCCAGCCAGTTCTGCCGGGGCGGCAACGCCCTTGGCAGCGGCAGCAGCCACGGCGATACCGGCCAACTCGCTTACCCAGGCACCCGGTGCGGCGATGATCTTGTTGGCGAGCTTCACCAGCAGATCGTCGTCCGAGCCGTGCAGCACGTTGAGTTGGCCACCGGCCTTCACAGCGGAGCGCAGACGCGAGGCGAACAGCGGATGATCCTTGCGCAGGAACGAGCCGACGACCAGCGCGCTTTGCAGCGTGTCGAGTTCGGCGATCGGCAGGCCGAGCCACGGTGCGCCCTGGGTGCCGCCCGACACATCCGTCTGACGCAGACGGAAGTCGACGTTCTCGCTACCCAGCGCACGCACGAACTTTTGCAGCAGGTGCAGTTCTTCGATCGTGGCGTGCGGCGAGGCCAGTGCGGCGATGGCGTCGGCGCCGAAGTCGCGGATGATGTCCGTCAAACCGTGACCGACGTACTCGAGCGCCGTCTGCCAGTCGACTTCGTGCCACTCACCGCCTTGCTTGAGCATCGGCTTGGTGAGGCGATCGTCGCTGTTCAGACCTTCGTACGAGAAACGGTCCTTGTCCGAGATCCAGCATTCGTTGACCGCTTCGTTCTCGAGCGGCACAACGCGCATGACCTTGTTGTTCTTCACTTGCACCACGAGGTTCGCGCCCACGCCATCGTGAGGGCTCACTGACTTGCGGCGCGACAGCTCCCACGTACGGGCGCTGTAACGGAACGGCTTCGACGTCAGCGCACCGACCGGGCACAGGTCGATCATGTTGCCCGACAGTTCCGAGTCGACCGTCTTGCCGACGAACGAGGTGATTTCCGAGTGCTCGCCGCGCCCCAGCATGCCGAACTCCATGACACCGGCCACTTCCTGACCGAAACGCACGCAGCGGGTGCAGTGGATGCAGCGCGACATCTCTTCCATCGAGATGAGCGGGCCCACGTTCTTGTGGAACACCACGCGCTTCTCTTCCTGATAGCGCGACGCCGACTTGCCGTAACCGACGGCCAAGTCCTGCAGTTGGCACTCCCCCCCCTGATCGCAGATCGGGCAGTCGAGCGGGTGATTGATCAGCAGGAACTCCATCACCGATTGCTGTGCCTTCACAGCCTTCTCGGAGTTGGTGCGCACGATCATGCCGTTGGCCACCGGCGTTGCACAGGCCGGCACGGCCTTCGGGGCCTTTTCGACCTCGACCAGGCACATGCGGCAGTTCGCAGCGATGGACAGCTTCTTGTGGTAGCAGAAGTGAGGAATATAGGTGCCGTTCTTCTTGGCAGCCTGGATCACCATGCTGCCTTCGGGCACCTCGACCTTTTGGCCGTCAATTTCGATTTCAACCATAGCGGTTCAATGCCAAGCGTCAAAAGGGATTAGTGAGCGCCGACCAAGCAATGCTTGTGCTCGACGTGGTAGGCGAACTCGTCCCAGAAGTGTTTGAGCATGCCGCGCACCGGCATCGCTGCGGCGTCGCCCAGCGCGCAAATGGTACGGCCCATGATGTTCTCGGCCACCGAGTTGAGCAGGTCCAGATCTTCCTTGCGGCCTTCACCGTGCTCGATACGATTGACCACGCGCCACAGCCAGCCCGTGCCTTCACGGCACGGCGTGCACTGACCGCACGATTCTTCGTAGTAGAAGTACGACAGGCGCAGCAGCGAGCGCACCATGCAGCGTGTCTCGTCCATCACGATCACGGCGCCCGAGCCCAGCATCGATCCAGCCTTGGCGATGCTGTCGTAGTCCATCGTGGTTTCCATCATCAGCCCGGCCGGCACCACCGGTGCCGACGAGCCGCCCGGAATCACGGCCTTGAGTTTCTTGCCGCCACGCATGCCACCGGCAAGTTCCAGCAACTCGGAAAACGGCGTGCCCAGCGGCACTTCGTAGTTACCCGGCAACTCGACGTCGCCCGACACCGAGAAAATCTTGGTGCCGCCGTTGTTCGGCTTGCCCATTTCCAGATACTGCTGCGGGCCGGTGGCCAGCAGGAACGGAACAGCCGCGAACGTCTCGGTGTTGTTGATGGTCGTGGGCTTGCCGTACAGACCGAAGCTCGCCGGGAACGGCGGCTTGAAACGCGGTTGGCCCTTCTTGCCCTCGAGCGACTCGAGCAATGCGGTTTCTTCGCCGCAGATGTACGCGCCGTAACCATGGTGAGCGTGCAACTGGAACGAGAAGTCCGTGCCGAGAATGTTGTCGCCCAGATAACCAGCGGCGCGTGCTTCCTCGAGCGCCTCTTCGAAGCGTTCATACACTTCGTAGATTTCCCCGTGGATGTAGTTGTAACCGACGGTGATGCCCATGGCGAAACCGCCGATGGCCATGCCTTCGATCAGCGCATGCGGGTTGTAGCGCAGGATGTCGCGATCCTTGAACGTGCCGGGTTCGCCTTCGTCCGAGTTGCAGACGAGGTACTTCTGCCCCGGGAACGCACGCGGCATGAAGCTCCACTTCAGACCGGTCGGGAAGCCTGCGCCTCCACGGCCACGCAGGCCCGATGCCTTGACGTCGGCAATGACCTGCTCCGGCGTGAGGCCCTCCTTCAGAATGCGTGCGAGCTGCTGGTAACCACCGCGCTTGACGTAATCTTCCAGGTGCCAGTTCTCGCCATTGAGGCCGGCGAGAATCAACGGCTTGACGTGACGGTTGTGCAGAGACGTCATGCTTTCTCTCCCGCGGCGCCCTTGGCCTTGAGCTCGTCGATGAGCGCGTCGACCTTGGCTTCGTTCATGAAGCCGCACATGCGATGGTTGTTCACCAGCATGACGGGGGCATCGCCGCAAGCGCCCATGCACTCACCTTCCTTGACCGTGAAGAGACCATCCGGCGTGATGTCGTTGTACTCGACACCCAGCTTCTCCTTCAGGTACTTGGCCATCTCTTCGCCGCGCGTGAGCTGGCAAGGCAGGTTCGTGCACACGGTCAACTTGAACTTGCCCACGGGGCTCGTGTTGAACATGGTGTAGAAGGTTGCGACCTCTTGCACCGCGACTGCGGGCATCTCGAGGTAGTCCGCCACGAATTGCATCACTTCGGGCGACAACCAGCCTTTCTCGACCTGCGCTACGGCAAGTGCGTGCATTACCGCCGACTGTTTCTGCTCGGCAGGGTATTTGGCAACGGCACGGTCGATTTTCTTCAGGGCTTCGGGAGAAAGCATTTCCGATCCGACGGTTCTCTAAAACGTTATCCCCGCTCGTGCCAGCGCGGGCGAGCCGATCATCTCGGCTGCCCGCAACTCACAGGCACGGCAACTGGAACGGCAATGGTATCGACCTGCGAAACCCTGCCGAATTAAAACTTGCGGGCGCCTGGGGCGCCCGCTGCGCATTTAGCGATCAATCTCGCCGAACACGATGTCCTGGGTACCGATGATTGCGACAGCATCTGCAATCATGTGCCCCTTTGCCATCTCGTCGAGCGCAGAAAGGTGGGCGAAGCCCGGCGCGCGAATTTTCAGGCGGTACGGCTTGTTGGCACCGTCCGACACCAGATAGATGCCGAACTCGCCCTTCGGGTGCTCGATAGCGGCATACGTCTCGCCGGCGGGCACGTGGAAGCCTTCGGTGAAGAGCTTGAAGTGGTGAATCAGCTCTTCCATGTTCGACTTCATTTCCACTCGCGACGGCGGCGCCACCTTGTGATTGTCCGTAATCACCGGACCTTCATTGGCACGCAACCATTTCACGCACTGGCGGATCAGGCTGGCCGACTGGCGCATTTCTTCAACGCGCACCAGATAACGGTCGTAGCAGTCACCTTCCTTACCCACCGGGATGTCGAACTCGAGGCGGTCGTACACTTCGTACGGCTGCTTCTTGCGCAAATCCCAGGCAATGCCCGAGCCACGCAGCATCGCACCGGAGAAGCCAAGCTGCATGGCACGCTCGGGCGACACCACGCCGATACCGACCAGACGCTGTTTCCAGATACGGTTGTCGGTGAGCAACGTTTCGTACTCGTCGACACACTTCGGGAAGCGGATGGCGAAATCTTCGATGAAGTCCAGCAGCGAGCCTTCGCGCGCTTCGTTCATCTTCTTGATCGCACGTTCGTTGTGGAACTTCGACGCACGATACTTCGGCATCGTGTCCGGCAGATCGCGGTACACACCGCCCGGACGGTAGTAAGCCGCGTGCATACGCGCACCCGAGACGGCTTCATACACGTCGAACAGATCTTCGCGCTCACGGAAGGCGTACAGGAACACCGCCATCGCACCCACGTCGAGCGCGTGGGAACCGATCCACATCAGGTGATTCAGAACGCGCGTGATTTCGTCGAACATCACGCGGATGTATTGTGCGCGAATCGGCACTTCGACGCCGAGCAGCTTTTCGATCGCCATCACATAGGCGTGCTCGTTGCACATCATCGAGACGTAGTCCAGACGATCCATGTACGGCACGGATTGCAGGAACGTCTTCGATTCGGCGAGCTTCTCGGTCGCACGGTGCAACAGGCCGATGTGCGGATCGGCGCGCTGGATCACTTCGCCGTCCAGCTCCAGCACCAGGCGCAGCACACCGTGCGCTGCCGGGTGCTGCGGACCGAAGTTCAGAGTGTAGTTCTTGATGTCTGCCACAAGGCCACCTTAATGTTTCAGACCGGCGTAATGCTCTTCGCGGATGATGCGCGGCGTAATTTCGCGCGGCTCGATCGTCACCGGTTGGTAGATCACTCGCTTCTGTTCCGGGTCGTAACGCATCTCGACATAACCGGACGTCGGGAAGTCCTTGCGGAACGGGTGACCGATGAAACCGTAGTCCGTCAGAATACGGCGCAGGTCCGGGTGCCCCTCGAACACGATACCGACCAGATCGAAGGCTTCACGCTCGAACCAGTTGGCCGAACTCCACAGATCGATCAGCGATGCCACGACCGGCAGATCGTCTTCCGGTGCGAACACGCGCACACGCAGACGCCAGTTGTGGGTGAGCGAGAGCAGATGCGAGACGGCGGCATAGCGCGGGCCATCGTAGGCACCGTCGCCGTAGGCCGAATAGTCCAGACCGGCAACATCCATCAATTGCTCGAACTTCAGATCGGGATGATCGCGCAGCGTGCGCGCCACTTCGAGATAGTCGCTTGCCTTGACGGTCAATGTCAGCTCGTCGAGGGCTTCCACCAACTGCTCGGCACGAGTGCCAAGCACGTTTTGCAGGGTGGTCTTGAGTTGTTCTAGTGTAGACATGGGCGGGAGCGGTTATTTACGCGCGATCGTCGCAGTCCGCTTGATCTTCGACTGCAACTGGATGATGCCGTAGACAAGCGCCTCGGCCGTGGGCGGACAGCCCGGCACGTAGACGTCGACTGGCACGATGCGATCGCAACCGCGCACCACCGAGTAGGAATAGTGATAGTAACCGCCGCCGTTGGCGCACGACCCCATCGAGATCACCCAACGCGGCTCGGCCATCTGGTCGTACACCTTGCGCAGCGCGGGCGCCATCTTGTTGCACAACGTACCGGCCACAATCATCACGTCCGACTGACGCGGACTCGGGCGGAACACCACGCCAAACCGGTCCAGATCGTAACGCGCCGCGCCGGCGTGCATCATTTCAACGGCACAACACGCAAGACCGAACGTCATCGGCCAAAGCGAACCCGTGCGCGTCCAATTGATGAGTTTGTCAGCCGTGGTGGTGACGAACCCTTCGCGCAAAACCCCTTCGATGCTCATATGCTTACCCTGAATCCTTCTGCAATGCTGCCAATACGTTGACGGTCTTATTCCCAGTCAAGCGCACCGCGCTTCCACAGGAACACGAAACCGACGAGCAGTTCAAGCAGGAAACCCATCATGGAGATAAAGCCCACCCAGCCGATATCGCGCAGGGCCACGCCCCACGGAAACAGAAATGCCGTTTCGAGATCGAACAGGATGAAAAGGATGGCGACGAGATAGTAGCGCACATCGAACTTCATGCGCGCGTCTTCGAAAGCCTCGAAGCCGCACTCGTACGGAGAGAGTTTTTCGCTGTCGGGTTTGTTGGGGCCGAGGAATTTACCAACCCCAATCAGTACCGCCCCAAGACCGCCACCTACCAGAAGAAACAGCAGGACGGGATAATAGGTTCCGAGGTTCAACTCTACCCTCTTTCGGTTAGTTCAAAGAACCGCTCTCGTCGATGGCGTGGGGACCGGAAAGCGGATGAACGGTGAGCACAAAATAAAATGCCAGCCAAAGCATAAACGCAAGGCTGGCATCGTAGAACTGTGGTGCCGACGGCGAGACTCGAACTCGCACAGCTTTCGCCACTACCCCCTCAAGATAGCGTGTCTACCAATTTCACCACGTCGGCATTCATAGTCTGCAATCCGCTGTCACTTACGAATCGCTTCAAGACCGCTATAGTAGCGCCCTTCCACCTTTTGTTCAATGCACAAATCGATTTTTTTCGATTTTCTTTACAGCTTATTACTTGTCACAAAGCTATCTTCAATTACTTGGGCACGCCCTGCGGATTGGCCACAGAAGCCGGTGCCGGAACGCTTGCGGCAGCAGGTGCCGACGCCGTTGCCGGCGAAGTCGCGGCAGGCAAATTACCAAGGACACCGATGTTTGCTGCCGGCTTATACGAACCGAGATACGTGAGACCCAGCGTGGTCACGAAGAATATGGCCGCCAGCATTGCCGTGGTACGCGACAGAAAGTTTGCAGAGCCCGATGCACCGAAGAGACTACCCGACGAACCGCTACCGAATGCAGCGCCCATATCGGCGCCCTTGCCATGCTGAAGCAACACCAGACCGATGATGCCCAGCGCCGAAAGCACCTGCACCACGATCAACAACGTTTTCAACAACCCCATCTCATCACCCGTATAGAAGAATCCGATTTGCAGTGCATTTTTGACGCACTGCATCATGACTATTTCATGCCATTACGAAACATGGCATTGGCAATCAGCGCGACAGTCCCGCCTCGCAAATCGCCAGAAAATCGGCCGCCTTCAATGCCGCGCCGCCGATCAGACCACCATCGACGTCCGCCATCGAAAACAGTTCGGCCGCGTTGTCCGGCTTCACACTGCCACCGTACAACACCGCCACGTCCGTGACTGCCTCACCCTTCGCGCGCAACAGCGATCGCAGATGGGCATGCACCTCCTGCGCCTCGGCCGAGGTCGCCGTCTTGCCCGTACCAATCGCCCAGACCGGCTCGTAAGCGACGACGATCCGCGCGGCCTGCTCCACCGTCAGCGCTGCGAGTACCGCCTCGAGCTGACGCGTCACCACCGCCGTCGTCTTACCGGCCTCGCGCTCGGCAAGCGTCTCACCCACACATACGATCGGCGTCATGCCCGCATCGAGCACGCGCACCGTCTTGGCAGCAACATTCGCATCGGTCTCGGCGTGATACGTGCGACGCTCCGAGTGCCCCACGATCACGAACCGCGCACCAAACTCGGCAATCATCGGCGCCGCGACTTCGCCCGTGAAGGCACCGCTCAACTGCGCCGAGACATCCTGCGCACCAAAGCCCAACACCTGCCCAGAGAGGCGAACCTGGCATTGTGCGAGATAAGGGAACGGCACGCACACGGCCGCAATCACGCCCGGCGCGCTCAGCACCGGCGATGCCAGCAGGTCGCCCAGAAGCGCCTCGTTGCCGGCCAGACTGCCATGCAGTTTCCAATTGCCCACGACGAGCTTGCCAGCCTTGCGGCTGATGGTGCGAGCCGAAGCTGCGGTACCAGTTGTCACGCCTTATCCCCCGATGCGTATGGACGAAAAACCTCTCATTCTAGTGCGTCCGGGGCATGGGGGTCAATTTCGACGGCTTTCTAACGCGCAAATCCGCATGAAACACCCATTTCACGCGGATTTCAACCGTCAAACGACGCAAGCGTGCTTACCAGGTCAGCACGATCTTGCCGACGTGCGTACTGGTTTCCATCAAAGCGTGGGCTTTGTCCGCTTGTTCGGCCGGGAACGTCTGATAAATCACCGGACGAATCTTGCCTGCCGCGAACAGCGGCCAGACCTTCTCGTACAGGCGCTGTGCGATGGCCGCCTTGAATGCCACCGAGCGCGGGCGCAGCGTCGAGCCGGTCACCGTCAGGCGGCGGCGCAGTAACGCGCCCATATCCAGCGTGGCCTTGCTCCCGCCGAGCAGCGCGATGATGGCGATGCGCCCGTCAAAGGCCAGCGCCTGCACTTCACGCGGCAGATAGTCGCCGCCCACCATGTCGAGCACGACGTCCACGCCGCGATCGCGGGTGAGTTCCTTGGCGATGGCGACGAAATCTTCGGTCTTGTAATTGATGCCCCGCTCCGCGCCGAGTGCTTCGCATGCGCGAGCCTTCTCATCGGAACCGGCGGTCGCGAACACGCGATGACCGAGCGCCACGCCAAGCTGGATCGCCGTCACACCGATACCGCTCGTCCCTCCTTGCACCAGCAGCGTCTCCTTCTCGCCCGTCTCGGTCTCGCCGAGGTGGGCGCGATCGAACACGTTGCTCCACACGGTGAAGAACGTTTCCGGTAGCGACGCCGCCTCCACGTCCGACAACCCTTCTGGCACCGGCAGCACCTGCGCGAGCGGCGCGGCGCAATACTCGGCATAGCCACCGCCCTGCACCAGCGCGCACACGCGCGAACCAACTTTCAGACCCCAGCGGTTGTCTACCCCATCGAGCGCGCCTTCGACGATCTCGCCAGCGACTTCGAGTCCGGGCAGATCCGAAGCGCCCGGCGGCACCGGGTACTGGCCGATGCGCTGAAGCACGTCCGGACGGTTCACCCCCGACGCCGTCACCTTGATAAGCACTTCACCCGGCTTGAGTTCGGGACGCGGGCGCTCGGTGGGCTTGAGCACTTCCGGTGCGCCGTACTGGGTGATCTCGATCGCCTTCATCGTGTCTGTCCTCGGTTTTGGGGGCGAAGTCCTCGCATCGAAGCGGGTCGCCCATCTCGTGGGTGGTCAAGAGAATGATGCCTTCACCGCGCGCATTCAGGCACACGGGCAATGACACGCACCCTCCGCAAAAATTATGTCGAGCCGGTACCTTATCACCGACCGCGCGATCGTGTTGGCCGACGAAGCGAACCTCGCGCTCGTTCTCGATCAATCGGAATTATTCGGGACGTTGGGACGACATTGGCAACGCGCTCGCAGAGCGTTTGCGCGACGTGAGCCGATGCGCCTACTGTCCGGTTAACGGACGCGTCGCGCGGGATCGTAACGACCTTGTGCGACGCGCCGGATTGGGCCCCAAAGGAGGAAGCCGGTGGTTCGGGGCAAGCCAGCGACGCCTACCTCGGAAAGACCGTCAGGCGACGCCCTCCCCCCCTTCATCGATCAGCCCGTGCCGAATGGCGTAGCCGATCAGGTCTGCACTATCGTCGAGCGCGAGTTTGTGCAGGATATTGGCGACGTGTGCTGTGATCGTTCGCTCGCTCGAGTGCATGACATGAACGATCTCATTGACGGCCAGGCCGTCGACAAGCATGTGAAACACTTCGTTTTCGCGAACCGACAAACTCAGATACCTCGGATTGTCGTCCCGACCATCGATACGCTGCCGCGACCGCGGCGCCCGATGCGATGCCCGCGGTGGCTCACTGCGCGCTCCAGCCTCGCGCCACCCTGCGGCGGAAGCCGCCCGCGTAGTTGTCCGGCTTCGTCCGCCCTCAAGTTTCATGCCCGCCTCCTGTATGAAGACTTTCCCACGCCTGCTCCATCGACTGCCGCAAGCAGCCAACGTGCGGCGTCTTTCATTGTGCGACAGACAATTCACGCTCGTAACATTACAGAAGCTCATCGCAATGGCGCGTTCGATTGCCGTTGCCTAATGCGCGACGCGCATCGCAGGGCGGCCCTCCCGGCAAACGCACACGATGACGGTCGACATCCGCGAAACATCTCGCTGCCCCGGTGAGCGCCCGCTCACGCGAAGCGGCCCGGCACGCCATCGCTGAGCACGAAGCGCCCGCGTCCGCCGTGTTTCGCGTTGTAGAGCGCACGGTCTGCGGCCTGGAACAGCATGTCGGGCGTCTGGTCTTCACCGCGCGCGACCATCGCCACGCCGACACAAGCCCCCACGCTCACCTCACCGACGGACAGCATCATGGGCCGCGACGCCAGATCGAGAATCGACATCGCCGCGCGCTCGACGTCGACGACATCCTGAACATCCCCCATGATGACGGCAAATTCGTCACCACCGAAACGGGCGATGGCATCGCTCTCACGCACGCTCGCCACAAGCCGCTTGGCCAGCCGCCGAAGCAGTTCGTCGCCCAGCGCATGGCCCCAGGTGTCGTTGACCACCTTGAAGCGATCCAGATCGACGAACAGCAGCGCCTGCGCCCCGGCGCCTTCGCGCGCACGCCGCACGGCGTTGGCCAGCGCCTGATCGAACCCCTTGCGATTGAGCAGCCCCGTGAGGTGATCGGTGTGCGATTCGCGTCGCCAGCGCCGCTCGTTCGAACGCTCTACAGTGATGTCGCGCACAAATACGTGAACGCCGGCGAGCACGTTCTGCGACGCCCACTCCGGTTGATAACTCACTTCAAAGCAGCGATACGCGGCGTCTTCGCCGAAATCCCAGACGAAGGTCGCGGCCTCGCCCGCATATGCCCGCGACAGATAAGGCGCGAATTCACGATACAGCGACGGGCCGAACAACTCGCGCGCCGTGGCGCCGAGAATGCGTTCGCGCGAGTGGCGTAATCGCTGCTCACAGGCCCGGTTCACGAACGCGAAGCGCTCCTCACTGTCGAGAAACGCCACCAAATAGGGCACGCGGTCTGCGATCTCCTGCATGCGACGCACGTTCGCGCGTGCAGCCTCGCGCGATATTTCCAGCGCCTCCGTATGATCGCCCAACTGCTCCATCATGTCGCGAAACGTGTTCGCGAGTGCCCCGATCTCATCGGCCCGCTGCACGGGCAGCGATTGCACGGCACGCATATCGCCGGCGCTGCGCTGTACGAGATCGCGCAGCGTGTCGAGCGGACGCAACATGCGCCGCGCCATCCACCACATTGCAAACGCCGCAATACCGATGGCGGCGATCGCGAGCATGATGACGCGGCGCCGCACCCGCGCGAGCGGATCGAAGGCTTCGGCGCCGGGCACCACCGCCACGACCGACCACCCGGTCGTCGTCATGATCGCGCGCGCGACCAGCGGGTGCATGTGGACGATCTCGTGCCGGCCGGGATCGCGTATGCCGCACAACGTCTGCGCCGGCCCCACCGGGGTGAGAATCTTGGTCACGTCGGCCTGAATGACATACCGCGCCGGATTTTCGTTGGTGACCAAACAGTAACGCCCCGTCTCGCCGATGGCATTGCTTGCCAGATCGACGATGAAGTTCTGCCGCAGCAGATTGACCGCCCCACCGATCACGGCCGTCACCTTACCCTGTGCATCGGTGACGGGCACAGCGAGCACGATGCCCGGCGAGCGCGTGATCTTGCCCGCAATCACGCTTGAGGCCGCCTGCGGCGCGCCTGCGAGCAGTTGCCGGAAGTAATCGCGATCAGCAATATTGAAGGGCGTGGCGGGGAACGTCGAGTCGTAGAGCACGCGGCCGTCGGGAGCGGCCACGAAAAGCGTGTTGAACGTTTCCGGCATCGACACCGACATGCTGGCAAAGGTGTCGAACTGCGCGGGTGTTATGGCGTGGAGATCGCCGATATGGCGGGACATACGATGCAGTGCGAGAAACTTCCCCCGTAATTTGTCGTCGAGTTGCTCGGCCACGAGCTTGACCTGCGAGTCAAGCTGCGCCTGCATCGAATTTCGCAATTCCCCGTAAACGAAAAACTCGATGCCAACGGCCACACCGACGATCAATACCATCGAGACGAGCGCTGTCGCCAACGCGACTCGTCCCTTCAACGACTTCACCATACTGACCCGTGCGAGAGTAGCTTGCGCTGCTTTTTGGTAATTTTTGCGGAGCTTACCAACCGAAACGGCACATTTTCGGGAAACTTGAGAGTCATCCCGCCGCCTTCACGCGACATGTTTCCGGACACCCGAAGGCAACATCGCAGCACGTCGCATGACAGACCGGGTCAAACCCGTCGTAAAATTGCGCATCCAACGCGCCACGATGGTGCGAACCGGCGCGCTGCATGCCGGCTCACCGCGAGATCCTCCCGGCAGGTGCCACCTGCCTAAGGCACCGTGCCCCGACTCGCCCGACCCGAATTCACTCATGACGAGCACCCAAGCTACCCCTGCCCCCGCCCCCGTCTCCGCCGCACCGATGACGCCGATGATGCAGCAGTACACGCGCATCAAGGCCGAGCATCCGAACATGCTCGTCTTCTATCGCATGGGCGACTTCTACGAGCTGTTCCATGACGACGCCGCCAAGGCGGCGCGCCTGCTCGACCTCACGCTCACCGCGCGCGGCCAGTCCGGCGGCCAACCGATCCGCATGGCCGGCGTTCCCCATCACGCCGTGGAGCAATATCTGGGCAAGCTGGTCAAGCTCGGGGAATCGGTCGCCATCTGCGAGCAGATCGGTGACCCGGCCACGGCCAAGGGCCCCGTGGAGCGCAAAGTCGTGCGCATCGTCACCCCCGGCACACTGACCGACGCCGCCCTGCTCAGCGACAAGGTCGATCAGTATCTGCTCGCTGTGCAGATGCCCCCGGCTCGGCGCGCCAGCGAATGCATCGCCGGCCTCGCGTGGCTATCGCTCGCCAGCGGCGAACTGCGCCTGATGGAAGTGGCCGCCGATAAGCTGCCGCGAGAGCTGGAGCGCATCCGCCCGGCCGAGACACTCGTGCCGGATAGCGCCTTGAAAACATTCGAGGGCCTTTCCCTCGGCACCACGACCCGGGTGCCCGACTGGCATTTCGACACGGCTGCCGGCACGCAGCGTCTGCGCGATCAACTCGGCGTTGCCAGTCTGACGGCCTTCGGTTGCGATGGTCTGAACCCCGCGCTCGGTGCGGCCGGTGCGCTGCTGCAATACGCAGCCGCTACGCAGGGCCAGTCGCTGCGCCATGTGCAAAGTCTGAACGTGGAGCGGGAAGCGGCCTATATTGGCCTGGACGCCGCCACCCGGCGCAATCTGGAACTCACCGAGACGCTGCGCGGCACCGAATCGCCAACGCTGCTCTCGCTGCTCGACACCTGCGGCACCACGATGGGCAGCCGCCTGATGCGTCATTGGCTTCACCACCCGATGCGAGATCAGCAGGTGCCGCAGTCGCGCCAACTGGCCATCGCCACGTTGCTCGAAGGCCCCGGCACGTGGCGCGCACTGAACAGCGAACTGCGGCATGTGGCGGACGTCGAACGGATTACGGCACGTCTGGCACTGCTCACGGCGCGTCCACGCGATCTGTCGAGCCTGCGCGATGCCTTGCGCCGTCTGCCCGAGCTACACACCACACTGCGCGCCGTCGAAGCGAGCTCGCCACTGCTCGCCATCCTGCACGAAGACCTCGCCATTCCCGACGCCGCACTCGCGCTGCTCACGAGCGCCATTGCGGAAGACCCGGCCGCCATGGTGCGCGACGGCGGCGTCATCGCACGCGGCTACGATGCCGACCTCGACGAGTTGCGCGACATCTCGGAGAACTGCGGACAGTTCCTCATTGATCTGGAAACGCGCGAGCGTGCCCGTACCGGCATCAACAATTTGCGTGTCGAGTTCAACAAGGTGCATGGCTTTTATATTGAAGTCACGCGCGGCCAGACCGACAAGGTGCCCGACGACTATCGTCGCCGTCAGACGCTCAAGAATGCCGAGCGCTACATCACGCCGGAACTGAAGACATTCGAAGACAAGGCGCTGTCTGCGCAGGAGCGTTCGCTCGCCCGGGAAAAACTGCTGTACGACGCGCTGTTGCAAGCTCTGTTGCCGCACATCACTGAGTTCAAACGCATTGCGCAGGCACTCGCCCAACTCGACGTTCTCTCCGCACTGGCCGAACGCGCCGAGACACTGGGCTGGGTAAAACCCGAGTTAGTGCAAGAGCGCGTGGTGGACATTCGTCAGGGCCGTCATCCGGTCGTCGAGCAACAGGTTGAGCGCTTCATCGCCAACGATTGTTCGCTGGGCGATGCCCGCCGTCTGCTGCTCATCACCGGCCCGAACATGGGCGGTAAGTCAACGTTCATGCGTCAGACCGCGCTGATCGCCCTGCTCGCTTACGTGGGCTGCTACGTGCCCGCCGAGGCCGTGCGCCTCGGGCCGCTCGATGCCATCTTCACACGTATCGGCGCCTCGGACGACCTCGCGGGCGGACGCTCGACGTTCATGGTCGAAATGACCGAATCGGCGGCGATTCTGCATACGGCAACCGACCAGAGCCTGGTGCTGATGGACGAAATCGGACGCGGCACATCGACGTTCGATGGCCTCGCGCTCGCATGGGCGATTGCGCGGCACCTGCTCGGTCACAATCGCTGCTACACGTTGTTCGCCACGCACTATTTCGAACTGACGCAACTCCCGGACGAATTCCCGCAATGCGCGAACGTGCATCTGTCGGCCGTGGAACATGGCGAAGGCATTGTGTTCCTGCACGCGGTTCAGGATGGCCCCGCGAGCCAGAGCTACGGCTTGCAGGTCGCGCAGCTCGCCGGGGTGCCGATGCCGGTCATTCGCGCGGCGCGCAAGCATCTTGCGTTGCTCGAACAGCAGGCGCTCGATCCGGCCGCACCGCAACTCGATCTGTTCGCGACGCGCGTGCCCATCGAGGACGATCTTGACGACGATTCCGGCGGCGCGACGGCACGTCAAGAGACGCCTGATACGACGCCTCGGGCCGCCGCGCTCGACCCGGACGCCGAGGCCGCGCTGGCGCGTCTGGCACAGATCGATCCGGACGACCTTCGTCCCCGCGAAGCGCTTGAACTGTTGTATGAACTGCGAGGCCTGATGGACGGCCGCGCGAACCACTGACTTTCCATGTTGAAACTGCGTCGCCTGCGTGCTCCTTGCCACACTCGCTCCGGCTTGTTGGCGGTGTGCTTCGCGGCACTTGCGCTGACGACGGGCTCGACATTGGCAGCGGCGTCGCAGAACAACGCGAAGCCTGCCGTAAAGGCTGCGGCCAAGAGCGCGCCCAAACCGCCGCCGTTTGATTTTGCCGTACTCGGCAATACCCCGTTCGGGAATGCCGAAGTGCCCGTGGTGCGCAGCGTGCTGACCAATATCGGCGACACGCAGGCCGCATTCGTCGTTCACGCGGGCAATATCAAAGACGTCGCGGAGTCGTGCCGTGACGAACTCATCACGCAGCGCCTGAGTCTGCTCGCCAGTTCTCCCAAGCCGCTTATCTATGTGCCCGGCGCTAACGACTGGGCCGATTGCCAGCGCGCCAGCGAGGGAAGCTACAACCCCGTGGAGCGTCTCGATTTTCTGCGCGATCACGCGTTCAACGACGATGCGCTGCTCGGCCCAGGCCCCGTGGGTTACGCACAGTTCGATATCACGCGTCAGAGCGACATGGCACGCTTTCGCCAGTATCACGAGAACGTGCGGTGGTTCTATCGCGGCGTGGTGTTCGTCGGCCTGAACCTTCCGGGCAACAACAACAATTACCGCTCGGCCGGGGGACGCAACGGCGAATACGAAGATCGGGTCATTGCAACGCGTGTCTGGTTGCAGCATGCGACGGCCTACGCACAACAGAAGGACGCCATTGGCATCGTCATCGTCGCGCAAGCCGACCCGGAGTTCGAACCGGCGCGCAGCGGTGGTCTGGGCGGCATCTTCTCGGAGCGGTCCGGACGGCGTGGGATTGATGGCTACAAGGATTTCCGTGCGCAGTTGCTGCGCCTTGCCAATCGCTTCAAAGGGCCGATCCTGTTGATCGACAGCGGCAAGACGATGCGCCACACGCAACCGTTGCGCGATGCCCACGGCGCGCCGGTCAAGTCATTCACACAGCTGAGTAGCTACGGCTCGCCCACGGCAAACCGCTGGGTGCGCGTGCGCGTCGATCCGCGTACGCCGCAACTGTTCCGCTTCGAGAGCGTGACGCTCCCTCCCAATAGCGCGGCAGCGGCCAACGCTCAGCGCGGCAGTGGCACGGCACCGGCAGCAGTCGTCACGCCGAATCCCGAGCCCGGCAGAACGTCCGCCAGCCTCCCAGGCGTCACGCCCTACGCCGCGCCGTACTCCGCGCTCTATCCGCCGTCCGGTCTGGCCACCGGCGCCAGTTCGGTCAGCTCGGTCAGTTCGGACCCCAATCAGGGCGTCACGCCCATCGGCCCCGCGCGCGCGCCCAACACGGCCACACATCCCGCCGCGCACAGCCGCTGAGCGAGGCCCTTGAAATGCAAACGCCGAGCCCGGCGCATCGCGATAGGCAATGCGCCGGACCCGGCGAATGTTCTGATACGGCTTTCGCACGTCGTGCGTCGCCTGCCTTGCCCTGGGGTAGCAGAGCGACGCCGAAAACTCAGTGCAGCGTCGGTGCGTCGTCTTCGTCTTCGTCGACGACCTCGAGACCCGACGCGCCATGCGCGTGCTGGTGCTCGATTTCCTCTTCCGTCGCCTGACGCACGTCGGTCACCTTCAGATCGAACCGCAGCGCCATGCCCGCGAGCGGATGATTGCCGTCGAGCACGACCTTGTCGTCGGCAACGTCCGTCACCGTGTAGATCAACGTGTCGGACTCATCGTCACCATCTTCCGGCGTGCCTTCGAACTGCATGCCGACTTCCAGCGGCTCCGGGAAGCGGCCACGCTCTTCGACCTTGATCAACTCGGAATCGTAGTCGCCGAACGCGTCGGCCGGTTCCAGTTGCAGTTGCGCCTCATAGCCAACGTCCTGCCCATCGAGCGCTTCCTCGATCTTGGGGAACGTGCCATCATAGCCGCCGTGCAGATAAACCATCGGCTCGGCGCCGCTTTCTTCGATCAGGTTGCCCTGAGCGTCCGACAACTTGTAAGTCACCGAGACGACGGTATTCTTTTCGATCTTCATCAAACTCTCCGGAAAACAGCCCGCATTATACGCGCAGCCGTATGACAGCGCCCCGGCAGCAACCTAAGGTGACATCGAGGTCCGCGAGCGAGCGCACCGCGTGTTCGCATTGTGTTCATTCCTGCACCTCGCGCAAGCACGCGCCGGGCTGCCATCGGGTGACCGACGACGCCGTCACTTTTAACGCATCGATCTACGCATGACGACATCCCACTCCACATCGCCCCTGCTCGGCGGCCTCGCGCCCGAAGCTTTCATGAAGCGCTACTGGCACAAGCGCCCGCTACTCATCCGGCAAGCGATCCCCGGCTTTACGGCACCGCTCTCGCGCGACGCGCTGTTCGCACTCGCCGCGCAGGACGACGTCGAATCTCGACTCATCAGCCACGCGCGCAAGCGCTGGCAACTCGAGCACGGCCCGTTCGACACCACCGATTTGCCGCCGCTCACGCGCAAACAATGGACGCTTCTCGTGCAAGGCGTGAATCTGCACGCGCCGGCCGTCGACGCCCTCATGCAACAGTTTCGCTTCATTCCCGACGCTCGTCTCGATGACGTGATGATCAGCTACGCCACCGATGGCGGCGGCGTCGGGCCGCATCTCGACTCCTACGACGTCTTTCTGCTTCAAGCGCATGGCAAGCGCCGCTGGCGCATCGGGCCGCAACGTGACACCACATGGCTCGAGGGTGTGCCGCTGCGCATCCTGAAGCACTTCGACGCCGAAGAGGAGTGGGTGCTCGAGCCAGGCGACATGCTGTATCTGCCGCCAGGCTATGCGCATGACGGTGTCGCCGAAGGCGAGTGCATGACGTACTCGATCGGTTTTCGCGCGCCGCTAGAGCAGGAGATGCTTCAGAACTTCCTGTACTACCTTGCCGAGAACGCCCCCGAATTGCCGTTCGCACGTCATTTCGCTGGGCGATACGCCGATCCGTCGCAATCTGCCGTCAAGCATCCTGCCGCGCTGCCCGATGCCATGATCGACACGCTCGTCTCGCAACTCGAAAAGGTGCGTTGGGGACAGAAAGAGGTGGAGGACTTCCTTGGGCGCTGGTTGAGCGAACCAAAGTCGCATGTGTTTTTCGACCCGCCGGAAACGCCGCTTTCAGAGACGCGTTTCGTGCGCGAAGCGTCGTTGCGCGGCCTGGCGCTCTCGGCGAAGACACAATTGTTGTATCGACGCAACCGATACTACGTCAACGGTGAGCCGCTCGAAGTCCCCGTCAGTGCAAGATCGACGTTACGGCGCCTTGCCGACCACCGTCGATTGAATGCCGAGGAATGTGCGAATTTCGAGCAAAATAGCCAAGAAATCGTCGAAATTCTGTACGATTGGTATGCTTCGGGATGGCTGCAACTCGAACCAGACTCGAAGACCGTGCGAAAGTTGCGCGCCGTAAGGAAAAAAGCGGGGTAAATGCGCGAGATTGACGTGACGCGTCGGGGAAAACCCAATATAATTTCTCGCCAAGCAGCTTGCATGACCAAGGGTAATCCTCAATTGCCAATGTCTCGCAATCGGCTTTGCGCTGGCAAGAGCGTATTACCGTAATTAATATTCATTCGCTTGTCTTCTACCATAAAAGGACGTGATCATGAAGAAGTCTCTCCTCGTCGCTTCGTTGTTGGCTATCGCCCTGACCGCCTGCGGCAAGAAGGAAGAAGCCGCCGCTCCGGCCGCTGACGCTGCCGCTTCGGCTGCTACGGCTGCTGCTGATGCGGCCGCTTCGGCTGCTGGCGCTGCTGCTAACACGGTCGCTTCGGCTGCTGGTGCTGCCGCTGACACGGTCGCTTCGGCTGCTGGTGCTGCTGCTGACACGGTCGCTTCGGCCGCTGAAGCTGCTGCCAGCAAGTAAGCTTTCGCTGCCGCAAGGCAGTTGAGCAAAAAAAGCCGGTCTTTCGACCGGCTTTTTTTCATTCCTGCGCTTCGTATCCGCCCTGGGCACCCCGCCCTGCCGACCGCTCAATGCGACGGGCCTACGCCGCTAGCACGTCAACCAGTCAAAGCCCCCTGCCTGCGTCGCCACGAGTATCTCCGTTGCCTCAGTGCCGATGACAGCGGACATCGCCGCCATGGCCAGTTCAGGCGTGTTGTTCTGCTCGCTCAAATGCGCGCAAATCACGCGCTGCAGCTTCGCTCTGTCGATCGCCGCCAGAATCTCCGCGGCCGCCTCGTTCGCCAGATGACCGTAGATACCACCAATTCGCGCTTTGAGCGACGCCGGATACTTGCTATTGGCCAGCATCTCGCGATCATGGTTGCATTCGAGCACCAAGGCATCGCAGCCGCCCAGTGTGGCGATCAAGTGAGCGGTCGGGCACCCGGCATCCGTGAGCACGCCCAAGCGGCGTACGCCGTCGGAAAACACGAACTGAAGCGGTTCACGCGCATCGTGAGGCACGGTGTAGGGGTGAAGCTCGATACCCCCTACCGCCAAAGGCTCGTCGGAACGACACCAGCGTACGAGCGCATCGTCGTCGCCAGCCTTGAGGGTTGCGTGTGCTTTGACGGCCTGCCCCGTTCCCCAACTCATGATGAGAGGAATCCGGTACTTGCGCGTGAGGGAAAGGGCACTGCCGACGTGGTCGGCATGCTCATGCGTGATGACGATGGCGTCGAGCGACGTCACATCGATCGAGCGTGCCGCGAGGCGCCGCTCGACTTCCCGCATCGAGAAACCGCAATCGAGAAGAATACGTGTCGTGGAGGCGCCTTCCGACGCCTCCACCAGCAGGGCATTACCTTCGCTGCCACTGCCTAAACTGGCGAATCGCACACCCCGCCTTAACGGAGCTGGTTGCCAATCACGCTGATGATCGTCTGCGCGATCTGCGAATTGTCGACGTTACCCTTGTCGTCCAGCACTTGCACGCGCGTCTGGTTGTCGCCGCGCCCTTGCACGTTCACGCTGTACTTCTTGGCCTTCTTGCTGTCCTGCACTTCCTTCGCATGGAACAGGCTATAGAAGAAACCATTGTCCTTGGCGAGCGTTGCCGGATCGACGTAGCTCACGAAGTACAGACCCTTCGCACGGTCGCGATCGTCCACGGTGAAGTTACCGCGATCGAGCGCCACACCGACGCGACGCCATGCGCGATCGAACGGCTCGTTGATATCAAGATAGGCCGCGTCCGCCGTCTTCACGACCTGGCTCGTCGGCACGCCCGTCTTGGCGCCCTCAACCTGGGCTTGGGCTTGCTCCACCTGCGCGCCGAAGCGTTGCATCAGCTTGGTCAGGAAGATCGCCTCGAGGCCCGGATCATTCGGCGCCGGCTCCCACTTGGTCGTGTCCTTCTGCGAGTTCGTGAACACTTCCACCATGCGACGATGCGTGATGTAGACGTCCGTGCCGCCATTCGGATCACGTTCCACGCGGGTGCGGAAGCGGTCGCGTTCGCCGGTCGAGTACAGACCGTCGAGCACCTTGCCAAGCAGATCCCGGATGATGTCCTGATTCAGCTTGGCACGATTCTCTGCCCAATCGGTTTCCATCACGCCCGTGTCAGGCGAGTCGATCGTCAGCACGAAGCCATTCTCTTGCCAGAATTCACGCAGCGTCGGCCACAGATCGCCAGGAGCCTTCTGAATCACCAGCCAGCGCTCGTTGCCATCGCGCACGACCTTCATGCCAGGCACAGCCGGCAGCACGGTGTCCGTCGGGTTCGTCGCCACGACCTTCTGCTGCGTCTCGTAGGTCGACAGCGTGGCGGCACCGGCCGGTGTCACGTACTTGCGATCAGCGGCCTGAACGTTCGTCAGATCCGGTGGAACGTCGAGCGAGGGGCCGGTCTTCGAGCTTTTGTAGTCCACCTTATCTGAGGACAAGGCACCCGAGAGGGAACTGCATCCGGCGACGAGGGCCAACGAGGCAATAGCGGCCCATGCCAGCACGGGACGAGCTACGGAATTACTGACGATTCGTTTCATGAGTCGCAAAAAAAGGGTGGGCAATCGAACCCGGGTGCTTGAACGACAGCTTAGACAACGGCGATGTTGGCCGACTTGAGAGCACCCAGCACCGTGTCCTGGTACGCCTGCGCAAGCGGCGTGAGCGGCAGGCGGATGCCCGACGCGATCATGCCCATCTGTTGCAGCGCCCACTTCACGGGGATCGGATTGGCTTCGACGAACATGGCACGGTGCAGTTCAAACAACTGGAATTGCAGTTCCCGTGCCTTGGCCACATTGCCGGCCAGCGCAGCGACGCACAATTCGTGCATCGCACGCGGCGCCACGTTGGCAGTGACCGAGATATTACCCTGACCGCCCATGAGCATGAGCGCAACTGCCGTCAGGTCGTCGCCGCTATACACGGCAAAGCTCTTCGGGGCACGCCGGATCAGGTCGATACCACGATCCAGATTACCCGTGGCGTCTTTCACGCCGACGATGCCGGGCACTTGCGCCAGACGCAGCAGCGTATCGTTGCTGGCGTCTGCCACGGTACGGCCGGGCACATTATAGAGGATGACCGGCAGCTCAACGGCTTCGGCAATGGCGCGGAAGTGCTGGTACTGGCCTTCCTGAGTGGGCTTGTTGTAGTACGGCACGACCTGAAGCGATGCATCGGCGCCGACCTGCTTTGCGTGCTTCGTCAGCTCGATGGCCTCGGCCGTCGAATTACCGCCCGTGCCGGCGATCACCGGCACCTTGCGCCCGCGCGACGCGCCGGCTTCCGCCGTTTGCTGCACGGCGATCTCAATGAGTTCGCAATGCTCTTCGACGTTCACGGTCGGCGATTCACCCGACGTACCGACGATCACGATGCCGTCAGTGCCTTCATCGACATGCCAATTGATCAGGTTACGCAGTGCTTCACGGTCAAGGCTGCCGTCTTCTGCCATCGGTGTGACAATCGCGACGATACTGCCTTGAATCGGAGTTTGGGTAGTCATGGTTGATCGAACAATTCAGCGATAAGGGTGGATTGTAGCGGATTACGCGGTCGCCTCGTACAGCGCGGCAGTGCCGGGGTTTTCCCCGGGGGTGGCGCGCGTCGCGCACAGACGCTGGACGCACGCCGCATGTGGTGCCGGCAACGTGACATCCTCGAAGGCGGTCACGCGCAAATCCGCCATGCGCGCCGCGTCAAGCAATTCACCCGGCGCCAGCAGAAACAGCGGATTGGACGGTTTTCCGTATCTTTCGTTTCCCTGCGCAAAGGTTTCGTAAATCAGCACGCCGCCCGGCGCCACACTGGCGGCAATGTGCGAGAGCAACGGCCGGTGCAGATAATTCGTGACAACGACGGCATCGAACGTTGCGCCCTCGGCCAACGGCCAAGGCGCGCCTTCGAGATCGGCCGCCAGTGTTGTGACGTTCGGCAGCATTGACATGGTGGCAAGCGCCGCCTCGTCGCGATCGATGGCGGTGACGTGCGCACCCCGTGCCGCAAGCCAGCGCGCGTGACGCCCGTGGCCGCACGCCAGATCGAGGACACGCGCCCCCGATGGAATCAGATGCGCCCAACGCACCAGCCACGGCGACGGAGCGCCCACGCCGTGCATCATGCCGGGAACGCCAGCATGCGTCATGAATATTGCAGCCCCATGGCTTCGCGCACGTCGCGCATGATTTCCTGCGCGGATTTTCGAGCTTTCTCACAGCCATCGGCCACGATGGCGCGCAGCAACGACGGATCGTCCATGTACTTTTGCGCGCGCTCGAGCATTGGTTGCTGCTCGCGCAGAATGCCGTCGATGACCGGCTGCTTGCACTCGAGGCAACCGATACCGGCGCTGCGGCAGCCCTTCTGCACCCAGTCGCGCGTATCGTCGTCGCTGTAGACCTGATGCAGTTGCCACACCGGGCACTTCTCGGGATCGCCCGGATCGGTGCGACGCACACGCGCCGGATCGGTCGGCATCGTACGCACCTTCTTGGTGATCGATTCCGCGTCTTCGCGCAGACCAATGGTGTTGTTATAGGATTTCGACATCTTCTGGCCGTCGAGCCCCGGCATGCGCGACGCTGGCGTGAGCAACGCCTGCGGCTCGACCAGAATCAGCTTGCGCGCGCCTTCGAGGTAGCCAAAGAGCCGTTCGCGGTCTCCCAGCGGCAGCGACTGCGACTCGGAGAGCATCGCGCGGGCCTGCTCGAGCGCTTCATCGTCCCCCTGCTCCTGATAGGCCGTACGCAGTTCCAGATACAGCTTCGAGCGCTTGCCGCCGAGCTTGCGCGCAGCCGCCAGCGCCTTCTCCTCGAAGCCGGCTTCGCGGCCGTAAAGGTAGTTGAAGCGACGCGCGATCTCGCGGGTCATTTCCACGTGCGGCACCTGATCTTCCCCCACCGGCACATGCAGCGCGCGGTAAAGCAGAATGTCGGCCGCCATGAGCACGGGATACCCCAGGAAGCCGTACGTCGACAGGTCTTTTTCCTTGAGCTTCTCGATCTGCTCCTTGTATGTCGGCACGCGTTCGAGCCAGCCCAACGGGGTGCTCATGCCGATGAGCAGCGCCAGTTCGGCGTGCTCGGGCACCTTGCTCTGGATGAAGAGCGTGGCCTGGTTCGGATCGATGCCTGCCGCCAGCCAGTCGATCAGCATGTCCCATACGTTCTGCTCGATGACTTCCGGCGTTTCATAGTGCGTGGTGAGCGCATGCCAGTCGACCACACAGAAGTAGCACGGGTACTCCGACTGAAGCCGAATCCAGTTCTTGAGCACGCCGTGATAGTGGCCGAGGTGCAGACGACCGGTCGGTCGCATGCCGGAAAAAACGCGTTCGGGGTACATGGTCTTGTTGTGTTCTGCAAAAACTTCAGGAAACCAGCGAAAGCAGCGGCGTGAGCATCCAGACGATGACGTCTCGCCCCCATTGGATGAGCGGCCACAGCCACACACGGCCAAGCACGCCGCTCACCACCAGCGCCATCACGATGAAAAAGCCGAAGGGTTCCACCCGCGAGAGCGTGTAGGCAGCACGCGCCGGCAGCAGCGACACGAGCACGCGGCCGCCATCGAGCGGCGGCACGGGAAACAGGTTGAACATGCACATCACGAGGTTCACCAGCAGCCCCGCCTGCGCCATCATCATGAAGAACGGCTCGTGAACGCCGACCACTTGCAGGCCCAGTCCGAACACGGCCCAAAGTATCGCCTGAACGAAATTGCAGAGCGGACCGGCGAGCGCCACCCAGATCGTATCGACGCGCGGATTGCGCAAGCTGCCGAAGGCCACCGGCACCGGCTTCGCGTAGCCGAACAGAAATGCCCCGCTCGTCATGAAGTAAAGCGCGAGCGGCACGAGCACCGTACCGATCGGGTCGATATGCTTGAGGGGATTGAGCGTCACACGTCCCATCAGATAGGCCGTGGGGTCGCCGAAATACTTGGCGACGTAGCCGTGCGCGGCCTCGTGCAACGTAATCGCAAAGAGGACGGGGAGCGCGTAGACCGCAATGGTCTGGATCAGGTCTGCATTCATAGCCGGGTATTGTAACAAGCAGACCCGCACGCCAGTATTACCGCGCATTGCAAAGATGGCGGTATGCGTCCCGTCACGACAGCCCGAATGGCGCCAGCGAGCCGCGCCCGCGACGCAACACCTCGGGCGGCGTCACTGTCAGATCGATCACCGTCGACGGCTCTTTCGGACAAGCGCCGCCATCGATCACCAGATCCAGTTGCTTTTCCAGCCGCTCGCGAATCTCTTCAGGGTCGTTCAGCGGCTCGGTTTCACCCGGCAAAATCAGCGTAGTGGCGAGCAGCGGCTGGCCCAGCTCCTCGAGCAACGCGAGCGTAATGGCATGCTCCGGCACCCGTAAACCAATGGTCTTTCGCGATGGATGGGAGAGACGGCGCGGCACTTCCTTCGTCGCCTCGAGAATGAAGACGTACGGCCCCGGCGTGGTCGCCTTGATCAATCGGTACTGCCGGTTGTCCACCATGGCGAACTCCGCCAACTCCGACAGATCGCGCACCAGCAGCGACAGCAGTTGCTTCTCGTCGAGGCCACGAATACGGCGCAGACGATCGACGGCTTGTTTATCGTCGATATGACAGGCGATCGCGTAGCTCGAATCGGTCGGCAACGCCACGATGCCGCCCTTGTCGATGATTTGGGCGGCCTGCTTGATGAGTCGTGACTGAGGATTTTCCGGATGAATCTGGAAGAATTGCGACATAGCGTCGGAAGGTTACTGCCAGCGGCTCCAGACCGGGGTGAGATCGTCGGGCAACGCAGGCAGCTTGCCGAGGAGCGCGCGGCTCTCGGTCGGTCCATGGAAATCCGAGCCGCGCGACGCCAGAAAATTGTACTGACGCGCGACATCGGCATACTCGCGATACTGCTCCGGCGTGTGGCTGCCGGTAATTACTTCAATCGCTTCGCCGCCAAGTTCGCGGAACTGATCGAACAGTACCCCGAATTCGAGTGGTGAAAATTTATAACGGCCCGGGTGCGCCACGACGGCAATGCCGCCCGCGCCACGAATCCATTTCACGGAATCTTCGAGCGTTGCCCAGCGGTGCGGCACATAGCCGGGACGCCCCTCGGCAAGATACTTCGCGAACACGTCCGAGACCGACGCGCATTTGCCTATTTCCACCAGATACCGCGCGAAGTGGGTGCGCGAAATCAGGTCAGGATTGCCAACGTAGCGCAGCGCCCCTTCGTAGGCGTTCGGAATACCCGCCGCAGCCAGTTGCTCGCTCATCTGCTCGGCGCGTGTCGCCCGCCCGCCGCGCGTGGCCGCAAGGCCATCGATCAGCGTGGGGTTGTCGGGGTCGATGTTCAACCCGACGATATGCACCGTGCGATTGGCCCACGTGATGGAAATCTCCACGCCGCTCACGTAACGCATGCCAAGCGCCTCGGCCGCCGCACGCGCTTCGCGCTGGCCGCCGATCTCATCGTGATCCGTCAATGCCCACAGGTCGACACCGGCCTCGAAAGCGACCTGCGCGACTTCAGACGGCGTAAGCGTACCGTCCGAGACTTTGGAATGACAATGAAGATCCGCGTTGAGCATGATGAGCCGCCAGGCTGTGACACGTCTGACCCGCCGGACACCGGCGAGTGACGTTGTAATGACGGCTTCATTCTACCTCTCAAGTGCACGCTGCGCGAGTTGCTCGCGCACTAGCGCTCGCTCACACCCGCATATATCGGCTTACGCCCGGCAGAAGTCGTCGATCAGCCGTGCCACGGCTTCCGGTTGATCATGATGCAGCATGTGGCCCGCATCGGCCACGAAGGCTTCCGTCAAATTCGGAAAGACCTCAAAACGCTCGCGGAACGCTTCCTTCCCCTGCGCCCCGACGAAGTGCTGCAGCACTTCCGACTCCGTCGCCTCCACATGCAGCACCGGTGCGCTCACGTTGCTCCACACCGCCATTGCCTCATCGAGCCGGTACGGATACGGATTCGCGATCTTGTGCGCCGCGTCGGCAAGCAAATGCCATTGCCCGTCGCGCGCCTGGCGTGCCCACCGTTGGGCCAGCCACGCCGCCCGTTCGGGGGGGAGACGCGGATTCGTCTTGCGCAGCCGCGCGGCCACCGCGTCAAGCGTAGCGTACGGACGCAGCGTCGGCACGCTTTGCAGATCGTCGAGCCACCGACCCAACTGACGAATCGCCGCAATCGGCTGGGACGGCGGCAGACCGAAGCCCTCCAGATTCACGAGCCGCCGAACCCGAGCCGGCCTCACCCCGGCATACAGGCAGGCGACATTCCCGCCCATGCTGTGACCGATCAGGTTGATGGCGTCGCCGGGCTCAGTGTAGACGTCGAGCAGGGCCTCGAGATCGGCGAGATAGTCGGGAAACCAGTAGCTGCCACAGCGGCCGTCAGCCACCGGCCAGTCCGTGAGGCCGAAGCCGCGCCAGTCGGGGGCAAGCAGATGCCAGCGCTGCGCCAGCGTTTCGGCCACGAACTGGAACGACGCCGACACGTCCATCCACCCGTGTAGTAAAAACAGCTTCGGTGCACCGGGCGTGCCCCACTGCCGGACATGATGGCGCAGGCCGCGCACAGTCAGAAATTCGGATCGCGAATCGGTCATGACGCTGGCGGATAGTGAAGAGCGAAACGATTGAGGAACGCCGAGTATATCGGCTCAAAAATTGGCGCATCGGCCACGCCGTCACTCACCCGCCTGAAGGGCTGCGAGTTCGTCGTCGTCGAAGCCCGCCGCCCGGCGTGCCTCCAGATTGAACGGCCCTCGCAGGCGCGGCGCACGGTACTGGACGGCCAGCCGGGAATACGTCTCGATGGGATCGCATCCGGCGCGCTCGCAGCCCCAGCGATACCAACGGTTACCGATGGCGACATGCCCGATTTCGTCGCGCAGGATGATGTCGAGAATGGCCGCACCGGCGGCGTCGCCTGCGCTGGCGAGCTTCGCCTTGATCGGCGGGCTGGCGTCCAATCCGCGCGCCTCCAGCGTACGCGGCACCAGGGCAAGGCGCGCCAGCCAGTCACCGGACGTCCTGCGCGCCATCTCCCACAGACCGTCGTGCGCCGGGAAGCATCCGTAGGCGTAGGCATCGCCCAACGATTTCAGATGCGTCGAGAGCAGCGTGAAGTGATACGCTTCCTCCGCGGCGACCCGCAGCCAGTCGTCGTAATACGCGGCAGGCAGGCCATCGAAGCGCCATAGGGCGTCGAGCGCGAGATTGATCGCGTTGAATTCGATATGGGCGAGCGCGTGCAGCAATGCGGCGCGCCCTTCCACCGACGTGACAGCGCGGTGCTTCAGTTCTCGCGGAGACACCAACTGCGGCAATGCCGGACGTCCCGGAATGCCCGCATCGCGCGCTTCGGCTTCGCCAGCCGGATCGGACGACCCTGTCCCCCCGTTCACTTCAGCGGCTTCAGCCGCATCGAAGCGCCGTTCTGGGAGCCAGTGCACGGCGCCTTCGCGCACTGCATCGCGAAGCGCCGCCACGCCCTCAGCCTTCTCATACGGATCGCACAGGCGCAGAAGCCCGAGCGCGCGCTCGCGGGCACAACCGGGCACGACGAAGGTGTCGCCAGACGGGGAGTATTGGATGGAACTGCCGGAAAAGGCGTTGCGGGCAGCATCGCCGCCGGGCACGGGAGTGAAATCGGCCATGACGTTACAATAGCTATTTCGTCGATTTTAACCGCGAACCGAAGCCGCTATGCCGATCTATAAACTTGGAGACAAGACCCCGCAGATCCACGAGAGTGCTTTCGTGGCCGACACTGCCACCATCATTGGCGAGGTGATCCTCGCCGAGAACAGCAGCGTTTGGCCGGGGGTGGCGATCCGCGGCGACAACGAGCCGATCAAGGTCGGTGTGGGCACGAACGTACAGGAAGGTGCCGTCCTGCATGCCGACCCGGGCTATCCGCTCACGCTGGCCAACGGCGTAAGCGTCGGCCATCAAGCGATGCTGCACGGCTGTACGGTGGGCGAGAACTCGCTGATCGGCATTCAGGCCGTGCTGCTCAATGGCGCGGTCATCGGCCGCGACAGCCTGGTGGGCGCAGGGGCGCTGGTCACCGAACGCAAGACCTTTCCCGACCGCTCCCTGATTCTGGGCGTGCCCGCCAAGGTCGTACGCGAACTGACCGACGAAGAAGTCGCCAACCTGAAGCGCAACGCGGATGTCTACGCGACACGCCGTCAGGTCTTCAAGGAACAACTGGTGCGTATCGGCTGAGCGAACCATCGGCGGCAACGCGCGTCGGCAGACCGGCGCACGGGCCTGCGCTGCCGGCGTGTTGAAAATGCGGTGCGCGCCCCCAAATAACGCAACATTGACGCGCTAATCACCGGCTTTTGTGCGACATCTGGCCCGTTTGTGCGGTTTTTGTTTCCTACACCGCCGCTCGCCACATTGACCGCCGTTGCCGCATTTTTCAGGAATTCAACCGTGTCCGATCAACTTCAGAAATTCATGTTCGACGCCGCCCCGGTGCGCGGCGAGTACGTCAGCCTCGACGCCACCTGGCGCGCGGTGCTGGAGCGCCATGACTATCCGCTGCCGATACGCCATCTGCTCGGTGAAATGATGGCCGCCGCAGCACTGCTCACGGCCAACGTCAAATTCGACGGCGCCCTGATTCTGCAATTGCACGGCGACGGCCCCGTCACCATGATCGTGGTCGAATGCAACGCCGACCTGACGATGCGCGCCACGGCGAAGTACAGCGGTGAGATTCCCGAGGATGCGACGCTCAAGTCGCTCGTCAACGTCAACGGCCGCGCGCACTTCGCCATCACGCTCGACCCCCGCGTCAAGCAACCGGGCCAGCAGCCATACCAAGGCATCGTGCCGCTGTCCGACGAACATGGCCCCCTGCCCGACATGGCATCGGTACTCGAGCACTACATGCACCATTCGGAGCAACTCGACACGCGCCTGTGGCTGGCATCGGACGACAACCACACGGTCGGTATCCTGTTGCAAAAGCTGCCCGGGCATGGCGGTACGGCAGGGGCCGGCGCCGAGCTAGCCTCTGAGTTCGATGAGGACACCTGGAATCGTGTCTGTCAGTTGGGTAACACACTCAAGCGCGACGAAATGCTGAGTACCGATCGTGAAACGCTGCTGCATCGCCTGTTCTGGGAAGAAACGGTACGTGTATTCGAGCCGCAAGTCGCGTCGTTTCGCTGCACTTGTTCGCGTGAGCGGGTCGCCAACATGCTGCGTACGCTAGGCGAGGCGGAGGTCATGAGCGTGTTCGACGAGCGTCCGAACGTCGAAGTGGCGTGCGAGTTCTGCCGCCAGACCTACCATTTCGACAAGGTGGATGCGGCGCAGCTTTTTGCCGAGCAGTCGCACACCGCACCGTCCGTGCAGCATTGAAAGGCAATGAGATCGCCGGCGCGGAACGACCCGCGCGCTGGCGAATCTCACGTCATGACATAGCGTGAGGCATTCGGCCTCACTGCAGCGCTGCCAATCCACGGGGATTCGTTCATGTCGCGACTCGCTCCCAACGCACACGCCGCCGATTCGCTACGCGTCCGGCGAGTTCAGTCAGTCACCGGCGCACTCGGCGCATGGGCGCTGATGCTCGTCGCCGGCTGTGCTCCGTTGCAAATTCCGCCCCCCGACGCGCCGGCGGCTCGTCTTCCGCAGGCGGCAAGACGCCCCCGCATTGACCGAAGCGCAGAAACAAGACCTGACACGCCTGAACAAGCGCATCTACGATGAGCAGGAAACGGCCATCGAGCGCGAACGCGCACAGCGTGCGTTTGACGACGCCATACGCAGCTACAACAGCAACGCCTACTTCTACGGCGGCTGGGGAAGCCCTGGATGGTACGGCCCCAACTGGTATGGCCCCGGATGGTATGGCCCGCGCTCTTCGGTTGGCATCGGTATCGGCTTCTGAGCGACACGGTGGCATGAAATAAAAAAGGCGTTCCCGAGGGAACGCCTTTTCGTTTTACCGTCCGCACGTCATGCCAGCGGCGATCAGTGATGCTGAGTCTTGTGCGCTGACTGCGCCTTACCTTTCGTTTGCGACGATGGCGTAGCGGCAGGCGGGGCAGCCGCGACCGACTTGTGCGCCGGTTCGGTCGACGACACGCGCGGTGCCTCGGCGCCGGATGCCGCCTGCGGACCACCGGTGCCGTCAGGTGCGACGAACTGCACGAACACTTCGCCGTCCTTGACCATGCCCAGCTCGAAACGAGCGCGTTCCTCGATCGCTGCCGTGCCTTCCTGCAGATCCTGCACTTCACCGGCAAGGCGATCGTTACGTTCCTTCAACTGCTCGTTCTTTTGCTGTTCGGCGCTCAACTCGTCGCGCAGTTCGTGCACGTATAACCAACCACCGTGGCCGAACCAGAGCGGATACTGGATCGCCGCCAGAAGCAGCACCAGTACCAAGGTCACCATTCGCATGCTTTCGCCTGGCAAGAATTCCGGGAAGTGCGTCTCGACCGGCGTCGTGGCTCAGCTTCCCGGGGAAACGGAATTAGCGCAGATTGTAAAACGTTTCCTTGCCTGGATACGAAGCGATATCGCCAAGATCTTCTTCGATACGAAGCAACTGGTTGTACTTGGCGATACGGTCGCTGCGCGAGAGCGAACCGGTCTTGATCTGACCGGCGTTCGTACCGACGGCGATGTCGGCGATCGTCGAGTCTTCGGTTTCGCCCGAACGGTGCGACACCACGGCCGTGTAACCGGCGCGCTTGGCCATTTCGATGGCGGCGAAGGTCTCGGTGAGCGTACCGATCTGGTTGATCTTGATAAGGATCGAGTTGGCGACGCCTTGCTCGATACCCTGCTTCAGGATCTTCGTGTTGGTCACGAACAGATCGTCACCGACCAGTTGCACCTTCTTGCCCAGCTTCTCGGTCAGGATCTTCCAGCCGGCCCAGTCGTCTTCCGACATGCCGTCTTCGATCGAGACGATCGGGAACTTGTCGCACAGATTGGCGAGGTAGTCGGCGAACTCTTCCGAGGTCAGCGACAAGCCTTCACCGGCGAGTTCGTACTTGCCGTTCTTGAAGAACTCGGTCGACGCGCAGTCCAGGGCCAGCAGCACGTCGTCACCCAGGCGATAACCTGCGTTTTCGACGGCTTGCTGAATGGTCGTCAGGCACTCTTCGTTCGACGCGAAGTTCGGTGCGAAACCGCCTTCGTCGCCCACGGCCGTGCTCATGCCCTTCTCGGAAATGATCTTCTTCAGCGCGTGGAAGATTTCGGCGCCGCAACGCAGGGCTTCACGGAAGCTCGTCTGACCGACGGGCATCACCATGAATTCCTGGATGTCCAGGCTGTTGTTGGCGTGTGCACCGCCGTTGACGATGTTCATCATCGGCACCGGCATTTGCATGGCGCCCGAACCGCCGAAGTAGCGGTACAGCGGCAGACCGGCTTCCTCCGCCGCCGCCTTGGCCACAGCCATCGACACGGCAAGCGTGGCGTTCGCGCCGAGGCGCGACTTGTTGTCCGTGCCGTCGAGTTCGATCAGGGTCTTGTCCAGGAAGGCTTGTTCTGCTGCATCCAAGCCCATGATCGCTTCCGAAATCTCGGTATTGATGTGCTCGACTGCCTTCTGCACACCCTTGCCAAGATAGCGCTCCTTATCGCCGTCGCGCAGTTCGATCGCTTCGCGCGAGCCGGTCGATGCGCCCGACGGCACTGCCGCACGGCCCATCACGCCCGACTCCAGCAGCACGTCGCACTCGACCGTCGGATTGCCGCGCGAGTCCAGCACTTCGCGCCCGATGATATCTACGATTGCACTCATGTATTCCTCGGTAACTGAATGACAAAAACGCTAAAGGGAACCTGCATCGCGCCGCAGCCCGTCACATGCCTCGCGCACGTCGGGCGCACGCGCCGAATCCTGACGTGGGCGCCGATGCCGCACTTCTGCGCGCACCGGCCGAACCATACCTAGACGGGGAACAACGGCGCCTCGAAATGAGGCACGGCGGCCTGTGGGATGACATCGATGGACGGTGCGCTCGGCGTGCGGCACACAGGCATCTCCTCGAGGGCCCGCCTTCGCGGCGGCCACCGATGACCGCTGCGCGACAAGCTTAGCGACTCGACGCCGTACTGCCAAGGCGTCGAAGCGCTATACCCGTCCTGTGAGCGTTCTGATATTGGCCCCAGGACGGTGTGTCTCATTTCAGTTGAAATTATTTTCCAGGAACTCACCCTGCTTCACTGCCGCGTCAATGGTCTTGAGCGTAGTGAGCAGTTCTCGCATGCGTCCGAGCGGCACGGCGTTGGGGCCGTCCGAGAGGGCGCAGGCCGGGTCCGGGTGTGTTTCCATGAACAGGCCCGACACGCCCACGGCCACGGCCGCGCGCGACAGCACCGGCACGAACTCGCGCTGACCGCCCGAACTGGTGCCTTGACCGCCCGGCAGTTGTACTGAATGCGTTGCATCGAACACGACCGGCGCCCCGGTCTCGCGCATGATCGCGAGCGAGCGCATGTCCGAAACCAGATTGTTGTAGCCGAACGAGACACCTCGCTCGCAAGCCATGAACACGTCATCGGGCAGACCGGCTTCGCGCGCGGCGTCACGGGCCTTGTCGATGACGTTGATCATGTCGTGCGGTGCGAGAAACTGCCCCTTCTTGATGTTCACCGGCTTGCCGGACTGAGCGCAGGCACGGATGAAATCGGTCTGACGGCACAGGAACGCAGGTGTTTGCAGCACATCGACGATGGGCGCGGCCACGGCCACGTCTTCTTCGGTATGCACATCGGTCAGCACCGGCACGCCGAGTTGACGGCGCACTTCCTCGAGAATCTTCAGACCAGCCTCGCGCCCAGGGCCGCGATACGACTTGCCCGAGCTGCGATTCGCCTTGTCGAACGACGACTTGTAGATGAACGGGATGCCAAGCGCGCTTGTCATTTCCTTGAGCTGCCCCGCGACGTCGATGGTCATTTGCTCCGACTCGACGACGCAGGTGCCTGCGATCAGGAAAAATGGCTTATCCAGGCCAACGTCGAAACCGCACAGTTTCATGGGAACTCCTTGTCTCTCGCTCGCGGCAGCTCAGTCTCAGGCGGCCTTCTTGCGCGCTTGCTGACCTGCCAGCGCCGCTTCAACATAAGCCTTGAAGAGCGGGTGGCCGTCGCGCGGCGTCGAGGTGAATTCCGGGTGGAACTGAACGCCCACGAACCACGGGTGCACCTGCTGCGGCAGTTCCATCATCTCCGGCAGGTTCTCGGTCGGCGTACGCGCCGAAATCACCATGCCGACAGCTTCGAGCTGCGGAACGTAATGGTTGTTGACTTCGTAACGGTGGCGGTGACGCTCGTTGACCGTGTCGCCATAGATGCGCGAGGCCATCGTTTCGGCTTTGATCGGCACGCGCTGCGAGCCCAGGCGCATCGTGCCGCCCAGATCCGAATTTTCGGTACGCTGCTCGATCTTGCCGTCGCGGTCCTGCCACTCGGTAATGAGGGCGACGACCGGATGCGGCGTCGACGGATCAAACTCCGTGCTGTTGGCCTCGGCCAGCTTGGCCACGTCGCGTGCGAACTCGATCACGGCGAGCTGCATGCCGAGACAGATGCCCAGATACGGCACGCGGTTCTCGCGAGCGTAGCGGATCGCCTTGATCTTGCCTTCGGTACCGCGGCGACCGAAACCGCCCGGCACGAGAATGGCGTCCAGATGCTTGAGCGCATCCGTACCGTCCTTCTCGATCTGTTCGGAATCGATGTACTCGATATTCACGCGCGTTTCCGTGTGAATGGCGGCGTGACGCAGCGCTTCGATAAGCGACTTGTACGACTCGGTCAGATCGACGTACTTGCCGACCATGCCGATGGTGACATCATGCTTCGGATTTTCGACAGCGTGCACCAGGCGAGTCCACATGGACAAGTCGGCCGGCTTGGCTTCGATCTTCAGTTCGTCGCAGATGATCTTGTCCATGCCCTGGTCATGAAGCATCTGCGGAATCTTATAGATCGTGTCGACATCCCAGACCGAGATCACGGCGTCCTGCGGAATGTTCGCGAACAGCGAAATCTTGGCGCACTCGTCTTCCGGAATCTGACGGTCGGCACGACACAGCAGCACGTCCGGCGAAATACCGATTTCGCGCAGCTTCTGCACACTGTGTTGCGTCGGCTTGGTCTTGAGTTCGCCTGCCGTCGCAATGTACGGCACGAGTGTCAGGTGCACGAAGGCCACGCTGTTGCGGCCCAGGCGCAGATTCATCTGACGTGCGGCTTCGAGGAACGGCAGCGATTCGATATCGCCGACCGTACCGCCGATTTCGACGATGGCCACGTCCGGATGGCCGTCCCAGGTCGAACGCGCACCGCGCTCGACGAAGGCCTGAATTTCGTTGGTGATGTGCGGAATGACCTGAACGGTCTTGCCGAGATATTCGCCACGGCGCTCCTTGCGGATCACCGATTCGTAGATCTGGCCCGTCGTGAAGTTGTTCGCACGGCGCATCTTGGCGCTGATGAAGCGCTCATAGTGGCCCAGATCGAGATCGGTTTCCGCACCATCCTCAGTGACAAACACCTCGCCGTGCTGAAACGGGCTCATCGTGCCCGGGTCGACGTTGATGTAGGGATCAAGCTTGAGGAGGGTGACTTTGAGGCCACGCGATTCTAGAATCGCGGCCAGAGATGCGGCAGCAATTCCCTTACCAAGAGAGGAAACCACGCCGCCCGTGACAAAAACGAATTTGGTCATCGCAGTAATTGCTCGCGGGAAAGCCGGATTATACCCGAAAGCTTCCTTGCCCTCGAGGTGCGGCGCGGCAAATTTTGGCCTTGACAGGCATCGCGCGCGCCACCTCGGTACGGCAGGCACGCTACGGCGTGAATCTGTCCGGCTCGGCTATCGTCGGGCGCGGGCCACCCGCACAAGTCTCATGCCGCGAGCGGATGCCGGTGCTCGCCGCGCAGTTCCGCGAGCATGTCGCGCACCGCCGCGGCGGTCTCCAGCGGGTGCTCCATCGGAAAGAGATGGGTGCCGTGGACATAGCGGAAATGGGTGCCCACGATGCGGCGCGTCGCCCCGATTCCCGCCTGCCGCAACTCGCGCGATTCAGTACCTGCCAGAAAACCGACCGGCACCGGTACGCCGCGCATGGCCCTTACGGCGAGCCGCGGCGGCAGCGTCAGATAGATTCGATATTCGATTTCGCGGGCGAATGCCAAACGCCGGGCCTCGCCCTCCCCCGTCGGCAACGTGCCGCAATCGATGTAGTCACGCAGCACATCCTGATCCCAACTGGCGAACACCGGCTTGCTGGCGAAATGCCGCCATGCCGCCTCCCAGTCGGGCCAGCGATCGCGGCGCCGCTTGGTCACGCCGGCAGGCGACAGCCGTTCGTAAAGCCCGGTGAGCATCCCCAGCCGCAGCATTTGCATGCGCCACCCCGGCGTAACGATAGGGGAGTCGATCATCACCACGCCCCGTACGCACTGTGGCGCCTTGAGCGCAGCCATGAGACTCAGGAAACCGCCGAGTGAATGTCCGACGAGCCAGACCGGCTCCCCGAGATATTCGCGCTCGAGCGTGTCGACCAACTCGTTGCGCAAATAGCGCCAGCCAGGCGTGACCGGATAGCGTGGGTCGTGACCGATACGGTCGATGGCACACACGTCGTACTCGTCGGCCAACGCGCCGAGCATCTTGCGATAGACGCCAGCGGGGAAGCCATTGCCGTGCGAAAAATGGATGATCTCTCTTGTCATGGAATTCTTCATGTTGCCAGGCCGGTCCGATGGGAATTTCACCGGCGTTGGACTGCGCGACGCTACCCCGCGGCTTCGCCGCCTTCGCCCTGCCCGCTCAGTTCACCTACCCGAATCCACTGTCGGGCAACCCGGCCGTCTGGCACTTGCCGAACCATTCTAGCGAACCGTCCGTCGAGTGCCGATAGAGGTTTCAGTCGAATCGCGAAACCTGGGCCGGACTGCCGCCACGTTCCCACCCCCGCGCTGTCAGGCACCGCCCCTACACGTCCGGCTCAGCGGCGTGCCAGTATCGCCGGCATTGCTCACGGTAGGACAGTACCTCGATCCCATCTCCGGTGATCGAGAACCGAACGCCTCCGTGCGCCACCGTTTGCCAAATCCGAGCGCCTGCCGCCCGATAGCGCGCAACCACAACTGGCCTCGGATGCCCGAAGCGATTCCGATAGCCCGTTTGAAACACCACATGGTCCGGCGACACCGCCTCCACGAATGCAAACGTCGACGAGGTCAAACTCCCATGATGCGGCACGAGCAGGACGTCCGAGCGCAAATCCGCCCCGAAGCGCGCCAGCATGCTGCGCTCCTGGGGTGCTTCGGCGTCCGCTGCGAGTAGCGCACTGTGCTTCCCATTCGATACGCGCAGCACGCAACTCACACCGTTTGGCCCGACGCGCCCCCCCCAGCCATCGCGCAACGTCGCAGTGTCCGGATGCAGAAACCGGAACGTCACGCCGTCCCACGTCCACTGCTGTCCCGCAAGGCAAGTTCGATGCGCGGCGGCAGCGCGGCGCACCCGATGCGTCGCAGGCAGCGACGAAAATACCTGCGCGTGCGGATACGCTCTCAACACACTCAACGCACCGCCAAAGTGATCGTCGTGGGCGTGGCTGACGACGAAACGGTCGAGCCGCTCGACACCCTGCGCGCGGAGATAGGGGACGATCACGCGACGCCCCGCATCGCTGCGCCGTCCCAACGGCGGGCCGGCGTCAAAGAGCAGCGTGCGCGTTGCCGTCTCGACAAGCACGGCATTGCCTTGTCCGACATCGAGCATGGTGACGCGAAACGCCTCGGCGCCGGGGCGCGGCGACGAAGCGAGCCATGCCGGCACCATCAGCGCAAAACCCGCGAAGCGAACACCGACCCGCCAAGCCTTCGCGCAGTGCATTCCGACAGGCAGCGGCATCAGGCACGCGATCACACCACCGACCGCCGCCACCTGCGCCCAAGGCGGGGCGACCCCTGCACGCCAAACGGCCCATGGCAATGCCGCCAGCATGCCAAGCCAATCCGCCAGCCAGACGACCACCGCATGCGCCAGCGCCAATGCCCAATGTGCCAACGTCGCGGGCAAGAGCAGGCTAGCCAGCGCCAGCGGCGTCACGATCAATGTCATCACCGGAATGGCGACTGCATTCGCCAACGGCCCCAGCAACGGCACCGCGCCAAACCACGCAAGCGTCAACGGCACGAGTCCAATCGTGACCGCGTATTGCGCGCGCGCCGCCTGCCACAGAGAGGCAAATGCCGCGGCTCGCCAGCGGCCAAACACGCCGATGCTGTGCGCGCTGCTCGCCGCGCCTCGCGCGCTAAGCGGCCTTTCGGGCGCATGGGGTGAAACAGCGGGGTGGGACGCCTCCGACGCATCCCGTGCATTGAACGCACCGGGCATAGTGGAGGCATTCGCCCCTTCAGACGCCCCGCGCCGCCGTGCTACCCGCCACCGGTTGCGACGTCGCGCGGCCAAGACCAGGGTAGCGACAGCGCCGAATGAGAGCCACAGGCCCGGTGTGACCACGGCCCAAGGATCGAGTGCAACGATGACGGCCAACGCCCACATCAGCACGTAAGACGGCGCAGCGAATCGACCATTGAGCAGCGCCAGAACCAGAATCGCTACCATGCCGACGGCCCGACGCACCGGCACACCCCACCCGGCGACCGCCCCATACGCCACCGCGGCAAGCAAACCGGCAACCGCAGCGGCCTTCGGCGCCGGCCACCATAGAGGCAATCCGAAATGCCTGCCGCATGCCCGACGCCACAGCGCTCCGATGAGCGCGGCAAACGCCCCTGCAACCAGCGATACGTGCAGTCCCGAGATCGCCAGCAAGTGACTCACCCCCGTATCGGCAAACACTTGCCAGTCGTCGTCCGCAATGTCGCCACGCTCTCCCAGCGCAAGCGCCATCAACACGCCGCCATATCGCGCCGATGGCCCGAGCGCGATCCGAAAGTCGTCGCGCAGCCGCTCGCGCCACGCGGCGAAACGGTATCCCGGCATCGGCCGGGATTGCAGACGCCGTGCGCCCCCTGCCTTCGACGCCCTGCCCCCGCCATAGGAAGTGCGTACATATCCTGTCGCACGGACGCCCCGTGCAAGCGCCATCAATTCGGCGTCGAATCCGTGCCAGTTTGCAAAGCCTCTGGGGGACGTCAATCGCACGGGCAATTGCCATCGCTCGCCTGCCCGCAGCCGTCCCACGCCTCTCGGACCCACGCTCTCGGCAGGCAATCCTTGCGTTTGCCCGACGTCGGCAGCTCGCACCACTTTCTGGCGACCGAAAGACGAATGCCCCGGCCAGACCAGTTCGATGTGCGTCGGCACATGCACTGGCCCGCACGACGCCGCTCCGCTCTTCGGATCGCGTCGCTCGCCACGCGTCCCGGATATCGACTCCGCCATCTCCGATGCTGGCAACGCGCACCCATCGCCTGTGAGATACGCGCGTTCCACATCGAACGCGAACCGCAATCCGTCGCCCGCCGACACGGGCAGTTCAGCCACGGTGCCGACGACCATCAGGTCTTTCCCCTCAAGCACGGTGGAGAAACGATCGCTCAATCGCACTTCTGCCCGAAGCGCCGCCCATGAATACCCGAGCGTCGCTGCACACAGCGCGAGCGCCGTCACCACACACCACTTACGCCATCCTTCAACGGCACACACAGCACTTCGTGCCGGGTGAGCGCCGCTAGCGTTCGTCGACGCGCCCGCGCCAGCGCGCCCGCTTCGTGTCACCGCCCACAGTGCGCACGCCAACAATACGCCCCCGGCGAGACCTATGGCCGTAGCGAGTACCCGCCCGCCGGGCAAGGCCGAAGCCTGTTGCAGCCACCAGACGCCCGCGACCCACGCAAGCAGCACAACTCTCATGACGTCACCAAGTCATGTCTCAAAGACCGCGCGACGCCGCAGCGTCAGCGCACAGGTTCGTCGGAGATGAGGGAGGTGTGTGCAGCAGGCCCGTCACCGGGTGTCATGGCCATGGCCCCCGGCAGACGCGGCAGCACGCGCCACGCATTGGCACACGTCGCCTTCGACAGCGCGTCGATCGACACATCGCGCAGGTCCGCCAGCACCCGCGCGATGCGTGGCAGTTCGACCGGGCTGTTGCGCTGCTTGTAACGCCAGGCCGGCGCAATGTCGGGCGCGTCGGTCTCCAGCACGAGGGCATCGAGCGCCACGTCCACCGCGAGACGACGGATCTGTAAGGCACGATCGAACGTCATCTGACCGCCAACCCCCAGACAGAAGCCGCGTTCGATAAACATATCCGCCTGCTGGCGGCTGCCGTTGAAGGCGTGAGCGATACCACCGCGCGGCGTGAAGATGCGCAGTTGCTTGAGCAAAGCGTCCTGCGAGCGGCGTACATGAAGGATGACGGGCAAATCGAAGTCGCGCGCGATCTTCAATTGCTCGACGTAGAAGAACTGCTGACGCTCGGGATCAAGCGTCCTGACGAAAAAATCCAGCCCGATCTCGCCGATGCCGACAAAACGCGGATCGCCCATCGCCCGCTCGACGGCGCGGCGCAACGTGGCAATGTCCTCATCACGCGCGCGCGGCGTGTAGAGCGGGTGAATGCCCAGCGCATAAGCGCCCCCGGAGATCGCCCCGGCAGCAGCGCGCGCCGCGTCGAACGTCGCGCATTCGACAGCGGGCACCACCAATCCCACCACGCCCGCAGCGGCAGTGTCGGCAATTACAGTCGCGCGGTCGGCGTCAAACTCGGCCGCATCGAGATGGCAATGGGTATCGATCCACATGGTCAGGTGTCCTTGAGCGTCAATTCTACGGGTCGATGACAAGGCTCGCACGCCGCGCCATCGATGACCATCGGAAAACACCGCGTTACGGTCTAGGACGTTGCCGAAACTGATGTTCCTTCGCTCACGCCTGAAAAGCAAAACGCCGGGGATCTCCCGGCGCTTCGCCAATTTCGCCCGACATCCGGGGCCTGCGTGCTCGCCCGATGTTCAGGCCGGTTCGAGCACGCCTTCGCGCAGCCGCAACGCGCGGTCGCAACGACGGGCCAGATCGATATCGTGCGTCACAATCACGAAGCTGGTCTTCAGTGTCTCGGACAGCTCGAGCATCAGTTCGAACACCGTCTCGGCGGTATGACCGTCAAGGTTGCCGGTCGGCTCATCGGCCAGCACGCAAGCCGGCTGCGTCACCAGGGCTCGCGCCATCGCCACGCGCTGACGTTCGCCCCCCGACAGCTCCGACGGGCGATGCTTCACGCGCGGGCCCAGCCCGACGCGCTCAAGCATCGCTTGCGCCGTTTTGCGCGCTTGCTCGGTCGGCAAACGACGAATCCGCAGCGGCATCGCCACGTTATCAAGCGCCGAGAATTCGGCCAGCAGATGGTGAAACTGATAGACGAAGCCGAGCGACTGATTGCGCTGCGCCGTCTTGTCACGCTCTTTGAGCGACGAGAACGGCTTACCCAGCAGCGACACCTCGCCACGCGACGGGTCGTCGAGTCCGCCCAGCACATGCAGCAGCGTGCTCTTGCCCGACCCCGACGCGCCCACGATCGCCACCTTCTCACCGGGTAACACGTCGAGACTCGCGCCGCTGAGCACCGTCACATTCAGTTCGCCTTGCCGGAACGTCTTGTGCAAGTCGCGCGCACTCAGCACCGGGCCGTCGTATGCAAGGTTCGATACGGGAGCCATGGGTTTGTTCGCCTCATTCATAGCGCAGAGCCTCCGCCGGCTTGACGCGCGAAGCACGCCAACTCGGGTAGATCGTCGCGAGCGCCGAGAGGATGAAGGAAATCACCCCGATGCGGATCACGTCCGTCGATTGCAGATCCGAAGGCAATTCGGAGATGAAGTAAATGTCTTGCGGCAGGAAGTGTATGCCAAGCAAGCGCTCGATGAACGGCACGATGGTGCCGATGTTGACCGACACCAGACAACCCAGCGCCACCCCGAGCAACGCCCCGGCGAAACCGACGGTCACGCCCTGGACGATGAATATCTTCATGATCGAACCGGGCTGTGCACCGAGCGTGCGCAGAATAGCGATATCCGCGTACTTGTCGGTCACCGTCATCACGAGCGAGGACACCAGATTGAAAGCGGCCACGGCGATGATGAGCGTCAGGATGATGAACATCATGCGCTTTTCGGTCTGCACGGCGATGAACCAGTTCTTGTTCTGCTGCGTCCAGTCGCGCACCCACATGTTGCCGGTCAGCGTCTTGGCAAGGTCACGCGCCACGAGCGGCGCCTGCTCCATGTCCTGAATTTTCAGACGCACCCCCGTCGGGCCATCAAGACGGAACAGCGTCTCGGCGTCGTGCAGATCGATAAGCGCGAGCGAGCTGTCGTATTCATAGTGCCCCGCCGTGAAGATAGCCACCACGATGAATTGCTTCACGCGCGGCAGCACCCCGGCCGGGGTAATGGTTCCCTGTGGCGCCACCAGCGTGATCTTGTCGCCGATGGTCACACCCAGCGCCCGGGCCAGTTCACGCCCGAGCACGATGCCGAAGCTGCCCGGGGTCAGGTTGGCGAGCGTGCCGTCCGTAATCTGCTTGCCGAGATCGGAGACCTTGGCTTCCTCGCTGGGAACGATACCGCGCAGCACCACGCCGCGCACGTTGTCTTCGCGTGTGAGCATGGCCTGCTCGCCCACGTAGGGAGCGGCGGCAATGACGTTCTTGTTCTGTAGCGCTTCGGCGGCCGTGCGCTGCCAGTCGGGCAAATTGCCGTCGACGGCGAAGACCTCGATGTGCGCCAGCACGGAGAGCATGCGGTCCCGAACTTCCTTCTGAAAGCCGTTCATCACCGAGAGCACCACAATGAGCGCCGCCACGCCCAGCGCAATGCCGGCCATGGAGATGAAGGAAATGAAGGAAATGAAACCGTTGCCGGATGATCGCTTGCCGGTGCGCGTATAGCGCCAGCCGATCTGCCATTCGTATGGGAATTTCAAACGGATTCCTGATTCTTGATAAGGATCGATCGGAGCGTAGCGGCGCCGGTCTGCACCGGCATCCGGGGCCCCCGCGCCCGGCCCCTGCCCGGCGCGAAGGACGGCACGTTCCGTACCTGACGTCAGGGTCACCCAACTGCCAGCGCGAAGTTTGCCATACAATTCGCCTCGACATGGATACACCTGCCCTGCACTTTCTCTTGCCGTTCGCGCTGCCCGCGTCGGCCCACTTGCCCGCACTGCTGGCCGGATTGGAGTTGCCCGCGCTCGAAAAGTTGCTCGCGCGCGGCGTCCAGTCGGCGCAAGACGTGCCGGAAGACCCATTTGTTCCCACGCTGCCGCATGAACGCTGGCTGGCCGACGCCTTTGGCCTGCCCGGTGTGCCGTCGCGCGCGCCGCTCGCCCCCTTCATGCTGCTGGAAGACAGCGGCACGCTCGACACCCGCTTCTGGTACTGTGCGCAGCCTGCGCACATCCATATCGCCACTGACCATCTGGTGCTGACGGCCCCGTCCGAACTGGCGTTGAGCGCCGAGGACTCGGCCGCCCTCTTCGCCACGGCGCATGCGCTGTTCGCCGAGGAAGGCGCCGAGCTGATCGCCCCGCGTCCCAACCGGTGGTACCTGAGCGCGCCGGCGCTGGGCGACCTGCTCACCGCGTCGCCCGCGCGGGCTGCCGGCCGGAACGTCGATACCTGGCTGCCGCAAGGTAAGGCCGAACTGACGTGGCGCAAGTGGCAAAACGAAGTGCAGATGGCCTGGTACGACCATCCGGCCAATCAGGCTCGCGAAGCACGCCATCTGCCGCCGGTCAATGCCCTCTGGCTGTACGCCGGGGGCCAGCGCATCGCCGCACCGCGTCTGAACCGGCCTTGCGTGACCATTCTGGCGGACGACCCCGCGACACGCGGCCTGGCCACCCACCTGCAAATCGCCTTGCACGGCACCGACGCCGGCCTCGCCGCCGCGGACGGCCGGACCCTTGTGCAGATCGACACCCTGACGCCGCATTTCCTCGTGGAAGACTGGGCGCGCTGGCGCGATGCCCTCGTCGACATCGACCGCATGTGGCTGGCGCCTGCACTTGAGCGCATCACCAAGGGGCAAGCACGAGAAGTCGCACTCACCTTGTGCGGCGACAGCCACAGCGTGACGATTCGCTCGCGCAGCGGTGACCTGCGCAAGTTCTGGCGCCGACAGCCGCTCGGCGCCCGCATGGCGCCGCTCGCCCGGCTTGGCGAGGAAGTGACATGACCGACATCGTCACCCGCCATGTCGACGACGCGACGGCCGACGCCCTCTCGCGCGACGGCGTTCACCCGGTGCTCGCCCGCCTGTTCGCCTCGCGCGGGGTGGCCGAGAGCGCCGAGACGGAAACGGCGCTCGCCCGTCTGATACCTCCCGCACAGCTCAAGGGGGCGCAAGACGCCGCCGTCTTCCTTGCCAACGCTATCGCCGCCGGCAAACGCATGCTGGTGGTGGCCGATTACGATTGCGACGGCGCAACCGCCTGTGCCGTGGCCGTGCGCGGTCTGCGTATGTTCGGTGCAAAGGTCGAGTATCTGGTGCCGAACCGATTCGAATACGGCTACGGCCTGACGCCCGAAATCGTGGCGTTGGCCGCGCAAGGCAAACAAGGGCCACCCGACGTATTGATTACGGTCGACAACGGCATTGCCAGCCTCGAGGGCGTGGCCGCCGCGCAAGCGCTCGGTATCGAAGTCGTGGTGACGGATCACCACTTGCCGGGCAGCGAATTGCCCAACGCCCGTTGCATCGTCAACCCGAACCAGCCCGGCTGCGAATTCCCGAGCAAGAATCTGGCCGGTGTCGGCGTGATGTTCTACGTCCTGCTCGCGCTTCGGGCCGAGTTGCGCGCACGCGGCGCGTTCGATGCGAGCGAACAACCCCGTCTCGACACATTGCTCGATCTGGTCGCACTGGGCACGGTCGCGGACGTCGTCAAACTTGACGCCAACAACCGCATTCTGGTGGCGCAGGGACTTTCGCGGATGCGCGCGGGCCGCATGCATCCGGGCATCAACGCCCTCTTTCGCGCGGCCGCCCGCAATGCGCGGCAGGCAGGCAGCTTCGATCTGGGCTTCGGCCTCGGCCCGCGCCTGAACGCCGCCGGACGCCTCGCCGACATGTCGCTCGGCATCGAGTGTCTTCTGACGGACGACGACGGCCGCGCGTGGACGCTCGCGCAAGAACTCGATGCGATGAATCGCGAACGCCGCGAAATCGAAGCCGGAATGCAGCAGGAAGCGCTCGCCGATCTGGCGCGCTTCGATCCTCGCGCCGCCACCACGCTCTGCGCTTTCAACGAGACGTGGCATCAGGGCGTGATCGGGATCGTCGCCGCGCGTCTCAAAGAGAAGTTCTATCGTCCGACCATCGTGTTCGCCCCTGGCGACGACGGGCAGATCAAGGGTTCCGGCCGCTCGATTCCCGGTTTCCACCTGCGCGACGCACTCGATCTGGTCACGAAACGCGAACCGGGCCTGATCGTCAAGTTTGGCGGCCATGCGATGGCCGCTGGCCTCACGATAGCCGCCGACGCCCTGCCGCGCTTTCAGGCGGCATTCGAGGCGGTCGGACAGGCGTGGCTCGACGAGAAGACACTGTCTCGCGTGATCGAAACGGATGGCGACATTGGTGACGAGTGCTTCGTACCGCCTTTCGTCGCGCTGCTCGACGCGCAAGTGTGGGGGCAAGGCTTCCCGCCACCGGTGTTCTCGGGCGAGTTCGATGTGCTCTCGCAAGCCATCCTCAAGGACAAGCACCTGAAGCTGCAACTCGGTCGTGGACGCATGCGCTTCAATGCCATCTGGTTCAATCACGCCGACACGTTGCCAAGCCGTGCGCGGTTCGCGTATCGACTGGCGGCAGACACCTTCAACGGCGTGTCGCGCGTGCAGATGATCGTCGAGCACGCGCAGGCCTGACGCGACGCATCGCCCGCACGTATCAAGGGCGTTCCCGCCTGGCGGGAAAACTACGCGGGCTGCGCCTCGGCAACGTACTCGTGCATCACGCGCAAGAAGGCTTCACGCGCGGGATGCACATCGACACCGCGATGCCTGACGAAGAAGTTAGGCACGGCTGCGAGGTCCTCCATCGCGTGTCCCACGATGTTCGCCTCCTGCCGGTATCGCAGATAGATGCCGCGCGGCACGAGCGAGTAACCCACGCCCGCGCCAACACACGCCACGATGGTCGCGTAACTGCCATAGCTCAGAATGCGGCCCGGCGTGACGGCGTTCGCCGCCAGCCATTGCTCCATCGTGGCGCGATACGGGCAGCCCGGCGGCCACATCAGGAGAGTGGCGCCCGACAGGTCCGACGCTTCGAGCACCCGTCCCGCCCGCGCCGGCGCCACCAGCACGATCGGCTCGCGGTAAACCTCATCGGACACGACAACAGCCTGCGCCTGAGCCTCGAGGCAGGCCGTGCCCGCAATCAGGGCGGCGTCGACACGGCCGTGCTGGATCTCGTCGAGCAAGTTGAGCGACGTGTCGGTCACCAGATTCAGACGAACCTTCGGATACGCGGCATGGAACCGCGCCAGCACCGCGGGCAAGCGCGACGTTGCCGACGATTCGATGGCTCCCAGCGAAAAGTCGCCGGACGGCTCGCTGGCCGGATTGAGCGCCGCGCTGGCTTCGCGCGAAAGCGCCAGAATCCGCTCGGCATAGCCCAGCAGCGTGCGTCCGCTCGGCGTGAGTTGCAAACGCCGCCCTTGCCGGTGAAAGAGCTTGACGCCCACTGTGTGCTCAAGCGCCCGGATGCGCGCCGTAACATTCGACTGCACACAGTGCAGCGCTTCGGCGGCGCCAAGCACACTGCCTTCGTCGACGATGGCCTTGAAGGTCTGAAGTTGCAGAAAGTCCATGAACGTCTCCCGGGCCAGGCCGCAGACAATAGGAAGGATTGGGATCGAATCGACCCATGTTAAGCGGCGAGCGGCGACACTTCAATAATAGTGAACAAAAATACCTCAACATTTCACTTTTTTGGCACAACGGAAAGGCATAAACTTCGGGTTATCCCTAGTGCGACATCTGCCACGGCATCCCGCCCCCGGTCAGTACGTCGCCACTCCCGAAGGAAGCCATATCATGTTCCGCCCTCTGCCCGCCGCTACCCAAGTCAGCACCTTCATACCGGTGGTGGCTGCGCCGGTCACGCCGCTCGGCCTGTTCTTCCGTGCCGTCGATCAATGGCGCCAGCACTATGAACAGACGTTGCAAGCGGAAGCCCTCGCCTCGTTCGACGACACGTCGCTCGCGGACGCCGGCTACGCCCGCGACGCCTTCGGTCTGCGTCACGCCGCACGCTGAGGTATCCCTGAAATGTAGGGGGAATGGGGGCTTCGCTGCGCTATAATTGCGCTTTTCCCGAATTCGCAACCGTCATAGCTCATGGAAGCCGAACGCCTTAACGCCCTTGAATCCCTGCTCGCCGACCTGCGCACCCGCGTTGGCGAGCTCAGGGGGTATCTTTGACTTCGATGCCAAGCAAGCTCGCCTGATTGAAGTCAACAAAGAACTCGAAGACCCCAACATCTGGAACGATTCCAAGCGTGCGCAGGCACTGGGCAAGGAAAAGAAGGCGCTCGATAGCGTCGTCACCAACCTGACCGAACTCGACGCCAGCCTTTCCGATACGCAGGAACTGTTCGAAATGTCCCGCGACGAGGGCGATGAAGACTCGTTGCTGGCGCTCGAAAGCGACACGCAGGGTCTCGCCGCACGCGTGGGCGAGATGGAGTTCCGCCGGATGTTCAACAACCCGGCCGACCCGAACAATTGCTTCATCGACATCCAGGCCGGCGCCGGCGGCACCGAGGCCAACGACTGGGCCGGCATGCTGCTGCGCCAATACCTGCGTTATTGCGAGCGCAAAGGCTTCAAGGCCGAAGTGCTCGAAGTGTCGGACGGCGACGTCGCCGGCATCAAGAGCGCTTCGCTGAAGGTCACTGGCGACTACGCCTACGGCTATCTGCGTACGGAAACCGGCGTGCATCGTTTGGTGCGCAAGTCGCCGTTCGACTCGTCGGGCGGTCGCCACACGTCGTTCGCCAGCCTGTTCGTGTACCCGGAAGTGGATGATTCGATCGACATCGACATCAATCCGGCCGACGTGCGTACCGACACGTATCGCGCCTCCGGTGCGGGCGGTCAGCACATCAACAAGACCGACTCCGCCGTTCGTCTGACGCACATCCCGACCGGCATTGTCGTGGCCTGCCAGAACGACCGTTCGCAGCACCGCAACCGCGCCGAAGCGTGGGACATGCTCCGCTCGCGCCTGTTCGAACACGAGATGCGCAAGCGTCGCGCCGAGCAGGACAAGCTGGAGTCGAGCAAGACCGACGTGGGCTGGGGCCATCAGATTCGCTCGTACGTGCTCGACCAGTCGCGCGTCAAGGACCTGCGCACTGGCGTGGAAACCGGCAATACCGGCAAGGTACTCGACGGTGACCTGGACGACTTCATCTCCGCGAGTCTCAAGCAGGGAGTGTAAGGAATGGCGTTTGTCCGCACGCTAGCCGTGTGGGTGGTGAGTGCGTTGTGTATGCAGCGCGCCGCCATTGCTGCCCCGGCCAGCACGCCAGGCGCACCCGGTGCAAATGCCGAGACGGGACCGTACCTGCATGAACTGCTCAAGCGCCCGGACTTCTCGGGCGCGTACGCACGCATCGTCGCGCCGCGCGGTGTTCCCGCGTGGGTGCGTCAGGGGGGTACGTCAACGCCGTCGCAACGCGTGAGCGTGGCCGGCAAGCCCTGGTTGCTGGTGCAAAGCTGCAAGCCGCACGACTGCCCTAGCGAATACGTTCACATTTTGTATGAGCCGCGCTCACAGGCGATCGCGGCGTTGTTCGTGCGAGACCCGAGTGCGGCGGCCAATGCCGGAGCGCATCAGGATCGCACGGAACTGATCTGGCTGGGCGCGCCCGACGGCTCGCTCAAGAATGCCCTGCTGCACACGCTGCGTTTTACCGAATAACTTCATCGCTCGCATCATGACCGATCAAAACACTCCGGCCCAAACGGCCACTCCGGCTGGCGACCTGCCGCAGGACGACAACAAGCTCATCGCGGAGCGTCGCGAGAAGCTGCAGACATTGCGCGCCAACGGCGTAGCGTTCCCGAACGATTTCCGTCCCGAGAACCACGCCGGCGATCTGCAAGCGCGCTTCCAGGACGTGGATAACGAAACGCTCGAAGCCGAACCCATCCCCGTGTCGGTGGCCGGGCGCATGATGCTCAAGCGTGTGATGGGCAAGGCCGCCTTCGCCACGGTGCAGGACGGCAGCGGTCAGATCCAGTTCTTCATCGGCCGTGACGACGTCGGCGCCGATTCCATGGCCGCCTTCAAGGGCTGGGACATCGGCGACATCATCGCCGCGACCGGCACGCTGTTCCGCACGCGCACCGGCGAACTGTCGGTCAAGGTGAAGGAACTGCGCCTGCTCGCCAAGGCCCTGCGCCCGCTGCCGGACAAATTCCACGGCCTGTCGGATCAGGAAACGAAGTACCGTCAACGCTACGTCGACCTGATCACCTCGCCCGAGACGCGCAGCACGTTCCGCGCTCGCGCCAAGGCCATCGCCTCGATCCGCAAGCACATGACGGACGCCGACTTCATGGAAGTCGAAACCCCGATGCTGCATCCGATTCCGGGCGGCGCCGCAGCCAAGCCGTTCATCACGCATCACAACGCGCTCGACATGCAGATGTATCTGCGTATCGCGCCGGAACTGTATCTGAAGCGCCTGATCGTCGGCGGCTTCGAGCGTGTGTTCGAGATCAACCGTAATTTCCGCAATGAAGGCGTGTCGCCGCGCCACAATCCGGAATTCACGATGATGGAGTTTTACGCAGCCTATACGGACTACCGTTGGCTGATGGACTTCACCGAATCGCTGATCCGCAACGCGGCGATCGACGCGCGCGGCACGGCAACCATCCAGTATCAGGGCCGCGAACTGGACTTGTCCAAGCCGTTCCATCGCCTGACGATCGTCGAGGCCATCCGCGAGTACGCGCCGGAATTCACCGACGCGCAACTGGCCGATATCGACTTCGTGCGCGGCGCATTGGGTAAGTACGGCGTGAAGGTCGATGCGCCTCAGTTCAAGAGCGCCGGTCTGGGCGCGCTGCAACTGGCACTGTTCGAAGAGACCGCCGAGAGCCAATTGTGGGAGCCGACCTTCATCATCGACTACCCGGTGGAAGTCTCGCCGCTGGCACGCGCATCGGACACGCTGCCGGGCATCACCGAGCGCTTCGAGCTGTTCATCACGGGCCGCGAGATCGCGAACGGATTCTCGGAACTGAACGATCCGGAAGATCAGGCTGCACGCTTCCGCGCGCAAGTCGAGCAAAAGGACGCCGGCGACGAAGAAGCCATGTATTACGACGCCGATTACATTCGCGCGCTCGAGTACGGCATGCCCCCCACGGGCGGCTGCGGTATCGGCATCGACCGTCTGATCATGCTGCTCACCGACAGCCCGAACATTCGCGACGTGCTGCTCTTCCCGCACCTGCGTCGCGAAGACTGATCGCAGGGCCGCAGACGAGTTCCCTCGCCTCGCGCGCTACGGTCACCATGAAAATGCCGCAGCCCTCGTCAGGGTGCTGCGGCGTTTTTTCGTCTCGAGGCCAACTGTCAACGGCCGAAGAGGCTCTTGAGACGCCCGGCAGCCGGTGAGTCGGTGGACGCATCCGGCGCGTCGTTATCGTCGACGGCATGCGATGTGACCTCGGCGGGCGTGGTTGACGACGGAGTCAATGCATCGGCGTCCGTTCGCTCCACGGTTCGCGTGACATTTGCCAGACAGTCGGTCAGCCCGCCTGCATGCATGTGAAACGACACGATACGCACCGTGGCATCGTCCATCAGCATGCCCTGTGCGTCAGTCATCAAATGCGGCAAGACGGCGCGTCCGACGGCACGGAACAATTCAGGATTCGGGTTGGCTCGCCACGACGTTTCGTCAATCTCCGGCATCAGGGCTTGCCACGATGGCGCCAATGCTCTCCAGCCGAGATCGTATTCCAGCGCGGCCATCGTCCCCGGTGCATACGTCTCCTGAGACAGGTACGTCGACGGAAGCGCGAGACGCTGCGCGGTAGGGAACTCACTGGTGTTGTCGCTGCCAGCCGCGTGAAGCGTCTGCCCGCTATTCGCAGAGGCTTCGGGGGGCGGCGACGTCCGCGTGTCGCTTGCTTGACGCGAGCGATTGCCAAGGCCCAGACACGACATGCGTCCCGCGATCTCCGACGGCACCTCGCCCGCGTGCAGCGTCTTGGGGCAGCCTTCCACGGGCCTCACCGCATCCAGCAACTCGACCCATAATGCACTCGGGCGATTCCTGTCCAGAAACGCCACGCGATCGTGCTCTGAGTGAAGATGCATCTCCGTGGTGCCCAACACTCGAACTTCGACAGGGGCTTGCATCGGCAAGAATGGATGGCACATCGCAGCCGATGTCCCGGATACCTGCCGAGGCTCACAACGCGCGTACTGAATTCGCGCGCCGGCGAAATCGTCGGCGAGTTGGGTGTGACATAACACCGGCAACGACGCTTCGACAGCACCGGGAGCGGGGGCGAGGGGCGCAAGGCCCATCGAATATGGGGTCAACGCAGGCATGCGTTCTCTCCTGTGACGGCATCGAATTGTGCCGTCAAGCAGTCTAGAAACGCGGGCGCTCCCCGTTTGTCGCTTCCAGTGCGCGACTTACGAGAAATGGGAAAATGCTTCTTAAAATGCCGGTTCACCGCGATAAGCGGACGGCCAGTCGCCATCCAGTCGCAGCCAGCTACGCGAGATGGGCAGAATCGCACCGCTCGAGCCTTCCTCCGCCAACTGGCGTAGCGCGAGCGAGGACAGTGTCTTCGTGTCGGTCGGAAATGCGAGAAGAAATGTGCGATTAACGGCGATGGCGGCAAACTCCGCCACGTCGAAGTGTTCGACCATCGACTGGTAAAGATTACCCAGCACCAGACCGCCGGCAGGCGCCATCCAGTTACCGCGACAGCCACCGATCAGGGTACCGTCGTCTAGCCGGGCAATGCCAAACTCGAAGTGCCGCGCCGACCATGCGCGCGAGAGGTTCGATGCCGCTTGCGCAAACGCCGCTTCGAACGTCAGACCGGCGTCATGCAGATCCTGGGATTGCAGCCGGCGCAGCCCTGCCGGGCCATCGAGCACGAGTGTGACGAAAACGTCGTCGGAAAACGGCTCGCTGACGTCGCCCGCCGGATCATTCGTGTCGACCCAGGTGCGTTGCACCACATACGGATAGACGTGCGGATAGGCAGCAACATCGAGTGGCGTGTCCAGCGAGGGCAATGTATCGATCATGACGTTGGAGCAAATGGGCGCAAATGACGTTCACAGACAATAGGTGCCATTATGCGCGCGCCACCACCGCCGCACATGCACTGCAATCAACAACATCGTCAACGGCAACAGCCACAGGCCCCACAACCCCATCAGACGACGTCGCCTGACGATTCACGTCGTCCGCCCGCCCCCCACGACTTGTTTCATTTGTTAAGACACGCCCTCACGACCGGCGCGAGGAATACCGTCACCCAAGGAAAATCTCCATATGTCTCATAGACTTATCATGCCATTGCATCGCACCTGAGCAGGTGTCGCTGCGATGCACATCTTACATCGCGTTACAAAATGAAACGTACGCCGCGCTTGCCTTGACGGAAACTTTTCTTATGCGAAACCCCCGTGCCCGCCAGCACGTAGAAAGGGGTTCGCAACAACCGCACGATGGAGAAAACAACATGGATAACGATCTGCAACCGCGTCGCATGCATCCCTTGGTCGCTGCCGCTGCCGGCAGTATCGTCGTCGTCAGTCTGCTCGGCGTCGCCGCGATCACAGGCGTGCTGCCTGTGGCCAAGAGTACCGACGGCCCCACGCCGACCAGCAACAATTCGCAGTACGCACTGACCTCGTCGACACAACCGTCATCGTCTTCGCTGCAATCGCCGCAGGCGCAGCCGCAAGCCTCGCAAGTGGCGCCGCAACAAGCACCGCAGCAGGCCTCGCAACAGACACCGCAGCAAGCGCCGCAGCAACCGTCCCAACAAGCGCAGTACGCGCCGCCGCAGGCGCCGGCACAACGTGTCCCTGCCCCGCAGCGGTCGTACGCGCAAACGTCGGAAGCACCCGCGAAACAACGGGCGGCGACGTGTTCGACGTGCGGCACCGTGCAGTCGATCGAACCGATCCGCACGCAGGGTAGCGCTTCGGGTCTGGGCGCCGTCGGTGGCGCAGTCGCCGGTGGTCTGCTGGGCAATCAATTCGGTGCCGGTAACGGTCGTACCGCGATGACGGTGGTCGGCGCACTGGGCGGTGGTCTGGCCGGCAACGAAGTCGAGAAGCGCGTGCGCTCCGAGACCGTCTATCGCGTGTACGTGCGCATGGATACCGGCACGACGCGCTACTGGACGTATCAGTCGGCACCAGGCGTGCAACCGGGCGACCGTGTGCGCCTCGAAAACAACGGGCTAGTGCGCGCGGGATGATCGCGGCAGCCGATACCTCATCCTCGACGTCCACCGTAACTCGCATCGCGGAAAACGCAAAAGCCGCTCGATAGAGCGGCTTTTGTTTTGTCGGAACCGTTGATCCCAACGCAATAGGCGGTCGTCAGACTTCGTCGATCCACGCCATCTGGATGGCTTCCAGCACCTTTTCACCGGCACGGTCCGGCGAATCGTCGAAACCGTCGAGCGCCATCACCCATTGGTGAAGATCGGTAAAGCGAACGTACTGCGGATCGACATCGGGATGCGCCTCGGTGAGCGAAATCGCGATGTCCTGAATGTCAGTCCATTTCATGGGGCAGGCTCCTTTTCTCCTGACTTGTCACCACACAACGCCAGCGGCGTTGCTTAGTGATTTTCCTTGGCGTGGTTGATCGTGTACTTCGGAATCTCGACGACCAGATCCCCGTCGGCAGGCACCAGCGCCTGACACGACAAGCGCGATGTCGGCTCCAGGCCCCAGGCCTTGTCGAGCAGATCCTCTTCTTCGTCTTCGGCCGGCGCCAGCGTCTCGAAGCCCTCGCGCACGATCACGTGACACGTGGTGCACGCGCACGACAATTCGCACGCATGTTCGATCTCGATGCCGTTGTCCAGCAATGCTCTGCACACGGAGATGCCCGTCGGCACTTCCAGCACGGCGCCTTCCGGGCACAGCTCGACGTGAGGCAATACAACGATTTGAGGCATAACTTTGGATTTCCGTGTGTGTCTTACAGTTTGTCGATGTCCGCCACGCGCCGGCCGGCCAGCGCTGCGCGGATGCTCTTGTCCATGCGGCGTGCGGCAAACTCGTCCGTCGCGTGCGAGAGCGTTTCGGTCGCCGTCTTAATCGCGGTCTGATCGTCGCCGGAGGCCTTCTGGCGCAAGTCAGCCAGCAGGCCATCGATCTTGGCGCGCTCACCGGCATCGAGCAATTCCGGGTCCGCCTGCAAAGCGCTATCGATCGCCACCAGCAAACGCTCGGCTTCCACCTGCTGTTCACGTAGCGCGCGTGCACGCATGTCCTGTTCGGCCGAACCGAAGCTGTCCTGCAGCATGCGCGAAATGTCGTCGTCTGCCAGACCGTACGACGGCTTGACCTCGATGGAGGCCGCCACACCCGAATGCATCTCTTGCGCCGAGACGGAAAGCAGCCCGTCGGCGTCGACCTGATACGTCACGCGAATGCGTGCCGCACCGGCCGTCATCGGCGGAATGCCGCGCAGCTCGAACCGGGCCAGCGAGCGGCAATCCGAGGCCAGTTCACGCTCACCTTGCAGCACGTGAATGGCCATCGCCGTCTGGCCGTCCTTGAACGTGGTGAATTCCTGGGCACGGGCCACCGGAATCGTCGCGTTGCGCGGAATGATTTTTTCGACGAGGCCGCCCATCGTCTCGACACCGAGCGAGAGCGGAATGACGTCGAGCAGCAGCCAGTCTTCCCCTTCCGCCTGATTGCCGGCCAGCAAGTTGGCTTGCACCGCAGCGCCGAGCGCCACCACCTGATCCGGGTCGAGATCGATCAGCGGCTCACGACCGAAGAAACTTGCGACGGCCGCGCGCACTTGCGGCATGCGCGTCGCGCCCCCCACAAGGACAACGCCCTTCACGTCTTCCTGTCCCATGCCGGCGTCACGCAACGCCTTGCGCATCGGGCCGATCGTGCGTTGCACGAGCGGCGCGCCAAGCACGGTGAATTGCTCGCGCGTGAGTTGCAGCGCAACGTTGCGCCCACCAGACAACGCGAGCGAAATGGGGGCTTGCTCGGCGTCGGTCAACGCTTCCTTGGCGGTGCGCGCATGATCGAGAAGGCCACGCACGTCCTCGGGCGTGAGCGAAGCCGCGTCGAGACCGGCGGCTTCCAGCACCCAGCGGTAGATCATCTGGTCGAAGTCGTCGCCACCGAGCGCGGAATCGCCGCCCGCGGCGAGCACTTCGAACACGCCCTTCGTCAAACGAAGGATCGAGATATCGAACGTGCCGCCGCCCAGATCATAGACGGCGTAGAGGCCTTCCGCCCCATTGTCGAGCCCGTACGCAATCGCCGCCGCCGTCGGCTCATTGAGCAAACGCAGAACGTTGAGGCCGGCCAGACGCGCGGCGTCCTTGGTGGCTTGACGCTGCGCGTCGTCAAAGTACGCGGGCACGGTAATCACGGCGCCCACCAGATCGTCGCCGAGCGTGTCTTCGGCACGCTGACGCAGCGTGGCCAGAATTTCGGCAGACACTTCCACCGGACTCTTCACGCCACCTGCGGTCGTCATCTGCACCATACCGGGCGCGTCGACGAATTCGTACGGCGCATTGTCGGCGTGAGCGACATCGGCCAAACCCCGGCCCATGAAGCGTTTGACGGAGACGATGGTATTACGCGGATCGGTGGCCGCAGCCGCCTTGGCGTCGTGGCCGATCTGGGTGCGGTGACCGCCCAGATAACGCACGACGGACGGCAGCAGCACGCGGCCCTGGTCGTCGGGGAGGACTTCGGCCACACCGCTGCGCACGGAGGCCACGAGCGAATGCGTCGTGCCCAGGTCGATGCCCACGGCGAGTCGCCGCTGGTGCGGCGCAGGGGACATGCCGGGTTCGGAAATTTGCAGAAGGGCCATGACTTTGCAATGCGGGCGGCGCGCTCGCGCGTGCGCCCTGTTCTCAAGCAGTTCTCAATGACATGTGACGGCGCCGCACCGGGCCGTCACGCGTTTTCCAGCATTTCGATGCGCTGCGCGATGTCGTCTTCGGCGCGCGCAATGAACATCAGTTGCCGCACGGCTTCCGCCGACGGCTGCCACGCGCTGCTCTCGAGCCAGTCGCCCAGCTTGGCGAGCCGCACGCGACGATCGTCGCGCAGGGATCGGGCGAGCGCTTCGAGGGCGTTGATATTGCGTGCAGCGACGGCGTCGTCGATCGCTTCGCGCCACTCCATCTGCTGCATCAGGAAATCGGGGGCCATCGCGGTGTTGTTCTCCGCGCCCACATCGATGCCTTCCAACGTAAGCAGGTACGTCGCGCGTTGTAACGGGTCGCGTAACGTGCGATAGGCGGCGTTCGCCTGCGCAGCCCATTGCATGGCCACGCGCCGTTCGGCGTCGCTCGCGCTCGCGAATCGATCCGGATGCACGCGCGATTGCACGGCACGGTAAGCCGCCTCGAGCGCCTCGGTATCGAGCGCAAAGCGCTGCGGCAAATCGAACAGTGTGAAATAGTTGTCAGTCAACGCACTCATCGCGCACTCTTCATTCGTCACGGGCGTCGATGCGATATGCCGTCGCGTCACGCCACCCGCCTTCGGCCCGTAAAAAAAGCGGCTCGCGCCGCCTTGCTGCCTACGCTACTGCTCACCGCCCGGCGGGCTCGCCACGTCTGCCGTCGCTGAGACGGTATGCGCTGCGATCTCACTGCGCGGCCTAATACACCTAACCCACTCGACACACCCAACGTGCCTAATCTGCTGGTCGGGCCTCACGCATCCGCCGGCTCGCCGCGTTCGCACTTGCGACAGGGCAACGTAGTGCCGAGCACCGCTTCACGGCCTGAAGGGGTTTGCGTCCATGTCCGGATCTGCCACGGGGGAAGATGCCGGACATGTTGCCCATGCCCGCACGCCAGTTGCGCAACCCATTGGCCTTCGTCGTCTTGCCGAAAACCGACGATCTCGCGCAACGGCGCGGCGTCAGACGCGGAAAGACTCGCCGCAGCCGCACTCATCCTTGACGTTCGGATTATTGAAGCGGAACCCTTCGTTCAGGCCTTCGCGCGCGAAGTCCAGCTCGGTGCCGTCGATGTACGGCAGGCTCTTCGGATCGACGATCACCTTCACGCCATGGCTCTCGAAGACCGTGTCTTCGCCCGCCACGTCATCGGCGTACTCCAGCTTGTAGGCCAGGCCCGAGCAACCGGTCGTCTTCACGCCCAGCCGCAGGCCCACGCCCTTGCCGCGCCGCGTCAGATAACGCGAAACGTGCTGCGCGGCCTTCTCGGTCAATGTAATGGCCATCTTGCCGATTCCTTTATCCGTCGTGCCGCTCAGGCAGCCTTTGCCGGCTCGGCCGACTGGCCGTGCTTCTGCTTGTAATCGGCCACGGCCGCCTTGATAGCGTCTTCGGCCAGAATCGAGCAGTGAATCTTCACCGGCGGCAGCGCCAGTTCCTGCGCGATCTGGGTGTTCTTGATGTCGAGCGCCTGATCCAGCGTCTTGCCCTTGACCCACTCGGTCACGAGCGACGACGAAGCAATCGCCGAGCCGCAGCCGTAGGTCTTGAACTTGGCGTCTTCGATCACGCCGGCTTCGTTCACACGAATCTGCAGCTTCATCACGTCACCGCAAGCCGGGGCGCCGACCATACCGGTACCGACAGCGTCGTCGCCCTTTTCGAACGAGCCAACGTTACGCGGGTTTTCGTAGTGATCCAGAACTTCCTTGCTGTACGACATGGCTAACTCCTTGAATGCTCAGTGTGCGGCCCATTGGATCGAATTCAGATCGACCCCGTCCATGTACATTTCCCACAGCGGCGACAGATCGCGCAGCTTGCCGATCTTGCCCTTGAGCAGTTCGACCACGTAGTCGACTTCCTGCTCGGTCGTGAAACGACCCACCGTGAAGCGAATCGAGCTGTGCGCCAGTTCGTCGTTGCGACCCAGGGCACGCAATACGTATGAAGGCTCCAGCGAGGCCGACGTGCACGCCGAACCCGACGACACCGCGACATCCTTGATCGCCATGATCAGCGATTCGCCTTCGACAAAATTGAAGCTGATGTTCAGGTTGTGCGGCACACGTTGTTCCATGTCGCCGTTCACATACACCTCTTTCATTTCCGTCAGACCGCGCAGCAGACGATCGCGCAGCATGCGCACACGCTCGTTCTCTACTGCCATTTCTTCACGTGCGAGACGGAACGCCTCGCCCATGCCGACGATCTGGTGCGTGGCCAGCGTGCCCGAACGCATGCCGCGTTCATGACCGCCGCCGTGAATCTGTGCCTCGATACGCACACGCGGCTTACGACGCACATACAGCGCGCCGATACCCTTCGGGCCATACGTCTTGTGCGCCGAGAACGACATCAGATCGACCTTCAGCTTGGCCAGATCGATCGGCATCTTCCCGGTCGCCTGAGCGGCGTCAACGTGGAAAATGATGCCCTTCTCGCGGCAGATCTCGCCGAGGGTGCCAATATCCTGAATGACGCCGATTTCGTTGTTCACGGCCATGACCGAGACAAGGATCGTGTCCGAACGCAATGCCGACTTGAAAACGTCCAGATCGAGCAGACCGTCGTCCTTCACGTCCAGATACGTGACTGTGAAGCCCTCGCGCTCAAGCTCGCGCATCGTGTCGAGTACGGCCTTGTGCTCGGTCTTCACCGTGACGAGGTGCTTGCCCTTGCCTTGGTAGAAGTGCGCCGCGCCCTTGATCGCGAGATTGTTCGACTCGGTGGCGCCCGACGTCCAGACGATCTCGCGCGGATCGGCATTCACCAGCTTGGCGACTTCCTCGCGTGCCTCTTCCACCGCTTGCTCGGCAGCCCAGCCGAACGAGTGGCTGCGCGATGCCGGGTTGCCGAACTGCTCGCGCAGGTAGGGCAACATCTTGTCCACGACGCGCGGGTCAATCGGCGTCGTAGCGCTGTAGTCCATATAGATGGGGAGGTTGAGGGTGTCGTTTTTCATGGGGTGCTCCAGGATCGTGCCGTGGCGCCTGTTATGAACGGGCCATATCGAAGACCGAATTGGGAATGCGCGTAGCGATGGTCTGGCTGTTAGTACCGGACTCGCGGGTGTCGCGCAGAACGGCCTGCTGGGCCTGCTTGCTACGTTGCTGCTCGACGAGGTCGCGCAGCGAAACGGAATCGAGATACTCGACCATCTTCTGGTTGAGCGTCGCCCACAACTCGTGCGTCATGCAGTGGCCGCGATGGCCGTCCTGGCCCTTCTCGCAGTTGCCCTTGCTGCCGCACTGGGTGGCATCGAGCGGTTCGTCCACCGCAATGATGATGTCAGCAACCGTCACCTCTTCCGCTCGACGCGCAAGGCTGTAACCACCGCCCGGCCCGCGCACGCTCTCCACGATCTCGTGGCGGCGCAGCTTACCGAACAACTGCTCCAGGTAAGAGAGGGAAATTCGCTGACGCTGACTAATGCCCGCAAGCGTCACGGGACCCGCGTCCTGGCGCATGGCCAGGTCGATCATCGCCGTAACGGCGAAACGGCCTTTCGTGGTAAGTCTCATGATGCAGGGGCTTAATCTCGACTATTTTCGTCAAGTATAAATTCCCTACGAATTTAGTCAAGTACTTCTGGCCCATTTTTTGCGGAAGTTCCCTCACCCGTTCGTGAAATTTCTCATTTTTCGGGACGGGCATCCAACTGCGGGGAGCGCAGAGGAAACAACAGTACCAGTGGATTGCGCAGCACGGCGCGCCAGATGGCGCGATGGATTTGCCGGCGGTCGCCCAATCGCAGTGGACGCGATCGGAGCGCCATGTGGAATGCTAACGCAAAACTGACGCCGACGTTGAGCAAGGCCATCGACCCGACACCGGCCACCGCCAGCCAAAGGGCCGGATCGCGCAGCACCGGCATGCCCAGCACCCCAATGGAGGTCGCAATCGAGCCCGTTGACAACGTCACGTGGCGCACCTCGAATGGCAGCGCGAACGCTGTCAGCACAGCCGGCACCAGCCCCAGCATGAAGCCGAGGGTCAGATTCCCGAGCACAGGGGCGATGTGACGACGGCACCCATCCGCCAGCCGCGCCGCCCCGTTGCGGCCGAAGACGAAGCGCAGACGCCGGTTGTAGGCCAGCACATCCCCGATGCCATGCAGCGCGAACCAGTTGTCCGCCCAGCCCGAAATCAGACTCGAGAACCACAGCAGCACGCCAGTCAAGATCGCAAAGAGCGGCGTGACACCAAAAATCGAGAACGAAGTGAGCGTCGCGTGGGCCTTTTCGGGCGAAATCGTATTCACACCCAGCGCCGCCGACACCGCCCACTGCACCAGCAGGCAGAATGGAAACACCATCGCCAGATTGCCGAAGATGGCCGCCGCCTGCGTACGCACGAGGGCGATCACCTCGCCGACGAAGGCGTCCATGCCGGCGGGCGTGTCGACATCGTCGAGCTTGCTGGCAATGGCCGGCGCCGTCATCGCCGGCTGCTTGGTCGCCAGCGTGAAGTGGCAGAAGTGCATGAACAGAAAGCAAAGCGCGTAGTTGGCGCCGGCGAGGAAACCCTCGACAACTGTCGGCAGGTGCATGCTCACAATCAGAAACTTCACGTAGACGGTCACCACCGTCACGAGGCCACCGCCGCAGGCCATCTTCAACATGGCGAAGTATTCGCTGCGATTGCGGGCGATGTAGTGCTCGCCCGTCTCGGCACTGCGCTCCACGACCTTGCGCGCCAGCAGTCCGAACGAGGTCCGCGCCAGTTCGCCCACACTCTGGCTAGCCTGATTCGCGCGCACCAGGTCGGCAAACAGTCGCACGCGCGCCGTAGCGCGATCCTCTTCGGCCTGGGTCAGCCACGCCTCGAGCAGACGCTCGAGCCGGCGAATACGCGCCTTGGCCCGCTCCACCTGAAACACGATATCCACGCTCACGCCGTTCTCGTCGAGATGCGCGTACACCTGACGCGCCGCGCGGCCGCAATCGTCGAGCAGCGCGCGAAACACGTTGATGTGCTGCACGAAGTGCTGCGACGGCGGCGCACCGTGCGCAAACGCCTGCCCGGCCTCTTCGAGTTCCTGCATGGCGCGTCCGAGCCGGTAGAACGGCGAGTCGGTGACACGCGGATATGTCAGGCGGGAACGCACCGCCTGCGACAGCCCGGTCGACGCAATCTGGTTGACCAAGTGATGCATCGCGGCCAGCAGATCGTCGGCGAACGGATTCCAGTCGGCGTCGTCATCCTCGTCCTCGCCGTAATGCAGCAGTGCGATGAGATCGGCCAGCAACTCGGGCGGCATGGCGGCGATCCAATCGGCCGCGTCGCCGTCGGGGAACATGAGCGAGCACAACGCAGAGAGATCGCGTCGCGTCGGCGGCGGTGGAATCAGCGCCTTCTCGATACGCTCGACCAGCGCGCCCCAAAATCCCGGCCGCACAGGCAAGCCCGTATCGCACAGCAACGAAATCGCGTCGCTCTCGTGAATGACGCTACGCAGTGTGCGAGCTACAGGCAAGCGCCACGCTGGATTCCGGTCGAGCATTTGCAGCAGATAGCGCAGGCGGGTATGCGGACGATAACGCGCCGCCTCGCCCGCCTCGCGCACTTCATTGACGAGCGCGCCGCGCTTTTGCACCCAATGTGACAATTCGATCAGCCACTGATTACGGACGGCCAGCGGCGCAGATGGGTCGGCGTGCGCGAGCAGTTCGTCGAGCTGATGGCCGGCGTGACGCGAGGCGCGCCATTTACGCCAGTACGAATTGAGCGAATTGAGCATCGATTGGAGAACGGGAGAAAAGAGATGGAGGCGCTGAGGCAAAACCGGAGATACCTGGCATACCGGGGTTATCGAAGATCGCGCCGAACCGGCGCCACCGCACCGGTGCTGGGGCGAATGATAGCCTCACCGACACGTGTCGCGAAAGATGCGCGGTCACGCCTCACGCGCCCTCCCCCACGGGAATGCGCGCATCAGGCGTCCCTTTCCAGTCGCGCGAGCAGGCCGTCGAGACCGTCTTCAATATAATCGAGCACGGTCTCGAAGCCTTGCGCGCCACCGTAATACGGATCGGGGACTTCGGTGGCGTCGTGATGCGTCGCAAAGTCCATCAACCGCACAATCTTGTGACGATACTCAACCGGACAACGTGCCGTGAGTTCTGCGACATTCGCGTCGTCCATCGCCACGATCCATTCGAAGCGCACGAAGTCGCCGGCGTCGACGCGACGCGCCCGCAGTTCGCTTAAATCGTAGCCGCGCCGCTGCGCTGCCGCCTGCGTGCGGGCATCGGGCGCATGGCCGATGTGATAGCTATGCGTGCCGGCCGAATCGACAACGATCAGATCCGCCAGTCCGGCCTCGACCAGACGATGACGAAAAATGCCGTCGGCGCTGGGCGAGCGGCAAATGTTGCCCATACACACGAAGAGAACGGAGGTGTGTTTCATTGCGTTATCCGGACGTTGTGCCGTGCAAAGCGGCCATCAGATCTTCGGGCCCAGTTCCGCCTCGCTCGCGCCGTCGGTCCCGAACACCAGCGCCTTGACGTGCAGCAATTGATCACGCACTTTGGCAGCCTTCTCGAATTCCAGATTCCGGGCGTGTTCCTGCATCTGCTTCTCGAGCTTCTTGATCTCGCGCGCCAGTTGCTTTTCCGACATGTCCTGATAGTGCGCCTGCTCCTTGGCCTCGGCCAGCTCCGCCTTGGCGTCCTGCGGATCGTAGACACCGTCGATGATGTCCTTGATGCGCTTCTTCACCCCCGTCGGTACGATGCCGTTCGCCTCGTTGTGCGCCATCTGCTTGGCACGGCGACGCTCCGTCTCGCTGATCGCACGCTTCATCGAGTCGGTCATCTTGTCGCCGTACAGGATGGCCGTTCCATTGACGTTGCGCGCCGCCCGCCCGATCGTCTGAATCAATGACCGCTCGGCGCGCAGGAAACCTTCCTTGTCCGCGTCCAGAATCGCCACGAGCGACACCTCCGGAATATCCAGCCCCTCGCGCAGCAAGTTGATCCCGACCAGTACGTCGAATGCGCCCAAGCGCAAATCGCGAATGATCTCTACGCGTTCGACGGTATCGATGTCGCTATGCAGATAACGGACCTTCACACCGTTATCGGACAGATACTCGGTGAGTTGCTCCGCCATACGCTTCGTGAGCGTGGTGACGAGCACGCGCTCTCCCACCGCCACACGCTTGTTGATTTCGGTGAGGACGTCGTCCACCTGCGTACGTGCCGGACGCACCATGATGATCGGATCGATCAGCCCGGTAGGACGCACCACCTGCTCCACCACCTGGCCCGTGCGCTTGGCCTCGTAATCTGCCGGGGTTGCGGAGACGAAGATCGCCTGACGCATCTTGCGTTCGTACTCGGCAAATTTGAGCGGACGGTTGTCCAGCGCCGACGGCAGGCGGAAGCCGTAGTTGACGAGATTTTCCTTGCGCGCCCGGTCGCCGTTGTACATACCGTTGAACTGTCCGATGAGGACATGCGACTCGTCGAGGAACATCAGCGCGTCGGGCGGCAAATAGTCCACAAGCGTCGGCGGCGGCTCGCCCGGCGCGGCTCCGGACAAATGCCGCGAATAGTTCTCGATGCCCTTGCAGAAGCCCAGCTCCTGCAACATCTCCAAATCGAACCGGGTGCGTTGCTCCAGCCGCTGTGCCTCGACCAGCTTGCTTTCCTTGTAAAAGAAGTCGAGCCGGTCGCGCAATTCGGCCTTGATCGTCTCGATGGCGCGCAGCACCGTATCTCGTGGGGTCACGTAGTGTGAGGACGGATACACCGTGAATCGCGGCACTTTCTGCCGCACACGCCCGGTGAGCGGGTCGAAGAGTTGCAGCGTGTCGACTTCGTCGTCGAACAACTCGACGCGCAGCGCCAGTTCGGCGTGTTCCGCCGGGAAGATATCGATGGTGTCGCCGCGCACACGGAACGTACCCCGTCCGAAATCCGTTTCGTTGCGCGTGTACTGCATGGCGATCAGTCGCGCGATGACGTCGCGCTGGCCAATCTTGTCGCCCTGACGCACCGTCAGAATCATCTGGTGGTATTCGGTCGGATTCCCGATACCGTAGATGGCAGAGACGGTGGCCACGATCACCACATCGCGGCGCTCCAGCAAGCTCTTCGTCGCCGAAAGACGCATCTGCTCGATGTGTTCGTTGACAGACGAATCCTTCTCGATGAAGAGATCGCGCTGCGGTACATACGCTTCCGGCTGGTAATAGTCGTAGTACGAGACGAAATACTCCACCGCATTTCGCGGGAAGAATTCGCGGAACTCCGAGTAAAGCTGGGCGGCAAGCGTCTTGTTTGGCGCAAATACGATGGCCGGGCGGCCAAGCCGCGCGATCACGTTCGCCATCGTGAACGTCTTGCCCGAACCGGTCACGCCGAGCAACGTCTGGAACGCGAGCCCGTCCTCCACGCCTTCGGTCAACTGCGCAATGGCCGCGGGCTGGTCGCCGGCGGCCGGGAACGGGCAGTAGAGTTGGTAGGGAGAATCCGGGAACGTTAGGAACTTGCTTTCGTCGAGATCGTGTTCAGCCGCAGGGGTCATGGCGGGGGTGCGAGCATGAGAGACGTAATTTGGCATTCTAGCGCGTCGGACGATTCCCTGAGTTCGATAGGTGACAACGGGGTCATCAGCGGCACGCCCGCCGACCTGCGGCGACGTCGCACGGCGTACCTTGCTGAGATTTCGTCAATTTCTGGCAATCCGTGGCAGTTTTCGTGTCGAAATCGCATGAATTCACGCTTTGCCAGGCAGCGTTTACCACAAGCGCGGGCAATCTTCGCTAAAATAGTCCGTTGGGCCGATCCTGCGTAAGTTGCAGCCGACCCGCTGCATTTTCCTACTACCTGTCTCGAGCCGTCGAAATGACTCTCTTCTCCGCTGTCGAACTCGCCCCGCGCGACCCTATCCTTGGCCTGAACGAAGCCTACAACGCCGATCACCGTACCGAAAAAGTGAATCTGGGCGTGGGCGTGTATTTCAATGCGGAAGGCAAACTGCCCCTGCTCAAGGCCGTGAAGGCAGCGGAAGAACAACGCGTGGCCGCAGGTCTGCCGCGCGGCTATCTGCCGATCGAAGGCATTGCCGCATACGACAAGGCCGTGCAGGAAATGCTGTTCGGCAAGGATTCCCCCGTGCTGGCGGAAGGCCGCGTGATCACCGCCCAAGCACTGGGCGGCACGGGCGCCCTCAAGATTGGCGCCGACTTCCTCAAGCAACTGAACCCGAACGCCGCCGTCGCCATCAGCGACCCGAGCTGGGAAAACCACCGCGCCCTGTTCACGCAAGCCGGCTTCAACGTCGTCTCGTACCCGTACTACGACGCCGAATCGCACGGCGTGAACCTGCCGGGCATGCTCGACATGCTCGGCAAGGAACCGGAAGGCACCATCGTCGTGCTGCACGCGTGCTGCCACAACCCGACGGGCGTTGACCTGACGATGGACCAGTGGGCGCAGGTCGTGGAAGTCGTGAAGGCCCGCAAGCTGGTGCCGTTCCTCGACATCGCCTACCAGGGCTTCGGCGACGGCATCGACGCCGATGCCGCCGTGGTGCGCTTGTTCGCCGCCGCCGGCCTGAACTTCTTCGTATCCAGCTCGTTCTCCAAATCGTTCTCGCTGTATGGCGAACGTGTCGGCGCCCTGTCCATCGTGACGGGCAGCAAGGACGAATCGACCCGCGTGCTCTCGCAACTCAAGCGCGTGATCCGCACCAATTACTCGAACCCGCCGACGCACGGCGGCTCGGTCGTCGCCGCCGTGCTGAGCAACCCTGAACTGCGCGCCATGTGGGAAGAGGAACTGGCCGAAATGCGCGAGCGCATCCGCGCCATGCGTCTGGCACTGGTCGAGAAGCTGCGCGCCCATGGCGTGCAACGCGATTTCTCGTTCGTCATCAAGCAACGCGGCATGTTCTCTTACTCGGGCCTCACCGCCGATCAGGTCGAGCGTCTTCGTGAAGAGTTCGGCATCTATGCCGTGAGCACGGGCCGTATCTGCGTGGCCGCGCTCAACGACAAGAACATCGACGTCGTCGCTTCGGCCATCGCCAAAGTGCTGCGCTGATCGCCGCTGGCCTCATCGATGAAAAGCCCGCCCCATCCGGCGGGCTTTTTTTGCGCTTCGTTTGTTGCACTGCAGCAACGATAGTTAATAACAATCGGTGAAATAAACTAAAACTATCGCGATGATGCGGAAATGCCATATATCAGGGTTATGCTGCGTTGCACCGCCGCGATAAACGGTTGCATAATTCCCAACATCATTCGCCCCAGGGCACATAACATGCTGTATCAGATTCATGAGTACAACCGCGCGTGGCTGAATCCTCTCACCACGTGGGCAAAGGCGGCCGCGACGACTTTCGTCAACCCAGGCAGCCTGCTTGCCATGATGCCGGGCGCCCCCCGCATCGCCGCCGGGTACGAATTGCTCTATCGGCTTGGCAAGGACTACGAAAAACCCGAATTCAATATCAAGGCAGTCGAAGTCGACGGTCATAACATCCCCGTCGTGGAAATGACGGCGATGGAGAAACCGTTCTGCCGCTTGCTGCGATTCAAGCGATACGCGGACGACGCGAGCGCCGTGGGGCAACTCAAGGACGATCCGGTCGTGCTGGTGGTGGCTCCGCTGTCGGGGCACCACGCCACGCTGTTGCGCGACACCGTCACGACGCTGCTCAAGGACCACAAGGTCTACATCACCGACTGGGTCGATGCACGCATGGTGCCGCTTGAAGACGGCGAGTTCCATCTGGACGATTACGTCGCGTACATCCAGGATTTCATTCGCCACATCGGCGCGGAAAACCTGCACGTCATTTCGGTGTGCCAGCCCACCGTGCCGGTACTTGGCGCCATCTCGCTCATGGCATCGAACGGCGAAACGACGCCCAAGACCATGACGATGATGGGCGGCCCGATCGATGCGCGCAAAAGCCCGACATCGGTCAACTCGCTCGCGACGAACAAGTCATACGAGTGGTTCGAGAATCATGTGATCCATCCGGTGCCGGCCAACTATCCGGGTTCGGGCCGATTGGTCTATCCGGGGTTCCTGCAGCACGCCGGGTTCGTCGCAATGAATCCGGATCGCCATGTGAAGTCGCACTGGGACTTCTATCTCGATCTGATGCGCGGCGACAACGACGATGCCGACTCGCATCGCCGGTTCTACGACGAGTACAACGCCGTGCTCGACATGGCGGCCGAGTACTACCTCGACACGATCAAGACCGTGTTCCAGGACTTCAGCCTCGCGCGTGGCACGTGGGATGTGGCCGGCCAGCGTGTCCGTCCGCAGGACATCAAGACGACCGCGCTCTTCACCATCGAGGGCGAGCTGGACGACATCTCGGGCAGCGGTCAGACGCAGGCGGCACACGAGCTGTGCACCGGCATCCCGGTCAAGCGCCGGGCGCATTTCACTGCGCCATCGTGCGGCCATTACGGAATCTTCTCCGGCAGCCGCTGGCGCAACGTGATTTATCCACAGATCCGCGACTTCATCGCGAAGCACGCCTGAACGGTATTCGTTTTTTCGACCACCATACCAAAACCGCCGCGTGGGCTCAGGCCCACGCGGCGGTTTTGTTTTTGACTTGCAGCGAGGCCAACGCAGACCGCAGCGCTCAGGTCATCGCGTACGTAGCGAATCCAACAGCATTTGCGTATTGAAGGCCGAGTACGTCTTGCGCGAATCGGCGGCCATCACGTCGCGTCCCATCACGATCGAGAGCGTGTGGCGGTTCGACATCACGTAATAGCCCATTGCCGAGATCGTCACGTACAAATCCACAGGGTCCACGCCCAGGCGGATTTCACCACTGGCTTCGCCGCGCTTGAGCGTCTGCGCGAGCAACTCGATAATCGGCGAGACCTGCTGACGAATCTCCGTCGACTGACGCATCGACTTCGCTTCGTGCAGATTTTCGTTGTTGATGAGCTGAATCAGTTCCGGATGATCGGTGTAGTAGTCCCACACGAAGTGAGCCAGTTCGGCCACGGCGTCGAGCGGGGCGAGCACGTCGAGCTTCAGCGCGTGTTCCGCGCGGTTAAATTCACCGTAGACCTCTTCGAGCACGGCCAGATAGAGCTGGTCCTTGTTGCCGAAGTAGTAATACAGCATGCGTTCATTGATATCCGCTCGGCGCGCGATGCTGTCCACGCGCGCACCGCTCGAACCACGTTCGGCAAACTCCTCGATCGCCGCAGCGAGAATGCGCTGTCGGGTGCGTTCGGGGTCCCGTTTGATCTTGGTTTCTGGTGTCGTCATGATCGGACGGTCGGTCTCAACGGGCGGAATTATGGCACAACGATTTCAGTGTTTCTGCAAAATGCAGGATAATTCGACTTTCCGCCGAATCCCCCACTAAAGACGTGTCCGAAGTCAGCGCGCTCGCGCAGCGCATCGATGCCCTATTGCCCCAGACGCAGTGCACCAAGTGCGGTTACGCGGGTTGCCGTCCGTATGCCGACGCCATCGCCAGCGGGCAAGCCAGCTATAACCAATGCCCGCCGGGCGGCGCCGAGGGCGTGGCGCGTCTCGCCAAGCTGCTCGACCGCCCCGTGATTCCGCTCAATCCGGCGAATGGTGCAGAGCGGCCCCGCCCACGCGCCATCATCGACGAATCGTTGTGTATCGGCTGCACGCTCTGCCTGCAGGCGTGCCCCGTCGACGCCATCGTGGGTGCCGCCAAATTGATGCACACGGTCATCGAAGACCGCTGCACGGGCTGCGACCTGTGTGTGCCGCCCTGCCCCGTCGACTGCATCGACATGGTGCCGGTCACCGGCGAGCGCACCGGTTGGCAGGCCTGGTCACAGACACAGGCCGACGAGGCCCGCTCGCATTTCGAGGTCCATCAGGCACGGCTCGATAAGGAAAAGGCGCAACGTGAAGCGCGTCTGGCCGCGCGCGCGGCCCGCGCCGCACCTGGCGCGCCCGCTTCTGCACCCACTTCTGCACCCACTTCTGCACCCGCTTCTGCGCCCGGTGCGTCGCGAGCCACTGAGACACTGACGACGGCTTCGCCGGTTTCATCCGGTGGCACGCAAACACCGGATTCGTCACCGGCGCTCGACGAGGCTGCTGCCGCCGCAGCCCGCAAGCAGGCCATCATTCAAGCCGCATTGACGCGCGCACGTCAGAAGAAAGCCGCACTGGCCGCCGAAGGGCTTGGCCCAAAAAATACGGAGAATGTCTCTGCGGCTGTCCAGGCGCAGATCGACGAGGCCGAAGCACGCCGCAAGCGGCTGGGTCTTGCGGGAAACAATGACGCGTCTCCCCCGGATACCCCTGACACCTCGGGCAAGGCCTAGACGCGCCGCTGCACGCCCCATCCTCCGACACCAAGACCGCCCAACCCCTCGCGCCACCCGCCATGAACGACGCCAAACGCCGTGCCCTGTTCGAGACGCTGCAACAACTCAATCCGCATCCGACAACGGAGCTGGAGTACACGTCGCCGTTCGAATTGCTGATCGCCGTGTTGCTCTCGGCGCAGGCGACCGACGTCTCCGTGAACAAAGCCACTCGCAAGCTTTACGCGGTGGCGAACACGCCGGCGAAGATGCTCGCGCTCGGCGAGGCGGGTGTCTCCGATTACATCAAGACGATCGGCCTGTACCGTACGAAGGCCAAGAACGTCATTGCTACGTGTCGGTTGCTGCTCGATTTGCACGGCGGTGAGGTGCCTCGCTCGCGTGAGGCCCTGGAAGCGCTGCCGGGCGTCGGCCGGAAGACGGCGAACGTGGTGCTCAACACCGCGTTCGGCGAGGATACGATTGCCGTCGATACGCACATCTTCCGCGTGGCGAACCGAACGGGCCTCGCACCCGGTAAGGACCCGCTGGCGGTGGAACTGGCGCTCGAACGCGTCACCCCGCGCGAATTCAAACACGACGCGCATCACTGGCTCATCCTGCACGGCCGCTATGTGTGCAAGGCGCGCAAGCCCGAGTGCTGGCATTGCGCCATCGAACCGCTGTGTGACTTCCGGCCCAAGACGCCCGCACCGAAGGCCTGATCCGCCCCCTCCCCAGACAAACGCGAAGGCCTTGAACGACAACGGGCAGTCCCGGCATCGGGACCGCCCGTCTTATTTAGCGCGCCGTAACAACGTTCTCGGCGCGTCGCGTGTCCGGCTTAAATGATGCGGGCCGCCTCATCGAACGACAGACGCGGATTGCGCGGGAACAGCTTGTCGTGATCGCCGTACCCCAGATTACAGATGAAGTTGACACGCCAGTCGGTACCGGCGAAGAACGTGTCGTTGACCTTCTGTGCGTCGAAACCGGCCATCGGGCCGCAGTCGAGACCCAGCGCGCGGGCGGCAAGAATGAAGTAACCGCCTTGCAGCGAGCTGTTCATATGTGCAGCGCCAGCGGCCTTGGCAGCGTCGCCCGAGAACATCGGCACCATCTTCTCGGCCCCATTCGGGAACAGCTTGGGCAGATGTTCGTAGAACTTCAGGTCGAACGCGACGATGGCCGTCACGGGCGCCGTGCGGGTCTTGTCGACGTTGCCCGGCGCCATGCATTCAAGCAGCTTGGCCTTCGCTTCAGCACTCTTCACGAAGACGATGCGCGCGGGCGTGGTGTTGGCCGACGTCGGGCCCCATTTCATGAGGTCGTACAGCTCGCGCAACGTATCGTCGCTGACCGGCTTGTCGAGCCACACATTGTGCGTGCGGGCATGGGTGAATAATTGGGCGATAGCTTCTTTGGCAATACTGCTCATGACGGTAGACCTCGGCTGATGAATGGCAAACGATGCGCGATTGTACCGTCGCCATGCAACACTCGCTGACGCGACAAAAATCCCCGCGAGTTCAGGCGCTTGCAGACTCGCTGCGTGCCCCGCGCGCAGATAGCCAGACCACCCCGGCCAGAATCAGCACGCCGCCGCCAAGCTGCGGCGCAGTGAGAGTTTCGCCCAGCAGCACGGCGGCAAGCAGCACCGTGACCACCGGTTCCAGCGTCGAGAGCATCGACGCACGCCCTGCCCCGAGACGCTGCAGTCCGGCGAAGAACGTCAGAATCGCGATGACCGTCGAACACACCGCGATGGCAACGAGCGCCGCCCAGCCGCCGGCCCCGGCCGGCCACTGCAACGGCCCCCCCTGCGACATACGCACCGCCGCCATCGCCCCGAAGGAGACGGTTGCCGCCACACAGACGAGCGCAGCGGTGGCACGGGCATCGACGCCCTTCGTCAGCCTCGCGCCCACCACGATATAGCCCGAATAGATCAGCGCCGAGGCCACGGCCAGCACCATGCCCAGCGGTTGCCCTTGCCCGCCGCCAACCGTGAACGCGGTGCCAAGCGAGCAGAGCGCGAGTGCGCCCAGCTTCACGGGCGTCAGGCGCTCATGCAGAAAAATGGCCGCCAGTATCGTCACGAACACCGGATAGAGATAAAGCAGCAGCGCAACCAGCGACGCCTGCGCGTACTGCAACGCCCCGAAGAAGCAAAGCGACTGGCCGACGTAGCCGATGCCGCCCATGAGCGCAATGCCAAGCGCACGGCGGCGCGACGGAAAGCGCACCCGCTGCAACCGGCACCAGACCAGCAGCAGGATGGTGGCCACGAAGAAGCGGAACAGCAGCATCGCGAAGATGTCCGCGCCGGAGGCCGTGGCCGCTCGCGCAAAGATGGCCATGGCGCCGAAGGCTGACGCCGACACGGCAATCAATGCAACGCCGGCCCAGGCCGAAGGCGGGGGCGCCGAGTGTGTGATGGAGGTGTCGCCGGCGGCGGCCGGCGCGCGGGGGCTTTGCGACATGATTGGGAAAATTGAGCGACAATACGGCCAGTTTTCATGCGATATCGGCGCTTTCCGCCCACTAGGGCGCGCCCGGCGCACGCCGGCCATCGATTCGCCATTGTAGTCATGGGATGGCGCGCCGCAAGATGCCTCACCCGAACCCCACGGAGTCCCCATGTTCAATCCGAGCCGAGACGAAGTCCGGCAATTCTTCTGCACCACCTGGCAAAAGCAGCGCAGCGGCAGCATCCTCACGCCGCTTGAGACGATTGCCGCCGACTGGATCCACGAACATCCCGAGTATCACGACGCCTTGTCCGACACCGAAGAAGCCAGCGCCCGCGATTACTCGCCCGAAGCCGGGCAGACCAACCCGTTCCTGCATCTGTCGATGCATCTGGCGATCAGCGAGCAGGTCTCCATCGATCAGCCGCCGGGCATTCGTGCCGCGTACGAGAAGCTGACCCAGCGCCTCGACTCCCCGCATGACGCACAGCACCGCATCATGGAATGCCTGGGGCAAACGCTCTGGGAGGCACAACGTACCGGCCAGCCGCCGGACTCCGATGCCTATCTGCAGCGCATCGAGCAGCAAGCCTCGCGTTGAGAGAAGACAGACGCGAGCCCCGCCCGCAAGCGAAGACACAAAAGCAGACGACGGTTGCCTTCGGCGCAACCGTCGTTTTTTTATGCCGGCGCCGGGCCGCTCACTTCTTCGTCACGAGATCGCCGGGCAGCGATTCGATATAGGCCGAAATGTCCTTGAGTTCCTGCGAGGTGAACGGACGCGGCTTGCCGTCCTTACCGAGCGTTGCGGGATTGGACATGACCTGCGTCTTCATGATCGCGTTACTGCGGCCAAACACCAGACTGGTTTCGTTCTGATAGGCACGCAGCGCGTTATACACGTAGTCCGCATATTGCCCCGCCAGCTTCGGATACTCCGGCGTGATCGGTGCGTTCAGATTGGCGCCGTGGCAGCTTACGCACATGCCTTTGTCGACGAGCGCTTTGCCGTTGGCGATGTTGCCGGCGGCATACGCCGGGCTAATGCCACCCACGAGCACGGCGCCGAGCGCCAGGGATGCCGCAACGGCGGCCTTTACCATCGAATGCTTCATCGTGTTCTCCTCGGCCACGCACGTTTTACTTCTGGGGATTGACCGGCGTCGACGCCGATTGCGCCGCGTAGTACGCGGCAATGTCGACGATGTCCTGATCGGTCAACGTGGCTGCGATGCCATGCATCGTCTGGAACTTGCGGTCACCCTTCGCGTACTCCTTCAGGGCGTTCTCGATGTACTTCGCATTCTGTCCGCCGATCCGGGGCACGTGATACACCTCGGGAAATGCGGTGCGATAGTCGGGAATGCCGTGGCAGCCGATACACATGGCCACCTTGTCCTTTGCCGCGTCCAGATTGGGCTTGAGTTCGGCCGCGTGAAGCGCGCCAAGCGACGTGAGCGACGTGCTGCCAAGCGCCAGCGCCATCATGGTGAGGAACTTTTTCATGGTCTTCTTGGGAACGTTTTTGGTTGGAATACCGGCCCGCAACACGCAGATCGACGTCCCGACTCCAAGGCCGCCGACCTGTGAAAAAAGCAATCGATTGTAACCCACACCCCGGCCCCCGGAAACTCGGGGCTGACCCGCACAGTTCTCCGAAGTTTTTCCGCAAGCCATTGATACAAAGACAGATTTTGACTGTCCCGGCGAGGCTCATGCGCAATGTCTTATACTGAACTTTTTCCCTGCCCGGCCGGTTGGCCGGCTGTTTGCGGACGGCACAGACAATGCGCTTCGAAGGCTCTTCCCAGTACGTCGCCACCGACGACCTCAAGCTCGCCGTGAACGCGGCGGCCACGCTGCAACGACCGCTGCTCATCAAGGGCGAACCCGGCACCGGCAAGACCATGCTCGCGGAGGAAGTCGCCGCCGCGCTCGATATGCCGTTGCTGCAATGGCATGTGAAGTCCACGACCAAAGCCCAGCAAGGGTTGTACGAGTACGACGCCGTCTCGCGACTGCGCGATTCGCAACTGGGCGACGAGCGGGTGCGCGACATCGCGAACTACATCGTCAAGGGCGTGCTCTGGCAGGCCTTCGAGGCAGATCATCCCGTCGTGCTGCTCATCGACGAAATCGACAAGGCCGACATCGAGTTCCCCAACGACTTGCTGCGCGAACTCGACCGCATGGAGTTCTATGTCTACGAGACGCGCCAGCTCGTGAAAGCGCGCCACCGCCCGCTCGTCATCATCACGTCGAACAACGAGAAAGAGCTGCCCGACGCCTTCCTGCGCCGCTGTTTCTTCCACTACATCAAATTCCCCGATCCGGCGACGATGCAGTCGATCATCGACGTGCATTTCCCAAACATTCGCCGCGAACTGGTGGGTGCCGCGATGGCGACATTCTTCGAAGTGCGCGAGATTCCAGGGCTCAAGAAAAAGCCGTCGACGTCGGAGCTGATCGACTGGCTCAAGCTGCTGATGGCCGAGGAAATCGGCCCCGAAGCGTTGCGCAGCGCCGACAACAAGCTGGCGATCCCGCCGCTTGCAGGCGCCCTCGTCAAGAACGAACAGGATATGCATCTGTTCGAGCGCCTCGTCTTCATGAACCGCGCCAACCGGTAAGCGCGCCACCGTCATGCTGATCGACTTCTTCTACACCTTGCGCGCGGCGAAACTGCCGGTCTCGGTCAAGGAATACCTGACGCTGCTCGAAGCGCTGCACCGTCAGGTGATCGCGCCCTCGCTCGACGAGTTCTACTATCTGGCGCGCCTCTCGCTCGTCAAGGACGAGAAGCACTACGACAAGTTCGATCAGGCGTTCGGTGCGTATTTCAAGGGCGTGCAGCAGGTTGTCGACGCCTCGGGCGAGGTGCCGCTCGATTGGCTCGAGAAGCGCATGCAACGCGAGTTGTCCCCCGAAGACCGCGCGCGCATTCAGGCGCTGGGCGGGATCGACAAGCTCATGGAGCGGCTCAGACAACTGTTCGACGAGCAGAAAGGCCGCCACGAAGGCGGGAACAAATGGATCGGCACGGGCGGCACGTCGCCATTCGGCAACGGCGGGTTCAATCCGGAAGGCATCCGCATCGGCGGCGAGAGCAACGGCAACCGCACGGCGGTGAAGGTGTGGGATCAACGCACCTATCGCGACTACGACGACACCGTCGAACTCGGCACCCGCAACATCAAAGTCGCGCTGCGACGCCTGCGCAAGTTTGCGCGCGAGGGGGCGGCGCAGGAGCTGGATCTCGACGACACCATTCGCTCGACAGCGGCCAACGCCGGCTGGCTCGATCTGAAACTGGTGCCGGAGCGCCACAACAACGTGAAGGTGCTGATGCTGCTCGACGTCGGCGGTTCGATGGACGACCATATCGCACGTACCGAAGAGTTGTTTTCTGCGGCGAAATCCGAATTCAAGCATCTCGAGTTCTACTACTTCCACAACTGTGTCTACGACTATCTGTGGCGGCAGAATCGACGCCGTCACAACGAACGCTTCGAGACGTGGGACGTGCTGCGCAAGTACCCGGCCGACTACAAGCTGATCTTCGTGGGCGATGCCACGATGAGTCCGTACGAGGTGCTGCAACCGGGCGGTTCGGTGGAATACAACAACAAGGAAGCCGGCGCCGTATGGCTGCGCCGCTTCATCGACCGCTTCCCGCATCACGCATGGCTCAATCCGGAGCCCGAGGCGATATGGCAATATCGTCAGTCGATCTCGGTCATCCGGCAGCTCTTTGCAGGCCGCATGTATCCGATTACGCTGGCCGGGCTGGAATCGGCCATGCGCGTGTTGAGCAAGTGAGCCCGAATCCAAACCTCCCAACCTCATCACCGCGGATCGAACGCCGGCCCGAGACTGCCGGCGGCATGTCTCACCACCCGGCGTCGCGTAACGTGGCGCGGCATCACAACAACAACAACAACAACAACAACAACAACAACAACAACGCAACGAGAGGCCCTCTTTCACCATGACGTCCAGCACCACTCCCTTGCCCCCCCTTCGGCCATTGGCGGATACGTCGCCGTCGGCGATCGTCGCCGGCTTCGTGGCCATGATGACGGGCTACACCAGCTCGCTCGTTCTGATGTTCCAGGCCGGACAGGCCGCCCACCTCAGCGCTGCGCAGATTTCGTCATGGATATGGGCGCTCTCGATCGGCATGGGCGTGACGACCATCGGGCTATCGCTGCGCTATCGCACCCCGGTGGTCATCGCGTGGTCGACGCCCGGCGCCGCTCTGCTGATTACCTCACTGCCCGGCGTGCCCTATGGCGAGGCCATCGGCGCGTTCATCGTCTGCAATGCCCTCATCGCCCTGTGCGGACTCACGGGCGGCTTCGAGACGATCATGCGCCGCGTGCCGCCTGCGCTGGCGTCGGCGCTGCTCGCCGGGATTCTGTTTCGCATCGGGCTGGAGATCTTCGTCGCGGCCCAGCATCAAACGGCGCTCGTGCTCTCGATGTTCTTCACGTATCTCGTCGTCAAGCGCTTTGCGTCGCGCTACGCGATTCTGCTTGCACTGATCGTGGGCACGGCGGTCGCAGGCGGGCTCGGCCTGCTCGACTTCAGCCACTTCGACGTCTCGCTCGCCAAGCCCGTCTGGACCACGCCGTCGTTCTCGCTGTCGGCGACGATCAGCATCGCGATCCCGTTGTTTGTGGTGGCGATGGCATCGCAAAACGTACCCGGTCTGGCCGTGCTTCGCGCAGACGGCTACCAAGTGCCGGCGTCGCCGCTCATTTCGACGACGGGCATCGCGTCGGTACTGCTCGCACCGTTCGGCTCGCACGGCATTCATCTGGCCGCCATCACCGCCGCCATCTGTACCGGACGCGAAGCGCACGAAGATCCGGCCAAGCGCTACACCGCCGCCGTGTGGTCGGGCATGTTCTATCTGATCGCCGGCACATTCGGGGCGACCATCGCCGCCCTGTTCGCCGCCTTCCCGAAGGCGCTGGTGGTCTCGATCGCCGCCCTCGCCCTGTTCGGCTCGATCATGAACGGCCTGGCCAATGCCATGCACGACACGAAGCAACGCGAAGCCGCGCTCATCACGTTCATGGTGACAGCCTCGGGCCTGACGCTGCTATCCATCGGCTCGGCGTTCTGGGGATTGATCGCGGGCGGGCTCACGCTGGCGATCCTGCAAGGGCGGCGTGCATGATTGCCGTGTGAACGCGGCAGCAAGCCGCGCGGGCCGAGGTGATACCATTCGGCCCGCACCGTTTTTTCGAATTCAACGTAACCGCAGGAGCAGCGCAACCATGGCAGTGATCGAACCGACCCCGGTCTTCAAGGACAACCTCGCACAGATGGCCGCCATCGGCAGCATCGAGGGCATCGCTCGTATCGAACTGCGCGACGTCAAGGGCGCGGTCGTGGCGACCATCGAGAACGCGCCGGGCAAGCAAGGCTCGCTCGCCGTGTACCACTATCTCAAGCAGGCCTTCGGCACGCTCGACGCCAAGGCTGCCGAGCACGGTCTGGCCGTCTTCGGCGAGCACACCGCCGACGCTCGCCACCGTCCGGGCGCGCATCCGAACGTCGACCGTCTTCTGGCCATCGTGGCCGGCGGCGAAGCGTTGAGCATCAACGAAATCGCTGCCTGAAACAGCGGCCTGCGTCGCACCCAAAGAAAAGCCAGCCTCGCGGCTGGCTTTTTTACGTCTCCTGCACGCACATCACGCGGCACAGGATCGGCGGGCAAACGTCAGATCGTCAACACCGGTCCACCGTCGCCGTTAGCCGAGCGAAGCTGCTTGACCCAACGCTTGGCCGGCAGGCCCGTGGCGGCTTCCACCACCTTCGCGCGAGCTTCCACGTCCTTCCACTCGACCGACAGCAGCGGGCCGTTGAACGCCAGCACGATGACATTGCCGTCGTGCACTTCCGGGAATTCGATCACACGGTTATCGAAAGCCTGACGCAGACGACGAATGTTCTTCGGATAGCTGTCGTGATCCCCGAACAGGTTCATCGTCAGCATGCCCGGCTCGCGCAACGTGGCACGGCAAGCCTTGTAGAACGCCGGCGTGTCGTGCACCGGGCCGCGTGCGGTCGCATCGTAGAGATCGACTTGCAGCACGTCGAGCGCGCCGTGATTCGCCGGATCGGTGACGAAATCCCAGGCATCCGCTTCCACCACCTTCAGATAACGCGAGTTGTCCGGCAGGCTAAACATCGTGCGCGCAGCAACGACCACGGCCGGGTTCAGTTCAACGGCCGTGACCTGCGTGCGCGGGAAATGCTGGTGCGAAAACTTAGTGATCGAGCCTGTGCCGAGACCCAACTGCACCACGTGCTTCGGCGCGCGCATGAACAGCAACCATGCCATCATCTGCTGCGCATATTCCAGCTCGATACGGTCGGGCTTGGACAGACGCATCGCCCCTTGCACCCACTCCGTGCCGAAATGCAGGTAACGCACGCCACCCAGTTCAGAGAATGTCACCGGCGCGAAGCGCGGCTTATAAGCGGGACGGGGAGCACGCGTGGTGCGCTCGTCGCTGACGAACGCTTCGGCTTCGATGGATTTGCGTTTGATGAGGGTCATGTGTCCTTCTGTGAAACTCGGGAAATTCCGATGGGTTCGCATTGTACCGGGTTCGCGCAGGACAGCCGTCAGGCGGGCCGTATCGCCACCGGCCGCAGGGCGATTCAGGCAGACGCCTTCGTCCCCAGCCAGCCGCGCAATGCGAGCCATGCGTCGCGTTTCGTCGCATAGGGAATCGTATAGGCCGGACTGCTCGACGGCAGCAGCACGACCGGCATCGTCACGCCGCTTTGTGCTAACGCGCGTTGCCCGATACGGGCGGCCGTTCCACCGTTGAATGCCACCGCACGCAGCGACGGCAACGTAGCGATCAGGCCCGCGAGATCGCTGCCGGCATGCAAGCGTATGTTGCTGTCGAGACTGCCTTCGCGACGCGCCTCTGCCACCACATCCCACAGTCCGACGCCGTGCGTGCGCAGCACCGCCAGCCGCGCGGCATACGGCAGTGACGGCAACGGCTCACCGATCACCTCTCCCACCAGATGCCAGAAGCGATTCTGCGGATGCGCGTAGTACTGCTGGTGCGCGAGCGACACCTCGCCGGGCAGGCTACCGAGAACAAGCACGCGCGTCTGCGCGTCCGCCACGGGCGGAAAGTTGCGTTTGAGGTCAGGGATAGGAGACGTCGCCATGGCGTTCAGTCGTGCGCCGACACACCCTGCGCAGCCTGCAAACGCCGCCAGAATCGCGGCAGAAACGCCTCGGTCACCAGCAGCGGCGCACCGTGCCGCACGAACACCGAGCGGCGCGCCCACAGGCGCGCGTGCGGCGTTGCGCCAACGAGCGGATCGCGGGCATCGCGTCGTGCACGGCCGTGCAGCAAATGGCGCGGCCCCAACGGGCTCGACACCAGCATGGAACGTATGACCGTAGGGTCGTGATAGAGCAGATCGGCCAGCGGGCGCGTACGCAGACGACGCATCGCCTGCCAGATCGAACGGCTATACGTGAGCGGCGTGACGCTGTGCGCCACGACCACCGGCTCGTCATCGATCAGCAAGATGACATCGCGGGCCCACATCGGCGTACGCAACGGCACGCCAATGGCGCGGCACTGGTCGGCGTCGGCGGGCATCACGCGCTCTGCCACCACGCGCACGCTCACCCGGCCAAGTGCCGACAAATGGCGTGTGAGCGCACCGCCCCGGGTCAGCCAGTCCTTATGACGACGCGAGAGCGCCGGCGCCGGGACAGCCTGCCAGCGCCGCCCGCCTACATCGAATCGGAAAGTCATGGCTCGGCATTATAAAGGCGCTGCGCGACGACGTGCCGTCCACAAAACGGCCGTCCCCCCTCGCGGGAAATCCACTGGGGCCCGGCCGGCAGGAGGCTCGCCGGAAATACAAAGCCCCCGCGACATTTCGACGCGGGGGCCTTTGAACTACGCTGTCTTCGATGGCTGCGACGATTGCGATTAACGTGCGGCGAGCAGCAACGCGTTGGTACGCTTCACAAACGCGGCCGGATCTTCGAGGCTGCCACCTTCGGCAAGCAACGCCTGATCGAACAGCAGTTCGGTCCAGTCGGACAGATCGGCGCTATCCGCCGTAAGGCGCTGGATCAGCGCATGCTCCGGGTTGATTTCGAGAATCGGACGGAACGCCGGCATCTTCTGCCCGGCCGCCTTCATCAGACGCTGGAGCGTGCCGCTCATATCGTTCTCGTCCGACACCAGGCACGACGGCGAATCGGTCAGACGGAACGTCACGCGCACGTCCTTAGCCTTATCGCCGAGCACTTCCTTCATCTTCTCGACAAGCGGCTTGAGGTCGTCGCTGGTCTTTTCCTGTGCCGCCTTCTCGCCGGCATCCTCGAGCGCGCCCAGATCCAGATCGCCACGCGCCACGCTCACGAGTGCCTTACCGTCGAACTCATGCACGTACGAGAGCATCCACTCGTCCACGCGATCGGTGAGCAACAGCACTTCCACGCCCTTCTTGCGGAAGACTTCCAGATGCGGGCTGTGGCTTGCCGCCACCCAGCTTTCGGCCGTGACGTAGTAGATCTTGTCCTGACCTTCTTTCATCCGGCTGACGTAATCGGCAAACGATACGCTTTGCTCGGCCGAGTCGTTATGCGTGCTGGCAAAACGCAGCAGCTTGGCGATGCGCTCGCGGTTCGCGTGATCTTCGCCCGTGCCTTCCTTGAGCACCTGGCCGAACGCGCCCCAGAACTGCGTGTACTTGTCTTGCTGGTTCTCGGCCAGGTCTTCGAGCAGACCGAGCACGCGCTTCGCGCAGCCTTCCCGGATCGCCTTCACATCGCGGCTTTCCTGCAAGATTTCGCGCGAGACGTTCAGCGGCAGATCGGCCGAGTCCACCACCCCGCGCACGAAGCGCAGATAGTTCGGCAGCAGTTGATCCGCGTCGTCCATGATGAACACGCGCTTGACGTACAGCTTCAGGCCGCCTTGCGAATTGCGATCCCACAGATCGTAAGGGGCGTGGCCCGGCACATACAGCAGTTGTGTATATTCGCTGCGGCCTTCGACACGGTTGTGCGTCCAGGCCAGCGGCGCCTGCATATCGTGGGCGATGTGCTGGTAGAACTGCGTGTACTGCTCGTCGGTGATCTCGCTCTTGCTGCGCGTCCACAGCGCGCTTGCCTGATTGACGGTCTCGTCCGTCTCGGCGGGGACCATCGCCTTCTTCTCTTCGTCCCACGTCTCGCCGCGCATGACGATCGGCAGCGAAATGTGGTCGGAGTATTTGCGGATGATCGATTGGAGTTGCCACGACGAGAGCAGTTCGTCTTCGCCTTCGCGCAGGTGCAGCGTGATGGCCGTGCCGCGCGGGGCACGCTCGATGGTTTCGACCGAGAAATCGCCCTCGCCAGTCGACGACCAGCGCACACCTTCCGACGCCGGCAGACCGGCACGGCGCGATTCGACCGTCATACGGTCGGCGACGATGAAGCCCGAGTAGAAGCCCACGCCGAACTGGCCAATGAGCGCGGCGTCCTTCTGCTGATCGCCCGACAGGCGCGAGAAGAACTCCTTGGTGCCGGACTTGGCGATCGTGCCGAGATGCGAGATCGCTTCCTCGCGGCTCATGCCGATGCCGTTGTCCTCGATGGTGACGGTGCGGGCGTTCTTGTCGAACGACACGCGAATCTTGAGTTCCGGATCCTGCTCGTACAGCGCAGCGTTGTTGATGGCTTCGAAGCGAAGCTTGTCAGCGGCGTCCGACGCGTTGGAGATCAGTTCGCGCAGGAAGATTTCCTTGTTGCTGTACAGCGAATGAATCATCAGTTGCAGAAGCTGTTTGACTTCTGCCTGAAAGCTCATGGTTTCTTGCGCCATGGTCGGGAACCCTCGTGAATCGGTGAAATGGATGGAATGTCGACGCTGACCGCCGCCCGGCGCACTTGCGCGCGCGCTGCCAAAACGACGGTACAGATCGGAACATAGGGACAGGCAGCCGGCATTTCAAGGCCGCCGGCAGGGTTATTTCGGTGCGAGTTGCGCGAAGATACGGAAAATTACAGCGAATCCCGCCGGAATCCGGGGCTGTCGGGGCCGCCCGCCGGTCGGCGGGCCGTCTTCCGGCCGTTCAGGCGGCCAATTCGAGCTGTCGCGAGAGGAATGTCAGCATAGCGGGATCGCTGGAGCACGCGATGTTCATACGCATCCACGTACTCGGCGTCTGACGCGGCGAGAACAACGCACCCGGCGCAAACAGGAAACCCGCTTCGTGTCCGGCAGCGGCAACTGCGCTGGTATCGACACCGGTGTCGACCCAGAGGAACATGCCGGACGTCGGATCGCCAAACATACGCAGGCCGATGCGCTCGAGATGCCGCCGCGTGTTGTCGCGCACGTCGTCGAGACGCGAGCGCAACCGCTCCACGTGACGCCGGTAATGCCCCTCGGTGAGCGCCTTGTAGACGATCCGTTCGTTGATCTCCGGTGTGGTCGACCCCGACAGCATCTTGTGATCGATGAAAGTCTTCGCCAACTCGGGAGAACACGCCACGAACGCCACGCGCAGATTCGCGGCAAGTGTCTTCGAGAAACTGCCTAGGTAGATCACTCGCTTGAGCTGATCGAGGCTCGCCAGACGCGCCACTTGCTGGTGCGGCGGGCACAGGTCGCAGTAAATGTCGTCTTCGAGCACCATGAAGTCGTACTGTTCCGCCAGACGCAGAATCTGGAAAGCGCGCGCCGGCGTCAGCGACGTGCCGGTCGGATTCTGAAGAATCGAATTGATGATCAGCAACTTGGGGCGATGCTGCTGCACCAGACGCTCCAGCGCCTGCATGTCCATCCCGTCCGGCGTGTACGGCACGCCGACGGTATGGGCGTCTTGCGACGCAATACGGCCGAACATCACGAACCAGGCCGGATCTCCCACAAGCACGGTATCGCCCGCGCGCACGTACAGACGCAGCAGAAAATCCACCGCCTGCGTAATGCCGGACGTCAGCACGATCTGCTCGGGCCGCGCACCGATTTCGAGTTCCGCGAGTTGCGTTTGAAGTTGAACGCGCAACGGCAGAAAACCGTGCGGATTGCCGGTTTGCAGCAGGTGCGCACTCGACTGACGGCTCATCGAACGCATGGCCGACGTCATCATGTCGGCGTCTAGCCAGCCCGGCGGCAGATAGCCCATGCCCGGACCACGCTCTGGCGCCACCGAGTGCAGCATGCTGCGCACGAGCCAGGCCACGTCGATGGGGCCCTTCGCCATCATCGGCACGGCAGCGTTCTGCGGCGGCATCACGGGTCGCTCGCGCACGTAGAACCCCGAGCCGCGGCGCGCCTCGAGATACCCCTGCGCGACCAGCCGCTCATACGCCTCGACGACAGAAAAGCGCGACACGCGCTTGTCTTCCGCGAGCGAGCGGATAGACGGCATGCGCATGCCCGGTAGAAACACACGCTCCTCGATGCGCAGAATCGCCCAGTGCACGAGCTGGTCGACGAGCGTCATGCGCGCGGTGTCGAGCGCGGCGTTGTCCGCCAGCGCCAACGGAGAAATACGGTTCGTCGTCATCGTCTGTCCACCTCTGTCCGGTTGACGGCACCTCACTACCGAAGTGTCCGCCCATTTCCGCCCATGGCTCGCCACTCTACGCCAGCCAAATTCGCTGTCAATCCCGAACTGTACCGAAAATTTCATTGACATCTGTATCGGTACTGTACCGGAGTTAAACGATAAAGTGTCCCCTCAACTGGAGACCGCTATGCGTGAAATCCGAATCTTCGAACTGGACCGGGAACGAACTGTCTTCTGGCAGAGCCCGGCTGCCGAGTTGCCACAATCGCTTCAGGTGCTGCAGGGCCTGTTGTGGCTGACCGTGGAAGGCGAGCCCGCCGACCACTGGCTGCGTGCCGGCGAGAGCTTCGAGATTCGCCACGGTCAGCGGGTGTGGCTCGGCACATGGCAGGATGGCGTGCGCCTGCGCGTGAGTCAGCCGGCGAAGACGCTCTCGCCACTGACCGAAAAGCCGGCCCGGCGTGTGGGCGAGCGCCTCGGCTGGCGCATCGCGTTGCGCGATCTGGCGGCGCGTGTGGCCAATCGGACGATGGCGCGGCTCGCGCGCGGATGAATCGATGACCCGTTAAAGGCACAAGGCGGAGAACGACGCGGAGTAAGCTATCGGTTTTATCGCCTGAACCCACTATGTCTGCACCTCACGCCCTGAAACTGGATCATCTCGTCGTTGCCGCGCAAACGCTGGAGGCGGGCGAAGCCCACGTCATCGAGCAACTCGGCCTCACGGACGTTGTGCCACAGCGTGGCGGCAAGCACGCGCGCATGGGCACCCATAACAGTTTGCTGGGGCTGTGGGGCGGCGCCTATCTGGAGATCATCGCCATCGATCCCGACGCCCCGCCGCCCAGCCGTGCGCGCTGGTTCGGGCTCGACGACGAGGCCGTTCAGGCCCGTCTCGCCCGTGGACCTTATCTGGCGCATTGGGTGGCGCGGGTGGACCGTCCGCGCTCACTGCCGCGCTGGCAGGCCCAATATCCGCAGCGACTGGCGCCGGTTATCGAAATGCAACGCGGGGCGCTGACCTGGCAGATCGGCGTACCCGACGACGGCAGCCTGCCTGCGTGGCAAAGCGCCGGACACGGCGTACTGCCGACGCTGATTCAATGGGACTCCCCGCAGCACCCGGCCGATATGCTGCCCAGCGCCGATTGTGCCGTTACGCTATTGCGTGGCTTCCATCCGCAGGCAGCAGTGATCAATGAACAATTGCAATGGCTTGGCGCGGACACCCTCGTCAATGTCGAAGCCACGCTGGTAGAGCCGTCGCTCGCCGCAGAAATCGATACGCCCGAAGGGCCGCGCACGCTGCGTTAGGGCGCCGAGCAACACCCAGTGACACCGAGCGCCCGGCACAATGCCTGCCGGGCGGACAACCGAGAACGAGACACACGAGGCAACACCATGAATTCGCGCGAATCCCGGGGCATGCTGATCGGGCTGATCGGCGTGCTGATCTTCAGTCTGACGTTGCCGATGACGCGTATCGTCGTCGCGGAGGTCAATCCGCTGCTCAACGGACTGGGACGTGCGCTGGTGGCCGCCGTTTTCGCGGGCGCCCTGCTCTGGTGGCGCCGCGAACCGTGGCCCACACGGCCACAACTCAAGAGTCTTGCCATCACCTCGCTGGGTGTGATCGTCGCGTTCCCCGTGTTCTCTGCATGGGCGATGCAGACGATTCCAGCGTCGCACGGCGCGGTCGTCAACGGCTTGCAGCCGTTTTTCGTGGCGATTTACGCCTATTGGCTCGGCGGTGAACGTCCGTCGCGCGGCTTCTGGGTCTTTGCACTCGCCGGCAGCGCGCTGGTGATTGCGTTCGCACTGCGCGCCGGAGGCGGCAGCCTGCACGCGGCTGACGGCCTGATGCTGCTCGCCGTAGTGATCGGCGCCCTCGGGTATGCCGAAGGCGGCAAGCTCGCCCGCGAGATGGGCGGCTGGCAGGTGATCTGCTGGGCGCTCGTGGTGTGCGCGCCGATACTGTTGCTGCCGGTGGGCTGGCTCGCGTGGCGGCAACCGTGGCCCGTGAGCGGCAAAGCCTGGGGCGCGTTTGCCTACGTCACCCTCTTCTCTCAGTTCATTGGCTTTTTCGCGTGGTATGCCGGTCTCGCCATGGGCGGAATTGCGCGCGTGGGCCAAGTACAATTGCTTCAGATTTTCTTCACGATTGCGCTGTCCGCCCTCTTTTTCGGCGAACAGGTCGACGCGGCAACGTGGCTCTTCGCCGCCGGCGTCGTACTGACCATCGCACTCGGCAAAAACATGAAGATCGGCGCCTCGCGACTCACGAGCAAACCGGTCTGAAGGCACGTCGCAGTGCATGCGATCCCTGCACCGTGACGCGCCTGCCCCCCGGCGTTTGCGCTTGCCCTCACGTGCCCGGCACACGCAACGCCCGATACTCGCGGCCGCTCAGAAAGGCCGCATTCTCAAAGCGAGACCATCATGCATGATTGGCAATATTCCGAACGTGCCCGTAATCTGACCAGCTCGGCCATTCGCGAAATTCTGAAGGTCACCGAACGCCCCGAAGTCATTTCGTTCGCCGGCGGCCTGCCCTCACCCGCCACCTTCCCCGTCGCCCAGATGCGCGCCGCCGCCGAGCACGTACTGACCGAATCACCGCAGGCTGCGCTGCAATACAGCCCCACCGAAGGCTTCGCGCCGCTGCGCGAGTGGATCGCCAAGCGCTACTCGCGCGACGGCCTGACGCTCGTTCCCGAGAACATCCTGATTACGACGGGCTCGCAACAAGGCCTCGACCTCATCGGCAAGATCTTCGTCGACGAAGGCAGCCGCGTGCTGGTGGAAGCGCCAAGCTATCTGGGCGCGCTGCAATCGTTCTCGCTGTTCGCGCCAGCGTATGTGCCGGTGCCGACCGACGACCAAGGCCTGCTGCCCGAAGCGCTCACCCCCGAGATCGTTAATGGCGCACGCTTTCTGTACGCCATGCCGAACTTCCAGAACCCCACCGGACGCCGTCTGTCGATGGCGCGCCGCGAGGCGTTGGCCGCCGTTGCCAAGCGGGCCGGCCTGGCGATCATCGAAGACGATCCGTACGGCGAACTCGACTACGAAGGTCAGCGTCTGCCCAGTCTCATGTCGCTCGCCCCTGACCACGTGCTGTATATGGGCTCGTTCTCGAAGGTCCTCGCGCCGGGATTGCGGCTCGGCTTCATCATCGGCCCGCAGGCCGTGATCGCCAAGCTCGTGCAGGCCAAGCAGGCCGCCGATCTGCACACGCCGGGCCTCACCCAGCGCATCGTGTACGAGGTGGTGAAAGACGGCTTCCTCGACACGCACATCCCGTCGATCCGCAAGCTCTATGCGGCGCAGGCCAAGGCAATGCTCGCCTCGCTGGCAAGGCATATGCCGGCTGACGCCACCTGGACGACGCCGGCAGGCGGAATGTTCATCTGGTTGACATTGCCCGCCGGCATCGACACCATGCAGTTGCTGGACAAAGCGATTGCGCAGAATGTGGCGTTCGTGCCCGGCGCGCCGTTCTATGTCGGCACGCCGCAATCGAATACGCTGCGGCTGTCGTTTGTCACCGTGCCGCCCGAGAAGATCGAGGCGGGCGTTGCGCGCCTCGGCGCCCTCGTCGCCGAAGCGCTCACGCGTCGCGCCGCCTGAATCGTCTGCCCAGCGCGTCTTATTTGCCGACCTGAAGGGAATTCGGGCCGGCGATCGACGGCGCGTCTGGCGCAAGTCGCCGCACCAGCCCCATACCGACCTGTCCGACCGATCGATCGGTCCGATTCAACGCATCTGCAAGGAAGCCGTACATGTCCGTCTACGACAAACTGAAGCAACTGGGTATCGAACTGCCGAGCGCCGGCGCCCCCGCTGCCGCCTACGTGATGAGCGCACAAACCGGCAATACCGTATTCCTCTCGGGCCATCTGCCGAAGAAGGACGGCAAGGTCTGGACAGGCAAGCTCGGCAAGGATGTCAGCGTCGACGAGGGTAAAGCTGCCGCCCGTGCCGTCGCCATCGAGCTGATCGCCACGCTGCACGCCCACACGGGCGACCTGAACAAGGTCAAGCGCGTTGTGAAGCTGATGAGCCTCGTCAACTCGACGCAGGAATTCACCGATCAGCATCTGGTCACGAACGGCGCATCGGAACTGATCGCGGAAGTGTTCGGTGACGCCGGCAAGCATGCACGTTCGGCCTTTGGCGTTGCACAGATTCCGCTGGGCGCATGCGTCGAGATCGAGCTGATCGCCGAACTCGCGTAATGACGGCGCAGTGTGAGGTGCGTCGCATCGCGATCATCCTCGCACACCCAATGACAACAGCCACCCTCGGGTGGCTGTTGTTTTATGGGCGTGCGGAGTATGCGTGGCGCGCGTGGTCCGCGTAGATCAGCGTGACTGACCGCTGCCGTAAGCGCGACGCATGGCAACCGCAACGGCAAGCGACAGCACCACCGCGACGGCGAGCAACGCCACGACACCCTGCCAGCCATGCGACTTGAGCATCACGCCAGAGTAACTGCCCAACAGGCTCGAGCCCAGATAGTAGAAGAACAGGTACAGCGCCGAGGCAATCGCCCGCCCTTCCGTCGCGCGGCGTCCCACCCAACTGCTGGCGACGGTATGCGCGCCGAAGAAGCCGAATGTGAAGATCGCCAGGCCGATCACCACCCCCGACACCTGTGAGGAGAGCATGGTGACGAGCCCCACGAGGGCCAACGCGACCAGCACCCACAGCAGGCGGGGGCGGCCCACGCGATCCGACAGCGGCCCGGCAATGAACGAGCCGGCCACGCCGATGAGATACATCGTGAAGATCGCGCCGATCGCGGCATGCGGTAAATGGAACGGCGCCGCCGACAGATGGAAGCCCAGATAATTGTAGACACTGACAAAGCTGCCCATCATCAGCCCGGCGAACAAATACAGCCCCAACAGCGCCGGATCGCCCAGATGGCGCCATGCATGGCCGAGGGCTTCGCGCACAGTCATATGACGCGGGGTAAAGCGGCGCGAATGCGGCAGGCTGCGAGCGAACTCCAGCCCCATCGCCAAACACACCAGCCCGATCACCGCGACCGACACGCGCCACGAAAACATGTCCGCCACGAATGCGGCGAGCACGCGTCCGGCCATGCCGCCGAGAATGTTGCCCCCGATGTACAACCCCATCGACATGCCAAGCGATCGCTGATCGATCTCCTCGCTCAGATACGCCATCGCAATTGCCGGCAATCCGGAGAGCGCCAACCCTTTGAGGGCGCCGAGAATCACGACCGTCCCGAAGTTGGTGGAGAACGCACTCGCGAGCGTCAGCACCGACGAACTCAGCAGCGCGATCGTCATCATCCGCTTGCGGCTCACGCGATCTGCCGCAACGCATGTGACGAGCAAACCGAGCGCCATCATCATCGTGGCGGCCGAAACCGACCAACTCGCTTGCGCTGGCGTGATGCCGAACGTGGTGGTCAACAACGGTAGCAGCGACTGCATACAATACAACTGCGCAAACGTCGAAAAGCCACCGAAAAAGAGCGCCCGGCTGATGACGGCATATTCGCGCGTGCCGCGTGCAACACCTGCCGGGAGCTTGGGTGCCGACGCGCTACCGGCCGACACGCCGTTGGGAAGAGGAAGGGAGTTCGTTGATGCCATGATGCTGGTTCGCCTCGCGCGAACCCAGGATGAAAGGTATGGAACAGATGATAAGTTTGCCGTTACCCCACGTCCAATATATATTTAGGCGATATTTCCATATATAAAACAGATCAATCGAGGCTCGACGTATGGAACTGCGCCATCTCCGCTACTTCGTCACCGTCGCTGAAGAGTTGCATTTCAGCCGGGCGGCGCAAAAACTCAATATCGGCCAGCCACCGCTCTCGATGCAGATTCGTGCGTTGGAGGAAGAGCTAGGCGTGCCGCTCTTCGAACGCTCGCAGCGGCGTGTCTTCCTGACCACCGCCGGACGCGCGTTTCTCGTGCGAGCGCGTCAGATCCTGGCCGACGCCGACGCGGCCCGTCTGGAGGTGCAGCAAATTGCGGGACTCGACGCCGGAGAATTGCGCATCGCGTTCACAACCTCCGCACCGATGACGAATCTGATGAAACGCGTGCTCACCGGCTACCGGCAGCGGTATCCGCGTGTGACGCTGACGCTGAGCGAATCTCCGTCGGAACGCCAGCGGGACGCGCTCGCCGAGCGCACGCTCGACATTGGCCTGCTGCGTCAGGCGGACAACGCGCCACCGGTGGCGGGATTGAGTTTCGAGACGTTGATCGATGAAGCGCTGGTTGTGGTCCTGCATCAGGGGCATGCACTATCCAGCCGTACTAGCTTATCCATTGCGGATCTGGCCAACGAAGCGTTCATCATGCATCCGCCCGGTGTCGGTACTGCCGTCGATGGGAAAATCCGGCAGATGTGCGAGCGCGCGGGGTTCACACCACGCGTGGTGCAGGAAGCGCGCGAGTCGACAACCATCGTCGCGCTCGCGGCAAGCGGGTTGGGCGTTGCCGTCCTGCCCGCCGCCGTACGATGCATCCAGATCGAGGGGGCATGCTTCATGGACCTCAGTGAGCCCGATGCCCATACGCCCTTGCTGGTGGCTAGGCGCCGCGACGACGCCAGCCCCTTAGTGCAGGCGTTTGTCGCGATGTGCCACGAAGTGGCAGGCAGTCTTCACGAGACCAGCCGGCTAGCCGGCTGACCCGCGATCAACCGCGCAGGGAAGCTGCCAGACCGATAACGACGACGCCCAACACGAGGTTGAGGATCACCAACCGGCGGATGCCGTTCACCGCAGCCGCACCGTCAGGCCACGACTGCGCCTGCACCGCACGTTGCAGACGCGGGAACAGGGCAAAGCGAACGTGACCGAAGACGAGCATCATCAACACGCCGATGCCTGCCATCGCGTGCACGGGCCAACGGGCGTGCAGACCGCCCATCCCGAGCATCATGTGACCGCCCGACAGCAGGATCACCACGATGGCCACGCTCACCCACGTGAAAAATCGCGTGAGTGCCGCCTCCCACAACGGCAGGCGTTGCTGCGGCGAGAGTTCGGACGACGCAGGCCGCAAACAGGCCAGCGCGAAGAACATCCCTCCGATCCAGACGGCAACGCTGACCAGATGCAAGAAAAGGCTGAAGGCATAAACACTCATGCATGACTCCCGTCAGGATGCCGAGGGCGCGGCCGGCAACACCGGCTCGAGCGAACGCGGCTTGAATGTGGCGAACTTGACCGCTGGCGAGCGCCCCTTGCGGGCGCGCTTGCCGATGTTCGGCGCCAGAGATGCGCCCGAGAGTGTCTCGGACTGCACCTTGCCGCCGCGAACTTCGCCGTACACCGTGACACCGGTTTGGCTGATGGGCACGGCCGACACCAGCGTCTGCTTGTCTTCGAGACCGATCAGCGTGACACCGCGCCCGCCGCCCGTGAGCGACTTCATCTCGTCCATGCCGAACACGAGCAGACGGCCGTCGCTCGACAGACAGGCCACTGCGCTCGCCCCTTGCCAGATCGGCGTCGGCGCCAGCGGCTGAGCGCCGTCGTCAATGGTCATGAACGACTTGCCGGCCTTCACGCGGCTGACCATGTCGCCCAGCTTCGTCGTGAAACCGAAACCTGCCGAGGTGGCGAGCAACAGCGGCTGATCGCCCGATGCCGCGTAGTAGTGCAGCAAACGCGAACCCGATTCCAGTTCGATCAGCGACGTGAGCGGCACACCGTCGCCCCGTCCGCCGGGCAATTGCGCCACGGCCACCGAATAAACGCGGCCGTTGCTGCCCCAGGCGATCAGCGGATCGACGGTGCGGCATTCGAAGGCACCGTACAGGGCATCGCCTTGCTTGAACGAGAAGCCTTGTGCATCCAGGCCGTGGCCCTTCAAGGCACGCACCCAGCCCTTGGCAGACACCACGACCGTGACCGGCTCATCGACCACGCGGGCTTCGGCGACGGCACGCTTTTCTTCCTGAATCAGCGTACGGCGCTCGTCGCCGAACTGCTTCGCGTCGGTTTCGATTTCCTTGATGATCAGACGCTTCATCGTGCTGTCGTTGGCAAGCAACTCTTCGAGCTTCGCCTTCTCGTCGCGCAACGAGGCCAGCTCCTGCTCGATCTTGATCGCTTCGAGACGCGCCAACTGACGCAGCCGGATTTCCAGAATGTCTTCCGCCTGCCGCTCGCTCAACTTGAACGCGCTCATCAGCGCGGCTTTCGGCTCGTCCGACTCGCGAATGATGCGAATGACCTCGTCGATATTCAGGAAGACGATCATCCGGCCTTCGAGAATATGAATTCGGTCATTGACCTTGCCCAGACGATGGCGCGAGCGGCGCGTCACCGTCTCGAAGCGGAATCCGATCCACTCGGTGATGATGTCGCGCAACGACTTCTGTGCCGGACGGCCATCGGCGCCCACCATGACGAGGTTGACCGACGCGCTCGACTCCAGGCTCGTGTGCGCCAGGAGCATCGTGACAAATTCCTGCTGGTCGATGCGGCTCGACTTCGGCTCGAACACCAGCCGCACGGGCGCGTCCTTGCCCGATTCGTCGCGAACCGTGTCGAGCATGCCAAGCACCGACTGCTTGAGGTTCTGCTGCTCCGGCGTAAGCGTCTTCTTGCCGAGCTTGATCTTCGGGTTGGTGATTTCCTCGATTTCCTCGAGCACCTTCTGACCCGAGGTATTCGGCGGCAACTCGTACACGACGGCTTGCCACTGGCCGCGGGCCATCTCTTCGATCTTCCAGCGCGCACGCATCTTGAGACTGCCACGGCCACTCTCGTAGGCGGCGCGGATTTCCGCAGCGCTCGAAATCAACTGACCGCCGCCCGGGAAGTCCGGGCCCTGCACGTACGTCATCAACTCGGCATCGTCGAGCTTCGGGTTGCGGATCAACGCAACCGCCGCCGACGCGACTTCACGCAAATTGTGCGACGGGATTTCGGTTGCCAGCCCCACAGCAATCCCCGATGCCCCATTGAGCAGCACGAATGGCAGTCGGGCGGGCAACAGGCGCGGCTCTTCTGTCGAGCCATCGTAGTTCGGCACGAAGTCCACCGTGCCCGCATCGATTTCGTCGAGCAGCAGTTTCGCGATCGGCGTCAGACGCGCTTCGGTGTAGCGCATGGCTGCCGCGCCGTCGCCGTCGCGCGAGCCAAAGTTGCCCTGACCGTCGATGAGCGGGTAGCGCATCGAGAAATCTTGCGCAAGACGCACCAACGCGTCATAGGCGGACTGGTCGCCGTGCGGGTGAAACTTGCCGAGCACGTCGCCGACCACACGCGCCGACTTCACCGGCTTGGCGTCGGCCGCAAGGCCCATTTCGTTCATCGCGAACAGAATCCGGCGCTGCACCGGCTTCTGGCCGTCGCAGACGTCCGGCAGTGCTCGGCCTTTAACCACGCTAATTGCGTAGTCTAGATAAGCGCGCTCGGCATAGGCGCCAAGCGTCAGCGTGTCGTCATCCGACGGTTGCGTAAAGAGATCTTCTACTTGTTCCATAAAACCTGTGGGTTTGCTGCGAACGTTTGACGAGAGTTCGGGTGGACGTTGACCGCGAGATCATACCAAGCTCGTCGGCACATTTCGGCAAAAACACGTCCGATTGACAAAGCGAGACGCGATTTCAGCGAGGAGGCGATGGGAATCGGGAAGACTCCGCTCACATTTCAGACGAATCCGAGTGCCAATACGGTGGAATCGACATGCGACAGCGCAGCCATCACGCTCGCGAACCTCCGGTACCAAAGTCGGTGGAATGGCGTTTCAGTCGGTCGACGCGGAAGACAGTGCCTTGGGCGACGAGTCACGTACCGACGCGTTCGGCAGGGTGGCAGGCACGACAGGAAGGCCGGACGGCGCACCGAGAATGACGTGAATGCGGCCGTTGCGCGAACCGCTCACGCGAGCGCGACCGACCTGTCCCGTGTCGCCGCTGGCCCGGATCACACCATTGCCGGGCTCAGCATTCGACGCCTCGGGATTGAAACGTCGATACAGTTCGAGTACGGTAGCCACGTAGTCGCGCGTCTCCGCGTAAGGCGGGATCTGATCGGCGTGACGCGCCACGGCGCCCTCGCCGGCGTTGTACGACGCGAGGACAAGCTCGAGACGATCGGGATAGCGCGCCTGCAGATCGCGCAGATAGCGCGCTCCGGTCGAGACGTTGATATGCGGATCGACGAGTTTTTCCGCGACCGTGCGCTTCCCGTCGGCACGTACACCGTAACGCTCGCCCGTGGCCGGAAGTACCTGCATCAGACCGACGGCTCCCTTGGGCGATACCGCAGCGCTGTCGAATCCCGACTCCGCCGCAATGACGGCCTTGAGCAACGCGGCGTCCACTTGAAAACGCTGCGCCGCCTGCGCGATCAGGGGCGCCAGTTTTTTCAGATTGGGGTGACGCGCAAGGGCGTCGTACAGACGCGAGCGATCGGTACCGCTGACAACGCCGCCCTGCGACGCCCGCAGATCGGCATTACCGCCCGCCCCGACGACCAGGCGGTAACGCGCATCGAGTTTGCGCGCCGCCAGATGGGCGACGCCATTCTCGTCGACGTAACCGTAGAGTTCGGCGTGCGCAAACGGCGTCGCGACAAGCAGCGCGGCCGCCAGCGCCAACCCTGCGAACTTGCGCAGAGAGACCTGCCGGGGCAGCGCGCGAAGGCGATCCGCCGTCAAAAAATGGTTATTGCTGACCTTTGACATGCACCTTGATCGTCTGGCTCATCGCCGGACCGTACGACTGGTGCGCACCGTTGGCGAACTGCATCGTCAACGTGTGATCGCCCGGCGTCAAATTGACGCTCGTCTCGGTCTGGCCTTTGCCAAAATGCAGGTGCGTATCGTCGGTGGGGACGACCTGACCTGCGGGAATGGAATCGCCGTCGATGATGAGGTGGTGATGACCGGTGTTGGGCGTCATATCGCCCGCCGGCTTGATCGCCATTCCCTCGACGCCGAACTTGACCACAACCGGGTTCGACACCGTTGCCCCATTCGCCGGAGCAACGAAAAAGACGCGCGGCTGAGGCGATTGTGCCAAAGCGGTAACGCTTGCGCCTGCAAGCAACAACGGCACGAAAATGCAACGCATTGAACGCAACATAACGCGACTCCCGGTAAGAGTAAGACTCGGATTATCCCACTATGTGAGCGCTCACGCTGGTGTGCTCATGCGTGAGGCCCCCGCCATTGAAACGACACCCGCGAAAAGGTTAGATGTCGGCTTCCACTTCATTGCCCTTGGCTTCGAGCCAGCTGCGCCGTTGCGCCGCTTCGCCCTTGCCCATGAGCATATTCATCCGCGCCACGGTCGCGTCGAAATCGAGTCCGCCGAGTGCCACGGGGCTCAACCGGCGGGTGTCGGGATTCATGGTGGTTTCCCACAACTGCGCCGCGCTCATTTCTCCCAGCCCCTTGAAGCGGCTGATCGACCATGCGGATTCGCGCACACCATCCTTGCGCAACTTGTCGAGAATCGCTTCGAGTTCGCCTTCGTCGAGCGCGTAGAGCTTCTGCGCGGGCTTCTTGCCACGTGCCGGTGCGTCTACGCGATACAGCGGCGGACGTGCCACATACACGTGTCCCTTCGCGATCAATTGCGGGAAATGACGGAAGAACAGCGTGAGCAGCAACACCTGAATGTGCGAACCGTCGACGTCGGCATCCGAGAGGATGCAGATCTTGCCGTAGCGTAGATTCGACAAATCGGGCGTGTCGTTCGCGCCATGCGGGTCGACGCCGATGGCCACGGCGATGTCATGCACTTCGTTGTTCGCGAAGAGCCTGTCGCGCTCGGTTTCCCAGGTGTTGAGAACTTTGCCGCGCAACGGCAGAATCGCCTGGAATTCCTTGTCGCGGCCCATTTTCGCCGAGCCGCCCGCCGAATCGCCCTCGACCAGGAAAAGTTCGTTACGCGTAATGTCTTCGGTCTCGCAATCGGTCAGCTTGCCCGGCAATACGGCGACACCGGAACTCTTCTTCTTCTCGATCTTCTGGCCCGCACGCGTGCGCGCCTGCGCCTGACGAATCACGAGTTCGGCAAGCTTCTTGCCGTGCTCGACGTGATGGTTGAGCCACAGTTCGAGCGCAGGACGCGTGAACGACGACACGAGACGCACGGCGTCTCGGCTGTTCAGACGCTCCTTGATCTGCCCCTGGAATTGCGGATCTAGCACCTTCGCGGACAGCACAAACGACACTCGCGAAAAGACGTCCTCGGGCAGCAACTTCACGCCCTTGGGCTGAAGATTATGCAGTTCGATGAAGCCGCGCACGGCCTGAAACAGCCCTTCGCGCAACCCCGATTCGTGAGTGCCGCCTGCCGGCGTGGGAATCAGGTTGACGTACGACTCGCGCACCGGCGCGCCGTCTTCGGTCCATGCCACGACCCACGCTGCGCCCTCGCCTTCGGCAAAGCTGTCTTCGCTGCCATCGGCAAATCGCTCGCCCTCGAACAACGGGATGAGCGGCTCTGCGCCGCCCAGCGATTCGACCAGATAGCCGCGCAGACCGTGTTCATAGAACCACGTCTGCTCTTCGCCGCTCTTCTCCTGACGCAACGTGACGCGCACGCCCGGCAACAGCACGGCTTTTGAGCGCAGCAGGCGCTGCAGTTCACCCAGCGGCAACGTGGGGCTATCGAAGTATTTCGTGTCCGGCCAGACGGTGACGCGCGTGCCGCTCTTCTTCTCGCCCCGTTGTGCCGCGCGCGAATGCAACGCCACGCTGACGTTTCCGCCATTGGCGAATTCGAGTTCGGAGACCTGGCCCTCACGCCAGACCGTCACGGCCAGACGCGTCGCCAGCGCGTTCGTCACCGACACGCCAACGCCGTGCAAGCCGCCGGAGAAGGTGTAAGCGCCGCCGGCGGCCTTGTCGAACTTGCCGCCGGCATGCAGACGCGTGAACACGATTTCAACGACTGGCACCCCCTCTTCCGGGTGGATGCCGACGGGAATGCCACGGCCGTCATCCTCGACGCTCACCGAACCATCCTTGTTCAGCGTGACGAGAATCTGCTTGCCGAAACCGCCAAGCGCTTCGTCGGACGCGTTGTCGATGACTTCCTGAATGATGTGCAGCGGATTTTCGGTGCGGGTGTACATGCCCGGGCGCTGCTTGACCGGTTCAAGGCCTTTCAGGACCTTGATGGACGCTTCGCTGTACTGGGCAGGCGTATTTTTTTTCGACATAGCGTGACTGAATTGGGGTACGACGCCCTGTGATTATCCACACATCCTGTGGACAACCACGGGGAAAACCCATTAACACATGAAAAAAGCGACGCCGGATCAACGACTTGAGTTGCGGCGCCCACATAATGGGCACTCTGCGCGCTCAGCGCCCGGCTTGGGTGGGCCGGGAGGCGAGCCGCGCCTGATGAATCGCGGCCTATTGTACTGTCACTCGCAACACGCTCGAATGACAACCCGTGCCGGCCAACACAATGCGGCCTGATATCCGGCCGCAAGCGCTTCGGCCAATCGTCAGGCGCTCTCGCCGCGCTGCTTGGCTTCGAGCACTTCCCAGCGTTCGAGCGCTTCGAGCAACTCCAGTTCGATGGCCTCGAAACGTTCGGACAACGCCGCCCCGGCTGCCGGATCTTTCACAAAGATTGACCCATCTTCAATCTTCGCAGCGGCGTCCTTTTGTTCCGTTTCCAATGCGGCGATGCGCTCCGGAAGACTGTCGAGTTCGCGCTGTTCCTTGTAGCTCAGCTTGACCGTGCGATTGGCGCCGCGCTTCGACGCGCCGGGCACCTCCTTGGCGGCCTCGTCGGCCGGCGCACGCTGCGCAGCGAGCGCGGCAGAGCGTTCGCTCTGCACCTGCCAGTCGGTGAACCCGCCGACATACTCGCGCCAGTTGCCGTCGCCTTCCGCGGCGATGACCGAGGTCACCACATTATCCAGGAACGTCCGATCGTGACTCACGAGGAACACCGTGCCGCTGTAATCCTCGAGCAGTTCTTCGAGCAGTTCCAGGGTCGGGATGTCCAGATCGTTGGTCGGTTCGTCGAGCACCAGCACGTTGGCCGGGCGCGCAAACAATCGGGCGAGCAGCAGACGGTTTCGCTCGCCGCCCGAGAGCGACTTCACCGGGGAGCGGGCACGCTCCGGCGAGAACAGGAAGTCGCCGAGATAGCTCATGACATGCTTGCGCACGCCGCTGATTTCGATCCAGTCGCTGCCCGGACTGATCGTATCGAGCAAACTCTTCTCGGGGTCGAGTTGCGCGCGCATCTGATCGAAATACGCCACCTGCAAATTGGTGCCGACGCGAATCTGTCCGCTATCCGGCGCGATTTCGCCGAGGATGAGCTTGAGCATCGTCGTCTTGCCGACGCCGTTCGGACCGACGAGGCCGACCTTGTCGCCACGCATGAGGGTCGCCGTAAAATTGCGCACGATGACGCGTTCGCCGTAAGACTTTGTGACGTTGGTCAGTTCCGCCACGATCTTGCCGGACTTCTCGGCCTGCGCCACATCCATGCGCACGTTGCCTTGAATTTCACGGCGCTCGGCGCGCTCGTTGCGCATCGTCTTCAAACGCTCGATACGCGACACACTGCGCGTGCGGCGCGCTTCGACGCCCTTGCGAATCCACACTTCTTCCTGCGCGAGCAGCTTGTCGAATTTCTCGTTCTCCACCCGCTCGACTTCAAGCTGCGCGGCTTTGCGCTCCTGATACTGCGTGAAGTTGCCGGGGTACGAGAGCAAGCGTCCGCGGTCGAGTTCGACGATACGCGTGGCAACGCGGTCGAGGAAACTGCGATCGTGGGTGATGAACAGCAGCGCACCGCGATAACCGATGAGCAGGTCTTCCAGCCAGCGGATCGCTTCGAAATCGAGGTGGTTGGTCGGCTCGTCGAGCAGCAGCACATCGGGTTTGGCTACCCACGCCTGAGCCAGCGAAACACGTTTTTGCATCCCGCCGGAGAGCGCTCCCACGCGAGCGTGCCCGTCGAGGCCAAGCTGGGCGATGGTCGTCTCGACGCGCGTCTTGACTTGCCATGCGTCGGCGGCGTCGAGCGACGACTGCAGGGTATTGAGACGCACGAGCAGCGCATCGTGCTCTGCCCCATCGGGGGCGTCGGCCAGCGCCTCGGCTGTGCGATCGTAATCGGAGAGCAGCAGGTGCAAGTCGCCGAGGCCGAGCGCGACGGCGTCGAACACCGTCTGATCGGCATCGAACTCGGGTTCTTGCGGCACATAGACCGTATGGAGTCCAGCCTGACGAGCGACCAGCCCGTCGTCGGGCACGGTCAAGCCCGCCACGATCTTGAGCAGCGAAGATTTACCTGCGCCGTTGCGCCCGATAAGCCCGACGCGCTCACCGGCTTCGAGCGAAAAATCGGCATTGTCGAGCAATGCCACGTGACCGAACGCCAGTTGGGCGCCCGTGATGGAATACAAGGCCATGTGTCGGGGAACGGGAGAACTACGATGGGAGGTATTGTAGTGCCGGGCGCGAAGGCCCGGCCGATATTGCACGGCTATTGCACCGCTACGGTACTGTCATTGCGCCGCCGGCGCGCGCAGCATTTCGATATGCATGATGCCGTCTTCGTCATACGGCTCGCTGACCTTGACGAACCCGAATGCGCCATAAAACGCTTCCAGATAGGCTTGAGCGCCGATGCGCAGCGGGGCCGACGGCCACTGCACCTCGGCAATGGCGATCGCCCGGGTCAGCAGCTCGCGCCCGAGCCCGGTACCGCGATGCGACGCCGCCGTGATCACACGCCCGATCGACGCTTCGTCGTAAGCAAGCCCCGGCGGCAACAGGCGGAGATACGCAGCAATTTGCGGCTGATCCGATGCGTCGCGCACTTGCGCGACGAGATGCAGGCTATGGAGATCGCGTCCGTCGACGTCCTGATAGGGGCACTGTTGCTCGACTACGAATACGGCGCTTCGCGCCGCCAGAATGCGATAAAGCAGCGTGCTCCCCAACTCGTCGAACGACTTGCAAATCCATTCCATTCCCGACGCCCCCGCCTCTCGTTGTGAAAGGCGGGACTATAGCACCGTCGCAAAGCGACGATGCCAGCATCGCGCACATGGAATGAACTGCGGGGAACCCGGCTTACTGATAGTAGACGATGCCCTGCTCAATGTCGGCACGGGCATTACGCTCGGCGTCATCAAGGGCGTTACCTTGCGTAGCAAAGCCGTAGGCAGTCTGAACCTGATAGGCACCGACTCTTTCCATACCTTGACGGGTCGGGCGATGAATCTCGTAGAACGCGTCCCACCGGGCGTTGTCACGCTCCACGGCATGGACGCTGTACTGGAATTCTTGATATTGCGTTGTTTTCATTTTGTATCCTTCTCACTGCATAAAATTTGACTAATAACTATCCCTCTCGAATCGGCTTACGGTGATGAGAGTGCAGATTTGCACAAATGTTTCCGTGAAGTGCACGCAGCCTATCGGGCAAATATGACAAGCACACGGCATTCGCGTGACTGACATACGGCAGACGGCACTGCTGAACGCTGCATACGGCACAAGACCCTATGCACACCGTCACTGCGCAACGTAAGGCGCAATGGGGGCGTTCTGTGTACGACTTCCTGTTTCGGGGAACGATGCACTGCCGCCCGGTCGAGGGCAGCGGCAAGAACGTTGGTCACATGGAATCGCGCCAAGCATTCAGGGCGGCATGTGGTAGCACGGTCGTGCGGCACATGTGTAGTGATAATCGTGCCACACGTCGGCTATCTCCGGACGGGGTCTGAACCTGCCCGGCAATTCATGCCACGGGTGACTGCCACCCATTGAATCCGAAGATGACGGACAAATGAGCACAGTTGGCGAATAATACCAGAAAAATCCTGCTCGTGCACCGAAGCAGCGCAATCTCGATCTGTGGCTACGGTGTGGCCGTGCGGTCGTCGATTTGGGCCAGTACCCAGTACATATAGCCCGCGAACGCCCCGAAGATCACGTGCCCGGCCACCATCGTCCAGCCGCGCGACTCGATGAACCACGGAAACAGCTGCGTCATGACGTAAAAGTTGACGACGTATGCGACGAGCCCGAAAACCGCGCCCGCAACCGACACCGTGACCACATCCGAGTCCAGCCGGAACGGTGCGATGATCGCGCCCAGCACCACGCCGAGCACGACGCCGATGGCCGCGTGGACCAGGAGTGCCATGGAGACGATGGAAAGGTCGAATGTGGCCGGCTGAGACAGAATGCCCGGCCCCAGCACAATGGCGGCGACCATTCGAGGCGGCACCCACGGGCTCTGGCCTGAGACCAGCAGCACCATGAGCATTTCCACCGCAGAAAAGAAGGCGCAGGCGACAAAGCCGGCAATAGCGGCCGCCACCCAGTCGGGTGAGCGGTGCGTGTAGCGATGCGAGTGGAGGTGCAGTTCCATGATGTCCTCCCTTGAAGGTCACTCACAGGCCGCCGGCAGCACCGGCAGTCTTTTCAGGATAGAACAATCCGGGCGCGGCGACGGCTGACCGGCGCTATATACTCGGTGTCACACCCCGCCGCCGGCGGGACTTTCGGGAGATATCGTATGTCCAGTCTTCTTGGCCTGCTCGTCGCTATCGTACTCGTTGGGATTCCCGTCTGGCGTATTCTGACCCGGCTCGGCCTGTCGCCATGGTTGACGGTGCTGGCCTTCATCCCAGTCGTGAACATCATCTCTCTCTGGCTGCTGTCCTATGCCAACTGGCCAGGTCTGCGCACCGCAGTCCAGGCACCGAACGTCTGACGTCTGACGCCTGAGCGCCGGTGCCCCGCGCGTGCGAGGCATCGGCCACCTGCCCGCCTGTACGAGTTCGTGCCCGTCCGGGCCACTTCCCGACGCCACGTTCTCCGCGTTTCCAAGGGTCAAGTCTCCACGCTGCCCCCCCACATCCCCGCCGTGTTACCGCGCGAACGCTCGCCCGTGGTGCAATGCGGTACGGTAGAATATTCGCCAAACTCCAAACACTGGTCAGGCATGAGCACAGAGCTGAACGCGGCATCCAACTTCATCCGCAACATCATTGACGAAGACAATCGCTCGGGCAAATGGGGCCAGCGCGTTGAAACGCGCTTCCCGCCGGAGCCCAATGGCTATCTGCACATCGGTCACGCAAAGGCCATCTGCGTGAACTTCGGAATGGCACGCGACTACGATGGCGTGTGCCATCTGCGCTTCGACGACACGAACCCGGAAAAGGAAGAGACCGAATACGTCGACTCGATCATTGAAATGGTCAAGTGGCTCGGTTTCAGCTATCAGACGCCGCAGAAGGAACACCTCTACTTCGCAAGCGACTACTTCGACAAGCTGTATCAGGGCGCCGAGATCCTGATTCAGCGCGGCAAGGCGTACGTCGACAGTCAAAGCGCCGACGACATGCGCGCCAACCGTGGCACGCTGACCGAGCCGGGCAAGGATTCGCCGTTCCGCAACCGTTCGGTCGAAGAGAACCTCGATCTGTTCCGTCGCATGCGTGCAGGCGAGTTTGCCGACGGCACGCATGTGCTGCGCGCCAAGATCGACATGGCCTCGCCGAACATCAACCTGCGCGACCCGGCCATCTACCGCATCCGTCACGCGCATCACCATCGTACGGGCGACGCCTGGTGCATCTACCCGATGTACACCTACGCGCACCCGCTCGAAGACGCCATCGAGAACATCACGCACAGCCTGTGCACGCTGGAGTTCGAAGATCAGCGTCCGTTCTACGACTGGGTGCTGGGCGAGTTGGCCGATGCCGGCATGTTCACGCGTCCGACGCCGCAGCAAATCGAATTTGCGCGTCTGCAACTGACTTATGCCATCACGAGCAAGCGCAAGCTGCGTCAGTTGGTCGACGAAAAACACGTCGACGGTTGGGACGACCCGCGCATGCCCACGCTCGTTGGCCTGCGCCGTCGCGGCTTCTCGCCCGAAAGCCTGCAATTGTTCTGCGAGCGTATCGGCGTGGCGAAGTCGGCGTCGTGGATCGACATGAGCATTCTCGAGCAGGCCCTGCGCGACGACCTCGATCCGAAGGCCCCGCGCGCGACGGCAGTGCTTGATCCGCTCAAGCTCATCATCGACAACTACACGGAAGGCAAGCAGGAAGACTGCCAGGCCCCCGTGCACCCGCACTTCCCGGAGCGCGGCATGCGCACGTTCCCGATCTCGCGCGAGTTGTGGATCGAGCGTGAAGACTTCCAGGCAGAGCCGGTGAAGGGCTTCTTTCGACTGTTCCCCGGTAACAAGGTGCGTCTGCGCTACGGTTACGTGGTGGAATGCACGAGCTTCGATACCGATGCCAACGGCAACGTCACCGCCGTGCACTGCAACTACTTCGAAGACAGCCGTTCGGGCACACCGGGCGCGGACAACTACAAGGTCAAGGGCAACATCCATTGGGTGAGTGCGCCGCATGCCGTTGCCGCCGAGGTGCGCATCTACGACCGGCTGTTCCTCGACCCGAATCCGGATGCTGGCGACAAGAACTTCCTCGACACCATCAATCCGAACGCGAAGCGTGTCACGCAAGCCTTTGTCGAACCGGGTCTGATGCACGTTGCACCGGAAGATCGCGTGCAGTTCGAGCGTCATGGGTACTTTGTCGCCGACCGCCACGATTCGGTGCCGGGCAAGCCGGTATTCAACCGGATCGTATCGCTCAAGGATAGCTGGGCAGTCAAACCCGCAAAGGGTGGCGGCAAGTAATCGCCGCATAGCGGATGCCCGCCGAACAAGACCCGCGCCCTCGTGCGCGGGTCTTGCTTTTCCGGGCTCGATTCGCGGAAGTCAGCCGCAGCATGCGATGAAATACCGACTATAAGGCGCCGACGCGCCAGGACAGACCGGTTCGGCGTAGGTTCGCGCTCATCGCTCGTGTGCCTTTGGGGTGTTTCGCCCGCTCAGGCGCCTCGCGTCGCGAACCCACCGTCAACGCCCTCCCGAGCCGCCGCTGTCCGACCACGCCAATACCTCGTTCCTCGCTCCTCCCGGCGTCCCCGGCACCACCTTCCTCGGGTGCACCTTGCGAATGAGCACCGCCGGCTGGCTGATGTGCTTTACGGCACGGTCGCGAACTTCGCACAGATCTACTTCATTCCATCGGCAGGCATCGGCCTGTTGTTGCTCGCCGTGCTCGCGCTGGCCGACTTACGTGCAGCACTTTCCGGGATGACGGCAAGTGTCGCCGCATCGTGTCTGGCGATCATGCTACGGCTGCCACGCGAGCTGCGCCGCAGCGGGATACCCGGGTACAACGGCGCGTTGACCGGCATTGCCTTCGGCGCCCTGTGGCAACCCGACGCCGTGTTCGCCGCATGGCTAGCGGTTTGCGTCTGCCTGACCGTCTTCACTATGGCCGCACTCGCGCGCTACAGACTCCCTGCCCTGACCGGCCCATTCGTGGGTGTCCATGGCGCTCACGTGGGCCGCGCAGCCCTGGCTGACGTTACTACCACGCACCGGGGGGGCACTCTCATGCGACGCGGGCACGCCCGGCTTCGTCTTCTGCTCGGTTGGTCAGATCGTCTTCGTGGCACCGCTAGTCCTGGGTCTGCTCCCGGGTACGTGCTCGCGCTCCAGAATGTGCGCACCACGTTGTGGGCGCTGGCAGCGGGCGTCGCCGTCGGGTCGGGGCTCGCCGCGCTGGCAACGATTTGGCCCGCGATGGCCGGGCAAGCCGGCGGGATTGGCGTGAATGCGTTTCTTGCGGCACTCGGAGTGGGCGCGTTTGCACGGCCGCTCAACGCCGCCAGCCCGATTCCCCATAAAAAAATGCCCGGAACGTTGACGCTCCGGGCACTCGCTCATCGCAAACCCCGTGTGGTTTTGGCCTGCCTTCGCTCGTTTCCGAGCAATTCTTGTTGTACTGCTTCCTCCCTGACGCTCACAAACGCCCCCCGACGTTGTGAACCGCTACCGAAGCCCAGGCCTCTTGAGTGCCCTACTCGTATCAACGGTCGTACGCGGAAAAAGTTGACGGGGGTATACACCGATCTTTCGTCACTCCACGCCCACGTCATCGATACGCTTGCCGGTAACGGCCGGTGTCTTCACGACAGCGTATCGCGCGAGCGTCTCTTTTCGGGCCACATCGTGAGCAACTACCGGTTGCGGATAGTCGCGCCCCAGTGTGACCTTGCCGCCAAGCAGCGTCTGCGCATCCGCTCGCCACGGCGCGTGCAACGCCTTGTCGGGCAAATTGGCCAGCTCCGGCACATACTTCCGGATGAAGCGGCCGTGCGGGTCGAACGTCTCCGACTGGGTTGTCGGGTTGAAGATGCGGAAATACGGCTGCGCATCGCACCCGGTCGACGCCGCCCATTGCCAGCCACCGTTATTCGCCGCCAAATCGAAATCGTTCAGGGCGCGTGCGAAGTACGCCTCGCCCCGTCGCCAATCGATGCCCAGATCCTTGACCAGAAAGCTTGCCGTGACCATGCGAAGGCGGTTGTGCATATAGCCCGTCTGGTTGATCTGACGCATGGCTGCATCCACCAGCGGATACCCCGTTCGGCCCTCGCACCAAGCTTGAAAATTCGCGTCGGCTGCCATCCCGGAAGCCCACTCGATAGCGTCGTAAGCGGGTTTGAACGCCTTCCCGACGACGTGCGGATAATGGTGCAGGATCATGAAATAGAACTCGCGCCAGATGAGTTCACTCAGCCACTTCCGGGCGCCGCTTCCGGCATCACCCTCCTGGAACATCGCAGCGTGCGCTTCGCGGGCGAGCGTGCGGATCGAGATCGTGCCGAAACGCAGGTGCACCGACAGGTAGCTCGGCCCGCGCACGGCGGGATAATCGCGTCGCTCATGGTAATGCGCCATGCGCGGCAAAAAATCGTCCAGCAATTGGCGAGCGCCTGACTCCCCGGCCGGGACCGCCATCCGGCGAGCTTCCGACACGTCGAAACCCAATGACGCGAGCGAAGGAAGCGCCTCGGCATCATTCGGTGGCACGGCCAGATGTTGCAAGTCACGCGTGCGCCCGTGAGGTGCCAGATCGACCGGACGCACCTGCTTCAACCATGCCCGCTGGTAAGGCGTGAACACGCTGTACGGCTCACCCTGCGATGTGAGAATCTCGCTGGCCTCGAAGATCACCTGATCCTTGAGCGCCTCGAATGCAATGCCGAGATCGTCGAGCGAGCGCGCCACGAAACGATCGCGCGCCACTGCCGCCGGTTCGTAGTCTCGCCCGGCAAAGACGGCCTGAACGCCCAGCGACTTTGCCAGCGAGGGAATCGCTACGGTGGGATCGCCGTGACGCACGATCAGCGCGCCCCCGGCATCGGCCAGGGTGCGAGCCAACTCGGCCACGCTGTCGTGAATGAATGCGACACGGCGATCGTCGGCCGGCAAACCTTTGAGAATCATCGTGTCGAAAACAAACACGACATACACCTCGCGGCACGTTGACAGCGCCTGCGTCAGCGTTGCGTTATCGGTGCAACGCAGGTCGCGCCGCATCCAGACCAGCCCTTTTTCGAATTCGCTCATGTCGGATTGGCGCGACACCCACGCGCCGTTATCGGTTGATTCGGGACGAATCCGCCAAATCCCTTACCATAGCGAGATCGCGGACTTCATGCCATCGGCCTCGATTACCTCATGACTCGGAAGTTTCCGAATTTGGCCCGCACGCAACTTGTCGTGCCCGCCCTGTTCTGTGTCGCTATCGCCCTGCTTGTCACTGGCTGCGCCACCCCATTGAAACCGAACACCGCGCCTGCTGCGACGCGTCCTCCCGCGCCCGACGCCGCCACCTTGCGTGAGCGTCATCTGGCCGCCGCCGACGCCGCAGCCGACCAGTACCGGACATGCCTTTACGGCCACGTTGCGCGCTATATCGATCTCGTGCCCGATTCTGCCCGGCTGGCGGACGAAGCCGCCGCGGAGTGCGCGCCGATCACCGAGCGATTCCGCCGCGAGCGGCAAGCCGCCATTGTGACGTACACCTCAGCAGCCGACGCGTCGCAGCAAGCCGATGCCGCCGCGCTCTCGCTCAAGGCCGACGGTCTGCGGGTCGCACGCGCTCGCGCCACAGAGCTGCGCGCGCTACGGTGAGGGATCATCCGATCTCGCGGCAAACCTACGTAGTCCTCCCGACGTGCTTTCCCTAATCGGGCAAGCCCCGATTGGCGAATGACCCGTCGCTGACCAAAATGAAATCGCCCTCTTATGTCCTTTTGAGGGTACTGCGACAACGTCATTTGCCCGCTTCGGCGGGCATTTTTCTTCGGTATCCGCAGGATTTTGCCCGTGACGTCCGGGGCGAGGAGGCTGCGATGTGCATCTTATGCAGACGCAGGATGGATGTCACTTGCCGTCGCGCTCACGCGGCGCCGACGCGTCCTCGTCAGACGAAGGCTCTTGCAACGCGTCGCGCCCCAGCCAGCGGTGCGCGAGCACTTCGATGCGCCCGCCGAGTGCCAACACGATAAGCAGCAGGAGCATCGCCACCAGCGCGATATGCCAGCGGCCCAGGCCGCAGATGATGCCGATCCCTGTCGTACTCCATAGCGCCGCCGCCGTGGTGAACCCATGCACTGACGCGCCGTGACTCGGACGGATGATGCAACCCGCGCCAAGAAAACCGATGCCGGCAACGATGCCCTGAATCACCCGGCTGACCGACGAGTCGTCGTAGATCAACGACGACCCCGGAAACGGCACGACCGCCAGCACGAACAACGCCGAGCCGAACGACACGATCGCCAGCGTTCGCAAGCCGACAGACTTGTGATGCAAATTTCGATTGAGCCCGACAAGGCCACCAAGAATCAATGCCGCCGTCAGCCGCAATGTGACTTCGATGATCTCCGTCATCCCTCACCTCGCTCGCTTACGCGATCTATGCCTGTGATGCCGCATTATCGCCCGGCGGCGGCGTGGTGAGTGAGGTGCAGCCCTCCTCGTCGTCGAACAGTCGCAACTGGCGTGCTGCCTGAGCTTCCAGCAGGCGCACACCCACGCCCATCAGGCGCACCGGGCGGCGTTTGCGGCCCGCCGCTTCCGCCAGCAACTCCCGGCATTGCACGGGGTCGACAGTCAGCGCACCTGCTTCGGCAGTCGTGCGCGAGAAGTCGGCGAAACGAATTTTGACAAAGATTTTCGCGATGGCCAGCGGCTCGCTGCGACGCGCCCGCTCGATGCGCTCGAACAATTGACGAAGCAGCGGTTCGAGCGCCGTCTCGCATTCGGCGAGCGTTCGCAGATCGCGCGTGTAGGTCGTCTCGACACTGATCGATTTTCGCTCGCGATCCGGACTCACCTCGCGCGTGTCGATGCCGCGGCAGCGCTCGAACAGACGCTGACCGAACACGCCGAAACGCTCGGTGAGATTGGCCATCGAGTGACTTCGCAAGTCGCCGCACGAATCCACGCCCAGTGCGCGGAGCTTCTCTGCCGTCACCTTGCCTACGCCGAACAGGCGCTCGACGGGCAGCGCAGCCACGAACGCATCGACTTGCGCGGGCTTGACGACGAACATGCCGTCGGGCTTGCGCCAATCGCTGGCGATCTTGGCAATGAACTTGTTCGGCGCCACCCCGGCAGAGACGGTCAGCCCGACTTCGGCGGCAACGCGGGCGCGGATCTCGCGAGCGATCAGCGTCGCGGAACCATCGCAATGCTCGCTGTCAGTGACATCCAGATACGCCTCGTCCAGCGAAAGCGGTTCGACGAGATCCGTGAAATCGCGATAGATCGCCATGATGCGCTGCGAGGCTTCCTGATACCGGCTCATCCTGGGGGGAATGATGCGCAGCGTAGGACACAGCTTGAGCGCCTGAGCCGACGGCATGGCGGAGCGCACGCCAAAGGCGCGCGCCTCATAATTGCACGTGGCGACCACACCTCGCTGATCTGGCTGGCCACCAACGGCCAGTGGAATTCCCCGCAACGACGGATCGTCACGCATCTCGACAGAGGCGTAAAAGCAGTCGGCGTCGCAGTGAATGATCTTGCGTATTGGGGATGACATGGCGAGCGGCGAAAACACTGTGCAAATATACAGCATCCGCACAACATTTGCGCCCCATCAGTGACGCCCCATCATCGCACAGGCAGGAACTGGAGAAACTGCGCACCGAGCAGATTCTGAACATAGCCGATGCCCGCACGGCGGTACTTTTCGTCGAGCATCTCGGCCAGCAGGTCGAGGCGGCCGATGACCTTGCCGAACTCCCGTTCAAAGCTCACGTTGCGCACATCGGCGATTTCATTCGCCAGCAATAACGGCTTGCCTGCGGGGTCACGACGGCTCGCCAGCAGCCACGCGGCAATTTCCACGTTGCGTGCCGCGTTATAGATCCGCTGCGCATCGAGACCGTCGCTCAGATAAAACACGGTCGTTCCACCGTGCGCGGTGATGATCGTGTCCGACAGGCTGAAGACGAAAGCGGCCACACGATCACCATTGAACGTCGGGTCGAGCGACAGCGACAGCGCTTTCACGTCGCGCAGATCCTGTAGCGCCAGCACGCTACGCCGCCCTTCGACGGCAGCGCGCAATTGCGTCATCGCCTGGGCCTGACTCGTGGCCCCGCTCTTGCGCCATTCGCGCGGGTTACGCCTGTAGAGCTTGTCGGCCAGCACGTACAGGCTCTCGAGATTGGCCCGCATACCCAGCGTCGCCACGCGATTGATATCCGTCTGCGCAAGATCGGCCGTCGTCATCGCTGTCGAGCGAACTTTCCCGTGATCTGCCGATGCGTCCTGATAGGACACACATCCGATCATCGTCGTGCTTGCCGCCGCGCTGACGAGCGCAACCGCCAATCGTCCTCTCGCGGCGTGGGTGAACCAGTGTCGATGTCGTTGTAAGGCGAGCCGTCGGGTCATGAGCGTATCGGTGTCGGTAAGCGACGACTCTACGCGATGGAAGGCCGCACCTCGCGCCTCACCTCCCTGAAAATTGTGACATTCGGTAACCTGTCGCGGCCCGGCATCAGGGCATGAGCGCTTCTCGTGCCTGAACAAACAGCGGGTGCGTCATGGCCTCCTCCAGACGTAGCACCGGCGTGACGCAGCAATCGGCATCGGCGAAGCGCGACGTCCAATCGGCTTGCGACGCGCTCGCAAACACCACCGCAAGTTCACCCTGAAGTGCGCGTGCATCGTCGCCACCAATGACTTGGCCCAGCGACCAGTGCCGCGACTTCCAGTCGCTGCGCCCGAGTACATCGCACAAGGTCTGCCAGAACTTGAGTTCGAGTGCCCCGACGGCCATGTGGCGTCCGTCCTGCGTGCGATACACCTGATAGCAAGGCACACCGCCGTTGAGCAAATCCATGCCCGCTCGCGACACATGCCCCTGCCGGTGCAACGCCACGGCGGGGACGAGGTTCGCGCGAAACACCTCGTGCGTCATCGAGATATCCAGCCATCGGCCGCGCCCCGTGCGCTGTGCCGAAACGAGCGCCGCCAACACGGCTTGCGCCGCCTGCCCACCGCCGTACAAGTCGCCAATCTGGAAGTTCGGGACGATTGGCGCGTCCGCCGTGTCCCCCAACTGGTCGAGCACCCCCGCATAGCCGATGTAATTGATATCGTGCCCCGCCGCCTGCGCCATCGGTCCATGCTGTCCGTAGCCGGAAATCGACGCCATCACCAGCGAGGGTCTGAGGCGTGCAAGCGTCTCATAGTCGAAGCCAAGCCGTGCCATCACGCCGGGGCGAAATCCTTCGAGCAACACGTCGGCACGAGACACCCAATCTTGAAACGTCGCGCGGTCGGCATCGTTCTTCAGGTCGAGCCGCTCCACCGACTTGCCGCGATTGAGCAGACGCCAGAAGGCGCTCGGCGGTGGTTCGTCCTCGCCGAGCATCATCTCGCGGGCGTAGTCGCCTGCGCCCTTGTCCTCGATCTTGATGACCTGCGCGCCCAGTTCGGCGAGACGAAGGCCAGCGAGCGGACCGGGTAACAGACGGGTGAGATCCAGAACGGTAATACCGGCAAGCGGTGCGTCGGCCACGGCAGACGGTACCGACGATTCACGTGCGTGAGATAGATCGAGTGATTCGGTCATGGCGTGCGGAGAAGGAGTGAGCGTCAATGCCCACACCGTACCGCGCCGTGCCATCTGCCCGCAAGCAGACGACACGTCATCCTCACTCGGAAAATGCCGAATTCAGCCTCGACTGGCGCCGTCTTCCCACAAAACGGGACCGGTGTGATCATTGGCGCCGGAGGCATCGTCCGGCAGGGTTTCATTCACCGGTCCCGCCACCACCCCCTCGCTCAACAGACGGGCGATCTGGGTGTCCAGATACCCCAGATCGCGCAGGATTTCATTCGTATGCTCCCCCGCCGCCGGTAGCGCACGGCGCGCCGGCAAGCGTTGCCCCGCCATCGTGATCGGCAACAGCGGCACCTGCGTGTGCTCGCCGTTCTCAGTCACCAGATCGCCCAATCCGCCGCTCGCGAGCAGATGCGGATCGTCGAACAGCGCCTGCGGTGCGACGATCAGCGCGAACGGCAGACCATGACGCTCGAACGCGGCCGCCAGATAGCCCGCGTCGAACCCTTGCATCATCTCGCGCAGCAAGGGCAGCAGCCAGTCACGCGCCAGCACCCGGCCGTTGTTTGTCGCGAGCCTCGCATCGTCGGCCAGATCCTGACGGCCGAACACGTCGCAAAACGTCCGCCATTGGTTGTCGCTCACGACAGCGAGGAAGATCTGCACGCCGTCGCGTGCCGTGAACACGTCGTAGATTCCCCAGGCCGACAGGCGCGCAGGCATCGGGTCGGGCGCCACTCCCGTCACGGCATACTGCTGCATGTGCTGCGCCGCGAGCAGCACGCAGTTCTCGAACAGCGCGCCTTGCACCTCCTGCCCGCGTCCGGTCGTCTTGCGTTCATACAGCGCCGCCAGCGCGGCGAGTGCACCGAACACCCCCCCCATGATGTCGTTGACCGACGCCCCTGCGCGCAGCGGCTGCCCGGGCGGCCCGGTCATATAGGCCAGCCCGGCCATCATCTGCACCACTTCGTCGAGCGCGGTGCGCGCCGCGTAAGGGCCTGGCAAGAAACCTTTGAGCGAGACATAGACAAGCGCGGGATTCAGGCGCGACAACGTCGCGTAATCCAACCCCATCTGACGCATTCGCCCCGGCTTGAAGTTCTCGGTCAGCACGTCGGCCGTGCTCACCAGACGCAGAATCAATTCGCGCCCTTCGGGCCGGGTGACATCCACGGCGAGACTGCGCTTGTTGCGATTGAACGCGCGGAAGAAGCCCGCCCCCGTGCCCAGCAGACGCCGCGTCGCGTCGCCGCCCACGGGTTCCACCTTGATGACGTCGGCGCCGAGATCGCCGAGCACCATGCCGCACGTGGGGCCCATGACCATATGGGAAAACTCCACGACGCGAATGCCTCGCAACGGCGTTGGCGCCGCAGGGGAATCATGCGGCATCGACTACCCTCCCGAACCTGCTCTCGACGCTTCGCCACACGGCCGGCCTGGCGGCCTCGCGGCATGCGGGACGAATCCGTCGCGTCGTAGTTGATCGAAGCCGACGATGTACCCCGCCAAGGCACTCGCCGCCACCGTGGCCGGACTCCCCAGCCACATCTGTCCCGGCCCGGAACGTCCGGGGAAATTCCGGTTCTGCGCGCTGATGACCACTTCGCCCGGGGCGCGCGACACGCCGGGACCGGCGTTCACACACGCGCCGCACCCCGGCGAGAGCATCGTCACGCCTGCCGCCGCGAACACTTCGGCGTAGCCCTGTCCCTCGCACCATGCCCGCACGTCTTCGCTACCGTATTGCAGGTAGAAGCGCACGCCATCGGCCACGCAATGTCCATGCGACAGCCCCCACGCGAGCACGTCACGACAAGCCCGCAAATCGTCGCGCTTGCTGCCCGTGCAAGACCCGCCGTAAGCAATATCGATGGGCACCACCGCCGTCAGATCAGTCAGCGCCACGCCGTTGCCCGGATCGCCGGGACTCGCCACCATCGCCCCGAGACATGCGCAATCGATCTCGATGACGTGCGCGTACGACGCCTGCGCATCGTTGGTCATCCACGGCGCCAGCGAGAAGTCGATGCGGCGCCGCTCGCGCAGATACCGGACGGTCTCGGCATCGGGCACGATCAGCCCCGTCAGCCCGCCGATCTCCGCGACCATGTTGGTCAGTGTGGCGCGCTCGTCGGTCGACAGGTGCGCCACCGCCTCACCGGCGAATTCGATGATCTGGCCGATCGCACGGCCGTCGCGGATATACGGCAGACGCAGCAAGTGCAGCGCCAGATCCTTCGCCCCCGCGCCCGCCGGCAAAGACGAGCGCAGATGCACGAGGCAGGTGCCGGGTACCGCCAGACGCGCGTCCCCCGTCAGCCAGGCGTTCGCCATTTCCGTCGCACCGACACCGAAGGCGAACGCACCAACGGCGCCGCAATGCGGCGTGTGCGAATCGGTGCCGACGATCACCTGCCCCGGCAGGGCGTAGCGCTCGAGCATCAGCGCGTGACAGATGCCTTCCGAGCCGCCGCCAGCCGCGCGCCCGTGCAGACGCAGATCGTGCTGCGCGCAGAATTCACGCTGCACCGCGCCCAGACGTTTCGCCGCATCCACCAACGCCGGCGGCCGGCTGGCGTCGGCGGACACCGCGTCGAGATGGGTGAGGTGGTCCTCGAAGCACAATATCGATGCCGGATCGTGTAACTCGGGCACCGCGTCGCCGAAGGCGTGGCGCAGGAAGCTCACGGCCATCGGTGTCACATATTCATGAGAGAAGCGCCAGTCGGCGGGCACGAACACGGCGTCGCCCGCGCGCACGCGAGCCACGCCCAGCGCCTTCGCAATGAGCTTCTCGCCGTAGGTCATCGGGCCCGGCGTATGGGCGGGACGTGGCGGTACGGTGTCTCCCGCCAGACGACGCCGCGTGTAGCCGAACAGGCCCCCGCTGCGCACGATGGCTTCCCCCAACGAATCGCAGTCCTCGAGAAAGGCCTCGATCGGCACCGCTTCGCCCGCCTGCAAGCGCTCCGCAAGCGTCACGTCGGTCGACATCAGCAGCCCGAGGTTTTGACAGTTCTGCGCGTAGATGCGCTCGAAACTCTCGGCAATCACCACGCGAATGCCTGCACACCATTCGGCGAACGGACTGGCCTCCCGCGACGATCCCTTACCCCGGCGCAGCCCCGCGACGGAGAGCGCAAAACCGCCTTCACGCACCGCCTTTGGCCTGACAGGAAACACCCCGGCAGGATCTGCCGAGTCGGCACCGCACCGCAATCCGACGTAGACGTAGTCGCCCAGCGTTTCGTCGAACGCCAGACAGACCCATGCCGGTGTCATCTCGTCGGTGGAAATCTGGTCGCGTAAGGGGCCGGCTTCGGCCCGCGTCAGTGACTCGCCCTTGAGCTGCCGGGCCATGACGTCGGCACGGTCGCTCAACCACAGCACACGTCCGTTCAGTTTCACGGTGTCTTGCATAAGAGCGCTCCTCGAATGTTCCCGCATGGGTTCACCCGTTTCGATCGCAAGTTCCGTGCCGAATTGTCGTGCGGCAACGTGGGGAATGTGAAGTCATGACGTCCAAACGCGCGTTCGTCAGCAAACGCTCAGGGGTACTGCCGATTCGCCTGTATCGCGAAAGTGTTGGTCCACGTGTCGCTCAGCCGGATCTGCGACGGCTTGACCTCGGGCGTGAACGACGCGAGCGCCTTCAACGCCGTGGCGGGACCGTCGACAGGCATCATGCCGTCCGGCGAAAACGCCTCGCGGCAGTTGGCGAAGGCTTTCAGATAGAGTGTCTTGTCGCCCAGTAGATAGGGCTCAGGCACCGTCCTCAGGAGATCGGCGGCAGAGGCGCGCTGGAGCCATTTGTCCGCCCGCACGATGGCATTGGCCAGCGCCTGCACCGTACGCGGATTCTTCTGGATAAAACTTTGCGGCGCGTACATCACGGCGGCGGGCATCGGTCCGCCGAACATGGCGCGGGTGCCGGCTTGCGTACGTGTGTCGACGAGCACCTTGAGGTCGCCCGACTCCTGCAACAGTGTCATCATCGGATCGACGTTGGAGATCGCGTCGACCTGTCCGCCGCGGGCGGCGGCTACCACCGTCGCATTGCTCCCGACGCCGACTATGGACACATCGCTCGGCTTGAGCCCCACTTTCGCGAGCGCCACGTTCACCAGCATGTGCGTGCTCGATCCCGGCGCGCTGACGCCGATTCGCATCCCCTTCAGATCCTTGACCGACTTGACCTCCCCGGCCTTGGCCTTCACCACGCCGAGCACCAGTTGCGGCGCCGCGCCCAACACGGCGAACGCCTGATAGGTGAGCCCCTTGGTCTGCATCAGCAGCGTGTGTTCGAAGGCGCCGGCGCCCACGTCCGCGCTGCCGCCGACGACGGCCTGCAAGGCCTTCGAGCCGCCGGCAAAGTCGTCGATGGTGACGTCGAGCCCTTCATCCTTGAAGTAGCCGAGTTGTTCGGCGATGGTCAGCGGCAGGTAATAGAGGCCGGGCTTTCCGCCGACGGCAATCGTGACCTTCGGCTTTTCGAGCGGCTGGGCGGGCGCGGCAGACGCCCCGGCGCTTAGGCTCAATGCCACGAAGCCCAACGCAATCAGTGTGAAAACGAAAATCAGACGTCCCACGGCATCGCGCACTCGGCGCGCTTCGGCATGTGTCATCGCGTGTCTCCTCCCGCACAATGCAGGACACAGGCGCGCTCCGGCTCGTCGGCTGGAATCGCTATCGGCCCTCCCAAGCATCCACTGCCCCCAATGCCACGGCAAGTTGTGTTTCGGCATGCCAGACATCGCCAACCACGATGCTTGCCGCTACACCCTGCTTCAGGCGTTACGCTCTGTTACGTTACGCGCGCACAAATGATCGACCAGCATGCGCGATGCCACGGGCAGGGCGTCGTAGCGGCGCACGCACACGATCAGACGCCGCTGAGCCCACGGGTCGGTCAGCGGCACGATGCGCAGCGCCTCACCGTCCGTCACCTGCGAGTAGATGCCGACCGCCTCGCGCGGCGCCACCGCCAGCCCGAGATTGGCGCGCACCATGCGGCACACGGCTTCGAACGTCGACACATGGATGCGGAATTTGACGGTCTTGCCCTGCTCGGCGGCCAGGCGGCGCAGCACGGTGTACATGGCGCTGTCCGGATGCACGCCGACTTGATCGAAATCGAGCGTTTCGACGAAAGAGAGTTGCTCCGCGCTGGCCAGCGGATGTTCACGGTGCAGCACGGCCACGATCTGGTCGTGGCGATAGGGAAAGACTTCGACGTCGCGGGTATCGACGGCGTCCCAGCAAATGCCGATGTCCGTGGCGCCGTCGGCCACGCCGCGCACGACCTGCGCACTGGTGTGTTCTTCGAGGTCGACCTTCACCCCTTCATGCCGGCGCAGGAAAGCACCGAGTTCATCGGGCAGGGTTTCGACGATCGAGGAAACGTTGGCGAAGATGCGGATGTGTCCACGCACACCACTGGTGTACTCGGACAGATCGCCCTGCATCTTCTCCAGACTTCGCAGCACGTTGCGCGCGTGATGCAGCAAGGCCTCGCCCGCCGGGGTGGCACGCACGCCCCATTTGTGGCGCTGGAGAAGTGCCGAACCGACAAGTGATTCGAGGTCGTTGATACGCTTGCTGACGGCCGAGGGCGCGATGAATTCGCGCTCGGCAGCGCGGGCAATGCTGCTCTCTTCGCAAACGGCGACGAACAGTCGCAGCGAGACAAGATCGATCCGCCATAGCGCCATGCCTATCTCCCGGAGGCACTGCATTGACAGCGATTTTGCGGTGCATGTCGCAAAAACGCCACTCGCGGCCGCCCCTGACGACGCCGGAAAACAACGCCGAACCGCCAGCGAACGTTCGCAAACCCTCATGAACGACGATGAACGAACGCGGAATCCGGGGAAAAAACGGTGATTCGACGACGCGAAGGGGGAGAACGCGTCAGGCGCCGAACAACACGAAATCGACTTCAAGGCAGCAGGTTGCACGCCGCCATCAGACGTCGGGCGTCCGTCTCAACTGCCTGCGCCGGTCCCTCCCAGGACAGCCACTAGCGCATCGCTCCTGCGAGCAGAACGGCACTCCAGCCGCCGTCCGCCGTGTCGAACGATACCTCGGGCGGTGGTGCCGACGCCAAGGCCATGAACAGCCAACATTTGCAAATGACAATCGCAATCATTTTGTTGACGCTCAATCATCCCGGCTTCGTTGCCGGGTCTGCTTTGACTATAGTGCGGCACTATCAGGGCGGCAACCACCAATCCTGTCGAGAGATCACGAGACTGGGGGAGTGTTGTGCGCTCACCCGCGCCGCGCAATGGCACGGGCCAGCACCAGCACCGGCAGCAGTCCCACGAGCACGAGCGTCAAGGCCGGCACAGCGGCCTCGGCAAGGCGCTCGTCGGCCGCCAGATGGCTCGTGACGACCGCCAGCGTGTCCATGTTGAACGGCCGCAGCGCGAGCGTGGCAGGCAGTTCTTTCATAACGTCGACGAACACGAGCAGTGCCGCCGTCAGCACGCTGCCGCGCAGCAGCGGCAGATGCACCCGGCGCAGCATCGACCAGCCGCCCACACCAAGGCTGCGGGCGCTGGCGTCGAGACTGGGGGCGATGCGGGCGAAACCGGCATCTACACTTTGCAACGCCGCCGGCAGGAATCTCACGACATAGGCATAAATCAGCACGCCCCCCGTGCCCGCGAGCACCAGACCATCCGCGCCGAATACGTTGCCCAGCCAGGTGTCGAGATGCAGCACGGGTGTGAGAATGCCCAAGGCGATAACCGCACCGGGGATCGCGTAGCCAACACCCACGAGCCGTACGGCGATGCGTGTCACGCGCCCCGGCGCCAGTCGCTGGGCGTAACCAAGCACGATGGCAAAGACGCTCGCGACGAACGCCGCCACGCCCGCCAGACGCACGGTGTTGTAGACCCATTCGCCATAACGCGGCCAAGGCACCTGATCCAGTTCGGAGACCGCGAGTCGCAGCATGATGAGCGCGGGCAGCACGAAGCCGATGACGAGCGGCAGCGCGCAGGCAAGCGTTGCCAGTGCCGCACGTCCGCCTCGCAGGCGAGTGCGTCTCGACGTCGTCGGCGCCCGTCCCGGCGCCCCGTAATACCGCAGCCGCGTCCGGCTGCGCGCTTCCGCGATCAACAAGACGAGGACGGCAAACAGCAGGCACGCAGAGAGTTGCGCCGCGGCCACCCGGTCCCCCATCGACAACCACGCACGGTAGATACCCGTCGTAAACGTCGGCACCCCGAAGTAAGCGACCGCCCCGTAGTCGGCGAGCGTCTCCATGAGCACGAGCGCCACCCCCGCGACTAACGCGGGTCGCGCGAGCGGCAACGCCACGCGCACAAACGCCTGCACAGGCGTACACCCGAGCGTGCGTGCCGCCTCGAAGAAGCGCTGGCTGTGCTCCATAAAAGCGGTGCGCGCCAGCAGATAGACGTAGGGATAGAAGGCCCCCGTGAAAACCCACGCCGCGCCATACCACGAACGCACCTCCGGAAACCACGCCACACGGTCGACCGAGAGCAGCTTGCGCAATACGCTCTGCACCGGCCCGGCGAACTGGAGGAAGTCGGTGTACGCGTAGGCGGTCACATACGCGGGCATCGCGAGCGGCAGGATCAGTGCCCACTCGAGCAGACGTCGTCCGGGAAACGCATAGTGAACAACAAGCCATGCACTTGCCACGCCCATGACGAGTACCCCGGCACTCACCGCCAGCGAGATGCGCAGCGAATTGAGGGCATATTCGGGCAGCACGGTGTCCAGCATATGGGTGAGGATGGCGCGCGTATCGGCATCTCCCGCCCCCAGCGCCGCCACGATGCCGAACATCGGCACAAGCACGATCAGCGCCGGGGCCCACGCCACCCACCGCCACGCCCACACGCCGCAGAGCCTGCGCGCACGCCCGCGCCGGGCGGCAGGGGAGGCATAAGCTGAACTGCCGGGTAACGGCGTGTGTGCGGCCCCGGCGAGCGCAGCAGGCGTGACCCGGCCCTCAGCCGGATCACTCGCCCCGGGCGAAGTATCGACGAAAACAGAATCGGTGGCGGCGCGTGACGGAGGCGTCGATGACATCGGCAAATCGAGACGGGTAGCAGTGAATGGGCGGACGATCCGGTGGTGGCTTGAAATACGCCGGTGACGGCCAGTCGCCGTGCGCCTTGCATCGCCGCAAGGGAACCAGCGGACGTTCACCGGTCTAAAGCGGTGTAAATTATACGCATTCGCGATTAGGACTCTGACGCAGCAGGAAATAGAAAGTGCCCGGCCGTCAAACCAAGCCACCGATTCGCCCCCGTTCATCTGTTTCCGTTGACGTGCTCGCGTCGACACACGCTACGCCAATGCCTCTGCCTTATCTGCTGCTCGACCACATCTGTGTGAATTACGATGCCGCCGGCCACGTCCATACGGCCGTTCGCGACCTGTCGTTATCGCTTGCGCGCGGCGAAATCGGCTGCCTTCTTGGCCCGTCCGGCTGCGGCAAGACGACGGTGCTGCGCGCCGTGTGCGGCTTCGAGCCGCTGGCGGGTGGCCGCATCGTCCTCGACGCACACGAGGTGGCCAACGCGCAGTTGAGCGAGCCGCCCGAGCGTCGTCACGTCGGCGTGGTGTTTCAGGATTACGCGTTGTTCCCGCATCTGAATGTGGCCCAGAATATCGGCTTCGGCCTTGGGCGCATGGCGCGAGCCGAGCGTCAGGACCGGGTGCAGACACTCGCCGAACGGGTCGGACTGGGGGGTGCGTTGCGCAAGTATCCGCACGAACTTTCCGGCGGCCAGCAGCAACGCGTGGCGCTTGCGCGCGCACTGGCGCCTTCCCCCGCCCTGCTGCTGCTCGACGAGCCGTTTTCGAATCTCGATCTCGATCTGCGTGAACGGCTGGCGGTGGAGGTGCGCGAGATCATCCGGGAGAGCGGTGCGACGGCGATTCTTGTCACGCACGATCAGCACGAAGCCTTCGCAATGGCCGATCGCATCGGGGTGATGCATGCGGGCGCAATTGCCCAGTGGTCGCCCGCGCGTGAGCTGTGGCGTACGCCCGCCAATCGTGTGGTTGCGGATTTCATCGGCCGCGGCGCGCTGATTCCGGGCACGTTCCGGGGCAATGCCGAGGGTGGCGGCATCTCGCTCGAACTGGGGGAAATTGCCGTCGTGCCGGCGCTGGCGGATAAATTGTTGCGCGCGGCGGCGAAAGACGCGTATCCGGTGAACGTCGACGTGCTGCTGCGAGCGGACGACATTGTGCACGACCCCGCCAGTCCGTTCGAAGCCACGCTCGTGAGGCGTGCGTTCCGCGGTGCCGACCAGCTTTACACGCTGCGTCTGGCGTCGGGCCGGGAGGTGATCGCACGCGTCGACGGCGAGTTGATACACGAGGCGGGCGAGCGCGTGGGGTTACGTCTGGCGGTGCAGCATCCGGTGGCATTCACGGTCAGTGGTACCCCGGCCTGACGCGCCGGCAGCACACCGTCACTCAGAGGCTGGTAAAATCCGGCAAAATGGATGGGCCTATGAAACAGTACCTCGACTTCATGCGCCATGTACTCGAACATGGCACAGACAAGACCGACCGCACGGGCACGGGCACGCGCTCGGTGTTCGGTTATCAAATGCGCTTCGACCTGCAGGAAGGATTTCCGCTCGTCACGACCAAGAAAGTGCATATCAAGTCCATCGTGCATGAACTCCTGTGGTTTCTGCAGGGCAGCACGAACGTGCGCTATCTGCAGGAAAACGGGGTGTCGATCTGGAACGAATGGGCCAATGCCGACGGCGAACTCGGTCCGGTCTACGGCGCCCAGTGGCGCTCGTGGCCGACGCCTGACGGCGGTCATATCGACCAGATCACGCAAATCGTTGACCAAATCCGCGCCACACCGGACTCCCGCCGCCTGATCGTCTCTGCATGGAACGTCGGAGAGATTCCGCGCATGGCGCTGCCGCCGTGCCACGCGTTCTTCCAGTTCTACGTGGCAAACGGCAAGCTGTCGTGCCAGCTTTACCAGCGCAGCGCGGATATCTTCCTCGGCGTGCCGTTCAATATCGCAAGCTACGCACTGCTCACGCACATGATGGCGCAGCAGACGGGGTTGGATGTCGGCGACTTCGTGTGGACGGGCGGCGACTGCCATCTGTACAACAATCATTTGGAACAGGTCGCCACGCAACTCGCGCGTGAGCCGTTCCCGCTGCCGAAGCTCGAGATCGCGCGCAAGCCCGACTCGATTTTCGATTACCGTTTCGAAGACTTCCAGATCGCCGGGTACGAAGCGCATCCGCACATCAAGGCGCCGGTGGCCGTATGACGATTCTCACGCTGGTCGTTGCCCGCGCCGAAAACGGCGTGATCGGGCGCGACAACCAATTGCCGTGGCGTTTGCCGGAAGATCTCGCCCACTTCAAGCGGACAACGCTCGGCAAGCCGATCGTCATGGGACGCAAGACCTACGATTCGATCGGCCGTCCGCTGCCGGGACGCCGCAATATCGTAGTGTCGCGCAATCCGGATCTGAAAATCGATGGCTGCGAAGTGGCCGGCTCGCTCGTCGATGCGATGCGGCTATGTGTGGGCGCCGAGGAAATCTGCCTGATCGGCGGCGCGCAGTTGTACGCGGAGTCGCTGGCGAGCGCGGACAAGGTGATCGTCACGGAGATTGCGAGAGTTTTCGAAGGCGATGCTCACTTCCCCGATCTACCTGCGACTCAATGGCGGGAAACGGCACGTGAGACGCACCACTCCCCCGCCCCGAACGACTTCGATTACGCATTCGTCACCTACGAGCGAATTTGATGTGACGGCGCGCACGCGCGCGCCGTTCTCGCTCTCGTTCTCACGCCGGGCATCCGGGTCAGACGTGCAGGTTGGCGTGCGGCACATGCGCTGCCGCACCGCCTCCACCGTCGGCCTCCGGCACAATTCCCTCGGAAACATACACGCGGTCACGGCCGAGGCGCTTGGCCGCGTACAACGCTTCATCGGCCAATGCGATCAGGCGCTCCGGCGTATCGCCGGCATTCCCCTGCTGTGGCACGTGCGTCGCACACCCGACACTGACGGTCACAACCCCCCGTGGCCCCGGAGCGGGCCTCGCCAACGCCCGCACGCCCTCCGTTACACGCGTGGCGACGAAATATGCGCCACTCGCATCGGTTTCGGGCAGAACGATCACGAACTCTTCGCCACCGTAACGCGCCACGATATCCGCCGGCCTATGCGTCGCCCGCATGATGGCCAGCGCGACATGCTCAAGGCACTCGTCACCCACGGGGTGGCCGTACTGGTCGTTGTAACGCTTGAAGTAATCGACGTCGATCATCAACAGCGATAACGGGTGCCCGGAGCGACGTGCCTGCTCGAAGTCCTGCGGAAACCGGTCGTTGAAGTAGCGACGATTGAAGATGCCGGTGAGCGCATCGCGGTTGCTGTATTCGATCAATCGCAGATGCGCACGCGTGAGTTCTCGATACAACCGCGAGACTTCCCATACGAGCACGCAAACGAGTAACCCCGGCGCCGACATGCTGAACAGCCGCGCCATGTACCAGCCCAGCGAGAATCGCACGGTGCTCATCAGGCTGAGCACGGTGTCCGTCACGCACGCAAGGACTGCCAGCGCCATCCACAAATCCAGCACGGTACGCAGACGGCCGATCGCCAGCACGGCACCCAGCGCGACGAGATTCACCACCAGCAACACCACGCCCGCGCCCCGCGCGGAGAAGTCCCCCGGTGCCGTCGCCTGTGCCAGCGCCGGCGGCAACTGCACGGCCAATACCGTCACGCAGAGCAACACACCTACGATCAGCGGCAAGCCGACGAAAAGCCACAACGCCCGCCCCGTCGGTAGCAATTGCGTCACGGACTGCAACACGAAAAGACGCCGCGAGATCATGGCGATGAGCACAAGCAAGGGAAAACCCATGTGCCAAATCGCCCAGATCCAGCCGGATGTCGTCGGAAACGCACCAAATAAACCCTGCGGCGAGAACAGGCCCGGGAACGTCAACAACTGCATTGCAACGGTCAACGCCGTGAACGCATAGGCACCGGCAAGCAGCCCGAACACCGGTAGCCGGCTCACCTGAAACTGCGCCGCCAACAGAAACGATGCAATCGCCGCCGTCGTGAACACGGTCAACCCGCACATGGGCAAAAATGGCGCGACCGCCGGCAACGCCGCCGTCGCCCGCGGTGCCGTCAATATCAGAGCGGCAAGGATCGCGATCGCCAAACAGCCAGCCAATGCCCGCTGCCCCCTCGATGCCCGCTCCATCAGAAAGCCGTCCATGTCCGTCCCCTTCGCCGTTTTTTCGAAGCCCCGTGCAGCCCCATGCAGCCCCGGCATCATGTGGCACCGTGAACGCCCCCCCCTTCCGACTACCGTTTAGCCGCAGCATGCACCAATTCATCCCCCCTGCCAATGTGCCTTTTTTTCTCTTCGATTGTCGCTCTGACTTACCCTTAACACCCCCCTCCAGACGGATCGGGGCCCCTTTCCGCCTCTCAGACATAAACCCAACTCGCTGCAGAAAGGAGCCCCGATCCGTCTCCACCCTCGCCTTCGGGAGTCTGTTCCTTCCCCCCCCCCCATGCAAAAAACGGCGTCGACCAGCTATCGTCAGATAACCCGTCGACGCCGCATTGTCTACGTCGTCCGCTCTCCCCCCCCTCACCTGGATGAGGGGTTATGTGCTTTTTGAAGTACTCAACCGCCTAGGTACGCTTCCAGTACTCGAGGGTTACCCAGCAGGTTGCGGCCCGTGTCCTCCAACACCACTTTGCCAGTCTCCAGCACGTAACCGTGTTGCGCGATTTTCAACGCCTGCCTCACATTCTGCTCCACCAGGAAAATGGTCAGCCCATCCGCGTTGATCTCTTTTAATGTGCTGAAAATGCCCTGCACGATGATCGGCGCGAGACCCATCGACGGCTCGTCAAGCAACAGCAAGCGCGGACGCGCCATCAATGCACGACCAATCGCCAACATCTGCTGCTCGCCCCCCGACAAGTTGCCCGCCATCTGGTCGATTCGCTCCGCCAGTCGCGGGAATCGCTCCAGCACCTTGTCCAGATCCGGCTTCACGTTCTGCTTGTCTCTACGCGTGTAGGCGCCCAGCTCGAGGTTCTCGCGTACCGACATTGTCGTAAGCGTAGCTCGGCCCTCCGCCACCTGCACCAAGCCGCGCTGCACGATCTTGTTCGGCGCCAAACCACCTATCTCTTCGCCCTGGAACAGAATCGAACCGGACTGCCTCTTGATGAGTCCGGACAGCGCCAGCAGCGTCGTCGACTTGCCCGCGCCATTGGCCCCCACAAGTGAAGTGATTTCATGCTCGCGCAACGAGAAATCAACACCTTTCACCGCTTCGATATGCCCATAGGCCACCTTCAGGCCCTTCACTTCGAGCAACACACTCATGCCTTGTCCTCCGCGCCAGCCGCAAGCGCAGCCATATCGTCGTCGTCATCACGGCCAAGATATGCCTCGATGACCTGCGGGTTGTGCTTGATCTCGTCAGGGTTGCCCTCGGCAATGATGCGGCCGAAGTTCAACACCGCGATGCGTTCGCATAACCCCATCACGAAGCGCATGTCGTGCTCGATCATGAAAATCGTGTAACCACGCGCCTTGATGTTCTCGATCTCGCTCATGAGATCGACCTTCTCACCCGTATTCATGCCCGCCACCGGCTCGTCGAGCAGCAACAGCTTGGGCTCGGTCGCAAGCGCACGCGCCAGTTCGAGCTTGCGCTGGTCGCCATACGAGAGGTTGTCGGCAATGTCGTACGCCTTGTGATCGAGCTTTACCCACGAAAGCAACTCGTGAGCGCGCTCGCGCGATCGCTTCTCCATCTCCCGAAAACCCGGCAGCGAAAGCAGCAGGCCAGCCGGGCCGTAGGAAAGATGGCGGTGCATGCCAACCACCACGTTCTCGATCAGCGTCATCTCCTTGAAGATGCGAATGTTCTGGAACGTGCGGGCAATGCCCCGCTGCGTGATCTTGTGCGGCTTCTGCCCCACAAGACTCTCGCCGTCGAACGTGATGCTGCCGCCCGTCGGTTGCAACAGGCCGGTGATCAGGTTGAAAACGGTCGTCTTACCCGCACCGTTCGGGCCGATCAGACCGAAGATGGTGCCCTGCGGCACCTCGATGTTCACGTCCTGCAGAACGTGCAATCCACCGAATCGTTTGGAAATATTGGAAAGCTTGAGCATGTCGTGTCCCCCGTCCGCTTACGTGGAAGAGGCCGAACGCGCCTTGTCGGCACGGAACCAACGGCGAAATCGCATCGGATCCCAAATACCCTTGGGCAGAAACAGCACGATCAGCACCAGAATCAGGCCGTTGACCACAAGGCGGAAGTCGTTGAACGCACGCAGCAATTCGGGCAACAACGTAAGAATGGTGCTGCCCAGTACAGGCCCCACCAATCCGTTGATACCGCCCAGAATTGCCATCGTCAGAATCTCGACGCCACGGTCGAAACCGAATTCGTTCGGTCCGATGAAGAACGTCAGATGCGCATTGAGCGCCCCTGCCAACCCGGCAAGCACCGCCCCCAGCACGAACGCCAGCATCTTGTAGCCCGTGACATTGATGCCCATGAGGCCCGCTGCCGTCTCGTCTTCCTTGATGGCCTCGAAGGCACGACCGACCTTCGAGCGGCGCAGACGCCACAGCGCGGCCAGTACGATCACCACGGCAGCCGCCACGTGCCACCACTGGGTGAGCTGCGGAATGCCGTTCAGGCCCAACGCACCGCCTGTCAGGTCTTCGGTGTTGAGAATCAGCACACGCACGACTTCACCGAAGCCGAGCGTCGCCATCGCCAGATACACACCCGACAGACGCAGCGTCGGCTTGCCGATGATGAACGCGACAAGCGCCGGCGCCGCCATGCCACCCGCGAGCGACACCGCGAACGGCGTGTCGTAGTTCATCGTGAGCAACGCGGCGGTGTAGGCACCAATGCCCATGAACGCCGCATTGGCCATGGCCAGCATGCCGCACGAGAGCGTGAGGTAAATCGACAGGGCCAGCAACGCGTTGGTGCCAAGAGTCAGCACCAGATTGCTGTAAACCGCCCAGAAATTATTGAACCAGTCCATTGCGCCCCCGTGATTACGCTTTGCGTTCGAGCACTTTGCCGAACAACCCCTGCGGACGCACCAGCAGGATCAGGAACAGCAGGCCGAACGCCACAGCGTCGCGCATGTTCGAACCGATGTACGCGACCGACATGACCTCGGCAAAGCCAAGAAACAAGCCACCGATCATCGCACCACGGATGTCGCCCATACCGCCCAGAATGATCACCGCGATACCTTTGTGCAGCATCGGCTGCCCCATCAGCGGGAACACCGCGTTGGAGTACAACCCGATCAGCACGCCAGCCATGCCACCCAACCCCGCCGCCGCAAACGACGTCGCCAGGAACAGACCCTCGACGTTGATCCCGAGCAAATAGGCTGCCTTCGGCGATTCGGCGATGGCACGCAGCGCGCGGCCCAGTTGCGTCTTCTTGATCGTGGCGATAAGCACGGCCATGAGCGCAAACGAGATGAAGATGATCGCGAGTTCGAGCACCGTCATGTGAACGCCGGCGACCGTCAGGGTCTCCTGCGACACGACGTCGTACGGGAAACGCAGATTTTCCGCACCGAAAATGCCCTGCACACCGTTGTTGAGCAGAATGCCCACGCCAATGGTGGCGATCATCGGGATCAGGTGAGGCGCGCCGCGTTTGCGCAACGGCTTGAGCACCAGCACGTCGATGAGCAAACCCAGCGAGCCGGCCACGATAACCGCCGTCAGGATGGCCGCCCAAAGCGGCAGATGAAGACGCACGACGGCTTGCAGTGCCGCATAGGCGCCGACCATGAAGACCGCGCCGTGCGAAAGATTGATGACGCCAAGGATGCCGAACACGAGTGTGAACCCGAGCGCGAACAAGGCGTACACGCACCCGAGGGAGAGCGCGTTGACGAGTTGCTGTTCCAGCATGGTGTGTATTCCAGCCTGAGGGACAAAGGCACGCACCGCAAGGGGGTACGGCGTGCGCCAGAAACGCCGATGGGCGTAGCGCCTTTCGGCCCTACGCCCATGCGGACTTCTTCAAGTACTGCCGGGCTGCTTACTTCTCGATGACGTACTTGCCACCCTTCGTCACACTGACGATCGGTGCCTGTTGCGCATCGTAGCCAGCCGGCTTGCCGTTCTTGCCCATGGCCTGACGGAACGCAAACTTGCCCGTAGCACCTTCGTGCGTAACCTTCGGCAACGCGTCGCGCAGTGCCTTACGATCCGCTTCCAGGTTGCCCGAGATCTTCACGTTCTTGATGGCACCAGCCGCAATGTACATCGCGTCATACGCCTGCGCCGCGAACTGATCCGGAGTCACGTTGTACTTGGCCTTGTAGGCACCGATGAACTTCGTGTTGGCCGGCGTGTTGTTCTCGATCGACCACGGGCTACCCACCCACAGGCCATCCGAGCTGCCCTTGGCCAGATCGAACACCTTGACCGAGTTCATGCCGTTACCACCAATGAACGGCACGTTGATACCCAGTTGGCGGGCCTGCACCATGATCGGCGCACCTTCGGCAATCAGCGCCGACAGCACGATGGCGTCGGGCTTGCTCGCCTTGATCTTCGTGAGCTGTGCCTTGAAGTCCACGTCGCCCTTGGCGAACGTTTCGGTCGTCGTGACCGGGATCTTCAGATCCTCAAGCGCCTTCTTGAAGTTGTCGTAGCCGCTCTTGGTGAACACGTCGTCGTTACCGTACAGCACCGCAACCTTCTTGATGCCCGTGTGCTTGGCCGCCACCTTGATGGTCTCCGGCAGCACGTCGGCTTCCGTCACCGAGTTGCGGAAGATGAAGTCGCCGATCGACGTAATGCCGTCAGCCGTGTTCGACGTACCGAACGCCACCGTCTTGCCGGCTTGTGCGATCGGATCGGCAGCCTGTGCCGAATTCGACAGCGTCGGGCCGAACACCATGAGCACCTTGTCCTGGAAGATCAACTTCTTGAAGACGTTGATCGCCTCTTCCTTCTTACCCTGCTCATCTTCAACCTGAAGGACGAGCTTGTTGCCATTGATGCCGCCGGCAGCGTTGATTTCGTCAGCAGCCAGCTGGAAACCGTTCTTGATGGCCGCGCCATATTGCGCAGCACCGCCCGACAGTGCTTCGGCCACACCAATCTTCAGATCGGCTGCGTGGGCCGCAGCCACCATCCCCGTAGCGACAAGCGCGCTCAGCAACTTGGTCATGGTGCTTTTCATGAGTCCTCTTCCTCCAATACCTAGTCTCTAGTTATGAGAAGGCGCGCCTTATGAGCGCGCCCATTACCCTAACTACCGTGTCTGTTCTTAAGCCACGGCTTAAGAAAACTCCTAAGGATAACGCAAACCGCCTGTACCGGACACGGGGCAAAGGGTTTTTGCATTGTTATGGCGCATAAACGCAACGCGTTTATCGCGCCATAACGGCTTTTTGCAGCATCAATGACCGGCGATGGTCATTTGTTCAATCAGGATTGACCCGACCTCTTTCGTACCGCGCACGAGCGTATCGGCCCCAATCGCAACGATCTGGCGAAACATGTCGGTCAGGTTGCCCGCCAGCGTGATTTCCTCAACCGGGTATTGAATCTCGCCGTTCTCGACCCAGAAGCCCGACGCGCCACGCGAATAGTCACCCGTCACGTAGTTCACGCCCTGCCCCATCAGTTCGGTAACGAGCAGGCCCGTACCCAGCTTGCGCAACATCGCACGGAAGTCGTCCGTCGGCGCCGTGAGCTTGCTGTACATGCGCAGGTTGTGGGAACCGCCAGCGTTGCCGGTCGTCTGCATACTCAGCTTGCGCGCCGAGTACGTTGAAAGGAAGTAGCCCTGGACCACGCCGTCGCTCACGACATCGCGTGCGCGCGTCTTCACGCCTTCCTCGTCGTACGGGGCACTGCCCATGGCACGCGGCACATGCGGATCTTCGTGAATGCCCACGTGGTCGGCGAACACCGGCTTGCCCAGCGTGTCGACAAGGAACGTGGCCTTGCGGTACAGTGCGCCGCCACTCACCCCCTGCACGAACGCCCCCAGCAAACCGGCGGCGAGTGGCGCTTCGAACAGCACAGCGCATTTGCGTGTGGAGAGCTTGCGGGCGTGCAGGCGCGCCAGCGCACGCTCGGCGGCGTAGCGGCCCACCGCCTCGGGCGACGCCAGATCCTCGGCAGCGCGCTTGGACGAATACCAGTCGTCGCGCTGCATATGGCTGCCCGAACCCGCGATCGGCGAAACCGACAGGTAATGGCGCGAATACGGATAGCCCGAGAGGAAACCACGGGTCGTGCCGAGCATGAACTGCGAATGCTGCGCCGACACGCTCGCGCCTTCGGAATTGCGGATGACCGGGCTCACGTCGAGCGCCGCCTTCTCGGCGCGACGCGCCAGTTCCACCGCTTCATCCGCCGTGATGCGCCACGGATGGAACAGCGACAGATCCCGCGGATGCATTTCCAGCAGTTCGGACTCGGCGAGCCCGGCACAGTCATCCTCCGCCGTAAAACGGGCGATGTTGTAGGCGGCGTCGACCGTGTCGTGCAATGCCTTGCGCGAGAAGTCCGACGTGCTGGCGTTGCCGCGACGCTGACCGATGAAGACCGTCACGCCCACGAGCTTGTCGCGGTTGCGCTCGATGGTCTCGACCTTGCCGCGCCGCACCGAGACCGACAGACCGTCGCCCTCAGAGATTTCGGCGGCCGCATCGGTTGCGCCGAGCGAACGGGCGTATTGCAGTACGTCGCTGACGATTTCCTTGAGTTGATCCTGGGTATGCGTGAAGTGCTGGGTCGCTTGGGACATCGGCGCGATTGGGTCAGTGGCTGAATAGGAACCGCCATCTTAGCGCGACTTCCCCACCGTCGTGCGTGGGCCCAGCAACTATTTGGACGGCGCGCGCCGCGTTACAATAACGCCCATGACGCACATTCAACGCTTTAACCGTATCGCCCACAGCGAGCTTGCCGACGAAGGCCCGAGCAAATCCCAGCGCAAGCGCGAGTCGCATGCCCTCCAGGATCTGGGCGAAGAACTGGTCAACCTTGGCAAGGACGCGCTCGCCCGCGTGCCTATGCCCGATAACCTTGAACGGGCCGTCCGCGACTGCCGCAAGATCACCGCACACGAAGGCCGCCGTCGACAGATGCAGTACGTGGGCAAGCAAATGCGCACCCTCGATGAGTCCGAAGTCGAAGCAATTCGCCGCGCCCTGGATGTCATCAACGGTGTCTCGAAGGCGGAAACGGCCAAGCTGCACGCGCTCGAACGCTGGCGCGAACGCCTGCTGACCAAGGACGAAGCCCTCACCGAGCTGCTCGCCCAGCATCCGGGGGCCGATGCTCAGCAACTGCGCACGCTCGTTCGCAATGCTCGCCGTGAACAGGCTGCGCAAAAGCCGCCCAAGGCCTTCCGTGAACTGTTCCAGGCCCTCAAGGACCTGCTTGGCACCGGATCGCCCAGTACCGCCGAGTCTTCGGAAAATGCGGATAACGATTTGCCGGAATTCCCAACTCGTGAGGAAGATTGATGATCGCGCGCTCACATCCGGACGAACTCCGCGTAGGCCTCGTCTCGATCAGTGACCGGGCGAGTCAGGGCACGTACGAGGATCAGGGCATCCCGGCGCTCAAGGACTGGCTTGCCAGCGCGCTCGCCTCACCGTGGGTGGCCGAAACCCGCCTGATTCCCGACGACGCCGATGGCATCACCGCAACGCTGATCGAGCTTGTCGACACCATGGCGTGCGATCTGGTGCTCACGACCGGAGGAACAGGACCCTCGCGGCGCGACGTCACGCCGGAAGCCACGCTGCGCGCGGGCACGAAGGAAATGCCGGGCTTCGGGGAGCAGATGCGCCAGATCAGCCTTCGCTTTGTACCGACTGCGATCCTCTCGCGCCAGGTGGCCGTGATCCGCGAGACGGCAGATCACGCCGCGCTCATTGTCAACCTGCCTGGTCAGCCCAAGTCGATCAAGGAAACCCTCGAAGGGTTGCGCGACGCCGACGGCAAGTCGGTCGTGCCCGGCATTTTTGCCGCCGTGCCGTATTGCATCGACCTGATCGGCGGGCCGTACATCGAGACGGACGAAGGCATCTGCAAAGCCTTCCGCCCCAAAAGCGCGATTCGCGCACCGAAATCGGCGTGACCGTCTGCCATCCTGATTTTCCGGATCGCCCGGTTCGGTAATCCAAAACAAAACGCCAGCGATATCGCTGGCGTTCGTTATCATGCGGCGGGCATCAGGGCATCAGGCCGGGGCCGATGCCGGGGTGTCAGGTGCGCCGGGCACGGCCGTTTTCAGGAAATGCTCGCGGTAATACACCAATTCGTCGATCGACTCGTGGATGTCGGCCAACGCAGTGTGAGCCGCGCGCTTGGTAAAGCCCTTGTAGACCGTGGGTTCCCAGCGCCGGCACAGCTCCTTGAGCGTGCTGACGTCCAGATTCCGGTAGTGGAAGAACGCCTCGAGCTTGGGCATGTACCGCGCCATGAAACGGCGATCCTGACAGATCGAGTTACCACACATCGGCGACTTGTTCGGCGGTACGTACTGGGACAGGAACTCGATCAACTGGGCTTCGGCCGAGGCTTCGTCAACGGTTGACGCCTTCACGCGGTCGATCAGCCCCGAACGGCCATGCGTCGACTTGTTCCAGTCGTCCATGCCGTCCAGAACGGCGTCCGACTGATGAATCGCGAAGACCGGTCCTTCGATACGACGCGTCAGCGCAGAATCCGTGACGACGACCGCCACTTCGATAATCCGGTCGCTATCGGGCTGCAAACCGGTCATTTCCATGTCGAGCCAGACCAAATTGAACTCGGCCCGTGCGAGCGTCGTCTCTGCAGCGGCAGACGTGGGATTTTGGGATGGAGTGACAGACATGATCGGAAGACTCTGGAAAACGCATCGGTAGGCGACCGGCGCGGCGCCTGGCCGGTCGAAAGAACTTATAATTCTCGCATACTTCGGATTCTTCTTAAGCGCATGTTCACTTATCTCTTCGTGATCTTCCTGCTGGCGATGGTCATGACCAAACTCTGGCTGGCCGCTCGTCAGGTTCGCCACGTGGTCGCCCATCGGGCGGCCGTCCCCGAGCGGTTCGCCGACACGATCACGCTGACCGACCACCAGCGCGCCGCCGATTACACGGTCGCTCGCACGCGCCTGGGCATGGCGGAGATCTTCGCTCAGGCGGTGCTGCTCGTCGCATTCACACTGCTTGGCGGGCTGAATCTACTGCACATCGGCATCTCGGAATGGCTCGGCGAAGGGTATGTGGGCCAGATCGCGCTGATCGCCGCCGTCCTGCTGATCTCCGGCATCGTCGACCTGCCCTTCACTTACGTGCGGCAGTTCGTGATCGAACAGCGGTTCGGCTTCAACCACATGTCACTCGGGCTATTCATTGCCGACTTGCTCAAGGGCACGGCCATCGGCATCGTGCTCGGGCTGCCGCTGCTCTTTGTCGTGCTGTGGCTGATGGAACGCGCGGGGCCACTGTGGTGGATATACACCTGGATCGTGTGGGTCGCGTTCAACCTGTTCGTGCAGTTCATCTTCCCGCACGTGATCGCACCGATGTTCAACAAGTTCGAACCGCTCTCGGACGCATCGCTGGCACAACGCATCGAAGGACTCATGCAGCGATGCGGTTTCGCAGCTCGTGGCCTCTTCGTGATGGACGGCTCGAAGCGTTCGGCACACGGCAACGCGTACTTCAGCGGATTCGGCCGCGCCAAGCGCATCGTGTTCTTCGATACGCTGATCGAGCGACTCTCCCCCGCAGAAATCGAAGCTGTGCTGGCGCACGAGTTGGGCCACTTCAAGCGCCGCCACATCACCCAACGTCTGATCACCGCCTTCGCGTTATCGCTGGCGTTCCTTGCTCTGCTTGGATGGCTGGCCGGACGCACGTGGTTCTACACCGAACTCGGCGTGATGCCATTGATGACCGGCAGCAACAATGGGTTGGCGCTGGTGCTGTTCTTCCTCGTGCTGCCCGTGTTCGGCTTCTTCGCGAGCCCGCTGAACAGCCTGACGTCTCGCAAGCACGAATTCGAGGCCGACGCGTTCGCCGCCAGCCAGACCCAAGCGAGTGATCTGATCAATGCCCTCGTGAAGCTCTACCAGGACAACGCATCAACGCTCACGCCCGACCCGGTGTACACCGCTTTCTACTACTCGCATCCGCCTGCATCCCAGCGCATCGACCGTCTGCTGGGGCATGCATGAAGCGAAACAGCAGAAGTAAGGCCACGCCGGTCGAGACGACAGACCAGGAACGACGCCACGGCCGTGTGGCGGCAGCCCACGGCCGCCACTATGTCGTGGAAGCCGACGATGGCGAAACGGTGCTGTGCTTCCCGCGCGGCAAAAAAAGCGAAATTGCCGTTGGCGACGAAGTTGCCTGGGCCCGCACGGGCGATCAGGGGGTCATCGAAGAGATTCTGCCGCGCCGCAATCTGCTCTATCGTTCGGACCAGTTCAAAAGCAAGCTCTTCGCCGCCAACATTGACCAGTTGGTCATTATGCTGGCGACCGAACCGTACTTCAGCGAAGATCTGCTCGGCCGCGCGCTCGTGGCCGCCGAAGCCAATGAGTTGCGCCCGTTGATCGTGCTCAACAAGACGGATGTGGTGGATGCCCTGCCTGCAGCGCGCGAGCGCCTGGCGCCATATCGCGCGTTGGGTTACGAGGTGCTGGAGCTTTCCGTGCGCGCCGATCCGGACACTGCGACGCGGTTGTTGCTGCCGCGCCTCGCGCATCAGGCATCGTTGTTGCTCGGGCAATCGGGCATGGGTAAATCCAGCCTCGTGAATCTCGTAGTGCCCGACGCCGACGCTGCAACGCGCGAAATCTCTACGGTGTTGAACTCAGGTAAGCACACGACTACCTTCACACGCATCTTCCATCTGCCCGAAGGCGGCCTGCTCATCGACTCACCGGGCTTTCAGGAGTTTGGTCTGCACCACCTCAAAGAAGGGGCGCTGGAGCGTGCATTTCCCGAGTTTCGCCCGCTGCTCACCGGGTGCCGGTTCTACAACTGCCATCACCTGAAAGAGCCGGGTTGCGCCATTCTTGAGGCCGTCGCCGACGGACGGATCTCGAAACAGCGGCATGCGCTTTACGCACAGCTCGTCCACGAATCGGAGCAACAGATCCCATATTGAGGCGTCCCTCAGACTCCGATCCGCAATAAGAAACCCCGCCTCTGCGGGGTTTTTCATAGGTGCTGCCGCTTGAACTATCAGCCCAGCCACACAGCGAGGGTCAGGAGCAACAGCAGGAGCATCCACAACAGGACAGCGCGCCACACCAGACCCACGGCCGCTTGAAGCGTGCGAGGCGTGCATTCGCTGCCGACCGGCAAGACAGCGTCATCGACTTGATTAAGCGCGTCGACGCTGGAGACTTCCGCCAACGGCCCCGTGAGTCGCGCGCCGAGGGCACCGCTACCCGCCGCCAGCAGAATGCCTTCGTTTTCGTTCGGCCACTGCTTTGCGTAGTGACGCCATGCGTAAATCGCGTCTTCAAAGTTGCCGACGATAGCAAAACCGATCGCCGTCAAACGTGCCGGCACCCAGTCAATGACATAGAACGCCTTGCGTGCAAAGGCGCCGAACGCCGGGCTACGATCAGGCGCGTTTTCCGTCCAACGTCGCGACAGGTATTCCGCAAGGCGGTACAGCACCGCCCCCGCCGGACCAACCGGCATCAGGAACCAGAAGAACACGCCGAATACGTGACGATGTGAGGCAATGACCGCATGCAACAGCGTGTGGCGCACGATTTCGTCCACCGGCATGTCGACCGTGTCGATACCAATCCACTGGCGCAAGATCTCACGCGCCTCGTTCACGTTGTCGTTGTTCAGTGCGACGTGAATGTCAGTGAAGTAGTGACTGAACTGACGGAATCCCATCGTCAGATAAACGATGAACACGTTCCAGGCGAAGCCCAGGAAAATATTCACCCGCATAAGCAGGTAATAGATGACGCCGACCGCCAGCACAAACGGCAACACGACGACCATCCACGCCAGCACACCGTGACGCGGCTGCCCCGCATCGAAGGTCTGCGACGTGTGGATCGCGTGGGAGCGAATCAGGTTGTAGATCGGGTTTTGCGTGGAGAGCGCACGCACCTGCTCGAGGATCAGCGCGAGGAGTACCGAAAAGAATGTCATGCGTGCGTTCAGATCACCAGACGGAATGGTGTAACGATAGCACAGCTTCTCGCGAATGCCCGCCCCAAGCGCCTCTGCGGCGCACTCACTTCACCATTCGAGCAGACAACGCGCAAAAACGATTCGCCTTTCGCATCAGGCCCGCAAGAGTTGGTAAAAATTACGCAGCATGCCGGCCGTCGCGCCCCAGATGAAATACTCTCCCCCCGTTGGCTTCGGATAAGGCATCGCGTAAAAGCGACGCTCGCCCACCTGATAGTTGAAAACGCGGATCTGATGATGTGCAGGGTCCATCAGGAAATCGAGCGGAACCTCGAAAATCTCGTCCACTTCACCAGCATCGGCGACAAGATCGAATGGCGGCTTGACCAGACCCACGACCGGGGCGACGCGAAAACCCGTTCCCGTGATGTAGTCCGGCAAGCGGCCGATCACTTCCACCGCTCCCGAATCAAGTCCGATTTCTTCTCGCGATTCGCGTAGGGCTGTCGCGATCGGCGTGGGGTCATCAGGCTCGCGGCTGCCGCCAGGGAAACTCACCTGTCCGGCATGCGTGCTGAGATGTTGCGTTCGTCTGGTGAGCAATACCGTGGTGCCGTGCGGACGCATGACCAGCGGCACGAGCACGGCGGCGGCGCGCGGCGTGAACAGTGACGGGGAGACGACCTCGATAGCACCCGACTCCGGTGTCCAGATCGGCGGACTGGCAAGGCGGTCTCGCAATGCTTCGGGGGTCAACCGCTCTGCCGGCACCGTGGGCTCCCCTTCGCCCGTCGAGACGATGGGTAACGCTTCAGGATGCAGAATGAGAGGCGGCGCCACGTAGACCTTTGAACGAGGGAGAACTTTGCTATTTTAGCGAGGAAGCCAGAAATGCGTACACGCAAAGAAAATGCCAATCCCCCGGCAATTCGACGCATTCGATGGCGATGACGCGCTGCCGCATTTAAATATATGTGGCGCAGCACAATGAAAAAAGCACCCCGAAGGGTGCTTTTTCCATGCGGCTTTGGCTGCGCCCGGCCACGAGGTCGCCAAGCGCAGCGGCGTCCGATTTACTCGGCAGCAGCAGTGGTCTTGCTCTTGAACGTGAGCTTTTCCTTGATACGTGCCGACTTGCCCGAACGCTCGCGCAGGTAGTACAGCTTGGCGCGGCGAACATCACCACGACGCTTGACTTCGATGCTGGCGATCAGCGGCGAGTACGTCTGGAACGTACGCTCAACGCCTTCACCCGACGAAATCTTGCGAACGATGAACGCCGAGTTCAGGCCACGGTTACGCTTGGCGATCACAACGCCTTCGTAAGCCTGCACACGCTTGCGCGTGCCTTCCACAACGTTCACGTTGACGATCACGGTGTCGCCCGGGGCGAAGTCGGGGATCGTCTTGTTCGCGGTCAGACGCGCGATTTCTTCCTGCTCGATCTTAGCGATCAGATTCATTTACCACTCCTTGTGCCATCGTATCGGCGTTATATACCGGCATGCCGGCCCCGACAGAGGATGGGTTCAAACCGAATGCCGTCCCCATGACGACACCCGCTACCTACTTGGCCGACGTATCGGCCCGCAGGCTTGCCAGCCACGCCTCATCGGCACGGCTGAGCAATCCGTTGGCGCGTGCGCTCTCGATCAGATCGGGACGCTTGCGCCAGGTATTGGTCAACGCCTCGCGGCGCCGCCATTTTTCAATCTCTGCGTGATGCCCGCCCAACAGCACATCCGGCACGCGCACACCTTCGTACTCTTCCGGCCGCGTGTAATGCGGGCAATCGAGCAGTCCGTTCACGAAACTGTCCTGCTCGGCCGACTGTTCGTCGTTCAGCGCGCCCGGCAACAGCCGGATCAGCGAGTCCATCAAGGCCATGGCGGGCAACTCCCCCCCCGACAGCACGAAATCGCCAACGCTGACCTCTTCGTCCACCACTCGATCAATCAAACGTTGATCGATAGCTTCGTAGCGGCCACAGAGCAGAATCAGCCCCTGCTCCTGTTCGCGCAACTCGACAACCCGGCGGTGCGTGAGCGGCTTGCCTTGCGGTGACATCAACAGCACACGACCCCGTGACACGCCGGCTTCAGCCTGCGCCGCTTTCGCTGCGATAATCGCATCGTCAAGCGGCTTGGCGAGCATCACCATGCCGGGGCCGCCGCCATAGGGCCGATCGTCGATCGTGCGGTAATTGTTATGCGTGAAATCACGCGGATTCCAAAACCGCAGACCGTAGCGCGACTGCTTGAGCGCCCGGCTGGTGACGCCCCAGTCGGTCAGCGCCCGAAACATCTCGGGAAAGAGCGTGACGACGTCAAACTGCATCAGACCGGTTCCGTCCAGAGGTGCCCGGACGCAACAACGGCCGGGCGATCAATCGGTATCTCAGTAATCGAGACCCCAGTCAGCCACAATGCGTCCAGCCTCGACATCGACCGTCTGCACATATTGGCTTACGAACGGGATCAACCGCTCGGCGGTCTTCGCCGGCTTATCGTCGGCGGCAGGCACGTCATAGACGACACGCAATACAGTGTGCACACCGTTATCGAGCAAACCGACGACCTTACCCAGCGATTCGTCCTGCAAATTCGTTACCTGGGCGCCAATCAGGTCCACCCAGTAGAACTCGTCTTCGCCAGCGCTCGGGAACGCACTGCGCGGCACCCAGACCTGAAGGCCCTTGAGCGCCTCGGCAGCAGTCCGGCTGTCGCTGCCGCGCAATTGCGCAACGACCGTACCGGAATGCCCCCGGCTGTGCAGCACATTGGCCTTAGTGTAGACCGACTCACCGGGACGACGGAAATACCAGCATTCCGCAGCCAAGAGCCCATCGCCCTTACCTGTGTGCGGCTGCACCTTAATCCAGCCGCGAATCCCGTAGGCGTCGCCGATATAACCCAGCTCGACGAGATCGTCGGGCACTTCGGCCACCGGGGCGAGCACCTGCTCTGCGCGCATGCCAGCGGCACGCCGTGCCTCAGCACCGATTTTCAGCGGTACCCGCTCACGCGCGGGTCGAGCGGAACGAACCATGCCAATCCAACGTTGTGACGAACACACGGCGGCGCCCGTTCCAGATCACTCGGGAACAGGCACCGCCGTTCAATTCTCATGCCGCCGGCAAACCGACAGCAATGCGTACAGCTCGACTAGCCGAAGCGCTTAGGCAGCAGCCTTGGCGCCTTGCTTGATCAGACGAGCCACGGTCGGCGACAGTTGCGCGCCAACGCCTTGCCAGTAGGTCAGACGGTCTTGAGCAATACGCAGACCTTCCGTGCCTTCGGTAGCAACCGGGTTGTAGAAGCCAATACGCTCGATGAAGCGGCCATCGCGACGGTTACGCGAGTCGGTTGCAACGATGTTGTAGAACGGGCGCTTCTTCGCGCCGCCGCGAGCCAGGCGGATAACGACCATAATAAATCCTTGTGAATCCAGAAGTGTTCGAACAGAAAACGCGTGATTATAGCGCAAAACCCTCGTCAAAACAAACACTTCCCCCGGCACCGGCCACATCCCGCCCAGCCGCGCCCCTATTAGGCCAGCGACGGGGGGAACATGAGCCGCCCGCTGGCACTAGACTACAATGCAGCCATCCTGTGAGCGGAGCGAGTCTGGCATGCGACGATTTCTCGATGGATGGTACCCCCCCTTCCGGCGGCAAAGGCCGACACGGGTCGACACGCCACTCGGCCGCCTTGTTCGATACGCGCGCCGGACCCGCCTGATGATCGGCGCAGCTCTGGCAGTCGCGCCACAGTTTGCGACCGCACGCGACGCCCTTCCCATCGAACGCCTCACGCTACCTCCCGGCTTTCACGTCGAAGTTCTCTCGGACCAGGTTCCCGGTGCGCGAGGCATGGTGCTTGGCCCGAAGGGCACGTTGTTCGTCGGCAGCCGGGCGCAGGGCGACGTTTATGCCATTACCCTTGACCCGTCTCGCGCCTATGCCGCAAAAGTCCGGACCGTGGCCTCCGGGCTGAACATGCCCGTTGGGGTCGCCATGCGCAACGGCGCACTCTATATCTCTGCCGTTTCCCGCATCGTCAAACTCGACGACATCGAGAACCGTCTCGACAATCCCGGCAAGCCAGCCGTCGTCTACGACAAACTGCCGGGCGAGAGTCATCACGGCTGGCGGTATATGGCATTCGGCCCCGATCAACGTCTATACATAGGCGTTGGCGCCCCCTGCAATGTTTGCAAACGCGACGAGAACCGCTACGCGATGATCGGCAGCATAAAGCCGGACGGCACCGACTGGCGAGTCGTCGCTCGCGGCGTGCGCAACACCGTAGGATTCGACTGGCAACCCGGGACCAATACCCTCTGGTTCACCGACAACGGCCGCGACCTGCTCGGCGACGATGTCCCCGACGACAAGCTCAACCGACTCACTCGTGTTGGCGAGCACTTCGGATTCCCCTATTGCCATGCCGGCGACGTCTCGGATCCGGAATTCGGACAGGAGAAGCGCTGCTCGGCCTTCACGCCGCCGATGGCGAAGCTGGGCGCGCACGTTGCTGCGCTCGGCATGAAGTTCTATACCGGCAAGCAGTTCCCGGAGGCCTATCGCGGTAGCATCTTTATTGCCGAACATGGCTCCTGGAACCGGAGCCGCAAGGTTGGCTACCGGGTCGAGCGCGTCGTTCTCGATACCAAAGGCAACGTCGCGAAGCAGGAAGTGTTCGCGCAAGGCTGGTTAGGCAACGACGAATCAGTCTGGGGCCGTCCCGTCGATCTTCTCACCCTGCCGGACGGCTCACTCTTAATCAGCGACGACTATGCAGGCGCCATTTATCGCATCACCTACCGAAAACCGTGAGGCATGCTGATGACCCGCCCCGGCATCGATACGGAAATCCGGCTGCAACGAGTGCGCAAGGAACTGTCCCGCTCCCTGCCCGGTCAATCTTTCACGGTACTTACGGCGCCGTTCGGACATGCCCGCCCCCGTCCGTCGTGACTTTTTTCGCCGCCCCCCCATCTTCGCAACTACGTCGACATAAGATCATGACCCAACGCCTACTCTCGTTCCTGCCATCCTCCTTCGCTTCTTATGTGGCTACGCTGCTGGTACCGGCCGCCATGCTGGCAGGCTGTGCCTCGCCGTCAGGCGGCGGCGCCACGCCGCCTTCGGATACCTCCGGCGCCACCGCTGCGGCAACGGCCCCGGCCGACATTCTCGGCACTTGGCAACTCGTGAGATGGGAAGGCACGAGCGACGTTCCGAGCCTGCCGGAGGGACGTGCGATCAACCTCACCTTCAACGACAAAGGAGCGTTCTCGGGCACGGGCGGATGCAACCGCATCTTCGGTCAATACACGATTGGCCCGGGCAATGGAAACGTCAGCCTCAAGGCCCCGGCCACCACCCGGATGGCGTGCCCCGATTCGATGGCGTTCGAAGACCGCTATCTGAAGACGCTTCCCCTTGTCACCCGCTTCGAACGCCGCGACACACAGTTGATTCTGAGCACCTCGAATGGCGAAACGCTGACCTACGCCTCGCAAACGTTGCTCAATCGCCCTGTCGCAGGTACCGGTGCCTTGAGCAAGACGGAAGACCGCATCCTCGATGTCGATTCGCAAATGGCGGATTGCGTCGGCGTCGCGCCGCGCAAGTGTCTGCGCGTGCGCAATGCCGACGATTCCGGCAAGACGCAGTGGGAGCTCTGGTATGCCCACATCGATGGATTCGAGTGGAAGCCCGGCGTAGAATACCGCGTGAAAATTCACGGCGAACCCGTCGCCAATCCGCCCGCCGACGCTTCGAGCATGCGCTGGACGCTCGTCGAAGTCATTCGCGAAATGCCTGCCCGATAACCATTCCAAATGAACGCAGTCGCCTATAAATCCAAGACCCTGACCGCTGGCCTGGCGATGCTGTTCGGTACGCTCGGCCTGCATCGCTTCTATCTGTATGGTCTGCGAGACCGCTTCGGCTGGGCCCACATCGCGGGTTCGGCATGCGGCGTGGCGGGCTGGGGGCTTTTGGTGACGAGCGAACTGCGTTCTCCCGCAGGGTGGGGGCTCACGATTCTCGGCGCCATCTCGTTGTTCTCGGCGTTCCTTGCGGCCATCGTCTACGGACTTCGCCCCGATGAACGTTGGGATGCCCAGTTCAATAGCCGCGCCAGGCACAAGTCGCGCTCGGGCTGGATTGCCGTCATCATCGTCAGCCTGTCGCTGTTCGTCGGTGCGCTGTTGATGATGGTCGGCCTCGCCGTCGCGTTTCAGACCTATTTCGAAACGCACGACACGCCCAACCGGCTGTCGCAATAACACGCGACCGTGACAATGCCCCCCGTCCCCACTCCCGCCCATCGGCCGACACTGGGTTTCATCGGTGCAGGTCGCGTCGCTCGTGCGCTTGCCGCTGCGGCCAGTCGCGCCGGTTATGAGGTGACGGCGGTTGCAAGCCGCCGGATCGACGCGGCGCAGCGCATCGCGTCCGCACTGCCAGGATGTGAGGCAATGTCAGTCCACCGTCCGGAAGACATGAATACCGTCTTCTCGCGCGCGGATCTGATTTTCCTGACCGTTCCCGATGATGCCATCGCCACGTGTGCCGCGCATCTCAACCCGCGCGCCGGTCAGGCGCTGGTGCATTGCAGCGGGGCCTCCGAGGTCGAGTTGCTCGCGCCCGCGACGCAACAAGGCGCGCAGATCGGCGGCTTTCATCCGTTGTTTCTCTTCGCGGGGCTCGACGACGACGCTGCGCGTATGGCAGGCAGTGCGATCACCATTGAGGCTGACGCTCCGCTGAGCGATAGGTTGCATGACCTTGCGAACGCCATCGGCTGTCGTGCCCTGTCGATCCCCGCCGGCGAGCGGATGCGCTATCACGCAGGGGCCAACTACGCCGCCAGTTTTCTGCTCTGCCTGCTCGACGAAGCCACCCTGCTGTGGAAAGCGATCGGCATGTCCGAAGACGACGCGCGCGAAGCCATGTGGCCGCTCGTCATGGGCACCCTCAACGCGGCTCGCGAGCGCGGCCTCTCCGGAGCACTTGCGGGGCCGGTCTCGCGCGGCGATGCCGGCATCGTCACGCGTCACACGGAAGCCCTTGCCTCCATGGGCGGCAATCACGCCACCCTTTACTCGCTACTGACGCTGCGCGCCATTCACCTCGCTCGTCAGCGGCCGACTGCGGACAACGCCGCACTTGATGCGATCGCGCACAGCATCGCCCCCTATCTGCCGCCTTTCGCCCCCAAAGGCGACGCATAACGACACCTGGCCCCCAGCACGTCAAACGGCCGGATGCCGGCCGTCAGGGTCAACCTGCCACGCATCCCAGCCCGATCTCCATCACTCTCGCCTCTCACCCGAATACCGCATAAAAACATGGGCTATCTTCTTAGCTCCACCGCATCTATTTTTGATTTATTTTCGTTGTTAGCGATGTACTAATAGTCGACCGGCGCGGAGACGACAGATTATTCCAACAATCAATGAAACAGCATTCCTCTGAATAGGCAAAGCAGGATATCTCAAAACCACACCACTTAGAGAATTAACTCCAGCCTTCAGAAATTCACCCTCAACTGGAATTTTATGGATTTCTTTAACTTCCACCTCAAACAAATTTAATTTATCCAACCCTTTCAATTCTGTCGGAATTTCAATCGTCGTTACGCCACACCCCTAGTTATTTTCCGGCATGGCGGACGAGTGATGGCTAGAAATAAGCCATTGTTTTCCATTCCACTTATAAGTGAATGTGTAGCGGGCCTTCACTTCTGAACCGTCCGCAAACTTGAACGTGTACAAGCCTGCGTCGATCGCGCTATTGCAGTCAATTTCGATAGAACGGCTGTCGATCGTCCCCACTGGCTTACCCGCGAGAAAATGTGCGAAGTAGTCCTCCTTCTCTTCTGCTGTCAGACGCGGCTTGTTAGAGACAGTCGGCAACAGGATTGAATTTTTGGCATAGTTGGCAACAACCTTCTTTGGATCGCCAGTTTTCAACGATGTATTCCATCGGTCGAATAATGAGGCAATTTCCTTCTTGGAAGCCGCATGACAAACCTCAGACCTGGCATGGGCATTTGTTGCCGCGACAAGCGCAAGAGCAGCCAAAGGAAGAGAACGCAAAAGACGCATGAAATTCCCCAGTAAAAGGAAGTTGATTTTGCAGTTGGAGAGCTGAACTTCGTGAGTGCCTCTTGCCTCTGCGGGCAAGTCTTATTGAAAACGCAACGCCGATAATAGCATCGGCGGTTCTAAATGGTTACAGATCGGAGATCTCGCTGCGGATGCGGCCTCGAACATGACCACGGCGACATCGTCATCGACCACGGCATCTCAGACTTATATGTCGCTCGGACACTGACACTTGCCGCGTGCTTCCGTGGCCATCCGAGGGCCGTGTGAACAAGCCTTGGGGGCCAAATTCACCAGCCGCGCGCTCGCACAATAGGCGTAGGCAAGTGGCGTCACTCTGAAGTTGCTTCCAGCGGGCAATACAACGCAGAATGCGTACATCGAATCGTTCAACGGCGAGTTCCTCGATGCGTGCGTGAACGAGCGCTGATTCACGCGCCTGACACAGGCTCGGGCGGTCGCCGCGACACGACGCCGGGACGACAATGAGCAAAGGCCACGCAGCGCACTGAACGATCTTTCGCCCGCAGCGTTTGCGGCGCAACATTGGGCGACAGCGGATGCTCCTGCCGCTTTCCAGGAACTGATTTATGGGACTTTGCCAGAAGCGCTTTTGCCCTACTGAAGGGGGCAGGTCAGTTGAGACCTCGATATGGCGAAAATGGCTTCGCCCGGCCGCCGCGACCCGCTCACCGGTATGACAGTTGCGGGGACGACAGTTGTTCGACGCATCCGGTGCAGAAACCCCAAAAGCAGTGACCGAATTGAGAGCGAATTACAGCAGATGAACTCATTGTTTTCTTTCGGCAACGAGATGGCCGCCGGCTTCCAAGCCGCATGGGAGGACGGCGATCGCGTTGTCGGTCGAGGCTCACGCCCCGGCCCGGATGGTGTGCCGAGGGCTGTGTTGGCTGTATGGTCCGCAGCCGAGCACCCGACGCCCTCCAGCCTCGCTCGCCTCACACACGAATACGGCTTGAGGGGCGAGTTGGACGGCAGTTGGGCAGTGCGACCGCTGGAACTTGTGCGGGAACATGGCCGGACTGTTTTGCTGCTTGAGGACCCCGGCGGCGAGCCACTTGCCGCCCGACTGGGCGCCCCCATGGAGGTGGGTCGTTTCTTGCGCCTGGCCGTCAGTATCACGGCGGCCTTGGACCAGCTCCACCAGCGGGGTCTTATACACAAGGACATCAAGCCGGCCCATATCCTGGTGAACGATGCCCCTGTCGAGGCGCGGCTCACGGGCTTCGGCATTACCTCGCGCCAGTCGCGCAAGCGTCGGGCACTGACGCCACCGGAAGAGATCGCCGGCACGCCGGCCTACATGGCCCCCGAGCAGACGGGGCGCATGAACCGATCGATCGATGCGCGCAGCGACCTCTATTCGCTCGGCGTCACGCTCTATCAAATGCTCACGGGTGTGCTGCCGTTCGCCACCGACGATCCGATGGACCTGTTGCATAGCCATCTCGCCCGGCAGCCCGTGCCGCCGGCGGAACGGGTACCGTCGATCCCGCCATTGCTTTGCGCCATCGTAATGAAGCTGCTCTCCAAAACGGCGGAGGAGCGCTACCAGACCGCGGCGGGGCTGGAGGCCGATCTACGGCGCAGTCTGGCTGCATGGGAATGCCAGGGAAGCATTGACGCTTTCCCGCTCGGCGAGCACGACCTGCCTGATCGCCCACTGATTCCAGAGCGACTCTATGGACGGGAGCGCGAGATTGAGACCTTGCTCGCTGCCTTCGACAGAGTCGTCACCCAGGGCACGCCGGAGATTGTGCTGGTCTCCGGCTACGCCGGTATCGGGAAGACGTCGGCCGTGCTTGCGTTGCGCAGCGCACTGGCTCACAGGAATGGCCTCTTTGCCTCGGGCAAGTTCGATCAGTACAAGCGAGACATCCCATATGCGACGTTAGCGCAGGCTTTCCAGAATCTGATCCGCCCACTATTGGGCAAGAGCGAGGCCGACTTGGCACCCTGGCGCGCCGCACTGGCGGAGGCGATGGGCCCAAATGGCGGCCTTATGGTGCCGCTCATCCCCGAACTCGAGCTGATTCTGGGGTCGCAGGCCCCGGTTCCGGAGCTGCCGCCGCGCGACGAACAGCACCGGTTCCAGATGGTTTTCCAGCGCCTGCTTGCCGTCTTTGCCCAACCCGCGCATCCGCTGGCGCTCTTTCTCGATGACTTGCAATGGCTGGACGCGGCAACCCTTGATCTGCTCGAGTATCTGGCGACCCAGCCGGAGGTAAGCCACGTGCTGCTTATCGGCGCCTATCGGAACGACGACGTCAAGCCCGGACACCCTTTGCTACTGCGATTGCCCACCATCCGCCAGGCTGGGGGGCGAATCAATGACATCGCACTTTCCCCCCTCGGCCTCGACGATGTAAGCCGACTCATCGTCGATGCCTTGCATTGCGCCCCCGCAGACGCCGCGCCTCTGGCCCGCCTGGTGCACGAGAAGACCGGAGGTAACCCGTTTTTCGCCATCCAGTTCCTTACCGCCCTGACAGAAGAGGGGCTACTCGTTTTCGATCATCGTGGCGCGCGCTGGTCTTGGGACCTTGAGCAGATTCGGGCCAAGGGCTTCACCGACAATGTGGTCGATCTCATGCTCGCCAAGCTGAGACGCCTTCCCGCCGCAACCCGTAACGCCCTGAAGCAGTTGGCGTGTCTCGGTAACGACGCGACGATCGCGACTCTGGCCATGGTTCAGGATGCCAGCGAGGCGGAACTGGACGCGGCGCTGTGGCCGGCGGTACGCGCCGGACTTGTGTTGCGTTTGGGAAATGTCTACCGATTCCTGCACGATCGTATCCAGGAGGCGGCCTACGCCCTGATTCCTGAAGGCGCACGACCGGCCATGCACCTCGCGATTGGCAGACAGCTAGTTGCAAGCACGCCGCCTGAGGCAATCGCGGAGTGTGTCTTCGAGATCGTCGGCCAGCTCAACCATGGTGCCGGCCTTATCACCACGCCCCACGAGCGGGAGCAAGTGGCCGAGCTGAATCTGCTCGCCGGCCAGCGCGCCAAGGCGTCCACGGCGTATGCCTCGGCGCTGGCCTATCTCACCGCCGGTGCAGCGCTCGTACAGGGGGACGCCTGGAAGTGCCGGCCAAAGTTTGCTTTCGCGCTCGAGTTCCACCTCGCCGAATGCGAATTTCTGACCAGCGCGGTGGCTGCGGCGGACGCGCGCCTGGCCGAGCTTGCGGGCCGTGCCGCCAACCTCCCCGACCTGGCCTCCGTCACCCAACTGCGGCTGGAGCTGTTTCTGGCCCTCGGCCAGCGCGAGCGTGCCGTCGAGGTGGGCCTCGACTACCTGTACCGCGCCGGCGTCCAGTGTCCGGCACACCCGACAGATGAGGAGGTCCGGCAGGAATACGATCGGATGTGGCGCCAACTTGGCGACCGCCCGATCGAGGCATTGCTCGACCTGCCGATGATGACCAACGCGGTCGCATGCGAGACGATGGATGTCCTGACCGCGCTGATGCTGCCGGCCTGGTACACCGACGCGAAGCTGGGCTCCCTCATCATCGGACGGATGGCGAACATCAGCCTCGAACATGGCAACAGCGACGCGTCGTGCCTCGCCTATACCTGGCTCGGCATGCTGCTGGGGCCTCAGTCCGGCGACTACAAGGCGGCATTCCGCTTCGGCCAGCTCGGCCTGAATCTGGTCGAGCAACGCGGGCTGGACCGCTTCAGAGCTCGCGTCTACCAGGCTTTCGCGGGTCACGTGATGCAATGGACCCAACCCATCCGTGCCTCGCGCGGTCTGGTGCGGCGCGCGTTCGACGTGGCCAGCAAGGCCGGTGACCTTACCTATGCGTCTTTTGCGCGTAACAACCTCATTACGCAATTGCTCGCCTGTGGCGATCCGCTTGCAGAGGTGCAGAACGAAGCCGAGGCCACGATCGGCTTCGCGCGCCGGGCGAGCTTCGGTCTCGCCGTCGACCGGGTGATCCCCCAGCTCCAGCTAGCGCGAACGCTACGCGGACTGACCCCGGAGTTCGGCGTCTTCGATGACGATGATTTCAACGAGGCGCAGTTCGAGCGGTATCTGGACGAGGCACCGAGCCCTGCCCTCGCCACCTGCTGGTACTGGATCCGGAAACTGCAGGCACGCTTGCTCGCCGACGACTACGCGACTGCCATAACGGCGGCAGACAGGGCAGCCCGTCTTCTCTGGACATCGCCGTCGTTCTTCGAGCAGGCGGAATACCATTTCTACGCGGCGTTGGCGCGAGCGGCATGCTGCGGCACGGCCACCGCGCCAGAACGAGCCCGGCATCTGGAGGCATTAGCCGCACATCATCGCCAACTCCTTGTCTGGTCCGAGCATTGTCCCGAGAATTTCGAGAACAGAGCCGCATTGGTTGGCGCGGAAATCGCGCGCCTCGAGGGGCGCGAAACGGATGCAATGCGCCTCTACGAGTTGGCCATCCGCGCCGCACAGGACAATGATTTCATCCATAACCAGGCACTCGCCAACGAGTTGGCTGCGCGATTCTATGCTGCGCGAGGCTTTGAAAAAATTGCCCGCGTGTACTTGCAAGATGCCCGGGGTGGCTATCTCCACTGGGGCGCCAGCGCCAAGGTGCGGCAACTCGATGCGTTGTATCCGCACCTCTGCGGGGAAGAGCGAGCACCCGCGCCGACGACGACGATCGGGGCGCCGGTCGATCACCTGGACCTCGCCACCGTGATTGCCGTGTCACAAGCGGTGTCCGGCGAAATCGTCCTGGACAAATTGCTCGACACACTCATGCGCACCGCGCTTGAACAGGCCGGCGCGGAACGGGGACTGCTGATCCTGCCCCAAGGGGCCGAGCAGCGCATCGCGGCAGAGGCGACGACCGGTGGCGACATTGTCACGGTGCAGCTCCGCGACGAGCGCGTGACTGCGACTGCGCTGCCGGAATCGGTGCTCCACTATGTCTTGCGCACCCGCGAGAACATCATTCTCGACAATGCCGCGACACAGCACCCGTTTTCTGCCGATCCATACGTTCGGCAGCATCACGCCCGATCGATTCTCTGCCTGCCCTTGCTCACACGGGCCAAGCTCATCGGGGTGCTCTACCTCGAGAACAACCTCTCGCCACGCGTCTTCGCACCGAGCCGAACCGCCGTGCTGAAGATGCTCGCCTCCCAGGCCGCGATCGCGCTGGAGATAACTTGTTTGTATCGGGATCTCGCGCAACGCGAAGCAAAGATCCAGCGCCTGGTTGAGGCCAACATCATCGGGATCTGCATCTGGCACCTGGACGGTCGAATCCTCGAGGCCAACGACGCGTTCCTCAGCATGCTGGGCTATGATCGCGAGGACCTCGCCTCGGGCCCCTTGCTCTGGACGGACCTGACGCCCCCCGACTGGCGCGAGCGTGACGCCAAGTTGATACAGGACCTTCAGGCCAGTGGAACCTTGCCGCCATTCGAAAAGGAGTTCTTCCACAAGGATGGAAGCCGCGTGCCCGTCCTGCTAGGGTGTGCGACATTCGAAGAGGGTGGGGATCAAGGTGTTTCCTACACGCTGGATCTCACCGAGCGCAAGCGCGCCGAAGAAGCGCTGCATCAGGCACAGGCCGAACTGGCACATGTGACCCGCGTGACGACGTTGAACGCACTGACCGCCTCGATCGCTCACGAGGTCAACCAGCCGTTGGCCGCCATCGTCACCAACGCCAATGCTGCCCTGCGCTGGCTCGCCCGCCAGCCCCCCGATCTCGCCGAAGTGCGAGAGTCGTTGGGGCGCATCGTTCAGGATGGCCATCGGGCCGGCGCAGTGATTGCAGGAATGCGTGCGTTGCTCAAGAAGACGGCCGCCGTCACGGCGCGCATTGACCTGAACCCCCTGATCGAAGACACGATTGCGCTTATCCAGGGAGAGGTCGGCCGCCATCAGATCCTGCTCCGCACAGAGCTGGCGCCTGACCTGCCGCCGGTTGTCGGTGACAGGGTGCAGTTGCAGCAGGTGCTCCTGAACCTGATGATGAATGGCATCGAGGCAATGAAAGAGGTCGCCGAGCGGCCGCGGGAACTGCTGATTCGCTCGCACATCGACGCATCGGGGGCGGTGCGGATTGCCGTTCAGGATGCCGGCATCGGGTTGGTGCAAAAAGATCTGGAGCGTGTTTTCCAGACCTTCTTCACGACCAAGGCGGACGGTCTGGGCATGGGCCTGGCGATCTGCCGGTTGATCGTCGAGGCACACGGAGGGCGGCTATGGGCGAGCCCCAATGTGCCTTACGGGGCCGTGTTTCAGTTCACCCTGCCGCCTCGCGACTAGATATGCCTCCCGCCGATGGCGGGAGGCGGCGGGGACTCAAAGCGGCGCCTCGCAAATGCCGAGTTGCTGTGCCATCAAGACAAGCTCGGCAAAGGTGCGCGCCTTCATCTTGCGCATGGCCTGACCACGATGAATTTTCACGGTGACCTCGCTGATACCTAGCTCGCCGGCGATCTGCTTATTCAGCAGACCGGCCACGGCCTTGCGCATGACCTCGGCCTCACGCGGTGTCAGGCCCAGGTAGCTGGCTCGCAGTTCATCCAGCTTACGCATGCCATGGCGGCGATGCCGATCCTTTTGCAAGGCGGCCGCCACAGCGTCGAGCAGGTCCTGCTCGCGGAATGGCTTCGCCAGAAAATCCTCGGCCCCCGCCTTCATGGCGGCAACCGTCATAGGGATGTCGCCGTAACCCGTCATGAAGATGATTGGGATCTGGATGCCCATTTGGGACAGCCGAGTCTGTAGGTCCAGGCCGCTCTGACCGTGGAGCCTGACATCGAGCAGAAGGCAAGTGGGTGCGTCCGGGAATGCGAACGTCAGCAGTTCGGCAGCGGATGCGAACAGGGTGACGCGCATCCCGACGGAGCGGAAGAGGTTCTCCAACGCACCGCGAAGCATCGCGTCGTCATCAACGATCAGCACCATCGCTTCATCACTCGCACGGGTGTCTGCGGTTACGAAGCCGTCGATTGTCACAGTCTATCTCCAGCGCACCCATCGGCGCGCGCGGTTTGGGCAGGCTCGCTCTCGCCGCCACGACCCCGCAAAACTGTTCATTACAGCACACGACCGGGATCGTGGGCCACTTATACCATGGGGTTAGTCAGGCGTGAAAGTGAGTGGCTGGTCCAGCCGGTCTAGTTGCAGACTAACGCACATCGAACTCGCACGCAGCCCCGGTGCTTCCCTACGCTGCAAGGGTGGCGAAGCCATTCCCTATTGGCTGTAGCACGGCCTTGCGGCGTCGCGATGAAATCGAGATAGCGCGCGGCTAATACGATTCGACAATAGCGACGGCCGACCGCGCCGACTATTCTTCGCCTCAGGTTGCGCTCCGGACACAAACGCCGGTCGCGGCCCTTACGCCAAGCTGCCCCGACGCGGCTCTGCCTCGGCGGGGATGCCACGGCAGTCTCACTCTCGCCCCCCTAACAGGAGCAACGCAATGTCGAACCCCAAGCTTGAAGTCCTCACCCCGCAGAACAGCCAATTGATCTTCATCGACCATCAGCCGCAGATGGCTTTCGGCGTCCAGTCGATGGATCGCCAGGCAATGAAGAACAACGTCGTCGGCCTGGCCAAGGCGGCAAAGATCTTCAATATCCCGACGACGATCACCACCGTCGAGAGCGAGTCGTTCTCGGGCTTCACCTATCCGGAACTGCTCGACGTGTTCCCGAACCAGAAGACGCTGGAACGCACCTCGATGAACTCGTGGGACGACCAGAAGGTGCGCGATGCGCTCGCCGCCAACGGCCGCAAGAAGGTCGTCGTCGCCGGTCTGTGGACCGAAGTCTGTAACACCACCTTCGCGCTGTGCGCCATGCTCGAAGGCGACTACGAGATCTACATGGTCGCCGATGCTTCGGGCGGCACCAGCAAGGAAGCCCACGACTACGCCATGCAACGCATGGTCCAGGCCGGCGTGGTGCCGGTGACCTGGCAGCAAGTGCTGCTCGAATGGCAACGCGACTGGGCTCACCGCGACACGTATGACGCCGTAATGAAGGTGGCGAAGGAACACTCGGGTGCCTATGGCATGGGCGTCGACTACGCCTACACGATGGTTCACAAGGCCGCCCAGCGCACGGCGACGGGGCATGAGTCCATCGCCCCGGTGCCCGCACGCTAAACAGCCGTTCAAGAAGAGATCGCCATCGGCCTGCGCACGACTCCCGTGCCTGGGCCGATGCAACCCGCGATCTCATCCTCCAGGATTTCGAGCCAACTTTCCGCTAGCCCTAATCATGCAAACAGAACATACCCAGGAATCAGGTCACAACATCGACGCATCGCGCCGGCAGCTGCTGGTAGGTAGCACTATCGGCGCTGCGGCCGCATCGGTGGCATCGCTTGCCGCACTGACGCCCACGGCCGCGGAAGCCGCGCCGGCCAGCGGCCACGCCACGAAGCAAGACAATTTCGTCACGACCAAAGACGGCACGCGCATCTTCTACAAAGATTGGGGCTCGGGCACCCCAGTGGTGTTCTCGCACGGCTGGCCGCTCAATGCCGACGCCTGGGACGCCCAGATGCTGTTCCTGGTGCAGAAGGGCTTTCGCGTGATCGCCCATGACCGGCGCGGCCATGGCCGCTCGGACCAGCCCGCGCAGGGCAACAACATGGACACCTACGCCGACGACCTGGCCGCGCTGCTGGACGCCCTCGACATCAAAGGCGCAACGCTGGTCGGTCACTCCACCGGCGGCGGCGAAGTGGCGCACTACATCGGCCGTCACGGCACGAAGCGCGTGGCCAAGGCGGTGTTGATCGGCGCGGTGCCGCCCATCATGGTCAAGACTGCGGCCTATCCGAACGGTCTGCCGATGGAAGTCTTCGACGGCATTCGCAAGGGTGTCGCGGAAAACCGCTCGCAATTCTACAAAGACCTGACCACGCCGTTCTTCGGTTTCAACCGGCCCGGCGCCAAGATTTCGCAAGGCACCATCGATGCGTTCTGGGCACAGGGCATGAGCGGCGGCATTCTGGGCCAGTACGTCTGCATCAAGGAGTTCTCAGAAGTGGACTACACCGAGGACCTGAAGAAGATCACCGTGCCGACGCTGATCCTGCACGGCGCCGACGACCAGATCGTGCCCATCGATAATTCGGCCCGCCTGTCGGCCAAGATCATCAAGAACGCCACGCTCAAGGTATATCCGGGTGCGTCGCACGGCATGTGCGTGATCAACGCCGACCAGGTCAATGCCGACCTGCTGGCCTTCCTGAACACGTAAGCCGAAATGTCCTCAACCCGCCGGCCTTTCATCGCCTCGGCTACCGCCCCCGGGGCGGTAGCCTCTTCGGAACCCTTCGCTATGTCATCGAACCTGACTCCCGACCTCATTCTCGTTAACGGCAAGTTCACCACGCTCGACCGTGCCAATCCGCAGGCCGACGCCGTGGCCATCCAGGACGGCCGCTTCGTGGAAGTGGGCACGCGCCAGGACATCATGAAACTGGCAGGAACGCAGACCAAGGTGATCGATCTGAACGGCCGGCGGGCCATTCCCGGACTGATTGACAGTCACATGCACATCATCCGGGGTGGCCTGAACTACAACATGGAGTTGCGATGGGATGGCGTTCGTTCGCTGGCCGACGCCATGCGCATGTTGAAAGACCAGGTCGACCGCACGCCCGCGCCGCAATGGGTTCGCGTGGTGGGCGGCTTTACCGAACATCAATTCGCCGAGAAGCGTCTGCCGACCATCGACGAACTGAACGCCGTCGCCCCCGACACGCCGGTGTTCATCCTGCACCTGTACGACCGCGCGATACTCAACGGCGCCGCACTGCGCACCGTGGGCTACACGAAAGACACGCCCAACCCGCCGGGCGGCGAGATCGTGCGCGACGCGTCGGGCAATCCGACCGGATTGCTGCTTGCCAAACCGAACGCGACCATTCTCTATGCCACGCTGGCGAAAGGCCCGAAGCTGCCGATCGAGTATCAGAAGAACTCGACGCGCCACTTCATGCGCGAGGTGAACCGCCTCGGTGTGACCGGCGTGATCGACGCCGGCGGCGGCTACCAGAATTACCCCGACGACTACAACGTCATCGAGGAACTGCACAAGGAAGGCCACCTGAGCGTGCGCCTGGCCTACAACCTGTTCACGCAGAAGCCCAAGGAAGAGCTGAGCGACTTCAAGACCTGGACGTCGACCGTCAAGCCCGGCCAGGGCGACGACCTCTATCGCCACAATGGCGCAGGCGAAATGCTCGTGTACACGGCGGCCGACTTCGAGGACTTCCGTGTCGAGCGTCCCGACATGGCGCCGTCGATGGAAGCCGATCTGGAGCCCGTGATCCGCTTGCTGGCGGAGAAGCGCTGGCCGTGGCGGCTGCATGCGACCTATGACCAGACCATCACGCGCGCGCTCGATGTCTACGAGAAGGTCGCCAAGGACATCCCGTTCGACGGCCTGAACTGGTTCTTCGATCACGCCGAGACCATCTCAGACCGCAACATCGACCGCATCGCGGCGCTTGGCGGCGGCATCGCCGTGCAGCACCGCATGGCCTACCAAGGCGAGTATTTTGTCGAGCGCTACGGTGCCCGGGCCGCCGAAGCCACGCCGCCGATCAAGAAGATGCTCGAGAAGGGCGTCATGGTCGGCGCCGGCACCGACGCCACACGCGTGGCTTCGTACAACCCGTGGGTATCGCTGTACTGGCTGACCACGGGCAAGACCGTGGGCGGTATGTCGATGTATCCGCCGGCCAACCTGCTCGATCGCGATACGGCGTTGCGCCTGTGGACCGAGGCCAACACGTGGTTCTCATCCGAAGTGGGCAAGAAGGGCCAGATCAAGGTGGGCCAGTTGGCCGACCTGGCCGTGTTGTCGGCCGACTACTTCTCGGTGCCGGGCGACGACATCCAGGACATCACGTCGGTGCTGACCGTGCTCGGCGGCAAGGTGGTCTATGGCGACAGCGAATTCGGCAAACATTCGCCCGACATCCCGCCCGCGATGCCCGACTGGTCGCCGGCCCGCCACGGCAGCCAGTACCAGCCGCGCCCGCAGACTCAGGCGCGCGCCATGGCGCTGAACACCGCGTGCGGCTGCGCCAGTTCGTGCGGCGTGCATGGCCACGCGCATGCCAAGGCCTGGACCTCGGGCGTGCCAGCGTCGGACGAAAGCACGTTCTGGGGCGCGCTGGGCTGCTCGTGCTGGGCATTCTGATCCGCTGATCCACCGATACACGTTAACCACCCCCATTGGAGAGCGGCCATGACCATCTCGACACCCCCGCCAGGTGCAGCCGGCAACAACACACACCGGCTGCCTCGCTGGCTACGCTGGATCGCCCTGCTCTTGCTGTGCGCCGCCTACCTGCAGGGGGGATGGGTCAAGCTGTTCGACTTCTCCAGCGCAATGGCAGAAATGCAGCACTTCGGCCTGTCGCCCTCCGCGCCGCTGGCGGCGGCGACGATTGCGCTGGAGCTTGGCGCGTCGGCCGCGATCCTGACCGGCATCTGGCGCTGGCTCGGCGCACTGGCGCTGGCAGCGTTCACGCTGATGGCCACGTTCCTGGCCAACCGGTTTTGGAGCGCACCGCCCGAAGCACAGTTCGCGATGGCTAACGCCTTCTTCGAACATCTGGGCCTGGTGGGTGGATTCCTGCTCGTGGCGTGGGATGACCTTCGCACGCGGAGACAACCATGACGCAGCCCGCCACCTCGGCGGCCAAGCCTGCATCGGGCGGCACGTTTGCTCCGCTGGCCAAACCCACGTTTGCGGTCATGTGGGTGGCCACGATCCTCGGTAACATCGGTAGCTTCATGCGCGACGTGGCCAGCGCCTGGCTGGCAACCGATCTTTCCACGTCGCCGGCGGCGGTCGCCACGATTCAGGTGGCCGCCACGCTACCCGTCTTCCTGCTTGCGATTCCGGCCGGTGTGCTCTCCGACATCCTCGACCGGCGCCGCTTTCTGATCGTGATCCAGATCGGACTGGCCATGGTCAGCGGCACGCTGATGCTGCTCGCGTGGCGCCATGCGCTGACCATCGAAATCCTGATTGCGCTGGCGTTCGTCGGCGGTGTGGGTGCGGCGATGATGGGGCCGACGTGGCAGTCGATCGTGCCCGAACTCGTGCCGCCGAGCACGCTGCGACAGGCCGTGGCGCTGAATTCGCTGGGCGTGAACGTCTCCCGTGCGATCGGGCCGGCTGCCGGGGGTCTGCTGCTTGCGGCATTCGGCGCGGCCGCCACGTATAGCGCAGACCTGATCAGCTACGTGTTCGTCGTCGCTGCGCTGATCTGGTGGAAACGCCCCGAACAACCCAGCGATCCGCTGCGCGAGCACTTCTTCAGCGCTTTCCGAGCGGGCTTACGCTTCACGCGCGCGCACAGCAAGCTGCACATCGTATTGGCGCGCGCCGCCGTGTATTTTGCTTTCGGCAGCGGCGTGTGGGCGTTGTTGCCGCTGATTGCCCGTCAGTTGTTACATGGCGGTGCCAGCCTCTATGGTGTGTTGCTGGGCGCAGTGGGCGCAGGCGCAATCCTTGGTGCGCTGACAATGCCCAGACTACAGCAGCGGCTTGATGCCGATGGCATGGTGCTATTGTCCGCGATCGTCACAGCGGTCGTCATGGCGGCACTGTCGAGCGCGCCCCCGATAGGGTTGGCATTGCCGCTACTGCTGCTGCTCGGCGCTGCGTGGATCATTGCGCTGACCACGCTTGGCGGCGCGGCGCAGGCGATCCTGCCGAACTGGGTGCGCGGCCGTGCGCTGGCGGTCTACCAAATGGTGTTCAACGGCGCGCTGGCCGGTGGCAGCCTGGTCTGGGGCTTTGTGGCACAGGCACTGGGCACACCGCACGCGCTACTGATCGCCGCGGCGGGGCTGGTCGTTACCGCGCTGATCCTGCGCCGCATGCGGCTGCCGCGTGGTGAGGAAGACCTCGGCCCCGCACGTCGCTGGCCCGAACCGGAAATGGCCGGCGAAATTGCGCATGACCGTGGTCCGGTGATGATCCTGATCGAGTATTGCATCCCGCCCGCCAACCGCGATGCGTTCCTGCACGTGGTGCACAAGCTCTCGGAAGAGCGTCTGCGCGACGGCGCGTTCAGTTGGGGCGTGATGGAAGATCCGGCCGACCCCGAACTACTGACCGAGTGGTTCCTGGTCGAGTCCTGGGCCGAACATTTGCGCCAGCACCAGCGAGTGCCCAATGCCGATGCCGATCTGCAACGCGACGTGATCGGTTTCCATGTGGGCGCCGAGCCACCTCACGTCCGGCACCTGCTCGGGGTGGGCCTGCCGCCAGCGTAGCGCCACACCGATTTCCCCCTTTTCAATCTGGTCTTATATGAAACTCTATATCGTCTCCCTCGGCGCCGGCATCCTGGTCGGCATCATTTATGCACTGATGCAGGTCCGCTCGCCTGCCCCCCCCGCAATTGCTTTGATCGGGCTGCTGGGCATGCTCCTTGGCGAGCAGGTCGTGCCGCCGGTCAAGCGCATGCTGGCGGGAGAGCCCGTCACCATGGCATGGTTCCGCGGCGAATGCGTCCCGAAGATTACGGGTACCCCGCCCAATGCGGCCACGGCCGTCGAACAGTCGGCATCCCTCCCCGCGCGTAGCAAAGAAGGGAACCAATAACAGCATGCGTCGTTCCCGAAAACAGCCTGAAGTCCATTCCCGCCGTACTTACGCGATCGCGCCCCGGCGCGTTCACGTTGCCTTGGCAGCGTTGTTGTCCGCAGCCGCAGCACCTGCCGTGGCAGACGGCAACGTTACGATCTATGGCCGGCTGAACACGGCAATCGAGTATGTGACCGTGACCACCGCAACCGATGGAACCCAATTAGGCGATGCTGCGCGCCTCACGAATAACCGCTCTGTGTTCGGCATGCTGGGCGAAGAACCGCTGGGCAATGGGATCAAGGCGATCTGGCAAATCGAAAGCGCCCTGTCGATCAACAACGGCGCTGGGGAAATCGCCGCGCGAGATAGCCGGCTGGGCCTTCAGGGCCCGTATGGCACACTCTTCGTGGGCAACTGGGACACACCGTACACAAGTGCAACCAAGAGTTACGACCCGTATTACGCCACCACTGCGGGTTACATGGCGTTGATGGGTAATGGCTCTGCGTCCACCAGCGACAATGTTCAGAACACCAGCGCATTCGATCGACGCCAGAAGAACTCGTTGCACTATCAGTCGCCGAAGTGGCACGGTTTCAGCGGCGCCATCGCCTGGGGACTGCCGCAGGAAAAGACAACGGTGCCGCGCAATCCAGCACTGTATTCCTTTGCCTCTGCCTATGACCAGGGCAACCTGAACCTGACGCTTGCCTACGAAATCCACCAGCACTACCAGACCAGCGGACGCAACGACGATGCCATCAAGGCAGGCGTTTCCTACCAGTTCCCGTCGACGCGCATCAGTGCCGTGTATGAACGCCTGCACTATCGCACCGCCACGGGAGACCTGACGCGTAATGGCTACTATGTCTCGCTGATACAGCAGCTTGGTACCGGTAGCCTACGTGCAGGCCTCGCCTTCGTCGGCAACGGCGCTGGCACGGCGACGGAAACGATCGGCGCCGTTCGAAGCGGTTCGCAGACCGGCGCATTTCAGGTAACCGTCGGCTATGACTACCCCCTTTCCAAGCGAACCGGGCTATACGCTTACTACAGCCGCATCAACAACCGCAGCAACGCGACCTATGACTTCGCCATCAATAACGTCGGCATCAAGGCTGGCGCCGACCCGCAGACGTTCGCCATTGCGCTGCGCCACAGCTTCTGAGCGTCAGGTGAACCACTTTCGCGGGAGACCGCATTGACACCCGCACAGCTTCCAGACACGGGCCGCCGCGCTGCGCTTTCGGGACCAGCGTTCGGCAGCATCCTGGCCTTCGTCGCAGGCTATGTGGACGTGGTCGGGTTCATTTCACTGTTCGGCCTGTTTACGGCGCACGTGACAGGGAACTTCGTGATGATCGGCGTCGACATCGCCGGTGATTCGACGGGCCTGCTCGCCAAACTGCTCGCGCTGCCCACGTTTGCCCTGGCGGTTGCAGCCACCCGGTTGGCCGAGTCGCGCATGGTACGGAACAGCCAATCGGCACCGCCGCTGTTGCTATTTGCCGAGGCCACTGCGCTGGTTCTTTTCATGATTGCCGGACTGCACGCCTCCCCCATGTCCGATCCGGATACGCCGATGGCCATCGGCGCCGGGATGCTTGCCGTCGTGGCCATGGGGATTCAGAACGCACTGTCCAGGACGTCTTTGTCAGACCTGGGCCCCACCACGATCATGACGGGAAATACCACGCAAATCGTCATTGATCTGGTGGACCTGCCATGCGCATCCGAAGTGGAACGCAAAGCCATACGCGGCAGGCTCAAAAAGATGCTACCGGCGCTCGCGGGTTTTGCATCGGGCGCCGCGCTCGGTGCCCTCGGCTATTCGATGCTTTCGCTCTGGTGTGTAGTTCTGCCAATCGTATTGCTGATGGCGCTCAGTCTCCTGACCTGGCGCGATGAAGCCAACAGCCTTCAGAAGTGAATTGGCAGACGAGTGAACCCGAGACGCCCTCGCCTTCTCGCGGTTCACCCTTCTCACCTCGCCGCTGTCGGTGCCGATCTGAGCGACCAGCATTCCAAAGTCCGCGCCCCGGCCGAAGACGCGGCCAGCTAATACGAACAGACAATGGTCACAGCCTGCGTCGCCAATTAATCTCTCCTGGTTTTGCACGCTCACGACACGCTGCAACTGCCATTGACCTGAACCGGCGTCTGGAAGACTGCCCGGTCACCTTGCTGAGCGAGCCCGGCGTTCGCCTCCAAACCAGGGTTGGCCATAGACAGATCCCGCTCCAAGACCCTTCACCGACAAGAAGATCCACGATGAACAGAGACACTCTCACCACGGCTGCGGGCGCCCCTGTCGCCGACAATCAGAACTCACAGACCGCCGGGCCCCGCGGGCCGATGCTGCTGCAGGATGTCTGGTTCCTGGAGAAGCTGGCCCATTTCGACCGCGAGGTGATTCCAGAGCGCCGCGTGCACGCCAAGGGTTCAGGCGCGTATGGCACGTTCCGCGTGACGCACGACATCACGAAGTACACGAAGGCGTCGATCTTCGCTGAGATCGGCAAGGAGACGCCGCTGTTCATTCGCTTCTCGACCGTGGCAGGCGAGCGCGGCGCGGCGGATGCCGAGCGAGACGTGCGCGGCTTCTCGATCAAGTTCTACACGGACGAAGGCAATTGGGATGTCGTCGGCAACAACACGCCGGTGTTCTTCGTACGTGATCCGCTCAAGTTTCCGGACTTCATCCACACGCAGAAACGCAATCCGCGCACCAACCTGCGCGACCCGATCGCCGTGTGGGATTTCTGGTCGAAGCATCCGGAGTCGCTGCATCAGGTCACGATCCTCATGAGCGACCGCGGCCTGCCGCAGAACTACCGTCAGATCCACGGCTTCGGCTCGCACACGTACTCGTTCGTCAATGCGAACAACGAGCGCTTCTGGGTCAAATTCCACTTCAAGTCGCAGCAGGGCATCGCGAACTGGACCAACGAGGAGGCGGCGAAGGTCGTGAGCGCTGACCGCGAAAGCGCACAGCGCGACTTATACGAGAACATCGAGAGTGGAAATTTCCCGCGCTGGAACCTGCGCGTGCAGATCATGCCGGAAGCCGATGCGGCGAAATACCATATCAATCCTTTCGACCTGACCAAGGTGTGGCCGCACAAGGACTATCCGCTGATCGACGTCGGCGTGCTCGAGCTGAACCGTAATCCGGCGAACTATTTCGCCGAGGTGGAGCAGGTGGCGATGAATCCGGCCAACATCGTGCCGGGCATCGGCTTCTCGCCGGACAAGATGCTACAGGGCCGGCTGTTCTCATATGGCGACACGCAGCGTTATCGCCTGGGGATCAACCACCACCAGATCCCGGTCAACGCGCCAAAATGCCCGTTCCACAACAGCTTCCACCGTGACGGCGCGATGCGCGTAGACGGCAATCAGGGCGGCAAGCTCAACTACGAACCGAACCGCCAGGGCGCCTTCACGGCGAGCGAGCGCGCGCTCGAGCCGCCACTGGCGCTCGAGGGTGCGGCAGACCGTTGGGATCACCGCGTCGACACGGACTACTACAGTCAGCCGGGGGCACTGTTCCGCCTGTTCGACGAGGGTCAGCGGCAGCGGCTGTTCGCCAACATCGCGGCGGCAATGCAGGGCGTGCCCGAAGACATTGCGCGCGCGCAGATTGAGCATTTCACCAAGGCCGACCCGGCCTATGGTGAAGGAATCCGGCGAGCACTGGACGGTCTGAAGTAAGCTATCCGATCCACCGCTGTCCTTCTCAGGAGGACAGCGGGCACTTGAGGCGGTACGAACAAGGCAGCCACTCTCTTGCGGTCTGCGGTGGCGATACCCAAGCAAGCCAAGCTCGTACCTTCGAGCACTTCAGCAAGATAACGTGCTACTGCGGGCGAGCAGGCCGACTGATGTTTAAGGGCGCCACGTTGCTCCCCGATTACGGCAGCATCGACAATCAAAATAGCGCCGTCTACCGTCAATCATCAAACGGCCCCGGCGCCGCTCGCCCCTACAAGGACTTGTAAATATGCAGCGCCATTTCGACGCAGCCATGCATGTAATACCTTGGGATGAATCGGACAGAATCGCTGGCTGGCGCGCTATCGCGGGAGAACCGGCTTTCCCGGCCGGCGTGACTTCATCGCAATGTCGCGTGAGATGTGCCCCAGAGGCATCGGCAATACGATCGTATGATGGGGTACGCACGGATTTGGCGTTACGCTCGCTGCAGAGCATTGCCGGCGCTCAGCGCGGACACAAGGAGTCAGTGTGATAGCTCGCCCCACGATCGCCATAGTTGACGACGATGTCGCCGTCCGAAATGCCATGGGGGGGCTGCTGCGTTCGCTCGATCTTGGCGTGCAATTGTTCGGAGGGGGGCAGGAGCTACTGCGGTGCGTTTCACTGCCTTGCCTGGCCTGCGTGATCACAGACGCGCAAATGCCTGGCATGGACGGCTTCGCTTTGATAGAGGCCCTGCGCGCACGCAATCTCGATATGCCGGTCATTTTCATGACGGCCTTTGCGCCTGAGGGATTCGATCAGCGTGCCAAGGCATTGGGTGCGACGTGCGTCCTTCACAAGCCCTTCCAGGACACGGCCATAATCCAGTGCATTGAAAGCGCATTACGTCTTCGCAAGACGGGCGATTCTCCATCGTGAGTGTGTCGTGCAGTGGATCAACGAGACGTCCTGAGACGATCTTCGTCCTCTGCACGCTGCCCGATGCTGGCGCTACGCTATCGCGGCACCAAGCTGCCGCGCCTGCCATCGGATGGCAGGCTCATCAGCGTCGGACCCAGAGGAAAGCAGCACGAGACCCAGCGTTTGCGCAAGAAGCACCAGATCGGCGAAACTCCGAGCCCTCATTTTTCGCATTGCCTGGCATCGGTGAGCTTTGACAGTCACGACGCTGATGCACATGGCGGCGGCAATCTCCTTGTTTGTCAAACCCGATGCGGCATGCGTCATGACCTCACTCTCTCGTGGCGTCAGCGAACGAAAGCAGTCGCGCACCGCAGCCAATCGGCGCATGCGCTCACGTCGCAAGCGCTCCTTGCGCAGTGCCTCGGTGACGACATCGAGCAGTTCCTGCTCACGGAACGGCTTGGAAAGAAAGTGCTCCGCTCCCGCTTTCATCGCAGCAACCGTCATCGGAATATCTCCGTGGCCGCTCATGAAGATGATGGGGATAGGAATACGAAGCTCCGCCATGCGGGCTTGCACATCCAGACCACTTCGCCCCTTCAGGCGCACATCGAGCACCAGACAACAAGGCGCATCGGGAAAGCCGAAGTCAAAAAGCTCGGCCGCAGAGCCGAGCAGCACGGCCCGAATGCCGACTGAACGAAATAGACTTCCCAGCGCGTTTCTCACCTGCAAGTCATCATCGACAACAAGGACCACCGCGTCGTCCTGCCGCGCTGATTCGACGCGCATCGGTAATACAGCAGTCACGGTAGAGCCTCCACATAGCATCGACATCAGAGGCGCGAATCACCCCATGACGACACGTGGGGAGATAGAGCGCGCCCGACAGCAATGTAGTGTTACCCCAGCCCTTTGGCTTGAACGCGTGCGCGCTCTATTGTCGTTTTGTGCTCCGCGCGGACCAGATAATGGCTGGCATGTGCTGGCACCCAGCCGAGCCTAGTCCCGCCGACCGCTCCGCCAGTCGCCCGGCGTCAGACCAAGCTTCCTGGAGAAGCTGCGCGTGAGATGGCTCTGATCCGCAAAGCCGCAGGACGCAGCAATCCCGGCGATCGGCAAGTCAGTGGTGCGCAGCAGTGCCGCCGCGCGCTCGAGGCGACGCTCCAGCAGCCATTCGTGCGGTGTTTTGCCGGTACTCTGCCGAAATGCCCGGGAAAAATGGCTTCGGGACAATTGACACGCATCAGCGACGGCCGCAATGGACACGTTTCCGTCGTCAAGTCGCGCCGCGAGGTACTCCTGCGCCCGCGCGAGTATGCGAGGCGAAAGGCGGCCCATGGAGTGAATGCGTCCCCGGTTGACACCTCCGTAGTGTTCAACCAGATATGTGCCGATCGCGTGTCCGAGTTGATCGATAAACAGCCTGCTGGCACCTTCAGGTCGCGCGAGCGCAGGTAAGAGCGCTTGGGCGAGATGCGCCAGCACAGCGTCCGTCTGCGCTGCGGCATGTTGCAGTTCGAAACCTCCGGGGCAGCCGAGTTCCAGCGCGGTGCGCTCCATGAAGGGGCGCGGCAGTTCGATGAGTACGAAATCGAACGTCCCATACATATCCGCCTTGTAGTCGTCCTGGAAGTTCCGCAGATAGATGGAACCCGCCTCGAATGCATGCATGTTCGACTGATTCGGACGGAAAATGCGTCGGCGGTGGCCTTCCATCAGAGAGACCCCCACCAGAAACCCTCGCGCTGAAGCTGGGGTCACGACCTGACTCGTCCGCTCAATCACGGAACTCTTGCGGTAGAAATGAAGATCGCCGGCGGTCAGCGCCTGATCGTATCGCAACGCCGCCGACAAGCAACCCAATGAGTCGCGCTGAATGGCCGGTTTGACAGATTGGTGAGTCGATGTGGAGAGTTGCATGGCCAAGTACTCATGATCGTCGCGCCAATCCAGACACAACTGGGCGACCTTGCATTACTGAAAACACCATCGACGCAAGCAGCTCGAAAAGCGCCCGTCTTCCTGCAGTCAAACGATTGCTTGGCGAATACTATCATCGGCAACCATGAAGGAATTAAGGCTGTCGATTTCATGTCGCCGGGGGGCGACACCGAGCACTCATGCCCCCATCATTTTCCGGTGACAGACGCGCCAAACGTGTAGGCCAGTCATACCAGAAGACGATGGAAACCGTGGACTCATCCGAATAAAGTACACAAGCCCCAAGTCAGCATTTGGCTGCGCAGGGCCGGCACTTTGAGACAGACACGGGATGAGCAAGCACGGAGATTTCACGAATGGCAATATCCGCTTGAGGATGGCCCAGCTCCAGGCAGCGGCCCATGCCAATGAACAAGACGCGACGTTGTGGCGCTGGTTCTCAGATCAGATGGAGGACCAGACGATGCGTTGCGAACGCAAAAAGGGAGACTGGATCATTTGCGTGGCCGGTCGCGAGCTGGCGCGCGACCCGTCCTTCGACCTGGCGGTTCGCGCCGCTTACATCCTTTGCCGCGCACTGAGAGCCTTGTAGACGAGCCGGTGCGATGTACGCGCTGCGGCTCACGCGGTCGACAACGGCGCTCTTACGGCTCGAAATCGCCCCCAGTCCGCCGCAGCAAACCACTTATGGTGACAGCCGCGAGTCGATGGCCAACGAAGTCAGCTCAAGTATCCCAGACGGCCTCAGAACAAGCTTCCCTGGGGGGAAGGCTTAATGGGTACCTGGAATAGGTCGGTGCGCAGTTTTCTGCGTTCCTGATTGAGGCCGAGCCGTTTGCACGCGAGTTCGAATCGTTTGGCAATCAACTCCGAGAATATGCCCGTGCCGCGCATTCTGCGCCCGAATTCAGCGTCGTAATGCTTGCCCTCTCTCATGCTTTCAATAATGCTCAGGACATGATTCTTCCGGCCGGGGTAGTGTTGTTCGAGCCATTCGATGAAGATGTCGTGCACCTCCAGCGGTAATCTGAGCAACACATACGCGGCAGCGGACGCACCGGCATTTGCCGTTGCGCTCAGGATATTCTCCGGTTCATGGTCGTTAAGCGCGGGAATCATAGGCGCAACCAATACGCCGGTGGGTATCCCGGCGGCCGCCAACAGACGAATAGCGTCCACTCGCCTCGATGGAGTGCTGGCACGCGGCTCCATCTTCCGAGCAAGCTCCGCGTCCAGCGTGGTGACTGAGAGAAAGACGCGAGCAAGACCCTTCTCCGCCATCCGCGAGAGGATGTCGATGTCGCGTGTCACGAGATGCGACTTGGTCGTAATCGCCACCGGATGATTGAACGCATCGAGAACCTCGAGGATTCCACGAGTCAACTGGTGCTCTCGCTCAATAGGCTGGTATGGGTCGGTATTCGTACCGAGGGCAATTACGCTCGGTATATAGGTACGCTTCGAAAGCGCTTTCTCGAGTAACGCAGCAGCATTTGGCTTTGCTATCAGCTTGGTCTCAAAATCAAGGCCGGGAGAAAGACCTAAATAAGCGTGCGTCGGCCGGGCAAAACAGTACGAGCAACCATGTTCACACCCCCGGTAAGCATTAATCGACTGGTCGAACGGAAGGTCTGGCGATTGGTTTCTCGAGATGATTGATTTTGCATCCTCAAATGCAACCGTTGTTTTGGGCGCAGGGCGTTCACCCTCAAGCGCCAAGATGGCGGCAAGTCCATCGTCGTCGGGCGCTCTGTTCCAATTGTCGAATCTGGATTCAATGTTGGACAGCGCGCCTCGGCCTTTGCGAAGTCCCCGGCGAAGTGAAGTCATCAACGCCTCTCCTAATGGTCTCGATGTACTGTATATATATACAGTACATCGCCGTGAAAGACAATGTCCGCCCCCCCCCCTTCCCGCTCACTCTTCGACGTGGATAGTCAGCGTCTCCTTGATTTCCTCCATCACGACGTAGCTCTTCGACTGCACGGCGCCGGGCAACTGTAAAAGGATGTCGCCGAGCAACTTGCGGTACTCGGACATCTCCCGGATGCGCGCCTTGATCAGGTAATCGAAGTCACCCGAGATCAAGTGACACTCCATCACCTCGGGAATCCTCAGAACTTCCCGGCGGAACTGATCGAACATGTTGCCGGACTTGTGATCGAGCGTGATCTCGACGAATACCAGCAACGACGCCCCCAGCGCCGCCGGATTTACCCGCGCGAAGTAGCCCATGATCACGCCGTCGCGCTCCATGCGCTTCACGCGCTCGATACAGGGCGTGATCGACAGACCGACCTGCTCCGAGAGGTCTTTCATCGACATCCGACCGTCTTGCTGAAGCAACGTGAGGATGCGCCGATCGAGCCGGTCCAGTGTCCGGACCGATTGCTGCTGAACTCTCATTATTTATTCCTGAATTTTTGAGATATACATTAACTAAACCTGGCAATCCCAGAATAGCATGCGAATTATTACTGGATAGCTATGGTTTTACAGGAGTCAACGCAATGAAGGTCATCGTTCTCGGAAGCGGCGTCATTGGTGTCACCAGCGCCTACTACCTGGCCAAGGCCGGGCACGACGTCACGGTGCTCGATCGTCAGGCGGGCCCGGCACTCGAGACCAGCTTCGGTAACGCCGGCCAGATTTCACCGGGCTACGCCTCCCCGTGGGCGGCACCGGGCATTCCGACGAAGGCCGTCAAGTGGTTGTTCCAGAACCACGCCCCGCTCGCCATCCGCCCGGACGGCACGCTCACGCAGCTCAAGTGGCTCTATCGGATGCTGCGCAATTGCACGCCTGAGCGTTACGCCGTCAACAAAGAGCGCATGGTGCGGATCGCCGAATACAGCCGCGACTGCTTCCGTTCGCTGCGTGCCGAGACCGGCATTCCCTACGAGGGCCGTCAAGCGGGCACGCTGCAACTGTTCCGTACCGACGAGCAACTGGCGAACGCCGCACGCGACATTGCAGTGCTCGAAGAGGCGGGTGTGCCGTTCGAACTGCTCGACAGCACAGCGCTCGCCAGCGCAGAACCCGCGCTGGCAGCGGTGTCGCACAAACTTACCGGCGGCCTGCGGTTGCCTAACGACGAGACAGGCGACTGCCAGTTGTTCACGACGCGTCTCGCGGCAATGGCCGAAGCTCTCGGCGTGAAATTCCGTTACGACATGCCGATCGACGGCCTGCAAGTCGCAGGCGACAAGATCGAAGGCGTGGTCTGCGCGGGCATGATGCAGCGCGCCGACGCCTTCGTGGTCGCGCTCGGCTCGTATTCCACGCCGTTCCTTCGCGGCCTCGTCGACATTCCCGTCTACCCGCTCAAGGGATACTCGATCACTGTGCCGATCATGGACGCATCGCGCGCCCCGGTGTCGACCGTGCTCGACGAGACCTACAAGATCGCCGTCACCCGTTTCGACGACCGCATCCGCGTCGGTGGCATGGCCGAAGTGGTCGGTTATGACAAGACGCTCAACCCGGCACGCCGCGCGACGCTGGAAATGGTGGTGAACGACCTGTATCCGGGCGCTGGCAACACGGCTGAAGCGTCGTTCTGGACCGGCCTGCGCCCGATGACCCCGGACGGCACGCCGATTGTCGGCGCCACCGCCCTGCGCAATCTGTTCCTGAATACGGGGCACGGCACACTGGGCTGGACGATGTCCTGTGGTTCCGGCCAGTTACTGGCCGATCTGATGTCGGGGCGCCGGCCTGCGATTCTGGCCGACGATCTGTCGGTGGCGCGCTACAGCGGCGCGCCTCAGGCCCAGGCCCAACCGGCCTTCGCCTGACCCCACGAACGGCACCTTCGGGTGCCGTTTTTTGTTGGTGTCACCGAAAGGTAGGTGTATGAGAAGTACCCGCTTTTTGCCGTCACATCACGACAAAGGAGACACATCATGAAAATCGGCGTACCGAAGGAGATCAAGAACCACGAATACCGCGTAGGCATGACGCCCGCAGCCGTACGCGAAGTGGTAGCACGCGGGCACGAAGTGTGGGTCGAGACGCAGGCGGGTGCAGGCATCGGCATGGACGACTCGGTCTACGCTGGCGCCGGTGCGCGCATCGCCGCCAACGCTGTCGACGTGTTCGAGCACGCCGAACTCATCGTCAAGGTCAAGGAGCCCCAGGCGGTGGAGCGCACCCGGCTAGGCCCCCATCACACGCTCTTCACCTATCTCCACCTGGCCCCCGATCCCGACCAGACCCGAGACCTGATCAAGAGCGGCGCCACGTGCATCGCGTATGAAACGGTGACGTCCGCGAGTGGCGGCCTGCCGCTGCTCGCGCCGATGTCCGAGGTTGCGGGACGCATGTCGATTCAGGCCGGGGCAACCGCCCTTGAAAAGACGCACGGCGGACTGGGGCTGCTGCTCTCCGGCGTGCCTGGTGTGGAAGCCGGCAAGGTGGTGATTCTGGGCGGTGGTGTCGTCGGCACCAACGCCGCAACGGTGGCGGTGGGCATGGGTGCACAGGTCACGGTCATCGACAGATCGGTCGACGCGTTGCGCCGCATCAGTGCCCAGTTCGGTGGCCGCGTGCAGACGGTCTACTCAACGCAGCACGCCATCGAGACCCATTTGCGCGAAGCCGATCTCGTGATCGGCGGTGTGCTTATTCCGGGTGCCGCGGCGCCCAGACTCGTCACCCGCAAGATGCTCGGCCTCATGCGCAAAGGCGCGGTGATTGTCGATGTGGCGATCGATCAGGGCGGTTGCTGCGAGACGTCGCATGCCACAACGCATGCCGATCCGGTGTACGTGGTGGAGGGCATCGTGCACTACTGTGTGGCCAATATGCCGGGCGGCGTGCCGCGTACCTCGACGTTCGCCCTCAACAACGTGACGCTACCTTTCATTCTGCAACTGGCCGATCACGGACCGGTCGCGGCCATGCTTGCCGACCCACACCTGCTGGCAGGGCTCAATGTGGCGCGCGGCATGGTGACTAACCAAGGCGTCGCCGACGCGCTGGGTCTGGTCTATCACGACCCGCATGCCGTGTTGGCGAACTTGCCGGCCGCAGCGTAATCTTGCTGCCCCTTAGTCGCGGTGCAGGACGACGTTATGCCCGGCACCGCGCCCCCTCCACTCAGACGTTCGTGCCCCGCTCCTTCGCTCTACGCGCCTTGCGCGCCCGAAACCAGAGACTCGCCCGGTCGAGATAGAGGTAGATGACGGGGGTCGTAAAAAGCGTAAGCGCCTGCGAGAGCACCAACCCGCCGACCATTGCGTACCCCAGCGGACACCGCAACTCCGCCCCGGCCCCGGTGCCGAGCATCAGCGGCAACCCGGCGAGCAAGGCGCACATCGTCGTCATCATGATGGGACGAAATCGCAGCAGGCATGCCTGATAGATCGACTCCTGCGGTGACAGCCCCTGGTCGCGCTCAGCCGTGAGCGCGAAGTCGACCATCATGATCCCGGTCAGCAAGATGATGCCGATCAGCGCGATCACGCTCAAATCGTACCCTCCGAGCATCAGAATCAGCAGCGCACCGACGACCAACGCGACGAGTGCGGGCCAGCGCCAGCGATGCAACGGGCCAGGCCGGCGTGGGTCGTCGGGCACGGGGCCGGAATTGTCTTGCGCCGTGGGTTGTGTCATGGCGCCTCCCTGGGAAGTCCGATCCAGAATGGCCGGGGCTTGTCGCCGCGACGGTCGGTGCCGTCGGACGCTGCAACAAACACGATGTCGTCCCGGCCACATGGCAGGACGTGCCCCCGAGGGTGTCGCATCTGCGCAGGGCTCGCAGTTGGCATTTTCCCCTGCCTACACAAGGCGTTGCCATGTGACGGACAGCGGGCTGCCATGCTCGCGCCATGCATGCGGGAGAGCAGATCCGTCCGAATTTCAAACGTCTGTTTTATCGACACCGAACGCACGACGAATTGGCTGTCGGCCCGCACCACGCCTCGCGCTTTGGACATGGGTACGCTCACTTCGTTATACTTGCCCCATCTCGACGGCCCCCGCCGGTCAGCCCCGGTACACCGGCACGCGCTGCGGCACCGCTTCCCGTCTGTCCCGAGCCGTCAATGTCCATGAGCAAGTGATGAACGCCGATCCGCAAGAACTCAATAAATTCAGTGAACTGGCCCACCGCTGGTGGGATCCGCACAGCGAATTCAAGCCGCTGCACGAGATCAACCCGCTGCGCCTCGACTGGATCGAGCAACATGTGCCGTTGCAAGGCAAGCGCGTACTGGATATTGGTTGCGGTGGCGGCATCCTCTCCGAATCGATGGCCCGCCAGGGGGCGAGCGTCAAAGGGATCGACCTGTCGAAGAAGGCGCTCGGCGTGGCGGATCTGCACAGCCTGGAAGCCGGCCTCTCCATCGATTACGAGGAAATTTCCGCCGAGGCGCTTGCCGCCCGCGACGCGGGGACGTACGACGTGGTGACGTGCATGGAAATGCTCGAACACGTGCCGTCGCCGGCGTCGGTGGTGGCGGCCTGCGCAACGCTCGTCAAACCGGGCGGCCACGTCTTCTTCTCGACGCTCAATCGCAAACCGAAAGCCTGGTTGCTGGCCGTGGTCGGCGCCGAGTACGTGCTGCGGATGCTGCCGCGCGGCACACACGATTACGCCAAGTTCATCCGCCCGTCGGAACTCGCGTCGTTTGCCCGCGCAAGCGGCCTGACGGTGCGCGACCTGCGCGGCATGACGTACAACCCGCTGAGCAAGCGTTACGCGATCAATCGCGACACCGACGTCAATTACATGATCGCGTGCACGCGCGATGCCTGATATGTTCGAGCCCCCCTCCCGAGTGCCCACCGACTCCCCCGGTACTGCGCTGCGTCTGCTCAACGGCAACGTGCGCGCGGTTCTGTTCGATCTGGACGGCACGCTGGCCGACACGGCGCCCGATCTCGTTGCAGCGGTCAACAAGGTGCGCACCGACCGTGGCCTGCCACCGGGCGCCTACGAGACATTGCGTTTGCAGGCCTCGCACGGCGCTCGCGGGCTGATCGGCAGCGCGTTCGGCGTTGGCCCCGACGACGCCGCGTTCCCTTCGCTGCGCGATGCGTTTCTCGCCAATTACGAAGCTGCCTTGTGCGTAGAGAGCCAACTTTTCGATGGGATTCCCGCGCTGCTTGCCGCCTTGGCTGAGCGCGCCGTCCTGTGGGGCATCGTCACCAACAAGGCCGCGCGTCTGACGAATCCGCTCGTCCGGCTGCTCGGACTCGCCGACGGTGCCGCGTGCGTGGTGTCTGGTGACACAACACCGCATAGCAAGCCACACCCTGCCCCGTTGCTGTATGCGGCCGAGCGCATCGGTGTCGCACCGGCTCAGATTGTGTATGTCGGCGACGACCTGCGCGACATTCAGGCGGGCAAAGCGGCGGGGATGGCCACCGTCGCAGCCGCTTACGGCTATTGCGGCGACTCGCTGGCGCCTGCCCAATGGCAGGCCGACGCCGTCGTCGAACGCGCGGGTGCGATCGCCCCGCTGGTGATGCCGCCGGCCTGAACGGCCGCGTCATTACCTGCCGGGACAGGGCCGCCGCAGTAGCGGCCGGTCCCGGGTCTGTCCCGCCGCGCAACAGTGGCGCGGCGCGTGCTTCACTGGCGACTTACGGGAGACCGCATGGCCGAGCAAGCGAACGATCGCAAACCCTCTTCTGAATCATCCGCAGGCGGCGCCCGCCTGCAACAAGGCCTTGTGCACGCACGCACGCTTGGACGCAACCCTGACGTGCGCCGGCGTGCGCGCAAGACCGGCCTGTGGGCTGCCGGCGTCATCGCCGTGTTCGGTGTGGTTGGCTATTTCACGGTGCCGGCCGTCCTCAAGCATTACGCCGTCGACAAGCTCTCGACCTATCTGGAACGGCCGGTGAGCGTGGGTGATGTCAGCTTCAATCCCTACACGCTGCGCCTCGATCTGCATCAGGTGCATATCGGCGACAAGACACCGGGGCAGCCGTTCGTGGATGTCGGCATGTTGCGTGTGAACGCCTCGTGGGGGTCGCTGTTCCGCTTCGCGCCGATCGTCGACGAGCTTTACGTCGACACACCGGTCGTCAACGTCGTGCGCACCGCGCCGCAACGCTTCAACTTCTCGGACATCGTCGATCGTGCGACGTCCGGGCCGCCCTCGCCCGAGCCGTCCAAACCCGCGCGCTTTGCGCTGAGCAACGTCCAGATCAAGAACGGCACGATCCGCTTCGACGATACCGTGCAGAACGAGAAGCACGTCATCGACAATTTGCAAGTCGGTGTGCCGTTCATCGCGAATCTGCCGGCCGACACCAATATCTTCGTGCAGCCTCTGCTGCAAGCGTCCGTCGACGGCTCGCCGCTGCATATTTCGGGACAGACCAAGCCGTTCGCCAATTCGATGGAATCGACGGTCGATATCAAGCTCGACCGGCTCGACGTGCCGAAGTACCTCGGTTATTCGCCGGTCAGCGTACCCGCTCAGATCAAGAGCGGCGCCGTCAGCACCGATCTCACGCTGCGCTTTGCGCGTGACAAGGATGGCAATCACGTTCTGCTCACGGGCACGGTAGGCCTCTCCGACGCCAAGGTCGTCGAGCCGGACGGCTCGCCGCTCATCGCGGTCAAACAGGTTGATGTGAAGCTGGGCAAGGTGGAACCGCTCAACAACGTCTATCACTTCGACAGCGTTCGGATCGACGGCCTCGATCAGCAGGTCACGATGGAAAAAGGCGGGTCGATCAACGTCGAGAAAGCGTTGCTGCCACAGCGGACTGTCATCAAAGCGGTAGGCAGGGCGGTCAATCAGGCTGCGGCGTCTCCGAAGGGCAGCGAGGCGGCCAAGAGCGCACCGCAGGTTCCGGCTCAGGAGACCGCACGACCCGCAACGCCTGCCTCGGCAGCCGAAGCCGCGCAAACGAAAGCGCAGGCCGCCGCTCAGCCCGCACCGCTCGATTTGCTCATCGGCGACATCTCGCTCGTGGACAGCAAGCTGCGCTTCACCAATGAACGTGGGGCAAAGCCGGCCAGCGTGTCGCTGGAGAACATCCGGATCGACGTGAAGCAATTCTCGACGCTCGGCAAGGACCCCGCGACGTATGACGCCTCGCTCGGCATCCAGAGCGGCGGCTCGGTCAAGGCGCACGGCCAGTTCAGTCTGAATGCGTACAACGCGAGCGGTGAATTCGACGCGCAGTCGATCGCCCTCGCACCGTTGCTGCCCTTGGCGCAAGGCGCGCTCGCCGGAAATCTGAAGAGCGGCACGGTTGGCGCACAGGCCAAGTTCAATGCGGCCTTTGCTCCCGACAAGCAGCCGAACGTACAGATCTCGCCGGCCACGGCCAAGCTGGAGAAGGTCGAGTGGCTCACCGGCCAAAAGGGCGATGCACCGCTCAAGCTCGCCAAAGCGGAAGCGAAACTCTCGCGCTTCGATCTGGGCGCGCGGCAAGCCGTCGTCGACGAGGTGACCGTCACCGGACTGGACGTGTCGGCACGACGCGAAAAGGACGGCAAGATCAACCTGCTCGCGCTGACCGGGGACGGTCAACCGAAGGCCACCGCTGGTAACAGCCAGGGCGCGAACGCGCGTGTCGGCACGGAGCGCGGCCGCCGGACGGCCGCCGGCGCCTCGGGGTCGCAGGCGAGCGCCGGTGGTTGGCAGTGGAAGGTCGGGAAGGTGGCGCTCGAGAACGCGAGCATCGGGTTCGAAGACCGCGACGTCAAAGGCCGTCCGATCAATGCGAAATTCGCGCCGCTGAACGTGAAGGTGCAAGGCGCATCGCAGGACATGAGCAAACCATTGCAACTCGAAGTCAACGGCACGCTCAACAAGAAGGGTTCGCTGAACGCCTCCGGCAACATCACACCGCAGCCGCTCTCAGGCGATCTCCAGATCAAGACGCAGCAACTCGATCTGGCAGCGTTCGACTCCTATATGAGCGATCAACTGAACGCGAGCATTGCCAGCGCCCTGCTCTCCAGCAACGGACGCGCCACCTTCGCCATGAAGGGTGACACTCCGCAGGCAACGTATCGCGGCGATGCAACGCTCGGCAACGTCCGCTTGCTCGACAAGTTGACGGCGGACGACTTCATGCGCTGGAACGCGTTGTCGGTGCAGCAGATCAATCTGGCGGTAGGCAGCGGTAAGCCCAACGTGCAGTTGGGCAGCATTGCGTTGTCGCGCTTCTACGCGCGTTTGATCATCAACGCCAATGGGCGCCTGAACCTGGCCGACGTGGTCGGCAACAAAGAGACCGCGCCTCGTTCGCTCACGCGCGCCAACGAAGGCGTTCCGCTGGGCGGCACGTCGGCCAAGCCGCCTCTCGATGCGGCCGCTTCCTCGGTGGAAGCGGGGCAACCGACGGAACCCGAGAGGAAGGAGCAGAAGCCGGGCGAGACAACGGTGCGGCGCGGGCCCGGCTACGGTGCCGGCAAGGCGCTGCCTGCGGATGTCCGCATAGGACGTATCACGCTGCAAGGCGGGAACATCAACTTCACCGACAACTTCGTCAAGCCGAACTACACGGCCAACCTGACGGATATTGGCGGGCACATCGGCGCGTTCGGCACCGCGACGACCGAACCTGCAGAGGTGGTGCTGCAAGGCAAGGTCAATCGCAATGCACCGATCGCCATCAACGGCAAGATCAATCCGCTTGCGCCGATCGCGTTCGTGGATCTGGGGGCCAAGGCCGACGGCATCGAACTGACCAATCTCACGCCGTATTCCACGAAGTACGCGGGCTACCCCATCGAAAAGGGCAAGCTCACGGTCGACGTGCACTATTTGCTCGATCAGGCGAAGCTCACGGCGAACAACCACATCTTCATTGACCAACTGACGTTCGGTGATCGGGTGGAAAGTCCGACGGCCACGAATTTGCCGGTGCGGCTGGCGGTTTCGCTGCTGAAGAATTCGCGAGGCGAAATCGACGTGGACATCCCGATTTCCGGCTCGCTCGACGATCCGCAGTTCAGCCTTGGCGGCGTGATTTTCCGGGCGTTCGTGAACCTGATCGTCAAGGCGGTGACGGCGCCGTTCAGTTTGCTGGCGTCGGCATTTGGCGGCGGCGATCAGGAATTGGGGTACGTTGAGTTCGCGCCGGGCAGCGCACGTTTGACACCGGACGAGGAGAAGCGACTCGAGACGCTAGTGAAGGCGCTGACGGATCGTACCGCGCTCAAACTGGATATCGTGGGCCGTGTCGATCCGGCGAAGGACACCGACGGTCTGCGCAGCGTGGCGGTGGAGCGCGCGATCAAGGCACAGAAGGTCAAGTCGATGGTCGGCAAGGGCGAGAGTATCGACGTCGAAAGCGTGACGGTGAGCCCGGAGGAGCGCAGCAAGTATTTGACGGCAGCGTACAAGGCGGCCGACTTTGCCAAGCCGCGCAACATGATCGGGTTTGCCAAATCGTTACCGGACGACGAGATGGAAAAGCTGCTGGAGACGAACGTCAAGGTGAACGACGACGATCTGCGGGCGTTGGCGGAACGGCGGGCACAGCGGGTGAGGTCGTGGCTGGACGGCAAGATTGCGTCGGACCGCATGTTTGTGGTGGCGCCGAAGCTCAATGCCGACGGCATCAAGGATAAGGGAGCGACCACGCGGGTGGACTTCGCACTGAAGTGAGCCATTTGTGTCATAATTGGCCCACCACTGGGGCCGACATGGTTTCGACGTGGGTAGCGAAGCGAATCAGGGCATACCGAGGACCCGTCACCTCGTTAATCAATGGGAAATTAAGTAACCGCTAACAACGACCGTTACGAACTGGCTGCCTAAGGGCGCCTGCCTCGCACTAGCTCGCTGATGGGCTAGGGTAGCAATACCACGCGAGGTTATTTACATCAGCTAATCTCCGGTGGTGCCATGGCGCCGGGGCCGAAAATCAAGTGGATCGCTGTTGCGTAGCGTGTTCGTCCGCGACAAAACGGTTAAATCAAATGACTGAACTAAGTATGTAGAACTGATCGTAGAGTGCTTGCGGACGCGGGTTCGATCCCCGCCGGCTCCACCACCATTCTGACCGTCGACGACAACGAAAGACGGTCAAACCCCTAGTAAAAACGGGCCTTCGGGCCCGTTTTTCATTTCTGCTTCCTTATCGTTGGTTGTCGTTGGTTGTCGGAGAAATGGCACGTAAACGGCACGCGGCGTTCACATGGAAGCAAAGAACCTAAGGCCTCCAGAAGGCTGAGGGGGCGTCAGCCCATGACGGAGGGAACCTTTTTACGGCCCCCTCAAGTTTGCATTCGAGGTGGGGCGCTTCATCATTGAAATGATCGCCATTTCTTTTCCCGATCTGCTAGGCGCCGGAGTGCCGAGGCAGCGACTATCAAGATTTTCCTGGTCTTGTCGATAAAGAAACGAATGAGCGACCGGCATGCAAAGGCATGGTCCGGTGCCCCTTCCTTTTCTCGCCAACGCACCAATGAGACTTAACATCGCAACTGCTGTTCTGGTTCTCTCACTTTCCTCCGGCGTGTCATTCGGCAACGACAGTCCGGCGCAATCCAAATTGTCGACAGAGTCCGGAAAAACGCTCTCATCCAACAAGCTATCTTCCGCCCAGCCCAAGATATCGACGGAGATGGTTCGCCAGATCATTCGAAACAAGAATATCGATCCGGACAGCCCTCAGGGACTGAGGCTGGCAACGTTCCTAGTGCGATTTTTCAACGACCCGCAGGCGCTCGCGGGCAAGACCGGCTTGAGTGGGCCAACCATTGCGCCCGAAGCCCGGCTGCGCATCCTTCGACTTATGTCCAAAGTCATGTCCTTCGGGCAAGAAGCGTGCGGCCTGAGCAGGCGCACGCCTGACGTGGCCGAGTTGACCAGAACGCTGTCCCCGGAGGAATTCAATGCGAACATCGCGCTCGTCGAAGCCATGACACTGAATGTCCCGACGTCACCGGATGAACACTATCCGCTCGCTGACAGAGTGAGCGCGAATGCCACCGTGAACGAGGCGGCACTGGACGCGGTTGGCAGGTCCAATCTCGAGAAGATGCCGACACAAGCCCAGTTGTGCAGCGCCATGACCGAAGTCTTCGCCAAACTCGACAAGATGCCCGAGCCGGAACAGCGACGCCTGACGTTCGAAATCTTCCAGTTGCTTCAAGGAAGACCTGGAGCACCCGAACTGGTGATGGCCGATCCGGAGGCATACCTGAATCTGGTGTTCGACGAGCGGCAATTGTCGCCGCGAATTCTCAGCCGCCTGCCCAAAGACGGCAGCCGGCCTCTGCCCTTCAAGCGAATTGTGATCGAAGGGGCATGGGTCAGCGAAATCGAAGGGGAATCCGGTCCCGTTCGCGAGACCTTTGTTAACCGGAGAAACAACGGCGTGGTCGCCGAATGGCTCGAATCCTCTGGCGAGCAAGCCGACAACGCCAGCATCACCTTCGCACTGACCTACGGCATCGAAAACCTGAGAGGTCAGACCATTCTGAAAGGCGGCGCCTATCGTCTGGCCAACCTGCGCACGCCGCCGCTGGATCTCACGAATATTTCGGCAATTCCGGGTAAGACGTTCCGGTATGCCCTTTCCGAACCGGAATTGAACAGCGACTACCTGCCGGAACACCAGTGCGAAATCGTCGGCAGTCATCCTGCCTCGGAGATTTCCTCGTCGCTGGAAGGCAATGCCATCGAACTGCTGTGCGTAGTCCCAAGGCGCAACAAAGGCCTCCCAGCCACCAACCGGAGCGTCTTGCTTCAGCACTACGGAATCGCCCTTAACCTGGGCTGGACGGTTGACGACAAATCAGGAAAGTACGTCATCACCAAAGCAGCCGTCGAATAGCCCACACGGATCCGGCATGGACATCTTCTGCCCGCTCACGTGCGCCTCCGTCCCGCCACGACTATATTGACGCCAGTCGAAAAGGCAGACTTGGTGTGGTCCAGCCAAGTCCTTGCGCTCGCAGAAGCGCTGTCCATGCCTCGCGCAGGAGTCCCGCGACGAACCTCGACGCCATTGCGGCGGCGTCCGTTCGTCCGCGTGGTTCTCAAGACATCGAACGACTCTGCATCAGGCGCGTCGCCCAGGCGGGCCCTTCCCCGGCATCCTCCTTCTCCCGCAAACTCTACTGCGCCTTGCCCGTATTCAGCCCCAGAAACGGAAACGGCGGCGAGACCTTGAACTCGCCCGACACCTCGCCGTTGAACGTATTGCGTTGATCCTTACCAAGATCGAGCCGTTTCACCGGTGCCCCTGCCGCAAAATCCACCTTCTTCAGGTCCACCCAGAACGTATTCGGCGTGAGCGCCGACTCGAAGAAATAGAGCATGCGCTTGTGATCGACCACCGTGCGCCAGCGCGTCGACGAGATATTCGGCTCGCCCGGCGTCGTGATCCCGTACGGCACCGACGCATTGCGAATCACGCTGAACACGCTCGCCAGCGCCTCGACCGGGTCTTCATTCTTCGGAATCGCATTGATGTAGAACGACGCCCGCGCAAAGCGATCCGACGAACGATTCGTCCCCGGCAGGAACGTCGTGCCCCCGATCTGTTTCCAGTACGTGTTCAGTGCGAGTTGCTCGTCGAACGTCGGCGAATTCGTCATCACCTGATACTGACGGCCGTGGTGAATCACCTGCCGGCCATTGATGTACTCGACGATGGCGCTGTCACCCGATTTGTCCGACATCGACAGGTGCAGGGTCGCGAGCCGGTTCTCCCCCGGCACGTTGTCCGTCACGATCGTGAACGGCTCCTTCTCGAGCGCGGTCACCGCTTCGGCAACGGTCGCAAAGTTGTCCAGGACGTATTGCGCCCAGGCCGCGATCGTCAACCCCGGTTTCGCGCCCCCGTCTAACTTCGGATATTGCGACTCCACCAGCCAAAGCAACTGCGCAGACAACCCCTTCTCGTTGACACCGTCCGTCGTCGATACGTCATAACCCGTGGCGACCACACTGCCGTATTTTGCCGTCCAGCGAAGAGAATTCGGCCCCGATTCTCCCGAGCGCGCAATGCCCCGCGGCAACACGTAGAGATTGGTGGCGACGTCGAGCTTCCAGTCCATCGAACGCGCCGTGACGACATCGTCGTTTGCGCCGAGATAGACCACCCGGGTGCAGGCCAACGACGAGAGTGGAGAAAAAGCGAGTGTCGCGGCAGCGACGAGACAAGGCAGTGTCTTGACGAACATGCGGGGCATAGCGATACCTCACGTCGGGAGGAAGAGAGTCGTAAAAACCGTCAGTATAACGATGGAATCTCCTCGCCCCTGCGCAGCACTTCCCCACACTTCCCTGCACGTCGTCAGACGCTTCGCGTCATCACTCGACCAGAATCGGATACAGCGACGCCACCAGCAATGCCGCGGCAAAACCGTTAAAGAGCCGTACCGAGCGCGCATCGGTGAGCACCCGTCGCATCGCAACGCCGAATCCCGCCCACAAACCAATGCACGGCGCACAGAGCACGCCATAGATCAGTGCGAGCACCATCACGTCGGGCACATGCGACGCATTAGGAAGATAGGTGCTGATCGCGCCCACAGCCATCACCCACGCCTTCGGATTCACCCACTGGAACGCTGCCGCGCCAAGAAACCCCATGGGACGCTCGCGCTCACGACGCTCACCGTCAATCGGCCCCGAGCGCGCCAAATGCCACGCAAGCCACAGCAAATAAGCCGCCCCGGCGTACTTCAGCACCGTGTGAATCACGGGGAAGCGTACGAAGATCGAATGCAGGCCCGTGCCCGTCAGAAACACCATCAGGGCGAAACCGAAGGCAATGCCGGCCAGATGCGGCAAGGTGCGCGCGAAGCCGTAGTTCAGCCCCGAAGCGAGGATCATCATGTTGTTCGGGCCCGGCGTCACCAGCGTGATGACAGCGAAAGCACAGAAGGCCAGCAATTGTTCAGTCGTCATGTTCGAAAGTCAGAAGCCCCCACGCCAGCGCTGCCTCATGCAGTCGCCTTGGAACTCGCGGAGCCACAGGATAGGCACGCACGCTGCCTGAATCCCGGTACAGTTCGCCAAATCCGGACAGGCCTGTACCGGCCGCCAACCGTGACAGTCGCCCCCCCGCCGCCCCGCCCCCCGGTCCCAGCGACGCACCACCGCCACACAACGCCCGGCGTCGTGCGAAAATCGACGCCATCCGAACGAAGCCATCGATACCGGCGCGCCTGCCCCCGCTCACCGACCGCTCGACACCTCACCCGATGCCGCCCCGCTTGCCACCGCTATCCGCCCTGCGCCTGTTCGAAGCCGCCGGGCGTCACCAGAGCTTCAAACGCGCCGCCGCCGAACTGCATCTCACGCCGAGCGCCGTCAGCCACGGCATCGTGGGGCTGGAGCAGACGCTTGGCGTCGCCCTGTTTACCCGCTCGCCGCAAGGCCTCTCGCTCACTCCGGAAGGCGTCGACTATCTCGCCTACGTGACCGAAGCCTTCTCGCTGCTGCTCACCGGCACGCGACGTCTGCCCACGCCGGACGCCTCGCGCGCCATCGCCATTACCTGCGCCCCAACTCTCGCCTCGCGCTGGCTCCTGCCGCGCCTGGACACGTTCTTGCAACGTATGCCGAACATCGACATCACAATGGACACGTCTCAGCGACAGGTGGGCTTCCCGGCCGACGGCTTCGACTTCGCCATCCGCCTGTCGCGCGCACCGGTCGCGAGCGACGCCTGGCACCGGCTGTTCGGCGAACGATTCGTTCCCGTCTGTAGTCCCGAGTATCGTGCGAGCCATGCCGATGGCAACGGCAAGCTCGACCTGCGCGCCGTCACACGAATTCACGTGACCAGCGCCAGTGAAGACTGGCAAGGCTGGATCGAAGGCGCAGGCATCGATGACTTCGACGCCCAGGGCGGGCTGAGTTTCGACAACATTCAAATGGCCTTCGACGCGGCGATGACCGGCCTTGGGGTGGTCATCGGACGCCGCCCGCTGGTCGACGGCTATCTCGCGAGCGGTGCCCTCGTGCCGGCGCACGACATCACCACGCCAGCACAGGGGGCCTACTGGCTGATCTGCGCGCACGACATCGAACCGCACCCCGAGTGCGTGGCGTTCCGCGACTGGGTCATCGAACAGGCTCACCCCTTCGGGTGAATAAAATTCACTCGCCGTAACGCACAACTCCTTTGCCAGCGGGGCATTTCGTTGCGAGACTTCCGTGAGGAGGACTCACCATCATGCAAGAACCCATGGCTTCGGCAGTGCCCTCGCTGCAAAACCGCATCACCCTGATCATCATTGCCGGGGCACTCGTCCTGAGTGCCGCAATGGGCACCCGGCAGACGTTCGGTCTGTTCATCAATCCGTTCTCGTACGATCGCGGCGTGCCCGTCACCCTCGTGGCCTTCGCCATCGCGCTGCACAACCTCGTATGGGGATTCGCACAGCCGTTTGCCGGTGCGATGGCCGACCGTCACGGCCCGGCCCCCGCCGTCGCTTTCGGCGCGTTTGCGTTCGCCGGGGGGCTGGCCATGGCGGCACTGGCGCCCTCCGGAATGTGGCTTGTCATCGGTCTCGGCGTGCTGGTCGGACTCGGCATCAGTTGCACGACGTTCGGTGTGGTGCTGCCCGCCGTCAGCCGCGCCGTCACGCCGGAGAAGCGCACGATGGCGATGGGGCTCGTGAGCGCCGGCGGCTCGCTCGGACAGGTCGCGCTGGTGCCTATCGCACAAGGCCTGCGTCAGACTTACGGCGTGTCGACGTCGCTCTTCGCCCTCGCGCTGATCCTGTGCTGTGCCGCCCCGCTCGGCCTCTTCATGACGTTGCGCCGGCGCGGCAATGCGGCCGGCAAGGCCGCCGCCCCCACTTCAGGCAACGACGGCGAACACGTCTCGCTACGCGAAGTGCTCCGTCAGGCGCGCAGCCATCGCGGCTATCAGTTGCTGACGCTCGGCTTCTTCACCTGCGGCTTTCAACTGGCGTTCATCGCCACCCACCTGCCCGGCTATCTGCTGATGTGTCACATGCCCGTCGGCCTGGGCGCCACCGCGCTGGCGCTGATCGGTCTGTTCAATATGGTGGGAAGCTGGGCTTGCGGCTGGCTTGGCGGACGGTATCGTCAGCATCACGTCCTTGGCTGGCTGTACTTGATTCGCGGGGCGGCCATCGCACTCTTCTTCCTGCTGCCGAAATCCGACACGAGCGTGGTGATCTTCGCCGCCGTCATGGGGTTGACGTGGCTCGGCACCGTGCCGCTCACCAGCGGTCTGGTGGCGAAAGTCTTCGGCACACAGCATCTGGGAACGCTCTTCGGCCTGTGCTTCATGAGCCATCAGGTCGGCTCGTTTCTCGGTGCGTGGCTGGGTGGCTACGTACTCGACGTTACTGGCTCCTACAACCTGATCTGGGCCGCGACGGCGATTCTGGGTGCCGTGGCGGCAGCCCTGCACTTCCCGATCAATGACGAGCGCGCAGCGCCGCCGGTCCGGCAGCCGCGGCCCGCCAGTGCATGAGTGTCTGGGGGCCTGCCAAGTTATAGACGGTGCGCGTTCGCCAGACGGAAGATCTTCGTCCAGCGTTGCGCCAGCGACCGGCCGGGCATCGGCACGCGCCAATTCGCCTGCACGTTGTGGGCGAGTTCCAACACGAGCCACCAACGCCCGCCCTCGCTGACCGGATGCGCCGACAGATCGCGGACATTGAAAAGCCCCGCCGGCAGAACTGCCCGGCGGGGCTTCGTTTCACCACAGGCGAAGCGCTCGCGCCGGTCGGCCCGGTCGCGCGCAACGCCACGGCGGTTAGCGCAGCGGCTGCGGGGCCGCGCCAACGGCCTTGCGCACCTTGGCCACCTGTGCACTTGTCACCGCCGGCGCCTTGTTGCCCCAGCTCGAGCGCACGAACGTCAACACGTCGGCCACATCCTGATCGGTCAGACGATCGTCGAAGCCCGGCATCGCGTAATGCGTCGGCGCCGCCTTCGTCCACGGCATTTCCGCGCCGCGCAACACGATATGGATGAGCGAGGTCGGATCTGCCGTGTTCACCGTCGAGCTGAGCGCAAGCGTCGGGAACGTTTGCGTGTAGCCCTTGCCCGTGCTGCGGTGGCATGCCGCACAGTTGTCGAGGAACGTGAGCGCACCGTTGCTCTTGTCGGAGCCCGTACGCAACGCCTTGGCCACGGTGTCGTCGTAGGCGAGCGCCTTGGCGTTCGGATCGACCGGCTTCAGTGTCTTCAAGTACTTGGCGACGTCGGTGAGATCGTCGTCGTTCATGTACTGGGTGCTGTGTTGCACCACGTCCGACATACCGCCGAAGGCTGCAGAATGATCGTTACGCCCGCCCTTCAGGAACGCCGTGATATCGCCTTCGCTCCAGTTGCCCAGACCGTCGGTGACATCGCCGCGCAAGTTCTTCGCGAGGAAGTTGTCGACCACGCCGCCCGAGAGGAACGCCGTGCTATCGTCCGTCAGCGCCTTCTCCTGCAAGGCGACGCCGCGCGGCGTGTGGCATGCGCTGCAATGGCCCAGCCCTTCGACCAGATAGCGACCGCGCGAGATCGGGTCGTTATCGGTCGACGCAACGTCGGCCACGACCGCCGGCGCGAACATCTTGCGCCAGATCGACAACGGCCAGCGCATCGACATCGGCCACGGAATGTCGGTCGACTTGTTCGCTTGCGCAACCGGCTGCACGCCGTTCATGAAATAGGCATACAACGCCTTCACGTCGGCCGGACGCACCTTCGCGTACGACGTGTACGGCATGGCCGGGTACAGCGTCGAGCCATTCTTGGCGACGCCGTGACGCACCGCCTTGTCGAAGTCTTCGAGGCTGTAACTGCCGATGCCGGTGTCCTTGTCCGGCGTGATATTCGTCGAGTAGATCGTGCCGATGGGCGAGGCAATCGGCAGACCGCCGGCAAACGGTTTGCCCTTGGGCGCCGTGTGACACGCAGCGCAATCGGCGGCGCGGGCGAGGTACTCGCCCTGCTTCACGAGCTGCGCTTGCGGATCGTTCGCGGCGGGTGTCTGAGCGCCACCTTGCACCGTCACGGCGGGCACTGCGGGCGTAGGCACCGGCGAGACGGCTGCCCCGGAGGGCGCCGTCGCAGTCTGCGCCCACACGGCAACGGCCACGAGTGCCAGGGCACCGGCTGTGAGCGCACCAACGGAGCGTTTCATCATCGTTTTGCGGATCATGGTTTCGCTCCTCAGGCCTGCACCAGCGGGCCGGCGTTCTTGAGGTACTGTTCGCGAATCGCCTTCGCAGACCAGTACGCCAGCGCCGCCACCACGCCCGTGGGGTTGTAACCCATGTTCTGCGGGAACGCCGATGCGCCCATCACGAACACGTTGGACACGTCCCAGCTCTGCAGATACTTGTTGACCACGCTGTTCGACGGATTGGTGCCCATGATGGCGCCCCCGGTCGTATGCGTGCTCTGGTAGATCCGCGTGTCGTAATGGGTGCCCTTCTTGCGAATCGCACGGAACACCTTCTCCGGATTCATCGCGCGGCCAACCTCTTCCATCCGGTCGCCCATGTAGCCCAGCATCGCGTATTCGTTGTCATGCCAGTCGAACGTCATGCGCAGCAGCGGCACGCCATAGGCGTCCTTGTACGTCGGATCGAGATCGAGGCACGCGTCGCGATACGACATGACCGAGCCGGAAATGCCGATGGTCATGTAACGTTGATACGCGTCGGTAATGCCCGCCTTCCATTTGCTGCCCCACGACGGCGTGCCCGGCACGGTCGGGGTCATCTTGATCGGACGTCCGCCATAGCGCACGTGACGAATGCTCGCGCCACCGATGAAGCCCAGCGGTCCGTGGTCGAACTGGTCGCCGTTCAGGTCGTCCATCGACACACCGCCTGCCCCCGTACCGACGAACGGGTTCAACTGCGTGCCCTTGGGCAGCAGCACGTTTACCGCGCCGTTCATCTGGTAAGCGTAGTTCTTGCCGACGACACCCTCACCCGTCTTCGGATCGTACGGTTTGCCAATGCCCGAGAGCAGCAGCAAGCGCACGTTGTGCATCTGGTACGCGGCCATGATGACGAGGTCGGCGGGTTGCTCGACTTCGCGGCCTTGCGCGTCGATGTACGTCACCCCCGTCGCCTTCTTGCCGTCGCTGTCGAGATTGACCTTCACGACATACGCATTCGTGCGCAGCTCGAAATTGGTCTTCTTGAGCAACACCGGCAGGATGGTCGTCTGCGGCGATGCCTTCGAATACATGTAGCAGCCGTAGTTCTCGCAAAAGCCGCAGAAGTTGCACGGTCCGAGACGCACCCCGTACGGATTCGTATACGGCTCGGACGTGTTCGCGGCAGGTGCCGGATACGGATTGAAGCCCACTTCGCGGGCGGCCTTTTCGAAAAGTGTCGCGCCGTAGGTATTCGGCAACGCCGGCGTGGGGAACTCGCTCGAGCGCGCGCCCTCACGCGGATTGCCGCCCGGCACGATCTTGCCGTTCAGGTTGCCCGCCTTGCCCGACGTGCCAAACACTTTCTCGGCGAAATCGAAGTGCGGCTCCAGTTCTTCGTAGCTCACGCCGAAGTCCTGAATCGTCATGCCCTCGGGGATGAACTTCTTGCCATAGCGTTCTTCGTAATGGCTGCGCAGCTTCAGTTCTTCCGGAAGAATGCGATAGTGCATGCCGTTCCAGTGGAACCCCGCACCGCCCACGCCATTGCCCAGCAAGAACGAACCGTTCTGGCGATAAGGCACTGCGAGGTCGTCCGGCGTGTGCCGAATCGTGACGGTCTCGCGCGCCAGCTCCTGAAAAAGCTTGCCGCGCACCGAGTATTCGAGTTCGTCGATGACCTTGGGGTACTGGGCGTCGGTCGGCGTGTCGCGCATGGCGCCGCGCTCGAGCGCCACAACGTTGAGCCCTGCATCGGTGAGTTCCTGGCCGAGGATTGCCCCGGTCCAGCCGAAGCCCACGATGACGGCGTCGACCTTATCTTTCTTGATTGCCATGAATTAGCCCCGCTTTCCGGAAATCGATACGGGCCCGTACGGGTATTTGACGTTGGGCTGGTCCACCCAGTCCATGAAGTCGGCACGAGCGCCGGGAAAGCCCACCAGCTTCCAACCGACCATGTCCTTGTTGCCGCCGTGGATGGGGTCCGAGAGGAAACCTTCCTTCGTGTTGGCCAGCAAATAGGAGAAGAACGTGCGCGCGGGCACGCTATCGAATTCGATCTTCGCTTTCTCCAGATCGCCCAGCACGGTTTCCTGCGTGGCGTGATCGAGGTCGGCGAATACCTTGTTGTACTGCTTCTTGCAGTACGCATCGCAAGCCGCGATGCCGTGACGATAGATATCGCGCGGCACGAGGCTCAACTGGTACCCCATCTCGGGCGGCTGATCGGTATGAAACGGCCCTTGCATGTACCAGAGCTTGCCGTGCCCGAAGGGCGTTTCCATCTGACGGTCGATGAACTGCGGCACATCGGCTTGCAGCGCGCCCGGGCCGAGATCGTCGGCAGGAATCAGACGGTCGACGGCAGCATTCACGAAACGCCATTCGTCGGCAGTGAAGTACTTGGGCTCGTAAGGGGTGGTCGAAGCAGCGGGGGTAGCAGACTTGTCGCTGCTACAGGCGGACTGCGTAAGCGTCGCACCGGTGGCAAGCGTCGTAGCAGGCACGATCGCCAGCACCTGGCGCAGAAAGCGTCGGCGCGGTTCCTTGTCCTGTGACATGGAGTTCTCCGTTTTTGTGTGGGGGACGGGACGAATCACGCATGACAGTCAAGCGGCAGTGGCTCGCCATGCGCGAAGAAAACCTGACAGGCCATTCACCTCGCGTAGCGCAATTTAACGCGGCAATTCTACTTACAAGTTACCTACATGGCAAAGCAAGGGGTCGTTGCAAAAATCTCGCAACATATTGATTGGAAAGACTTGCAAATATTTAAAATATTTACTAGCACGCGCGCACGAAGCGTTTCGGTGAGCGAAATTTCTGAGCCGCTTAGGCAAATCCGCCTTCAAGCACGAAAAAGGCCGCTCCGTATTCCGGCGGCGGCCTTGGTGCTTAATGCAGTGATTGCGGTGAATTACTCAGGGATGGGCGGCAGCGACAACGGCAGGTGCGGCGGCGATGACGGCGGCGCCGGCAAGCGCCGCGACAGTGGGGGCGCCAGTTCCTCCGAAGCCCACGGGTCAAGCGAACGCGCCACGTTGAGCATCTGCGCAAAACGCGCCGCGCCAGACGTCAGCGACCGTCTCTTGCTCCCTAGCGACGTTTCAGCCTGCCTCACGAGTGCGTATTCGCTACCGTCCGGGCCGGCGAAATGCGGCACGCTGTCGTAATCCTCGTCAAGCAGTGTGTCGTCGTGCGCGGGCACGGGTGTATTGCCAAGCGCGCTTCGCGCACCTGCATGCCGATGAAGTCCCTCGTTGTGATTCTCGCCATGCACTGGCGTGGGCGTATGGCCAGGTTCCTGGCGCTCGCCAGTGCGCAGAGGTAGCACCGCGTAGTGATGCTCGTCGAATAGGCCGTCACCGGACAGGCCGGGATCGGACAGACTGTCGTCGGACTCCGGCAACGACGCGACGCTAAGTCTGCGGCTCTCGTGGGGGCGCATGGCGTCGTCCATCACGGTGCCGCCTTCGGTCTTCCACGCATCGATATCCAACGCCCTAGCCGCGAGCCACGAAGGCGTGGCCCCGCGCCCCCCTTCCCTGGCGTGATTGAGCACCGACGAATACTCCCGCACCCCGAACCCTCGGTCCCGAATCATCTTGAGCGAGACTGGCTGATCTGCCGGATAGCCAAGCAGCAATGCCAGCCGTGCCGCGTCGTTGGCGGCACGCGTCTTGTTCCTGGCGAACCAGGACGTCGAGGCCGCAGGTTTGAGCACCCAGTTGCCATCGCGCACGGATAGTCGCAATGGCACGTCGGCACCGCCGTTGGTCATTTCTCTCTCGGCTTCACGCGCCATGTCGTTAAGCGCGATCAGCACTCTGATTTCCGCCTTGAGTTCATCGCGCTTGCGTTCATGCGCCCCCAGGGTCAGGTCCAGCATGGCATCCCGGAGCGAAGCGAGGTCGACGAGATTTCCCCGCGCGATCCGCTTCACGTCTCCCTCCGGCAACGATTGCACCGTCGTATTCAACTGACGGATCTCATTGTTCAGCAACGCGATCTCCTCGAGCTGGGCGCGCACTGGCGCCGCGTCGAATGTGCGAACAAACGGCTTGGCGACAGGCGGAACGCCGTGGCGCGCAGATTGCATGGAAGACGAGCGATCGCGCTCGAAGCTCACGTCCTTGCCAATGCTGTCGAGATAGGTGGAACGCCAGCGCTCAAGTGTTTCACCGACGAACCTGGGCATCAGCGGGTGGGCTTGCAGACGCTTGGCGCAAAGCACATCCCGATCGCGCTCACCGCACCAACTGCCAAGCGGAATGCCACACTTCTCCAGATCACTTCTCTGTCGTGCGGGATACGTTTGCCAGGCTTTGCCGGTGGGCGCAAGCGCGGAGGTTGCAACCGACCCCAGTCGCTGAAAGTCGGAGCCGAAGCTGTTCTCGTCTTCAGGCAGCTTCGACCAGCTGGCGGAAAGGATTTGCACCGGCGAATGGCTCGATGCTGCGGAAATTGTTCCCATGATCGTCTCCAGGTAAACAGACCGGATGGTCTTCAGGCGCGTGGAGACTAAATGGATTCGCCGTGCAGGGATGTCGATAATGTCGAATGGCTTCGCTTTGTGGCACCAGCGCATCCGTTTCCCAGCGCAATCAGAAACGCGCGAGCAGTTGTCCCAATAGGGCCGCGCCTTCCTTACCCTTGGCCGAATCGGCCCACAGGCGATCGATCATGGCGCGATACATGCCCACCCCGTCAGGCGAAGTCGTGATCGTGGCAATACCCGTGCGCAAGTTGGGTAGCTCGCCCAGACGGAACGGCGAGACAGCGACATAGGCTTCGCCCTGCGCCTCGAAGATCTGGAACGTCTCGTTCGGCATGTTGTCGCTCACGATGCCGATCTGCACGCCCGTCGTGTCGGCCTCGAGAAACTCGACAATGCGCGCGACCTCGCGACGTGCCGCCATCTTCCGCTCGAGCTGCACGCCCGGCGGCAGTCCCAGCCGCCCGACGAGTCCGTGATGCAGGAACTGCTCGATCTGACGCAGCCCGATGAGGCTGGTGACCGCCAGCCGCTGACGCGAGAAGCTCGACTTGCGATCCTGCAGGATGCCCAGCACGCGATCGATCGTGTTCGCCCAATGGCGGTCGGCGAGCGTGGGGGGAATGCTCTCGTCGAGCATGTGACGCAGCCACACGTCATAGTCTTCCGAGGTCAGCAGAAACGAAATCGGGTCGAAGTGCGCGACGATACGCTCCGAGCGGCTCTCCAACTGGCGCATCCGCTCGAAATAGCTCACCGCCGAGTCGTGATATTCGACTTCCACGCCCAGCAAATTGGCGAGCGACACCCCCAGCAGTGCCGCGAGCCGCTCAAGCGTATCGATCTTGACGATCTCGCCGCGCTCGAGCTTATAGATGGCCGCGCGTGAGATATCGAGCTGTTCCGCCACATCCTCACTACGTAATTCCGCCGCCAGCCGGTAGGCGCGCAAGCGCTCGCCAATGGCTCGGAAATTGAAACGCGCGCCCCTCGGCGCCCGGGATGTCGTTGCAGCTCGATTCAAATCGCCCCCTGTCGGATGCCAATGCCCGGCCCGGCCAATCGCGCCGCACCCGCATTGCAGTGCGGGGATTATACCGGTCGCCCGCACGTCCCGATGCCGCGCCATCACAGGCTTCACTCAACCCGGTACGTTCGCAGCACTGTCGCAAACACCCCACATTCGCCCGGCGAATATTTTTCCGATTGTCTATTTTTTTAGACATCTGCACGATCCCGAACACGGATACCCCATTGCGTGGGAATGCCCTGCACCGAGAACAGGCTTGCCTCGGTTTGGGAGGTGACCGCACGCGCCGGCAGTGATAGCCTGCGCGCCGTCCAGAAATTTATACAACAAAGAGGGAATGATGAAGACCTGGCACAAGGTGGCTGGCGCCGCCGCACTGAGCGCCGCAACGCTCGCAACCACGGCTCACGCGCAATCGAGTGTGAGCTTCTACGGCCTGGCAGACGCTTATGTCGGCTCGGTGAAGAACCCGGGCGGCAACGCTGCTGTCGTGCAGCAAGGCGGCGGCATGACCACGTCGTATTGGGGTCTGGCCGGCACCGAAGACCTGGGTGGCGGCAACAGCGCGCTGTTCGTGCTCGAGAGCTACTTCCAGCCGAACAACGGAACCTACGGCCGCTTTGCCGGCGACAGCTTCTTCTCGCGCAACGCATATGTCGGCCTGTCAAACGGCCTCGGCACCTTGCGCCTGGGCCGCATCACGACCCCGCTTTATCTGGCGACGATCCAGTTCAACCCGTTCAATAACTCGTACACCTTCTCGCCGATGATCTTCCACACCTACAAGGGTCTGGGGACGCAGGGTGTGGTGGGTGACTCGGCGTGGAATAACGCCGTGGCGTACACGTCGCCGACTTACGCCGGGCTGGCGGGCACGTTGCTCTACGCCACCGGCAACAGCGCGACCGACCATAGCGCGAAGAAATGGGCGGCGTCCGTCACTTACGCCAATGGCCCGTTCGCCGCTGCCGCGAACTATCAGTACGTGAATTTCAGCGCGACGCCGGGGGACTTTGGCACGCAGTTGCCGGGCGTCGCCGGACTGACCAACCAGAACACGGCGCAACTCGGCCTCTCGTATGACTTCGCCGTGGTGAAGGTCTTCGCCCAGTACATGCTCGTGGCAAGTCAGGCCGCGAGCGGCAACTTCCACGCCAATACGGGTCAGTTGGGCGCTTCGGTCCCGCTCGGCCGCGGCAGCGTGCTCGCATCGGTGGCCTACACCGGTTCGAACGGTTCGGGCGACAATCAGCGCCGCACCACGTGGGCCCTCGGCTACGACTACCCGCTGTCCAAGCGCACGGACATCTACGCCGCATACAAGTACGACCACATGAGCGACATGTCGACCGGACAGACCTACGGCGCCGGCCTGCGCATGAAGTTCTGAGTGAGGGCTGGCGATACCGCCAGCGTTCCCGAGGCACGCGACGGCACGCAATGCTCATCGGCAGTGGCAGCCGTCGCGTGGCTTCGATATCAGGGTTTGACCCGATTATTTTCGTCTTGCCTGCCCCGCCGGGTTCGTTTAGTCTAAATATTTAGACAGATGGAGAGCATGATGGATCTGCAGCTTGCATGCGTCTGGTTACAACGCGACACGGTCGGTCTGTCCGACATCGAGGATTTCGCTGCGCGCTGTCTCGATGCGTCGCGCACGGCCACGCGAGAATCCGCTGCGTTACTGTTGCTCGCGCAGGCCGCGCAAACGTTCGCGGAACGGCAGTCGGGCATTGCCGCCAACGGCGAGACGTTTCAGGCATTTCTCGCCCGCAGCAAGGCCCATGCCACGATGTTGCGCGATGCAGCAGCCACCTCGGATGCCACCTTCCTCGCCACACTGAACAGCTTCGCCGCACAGTTGACGACCGAGGTCTATGCATGACGATGGACGACGCTTGGCGCGCATCTCCCCGGCGGTATTTTTTTCACTTGATCGTCTAAAAATTTAGACAATTTGACGAAAACAGCACGGCATTTACCGCTGCGCCGATTCGCCGCCCCACAGGAACCGATCATGGAAGCCAACCTGAACACACCGAGTGCGCAACGCCCGGGCGCCACGTCCGACGGCATCGTTACCCCCTACGCATGGAAAGCGCTTGCGGGCTCTGCCATCGGCTATGCGATGGACGGTTTCGATCTGCTGATTCTCGGCTTCATGCTCCCGGCCATTACGGCCGGGCTGCAACTCTCGCCGGGACAGGCCGGCGCACTCGTGACGTGGACACTGATCGGTGCCGTCGCGGGCGGCATTCTGTTTGGCGCGCTCTCGGATCGCTACGGCCGTGTGCGCATGCTCACGTGGACGATTCTGCTGTTCGCCGTCTTCACCGGGCTGTGCGCATTTGCGCAGGGGTTCTGGGACTTGCTTGTGTATCGCGCGATTGCGGGCATCGGACTCGGCGGCGAATTCGGCATCGGCATGGCGCTGGCCGCCGAAGCGTGGCCTGCGGCAAAACGTGCACGCGTCTCGTCGTATGTCGCGCTCGGCTGGCAGACGGGCGTACTCGCCGCTGCACTGCTCACACCGCTGCTGCTGATGCATATCGGCTGGCGCGGCATGTTCCTCGTGGGGGTGCTGCCGGCACTCGTCGCGTGGGTGCTGCGTAACAAGCTGCACGAGCCCGAAGTCTTCGTGCGGCGCACCGGCAAGCCCGCGAAGTCCGGTCAGGGCAGCAACGCCTTCCGTCTGCTCGTGAAGGACGCCCGCACCACCCGGGTGAGCCTGGGCATCGTGATTCTTTGCTCGGTCCAGAACTTCGGCTACTACGGCATCATGATCTGGCTGCCGACGTTCCTCTCGCAAAAGCTCGGCTTCTCGCTCACGAAGTCCGGCATTTGGACTGCGGTCACCGTGATCGGCATGATGATCGGTGTCTGGGCTTTCGGGCAACTGGCCGACCGTATCGGACGCCGCCCCACGTTCCTGCTGTATCAGGCGGGGGCCGTGGTCATGGTGCTCGTCTACGCCCGGTTGACCGACCCGACGGTCATGCTCTTCGCAGGCGCCTTGATGGGCATGTTCGTCAACGGCATGGTCGGCGGCTACGGCACGCTCATGTCCGAGGCCTACCCCACCGCTGCACGCGCCACCGCGCAGAACGTGCTGTGGAACATCGGACGCGCCATCGGCGGGCTGGGGCCTGTCGTCGTCGGCGCACTCGCTGCCCGCTACTCGTTCCAGATCGCCATCGCGCTGCTCGCGAGCCTGTACGTGCTCGACATGCTCGCGACGCGTTTCCTGATCCCCGAACTCAAAGGCGTTGAACTCGAGTAACGAGAGACGCGACGCGTGCGACGTTACGACGTCGGCGCGTCGCCTCACAATGCCCGTCCCCACTATTCGGAGCCCCCATGTCAGTTGCCACTCTGACGTGTGCCAACGTCACCCGCCCATGGGCGCCGGTGCCCCCGGACACACACGCCGCGCAAGAGGCGGCGTGCCGCACACCCACGGTTGCGACGCATCGCTGCCGCGTGCTCGCGCATCGCGCCGTCAATGCGCGTTACCGCTATCTGCGTCTGCAGGCCGATGCCCCCGTCGCCCTCACGACGCAGCCCGGCCAGTTCTACCAATTGAAGTGCCCGGTCACGGACAGCGACGCCCCCTTCCTGCTGCGCCCCATGAGCGTGTACGGCACCGGCCCCGAGCCGGACACCATCGAATTTCTCTACAACGTGACGGGCGTGGGCACGCGTGCGCTGGCTACCCTGCCGGAAGGGGCAACGCTCGATATCGTCGGGCCGCTGGGCAACACCTTCACGCTCAATACGCAGTCTGAGCAGTGGCAGCGCGTGATGCTGGTGGCGCGCGGCGTGGGGCTCGCGACGATGGCGCCGCTCGTGCAGCGCGCGGCGGCGGCCGGGCTGAAGCTGACGGTCGTCATGTCGGCCCGCAGCGAGGCCGATCTGATGCGCGACGAGTTTCTGCGCTCGCCGCAGGCCCGCGCGCTGGCCGACGTGCATTGCGTGTTCGACACCGACGGCTCGTCGGCCGTCGAGGCATTGGAGCCGCGCATACGCACCCTGCTCGAGGCCACACCGCACGACGCCGTCTACACCTGCGGCTCGCACCGTCTGTTGATGCTGCTCCAGCGTGTGCTGCACGCACACCCGCACATCACGGCCGAGGTGGCGATGGAGCAACGCATGGCGTGCGGCATGGGCGTTTGTCTGTCCTGCGTGCGCCTGTTTGATCGCGATGGCGACAAGCAATTCCTGCGCGTGTGCCGCGAAGGCCCTGTGTTTCCGATTCGAGACGTCGTCGGGGAGGTGGACTTTGGCTGATCTTTCCGTACGCATCGGAGCGCTCACCTTGCGCAATCCGGTCATGCCGGCCTCCGGCTGCTTCGCGGTCGAATATGCCGAAGCGCTGGATCTGACCCGGCTCGGTGCGCTCGTCGTCAAAAGCGTCTCGCCTGCCACGCGCGCGGGCAACCCGACGCCGCGCGTGGCCGAGACCGCCAGCGGCATGCTCAACTCCATCGGTATTCCGAGCAAGGGCCTCGACGCCTACCGGCGCGATGTTCTGCCCGCCTATACACGTTTCGATACGCCCGTGGTGGTGTCGGTGTCTGCCGATACGGCGGAGTCTTTCGGGCAAGCCTGCGAGACGCTCTCGCTGCCGGAGGTCGCGGCCATTGAAGCGAACATCTCCTGCCCGAACCTCGAAGCGGACGGCATGGCCTTCGCCATGCTGCCCGAGACGACGTACAAGGCCGTGAGCGCCATTCGCCGGCGCACCTCGCACCCGCTGTGGGTCAAGCTCACGCCCAACGCCGGTCAGATCGCGCTGATTGCCAAAGCAGCGGAAGACGCCGGTGCCGACGCCATCGTCATGGGCAACACCGTACTCGGCATGGCTATCGACGTGCGCACGCGCAAGCCCAAGCTCGGCAACGTGATGGGCGGACTGTCGGGACCGGCGATCAAGCCACTCGCCGTTCGGCTCGTGCATCAGTGCCATCGTGCTGTGCGCATTCCGATCATCGGCTGCGGCGGTATCGAAACGGCAGACGACGCCGTGGAATTCATGCTCGCGGGCGCGTCGGCCGTGCAGGTCGGCACGGCGTCGTTCCGCGATCCGGCCGTGATGGGACACATCATCGACGGACTGGCGGCGTACTGCGAAGCACAAGCCGTCGATCACATCGCGACGCTCACCGGCGCCGTCGCCCTCGACGCCCAACTGACCGACCGTTGGCTGCGCTTTGCACAGCAATCCGGCTGAGCACGTCGTCACACGTTACACGCAACCCTCGCAAAGCCTCACGCGAAAAGAAGCACACTCATGGAACTGAACGCGCTGGCCCCGCTGGCCGAGCAACTCTTCACCGACCTGCGCCGTCTTGGCGACGACGGCGTCGGCATTACCCGCGACAGCTATGGCGAAGGTGAAAATGCCGCGGCCTCGTATCTGACGGAATGGGCCGGACATCAGGGACTGGCCGTCACGCGCGACCGCGCCGCCAACCTGATCTTCACACTGCCCGACGATATCGGTGACGCTAGTGACGCCGGTGACGCCCCCGCCACATGGATCGGCTCACATCTCGACTCCGTACCGCAAGGCGGCAACTACGACGGTCTCGCCGGTATCGTGGCCGGTCTGCTGTGTCTGGTCGAACAGCGGCGCAGCCAACGGCATCCTGCCACGCCGGTACGCGTGCTCGCACTGCGTGGCGAAGAAAGCGCGTGGTTCGGCCGCGCATACATGGGATCGAGCGCGCTGTTTGGCAAACTGAACGACGCCGATCTGGCCATGCCCCATCGCACGCATGGCCGCTCGCTCGCGACCTGCATGGCCCAGGCCGGTGCCGACGTCGACGCGATTCGCAACGGCGCTACGCTGTTCGACGCCTCGCGAGCCAAAGCCTGGCTGGAACTGCATATCGAACAGGGCCCGGTGATGATCGCGCGCAACATGCCCGTGGCCATCGTGCCCGGCATTCGCGGCAATGTTCGCCACAATCGCGTGTCGTGTGTGGGCGAAGCGGGTCACTCGGGGGCAGTGCCGCGCTGGTTGCGTCACGACGCCATGTTCGCGGTGGCCGATCTCATCACGCGTCTCGACGAGCATTGGCGCGCCCTGCTCGAGCGTGGCATCGATCTGGTGGTGACCACCGGCATCGTCGGCACCGATCCCGCCGAGCATGCCATCTCGCGCATTCCGGGCAAGGTGGATTTCAGTCTGGAAGTGCGCAGCCAGAGCACCGATACGCTCGACGTGTTCTACGAGTTGATGCGCACGGAGTGCCGCGCCATCGAACGCGATCGCGGCGTTCAGTTCGTGTTCGACCGGCGACTCGCGTCGCCCCCGGCAATCATGGATGCGCACGTGTCGTCGTTGCTGGTCGACGCCTGCCGCGCGCTCGATCTTCCTCAGGAACGGGTGCCGAGTGGCGCCGGACACGACGCCGCCATCTTCGCCAACGCAGGCATTCCAAGCGGCATGGTATTCGTACGCAATGCCAATGGCTCGCACAATCCGCTGGAAAGCATGGATCTCGACGACTTCATGCGCGGCGTGCAGGTTCTGGACGCCGCCACGCATTGGCTCTGACCCCACCCATCCCTCGCAGCCAAAACAAATCGGGCCGCACTCAGGCGGCCCGATCAGTCTTTCGTCGCGACGGCGCCTTTCGCGCCCATCGCCCCTATCGCCTTACTTCGCTCAAGGCGCCAACGCGATAACCTCGGCCACCGCAGCGGTCAGCTTCTTCGCGTAGGGCACATGCAGAAACTCGTTCGGGCCGTGAGCGTTCGACTTCGGACCGAGTACGCCGCACACCATGAACTGCGCCGTCGGGAAACCGGCTTGCAGCGTGTTCATCAACGGGATCGTACCGCCCTGCCCGATGTACGCGACATCCTCGCCGTAGTGCCGTTGCGATGCCGTATTCAGTGCTGACGTGAGCCAGGGTGCAACGTCGGGAGCGTTCCAGCCCGAGGCCACGCCGGCGTCGGACTTGAAGGTCACCTTCGCGTTGTACGGCGGATCGAGTTCGAGCAACGACTTGAGTTCGGCCACGGCCCTGGCGGCGTCGACGAGCGGCGGCAGACGCAGCGACAGCTTGAACGCCGTGCGCGGTCGCAGCACGTTGCCCGCATCCGCCAGCGCGGGCAGACCGGCAGCCCCCGTCACCGACAGCGACGGACGCCACGTCGAATTGAGCAGCGCCTCCTTCGGATCGGTCGTGGTCGGCAACACCGACAGGCCGTCCTGACCGCAGGCCCACGGCACCTTCTTCCAGACGTCGTCGCCAAGGATGTGTGCGGTGGCTTCCGCCTCTTTCAGACGCTGTAACGGAATCGGCGTATGGAAGCCCTGCGGCAGCACGTTGCCGGTGCCGGCGTCCTCAAGACGCTCGAACAGCTGACGCATGATGCGAAAGCTCGACGGCGCAATCCCGCCATACCCGCCCGAGTGAATACCTTCGTCGAGCACCTGGACTTCGAGGCTGCCCGAGATCAGGCCGCGCAGCGATGTCGTCAGCCACAATTGGTCATAGTTGCCCGCCCCCGAATCGAGGCAGACGACCAGACCGACACGGCCCAGACGCTCACGCAGTGCGTCGACATACGGCAGCAGATCGTAACTGCCCGACTCTTCGCACGTCTCGATGAGACCCACGCAACGCGGGCGCTCTACCCCTTGCGCATCGAGGGCGGCGAGCGCCGTCACGCTTGAGTAGATCGCGTAGCCGTCGTCCGCGCCGCCACGGCCATAGAGCTTGCCGTCTTCGAACTTGGGCGTCCACGGGCCGAGGTCCTTACGCCATCCGTCGAACTCGGGCTGCTTGTCGAGGTGACCGTAGAGCACGATCGTCTCGGTGCTGCCCGAACGCGTGGCCGGGGCTTCGAAAAAGATTACCGGTGTGCGGCCTTCCAGACGGATCACTTCGAGCCGCAGTCCCTTGACCGGTTGACGTTCCGCCCATTGGGCCGCGTCGCGCACTACGCGATCGATGTAGCCGTTGCGTGCCCAATCGGCATCGAAGCCGGGGCTTTTGGCGGGTACCGCGATGTAGTCGGTCAGCGCATGCAGAATTTCGTCATTCCATTTGCGTTCGACGAATTCACGCAATGCCGCAGTGTCGAGCGACGGCTGGGTCGGGGTGACGGTGTCGGTCATGGGGGAGTCCTTGGGGGGGTTCTGGTTGACGTGATGGATCGTGATGGATCGGGCCGCAGCGTTCGCGGCAGGTCCGTCACGGGCACCGCCGGAGATGCCCGCAGGCCATATAGCGTCATGATAGCCATTCCCGCCGGCGGTGGCGACCGGCCAGCCGGATGCAGCACATCTACCCGGCGTGGTCAGCCGGGGAAACGGCGGTGCAGGCCATGCGCCATGAAAGGGGGTGTCGAAACGAGGATAGCGAACCGGCGTTCAGTTGCCCGTGCCCGGCGGATCGAAGCGGAATACGATCTCGCCGGCCGCAGCCGTCGCCTTCGCGCATGTAGCGGACTGCGTCGCTTTGCCGGCAACTTCCAGAGAATGCTCTGTGTCGGTGGCACTGCAACGCCAGAAAAACACGACGGGGCGTTCGCACCGGTTCGCCACTTCATAGCGATAGTGCGTAACGTCAGCCGGCAGTGCACGCAGCGCCCCGCACGGCTTTCCCGCCATGTCGAGCGGCTCCACCGGCATCGGCGGTGCCTGAGCGCGAACCGGCGCACTCGCCGCGACGGCAAGCAGTACCAGCATTCCTGTGATCCTCGAGCGTCGCTTTGCAGTAATGAACATCAGATCCAGCGCCATGCGATGGCGATGGCTCCGATGGCGACGCCAACGGAGATGACCACGCCAAACCATGCCAACTGCGCACGCCGTGCCCGACGGCGGCTCGATTCCGAAGTGTCGTAAAAACGACCCAATCCGCCCGAGTACAACTTTTCCCAGCGAATTTCCATGGCGCACCTCACAAATCAATCAAACCAGCCCGCACTATTGTTGTTCTGTTCTTTTCTTCTTTATCAAGAGTTTTGAGGCGCAAGACAATTCGGATAAATCCGGGCAAATTCCGACGGAGGATTACCCAAAATTCCGACGCGACGCCTTCGTCCCAAGATCGCACTATTCTTTGATAAACGCAACAGCGTGAACCTGCAGAATGCAGCCATAGCACCATGGAAGACCACGTTATCCACGATGGATATCAACGCACATTGCGCGCTTTATCGTATCTCTCGACAGATCTTTAACGGGAAATTGCAGAGAATTGCGGGAATTTGAGCGTGCCAGCTTTTTGAAATGCAGCATTTTTGTAACAAGACGCTTCAAAACAGCATGGACGTTCGTTCAAAGCAGGTGATTGGGAATGGCGGGAGGAAAGCGCCACAGCCCCCGGCACCATCAGGACGGGAGCGGGTTTTTCGCTTGAAAATCGAGAAATGCGTCGGCCAAAGCAACGCGGCGCGGCAGTCCGCCGAAGGCGGTGCCGCGCACGAAAAGGAAGATCTGTGACTTTAGCGTCCCAGGAAGGCCGCACCTACGGACAAAAGCACGAAACCGCCGACGCTACAGGCGATCGCGATTGCCAACAGGCGTTGAAAGAGTTGCTCGCGCTCAGTGGCGCTGCGATGGGAACGGGGTGCATCGTGATGAATCGTTCCCCAACCACTCGAATACACTTTTTTCCAACGGATGTGCATAAGTTACCTCGCGTTGTTTAGTGTTCGTAGCCTTGCCGGTCATCGATTCACGCTATCGGAATCGACGAGACGCAGGGCTAGTATGCGCTTTGTCTGGCAGCCGTAAACCCCTCGTCCGTGCTGCGTCGCCACAAGCCAAGCACCTGATTCGGATGGATTTCGAGACCGAATAACGCGACCGGGAAAACCGTCACCATGACGCGATTGGAGATTTGTGGCGAGGCGTGTCAATGCGACAGAATGTCGCAGGTGCGACAAGTTGTCGCGCAACCCGCATGAACCGTGGAATTGGGTAATTTCCGGGGTGCGGCGTGTGCCGCCGGGCGGCAGGGGTGATGTCGGCGGCAGGCCAGGCTACCAGGACAGAGATGGCATGAGAGGAGCGGGACGCCTACGCCATTGTGCGGCGCAACATCGATTCTTCGAATAAGCTACAAAGCTGGGGTAAATCCGGGGGGGAGTGGTGCCCCCTGCCCCATCAATATCACGACTCAAACGGATTTTTCACCTGTCGTGCGGTCGTGCCCCCCGGCGTTTCCGTAGTCGCAGGCAGGTCTGCGCTGGAGAGCGCTGCGACCACAGCGTCGAGCACCGCTTTGAGCGCTTGCGCCTGACGCAGCCCTTCGGCGTCGCGACGAATCTCCAGGTTACCAAAGATGGCAACGTGATCCGTATGGTTTTCGACGTTCAGCTCACCGAGCGTGAGTGCATCGGCGTCGTTGGCAAACGGGGGAAACTTGGCGCCGGCAGAAGACGAGGCGGACATCGGGGGCTCCTGAATCGAGAGGAAATCGGTCAGTTGAGATCGGTCGATGAGGCCATGCCTTCATCGACCAGGCAACGCCAAACGCGTTGTGCCGTGCTTAGCGGATGATCGTACGCAAGAAGTCGAGCACCGTCTGCACCTCGCGATACGACGGCACCTCGGGATCGCGTTTGCGCTTGCCGCCCGCCGCCTTGGGTGCGGGCAGACGCATCGCCGTGCGCTTCACATCCGCCGGCATGCCGGGGAAAAAGTCGATACCGGCCAGCGTCTCGAGTTCTGCCAGGCTCACGACCGAATAGTCGCCCGTGGCTTCGTTCGCGACAAGATAGGCGCCCGCCTGCTTGCGCTTGGGGTCGTAGACCACCTTGTAGAGCTGCGTAGGCACCATCACTCGATTACCGACCTGCGTAATCGTCTTGCCCTTGAAAAGAGGGCCGGTGAGAACGAACAACTCCCCGCGATCCTGCGCAAGCTTACGCACGCTCGACTCGATGCCCGCCCATAGATAGCGGTTGTTCTCGCTGTTCTGCGGCACCATGTTCGCCAGCGAAAAGCTCTCCGATTGCGCTTGCGCGTCCGGCATATCGGCCGACGGCGCCATATGCCCCCGGTCGTACCCGGAGCGCACATAGTCGCGCAGCTCGGCCCGCTCGCCCGGAGGAAGCCGCGACTCGGCGTGGAAATTGTTGACGCGCGAGATCTGACGCGCATCGCTCAAGCCAGCGCGTGTGAGACGCTCTGCCGACCATAGCGGCGTGCGCGTCACTCCCGAGTGCATGACGCCGAACGCACCGAAGCACACCTCGCGCGCATCGCGCGTCATCGCGGCATTGGTAATGTCGGGCGCAGTTCCGGCCCAGTAATGATCGCCGCACGCCGTGGCAGCTGCGAACGCATCGCCCGGCAATGCCGAGAAGGCAACCGCGGAAGAAAGGGACATCAGGGAGGCAAAGGACACTGCCAACTGCCCGGCCATCGCGCGCAAGCGGCTTGCGCGCACTGCGGTGACCGTCCATCGAGACTGCTTCATCGCACTGCTTAGGGTATGACTTCAGGGGGTGCGATTGTAGCGGATGATCGCCTATTCGGGGAGAACGTTCGCCGCGCCATAGGCGGCGCATTGCAGGGTCTGGGCGGGGCCGAGGTTACCGCACTCGTCCGCTTGCGCAGCCGGCAACCACGCCTGCTCGAGAAAAAGCAGGCAAATTACCAGCGCGAGCATGAGGAACAGCGTCTTCATTGCGGCATCCGAGTTGGGTTGCCGCATTGTATGCGGGGACACCACGGTACAACCTGTCCCCGACCTGCTGAATTGTTTCGATTCGTTACGGCAGCCAGCGATAGCCGCCCTCGGAAGACTCAGGCCTCAGGCGCCGGGCACATCGCCCCGCTGAGCGATGAGCGCGGCCAGCGGCTCGTTCATCGGCCCTTCGGCACGCAGTCCTTCCACCACGCCGACACGGTCGGGCATCGGGCGATTCTGCGACATCTTGAATTTGCCTTCGATGCAGCGAATCGGAATTTCCACTCCAACGACGGCCCGCAGCAGGCCCTCGACGAAGTCGGCGGGCGCGTCTTCGACCGCCCACGGCGCGGTACGCGCCTGCTCCTGCGATTGTGTGAGATCGCCCACGAAACGTAGCAACCATGCCGCATCGTCGATCACGCGCGGCTTGCCCCATGCATGCACGGCGGCGTAGTTCCACGTCGGCGCCACCTTGCCGTGCTCCGCCTTGGCGGCATACCAGGACGGCGTGATATACCCCTGCGGTCCCGTGAACGCGATCAGGCAATCGTCGACACCTTGCAGCGCCCGACCATGTGGATTGGCTCGCGCCAGATGCGCCCGCAACGTGCCGAATTCGCCCTCGCCGGGATACACCAGAAAGGGAATCGAGTCGGCGATCAGCCCCTGTGCACCGGTGCTCACGAGCAGACCGAGCGGATGCATGCGAATGAGATCATGCAGAACATCCAGACGAGACTCGGCAAAGGGGGCGGGCTGATACATCGATGGCTCCAAACAAAAAGCGGCGGGGATTGAATAGCGTATCCCCGCGCGTGGCCCTTGGCAAAGACCCAACGCACGGAATTTTTTTGGTGCCATCCAGATGCCGGGCAGCGTCCCGCCTTGAGCACTGGCAGACAACGTAGCCCGCCGATGCGCCCTGGGAGCCAGTGTCAGAGGAAGGACTTGGCCTGATCGAGAATCTTGTCGCAGACCTGGCGCGTCAACTGTTCCTTGAGTCCACCGCCGTTCAGGTCGACCGTCTTGCCATCCGGCGAGGACAGCAGCCCTTTGGCCCCGTCGAGATAGCCGGGGCTGGCGGCCGGCGCCCCCGATTGGGCGCCGATCTTGTCGAGAAGTTTGTCTTTGAGGTTGGTCGCCGAGTTCAGATTCGTGGCGCTGAGATAGTTGTTCTTGATGCAGAATTGCAACACGCCCGTCGCATTACCCACGCTGCCGGATGTCAGCGAGCCGATCGGGCCAAGCCCGCCGAGGCTGCCTGCCAGCCCCCCAGTGTTGCCCCCGCCCGAGCTTCCGCCCACGGCGTTCCTGAGCAGGTCGAGTTGCGCCTGCGCCTGCATCGGTGTGCCCAAAGCCAGTGTCAGTGCAACGCTTGCGCCCACCACTCCGACTCTGGACAGCTTCCAACCTGCGCCAACCGAACTTGCCGTGCGTCGTGCCATACGATCCTCCGTAATGCAAATGACGTGGGTCAGGTCAACTCACTATAGCAGGACGCGCACACCGCAGGGCGACGAATCGCCCTCGGCGTGAAAACGTCAGAACAACGTTGCGGCGGGATCGAGCACCTCCGGCACCGCCACGCTCGCATCCACGCCAGCGTTCTCCTTGAGCAGGAAGACCAGATGATGCCCGGCGAGCAGTTCGATGCGACGATCGCGTGCGAACTCCTCGACCCCGTCTTCGAACTCCCCCGTGGTGATCAACATGCCGCGCGCCGCGCCAATCTGCTGCATCTCCGTGAGCATGGTGCGAGCGGCAGCCATTTCGAGACGCGCGCAACGGTCCATCTCGCGGTAGATGTGCACGACAACGTCACCGCCGAAAATCGGATGCGGGTCCCAGGCGCGGCACATCAGCATGCCCGGCGCCTCACCCGGCAGCAGCGGCGGCCCTTCGAAACCGTGCGCGCGCAGCAAGTGGAACATCACCTGCGTGAAGTCCTTGTCGGAGAGCGTCATCAGATTGAAACGGCGGTCAACGGCAACATCGGCGTCCGTGACGACCTGCGTCATGTCGACACCCGCTACCGGCGCCACCGCCTCCAACATCTCGGGACGCGCGGAAATACGAGCCCCCAACGCCGCCAGATGCGTCGCCGGATCGCCCTCCGCGAGGGCTAGCGCCGCGAAGTCGGCGCGCGCCACATGCACGCTCGCCAGGCACACGCGCGCGTCGCCATTGCTGGCGTAGACGTTGAATACGATGGCATTCACGTGACGCAGCGGGTCGGCGGAGAACAGTTCGTGCAGCGAACGAAGCACGATCTGGCGCAGCGCGTCGGCGTAGACGCGCGCACGCAGCGCCTGCTCCGCAGGCACACCTTGCACGAGATTTTCCGCAGCGTTGTAGTGGTATTCGAGCGCGACGGGCACGGCGGCGTCGAGCGTCGGCACGTCGTAACCGATGGCCAGCAGCTTGTGGTTTTCAACGTAATGCGCCGCGAGCGTCTGCATAAACGCTTCCGGGTACGGGCTGCGGCTGAGCACGATGCGCGCATAGCCGGTGACGGCCGCCGCTTCGCCGCGCAACAGCGCCCCTTCGAATTCAGCCACGGCTGCGTTGTGACGGGCGCTGTCGGCGCGCGCGGCTTCCGTTGCCTTCTGCTGCGCGATCTGGAGAATCATCGAGCCTTGCGTGCGACGGATTTTCGACGCCTCGTACTCGCGCTCCGCATGTACGAATTCACTGCGCGCCTTCGCGACGGCCTGCTCGTAACGTCCCGACGCGCCCGGCACGGCCAGCCCAAGCCGGCCCGGCTTTTCGGGCGCGAAGGTTTCCCATTCGGGTTTGGCCAAAATCTTCGGGAGATGCTGAGTATCGAGCACGGGTGGTGTGTTGCGTGCGCGCAGATCCGCCGGCGGGATGCGCAGATCGCGCGTGAGGCCTTCGGCGAGCAGACGTTCGAGCCGCCCGACTTCCAGCTTGGCCCTGGCGCCTTGTGCCGCCGCTTCGGCCTGCCGCCACGCCAGTTGCAGGCGTTCCCGAGCGGCGGCGTCGGCCGCTGGCGCATCTTCCAATGCGCGCTGCGCCTGATCTACGGCACGGACTTCCGCCAGCGAGCGTGCCTGCATTTGGGCGTGCTGCTGCTCGCGCGCGTGCGCGGCGCGCCAGAACTCACGCGCCAGACGATCGATGATGCTTTCGAATCCCCGAGTCACTACTGCCCCCGCATGTGATATTGATTTTGTTTTACCAAGCGAACTACACCATCCGAAACTGCGGTGACGCTGTTCGACGTCTGTGTTCACGGATATCCCGCTGCCGGCTCAACGGCCCGGCTGCCACGCCTCGAAGCGCGGCACGTCGCGATAGTCAAGCCAAGGCACTTCATGCGATGTCCAGATATGGAATTGCGCCCGGAGCCCTGGGTCGTCATCGAGCGACGCGACACGCACGATCACGTTGGGCTGACCGTCGCGCATAGCGACCAGATGAGTGCCACACGACGGGCAGAAGTAGCGCGCCTTATCTGGCGACGAGCGAAACGACGCCACATGATCCGCCCCTCGCGTGAAGCGGAAATGCGCATGCTGCGCTGCCGCAGTCGTGGTGAACGCCGCGCCGTGCGCTTTGCGGCAAGTGACGCAGGAGCAATGGGCGATAGGGCCGGAGAACTGATCCACTTCGTAGGTGACTGCACCGCACAAACAACTGCCTTTCATAAACCGCTCTCCCCCGAGCCGCCCGCCGCGAGCGGCGAAGCACGACATTCACGTAGGGGACGATTGTAGGACGTTGCCCCCTCACATCGCAAAGAATCTTTCGCTTCCTTGCCGCACAAGCATGTCATGAGCGCAACGTGTGCGCCCTGACCGTCATCAAATCGCCATGACGGCGGCGCAGTGTCGAACGTTATGCCTTACCTGCCTGTGTTGGCGGATGCCCACGCCTTCATCGCTACGTCTGGCAACATTCAATGCGGCATGCAGTCCGAAATGGGGCGTTGGAGGCTGCGCCGCCGATAGCCACTACCATGTGGCGGTTGCTTCGCGCGTCGATGCTCATTTTTTGCTCAACCCACGTTATGAACGAACCGACTTCTAACGCCCGTCCGGCGTTGTCACCGGCCTCGGGCGCTGCCCTCACTTCGCGTGCTTGCCTGCGCACCGCATGGCTGAGCGCTGCGGGTTGTCTCCTGCTGGCGCTGGCCGCCATCGTGTGGATCGACCGGCCGGTGGTGGACTTCGCGCATGTCCACACGCAGGGCACGCGCTGGATTCAGCATGTCGCGGAGTTGCCCTCGCCGCTGTTCGCTCTCGCCTGGCCGACGTTCACGATCGTTGGCGCGGTGTTCGTCTGGCGCCGGCAATTGCCCGCATGGGCCGTCACGCTGTGGCTCGCGGCAGGCGCGGTGGGGGTGAGCAGTGTGCTCAAGCAGGGCTTGAAGTTCGCGTTCGGGCGCACATGGCCGGCCACGTGGATTCACGAGAATCCGTCGTATTTGCGCGACGGCGTTTTCGAGTTTCGTCTCTTCGGCGGCGACGGCGCGGCGTACGCGTCGTTCCCGTCGGGCCACCTGAGCGTTATGCTCGCGTTCGCCACGGTGCTCTCACTGAGGCACCGTGCGCTGCGCTGGCCGTGCGCCCTCGCTGTTGCCCTGACGAGCTTCGGCCAGATCGCCGCCGCCTATCACTGGACGAGTGACGCGCTCGCGGGCGCAGCGCTCGGCATCGCAGTCGGCACGGCGTTCGTTACCGCCTGGCAACGCTGGGGCATCCGTTCGAGGGCATGAAGGGGGGTAAGGGAGCCTAGGGTTGTGCGAGGCAGTGCAGGCCGGTACCAGCCATTTCGTGAATCGGCGAGATCACAGCATAATGGCCACTGGTAACGATAAACCCGAGACTGTCCTCAACGGCTAACGGTGAGCGCCGCCGTAAGTCCACCGTGCATCTGCACGGCGGCGTCCGATGCGCTAGCGCGCCACGCCACCCGATTCATGACTGCCGATCCGTTGCTTCCCCTCATTGCCGGCGCCTGCGTCGCCGGCTTCGTGCAAGGCTTGTCCGGCTTTGCATTCAGTCTGGTCGCACTGTCCTTCTGGGCATGGTCGCTGCCGCCCACGCTGGCTGGCCCGCTCGCCGCATTTTGTTCTCTCATCGGCCAACTGCTGGGGTTGCGCGCCGCCCGCCGGGCCGTGCCGCTCGATCGCCTCGCCCCATTCGTACTGTGCGGACTGATCGGTGTGCCGGTCGGGGTGTGGATGCTTCACTATCTCGATCCGGTATGGTTCCGGGCAGGCATCGGCACGGTACTCGTGATCTATTGCTCGATCCTGCTACTCGCCGCGCACCTGCCTCGTATCCGGCACGGCGGACGTATGGCGGACGGCCTGGTCGGTTTCATCGGCGGCGTGATGGGCGGCATCGGCGGACTCGTCGGCGTAGCGCCGACCCTATGGTGCACGCTGCGCGGCTGGGACAAAGACATGCAGCGCGCCGTCATGCAGATCTTCTTCATCGTCATGCACACGCTCACCATCACCCTCTACGCGGTGCATGGTGTCATTACGGTCCAGACGTTGCACATGTTCGCGATTGCCGTGCCGTCGATGATCCTGCCGACGCTCGCTGGCGCATGGGCCTACCGGTTCCTCTCCGATCACACCTTCCGGCGCATGGTGCTCGCACTGCTCGCGTGCTCCGGTGTGACGCTGCTCGTCGGCACCATGCCCGAATTGCTTGCCCGTTGAACCGCTGCACGCGACTAACGCGACTAACACGACGAACGCGTGGATTAACGCAAACGGGCATCGGGGCCCGGCGTTAGGATGGCGGTACCGATGTCCTCCACCGGGTTCGCCCCCGCCTTCGCACCATGCCCGCCGTTGCCTCGTTTCTCGATCGTGCCGCCGCAGGTAACGCGCTGGCCGAAGTGCTCGCCTCACACGAACTGATCGCACGCTGCGCGCCGCCGCTGGTGCTGGCCATTCCACGCGGCGGCGTACCGGTCGCACTGCCCATCGCCCGCCAACTGAACGGCACGCTCGACGTGCTGCTCGCCCACAAATTGCGTGCGCCGCATCATGCGGAACTGGCCGTGGGCGCAGTCGACGAGTTCGGCGGCATCTTCCTCGCCGATCACGCGCTGTCGATCGGCGCCACCGGCACGTACCTCTCGCATGAAACGGCACGTCAGCGAGCACTTATCCAGCAACGGCGTCAGGCGTATACGCCGGGACGCGGTGCGCCGCATGTGCAGGACCGGCCGGTCGTGGTGGTCGACGACGGCATTGCGACCGGCGCAACGATGATCGCGGCATTGCGAGCGATGCGCCGCCTCGGCGCGACGCCGCTCATCGCCTGCGCGCCGGTCGGTGCTCGCGACGCTATTGCCCGGCTCTCCGCATTGGCCGACGCTGTCGTCTGTCTGGAAACGCCGCAGCCCTTCTACGCAGTAAGCGTGGCGTACAGCGATTTCGTGCAAACCGACGACGCCACCGTGATCGCGCTGCTCGCCATGGCGGCGGACCGTCCGTAGGCCGGCACCGAAATCTGCATCGTCGCAAAAGCGCGCCGTAGCGGCCCCCCCTGCGATTGCACTACACTTGAGCCTGCTGCGCGCAACGGCCCCGCCGGAGCAAGCGCGCGGCCTGCGCCGCCTCTTGCCCCTCAGTTTCGATGGAGCCTGTGATGACGACGTCCCTGATTCTCAACGTGATCGGCCCGGATCGTCCGGGGCTGGTCAATGCAATCGCCGATCGCGCAAGCGCCTCCGGTGCCAACTGGCTGGAGAGCCGCCTCGCCAATCTTGCCGGCCAGTTCGCCGGCATCATTCATTTGCAAGTCCCCGACGAGAACGCCGACGCGCTCACGCAAACCCTGCACGCGCTGGAAACGCACGGGCTGCGCATTACCGTCACGCGCGCGCAAAGTGCTGCCGCCGATCCGGCCGCCCGTACGCTTCAGCTCGATCTGGTCGGGCAGGATCATCCCGGCATCGTCAAGGAAATCTCGCACGTACTTTTCTCGCGAGGCATCAGCATTGACGAACTTGCGACGGAATGCGTCGAGGGGTCGATGTCGGGCGGCACGCTGTTTCGCGCGACAGCCCGCCTTCATGTGCCGGCGAGTGTCAGTACGGAATCGCTGCGCGAGACGCTGGAAAGCCTTGCCGACGACCTGATGGTCGATGTCGAACTCGATTCGCCTGCCGGTGCCTGAGCGCGCGCCGATGAAGCGAGCCTTCCTGATCGTCCTCGGGGCAGTGGCCTTGCTCGCCCTGCTCTCGCTGCTTCCCCTCCCCTTCGAGCGCCAGACACATGTGGTGAACACCGTCACGCTGAGCGCGCCGCCGCAGGTCGTCTACGACTACGCCACCACGCCGGGCAATTGGCCCAAGTGGCATCCGGCGTCGATTACCGTGCAAGGGACGACCGACCATCCGCTCAAGGTGGGAGAGGAAGTGGCCGAAGAATTCCGGCTCGCAGGCCGGCACGGCATCGTTCACTGGAAAGTCGTCGACGCTAATCCGCCGCTCGAATGGCGCATCGAAGGCGAGGTCAACCGGCGTCCGTCGGGTGAAGTCCGCTACAGGCTCACGCCGGACGGCACCGGCACTCGCTTCGAGCGTGACTTCATCTATCGCACGCCGAATCTGCTTTTCCTGATTCTCGATCCCATCTTCATAGGGCCGCGCATGCAGGCTGAGTCGGCGCAGGGCGCAAAGCAACTCGAGCAGATCTTCGCCGCGCTCGCCCCGGCCGTTCCTGCCACCGCATCGATGCCAGACGCTGCTGCGAGCGCCGTTCCTGCGCAGTGAGGGGGGTACGACGGCAAGTGAAGTGGCGCAACGATAGTGCGCCTGACTCGCGCTATTCGCGCCTCATTCGTTGAACGTCGCCGCCATCGTCTCGGCCGCGGCCTCGAGGTCGGGCAGGAACGTCATGAGCTTGTCGAGTGTGCAATGCTGCGCACTCGCCTGCACCGCGATAGCGGCACACGCGCGATTGCGGTCGAGCATCACCGGCACGGCCACCGCAATCATGCCCGGCACGTGCTCTTCGTTATTGGTGCCCACGCGGCGCTTGCGCGTTTCCGTCAACTCTTCGCGTAGGTCTTCGAGATCGGTGATGGTGTTCTCCGCACGCGGGCGCAACGGCAGATGTGCGATCAGCTTCTCACGGCGCGCGCGCGGCAAAAACGCCAGCAGCAGCTTGCCGCTCGCCGTGCAGTGCAGCGGCACGCGCGAACCGGGCGAGAGCTTGAGTTGGCGCGACCATTCGGTCTCCACACGATCGAGATAGACGAGGTCGTCGCCCGAGAGCATCGACAGATTGCAGGTCTCGCCCAGCTTGTCGACCAGTTGCTGAAGAATGGCATGACGCGCGGCCGCCGGGCCCACGTGCATGAGCGCATTGATGGCCATCGCCCGCACCCGCGACGACGGCTCGTAATGCCGGCTGCCGGCCTCACGCGTGACCAGCCAGGCAGCTTCGAGTTGTTTGAGAATGCGGTGCACGGTCTGCTTGGGCAGACCAATGGCGGCGACAATCTCCGCCAATGTCATGGGCGTGCCCGAGGCACTGAGAATTTCGAGAATGCGAAATGCGCGGACGGCCGCAGCGTTCGACTGATTGCTCATGTCGGTACCTGGATCTCGGGTTCGAGTTGTGTTCTAGATCGTTATCGCTCGCGGCGGTCTCCCTTCTGCCCAACCTCGGCACGCCACCGCGCAAGCCCGCTCCCAAGCCGCCACGCCGCCGTACCGTCGCGCCGCGACGTCCCGTTTTCCGCATTCTAGTGCCAATCGGCACCCGCTGACGATTGGAGACAAACCCGGAGATATTCCAAATACCTGATACCCGCTGCCTGGTGGTGGACGGCGGCAGCACTGCGTGCCGCCGGGCGTCTCGCCGCCACCGTGACGCTCATGCCGCCAAAGCGACTCAGGCCTTCTTGCCGGACAGCACGCGCAAGCGATGAATCAGGCTGGACGTATCCCAGCGCGAACCACCGAGCGCCTGCACGTCGCCATAAAACTGGTCGATGAGCGCCGTGACCGGCAGCGAGACGCCGTTGCGTTGCCCTTCGGCCAGACACAGCCCCAGGTCTTTGCGCATCCAGTCCACGGCGAAACCGAAATCGAACTTGCCGTCGATCATGGTCTGGCCGCGATTGTCCATTTGCCAGCTCGCGGCTGCGCCCTTGTTGATGACGTCGAGCACGAGTGGCATGTCCAGACCGGCGCGCTCGCCGAAGTTGACCGCCTCGGACAACCCTTGCACGAGTCCGGCAATACAGATCTGATTGACCATCTTGGCCAGTTGCCCGGCGCCAGCCTCGCCGATACGGGTGACGGCGCGACCGTAGGCGCCGAGCGTGGCGGCCACCCGGTCGAACGCTGGGGCGTCGCCCCCGCACATGATCGTGAGCACACCGTTCTTGGCGCCGGCTTCGCCGCCCGACACGGGGGCGTCGACAAAGTGCAGGCCCTTCTCGCCGGCGACCGCGTAAAGTTCGCGAGCCACATCGGCCGACGCCGTCGTATGGTCGACAAAAACAGCGCCCGCCTTCATGCCGGCGAAGGCGCCGTGCTTACCGAGCACGATGCTGCGCAGGTCGTCGTCGTTGCCCACACAGGCAGCAACGATATCGGCGTCGCGCACCGCGTCAGCCGGCGTGGCGGCGGTTGCGCCGCCATATTCCTTCGCCCATTGCTGCGCCTTGGCGGCGGTACGGTTATAAACCGTGACCTGATGACCCGCGCGTTGCAGGTGACCGGCCATGGGATAACCCATCACGCCCAGACCGAGAAACGCGACGCGAAGGGAAGATGCTTGCGATGAGGGGGAAGTCAATTCGAGGGCCTCGCAGGTTGATTCGCTAAGAAAGGGCTCAAACGGGGCGCGATGCCGACGTGCGCATACGATGGCCCTGTCGGAAATTCAGGGGGCTTGCGAGCCATCATTATAGAGACGGGCTGCGCTCAGACGCCAGCGCAATCCCCCGCCACACGGGGCATTCGCGTCATTTCGCCCCAGTTTGGTGCACCACAGCCCATCGCATAATCATCCGTAAACATCACGTCAACGTCCCGGTTTGAAAAATTCTGTTTCCGTAACTCGCGTTGCGGCCCGGTTCCGATACAATGCGCGGCATGGCTGATTTTGATACCAGTTGGTCAATTCGCGTTTACTACGAGGACACGGACGCCGGGGGCGTCGTCTTCTACGCCAACTACTTAAAATTCTTTGAACGGGCCCGTACCGAGTGGCTCCGTTCGCTCGGCATCGAGCAACTCGAACTGGCCCGCAGCACCGGGATGATTTTCATCGTGCGCTCGACGGCCGTCGACTATCTGAGCCCCGCGCGGCTGGACGATCTCCTCACCATCAAAAGCCGTATCGAGCGCATTGGCGGCGCCTCCGTCGATTTCGAACAGCAGGCCTGGCGCGAAGCATCCGACGGCCACAGCGAACTGTTGGCGCGCGGAAGCATCAAAATCGGCTGCGTGGCAGCACACACCCTGCGCCCAGGCAAAATCCCAGCGCAAGTGCGCCTCGTCATGCAATCGGCCGCCAAGTCGGTCAACGCCGCAACGGGGGAGCCTGCCCGTCCGGCAGCCGCCTGAAGCCAACGACAAGAATTCCGGTCAGTCAATAACCACACCATGCCCGATCAAGATCTTTCCATTATTTCGCTGGTCATGCATGCCAGCGTGCTCGCCCAGGCAGTTATGGGCCTGCTGCTGCTGCTCTCCCTGCTCTCGTGGACACACATCTTCCGCAAGATCTTCGCGATTCGCCGCGCCCGCACCCAAACCGAGCGCTTCGAGCGTGATTTCTGGTCGGGCGGCGATCTTCAGGCGCTGTACCAAAGCGCGCTGAACAACCGCCATCAGACGGGTTCGCTCGAACGTATCTTCGAATCGGGTATGCGCGAGTACATCAAAGCCAGCGAAAAGGGGCTGAACGATCCGCACGCCATTCTCGACGGTGCGCGCCGTGCCATGCGTGCTTGCTATCAACGTGAAATGGACTCGCTCGAAGCCAACCTGCCGTTCCTCGCGTCGGTCGGTTCGGTGAGTCCGTATATCGGCCTGTTCGGTACGGTGTGGGGTATCATGAACGCATTCCGCGGCCTGTCGAACGTGCAACAAGCGACGCTCGCCAACGTGGCGCCGGGCATCGCGGAAGCGCTGGTGGCCACGGCCATCGGTCTGTTCGCCGCTATCCCTGCCGTGGTTGCCTATAACCGCTTCGCCACCGACATCGACCGGCTGTCGATCCGCTTCGAAAGCTTCATCGAAGAGTTCTCCAACATCCTGCAACGGCAGATTCACTAAGCACTCCGGGAGCGCCGAGACATGGCAGGTTCTATGCGCAACGCTCGCCGCGGCCGTCGCGCCATGGCGGACATCAACGTCGTACCGTACATCGACGTGATGCTGGTGCTGCTCGTCATTTTCATGGTGGCCGCACCGCTGGTGGCGCCGTCGATCGTCAATTTGCCGAGCGTGGCTAACGCGAGCCCGCAGCAGCAAACGCCGCCGGTGGTCGTCAATATTGAAGCCGATAACCGCATGCTGGTGCGCTACAAGGATGGTGAAAACACCATCGAGCAGCGCATGAGCGGGGGCGATCTGACCGGTTTCCTGCAAGGCCGTCAGGCCGCGAACCCGGATCAGCCGGTTGTCATTGCCGCCGATAAGTCGGTGCGCTATGAAATCGTCATGAACGTGATGTCCGATCTCAAGGCCCAGGGCGTCAAGCGCGTGGGCCTGCTCGTCAAGCAGAAATGAGCCGCACTGTAGCCCGTTCCGACCGTCCCATTGGCCCGCGCAAGGATGAGCGGGGCACGGGGCGGGCATTTCTCCTCGCGCTGTTCATGCATGCGCTGCTGTTCGCGCTGCTCTTCTACGGCATGCGCTGGCAGAACAGCTCGCCGGCCGGCTCTGAAGCCGAACTGTGGACGCCCTCTGAAGTTGCTGAGCCGACGCCACCGGTGGTGACGCCCGCGCCGACGCCCACGCCGCCCGCCATCGCCGCGCCCACGCCGCAGGCAGAAGACGCCGACATCGCTCTCCAGCAGAAGAAGCGCAAGCAGGAACAGCAAGCCGCCGAACAGGCGCGTCTGCTTGAGGCGCAACAGGAAAAGGCGCGTCAGGAAGCCCTCAAGCAGAAGCAACTCGCCGAGCAGCAAGCGGCCGCCGAACTCGCCCGCAAGAAAGCGGCCGCAGAGGACGCAGCACATCAGCAGAAGCTGAACGATCAGAGGAAGGCCGACGAGTTGAAGCGTCAGAAGGAAGAGGATGCTAAGAAGGCCGAACAGTTGAAGCAGCAGCAAGTGGCCGATGCCCAGAAGAAGGCTGCGGAAGACAAGGCGGCCAAGGCCAAGGCCGCGAAGGAAGCGGCCGCGCAAAAGGCGGCCGATGCGGCACGCTCCGAGCGCCTGGCAGCGTTGCGCGGCATGGCCAACGGCACGCCGGGCGCCAACGGCAACGGTCTGGGCACACAGGCCGGCGGCACGGGCGCCGGCGGCGGCGGTACTGGCGCGGCAGGCTATGCCGAACGCGTGCGTGCCAAGGTCATGCCGAATATTGCCTATGCCGGCGATACGACGGGCAACCCGCAGGCCATCGTCGCTGTACGCATTGCACCGGACGGCAGCATCCTGTCGATGCAGTTGACGAAGTCGAGCGGCAATCCCGCGTGGGACGCCGCCGCCATGGCCGCCATCAAAAAATCAGACCCCTTGCCGCGCGGTGTCGACGGCAAGGCCCCGCCCCCGACGCTCGACATTCACCTCCGACCAAAGGGCTGAGGAATGTTGTCAAATGGGAACGAAAACCGAGCAATGCGAGTCCATTTTCATCTGGATGTGGTAAAAATGGCCCTTGCAACGCGCAACTGACCAATCTAACGCATGCGAATTTCCAGTCAATATGCATGGCGTGCGCTGGTAGCCACCTGGCTCACCGCAGCTTGCACGATCGCCCATGCGCAGACCCCGCTCACCGTCGAGATCAATGGCGTCGGTACCAACCGCTACCCGATCGCCGTGTCGAACTTCAAAGGCGTCGCGCCGACGGACATCGTGTCCGTGATCAAGGCCGACCTGAGCAACAGCGGCCGCTTCAACCAGATCGATACGGGCGGCGCCACCGTTGGCGTGGACGATTCGGTCGATCTCGGCACGTGGCGCGCCAAGGGCGCGAACGCGTTCGTCTCCGGCACGATCGCCCCGGCGGGTAACGGCAACTTCCAGGTCAGCTTCCGTCTGTACGACGCCGTGAACGGTCAACCGCTCGGCGGTCTGGCCCTCACCTCTTCTGCGGCAAATCTCCGGCTGACCGCACACAAGATTGCCGACTACATCTATCAGAAGCTGCTGGGCGACCGCGGTGTATTCGCCACGCGTCTGTCGTACGTTCTGCATAGCGGCAGCAACTACCAGTTGCAGATTTCGGATTCTGACGGCCAGGATGCGCGCGTCGCGCTCAATAGCCGCGAGCCGATCATCTCGCCGGCGTGGTCGCCGGACGGCACCAAGGTGGCCTACGTTTCGTTCGAGAAGCGCAAGCCGGTCGTGTACATCCACGATCTGCCGACGGGCCGCCGTGCCGTGCTGGCCAACGAGAAGGGCAACAACTCCGCGCCGTCATGGTCACCGGACGGCAGCAGGCTCGCCGTGGCTCTTTCGCGTGACGGCAATACGCAGATCTATCAGGTCAATGCCAACGGCGGCGGCCTCAAGCGTCTGTCGCGCAGCGGCGCGATCGACACCGAACCGCAGTATTCCCCGGACGGCAAATGGATCTACTTCACGAGCGATCGTGGCGGTGGTCCGCAAATCTACAAGATGCCGGCCGGTGGCGAAGGTGAAGGCGGAGCACAGCGCGTCACCTTCAAGGGGAGTTACAACGTCAGCCCGCGAATTAGTCCCGATGGCAAGTTGCTCGCGTTTATCGCGCGTCAAGGCGGCGGATTCAAGCTGTGCGTGCAGGATATGAGTACTGGCGATGTTACGGCTCTGACCGACACCAGCCACGACGAGTCACCGAGTTTTGCCGCGAACGGCAAGTACATTCTTTATGCAACGCAGTCCGGCGGCCGCAAGGTTCTCGCGGCAGTCTCGGTGGACGGGCAAACCCGGCAGATTCTTCAGGTTCGAGGAGGGGAAGTTCGCGAACCCTCCTGGGGCCCTTTCATGCAATAACATCAACAGCAACATCAATTGGAGGCTCATATGAGTTCCCTGCTTCGTAACATCCTCGCCATCTCTTCGCTGGCCGCTCTGGCCGCTTGCTCGTCGGGCGTGAAGCTCGACGACCAGGCTAACGCCAACAAGGGTCAGACCACGACCGACGCCCGCGCTGTCGCCCCCGTCGACGCATCGGCTGACGAACTGAACAACCCGAACGGCCCCCTCGCCAAGCGTAGCGTGTACTTCGGCTTCGACCAGTACAACGTCGACGCTCAGTACACGCCGATGCTCCAGGCGCACTCCGCCTTCCTGAACAAGTACTCGCAACGTCACGTGCTGGTTCAGGGCAACACCGACCAGCGCGGCACGAGCGAGTACAACCTGGCCCTGGGTCAGAAGCGTGCCGAAGCCGTGGTGAAGGCCATGTCGGCGCTGGGTGCCAACACCAACCAGATGGAAGCCGTTTCGCTGGGTAAGGAAAAGGCAACGGGTACCGACGAAGCCGGTTGGGCCCAGGACCGTCGCGCCGATCTGGCTTATTGATTGAATCGTCATGACGTCTCGTTTGCTTAAAAACATGATCTACGCGGCGATGCTCGGCACTGCGGTGCTGAGTCCGCTCGCGCATGCCGGATTGTTCGACGACGACGAGGCGCGCAAAGCGATCCTCGACATCCGCAGCCGTCTGGATTCGGACAAGCAGCGGATCGAGGGGCTCACGCACAGCGTGCTGGATTTGAATAACCAGATCCAGCAGTTGCAGCGTGATCTGGCCGACCAGCGCGGTCAGAACGAAGATCTGAAAAACCAGCTTGCAAACCTGCAACAAAGTCAAAAGGATTTCTACAACGACCTTGATGGCCGTCTGAAGAAATTCGAACCGCAGCAGATGACCGTCGGCGGCGTGACAGGCACCGTCCAACCGGGCGAGAAAGATGTCTTTGACGCCGCGCTGACGAAATTCCGCAACGGTGACTATAAGGGTGCGCAAACGGATTTCCGGACCTTTTCGGCCAAGTATCCTGGCAGCCCGTATCAACCCGAAGCACAGTTCTGGCTTGGCAATGCGCAGTACGCCAACAAGGATGTGAAGGGTTCGACTGCGACGCTGCAAGGGATCGTGACGAAGTACCCGACGAGCCCGAAGGCTGCCGAGGCCATGCTGGCGATCGCCAGCAACCAGGCAGAATCCGGGCAGATTGCGGCAGCGAAAAAGACGTTGCATGATTTGGTGGCCAAGTACCCGGACAGCGAATCGGCAGCGGAGGCCAAGAAACGTGTGGCCAAGCTGAAGTAAGACGCCCCTCGGGAGGTTGCGCGAACCTGCCTTCCGTGTGAGGACACTCGTCAAGCGCACGACGCCGCCTTTGGGCGGCGTTGTCGTTTTTGGGGTTTGCAAACGCGGGGGCCACCTCAAGTAGAATACGGACTTTCCAAGCGCTCGAGGCGCGGCGTCTCAGGGGATGTGTCCAGGCCGAACACCGCCAGGCTCGCATGACGACCGCACCCGCGACGTGTTCGCGCACGAACTGTGCAGCACGTCTGATAACAACAATGCCGGCCACACCCTGTGGCTCGCGACAATGCATCGAACGGCCGGGCACGGCCGCTATCGTCTTCTCGCCTCATGACCGACGTCGATCTCACCGCCCTGTCCCACACTGTTGTGTGGCTCACCTTTGGCCTGGCCTTCGTGTTTGGTGCCGTGCTCCAGCGCACGCATTTCTGCACGATGGGCGCCCTTTCCGACATCGTGAACATCGGTGACTGGAATCGTATGCGCATGTGGTGGCTTGCCATTGGTGTGGCGACCATCGGTACTGGCATCCTCGCGTCGCAGGGCATCATCGATCCGGTCAAAGCGATTTACACGACGCCGCGCTTCACCTGGTTGTCGTATATCGTCGGCGGATGGTTGTTCGGCTTCGGTATGGTGCTAGCCTCCGGTTGCGGCAGCAAGACGCTGGTACGCATCGGCGGCGGCAATCTGAAGTCGCTGCTCGTCTTCACGATGATCGGCTTGTCGGCTTACATGACGCTCAAGGGCGTGTTCGCGATGCTGCGCGTGGCGGCCATCGACAGCGTGCAGACGACGTTTGCGACGTCGCAGGACTTGCCCACGTTGCTGGGTAGCCTGTTCGGCGCAGACATCCATCGCGCGCAGCTCATTCTCGGGCTGGTGATTGGTGGTGCATTCGTGATTGCGGCGCTCGCACGACGCGAATTCTGGACATTCGACAATCTGCTGGGCGGCCTTGTCGTGGGAGCGATCATCGTGGCGCTGTGGTATGTCTCGGGCAAGGTCGGTTATGTTGCCGAGAATCCGAATACGCTGGAGGAGAGCTTCGTTGCCACGAACTCCGGGAAGATGGAAGCTCTGTCGTTCGTCTCGCCGCTGGCGTTCACGCTGTACTGGCTGATGATGTGGAGCGACACGAGCAATGTCATTACATTGGGCATTGCCAGCGTGCTGGGCGTCATCGCCGGCTCGTTCGTCTACGCGCTGGTGTCGCGTAATTTCCGCTGGGAAGGATTTCAGGGTACGGAAGACACGGCAAACCACATGGTAGGGGGTGTGCTGATGGGCTTCGGGGGTGTGACGGCGTTGGGCTGCACAGTCGGTCAAGGCTTGTCGGGTATGTCGACACTGGCGCTGGGATCGTTCCTCGCGACCATGGCGATTCTCGCGGGCGGCGTCTGCGCATTCAAGTATCAAATGTGGCGCATCGAGCGCAGCGTTTGACGGAAATTCGCACGCGTATGCGGAAAATGCCGGCGATTCGAACCTCTCTGCGCCGTACGGGTATTGACAGTAAAAAGACCGCGACGCTATAATCTTTTTCTTCGTTGGGTCGTTAGCTCAGCTGGTAGAGCAGCGGACTTTTAATCCGTTGGTCGCAGGTTCGAATCCCGCACGGCCTACCAAACGAATTCAAGGGGTTGCGAGAAATCGCAGCCCTTTTTTATTTTGTCTTGTGTGTGTTTTTCTGCCTTAGCGGAAATCTCACCTCACTTCGGCAGTGGTCCCGCCACCATCGATTCAGCATCAGGCAGCGTCACGAACGACCGCGCCTCCTCCATCGATCGAGCGCCGAGCCAGTCGTCGTAATCGACAAGCTTGATGATGACGACTGACCGCTTCTCACTGCCCGGCTTGTGGAAGCGCTTCATCAGCGGATAATGATCCGAGTTGAGCGTGAGCATCGTGAACGACAATCGAGCGCCGCCCTCACCTTCCCACTCCCTCCACAGCCCAGCAATCGCGAATGGGCTACCGTCGGCCATGCCCACCGCCCAACGCACCGACTTCCCCGTCTCGTAATCAGGCTCGAAGAAGACCTGCGTCGGGATCAAGCATAGCTGCTGCCGCTTCCACGCGCCGCTGAAGCTCCGCTTCTCACCCACCGTCTCCGCTCGCGCGTTCATCGTGTCGAAGACATGCACGCCTGGCGGGATCTTCTCGCGCGGCACCATCCCGAACGCCGCAAGGTCAGAGCGCCGCCCCTCGCCGTCCCGGCGAATGATCGGTGCGAAATAGTCCTTGTAGACCTTGTCGCGCCACTCGCTCACCGGCGGCGGTGTGCCGTAGTATTCGCTGAATAGCTGCTTGTCTGGAACGCGGTAGTTCGTGCACATAGCAACCCCAATTGCGACGTTGGCGCCTCACGGTGACTACCAAATATACAATGCACTAGCACAACCGATGTACGACTGACCAAAGGACATGCATGAGCGAAAAGAGATACATCATCATGGAACTCGAAGACGCGAAGCAACTGGCACTGAATGCCTCCGCCGGAATTGACGAACGTGTCGCACGCACCATCGCACGCATCGAGTCTGAGACAGGGGCCGATATCGAGGACATCGTTGCGCAACTGAAAGCGATCGAGCCTTGCGGGGCCTGCGTTATTGAATCTCAGCAGCACAATTGCGTGTGTTGGCACGCGAATAAGCTCGGGCGCCGCCTGCGGCGTCTAATTGAACGGGCGAACATGGAAGGCGAGGAATAGAATACTGTTATTTCATACAGTATTTTGTGCTAGTTTACCTCCCTCAACCGAACCCGAGGGAGGCCACCATGCGAGATCCACACACCACCAGATTTATCGTCGTCCCGTTCCGCAAGGGGGTTGGCGGCGACCTGCTGCCTGTTGAGGTGCGGCCGGCCAGCACGAGCGTCGGCGCCGTGCGCGTCGCACATTCGATGCGCGAGCGGCACGCTGGCGTCGCGGCTTATGAGGTGCTTCTCGACCCCGAGACCGGCGCGTTGGAGTCACCCAAGGTGCTATTCCAGCACGGCCGCATTCCGCTGCTCGACGAGTACGCGGCTGCGTAATGATGGCGCCGTCATGCCTCTCAATCCCCGCCCGTCAGAACTGACAATCGATCAATTACGCGGCTTGTGGCTCACCCACAAAGATCCAGACCTTCGGCGCGCAATCGAAGAGGTGGCCTACCGCCGACTTGAGGCCCAGCACAAAGAAAAAGTGCTCAGAGAGGTGGAGTCGCTGTACGCAATCATCCACCAGGCATGGAAGGAAGAGGTCGGCGACACCCTGATAGCCCTTGAGTGGCTCAGGGCCCTGCTTGCCGATCAGCGACAGCAGCGAGGCGAGCTTCCGGGAATACCGAACGCGCCGCATCGATGAAGCGCTGCGAAGATAATGATACCGATCATTTTTATGCTCTTGCGCACTATGAGTATCATTTTCGATGGCACATCGGAGCTGCGATCGCATGCAAGTCTGGCGATGTGGGCAGAGTCAGCGCCAGTGCGATGCACCACCCAGCCGAACGCCCCAATACATCAGCCACCTGCGCCACGCGGGTACGCAGGTAACAGCAGACGCCTCGCGTAGCACCTTGTCTGCGACCGCTCGCGGCACCGGCTTTTCGGTGTAGAGCCAATCATGCACGACTGCCGCCTCGTTCGACGTGCCCCCGGTTAACCAGTACACGACGGGCAGCCGCGGCACCGAAGCAAGGTCGGTGACGAACCCACGCGGCACGATGAATATCTCGCCGGCTACATCCGACTGATACACGAGCGCCCGCACGAGCCGCCACCGGCCATCGTCGCAACCAGTGGCGTTTTCCATCACCAGCCGGGTCAGGAACCGACTCATTTTGCGCCGGCCGTGGGCGTATCGGCCGGCCACGCGGAAATTGCCGCCGCCAGCAGAATCTGCGCCGTGGTCACGCCCATCACGATTCGATCCTGGTCCTGCGCGGACAAGGGCGACGCTTTCACCACAGTGATGATCGCAGGCAGTCCCGCGCTCGCAAGCGTCTGAAGGTTGACGGCGTCGACCGTCGAGCCTGCGGCACATACCGCGCTCACGACCGGCTGCGCGTCGGCAAGCGCATGCAGCGCAGTGTCGCTCATGCCGCTGACCTGCTGCAGCGACGTGATAGCGACCTCGACCGGCGGGCACACGCGTGCGGCGACCTGTGCCGGCGTGGACACCGACTGGCCGGTCGTCGAGCAAGCCGTGATGGCGAACGAAAGCACGGCCGCGCACGCGGCCAGAATGGCAAAACGCTTCATGGTGATTTCCTTACGGGGTGGTGAATCGAACTGCGGTGGCCGCCGCGCTGGCGACGGCTGCTGAGATGCTGGAAGCGATGCCGCCACCTGCGGTGATCGGCGCACTGGCCGACACGCCGGTTTCGGCGAAGTCGAGGGTGAAACCCTCGGGGGTGTTGATCACGCGCACGGTGACGGCGCCGACGTCCTTGCTGCTCGATACTGACGCCTGGCAGCAGATCAGCCGGCCGGATGAGTCATAGAACGGCCGCACGTCGTAGCGCGCGGTACCGGCACATGCGGCCAGCGCGAGGCCGGCGGCACACGCGAGGGCAGCCCCCTTCACTGCGTTGACGCTGGCGTATCCGGGTGCTGCCCGGTAGCCGCCGCGCCCAGCGTCGCCGTTTGGAATTGAGCTTCCGCAGCAAGTGGCGGCGCATCGCTGACTCCGATCGTTCCGAGCAAACTCACGCCGGTTTGGGGCTGTTTTGCCCCGATGGCATGCGTGGTCGCGAGCGAAGCCAGAGCTGCCCCGATCGCCGCAATGAAGCCTTCCACCGGCGTCTTGCCGAGGAATGCGAATACGCCCCATACCAGCAGCAACCCGCCGTAACACAGCACTTTCATCAAGATGTTCATTTCGTTGTGTCCTTCTCGTGGTGGTGGATGATTTCGTCAGGCGTGAACTGATACCCCGCGACGGCGTATTTCTGGGTGACCCAAAGCGGGAACGGCATCGCGTGAATGCCTGCGTCCTTGCCGATGTGGTGCTTTTTGCAGATCAGCATTCCGTTGACGGTCATGTCGTCGACGAAGCGGTACGGGTCGAACGGCTGGGCGGCCAGGAAGCCGTCCCAATCGAATGCGCGCGCACGCTCGCCCCAGACGCCGGCGCGACAGTCGTCGGCGAAGCGCGGCCAGTCGATCATGTTGGCCGTGCTGCGCTCGATCGGGTGGTGATGGGCCTCGAGCGGATGGCCGCTATCGTGCTCGGTGCCGCCGCAGACGAAGCACCGGCCGCCCTCGCGCTCGACCAACGTCAAACGGCTGTGCGTGAACAGTGGCGTCGTGACGCGCGGATCATGGCCCGGCAGCAGCACGTCGACGGCCAGCGTCTCGCGTTCCTCATGGGTGTCGGTCACTGACATGGCATCACCCCCTGTCGCCGTGCATGAGGCCGCCAGCCCGACGTTTGAGCTGCAGCTCGATGAACTGCGCTCCGACCGTACCCAGCACACTGCCGATCCCGAGCAGCGCCAGAGGCGGAATGTCTGGAATCTGGATCAGCACCACGCCGGCGATCATTGACGCGCCAGCCCCCAGAATCGCGCGGCCGATGATCAGCCGCCACGTCAATACCTCGTCACTGACGAGCAGTTTCCCGAATCCCATAGCAGCCCCCAGCACCAGCAGGCCCAGAATCGTCCAGGCAGTCTTGTGGTCATCCATCGATGGTTCCCCGGTTACGAAGCAATGACGCCGCCCGCGCGCTTGTACGCCGCGAGTAGCACGTCGAGTGTGTTTTCGTGTTGACCGTATCCGGCGCCAGGCAGGCTGGCCCAGATGTTCCGGCATTTGGCGAATGCCACTGCAATGCGCCCTGCGGTGATGTCCGGCATGGCGCCCTGCTCCTTGATTTGCCGCAGCGCAATCAAATCTTGGCTGCGCGGCGAAAAATCGCGTAGGCCGAGCAGCGGACGATAGGCGTCGAAGTAGCGCGCGAGCAGTTGATACCGCCCCGCTGCCGTCGACTGCAACGGCTTACCGTTGATCATCCGAGGTGCGCCGTTCTTATCGCGGATGGTGACCAGGATGCGCGGATGGTCCTGATAGCTCGTGAAGAGCGTGGGGCGCTGTGGCGTGCCGCCGACGATGACGTTGTAGCCATCATCGGAATTGGCAAGCCCCTGTGCCGTGTGCTCACTGACGGCAAGGGCGTCGAGAAAGGCGAGCGCGTTCCTGCCGCCCGCTGTGGCAGCATCGATTCGTGGCATGGCAATTCCAGAAAAGAAAAAAGCCACCCTCTGAAGGTGGCTCGAATTGTTGGCTGTGTAACGTGTTGAGGTTCAGTTCGTGGTAATGCGACCGGCTGTGCTTGCTTGAGGCAACAAGGGCTTGCTCGGGGTACCCGTTCCGCCGAAAACGCGGCGGAGATCCGCGACGGCATGCCTTGCCAAATACTGTCCGCCGTACCAACTCATGTGGCCACCATCAGACCAGAGCAACCGCTGACCGTCCAGCATCTTGCACCGGCCCTCAGCACATAGGGCCGGGAAGGGGTCAAATGTCTCGACGTTCCTTGCAGCCAAATATGGCACAAGCGTCGGACGGTAATTTCCGTCGATGGCCTTGGCTACAGTGACGTCTGGATCGCATATTGAACGGTGGGTCAAAGTGAACGCTCTGACCACACAGGCCCTTGGATCTGCACCGACGGCAGGCGGAAAGAAGACCACGACCTTCTTTCCAAGCGATTGGTAATACTCCACGGTCTTCTTGAACGATCGATCGAACTGTTCTGGCGTTTCTTTTCGCTCGCGTACGCCTTGCCAGTCTTGACCGTTGAAATATAGGGGCCAGTTGGACGCCAGAACAACCGTATGCACCGAAGGCGTTTCCGCGATGTATGTTCTCGCGTACTCCATCATCTGTCGACAGAAGATCGGCCCGTAATCGAGAAGCATCGGGCATTCCCCCCGCCCAAACTGGAAATACGAAAAGCTCGCATCTAGCCTTGAATACTCGGTGAGCGCCGCAGAGTAAGCGTTCGAAACACTGTCCCCAATCACGATCACGCCCGGAGCTGGAACAGGCAGATGATCGGCACTGCAGCGATCGTCATCTGGCTTCATTCCCGTGATGGCCTGACAGGAATGAATATATGGATAGTCGAACTTGTTCACCTGATTGGCGAGCGCTGCCTCGCGGGTTGTGTATCCTCCCTTCAGAAGCGCGCTGGCGCCGAGCCCCATTGCCGCAATCAACCCAACGGCGAGTGCATAAACAACTCGTATCTTGGGCAACCTCCCATATCGAGTGGGTAGCTCGACTAAACGATACGTCAACCAAGCCAAGGCAAAGCTGAGCACGACCGCACCGTCACGAACCGCTCCCGTTGGCGCCTGAGCATCAATGATGTGCGCGAACGACAGGAGCGGCCAATGCCACAGGTAGAGTGGATAGCTGATCAATCCGACGAAGACCATGGGTCGGTTCGAGAGCACAAACCGGTTCACCATCGCCTTCGGACCCGCCGCAATCAACAGAACTGCCCCGAAGACCGGAAACAGTGCGAGCCAGCCCGGAAAGTACTCGCTTCTGACAAGCGACGTTGCGACACCAAGCACAAGCCCGATGCCAAGCACAGACAGACTATCGGCGAGGAAACTGCTATTGCGAATGGCCACCACGCAACGCCAATTGCGCGCATACGCATAGGCGAGCACCGCGCCGCTCATCAGTTCCCATACTCTTGACTGGGGCAAATAGAACGTCGCGCCCGGGTGAGACGCGCCGCCAGCCAGATTAATCGCGAACGAACATAAGCCCAGTGCGACGATGACACCAATGACGTTCGCCCCCATCCGCCAGACGCCCCAAACCAGTAGCGGGTAGAAAATATAGAACTGCTCCTCGATCGACAACGACCATAGGTGCATCAACGGTTTTAGGGCAGTTTCTTTATCGAAATACCCCGCCTCGCCCCAGAGCACGAAATTCTCAACGAAACCAGAACCCGCAGCGATGTGCTTGCCTAGCTGCCTGAATTCGTCTGGCAAAAGAACGTACCAACCGAGCGCAAAGCAAGAGGCAAGCACCACGATGAGCGCAGGCGCGATCCGCTTAACGCGGTGCACATAGAATTCGGAAAACCGGAAGCTTCCCGCAGCCAGTCCGGAAAAGATGATCCTAGAAATCAGGAATCCGGATATCACGAAAAACACGTCAACGCCGACAAAGCCCCCCGGCAGATTCCCCGGGAACGCGTGAAATATCACGACACAAAGTATGGCGACGGCGCGAAGACCGTCAATGTCAGGGCGATACGTTGAACCGGTGCTGGGGCCGCGCAGAATGGGATTTTTCATGCGCGCAATGTTATCCGATTTCCTCTAATATCTCGAAATCCACGCGTCCTGTTTAAGCACGCCTATCAAGGGCCCTAACCCTATGCGACGGGGGGCTTGAATCGGGCCTGATCGACCAACGAAAGGCGGGTGAAGTACGCCGCGTAGGCCTCTTCCGAAAGTGATATCTCCGGATTCGGAAGCGGAGGCTGTACGAACAACGGGCCTTGAGCCCAGTAATAGGCGGCGTACCTTACGTCCGATGTGTCGGTATTCTCGTAATACAAACTGTTCCCCGGATCGTCAGGGTTTGGTGCGAACAGAACCCCATATGCGACATTCTTGTCTTCGCTAAGAAATTGCAGTGTGATTTCCTGTGGCATGATCAGTGTAAGTCCTGTCGTTAGAAGCTATAGGCGCCGATCGATACTGCGAGTAGCGGAGTACCGCCCCCGCCCTTGTAATAGAGCGTTTGCGGTGTGGCTATCGACAGTTCCACAGATGTCGATATTGTGTTCCCAGAGGTCCCCACTGACTGCCCTGAAACCGATACCCTATTGATGCCAGATGATGTTGGTGAGACGTCGTAGCTTTCAGATGCTGCATTTGTCGTGTTGCTTACTTGAAGCAGGACGGATGCGTTAATTGCGTTCAGCGGTACCGCAGAAGCAATCGAAAATGCAGTAAAACTGGCGGGTTGTGACGATGTTGACAGCACCGACACGTTGATGATCGCCACTCGGCGCCCCTGAAGCAGCAATGGACTGATCTGCCCGCTCGCGTTCGTCGGCACCACCGCGACCAAGGCGGAAGCGGTGTATCCGGTGGGCATGTTGGCGCCCCCATAAACCTCACTCACGGCCGACGACGTCGCGTTGGTAGCCAAGAGCGCTGACGTGCCGCTGGTGGGGTTGTAGATCGCGTAGATCCCGACAAATCCCGACGCTGGGGCACTACCGACGTCCATGCCACCAGCCCCCGTCGTTGCAAGATTGATTGACTTGCTGAATGCGGCGAGGCAATAGCGTAGGCCGCCGAGGGACGTTTCAACGATCAGTTCATTCGCCGTGACGGTCGCTGTGGACGATGCTGTCGCGACATTCATCGCGAGGTTGCGCGACGAACCAATAACGCCCGACACCTGCCCCAACTGCACAGCGTGCTGTGGGGCAGTCCCTGGAGAAATCTGCTGCGCGCCGCCCGAGCATTCGATGAGAACCCATGCGCCGTTTCCGCTATTGACGGTTGACGCGACAATGTAAAGCAGCGTTGCGAGGCCCTTAGCAGGCATCTCGCCGCCTTGCAGTGGAGCAAGGCCCATACCGAGAATCGGCTTTGCCGCGAGGCCGTCAGCCGCATAAGTCGAAGCGCCGGTGTTTCCATTTGCGACACTCAGCACCTGAACGAAACCACTGGCTGGAAGTGCCGTCAGCGCCGGTGTATTGGTAGCTGCATAGGCGTTCGCTGCACCGGTATCAGCAAGGACCGTCTTTGACTGCACAAGTCGCCGAATTGCCGTCACGACCTGGGCATTGTTATTGCGATCGGGAGTTATTCCTGCCCCCGCAAGCACAGCAATCAACTCCTCTTGCAGTGCATTCCAAGCGTACGCAGGCAATCGAGTTGCTGGCGTATTGGTGGCCGGATTTCCGCTCGTGGCTTGACCTGGTGTTCCTGTGGCCGGCGCAGTATCGCCGCTACCTACCGGGACCGTGTATTGCGCGATCAGTCGATCCATGTCGATGTGGTCAGTTGTAGTTGAACAGGGGAATGGTGTGAGCCGGCGCGTACGCCGAGATCTCACACTGAAGAACGTTGTTGCTCCACGACGCAAATGGCTCGCCGAAAGATCCCGCGTCGAACGCGAAATATCTAATCGAATATGAAGGCGCGTTGACCTGCCAGGCAAACGCCCAATCCGGCCCGTTTAGCGCAGCGCCGAAAGAAGCCTGGCCTAGAACAAACGGCGTGAACTGGGTGATCGTGATCGAATACCCGAGGTTCTCCGCCAACTGCGTGAAGTACGCGATGGATTGGCCTCCCACCGCTGCTAGGCGAGCCACAACCTGGGCTCGGCGCGCTTCTATCGTCGGCGAAACTCCGGCACAGGGATCCGGCAGCCCTAGCGTTTCTTCCCACTCAGGAAGAAGTTCGAAGGCAGTGCCGGGAAATGCATCGATCAACAGATTGTTGGCCCGCGCGGTATTCTGGGCATAGACCGAATTCAGCCCACGGAACACTTTCGTTTGAAGCGCATCCGGATCCCGTGGCCAAACTGCGCCGCGCGGCATAAGTCCTTGGAACGCATGGAGATAATCGTCGGAAGTGAGTGCTGGTACAGACATCGCGCTCCTTACGGATATGCAATTGTTCCGAGAGTTGGAAGTTGCCCAGTCGTGTTGGTGATGTTGCCAGCTGGACTGGTGATGACGAAACCGCTCGTCCCCGGTATTGATCCGATCGCCGAGTTGATATCGGACATATCGATCGTTCCACCTGGAGCACCATTCGAGCGAAACACCCCGACGATGGCCGCCGAGATTGCAGACCTGGTGGCATCGGATGCCGAGGACAATCCAGTAATCGTGAAATTGATCGCGTTGGGAATAGGCGAACAGACATAAACAAGCGCAGTCACTGGCTGCAAAGGAAAGATTGCATTGGCCACGATGAGCTGATCACCCGACGCCTCGACGCCCCTAGACTGGTCACCAGCTGCCACCCCGTCACTTCCTTGCGGGAACCCGCCATGGGCCGCCTGCGCATCATCAAGCATTACGTACACGACAACTGTGCCGGCACCGAAGCCGTTTCGAACCACCCATGCGCGAGTGATGCCTGGCACGTCGAGGGCCCACGTCGAATAGTCACCGGCGGCACCGCCTTGAGGTGTCGCCTGAAAGGCGCCCATCACGCGCTCGCTGAAGTCGTCCTCTTTCTCAGCATCGGCGCCCCCAGTGAACGCAGACGAGGCAGTCCCGCTGCTTTGCACCCCTGGAATAGCAACACCAAGCGTTATGATGGTTCCGGCACCGCAGTTCCCTACCGCACCGACCTGATCGGCAATGAACGAAACGGTGGCAATTCCATTCGCTTGAACGGTTGCGTCGGTTTGCGAGGTGTAGGTGACTCCGTCTCCCCGCGCGCCGGATGAGCCAGCGAGGATTAAGGTGCCCGGAACTCCCGAGAACGGCACGATTCCTGACGCTGCGGTTGGCGACTTCTGAAATGTATTGCGCAACGCCCCCCATCCCGCCAGATATTCACCCGTAGACGTCCACGGAACCGCCTGTTTGGCGATGTAGTCGATGTATCCGTAGTGGAGGTGTGCAAGGCCCGCTTGAGCACGCCCGGTAACCTTCAGGTTAGCGAACCGTAGCAACGGGTCGGATCCCGGCACGCTGGACGCGATGTCTGACGCGACCTGCTGTTGAAGCTCGGTGAGTGTGGGTCGTTGATACGGCATCAGTCATTCCCCTGCCAAGCCCAAGTGAACGTATTCGGCACAATCGAGCCATCCTGCTTGTACGCCGTGATCTGGGCACCTAACTGCCCCCTTTTGATCCACGACACGTTTATGTCGAACCGGGCCACCACCTTGTCGTCGATCATCCATTGAATGGCCTCAACGATGTAGTCATAAGCCCGCTGCAGCGTTTCTTTGGTCTGCTTCTCTCTGACGATGAGCCACATCCGAGACCCGATCGGGCCTGCAACGACGTCATCGCCCCACCAGCCGCGCGGGTCCGTTGTGCCGTCGGGAATGATGTCGTCCACATCGGCCATACGATCAGTGAAAAGACTGATCAGGAGGGCCGTTGTGACATCGTTTCCCGTCCCGAGCGCGGCGCCATCAAGAACCCAATCGCCTCGGTTTGCTGAAGCGTCCCAAACGGTTGAGGTATCCATGCGTACCAAACAAAAAAGCCTCCGCGAGGGAGGCTTGTATATCGAAACGGGCAGCTTCTACTGCTGTTGGTTTGGCGGATCGCTCGTCACGTCGGACGACCCGATTTGCACGCCCTTAACGAGATGGTCATGCTCGTTCGAGATCTGCCGCATATCCGCAAGGGTGTGTGGGTTGCTCTGGAAGTTGTCTTGCATGTTGCCTGTCGATTTCACCAGCGGAGTATCGAATTCAACACCGCCCGGTGCTATCAATTTGAACTTGCCGGAGCAATTCCAGGTGACGTCTGACGCGTCATTGACCACGACCGGCTGCCCCTTAGCTTCCACGACGATCCCGCCGTCGGCCGTCAGATAGACTGACTTCCCATCTTCGCTGTGAAGGATAGATTCGCCCGGCTTTAGTCCTTTCGGTCTCGACGGTTGGTGACCAGTCCCGATCACAATGCCCTTTGTTCTATCCCCACCTAGAAATGCAACCACACCGTCGGAACCAGCCGGCGGATTCGACGAGAAGCCGAACTCTGCAATACGCGGTGTTCCGTCGCGCACCTCTGTCGAGCTGAGGGCGATTTGGACAACCTGTACCCCACCTGAGTCGTTCACAGCAGATATCAGTGCTCGCGCGAACGCAGTTAGCGCGCGGCGAACCACTCGCTGCACCGGCCCCACATCAAGGTCTCGTGTCATCGCAATGGCACCGTACCGACGAGATCGCCATATTGCGGGTAAAGCAAAATTGGCTTGGGTTCGAATGCCTCCGGGGGCATCAGCGTCAACTGGGCATGCGTTCCAGACTCGTCGAGGCTATAGCTCACCTCGGCAATCATCAGGCGTTGCGGGACAGTGCCCGCTTGATCACCCGACACCTTCAGGCTGGGAATCAACACGTCGATGAGCTTATTCGGCTCCCACAGGTTTCCCTCCACGTCCCGCCAATTGTCGACGGTGACGTGGATCACCTCAGCGCGCCCGCGGCGCCAAGCCACCTCCCACAAGGCCCGCTGCTTGCCAACTTCCCATCCAAGCTCACCAGCCTCGGCGAAGATGACGCGCTCACGGCGACGAGGAACGTTAGGGTCAGTAGCTGTGAAATGAGGGGCAGTGATCGACGTCAGATCCTGCATGTTGTTTGTGCCAGTCAACAACGCCGTTACGTGCGAAAAGCGTTGATCCATCGATCGCTCGGCAGTTGCAGCCTCGATGTTAATGCCCTCCTGCACGCCGCTCGCCATCACCTCGGTGCCTGCGCGCGCAAGCACCATGTTGCCGCTTCGGTCTTCGTAGACCAGCAGCGCACTGTAGCGCGCCGTACGCTCAACAACCTCATATGTGGACTCGCCAGGGATGATGTTGATCTGCGGGATCATCAATAGACCTTCCAAATCACAGATCACATCGATGTCGTAGACGGCGGCGAGTTGTTTGGCCATCGTGTACGCATTGACGTTGCTCATTTGTCCATTCGGCCAAACTGCGGCGCAGTCTAGGAGATCCTGACACTTTCCACGACCGGTCACGCGGATGTCGTGCGACTCGGCTGAAATACTAGGCACGACGCGATCCACATATCCTGTGATGACGCTCTCCCCACCGATCTGCAAAACACATTTGTCGCCAGGCGAAGCCACTACATCTTGTGCTTGCCCCGGAAACAATTCCGTCATCTCAAGTTCAAAGTCTCCTGGAAAGCGCTCAATGCCACGCGTGACGCGCAATCTTGTCCATCCAGATAGCCGAGCCTCGCCAATCGAAAGTGTAATATTGTCGTTCGACATATGCGGAATACTGAATCATGAAAATTCAGATCGGTGCTTTATCCGTCGGCCTAATTGCACTCTGTGCGCACGCCGAACCGGTGTATCAGATCAAGTCCGAGGGCGCTATTGCATGCGAATCGGCTGAGGCCCTGCACACAGCAGTCACGTCTCCGAATGGGCAGCTTCCAAAGTCATGCACCAGACTTGAGGCGGGCTACGCGTTTGAAGCAATCAATAGATCGGATACGTACGTACCTAAATCTGAGGCGGAGCCGATCCTTGGGCTGATTTATGGGCGTCCAATTGCGACTGCCAACGAACGGGGGAGTGCGTCCTACTTCAAGGTGCTTCGATCAGCCGCAGAGCCTGTCTTGGACGACAAGGGCCAAGTCGTCATGGCTAAATGCGACTACCCCCAGACCTTCGTGACGAACTCGCTCCGGTCCGGCCCAGATGGAAAGCTCTATCTGAAGCAAGGCAGGGTGACCATTAAGTGCGTCAATGGGGAAATGCGGCAGATCTACCAGCCGCTAAACTGACTTTCGGCGCAGCCTCAGAGCAGCCCCGCCAGGGGCTTTCGCTTTTCCTCTTCCTACTCGGCAAGCGCCTTGAAACTCGTTGGCAAGAACGCCGGATGCACCGGATTCGCCTGCCTCACCAATTCATCTTCCCGTCCGATGTCGCGGTAGATACGATTCGCCAGCGCTAACGCGGGAATCGTCCCGCTGAACTGAAATGTCGTTACGGCCGCCAGTCCTTGGCCCCGGCTATCAAAGTCGGAGACCACTGCCTGTCTCAGCGTACGCAGCGCCGCATAGACGTCATCCTCACCTTGATCCGCCGCAACCTGAATCTCTGCATCGATCAGCCCAACGACGGTATTCCTGACGTCGACGGCATCGTCAGCAGATGACGGCTGGTATGCCGTCGAACTCGTCGCAACCTGGGCGATCGCAGATCGTCGAAGCAAATCCCCTGCCGCACTGCTCATTACCGCTTGAGCGGCCGCGATTGGTGATCCAGGCGCCACGGATGGGGGTGTGTAGCGCGCCAGCGGCGTAAGCAGCCGAATTGCGTCGGCCGGTGACGCTGCCGTGTTCGCGGCCGCCACCATGAGCGACTGCGCAGCGCCGCTAAACGCGGCTGGATTCGTTCCTGCATTTACGGCGGCGGCTGATAGCGCCGCCCCGGCAGTAGCAACCTTTGCAACGTTCTGCGTGTCCTGCGCAAGCAGACTGGCGACAGTGGCAGCCCTCGGTGCTTTCCCGTTGGCTCCGGAATATCCGGTATTTCCCCCGCCGAAGAGACGCCCGAAATTCCCCGAGAGGGTGGAAATCGAGTTGAAGAATCGACGCACGCTGTGCACCAAGCTGTTCACCGCCTGATAGAACGAGACGGCAATACCGACAGCAGTACGAATGACAGCAATGCCAGCCTTGATCGCGCTGAGCGTTCGGCTGATAAAACTGAGCAGCGACGAGGCAGTCAAGCCCGAAGCCGCACTGCTTACAGCGTCCTTGGTCGCAGACTGCGCGCTCGGATACAACCGATCGCCGCCGAGAATGAACGTCAATCGCAGCTCGACAACGCGGCCGCGATCCCACGACGTGCCGATTTCGGCTTCCGTGCAGTTCGCTTTGATCTCGCCCCAGGTCGGATGCACTAACTTTCCGATCCCCGGCGGCTTCGTATTGTTGACCGATCCGCCTCGAATTACATTCAGCAGATTGATCTTCTGGGTCGTGACGTCACCACCGCCGTAGATCAGGCTGTTCTCCACCAGAAAACCCGTGACTTGCAGGACATTTGTCCTCAGCCCATTGTCTTCAATCCAAGGCCGCGTTTCCTTCTTCGGGTACGAGTGGACGACGACGTTGCGCCCGAAAACGCCGCTCTCAGACAAAACGGCAAACGGCACGCCGTTATAGCTCGCCTTACGGAGCTTGCTCGCATAGTCACCGCTACCGAACAGGCTCATCAAGCTCTGTGCCGACGACGCAATGCCTTTAGCGGCCGAGGCAACACCACCGATGCTTCCCGCAACGTTCACAACGTCAGCTACGCTCACGCCATCTCTCCGATTGCTCGATTACCTACGCTCGCGGTTCCCGTCACGTTGCCTTGAGACCGGACCTTTGCAGTCGCCGGCCGGCCATCCTGATGAATTACAACGTCGACGAGGACGCGACCTCCCTCGGCCGCCCCAGGCGACGGCGACTGCCCCGGCAAGTTCGCGGCAGCTATGCGCGGCGAGTTACTGTAGAGCCCCGTGCCGCCCATCCGGGCCTGCACCTGCTCCACGTAGTTGCGCGTCTCCTTCGGGGCGTTCTCCAGGCCCTTGCGCTGCACGTTGCCCTGCCCCCAGTTGTATCCCGCAAGCGCTTTGCTGAGGTCACCGCCGTTTTGCTTCAGCAGATCGCGATACATTTGTGCAGCCGCTGTGGCCGACTTTGTCAGGTCGTCAGGGTCGTCCAGTCCATATTGCTTTGCCGTCGCATCCATGAATTGGAAATGCCCTTTGGCGCCCGCCGAGGAACGCATGTTCGTCCCGCGACTCGACTCTTGCGCCCAAACGCTGTCAAGCAGCCCCTTTGGCAAGCCATACTGGGACTCGAGCCGCGAAAACAGCGCGTCGGACTCAGACGTCGCGCGGCCAACTCCAGACTGAAGGCGAAGACCGGCCGCGATGTCAGCGTTCGACTTCCCAGTCAGGCGATCCCAGCCGGCACCGAGGAAGCTGGGTGCAGGGAGACTTGCCGATGCGGCCAACCAATTGCCAGCAGCCACATCGCTTGCGCCTTTGGCTACGTTCGTATCTGGCAGTCCAGCGGCCTTCGCAACCTTCAGACCTCCCCATGCAGCCGCGCCAGCCAAACCCAGCGTGCCCAACGCGGCAACGGCCCCAGGAATAGCGACAGACGTGAGCGAGGCCAAGTTGGCGATGATCGATACGAGGCCCGCGATCGGCGCGGCAAAGGTGATTGCAGCCAGGGCTACAGCAACACCTTTCACTCCACCGATTGCGTCGACGAAATTGGAAACCTTCGTTGTTACTCCATCCCAGTCGACCTGTTCGAGCCACTTGGCAAAGCGCTCGACATATTCGGCCACCTTGGTTGCGGCCACCTCACCATACTTGTCGACCAATCGCTGAACGACGGAAATGACGCGCTCGAGCGCGGGCGCCATCGCCTCACCGAACGAATACTTAAGCTTTGTTCCGGACGCCTCGAGCTTGATCATCTGCTCGTTGTACGCGGCAGCTCGCTTCAGTTGCTCGTCGCTCAGGACGAGTCCCATGTCCTTTGCTTTATTGACGAAAGCATCGATGCCTGACTCGCCCTTTTGGAGTATCGGTAGCAATGAACCGACACCGAACACGTCCGCAATCAGCGCCTGCGTCTGGACATTCCCCTTTTGCTTGACAATTGCATTCGCAACGTCCTTGAGCGCGCGGGTGGCATCTACCGCACCATCCTTCGTACGATGCAGGCTGATGCCGAACTTCTGCATCATCACGAACGCATCCTGATTTCGACCGTAGGTCGCATCTTCGATGGTCTTGCCGAGCGTCTTGAGCGAGCCGGTCATTTCGTCGGCAGAGAGGCCAGCAAGCTTGGCCGCGCCACGATACGCTTGAAGATCCGACGTGGACACACCAATTGCGGCAGACGTACGCAGAACCTCCGCTCCCATCTTGCCCCACTCGTTCGTCATCAGGGCTATACCTGCGATCGAGCCGAGCCCCGCGATACCGGCGAGGGGGGCGACGATCCCAAGAAGACTGCGGCCAGCATCCGCTGCGGCGTAACCGATGCGCCGGATACCTCGCGCGACCTTCGTCACGCCAGTTTCGTCGCTAAGCGCCTTGAGCGAACGCCCGACGTCGGCGAAGGGCTTGCGAAGCGTAGAAGCCGCCTCGTTCATCTTCTTCGACGACGCCGTCACACGATCGATCGGCTTCGTGATGCGCTGCATCGAAGCTTCGATGCGCTTTGCCACTGCCGACGCCCTATCGGCAGCCGTGATGGTGATCTGATACGCGTTCCCTGCCATCAGTCCTCCACCTGTGATTGCCGAATGCGCTTAGCTTGGTCTCTCCACCAAGCTAGTTTGGAAAGTGCGAGGCGCTCTGCCTCACACGGGCCCCAACGGAAGAAATACGTTACGTCGGCGATTGCGTCGCCGACTCCGTCTGGCCATCGTCGGTAAAACCCGCGAGATACTCGTTCGCCTCCGTGAAATCACGTTGGCTGAGCTTCTCGATAGCCGACTTCGGAAGACCCGACACCAAGTGGATCAGGACGATGCCAATGCCGATGTTCGAGCCACCGGTGGATGTCGCCTTGTCGAGTTCGCCCGCAGTCGGCTCGCGCAGATCGAGCTTGTCGTAGACAACTTCGCTATCATCGCTGCCGAGCTTCACAGGCTTGCGAAGCTTGAGCGTCTTTTCTTCAGGTTGGCTCATGTCTTAACTCGTTGTTTCCGAAACTTGCGGACCTTCCCACTTCACTTCAATCGTGGCGTCCGTGGATTTGACCGTCTGGTCTTCAACCGTCCACATATTCCGACCAATGATGGTCTTGCCGTTGGCAAGCTGCGCGACGACCGTCACGTTGTCCATTGCATTCAGATCGGCAACTGTGAGGTTCCCGGCGTCACGCAGACTGGCCGAGATAGAACCGGGTCGCTTCTTCTCGCTGAAGCCGTGAACGCCGTCCTGGCCGGAAAGCGTTTCGCGTGTGACCGACGACGGGTTGTATTCGAAGTCCCCGACGAGCAGGTAGTTCGTTCCATCCACGGTGATGCTTGCGGTACCTGCCAAGCGGTTCGGATTTCCTGCCATGAGGAGTCTCCAAAATGAGAAACGGCGCCATGTGGGCGCCGGGAGTCAGGGATGTCAGCTCAAACGGAATTGCATCAGCAGCGCAAATACACGCAATTGAGCAATCAGGACCGCCGGGTAAATCACGTCGACCCGGTTCGGATTGGTGCTGTTCTGCTGGACGATGAGTCCCTCTGCGAACACAGCGCTCTGCTGCACGAAGCCGTCATACTCGAGCTGTTGGTATTGCGCGATCAGGTCTGCCTTGATGATCGCGGGCGTAACGATGGACGAACCAGGCGCAAACCTAGTGCCATCCGCAGCCAGCTTCATTCGCGAGTACTTACTGGTCACCACGGAACGCAAGGCCCGCAATACGTAGGCAAGCGTGAACAGCGTTTCCACCTCCAGATAGCTGTCGTCTGGCTGTCCGAAGCTGTTCTGCTGGTAGGTGGTGATCAGGTTTTCAATGGCGACAGTGTCGTCGCTGGCGACGGTGAACGTCGAAATGCCGTCCCACAGAAGGGTGTTTCGGTCGCTCAAAGCGAAGCGCGATGCCAGCGGCGGTGCAAGGAAACTCGACAACGCCAATGTCTGTACCGGTCGCGCCGCGTCTGCTCGCACCGAAGTCGCCACGGTGCCGGCCAAATCAGCCGCAAGAATCCATGCCGGCGTCGGAGAGTCGTTGAACCCCATGACGGATACGTGCTCGTCATTCCGGCTGGTACCAAACGTGGTAAGTGCGCCAAGGGTTCCCCGATATCCGCTGAACGCGTGGCCGTAAATCTGTTTGCTCCAACTCCATCGCCCAGTCGTCGAACTCAGGAATGCCTTCATGGCATCTAGAGAGTTCGCATCCGTGTACGGGAACGCGATGAAATCGAACTCTTTGTCGAGCAGGTTCGCGAATGCGGTCGTCAGCGCCGGATTGACAGCCCCTCCAGCCATCGGTGTAATCGTCAATGCGAGGCCTGCCGGTAGCGTCTCGCCACTTGCAGCACCCCGGTAGTTGATTCGCATGTCGATGTCGTTGCCGGCCGCGCCCTTGTTCTTGGCAGTCACCGTCACCGTCGACGTGGCTGCGGTCGCGGTCACGGGAAGGTCGGACTGTGCGTTAATCGCGGCCGCAATGGCGTTAGCGATCTGCGCAGTCGTTTGCGTCGACGTAACCGTTACGGTCACCGGCGGTACGCCTTTCACGGCTGCGATGTACAGATAAATCACACCGGTGGCCGTGGCGGGCGAAGAAATTGCAATGCTTCCCGACGCAGCCACTGCGCTGGCATCGTCGGCCAACGGCAAATACCAGACCTCACCGAACGGGTCAGACTTGCGATACGCGGCCGTCATGAGCGCAAGCATCGAACCGGCACCGCCGACTGACTTTGCTTCGGTCGCTCCCTGGGAGATTTGCGGAACGCCCGGCGTCCCAGTCCCGGCGGCTGCAATCTGCCCGATGATCAACGCACGCTGCGTCGATGCACCGCTGTTTGCCTGACTGTTGTCGAGTTCGGCATGGAACAGGGGAACCCGCAGATTCTGCGGAATGGTTTTAAAGGGAACAGTCACTTGGCGTTCTCCAAAACAAAAAACCCGCCGAAGCGGGTTGATTGTTCAATTCGTTGGGATGTTTAAGCGCTCTTTCCCGGCTTTGCGGACGGCGCTTCGGGGATCTCTTCGGAGACCCGGATGGCATCGCCGTCGTTGATGCGGCGTACCCAATACAGGTCAAACTCCCCTACTTCCTGGCCGGATTCGGGGACAAATTGCTTCGTTTCGGGATCGCGCAGTTTGATCCCGGGTGCCGGCTTGATGAACATCGCCGCTCCTCAGAGTTGTGGATGAATGATGATTCCGGGTTGCGGCGTGCCATCCGGAACGGACACGGCGATTTGAACCTCGTCGATCACTGCGGCCGGGATCGGATAAAAGTCTTCCGGGCCTTGGTAGAACTTGACCTCGATATGCATTACCAACTCGGCCATGGGCATCTCGCCGTCGGAAGACGTGGAGATCTCCGAGTCGATCGAAGTGAACTGCTCGATAAGCGCACCGCCCGTCGAATCGTTCCAGATCAACGGATTGTTGATCAGCGCGACCTCGATCTGCGCCTTCAGGCGTTCAGCCGCAGCCAGCGCAACGGCCGATCCCTCGTCACCGATCAGCGCTGGCGAAATCGTCCGCGCAACGACCTGCAGGGTTGTGTAGACGTCATATCCGGGCTGAAATGGTCCTTGGGACTCCTTCCGCTCCTTCGGGGCGCGCACCAGGACACACGGATATGCATCGCCCGATGTCGGCCAATCGAAAGGAGAAAATACAGAGTCACCTGCATCGGTCGAGCCCTTGAGGGCTTCGACAAACTTGGCCCGGATGTCTGCCGAGGTAGTCACGATGCCCCCATCTTGCTCAGGATCAGCTTTGCTCCGCCGTGGCTGTCGACTCGGACGTCTTTCACGACGTAAGCGCCGCCGGTGCGAACGACGGTCAACTGGTCGTTTTGTGCCGGCGGCATAGAAAATTGCGACAACTGAACGCCAAGAACCGCCTGAACGGTTGTCAGCTCGACGGATGCGTCTGAGAAGAGCATCTCCTTCTGGTACGCGTCGTCGAACACTCCATAGATCGTCAAGGGTGCACCGACGCGCGGCCGATATTGCACCGGCTCGCCGAACACGCCCATCAGCGGCCCCAGCACGTCCGTCCCCCAGTTGATAGGCATTACGCTTCCGCGCGGCCGCTCGCGAGGACTTCGGGGCGCGTGCAGAGGTAGAGTGGATACGCGTACGCTTCCATCTTCCACCACATGCGACGATCTCGATCGATGATCGGCAGCACATAGACCGGAGCCCCAGGTTGATTGATGAACTCAGCCGATTCACCGGGGGCCATAACTTCTTGGAAGATGCCGGGCGCGTTGACGGGGAAGAACTTGACCTTGTCGTCAGCGATCTTCACGGACGTGTTGTCATCCGAGCCACGGTAGTTCACCCACGTCACACCGTCGAACTCGAACGACGCGAATGCGTCACCGAACGAGTCATCGCGGATATCTCGAGCGCCTTCCCAGTTCAGGAAGGTGCGAATCACGTCCGGGTGGTTCGAGAACTGATCGTAGAAGGCGTCACCACACAGCCCCATGATCCGGGTCTGGTTCGTGAATGCGCCTTGCGCCTTGCGCGCCATGTAGCGCTTGATCCCGTTGATGATCGGTCGCAGGCTGTTTGCAGTACCGGCCGCCAGATTGAACGGCGTTTCGGGCGCCTGGGCCATCTGAAACTCGTCGAACCAGTTGTACAGCACAGAGCCGTCTTTCGGATCCAGCACGAGTCCCTGCACGGCGGCCAGACGCAGATATTCCTTCGTGTACTCGACACTTGCCAGAAGACCGGTAGGCCCAGCGAGACGACGCGCGACCTCGCGTTCGAGTTGCATCGGGACAGTGACGATCTGGCCCGTGGGGCCTTCGGGAAACTCGCGGATGTTCTGGATTTCGTACGTGTAAATCGTGTCATCGTGCATCAAGCGCGGCACGTCGAAGTAGCGCATCTTGCGCTTCTCCGTCGTGCGTTGCGTCCCTTCCGTGCCCCGCTCGCTGAAACCGATCAACTTCAGCGTGCCGGTGCGCTCTTCAACCGATACGGCCGTAGTGCGAATGGGATTCGGATCGAAGATGTTCAGACGACCCAGCGCGCCGGGCTGGTACGGATTGCGTTGTACACCCTGGGTGAGGGTCAGCGCGCTGAACGCGTCGCTGTTGAAAATGTCGATGATTTCGCCGGCCATGGCTTATTCCTTGAAAAAAAGAAAAGCCGCCAAGCTGGCGGCCTCAGTGCATTCACGAAAGCGCCGCCCGCAGGCGGCGTGGAGTCGGTCGGCGATTAACGCGGGATGATCGTCAGAGCCTTCAGTTGCGCAAGCGCGGCAGCAATGGCCGCTGCGCCCATACCCGTCGGCCACACCAGTTCAGAAGCGTTGACTTCGGCCAGGCGAACGACGACGGCACACGGCTTATCCATGTTCGTGACGTCTTTCGACGCAAACAGAATGGCGCTCGGGATCTGGGAGCCGTCAACGTTGGCGGGATCGAACGGCTTGTACTTGCTCGACCCTGCCGCGATCGTGATCGTGAAGCTGTCACTCGGCACGAATGCTGTCCCGCCTGCGGTGATCGTGAACGAGAGACCACCCGCCTTGAAGACAGCGCCGGTAGTGCCGTGACCAATTTCTGCCCCCGTCGGATCGGAGACAACAAAGTGCGTCGCGTCATCGAACTCGACAGAATAGACACCAGCTTTTGCGGCATACCCTTGGACGCTAAGCGTCCCGATCGTGCCATTGCCGGTGTTCGTGCCAGCAGAGGACGCGATGGTTGGGTTGCCGGGGGTAGCGGTGGTCACAAGCGCAAACGTGTCGCCGGCCACGAATGGCGTAGCACCAGCGGTGATCGTGAAGCCAACTCCCAGACCACTGAACGCACTACCTACGGTGCCGGTCGCGGTTTGACCGTCGGGTGCCGTTACGGAAAAGGCCGATGCGCTCGTGAGAGCAACGCTATACGTGCCGATCATCGTTGCCGGAGCCGCCTGCGGCGTGATCGGACCGAAAGTGCCGTTACCGGTATTGGTCCCGAGAGCGGCGGCTACTGCGGTCAGCGCCGACAGCACGGTGCCAAGCACGGTACCGGCAAGCACTTTGACGCCGCCTGTGAGAGTTCCCTGCTCGATGGATTGATGGCCGTTCGCCTGCGAGACGAGAAAGCCACCGTTATGCCAGTTTTCTTGAAACGGCGTATAGGTCGGGTTACCCATGATGGTTCAGTTCCTTGGAGGCAGATAGTTGATCAGCGACGGGTCGGATTGGCAGCCTGGAGATTCGCATCCCAGCGCGCGGCCAGCGCCTGTTGACGAGAGGGTTTAGCGCCGCCATCACCGCCAAGGCTCGGATTTCGCGCCGCACGATTCGAATGCACCGCCGACGCAGGTGCAGGAGTCCCTTCCAGTGTTTCGATAGCCTCGGCGCGGGTCATGCGGGTTTTGAAGGCCAGGTTCGCTGCAAGGACAGGATTACGCGCCGCCGCCTTCGATCCCATGATTGCGGCGCATCGAGCTTGCTCGCGACGGCGAGCACGGGCGGCCGAACTCTTGCCGCGCATTTCGCCCTCGTCATCCTCGGCGTCGGGGTCACTGTCGTCGTCCTCGGCGCGCTCGTCGTCTTCACGACGGTCATCGTCTTCGGCGCGGCGACCCTTCGTGCCGTTGCCGGCGTCGTCATCGCGATCGTCGTCCGCGTCGGGCGCGTCCTCTTTGCGATCTTCCGCGCGACGGCCCTTCTTGCCCTTCGAATCGCTGTTGTCTCGATCGTCTTGGTCTTCCATTTCGTCGTCCTCGGCGCGCTCTTCGTCTTCACGACGGTCATCGTCTTCGGCTCGTGCAGCGCGGGAGGTAATTCCGGCGAGATGAGCGAACGAAAGCCCGCGCGCCGCAAAGGTGCGAATACTCATATGTGAAACCTCTTGGGGTTGGGAATGTCAGCCCAGCTCGGCGAGCATGGAGCGAAATGCTTCGTCCGGTGCCATCACGGCGTCGGCAAAGCCAATCTCGACGCCTTCGGCGCCAAGGAATGTGGTCGCCTGTGTTCCGCGTACGGCGGCAACAGACAGCTTTCGGTTACGAGCGACGGTCTTCACGAAAAGCTCGCCCATAGCATCAACGTCCGCTTGATACCGTGCGCGGGCTTCGTCCGAAAGCGGATTGAATTCGTTGCCATCGGCCTTGCGCGCACCGTAGTGGATCATCGTGACTGTGATGCCATCCTTGGCAAGTGCCTTCGAAAAATCGACGTGAGCGCAGATCACGCCTACTGAGCCAGTTCCGCCGGTTCTGGGAACGACGATCTTGTCAGCAGCGCTGGCAATCGCGTACGCAGCCGAAAACGCGTTCTCTGAAAGGACGGCCCAAATCGGCTTTTTTCCTCGCGCACCGTAAATGGCGTCGACGAGGTCGAAGCAACCGGCAACTTCGCCACCACTGCTTTCGATGTCAAGCATGACAGCCCGTACGGCAGGATCCTCCAGCGCTATGCTGAGGTTCGCGCGAATTCCGTCGTACCCTGTCATCCCGCAGGTCGGGCGCATATACCCCGACTTATGCACCAGGGTCCCGGAAATCGGGATGATTGCGACCCCCTCCACCACGTCGTAGTAACGATGCTCGGGTTCGTCAGAACCCTCGTCGAATGAAAAATCGCTAACTGCGAGCGCCTGTCCGTTTGCACGGAACAGTTTCGTGATTCCGAAGTGGTCGGCAAGCGCCGCCATTACCATTTCAGCCTTCGACGGCGTGATGGCCAGCGGCGTATTGAAGAGTCGCTGCGCGAGAAAAGGCAGGTTGTTCATTGGGGTTGAGGTTCCTCTTGGGGTTCAGCAGCCTCCTCGGCGCTCTCAATGCCCGACCAACTCGGAGGCTTCATTCCGAGTCGCTTGAATGCTTCCAACTCGATTGCTCGCTGAGCGAGGACTTCTTCCCAATCGAGCCCCTGTTCCGCACACTCTCTCTTGAGCGTCGACAAGCCGGCGTCCATGCCGAGTACGGCACCCTGTTTTTCCTTGACTGGATCAACCCAACCGCGTGCGACTCCGAGCCAATCACAACGCGAATACGCGGTAGCGGCTTCTACAAAGTCCGGGGCCCCGGCCGGCAAGACGTCATCAAGATCGCCGTTCTCCATCGCCTCTTGCAACCACGTCGCAAACAGCGGAGTTGCGGTGCCGACCTTGAATTCCGCACTTCGTCGGCTCAGTGTCTTCCAACTCTCGAGTAGCGCGGCGCGCGCGCTCGAATAGTTGGTTTTGCTCCAATCTTGGGTAATCTGCTCGGCGGAAACTCCCATGGCGGCAGCAATCGAGCGGAGCATTTCATGGGCGAATTCACCGAAGCCACTATGCGGATGTGCAGCATTGACTTGCTTGATCTCTTCACCTGGCGCAAGCGTCGGGACGCGAACACCATTCAGCATCGCCGGACGCTCTTTTGCCCAATCGGCACGAAGCTCTTGGTAGTAGCCAATCTCCTGCTCATCACCATGGGAATCCATGGCAGCTTCGATCATTGCCGGATCGTATGGGCTGGTGACATACGTGCCGAAGATCGTCGCAACGGTGGCGGCCTGCAACTCGACACCGTAGTAGCGCGCGAGCATCTTCGCGTGTGCCAGCACAGGTGTGAATACGCCGATCCCCCGGCTCTGGCCCGCACGATCCCGCTCGAAATCGTGAATCACCCGGCGCCAACCATCCTCATCCTCGCGTGCAACGCGCTCCCACTCCATGGACTCGACCGCGTTGTACCAGTCGTTCTGATGGGCCTTACGGATGTGATACGCCAATGGCACGCCATCGTCATCAATTTCGACACCACCACGCAGGTATTTCGTATCGATCATCTGATACGGGTTCGACAGTCGATCCGGATCGACTACAAGGAACGACGTCGCGTACTGAGCTGCGCCGCGGCCTACTCGCTCCGGCTTCCAGTACGAAACGAGAAGCGCTTCCCCGTCGACCAATTTATGTCGTAGAGCGAGCCTCAACTGCTGCGAAACGGTCAATTGCCGAGACACATCGTTGTAGCGACCGAGATCCTCAGAATACAAGCGCCACAGCGCTTCAACCGCTTGACCATAATCCTTCGCCCAACTCGCATCGAAGCCCTTCGCAAATCGCCGCAGAACACGCCAATCCGGACTCATCGACAACCTCAAGTGCGCGCCGACGGTATTGTCAAGAATGCGTGTAATGCCACCGCTAGCCCAACCATCGTTCCTGGACAGGTCGCGCGAGCGCGCGACCATCTGGTCCCGATAAAGGTTGATTTCCGAATCCGGCGAGCGGATCCATGGATACCAGTTGCCCATCTCAGGCGACGTCAGCGATGCCGCTTCATACGGAAACGAGTTCGCATATGGCGGACGCGCAAAGCCCGGTGCCCCACTCATTCCAGAATCTGCGCGCGCGCGTCCCCCGGCCAGCGCATCCCCGAAGGGCTTGCCAGACGTGTCGACGATAAGAGAGGCCATTTAGAACAGAATCCTGCGTGCGCGGTGATAGCCTGGAACGACTCCAAGAGCCATTTGCAGCATCTGAATGCTGCGCATGATTTGAGCAAGATCGCTTTGCTGATATGTGACTGACTTCGTGCCGTCGCCTTGGCTGTACGTGGCGGTCACGATCTTCGAGCCCGACGATAGGTCGAAGTAAGCAGATTGCAGTGCGGCCAACCTCGACTGCATGTCCGCGTCGCTCATCCCGTCCGTGATTGCCATTTCTTTCCTAAGCAAGTCGTCCCGTGAGATTTCTGCGGGACGTTTGAGTTTCAGCCGGCGTCACCGGCGACTGTGCTGCCGGTTCTGCGACGGCCTGCGGCACTGATTCAGTCTGTTGAGCGCCATGCTCGAGAGGCAGCGCCACAAGATCAGCTCGTCGATTGAGCTTCAAACCAAGATGCATCAGCCCACAGAGCGCCCCATACGCATACACGCGGCAATCGAGAGCCTCGTTCGCGCGGCCAGACGGCAATTCCCACACCCGGTACTTCTGGCCACCCGAGATTTTTACAACGGAGCGTTCTGATGTGAGTTGCTCGAAGTAGCCGATATCCCGATCGCTCGGGAAGTGCATAAAACCAGGCCCAGGCTCTTCAACGTGAAGTCGATTGCGAATCGTGTCCTTGGCAGTGTTCACGCCGAGAATCACTGGACGGAACGACGCTTTCGTTCGCCGGGATGGCTTTTTGACCGGCCAAACCGGGTTGCGCTTGCCACTTACGGCCGACTCACCCTTGATGGCCCATATCTTCCGACCTAGCCGGGCCTTGGAGAATTCGTAGACCTTCTGCGTGTGATGGCCACCAGAGTCCATGCACGTCGCCATCGCCTCAAACGGACGCCCATCCGCCCGATGCCAGACCTGATCTAGATACGCATCGAGCTGTTCCCACGGCCCCGGGGTTTCGAGATCACCTTCGATGACTTCGTAGTCGATCGACCAGCTTTCCTCGTTTCTACCCCAGCCAACAACTTCGATCTCAAATCGATAGTCCTGTACGTCAACACCCACGGTGACAACCGCCACGCCGTCCGGGACTTGGGCTGCCCATCGCTCGCCGCGTGCGACGAGCGCCTCCAAGCGCAAGACCTTGCCCGAGTTCGGGCGATATGGCATGCCGGCCTGCGTATTCCACCATGTCTGCTTCTTTTCTTCGTCGCCTTCGGCCTTCAGCCACTTCGCGGCAATATCGGCTGGCTTGTCCTTCTGCCATGGGCTGTAGAGCTTGCTCGCCTGGAATCCAGCGTGCTCGTTGTCTACCTTCCATTCGCCGCACTCGGGACACTTCGCGCGATAGACGGCGTGACGGTCGCTTTCCCACCAGTCCCACACCTGTCCGATCGCCGCGTCGCCCCCTGTCTCTCGAGCGTCTTCCGGCCCACGCCAAGCGCGCTCGTAGTCGTCCAGCGGTACGTGACGGGCGCCGCAGCATTCGAACGGCTTCGTTTGATGCCAACGAACAGTCTGCAGCGCGCGCAGACGATCACCTTCCGACCATATCTGTCCGCATGACTCGCACGAAATCCGGGCTGTCTTCGGGAAGTGCTCGACCACATTGCCACTGTCATCGCGCCGCTTGTCCCAATCAACGTGCTTGAAGAAGTCAGGAAACATGCGGTGCCCACAGTGGGGGCACGCGATCGATGCGCGACGCTGATCCGACTCCTTGTAGCTCGCCTCGATCCGGCTCTCGTCCTCGACGGTCGGCGAGCATGCGCGAATCGAAAGCCAGTTGACACCGAACGTCGCAGTCCGCTCCTCTGCCAACGCGATCGGCTCGCCTTCGCGGGTCACCGGGTACTTATCGACCTCGTCAGCAAGGATGACGCGCACCGGGCGACGGGCGAGGTTGTCAGGGCTGCCAGCACCTGCGAGCGCCAAGAACCCACCGGGGAACGCCTTGAATAGCAACGTCTCGTCGGCGTTACGAGTTTTGCTCGTTCCCACCAGTTCGCGCAGCGCGGGCGTCACGCGGATCAGTGGGCTGATTCGCTCCTTGCTGAACTGTTCTGCTGCGTCCTCCTTCGGCTGCAGCAGGAGAATTGGGCAAGGGTCGAGATGGGCAAAGTAGCCGAAGACGTTCTCCAGCAACGCCGTCTTAAGGAGCTGGGTACTCACCATCGTCGTGACCACATGCACGCCCGGCTCAGTCACCGCGAGCATCGGTCCTCGAGCGACCTCAACCGTCGACGTCTCCCAGTTTCCAGAGGTGCTCCCCGCCTCCTTCGCGAGCTTGCGGTACTTGTCGGCCCATGCCGGCACGCTAATGCGAGGCGGCGGCGTCCATGCGCGCCGAACAGACGCGCGTAGCCTTTCAGCCTTCCCTTTCGGAGAAATTGGCTTCAGGTTCGCCGAGTTGGGCGATTTGCTTGTGGACATGCGCAGTTAGGGCCTCGACAACTCGGTCGGCCTCGACGCCCAGATCGGCTGCCAATATCGGCCCTACCCTGGTCGGCCAGTTAAGCCACGCATCGCGCTGCGCCCGGAACTCCTCGAAGAGGATTGCTGTTGCGGTATCCAGCTCGACGAGAGAGCCAGACTTTCGTTCGTACTCAAGCTGAGCCATCAACCCGAGATAGTTTTCCTTGAAGCAGCGAGCCTCATCAAAGTCGAGTAGCTCAACGTTGCCTGAGAGGATCCGATTCGCCGCGTCGCCGGCACTCTCGCCGGCTTCAAGTGTTACCTCGGCGGCCGCCTGGGTAACAGTCTTTCGTTTGTTACCCTTTTGGGCTTGGGTAACAGTTTGGGTAACAGCCGGAATCCCATCACGGCGATATCTTTTCAGAAGTGCGTTCGACTGGTCGACGTCGATGTCATCGCCTGCAAACACAAGCCAGCCGCGCTCCTTCCACTTCGTGACCGTCTTTCGACTGACCCCGTGGAGTGCCGCGAACTCGCTTTGATTCATGTATGGATCTGTTACCTGTTACCCAAATTTCAAAACTCAGCGCTGGGCGAATTCCGCGAGTCTTCGCTCCCGCCCTGCACGATCGAGCGGGAAGGACCCTGCTCATTTTTTGAGCATTCGGCCCATCGCTCTGCGTCACCGCCGTCTACTCGCGGCGAATGCCAGCTCGTGCCGAAGAATCTGGGGAAACTTTTGCCGGATCTTTGCCATGACAGCCTTCTCAACGGCATCGTTGGCGAGCGACTGAGGAATCGACGGGCCGAACAGTTCCTTGATAGGAAGTCCTGATCGCATGACCTTGCCATTGCGAACCACCTTCTTATGGCCCTTTCCAGTCCGCTCGAACACGCCTCGGTGCCCGTTGGGCATACTCGCGATGAACGCGTGCCGCAAAACCTTTCGGCCAGACTTAACCTGAACACTTACTCCACCCGCCCCTTGGCGAGCGCCATAGTTGATCAGGCCAATCGGCCGGCCCGTCGCCTTAAGCGTCACCACAAGGTTCCCAGCAGAAGCGCGCTTAATGGCAAACGACTTCTTGATTGCACTGGCCTTGATGTTGTATCCGACCGTGCGGACCTCTTTGGCGGCCTCGGTTCGAGCCTGAATTGCTGTCTTGTTCAGCGCACGAACGACGGCCTTCTTTTCTTCCCCAAGATACCGGCTCAGATCTGCGGTTATGCCACGGACATCCGAGCGAACATTCAGGCTGAGCATCGCGGATTCACCCTCGCTTCAGCCAAGCGGCCGGGAGCACTCCTTCAGCAGGTGCTCGTGCGTAAAGCGGCACATCGATGAGCAAGCGCGACGGCACACCAGGCGGAAATGCCGTAACAGAAACCAAGGCCACCGCGCCCTCGGGCAGCAGTGCAGGATCAGTAGTCGCGGCAGACACAAACGCCGCGATGCGCATTTTTCCGTTTTGCCAGATCGCAGACCGAACGAATGCAATCTCCCCGAGCAACGCGTCGGAATCGATGCTCTTAGAAGGGCGCGCCATGGATACTCGAAAAGAGAAAGCCCTCCGTCGCCGAGCGATGGGGGCAAACGCCGTGAGGCGAGGAGGAAATCACGCATCTCATCCAAGCGGACAACTCGTGATCGTGCAGATCCGCTTAGCCAGCCTCGCCGGCAGTCTTCCGCTTGAATGAAATGGCAACAAAAAAGCCCGCTCGGTCAGACCGTGGCGGGCTTCAGGCGCAGTGATTCAGCCTTTACGAAATGATACGTTTTTTGACGATTTTGTATAGTGCGAAGATGTATAGCGCCAGACTATACACATTCAACCATTCGACAATATGCCCGATAGGCCTGTGCGCGCCCGCTCTCAACACGCTTGTAGAATGCATCGCGCGAAATCCCCAACGCGGAGGCCACGCGCTTGATGTGCGAAACCCGGTGGATGTAGAAAAGATAGAGCGCCTCCTTCTCTGGGCTCTCCGGGAGAGACAAGACGGCCAGATTGAAAAAACTTAGCGCCGACGAACATATGGCGTCCGGCTCGGGGCCGACCTTTCGCGGCTGAATACTGCCAAGCAAACCGACCGGGAGCGGTGGAACAAAGATGCGGCGGGTACGATGCCACGCCGCCCACTCCTCACAAAGCACATTGAGGTCGCGCTTTGTGCTCATTCTTTGGTCTCGTAGAGCTTGCAGCGGCGCATGTTCTTCGCCCCCGGCTTCGTCTGCTCCTTGGCGCAATACTCCAATCCCCATAGCGTCAATTTGTGTAAGCAGCCCTTGCATGTTTTGCTCTCCTCGATTTCAATAACTTTTGCTGGATCCTGATAAAAGTGCGAAGGCAGCGCCGACATCAGTCCACCTCGATTGAGAGCTTTGCAACTCGCGCCGGCTCCCACTCTCGGTATGCGGAACGCCAAACGCTGAATTTCTGGTCGCGCGGCGCGGATCCTTGATCCAGCCACACATGACAGGCCTGACAGCCAGGCACCGTGAACTCGTCTCGCGCCTTGATCCCCATCCCCTTGCCGTGCTGCTGTTCGTTGGAATGGCAGGGCACGACCGTATCGGCCGACGGAAGGCAGACACCGGGCACCCGTAGGTAGCACCGCTCCCCGCGGCAGGCCACCAACATCCGCTTGTCGTGCCCCTCCCGCTTTTTCGGGGCCTTGCGCTTGAACATCGTGCCGTGAAGGACTGCCTTACCACTGAATGCGTTGAGCGCGCTTCCCGCTTTGCGCTTGAAGCTCGTTCGTTTCATCGGCGTACGGCGCATCACCGAACCATCTCCGCGAGTTCCCGGAATGTCGCATTGGCAGAGCCGTAACCCTCGAGTTGAGTCCAGCGCGGACGGTAGGGGCCGGTTGCCGTCGTCGGCACGCAGGTGTAGTCCGGCTGCCGCGACGAGCGTTTCGTTACCGCCAAGCGGAATCTACGCTTCTCGTTGAGAGTCTCCATATCCAGCAAACCCTCGCCTACGAGCAATAGGCACATGTCTCTGGTTTCTCGATGCGCATATCCCGTAAGCGAGGACAGCGTTTCTACGCAGTACCAGACTCCTCTGTCCATGGACTCCAGAATCCCGTGCTTCATTTGATCTCCACGATGCTCAAACCCTTCAATGCCATCAGGTGACGCTTGATCCGGTATTCCGGCGTGATCACCCCTTTCACGTCTTCGATCACGGTTTCCTCACCACGCTCGCATACAAAGTCAGCGACGTAACGAAGTGGAGGGGCCTTCCGTCCATTGATCACGACCCCAGGAGCCAACACATAGACCACCTGCCGCTCCAACGCACAAATCTCCCCTTGCGCCTGCATCCCCACTAGCTGCGACCATCGGCGAGCCTCTGCCCGGCTATCAAACTTGACTCCATCAACTTCGCACTTCTTGTTGCTGTACTTCGAGCGTTTCTCTTCGACCATAGCGAGGATCGGCTGAGCCAGCGGCGCGGGAACGGTCGACACCAGCACAGCAGCGGTGGCACCAATCTGTTCGCGAATCCGCGCCGTGCCAACTCGGCCATTACTCACCGCGCCCTCGGGAAACGTCAGCCCCTTTCTGCTCACTTGCCCTTCCTCCGTAGGTGTTCGATGTACGCCCGCAACTCCTTCTCTTGCTGACCTGCCACTTCATCGCCACAGCGCCGCCGAACGGATGAGACAAACGCCCGTGCGATGTTTCCGTGACCAACTAGCGCCGCCCGTGCCGCTTCCTCAAAGCGCCGCCAGCATTCGGCCCGCGTCAAAACGTTGCCCTACCCTTTGCTTGCTCGCCGTCATCGCGGCGACCAAACGACGCGCCGGCAGATAGTTGGGAGAAGCGTTGGAACTCGCCTTGGAAGCCAAGCGCCACATGGCCCAACGGCCCGTTGCGCTGCTTCCCGATGATCACTTCGCACAATCCACGATCGGGGCTGTCAGGGTGATAAACTTCGTCGCGATACAGGAACAAGATCGTGTCCGCGTCCTGCTCAATCTCGCCCGAATCCCGCAGGTCCGACATAACGGGGCGCTTGTTGGGGCGCTTTTCAAGTTCGCGATTGAGCTGCGCGAGCGCGATGATCGGCACGTCCAACTCTTTCGCGAGCGCTTTCAGACCCCGCGAGTAGCTACCAATCTCCTGCGTGCGGTTGTCTCCCTGCCCACCGGTCATCAGGCCGAGGTAATCGACCACGATCAGGCCAAGGCCATGACGACGCTTGATGCCGCGCGCCTTGCTACGAACATCCAACAGAGACAGGCCCGGCTGATCGTCGAAGTACAGGGATAGGTCGTTGATGCGGCTTACCCCGGCGGGTAACTGTCCCCACTCCATGTCGGTCAGCTTCTTCGGTTCGATCAGATGACCGAAATTCACCCCGGCATGGCGTGCCATCATTCGCGCGTGTAGTTGCTCTGCCGACATTTCCATCGAAAGGAACAGCGTCGGCTTGCTTTCCGCTACGTTGGACGCAACGTTGAGCGAGAACGCCGTTTTCCCCATCGAAGGGCGAGCCGCGACGATGATCAAGTCGCCACCCTTCATGCCACCGGCGATCCGGTCGTCGAGCGCGTCATAACCCGTTCGCGCCGGGTCGATCTCGCCGTCAAAACGACGCTCCATCCCGACCAGAAAGTGCGACAGGCCCTCGGCGGCCAAGATCGGTGCGGTAGCTGCACGCCCCTCTGCAAGGCGCTCTACCTCAGCCTGCGCTCGGTCGACCAGTTCGCCGGCCGTCGCTCCATTCGGGTTGTGCGCCATCTCCTGCATGCGCGATCCGGCGGCAGCGAGCCCACGCTTCTGCGCACGGTCGATGACCATCTCGGCGTAGTGCGCAACATTCGCCGAGCTGGGCAGGCTGGCGACTAGGTCGTTGAGGTAGCCGATTCCGCCGATAGCGTCAGCGCCGCCCTTGGCCGAAATACGACCGAATACCGTGAACGCGTCGGCCGGCTGGTTTGCACTGAGCATGGCGACAACCTCAGCGAAAATCGTCCGATGATCGGCGCGGAAGAAGTGCTCCGCCTTCAGCCCGGCGATACGGTCGATCGCATCGTTATCGAACAGCAGTGCGCCAATAACGGCCTGCTCGGCTTCGATCACTGCGATCGGTCGATTGTTGTCCTGGCCGCTCATCGCTTGTCCGCCTTGTTGTGCTGACCGCCGATCACGTTGGTGAAGCCTTTCGGGCTGATTAGCCAGTCGAAGCCGGCGGTGGGCGGCATCTCGACGTTCGCCTTGACCCATGGAAAGTAATCGCGCCACATCTCCGGGTTCTGGCGCTTCTCGGTGCCCAGAGTGATCAACGCACGGATTGCGCCGGCCCGCTCCTCCACGAACACGGTCTCATCGACTCTGCCGACATGCTCCCCGAGAACTTCGTTGTAACCCCGGATCACGGCCAGTTCGGCATCGGTGTAGGTGGATTGAATCTCGTCCATCCAGCCACCGGCGTTCAACCACGACGCGGCGTGCGGGATGTATTGCGGGTTTGCCCATTGCCCCGATGTCTTGGCCCGCCCTAGACCCGCCATCAGGTCGTCGAAGAGCTGCTCGTCAGGGTTGAGCTTTGCGAACGCCTTCTCGGCGGTCTTCTTGGATTTCCGTTTCGGATACCCCACCCAGAAAATCTCAAAGCGCTTGCGAAGCGAGCGCGAAAGGGTTTCTTTTGAAGTTGTCTTTTGATTCTGTGTTTTGAGGTTGTCTTTTGAGGGGGGGGATTCACCTCCTGCCACAGGGGGATTCCCCCCCTCATTCCGGGGGGAATCCCCTCCTGTAAGGGGGTGATTCCCCTCCTCAAATCCCGGTTTATTCACGAGCTTGCGCGCATCAGGCAGAACCCATGTGCCGTGGCGCTTGTTCACGCTATACGTATGCGCGTAGCGGCCATCCGCACGGGTGATAATGTTCATCTCGACCAATTGCTTGATCGTGCGGCGGACGTCTGACGCATCGATACCAGTTTCGTCCTCAAACTTTGTGCGCGCGATATCGTCAGAGAGCTTGTTGAAACCGTAGGTCTGCGCCATCACAACGTCGAGGATGCAACGCTGGTATGCAGTCAAACGCGCCCATGTAATCGCGCGCCGCAACTCGTTCGCAATCCGCAAGTAGCCGTCCTCAAGTTGAGGGGCCTTTGCCTCCGGGAACTGGATCACCTGTGCCGCTTGCGCCATCGTTATGCCTGGGAACCGTTCTGGGCACCAAGCACCCGAAAGAGCGTCACACCGCGGCGAACGGGAACTGTAGCGATATGCCCCGCTGCTTCCAGCGCCTTGATGGACTCGCGTACCGCAGATTCCGACATGCCGCAGTCACGCGCCAAGCGGCTCACCTTCGGCTGCGACTCGCCCGTCGACATAACGGCGTGGTGGCTCAACGCCAGCAGCACGATCTTTTCGGTGTGGCGAAGCTCGACGCCCCACGCTTGATTGACTCGATGTGAACTCATTGATACCTCCCGTCCAGTTGGAAAGCGGCAGCGAACATAGCGGCGACAAATAACTGCGGGTCGGGGAAACGAATCCCGTTGTGCCAGAGAAAAACTACATACAAGCCCACCAGCATGTTCGATATGGCGAAGCGCTTCAGTTTCACGGTCGCGCCTCAGTGGTCGCACGGCATCTCGCCGGTCGGCTTACGGACAGAGCCGCAACCGATGCACATCGTCGGTTCGGACTCTTCAGCTTGGAGTGTCCCGGCATAGGCCCACCCGGTAACCGTGTATTCAATTCGGTCGTTCACCACATCAACGGGCGCAGTGATCACACCTGACATTTCATTGAGCGTCTTCATTGATCAACCTCGGAAGATCAGAATGGTCGGAACGGCCACAGCGAAGATGGGGACGAGCGGGACAATGATTTCAAGCATGGTGGTCAGTGCCTTGTATTAGTCTCGGACTGGGCAACGGCATAACCGGCAATCACGAACGCCGCCTCAAGCTCGGGATCTCCCAAAACTTGGTCTTCGAGCGCCTTTTGAAATGCCTTCGCATCTTGCGTACCCGCTATGCCGGCCGCCCGCTGAGCAGCTTCTCTAGCTCGCTTGAGAGCTTCTACATATGTCATGCAGCCCTCGCCGCGATCACCTCTTCCATGATCGTCAGCATCGCTTTGCGCATCAGGTATTGCGACACAGCACGATTGCCAACCACGCGCTCGAACTCGTCGATCTTCTCGGCGGGTAAGTCACGCCGACGGTTTCCCTTCGAATCGACGGCGTCCTTCGCCAAGTAATCGGAGACATGCGGCGCGTAAAGCGCGCAGGCAACTCCAAGGAATCGTTGCGTCATCCCCTGGTTCGCGCGCGACTCCCACGCTAAGCGCACGGCGTCGCGGTAGCTCTCACAGGCATCAAGCGCGGCAGTCGGGACGAACGTCTTTGCCGGGCGAGAAAGGTCAAGTTCGATTCGGCCAAGTCCATGACCAGTGCTGGTTTCAAGGTTTTCTTGTTGTTGCATGCGTTGCTCCCTCATAGGGACATTTCATCGGATTACCGGTTGAATTACCGGTTGGCTTCCGTCGAAAATTTTTTTGTCTACTGCCAACTACCTAGGACTAAGAATGAGCACTCACCGTCATGCGAGAATGGTGTTTCCACACAACCAGTTCACTCAATCTAGGAGTGCTCATGACCAAAGAACAACTGAACGTCATCGTCGGCCTGCTTGCTGGCACGCAGACAGCCGTCGTAACCTTGGCCGACTACCTGTCGAAATCCGGCGTGCTTTCAAAGTCGGATTTGGCGCAGCATTTTTCAGCGACTGTCACCGGACTTCCCGAGGAGATGAACAATCGAGCGCTCATTGCGATGGTTCTCCGGCAGATTTCGGATGGGCTGAATGCAGTTCAGGATCAAACTGCCGAGGATCAGATCCGCAAGTTGCTGCACTGATCGCATCTTGCATTTCCTTCTGCCACCGACTGACGAGCGGCGCGGGAATCCGCGTCGCTCCCGCGCACCGCCTCTTTCGAGTCATGGCCATCAGCCATTTCACTAAGATCATTGGCTATCTCCAGAAGCGCCGCCCCCAACACATTCAAGATTTGCGCCCGCGCTGTCTCTTGCAGCGTCGGCGCTCGATCGGTGGCGCCGTCGGACGAGATCACTGAGAAAAATTTCGGGGAACGCGATTTTGACCTCAGCAGGGACACCTCGGTATCGCCAGTTCTGAACTCGTTGTGTTCCGCCGTTCGCCTCATAGCCCAGCAACCGAGCCACTTTGGCCGGTCCGCCGTGACGCACGATTAGCGCCCAATCAGGGTGATCAACTTTGCTGATGTCCATGCCCGCATTAAACATCATGTGTAGCAAAAACGCAAACACGACGTTTATCAACAACATGTTTAGTTGAGCGACCATTAGCGGATGGAAAAAGAGATGCACCAGACCTTTCGGCGGCTGTTCGACGCAGCCAAGCAGGTGCGACCGACAATTTCGTCCGTCGCAGATCTCGCTCGTGCGTTGAATCAAAGTGAGCAGACGATTAATAACTGGGCCTACCGCGGCAATGGCGTATCGAAGCAAGGTCGACTGCTCGCACAGCGGGAGCTAGGCATCAGCGCCACTTGGATCGATGATGGTCAGGGTCAAATGCTCTCAAGCGCCGATCCCGGCAACACCAACATCCGCCCGGCCGATATTGGAATGCGGCGAGTCCCCCTGATAAGCAGCGTCCAGGCAGGCCAGATGACCGAAGCGGTTAACCCGTTTCCGCCCGGCGTTGCGTTCGAGTATTTGTTGACCGACCTTCAACTGTCCGAGCATGCATTCGCACTCGAGATCGAAGGGCAGTCGATGGAGCCAGAATTCAAGGAAGGTGATCGCATCATCGTCGACCCAGGTCTACAAGCCCAGCCGGGCGACTTCGTTGTAGCGAAAAATGGGCGCGAAGAAGCTACGTTCAAGAAGTACCGGCCACGGGGCATCGGAGCGGGCGGCCGCGAGGTGTTTGAGTTGGTCCCGTTGAACACAGACTATCCAACCATCAACAGCGAACATGAGCCGGCTCGGATCATCGGCGTGATGGTTGAGCACCGGCGATATCGCCGCCGGTAGGCTCCGGCATGACCATGAACATCGACAACCGACCCACAGCAACGCGGGCATATGAGGGCCTCGCCCAGCGCATATCAGCCCTTTTGGACGAAGCTGGAATCGCGCCGGAGGCTCTGGAAGAAACCGTTGGTGCGGCGCCAGGCACGACGGCGAAATGGTTTTCTGGCGAACTGCCGGATATCGGCCACGATCAAGCCGCCCGTATTCAAGAAGCGTATGGCTTCAATATGTTTTGGCTTATCACTGGCAAGGGGAATCGGCGCATTCCGTCACTCATTGGGCCTGGGCAAAAGCCGGTCCCGAAGTACCTGAATTCGTACCGCCCGGAGAGCTTTGCAGCCAGGCTGCATTACGCGATGAGCCTGCGCGGTGTTCGGCAGAAGTCCGATATCGCGGAAGCTGGGGGTATCAGTCCGTCGGCCGTTGCCTTGTGGTTCAGTGGCTCTACTGAAGAGGTCGAGGACGAAAAAGTAATCACTCTGGCAAACTTCCTGCGGGTTGAACCCGCATGGCTGCGTGATGGTACCGGCCCTATGGAGCGCCCCATGAATGTGCGCCCCGCAGAAGTCGGTAAGCGGCGCATACCCTTGATCAGTAGCGTGCAGGCTGGACTGATGCATGAGACGGTCACGCCCTTCCCCGCCGGCGACGCGTTCGAGTATCTGCTTACAGATCTGGACCTGTCTGATAGCGCTTTCGCGCTTGAGATCGAGGGCCGTTCGATGGAGCCGGATTTTCGAGAAGGCGACCGGATTCTCGTGGATCCGACGGTCCGCCCGATCGCTGGGGACTTCGTTGTGGCCACCAACGGGCGCGACGAGGCAACATTCAAGACGTATCAGCCGCGGGGCACCAGCACAGAAGGAATTGAGATCTTCGCGCTGGTGCCGCTGAATCCAGACTATCCGACGATTAGCAACGAGCGCGAACCGGTCCGCATTGTTGGGGTCATGGTCGAACACCGACGATATCGGCGAAGGTAGTCGTCGTCATCGCCCAAAGCCCGCCCCGAGCGGGCTTTTTTACGTCCCCCGCCCCCCCGAGCAGCCACCTGCTCATTCTCTGAACTGGCACAACAAAACTAAACGTCACGTTTGACACAAACATAAACATGGTGTTTAATTCATTCCAACGCAGGCACATACCCGCGCCACCGGCCCAGCCGGATCGCTCTGATGACACGCCGCAGTCGGGCCTGCCCTCTCGAACACAATTCATTGGATAAAAGGTGTCACGCGGCCATAGCGCCGCCATGCGCACACATCTCCCACACGCGTGGATGAGTCGGTCTGGAAACGCGGAAATGGTTGGTCGGCTGGCCCGACTAGCTTCCGCAGTTCACCGCGGCGCCCACACATCGTGTCGATGGCGAGGTAATCGACACAAAACGCAGGAGACCCCGGAGCCGGCTAGACCGGGTGTAGCCGGGGCACTGCGTGAGCTGTACATGAGGCGGCTTTCTTCCGAGAGCCGCGCCATATGCACGAGAACAGAGAACTTTCGAGGTCTATTCCTGCGAATACGTCTTCACGAGACTTCGATACAGGGCGTCGATATATGCCCCTGCAGCCTCGCCCGCATCTTTCTGCCCAGCAGCAGTGCCGCCAAAGGCGTTTTTCAGCTCCAGTCGGCCGCCCTGCGCAAGCGCAACTAGTAGCTCATGAGCTTTGTCTTGTGGATTGTGGGCCATGAATAATTCCTTGCAAAACGTGGTTAGTGGATGCCGATCATGCGATCAATTCGGCATGCTTATTATCGCAAGAATTTGTTCGCCTTATTCGTCCAGAACCTTCAAGTGAGCAGATCCGCGTCGGCGCGGCGACGTTAAAGACCCCGTATCCCTCTTCCCCCGATCTGATCAGGATCTCGGGTCTGCTCTCTTGAGGGTGAAATTGGGGCCGCGCGGTTAAGGGCAGACGACTTTCATAACGGTGTCACCGTTCGAGTCCGGCACGACGTCCGAAAACACTGTGGGCGTACCGTCAATCGACCCCAACACGGTTCCATTCGCCCCATAGGCCGTCGCTGCCCCAGTCGCCATTGTCCTTTCGTGACAGTTGATGGTCCATCTCATCATTAGTCGCCGGACGGGTTTCCCACCACTTTTCAGACCACTCTTCGAATCATGAATGTCGCGACGAACCCACACGGCGACATAGCCGTTGTTGGTGGAAATGCTCTCGACATCAAGACTGAGATCCTCAGCCTTTGTCTTATAGACATTTAGCCAGTCGGCTCCCCAAGCCATTGACGTCGAAAGTGCGATCGCCACTGCAAGAAGTAGTTGCTTTTTCATTGTTACTTCCCCGAGTTGTGTTTTGGCAATTTTACATCGCAGGTACCTCGCGGGCTTGGCCGAGTAGTCAGGCACCTGCCTTCCAAGCTGAATACACCGGGTCGATCCCGGTAGCCCGCTCCATCCCCTGCGCGCCACGTTCGTCTCGCGCGCCCATCTATCGGATAGCAAAATGGCAGCGACCAAGAAGGCGCTAGAGATCCAGCTCGCCAAAACGAAAGTTGTGGATGAGATTAAAACCGTCCGTGAACAGATTCGTCAGGCCTGCGGGCGCGTACCCGGATGGATTGCCAGAGCAGATGCGACGGAGTCTGCCGCGTGGCGAGACTGTGCCGAATCCGAACTCGTGCGCGTGTCCAACTTCCCTATCGTGAGTGGGGGGGGGGGCAACAGCTTGAACAAACTTCGCGAGATTCTCGCGCGAGATCAAACCACGCTCGGCCTCTTACTTTGATCGGCCGAGTGTTGCTGTGGAGCGAGCCTGACCGCTCACAGGCCCATGGCGGACATGGTTAAGCCGCATCGCCCCGGTGTCCTGCTGTGGGCTCCCTTCACACTCCAAATGAGGTTTCCCCATGAGGCTCGTCGCACTCGCGGCTCTGCTCGCCCTTCTCTCTGCCTGCACCGATTCCGATACGGCGCGACGGGCTCTTGTGGGCGCCGGATACACGGACGTGCACATCGACGGCTACAGCTTCTACGGCTGCGGCGATAACGATGACTATTCGACCGCATTCACCGCCAGGGGCCCTACCGGCGTATTGGTCTCCGGCGCTGTCTGCTCAAGCTTCCTGACCAAGGCCGCAACCATTCGACTCAACTGAGGAGGACAGCATGTTCGCAACTGAGATTCGTCAGTACCAGACTGGCTGGCACGATGCCATGCTCGGCCGCCCCTGCCGCTCCACCGCGCTCGCATATCGCTCCGGGTACCGCGACGCATGTAAGTGAGGCGCCAATGTTCGATCGCATCCTGATTTGGACCGTCAACGGCGCCGACAAGTGGATTCGCACTCATCAGACAGTCGCCTGGACGATCTGGGGCGTTCTCGTCGTCGCCTGCCTCTATGTGAGGTGGGAAGCCGGTGTATGACGACTGCCGCAAAGCGGGCGGCAGCGCAGCGCGCTTGGAAGGCTCTGCGCCCGCTCATGAATCACCAGCCGTCGCGGCTTCCTCCCCGTCCCGGATCACCGCGCATCCGTGAGGAGTTCGAAGCCAAGCAGGCACGCCGGGACGCCCTCGAAAAGCATGCACCCATCCTGATCGCCGCGCTCGCTTTCTACATCAAGACCATCACTCAAAGCGACGAGTGAGCGCCGTCACATCACCAACGCAAGGAAACTGCCCATGTGGTTCCGCAACCTCCAGATTTACCGAATCTCCGATTGGACTCTCAGCCCTGCAAGCCTTATTGAACGCCTCGGCAAGCAGGCTTTCCGAAAGCCAACTTCGATGGAGATGCACACGGCCGGTTGGGCCTCACCACGCGAAGACGGCGAAATCGCCCACATCGTGAATCGCCAGATACTGATGACCCTGCGTGCAGAGAAAAAGCTGCTGCCGGCCTCTGTCATCAATCAGGTAACACGCGCCAAGGCAGCAGCACTTGAAGAACAGCAAGGCTTCAAGCCAGGGCGCAAGCAGATGCGCGAACTCAAGGAACAGGTCACCGACGAATTGCTGCCGAAAGCGTTCGATATTCGGCGTGACACACGCCTCTGGATTGACCCGGTGAATCGATGGCTCGTGATCGACGCAGCGGCCACCGCGAAGGCACACGACGTCATCGCCCTGCTGCTGAAAACGATCGACATCGGCATCGCGCAGGTGCAACTGAACGAAGCGCCGGTTGCCGTCATGACGTCGTGGCTCGCAGGCAATGACGCACCGGCGGGATTCACTGTCGACCAAGACGTCGAGTTGCGCTCGAACTCCGATGAGAAGGCAGCTGTGCGCTACGTGCGCCTTCCGCTCGACGGCGACGATATCCGCCGCCACATCCAATCGGGCAAGCGCTCCACGCGCCTCGCGATGACGTGGCATGACCGCATCTCGTTCGTGCTGACCGACGCGTTCGTGATCAAGCGCGTGACGCCGCTCGACATCATCAAGGACGCTGCCGACCCGACGGCCGAAGGCGAAGCTGAAAAGTTCGACGCGGACTTTGTGCTGATGGCCGGCGAACTGTCTCGCCTGATCGCTGACCTGATCGAGGCCGTCGGCGGCGAACGTCCGGACGACCGGCCGTTGCTAGGCTGACGGTCGTGTCGACACGCACCTTGGCGGCCATGCTCGCCCTCACCGCGACGATCACGGCCGTATGCCTTTCAGTTCTGTCGGGAATGCAACGTGGCGGCCTGCCTGCCGAGCGGGCACTGTGGGTTGCTGTCGGGGTTGTCCTGGTCATAGCTGCACATCTGCTGCCCGCCCTATGCCGACCGCATGCCCGGGCCGTCCGGGCGGCTGGCGCCGTGATTTGGTTCGGGTGCGTCGCGGCCACCTGCTACGGGCACGCCGTGTTCTTCCTGACCTCCGCGCGGCATGCCGGCGAACTACGCGCGGCAGCGGTACCGGTCGTAACTCCGCAGGGGCGCGACTTGACCGCGATTGCACGTGACCGGGCGGACGCGGTAGCGCGACTGGCCCGAGCGAACGCCCGACGGTGCGCCGAGCCCTGCCCCAGCCTTACGGCGGAACGCACGGCACTGGCTGCCAAGCTGGACGCGATCGGCGTAGAGCAGGCCGAAGCCGCTCGGCACCGGTCGCAGCAAGACCGCGCAGTAGCCGCCCGCGACGTCGCTCAGGCTGATCCGGTTACCGGGCCGTTGGCCGCCATAGGATGGTCAACCAGTCGCGCCGACCTGCTCGCCGGACTCGCTTTCGCGCTGGTACTGGAGGCAGTCGCGTGCTTTGCGTGGTTGCTCGCGCTCCGCCCTGCCGTCGTGACCGATGCGGCCGAAACACCCGCCCACCAAGGGAGTAACGGGGTAACGGTCGTGCCAGTAACGCCAGTCACGCCGCCGAGTCACGACAAGATGCAAGCCGCGACCACCTCGCCAGAACCCATGACGGTGCCCACGGAAGTGGGCCGAGTCCTTGAGGCAGTCGCCGCCGGCGAACTGCGACCGACCGTCACCGAAATCCGCAAATACCTGGGCTGCTCCCAGACCCGCGCGACGATCGTGAGGCGATCAGTCGAGGCGGCCATGGATCTAAAGGAGAGTATCCGTGCGAATCCCCCTTCCGGCATTCATTGTTGACGCCATCGTCCGGCGCGCTCAGCGCACGCCCTACTTCGATCTCACGGGTTACATGGACCGGTGGTGGCTCAAGAAGCCTCGCGGTCACGATGCCACCGCTGCCGAGGACGGCCGACGCGACACCAGTTGGGGCGCACGAGTTCATCGCACGATCCGCAGCGACGCCGGTCGCGATCTGCACGACCACCCTTGGTGGAATGTCTCGATCGTCCTGCGCGGCGGGTACTGGGAAATCGTACCGACCGAGCAAAGTCAGCCGGCGCGGCTCGACTCTCAGCCCGAAACCTCACTGCTTCGCGGATACCGACGGGTGTGGCGAGGCCCCGGTGCGATCGTATTCCGCCGCGCAACTGACCGGCATCGTCTCGAAATCCCCGAAGGCAAGGAAGCATGGTCCCTTTTCATCATGGGGCCGTGGCAGCGCAACTGGGGCTTCCATACGCCAAGACGCTGGATCGAATGGCGTGAGTACACCAAGCAGCCAAACGGCGAGCGGCACCCTGCATAGATTCCCCGTACTTTGGGCCGCTAACACAGGGCCCGGCTTTTCTTCCGGCTATCGGCTGCCATCCAAATGCCGAATTCACTTTGAGGAGCAACAAATGACCGATCACGCAGCCGCTGCCGCGATCCCCGAGACCATTTCCTTAGCTACCGTGCCCCCGCTGCGCGCTGAGCTGGCCGGCGGTACGTTCCTCGGCGTGACAACCCGAAAGGATGGCACTCATTGCGCCGTCATCCTACTGCCGAATAAGGCGACCGAGCAACGTAACTGGCAGGCATGCGTCGATTGGGCCCGTGAGGCCGGCGGTGAACTGCCTACGCGCTCGGTGTTCCACCTTTTGCGCTTGAGCGCGACGAAGGAAGAACTCGCCGAGGGCGGCTGGTATTACACGGCGGATCTGCTCAGCGATGACACCGGCGACGAGGATGACGCTGCCTACGCTTGGCTTTGCTACCCCGGCTACGGCCACACGGACAACCTCCACAAGAGCTACGAGGGCCTAGCCGTTGCCGTCCGCTTGATTCCCCTCACGGCTTAATCCTTCAATCCTTTCAACGCACTGCACTGGAGCCACAAGCAATGACCCAAGTCACGCTGGAAGCCGTCTACGCCAAGCAAACCGAGCTGGCAAAACTGACCGCATCACTACTCGCAGCGGTCGCCACGCCGAAGACGACGCGAATTGAAATCCCCGCCGCCGTCGTCGAATTGCGCCCCGGCGAGCACTACGCCGGCGAAGTTCTCAACGAGGACGGCACGCTAAAGCACCGTCTGGCCCTTGTCGCCGTATCCCCCGAGGCAGCGCACTCGTGGGAAGGCTCTGCTGAATTCGCGAAGAACCTCGGCTATAGCCGACCGACACGCGACGAAGCTCGCCTGTTGCTCGCGAACTGCAGGCCGCACCTACCCAAAGAAGGCTGGTTCTGGACCGATGACGCGTACGAACAGAACGCTGCCTACGCTTGGAGTTGCCACCTCGGCTGCGGCTACACGTTCATCAACCCCAAGAGCTACGAGGGCCTAGCCGTTGCCGTCCGCTTGATTCCCCTCACGGCTTAATCCTTCAATCCTTTCAACGCACTGCACTGGAGCCACAAGCAATGACCCAAGTCACGCTGGAAGCCGTCTACGCCAAGCAAACCGAGCTGGCAAAACTGACCGCATCACTACTCGCAGCGGTCGCCACGCCGAAGACGACGCGAATTGAAATCCCCGCCGCCGTCGTCGAATTGCGCCCCGGCGAGCACTACGCCGGCGAAGTTCTCAACGAGGACGGCACGCTAAAGCACCGTCTGGCCCTTGTCGCCGTATCCCCCGAGGCAGCGCACTCGTGGGAAGGCTCTGCTGAATTCGCGAAGAACCTCGGCTATAGCCGACCGACACGCGACGAAGCTCGCCTGTTGCTCGCGAACTGCAGGCCGCACCTACCCAAAGAAGGCTGGTTCTGGACCGATGACGCGTACGAACAGAACGCTGCCTACGCTTGGCTTTGCGACCTCTTCGGCTACACGGACTCCGACCTCAAGAGCTACGAGGGCCTAGCCGTTGCCGTCCGCAGATTCTGATTTAGTCCTTTAATCCTTTCGAACTGAGCCCCGCCAAATGGCCCTGCACTCATCACTGCCCATTCACCGCAAAGGCGTTCAACTGTTGTCGCTTGCCTTGAAGGTGCAAGAGCAAATGCCACGCAGCATGAAGCGCATTTTGGGCGAGAAGATTACCCAACATTGCGTGGACATGCTCGACCTGATGGCGCTCGCAAACGCCTCGAAACGTGAGGCACGCGCCGAGTACATCGAAAGGTTGCTGACCATACAGCGCACCGTAACGGTATTGCTACACGTCGGGCACGATGCTCGATATCTCTCGCCAAAGCTGTGGGCCGAGTCTATCGAGTTGTTGGGCAGCATTGGCAAGCAGGCTGGTGGGTGGCTCAAGTCCGCGAACAAGGCGCCTGCAGCATGACAGTTAAGGCTCTCATGCCCGCGCGCCGGAATCTGGTCGCGCCGCTGGGTCACAAGCCCACCGACAGGCACACAACGGATACCGCCGCCTCAGTGCGGGCCGAGTCCGGTGCAGCTTCCGCCCTGATCGGCGAAAACCTTCGGGGTGTCAGCTTACATAGCGCGACAGGCACGCTGCCTACGCTTGGAATTGCAACCTCAACAACGGCAACACGAACAACAACCACAAGAGCTACGAGGGCCTAGCCGTTGCCGTCCGCAGAATCCAACTTGTTCGCCCCGCTCGTACAAGCGTACCTCGATTGCCGCCGCAACAAGCGCACCAGCGCCAGTGCACAGGCTTTCGAGGAGCATGTAGAGCGGAATCTGTTCGATTTGCACGAGGAACTGGCAAGCGGCGAGTATCGCCCAGGTCGGTCCATCTGTTTCGTTATCACGCGGCCAAAGCCGCGCGAGGTGTGGGCGGCCGGCTTTCGCGATCGCGTCGTCCATCACCTCCTCTACAACCACATCGCACCCCGCTTCCACGCAAGGTTCGTCGCCGATTCGTGCGCTTGCATTCCCAGACGAGGCACGTTGTACGCAGCACGGCGTCTAGAGCATCAGGTGCGCAGCAGCACCCGGAACTGGAGCCGGCCGTCGAATTACCTGAAATGTGACTTGGCGAACTTCTTCGTCAGCATCAACAAGACGGTGTTGCTCGAGCAATTGCGTCGCCGAGTCTTTGAGCCGTGGTGGATGGCTCTGGCCGAGACGATCTTGATGCACGACCCGCGCCTCGATGTCGAGGTGCGTGGAAGCCAACGCGAACTGGCTCGCGTGCCCGCGCACAAGAGCCTGTTCAACGCTCTGGCTACGCACGGGCTGCCGATCGGAAATCTGTCGAGCCAGTTCTTTGCCAACGTGCTGCTTGATGACCTCGACCAGCACGTCAAGCACCGGATTCGAGCGCCGCACTACATCCGCTATGTCGATGACTTTGTGCTGCTTCACGAGGATGCTGCATGGCTCAACAGGGCGCGAGAGAGCATCGAGAACAAGCTGTCCGGTCTGGATCTACGCCTGAACCCGAGCAAGACCATCCTTCAGCCGATTTCACGAGGCATCGATTTCGTTGGTCACCTCATCAAGCCGTGGCGCCGAACGACGCGGCAGCGAACGATGACTGCGGCACTTCAGCGCGTGGCAGAGGCAGCCCCGGAGGACGTTCACCAGACCGCCAATAGCTACTTTGGCTTGCTTCGGCAGGCCACTCACAGCCACAACGATCGTGCGGCACTCGCCAACGTCGTTAGGCAGCGCGGCCATGCTGTCAACGCCGCCCTCACGAAAGCCTACAGGAGCAAGGCATGAAGAAACTTCTTTCCGTCCTCTGCGCAGCGCTGCTCGCGATCACCTTGTCCGGTTGCAACGATGCATCTGTCGCCTCGAAGAACCTCTCCAAGGCCGCCGACAATTTCGAGATCAACCGCCGCATCGTCTTCTACAACGGCATCACTGGCGAGTACATGCTGACCATCGAAGGTCTCTGCTCACGAGACAACGACAGCACATCGACGAAGCTCGCCATCGTCTGCAAGGTCGGGGCGAACGAGTACAAGAAGCACTTCCTCGGTCTGTCCGACAACGTCACCTACTTCATCGAGCAACTCGAACCGGCAAAGGCCAGCGTCTATCACTATCGCGTGACTTTCAAGCCGTCGGTCATCGTCCCGGACATCGAGATCAAGTGAGCGCCGCCATGAGCCCCTACGACCCCCGCCCGGAAGGGCTGAATACCGATCCTGCGCCGCCTTCAGTGGTGGAGGCGCTCCGGCGGCACACCGAGGCGGAATACCTCACGCATGACCTGTTCATGGGCGAGGACGCCGATATCAAGTGCCGCACCGTGAAGCTGGTCACCGCACGCAAGCCCCATTCGTGCTGGCTCGGTCAGGCGCGCGGCGCAAAGCCTCACGAAATCGCAGTCGGAGAGCTGCACCGCTATGAAAAGGCGCTCGTGGATGGCGACTACTGGGGCAGCTATCGCTGTTGCCTTAACTGCATGGACAACGAAATCGGTGATTTCGACGGCAGTGACGACGGAGACGAAGAATGATCGCTCTCACGCCGATTCAACTCGCAATCGCTGCCGGTCAAGTGGAGGCGCACTCGCCGTCTGAGTTTTCCGGATGGTGGCAAGACGGCTACTGGATTCACGTCGCCCAAGACGAGGACTACACCAACGACTGGTACATCACCGTCAAGCATCCGGACGGCGGCTTTCTGTACGACGGCTGGTGGACAGATAGCGGGCACAGAACCGTCGACGAGGCGGTCGCTGGAGCATTTCGCGGCGCCGAACTGCTGGACGACGACGCAAAACAGGAGAGCCAGAATGTCTGACCTCAATACCGTGACGTTTGATGCGACAACGCATCAGCTTGTGCCGAAAGAACCAACTGACCTAATGATCAAGGTGGGGCAATCGCATATGTGGCCGGGCGACAGCTACGCCGCCATGCTCGCCGCCGCCCCCACGCCAGCCGCACAGAGCGCAGACCATTCCGGCGCCCCCACCGAAAAGGTATCGAACCATGTTGCGGACGTGCGCAATATGGTAGCCGCACAGAGCGCAGGGCAGGAAGCGATCTATCAGGCTCGTGTCTATGGCGGCTGGGACGATGTGAGCCATGCCGAATTTGAACGGATTAAAGACCGCCCGAAACGCATTGTCTACGCCGCGCCCGTGAACGCCTCTAAGCCGGTGGCAATTCGATACCCAGATGAGTGCATCCCACAAAAGGACGATTCGTCATTTGAATTTGCATTCGGTTGGAACTCTGCCATCGTTCGCTTCAAGGCAATGAACGCCGCGCCCGTGAATGGCGGCGAGCGCGTGCAATGGTGGCTTGCTGACATCGACATGCACGGAAACCCCACGCTATCCGATGGGGCGCACAGCGACCGCGCAGGCGCTGACAAGGCAGCTTATCTGCATGCCGCGCTTGGTTTGAAACACGACCGTAAATTTGCCGTCGCCCGCGTTGAGTTGTTCGAGCCAAAGCCGAGCGCCAATGCGCTCAAACTCGCCGCCCTCACGTCTCCCGAGAAGGAGCAAAAATAATGGATAGCAATCACGACATCTTTAAGCCACGCGATGACGATCCGACAAGCGATGATCTTCGCCGCATCGCCAACGAAGTCCGCAACTATGCCGGGACGCCTAGCGATGAGCCTCACCCTGTCAACTACGTGCTCGGCGGCTGGCGTGCTGCATGCGCAGCCCTCACGTCTCCCGCGAAGGTGGGCGGGGATGAGCGGCGGCATGTAGATCGCCAAACCATCATCGAATGGCTGGACGCGTTGGATATCGAAGTGACGGATAAACAACTTGATGGCCTGTTTACCGCCGCCCGTGCCGTGCCGCCGCCGGTAAAGGTGGGCCGGGATGTACGGGAATTGTTGACTGACATCGCAACCCACCATGACAACATCGTCGCTGTATTTGCGGCGCAGCGGAAAGAAGCATTAGACGCGAACGATACCGCCAGCGTGGCGTACTGGAACCACGAAATAAATGTTGTGAACCGAATGGAAGCCCAGGCCCGTGCCGCGCTGTCGGCGGATGGCGGGGAGGACAACATCATTGATGACGCCACAGGTGTTTGGACCGCCCGAAAACACACCGACAGGTGGCGGAAATCGTTCGCTGCACAAACTACGAACGGTTGGGACGCAATCGTGTACGCGTATAAGGCGCTTCTCGAAGAACAAGGCGCATACGACGATCCAATCGATCATGTTGTGAAAGCCGTCGCCGGTATGGAGTTCGCATTTCCCGATCTTAGGAAGGCTATCGCCGGGGCAGCATGGCCCGCTGAACCTCCTATGGCACCAAAACAGGAGGACGTGCAATGAATCGAGACGACATCATGAATATCGTACACGCCCACTCTGACTTAAATATATTCGGTGCAATCGTAGGCGTCTTGGAGAACGGCACAATTCACCGCAATGACTCATACAGCGCCGCGCAGCGGATCATCGCCATCTGCAACAAGGAAATGCAGCGCTTGGTGAAGATTTACGACGTCACCATTGCTGCCAATCAGGCGAAGGGGGATGCGTGACTGATCGAGAACTGTTGGAAATGGCCGCGAATGCTGCCGGGCTTCAGATCAATGCGAAAGAACAGGCTGCGCATAGCGATACTCACAGCGCATGGCTGGCATGGCAAGCCCGCGCCGCGCTGTCGGCGGATGGCGGGGAGCCTCACCGAGAGGCCAAAGTCGGCCCTCTTATCTATGAGGCATGTGGGAGTCTCCCGGAAGGCTGGCGGGTCCGCATCGAATTCGAGAATGGCTATGGAGGCGTGGTACTGGTCGACCCGTACGACGAGGAGCGCGACATGCGCGCCGATAGGGATGCTCCCACCATCGCCGAACAGTTGCGCGAAGCCATCGACGCCGCCATTGCCGCCAATCAGGCAGCGGAGGAGCGGAAATCGTGAAAGAGCGCCCTATCCTCTTCAGCGCGCCGATGGTGCGCGCAATCCTCGACGGCTCGAAAACGCAAACGCGGAGAGTGATGACGCCGCAGCCGCAGTGGCGTCCAAACTACGGCCGCGCCGTTGGGATGCAGGGTGCGTGGGTGATCGGTTCACCTGCGGCCATTGGCCTAAAAGAGCGTGGCGACCACTGGATAGCCGTTTTTGACGAGGACACCCAACGCCGTTTTTGCACGCAGGAGGCATACGGCTGGGGCGCCAGCGCCGGAAGTCCATACGGCGTTGTCGGCGACCACCTGTGGGTGCGTGAGACGACTTACAACGTCGAACGCAACGGCTACGTCGGACCTGTCTTCGTTGAATCCGAGGAAGGTCGCAACGCGGCGGCATGGGGCTACGGCGAATCTGACGATCCTGACTTCATAGAGCCACACGAGCTACGCAAGCGCCCCGCGATCCACATGCCTCGTTCGATGTGCCGTCTCGTACTGGAAATCACTGGCGTGCGCATTGAACGACTGATGAGCATCAGCGATGAGGATGCGATCGCGGAGGGTGCTCGTCTCAGTTACGGCGAACCGTTCGACACCGCCAACACAATCAGCGCTCGCCGCTGCTTCGAGTTGCTTTGGACGGACATCAACGGCCCCGGATCGTGGGACGCCAACCCTTGGGTGTGGGTTATCGAGTTCCAGCGCTCTGCGGGGGAACGTAAATCGTGATCACGATCAAAGACAAGCCGGGGTGCATCACCGTCGAGGAAATGCGCCACTACTTCGAGAAGTCGATCAAGGAAACGGCTCTACTGGCAGCTAACACCCCACTCGGTGCCATGGTGATAAACGGCAAGTTTTCACACTACGTGACGCCGGACACCGACACCATGTGGATCGGGTTCGCACTCGGCATGCGGGCCGCTGAACGTGTCGCATCACAGACATCGGGGGATGCATCGTGACCCAAACCATCCTCGATCCATGCTGCGGCAGTCGCATGTTCTGGTTCGATCCGAAGAATCAAGGCGTCCTGTTCGGAGACATCCGCGACGAGGAACACATGCTGTGCGATGGGCGCGCACTGAACATCAAGCCCGACGTGCAGATGGACTTTCGCGATATGCCGTTTGAGGACGGCAGCTTCCGGCTCGTCGTGTTCGACCCGCCACACCTGCGCCGGGCTGGGCTCGTGAGCTGGCTGCGCGCCAAATACGGAATTCTCTCGGACGACTGGCAGGACGACATTCGGCGCGGCTTCGCCGAGTGCTTCCGCGTCCTCGACCACGAGGGCATTCTGATCTTCAAGTGGAACGAAGTGCAGATCAAGGTCAGCGAGATCCTGGCGCTTACGCCGCACGAACCACTGTTTGGCCACAAGTCAGGCAAGCGCGCCGACACGCATTGGATTTGCTTTATGAAGCGCGTCGATGGCGCTGAGGGGGCGTGATGCTAACCGTTGCCCACTACATAACCGCCAACCAGATTGTCGACGGTCACCAGGAACATAGCACCAGACAATGGTTCCTTCTGACACCAAAGCTCCTGTGCTCGCAGGGAATAGTCCGAACGCTTTGCCTCAAACGTTGTGAGTGGGGCAGACGTCGCATTGATCAAGAGCAACGCGTCATGTGTAGCAAATCCATCAAACGTCCAAGTTTTCTCGCCGTTGGTGATTCTCACTTTGAACGTGACTCGATCTTCGCCATCGAGAACAGAGTTGATATTTCCCGTCACCATCTTTTGCTTCCTCTGAACATAGTCGGAGGAATCCTAGCATGAGACAGAACGAGACCATTCTGGGCGACTGCCGACCGCTGCGCTATCTGTCCGTCTGCTCGGGCATCGAAGCCGCGACGTGCGCATGGCATCCGCTCGGCTGGCAGCCGTGGGCATTCTCCGAGATCGAGCGCTTCCCGTCGGCCGTACTCGCCCACCATTACCCCAACGTGCCCAACCTGGGCGACATGACCAAGTTCAAGGACTGGCCCGATGCAACTATCGATCTTCTCGTCGGCGGAACCCCTTGCCAGTCCTTCAGCGTCGCGGGACTCCGAAAGGGACTGGCAGATCCGCGTGGCAACCTCATGCTCACCTATCTTGCCATTGCTCGCCGCTATGCTCCCCGCTGGTTGGTCTGGGAAAACGTCCCCGGTGTACTGTCATCGAACAAGGGCCGGGATTTTGGCACCTTCCTCGGGGGCTTGGCAGAACTCGGGTATGGGTTCGCCTACCGCGTTCTTGACGCTCAGTACGTCCGAGTGGAATCACACGCTCGCGCCGTCCCTCAGCGACGTCGGCGTGTGTTCGTTGTCGGATATCTTGGAGACTGGCGACGTCCCGCAGCGGTACTTTTTGAGCGCGAAAGCATGCTCGGGCATCCTGCGCCGCGCCGCGAAGCGGGGCAAAGAGTTGCCGGAACCCTTACGCGCAGCGCTCTCGACGGTAGCGGAGCGTGCGGAGGCGATGGCCGAGACGGGCTGATGATCCCGACGATTGCTCGCGCACTCACGACGAGCAATCAGAGAATCGATGCGGAGACGGAGACGGAGACGTTGCTCGTTGCTCATTCGCTGCGCGCCGAAGGTTTCGATGCCAGCGAAGACGGTACCGGCCGAGGAACGCCTCTCGTGCCCGTTCAACCTTACACACTCGCGATTCGTGGCCGTGACGGTGAGCACCAGCTCGAATACCGCCAGGACGGTACAGCGAATGCCGTGCTTACGCCGAACGGTGGCCGTGCTGGTATCGGAGTCGGTGCTATCGCATTCGACACCACCCAGATCACGAGCCCAGAGAACGGCAGCAATCCGCAAGCCGGTGGTCCGTGTCACCCGCTCTCTGCGTCTGCGCACGCGCCAGCCATCGCATTCGACTGCAAAGCCAGCGGGCGCAACGGGTTCGCCGTCGGCGACATCGCCGCGACGCAGCGGTCGATGGGCCACGCCAATAGCCATACCAACGGCGGTGGCCATCAAGCCGTCATGCACGGATCGGCGGTGCGACGCCTTATCCCGCGCGAGTGCGAGCGTCTCCAAGGCTTCGAGGACGATTACACGCTATTGCCAGGCTTGAAGGCTCCGGACGGCCCGCGATACAAGGCACTCGGCAACAGCATGGCCGTGCCCGTGATGCGGTGGATCGGCGATCGAATCCAGAGCGTCGAGAACTTGGAAATCGAAACAGCATGACCACCCACCCGAATGAATGCATCGTATGTGGCGGCCATGCGGAATGGCTCTGCGACTTCCATCTTGGCTGGCCTATCGCTGGGCGCGCAAAGAATGGACAGCCTTTCACCGGACGGATAGACGGTTCATACCCGTCGCCTTACACCTGTGATGCCCCACTGTGCAATGCCTGCAAGCGATACCAACACACAAACCGGTTCTTCGGCGGATCTGGTGGATGGTCTGAGTCCGTGGATTACTGCCCAGCTCATCACATGCAAACGAGACCACCAATCGAACCAATTACGGCCGTGGAGGCAGACCGTCGTCGGCGAGACGTTTGGGCACAGTACCGGCGAGCAAGGATTTTCGAGGCATGACCACCCACCCGTCCACGGCCGAAGCACTGAAAGAGATTCTGCGGGTTACTGCGAGAGATTGGAGGATTGGAACATGGGAAAACTCGTTCCTGTGGCCGAAGCAGCGGCAATCCTAGGGGTGCCGGTGGGGTTTGTCTGCCGGCTCGACACCGAAGGCCGCACCATTCAGCGGTTCAAATTGACCCGCAAGACGCACGTCTACGACATCGACTCACTGTATAGATACCTCGAATCATGCCGATCGAAACCATTGCAAAATCCGGTAAAAAGCGTTTCCGCTGGACGTTCGAGCGCGTCATCGAGGGCGAGCGTATCCGGAAAACAAAACTCCTCCCTGCTGGAGTTACTGCGGCCGAAGCGGACAAAATAGCTCGTGAGTGGGAAGCAGAGATCTACGCGATAGCCACCGGCGCTCGTAAGCCGGTGGTGACGATCGGCGAATGTGTGCGAAAGCACATCACCGACAAGCAAGACGAGTGGAAGGATGCCGAGGCTCGAGTGCGGATTCTGGAAAAGTGGCGTGCCGAGTACGACGACGACCCGGCCGATGACCTGCACGACTGGTCGGTGAAGTTCATCGGCTACCTTCGCGCGAGTCGTGACCATGACGGAGACCCGAAGCGGCCACTGACTGACGCGTCGATCCGCAATATCCTCGCCTACATTCGTGCCGCAGTGAAATACATGCACAAGATCGGGAAGATCGAGCACGATAATACAAAGCGCATGGTCTTCCCCGCCGTCAACAATGAGCGCCACGCTTACCCGCAGCGGGCAGAAATGCTGCGCATAGCGCGTGTCTGTAAAAGCCGGGAGGTTCGCGCCGCCATTCTCATTGCCTTCTACTCAGGAATGAGACGCTCGGAAATACTGCGCGCGAAGGTTACGAAGAAGGGCTTCTCCCTGGCAGACACGAAGAACGGCACGCCTCGAATTGTTCCCATTCATCGCAAGGTCGCCGTATGGGCTCGCCGCGTAAAGTTCACGATTAGCGACGTGCATTTCTCCGATGTCTGGGATCGCGCGCGCATAGCAGCCGGCCTGCCGAATGTCCGATTTCATGATCTTCGGCACGGCGCCGCGTCGGAGATGATTAACGCGGGGGTTGACCTGTACACAGTGGGCGCCGTTCTTGGTCACAAGTCGATGGTCTCCACGAAGCGCTACAGCCACCTCGTGACCGATCGTCTGAGCGCCGCCGTGGACAAGATCGGCAAGCGGTGAAAAGGTGTGGGTTTTTTTGCCTTCCGAGACGCTTTACTGTTCGTATGCACAGTATTTCATGCTTCGCTAAGTCATTGATTTTACGTAAATGCATGAAAATTAACTGTGTTTACGTACAAGCGTAGGTGACTTTTAATCCGTTGGTCGCAGGTTCGAATCCCGCACGGCCTACCACGAATTCAGGGGCTTGCAGAGATGCAGGCCCCTTCTCATTTGCTCCGCAAATTCCCTCTTGCTCCGCAAAACTCATTTTGTCGGGGCAACACGGTCGCCCTTTCTCTCCCGCACGCAGTGCTCAGTCATCAGCAAAGACTTGTGACCGAGTTGTAGCTGCGCTGCACGAATGCCCCCTGCACTATCGGCTTTGTCGGTTCCCGCTTTCGCGCGGAGATCACGGAATTGGAATTGGTTCTTTTCCACTCCCGCTTTTTCCCGCGCCTTGTCGAAACGCGACCTGAGCGAATCAGACGTCATTCGCTCGCCGCGCTGGTTGACGATCAGTGCAGTACTTACGACATACTTCCTTCGCACCAGGCACGTACCCCACACGAAAAGTCAGATTCCAGAATTCTTGTGAGGGCATGGGGGAACGCCTCCGATTGAAACGTTCGCAGTGATGAGAAGTTATTAGGGAGGCAAGATGGGAGAAGCGAATCGTCGCGGTAGCAAGGAGCAACGGACGGCGAAAGCCGACGAGTTCTGTCCTGACTCGCAGCGTATTGAACGATATCGAGCAACGTTCCGTGCCGTATTGAAAACCTGATCCGCTCTAAAACGGCCCATCATGTGATGGGCCATCCCTGCGGTTACCGAAGTTACCGGATTAACCTCGGTTTCTCGCCTCGCTTCGACGCATGCAGAATGACATGAGACCCCATCAACTCATCCGTCGCCACCATCGCTTCCGCGAACGTCTCGAAGTAAATCGCGTGCTCAGGATCGGACACATGCGCTCGCCTGATTTCTCCCGCTGCCTCGTCCCAAGCGTAACCGAGGTACTTCTTGTATTCGTGGAACCAGACAACGTGTCCTTCACGCGTCAACGACTTGGGGAGATCGAGTCCGTCATCGCCTTGACCGTCGTTTCCTCGGTCCTTTCCGTCGCTTTTGGTTGAATCGTTCATCCAAGTCTCCTGAAATGTGAGTGGATTGAGCCGACCTAACGGCTAAATTCATCATCGCAGGAGTGCCGAGCCTTGCGTTTCAGCAACTTCCGAATATCCCAGCCTATGCGTCGACACTCGAAACGTTTCGACACACAGCGAAAACGTTCGTGACGTATAGTGGGCAAAAGGAACGTGGGCTGCCCCGATTCATCCGCCTTACAAACGAATTTCGGCGCACCAATCCATCAACCCATCGACCCATCAATCCAGAATGGTCTGAAGGCGCGCGAGTGCGTCCTCAACAACCTCGACGGGTGCTCGCCCAATCTTCTTCGCCCCACGCGCCTCAAGGTCGAGCGTGCGCACCATATTCACCAACGCAACGCCCTGCGTCTGCGTGCCCGCGCCAGACAACGGCACCGCAAAACCGGCAAAACGAGCGAATTCTCCACCTTGGGTGATCGGTGCGACCAAGACTACGCCCAGCGCATTAAGAGACGCCGGCGACAAAACAAGAACAGGGCGGAAATCGCCCTGCTGTTCGTGCCCAATCGTCGGGTTCAAGCTCACGCGCACAATGTCGCCACGGTCGAAGCGTGCGCGTCTCACCATGCCTCACGCGCCACAGGCTTGACCTCACCCCACCCTGTCAGATCTGCGGGTTGTGGCGCTTTCGGGTCGCACTGTGCAACGAGTTCGTCCAACGAATACTTGTGACGGGCGGGGGACAGAAAGACACCATCCGAGCGAACGACGGCAGTCAACGAACTGCCCACTCCCACGTGAATTTGTTCGAGCAACACGCTCGGCAATCGCACCGCAGCACTGTTGCCCCATTTTTGAATCTTGAGTTCCATATTCGCCTCCAAATGTAGATCCATTGTGGAAACATTGAGCACAAAATTCAAGCATTTATGTATCTACAATGGATATACACAACAATCGTACAGCAGGCAGATTTGGGTAAGTACTGTCAGAGACACGTACCCCGCATACGTCATGGCGGGTGCTGCGTCGTCGCAGTCGGCATGAGCGAGGAAAAATTTGAGGGCCTTGGCTTGATGTGCCCCCTCCCCTGTTCCGCAAACCGCCTCACAGGTGTTTCCCGAACCTTCACACAGGAACTCCGACCTTTCGCGAGAAGCCGAAAATTCGAAGCATCTGGAAGCAGCTCATTCCCACCGCTCTTGAGCTTCGATATGATTGTTACGTCCGCACGAGTGTTTTGCTTTCCGAAGACCTCAAACTCGTCAATCCCCGGGTCAAGCACCACCTTCACCCTCTCCGTCCGCCCATCAATCTGGCCAGCCCATCCGCTTTTCTTGCTATCAAGATCCGAGGCACGAATTTGAACTGTCACCGAATGAACATCCTCGATTTTTTGGTTTTTGGGGATGGTGACCTTAGTGGGGCCTCAGAGATAGCCGCCGGTGTGATAACTACACTTTGCGCCCCATCCCCGCCAATGGAAATTGACGACGTGGGATCGCTCCGTGCCGGCGCAAGAAACTTGACCGCATCCTTCGCGTTTTGCTTTTTATCGGACACGGCAGACTCGATAATTGATTGAAACTGCTCCGGGCTCATTTTCACTTCGCCGGCGCCAATATTGATGATTGTGTTGTTGTTTGCCGTAATGTTTGGGCCGCTGCTTTTGTTGCCGAGAAAATAGACATCAGTCCATAAGTAACTATTCCACCGAGCGCGACCGCAATGAGAGTGTTGCGAAGCATACCGTGCTCCCGAATCTTGCCGATAAATTCATCGAGGCCCGCCTCGTCTTTGAAGAACAGCTTGACTGGAACATCTTCAATCAGGCTTCCCGACTCTACGCGCTCAACGAAGAATTCAGACTTCAGTACGTCTGCACCTGTGATCCCCTCAAGGACTGCGGGCACGTCTTTCAAGAGCCCTTGCAGAGCCTCCAGCGAACTGATGACATCAGCGAGAGGTACCGGCTCCTTCGTGTTGTAGTGAATTTTGTGAACGGCGGTATATACGAACTCGGTCATGTACTCCCCGTAACATTTTCTTGTGTTGCGGGCATTGCACGTAACTTCACAATGCTGCCAGACATGGTTCCGTTGCCCCGCTCAAGCGCTCGACCAAGCTAGCTGAGCTAGTTCCGTTACGGAGAGGAGGCTGGCGAGTGGTGGGACAAGCCACGCGATGACCTTCGGCAGCGAAGAAGATAATCACTGCAAGCTTTTTTGTATTTTTTGATCGCTCTAGTTAGCTCTTTGCGCCAGCGCGTCGTAGCTGCGCTCGCAGGCAAGGCCAGCGATGTGGGCAGCGTCAGCAAATCGAGCGATTTATGCAAGCGTAAATGGCGCAGTCCCTGTGACAATAAAAATACACGCGGTGCGTCACCGACAATGACGAGCACGCCACGAACGAGAGAGTTTCCACGAGAAAAATACATGTATCCCGTTTCCGGCGCTAGGGCCCCACGCTCCCAACTTCCCGTGACGACCTCTACATCGGCGCAGCCTGCTCCGTCAACCTCAACTTCAGCGCAGTCATCTACCCTTAGCACAGAAGTGCGCGAAGTGCGTCAGGCGGATGGATGGTCCCGTGTGCCGTCGGGTTTGGGCCACCGCCTACCTCCCCTCAGAACGCCGGCAGCCGCAGGGCCGGCTTCGGGAGGACCGGGCCAGTCAACGCCGACATCAACGCAGCCGACTACTGTTGGTATTAATGTGTGCCTGATGCACCAGGCAGTTCAGTCTGATGGGCGATCGGAACCGCGTATCCGTGCCGGCGTAGTGGGCGCCTTGCTGAACTTCGCCCGAAAATCGCCGTCCCCTGGAACATTGGAACTATTGGGCAGGTTTGAGGCTATTCAAGAGAGCTTCGAGCGACGCGTCAATGTCCAAGCGTTGACCGGCATACCCTCGTGCTCCACTCAATCCCCCCCCTCCCCCGAAACACCGAACCTACTCGCCCGGTCTCTGTCCGCGCCGACGGCGCATGCCAATACAGAGGCGTTGGCCGACAGGCCATCGGGTTCAGTCCGACAACCGCTCCTCCCTGGAACGCGCCCAAGGAAAAAGCGTGTAGCGCCCTCGGGCTCAAACAGCGGGCGCGCCACCGAGTTCCCCCCTCCCTCCGCCAAAAAAACCGGCAAAGTGGTCACCGACGAAATACTGCTGCGTATCCAGGGGGCCGCCGAGGCAGCACGTGCCGCCGATCAACCACTTGACAGTGCGGAGCTTGCGCGAGAACTTGGCGTGGGCTACAACACGTTAAGGTGGTATGTATTCAACAATGAGCTAACAGCGGTGGCATGGAACAGATTGGCTCGGATTACCGGGAAAAGTACTAGCAGCAAGGCAACGATAAAAGACGATGTCGTTCTGGCGCTGGAGGCCGAGGTGAACAGCGGCCGCCCGTTTATCGCGGCAGAATTTGCACGACAGCACAACATAACGTGGGCGGGATTACGCCGTTATGTAGATATCGTATCCCCTCAAACACATAGGGCGGAATTAACGCCATGGGGAAAGTCAAAGGTGGCCGAGATCAAGGGGGAAGCTTCGAGGACCAACGTACGACTGAAGACTGACTACTGGCCAGCGCTGAAGTCCGAGGTGGACAGTGGCCAGCTTAATGCGAAAGCGTTTGCCGACAGGTATGGAGTGCTTCCCGAGAATGTATTGTTCGATGCCAAAAAACTCCAGAGGAACGCGCCTATGAGAAGGATAGTGAAACCGGGGGACTTGCGAGCGCTGCGTGACGAGCGGGCCCGCGGCGGCCCATTCGACCTGACAGAGTGGGCACAAAAGCTTGGTGTGAGTGTCGATACAGTACGCAAATATGTAACGCCGGAAGGCGAGCTAACCGCAAAGGGACTGAACCGACTGAATGACGGATGAGATCAAACCGACTCGCAAGATGTGTGATAGCGTTTTCTTAAAATGAGGCTATTCCATATCATCTTTTGACCTCAACGCGTCGTAGCTGCGCCCGTAGGCGACACCGACTGAATCATTGCCTGGTGGCGACTCCGGCACTTGCCACCCTGCCGCTGTAGATCCAACGCGAACTGTCGAAGATCGGCGAGTGTCTGTCCCGATGGTCCCTCCAATACCGGCGGGCACGGCTGCGCCATTGGCAATGGCCGCGTTGTCACGATAGATGCGCATTCAGTCGTCACCAGTGCGGCAATCAGCAATATCAGGTGTCGCGTTCTTACCTGATGCAACGATACAACTGGCTACGCCCGCATCAATTTGACGACGGCTTAGCCCCTGCGGTAGCGGAAGAAAAACTTAACGCAGTCTCCGGAATACGTTGACCACTACACTGCAGTACGAGCCGTCTTCGGGCGGCCTTTTTGCAGCGTCGTGCCCCTGGAGACGATGCATCATCGTCTCCAGGGGCCTTCGCCAGCCGGTTTTCGACCAATCCCGCTGGCCGGCCGGACAGTCCGCAGACAACCTGCGGTTCACATCGGCCCCGCGCCATCCTTCCGAAGCCGGCCCTCGGCGAGCTCCGTCAGCGTGCCGTCTGCTCGAAGGTAGTTTTTCAGCGCGCCAGACGCGACGCCGTACTGCCTGGCCACGCCGTCAAGCCCGCCCGCCTTGTCAATCCCCTGCTTGCCGAAGCGCTGCCACTCCCGCACCATCTCAAGGGTCACTTCCGAGTCCGGCGGATTGAGCCGGTCCTCGGCGCGCTTCGTCAGCGTGCCGTCTGCACGCAGGTGAATTTTCAGCGCGCCAGACGCGACGCCGTACTGCCTGGCCACGCCGTCAAGCCCGCCCGCCTTGTCAATCCCCTGCTTGCCGAGGCGCTGCCACTCCCGCACCATCTCAAGGGTGACTTCCGTGCCCGGCGGGTTGAGCCGGTCCTCAGCGCGCTTCGTCAGCGTGCCGTCCGCGCGCAGGTAAATTTTCAGTGCGGAAGACGCGACGCCGTACTGCCTGGCCACGCCGTCAAGCCCCCCCACCTTGCCAATCCCCTGCTTGCCGAGGTACTGCCACTCCTGCACCATCTCGAGGGTGATGCCCGTGCCCGGCGGGTTAAGCCGGTCCTCGGCGAGCTTCGTCAGCGTGCCGTCTGCGCGCAGGTAGATTTTCAGCGCACCAGACGCGATGCCGTACTGTCTGGCCACGCCGTCAAGCCCGCCCGCCTTGTCAATCCCCTGCTTGCCGAGGCGCTGCCACTCCCGCAACATCTCAAGGGTGACTTCCGTGCCCGGCGGGTTGAGCCGGTCCTCGGCGAGCTTCGTCAGCGTGCCGTCTGCTCGAAGGTAGTTTTTCAGCGCGGTAGACGCGACGCCGTACTGCCTGGCCACGCCGTCAAGCCCGCCCGCCTTGCCAATCCCCTGCTTGCCGAGGTACTGCCACTCCCGCAACATCTCGAGGGTGATGCCCGTGCCCGGCGGGTTGAGCCGGTCCTCGGCGAGCTTCGTCAGCGTGCCGTCTGTGCGCAGGTAGATTTTCAGCGCACCAGACGCGATGCCGTACTGTCTGGCCACGCCGTCAAGCCCGCCCGCCTTGTCAA
>NZ_CABPSM010000001.1 GCF_902459555.1 Pandoraea horticolens | reverse complement strand
GACACCGCCGGCAACCGCCCCAACGAAGTTGTTGGCCTGGGTAAAGAAGGAAGGGGCATTGTTCGTCGGCGTGTCCACTCGCTCTCCTCGGAAAGGATCCGCCGAGTTATTTCGTGAGCGTCGGGAAAGTGCCGGTTCCGGTCGGATCCCAACTGGGATAGGCCCCCGCTTGCAACGAAAGCAGCCCGTTTTTTCCGTTGAAAACAACAGTAAACAAGCTACTGTTTCCAAATTGATCGTATATGCTTACCTGTGTGTCCTTTAATATACTTGGCGGACTTTCGATAGGAGGTGGATTATTTGTCGATTCAGAAGATAATAAAGAATATATTCCAACACCGTCTTTTTCCCCCCCGTTACTTAGAACCCCCTGCCCCCAAGTGAAACTGACTGTTTGATCGTCATTATATTTATAACCAACAATTGCTCTGCACAACACGACGGCCGCGTTCGGATCCCATATATATGACGAGTATATATATGGCAAGTAGAAAATAAATAGGTCCATCCATGGTGCAGTGGCCATATCACCTTTGGTCAGGATGTACTTTTCAATATAAGAACCCGGATCAGCAATTTTCAGATAACTTACGTACTGGTCAAATGTCCTGGTGGTTTGGCCGTCATCGCTGGTAAGCGTAATATTATTAAGCTTAATGGAATTGACGGTGGTATTGGTCAGATCGTAGCGTTTCGGCGGGAGTGTGTCGATTACGACAGATGAGTGATCGATCGAATCCGCCAAGCTGGAAGCCGCCGTTTTTCCGTTGGCCATGGTCAATTGAGTGCCAACCGTAAGTGGGGTAATCGCCGGCGTGGGAGAGCACGAGAGATAGAGCGTGAATTTGGATTTGTCGACAGCATTTTCCAGCTCGGACGAGTGAGAGGCATTCTCCATGGCATAGGGAAGATGATGAAATTCGTTTTCCTGATCGGTGAACGACCATCCCTGCGGAAGCGCATCGCCGGTCGTGTAGTCGATGAGTTGAAGGGTCGGTTTCACCCTATCGAGCACATCTTGGCTAAGCGGCACAGTATTGCCCCCGGAGTCTTCCGCTGTGATGTAAACCAGAATGCCGATCTGATTCAGACCGTTTGAGTAAATTGCACCCTCTTGGAGACCGAATTCGGTAATGAGCTCAATCAGCGTTGTTGACCACGCGTGTTTCCAGTCAGCGTTATCTTGCCCATAATAGGGGAAGGGACGACCGTTTGACGTGCCATCGAATTGGGCGATTAAATAATCACCCGCAGCATTGTCTGGGTACCCATATACAGGGTCTGCCATGAAAATGTCACCGATCTTAGCCATGTCGCTCCATTTCTTGGGGTTTTCATAAGTCCCAGGTTTGGCATCAGATTTGATTTTCATGAAATTGACTCCAATCGGTTTGGAAAATGCTCAAATCGGCAGTAGGCCACATACCGCCGGTCATAGCCAACTATCCGAACTATTAGGTTCTTTTTACATTCTCACGAGCAGTCCGAAGGCACAGCAAGCGAAGCGAAGGCGGGATAGTTGCCTGCGAGCTTGTCGTAGCGGGTGGCGACACAACGAAAATGTTTGATACGGTGAAAAGCGCGTTCGACGATGTTCCGGGTCCGATACAGCACGCGGCGATAACGACGCTTGGTTTTCCAGTTTGAACGCGGCGTGGGATCACGGCCTTCGCACGCGTAGTGCGGATGCTCTGCACGAAGGCATTCGAGTCGTAGCCCTTGTCGGCAATGAGCGCACCGGTGCGCAAATGCTCAACCAGGTCATTCGTGCTTGATCTCGGTTTCGTCGGCCACGGCGTGGGCAAGGAAAGCCGAACGGCTGATCCTGTGGGCCATCGTTGTTCGCGGCAAGGCGTTGTCGTCCCTGACCACACGCGATGCAATCGATTATCGGGTCTTTCTGTGCCGACCGGTGTCTGAGTTGGCCCGCCTCGACCACGCACATCACCGGACTAGCGGCCGGTTGCCGGCAACCTCTCTGCCCGCGCGGTCGCCCATGCGCTGACTGCTGGAGCACACTTGGCAGCAGTGAGCCACTTTGCTCGCGTAGTTACCTGCCATGTTGCAGGAACCCAATGTAGCAGAGGTATCCCGAGCAACGATACGCAGCACCCTTGAGTTTATGGCGCAGCGGATTGAACGCCTTCGCACACGCGCCCAGCATCCGTAGACGCGACACGCCTCCCGTCAACGCCTTGTCTGGCAAGGGTTTTGGAGATTTTCCATTTATGGGCGATGGGTGACCTGCCCCCGGTTTTAGTCCGAAACGCTTTTAGAGTCCGAGGTTAAAAACTGCTGTTCTTCATGCGCCCGAGCAAACTGCTCGGGCGTTAGGTAGCCGAGAGAGCTGTGAGGCCGCTCGGTGTTGTACTCGATACGCCAAGATTCAATCAAGCGCTTGGCGTGAGGCAGCGAGACGAACCAGTGTTCGTTCAGACATTCGTCACGGAACCGCCCGTTGAAGTTCTCGATGTAGGCGTTCTCCACAGGTTTGCCTGGTCGGATGAACGACAGCGTGATGCCGACCTCGTACGCCCAAGCATCCAGCACCTTGCCAGCGAACTCCGGCCCGTTGTCCACGGTGATGGATAACGGCAATCCGCGCATCTCCCGCAATCGTTCTAAAACCTGCCTCACGCGCTGCCCAGGCAATGAGGTGTCGACCTCGATGACGAGACATTCCCGTGTGTAATCGTCGACCACATTCAGACACCGAAACCGCCGACCATATGCCAATCCATCAGAGACGAAGTCCATAGACCAGCTTTGATTCGGGCCTGTCGGTAGCGGCCGAGGTGTCCTTTCGACGGCGGCAATGCGTTTGCGCCTTCGTTTGCGCACGCTCAGTCCTACCTGGCTGTAGAGTCGCCAAACCCGCTTGTGATTCGCAAGCCAACCCTCCCGACGCAGCAGCACGCGAATGCGGCGATAGCCATATCGGCGCTTCTGCGCCGCAATGGCCACCATTCTGCTCGTCAATTCGACGTCGTCGATCCGGCTCGACTCATAACGGAACAACGACCTCGATATTCCCACCAGCCCGCAAGCCCGGGTGACACCCATCGCGCGCTCGGTCATCAACGTTCGGACCGCTTCGCGTTTGGCTTGCGGGCTCGCTACTTTCGGGCAAGCAGGTCCTTCAGCGCAGCATTGTCCAGCATCGAATCGGCCAGCAATCGCTTGAGCCGGCCATTCTCCTGCTCAAGCTCCTTAAGGCGCTGCGCATCCGACACGGTCATCCCACCGAATTTGGCTTTCCAGTTGTAGTAGGTCGCTTCCGAGATGCCGTACTTACGGCACAACTCGGCCGGCTTGAGGTCCGCTTCGCCTTCCTTCAACACCCCAATGATTTGCTCTTCGCTGAATCGCTTTTTTACTTCCGTTCCCCTTCGTTGGAACGGACTCTACACCGTCTCCGGACTATTCAGGGGGAGCAGGTCAGTGCTTATACTGATCGTCTGTGCAGCAGTGCTGTCGAAGCGCGCTGGGCGCAATGTCCGTGGCGCTGGCAGCACAATTGATTCGTCTGCGTACTACGCGGCAAAGCCGTTAACCTCGACAGAACAAGCATTTTTTCGACTCATCGAAAGCAGCTTGCCCGGCTACGTGATCCTGGCTCAGGTGGACATCAAGCGCATCGTGAGAACAAAGCGAAGCAAGAGCTACCAGCATTTCAATCGAGTGGCGCAGCTTTCGCTGGACTACGTAATATGCCGTCGTGACTTTTCCGTTATTGCCGCTGTCGAGCTAGACGATCCCTCACATGATCGACAACGACAGAAAACGCGTGACGAGAAGAAGGATGCGGTGATGAGGGCCATCGGCGTGCGTCTCGTCCGCTTTGACGTCAGACGCTATCCGTCCGAACTTGAAGTTCGCAAGCAACTGCTTGGCGAAAACGAGAAGGAGAAATACCAGTCGGCGGCAGCTTAGCGAAACGCGAGGGTGAATCCAGAATTTGCCGATAACGGGCCACCGCATTGGATGGGCCGCAACCAAAGTTACCGCACCAATCGCGGCTTCCCGCCCTGCTTCGATGCGTGAAGAATGACGTGGGTCCCCATCAGCATATGCGTCGACACTCGAAAAGTTTCGATGCGCTGCGAAAACGTTTGTGACGTATAACAGGCGAAAAGGACATGGGCTGAAAGTCTGTCGATGGAAGTGGCATATGCGCACGACTTTGGCGTTGGACGATGAGCTTCTCGCGAAAGCGCAGGCACTCACGGGCTTGCAGGAGAAGTCGGCATTGATCCGTGAAGCCCTCAAGGCTTTGATTGAGCGCGAAAGTGCCCGCCGTTTGGCTCGTCTGGGCGGAACGAAGGCAGACCTCACCGATATCCCGCGCCGCCAAACGCCCATCCCCAAGTGATAGGTGAACTAGCGCTTGGCAGCCTCAAGAATCGCGACGGGGCCTTTGCCGATCGCGCGCTCGGCGAGGAAACCGACATCAAGGCGTTAGCCGATTTCTATGCAGCCCAGTTACACGGCATCTCGGTTCAGTCTCGCGATGGGGTGTCAAAGGAGCGGCTGCCGGCGTCCATTGAACCGGCCATGGTGCCGCTGAAAATGGCTACCCGCGAAATTGTTCGTCATACGAAACAAGTGCCCATCTCGTAGCAACACCGTACAAGCCCCCACTATCCCGCCTCCCCACCCTCTCGATTCTGCGGAGTCTCCGCCTCTCGCTCGCCGAGGAATGCCACAACTTCCTGAGCGGTCGCCCGGGCGCTGCGCGTCACGCCGATCAGCGTCGCCGAGGCGTATCCCGTCCACTCCCCGTATCCGACGAGCCACAACCGGGGCTGCGCGGCGGCACGCGTTCCCGACACGCGGATCCGTCCGTCGGCGTCCGTGATCCGCAGCGCATCCAAATGTGCCAGCGCCGGACGAAACCCCGTGCACCAGATAACGACATCGACCCGCGACTGCGTGCCGTCCGGCCACATCACGCCGTCTTCGACGAACCGCGCGAACGGACGCACTGCGTGCAAGTCACCGCGCGCGCGCGCCGCCAACACCGACGGCACCATCACGATATGCCCTAGCCCGTTGTCCGGATACGGATCGGGCAAGCCTCGCTGAGCGGCCTGCCAGCGCGCCGTAGCTCGCTCGAAAAGTACGCGGCCGTCTACGTCGTCCGGCAAGTAGGATGGCGGCGTGAGCGTGACCCAGGTTGCCTCGCTCACGCGCGACACCTCCGCGTAAATCTGTGCCCCTGAATTCCCCCCGCCAACCACCAGCACTCGCAACCCGTGCAACTCATGTGCGCCCCGATAGTCGGCCGAATGCATCTGACGGCCGCGAAACGATGTATGCCCCTCGTATGCCGGCACATACGGCGATCGCCACGATCCCGTCGCACTGACCACCGTGCGAGCCAGCCAATCGCCGCTGTCGGTCTGCACCCTCAGCCCGTCGCTTTGCGCGAGAACCGCTGTGACCTTCACGGGGCGTTGCACCGGCACCCCATAGCGCGCCTCGTACGCGCGTAGATACGTCACAACTTCGTCGCGCGTCGGGTAGTGCCGCTCACCACCCGGCATCGGCCACCCCGGCAGCGAACTCCATTGCGCGGGGGAAAAGAGTTGCAGCGACGGCCACGCGCGCTGCCACGCGCCCCCGGAAGAGGCCTGATCGTCCAGAACCACGTAGTCGACCTGCCAGCGACGCAGGAAATATGCCGTCGCCAACGCCGATTGCCCGCCGCCGATAATCAGCGTGTCAACGCTTCGCAGTGAACCCGCATCCGGCGCGCTCATGCCATCTCCGCCTCATCCGCCTCATGCAGATGTTTGAGCGGCCCCACCTGCCGAAAATAACGTCCCGGCGACTCGCCGAAAACGCGACGGAACATGGCGATAAAGTTGCTGGGCGTGGAGTACCCGAGCGAATCGGCAATCGTGCCGACCGGTTCCCCCTTGGCCAGCCGGTCAAGGGCGCTCACCAGTCTCGCCTGCTGCCGCCACTGGGTGAAACCCATTCCCGTCTCGGCGACGAAAAGCCTTCTGGCGGTGCGCGACGAAACGCCCGCGCGCTGCGCCATCGCCTCGAGCGACGCATGTCCGCCCAGATCGTCGAGCACCGCGCGGGCCACGCGCATCACACGTGCATCGGTCGGCATCGGCAAACCGAGCGGCTCTGCCGGCGCGCGCCGGATCTCGTCGACCAGCACCTGCGCGAGCCGCATCTCGTCTTCCGTCAATACGTCGCGCAACGCCCACGACACGGCCCGCTTGACCAGCGCCGCCAGCAACTCCGACACACCCACCACACACGGCGCCGACGGCAACCCCGTCGCCGCGTAGGGCGCAACGAGCACGATCCATCCACTGACCACGCCAGTGAGCGACACACGATGCGTGACTTCCGGCGGAATCCACCCCGCTCGATAAGGGGGCAACACCCACGCGCCAAACGGCGTATGGACATGCACCAGACCCGAGTGGATGCAAAACAACTGACCGCGCACATGGGAATGCCAGTCCAGCTCGCGTGTCCCGATCCGGAACAGACTGCGATCGTGTTCGTGCCCGCCAAACGCCCACACCGGCGGGCCGTCGGGCCGGTCATTCGGCCGATATTTGGCGAACGGCGAATCGGCAAGCGACATCAGAGGCGCATCGGGTTGGGTCTTCCGCGTATCGAGGTTCATCGCTTTGTCCGATTCGCATTGTTTTATGACCAAACAATGTTATCAGGTCAGCAAACGGCGCGCAGACAATGAGCGAAGTACCACTGCCGGCTGCCTCCGGGCGGCACATTCGAAATCATGTCTGCCTTACATGTCACCATCATCGGCGCGGGTCTGGGCGGCCTGTGCCTCGCTCAGGGGCTCCGCCGCGCGGGGATTTCGTTCGACGTCTACGAACGCGACGACGCGCCCGCAGCCCGTTTCCAGGGCTACCGCCTGCGCATCGACGCCAACGGCCTCGATGCCCTCACCCAATGCATGCCCGATGGCCAAGTCGAACGAGTGCGTCAGCGCGCCGCCGTGGCACGTACCGGCGGGCGCTTCGTCACACCGCAACTCGACAACGCCGACGTCACCTTGCCACCGAGTTGGCACGATGCGCACACCGATACCGGTGCCGCCAGGCCTCGCCGCCGCGCCCTCTCTGCCGCCGCTCGCCGAACAGCGCCGCCGGAGGGCATCCCCGGCGACCTCAGTCTGCATCGGCAGACGCTTCGCGAGATTCTGCTCGACGGCATTCTTGATCGTGTGCACTTCGGCAAATCGTTTTCGCGCACGACAACCACGGACGACGGCCGTCACATCGCCCACTTCGAAGACGGATCGTGCAGCGCGCCGGGCCTCGTCGTTGCGGCCGACGGAAGCCACTCCCGCGTGCGCGAATACGTGCTGCCGGGCATGACACCCCGCGACACCGGCAATGTCTGCTGCTACGGCCTGACGCCGCTATCCACTGCCCTGCTCGTGCTGATGGACGGCCACGGCGAAGCCACGGTGATGGAAGGCAGCACGGTGGTATTTGCAGACGGCTTCGCCGTCGTCATCGAAGCCATGCTGTTTCGCCGCCAACCCGGTGGCGACGCCGCCTCCTCGCCCGCCATCGCCCCCGACCGGATGCCACTGTCACCGGTATCCGATTACCTCTACTGGGCGTTCATTGGCCCATCGCAAAAGCTGCTGAGCGCTCCAAACGCAAACGACGAGTTGCATGGCCCGGCCCCGCTCTCCCGCATCGAGGCGCTTACCGAGTCCTGGCATCCGCACCTGCGCTCACTGTTTGCGCACGCGGTTCCCGACACCATCCGTACGATGCCCGTGCGCAGCACCACCAGCCCGCTGCCATGGCAGGTCGACGGGATCACCGGTCTGGGAGATGCAGTGCACACGATGAGTCCTGCTGGTGGACTCGGTGCGAACACGGCACTGCGCGATGCCGCGCAACTGGCCGAACATCTGCACGCCGTGGCGCAAGGACACAGCACATTGGCGCAAGCCATCGCTGCGTACGAGCGCGATATGTGCGAACGCGCGCGCGAAGCCGTGCGTCTGGCCGACGCAGGGGCCGCGCTGCTCAATGCCCGTCGTCCCCCGCCGAACGCTCCTGCGCAACCCGCGGTCGACGCCATCCATTTATGAGACGGCGCCGCTCCCGTGTTACTTTTACGGCAACGTTACTGCGCGCAAGGAGTGACCATGTACACCGTAATGGGCATCACGGGGCGAGTTGGCGGCGTCATCGGGCACGACCTGCTCACGGCAGGTCTGCCACTGCGGGCTGTCGTTCAAGACCCGGTCAAATCCAGTCGATGGGCGACACTCGGCGGTGAAATCGCGGTCGCCGAAAGCGGCGATGTCGGTGCGCTCACGAACGCCTTTCGCAATAGCGAAGCGGTATTCGTCATGCTTCCACCGAACGCCGACCCCGAGCCGGACTTCTCGCACGCGCGGCATCTGATCGACACCATCCGCCAAGCGCTGGCGACCACGCGACCAAAGCGCGTGGTGTGCCTTTCGAGCATCGGCGCGGATTGCGAATCTCCCAGCCTGCTCACGGCACTGCACATGTTCGAGACGGCGATGGTGTCGCTCTCGCTGCCGGTGACGTTCCTGCGTCCTGCCTGGCTAATGGAGAACTTCGCATGGGACATCGCGCCCGCACGCGAGCGCGGCGAGTTGCCGAGTTATCTGCAACCGGTGGATCGGGCGATTCCGATGGTCTCGACGAGCGACGTCGGTCATTTCGCCGCGCGCGCCATGCGGGAACACTTCACAGACGAACGCATCTGGGAAATCGAAGGACCGGATCGCTACTCGCCCGACGACATTGCGGCAGCACTCGCCCGTGCGCTGGTTCGAGACGTTCGTGCCGAGGCCGTGCCGCGTGCCGGTTGGGACCCGCTGTTCCGCGCGCAGGGCATGCGCAACCCGCTGCCGCGCATTCAAATGCTGGACGGTTTCAATAGCGATAACGATGGCTTCCGGTTTCGAGATGGTGGCCAACATACGCTACGCGGCGAGGTCACGCTCGTGGAAGCGATTGCCGCATTGGTGCGGGAAAGCTGACGCGGTTCCTTAACGCCCCCCACTTCGCGCTCACCACCTCATCGCGCAGTTACCGGCGAGCGTCGCAAACCGGCGTTTGCGCGAGCAACTCGCGCCATCGTTGCGCCCAATCGCCGTCGTGGGCCAGGTCGCTCACAACGCGCGTCTTCACGCACGTCCCTCCTGCGGCCGACGCAAAGCGGCGCGCAACCTCCGGCGGCACGACCGCATCCTGTGCGCTGCTGTAATGGATCTGCGCAATGCCGGCAACCTGCCGCGCGACATCGCTGGGATTGCGCGACGCAGGCATCGGCGAGACCCGGTGCAATCGATTGACATACTCGACGTCGAGATTGCCCGCCACCGTGCGTAGGGTGGCGATGTCGTGCCGACGGGCCGCCACCAGCACGGCAATGGCGCCGCCGCCCGAATAGCCGACAAGCTCCACAGGCTGCCCCGGCACACGCGCCGTCAACTGCCCGACGGCCGCGTCCATCGCATCGACAACTTCGGGCGCGAAGCGCTTACCGGTCCAGTACGCGACCTGACAGCGAGGATTGTCCGGCATCGGTGTGAACTGGCAGGGCCGTGCCAGATAGGCGACATTGGCCGATGGGTCGGCCGCCGCAAGCGCCAAACCGGTCGCGGCGACCGGAGTCGGATCGAGCGACGGCTCCGAGCGCGAGACCCAGGCAAGACCGTCGCCTTCGATGTAGATACGCAGCGGCTTATCGGTACGGCCGATGCGCGAGAACACAGTAAGGCGGAAGTCGCCCGCCGCGAGCACTTCCCGTTGCAGTCCGGCGGGGTTGGCAAGCGACTCGGCGTGCGCGTCGCGATCTAGACTGGCGCAGCCGGAAGCCAGCAACGCCAGCCCCAGCATGCTCCCGCAGAGCAGAGCGCGCCACGATCCGGCGCCGCGCCGGTAACCGCCTCGATCAAGCCGCGTCATCGCGCCGCTCGGCCACGAACTGCTTGAGCGCCTGCGCCATGCGCTCGACGACAGGCGCCCATTGCGCGCGAGCCTCCTGACGGAACAGGCGCATGCCGGGGTACCAAGGCGTGTCGTCCCGATCGAGCAACCAGCGCCAATCGGGCACGAACGGCAACAACACCCACACCGCACGCCCCATCGCTCCCGCCAGATGCACCGGCGACGAATCGACCGAAATCAGCAAATCGGCGAGATGCAGAATCGCGGCGGTGTCCTCAAAATCACGAATTTCATCGCTCAACGACACCATCGACATGCCGTCGGGCGGCGTATTTGCCTGCGCCGACGCCGGCCCCTTCTGAATCGACAGGAACGTCGCCCCGCTCGCGCCCAGCGGGGCGAGTTGCTTGAGCGGCATGGAACGATTGCTGTCGTTGGTGTGCTCCGGGCGGCCGGCCCACACCATGGCGACCCACGGTCTCGGCACGTCGGCCAGCCTTTCGCGCCAATGGGCAACGCGCTGTGCATCGGGGCTGAGATAAGCCACGTCGCCGGGCAGATCGGCAAGCGTCAGGCCCATTGCCATCGGCAAGCTCATCAGTTCGCAATGCTGGTCGAACGTCACAGGCAACGTCCCGCGAGCGACGATATCCTCATCGCCCCACATGCGTTTCGCAATCGAAAACGTCTCGGGATTGACCTCGAAAATCACGCGCGCCTGACTGCGCTCGCGTGCCCAGCGCGCCATGCGCATGAACTGGAATGTGTCGCCAAAGCCCTGCTCGTCGTGAATGAGGAGCGTCTGGCCGGGAATCGGCCGACCGTCCCATCGCGGGCGCTGCACCTTGCGCTCGATGGACTGGGTATGTTCAAGGCTGTAGCGATAGCGGTACTCACGCCAGCCGCGTTCGAAGTCCCCCAGCAAGAGCAGCACTTCGGCAAGGTCGAAGCGATTCGACAGATCACCGGGCACCTGACGTGCGAGCATGTCGAGCAAGTCTCGCCCTTCCCGTGCCTTTCCCTGCGCACGCAGCACGACCGCGAGCAGTCGCCACAGGGACATGGGGGCGGCGTCCGTCGCCACGACTTCGCGGAGCATCGTCTCGGCCCGCTCGTAGTCCTGCGCGTGCACACGTGCAACGACCGCTTCGTAAATGGCGGTGAGATCCGGCGACTCGGGCACATGGTTCGGTGGGAGGCTGGCGATGGAGGGGCGAGCCGCGCCCGTTGCCTCGCGCGCCGCGACGTCCGCCTCGACAATGCAAAGCGCCGCCCGCGCATCGGCGCTCTCGGGCAGGAGCGCGAGCGCTTCGCGGGCATTCGCCAGCGCCTCGTCCAGTCGCCCGACGAGACGCAGAATTCGCGCACGCGCCACGAGCGTCGACGGATGCTTCGGCGCAAACGCCGACATCACCTCAACGGTCTGCAGTGCCGCCGCCACGTTGCCTCGCGCGAGTTCGACGTCGGCGAGATTGCGGTAGGCGTCGACAAACTGCGGGGCCAGTTCGATGGCGCGGCGCGCCAGCGTCTCCGCCTCGGCAAAGCGCTGTTGCGCACTGAGCAGCGACGCCAGATTACTGTGCGCGTCGGCACGTTCCGGATCGCACTCAAGGGCGCGGCGATAGTGTGTCTCGGCGGCGGTCAGCCGCCCCAGCAGACGCGCGGTATTGCCGAGATTGTTCTGGGCGTCCGCCGACGCCGGCATCAGTTCGCTCACGCGCGTGAGACATGTCAGGCTCTCTTCGAGCTGCCCGGTCTCCTGCAACACGATTCCCAGGTTGTTCCATCCGGCAACGAACGCCGGATCGACGTCGACGGCCCGGCGAGCCGCCGCCAGCGCCTCCTCGAGACGCCCCGCCTGTCGGCACATCTCGGCGAGATCCGACCAGCTGGACGCGGACGCGTCCGGTGCCCGACAGGTCACCCGAAGATGGTCGATGGCCACGTCCAGCTTGCCATAGGCATGCGCCATCAGGCCCAGCAGATAGTGCGCGTCGGGATGCTCGGGCGACACCTCCAGCACACGTCGGCACAACACCTCCGCCTGCGGGGCCTGCCCCGCTTGCCAATGCGATTGCGCCAGCGCAATCGCCTGCGCGAAAGTCAACGTGCCAGGGGACGACGAAGGGGAAGACATCGGAAAGGAATCGGGGAGCGGTGGACACTGCGCGATACTTTCACGGCGGTCGCAGCCCTGTCAATGACTGCGGCCGCCGGCACTGTCCACTGCCCGAACGTGTCGGGCGATCAGAAACGCTGCTGCACGCGCACGATACCCGTATGCGACACGAAGCCCGAGCCCGCACTACCACCGACAATGGCGCGGCCAATACGCCACGCGCTTTCGGACTGCACACGCGAGATCTGCTCGACGCCGATATTCATCGGGACGGCCGCCCTCAGCGCGCGTCACGGGCTTGCGCTACACTCGCCTGACCAATCAAATCAAAGACAGGGAATTCCCATGAGCACGAACATCGAAACCATTACCGTCAATCGCAACAACGGCGCCGCCGCAACGCTGGGCGATTACGCCGGCAAAGTGCGTCTGGTCGTCAACGTTGCGTCGAAGTGCGGCCTGACGCAGCAATACGAAGGCCTCGAGCGTCTTTACGAAGAGAAACGCGCCGCCGGCCTCGAAGTGCTGGCCTTCCCCGCGAACAATTTCAAGGGTCAGGAGCCGGGTACCGACGCCGAAATCCTCGAGTTCTGCACGACGCAATACAACGTCACGTTCCCGCTGTTCGCGAAGCTCTCGGCATTGGGCGACGATCGTCACCCGCTCTACACGGCGCTTGTCGCGGCACAGCCCGAGGCCATTGGCGAAGGCCCGTTCCGTGAGCGTCTGAAAGGATTTGGTGTCGAGCGCGAGAACCCCGCCGACGTGCTTTGGAACTTCGAGAAGTTCCTGATCGGCCGTAACGGTCAGGTCGTGGCCCGCTTCTCGCCGGACGTGAAGGCCGACGATCCGCGTCTCGTGGCTGCCATCGACGCCGAATTGGCCAAGTAAGCCGCGCACGGGGGACTCGTCATCCCCTGAGCCGCACGCGCGTCATGGATTCGTGTCGCAACGGATCAAGACCGTGCGATGGCCGATAGCTGGCGTTCACCCAGCGGCGTGACGCGCAATGCGCGCGGCTCACGCGTGGGTTCGAGCCACTTGGCGTGCAGGCATGTGCTGAGCAATGCCGCGCCCAGCGCGCCGCCGAGATGTGGCTTGCGCTCGCTCCAATCGGGACAGGTGCAGGCGAAGCGCCGACGGCGAGCACGGGCGGAAGACACGTCGACGCCGAGGGCCGTGAGGCCAGTGGCGCCCGCATCGGTCAGCGCAACGTCGCTGCCGTCGATTCGAAGCCAGCGGTGCGCTCGCATCCGCTCGAAAAGCGCTACGGCGACCTCACCGGCAAGATGGTCGTAACAAGTGCGTGCGTGACGTAGCGGGACGGGCGTGGCGCGGCTGACCGGCACCGCACGCGGGCGCAGTTCTCTCGTCGCCAACACGGCGCTGGCCAGGGCTTCGATGGCGGCCGCCGTCTCCGGCGTGGCGATGCGGAAATAACGGTGCCGTCCGCGCGCTTCTTGCGCAAGCACACCGCCATCCACAAGACGCGCCAGATGCCCGCTGGCGCTGGAAGGGGAAAGCCCGGCGGCCAACGCCAGTTCGCCCGCCGGGCGAGCCGAGCCATCCATCAACGCCCAGAGCATGGTCATGCGGCCCGCGTCCGCGAGCAGCGCCGCCAGCGAACTAACACCGGGGGCATGATCTCTTGCAATGTCCACAGACAGACTCCCGTGAAGAACATGAACCGCAGTATAGGCCCGCGAATCCGATCGACACTTCAGCGCATCATGAAGCATGCAGAACAGATAGCGCCTGAAGATAAGCACCGTCGAGACCTCCTGTAGAGACGCCCTGCCATGTTCGCTGCCAACGTCGATTTCGCTACCGTACCGCCTCCGGCCAACGCGTTGGCTGCAGTCGTCCACCCGAATCCGTACCCATACTACGAGTCGCTTGCGCAACGGCGTCCGTTCGATTTCGACGCCTCGCTCGGCATGTGGGTCGCCGCCGGGCCGCAAGCATTGGCGGCCGTGCTCGGTCACCCCGCCTGCGGCGTTCGGCCTGCCGGGGCCACGGTGCCCGCCGCCTTGGCCGACGGTGCCGCTGGCGGCTGGTTCGGTGCACTCGTCCGCATGAACGACGGGATCGCGCATGCCGCAATGAAACCGTGGTTGAAGACACGCCTCTCCACGCTACACGCCGATCGCGCCACACTCGCCGCACTACGAGAGGCGAGCCAAGCCGCTTGCTCGGACGCCTACCTCGCGTGCGGCGAAACCCTCACCGCCCGCCTCGACGACTTCGTCTTTCGTCAGCCGATTTACGCGCTCGCCGCATGGCTCGGCGTTCCTTCCCCGCAGTGGGCGGACGTTTATGACGATGTCCGCAAGCTCGTCGCCGCCATGGCGGAATCAGCAAAGCCCTCTCCACGTACCGACGTGCTGGCGCGCGGACATAGCGCCGCCGCAACGATGCGAGGCCGTGCAGTACGCTGGCTCGACCATCACGTCGGCTCAGACACCTGGTTGCATGACACCGCCCGGTGTGCCGCACGCGATGACGCCGTCGACTATCGCGCTCTCACGGCGAATATCGTCGGCCTCTTCACGCAAACGCACGACGCTTGCGCGGGACTCGTGGCCAATAGTTTGCGCAGGCTTGCGCGGCACATGTTGCCAACACCGCCGGCCGGCGCCGGCCGCACGGCGCTTCCGGCCAATCTGGGCGTCGCCATCGCGGCTGTCGGAGACGTCATCCGGCGCGATCCGCCTGTACAGAACACCCGGCGCTTTCTGCACGCGAGCGCCATCGTCGACGAACGGACGCTGGCGCGCGGCGACTCGATACTCGTCGTGCTTGCTGCGGGATCTGCCGTTGCCTCGCCCGAGAGCCCCGCATGGACCTTCGGACACGGCGCGCACACATGCCCCGGACGCTCGCCTGCCAGTACGATTGCGGCCGTCGGCGTACAAACGATTCTCGACGGCGATGTCGATCTGGTGTCGATCGCCAACGGCATCGCCTATCACCCGCTCGGCAATGTTCGTATCGCGCGTTTTCATGAGGACGGCCCGTCGTCCTGACACGTGCTTTTTGCCTGTTCGGATTTAGTTTTATTTAGCGAAATAATAATTCCACCAGATAAAACAGACTTCGTCGTCTGAAATCCCTGTAAACACAAGGCTTTGCGCGACGATACGGCTCCATTCCAGGATTTCGGGCAGGATGGCTGTTTTCTTTCGCGCCTGTGCGTCACGACGTTCGGACGCGCGACCGTTTCGACTTCCGCTGCTCTCATGTCCGACACACACACTGACGGCATGCCCATGCCCGCCCGGCTCTGGGCCATTGCAACCGTCATGCTCGCCATCTCGCTCGCGGTGCTCGACAGCGCCATTGCGAACGTCGCGCTGCCCACCATCGCGCGCGATCTGAACGCGAGTCCGGCCACGTCGATCTGGATCGTCAACGCCTACCAGCTCGCCATTACCATCTCACTGCTACCGTTTGCCGCGTTGGGCGAGATCGTGGGCTACCGCCGCGTCTACACCGTCGGTCTGGCACTCTTCACGGTCGCCTCGCTGGCCTGCGCCCTCTCGGACTCACTCGTCACGCTCACGCTCGCACGCGTGGCCCAAGGCTTTGGCGCGGCCGGCATCATGAGTGTGAACACCGCGCTCGTGAAAGCCATCTACCCAGCGCGCTGGCTTGGGCGCGGGGTCGCGCTCAACTCGCTCATCGTGGCGGTGTCGTCCGCTGCGGGTCCGACGATTGCCGCCGGGGTGCTGTCCATCGCGCACTGGCCGTGGCTCTTCGCCATCAATGTGCCGCTCGGCATCGTCGCCTTAGCCATCGCCGTCCGCTCGCTGCCCGACACCGCCCGCGCCTCGCATCCGTTCGATTGGGCCGGCGCCGTGTTGAGCGCGCTCACCTTCGGGTTGCTCATCTCCGGAATCGACGCTTTCGGACACGGGCAAGAATATTGGCTCGTGGCCGTCGAACTCGTTGCCGCCATCGCCATCGGTACGGTCTTCGTGCGACGCCAACGCACCCAGCCCGTCCCGCTGCTGCCCGTCGACCTGCTGCGCATCCCGATTTTCGGGCTGTCGATCTGCACCTCGATGGCGTCGTTCTGCGCGCAAATGCTCGCGTTCGTCTCGCTGCCCTTCTTCCTTCAGGACACCCTCGGCTTCGATCACGTTCAGACCGGCTTGCTGATGACCGCGTGGCCGCTCACCATCGTTGTCGTCGCGCCGCTGGCCGGACGCCTGCTCGAGTACTACAAGCCGGGCCTGCTCGGTGGAATCGGTCTGGCCGCGTTCGCGCTCGGCCTGCTCGCGCTCGCCCTGTTGCCCGCGCACCCGCATCCGATCGATATCGTCTGGCGCATGGCCCTGTGCGGTTTCGGCTTCGGCCTCTTCCAGTCGCCCAACAATTACGCGATGATCATGTCCGCCCCGGCCCATCGCAGCGGCGGCGCCAGCGGTATGCTGGGCACCGCACGCCTGACCGGACAGACGACCGGTGCCGCGCTCGTCGCCCTCGTTTTCAGCGTTTCGCCAGAAGGCTTCGGCACCCGGGCGTCGCTGTACCTCGCCGCCGCGTTCGCGGCGGTAGCCGCCGTGGTGAGCAGCCTGCGCACATTGCCGTCCGCCCAGCCGGATGCGAAATCGTCTCGCGGATGACAGCCGCGCACGGGCGGTCCCGACGCGTTCACCCGGCCGCCCGCCCGGCCGTGCTACACTGCCGACCTTTTACGGCTCGCCTGCGTGGGCCGCAAACGCCATGAGTTTTTGCGCCATCGATTTCGGCACTTCGAATTCCGCCGTCGCCGTGCAAGACGGCGCGACCATGCGTCTGGTCGAACTGGAAGCCGGCTACGGCACGCTGCCGACCGCCGTATTTTTCAACGCCGACGAAGGCGGCCGCGCCTCGTTCGGCCGTCAAGCCGTCTCCGATTATGTCGATGGCTACGACGGGCGCCTGATGCGCTCGCTCAAAAGCCTGCTGGGCTCCTCCCTGATCGAGAGCACCACCGATCTCGGCAACGGCTCGGCGATGCGCTACATCGACATCATCGCCACATTCCTGCGCCATCTGCGCACGCACGCGCTCAAGGCAGACGGCGGCGATCTGCGCCAGGTGGTCATGGGCCGCCCGGTGTTCTTCGTCGACGACGACCCGCGCGCCGACGCCGCAGCGCAACGCTCGCTCGAGCAAAGCGCGCGCGATGTGGGATTCCAGGACGTCCAGTTCCAGTTCGAGCCGATTGCCGCCGCATTCGATTACGAGTCGCGCCTGACCAGCGAGCAGCAAGTTCTTGTCGTCGACATCGGCGGCGGGACGTCGGACTTCTCGCTCGTTCGCGTCGGACCGGAGCGCGCTCACCATCTGGAGCGCAAGGGCGACGTGCTCGCTCACCACGGCGTGCACATCGCCGGCACCGACTTCGACCGGCGCATCGAACTGGCCACGATCCTTCGCGAACTCGGCTACAAAGCGCTCGGCCCGGACGGCAAGGAAGTGCCCAACCGGATCTATTTCGATCTGGCGACGTGGCACCTCGTCAATACCGTCTACACGCCCAAGCGCGTTGGCGAACTCGCGCTCACGGCGCATCTGTACGCCGATCCGGCGCATCACCGGCGCCTCATGCGCACCGTAGAGCAACGCCTCGGGCACGCGCTGGTCGGTCATGCCGAAGACGCGAAGATCGAGGTGTCGTCGGGCGGTGAGACGAGCATCGACCTGTCCGTGATCGAACGCGAGCTGGCCGTTGCGTTCTCGGAAGCGGGACTGATCGAAGCGGTCAGCGACGAAATCGCGAGCATCGCCGCAGGTGCCGTGCACACGGCTGCGCTGGCGGGATTGCGCCCCGAAGATGTCGATGCCCTCTATTTCACGGGGGGTTCCACCGGGCTGCGCTGCCTGTCCAGCGCGATGTGCGCGGCCTTCCCGAAAGCCACACCGGTCTTCGGCGATCGTCTCGCCAGCGTGGCGCTGGGTCTAGGCATTCACGCCAAGCGCGTGTTTTCCTGAGCCTCTCCCCCGCTTGTGCCGGCGCCGTCTGGCGATGGTAAAAAAAGCGCGCGACCGAAAGGTCTGCGCGCTCTTTTCATGCCATGCGGCAATCAGATCGATCAGGTCAGACGAAGACCTGCCAGAGCAGCAGCGTCATCGCCAATCCCACGACGGACACGATGGTCTGCAATACCGACCAGACCCACAGCGTCTCCTTGAGCTTGAGTCCGAAGTACTCGCGCACCATCCAGAAACCGGCGTCGTTGACGTGGCAGAAGAACACCGATCCCGCCCCGATCGCCAGCGCGATGAGCGAACCTTGCACCGGCGGCAGATGCATCACCAGCGGCGCAACGATACCCGCAGTGGTGGTCGTGGCCACCGTCGCCGACCCCGTCGCCTGACGTAACGCCACGGCAATCAGCCAGGCCAACAGAATGAGCGGCATATGCGTGCCGACGGCCACCTTGCCGATGGTCGTGGCAATGCCCGCTGTCACTAGCGCCTGCTTCAAGCCCCCACCTGCCCCGATGGTGAGCAACAGCCCGGCAATCGGCGGCAAGGCACGGCGCAGCGTCTCGCCCACTCCGGCGCGTGGCAAGCCACGGCTCCACCCCAGCACGACGATAGCGACGACGACCGTCAGTGCCAGCGCAATGATCGGCTCGCCCAGAAAATTGAGCGCGTCGAACAGCGGTGTCTCGGGCGTCAGCGCGATCTTCGCCAGTGTGCGACCCAGCATCAGCACGACGGGCAACAGAATCACCAGCAACGCCGCCGCAAAGGGCGGCGGCGCCACATCGTCATCGCGCTTGGTGAACAGCTCGCCCAGTTGTTGTGGCGCTTCGACATGCAAACGCGGTGCGAGCCACATGCCATACAGCGGGCCCGCCAGAATCACCGCAGGAATGGCGATGAGCAGGCCGAGTCCCATCGTCATGCCCAGATCCGCGTGTAACGCCGAGACGGCGATCAGCGGCCCTGGGTGCGGCGGCACCAGCGCGTGCAGCGTGGTCATGCCCGCGAGTGCCGGAATCGCTACGCGAAGGATTGGCGTATTGGCCCGGCGCGCCATCACGAAGATGATCGGGACCATCATCACCAGACCCACTTCGAAGAACAGCGGCAAGCCGACGATCATCGCAACCAGCGCCATCATCCACGGTAGCGCCGATCCCTTCGCGAAGGTGAGCAGAACCGTCACGATCCGGTCGGCCGCCCCGGTGTCGGCCATCAACGCCCCGAGCATGGCCCCCAGCGCGATAATCATGCCGGCGTCACCCAGCAGGCCGCCCGCCCCCTTGCTGAACGCGCCGGCCACCGCGTCGAGCGGTAATCCCGCGCCGAGACCGGCGATGAACGTGCCGATCAGGATCGACAGAAAAGGCGACAGCTTGAGGGCGCTGATGAAAACGATGATGGCCACGAGGCCGACGAGACAGGACAGCAGAAGGCGGGTGTCGTGCGCTGCCCATGGCACGACGTGGTTGACTAGCTCCACGATGATCCTTGATGACGGGAAACGAGAACACCGGCGCGCCACTTGCGGCCGGTGTGTGCGGGCATTGTGCTACCGGAGGCAACCGCGTGCATGCACGGGCTGCAAGGCCCCGTGACACGGGGCGCGAGGGGGGCGGCGGCGAGTTTCAGTCGTCGAAACATCGCGACCGCCGGGCCGCGTTACTGGAACGCGACCTCGTTGAAGCTGCGCAGCTTGCGACTGTGCAGACGATCCAGACCATTGTCGCGCAACAGCTCCATCGCCTTCACACCGATCTTCAGATGCTGATCGACGCGCTCGCGATAGAACTGGTCCGCCATGCCGGGCAACTTCAGCTCACCATGCAGCGGCTTGTCGCTCACGCACAGCAACGTGCCGTACGGCACCCGGAAACGGAAACCGTTCGCCGCAATGGTTGCGCTTTCCATGTCGAGCGCAATCGCACGGCTCTGGCTCATGCGCTGCACCGGCTCGCGGTGATCGCGCAACTCCCAGTTGCGATTGTCGACAGTGACCACCGTGCCCGTGCGCATCACGCGCTTGAGTTCGAAGTCGTCGAGTTGCGTGACATCGGCCACCGCACGCTCAAGCGCGACTTGCACCTCCGCCAGCGGCGGCACCGGCACCCACAGCGGCAGATCGTCGTCGAGCACGTGATCCTCACGCACGTAGCCGTGCGCGAGGCAGTAGTCGCCCAGACGCTGCGAGTTACGCAGCCCGGCGCAGTGTCCCAGCATGACCCACGCATGCGGGCGCAGCACGGCAATGTGATCGGTGATGGTCTTCGCGTTGGACGGCCCCACGCCGATGTTCACCATCGTGATACCGGTGTTGTCCGGGCGCACGAGGTGATACGCAGGCATTTGCGGCAACCGCGGCGGCGGCGTGCCCTGCGAGTCGCGCGCGTCGATATTCTGATTCCAATGCGTGACGTTGCCGGGCTCCACGAATGCCGTGTACTGGCTGCGGTACTCGCGCGTTGCAGCATCGTCCGTTGCGCTCATCAGTTCCCGGCCCAGTTCGACGAACTCGTCGATATAGAACTGGTAATTCGTGAAGAGCACGTAGTTCTGGAAATGCTCGGGCGACGTCGCCGTGTAATGGCGCAGACGATGCAGCGAATAGTCGACGCGCGGCGCCGTGAACAACGCAAGCGGCAGGATCTCGTCAGGCAACGGATCGCGCGTGCCGTTCACGATACTGTCATCCATCGTGGCGAGGTCAGGCACGTCGAAGACCGTTCGCATGGCACGCAAGTGCGTCTGATCGAGATCGCCTTCGAGGTACACGCCGTCCTGATAGGCGAAGTGCACGGGAATCGGTTCGTCGGAGACGCCGACTTCAAACGCCACGCCGTGATTGTGAGCCAGACGCCGGAGTTGCTCGATGTAGTAGCTCTCGAACAGATCCGGCCGCGTGACGGTCGTCTGGTAGCTGCCGGGGCCGGACACAAAGCCATAGGACAGGCGTTTGTCCAGTTGGGTGATGTCTTCCGTCGTGATGCGAATGAACGGGTAATGCGCGCTCACCCGCCGCGCCTGATCTTTCTGTGTGGAAAAACGTTCGAAAGCGGCGCGAAGATACGCCGTGTTGCCGTCGTAAATCGTCTTCAGGTAGGCGACGGCTTCCACCGGATCTGCGATTGATCGGGTGGCATGGACCGGTTCTTGTTCGGACATGCGCAAACCTCTTCTGTCTTTTTCATTATTTCGAGTATGCGCCTATTGTGACACGACTGTATGACGTCCGCGGCGCCCCTGCGTCATGCGGAGCCTCAGGGGCGAGGCGCCGCACGGCGCAGGCAGCACGGGACGTCGACAGTCGCGGGAACCATGCCTGCGTCAGTCTTCGAGCCGCACACCGACCTTGAGCGTAACCTGCCAGTGAGCGACCTTGCCGTCCTCGATATGGCCGCGCGTCTCGATGATCTCGAACCAGTTCAAATTGCGCAACGTCTTGCTCGCGCGCTCGATGGCGCATTTGACGGCATCGTCGATGGACTGGGTCGACGAGCCGGTCAGCTCGATCTGCTTGTACACGTGATTCGTCATGACAGTCTCCGGGGTTGGTTTGGAGACTTCCCATGCTAGGCGTGTGCTACTGCGGGTGCAAGTCGGCGCATTCCGACAGATGGCCGTCGGGGCCGTCGATGGGATCGGACTCAGTGTTGCCGTCATCGCTCTCGCACACGATCGGGTCGCGACGCAGCGTCGCCGGCACCACGGTATCGAGCGGCGTCGGCACGACGTTCATGAGATTGCGGCGCACCTTTTGCAGCAATTGCATGAGTTGCACCGTCTCGAAGGCCGTCAGGCCATGAAGCGCCTCATTGCGCACTTTGTCGGAGAGTGCGCGGGCAACCTGCAACTGCTCGACAGCCGCGCGCGTGATAAACAGACGTTCGATGCGCGGGTCTCGCGCGTCAGGACGGCGACGTACCCAGCCCGCCTCTTCCATGCGATCGAGCATGCGGGCGAGCATCTGCGGCGGGGTTTCGAGAATGTCGCCCAACACTGCCCGACTCACGCCACGATTGTCGGCGAGGTAGACAAGCAGGCGGCATTGGGCACGCGTCATCGGTAGCGTGCGTCGCGCAAACTGTTCTAAGCGGCGCCCGAACAGACGCTGGACGTCTGCCACGAGAAAGCCGAAACGTTGGGCGGAATCGGACACTTTCATACGCCAGCATTATGCTAAACATATTAACTAATATCAAGCCATCAAGGCTGCGGTACGGTGTTTCGCAAGCGCCTTTATGCACGAATGGCCACGGTGTCCGCCGTGGCCATTCGATTTGCCGCTTGGATCGACCGAAACCCGAACGGCGTTCAGGCGGCTGCCGGCGTGTCCGCATTCTGACCGCTGCCATGCCTCAGCCAGTCGAGCGCGCCCTCGCCCGCCGTCTCCGCCCCCGGCCCGGCGCGGCGTATCGCAACGCCAACCGCCAGCACGTCGATGGCCGCGAGATGTAGAATCCGCGCGATCATCGTTACGTGCGCCCCCATCGTCTCGACGTGGTCGTTTGGCAGGACGAGTGTCGCCTTGCGCGCGAGCGGCGAGTTGCGCGCGGTGAGCGCAATCACCTTCGCGCCGCGTGCCACGGCGATGTCGACGGCACGGTTCAGGTCTGCCGAGCGCCCCGACGCGGAAATCGCGACTACCACGTCACCGTCTCCCAGCAACCCCGCCGACGCCTGCAACAGATACGGATCGCCATAAGCGATGGTCGGCATGCCGAAACGGAAGAACTTGTAGTGGGCGTCCTGCGCGATCACGCCGGAATTGCCGAGCCCATAGAACTCGATGCGGCGCGCGCCGTCGAGCAGCGTGACGGCCGCCTCGACCGTGCGCGCGTCCAGATGCTCACGCATCTGGAGAATCGACGACACGGTGTTGTCGAGCACCTTTGCACCGAACTCCGCCGCCGAGTCGCCCACGTGCACCTGTCCGTGGCGCACCGGCAGCGTGCCGGTCAACGCACTCGCGAGTTTGAGCTTGAAGTCCGACAGGCCCTGGCAACCGAGCTTGCGGCAAAATCGGATAACCGTGGGCTGGCTCACTCGTGCCAGACGGGCGATTTCCGATACCGGCTCCGCGAGCAATGCGCGCGGCTGCCTGAGCGTGAGTTCCGCCACACGCTGTTCGGCCGGACTCAGCCGGTCGCGCAACCGATGCAGGCGGTCGATCAACGCGCCCGCCCCCGCCGCATGCGTGCCGAGTTGCTCGGCAAGAATGGCGGAAGTGCCGAGAAACGCCGGGTGATCGGCCGTGATGACGTACGTCGGAATCTTCTTCAAATAGCCTTCGAAACGGCCCTTCGCCTCGAAGCGCTGGCGAAACGGCGAGTTCTCGAACAGCTTGCCGAGCTTCGGGATCACGCCACCGCCCAGATACACACCGCCAACGGCGCCTAATGTGACGGCGACGTTGCCCGCGAGCGTGCCGAGCATCGCGCAGAAGCAGTCGACCGTCTCACGCGCGAGCGCATCGCCTCCTTGCGCGAGCTTCACGATGGCGGGGGTCTCCAGCGGCCTCACCTCACGCCCTTCACGTCCCTCACGCCGGGCCAACGCCTGATAAACGAGCGCCATGCCGGGCCCGGCAACCAGCCGCTCGAACGAGACATGCGGGAAGTGCTGCCATGCGTAGCGCAACACATCGATTTCGCGCTCGTCCGCCGGGGCGAAGGTCGTGTGTCCGCCCTCACTGCCGAGCGCGATCCAGCGATCGCCTGCCGGAATGAGGCCGGACACGCCAACGCCGGTCCCCGGGCCGAGCAGGCCAATGACGCCGTTGGGCTGCGGCTCGCTCCCGCCCACCTGCCGCTTCTGCGTATCCGACAGGTAAGGCAGCGCCATGGCGAGCGCAGTGAAATCGTTGACGACCAGCAATGTCTCGAAGCCCAGCACGCGGCGCGTCGCCTCGATTGAAAAGCGCCAGTCGCGATTTGTCATGCGAATCTCATCGCCCTCGATGGGATTGGCGATGGCGATTGCGGCGTGCAGCACCGGCTCGGCGTGATCGGCCTCGTCGAGATAGGCGCGGATGACTTCGGAAACACCGGGATAGTCGTCGCAGGCATAGTCCCGGATCTCGACGAGATCGCCGGGTGCAATTTCCAGTGCGAAACGGGCGTTGGTGCCGCCGATGTCGGCCAGCAGTCGCGGACCGCTCAAGTGCGGCGAATTATTCTTCACTCCAGAAGACATCGATCTTTACTCCTTCTCGGTGAATCAGCCGGGAGATGGCGTTGTCCTGTTCCTCGGTTTGCGCGGCTTCCAGCACTTCGCGTTTGGCGGCGCCCTGAATCTGCAGAATGAGGCACTCGCAAGCCGCCAGTGCCGTGAGCGACCACGACACGCGCAGATGCGGCGCGTGCTGCGGCTGTACGAGGACGAACTTGCGGTGAGTGGTAATGGCGTCGTGCCATTGCGGTGCGTCGGCGAAAAGCGATGCCGTATGTCCGTCCTCGCCCATGCCAAGCACGCACACTTGCGGCACGCCATGCGTCCAGGTGTCATTGAGGGTTTGCACTTGCAGCGCGGCGTCGGTCGCCATGTCGACAAGCGGCAACCATTGCGCGCCCGTTACGCCGGGCAGCAGTGTCTCGGCGACCAGACGCGCGTTGCTATCGGCATGCGTGGGCGGCACCCAGCGGTCGTCGACGAGGGTGATGGCAATGTCTCGCCACGCCACGGGCAGTTGCGCCAGTTGCGCGAGAAATGCCTTGGGACTTGTACCGCCCGACACGGCCAGCAGCGCGCGCGGACGAATGGTCAGCGCTTCGTCGAGCCGCGCGGCGACGGCATTGGCCAGGGCCAGCGCCTGTGCTTCACGTGTAGGGAATATGCGCCAATGAATCATATGTGTATGCCTCCGGTTTCCTTGGCTGCGGACCGGCTGCGCCGAACGATGACCGTGACTCGCCCGGCGATCCGTCTCAAATATCTTCCTCGACCCAGCCCGTGCCGTATTGCGCCAGTAGCGCACTCGCGGCCGGCGGCCCCCACGTTCCGGCCGCGTAGCGCTTCGGCCCCTTGTGCTGGCGCGACCAATATGCCTGGATCGGCGCGACCCAGCGCCACGCCTGCTCCTGCTCGTCTCGCCGGACGAAGAGCGCGAGACGGCCGTTGATGACGTCGAGCAGCAAACGCTCGTACGCGTCCATCCTGTGTCCCTTGAAGAACTGGTCGAACGCCAGATCGAGGTGGACCGATTGCAGATTCATCCCCTCGCCCGGCTGCTTCGCCAGACAGTAAAGGCGAATGGATTCGTTCGGCTGAAGGCGAATCACGAGACGATTGGCGCCGGGGTGCGCCGTGGCCTCGCCCAACAGCGGATACGGCGTCGCACGATAGTTGACGACGATCTCGGCCACGCGCTCGCCGAGCCGCTTGCCGGTGCGCAGGAAAAACGGCACGCCCGCCCAGCGCCAGTTGTCGATCTCGGCCTTCAGGGCGACAAACGTCTCTGTCTGGCTGTCGGCCGGCACCCCCGGCTCGTCGACGTAGGCCGGCACCGCAGACTTGTCGATGGCACCGCCACCATACTGGCCGCGCACCACGTTGCGGGCGACCGTTTCGTCGTTAAGCGGGCGCAGCGAACGCAATACGCGCAGCTTCTCGTCACGCACGGCATCGGCGTCCATCGACAGCGGCGGCTCCATCGCCACGATGGCCAGCAGTTGTAGCAAGTGGTTCTGCACCATATCGCGCAACGCACCAGTCTGTTCGTAGAACTCACCACGCCCCTCGACACCAATGGCCTCGGCAATCGTGATCTGAATGCTCTCGATCAACTCGCGCCGCCACAACGGCTCGAAGATGGCATTGCCGAAGCGCAGCGCCAGCAGGTTCTGCACGGCCTCTTTCCCGAGGTAATGGTCGATGCGATAGATCTGGTCTTCACGGAAGATCGCGCCCACGGCGTCGTTGATCGCCACCGACGAGGCCAGGTCATGCCCCAGCGGTTTCTCCAGCACGATGCGGCTGTTTTCGTTGAGGCCGGCGCTGCGCAGCCCTTCGCAAATGGGGATGAATAGCGAGGGACCGGTCGCCAGATAGAAGATGCGCACGCCCCTGCGCTGTGCCAGACGCTCGGCCAGCGCACCGAACTCATCCTCGCGGCCGAGATCGAGCGGCATATAGTCGATGGTGGCGAGAAAGCGCCTCCAGGCGTCCTCGTCCCACACGTCGGGCTTGATGTGCTCGCGCGCATGCGCTTCGCACCACGCACGGTACGAAGCGGCGTCCATCGGCTTGCGGGAGACGGCCAGAATGTGGCCGGTATCGGTGGCGGCGTCCGAGCCCAACTGGCCCGTACGGAACGCCCGGAACAGGGCGGGCAACACCTTGCGCAGCGACAAATCGCCGGTGGCGCCGAACAACACAAAGGTATAGGGTGAGGGCGTATTCATAGAGAGCGTGGACTCCGTGCGACCGGGCACTCCTCAGCGACACCGTCTGACGACAACCGAACTTGACAGACGTTCTGATGTCACTGAAGAAGCGCAACTTTGACACCGTATTGTAGTTTAACTACACTTATAATCAACAAAATCTCGTGCTTTGACTACATCATCGACCGATGATTTAGGACAGGGCATCACGTCGAGCCAGCATGCAAACGGCGCCGCAGCGTCTAACGCGCCGGTTGCGCCGCCTGCATCGGCCCCCACAACGTCACGGAATCACCATGACTCAGTCTTCGCACAACGTGTCGCTGCATCCGGTGGTAGAGCGCGTGACCGGGCGCCTCATCGAGCGCAGCCGGTCGTCCCGTCAGGCTTATCTGGAAGGCGTCGCCCGGGCCACGCAGGGGCAACCCGGGCGCGAGAGGCTGGGGTGCGCCAACCTCGCGCACGCCCTGGCCGCCGCCCCCGCCGACGACCGTCTCAAGATCCGCTCCGAGCGCACGCCCAACATCGGCATCGTCACCGCTTACAACGATATGCTTTCGGCGCATGCGCCGTTCGTCGAGTTCCCCGACATCATCAAGTCCGCTGCGCGGGCGCACGGCGCGAGCGCGCAGGTCGCCGGCGGCGTGCCCGCGATGTGCGATGGCGTGACGCAGGGTTACGCCGGGATGGAACTCTCGCTGTTCTCGCGCGACGTGATCGCCATGGCCTCGGTCGTCGCGCTCTCGCACCAGATGTTCGATGCCGCGATGTTCCTCGGCGTGTGTGACAAGATCGTGCCGGGGCTCGTGATTGCTGCGCAAGCGTTCGGTCATCTGCCGGCCGTGTTCTCCCCGGCCGGCCCGATGCCCTCGGGGTTGCCCAACGACGAGAAGTCGCGCATCCGGCAGGAATACGCCGCCGGGCGCATCACGCGCGCGGCGCTGCTCGACGCCGAACTGGCCGCGTATCACACGGAAGGCACCTGCACGTTCTACGGCACGGCCAACAGCAATCAGATGCTTATGGAGTTCATGGGGCTGCATCTGCCGGGCGCGTCGTTCGTCAATCCGCATACGCCACTGCGCCATGCGCTCACACAGGCGGCGACCGCGCGCGCCGTGGCGCTGGCGAAGTCGGGCATCAATACGTCTCACATTCTCGATGAACGCGCGTTCATCAACGGCGTTGTCGGTCTGCTCGCCACGGGCGGTTCGACCAACCATACGCTGCACCTCGTCGCCATGGCCCATGCGGGCGGCATCCTGCTCGACTGGCAGGACTTCGCCGATCTGTCGGACGTGACGCCATTGCTTGCTCATGTCTATCCAAGCGGCAAGGCCGATGTGAATCAGTTCCACGCAGCCGGTGGCCTGAATTTCCTTATTCGCGAACTGCTCGACGCCGGCTTCCTGCACAACGACGTGACCACGGTCATGGGACACGGTCTGCGCGCGTATACGCAGGAAGCCCTTCTGCACGACGACGTGCTCTCGTGGCAAGACGCCCCCCGTGACAGCCTCGACGAGAACATCGTGCGGCCGGCATCCCGGCCCTTCGCCCGCGAGGGCGGGTTGCGCATGCTCAAGGGCAATCTGGGACGCGCGGTCATCAAATCGTCTGCCGTCAAACCGGAACATCAGACGGTGCGCGCCCCGGCACGCGTGTTCTCCGATCAGGAGTCGGCACAGGCCGCGTTCAAGGCAGGCGAATTGACGCGCGACGTCATCGTCGTGGTGCGCTTCCAGGGGCCGCGCGCAAACGGTATGCCCGAGTTGCACAAGCTCATGCCGATGCTCGGCCTGCTTCAGGACGAAGGTCACCATGTGGCGCTTGTGACTGACGGACGAATGTCCGGAGCATCGGGCAAGGTGCCGGCGGCAATTCATCTCTCGCCCGAAGCGGAACAAGGCGGCATGCTCGCGCGCGTGCAGGACGGCGACATCATCACCATCGACTGCGAAAAGAACGTGCTGCATTGCGAAGTCGACGACGCTACGCTCGCCGCACGCACGCCGGAGCCCATGCCGCAGCGGCCGTTCGACCCGTGGCGCAACGTGTTCCGGCTCTTCCGCGACAATGTCGGCACTGCACCGCACGGTGCATGCGTGCTGTTCAACGACGCGTAATATCCATCGCAGCGCTGAGGCGTAGCGCCGCCGCACGCGCCTCTGCCCCTTGTCTGCAAGGCGTCAAAATCTTGACGCCGTTTTTATCTGCGCGTCCCTAGACTGGCCTCGTTGTCACTCTTGTCGTGAATCGACACGTTGCCATGCCTACCATCGCTCAGCGCGCCAGACTCGAACCTCCTGGTGCGAACGCCATACCGGCCGACGCTTTCCACACCTACGGCGCCACGCCCGCCCCTGCGGCGCGCGCTTCGGCTACCGTTACCGGCACCGCCATCGCCGCCACGCCGGCGAGCACGCAACCCCTTCCCCCGACCGACGTTTTCGCGACACCGCGGCAACGCAATCGACACACCCCTCGCGTTCGCCTCGACGCAACGCTCGACATCACGCTCAGCCGCGCAGCCGTCTCGACGCTCGCCATCACGTTGGCGATGAGTCTGCCGCTGCCGTGGCGCGTCGAGACGATTCGTCCGATCCGGCGCGATACTGCGGCCGTGGTGTCGATTGCGTTGCCGCGTATCGAAGCCTCCCGGGCAATGCACGTCGTCATGCAATCGTTACCGGAAGCCGAGTTTGGCGCGTTGCGTCTGCGCGCTGCGGCCTAAGCCCCCGGCATTCCGACGTCGCTTCGATGCGTCTCGCGCTCCCCGAATAACTCTGTTCCCTCTGATATGAACACAGCCATCTTCGAAGGCGTGTGGATTCCACTCGTCACGCCCATGACCGGCGCCAATGGCGCTCAGATCGATCGCAACGCCTTCGCGCGTCTGGTCGACTACTACCTTGCTGCGGGAGTAAACGGCCTGGTCGTGGCCGGCACGACGGGCGAAGGCACATTGCTGGACGACGACGAGCGCCGCTGGCTCGTCGAGACGGCTTGCCATCTCGCGCACGGACATGCCCCGGTGGTAGCCGGTGTCGGCGCGGCCGATACGGCCAATACCGCGCAGCAAATTCGCAATATCGAAGACCTGCCGCTTGCCGGATATCTCGTACCTCCGCCTTACTATCTGCGCCCGTCGCAGGAGGGCATTCTCTGGCACTACCGAACGTTGGCGGCCGGCGCGCGCAAACCGCTCGTGCTCTATAACGTGCCGCTACGCACGGGGGTGACGCTTGCGGTGGAGACGATCCGAGAACTGGCGTCGCACGACGCGTTCGCGGCAATCAAGGAATGCGACACGCATCCGCTCCTGCATTTGCCGTCGCAGGTCACCATGCGCGTGCTGTGCGGCGACGACATGCAGTTGCTGCCCGCGCTGCAAGCGGGAGCCGTCGGGTGCATCTCGGCGGCGGCTCACGTTCGGCCCGACCTCTATCTGAAGCTGCTCCGCTACGTGCGTGAGGGCGACATGGGCCACGCGGCAACGCTCTTCAACGGGATGAAGCCGCTCATTCGCCGGCTGTTTTCCGAGCCGAACCCGGTGGCGATCAAAGCCGCGCTCGCTTCACTGGGGCTTTGCCCGGAGACGGTTCGCCGTCCGCTCATGCCTTGCACGCCCGCGCTTCGCAGAGAGATCGACACCCAACTCGAAGTGACGATGGCGTTCTGAATCCGGACACCCTCCGTCACCGCGCGCCAAGTACGTCGCCTGAAAGCCCTTACGACAGGACACCCGTTATGGATGACATCGAACAGCGTCACCGCACCGTCGCCCGTCTGCTCATCAAGCTATCGGGAGTCACATTAGCCCGGCTCGCTTACGCGACCGGTATTACCGGCAACACGATTTCGCGCTGGGTACATGGCGATCACTGCGCGTTGGGGCCGCAAGGTCGCGAAAAACTGTTCGCAGCGCTTGGCGCTTACAGCGACGGCACCCACGTACGGCTCGCGCCGCGCGCCACCGGTGCCGCGCAGCCGGTGTTCCAGATCAACGGCCTGGTGCAGGCGGAGCGCTTCGCCACGCTCGCCGCGCTGACGTCGACGCAGTTCGTCGCAGCGCGCGAGACGTGCCAGGGAAAAACGCTCGTGAGCGTTGTCACCGACATCAGCGGGCAAACCACAGCACTGCTCGTCGGCACGCGCGAGGCCCTCGACGAATTGTATGCAGAGCTGGGTATTGCCGTCTCGCCGAAACGCCGTTTGGAGGCAGGACTCCGCACCTACGCTTCAAGCGAGGAAGCGGTGCGTCTACACTCGAACCGATCGCAGTTCACGTAGCGAAAAGCCGATAGCCGGCGATCCATTCTTGGCGCCCCGTCAACGATGGAGCCGGTCATGACGGCAGATCGCATCAACAGGCGCTTGAAGGGGGTACACCGCGCAAGGCTGGCAGGACACGGGATACAAGATCGGCGCACAGTGTGCGCCGAAAGTGATCCTGCGTGCGTCGGGCGAATGGTGCACGCGCACGGACGACCACAAGTTCGGACGCCGCGACGCCGACGGACACACGCCGAACTCACGGCGCAACGTATCTGCACAAGGTCTCGGGCGATGACGGGTATCCGTATCACGGCCCCGACGCGCTGATGGGGCAATTGATTCGGCGATTCGGCAAGGGCGGACAGCCGTTTCTCATCGGCAAGCACATGTCGCTCCGCGTGGTTGGGATGCCCTCGGACATGTCGCTGTAGCTGTGCTGCAACGATCCGCTAGGCAGCGCCAGACGCGACAACGACGGCGCGCTCGATGTGCCCCTCGAACTCGACGACGTCCGCGACGTCTTCGCTTCCCGCAGCCAACACTTCGACCGCCCGTTGGGGACTTGGGTGGATGATTGACGCGGGGACTCCATGGCATGACGTAAGTGCGAGCGGCGATCCCATCGCCGCTGGTGTTGTTCATCACACTGGCACAACCGACCTCACTGCCACCCAAACCGTCGTGCGAACATGCCCTTCATCATCTGCGTCAACACGGCGTAGGCGAGGAGGATGGCGGCGAGCATCGGGAAGTACGCGAGCGGCAGCGCCTGCATCTTGAACGTGTCCGCGAACGGCGACATCGGCAGCATCAGGCCGATCAGCATCACCGCGCCCGTCATCAGCAGCAACGGCCACGCGGCGCGGCTCTGCACGAACGGAATACGGCGCGTACGGATCAGATGCACGATCAGCGTCTGCGACAGCAACCCTTCGACGAACCAGCCAGACTGGAACAACGTCTGGTGCTCGGTGCTGTTCGCGCCGAACAGGTGCCACATCGCCAGGAACGTCAGCACGTCGAAAATCGAGCTGATCGGGCCGAAGAACACCATGAAGCGCGACAGATCCGCCGGGTTCCAGCGCTGCGGCCGCGTCAGTTGCTCGTCGTCGACGTTGTCGAACGGAATCGTCGTTTGCGACAGGTCGTAAAGCAGATTCTGCGTGAGCAACTGCAACGGCAGCATCGGCAGGAACGGCAAGAACGCACTCGCAATCAGCACCGAAAAGACATTGCCGAAGTTCGAGCTGGCCGTCATCTTGATGTATTTGAGCATGTTCGCAAATGTGCGACGCCCCTCGATCACCCCCTGCTCTAGCACCATCAGGCTCTTCTCGAGCAGGATCATATCGGCCGCCTCCTTGGCGATGTCCACCGCCGTATCCACCGAGATGCCGATATCCGCGGCACGCAACGCCGGCGCATCGTTGATACCGTCGCCCACGAAGCCCACCACGTGACCGTTCGCACGCAGCATCCGCACGAGCCGTTCCTTGTGCGCGGGCGTGAGCTTCGCGAACACGTTGGCGCGCTCGACGGTCTGTGCCAGTTCGGCATCGCTCATCGCCTCGATGTCATCGCCCAGCACGCAGCCGTTCACCTTCAGGCCGACCTCGCGGCAGACCTTCGCCGTCACGAGATCGTTATCGCCCGTGAGCACCTTGACATCGACGCCTGCCGCCGCAAGCGCCTTCAACGCGGGCGCCGTCGACTCCTTGGGCGGATCGAGAAACGCAATGTAGCCGACGAGCACGAGTTCGCTTTCGTCTGCAATACCGTAGCGCTCGCGCACAGGCGGCAAATGACGCGTCGCCACCGCCACCACGCGCAGCCCTTCGGCGTTCAGATCGGCCGTCACGCGACGCAGGCGAGCCAGCACGTCGGGCGTCAGCGGTTCGACATTCGCGCCATGCTGCACACGGTCGCACACCGCCATCACCTCTTCCACCGCGCCCTTGCAGATCAACTCGTGATGCGCGCCGTTCTCGCTGACCACCACCGACATGCGACGGCGCTGGAAGTCGAACGGAATCTCGTCGATCTTGCGGTAGCGGTTCACCACGTCCAGACGCTGGTGCAACTCCGCATGATCGAGCACCGCCACGTCGAGCAGGTTCTTCAGGCCGGTCTGGTAGAAGCTGTTGAGATAGGCGTACTCGAGCACATCTTCGGAGGCATGGCCCCATACATCGGTGTGACGCTCAAGACAAATCTTGTCCTGCGTGAGCGTACCGGTCTTGTCCGTGCACAGCACATCCATCGCGCCGAAGTTCTGAATCGCATCGAGCCGCTTGACGATCACCTTCTTGCGCGAGAGCACGACCGCGCCCTTCGCCAGCGTAGCCGTCACGATCATCGGCAGCATTTCAGGTGTCAGACCGACCGCCACCGACAGCGCAAACAACGAGGCTTCGAGCCAGTCGTGCTTGGTGAAGCCGTTGATGAGCAACACGATGGGTGTCATGACCATCATGAAGCGGATCAGCACCCACGACACGCGATTCACGCCTTGCTGGAACGACGTGACCGTCGGTTGCAGCGCCGTGACGCGCTGCGCGAGCGAGCCGAAGAACGTGCGCGCACCGGTTGCCACTACCACCGCCGTGGCCGAGCCGCTGACAACGTTCGTGCCCATGAACGCGAGATTGTCGTAAGTGAGCGGATTACTCCCTCCGGACTCGCACGCATGCGCAAATTTCTCGACGGGCAGCGCCTCGCCGGTGAGGGCCGATTGCGAGACAAACAAATCCTTGGCCGTGAGAATGCGTACATCCGCCGGAATCATGTCTCCGGCCGCGAGCAATACGATGTCGCCCGGCACAAGTTCCGCCAACGGAATTTCGCGGCCCATGCGGCCCAGACGGCGCACGTTGTCGGGCTCTGCGCCACCATCGCCCAGCACCTCGCGACGCAGCACCGTGGCCGTGGTGCTCACCATCGCCTTGAGCTTCTCGGCGGCCTTGTTCGAACGCGCTTCCTGCACAAATCGCAACACCGTGGAAATGATCACCATCGACGCGATGATGATCGTTCCCTCGGTGTCGTCGGTCGCGAATGACACAGCGGCCAGTGCCGAGAGCAGCAGATTGAACGGATTGCGGTAGCAGTTGAACAAGTGCCGCCACCAGGGCAACGGCTTTTCGTGCTCGACTTCGTTGGCGCCGACATGTGCCCGCACGGTGGCGGCTTCGTCGTCGGACAGCCCATCGCGGGTGGTGCTCAGCCGTGCGAGCAGATCCGGACCGGTGTCGCGGGCAGCGTCGACGAGACCCGGCGGTGCCTCATGACCGTGCGCCGGTGCGTCGAGGGTTTCGAGCATGTCGCGGCGACGGAAGAAGCGCAGCCCGAGGCGCGCGCCAAGCACCGCAATCAATCGCTCGCTGAGCGTGAGAGCTTGTTGCATCGGATACATCCTGAAAATGTCCGGGGCACCGGTGAACGGCCGGCCCCCAAAAGTCGTGAGGCAGGCTCAGCCCGCCGTTTTTTCGCGGCATACGAACGCCCGCAGCCACTGCCCGAGACGCGCCCCAGCGCCCGGACGCACCGCTTCGGCGGCTTCCGGATGCGGATCGACGTGATAGTGATGCAAGCACTCGCTCGGCAGCATCAGGGCTTGCGGATTACCGCTGCGAAGGGTCATGGAGTAACGGAACACGATGAATCTCCCGGCCGCACGGCAATCCGCCCGGCGCAGGCGATGAGATCGAGTCCGGCGACCGGTGCACAACGGCAAACGGCCCGAAAACGAACACACGCGCACGGCGGGACAGCCCGAACGGCAGATGTAAAGCTAATTAGGGAGCGTGCTACGAAAGACGGACGCTATCGGTATGACCCAATAAAACCCTTTGGCACGCGAGCCAAGGGGACAGGGCAATCGAGACGTACATCAGAGGCGCGCGCCAACCCGACTATGCGAGTCAGCGGCAGGGAAGATCCCGGGGACTAACTCGCGGTGATGGTGTCGACCTGTGTCGACCGGCAACTACCACTAGAACCACTGTCCACGGAAGGACCTCCTGAAAGCTATAACGGCGTGATTTTACCGCCAAGTGCGTCGAAAGAAAAGTGACAATTCAACGCGTTACAAAATGATGACAAATGCAACTTTCCAACGGAAAGCGGCTCAGTCAGAATTCGTCATGTTTTCGTCACAAACCGCCTGCCGGCGGCCGTCGATGCGCCGGCACTGCGTGTGCAGCCCGGTTGCGCCGCTGACCACCGGCAGTCACTTCTCGCCTCCCGGACTTCATGGATTCACTCAACCGCGCCCTCTTTCTGGCCATTAACGCCTCGCCCAATGTGAGCGAAGGTGAATTGGCCATCGCCATCTTCCTCGCCAAGTATCTGATTGTCCTGCTCCCGGTGGGGCTGGTCACCCTGTGGCTCGCAGGCGGACGCGACCGCGAAGGTGCCGTTCACGGTTTGCTGGGCGTGGGGCTCGCGCTGCTGATCAACTTCGTCATCGGGCTGGCCTGGGCCGAGCCGCGGCCGTTCGTCGCCGGTGTCGGCACGAACCTGCTCCCCCATGCGCCCACCAATGCATTTCCCAGCAACCACGCGTCGCTCATGTTCACGTCGGCATTCGTCCTGATGGGGATGGCGGCACGTACGCCGCGCCTGCTCGGCCGGTTGCTGTTGATTTGCGCGCTGCCGGTGTGCTGGGCACGTGTCTATCTCGGCGTTCACTGGCCGGTCGACATGCTTGGCGGACTGGTCGTGTCGATTGCAGTCGCACTCATCATGCGGACGGCGAGCGCACGGGAAACGAGCCGTATCGTCTCGGCAATCCTCGAAGGCATCTATCGCCGCCTGATGGCATGGCCGATCGCGCGCGGCTGGCTGCGTCGCTGAAATAAGAAAACGTGAGGACTGCCGGAAGCACTACGTGGAACTTCGGAGGTGAAGGGGAAGGTTGGGAGACTCGGGAGATCCGAATCTCCCAGGGGTAATGCGCAGAGGGAAATCAGCGGTGGTATTCGCCAGCGGCTTCGGGCTGGTAATCGATACCGAGCAATTCCAGCTCGATCAGGTGGCCACCCGGCACTTGCCAGCGAATCGACTGGCCGACGCGCAGACCAAGCAGCGCACTGCCCACAGGCGCCAGTACCGAAATACCGCTTTGCGTGCTCGCCAGATGCTGCGGGTACACCAGCGTCGCACGGTGCGCCTGCTGCGTGGCGAGATCACGATAGCGCACCACCGAATTCATCGTGGCGACGTCAGCCGGAATTTGCTCCGGATCGACGACGCTCGCCCGGGCAAGCTCTGTTTCGAGTGCCTCCACATACGGCAATGCCGCACGCGGTGCCTGCGCCATAAGCGCTTCCAGGCGTTCGAGGTCGAGAGTCGAGACAGTGATCGAGGGGCGTTGAGTGTGAACGGTGGACATGTCGACGGGCCTGTTTTTCCTTGACGTTGAGAGTGTGGCATTCAATCTAACAGAAGCCCCGCGCGGCGAGAAGTCCCGGACTTGATCGCCATCCGCTAGAATCGACGCATCAAGACGTCTCAAAAAGCCGAATTCATGTCCGAATCTACGACGAACGCCGCTCTCTTCGAGCGTGCCCAGCAAACCATTCCCGGCGGCGTGAACTCGCCGGTCCGCGCCTTCCGCTCGGTCGGCGGCACACCCCGCTTCATCGCCCGTGCACAAGGCCCCTACATGTGGGACGCCGAAGGCACGCGTTATATCGACTACATCGGCTCGTGGGGCCCGATGATCGTCGGCCACCTGCATCCGGACGTCGTCGCTGCCGTGCAAACGGCCATGTCGCAGGGCTTCAGCTTCGGTGCCCCCACCGAGGCCGAAGTGGTGATGGCCGAGGAAATCTGTCGTCTCGTGCCATCCATCGAACAGGTGCGTCTGGTGTCCTCCGGCACCGAGGCCACGATGAGCGCGCTGCGTCTGGCGCGCGGCTTTACGGGCCGCAACAAGATCGTCAAGTTCGAAGGGTGCTATCACGGTCATGCGGACAGCCTGCTGGTCAAGGCCGGTTCGGGTCTGCTGACGTTCGCCGATTCGACGCGCAACGCGCCGTCGTCGGCCGGCGTGCCGCCCGAAGTCACGCGCGACACGCTCGTGCTCGAGTACAACAACGTCGAGCAGCTTCGCGAGCTGTTCGCCGGGCAAGGCGGTGAGATTGCCGCCGTGATCGTCGAGCCGGTGGCCGGCAACATGAATCTGGTGCGCGGCTCACGTCACTTCCTGCAAACGCTGCGCGAGCTGTGCACCGCGCACGGCAGCGTGCTGATCTTCGACGAAGTGATGTGCGGGTTCCGCGTCGGTCTGGGCGGTGCGCAAGCGCTCTACGGCATTGCGGCCGACCTCACCTGCCTTGGCAAGGTCATCGGCGGCGGCATGCCCGCTGCAGCGTTCGGCGGTCGACGCGACATCATGTCGCACCTCGCGCCGCTGGGCGGCGTCTATCAGGCAGGCACGCTCTCCGGAAACCCGCTGGCGGTCGCCGCGGGCCTCGCCACGCTCAAGCTGATTCAGGCGCCGGGCTTCTACGAGGATCTGGCCCAGCGCACGTCCAAGCTCGTCGCCGGGCTCGTCGACGCGGCACGGGCAGCCGGTGTGCCGTTCTCGGGCGACAGCGTCGGCGGCATGTTCGGCCTGTACTTCCGCGCCAACGTGCCGCAGAGCTTCGCCGAAGTCACGACGTCCGACGTTGCCCGTTTCAACAAGTTTTTCCATGCGATGCTCGATCGCGGCGTCTATCTCGCGCCGAGCGCCTTCGAAGCAGGCTTTGTCTCGGCAACGCACGACGACACGATCATCGACGCCACGCTCGACGCCGCCCGCGACGCCTTCCGGGCCGTCGCCTGAACGTCTCGCATCACGCACGCGTCACTGGCACAGAGTCACCGGCTTTATTCGCTCACGTAACGAACCGGGGCTGCGGGCAGGTCCCGTCCGCCCCAACAGGGAGAAACACCATGCAAATGCTGCTGCCGACAAAGTTCCGTCAGTCGTTTGTTCGCTGGCTCGCACTGGGACTGCTCACGTCCTTGCTGTCTGCCTGCGGATACAACCAGATTCAGGTCAAGGACGAAGCCGTCAAGGCCGCCTGGAGCGAGGTCGTCAACCAGTACCAGCGCCGCGCCGATCTGGTGCCGAATCTGGTGAATACGGTCAAGGGCTACGCTTCGCACGAGCAATCGACGCTCACCGAAGTGATCAACGCCCGGGCCAAGGCCACGAGCATCACCGTCACGCCCGAGACGCTGAACGACCCCGAGGCGTTCAAGCGCTTCCAGCAAGCACAAGGGGAACTGTCCGGCGCACTTTCGCGCCTGATGGCCGTCTCGGAGAACTATCCGAACCTGAAGGCCGACGGCCTGTTCCGAGACTTGCAATCGCAACTCGAAGGCACGGAAAACCGCATTACCGTGGCGCGCAATCGCTACATTCAAGCGGTTCAGGACTACAACGTGTATGTGCGTCAGTTCCCGAACAACCTGACGGCCAAGATGTTCGGCTACTCGGCGAAGCCGAACTTCACGGTGGAAAACGAGAAGGCCATTTCGACCGCGCCGACCGTCAAGTTCTGAGGATCACGTCATGGCTGCCGTCTCTGCTGTCTTTTCCCCGGTCATGCCGGACTGCGGCGGGTTGCCTGCGCGCCATCCGGTGACGAACGCCGCACGCGCTCGACAACACGCGGTCCCGGCGCACCTGCTTTGGGGACTCTGGGCACTGGCGCTGGCCTGCCTGTGCTGGCTGGCGTTGCCGGCCGGTGCAGAGACGCTGGTGGCCGTGCCCGCACTCACCGCGCGCGTGACCGACCTGACGGGAACGCTCACACCCGAGCAACGCAACGCCCTCGAGACACAACTCGCGCAATATGAGCAAGAACGCGGCAGTCAGATCTTCATTCTGATGGTGCCGAGCACGGCGCCCGAGACCATCGACCAGTACAGTATTCGCGTGGCGGATGCCTGGAAAGCCGGCCGCAAGGGAGTGGACGACGGCGTCATCATGCTCATCGCGAAGAACAATCCGAACGATCTGCGCAAGATGCGCATCGAAGTCGGACGCGGTGTGCAAGGCTCACTCACCGACGCGGTCTCCGGGCGTATCCTGCGCGACGTGATGGCGCCGTATTTCCGCAACGGCGACTTCTTCGGCGGACTGGCGGCGGGTGTCGCGGCGGTGCAGGCCGCCATGAACAACGAGGCGCTGCCCGCGCCGAATCTCCCCTCGACACGCGCTCCGCACTCAGATCTGTCTGATTTCCTGCCGCTGCTCTTCATCGTCTTCATCATTGCGATGGTCGTCATCATGGAGAGCCGCCGACGCTTCCGCGGTCCGGGACTGCCGGGTGGAGATCCCAACGACCCGCGCTCACGCGTATTCACCGGCCAACGCGGACGCATCGGTGCGGGCGGATTCGGCGCCGGCCTCGGTGGCGGACTGGGGGGCGGCTGGGGACGTAACGACGGTGGCGGCTTCGGCGGCGGTGGCGGTGGTGGAGGCGGCTTCGGCGGTGGCGGGGGTGGTGGATTTGACGGCGGCGGCTCGTCGGGGAACTGGTAATGGCGATGACACAAGAACCGATCACGACACAACAGAGGCCGCACGACGTCTCACGCTGGTTGCGGCATTTCGGCACTTGGCGCGCGCACGCCCGATGGATTTTTCCCGACAAGGCGCTGGATACGCTCGAAGCCGCCATCCGGGAATCGGAAACCGAGCACCGCTGTGAGATCCGTCTGGTCATCGAAGCAGCTATGCCGCTGGCTGCGGTGTGGCACGGCCACACGTGCCGTCAACGCGCCGTGCAACTGTTTCACCAACTCGGCATCGCCCATACAGGCGAGCGCACGGGCATACTGCTGTACATCAATATCGCCGATCACGATATCGAGCTGATCGCCGACAAAGGCGTCCATGCGCGGGTGCCGGCCCGCACGTGGGACACCGTCGTTAGCCAAATGAGTGCGGGATTCCATGATGAACGTTATGTCCAGAGCGTGCTCGACGCGCTGAACACCCTGCGCGGCATTGCGCGCGAATCCCTGCCGGCCCACGCTGGCGCAGCGCCGGACAATGCGTTGACCGACCGGCCGCTGATGATCTGACGTCTCATGTTTTCCGAACAGGATTTTGCTTACATGCGCCGCGCGCTGGCACTTGCCGAGCGCGGGATGTTCACCACGACGCCGAATCCGCGCGTCGGCTGCGTGATCGTGCAGGACGGCCGTGTCATCGGTGAGGGCTTCACGCAGCCTGCCGGTCAGGATCACGCCGAAGTGCAGGCCATGAAAGACGCACGCACGCGCGGCGAGTCGTTGCGCGGCGCGACGGCCTACGTCACGCTCGAGCCGTGCAGCCACTACGGCCGCACGCCGCCCTGTGCAAAGGGGCTTATCGACGCCGGCGTGAAACGCGTGATCGCCGCGATGGAAGATCCGAACCCGCTCGTGGCGGGGCGCGGCCTGGCGATGCTGCGCGACGCGGGCATTGAAGTTCGTTGCGGACTGCTGGAACAGGAAGCGCGCGAAATGAACATCGGCTTCGTCGCGCGCATGGTGCGCGGCACGCCGTGGGTACGTCTGAAGGTGGCCGCGAGCCTCGACGGCAAGACCGCGCTGAACAACGGCGTGAGCCAGTGGCTCACCGGCCCGGCGGCACGCGCCGATGGGCACGCGTGGCGCGCTCGGGCATGCGCCATTCTCACCGGTATCGGCACCGTGCGCGAAGACGATCCGGCACTCACGGTGCGCGAGGTCCAGACTACGCGGGCACCGCTGCGCATCGTGGTCGACTCCCGTCTGGAGATTTCCCCGACCGCCAAGGTCCTTACGAACGGCAACGCGCTCGTGGTCTGTGCGAACGGCGATCCGGCCCGGGCGTCGCGCCTGCGCGATCTGGGCGTGGAGGTACTCGACCTGCCCAATCCGAGCGGCAAGGTCGAACTGTCTGCACTGCTGCGTACGCTAGGTGAGCGTCAGCTCAACGAAATTCACGTGGAAGCCGGCTACAAGCTCAACGGCTCGTTGCTGCGCGAACGCTGTGTGGATGAGTTGCTGACCTATCTCGCGCCTTGCATCGTTGGCGAGGCACAGGGCATGTTCAATCTGCCCGCGCTCACGTCGCTCGACGACAAGCTCGCCCTCAGCTTTACAGACGTGCGCATGATCGAAAGCGATCTGCGCATCATGGCTCGCTTCAAACGCGACTGAGCCGGCCTTGCGCTCACGGCAAGCAGCAAGAAAACGCGGGGCGTACCGGCCGGTGCGCCCCGTTCTTCTTTGCCGGCCCGGAAGGGCTCGCTCTGCCCGCCGTGCGCTCGCTCAGACGTGGAAGCCCACGCGACCGAGCGACTCCATCTCGACCGACACGTACTGCCCCGGCTGAATGTATTCGGCCGGCGTAGCGCCGCCTGCCATCACGATCCAGCCCGCCTGCAACGGCTCACCGGCGGCGGCCGACAGACGCGCCGCCGCCACCAGCGAGCGCAGCGGATGACCAAGCAGCGCCGCCGTCGAGCCCACCTGCACGGTACGGCCGTTGATCGTCATGGCCAACCCCAGATTCGAGAAGTCGACATGCGGATCGTGCCAGGCGCCGATCACGAAACCGCTCGACGATGCGTTGTCGGCAATCACTTCCGGCAGCGTGAACTTGAAGTCCTTGTAGCGCGAATCGATGATCTCGATGGCCGGTGCAATCGCTTCGACCGCGGCCAGCGCCTGCGGACCCGTGACGTTGCCCTCAAGCGGCTTCTTCAGAATGAAGGCGATCTCCGGCTCGACACGCGGGTGCACATAGCGCTTGAAGTCGATGGACGTGCCCTCTTCGACCTGCATGCCGGACGTGAGACGTCCCCAGATCACGTCGGACAGCCCCATCTGAATCATCTTCGCGCGGCTCGTGAAGCCCATCTTCACACCAACGCGCGTCTCACCGCGCTGCGCGCGCCGGGCGAGCGATGCGGCCTGAATGGCGTAAGCGTCATCGAGCGACAGACGATTGTCGGTATCGAACTGCTCGACCTCATGCGCGAAGTGCGCCGCGTCGTCGAGCAACTTGGCGTAGTCATGAATGTGGCTCATCGCGCAGCCTCGCTGGCAGGTTCGAACACGGCGCGGACCGAGCCCAGGCCGTTGATACGGGTTTCGAAAATGTCACCGGGCGTCACTGCGGCCATCGGGCCGAGGGCGCCGGAGAGCACCAGGTCGCCGGCCTTAAGCGGCGTGCCTACGGCCGCCATCGTCCGAGCAAGCCACACCACGGCGTTGATCGGACTCCCCAGACAGGCCGCGCCGGCCCCCACAGACACCGGCTCGCCGCGACGCTCCATCACCATGCCGCACATGCGCACATCGAATTCGGAGAGCCGCTTCGGCGTATTGCCGATCACATACGCCGCCGACGACGCGTTATCGGCAATCGTGTCGGTAATGCGGATGTTCCAGTCGGCGACGCGGCTGCCAACGATCTCCAGTGCAGGCAGCGCGTATTCGATGGCGTTGATGACATCGAGCTGGCCTGGGTGGTCGACGCGCAAATCCCGGCCGATGACGAAGGCGATCTCGGCCTCGATCTTCGGTTGCGTGAGGATCGATGCAGGGATCGGTTCGCCGTCGCCGTAACCCATGTCGTCGAACAGCATGCCGAAATCGGGCTGGTCAACGCCGAGCTGCTTCTGCACGGCAACCGACGTCAGACCGATCTTGCAGCCGACGATACGGCGCCCGGCAGCCAGACGCCGTTCGGTGTTGATGCGCTGAATGGCGTAGGCGTCGTCGATGCTCAGCGGCGCATACGTGTCGCGCAACGGCGCGATGAAGCGATGCGAACGTTCGGCTTCGAGGAGCGCGTCGGCCGCCTGCTGCAGGCGCGCCTGCGTCGCGGCGTCGCGTTGTGTGCTCACCGTCATCACGCGCCTGCCCTGGCCGGCGCCGCCGGCTCGTCCTTGGTGCGTTCGCCCACGGCCCAGTGCGCCGCCGGCACCTGTGTGGCATAGACACGGATCGATTCGAGCGGTGCGCCGAGCGTTTCATGCACAGTGCGCGCCACGGCCTTCACGCAAGCCTTCACGGTGGCTTCGTCGCGACCTTCTATCAGATTGATATGTACGATTGGCATGATGCTGTCCCTTGAAAATGCGGCATAGAGAGCGTTCGGGCCCAATGATGCGCGCCCCGGAGGGATACCGTCCAATACCAAATTTACAGATTCCGATACCATTTCGGTATTGAGTGATGACACCGGTCGTTGCGCCGGGACGGGATTTCCATGGACATCAAGCAGATGCGGTACTTTCTTGCCGTCGCGCAGGAAGGACATTTCGGGCGGGCGGCAGCGCGGTTGAACATGGCGCAGCCGCCGCTCACCCGTCACATCCAGGCGCTCGAAGCCCAATTGGGCACGGCGCTTTTCGTGCGCACCCCCAAGGGTGCCACACTGACCGCCGCCGGGCAGACGCTGCTCGCCGAGGTGCCGAATATCCTGTCGCTGGCGCGCCGTGCGGAAGAACAGACTCGCCTTGCCGGCGAAGGCTATATCGGACGCCTCGACGTCGGCATCTTCAGTTCGGGCATTCTCGATGTCATTCCGCGGTTGTTGGCGAGCTTTCATACCGAGCGTCCCGAAGTGAAGATCGGTCTGCACAACCTGTCGAAGACAGAGCAGATCGCGGCGTTGCGTGAGCGGCGCATCGCCATCGGCTTCAATCGCCTGATTCCCGACGCACCGGACCTCGTCGTCGACTGGATTCATCGGGAGCCGTTTCTGGTAGCGCTCTACGAGGGTCATCCGCTATGCGAGCGTGCCTCGTTGACGCTGGCCGATCTCGACAACGAGCGGATGATCCTTTATCCGAACGCGCCGGTGCCCGGCCTCGCCGAGGAAGTCGCGGCCGCGTTCCGTGCCGAGGGCGTCACGCTGCGGGTCGAGCAGGAAGTGGAGGACGTCGTGACGTCGATTGCGCTGGTGGCAAGCCGCTTCGGCGTTTGCGTGACGACAGCGTCGGCGGCGAACCTGCGTCTGCCCGGCGTGGTGTACCTGCCGTTGAAATCCCAGCACCTGCGGGACATCGAACTGAACTGCATGTACCGGCGAGACGACGACTCACCGATTCTCGCGGCCTTTCTCGCGCTCATACGGCGCTCGCGCAATCAACGTCACACGCTGACCATGTAGCCAGTGCGCATATCCATCGATATACGGCATCGGATGCAAAACTTCACGATTGGATTCCAATGAATCGCGGATTGTATCCAAAATGTCCTTTCCGATCATCCGCACAGTCGATTCAACGTGGCCCTGATTTATTGATTTGAATCGATTTCAATGGATTTCCTATCTGCGTAGTATTACGGAGTATCGTTGTGACGACTCTTATTTTTTTCTTCCGACCCTTTTGAAACCCTTTGTTCATACGGGTTTCGAAGGCATCCCGGATACCTGTTTCAATTGGGCTGCGTATTACGCTACTATGGCGCATCGTTCGTGCCGCCAACGGCGTGAATGATTCAAATACCGACAGGTTCAGCAGTCGATCAAGACCACCGCATGCCTGGGTAGTCAAAAAATACAAATCAAGGAGATGTCCACAATGCAGTTCCGTCACAAATCCCTGTTCGTCGCCGCTGCTCTCGCCTTCATTGGAACGGCCGCCAATGCCGAGACCGTCAAAATCGCCATCGCCGGCCCGTTCAGTGGCTCGGTTGCTCAATACGGCGACATGGTCAAGGCCGGTGCGCTGACCGCCATCGAAGAAATCAATGCGGCAGGCGGTGCTAATGGTAACAAGCTGGAAGCCGTGATGATGGACGATGCATGCGAGCCGAAACAGGCCGTCGCCGTCGCCAACAAGATCGTCAGCCAGAAGATTAAGTATGTGATCGGTCACGTGTGCTCGGGTTCGACGATCCCGGCATCGGACATCTATGAAAACGAAGGTGTGGTGATGATTACGCCGTCGGCGACTGCCCCGCAACTGACCGAAGGCAAGAAGCGCCACTTCATCTTCCGCACTATCGGCCGTGACGACCAGCAAGGCCCGGCGGCTGCCCAGTACATCATCAACAAGGTCAAGCCGAAGAAGGTTGCCGTGCTGCACGACAAGCAGTCGTATGGCCAGGGCATCGCCACCTCGGTGAAGAAGGACCTCGACGCCGCCAAGATCCCGGTCGTGCTGTTCGAAGGGATCAACGCCGGCGACTCGGACTACTCGGCTGTCATCACCAAGCTCAAGTCGCAAGGCGTGGACTTCGTGTACTTCGGCGGCTATCACCCGGAAATGGGTCTGCTGCTGCGTCAGGCGCGTGAACAAGGCGTGAAGGCCACGTTCATGGGCCCGGAAGGGGTGGGCAATAAGGACGTGACGGCCATCGCCGGCCCGTCCTCGGAAGGCATGCTCGTGACGCTGCCGGCCGACTTCGCCGCCGATCCGGCCAACGCCAAGCTGGTGAAGGCCTTCGCCGACGCCAAGCGCGATCCGAATGGTCCGTTCCAGATGCCGGCCTACACGGGCGTGCAACTGATCGCCAAGAGCATCGCCGGCGCGAAGAGCACCGACTCGGAAAAGGTGGCCAAGTACCTCCACGCCAACACGTTCGACACGCCGATCGGCAAGGTTGCGTATGACGCGGCCGGCGATCTGAAGTCGTTCAAGTTCGTGGTGTTCACCTGGCACAAAGACGCCACCAAGACCGCCGCTAACTGATTCCCTGACGCTTTACCGGCCAGCGAATCCTCCCCTGCCGCCCGCCGACTCCGGCGGGCGGCGCGCATTCGCGCTCGGCCCCCGCTCGTCGCGAGGCTTCCCGCATGAACGATTTTTTCCCACAGTTCGCCCAGCAACTGGTCAATGGCCTGACGCTGGGTGCGATCTACGCGCTGATTGCCATTGGCTACACAATGGTCTACGGCATCATCGGCATGATCAACTTTGCCCACGGCGAGATCTACATGATCGGCGCCTATGTCGGGCTTGTCACACTGACTGCCATCGGTACAGCGGCGGGTTACCCCTTGCCTCTCGTGCTGGGGGCAGCGCTGCTGGTATCGGTGCTGATCACGGGCCTGTACGGCTTCGCGATCGAACGGGTGGCGTATCGCCCGCTGCGCGGCGGACCTCGTCTCGGACCACTGATCTCCGCGATCGGCATGTCCATCTTCCTGCAGAACTACGTGCAGATCGGTCAGGGCGCACGTGATGTATCCGTGCCGATGCTGATCTCGGGCGCCATCGACATTCCGATGGGCGACTTCACCGTGACCATTCCCTACGCTCGCATGCTGATCGTGGGCGTGACGGTCGCGCTGATGATCCTGCTCACGCTGTTCATCGCCAACTCGCGCATGGGCCGTGCCTGCCGTGCCTGCGCCGAGGACATGCGCATGGCCAACCTGCTCGGCATCGACACGAACCGTGTGATCTCGTTCACGTTCGTACTCGGCGCGATGCTCGCTGCCGTTGGCGGTGTGCTGATCGGCCTGACCATCGGCAAGCTCAATCCGTACATCGGCTTCATCGCCGGCATCAAAGCCTTCACGGCGGCGGTGCTGGGCGGTATCGGCAGTGTGCCCGGCGCCATGCTGGGCGGCGTGCTGCTGGGGCTGGCGGAGACGCTCGCCTCGGGCTATATGCCCTCCGAGTACAAGGACATCGTGGCGTTCTGCCTGCTGGTGCTGGTGCTGCTGTTCCGCCCGACCGGCCTGCTGGGCAAGCCCGACGTCGAGAAAGTCTGAGGTCGACCATGACACAACAACTCACTCTCAAGTCCGGCACCGCCAACCGCGCGCCGGCAGGCGACACGCTCAAGGGTGCGGTCATCGCCGCGCTCGTGACGATCGTTCTCACGGCCCCCATCCTGGGCCTGCAACTGAAGCTCGAAGGCTATCAGGTTGTGCTCGAGCAGCACTGGCGCCCGGTCTGGATCGCCACGGCCATCGTCTTCGTGTTCCAGTTGATCAAGCCCTTGCTGCTGCGCTCGAAGCGTGCGGTGAAGCTGCCGGCCATGCCTGCCATGGGGCGTCGTCAACAACTCACTGCGATGTGGGTGCTGCTGGCCGTCGGGCTCGTGTGGCCGTTCGTCGGCTCGCGCGGCGCGGTGGACGTGGCCACGCTTGCGCTCATCTACTGCGTGCTCGGCCTCGGCCTGAACATCGTTGTCGGCTTCGCCGGTCTGCTCGATCTGGGCTACGTCGGCTTCTACGCGGTCGGCGGCTATACGTATGCCCTACTCAACCAGTACTTCGGCCTGACCTTCTGGGAATGCCTGCCGCTCGCCGCCCTCATGTCGGCCACGTTCGGCTTTCTGCTCGGCTTCCCGGTGCTGCGTCTGCGTGGCGACTATCTCGCCATCGTGACGCTGGGCTTCGGTGAAATCATCCGTCTGCTGCTGAACAACCTGACGAGCCTCACCGGCGGTCCGGACGGCGTGTCGGGCATTCCGAAACCCAGCGTATTCGGCTTCGAAATGGTGCGCTCATCGAGTGTCGAAGGCGCGAAGACATTCCATGAGTTGATCGGCCTGCCCTACAGCGGCTCGCACATGGTGATCTTCTTGTACCTGCTCGCGTTTGCACTGGTGGGCTTCACGCTGTTCGTCACGAGCCGCCTGATTCGCATGCCGATCGGCCGGGCGTGGGAAGCCCTGCGTGAAGATGAAATCGCGTGCCGCTCGCTCGGTCTGAACCCAACGCGCATCAAGCTCTCCGCGTTCACGCTGGGGGCGTCGTTTGCGGGTCTCGCCGGGGCGTTCTTTGCGGCGCGTCAGGGACTGGTCACGCCCGAATCGTTCACGTTCATCGAATCGGCGCTCATCCTCGCCGTGGTGGTGCTCGGCGGCATGGGCTCGCAGATCGGCGTGATTCTCGCGGCCATCCTGCTCACGATCCTGCCGGAAGTCGCCCGCGACTTTGCAGAATACCGCATGCTGATTTTCGGTCTGGTGATGGTGCTGATGATGATGTGGCGTCCGCAGGGTCTGTTGCCCGCCACCCGCCCGCATGTGGAGTTGCCGCAATGAGCGCAGAACTGTTGAAACTCTCCGGCCTGCAGATGCGCTTCGGCGGTCTGCTCGCCGTCGATGGCGTCGAATTCGACGTCCGCAAGAACGAAGTCTTTGCGATCATCGGCCCGAACGGCGCAGGCAAGACAACCGTCTTCAATTGCGTCGGCGGTTTCTATCGCCCCACGGGCGGTTCGATCATGCTCGACGGCGACAACATCACGGGTCTGCCGAGCCACATGGTGGCCCGGCGCGGTCTGGTCCGCACATTCCAGAACATCCGCCTGTTCCGTCAATTGACGGTCGTGGAGAACCTGCTCGTCGCACAGCACATGCGTGTGCACAGCGGCTTCCTGCAAGGGTTGCTCTCGACGGGGGCGTTCCGTCGTGCCGAGCGCACGGCGCTCGAGCGCGCCAAGTGGTGGCTCGACCGTCTGGGCCTGACTGCCGTTGCCAATCGCGAAGCAGGCACGCTGTCTTACGGGCATCAGCGACGTCTCGAAATCGCACGCTGCATGATTACCGAGCCGCGTCTGCTCATGCTCGACGAACCGGCCGCCGGTCTGAACCCGCAGGAGAAAGTCGAGTTGCAGCAACTCGTCGACAACCTGCGTCACGAATTCGGCATCTCGGTGCTGCTCATCGAACACGACATGAGTCTGGTGATGGGCGTTTCGGACCGGATTCTCGTGATGGAACACGGCAAGCCGATCATGACCGGCAAGCCCGACGAGGTGCGCAACGACCCGCGCGTCATCAAGGCCTACCTCGGGGAGGAATAATGCTGAAGCTGGAAAAGATCCATACCCACTACGGGGCCGTCGAAGCACTCTGCGGCGTGTCGATCGAAGTGAAGAAGGGCGAGATCGTCACGCTCATCGGCAGCAACGGCGCAGGCAAGACTACGCTGATGATGACGGTGTGCGGCACCCCTCGCGCATCGAGCGGACGGGTGATGTTCGAAGGCAACGACATCACCGCGTGTCCCACACATGAAATCATGCGCATGGGGCTCGCGATTTCGCCGGAAGGACGCCGGGTGTTTCCGAGCCTGACCGTAATCGAGAATCTGAAGATGGGCGGCTTCTTCGCGTCCAAAAACGAGATCGAGGCCGGCATGGACCACGTCTTCAAGTTGTTTCCGAGACTCGCACAGCGCGGCAAGCAACGCGCTGGCACGATGTCGGGTGGCGAACAGCAGATGCTGGCCATCGGGCGGGCGCTGATGAGCCGTCCGCGCCTGCTGCTGCTCGACGAGCCGACGCTCGGTCTGGCCCCGCTCGTGATCGCGCAGATCTTCGACATCATTCGTGCGATCCGCGAAGAAGGTGTCACGGTGTTTCTGGTCGAGCAAAACGCGAACAAGGCACTGCACGTGGCCGATCGTGGCTATGTGCTCGAAACCGGTCGCGTCGTGCTCGCCGATTCAGCCGCCAATCTGCTCGCGAACGACGACATCAAGCGCGCGTATCTCGGGGCGTGACGTTGCGGTCTGCGACATGCGTCGCCGACGGTGAATGTCAAAAGCAAAAAGGGACGCGCCTTCGGGCGCGTCCCTTTTTTTCATGCGGCGGCGAGGATGTCACGTACCTCGCATCGCCCGCACGTCACTTCATCAGGTCGACCAACTGATCGAGCGCCTTGCCCCAGCCGTCGTGGAAGCCCATGGCCTCGTGCTGCACACGCGTGGCTTCGTCACCATGAATGGCAATCGCGGTATAACGCGTGCCCTTACCTTGCGCCTCCATCAACACGGCCGCAGTAAAATGAAAGCCGCCGTGTTCCTTCACGGGCGCAGGGGCCGGACGAAAGCCCGGCAGAACAGCATTCGTCCAGACCAGCCGCGAATTCTCGACGACCTCCAGATAGCACCCGTCATTGGGGAACTGCTGCCCCTCGGGCGAGCGCATCACCGTGCGGAACAATCCGCCCGGGCGCAGATCGATTTCGCATTCCACAGTCTGCCACGGCGCGGGCGTGAACCACTTCTTGATGTGCTCGGGCTGTGTCCACGCCGCCCAGACACGCTCGCACGGCACGTCGACGTAACGCTCGAGCACCAGATCCAGCTTCGGGTCGATCGAGAAAAGGTTTGCACGGCTCATATTCATGTCTCCGTCATCTGTAGCAGATAACTATCGAGTTGGTCGAGGCGGCGCGTCCACTTGTCGCGCTGCAATTGGAGCCAATCCTGCGCACCGGCCAGCGTCTCAGTTTCCAACGCATAGGTACGCACGCGCCCGCTTTTCCGGGACACGACCAGACCGCTCTCCTCCAGCACATTCAAATGCTGCGAAAACGACGGCAATGCCATCGAAAATGGACGTGCCAGTTCACTCACCGAGGCAGGGCCGAGCGTCAGACGCTCGACGACCGCGCGTCGCGTGGGGTCGGACAACGCCTGAAAGATCCGGTCGAGAGGGATAGATTGGTTAGTCATGTGCCTAACTATAATAGCGACATTTACTTAGGTCAATACCTTTATATCTGGAATTTTCCGACCGACGAGAAGCTGGCCGTCGATTCCTTGAAGAGATTCTTCCGAGATCCGATTCGGACGTTACCGAAATTGCCTGCGTCGGCCGATTTTCCGGGGGGCACGGCACAAGATTCGGCCGCAGCCGTGCACCGGCTTGGCGTAGAATAGAGCCTTTCCAAATTCAGCCCCCGCGTTGTCCGCTATGCCGTTGGCCACTACAGAAGAAATTATTGCCGAGCTGAAGGCCGGCCGCATGGTTGTCCTCGTTGACGAGGAAGATCGTGAAAACGAGGGCGATCTGGTCATGGCGGCCGAGTTCGCAACGCCCGAAGCCATCAACTTTATGGCCAAGTACGGCCGTGGGCTGATTTGCCTCACCCTCACGCAGGCGCGCTGCAAGCAGCTCAACCTGCCGCTCATGACGTACCGCAACGGCACGCAGTACGGCACCGCATTCACGCTGTCGATCGAAGCAGCCGAGGGTGTTACCACCGGCATCTCGGCGGCGGATCGCGCACATACGGTCAAGACGGCCATCGCGCACGAGGCGCGTCCCGAAGATATCGTGCAGCCGGGCCATGTGTTCCCGATCATGGCGCAGCCCGGCGGCGTGCTGGTGCGCGCGGGTCATACGGAAGCCGGTTGCGACCTGACGGCAATGGCAGGTCTCACGCCCGCGGCCGTGATCTGCGAGATCATGAACGACGACGGCACGATGGCGCGCCTGCCTCAGTTGCTAGAGTTCGCGGAGCAGCACAACATCAAGATCGGCACGATCGTCGATCTGATTCACTACCGCAGCCGCACCGAATCGATGATCGAGACGGTCGCCACGCGCGAAATGCAGACGGCCTGGGGCACCTTCCAGGCAACCCTGTACCGGGACAAGCCGAGCGGCAATCCGCATCTGGCGCTGGTACGCGGTACGCCCGCGCCGGCTGACGAGACACTTGTGCGCGTCCACGAACCGCTTTCCGTGCTCGACTTGCTCGAAACTGGCGTATCGACCCATTCCTGGACGCTTGCAGGCGCCATGCAAGCCATTGCCGAGGCAGGCAAGGGCGTGGTCGTGCTGCTCAATTGCGTGGAAACGCCGGATCACCTGTTCAACCAATTCGAAGCGCTGGACGAGTCCGAGAAGGCCGCGCGCGCCAAGCGCCGCCCGGTGGACTTCCGTACCCACGGCGTGGGGGCGCAAATCCTGCGCGAGCTGGGCGTCGGTAAAATGCGCGTGCTCTCGAGCCCGCGCAAGATCCCCAACATGGCAGGTTATGGCCTCGAGGTCACCGGTTTCCAACCGATGCCCGGCGCCGGCACCGCCTGAGTATTTCTGTATCGATTCCCCGCCGGCAAACGGCGGAGGATCATCTCGCCGAGCATTGCCCGTCTCGGGCATGCCGGCACAACGTTGGCTGCACCGCCTGGACGGTACTTTTTTAGAGGAAGCCCATGATGGACATCGGACAATACCAGCCGGAACTCGACGGTGAAGGCCTGCGCGTGGGCATCGTGCAAGCACGATTCAACGACGCCGTTTGCACGGCGCTGCGCACTGCCGCTGTGGCTGAACTCGATCGCCTTGGCGTCGACGGCGAAGACGTGCTGCTCGTGACGGTGCCCGGCGCACTGGAAATTCCACTGGCATTGCAGAAGATGGCCGAGAGCGGCCAGTTCGACGCGCTCATCGCGCTCGGCGCGGTGATCCGCGGCGAGACGTATCATTTTGAGCTCGTCTCGAACGAAAGCGGTGCCGGTATTACGCGCATCGGTCTCGATTTCGGTATCCCCATCGCCAACGCGGTGCTCACGACCGAAAACGACGAACAGGCCGAAGTGCGTGCCGCCGAAAAGGGCCGCGATGCTGCCCGCGTGGCGGTGGAAATGGCCAATCTGCTCGAAGCCATCGACATGCTCAGTGGCGACGACGGATCGGATGAAGACGAAGACGAAGAAGAGGAAGATCGGTAATGAAGAGTGCTCGCCGCCGCGCGCGCGAATTTGCGCTGCAAGGGTTGTATCAATGGCTGCTCTCGCGCGACCACGCGGGTGAGATCGATGCGCATCTGCGCACCACCCCCGGCTACGACAAGGCTGACCGTGCTCACCTGGATGCCCTGCTGCACGGCAGCATCCGGGAAGCGGACGCCTTGTCGCAGCAACTCCAGCCGTACCTGGACCGCCCGGCGGCCGAATTGTCGCCGGTCGAGCATGCCGTGCTCGTCATTGGCGCCTACGAACTGATTCACCACCTGGACATTCCGTACCGCGTGGTCATCAACGAGGCCGTCGAGCTGGCCAAGACCTTCGGCGGTGTCGAAGGCTTCCGCTACGTGAACGGTGTCCTCGACAAGTTCTCGGCAGAAGTGCGTCCGGATGAAGTCGCCGCCAATCGCAACGGCGGTCGCGGCAAAAGCGCCTGACGCTCGGCAAGGCGTCTCGGGCCTAAGGCCCGAAGCGGCCTGCCGCCGGATAGGCCAGAAGGCGTGGTCACCTGCCTCGAGGTGCCCACCCGGCCTTCCCCCGCCAGCCCCGTCAACCTCGCCTGCCCTTACCCATTCGCTCCTGTCTCCCCCCCGACATCATGGACCGCACGCTCGACCTCTCCCCAGCCTCGCTCAAACTCGCGCAACGCGTCGACAACATCGCCCCGTTCCACGTGATGGAGCTAGCCAAGCAAGCCGCGCTGCGGGAAAAGGCGGGACATCGTGTGATTCACATGGGCATCGGCGAGCCGGATTTCACGGCGCCCGACGCAGTGATCGAGGCGGCGGCGAAGGCCATGCGCGATGGACGGACACAGTACACGGGCGCCATGGGCATCCCCGCCCTGCGCGAAGCCATCGCCGCTTATTACCGTAGTTACTACGGTGTTGACGTCGATCCGTCGCGCATTGTCGTGACAGCCGGTGCGTCGGCTGCCCTGGTGCTGGCCTGCGCAGCGCTCGTTGGCGTGGGCGATGAAGTCCTGATGCCGGACCCCTGCTATCCGTGCAATCGCCATTTCGTGTCGACGTTTGACGGCAAACCGGTCTTGATCCCCTCGGGCCCGGCAGACCGCTTCCAGCTCACGGCGGAGCACATTGAATTGCATTGGGGGCCGGCAACGAAGGGGGTGCTGCTCGCCTCACCGTCGAACCCGACAGGCACGTCCATCGAGACGGAAGCGTTGTCCCGCATCGTGAAGACCGTACGCGCGTGCGGCGGCTTCACGCTGGTCGACGAGATCTATCAGGGCCTCACCTACGATGGCAAGCCGACCACCGCGCTGTCCTTCGGAGACGACGTCCTGGTCGTGAGCAGCTTCTCGAAGTACTTCAACATGACGGGATGGCGCCTCGGCTGGCTGGTCGTGCCGCCGTCGATGGTGCCGACGTTCGAGAAGCTCGCGCAGAATCTGTTCATCTGCCCGTCTGCCGTGGCGCAACATGCCGCGACGGCCTGCTTCCTTCCGGAAACCCTGGCGATTTACGAATCCCGCAAGGAAGCGTTCCGCGAACGCCGCGATTACATCGTACCGGCGCTCGAACGCCTTGGCTTCAAGGTGCCCGTGATGCCTGACGGTGCGTTTTATGTCTACACAGACTGCACCGGCGTATCGCATCCACACGCCGCCGACAGCGACCGCCTCACGCAGTCGCTGCTTCAGCAGGCAAACGTCGTGCTCGTGCCGGGACTGGACTTCGGTTTCGCCGAGCCACACAGATACATCCGTTTGTCGTATGCCACGTCGCTCGAGCAGTTGCACGAGGCGATGGACCGGATCGAAAAGGTCTTTGCCGCAGGTTGATGACGCGAAGGGATGCCCATCGTTCCGGCGCCCTGCCCTCAGAAAAACAAAAAACCCATCGAAGCGATTCGATGGGTTTTTTGTTGGCTGGACATCGCCTCTCTATATAGATAAGCATTGCACTTGCCGAAGGTGATTTTCCAGACGGCGATGCGCCGGCCATGGCGCATCACATCCGAGGTCGACCCGCCGATCAGGCAGCGGTGCTGTCGTCCGCTTCGAGTGGCTTGGCAGCCGCCGCGGCCTTGCCCGTGGACGTCGACGCGGCCGGCGTAGGTGCCGATTCGGTCGATTCGCCCGACTTGCCCGCCGAGACCGGCTTCACCGCCGGCTTGGCCGAACTGACGATCACCGGCGCTTGCGGCGCAGTCGGCAAGACCTTGTGGCCCATGGTCACACCACGCAGACGATCGCGCTCAGCAATCACCTTGGCGCCATAACCCCCGTCACCTGCGCTGGTCGAACCAACGTACAGGCGCAAACCGCCGGTAAGCGAACCGCCGCGCGCAATGCATTCCTTCAGGATCAATGCACCCACCTTGATATTCGCGAGCGGATGCAGTGCTGCCTCGGGACCGCCGAAGTATTCGAGCTTGTCCTGATGCACCTTCGACATGACCTGCATGAGGCCCTGCGCGCCGACGGTGCTCTCGGCATACGGGTTGAAGCCCGATTCGATCGCCATCACCGCAAGCAGCAGCAGCGGATCGAGGCCGACTTCCTTGCCCGTCGAGTAGGCGGCGCGCACGAGATTGCCCGTCACGTCACCGGCCACGCGATAGCGTCTTGCCAGATAGTCGGCCACGGCGATCTGCTCACGCGTGTCCAGCGCCTTGGGGGCACGCGCATCGGCGGCCACACGCTGGTTCGGAATATAAGCGGCGAGGACAGCGGCCGACGGCACGTGTTGTGCGGCTTGCGCCATCAACGACGAGTCGGACGGGGAGCCCTGAACGACCATGCTGTCGTTGGCGCCCTGGCTGGCCGCATTGGCCGTACCGGTGGCTGCCTCAAGCAGCGGACCCACGCGCGACGCCAGATCGGCGCGCCACGTCGGTCGGGCCCACAACGCCAGCGTGCCGACCACGGCAACCAGACCGACCGCGCTGGACGTATACAGTCCAACGCGACCGCCGTGCCAGGCAAGACGACGCCAATCGCGGCGAGCCGCGGCTACCGTTGCCGCACCGCGTGCGCCAAGCGCACGGGCAGCGGCCAGTAGCCAGGGTGATAAACCAGACTTCTTCATACTACGTACTCCGGTTACGCCGTCACCACGGGGTGGCCCCGGGGCGTAAGGAAACGAGCCAGCATGCCCGCCAGGCATCCCGTTAATTGCTCATCTACGGCATATGGAACGAGACGGTGCATCGCGTTTGTCATTGACGATGCCGCTACCGCCGCAGCGCGCCGACCTGTTCAGGTCTCCGGCGCTGACGAGCTATCGCTCGCGCTGCTTCCTAAAACACTGGTTTCCCGACCTCGGTGAGAAAACCAGCCACTGAAAATCCACGTCGATGTTGTAGTTGTCGCTAAGCTCGAGCGGGTTGGCCTACCCGTCATCGAAGCCGCCTTTCTGGATTCAACGGGCGGATTGTAGCAGCCACATATAAACCGTCAATACTATTATCAGTAAAAAACATTACTAAAAGTAATTTGTAACGACTGTTTTGCCGTGACGTTCGGGAGCCTTGACCGGTAAAATGCCCTGCCTCACCCTGCGTTTACAAGGGTGCCACCCTGACATTCTTCGAATTCAAACGACCGTTTACACCGGACGTAGGAAATTCGTAAAAATTTTTGGTAACGGTTTGTTTCATGAAATATCTCGATCTTCGTGACTTCACCGCGCAACTGGAGCGATCCGGCCAGCTTCGTCGCGTGGACGTGCCGGTTTCGCCGGTGCTGGAGATGACGGCACTCGCCGACCGTGTCCTCAAGGCGGCAGGTCCTGCGCTGTGGTTTGAGCGGCCGACAGGCTACGACATGCCGGTGCTTGCCAACTTATTTGGCACCCCTGAACGAGTGGCGCTCAGCATGGGCATCGACAATGGCGAAAACGCCCTGGGTTCGCTGCGCGACATCGGCCGCCTTCTCTCGACACTCAAGGAACCCGAGCCCCCCCGCGGACTAAAGGACGCGGGCAAGCTGCTCGGCATGGCCAAGGCGGTTTGGGACATGGCGCCCAAGGAAGTCAGCAGCCCGGTGTGTCAGGAGATCGTATGGGAAGGCAATGGCGTCGACCTCGCGCGCCTGCCGATTCAGACTTGCTGGCCTGGCGACGCCGCCCCGCTCATCACATGGGGCCTGGTGATTACCAAAGGCCCCCATCGCAAACGTCAGAACCTGGGCATCTACCGCCAGCAAGTCATCAGCCGCAATCAGGTCATCATGCGCTGGCTCGCCCACCGTGGCGGCGCGCTCGATTTCCGCGAGTTCGCGCTGGCGAACCCCGGCAAGCCGTTCCCGATTGCCGTCGCGCTCGGCGCCGATCCGGCCACCATGCTTGGCGCCGTGACCCCCGTACCCGATACGCTGTCCGAGTATCAGTTTGCCGGTCTGCTGCGCGGCAGCCGTACCGAGTTGACCAAGTGCGTGACGCCGGGACTGGAGTCGTTGCGTGTTCCCGCGCGCGCCGAGATCGTGCTCGAGGGCTTCATTTATCCGTCCGAGCAAGCGCGGGCCATACCCGATGGCGCCCCGCCGCCGCCGTCGCGTGGTGCGACGGCAAGTTACGACCACGCGCTCGAAGGCCCTTACGGCGACCACACCGGCTACTACAACGAGCAGGAGTGGTTCCCGGTGTTCACGATCGAGCGCATCACCCTGCGCCGCAACGCCGTCTACCACTCGACGTACACAGGCAAACCGCCCGATGAGCCGGCCGTGCTCGGCGTGGCGCTCAACGAAGTGTTCGTCCCGTTGCTGCAAAAGCAATTCCCCGAGATCACCGATTTCTATCTGCCGCCGGAGGGTTGCAGTTATCGGATGGCCATCGTGCAAATGAAGAAGGCCTATCCGGGGCATGCCAAGCGTGTGATGTTCGGCGTGTGGAGTTTTCTGCGCCAGTTCATGTATACGAAGTTCATCGTCGTGGTGGACGAGGACGTCGATATCCGCGACTGGAAGGAAGTCATCTGGGCGATCACCACGCGTGTCGATCCGACCCGCGACACTACACTCGTCGACCAGACGCCCATCGACTATCTCGACTTCGCCTCGCCCAAAGCAGGACTGGGCTCCAAGATGGGCATCGACGCGACCAACAAGTGGCCCGGGGAGACATCACGCGAGTGGGGGCGTCCCATCGAAATGACCGCCGACGTCGAGGCTCGCATGGCGGCTCTGTATAAGGATCTCGGCCTGTAAGACCGGCCACGCGAGCCGGATCGCGATACGCCGGCGGCCATCGGGCTGCCGGCATCGCGCGCGCAGCGCCCTTCGACACCGCATCCCCCTATCCGATGCTCACGCGTCACAAACGGCGCACGGCATTGGAGTAAGCTGACACCCGACACTCGACACCCCGACAAGCCGTATCCGTTTCCGCCCCCCGAGCGGCGCGCCCCCGCCCGACAGCGCTGCCCGGTCATCGAGAGGAGAACTGATCGTGTCATCCCCCCGCCAATCCGCGCATTCGCGCACACGGACCAGCGTCCATCCGGCGCTGGCCCGTCTGAAAGATCCCGACCTGCTCAAGTCCGACGCCTATATTGACGGCGACTGGACGCCCGCCGATTCCCACGCGACCTTTGTCGTCAACGACCCGGCCACCGGCGCGCAGATCGCTCAGGTCGCCGATCTGGGCGTCAAGGAGACCGAGCGCGCCCTGGTCGCCGCCGAAATCGCGCTGCCCGAGTGGCGCAGCAAGACTGGCAAAGAGCGCGCCCGCATCATGCGTCACTGGTTCGACCTCATCATGCAGGCGCAGGACGACCTCGGCGCCATCATGACCGCCGAGCAAGGCAAGCCACTGGCCGAAGCCAAAGGCGAAGTCGCCTACGGAGCGTCGTTCATCGAGTGGTTCGCCGAAGAGGCCAAACGCATCGACGGCGACGTGCTCTGTTCCCCTGAAAACGGCAAGCGCCTGCTGGTACTCAAGCAGCCCATCGGGGTATGCGCGTCAATCACGCCCTGGAACTTCCCCATCGCGATGATTACACGCAAGATTGCCCCGGCAATTGCGGCAGGCTGCACGATCGTGGTCAAACCCGCTCGCCTCACCCCACTCTCTGCCCTGGCGCTCGCCGAACTCGCTCGCCGCGCCGGGTTACCCAAGGGCGTCTTCAATGTCGTGACGTCGAAAAACTCGTCGGATGTGGGTAACGTGCTCACGTCGAGCCCGCGCGTGCGTCACCTGTCCTTCACCGGATCGACACCGGTCGGCGCGAAGCTCATGGCGCAATGCGCGCCGACGATCAAGAAAGTGGCACTCGAACTGGGCGGCCTCGCGCCGTTCCTCGTCTTCGACGATGCCGACGTGGACGCCGCCGTTGAAGGCTGCATCGCGTCCAAATTCCGCAATGCCGGGCAGACATGCGTATGCGCGAACCGCATCTACGCGCAAGACGGCATCTACGACACGTTCGTCGAAAAACTCAGCGCCGCCGCGAGCAAGCTGCGCGTGGGCAACGGCTTCGAGCCGGGCGTCGCGATCGGCCCGCTCATCGAAGACGCCGCTGTCGCGAAGGTCAAGCGCCACGTCGAAGACGCCCTCGCCAAGGGCGGCCGCGTCACGGTCGGCGGCAAGGTGCTGCATGGCCGCTTCTTCGAGCCGACCGTCGTCGCCGATGCCAGCGCCGACATGCTCGTCGCGCAGGAGGAAACGTTCGGTCCGTTGGCGCCGGTCTTCCGCTTCAAGGACGAAGCAGACGGTATTCGTCTGGCCAACGCCACCGACTTCGGCCTCGCGTCATATTTCTTCGCCCGTGACGTCGGACGCGTCTGGCGCGTTGCCGAAGGCATCGAAGCCGGCATGGTCGGCATCAACACCGGCCTGATCTCGAACGAAGTGGCCCCCTTCGGCGGGGTCAAGCAGTCAGGCCTGGGTCGAGAAGGGTCCAGATACGGCATCGACGAGTACCTTGAAATGAAGTATCTCTGCTTTGCCGGAATGTGATTTCTATCTGACCCTTTAATAATTTGTAATAGGCACATTCCCACTCCGAGATCCGCGCCCTGATCGGGCCGTTCGCCCTGATGTTGACCGGTCTTGGCTCGATCATCGGCTCCGGCTGGCTGTTCGGCGCCTGGAAGGCTGCCAAGATCGCTGGCCCTGCCGCCCTTTTCGCCTGGATTATCGGCGCTGTCGTCATTCTGGCCATTGCACTCACCTATGCCGAACTTGGGGCGATGTTCCCCGAGTCGGGCGGCATGGTGCGCTATTCCCGCTATTCCCGCTATTCACACGGCAGTCTGGTCGGCTTCATCGCCGCCTGGGCGAACTGGATTGCCATCGTGTCGGTGATTCCGATCGAGGCCGAAGCGTCGATTCAGTACATGAGCACGTGGCCGTACGACTGGGCGCATAACCTGTTCGTGGACGGCCGCTCACCGCAGGCGGCCTTGCCCTCTCCGCGCTGCTCGTCATCGTCTACTTCATGCTGAACTATTGGGGCGTGAAGCTCTTTGCACGCGCCAATACGGCGATCACACTGTTCAAATTCGCGATTCCGGCCCTGACGATTGCGGGTCTGATGATCGCGGGCTTCCATCCGGGCAACTTCACTTTGGCGGAACACGGCGGTTTCGCGCCGAACGGTATGTCGGCCGTGCTGACGGCAGTCGCCACGTCGGGCATCGTATTTGCGTTCAACGGCTTCCAGAGTCCAGTGAACCTCGCGGGCGAAGCGCGCAATCCGGGCCGCAGCATCCCGTTTGCGGTGGTCGGGCTCGATTCTGCTCGCGACCGTCATCTATTTGCTGCTGCAAGTGGCCTTCATCGGTGCACTCTCGCCTGAGCAACTAATGGGGGGCTGGCATAGGGTGAGCTTCAGCTCGCCGTTCGCCGAACTGGCGATTGCGCTCGGCCTGAACTGGCTCGTTATCGTGCTGTACTTCGACGCGTTCCTTAGCCCGAGCGGCACCGGCACCACCTATAGGGCCACCACGAGCCGCATGATCTACGCCATGGAGCGAAATCGCACCTTGCCCGAGATCTTCGGCCGCGTGCATCCGCTGTACGGCGTGCCGCGCCAGGCCATGTGGTTCAATCTGGCGACCTCGTTCGTCTTCATGTTCTTCTTCCGTGGCTGGGACTCGCTGGCCGCTTGCCAGCCAGATCATCATGCTGGTGGTCGTGGCGCTGTGCTCGTATACCGGCAGCAACGAATTCGGCGGTATCGGCCTGCTGCCATATGGCTGGGACATGGTGATCGTGGCGTCGTTGACGCTCGCCTCCTATCACTGGGGCGTAAAGGCCGGCTGGCGCACCCCGTACCTCAGCCAGGAACGTGAGCGTGACACCGCCGACATGGAGGGCATGCCCGCACTCGCGCATTAAGCACGCAACGTTACCCCATCTTCTAACGAAGAATTTGCGTCCGGAGAGATGCCCTCAACACCTCCCCCCCGATGGACCGGGGCCCCTTTCCGCCTCTCAGACATAAACCCAACTCGCTGCAGAAAGGCGCCCCGGTCCATCCCCCTCCACGCTCTCAGCACTTCCACCGACACCTTCCCCGCTTCTCGACTCTCCACTCAAACTCTGACGCCGCGCTAATTGCGAGGTCGTCCAGCGGACCGTTTTCATTTTTTTATACAAGGCTCTGCCCAGCGCTCACCGGTGCGCGCGCCGGCGCTCGATGAACAGGCTGTTGCCGAGCGCACGCTTGGCCATCTTCTTGGCATCGGCCGCTGCGGCCGAAACCTCCACGTGCGAGGGAAAGCTCTCGGGCGTAACAGCCACCACGCCAATCGACAGGCTCGTGATCGGGTGGAAGATGACCATGCCACGGCGATCTTCCGCCTCGAACCCGCCAGCCGCAATCTGGTCCGGATGGAAATACTCCGTCACCGCCTCGCCGAAACGCGTGAGCGCTTCGCGGCAACGCGCCTCCCAGTCGGGACTGCGGAACAGAATCAGGAAGTCGTCGCCCCCGATGTGCCCGAGGAAGTCTCGCTCAGGATTGCGCACGGCCATGAGCACACGCGCAACGAGCTGAATCAGATCGTCGCCGCGACGGTAGCCGAACATATCGTTAAAAGGCTTGAAGTTGTCGAGGTCGACATAGCAGGCATGGAACGATTGGCGCTCGCCGATCATGCGATCCATGTAGTCGTCAATCGGCACATTGCCCGGCAGCAGCGTGAGCGGGTTCGCGTAACGCGCCGCGTCAAGCTGCATATCAGTAATGTGGCGCATGAGGGCATGCCCCTGCGCCACGCCGAAATAGCGCCCCTGATCCGTCACGATGAAACCGGCCGTAATCTGCCGGCTCGCCCCTTCGGCAATCATGCGGCTCAGGTCTTCCATGCGCGCACTCTTGTCGAACGTGAGGGGGCGCGGCTCCATGACGGCCGAGCATGGCTTGCGACCGTAAAGCTCGCGCGTGAAGGGCCGGGCAAACCGGCCGATGAGCGAGGCCCGTCCGATCAGTCCCACCGCGCGATCACGCTCGACCACCGGCAATACCTCCAGCGCCGGGTCGCTCTCGAAACGCGCTACCACGTCTTCGCTACGAGTATCGGGCGAGGCAGGTTCGACATAGGCGGCGATGCGCTCGAGCGTCACGTTACCCGAGCCCAGTTGACTCGGCTGCTGGTGGACATAGGCACGGCGCTCGTTCACGACATCTTGCACGTTGGCCGTGATTGCGCGTTGCGGCTGCGCTTCGGGGCGTGCAATGAAATACCCCTGACCCAGGAAGATGCCGAGATCGCGCACCACTTGCAGTTCTTCCGCGTGTTCGATGCCTTCTGCAATGACTCGCGTGCCACTGGTCTCCGCGATCTGGCGCATCGAGCGCACGAACTGGAGCTTAAGGGTATCGGTGTCGATGCCGTCCACGAAATGCCGGTCGATCTTGATGTAATCGGGCCGCAACTCGGACCACAGTCTCAGGCTGGCGTAGCCTTCGCCCATGTCGTCGAGCGCGACCTCGAAACCCAGCGCGCGATAGGCCGTGAGCGATGCCCGCGTGCTCGCAAGATCGAGGGTGGGGGCATGCTCCGTGAGTTCGAGCACCACGCGCTCGGGCGCGAGGCGCAGCGACTGGAGCATGGCAAACGTCTCGTCGAGACCCAGCGATTCGATCACACCGCCGCCAGGTTGCGCACGGGTGACAGGACCGATGTTCAGGAACAAACGCTCCGGCAGATCCTGCTCGACGAACCCCCGCAGCACCGCACGGCGGCAGGCCAGTTCGAGCGGACCGATCAGGCCGTGACGGCGCCCGGCGGCAAACAGCGCCATCGGCGAGTGAATCGACGTGCCGGCGGGCCCTCGCACCAGCCCCTCATAACCGGCGATTTCCGACGTCCGGAAATCGAGAATCGGTTGAAACACGCAGGTCAGACCGATACCCTCGCAAAGCTCGGCGAGCAATACGCTCTCGTCGGGGGCGGCATAAGGCGCGGAAGAATTGGCAGACGGGGATTTCGCATCGCGCGAAGCGCCGGGGATGTCAAAGCGCTCCGACGGACGTATCGCGACAGGCGGGGGAGGGTTCAACTGAGACTCCGTAAGTCGGTGCGGTGCGCCGCCATCATGCAAACCGCAATGCGTTGTGCGGGCATATGTCGGGCGCGAATAGGCGCGCCGAAGGCAAGTGCGCTCCGATGAAGTGTCTCACCCGTGTTCCCCGTGCTTCGCGTGCGGTAGCTGCTCTGTGGCCCATGTCCGCGTCTTGTGACGGTGCCCGCAGGCACCCTCTTTTAGTTGACACTCAGGCTATCGCCGTTATTTGACAGAACCGTGACAGTGCCGGAATTGCCACACATCCCGACTCCATGCGCCCGCCCCGGCATCTCGCCTGACGAGAATGCTCGCGCCAGCGGGATGCGCCGCTGGCTTGGGGACGAAAAAAAACGGCAACGCCGCAAAGCGTTGCCGTTTTTTGAGGGTGACTCCATTCGCTGGAGCGCCCCCCCGAAACTTACCAGGCCGTGACGACCGAACCGCCGAACTTCTGTTCGATGAATGCCTTCACTTCCGGCGAGTGGTAAGCCTTGATCAGCTTGGCCACCCAGGGCTTGTTCTTGTCGGCCGTGCGAATGACAAGCACATTGGCGTACGGACCGTTGGCGTCTTCGATCGCAAGCGAATCACGCTTCGGGTTCAGACCGGCTTCCATCGCGAAGTTGGTGTTGATGACGGCCACGGCCACATCGTCGAGCGAGCGAGGCAGTTGTGCGGCGTCCAATTCCACGAACTTCAGCTTCTTCGGGTTCTCCACCACGTCCAGCGGCGTTGCCTTCAGACCGGCGTCGGCGCGCAATTTGAGCAGCCCCTGCTTTTGCAGCAACAGCAGCGCGCGGCCGCCATTGGTCGGGTCGTTCGGCAGCGACACCTTGTCGCCCGACTTCAGATCGGCCAGCGACTTGAGCTTCTTCGAGTAGATGCCCATCGGGAAGATCACCGTCTTGGCGATCGACTCGAGCTTGTAGCCACGGTCCTTCACTTGGGCATCGAGGTACGGCTGGTGCTGGTAGCTGTTCACATCCAGATCGCCCGACGACAATGCGGCGTTCGGCTGCACGTAGTCGCTGAATTCGATGACCTTGATGTTCAGGCCGTCCTTCGCTGCCACCTTCTTCACTTCATCGAAGATCTGAGCGTGCGGGCCGCCCGTGACGCCAACCTTCAGGTTGATGGCATCGGCTGCGGCGGCGGGCGCTGCGAATTGCGTGGCGAAAACCGTAGCGGCACCCACACCGGCCAGCAGTTTGAAAATCGTACGACGTTGCATAGAAAACCTCGCGTGTAAGTGAAGTGCCGGCTCGCCGGCGACGTTGTTATAGGGGACGTGATTACTTATGGCTCAGACGGCGCACCAGCCAGTCGCCGAACGTCTGCACCAGTTGCACGAAGACGATCAGGATCAGCACGACGGTAATCATGACTTCCGGCAGGAAGCGCTGATAACCGTAGCGGATGCCGAGATCGCCCAGACCGCCGCCGCCGATGGCGCCGGCCATTGCCGAGTAGCCGACCAGGCTGACGAACGTGATCGTCAGGCCCGCCACGATGCCGGGCAGCGCCTCGGGCAGCAGCACCTTCATGACGATCTGACCGGTCGTCGCGCCCATCGACTGAGCCGCCTCGATCAAACCGCGATCGACCTCGCGCAGTGCGGTCTCCACCAGACGCGCCACGAACGGCGCGGCGGCGATGGTGAGGGGCACCACGGCGGCCATCGTACCGATGGACGAGCCGACGATGAGCCGGGTGAACGGAATCACGGCGACGAGCAGGATGATGAACGGTGTCGAGCGCACGGCGTTGACGATGATGCCGACGATGCGATTGGTCGGCAGGTTCTGCAACACGCCGTTGCGATCGGTCAGATAGAGCAGCACGCCAAGCGGCACGCCGACGACGGCACCGATCAGGCCGGAAATCCCGACCATGATGAGCGTCTCCCAGAACGAGGAGACGAACAGATCGAACATTTCACTCCACATGGCTCAGCTCCTCAACGACAACGCCCTGACTGGCGAGGAACGCCATGGCTTCGGCCACACGGGCCGGGGTGCCGCCCGCCATCACGGCGAGCGATCCGAATGCCTGCCCCTGGATCTCGTCGATCTGGCCATGCAGGATATTGAAATCGAGTTCGTAGCGGCGAATCGCCTCGGAGAGCAGCGGCTGATCCACGCCTGCGCCGGAGAACGCCAGACGATACAGATGGTCGTGGCCATTACCAATGCGCGAAGCGACACGCTCGCGAACACTTGCGGGCAATTCCTGCGCAATCACATCGCCGATGAGCGCGCGCGTGACTTCGTGGTGCGGGCGCAGGAACACATCGATCACGCGGCCCTGTTCGACCACGCGGCCGGCGTCGAGTACGGCAACTCGGTCGCACACTTGCTTGATGACTTCCATCTGGTGCGTAATCAGCACGATGGTCAGACCCAGTTCGCGATTAATGCGCTTGAGCAATTCGAGAATCGAGCGCGTCGTCTCGGGATCGAGCGCCGACGTGGCTTCGTCCGACAGCAGCACCTGCGGCTCGCTCGCCAGCGCGCGGGCGATACCTACACGCTGCTTCTGACCACCGGAAATCTGCGCCGGATAGCGATCCTTCTGCGCCATCAGGCCCACGAGTTCGAGCAGCGGCAGCACCTTCGCCCGAATCTCGGCGCCCGACATGCCCGTCAACTCCAGCGGCAGCGCCACGTTATCGTAGACGGTGCGCGAACTGAGCAAGTTGAAATGCTGAAAGATCATGCCGATGCGGCGGCGCGCCTGACGCAGATCGTCCGACGACAACGACGTCAGGTCCTGTCCGTCAACGCGCACGGTCCCATCGCTTGGGCGATTAAGCAGGTTGATCACGCGCACGAGCGTGCTCTTGCCGGCGCCGCTTCGACCAATGATGCCGAAAACTTCGCCGCGCTCGATCGACAGGCTAATCTTGGAAAGCGCGTCGATCGGCCCCTTGGGTCCAGCAAAACGCTGGGTAATGTTCTGGAGTTCGATCATGCAAAAAAATGGCAGCCCCACTGCCGAAACCGCCCGCAGTGCCGCCGCCTTGACCCGGTATATAGCGCAAAGGCGACATTCTAGCCCATGCATCTAAATAGTTGAAAATAATAAAATTTGATCTCTTTATACCGAATTTCAACTGAAGTTCGCATCACGTCGCCGCGCGAAAATGGGGGCATCGCTTCGTGCCGCAATGCAGCATGAAATGGGCGCACAGTAGGATACCTGCCCTCTTAAACGAGAAAAAGTGAGGTGATTTCGCTAACGCCCCCTCCATTCCCGTACAGCGGGAATGGGGGGTGGCTGACGGGGGCGAAGCTGCCGAATCGAACCGGCAAATCGGGAAATGGGAAAATGTCAGGCTTGCCGGCTGGACGCAAAGTCGTCGAGCACTTCGATTACGCGGTCGAATTCCAGCGATTTGTCAAAGAAGTGCTGCACGCCCAGTTGCTGGCAACGCTTGCGATACGTTGCCAATGCATAGTTCGTCAGCACGATAGCCATGAGGTGCGGCAACATGCCGGCGTCGTGCAAATACGAGAGCACGTCCATGCCCGAGCCGCGCCGCAACTGAATATCGACGATCACGGCATCGAACGAATCCTCCTTGAGGGTGCGAACCGCGTCGTCGGCAGTCTCCGCCACACCCGCCACCTGGAGCATCCCGGTCGAGCCGAGCGCTTCGGACAGGCTCTCGCGAATCACCGCCGAGTCTTCGATCAACAGCACCTTGAGGGGCAAACGGGACCCCGTAAGCGTTGCCGCGTTCCCGGTCGACATCACAAGCCTCTCTTTTCTATCAACTGATCAGACCGTTCTTGAGCGCGTAGAGCGTCAGGTCGGCATTGGTTTTCAAATGCATCTTTTCCAGCACCCGCGCACGATACGTGCTGACGGTCTTCACCGAGAGATGCAATTCGTCAGCGATTCCCGTAGGCGTGCGCCCTTGCGCGAGCTTGCAGAACACCTGGAACTCGCGCTCCGAGAGTTGTTCGTGCATCGGCTCGTCGATCGGCCGATCCAACTTTTGCGCGAGCAGATCGGCCGTCCCTTCGCTGACATAGCGGTGGCCGCGCGCCACCGTGCGAATCGCCCGAATGATCTCCTCGGGCGGCGCATCCTTCATCAGATAACCGTTCGCCCCGGCACGCAGCAGATTGACGGCGTACTGCGCTTCGGGATATGTCGACAGGAACAGCACTGCCTGCTCCGGACGCAATTGCTTGATCACACGCAGGGTATCGATGCCGTTCTTGTCGGGCATGGCGATATCCAACAGCACGACATCGAATGACGCCTCGCGAACGGCACGAATCACTTCGTCTCCGCTCGCGGCCTCACCCAGCACCGCCATGTCCGACTCGTCGGCGATGAACTGCTTGAAGCCAGTACGAACGATTGCGTGGTCGTCGGCAATCAGGATTTTTATTGTCGATGACATCTAAGCTCCAGAGACTGTCCCCATCGGTCAGATGGTCTCGTCCACACGTTTGGACATGCAGACCATGGCCGTCGTCGCCCGCTGTTCGCGCTCAAGCAGATCGCGTATAGCATTTGCATACACTTGCCCGACCGTCGGCATTTCCTCAGGCATGCACCGTGTAGTGGTACCTAGTCGCCCAGATAATGAATCATCTCTCGGTAACTCTCAATCGCAATACGCGCTGCGAGGTCATCGCGCCGGGCGGACCGTCTGGCGGATCAAACCGTCCGGCCCGAGCGCGCTGCACGAGATAGGCGCGTCTATCGCCGGACCACCCCAAAGAGCAGCGTGACCAGAAAGATCACCAGGAAGACGAAGAACAGAATCTTCGCGATCTCGGCCGCACCGGCTGCAATTCCCGTGAAGCCGAAAACGGCGGCAATCAACGCGATCACGAAAAACACCACAGCATAGTGAAGCATCGCAACCTCCTTGAATAGGAACGGCCCATAAGCCGCATAACCGACGCACTACGGAACGGCTTCAGCGTAAGACCACAGCCTGCGCCGCAGCGCACCGTCTAATCAACCATCTTCTTGGCGATGGTCAGTCCAAGTAGCAGGAAGATCACGAATAGCACCAGGAACAGCACAAACAGAATCTTCGCGATCCCGGCAGCACCGGCGGCGATCCCGGTGAAGCCCAACAGGCCGGCCACAATCGAGATCAGTGCAAATAGCAAAGCCCATTTCAACATAGCGCTCTCCTTGATTAATTCGTCGTTTCCCGGAGATGTCCCTGGCGCCCGATGGCCTGACAACGTGTTGCATAGTGCGGCGCAACCCATCGAGCACTAAGTGCATGGTAGGAAAAGCGCGCGGGCGGGACTGCCCGGCCGGCGCTGGTTTTTGCGTAGGAATTCGCTGACATTTCCCGAAACGATGTGAATTTCGACTTATGATCAAAGCGCGTCTCGTCCACCGTATTCCTTGCAGGATCACCCCAACCACCCGACAAAGCCCCCTCATGCCCCGATTGTTTTCGTCCTGGCTGCGCCGCCGAAGCTGGATCATCGCCATGATTGCCGCGATCGTCATCACGGTCGGGAGCCTGATCGGTCTGGAATCGGCGCACCGACGTCTCGCCTCCACCTATGAGACAGCGCTGCAAGCCATGACCGCAGCCAACGAACTCAACGAGATCATGGCGCGCACCTCAACCGTGGTGTCGAGCCAGCGCGGGTATCTGCTCACGAACGACGCGATCTATCTCGATCCGTACCTGTCGGCCGTGCGGCGCATTCGCGATCTCGCAATGCGCGTCATCCAGCATTACGAAAACGTGGGCGATGCGCAGGCGACGCAGGAATTCGCCGACGTGATGACGTTGTTCTCGCAGCGCATCACGGCCATGGAAACGGCGCGCGCGGCGATCAAACAAGGGGGAATAAACCAGGAAGAGGCACTCTCGCCCGCCAACCTCGGCATGGGCACTATGGAGTCCGTGCAAAACGGCATCACCGATCTGTACAACCGTGAGCTGGCACGCGCGCGTGCCGCGCAGGACAACGGACGCTTCGATCAGGCAATCTCGGCCGTGAGCGCCGGTGCGCTCTCCGTGCTCACCATCCTGCTGTTCATCCTGCTGTTCCGCACGCTCGGCCGGCAGATGCGACAGGAGGAATTGGCGCGCGACCAGTTGCGCGAACAGCAGGCACACCTGGACCGGCTCGTGCGCGAACGCACGGAGCAACTCGACGAACTGGCCACCCACTTGCAAAATGTCAGTGAAGACGAGAAGACGCGCCTGTCGCGCGAGTTGCACGACGAACTCGGCGCGATTCTGACTGCCTGCAAGATGGATGTCACATGGGCGCACCACAAGCTGCGAAACACCGATCCGATGATCGCAGAGAAGCTGGCCCGTGCGCAGCGCAATCTCGACTCCGGCATTCAGACCAAGCGCCGCATCATCGAGAACCTGCGCCCGACGGTGCTGATCAACTTCGGCCTTGTCACCGCGTTGCGCTCGCTTGCCGAGGAAACCGCCGACCAACAACACTGGCAACTCGACCTCGATCTGCCGGAAGAAGACTTCGCGCTGCCTGAGTCGACGGCTATCGCACTTTTCCGCGTAGCGCAGGAATCGCTCACCAACGCGGGCAAGTATGCGCGTGCTACGGCTGTGCGCGTCGCGCTGGCGTGCGACGATCAACGTGTGCGCCTGGAGGTCATCGACAACGGCATCGGTCTCACGCCGGACCAATTCAACAAGCCCAAGACACATGGCCTGTTCGGCATGCGCCAGCGCGTATCGGCCAAGGGCGGACGCATCGATATTCACTCACTGCCGCAACGCCTCGGTACCGAGATTCAGGTCGTGCTGCCGCTGTGCAATCCGGCGGATGCGCTGGACATTGCTACGGAAGTGACCGAAAGCACCGCACCGCAAACGCCCCAGCCCCCCACCCCACCCGTCGGAATGCACTGACAGCGCAACCCGACTCCGCCTACATCGCGACGCTGGCCCAACTGACAGCGCAAACGTTTCGCACTCCCTATGATGGAATCACTTACCGCCCCGAGGGCGCGGTAATGACAGGGTAGCGATGCGCGAAGCTGCGCGCGCTGTCGTACGGTGACACCCGGACCCAACCTCAAGGAGTTGTCATGAACTCGGATCTGATCAAGGGCAAGTGGAGTCAACTGAAGGGCGAAGCCAAGAAGCAGTGGGGCAACCTGACTGACGACGATCTGCTCAAGATCGAAGGTAACCGCGACAAGTTCGTGGGCGCGATTCAGGAGCGTTATGGCAAGGCCAAGGCCGATGCCGAACGCGAAGTCGACACCTGGAACAACCGGCACAATCTCTGGTAAGCGAGTATCGCCATGCCCACCGGGAGGCGGCCCCACCGCTTTCCTCGCGCCTCGGACGGCATCCTCTCTCAAAGGAGAAATCAAAATGAAACGATTGATCGCCATTGCACTGCTCTCCGGCTTCGCGCTGGGTCTCGCCGGCTGCAACACCATTCACGGCGCGGGCAAGGACGTCGAAAAGGGTGGCGAGGCCATCCAGGGCGCAGCCGATCGCAATAAGTAACGCGGCATATCGCCTGAACGCGGCTGCCTGACGGGCAACAGCAAGAACGCTTGTGTGACGGATGCGAAGGCGCATTCGCGCGAATAACTCCAGCGATTGCCCAAAATTTAGATCAACGCTAAGGCCGATCCGGTTTGGCAGGGACGCGCCAGCGTCTTGAGGATACGAGAGACGCCGACAGCAGGCAGATGCCGCGAGCGCGGCATCTGCCGCTGTTTTTGCGCCACACGCCGCCCGCCCCCTTGTAAATGAATGTAACAAGTGTCGCCCGAGGCGGCATGCCTGCACCCGGCCGCCACCTTCTAGCGCGCCAGTTGGAAAGAGCGCAAACCATTGATTTTGAATAGAATAAGCATCAAATTCACACGTTTGACGGCTGCTTTTCTACGCCCGAACGTTCCCCATGCCGTGTCAATGCGCATACTTTGCAACAATTGCGCCACGCCTGCGTTTCGGAACTTCAGTAGAGTTTAGTCAGGGAAATGTGACGAACCAGGGTGCCGGCGGGCACCAGGCGCGTCGAACGGCATGGTGCCGTTCGGGCGCTGTCATCAGTACGCCGCCTAGTCCGCAGGAGAAATGTCATGAAAACCAAGTTTGCCGCCCTTGCCATCGCCGGTATCGCGCTCGCCGCGGGTGCGATCGGTACGGCGCAGGCTCACATCTCGGTCGGTATCGGTATTGGCGTACCGCTGGTCATCCCCGGCCCGGTGTATGCCCCGGCCCCGGTATACGTCGCGCCGCCTCCGCCGGTCTATTACGCGCCGCCCCCCGTCTATGTCGCGCCTGCGCCGGCCTACTATGGCGCACCGCCGCCGGTCTATTACGGCCGCCCGTACTACGGCCGCCCCTACTACGGCCGCCCCTACTACGGTCACGGTTACTGGCGCCACGGCCGCTGGTATGGCTATTGATCGACGGCCGGCTAACCGGCCGCCGAGCGTACAACGCGCCACCGACTGCGAGGTCGGTGGCGCGTTGTTTTTCAGGAAACGAATGGTGACGTGCGCTTAGCGCGCAACCCGGTAGGCAATCCGGAAGCCGCCCCAGTGACGTCCGTTCACATAGATGGGGGCCGACGCGTCTTTCATCACCACGAACTCCCCGCCCCCCATGTCGCGCCGATAGGTTTGCAGCAGCAGCGGTTTGGTATTGCGTCCCGCCGCAGCCCCCGTGCGATCGTTGAAGAGACGGCGGTTACGACAGTGGGCGGCGTTCCACACGGGATCGTTGGTCGGCGACTGTGAAAACTTGCGGTTGTGCGTCGGCAGATAGCCGTTTTCGTCGACAGCGGCGCAGAAGATGATGCGCTCGTTGAGTCCGAGCAGAGGCTCCTGAATAGCTGGCAGTGTTTCGTCGGTAAAGCGTGTGAAGCGCGCCATCAACTGCGGCGGGTTCGATCCCGGAATCGGCTCGTAGCGACGGTCGAACAGCTCCTGCTCGCTAATCTTGCCCTTGGCCAGCGCCGCCTCGAAACTCTCCTCCACCTGCTTGGCCGCCCGGCGCACGGCGCGAATGAACGGCGTGTCCTCCGTTTCGACGTCGGCTTCGGCAATCAGCCCGATCAAATGCTCCGAGACGGACAGCAGCCCGTTGATGCGCTCGCGCGCACTTTCGACGTGTTCCGCCGAATGCGATACGCCGTCGGCCATTTCGTCGACGTGCGCGGCGAGTGTCGTGCACTCGTTTTCGATGGCTTCGCTGACCTCGGCAATCTGCCCGGCTTGACGATCGAATGTGTCGAGCGCCGTCCCGGCCGTCTCGATCACATTCGCAATGGCGCGGGTGCCTTCGCGGGCATCGTTGGCGCGGGCGACGTTGGCGTTGCTCTCGCGCATCAGGCGTTCGGTGCGCTCCCCCAGCGCGGCGAGCGTGCGCTCGATCTGCTGGGTCGCCTCCGCCGTCTTGCTGGCAAGCAATTTGACTTCGGAGGCAACGACGGCGAAGCTGCGCCCGGCCCCCCCCGCACGAGCCGCTTCGATCGCCGCATTGAGCGCCAGCAGATTGGTCTGACGGGCGATGACCGAAATGCCCTCCGCTACCTTCCCCACATGGTCGAGCGCTTCGCGCAGCCCGGCGATCTCGCCGGCCATGCCGGATACGCCTTCCACCAGGCCGTGGATGGAGGCAAGCGACGCGTCTGCCGTGTTGCGCGACGCCGAAATTTCCGCGCTTGCACGATCGGCCACATCGCGCGCCTCACGCGCGGCGCTGGCGATGCGTTGGTTGCCTGCGCTGGTGTCTGTCGCGGCGCGACGAAGCTCCTGAAACACTTCGGCCTGACGCTTGATTCGAACCGAGATTTCGTCGACGTTACCGGCGACGTCGCACAATTCAACGCCGAGGGTGCCCGCGTTGGTGGCCACCTCGTTCATGATATTGACGGTCTGCGCCGCTCCCCTTGTGCGCGTGAATAGCCCCATCGTCAGTCTCCTCGCATCGCTGATCTGCTTGTTATGACGAGGGCACGACATCCGCCGGAACTGCAAAAAACGCCGGAAAGACGTTCGCGCCGCACGCTGATGTGTCGAAAATTATAACGGGAGAAAAAATGGCCGACTTGAGGGTTTCGTCGCTTGCCGCGGCCCCCGCACTTCCGACTTTATGAAGTCACCCTCTCACGCAGGGCTTACGCAGGACTTACTGCCCGGCGAGCCGGCCAGAAGACGCCGCAGCGCGTATCGCGGCACGCATCGCCTCGCCCACGGCCATGACCAGCCCACCCGCGTCGCGGCGATGCAGCAACGCGATTTCGCTGTCGGCGTTTGCGTCGTCGAGCGCCACGCGCCGCACGTCCGGCCCGGCCATGGCAGCGAGGCTTTGCGGCACGATGGCCACACCGAATCCTGCCGCGACCAGATTGACCAGCGTCGCCTTGCGCGACGTCGCCACGGCGGCCTTCGGGAAGAAGCCGTGCTGCTGGCACAACTGCGCAACGCGGTAGCTCAATCCGCCACGCTCCCGGTGCGGCAGCGAGACAAACGGCTCGGCGGCCAGCGCCGCCACACTCACCGACGCCTCGCGCGCGAGCGCATGACCCGGCGGCACGAGCAGCAGCAAACGCTCCTGCGAGATGATTTCGCACACGAGCGAAGCCGCCGGGCGCAGCACCGGCAGTCGCACCAGCCCCAGATCGATACGACCGGCCTCGATCTCGTCCTGCTGCTGTTCGGAGGATAGTGTCGAGACATCGACGCTCACACCGGGATTGGCCTGAAGATGCGCATACAGCGCAGCGGGCAACGCCCCGGCGAACGGCACCGAGCTGGAGTGCGCCAGCCGTACGGTGCCCTGCTCGCCGCGCGCCACGCTGCGCGTGAGCGCCACCGATCCTTCGAGTTCGGTCAGCACGCGCCGCGCCTCGTTCAGGAACGTGCGGCCGGCAGGCGTGAGCGTCACGCCTTTTGACGAGCGCTCAAGCAACACCGCCTGCAATTCCCGTTCGAGTTCCGAGATCTGGCGGCTTAGCGCCGATTGCGCGACGAACAAACGTTCGGCCGCCGCACTAAATCCACCGGCGTCGACCACTTCGAGGAAATACCGCAACTGCCGCAGCGACACCATGACCATGCCGTTTCGAGATCGAATATCGCCACATTCTATATTGGCGCGGGCCCGGTACGCGGCCCTATGCTGACGGAAAACCTGCGCACACCCTGCTTGCTTCGTCAGGCTGCGCCTCTCTCATCTCACTTCGTCACTTCGTCACTTCGTCCGTCACCATGCTTTCCACGTTTTCCCTGCCCCTGTTCGACACACTTGTCGCCGCACTTCCCACACCGGGTCACTGGTTGCTGATGAGCGCCGCGCTCGTCGTGGCCTACGTCATCTTCGGCATCGCGGGCTTCGGCACTGCGCTCGTCGCGAGCCCCGCGCTCGCCTACGCGATGCCCGTCGCCCAAATCATACCGATGCTGGCCTTGCTCGACTTCGGTGCGGCGTCGGGCAACGTCGTACGCAACGCACGCGCGGCAGACGTCGATGAACTACGCCGTCTCGTGCCCGCGATCATCGCCGGAAGTCTCGCGGGCGCAGTGCTCCTGTTGAAATTGCAGCCCGAGGTTCTGTTGCGTTCGTTGGCGTGGTTCATCTGCTGCTATGCCGTGTTCTCGCTGTTCGGGCCGCGCGCAAAATTGCGTCTGTCGCAGGCGTGGGCGGTACCGTTCGGGGCGTTAGGCGGCATGTTCGGGGCGATGTTCGGTAGCGGCGGCTTTCTCTTCGCGATCTATCTGACGAGCCGTCTCGAACGTGTGGAAGCCATGCAGGTGACGCAGGCGACGCTCATCGGCCTCAGTACCCTGGCACGCGCCGCACTCTTCCTGTTTGCCGGCGTCTACGCCAACCTGTCGATGTTTGTGACAGCGGTATCGCTGGCACCAGCGATGATGGCCGGCATGTGGCTTGGCAAGCACATTACGCTGCGACTCTCTCGCCAGCAGTTCGTGAGGGCAGTGAATCTCGTCGTGCTGGCGGCGGGCGTTGCGCTCCTGATACGCAGCCGATAACACTGATGCGTCGATTTGCCCGGCGCCCGAAGCGCGCCGGCAGCGGGTATGCTGACGGCCTTGCTCATCACACACGGCCCTCACCTCATGTCGCTGCCCGCCTTGCTCGTCTTCGGCGAAGCCCTCACCGATCTGATTCGTCAACCCGGCGGCAACGGTCGCCAGTGGGTGAGTCGTGCGGGGGGTGCGTGCTGGAATGTCGCGCGCGTGAGCGCGGCGATGGGCGTGGCAACCGGGTACGGTGGCGCGATCAGTACCCATGCGCCGTTCGGCACCGAACTGCTCGCGCTCTCCCGCGCTGCCGGACTGGACGAACGGTACTTGCAGCCGGTCGATGCGCCGCCGCTCGTGGCCGTCGTGCACCGTCACGATCCGCCCGCGTACTTCTTTCTTGGCGAAGGCGCCGCCGATCTCGCCTTCGATCCCGGCACGCTGCCGTCCGGCTGGCAAGACGCCGCTCACGTCGCGCATTTCGGCTGCATCAGCCTCGTGCGAGAGCCATTGGCGGGCACGCTCGTGTCACTGGCCGCGCAGTTGCATGCGCGCGGTATCGCCATCAGCTTCGATCCGAACCTTCGCAATCTGATGGGCCCCGGATATCTCGCCACATTCACGCAGATGGCAAAGCTTGCGACGTGGCTCAAGCTCTCGATGGAAGACCTGCGCGGACTTTACCCCGGTCGTCCGGATGACGATGCGTTGGCGGAAGTCTGTCGTATCGCACCGCAAGCATCGATATTGCTGACGGACGGCGAACGCGGCATGCGATTGCTTCTGCCCGACGGCACAGCGCTCGTCCAACCGGCATACCACGTCGACGTGGCAGACACCGTGGGTGCGGGCGACGCCACCATCGGCGGCTGGCTGGCCAGTCTGTCGCGCGAGCCCGGCGCGCCCCTTGGCCGTCACTTGCGCCGCGCGGCTGCCGCCGCTGCCCTGGCCTGCACGCGCACGGGCGCCCATGCGCCGGATTGGCAGGCGGTGGAAGCCCTCATCGCCGCGCAACGCGGTCACGGCACGTCGTCGAGTCAATTATCCAAATAATGGCTATGATGAGAACCAATTATCACTATAGCCGATGAATTCGACATGACGCCGGACCAACTGCTGACCTTCGCGACGGTCGCCGAACTGGGCAACATCAGCCACGCGGCGCAGGCGCTGCACCTATCGCAGCCCGCAGTCTCCGGACAATTGCGGTTGTTGCAGGAATCGTTTGGCGAGCCGCTGTATCGACGCGACGGACGCGGTATCCGGCTGACAGCCGTGGGTGAGCAGGTCGCGGTGTACGCCAACAAATTGCGGCAGGACTACCGTCAGGCGCTCGCGTTGCGCGACGGCCTGCGCGGCATGGAAACCGGGGCGCTGCGCATCGGCGCGAGCACGACGCCGGCCAGTTACCTGCTGCCCTACGTGATCGCGGAATTCCATCAACGCTACCCCGCCGTGGCCCTGCACATCGTCGACGGCAACACCAGCGAAATCGTGGCGCAGCTCGACCGTCTCGACGTTGCCTTCATCGAGGGTGCGGTGCCACCGGGCTTGTCTCCGGAGATCGCGGTGCGTCCGTGGCGCGACGACGAGGTCGTTGCGATTGCGCGTGTCGATCATCCGCTGGCGCAACAACCGGAAGGGGCGTCGTTACAGGCCATCGCCGAATATCCGCTGATCCTTCGCGAACCGGGGTCGGGGGTGCGGGCACTGGTGGCCCGCGCGTTCTCGGTGGCCGGGCTCACGCCGCGCGTGGCGCTGGAATTGGCGGGGGTGGAGAGTATCAAGGAGGCGGTACGGGCGGGCATGGGTGTGGGCTTCGTCTCGGCGATGTCGATGCGGCATGAAGATGCCGCACTCGCTTCGGTGCGTATCGATCCGCCGCACGGTCTCAAGCGTTTGCTCACCGCACTCGTGCCGCACGCCGATGCCCTGTCGCGTCCCACGGAGCGCTTTCTCGCCCAGTGCTTCGCGGGGGACGCCTCCGGTCCGGCTGCGCTGCGGTGACACGCGACAGCGACCCCATCGTACGCTGCACGGCACTCGTCGCATCGCCCGCCGGACCGGCGCGTCAGACCGATCTCCTACGGCCTCATTTGAAATCCCAAGCCATTTGCTCGGCCACCGAGGTCGCTTCCGACGAGCGCACGCAGACCTCCAGATAATCGGTGACGGGCAGCGGCGGGGGTGTCCCTTCGGACAGTAGACGACGGTTGTCGAACACGTAATCGAGTGCCGCAAACGCGCCATATCGACGCAACGCCTTCGCCATCAGACGGCTGTTGCCGTGCCCCAACTGACGGGCCAACGCGGGCGTCAGGCGAGCAATCTCAGCTTCACCGATATGCTGGAAACGCTCGCCCAGGGGCGCCACGCCGCGAGCCTTCGCCAATGCCGCCTCGATCTGGCGAATCGTGCGCGTGCCGCCCTCGCCGGCCGAGACGTGATACAGGTCGTGACGCAAATGCGGCAGGAACGCGAGATCGATCAGCGCGTTGGCGCAGAAATCCACAGGCACCACATCGAGCCGGTCGTCGAGACCGCAGGTGAATGCGCCAAGCAACTGCACCATGCGGAACATCCAGAAAATGCTGCCAGACGGCTCGCACCCGAGGCGCGTATGGCCCACGACGATGGAGGGCCGTGCAATCACCAGCGGCAGGCCGGGCCACTCGCGGCGCAGGCGCCGTTCGGCTTCGGCCTTCGACGCGGTGTAAGGCACGACCTGATGATCCGTGAGCGCCAGATCGTGCGACTCGCGAACCAGCCCCGAGAGCGAATCGCCACACGCCATGGCAGTGCCAACGTGCACAAAGCGCTCGAGCACCGGCGACGCCGCGACCGCGCGGGCGAGTGCCAGTGTGCCGGCGACGTTGACGGTGTCGAGTTGCGGATGCGCGGAAAAGGACGCAATCGCCCCGGCGTGAACGACATGCGTGACGCTACGCATGCGCGGGTCGTCTTCGAACGAGACCGGATGTGCGAGGTCGCCGCACACGATGTTCGCTTCGCCGAGCGCGAGCCGATGCACGGCTGCAACGCGAAAGCGATCCATTGCGGCGCGCACGCGAGCCAGACCATCGCTGCTGGTGCGGGCGCGCACGAGAAGCAACAGCGACGGACCGAATCCGTCGTTGAGAAGCTGGGCGACAACGGCGCCGCCCACAAAACCGGTACTGCCGGTGACGAGAATTCGCATGGCTTTGGCCTCGCAGAAAAACGCAACCGCGACGCGTTCGTCAGAACGTGTAGTCGAGCGTTGCGGCGACCTGATAGTTGGTCTTGTTGAATACGATGGGGCTCTTCGACGCATTGCCCGTGTAGCGCATGACGCCGCCGGCCACCGTGGTGCTCCAGTGCTTGGTGAAGTTGTGCGTCCAATTCGCCGTGAGGCTCACGCCGTAAAGCCCGCCACCCGCCGCGTGCTGGCGATAGCCCGAATTGAGGCTCTGATTGGCACTCACGCCGAAATAGGTCTGCGCATACTTGCCGCTGGCAAAGTGCGCCGTGGCCCCGACACCGACCGAGTCCGTGGGCGACTTGAAAAGCACGCTGTCCACGGCAAAGCGGTAGACATTGCCGCGATCGCGATGGGTCAGCGGGATATCCGTCGCCACGCTCACGACGGCCAGATCCCCTATCGCGTAACCGGCTTGCAGCGTGGTGAAGACCGAGCCCTTGATGTCGCCCATGCCCCGCAGCTTGTCCGAGCCGGAGTCGAGCCCCTTGGCCCTATCCTTGCGCCCTTCGTCGTACGAGAGCGCCGCAGACACGAAGAAGCCCGCCGGCAGCGAGAGTCGATAGCCGATGCCGCCCAGCCCCACGAACACGCCATAGGGCGTTTGCAGCGCAAGGTTGAGAGCCGGTGTGGCGCGGTACTCGTCGCTGCCCATGTAGCGAGGGGAGTAGCCCACACCGCCGCCGATCGTGAATTCGTAGCCACTTTCCGGTGCCTGCGTCGGCAGGCTCTGGTCAGGCTGAATGCCGCTGTATCGCGCGGGCTCGACCGCCAAGGCATGCGATGCAGCGCCCGCCAGCAGCAGCCCCGCAGCGCTTGCCGCAAGACAGGGGAGATGGCGATTGCGGCGGGTGTGACGGGGGTAGCGACCTTTCATGGCACTCCTACAATATTCGATGCGTTTCTGGTGTCGGGAAATTGCAATCTGCGCACGGATCGCAAGGTGAGCGCATGGTAGGCGCGAAGCGTCTGCCTGGCTGTTACCTGATTTAGGAGAGTTGTGAACAAGTGTTTTCATTTGTTCACAGGTTTGAAACGCCCGCCCGGCGGGGCTCCGGGGCAGTAGAATGCGCATCACGGGAGTGCCGCCGAGCGTGTGCGGCACGGCACAACACGAAAGGAATACGGCCATGTACCGTGTCTTGCTTGTCGAAGACGATGCGCGGCTGGCCGCGCTTGTCACGGAATACCTGCACGCCTATCGCTTCGAAGTCATGGTCGTTGCCAATGGCGCGCGCGCTTTGGAGCGCTTCCGCGCGTTTTCACCGGATATCGTGGTGCTCGATCTGATGCTGCCCGGCATGGACGGCATGGAAATCTGCCGCCAGTTGCGCGCGGTGAGCACCACGCCGATCCTCATCCTCACAGCGCGTGAAGACACTTACGATCAGGTCGCCGGTCTGGAGGTCGGGGCCGACGATTACGTCGTGAAGCCGGTGGAACCGCGGCTGTTGCTCGCGCGGTTGCGGGCGCTGTTACGGCGTGCCGTGCCGAGCGCCGAGGTGGAAATCGCAAACGACGACGGGCTGGCGTTCGGTCTGTTGCGCATCGTGCCGCGCGATCGCATGGTGTTCTGGCGCGGCATGCCCGTGGAACTGAAATCCAACGAATTCAGCCTGCTGCTGATTCTGGCGCGCAGCGCCGGACGCGTGGTCACGCGCGACGAGATTCTGCAACAGTTGCGCGGCATTGAATTCGACGGCATCGACCGCACGGTCGACGTGGGCATCTACCGGTTGCGCAAACGCTTCGAGGACACCGACGGTGAGCCGCAACGTATCAAAACCGTCTGGGGACGCGGCTATCTGTTCAGCCCGTCTGCCTGGGAGGGCTGAGCCATGTTCCGCGTTATTTTGAAGTTGTACCTGCTCGTCGGCATCTCGCTTGTGGCCGCGATTCTGCTGATCCAGCACACCTTCGGTTACCTGTTCTACGACCTCATGAACCGCTCCACGCAAGCGCAGTTAGGTGCGTACGTGTGGCTCATCAACGAGTCTCTCTCGAAGATTCCCGAGTCGAAGTGGCCGGCGTTCATTGCCGAATTCGAGAGCAAGGGCAAAGACAAGATGGAGATCGTGCCGCTCAAGGGCTTCAAGCTCGAACGCGAGTATGCGCGGCCGCAACTCGAAGCCGGCCTGCCGATCGTGAACGATACCCAGGGCGAGCACATCGCGGTTCGATTGCACAACTCCGAATGGGTGCTCTCCTACGAGAGCGCCACCGACCTGAATCTGAAGCAGATCAACTACCTCGCCTACGCGTTGCTCGCGCTGCTCATGCTGGTCGGCGTGCTGGCCTGGGTTCGATGGTACTGGAGCGATTTGCAGTCGCTCAATCGCGCCGCGATCCGCTTCGGAGAAGGCGACTTCAACTCGCGGGCTAGAGTGTCTCGCTTCTCGAATCTCGGCTCGCTAGTACACGTCTTCAATACGATGGCCGAGCGTATCGATCGCTCCATCAAGGCACAGAAAGACATGATCAACGCGGTGTCGCATGAATTGCGCACACCGATCGCACGCCTCGATTTCGGGCTGGAAATTCTTCAGCAGCGCCGCCATGACGGCGACGCCCATGAGCGCATCAACGCGCTCAAAGGAGACATCCGCGAACTCGACGAACTGGTCACCGAACTGCTCTCGCTCGCGCGGCTGGACCAGATCACGGTGCCACCCACGCGTCACGCCGTCTCGCTACGCCTGATGTTCGACAGTCTCGCGGCGAATTGCACCGAAGTGCTGGCGGCGCGTTCGATTGCGCTCGACATTGCCGCCGAACCCGGTGCGGATTGCGTCGAAGTCGAACCCAAGCTGCTCGCGCGCGCCGTACAGAACCTGCTCAACAACGCGATGCGTCATACCTCGCGACGCATCGTTTGCGGCGCGAAGACCTGCGAAGGCGGCGACGTCATGATCTACGTCGACGACGACGGCGAAGGCGTGCCCGTACCTGAGCGCGCCCGTATCTTCGAACCCTTCCACCGGCTCGACAGCAGTCGCAACCGCGCGACGGGCGGCTTCGGTCTGGGGCTCGCCATCGTGCGACGCATCGCGCTGCTGCATGGCGGCCACGTTGGCGTCGACACGTCGCCGCTTGGCGGCGCGCGATTCACCATCACGCTCCCAGGCACCTCCACAGGCTGACGCCAGGGCCTCCTCGGGCACACCTCGATCCCAAACCTTGCGGCCGGCGAACGATTCGCCGGCCGTTTGCATTGCTACATCCTTTCGGATGACGATGGATTGTCATGTTCACGACATGTTGACCGCCTACATTGGTGGCTCAATCTAATCCCAAAGAGGACCTTGTAATGAAACCCAACTTCCGCATTGCGGCGGCGGGGTGCTGCCTGGCGTTCGCCAGCAGCCTGCCCGTGCCCGCTCTGGCCCAGTCCAACGTTCAGCTCTACGGGCTGATCGACTCGGGCGTCGAATTCCTCACCAACGCCGACAAGACCGCCGCCGGCAACACCGTCAACCTGACACGCGTCACCTCGGGCAACCTCGCCGGTTCGCGCTGGGGCATCAAGGGCACTGAAGACCTCGGCGGTGGCAACAAGGCCCTGTTCCTGCTCGAGAACGGCTTCAACCTCGGCAACGGTCAGTCGCTCCAGGGCGGCCGCGAGTTCGGCCGTCTGGCCTACGTCGGCCTGTCGAACAGCTCGTTCGGCACCTTCACGATCGGCCGCCAGGGCGGCGTGTTCCTTGACTGGGTGAGCAAATTCAACCCGCTCAACAACGCCGTGTACGCCATCAAGATGCAGGACACGGCGTTCTCCGACCGTCTGGACAATAGCCTTCGCTATACGGCCAAGCTCGGTGCGTTCGAAGGCATGGTCCAGTACTCGAAGGGCTATGACGACGTGAGCTTCGGCAGCGCTACGCCGGGCGACAACCGCCGGGCACAAGTCGTCGACGCGGGTGTGCGCTATGCGAGCGGTCCGCTATCGTTCGTGCTCGCTTACGATCAGAAGAACGGCGGCTCGACGCTGCTCAATGCGGCTATGACCCCGAAGGTCGGCGGCTATGAAGGCAACATCGATCGCCGTATCGCCGCCGCTGTGCAGTACTCGCTGCAAAACGTCGATCTGTATGTGGGTTATCGCTACCTGAACGCCAAGGCGATCCATCTCTCGGCCCTGAACAAGAGCCCGGTGGAAGCGTCGGGTTACTACTGGCTGGGTACGACGTGGCACGCCATGCCGGCGCTCGACCTGTCGGCCACGGCCATGTATCAGGACTTCTACGGAACGAACCGCGACCCGTTGTCGTTCCAGGTCAGCGCCGACTACAACTTCTCGAAGCGTACCGACGTCTACGTCAATCTCGGCTATGTCGTAAACCGCAACGGGTCCGACCTCGGTCTGAACGGTTTCGGCAGCAACGTGGTCGCCGGCAAGAACCAGTTCGGTACGATGGCCGGTATCAAGCACACGTTCTGATGACGAGCGACACTCGCGCTTCGCAGGGCGTGTCCGTGTCGCTGCGCGCGCTGCACCAGACGTTCGGTGCAACGCGCGTACTCGACGGCATCGACCTCGATGTCCCGGCCGGCACCACGACCGCCCTGCTCGGCCCGTCGGGCTGCGGCAAAAGTACCCTGCTCAAGCTGCTCGCCGGCCTGCTCGCCCCCACCGGGGGCGAAATCCGTTTCGACGATACGGTCGTCGCCAGCGACAGCATTTGCCACGCCCCCGAGCGGCGCTCGCTCGGCATGGTGTTTCAGGACTACGCGCTGTGGCCGCACATGAGCGTGGCCGCCAACGTGGCGTTCCCGCTCGAGATGCGCGGTATCAAACGCGCCGAGCGCAGCGACCGTGTGGAAGACGCGCTCTCTCTCGTCGGTCTGGCCGGGCTGGGCGCCCGCAGACCACAGGCGCTCTCGGGCGGCCAGCAACAGCGCGTTGCGCTCGCGCGCGCCATCGTCTCGGCCCCGCGTCTGTTGCTGTTCGACGAACCCCTATCCAACCTCGACCGCGATCTGCGCACACGTTTGTGCACCGATATCGGGGCGCTGCTCTCGCGTCTTGGCACCACCGCCGTCTACGTCACACACGACCGCGACGAAGCCGAGGCGCTGGCCGACCAGATCGTGATCCTCGCCCACGGGCGCGTTGACAAACGTATTACGAGGTAGCCCATAATGTTTCACCGCAAAATTATCGCGACACTCACCATGGCCTTTGCTGCAAGCGTCGGCGTACAACACGCGCATGCGCTGACCGTCTATACCGCCGGCCCCGGCAACCTCAGCAAGAAGCTCGCTACAGGTTTCGAGAAGAAGACCGGCATCAAAGTCGATGTGTTTCAAGCCACCACCGGCAAGGTGATGGCGCGCATCGAGGCCGAACAGGCCAACCCGCGTGCCGATGTTCTCATCTCCGCCTCGTGGGACACCGCGCAGGATCTCGAGAAGCGCGGCTGGCTCGCCTCGTTCCAGAGCGCCAACGCCGCGCGCGTGCCCGGCCCGTTCAAGACGCCGCACTACGTCGCCCAGGGTCTCTCGGCGCTCGGCATCGTCTGGAACGCCAGGTCGGGCACGCCCGAACCGCACGACTGGCGCGATCTGACCAAGCCGGCCTACCGCAATCTCGTGACGATGCCGGACCCGGCGCTGTCGGGCGCATCGGCGGATCTGTTGCTGGGTCTGCAAGCGCGTCTGGGCGGCGAAGCCTGGAAGCTCTTCGAGGATCTCAAGCACAACGGCATGGTCGTCTCGGGCCCGAACGCCCAGGCGCTCAACCCGGTGCTGCAAGGCGCGAAGGCTGCCGTGTTCGGCGCGGTCGATTACGTTGCCTACGCGGCGGCGTCGAACGGCGAAGCAGTGAAGGTCATCTTTCCGACGAGCGGCACGGTCATCGCACCACGTCCGATGATGATCCTGAACACATCGAAGCAGCAGAGCGAAGCGCGTCAGTTCATCGACTACGTGCTCTCGGACGAAGGTCAGCAGATGGTTGCCGAGGCGTGGCTGATTCCCGCGCGCGAGGACATCGCGATCAAGCGCGCCTCGTTCAAGGATCTGCGCTTGCTGCCGCAGGGCGACGCGCAATCGTCGAGCGCTTCGCGCGCCGATGTCCTGGCACGTTTCGCCAAACTCAACGGCCAGCACTGACGGTGAAATCGTTCCGACTACTCACCGCGGCGACGGTTGCAGCCCTCGCCGTCGTCGTGGCGTTGCCGGTCGCGTTCGTGCTGTTGCAGGCGGTTTTTCCACACCTCGCGCAGGGCTCGCTGGACGCATTTCGCGAGCCCTTCTCCGCCGTCTGGCCCACGCTGTCGCATGACAACACCTTACCGTTGCTGACCAACACCTTGCGGTTGGGACTCTCGGTGGCGTTGGGTACGGCGCTGGTCGGCGGCGTGCTGGGGGCGGTACGCGGCCTGTTTCATGTACCGGGCGCCCGGCTCTGGGATCTGTGCTTCCTGCTGCCGTTTCTCGTGCCGCCGTATCTCGCAGCGCTCGGCTGGATGTTGTTGCTGCAAACGGGCGGGTACGCCCAGCAACTTACCGGGCTGGATGCCGGACAGTTCCTGTTCTCGCTGCCGGGCCTCGTCTTCGTGATGACACTCAACATCTTCCCGGTCGTGTACTTCGCCGTCTCGCGCGCACTGGCCACGACGGGTTCGCGTCTGGCCGACGTCGCACGGGTGCACGGCGCATCGGCATGGCGCGCGTTTGCCCGTGTGACGATGCCGCTCGCCCTGCCCGCGTTCGCGGCCAGTCTGCTGTTGACCTTCACGATGGCCATCGAGGAATTCGGTGCGCCCGCCGCATTGGGGGCGCGTGCAGGCTTCTCGGTACTGGTGACGTCCATCGAGGGGCGCTTCGCCGACTGGCCCATCGATCTGCCGGGCGCGTCGATCCTGTCTGTCGTGCTGGCAGTCGTCGCGCTGTTCGCCTTCGTGTTGCAGCACCGGCTCGCGGCGGGCAAGGACTTCGAGACGCAGACGGGCAAACCGATCGCCTCGCCGCCGCGTGCGTTGGGGCGCTGGCGAGTGCCAGTGCTGTTCGGGTTCGGTCTGGTGGCGCTGCTCGCCACGGTCGCGCCACTGTTCTCGATTCTGGCCACGGCGTTCTCGGGCACGCTCTCGGGCGGCCTGTCGCTCGCCAACCTGACGACCGCGCACTTCGCGGCGCTGCTGGGTCAGGGCGCGGAGGGCGTCGAAGCGCTGGCGACAAGTCTGTCGCTGGCGCTCGGCACGTCGCTCGTGACCGGGGTGTTGGGGTTCCTGTGTGCGTGGTGCGTCGTGAAGTCGACGATGCGCGCCCGCGTACTGATCGACGGGCTCTCGCTGCTGCCGCATGCACTGCCGGGCATCGTTGTCGGCGTGGGTCTGATCCTTGCCTGGAACCTGCCGTTCTGGCCCGTGACGCCTTACAACACATGGGGCATTCTGCTGCTGTCGTATAGCTGCCTGCTGCTGCCTTACCCGGTGCGTTACACCAGCGCCGCCTTGCGTCAGACGGCCGCCTCGCTCGAAGCGGCCGCCCGCGTGCACGGCGCACCGGCCGGTGTGGCGCTGCGCCGCATCACGTTGCCACTGGTCATGCCTGCGCTCGGCGCGTCGCTGATGATCGTGTTCGCCATCGCGTCGCGCGAGTTGGTGACATCGTTGCTGCTGGCCCCCAGCGGGGTTCAGACGGTCTCGATCTTCGTGTGGCGTCAGTTCGAGCAAGGCTCCATCGGGCAGGGCATGGCGATGGGTGTCGTGTCGATGACGGTAAGCGGCACGTTGCTCGCGCTGGCATCGAGGCTCAACGCAAAACCAGCGAACGGCTGAAACCATCCGGTCGCGCCCGGCGTGAGCGCCGGGCGCGCCCCTCACGCCACCCTCGCCACACAGCGCGCGCGGCTCAGAACGGCATGCGCACCAACTCTTCCACCGCACCCACCACCTTGTCGCGCGTTCGCATCAGCATGGAAAACGACAGGTCGGCCTGAGCGCTCGCCAGCATTGCGCCGGTCAGATCGTCGCTACGGCCCAGATCGACCGCCGTCATCCGGTCGCCCGCGTCGCGTTGAGCGGCGTCCACTCCCCGCAGCATCGCGCCGAAATCGGGCTTGCCCGAGGCCCCGGCCAGTGCAGGCGCCGCCTCGCGCACGCCTGCGGCCATATCCAGTTCGCGTTGTGTCGCTTGCATGCGACGCATTTCAGTCATCAGCGACTGTTCCATCGAGACGGGCATTCGAATCTCCGTGAGGCGTTTGAACGTGTGCCCCCCGCGCGATGCGCAGGGGCACTGACTTGACTCCGCACTCTACGCACACCCGCCCCCACCGTGATTGGGCAAACCCCTAAAGCACACGCGGTTGAGTCTTTCCCCATCAACAAGGACGAGCGACGCCTTTAGGATGCGAACTCCCCTGCGCGCTGAAGCGCTGCGAACCGTCTATCAACCAAATGAACACTATGCACGCGCCTACGCCGCCCGGCGCGATCCGGGCACTCGATCCGTGCCGGCTCGGACAGCCGACGCAGCTCCTCGATCCGCTGACCGAGCGGCTGCGCTCACGCCTCGATGTTCAATTACCGCAGCACGTCCGTCATCGCCATGCTATGGCGTGGCGCGTCGCCGCCATGTCGGTGAGCGCCAGCGCCCCGGATACCGCCGATGTCATCGTGCAGCGGTTTCGCGTCGACGGACATTGCATCGACGTAACGCTCGACGCCGGCCTGTTGCGCGACGCGTTCCGTCTGCGCTACGACGCGGATGAATTCGTCGGCCCGCCGGACTTGCATGCCACGCCGCCAGCAGCGACGTACGAGCGCTTTGTCACACGCTTTGCGAGGCAAATGCTCGATGCGCTGCGTCAGGCTGTCTCGTCCGAGATGACACCGGTACCGCCGGATGTCGAAACGATGGACCCCGATCCCCGATTGACGCCCCCTTCTCTGTGGATCGGTGCGCGCATTGCGGATCGCGCCGGTGACACGCCGCTGGGCACCGTCACCTTCCGGCTCGCAGCCGAAGACGCCCGCCGGTGGCTCACGATGCTGGGCCCCAACGCCGGCGAACGCGCAGCGCAACACACCCGGCCGGCATGCGACATCGCCACGATTCCGGTGCGTCTGAGCGCGCATTGGCTCGACGTCGATCTGTCGCTCGGCGCGTTGCTCGACGCGCAACCGGGCGACGTGTTGCCCGTGCGTTTCGTGCAGCGCGCCCTCGTTTGCGTGGACAACGCCCCGCTAATGAGCGCCGACATCATCGAGCGCGACGCGCATCTGTGTCTCACGCACTTCGAAACTCTTGAGTAAGGTTCCCATGTCTACCCAATTCCCTCACGCCCCCTCCGGTCTGGTCTCCGGCGCCGCCGATGCGAGCGACCTGCGCCCGGACGCACACATCGACGATCTGCCATCCCTGGACGATCTCTCTCAAGACCTTTCGGCCGACTGGCTCGGCGACGCAGGTGCGCCTTCGACGTCGACGCCCCCGCTGCCGCAAGCCGGTGGTGCGGCGCAGGTGCCGCTCGCCATGCGAGAGACACTGCGCCGCGTGCCGGTGAAACTCACGCTCGAGGTCGGGGCGACCCGGCTCACGCTGGGTGAGCTAGCGGCCCTGCGCGCCGACGACGTCCTGAGCCTCGACCGCGCAGCGGGTGCGCCGCTTGCGGTGCTGGTCAATGGCGTGCCGGTGGGACTCGCGGAGGTTGTCGCCTCGGGCGCTCAATACGGACTGAAGATCCTCACGCTCGATGCGCTCGAGCTGGACCGGCTAGCCCGATGAAAACCGCCCTACAGGTCTTGCGTCAGCGGGTGCTGCGCCCGCTCGGCGCGCGCGGCTTTCCGCTGTGCGCCTCGGAGACCTTGATCCTCGCAATTCTGGCGATCGGGTTCGCCCTGTTCGCCACCGGTGCTCGCGCCGATGAAGCGGGCGACCTGATGCGCTTGCGCTCGCAGGGCGGCACTACCGACTTCACCGTCAAGACCCAGTTGCTCATTCTCATGACGCTGCTGGGCCTGCTGCCCATGATGCTGATGGTGATGACCACGTTCGTGCGTTTCGCCATCATCCTGGCCCTGCTGCGTCAGGCGCTGGGGCTTCAGCAGGGGCTCCCCGCGCGCGTGCTCACCGGCATGGCGCTGCTGCTCAGCCTGCTTGTCATGCGCCCGGTCGGCGAGACGATCTGGACGCAAGCCGTGGTGCCCTACGACGAAAACCGGATCACGCTGACCGAAGCGATCCGTGCCGGCGAGGCGCCACTCTCGCGCTTCATGCTCGCGCAGACCCGTCAGTCGTCGCTCGACCTGATGGCTCGCCTGACCGGTGAGACCGACGTTGCCGAGCCGCAAGCCCACAGTTTTCCAGTCAAGGCATCGGCCTTCCTGTTAAGCGAACTCAAAACGGCGTTTCAAGTCGGCGCCATGCTCTTCGTGCCGTTTCTCGTCATCGATCTGGTGGTGGCCTCGGTGCTCATGGCAATGGGCATGATGATGCTCTCGCCGCTGGTCGTCTCTCTGCCGCTCAAGCTCTTGCTGTTCGTGCTCATCGACGGCTGGACGCTCACCGTTAGCACGCTCTTGACCAGCGTGCAGGCAGTCTGAGGGGAACGCCATGCTCACCAGCGATATTGCCATCGACATCGGGCTCGACGCCCTGCGGCTCGTGATCGTCATCGTGCTCGTCCTGATCGTTCCGAGCCTCGTCATGGGACTGGTGGTGGCGTTATTTCAGGCGGCCACGCAGATCAACGAACAGACACTGTCGTTCCTGCCGCGCCTGATCGTTACGCTGCTCACGCTCGGGTTTGCCGCGCCGTGGCTCGCCGGCACGCTCACCGATTTCGCCGCCGAAACCTTCGCTCGCGCGGCCTCACTGGCCGGTTAGCGCTGCACGCCCCAACGCCCGCAGCCGGACAAACGATCATGCCGTTTCCCCTCCCCTTTGCCGCGTTCCCCGGCCTCGAAGCCTGGCTCGCCCAGTGGCCTGCACAGCTCGTGACGCTGTGGTGGCCGTTCTGCCGCTTCGTTGCGGCACTGAGCATGCTGCCACTCGTTGGCGAAGGCGTGGTGCCGATGCGCTGGCGTGTGCTCATGTCTCTGGTGCTCAGCCTGGCGCTGTGGCCGGTGTTCGCCCAGACCGGTGTGCCGCCGACCGATCCGTTCTCGCTCGCGGGCATTGCACTCGCCGCGGAACAGGCAATCATCGGTGCGTGCCTCGGTCTGGCGTTCTTCATCGTGCGCGGTCTGCTCACGCTCGTGGGGTATCTCTGCGCGTCGCAGATGGGATTGGCCATGGCGGCCATGAACGATCCGATGAACGGCGAGAGCAGCGAACCGGTGTCGCTGCTGATGGTCTGCCTCGGCACATTGCTCTTCTTCATCGCCGATGCCCATCTGATTGCGGTGTCCGTCGTCGCCCGCAGCTTCGAGGTGTGGCCCATCGGCGGCGGTCTGCCGCTCACCGACCTGAGCGGACTGCTGCGCGCCCTCGGCTGGACGCTGGCCGCGGCGATCACACTGGCGTTGCCCGTCGTGCTGACGACCTTCATCGTGCAATTCGGTCTCGGGTTGCTCAATCGCGCCGCGCCGGCCCTGAATCTGTTTTCACTGGGCTTCGCCGTCACGACGCTCGTCGGGCTGATCGTGCTCTCCGCAGTCGTGCCGGCCCTGCCCGCCCATTACCTGACGTTGACCGAGCGCGTACTCGACTCGCTCGGCCCCGTCGCCCGACCGGGGTGAGCGCATGACGACCCAGGACACCGGCGACAAGTCCGAAGCCGCCTCCTTCCAGAAGCTGCGCCGCGCGCGTGAGCAGGGGCAGGTGGCGCGCTCGCGCGATACCGCCACTGCGGTGGGCATCATGGCCAGTGTGGCCGTGCTCGCGGTCACCGCGCCTGCGCAGCTCGACGAATTCCGCTCGCTCTACGCAGCGGCGTTCGCCGATCTCGCGGGCATCGGCTTCGACGACGCCTGGACGGCCCTGCTGCCCGCCGCGATGTGGCTGCTCGTCAAACTCGTCGCGCCGCTGGCCGCCATTCCGCTGTGCATCAGCGTGGCCGCCATGCTGCCTGGCGGTTACGTCTTCAGCACGACGCTGCTCAAACCGAAATGGCAGCGTCTCTCGCCCAAGGCGAACCTCGGCCGGCTGGTCTCGATGAAGCACTACGCGCAGGTCGGCACCGCCGTCTTCAAGGTCGCGCTGGTCGTGACGGTGCTCGTGCTTGTCGTAAAAGCACGCTGGGACGACTTGCTCGTGTTGCAGGCGAGCGCGCCGGGTGAGGCGATCACCGTGGGGGTATGGCTGTTGCGCGATGCCGTGCTCGTGCTGGGCGGCGCCTTCGTCGCCTTCGCGTTGCTCGATCTGCCCTTGCAGCGCTTCCTGTTCATGCGCGATCAACGCATGACCAAGCAGGAAGTGAAGAACGAGCACAAGCAGACCGAGGGACGCCCCGAAGTGAAGCAGCGCATTCGCCAGATCCAGCGCCGCATGGCCGAGCGCAGCTTGCGGCACACGGTGCCCACGGCCGACGTGGTGATCGTGAACCCGACGCACTACGCCATTGCCCTCAAGTACGACACCGGTCGGGCGCAAGCGCCCTATGTGGTGGCGCGCGGCCTCGACGAAATGGCCGCCGTGCTGCGACAGATCGCCCGTGAACACAAGATCGACGTCGTGAGCGCCCCGCCGCTCGCGCGAGCGCTGTACCACACCAGTCAGGTCAACCAGCAGATTCCCGCCGCCCTGTACGACGCGGTCGCCGTGATTCTGGCCTACGTCCTGCAACTGCGCGCCTGGCGTACAGGCGAGCGCACTACCCAACCCGACCGACCGGACACGCCCACCGTGCCCGCGACGCTCTCCGATCCACCCGCTACGCGACTGATTCCTTAAACTTATGAGCCGACTACTGACCGACCTTCGGCGTCACAAATTTCTGACGCCGCTCATCGTCTTCGCCATCCTAGCGATGGTGATCCTGCCGTTGCCGCCGCTGCTGCTCGACACGCTTTTCACGTTCAACATCGTGCTCTCGATGGTCGTGATTCTGGTGAGTCTGTCGGTGCGGCGTCCGCTCGATTTCTCCGTCTTCCCGACGGTCATTCTCGTCACGACGCTCATGCGCCTGACACTGAACGTGGCCTCCACGCGCGTGGTGCTCCTCAAGGGCAACGAAGGCACGCACGCAGCAGGTAGCGTCATCGAATCGTTCGGCAATGTGGTCATCGGCGGCAACTTCGTCGTGGGTCTCGTGGTGTTCGTGATCCTGATGATCATCAACTTCGTGGTGGTCACCAAGGGGGCGGAGCGCATCTCGGAAGTCTCGGCGCGCTTCACGCTCGACGCGCTGCCTGGCAAGCAGATGGCCATCGATGCCGACCTGAACGCGGGTCTCATCAACCAGGAAGCCGCGCAGACGCGCCGTCGCGAGGTGGGCTCGGAAGCCGACTTCTATGGCGCGATGGACGGCGCATCGAAATTCGTTCGCGGCGATGCCATTGCCAGCATCCTGATCCTGCTCATCAACCTGATCGGCGGTGCTGCCATCGGCGTGACGATGCACGACATGAGCGCCGGTGACGCCTTCCGTCAGTACTCGCTGCTGACCATTGGCGACGGGCTGGTCGCACAGATTCCGGCGCTGCTGCTGTCGTCGGCTGCGGCCATCATCGTGACCCGCGTGTCCGACGCGGGCGACTTCGAGAAGCAGGTGGGCAACCAGTTGCTGGCGTCGCCCTCGGTGCTTGCGAGCGTGGCGGTGTTGATGTTCGTTCTCGCAGTGATTCCCGGTATGCCGACGGTGCCGTTTCTGGCGTTCGCCGGCGTTATGGGGTTCGTGGCGTGGCGCGTGAGCCAGCGGCGTGTGCCCGACGCAGCCGACGACACCGGCGCGCTGGAAGCCGCACTGACGGCGCACGAACCTCCGGCGCTCATGTGGCAGCAACTGCCGTTCGTCTCACCGGTGACAGTCAGCCTCGGCTACCAGATCGTGGGGCTCGTGGACAAACGCGAAGGCGCCCCGCTCGTGCAACGGCTCTATGGCATGCGGCAAACCCTCTCGCAGGCGATGGGCTTCGTGGTGCCTGCGGTCAGGCTCGATACCGGCCTCGGACTCGGCGCCACCGAATATGCCATCGACGTTGGCGGCGTACGCGTTGCAAGCGCGTCGGTACCGCACGATCGGCTCATGGCGATTGCCGCGCCCGATTGCTATGGCGAACTCGACGGCATGCCGGCCATCGATCCGTCGTTCGGCATGCCCGTGGTGTGGATCGAGCCCGAGCAGCGCGCACACGCACTAGGGCTGGGTTACCAGATCGTCGATCCTGCGGGAGTGATCGCCACGCACGTTCAGGAGGCAATGAAGGCGCATCTGGCCGACTTGTTCACCTATCAGGATGTGACGGCGCTCGGCGAACGGTTGCGGGAATTGTCGCCATCGCTGGCCGATGCACTGGACAAGGCGCTCACGCATCAGCAGCAATTGGCGGTCATCCGTCTGCTGCTCGCGGAAGCGGTGTCGTTGCAGGATATCGACGTGCTGGCGACGGCGCTGGTCAACGCCTCGGCGGTGAGCAAGGAGCCGCTGGTGCTGGCCGCTGAGGCGCGCAGCGCGCTCAAGCGACGGCTGGTGCACGGGCTGATCGGCGACGAGCCGACGCTTCACGTCTACCAACTCACGACCGATCTGGAGAACTTGCTGCTGGGCGCCTATACGGCCGCGCAGCAAGCGGGCAAGTCAACCGCCGATGCCTTCCCGCTCGATCCGCAATTGCTTGAGCAATTGCAGTCGCACATGCCACAGGCCCGCGAGAACATGAAACAAACGGGCCGCACACCGGTCCTGCTTGTCATGCCGCAACTGCGTCCGTTGCTCTCTCGTTACGCACGGATGTTTGCGAGCGGCCTGCACGTGCTCTCGTACAACGAAGTGCCGCAGACGAAGGAGATCGAAGTGGCGGGAACGTTGGGGTAAGGAAAGGGTTTTATCAACGCGCAGGTGGGTTTACCGTGACAAAGCGCCAACGGCATGTCGTCGTTGGCGTTTTTTCTATGCGCATAAGACAAAAGAGCCAACGGCGTGAAGCCGTTGGCTCTTCTTTTTTCAGACTTGCCTGCCGGAAGACATCACCGGCCGGTGCGGCGCAATTAACGCAGCAGCATCTGGATCATGCCCGGCATTTCGCCGGCCTTTTGCAGCATTTGCAGGTTCACGTTCATCTGCGTTTGCAGCTTGGTCAGTTCCGACACCGATTCCGCGAAGTCCACTTCGTTCAGACGCGAATTCGCTTCACGCGTGTTCTGCATCAGTGTCGACTGAACTTCTTCACGGCCGTCCAGATCCATCATGGCAGCGCCGATGCTGGCTTGCACGGTAGCGAGTTGGCTGATGGCCGTTTCGAGGTTGGTCAGGGCGCTACCGGCGTCATTTGCAGTGAGCAATTGACCAGGCGTCGATTGCACCTTCGAAACCAACAGTTCGTCAACCGCCTGGAACAAGGTGCGCTCTTCGTCCACGGTCAGCGTGTTACCAGCCGCCCGACCCAATGTGCGCAGCTCGGTAGCAAGACTATCTCTCAGCGTACGAACGTCAGCAGGGCTCTTATCGAGTTCCGCCGTCAGCAGCGTCTCCAATGCGGTCGCCCACTTCACGTTACCGCCAGATGCCTGCTCCTTGTTCAGAATGGCGGTAATTCCAGCCTTCCCGTGCAGTTCTCCAATCAGCGTGTTCGCTGCATCCGCAGCGCTTGCGGCTCCCATCAAGGCATGCACTTTGGTGACACCGTCGAGCGTCGACACGGGCTTCCCAAACTGCGCCGTAGCATTGCCGACACTGGTGAACAGGCTTTGCAGGTCCGTGCTGATGTCAAAGCGCTTCGTTTCGTCCTTCCCAGCACCGACTTGCAGGTCGATCCCGCCCGCTGCCAGCAAACCGTCCGACGTGATGCCCGAAGAAGAAGTGAACTCCATCTTCAGCAGGTTCTTACCGGCGAACGTGGTGTTCTCGAAGATGGCTTGCAGCGCTTGTGCGTTGTTCGTGTATTGTTGTTGCAGCGCGGCCTTTTCGGCGTCGCCCTTCAGGCCGTCTTTCGCTTGCGTGGCCAGATCCTTCATGGTCACGAGCAGTTCGTTGGCCTTGTCCATCGCGCCTTGCGCAACGCGGGTGCTCGACTGAGCGTACTTCATGTTGCTGATCGCCGACTTCGTGCCGCTGGCGTGCATGTTCAGCATGGCCGAAATACGGGCGGCGGCCGGGTCGTTCTTGTACAGGTCGTTCTTCTTGCCGGTCGAGAGATCGCGCATGATGGCGTTCAGCTTGCCACCGGTGCTGCGTTGCGAGTTCAGCGACGACATTTGCGCCACGTTGGTATGCAGAGTCAACATTGCTAGGGCTCCTTGTTCTGGTGAGCTATTCGGCAGACCGGATTGCCTGCCTCACCGTGTTAAGGCGTCCCTTCGCGAATTTTGTTAATGCTTTCTCTCGGAGATTTTTCCCATCTGCATCCGCGACTCGACTGTGCGTTAGCCGGACCCGCGATGCTTACCTAGATCGCGCCAAGCAACGCCCGCACGTTTGCACGCGTCACGGGGATACCCTTCGGCATCGCGAGCGTCAGCGCAACGAACGGCGGCTGTTTGCCCAGTCGCGACGTCCATGCCTTTGCCGATGCCAATGCAATATCAAATGCTTCGTCATCGATAGCGGCGCGGTCATTCACCAACGCCGCGCTGCCGACAGCCTGCGTCGAAGCTCGCGCCGTGTTCTGCGCCAACACATGAGATGCCCGAATAGCCCGCACCATCGATGCAAGCGCGCGGCGCGTCTGTGCAACGGCATCGGCGCCATCGAGACGCCATGTCTGCGGCGCGATGGCGTCGGGTGCCTCCCGAAGCATTACACGTTGTGCATGGCCGCCGGCACCCTGGCTCGTTTGCGCGATGGCCATGCGCGACGCCAGCGCCGGCCACGCCGTGCCCGGCGTGCTCATCACCCATCCGCGCTCGGGCGGGGGCGGCTCCAGGGTGATGCCGTAGGCCGCCAACGCTCGCGTCGCACGGCGGCGCAGCCCTGCTTGCGACACCGCATTCGCCACATCGATCTCGACACCTGGTTTGTGGGGGCCGGCGGGGAAGAGCGTAATCTGCTCGGCCTTCGACGCGCGCCACTGCGCGGGGGCGACACCGTCGACCGTGAACCGTCTCGGCGCGTTTCCTCGTTCGTCGAAATGCAGGCGGTCGTCGACCGTGCCCAGGCTACCGCGCTCGCGGTTCTGCCAATGCGCGCCGAGAGCGTCGAGCGCCCGGCGTGCCTGTGCCTGCGACACGGGGTCGCCGTCTTGCCAGCGCGAAAGCGACGTCATCGCCACACTCGCCGAGGCATGAAGCATCGACAACCATTGGGCACCGGCACTCGCGCGGCTGGCCGTCGCATGCCGAGCAATCAGCTCGGTCACTTGTGCGACACGCTGCTTGTCGAACCACTCGACGCCCCGCGACGTGGGCCACGCCGACGCGCCAACGCGCGCGCGCCCGGTCACACCCGGCGCGGCATTCGTCGAACCTACGCCGTCGGGCGCGCGCGCCGAAGCGCCGGCTTCCTGCGCGTCGCCCCGGCGGGGATTCAGACGCGACGACGTCAGTGCGTCGTCGAGTGCGGCACTCCCGGGAATCTCACGGACGATGTCAACCATGGACGAGATCCTGTTGGGTCAGATGGTGCAAGCCCACGATGAGCCTCCTAAATCGCATCGAAGAACGACAACTTACCCACTTCGGCGTGCGCGGTGCGCGCGGCCGAAATGGCACGGTACATGGCCAACAACTCCGGCAACGCCTCGTTGGCGCTCTTGCCTTCGATGGCGACACGGGCCTTCACCAACACCTCGCCCTGCAACACATGATCCTTGCGCACGGCTTCGAGCCGCTTCGCGCCGTGGTCGTTCACAAACTCGGCGGCCGAGACCTGGCTGGCCTGATTGCCAACCGATTCGGCAAGACCGCGCAGCATGGCACTTGATACCGTGCCCTGATTCGCGTTACCCGCATTCGTCAACGATGCGGCTGCCGCCCCGAGACGATTGAGCAGATCCGGCATTCCTTTCCACGCCTGCGAGGCGTTGGTATGGTGCAATCCATCGCCGATCTCGACGGCCGCCGGGGCTTGCGCGGCTGCACTCAGCGCGAAGTTCACTGCCGCGGCGCCCGGCCCGGCAGTGTCGCTGATGGGCGCACCGCTGCTGGCAAAAAGATAGCTGCCATCCGCACGGCGGGTGTTGATCGCGCTAACCAGTCCGCTCATCAGTTCGCGAATCTTGTCTGCGGATGCCCGCGCCTCGCCGGCCTGCAACGCATCGGCCTTCAGCGACACTTCGCTCTTGAAGGCGCTGAGCCGATCACGAGCATTCTTCAGGCTCACGCTCGCTTGCTTGAGATCGGCCTCAAGGCTGGCGATGACCTTCGTGCGATGCGCAATGGTCTGCTGTTGACGGTCGATGCGGGCGATACGTTCGAAATCGACCGGATCGTCCGAGGCACGCAGTACACGCTTTTCTTCACGTGCATGGTCGGTCATGCGCGCCAGCCGTTCGTTCATGTCGCGCAGCGCGTGCTCGCGCTCGAAACGGCTGAAGTGGTGATTGATCTGCATTGTGTTTTCCTTTCCCGGGCGTTGCCCGGATCAGCGCACCATCGCCAGCGTGGCGTCGAATAGTTCGTTGGCAACGGAGGCCACCCGGGCGTTCGCACGGTAGAGCTTCATGTAGGACATGAGTGCACCGCCCGACTCGGTCTCGTCGACGCCCGCCTGCTTTTGAAACTGCGTTCGCGCAGACACCAGCACCGCACCGGCAGACTCTCTGCCGGCTTCGATTTCGCTGGCTCGACGGCCGGTGTCGGCGGCCAATGCACTCATGGCTTCGACAAGCGTTCCGCTCACACGGCCCGGTAGCGATACCGGCGCGTTGATTGCACCTTTCAGGCGCTGCAACGTCTTGCCGTTGCCGTGGAGACTATCGGCGTTGAGGTCGAGACCTTGCGCCGTCGCGAGCGTGCGTTCCAGTCGCGGCGCGCCATTCGGGCTCGTCGTCAGCGACAGTAGCGGCGTACCGCTGAAGGATGAGGACGAGTCGTCGGCATGCGCCCGATTCAGTTGCTCGGCGAGCGTGCGCGCCACTTCCGTCACGTCGGCAGCGCGCTGATCCAGCTCGCGTGTGAGAAACCTGTCGTGCCCGCCCAAGCGGCCGCCCAGCCCGTCGGCCGGCACATTCACCCGCGACGCCCCGGCCACAAGCGCGTACCCGCCAGCCGGCAGGGCTTCGAGTTGCGCCGCACGATTGCCCAGCACGAGCGGGTGCCCGCTGCGCGTGAGTACGTGATACGCCCCGCTGCCGTCCTCGCGCACCTCCACGTCGATGAACGTCGCCAGTTCGCCCAGCGCCTGATCGCGTTGATCCTCGATGGCAAGACGGCCGGCCTCGTCCGGCGCCAACCGATGCAGACGGTTCAGATCGGCAAGCGAGGCCGTCAGGCGATTCACCTTCTCCGCATCCCCGGTGCGCACCATGTTAACGTTCTCGCGCATGCGTTCCAACGCAGAGAACATCAGGTTCGTGCGTTCGACGACACGCCCCAACGCCGCGAAGACTTCATCCGCATGAACGTCGCCGCCAACCGTCTGCGCCTCGTGGTCGAGCGCCTTGACGAAGTCACGCAGACCCAGCGGGTCGCTCGCCACATCGGTTCCGCCCAGTTGCGTGAGCAGCGCATCGGCGTGCGGCTTCTGTACCTCCAGCTCGCTGGCGCCAGCCACGGCGCGCCACAACTGACGCCGCTGCTCCAGCCCGGCCACGCGCACGACTTCCTGCGCCTGCACCGTGCCATCGGCGCGCGACGTCACGCGCACATTACGGCGTGTGTACGCCGAATTTCCCATCTGCGAAATGTTCAGCGACTCGTTATCGAGCAACAACTGCGCAGTTTTCACGCCTTGCGTGGCGATGTTCAGCATGTTCATGGTTGAGTGCCTGTCGTGTCGGTGTTAGCGCGGCGCGCGTTCAACGGCCCTTCATTTGCCGGATGATCGTGTCGGCGATGCCGAAGGCGCGACGCGACGCCAGCGCCTGCGCGACTTGCGTGTCGGCCCAGTCATGCAGGCCGTCGGTCGAACGGTCGCGCTTGCCCAGCCCACCGGTGGCGTCGCGATCGTCGCGCAACGCCTGAGTGGCCCGCCGCATTTCGCCAAGCAGCCGCGCGACGAAGATCGCTTCAAACTGTTCGGCGGCCGCCTCGAGATTCGCGCTCGGCGCAGCCGATGCCGCGCCCGCATTCTGTATAGGCGACCCGGCGGCGGAAATTAGCAAATGGTTGTGCGTTATCGGCGTCATCAGATCTTTCAAATCACATGCAGCTCGCCGTTAAGCGCGCCAGCTTCGTCCAGGGCTTGCAGGATCGCAATCACGTCGTCGGGGGTCGCCCCCGAGCGGCGCAGACTGTCGACGATGGTTTGCAGATCGACGCCATCCGGCCAGACCTGAATATCCATGCCGTCTTCCTGCACGTCGATGCGCGAGCGTTGCGCCTCGGCCGTACGGCCGCGCGAGAACGGTGCAGGCTGAGAAATGATGGGCGACTCGGTCACCGTCACGCGCAACGCGCCGTGCGACACGGCCACCGGACGCACGGTCACCCCCTGCGAGATCACCACCGTCCCCGAGCGGGCATTGATGACCGCGCGCGGCACCCGGCTCACCCCCGGCACGGGCAACGAGTGAACGTCCGCCAGAAAACGTACGCGCGCATCGGCGTCTTCGGGCGCGCTCACCTCGACCGTGCTGCCGTTCATGGCCTGCGCAACGCGCCCGCCAAAGCGGGTGTTGATGGCGTCGGCGATGTTGGCCGCCAACTGAAAATCTGGCCGCTTCAGGCTCAGACGCATCGCGCCGCCCTCGCCCACCGGCACGGGAATCTCTTGCTCGATCGTCGCCCCATTGGGTACGCGCCCGGCGGTGGGGGTGTTTTTCTGAACGCGAGACCCGCTGCGCCCTTCGGCCTGCATGGCGCTCACGACAAGGTTGCCTTGTGCTAGCGCATAGGTCTGTCCGTCGACCGCGCGAAGCTGGGTCAGCAGCAGCGTGCCGCCGCGCAGGCTGCGCGCGTCGCCCATCGACGACACGGTCACGTCGATGGTCTGCCCGCGCAGGAAGCCGGACGGATACGTTGCGCTGACCATGACCGCGGCGACGTTGCGCGAGCGCAGTCGCACGTTATCGGGCATGCTCACGCCGAATTGCTTGAGCAGGTTGGCGAGCGACTGACTGGAGTGGCGCGAGCGCGGACCGTCGCCGCTCCCGGGGAGCCCCACGACCAGACCGTAGCCGACAAGCTGGTTGTCGCGCACGCCTTCCACGTTCACGTAGTTGCGCACGGTTTGCGCATGCCCCGCCGGTGCCGCGACCAACGCCGCGATCACAGCAATGGCGGCGATCGTCGTCGACAACGACAATGCGTCGAACCAGCGGGGCACACGTGCAAGCGCGCCAGGCATTCCGAACATACGAATCTCCCCTCAGAGCGGCGCGAACTGGCTGTTGAAGAAGCGCGTGAGCCAGCCAGGATTGTTGCTGTCGGCAAGCGCGCCCGTGCCGAAATACTGAATGCGGGCATTCGCCACACGCAGCGACGACACACGGTTGGTCGTATCGATATCGCCCGCCCGTACGTAACCGGCGACACGCACGGTTTCTTCGCCCTGATTCAGGAACAGACGCTTCTCACCGCGCACATGCAACAGCCCACTGGGCAATACGCGATGCACAACGACGGTGATCGCGCCACGCAACGTGTTCTGCGCCGTGCTCGAGCTATCGCCGCGAAAGCCGCGTCGCGCGCCGAGCGCAGACTCGCCTAGCGTCGACTTGCCCATCAACGTGATCTCGTCGATCGACATGCCGCTGCGCTTGTCCAGCCGCGTACCTGCACGCTTGCTCGCCTGTGTCTGCTCCTGCAGCACGATGGTCAGTACATCGCCCGAGCGAAACGCGCGCTGGTCCGATGTCAGCGACAGCGCGTTCCCGGCGGAAAAGAGGCCGCCCGCCTGCCCCTGCGACGACATCTCGGTCACGCTGGGCAGGTCGTCGCTCTCTTCGAGCTGCGGTGGCAGATAGCCGGCGCAGCCCGTGAGCACGGCAGCAAACGCTACCACGACCACTGCGCGCACGCCGCGATAAGCCATCCGGGCATCGCGCGGCAGGTGGCGGGTCGTGTCCGTCATCATCGTCCCCGTCCGTTACCGCGCGACCTGCGCAAGGCTCTGCATCATGTTGTCGGCCGCCGACAGCACCTTGGTGCTCATTTCGTAGGCGCGCTGAGCCTGAATCATGTTCACCATTTCCTCGACGGCAACCACGTTCGAGCCTTCAAGCGCCTTCTGCCGCAGCAGACCCAGGTTCTCTTCGCCCGGGTTGCCTTCGATGGCCGGGCCGCTGGCGGCCGTCTCCGCGAACAGGTTGCTGCCCATCGGGCGCAGGCCCGATGGGTTCACGAAACCGGCCAATTGCAGGCGGCCGAGTGAGGTCGGCTCGGTGTCGCCGGCTTCGAGGGCGCTGATATCGCCGTCGGCACTGATCGTCAGATCTCGCGCGCCGGGCGGCACGACGATGTCGCCCACAAGCGGGTGGCCTGCCTGCGTCACCAGACGTCCATCCACGTCAAGACGAAGATTGCCGGCGCGGGTGTAGGCGGTCTCGCCGTCGGGCATTTCGACTTGCAGGAAGCCGCGCCCGGTGATGGCGACATCCAGTTCGTTCTGGGTGTCCTGTTCGGTGCCGTTCACGAACTGCTTCTGCGTGCCGGCAAGCCGCACGCCGGTACCGAAGTACATGCCGCCGGGCAGCGTGGCGTCGCCCTGCGTGCGCGCGCCCGCCGGACGCACGGCGCGATAGAACGTGTCTTCGAACGCGAGACGGTCGCGCTTGAAGCCTGTGGTATTCACATTGGCCAGATTGTTGGCAATGGACTGCAACTGCGCGTCTTGCGCGCGAACTGCCGTGCGGGCGATGAGGAGTGCGGGATTCATGACATCTCGATGGGAATGGGGTGAATTGGCGCGGCTTACCCGCGCACGAGGCGATTGCCGCCTTCTGCCATGTCGTCGGCGATCTTGAGCACGCGCATCTGCATTTCGAAGTCGCGGCTCGCGTTCATGCTCTGCACCATTGCGCCCACGGCCGAGACGTTGCTCGCTTCGAGATGAGCGCCGCGCAACACGACGTCATCGCCGGGTAACGTGCCTGCATCGCTCACGAGCAGGCCGCCGCCGGTGCTGCGCATGTCGCCGGGCATGGCGAGCACACGTTGCAGACTGCCGACCGGCACCAGTTCGTTCGATCCTTCGAGCACCACGGCCACTGTGCCGTCTGCGCCGATGTCGAGTTCGCGATGCGGCGGCACGACGATGGGACCGCCCTCGCCCATGACCGGGCGGCCATGCAACAGCAATGTGCCGTCGCCATCGAGCTTGAGCGAGCCCCCGCGCGAGTAGACGGCGTCCGCACCGTCTTCCGGACGCGCCGCGAGCACCAGATAGCCATCGCCATCGATGGCAACGTCGAGCGCGCGTCCCGTCGATTCGAGTACGCCGGGCGTGGTATCGAGACCGGCCGGCGCCTGCACCGCATAGTGGCGCGAAGCCAGGCCGGCGCCGGGCACGGCATTGGCCTGCGCCACGGCCAGTGACGCACGAAAGCCGGTGGTCGTGGTGTTGGCGAGATTGTGGGCCACCATATGCTGGGTATCCTGCGCACGCTGCGCGCCGGACATGGCGGTATAGATCAGAGCGTCCATCGCGTCAGATCGATTGCATCAGGTTGCGCATCATCTCGTTTTGCGTCGAGATGACTTTGGTGTTCGCCTGATAGTTGCGTTGCGCTGACATCAGGCTGACCAGTTCGTCCGTCACGTTGACGTTCGACCCTTCGAGCGAACCGCTGACGAGTACGCCCGTGGCGCCCTCGCCGGGCCGGCGCAGCTGGGCAACGCCCGAATCGCCGGTTTCGCGCCAGACGGTGCCGTCCACGGGCACCAGACCGCCCACGTTGGCGAATTCGCCAAGGGCGAGTTGATATTGCGTGTTGCTCGTGCCGTTGCTGTACTCCGCGACGACCGAGCCATCTTTGTCGATGCGCGCGCGAACGAACTCACCGGCTTCGCGGCCCCCCACTTCTGTTGCGGTCGCGGAAAACGCACCGCGCTGGAAGTTCATGCCGCTGAAATCCAGATCAGGAAGCGTGCTGGGGGCCCCACCCCGGGTCCATTGCATCGTTGCGGGATCCAGCGTGCCCAGAATAACGGGAGCATTCGGCCCATCGATTTCGGAAACTTGCACCGTGCCCGGAGCGCCCGCCACCATTTCGAACCTCAGGTTTCTCACGGCAAGTTCGCCGCTGGCGTCGCGAAACGTGACCGATATCTCTCCGACCCGGGCCGGCGCCGCCGGCAAAGGGTCGGGCAAACGGCCGGAAACGTTGATTGCCGTGCTCGGCAATGCGCCAACGGGGCTTTTGTCGATCTTCACATCCGAGACATTCGCCTGGCCTTGGGCAAAGCCCTGCACGCTACGATTGCTTCCGTCGACCAGCTTGCTGTCCTTGTCGATCTGGAAATCGCCCACACGCGAATAGACGCGTTGCCCGTTCGTCTCCTTGAGGATGAAGAAACCGCCCCCCTGAATCGCCTGATGCAGGCGATCGCCCGAACTGCGCAAGCTACCGTTGGCCTCGACCGAATACCGGGTACCGCTCACTTTGACACCCGCCGGCTGCGTTTCGGCCATCGCCGACGCGAAATGGGTCCGCCCCGACTTGTAACCGTTCGTCTCCGAATTGGAGATGTTCTGCGAAATCGTCTCAAGCGACTTGTTGATGGCGTTGATGCCCGACAGGGCGATATCGAAACTCATGCTGCACTCCCGTTATTGGCCGCACCCGAGGGCGTACCGGCCGACAATTCCTTGATGTTTGCCGCGTCGATACGACGACCCACGCCCGACACGTCGATCTGTGCACCGGTACCGTCCAGATGTACGCGCTCGATACGCCCCGAGACGAGCACCGGCAGCTTGTTGGTGCCCGCCTGAACATGGATACCGAACTGGCCCGCGCCCAGGTTGTTCGCGGCGAACCAGGTGTCATCGATACTGAATTCCGTTCGTCCCGCAGAGGCCGGCAACGGCTTGCGAATCGTCTTGCCGTCGCGGCTCGTGAGCACGATCTCGGCAGCTTCGCTGCCCACCGGCAGTTCAACGGTGCCGCGAACGCCTTGTCCGCTCACGCGCTCGATGCTCGACGTCTGCACGCTCACGTTCCGGCCGACATGGCTGCCCAACGCGTAGCCCTGCAAACCGGAAAGCATGTTGGTCTGCGCCAGCATGCGTTGGCCGACCTGCTGCATGGTTTCGGTCTGACTGAGTTGCGTGAGTTGCGCGACGAACTGCGCCGGATCGGTCGGATTGAGCGGGTCCTGATTGCGAATCTGTGCGACCAGCAGCTTCGTGAACATCATCCGGATGTCTTCGCCCGAATCTCCGGCCTTGCCCGTCTTGCCCGCGGACGCCGGTGCGGCAGAGGTATTCGCCGGCGCGTTCAGCGCACCAGAGAGGTTTCCAATGAGCGGCGTCATCCGCGTTCTCCGAGTCGTAGCAATTCCTGCTGCGCCGTGCGCACACGGGCCAGCACTTCCAGATTGGTCTGAAACGCGCGCGACGCATCGAGCATGTCCGTCATTTCCTCGATCGCATTCACGTTCGCGTAGAAGACATTGCCATCGGCATCGGCGACCGGATTACCGGGTTCGTAAGCAACACGCGGCAAATCCTCGCTCTCATAAATGTCGATGACTTGCACGTGCTGCGCACCCTGCGCATCACCCAATACGGTGGCGAACACCGGCTTGCGGGCGCGATACGCGGTCTCGGCGTCGCCCGTCACGGCGTTGGCGTTCGCCAGATTGCTCGCCACCGTATTCAATCGAATCGTTTGCGCGGCCATCGCCGAGCCGGCGATTCCCGCAATTTCTCTGAAGCTCATCGTCAACGGCCTCCGTCGATGACCTTCTGCAATCCGGCAAGACGCCGGTTCAGAAAGGAAAGGCTGGCCTGCCAGTCGGACAGGTTCTGCGCGAAAAGCGCCTGCTCGATACCGAGTTCCACGGTGTTCCCATCGGCGCGCGCCTGCATCGGCACGCGATAGCGCAAGGCGTCGGAAGAGTCGCCCGCATGGAACGCATCGGCACTGCCGAGCGGCGCCATGCCTGCATCAAGATGCCGCTGCACCCGCTCGCCGAAATCGAGATCGCGCGCCTGATAACCGGGCGTTGCCTCGTTCGCGAGATTGGCCGCAAGCACGCGCGTGCGTTCCTCTCTCGCGCGCAAAGCCGCAGCGTGTACACCAAGCGCCTGAGAAAAAAATGTCTGCAAAACTCCGCCTCCGTGGGTCACTGATATCGACTGCACCCATTGTCGGCAAAACTATCGAAAAGCGGCTCGAAAGCGCTTGAAATTGACGTGTTTCCCAAAGCGCTTGCCCCGCTTTGGGCAAATGACGCTGGTTGCGTAGGCTGCTGTCTATTGACTTCTTTTTTTGCGCTACGTGAGGTCGCCCGTCACTGTGAGCGACACTGGGGATTCAGCGCTGCGGCGAGTAGGTCGCGGAGGCAGGAGACAGCACGACATCGAGTGCCTGAAGGCGCATGCCGATATCTTGCAAGTTGCGCGCGTTACTCGCCTTGCACCGCGCCGCGCATGCCTGAAGGACTTGCCAGCGCGAAGAAAATGTTTCACGCGCGGGCGCATCCAGCCACGCTAATACCGGGGCCATCGTATTGGCCGACGCCTGGCCGAACGCCTGTTCGAGGCATCGCACGCGGCGCCGTGCGCGGACCTGCAATCGGCTCACCAACTGCGCCGCCCGGTCATGTGCGCGTCCAAGCGTGCCGAGTTGCTCGTCGACGAGCGCGCGATGCAGCACGTCAAGCGTCTCGATCAACAGACGATAGTCACCGAGATCGGCATCGACGTCCGCCACGATGCGCGCCACGCACTCGCCGCGCATACGCTGTAGCTCGGGACTCAACGCAACATCCCGTGATGCGAGAGAATCCCGTTCGCCACGCGCTCACTGTCGAAAGTCAGCTCACCGCTCGCCAGCATCGCCTTGATTCGAGCGACCTTGCTGGCGTCGATGCGCGGCGCGGATTCGACGACAGCGCGTGCGCTAGCGAGCCATTCGCTCGCGCCGGCAGGCACCGCATGTGCGGCGCCGGTGGCGGCCGGCGTCGCCGCCTGTCCTTTGTTCTGCCCTGCCGTCAGGCGCGGGCGCGTGGCGTCGATGGGCGTGACGTTGGCAATCGAGTCGATCTTGGGCATGAGAGGTGTCCTTGGAAATTACGGTTCACTCGAATCAGGCGACCGGTCGCCGTCGTTTGTTAAACGCGCAGGGAGCGTGGCGATTTCGGTCGCATCCGCCGCAGCGTTCTGACCGGAAAGCACCATCTCGCCGGCATGCGGCGCGCTGAACATCTGGGCCATTTGCATCGCCCTCGCCTTCGTGAGCACCACGAACTCGATGCGCCGGTTGGCCGCCGCGACGGGATCGTCTGGCAGTAGCGGCGCGTGGTCTGCCATGCCAACGGCCATCAACACGCGATCGAGTTCCAGCCCCCCCGCAACGAGTGCGGTGCGCGCCGCAAGCGCGCGTTCCGAAGACAAATGCCAATTTGTGTACCCATCGGCCGCCGTCGTGCGATAGCGAACCGCATCGGTATGACCAACGATCATCAGCGAATTCTCAACACCTGACAGCAGCCCGCCAATGCGCGTCAGGAGTGCGCGTGCGCCAGGCGAAGGGACAGCGCTGCCACGCTCGAACATGCCACGTTCATCGGAGTCCGCCAGCCGCACGCGCAACCCGTCCGGTGTGATGGCGGTGCTCACGTGATCCGACAGTTTCGCGATTTCGCTGAGTTGCTGCACGGCGGCAGCAAGCCGCGCCATGTCGGCCGGCGACTCGAACTGACCACGGGGGAACTCGCGCGCCGTCTCGCCGGCCAGTTGCTGGGCGTCGGACGGCGAGGCGCTCGTGGAGGAAGACGACGTCCACGCCGGTTGCTGAGTGCTGGTCGCCTGCGAGTCGGCCGGCGACGGTGCTTCGAAGACTCGCCGCTCGAGTATCCACATCACAACGAACAGGCACATGAGGACCAGACACAGGTCGGCAAACGCCACCTTCCAGGCACCGCTATGCTCTTCCTGTGCGAAGCGCGATCGACGCGTACTCATCGCTCATTCTCGACGTTGCGCACCCACCCCTCAAGCGCGTTGAAGCTGGGCAACGTACCGTATTGCAGCATGCGGCGCCCGGCATCGGCCGAGAGTAGCGGCGTCTTGCCGCTCAGGAAGGCGATAAGCGCCGCATGTACGCATTCGTAGCCCGTCATTTCCACGACGACGGACTGCGACAGGCGGTTCGCCAGCGGGCCGATGACCGCATAGCAAGCGAAAACGCCGAAGAACGTGCCCACCATGGCGACCGCGACCTGACGCGTAATCGTGGCGGTTGCCGCACCCGCGCCGATGTCGTACATCGCAAGTACCAGCCCCAGCACCGCCGCGATGATGCCGAAACCCGGCATCGACTCTCCCAGTTTGTGAAGCGCCTGTACCGGGTGCATCATGCGGCGCTCGCGGCTCTCGATCTCCATCGCCAGCAGGCTGTCGAGTTCACTCCGCGAGCCCTTGCTCAATGATGCCACGCGCAAGGCATCGACCGTGAAGTCGACCAGTTTCGTATTGGAGAGCACGTGGCGGCTGCGCTGGAAGATCGGGCTGCGCGACGGGTCGTCGAGGTGCACATCGAGCGCGCGAACGCCGTCGCGCGACGAGGTCTGCAGCAGCGAGTAAGTGAGGGTGAGCAATTCCTGCTCGAAGGCATCTCCGTGACGGCGACGCCGCATCGCCGCTACAACCACGGCGCGCAAGTCGCCCAGAACGCGGGCCGTATTGCCGACGAGAAACGCGCCCAGCGCCGTGCCGACAACGAGCACGAGTTCGTTCAAATGGAAGACAGTCTGGAACTGGCCGCCATTGAGCCAGAACATGCCGAACACGCTGCCCCCGATCACGGCAGCCCCAAGCATCAATAGTTTCATTTCCCTTGCCTCGTCTAACAATTCGGTAGTGGTGTACGTGCGGCGCGCGCGCCGCCTCGTCCTGCATCCTGCATGGCGGCGTTCATCTTTGCGAGCGCCGCCCGATGGATCTGGCAAATTCGCGCCCGGGTCAGCCCCAGCACTTCGCCGATCTCTTCAAGATTCATGTCGAACTCGTAGTAAAGCTGCACAATGCGTTGCTCTCGTTCATCAAGCGCGTCGAGCGCTCGTGTCAGGCTCTGCCGCGTGGCGACCAGATACTCCGGACCGCGCCGCTCGACGAGCGCCTCGTTTGCCTCGAGTCCCCCATCGGCGAGCAACTGATCGAAGCTCGCGATGCTCTCTGCGTACTCGGCCATCTCGGCTTCGTCCAGCGTGGCGTCGTCCATGCCGGCGTGCGCACTCAATTCCTCACGGGTCGGGGCGCGACCGAGGGCACGCGTCAGTTCACGTTCGGCGTCACGGCGCCGGTGCGACGCCTGGCGCAACGTGCGCGGGCGCCAGTCGAGGCGCCGAAGTTCATCCAGCACCGCGCCACGAATGCGCGTTGCCGCATAAGCGGTGAAACGTTCATCGGGCGGCCCATAGCGTCGAATGGCATCGAGCGCAGCGATCAGCGCAATCTGCGTCATGTCTTCCTGCGCGATCGCCACGCTTGTCTGCGGCATCAGCGAGCGCACGACGCGCGCGATCACTGGCATCAGACCCAGGACCTGCGCCTGCTCGTCGGCTACCGGCATGGCCTGCCATCCGGGAGTGGCCGGTGCGGGGAGCCTCGCGTCGTGCTGCCGCGTCGACATCTCCGACCCTTCGGCGACCTTCGCCGGGCGCGTGCTACCGCGCTTTTCGCCCCGCTTGTGCACGACGGGGCCGTACGTCGGTGTGTTCATAACCGGAATGCCTCGCGCTGACGCGCCGCCTCACCCAAGGCAAGGCCAGGCCCTGCGTCGCCGGACCGCTCGTCGCGCGAATGCCGCTCACGCCCGTTGCCCGACGCACCGTCGCCGCTAAACGACGGCATGCTCCCGACGCTCACATTGACATCCCCGGCGTGGCGCTGCGAAAGCATGTCGCGCAGTAGCGCCGCCGTGCCCTGGACGAGGCTCAACGCCTCGGGACGCGCCACCTGCAAACTCACGCTGAGTTGCATGGCCGACTTCCGGACCACGATGGCGATGTCTCCCAGTTCATCCGGTGTCAGGCGCAGGCGCGCTTCGTGGACACCGTTCTGCATCATGGTCTGCACGCGCTCGGACAGCGTGCGGGCCACGGACGTACCGTCGCCCGCCGTCCCGTTGGCACTCGGGAATCCGCCCGGCATCGCAACGGTGGACGGCTCGCCCACGAAGGTGTTGCCGAATGTCCCCGCGGCAAACGCCGCGCGAAGCGCTTGTGTCGCTGCGCTATCGATGAATGCAACGCCCTGCGTTGCCGGGTCCGCTGCCAGTGGCAGCACCGTCAATGGCGTCGGCGACGGGCTCGCCAATCCGAGGGCCAATGAGACGCCAGGAGGTATCGTCACGGGGAATGCCGCACGAACGGCGGAGGCCGACGAGGACATCATTGCGCTGGCGGGCCCGTCCCTTGGCTCCCTTGGCTCCCCTGACTCCCCAGGCCCGGCCGGCGCATGACTTCCAAGCGCGCCGCGCATCCGATGCTCGTGCGCGGCGAGCAGCGTCGCGATGTGTGGCGACACCGCGTCTCGCAGCGATTCGATCCCGCGTGAGGGTGTGTCCTGCGCCACAATCGCCGAATCACCCACAGCAGGAGCCACGACGCTCGGCGCGACGGGAACGTCTCGCGCGGCATCGTTTTCCATCGACGACTCCCCGAGGTGCGGCGTGATCTCCGGCATGTCCGCTACCACTGGCGCGCCAACCTCAGGGGCCACATCGATGCGCTCCGGCGCATCTGCCTTCAGCGCTTGCTCGGCGGCTTCCGGCGCGGCATCGGCGTCATTCTCTTGCGCAGTCAGCTCGAGCCCCTGCACCGTCGAGCGGCCGAGTGTCGCGGCGAAATCGCTCAACACGTCTCCTGCGGCGGGAGACGGCACATCCTGCGCGGGCCCGATGGGCAACGCACCGTCGGCCACCGGCGCCGACATGTCCGTATTGGCAGGTGTCGTGAGACGTGAGTATTCAACGATCATCGTGCATCCTCAGGTAGCCGAGCGCGCCGTCGCGCCAATGACCCAGTCCGGCCAGATGTCTGCGTGCCTCCGACGTGGCTCGCTGGCTCAACAGGTACGCCTGGTCGTGCGCGGCAAGCGCATCGTCCATGGCCTGCGCCAGCGAGACGTCTCGCGCGCCGGGCGCAGGTGCGTGCCGCCACGCCCGCCGAAACAGGGCGTCGGTGGCTTGCAGCAAGCCCCATTCGCGCGCGGCGGAATGCCGTCGCAGATCTCGCGCCAGATCCCGGAAGGTCGCCGCATTAACCACGCCGCGTCTCCAGCGCGCGCCAACCTTGTGTCAGTTGCGTGATGACCGCCACGACCTCGTCGAGCTTGGCGACATCGAGTTCCACGCTGGCCTGTGCGACACCGCGCATACAAAAGTCGTACACGGCGCTCAGTGGCTGCGTGACACCCGGGCCATCGGCAACGTCGATATGCGATGCCAGACCGTTGATCAGGTTCAGGCATTTGGTCACGCTGCGAAGACGCGCGTCATGGCGAGCGTGTTCGATGTGCCCGCGCGCGCGGGCCAGTTCGTCGAGCAGGCCATCCAGAAGGATCAGCATGAGCTGCAAGGGCGTTGCGCCTGCGATGCGTGCATCGAGGTCGGAGGCATGGTATTGCTGGTAAGTCATGATCGGATTGACTCCCTAAAGGATGGTCACACGCATCATTCGTCAGACTTGCGTGATCCGCGGAAGAGCGCATCGACAAAGCCGCGTGTTTCTTTCATCTGTTGCTGAACCTGCTCGGCACGAGCGAGTTCATCGGTGTAGCGCGCTACGAGCGCCAGAAAACGGGCTTTGAGCTGGTCTTCTTTGGCGGCGAGCCGCTGCGTGGTGACTTCGTCGGTATCCGTGCGGTGCTTGAGCACCCCCGTGATCTCGTCGGTCCATTCGCGAATCCGCACGGCAAGGCGCATCCCCGCCGGTTGTTTGTCCAGATCGGTACCGGTATCGCGCTTCATCACGTCGGCGCTCTCGCCGAACCACTTGCTCAGCAACGCCTTGTCGTCGGAATACGCCGCTTCGAAGCGCTTCTGATCGAAAGTGACCGAGCCGTCGGCATTTCGCTTCACGCCGAACAGGGCGGGGTCGAACGTCTTGCCGTCGATCGTCATGGGCCGCTCGAAGGTGCGTTCGAGATCGCGCAGCAAGGCGCGCACGCCAGCGTCGGCATAAAACGGCCCGGCCGGTTTGACGTCACCCTTCTCGTCGCTATCGGGCGACATCGACGCCCCCGGCGTGCCGGGGTCCATCAGATCGCGCAGTTGTTTGCGCACTGCGTCGTAAGCCTGAACGAGAGTACGCATGTTCGCGGCCGTGCCCTCCATGTCCGGCGTGATCGACACACGCGTGGTCTCGGCCGCCGCGTTGGCTTTCTTCAGCGAGAGGGTCACGCCGGTGAACAGCGTGACCTCATTGGTCGGGTAGGTCTCTTCCGCTCCCTGGTTGCCAATCCGCACGATGGCGTTCTGCCCTTGCGCGAGCACCGCCGCATTCGGCGCCCCAAGATTCGGGCCGGCATTGGACTGCACGTCGAACTTCGCCTCGGCACCGGACTTCGTCGCGGTCAGCAGCAAGTACGGCGTCTGTTGCCCCGGCACGTGCCGCAAGTCGGCGCGCACGGCGTCCTTCAACGCGGCGTTCGCATTGATTCGTCTGGCAAGTTCGCGCACCCCTTCGGCCGTCGCCAGATCGAGTCCCGACGTGTCCAATGCGATCGCGTCGTTGCCCCCGTTAATCGTCAACTTGCCACCTTTCAGTGCCGCCACATCCGTGATCTGCACCTGATGCACCGTCGCAAGCTGTTTGACGTGCACGTCGAAGTCGAGCTGCTGCGCGCCTTTCTCCAGCTTGACGGAGAACGCGGAATCGCTCGATTGCGTTGCCTTGTGCTGATGCAGGTCGGCGCTATCGCCAACACGCCGCAATTGCTTCTCGAAATTGCCGAGCGCTTCCTTGAGCGTGGCCACGCCTTTCTGACGGGCGTCATTCCCCGCCTTGTCTTTGCCCAGACGACCGAACTCCGCCCCCATCTTTCTCTGGGCGATTTCGGCGGCCATATCATCGATACGATTTTTTACTTGCAGCATGGCGAAGCTCCTGGTTCGGTAGGTATGCGAAACGCGAGACGCGTTTTCCCAACCAAAGCGACCGCCGCCCGTGCTTTGTCAATGCGAGCACCCGAGGCAATTTCCTCATTTCGCTCCCGCGCCGCCTCGCCGCGCTGCCAAACCGCCAGTGCCTGAGCCACCTGCTCCTGCCCCTCGCGCTTGAACCGGGCCTGCTTCGCGGCTGCCTCATGGCGGGCGACGAGCGTTGCCACGCCCTCGCGCCGGCGCTGTGCATCGCGCACGGCCTGCGCCGCGACCGCCTGCCACCGCGCCAGCTGCGCCATCGGTGCTTGCTGTGTCTCGATCATCTGCACGAGCGTGCATTTGTAATCGGCGCGATTCTGGAAGCTGTAGGCATTCGCCCGCGTGCCGCCGATGGCCACAGCGCGATACAGGCGTGTGAGCTGGTCGACGTTGCGTGTGAGCCGCACATGCTGCTCGGCGAGTTGCCGGCCGTCGTGTTGCGCCGCCGCGAGCGCGCGGTCTCGCATCGACAGCAACGCATGCAGTGCGCGCGGCGTTCGTGAGGTCATCGGCATAGCGCCTCCAGCCGCTCGCACAGACCGTGCGGCGTGTTCGCCTCGCCGTCGCGCTGGCGAAGGAATTCGAGCATGAGCGGATGCCGCGATACGGCACGGTCGGTCTCGGCGTGAGCGCCCGGCACGTAGGCGCCGAGCGGCATCAGCTCCCGAATCTGTTGATAGGCGTGCCAGTGCGCTTTGAACGCGCGCGCGGCGTAGGCATGGCGTGTGCCCACGGCCTGGGTCATGCACCGGCTCACCGACGCCCCGATGTCGATTGCCGGGTAATGTCCGGCGTCGGCCAATTCGCGCGAAAGCACGATGTGACCGTCGAGCACCGCGCGGGCGGTGTCGACCACTGGGTCCTGCAAGTCGTCGCCTTCGGCCAGCACCGTGTAGATCGCACTGAGGCTGCCCGTGCCCGCGCCATTGCCCGCACATTCGACCAGCCGGGGCAGGCGTGCAAACATCGACACCGGGTAGCCGCGTGCGGCAGGGGCTTCCCCGAGCGAGAGCGCCACCTCGCGGCACGCCATGGCATAGCGCGTGAGCGAATCGACGAGCAACAGCACGTCATGACCTGCGTCGCGAAAATGCGCGGCAATCGCATGACACAACTCCGTGGCCTTCATGCGTTGCGCGGGCGGCGCATCGGCCGGCGCGGCCACGACGATGGCCTTGGCGAGCCCGGCCTGTCCGAGCGTCTCGGCGATGAACTCGCCCACCTCTCGCCCGCGCTCGCCGATCATGCCGACCACGACGATCTGGGCGCCGGTATGCCGGGTCATCATGCCCAGCAGAACACTCTTGCCCACACCGCTACCGGCGAACAGTCCTACGCGCTGCCCCTTCCCGAGACTTAGCAGCCCGTCAATGGCACGCACGCCCACGGGCAGCGGCTCGTCGATGGCGCGACGCGCTAGCGGTGCTGGCGGCGAACAGCGCGTATCGAGCAACGCATCGCCACCTAACGCCCCTTTGCCGTCGAGCGGCTGCCCGAAGGCATCGACCACGCGGCCAAGCCACGACGGCCCGATGCGCAACGCGGGCGTCGCCGCTCCGGGCAGCACCCGCGCGCCGGGCACGATGTCGGCCACGGACGCATACGTCAGCAGTTGCAATGCGCCGTCGGAAAACCCGACCACTTCGGCCTCGGTCCATCGTCCTGCGGCGGTCTCGACACGGCAAGCTTGCCCCAGTGCGAAACGCTGTCCGCGCGCCTCGAGCACGGCGCCCGTGGCCCGCGTGACGAACGCCATCGGGGTGGCGAGTGCAATTTCGTCGTTCATCATCGTGTCTCCGACGTCTCGGCCGACGCCGAGGCTTGCACGCACGCCTCCACCCATTCGCTCAGACGCTTACGCGCGATCGTTTGCGCCGCCGCCTCACGGCCGTCGCACCCCGCGTCATACCAGAGGCCGTCGACGTCGACACGGCAATCTCCGCGAACCAGCGACGGATCGGCCACGATGCGCCATCCCGGGCGGGTGTCATCGGCGTGAGCCGATGTGCTCCCGACACGGGCGCAAAGCACTTGGGCATCTGCGGGACTGACGTGGACGGTGACGGCATCGTCGCCGGCGCCAAACTGCGTGAGCAAGCGCTGCACAATGCCCGCTATGTCGGCCGGCGCGGTGTGCAACTCGCGCTGTACGACGGCGCGCACGGCGCGCGACGCCACGTCGCTCAGCACATCGACAGCACCGGCCGCAAGGCGTGCATGCACCTGCTCTCGAGCCGCCTGAAGCGCCGCAAGCGGCAGCTCCATCGCATCGAGTTCGTCGCGCAACCGCTCGGCATACGATGCCTGCAAGCGTGCCTCGGCTGCCTGCTCGCCGTCTGCACGCCCGGCGTCGAAGGCTTCCTGCCAACCCCCCGGGCGCGTGTTTGCTGCGCCATCGGCCATCCCCTGCGCATAGGCCTGAGCGCGCAACGTTTCCAGATCGGGCTGGACCGGCAACCAGCCACGCTGGGCCGCGACATCGGACTTCGTGCCGAACCGATGCGGCTTCATTCGAGCACCTCGCCGCCGGCCAGACGCAGGAGCATGTCGGCCTCACGCGCTCGCGTGCGTAGCATTGCCATGATCTCGTTACGTGTGGCTTCGACACGCGCCGCCGATATGGCGCCCAGACGCTGCATCGCCTGCGTGAGGGCATCTTCCTGAAGACGGGACATGCGCTCACGCACGGCTTGCCGCATACGGGTGTCCGTCCCCTTGAGCGCAATGGCCCACATGTCGGTCGGCACCTCGGCCACGGCCAGATCGATGACTTCCGGCACCTGGTAAGCCAGGATGTCGAAGCCATACATGCTCGCCTCGACGGACTCTGCAAGCGACGCGTCATGGGCACGCAACGCATCCATCAACCGCTTCTGATCGTCTGGCACATGGCCGATGATCTGCGCCGCGAGCCGCGTGCCCGGCACCTCGGTGCTATCGGCCGACAAGCCCGCGAGACAACGGTCGGCGATGACTTCCAGGTCGGCCAGCAGTTCCCGGTCGACACGTTTGAGTTGTGCCGTCTCCAGCAACAACGCTTCCTGCTGCGATTCCGGCAATGCACGAAGCAATTGACCGCCCAGATCGGCAGGCAGGTAAGCCAATAGCAACGCCTGCATACGGTGATGTTCGCGCGATAGCACGTCGGCGAGTCGCGCCACGCTCACCCATTGGAGACGCGCAAGCTTGGGACGAATCCGATCACCGTAGATGCCGTCGAGCACATTGCTGGCGATGCCTTCACCGAGCGCGGCGGCGAGCGAGCGCTCCAGATAGGCACGCGGTGCGGCATTCGCACCGCCATGCTGCGTGCAGGCGTCGAGAAATTGGTCGACGATGGCATGCACGTCGTGCTTCTTCACGCTGCCGGCACGCGACATGGCGTGCGCCACGCGCAGAAGCTCATTGGGGGCGAGTTGCGCCATCACGCCGGCGGCAGCCTTCTCGCCCATACAGAGCAACAGGACAGCGGCGCGGTCAACGCCATTGATCTCGGTCAGAGTGGAAGTTTCAGCGGGCAGAGGCATGCGAACCGATCCATTGTTTGATGATCTGGGCGACCCGCTCGGGTTCGCCGTCAGCCAGTGTTGTCAGGCGTCCGAGCTTCGTGTCGAACGAGGCGTCCGAGTCGGGCGGCATGTCGTTGGCGAAGGCCGGCAAGGCGGCCTGCTGTGCCGCGTTCTCGGCTTCCCGGCGGCTGCGCTCTCGCGCCTCGTCCTCGGCGATTCGCGCGGCCGCCTTGCGACGGCGCGCTCGCCGAGCCAGCGCCGCCCACGTCACCAGCGCGATCAACAGCACCGCAGCGGCCGCAATGGCGGCAATGGCGGCGTATTGCTTTTGCGTGCTGGTGAGCGCCAAACCCTGCGCAGCGGTGTCCGGCGTATCGAATGCGATGGCGCCATCGGTGACGGCGAACGGCATCGCGCTCACGACCAGCGTGTCGCCGCGATCGACCTGAATTCCCGCGCTGGCGCGCAATGTGCGCTCAATCTCGGCAATGGTCTCGGCAGTCCATCCGTTGCCGCCCGGTGCCGCCTGTGCATCGACCATGACGGCCACGTGCATTTGGCGCACGCGCGGGCGATGACGCTTGGTCTGCGTGATCGAACGGTCGTAAGCGAACTGACGCGTGGACGAGGTAGTGCGCGTTGCGCCTCCCTCACCGCCGAGCATCGGTGCCGCGTCGACGGGACGATTGGCCATGGCCCCCGGCACACCACCGACGACCGCATCGTCGTCGCGCGCTTCGCGCACGGCTTCCTGCATGACGCGCGGATCGGCGCCGAGCGCCTCGGTGGTGTTGGACACCACATCCTCGTCAAGATCGATACTCACACTCGCGCGGTAGCGATTGGGGCCGAGAATGCCATCGAGCAGACCCCGGACATTACGAAGTGCTTCGTCGCGTGAACGTGTGCGCGCTTGCGCGTTGCCGTTTGTTGCGTCGTCAAGATCGAGGTTCGCGGTGAGTGGCGTGCCTTGCTGATCGACGACGGAAACGTTCTCCGCGGCCAGTCCGTTCACACTGCCGGCAACGAGTTTGACAATCGCACTCACCTGCTGCGGCGCAAGCTTTTGACCGGGGCGCACCGAGATCAGCACCGACGCGCTGGCCGACGCCTTGGTATGCGTGACGAACGACGTCTGCGGCGCAAGCGCGATGTGCACACGAGCGGCGTCGACCGCGTCGATCGACATGATGGTGCGCGCAAGCTCCCCTTCCAGACCGCGACGAAAACGCACGTCCTGCACGAATTGACGTACGCCCAGGCGCTCGTCCCGGTCGACCAGTTCCAGCCCCGGCGGCAACTCCGGCGTCACGCCCTTGGCGGCCAGCGCGAGGCGCGCACGTCCGAGCCGGTCGTGCGGCACGAGAATCGCGCCGGTGTCCGGATGCATGCGAAACGGGATTTTCTCGGCGTCGAGCACACCCGTGGCCTGCGCGATCGGAATACGCTGGTTCTGCCCGAAAAGCGGCGCGTAGCCCGTATCGTGCGAGTACCAGGCGAGCGTGGCTGCGGTAATCGCACCGGCAGCGACGACGAGCGGCAATGCGCTGCGCAATTGTCCGGCAAAGCCCGATGGCTGAGCGCGCCACTTCACCCATCGCTCACGCGATCGCGTGCCAGCGCTGCCTAACGTACGAAAGGCACGAAAGATATTGTCGATTCCCATATGTCGATTCACTTGCCTCGTTGTTGAGCGTCCGGATCGAAATTCGATATCGGTGACTCGTCGAAGGCGTAACGCATAAGACTCACGCGTCGGGTGTCAATTTGAAGGAGCACATGGTGACAACGAATCGGCCAATTAACGAAGATCTGCGTAGTCTTTGGGCATCGTCTGTACCCTCGTCGGAACTTTGATGCGTTTTCCCATTAACGCGGAAATCGATACCTCATCGGTCAATTTCCGATAGACCAACGATGCAAGGCGCGCAGACCGGCATGGGCCGGAGAAAATGAAAAAAGCCCTCACGCGTTTCCTGCGTGAGGGCTTTGCTGTGGAGGGAATGCGGCACGAGGCCGCTTCCGCAAATGTCAGGCGGCGATCTTCTCGGGCGTCGCTGCCTCGTCTTCCACCGAGCTGAGCATCAGGTGCTCGAAAGCGCCCAGCGAGGCCTTCGCCCCTTCGCCGACGGCAATCACGATCTGTTTGAAGGGCACGGTCGTGACATCGCCCGCCGCGAACACGCCCGCTACCGACGTCCGGCCCTTGGCATCGACTTCGATCTCGCCGTGACGCGAGAGCGCCACCGTGCCCTTGAGCCATTCGGTGTTGGGCACCAGCCCGATCTGCACGAACACCCCTTCGAGGGCAATCGTGGCCGCCTCGCCGGAGACACGGTCACGGTACGCCAGGCCGTTCACCTTCTGGCCGTCGCCGTGAATGTCGGTCGTTTGCGCGTTCATCAGCACACGCACGTTCGGCAGGCTGCGCAGCTTGCGCTGAAGCACTTCGTCCGCACGCAGTTGCGCGCCGTATTCGATCAGCGTGACTTCCTTGACGATGCCGGCCAGATCGATGGCGGCTTCCACACCCGAGTTGCCGCCGCCAACGACCGCGACGCGCTTGCCCTTGAAGAGCGGGCCGTCGCAGTGCGGGCAGTACGCCACGCCGCGGTTGCGATATTCGCGCTCGCCCGGCACACCGATTTCGCGCCAGCGGGCACCGGTGGCAAGCACCACGGCACGAGCCTTGAGCACGGCGCCGCTGGCCAGACGCACCTCGTGAATCTTGCCCGGCATCAGGGCATCGGCGCGTTGTGTGTCGATCACATCTACGTCATACGTCTTGACGTGCTGTTCCAGCGCCGTGGCGAACTTCGGCCCTTCGGTGTGCGTCACCGAGACGAAGTTCTCGATAGCCATCGTGTCGAGCACCTGACCGCCGAAACGCTCGGCGACCACGCCCGTGGCAATGCCCTTGCGCGCCGCATAGATGGCAGCGGCGGCGCCTGCCGGGCCACCACCCACGATCAGCATGTCGTAGACTGGCTTGGTCTCGAGGGCCTTCGCAGCGCGTGCGCTCGCACCGCTATCGAGCTTTGCGAGCAGTTCCTTCACGCTGGTACGGCCTTGCGTGAAAGATTCGCCGTTGAGGAATACGGTGGGCACGGCCATCACCTGACGCGCTTCGACTTCCCCCTGGAACAGCGCACCGTCGATGGTGACCTGCTGAATACGCGGGTTGATGAGCGCCATGACGTTCAAGGCCTGCACCACTTCCGGGCAGTTCTGGCACGACAAGGAGATATAGGTCTCGAAACGGAAATCGCCATCGAGTGCACGAATCTGCGCGATGGTGTCGTCGTCGAGCTTGATCGGATGACCGCCCACTTGCAGCAGCGCAAGCACCAGCGATGTGAACTCGTGGCCCATGGGCAGCCCGGCGAAACGAATACGCGGCGCTTCACCCGGCGTGCCAATGGCAAACGACGGACGGCGCTCGCCGGCATCCCGATTGACGTCGTGATGCGTCACGATGGCGATCTGCGGCGAGAGCGGTGCGATCTCATCCACCAGCGCCTTCATCTCGGCCGCCTTGGGGCTATCGTCGAGCCACACGGCGATCTCGATGGGGCGCGTGACTTTCTGGAGGTACGTTTGCAACTGGGCTTTGAGGTTCGCGTCCAACATGGCGTTTATCCGTCTCGATGGGGTGAAAAGGCGAGCAGAGGCCACCGCGTCAGCCGCAGGCGGGCGCAGGTAAGCGTCGGCAATTCGGGATTAGGTGCCGGCGCGACAGGTTCAGGGGGGCCGCCGCGCCGGCGGGGACGCCGCTCTGTGATCTGAGCGGCGCTTGCTACGATAATCGCTTGTGGCGCTTAGATCTTGCCGATCAGGTCCAGCGACGGGCTCAGCGTTTCAGCGCCCGGCGTCCACTTGGCGGGGCAGACTTCCCCCGGGTGCGCGGCGATGTACTGCGCTGCCTGCACCTTGCGCAGCAGTTCCTTCGCGTCGCGGCCGATGCCATTGTCATGGATTTCGCACAGCTTGATCTCGCCTTCCGGGTTGATCACGAACGTGCCGCGCAGCGCCAGGCCTTCCTCTTCGATCAGCACATCGAAGTTGCGCGAGATCGCGAGCGTCGGGTCGGCGACCATCGGGTACTGAATCTTCCGGATTGTGTCCGACGTGTCGTGCCACGCCTTGTGCGTGAAATGGGTATCGGTCGAGACGCTGTAGACTTCGACGCCCAGCTTCTTGAATTCTTCGTAGTGGTCGGCCAGATCACCCAGTTCGGTCGGACACACGAAGGTGAAGTCGGCCGGGTAGAACACCACCACCGACCACTTGCCCTTCAGGGTCTCGTCGGTCACGGTGATGAAATCGCCGTTTTGATAGGCGTTGGCTTTGAACGGCTTGATCTGGGTGTTGATGATCGGCATGTCGTTGTCTCTCTGACGGGGTGGAAAGTGTTGACAGTATGCCGGCCACTATCGACAAGTTGAAATTGATTATTGGAATCTATGCAATTGAGACAGGCTATCGCTCGCGATAGTCTGTCTCCTATGATGGCGGCCACGCGCAAACGGCCATGCCCGAGAGAGGTTCGTCAGTCCTTGGGGTAGCGCACGGCGCGCACCTTGCCGCTGGCGCCGCCACCGCAATAGAACAGGCCGTGGCCGTCATACTCCAGACCGCTCACGCCAACGCCATCGGGCATCTGCACGCGCTTGAGCACTTCGCCGCCGGTCGGGTCGACCTGACGCAACTCGCTCTCGTCGTTCTCCCACGTGCCGTGCCACAGTTCGTCACGAACCCAAGTGACGCCTGTCACGAACCGGTCGGACTCGATACTGCGCAGCACCTGCCCGGTGGCCGGGTCGACTTGCAGAATGCGGCGGTCGCGGTACTGCCCGACCCAAAGGCTGCCCTCGGCCCACGTCAGCCCCGAATTGCTGCCGCTGTCCGGTGCCGGGATCGAATGCACGATGCGACCGGTGGACGGTTCGATCTTGTTGATGCGGTCTTCGCCGATCTGATAGAGGTGGGTGCCGTCGAAGGCGGTACCGGCATCGCTCGGAGCTTCGATGATGCGGCTAACCTCGCCGCTCGCCGGATCGAAGGCCAACACCTTTTCGCCGGTGGCGGCCCAGACCTGCTGCCCATCGAAGGTCACACCATGGATGCGATCGGCATCGGGGAAAGGGCCGTATTCGCAGGTGATATCGGCCGCGCTCACTGCGGCGGTGCGAAGGTTTCGTTGCGGTTTGCTCGTCATGTCAGTCTCCTGTCGTTACGCCATGGCCGGCGTGCAAGACCACTCTAGCCAAACGACCATCCGGCAGGGAGTAACAAAATCGTCGTGAATTCGGTGAGCGGCGGTGTCATCCAGCGCTGCGCTCTGGCGCGGCCGATGGCACGTACCCGGCCTTGCGATTCGAGTTCGCCCAAGGCACGTTGCACGGTGCGTTGGCTGGCGCCGAGCGCTAGCGCCAACGCGGAGGTCGACCACGCCGCGCCATCTGCCAGCAACGCGATCAACGATGCACGTTCGCCGTCGATGGGCGGCAACAGCACGGTGATCGCGGCAGCGGTGGCGGTTCGCAAGGCGAAGCCGCGCGGTGTCGCGTCGATCTCCGCAATGCCCTTGAGTCGCGCGCGCAGACGCCCGATTTCGACACGCAGACGCACGCGGTGCGTCTCGTCCGGGTGACGCAGCCGAAAGGCTTCTGCAATCAGCGTTTCCCGGTCGACGTCGCCGGGCCACGCGCGCGCCAATTGCAGCGCCAGTGTGAAAAGCACGGGCCGTTTTGCGAGCGGCCGCCACGTGTTGCGGATGCTCACGCCACGACGGCAGGCGTCGATCACCAATGCGTTCGAGTGAAGCAGCGTCACCACCTCGTCGAGGCGCAGCGCACGTTCGCCGTGCGCTTGCCACTGCCGCGCGGCCGGACGCCCCAGCGCATCGTTCAGGCTCCCGATTTCGGCACGCAGCGCTGGCACGCCAGCGGCAACCGCTGCGTCCTGCGCACGGGCGAGCGCATTGCGGGCGTCGCCAATCCGCAGCGTGCGCAGCGCCAATTCCGCGACGATCAGGGCATGAACGGCAACGTGTCGCGCCGGTACGTTGGGCAACGGAGCGTCGTGCAGCGCCTGCGCGGCGGCATCGAGTTTGCCGACGAGCAACAGGCGGCGAGCAATGAGTAGCCGCGCGAGCATGGCGTTGGGGAAGTCGTCATGCGCTGCAAGCAGGGACGCGGCGTCTTGCAGCGAGCGAGTGGTCCCGCTCAGATCACGCATGGCGAGCGCGACTTCGGCATCGGCGACGACGCATCGCGCGCGGGCGAGTGCCTCGTGGGTTCCGAAGCCCCGCGCGGCGCGTTTGAGCAGTTCCCGGGCTCGCGCGTAATCGCCAAGCTGCGCCATCGCGATACCGCGCAGCGCGAGCGCAGGCGGATCGTCGCGAAGCGCGACACGGTGCAACGCGCCCAGCGGGTCGCCCGCAGCCAACGCGCGGGCGGAAGCGGCGATGAGGGAGTCCATCGCGCGATATTACCGCGTGGGGCATGCATAGCCCCGGCCCGAGATACGACCCGGCACACCATGGCCATCGGCCTGCGTCACGTATTCCAAGCGGGAGTGCCGCGCCCGCCAACGAGGGGCGGCGTCAAGCAGATTCAGTGCGCCTGCGACGTCGACGCGCCGCGGCAATCGCCTCCTGGACAAGACGATGGCGCACCGCGCGCATGCGCGACCGGCCCGGACGACGTGCCCTGACGTCCGAATCCGATCTGCTCAAAGACACCGCCGCCCAGCTCGAAACCGGTGGCGTAGTGATAGGCGGCAACTGTGGAGCCGAGTGCCACCGACAGCAACAACAACGTTCCCGTACGCCAGCGGCGTCGGACCGTGGAAGCCATGTCTCCTCCCTGTCAGAGGTCGGCCCGCTCGAACGACGCTCGTCACCAATACATGGCAACCACACTCCAGCATCTCGGCGGGGATCGAGTTCCAGTCAACTGCTGAGTCTCGTTTTTTCGCGATTCTGCACGTTACGGGCCCCGTTTGTCATCCCGGCTATCCCTAAGGCCACCGAATATATCGCATTGTGATATATTTTTCGGCTTTCGGACCTTCCGGCGTCCCACGCCCTTCCGCCCATGTCTGCATCTGCCTCGCCCGGTTCGCCGATCACCGCCGACGCGCTGACCAAGAGCGATTTCGAAGCACTTTCGAAATTCCGCTATCGCTTGCGCCGCTTCCTCAATTTCAGCGAGACAGCGGCGCGCGAAGGTGGCATCACGCCTCAGCAATATCTGTTGCTGCTGCACGTCAAAGGTATACCGGGGCGCGACTGGGCGTCCATCAGTGAATTGGCCGAACGTTTGCAAGCCGTGCATCACAGCGTGGTGGCACTTGTCGCCCGTTGCGAGAGAGCCGGGCTCGTCACCCGTCGTCAGAACGAGAGCGACCGGCGCGTGGTGGAAGTGCATTTGTCGGCGGCAGGCGACGCGTGTCTCGCCAACCTCGCCGCCCAGCATCGCAACGAGTTGAGCACCTTCGCAGACATCTTCCACATTCGTGGCGTTCATCTGTAATCACGGCACCATCATGGATTCCGCACCCCATACCGCTTCACCTCACTCGCCCATGGCCGCGCCCCCGCATGCGCGTGACTTCGCACGGGCGCCGGGTTTGCCACGGCTGCTTGCGCTGGCCGCCGTCATCGGTTTTTGCGGTGTGCCCGCCGCGTGGCTGCTGCTGCACCTGATTCAAGGCTTCACCAACCTTTTCTTCTATCAGACACTGTCGTTCGCCCCGCGCTCGCCCGCCAATCACACGCTGGGGGCCGTAGTCATCGTGTTGCCGGTCATCGGCGGCCTCATCGTCGGAGTGATGGCGCGATTCGGCAGCGACAAGATTCGCGGCCACGGTATTCCGGAAGCCATCGAGGCAATTCTGTTCGGCAAGAGCAAGATGTCGCCGCGCGTGGCCGTTCTCAAACCGCTGTCGTCGGGCATCGTGATCGGCAGCGGCGGCCCATTTGGCGCTGAAGGTCCGATCATCATGACGGGCGGCGCCATCGGCTCGCTCATCGCCCAGTACTTCCATCTGAGCGCCGCCGAACGTAAGACGCTGCTTGTCGCGGGCGCCGCCGCCGGTATGACGGCCGTGTTCGGCACACCGGTCGCTGCCGTCCTGCTTGCAGTGGAACTGCTGCTGTTCGAATGGCGTCCGCGCAGTTTGCTGCCGGTGATCGTCGCCTGTGCCGTCGCAGGCTTCGCCCGGCCGCTGATGCTCGAAGCCGGCCCGCTCTTCCCCATGGCAACCCCCGACGTCGCCCCCATCGCGCTATTCTCGTGTCTGCTCGCGGGGGGGTGTGCGGGCATCCTGTCTGCGGGCATGTCGCGCGCCCTCTACGCTATCGAAGACGGCTTTCACAAGCTGCCTGTGCACTGGATGTGGTGGCCCGCCATCGGCGGCCTGGCGGTCGGCATCGGCGGCTACTTCCAGCCGCGCGCACTGGGCGTCGGTTACGACGTCATCGCAGACTTGCTCGCCGGACACTTCCCCCTGCATGCGGCGCTGGCGCTGCTGCTCGTCAAGGCGATCATCTGGGCGATTGCGCTGGGCTCGTGCACCTCGGGCGGGGTGCTCGCCCCGCTGCTCATGATCGGCGCAGGGCTCGGCACGCTGCTCGCGCCGGTACTGCCCGGCGGCGACGTCTCGCTGTGGGCACTCGTGTGCATGGCCGCCACCCTCGCGGGCGTGCTGGGCGCACCGCTGACCGCCATCGTCTTCGCACTCGGCCTCACGCACGACGTGAATGCATTGCTGCCACTGCTGCTCACTTGCGGCGTATCGTATGGCGTGACGATCTGGATCATGCCGCGCTCGATCATGACGGAGAAGCTCGCGCGACGCGGGCGTCACATCCATCGCGAATACGGCGTCGACCCGCTGGAACGCCTGCATGTGGGCGAGTTGATGACACGCGAGCCGGTAGCGCTGGGCGACATCATGTCGATTGAGGATGCGACGAAGGAAGCCTTTGGTGCGAGTCAGCGCCATCGCGCGTACCCGGTGGTCGATGCGTCGCACGCCGTGCTGGGCATGGTCGACCGGCAGGCGCTCACGCGCGCTCAGGCGCAAGGGCTGAAAACGCTGGGCGAATTGTACGGTGTCAATCCACCGCTCGTTGCGCTGCCTTCGGAGACCGGGCGGATCGTGTCGGCACGCTTCGCCGCGCACCAACTGGAGCGCCTGCCTGTGGTGAGCGATGCGACCTCGCGCAAGCTCATCGGCATCGTCAGCCGCAGCGATCTGGTCAAACCGGCCGAGCACTGGCGCGCCGAAGAGGAGGTGCGCGAGCGCATGCTTCATCTCGGACGCCGACGTCACTGATCGCCGGCACGGCGACGTGCCGTCGCCCCCATTGACGCGCGTCGCCTCATGGCTTCACCATCGGGAGTTTCATCCCACCGAATGCGCATGACGCCATGCGCGACACCCGATGGCGACGACTCCCACCTCCCAAGCGCCGGCCGCGACCCGCACGTCGCCCGGAAATCGCATTCGTATCGGCGTCGGCGGCTGGAATTTCGCGCCATGGCAAGGTACGTTCTATCCCGAGAAGTGGCCGAAGCGCCGCGAACTCGAATACGCCAGCCAGCACCTCACTTCCATAGAGATCAACAGCACGTTCTACGGCTCGCAAAAGCCGTCGACGTTTCGCCGTTGGTTCGAGGAAACCCCGGACGACTTCGTGTTTTCGGTCAAGGCATCGGGCTACGCCACGCATCGGCGCGTGCTCGGTGAAGCGGGCGAATCGGTCGAGCGCTTCTTCGACAGCGGTGTGCTGGAACTAGGCAAGAAACTCGGCCCGGTGAACTGGCAATTCGCGCCGACGAAAGCGTTCGATGCGCAAGACTTCGAGCATTTCCTGAGTCTTCTGCCGGCGAAAGCGGGCGGCCATCCGATCCGTCATGCGCTGGAAGTCCGGCACGAGAGTTTTGCCGTGCCCGAGTTCGTCGCGCTGGCGCGCAAGTACCACATGGCAATCGTCCTTGCCGGAGACGCGAAATTCCCCTGCATTGCCGACGTCACCGCCCCGTTCGTCTACGCGCGTCTCATGGGTACGGAAGAACGCTACACGCTCGGCTACGCCCCGAAGGCGATGACGCAGTGGCTGACGCGCGCAAAAACTTTCGCGCAGGGCGGCGCACCGAAGGATCTCGACACCATCGCTGGCGCCCCGCCCAAGGCGAAACACCGCGATGTGTTTCTCTATATCATCAGCGGCTTCAAGGAACGCAATCCAGTTGCCGCGATGGCAATGATCGACGCATTGGCAAAACGCTGACAGCATCCCGGCAGGTGCGCATCGCGCAATAAAAATGCGGCGCTCAGAGCGCCGCATCACAAACTGCCACGACTACGATCAATCGACCCGACGGACGTCAATGCATGGCGGCAGAGTTGCGTGCGTCGTTCGACGTCGTCGGAAGATGACCGCGCGCACGCTCCCACGCGTTTTTTGCCAGCAGCGCGACGGTGGCGATCACGGCCGGAATGGCCAGCAGGGAAAACGTCGCAGAGAAGCCGAGATGACGGCGCATCAATTCTGCCCCCAACAATGCCCCCGCGATGCCGCCGAAGCGCCCGATGCCGAGCATCCACGCCACGCCTGTGGCGCGACCATGCGTTGGATAGAACATGGCGGCGAGCGACGGCATCGACGACTGCGCACCGTTCATCGCGGTGCCGGCAAGGAAAATCAGCGCCACCAGCAAGCCGATATTGCCTATCGCCTGACCGACCGCATACACCAGCACTGCGGTGAGCGCGTACCCCACGGCCACCACCTTCTGGGCGTTGAACTTGTCCATCAGCCAGCCCGACAGAACCGTGCCGATGCCCCCGCCCAGCGGGAACAGGGCCGTGATGAGCGCGGCGCGTTCGATGGTAAAGCCCGCATCCTTGAACAGGATCGGCATCCAGCTCGTGAGCAGATAGAAGATCACGAGCCCCATGAAGTACGTGAGCCACAGCATCACCGAACCGAAACCGTACGGCTTCGAGAGCACCACGCTCACGGCAGAACCCGCGCGCTTCGGTGCCGCTTCGTTGACGGTGAACTCGTCGACATCGCTGAGCGATTCGCCCGAGATGCGCGACAGAATGCGACGCACGTGTTCAATCGGTTTTTGCCGCACGACGAGAAACTTCACCGATTCCGGCAGACACAGGATGAGCAGCACCGAGAGCGCCAGCGGCAGCACACCGCCGAGAACCAGCACGCTATGCCAGCCGAAGTGCGGAATGAGCCACGAGGCGACGAATCCACCGATCGATGCCCCGAGCGGGAAGCCGCAAAACATGGTGTTGACGATCACGGCGCGACGCGACTCCGGCGCGTACTCCGAGATCAGCGTCACGGCGTTGGGCATGGCCGCGCCAAGCCCCAGCCCCGTGAGAAAGCGCAGCGCGGTCAGCGTGTCGAGATCCTGTGCAAAGGCCGTGGCAAGACTCGCAACGCCGAAGAAGACGACCGAGAGCACCAGCAGCGTCTTGCGTCCCAGCTTGTCGGCGAGCGGCCCAGCGAAGATCGCACCACCGGCCAGACCGAAGAGCGCGGCCGAGAGCACCGGCCCGAGCGAGCCGCGATCGATATGCCATTGCTGCACGAGCGAGGGGGCGATGTAACCGATGGCAGCCGTATCGAAGCCGTCGATGGCCACCACGAAGAAACACAGGATCAGCACCAGCCATTGATAGCCGGAAAATCGTTGTGCGTTGATATAGGCGGGCACGTCCACCGCGCGCGATTGACTCATGAAACTGTCTCCTCGGGGCGTGGCCGCCCCGTTTGTCATCCCATTATTATTCTGAATTCGTCGCCGCCTCTGTACGCTAGGCCGTCTGGGGGGGAAAGCGCCTGTTACTGTCTTGACGTAGCGGTGCGGCGGCGTCGATTTCTGCCGCTACTGTACGTCTTTCAACTGCCCGTCAAAATGATCTTTCGTCAGGTCATCTATAACGGACGGTTATGCAAGCGGCCACCGGCGGTGGCTATCGCACACCGGTGGCGCTATCCCGGCGCCACCGGTCGTCAGACGAGCGGCAGCCCCACGTAGTTCTCTGCCAGCATGAGCGACGCCGCGCGCGAACTCACCACGTACTCAAGCTCCGAGCGCTGCATTTGTTGTTCGAACGGCGTGGCATCGTCGATCCGGTGCAGCATGCGCGTCATCCAGTACGAGAAGTGCTCGGCGCGCCAGATCCGCTTGAGCGCCGCTTCGGAATAGCCTTGCAGCCCCGTCTCGCTGTCGCGATGAAAGAAGTCGTCGAGCGCACGCGCCAGACGCCAGACGTCCGCTACGGCCAGGTTCATCCCCTTGGCCCCCGTCGGCGGCACGATATGCGCGGCGTCGCCCGCGAGAAACAGGCGGCCGTATTGCATCGGTGTGGCGACGAAGCTGCGCATGGCGACCACGTTCTTCTGGAAGATCGGGCCTTCCTTGAGACGCCAGCCGTCGTGGGTCTGCGTGCGCGCGTGCAGCTCGCCCCAGATGCGTTCGTCGCTCCACTCCTCCGCGCGCTCGGTCGGATCGCACTGGAAGTACATCCGTTGCACGGTAGGCGAGCGCGTGCTGATCAGCGCGAACCCACGCGCGTGCGCGGCGTAAATCAGTTCGTCGGACGACGGCGGCGCCTCTACCAGCACACCGAACCAGCCGAATGGGTACACCCGCTGGTATTCCTTGCGCACCGATGCAGGCATGGCCGGGCGGCACACCCCGTGAAAACCGTCGCATCCCGCGATGAAGTCGCACGTCAAACGCTGCGTCTTGCCCTGCACGGTGAACTGCACGCTCGGTTGTGCGCTGTCGATGTTGTGCACCGAGACGTCCGACACGTCGAACAGAATTTCGCCCTGTGCCGCTTCACGCGCCGCAATCAGATCCTTGATGACCTCGTGCTGCGCATAGACAGTGATGGCGCGCCCGGTCAGTTCGGTCAGCGCAATGCGATGACGCTGACCATCGAACGCCAACTCGACGCCGTGGTGCACCGCGCCTTCGCGCCGCATACGCTCGCCCACGCCCGTCTCGTTGAGAATGTCCATCGTGCCCTGCTCCAGCACACCGGCGCGAATGGTCGACTCGACGGCTGCACGCGAGCGCGATTCGAGCACGATCGACTCGATACCTTGCAGGTGCAGCAGATGGGAAAGCAGCAAGCCGGCGGGACCGGCGCCGACGATGACGACGGGGTAATGGGTACGCATGAATTGTCTCCTCAGATTTGCACCGCTCTCGTCCGGCACGTTCGGGCCGGGTCATGTCGCGACAGGTGAACGGCATGCGTGCGGATTGCATTTCTTGGTTGCCTTGCGCACGCTGCACCAGCTTAGGACTGCGCGTAAACGAGCATGTCTAAAAATGCGTTCACGCCTTGTCACGAGGGGCGAATGCGTCATATCTTATGGAGCACGCACGGCGTGTTGAATGGATGAATCGACGACTTTCTTGTACTTTTTTGACAACCTCTTCCAAGGGAAAACCAGTATGTCAGGCGCGTCACCCCGACTGCGCGCGGCGCGCGAGACGATTCCGGAATTCTCGCTGTACGGAGAATTGACGGAAACCGACAGTGCCGATTTCGTCCATATCGAGTGGATCGAAACCCGCAGCCGCCTCTACGACTGGCATATCGATACCCATCGGCATCTGGGACTCTTTCAGGTGCTGGCGATTTTCGAGGGAACGGTCGAGGCAAACGTCGACGACGCGACATGGGAAGTCGAAGGTCCGGCCGTCATCACGGTGCATCCGTCCGCCGTGCACAACTTCCGCTTCTCGCGCGGCGCACATGGCTTCGTCCTCACGATGGCGCAGAGCGTGCCTTTCGACGCAGCCATCGGGGCCGACGCCGATATGGAGTCGTTGCTGAGCAAGCCGTGGCTCTTCTCGCTGGGCGATGCGCCGCAAACGCGCGACCGCCTCTACACGTTGCTTGGCCTGATCATGGACGAGTTTTCGCGCCCGCAACTGGGGCACGCGGAAATGGTCGGATGGCTCACGCGCAGCGTGCTGCTGCTGCTCGCTAGGCTGCATGCGCTTCACGATTCCGCAGCACGCTCCGGGCGCACGGAGCTGGATCTGTTCGCCCGATTTCGCGCGCTGGTGGAGACGCATTACACCGAAGCCTGGGCCATGCCGGCCTACGCCGAACGGCTGCATGTCACCGAGAGCAAGCTCAACCGGCTGTGCCGCCGTATCGCCGGCAAATCGGCCTTCGACCTGGTGCAGGACCGCCTGATGCTCGAAGCGCGCCGCAAGCTCATCTACATCCCCGCGCCCGTCTCGCACGTTGCCTACGAACTGGGCTTTCAGGACCCCGCGTATTTCTGCCGGGTCTTCAAACGGCATGTCGGTGTCACGCCGTCGGCCTTCCGGCGCACGGCGCAAAACACCCATCTGGGCGACGAATGACAACACTCGGCCGGGTTGGCGAGGCGGCTCCGTCGAGCGCCTCGCCCCCGTGCTCACGCGGGCAGTCAGCGCTTACGCGCCCGCCGGCGTCTTCCCCTGCAAGAAGGTCAGCAGCGCCTCGGTGACGGCCGGCGCGCACTCGATGTTCGACAGATGCGCGCCCGGCACGATGACCTGCTGCGCACCGGGAATACGTTCGACCATCGCACTCGACATCGCGGGCGGCGTCGCCAGATCACCCGAGCCGGTAATCACGAGCGTCGGCGCCGTGATCGACGCAATCTCGTCAAGCTGATTCATGTCGCGCACGGCTGCGCACGCCGCGGCGTAGCCGTCTGCCGAGAGCGAGCGGAACATCGTTTTCATGCGTTCGATGAGCGCGGGTTCGCGTTGTGCGAACTCAGGCGTGAACCAGCGCGACACCACCGCATCGGCGACTGCGCTCATGCCATCGGCCTGCACGGTGCGAATGCGGGCGTTCCAGCCATCCTCGCCGCCGATGTGTGCGGACGAGCAGACGATCGCCAGACGCTCGAGCCGCTGCGGCGCACGAATGCCCAGCCACATGCCCGTCATGCCGCCCATCGAGACCCCGGCCAGACTCGCACGCTCGATATGCAATGCGTCGAGCAGTGCGATCACGTCGCGGCCCAATTGGTCGATGGCATACGGTCCCGGCGTCACGGACGAACCGCCGTGTCCGCGCGTGTCGTAACGGATCACGCGAAATTCGCGCGCGAGAGCAGCCACTTGCGGCGCCCACATGTCGAGCGTCGTGCCCAACGAATTGGACAGCACGAGCGCCGGTGCCCGATCGTCGCCGTCGATGGCCACCCGCAGCATGGCGTCGCCCACCTCGATAAGACGTTCCATCGTCATTTGGCTCGTCTCCTCAGCGCTGTGCGTCGTCGCGCACACGCGTGGTCGAGCCCGGCTCGGCGGCTTCCATCTCCGCGAAGACCTTCTCGGCGTCGTGGATCGCCTGATTGGCCGCAGGCAGACCGCAATACAGCGCAGCGTGCATGAACAGCTCCTTCATTTCGTCACGTGTCACGCCGTTGTTGAACGCGGCGCGCACATGCATGCGGAACTCGTCGCCGCGATTGAGTGCGATCAGCAGCGAGAGCGTAATCATGCTGCGCATGTGGCGCGTGAGCCCCGGGCGCGTCCACACGTCGCCCCAGGCGAAGCGCGTGATGAAGTTCTGAAAGTCGTCGTTGAATTCGTTGCGGCGCGTGAGCGTGCGGTCCACGTGAGCATCGCCGAGAACAGCGCGGCGCACCTGCATACCGTTATCGTAACGTTCCTGATCGTTCATTTCGATTTCCTGCCGGGTTGAGGGGTCGGCGCTGCGGCGTCGGCGAGCGCGAGCACCCGGCTCACGAACGTCTCGGCAGCGCCCAGATAATGTTGCGGGTTCATCAAACGCTCAAGTGCGTCGACGGAAAGCACGCGCGTGATCTCGTCGTCTTCGCGCAGCACGTCGAACAGATGGCGTTGCTGGGCAATGGCCTCGCGACAACACGCCTCGACTCGGCGGTGTGCTTCGAGCCGCCCCATCGCTTCGCCAAGCGCCATCGTGACGGCTTCGGCCATGATGAGCCCGTGCGTGACCTCGAGATTCGCTCGCATGCGCGCCGTATCCACCGTCCAGTCGTCAACGAGCGTGCGCGCCGTAGCCAGTGCGCCGCCGCACAGCATGAGCAGTTCGGGCAGCGTTTCCCACTCGGCATGCCAGGTGCCCAGACCACGCTCATGGTCCTGCTGCATCGCGGCGAAGAGCGTGGCAGCGAGTTGCGGCGTGCGGGCGGCGGCGGCCAGCATGGCGGCACAGCCGACCGGGTTGCGTTTGTGCGGCATGGTGGACGAACCGCCGCGGCCCGGCCCGGAAGCCTCGGCAATTTCACCGACTTCGGTTTGCGTCAGCATCGCCGTATCGCGCGCGAACTTGCCAAGCAGGCCGGTCAGCGACGCCGCCCAGCCCCCCACGCGCACGATGCGATCGCGCTGGCCGTGCCATGGCGTGGCCGCCTCCGACAGGCCAAGGTGCCGGGCAAGCGCCGCCGAGACCGCCGGACCTTGTGCACCGAGAGACGCCAGCGTGCCCGCAGCGCCGCCGAACTGCACGCACAACACCTGTTCACGCACGCTCGCGAGATCGGCACGCGCGCGCAGCAGGGCGTCGAGCGTGCCCGCGAGCTTGAGTCCAAACGTGATGGGCAAGGCATGTTGCAGCCACGTGCGGCCAACCATGACGGTTGCACGGTGCTGCCCCACTTGCGCAGCGAGTTGGCCGATGAGGCCGTCGAGATCGGTGCCAATGGCGTCGAGGGCGCCGCGCACTTGCAGGATGAGACCGGTATCGATGGCATCCTGACTGGTGGCGCCCCAATGCACGAACCGTGCGGCGTCGGCGTCGAGCGCTTTCACGCGGGCCGTCAGTTGCTTGACCAGAGGAATAGCAAGGTTGCCCGCGCGAGCCGCGTCGTCGCGCAAAGCAGTCCAGTCGAATTCGCTGGCGCGGGCGGCGGCGGTGATCGGGGCGACGGCGGCGGCCGGAATCAGACCGGCTTCGGCTTCGGCGGCGGCCAGCGCCGCTTCGAAGTCGAGCATGCCCTGAAGCGTGGCGTCGCGCGAGAAACGCGCCGTCACGGCAGAGCCGCGCAGCAAGGAGTCAAGCAGTTCCGTCATCGGAGAGTCGATGGTGGTGAAGGTCTGCCCGCGAATTCGGGATTCGCGGCCAAAACCCTTGTACGTTGCAAAATGCAGATACGGCCACAGGCCGCCGGCACTTTCATGCCGGCAGCCCGAAGCCGCGCCAGTTTCAGCCTTGCACGACCGACTTCAAAGGTCGAGGAAAACCGTCTCCTCGTCACCCTGCATGCGAATATCGAAACGGTACGACACGCGACCGCCGCTCACCTCGCGGCGCGCGATCAGCGTGTGGCGACGCTCGGCCGGCACTTGTTGCAGCACGGGGTCAAGTGCATTGGCCGCTGCTTCGTCGTCGAAATAGATACGCGTAAACAGATGATTGAGCAAGCCCCGCATCGTCAGAATCACATCGATGCGCGGCGCTTCGCCTGGCGCGCTCGAGCCCGGCTTGATCGTCTCGAAGACAAAACGGTTCTCGGCATCCGTGCCGGTGCCGCAACGGCCCGTGCCGGCGAAGCCCGTACGCTCGATCTCGTCGGCGTTCTGCACGTAGCGGCCATGGGCATCGGCCTGCACGACCTCGATCAGGGCATCGTTGATTGGATTGCCTTCGCCGTCGACCACTTGCCCGATCAGGCGAATGGCTTCGCCTTCGGCGCGATCCAGCGCCACCACGGGCGTGAAAGCGCTCTTGAAGTCGTAACGATATTGCTCCGGCGACAGGCCATAAGCGAAGTACGGGCCGACGGTCTGCGACGGCGTTTGCTGATAATCGGACATGGCTCAGAACTCCATCGGCGTTTGGTCGGCACCGCGCAGCACGATGTCGAATTCGTATCCCAGCGCGTACTCGGGTTCGGTGACATCCATCGAGAAGCGCGCGATCAGACGGTCGCGGGCATGCGCCGGCGTGGCCTGGAAAATCGGATCGTAGGCCAGCAGCGGATCGCCGGGGAAGTACATCTGCGTGACGAGGCGGGTCGCGAAATACTGACCGAACACCGAGAAGTGCAGATGCTGCGGACGCCACGCGTTGTGGTGGTTCCTCCACGGGTAGGCGCCGGGCTTGATGGTGAGGAATTTGTAACGGCCCTGCGCGTCGGTCAACGCGCGGCCAGCGCCGAGGAAGTTCGCATCGAGCGGTGCGTCGTGCTGGTCGACCTTGTGCACGTAGCGGCCGCAGGCGTTGGCTTGCCACAGTTCCACGAGCGTATTGGGCACCGGACGGCCACCTTCGTCGAGCACGCGGCCGGTCACGATCATGCGCTCACCCAGCGGCTCGCCGTTGCGAACCGCGTTGCGCGTGAGATCGCCGTCGAGTTCGCCGATGATGCCGTGGCCGTAGACCGGCGAGCGAAGGTTCGCGAGGTTCTGCTTGACCGGGACGAGCAGTTGCTTGGGGCCGCGCAGCGCCGTGGACTTGTACCCGCTGTCGATGAGCTTGGGATGGGAATCCCAGTCGCGGGGGCGCAGGACGGTGGTCGTTTCCGACATGGTCTCACTCCGTTATGTGTTGACTGATCTGGCTTGGCGCCAGCTTGTTTTCGACACTATATCCATAATCAATGGATATATTTATTGACATTTTCTTAGGTTTTTCATAACTTTTCGGCATGGAAAGACACCGACTCGACGGGCGAATCAAGCTGCGTCATTTGCAATGCCTGCTGGCCGTGGCGCAGCACGGCAGCCTTCAGCGCGCGGCCGAAGCGCTGTCCATTACGCAACCGGCCGTCAGCAAGACGATTGCCGAACTGGAAGGACTGCTTGGGGTGCGCTTGTTCGACCGCGGACGCAACGGCGCACGACCGACTGCGCAGGCGGAGTTGTTCCTGCGGCATGCGGGGGCGAGCGTGAGTGCGCTGCGTCAGGGCATCGACGTGCTCTCGCGCGCCGTGGGCCAGACGGGCGGAGTGATCGAGATCGCCGTATTGCCCACGCTGGCCGCCGCCATGATGCCCAGCGTGCTCGAGACCTTCCGGCGCGAATGGCCGGGCATCGTGGTGCAAGTGCACACCGGGGCGAACCAGCAATTGCTCACGCAGTTGAAGTCCGGCGAGACGACGCTCGCACTCGGCCGGATGTCCGATCCCGAGGGGATGGCGGGACTCACTTTCGAACATCTTTGCGCTACACCGCTCAGTGTGGTCGTGCGCCCGGCGCATCCGCTGGTGCAGCAGCGCAGCGTGTCGATGGCCGACCTCGCGAACCATCACGTGATCTTGCCGCCGCACGGCACGATCTTGCGCCACACGGCCGACAGTTTCTTGCGCGCTCACGGCGTGGGCACGCTCGACGACTACTCGGAGTTGCTGTCGATGTCGCTCGCCCGCGCCATGACCCTGCGAGACGACGTGGTGTGGATCGCCTCCGAGATCACCGTGCAGGACGATCTGGCCGACGGCGTACTGTGCGCGCTGCCCTTCGCGATGAAAGGCACCGAGGAGTCCATCGGCATCTTGTGGCGCAACGACACGGTGCCCACCCCGCCGGAGCAGACCCTCATCAGCGCCATGCGCGAAGCCGCGCGCTTGCGCTACGGCGGGCCGGGGTCGCGCTGAGGATGGCACCGCTCACGCCTGTGCCGAAGCCGGTGCCGCGGCACTCGCCGCATGGACCGGCTCAGCCACGAGCCCGAGCATCCTCACCGCGTTGTCCTTGAGCACCAGGGGTTTGACCTCGTCGCGAAATCCTGCGGCCTCGAAGTCGCGCAACCACCTGTCTGGCGCGATGAGCGGGAAGTCCGAACCGAATAACATCTTCTCGCGCAGCAACGAGTTGGCGTACTGAATCAGTTCCGGTGAGAAATACTTGGGCGACCAGCCGGACAGATCGATATAGACATTCGGCTTGTGCAACGCGATGGAAAGCGCCTGCGACTGCCACGGCCACGACGGATGCGCGATCACGATGTTCATGTCCGGGAAATCGGTCGCGACGTCGTCCAGATGGATCGGCTCGGAGAACTTGAGCCGCAACCCGCCGCCGCCCGGCATCCCTGAGCCAATGCCCGAATGCCCGCTGTGAAACACGGCTGTGAGCTTGTACTCCGCGATCAACTCATACATCGGATACGCCATGCGATCGTTGGCGAAGAACCCCTGCATGGTGGGATGGAACTTGAAACCCCGCACGCCGAATTCCTCGACGAGCCGCCGCGCCTCCCGCACGCCCATGCGTCCTTTGTGCGGATCGATGCTCGCGAACGCGATCATGATGTCCGCATTCTCCTGCGCGAAGCCCGCAATCTCCTCGTTCGGAATACGGCGACGGCCGATGTTCGCCTCACAGTCGACCGTGAACATCACGAAGCCGATGTTGCGCTCGCGGTAATGTTCGATGGTCTCGGGAATCGTGGGCCGGCGGTTCTGCTTGAGAACCGTACCGAAGTACTTGTCCGCGGCGTCGTCGAAAGCCTTGCCGAAGAGATCCGGCGGCTGGCAGCACGACACTTCCGCGTGCACATGCGTATCGATGGCGACGAGTTTGTCGAGATTCATTCGGCCGTCTCCGGATCGCTGATTTGCGCCGCGACGATCGCCATTGCGCGGCGCGTCTCCGGCAGTTCGAATTTCAACCAGTAGCGTGCGGCCCGGCGCTTGCCGTCGCGCATGACTCCCCCCCTGTCAGCCCCCACTTCGGCGCGATGCTCGGCCAGCGCCGCGTGCGCCCATAACCCGGCCATCGACAGCCCGTGCACGACGCGCATCACTTCCCCTGCCACGCACAACGCCGCACGTGCCGACGATTGCGCCAATGCGATGACGGACGGCAGCAGCGCGGCCCACTCGTCCAGCGTCGCCAGCGCGGCGTCGAAGCCCTTGAGCGTCGCGACGGCTCGCGCGTCATTCACTTGCCTGCGTGTCCATTCGAGCCATTGCCGCAGCGTCTCGCCGTCGTCTCTGACGACCTTGCGCAGCATCAGGTCGATAGCCTGTATCTCGTTAGTCCCTTCGTAAATCATGGGGATGCGCGCGTCACGCAGATACTGGGCGACGCCGGTCTCTTCGATATAGCCATACCCGCCGAAGACCTGCAACGCGGCGCTCGCGCCTTCGAACGCCTGCTCGGTGAGCATCGCCTTGACGACTGGCGTGAGCAGCGCCGCCAGCGCGTCGGCCTTCGTGCGTGCGTCGGCCGTATCGGCGTGATGGGCCTCGTCGATGGCAAGCGCGGCGCGGTACAACAGCAGGCGCGCACCTTCGACGGCGACCCGCTGCCCTTCGAGCAGACGCCGCACCGCCGGGTGTTGCGCGATGGGAGCGTTCGGCGCCGCACCCGGTACGCGCGATTGCACGCGCTCCCACGCATGCTTCACGGCCATTTCATAGGCGTTCTGCGCCAGTCCGACCCCAGACGCGCCCACATGCAGACGTGCCGAATTCATCATCGCGAACATCGCCTCGAGTCCGCGATGCGGTTTGCCGATGAGATACCCCGTCGCCCCCTCGAACGCCATCGAGCACGTGGCGCTGCCGCGAATCCCCATCTTGTGCTCGATGCCGATGCAGCGCACGGCGTTGCGTTCGCCATTCGCAAGTATCTTGGGCACGAGAAACAGCGACAGGCCGCCGCTTCCGGCGGGCGCGTCCGGCGTGCGCGCCAGCACGAGATGCACGATGTTCGGCGTCAGATCCTGCTCGCCGCCGGAGATGAAAATCTTCTCGCCGGTCACCCTTACGGTGTCATTCGCCCCACCGACCCACTCGGCGCGCGTGCGAATCTGCCCCAGATCGCTGCCCGCCCCCGGTTCCGTCAGCGCCATCGTGGCGAGCCATTCGCCACTCACGAGCGGACCGAGCCACGCATCGCGCAACGCGTCGCTGCCGAACCGGTGCACGCATTCGTACGCGCCGTGCAGAATGCCGGGATACATGGTCCATGCCAGATTCGCGCCCGCCGTCAGCTCCTGTACCGCCACCTGTGCGACGACCGGCAGCCCCTGCCCGCCTGACGCCGGATCGCATGGCAGCGATGGCCAGCCAGCGTCGCGATACTGACGATAGGCGTCGGCAAATCCGGCAGGCGTGCGGACCTCGCCGTCGCGCCAGGCGCAGCCCTCCCGGTCGCCGACGGCGTTCAGCGGTGCGAGCACTTCGCGCGAGAAGCGCGCCGCCTCGTCGACCACCTGCACCAACGTCGCCGTATCGAATTCGCGGAACGGCGCGAGACGTGTCAGCGCCTCCCCGACACCGAGTTTGTCCAGCACGAACGCAATATCGTCGGCTGCACTTTGCAATGCCCGATAGTCCATGTCAGCGCCGTGCCGGAGCGAGAATAATATGAGCGCCTTCCGCCTGAGCCGCGTGCAGCGCATCGACCGTCGACGCGCGATGATCCTGCACGGCACGCTGGTTGATCGACCCCTTGTCGGTGACTTCACCCTTATCGAGCGAAGGTGGCGAATCGAGCAGCATGAGGCGTGCGACATAGGTGGCGCTGCCACCTGCCGTGGCATTGAGCTTCGTCAGCAGCGCCGCGAAGACTTCTCGCACCGGGGCGGACGCGAGTACGTCCGCCAGGGGGGCGTCCTTCGCCAGCGCACTCAGGCGGCGGCAGTCCTCCACGCGCGGGAAGACCATCAGCCCGATGTCGTCGCGATTGATGCCCGTGACCACGGCGTCCTGCACATACGGCGCCCCCTCCGAAATCACACGAGCACGCAACGGGCCAACACTCACGAACGTGCCGGAACTGAGTTTGAAGTCTTCGGTGATGCGCCCATCGAACTGAAGACCGATCTCCGGCTGTTGTACGTCGACGAACGTCGCGGCGTCGCCCGTGCGGTAGTAGCCTTCTTCGTCGAACACTGGCTCACTGGCCTGATGACGCCAATAGCCCGCCATGACGTTCGGACCGCGGAACCGGACTTCCAGCTTGCCGCCCACCGGGGCCAGCTTCACCTCGCAGCCGGGCGCTGGCAGACCGATGTAGCCCGCCCGCATGATTGGCCCGGTGGTGAACATGCAGCTTGGCGAGGTCTCGGTCATGCCGAGTCCGGACATGATCCGGATGCGCTCGCCGCAGTGCTGTTCGGTCACGCGCTCAAGACGGTTCCAGGCGGCCTGCGACAACCCCGCACCGCCGAAGAAATAGAGATTCACACGCGCGAAAAAACGCTCGCGCAACGCGGCATCGCTCTCGAGCGCAATGGCAAGGTCCTCCCACCCCTTCGGCACGTTGAAGTACACCGTCGGCGATATCTCGCGCAGATTGCGCAGCGTCTCCTCGAACTTGCCGGTCACCGGCTTGCCGTCGTCGATGTAAAGGGTGCCGCCGTTGTACAACGCGATGCCCACGTTATGGCTGCCCCCGTAGGTGTGATTCCACGGCAGCCAGTCCACCAGCACCGGCGGCGTCTCGCCGAAGGTCGGGAACGTCTGCAGCAGCATCTGCTGGTTGCTGCACAACATGCGCTGCGTGGTCGGCACGGCTTTCGGCTGACGCGTAGAGCCGGATGTGAACAGAATCTTGGCGATGGTATCGCCGGTGACCTGCGCGTGTACGGCGTCGATATCGCGCGGCACAGTGTCGAGCAGCGCGTCGAACGCCAGCGTGCCACCGTCGCCGCCAGCGCTTACACGAATCACGCCGTCGCCCAGCACGGCATCCATCGCGCGTCCGTAGGCATCGACGCCGGTCGCGTAGACGAGACCCGGTTGCAGCACGCCAAGCGTGTGACGCAACTTGCCGTAGTCCGTGGACACGATGGAGTATGCGGGTGAAATCGGGGCGAACGGCACGCCTGCGTACATCGCGCCGAGGGCCAGTTGGAAGTGTTCGAGATCGTTGCCGGACAGAATCGCGATCGGGCGCTGCGCGGACAGGCCGCGATCGCGCAAAGCCTGACCAATGGCGCGCGCACGCGACAGCATCTGTGCATAGGTGATGCCGATCCAGGCACCGTCGGGACCGCGCCGCGCGATCAGCCACCGTTCCGGATGCTGAGCAGCGCCCGACACCAGCCGGTCGGTCAGACGCTCAGGGAAATCGCCGAGCGCTTCACGCGAGCGCAGATACCAGAACTCGCCGTCGCGCCGCACTTCTACGCCGGGATTGCCGATGCTCACCGGCCGGTAGCGATGCGCCGCGATCTCCGGCGTCTGCACCGCCGTCGTGTTGTTGCCTTGATTCAAAACACTGTCTCCTGCTTCAGTCCCGCCGCGTCGCGCTCTAGGTCGCGTTCGCGGGCGGGTACATCCTCATCCCCTGACCTGATCAGATCGGGTAGTGACGCGGGGTCGTTTGCACCGTGATCCAGCGAAGCTCAGTGAACTCGCCAATGGACGCCTTACTGCCAAAGCGACCGTAACCACTCGCCTTCACGCCGCCGAACGGCATCTGCGCTTCATCATGCACCGTGGGGCCGTTGATGTGGCAGATGCCCGACTCGATACGTTTGGCCAACTGCATGGCCCGCGACACGTCGCGACTGAAGATCGCCGCCGACAGGCCGAATTCGCTGTCGTTGGCCACCGTCACCGCTTCGTCGTCGCTCTGCACGCGCTGAATCGTCACCACCGGTCCGAACGACTCTTCCCGGTACAAACGCATTGCAGGCGTCACGCCATCGACAATCGTCGCCTGCATGACCGCGCCGTCGACGCGGCAACCAAGCGGCAAGCGCGCGCCGTGCTCGCGGGCATCCTCCACCAGCGCCGCCACGCGCGACGCTGCCTGCGCACTGACCATCGCGCCAAGCACGCTGTCGGGCGATGTCGGCGACCCGGCGTGCAGCTTCGCCGCCTTGGCGGTGAGCTTCTCGACGAAGGCGTCGGCGACGCGCGCGTCGACGATGACCCGCTCCGTCGACATGCAGATTTGCCCCTGATTGAAGAAGGCGCCGAACGCAATGCCGTCGACTGCGGCATCCAGATCGGCGTCGTCGAGCACAAGCACGGGTGCCTTGCCGCCCAACTCCAGCAACGCCGGTTTGAGATGCTCGGCCGCGAGGCGCGCGATGATGCGGCCCACGTGAGTGGAACCGGTGAAGTTCACCCGGCGCACCGCCGGATGTGCGATCAGACGCGCCACGATCTCGCCGGCGTCTTCCGGCGCATTCGTGACGACGTTGACCACACCGTCACCGAGCCCCGCCTCATGCAGGCACGCGCCAATCAGCGCATGCACCCCGGGGCACTGTTCCGACGCCTTGAGCACGACCGTGTTGCCGCATGCGAGCGGCATGGCCAGCGCTCGCGTGGCCAGAATGACCGGCGCATTCCACGGCGCGATGCCCAGCACCACGCCGACCGGCGAGCGCACGGCCAGCGCGAGGCTGCCGGGCACGTCGCTCGGAATGACGCTGCCGTCGATTTGCGTGGTCATGGCCGCCGCTTCACGCAGCATGTTGGCCGCGAGCATGACGTTAAAGCCATACCAGTTGGCCATCGCCCCGGTCTCGGCCGCGCCAATGGCAATGAAGTCGGCCGCGCGGCTATCCATACGTTCTGCGGCCGCGAGCAAACGCTGGCGACGCGCTGTGGGCGAAAGCGCCGACCACGCGGGGAATGCCGCCTGTGCCGCGTCGACCGCAGCATCGGCATCCGCCAGTGTGGCTGCCGGGGCTCGCGTGGCGACTTCGCCCGTCACCGGGTCGATTCGCTCGAACGTCGCCCCGCCTTGTGCGCCGCGCCACTGGCCGCCGATCAGCATCTGCACTTCATGCATTGCGCGATTCCTCTTTCGTCTGTTCGGTTACGGATGGTCGTTGCGCTTCAGCGCTTGTAGGCTTGCAGACCCGGTTTGATCGACTTGTCGTCGAGGAACTGTTTGAGGCCTTGCTCACGGCCGTGCTCCGGGTCGCGCAGTTGCGCCTGATCGAGCTTGGCGTACAGATAGTCCTCGCTTTGCTCCCACGTGAGTTCGCGAGCGCGCTTGAAGCCGTGCTTCGCGGCACGCAGCACCACCGGGTTCTTCTCGAGCAGCTTGGCGGCCAGCGCCAGCGTCGCGTCGCGCAGTTGGGCGAGCGGCACGCTCTGGTTGACCAGCCCCATGTCGGCGGCCTCCACACCGGTGAACGTGTCGCCGGTCATGATGTAGTGCAACGCACGACGATGCCCCACCGTATCGGCCATCGCCTTGCTCACCAGGTTGCCCGGCGGAATGCCCCAGTTGATTTCCGACAGGCCGAAGACAGCCTCGTCGGCGGCGATCGCCAGATCGCAGGCCACCAGCGGGGAGAAGCCGCCGCCGAAGCACCAGCCGTTGACCATCGCGATCGTCGGCTTCGAGTACATGCGCAGACGGCGCCATTGCCAATCCGATGCGTCGCGGCGCACACGTTCCTGCACGATTTCCGGCCCGCCGTCGATCTCGCGGAAGTATTCCTTCAGATCCATCCCGGCCGTCCAGGCCGAGCCCGCGCCCGTGAGCACGACCACCTTGATGTCGCCGTCGAGTTCAACGGCGTCGAGCACCTGATTCATCTCGGTGTTGAGCGTGGGGCTCATCGCGTTGCGCTTTTCCGGGCGATTGAAGATCACCCAGCCAATACCGCCCTCGACCTTCACGTCGACCGTTTTCCAGCGCCCTTCGTATGCATTCATTTGCGTAATTTCCAAGTGTGCGGGGCAACCTGCGCCGCGCGCCGGGAGTGGCGCGCGGTGTTGCCAACACACACATTTAATATCAGGCAACCTTACATTGCAAGGATTGCGTTTTCGGTGAAAACCCTTAGCCGGAAATGTCAGAACGTATGACGCATGCCGAGCATCACGCCGGTCTGGCCCTGGCCTGCGGGCGGCGTGGTGCCGCCACCGCCGCCGCTGACCGAGTACGCGGCGCGTGCGCTATTGAAAAGATAGGCTGCTTGCGCGTAGACAGCGGTGCGCACCGACAGCGAATAGGTGGCGCGCAGCGTGGTCATGGTGCCGCGTGTGTCGTGATCGTTGTTGATGATGCGATACACCTCCCCGTCCACCAGCCATGCTGGCGTGATGTTGTACGCCGCGCCGAGATAGAACAGATTCGAGTGCGTGTTCACGACGGCCGTCGAGACACGACGGCCCAGCCATCCGCCGCCGACTTTGAATGCGCCGTACTTGTAGTACGCACCGAAGGTTGCGCGCGCGTCTTTGTCGCTGCTGCTGTTGAAGGCCGACGGTGCCTGTCCGTCGAAGAAGTTGGCCGAAGCATTCGTGCCGCCACGCTGTTCTTCATACGACGCAGCCACGCCGAAATTGCTCGCGTCGTACTTGAGCATCACCGACCAGTCGCGGCACTGCACCGCCTGCCCCGGCACCTGGCCCGCGCAGGTGCCCTGCCCCGGCGAGTTGCCCGTGCCGCCGGAATCGCGGCCGAACGAATAGCCCACGCCGAAGCTCAGCCCCTGCCAGCCGACCTGATACGTGATGGAGTTATCGGTACGCGCGTTCGGGATGTAGGCATCGAACGAGCCCATGCCGTAGATGTCCGGGCCGAGCACGTCGGAGCCCAGCAGCGCGTAATACGTCATGGAGTATTGCCGGCCCAACGCCAGCGTGCCGTACGGCCCTTTTACGCCCACGAAGGCCTGACGGCCGAACATTCGGCCGCCCTGACCAAGATCACCGCCGCGAATGTTGAAGCCGCTCTCCAACTGGAAGATCGCGGCAAGGCCGCCACCGAGATCTTCCGAGCCGCGCAGTCCCCAACGCGACGGCAGTTCTCCCGTCACCCCCGGCATACGCCAGACCGCGCCATTCGCGCTCGCATGAGAGACGTATTCGATCCCGGTGTCGACAATACCGTACAGCGTGATGTTCGATTGCGCGCCGGCGATGCCGGGGGCAGCCAGCGCAGCGGCCGCGCCAAGGGTTGCGAGCGCACGAGTGCGTGAGGGAAATGCCATACGAGTCTCCTGATTATCGATGTCGTTATGTATGCAATCTTGCGGCGGCGAGTGCGCGCGCGATACGCGCACGAAAAAACGCGACGGGGCAGCCGAATGCCGTCCGTCGCGTGCAAGCGAGGCCAACCGGTTGATGCTGGTCAGTCAGCCGCGCGGGGACGACGGATGAGCGTGAGTGCGGCCAGCGCGGCCACGATCGTCACGGGGATGCTGGCGCCGATCACCACGGCTGCGCTGCTGCCCACGGCGAGCAGCATGCCTGCGGCGAGCGGCCCGACCACCGAGCCGATGCGCCCGATGGCCACGGCCGCGCCCACACCGGTGCCGCGCATCGCGGTCGGGTAGTAAGCGGCGGCAAGCGCGTAGAGCACAGACTGGCCGCCGATGATGAACATGCCCGCGAAGAACGCGGCGGTGGCGAGCACGCTGAAGCCTTGCGCTGCGGCCAGACCGATCAGCGAAGCGATCATTCCCAGATACATGCCGCCGATCACAAGCGACATGCGCGCCCGGTCCATCAGATAGCCGAGCACGAGCACGCCAACGGCACTACCCGCGTTGAAGAGAATCTGCACCCAGCCGATTTCGCCGCGCGCCAAACCGCGCGATCCCATGAGCGAGGGCAGCCAGTTGAGCAGGAAGTACAGCACGATGAGCGTGCAGAAGTAGGACAGCCAGAGCTGGACGGTCGACACGCCGCGTCCTTCGGAGAACAGCACCGACATCATCGGTGCCGGCGTGGCACGCTGGCCTTGCGCGGTCGCGGCGGCAAACGCACGCGATTCGGGCAGGCACCAGGCCAGCAACGGCAACAGCAGCAGCGGGCCGACACCGCCAACGTAGAAGATGTGCCGCCAGTCGGCGTCGCTCACCGCCAGCATGCCAATGGTGGCCGCGATGCCGCCGCCCAGCGGAATGCCGCAATACATGATGCTCACGGCCGTACCGCGCAAACGCGGCGCCACGGCTTCCGACGACAGCGCAATCAGGTTGGGCATCGCCCCACCCAGCCCGACGCCCGTGAGAACACGCACGATCACCAGCATCCAGAAGTCGGACACGAAGGCGGTGGCGATCGACAACACGCCGAACAGCGCCGCCGAGAGCATCAGCACGCGCTTGCGGCCAATGCTATCGGCCAGCCGCCCGCCCACCATGGCGCCGGGCAGCAGACCGAACGTGCCGGCCGAGAACGCGATGCCCATTTGCGCAACGCTCAGGCCGAACTCCTTGGCCATGCCACGCGCTGCAACCCCGACCGACTGGAGGTCAAGACCTTCGAGCAATGCCACGGCAAAGCACAACGCCAGCGTCAGCACGACCGGACTGGCGTTGCTCTGCGCCCCGTCTGTCCCCAAAGACAACGCTCCTGCGTTGCCGTCCCGATTCGATTCCATGGTGTCTCCTGTGATCTTCTTGATGGTCTTCGGTCACCGCCCGTACGGGCAGTGCCTGATTCGAAGTCAGTCGACACCGGCGACGACACACGCGGGGGCTCGTCAACACCGATCATTTAATCAGGAAACCTGATATTAAAGACGCAAGTGCGACAGGCACGGTGATGCCGCAAGTGCGGCTCGTCGTTGTCGTCTTACCGTGTCACTGGGATTTGGTCGCGCGTATCTTCACGTCGACGGACTCCATTTAATATCAAGCAACCTGACAATACAAGCAACCGGCAGGTCAGGACAAACCCGGAGTCAGTCGCGTAGATTCCGCACGAACATTTCGATACGGCGTTGCACCACCGCGGCGTCTTCGCGGCTCACGTCGGCACGCATGCGTGCGTCGATTTCCTTGGCCGCGACCTCGCACCGGGCGAGCACGCGGCGGCCCTCGTCGGTCAGCTGCAACAGTACGATGCGGCCGTGATTGGGGTCGGGCTCGCGCGTGATCCACTGGCGCGATGCCATGATGCTCACGACCTCGTTGGCCGACTGCGGGGTGATGAACGAACGTTGCGCGAGCTGCGCGTTGGAGAGCTTGCCGCGTGCGTCGAGTACCGACAGCGCGGTGAACTGGGCCAGCGTGAGACCGAGCGGCGCGAGCGCTTCCGACATGTGGCGGCGCAGCAGGCGGTCGAGGCTGGCGATGACGTACGTCAGTCGCAGTTTGGAGCGGCGCGGACGCGCATCGGCCGAGCCCGGCGTTTCCTCAAGCGTTTCGCTGCCGGGTTCCGGCGCGGGGATGTCACGGGCGGCCGCTGCGGCGGCAGACTTCTTTTTCTGAGGTACGACGCTCATGGTGAGATGGCGATCGAGCGCACGAGGTATGCGCAGCGTATCGCGTGGTGCGGGAAAGTCAGCAGTGTAACGCCGCCGCCACGCGGTGGCGACGGTCGACCCGCGATTCCTCACGACGATGAGCGTCGCGACCGGCTTGCGCCGGCCGTGCGTTCAACTGGCGAGCTTGCGGAACGTTTCGAGCACGGCGTCGCCCTTGAACGGCTTGACGATCCAGCCCTTCACCCCGGCCGCCTTGCCGCGCTCCTTCATCGCCGGGCTGCTTTCCGTGGTGAGCATCACCACGTTGACGGTCTGGTTCGCGAGTTCGCCGCGAATCTTCTCGACCATCGTCAGGCCGTCCATGTTCGGCATGTTCACGTCGCTGATGACCAGCTTCACGCCCGGGCTGGCCTTGATCTTGGCGAGACCGTCGCGGCCGTCGACGGCCGTGTCCACGTCCAGGCCGTTCTTGCGCAGGAAACCCGCGACTTCGTCGCGCACGGTGCTCGAGTCATCGACCACGAGAATCTTCGACATGGTGTTGTCCTTGTGTATAAGAGGGAGTAGGTGTGCGAGCCGGGATCTCAGAACAATTCCAGCGCCCCGGTCTCGACGGGCTCAGTGGCCGCCTGCGCGGCTTCGCGAAACGCTTCGGGCGACCAGTTCAGACTGAAGACGAAATGCTGATGCAACGTCACGGTCTGTGCGTTGACCGGATCGGTGAGTCGATAGACGAAGCACAACTGTGGGTTGTCGGTGCCGAACGAGATGTACTTCTGCTTGTGATTGATCAGCAGAGGCACTTGTACCTGCGCGCGGTCCACCGCCAACGGGTCGCCCATATAGCGGTTCTTGAACGCCCCCCAGATCAGGTTCGTCAACTCGCCGAGCATGCCGTTGAGTTCGCGAAAGCCCGCCTGACCTTCGCAACGGCCCGTGTGCTCGAGCAATTGCATGAACGGCACCTGTTCGGCCTGCATCATCATGTAGCCTCGACACCAGGCGCTCTCCAGCGGGATCAGACTGAAGACTTCGCCGAAAATGATGCGATCGCGCACCACGCTGGGCGGCTCGCAGTGCATGGCGATCTCACCGAACAGCCCACGAAACACGCCATCGGTGATGTCGATCATGCCGCGCACAAGCGCTTCGGGATATTCGTGCTCCACGCTGTCTTCGAGGATCAAAAACTGGCTGGCCGACTCGCGGGGGGTGCTTCGGTTCATGGTCGTAATTTCCTATGGCGTGCGCCGATTCAAAACAATTCCAGTTCGCCGCTGCTGTTCTGCGTCTCGCTGAGTTCGGCGTTGAAGTCGAGCGGCGCATGCGCGCAAACGCACAGCGTGGCGGCCAGACGCACCGAGCCGTCGAGCGTGATATCCCACGACGCCAGATGGTTCGGTTTGAGCTGCATGAGGTGGGGCACGCAGCGCGCGCTCAGCACGTACGGCGTCGACATGCCCAGATCGGGGAAGTAGGCGAGCAGTTCCTGATTGATCGCCCCACAGCAGAGATTGCTGATTTCGAGGAAGACTTCACGAAACGGCTTGTCCTGCGCGTCACCCGCGAAATACCGGGTGGTGACGTCGTCCTCGTCGAAATGCAGCACCAGCAGCATGCGAAAACCGATGGACGAGATCGTGAGCACGACCACGTTGGCGTGCCGCGTCACCATATCGACGTCGGCATCCGAGGCGGCCGAACCTGTCTGACGTACCTTGAGCGGCACGATGTCGCAGGCGGTGTCGGGCGTGCGGGCCAGCCGCGTGCGGGCCGCCTTGAGCAGAATACGTTCGAAACTATCGCGTGCATGGGCGCTGATCACAACGAAACCTGCCTGCTTAGTGAAGACGGGAATGCAACTGCTGGGCCAGCGATTCGACGCTCGAGAGCGAGGCCGCAATCATCTTGCCGCCCGCCTGAATGTCCTGAAACGTCGCGGTGGTCGTCACGTCGTTACGGTGCAGGCTGTCACGGTAGCTCTTCGAAAGCTCCTCCGAGCGCGTAGCAAGCGAGCGCACTTCGCCGGCAACGATGCCAAAGCCGCGCCCTGCCGAGCCCGCACGCGCCGCTTCGATGGACGCGTTCAGCGACACGATCAGCACATGCCGGACAATCGACGCCAGTTCGTGGTTCTTCGCGTGCATGTCCTGGTTCTGCGTCATGAGCGAGATCATCTGCTCGTGCCAGCGCTCGAACGTCGCCGCCAGACCGCGCAGGCGCGCCGCCTCTGCGGCAATGCGTTGCGCCTCGGCCTGCCAGAGGCCCTTCGCCTCGAGCACAGCCGCCTCCGACTTGCGTGCCGTCTGCAAATCCAACTCCGCCTGCGTCAGACTTGCCTGCAGCGCGGCGAGCGCCTCGTCGTGCGCCTGGGCGCCTTCCTCCTGGCTTGTCACGGCCAGACGCTCACGCTCCAGTGCCTGCGCCAACGCTTCGTCGTGCGTCTTGGTCAGCGCGCGCCAATGCGCGGTGGCCCGCGCCATGCGCCAGCGATGCGCGACAAACGCCGCCGCACCCGCACCGATCACGCCGGCAAGCGCCCCTGCCAACAGCCATTCCACTGCTTCCATACGCCATTCGTCTCCGAAAGCGGCACGGCGGCGGCAGACCCGTCAGGCCTGCGCCGCCCTGCCCATCGTGCTTACTGTGCCAACGGCGCCAACGATGTGGCGGTGCCTCAAACCTTGTCGGCTTGCGACAGACCATCGCGCGAGGCCGATCGCTCGCCAGCATCGATGGCCGGCAGGTCCACGGCATCGGCCGCCACACTGTTCAGGTCGAAGCCATCGACCACCAGGTTGTCGGGCAGACACACCACCGTCTGGAACTGACGGAATTCGGCGCCCTTGCGCTCGTCGGTGAAGCGCAGTTCGATACGGCCATGTTCGCGGCGCACGAAGTCCTGCACGGCATCCATGCCCACCCCGCGCCCCGACACTTCGGTGACTTGCGCTGCCGTCGAGAAGCCCGGACGGAAGATGAACTGGGCAATCTGCTCGTCCGTCACATAGGTCTCGGCGGTAATCCAGCCGCGTTGAACGGCGATGTTGCGGATACGCTGCAGCGCCAGTCCGCGACCGTCGTCGGTGAGCGTGACTTGCAGCATGTTGTGGTCCAGGCCGACTTCGATGTCGATGGTGCCCGCCGGCGGCTTGCCCTTCGCACGACGCTCGTCCGCACTCTCCAGCCCGTGATCCATCGAATTGCGCAGCAAGTGCATGAACACGTCGCGCAGAATCCGCACGGCGGGTGAGCGCAGGCGGTAGCCGTTGTCGTCGATTCGCACCGCCGGAGCCGGCTTGCCGAGTTCGGCCGCGAGCGACGGCAACGAATCCAGCACACCGCCCAGCGCTTCGCCCACGCCTTCGGTGCCCAGCAGACGTAGCGTCTGGTGCACGGCATCGCGCATGGCGACAAGTTGCAGCGGATCGTTCGGATCGGCCGCTTCGAGCATGCGCAGGCTGGCCCGAATGTGTGCGCGATCGACCACCATCGACTGTTCGTCGGCGGCTCTGCCCGGGCCCTTGCGGCCAAGACTCATTTCGTTGATCTGGGCGTAGGTGTCGACCGCTTCACGCACGCGTTCGAGCTCGCGCATCAGACCGTCCTGATCCCACAGGCGAGCGACGTCGGGCTGGCGCAGATCGTGATAGCGCTGCTCGGTCTCGTGTACGACGTTCGTCAGATATTGCAGGTTGTAAGTGCGCGCGTTGCCCTTGATGGTATGCATATTGCGGAACAGCTCCGCAATGGCCGCACTGTCGGCTTGCGAGTGCTTGCGGATGATGCGTTCATTCTCGCGAATGAAGCCGGTCGAGCTTTCGATGAAATGGTGGAACTTCTCCTGACTCACCGCCAGAATCTCGCCGATCATCTCCAGCCGCTGCTTCTGCTCGTTCGCCTCGGCGGCGAGTTCGCGCAGCTCCGTCACATCGCGCACACACAACATCAGACGCAGGATCGTGTCGCTCTCGTCGGTGATCGCCGACCACGTCAGATCGAGTTGCTTGACGCGGCCGTCGGGCATGCGCTTACCGATCTCGCCCACCAGCAGGTGTTCGTTGAAGGCAAAGTTGATGGCGTCCTGCCCGATGCAGGCGTCGACGGCCGCTTCGACCTGCGAGAGCGCGTCCGAACCCAGATCGCTCTCGCCGAAGACCAGTTCCATGACGGGGCGCCCGGCGATGTCCTGCGTCTCGAAGATCGCCTCGAGGTAAGCCGAGTACTCCCCATGAACCTTCGAGCCGTCGACGACCGTCAAAATGCCCTGCTGCATGTTTTGCAACATTGCCTGAATGTCGGCCGTCTTCTGCTTGAGTTGCGCGGAGCGCTCCTGAATCTTCTCGATCATGCCGTTGAACGCGACGATCGAATGCCCGATTTCATCCATACGGCCGACCGGCACGCGGCGGGTGAAGTCCTGGCTGCTTGCGATCTCGCTCATCATGGCCTGCATGCGCGAGAGCGGACGCGTGATCTGGCGATACAGCAATGCACCGATGGCCGTGAGCAACACGATCGCCAACCCGGTCACAAGCGCGATGGCCGTGGTGGTGGTCGAGAGCGTGTCGTTGAGCGTGGCGATGGCCGAGTCTTTCTGACGGTTCTTCTCGACACGAAGCGTGTTGACCACGCCTTCGAGTTCGTCGCGATACTGCGCGACCATCGCGAAGAGAAACGCCTGCGCCATCTCGGTCTTGCCCGCCTGCTTGAGCTTGGCGGTGTCGTTGATCGCGTTGAAGTAGTTCTCGACACTCTCGCGGGCTTGCGTCACCAACCCCTTCTGGGCGTCGCTCGCAGCGCCTTGCGCCTGACGGGCAAGCGACTGGTCGATTTCGCCGTGCAGCTTCTTGAGATTGTCGAGCGCCTGCTCGACGACGGTGTCGTCCGGCGCGTAGACCAGCGTCATGGTGGCGATCTGCACCGCCTTGACCTGCGAGACGAGATCGGCGGAAGCCAGCGCGCTCGGCACTACGCCTTCCGTAACCTGCCGCACCTTATGAGCGCTGGCGCGAGTCTGATAGACCGCGTAGCCGCCAATGATCGAGAGCGCCACAAACGTCAGGATCACCAATAGCGTTATTCGATGACGGATCGTCATTGCATCGTTTCCCCGGGGTCGCACCGGTGCCCGGTGCCACGCGTGAATTGACGCAGTAGATCGGCCGCCGAATTAGTTTGTAGATTCCTCGTGCGACGTGATTATTGCGGGTGAATCGTGACGATTCGATGAATCAACAGAAGCTTCACGTATCCTCGATGCGGCAACGCCTTGTAGGAATCCGAGATGAGTGAGTGCGCACAAACATCGCCGCATGCCTCGCGCCGGTCCGCATAACGTCCCCTAGAAACGAGAACAGCGCCGGTGGCACGGTGCAAGGCACACCGCGCTACCGGCGCTGTTCAGACCACGCTTGGCTCAGAAGCCTGCGGCCAGACCGTCGCGACGGCTATCGCTGGCGGCGACATAGCCGCGCTCCGGATCGTTTCGGTCCAGACGCCAGATGTACTGGCCCGAGCCGAAGTCCATGTACGGGTCGTCGACGGACTTCAGCCGATGGCCCATCGCCACCAGCCCGGCCACCGTTTCGCGGTCGAGCGTCGATTCGATATCGACGGTGAAGTCGCGATTGACCTTCCAGCGCGGTGCGTCGCACGCCGCCTGCGGCTGCTGGCCGTAGTCGATCATCCGCACGATCGATTGCAGATGGCCTTGCGGCTGCATGTCGCCACCCATCACGCCGAAGCTCATCACGGCCTCGTGCTTGCCGTCGACCTTCTGCGTGAGGAACGCCGGGATGATCGTATGAAACGGACGCTTGCCGCCCTCGACCACGTTGGCCGACTTCGGGTCCATCGAGAAACCGCAGCCGCGATTTTGCAGCGCGATGCCCAGGTCGGGCACCACGACGCCGGAGCCGAAGCCCATGTAGTTCGACTGGATGAAGCTCACCATCATGCCCTGCTCGTCGGCCGCTGCGAGATAGATCGTGCCGCCGGACTTCGGCATGCCGAAGTCGAAATGCGATGCGCGCTCAGGGTCGATGAGCTTGGCACGCGCGGTGAGATAGGCGTCGTCGAGCATCTGCTCGGGCGTGACTTCCATGGAACGCGGATCGGCAACGTATTTGTAGAGATCGGCAAAGGCGAGCTTCATCGCTTCGATCTGCAAGTGCTGCGAATGCACCCGGTCGACGGCCAGACGCGACACGTCGAACTTCTCGAGAATGCCCAGTGCCATGAGTGCTGCGATGCCCTGCCCGTTCGGCGGAATCTCATGCACGGTGTAGCCGCGATAGTCCTTCTCGATGGGTTTGACCCAGTCCGCGCGGTAGTTGCGCAGATCGTCGGTCGTCATCGCACCGCCATGCTGCGCCGACCATGCGGCGATTCGCTGCGCAATCTCGCCTTCGTAATAGGCGCGTGGTCCGTGCTCGGCGAGCGCGCGCAATGTGCGCGCATGGCCCGGCATGCGGATCATCTCGCTCGTCGCTGGTGCGCGGCCATTCGGCATGAACGTCTGCGCGTAGCCCGGAAAGTCTTTCAACTCCGGCACCGCCGCCGCCCATTTGCGCGCGACGATGTGCGCCACGGCGTGCCCGCGCTCGGCGATCTCGATGGCCGGCGCCATGAGATCGGCAAACGGCAGCTTGCCGAACTTGGCGTGCAGCGCCTCCCAGCCGGCGATCACGCCGGGCACGGTCGTGGTGTCGACACCGCGCATCGGCTGCTTGGCGATGCCATGCTGCTCGCCGTACTTTTTACGGAAATAGTCGACGTTCCACGCGGCCGGTGCGACGCCCGAGGCGTTCAGGCCGTGCAGTTCCTTGCCGTCCCAGATCAGCGCGAAACAGTCGCCGCCGAGGCCATTGGACACCGGCTCGACGACCGTCATGCATGCGGCGGCGGCAATCGCGGCGTCGACGGCATTGCCGCCCTGCCAAAGAATGCGCAGACCGGCTTGTGCGGCAAGCGGGTGCGACGTCGACACGATATTTCGGGCGAACACCGGCAGGCGCGGTGTCGGGTACGGATTCTGCCAATTGAATTGCGTCATGGGACTCGCTGTTGACCTTTGTCTCGAATGGTTGGAATGGGCCTGTCAGGTGGCGATGCCGTCGAGTATCGCGTCTCTCGTCGTGCTATTGCTCGCGCGGATCGAGCGCGTCGCGCAAGCCGTCGCCCAGCAGGTTGAAGCCGAGTACCGTCAGAAAGATGGCGATACCGGGAAAAATGGACATCCAGGGCGCCTGCTCGACAAAGTCCTTTGCCGTGTTGAGCATCGAGCCCCACGACGGCAAAGGCGGCAATTGCCCCAGCCCCAGAAACGACAGGCTTGCCTCGGCGATGATGGCGGTGGCCACTGTCAGGCTCGCTTGCACGATGATCGGCGGCAGCACGTTCGGCAGGACGTAGCGCACGATGATGCGCGTGTCGGTGAGGCCAATGGCGCGTGCCCCTTCCACATACTCTTCCGCCTTGACGGTGAGCGCCTGCGCCCGTGCGAGCCGCACGAAACGCGGCATCGCGGAGACGCCGATGGCGATCATCGCGTTCGTGAGGCTCGCGCCCAGGAACGCCGCCATCGCAATCGCCAGAATCAGGAACGGGATGGACAGCAGCGCGTCGGCCAGTCGGGAGACAACGGCGTCGACCCAACGGCCGAAGTACCCCGCGAGCAAGCCCAGCGGCACACCGATAATTACCGCAATGCCCACCGACACCACGCCCGCCGCCAGCGACGCGCGCGCACCGAAGATCATGCGGGCGAGCACGTCGCGGCCCAGCTCGTCGGTACCAAACCAGTGCAGCGCACTTGGCGCCTGCCGCACGGTCATGAAGCTCGTGGCAATCGGATCGTAAGGCGACAGCCACGGCGCGAAGATCGCGACGATCACCGCGAACGCCACGATGACGGCGCCCGCGACCGCCGCCCGGTTACGCGCGAACTTGCGCAACCCGCGATGCCGGCGTCGCGGCAAACGTTCGGCGCCGGCTGCGGCCGCGACGGGACGGCTCCCTTCGGGGGTCGGCGATGCAGAAGAAGTCGTTGGCAATGCGGCCATGTTCGGAAAGGTCTCAGGCGCGACGCAGGCGCGGGTTGAGCAGGACGTAAAGCACGTCGGCCAGCAGGTTCAGCACGATGAAGCCAGCCGCCGTCACCAGCACGACGCCCTGCACCACCGCGTAGTCGCGGTTGAACACGGCGTCGACGATCAGCTTGCCGAAGCCCGGAATCGTGAAGACTTGCTCGGTGAGCACGGCACCGGCGAGCAACTCGCCGAAGAGGAGCGCGAGCACCGTCACGATGGGAATCAAGGCATTACGCAGCGCGTGCTTGAGCACGACGGTGCCGCGCAGCAGGCCCTTGGCGCGCGCCGTACGAATGTAGTCGGTGCGCAGCACACCGAGCATGGCGCTGCGCGTGTGGCGCATCAATTGCGCGCCCAGCGCCGCCCCGAGCACGAACGCGGGCATCACCATCGTCTTGAAGCTCATCCACAGGTCTTCGCCCGGCGGCACATAGCCCGAGGACGGCAACAACTGCCAGCGCACCGAGACGAGAAAGATCAGCAGAATGCCGAGCCAGAAGTTCGGGATCGACATGCCCGACAACGCCAGCACGTTCGCGCCGTAATCGACCGCCTTGCCTCGATTGGCGGCCGACAGAATGCCTAGCGGAATGCCGATCCCGATGGCGATCACCAGACCGAACATCGCCAGTTGCAGCGTGACGGGCAGCTTCTGCGCGATGAGTGTCGTCACCGGCTCGCCCGTGCGTAATGAAGTGCCGAGATTGCCATGCAGTACATCGCCGATCCATAGCGCGTACTGCGTGGGCAACGGCTTGTCGAGGTGATACTTCTCGCGCAGTGCCGCGATGACCTGCGGGTTCTGGTCCTCGCCGGCCATCGCGAGCACGGGATCGCCGGGCAACATCTTCTGAAGCCCGAAGATCATCATCGACACGATGATGAGCGTGGGGATCGCAACCAGCGCACGATGAACGACGAGGCGCAGCATGGCGGCTCCTTCTCCTTATCCCGGTTATCCCGCTTATCCCTTCACGCTCACGCCGCGCAGGCGAATCAGTCCGTCGGGATAGGCGACGAACCCTTGCACCTTCTTGCTAAGCACATACGGCCACGGCTGCACGTACAGATAGAGGATGGGATTCTCGTCGATCAGGATCTTGTTCGCGGCATCGTAGAGTGGCTTGCGCTCGGCCACGCTCGACTTCACGCGCGCCTCGTTCAGCAGTTTGTCGACGTCGGCATTGCAGTACTGGCCGTAGTTCAGGTTGCCTTTACAGGTGACGAACTGATGCAGATTGCCGTCGGGGTCGACGCGTCCCGACCAGCCGTTATAGAGCACGTCGAAGTCGCCGCGGTGGGCCGCGTCGAGCGCCGCCGCGTAGTCCATCGGACGCAGTTTCAGCGTAATGCCCGCCTCGGCGAGCATCGCCTGCAACATCTGCGCCATCTGATTGGACACCGTGTTATTGCCGAAGCTCAGCGTCACGTCGACCTTCTCGAAGCCCGCAGACTTGAGCAGTGCCTTCGCCTTGGCCACATCGCGCCGGGTCGTCTTGATCGACGTATCGTAGTACTGGCCCGAACGCGGCAGCGCCTGATTAGCCGGCGTGAAGATGCCGCCGCCGATGACCTGGTTGATGGCGTCGCGATCGATCGCCAGATCGAACGCCTGACGCACGCGCTTGTCACGCAACGCCTTCGGCGCGTTCGCCGCCACGTTGAACGTGAGGCCGTAATAACCCAGCCCATCGATAGAGATGAAGTTCAGGTTGGCATCGCGCCTGACCGACTTCACATCGGACGGCGAGAGGCGTTCGAGCATATCGAGCGAGCCCGAACGCACATTGGCCAATCGCACGGTCGTGTCGGGAATCGGCAGGAAGATGACCTTCTGTGTCGGATACTTGTCGGCATCCCAGAAGCCCGCGAATTTCTCCAGCACCACGCGATCGTTCTGCACACGTTGCACGAACTTGTACGGCCCGGAGCACACGGGGCGAGCCTGCACGGCGGCGTCGTCGGCTAGCGTCTTGGGCGCGAGCATCATGCCCGCACGGTCGGACAGCGTGGCGAGCAGCGCGGAATCGGGCGCCTTGAGCACGATGTTGACCGTCGTGTCGTCGACGGCGTCGACACGATCGATGGAGGACAGTTCGCTCTTGCGATTGCTGGCCGGCAGGCTGCGGGCGCGGTCGAGGTTGGCCTTGACGGCACGCGCGTTGAACGGCTCGTCGTCGTGGAATTTCACGCCCTGACGCAGCTTGAACGTCCATGTCTTCCCGTCGGCGCTGACGCTCCACGACGTGGCGAGCATCGGCACGAACTTCAGATCGGTGCTGATATCGACCAGCGAGCTGCACAGTGAGCGCAGCACCATGCGATCGACGACCTGCGAACTGCGAGCGGGATCGAGCGAACCGATGTCCTCCTGCAAACCGATGCGAAGGGTCGACTGCGCCATCGCAGAGGCCGCACCGGCTGTCAAAGACGCCGCCAGAGCAAGATCGAGCAAAACGTTGCGCATGCGTGAGATCCCTTGTGGGTGATGGAATGGTGAAATGAGGGTTAGCCGACGATCGCAATGTCCGCCTGTGCCTGTCGGGCGCGATACAGCGCGAGACGCTCCCCCAGCTTCTCGCTGGGTGCCGCCGCGCGCGCGGGGCTCGCACCGGCGTTCTGAATCTCGCGCCAGAAATGGCAGGCCACCTGCCGCCCGTCGGGCAGCACTTCGTCGATCGGCCGTTGCTCACGGCACGCCGGCTTTGCATGCGGGCACCGCGGGTGGAAACGGCAACCGGGCGGCGGCGCGGTCGGGCTCGGCAGTTCGCCGCCCAGCGGCGCACGTTCGCGTCGCAGGCGCGGGCGGCTCGCCGGAATCGCTTGCAGAAGCGCCTGCGTGTAGGGGTGCAGCGGATTGTCGAACAGCGCGTCGGTGCTCGCCAGTTCGACAATCTCGCCGAGATACATCACGGCCACGCGGTCGCTCATGTGACGAATCACCGCCAGATCGTGGGCAACCATGATGAGCGTCAGGCCGAAGTCGTGCTTGAGGCGCTCCAGCAGATTGATGACCTGCGCCTGCACGGAGACGTCCAGCGCCGAGACCGGCTCGTCGCCAACGATCACTCGCGGCTCCCCGGCCAACGCGCGGGCGATGCCGATGCGCTGACGCTGTCCGCCGGAGAATTCGTGCGGAAAGCGCTGCGCATAGTCAGGTTGCAGACCAACGGTGCGCAACAGCTCAGCCACGCGTTCGTCGCGGGCTCGCCCGCGCGCGAGCCCATGCAGGGCGATGGGTTCGCCAATCAGTCCGCCCACCGTCATGCTCGGATTGAGCGACGCGAACGGGTCTTGGAAGATGATCTGCAATTCGCGCCGCAGACGACGCATCGCCCCGGTGCCCAGCGTCATGATGTCTTCGCCCTGATAGCGCACTTCGCCGCGCGTGGCGTCGAGCAGGCGCAGCAGCAGCCGTCCCAGGGTGGATTTGCCACATCCGGATTCGCCCACGATGGCGAAGGTCTCGCCCGCCTGTACGGCAAACGAGACGCCGCCCACGGCATACACCGTGGGCGCACGGGAAAAACCGACGCGATGTCCGCCGAAGTGCTTGGTCAGGTCGCGCGCTTCGAGCAGCGGGGATGGGGATGGGACGTTCATACGGCAACCTCTTCCATCGGCGCGGCGGGAGGTGTCAGCGCTTCGACTGGCGCAAGCCAACAGGCAACGCGATGCGCGCCGGACAGCGTGCGCTGCACAGGCGCCTCGCGTGCGCAGCGGGCTTCGGCGAACGGGCAACGCGGCGCAAAACGGCAGCCGGCGGGCATGCGCTCCGGCGACGGCACGGTGCCGCGAATGGTGGCGAGCGTGCCTTCGCGCTTGCCGATCGACGGAATCGCCCCCATCAGACCGATGGTATAAGGATGCTGAGGGTCGTCGAAAATCTCATCGACGGTGCCATATTCGACGATGCGCCCCGCATACATCACGGCCACGTCGTCGGCGACTTCCGCCACCACGCCCAGATCGTGCGTAATGAGGACAACTGCGGTACCGGTTTCTCGCTGCAACGTCTGAATCAGCGAGAGCACCTGCGCCTGAATCGTCACGTCGAGCGCCGTGGTCGGCTCGTCCGCGATGAGCAGCGCGGGTCGATTGGCCAGCGCCATCGCGATCATCACGCGCTGGCGCATGCCGCCGGAGAGCTCGTGCGGATAGTTGTCGAGCCGCGTCTCGGGCGCGGGAATGCGCACCCGCTTGAGCATGTCGAGCGCCTCGGCACGCGCGGCGCGCCGGTCCAGCCCCCGGTGGCGGCGAATGCCTTCTTCGATCTGATGACCGATGGTGAACGCCGGATTCAGCGAGGTCATCGGCTCTTGAAAGATCATCGCAAGCCGATTGCCGCGCAGATCGGCAAACTCCCGCTCACCCAGCGCCAGCAGATCCCGGCTTTCGAACATCGCCCGGCCCGCCACGACATTGGCCGGCGGGCTCGGCAACAACCCCATGAGCGCGAGCGACGTCACGCTCTTGCCGCATCCCGATTCGCCGACGATGCACAGCGTCTTGCCGGGATGCACGGCGAACGAGACGCCGTCGATCAGGTTGGGCGCGTCGGACGCCTTGGAAAATTTCAGCGATAGTCCGGTGACATCGAGCACCGGCCCAGCGTCTGCGGGCATGGTCATGGGCGCGTTGTGTGGGTCGGTCTTCTTGCCCTGCGTGCCGGCAAACCGGTCATGAGGGATGTGCATGACACGATTATGTCTCCCACGCGACCAAAGGAAATATTAATATTTCTTTTTCATGCTTAAATTATTCTTAACTACCAAATGCTGACATTGCGGATGTTGAAGACGTTCCGGCTGGTGGCGCAAACCGGGTCGTTCGCGGCGGCGGCCGAGCGTGCCGCGCTGACCCAGGCTGCGGTCAGCCTGCAAATGCGTGGGCTCGAAGACGCCATCGGCCAGCGGTTGTTCGATCGACGCGGGCGGCAGATCACGCTCACGCGTCAGGGGCGCGACCTGTTTCCCAGGGTGGAGCAGATTCTGGCACTTACGGCCGAACTGACCGCTACCCCCATCGATGCCATGCAAGGCCCGGTCACCATCGGCGCAGTGGTGTCGGTCATCGGCGCGTTGTCGCTCGTGGTCGCAGATCTGAAGACGGCACACCCCCGGCTTGACGTGCGGCTCACGTCGGCACGCTCGGACGAACTCACCGAACTCGTCGAACAAGGCGAAGTCGATATCGCCGCCGTGGTCGCACGCGCCGACGATGCCCGTGCCGATGGACTGGTATGGACGCCGCTTTACGCCGAGCCGATGGTCATGATTGTGAATCGCGACGTGATCGAGACGGAACCCCGCGAGACCGACCCGCAGCGCATTCTCGACGAACACGCGTTTTTGCGCTTCGACCGGCGCGTTCGCACCGGCATGGTGGTCGAGCAGGCGTTGCGCGCGGCAAAGCTCGGTGTGTCCGAGTACCTCGAGCTGAACTCCATCGAGACGATTGCCGCACTCGTGCGCAAGAACGTCGGTGTGTCCGTTCTGCCGCTGCTGCATCGCGGCGACTGGCAATCCGACCCGCTGTTGCGCATCGTTCCGATTGCACAGCCACCTTTGCTGCGCATGGTCGGGATGATTCATCGCGAACACGATTCGCGCACGCACAACATCACGGCCGCCATCGCCGGCATGCTGCAAGACGTGTGAATTCCCCTCTGAACGCAAAAACGGCGCGAACTCGTCGCGCCGTCGGCAGAAACTATGTGACGCGCAGTGTCAGTCGCGTGTCTCGAAGGCTTTGTTGATGCGCAACGCCAGCAACGTGCAGACCGTGCCCGAGAGCAAATAGGCACTCACGGCGATCAGCCCGAACTCGGCCGACAATCCCAGCGCCACGAGCGGCGCGAACGCCGCACCGAACAGCCACGCGAAGTCGGTTGTCAGCGCCGCCCCCGTGTAGCGGAAGCGTTGCTCGAAGTTCGAGGTCACCGTCCCGGCCGCCTGCCCGTACGACAACCCGAGCAGCGCGAAGCCGACCAGAATGAAGATGTCCTGCCGTGTCGAGCCACCGCCCATCAGGAATGGCGCAAAGAGGGCGAACACCCCGATGAAGATGGCGAACAGGCCCAGCGTGGTGCGCCGGCCGATGCGGTCGGCAATGCGTCCGGAAATGACCGTGCACACGATGGCGATCGCCGCACCGCATAGCTGCACAATCAACACGCTGTTCAGATCCTGCGTGTTTTGCAAGGCAATCCACGACAGCGGAAATACCGTCACCAGGTGAAAGAGCGCATAGCTGGCCAGCGCCGCAAATGCACCGAGAAAAATGTTATAGCCCTGCGAGCGCACCATCTCCCGCGTGCTGATCGGCTCCAGCTGACCCTCTTCCAGCATCTCCGTGTATTCGTGCGTCACCACCAGACGCAGCCGCGCGAACAGCGCCACCACGTTCACGGCGAAAGCGACATAGAACGGATAACGCCAGCCCCACGAGAGGAAGTCGTCGGACTCGAGGCTCCAGTGCAGGAACAGGAACAGCCCCGCCGCGATGATGAAGCCAATCGGCGCGCCCAACTGCCCCATCATCGAATACCACCCGCGCCGCTGCGGCGGGGCGTTCATGGCGAGCAGCGACGGCAAGCCGTCCCACGAGCCGCCAAAGCCGATGCCCTGCACCAGACGGAAGAAGGCGAGCAGCCAGATAGAGCGCTCGCCCAACACCGAATAGCCCGGCAGAAACGCCATGCCGGCGGTCGCCGTGCCGAGCACGAACAGCGCCGCGGTGAGCTTCACACTGCGTCCCCAGCGGCGCTGCACGGTCATGAACAGCGCGGTGCCGAAGGGACGTGAGATAAACGCGAAGGAGAAGATCGTGAACGCGTACAACAGGCCGCGCAGACCGTCGGCAAATGGAAAGAAAACGTGGGGAAAGACAAGCACGGCGGCGATGCCGAACACAAAGAAGTCGAAGTACTCGGAGGTGCGGCCGACGACCACCCCGACCGCGATTTCCTCCGGCGCAATGCGGGACTTGCTCCCGTGATCGTGCGCCGTCGTCGCGACGGTAACGCCCGGCGGCGTCGGCGGTTGATGAGCACTGCTTGACATTATCGGACCCCCTTGCGGATCGGGATGACCATGACACTCGTGCCAGAAAAGCATCGCAGGTATCGCGAATCGACGCTATAGGGTTTACCCTCAATTGCTGCATCAGGGTGGGGAGTCCATGATGGACCCGGTCCAAGGCTACGGTTCCATCGATCGCAGCATGACTTCCCCCAAGTTCCTTCGCGGGGCACTTTTACTCCCCGCCGCCGCGTTGCTGTCCGGATGCAATACCGTCTTGATGTCGCCTTCGGGCGATCTCGCGGTAAGGCAGCGGGACATCATCATCGTCTCCACCGTCTTGATGTTGCTGATCATCGTTCCGGTGATCGTGCTGACATTGCTCTTTGCGTGGCGCTACCGCGCCTCGAACAAAAACGCGGTCTACACCCCCGAATGGGATCACTCGACGCTGCTCGAACTGCTCATCTGGGCCGCGCCGCTGCTGATTATCATCGCGCTCGGGGCGCTCACCTGGGTGAGCACGCACAAGCTCGATCCGTACCGCCCGCTTGAGCGCATCGACGCCAAACGCGATCTCCCGCCCGATACGCGAGCGCTCACGGTGCAAGTGGTCGCGATGGACTGGAAGTGGCTGTTCTTCTATCCCGATCAAGGCATTGCGACCGTCAACGAACTGGCGGCGCCGGTGGACCGGCCGCTCCGCTTCGAGATCACGTCGACCACGATGATGAACTCGTTCTTCGTGCCCGCACTGGCGGGTCAGATCTATGCGATGCCAGGCATGGAGACGAAGCTCCACGCCATCATCAACAAGCCCGGCATTTATGACGGTTTCTCAGCGAACTACAGCGGCGCAGGCTTCTCGGGCATGCGCTTCAAGTTCCACGGCCTCTCGGCAGACGATTTCGATGCGTGGGTGCAGCAGGTCAAGACAAAGGGCGACAACCTCACGCACGACAAGTACGCGGCGCTCGAGAAGCCGAGCGAATGGGTACCCGTGCATTACTACGGCGACGTGGCGCCCAATCTCTACGATGCGATTCTGAACCGCTGCGTGCAACCTGGGCAGCCTTGTCTGAAGGACATGATGGATCAGCCCAATCACCAGCACGCGAGCCGAGCGCCCGCAGGCAGAACCGATGCATTGCTTGCCGATGCAATGTGCACGGCGAAGAACACCGTGCAGTTCGCTTCCGGCGTGCGGCGCGCCCCTGGTGAGGGGCTCACGCAGTGACGCACACCGCGCGCAACCCCCGACAATGATGCGCCTCGCGCGCGAATGATTCCAGGCTCTCGCTTATGGACATCGTCAAGCTGATCTTCGGCCGCCTCACGCTCGAGGCGATCCCGTACCACGAACCGATCCTGCTCGCGACGTTTGCGGGCGTGGCGATCGGCGGCATTGCCGTACTAGGCGCCATCACGTACTTCAAACTGTGGGGCTATCTGTGGCGCGAGTGGTTCACGAGCATCGATCACAAGAAGATCGGCGTCATGTACGTGATCCTCGGCATCGTCATGTTGCTGCGCGGCTTTGCCGACGCCGCGATGATGCGTCTGCAACAGGCGGTCTCGTTCGGCGACAACATGGGGTATCTGCCACCGCATCACTACGATCAGATCTTCACCGCGCACGGCGTGATCATGATCTTCTTCGTGGCGATGCCGCTCGTGACCGGCCTCATGAACTTCGTGGTGCCGCTGCAAATCGGCGCACGCGACGTAGCATTTCCGTTTCTCAACAATTTCAGCTTCTGGATGACGACGAGCGGTGCCGTGCTCGTGATGATGTCGCTGTTCGTCGGCGAATTCGCCCGCACCGGCTGGCTGGCGTATCCGCCCTTGTCAGGCGTGCTGCAGAGTCCGGACGTCGGGGTCGATTACTACATTTGGGCACTCCAGATCGCCGGGATCGGCACCCTGCTCTCGGGGATCAACCTGCTCGTCACCATTGTGAAGATGCGCGCGCCGGGCATGTCGATGATGCGCATGCCGGTCTTCACATGGACCTCGCTGTGCACGAACGTGCTGATCGTGGCCGCGTTCCCGGTGCTGACCGCCGTGCTCGTGCTGCTGGCGCTGGATCGCTACGCGGGCACCAACTTCTTCACGAACGATCTCGGCGGCAACGCCATGATGTACGTGAACCTGATCTGGATCTGGGGCCACCCCGAGGTCTACATTCTCGTGCTGCCGGTGTTCGGCGTGTTCTCCGAAGTTGTCGCCACATTCTCCGGCAAGCGGCTGTTCGGCTACGCGTCGATGGTCTATGCGACGGTCGTGATTACCGTGCTGTCGTACCTCGTATGGCTGCACCACTTCTTCACGATGGGCTCTGGCGCCAGTGTGAATTCGTTCTTCGGTATCACCACGATGATCATTTCGATACCGACCGGGGCGAAGATATTCAACTGGCTGTTCACCATGTATCGCGGGCGTATCCACTTCGAGGTGCCGATGCTCTGGACGGTCGGCTTCATGGTGACGTTCGTCATCGGCGGCATGACCGGCGTGCTGCTCGCCGTACCGCCGGCGGACTTCTCGCTGCATAACGGCCTGTTTCTGATTGCGCACTTCCACAATGTGATCATCGGCGGCGTGATCTTCGGGGTCATGGCCGCGATCACCTACTGGTTTCCGAAGGCCTTCGGTTATCGTCTCGATCCGTTCTGGGGCAAGTGCTCGTTCTGGTTCTGGTTCATCGGCTTCTACGTCGCCTTCATGCCACTGTATCTGCTCGGTCTGATGGGCGTGACGCGCCGCGTGAGCCACTTCGACGATATGTCGCTGCAAATCTGGTTCCAGACCGCTGCCGTGGGCGCCCTGCTCATCGCCATCGGTATCGGCTGCTTCATCATCCAGCTCGTGGTGAGCTTCATGCGCCGCGAGCAACTGCGCGACAACACGGGCGACCCGTGGAATGGCCGCACGCTGGAGTGGTCGACGTCCTCGCCGCCGCCGGCCTACAACTTCGCCTTCACGCCGATCGTTCATGACAACGACGCCTGGTGGCAGATGAAGCAGCACGGCTTCAAGCGTCCAGAGACCGGTTTCATCCCGATTCACATGCCGAAGAACACAGGCGCGGGCATCGTCCTCGCGGGGCTCTCGACGGTCTGCGGCTTTGGGCTCATCTGGCACATGTGGCTGGTGGTGATCGTCGCGTTCGTGGCGCTGCTGGCGGTCGCGATCGGTCATACGTTCAACTATCACCGCGAGTACTACATCCCGGCCGATCAGGTCGAACACACGGAGGCATCGCGCACGCGACTGCTCGCCCAGAATGTCTGACACGACCGCTACCTTCCCGCCAGGGGGCGCCCCGCTCGGAGCCCAAGCCCCAAGCCCGCCGCGCGACGGCGAGTTGAAGTTCATGATGACGAGCGACTACCACCCGCCGGGTGGGACCTTGCTCGGCTTCTGGGTTTATCTGATGAGCGACTGTCTCGTCTTCGCCTGTCTGTTTGCGGCGTATGGCGTGCTCGGGCGCAACTACGCGGGCGGGCCGACCGGCGCGGAGCTGTTCGAGCTGCCGCTCGTGGCGGTGAATACGACTTTCCTGCTGCTCTCGTCGATCACCTACGGTTTCGCGATGCTTGAGATGCAGAAGCGCCACCAAAGCGCCGTGCTCGGCTGGCTGGCCGTCACCGGCGTGCTCGGCGCCGCGTTTCTCTCGCTGGAACTGTATGAATTCGCGACCTTCATTCACGAGGGCGCCGGACCGTGGCGCAGCGCGTTCCTGTCCTCGTTCTTCGCGCTGGTGAGCACGCACGGGCTGCACGTCACGTTCGGCATCATCTGGCTCATCACCCTGATGGCGCAGGTCGGCAAGCACGGCCTCACGGCGCCCAACCGCCGCCGTCTGATGTGCCTGTCGATGTTCTGGCACTTTCTCGACGTCGTGTGGATCGGCGTCTTCACGTTTGTCTATCTGATGGGAGCGTTGCCGTGAGCACCCACGACTCGACGTTGCACGATGCCGACGATCACGACCACGAACATGACGATGAGGGACCGCACAGTACCTTGCGCGGCTATACGACCGGCTTCATCCTCTCGGTCGTGCTTACCGCCATTCCGTTCTGGTTCGTGATGGGCGGTGTGTTCGAAAAATCGAGCACCACCGCCATCATGATTCTGTTTCTGGGCGCGATACAGATCGTCGTGCACATGATCTACTTCCTGCACATGAACGGGAAGTCCGAAGGCGGCTGGAACCTGTTGTCGCTGATCTTCACGATCGTGCTGGTGGTAATCACGCTGTCGGGCTCGCTATGGGTGATGTATCACCTGAACCAGAACATGATGCCGGGTATGATGCAGGATACGAAAAACCTTCCTTGAACGGCATTTCCCTTGAGCAGCAATCGACTTCATGATTCGGGGGGCGCACAGCGTCCCCCGCGCGCTTCCGGCGCGCCCGCCCGTCCCTCTCCCCTTCGGCTGGTCGTCCTCGGCGTCATCACGCTGGTATTGATCTCCGTGTTCGCCTCCCTCGGCACCTGGCAACTCCAGCGCCGCGCCTGGAAGCTCGATCTGATCGAGCGCGTCAATTCCCGCGTGCATGCACCGCCTGCCCCAGCCCCGGTGCGTTCGCAGTGGGCCGCCGTCAACGCGGCCGACGACGAATATCGTCACGTCTCGCTCACCGGCGCGTATCAGTTCGACAAAGACACGCTCGTGCAAGCCGTCACCGATCTGGGTGGCGGGTATTGGGTGCTCACGCCGCTGCGCACGCCTGACGGCGGCGAAGTGCTCGTCAACCGAGGCTTCGTGCCGCCCGGCTGGCAAGAAGCCGTGCCGCCCGCCCCGGCGGGCGAAGTCACCGTCACAGGTCTGTTGCGCATGCCCGAGCCGGGCGGCGGCTTCCTGCGCAAGAACGCACCGGCGGACAACCTCTGGTATTCGCGCGACGTCGCCGGCATTGCCGCCGCTCGCGGCCTGACGGCAACTGATGTGGCGCCGTACTTCATCGACGCCGACGGCAAGCCGGGTGCGGATGCTGGCGCCAACGCCGTCCGGGGCGACGCCGAAGCCGTCACCGGCAAGGCCCCCGCACGCGACTACCCTGTGGGCGGACTCACCGTCGTGCAGTTCCCGAACAACCACATGAGCTATCTGCTGACGTGGTACGCGCTGGCCCTCATGTCGGCGGTGGCCGGCGGGTTCGTCATCCGGCTCGAACTGCGCAAGCGCGCCGAGTAAAACCCGGAACGACGCGGACTCACGCGGCCGCCGCCGCAATGGCGTCGGCGATCCGCGTCGCAATCGCCGGCAGCCGTGCGTCGTCCAGCGCGGCGTAGCCAAGCACCAGTCCCGGGGCGATAACCTGCGACCGGGTGAACTCCGCCAGTCCTTCCACGAATACGCCCTGCCCACGCAGCGTCGCAACAAGCGCCGCCTCGTCGACGTGCAGGGGCAACCAAAGCAAGAAGTGAAAGCCTGCATGCTCGCCGGTAATGCGGCAGGGCGTCGTCATCCGTGCGCGAAGCGCATCGAGTAGTAGATTGCGGCGGCGCAGATAGACGCTGCGCGAAGCACGCAAATGCCGCGCGAAATCGCCGGCATCGATATAGCTCGCCAATGCCATCTGCTCGACGAGACTGTTGGCCCGCCCCGATGCCGAGCGAAGCGCGGCAATGCGGGTGAGCAACGCCGGAGGTGCCAGCAGATAACCGATGCGCAGCGACGGGAACAGCGACTTGTTGAAGCTGCTGCAATGAATCACGCGGGCGTGGGTATCGATGGCCTTGAGCGCCGGCAATGGCGCGCTGCCGTAGCTGAACTCGCTGTCGTAGTCATCCTCGACGATCCACACGTCGCGCGCCGCCGCCCATTCGAGCAGTTGCATACGCCGGTTGATCGACATGGTGGTACCCAGCGGCGCCTGATGCGCGGGCGTGACGTAGGCGATGCCCGGGCGAGCCGCCCCCGCACGATCTGCGGCCGCCACGACAAAGCCTTCGTCGTCGACCGGCACGCTCACGCAGCGCTGCGGCGGCACTTTGAGCAGCGACGCCAGATTCTTGTATCCGGGGTCTTCGAGATAGAACGCCGTGTTGTCGTCCGCCAGCACGTCGGTGACGAGATCGATCGCATGGCGGATGCCAGTCGTCACGACAATCTCGGCGGCGTCGCAAGCAATGCCGCGTGTCATGCGCACATATCGCGCGATACTCTCTCGCAGCGGCAAATAGCCGCGAGGATCGGTGTCCGTCAGCAACTCCGGGGTGACGGCGCGCAGCGCGCGGTTCATGTGTTTGCGCCACGTAGACAGAGAGAACAACGCGGCATCGACCGAACGGCCCGTCTTGAGCGCAATCGACGCGGCGTTTTCGGGTAACGGCACGATCGGCGTCCCAGCGGCCGGCATGGCGCGAGATGACGTCGCCGCCGTAGTCAAATCCGCCACGACCTCCGTGCCCGCGCCGACGCGGCTCGCCACATAGCCCTCGAGCGTCAATTGCTCGAAAGCCAGCGTAACGATGCCACGCGACACTCCCCATCGCTCCGCCAGCGTGCGCGTGGACGGCAACCTGTCGCCTCGCCGCAGCTCGCCCGCCACGATGCGTTCTCGCACACAGCGGTAGACCCAAGCCTGACGCGTCTCCTTCTCGTGACGGCCCGCAAGCGGCAATTCGAGCGATTGGCTGAGGTGTCGTCGGCGCATGGCAGTGGATATGTGGAGGGGGCGCAGGGATGGAAAAGGGCTCGCAAAGGCATGTGACGCCACACGGCAAACCCAAAGTGGCCCAATCAACAATGCAATAATTGGCGCTTCGAATTATACAAGTCAGACCGTATTCTTATCGCCGTGACGCTTGTGCCGCAGACTGCAACGCGACAAGTGGTCCCTCAAAGTCATGAAGATCAGTGGAGAGATTCGATGGAGTTGGCACAAAGAGAAGCGGTCGGGGCGAAGTTCAGCGCCGCCGCCATGCAACACGCTCAGGCTCTTACGTGGGAAGCGACCGAGAAGATCGCCGCGATCATCAGGCCCGGCATGCGCGAATCGGAAGCCATTGCCGCGAGCAAGGCGCTGCTCGACACGCTCGGCATGGATCGCATCTGGCATCCGGTACTGATTCGCTTCGGCAAGAACACCTTGCGCACGTTCAGTGAGCGCAGCGACGACGATCCGGTGCTCGGCAAAGACGACATCTACTTCGTCGACATCGGCGTGGTATTCGGTGCACACGAGGGCGATTGCGGCTTTACGCGCACGACCGGCACCGACCCCGAGATGCAACGCTGTGCCGACGACGCGAAGCGCCTGTTCGGCATCGTGCAGGATCACTGGCGCACCCACGGCGTGAGCGGCCAGGCCCTGTATGAGTTCGCGAAGCAGCAAGCCGAGGCGATGGGCTGGGTGCTCAACCTCGACATCAAAGGCCACCGCGTGAGCGACTTCCCTCACGCCATCTACAAGGCAGGCAAACTGGCCGACCTGACCGACACCCCCAGCGGGGGCCTGTGGATTCTGGAGATCCAGATCGCGCACCCGACGCGTGCGTTCGGCGCGTTCTATGAGGACTTGCTGGTCTGATTCGCCCCGCGAGCGGCATCGCACCAGGTTGCCGCTCGGCGCCGCCTTCGATCCAACTCCACTGCCATCCCGCGTAAAAGGGCATAAGGGCATAGGGGCGTAAGAGTGCAAAGACGCCTCATTGCGCTGACGCCAAGACCATGACGACGTGGTGACAGCGCAACAGCATCGGGGGGGGGAATCTAATCTTTTCGCCGCTTTGCGCCTCGCGATTCGCCCGATTTCGACGGACAATCCCTCGTCCACATCCGACCCTAAATATCGACAAACGCTTGCCGGTGAAGGCGCGAGCACATTCTGGCGAAATGTCCAGAGCCACCCGATATCGCGTTGTGGCCCGCCACCCGGACTTTTGGCACATCTTTCCCCAATTACCCGTTATGCGTTAACGTTCGATAGTCGACGGAACTTTTACGCACGTCAGTCATATGGCAGCGGAGACGTCGCCCCGGAACAGCGCCGGCCTCAGGCACTGTGCGCGGGCGAACTGCCGGTCGTGCGTCCGTCGCCGGTGCAGTGGAAGTTCCATTTATCCCGCTCAGACAAAAACCATAGAAGGACGATGAAAAACCCAACTCTCACCAAAGCGCTTCTGGCGACAGCCCTGGGCTGTGCGCTATTCAACGCTCACGCAGCCTCGCAAGCACCGGTCGGTGCCGAGAACGGGATGGTCGTCACGGCCCAGCACCTCGCGTCGAAAGTCGGCGTAGACGTGCTCAAGGCTGGCGGTAACGCCATCGACGCCGCCGTTGCCGTGGGTTATGCCCTCGCCGTGGTGTATCCAGCCGCAGGCAACATCGGCGGCGGCGGCTTCATGACGATCCAGCTCGCCGACGGCCGCAAGACCTTCCTCGACTTCCGCGAGAAGGCCCCGCTCGCCGCGACGGCGAACATGTATCTCGACAAGGACGGCAACGTCATCAAGGGGGCCTCCACCACCGGCTATCTGGCCGTGGGCGTGCCGGGCACCGTGTCGGGCATGGAGTACGCGCGCGAGAAGTACGGCACGAAGACGCGTCAGCAACTGCTCGCACCGGCCGTCACGCTAGCGGACAAGGGCTTCGTGCTCGATCAGGGCGATGTCGACATGCTGTGGACGTCGACCAAGGATTTCGAGAAGGACCGAGCCAACTCCGGCGCCATCTTCCTGAACAAGGGGCAGCCGTTCCAGCCGGGCGAGCGCCTGGTGCAGAAGGATCTCGCACGCACGCTCAAGCTGATCAGCGCCAAGGGCACCGACGGCTTCTACAAGGGTGAAGTCGCCAGCAAACTCGTGGCGTCGGTGAAGGCGGGCGGCGGCATCATCACGCAAGCGGACCTCGATCAATACAAGACGCGCGAACTGGCGCCCGTCGAGTGCGACTATCGCGGCTATCACGTGGTGTCGGCCCCGCCCCCCAGCTCGGGCGGCGTTGTGATCTGCGAGATCATGAACATCCTCGAAGGCTACCCGATGAAGGAATTGGGTTACCACTCGGCACAGGGGGTGCAGTACACCATCGAGGCGATGCGTCATGCGTACGTCGACCGCAACAGCTATCTGGGCGACCCGGACTTCATAAAGAACCCGATCGCGCAGTTGCTCGACAAGAACTACGCCGCCAAGATTCGCGCGGCCATCAACCCGCAGAAGGCCGGTATCTCGCAAGAGATCAAGCCGGGCGTGCCGCCGCATGAAGGCAGCAACACCACGCACTACTCGATCATCGACCGCGACGGCAACGCCGTGTCGGTCACCTACACGCTCAACGATTGGTTCGGCGCGAAGGTCATGGCCAACGGCACCGGTGTGCTGCTCAACGATGAAATGGACGACTTCACCGCCAAGGTGGGCGTGCCGAACCTGTATGGTCTGATTCAGGGTGAAGCGAACGCCATCGGTCCGGGCCGTCGTCCGCTGTCGTCGATGAGCCCGACTATTGTCACGAAGGATGGCAAACCGGTCATGGTCGTGGGTACGCCGGGTGGCAGCCGCATCATCACGGCAACGCTGCTGACGATGCTCAACGTCATCGACTACGGCATGAATCTGCAGGAAGCCGTCGATGCACCGCGCTTCCACCAGCAGTGGATGCCGGAAGCCACCAACATCGAGCGGTTCGCGCTGAGCCCGGACACACAGAAGATCCTCGAGAGCTGGGGTCAGAAGTTTGCCGGTCCGCAACCGGCGAACCACATCGCCGCCATTCTCGTCGGCGCGCCGTCGCTCGGCGGCAAGCCGATCGGCAAGAACCGTTACTACGGTTCGAACGATCCGCGCCGCAATACGGGTCTCGCACTCGGGTATTGAAGCATGACGTGATCCGGACGGAGTCCGGGTCCCGGTCAGCCGATGGGGCCGCTCGCGCGGCCCCATTTTTTTTTGCGAAGCCCTCAGCGACGGTGATCGACGCGACGCGCCAGCCGCTCGCCGGCGAACTGTACGAGCGTGACGAGTGCGACAAGAATGGCGATCACATTGAACATGACGCTCGTCTCGTAGCGCTCGTAGCCGTAGCGTACCGCCAGATCGCCCAAACCGCCCGCACCGACGGCACCGGCCATCGCCGACGCGCCGACCATCGCAATGACCGTCACCGTCGCGCCGCCCAGAATCGCGGGCAGTGCCTCGGGCAGCAACACATGCCGCACGATATGCCAGCGGCGGCAGCCCATCGCACGCGCCGCCTCGATCAGCCCCTGCTCGATTTCGCGCAGACCCACCTGCGTCACGCGAGCAAAGAACGGAATCAGGTGCACGGCCAGCGGCACCACGGCCGCCCATGTCCCCATCGTCGTGCCGACGATCCAGCGCGTGACGGGCAGCAATGCGACCAACAGAATGATGAACGGTATGGCGCGAAACAGGTTCACGACGACAGACAGCCCCCGGTTCAGCCGCGGTCGCGGCGCCAGACCGCCCGGTGCGGTGACGACCAGCACCACGGCCAGCAACATCCCTATCGCGAAGACGATGGCGCACGCACTGGTCACCATCAACAAGGTTTCGCCAAGCGCGCGCAGATATTTATCGATCATGGGCTTTCCGGGAAATTCAGAGGGCGTGAACCTGCGCCTGCGCACGCACCGCCGGCGACGCAAGCCGGCCTTGCCAGGCATGTTGAAGCGGACGCAGCAACGCACGTGTCGCGTCGGCCTGCGGATTCGCGAAGACGTCGTCGACCGTGCCCAATTCGACGATGCGTCCCTGATCGAGCACCAGCACGCGCTCGCACGCCTGATGAATCACGCCCATGTCGTGGGTGATGAGCACGACCGTCAGCCCGAACTCGCGCTGCACGTCGCCGAGCAGCGTGAGGATCGCATCGGTCGTCTCGGGGTCGAGTGCCGATGTCGCCTCATCGCATAACAAAATCTCGGGGCGATGCACGAGCGCCCGCGCAATACCGACGCGTTGCTTCTGTCCCCCCGAGAGCATCGCGGGATAGGCCTCGGCTTTGCCCGCCAGCCCCACGAGCGAGAGCAGTTCGTTCACGCGCGAGGCGATCTGTGCTTTGGGCACGCCCGCTACACGCAGCGGCAACGCAACATTCTCGAAGACAGTCTTCGCCGAAAGCAGATTGAAGTGCTGGAAGATCATGCCGACGCGGCGGCGCAGGCCCACGAGTGCGTCTTCGCCGAGTGTCGCGACATCGATGCCGTCAACCTTGACGTGTCCGCTGCTCGGCAGCTCTAGCGCATTGATCGTGCGCAGCAGCGTGGATTTCCCGGCGCCGCTGCGGCCGATGATGCCGAAGCTCTCGCCGCGTTGCACCGCAAACGAGATGTCTTGAAGCGCGGCGCTCGATGCCCCCGCGTAAATCTTGCCGAGCCCATCGAACGTGATGTGGGCAACTTCGCGTGCGGCCGCCGTGGGCAGCCGGGTGACGGGTGCCGTCGACGTGTGTCGGGTAGTCATCGCATGTTCCTCGCTGGTGACGTGTGGCGTCGCGTCCTGCCTCAGAACGCCGGGACCACCGAGCCCTGATACTTGGTCTCGATGAATTTGCGCACTTCTTCAGACTGATACGCCTTGACCAGCGGCGCGACCCACGCGGCGTTCTTGTCCTTCTCTCGCACGGCAATGATGTTCACGTAAGGATTGTTCGCGCGCTTTTCCACGGCGATGCCATCTCGCGTGGCGATGAGACCCACCTGATAGGCGAAGCTGTTGACAATGGCCGAGGCATCGACGTCGGGCAGCGAGCGGGCCAGCACGACCGAGGCGCTCTCGATGAAGTCGAGCTTACGCGGATTGGCCGTGACATCCGCGAGCGTTGCCGTGCCGGTGTACGGATCGAAACCGTCGCGCAATTTGATCAGGCCGTGGTCACGCAGAATCACGAGCGCACGGGTCTGATTGCTCGGGTCGTTCGGCAAGCCGATCTTCGCGCCCGTGGGCAACGCTTCAAGTGATTTGTACTTCTTCGAATAGAACGCGATGGGCGAAATCAGTGTGTCAGCCACCGCCACGATCTTGTAACCGCGTTGCTTGACCTGATCGCGCAGGAACGGAATGTGCTGGAACGAGTTGGCGTCGAGATCGCCGTTGTTGAGCGCTTCGTTCGGGCTCGCGGTGCCGGTGATCACTACGGGCTCGACGTTCAGACCGCGCGACTTCGCGACCTTCGCGACAACTTCCCAAATCTCCTCGTCGACACCACCACGCACGCCGACCTTGAGCGGCTTGTCGGCAGCATGCGCACCCATCGTCCCCATCGAGCCGATGGCCAGTGCGAGCGAGAAACTGCCGAGCAGGCGAAACAATTGGCGACGTTGCATGGATGATTCCTTTGGCTTTGGGTGTCGAAGGTGCAGATTCAGGTGAAGGCACAGTTTAGGAAATCGCCCTCGATACCGTCCAATAACCAAATGCGCAAAGCAAATACGGCGTGCAGCGCAGAGCATTCATACGCCGAAGGTTCGATATATGTGACTTTTTATGATGCGCCACCGGGAAACTCAGGAACTCCTCGGCGACACGCCGTCCAACAGGTTTCCCGTGTATTGCGTCTGTGTCCTGCATGGCGGTCACCGCCGTGCGAGGCGGTGCTCTTGCATACACGCGTCGACCGTCACCCTCTCACTACGGAGCCGCGCGAAGATGTCTACCCAGTGGTACCCGCTGCTCAGCCCCTGCCTGCCCCGTCTCTATGGTTTGACGCCGCGCGGCGTCGCGCTCGCACGTCTAGTGCTCTTCAGCGTGATACTGCTCATCGCGGGATTACCAGTGAGCGATGCCCTCGCCGCAACGGGCCATCACGCGAGCACCGGCAAGCGCCGCGACGATGCCGTCAAGAAAAAGAAAGCGACCGCGAAAAAACCGTCGAAGCCCCCCCATCGGAAAGCGGTGGCAGCGAGTACGTCTCGCAAGCGAACCGCGAGCCCTCGGGCAAAGGGGCCTGCAGGCCGTAAGGCCACAAAACCGCCGCGTGAGGCGAAAGCTGCGGTGAAACGTCCCTCTGCAGCGGCGAAGCGCAGTGCCGGGGCGAAGCGTTCGACAGCCGCAACCGTTGCCCGTGCTGCCCCCGCTGTCCCGGTTGCGGCTGCCAAGGTCCCCCATGCACAAGTCAGCACCGACGCGAAACCCAGGTTGCTTGCACGTTGCGGCTTTACGCCAGCGTCACGTAAGCGTCTGTTCTCGCGGGCTGTCTATATCGTCGACGAGAAAACGAACACGCCGCTGTTCGCGCACAATGCGGATCAGGTGAGGCCAATTGCATCACTGTCCAAGTTGATGACGGCCGTGGTCTGGCTCGATAGTAGGCCGGCGATGCGCGCCCCTCTCACCGTGACCAAGGCGGATCTCGATACGCTCAAGTACACGCATTCTCGTCTGGCCGTCGGGTCGACGCTCTCCCGCACCGACATGCTGCATATCTCGCTCATGGCATCGGAGAATCGTGCGGCCGCTGCATTGAGCCGCGACTATCCGGGCGGGCGCAAGGCGTTCATCTCTGCGATGAACGCCAAGGCTCGCGCCTTGAACATGCCGAACACACGCTTTGAAAATTCGACCGGATTGTCACCGCGCAATGTGTCGACGGCGCGCGAGCTGGCGCGTCTGGTGCGAGCGTCGAATGCGTATCCGCTCATTCGACGCTATTCAATCGATCACCAGCAACAGGTGCACACGGGCAAGGGACAATTGCAGTACGTCAATACGAACCGTCTCGTGCGTTTCGGGAAAGTGAATGCGAGTGTGCAAAAGACCGGCTTCATCAAGGAGTCGGGGCACAGCATGGTGATGCGCGTGATGGTGCACAACCGCCGGCCCGTCATTGTGACGATGCTCGGCAGCGACACCCCGGAAGGCTCGCGCCTCGACGGTGTGCGCATCGCCCATTGGTTGTCATGCTCGTTGCAGTGAAGCGCGCGCTCGCGGGAAAGTGAGCACCCGCCTCGGACTCGCCGGTTAGCGCCTGCGCGCGTGCCAACGGCTCCAGACGGCCGTTGCGAAGAGCAACAGCGCGCTCGCACCGATCACGGCGTTGAAGCCCTGATTGAAGGCCGTGTTCGCCACGCTCGTTAGCACATCGGCGAGCGCCGGTGGCAAATGCTCCGCGACCAACAGGGCTTCGTCGAGACTGTCGCGCACGGTGCCGGGCAATGCCGCTGTTTGCGGCACATCCATCGACCGGCCGTAGATGAACGTCAGCAGGCTGCCCATGAACGTCACGCCTAGCGCGCCACCGAGTTCATAAGAGACCTCTTCGACCGACGCCGCCATGCCGGCGCGCTCGGGCGGCGCACTCTGCATGATGGTGCTCGATGCAGCGGTAATCGTCGCACCGATGCCAAAACCAAGTATCGCCAGTGAGAGCACCGACAGCACAAGGCCCATGTCGAGGACCATGAGATAGCCCGCCATACCGAGCGCCGACGTCAGCAGTGCGATCGGCAACATCCTCGCAGCACCCATGCGTGGCAGCAGGCGCCCGGCAATCGGCCCGGCCACGAACGAGGCCAGCGCCAGCGGCATGATGGCCACTCCGGCGTCCAGCGGCGAATAGCCAAGAACCAGTTGCAGACGCTGGCTGAACACCAGTTCCATTCCGATCAACGCGGCAGCCGCCACCAACGCCGCGACCACCGCCCCCGAGAATGCCGGATTGCGGAAAAGGGCGAAGTCGAGCAGCGGATGCTCGCTGCGTTGCTGCCGGCGCACGAAAGCCCACAGGAAAACGGTGCCTACGATCAGTGCGGCAGCGAGCGCCGGCCAATCCGGAGACGGCTTGCCAGCGCTCTTGATCGCGTATGTCAGCCCGATCAGGCCGACCATGAAGAGCAGCGACCCGAACCAGTCCCACGGTTGCGTCGAGGTCGCACCGCCCTTCGGAATGAGCCACCAAGCGAGCGGCAGTGCGACCAGCACGATGGGCACGTTGATCAGGAAGACCGATCCCCACCAGAAATGCTCGAGCAACGCACCGCCGACGATCGGCCCGAAGGCCGCACCACCGGAGGCGACCGACGCCCAGATGCCGATAGCGAGTGCTCGCTCGTGTGCATCGGCAAACGTCAGGCGGATCAGCGACAAGGTCGCGGGCATCATCATGGCCGCACCGACGCCAAGGAATGCGCGCGCGCCGATCAGGAAGTTGGCGTTAGCGGCGAATGCCGCCGCGAGCGACGCCACACCGAAAACCACCAGTCCGGCAAGAAAAAGACGCTTGTGGCCAAGTCGGTCGCCCAGCGTGCCCATGCCAAGCAGCAGGCCTGACACGACAAGGGCGTAGGCGTTGACGATCCACAGCTTGGCGGAGGCCGTCGCGGCGAGATCGTGGGTCAGGCGAGGCAATGCCGTATAGAGCACCGTCATGTCGATCACGATGAGCAGCAGCGCCACCGAGACAACGGCAAGCACCAGCCAGCGACGCGCGCCGCTCGACTCGTTTATCGGATGCGATGAAGTATGCAGACTAGACATCGGAAAGCTCCTTTTACTGCGCGGCCCCGTTCCCGTTGGGAGTGCGCACGTTCTCTTCTTATCTTTTAGGGGAGCCCGAATCATCCATCAATAAATCAATTAAGAAAAGTTGGATTCCATCAAATAATTAGATGGGATGTCGATGCTTTGGAATTAACCATTTGCCAGATCGAATCGAAGTCAGTTAGTAGCAGCTTCCATCCTTCGGGAAAAATGAAATTCGAACGGTCGTTCTATGTCGGCCGTCAAGACTGGCGGCGCACCACGGGGGCGCATACAATTTGCGCCACTCATTCTCATTGGGCGAAAAATCCCCCCCGATTCATACATGGCATCTCACCCGACCCGAATTCCCGACGCCGTCTCGCTCCCCGAGTTGACGGTGCGTGGCGTGATCCTCGGCGCCCTGATCACCGTGGTGTTCACCGCGTCCAACGTCTACCTCGGCCTGAAAGTCGGGCTGACGTTCTCCTCATCGATTCCCGCAGCCGTCATCTCCATGGCAGTGCTGCGCGCACTGCGTGGCGGCAACATCCTCGAGAACAACATGGTGCAGACGCAGGCGTCTGCGGCCGGCACGCTCTCGTCGATCATTTTCGTGTTGCCCGGTCTGTTGATGATTGGTCACTGGCAGGGCTTTCCGTTCGGCTTGACGCTTGCGATCTGCGCGTCGGGCGGCATACTCGGCGTGCTGTTCACCATTCCGCTGCGGCGTGCGATGGTTGTCGACAGCAATCTGCCCTACCCCGAAGGGGTGGCGGCGGCGGAAATTCTGCGCGTTGGCAGTGAAGGAGACGATGTCGCGTCGGTTGACGCAAAGGCTTCGCCGGCAAGACGCGAGGGGGCCAACGAAGCCAGTGGCGTGCGAGAAATCGCATTCGGCGGTGTAGTGTCCGCACTGTTTGCGTTCGCGACGGGCGGGTTGAGAGTATTGGGCGAGAGCATTACGGCGTGGATTCCGGCCGGCACTGCGGTCTTCCGTCTGACGACCGGTTTCTCCCTCGCATTGATCGGTGCCGGTTATCTCATCGGCATTGTTTCGGGCTTGGCGATTTTGCTTGGCATCGTCTTTAGCTGGGGCATTGCCGTGCCGGTGCTGACATCCGTGACCCCCAACACCGATGGCCAGGCGATTGCCGCGTTTGCCAATGGTCTTTGGCAACATAAGGTGCGGTTCATCGGTGCGGGTGTCATCGGCGTGTCAGCCATCTGGACACTCATTACGCTCGCGAAACCGATGGTCGATGGCGTGAAGACGTCGTTCACTGCACTGGGACAGTCACGCGGCGCGCGCGGCAGGGGCACCGCGTTGGGACGCACCGAGCAAGACCTCTCGCCATATTGGGTGATCGGGCTCACGCTTGTATGCGTGGCCGTGTGGGTCGTCACATTCGGCGTGTTTCTCGCGGAGGCGCCTTTGTCGTTTGGCACCATTGCGACGCTGGTGGCCTGTAGCGTGGTGTTTGCGGTGGTCTTTGGCTTTCTCGTCGCGGCAGCCTGCGGCTATATGGCCGGATTGGTGGGGTCGTCGGCCAGCCCGATTTCGGGTATCGGGATCGTTGCGGTGATGCTTGTCTCGCTGCTGATTCTCAGTGTCAGTCAGGCAAGCGGGTTGCTCGACACGAGCGAGGGTAGCAAACTCGCGATTGCGCTGGCGCTGTTCACGACGTCAGCCGTCATCGCCATTGCGACGATTTCGAACGACAACCTGCAGGATCTGAAGACGGGTTGGCTTGTGGGCGCCACGCCGTGGCGTCAGCAGGTGGCGCTGCTCATCGGCTGTGTGATCGGCGCCGCGGTGATTCCGCCGGTGCTGAACCTGCTGTACAACGCCTATGGCTTTGTCGATGCGCTGCCGCGTCCGGGTATGGACCCATCGCAAGCGCTTTCCGCGCCGCAGGCGATTTTGATGACGGCCATTGCGAAGGGCATCTTCACACACCAGCTCGACTGGTCGATGCTTGGCATTGGCGCATTGCTCGGGCTCGTGTTGATCGCCATCGATGCGGTGCTGGCCAAGCGAGGCGGCGTCGCGCGTTTGCCGGTGATCGCCGTAGGTATCGGCATTTATTTGCCACCCACGATTGGTTCCGTGCTGGTGATTGGCGCACTGTTGGGCTGGATCGCACAGCGCGTGTTGAAAGCGCGTGCGAAGGCGCAGGGCAAAGACTATGGTCCGTTTGCTGAGGCGGCTGAACGACGTGGTGTGTTGCTCGCGTCGGGCTTGATCGTCGGTGAGAGTCTTGTCGGTGTGGCGATGGCAATGGTCGTTGGCTTCACCGGCTCCGACTCCCCGTTGGCCATCGTGGGGAATGGCTTTGCCCCGACAGCCGAATGGCTCGCGCTGGTCGTGTTTGCAAGTATTTGCGTAGTTCTGGTTCGACGCGTTATTGCGACAACGCGGTAACGTGATAACGAGCAAGCTCAGGCTAGTTCGTTAGAAAGCTAGTTTGTTGGTGATTTAGATTTTGGCTCTAGGCCGTGAGCCGCTGGATGTTCGATCGGCATCGAGCGGCTCGCAGTGCTCCCCCCTCCCCGCCCCCTTCCTGATCGGCTTTAGGAATCTTGGACCGATCTGAGCGCGAGTTTTGCGGCAAACTTCACCCTGAACCGGGAGGTGGTTTGTCATGAAACGGAAACGCTTTTCGATCGAACAGATTGTGGCAGTGCTGAGGCAAGCCGAGCTGGGGATGCCGGTGGCCGATGTGATCCGGCAGGTCGGTATCTCGGAACAGACGTTCTATCGGTGGAAGAAGCAATACGCCGGGATGCAGTCTGATCAAGTACGCGAACTTAAGCAGCTGCAGGAAGAGAACGCGCGGCTGAAGAAGCTGGTCGCCGAACTGAGCTTGGATAAGGCCATCCTGCAGGACGTTCTGTCAAAAAATGTATGGTCCGCCCCGGCTTTGCAAGGCGAGCATTGTCGATCCGACGCATGTCAGTTTGCGTAAATGTATCCGGCCTCTCGCGAGTCGAACGCTCCTGGCGTTCAGGCCATGATGAGATCTGCGCGTACCGTTCCTAATAAGTTGGCCTGGGCTTGCTAGCCTGCTTTTTTGACCAAGGCTTACAGCACGCCGGTCAGCTGTTGCGTCATCTCAATTCCACGTCCCTGCAAACTTGAGGTCGATTCGGTTTTAAAAGCGTGGATCCGTTTTTTCGTACAGGGTGCCTGGACGCGTAAGCACAACCTATGCGACTCGGGCGAGCTTGTTGGCCAACGCTATCACGACCTTGTTGTGATGCATCCTGCTCTCGAGCGTATCGAGCCATCGCCCGAGCCGATCTTTTGAGCGGTCCAGATGCATCAGACAGGATTGGGCACCCAATACGAGTAAGCGGCGCAGGTACGTATTGCCGCGTTTGCTGATACCTAGAAGCGTTGGCCTGCCACCCGTCGTATGCTGACGCGGAACGAGGCCGATCCATGCAGCCAAGTCGCGTCCGCTGCGGAACTGCTTGCCATTTCCAATGGCTGCGCACAAAGCGCTTGCCCCAAGCGGGCCAATGCCCGGAATCGTCGTGAGGCGCTGTACAACGTCATCGTGCTTGGCGGACGCTTCGATCTGACCGGAAAGTGAGGTGACGCGCTCGTCTATGCGCAGGAAGTCCGACCACAGATCCGTCAGCAGCTGTCGCATGGTCGGCGTCAAATCGTTTGAATCATCCGCGAGAATGCGAGTCGCATCGCGTCGGAACATGCCGATACCAGTGTGGATGGCGATGCCGTATTCGAGCAGAAAGTAGCGAAACTGACTCACAATCGCCGTGCGCTGGTGAACGAATTGGGCTCGCACACGATGTAGCGCTTGCATATCAAGTTGCTCGTGGCGTTTGACAGGGACGAAGCGCATTGTTGGGCGCGTTACCGCTTCGGCGATTGCCTCGGCGTCGAGGGCGTCATTCTTGTTTGACTTCAGGTAGGGCTTGACGAATTGGGCTGGTATCAACTTGACGTCGTGGCCGAACGCGATCAGTTTCCTTGCCAGCCAATGCGCTCCAGGACAAGCTTCCATGCCCACGCGCGCGGGAGAAGCTGTCGCAAAGAACTGTAGCAACGCGTCACGGCGAAGCTTGATTCTCAGTGTGGGACGTCCATGCTGGTCGGCTCCGGCGATGTGAAATGTCGTCTTGCCCAGATCGACACCGTAGACGGCGCAGTTGCGAGGAACGATACGCATGATCATTCTCCAACGGTTTCGGGGTTTCAGTATCCCCCTGGAGCAGCCCCACGTATCTGAGGACACAAGGACTCTTTTAAAATAGGGGATAGTCTTGTGCCTATCAGTAAGCCTAGTCATTACGTGGAACCCATTGAAATTCTGACCGAACCGGAGCGTCGTCGTCGGCGCACGGCTCAGGAAAAAATCGCCATCGTGCAGGAAACACTGGCACCGGGCGCATCGGTGTCTGCCGTAGCGCGGAGGCACGGCGTGAACCCGAACCAAGTGTTCGGCTGGCGCAAGCAATACCAAGAGGGCAGCCTGGCCGCAGGTCAAGCGGGCGAAACCGTTGTGCCCGCATCGGAGCTGGCCGCCGCGATCAAGGAAATCAAGGAGTTGCAGCGGCTGCTCGGGAAGAAGACGATGGAAGTCGAAATTTTGAAAGAAGCCGTCGAGTGGGGCCGCTCAAAAAACCTGATTGCGCGCTCGCCCTTGTTGCCGGGGGACGACCATTGAAAACGGTCTGCGAAGTTCTCGGCGTGGCGCGCTCTGGTGTGACGGTGAAGCAGACTCGCTCGTCCGATTGGCAGGATGGCCGCAGCGCCAGGCCGACCGACGACACGGAACTGGTCGAGGAAATCCGGGCTCATGTGGGACACTTGCCGACCTATGGCTACCGGCGCATCTGGGCGCTGCTGCGACGCAGTCGCGAACTGGTCGGTGCGCCATGCATCAACCACAAGCGTGTCTACCGCGTGATGCGTGAGCATCAGTTGCTGCTGCGCCGCCTCGGCGTGCGGCGAGACAAGCGGCGACAGGACGGTCGCGTTGCCGTAGACCACAGCAACACCCGCTGGTGCTCCGATGGCTTCGAGTTCCGGTGTGACGATGGCACGCCGCTGCGCGTGACGTTCGCGCTGGACTGCTGCGATCGGGAAGCGATTAGCTGGGCAGCGACGACCGGCGGGCATAGCGGTGATGTGGTGCGCGACGTGATGCTGGCCGCCGTCGAACAGCGCTTCGGCACCACGCAGGCCGCGCAGCCCATCGAATAGCTGACGGACAACGGCTCGGCCTACATCGACCACCGCACGCGCAGCTTCGCTCGCGAACTGGGTCTTGAGCCGCTGACCACGCCGGTACGTTCGCCGCAGAGCAATGGCATGGCCGAATCGTTCGTGAAGACCATGAAGCACAATTACGTCGCCTATATGGACAAGCCTGACGCGCAAACGGCACTCTCGCGTCTGGCTATCGCGTTTGAACACTACAATGAGCGCCACCCGCATAAAGCCCTGAAATACCGCTCGCCTCGCGAGTTCAGGCGTGCTGCGTTGTCATCAACCTAACGGTGTCCGCGTGTCCTGAGTTACAGGGGCAACTCCACCCCCTTCGGGGAGGGGCGGACCATCCTATTAGTGGCCCGGCCCGCGCTGAGGAAAGACGTGGTGGATTACGTGATAAGCCACTATGGATTGACGATGAGGCGGGCCTGTCGGCTCGTGATCCAGTATTACCGGAGCGTCAAAGATCCCCGTCGGGAGCTGCGTGCACGCATGCGCGAGATTGCCCACACGCGTGTGCGCTACGGCTATCGGCGTGTTCTCGTGCTGTTGCTCCGCGAGGGCTGGCAGTTGGGCCGTGATCAAGCATACCGGCTGTACTGCGAAGAGCGGCTGCAGTTGCGCTCAAAACTGCCTAAGCGACGCAAGATGGTTGTGACTCGTGTGCAGAAGATTGTGCCAGGCAAACCGAACGACGCCTGGAGTATGGATTTCGTCGCAGACCAACTCGCAGACGGGTCGAAGTTCCGCACCTTGACGATCGTGGACGTCTTCACGAAAGAAGCATTGGCCATCGAAGTCGGACAGCGTTTGAGAGGCGAACACGTGGTGTCGGCACTGAATCGTATCGCCGTCAGACGCGGAGCTCCACGACACCTGTTCGTGGACAATGGCAGCGAATTTTCCGGGCCTGTCATTAATTTCGTGTTTGAGGCATAACATGTCGCCAAGGAGTGGCTATGCCTCGCAAACCGAAAACCCCACCGGCGGAATTGCCGACGATCCCCGCCGAGCTGCTTGAGTAGTTCGGCCACGGCCCGATGACGGCCGACGCCATCAATGCCGCATCGCTGGCCTTCAAAAAAGCGTTGATCGAGCGTGCGCTGGGCGGCGAGATGAACCACCATCTCGGCTACCCGTCGGGCACGGCCAAACCGGCCAGCGTGACGAACCAGCGCAACGGCCGTGGTGCCAAGACGGTCCTGACAGAGGACGGCCCGATCCGATCGAGGTGCCGCGCGACCGCGACGGCAGCTTCGAGCCACTGTTGATTCCCAAACACGAACGACGCTTCGCGGGCTTTGATGACAAGATCATCGCCATGTATGCCCGTGGCATGCCCGTACGTGAAATTCAGGGTTTCGTACTGGAACAGTACGGCACGGAAGTCTCGCCCGAGTTCATCAGCTCGGTCACCGATGAGGTGACGAGTGAAGTCACCGCCTGGCAGTCCCGCCCGCTCGAACCGATGTATCCGGTCGTGTTCTTCGACGCGCTGCGCGTGAAGATTCGCGAGGATGCCGTCGTACGCAACAAGGCGGTATATCTGGCGCTGGGCATCCTGCCCGACGGTACGCGCGACATCCTGGGGCTCTGGATCGAAAACACCGAGGGTGCCAAGTTCTGGATGAAGGCGTTTAACGATCTGAAAACGCGCGGCGTGAACGACATCCTGATTGCGGTAACCGATGGCCTCAAGGGCATGCTCGAGGCACTGGCCGCCGTGTTCTCGGCGACCACGCTACAAACCTGCATCGTCCATCTGATCCGCAACAGCCTCGATTACGCGAGCTGGAAGAATCGCAAAGGACTGGCTGCAGCGATCAAACCCACCTGCACCGCGCCAAGCGCGGAGGCGGCTCAGGCCGAACTTGATGCATTTACCGAAGGGCCGTGGGGCCAGAAATTCCCGACGCTGAGCGCGTGGTGGCGCAATGCCCGGGATCGCGTGATTCCGTTTTTTGCGTTTGCGCCGGACATCCGCAAGGTAATCTACACGACAAACGCCATTGAGAATATCAACTCGCAACTGCACAAGATCATCAAGACGCGAGGGCATTTCCCGAGCGATAATGCCGCAACGAAACTCATTTGGCTGGCACTACGCAATATCTGCGCCGACTGGGGGCGCGCTGCCAAGGATTGGAAAGCGGCCATGAACCAATTCGCTATCCTCTATGCGGATCGTTTCGTGCGACCGTCCGTGTGATTTTCAACCCGCCTCGAACACGGAAATTCTGACACCCCCCTTGCATGCGGCATTTTCGCGTACCTACGCCAAAATTACGCCAAACTACCGGGGAAGTCTTGCCAGATAAGGCTGCCTTGGTGCCCAGGGCGGGACTCGAACCCGCACGCCTCTCGGCGCTACCCCCTCAAGATAGTGCGTCTACCAATTCCGCCACCTGGGCAGGGGACGGCGATTGTAACGGGAAAATCGGATTTTGTGAACGCCTCGCGTACGAAGCGTTCACATCGCCACTCGGCCTTTTCCCGTATACCGCGCCGCCCTCGCCCTGCCCTCAAGCGGCCAGACGCTGCGACGAGCCCACCGCCGACAGCGACGGCGCATGCGACGCGCCAAAGCCGTGCGAATCGCTGCGATGCTCCTCTCGCAGACGGAAGCGTGCCACCGTTTCGGCGAGCATGCGGGCCTGTTCACTCAACATCGCCGACGCGGCCGCCGACTCTTCGACCAGCGCCGCATTCTGCTGCGTCGCCTGATCCATCTCCGAAACCGAACGGTCGATCTGGCTGATGCCTGCGCTCTGTTCGGTCATCGCCGCGTGGATTTCGCTCACCAGACGCTGCACTCGCGTAATCCCGTCGACGATCTCGTGCATCGTCGTACCCGCAGCCTGTACGCGTTCCGTACCGCTCTTCACGTTGTGCACCGACGTCTCGATGAGCGTCTTGATCTCTTGTGCCGCAGCGGCACTGCGCTGGGCCAGTGTGCGCACTTCGCCTGCCACCACCGCAAAGCCACGTCCCTGCTCGCCCGCGCGCGCCGCTTCCACCGCGGCGTTGAGCGCCAGAATGTTGGTCTGGAATGCAATGCCGTCGATCACGCCGATGATCTCCGTGATGCGCTCCGACGACTGCGTGATCGCCGCCATCGTGCCCACGGCATCGGTGACAACCTGGCCGCCCCGCGCGGCGGCAGCGCTCGCCTCGTTGGCCAGACGCGTCGCGTGCTCGGCCGTATCGGCCGTCTGCTTGACGCTGGAGGTCAGCTCCGTGAGCGCAGACGACGTCTCCTGCAACGACCCTGCGGAGGCTTCGGTGCGCTGCGACAAATCGCGGTTGCCCATCTCGATCTCGCTCGTGGCCGATGTCATCGACGACACGCCCGAGCGCACATCGAGCATCACCGTACTGATCTTGTCGACGAATGCATTGAACGACGTCGAAATCTGCGCCACTTCGTCGTGGCCGATGACGTCCAGGCGCTGCGTCATGTCGCCGTCGCCCGAACCGATGGTGTCCATGGCGTCGCGTACGGTCGACAGACGCTTGAAGGCGCGTGACGTGAAAAGCGACACGATGGCCAGCGCGATCAACGTCAGCACGATCAGCGTGATGATCGTTGCGCTCAGCACATGCGTCAGGCCGGCCGTGGCTTCCGCACGGTCGAGCGCGACCACCAGATACCAGTCCGTGCCGGGAATGCGCTTGGCCTTGAGCAGCTTGGGGGCTCCCGCGAGTTCCATGGCGACCGGTGCGGCGTCGTCGGCGGTCATGCCCGGCAGCGAGTCGGCGGTAAGCGCGGCGGCCACCTCCGTCGACGGCTTGAGCGAGAACTTGTTGTCCGGGTGGGCGATCACCTGCCCGTCGCTTGCCACGACCAGTGCGAGGCTCGACGGCGTGGGGTGCACCGCCTTGATGATGTCCTGCACGCCGGTGAGCGGCACGGCGCCACTGACCACACCAGCAGTCTGGCCGTCACGCACGATCGGAGCGGCGAAGGCCACGTACAGAATGCCGGTCCCCGAATCGCCATACGGCTTGGTGATGGCCAGCTTGCCCGCCGCGACTGCGCTCTTATACCAGGGACGGGTGGTCGGGTCGTAGCCCGGCGGCGTGGTGTTGGTGGTGGAGAAGAACGTCTTGTCCGACCAGCCGATGGTCGTGATCGGGAAGTCGTTGGTCTTGCCCATGAGCTTCACCAGAGCCGGGTCCCCTTTCTCGACGACCTGCGACGTCGCCACGACCGCCTGCGCCTTGTCGGCCGACCAGCGCTCGATGGCGCTCGCATTGCCGTTGGCTACGGCCGAGAGCGTGTGCGCAATGCTCGACATCATGCTGTCGCGCACGATCACGTAAGTCGTAATGCCAGAGAGAATTAGTGCCCCCACCACCGTCAGGCAGGTGATGAGCAGAATCCGGGTTCGCAACGAAGTGACTTTCATGGGCTTTCATCGGTAGGCTCGCAAGCGAGCCGTTGAAAAAGGGGGATTTACCGCTCCGGCAGTACCGCCGGTGCCATCGCATCGATACATGACTGCTTTACTCTCTGCGCTTACGGCGCATTGAGGCAGTAACTTTAATGATTCGAGATCAATGCGCGTGTGTCGCACTTCGCCGGCCGCCAATAGGGCCTTTGTTCACCTTGCAATCCCTTCCCGTTACCCCCGACCCGGCGAAGTCCTGCCCCACTCGCGTAACGCCAGGCGCCACGCCGGCAACATCGCGAGACTGACCCCGGCAGCTAGCCCCAGCGCTGGGTACAGCCCGGTTTCCGCTGGCGGAACGGTGCCCGCGAGCGAGCCGAAGATCGCAACGCCGAGCGCCGCACCCGCCTGTCTCGCAGTGTTCAGAACGGCGGCTGCGACCCCCGCCCGCGCTGGCGCAACCGTCTGCAACGCCGGCGCCGTTGCAATGGGTGAAACAACGCCGGACGCCACCCCAATGGCCAGCATAGGCAACACGGCGAACGCATACGGTACATCGGCCGTGACGAATGCCAGCCCGATGGCTCCCGCAGCGTAGGCAACGAACGCCCAAAGCACCGGACGCACCGGGCCGAAGCGGCCTGCCAGACGCCCCGCCAGCAGACTTCCGGCGGCGACCATGACGGTCATGGGCAGTAGCGCCGTGCCCGTCTGTAGGGCGGTGTATCCGCGCACCTGCTGAAAATGCAGGCTCACCACGAACAACAATCCGTAGAACACGAAAGCGGAGGCCATCGACGCGGCCGCCGAGCCGGTGAATACCCCGCTTCGGAACAGCGTCAACGGCAGCATCGGATGGGGATGACGGGCCTCGATGCGCAGCAGTGCAAGCCACGCAAGGGCGGACAAGACGGCACCCGCGGCGATCCACGCGGACGTCCAGCCGAGCGCATGGCCCTCGATGAGCACCCCGATCAGGGTGGCAAGCGCGACCATGCCCGTCATCAGCCCGGAAAGATCGATGCGGTTGGCACCGGACTGCGCAGGCGGCGCGCAGGCGATGCGCCCCGCCATCACCGCGCCGGCGAGACAGACCGGCACGTTTACCAGGAAAATGCTGCGCCAGCCGAGCCAGTGGATCAGCGCGCCACCGACGAGCGGGCCGGCGGCCAGTGCGACGCCGCCCAGTCCGACCCATCGGCCGATGGCCCGTGCCCGCTCGGCGGGGTCGGGCGTTGCCTGATGAATGAGCTTGAGCGAGCACGGTACGAGCAACGCCGCACCGATGCCCTGAAGCGCGCGGGCGGCGATGAGCATCGGCGGCGAGAGTGCGAGTGCGCAGCCGAGCGACGCCATCATGAAAATCAGCAGGCCAGCGAGATAGCCCCGCTTCGCGCCCCATCGGTCTCCGAGTGTGCCGCCCGTGAGCAGCAGACTCGCGAACAACAGTGTGTAGGCGCTGACAACCCATTGCAGCCCGGTCATTTGCACATCGAAGGCATGGGCTAGCGGCTCGAGTGCGACATTGACGATCGACGTGTCCAGCAGAACGACGACGTAGCTGACGCATGTGGCGTTCAGAATCCGTCGCGCGTTGGACGCATCGTATTGTACGGCGCTGGCGCGCTCAGGAGATCGTGCGCCGCAATCGGTATTCATGGTTTTCCAGCCGGTGATGACGATGGCCGAAGTCTAGGGGCGCGTGACGCGAGGATGTTTCGACGCGTGATGAACTATCGCGGCGCGTGCAAAGCGAAACGGTGTGTCAGATGGCGCGGTGCGGTGTGAGGTCGGCAAAGGCGGCCGTCGTGGCGTGGCAGGCGCGTGTGAGATCCGGATCGTGGCTGGAAAAGAACACGCAGCGATCTTTACCCAGTGTGGTGAACAAGTCGATGAGGACAGCGCGCGCGGCGGCGTCCAGGCCGTTGCCGGGCTCGTCCGCGATGATCACGCGCGGCGCGCCAATTAGCGTTGCGCTCAGGAAGAACTTGCGGCGCGTACCCAGCGACATCTGCTCGAAGCGCTTTTCCATGTGGGGTGCCAACCCGAAACGGTGGGCGAGATTGATTACGCCCGCATCGACGCTCGTCTTTTTGGTCGACGCCACGAGGTCAAGCAGCGCGCGCCCTGTCTGAAACGGATACGCGAGGCAATCGTCGGGCACGTACGCGAGCGCGGATTTTGCGGCCAGCGGCGCTTCGCGCAGGGAATGCCCATCTAGCCAGATATCGCCACCATCCGCATCGACGGTGCCCGCGAGCATGCCGAGCAGGGTGGATTTGCCGCTGCCGTTTTCGTCGTTCAACGCCGCGCAACCTGCGTTTGCGTTGAAGTGCAGATTCTCGAAGAGGGTACGGGTGCCGAAGCGTTTGGTGAGATTAGCGAAGCGGAGCATGAGCGGAGGGAAATCAGTAAACGAAGCACGGCCAGACGGTGGCGACCCACAACGCGGCAAGTGTCGCACCGAGCAACACGGACTGGCGTGGAGCAAATCGTTGCGGTAAGCGCAGCAATGCCACGAGCGGTATACCGGCGAGTAAGAGAGGCGGCGTCTGCCAGAGAGGCATCGCGCCATTTATCGCGAGAAAGACGGGGCCAATGACCACAAACACCAATGCAACACCGAGCACCGTCGCAATATCGGCGAGCGTCTGCCAGATCGGCCGGCATGGCAGCGAACGGGTGAAATGTGCCGCCCGGTAGTGGGCTTGACTCAACTCGCGGAAATGCATGGCGGCGATCACAAGGATCACGGCCTGGGCCATCAAGACGAGCGCCTTGGCACGGATGTCGAACGCCCAGAGCGCGCTGAGATAGCACGTCGCGGCGGCCGTTGCGGCCATCAGCGCGCCCCGGCCAGCAACCGTGCTCGCATGCGAGCGCAGTATCCCGATCTGCACCCACCCACTCGGGGAGAGCAGACGGCGCAAACCTGCGGTAGGAGCGATGGTATGCAGCGAGCCCAGTCGCCATTGGCGCGGCGCTGGAACGGCCGGTACGCGGATCAACGTCCACACCGAGACGCCCAGCGCACCTGCGAGCATCGAGAACGCCAGCGAGCCCGACGTTTGCAGGCCCGCCACGAGCAGCGCGTTGGCCATGACGAGCGGCACGGCGTTTCGCAGGCTTCGATTGAGCACAGCCAATTGCGCGCCGAGTGTAATGAGCGTCAGATCGAGCACATAGAAGGAAGGGATGCCGTTCTCGGGCGTGAGGGCGAGCGCGACGAGCGCTGCTGCCACGCTGAGCAACAGCGGTGTGCTGGCGAGCGCCACCACCGCCGCATCGACACCCCGCTGACGCCATGCGGGAACGGGCAACGACCGGACGAAGGTGGCGAACGAGCCACCGGAGATGGCACGTCGCTGCGCGAGCACCCACAGCACGCCAACGGCTTCAAGCGCGTGCACCCAAAGGAACTGCCATTCGGCGCCGCGCGCTGGGGCGAGCGTGGCGAGCACAGGCGCCCCGAGAATTCGCGCTTGCGCGAAAACCGGCATCGACGGGAGCACCAGCATGATTGTCAGGCAAAGGACCTGCCAGTGCCTGCGCAGCACTCGCGACGTCTCCAGGGCGTACCAATGCAATCGAAGGGACAGCATCACGCGCAACTCCGGCACACAGTGGGGGTTATTTCAGGTAGGCCTTGATGACGTGCAGCACCGGGTCCAACTCGGCCTCGCGATTCGCCAGTTCGGGCTCGTTGACAAGATGATCGACGAGATGCCCCTCGATGACGGCAGCCATCAGGCCGTTCACGGCGCCGCGAATGGCGGCAATCTGCTGCAGGATCTCGGCGCAATCGCCCTCTTGGTCCAACTGGCGCTCAAGCGCCTGCGTCTGCCCTTGAATGCGACGAACGCGTGCCAACAGCTTGTTCTTGTCTCGAATCGTATGCACGGGCGGGTCGCGCTCCTGTTTCAGGTGGGTCAAATCGCGAAAAACTCTAACACAAAAATACTATAGGGGAGTATATTGACGGCCGCCGTCCCTCCTCTTTTTCATAGTTCGTGAGATGTCACATGACCGAATTTTCGACCCTACTTCAGCAAGGTAACGCCTGGTTGTTCATCCCCAGCGCCATCTTGCTCGGCGCGCTGCATGGGCTGGAACCGGGGCATTCCAAAACGATGATGGCGGCGTTCATTGTCGCCATTCGCGGCACCGTGGGGCAGGCGGTGTTGCTTGGTCTGTCGGCGACGGCGTCGCATACCGCTGTGGTGTGGCTGGTCGCGTTTGCCGGGCTGTACTTCGGCCGAAACTGGGACGCCGACGCCTCCGAGCCGTACTTTCAACTCGCGTCGGGCGTCCTGATTCTGGCAGTCGCCGGCTGGATGCTTTGGCGCACGTGGCGCGACAATGCTCGTGCGCACGATCATGACCACGACCACGACCACGACCACGACCACGACCACGACCACGACCACGGCCATGATCACGGTCACGCCCACGCGTCGCATTCGCATGGCGTCGACCTGTCCTCGGACGATTATCAGGATGCCCACGAGCGCGCTCATGCCCGCGACATTCAGAAGCGATTCACCGGCCGCGAAGTCACGACCGGCCAGATCGTCATGTTCGGCCTGACAGGCGGCCTGGTGCCGTGCCCGGCATCGATCACAGTCTTGCTGCTCTGCCTGCAACTCAAACGTTTTGCGTTGGGCGCGGGGCTTGTGCTGTGCTTCAGCATTGGGCTTGCGATGACGATGGTTGCGTCCGGTGCACTGGCGGCGCTCAGCGTGCGGCATGTGTCGCGCCGATGGAGCGGCTTCGGCGAGTTCGCGCGCAAGGCGCCGTACTTCTCGGGCGGGCTCATCATTCTGGTCGGGCTGTACGTCGGCTATCAAGGCGCGGTTCACCTCTTCTTCAAAGGCTAGCCGGAACACTATCGCCGGCCGTGAGCGATTGCCCGGCAGCGTTGCCGGAGCTGTGCAAGAATCGACGCATCCCGTACCCGACCCACGAGGTATGCGCCATGACCGATCACAAAGACATCGCCCCCGACAGCACGGCAGCGCGCGTTGCACTATGGCGTGCGCTGCATCTCGAAGTCGACGCCACGCCGCACGTCCTCGCCGACGACGTTGGTCTGAAGCTGCTCGAACCACCGGACGACTGGCGTGAGCGCGGCGACATGAACCCGGCGTTCACGCGACCGTTTCGCGCGTCCATCGTTGCCCGTGCGCGCTTCGTCGAAGACCTCGTGATAGAGCAACTGCAGCACGGTGTCACCCAGTATGTGATTCTCGGCGCGGGCCTCGACAGCTTCGCGCAGCGGCACCCCGAACTCGCCGCATCGCTCACGATCTTCGAAATCGACCGCCCAGGGCCGCAACGCTGGAAGCACGACCGGCTCATCGCATTGGGTTATGGTGTGCAGGACTGGCTTCACTTCGTACCGGTGGATTTCGAGGCCGGACAGTCGTGGCGCGACGCCCTCTTACAGCACGGCTTCGACGCCAGCCGGCCGGCGGTGATCGTCTCCACAGGCGTGAGCATGTACTTGACGCGCGAGGCGAATGCGTCGACGTTGCGCGAGGTGTCGTCGTTCGCGCCCGGCTCCACGCTGGCGATGACGTTTTTGTTGCCCCTGGAGATGGCCGACCCTGAGGTGCGTCCCGGCCTCGAAATGGCCGCAAAAGGGGCACGCGCGAGCGGCACGCCGTTCATCAGCTTCTTCACACCGGAGGACATGATGATGTTCGCCCGGGAGAATGGCTTCAAAGACGCGACGCACGTGTCGGCGACGGCCCTGACCCAACGCTATTTCTCGAACCGCGACGATGGCTTGCGCCCACCGGCCAACGCCGAAGAACTGCTTATCGCAACGACGTAAGCACGCGCTGGCCTCCTTCATCCTGCCGTGCGAAACCGGCAGGATCACGATATGCTGCGCTGCGGAGTTCCCACAAAAATAAAACTACGGAGTAGTGTGGCATGACGCTGACCGAGCTTCTCATCCCTACGTTCTCGCATATGTTGCGCGGCTTGTCGGCATGGCTCGACAAGGCGGCGGCATACGAAAAATCGAAGAGCAAGGACCCCGATGCGCTGATGACATTGCGTCTCGCGCCGGACATGTATCCGCTCGCCGCGCAGGTGCGCTTCGCGAGCTATCAGGCGATGGAGCCCGCGTACCGGTTGCGCAGCGAGCCGATTCCGGAAACCCTGCTCGCCCTGCAGCGCGAAGGCTGGAATGCCGAGCATCGTCCCGGCACGTTCGCCGAGGCGAAGGCCTGTCTCGCCAACACCATTGCGTTTCTCGACACGCTGTCCGGCAATGCCCTCGACGCCGGCGAGTACATCGACATCACTCTCGAATTGCCACAACGGCGTGGTCTTCGACATGACCGGCGAGCAATATGCGCGCGACTGGCTGCTCGCACAGTTCTACTTCCATACCAACACCGCGTACGGGATTCTGCGTCAGCATGGCGTAGCGCTGGGCAAGGCCGACTACGTCGCGCATGTGCTCGCGTATCTGCGCCCGGGCACCGCGCCGAAGGGCTGACCTTGCCGCTGCGCGGATGAGTGCTGGTGCGCCGATTACTCGCCCATCAGAAACGGCGGTCCGAAACGCGTGGCGATGTGCTCCGTCGACTCGAACAGTTCGCGCAGCACCTGACTGGTACACGTCGGTTGCACGTAGAGATAGAACGCGACGTCGGGCAGGCGGGGCAGACCGTCCGCTTCCGATAGCACGCGCATGTTGGCGTCGAGCAACTCGGTCGTGCGGGCCGTGACACCGAGGCCCGCACTGATCGCCGCCTTGATGCCGGTGAGCGTCGGTGAGATGAAGCTCGTGCGCCACGCGATACCCGCTGCGTTCAGACGTTCGATGGACAGCCGCCGGAACAGGCTCAACTCGTCGGCCATCACGAGCGGTACCGGGGCGGCCGAGTTGAAGATGAAATCGTCCGCACAGATCCACACCATTGGCGACGTGCGCAGCTTGATCCCCGGAAATCCTTCGTCGTAACGCGTCGAGATCGCCAGATCCAGTTCCTTGTCGCGCAGCGCATCCATGAGGTGCGGGCTGCGTCCGACGTTGATCTCCAACTGCAACTCTGCCGAAAGTTTCGACAGCCGTCGCAACATGCTGGGCAGGATCGAATCGGCCACATCGTGCGGCGAGCCGATGCGCAGTTTCTCCACCGGGCCGCGTGTGTGCATGACCTGCACGGCCTGATCGTTGAGCGCGAGGATCTTGTTCGCATAGGCGACGAGCCGCATGCCGTCGGCCGTCATCGTCTTCTGCCGCCCCTGCTTTTCGAACAGCGCACACCCCATTTCCTGCTCCAGCCGCTGCATCTGCTGTGTGATGGCGGACTGTGTGCGACCCACGCGCGCGGCGGCCGCCACGAAGGTTTCGTGCTGTGCAATCGCCACGAAAGTACGCAATAGATCGATGTCGAGGTTTCGCATGGTCGTTTGGGTCGATACTTCAGAGGCGCTAATGTTTCCGGGATAAAAATTAAATTGTTCTCAGGAATTTTGGTCGATAACCTGCCTAACACTCAAGCAATATTTATGTGACCGGGGCGGAAGCCGGCGCTGACCGGTCCCCCGCTAATCGATTCGCCCCTCAGGTCGAACTCAAGGAGACTCAGGATCATGTGGCAAAGACACCTTGCAGCCGCGCTGTTCGCGACACTCGCCATGGCGGGCGTCGCGCACGCCGACCAACTGGCTGACATCAAGGCCCGCGGCACGCTCGTTTGCGGCACGCAAAACGCCAGCGAACCGTATGCGTTCCCCGACGCCGCTACGCGCAAGATCGTTGGCTTCGACGTCGATGTGTGCAGCGCGATCGCCAAGGGGCTTGGCGTGAAGCTCGAACACCGTGCCCTGTCGACCGACGCCCGTATTCCCGAACTCAAGACGCGACGCGTCGACGTGCTCGCGGCCGCTGTCGCCTGGATGCCCGCACGCGCCGCACAGGTCGACTTCAGCGATCAGTACTTCGTCGCGCCGATCCGCGTGCTGGTGCGCGCCGAATCGCCGTTGCAAACGCTCGATCAACTCGCGGGCAAGAAGATTGCCGCGTCCGAGGGTTCCAGCTCGGCCGCCGTGTCTGTCACGCGTCTGCCCGACTCGAACCTGCTGACCTTCCACGACATCTCGTCGGCGTTTCTCGCGCTGCAACAGGGTAAGGTCGAAGGTCTGGTGGCGGGCCAACTGATTCTGGCGCGTTTTGCCAACGAAGCGGCGACCAAGGGCGGTCAGCAATATCGCTTGCTCGCCAAACCGGTCTTCGAAGAGCGTTGGGGCGTGGTGATGAACAAGAACGAGCCGGCGTTGCTCGCTGCCGTGAACAAGATCCTGCTCGACTACGACAAGTCGAACGGCTTGCAGGAGAGCTTTGACAAATGGCTTGGCAGCAAGTCGGTCTACAAGTTCACGCGCGACTATAAGGTCGAGCCGATCAAGGTGCAGTAAGCGAGACGACACGCAATGTTCGATCTCTCGTTTTTGCTCGAAGACGGCTACCTGAAGCTGTTTCGCGACGGTGTGCTGACCACGCTTCGGCTGTTCGTGGTGTCGGGCCTGTTGTCGATCGTGGTGGGCATCACGCTCACCACGCTGCGCGCCCTGCCGGTCAAGCTCTTCAAGGCCTTCGTGATCGTGGTGGTGGAGTATCACCGCAACGTGCCCGTGCTGGTGCAGATCCTCGTGTGGTATTTCGGCGTGCCGCAACTGTTGCCCGAAGGCCTGCGTGACTGGATCAACGCAGGCAATACCGAGTTCTTCTTCGCGACGATCGCGCTGTCGCTCAACGCCGGCGCGTTTATTTCGGAAGACCTGCGCTCGGGGCTGCGCGCGATTCCGCACACGCAACAGGAAGCCGCGTGGTCGATCGGTCTTACGTATTTGCAGTCGTTCCGTTACGTCATCCTGCCTCAGGGTATTCGCGTGGCATTGCCCGCGTTGCTCAACCAGGCACTGCTGCTCTTCAAGAACAGTTCGCTGGCGATGGCGATTGGGGTGCACGAATTGCTGTACCGCACGCGTCAGATCGATAACCTGACCTTCCGCACCTTCGATGTGTTTCTGGTGGCGACGATCCTGTATTTGATCGGCACGCTGGCCTTGATGGCGCTCTCCGAGCACTTCGCCAAACGCCGCACGGCGCCCTCGGGAGTCTGAGACGATGTACGAGATTCTGCATGACTATCTCGCGTTGTTCCTCGTCGGGAGCTGGCCTAACGGCCCGCTCGGCGGCGTGGCGATCACGCTCATTCTCTCGGCGCTCGGGCTGGTGATCTCGTTCCCCATCTCGGTCGCGATCGGCATGGCGCAGGTCTCGCCGTGGCGCTGGATGCGCCGCGTGGCCGGTGTCTGGACACGGCTGGTGCGCGGCATTCCGCTGCTGATGATTATCTTCTGGGCGTACTTCGCGGTGCCGCTGCTCGTAGGCGCCGAGGTGTCGGCGTTCACCACGGCCGTGTGCGCGATCATCGTCTACGAAAGCGCCTTCCTGTCGCAGATCGTGCGTGCCGGCCTTGAGGGCTTGCCGCGCGGACAGATGGAAGCGGCGCGCTCGAACGGGCTGTCGTGGCTGCAAAGCATGCGTTACGTGCAATTGCCGCAGGCGCTCGCGAACATGCTGCCGTCCATCGTCAATCAGTTCGTGTCGATCATCAAGGCGACATCGCTGGCGTATGTGATCGGGGTGCCGGAGCTGACGTACTCGGCCGCACAGGTCAATACGATCGTGCTGACCAAGCCGCTGCAGACGTTCCTCGTGCTCGCAGCTTTCTATTTCGTGTTGTGTTTCGCCATTTCGCGCTTCGCTGGCTGGCTCGAGCGTCGCATCGCCCGTCAGCGCGCGGGGTTGGCGTGAACGCAGGATTCAAGAAGGAGAACGCGATCATGAGCATGCTCGCATTCGAGAATGTCGATAAGTTCTACGGCGAACATCATGTCCTCAAGGGCATCAACGCCACCATCGGACGCGGCGAAGTCGTTGTCGTGTGCGGACCGTCGGGCTCGGGAAAGTCGACGCTGATTCGCACCGTCACGCGGCTCGAAGCTATCCAGAAGGGACGCATCCTGTTCGAAGGCAGGGACGTCACCGCGCGCGACGTGAAGCTCAATCAGTTGCGCGCCCGTATCGGCTTCGTGTTCCAGAGCTTTAACCTGTTTCAGAACCTGTCGGTGCGCCAGAACCTGATTCTCGGGCCGACGAAAGTGCTGGGCATGTCGCGCGACGAAGCGGTCGCTCAGGCAGAGACGCTGCTCGCCAAGGTTGGCCTCGCCCATAAGATCGACGCCATGCCCGCGAACCTGTCGGGCGGTCAGCAGCAGCGTGTGGCGATTGCGCGCGCGCTCGCCATGAAGCCGCCGCTCATGCTGTTCGACGAGCCGACGAGCGCGCTCGATCCGGAGATGGTGCAGGAGGTTCTGCAAGTCATGCGTTCGCTGGCCGGCGATGGCCTGACGATGATGATCGTCACGCACGAGATGGGCTTCGCACGCGACGTTTCGAGTCGCGTCTGGTTCATGGATCAGGGCGAGTTGCTCGAAGACTCGCCGCCTGCGGAGTTCTTCAGCCGGCCGAAGCACGCGCGCGCCCAGCGTTTCCTGCAAGACGTGCTGCGTCCGTCGCCGACGATCGGTATGCCGAGCGATGCCGTGCCTGCCTGACGGCGAGCCCACAAACACACGACAGCGCCCCGAGCGGGCACTTCGCAAAACAAAGTACTACGGAGAAGACTTTCATCATGTCCACGCCCACTGTTTCCGAACAACGTCAGAGCGTCGTCAGCGACGCGATCAACGCCATGAAGGCCGCATTGGCGCCCGAGGGCGAGACGCGTCCCGCGCTGGCCGCCGTGCTCGATCAGGTCAAATCGCTCGCCGCGCGCACCGCGCTGTGGAGCGAGGCCGATTTCCCGCCGCCGACCGACGGTGAATTGCAAGCGCGCTATCTGATTCACGAAGACGCAGATAAGACCTACGCGCTGTATCTGAACGTCATGCGTCCCGGCAAGAAAATTACGCCGCATAACCATACGACGTGGGCCTGCATCGCGGCGGTCGACGGTGTGGAATACAACTACGTTTACCGTCGTACGGACGACGGCAAGACGCCAGGCGTCGGCACGCTCGAAGTGAGCGACACCGTCGTGGTCGATCCGGGCAATGGCATTGCGCTGGCCTCGGAAGACATTCATGCGGTCGAGATCAAGGGCGAAGCACCGATTCGTCACCTGCACATGTATGGCCGCGCGCTGGAGACGCTCACCGAGCGCATTACCTTCGATCTTGCCAAGAGCACGTATCAAGTGATGGATATCGGCGTGAAGACTCGCCGCTAGTTCCGCCGTGACCGCCGGGAAAGACCGGCGGCGAAATCCCTGACGGCGCGAACGTTTTTCGCGCCACCCGCATCACATCGCCCCACGGGCGGTGCGGGCCTGCTCATCCCTACGCTTTGGCAATGGCCGGGCGAAACCTGACAACGACGCAACGCTATGACCTCGTTCACTCCTCAATTTGTGCCGTCCGACCGCCTCAAGGAATGGCTGCACGATGGCGCCGAGATCGCCGTGTTCGACGTGCGTGAGCACGGACAGTACGGCGAGGCGCATCTCTTCTATGGCGTGACGCTGCCCTACAGTCGGCTTGAACTCGATATCGTGCGGCTGGCCCCGCGTCGCGATGCCCGTGTGGTGCTCTACGACACCGACGCGAGTGTTGCCGTGCAGGCGGCGCAGCGTCTGGCCGCACTCGGCTACACCGACGTGTACGTGCTCGAAGGGGGCACCGATGCCTGGCAACAGGCCGGCTTCGCGCTGTTCGCCGGCGTGAATGTGCCGTCGAAGACGTTCGGTGAACTGGTGGAGATGGCATATCACACACCGCGCATCACGGCACGCGACCTTGCGGCGATGCGCGAGCGCGGCGACGACCTGGTGATCCTCGACGGCCGTCCCGTGAGCGAGTATCTGAAGATGACGATCCCGTCGTCGATCTGCTGCCCGAACGGCGAATTGGGCTACCGCATCCGTGAACTGGTGCCGAACCCCACGACGCCCATCGTCGTGAACTGTGCCGGACGCACACGCAGCATCATCGGCGCGCAGACGCTCATCAACCTCGGCATTCCCAATCCGGTCATGGCGCTGGAGAACGGCACGCAAGGCTGGTATCTGGAAGACCTGCCGCTGGAGCATGGCAGCACGCGCCGCTACCCCGATGCGGTGGCGCCGTCGAGCCTTGTGCAGATGCGCGAAGCGAGTCGCGCGCTGGCCGAGCGTTTCGCCGTGCCGGAAGTCGATGCGCGGACCTTCGCGCAATGGGCATCGGATACGTCGCGCTCGTTGTTCCTGTGCGATGTGCGCACGCCGGAAGAGTTCGCCGCCGGGTCGCTGCCGGGCGCACAGCATACGCCGGGCGGCCAGTTGATTCAGGCGACGGATCAGTATGTGGGCGTGCGTCATGCCCGCGTGGTGCTGTTCGATAACGACGGCGTGCGTGCGCCTATCGTCGCAAGCTGGTTGCGTCAGTTGGGTCACGACGCCTATGTGTTGCGCGATGGACTTGCCAGTGGCGCGTCGTTGCCGGTGCGTGCGCCGGCGGTCGAGACGACGCTGCCCGAGATCGATGTCGCTGCGCTGGCCGCCGCGCTGGCCGATGGCAGCGTGACCGTGGTCGATGTGCGTTCGAGCATGAGCTATCGCCGCGAGCATGTCGCGGGCGCGCGGTGGGCGATTCGTCCCCATCTGCCGAATCTGAGCGCGTCGCGTAACATCGCGCTCATTGCGGACGAGCGCGGCGTCGCAGAACTGTTCGCGGCCGATTGGCGCCGTGCGAATGCCCGCGACCCGCGTACGGTCTCGGTGCTCACTGGCGGCTTCAAGGCATGGGCCGTGGCCGGACACCCGGTCGAGAGCACGCCCGACCTGCCGCCGGACGCCGAGTGCATCGACTATCTGTTCTTCGTGCACGACCGTCACGACGGCAACAAGGCGGCGGCGCGGCAGTATCTGGCGTGGGAGACGGGTCTTCTCGCGCAGCTTGACGAGAAGGAGCGCGGTGCTTTCCGTATTGGTGAGTCCGCCACCGCGAAGTAAGCTCCGGCATCGGCGTGCGCGTTCCTTTGCGCACGCCACGACACGCCTTTCGAATCGTTCGAATCGTTTTCATCCACGCCTCCGATCATGTCCCGACAATCGCCCCCCAAACGTCTCGCCACCCGCTTAATCAAGGGCGGTACGCATACCACTGTCGTTGGCGGACGCGCCGTCAATCCGCCGGTGGTGCGCGCGTCCACCGTGCTGTTCGACACCATGGACGACATGAACAATGCTCGCCGCCGTCGCGGCACCGAGCGCATGTTCACCTACGGCGCTCGCGGCAATCCGACGGGCTTTGCGCTGGAAGACGTCGTTGCCGAGTTGGAAGGCGGCTATCGCACGCGTCTCTTCCCGACGGGGCTCGCGGCGATCTCGATGGTGTTTCTCGCTTACGTGCGTCCGGGCGACCACGTGCTGATCTCGGACTGCGTGTATCAGCCGTTGCGTCACTTCGTAGAGACATTTCTGAAACCGTGGGGCGTGCAGGTGACCTATTTCCGCGCCGATGGCAGCGATGCCGCTGAACACTTCACGGCGCGCACCAAATTGATCTACGTGGAAACGCCGGGCTCACTTGTCTACGAGATGTGCGACATCCCGGCGCTGGCCGATCTTGCACACCGTCGCGGCGCGCTGCTTGTGGCCGACAACACATGGGGCTCCGGCGTACAGTGCCGTCCTCTCATGCTGGGGGCCGACGTCTCGGTGATGGCCGCGACGAAATATCTGAGTGGTCACTCGGACGTGATGATGGGCACCGTCACCACGACGCAGGAAGTCTGGCAGACGCTCTCCACCATGGCCGATGCGCAAGGGGTGGCGGTGAGTCCGGATGATGCTTATCTCGTGCTGCGCGGTACGCGCACGCTGGCGGCCCGTTTGCAGATGCACGAACGTCACGCGCTGGAGATCGCGCACTGGCTTGAAAGTCTCCCCGACGTCGCCCGTGTGTTCTGTCCGGCGTTACCGACGCATCCGGGCCACGCATTGTGGCAGCGTGATTGCATCGGCACGAACGGGCTGATTTCGTTCGAGTTCGCGAATGCCACGACGGCGCAAGCGGATCGTTTCGTCGATGCGCTGGAGCTGTTCGGCATCGGCGCGTCGTGGGGCGGATTCGAGAGTCTGGCGACTGTCACGAACATTGCCGGCACGCGCACGTGTGAGGACTGGACGTCGGTGGGGCCGATCGTGCGTCTGCATATCGGCCTGGAAGATCCGCAGGACCTGATCGAGGATATGGTGGCGGCGCTCGAGCAGGTCTTCGGGAAGTAAGGCGCCGGCGGTGCAGAGGATCAGGGTGCGGGGGAATTCGTGTCGATGAAGTGGGCGATGGTCTCGACTACGCCGGGCGCGAGTGGCAAAGAGGCGTCGCCGTAGGTCTGGATGTTGGCCGCACGGTCGTTAGTCGTTACCGTCTTCAAGACGTGATTGGTGTCGGGCAGCAGCGCGAGTGTGGCGGAGGGATGCACCTGCCTGAGTCGTTCCGCATCCGCCGTGCTCACCTGCAAATCGCGCTCGCCCTGCACGATCAGCACCGGTACCTGCACCTGCGCAATCAGCGCCGCAGGGTTCTGCGCGAACAAACTCATGAGAAAGCCCTGCACCGCTGGGTTGAATAGCGGTGCGAGCGGCGCGGGTAGGGTGGACACGTCCACCCGATGCCCGCTTGTGAGTGAACGAATGGCGGTGTCGCCGGCCTCGGCGACAGTGGTGTTCGCGGGATCGGCGTGAAGCTGTTCGCTCAGCACCTCGCCCAGCGGACGCCCCGCTGCCGACACCAGAATCAGTCCGCAGAGTGAATCGGGATGACGCGCCGCCGTGGCGAGCGAGATCAGCCCGCCTTCGCTGTGTCCCAACAGCCAGACGCAACGTGTGCCGGTTTTCGAGCGAATTGTGTCGATCCAGGCTAGCGTGTCTTGCACATAGTCGTCTACGGTGACGGCGTTCGGATCGGGCACAGCCTTGGCGCTTCCGAACATCCCGCGCTTGTCGATGCGCACGCTGCCGATGCGGTACTGCGCGAGTCCGTCGGCCAGGCGCCGATAGGGGGCTGCGCGCACGCCGAGCGGATTGTTGCCGTCACGATTCGTGGGGCCGGAGCCTGGAATGATGAGGACTGTGGCGTGGCTGTCTGCCGGGGCTTCGAAGGTGCCTGCGAGCGGGCCCTGTAAGCCTTTCGGTCCCGCCGCTTGAATCTCCGTCGACACGACTGCGGCCGCAGCGGATGGCGTTGCGACGGCAGTGACGAGGCACAAGGCGAGCGGCAGAACGGACTTCCTCATCGGCGCGATTGGGGGGCGTTAGAACACCACAGACGATATTACTCTCGTGAAGATGCGGCAGTGCGCGTGCCGCCGTCGAGCGTCGTCAGGATGTGATGCGCCGCTCGGATGCGCTCGTCCATCGGGTAGTTCTTGTTCGCCAGCAGCACGATGCCCATCTGCTTTGAAGGAACGAACGCGACGTAGGCGCCGAAGCCGCTCATCGATCCCGTTTTGTTGACCCATGCGGCGGGCGTCGGCGCCATGGGGGGCGAGAGTTCACGCGCAGGCGTTGATTCGCGCGCCATCCGGGTGGAGTTGCCTTCGAGCAGCGCGTCCACGCTGACCGGATACGGATACTGCTCCCAAGCCAGATCCTGCGTCATCGGCTTGTCGAAGAAATAGCCGGTGTGTGTCGCGCGCATTGCCTGTTGCAGCGAGTTGTCGTGCACGGGCGTTCCGAGGTTGGCTCGCACGAACCGCAGCAGATCGCTCGCGGTGGTTTTCACGCCATAGGCTTCCTTTTCGAATACTGCCGTTGTGACGCGAACGGGCTTGTCGTCTTTCCCGTAACCCCATGCGTAATTCGCCTGTTGATCTTCCGGTACGCGGATGAAGGTGTGTTTCATGTCCAGCGGTTTGAAGACGTGCTCGGTGACGAGCGTGGAGAAGTCGCCATGCATGGCGCGTGCAGTGATCCAGCCTAACGCGCCGAGGCTCACATTCGAATAGGTGCGCACGGTGCCGGTCGGTTGCGCCGGTTTCCACGCCTTGAGGTACTGGAGAATCTGGTCGGTGTTGTGGATATCGTCGGGCACCTGAAGCGGCATGCCGCCGGTGGTGTGCGTGCCGAGATTTACCAGCTTCACGTCACCGAACGGGGTGCCGGCGAGTTCGGGCACGAAGCGGCTGGTCTTGTCGTTGAGCGAGAGCGCGCCAGTAGTTTGCGCGTAGGCCGCGAGCGTTGCGGTGAAGGTCTTGCTGACGGAGCCGATTTCGAAAAGCGTGTCGGCCGTGACAGGCTTCTTTGTGGCTTTGTCCGCTACGCCATAGTTGAAGACATAGGTCCGACCGTCGAAGACGACGCCGACCGCCATACCTGGAATGTTCTGCCGGGCCATGAGCGGGGTGATCGTCTTGCCGACGAGCGCTTTGATTTCGGCTTGCCGGGGCTCGGTGGGGGCTGCGGCACCGCGCTCGGCAGCGTAACCGTGGGTGCTGAACGTCATCCAACCAATGGCAGCCGTCGCCGCAAGCGCGGCACAAAGGGTGAGGTAGGGTCTTGTCATCGAGGGTCGTCTCCGTGTGGGGAGGCTCTTCGGACGGAAAGGCGCAGAGGCGATTCAGCGTCACTGTAAAGCGGGGCGAGCCATGCCCGAAGCGTAATCGCATATGGCTGTCCACAGGCGATATGGCCTCGTAACGGACGTAACCGATGTAATGGATGCAACGGAGGGAGAGGTAAAGACACCCTCGTACGTCATACTCCACAGCCAATGATTTCTGCAATCAGAAGGTGAAAACCAGGTCTTTCAGAATGTTCACTCTTCCCCGTGTGAACGAACAACGTCGGCCCGTTTCGATCCAAACCGCTCCTCCATTTTCCGACAGCGCCTCGCTGATCGGCACACACCCGCCAGCAATTTTTACGGTCGGCGTTCCCTGCATCGAAAGAGGAAATTCAATCGCGGCATCGAGTCGTTGATTCTCTCCGTTTTCTACGAACCTAATTTTTCCGGAGATTACTTTGTTATTCAGCTTCAAAGCGAGTGGTGTTCGTCAAGATTGGTCTTTCCCGTTCGCCTTCTTTTCATAGGTTCTTCTGGATTTTGCGTTGTTTTTTCCGAAGGGCTTTATGTTCAAGAGATGCGCTCTGCTTGATAGACCTCCAACTGCAGCAATACCAAACCCGAGAAGCAGCAGAAATCCCCCAAACGGGGCGGCAGGTATGTATATGCACGCGATGATCATGAGCGATAGCCCCGCAACTAGCAGGATCGTGCGAACCCATTGAGAAAAATTTCCATCTTCAACGAGTGGTATTTTCATTGTCTGCCACTCCAATAATCTGCGAAGGTCGACCAGTAACGACTGGACAATTAGCGGTTTCCCGTTTGCGTTTATCAATCCCGTGTCGACCCATACCGAGCCCGGATCGGTTGGAACTCGTCCGTTCAACTCTTCCGCCGCTCCCGGCGGCACCGACACACCGTCAGGGTATGAAACCCCCATAAGCCGTAGTTGTTCTTCCACCTGACTTTGCGTGTATTGGCCGTCGCTTTTGTCCGCAATGTGTCGCGCAAGCCTTCGATCTTCCAAATTCAACTGCCGGTTAAACCGATCCGCATTGAACCCGGTAAACGCCCCGGACGTCCCTCCGACCACAACACCCACCGCAGTCCCCACCCCCGTTGCGACGATCTGCCCTAGTGCCTCATCGATATCCGCATTCCCCGTCGGGCGGCGGCTCCTGATCTCGTTGCTAAGGTCGTTCCGGACTCCGCCGAGCTTTGATGTCGCGCCTGCGCCTAACGCGCCACCTAACGCATGACCTCCGCCAAGCCCGGCAACCAGCGCCCCGCCTGCCGCGTGCATCGTCGCGCGATAGTCACCGCCTTCCGACCAGTTCTTTGCATCCTGCAAGTACTGAGCCTTCAACGCAGGATCGTCGGTCTTCGCCGCTAGCTTTCGCGCCTCATTCGCTTTGCTGTCCGCATACGCGCCGATGTCGCGTGCCACGGCCTCGCCCGCTGCCGTTGCCGCTTGCATCAGGCGTGACTGGTCATTGAGCAGAGTCTGCACGTCAGGCGTGCGAGTTACCGTCTCGTTCAAGTCGGCAGTATCGCGGTTCAGGTTCGCCAAATTCTGCGTCTGATTCGCTTCGTCGGTCAGCGTGATCGTGCCTTCGCTTACACCGGTGCGCGTGTTCGCCCGCTCGTTGCCGTTCTCCGATTGCGGCAACATCGGAGAAATCCCACCTGTGTTCTTACCCGACGTGTTTCCCGTCGTACGTTCGTTCGCCCCGCCGTCGCCGACTGTGAATCCGCCACCGACGCCAACACTGTTGGCGCTGTAGTCCGAGTGATTCTCGATGTCGGAGAAGGTCACCGTAGCTGTGGTCAGTTGATTCCTGGACGGATCGGCCGTGCTCGCGATGTAGGCGCCCTTCAGGTCCGTGTTGCCAGCGACGTTGACGTCGAAACCGCCATCGCCCGCCTGAATCCCCGACTGTTCCGCCACACCCGCATAGCTGCCGCTCGCGTTCCCGCGCGAGGCGTTGAAACTGCCGGATGCACCCCCCATGCTCACGTTCATCCCACCGCCTATGCTTCGTTGATGCGCTTCGCTTTCGCTCGTGTCCTGCACACTCGCGATGTTCAGATCACCGCCTACGCGCGCGACGACCCTGTCGGCGTCCACATTTGCGCCGACGATATTTGTGTCGCCGCCGCTCACGATGACGGCTGTTCTGTTCGCGTTGATGTGCGTGTTGTTCTGGAAGTTCGCATCGGCATTTGCACTGCCGTTCGCTCGGGAGAGCGATGCGGACACGCCCCATCCGCTTGTGCCGTAAGACACACCCACGCTGCCGCTTTTCGACTCGTTTTCGCCGCGCGATGACTCGGTATCCGTGCTATGGCTCAAATTGACCTGATGGGCGGCTTGCAGGAGCACGTCCGTTGCATCGATGTTCGAGCCGATGATGTTGACGTTGCCTTTGCCCGATGCTGCGTCACCGGTCGCGATGAACGCCGCCGTGCCACCGGCCTTGATGTTGCTCGACACGTTCTGCGTGCTGTCGGACGAAGACGTTGACTTGCTGCTCGACGATCCCCAGCTCAGCTCAACCTTCGCTTCCGGTTTGCCACCGCCGGCGAGCGCGTCGAGCGCGCCCTTGCCTTGACCCAGTGCGCCAACGGCACCGCTGGCAGCTGCATAACCCCGCAAGGCTGAAACGCGAGCATCGCCGCCGGAATCGGCGGCAGCACGCGTCTGATTCGCGACGTTCTGCACCGAATCGATCACGGGTGACTTCACCGCCAACGTGAAGCCCGAACTCGTCATTTCGTGCGACTCGTCGTGATGCTGTCGATTGACCGACGACTCGACCGTGACGTTTTGTCCGATGCCTGCCACGTTACCGCCAGCGACGATGTCGCTGCCTCGCACCAGAAGATCGTTGCCCGCCACCATGGTGACGTTACCGTTCACGCTACCGACGAGGCTTCCCGTCTGCGTCACGCTGCTGTCATTGGTGCGGTCGCGCTGCTCTCGTTTCCCGTATGAGAGGCCCACTCCTCCCGACGCGCCGAACCCTGATCGCTTCTCCTCACGAAACGTGTGGCTCTCGCTCACGTTCTCCGCTGATTCGATGCGTAAATCGCGACCAGCCTGAAGGGCAACGTCTTTGGCGCCGACAATCGTGCTTCCCCGCACGCTCATGTCCTTGCCCGCCGCCACTGTCTTCCTGACGGCTGTGGAACTCGTGTGTCTCGGTGATCTCGCCGATATTCACATCACCCGCTGCTACGCGGCGATAGCATGTCGCTATCCTCGTTGCTTGCTGTCGTTAGCGACGCTGCGAGGTTCTCGAATGCGAATGCGTCGATCCGAAAGCATGGACGCTCGTCCGGGAGCGTGGGCCAGTCCGAAGGGGGTTCGCGCGTCGAGCGCACGGATGGTGCGTTGATCATCGCCTCGCGTTGTTGTGTGTCGCGCTGTTGCTGAAGCTGTTGATCCTGTTCGGCACCAACGCGGGCTGCGGCCGCCGCTTCGGCGGGAGTTGGGGCTGGCATTCGTTGCGCCTGCGCCTGCGCTTGCGTTGCGAGCAGCCAACAGGCCAGCAACGTGGCCTTCGTTCTGGTTTTCGGTTTCACGGCTTTGTGGCGATTCGAGGGTGCGGATCGAGCGGAGAACGGACGACGCGGGGATAGCCGTCAACGGCAGCCACTCGTGTCAAAGCGCAATCGACCTACGCAGCGTGGGGCGACAAGGGCGATGCCAGAGTGGGATGTCACTGAACGTGACGAGCGGGGGGCGTTAATACGTTGGCCTTCACCGCGGCCGAGCGGTGGGGGGCAGCGAAAAACGTTAGCAAGCCTAAGGTTTATTTCCCAGACCGACTTCTTGTAATTGATCGGATTGTTTCGAGTCTGGATGCATCGAACGCCACTTCCGAACCCGTCAGTCGTCAACCGCCCATGACGGGGCGGTCGGCACCTGGGTTCGGTTTGGCGCGGCAGGAATGTGGGAGATCGTGCGGCTCGCCGTCAGGCAAAGCTCCGCTGGGTGCGGAGTATCGTCCGATGCGCCATGGTCGATCGTCGACTCGGACGAATCAAAGATCGGGTGTCGGCACTGTGGCGTGCGTGCGCACAATGCTCGATAAGAAGGCGGAATCTGTGAATGACACCCCGGCCGAAGTATCGCTGCGGGGTGCCGGTCGACGTGTTACGCCGGTTCGAGTTCGCGGCTATGGGATGCGCGCATGACCCGAATGGCGTCGGCCGAGATCATCGCGTCGGCGTTGAGCGGCGGTACGTCACCGAATAGCGGACGGTAGACGAAGTCGCCAACGTCGATCGTCTCACCCGTCAACGCACAAACGCCCGGATGATGCGCACGGCGAATGCGCCAGATCTGCGCACCGTAGTTGCCACCCGTCGCGTCGTTCCACGACACGGTGATCGTCAGTTCGCTGGATATCTCCAGCACCCGGACGCTGGGCGCGCGTCGCGTGTAGGGAATGACCGGCTGGCACACGACGGGCTCGGCATCGAGCATCGCAACGGTGTGCTGCCAGACACCCTGAGTCCGCAAGGCGCTGCGTGACGTGCGCGAGGCACGTGAGGTCGGGGATGTCCCCTGGGCGCGGCTGCTGCCGCTTCGGTTGGGGCAATCGGTTCGGTCGCTTCGCATGGTCAGGCCAGCCGGATACGCGGCCCGCGAAGGCCGCCGAGTTTTTCCGCGCCCAGCAGCACCGTAGCGCGGGCAAACCCGTGCAGTGCATGCTGATGACGTCGGTACAACATGGCGTGGCTCCATTGCGCAAACTGTCCGCGCACGATGCCACCTTTGAAAAAGCCGAAGCGCCCGAGCGTGCCGAACGCGTTGTAGTCAGACAGCGATACCAACGCGCCAGGATCGCGATAAGCGAACGGCGGAATTGCGCGGCCTTCGAGCCACGCACCAAGATGACGGCCCAGATGCGTCGCCTGCTGTGTCGCCACCTGAGCCGTCGGAGGCAACGGGCACTCGCCCTGCGCAAGCGTGAGCGATGCGCAGTCGCCGAGCGCGAAAATCCGCTCGTCCTGCGCGGTTTGCATCGTATTACGCACCACGATCTGGTTGGCATCGTTGGTCACAAGCCCTCCGATGTCTCGCAGACAGTCCGGGGCTTTCACGCCCGCCGCCCAGACCAGCAGATCGCCGGGAATCAACTGACCGTCGTCTCGATAGAAGCCGTCGCGGTCCGCACACACGACGCGGGTATCCGTCAGTACACGAAAACCCAGACGCTCAAGCTGCGCCTGCGACGCCTCGGACACCTCGGGAGGGAACGCTCCCAGCACACGCGGGCCGCCCTCGACGAGCGTGAGCTTCAGGCGCTCGCAAATCTGCGGATCGCCGTAACCGGCGGCCAGCGCAAACGTGCGGCTCAACTCGACGGCAAGTTCCACACCCGTGGTGCCGCCGCCGGCGATCACGACACGCAACGCATCGTCGCTCACGGCACTGCGTAACGCCTCGCAGCGCAACGCCGCGTGGAAAGCCTCGGCCTGCGGCTGACTGTCGATGAAATGGCAGACGTCGCGTACGCCCGGCAGACCGGCATCGTCGGCTTGCGAACCGAGCGCGAGCACGAGCGCGTCGTATGGCACGCGGCGCTCGCCCAGCAAACGCGAACCGTCCGGCGCTTCCATCTCCCCCAGCACGACCTCCCTGCGCGAACGGTCCAGCCCGCACATGCGACCCGCCTGATACGTGAAGCCGTTGCTGCACGCATGGGCAAGATACGTCACCTGTGTGTGCGCGCCGTCGCGCGTGCCGGCCGCTACGGTATGCAGCATCGGCTTCCAAAGATGGGTAGGATGACTGTCGACAAGTGTCACGCGTGCAGCACCGGCACGCCCGAGCGTACGGCCCAGACGCGTTGCCAGCCTCAGGCCGGCGATACCGCCACCGACAATCACGATCCGGTTTGCGCGAGACATTTGGGGGGAAATGTCAAATTCAACAAGTGATGAATAAGCGCATAATAGCGAGCGTGGCCCGGGCGTGTCAAATAGCAAATGTCTGGGCAGGCAGGTGCGTTCGGGTCGGGTAGACTTGGCGCATTGCTGTTGCGAATTCGAACACCCCATCGCTCAATGACTCCGAACAAAGCCGTCCCGCAAGCCGCTCCGCCCCGCAAACGCACACGTGGGCGCCCCACGTGCGACTGCACGCATGGCGCCGACGCGTTGTTACTCAACGCCCGGCGCATCTTCGCGCAGCGAGGGTTCTATGCGAGCAGCGTGCGGCAAATCGCGGAGGCATCCGGTGTCGACGCGGCGCTGATCTCGCACCACTTCGGCTCGAAGGAGGCGCTGTGGGTCGCAGTCGTCGATCAGATCGCATCGCTTACGCACTCGCTCATCGAGCAGACCGATGCCCTGCAGCACTCCCCGCTGGGACCGGCCGAGCGTATCGAACAGGCGGTGCGCGTGTTCGTGGATGCGGTATTCGAGAATCCCGACGTCGGCATGTTCTTCTCGACCGCCGCGACCGAAGAAGGCGAGCGGCTCGACGTTCTCACGCAGCGGCTCGTGCGTCCGTATCGCAACGTGATGGTGCCGCTGGTGGCCGATTGGCTCGAGGCGCAAAAGCGCCCCGTGGCGGACGCCGATGTGATGTTCTTCATGCTCACGTCCGCCATCAGCAAGACGGTTTCGTACCGCCACATGATGGGCCCGTTCCTGCCGCCCGAAGGCATGGCCGATCTCAAGCGCACGGTGCTCGATTGCGCCATGGCGCTGATTCGGCAGTGAACCCGGGATGACGGGGCGCGCAGGTGTTGTAAGCGTCGTATAAGATAGCGCCACCCGGGCCGACTCCCGGCCCGTTTTCTTCTTACGGTGCCCCCCCCTATGTCGAACGAAATCAAGCGTCTGCATACCAACGCTCGCATGAGCCAGATCGTGATCGCCAACGGCGTGGTGTATCTGGCCGGTCAGGTGCCGGCTATGACCAACGCGTCGGTCACGGAGCAGACCGCCGAAATCCTTACCCGTATCGATTCGTTGCTCGCCGAAGCCGGCGTCGACAAGTCGCGTCTGCTGACCGCCAACATCTGGCTGTCCGACGCCAAGCACTTCGCCGAATTCAACGCCGTGTGGGACGCCTGGGTGCCCGAAGGTCACGCACCGACGCGCGCCTGCGTGCAGTCGCCGCTCATGCGCGCCGGCCTTGACGTCGAAATCGCCGTCACCGCGCTGGCGTAATCTCGCACCGCGCGAACACAGGCTCACCGCCGTGCACCTCGTTTGCATCGCGTGTGAGCCTTGCTGCGCTCCCCACGCTCCTGACTGTCTGACGCAACGCTCATGAGATTCGACGCGCTAGTGCTTGGTGCCGGAATCGTCGGTGTGTCCGTCGCCGTGCATTTGCAGCGGCGCGGCCTGTCGGTGGCGCTCGTCGACCGCAAGTCGCCGGGCAACGAAACCTCGTTCGGCAACGCCGGGCTGATTCAGCGCGAAGGCGTGTATCCGTATGCCTTTCCGCGAGACCTCGGCACGCTGCTGCGCTACGCGGGCAATCGTTCGACGGACGTGCGATATCACCCCTCGGCGATGGTCACGATCGCGCCCTTTCTCGCGCGCTATTGGTACCACTCGGCCCCGAAGCGGCACGCGGAGATCGCGCGTCACTACAGCACACTCATCTCTCATTGCGTGACGGAGCATCGCGAACTCATCGCGGCATCCGGTGCGCAGGATCTGTTGCGCGAAGGCGGTTGGGTCAAGGTCTTCCGCACGGCCGCCGCGATGAGTGCCGCACAACGCGATGCCGAGCGGTGGCGAGAAGAGTACGGCGTGCCGTTCGAGCGGCTTGACGTCTCCCGTCTGCGTGACGACGAGCCCGCACTCACGCACGCGCTCGTGGGCGGACTGCGTTACACGGCGTCGGATTCCGTGAGCGATCCGGGCGCGCTGGTGGCGGCGTATGCACGCTACTTTGCGTCGCTGGGCGGCCGCGTGCTCAACGGCGACGCCACGACCTTGCAGCCGCAGTGGTCGGTGCAGACGCAGGAGGGTCGCATCGAAGCGCGACGCGCTGTCGTCGCACTCGGACCGTGGGCCGATACGGTGACGGCGGCGCTGGGCTACCGTTTGCCGCTCGCGGTCAAACGCGGCTATCACATGCATTACCGCGCACAACCGGGCGCTCGGCTCAATCAACCGGTGCTCGATGCCGAGCACGGTTATCTCATCACGCCGATGGTGCGTGGTATCCGGCTCACCACAGGCGTGGAACTCGGCCTTCGCGACACGCCGCCCACGCCTGTGCAACTGGCTGCCGTCGAACCCCTCGCGCGTGAGACGTTCCCGCTCGGCGAGCGAGTTGACGCCGAGCCGTGGCTCGGCCGACGCCCCTGCACGCCGGACATGATGCCGATCATCGGCCCCGCGCCTCGGCATCGCGGTCTGTGGTTTGCGTTCGGTCATGCGCACCACGGTCTGACGCTAGGGCCGGTCACGGGCCGCCTGGTGGCCGAGATGATGACGGGCGAGACGCCGGTCGTCGACCCCGCGCCCTTCAGCGCGCTGAGGTTCTGAGCTGCCGACCGGCGGCGTTGCCCTTATTGCGGCATCTCTTCCGGAGAATCGACGCCCGGTGCGTGTGCCGCGTCTGCACCCGCCTCGGGAATGTCGCCGCCGATCACACTGATCTCGAACAACGACTTGCCGGCGAGCGAGCGCGCCCCCGGATCTTCCGGATAGGTCTTCAGCAGCGGCAGGATCACCGAGCCGCCGATGACGTCGCGCCGGCTGTTATCCGCCGGCGACAGCCCCCACACGTTCTGATAAGTCATCGGCACACTTACGCCGTCGCGCTGGACACTGCCCAAATACAACATGATGTGTCCGTTGATATGAATCAGCGTCATCAGCGCACGGCCGCGCTCGGTCAGCGTGCGCAGTCGCGTGTCGATATCGGCCGTGCGCAGATCGGTGCGTTTCCCGGCGCGTAACTGATCCGACGAATGGCGGGGAAGCCACACGCCGAAGGGGGCGAAAAGACTGCGCGTTTCTGCGGAACAGTCGTTGTAGAACAGCGTGTTGCCCCAGCCGTAAGGACGCCCGATCTGTTGTTTCATCACTTGCGCCATATGACGGGGGGTGAGCGTCCACGGCATCGGCACGATAGTCGACGTGTCGAGCACGGCGGTGCGAATCTGCGCCCGCCGATGGATGTCGGCCACGGGGAACATCGCCGCCTGCCGCCCGTCGCGCAACGACGTCAGCGGCAGCACGGTGCCGATCGGCGCAAAGGTCCGGTAGACGGGAGGTGTGGCGCCGGGCGACGTGTCGGCGAGTGCTGCGTCAGCGCGCACGATGGCGCCGAGGCTGCGCATTGCGGCGTCACGCCATGTCGCGACGAAACGCTCGTCGGCCGACGCCACCGTGCGGGCATCCACCCAGCCGATCAGATCGGGCGAATAGACGAGCAGCCACGCGCCATCGGCGCTGCGGGCGAGCGTGTACACCGGCGTGCCGGGCCGCAGCGCCGAGTCTTGCAGTGCGTCGAACGGATAGCCCTCGCCGGCCCGACGGAAATCGTAGAACGCCGGATCGTTGGTCGGCAGTTGGCGCACCAGCGCGTTGTCGACGGTGATGCCGCGACGGCGCGGATCGTATTGCCAATCCGTGTGATCGGCATTGAGTTGCGCCAGCGCCATGTTGGCTTCGATCGCGCGATTCCACGCTGCGGTGTGCGGCTGGAAGTTCTCACCGTAGGTCGTGCGCACGCCGGGGGCGCTGTTGTCGAAACGTCTCACGCGGCGGCCCTGCGAATCGGCGATTTGCTGCGCACCGGCGGCATTGAGCAGCGATGTCGAGAGCCATGCGCCGTTCCACGGCGACGGGTCGCGCGGCGCGGTGCCGAAGTAGCGCGCACGGAAGGTGTCGAAGCGTCGGCTTTGTTCCTGCGCGGAAAGCAGCGGCTGATCGTAGCCAGGGGCGTCGGGCCGAATCCAGTGATCGACGTCCTGATCGTAATGCTCGATGGGGAAACGGTCGACGTTGTAGCGGACGGCCGTCGCGGTTGCCGTAGACGGCGATGATGCCGAGGGGGCGCGCGGTGCGCTCGCACAGGCGGCGAGCATGGCGAGCGGCACGAGCCACGCGAGGAAGCTGACGCGACGGCGGGCATTCCCCGGCGTTCGACCCGGTGGGACGTGTGTGGTGGCGCGCAGGATGGCACTGCGCGCGGCAAGGATTGCACCCATGGCGTGCGAAAGAGAGCCCGGAAGCCGCCATGCTACTCCATCGATGCCGGGGCAATCCCGGGCGTTCGAATTAGGAACACCGGCAATGGGGGAATCGATTGTGCTGTACAAATATACAGTACAATCGCGGCGTGCCGAGCGAAGCGCAGGATGCTGCCAGCGACTGTCTTATCGGCCTGATACAGTAGTTCCCCCGAGGCGCGCATGCGCGCTGTCAGATGTCACGCTGTTTATCTTCACGCTGTTCATTGTCAATCAAGCGGCCCTGATACCAAGTGGACAAGTCATCCTCGAAACCCGACCCATCGGCAAGCCACGCCATTCGCATTCGTGGCGCTCGCCAGCACAACCTCAAGAACCTCGACGTCGATCTCCAGACTGGTGAGATGACGGTCGTCACCGGTCCATCCGGTTCCGGCAAGTCGAGCCTCGTCTTCGACACGCTGTTTGCCGAGGGCCAGCGTCGCTACGTCGAAACCTTCAGTGCTTACGCGCGTCAGTTCCTCGACCGCATGGATCGTCCGCAGGTCGACCATGTGGAAGGCGTTCCGCCGGCCATCGCGATCGATCAGACCAACCCCGTGCGCAGCTCGCGCTCGACGGTCGGCACGATGACCGAACTCAACGATCACCTCAAGCTGCTGTTCGCCCGCGCGGCGGCGCTGTTCGATCGCGAGACGGCGCAACCCGTGCGCCACGACACGCCCGAGACGATCTACGCCGACTTGATGGCACGCACTGCCCAAGGCGATCCGCGCCTGGTTGTCACGTTCCCGGTCGAATTGCCGGGCAGCGTCACGGCGGATGAAGTCGAGCAATGGCTGTCGGCGTCGGGCTACACGCGCGTGCAGGCCGAGCGTGAAGTCGCAACGGCCGACGGCACCCGAAAGGTGCTCGATGTCGTTGCCGACCGGTTCCGCTTGCAGAACACCGAGAAAGTGCGCGCGATGGAAGCCATCGAGTCGTCGCTCAAGCGCGGTCGCGCGCGGGTGAACGTCTACGTGCTGGCCGACGATGGCGAGCCCGACATCTGGCGCTACTCGCAGGATCTGCACTGTCCCGACAGCGACCTGCACTACGCTGACCCGCAACCGGCGCTCTTTTCGTTCAATTCCGCCTACGGCGCGTGCGAGGCCTGTCGCGGTTTCGGCCGCGTGATCGGCGTCGACCTCGGTCTGGTCATCCCCGACGAGCGCAAGACGCTGCGGGGCGGCGCGATCAAGACCATCCAGACACCCGCCTGGAAAGAGATTCAGGACGACCTGCTCGAGTACGCCGGCCGTGCCGGCATTCCGCGCGATACGCCGTGGTCGAAGCTCTCGCCCGAGCATCGCGAGTGGGTCATCGAAGGCGATGCCGACTGGAAAGGCGAGTGGAACAAGCAGTGGTACGGCATTCGTCGCTTCTTCGGGTATCTCGAGTCGAAGGCGTACAAGATGCACATCCGCGTGCTGCTCTCGAAGTACCGCAGCTACACGACCTGCGAGACTTGCGGCGGCGCTCGCCTGAAGACGGAAGGCCTGCTGTGGCGCCTCGGCTCGAAAGAGAACGCCGACGCCGTGCTGCCGCCCGCCCAGCGCTTCATGCCGCGTGGGGTGTCGTGGTCGCGCGAGCAACTCGAAGCGCTGCCGGGCCTCACCATGCACGACCTGATGCTCATGCCGATTTCGCGCGTGCGTCAGTTCTTCGATTCGCTCACCTTGCCGTCGAGCCTGCTCGACGATGCTCTCAAACTGTTGCGGGAGGAAGTCGGCACGCGTCTGAAGTACCTGTGCGACGTCGGCATCGGCTACCTCACCCTCGACCGCCAGAGCCGTACGCTCTCGGGTGGCGAAGTGCAACGTATCAACCTCACGACGGCGCTTGGCACGTCGCTCGTCAACACGCTCTTCGTGTTGGACGAGCCGAGTATCGGCCTGCATCCACGCGATATGGACCGTATCGTCGCCGCGATGCATCGTCTGCGCGACGCGGGAAATACGCTCGTGGTGGTCGAACACGACCCGGCGGTGATGCTCGCCGCCGACCGCGTGATCGACATGGGACCGGGGCCGGGCGAGCGTGGAGGGCAGATCGTCTTCGATGGCACGCCTGAGGAAGTGCGTCATGCCGACACGCTGACCGGCAGCTATCTGGGCGGACGAAAGCATGTGGCGAACGCGTCGAACTGGCGCGCGCGTCCGGTCGATGCCGACACACCGCGTTTGACGTTGAGCGGCGTTCGCGAGCACAACCTCAAGCATGTCGACGTCGAGATTCCGCTCGGCCGCCTCGTGTGCGTGACCGGTGTCTCCGGTTCGGGCAAATCGACGCTGGTGCAGGACGTGCTCAATCCGGCATTGGCGCGTCACTTTGGCGACCCGACCGAAGCGCCGGGCGCACACGATGAACTCCTCGGTGCCGAACAACTGTCGGGTGTGGTGTTCGTCGATCAGTCACCCATCGGCAAGACGGCGCGCTCGAACCCGGCAAGCTACGTGGGCGCCTTCGACGAGATTCGCAAATTGTTCGCGGCCGAGCCGGTGGCGCTGCAGCGCGGCTACACCGCGAGCACCTTCAGCTTCAATTCCGGCAACGGACGCTGCCCGACGTGCGGTGGCTCGGGTTTCGAGCATGTGGAGATGCAGTTCCTGAGCGACGTCTATCTGCGTTGCCCGGACTGCGACGGCAAGCGTTATCGCGCCGAAGTGCTCGACGTGAAGATTCGACGTGCCGTGCCGGGCGAGGCGATGCGCGAACTGAGCGTGTCGGACGTGCTCGAGCTGACGGTGAACGAGGCTGTCAAGCTGTTCTCGTCGGATCGCGATGTGCTGCGGGTGCTTCAGCCGATCGTGGACGTCGGTCTCGAATACGTGAAGCTGGGTCAGCCAGTGCCGACACTCTCGGGCGGCGAAGCCCAGCGTCTGAAACTGGCGGGCTTCCTCGCGGAAGCTGCGCAGAAGAAGACCGCGAGCGGACAGAAGGTCGCGCATCGCGGTCGTCTCTTCATCTTCGACGAGCCGACGACGGGCCTGCATTTCGACGACATCGCCAAGCTCATGCGGGCGTTCGGCAAGTTGCTCGACGGCGGTAACTCGCTGCTCGTCATTGAACACAACCTCGACGTGGTGCGCGCCGCCGACTGGATCATCGACCTTGGGCCGGAAGGCGGCGAAGGCGGTGGCGAAGTGCTGTGCGCGGGCACCCTCGCGCAGGTGATCGCGTGCGAGGGTTCGCATACCGGACGCGCCTTGGCCGACTACGAACGCACGGTGGTCGCGCCCGGGCAAGCGGTGGCGGCGGCCAGACCCGCTGGCGATCCCGGCATGCCGCTGCAAACGGCGTTGCGTGCAGCGCGCGCGCATCGTAAGCCTGCGGGTGGCGACGACATTCGTATCGTCAATGCACGCGAGCACAACCTGAAATCGCTCGACGTTGCGATTCCACGTGGCAAATTCAGTGTGATTACCGGTGTCTCGGGGTCGGGTAAGTCGACGCTCGCGTTCGATATTCTCTTCAACGAAGGGCAGCGCCGTTATCTCGAGTCGCTCAATGCTTATGCGCGGTCCATCGTGCAGCCGGCGGGGCGTCCGGAAGTGGACGCCGTGTACGGCATTCCGCCGACCGTCGCCATCGAGCAGCGTCTGTCGCGCGGTGGGCGCAAGAGTACCGTGGCAACGACGACGGAGGTCTGGCACTTCCTGCGTCTGCTGTACGTCAAGCTCGGCATTCAGCACTGCATTCATGACGGCGCGCCTGTCACGGCGCAGAGTCCGGATTCCATCGTTGCGCAACTGATGCGCGACCGTCGCGGCCAGCACGTGGGCTTGCTCGCACCGCTGGTGGTGGGCCGCAAGGGGATTTATACCGATCTGGCGAAATGGGCCAAGGCGCGCGGGCATTCGCACCTGCGTGTCGATGGCGTGTTCTTGCCGGTCGATCCGTGGCCGAAGCTCGACCGCTTCCGTGAGCACACGATCGAACTGCCGGTGGGCGACGTGGTGATCACGCCCGAGAACGAAGGCTTGCTGCGCACGTTGCTGGCGGCGGCGCTCGAGTTGGGCAAGGGCGTCATGCATCTGCTCGCCCCGCTCGACGGCCTCGGCGACACCATGTCCAATGAGCAGCCGGGTGAAGGCGTGGGCGAGATCGAGGTGTTCTCGGTCAAGCGCGCGTGCCCGGTGTGCGGCACGAGCTATCCGGATCTCGATCCGCGCATGTTCTCGTTCAACAGCAAGCACGGCTGGTGTTCGACGTGTGTGGGCACGGGTCTCGCGCTCACGCGCGAGCAGCGCGAAGCGTTCGACGACACGGTGCTCAATCAAGACAACCGGGGGCGCGAGCATTCGCTGCCGTCGGAGGAGCAGGAGCCGGAAGGCGTGGGTGATCAGCCATGTCCGGATTGTCACGGTGCGCGACTCAACACCGTCGCGCGCGCGGTGACGTTCGACGAACACGCGATCTCCGACGTCGCACAGTGGACCGTGAGCGACGTGCGCGCGTGGATTCAGCGACTCGAACTGCACGGCCGCGATGCGAGCATCGCGCGCGATCTGATCAGCGAGATTCAGGGGCGTCTGGAATTTCTGGAGGAAGTCGGGCTCGGCTACCTCACGCTCGATCGTGCTGCGCCGACGCTCTCGGGCGGCGAGTCGCAGCGCATTCGTCTGGCGGCGCAGTTGGGCAGCAACCTGCAAGGCGTTTGCTATGTGCTGGACGAGCCGACCATCGGCTTGCACCCGCGCGACAACGGCATTCTGCTCGGCGCGCTGCGCAAGCTGGGCGATCAGGGCAACACGCTGGTCGTGGTCGAGCACGACGAAGACACGATTCGTCGCGCAGATCACATCATCGATATTGGTCCGGGCGCTGGCAAACGAGGCGGCACGCTCGTTGCTCAGGGCAGTGTGGCCGATCTGGCGGCGCATCCCGAGTCGCTCACCGGCAAGTTCCTGGCGCACCCGTTGCAGCATCCGCTTCAACCACGCCGTGAGGTGAGCACGTCTGCCAAGGGCGTCGAGGCGGTGCCGCCGAACTGGCTGACGGTGCATGGGGCAACGCTGCATAACCTGAAGCACGCGACGGCGTCGTTGCCGTTGTCGCGGCTTACGGCGATTACCGGCGTCTCCGGCTCGGGCAAATCGACGCTTGCACGCGACGTGCTGATGACGAACCTGCTCGATGCGGTGGGGCGTTCGGTGTTATCGTCACCGGCAGAGCGACGTGCGCGCAAGGGCACGGTGCGTCATGCGGTGAAAGCGGATGGCAAGCCGCGCGCGAAGTCGGAGGCCCCCGCAGAACCGCGCCGTCCGGTGGTGCACGCGTGGCATGGCTGCGAGTCGGTAACCGGCTGGGAGACGATTGATCGCGTACTCGAAGTCGACCAGACGCCCATCGGCAAGACACCCCGCTCGTGCCCGGCCACATACATCGGCTTCTGGGACACGATTCGACGGCTGTTTGCCGATACGCTCGAAGCACGCGCGCGCGGTTACTCGGCATCGCGATTCTCGTTCAACACCGGCGACGGCCGTTGTCCGGCATGCGAAGGACAAGGCGTGCGCACCATCGGCATGAGCTTCCTCGCCGACGTGAAGGTGCTGTGCGACGTGTGTCACGGTCAGCGCTTCAATGCCGAGACACTGGCCGTCACCTGGCGCGGCAAGAGCATTGGCGATGTGCTGACGATGGAAGTGGACGAAGCCGTCGAATTCTTCGCGTCGATGACGAGCATTGCCCATCCGCTACAACTGATGAAGGACGTCGGGCTTGGCTACCTCACACTGGGACAGCCGTCGCCGACGCTGTCGGGCGGCGAAGCGCAACGTATCAAACTGGTGACGGAGTTGACCAAGGTCCGCGACGACATCACGCGGCGCGGGCAGAAATCGCCCCACACGCTGTATGTGCTCGACGAGCCGACGGTTGGCCTTCACATGGCGGACGTGGCGCGGCTCATCAATGTGCTGCATCGGCTGGTGAACGGCGGGCACACCGTTGTTGTGATCGAGCACAACCTCGATGTGATTGCCGAAGCGGACTGGATCGTCGACATGGGGCCGGAAGGCGGCAAGAATGGCGGGACAGTGGTGGCGGCGATGTCGCCCGATGCGCTGACGAAGGTCGCTGCGAGTCATACCGGTGTTGCGCTCAAACCGGTGCTCGCGCAGACGGCGGCGTCGGGGGTGTCGGCAACGAAGTCGGAGGAGGCCGCCACGGCGAAGTAGCCGGTTGAGTCACCCCTCGGTTCGTGCAGTTCGCCGGCCACAAACAGGACGCCTGATGGCGTCCTGTTTTTTTGGGGGGCCATGCAGCGTGCGCTTTCTTGATACGTCACTTGATGCGGAGAGTGCTTACACACAGGGAGGTTGCGCTTGTGGACAAGTCTGTCGATAACGCTGTGAGTAAGCTGTGAAGCCCCTGTGGGCAACCCTGTGGATAGTCAGGTGATAGTCGGTGGAAAGCCGGGGGATAAGTCGCCTGAACAATAGGGATAACCAGTGCATATCCTGTGGATATCCTCGGCTTTTTCCATGAATAAGCTGTGGATTTCCGGTGGGCAAGTTTCGTCGTCTCACTCGGAAACGACCATGGGACGGGCACTTCCGGCCGATGCAGCGAATGCACCACCGAATTCGCTCGAAAATTACTTCCCGAACGCCTTTGCAAGAAATGCTGTCACGCGTGCGATGGCATCGTCTCTGGCTTCCGGCTGGGTGCCGGTGATCGGCACGAGGTGGGTGCGCGGGTTGGCGAATTCCGGACGATTGCGTACGGGCAGATTGGGGTAGTCGAAGTCGTGCACCGCACCCGGATAAATGTGGAACGTGATCGGTGCGCCCCGAGCGGTCGCGTCGTGCACGAAGGCGTCGCAGGGAACGGCCTTGGTCCAGACGTCGTCGGCACCGGTGAGGAGCAACAGCGGGATACGCGTCGACCAGTCTGCGCCCTGCGCCTTCGTGTTGCACCAGCCAGGATAGAACGCGATAGCGGCGACAAAATCCGGCGCCGGTTGGGCGTCCTGCGCGCGTCCGGGGCTCATGGGGCCAATAGAGAACAAGACCGTGCCGCCGCCGTGCGACCAGCCCATCAACGCGATGCGATCCGGGCGGATGTCCGGCAAGGTCTGAAGGTAGCGCAATGCACCGTAGGCGTCACCGGGACGCTCCACCGAAGGCCGTACGGGGCCGTTGTTGGCGCACTCGCTGGGCTGCGCCCGCGAGGTGAAGCTATCCACCGCCAGCACCGCGTAGCCTTGCGCGTTCAATCGCCGCGCCCAATCGAGTTCGCGGCCGTCGATCTTGCCCTTGCGTGTGAACATCCCGTTGCAGCCATGCATGAAGACCACGGCAGGCGTGGGGCCGCCGGCGTTGGCCGCTCGAAACAAGTAGGCGTCGATCATCACGGGCACGCCGTTGCCGGTATCCAGCGAAGGGAGGCTCACCTTCTCCTGCGCGAAGGCGCTGCCTAGCCATCCCAACGAGACACAGGCAACTGCAATGGCGAGCGACGATCTGACGCGCCGTGCAATTCGGAGGGAGACGTGGCCCAGACGATAGGTCTGGCTCGCAAGATCCATGAGGCTGACTGGCATGTAAATGCGTCTCCCGAAAGGCGCTGTGACGGCGTGCGAACGAGTATAGCCAGCCGGTAACGCGTCAGATAGCGGGCCCGTCGCTTGTCTTATTACGAACGATTGCAGGACGTGCATCGCTAAGCATCTGCCAATCGGAGATAAGCCCGGTGTGCGCTGCCGTTTAGAATGCCGTTGGATACCTAATCAAATCGTTCCACCAATGGAACATCGCGTTTATCCGGAGACATTCGACATGACCGACAAGACCGACGCACCCCAGCAAGCCTCGCAGTGGCGTCTCGAGACGCTGGCCGTACACGGCGGCTACCGGCCCGATCCGACCACGCGCGCGGTGGCGGTGCCGATCTACCAGACGGTGGCCTACGCCTTCGACGACACGCAACACGGCGCCGATCTGTTCGACCTCAAGGTGCCGGGCAACATCTATACGCGCATCATGAACCCGACGCAGGACGTGCTTGAGCAGCGCGTCGCCGCGCTCGAAGGCGGGGTGGCGGCGCTGGCGCTCGCGTCCGGTCAGGCCGCTGTCACTTACGCCATTCAGACGATTGCCGAGGCCGGTGACAACATCGTTGCCGCCAGCACGCTGTACGGCGGCACCTACAATCTGCTGGCGCACACGCTGCCACTCTCGGGCATCACCACGCGTTTCGCCGATCCGCGCGAGCCGGAATCGTTCGAGCCGCTCATCGACGCCAACACCAAGGCCATCTTCGCGGAGTCGGTCGGCAACCCGCTGGGCAACATCACCGATATCGCGAAGCTCGCGGAGATTGCGCACCGTCACGGCATTCCGCTCATCATCGACAACACGGTGCCGTCGCCCTATCTGCTGCGCCCGTTCGAGCACGGTGCGGATATCGTCGTGCATTCGCTTACGAAATATCTCGGGGGCCACGGCACGAGTCTGGGCGGCGCCATCGTCGACTCCGGCAAATTCCCGTGGGCCGACCACAAGGTGCGTTTCAAGCGCCTGAATGAGCCCGACGTGAGCTACCACGGTGTCGTGTACACGGAGGCGTTCGGTGCGGCAGCGTATATCGGCCGCGCGCGCGTGGTGCCGCTGCGCAATACCGGCGCGGCCATCTCGCCGTTCAACGCGTTCCAGATCCTGCAAGGCATCGAAACGCTCGCCCTGCGGCTCGATCGCATCACCGAGAACGCCCTGAAGGTCGCGCAGTTTCTCAAGACGCATCCGAAGGTGGAATGGGTCAACTACGCGGGACTGCCGGAGCATCCGGATCACGCGCTTGTGGAACGGTACCTGTCGGGGCGCGGCCCGGGCATTCTGACCTTCGGTGTGAAGGGCGGACGCGCGGCGGGCGCAGCGTTTCAGGATGCGCTTCAACTCTTCACGCGTCTGGTCAACATCGGCGACGCCAAGTCGCTCGCCACGCACCCGGCGTCGACCACGCACCGTCAGCTCTCGCCGGACGAACTGCGCAAGGCGGGGGTGAGCGAAGAGACGGTGCGCTTGTCGATCGGCATCGAGCACATCGACGATCTGCTCGCGGATCTCGACCAGGCGCTGCGCCGTCTGGCAGGCTGATCGTCTCGCCGACTCAATACCTCATTTCCTGCCAATTCAGTCGGAGTATGATTCCGGGCAGCCGGTTGGGGGCAGGCAATCGGCTGCCGGCGTCATGTGACTGTCACGAAAATGTCACGAATGCGGCGTACTGTCCTTGCCCATTTCTCAAGGATTACGCATGGATTATCTGCAAGTGCTTGTGCTCGCGATTGTGCAGGGCGTGGCGGAGTTGCTTCCCGTGTCGAGTTCGGCACACGTCATCATGGCCGAGAAGCTCATGGGGCTCGATCCGTCTGCACCTGCCATGACGTTGTTGCTGGTCATGCTGCACACCGGCACGATGCTCGCCGTCATCGTCTATTTCTGGAAGTCGTGGAGAGAGCGCTACTTCTCGTCGAAGTACGATTTCATTCACAACGCCAAACAGGTGATCATCGCGACGGCCTTCACCGGGGTGATCGGGCTGGCGCTGATGTTCTTCATCGAGAAGGTGTTGATGCGCGGCACCGGGCATTCCGAGATCGAGCATCTGTTCGGCAACATGTACATCATCTCGGCCGGTCTAGCGATGGCGGGAATTCTGATTCTGATCTCCGGCGCCCGGCGTCCGCCGATGGGCGACCGTCCGATGCGCGGCGCCGACTCGGCTTGGATCGGTGCGGTGCAAGGCATCTGTCTGCCCTTTCGCGGTTTCTCGCGCTCGGGCTCGACCATCTCGACGGGCATGCTGCGAGGACTCGATAAAGTTCGTGTCGAAGAATTCAGCTTCGTGCTTGCCGTGGTGCTCACACCGCCGGTGATCGTCAAAGAGGCCTATCGGCTGTACAAGTCCGGCGGTGCGCAGACATTCTCGGGCCATTTCATGACGGTGCTCACGCCGAGTCTCGTCGGCATGGTGTTCAGCTTCCTCGCCGGTCTGGTGGCGCTGCGCTGGCTGTCGCGCTGGCTCGAGCACGGCCGTTGGTATCTGTTCGGCATCTACTGTCTCGTGGCCTCGGCCGTCGTGCTGGCCGCAAGTCAGTCTCTGTAAAGCGATGGACTTCGACGAAGGTGGCCCGTCAGGCACTGCCTTCGCGATGACGCGAACCTACTGAGGGGGAGCGAGGGGGAGTGAGGAGGAAGCGAGCAGAACGTCCCGCGAACCGGGACCCCGGCAGGCCGGTGGATGACTCCCCAGCCTGCCGTTTTTTACAGACTTACTGACCGAAGTAAATCGATCCGGCGCGGTTCACGCGGCCCGGCACTTCATACACCGGTGCGACCGTCGACGTTTGCACCGAGGCGGCCACAGGGCCCGGCTGGGCTTGCGTTTGCACCTGCACTTGCGTTTGTGCTTGTTGCTGGGTTTGCTGCGGCTGTGCGGCCGGTTGCGACTTTTCGGCGGCGCTCACGGCACCTGCGGTAAGACATGCGGCAACGAAGGCCGAAGCGATCAGAACTTGTTTCATTTTCATTTCTCCTGTCTGGCGAGACGTCCACCGTGGGCGCCGTCATTGCCGCCAATCTACGCCCGCACGCGAAGGAGAAAAATGCGATCCCGAGGAAGGGCGCATTGCTGAAAACGAAATAATGAAACGTCTGAAAGACCGATTCATCGTGCCAAACGATGAGACCGCGCGAACGAACCGGCGATACCTATGGAGAACGAGTTGACCGGTGAACCGGATCAGCGACGCGTCACCCGTGCCTGTTGACGGCGCGTACGATCGGCACGGCTGCGCAGATACGAAGCGGTGAGCAGCGAAGCGCACGCCAGCAGAAGGAAAGAACCGAGGGCAGCCATGGTATTGCTCCTTGTACGAACCGGCGTCGTTCCCGGTGCGGCGCACCTTGCGACTGACGATGCCGATTGACTTCATCATGCAGTCACTCTACTGCTGTCACCCTCTGCAAGTAACCCCTTCAGATCAAACAAGTCATTGCACATCGCGGCGTTTCCCGTCGAGTCGCTGCCCGGCAAGCGCCATTTGTACGCCATTCACCCGATTTATTGGGAATAACTGATTGATTTTAAACAGATTTTTAGAATCGGACGATCGGTTGCGTTTTGTAGACGCTCAGTTGCGAAAAAACCACGGGTTTTCCCTAAGATTCATCCATGCCAACGCGACGGACACCGCAACGCAGCAAAACGAAGTGCCTCAGGGCACCCCCGCTGCCGATGCCCCGAACGCTAGCTGATGAAGCAGTTATCAACTATTGACAGGAGTCTTACCATGAACGCCCGTATCCTTGCTGCCGTTGTCGCCGCCACTTCGTTCGTCTCGGCCTCTGCTTTCGCTGATGCCCGTTACGACAATAATGTTTCCGACCTGCAAGTGGCTGCCCAAAGCCAGGTCACTCGCGCCGAAGTGCGCAGCGAACTGGTGCAAGCCAGCGCCAACGGTCAACTGAATCAAGTCGAAACCGGCACGCCGCTGGTCACGGCGACGCAAACGCAACAGGCTGCGCCGGCGGATTCGCTGACGCGCGCCGATGTACGTGCCCAACTGAACGACCGCAACCTGCTTGATCGGGACAACCGTTCGTAAGTTGCCCTAACGTATCGACCCCAAGCGATGCGACACAGCCGGCCTGCTCAGGCCGGCTTTTTTTGGGTTCGTCGAGGATTACCGGGGAACGCGGCGCGGATCTTGAGGAAGAAGTACTCCTCGTCGCGGTACCCGTAAGCCCGACGCTTGATGACCTTGATGGTGTTGTTGATACCTTCAACGACGCTGGTATTGAGTGGGTGTCGGCAACGTGCCAGGATTCCGTGCCAGTAGCCCTGCAAGCGCTGAGCAAACAGTTGCAGCGCCGCGATCCCGCTTTGCCGGGCTTGCTCAATCCATTGTTCCCAAGCCTTTTCCGCCCACGCTGGCTTTCGGTAGAACCAGAGCCGTTTGAGTTCGTCGCGTAGCAGGTAGACGCACAACAGCGGCTGATTGGCGGCCAGCAGTTCCTTCAGATGCACGGCCTGTTCCTGCTTCAGGTTGCGGCGGTTGCGCAGCAGCAGCCATCGACTGGACTTCAGAACTTTCCGGGCCGGCCGGTCATGGCATAGCTGATTGGCCTGATCCACCCGTACCCGATCGATCACCTCGCGCCCGTACTTGGCGACGACGTGGAACAGATCGTAGACCACCTCGGCTTGCGGACACTGCGCCTTGATCTCCAGCTCGTAGGCCGTGGTCATGTCGATCGCGACCGCTTCGATGCGCTCGGCGACGCCCGCGGGAAGTTGTTCGAAGAAGGCCCTGGCCGTCTCGCGAGAGCGCCCCTGTCCGATCCAGAGCACTTGCCGGCTGATCGGATCGACCACCACCGTGGCGTAGCGATGGCCTTTATGTAGCGCGAACTCGTCCATCGCCAGATAGCGGATCGTTGACCCGTCCGGCTCGGCCACGCGTGCGCGCAAGCGCATCTTGTCGATCGATTTGACCGTATGCCAGCCCAGGTCGTAGAAGGCCGCTACCGCCTGCACGCTGGCCGCCTGCAGCAGCTTCTCGCAGGCCTTGGCGAATCGCTCGGTCACCCGCTGGTAGCGGCCCAGCCACTCCACCCGCTCCAGCCGATAGCCTGTCCAGCAACCCAGTGCCTGAAGTGCCTTGCGATCGAGCAATTCTTCCTCCTGACCTCCATAAAGTCAGGCATCAGGTTACGCAATCGCTCTCCAAGGCTCCACGGTTTCCTGCGATGAACCAAAAAAAGCCGCCCGAAGGCGGCTGAAGGTCGGGTGGGACCAAGGAAAAGCACAGTTGTAGCGGCGTCAGGCCGCCAGCGTTCGGGTAAGCGTGTCGTGTGCCGCGTCAAATTCCACAGCGAAGTCGCGGTGCCATTCGCGACGCATACTGTCGTCCATCCATGCGCCATCGAGGCCGTTATGCATGAAGGCGCGCAAGTCGTCGAGCGAAAAGCCGAAGTGGCTGTACATCAGTTCCCATGCCTGTGCCGGGTTGACCTGGTGCAACGTCGGATCGTCGGTATTCGGGTGAATCTTCAGGCCGAGGCCCGGCATGCGGCGAATCGGGTGATCCTGCGCCCAGCGCTCCGGCGTGAGCGTGCGCAGGTAATACGAGTTGGTCGGCACCACGGTAAAGACGATGCCGCGCTCCGCGCACTCGCGCGCGAAGTCCGGGGCGTCGACGATGGTGTAACCGTGATCGAGGCGGTCGCACTTGAGCAGTTCGACGGCCGTCTCGACGTTCGTCCACGGCATACCGAATTCGCCCGCGTGCGCCGTCGTCTTGAAACCCGCCAGACGCGCGTTGCGATACGCCTTCCAGAACAGCTCGGGCGGCCGGTCGTTCTCGCGATAGTCGATGCCGATACCGATCACTTCATCGGCACGATGCGCGCGCATCCACTCCACCATCTCGACGGCTTCGCGCGGATCGGCTTCACGATCGATGCTCGGTACGAGACGGCCGATGATGCCGTGATCGCGCTGGGCATCGCGAATGGCGGCGACGATGGCGTCCTGCGCGTTCACGTAAGGAATGCCGGACGTGCGCACGGTGCCCGTCGGGTTCCAGAAGAACTCGCTGTAGCGCACGTTGTGAGCCGCCGCGTCGGCCAGATATTCGTAGGCGATGCGATGCAGATCGTCCGGCGTGCTCAGCAGATGCTCGTCGAGGGCGCGCAGCACGCGCAACACCCCAATGGGTTTTTCGTCGCGCGTGTAAAAGGCATCGATCTCGACGCGGGCAAGCGGTGCGTTCGATTTCTGCGCGAGCGCCACGAACGTGTCGTGACGCACCGCGCCGAGCAAATGGCAATGCAATTCAACCTTCGGCATCGCAAGGAAGAACGTGCGATGCGCCTCCTGAATCTGCACGCCGGTGCGTGCGGCGGGCATGTAGCCCAGTGTCTCTGTCATAACGTCTGGTCTTGTCTTGAATCCACCGGCAGACGGAGCATCTGCCGGGCGAACGGGGTGCGGGTCAATGGCGTCCGACCACCGTCCAGAAGTAATACGCCAGCGGCAGTGCCAGCACGTACAGTCCCCACGGCAATTCCTTGAAGCGGCCCATCAGTGCCTTGACCAGCACGTAGCACAGCAGACCGCCCGCAATGCCGGCGCCGAAGCTGTTGGAGAGCAGTGTGAGCAGCACCATGGCCAGCACCGGGAACGCGTCGCTGAAATCGTCGAACGGCACGTGACGGATCGTGCTGAACATCGACAGGCCGATGAGGATCAGCGCGGGTGCGGTGGCTTCCTTGGGGATGGCCAAGGCGACCGGCACGAAGAAGCACATCAGCGCAAACATCACGGCAGCGGCAATCGACGTGAGACCGGTACGGCCCCCGGCTTCGACGCCCGCCGCCGACTCGACCAGCGCCGTCAGCGCAGGAATGCCCAGCAATGCACCGCCCGTCGCGGCAATCGAATCGACGAGGAACGGACGGTTGATGTTCTCCATATTGCCGTGCTCATCGAGCAGGCCGGCCTTGCCGCCCACCGCGAGCGTGGTGCCCAACGTCGAGAAGAATTCGGCGGCGAAGAACGCGAACAGATACGGCAGCGCCGCAATCGTGAGCGCACTGCTCAGATCGAGCTGGAAGGCCACCGGCGCAATGCTGTGCGGCAGCGAGACGAACGACTCGGGCAACTTGGTCACGCCGAGTGGCACACCCGCGACTGCGGCGGCCAGAATCGACCAGAGGATGGCGCCCGGCACCTTGCGGCCTTGCAGCAGCACGGCGGTGCCCAGACCGATCAGCGCGACGATCGTGCCCGGCTTGCTGAAGTCGCCCAGCGCGAACGCGTTGGTCTTGGCGTTGGCGACGACCATGCCGGCATTGCGCACGCCGAGCACGGCGATGAACAAGCCGATGGAAGCGCCCAGACCGAGCTTGATAGCCGTCGGAATCAGTCGCGCCACCACGCTGCGTGCCCCGACGACTGTCAACAACAGGAACAGCACGCCCGACAGGAACGCAATGGCGATGCCCGTCTGCCAAGCCACATGTTCGGTGGCGGCAAGCGTGACACCCACGATGACCGACCCGCCGATGCCCGGCCCGACAACGAACGGCAGGTTCGCGTACAGACCCATCAGCACCGAGAACAACACGAAGACCAACATGACGGCCGTGGTGGCCGCGCCGCGATCCATGCCGCCGGTGGCGAGCAGCGATGGAATGACAACGAGCAGATAGGCGGCGGCGAGGAACGTAGTGATGCCGGCCAGCACTTCGGTGCGTACGCTGGAGCCGCGCCTGGCGATGGCGAAGCGGCGCTCGAGCCAGCCGCCCTGGGCGGGCGCAGTCTGGCCCAGGGGCGTCGCGCGAGCCGTCGGACGCGCCGTGTCGCGCTCAGGAGTAGAAGTCTGCATAAGCCAAGAATAGTGGGGTCTTTGCGTGGCACTTTACGTGCACGCGACTATAAATAAAAAATGAAATTACTTATGATTCGATAATTCGAATCTATTCTTCACGACGACCGTGGATTCCGGGGGTATCCGGGGCTCCCGTGGTCTTGCGAAATCGTTGTCCTGTCGCCTCGTCAGGACACACAACAGGAACTCGCCATGGCGACTTCGTCCCGACGTACCCAGAACGCTGCGGCCAACGCGAGCGAGCCGAAAGCATCCAAGGCTGCCCCAACGACGGCGACGCCGGGTTCGGCGGGTTCGGCGATTTCCGCCGTTTCGCAGGTGCCGCCGCTACCCGCGCTCACGTTGCGTCAGGTGCAGTACTTCGTCGCGCTCGCCCACTCGCGCAGTTTCACGCAGGCGGCGCAGGCGCTCTCGGTGACGCAGCCCGCCCTCACGGCGGCCATCCGGCAAATCGAATTCCTGCTCGGTGGCCGGTTGTTCGAGCGCTCGGCGCACCGCCTCACGCTGACCGAAGCCGGTACGACCATCCTGCCGCTCGCCGAACGTCTGCTCAACGCCGCGCGCGGCACGTTCGACGACATGACGAGTACCTTCGCACTGCAAGCCCAGACGGTGCGCATCGGCTTCATTCCGTCGGTCGCGGCGCGTCTGTTACCGGTGCTCGGCATGTTGCGCGAGGCACATCCGAATGTGCGCTTCGCGCTGTCCGATCTGCCGAACAGCGAACTCGTCGCGGCCCTCGCGCGCGGTGAAATCGACCTCGGCGTCGGGGTTCGCGACGATGCCGACGAGGCCGGTCACGCCGCGCGTGCCGATGGCTTTCGGTGCGACGACCTGTTCGACGACGAGATCGTGCTCGTGACGCGTCGCGACGACCCGCTCGCTTCGGTGGCGTCTGTCACATGGACACAGCTCACCGAGCGCGACCTCGCGGTTTTCGTGCGCGGTAACGTCAGCGATTCCCTGCAACGCACCGGTGGCTCGCAGAATCTGCGGCTCGAACCGAAGTACCGCATGGAGTACACCGAGCCGCTTTACGCGCTGGTGCGCAGCGGGCTTGCCCTGGCGATTCTGCCCAGGCTCTATACCTTGCATCTGCACGACCCGGCGCTCGTCGCTCTCGAGGTCACGGCACCGCGCGTCACGCGCACCGTGGCGCTGATGTCGCTCGACGGCAAGGAGCGCGGCCCTCAGGTCAGCGCCTGCCGCGACTGGATCGCGCGGCATCTCGCAACGTGATCGCCCGCGCACCGCGCGTCATGCAAATAACGCGGCGGCCGTTCCGGGCCACCGCGTTATTCCTACGCCGGCGTCTTCACGTCGACGAATTTACGGCAGGCGTGCGATACGGGCGAGCAGCGTGTCGTAGAAGCGGCCGGCGTCGACATCGGTGATCCACGTGGCATTCACCGCGCGCTTCGAGCGGCCGTTCCAGTCCACGACCGTCTCGCCCAGCGTAAGCTGGCCCGTCGTCTCAACGGCCACATTCACACGGCGGCCGCCGAACATCGTGGGATCGACCAGGTAGCCAATGGTGCACGGGTCGTACATCGGCGCGGATTCCACACCGCGACGTCCCTTCTGATACGCGACTTCCGCCGCGAGAATGTCCGCGACGATCGGGCCGCAACGATTCTTCAGCGCACGGAACGGGGCCACGCGTTCCGGCGTGATCGGTGCTTTCACACAGACGTCGCGCGGCAACACGGTCACGGGCACACCCGCGCCGAGCACGATGCCTGCGGCTTCCGGGTCGACGTAGATGTTGAATTCGGCCGCTGGCGTAATGTTGCCGCGCTCGAACCACGCACCCCCCATCAACACGATCTCGCGCAGGGCCTTGGCGCCTTCCGGCGCGGCGGTCAGTGCGGTGGCGATGTTCGTTAGCGGACCGAGCGCCACGAGTGTCACGCTGCCCGGCGCGGCGGCGCGCAGGGTATCGATCAGATACGTTACGGCGTGCTGCGGGGCGAGCGGGCCGCACGGCTCGTGCAGCGTCACGCCATCGAGACCCGTGCGGCCGTGCACGTTCGCAGCGGTAATCAGCTCACGCATGAGTGGCTTCGGGCAACCGGCGTAGACCGGCAGCGTCGTCGTCTTGTCCGCCCAGTCGCGCACGATGCGGGCGTTGCGCTCGGTCAGATTCAACGGCACGTTGCCGCCCACGGCGGTCAGCGCCTTCAGGTCGATCTGGTCGTGCGCGCCCAGGGCGAAGAGGATGGCGATCGCATCGTCCTGACCGGGGTCGCAGTCGATGATGACGCTGCGGCGCGCGGTGCTGGCGGCCGCCAGACGGGTGGCGCCTTCGGTCGACGTGAGTTCTGCGAAAGCGCTGCCGGCAGCGGTCGAGCCCAACGTGGCGAGCGAGGCGGCGAGCGACGTGCGCAGGAAGCTGCGACGGCTGCGATGGCGCGATGCGCCCGTGTTGAGCCGTGTGTTCGGTTCGTTCAGATCGGCCATGATGTCGAACTTGCTATGTATTGAGAAAGACAGCGCGTGTCAGAACGTGTGGCGCATGCCGAGCGTCACGGCCATCTGGCGCTTCGTGCTCGAGGCCGCGTAACCGAAGAGTTGTGCGTATCGCGCATCGCCGGCGGCTTGCTGGGCGTTGAGCGTGAGCGCGACATCCGTGCGCTTGGACAGCCAGTAGTCGGCTTGCAGGTTCACCTGATGCCATTGCGGACGCGTATTGATCACATCGTACTTGCCCGACGTGAAACCATACGCAGCGCCGAGCACGAGGGCCGGGGTGATGTTGTAGTTCAGCGTCAGGTTGTAGTTCTGCAGATGCAGGTGCGACGCATCGAGGTACGTATAGCGCACGTCCGAGAACATCGCGCCGATGAGGGCCGGGCCCCAGCGGTAGAAGCCGCCCGTGGCGAAGATGCGTTGCTGGTTCGCGTAGACGTTCGCACGCGTGGCGCTCTTCGAGAAGATCAGCAACGGGCTGGCGTAATCGTTGGCGATGGCGCCGTCGTTGTTCGTGCCGCTGAACGGGTTGTTGTACTGCGCGTAGGCCGCATTCCAGTCGAAGTCGGCGTACTTGTAGGCGAGGCCGAAGCTGTAGGCATTGTTGTTACGGAAGCCCGTGGCCGAGTTCGAGAAACCGTATTGCGCCGTGCCGTGGAAGCCGCCGAGCGTCGGGCTCACCCACTTCACGGAATTTTGCATGCGGATATCGTTGTATCCGTTGTCGTTGTCGCCGATGTTCACGCCGTTGCTCGAAATGATGATCGGGCCGACGTAATCGTGAATGGTGTCGTACTGGCGACCCAGCGTGAGCGTGCCCCAGGTGTTGTCCGACAGACCGACGAACGATTGACGGCCGAAGGCGCGACCGTTCTGGGCGCCCGTACCGTTCACGATGCTGAAGCCGGCTTCGAGCGTGAAGATGGCTTTGGTGCCATTACCGAGATCTTCCGAGCCTCGGAAACCCCAGCGCGGATTCTGGTTGGTGCCCGAGAGCGCCTGCCACGTCTTGTTGCCGCCCTGATTGCTCACGTAGCCCACACCACCCGAAATCAGGCCGTAAATGGTGACGTTGCTTTGCGCATGCGCGGTGGTCGCGGCAAGGCTCACTGCGGCGCATGCGCCGGCAAAGCCCATACGGGCCAGAATCGTGGTCTTCATGAGGTGTGGCGTTCTCTAGGGTATTCGGGAAGCATCTGCGCGCTTGCGAGAGACGGCGCGGCTGGGACCGAACTATAGGGAACGAGGTTGTATAAATATAATTTTGATTTTTTATATATCGATAAATTGAATCGATATAAGCGGGGGAAGCCGCGTGGCGTCTTGGGAAGGCGGACGTTGAGCGAGTGTCGTGACCCGCCGCCTTAGCGTTGCGCGAGGCAGACACCGGTCTGAGCGGCGGTGTCTGCCGGGTTGCCGGAGGGGGCGTCGTCAGTAGGCGCGCGCGAGTAGAACCGGCGCTTGCGCGATCAGATACAGCACGGCACCGATCAGTCCGCCGACGAGGGTGCCGTTGATGCGGATATATTGCAGATCCTGCCCCACGCTCAGGCGAATCTGCCGGGACAGATGTTCGGCGTTCCAGCCATGCACCGTCGAGCGGATGTGATCCGTCACGAAGTCGGCGAAGCCCGGCGCCATGCGCTCGGCGGCATCGAGCAATTGCGCGTCGAGCGCTGTTCGCAGCGATGCGCTGTGCGCCAGTTCCTGACCGATCCACGCTGCCGCGCCGGTGATCTTGGCGCCGATCACCGAATCGTCGCGTGCAAGATCGCGCTTCACCCAGCTTCGCCATTCGTTCCACAAGCCGCCTGCGTAGGCGTTCAGCGCCGTGTCGCCCTTGAGTTGTGTCTTGAGCGTGTCGAGCTTCGCCTGAAATTCGGCGTCGCGCTTCAGCCGTTCGATCAGCCCCGCCACCGCACGATCAAATGCCTGACGGAGTTGATGCGACTCGTCGGCCTCCATTTGCGCGAGCAGGCGCGTGACGGCCGCCGAAATCATGTCCGAGCCCTTGTTGCCGAGCCACTCCGACGGCAGCACTTTCTCCTTTTTCGGATGATCGGTCTTGAGCCAGTCGACGATGCGCGCCGAGATGAATTCGCGCGTCTGCGGCTCGTTGAGAAGTTCGACAAGGTAGTCGAGCGTCTCGTCGAGTAGGGCCTGATGGCGGCCGTTGCGCGTGAGCGTGTCCAGAATGGCGGCCGCCGATTGCGACAAGTCCAGCCGGTCGATCATCGTGTCGAGCGCGCGGCGGATGAAGGCCTGCACGTTGCGCTCGTCCATCACGTCGAGCACGCCGCTCGCCACTTTCACCAGCACCGCACTCAATTGGCGCGTGTTCTCGTACGAGCCGAGCCAGTGCGAGACGGCATCCGCCGGATTTTGTTGCTGGATGAGCCGTACGACCGACGGCGTGTCGAGAAACTTCTCGCGCACGAAGCGGGCGAGGCCGTCACCGAGGGCGTCCTTTTTCCGGATCAGAATGTTGGTATGCTGGGCGAGGCCGGGGATTGGAATGCGCCGGAACAGCGCTTCGACCGCAAACCAGTCGGCTAGTCCGCCGACCATCGCGGCTTCGGCTGCGGCGCGAATCCAGCCCGTAGCGAAGTGCACGGGCATGAAGAGCGTAGCGATGAAAATCGCCAGCGCGATCAGCAGGTAGGACAAGGCACGCCGTTCGGCGCGTTGCAGGGCGATGGCGGGGTCCATGCGCAGGCCGGCTCCTGAAAATACAAACGCCCGACAGGTTACCCCGTCGGGCGTCGGATGATAAGTCCCGTGCGACTCTGAATTATCGTCGGACGATCACCTCAGGCGATTACCCGCGTTGCTTGGCCTTCAACTCGAGACGGTACTTGTGCAGCAGCGGCTCGGTGTAGCCGTTGGGCTGGGTCAGACCTTCGAATACCAGCGCGCTTGCGGCCTTGAACGCCAGCGAGTCGTCGAAGTTCGGCGCCATCGGACGATACTGCTTGTCGCCGGCGTTCTGCTTGTCGACCACGGCGGCCATACGCTTGAGCGTCTCTTCGACCTGCTCGCGCGTGATCACGCCATGACGCAGCCAGTTCGCCAGATGCTGGCTCGAAATGCGCAGCGTGGCGCGGTCTTCCATCAGGCCGATGTCGTTGATGTCCGGCACCTTCGAGCAACCCACGCCCTGATCGATCCAGCGAACGACGTAGCCGAGAATGCCCTGCGCGTTGTTTTCGATTTCCTTGCGGATCTCGTCGGCGCTCCACTCGGCCTTGGCCACGACCGGCACCGTCAGCAGACCCGTGAGCAGCGTGTCGCGCTCCTTGGCGTAATCGATCTTCTCGAGTTCCTGCTGGACGGCCTGCACGTCGACCATGTGGTAATGCAGCGCGTGCAGCGTGGCGGCGGTCGGCGACGGCACCCAGGCCGTGTTCGCACCGGCCTTCGGATGCGCGATTTTCTGCTCGAGCATGGCGTGCATCAGATCCGGCATGGCCCACATGCCCTTGCCGATCTGTGCGCGGCCGCGCAGGCCCGCGGCCAGACCCACGAGCACGTTGCTCTTCTCGTAGGCCGTGATCCATGCCGACGACTTCATGTCGCCCTTGCGCATCATCGGACCGGCTTCCATCGCGGTGTGCATTTCGTCGCCCGTGCGATCCAGGAAACCCGTGTTGATGAACGCGACGCGCGACGCGGCGGTGGCGATACAGGCCGAGAGGTTCACGCTGGTGCGGCGCTCTTCGTCCATGATGCCCATCTTGAGCGTGTTGCGCGGCAGGCTGTACAGGTCTTCAACGCGGCTGAACAACTCGTCGGCGAAAGCGACTTCGGCCGGGCCGTGCATCTTCGGCTTGACGATGTAGATCGAGCCGGTGCGTGAGTTCAGTTGATGCTTGCGGTCATGCAGCGAAGCGAGCACGGTGACCACACCGTCGAGAATGCCCTCGGGAATCTCGCGGCCGTCGCGGTCGGTGATCGCCGGGTTGGTCATCAAGTGTCCGACGTTGCGGATGAACAGCAGCGAGCGGCCATGCAGCTTCACGGGCTTGCCATCGGCGCCGGTGTACTCGCGGTCGGCGTTCAGGCGGCGGGTGAAGGTCTTGCCGCCCTTCGACACGTCTTCCGTCAGCGTGCCTTGCATCAGGCCGAGCCAGTTGCGGTACAGGTCGACCTTGTCGTCGGCGTCCACGGCGGCGACCGAGTCTTCGCAGTCGATGATGGTCGTCACGGCGGCTTCGACGAGCACGTCCTTGATATGGGCCGCGTCGGTCTTGCCGATCGGGTGCGTGGCGTCGAACTGGATTTCGAAGTGCAGGCCGTTGTGCTTGAGCAGCACGGCGACCGGTGCGGCGGCGTCGCCCTGATAGCCGATGAATTGAGCCGGCGTCGCCAGTGCGGTCTTGCCGCCCTTGGTCGCGATCACGAGCTTGCCGTTCTCGACGCGGTAGCCGGTGGCGTCCTTGTGCGAGCCGTCGGCCAGCGGCGCGGCCTGATCGAGGAAGCCACGCGCAAAGGCGATCACGAGTTCGCCCCGCTTCGGGTTGTAGCCGGTGCCCTTCTCGGCGCCGCCCGTCTCGGCAATGGCGTCGGTGCCGTAAAGCGCGTCGTACAGGCTGCCCCAGCGCGCGTTCGCGGCATTGAGGGCGTAGCGGGCGTTGGAGAGCGGCACGACGAGCTGCGGGCCGGCCTGTTCGGCGATTTCATAGTCGACGTTGGCCGTGGTGGTCTTCACGCTGGCCGGTGCCGGCAGCAGGTAACCGATCTTTTCGAGGAACGCACGGTAGGCGGCGGCGTCGGCAATGGGGCCCGGGTTGGCGCGGTGCCAGCCGTCGAGTTCGCCTTGCAGGCGGTCGCGCTCGGCGAGCAGGGCGCGATTCTTCGGGGCGAGGTCGTGGACGATGGCGTCGAAGCCTTTCCAGAACGCATCCACATCGACGCCGGTGCCCGGCAGGGCTTCCTTTTCGATGAACGCGATCAGATTGTCTGCGACCTTCAGGCCGCCACGCTGGGAAGTGGAAGTCATGATGCTGTACTCGAGTTTGAAAACCAGTTTGACGCGATTTCGTCCGGCCCCGGCGCGCGTAACGGCACATTGTTTGCCGGCAAGCGCTTCGCCAGGACAGACAGGACAGACAAGACAGACGAAAAGGGGCAGTCTTATATAAGAGTCTGAGTGTAATCCTTCTCCGGGCGATCGGAAACCCGGGATTGCGATCCGTCAGACCCCCGTAGCTTATAGGTGGCATATGGGTTGGCATATGACACCCGTGACATAAGGCTTTGCGCCCGGTGCTCGATTTCTGATGTGCGATTGCAACATTCGGTATGGCATTTCACTTCATGAGAAGCGCGGGCGTCGCCAATGCGAAATTGCGATGTCTGCGCTTGGCTGGGAAATGCGTGGGCCGGGGCGCCGGGTACACTCTTCGTCTGCACCGAATGCACGTTGTGCGCCGGAACCCGGCCACACCCCTCCCCCCGAGAACATCTGCCCAGGAGGCATGAGTCGTGAAACAGATCTTGATGATGAGCAGCTCCCGCAAGGGCAACCTGGGCTTTCTGGCGCACGCCGACGATCAGGTGCACGCGGTGCTCCGGGGGCGCGTGAAAAGCGTCCTGTTCGTGCCTTACGCCGGGGGCATTACCTTCAGCTACGACGAGTACGAAGCGCGCGTGAAACCGATGTTCGACCGGCTGGGCTATGGGCTCGAATCGATTCATCGCCATCAGGATGCGCGGGCGGCCATCGAACAGGCGCAAGCCGTTGTGGTGGGGGGCGGCAATACGTTCGCGCTGCTCGACCGCATGTACAACGCAGGTATCGTGGGGCTGCTGCGCGAGCGCGTGAACGCCGGCATGCCGTACGTGGGATGGAGCGCCGGGGCGAACGTCGTCTGCCCGACCATCCGCACGACCAATGACATGCCCATCGTCGAGCCGCCGACACTCAAGGCGCTCAACCTGATCCCGTTTCAGGTGAATCCGCACTTCATCAGCGGCAAACCGGCCGGGCATAACGGAGAGTCGCGCGAGGAGCGTCTGGCCGAGTATCTGGCGATCAATCCGGATGAGAGCGTCGTTGGTATCCCCGAAGGCACGGCACTGCACGTGCAGGGGGAGAACGCCACGGTGCTCGGCGAGTTCGACGCGCTGCACTTCAGACAGGGTGGCGCCGTCGACAAGATCGCGACGGGTAGTACGTTTGCGCTGGCGTCGATCTGAGTTGTGCGGATTCGATGCGGCTGCGCATCTGACGGATGACGCCGTGAAAGATCAGTCGTCCGAAAATTCCGAATTCTGACTTTTCGCACCCGATCGCGTTCTGCTGGCGCACTTCCGCTGGCAGAATGCAAGGTCAAATTGGATGCGCGCTTTCCCCTCGGAGCGTGAGATGGGACGACGGGAGATGGGGATGCCCCTCAACCGTCGTCGGCACGTTCGATGGGGGGAGCATGGTACGCAAATATACGAATCTCGAACTGACCCAAGACCAGAAGCGCAGCATCAAAGCACTGTGCGAGCGAAACAACTACCGAGGGGTTGTTTCCATTGTTTTCGACTACGTCTGGATCCTTGCGGCTTGTGCGCTGTCGCTAAAAGTACATCCGTTGCTGTACCCCTTGTCGATCCTGATTATCGGGACACGACAGCGCGCATTGGCAAGTCTTTTTCATGACGCATCGCACGGAACCTTGTTCAGATTCCATGGATTGAACCGTGTTGCGGGCCGAGTCTTTTGCGGCTGGCCAGTCATGCAATCCATGCTGGCTTATCGCCGATCTCACGTGATCGCACACCACGCCCGATTGGGCGATGCCGTTCACGATCCGGATTTCCGGGAATTGAACGACGCGGGAGTGTACGAGACCCCACGAGGTCCGCGCTTTTTCCGGCGATTCGTTCTAAGCGCGATAGGCGGTCGTTTGACGATCCGGTACATCAAATCTCTCCTCCTGAGTCGCTTGTCGTTCTCATCCCGGCCGAACGAGACGCAGATCGAGTCCTGGTTGATTCTCGCCTTTCATGGGTCCATCGCTGCCACTGCCTACGCCCACGGCTGGTTGGGGAGCCTGATGCTCTTTTGGTGGATTCCTTTGGTTCTGGTGTTTCCCGTCATCGGCTGGTTCAGCGAGTTATCGGAGCATTACCCATTCATGGATGCGGCCAACGAGTGGCCATTCAGCTCACGAAATCGATATTCTTTCTGGGTAGAGCGCCTGTTCATCGGCATGCATGGCGACTCGTTTCACCTGACACATCATCTGTTGCCCGGCGTTCCCCATTGGCATCTCGCTGCCGCGACCCGGATTCTCAGGGCAGACCGCGCATTCGCGGAATGGGACGATAGGTGGGGCGGCATCTTCTCGTCGGACCGTAAAAGCCGAGTGTCCTTTATCCACTTCGTGAAAACACCTCCGAAGCCTTAACGGTGCCGTTTCAGCGCCACCGCAAACGCCATATTCCGAAATGCGCTTCTTCTCTCGAACGAGCTACGGGCCCGAGGCCTGTGCGTTGCTCGCCGCCCTCTTGAACGGCACGATCGGTGTGTTGACGCGCACCGGATTCGATCAAGGGGCGACGCCCGCGTTGATCGCCTTCTGGAAGTGCTTCGGCGCGTTCCTGTTGGTCGCCGGACTCTGCGCATGTCGGCCGCAGCTAAGCCTGCAAACCGTCAGTCTTGCCAGACGCTGGCCGCAGTTTGCGTGTCTTTCGCTACTGGGCATCTTCGGTCTTTACTACTTTGAAACGAAGGCGTTCGCGCAAGCGTCGATTCCGCTGGTTTCCTTCCTCACCTATGCCGCAGGCGGCGCCACTATCGCGTTATCCGGCCTGTTTCTTGGGGAAAAGGTCACGCGCCAGAAGATTGGCGCCTTCGCTGCGATCGTCATGGGTGTGGGGTTGATGAGCCTGTTCGAGCACGGCGTGACCGGCAGTTTGTCCGGCATTGTGCTGGCGTTGGCTGGCGGGTGCGGCTATGCGCTGTTCATCTTCCTTTCCAAGTGGTTCAGGATCGGGGCGGGATTGCCTCAACTGGTATGGCTCTTCGGATTTGGAAGCCTGTTTCTCCTGTTGCCGCTTTTGCGTGAGGGCTTCGCGATACCTGAGGGTTCCACATGGATAACCTTGTGCGCGCTCGTCTTGCTTCCCACCATCGGTGGCTTCTATTTCACAACGCGTGCGGTGGAAGGCGGGCAAGCCAGCAAGGTGCAGATCATCGAGACCAGCGATCCCCTGTTTGCCACGTTTTTTGGATTCATGGTTTTTGGCGACCGATTGAGTGATGCGGGGATGTTTGGCGCAGGTTTGATCGCGGTGGGGCTCCTGATTGCGGTCTGGCATCGGCCCGACCGATGTTTGCATAGCGCATCAGCCGAGTGAACAAACAAAACCGCCGCCCGGGCGTTAGCCTCGGGCGGCGGTTGGTCGGCACGTGTCATGCGGGGGTGCGGCGACGCCGTCCCTTGTGCTGGCGGTGTCGATCCGGTATCAGGCGTCGTCGTCGAGCCACGGCACTTCGACGTCGGTCAGGAACGCGACCATCGCGAGCGGACGCGCTTCATGGCGGCCCATCTTGCCATCGGCACGATGCCACACTACCTGGAACGCCTCCGGATACTTGTCGGCGATCAGTTGCACGGTGCGCAGCTCTTCTTCTTCGGCTTCATCGATGGGGCCGTCGAACGACAGTACGAGTGCCTGCGGCCACACACCGTCTTCCGGGTCGTAGACCTTGTCGCCATTAGGCACGTCTACCACCGCCTCGACGCCGATCGTTGCCGACGCCGCCACGATCATCTCGCCAAGCGCGCGCAGTAGCGCAGTTGCACGGGCAGAGTTGATCTGGCGCATGGCGAGATCGCCGCGCGTCAGGGCTTGTTCCAGCTTGGGATCGGTTTTTTGTTTGGACATGCGGTTCCTCGGTAAAACGTTAGTCACCACGTAGCGGCCGTGCCATGTCACTGCGACACCGACGTCATACGTGGGGTTCCGATGCTACCACCGTCACGCACGCCGGGGCGCATTACAATGCGGGTTTTCGATATTTCCGGTTTTCCGCACGCCGCCGCTCTTCGGCCTGCGCCGCCCTGGAGTCACGCTGTCATGGATTCGCCCAAGTCGCCCAAGCCCGCCCAAGCCGGTCAATCGCCGCAAAACGCCACGCCGGGGGCGAGCGATGTCTATGTGCGTCTGCTCGGCGAAACCGCCAAGATCGACTGGAAGGATCTGGCGTCTTTTTTCGCGCGCGGCGTGCTGCTATACGTTGCCCCCGGTGTCGACCTCGTGTCGGTCGCCGAGGCAGTTGCCAACGACGATAAGGACATCGTGTCCCAATGGCTTTCGTCGGGTATGGTGCAACGCATGCAGGCCGAACACGCGACCGATTTCGCCGCGCGCACGCCGGAGTTGTGGGCCGTCGTCGTGGCGCCCTGGGTGCTGGTGCAGGAGCGCGGCATCGTCGCATAACGAACAGGTGTTGCGGACGCTCCCGATGCGTCGTGATGCCTCGCGGTTATTCCGTCGCCCCCGCCTCGACGAGGCGTCGCGTGCAGTCTTCCAACAGATCCTGCGCGACGACCGACGCGTACGCGTAGTCCGCGTCGAGCGATTCCATCATTTCATGCGCGGTGTACAAGCCGGCTTCGCGAGAGAGTGAGCCGGCCAGCTCGCGCGCGAAGTCGTCGCTCAGCATCGAAAGCAGACGCCGTTCTTCCAACGGCAATTGCAGCTTCGAGCGCGATAGCCACATTTGCGCGAGTGTGGCGCCCTGCTTGTCCGTCATCCATTGCCCATGCTCGTAGAACGCCGACAGACGCTCGGCCGTCAACGCGAACAGCAGCGCGCGGCGGGTGTTGAAATTCAGACGAATCGGCGTGGCTTCCGGCATGACGGCAACCGCATTAAGCGGACAAAATCGGGATCAGGGGGCAAAGGTATCACGCGAAGAGCCGCAACAGCGCATTGCGGGCGTGCCGGATCAGATCGGTTTCGTCGGCGCGTCCGGGCAGCAGGTGGAATTCGGCGCGCGGCAGCGACGGCAGCCCGAGGGACGGCGGACACACGATGAGATCGGACGTGAGCGCCGATTCGTTCAGGCACGAGATGCCCAGCCCTGCGCCGAGCGCCAGTTGCATGCCGGCCACGCCCGCTGCGGAGTGGGAGACGCGGTAAGGCACTTTGTGCCGCTCAAGCACACCGAGCACGAGGCTTTGCAACGCGCACGAGGGCGGCAGCGTCACCAGCGGCAGTGGTTCACCGACGGGCTCGGCCAGCGACGACGACATCGCCCACACGAGACGCTCACGGCGCACCAGCGTGCCCGGCGTTCGATAGCCCAGCGCTTTGGCGCCGCGGCCGACATCCTCGTTCATCAGGCGTAACGCCAATCCCACATCGAAGTGTTCGCCGGTCAGCGCGGTGCGCTCGATCTGCGCACTTTGCATGGCGCTCACATGCAGGCGCAGGCGCGGGTACAGGCTCGTGAATCGCTTGAGGACACGGCCAACGTCGTGCGGACGGTAGTAATCGGTGATGGCGATGCGCAACTCGCCATCGAGCAGCACGCCTTGCAGGTCTTCGAACGCCGCCTCGGACAGCGCCGAGATCTGCCGCGCATAGGCGAGCAGTCGCGTGCCGGCGGGCGTGGGGCGCATGCCTTTGCGCGAACGCACGAGCAACGGCTGTCCGGCACGCGCTTCGAGCTTCTTGAGCTGCTCGCTGACGGTCGATTGCGATAGAAAGATCTGCTCCGCGGCTGCCGAAATGCTGCCGGCGTCGTGAACGGCGATAAAGGTACGCAACTGCGTGAGATCGAAGGCGCGGGCGTTCATGGCGGCTCTTGGGAAGTCTCGCTTTTGGAGAGGCGTCGGAGGCGCACCGCACACCGCGCACCACCCACATTCGGAGTTAATCCGGGAAAAACGATATAAGGCATCGAATTTTCCCGCTTTTCCGATGGATTGTCTATCCGTAGGATGCGGAGCATGGTGTCCTGAGCCCAGGCTTCAAGGGGGATGGACGCCGCGACTTCTCTCCTCTGAGCCGCGTGCCTGCGGGCCGCGCACCGTGTCACACATGAATGAACGCCTATGTACTGCCCCTGCTACCGCTAATCAGGCGCCACCTGTTTCACCTGTTCTGCCTGTTGCGGTTGCGCCGTCCCTCACCCACGCACTCGGTCGTAACCATCGCTGGAAGGTATTGGGTGTCGGCGTGGCGGCCAACGGTAGCTTTGCTGCCGCCATGGGCGGCATTCCCGCCACCGCCGTGCAGATGCGCAGCGCGTATGCGCTGGCTAACGGCGATCTTGGCATCGTGCTCGGCATGATCGGCCTGGGTATCGCCATTTCCGAATTACCGTGGGGCATGCTCACCGACCGCTGGGGCGACCGGCGGGTGCTGCTTGTCGGGCTGCTGGTGACGGCGGTGGCGCTCGCCGGGCTGGCGTTGTGGGGGGTGCCGACGGCCCATTTCGTGCCGTCGATGCCGATGCTCGCGGCGGGGATGCTGGCCATCGGCGTACTCGGGGGCAGTGTGAACGGATCGAGCGGGCGCGCGGTCATGCGTTGGTTTCACGATAGCGAGCGCGGTCTGGCGATGAGCGTGCGGCAATGCGCCGTGCCGATGGGCGGCGGTATCGGCGCGCTGGTATTGCCGGGCACGGCGCTGCATTTCGGCTTCCGCGCCGTGTACTTCGAATTGGCGCTCGCGTGTGTCGCCGCAGCGTTCATGGCGTGGCTGTGGCTGATTGAGCCACCGGAGGAACCGCACGAACCGCATGACAAGGCGTGCACGGCGGCCCGTGCAGCGAGCGCCACGGGCGGGCGTCCGGCCGCGAGCTACACTCCGTTGCGCGACGCGCGTTTGCTGAGCACAGCGCTGGGCATGGCAGTGCTCGTGATGCCGCAAGTCGCCGTGTTGACCTTCGGCACCGTGTTTCTGCATGACTTTGCCCACGTGAGCGTGGCGATGATCTCGTTCACGCTAGTTGCTGTGCAGACGGGGGCTGCGATCACGCGTGTGTGGAGCGGGCGCTTTACGGACAAGCGTCGCAATCGCCCCGCGTATCTGCGCGCATGCACGATTGTCGTCGGTGCGGTTTTCGCGTTGCTGGCGCTACTGGTGGCGGTGTTGGCGCACCATCCCGAATGGCTGGTGCACGGCACGCCGTGGATGATCGGGCTGCTGATCGCCGGCGGTGTCGTGGCGTCGGCGTGGCACGGGGTCGCGTTCACTGAACTGGCAACGCTTGCCGGTGCCTCTCGCGCCGGGACGGCGCTCGGCATCGGCAATACCGGCGTCTTCCTGACGATGTTCCTCACGCCGCTGACGATCCCGCTATTGCTGTCGATTGGCGGCTGGGGGCTGGTATGGGCGGGGGGGCTGCTTTGCGCCGCGCTGGCGTGGCCGCTTTTCGTCTGGTCGCATCGGGACCGGACACCCGCGTGAGCGTCTGAACGTCAATACGTTCGCACGGCATCAGGGCAGGTGAACGTTGGCCACAAGAAAGTCCAGAAACGCGCGCACGCGCGCGGGCAAGTGGCCGCCCTGCCCGACATACACCGCGTGCACCGGTTCCAGATCGCCGGGATTGTAGTCTTCCAGCACAGTGACGAGTCGTCCCGCACGCAAATCGGCATCGACGTGATAGCGCGAATGGCGGGCGAGACCCAGCCCCTCGATCGCGAGCTTGCGCATGGTATCGCCGTCGCTCACGGCCATGTTGCCGATCTGCGGATAGTGCGTGATGCCGCCAGTGCCGTCGAGAAACGGCCACCCCTGCACCTGACGGTCGAAATTGAAGGCCATGACGTTGTGATGAATCAGGTCGGCTGGCGAGCGCAGCGGGCCGTTGCGCGCGAGATACTCGGGCGACGCGACCACGTGCAAGCGGCTCTCGCCGAGCTTGCGGGCCACCAACCGCGAGTCACGCAGCGGACCTGCGCGCACGGCAACGTCGGCACGCTGCTCCAGCAGATCGACGACCGTATCGGTGAGTGTCAGATCGAGACGAATCTCGGGATACTGCGCCAGAAACGCCGGAATCACCGGCAACAGATAGAGCGAGCCGATCGGCACGCTCGAGTTCACGCGCAGCAGGCCGCGCGGCACGGCCCCCGCCGCCGCTTCACGCTCGGCTGCTTCGATGTCGGCCAGTACACGCAACGCGCGCTCATGGAACGACGTGCCCTCGGGCGTGAGTTGCAGACGACGCGTCGAGCGATTGAACAGGCGTGCTCCCAGGCGCGCCTCGAGCCGGGCAATCAGCTTGCTTACGGCAGACGGCGTCATATGCAACGCGCGCGCCGCCGCCGAGAAGCCGCCGTGCTCCACAACACGCGCGAAAACTTCCATATCGCCTGAGCGATTGACGTCCTGCCGACCCATCGAATGTGCCCCTGTCCCTTGCCACGACTGGCTTTGCGCGATGCTGTGACGTCAAGTCACAAATCATTTTCCTTCGCGCAGTCTATTTCATCAATGTCGGGACGTCTATATTGCGCACATCGGTGACGGCTGTCCCCTCGGCGGCGTGACCTTTCCTTATATTCAGACAGGAGTTTTCTGTGCCCATCGCCCTCTACGCCCTGACCGCCGGTGCCTTCGGCATTGGCGTGACGGAATTTGTCATCATGGGTCTGCTGCTCAACGTCGGTGCCGATTTCGGTGTCTCGATTGCGGCCGCAGGCCTGCTTATCTCCGGTTACGCGCTGGGTGTCGTTGTTGGCGCTCCGCTCATGACAACCGCCACCGCCCGCTGGCCGCGCAAGACGGTGCTGCTGGTGCTCATGGCGATCTTCACCATCGGTAACGCCGCGTGCGCGCTCGCGCCGAGCTATGGGGCGCTGATGGCTGCCCGCGTGCTGACGTCGTTCGCCCACGGTACGTTCTTCGGTGTCGGTTCGGTCGTCGCGACCGGTCTGGTGCCGCGCGAGCGCCGTGCGTCGGCCATTGCCGTGATGTTCACGGGGCTGACCGTCGCCAACATTCTCGGCGTGCCGTTCGGTACGTGGTTGGGTCAGCACTTCGGCTGGCGCGCCAGCTTCTGGGCGGTCACGGTCATTGGTGCGCTCGCGTTCCTCGTGATCGCCTGGTTCGTGCCGAAGATTGCAGCACCGAAGGATGCGGGCGACTGGCGTGCCGATCTGCGTGCACTGGCACGTCGTCCGGTGCTGCTCGGCTTGCTCACGACGGTGCTCGGCTGGGTGGGGGTATTCGGCGTATTCACGTACATCGCACCGTTGCTCACCGAAGTCACCGGTTTTGCCGAAGGCGCCGTTTCGCCGATTCTGCTGATCTTCGGCGGAGGCCTGGTGGTCGGTAACCTGCTTGGCGGCAAACTCGCGGATCGTCGCGTGGTGCCGACCGTGTTGGGCAGCTTGCTGGCACTCTCCGTCGTTCTCGGACTGATGACCTTTGCGCTGCACTCGCACTGGCTGGCCATCGTGTTCGTGGCCCTGCTCGGCGCGGCAGCGTTCGCGACAGTCGCACCGCTGCAACTGTGGGTGATGGAAAAGGCCTCGGGGGCGGGGGAAAGCCTCGCATCGAGCTTCAACATCGCCGCCTTCAATCTCGGCAACGCCATTGGCGCGTGGCTGGGTGGCTTCGTCATCGACCATGGTCCGGGTCTGGCGGCGGTGCCCTGGGTGGCCGCGCTCGTGCCGCTGGCCGGCGTGGGTGTTGCGCTGCTCAGCCTGCGCCTGGACCGTCGCGATGCGAGGCTGCAAGTCGCGACGAACTGTGAAACACCTGCGCTGTAACGTGCTCGATGGCCTGACACAAGTGCGTCAGGCCATCACACCCACAATCACACTGGCGGCCGGGAATGCGGCCGTTGCGCCAACGCCTGCCGCCAGTCCCCGTGCCGCCAGCGTGTCGTGCGGCATAACGGCGGCGAGCCGGCCGCCACCGGGCAGCGCCAGCATGATTTCGGCTTGTCCGGCGTCGTCGGTGATGGCGTCGACCGTGCCCGAGAGCCGGTTGGCCGTTGGCAGTCCTGCGAGATCTGCGCCGCGCGCGATATCGATCCACGGCGCCTTGATGAGCGCGAACGCATCGCCACCGATGGCAAGCCCTAACGTTTGCGTGCTGTGATGCGTGAGTGACGCCGTAATCGCTTCGCCGCCGGGCAAGGTCAGTGTGACTTCGTCGTTCACACCACAGCGTCGAATGTTGGTGATGGTGCCGTGCAACTGATTGCGTGCACTCGTTTGCAGACCGAGCCGGGCGATCACGGGCCACTGTTCGTCGAAATGTTCCAGATCGTTGGCCACGCGCGCGAGGAATTGCCGCTGGGCCGCTTCTACCGCCCGAAAGGCCGCTACGAGCTTCGCGCCGCGCGCGGTGAGGCGTGTGCCGCCACCGCCGCGACCACCTGTGCTGCGCGCGACCAACGGCTCGCCGGCGAGCTGGTTCATTGCGTCCACGGCATCCCATGCCGCTTTGTAACTCATGCCCGCGGCCTTTGCCGCTGCGGTAATCGATCCGTGCGCGGCAATCTGTTCGAGCAGCGCAATCCGGGCCTGACCACCGAGCGACGAGTTGCCGCGATGCAGCCAAAGCGAACCACTCACTTGCAGGGCGTCATTCATTTCGTTGTGTAAAACACCGTCCGACGTTGAAGAAGGTTCGGAAACCATAGTGATTTTCTCGCTCAAACGCAGCAGGTGAGCGCATTGTAGAGGGCGGACGAGCCAGCGAAAACCGGCGCTGGACGCGGAAGTGTTGCGGCGCACCAACGAAGCGCACTTCGGCCGTTCTTTTGGGGGACGAATGGGGGACGTTTCTCCACTACATTGAATTCCGCCGCATGCCCCCCCAATGCCGGTCGGCGTCGCGTCAGGCTGAAATCCAGGTTTGATGCGGTTTGACCGGGAATGCGACGTTTGCCGAAGTGCCCACTCACCTGACACAACAGAAACGGGGTGAAATGATGCGCGTCAGGAATATCAAGGAAACGGTTGACGGGGCTCGATACTATCGTCTGGTTCGCACGCTGCCCAACGGCAAGCGACATCAGATGCAAATCTCTTTCTCCGCGGGTGAAATGCGCTTCAGACGTTTCGTCGCACAGCGATTGTGGTTGCTGCGCGCTGAAATGAGGGACAGCGCGCGTGCGGCCGCCATGCCCGCACCGCGCAACAATATGCCGCAGTTGGTCTTCTGACCTCTTCGCAGTACCGTCAGGAAAAACGCTTGGCCGGTTGTGTTTCCCGGCCAGGCGTTTTCGTCGTTTTCGTCGTGCGTTGCGCTGGCGGCGCTCAAACCGCCTTGGGTTGCGTCAGGGGCGTGATCGGCGTGACGGTCGCAGACACCTGCTTCACCGTCGTCAGTCCCGCGCCCGCGTGGGCTATCGCAAACGGCACCAATTCGTCGAACGAGATCGGCCGCGCGAACAAGTATCCCTGTGCGTAGGTGACGTTGCGCTGGCGCAGATACTTCGCCTGCATTTCGCTCTCGACACCTTCTGCGACGATCGTCATCCCCATGCGCTCTGCCAGATCGATGATGGAGTCGCAGATGTTGCGCGTGACCACGTCGTCTTCGGTGACCGGCAAGAACTCCTTGTCGATCTTCAGATAATTGAAGTCGTAGCGCTTCAGGTAGCCGATGGAGTTGTTCTCGGCGCCGAAGTCGTCCAGTGCCGTTTCGATACCCCGGCGCTGGAGTTCCGCCATCACGTTGCGCGCGGCCGCCGAGTCGCGAATGACATAACGTTCCGTAATCTCGGCGATGAGCGGATAGGTGTCGTTCAGCGACCCGTAAATCCGTTCGATATCCTGCACGATGGTGTTATCCCGCAAGTGCCGCTCGGCGAGATTGATCGCGATATGAAAGCCTTGCGGTAACGCGCCCTTCGCAACGTCGTTGCGAATCAGCTTAAGCAATGAACGCGTGAGTTCGATAATCAGACCGTTGCCTTCCGCGATGGGAATGAAGGCGTCGGGCCGGACCAGACCGGCCACCGGATGGTGCCAGCGCACCAGCGCCTCGGCACCGGTGCAACGTCCCGTCGCCAGCTCCATCACGGGCTGGTAGTACACCTTGAATTCGTTGCGTTTGATGCCGAGTGCAATCTGTCGCCGCATGAACTGCGCCGGGCTGAGATGGCGGAACGTCAGAATGCCCAGCAAGACCGCGATCACGGCGCCGAAGGACAGAAAGATGGGGGCGTAATTGGCAATCAGCCTGCGAGTCAACGACGGACTACCCGCGAGTGACGTCGTGAAGAGTTCCGAGGTAAGTGTGGACTGCGCGCCGCGCGTAGCGACGCTGGCGGATTCAAGCGTTGGCGCCTCAGACGTCAGCGATAGCTTCCCGATGGTCATCGCCGTCCATTCGAGATTGCTGTTCTTCACACTATGCAAAGACTCGGTGAGGTACACCCCGTCGACAAATCCCAGCACGCCGTCGGTGGCGGAGGTGGGAACGAAAATCGCCAACGCAGGGGCGTCTCGAACATAAGGCGTGCTGGCGACAAAAATGGCGCGCGTTCCCGTGAGTAACGGCACCAGCTCGTTCGGCAGCGGCATATCGATGGCTTGGTCCGTTCGCGCCACCGACGAGCAATACATCTTGCCGTGAGACACAAGCCAGATGGAACGAAAGTAAGGGCTGAGCGTGCCTTCGGCCTGGAGCGCACCGTTGACCTCGCTACAGTTGCGCCCGACCCAGGCGGTGGCGCCTTGAAGAGCGGTGTCGGCACTGTCGACAATGCGCTCAAGCGCATCGCGTTGGCGTTCGGTCTCTTCCTGCAAAATCGCTTGCGACGCACCGACTACGCGTAACCAGCCGAGCAAGAGAACGACAAGGAGCGTGACCGTCACCACAAGCCCGGTCACCAGCCACTGCGCGACTCTGGAGTGTTGAATCATGTTTTGCCGCGAACCAAGGAAGGAGTAGGGCCCTTGTGTGTGCTTTGTGCTGCATGGCACAACTCGTCATCGACTCTACACGAATCCCCGACGCCGACCAACGCCCGATAAACCCGCACAGACCCTTGAAATAAAGGGCCTGGTCGGCTCGGCGGTGGTATATCAGGGGGCCACATCCGCGACCACCTGCCGAGCCCCTCTTGTCGTTTTCTACAACGCATACAGCGGTGGGCTGGGATGGCGGAATCGCGACAAAACTTGGCGTAACGACGATTTACGCATGCTCTACACTTCACTTATTCGATTTTCGGCAAAAAATGGGATATATCCCAACTTTCATGCATATCTGCACGAAAACCGCCGGAAACGCCGCCTTTCCAAAGCCTTTGACGTAAATCCTCCATCCCATGTCGAGTCAACCTGCAACGTCCCTCCCCGGCGCCTCCTCGCCGGCTGCAAAGGGCACGGCGTTTCGCGTGCTGTCTGCGATCAGCTTCTCTCATTTGCTCAACGACATGATTCAGTCGTTGATCCTGGCCATCTATCCGCTGCTCAAGGCGAGCTTCGACCTGAGCTTCGGCCAGGTCGGTCTGATCACGCTCACGTATCAGATCACCGCGTCGTTGCTGCAACCGGTTGTGGGGCTTTACACCGACAAGCATCCGAAGCCGTATTCGCTGCCGGTCGGCATGGGTTTCACGCTCGTGGGCCTGCTGTTGCTGGCGGTTGCACCTAACTTCGGCGTGCTACTGGTCGCGGCTGCGCTCGTCGGCATGGGTTCGTCGGTGTTCCATCCGGAGTCCTCGCGCGTCGCGCGCATGGCCTCGGGCGGACGCCACGGCATGGCGCAATCGTTCTTCCAGGTCGGCGGTAACGTCGGCTCGTCGCTTGGCCCGTTACTTGCCGCGCTGATCATTGCGCCGAACGGCCGCGGCAGCGTGGCGTGGTTTTCCGTGGCGGCGCTCGTGGCGATCGCGGTGCTGTTCCAGGTGAGTCGCTGGTATGCCTCGCAGCGCGCCGCGAGCAAGGGAAAGCCGGCGGCGCGCCGGAGCGGTCACGCGCATCTGTCGCGCGGTAAGGTGATATTTGCCATCGGCATTCTGCTGGTGCTCATTTTTTCGAAGTACTTCTATCTCGCGAGCATCAGCAGCTACTTCACGTTCTATCTGATCAGCAAGTTCCACGTGTCGGTGCAAAGCGCTCAGGTGCATCTGTTCGTGTTCCTGTTCGCCGTGGCGGCGGGCACGATGATCGGCGGGCCGCTGGGCGACAAGATCGGCCGTAAGTATGTGATCTGGGGTTCGATCCTCGGCGCGGCACCCTTCACGCTGATGTTGCCGTACGCGAATCTCTTCTGGACCGGCATTCTGACGGTCGCGATCGGCCTCATTCTCGCCTCGGCGTTCTCGGCCATTCTCGTCTATGCGCAAGAGCTGATTCCGGGCAAGGTCGGTACCGTGTCGGGGCTGTTCTTCGGCTTCGCGTTCGGGATGGGAGGCGTCGGTGCCGCCGTGTTGGGACAACTCGCCGACTCGACGAGCATCGACTTCGTCTATCACGTGTGCGCCTATCTGCCGCTGCTGGGTATCGTGACGATTCTGCTGCCCGATGTCGAAGGCAAAAAGAAGATGGCTGTGGCCTGAGCTCGCTGCATGCAGGATTCGCCGGTGCCCATACACCGGCGACGCAATGAAAAACGCCGGCCCGAAATCTCGGGCCGGCGTTTTTCTTGTCCGATGCTGCGAAGGCAACGGGGGGATTACTGCGTGCTGCGCTTTTGCAGTTCCCAGTGGCCGGCGTCGCCCGTCTTGCAGGTGGGGAGCGTGAGCAAGACTTCCTGACCCTTCGCGCCGAGCAGCACGGTCAGGTCGCGGCAGGTCTTGGTGTCGTCCTTCCGGGTGTTGGTCGGCGTGAGGTGAGCCGTGATCGCGACCGAGTTGTGCGTGCCTTTGTTGGTCCACTCGACGGTTTCGTGGTCCTGCTTGGTGGACAGGACTTCGCTGGCGGCTTTGGCGAGTGACTCGTTGTCGGCCTTCTTCATGTAGGCCAGCGGCGAGTTGCTCATGAACATGAGATTGGACGCGGCAAACGCGGGGGCGGCCAGGCCGGCGCCGATGACGAGCGCCGTGCCGAGTGCGACCCGGCGGGCACGCGACAAATGAGAATGCGACATTCGGAGTCCTTGAGATTGTCGACAGGGGATGAGTCCTGCGTAAGGCCGTGTCGGGTCTTGCGTCGACGGTTCGGCCGCAGGGAGCACGTCGATCATAAAAGAAACTGCGCGCGGCGTCATCCCGGCGCGTCGCTGGGACACGTCACAATTCACACGTCCGGTTTGACGCGCTCGCCGCTGGCAGCACTTTCGCCGTCTGCGCCGCTCGCCGCGCCCGGGCTGACGTAGGCGCCGGTGCCATGCAGTTGGTCTTCGGCCAGCGCCAGCGCGCGCACCGCGCCGCGTCCCTTGCGGGCGAGCAGCATTTCCACGAGCGTTTCCACCACGGCGATGCCTGCGGTGATCGAGGGGAAGAACGATGGGCTTTCGTGCGAGAAGAGCACCGTCACGTCGGCGTCGAGGGCGAGCGGCGAGACCGTGGAGTCTGTGAGCGCGAGCACGCGCGCACCGGCGGCCCGGGCGGCGCGTGCGACGATCAGCGCTTCGTTGGAATAGGGCGCGAAGCTGATGACGACGACCACATCGCGTGCGGAGAGCGCGCGCAACTCCATCTCCAACGTGCCGGCCTCGCCGCGAATCAGGTGCACCGTCGGCCGGAACAGCCGATAGACGTATTGAAACGTGAACGCGATGGGGAAGCACGCGCGAAAGCCTGCCACATGGACGGTGCCCGCATTGGCGAGCAGATCGACGGCGGCGCCCAGCGAGGCATTGGCGCCTGCCTCGGTCAGGTCGAGGTTGTTGTGTTGCACGCGGAACATCTCGGGCACCATGCGCGTGGCGTCGCCTTCGCGAATCATCTGACGTGCGCGACTCGCATACGGTTGCGGCCCGAGCCGGATCGATTCGAGGAACAATTCACGCAAGCCATGCCAGCCTTCGAAACCGAGATGCTGCGCGAGCCGCACGAAAGTTGCGGGCTGCACACCGGCCTCGGCGGCAATGGCACGCATCGAGCTGATCGGTACGCGCTGCGGATGATCGAGCAGGAAACGCGCGCCTGCCTGAAACTGCGGGCTGAGCTGGGGATAGCGCTCACGTAACTGCGCGTTGAGTTGGTCGAGCGTCTGTGGCAGCGCTGGGGCTTCTGGCATCGGGGATCGCAACACGGCAACGAAATAATGTAACGATTGTTGCATGAAATGCCCCGGCCGCGCACGTGCTTTCCCCGATGCCTGCGGACGTCGCGGAGACATTGAAGATGGTCAGGGGATTGCGCGAAGTGTTGCGATGATAAAATGAATGAAACATATGTTGCAAACACAAGGAGATGCGCCTACACTTGGCGACATTGTTCGCATGCGGGTGGTTGGGGCCATCGCGCGACGCGCCATCTTTCCGTCAGGGGTTCAGGCATGACTCATGTGTTTCACCGCAATCCGCGCCAGACGTTGCCCGTCGCGGTCGGCGGCCAGGGAATCGAGCTGATCGACAGCACCGGCAAGCACTATCTCGACGCCTGCGGTGGCGCGGCGGTCTCGTGTCTTGGGCACGGTCATCCCCGCGTGATCGAGGCGATGCAGCAGCAGGCGGCTCAGTTGGCGTATGCGCATACATCGTTCTTCACGACGGAAGTCGCCGAGCATCTGGCCGATATGCTGGCCGCGAACGCGCCTGGTGATCTGAACCACGTGTACTTTGTCAGCGGCGGGTCGGAAGGCGTGGAGGCGGCGCTCAAGCTGGCGCGGCAATACTTCGTCGAGATTGGACAGCCGCAGCGCCGGTATTTCATCGCGCGCCGTCAGAGCTACCACGGCAACACGCTCGGCGCGCTGGCCATCGGCGGCAACGCATGGCGACGCGAGCCGTTCCTCCCGCTGCTGGTGCCGGCACACCACGTCTCGCCGTGCTTCGCGTATCGCGAGCGGTTCGAGGGCGAAAGCGATGCGACGTACGTGCAGCGGCTGGCCGACGAACTCGAAGCGAAAATCCTCGAACTCGGCGGCGACACGGTGATCGCGTTCGTGGCGGAGACCGTCGTGGGGGCCACGGCCGGTGCCGTGCCGCCGGTGGGAGACTACTTCAAGCGCATCCGCGCCGTGTGCGACAAGTACGGTGTGCTGCTGCTGCTCGACGAAGTGATGTCGGGCATGGGCCGCACGGGCTATCTGTTTGCTTGTGAAGAAGACGGCGTGGTGCCGGATATTCTGGTGATCGCCAAGGGTCTGGGCGCGGGTTATCAGCCCATCGGGGCAATGCTGTGCTCCGACAAGATCTTCGACGCCGTGGTCGGCGGGTCGGGCTTCTTCCAGCACGGTCATACCTATCTGGGCCACGGGATGGCCTGCGCGGCGGCGCTGGCCGTGCAACGCACGATTGCGCAAGAGCATCTGCTGGATAACGTGAAGGCGCGCGGCGAGCAACTGCGTGCCCGTCTGCGCGAAGTCTTCGCCGATCACCCGAACGTGGGCGACATACGCGGCCGGGGGCTTTTCGTCGGTGTCGAATTCGTGGCCGAGCGCGCCACCAAGCGAACGCTGCCCACGGCTGACAAGACTCATGCGCGCCTGAAGGCCGCCGCCAAGGAGCGCGGGTTGCTCATCTATCCGATGGGCGGGACGGTCGACGGCGTGCATGGCGACCATGCGCTGATCGCGCCGCCGTTCATCTGCGGGCCGGACGACATCGATCGCATCGTCGAACGGCTGGCGCTGGCGGTGGCCGATGTCACTGGCGTGAAAGCCGCAGGCGCCGCATGACGCGAGCCTTTGCCCTGGCCGTGGCGCCCAACGGCGCGCGTCGCACGCATGTCGACCATCGCGCGCTGCCCATGACGCCGGAAGCCCTTGGCGCGTGCGCGAAGGCGTGTCTGGACGCCGGCGCGGCGATGATCCACCTGCACGTGCGCAAGGCCGACGGCACGCACAGTCTCGAAGTGCCGGACTACACGGCCGGCATCGCCGCAGTGCAGCGAGCCGTGGGCCGCGAACTCGTATTGCAGGTGACGACCGAGGCGGTAGGCATCTATTCCCCGGCGCAGCAGATCGCGACTGTGCAAGCGCTGCATCCCGAAGCGATTTCGGTGGCATTGCGCGAAGTGTCGCCCGATGCGGCGCACGCGCCGGCGGCCGAAGCGTTCTTCTCGTGGCTCTGGCAGGAGCACATCGCCGCGCAATACATCCTGTACGACACCGAAGACGTGGCGCACTATTGGCGTCTGCGCACGAGCGGGGCGATCCGTGCGGGCCGCCATTGGGTGTTGTTCGTGCTGGGCCGGTACAGCAAGGGGCAGTTGTCGTCGCCCTCCGATCTGCTGCCGTTTCTCTCGGCCTGGCAGAACGGTGCGCAGGCGCTGGGCGAAGCCGCCGCCGTCCCGCCCTGGGCGATGTGCGCCTTTGGCCCGCGCGAGGCTGAGTGCGCGCTGGCGGCAGTGTTGCAGGGTGGCCACGCGCGCATTGGCTTCGAAAACAATCTCTACCTGCCGGATGGCAGCGTCTCGCCGGACAACGCGGCGTCGCTCGCAGCACTGACTGCGGCGGCAACCCCGCTCTCGCTTGTCCCCATGACGGCGGACGCCTTGCGCGAGCTCACCCGCTGAGCGCACGCCCGAGCCTCGCTCGCATTTGCCGGCCCACCGAAATCGGAAATAAACGCAAATACATGCCCTGACCGGCGTTGTCCGGCCGGGCCGCTGTAATAGAATCGGCGTAACCTCAATGAGGCCCGCGTCGCCCTCCCCCGGCACCGGGCGTGAACAACGAACGGGAGCGCGGCGTGAAACACTGGTCGATCCGACATCGCATTCTGGCCAGTTTTGGCCTGATCCTTGCCCTGATGGCCCTTATGGCGGGTGTCGCCTATACCCGGCTGGCTGCCATCGAGCAGGAGGCGAACAGCGTGGAGACCGACTCCACGCCTGGGTTGTACTACAGCACGATGCTGCGCGGCGCTTGGTTCGAGAGCTATCAGTTGCTCCAGCAAGTCGTGGTCATCGACGAGAACGACAAGACCCGCGCGATCGATCTCGACGCTCTTCGTACTGTGGACACGAGGATCGACGGCTGGATCAAGGACTACGGCACCACCGTCAACCGCCCTATCGATCGCATGCAGTACGACGAGGTGCGCGGTGTGCGCCAGCAATACGGCCGCGTCAGCAGTCAGGTGCTCAAGCTGGTGAGCGACGGCCAGATGCCCGCTGCGCGCGCGATGCTATCGGATCAGCTCTTCCCCGAATGGGGCCGCGGTCGCTCCGCGATCCAGCGCTTGGTCGACACCAACAAGACCTTTGCCGACGAGTCGACACGCAACATTGCCGAGGCGGTGACGGCGGCCAAGGCGACATTGCTCATCACGCTGGCCGTGGCGCTGGGGTGCGCGGTGTTGTGCGGTTGGTTGCTGTTCCGGGCGATCAGCGTGCCGCTCGCAAGTGTGATGCAGATTCTGGAGATCATGCGCTCGGGCGATCTGACCAAGCGTCTCGATCTGGCGCGCCGTGACGAATTCGGCGCATTGGAGTCCGGTTTCAACCGGATGACGGATGAACTGACGGGGCTCGTCGGGCAGGCGCAGAAGTCGGCATTACAGGTGACGACGTCGGTGACCGAGATTGCCGCCACGTCGCGTCAGCAGCAGGCCACGGCGTCGGAAACGGCGGCGACCACGACGGAGATCGGTGCGACATCGCGCGAGATCTTCGCCACGTCGCGCGATCTGGCGCACACCATGACCGAAGTGGCGGGGGTGGCCAACCAGGCAGCGTCGCTCGCGGGCACCGGCCACGTCGGCCTCACGCGCATGGAAGACGCCATGCGTCATGTGATGGAAGCGGCGGGTTCGGTCAACGGCAAGCTGGGCATCCTCAACGAGAAGGCGGGCAACATCAATCAGGTCGTCACCACGATCACGAAGGTCGCCGACCAGACCAACCTGCTCTCGCTCAACGCGGCCATCGAGGCCGAGAAGGCAGGTGAGTACGGACGTGGTTTTGCCGTGGTAGCCACCGAGATCCGGCGTCTGGCCGACCAGACGGCTGTCGCCACCTACGACATCGAGCAGATGATCAAGGAGATCCAGTCGGCGGTGTCGGCGGGCGTGATGGGCATGGACAAGTTCGCCGAGGAAGTGCGGCGCGGCATGGACGAGATGCGTCAGGTCGGCGATCAGCTCGCACAAATCATTGCGCAGGTGCAGACGCTGCCGCCGCGCTTCCAGGTGGTCAGCGAGGGCATGCAGGCGCAGGCCACCGGTGCCGAACAGATTAATCAGGCGCTGGTGCAACTCTCCGAGGCGGCACAGCAGACGGCCGAATCGCTGCAACAGTCGAGCCAGGCCATCGAAGAACTCAATCACGTCGCCAACGGCCTCAAGAGCGGCGTGTCGCGCTTCAAGGTACTGGCTCTGCCGCCCTCGGGTCTGGTGTGAAGTAACGCCCTCTTCGTCATTCGCGGACATCGCCATGTTGTTCCTGCGTTTCGCCATCGCGACCGATCATTACGTCATCGAAGCCAACCATGTGGCCGAGGTGCTGCCGTGGCTCGCGCTCAAGCGCATGCCCGCCGCACCGGCCTGGGTGGCGGGGGCGTTCAGCTATCGCGGCGAGTCGGTGCCCGTCATCGATCTGACGAGGCTCGCCACCGGCGCGGGGGCGCCCGAGCGCCGGTCGACGCGTCTGGTACTCGTGCATTACCCGGAACCCGGCCCCAACGCGCGTCGCCTCGGCATCCTCGCCGAACGCGCGACCGATATGCTGCGTGCCGACGCTTCAGCCTTCCAGGCAAGCGGCGTCGATTTACCCGAAGGCCGCTATCTCGGCCCGGTGCTCGATACCGATGAAGGACTCGTGCAGTGGGTGCGCGTCGATCAACTGCTCACCGACGAGGTGCGCGCGCTGCTGTTCGATGCGTCGCGCGATGCCTTGGCCGAAGCGCCGGAGGCGTCGTCATGAGCCACGTGCGAAGCATCGAACGTCTGCTGCGCGACACCATGGGCCTCGACGCACAAACGCTCGGGGCGAATGCCATCTCGCGCGCCGTGCACGCCCGGCTCGCCGCGTTGTCGCCCGACCTGCATGACTTGCACGATGCGTCCTCCTATTCGCAGTACTGGCAGCGATTGCAGCAATCGCCGCAGGAGCTTCAGGCGCTGATCGAAGCGGTGGTGGTGCCCGAGACCTGGTTCTTCCGTCACCGCGACGCCTTCACGGCGCTGGCGCAAATGGCGCGCGACGAACGCAATGCGCGAAGCGGGACGATGCGCGAGGCGCAGGCATTACGACTGCTGAGTCTGCCCTGCGCTACCGGTGAGGAGCCGTATTCCATCGCCATGACGATGCTGGACGTGGGCTTCGCCGCGAACGAATTCACCGTCGACGCGCTCGACATCAGCGAGCGTGCGCTCGCCGTGGCCCGCGAGGGGTTATACGGCCGCAACTCGTTTCGCGGGCCGCCCGCATCGATGCAGTTTCGCGAACGCTATTTCACGAAGGAAGACGACAACTTTCGCGTCGTCGACGCGCTGCGTACCCAGGTGCGCTGGCATTCAGGCAATCTGTTCGATGCGTCGCTCGTCGATCGGCTTGGCACGTTCGACTTTGTGTTCTTCCGTAACGTGCTGATCTACTTCGACCGCGAGGGACAGTGCCGCGCGATTGCCGCGCTCTTGCGTCTCATGCGCCTGGGCGCGACGCTCTTCGCCGGACCGGCCGAAGGCGGCACGCTGACCAGCAACGGGATGACGTCGACCGGCCACGCACAGGCGTTTTCGTTCCGTGCGACCGGGCCCGTAAGCGATATGGCGCCCTCGCCCGCTGGCGTATTCCCTATTGCTGAGACACTCGACTCGTTCAACACGACACTGCCGGTGAGTCCCGTCGATGCGGTTGCGCAACGGCGCACGCCGGCGATTCATGTGGCGCACGCCGGCCCCGCACGCGCATTCGTGCCGTTGCCGCCAACGCCACCGGTGACCCCGTCCGTTGCGCCGCGCGCCGCCGCCTCTGCCGATATTCGCGAACAACTCGAGCAGGCGCGCGTTGCTGCCGACGCCGGCGATTTCGTCCGCGCGGTGGCGTTGTGTCGACACGTGCTCGCGACGGATCGTGCCAATGCGCAGGCAGAATATTTGCTCGGACTGGTCGAAGACGCGCGCGGCGACGCGCAGGGGGCGCTCATTCATTACCGTCGTGCGCTGTATCTCGATCCGGCACATTACGAAGCGCTCGTGCATTGCGCTGCGCAGCTCGATGCGCGAGGCGACACTGCCGGCGCCAAACGACTGCTCGAACGCGCCGAACGCACACAACGCTCGGCAGGCGCGGCGGGCACGGCTGGTCCCTCGGCCACCGAACCTCATGACCACGCGCATCGCGACGGGACTCGACATCGATGACAAATCGCGAAATCGCGCGTGAGACCGGTCTCACCTCCGGGGAGCGCAACCCGAATCTCAGGCTGAACGCCGACACGCATGCCTTGCATCGGCAGGCGGCAGAGTTGCTCGACCGGTTGCCGGTCGTGCCCGTCGACCCATCGCCCTGGCGCGCCGTTCCCGGCGAGGACGAAGTGGCGCGCGGCCCGTCGCTGCTGCTGTTCCGTGTGGCCGACGAATGGCTGGCGTTACCCGTCTCGACCATCGAAGAGGTGGCGCCGATGCGTGCCTGGCATTCGGTGCCGGGGCATCGCCAGCGAGCGCTGCTTGGACTGGTCAACTTGCGCGGCGCGCTGGTGCCGTGCCTGTCGCTGGAGGAACTGCTCGGCGTGCTACCCGCACCGCAAGCTCGGGCCACACCCTCGAGTCCCTTGCGCACGGGGGCGTCGCGTCTGCTGGCGCTGCGTCATGGTCACCATCTGAGTGTGTTTCCCGTGACGGAAGTCCACGGCACCGTCACACCGGCCAAAACGGCAATGGGGGCGGTGCCTGCTACGACGCTGGGTGCGACCGATGGTTTCGCCGTCGCGGTGCTGCGCTGGCGCGAACATGTCGTTGGCGTACTCGATCCGTTGCGCGTGGGCGCGGCGTTCGACCGGAGTCTCGCATGAGCGACGATCTGCAGAACGCCACATTGCTCGACCTGTTCCGTATGGAGACGGAGGCGCAGGCGCAAGTCCTTGGCGACGGGCTGTTGGCGCTGGAGCGAACACCGGCCGATGCGTCGCGCCTTGAAGTCTGCATGCGCGCGGCGCACTCGCTCAAAGGCGCGGCGCGTATCGTTGGCATCGAGGCCGGCGTCTCGCTCGCGCACGTGCTCGAAGACGCCTTCGTGGCGGCGCAACGCGGCGCGCTGGTTCTTGACGTGGCGATCATCGACCGCCTGCTGCAGGGCGTGGATCTGCTCATGCGGCTGGCGCATCCACCGGGCCGCTACGCGGGCTGGACGCAAGGCGCAGGCAAGGCCGAGATCGACACCTTCGTTTCCGTGCTCACCGAACAACTCGCCACGTTGACGAGCGGCGCGACGCCGGAAGCTGCCACCTCACATGCGCCCACGGCGTTCGATTACGCCAGCTATGGCATGGAGACGGCGCAGCCATCCGTTGAGTCCCGGCCGGTACCTGCGGGGGCGGAGGCACCACCGCTTACCCCCGCGTCGCACGACACGCGGGATACCCACCCGCCCGCTCACCCCGCGCACCCCGCGCACCCCGAATATCGCGCGCGAGAAGACGATGAAGGCACGGACCACGCCTCGCGCGCGCTGCGCGTATCGGCCGACAGCCTGAACCGGTTATTGCGGCTATCGAGCGAGGCGTTGGTGGCTTCGCGCTGGTCGCAGCCGTTCGCACAATCGCTGCAACGGCTCAAGCGGCACCAGCACGAAGCGGGCGATGCGCTCGACCGGGTAAGCTCGGCGCTCGCGCAAGCGGCAGATCGTTCCGACGAAGATCGTCAGCAGCTTCTCGCGGCACTGGCCGATCTGCGGCGTGCACTCGGTGTAGGCGGATCGTTGCTGGCCGAACAGATCCGCGAACTTGACCAGTTCGACCGGCGCTCGACGCAACTGTCGCAGCGGTTGTACGACGAAGCGCTCGCTTGCCGTATGCGGCCGCTCGACGACCGGCTGTGCGGATTCGCGCGCATGGTGCGCGATCTGGGCCGCGCGCTCGGCAAACCGGCGCGGCTGGAAATTCGCGGTGCGGACACGCAAGTCGACCGCGACATTCTCGATCAGCTCGAAGCGCCATTGGGCCATTTGCTGCGTAACGCCGTCGACCACGGACTGGAGAGCCCGGCCGAGCGTGCTGCGGCAGGCAAACCTGCCGAGGGTGTCATTACGCTGAGTGCGCGGCACAGCGCGGGTCTGCTGCTTGTGAGCGTGGCCGACGACGGCGCAGGTATCGATCTCGAGCGCGTGCGGCGATCGGTCATCGCACGTGGGCTGGTTGCACAAGACACCGCGCAGCAGCTCGACGACAACGAACTGCTCGAATTCCTGATGTTGCCCGGCTTCACACTGCGCGATACGGTGACGGATGTCTCGGGCCGAGGCGTCGGCCTCGATGCGGTGCGGGCCATGGCGGCGCTGGTGCGCGGCACGGTGCGCATCGAGCATGCGCCGGGGCGCGGCACGAAGTTCGTCCTGCAATTGCCGCTGACGCTTTCGGTGGTGCGCAGTTTGCTTGTCGAGATCGACGGCGAGCCGTATGCACTGCCGCTGTCGAGTCTGTCGCGCACGCTGGCGCTGCCGCAGGAGAATATCGACATGCTCGAAGGCCGCCCGCACTTTACGCTGGACGGCAATCAGATCGGGCTGGTGAGTGCGCAGCAGGTGTTGTGCGGCAGCGAACCTGTTGCGGTGGCCGGCGATCAGCCGGTGGTCGTGTTCGGCGAGGGCGATGCGCGCTACGGTCTGGCCGTCGACAAATTCCTCGGCGAACGTATGCTCGTTGTGCAGCCTTTGGATACGCGGCTGGGCAAGGTGCCCAACATCGCTGCCGGTGCGCTCACCGAAGACGGCTCGCCGCTGCTCATCATCGATACGGCCGATCTGGTGCGCTCGATTGCGAAGGCCGTGGAGATGGGGGCGCTCGAACGGCTGCCAGTGCGAGCCGCACAGGCGAGCGGGCGTAGCCGCAAGCGCGTGCTGGTCGTCGACGATTCCCTGACCGTGCGCGAACTCGAGCGCAAACTGCTCGCCGCGCGCGGCTACGACGTCAGCGTTGCCGTCGACGGCATGGATGGCTGGAATGCCGTGCGCAGCGAAACCTTCGACATGGTGATTACGGACGTCGACATGCCGCGCCTGGACGGCATCGAACTGGTCTCGCTCATCAAGCGCGACGCGCGCACTGCCGATGTACCGGTCATGATCGTTTCATACAAGGATCGCGAGGAAGATCGCCAGCGCGGACTCGACGCGGGCGCGGATTATTACCTTGCGAAAGGCAGCTTCCACGACGACACGCTGCTGCGTGCCGTGGTGGATCTCATCGGGGAGTCGGGATCATGAAAATCGGGATCGTGAACGATTCGATCGTCGCCGTCGAAGCGCTGCGCCGCACGCTCGCGCGACGCCCGGGATTCGATGTGGCCTGGGTGGCGCACGACGGCGCACAGGCGGTGGCGATGTGTGCGCCTGCGCCGCCGGATCTCGTGCTGATGGATCTTGTCATGCCGGTGATGGACGGCGTGGCCGCCACACGCGAGATCATGCGCCGCACGCCCTGCCCGATTCTCATCGTGACCTCGGACGTCGGCCATCATGCGAGCCTCGTGTTCGACGCGATGGGGGCGGGCGCCGTGGACGCCGTCGACACGCCGGTGCTCGGGGCGTCGGATCTGGCGCGCCCGGCGTCGTCGCTGCTCGCGAAGATCGACGCCATTGCTGCCCAGCAGGCCGATGCACGGGTGCCGCAACCCGTGATCGCACCCATCGCCGCTACGGGTACCGACGCGCTGGTGGCCATCGGTGCGTCCGCTGGCGGGCCGGCCGCGCTCGCAACGCTGCTCGGACGGCTGCCCGCGAACTTCGCCGCGGGCGTGATCGTCGTACAGCATGTGGACGATGCGTTCACCCCCGGCATGGCGACCTGGCTCGATCAGCAAACACCGCTTACCGTGCGTCTGGCGCAGGCGGGCGAGCGCCCGGCGGCGGGGGTGGTGCTGCTCGCAGGCGGCAATCGTCATCTGCGTGTCGAGGCGAGCGGCCGTTGCGTGTATACCGACGAGCCGAAGGACGCCGTTTACCGGCCATCCATCGATGTTTTCCTGCAAAGCGTGGCCGAGAACTGGCGCTCGAGCGCGGTGGGTGTGCTGCTCACGGGCATGGGACGCGATGGCGCGTCCGGGCTTGGCGCCATGCGTGCGCGTGGCTTTATTACGATTGCACAGGATCGCGCGACAAGTGCCGTGTACGGCATGCCCAAAGCGGCAGCCGAAGCGGGCGCAGCGTCGGAGATTCTGGCGCTACCGACCATTGCGCCACAGTTGGCGGCGTTGTTTGGAACTGTATGACAGGACGTAAATCATGACCACGACCCCACGTCAACCGAAGCCGGCGGAGCAAACGCTAGGCGCCGCGAGCAGCCTGAACGATTCGTCGGCGATGGTGTTGCTCGTCGACGATCAGGCGATGGTCGGCGAAGCGATTCGGCGAGCGTTGACCAACGAGCCGAATATCGACTTCCACTACTGCGCGAATCCCGAAGATGCACTGCGCGTGGCAGAACAGACGCGCCCGACCGTGATCCTGCAGGATCTGGTGATGCCGGGCACCGACGGTCTGTCGCTGGTACGGCAGTATCGCGGCAGTCCGCTCACGCGCGACATTCCGATCATCGTGCTCTCGACGAAGGAAGAGTCGACGGTCAAGCGCGAAGCCTTCGCGGCGGGGGCCAACGACTATCTGGTGAAGCTGCCCGACACCATCGAGCTGGTGGCCCGCATTCGTTACCACTCGCGCTCGTACATGAACCTGCTTCAGCGCGATGAGGCGTACCGTGCGCTGCGCGAGAGTCAGCAGCAGTTGCTGGAAACGAATCTGGAGTTGCAGCGGCTGACGCATTCCGATGGCCTCACCGGGTTGGCGAACCGCCGCTATTTCGACGAGTACTTCGGTGCGGAATGGCGTCGCGCGTTGCGCGAGCAGCGCGAGATGGCGTTGCTGATGATCGACGTCGATAACTTCAAGATCTATAACGACACGTACGGCCACATCGCGGGTGACGACGTGCTGCGTCGCATTGCCCGCACGATTGCCGATGCCGCGTCGCGTCCGGCCGATCTTGCCGCGCGCTTCGGTGGCGAGGAGTTCGTGATGGTCCTGCCGAATACGACGGGCGACGGCGCAGCCGTCATCGCCGAGAAGGTGCGCGCTCAGATCGACGCGATGGCGATTCCCCACGTGGGTTCGGCCAGCGGCCGCCATGTGACGATCAGCCTCGGCGGCGCCGCGTTGGTCCCGCGCACTCACATGGCGTCGACCTCGTTGATCGAGTCGGCGGATCTGGCGCTCTATCGCGCCAAACAACAGGGCAAGAATCGCGTGGAGATGCAGCCGGGCGCTTCCTGAAGCCTGAGGGGGGTACATGACCTTCGAACTGTTCTATTGGCCGGGCCTGCAAGGGCGCGGCGAGTTTGTCCGCCTCGCCTTCGAGGCTACCGGCACGTCGTATGTCGAGATCGTGCAGGGCAAGCCGCCCGGTCAGGGCATGGACGGCCTGTTGCGCACGATGGACGATCCCGTGTGCACCGACCCGCCCTTTGCGCCGCCCTTCCTGCGCGTGGGCGACGAACTGATCGGGCAGACGGCAAACATTCTGGCGTATCTCGGGCCGTTGCTCGGCCTCGTGGGCGAGTCGCCCCGTGCGCGCCGCTGGGTCAACCAGTTGCAACTGACGTTGGCCGATCTCGTGGCCGAAGTGCACGACGCTCACCATCCCATCGCGAGTCGTCTGTACTACAGCAATCAACGCATGGAAGCGCGCAAGCGCACCGCGGAACTGATCGACTACCGTCTGCCGAAATTCTTAGGTTACTTCGAACGTGTGCTGGCGAACAATCCGTACGCCGGTGGCTGGCTTTCCGAAGGCGCGATGTCGTATGCCGACCTTTCGCTGTTTCAGGTCGTCGAGGGCCTGCGTTACGCATTCCCGCGCGTGATGTCGGGATTCGCCAAGGCGTTTCCACGCTGTCAGGCGACGCATGACGCCGTGGCGCGCGTGCCGCGGATCGCAGCGTATCTGAAGTCGTCGCGCCGCACCCCGTTCAACACTACCGGCATCTTCCGCCACTACAAGGAACTGGATCGCGCCTCGCCGTTTTAACGCGGCGGGCGGGTCAGGCCGGCAGCGTCGTGTCGCCCGCGCTCAGCGGCCGTTGCATGAGCACGGTGTCGATCCAGCGGCCGAACTTGAAGCCGACGGATTTGAGCACGCCGGCCTGCACGAAGCCGCACGCGGTATGCAGGGCGAGCGACGCCGCATTGCCGCTGTCGCCGACGTTGGCAATCAACTGCCGCCACGGACCGCCTTCGCAGCGCGCGATGAGCGTGAGCAGCAGCGCGCGACCCACGCCCTGCCCGGTCGTATCGGCGGCGATATACACGGAGTCTTCCAGCGTGAAGCGGTAGGCCGAACGCGGCCGGTAATGCGTGGCGTACGCATAGCCGAGCAGCTTGCCGTCGCGTTCGGCGACGAGATACGGCAGTCCCGCGTCGAGCACCTTCGCGCAACGGGAGCGCATTTCGGCCTCGTCGGGCGGCACTTCCTCGAACGATGCGGTGCCGGTACGCACATGATGGGCGTAGATGGCCGTGATGGCCGGCAGATCCTCGTCGCACACGGCGCGCACCGTGCATGCGCTGCGCGCCAGTTCGACGCCGGCGCGTTGCGGTGCACCGGGAGCGGAGGAAGGTGAGGAGGACGACGGCATACGAACAGACCAGGACGTTGAATTTCACGACGGGCCGGTGTTCCGGCCCAGGACTGTCAGCAGTTTGCGCTTTGTCCGTTCATAAGAAAAGCTGGTGCTGATTATGAATCGCATAAGCATGACTTTGAGATGCTCAGGCGCCCTCTACGCTTTCCTCGCCTCCGGCAGCGCTCGATTCTGCATTCATGGTGTCGAGCCGCTGACGCACGAAACCGATGTGCTCGCGCAGCACGTAGAACTGGTCGGCGTAGGCGAGCGGAATCTTCAGACGATTGACGGCGGCTTCGATGGCATCGAGCCGGTGGCGAAGGCTCCGGTACTCGACGTGCGCGTCGTTGGCCAGCGCTTCGCGTTCCAATGCGATGAGCGCCCCGTACCAGCGATACAACCGCGATTTCACGCGCCAGCTATACAGCGACGGTACCAGCCGGAATGCCGGAATCAACACCACGATGATCGGCACGAGCAGTACGACGATGCGGTCGGCGAGGCTCGCGATCCAGAACGGCAGGTGCCGGTACAGGAAACCCTTGCCCGACTGGTAGTAGCGCGCGGCGTCGTCGGAGATCGGGAATTCATGCGCCTGCGCCGACGGAAACTCTCCGGCACGCTGCAACAGATTGGCTTTGCCGTGCACTTCCTTGGCGGCTTCGATGAGCAGGTCCGACAGCGCCGGATGCAAGCTGTCGCGCGCCACGAGTTCGACCGTCGGGCTGATGACGTGCACCGGTTGCGCCGGGAGATTGCGTCCGAGATCGAAGACCCCGCGCGGTAACGTCAATTGATTCAGATAGGTGAAGCGGCGTGTGTACGCATCGGCTTGCGCGAAATCCATCAGATGCACGCCGGGGGTGCGCATCAACTTGCCCATCGTCGGGCCGGTGGCGGTGTCGCCGGTGAGCATGGTGGCGTCCACACGGCCGTCGATCAGCGCTTGCGCGGCCTCTTGTCCGTCGTAGGCGGTGAGCGTGGTTGCACCGCCCGGCTCGATGCCGTTCGCCTTGAGTAGCGTGAGCGACAACGTTCGTGCGCCACTACCCTCGCGGCCGATGGCGATGCGCTTGCCCGTCAGGTCCGACAGCTTGGTCACGCGTGCGCCGCGATAGAACACGGAGATCGGGGCGTAGAAGACGCTGCCGAGCGACACAAGACCGTCGACATCGAGACCCTGCGATACGCCGCCCTGCACCAGTCCGAGGTCCACATTCTGCGTTTCGTCGGCGAGCCGCTCGACGTTCTGGCGCGAGCCTTCGGAGGTGAGTACGTTGAGCGTGATTCCGTCGCGCGCGAGTATCGTCTTGTAGCGCTGTGCGGCGTTCCAGAACGAGCTGCCTTCCGGGCCGGCACTCAGGGTGACGGTGCGCGGCGGTGCCGGCTTCACGAGCCATACCGCGAGCCAGACGGCCGCAATCGCGATGAGCACCACGGGGCCGAAGGATACGGCGAGATCGCGCCAGGAAATTGCGACGAAGCGCGCACGGAGTCGCCGGTGGGCGGGTGGGTTCGAGTCGGTTGTCATCAACAGGCCGGCATATCCAACACCGGGCCGATCATACGCCATCCGCAGCAACTGGCGACGCCGCGCGGGCAAATCAGCGGTGTGCGAGGCTTTGCGCGAGTTGTTTCCATAGGTGATCTGCGGCGGGCGACAGACGCCGGCCCACGCGCGTCATCATCTGGCTGGAGAAGCCCATCGCGATCGGGTGGTCGATGGGCACGGCCACCAGCTCGCCGAGTTCGATGCCGCGCCGCGCCGTAATGGCCGACATGAAGGCCACGCCCAGACCGGCCGCCGCGAGCGTTTGCGCTGTGTTGAACAGATCGACGCGATAGGCGGGAGTCACGTTCAGACGTGCCGTGTCGAGCACCGAGTGCACGAAGTGCTGCACGCCGTGCGCCTCGGTCATGAAGATGAGCCGCTCGTGCACCAGTTCCGACGGCGGCACGCTCGTCATCCTGGCGAAGCGATGCGTAGGGGCGACCACGGCGCAAAGGGCTTTCGGTGCGAACGGGTGTATGCGCATGGCGGGATCGTCCGCCGAGCGTGCGCACAGACCGATATCCACCACGTCGTCGCGCACGAGCGAGAGTACCGCGGGCGTTGGGCCGGAGCGAATCTCGACCAGAATGTCCGGATAGCTCATCGAGAATCGTTGCAATGCCTGCGCGATCAGGCGGCCGATGAAACCTTCCCCGACCCCGATCGCGACCCTGCCGCGCTTCAGATGCCGGTATTCCTCCAGCCGCGCCGACAGGTCGTGCTGACGGCGTTGGCCGTCGCGGTAGTAGTCGATGAGCACCTGACCGATCTCGGTGACGCTCACATTGCGTCCGCGCCGCTCGATCAACGGGAAACGCAGACGCCGCTCAAGTGCGGCGACCTGCCGGCTGACCACGGACGGATTCACGCCCAGCGCTTCGGCGGCCATGCGCACGCCGCCCGTCGCGGCAATTTCGGCGAGATATTTGAGCGGACGCTCGCCAATGTCGTCCATCCACGACTCGTTTGCCATGTTTGCTTCACTGTGACGTTCGAGCGAATACACCGGTCCGACCCGGCGTTGACCCGGTGGCCGCCGCTGGGCGCGTCCAATGCGCCGATGATTCTCTATAAGTTATTGAATCGGAGATGATTTTTCCGTCGATGCCAACATTTTCCTGCTGTGGCAGCGAGTTTGATTGTTGACTTGAGAGCAACATTTTGCCGTGGTTTGCGTCATGGGTGGGGATTTTCGTCGGTGCAATACTCCGCGATATTCAGAAAAACGAGGAGTCCCCGATGAGCGAGATTCGCTATTGCGAAGTGGGTGATCTGGCCGATGCCCGCGAGCAACTGGCCGACATTCGTCACCATATCCACCAACACCCCGAGCTGTCCTACGAGGAAGTCGACACGTCGCGTTACGTGGCGCAGAAACTCGAAAGCTGGGGTTATCAGGTCACGCGTAACGTCGGCGGTCACGGCGTAGTGGCCTCGCTCACCGTGGGCACGAGCGGTCGCACCGTGGGGCTGCGCGCCGATATGGATGCGCTGCCGATTCACGAGCAGACGGGTCTCGCGTATGCCAGCGTGCACGACGGCAAGATGCACGCCTGCGGCCATGACGGCCATACGACCGTGCTGCTCGGCGCGGCGCAACATCTGGCGAAGACGCGCAATTTCGACGGCACCGTCCATTTGATTTTCCAGCCGGCGGAAGAAGCCGGTTCGAACAGCGGCGCCGAGCAGATGATTGCCGACGGCCTGTTCGAGCGCTTCCCGTGCGAAGCCATCTTCGGTCTGCACAATCACCCCGGCGTGGCTACGGGCACGTTCGGTTTTCGCGCCGGTCCGCTCATGGCTGCGTGCGACACCGTCAAGATCCGCATCCACGGCCGTGGCGGCCACGCGGCGCGCCCGCACCTGGCCATCGATCCGGTGGTGATCGGCAGCAGCCTCGTGATGGCGCTGCAAACCGTGGTCGCGCGCAATATCGACCCGACAGAAGCCGCAGTGGTCACCGTCGGCACGTTCCATGCCGGTTTTGCCCCCAACGTGATTCCCGAAGACGCCACGATGGAAATGAGCGTGCGCTCGTTCTCTGCGAAAGTACGCGCCACGCTCGAAGAGCGCATCCGCGCGCTGGTGACGTCGCATACGGAAGGCTACGGCGCGAGCGCCGACATCGAGTACATCCGGGGTTATCCGGTGCTGGTGAACAGCGAGGCAGAGACGGAATTTGCGCGCAGCGTGGCCGAAGCGCTGGTCGGTACCGAGCACGTCATCTCGCCGTTCCCGCCGATCGCGGGCAGCGAGGACTTCGCCTACTACCTGCAGAAGGTGCCGGGCTGCTTCATCCGCCTGGGTAACGGCGAAGGCAAGCCGATGCTGCACAACGCCAAGTACGACTTCAACGACGACAATCTGACCATCGGGGCCGCCTTCTGGACGCGACTGGTCGAACGCTTTCTCAGCAAGGATCGCGCATGAGCATCGCAACGCAATCGCTTCCGATTGACGGCGCACAGCCGTCGACAATGAGCCCGGCGCAGCAGCGCAAGATCGTTTTTGCCGCCGTCATCGGCAACCTGCTGGAGTTCTTCGACTTCACGGTCTACAGCTATTTCGCGCTGACCATCGGCAAGCAGTTCTTCCCGGCGGACGACCCCATCACGTCGTCGCTGCTCGCGTTCGCGGTGTTCGCCGTGGGCTTCGTGATGCGTCCGCTCGGCGGCATCGTGATCGGCCGATATGCCGACCGTGCCGGACGCAAGCCGGCGCTCACGCTTACCATCGGGCTGATGGCGCTCGGCTCGGTGGCCATCGGCCTCGCGCCGACGTATGCGCAGATCGGTCTGGCGGCACCGCTGCTGATCGTGGCGGCGCGTTTGCTGCAAGGCTTTGCGCAAGGCGGCGAGTTCGGCGCGGCGACGGCCACGCTGCTGGAAATGGGGGGCGCGAAGAGCCGTGGCTTCCGCGCAAGCTGGCAGTTGGCGAGCCAGGGCGCGGCCGCTTTGCTCGGCTCGGGTCTTGCCGCAAGCCTCGGCTTCCTGCTCTCTGACGACACCATGCATAGCTGGGGCTGGCGTATCCCGTTCCTGCTGGGCACGCTGATCGCACCGGTCGGTATCTACCTGCGCCGTCACATTCAGGAAGAGCCGCCGAAGCCGAAGACCGTTGCCGGTCGCGACGATCCCAAGCATGGCCTGTACGTGCGCAACTGGTTCCTCACGATCTTCTCGATCATGGGGATGTCGGTGTCGACGTACGTGATGATGTATTACATGCCGACGTACTGCATTCAGTACCTGGGCCTGCCGCCGAAGATGTCGATGCTCGCCGGCGTTGCCGCCAGCACGATCTCGCTGGTGATGTGCCCGATCTACGGCGCGTTGTCGGACAAGATGGGCCGCCGCAAGCCGCTCACGATCGCCGGCCGCGTGGGGCTCATCGTGCTGCTGTATCCGGCGTTCTGGATCATGACGCACTTCCCGTCGCTGCCGGTGGTGCTCGCCGCCCTGATTGTGCTGATGCTCTGCTACACGATGGGTTCGGCCCCGGCTTACGCGCTGATGCCGGAGAACTTCCCGAAGCATCTGCGTGCGGGCTACATGTCGAGCGCGTATGCCATCGCGGTGTCGGTGTTCGGCGGTACGGCGCAACTCGTCGCGGGCTGGCTGATTCGCACGACCGGTAACAAGATGGCGCCGGCCTGGTACATGATCGCCTGCGTGATCATCTCGCTCATCGCCGTGTCGATGTTTGAAGAAACCGGCAACAGGGCGCTCGACGAGTAATCGTCCGAGGTAGGTAGCTCAGTGCGAACGCAGTGCCAATCAGTTTCACTGCATGAGGCCGACCTCACCGCCGATCGAGGACTTTCACCACCAGCGCGGCGGCGGTCGCGCGAGTTTCCACGTGGAGCTTTCGGAACAGATGTTCGAGGTGCTTGTTGACTGTGCGGGGCGCCATGCCGAGGATGTCCCCGATGTCGCGATTGGCTTTGCCGCGCGACACCCACAGGAGCACTTCGGCTTCGCGTGCGGTCAGGCCGAAGCGCAGGGCAAGCGCCGTGCAGTAAGCGGTGTCGTCGGCTTCCGTGAGCGTGATGATCCACTCGCCGGTCTTCGGGGCCGGGGCAGCCGTGGCGGAACGGCGAACGTTCTCGAGTACGCATTCATGGACGACGTCCGCCTGCGCGCCGTGCGCAAGCCAGGCCACGAACCAATGCAGCAATGGGGCAGGCAAACGCGGTTTGACGACGTCCTCGTGCGGCGCACCGTAGGCCGCGATTTGCCGCGCCGCCTGAGGACTCTGCCAGCGGATCGTGCCGTCCTCCGAGACGATGAGCGCCGCGCGCGCGTCGAGCGAGAGCGCCGCCTGTGCATAGGATTGCGCGCGCGAGCGCACCACATGCGCGCCAATGCGCGCGCACACCTCTTCCGGGCGCACGGGTTTCGTCACGTAATCGATGCCCCCGACGCGAAAGCCCCGCACGACATGCTCGCTTTCCGTCAGCGACGTCATGAAGATGACCGGAAGATGCTCGTGACGCGGATCCTGTTTGATCCGCATGCAGGTCTCGAAGCCGTCCATCGCGGGCATCATCGCGTCGAGCAGCACGACATCTGGCGTGACCCGCGACAGACACTTCAATGCCGCCTCGCCGCTTAACGCGACGAGCACCGCATAACCGTTCGCTTGCAGGGTATCGGAGAGAAAGGCGAGATTGTCGGGCGTGTCGTCCACGATCAGTACGACGGGACGGTTTCCCAGCCACTCAGGCGGGTCGCTCGCCTCCGTGCGCACGTCATGCACCGGTGGCGCGGGGCAGGTGGACAAGCTCATTTTCAAGTTCCCTTAGCTGAAAGCGTTCGGCAAGTGCGCGTAGCGTGTCGATCTGGGCGGACAACGCCGGGTGGACGCGACGCGCCTCGTCGAGTTGCTCGACGACCCCCTGCACATAGCCGACGTCGAGATGCTCGCGGATACGCTGCAAGACCCCCTCGGGCAGCGCGAGCCGGATGGCGCCGGACGCCGCCGCCGATGTCTCCGCCCGCGCGGGGCTGGGCGGCGCCATCGGTTCCGACGCAATCCATTCCAGCGAAAGCAGTTGCGCGAGCTTGTCGAGCAACAGATTCACCTGCAACGGCTTGGCCAGATAGCCTGCGCAGCCGGACGCGCCGGCACGCTCGCGATCGTCGGCGAAAGCGTTGGCCGAGAGCAATACGACGGGCGCCTCCGAGAGCTGATTCTCACGAATCAGGCGGCTGGTTTCGTAGCCATCCATCAACGGCATGGAGATGTCCATGATGATCGCGTCGGCGGTGTGGGTGCCCAGCCATCGCAACGCGTCAGGACCGCTGGCGACTTCGGTCACGCCGAAGCCCAGCGGCGTGAGCAGTTGGACGACGATCCCCCGCTGATCGGCCAGGTCGTCCACCACCAGAATCGTGCGGCGCGGACCGGCGTACCCGCGAATGCCCGCCAACTCGGTGTAGACGTCGGGTGCGCTTCGCACCGCCGGTGCGAAGAGTTTCACGATGAAGCGCGTGCCGCGTCCGACCTCGCTGTGCGCGTCCAGACTGCCGCCGAGCGCATGCGTGAGCAATCGGCAGATCGTCAGTCCGAGGCCCGCGCCGTGATCGTCCGCTTGGGCGGCGTCGCCGCGCTCGAACGGCAGGAAGAGACGCGCCATTTCCTCAGGCGCGATGCCGGGTCCGGTATCGATCACTTCGAACTTCAGCGTGTCCAGCGCGTGACTCACGCGCAGCGTCACCGTCCCTGCTGACGTGAAGCGAATCGCGTTGCCGATCAGGTTGGTGAGAATCTGCCCGAGGTACTTCTGATCGCACTTCACCGTCCCCGGAATTCGACCGACGGTCTGGACATCGAAGGCGAGCGCCTTTTCCATCGCCAACGGACTCATCATCGACGACACGTGAGACACGAAATCGGTCAGCGACACTTTCGTGATGTTCAATTGCAGCTTGCCGGCCTCGATGCGCGCGACGTCCAGCAGTCCGTCGACCAGCGCAAGCAGATGCTCGCCGCTGCGATGGATGGTGCGCACCGCGTTGTAGCGCGTTGGGGACAGTTCTTCCTTCGCCTGCATCAGAAGCTGCGCATAGCCGAGGATGCTGTTGAGCGGCGTCCGTAGTTCGTGACTGAGGCCCGATACATAACGGCTCTTGGCCTGATTTGCCGACTCGGCGGCCGCAGTCGCGCGCTTAAGCGCCTCGTCGGTCTTCTGGTGCGCTTCGATTTCCTGCATCAGCAATTCGTTCTGCCGTTGCGATTCTTCTTCCGTGACGCGGCGGCTCTCGCGCTCCAGCACGAACCACCATGCCGCGATGCAGCCCACGAGGGCGAGCGAGAAGAAGATCTTGAGGAAGCTGCTTCCTATGACCCCGACTTCCGCCGCGCTGATCGACGCCACACTCTGCGACCAGATCAGAAACAGAACGCCGGCCAACACGGCAAGGATGGCCAGCACGAGGCTCGCATAGCGAATGAGCCGCAACGCCGCCGGCCCCAGTCGCAGGCGCGGAAACACGCAGTGTAATGCGCGATCGGCCTGCGCGGAGAAGCGCGCATGCGGCTTGCAGCGATCGTGGCAACGGGAGTCCAGCGAGCAGCAAAGCGAGCAGATCGTGCCGCCATATGCCGGACAGTGGGCCGTGTCCTCCGGCTCGAATGCGTGCTCACAGATCGCACAGCGCAGCGATCTGGCGTCGCCGGTCGATTGCGGCATGCGCGCGAGGTAGTACTTGCCGCGTGTCGCGATGGCAATGATCGGCGCGCAGACGAACGCCACGCCGAAGGCGAGGAACAGCGACATCGCCTCGCCAAGCTCGCCGAAGACGCCAGCCCGGGCCGTGAGGGCCGCCACGACGCCCAGCAACATCGCGCCCAGCCCGACGGGATTCACATCATAGAGATGCGCGCGTTTGAACTCGATGTGACGCGGGCTGTATCCCAATGGTTTGTTGATGACGAGATCGGCGCACAGCGCGCCTATCCAGGCCACGGCGACATTCGCATACAGCGAGAGCACTTTGCCGATCACCTCGAAGACACCGATCTCCACGAGCAGCAGCGCGATCATCACGTTGAAGACGAGCCACACCACGCGCCCCGGATGACTGTGCGTGAGACGCGCAAAGAAGTTCGACCAGGCCAGTGATCCCGCATACGCGTTCGTCACGTTGATCTTGAGTTGCGAGACGATGACGAAAAGCGTCATGACCGGCAGCGCCCAGCTGGCCAGCCCTGCCGGATCGAGCAGGATGTGATAAGCGACGAGATACATCTGCGTGGGCTGCGCGGCTTGTGCGACCCCCACTTCATTCTGGATCGCCACAAATGCGAGGAAGGCGCCGCCGAGCATCTTCAGCGCACCGGGTACGATCCAGCCCGGACCGGCGGACAGCAGCGCGAGCCACCAGCGCTTGCGGTTGCGCGCCGTCAGCGGCGGCAGGAAGCGCAGATAGTCCACCTGTTCGCCGATCTGCACGATCAGCGCGAACACGACCGTCGACGCCTGCCCGAACGCAATGAGACTGAACGCCCGGCCTTGCGGGGCGAATCCCGCGAACGTGGTCCACTCGCGCATCATCCCGGGGTGGTGCCACAGCACTGCGGCGTAGGGCAACACGAACAGCACGATCCACAGCGGCTGCGTCCAGCTTTGCAGCCGGTTGATGAGCGTGATGCCGAACATCACCAGCGGAATCACGACGAGCGAACTCACGACATACGCGAGCGCCAGCGAGATGTGGAAATAGAGCTGTAACGCCAGCGCCATGATGGCCGCTTCGAGCGCGAAGAACAGGAATGTGAAGATGGCGTAAAGGAACGACGTCACCGTCGAGCCTATGTAACCGAAGCCGGCGCCGCGCGTGAGCAGATCCATGTCCACGCCGTAGCGTGCCGCGTAATAGCTGATCGGCAGGCTCGTCAGGAAAATCAGGATCGAGACGGCGGCGATGGCCCAGACCGCGTTGGTGAAGCCGTAATTGATGACAAGGCTGCCGCCGATGGCCTCCAGCACCAGAAACGACACGCCGCCGATTGCCGTGGTCGCGACGCGAAATTCCGACCAGCGGCGAAACGAGCGCGGGGTGAAGCGCAGCGCATAGTCTTCCAGCGTCTCGTCGCCGACCCAGGCGTTGTAATCCCGCCGCACCTTCACGATGCGCTGAGTGCTGAGCGCGCTGACTGAACTTTGGTGCATCTTGGCCATGAAGACGTGAAGACGATCCGGATTGGTGCAAAAAGCGTCGGGTGTAAAGCCCAAAGCAAATTACATTCCACCCCCCCGCCCGGGGAATACGTCAATCGACGTATTCCGATCGTCAAATTGGCTCCCTACATTGCGTTCAAACCCGTGAAACCCGCCCGCTGCGCTTCTCGCACAGGGCTTATGACCAGGAGAACGTGATGTCCGCAGACGATCGATTCGAAGATGACGAGCGCATGGCTTCGCCGTTGCGCAGGCGGTTGCTCGGCGGCCTTGCCGCGGCCCCGCTCATGGCGCTGGGCCTGCCGCGAACGTCGTTCGCACAGGTGCCGCCGACGGCTAAGGTGAACACCACCGGCCTCGCCGTAACCGACACCACGGTCACGGTCGGCCAGTTGCACTCGGCAACCGGCACGATGGCGATCTCCGAGACGGGCTCGATTCAGGCAGAGCGTCTTGCCATCGAACAGATCAATGCGATGGGCGGCGTGCTCGGACGTAAGATCAACATCATTCAGGAAGACGGTGCGTCCGACTGGCCAACCTACGCCGAGAAATCCAAGAAGTTGCTCGAGAACGACCACGTCGCGGCCGTTTTCGGTTGCTGGACGTCGGCCTCGCGCAAGGCGGTGCTGCCGGTGTTCGAGAAGGACAACGGCTTGCTGTACTACCCGACGTTCTATGAAGGTCTGGAGCAGTCGAAGAACGTCTTCTACACCGGTCAGGAAGCCACGCAGCAGATTCTCTGGGCGCTCGACTGGGCGTCGAACACGAAGAAGGCCAAGACGTTCTTCCTGATTGGTTCCGACTACATCTGGCCGCGCACGTCGAACAAGATCGCGCGCCGTCATATCGAGCAGCATCTTCACGCGAAGGTGGTCGGCGAAGAGTATTACCCGCTCGGCACGACCGAGTTCAATTCGCTGATGAACAAGATCAAGCTCGCACGTCCCGACTGCATTTTCGCGACGGTGGTGGGCGGCTCGAACGTGGCGTTCTACAAGCAACTCAAGGCAGCGGGCATCACGCCCCAGAAGCAATTCCTGCTGACCCTTTCCGTCACGGAAGACGAAGTGCTGGGCATTGGCGGCGAAAACTTCGCGGGCTTCTACTCCTCGATGAAGTACTTCCAGTCGCTGGATAACGACAACAACAAGAAGTTCGTCGCCGCGTTCAAGGCGCGCTACGGCGCGAAATCGGTGATCGGCGACGTGACACAGGCGGCCTACCTCGGCCCCTGGATCTGGAAGGCCGCGTGCGAGCGCGCGGGCAGCTTCGACGTGAACAAGGTGGTCGCCGCGTCAGCGGGCATTGAACTGCCCAACGCACCCCAGGGCTACGCGAAGGTCGATCCGAACCATCACCTGTGGAGCCGATCGCTGATCGGCGAAGGGCAGGCGGACGGACAGTTCAAGGTCGTGGCGAGTTCGCCGGAGCCGATCCATCCGGATCCGTTCCCGAAGGGCTACATGTAATCCCTCAACCCGCACAGGCGCGACGACCGGACGGTCGTCGCGCGAGGAGCGTCAGATGTCCGCCAACGACATTCTCAATATCACGCTGATGCAAGGCTTTGCGGGACTGCGCCTGTTCAGCGTTCTGCTGCTCATGGGGCTCGGACTGGCCGTGATCTTCGGGCAGATGGGCGTCATCAACATGGCGCACGGCGAATTCATGACCATCGGCGCCTATACCGTCTACATGTTTTCGTGGGCCACCCAGAACGTCTGGCCGGTATTCGCGCCGGTGTATTTCTTCTTCGCCATCGTCGCCGCCTTCGTGCTCGCCTTCGGAGCGGGATGGCTGGCGGAATGGGCGCTGATCCGGCATCTGTACCGGCGTCCGCTCGACACGTTGCTCGCCACCTGGGGCCTGAGTCTGGGCATGCAGCAAGTGTTCCGTTCGACGTTCGGGCCGAAAGAAGTCAGCCCGGCGCTGCCCGACTGGCTCATGGGGTCGTGGGAGCCGGCACCCGGTCTCGACATTCCGGTGAGCGGCATGTTCGTGATGGCGCTCGCGCTCGTCATGACGGGCGGCCTGTTGCTGGCGCTGTACCGCTCGCGCTGGGGGCTGCGTGTGCGCGCGACCGTCGCCAACCGGCCGATGGCAAATGCGGCGGGCATCAATACCCGCCGCACCGACCGGATGACATTCGCGATCGGCTGCGGCATCGCCGGCGTCGCCGGTGCGGCGTTCACGGCCATCGGGTCGACAGGGCCGACCAGCGGCTCGCTCTATATCGTCGATTCGTTCCTGGTGGTGACGTTCGGCGGCGCGGCGAGCCTGCTCGGCACGGTGGCCTCGGCCTTCGGCATTGCGCAGATGCAGTCGATCAGCGAGTTTTTCCTTTCCGGTTCGATTGCCCGCGTGCTGACGCTCCTCACCGTGGTGGTCATTCTGATGCTGCGCCCGCAGGGCCTGTTCGCTTCGAAAGTCCGGCGCGCGTGATCCGCCGGTGTGCCGGTGCCTCGGTCGTCGACCGATTCCTCTGTATGGAGAGATGTACATGGAACCCATCCAAACCTCGGCGGGCGGCGTCTCCCTCCGATCCGAGGCCCCCGTCCCCCCCGTCGGCTGGCGCGCAATGCTGGCGCGCTTCGACGCTTCGGGCTACGCGGGCATCGTGATACTGGCCGTGCTCATCGTCGTCGTGTTTCCGCTCGCGCTCGACGCGTTTCGCCTGAACCTCATGGGCAAGTACCTGACGTATGCGTTCGTCGCCGTCGGACTGGTGATCGCATGGGGTTACGGCGGCGTGCTCAGTCTCGGGCAGGGCGTCTTCTTCGGGCTTGGCGGTTATGCGATGGCGATGTTTCTCAAGCTCGAAGCGTCGAGCGCCGCGGCCACGAGTACGCAGACCACCCCGGGCATTCCGGACTTCATGGACTGGAATCAGCTCACCGCGCTGCCGGATTGGTGGAAGCCGTTTCACTATCTGCCGTTCTCGATCATCGCGGTGCTCGTCGTGCCGACGGCGCTTGCCTTCGTGATCGGTTACGCGATGTTCAAACGGCGGGTCGGCGGTGTGTATTTCGCCATCATCACGCAGGCCGTGGCGCTGATTCTGTCGGTGCTCATCATCGGCCAACAGGGCTATACCGGTGGGGTGAACGGCATCACCGATCTGCGCACGCTGCTCGGCTGGGACATTCGCACGGACCACGCGAAGCTCGTTCTTTACTTCGTCAACGCCGCGTTGCTGATCGTCGCGTTGCTGCTGTGCCGGTGGGTGCAGCGCGGCAAGCTCGGTACGCTGCTGCTGGCCATGCGAGACAAGGAGGACCGTGTGCGGTTCTCGGGCTACGACGTTTCGATGTTCAAGGTGTTCTCATTCTGCTTCGCCGCGTTGCTCGCTGCGATCGGCGGCGCGATGTTCACGCTTCAGGTCGGTTTCATGTCGCCGTCGTTCGTGGGCATCGTGCCGTCCATCGAGATGGTGATTTATGCGGCGGTCGGCGGACGTATGTCGCTTGTCGGCGCGGTGTACGGCGCGATTCTCGTCAATCTGGGCAAGAGCTGGTTCTCCGAGAGTTTCCCCAACCTCTGGCTGTATCTGATGGCGGCCATGTTCATCGGCGTGGTGATGGCCTTCCCGAACGGTCTGGCCGGTCTTTTCGATGCGCATGTGCGCCCGCGAATTCGCCGTTTTCTCGGCGCCGGGGGCAAGACAGAATGGGAGCGTAAAGCATGAGCAACACCGACTTTCTTCTGGCGATAGAAGACCTCACCGTTTCGTTCGACGGGTTCAAGGCCATCGATTCCCTGAATCTGTATCTGGAGCGTGGTGAGTTGCGTGTCGTGATCGGTCCCAACGGCGCCGGCAAGACGACGCTGCTCGATCTAATCTGCGGCAAGACGAAGGAGACGGCGGGCAGCATCAAGTTTCGCAACGAGGAAATCACGCGACTGGCCGAGTTCAGACGCGTGCACAAGGGGATAGGCCGCAAGTTTCAGACGCCGTCGATCTACGAAAACCTGAGCGTCGCGCAGAACCTCGAAGTGTCGTTCCCGCGTGGGCGCGGCGTGTTCGGCGCGCTTTTCTACCGCACGGATAGCGAGGTTGCGGACCGTGTCCGATCCGTTGCCGAGGAGATCGGTCTGTCGGCCTCGCTCGACCTCGAAGCCGGTTTACTGTCGCACGGACAGAAGCAGTGGTTGGAAATTGGTATGCTTCTTATGCAGGACCCCGAACTTTTGATGCTGGATGAGCCGATTGCCGGCATGAGCGTGCGCGAGCGCGAGCTGACGGCTGAGCTGCTCGATCGAATTTGTCGCAACCGCTCGATGATCGTCATCGAGCACGACATGGCTTTCGTCGAGCGGATCGCGCACAAGGTCACCGTGATGCATCAGGGAAAGATTCTCGCCGAGGGCCCAATGGCCAAGGTGCAATCCGACCCGCGTGTGATCGATGTTTATCTCGGACACTGATTGGAGGACACATCATGTTGGAAGTCGATGATCTTGTCGTCAGCTATGGCCAGAGCGAGGTGCTGCACGGCATCGGATTTTCCGTCGCCAGCGGCGAAAGCGTTGCGGTGATGGGCCGCAACGGGATGGGCAAAACAACATTGTTCAAGTCGTTGATTGGCATGTTGCCCGCGAATCGCGGCACCGTTCGTGTGGGCGGTGTCGACGTGTCTAGGGACGAGAGCTTCCGGCGCGTGGCCAAGGGGATCGGTTACGTTCCGCAGGGTCGCCAGATCTTTGCATCGCTCACCGTCGAAGAGAACATCCAGACCGGGCTCGAGAATGCGGCGAGCCAGTCCGTTCCCGACGATCTCTACGCGTTGTTTCCCGTGCTGTTCGACATGCGCCGCCGCAAGGGCGGCAATCTCTCCGGCGGACAGCAGCAACAACTCGCCATTGCGCGCGCGCTCGCAACCGATCCCAAGGTACTGCTGCTCGACGAGCCGACCGAGGGGATACAGCCGTCCGTCATCAAGGACATTGCACGGGCGCTCAATCACATTCGCGCGACGCGCAACATCGCCGTGGTCGTTTCCGAGCAGGTGCTGAGTTTCGCGATGGACGTGGCGGACCGACTGTTCGTTATCGAGGGCGGGCGTTTCGTTCATCAGAGCACGCGGGACGCCGGCGATGCCGGGCGCATACGCGAATACCTCTCCGTGTAATCCGACGCCGCGTGGCGTCATTGATCGCCGGTGTCTGGCACCGGCATTTGAAACCAGGAGCGAGTGCAATGGCCGAAACTCTTATCAAGGTCGACCTGAACCAATCCGCGTACGAAAACGAGCAGGTGCACAACCGTTGGCATCCGGATATCCCGATGGCGTGCTGGGTGAATCCCGGCGACGACTTCATTCTCGAGACGTACGACTGGACCGGCGGCTTCATCAAGAACAACGACAGCGCCGACGATGTTCGCGATATCGACCTGTCGATCGTGCATTTTCTCTCGGGGCCGGTGGGCGTGCATGGCGCGCAGCCCGGCGATCTGCTGGTCGTCGATCTGCTCGACATCGGCGCGAAGCAGGACAGTCAGTGGGGCTTCAACGGCTTCTTCTCGAAGACGAACGGCGGTGGCTTTCTGACCGATCATTTTCCGCATGCGCAGAAGTCGATCTGGGATTTCCACGGGCTTTACACGAGTTCGCGGCATATTCCGGGCGTGAATTTCGCCGGGCTGATTCACCCGGGACTGATCGGCTGTCTGCCCGATCCGAAATTGCTTCAGACGTGGAACGCGCGCGAGGTCGGCCTGATCGCGACGGAGCCGGACCGCGTGCCGCCGCTGGCCAACCCGCCGTTCGCCGCGACGGCGCACATGGGCAAGCTGACGGGCGACGCGCGCAACAAGGCTGCCGCCGAAGGCGCGCGCACGGTGCCGCCGCGCGAGCATGGCGGGAACTGCGACATCAAGGATCTTTCGCGCGGCTCGAAGGTTTTCTTCCCGGTGTATGTCGATGGCGCAGGGCTGTCTGTGGGCGACCTTCACTTCAGTCAGGGGGACGGCGAGATCACGTTCTGCGGCGCCATCGAGATGGCGGGGTGGGTGCACATGCGTGTCAACGTGATCAAAGGCGGCATGGCGAAGTACGGCATTCGCAATCCGGTGTTCCAGCCGAGTCCCATCACGCCGGCGTACAACGACTATCTGATCTTCGAGGGTATCTCGGTCGACGAGCAGGGCGGGCAGCACTATCTGGATGTCACGGTCGCCTATCGTCAGGCGTGCCTGAACGCCATCGAGTATCTAAAGAAGTTCGGCTACTCGGGGGCGCAGGCGTACTCGTTGCTCGGTTGTGCGCCGGTGCAGGGGCATATCAGCGGCGTGGTCGACATTCCGAATGCGTGTGCGACGTTGTGGTTGCCGACGCAGATCTTCGACTTCGACATCCGTCCGAATGCCGACGGACCGATTCGTCATGTGACGGGTAGTGTCGACATGCCGTGTTCGCCAGATCTGGTGAAGGGCTGACGCGGCGTGCGCCACGAGCATCACTCACGAGATAAGACAACAGGAGGCGGAGATGCCGATTTACGACTTCGAATGTACGACGTGCGGACCGTTCGCCGTCATGCGGCGCATGGCGGATCGCGACACACCGTGCCACTGCCCGGATTGTGGGGGTGAGGGCACGCGCGTGATGACGGCGCCATCGCTTGCGTTGATGGGAAGTGCGAGTCGCGCGGCGCACGCCACGAACGAGCGGGCTGCACATGCACCGCGTCATTCCGGCGACGGGCCGTCGTCGCGTCATCGACCGGGGTGCAGTTGCTGCACCGGCGGCAAGGTGTCGCTGGCGGGGGCGAGCGGGCAGACGTCCACGGCAACGGGCGGGCTGAAGCGGCCGGCGGGACGGCCCTGGATGATCAGCCATTGATTCTTTTGGAAGGGTTCGGCACGGCCCGGGGTCTCCGGGCCGTGCGTCGGGACCGCGAGTTTTGAAGGAGAAGGGATTCATGCGACATGGGGATATTTCGAGTAGCCGCGACTGTGTGGGCGTTGCGGTCGTCAACTACAAGATGCCGCGTTTGCATACGAAGGCTGAGGTATTGGAGAACGCGCGCAAGATCGCCGGCATGGTCGTCGGCATGAAGCAGGGGTTGCCCGGCATGGATCTCGTGATCTTTCCCGAGTACTCGACGCACGGGATCATGTACGACCGTCAGGAGATGTTCGACACCGCAGCGACGGTGCCGGGCGAAGAGACGGACATTTTCTCGGCGGCATGTCGCAAGGCGAATGTGTGGGGCGTGTTTTCGCTCACGGGTGAACGGCACGAGGATCATCCGAACAAGGTACCTTACAACACGCTGGTGCTGATCGACAATCGCGGGGAGATCGTGCAGAAGTACCGCAAGATTATGCCGTGGACACCCATCGAAGGCTGGTACCCCGGCGACCGCACTTACGTGACGGAGGGGCCGAAGGGGCTGAAGATCAGTTTGATCATCTGCGATGACGGCAACTATCCGGAGATCTGGCGGGATTGCACGATGAGCGGTGCGGAACTGGTGGTGCGTTGTCAGGGGTATATGTACCCGGCCAAGGATCAGCAGGTGCTTGTGGCGAAGGCGATGGCGTGGATGAACAACACGTATGTGGCTGTCGCGAACGCGACGGGCTGGGACGGTGTGTATTCGTACTTCGGCCACTCGGCGATCGTCGGCTTCGACGGCCGCACACTCGGTGAGTGCGGCGAGGAGGAGATGGGCGTGCAATACGCGGAGCTGTCCGTGAGCGCGATTCGCGACGCGCGCAAGAACATGCAGTCGCAGAACCATCTGTATAAGTTGCTTCACCGCGGATACACCGGGACGATCCATTCCGGCGAGAGCGTGAACGGCGTCGCCGATTGCCCGTTCGGGTTCTACCGCGATTGGGTCACCGACCCGGAAGGCACCCAGCGCAAAGTCGAGGCCATCACCCGCTCGACACCCGGGACTGAAGAGTGCCCGATTGACGGGATTCCTTGTGGGAGAGGTTGAGAGGGGGCGGGCCGTGAAGGCTCGCCACTGCACTCATCCTCCGAACTTCACCTCCCGATCCAGCGGATACACCGGACGGTTCAGGTGCGAGAACGGGAACAGCGCGTAATTCGAACTTGTCACACCGTCGCTGTCGCATTCGACGAGACCTGCCGAGATCGGCACGAACACCGGACGGCAATACATGCGCGACTTCAGCAGCAGGAAGCGTTCGTTGCGCGGATCGAGGCCAACGCAGGTGAAGACGCCGTGATCCCACGCCTCGTGCGTGCGTTCGGTGACGACAATACGCGCCGCACCGATATCGAACAGCACCGTGCGTCCCATGTAACAGCGTTGGCCCGTGTATGTCGGTCCGGTGACGACGTATTCGCCATCGCCGATCTTGCGCACGATGCCCGTGAGGACCGGGGGCGTCTTGGTAATGCCCAATTGCGACAGTGGCCGTTTGTTGCCGACGGCCAGCGTGACTTCGGCGCCCTCGCCTGCGGCGATCAACGTCGCCACCGCTTCCGGATCGCACAGCGGGCCGACGCCGATGCCCGTCAGGCCGCCCGCGAGTGCGGCTTCGAGCACGTCCATCGTGTCGCAGGTGCCGCCCGACATGCAGTTGTCGCTGTGATCGAGCAGCAGCACCGGCTTGTCGGCGCCGTCGGCCAATTGTTTCGCTTGCGCAATCGATTCGGCCAGCGGTGCGCTGCGATAGACGAAGCCGTCGCGCTCGTCCCAAATCTGTGCCGCGATACGATCCGCGACGGCCTGCGCACGCGCCACGCCCGCCTCGCCGTCGTCCGCCGTGACCACGACGCTGATGCACGGCGCCGGAATGTCGGCGAGCGAGAAGCCGGAGAACACCGACACCGCCGGAATGCCCTCCTCGGCTTCGGCACGCCGCGCGGCGTCGAGGGCGCGTTTCATCGCTCCGCCGTGACTGGTGCTGCGCAGCGTGTGCACCATCAACGGCGGCTGTTGCCACACCACCTTGGGGCGGCGCTTGCCTGCGAGCATGTCGAAGAGAAGCCGTCCGGCATGCTCACCGGTTTCGTACATGTCGATGTGAGGGTACGTCTTGAAGCCCACGACGATATCGGCATGGGTCACGATCTTCGGTGTGATGTTCGAATGAAGGTCCAGTGCCACGGCAATCGGCGTGGCGGGCGCTACCGCGCGCAGGCGTTCGAGCAAATCGCCCTCGCCGTCGTCGCTGTTCTCGGCGACCATCGCGCCGTGCAGATCGAGCAGGATGGCGTCGACGCCGCTCGCCGCCGCCACGATCCGGCGGCAGAGTTCGTCGTAGGCGCCGGCCGCCACCGGACCACTCGGATTGGCGCTGGCGGAGACGGGCGTCACTATCTCGGCGCCTGCGGCTTCGGCCAGATCGATGAACGCGGCCATCGCCGTGCGCATGCCTTTGTTGTCGCGATAGGCGGCCTCGTCGTACGCCGGTCCGTGATTGCCGAAGGCTTCGAGCGGCGTGGGCACCGGCGAGAACGTGTTCGTCTCGTGATTCATCCGCGCGATCATGACTTTCATGCGGCACCTCCTGCGCGTTGCAGCATCGCCTGCAACAGCACGTTGCAACCGGCTTCGAGGTGCGCCGGATCGGCATCCTCGATTTCGTTGTGGCTGATGCCGTCCTTGCACGGCACGAAGATCATCGCCGTCGGGGCCACGCGCGCCAGATAAACCGCATCGTGCCCGGCACCGCTGATGGCATCCATCGACGACAGACCAAGCGCTTTGGCGGCATCGCGAATCGCGCCCACGAGTTCCGGTGCAAACGGTTGCGGCGGGAAGTACACCACCTGTTCGATGGCGACGTCGATGCCCTTCGTGCTCAACGCGGCGCACTCGGCGCGCAGCTTGGCGTTCAGGGTGTCGAGCGTGGCGTCGTCTGCCGCGCGCAGATCGACGGAGAGCTTCACACGGCCCGGAATGACGTTGCGCGAGTTCGGATAGTTGTCGACCCAGCCGACGGTGCCGCGTGCGTGCGGTGCGTGCTCGCACGCGATGCGGTTCACTGCCTGAATCAACTGGGCAGCGGCGAGCAACGCGTCGCGGCGCAACTCCATCGGTGTGGGGCCCGCATGCGCCTCCATGCCGGTGACGGTGACGTCGTACCAGCGCTGACCCAGCGCGCCTTGCACCACGCCGATGGTTTTCTCGTGGGCTTCGAGCACCGGGCCCTGCTCGATGTGGGCTTCGAAGTACGCCCCGACGGCCCCTGTCTGACCGACCGCCGGCGCCGCGCCGGCATAGCCGATGGCGCACAACGCTTCGGCGACGCTCACGCCGTCGTGGTCTTTCTGTGCGAGCGCGTGTTCCAGCGTGAAGGCGCCCGCGTAGACGCCGGACCCCATCATCACGGGGACGAAGCGCGACCCCTCTTCGTTAGTCCAGACGGCGACTTCGAGCGGCGCTTCGGTCACGATGCCGTGGTCGCTGAGCGCGCGCAGCACCTCTAGTCCGGCGAGCACACCGTAGTTGCCGTCGAACTTGCCGCCGGTCGGCTGGGTGTCGATGTGGCTGCCGGTCATGACGGGCGGCAGTGCGTCGTTGCGTCCGGCGCGGCGCGCGAAGATGTTGCCGATGGCGTCGATACGCACCGTGCAACCGATCTCCTTTGCCCACTTCACGAACAGATCGCGGCCTTGCCGGTCGAGTTCGGTCAGCGCCAGGCGGCAGACGCCGCCCTTGGCGGTCGCGCCGATTTGCGCGAGTTGCATGAGGCTGCCCCACAGGCGCGCGCCGTCGACGCGCACTGCGGCAGCCGGTTGATCGAGACGTTCCATGTTCACAAGTCCTTCAGAGCGTGCGCCGCGCGGTTTACGCTGGCGCATGCGTTGGCAGAACGGCGCGCTCGCCTAGCGGCTTGACGACGCGCGTCGGGGGAATGCGGGACGCGCGGCTCACGCCACGCCCACGCCGAGATAACGGTCCTTGACGACCTCGTCGGCGAGAAAAGCGGCGTTGTCCGCGCCATACACGATCACGCCTTGCTCGACGATGTAGTGCCGGTCGGCGAGTTGCGTGCAGACTTCCAGATTCTGTTCAACGAGCAGGATGGCCACACCCGCCTGCTTGATGAGCTTCAACTGCGCCACGATCTCTTCGACGATCACGGGGGCGAGGCCCTCGACCGGCTCGTCGAGCATGAGCAGGCGCGGATGATTCATCAGCGCGCGGCCGATCGCGAGCATTTGCTGTTCGCCGCCGGAGAGTTGCGCACCGCCATTCTTGCGACGCTCCTGCAGGCGCGGAAAGATGCGGTAGATGTCGGCAAGCTGCCACGGCGAATCGCGCCGCGCGCCGAGCTTGAGATTCTCTTCGACGGTGAGCAGCTTGAAGATGCCCCGATGCTCGGGCACGAAACATACGCCCTTTGCCGCGATGCGGTGCGCGGGCTGCCCGGCGACGGGCTTGCCCAGAAACGAGATGCTGCCTGCCTTGGGCGTGACCACGCCGGCGATGGTCTTGAGCGTCGTCGACTTGCCCGCGCCATTGCGGCCCAGCAGCGTGACGAGTTCCCCGTCGCCGACGTTCAGCGACACGCCTTGCAGGATGTGGCTCTTGCCGTAATAGCTGTGAATGCCTGCGACGTCGAGAATCATGCGCGGCCTCCGGTAATCATGTTGCCGAGATAGGCGGCGCGCACGCGATCGTCGGCGCGAATGACGTCCGGCTTGCCCTCGACCAGTACGCGGCCTTGTTGCATGACGGTGATCGTGTCGGAGATGTCCATCACGATGTTCATGTTGTGTTCGATGAGCACCACGGTGTGATCGTCGCGCAGGCCGCGGATGAGTTGCTTCATGTCGTCGAGATCGTCGATGCCCATGCCGGACGTCGGCTCGTCGAGAAAGATGGCTTTGGGACGCGCCGCCAGCGCCATGCCGACTTCGAGGCGGCGTTGCTGTCCGTGCGAGAGCGCCCCCGCCGCAGTGTCGGCGTGACGCGTGAGGGCGAGCCGCGTGAGCACGTCGTCGACGACGCTGGCGCAGGCGCGTGGGCCGTCGGCCTTGCGCCAGCACGAGAGCGCGTGGCGCGGTGTGACACCCAGCGCAGCCAGTCGCAGGTTCTCGCGTACCGACAGGTTCTGGAACAGCGCCGTCACCTGAAACGAGCGGGCAATGCCGCGTTGCACACGGCGGTAATCGGCTTCGGTCGTCACGTCGTGACCGTCGAACAGGATGCGTCCGCCCGAGACAGGCACGGTGCCGGTGAGCATGTGGAACAGGGTGGTCTTGCCCGCGCCGTTCGGGCCGATGACGGAATGCACCGTGCGCGGGGCCACGCGCAGATCCACGCCATGCAGCGCTGTGAATTTGCCGTAGCGTTTGACGATGCCGCTGGCTTCAATAAGCGCGTTAGGCGCGTCGCTCATGTCGCATCTCCCTGCGTATCCAGTTTGCCGTTGGTGTCGCCGCGTTTGCCGGTGATGCGATACCACAGCGATTCCCCTACACCCCACAGGCCGCGATGCATGAACAAACTCACGGCGATAAGCAGCAGGCCGAGCAACAACAGCCAGCGCGGCCAGAGCGTGGAGAGCCAGTCGGCGGCGAGCACGTAGAACGCAGCGCCCAGCACCGAAGCGAACAGATTGCCCGTGCCGCCGATCACCGTCATCACGAGGATCATCTCGCTCGTGTGGTATTCGATGTTCGACAGCGGCGCGATACCCGTCATCAGCGCATGCAAGGCACCGGCGAGCGCCGTGACGGCGCCCGAGATGGCGAACGCCACGAGCTTGAACGTCTTCACGTGATAGCCGATGGCGGCGGCGCGGGTTTCGTTGTCGCGAATGGCGAGCAGCGTGCGGCCGAACACCGAATCGGCCACGCGCAACAGTGCCGCGAAGACGATCAGGAAGACGATGGCGACGAAGGTGTAGTACTGCCACGGCGTCTCGAGCGGGATGAGCGTCTTGCCGCCGATGGCCAGTGATTTGCGTGGGATGTCGAGCAGCCCGTTGTCGCCGCCGGTCCAGTCCGTTGCGGTGTAGGCGAGGAAGTAGAACATCTGCGCGCACGCGAGCGTGAGCATCACGAAGTAGGTGCCCTTCTGACGGATCGCGAAGCTGCCGACGACGGCCGCGATCACCGCGCCCAGCACGATCGATGCGACGACGGCGAGCGGCATGGGCAACGCCGTGCGCGTGAGCATGATGCCCAGCGTGTAGCTGCCCAGGCCGAAGAAGATGCCCTGACCGAACGAGAGCAGACCGGTGTAGCCGAGCAGCAGATTGCAACCGAGCACGGCGAGCGCGTAGACGAGGACTTCGGTCGCGAGCGTGCCCGACGACAACGTGACCGGCAGGATCAGTGTGACAGCGGCGGCGAGCAGCCAAAAACGGTAACGTACCAGCATCATCCCCTCCCGAGCAGGCCGTGCGGACGCATGAGCAGCACGGCTGCCATCGCCACATAAATCATCAGTCGAGCGCCTTCCGGCCAGATCGTGCTCATCAGACTCTGCACGATGCCGATCACGAGACCGCCCACGAGCGCGCCAGCGAAACTGCCCATGCCGCCGATGACGACCACCACGAAGGCAATGCCCAGCGCCTCGATGCCCATGAACGGTTCGACACCGCGCACCGGTGCGGCCAGCACGCCCGCAAGCGCAGCCGTGCCCGCGCCAAGCGCGAAGGCGAGACTGAACACCCGGAACACGTTGATGCCGAGCAGCGACACCATCTCGGACGACTCGCTGCCCGCGCGCACCGCACTGCCCAGACGGGTGCCTTCGAGCAGCCACCAGAGCACGGCGGCGAAGACTGCGGTGAAGCCGATGAGAAAGAGCCGGTATTTCGGATAGATGAAACTGCCCCACATCACCACGCCGTCGAGTACCTCGGGCACGGCGACGTTATCGCCCAGCGGCCCCCACACGATGATGACCAGTTCCTGCACAACCAGTGCGAGGCCGACCGTGACGAGGATGTGGAATTCGTGCGCCTTCTCGTAGATATGCGAGAGCAGCACCTTTTCGGCGATCCACGCGAGCGCGCCCACGACGATCGGACACAGGATCAGCGCGAGCCAGAACGACAGCCCCCATTGCAGCGCCTGATAGCAGAAATAGGCACCGAGCAGATAGAAGGCGCCGTGTGCGAAGTTCACGAAGCGCAGCAGGCCGAAGATGATCGATAACCCGACGGCGAGCAGGAAGTACAACATCCCGATCCCGACGCCATTGATGACTTGCAGCAAATAGACGTTCATGCGCGTCCCGGAGAACTTGAGTGGACGTGGAGCACCGTGCGCCGTGCGGCTTTCGCCGTGCGGCACAGACGACACATGCGGGGACGGCAAGGCGTCCCCGCGAGCGACACTTCAGACAGCGATGGCGTTGCGCTGCTTCGTCACGCCATCTTGCACTCGGTCTTGTCGAGTGGCAGGAACGATTTCCCGGCGCTGACAATGTCGGCGTAGTCGTCGGCATTCTTCATCTTCGACTTGGGCTTGCCCTTGAGCAGATAGTAGTTCTTGAGTACCTGATGGTCGCCCTTTCGGATTTCCTCCGGACCGGTGAGACCGTCGTACTTCATGCCTTCCATCGCAGTGATGACCGCCTTCGGATCGGCACTGCCCGCCTTGACCATGGCGTCGAGCATGAGCTTGGTGCAGATGTACGAGCCCGCGAGGCTGTAATTCGGGTTCTGCTTGAAGCGGTCCTGCGTGCGTTTGACGAGATCGAGATTCAGCGGCGAGGCCACGGCGTGCCAGTACTGCGCGCCGAAGTACACACCGTCGCACAGATCGGCGCCGAGCGTCTCGAACTGTTCCAGGCCCGATGCCCACGCCATCAGGATCGTGCAGTTCTTCTTCATGCCGAAGCTCACCGCCTGACGTAGCGTGTCGGACGATTGCGAGCCGAAGTTCAGGATCAGCAGCACGTCGGGCTTGGCGGCAGCCGCGTTCGTGAGATAGCCCGAGAACTCCTTCTCCGTGAGCGAGTGATAGCTGTTGCCCACGTGCTCGATGCCTTTCTCCTTGAAGATGTTCTTCGCGGCAGTGAGCAGACCTTCGCCGAACACGTATTGCGGCGTGATCGTGTACCAGCGCTTGGCCTTGGGCATCGATTCGATGAGCGGGCGCACCGTTTGCTCTATGGCGCCAAAGGTCGGCACCGACCAGCGGAACGTGGCGCTGTTGCAATCCTTGCCCGTGATTTCGTCGGCCCCGGCCGTGGTGATGAAGATGCCGCCGGCCTTCTCGGCTTCCTTGCCCATCGCCAGCGCCTCGGACGACAGAATGCCGCCCGCGAAGAAGCGCGCGCCCTTCTGCTGCGCGATTTCCTGCACACGGCGAATGGCCGTGGCGGGTTTTCCCTCGGTGTCGAGGGTGGTATAGGCGAGCGGGCGGCCCAGCACTTTGCCGTACTGCTCGACGATGAGCTTCATGCCGAGATCGGCGAATTTGCCGTTGGCGGCGAACGGCCCCGACATCGGCACCGGACACGCCAATTGAATGGCGCCGGTGCTTTGCGCGAACACGTCGCGAGCGGTGAGTAGGGAGCCAGGCAGAGACGCCGCAGCGGCGAGCTTCAACAGTTCACGACGATTCAATTGGGTCTCCAGCAAAGAGAGCAATCGTTCATGGGGTGCCAACGTGCAGCGCGTCACCCGCTGACCGGCCGCAGACCTTAAAAAATCGATCCGGGGCAGCGACCTGACGGTAACGACTTGCAACGTCCGGGGCCTTATCCCTATCCGTCATATTTATAATGATAAATAGGATGGATTTGATCGTAGGTATAATGCTTTGGAGTGTCAATCGGAAAAAATTCCGAGGCGGCACAGTCGGAAATTCGTGTGAACAAGACCTTTTTGAGGCGCTACATGGCATTGGACGCGCAAATGGTGCGAGAGCCGTTGGAAATCAAACAGCAAAAACGCGGCGATCTCGTTGCCGAAGCCATCAAGCGTCTGATTACCGAAGGCAATCTGTTGCCCGGCGATCGTCTGCCGCGTGAAGTGGAACTGCAGCAGATGTTCGGGGTGTCGAAGAGCACCATTCGAGAGGCGCTCAAGTCGCTCGAAGTGCAGGGGCTCATCAAAGTGAGCACGGGGCCGTCGGGCGGCGGCATGGTGGTGGAGGTGCCGCTTGAGCGCACGTTTCAGCTCATGCAGAACTATCTCTTCTTCAAGGAAGTGAGCATCGACGACATCTATACGGTGCGTCAGTTGCTCGAACCGGAGCTGGCTGCCGGTGCCGTGCCGCATCTGACCGAGGCCGACTTCGAAGCGCTGGAGCACAACATGGCGTGTTGCAGCCCGGCGTCGCACGATCGCCGCGAATTGCTGCGTCAGCGTCAGGCCGATGTCGACTTTCACGACATTCTCGCGGCCGCCAATCCCAACAGTTTCTTGCGTTTCACCTGCGAACTCGTCAACGAGATGATTCGCCAGTTGATCGTGTTCGGCAACGAGACCCCGCGCCGCGAGCATGAGAAGTTCGGCACGGCGAACGTCAACATTCATCGCGAGATTACCGAAGCGGCGCGCGCCGGCGACGCGCAGCGCGTGCGCGAACTCATGCATTTCCATATGCAGGAGGCGCGCACCTATATCAAGCGGATGAACGGGAAGCTGCGCGGCCGTCTGATTCTCGACTCGGATATCGCTGACATGCAGCAGCGCGTGCGCTCGCAGCTTGGGGCCGGTGCGCCGCCGCTACCACGTCGCAAGTCTGCGGCGGTGAAGATGTCGCCGGAAGCTGGCACCGTGCCGCCGAAGCGGACCGTGCGTAAGGCGGCGGGCGAGGGGACGGTTCTCGCGAAGACTGCCGGCAAGACGTCGGCGAAGCCGAAGACGGCAAGCACGAAGGCGGGGGTGGCGGCGAAGGTGACGGCCCCGCGCAAACGCCGTGCGGCGTCGAGTTAAGACAGCCTGACGGCTTAGGGCCGCGCGGTGGCCGGTTGTTGCTGCGTGCAACAGTGAATGCCGCCGCCGCGCCGGGCAATCCCGCGAAGCGGCAACTGCACGACGTGTCTGTCGGGGAACGCTTGTTTCACGATGTCGTGCGCATGCGCATCGGCCGCGGGATCGCCGAACGACGCCATGACGACCCCCTCGTTGGGCAGATAGAAGTTCACGTACACCGGCGCGAAGTCGGGATCGCCGGCAATGTCGGCGGGCAGGGCGTCGAAGTCGGGCGATGGCAGCAGGCCGATCTCGAAGGGCCGTCCGCAGGCGTCGCGCGCGAGCCGTAGCGCGCGCAGGTTCTCTCTCGTCTCACGCGACCATTCGTCGTCGTCGCAAGTCCCTGTCGCGAGCAACACGCCAGGCCGCACGAAGCATGCGGCGCCATCGACATGACCGTCGGTTATCACGTCGAGCCACGAACCCGGCAGCCATACGATGTGCGTGACGCCCAGCCAGTGACGAAAGACATCTTCGGCCTCGCGGCGCGTCAGACCGGGATTGCGGTTCTCATTGAGAATTGAGGTCTCCGTCACGATCAACGTGCCTTGCCCATCCACATGCAACGATCCGCCTTCGGCCACGAGCGACGCGGGTGCCGTGCCAGCACCGAGCGCATAGGCAACGCGTTCCGCCACCCTTGGATCGGCGCCGGGCATCGGTTGCAGCTTCTGCCCCCAGCCGTTGAAGTTCCAGCGCACGGCGTGCAATGTCATCGCGTCGTCGAACACGAAGGTCGGGCCGGTGTCGCGCATCCAGTGATCGTCTACAGGCATGAGGTGAAGCGTGGTGCTGATCGGCAGAAAACGCAGTGCTTCGTCCATGTGGGCCGGATCGACGGCGACGTGCAGGGGTTCGAATTGCGCAATCGCGTGGGCGATCGCGCCCAGTTCCTGAATCACCTCATGCCGTCGCGCGCCCGATACCACCGTGTGGCTCGGCCACGCCATCCAGCAGGCGGCGTGCGGATGCCACTCGGGCGGCATGCGCCAGCGGCCGATGGCGTTCGCGCCTGTCGAGTCGGAATTGCGGTGAGATGCGGTCATAGTTCGCGTTACCGTTGGAAGAGTGCCACCAGTGTAGGTGGCTCACGGTCGTCGCGAAGGGGGGCAGCGCGTGTGCGGATCGGCCAGATGGACGGTGAGCCGCTTGAGGGCTCGCACCTGGCGTAGCGCCACGCGCAGGTCGCCCGTCGAAATTAGGCCAATGCCTCCTTCGTCGTCGCCAAGCGGGAGGCCGTCGCGTTCATAGACGGCGAGCGTGCCGACATCGAGCGGCCCGGTCAGTTGCGTCGGCAGACGCATGAGCGAACAGAGATCGAACGAGTGACGGCGATTGACGCAGCCGGAGACGACGACTTCGCGCGAGACGAGCGGAGTAGGAGCTTCGCGCACGGCGCTCACCCGCGTGAGCGGCGCGTTGCTGGCGGTAAGGCGGCGGTCCGGCGAAGCGCCGGACGGCAGACGCATGGGGTCGATGGGCATGTCGGATGGGTTGGGGGCACCGGTCGCCTCAATATAGCGGCCGGGCCTCCGGCGGACATACGACGTGCCTGATAGCGCCTATTCGCGGGGCCTGAGCGAGCCCCGCACCGGCAATGACTTTGCCGTGCCGGTGCGCCCGGTCAACTTCCGTAGCGGGCAGTGTAGCGTGCGGGCTGCGGCGCCGAGACGTCGGCAATGAGGGTGCGGGCTTCCTGGACATCGGCAAGCATCTCGCCGCCTTCGAGCGCGTCGAGCGCCTCGCGCAGCAGCTGCACCCGTTCGTCGTCGCCTGGCGCGTTGCCGCCACTCAGGCGCAACAGGCTGAGCGTCGCACGCAAGATGAGCGACGGCGACGCCTGCGCCTGCGCGATCTGTAAGGCTTGTTCCAGCCAAGGGCGCACCGCGTCGTCGGGATGATGCCCGGCGCGCAGGAAGTCGCCCTTCTGACGCAGGAATTCCGCCTGCCAATGGGCGTCGCTGCGGCGTGCTGCCACGTGGGCACCGCGTTCGGCCGCGTGCAGCCCGAGCGCGATGTCGCCCGTTCCCGCGCACCCTTCCACGAGCAGACCGAAGAACATGCCTTCGACGCCGCCCATGATCTCGCTCAGACGGCCCACGCTGTCGGTAATGCGCTCGAGGCCGTTCACGTCGCCGCGAGAGGCGAGCGCCCAGCCACGAATCGTCTGTCCGGCGAGCGCCCAAAGGGCCACGCCCGCCTCCGTCGCCACTTCGGTCGCTTCGCTCGCCAGTGCCTCGGCAGACGCCACTTCACGACGCAAGCGTCGCAACATCGCCGCAAACACCAGCGCAAACGAGAAGGAGTAGTGACGGCCTTGCTGACGTCCCATCGCCAACGCTTCTTCACTGGCCGCAAGCGATGCGTCGTGGCGGCCGGTGAACCAGTACGCCCACGAAAGGAACGACAGTCCGGTGATGCGGGCGTCTTCGCCGAGACCCGTGTCGGCGTGTTCGGGCCGGTAATGCGCGAGCCCGGTTTCCAGTGCCGTTACCGCACCGTTGAAGTCGCCGTGGCAGCACAGGCTGTTGCCCAGCGCGTAGTACGCGTGCGCGAGCAACGGCCCGGCATCGGCCTGCTCGGCGATGAGGATGAGTTTGCGTGCAAGGTCGATGCTTCGGTCGAAGTTGCTCCACGAACTGGAGCCAAGCCACAGCCCCCAGTAGACAGGGAACAGCGCGACGTCGTCGCCCATCGGCTGTGCGAGCGCGAGCGCCGTTTCGAAATTGTGACGCGCGGGTTCCGAACCATAACCATGTAGCGAGATGAGCGGCACGCCGAGCGCCATGCGCAATTGCAATTCCTGTTGCGCGGTCTGGGCGTTAGCGCCCGTCTGCCGCAAGACATCCAGTGCGCTTTGATAGTGCGCGCACGCTTCACGGAATGCCTGGCGCCCCGTTGCGAATTCGCCTGCAAGACGGTAGTGCTCGATGGCCGCCTGCGGCTCGTCCGCCTGGCGGAAATGCCAGGCAAGCACTTCGGGCTCGGTCTGCACGGCTGACGCGTCATGCTCGCGCATGGCGAGCGCGATCCGGCGGTGCGCATCCTGACGGCGTTCCTGCGGTTGCGCATCGTAGGCGGCCTTGTGCAGCAGCGCGTGACGGAAGACGTAGTGGCCACTGTCCTGACGTTGCACGAGGGCGCAGGCAACGAGTGTGTCGAGCGCGCGCTCGACAAGGGCCATCGAACGTCCGCTTGCGATGGCGAGTACGTCGGCCTGAAACTCCGGGCCGAGGCACGACGCAAAGTGAGCCACCGGCTTGGCGCTGCCGGCGGCGTCGATGCGCGCCATCATCAATTCCTGAAGGCTGGCCGGCATCGGCATGGCGCCGACCGGGCCGCGTCCGGCTTGCTGTGCGGCGGTGGCCCGCGCCAGCTCTTGCAGGAACAGCGGTACCCCTTCGGCGAGATGCACGATGCGCTCGCGCATGGCCGCCGGCAGCGCAACGCGTGGCGTCGCCGCGCGCACGATGGAGGCGGCTGCACCCGCGTCGAGCGGCGCCAGATCGATGCGGCACAAGCTCACCGTGTGATGCCACGGCAGCTCGAATTCGGGGCGGGCGCATACGATCAACAGACGGCCACACGGCGGATTCTCCGCCATGAGCGCGAGCAATTCCTGCGTGGATGGATCGGTCCAGTGGGCGTCGTCGAGCATCAGCACACCACCATCGGGCAGCAGCGCGGCGAGCAGGGCGGGGGCTTCGTCGAGCACGGCCTGCTTCCATGCATGCGGCACGTTGCCGTCGGCGTGCATGTCGAACAGCGCTCGCAGGCGACGATGCGCGAGCAGGGCGGGTTGCGGGAGTTGCGAGGCCTCGGCCGCGGATTGCGTGCGCAGCCAGCGGGCAATCGGATGGAACGGCGTACCTGCGCCGTCTTGTGCGCAGGCCAGATCGATCGCGCGCAGACCGCGTGTTTCGATGAAATGGCGAACCAGCGCCGTCTTGCCGATACCCGCCTCGCCGATCACCAGCGAGAGTGTGCCCTGACCGGTAGCGGCGTCGCGCATAGCCGCGTGTGCGCGGGCGAGTTCGGCCAGCGCCGCATCGCGGCCGAAGAGCATGGCTGCACGCCGGCGCGAGCGGCGCTCCGGTGTGGGGTCGGGATTGACGCGAAACACCGGGATATCTCGATTCGCGTGGCGCTCGCGCACACTGCCATGAGGCGTGGTCGCAATGGCGACGCCAATGAGGCGTTGCGTGGCATCGCAGATCACCACTTCGCCGGGCAGCGCCATGTCGGCCAACTGCGTTGCGGAGCGCGAGACGCGCCCGCCGGTGTCGGGGCTGTCGTCGGCGACCGAACTGATGACGAGTCCGGTGTGAACGCCCACACCGATGCCCACGCGCGCGGTGCTTGCCTGCACGCAGCGCATGGCGGCTTCGACGGCGTGGCGTCCGGCGCCTTCCAGTGCGGTGGGATATCCGAAATAGCCGAGCAGGCCGCCGGTTGGCGTGCGCATCGTGTAACCCCACGACTGACGCAGGATCGTTTCACATTGCACGAGCGGCGGGCGCATCATGCCCACGAGTTGATCGGGATCGTCGATGCCGTTGGGCGCGAATTCGATGGCCACGACCGTCAATTGGCGACGCTCGGGCCCCGTGGCGCGCTGTTCCATTCGCGCAGGCGGTGTTTCCAGCAGCTGCGTGAGCGCCGCGCCGGGTGTCTCGCCAAGTTCTTCGCGCAGAATGTCGCACAAGCGGCGGTATTCGGTTTCGGCCTCGTCGCGACGCCCCGCGCGCAACAGCAGCGCAAGCAGGCACTGCCAGCACGATTCGTCGAACGGGGCGAGTGCCACGAGCTGTCGTGCGTGAGCGAGTGCCTGATCGAGGTCGCCCAGACGGGCGTAGCCGTCGGCGAGCAGTCGTTCGCCGAAGACGCGCCGGCGCTGGTATTCGTCGCGTTGCAGCTCGATCCACTGTTCCAGATCGGGCGTTTCGCGTACCGACAGGCCGTGCAGGAAAGGCCCCTGGTAAAGAGCGACGGCGTCGGCCAGATGTTGGAGATGCGCCGCCAGATCCAGACCCGTGACGCCGTCGAGCGTGCGATCCGCCTGCTCGATCATGCTCGCGAAGACGTGGGCGTCGATCCACAGACCCGTCTCGGGGCGCAAGCGCACGACTTGACGATCCGATTCGAAGAGTTCGTCGCCGAGGGTGTCGCGCAGGTGAAAGAGCATGCGCTTGAGTTTGTCGCGACCGCCCTGGCCGTCTTCATCCGGCCAGAAGAGGTCGGCGAGTGCGCCGCGTGTGTGATAGCCCGGTTGAAGAGCGAGATAGGCCAACAGCCCGCGCGCTTTCGTGTATTTCACGGCGCATGCCTGTTTGCCTTTTTCGACCCGCATCGGTCCGAGCAGGTAGAGCGATCTGGTGGCTTGCATTATCCCTGGACGGCGAATAGGCAACACCGGCGCACACTTTTACGTGTTGCACCGGTGTCGCGAATTTCATGATGTCGTCGAGCCAGACCGACGTTTCCGGAAGGCAGCGAGGGGCCGCCGTCGGCGCCGAGTCCGGCAATCTGGCGAGACGCCAAGGCCGTTCCGGGGGGGCTCCGGCCGAATGCTTCAGGTATTACATTCTCAAGTATAAACACGTGTATGAATTTCGTTGGGAATACCTGAGAAATTCACACGATATTGTGGGAATTACGCCATGGCGGCGCTTTCCTGACCGAACTATCAGTTTTACTAGGTAATGCGTGGCCTGTCGCGACGTTCAGGCTGGCGGTTGCCAGAGGATGGCATCGGCGGCGTCAACCCGCTTGGGCAGCAGACCCGCCTGGGTGAAGGCGTCGGCAATGCGCTGCTGCTCGGCGATGGCGTCGCGTACCACCGGTTGCACGTCGTAGCTACGACGCTTGTTGGCCGCTTCGACCGTGGCAGCATCCAGTCCCCAGAGGGGGGCGAGCTGCGCTGCCGCATCGCGCGGGTTAGCGCGTACCCACTGACCTGTCTCGCGCAATGTCCGGTAAACCTCGCGCAGCACGGCGTCGTGATCGCGGGCAAACGCGGGGGTCGCGAGGTAGTAGCGCTGATAGCCCGCGAGCCCGCGCGCGCTCGTCAGCGTGCGCACCTTGTCTTGATGCTCGATGCCCGCCAGGAAGGGGTCCCACGTCACCCAGGCGTCGACGTTGCCGCTGGCGAACGCCGCGCGTGCGTCAGCGGGCGTGAGGTAGGCCGGCTGCACGTCGTTGATGCGCAGACCAACGCTTTGCAGCGCGGCGATCAGCAAGTAATGCACGCCTGCGCCCTTGGTCACGGCAACGCGCTTGCCTTTGAGATCCGCGAGCGTCTTGATCGGCGAGTTTTGCGGCACCAGTATCGCTTCGGCATCCGGCGACGGCGTCTCGCGTGCGACATAGGCGATGCGCGCCCCCGCGGCCTGCGCGAACACCGGCACCGTATCGGCCACGTCGGCCGAAAAATCGATGCTCCCGACGTTGAGCGCTTCGAGCAGCGGCAGCCCGCTCGTGAACTCGTGCCACGTGAGTGTGACGTTGTGCGGCGCAAGCGCGCGCGCCAGCGTGCCGCGTGCCTTGGCGAGCACGATGAGCGTCGACGACTTCTGATAGCCAATGCGCAGCGTGAGCGGCGAGGTAGCCGCACGGGCATTGTCACTGAGCGTCAATGCGCCCGCTGCACCGAAGACCTGCACGGCGCTCCCCGCGAACATCGCCGTACCTGCGCGTTGAAGAAAGCGGCGGCGCTGCGGATATTGCGGCGCCGTTTCGCAGACGTGATGTGTTTGGGCGGGTAGGAGGCACTCGATTTGACGGGACATGGCGAAGCGAGAGTTCTGAAAGTCGTGACAACGCGGCGGGAAGCGCCGGGCATGCAAGTGATTCCTCCTTGTATCGCGATGCCAGTCGCACGCGCCAATAAGCGATTCGTCTTTGCATAGCAAGGTCGCCGTCATATCGATATGACGCAAGCCGGATCGCTAATATCCCCAGTCGAAACCTGCGCAGCACACCAGGCCACTCACGATTTGCTCAAAAGCTCCGCAGTTGTCGTGCTGTTGATCCTAGGGAAAACCCGCGAATTCGCGTACAGGCGCGGGCGAATATCGATTCCGTGTCGATGAAGCAATCGTTGTGATTTCATCGCCTTACCGATGGCACGCCCTGCGTGGGTGCTTTTGCCTTACGACGTATTGCGGGAAATGCCGTGATTTCAGGGGAGTATCGCAAATCGATCATCTTGTAATGCAAATCATTCCCATTTATCACAGGGCAACTCGCGCACTGGGCGACGTGATTCTCGGCGCGCTGGAGCGCCATCCGCTATTCGTCAGCGCCGCGTTGCCGAACAGGGTCTACGCGCCGATGTTCAACCGCTATGGCGAAGGCATGCACTTCCGCAATCACGCCGACGGGGCGATTCGTTCGGCATTCTCACGTCGATAAAAAACGCCCGGCCCTGCACGACGGCGGGGGCCGGGCGTCTCACGACATGCCGGGCAGTCGGGCGCCGGCGGCGCTGGCCTCGCGCTTATTGCGGCTATTGCGCCTGACCGGCCGGCGCTTGCATCCCCGGCGCGCCCATGGGCATCTGGCCGCGATGCTGCATCGCCTTGTCGTGCCAGGCTTTCATCTTGGCCCAGCGCGCCTTGATGGCGTTGCTCACGAGGATCTTCTGATCGTTGTTCAGCCCGTTGTAGACGTTCAGCCAGGCATCTTCCGTCTGACTGTGAAGCTGACGGTTCTGATCGAATACCTTTTCGCGCGCGGCACGCATGCCAGCCAGATCGAGTACTTGCTGATCCTTCGCCTGCGCGATCATCTGACGGAACTGTTCGCCGTTCTTGCGCATGGCGTCGTGGTTCTGCTTCGACGTGTTCACGGCCTGCTGCCAGGCTTGTTCCTGCTGAGCGTCGAGCTTGAGTTGATCGTGCAGCTTACGAATGTCACCGAGCCCCCAGGGACCGTGGTCGCCGCGCATCGGGTGCATGGCGGCGTGCGGACCCGTGGCCGGTGCGGTGGCGTCTGCGGCATGGGCGATACCGAACATCGAGGTGGCGACGAGGATTGCCGACGCGGCGGCGATCTTCAGTTTGCGCATGGTGTTGACTCCTGTTGATACTGCCGGAATTGGCAGTTTCAGAGTAAGTCATTGCCGCGCGGAACAAGTTGCAAAGTGCAACCGCTGTATTACCCGACGTTACCGGCGCCTGCGTATGCAATATGCCGAAACGACTCGGCCCGCGCTTGCCGCCCATCGACAAGGGCGGCAAGCGCGGGCCGTCGCGACCGCCGGCGCAACACTGCGCGCGGCGGCCGGTTCCCGATGGGCGACGTTAGCTGGTCTCAGGTCAGTCCCAGGCGCCACGGCCACCGGACACGCTGTAGCGCCCGGCACCGAAGAGAATCACGCAAAGGCCCGCGAGCAGATAGAAGCCTTGCAGCTCCAGCGCCCAGCCGCCGGTCTTCGAGAGGTCGCCCAGTTGACTCAGGTGAACCAGTGAGAAGGCGACAAGCATGTTGCACACGACGAGCAGGCCGCCCAGACGGGTGAGCACACCAAGAATCAGAAGCACCGGCGCGAGCACTTCACCCAGGTAGGCGCCGTAGGCGAGGAAACTCGGCAGGCCGTGCGAGGTAACCATGCCCTCGATGAAACCGACCCCGTTGATCACTTTGCTGACGCCGTGAAACAGCAGCAGGATGCCGAGGGTAAGGCGCAGGATGAGTTTGCCGAGGTCGTCTCTGGTGCTCTGCATGGTGAAGGCTCCTTCTTGACTCGCTTGTTCGCGTATGGGGACTGATGGGGGGAAATGGGGTGGCGCGCTCTGCGGCAGGGCGTGCCGACCAAATGGGCACCACTGTATCAAATCGTTACCGCGCTGTCTGCGACTGTCTGAGCGATTTCAGGGACATAGCCCGCCTCTGCCCCGGCGCGCGGATTACAAGCCGTTACTTTTCGGACTGCCCGGTTACACGACGGCTGTCGGCGCGATGCTCGCGCGCTTCGTTAATCCGCATAAGGACACGGTCATTCGCTGGCAATCCCGCCAACGGCCCCGGTCCCGCCGGTTCCCCGAACACGCATCCACCCGATCGTGTCCGGGTATTTCGAAAGCACAGCCAAAGTCAATAAGGATTCCATCATGAACGTTCGTAAAACGCTGATTCTGAGTGCCGTGACGGTTGCCCTCGGCGGTGTGTTCGCCTCGCAGGCGTTTGCGCAAAGCACCCCCACCGAGACGGCGCGCGACATCCACCAGCAGCAGCGCGTCGAGAACGGACTGAAGAGCGGTCAACTGACGACCAAGGAAGCGTCGAGCATCGAGAGGGGAGAGGCGAAGATCGACCGCATGCAAGCGCACGCCGATCACACGGGAGATACCGCCGCCGAGAAGGCGCGCATCGCCAACGCGCAGAACAAGGAGAGCGCGAAGATTGATCAGCTCAAGCACAACGGCCAGGTGGCGAATCCCACGTCGAAGTCGTCGGAGCGCATGCAGGCCGACGTGCAACGTAACGTCAACCAGGAAAAGCGCATCGCCCAGGGACAGGCCGCCGGTACGTTGAATAATCGCCAGGTCGGTAGTCTTGAGCGCGGGCAGGCCCATGTCGACACCGCCGAAGCGCACGCGGGCCAGAACGGTCACGTGAGCAAGGGCGAGCAGGCAGGCATCCAGCATCGCGAAAATCACCAAAGCCAGCGAGTTCATCAGGACAAGACGAACGGATGAGTTGCCGCTGATTACGGATCGCGCGCATGACGCCAGCGCCACCCCTTGCCGGGTGGCGCTGTTGTTTTGGCGCTATCATCGGCGTCACAACGATATTGGAGGAGGGTCGGGATGGAGCGGGTGCAGGCGCAGAAGATGCTCGATGAACTCGTCGCGCCGTGGGTGCGGCAACTCAATCTGCAAGTCGAGGCGACCGGGCCGGAACAAAGCGAATTGCGATTGCCGTTCGACGCTGCGTTCAAACACGGCGGCGGCGTCATCTGCGGGCAGGTCTTCATGGCCGTGGCCGACACGGCCATGGTGGTGGCGCTCTCGGCCTCGCTTGGCGGCTTCCAGCCGATGACGACCGTCACGCTCAACACGCAGTTCATGCGCCCGGTGGCCGAGGGCGATTTGCGCGTGATCGCGCGGATTCTGCGTCGCGGCAAGAATCTGGTGTTCGGCGAGATCGAGATTCTCGATGCATCGGGCAAGATGGCGGTGCACGCCACCACGACCTACGCGCTGCTTTGAGCGTACCGTTGCAAGACGTTCAGCGTCGATAACGCGATATCACCGAAGGGGGCCAGGTGTTCGATCAGATCGTATTCGCCGGCGGCGGCAACCGTTGCTGGTGGCAGGCGGGATTCTGGGAACGCGTCGTGCGCGAGGTGCCGCTGCGCCCGCGCGTCATCACCGGGATATCGGCCGGGGCGGCCACCGCGTGCATGCTGCACATGCGCGAATCGGACTGGGTGATGGACTATTACCGGCGGGCACTCGCGAACAATCGCAAGAACGCCTACTGGGGCAACCTGCTGCGCCGTGAGCGGGTGTTTCCGCATTACCGCATCTACCGGCAGGCGCTGCTCGACATTTATGAGGGCCAGCTCGACAAGCTCGCCGCCGGACCGGAGATTCGCGTCGGCGTGTCGCACATCCCGCGCTGGCTCGGGCCACGCACGGCCACGGCGGCAGCGCTGGTGGCCTACAACATCGACAAGCACGTGCGCCGTACTCTGCACCCGACGCTCGCCCGTCGGCTTGGCTTCACTCCCGAATTCGTGCGCGCGCAGGATTGCCGGTCCACCGAGGATCTGGCCGATCTGATGCTGCAATCGTCCTGTACGCCGCCGTTCACGCCGATTCTCCGTCGCGACGGACGGGCCGTGCTCGATGGCGGCATGGTCGACAACGTGCCCGTCGACGCGCTCGATGCCATGCCCGGCCAGGTGCTTGTGCTGGTGACGCGGCGCTATCCGCGTCCGCAGATATTCACGCAGCATCACGGCGGGCAAGACCGGCTATATGTGCAGCCGAGCGTGCCCGTACCGATTTCCAGTTGGGATTACACGCGCCCCGACATGATGGGCCCGGCATTCGCGCTGGGTCGCAAGGACGGCGAGACGTTCCTGCGTCATCTGGACACGATGAAATAGGGCACGCCTCGCGGGCGCGCGAAGCGTGTGCGGTGGCGTTATCGACCGAAGCCGAGCAGCGCAGCCGGATTTGCGACGTGAGCGCGGTCGCCGCTCAGGAAGTCGACGATGTTCTGGAAAGCCACGCGGAAATACAGTTCGTAGCTCTCACGCTCGACATAGCCGATGTGCGGCGTACACACGCAATTCTCCAGGCGCAGCAGCGGGTTGCCTTGCAGAATCGGCTCGCTCTCGAAGACATCGATGGCCGCCATGCCCGGACGGCCGCGGTTCAGCGCCGTGATCAGCGCGTTTTCTTCCACCAGTTCCGCCCGGCTCGTGTTCACGAACAGGGCGGTCTGTTTCATTTGCAGCAGATCTTCGAGTTTGACGAGGTGACGCGTCTCGTCGTTCAGGCGCAGGTGCAGCGAGAGCACATCGCTTTGCGTGAAGAGTTCTTCCTTGCTGTCCGCCACGCGCAGGCCGTCGGCCGCGGCAGCTTCACGCGAACCCTCGCGGCCCCACACCATCACTTCCATGCCGAAGGCGCGGCCGTAGCCTGCCACGAGGCGGCCGATCTTGCCGTAACCCCAGAGGCCGAGCGTCTGGCCGCGCAGTACCTGACCCAGACCGAAGTTCGGCGGCATGCTCGACGATTTCAGGCCCGATTGTTGCCACGCGCCGTGCTTGAGGCTGGAGACGTACTGCGGAATGCGGCGCTGGGCGGCCATGATCAGCGCCCAGGTAAGCTCGGCCGGTGCGATGGGCGAGCCCACGCCTTCGAGTACCGCCACGCCACGGGCGGTGCAGGCGTCGATGTCGATGTGAGTGCCGGCGCGTCCGGTCTGGCTGATGATCCGCAGACGCGGCAGCTTGTCAATGAGCTGCGCCGTGATGGCGGTACGTTCGCGGATCAGCACGAGCACTTCGGCTTCGCCGACGCGGGCAGCGAGTTGCCCGACGCCCTTGACCGTATTGTTGAAGACCTTGACGTCATGACCGGCCAACAGGGAGAAGCAGTCGAGCTTGCGAACGGCGTCCTGATAGTCGTCGAGAATGGCAATTTTCATGGCAAAACGTAATCGGATCGGCGCGGAACCGGGGAGTCCTGCGGGGACGGAACAATTGTCGGAGGCCGTCGCACGGGCGGGTGCTCTGGTCGTTGACACGGACGGCGTTATCAGGGCAAATCCCCCGCCGGCCTTGTTGCGACGCAGCACCGGTGCGATTTGCGCGGTGGTATGCTGACGCCTCGTTTTGCATAGTATGGCAGGTGTCCTGGCAACCATGGCGAAACCGCCTGAACACGATGGCAAAAAATCGAATCCACCCCGTACACACAAATCGGACCCGGTGAACGAGACGCTTGAAGCGCACGTATCGATGCGCGTGTTGCCCTCTGCCTTCCCGTGTGTGTTGCTGCGTGCGTCGCAAGACGTACAACACACACCATTCTTCACGCGGCCTGAACCTGCGAGCGCCCGGATTGCCAGCGCCTGCGGTAACCGCCGGGGCATGTCCGCCTGTCCGGTATCCCCAACCGGATGGGTTGCCCGGCGATCCAACGTGCCCGCGCAACAGACGCCCGTCGTCCGCATCGACTTCTCGACTCTGCATGGAGACAACCCCCATGACGCAAGCCAGTGTGAGCGCCAGCGCGCTCGACGCCTCCTCGTCCAATGTCGCTACACGTGATCTGCCCACCTGGGTGCGTCACCGCAAGCTGATCGACTGGGTATCGCACATCGCGGCGATCACCCAGCCTGAGCGTGTTGTCTGGTGCGACGGCTCGCAGGAGGAATACGACCGTCTGTGCGAACAGATGGTGGCCGCCGGCACGATGACGCGGCTCAACCCCGCCAAGCGTCCGAATTCGTTCCTCGCGCTGTCCGATCCGTCGGATGTGGCGCGTGTGGAAGACCGCACGTTCATCTGTAGCGAAAAGCGCGAAGACGCCGGTCCGACCAACCACTGGATCGATCCGCGTGAGATGCGCACGACGCTCGACGGCCTGTTCGCGGGCTGCATGCGCGGTCGCACGATGTACGTCGTGCCGTTCTCGATGGGGCCGCTCGGTTCGCCGATTGCGCATATCGGCGTGGAATTGTCCGATACGCCTTACGTGGTGGTGAACATGCGCATCATGACGCGCATGGGCCGCGCCGTGTACGACGTGCTTGGCACCGACGGCGCGTTCGTGCCGTGCGTGCACACGGTCGGCAAGCCGCTTGCGGCCGGTGAGAAGGACGTGGCCTGGCCGTGCAACACGACGAAGTACATCGTTCACTTCCCGGAAACCCGTGAGATCTGGAGCTATGGCTCGGGCTACGGCGGCAACGCGCTGCTGGGCAAGAAGTGCTTTGCGCTGCGCATCGCCTCGAAGATGGGCCGCGACGAAGGCTGGCTGGCCGAACACATGCTGATTCTTGGCGTGACGTCGCCCGAGGGCAAGAAGTATCACGTGGCGGCGGCGTTCCCGTCGGCATGCGGCAAGACCAACTTCGCGATGCTGATTCCGCCGAAGGGCTTCGACGGCTGGAAGGTCGAGACCCTCGGCGACGACATCGCCTGGATCAAGCCGGGCAAAGACGGCCGTCTGTACGCGATCAACCCGGAAGCCGGCTTCTTCGGCGTGGCGCCGGGCACGAGCGAGAAGACCAACCCGAACGCGCTGGCCACGCTCGGCGAGAACGTCATTTTCACCAACGTGGCGCTGACCGACGATGGCGACGTGTGGTGGGAAGGCCTGACCGACACGCCGCCTGCTCATCTGATCGACTGGCAGGGCAAGGACTGGACACCGGAAAGCGGGAAGGCGACAGGCCGCAAGGCAGCGCATCCGAATTCGCGCTTCACTGCGCCGGCGTCGCAATGTCCGTCGATCGATGCCGGCTGGGAAAACCCGGCCGGTGTGGCGATCGACGCATTCATTTTCGGCGGCCGCCGCTCCACGACTGTGCCGCTGGTGACCGAAGCCCGCGACTGGACCGAAGGGGTGTACATGGCCGCGACGATGGGCTCGGAGACGACTGCCGCTGCGGCGGGCCAGCAGGGCGTGGTGCGTCGCGATCCGTTCGCTATGCTGCCGTTCTGCGGCTACAACATGAGCGACTACTTCCAGCACTGGCTCGACACCGGCGCGCACCTCGACAAGACGGGCGCGAAGCTGCCGAAGATCTATTGCGTGAACTGGTTCCGCAAGGGGGCCGACGGCAAGTTCGTGTGGCCGGGCTTCGGCGAGAACATGCGTGTGCTGGCATGGATGCTCGGCCGTATCGACGGCACGGCGCAGGGGGTGGAGAACGCGTTTGGCATCACGCCGCGCTACGAAGATCTGAACTGGAACGGCCTGTCGTTCACGCAGGCACAGTTCGACGATGTGACGTCGATGGAGCCGGCCGCATGGCATGAGGAGCTGAAACTTCACGCCGAGTTGTTCGATACGCTCAAGCATCACCTGCCGCAGGCGCTGCTCGACACGAAGGCCGACATCGAGCGTCGCCTGAAGTCGTGATTCGTCTGATATCGCGGCGGTAGTGCACTGACCCTGTGCGATTACCGGTATCGGCGGCAGCGCCAACGGGGTGCACCACACGATCCCATCGAGGGAATCCTCGGTGGGATTTTTTTATTGTCTTGTGATCCTTCCGAAAGCTGCACCGGGCGAGGTTTTGGCCGGTTTTCGAAAGTTCTCCGGTGCTAGCATTTCTCCTGTTGTTCGGGTGTTCAATTCGGACGCCGACTTTTGTTGATGAATGAAGGGAGGGGCGTATGCACATGATGTTGATCGAGGGGATTGATGAACCGCTCATGAGATCGATCCGATCGCGCGCGGCATTGCATGACAGAACGCCGGAGGCAGAGGTGCTGGCCATTCTGGATAACGTGGCGAGGCTTCCGGGGTTCCGATGCGTCGGGGAAGCGATCATGAATTTCCCTAACGTCGGACTCGACAGCGATTTCGCGCGTGTCAATTGAGCCAATTGAGTACTGCAATGTATCTGTTCGATACGAACGTGATCAGTGAGTGCAGGAAGTTGAGGGGAGGTGACGTTGGTGTACAGCGATTCATTCGTCGTAGTGATGCGTAACGTCAAGGATTTCTCCGGCACAGGCGTGGAGGTGTACAACCCGTTTCAGCAGTAGATCGATGCCGGGCGATTGTCCCGTCGACACCTTACAGTCGATTCTCCACCGCGAATTTGATCAACTCCGCTTGCCCTTCGATGCCGAGCTTGCGCTTGATATTGAGCCGATGGGTTTCCACGGTCCGGACCGACAAATCCATTTCCGTCGCAATCTGTTTGTTCGCCAGTCCGCGGGCGATACGCGTGAGGATTTCACGTTCGCGGGGCGTGAGCGAATCGATCGGCGCATGCGACGTCGAGGCCTGCACCACGCGCGCAGCAATGGCGGCGCTGTAGTACGCATCGCCGCGAGCGACGCGTTCGATGGCGGTCACGATCTCGTGCGCGGGCGCGTCTTTGAGCACGTAGCCGCGTGCACCGGCGCGAACGGCCTGACGCACGTATTCGGCATTGTCGTGCATCGAGAGTATCAACACGGCGATGTGCGGAAACTGCTCGCGGAACTGGGCTGTCAGTTCGATACCATTCGTGCCGCGCATGCTGATGTCCATCAGCGCGAGATCAGGCGACGATGTTTTCGCTCGCGTGAGCGCTTCCTGCGCATTGCCCGCTTCCCCCACGACCTGAAGATTGGGCGAGGCGTCGAAGCGCGCACGGAGTCCGTCGCGGACGAGCGGGTGATCGTCGATCAGCAGCAATCGGATAGGGTGAGCTTGCGTCATTTGCGTGTTGTTGCACGAAGCGCCGCTTTCGCGGCGGCAGGCGTGAGAGGTACCCACGCACTGACGGTGGTAAGACCGGGCCACGACTGAATACCGAGTACGCCGCCGACGGCGTCCAGGCGTTCACGCATGTTGCGCAGGCCGATGCCGTGACGGGGATCGTGGTGCACGTCGGACACGTCGAAGCCGCGTCCGTCGTCGGCAATCGACAGATGAATGCCGTCGGACTTGAAGATCAGCAGAATCGAGACGCGCGACGCCTGCGCATGGCGCTCGATGTTGGTGAGCGCCTCCTGCGCGATGCGGTAGAGCATCGTCTTGATGTTGTCGTCCAGAACGGGGGCGTCGCCCTCGACATTCATCTCGACCGGAAGCCCTGCGTGCGAGCCGAATTCCCGTGCGAGCTGATCGATGGCGGCAGCCAGACCGAGATCGTCGAGCATGGCCGGGCGTAACGCCTGCGAGATGCGGCGCACTTCGCCGAGCGTGCCGTTCAGCCGCTCGATGGCAACGCCCAACGTGGTGCTGGCGGCGGCGGGTGAGCCCGGCAGACGCATTGATGCCGACTCGAGCAGCAGCTTGACCGAGACCAGGAGCTGGCTGATGCCGTCGTGCAACTCGCGCGAGATACGCGATCGCTCGAGTTCCTGCGACTCCACGACCTGACGCGCCAGTTGGCGCAGCTTCGCGTCGGCAGTCTTGAGTTCGGTGATGTTCACGACGAGCCCGCACAGGCCGACGATTGCCAGACAAGATGAAGCGATGAGCGTGATCCAGATCAGCGTGCGATCGATGTTCGCCTGCGCACGCTCGTCCGACTCACGCAGCGTGGCTTCGACATCGTCGAGATAAATGCCCGTGCCGATCATCCAGTTCCAGCGTGGCAGGGCAATGACGTAGCCGAGCTTCGGCGTCATTTGCTGGCGGGACGGTTTCTCCCACGGGTACTGCACGTAGCCGCCGCCCGCGCGTGCCGCTGCAATCAAGCGTTGGATGGTGGGGGCGCCCGACTCGTCCCTGAGCGACCAGAGGTTGTGGCCGACCAGCTCGGGCTGACGCGGATGCATCAGGCTGCGGCCTTCGAGATCGTAGACGAAGAAGTAGCCGTCCTTGCCGAATTCCATGCGGGCAAGGGTGGCGAGGGCCTGTTCGCGCGCGGCAGGGGTGTCGGGGCCGTTGTACAGCGGCTCGATGGCATTGCGCGCCAGACCCACGTAATGCAGCAGCTCGGCCCGCTTGTTGGCCAGCGACGTGGTTTGCACGGCTTCGTGCTGCGCGCGCGAAAGCTCGTTGCCTTGATGCCGTACCGCCAGCGCGATGGCGACCATGGCCAATGCGACCGGTAACAGTGCCAGGACGAAAAATTTCTGTCGGAGATTCATGCCATTCGAAAAGCCTGCAATGCCGTGTTCCACAGCATTTGGCTACGTAGTAGCACGTAGCGGACCTGCGTAGTTCCGCGCTTGTGGCGCAGTGGGCAAACGCCAATACTACACGCCGAATCGTGGCCGGGGCTGCCGAGTTGTATCTCGCAAGTGTTGCGCAACTTCATATGTCCGCATGTGGCGTTTGCGCGCAACGCCGCCGGTTCTCGCTGTACACAGACCCCCGAAAGAAGGGCGTTCGCAGCGAGCCGCGATTCGAGGCGTCTCGATGGCGCCACACCAAGAGGCGGGACAGTGCTGCAACGGCACGGTTCCGGGTTGCTGCCCGCAGGAGGCAGTTCCGAGGAGAGACAATGAATCGCATCTGGCAACAACTGCCCTGGGCAGCGGTGGCCGTCGTCGGCGCTTGCGCGCTTGGCACGGTAGCACTCTCGCGCGGCGAAACCGTCAGCGCACTCTGGATCGTGATCGCAGCCATCTGCGTTTATCTGATCGCTTATCGTTTCTACAGCAAGTTCATCGCCACGCGTGTGGTGCAACTCGACGGTACGCGCATGACGCCGGCCTGGCGTCATAACGACGGACTGGACTACGTGCCGACCAATCGCTACGTGCTGTTCGGTCACCACTTCGCCGCAATCGCCGGCGCGGGGCCGCTCGTGGGCCCGGTGCTCGCCGCGCAGATGGGTTATCTGCCGGGCATGTTGTGGATTCTCGCCGGGGTGGTGTTCGCTGGCGCGGTGCAGGACTTCATGGTGCTGTTCATCTCCACGCGTCGCGACGGCCGTTCGCTGGGCGATCTCGTGAAGTCCGAACTCGGCATGATCCCTGGTGTGATCGCGTTGTTCGGTGCCTTCCTCATCATGATCATCATTCTCGCCGTGTTGGCGCTGATCGTGGTCAAGGCGCTCGCGGGCTCGCCGTGGGGCACGTTCACCGTCGGGCTGACGATTCCGATCGCGCTCTTCATGGGCATCTACACGCGTTTCATTCGCCCGGGCCGTATCGGCGAGGTGTCGATCATCGGCTTCGTGATGCTGATGGCCGCGATCTACTTCGGCCAAAGCGTGCACGACAGCGCCGCACTCGCGCCGCTGTTCACGTTCGACGGCAAGCAACTCACGTGGATGTTGATCGGCTACGGCTTCGTGGCGTCCGTGTTGCCGGTGTGGCTGCTGCTCGCCCCGCGCGATTATCTGTCCACCTTCCTGAAGATCGGCACGATTCTGGCCTTGGCGATCGGCATTCTGGTGGTCGCGCCTGAGCTGAAGATGCCGGCGCTCACGCAGTTCGTCGACGGCAGCGGTCCGGTCTGGTCGGGCAAGCTGTTCCCGTTCCTCTTCATCACGATTGCGTGCGGTGCCGTCTCCGGCTTCCATGCGCTGATTTCGTCGGGCACCACGCCCAAGCTGCTCGATAACGAAGTCAACGCGCGCTTCATCGGCTACGGCGGCATGCTGATGGAGTCGTTTGTGGCCATCATGGCGCTGGTCGCGGCCTCCGTGATCGACCCCGGCGTGTACTTCGCGATGAACAGCCCGGCCGCCGTGATCGGTACGACGCCGGAAGCCGTGGCGCAAGTTGTCTCGGGCTGGGGCTTTTCCATCACGCCCGACGTGCTGACCGCCACCGCCCGCGCGGTCGGTGAGAACACGATCATCTCGCGTGCCGGCGGCGCACCGACGCTGGCCGTCGGCATGGCCCACATCCTGCATCAGGTGGCGGGCGGCGAAGCGATGATGGCGTTCTGGTATCACTTCGCCATCTTGTTCGAGGCGCTGTTCATTCTGACGGCAGTCGACGCAGGCACGCGTGCCGGCCGCTTCATGTTGCAGGATCTGCTCGGCACGTTCGTGCCGTCGCTCAAGCGTACGGAGTCGTTGCCCGCGAACCTGATCGCCACGGCACTTTGTGTCGCCGCGTGGGGCTACTTCCTGTATCAGGGGGTGGTCGATCCGCTCGGTGGCATCAATACGCTGTGGCCGTTGTTCGGCATCTCCAACCAGATGCTGGCCGCCATCGCGCTGATTCTCGCAACGTGCGTGCTCTTCAAGCTCAAGCGCGCACGCTTCGCCTGGGTGACGATCCTGCCGACGTTGTGGCTGCTCGCCTGCACGCTCACCGCCGGATGGCAGAAGATGTTCGATCCGGACCCGAAGGTCGGCTTCCTCGCCCACGCCGGGAAGTATCAGGCGGCACTCGCAGACGGCAAGCTGCTCGCACCGGCGAAGTCGGTCGCGCAGATGCAGCAGATCGTGTTCAACGATTACGTCGATGCAACGCTCGCAGGTGTCTTCATGTTCGTGGTAGTGGCCGTGGCGGTCTTCGGTCTGCGCACCATCGTCGTGGCGCGCCAGGCCAACAAGCCGACGGCCCGGGAAACGCCGTTCGAGCCGATGCCGGCCGGCCGTCAGGTCTGACACCGGGAGAGACGCCATGCTCGACGACGTCGGTAAGGTTGGCCGGTATCTCGGACAGGCCATGCGTCTGATGGTCGGCCTGCCCGACTACGAGACGTACGTGGCGCACGTGCGCGCCACGCATCCAGACCAGGAGGCCATGAGCTACGAGGCCTTCTTCCGCGAGCGCCAGGAAGCGCGCTACGGTGGCAAGAGCGGTGGACGATGCTGCTGATGCTGACGTACCGATAGCATCGCAACGTCGGCATTCACGACGAAAACGCCCGGTGGGATATCCACCGGGCGTTTCTTTTTATGATGTGAACCGCGCTTCGCTTACATCACTTTCGCGCATCGCGTGTTTGCGGCGCTGCGGCGATAGCTGTCGAAGACTTGCGCCACGACACGTACGAGCAGGCGCCCCGCAGGCAGGATGCGCAGCCCGTGGGCGTCGATGGTCACGAGGCCGTCGGCGGCCAGATCGGCCAACTCGCCCAGTTCGCTCGCGAAATAGGCGACGAAATCGATGTCGTAGGCCCGCTCGATGTCGGCGAAGCTCAGCGACATATTACACATGAGACGCGAAATGACGTCGCGCCGGATGTGGTCGTCTTCATCGAGGCGCACGCCGCGCGTGATGGCGAGTCCGCCCGAATCGACGGCGTCGTAATAGGTCTTCAGGGTCTTGGCGTTCTGTGCGTAGCTATCGCCCACACGGCCAATGGCCGACATGCCGACGCCGATAAGATCGCAATCCGCCCGCGTGCTGTATCCCTGGAAGTTGCGATGCAGGGTGCCGGCCGCTTGCGCGCGCGCGAGTTCGTCGTCGGGCCGGGCGAAGTGATCCATGCCGATGTAGACGTAGCCCGCCGCCGTCAGGCGGGCGATGATCGTCTGCAACAGCGCCAGCTTTTGCGGGCCGTCCGGCAAGGTGTCGGGCAAGCAACGCTGCATCTTGAACTGCTGCGGCAGATGCGCATAGCTGAAGACCGACAGGCGTTCGGGCGCCATCTCGATCACGGCGTCGAGCGTGTTGGAAAACGACTCGGGCGTCTGGTGCGGCAAGCCGTAAATCAAATCGAAGTTGACCGAACGGAAGCCGCAGCTTCGCGCGGCATCGAGTGCCGCTTCGACCAGCGCGCGCGGTTGCACGCGATGAATGGCTTCCTGAACGCGAGGGTCGAAATCCTGTACGCCGATGGACAGGCGATTGAAGCCAAGCGCACGTAGGGCACGAATCGACGCGGGACCCGCGCTGCGGGGATCGATCTCGATGGAGTATTCGGCGCTGTCGCCGGTCGTCATCACGAACTGACGGCCGATGGCGTCGATGAGCGAGGCGATCTGTTCCAACGCAAGGAAGGTGGGCGTGCCACCGCCCCAATGCATCTGCGCGAGCGTGCGGCCCGCGCCGAGCAGCGACGCCTGACGCGCAATCTCCAAGTGCAGGCGCTCGACGTAGGCTTCGGCATGGGCGCGATTGTTGGTGACGATTTTGGTGCACGCGCAATAGAAGCACACGGTGTCGCAGAACGGAACGTGTACGTAGAGCGAGAGCGGCTTGCCGGTGCGTTTGGACTGGGCCGCCGCGCGCGCGTAGTCGCTGGCGCCGAAATCGTCGTGGAATTGCAGCGCCGTCGGGTACGACGTGTAGCGCGGCCCGTTGACGTCATACCGGCCGAGCAGCCGCGCATCGAAGTGAATCGGGGCGGGCGGGATGGCGAGGGCTGTTTGCGGCGCCGAACGTGTCGCGCACCGCGATTGTCCATGTCCTTCGGTGGACGCGTGCGACGTGCAGCCGGGGCACCGCGAACCGGCGGTGCGTGGTTCGCCGGTGGCTGAGGCGTTGGTGCACGGCGTCGACAAAAGGGGGAAGGAGTTCATGACGAAGCCTGTAACGATCGGTGATAGTCGACTGTAGCGTCGCGGCGAACGCCGCGCCCTGACCTGCGTCAAACCTCTCGCTGGCAGCCGGTAAGCTGCGCGCGAATGGCGTGATTCGAGGTGAAGCTGCGTCAAAACTGCCGTCGGATGCAGATTCGGACATCACGATGTGCATGCCACGCGGCGGCCGTGCACCGAGATCGTTGCCGTGTCGGGCAAATTTTGGCCGTCTACGGTAAGCTACGCGTTGTTGAAGTCTCCCCGCCGTGTCGACATCCCTGGCGGCACGCGCGCCGCGCGCCCCGGAACGGTTCGGGGTGGCGGTCCGGCCGGTGCCCGCGGGTATCCTCAGTGCCGGTGAATCACCGGTCCGCCCATGCTCGTTTTTGCCTGAACGACGCGGCACATCACGATTGGAAAGAACATGGACCGACTGCAATCGATGCGCGTTTTCGTCAAGGTGGCCGACAACGGGAGCTTTGCCCGTACGGCTGCCCAGATGGATCTGTCGGCGGCCGTGGTCACGCGGCACGTCGCCGAACTGGAATCGCATCTCGGCGTTCGTCTTCTCAACCGCACGACTCGCAGCCTGTCGCTGACCGGCGCGGGACAGGTGTATCTCGAACGCTGCCGGCAAATCATCGACGAAGTCGACGAGGCAGACGCCCTCATCTCCAGCGCGTCGCGCGATCCCAAAGGCACCCTGAAGGTTGTTGCCCCGGTCTCGTTCGGTTTGCGCAACCTCGCCCCGCTCGTCAAAAAGTACCAGGAGATGCACCCGAAAGTGGTGGTCGATCTCACGCTGACCGATCGTGCGATTGATCTGGTGGAAGAAGGCTACGACTGCGGCATTCTGCTCACACGCATGATAAATAGCGAAAGCCTGATCTCGCGTGTGCTTGCCGAGACGCGCGTGATGCTGTGCGCATCGCCCGCGTACGTCGCCGAGCACGGCGAGCCCGTGACGCCGCAGGAACTGGGCGAGCACGGCGTGCTGGGCCTGCCGAACGACTTCTGGAGCGACGATCGCGTGTTCGCCGGCCCGGATGGTGAAGTGCGTGTGCGCGTGCAGAACAAGTTCATCTGCAACAACACGGCACTGTTGCGCCAGTCGGTGCTGTTGGGGCACGGCATTGCGTTCTTGCCGTCGTATCTCGTGGGGAACGACGTGCGCGACGGCGATCTCGTCGCGCTGCTGCGCAACTTCTCGCAGACACCGGTCGATGTCTCGCTGGTCTACCCGAGCCGCAAGTATCTGTCGGCCAAGACGCGTGGCTTCATCGATCTGACGGTCGAATATTTCCGTCAGAACGAAGGTATCTCGGCCGCCGAGCGCTGGGTGCCGCCCAAACTGCCGTCGTCGGCCGCGCCGATTACCGAAATTCCAGTGTGACATCCGTCGCACCGCCAGACGGCAAAACGGCCACTCCCGTGAGGAAGTGGCCGTTTTTCATTGCCCCGTGGAGGACGGCGTAACGCGATGCTCGACCTGCTTAGAACGGTGCGTCGTCGTCGTCGAAAGCGGCAGCGTCGTCCGATGCCTCCGAAGCCGGCTTCGGGGCCGGTTTGGCCTTCGCTGTCGTCTTCCGGGCGGCTGTTTTCTTCGCCGGCACCTTGGCGGCAGCGGTCTTCGACGCTGTCTTGCGCGCCGGTGCGGCCTTCTCGTCGCCCTCGGCGTCGCCTGTCTTCGCCGCCGTCTTCTTCGGGGCCTTCGCCTCGAATTCGAAGCCGATGGTGCCGTCCTTCTGCTTGGCCAGATAGGCCTTGAACGTGCGGCCCGTGCGCGACGACTTGAAGTTCGTCAGCAGATCCGTCTTGCCTTCGGTCAGCAACTTGTGAATCTGCTCGCGCGTGATCTCCTGCTGGAGAATCACCTTGCCCGACGTGAAATCGCAGGTCTTCGGGTTCGCGACCGCGTTCTCGCAGACATAACGCATGCCGTGCTCGAATACGCGCCCACCGCACTTCGGACATCTGCCGACCGGCTCATGTCCCGTGAAGTCCGGGGCTTCGCCGTCTTCGTCGCCATTGTCCTGGCCGAAGTCGAACTCGAGCTTGTAGCCCATCTCGTCATCGGGCGAGAGCTTGAGAATGGCCGAGAACGGACGTCCCATCTTGCTGCGAAAACCCGACAGCGGTCCGATCGTCTTGTTTTTGAGCAGTTCTTCGACTTCCGGGATTTCGAACTGCCGTCCGCCCGGGATCTTCGAGATCGAGAAGCTGCAATTCGTGCACGCGAAACGACGGTAGTTCTCTTTGACCACACCGCCGCAATGCGGGCACGGCGTGGTGAGCGTTGCGTAGTCGCCGGGGATCGTGTCCGAGTCGTATTCCTTCGCACGCTTGACGATGGTCTGCGTCATTTGTGCGATCTCGTGCATGAACTCATCGCGCTTGAGGCCGCCGCGCTCGATCTGCGAGAGCTTGGCTTCCCACTCGCCCGTGAGTTCGGGCAGCGTGAGTTCGTCCACGCCGAGGCCGCGCAGCAGCGTCATCAACTGGAACGCCTTGGCCGTCGGGTGCAGCTCGCGGCCTTCGCGCACGAGGTACTTTTCGGTCAGCAAGCCTTCGATGATGGCCGCACGCGTGGCGGGTGTGCCGAGTCCCTTGCCCGCCATCGCCTCACGCAGCTCACCATCTTCGACCAGCTTGCCGGCGCCTTCCATGGCGGAGAGCAGTGTCGCTTCGCTGTAGCGCGCCGGGGGCTTGGTCTGCAGGCCGACGGCTTCGACCTTGTCCACGCCGACCTTCTCGTCCTTGGCGACCGGCACGAGGTTCGGCTGTTCTTCCTTGCCGTCCTTGCCGTCTTTCCCGTCGCCCGCGCCTTCCTTGCCGTAGATGGCGAGCCAGCCGGCGTTGACCAGCACCTTGCCTTCGGTCTTGAAGTGATGACCGACCACTTCGGTGATGCGGGTCGTCACCAGAGACTCGGCCGCCGGGAAGAACACCGCCAGGAAGCGCTTGACCACGAGGTCGTACAGCTTCTGCTCCGGCTCGGAGAGGTTCTTCGGCGCTTGCAGCGTCGGGATGATGGCAAAGTGATCGCTGATCTTGCTGTTGTCGAAGATCCGCTTGTTCGGCTTGACCCAGTCCTTGCTCAGGACCTGGCTGGCGAACTGGTGATAATTGTTGCTCTCCTTGAGCACGGCCATCGTCTCTTTGACGGTGTCCAGATAGTCTTCCGGCAGGGCGCGTGCGTCGGTACGCGGGTACGTCAGCACCTTGTGCTTTTCGTACAGCGCCTGCGCCAGACCCAGTGTGTTCTTCGCGGAGAAACCGAAGCGGCTGTTGGCTTCGCGTTGCAGGCTCGTCAGATCGAACAGCAGCGGCGAGAGTTGCGACGTCGGCTTCGATTCTTCCGTGACCGTGCCGTGCTTGCCACGTACCGCGGCCACGACCGATTCGGCCGCTGCCACGCTCCAGAGGCGCGAGTCGCGCTGCTCCGGATCGAATTCGTTGCGCTTGAAGTTCGGGTCGAACCAGCGGCCTTCGTAGAAGCCCGCGGCGGCGACGAACTCGGCCTTCACTTCCCAGTAGTCGCGCGATACGAACTTGCGAATCTTCTCTTCGCGCTCCACCACGATCGACAGCGTCGGCGTTTGCACGCGACCGACTGTCGTCAGGAAGAAGCCGCCACCCTTGCTGTTGAAGGCGGTCATGGCGCGCGTGCCGTTGATGCCCACCAGCCAGTCGGCCTCGGCACGGCTGCGTGCGGCGTCGGCCAGCGGCAACATGTCGTCGTCGGTACGCAGGCGCTTGAAGCCGTCGCGAATCGACTGCGGCGTCATCGATTGCAGCCACAAACGCTGGACCGGCTGCTTTGCCTTCGCGTGCTGCGCAATCAGACGGAAAATCAGTTCCCCTTCGCGCCCCGCGTCACAGGCATTGATCAGGACATCGATGTCCTTGCGCTTGATAAGACGGGTGAGCACCTTCAGACGCGATTCGCTCTTGGCAATCGGCTTGAGGTCGAAGTGCGGGGGAATCACGGGCAGGTTGGCGAAGCTCCACTTGCCGCGTTTGACTTCATAGTCTTCCGGCGCGCCGATTTCGACGAGGTGGCCAACCGCCGACGAGACGACGTAATCGTCGTTCTCGAAGTACTCGTCATGCTTGGTAAAGCCGCCCAACGCCCGCGCGATGTCATTCGCGACAGACGGTTTCTCGGCAATGATCAGAGCTTTTGACATGACGTTAGGTAATGTTGAGGGGGTGTCGCCAAGCGACATTCGTTGGCTTTATAACATATAGCCAATCCGGCGTTGCCGTCGGATCGGGCACAAGGGGTGCCTGAAAGCGGCACATCATAAGCGCGTCGCAGGCCGGCGGCAAGCGCGGGGCCGGTGGGGCGACGTCAGGCAAGAGGCGCGGCACCCTGCCGCGCCCGGCGTTCCGGTTGTGGGGTTCCGGCAGGCATTATCCGGCAAGGAGATGCTCGCGCAGCGCGGGGGCGATAACGGTGGCGTCGCCCAGCACGCGGGCGTCGAGCATGCGCTCGAGAATGCCGACGGCGGGCAGCACCGGACCGAAGAAACGCGCCTGTCCGGCCGGCTGCGGCGCGTCCTGAACCAGCAACGTCGGGAAATTCTCGATGTCGTGATCGTCGAGCCAGTCGGCGTGCGTCTCGATGTCCACCCAGACGAAACACAATTCCGGATGACTGGCCGCCAGTTGTTCGAACGTCTGCGCGTACTCGCGGCAGGTGCCGCACCACGCCGCGCACAAGCAGGCCACGAGACGCGTGTTGTCATTGGCCAGTGCGGCGGCCAGCGCAGAACGGTCGGCGACGGGATCGAAAACGGGCATGGTGTCGGTGATATTGGTATCTCAGTATTTGGGAAGCGTGATCGTCTGCGATGCCCCGGTCTTGCATGATTCGGTCTCGACCTCGGCAGGCAGCGCATTCGCTAGCGTACGCCCATGGCTGTCAGCCGGACAAACCGGCCGCCGGGCAGGCGAGCGATCCGGCCATCGAGTTCGAGCGCGCTCAGGTGTGCGAGCACTGCGCCGGCTCCCATGCCGGTGCGCTCGCAGAGGGTGTCCGCGCTGACGGGATCATAACCCAGTGCCTCCACGATCGCCGTCATGCCCGGTAGCACGCTCGCAGACGCCGTCACGGTGGCATGGACAGTGGGTACGCCGTGAGCGTTCCCGTCGTTGTCCACGTCGTTCTGGCCGGCCGCTTGCGGCCCTTGTGGCGCGTGCTTTTGTCCAGGAGGGCGCACACGCCCCTCGCCAGACCCCTTTGCGTTGGCCTTCGCGCCAAGCGGCACGATGCCCAGCGCCTCGAAGACGTCTTCGGGGGAAGTCACGAGCGTCGCGCCATCCCGGATCAACGTGTGACAGCCCTGGCTTTGCGGCGCGTGGATCGAGCCGGGAATGGCGAGCACGTCCCGGCCCAGTTCGCCCGCCAGACGCGCCGTGATGAGCGAGCCCGAGTGCGTTGCGGCTTCCACGACCACCGTGCACCGCGCCAACGCCGCAATCAAGCGGTTGCGGCGCGGGAAGTGATCCGGCCGGGGTGGTGTGCCGATCGGGAATGCGGAAAGTAACAGGCCGTGCTCCGCGATGCGCCCGGCGAGCGCGCGATGGCGCGCCGGGTAGACGATGTCGGCGCCCGTCCCGACGACCGCACAGGTGCGTCCCGCCGTCTCCAGCGCGCCCTCGTGCGCGGCGGCGTCGATGCCGGCGGCCAGTCCGGACACGACGGTAACGCCTGCCTGCCCCAGCACGCGTGCGAAATGCCGTGCGTTGTCGCGACCTTGGGGCGTGGCGCGGCGGCTGCCGACGAGGGCTGCCGCCATGTCGCCCGCCCGGTTCGGCAGACCGATGTCGCCGCGGCAATAAAGGATGGGAGGGGCGTCGCCGAGCGTCAGGAGCGCGCGTGGATAGGCCGGTTCGGACAACGTCACGACGGCACACCCCGGCCGGCTGGCCCAGTCGATGGTGTGGGCGATCTGTGCGGCCAAATCGGTGCAAACCGGTGCCAGCAACCGGGCTACGACGTCATTGGGCACGACGTGAGCGAGGTCGCGGCGTGGCGCGCGAAAGACCGCCTCGGGCGGCCCGAAGGCCGCCAATAGACGCCGTATTGCCGCGGGCGGCACGCCGGGCGTGTGACACAGCCGCAGCCAGTCCTTGATTTCCGCGCCGTCGGCACCGATTTGATTGCTATTGGGCATTTGGGGGGGGGCTTTCGCCAGCGACGCCGGCGATGGTGCCGGAACCAGCGTCAGAAAGGGCGTCGGAGCGGGCGTTTCGGGCCGGCAGGGTATCGCCGGCCACCAGCGCCGACAAGGGCGCTATGCTAAAATTTTTCATTATCCGGTAAGCATTGACCGGGGGGCCAAGGGTGGCATCCGCAGCGGCGCGAGCCTCGCGACGCAGTCACCATTGCAAGATTGTGCGTTCGCGGCCACCCCAAGGCAATGCGGCGAATTCCCGTTTTCATCATGGCATTACTGACAATTCTTCAATATCCCGATCCGCGTCTGCATAAGGTGGCCAAGCCGGTCGCCCAGGTCGACGACCGGATCCAGCAACTCGTCAAGGACATGGCCGAGACCATGTACGACGCCCCCGGCATCGGCCTTGCGGCAACGCAGGTCGACGTGCACGAGCAGGTCATCGTGATGGATCTCTCGGAAACGCGCGACGAACTGCGCGTGTTCATCAACCCCGAGATCGTCTGGCGCAGTGACGAACAGAAGGTCTACGAGGAGGGTTGCCTCTCGGTGCCCGGCATCTACGACGAAGTCGAGCGTGCCGACCGCGTGCGCGTGCGTGCCCTGAACGAGAAGGGCGAGAAGTTCGAACTCGACGCCGACGGGCTGCTCTCCGTGTGCATTCAGCACGAGATGGATCACCTCAAGGGCCGCGTGTTCGTCGAGTACCTCTCGCCGCTCAAGCGCAATCGAATCAAGCAAAAGATGAAGAAGCAGGTCGAGCGCGCCTGACCTCGCCCGGCTCGCCCGCCGTGGGCGAGCCCGGTAAAGTCCTCTATACTTGCAGCGCTCGCGGGCCCTTGGGCTCGCCTTCCGCCGCTGCGACGGGGCGTCTCGAACGTCTGCCGTCGGGCCAACTCCCGACTGTTTGCCGAGATGTCCATCGCCATCACTTCGTCGTCCTCCCGCACCCGCACGATCTACTGGCTAAGCGCCACACTCCTGTTCGCCTTCGTACTGGCGGGACTGTTCGATCGCGACCCCTGGAAGGCCGACGAGCCGTATTCCGTCGGCATGGTCCTGAATTTCTTTCGCGGCCACAATCTGGTTGTGCCTCATGTGGCTGCCGATCCCTTCGTGGAGAAGCCGCCCGTCATGTATTGGACGGGCGCGCTCTTCGCGCGATTGACGTCTGGCGTGCTGCCGGTCTTCGATGGCGCACAACTCGCGGTATTCGCCTGGCTCGTGATGGCGGTGCTTTGTGTCGGCCGTCTGGCGCAACGCCTCCACGGCCCGGCCCACCCGCACAACACGGATAGGTTCAATTGGCTCGCCCCCATGCTGATGGTGGGGAGCTTCGGGACCATTGAGAACATTCACAAACTCACCGCAGACGTGCCGCAACTGGCGGGCGCTGCGCTCGCTCTCGCGGCGCTGGCCCGTCTGGCCAGGACCGAGAATTCGCCCCGCCTGTGGGGGCTGCTGTTTGGCACGGGCACCGGAATCGCATTTCTGAGCAAAGGCTTGCTCGTGCCCGGCGTATTGGGCCTGACCGCACTGGCGGTGCTTGTCGTGCCAGCCTATCGCACGCGTCGTTACGCCGCTGCGCTGGCATGGACAGTGCTGGCGGCGCTGCCTTGGGTCGTCATCTGGCCGGTGCTGTTTTGGCATGCCTCCGAGCCGCTCTTCATCGAATGGTTCTGGGACAACAACTTCGGCCGCTTCTTCGGCTTCGTCCATCTGGGCGGCGAGCGCAAGTCGTATTGGAGCGACGTCAGGAGCCTGATCGGGCTGACGTTCCCCGCGGGCTGGCTGGCGGTCGGTGCATTGATTGCGCAACTGCGGCAGGGGGGCGGGGTGCGGGGCTTTCTGAGCGAGCGTCCGGAGCAGGTCATGCTCTGGCTGTACTCAGGATTGTTCGTGCTGACGCTCGTGGTCTCGTCGGCCATTCGCGATATCTATATGTTGCCGCTCTTCCCGGCCATCGCCGTGCTCGGCGCGGGTGTGCGCCTGCCAGCATGGCTCGAGAAGACGTGGTCGGGCGTGGCGCTCGTGCTCATGAGTGTGCTGGGGCTGTTCCTGTGGGTGCGCTGGGGGCTGCAACTGACCGGCAACGGACACGTCGCGGCCGGGCCGATCGGCAAGTGGCTGCCGCTCGACTACGTGTTGCCGTTCTCGCCGGGCCTGTTGCTCGCGGCGCTTGTCATCGCTGGACTCTGGGTGACGGCTATCGTGCATCGTCGCCAGTTGGGCGCCCTCGTCTTCGGTTTCGCCGGGCTGATGTTCGTCTGGGGCACCCTCTCGACGCTGCTGCTGCCGTGGGTCAACGAGGCTCGCAGTTACCGCACGCCGTTCGCTGCGCTGCGCGAATCGCTCGATCGCCTGGCGCCCGCTGGCTCCCCGGCGGCGAACACTTGCATCGGGTCGTTCAACGTCGGCGAGTCGGAGCGCGCAATGCTCGACTATTTCATCGACGTGCGTCCTGTGCAGCTCCCGGATCTGACGCAGGCGTCGCGCTGCGGCGTGCTGTTGCTGCTCGACAAGGCCGACGCGCGCATTCCTGCGCCTCCCGGCTGGCGCGAGATCTGGCAGGGCGGTCGAGCAGGCGACACCAACGAGCGCTTCCGCGCTTTCGTCGCGCCGAGCGCTTCCACCGATGCGGCCACCGGTGCCGCCAAATAAGTTACTGCGTTCAGCAAGAGGAAGTTCGTCATGACGCTTCGCATCGTTTTCGCCGGTACGCCGGAATTCGCACAAACCGCGCTTGCCGCCATCGATGCCGCCGGCTTTCCCGTAGAGTTGGTACTCACTCAACCGGATCGTCCGGCCGGGCGTGGGATGAAGCTGCAAGCCAGCCCGGTCAAACGCTACGCGCTGGCGCACGGCATGCCGGTGTCGCAGCCGCCGTCGCTGCGTCGTAACGGCAAGTACCCCGAGGAAGCGGCGGCCGCCATCGAACAACTGCGCGCGCTGGCGCCGGACGTCATGGTCGTGGCCGCCTACGGGCTGATCTTGCCCCAGGAAGTACTCGATCTGCCGCGTTACGGATGCCTGAACATTCACGGCTCGCTGTTGCCGCGCTGGCGTGGCGCCGCGCCGATTCACCGTGCCATCGAGTCGGGCGACCCCGAGACCGGTATCACCATCATGCAGATGGACGCAGGGCTCGATACGGGCGCCATGATTCTGCGTGAGGCCGAGCCCATCGGCCCCGAAGACACGACAGCGGTGCTGCACGACCGCATGGCGGCGCTGGGCGGCAAGCTGATCGTCGACGCGTTGCACCAACTCGCGCGCGACGGGCATCTGCCGTGCGTCGCCCAGCCCGAGGCGGGGGTGACCTACGCGGAGAAGATCGCGAAACAGGAGGCCGTGCTCGACTGGCACAAGCCGGCCGAGGTGCTGGCGCGCCAGGTGCGGGCGTTCGACCCGTTCCCCGGCGCGCTCGGCACGGTGCACGACACGCCCATCAAGCTGTGGCGCGCGAGCGCTGTAGCGGGTAAGGCGGGCGCGACGCCCGGTACCGTTCTCGAAGTGAGCGCTGACGCCATCGTCGTCGCTTGCGGACAAGGCGAATTGCGCGTGACCGAATGTCAGAAACCGGGCGGCAAGCGCCTCCCGGTTCGTGAATTCCTGGCGGGGTTTGCGCTGACGCCGGGCGACAGGTTCGTGACGGTCGGCCCGGCGGCGGCGTGATTACCTGCCGGTTGGCGCGTTCCTGCCATCAAAACAGCACGGAAATGGCGCAAAACATCGGTGAATTGGCAGGAAATTCAGGCAAACATCTGAAAAGTATCTAAGCTGAAGCCGCAGCCGTTGAATTTTCGACGCCCGGCACCATCTAACGCCCGAGGACACGTAAAGTACGTGGCTCCTCGGGTCATCAAGATTTGCAGAGGAGAAGAGAACACCATGTTCAATTGGATGAAGACCACCCTGCTGATGGCGGCCATCACCGCGTTGTTCATGGTGGTGGGCGGCATGATCGGCGGCAAGCAGGGCATGATGCTCGCGCTGGCGTTCGCGCTCGCAATGAATTTCTTTTCGTACTGGTTCTCGGACAAGATGGTGCTGCGCATGTACAACGCGCAGCAGGTCGACGAGACGAGCGCACCGCAGTTCTACAACATGGTGCGCGAGTTGTCGCAGCGTGCCGGCCTGCCGATGCCGAAGGTCTACCTGATCAACGAAGACTCCCCCAACGCGTTTGCGACGGGGCGTAATCCGGAGCACGCCGCCGTGGCTGCCACCACGGGCATTCTGCGCGTGCTCTCCGATCGCGAACTGCGTGGCGTGATGGCGCATGAGCTGGCGCACGTGAAGCATCGCGACATTCTCATCTCGACCATCTCTGCCACGATGGCCGGTGCCATTTCGGCGCTTGCCAACTTCGCCATGTTCTTCGGCGGACGCGATCAGAACGGCCGCCCCGCCAATCCGATCGCGAGCATTGCCGTGGCGATTCTCGCGCCGCTGGCCGCATCGCTGATTCAGATGGCGATTTCGCGCGCCCGTGAATTCGAGGCAGACAGGGGCGGTGCGGAAATCTCCGGCGATCCGCAGTCGCTTGCGATAGCGCTCGACAAGATCCACCGCTACGCACAGGGCATTCCGTTCGAGACGGCCGAGCAACACCCGGCCACGGCGCAGATGATGATCATGAACCCGCTCTCCGGCGGCACGATCGCCAATCTGTTCTCGACGCACCCGGCGACCGAAGAGCGCATTGCCCGTCTGATGGAGATGGCGCGCACCGGGCAGTATCCGGCCTGATCGCATGAGCGATGCGCTGGAAAGTGAGGGCTGACATCGCAGGCGATGGCCCAATCCGCTGGCGCGCGGGTTGCCCTCGGGCACGGCTCGCCAGTCTGCTATCCTGTCGCCCGACAGCCGTCCGATAGCCTCCCATGCCCGCCGTCGCGCGGGCATGTTCGTTTGTAGAAAGCCCATGCCGCAACCGAGTCTGCCCACTGAATCTCTGGCCTTTGCGCTGCAACGTGCTGCGCAGGCCCTCGAATCCGTCCAGAAGGGCACCGCGTTGCCGCAAGCGCTGGCGCAAGCCACCGCGCAGTGCGCGCCGGCCGTGCGCGCCGCCGCACAGGATCTCGCTTACCGCGCCGTGCGCCGTCTGGGCAGCAGCCGCGCGTTGCTCGCTTTGCTGGTCAAGTCCACGCTGCAAGCCCGCGTGCGCGACATCCTGCTGTGCGCTCTCGCCCTGCTGCAGGACGCCCCGGAGGACGCTGCGTACACCGAATTTACCGTCGTCGATCAGGCCGTCGAGGCGATTGCCGCGCAGCGCCGCACCGTCGCCGCGAAGGGGCTGGCCAATGCCGTGCTGCGCCGCTATCTGCGCGAGCGCGACACGCTGCTGGCCGAGATTGCCAAGCAACCCGAAGCGCGCTGGAATTACCCCACGTGGTGGATCGACACCGTGCGCCGGGCCTATCCGGATCAATGGGAGACGTTGCTTGCCGCAGGGGACAGCCGCGGCCCGATGACGCTGCGCGTCAACACACGACGCGTCAGCGTGGCCGCCATGCAAGCGCGCCTGGCGCAGGAGGGCATGGCGTCCGAAGTCGTCGGCCCGGTGGCGTTGCGTTTGGCGCAGGCGGTGCCGGTAGACCGTCTGCCGGGGTTCGCCGACGGATGGGTGTCGGTGCAGGACGCCGGCGCACAACTGGCTGCGCCGCTCGTACTTGGCGAGAACCCGCGCGCGGGGCTACGCGTGCTGGACGCTTGTGCAGCCCCCGGCGGCAAGACCGGCCATCTGCTGGAAATGGCCGACGTACAGGTCACGGCGCTGGAGTCGGATCGCACTCGGGCGCCGCGCATTTACGAGAACCTCGAGCGTCTGGGGTTGAGCGCAGACGTGCGCATCGGCGACGCCGGCACCCCGTCGAAGTGGTCCGGCGGCGGCTGGGACGGCGTGCCGTTCGACCGCATCCTGGCGGACGTGCCGTGTTCGGCGGCCGGCATCGTGCGGCGTCACCCCGACATTCGCTGGTTGCGTCGCGAGGCCGACATCGCGGCCCTGGTGAAAGAGCAGCAGCGCATTCTGCTCGCGCTCTGGGACACCCTCGCCGTGGGTGGCGAACTGATTTATGCAACGTGCTCCGTCTTCCCGGCGGAAAACGAAGCGCAAGCGCAATGGTTTGAACGTGTTCGCACAGATGCGGTACGATTGGACGCTCTCGGGCAACTGCTAATGACCGCCGGCGGCGCCCACGACGGCTTCTACTACGCTCGCTTCCAGAAACGGTGACTTTCTCCCAACGGCTCCTGGCCAGTTTGCTGCCGCTGCTGCTGTGCGTTCTTGCGCTCGGCTTCGCGGCGCCCGCACGCGCCGAAAACGAAATTCAGGTGCGCGAAGCTCGACTCGAGCCTTCCGAGGGCGGCTGGTCGCTCGACGCGCGCTTCGCGTTCGAACTCAACAGCAGCCTTGAAGACGCGGTCAATCGCGGCGTCTCGCTTTACTTCACGACCGACTTCGAACTCACGCGCTCGCGCTGGTACTGGTTCGACGAGAAGGTCGTGGCCACTTCGCAGAGCGTGCGGCTTTGGTTCCAGCCGCTCACGCGTCAATACCGTGTCTCGAGCAACAACGGCAACAGCAACAGCGGCGGGCTGCAGCTCGGTTTCACCTCGTTGCGCGATGCGCTTGCACTCGTGCGCAACGTGAGCGGCTGGCGCGTCATTGAAAAAGGTGTCGCCAAACCGGGCACCCAGTATCAGGCGTCGGTGCGCATGCGCCTCGACAATGCCCTCATGCCCAAGCCGTTCCAGATTGATGCCGTGAACAACCGTGACTGGAATCTCAGTTCGGACTGGGCGCGCTTCATGTTCTCACCGACCGCGCCTCCGGCAGCGGCCAGCCTGTCGGCGTCACCTGTCGTCGCAACGTCGAGCGTCGCACCGAAGGCGTCGTCCGGTGCCGCTGCCCCGGCGAGCGCGCCTATTGTCGCTCCGGCAAGCGCGTCTGCGAGCGCCGGCACCGCGGGGCAGGCTGTCGCGGCAACGGCAGCATTCGGCACCGCAGATGCCTCACCCCGTCTGACGGGCAATCTGCCGCTGGCCTTCAGTGCGGCATTGCCGCCCGGAGCTGCCCGTGTCAAATAACGGCGGCGGCCTGCTCAAGCACATCATCATTCGCACGCTGCTCGTCACGATGGCGCTGGTCGCCATCGGGCTGTTCTGCCTGCTCGCGCTCGCATCGGCCAATACCGAATTCTTCGATCGTTACTATTCACTGCTTTACACCGCGAACATTGCGGTGGCGATCATCTTCATCTTCATCGTCGGTGCGCTTGTCTGGATCATTCTCGTACGCCTGCGTCAGCGCCGCTTCGGCACGCGTTTGCTGGCCAAGCTCGCGATCTTCTTCGCACTGGTCGGCGTGCTGCCGGGCGGCATCATTTATCTGGTGTCGTTGCAGTTCGTCTCGCGCAGTATCGAATCGTGGTTCGATGTGCGCGTGGAGACGGCGCTCGACTCGGGACTCGAACTCGGCCGCGCCATTCTGAATAACGGCCTGTCGGATCTGAGCGCGAAAGCGCAGCTCGTTGCCGACAATCTCACGTCGAGCGGCGACAAGGGCGGCACGCTGACGCTGCTGCGCATGCGTGACCAGTTCGGTTTGCAAGACGCGACGATCGTGGACGGTAACGGGCGTGTGCTCGCGTCGGCGTCGGGCAACTTCAATGCGCTCGTGCCCGAACTGCCAACGACACTCATGCTGCGTCAGGCACGCACGCAGTCGCGCGGCTATACGGCCATCGAAGGCGGCAGCGAGGGTTACGACAAGCGTCAGGGCAACGATCAATTGCGCTGGCGGGTAGTGATCCGTATCCCGTCGGGCTACTCGTCGTCGTTGCAGGACGAAGAGCGTTTCCTGCAAGTCACGCAACTGGTGCCGGCCAATCTCGCGCAGAACGCCGAGGCGGTGCAGAACGCCTATCGCGAATATCAGGAAAAGGCGCTTGGCCGTACCGGCTTGCGCAAGATGTATATCGGCACGTTGACGCTGTCGCTGTTCCTGGCGACGTTCGTCGCGATGATGCTCGCGCTGGCGCTTGGCAATCAGCTTGCGCGGCCGCTGTTCCTGCTCGCACGCGGCACGCAGGAAGTGGCGGCAGGCGATTTGTCGCCGAAGGGGGAAGTGCGTACCAACGACGAACTCGGCTTCCTCACGCAGGCGTTCAATGCGATGACGCGTCAATTGTCGGACGCCCGGGCGACAGTCGAGCGCAACCGTCTCGCGCTCGAAAGCTCTAAGGCTCACCTGGAGAGTATTCTGTCGAGTCTGACGGCCGGGGTGTTCGTCTTCGACCAGGAGTTCCGGCTGACGACGGCCAACGCCGGCGCCGAACGCATCTTCAAGCAGAGCTTTCAGGGCGAGCTGAACCGTTCGCCCGCGCATATTCCGGCGCTGGTGGAGTTCGGCGAGACGTTGCGCCGTGCTTTCGCCGATCGCGACGCGAATGCCGATCTCGGGCCGGGCGGACACTGGCAGCAGCAGATTGGCCTGACGCTGCCGGGCGAGACCGACGCCGTCACGCTTCTCGTGCGCGGCTCGCATCTGCCGGAACCGATGGTGGCGGTGGCCGGGGTGCCGACGCGCGCGGGCGGCGGTTATGTGGTGGTGTTCGACGACATCAGCGACGTGATCTCGGCACAGCGCTCGGTCGCGTGGGCCGAAGTGGCGCGGCGTCTGGCGCACGAGATCAAGAATCCGCTCACGCCGATTCAACTGTCGGCCGAGCGATTGCAGATGAAACTGTCGGACAAGTTGCCGCCGGCCGATGCCGAGGTACTGCGCCGCGGCGCGACGACCATCGTCAATCAGGTGGCGGCGATGAAGCGTATGGTCGACGATTTTCGCGATTACGCGCGCTTGCCGCCGGCGATCATGCATCCGCTGCAACTCAACGAGTTGATCGGTGAGGTGTTGACGTTGTACGGTGTGGACGAAGGGCGTGGTGTGATTCGTCCGTATCTTGACGCGGGGCTGCCGGAAATTCGTGGTGACTCGACGCAATTGCGTCAGGTTATTCATAATCTGCTGCAGAATGCTCAAGATGCCGTGGCCGGAACCGAAAACCCTATTATCACGGTGGAAACGAAGACAGTAGAATACGCAGGATCGGATGTGCATCCCGGTGAGCCGAAGCGCACCGCGGTGCGTTTGACGATCACGGACAATGGGCCGGGTTTTCCGGCCCGTATTCTGACCCGCGCATTCGAGCCTTACGTGACGACCAAGTCGAAGGGCACCGGGCTGGGGCTCGCGATGGTCAAGAAGATCATCGATGAGCATCAGGCGCGCATCGACATTCGCAACCGGTCGTTACCCGAGGGCGAAGGCAGTGCAGGGGCGCAGATTTCGATCTTGTTTACTCAATTGGCTGACGACCAGGACCTGCCGCGCAACAAGCCGGCAGAACACACGAAGGTAGCGTAAATGGCAACCATTTTGGTGGTGGACGACGAAATGGGGATCCGGGAGCTGCTCTCGGAGATTCTGAGCGACGAAGGGCATGTCGTGGAGGTGGCGGAGAACGCGCAGGAAGCGCGTGCGTTCCGCGCCACGCACACGCCCGACCTCGTGCTGCTCGATATCTGGATGCCCGATACCGACGGCGTGACCTTACTCAAGGAGTGGGCGGCACAGCAGTTGCTGACCATGCCTGTGATCATGATGTCGGGCCACGCGACGATCGACACCGCCGTCGAGGCGACCAAGATCGGTGCGCTCAATTTCCTCGAAAAACCCATCGCCTTGCAGAAGCTGTTGCAAGCGGTGGAACAGGGGCTCGCACGCGGCAAGCGCGATCCGTCCGGTGGCGCCGCGAGTGCATTCGATGCCGACGACGACGCGCTGGATACGGGCGTCTTCGGTGAGAGCGAAACGCGCCACGCGGGCACGGGCCTGAACGGTGCGGCCACGCATCACGCGCCGCTTGGCGTGCACGATGCCGAGGGCGCCGCAGGGGGGGGCGGTACGGGCATGTCGGCGGACATTTCGTTCGACGTTCCGCTGCGCGAAGCGCGCGATGCTTTCGAGCGTGCGTACTTCGCTTATCACCTGGCCAAGGAACACGGCAGCATGACGCGCGTGGCCGAAAAAACCGGGCTGGAACGCACGCACTTGTATCGCAAGCTCAAGCAACTGGGCGTGGAACTCTCCAAGAGCAAGACTTGATAGCGGCATGGCGCGCGTAGGCGCGCTGCGATGCCGCGTTCCTGCGGATTTTTTCGATATGGGGCTTGCATAAAGCGCTCGCAGTCTCTATAATCGCTTTTCTCTTGGCCCGGTAGCTCAGTTGGTAGAGCAGCGGATTGAAAATCCGCGTGTCGTTGGTTCGATTCCGACCCAGGCCACCAAATTCGAAGGGCTTGCGCACATCGCAAGCCCTTTTTGCGTTTGAACGAAAACGCTGCCCGATGATGGGTATAACGTCCCGGCGATAGCGACGCGGGGCATCGCGGTTCAAAATCGCGTGACATATCCCGCACGCGGGCTGCCCGAGGGGTGGCACGCAAGCGCGTGCCCCGGCCCTTGTCGTCGGATGTCCTGACGGCAAAGGCGATACTGCTAGCGCATGATCATGACGACAAGCACCGATTCCGCTCTGGTTCTGTTCTCCGGTGGACAGGATTCGACCACCTGCCTCGCGTGGGCACTGTCGCGCTATGCGCGCGTCGAGACGCTGGGCTTCGATTACGGCCAGCGCCATCGCGTGGAGCTTGAGTGCCGCACCGACGTGCTGGCCAAGCTGCGTGAGCGTTTCCCGCAGTGGGCAACGCGTCTGGGCGACGACCACATGATCGATCTGTCGATCCTGGGTCAGATCAGCGAGACGTCGCTCACGCGGGAGACCACGATCGCGATGGCGGCAAACCATTTGCCGAATACCTTCGTGCCGGGCCGGAATCTGCTGTTTCTGACGATTGGTGCGACTATTGCGTATCGGCGTGGTTTGCGTGTGCTGGTGGGCGGGATGTGCGAGACCGATTTTTCGGGCTACCCCGACTGCCGCGACGACACCATGAAGGCGCTTCAGGTTGCACTCAATCTGGGCATGGATCAGCGCTTCATCGTCGAGACGCCGCTCATGTGGATCGACAAGGCCGATACGTGGCAGATGGCGCAGGATCTGGGCGGCGAGTTGCTCGTCGAGACCGTGCGCGAAGACACGCACACATGCTATCTGGGCGAGCGCAGCGTGCTGCACCCGTGGGGCTACGGTTGCGGCGAGTGTCCGGCGTGCCAGTTGCGCCAGCGCGGCTACGAGCAGTGGCGCGCCCGCAGTAACGATCAGGATCGCGGCGCGGCCTGATCCTTCGACTATCGAGAGAATCATGACGTACGCAGTCAAGGAAATCTTCTACACCTTGCAGGGCGAGGGCGCGAACGCCGGCCGCCCGGCGGTGTTCTGCCGGTTTGCAGGGTGCAACCTGTGGACCGGCCGCGAAGAGGACCGCGCTGACGCCGTCTGCCAGTTCTGCGACACCGACTTTGTCGGCACCGACGGCGAAAATGGCGGCAAGTACCGCACGCCGGCCGATCTCGTCGCGCAGATCGTGGCGTTGTGGCCGCAGGGCGACCGTGCGCATCGGTTCGTCGTGTGCACCGGCGGTGAGCCGCTGCTTCAACTCGACGCGCCGCTCATCGATGCGCTGCACGCCGAGGGCTTTCGCATCGCGGTCGAGACCAACGGCACGCAAGTCATTCCCGAGGGCATCGACTGGGTGTGCGTGAGCCCGAAGGCCGATGCGGAGATGGTCGTCACACGTGGCGATGAACTGAAGGTGGTGGTGCCGCAGGATCGTCAGCGTCTGGCCGATTACGAAGCGCTCGATTTCCAGCACTTCTATCTCCAGCCGATGGATGGCCCGCTGCGCGACACCAATACGAAGCTGGCGATCGACTATTGCAAATCGCATCCGCGCTGGTCGCTGTCGATGCAGACGCACAAATACCTGAATATTCCCTGAGCCGTTGCCGTGATTACGATTACCCGGAAACTCGAATTCGATGCGGGCCACCGCATTCCCGATCACCGAAGCCAGTGCCGTAACCTGCACGGGCATCGCTACGTGCTCGAGATCACGCTAGCGGGCGAAGTGAGCCGCGAGAGCGGTGCGTCCGACAATGGCATGGTGATGGACTTCGCCGACGTGAAGGCGCTGGCCAACGAACACCTCGTATCGGTGTGGGATCACGCGTTCCTCGTTTATGAAGGCGATACAGCCGTGCGCACCTTCCTCGAGACGATGCCCGATCACAAGACGGTGGTCTTCGATCGCGTGCCGACCGTCGAGAATCTGGCTGCTGCGGCCTTCGACAAGCTGAGCAGCGTCTTCGACACGCACTATGGTCACGACCTGCGCCTTGTGCGTTTGCGCCTGTACGAAACACCGAATTGCTGGTCGGAAGTCACGGCGTAAGGGGTTGCGTCCGTCGACGCGGCATTCGTTCGCACCGCCGGCGCAATTGAGCCGATGCCACCTGAATGGACTGGGATGCCGCCTAGAGCACGACAAATTCGAAACTCCACCGGCGAAGTCGATGGCCGCCGGCGATGACATGACTGAAAGTCCAAACCCGCCAGATCTCGATGTCTGGCGGGTTTTTTCATTACAGGAACGGTCATGCCAAGAATTTCAGCGGGCAACAATGTGGTTGCCTACGATAGTCAGACGGACGTGCAGTTCATCTCGATGCGCCGAGTGGATTCACAGGGGAATCTGACCTCGCTCGATCGCGTGGTCAATCGACCCGTCGCCGTGGTGTCTGCTCGGCCGCGACCGAGCGCACCTCCGCTCCCTCGTGGCGATTTTCGGGCGGATTTTACGGGGCCACGATCGGCTGGCGGCATCGCATCGCCCGACGCGGCGCGAGCGGCTCACCTCTGGTCATTCGATATGCCGGCGCAGACCGACGGTGCGCCAGACGTACCACCGCCGTATTCGGCAACGCAGACCGGCGGTGCATGGGGCGCGCCGCCGCCCTATTCGGCAAGCCACATCGCGCCTCACCAAGCCCTTCCGAGCGCGCCGCTCTCCGACTCCCCGCCTGCGTACAGTCCGCCGAGCCTGGAATGGTATTTGCGACACGGCTATCCGAGTTCGGCTGTCTGACACCGGTTGGGCCGGCGTGTTTCATCGATGCCCCGCAGCGTGCCAACGCGCTATGATGCGGCTGGAACGACGTAACCAACAGGGGAGACTCCACACATGAAGACGCTGCTGCGCGGCTTGCTGGCCGCATTCCTGCTCACCGCGTTTGCGCTGCCCGCCACGCCGGCGTTTGCGCGCGACAAGGTCGTGTATCACATCAACGACGCCGAGCATCAGGCACTTGCCGGTTTGCGCAACATCCGCAACCAGCTCGACACCGTGCCGGATTCCGACATTGTGGTCGTCGCCCATGCACAAGGGGTCGATTTCCTGATGGAGAGCTACAAGGACGCCGCGACCGTCGGGCCGCTGATCTCGGCGCTGCATGCCCGTGGCGTCAAGTTCGAGGTGTGCGAAATTACGCTCAAGCAGCGCAATCTGAAGAAGGACCAGTTCGTGCTCGACGCCGACTTCACCCCCTCGGGCGTGGTCGAACTCACGCGCTTGCAGCAGAAGGGCTACGCTTACATCAAGCCGTAAGCCGGCCGCTTTCCGAGGCACCCAACCCCGGCCATATGCCGGGGTTTTTTATTGGCCAGACGTCGAAGACGGGCGGCGCCGGCATGTCTTTTTCGATTGGCGCACAATAGATGCAGGCTCGCCCCGGAGGTTTGTCATGTCGCCGTCTTTCGCCATGCGCCGGCTGCTCGCCGGTCTTACCGCTACGCTCGCGAGTGTGGCGTGCCAGCCGATTCCCTATGCGGTGGCTGCCGCACAGGCCCCCGCGCAGACACTGACCGATCAGGCCGTCCATCAGTATGAAGCGGGGCAGCAGTCGCAGGCGTTAGAGGAGTTCCGCCGGGCGGCCGAACAAGGCAATCGTCTGGCGCAGTTCGACTACGCGATGATGCTGCTCAACGGCGAAGGGGGCACCGCCGATCCGAACGGCGCCGTGCATTGGCTGGAGCGCGCCGCGAATGCAGGCATGACGCAGGCGCAATACGTCTACGGGAAGATGTTCGACGACGGTTACGTCGTCGGCAAGTCGATTCCTCAGGCCAATCTCTGGTACGAGAAGGCCGCGAAGCAGGGGCATGTGCAAGCGCAGGCGGCCATCGCCAACGAGTACTTCATCGGACGCGGTGTCCCCAAGGATTACAAGGCCGCGTTCGGCTGGTACGAAAAGGCGGCGCGCGGCGGCGACCTGCCGTCGCAGTACATCGTGGCGAGCTACTACGAGCGCGGCTATGGGGTCGTCACACCGGATCTCGAGCGGGCGCGTCTGTGGTACGAAAAGGCCGCCGCACAGGGCGACGTGGCGGCTCAGGGCAAACTCGACGCAATGAATCGCGAGCGTACGCAGCCGTCGTTTCCCGCATCGTCCCCGGCTCGCTAAGCCACCCGCCAAAATAAAAACGGCAGGGCGATAACCCTGCCGCTTCTCAACTTCCCGGCGCCGTGGCGTCAGAGCACCGTCAGCTCTGCATGAGCCGCTTCTCGCGCGCAACGCTCATCAGAATGCCGACGCCGAGACCGAGCGTGACCAGCGCGGTACCGCCGTAGCTCATGAACGGCAGTGGCACGCCGACCACCGGCAGAATGCCGCTCACCATCCCCATGTTCACGAAGGCGTAGGTGAAGAAGATCATCGTGACAGACCCGGCGAGCAACCGCCCGAACAGGGTCGCGCCGGAAGCTGCAATCATCAGCCCGCGCGCCACCAGCAACAAATACAGCACCAGCAGTACGCCTTCGCCAATCAGCCCGAATTCTTCCGCGAACACGGCGAAGATGAAGTCGGTGTGCTTCTCGGGGATGAACTCAAGGTGCGCCTGCGTCCCTTTGAGCCAGCCTTTGCCCATGGTGCCGCCGGAGCCGATGGCGATGACCGATTGAATCGTGTGGAAGCCCTTGCCGAGCGGGTCCGTCGTCGGGTCCAGCAGCGTGCACACGCGGTGCTTCTGATAGTCGTGCAGGATGTGCCATTCGACGTCCGGCTGGCAGATCTTGTCTTCGAGCGCGAGGATCGTGCCGACGCCAAGCACCCCGGCGATGAGCACCGGCAGAATCAATTTCCACGACAGGCCGGCCAGATAGATCACATAAAGGCCGGCCGCCGCCACGAGCAGGCCGGTGCCGAGGTCGGGCTGCTTCGCAATCAGTCCGACCGGCACGCCGAGCAGCGCCAGCGCAGCCAGATAATCGAACCAGCGAATGTTGCCTTCGCGCTTCTGGAAGTACCAGGCGAGCATCAGCGGCATGGCGATCTTCATGATCTCGGACGGCTGAATCACCATGCCGATGTTCAGCCAGCGCCTCGCGCCCTTCTTCGTCAGTCCGAACATCGCGACGGCGATCAATAACGCAACGCCGGCCGTATAAAGCGGCACCGCGAACTTCATCAGCGTTTGCGTCGGCATCATCGCCAGCACCCACATCAGCATGAACGTGAGCACGATGTTGCGGATCTGGTCTTCAACGCGGCCCGGCACATCGATACTGGCGCTGTAGAGCGTCACCAGTCCCACGCACAGCAGCAGGAAGACGATCAGCGCCAGCGGCTTGTCGAAGCCGACGAACAGGCGTTTGACCTGCTCTCTCCACGTATGTTTGTCGAGCGCCATCATGGCGTTCCTCCTTGCGCACGAATGGCGGCGCGATGGCGGGCCTCGTCGGCGATGGTCGGGCTCACGGCGGGCTGACGTGGCGGGGACGGCTTCGGCGTTTCCGGTGCTGCCGGTACTGTGGCGGCCTTGCCTTCGGTCGCGCGCGGCGCGCCTGCGGTGGGCCCCGATGCCGTGGCGGGAACCGGAGCCACGCGCGCCACGCTCGCCGGGGCGCCGGCGGTACGGCCTCCGAGTTCGGCGGCGCTGGCGGGCGGCGCGTCCGGTGCGGCGGACACACCCAACGCCCCCGAGGCGGCGCGCGGCGCAGACGCCGAAGCCTGCAACGCTGCCGCTTCCGCAGCGCGCTCCTTGGGTTCGTCGATGAGGTAGTAATCGAGCAGACGGCGCGCGACCGGACCCGCCTGTGCGCCGCCCCAACCGGCGTTCTCGACGATCAGCGCGATGGCGATCTTCGGATCTTCGGCGGGGGCGAAAGCGATGAACAACGCGTGGTCGCGCTTGAATTCGGGAATCGCGTTGTGGTTGTACTTCTCGTTCTTGCCCAGCGAGTAGACCTGCGCCGTGCCCGTCTTGCCGCCGGCGTCGTACGGGGCACCGGCGAACGCCTGACGGCCCGTACCTTCCTTGATGACGCCGACCATCGCCCGTTTGACGAAATCGACGTCCGCCTGCTTATACGGCAGCCGCGCGCTCTCATGTGGCACGGTCAACTGGCGCGAGTGCGACACCGGGTCTTCGACGGCCTTGACCAGGTGAGGCTTCATCACCACGCCGTTGTTGGCCAGCGTGGCCGTGGCGTGCGCCAGTTGCAGAATCGTGAACGAGTTGTAACCCTGGCCGATGCCCAGACTGATCGTTTCGCCGTCGTACCACTTCTGCTGCGCGGGCTTCTTGTAGGCTTTGCGCTTCCACTCGGTCGACGGCAGAATGCCGCGCGCTTCGCCTTCGATGTCGATGCCCGTCAACTGACCGAAGCCGAGCGGCGCCATGAAGTCGTGGATGGCGTTCACACCGAGGTCATGCGCGAGCATGTAGTAATACGTGTCGTTCGACACGACGATCGAGCGGTACATGTCGATCCAGCCCTGACCGTTGCGAATGTCGTTGCGGAACGTGTGGTTGCCGAGCGTGAACGAGCCCGTGTCCTGGAAGCCCCAATTGGTCGTGCGTTTGCCGAGTTCGAGTGCGGCGAGCGCCATGAACGGCTTGTACGTCGAGCCGATCGGGTAGGTGCCGCGCAGCGGACGGTTGAGCAGCGGGCGGTCGGGCGAGTTGTTCAGCGCGTCCCAATTCTGCTGGTCGATGCCTTCGACGAACATGTTCGGATCGAAGCTCGGGGCCGACACGAACGCGAGCACGTCGCCCGTCTTCGGCTCGATGGCCACGACGGCGCCTCGCCGTCCGGCAAAGGCTTGCTCGGCCACCTGCTGGAGTTTGATGTCGATGGACAGCACGAGGTTATCGCCCGGGGTGGCGGGGGTGCGCGAAATCGTGCGCACCGGCCGGCCGCCGGCGGTCACTTCGATTTCCTCGAAACCGGTGATGCCGTGGAGCTGCGTCTCGTAACTCTGCTCGACGCCGATCTTGCCGATGTAATCGGTGCCCTTGTAGTTATTGACGTCGCGGCGGATATCGTACTTGGCGCTATCGCTGTCGTTCTCATCGCTCATCGCTTCGATCCGCTGGCGATCGCGCAGCGAGATCCGGCCGATATAGCCGATCACGTGCGCGGCCGTCTCGCCGAGCGGGTACTGACGGAACAGGCGGGCGTGCACATCCACGCCGGGGAAGCGGAAACGCTGTGCGGTGAAGCGGGCGACTTCTTCGTCGGTCAGGCGCGTGCGGATCGGCAGGCTCTCGAAGCTCTTGCTGTCGTCCATGAGCTTCTTGAAGCGGGCGCGGTCGCGCGGCGTGATCTCGATCACGTCGGACAGATCGGTGATGAGGTCCTCGAGCGGACGGCCAATCTTCGACGGTGTGACCTCCAGCGTGTAGGCGGAGTAGTTGCGCGCGAGCACCACGCCGTTGCGATCCATGATCACGCCCCGGTTGGGCACGATCGGCGCGAGCGAGACGCGGTTTTCGTCGGCTTGCAGCGCGTACTGATTGTGACGGAAGACCTGGAGGTAGACGAAACGCACCGCGAGCAGGCTGAAGCAGATCAGCACGAAAAACGCAGCCGCCGTCACCCGCAGATGAAACGTCTGCAGTTGTTGCTGGGGGTTCTTGAACTCGGTCATTCTGGCTGGGCGGGCGGAACTCGATGGTGCGCTCTTGCAGGTGGGCGGCCCATCAGATCGGTCGCGTGTCGTCGCGGTCGACAGCGCGTTTCTGCGGCGCCAACAGCAGGATACTGATTACCGGCCAGAGCAAGGCTTCGACGAAGCTCGCCGCGAGCGGCCACCAACCCGGAAATGCCGCGCCGGTTGCCAGACGAATGATGAACGGCACCACATGGGCGAGCAGCAGTAGCGGCAGTACCGTCAGCGCCTGCCCGAGCAGCGTGAAGAACAGAACGCGACGGTGAATCATGATCGCACCGTACGACAGCAGCGTATAGGCGAGTGCATGTTCGCCGAGCAAACCGGCGTTGTGCACGTCCATCAACAGCCCGACGAGAAATGCCACGCCCATGCCCACCTTGCGCGGCTGGTGGATGTTCCAGAACATCAGCACCAGCGCGACGAAGTCGGGCATGGCCGGGGCATGGCCCCACGGCATCAGGTTCACCAGAAACGCCACCACGAGACTGAGCGCGATGAAGTACGGATTGACCGGCAGCAGAATGTATTGCGGTCGTGACATGTCGATTCCTCAATGGCCCTTTCGGAGCGTCGGTGCGCGCTTCGGATCGGCGCGCGTGGCACCCTTCTGGCCAGGCTTTTCGCCGCTTGCCGACGGATCGGAGGCGCGCGCGAGATCGGCGGCGGCGTCCGGGTGCAGGGCGAGCGGCGTGGTGTATTGCAGCACCAGCACCTGACGCTGGCTGCGCAGATTGGCCACCGGCTGACACAGAATGCGCGCAAACGCGGTATCCGAGACGCGGTCGACCTTGGTAATACGGGCCACGGGCAGACCGGCGGGGTAGATGCCGTCCAGACCGCTGGTGGCGATTTCGTCGCCGACCTTGACGTCGGCCGACAGCGGAATGAAGCGCAGGTCGAGCACGTCGCCACGCATGCCGCCGTAGATCACGCTATGCACACCGCTGCGCGTGACCTGCACGGGCACGGCCTGTTCCTTGTCGGTGAGCAGCGTGACTTCGCTTTGCAGCAGGAATACACGTGAGACCTGGCCGAGCAGCCCCTGTTCCGTGACGACCGGTGCGCCCAGCTTCACGCCGTGTCTCGTGCCGCGATCAATGACTACGCGCTGCGTGAACGGGTCGCGTGTGTCGTATTCGATTTCGGCGGGAATGCTTGGCACGGGCAGGCGCTCGCGCAGCGCGAGCATCTGGCGCAGATGTTCGTTCTCGACCATCAACTGGTTATTGCGCTGGGCCTGGACGGAGAGTTCGAGATTTTGCTCGCGAAGCGTGCGGTTCTCGCCAGTGAGTTGCGATTCGGTCGAGAAGAAGCCCGCCACGCCGAGAATGGCGTCGCGCGGCAACAGCATCATGCGTTGCACCGGATAGAGGGCGGTGCCGACAACGGCCCGAACCCGTTCCAGCGTGTTGTAGTGCGAGTCGACCACGAGCAGGCCGATGGCGAGCGCGACGAAACAGATCAGCCGGGCCAACGCCGACGGTCCCTGTTTGAACAGTGGCGGCGGACTGTACTGCATGGTAGGCCCTTCAGGGAAGCACGCGCAGCGAGCCGCTGCGGTGCGCGAATGGTGTCAGTCGGGCGCGACGGAACCGCCTGACGGCAAGCTCCGCGCGCGTGGTCTTGCTGCGGGGTCGGCCGTGTCTGGCGAGGTGTGGAAGGGATTGCCCCACCGCGCCGGACGACGGACCACGCACGTTGCTCTACTCGTAGGAGAAGATGCTGCCGAGCTTGTCCATGCGCTCGAGTGCCATGCCCGAACCGCGCACCACGCAGGTCAGCGGGTCTTCTGCCACGAGCACCGGCAGGCCGGTTTCTTCCGCGAGCAGACGGTCCAGATCACGCAGCAGCGCGCCGCCACCGGTGAGCATCATGCCGCGCTCGGCGATGTCGGCGCCGAGTTCGGGTGGGGTCTGTTCCAGGGCGATTTTCACCGACGACACGATCTGGTTGAGCGGATCGGTCAGCGCTTCGAGGATTTCGTTGCTCGAAATGGTGAAGGCACGCGGAATCCCTTCCGAGAGGTTGCGCCCCTTCACTTCCATTTCCTTGACTTCGGAACCCGGGAAGGCCGAGCCGATTTCCTTCTTGATCGCTTCTGCGGTCTGTTCGCCGATCAGCATGCCGTAGTTGCGGCGGATGTAGTTGACGATGGCTTCGTCGAACTTGTCGCCACCGACGCGCACCGAACCCTTGTAGACGATGCCGCCCAGCGAGATCACGCCCACCTCGGTCGTGCCGCCGCCGATGTCGACGACCATCGAGCCCGTGGCTTCCGAGACCGGCAGGCCGGCACCGATGGCGGCAGCCATCGGCTCTTCGATCAGATACACCTGCGAGGCGCCGGCACCGTGTGCGGCTTCCTTGATGGCGCGGCGCTCGACCTGAGTCGAACCGCACGGCACGCAGATGATGATGCGCGGCGACGGCGAGAACAGGCGCGACTCGTGTGCCATCTTGATGAACTGCTTGATCATCTGCTCCGTGACCGTGAAGTCGGCGATCACGCCATCCTTCATCGGGCGAATCGCCTCGATGTTGCCCGGCACCTTGCCGAGCATCTGCTTGGCTTCCTTGCCGACGGCTTGAATCGTCTTCTTACCGCTCGGGCCACCCTCTTGGCGAATGGCGACGACCGACGGTTCGTCGAGAACGACGCCCTTGCCGCGCATATAAATGAGGGTGTTGGCCGTGCCCAGGTCGATGGCCAGGTCATTGGAGAAATAGCTGCGAAGAAAACCGAACATGCAAAATCCTGTGTTTGCGTGAGGACGCCCCAAGGGATGTGACTGGGACGACTGCCTGTCATCTGGGTTCCGGACTGTTCGCAAAAAAATCGCCAGGCGCCACGCGGCGGCTCGCGAAACGTGCGGACAAACCGAGGAATGCTGTACCGGGCAGGAGGCGGGGCTGCCGTTATAAATCCGTCGCGTCAGGGTCTTCCAATGGACTGCGCGATCATCTGTCACGCCCCCCGGATTGACCGTGGCCCACCTGCGCGACAGCGGCGAAGGGTGCAAAAACACGCTCCGACGCAAATTTAATGCGCAATGATACCTTATAATTTCGCAGGTTTTGCAGGAAAAACGAGCACGTTGACACCACATTCGGCGCCCTCGGCGTTTGTGCCGGGAGCCTTGTGGCGCGGCGCGCCAGCCCTCCTGCGCGGCCCGGTGCACGGAGTAAAACCGCAGACGAGTTCGATCTCATTCGCGCATTCTCCGCATTCTGTCCCTAATATTGGCGTCAGGTGCGCATCCGGCTGCTCTCCAATGCGCATTTTTTCGGGATTTCTTCATGGCTTTGAATCTCTCAGACGTCAAACGCATCGCTCATCTCGCGCGTCTCGAGCTGGCCGAAGACGAGGCGGCTCATATGGAAAAGGAGCTGAACGGCTTCTTCGCGCTCGTCGAGCAGATGCAGTCGGTCGATACGAAGGGCGTTGCTCCGCTTGCGCATCCGATCGAGCAAATTCAGGCAGTTGCCCAGCGGCTGCGTACCGACGTCGTGACGGAAGTGGTCGACCGCGACGCCAATCAACGTCCGGCCCCTGCCGTGCAGGACGGCCTCTATCTGGTGCCGAAAGTCATCGAATGAGTCCGGCGCGTTGTCTGGCGTCCGGCCTGCCCGGCCCGGCTGGGGCTTACGCAACGTGTCGCCGCGCGCCCTTGGCGCACCTCATTCCCTCACGCGCTACACAGCAGCCATCATGGAACAAGATCTGATTCATTTGCAGGATTTGCGCGCCGCGCTCGACGCCAAGCGCGTCTCGAGCGTCGAACTGACGCAGCACTATCTGGACCGTATTGCCGGCGCTGCCGATCTGAACGCCTTCGTGCACGTCGATGCCGAGGCCAGTCTTGCGCAGGCACGTGCAGCTGATGCCCGCATTGCGGCGGGCGATGGCGCGAACCAGTCCCTGCTGGGCATTCCCGTCGCGCACAAGGACGTGTTCGTCACCCGCGGCTGGCGCAGCACGGCAGGCTCGCGCATGCTCGAGAACTACGTGAGCCCGTATGACGCGGCCGTGGTCGAGCGTTTGGCGCAGGCCGGTATGGTCACGCTGGGCAAGACCAATATGGACGAGTTCGCGATGGGCTCGTCGAACGAGAATTCGCACTACGGTCCGGTGAAGAACCCGTGGGACAAGCGTGCCGTGCCCGGCGGTTCGTCGGGTGGTTCGGCCGCTGCGGTGGCTGCGCGTCTCGCGCCGGTCGCGACCGGCACCGACACCGGCGGCTCGATCCGTCAGCCGGCCGCCTTCTGCGGCGTGACGGGTATCAAGCCGACGTACGGGCGCGTGTCGCGCTACGGCATGATCGCGTTCGCGTCGTCGCTCGATCAGGGCGGCCCGTTCGGTCACAGCGCGGCAGACTGCGCGTGGATGCTTAACGGCATGGCGGGCTTCGATGCCCGCGACTCGACCAGCCTCGAGCGTGCCGACGAAGACTTCGCGCGCGCGCTGGGCAAGCCGCTCGACGGCGCCACGGCGGACAAGCCGCTGGCCGGACTGCGCATCGGACTGCCGGCTGAGTATTTCGGTGAAGGTCTCGATGCCGACGTGCGCGAAGCCGTCGACAACGCCTTGCGCGAGTTCGAGACGCTTGGCGCCGTGCGCGTGCCGGTGTCGCTGCCCAAGACGGAACTGTCGATCCCCGTGTACTACGTGCTGGCCCCGGCCGAAGCCTCGTCGAACCTGTCGCGTTTCGACGGTGTGCGTTACGGCCACCGCGCCGCCGAGTACCGCGATCTGCTCGACATGTACAAGAAGTCGCGTGCCGAAGGTTTCGGCACCGAGGTCAAGCGTCGCATTCTCGTGGGTACGTACGTGCTCTCGCACGGTTACTACGACGCCTACTATCTGCAAGCGCAGAAGATTCGCCGCTTGATCGCCCAGGACTTCCAGAACGCGTTCTCGCAGTGCGACGTCATCATGGGGCCGGTGGCCCCGTCGGTCGCGTGGAACCTCGGCGAGAAGAGCGCCGATCCGGTGCAGATGTATCTGGCGGATATCTACACGCTGTCGGTCAGCCTGGCCGGTCTGCCGGGCATGAGCCTGCCGGTCGGGCCGGGACGCGATGCACGCCCGGTCGGCCTGCAACTGATCGGCAACTACTTCGACGAAGCTCGCCTGCTGCAAGTGGCCGACGCGTTCCAGCGCGCGACCGACTGGCACAAGCGCGCGCCGTCGGGCGTTTGATCATGAGCCGCCCGCGTGTGGTGAGGTCTCTCGCGCCTGCCGGTTCGCGCACGGCTACGCTGGCCCTGGCCAAGGGGCTGACGCTTGCCGGCATGGTGCTCACGCTCGCGTCGTGCACCCTGCCGTTCGGGCGGCCGACACCGATTGCGTACCGCGAGATCAATCTGTCGGGGTATTGCTCGCAGACGGACGAGGACGGTTTCCGCGAACAGGCGACGCTCAATGTGTCGGCCAATCAGGTGCAGTCGCTCGACTGGCGTCTGTGGGTCGGCAAGCGCGGGAGCTGCCACTTCAATCTGGCGGACTTTCACCAGACGCAGTGGCGTCCGAGCATCGAGCTGCGCGCGAACAGCGGGAGTTGCAAGTTGCTCATCTGGCAGGACCCAGGCAACGTGACCATCGGACATGCGAACTGCGAGGCGTATTGCACGCCGGGTATCTACGAGAATGCATGGCCGGTGAGCTTCGATCCGCACTCGGGGATTTGCGCGGCGGGAACTGGCAGATAAGCGTCAGCAGCGACCGACGAACAGGAACAGGCCGGAGCGTCACCGCAGCGGAGACGACCGGCGGCAAGGGCAGGGCGAATGCGCCGTGCCGACAAGTTGAGACAGGGTGAACCTTATGCAATGGGAAGTCGTTATTGGTCTGGAGACGCACGCACAGCTCTCCACCGCTTCCAAGATTTTCTCGGGCGCATCGACACAGTTCGGCGCGGCCCCCAACACGCAGGCCTGCCCCGTGGATCTGGCGCTGCCGGGGGTGTTGCCGGTGCTCAATCGCGGCGCCGTCGAGCGCGCGATCGAATTCGGTCTGGCCATCGGGGCGACGATCGCGCCGCGCAGCATCTTCGCGCGCAAGAATTACTTCTACCCCGATCTGCCGAAGGGCTATCAGATCAGCCAATACGAAATTCCGGTGGTGCAGGGTGGCTCGCTGAAGATTCAGGTCGAAGCGGATGCCCGTACCGGCCGTGAAGCGTACGAAAAGGTCGTCACGCTCACGCGCGCGCACCTTGAGGAAGACGCGGGCAAATCGCTGCACGAAGACTTCGCCGGCATGACCGGCATCGATCTGAACCGTGCCGGCACGCCGCTGCTCGAGATCGTGACCGAGCCCGACATGCGCAGCGCTGCCGAGGCCGTCGCGTATGCCAAGGCGTTGCATGGACTGGTGGTGTGGCTCGGCATTTGCGACGGCAACATGCAGGAAGGTTCGTTCCGTTGCGACGCCAACGTGTCGGTGCGCCCGGTCGGCCAGGAAGCATTCGGCACGCGCGCCGAGATCAAGAACCTGAACTCGTTCCGTTTTCTCGAAGAAGCGATTCAGTACGAAGTGCGCCGTCAGATCGAACTGATCGAAGATGGCGGCACGGTGGTGCAGGAAACGCGTCTGTACGATCCGGACAAGAAGGAAACGCGTTCGATGCGCAGCAAGGAAGACGCGCACGACTACCGTTATTTCCCGGACCCGGATCTGATGCCGCTCGTGATCGACGGCGCGTGGGTCGAACGCGTGCGCGCCGCGCTGCCCGAACTGCCGGCCGGTATGCAGGTGCGTTTCGTCGAGTCGTACGGTCTGTCTGATTACGACGCCGCCGTGCTCACCCAATCGAAAGCCCAGGCCGCGTACTTCGAAGCCGTGGTCGCCAAGGCGGGCAAGGCAAGCGCCAAGCCGGCCGCCAACTGGATCATGGGCGAACTGTCGTCGCTGCTGAACCGCGAAGATATCGGCATTGCCGACAGCCCCGTGTCGAGCGCCCAGCTCGCGGGTCTGCTCGCCCGTATCGCCGACAACACGATCTCCAACAAAATCGCCAAGGAAGTCTTCCAGTTGATGTGGGAAGAGCGCGCTACCGACGACGGTGCGGCAGACCGCATCATCGAGGCGAAGGGGCTGAAGCAGATCACCGACACGGGCGCGATCGAGAAGATCATCGACGAAGTGCTGGCCGCGAACGCCAAGTCCGTCGAGGAGTTCCGTGCGGGTAAGGAGAAGGCGTTCAACGCACTGGTTGGTCAGGCGATGAAGGCCACCAAGGGCAAGGCCAACCCGGCCCAGGTCAACGAGTTACTCAAGAAGAAGCTCGGTGCCTGACGAAGGTTGCGACTGCCGCCGCCGCGGCAGTCGCAAAGCGTCAAACAAAAGCGCGGCAGCCGGTTCGGTGCCGCGCTTTTGTTCGTCTGCGGTGTGCGTCGCGCTTCATGCGGCGCCTTGTGGCGGCATGTCGCACCGGGCGATTCGCTTGGGCTTCGCTTTTTTTGCCCTCTCGGTAAATTGCGCGATACTGCCGGATAGCCTGTCATGAGGAGTGGGTGATGTTCGAGAAATACCGCGTACCGCTCGGCAAGAAGCTGGAACTGTCGAACCACGATCCGGCCGACAAGCCATTTTCGGGCGACAGCAAGGTCGACGACAAGACTCGCATGGCCGAACTGTCGCTCAAGCTCGACGAGTTGCAGACCATCCTGCACGCCAACAGCAAGCACCGTGTCCTGCTCGTGTTGCAGGGTATGGACACCAGCGGCAAGGACAGCACCATTCGCGCGGTGTTCCAGAACGTCGATCCGCTCGGCATTCGCGTGGCGAATTTCAAGTCGCCCACGCCCACGGAACTGGCGCGCGACTTTCTGTGGCGCGTTCACACGGTGGTGCCGGCAGCGGGCGAGCTGGTGATCTTCAATCGCAGCCATTACGAAGACGTACTCATCACGCGCGTGCACGACTGGATCGACGCCGAAGAGTGCAAGCGCCGCTACGCCCACATCAACAACTTCGAACATCTGCTCGCGGACAACCACACGCGCATCGTCAAGTGCTTCCTCCACATCTCGGCGGAAGAGCAGCGCAAGCGGCTTCAGGAGCGCATCGACGATCCGAACAAGCACTGGAAATTCGAACTGAACGACCTCAAGGAACGCAGCTTCTGGCCGCAATACACCAAGGCCTACGAGGCGGCTTTATCGGCCACCTCGACGGAAGATGCGCCGTGGTATATCGTGCCTTCCGACTCAAAGCGTCACCGTAACCTGATGGTGGCAGAGTTGCTGGTGCAGGCGCTGACCGATCTGAAGTTGTCCTACCCGCCCGGCAGGCCCGAACTGACGGGCATGAAGGTGGAATGACGCAACGCCGTAAGGCAACAACAGAAAAATGGCATGACGTGAACGGCCGTGGTAATCCACGGCCGTTTTGACAGAAGAAACAGACGCGACCGGGCGAACGGGGGTTTGCCGGGCAATGGGCGTCGCATGGGTAACGGGGAAGAAGATGAGTGACGAGAACGCCCACCGGCACGCGCCGGGGGACGCTGCCGCCCGCGGGCATCAGACGGCCACCCAGGGGGGCGCAGCCGGTACGCCACGGGGCACGGCGCGCTCGCGCCGCTGGATTACCGGTTTGCTGGCGGTTGCGGTGATCGGCGGGGCCGGCGCATGGTTACGCTCTCGCGGTGCGGAGAAGCCTGCCAAGGCGGCGGTGGCGCCCTCGGTGAGTACCGCCACCGTTGAAGTGCGCGACGTGCCTGTGCGGCTCATCGCCAACGGCACGGTCACCGCGCGTCAGACCATCGAGGTGCGCCCGCAGATTTCCAGCACGATCCGTCAGGTGCACATCAAGGAAGGCGATTTCGTCAAAGCCGGGCAGTTGCTGTTCTCGCTCGATGCGCGCATGGACGAGGCCAACCTCAAGAAGGTGCAGGCGCAACTGGCGAAGGACGAAGCCGATCTCGCCAACGCCCGCCGCACGCTCGCCCGCACCAGGCAATTGATCGCCGAGCATTTCGTCTCGCAAAGCGCGCTCGATACGGCGCAGAGCGGTGTCGACAGCCTCACCGCGCAGGTTGCCGCCGACCGGGCCGCGATTTCCGCCAGTCAGGTCGCGGTCGATTACAACCAGATTCGCGCCGGTATCGACGGCCGCACCGGGGCGATCAACGTTCACCCCGGCAGTCTCGTCACGCCGGGCGGGGCGGTGCTCGTGAGCATCACCCAGCTTGATCCGATCGATATCAGCTTCACGTTGCCGGAAGGCGCACTGGCCGAGTTGCAGGCCGCGCGCGCAGGCGGCCCCGTCGCGGTGACGGCCACGCTCGGCACGACCGGTACGACCGCGACGGGACAACTCAGCTTCATCGATAACGCCGTGGACTCGCAGACGGGCACGATTCGCCTGAAGGCCGCTTACGAGAACCGCGCTGCGACGCTGTGGCCCGGCATGTATCTGAACGTCGCGGTGATCGGCCGCGTGCTCAAGCAGGCAAGCGTCGTGCCGCCGCAGGCGGTGCAGACCGGCCCCGACGGCAAGTTCGTCTATGTCATCGGCGCAGACGGCAAGGTGAGCGCCAAGCCCGTGAAGGTTGGCTACGTGGAAGCCAGGCTCGCGGTCGTCGAAGGCGTGCCCGCCGGCGCGCGCGTGGTGCAGGAGGGCGCCGAGAACCTGCGTCCGGGCAGTGCGGTGACGGTCGTGGCGGCGCGTGACGCACGTGACGCGCGTGATGGCGCCGCAGGGAAAGCGCCATGAACCTGTCCGAACTCTGTATCCGCCGGCCGGTCATGACGATCCTGCTGTGCGTGGCGGCGGTGGTGGCTGGCTTGATCGCGTACGGCCAGATCCCGATTTCCGCCCTGCCCAGCTTCAACTCGCCGGTGATTCAGGTCACGGCCACGTTGCCCGGTGCGAGTCCGGAGACGATGGCCGCGTCGGTGGCCGCGCCGATGGAAAAGCAGTTCTCGACGATTGCCGGTGTGGCGGTCATCAGTTCGACCAATACGCAGGGCACCACCTCGATCATCATCGAGTTCGACAGCGACCGGGATATCGATGCCGCCGCCGTCGACGTGCAGGCCGCGCTGTTCCGCGCGCAGCGCAAGCTGCCGGTGGAAATGACCACGCCGCCGTCGTACCGCAAGGTGAACCCAGCCGACGCGCCGATTCTGTTCCTCGCGATGAATTCGCCGTCGATGTCGCTGGCCGAACTCGACGACTACGCAGAAAACCTCGTCTCTCCCACGCTGTCCACGCTGCCCGGCGTGGCGCAGGTGCTGATCTTCGGGCAGAAGCGCTTCGCCGTGCGGGTGAAGGCGCGTCCCGACGCGCTGGCCGCCCGCAAGCTCACGCTCGACGACGTGGCGCGTGCGCTGGCGTCGGCCAACGCCAACAGCCCGGTGGGCACGCTCGACGGCACCCGCCAGACGCTGACCATCGAGGCCAACCGTCAGATGACCAAGGCCGAACAGTTCGCGAACCTCATTATCGCGAGCGTCAACGGCAACCCGGTGTATCTGCGCGACGTGGCCGAGGTGCAGGACAGTGTCGAGTCCGTGAAGACGGGCAGTTGGGTCAACGGCGAACGCTCGATTGTGCTCGCCGTGCTGCGTCAGCCCAATGCCAACACCGTGGCCACCGTCGATCAGGTCAAGGCGGCGCTGCCGCGTCTGGCTGAGCAGATGCCGCAGTCGATTCAGGTCAAGCTGCTCAACGATCGTTCGGTGTCGATTCGAGAATCGATCGACGACGTGCAGTTCACCCTCGGCCTCACGGTGATTCTCGTCACGCTGGTGATCTTCCTGTTTCTGCGACGTTTGGCCGCCACGTTGATTCCGGTCATGTCGCTGCCGGTGTCGCTCATCGGCACGGTTGCGCTCATGAAGGGCATGGGCTACTCCATCGACAACATCTCGCTGTTGGGCATCACGCTCGCCGTAGGGCTGGTCGTGGACGACGCCATCGTGATGCTCGAGAACATCGTGCGTCATATCGAGAACGGCGTACCGCCGTTACGCGCGGCGCTGGTCGGGTCGCGCGAGATGGGCTTCACGATTCTGTCGATCTCGATTTCGCTGGTAGCCGTGTTCATCCCGATCTTCTTCATGCCGGGCGTGATCGGGTTGATGTTCCACGAGTTCGCCGTGGTGGTGTCGCTTGCGATTTTGGTGTCGGCCGCCGTCTCGCTCACGTTGATTCCGATGCTGTGTAGCCGGTTTCTCAAGCATGAGCAGGACGAAGGGCTGGGACTGCGCGCGACGCAGTGGTTCGAAGACGGCTTTGTGTGGGTGCAGAACGGCTACGTGCGCAGCGTCGATTGGTGCCTCGCGCATCGCAAGTGGGTGATGGGCGCTGCCGCCGCGACGTTTGTTGCCACGGGCGTGCTGTTCGCTACGATTCCGAAAGGCTTTTTCCCGAGCGAAGATATCGGACAGGTGCAGGTGACGGCCGAAGGCGCGCAGGACATTTCGTTCACGGCCATGTCGGCGCTGCTGCGTCAGGCGGGCGATATCGTCCGCGCGAACCCGGCCGTCGAGACGGTGATCGTGTCGGCCAGCGACAGCAATCAGGGGCGCATGTTCGTCAACCTGAAGCCGCACGGCGCACGTCCGCACATGAGTGAGGTGCTCGAAGGGTTGCGGCGCGACGTCAAGCAGGTGCCGGGGCTCAACGTCTACTTCAATCCGGTGCAGAACCTGCAACTGGGCGGTAAGCAGAGCAAGAGCCGCTATCAGTACGTGATGCAGAGCGTGAAGCCGGGAGAGATGCAATTGTGGTCCAGCCGGCTGATGACCCTCATGCGGGCCGATCCGATCTTCCGCGACGTGACGACCGACGCGCAGATGAAAGGCCTGCAAGCGCAGCTCACCATCGACCGCGACAAGGCGAATACGCTTGGCGTGGCCATCGGCGATATTCGAAGCGCGTTGTACAGCGCGTTCGGCGAGCGTCAGGTGTCGACCATCTATACGCCCAGCGACAGCTATCAGGTGATCTTGCAGGCCGACGACAACGACCGTCGTGACGAAGGCGCGTTCGACAAAATTTACGTGCGCGGCAAGGGCGGTGCGCTGGTGCCGCTCTCGGCGGTAGCGACGGTCGAGCGCAAGATGGGGCCGGTGTCGGTGAACCATCAGGGCCAGTTGCAGGCGGTCACGCTGTCGTTCAATCTCGCACCGGGTGCCGCGTTGGGCGATGCGTCGCAGAAGATCGTCGGCTTCCAGCATCAACTGGGCTTCCCGCCGAGCATCATCACGAGTTGGGGGGGCGACGCGGCAGCGTTCCAGAAGTCGCAGTCGAGTCAGATTGTGCTGTTGGTCGGTGCGTTGCTCGTGATCTACGTGCTGCTCGGTGTGCTCTACGAGAGCTACATCCATCCGATCACGATTCTCGCGGGCTTGCCGTCGGCGGCCGTCGGGGCGCTGATTACGCTGCGTCTGTTCGGCATGGATCTGTCGCTCATCGCGGTGATCGGCGTGTTGATGCTCATCGGCATTGTGAAGAAGAACGCGATCATGATGATTGACTTCGCACTCGACGCGCAGCGCAACGGCGGCATGACACCCACGCAAGCCATTCGTCAGGCATGTGCGCTGCGCTTTCGGCCGATCATGATGACGACACTCGCGGCACTCATGGGCGCGTTGCCGATAGCGCTGGGCCTCGGGGCCGGCGCGGAGTTGCGTCAGCCGCTCGGGTTGGCGGTGGTCGGGGGCTTGCTGTTCTCGCAGGTCATCACGCTCTACATCACGCCGGTGATCTATCTCTACCTCGACCGTTTCGCGGGGAAGGGGCCGCTCGTGCTGCCGGGAGACAAGGCGGCGAACGATAGCCACGAGCCGGACCGCAGCGACGCGAATGCGCACGGTTCGGCCCGCGTCGTCGACGGCACTCACGCGGGCGCAGCGCCGTGAGACGGTGACGTCCTGAAACCGAAGGCAGGCGAGGCAAACGCCTCGTCTGCGTCACCTGCCTTCGGCGCTTCATGCGCGCAGCAAACTCGCGTACCCATGGCATGCAATGTGCCTTGTGAAATCGCTGAATAACACCGTCGGCAAACGACGTTGTGAATACTCTCACTGCGGTTGGGCTAATTCCGACGATCGCAAAGTTCTCCATAGCGGCGCCGGCGCTCGGTGATCCGCGTTCCCCCTTGCTCGGCATGCCATCGACGGCATGGCACTGCACTTTCCCGATGGGCATCGACTTATCGGAATTGGTGGGCCGACGGGGGGGTTCTTGCTCCTCGCAATTGTCAATTTGCGAAATGTACGGATAACACGCGATAACGGAGTGCTTGGTGTTCAGGCATAAATCGCCCCTGTCGCGGCTTAGGGGAGACATCGCTTTGCCGCACATTTTTTCCAATCGAACTGCTCAGGATGAGGGATATGAACATGCAAGTGAACAGGGGCGCACTCGTGCAGATGAAAAGCAAAATGGTCAGCCGCTTGAACAAGCGTCGTCAGCGCGGTGTGACGCTGGTGGAACTGTCGGTGGCCGTGGCGGTGATGGGCCTGATCATGGCCGGCGCGATGGTCGGGGTGCCGCGACTGATGAATTCGGTGCGGGTGAACCAGGAAATCAAGGACTGGCAGATGGCGGTGGTCTCGGTGCAGAACGCGGTGATGTCGGGGCAGTTGAACAACGGGACTACGCTGGGGAATTTGCACGATCTGGGGATCTTCGGTTCGATGCAGAGAGTGGGTACCAGTGACAAATATCTCAACCGCTTCGGCGGAGAAGTGACCCCGGAAGTGATTAAGGCAGGCCAGGCAGGCATGCCGGCATTTGGACTGAAGATTGCATCCAAGGATATGCCGAGCGAGCAATGTCAGAAGCTCTTTTCCTCGATGCATCCGAGCTTTGCCACGATCAAGGTGAACAGTACGGATCTGAAGACCATGACCTCAGCCTTCGAGATGAACAAACTGGCGACGGCATGCAAATCTTCAAAGCAGGTGGGCGAGGACTCCGGTCAGGACGACGTGACCAAGGCGGATGTCGAGTTCACCATCGGCGGCTCCTGATCCCGTGATCGAACCCCATCCGGCAATTCGGCATTGAATTCGACGTGAGGAAAAGATGCGCATCAAAAGGATGCTAACTGCGGCAGTGGCGTCAACCGTATGGTCGAGTACGGTTGTCGCTTTGGAGAGGTCTCAAGAGGCGCATCGGTCGCCCGCTATCCAGGTCGCCTTCGCCAGCCATAAACCGCTGATGTCCGGCGGTGCAGCGGTAGCGGCGACACCGCCGGCGAGTTCTCTTGCGAGCGTGCTGGAGCCGCTGCCGGCGGTCGATGTGTCGTCGGATGTGGCCGCGACGATAGCGTCGCCAGCGTCACCTTCGCAACCTGTGCCGTCTGCACAGGCTGCGGAGCCTCTCGAGCCACCTGCGCGGGCCGAAGTTCGCGAGCTTCTCGAGCTATTCATGTCACCGGGCGATGGCCGTGTTTCCGTGGCGCTCCAGCGCTATTTGAAGGGGCACGGCTGGCAGCTCGCGTGGGAAATCGACCGTGACTTCCCTATCGAGTATCCGGCCACGTTCACAGGTGACTTCCTCGGCATCGTCGAGCAGATCGTGGTTTCCCTGCAGAACACCGATGCGCCCATTCGCGTGAAAGTCTACGAGGCCAACCGCGTGCTGCGCGTCGTTCACGCCACACAATAACAAGCGCTGCGCACCCCCCGGCGCGGCCATCATGACGGAAGCGGTAATCCATGAGAAAGCGACTTGGCGTGTTGTGCGCCACAACGTTTCTGACGGCGTGCGGCACGCCAGGCATGCTCACCAAGACTGATGCCAACGTATCGCAGGCGCAGACGGATGGGCAATCGGCGTTCGATACCTACTCGGCGGCGCCGATTCGCCCCATCGAGCATGTGGAGGGGGCGTGGCTCGCGAAGCGCTCCGTGCCCATCAATGCTTCGATAGCGTTACCCGAATTTTTCAAGCGCAACGTGCGATTCGCTACCGGTGCGCCGTTGCCCATGTCGATCGTGCTTGCTCAGGTGGCGCGCGGCAATGGCCTGACCATCCGCATGGCGTCGGACGTGTCGTGCCTGGCTGGTGGCGGCGGCGGTGGCGAGCGGAACGGGGGCGGCGCCAACCGCGGCGCCAATCGCGGTGGCAGTCCCGCCAACCTGTTCCAAGTGAACTGCTCCGATGCGGGAGAGCCGACCGTGCCACTGCACTACTCGGGCACGCTCTCGGGGTTGCTCGACACCATCGCTCACCGCACGGGCACCCACTGGAGCTATCGTGACGGCGTGGTTCACTTTGCGCGCTACGTCACACGGACGTTCCAGATCAAGATGATGCCCGGCAGCTCCTCCTACTCGGCGTCGGTGGGCAAGGCCTCGCAGATGAAGGCGAATCGCGGTGCGGCGGGCGGCAGCGGGCCGGGAAGCTCCGCCGGCGGCGTTGATCTGAGCTTCAACGCCGACGCTAACGTGAGCGTGGAATCCGAACTCGATTACTGGTCGGATCTCGTTCGCACAGTGACGGACATGCTCTCCGAGGGAGGGCGTGTCACGCCGTCGGTCGTGACGAGTTCGCTTGTCGTCAGCGACACGGCCGACGTCATCGAACGCGTTGCGGGTTACATCGAATCGGAGAACGCCGTACTGGGCCGTCAGGTCAAGTTGCGCGTGCAGGTGTATTCCGTGGCGCTGGAAGAAAACTCGGCCGCAGGCGTCGACTGGGATCTGGTGTATCAGGCTGCGAGCGGTATCACGTTGGGCCTGGCCGGTCCTGCGGCGGGCGGCACGCTCATGGCACGCAAGGGCGGCCTGCAACTCAACAAGATCGACAGCGGCAGATTCAAGGGCTCCGGCGCTTTCATCCGCGCGCTCAGCCAGCAGGGGCGTGTGAGCACCGTGATCGACACCACGGTCGTCACGCTGAACAATCAGCCGGCGCCCGTCGCCGTCACTCAGAATCAGGGTTTTGTCGCGCAAACGAAGATGACGCCCGGCAACTATGGCGGACAGGCGGTTGTGACGGCCGAACAGTCGGTGCTGACCACAGGCTTCGTGATGAACCTGTTGCCCACGCTGATGGACAACCGCAGCGTGATGTTGCAGGTACAGATCGACATGTCCGACCTGAAAAAGCTCGACAAGATCAATCTGCGCACGGGTAAGGAAGCGCCCAGCGGCACCAACGTGGAGGGTGGCGGCGGCAGTTCGGGAGTGAATGCGGAGGTTGGCCCCGATGGCGTGAAGGTGGGCGTGGGCGGCAAGGACGGGAAATCGGGGTCCGATGACGGCCTTGGCGTCGGAACCTTCATGCAGTTGCCGATTACGGCGTCGATCCAGACCATGCAACGGGCGTCGCTCAAGTCAGGCGATACGCTGGTGCTCAGCGGTTTCCGTCGCCGCGACGATTCGACCGATCGCGATGGGCTCTTCAATTACCAGGGCGGCACCAAGGAGGCGCGCCAGCAGGTTAAGGAGGTCGTCATCCTGATTTCGCCGGAATTGACCGAGGGCGTGTGATATGACGCGCATATTGTCCAACCGGCTCGTCGTCGGTGCGCAGTGGGAGACATTGATCGGTCTGCAGAAGGAGCCTACCGAGATTCGCGGGCTCGCCCGCAGCCGCGACGCCTCCCATTACGCCGTGGCCGACGATGGCGCCGGTACGCGCACGGTGGGGTTGTTCTCGCTGGCCCCTTCGATCAAAGAGCAGGGCGCGCCCGAGTTATATGCCCTGGGTGCCGTGCTCGGTGCGATGGTCGATGCGCCGAACGTGGCGTTCGTGCATCCCGATCCCGACAACCTGTCTGCCGTGTTCTTCGTGACGTTGCGTGATCGCCGGCCGGAGCTGGATCTGGTCGTGCCCGCATCGGAGCTGCACGCAAGAATGGAGCAATGGGCAGCAGAGACCGAGGGCGGAATCACGATTGCAGGTATCGCGCCATTGAACGGCAGCGGCGCCGATGTGACGCTCACGCTCGACGATATCGCAGCACACGCAGCGAAGGAACCGCCGCGCGACGCGTGTCTGCAAGGCGTGCGCAAGCCGTTACCGGCGCGGCAACTGAAGATCGCCGCGATCTCGCTCGCAACGCTCTCGCTCGTCTGCGTGGCCGGATGGTGGGGGTGGGATTGGTACGAGGAAAGGGAGAAAGCAAAGCTCGCAGCGGCCAATCAGGTCGATCCGGTGGATGCCTACCGGCGCGCGCTTGCCCGCGCAATCGCCGCAGAACCCTTCTCGACGGGAGCGTCGTATGCCCGGCGCGTGCAATACGCGGTGCAGTCGCTACCCGTGAGCGCTGGCGGATGGCGCCCCGCGTCCATCGAGTGCAAGGGCAATCAATGTGAGATTCAGTGGCGCCGTCAGGAGGGCGGCACATTCGATCTGCTTCTCTCGCAACGGCCGAATGCCCGGATCGTCGATCTCGACAACGCGCGCGAAGCCATAACGCCCGCTGACACCGCTGCGCCGGTATCCGGGCAGGCCAAAGCGATGCCGGTGTCTGCGAGCGCGGAAGGACTCGCCGAGAGCGAAGACGAGGTCGACGACGGCGAGGCGCGCGTGACACCCGTGCCGCGCACACAGTTCCTGCGCACCGCCGGGGCGCGTCTGCAATCGCTCGGCGACTACGGCATGGACATTTCGCTGTCGATGCCCCAACCGCTTGTTCAGGCGCCACGGGCGGTGACCGCACGCAGCGACGTGCCGCCTCCGATCGCCAAAGGGGAATGGAAGATTGCCGGTCATCTGGCGTTCGTCGATTCCGTGGCCGGATTGATGATGCGCGCCGGCAACATGTCGTTGCACGAGTTGACGATCGTGATCGACGACACCAAACCCGTCTTCTCCGCTAAGGGAACCTACTATGTTCATTAAGCTCCGCCGGATGGCATGGATTGCGACGGCCGTGGCGGCAACGTCCCCGATGTTTGCCATACCTGCGCATGCCGCAGAAACGATCGACGTTTTTGCCCGCGCCCATCTCAAGTCGTCGCAGGAGACACTGACGGCCGATGGTGCGTCGTCGGCCGCTGCGATCAGCGCAACGCCCGATGTGTTGCCGGAGCTGATGTTCATTCACGGCGTCGACGACATCGCCGTGGCTTACCTGCGCGTCGATGGCCGCTTTGGTTACAACGTGAGCGACGGCGACCGATTCGGCGATTGGAAGGTGGTGAAGATCGGCAGCGATTTCGTGGACGTGACACGAGGCGGCAAAGCCCAACGTCTGCTGCTGCCCAATGCGATGGGGGCGTCGCCAGCCGGCGAAGCGCAGGCGGGTCGCGCGAGACTCGGTTCATCGGGGCGGCGCAATGGCGAAGATTTCTGATCGTTTCCAGGCGGCGCTCTCACGCGTCAATTCACGCAGCGGCACGGTAGCCCGGCCCATCGCAGATCTTCGCGTCGACGATATCCAGATGCAAGGCTGGCGTCAGGATCTCGGCATCACGTTGGCCGGGGCGGAAAACGGGTCGCTGGTGCTCGTCGCCCCGAAGCCGCGGCTCTTTCTGGTATTGCTCGAGCACACCACGTTCGTGCGCATGCAGGGCTCCGACTTGCTCTCGCGTTTCGAACAGGCCGTTCGAGCGACACATCGGCTGGATCTCGAAGGGATTTACGTCGGCACGACAGAAGAAATGTTGCTCATGCAGTCGCGCCTGCAACAGCAGAGCGGTACCGGTGTTCGCACCGAAGAGCAGCGCACAGGCGCCTACCGGAATTTCGATCTGATCATCGAGCGCGCCATCGACGCGCGAGCCTCCGACGTCCACTTCGAATTTCGCGAAGGCCAGCACGTGCGCGTGCGCATGCGCATTCACGGCAAGCTGCGCGCAACCAGCGAGACCGATCGCATCTCGCGCGACTATCACGCGATGCTCGATGCGGTGTCGGCGGCGTACAACTCGCGTGCCGACCCCAGCAGCCGAAGTCACAACCATTTCGATGAAGATCAGCATCAGAGTTGTTCGATTCCGCTGAACCTGCGTAATCGCAAGTATCAGCTGCGCTTGCAGAGCATTCGCGAGAACCGGGGTGTCGACGTGGTTTTGCGATTGCTCGTCAACGAAGCCGTGGACGACGACGTGCTGTCGCTCTCCGAACTCGGGTACTCCGCCGATCAGATCGAGGTGCTGGAGAACGCGGTGCACCGCAGCCCAGGGTTGACGATCATCGCGGGTGAGACCGGCTCGGGCAAGTCGACGACCTTGCGCACGATGATGATGTACGAGCGCGACTCCGGTAAGAAATTCTTCTCCATCGAAGATCCGGTCGAATACATCCAGCCGCATGTGACGCAGATCCCGATTCAGCGGCGTGCCGAAGACGGTCACGGCGAATCGGCGTTCGGCGCGGCGGCCAAAGTGCTGTTGCGTGGCGATCCGGACAAACTCATGCCTGGTGAAATCCGCGACAGCGAGACGGGCTCGTTCGCCAAGTCGATGACCGAGACGGGCCATCAGGTGTTGTCCACGGTTCACGCGTCGAGCGCATTCGGCATCATTCCGCGTTTAGTTAGCGAAGAGATCGGCATGCCGGTCGCGGCCGTGACGTCCCCCAACTTTCTCACCGCCATGGTGTATCAGAAGCTCATTCCGGTGCTGTGCGATCACTGCAAGTTGCCGGCCGTCGGGCGTCTCGACGAGACGACGTTGCGCGTCATCGCCGGCCTCGGCATCGACACGGCTCGCGTGCGTGTCGCAGGCCCGGGCTGCGATCACTGCAAGGGGCGAGGCACGGCAGGGCAGACGGTCGTGGCGGAAGTGTGCGAATTGTGCGACGAATTGCTCGACCTGCTGCGTCAATCGAAATTCTGGGAGGCGCAGCGCTATTGGCGCGCCCAACACGACGGCGACCTCACGAGTCCGGTCATGTGTGGCAAGTCGGCCATGGAGCATGCGATCTACAAGATGGCGCAGGGACTTATCGACCCCAGTGACATAGAAGCCGGATTCCACAAGCTCAAGAAATTCCAGATATGGAAGGGCGGTTCGTCATCGCCTCAACCCCCCCGCCGTCTGGCGAGTGTGTAAGTCATCCTCACGCAATTCGTCTGAAACGCAGCGCTAATCCCTATGCTAGAAGCCGCCAATCGTCTGCTTTCCAAGCTGTCCCCCGCGCGGGACCCGTATCCGGGCCTGAGCCGGGCAAAGCGCCATTTTCGCAAGATGCGCGCGAAGTTCTACAGTGACTTCGCCGATGCCATCGAAGACGGTGCGAACCCGTTCGAACTCTTCTCACGCCGGTGTGCGCGCGCGAAGGAGCGGCGCAATCTGATGGCGCCGCTTTACGCCTTGTGGCGTGATCGCGCCAGCTCGAAGAACTTGCGCAAGTCGTGGGAAGGCACCATTCCCGACGAAGATCTGATCGTGATTTCCGCCGGCGAGAAGGGCGACCTGCCGGGCGCGTTGCGATTTCTGGCACGCGTGGTCACGCTCCAGCAGCAGACGCGCGCGGCGATAGCCGGCGCCGTGGTGCTGCCGATTTTCATGTCGGTCCTGCTCGCCGCCATCCAACTGGGGGTGGCCTACGGCATGATGCCGATCATGATCGAGATCATGCCGCCCGAGCAGTTCCCGCTGATCGGTGCGGGGTTGTATATCGTGTCGGGATTCGTGGCGAATTGGTGGCCGCTTCTTTATGGCATGCCGCTGCTGGCCATCGTGGGTGTGTTGCTCTCGCTCAGTCGATGGACAGGACCGTTGCGGCGGCGTGTCGATAACTTCGGCCCGTTCGCCGTATATCGCGACGTGCGCGCCGGTGAGTTTCTCGTGTCGCTTGCCGCGCTGACCGGCGCGAAGACATCGGTGTTCGATTCCATTTCGCTGCTGCTCGCAGGGGCGTCGCCCTGGATGCGCTCTCATTTGCTGCGCATGCGTGCGTCGCTCAAAAGCGAGCGGAGCATGGTCAAGGCGATGGATACCGGCATCTTCAACGAGGAGGTCTTCGATCGTCTGGTCGAATACTCGGGACGTTCCAACTTCGACGCCGGCATTCGCAAGATCGGTCTGATGACCATCGAGGAAGTTGCCGAGCGCATCAAGATGCGTTCCGCCGCACTTCGCTCCGTGCTGATGGCGCTCGTCGGTCTGACCATCATCTTCACCGTGGCCGGTATGCTTCAGATCGGGCACGCGGCGGGTGAGTACGCGGAATCGATGTTCTGACGATGGCGTCGCTCATCGAACTCCTGTGGCACGAATTCCGGGCGCTGCCACGTGAAGCGGTCGTGGCGGCGATGGCCATGCTGGGGCTGTTCGTGGGAAGTTTTCTGAACGTCGTCGTGCATCGTCTGCCGCGTATGCTCGAGGCGCAGTGGGCGCATGAGAGCGCTGCGTGGGCCGGGCAGCCGCCACCGGTCACGCCCACGTTCAATCTGGCGTGGCCGCCGTCGCGCTGTCCGCATTGCGAGACACGTATCCTGGCGCGCCACAACGTCCCGGTGCTCGGCTTTCTTCTTCTGCGCGGCCGCTGCGCGCAGTGCCGTTCGGGGATTTCTCTGCGCTATCCGCTCGTCGAACTCACCGTCGGGGTCATGTTCGCGGGCGTCGCATGGCAGTTCGTGCCATCGATGCAGTACCTCACAATGCTGGCGTGGTGCGGCTTCGGCGCAGTGCTGCTGGCGCTCACGCTGATCGACAGCGACACGCGGCTGCTTCCCGATACGCTCACATTGCCGCTGCTGTGGGCCGGCTTGCTGTGCAGTGTCGCGGGGCTGACGTTATCCGTCGACGATGCCGTGCTTGGCGCAGCATTGGGCTACGGCGTCATGGGAATGATCGCCGGCGCGTATCGAACGCTGACGGGCGAAGACGGACTCGGTGGTGGCGACGCAAAGCTCGTCGCGGCGTGTGGCGCGTGGCTCGGCTGGATCGGCGTGCCGCTGATGCTGGCATTCGGTGCTGTCGCGGCGACACTCGCCTTCGCGGTGCTGGGGCTGTGGCGCGGCCGCGCGTTGCGCGAGCCGCTGCCTTTCGGTCCGTGGCTGAATCTGGGGGCGCTGGCGAGCCTGTTGTGGGGCGAGCCGTTCCTAAACCTGTGGCTGCGCACGAGTGGCTAACACGGTCGATCCGGTCGACGGTGTGCGTGATGCGTCCACGGCTACCGGGTTAACGTACGGCACAGACGCCGGCGCACGTCCCAACATCAGATCCGCCGCCTTTTCTCCGATCATCATCGACGGTGCGTTGGTATTGCCGCCGACGAGTGTCGGCATGATCGATGCGTCGACCACACGCAGTCCCTCTACGCCACGGACCTTCAATTCCGGGTCGACGACCGACACCGCGTCGCTGCCCATCCGGCACGTGCCGACCGGGTGATAGATGGTGTCTGCGCGTGCCCGGATCAGGGCCGTGAGCGCCTCGTCAGACTCGATGCCCCGGCTGTGCAACTCCTGCCCGCCGAACTGCGCGAGCGATGGCGCCGCGAGAATTCGCCGGATCACGCGCGCACCGCGCAGCAACGTGTCGACGTCCTCTTGCGCTTGCAGGAACGCCGGATCGATTTGCGGGGCGTCGCGCATGTCGGTGGAGGCGAGCGTCACGCGTCCGCGGCTCTTTGGACGCAGCACGCACGCATGCAGCGACATGCCGCGCCGTAAATGCAGTCGACGATTGTGGTTGTCGCAAATACCCACGAGAAAGTGCATCTGCAAATCGGGGCGCGCGAGGGAGGGATCGCTCTTGAGGAAGCCGCCCGCCTCGGCGATATTGCTGGCGAACAAGCCGCGCTTGTCACGCAGATAGTCCAGCCCTTGGGCGAGCAGATGCCACAACCCGGCGGGCGTATAGCCCACGAGATCGCGATGCGCGACGTACTTGTTGATGATGAAGTCGATGTGATCTTGCAGATTCTCACCCACGCCCGGCGCGTCGACGTGCACTTCCAGCCCGTGCGAGCGCAGATGCCCGGCGGGGCCGATGCCTGAGCACATCAGCAACTGCGCCGAGTTGAACGCCCCCGCGCTCAGTACCACCTCCGCTCGCGCGCGAATCGTCTCCAGGGTGCCGCGACGTTGCAGTTTGACGCCCGTCGCCCGTTTGCCGTCGAAGACGATGCGCTGCACGAGTGCGTCGGTGACGACATGCAGATTTGCACGCGATTTCCCGTGCAGATAGGCGCGTGCGGCATTCCATCGCTCGCCGTCTTTTTGCGTTACCTGATAGACGCCCGCCCCTTCGTATTGCGCGCCGTTGAAGTCGTCGCTGACCGGAAACCCGGCTTCGCGCGCCGCCTCGACATAGTGTCTCGAGAACGGGTTCACCGTACGTAGATCCGAGACGTTGAGCGGGCCGCCGGTGCCGTGCCAGGCGTTGGCGCCGCGCTCGTTGTGCTCGCTGCGGCGGAAGTACGGCAGCACGTCGTCCCATCCCCAGCCGGGGCAGCCGGCCTGTGTCCAATCGTTGTAATCGTCCGGATGACCGCGGGTGTAGATCATCGCGTTGATCGAACTCGAGCCCCCCAGCCCGCGTCCGCGTGGCTGATAGCCCCGGCGTCCCGTGAGTCCCGCCTGCGGTGTGGTGCGATAGCCGTAGTTGCGACGCGATCGGAACGGCACAAGCGCCGCGATGCCGAGCGGCAGCCGTATGAGAAAGCTGTCGTCGGGCGGACCGGCTTCAATGAGCGCGATCGTGCGCTGCGGTGCGCCGTCGGCCAACCGCGCGGCCAGCGCGCAACCGGCAGAGCCGCCGCCGACAATGACGTAGTCGTAGTCCATGCTGTCATCCTCCCTTGGATGGGCACTGCATCAACTGATCGCTGCATTTTTGCTTATCGTTATGCGCGCTTTCTTTCGGTGCCGCACCTGCGCGATTCGTACCCCGTGGGTGACGTCTTGCAGCGGCACTTATTGTAGACAGACATCGCCGGTGCCCGGGGGCGAAGTGAAGCATTCCTCTAATTTGTGCGAATGGGGGAGGCCTAGCCGCTATGATGAAAGGATGCAATTGAGGTGATCGTCCCAAGTTCGGCATATGGGCATACGGAGACACGGATGACTGAAGCCTGGCAGACCCACGACGTCACCAATCAGGTGCCGCCGCTCACGGATTACAACCTTTACGCTACGGATAACGCCCTGCAAGCCGCGGTGGCGGCTTTCAATGCCGACTGGCATGCGAAGACGCTGCATCGTCAGGGCGCGCGTCTGGGCGAAGCCGAGGTCCAGCAATGGGCGCAGACGGCCAATCGTCATGAGCCGGAGCTGCAATCCTTCGATTCGCAAGGCAATCGCATCGATCACGTTGAGTTTCATCCCGCGTGGCATGCGCTCATGGGCCTGTTGCGCGGTGCACAACTCCAGTCGTTGCCGTGGGCACGTCCGCGCGGCGGCGTGATGGCGGCGCGTACGGCGTCGTACTTTCTGCACGCCCAGAACGAGGCGGGCGCGCTGTGTCCCACGACCATGACGTTCGCGAGCATTCCGGTGCTCGCCCAGGAGCCTTTGCTCTTCGCGTCGATCAAGGACAAGTTGCTCGCACCGCAGCACGATCCGCGCGATATGCCGCTCGCGCAGAAGCACGCCATTCTCATCGGCATGGGAATGACGGAGAAGCAGGGCGGCTCGGACGTGCGCACCAACACCACCACGGCAACCGAGTGCGGCGACGGTACGTTTTCGCTCGTCGGTCACAAGTGGTTCTTCTCGGCGCCACAGTGCGATGCGCATCTGGTGCTCGCACGCGATAGCGACAGCGATGCGCTCTCCTGCTTCTTCGTGCCGCGTTACACCCCGGATGGCCGCAAGAACGCCGTGCAGATTCAGCGTCTCAAGGACAAGCTGGGCAACCGTTCCAACGCGAGCAGCGAAGTCGAGTTTCAGGGCGCGTATGGCACGCGCGTCGGCGCGCCGGGGCGAGGCATTCCCACGATCATCGAGATGGCGACATACACGCGGCTCGATTGCGTGATCGGCAGCGCGGCGATGATGCGCGCGGGCGTCGTGCAGGCGATTCATCATGCAAGGCACCGTACGGCATTCGGTGCGAAGCTCATCGATCAGGATCTGATGACGACGGTGCTCGCGGATCTCGCGCTGGAATCGGAGGCCGCGACGTGGCTGGCGATGCGCCTCGCGCAGGCGTTCGATGCGAACGCTTCCGACGACGACTCACCGGTTGAGCGTGCGTGGCGGCGTATCGTGCTGCCCGCGGCGAAGTTCTGGGTGTGCAAACGCGCGCTCGAACTCGCCGGCGAGTGCATGGAAGTGTGGGGCGGCAATGGCTACGTGGAGACGGGGCCGCTCGCGCGACTGTATCGCGAGGCTCCCGTCAATTCGATCTGGGAAGGCTCGGGCAATGTGATGTGTCTCGACGTGTTGCGTGCCATCGGCCGCGAGCCCGACATTGCGCAGCACTGGTTCCAGTGGCTCGAAAAGCGCACCGGATCGCATGCGACGTTGCGTGCCGCGTTGGCGCAACTGCATGGCTGGCTGGCCGCCGATCCCGCAACGCATGCGGTCCGTGCACGCACCATCGCCCAGCAGATCGTATTGCTGTCGCAGGCGGCATTGCTGCTTGAACACGCACCGGCCGAATTGGCGCACGGGTTCATCGAGAGCCGCTTCTCGAGCACCGGGGGGCGGGTTTATGGCGTCATGCCGGACACGCTCGCGGCGGGTGTCCAACGTGCCTGGCTCGACCGGGCGTTTCTCGCATAACGTATGACACACATCGACGGACGCCGGGCGGCATGCAGTTCCGTCGCCGGCGGCCATAGGGAGGAGATGGCATGGGACATAACCTTGAGCTGGACGGTTTACATGAGGCGGAGCCGGTAACGTCGGGGCAGGATAGCTCGACCGATGAGGACGTTGCGCGCGCGCTGCTGTCCCCCCGCTTCGACGCGATGCGTCGTGCCCACGACGCCGCACCGCACGTCGACTGGCCTACGCGCAAGCGTCATCTGAAGGCGCTGCAAGCGATGCTGCACAAGTATCGCGAGCCGTTCGCCAACGCCATCGATGAAGATTTCGGCGGCCGCTCGGTCCACGAAACGGACATGCTTGAGCTATTCCCGTCGCACGGCAATCTGAAGCATGCACTTTCGCACACGCGTCGCTGGATGCGCGGCTCGCGAGGCTGGGCCAATCGATGGCTGCTGCCTGCGCGGCGGGCGGTCGTCCCGCAGCCGTTGGGTGTCGTCGGCGTGATCGTGCCGTGGAATTACCCGCTGTTCCTCGCCGTCGGCCCACTGACCGATGCACTGGCAGCAGGCAATCGCGTGATGATCAAAGTGTCGGAAGTCACGCCACGCTTTGCCGAGGTTTTCGCGGCGGCGGTGGCCGAGACGTTTGCGCCGGAATGGGTGACGGTCGTGAGCGGCGATGCGCAGGTCGCCCGCGCGTTTTCGACGTTACCGTTCGACCATCTGCTGTTCACCGGAGCGACGTCCATCGGCCATCATGTGATGCGTGCAGCGAGCGAGCATCTCACCCCCGTGACCCTCGAACTGGGCGGCAAGTCGCCTGCCATCATCGGGCGGGGCGCACGTTGGGAGCATGCCGTGGAGCGCATCATGCTCGGCAAGCTGGTCAACGCCGGGCAAACGTGCGTGGCGCCCGACTACGTACTCGTGCCGCGCGAGAAGCTCGATGCTTTCGTGGCGACGGCGAAACAGGTGGCGGCACGTCTTTACCCGGATGCCGTGAACAATCCGCAGTACACGAGCATCGTGTCGGCACGGCACTTCGAACGATTGTCCGGGCTGGCGGCCGAGGCGGCGGCGCAGGGCGCCATGTCGTACGCGCTGTTCGATACCCCGGCACAGGCGTCGCGCAGACGTCTGCCGCCCGTGGTGCTCACCGGCGTGCACGACGGCATGCGGGTGATGCGCGAGGAAATCTTCGGGCCGTTGTTGCCAGTGGTGCCCTACGACGACCTGGACGCCGCGATCGCGTATGTGAATGAGCGCCCGCGTCCGCTGGCGTTGTACGTGTTCGATACCGACAACTCGCGCATCGATCAGGTGGTGGACAGCACGATTTCCGGCGGCGTGACGATCAACGACACGCTGCTGCACGTTGCCGAGCATGCGCTCCCGTTCGGCGGGGTGGGCGCGTCGGGCATGGGCGGGTATCACGGCGAGGCGGGCTTTCGCACGTTCTCCAAAGAGAAGCCGATTTTCCGGCAGGCGCGCTGGAACGGTGCCGGGCTACTCAATCCGCCCTACGGCAAGGTGTTCGCCGCGATGATCCGCCAGTTGCTGCGCTGACGGACCTCTGCCGGAATCCCTCGCGTCGGGCGATGGGGCCGGGACAAAACAAAACCCCCGCCGGTTTGACCCGAACGGGGGTTTTGTTTGACGCCCACCGGTCGAAACCGGTGAGCGCCGGGCAACGCGTTCTCGATCAGGCCACGGCGCGCAGGCCGGCGTCGGCCAGCAGGGCGTCGGCGCGATCGGTCGCTTCCCACGAGAATTCCGGCTCTTCACGGCCGAAGTGACCATAGGCGGCGGTCTTCTCGTAGATCGGGCGCAGCAGGTCGAGCATATGGATGATGCCCTTCGGACGCAGATCGAAGTGCTTCTCGACCAGTTCGGCGATGCGCTGATCGCTGATCTTGCCGGTGCCGAAGGTGTTGACCATGACCGATGTCGGACGGGCCACGCCAATGGCGTACGACACCTGAATCACGCACTTCGTAGCCAGACCGGCGGCCACGATGTTCTTCGCGACATAACGCCCGGCGTAGGCTGCCGAACGGTCGACCTTCGACGGGTCCTTGCCCGAGAACGCGCCACCGCCGTGCGGCGCGGCGCCGCCGTACGTGTCGACGATGATCTTGCGGCCCGTGAGGCCGGCGTCGCCTTGCGGGCCACCGATCACGAAACGGCCGGTCGGGTTCACCAGGAACTTGATGTCGCCCTTGATCAGGTCGGCCGGCAGCACGGGCTTGATGACTTCTTCGATCACGGCTTCGCGCAGGGCTTCCAGACCGATGTCAGGCGCATGCTGCGTCGAGAGCACGACGGTGTCGATGCTGTGCGGACGGCCGTTTTCGTACTTGATGGTGACCTGGGACTTAGCGTCCGGGCGAAGCCAGGGCAGACGGCCGTCACGGCGCACTTGCGACTGGCGCTCGACCAGACGGTGCGACAGGTAGATCGGCAGCGGCATGAGTTCCGGCGTTTCGTCGCAGGCGTAACCGAACATCAGGCCCTGATCGCCGGCCCCTTGATCGAGGTTGTCGTCATGTGCGCGGTCCACGCCCTGGGCGATGTCCGGCGACTGGCGGTCGTAGGCGACCAGCACTGCGCAACCCTTGTAATCGATGCCGTAGTCGGTGTTGTCATAACCGATGCGGCGAATCGTATCGCGTGCGACTTGCTGGTAGTCGACCGTGGCGGACGTGGTGATTTCGCCAGCCAGCACGACAAGACCCGTGTTGCAAAGCGTCTCGGCAGCAACGCGGGCGTATTTGTCTTGCGTCAGGATGGCATCGAGAACGGCGTCAGAAATCTGGTCAGCGACCTTATCCGGGTGACCTTCAGAAACCGATTCGGAGGTAAAGAGATAATTGTTCGCCACTTCGGGCTCCTCTAAAAAATTGGCGACTCACGTAGCCGTCATCAGAGCGAAGCGGCGACGCTTTAGCGGAAAATCAGTCGAATGGGCTGCCTAGAGGGTGGCTCACTCGAATCGCCCCGCAAGTTGTCAGTTAACTCGGCGATGTCGATTATTATACGCCCCTGAAGAAATTTTGCTGGCGACATGGCAACTACTCCCAAGAAGTCCATCGGCTACTACCTTAGCGTTGGCCTGCTGCGCGGGCTGAATCTGCTGCCTTATAGTTGGGTCGCGCGTTTCGGCGCTGGCCTGGGGCGGGTGCTTTACGCACTTCCTAGCTCGCGCAAGCGTGTGGTGCACACCAATTTGCGTTTGTGTTTCCCCCATTGGGACGACGCGACGCGCGAGCGCGTTGCCAAGGCGTCGTTCGTGCACGCCATTCGCAGCTATGCGGAGCGCAGCGTGCAGTGGTTCGCCGACGGCAAGAAGCTGGAACGGCTTATCGAACTCGACTCGGCGGTCGATCTGCGCGACCCGAACATGCCGCCGACGATTCTGCTCGGATTCCATTTCGTCGGCATCGAAGCGGGCTCGGTGTTCATCAATTACTCGCTGCACCGGCCTTGCGCCTCGCTCTACACGCCGATGTCGAACCCGGCGTTCGACGCCATGGCGCGCGAGCAGCGCGGCCGTTTCGACGCGGAAATGATTCCGCGCGGCGACAGCGCCCGCGACGTACTGCGTATGTTCCGTAAGGGCAAGCCGGTTATGCTGGCGGCCGATATGGACTATGGGGCGCGAAACTCCACGTTCGTGCCGTTCTTCGGCGTTCCGGCTTGCACGCTGACGTCGGTTTCTCGCCTCGCCGAAGTTGGCCGGGCGCAGATCCTGCCGTTTATCGGCGAGGTGCTGCCTAACTACAAGGGCTACCGTCTCAAGGTGTTCCCCGTTTGGGAAAACTATCCGAGCGGCGACCCGGACGCCGATGCGCGCCGCATGAACGCGTTCCTCGAAGAACAGATTCTCAAGATGCCGGAGCAGTACTACTGGGTGCACAAGCGCTTCAAGACGCGTCCGCCCGGCGAGCCGGGTGTGTATTGACAGCACCGGATGCACGTCGACCTTCTCCACTACAATAGCGGGCATGAAGCTCAAATTCACCAAGATGCAAGGTGCCGGTAACGACTTCGTCGTGATCGACGGCATCTCGCAGACCATCGATTTCACGCCCGAACAGTGGCGTGCGCTCGCCGACCGTCATTTCGGCGTCGGCGCGGATCAGCTTTTGCTCGTCGAACACTCGACGCTGCCGGGCGTGGATTTCCGCTACCGCATCTTCAACGCCGACGGCGGCGAGGTGGAGCATTGCGGTAACGGCGCGCGCTGCTTCGTGAAGTTCGTACGCGACACGGGCTTGACCGACAAGCGCTCGGTGCGCGTCGAAGTCCAGCAGGGCGTGATTTCGCTGACGATGCGCGACGATGGTCAGGTCAGCGTGGATATGGGCGCGCCGATCCTCACGCCGTCCGACGTGCCGTTCGATGCCAGTGGTCTGGAAGGCCGCCGCGAGGGCGACGACACGCTCTGGCCGCTCGACGTGGCTGGCAAGACGACGTGGATTTCCGTGGTATCGATGGGCAATCCGCACGCCGTGCAAGTGGTGGATAACGTCGACACCGCCGCGGTGGAGACGGACGGCCCGCTGATCGAGCGTCACGCCCGCTTTCCGAGCCGCGTGAACGCCGGTTTCCTGCAGGTGGTGGACAAGCATCGGGCGCGTCTGCGCGTGTACGAGCGCGGTGCCGGCGAGACGCTCGCCTGCGGCACCGGTGCGTGCGCGGCTGCGGTGGCGGGCATTCGCCGCGGGCTGCTGAGCGCGCCCGTAGCCGTCGAAACGCATGGCGGCACGCTCACCATCGACTGGGACGGCGCAAGCGGCCCGGTCATCATGACGGGGCCGGCCGCCACGGTTTTCGAAGGCACAATCGAGATCTGACGCAAAACGCTGGTTATGGTGCGGTGCCAGAGAGCAGGACAGTACGATATTGGTTTCTCACGGATTCTGATTTAGCGACCCAGGCGGCCGCGGGCCACCCTTGTGCTCGAGGGCGGCTGGCAGCAGTTGACGAACAGCAGACGGACACTCATGAACGACCGAGATATTGCGGAATACCTGATCGCGCATCCCGACTTCTTCGAGCGCCATGCCGAATTGCTGGCCGGTGTGCGGCTCACCAGCCCGCACGGCCAGCGTGCGGTGTCGCTGCAAGAGCGCCAGATCGAGATGCAACGCGAGAAGACCAAACAGATCGAGCGACGCCTCGCCGAACTGATGCGTTATGGTCACGAAAACGACGACATCTCGGCCAAACTGCATCGCTGGACCCTCGGTCTGCTCGGTGAGCGTGATCCTCATGCCTTGCCCGAGGCGATTGCCCGGGGCCTGCGCGACGTCTTCGATGTGCCGTTTGCGGCAGTGCGCCTGTGGAACGTGGCTGCACCCTATCAACCCGCCGACTTCGCCCGCAGCGTGAGCGAAGAGGTGAAGATTTTCGCGTCGAGCCTGGTCACGCCGTATTGCGGCGCCAATACCGGCTTCGAAGCGGTGACGTGGCTAGGTGCGTCGAGCGATCCGGCGTCCGTCGCGTTGCTTGCGCTGCGCGATCCGCAAATGCCGGAAGGCCCGATCTTCGGCCTGCTTGTCATGGGGTCGGAAGACGCCCGCCGTTTCCACGAAGGCATGGCGACCGATTTCCTGACGCAGATCGGCGAGTTGGCGGGGGCGGCGCTCGGCAAGCTGCGCGCAGACGACTGAGCAACTAATGCCCGCCGGGTCCGTGGCGAGCTGACGACTTCATCTCCTGCACCTCATGGTCACGTCGACTCGATCGCCACGCACTACCAGCGGCGCCGCAGCCAACACCCGAACCGGCGGCACCTTGCCGGTTCGCGCACGCAAGCCCAAGTCGTCCGGCGTCCACGAGACTTCCGGCAAGGCGGAAACGCCTGAATTGCCTGACACGCCGCTCGAACCCGGCATTCGCAGCTACCTCACCTCGCTCGCCAGCGAGCGCAAGCTCGCGGCATTGACCCTCGAGAATTACACGCGCGACCTGCGTCAGTTGCAGCGTCTGGCGCATGGCCGCTCGCTCGAATCGCTTGCGCATGGCGACATTCGCCGCTTTGCCATGCAGTTGCACAGCGAGGGTCTCGTCGGTCGTTCGATTGCCCGCAAGCTCTCTGCGTGGCGAGGTTATTTCGCGTGGCTCGCACAGCGAACCCCGCTGGCCGCCAACCCTGTCGAAGGGGTACGCGCCCCCAAACAGCCCAAGCCGTTGCCGAAGGCGCTGTCGCCCGATCAGGCGTCGGCGCTCGTCGAGTATGCCTCCGGCACGTCCGCCGAGGCCGTTCGCAACCGGGCGATGTTCGAACTGCTGTACTCGTCGGGTTTGCGTCTGTCGGAACTGACCGGGCTCGATCATCGCTATATGGAAGCCGACGGTTATCGGTCCGCGAGCTGGCTGGACTTGCCCGAACGCGAAGTGGTCGTGACCGGTAAGGGGAATAAGCGACGTCGTGTGCCCGTGGGCGAGAAGGCGGCGCAGGCGCTCTCGCTCTGGCTCGACATGCGCACGGCACTGGCGACGGCCGAGCCGCACGCGCTCTTCCTTTCGGCGCGCGGCAAACGTATCGGTGCGCGCGCGGTTCAGCAGGGGCTGGCACGTCACGCATTGGCGGCCGGGCTGCCGACGCACGTCCACCCGCACATGTTGCGTCACTCGTTCGCGACGCACGTTCTGCAATCGTCCGGCGATCTGCGTGCCGTGCAGGAGATGCTCGGCCACAGCAATATCTCGACCACGCAGATCTACACGAAGCTCGACTTCCAGCATCTCGCGAAGGTCTACGATCAGGCGCATCCGCGCTCGCGCAAGAAGACCTGAGCTTTGCGGCGGGCGATGCGACTCGGTGTAGAATCGCGTCCTTCCCCAGTAAGTCCCGCATGTTGTCCGTCTGCCGGACGTCGCCTCCGCGAGGCGACACCGCCGCGTGCCCCGCGCGACTTGCCGCCATTCCGTTTGCAACCGTTGGTCCGTCCCGCATGAACACCTTGACCCTCAAGCCCGGCAAAGAAAAGTCCTTGCTGCGCCGTCACCCCTGGATTTACGCCACCGCCGTGGCGCGCGTGGACGGCAAGCCGGCTTCCGGCGCAACGGTCGTGGTGCGAGCCGCCGACGGGCGTTTTCTCGCGCGCGCCGCGTTCAGCCCAGTCTCTGCCATCCGTGCCCGCGTGTGGACGTTCGACGAAAACGAGCCGGTCGATCACGCGTTCTTCAAACGTCGCGTGTCGGCGGCCCTGGCCTATCGCGAGCAGATGGTGCACGACACGGGCGCGACGCGCCTGATCTTCGGCGAAGCCGACGGTCTGCCGGGCCTGATCGTCGACCGCTATCAATCGGCCCCCGGTGCACCGGTGACCGACCAGATCGTGTGTCAGTTCATGGCCGCGGGCGTAGAAGCCTGGAAGGATGCAATCACGCGCGCGCTCACCGGCGCGACCGGTTGCCCGAACGTCTACGAGCGCTCCGACGCCGCCGTGCGCGAGCGCGAAGGCCTACCGAGCATCACCGGCGTGCTGGCGGGCGCCGAGCCGCCGGAAGCGCCCGACCTCCTGACGACGGACGAGTGCGGCGTGAAGTATTACGTCGACGTGCGCAACGGGCACAAGACCGGCTTCTACATCGACCAGCGCGACAACCGTTTGCTCGTGCAGCAACAGGCCAAGGGCAGCGACGTACTCAATTGCTTCTGCTACACCGGCGGATTTTCGCTGGCGGCGCTGGCGGGCGGCGCACAGAGCGTGCTGTCCGTCGACTCGTCGGGCGAGGCACTGGCCATCGGCGCGCGTAACGTCGAACTTAACGGATTCGACGCCAACCGCGCCGAGTGGCGCGATGCCGACGTCTTCAAGACCCTGCGCGCTTTGCGCGAAGAGGGACGCACGTTCGACATGATCGTGCTCGATCCGCCCAAGTTCGCCCCGTCAGCCCATCACGTGGATCGTGCTGCCCGGGCCTACAAGGACATCAATATGGCGGGTTTCCGCCTGCTGCGTCCGGGCGGTCAGTTGCTGACGTACTCGTGCTCGGGCGCCATCGACGCGGCGCTGTTCCAGAAGATCGTGGCGGGGGCAGCGGTCGATGCCGGTGTCGACGCACGCATTTTGCGCCGCCTGTCGGCAGGCATGGATCACCCGATGCTCACGCAATTCCCCGAGGGCGAATACCTCAAGGGACTTTGGTTACAGCGTATGTAAGTGCTCGCTATTGCGAGCATCAGCCGAGCGTCAACGCGACCACACCCAGCGCGATCAGCACGGCACCGCCCACGCGGCGGTGCATCTCACCCTCTCCCAGCAGACGTACGCCCAGTAGTGCGGCGACCATCATCGACATCTCCCGCGCCGGGGCGACGTGCGAGACCGGCGCGTACTTGAGCGCGGTGAGGATCAGGAAGTAGGACATCGGCGAAATCAGCGAGATAAGCACGATCTTGCGCCAGTTCGATTGCCAAAGCATGGCCATGCGTGCAGGGCGCGAGCACGCCATCGGGGCCGAGAGCACCACCCGCAGCACGTTCTCCAGGTAGTAATAGACAAGCGGCGCGAGTAGCAGCGTACGAATGGCGTAGGCGTCGGCCAGCGTGTAGGCGGCGATGAATCCGCCCGTCAGCACGCCCCAGCCGGCGCCCGCATGCATGCTGCCACGCCGGAACAGGCGCTCGCCGCCGGCGATCACGAGCACGCCGCCCACCACGAGCGCGATGCCAGCGAGCGCCAGCCAGCCCGGGCGTTCGCCCAGCAGCACGATGGCGCCCAGCGACGACAGCAATGGCCCGGTGCCGCGCGCGAGCGGGTAGACGACCGATAGATCGCCCACCCGGTAGCCGCGCTGCAAGACCAGGGTATAGCCATAGTGCAGCAAGGCGCTGATGACGATGACAACCCAGCCGAGTGCTGTCGGCCAACCGGCGTCGGCGCCGATCAGGAAGAACAGCGCCAGCGGCGTGTAGAGCACGACGGTGAGCAGCGCATAGAGGAAGACGAGTTGCGGGCCGCCCCCTTCGCTCGTGTCAATGCGCTTGGCGATGAAATTCCACGTGGCGTGCAGGAATGCGGCGGTAACGACTAGGGCGAGAGCGGTGGGTGACATGGCTAGGGGTGTTTTTTGTGTCAATTGTATGACGTATTGCCCGTCCACTTTCAGTCACTTTCGAGCGATGTCTCCCGACGCTCGATGCCGAGTCCTCACTTTTGCAACTCGGTTGCAGTGCTGGCGGCGCTGTGCTTAAATCGATTCATGAGCCTTACTCAACTACAACCGTATCTGGAAGCTGCGCGCACGAGCTTGCAGGAGCAATCGGGCCGCGTGACCTCGGGGCGTGTGCGTGTGCTGGCCTTGCTGCTCAAGGCTGGCAGGCCGCTCACTCATCAGGAAGTGCTGGCCGATTTGGCCACCGACGCCGATCCGCTCGACCGCGTGACGGCCTACCGCGTGCTCGACTGGCTGGTCGCGCAGGGGTGGGCCATCAAGCAGGCGGGCGACGACCGGATCTTCCGCTTCGTCATGGCCGAGCATGTCGACCCGCAACGTGCCACGTCGCCGCGTCCGCATACGCAACACGGTCATTTCCGCTGTGTACGCTGTCACCGGACCTTCTGTCTTGACGATTGGCCCCAGCATCCCCAACTGAGTGAGCGCGAACTCAAGCGCCTGCCCAAGGGTTTCGTGGGCGAACAGGTCGAGCTGCTGATTCACGGCACTTGCGCACAGTGCGCGGGCGCCCCCAACTGACGCGTCCCAAGCCGCTTTTCGTCACCTCGGGTAGAGTGAGTGACTTTCAGGCGGCAACGGGCAAGCCGCTTCACAACAGGACATTGCATTCATGACCCCCGTCACCATCCTGACCGGTTTTCTCGGCAGCGGGAAAACCACGCTGCTCAAGCGCATCCTGACCGAAGCGCACGGCATGAAGATTGCCGTCATCGAAAACGAATTCGGTGAAGAAAACATCGATAACGACATCCTCGTGCAGGAGAATGCCGAGCAGATCGTGCAGATGAGCAATGGCTGCATCTGCTGTACGATTCGCGGCGATCTGGTGCAGGCGCTGTCCGATCTGAACAGCCAGCGCGATGCGGGCAAGATCCAGTTCGATCGCGTGGTGATCGAGACGACCGGCCTGGCCAACCCCGGCCCGGTGGCGCAGACCTTCTTCATCGACGACGAAGTGGCCGACACCTATCGGCTCGACGCCATCATTACGCTGGTCGACGCCAAGCATGGCCCGCAGCAGCTCGATCAACACGAAGTGGTGCAGCGTCAGGTCGGTTTCGCCGACCGCCTGTTCATCACCAAGGCCGATCTGGTCACGCCCGAGGTGCTGCACGATCTGAAGCATCGTCTCGCGCACATGAACCCGCGCGCGCCGCAGCAGGTGGTCGACTTCGGCCGGGCCGACCTCAAGCAGATTTTCGATATCCACGGCTTCAACCTGAACGACAAACTGGATATCGATCCGGACTTCCTGGCCGCCGCCGAGCATTCGCATGACCATGACCATGACCATGACCATGACCATGACCACGCGCACTGCGATCACGATCATGGCCAATGCGCTCACGAGGGTCATGACCACGGGCACCACCATGCCCATCACGACGACGCCATCAAGTCGTTCGTCTTCCGCACCGAAAAGGCATTTGATCCGGCCAAGCTGGAGGATTTCCTCGGGAGCATCCTACAGGTGTACGGCGAACGCTTATTGCGTTATAAAGGCGTATTAAATATGCGCGGCATCGACCGCCGGGTCGTGTTCCAGGGCGTGCACCAAATGATGGGTAGTGACGTGGGCACGAAATGGCAACCCGGAGAGACGCCGAACACCAAGATGGTGTTCATTGGTGCCGAGCTGCCGAAAGACATCATCCTGCAAGGGCTGGAGCGCTGTCTGGTCTGAGCGGGACTGCCGAATCGATCAACGGGAAACCCCTTAACCGGAGCTTCCCGTTGATTCGGTTACAATACCTGCCCACTGGGCTGCCGCCAGCGAATCGACGCGGCATTCCGGGGGGTAGGCAGGGGAGCACCGCCATGGCCACCGCCTCTCGCAAGACTGCCACCGCACGCCCCACGCGCGGGTCTGACCCGGCGCCGGATGCGGGTGCCAAGCGTGCTCCAGCAGGCAAATCGAAGACGGGCGAGAAGGTCGCCGCCAAAAAGGCCGCGCCCCAATCGTCCGGCAGGAACGTAACCCAAGAAGCCGCCCGCGGCATCGCCGGTAAGCAAGACGTCCCATCTGCTGCAGGGGCGTCGCCGGACTATCCGAAAGAGACGCCACAAAAACCCATGAGCAAGAAAAGACTTTTGACCGAGGCCGAAATTCTGAAGATGGGCGAGAAGGACTACATGAATGAAGATCAACTCGCCTTCTTCAAGGATCGTCTGGAAACTCTGCAAGCTGACATTCTGCGCAATGCCGGTCAAACGACCGAGAACCTTCGGGAAACCATTCTCGTCCCGGACCCGGCTGACCGCGCCACGATCGAAGAAGAGCACGCACTTGAACTGCGTACCCGTGATCGTGAACGCAAGCTGCTGAAGAAAGTGCAGCAATCGCTCGCCCGGATCGATTCCGGCGACTATGGCTGGTGCGAGGAAACCGGTGAGCCGATCGGCATTCCGCGTCTGCTCGCACGCCCGACGGCCACCCTGTCGCTCGAAGCGCAGGAACGTCGCGAACTGCGTCAAAAGCTGTTCGGCGACTGATCGCATCACGCAATCCGGCCCGATGCCGCGCGGTGGCGGCACGTTAGTCAATCGGGCCCCTCGGTTTGCCAAAGGCATGTCTTTACGACATGCCTTTTTTGTTGCCTTTTCGATGCCGGCCGGTCGACCGCGCGACGCCAGCCCCGCACTGTCGCCTGCGCGCAACGCAAGGTAGCGCTCGCGGCATGGGCGGCTTTATGGCAGAATTGCAACTCAGTTGCAATTAAGCGTTTCCATGCCGCCCATCGAACCCGTCTTCCGCCAATGGCGTGCGCGTTTGCGCACGCTGGCCGGCCATGGGCGAAGCGGCTGGATCGTCTGGCTCATCGTCGCGCTGATCTGCGTGCAGATGTGGGGTTTGCAACACGAAATCCTGCATGCGCGCGAGTTGTCCGGCAGCGTCCAGAGTGCGTCGGCGCCAGTCGATTCGCATGACTCGGACCTCACGTTTGGCGACGATGATGACGTGTCGTCGACGACGCCATTCGGTGTCGGCGGCCATCACCATCATTGCCATCTCTTCGAGGGGGCGACGCTGGCGGCCGGCATGGCGGTGGCCGTCCTGCAATGGCGCGGTGCCAACCCCACGGCGAACACCCCGCTGCGCGCCACCGGCCGCACTCACGCCAGCGCGCTTGAACTGCCGTTCGACTCTCGCGCCCCGCCGGTCGCCGTCTGACCCCACGCGTTTTCTCGCGTTTTTCCGCGCTTCCTGCGCGAATCCCTGCCAACGCCAGCATTGAGCTTCGCAGCCCTTCAGGCCTGCGACGGCGGCGTGTTGCTGCGCGTTCGTTCGCCGACAGGCGCCGACGCGGCGGGTTCGCTCGCGCCGATGCACGGGATACCCGGGAGTCTTGCGCCCTCGGGCGGGGCTCCCCCCGGACAGATCCAACAGAACTCATAACGACATGGCACACATTTCTTCGAACGTCGCGCGCAAGCGCGCGGCGTCTTCGCTCGCTCACGCATCGCTTCCCGCCGCGCCTTGTGCGCGTCGCGCGCGGCCCAACCTGACGCCGCTGCCGTTGGCTGCCGCATTGACATTCGGTGCGCTCGCCATCACGAGCTTGTCTGCACAAGCTGCCGGCGCACCCGCCGAACGACCCTCTGCGACTGCCGCCCCAGCGGCACCCGAAGCGGCATTGCCGACGACATTCGTCACGGGCAACCCCCTCGGACGCGCCGCTGCCGACCTCGCCGCACCTGTGACCGAACTCGACGGGAAAGCGCTCGCGCTGCGTCGAGCCGGCACGCTTGGCGAAACGCTTGACGGCCTGCCGGGCGTCTCGGCCACGTCCTACGGCCCGAACGTCAGCCGTCCGATCATTCGCGGTCTCGACGGCGACCGTATTCGTGTGCTCCAGAACGGCACCGCCGCGCTCGATGCCTCGTCGCTGTCATACGACCACGCCGTGGCGCAAGACCCATTGACGATCGAGCGCGTGGAAATCGTGCGCGGCCCGGCGGCCTTGCTGTATGGCGGCAATGCGGTCGGCGGCGTAATCAACACCATCGACAACCGTATTCCGCGCGAATCCATCACCGGCATTTCCGGGGCGACGGACTTCAGTTACGGTGGCGCCAACCGCGAACGTGCGGGCGCGGCACAGCTTGAATTCGGCAATGGCCAGTTCGCGTTCCATGTCGACGGCTTCGCACGAAAGAGTGCAGACCTGCGCATCCCTGGCTTCGCGCATTCGGCACAACAACGTGCACGCGACGACGAAGGCACGCCGCAATCGTCGGGCACGTTGCCGAACAGCAACGGGCAGGTGAGCGGAGCGGCCGTGGGGGCGTCGTGGACGTGGGCCAACGGCTACACGGGCCTTTCGTACTCCGGTTACGACTCCGACTACGGCACGGTGGCCGAAGCCGACACGCGCATCCGGCTCCGACAGCAGCGTCTGGCGTTGGCTAGCGAGGTGCGCAATCTGAGCGGACCGTTCACCGCCCTCAAGTTCAACTTCGGCTACACCGATTACGAGCACAAGGAAATCGAGAACGGCGAGACGGGCACGACGTTCAAGAATCACGGCTACGAAGGGCGCATCGAAGCGCACCACGCGAAGATCGGGCCGCTCGAAGGTGCCGTGGGGGTGCAATTCTCGCAGAACACGTTCTCGGCGCTCGGCGAAGAGGCGTTCGTGCCGAAGAGCGATACGAGCAATGTGGCCCTCTTCGCACTCGAAGAGTGGGCCGTGAGTCAGGCGGTGAAGCTCTCGTTCGGCGCGCGTATCGAACATTCGAGCGTCAAGCCGGCTGCCGGCGGCAACGAGCGTCTCGACAACCTGCCGTCGCGCAATTTCACGCCCGGCAGCGTGTCGGCCGGGGCCGTCTTCGCGCTGGCGCCCGCGTGGTCGGTTGCGCTCAACACGTCGTACACCGAGCGTGCGCCGACGTTCTACGAGCTATATGCCAACGGCCCGCATCTGGCGACCGGCGTCTGGGAAATCGGCAACCCGCAGGCCAAGCTCGAAAAGGCATTTTCGACCGATCTGTCGCTGCGTTATGAAAGCGGTCCGAACAAGGGCAGTGTCGGTTTGTTCTACAGCCGCTTCACCAATTTCATCGCGCTGAACAACACGGGGCAGACGATCGCCGGGGACGTCCGGGACCTGCCGGTCTATCAATACGCGGGCGTGCCGGCCGACCTCTACGGTGTGGAAGCCGAAGGCCATGCCCGGATCTGGCAGGGCTACGGCAATCTCGATCTCGAGTTGCGCGGCGATTACACCCTGGGACGCAACCGCGATACGGGGGAACCGCTGCCGCGCATCGCACCGTTGCGTCTGACGGCGGCGCTGGCCTATGGACTGGGGCACTGGGGCGCGCGTCTGGAAATGGTGCACGCGAGCAATCAGGGCCGTGTGCCCGTGAACGATCTGACGACGAGCGGCTACACTACGCTCGGCGCCTCGCTCACGTACCAGTTCAAGGCCGGCGGCGCTCAGTGGCTGGCGTATCTGAAGGGCGAGAACCTGACCAATCAGGAAGTGCGTCTGGCCAGTTCGGTGTTGCGCGACATTGCGCCGCAGGGCGGACGCTCGGTTCGTGTGGGGTTGCGCACCACGTTCTAAGCGGCAGTGCTCCGCAAAAACGAAGCAATTTCCGAGAAATTGCTTCGTCGCATCCGATTCGCGCGGTGCAATGCCGCGCGAATCTCCCGATCCATGCCACTTTTTTCGACATCGACCCGCTGTTGAAAAGTGCGGCGCGCCCGCCGCCGTCGACGCCTCTTGATATTCTTTCGATTGCCCTAAACTACAGTCACGTCTCGCCCGGTCGGGTGCGTCGTCACAGTCGTGAGGACGCGTCAGGCGTCCGGGCCAATCGTTACGGGGCGCGTGTCGCCCCCCGAAAAGGAACAGGCATGGAGCAATATCACGGCACCACCATCGTCTCCGTTCGGCGCGGCGATCAGGTCGCGCTTGGCGGCGACGGCCAGGTCACGCTCGGCAACATCGTGATGAAGGGCACCGCACGCAAGGTGCGCACGATTTATGACGGTAAGGTCATGGTTGGCTTCGCTGGGGCAACGGCGGACGCCTTCTCGCTGCTCGACCGCTTCGAGGCGAAGCTTCAGAAGCATCAGGGGCATCTGACGCGCTCGGCCGTCGAACTCGCCAAGGACTGGCGTACCGACCGCATGCTGCGTCGGCTCGAAGCGATGATGATCGTCGCCGACGCCGAGACCACGTTGGTCATCACCGGCAACGGCGATGTGCTCGATCCGGAGGGCGGCGTTGCTGCCATCGGTTCGGGCGGATCGTATGCACAGGCTGCGGCCCGCGCGCTGGTCGAGAACACCGATCTGACGCCGGGCGAGATCGTCAAGAAAGCGCTGACGATCGCTGGCGAGATGTGCATCTACACGAACGACAACCACATTATCGAAACGCTGCCGCCGAAGGCAGCGAAGTGATGACGCGCGCACCGCAGCAGGTGGACTCCTGCGGTGCGACTTGCCGGCCGGCGGCTGAACGACAGCCAGCCGGCCGGGCGTCACCCTCTGTGCGAACCCCCAAATTTGGCGAACGTCATGACCCATATGACCCCCTCCGAGATCGTTTCCGAACTCGACAAACACATCATCGGCCAGCAGAAGGCCAAGAAGGCCGTTGCGGTGGCCTTGCGCAACCGTTGGCGCCGTCAGCAGGTGGCTGAGCCCCTGCGTCAGGAAATTACGCCGAAGAACATTCTGATGATCGGTCCGACCGGTGTCGGCAAGACCGAAATCGCACGCCGTCTGGCCAAGTTGGCCGACGCGCCGTTCATCAAGGTCGAGGCGACCAAGTTCACCGAAGTCGGCTACGTGGGCCGCGACGTCGACAGCATCGTGCGCGACCTCGCGGAAATCGCGATCAAGCAGACGCGGGAAGCCGAAATGAAGAAAGTGCGCACCAAGGCCGAAGATCGCGCCGAGGACCGCATTCTCGATCTGCTGCTGCCGACCGGGCGTGAATCGTCGCGCGATATCCGTTTCGGTTCGGCATCGCATGAGGTCGAGCCGAGCGCGGAAGACAACACCACGCGTCAGACCTTCCGCAAGCGTCTTCGCGAGGGCCAGCTCGACGACAAGGAAGTCGAACTGGAAGTGGAAGTTCCGGCACAGGGCATGGAGATCATGGGCCCGCCCGGAATGGAAGAGATGACCGAGCAGATCAAGGGCATGTTTGCGAATCTGGGCAATCAGCGCAAGAAGCGCCAGAAGCTCAAGATCAAGGACGCGCTCAAGGTGCTGACCGACGAAGAAGCGTCGAAGATGCTCAACGACGAAGAGGTCAAGCAATTGGCCCTGCGTAACGTCGAGCAGAACGGCATCGTGTTCCTCGACGAAATCGACAAGATCGCCACGCGCAGCGAAGTGGGCGGCGGCGACGTGTCGCGTCAGGGCGTGCAGCGCGATCTGTTGCCGCTCGTGGAAGGCACGACCGTGAGCACGAAGTTCGGCATGATCAAGACGGATCACATTCTGTTCATTGCGAGCGGTGCGTTCCATCTGGCCAAGCCGAGCGATCTGATTCCGGAACTGCAAGGCCGCTTCCCGATCCGTGTCGAACTCGAATCGCTCTCGGTCGGAGATTTCGAAGCGATTCTCACGCAAACGGATGCCAGCCTCGTCAAGCAGTATCAGGCGTTGCTCGCGACCGAAGACGTGCATCTCGAATTCGCGCCGGACGGCATCAAGCGTCTCGCGGAAATCGCCTTCTCGGTCAACGAGAAGACGGAAAACATCGGCGCGCGACGTCTGTACACCGTCATCGAGAAACTGCTCGAGGAGATTTCGTACAACGCAGGCAAGCAGGCGAACGAGGTGGTGTCGATCAACGCCGAGTACGTCAATCGCTTCCTCGAAGAAGTGGCGCAGAACGAAGATCTGTCGCGCTACGTGCTGTGAGATCGAAGTGATGTGAAAAAGGCCCCTCGCGGGGCCTTTTTTTCGTCTGATGGCGGCGCGAGCGTTACTGCTTCACCGGCCGCTTCAGCAGCTTGCGCTGCAACGTGCGGCGATGCATGTTCAGTGCGCGTGCCGTGGCCGAGATGTTGCCGTTGTGTTCGGAGAGCACGCGTTGAATATGCTCCCACTCGAGACGCGCGACCGACAGGGGCGAGGGGTTCTCGAAGGCTTCGTCGGCCTGGGTCTCGCTTGCGTCGCTGCGCAGCGACGCAAGGATCGTGTCCGCATTGGCGGGTTTGGCGAGATAGTTGTCGGCGCCGTCCTTGACGGCTTGCACCGCTGTCGCAATGCTCGCGTAACCCGTGAGCACCAGCATGCGGGCTTTCGGTTGCAACGCGCGCAGCGGGGCGATGAGCGGCAGGCCCGAGTCGTGGCCCAGATGCAGGTCGACCGAGATCAGATCGAACTGACGCGTGCGCGCCGCGAGCAGCGCTGCGGCGCTGTCGGCCGCGATTTGCACGTCGTAGCCGCGACGGGTCAACGCGCGGGCCAGCGTTTCAGCGAAGACGACATCGTCGTCGATAAGAAGGAAATGCGAGGCGTTCATGTCTGACTCCGCGAGCCGAAGAAGAGGGTAGCCATCGGCAGGCGCAGTTCGGCGCGCGTGCCTTGCGGCGTGTTGGGGGTGAGGACGATGTCGCCGCCGAGACGCTGTGCGCTGGCAAAGGCCAGATACAGGCCCATGCCGTGCCCGCCGTGCGTGCTCATGACGGGGGAGGTCCCCACTCGGGTACGCAACTCGGCGGTCATGCCAGGGCCTTCGTCGCAGACGGTAAAGCGGGCATCGTCCGGCGTGACGCTCACGTCGAGCGTGACCGACGTCGGGCTGAAGTAGGCCGCGTTATCGAGCAGGATGGTGAGAATCTGACCGACCTGTACCGTGTCTTCGATGCGCGCGGTCATTTGTGGCGGTACACGTAACTGGAACTGCACCTGCGGATGACGCAAGCGCCACTGCGTGGTGAAAGCGGGCAGCCACTCGGCCACCGCCTGGCGCACGGGCGCAGCGGCACGCGTCTGCACGTGACCGATGGCGCTCTTGCACAACGCAATTTGCTGCTCAAGTGTCTGAAGATCCAACTCGAAGGGCTTCAGCGCGGCGTTGGTCAGACTCTCGCTGCGAAGTTCGCCGATGACCACGGCCATCGTTGAGAGCGGCGTGCCGAGTTCGTGCGCCACGCTCGCGGCCTGAGCGCCGAGTGCGGCCATGCGTTCGTCGCGCAACAGCCGTTGTTCTGCACGGGCGAGTTGCGCGTCGCGGGCGCGCAGCGCACGGGACATCCGCGAGACGAACCACGCAATCACGAGCACGCTGACCACGAAGTTGACCCACATCCCCGCCAGATGCAGGCGCAGCAGATTGCCTGGGTCGGCCAGGTCGAGCGGCACGTACTGGAAGTTCAGGGCGCCATAGGCGACCAGCGAGAGCAGCGCCAGTTGCGAGGCGTTACGCCACGGCAGCACGGCAGCGGCAATTGCCAGACCCGGCAGGAAGAGCGAGACGAACGGATTGGTCGCACCACCCGAGAAGAACAGCAGCGCGGTGAGCGCGGCCAGATCGACGAGCAACTGGCTCATCAGATCGAGATCGGTGTGGCGCCTGGCGCGCTCGATGCCGCGTCGCGCCCGTATCCACGTGAGCACGTTGAACAGCACTTCGAGAGCGACGATGGTGAGCATCGGCTCAAGCGGCAGGCGTACGCCGAGCCAGAGTTGCGCGACCCCGATCGTCGCCAGTTGGCCCACGATGGCCAGGCAGCGCAGCCAGAAGAGCTGGACGACGTTGGTTCGCTCGATGGGAAAATGAGTCATACGACAAGTGTACCAAGTCCGGGTCACGGGCTATCCCGCGTCTCCAGGCGCTGCGACACTCTGCCGCATGGGGGGAATGGCCCGCATCACGCCGCTCGTGCGCGCGTGCGGCGAGGCGCGACTACAATGAACGTCCGCGTCTCGCGCGACGGAGTGTCGCGCGACGTCTCCTGCGATACAGGGCGGATGCGTGTCCGTCGACAACGAAAAGGAGTTTGCATGAAACACAAGCTTTGGGGGGTTGCCGCGCTGAGTTTCGGCATGGCCTCGGCCTATGCACAGGTGGATGTCTCCGACGCGTGGGCGCGCGGTACGGTGCCAGGCCAGACCGCGACCGGCGTTTTCATGACGTTGCAGGCGCATCAGGCGACAACGCTTGTCGGCGTGAGCACGTCGGCTGCCGCGAATGCCGAAGTGCATGAAATGAAGCTCGAGGGCACGCTGATGAAAATGCGCGCGCTGCCCAACGGCCTGCCGTTGCCGGCCAATCAGCCGGTGCAGCTCAAGCCGGGCAGCTATCACATCATGCTCACGGACCTGAAGGCCGCGCTCAAGAAGGGCGACACCGTGCCCATGACGTTGCGCTTCGAATCGGCGGATCACAAGAAGTCCGAGCAGCAGGTTCAGGTGCCGGTGCGCGATCTGACGGCAGGCGCGCCTGCTGCGGGCGGCGGCATGTCCGGCATGGCACACGGCACGCACAGCCAATAACTTCAACGCCTGATGTAGTGCCTAGCGAGCCTTAGCCGGGATCGGCGGCGGTGCCGTCGATCGCCACACCGGCGGCGGCGAGCGCCGCACGAAGGCAGTCAGGGCATAGGCAGGCACCGGCACCGAGCCGGGCCGACGCGGGCAGGTGGGGCCAATCGAAGCACCAGCAGCGCACGCTGGCGGCGCTGTGCGTAGACGCAAGCACACCGCACGCCACGACGGCGCCGCACTGGGGGCAGCGCGCAGGATCGGGCGCCATGCCGACCGGCGCCGGAGGGTTCGTGTCAGCCATGTTCCCGATTCCCGATCTCTTTTCCATCGTTATAGATTATCAAGCCGTGAGTGGCGGCGAGGCCACTGCGCGGGCGTCTGGCCGGGGTGTTCGCCGGCACGAGTTGCACAACTGCAACAGCGCGCCCGCTGTCATCGGCCGGCCACCCGCGGGCGCTTGCGGCGCCGAAATCGGTGGGCGACGGGCAATGCGGCAAAAATCGGCCACTGACGGGCGTCCATGGCCAAGTGAAAGGGGTGATACGCACACGCGATTCTGTGCCGCTGAGCGGGCGAAAATCGCCGCTTTTGCGGTTACCGTCCGACACTCGACGCAAGGTCGCCATAGGCATTGGCCGAGGCAAGTCCCAGACCCTTCCGAAACCCGTCAAGGCCCCGCACGCAAAGGCTTCTTGGTTGTACAATGCGCCGTGTTTCTGGTCCATCTGCGAAGAACCTTCCCGCCATGTCCGATCCGCAACTGTCTTCCATCGACGACATCGCACCTGCTCTCAAAGCCGAAGTTCTGGCTGAGGCGATGCCGTATATCCGCAAGTACCACGGCAAGACCGTGGTGATTAAATACGGCGGCAACGCAATGACCGAAGAGCGTTTGAAGCAGGGCTTCGCGCGCGACGTCATTCTGCTCAAGCTCGTCGGCATCAACCCGGTGGTGGTGCACGGCGGCGGCCCGCAAATCGATCAGGCGCTCAAGAAGATCGGCAAGCAGGGCACGTTCATCCAGGGCATGCGGGTGACCGATGAAGAGACGATGGAAGTGGTCGAGTGGGTGCTCGGCGGCGAAGTCCAGCAGGACATCGTCATGCTGATCAACCAGTACGGCGGCCAGGCAGTGGGTCTCACCGGCAAGGACGGTGGTCTCATCAACGCTCGCAAGATGCTGATGCCGGATCGCGAACATGAGGGCCAGTTCCTCGACATCGGTTTCGTCGGTGAAGTCGACTCGATCAACCCGGCGGTGGTGCGCGCGTTGCAGGACGACGCTTTCATTCCCGTGATCTCGCCGATCGGCGTGGGTGAAGACGGTCAGGCGTACAACATCAACGCCGATCTCGTGGCGGGTAAGCTCGCTACGGTGCTGGGCGCCGAGAAGCTCGTGATGATGACCAACATCCCGGGCGTGATGGACCGTGAAGGCAATCTGCTGACCGATCTGTCGGCGCGAGAGATCGACGAACTGTTCGCGGACGGCACGATCTCGGGCGGCATGCTGCCGAAGATCTCGTCGGCGCTCGACGCTGCGAAGAGCGGCGTGAAGTCGGTGCACATCGTTGACGGCCGCATCGAGCACTCGGTGTTGCTCGAGATTCTGACGGAGCAGCCGTTCGGCACGATGATTCGCTCGCACTGAGCGCGACGTCATGCGGGCCACGTCGATGGAAACATCGCAACCCGCAAGTCTCAAGGGCGGACCCTGCGGGGTCCGCTTTGCATTTGTGCGATCCGTCATTCCGATGGATCGATGACTCGCCCCATTGACCGGCTTACGAGACCCCATGCCCACACCTGCCTTTTTCTCCTGGAGTGGCGGCAAGGATTCTTGCCTTGCCCTGCATCACGCCCTGTCGTGCGACACGAGCGGCGCGCCGCACTACGACGTGCGGCGTTTGCTGGCGATGTTCGACGACACCGGCGACAGCTCACGCTCGCATGGCCTGCCACGTGAATTGATGCAGGCGCAGGCGGATGCGCTCGGTATTGCGCTCGACGTCGGACATGCCGGCTGGCGCGAGTACGAGACGGCGTTCGTCGCCCGATTGCAGGCGATGCGGGCCGACGGCATTACGCATGGCTTGTTCGGCGACATCGATTTGCAGCCGCATCGCGATTGGGAAGAGAAAGTGTGCGCGGCAGCGGGCATGACCGCCGTGCTGCCGCTGTGGCAGCGCGAGCGTCTGACGCTCGCGCATGAGTTCATCTCACTAGGCTATCGCGCGGTGATCGTTTGTGTGGACGGGCGTCATCTCGGGCCGGAATTCGTTGGCCGCGAATACGACGCGTCGTTGCTGGCCGATCTTCCGGCAGGTGTCGACGCGTGCGGTGAGAACGGCGAGTTCCACACGTTCGCCTACGATGGCCCGCGCTTCACGCAGGCGGTGCCGTGGCGCATCGAGCGGGTCGAGACGATTCACGGCCCCAAGGAATACGGCGGCACGCCGTACCACCGCGCGCACATCGTGTCCGCGCCGGGCTGAGCCAGTCGCGGGACATCAGCCGGGCGCCGTCAATTGGCGCAACTCGTCGAGCAGTTTGGCCGCGGGGCTCGGCAAGATCCCCTGACGGCGGCGAAACGCCGTGAGCGTGCGCGTGGCGCGCACGGTCGCAATCGGTAACGTATCCATCACCTGCGCCCGCGCTTCGACGTCGTACATGGGCTCGGGCATCCATGTCAGAAAACCGCATCGCGCGACCATGCTCTTGAGCACGGGCACGGAGCGCGTTTCCACGACGATGTTCGGCAGCCCCAGCCCGTGTGCGGCGAACACGCCTTGCATATGCGCGTACGGTGCGGTGCCGCGTGGCGGAATCGCCCAGCGTTGCGAAAGTGTATCGGCCAGTTCAAGGGTCTTGCGCCGGCGCAACGGGTGATCGCACGCGGCCACCACGTAGCTGTCGTCTTGCCAGTGGCAGTCGGCGATGGCGACGATGTCCTCGGTGTCGGGTGCGACGGTCGAGAGCGCCAGATCGATCTCGTGCCGCATGAGCCCTTGCGCGAGCCGATCCCACACCCCCTCGATGATCTCCACACGCAGATTCGGCCAGCGATTGAGCACACGATCGACGGCGAGCGGCAGCACGTGGCTCGCGATGGCCCCGACGGCGCCAACCTTGATGATGCCTTTGGCGAGCCCGCGCAACGCATCGATCTCTTCGCGCGCGTGGTCGGCCTCGCGCTCGAGCAGCATCGCGTGCGGCAACAAGGCTTGCCCGAACGCCGTCAATTCCATCCCCTTGCTGTGACGCTCGAACAGCGGCGCGCCCAGATCGGATTCAAGCCGCTTGATGGTGCGGCTCAACGCGGGCTGGGTGAGGTGCAGCTCCGTGGCGGCCCGACCGAGACTGCCGGTCGCGACAATGGTCGTGAAGGCGCGCAATTGCTGGAGATTGAGGCTCATGGAAACTCGAGAGGAAGACGGGGAGGCCGATCGCGATGATGGCAACGCGCAGCGGCACCGAAAAGTCATGCAAAAGCGTAATGACTTCGGTACGTAAAAGCAATTCCGGTGCATATATCGGCTGCCTATACTCGTGTGCATCGCTCGTCGCAATCGATCTACCGATCTACCTGCCGCGCCGGCTTCAGGCCGCGCAGCCCGAGCCCATACTAGAACCACGCCGTCACGCTCGCGCGTCGACGGCGGCACGAGACAACCGCATCCATGACAGACAGCCGAGAACTTCGTGCGGGCCACCGCGCCGGTACGCCACAAGTCCTGAGCGTTCGTGAGGTGGTCATCGACCTGATGCGCCGCCACGGCATGACCAAAGTGTTCGCCAACCCCGGTTCGACCGAGTTGCCGTTGTTCCGCGACTTCCCCGCCGACTTCGAATACGTGTTGGGTCTTCAGGAGGCGGTAGTCGTCGGCATGGCCGACGGCTACGCGCAGGCGACCGGCAACGCGGCCTTCATTAATCTGCACTCGGCCGCCGGTGTCGGCAATGCGATGGGCAACATCTTCACGGCCTACAGGAATCAGACGCCGCTTATCGTGACCGCCGGCCAGCAGGCGCGCTCGATTCTGCCGTTCGATCCGTTCCTCGCATCGGTGCGCGCGACGGAGTTGCCCCAGCCGTACGTCAAATTCAGTCTGGAACCGGCGCGTGCCGAAGACGTGCCGCTGGCGCTTGCCCGTGCATATCACATTGCCATGCAGGAGCCGAAGGGGCCGGTCTTCGTCTCGATTCCGGTGGACGATTGGGATCGTCCTGCCGAGGCGTTGCCGCCGCGTCAGGTGAGCACACGTGTGCAGCCCGATCCGGTGGCGCTTGCGCAACTGGGGGCGGCGCTCGATGCGTGCGCGCGTCCGGCGTTCGTCGTCGGTTCGTCCATCGACCGGGCTGGGGCGTTCGACGCCGTGGTTGCGCTGGCCGAACGGCATAACGCTCGCGTTTTCACCGCACCGATGTGCGCCCGCTGTGCGTTCCCCGAAAATCACCGCCTGTTCGCCGGCTTCCTGCCGCCGATGCGCGAGAAGATCGTCGGTCTGCTAGGCGGTCACGATCTGATTCTCGTGATCGGCGCCCCGGCGTTCACCTATCACGTGGAAGGCGCGGGGCCACATATTCCCGAGGGCGCATCGTTGTTCCAGTTGATCGAAGATCCGGGCGTGGCGGCGTGGACGCCGGTCGGCGCATCCGTGGTGGGCAACGTGCGGCTCGGTGTGGAGGCGCTGCTCGCCCGCGACATCGCTGGCGAGCGCGCATTGCCGCCCGCGCGCGCCATCCCGCCCGTGGCTACGGCGAACGCGCCGGGCGAACGTATGACAACCGCCTTTGCGCTGCAAACGCTTGCCGAAGTGCGCGATGCCCACGACATCGTTGTCGAAGAAGCGCCGAGTGCGCGCTCGGTCATGCAGCAATACCTGCCCTTCACGCTGCCGGGCACGTTCTACACGATGAACAGCGGCGGCCTCGGGTACTCCATGCCTGCGGCGGTCGGTGTAGCGATGGCGCATCCGGCGCGGCGCGTCATCTGCCTGATCGGCGACGGCTCTGCGATGTATTCGATTCAGGGCCTGTGGAGTGCAGCGCAAGCCAGGTTGCCCATCACGTTCGTGATTCTGAACAACCGTCGCTATGCCGCGTTGCAGGACTTCGCGCCGTCGTTCGGCTTTGGGCCGAAAGACCCGGTGCAAGGCACCGATCTGCCCGATCTCGATTTCGTGCGTCTGGCCGAGGGCATGGGCGTGCGCGCACAGCGCACCGAACAGGGAAGCGAGTTGTGCGACGTGTTGTCGCAAGCCATGGCGAGTGGCGAGACACGTCTCGTCGAAATCGTAGTGGCATGATGCACGGCGAGTGCGTGCGCCGGTCCTCCCGCGCGCCGCGCGCCATTGCGTGACGAACCATCGAGCAAGGAGACGAATGCCAATGCCTACCCAACAAGATGCCAAAGCCCTGACGATGCTGATTGCCGGTAAGCGCGTCGGCGCGACGCACGGCGTCACCTTCGAGCGACGCAATCCGCTCGACGGCGAAGTCGCCTCGCGCGCCCCCGCTGCCACCGCCGACGACGCCCGCGCCGCCGTGCACGCCGCGTGGGACGCTTTTCCCGCATGGTCGAACACAGGCCCCGGCGAACGCCGCGCGCTGCTCATGAAGGCCGCCGATCAACTGGAAGCGAAAGTCGAACAGTTTCAGGCCGCCATGGCGGCGGAGACGGGCGCGTCCGGCTTATGGGCGGGCTTCAACGTACATCTGGCCGCGCAGGGGCTGCGCGAAGCTGCCGCGATGACGACGCAGATCGCTGGTGAAATCATCCCGTCGGATGTGCCGGGCAGTCTCGCGATGGGTGTGCGTCAGGCCGCGGGCGTGGTGCTCGGCATTGCGCCGTGGAACGCGCCGGTCATTCTCGGCGTGCGCGCGTTGGCGTTGCCGCTGGCTTGCGGCAACACCGTGGTTTTCAAGGGCTCGGAGCTGTGCCCGGCCACGCACGGCCTGATTACCGACGCGCTGGAGGAAGCCGGTTTGCCACCGGGCGTAGTGAACTTCATCACGAACGCGCCGAAGGACGCCGGCGCCATCGTCGAAGCGTTGATCGCGCAGCCCGCCGTGCGTCGCGTGAACTTCACCGGTTCGACGCGCGTGGGCCGCATCATCGCCACGATGTGTGCAGAACATCTCAAACCCGCCGTGCTGGAGTTGGGCGGCAAGGCGCCGTGTCTGGTCCTCGACGATGCCGATCTCGATGCCGCTGTGAACGGCGTTGCATTCGGGGCGTTCGCCAACTCCGGACAGATTTGCATGTCGACAGAGCGCATCGTCGTGGCGGAGTCGATTGCCGACGCCTTCGTGGAAAAGCTCGCCGCCAAGGCGCGTGCGCTGCCGCTGGGCGATCCGCGCGAAGGCCCGGTCGTGCTCGGTTCGGTGATCGACATGGCGACGGTCGAGCGCTGCAACACGCTGATCGACGATGCCCTCGCCAAGGGCGCGAAGCTGCTGTGCGGCGGCCGTGCCGATACCACGCTCATGCCTGCCACGCTGCTCGATCACGTCACACCCGACATGAAGATCTACAGCGAAGAGTCGTTCGGTCCCGTCAAGGGCATCGTGCGTGTGAAGGACGACGAAGCGGCCATCGCGTGCGCCAACGACAACGCCTACGGGCTGTCGTCCGCCGTCTTCAGCCGCGACATCGCGCGGGCGATGGGCGTAGCCAAACGCATCGAATCGGGCATCTGCCACATCAACGGCCCCACGGTGCACGACGAAGCACAGATGCCGTTCGGCGGCGTGAAGTCGAGCGGCTGGGGACGTTTCGGCGGCAAGGCCGGCGTTCACGAATTCACCGATCTGCGCTGGATGACGGTGCAGACCACCCCGCGTCACTACCCATTCTGAGCGACGCCCGACGCCCCGGACGTCACGGGCGCCACATAAGGTAACGCAAGACCCACCATACCGCCGCAGCCGGGAGACCGGAACAGACGGCCGGAGGAGACAACCGTGTCACAACAGTACGAAACCGCCCCCGCGGGGGCGGGTGCAACGTCCGGCCATGCCAGCCCCGGCGAGGCTCACCCCCACGACACCGGCGTTGCCGCCGCGACAGCCACGCCGGGCACATCGGCAAACTACGGCCGTGTGGTGGCGGCCAGTTGTTTTGGTACCGCCATCGAGTGGTACGACTTTTTCATCTACGGCTTTCTCGCGCCCATCGTGTTCGACCGGTTGTTCTTCCCGCAACTCGATCCGATGACGGGGATGATCGCCGTGTTCGCCACCTTCGCCGTCGGCTTCATCGCGCGGCCCATCGGCGGCATCGTGTTCGGCCACTTCGGCGACCGCATCGGCCGGAAGTCGATTCTGTTGTTCACCCTGATTCTGATGGGCGTGGCCACCACGATGATCGGTCTGCTGCCCACGTACGACAAGGTCGGCATGTGGGCCCCGATCATGCTCGTGACGCTGCGTTTCGTGCAGGGCTTCGCGCTCGGCGGGGAATCCGTCGGCGGCTTGCTGATGACGGTCGAAGGTGCGCCTGCCCATCTGCGCGGGCTCTTCGGCGGACTGATTCAGGCCGCAGGACCGACATCGATCGTGGGCGCGTCGCTCGCCATCGTGCTCATCACGCGGCTGCCGGAAGACGATTTGCTCACCTGGGGCTGGCGTTTGCCGTTCCTCGTGAGTCTGCTGCTGGTGGCGTTGGGTACGTATGTGCGTCTCAAGGTGGAGGAGTCGCCGAGCTTCAAGGCGGCAGAACAGCATCGCGATATCGCGAAGGTGCCGGTTGTGGAAGTCATCACGCATTACTGGCGGCCGACCCTCGTCACGTTCTTCATCTGTCTGGCCGAGACGAGCTTCTTCTATCTGGTGGCGATCTTCTCGCTGTCGTACGGCACCAAGACGCTGGGCTTGCCGCGCAATATGATGGCCGACGGCGTGTTGTACGCGAACATTCTCGCGATGCTGACGATCCCTGCATTCGGCATGCTCTCCGACAAGCTGGGACGCCGCCCGATGTTCCTGATGGGACTGGCCGCCACCGTGATCTTCATCTATCCCTTCTTTCTGATGATGGGCAGCAAAGAGACGGCGCTGGTCGTGATGGCCATTGTGATCGGTGCGGGCGTGATTCATCCGATGATGTTTGGCCCGGAAGGCAGCTTCTTCTCGGAACTGTTCGACACCCGCGTGCGCTTCTCGGGCGTGTCGCTCGGCAAGCAGATCGGCACGGTGCTGGGCGGCGGAATGGCGCCGATGATCGCGGCGAGTCTGCTGGCGTGGAGTCACGGACAGATCTGGCCGGTCATCGTCTACTTCCTCGTCCTTGCGGCGATGGCGCTGATCTCGACCGTCCTTGTGCGCGAGACGAAGGACCGGACGCTGTAACGCGGTCCGGCGATTCATGAAAAGACAACAGCCCCGCTTCGCATCGCGAGCGGGGCTGTTGTCTTCCGACGCAGACGGCGATGCATTACATATCGAGTTACAGATCGAGCACCAGCATGGCCGATTTGCTGCGCGAGCAGCACGGCAGGATCTGGTCGTTGGCAGCGCGTTCTTCGTCGGTCAGGTAGACGTCGCGATGATCGGGCGTGCCGTCGATCACGCGCGTGAGACATGTGCCGCATACGCCTTGCTCGCACGACATCTGCACTTCCACGCCCTGAGCGGCGAGCGCCGCAACGATAGTCTCTCCGGCCTTCACGTCGATCACACGGCCGCTCGAATGCAGCTTCACCTGAAACGACTGGTCGCCGCCGGTGTCTGCCTGTGCCGGTGCGGCGAAGTACTCGCGATGCACATTGCCTTCCGGCCATTGCGCCGCTTCCGCGCGGGCGAGCACTGCCTCGATGAAGCCGGCCGGGCCGCAGACATACAGATGCTTGCCGCCGGACGGTTGCGCAAGGATGGCGTCGAGATCGGCGCGCTCGCCATCATTGTCGAAGTACAGACGCGTCTTCGCCGCGAGATCGTCTCGCGCGAAGCGATCGCGAAACGCGGTACGTGCGGGCTCGCGAGTGCAGTAATGCACTTCGAACGACGCATCGCCTGCGGACAACGCTTCGGCCATGCACAAAATCGGCGTCACGCCGATCCCGCCGGCGAGCAGAATGCTGTGCTGCGCTTGCTCGGCGAGCGGGAAGTGATTGCGCGGCGCGCTGATCTCCAGCGTGGTGCCGGCCGTGAGCGCATGCATGCCGGTAGAGCCGCCCCGCGACGCCGGGTCGCGCAACACGCCCACACAATAACGATGCGTCTCGCCGGGCGCATTGCACAGCGAGTACTGACGCACGAGGCCGTCGGCCACATGCACGTCGATATGTGCGCCCGCAGTGAATGCCGGCAGCGGGCTGCCGTCGACACTCACCAGCTCGAATTCGCAGATGTCGGTTGCGACATCGCGCTTGTTCGCCAGCCTGACTTTCATGCCGCGCTCCCCAGACGCTGCACGTTGGCGGCACTGGCGCGTTCGGCGTCGATCAGACGGTCGAGCACCTTGCGCGACTGCACGCCGCCCGCGTCGATGTTGAGCTTCAGAATCGGCTTCTCGGGATACGCGGACAGATTGCGTTGTTGGGCTTCGAGCACGTCCTGGTCTTCGGCGAAGATACCGCCCTGCCCACGCTTGATCGCAGCGGTGAGTTCGGCGTCTTCCGGCTTGAAGCTGCGCGCCATGCCCCAGAAATACCAGATCGATTCGTCCGACTCGGGCGTAATGAAGTCGACCACGATGCTGCCGGCCTTCTTGTCGGCCGGTGCGTGGTAACCGCCATGACCCGCGTGCGCAACCCCCACTTCGATCATCACGTGGCTCGGCGGCGTGAAGCGACAGACTTGCCAGCGGTCGCATGGCACCTGATCGTCAAGACCGTTCGCCCGCAGCGCGCTTGCCCAGAACGGTGGCGCCTTGATGTTCTCCATGTGGCGCGCCGTAATCACCATGTCGCCTTCGACGGTCGTCTTCGGCGGCGCTTCTTCGATTTCCTCCTGACCGATGCTCGTCGCGTGCACATACGTCTCGTGCGTCAGATCCATCAGGTTGTCGATCATCAGGCGATAGTCGCACTTGATGTGGTACAGCCCGCCGCCATACGCCCACTGATCGCTCACCGCCCACTCCAGATGCGGAATCTCGTCGGCGTTGGCGAGTGCGGGGTCGCCCGGCCAGACCCAGATGAAGCCGTAACGCTCGACGCAGGGAAACGCACGCGTCTTCGGGAAGCCGCCGACACGTTGACCGACCATCTTCGTGCACTTGCCGCCGCCGTCGACCGTCAGGCCGTGATAGCCGCAGACGAGGTGGCCGTCCTTGACGAAGCCCAGCGACAGCGCCGCGCCGCGATGCGGGCAGAAGTCTTCCAGCGCGGCGGCCTTGCCGTTCCCGTCGCGGAAGAACACCATCGGTTCGTTGCAGATCTTGCGGCCCAGCGGCTTCTCGGCAAATTCGTCCGGGGTGCAGGCGACGTACCAGGTATTTTTGAGGAACATGATCGTTTGTCTCCTTGGCGCACCTTCGAGCGGTGCGATCTCGTTTCTATAGGGGATGGTAGGGATGAAGTCGGGGGGGGCGCGTGTCAGAGCAACTGCGCGCCCATGCTGTGTTCCTGTGTGACGATGTGCTCACGGCACATGAACTCGGCGCGATCGGGCTGGCGTGCGGCAATCGCCTCGACGATGGCGTGATGCTGGCGATGGGCATACGCGATGATGTCCGCATACTGACGGCGATCGTCATGCCCGAACGCCACCGTGCGCGGCGCGACGAACGGCACCAGGTTGCAGCGCGCGATGAAACCTTCGAGCAGCGGATTGCGCGCACCGGTGACGAGCAGATCGTGAAAGCGCGCGTTGAGCGACGCGTAGCCGATCTGCACTTCAGCGGTCATGGTGTGCCCGGCGAGCAGGCTGTCGCCTTCGGCCAGCAGATCGCGCAACTGATGGAGCAACTCGGCGCTCGCGCCTTTTTCGGCAAGCAGGCGCGCGGCGTAGCCTTCGAGGGCGCCGCGCAGATGCAGCGCCTCGACACTCTCCTCCCGCGTGTGCGCTCGCACGGCATAACCTCGCTGCCCGGCACGCACCACCAGTCCTTCCTCGGCGAGCACCGGCAGCGCTTGCCGGACCGGCATGCGCGAGACCCCCAGTTGCTCCGCGAGCTTGGCTTCGGCCAGACGTTCGCCCGGCGCGAGGTCGCCCTTGAGGATCATCTCGCGCAATTGAACCGTGGTCGGGGTGGGATGCAGCATGCGTCTCCTTTCGATTTTCTGGAATGCCTGCCGGTCGTTCTGGAGCCTGCCAGATCCGGCTTTTGCTTATTATGGGATCCCATAATGGCAAAACGCATCAGTAGATACCCTGCTTTATGTTCATATGGGATCCCAGATAGACTCGGCGCTGCATAAATGCGGGTAGTGTCATTCGGCTGCCCGGCACCACAAGACAAAAGACGGAGACTTCGCGTGGCAAACATCATTGGGGGGATCGGTACGTCGCACGTGCCGACCATCGGCGTGGCGTACGACAAGGGCAAGCAGCAGGACCCCGCATGGGCGCCGCTGTTTCAGGGCTACGAGCCGGTAGCGAAGTGGCTGGCCGAGAAGCAGGCAGACGTTCTCGTGTTTTTCTACAACGACCACGCCACCACGTTTTTCTTCGACATGTACCCGACGTTTGCGCTGGGCGTGGGCGAGGCGTTCCCGATTGCCGACGAAGGCGCGGGGCTGCGTCCGCTACCGCCGATCCGGGGCGACGTGGCGTTGCAGGCTCACATTGCCGAGTCGCTGGTGAACGACGAATTCGATATCACCGTGTTCCAGGACAAACCCATCGATCACGGTTGTGCGTCACCGCTGCCGTTGCTTTGGCCGCACAAGCCGGACTGGCCGGGCACGGTCGTGCCGATTGCCATCAACGTGCTGCAATACCCGTTGCCGACGGGCCGCCGTTGCTATCGCCTCGGTCAGGCGGTGCGTCGCGCCATCGAGTCGTATCCGGAAGATTTGCGTGTGGTCGTGGTGGGCACGGGCGGTCTCTCGCACCAGATTCACGGCGAGCGCGCGGGTTACAACGACGAAGCGTGGGATCGTGAATTCCTGGAACTGCTCGAGCACCAGCCCGAGAAGCTGACCGAACTCAAGCATGTGGACTATGTCGAGCGCGGCGGCGCCGAGAGCGTCGAGCAGATCATGTGGCTGTCGATGCGCGGCGCGCTTGGCCCGAACATCAGGCGTCTGCATCTGAACTATTACCTGGCGACGACCACTGCCATGACGGTCGCGCTCTACGAGGAGAACGCCGCATGAACCCGCAACTCGAAGGGATCGAGGCGATCACCGGTACCTACGCGTTCGATCTGCGCGTGAGCAACCGCACGCTCAAGCTCAATCGCTTCTTCTGGCACATGATTCGCGCAGAGAATCGAGAGACGTATCTGAGCGATCCCGTCGCTACAATGACGGCGGCCGGACTGAGCGCCGACGAGCAGGCGATGGTGTTGGCGCAGGATTGGCTGGGTCTGGTGCGTCACGGCGTGAATTTCTTCGTGCTGGAGAAGTTCGCTCGCGTGGTGCGCAAGACCAATCTCGAAGTCTATGCCCTCATGCGCGGCGAGACGCTCGAAGAGTTCATGGCTACGCGTCGCGTGCCGACCATGCGTTGAGCCGGGCATGTCCATCGACGCCGTCGTCAGTCTGACCAATACGCCGGCCGCACCCCGGCTGGCGTGCCACGAACGCGGCACCTGGAGCCGGGCGCCGCAGAGCAACGAGGCGGCGTTGCTGTGCCGCAAGCTGCGAGGCTTGCGCGCGATGGTCGCCGTGCTCGAATGCGATTCGGTCGCACGCGCCGCGCGCATGCTGCATCTTTCGCAGTCCGCCGTTGCGCGCTCGATTTCCGACATCGAGGCAGAACTGGGTTTCCCGCTCTTTCATCGCAGCGGGCGCGGTCTGATTCCGAATGCGGCCGGCCAGCGCCTTGGGGTGCGTGCTTCGCGCGCGCTTGCCGAACTGGCCAACGGTTACCGGGAGGCGTTCGCCGCTACGGCGTCGCAGGCCGATGGCGGCGCACGCGCGGCGAGCCGTTTCGCGGCGGTCGTCGCGCCTCAGCACCTCACGAGCTTCATCGCCGTGGCGGAGTTGGGGAGCGGGCCGCTCGCAGCGAGTCGCCTGCAATGCTCGCAGCCGACGATTCAGCGCAATCTCGATCAGCTTGAAGACCTCATCGGCATCAAGCTCTTTCGCCGCACGCCGCGCGGCACCCGTCTGACGGACGAAGCGCAGGCGTTGCTTGGCCCGGTCAAACGGGCGCTGGCCGAACTGGCGATTGCCGAAGACGAACTCGCGCCGTTCGGCGGCCGTCAGCAAGGTACGGTGATCGTGGCCGCGTTGCCGCTATCCAGCGGCTTTCTGCTGCCCAAAGCCATCGACAGCCTGCTGTATAAGTCGCCGTATCTGAGCGTGACCGTCGTCGACGGCACCTATGAAGCGCTCGTGCGGCAGTTGCGTCAGGCAGATGTTGACCTGATCGTCGGCGCGTTGCGTGCGAACGACGTGCCGCCGGACATTCGTCAGGAGGCGCTGTTCGAAGATCATCTATCGGTGGTCGCGCGTGCCGACCATCCGTGTCTGACGTCGGGACGCACGCCCACGCTTGCGGACCTCGCGGGGTACGGCTGGGTGAGCCCGCTGCCATGTACGCCCGCGCGCGGTGTCTTCGAGCGCGTGTTTCATGCGGAAGGGCTGCCGCTGCCGCAGACGCAGGTCCACGCGAGCAGTTCGCCGGTCGTGCGTGGGCTGTTGTCGTCGAGCGACCGGCTCGCGCTGCTCTCGCCGGTGCAAATCACGTCGGAGTTGCGCACGGGAGAGCTGGCCGTCGTGCCGGTGCCGCTGCACCACGCGCGGCGTGCCATCGGTGTCGCCACCCGCCGCGATGGTTTGCTGTCGCCGGCGGCGGAGCAGTTGCTCGACGAACTCCGTGCGCTTGCGCCGACGATGCAGCATCCGACGTAATCCGCATGCTGTGTTCGTGAAATCGTCGGCGAGCGCGGCGAAAATCGCCGAATTCGCCATGAGTTGCATGTCTGATCTCCTTCACGCGCGCGCCGTTTCCGGTTTGCGAGACCGTCGCTGATGAGTGCTCGCCGAGCCTTGTGCGGCGGGCGTTTCGCCAAGAGAGCGCCGCGTGTCCCGCAGCGCGAAATTCCCCTCGCAAAAAAACGTCACATAACGTAGGGGAAATCTCGGGGATATACGAAAAACGCAACGCTCGACGCGGGAGTTTCATTCGACGTCCCCTTCTCGGTTGCCTAAGCTGTTCCGGACACATTGAAAAGGTGCGCCAACCCCCCGGCGCGCCACATCAAAAAAGCGGAGCGGCGCACGACGCCGACGAGGAGACGACACCATGACGAAGCGCCATCTGTGGCTCGCGGTAGCACTTGCGAGCGTTTTTCAACTCACTGCCGTCTCGGCACGCGCGGAGGAAATCAAGGTCGGCGTGCTGGGCCAGTTCTCCGGCTCGGCGTCGTGGTGGGGCACGGAGTACCGTCGCGGCATTAACCTGTGGCTCGAACAAAACAAGAACAAGGTTGGCGACGATACGCTCGTGATCCTGGAGCGCGACGAAGGCGGCGTGAATCCGCAGCGCACGCGCCAGCTTGCGCAGGAACTCGTGGTGCGCGATCAGGTGCAGTACCTGTTCGGCGGCTCGTACACGCCGAACGTGCTGGCCATGGCCGACGTGGCGAACCAGACCAAGACGCCGCTCGTGATCGGTAACTCGGGGACGTCCAACGTCACGCTCAAGTCGCCGTACTTCGTGCGCACGGGGTTCACGCAGTGGACCGTGAGCGTGCCGCTCGTGGAATACGCCGCCAGCAAGGGCGTGAAGAACGCCGCCATCGTGGTGGCCGACTTCGCCACGGGCTACGACGCCATCGACGCCTACAGCGAGACGTTCAAGAAGGCGGGCGGCAAGGTGGCCGTCGAAGTGAAGGTGCCGCTGGGCACCACCGACTTCTCGAGCTACCTGCAACGCGTGCGCGATGCAAAGCCAGACGCCGTCTTCATGTTCATGCCCGTGGGCCCGATGTCGGCAGGCTTCGTGAAGGCCTTCAAGGAGCGCGAACTCGACAAGGCCGGTATCCGGCTCTTCGCTACGACGGAGACGATGGAATCCGATCTGCCGGCCATTGGCGACAGCGCCCTCGGCACGATCACCGCGCTGCACTACTCGCCGTATCTGACGTCGCCGGAGAACACCGCGTTCGTGAAAGCCTACAAGGCGAAGTACGGCCCGGGCGCGCTGCCGTCGATTGCTTCGGTGGCGGCCTACGACTCGATGACGCTCATCGCGCAGATGATCAAGGCCACCAAGGGAAAGAAAGACGGGGAGAAGGCCATCGCTGCCGTCAAGGGCTATGCCTGGACCAGCGCTCGCGGCCCGGTGTCGATCGATCCGAAGACGCGTGAAATCATCCAGAACGTCTACATCCGGCGCGTGGAGTCCATCGACGGAAAGCTTGGCAACAAGCCCATCGAGACCTACAAGTCGGTGGTCGAGCCGTGGCACGTGAGCCACCCCCAGGTGGCTGCCAAGTAACGCAGGCGTCGTCGTTTAGTTCGTTCGGTAATTTGTCATGACGCAATCGCTTGCCACTTTCCTGTCGTTGTCGATAGACGGTGTGGCCTACGGGATGTTGCTGTTTCTTATCTCCGTGGGTCTCACCGTCACGCTGGGTGTCATGCGCGTGGTGAACCTCGCGCACTCCGCCTTCGCCATGATCGGCGGTTATTTCACTTTATGGGCCATGCAGCGCGCCGGGCTCGATTTCTTCGCCGCACTGCTCGTCGGGGTGTTTGGCACCATGGTGCTGGGCGCCGTGCTCGAGCGCACGCTGTATCGCTGGGTCTACACGGCCAACGGTCTGGGGCAGTTGCTCATGACGATCGGACTCGCGTTCATCATCTGCGCGGTTGCCAAGCATCTCGCCGGAACGGAGCTGCAAACGATTCCCGTGCCGCAGGGGCTGCGCGGTACGTGGGACTTCGGTGCGTTCTCGGTGTCCGTCTATCGCATCTTCGCACTGGTGTGCAGCGCCGTCGTGGCCCTCGGTATCTGGTGGGGGCTGGAGCGCACGCCGTTCGGTGCGAAGCTGCGCGCCGCGGTCGACAATCCGCGCATGGCGCGTTGCGTCGGCATCGATGTGCCGCTCGTGTTTTCGATCACGTTCGCCATCGGCTGCGGGCTGTCGGGACTGGGGGGCGCGCTCTCCAGTCAGATCCTGCCGCTCGAACCGTACTACGGCCTGAAGTATCTGGTGCTGGTGCTGATTGTCGTGGCTGCCGGCGGTCTGGGCAGTCTGCGGGGCTCGCTCTATGCAGGGTTGCTGCTGGGCCTGATCGATACGCTGGGCCGCTACTACGTGCCTGCACTCGGTGCCTTCATGATCTATCTGGCCGTGCTGGCCATTCTGCTGATCCGCCCGCAAGGGTTGGTCGGCCGTGCCTGAGCGGAGGGTGACGATGTCTCATACGAATCCTCTGCCGCCGGTCGCGGGTACGGCGCAAGTGGCTCCCGCGCTGCGTCGCAAACGTCTTGGCGTGCTCGACGCGGTGCTGCTCGTTGCCGCCGTCGCCACGTACTTTTTCGCCGATCTGTACCTCGCACTCGCCACGAGCGTGCTGATCATGATCATCTTCGCGCTCTCGCTCGATCTCGTGCAGGGCTACTGCGGTATCGAGACGTTGGGGCACGCGGCGTTCTTCGGTAGCGGTGCTTACGCTGCCGGGCTCTTCGCGCTGCATGTATCGCCCGATCCGTTGTTGGGACTGGTGGCGGGCGCCGTTGTCGCGGCGGTCGTGGGGCTGATTACCGGCGTTGTCGTGCTGCGCGTCACCGGGCTCACCCAGATCATGCTGACGCTGGTATGCGCCACGCTGCTCTACGAGGCGGGCAACGTCGCGAAGTCGATCACCATGGGCGACGACGGCCTGACCGGCTACACCATCGCTCCCGTGCTCGGCTTGTTCAGTTTCGATATCTACGGTCACACGGCGTATCTCTATGCGCTGGCCGTGTTACTCGTCGTGTATCTGTTCACGCAGTTTCTCGTGAACTCGCCGTTCGGCCTGACCGTACAGGGCATTCGCGAGAACGCCGTGCGCATGTCGCTGCTCGGTGTGCGCGTCGGTCTGCGCCGCCTGATGCTATACACCCTCGCCGCTGCGGTGGCCGGTGTCGCGGGCGCACTCTCCGCGCAAGTGAACAACATCGTCGCACTCGACACGCTGTCGTTCACGCTCTCGGCCAACGTGCTGGTGATGCTCGCGTTGGGCGGCACCGGACGCCTCTACGGCGCGGTGCTCGGTGCGGTTGTCTTCATGGTGTTGTCCGACCGCATAGCGGCCATCGACCCGACGAACTGGCTCGCCGCCCTCGGTGTGCTGCTGATCGTCGTGGTGCGCTTCGCGCCCGATGGCCTGATCAGTGTGGTGGATCGCTGCGCGGCACGCATTCGCCGTCCCCGCCAGGCGGTCACGCCGCAGGAGACCGGCGACGCCAAGGCAACCGCCACGGACAAGGAGGTGACGCCGTGAGCGCCGCACTGGAAATTCAAGGACTGTCGAAACGCTTCGGGCAGTTGGACGTGACCCGCAACGTGAGCCTGTCGTTGCCCGCCGGTGCGCGACACGCGTTGATCGGCCCGAACGGTGCAGGCAAGAGCACGCTGATGAATCTGCTGACGGGCGTGCTCAAGCCGAATGCCGGCGTGGTGCGCGTGGGCGGCACGGACGTGACGTCGATGCCCTCGCACAAACGCGTGAAGCTGGGGCTGGCTCGCACGTTCCAGTTGAACACGCTGTTCGACACGCTCACGGTGGCCGAGAACGTGGCGCTGGCGCTCACGTCGCGGCGCGGTCTCGACGGCTGCATCGGCAAGCCGCTCGCGAGCCGTCCGGCGGTGGTGGAAGAGGCGGCGGAGCGTTTGCGCGAACTGGGCATGCTCGATCTCGCGGGCAGACGCATCGACGAACTGGCGTACGGCCAGCGTCGTCAGGTGGAAATCGCGCTGGGCCTCGCGCTCGATCCCAAGGTGCTGCTGCTCGACGAACCCGTCGCAGGCGTGCCGTCCGGGCAGGGGCGCAAGCTGTTCGAACTGCTCGAACGCCTGCCCGAAGACGTTGCGGTGATGGTCATCGAACACGACATGGATCTGGTCTTCCGCTTCGCGCGCCGCATCACGGTGCTGGTCGAAGGCGCGGTACTGATGGAAGGCGAGAAGGACGAAGTGCGCGCCGATCCGCGCGTGCGCGACATTTATCTGGGGCGTCGCCATCATGATTGACTTCCTGCTAGACGCCAGCGGACTCAGTGCCGGATATGGCGAGACCATCGTGCTCGAAGACCTGAGTCTTCGCGTGGGCGCGGGAGAGGCCGTCGCCATTCTTGGCCGTAACGGCGTGGGCAAGAGCACCTTGCTGCTCAGCCTGCTGGGACTGACCACGCGCCACGGCGGCGTGCTGCGTTATCGGGGGGAGGACATCTCGTCGTGGCCCGCCTATAAGCGAGCCCGCGCGGGGCTGGCGCTGGTGCCGCAGGAGCGCGAAATCTTCAAGTCGCTCTCCGTCGAAGAGAACCTTCAGGTCTCTGCGATGGGTGACGGTAACGGAGGAGAGCGCGGCGGCAACGGCTGGACGCTCGACCGCGTGTACGACCTGTTCCCGCGATTGCACGAACGCCGCCGCAACCTCGGCAACCAGCTCTCGGGCGGTGAGCAGCAGATGCTCGCCATCGGCCGTGCGCTGATCGGCAACCCCCGCGTGATTCTGTTCGACGAACCGTTCGAAGGGCTCGCGCCGGTGATCGTCGATCAACTGGTCGACGCCTTCTGGAAGCTGCGCGCCAACGGCGGCATGGGCGTGGTGCTCGTGGAGCAGCACGCGGAACTGGGGCTGGAGTTGACCGACCGGGCGCTGGTGCTCGACCGGGGCCGTGAGGTCTGGGCGGGGCGCAGCAGCGACCTTGCGGCGTCGCCGGAATTGCTCGCCACGCTGGTCGGACTGGAAAGCGCCTGAACAAGCGGCGCACAACACGAATTGACGTCAAACACATGAGCACATCACAGAACACCTCCTCCCGCGCATTGGCGGGCCTCGTCGTCAGCGCCCATTCGGCGGACTTCGTTTGGCGCGCTGCCGGCACGATAGCCACGCACGTCGCGCAGGGCTATCGCATGAAGATCGTCTGTCTGTCGTTCGGCGAGCGCGGCGAGTCGGCCAAGCTCTGGCGCAAGGGCGCAGAGATGACCGAAGCGAAGGTCAAGACCGCGCGCCGCGAAGAGGCACAGCGGGCCGCCGACATTCTCGGCGCGGAAATCGAATTCCTCGACATCGGCGACTACCCGATGCGAGTGTCCGACGAGACGCTGTTTCGACTCGTCGACATCTATCGGGATGTGCAGCCGTCGTTCGTGCTGAGCCATTCGGAAAAAGACCCGTACAACTTCGATCACCCGCTGGCGATGCACGTCACGCAGGAAGCCCGCGTGATCGCGCAGGCAGAAGGTCACAAGCCGGGCGAGACGATCATCGGCGCGCCGGCAGTACTCGCGTTCGAACCGCATCAGACCGAGCAGTGCGAGTGGATTCCGAACACCTTCGTGGATATCACGCCGGTGTGGGACAAGAAGCGTGCCGCCATCGAGTGCATGGCCGGTCAGGAACACCTGTGGGACTACTACACGCGCGTGGCGTTGCAACGCGGTGTGCAGGCCAAACGCAACATCGGCATCACGGCCGCGCGAGACATCAGATACGCCGAAGGGCTGATGCGCCTCACGCCGGTCGTCACGGAGCAACTGTCATGATTCGCGGCGTCGTCGTTCGTCAGATTTCCCGTGTCGATGCCGCTACGCTCGACATTCTGCGCAGCGCAGGCAGCGCCACCGTGCACGAAGCGCAAAGCCGCCTCGGCCTGATGGCGACTTACCTGCGTCCGATCTATGCCGGTGCGGCTGTCGCGGGTAGCGCCGTGACCGTGCTTGCGCCCCCCTCGGACAACTGGATGCTGCACGTTGCGGTAGAACAGGCGCAGCCGGGCGATATCGTGGTGGTCGGGGTGACGTCGCCTTGCGACGACGGCTATTTCGGCGATCTGCTCGCCACGTCGATGAAAGCACGCGGCGTGGCCGGTCTCGTCATCGACGCCGGGTGCCGCGACATCGGTACGCTCACCGAGATGCAGTTCCCGGTGTGGTCGAAAGCCATCTCGTCGCAGGGCACGGTGAAGGAGACGCTCGGCTCGGTGAACGTGCCGGTTGTTTGCGCCAATCAGATCGTGAATCCCGGCGACGTGATCGTGGCCGACGACGACGGTGTGGTCGTGGTGCCGTTCGCTACGGCGCAAGCCGTGGCCAAGGCCGCTGCCGCACGCGGTGCCGACGAGGCATACAAGCGTGGCGTGCTCGCGGGCGGCATGTTGGGGCTGGACTATTACAAGATGCGCGAGCGTCTTGCCGCGAAGGGTTTGCGCTACGTCGACTCGCTCGACGAGTTGCAGGGCGAGTGAGGACGGCGACTTGACCGACATGATGCATTCCCAAACGCGTATCCGCGCGGCCGTCATGCGCGGAGGCACGTCGAAAGGGCTGTACTTCCTCGCCGACGATCTGCCTGCGGATGCCGCCACGCGCGACGCTGTGCTGCTCGCCGCAATGGGGTCGCCCGATGCGCGTCAGATCGACGGAATGGGCGGTGCGAATCCGCTCACGAGCAAGGTCGCCATCGTGTCGCGCGCGACGCGCGCCGACGCCGACGTCGACTATCTCTTTGCACAGGTCGTGGTCAACGAAGCGCGTGTCGACTACGGGCAGAACTGCGGCAACCTTCTCGCCGGTGTGGGGCCGTTTGCGATCGAGCGCGGACTCGTCGCAGCCGCGGGCGACGTGACCAAAGTCAGCATTCACATGGTCAACACGGGACAGGTGGCGGTGGCCACCGTGCAGACCCCGGCTGGTGTCGTGAAGTACGACGGCGACGTTGCCATCGACGGCGTGCCGGGCGCGGCTGCCCCGCTGCCGTTGATGTTTCGCGATACCGCTGGCTCGTCCTGCGGCGCATTGTTCCCGACCGGACAACGTCAGGATGTCGTGGAAGGTGTCACGGTGACGTGCATCGATAACGGCATGCCGCTCGTGCTCATGCGCGCGGCGGACTTGGGGTGTACCGGCGTGGAGTCCTGCGAACAGCTCGAGGCGGACGCAGCGTTTCAGGCGATGCGCGACCGGATCGAGGCGATTCGTCTGGCCGTCGGTCCCCGCATGAATCTGGGTGACGTGCGCTTGCGCACGGTGCCCAAGATGTGTCTCGTGGCGCCGCCGCAAGCCGGGGGAGCCCTCGCGACGCGTTGCTTCATTCCCCACCGTTGCCACTCGTCCATCGGCGTGCTCGCGGCGGTCAGTGTGGCGACGGCCGCAGCACTGCCGGGCACCGTCTGCCATGAGATGGCGGTGGTGCCCGAGGGCGATGCGCCGCTGCTTGCCGTCGAACATCCGACGGGCGAGTTCACCGTACGTCTGGCGCTTGGCGCCGATGCCGACGGCACGCCGGCGGTTACGAGCGCCGGTCTGCTGCGCACGGCTCGCTGGCTGTTCGACGGCGAGGTCTGCATACCCGCCCGTGTCTGGGCGCAGGGAGGGAAGTCATGACCACCGAACGTCTCCCATTGCTCATGCTTCCCGGCTTGCTCTGCGACCCGGTGGCATGGGCGGCGACCGCGGCGCTCTTGCCGCAATACGATTGCCGCGTGCCCGCGTGGGGCGCACTCGATACCATCGGGGCAATGGCCGATCACGTGCTGGCGAGTACGTCCGAGCCGCACTTCGCGCTCGCGGGGCACTCGATGGGCGGACGTGTGGCGCTCGAAGTTGTGCGTCGCGCACCGCAGCGCGTGACGCATCTCGCGCTGCTCGACACCGGTTACCAGGCATTGCCCGAAGGCGAAGCTGCCGAGAAGGAGCGCAGCGGGCGGGCGGCATTGCTCGCGCGTGCGCGTGAGGCCGGTATGCGAGCGATGGGCCAGGTGTGGGCAACGGGCATGGTGCATCCCGATCAGATCGGCACGCCGCTCTTCGACGCGATTCTCGACATGATCGAGCGCAGCCATCCCGATCAATTTGCCGCGCAGATCCATGCGCTGCTCGGCCGCCCGGACGCGACGTCGCTGCTGGGCGAGGTGCATTGTCCGACGCTCGTGCTTTGCGGACGTCAGGACACATGGAGCCCGCTCGCGCGCCACGAGGTCATGGCAGGACTGATGCCCAATGCCGTATTGAGCGTTGTTGAAGACAGCGGTCATATGAGCCCGATGGAGCGTGCGCAAGACGTGGCCGATGCCATGCAGGCGTGGCTTGCGCGCCCGTTATCTCCCACGTTCTCCTCACAGGCTCGACCGGCATGACACACGACACCGCTCCCCACGACATGACACCCGGCGTCGAACCGAAAACGCTCGATGCACTGCTCGCCAAACAGGCGTGCCACAACCTCGTGATGCGCTTCGTCGCCTGCAACGACCAGCGCGACCCGCAGGGACTTGCCGCCCTGTTTGCCGAGAACGGCGTACTGGTGCGGCCCAACGGCGACACGCTCGTCGGGCCGGCCGCCATTGCCGCCGCTTATGCCGACCGGCCGGCGGACCGGCTCACGCGGCATCTCGTCGGCAATGTGTTGATCGACGTGACGTCACCCGCGAGCGCCGTCGGCAGTAGCACCGTGCTGCTCTGGAGCGGGTCGGTGCAAGACACGCCGGGGCCGTTCGGCCGCCCGGCGCAAGGCCGTCAGGTCATGGGGGAATTCGAAGACACGTTCGTTCGCACCGCGCAGGGCTGGCGCATCGCCCGCCGTGAAGCGCGTTTCACATTTATTCGCGAGGCGTGAGGAAAAATCAGCACCGCACGTCGCGCAAAAAAGTGACCGGGGATCGATGCCGAAAGCGCAGTTCAGGAGGCGGCAGCGATCACCCGGCATGGCAGTGAAAGCAGTGAAAAGGGCAGTACCCGAGCCGGCGCGGAGCGCCGTCTTGAAGAAGGTTGGGCCGGCGACATTGCCATCGGCCCGGAGGTTGGAGTCGTGAGGGTGAGCAGACCCTCGTCGCTGTGTATTTCAAAAACAAGGGGACAGAAGTGAAAGTGAAACATGCATTGGCCGCTGGCCTGCTGTTGAGTGCAGGACTGACTCACGCGCAAAGCAACGTGACGCTGTACGGCATCGTCGATACCGGCATCGCCTTCTACAACAACGCAGCCGGGGGCGGCAGCTTTGTTGGTGAACCGAATCTCACGGGCAAGGTGCCATCGCGCTTCGGCTTCAAAGGTGTCGAAGATCTGGGCGGAGGTCTGAAGGCCGTCTTCACATTGGAAAACGGCTTCCAGCCGGGCACCGGTAACCTGAACTATGGCGGACGTCTGTTCGGCCGTCAGGCGAATGTGGGTCTGTCGGGGGCGTGGGGTACGTTCCTCGTCGGCCGTCAGAACAACATGACGTTCTACGTGACGGGCAACGCCGACGTGATCGGGCCGTCGATCTTCTCGCTGGCCAGTATCGATCCGTACATCGCCAATGCACGTAGCGACAGTGCTGTCGGCTATATGGGCAAGTTCTCCGGCGTGACGCTCGGCGCGACGTACAGCTTCGGACGCGATGGCTCGGCCGCCGGCGGCCCTTCGGCCACGAACTGTGCGGGCAACGTGGCGGGCAATTACCAGGCATGTAAGCAATTCACCGGCCTGATCGGCTACGACTACGAGAACTTCGGTATCTCGGCGTCGTATGACCAGATGCGCGGCAACACGGGCGCTGCGGCACCGCTCACCCGCTCGCAGTACACCGACTCGCACTCGGTCGTCAACGCGTACTACAAGTGGTCGACGGGGCGCGTGGGCGGTGGTTGGATTCACCGCAACGTGAGCGCCGACGCCGCATCGCTGCGCTCGGACATCTACTTCATCGGCGTCACCTATCTGCCGACGATCACCTGGGCGTTCGACGCGCAGGCCATTCGTTATCAGTTGAAGAGCCGCGCCAACGCCACGATGCTCATCGGCCGCGCCACGTACTCGCTGTCCAAGCGCACGTCGCTGTATGGCATGGCCGGCTGGGTGGCGAACAGCCAGAACGGCGCCGTGGCCATTGCCGCAGGCGGCTCGGTCGTCACGGGCGGCAATCAGTTCGGTACGATGCTGGGCATTCAGCACACGTTCTGAGCGGGTGTCCTGACGACGCCAGAAAGCGCCGCAGCGCGTGCGTCTGACACGCGCGAAACGTCCGGGGGGGACGGGTCGCGCGTGACGCGACGCGGCGTCACTCCCTGTTGCGCGGCATGCGACGTGGTAGCGGCGCCGCGCGCCACGAGAGAGTGATCTGGCAGACGTCGTGCGGCATGACCGTGCGCAGCCGTACATTCCCCGAGCTGCGCCATTGCGCACGATTTTCCTGTCCGGCCCGGGCGATGATCCTCGCCGCAAGTGCGAAGGGTTTCCCGGGCCGCATTTTTTCCACCGCACGTCGTATCCCCTGCGATTTCTTTCCCGGCGTTTCATCTGTTGCGCCACCGAATCCGCATCGCGAAGTTCTGCACATGACCCAACCGGCTGGCCGAGTCGATTTGTCAAAGCGGGCAGTGCGCGCTAGCATCGTGCATTGCCGTGGCTGCATCGCGTTCTCCGGCAAACCGGGCGAAGGCCCGGACGGTGTGGCCACCTTCACGTATCTCCTCGCATGAATTCGTTATCCCCGTGCCTTCTTCTCACGTTCTGAGCCGGCGACGCCGGGCGCCCCGCGCCCGCACCGAATACGGCACGCGTGGTCCGGTCTGGCTGTTCGATCTGGACAACACGCTGCATCGCGCGTCGCACGCGATCTTTCCGCGCATCAACCGCGCGATGACCGCCTATATCGCCGAGAAGCTGGGGCTGTCGCGAGACGAGGCCAATCACCTGCGGTTTTCCTATACTGAGCGGTACGGGGCGGTGCTGCTCGGTCTCATCAAGCATCACGCCATCGATCCGCACGAGTTTCTGGCCCGTGTTCACGAGCTGCCGCCGCTGGTCGAGGTGCTGCGGGCGGAACGGGGCGTCGCCCGTCTGCTCGCCGGATTGCCGGGGCGCAAGATTCTCCTGACCAACGCGCCTGCACACTACGCGCTGCCGATCGTCGAAGCGTTGGGCATTCGTCGCTATTTCGAGCGTTGTGTGAGCATCGAAGACATGGCAGACCGGCGCGCCTGGCGGGCCAAGCCCGACGCGATCATGCTGCGCCGGCTGCTGGTGCGCGAGGGGCTCGCACCGCATCGCACATGGCTGGTCGAGGACACCCGTTCGCACCTGAAACACTTACGGCATTTCGGCATCAAGACGGTCTGGATCACGGGGCATCTGCCGATCAGAAACAGTCATGGCGACGTGATGCCGCGCAGTGGGCGCCCACACTACGTGGATATCAAAGTACAATCTCTGCGCGAGTTACGGGCGCGCCTAGCGACCGGGGTTCTAGCCCAGGCCGCCCGACAATCAAATCCCTACCGATAACGACCAGACGATGCAGCAGGAAAACTCTTCGAGCGGTGCCGGGTACGGCGCTGCCGATGCGCTGGAGGCCGCGCCCGCGCCTGTCAAGACAACCCGCCCCAAGCCGGGCGAGCGCCGCGTGCAAGTGTTGCAGACCCTCGCGGCCATGCTCGAGACGCCCAAGGGCGAGAAGATCACCACGGCCGCGCTCGCCGCACGCCTCGATGTCTCCGAAGCGGCGCTCTACCGCCATTTCGCGAGCAAGGCCCAGATGTTCGAGGGTCTCATCGAGTTCATCGAACAGACCATCTTCGGCCTGATCAATCAGATCTCCGCTCAGGATCAGGACGGCGTGGCACAAGCGCGCGCCATCGTGCTGATGCTGCTCGGTTTCGCCGAAAAGAACCCGGGCATGACGCGTGTGCTGACAGGCGAAGCGCTGGTCGGCGAGCATGAGCGTTTGCAAGAGCGCATGAACCAGTTGCTCGACCGCATCGAGGCGTCGCTGCGCCAGGTGCTGCGTCTGGCGACGGCGCAGGGCGCGCTGCCCGAAACCTTCGACGCCAACTCGCGCGCCAACCTGCTCGTGTCCTACGTGCTTGGCCGCTGGCACCGTTTCGCGAAGAGCGGCTTCAAGCGCTCGCCCGCCGAAGGCGCGGAGCCGCAGGTCGCAGCACTTCTGCGCTAAGACCGGGTGGTCTGCGCCCTCAGCGCGGATTACGTTATACTTTTGCAACCCGTGACGGGGCCGCCGGAGATTCGGTCGGCTTTGTCGCGATGATTGGCGCGCCGATTTGGTGACTCGCTTGCGGGCGCGCGAATGACGCTGCCGGGGTTTCCCGCGCACTGGCATTCATTAAAAATGCGGCTAAAGAGGTCGTGCGCGCCCCCCGCCGTTTTTCCGTCGACCCCTTTTCCCGCACAGAACGTTTCAGGACGCCGTCCGTCGATCATTGTCGACAGGGACGCCGGCCACGGCATGTTTCGGACAGGGATCTATGGAATCTTCAATCGGAATCGTCACGCCGCAGCGGATGCATTTCGCTGAGCCGCTGGCGCTGCAAAACGGCAGCACACTCGCGGGCTACGACCTGATGGTCGAGACCTACGGCGAACTCAATGCCGATCGCAGCAACGCCGTACTGGTTTGTCACGCGCTCAACGCGTCGCATCACGTCGCCGGTATCGCCGCCGACAATCCCAAGGATGTTGGCTGGTGGGACAACATGGTTGGGCCCGGTAAGCCGCTCGACACCGATCGCTTCTTCGTCATCGGGGTGAACAACCTCGGCTCGTGCTTCGGCTCGACCGGACCGATGAGCCTTGATGAAACCACCGGCACTCCCTACGGCGCCCGCTTCCCTGTCGTGACGGTGGAAGACTGGGTCAACGCACAGGCCCGTGTGGCCGACGCGTTCGGCATTCAAAAGTTTGCCGCAGTCATGGGCGGCAGTCTTGGCGGCATGCAGGCGCTCGCGTGGAGCATCATGTATCCCGAGCGCGTCGGTCACTGTCTGGTGATCGCCTCCACGCCGAAGCTCTCGGCACAGAACATCGCGTTCAACGAAGTGGCGCGCTCCGCCATCCTCTCCGATCCCGATTTCCACGGCGGCAACTATTACGCACACGGCGTGGTGCCGCGACGCGGGTTGCGGGTGGCGCGCATGATCGGTCACATCACCTATCTGTCCGACGAGGACATGGCGACCAAATTCGGCCGGGCGTTGCGTCGTGCCGAAACGCTGGTCGACGGTGTGAAAGCCGCCGGCAAGGAAGATGGCAACGGCAATGGCAATGGGCAGGACGATGCCTATCGCTTCAGCTTCGACGTGGAGTTCGAAGTGGAGTCGTACCTGCGCTATCAGGGCGACAAGTTCGCCGAGTATTTCGACGCCAACACCTATTTGCTGATTACGCGCGCGCTCGATTACTTCGACCCTGCGCGAACCGTGGGCGGCAATCTGGCCAAGGCGCTGTCACACACCACGGCCAAGTACCTGATCGTGTCGTTCACGACCGACTGGCGCTTCGCGCCGACGCGCTCGCGTGAAATTGTCAAGGCGCTGCTCGATACGCGCCGCACCGTGAGCTACGCCGAGATCGACGCGCCGCACGGCCACGACGCCTTCCTGCTCACCGATTCGCGCTATCACAACCTGGTGCGCGCCTATTACGAACGTATCGCCCAGGAGGTCGGGGTATGAGTCAGTCCACTGTACCGACCACGAGCGCGCAGGCGGCTTATCTGGCCGCGTCGCGTGACCGTATTTCGGCGTCGCTGGCCGACCGGCCGGATTTCCGGGTCATCGCGCGATGGATCGAACCGTCGTCGCAGGTGCTCGATCTGGGATGCAGCGACGGCTCGCTGCTGCGCCTGTTGATGGACGAACTCGACGTGAGCGGCTATGGCATCGAGATCGACGATGCCGGAGTGCTCGCCTCGGCGCAGCGTGGTATCAACGTCGTTCAGCAGAATATGGAAGACGGGTTGAAGCTCTTCGAGGACCAGAGTTTCGATACCGTCATCCTGTCGCAGACGCTGCAAACCATTCACCATACCGCGGACATTCTGCGCGAGACGGTGCGCGTCGGCCGCGAAGCGATCGTGTCGTTCCCGAACTTCGGCTACTGGCCGCACCGCCTGTCGGTATTGCGAGGCCGCATGCCGGTGTCGAAGAGCCTGCCGTTCCAGTGGCACAACACGCCGAACGTGCGCGTGCTGACCATCAAGGACTTTGAGGCGCTGGCGCCGGATGCCGGCGTGAAGATTCTCGATCGCGCGGTGCTTCACAATGGGCGACTCGTGTCCGTGGGCGCGAACTGGCGTGGTAGTCTTGCAGTCTATCGCGTCAAGCGTTCCTGAACCGACGGCAGCTAACGGGGCAGCGAGGCGCCGGGCCCCTGACGGCTGAAGACACCGGGGGCCGGGTGCCGCGCACCGCAGGCGGCTGGCCCCAACTGTCCTTTCCATGACCGATTCGCTGCCGCCCGCCGACGGGCACGTCTTTCACCCCACGCGGATGTTCATCTGCGTGATTCTCGGCTTCACCTCCGGCTTGCCGTTGTTCATCCTGCTCAATCTGGTGCAGGCCTGGCTGCGCAGCGAGCACGTGGATCTCAAGGCGATCGGCCTGTTCGCCCTGATCCAGTTTCCCTATACGTGGAAGTTTCTGTGGGCGCCGCTCATGGATCGCTTCGCCCCCAACGTTTTCGGATGGAAACCGGGGCGGCGGCGCGGCTGGATGTTCGTCACGCAATTGCTGGTGGCCGGCGCAGTGGCGCTGATGGGGACCTATTCGCCGCAGCGCGATCTGATGACGATTGCCGCGTTGGCGGCAGCGCTGGCGTTCTTCAGCGCGAGTCTCGACATTTGTCTGGATGCCTATCGACGCGAGTTGCTCTCCGACCGCGAACAGGGGCTGGGCACGGCCATACACGTGAACGCCTACAAGGTGGCCGGGCTCGTGCCGGGCTCGCTGGCCCTCATCATGGCCGACCACCTGCCGTGGTCGCAGGTATTCTTCGCCACGGCGGCGTTCATGCTGCCGGGTATCGTGATGACGCTCGTCGTCAAGGAGCCGGAGATTCGGGGCACGCCGCCGAAGACATTGCGCGAGGCCGTGGTCGAACCGTTTCACGAGTTCGTCACGCGCGGCGGATGGTCGCAGGCGCTGCTGGTGCTCGCGTTCATCTTTCTCTACAAACTCGGCGATTCGATGGCGACGTCGCTGGCCACGTCGTTCTATCTCGATCTGGGGTTCACGAAGACGCAAATCGGTGTCGTGGCCAAGGCGACGAGCCTTTGGGCCAGCGTGGCGGGCGGCATCATCGGCGGGGTCTGGCTGATCAAGCTCGGCATCAATCGCGGGCTGTGGGTCTTCGGCGTGCTGCAACTGGTGTCGGTGCTCGGCTTCGCGTGGCTCGTGAAAGCCGGCCCGGTCGTCACCGGGCTCGGTGTGGTGATCGCCTTCGAAGCCTTCACGGCAGGGTTGGGCACCGCGGCGTTCACGGCATACATCGCCCGCACGACAGACCCGCGCTATACGGCGACGCAGTTCGCACTGTTCACGAGCCTGGCCTCGGTGCCGCGCACGTTTGCCAACGCGGGCACCGGTTATATCGTGGACGGCGTTGGCTGGCTGACGTTCTTCCTCATCTGCACGGCGCTTGCGCTGCCCGGCATGCTGCTGCTGCCGAAGGTCGCCCCCTGGGGCGCCGACGACGATGACGGCGATGGCGTGCCCGTGACGAGCGGATCACGCTGAGCGGGGACGGGGGCCTCCCGTCCCGGGCGCCGTTGTCGTGTCGCGGTGCGGCTCAGGGGCCCCGAAAGGCCACCTTCTGACGCGTGACGACCTGGGTGGCGAAGTCTGCGTCACGCGGAATCGGCTCCCAGAAGACGTCCCACTGGAAGATCGGGAGAACGTTGAATTTCCTCGAGCGAAAGATGCCACGGTTGCGTTTGAATTCGCTGTACCGATCGCCCTTGAATTGCCGGTTCACCGACGTGAAAGGCAGAAGGCGTTCCGCGATGTCCGGGAAATCCAGATTCGGGTAATCGTCCCTCAGCTTCTCCAGCGCGGCAAATTGGTCCTGGCCAATGATCTGGATGGCGGTCTCAGGCATCGCGTAACGCTGGGCCCACATGACATGCCAGCCCGACTGCGTGTCGTTGATGAAGTTTGCGAGTGGCTGGCTCAGCACATACGCATCGGATTCGATGTGGACGATCTTGTCCGCACCGATGGTGCGTGCAATCGTCACGCAATGAAGGAAGCTGCGCCACCATCCGGGATACAGACTCATGCTTTGCCTTCCCAGATTCTTCTCGAAACGAACGATGCCATGGACGGGCTGGTGCGCCGAAATGTCGCTGTTCGCCCGCACCGTCTGGATCGTTTCCGAAGGGGGCAGATATGGCGAACCGTCGTCGATCATGAGGATCTTGTGGGCTTTGATCGGCCCGTTCCGATAGTAGTCCAGCCAGCGCCGATACCGTTGCTGCCAGGCATCGGCATCTTTCATGTAGCTGGTGCAAAACAACAGCGTCTTCATCGTGCTATCCATTACAGCGGGTGATCGTAGTCGACGGTCAGTGGCGCGTGGTCGCTGAACTTGATGTCGCGGAATACCGAGGTGGTCTTGGCCTTGCCCGCGATGCCCCGCGTGGCGATCTGATAGTCGATGCGCCAGCCGACGTTCTTTGCATAAGCCTGTCCGCGGTTGCTCCACCACGTGTACTGGTCGGCACGCGAATCGAGCGTGCGGAAGACGTCGACATAGCCATGGTCGTCGAATAACTGCGTGAGCCAGGCGCGCTCTTCGGGCAGGAAACCCGAGTTCTTCAGGTTGCCCTTCCAGTTCTTGATGTCGATTTCCTTGTGCGCGATGTTCACATCGCCGCACAGGACGACTTCGCGCCCTGCCGCCTTGAGTGCGAGCAGGTGCGGCATGAAGTCGGCCATGAAGCGGAACTTGGCGGCCTGACGTTCCTCGCTGCTCGATCCCGACGGGATGTACACGGAGATCACCGACAGATTGCCGTAGCGCACTTCGACGTAACGGCCTTCGGCGTCGAATTCGGCGTTGCCCCAACCGATGACGACGTCGTCGGGCTCGCGTCGCACGTACACGCCGGCGCCGCTGTAACCCTTCTTTTCCGCGTAGTGAAAATAGCCTTGATAGTCGTGCGGCTTGAGGAAGTCCGGCGTCATGTCAGGCAACTGCGCCTTGATTTCCTGCACACAGAGAATGTCGGCCTCCTGATTGCCGAACCACTCGAAAAAGCCCTTTTTGGCGGCCGATCGCACGCCGTTCAGATTCGCGGTAATGATGCGCATGAGTGTCGATGCGCCGCGCTCGCGCGGCATGAGGGGAAATAGGTCAGCGGCAAGGATACCGCAATCGCGAGGCGGCGTCGGACGACGCGGGTTGCGCCGCTCGTGGCCCGCCGGTCTGTGTTTTGCGCGGAAGACAGGGGGCAAGACGAAGGCAAGACAGGGACCTTACGTCCGGCGGGCGCCGCCCGCGATGGCCGCCTGCGCGTCTCCGTCGCCGCCGGGGCCGAGGATGTCGCGTGCCAGTGCGAGCCAGCGTCGTGCCGCGTGCGACAGATACGAGTCGCGCCGCCATGCCATCGCCAGATCCCACGGGATCTCCGGATCGCGCACGTCCGTCATCACGAAGCGTTTCGGATCGAGCCGTGCGCAAAAGGGCTCGGGCAGCAGGGCGATGCCCACGCCGTTGTCCACCATCGACGCAATGAAGTCCCATTGGCTCGACCGTCCCGCAATCTTGGGCGTGAAGCCCGCTCGGCGGCACGCGGCAATCACGAGTTCGGACAACGCAAAGCCTTCGCCGTAAAAGACGAACGGCTCGTCGCGCAACTCACCCAGACCAACCCAGGCGCGCCCCTCCCAACGCGAGTCGCGCGGGGCAATCAGACGCAACTGGTAGTGGCACACCGGCAGCACGTCGAGAATGGTGGGATCGACCGGCAGCAGCACCGCCCCGAGTTCGATATCGCCCGCGAGCAGCGCCTGCTCGATGGCGCGCGAGCCGGTTTCGAAGAGCTTCATCTCGATATCCGGATAGTGCTGATGAAACGCGCCGATCACCGGGATGAACAGATCGCCGCCGAGTGGCGGGATGCCGATGGACAACTCGCCGCGCGCGACCGTTTCCAGATCGGCCAGCTCCTGCCGTAGCCGGGCGTACGCGGCGAGCACATCCTGACCACGCTCGAAGACCACGCGTCCGGCATCGGTCAACTGAAGCCGGCGGCCCATGCCGCGCTCTTCGCGCAACATTAGCGGTGTACCCAGTTCGTCTTCCAGCGCTTTGACCATCTTGCTCACGGTCGGCTGGGTGATGAACAACGCTTCGGCCGCCGCCGTGAAGCTCTGCTGTCGCACAACTTCCACAAATCCTCGCAACGCGCGCAGTTCCATTTTGGTTCTCTCATTCGCACCATGTTGGTGCTATTTCGCGGAAAGCCCCGTCCCGTAAGGCTCTCTCATGCACTATTAGGGTTAATACTTAAATTATTCCAATTTGGAATCATTCCGATGAGACTAATTCATTATATTTATGTTGCGGTGCTTCTTATACTGCATTTCATACTGATGCCAAACCCGGGAGCCCGACATGACCAAGATGATTGCCAGCCGTCTGTATAGCCGCAGCAAGCGCATTGTCGACGTGGTCTGGCAGATTGCGCTGCTCACGGGCATCTATCTCGTGGCCGATGCTGCATCGCGTCATTTTCATTTGCCGCTGCCCGGCGGCGTGCTGGGCTTGCTCACCGTCGTGGCACTGCTCATGAGCGGCGTGTTGAAGACCGAGAAGATCAAGCGAGGGGCCGACTGGTTTCTGGCCGAGATGCTCCTCTTCTTCGTGCCGATGGTCGCGGCCGTGATGCAATACACCGATCTGCTGCGTCACGAAGGCCTGCAACTGCTCGCCGTGATCGGCGTCGGCACCGTGCTCGTGATGGTATCGACCGCGCTGGCCGTCGATCTGGCTTGCCGTGCGGAACGTCGCATGAAGCGTGCCTTCGTTCGCATCCCGGCAGTTCGCCGCGCGCATGCGCACGACGCCCGCTGATGCTGCGCGGGCCGGTTTTCACCGTCATTCCTCTCGATAGCGCTTGCCGGGTCTTGCCATGAATCATACGGCGCTGCTGCTGCTCGTTCTCACGGTCGTGCTCTATTACGTGTCGAAGCGCCTTTACGCGCGCTTCGGCAAGGTGTGGCTCGGCCCGGCGATTCTCGCGCCGATCCTGCTCATCGCCGTGATGGTTGGCGGCGACATTTCTTACGCGACATACATCTCCGACTCGCGCTGGCTGGTTTGGCTGCTCGGCCCCACGACGATTGCATTTGCCGTACCGATCTATGAGCACCGCGACATCATTCGCCGGCATGCGTTTGCGCTGATCGTTGGCGTGCTCGTCGCGATGATCGTGGCCGTGGGCAGTTCCTTCGTGCTTGCCCGCTTGTTCGAGCTGCCGCCCGAGATGGCGCGCAGTCTGCTTGCCCGCTCGATCTCGACGCCGTTTGCGCTGGCGGTGTCCGATCAGGTCGGCGGCTCGCGCGATCTGGTGGGGCTCTTCGTCATCATCACCGGGTTCATCGGCATGTTGCTCGGCGAGGGGTTGCTCTCGTGGCTGCCGTTGCGTACCCGCATGGCGCGCGGCGCACCGTTCGGTGCCGGCGCTCATGGTTTCGGCACCGCCAAGGCTCGCCAGATCGGTAGCGAAGAGGGGGTGGTGGCCAGCCTCGTCATGATGATCAACGGCATTCTGATGGTGTTCGCCGCGCCGCTGCTCGCGCATCTGCCTATCTGACGGTTCGGCGCCCTGAGCGTGCGGGCCAGAGGGGGCCGCCGCGTGCAGGTCGTACGGCTGTCATCTTCCTCGTAAAAAATAACCCTTCAGGCTAGGCTGCCGCCTGCCGCTCGCGCATCAGTTTTGCTACAATGCCCGGATCTTGAGGAGCGTTGCGACAGCCATCGTGCTGCCAGGCTCAAGATCCTTCCTATTGGCCGCGCCGGCCGCCGGTTTTCCTACGGGTAGCATGGCGTGTGAGCCTCAAGAACGGCGCTCACGTCCCACTATCTAGTCATTATTTAGAGAAAGGAGGCGTGATGAACGCCGTAGTCGATTCGAAATTCACCGATTTCCACGTTGCCGATATCAACCTTGCCGGCTGGGGCCGCAAGGAGCTGACCATCGCCGAGAGCGAAATGCCGGGCCTGATGGCCACGCGTGCCGAGTTCAAGGCCAGCCAGCCGCTCAAGGGCGCGCGCATTGCCGGCTCGCTGCACATGACCATCCAGACGGGCGTGCTCATCGAAACGCTCGTCGCCCTCGGTGCCGAAGTGCGCTGGGCCTCGTGCAACATCTTCTCGACGCAAGACCACGCCGCGGCGGCCATCGCTGCGGCCGGCATTCCGGTGTTCGCCTTCAAGGGCGAAACGCTCGACGAGTATTGGGAATACAGCCACCGCATCTTCGAATGGCCGAACGGCGAATTCGCCAACATGATTCTCGACGACGGCGGCGACGCCACGCTGCTGCTGATTCTGGGTAGCAAGGCAGAGAAGGATCTGTCGGTCGTCGCCAACCCGACCAACGAAGAAGAAGTCGCGCTGTACGCCGCCATCAAGCGTCACATCCAAATCGATCCGCAGTGGTACAGCAAGCGCCTGTCGCAAATCAAGGGCGTGACCGAAGAGACCACCACGGGCGTGCACCGTCTGTATCAGATGGAAAAAGACGGCACGCTGCCGTTCCCGGCCATCAACGTGAACGACTCGGTCACCAAGTCGAAGTTCGACAACCTGTACGGCTGCCGCGAGTCGCTGGTCGACGGTATCAAGCGCGCGACCGACGTGATGATCGCCGGCAAGATCGCCCTCGTGGCGGGTTACGGCGACGTGGGCAAGGGCTGTGCGCAAAGCCTGCGTGGTCTGGGCGCCACGGTGTGGGTCACGGAAATCGATCCGATCTGCGCCCTGCAAGCTGCCATGGAAGGCTACCGCGTGGTGACGATGGAATACGCTGCCGACAAGGCCGACATCTTCGTGACGGCCACGGGCAACTTCCACGTGATCGACCATGACCACATGGCCGCCATGAAGCATCAGGCCATCGTGTGCAACATCGGTCACTTCGACTCAGAAATCAACGTGGCGTCGACCCGCAAGTACGAGTGGGAAAACATCAAGCCGCAGGTCGATCACATCATTTTCCCGGACGGCAAGCGCATCATCCTGCTGGCGGAAGGCCGTCTCGTGAACCTGGGCTGCGCCACGGGCCACCCGTCGTTCGTGATGAGCAACTCGTTCACCAACCAGACGCTCGCACAGATCGAACTGTTCGTTGACGGCGCCAAGTACAAGAACAGCGTGTACGTGCTGCCGAAGCATCTGGACGAGAAGGTGGCGCGTCTGCACCTGGGCCGTATCGGTGCCGACCTGACCGTGCTGACCGACGATCAGGCAAAGTACATCAGCGTCGACAAGAACGGTCCGTTCAAGCCGGCGCACTATCGCTATTGATCGGTATCGAGCCCTCGCCTGTGTGTGACGAACGCACAGGCGACGGGGCACGGTATGGCGCGGCGGGGCCTGTTGCCGCCGCGCCGGGTTTTATCACTGCCGGTGCCGGGGCTGGCGTCCCGCACGGGTCTGTTCTTCGGAGCTTGCCATGCGTCTGCTGCTGATTTGGCTCATCAATGCCATTGCGCTTCTTATCCTGCCGTACATCGTGTCGGGCATTCAGCTCAAGGGCATCGGCACGGCGCTGATCGTTGCGATCGTGCTTGGCCTGATCAACGCGTTTCTGCGACCGCTGCTCGTCGTACTGACGTTGCCGGTCACAGTGCTCTCGCTGGGGTTGTTCATCTTCGTGATTAACGCCTTGCTCTTCTGGTTCGCCTCGCACGTCGTGAAGGGCTTCGAAGTCTCGGGATTCTGGGCGGCGCTCTTCGGCTCGCTGCTGTACAGCTTGATTTCGTGGATTCTCTCGGCGCTGGTGTTCGGCGGCGACCGCGCCACCAGCGTGTAAGTGTCGACGCATCGCCGTCGACGGTTCTTTGCAGGAAACTCGTAGTCATGTCGCAAGCTCTTCGTGCCGATCAGGCTCTCGTCTACCGGGGGCTGGCCGCATCGCGTACTGCGGCTCAACGTCTCATTGATGCCGGTCGCGTGTATTACGCAGGCACCGAGACGGCGCTGAAAAAGGCCAGTCAGGTCGTGGCGAGCGACGAAGACCTCGAAGTGCGGGCGGCGGCCGACGGGCTGCCCGGCGAGGACCGCTATGTGTCGCGCGGCGGGCTGAAGCTGGCCGGTGCGCTGGCGCAGACCAGGCTCGATGTTGCTGGCCGTGTCGCGCTCGACGTGGGCCTGTCGACCGGCGGCTTTGCGGACTGCCTGTTGCAGGCGGGCGCCGCGCAGGTCGTTGGCGTGGACGTCGGTCACGGGCAACTGCATCAACGTCTGGCGGGCGATTCGCGCCTCGTCTCGCTCGAAGGGATCAACGCGCGGCATCTGTCGCGCGAGACGCTCGACGAACGTCTGGCGCAGCCCGAAGCCGAAGACGGCACGCGCAACGCCACGGTCGCGGCAATCGCCGCAGTACCGGAAGCGGGCTTCGACCTGATCGTCGGAGACGTGTCGTTTATTTCGCTCACGCTGATACTGCCTGCGCTCGCTCCCCTGCTGGCCGCGTCGGGCGATCTGCTGATGCTGGTCAAGCCGCAGTTCGAAGTGGGGCGCGAGCACATCGGTCGCGGAGGCCTCGTGAAAGACGCCGCGCAGTATGCGCAAGTGGAGACAAAGATCCGCACTGCCTGTGAAGCGCTGGGACTGACGGTAGCCGCGTGGCTCGACAGCCCCATCGCCGGGGGGGACGGCAACCGGGAGTTTTTCGTGCATGCGACGCGCGCGGCATGAGCGGCTCTCTCGATAACAAGACGATCATGACGCAACCTTCCTTCAGTTTCGAATTCTTCCCGCCCAAGACCGCCGACGGCGCGGAAAAGCTGCGCGCCACGCGTCAGCAACTGTTCCCGCTGGGCCCCAAATTCGTCTCGGTGACGTTCGGCGCCGGTGGCTCGACGCAGCAGGGTACGCTCGATACGGTCATCGAAATCCAACGCGAAGGCGTGGAAGCGGCGCCGCACCTCTCGTGTGTCGGTTCGACCAAGGAAAATATTCGCCAGATCCTTGAGACGTATCGCGCGAACGGCATCCGTCACATCGTGGCGTTGCGCGGCGATATGCCGTCCGGGATGGGCGAGATCGGCGAGTTCCGTTATGCGTCAGAGCTGGTCGAGTTCGTTCGCGCGGAGACGGGCGAATGGTTTCACATCGAAGTGGCGGCGTATCCGGAATACCACCCGCAGGCGAAGTCGCCGCGTCTGGACCTCGAGCATTTCGCCAACAAGGTGAAAGCCGGTGCGAACGCCGCGATCACGCAATACTTCTTCAATGCAGACGCTTATTTCCGCTTCGTCGACGACGCTTCGCGTCTGGGCGTGGCGGTGCCGATCGTGCCGGGCATCATGCCCATCACGAACTATTCGCAGATGATGCGTTTCTCGGAAATGTGCGGTGCCGAAGTGCCGCGCTGGATTGCCAAACGCCTCGAGGGCTTCGGCGACGACCGCGAGGCGATCCGCGCCTTCGGGCTCGATGTGGTGACGGCGCTGTGCGAGCGCTTGCTCGCCGGCGGGGCGCCGGGGTTGCACTTCTATACCCTCAACGCTGCTTCGGCGACCAAAACGATGTGGCAGCGCCTCGGTCTGTGAGCCGCCGCGCAATCGATGGCTAGTGGATGGGCGGGTTGGAAGTCAATCCTGATAATAATTAAGTGATTTCCTAATCAAAAACACCACAAATAGGCAGTTTGCTAGGGATTTGGCGTGTTGTGACGCAAGGGAAGCTTCAGTAATATCCCTCGTGGGCCCGGCGGCCGATCGTCGCCGGGCGTCATCTCAGATCCCGAGGAGCCTATGAAACAGACTCACACCCTGCGTTTGCTTTTGGCTGCGACCTTGCTTGCCGGTGCGGCCGCGATCCCGCCCGCTGCAGCAGTCGAGCTCCCGAACAAAACCCTCGTGTATTGCTCCGAGGGCAGCCCCGCCGGTTTCGATCCGGGGCAACTCACCACCGGCACCGACTTCGATCCCGCCGACGCCATCTATAACCGCCTCATCGCCTTCGTACCGGGAGAAACCGGTGTGATGCCGTCGCTCGCGGAGAAATGGGACATCTCGCCGGACAACAAGGTCTACACCTTCCATCTGCGCCGCGGCGTCAAGTTCCACACCACCGAATACTTCACGCCCACGCGCGACTTCAATGCCGAGGACGTGAAGTTCACTTTCGATCGCATGGGCGATCGGGAGATGCCGTTCCGCAAGGCCTATCCGGCCGAGTTTCCGTATTTCGTCGACATGGGGCTTCAGGCGGACATCGACCGCATCGAGATCGTCGATCCGTACACCGTGCGTTTCGTGCTGAAGAAGGTCGACGCGCCGTTCATTCAGAATCTGGCGATGTCGTTCGCGTCGATCCTCTCGAAGGAATACGCGGACAAGCTGCTCGCGGCCAACAACCCCCGCGACATCGCGCTCAAGCCGGTCGGCACCGGCCCGTTCATCTTCCGCAGCTACACGAAGGACGCCACGCTGCGCCTGGATGGCAACAAGGATTACTGGAACACGAATCTGCCGCCGAAGGTCGGCAAGCTGATCTTCGCGATCACGATCGACGCGAACGTCCGTATCCAGAAGCTCAAGCGCAACGAATGCCAGGTGGCGACTTATCCGCGTCCGGCCGACGTCGATGCGCTCAAGACCGATATCTCGGCACAGGGCAAAGCCTCGAAGCTGAAGATGCCCGATCAGGTCGGCTTCAACCTCGGCTACGTGGCGTACAACGTGCAGAAGAAGCCGCTCGATCGCGCGGAAGTGCGTCAGGCGCTCGACATGGCGATCAACAAGAAGGCGATTCTTCAGTCCGTCTACGGCTCGGCCGGACAATTGTCGAACGGTGCACCGATGCCGCCGACGCAATGGTCCTACGACAAGAACATCAAGTCGGCCAGCTATGATCCCGAGAAGGCCCGCGCACTGCTCGACAAGGCAGGCGTGAAGAATATCGAGATCACGTTGTGGGCAATGCCGGTGCAACGTCCGTACAACCCGAACGGCAAGCTCATGGCTGAAATGATTCAGGCCGACTGGGCGAAGATCGGCGTGAAGGCCAACATCCTCACGTACGAATGGGGCGAGTACATCAAGCGTGCCAAGGCGGGCGAACACGACGCGATGCTCATCGGCTGGACCGGCGACAACGGCGATCCGGACAACTGGCTCGGCGTGCTGCTCGGCTGCGACTCGATGAACGGCAACAACTTCTCGAAGTGGTGCTACAAGCCGTTCGACGACCTCATCAAGCAGGCACGTCAGACCACGGACGTTGCAACGCGTACGAAGCTCTACACGCAAGCGCAGGAGATCTTCGCGCAGCAGCTGCCGTTCTCGCCCATCGCGCACTCCACGCAGTACAAGCCGATGGCCACGAACGTGAAGGGCTTCAAGCTCAGCCCGTTCAGCCGTAATAGCTTCGCCGGTGTGTCGCTGGACTGATCGAGTCTCGCAGCACGGCAACCTATAGGTATCAAGCAGGCAGACCCGGCCGCCGCGCCCGGATCTGCCTGCCGCATCAAGACAAACGATCGTCTACCACTGATTAACGCGGCACTGCGCCATCCGTCCCTGCGCCGGGGCCGGGCGGTGCGCGAAGCCCCCACGGAACCCTCCTATGCTGAGATTCGTCCTGAGACGACTGGGCATGGTGATCCCGACCTTCATCGGCATCACTATCCTGGCGTTCGCGCTCATACACCTGATTCCTGGCGATCCGATCGAAGTCCTCGTGGGCGAGCGCAACCTCGACCCCGTGATGCACGCGGAAGCAATGAAACGGCTTGGCCTCGACCAGCCGCTCACCACGCAATATTTCGTCTATCTGAAGCATGCGGCGCAGGGCGACCTCGGGCGCTCCATCGTCACCAATGAAGGTGTGCTTCACGAGTTCTTCTCCCGCTTCCCCGCCACGCTGGAGCTGGCCCTGTGCGCGATGATCTTCGCGCTTGTGATCGGTTTGCCCGCAGGCGTCGCCGCTTCGCTCAGGCGCGGCAAGATGCTTGACCACACCACGATGGGCGCGGCGCTCACGGGCTATTCCATGCCGATCTTCTGGTGGGGTCTGCTGCTCATCATGCTGTTCTCCGTCGACCTGCAATGGACTCCGGTGTCCGGGCGCATCGGCGTGGAGTACGACGTGCCCAGTGTCACCGGCTTCATGCTGATCGACACATTGCTCTCGGGAGACGAAGGCGCCTTCCGCTCGGCAGTGAGCCATCTGATTCTGCCGACGATCGTGCTTGGCACCGTGCCGCTCGCGGTGATCGCCCGCATGACCCGCTCGGCCATGCTCGAAGTGCTTCGCGAGGACTACATCCGCACGGCACGCGCGAAGGGGCTCTCGCCGTGGCGCGTGATCGTGGTGCATGCGCTGCGCAACGCGCTGATTCCCGTCATTACGGTGATCGGTCTGCAAGTCGGTACCTTGCTCGCCGGCGCGGTGCTCACCGAGAACGTGTTCTCGTGGCCCGGCATCGGCAAATGGCTGATCGACGCCATTCTGCGACGCGACTATCCGGTGGTGCAGGGCGGCATTCTGCTCATCGCGACGGGCGTGATTCTGGTCAACCTGCTGGTCGACGTGCTTTATGGCGTCGTCAACCCGCGCATTCGGCACTAAGGGAGGTCAACGATGAGTGACATGCCTGCTACGCTGCCGCCTCCCGCCGCCGTGACGGCCACGCCGCGCGCGCATCTGGTCCGGGAGTTTCTGCGCAGCTTTACCGCTAATCGTGGCGCGACGGCTGCGGCCATTGTGCTGTTGCTGATGTTCGCGGCGGCAATTTTTGCACCGCTGATCGCGCCGCACAGCCCCATCGAGCAATACCGCGACTTCGTGAAGATTCCGCCGGCGTGGTTCGAAGGCGGCAACGCCCAGTTCCTGCTGGGGACGGACGAGGCCGGACGCGACATTCTTTCGCGCCTGATTTTCGGTGCGCGACTGTCTTTCTGGATCGGCTTGTCGTCGGTGGTGCTTTCGCTGATTCCGGGCATCCTGCTTGGCCTGCTCGCGGCGTTTTTCCCGCGCTGGCTCGACACGCCGATCATGCGCCTGATGGACATGATGATGGCGCTGCCGTCGCTGCTGCTGGCCGTGGCCGTGGTGGCCGTGATTGGTCCGGGGCTCGCCAACACCACTATCGCCATTGCTATCGTGACGTTACCCGCCTACGTGCGTCTGACGCGTGCGGCGGCCATCGGCGAGTTGCAGCGCGAGTATGTCGTGGCTTCGCGCATGGCCGGTGCGGGCACGCCGCGGCTGATGTTCTCGACGGTGCTGCCGAACTGTTCGGCGCCGCTCATCGTGCAGGCCACGTTGAGCTTCTCGGTGGCCATTCTCGATGCGGCAGCGCTCGGCTTTCTCGGCCTGGGCGTGCAACCGCCGCTCGCGGAGTGGGGTTCGATGCTCGCGTCTGCACGCGACTACATGGAAAGTGCCTGGTGGATTGTCACGCTGCCGGGACTTGCGATCGTCATTTCGGTGCTCGCGATCAACTTGGTCGGCGACGGCCTGCGCGATGCCCTCGACCCCAAACTGAAGCGAATCGCATGAGTCTGCTCTCCATTCGAAACCTATCGGTCGACTTCGACGGCGCGCGTGCCGTCGACGCCATCGACCTGAACGTCGGCCAGGGCGAGATTCTCGGCGTGGTCGGTGAATCCGGCTCGGGCAAGAGCGTGACGATGCTCGCGCTCATGGGGCTCATCGACGCGCCCGGCCGTGTGCATGCCGACGAAGTGCGCTTCGACGGGCGCGACTTGCTGGGTGCGTCGGCGCGCGAGCGGCGAAGCATCGTCGGGCGCGACGTGTCGATGATCTTTCAGGACGCGCTCACGAGTCTGAACCCGAGCTACACCGTCGGCTACCAGATCGGCGAAGTGCTGCGCCGTCACATGGGACTGCGTGGCAAGGCGTTGAAGGATCGCATCGTCGAACTGCTGGAGCAGGTCGAGATTCCCGATGCGGCCAACCGGCTCGGCGCCTATCCGCATCAACTGTCCGGCGGGATGAACCAGCGGGTGATGATCGCCATGGCGATTGCCTGCCGTCCGAAGCTGCTGATTGCCGACGAGCCGACGACCGCGCTCGACGTCACCATTCAGGCGCAGATCATGGCCTTGCTGCTGCAATTGCAGAAGGACTACGGCATGGCGCTGGTGCTGATTTCGCACGACCTTGCCGTTGTGGCGGAGGTCGCGCACCGGGTGGCAGTCATGTATGCCGGACAGGTGATCGAAGTCCAGCAGGTGCCGGCGTTGTTCGACGCGCCGCATCATCCGTACACGGAAGCCTTGCTTTCGGCCATTCCCGAGCACAACCGGGGCGTGCGCCGTCTGCGCACGCTGCCGGGCGTGGTGCCGGGCAGGGATGATCGTCCGGTGGGCTGCCTGCTCTCACCGCGTTGTCCGTACGCCGACGACCATTGCCGCACCGTGCCGCCCTCGCTCGAGCCATATACCGGGCCGCAGGCCATCGGTTCGCCGCTGGTGCGGTGCTTCAAGCCGCTGCCGCATGTGACGGCAGGCGTACAGACGACAGGAGGAGCGCAATGAGTGAGACCGTTTTCGCGACGCCTCCGGGGGCTCCCGAGGCACCTGCCCCCAACGGCAGCGGACGCGACGGCGGCCCGTTGGTGTTGGCCGCGCAGGAGTTGACGCGCTTCTACACGGTGAACCGCGGGTTGATGCGCGGACAGGCCACCGTCAAGGCGCTGAATGGCGTGTCGTTCACGCTGGCTGCGGGGCGTACGTTGGCGGTGGTTGGCGAATCGGGGTGCGGCAAATCGACGCTGGCCCGGGTGTTGACGTTGATCGAACCCCCGACGTCCGGCAGACTCGCCATCGATGCCATCGAAACCACGGGGGCGTCGGCGGGAGCGCTGGCGCCGCTGCGCACGCGCATTCAGATGGTGTTCCAGAACCCATACGCCTCGCTCAATCCTCGTAAGACCGTGGGGCAGGCGCTTGACGAGCCGTTGGCTATCAATACGTCGCTCAGCCGTGCGGAGCGGGGCGAGAAGATTGCCGAGATGATGCGCACGGTCGGGTTGCGCCCGGAGCATGTGGCGCGATATCCGCACATGTTCTCGGGTGGTCAGCGGCAGCGGGTGGCGATTGCCCGGGCGATGATCATGTCGCCGGCCATTGTGGTTGCCGACGAGCCCGTTTCGGCCCTGGATGTCTCAATTCAGGCACAGATCCTGAATCTTTTCATGGATTTGCAGGACCGATACGCGACGAGTTACGTATTCGTGTCGCATAATCTCGCGGTGGTCGAGCATGTGGCCGACGACGTCATGGTGATGTACCTCGGCCGTGCGGTTGAACACGGTCCCAAGGCCGCCGTGTTCGGCAAGCCGCTGCATCCGTACACCAAGGCACTGATGTCGGCGACACCGGCGATCAAGCCGTCCGAGCGGCGCGTGAAGATTCCGCTGATCGGCGAGCTGCCGTCGCCGTTGCGGCCACCGCCGGGGTGTGCGTTTGCGCCGCGCTGTCCGTATGCCATCGACCGTTGCCGCAGGGAAGTGCCGCAATTGCGCAAGCTCGAAGGACGTCTGGTGGCGTGCCATCGGGTTGAAGACATTGAGGGATAACGAGATTGGGTGGACCACCACGCGCGACGCAGGTTCGCCGGGGCGTTGCATTGACCGGCTGGCTGCTCGGCTGCCTGCTGATGACGCTCGCAGTCACGTTGGACGCCGCGTCGATCGTGACGCCGGGTGCTATGCCGCAGCGCGCGCTGCCGCTGGTGGTGCCCGAGCCCGGCGAGGCGCCGCCGGGCGCCAATCTCCCATTCTACGAAGCCCGCAAGGGCGACATGACCATCTACGTGATGGGTACCCTGCACGTCGGCAAGCCCGACGACTATCCGTTCCGCAAAGTGGTGGTCGATGCGTTGCGCGTGTCGGCGGCGGTGGCGTTCGAGCTATCGCCCGACGATCTGACGATGTCGCAGGACGACGTCCAGAAGTACGGCATGTGTTCGCGGGCTTGTCTGCCGAAGATGATTCCGGCGCCGTTATGGCGTAAGTTGCGCGACCGTCTGAAAAACAATCCGGCGATGCTTGCCGAGATTCGTCATATGCGTCCGTGGCTGGCGGCGCTGCTCGTTGAGACACTGGATTCGATAGGGGCCGACCTGCAAACGGAGTACGGCACCGAGAACCAGTTGGAGAACATCTATCGCGGGCGCATCGTCGGCCTCGAGTCGCTTGCGGAGCAAATGGATGCTTTCACCGGCCTGACGGCGGCCCAGCAGAACGAGTTGCTGGCGCAGGAACTGGTGCTCACGCCAAAGACGGCGACGGCACAGGTGGAGGAGTTGCATCGCCTGTGGCGGGCGGGAGATGCCGAACTGGTATTCGACTGGTCGCAGAGCAAGTCTGCGCAAGTGCGCCACAACGTGGCACTGGCCGACGCCATCGACGAGCGCATTCTGTACTCGCGCAACCGGCGTTTTCTGGCGCGCATGCTGTTCCTGGCAGACTCGGGCAAGCCGGTCTTCGTCGCCATCGGCACCCTCCACCTCGGCGGTCCGCATGGCGTGCTGCAACTGCTGCGCGAGCACGGGTTTTCGGTGGCGCAGCGGTAGTCTGATGTGCCCATCGGAAGGGCGGGCAATCCAGCTAGGAATCGCCCGAGAATTCTGCCGACCCGCTTGACTCCCTCCATCCCGGACGACTACTTTGGCAACACGCGTGTGAGTGGCCCCCCGCCCAAAGCCTAGTCAGGAGTCACGATGCAAGTTGCCGATCAAACCTTCGGTCCCTTTATATGCCGACCGTCGGAGCATGCCATTTCCCAACGCCAAGCGATGACTCACGATGCCGACGAAGCATGGATCGTTCGTGAGAAAGTGAGGCGTGGCCTCGAAGATGTCGCTGCCGGACGCGTTCTCACGGGGGATGTCGTCGAAGCGAAATGTGAAGCCCTGTTCGGATGACGTGAGCCGCAGCCACGAATTATCGACGGGTCCTGTGGACCGTCGAAGCGGCAGATGAACGAAAGCGAATACTGAGAGGTATTGCCGAGCAGGATAGGTCGGCTGCGAAGCGTATGAATCAATTGTTCAAGGCGTCTGTTGACCGACTGCAAACGTTCCCAGGATTTGGCCGCCGAGGTGATATCCCGGGAACGCGCTATCTGACGGTTCACAAAAACTATCGGGTCATTTATCAAATTGGAGAGGAGCACGTGGAGGTCCTGACCGTACATCACGTCAAGCGGCAGGCTATCCCAATGTCATAGCACGACCGGGCGTCCTCGCACATCATCTCAAGCCAGCATGCCCCGCGCCTCGATAAAGCGGATGATCTCCTGAAGGCCTTTGCCTTCCTTCATATTCCCCATGACGAAAGGGCGCATGCCGCGCATCTTCTGTGTATCCGAACGCATGATGTCGAGCGACGCGCCGACGTAGGGGGCGAGATCGGTCTTGTTGATGACGAGGAGGTCCGACTTGGTAATGCCTGGCCCGCCCTTGCGTGGAATCTTCTCGCCGCCCGCGACATCGATGACGTAGATCGTGAGATCCGACAGTTCAGGGCTGAACGTGGCGGCGAGGTTGTCGCCGCCCGATTCGATGAAAACCACATCGGCGTCGGGAAAGCGTTCGAGCATGCGCTCGACGGCTTCCAGGTTGATCGACGCGTCTTCTCGAATGGCCGTATGCGGGCAGCCACCCGTCTCGACGCCAAGAATACGTTCGGGCTCCAGCGCGCCAGCCACCGTCAGCAGGCGCTGATCTTCCTTCGTGTAGATGTCGTTGGTGATGACCACGAGATCGTAGCGCTCGCGCATGGCTTTGCAGAGCATCTCGGTCAGGGTGGTTTTGCCGGAGCCGACCGGGCCTCCGATGCCGACACGCAGCGGCGGATTCTTCTTGGTGCGACGGGCGTTGGCAGAAGTCGTCATGGCGAATGTCGTGGGTGGCGGAGAGCAGGCGAAAGGGGCGAAAAAGCCAAAAGAAGACGCGACGTATCGTGTCTCACGAACGGAACAGGCGTGAATACTGTGTCTCGTGACGCGACGCGAGAATGGCGAGCGCCGGGGAAAACGTATTGATCTCGTCGTCAGGCAGCGACGCCGCCCGGCGGGCCGCTTCGACCACGCGAGGGCGCAGCGCGACAATCACGCGTTGCGCCGCGAGTTGTCCGAGCGGAACCGCCTTGAGCGCACCGGCCACCTGGTTCTCCAGCCAACTGAACGCGTAAGCGACCAGCGTGTCGGCTAGCGGGGCGCCATGCGTCAACGCCGCAAAGGCGAATGCCGTCGCCAACGCCATCGGGCGCAGCGCGGCCAGGTGCTCCCGCTGCGCAGGCTCGCCCCATTCGAGCGAGAGCGCGAGTTGCGTGAGCGACCAGCCCATCTGCTCGGTCTCTGCGCGTAATTCGGCTGCCTCGCGCGTGGCGAGCAGCCAGTCGTTCACGCGGGTGAGCGACGCGATGTCGTTCGCTTGCCAGTGACGCCACTGCCGGGCGAGTAGTGCCATCTCGCCCGTCGTGAAAACGCCGTCGAGCTGACTGGCGATCCAGCGCTCGGCGCTCGGGGCGTCGTGAACGATGCCGTGCTCGACAGCGGCTTCAAGGCCCTGCGAATAGCTGAAGGCGCCAATGGGCAGCGCCGGCGAGGCGAGATGCAGCAGCGCGGCGAGCGATTGCAGCGACGCGGTGGCAACCGGTTCAGTGAGCGGGCTGGCCAGACTTGCCGTCATCGGTCGGACTCACAGGGAAAGCCTCGCCGCCAGCACTGCTGCTGGCCGGCGTATGGGAATGGTCGTGCCCGCAATCGGGGCCGTGCACATGACCCGGCGCGTGATCGTGACTGCACCCCGGGCCATGGACGTGACCATGATCGTGGTCGTGTGAATGAGCGTGCGAGTGCCCATGACTATGGTCATGATCGTGATCGTGCGAATGTCCGTGATGCTCGTGGAACACCTGCTGAGCGATCGCAAAGTCTTCGGCAAAAGTCGCATCGTGACCGTGCTTGTGTCCGCCGCCATAGGCGCCCGCTTCGGGCTCGAATGGCATCAGGGCTTCGGCCACGTCGACATCGAGTCGCAGCAGCATGTCGCGCAGCACCGGATCGTATTCGAGCTTGAGATAGCCGTCGCCGACTTCCACCGGGGTATGCCGGTTGCCGAGGTGGTACGCCGCGCGGGTGAGCGCGAGCGCCGTGGCCGCCGTGACGAGCAGCACCGTCTCGGCGGCAGCTTCCACCCGAATGAGGCCGCCGTCGTCGGCCACGAGCACGTCGCCGCCGCGCAACACGGTGCCGCGCGGCAGGAATAGTGCGACGTCTTCGCCGGTTTCCAGCGTGGCGCGCAGGCGGCTCTTGCTGCGGGCGTCGAACGGCAACACGAGCGCCGGGGCACGCCGCGCGAGTGGCGCAGCGATACGTCCGGCTTCCAGGCGTTTCTCGACGCGACGCAGCGTCGACGACGACGCGTTCTGCGCGGAGGTGGGCGATTCGGAATCTTGCGGCATGGATCAGAAAAGGAAGTAACGTTGCGCCATCGGCAGCACGGTCGCCGGCTCGCACGTCAGCAACTGACCGTCTGCGATGACCTGATAGGTCTCGGGGTCGACGCTGATGTGCGGTAACCAGTCGTTGTTGATCATGTTGGCCTTGGTCACCTGCCGGATATTGCGCACCGGCACGATGCGCTTGGTCAGCCCGTAACGGCCAGCCACGTCGCCATCGTACGCCGCCTGCGACACGAACGTGAGGCACGTGCGCGCCATCGCCCCGGCGCGTGCGCCGAACATCTCGCGGTAGTGCACCGGCTGGGGTGTCGGAATCGACGCGTTCGGGTCGCCCATGAGCGCCGTCGTAATCATGCCGCCCTTGAGAATCAGCGTCGGCTTCACGCCGAAGAATGCCGGTTCCCACAACACCAGATCGGCCCATTTACCCACTTCGACCGAGCCGATTTCATGGGCCATGCCGTGCGTGATCGCGGGGTTGATCGTGTACTTTGCAACGTAACGTTTGACGCGGAAGTTGTCGGCCTGCGCCGTATCGGTACCCAGCGCACCGCGCTGCACCTTCATCTTGTGGGCGGTCTGCCAAGTGCGCATGACGACTTCGCCTACGCGCCCCATCGCCTGCGAGTCCGAGGAGATCATCGACAGCGCGCCCAGGTCATGCAGGATGTCCTCGGCGGCAATCGTCTCGCGCCGGATGCGCGATTCGGCGAAGGCGATGTCTTCCGCAATGGCCGGATCGAGGTGATGACAGACCATCAACATGTCGAGATGCTCGTCGAGCGTGTTGATGGTGTACGGGCGCGTCGGATTCGTGGACGACGGCAGGACATTGGGCTCGCCGCATACTTTCAGGATGTCCGGTGCGTGTCCGCCCCCGGCGCCCTCGGTGTGATACGTGTGGATCGTGCGGCCATTGATCGCCGCGACGGTCGCCTCGACGAAGCCGCCTTCATTGAGCGTGTCGGTGTGAATCGCGACCTGGGTGTCGGTCGCGTCGGCAACCGACAGGCAGGCGTCGATGGCGGCGGGCGTGGAGCCCCAGTCTTCGTGCAGCTTCAGACCGATGGCGCCGGCTTCGATCTGTTCGAGCAGCGGAGCCGGTTGGCTGACATTGCCCTTGCCGAGAAAGCCGAGGTTGATTGGCCAGCCGTCGGCGGCTTGCAGCATGCGTTCCATGTGCCACGGCCCGGGTGTGCAGGTGGTGGCGTTCGTGCCGGTGGCGGGGCCGGTGCCGCCGCCGAGCAGCGTGGTCACGCCGGACGAGAGCGCCTCCTCGATCTGCTGCGGGCAGATGAAATGGATGTGCGAGTCGATGCCGCCGGCCGTGACGATCATCCCCTCGCCGGCGATCACCTCCGTCGCACCGCCTAGCGGAATGGTCACGCCGGGCTGGATATCCGGGTTGCCGGCCTTGCCGATGCCCCAGATGCGGCCGTCCTTGAGCCCGATGTCGGCTTTGACGATACCCCAGTGGTCGATGATGACGGCGTTGGTAATGACGGTATCGACCACATCGGCGCGTGTGCGCTGCGATTGGCCCATGCCGTCGCGAATGACCTTGCCGCCGCCGAACTTCACCTCTTCGCCGTAGGTCGTGTAATCGCGCTCGATCTCGATGATGAGTTCGGTGTCCGCCAGTCGCAGGCGGTCGCCTGTCGTCGGGCCGAACATTTCCGCATAAGCGCGGCGTGAAATCTTCATAGCGCCCCCATGACACGACCGGCGAAACCGAACACGCGGCGATCTCCCGCCAACGCGACCAGCTCAACGGTACGTTGCTGCCCCGGCTCGAAGCGCACTGCCGTGCCGGCGGCAATATTCAGACGAAAGCCACGCGCCGCTTCGCGGTCGAATTGCAGGGCATCGTTGACTTCATAAAAGTGGAAGTGCGAACCGATCTGGATCGGGCGGTCGCCAGTGTTGGCGACGGTCACGCTGAGGGTCGGGCGACCTTCGTTGAGCGTGATCTCACCCGAGGCGGGTAACAGTTCTCCGGGAATCATGAGCGTCTCCGAAAAGGCATGACGGCGACTCAGGCCGCTGCGGCGAGCAGCGATACGCCGTACGCCAGCACGCCCGCCCCCAGCAAGCGCGGTACCCATGCCGTGCGACGGCGCAGCGCAACGCCCGCTGCGATACCGATGCCGTGCAGCATGCCGGTCGCGATCAGGAAGCCTGCCACGTAGTGCATGGCGCTCGCCTCAGCCGGCAGTTCGGCGCCGTGAGCGAAACCGTGGAAGATCGCGAACGCGCCCACGATGGCAGCCCCTGCCCAACCCGGCAGCTTCGCGCGTGTGGCGAGCATCAGTCCGAGCACGAGCAGCGAGACGGCGATCATCGGCTCGACACTGGGCAGCGCGAACCAATGCGACATGCCGAGGAGTCCGCCAGCGGCGAGCATGGCGACGAACGCCACCGGAGCAAGCCAGACGCGTTTGGACGTCAGCGAACTCCACAAGCCGACAACGATCATGGCGCAAAGGTGATCGGCCCCGGTCAGCGGATGCAGAAAGCCGGCGGCGAAGCTGCTCGCGGCGTCGTGCCCCGGATGACCGGGGTGCGCGAGCGCGACGCCCGACGCGGCAAGCAGCGCGAGGCCGGTCGCCGCGCGCGCGAGGTGGCGACGCGCGTGACGGGGGGAACGAGCGGAAGCGGTCAGCGAAGTGGCGGACACTTCGCCGGCGTCATGGGCATTGAGGGGGCGGTCCACTGACATGAGACGTCCTTAGGATGTTGTTGTCGACGACAGAGAAACGGGGTACGAAGGGGGTACCAAGCGACACCGGGCACCGGATCGCGCACGAGTGCGAATGCAACGGGGGGGGAGTGCCGGCATGGACTCGCATCAGCGCATCTCAGGGAATCGGGTGATGCACGGTCACGAGCTTGGTGCCATCCGGAAAGGTGGCTTCGACCTGGATGTCCGGGATCATCTCGGGCACGCCCTCCATGACATCCTCGCGCGTAAGCAGCGTGGTGCCGTAGTGCATCAGATCGGCCACGGTGCGTCCGTCGCGCGCGGCTTCCATGAGGGCGGCGCTGATGAAGGCCACGGCCTCCGGATAGTTGAGCTTCAGGCCGCGCGCACGCCGGCGTTCGGCGAGCAGGGCGGCGGTGAAGATGAGCAGCTTGTCTTTTTCGCGCGGAGTGAGCTTCATCGTGACGAAGAAATTTCAGTGCCAAGGGTTCAGTGGGATGACGCCGCTGCCGCACATCATAGGCGCGCGCTCACGTCTGCGCCACTGGGTTTTGCGGTCGAGCCGGCGCGCACCAGACTTGTGCGACGCGCGGGCACGGGCGACGTCACGCTTCGGCGTTTTCATTGGCAGATGAACCGCTGCAACTCCGGCGTGACCGGCTGCGTGAAGAGCTGCTCCGGTTCGCCCGACTCCCAGATCTTGCCCTGATGCATGAACACCACGCGATCCGATACGTGACGGGCGAAGCGCATCTCGTGCGTGACGAGAATCAGCGTCATGCCCTCGGCGGCGAGGTCTTCGAGCACCTTGAGCACTTCGGCGACCAGTTCGGGATCGAGCGCCGAGGTGATTTCGTCACACAGCAGCACCGCAGGGTTCATGGCGAGCGAGCGCGCAATCGCCACGCGTTGCTGCTGTCCTCCCGAGAGTTGCGACGGGTAGCTGTCGAACTTGTCGGCCAGCCCCACTTTGGCGAGCATGGTGCGGGCGACTTCGCGCGCGTCGGCGCTTGAGGTCTTTTTCACGACCTTCTGCGCGAGCATTACGTTCTCACCGGCCGACAGATGCGGAAACAGGTTGTACTGCTGGAACACCATGCCGACCTTCAGGCGCAGGGCGCGCAGGTCGGTGTCGCGTGCGCCGACGTGCACACCGTCGACGGCGACACTGCCGGCGTCGAACCGCTCAAGGCCGTTGAGCGTGCGCAGCAACGTGCTCTTGCCCGAGCCGCTCTTGCCGATGATCGATACCACCTGACCCCGCTCGACGTCCATGTCGATGCCCTTGAGCACCGGGTTCTCGCCGAAGCGCTTTTGCATGCCCCTGACTTCAATGAGCGACATGGAGTTTCCTTTCAAGATGACGCGCCCACAGCGACAGCGGATAGCAGGCAGCGAAGTAGAGCAGAGCGACGAGGCCGTACACGGTGAACGGCTGGAAGGTCGCATTGGTCAGCATGGTGCCGGTCTTGGTCAGTTCGTCGAAGCCGATGATCGACGCGAGCGCCGTGCTCTTGACCACCTGCACCGAGAAGCCGACCGTGGGTGCGATGGCGATGCGCAGCGCCTGCGGCAGGATGACGTGACGCAGTTGCTCGCCGTAGCGCATGGCGAGGCTCGACGACGCTTCCCACTGACCGTGCGGAATCGCGTCGACGCAGCCGCGCCAGATTTCCGCCAGGTAGGCGCTCGTGTAGAGCGTGAGGCAAACGGCCGCGGCCACCCACGGCGAGACGTCCAGGCCGAGCAACGGCAGGCCGAAGAACACCAGAAACAACTGCATGAGCAGCGGCGTGCCCTGAAAGACTTCGATGTACAGCGCTACGGCATTCGCCGCCCACTGCACGCGTCCGACGCGCACCACGAGCAGCATCAACGCCACCAGCCCGCCGAAGACGAAGGCGATGGCCGAGAGCGCGAGCGTCCAGCGGCCGGCCAGCAGCAGGCCGTGCAACATGTCCCACGTGGAGAACTCGGTCATCGTGCACCTCCCCTGACCTTGACCGTGCCGCGAAAGAGGCGGCGCGCGCAGCGCATCAATACGCGGCGCAGCGCAATCGCGAGCACGAGATACAGCGCGGTGACGATCAGATAGCTCTCGAACGCCCGGAAGGTGCGCGACTGCACGAAGTTGGCGGCGTACGACAGATCGGGTACGGAGATTTGCGAGACGACAGCCGAACCGAGCATCACGATCACGATTTGGCTGGCGAGCGCCGGAAACACCTTGGCGAACGCCTGCGGCAGGATCACGTGGCGCAGGATCTGGCCGCGCGTCATGGCGAGCGACAACCCGGCTTCGGATAGCCCGCGCGGCACGGCACGCATGCCCGCGCGAATGATCTCGGTGGCGTACGCGCCGAGGTTCACGCTCATGGCGACGATGGCGGCGGTCGTCTCGTCGATACGAATGCCGAGGCTGGGCAACCCGAAGAAGATGAAAAAGAGCTGCACGATGAACGGCGTGTTGCGGATCAGTTCGACGTACAGCCCCGCGACGGCCTTGAGCCACGTCGGCCCTTCCTCGCGGGCGACGGCGCACAGCGCACCGACGATCACGCCCACGACCGTGGACACGGCCGTGAGGGCAATCGTCAGCGCGGCGCCGCGCACGAAGAGCATCAGGTATTGCCGAAGATCGGCAAAGTCGAGGACGTAATGCATGTGAGGCCGGTGATGAGTCTTGGGGTGAGGCGGGCCGGAAAGCGCGCGCAGATCAGAGATCGGCCGGCAGCGGCATGCCGAGCCACTTCTGCGAGATCTTGCCGAGCGAGCCGTCCTTCTTCGACGCGGTGAGGATGTCGTTGACCTTGGCGAGCAGTCGCGGCTGGTTCTTGTTCAGGCCGACGAAGCAGGGCGAATTCTTGATGAGGAATTTCGGCTCCGGCAGCTTGGGCGGATGCTTGGCGAGAATCGCGGCGGCCACGACGTTGCCCGTGGCGACCAGTTGCACCTGACCCGAGAGGAAGGCCGAGATCGTGCCGTTGTTGTCTTCGAAGCGTTTGATCGTGACGTCGGCCGGCGCGATCTTCGACAGTTCGAGGTCTTCGACGGCGCCGCGCGTCACGCCGATGGTCTTGCCCGAGAGGTCGGCAGGCTTGGTCACCATCAGATCCTTCGGTCCGAAGACGCCGTTGTAGAACGGCGCATACGCTTCCGAGAAGTCGATGACCTTCTCGCGCTCGGCGTTCTTGCCGAGGCTGGAGATCACGAGGTCGGCCTTGTTCGTTGTGAGGTAGGGCACGCGGTTGGCGCTCGTCACGGGAACCAGTTCGAGCTTCACGCCCATGCCCTTGGCGAGCAGGGCGGCAGTGTCGATGTCGTAGCCGGCCGGCTTCATGTCCGGGCCGATCGAGCCGAACGGCGGGAAGTCCTGCGGTACGGCCACGCGCAGGGTGCCGCGTTTGACGATGTCGTCGAGTTCGTCGGCGTGTGCGGCGCGCGGCATCGCTACGGTGAAGGCAGCGATCGCGCTGGCGGCGAGCATCAACGTGGTGAAGGCGCGGCGGGCACGGGCGCGCGCGCCGAGCGTGGCGGTAACGGCTTCATGAGAGACGGCGGTACGGGTGAACGGCAGCATGACGGCGACCTCGGGTATCGGGGCGAAGTATTCCGGCAACAGGAGTGTTCCGGCGGCCGGATCATCTGGTCTGACCGGTCGATACAGTGAGGTAGCAGGAATCGTGCCCGAGGGTGTCGCGCCGAGAGATCTATGGCAGGGCGTGGCTGCTGCGCCGTGCGTCAGGGATCTGCACGGACGCCGAGCCGAAGCGGAGGCCTCTTGTTGGTGCAATCCACCAGTGGGTACGCAAGCATTCCCCGTGTTGGTGCATTCGACCATTTTGTGCGGTCGATGATCGGCCCCGGCCGCATCGACCGGGGCGCGCTCAGGCGTCAGGGGGGATGGGAGGGGGCGCGGCGTCTTGCGCGTTCCAGATACCGCTTTCGCTGCGTTTGACTGTCACGGACGAGACCCGTCCGCCGGGCGTAAGGACGCATCGAACGTTGTCGGGGCCTCTCGGGGCGACCCGGAACGTGAATCCTCCGGCTCGGACGAATCCGTTGCCTCGCTCGTCGAGGCGTACCCCGTCGGCGTTCGGCAGCGGTAATCCTTCGGGTTCTTCCACGGCGAGATGTTCGAAAGGGGAGACGGCTTTCGTCGTATCCCAACTGTGATCGGAACCGGAACTGAAGGCGCATGCGGTGACGTCATGGTTGGCGAACGGGACGTGACGTTTGATTCCCGCCGGAAGTGGGCCGGACGCTTTCTCTTTGTCCGTATGCAACTCGTAAAGTCGCGCCGACCTCGGATCGTGTTCAATCAGAACATCGGTCAAAACGCCGGGGCCGCACATGCGGTTTATCTCGTAGTACGGAATTGAACCCTCGAAGGAGTACTGTGGCTTGTAGTCCCCCTTTTCCATTCGGACATAGCGCTGGTAATTGGCGCCGCAGCGGTCGATGACCTCGAGCAGCAACTCGCTTCCCACGCGCGCCGCGAATGGGCAACTGGGGAAGAAGATGCCCCCACCATGTTGGGGCGCCAACGCGTAGGGCATCTGATGAAGGATCTCGTCGGGGGCTGCACTCAGCCGCTGGAAATCGATGGGTGTCAGTAGTTCGTCGTCGGCGTCGAAGTACGCACCGCCGGTGCGGTACACGGCCGGATAGCGCAGGGTGTCAGAGGCCATGGCAAATTTCCCGGCAGCCATGCAACGCTCGTAAAAGGCATAGGTGTCGCCATGCGTTATCGAAAATGCGTCGCCAAAGGCACTGTCTCTCACCCGTACCAGTTTTACGTTCGGACATTGACGTAACGCGCATCCGGCGTCGAAACCGCTGCGCGTGGCGAGCGCTTCAAGCTCGATATCCCGCGTTTCGCTGTCGATATAGAGAAGTAGTGTCGCGTCCGGATTCAGCCGGGCGGCGTGCAGCATGTTGTTGTAATTCGCGCCGCTGATCCGGTTCCCGCCGACCCAGATATAACTAATGATGTTCGGCACCGGCACGCGCATTGCTTCGTCGAGCCAGAAGACTTTCGCGGTCGAGGCGACAGGGGGCGGGCCAAGGTCGGGGGCGCGTCCCCAATCGACGAAATTGTCGCCGAAGGCCTCGGGAATGTCGTCGGCTCCGTCGGGGGCTGCGGTCTCTACGAAAGGCGTAGGCGTCGCGCGCGTCTGGATGGCGTGCGGGTGTGCGCCAGTCGTCATTATGCCGATATCGCTTTGATAACGAGGTATCTGTCTTGTCGCGCTGAAGTCCTGCGCGAAGCTACACGGCCGGTGCCTGAAGGCGTCCGCATGGGGCGCAAGAGAGGAGATGGACGAGCCTGCGCTAACCCCGCTAGCCGACGACGACGTGCTGCAACTCGATTTCACGAGACATTCCCCTTTTCGGAACGATGCGATGTGCGCGCCGGAAACCGGCGGACGTGCATCGAATTCTTGCCGAGTGCTGGGGAAGCGCAGAGGATACCGACGCGTTTTGGGAGGTGTCCTCGGACATGGCGCAAAGATACCGCCCTATGCGGATCGCATTCGATCGATGTGCACGCGGCGTAGCGTAGATGCGCGCGACATCGCCATCACGTCGACCACAGACGCAGCGGTTCGGCGGGCACGCCATGGACCAGCGGACGCAGCCTGAGCCAATGCGAGATCAGCAACTGCCGCACCGTTTCCATGTCGTGACCGAGCACGCGCAGCACGAGCACGTTGCCGGGCAGGCAGGTGATGCCTGCGCGCAGGTCGTCGTTGAACGGCAGACATTGCGCGAGCGATTCCGCCAACTCTCGCGTGCACGCGTCGCTCACCGCCCACAGCGAGGCGAAGACCGGGAATCCCGCGAGGCCGGTGGTGCCCGTGCGTAGCGCGTCGCCGGCGCCGAGCACGGCCTGCTCGGCCCACAGCAGGCGATTTTTCGCGTCGCGCAGTTCGAAGTTCGAACGCCAGCGGCCTTGTGTCCACTGTTCTCCGGCGGCCTGACGGCCGAGCAATGTGGCGTCCCAACCGATCACGGTCGCGCCGTCGCCAAGCCGCACGGTGATGCGCTGGCGAGCGTCGGCCTGCTCGAACACGATGTTCTCGAGCGGCAGCCAATCGAGCTTCGCGCCGTCGTGCACGGTGAGGGTGACCTCTTGCGTGCCGAATCGGCCCTGTGACTTGTACCACTTGGTCGCGCCGGGGGTGGTGAGCACGGCATGCGCGCTGTCACCGACATCGACGTCGATGGACAGCGTGTCGCCGCCCGCAATGCCGCCGGGCGGATGCACGACTACGGCATGACAGATGCCCGGGCCTTCCGGATGAAGGGATTTCTGGACGACGAGCGGGCCTTGATGGCGACGCGTGGCGAGCACCGTGCGCGCCTCGTGTCGCGCGAAGCCCAGCGTCAGCTCGGCATGCCAGCCGGTGGAGGAAGCGTGCAGGGAATTCATGAAAGAGGGTAGGCCGTGGATGCCGCGAATCTAGCACGCGGCGGGCATGTGCGGTAGCGCAACGGGCAGGGCGCGCCGGTCGCGCGTCACACCGCCACCATGTGCCGCACGCCGTCGGCCTCCATGTCCTTGCCGAGTCCGCTTGCCACGATGGCGCCGCGACTCATCACGCGATAGTGATCGGCGAGTTCGAGCGCGAAGTCGTAATACTGTTCGACGAGCAGCACCGTCATGCCGCGCTCGTCGACCAGTCGCCGCAACGTCGCGCCGATATCCTTGATGATGGACGGCTGAATGCCCTCGGTCGGCTCGTCGAGAATCAGCAACTGTGGATCGCTCATGAGGGCGCGGCCGATGGCGAGTTGTTGCTGCTGCCCGCCGGACAGATCGCCGCCACGACGCTGCTTCATGTCGCGCAACACGGGGAAGAGTTCGTAGATGTGTTCGGGCACGCCGCGTTTGGCCTCACGAGCGGGACGACTCGCCGCACCGATCAGCAGATTCTCTTCGACGCTCAGTCGAGGGAAGATATCGCGTCCCTGCGGCACGTAGGCGAGTCCGCTTGCCACGCGTGCATACGGCGGCGCGGAGGTGAGCGTATGGCCGCGCCACGCGATACTGCCGGACTTGACGGGCACCACGCCCATGAGGCATTTGAGCAGCGTCGTCTTGCCAACGCCGTTGCGCCCGAGCAGCACGGTGAGTTGCGCGTCGGGCACGGTGAACTCCACGTTGCGCAGGATGTGGCTGCCGCTGTAGTACTGATTGAGTGCGTGAATTTCCAGCATGGTCAGCGTCCCAGATACGATTCGATCACGCGTTCGTCGCGCTGCACGACATCGAGCGTGCCTTCGGCGAGCACTCGCCCTTCGGCCATCACGGTGACGAGACCCGTCTCGCCCGCGAGCGCGGCAACGAACGCCATGTCGTGCTCGACCACCATCATCGAGCAATGACCGCGCAGGCGGTTGAGCAACTCGGCGAGCTGCGCGGTCTCTTCATCGGTCATGCCGGCGGCGGGTTCGTCGAGCAGCAGAAGCTGCGGCTGTTGCATGAGCAACATGCCGATCTCTAGCCGCTGCTTCTGACCGTGCGACAACTGTCCTGCGCGCACATGCGCCTGATGTTCCAGATGCGTGAGCGCGAGCACCTCTTCGATGCGATGACGGATGGCCGGTGTGAGCATGGCCCACAGCGAGCGGAACCAGCGCTTGTCGCCCGCACAGGCGAGTTCGAGGTTTTCCCACACGCTGTGATGCTCGAACACCGTCGGCTTCTGAAACTTGCGGCCAACGCCAGCCTGCGCAATGGCAGGCTCGTCGAGCCGCGTGAGGTCGAGTGTCTGACCGAGGTACGCGCGTCCGGCGTCGGGGCGGGTCTTGCCGGTAATGACGTCCATCATGGTTGTCTTGCCGGCGCCGTTCGGGCCGATGATGCAGCGTAGCTCGTCGGTCTTGATCGACAGCGACAGGTCGTTCAGGGCACGAAAGCCGTCGAACGATACGGAGATGTTCTCCACATACAGGATGAGGCCGTGCGAGGTGTCGATCTCGCCCGGTACCACGAAGTGCGACATGCCGGTGGTGTCACCGCTGACGTTGACGGCAACGGAGGCGTCGGGCGTGTCTGCGAGTTGCCAACTGATATCGGCCATGTAATTGTTCATGCGCGGTCTCCGGTCACGGGGCGCGGCGCATCGCCCTCGGCGGCGGCGGGTGCGTGTCGATTGCGCTTGCGTGAGAATTGCGTGACGAGTCCCATCACGCCCTGCGGCAACAGCAGCGGCACGAGCACGAACATCGCGCCGAGGAAGAACAGCCAGTACTCGGCAAAGTGCGCGGTGAAGAAGCTCTTCGCGCCATTGACGAGGAACGCCCCGGCAATCGCGCCGACGAGCGAGCCGCGTCCGCCGATGGCCACCCAGATCGCCATCTCGATCGAGTTGACCGGCGCCATCTCGCTCGGGTTGATGATGCCGACCTGCGGCACGTAGAGTGCGCCTGCAATACCGCACAGCATGGCGGACAGCGTCCACACGAACAGCTTGTAGCTCAGCGGCCGGTAGCCGAGGAACATGGCGCGCGACTCGCCGTCGCGAATGGCGGTGACCACGCGGCCGAACTTCGACACGACCAGCGCGCGGCACAGCAGGAAGGCCCCGACCAGTACCGCGAACGTCACGAGAAAGAGCACCGTGCGTGTGTTCGCCGACGTGATCGAATAGCCCAGAATGCGCTTGAAATCGGTGAAGCCGTTGTTACCGCCAAAGCCCGTCTCGTTGCGGTAGAAGAGCAGCATGGCGGCGAACGTGAGCGCCTGCGTAATGATAGACAGATACACGCCCTTCACACGCGAACGGAAGGCCAGATAGCCGAAGATCCATGCGACCACGCCGGGCAACGCCACGACGAGAAACATCGCCCAGGCGAAGTGTTCTGTGCCGGTCCAGTACCAGGGCAGCGACTTCCAGTCGAGAAACACCATGAAGTCCGGCAGGTCGCTGTGATACACGCCATCGCGGCCGATGCCGCGCATCAGGTACATGCCCATCGCATAGCCGCCCAGCGCGAAGAACAGACCGTGGCCGAGGCTGAGAATGCCGCAGTAGCCCCACACCAGATCGAGCGCGAGCGCAGCAATCGCGTAACACATGATCTTGCCGACGAGCGTCATGGCGTAGGCCGACAGATGCAAGGGATGCGTAGCGGGCAGCACCAACGCGCACACCGGCACCAGAATCGCCACGGCGATCACGAACGCAAGTAGCAAAGGCGCAACATGCTTCGGCAGGAGACGGGCGCGCGAGGGCACATCCAGCGAGATCGAAGGCGTGGTGCCTTCGGGCAAAAAGTTCGACGTCTGCATTCAGGCCTCCGCGCTGCGCCCTTTGAGCGCAAACATGCCCTGCGGGCGTTTCTGGATGAACAGCACGATCAGGATCAGCACGGCGATCTTGGCGAGCACGGCGCCCCACATCGGTTCGAGCAGCTTGTTGGCGATGCCCAGACCGAACGCGCCGACGATCGTCCCCGCGAGTTGTCCCACGCCGCCCAGCACCACGGCCATGAACGAGTCGATGATGTAGCTCTGACCGAGATCCGGCCCGACGTTGCCGATTTGCGAGAGTGCGCATCCGCCCAGCCCGGCAATGCCTGCGCCGAACGCGAAAGCGTAGCTGTCGACGCGGCCCGTCTTGACACCGACGCAGGCGGCCATTGAGCGGTTTTGCGTTACGGCGCGAATGAAAAGACCGAGACGTGTGAGGTTGAGCACCGACCACGTGAGCGCCACGACCACCAGCGCGAATATCAGAATCACGATGCGGTTGTACGGCAGCATCAGGTTGGGCAGTACCGCGATACCGCCGCTCATCCACGACGGATTGACCACTTCGACGTTCTGCGCGCCGAACAGCGTGCGCACGCCCTGAATCAGCAGCAGGCTGATGCCGAAGGTCGTGAGCAGGGTTTCGAGCGGCCGTCCGTACAGATGCTTGATGACGGTGCGCTCCAACACGAGGCCGAGAAGGGCGGCAACGAAAAACGCGGCGGGCACGGCCGCAACGAGATAGAAATCGAACGCGCCGGGCAGAAAGCGCTGGAACAGCGTTTGCACCACGTAAGTGGCATACGCCCCGATCATCAGGAATTCGCCGTGCGCCATGTTGATGACGCCGATCAGGCCATACGTGATGGCCAGCCCCAGTGCGGCGAGCAGCAGCACGCTGCCGAGCGACAGGCCCGCGAATAAAGTGCCGAAGAACTCGCTGCGGCGTTGCGCGGCGGCCAGTTGCGTGAGCGCGATGTCGGCAGCGCTGCGCACGTTGGCGTCGGGTTCGGCGTAGGCGCCGTCCGCTTGTTTGGCGACGATGGGCAGCAGCAGATCGCGCATCTGCGGGTCGCCCGCAGTGGCGATCAACTCGATGGCCTCGCGGCGCTTCGCGGGATCGGTATCATGCAACGCCGATTGCGCCCAAAGCTGATCGAGACGTTTGCGCAGCGCCGGGTCGGTTTCCTTTTGGCGTGCTTGCTCGATGAGCATCTTGAATGCAGGCGACGGATTTTGCAGCATCGTGTCGATGGCTTGCGCGCGGGCGTCGTGATCCGTTGAGAGCAGGGCGCCGGCCGCCGCGGCCGTGGCGACCTTGGCGCGCAGCACGTTGTTGAGCGTGAGCGATCCGGCGTCGTCTGCCTTGACGGGGGCGCCGGTGATCGGATCGACGTACTTGTCGCCGTTCTGAATCGCGAGGCGATTGCCCACGGTCACGGCCGAGTCGTCGGCCAATGCCTTGAGCAGCGCGGCGGCCTGCGGTGAACTGTCGGCCGCGAGGTGATCGATGGCTTGCGCCTTGGCGTCGAAGTCGTCGCCGGCGAGCGCGGTGAGGTCGGCGTCGGTGATGCCCGGTTGGGCGGCCAGGGCCGTGGAGGGAGTGCTCAGCGCGGCGCCCAGTGATATCAGGACAAGGGCGGCAGCGGTCCAGCGTCTTATCGTTATCATCAAAACCTCTGCGTGCGCCGGAGACCGTCCACGCGGCTCCGGCGCAAGGAGTGAAAGGAAGGTCAGACTTTGTCGGGCTTGCCTTCATTACCCGCGATGTACGGGCTCCACGGCTGCGCGCGCACCGTCGACTTGGTCTTCCACACGACGTTGAACTGACCGTCCGGGCGGATCTCGCCGATCATCACCGGCTTGTGCAGGTGGTGGTTGCCGTCCATCACCATGTCGAAGCCGTCCGGCGACTTGAATGTCTGGCCGATCATGGCGGCGCGCACCTTGTCGACATCGACGCTGCCGGCCTTTTCGACGGCCTGTTTCCACATATGCATGCCGACAAAGGTGGCTTCCATCGGATCGTTCGTGACGCGCTTGTCGCCGCCCGGCAGACCCTTCGCCTTGACGTAGGCGAACCACTCTTTCTTGAACGCATCGTTGGTCGGGTTCTTCACCGACATGAAGTAGTTCCAGGCTGCGAGGTGCCCCACGAGCGGCTTCGTATCGATGCCGCGCAGTTCTTCTTCGCCCACCGAGAACGCCACCACCGGCACGTCGGTGGCCTTCAGGCCCTGGTTGCCGAGTTCCTTGTAAAACGGCACGTTCGAGTCGCCGTTGATGGTCGAGATGACCGAGGTCTTGCCGCCCTGAGCGAACTGTTTGATGTTGGCGACGATGGTCTGGTAATCGCTGTGGCCGAACGGCGTGTAGACCTCTTGAATGTCCTTGTCGGCGACGCCCTTCGAATGCAGGAAGGCGCGCAGGATCTTGTTCGTCGTGCGCGGGTAGACGTAGTCGGTGCCCAGCAGGAAGAAGCGCTTGGCGCCGCCGCCCTCCTTGCTCATCACGTATTCCACGGCAGGGATCGCTTGCTGGTTCGGCGCGGCGCCCGTGTAGAAGACGTTCTTCGACATCTCTTCGCCTTCGTACTGCACGGGGTAGAAGAGCAGGCCGTTGAGTTCTTCGAAGACAGGCAACACCGACTTGCGCGACACCGACGTCCAGCAACCGAACACGGCGGCGACCTTGTCGGTGGTGAGCAACTGGCGGGCTTTTTCCGCGAAGAGCGGCCAGTTCGAGGCCGGGTCGACCACGACGGCTTCGAGCGGACGGCCCATCACGCCACCTTTGGCGTTGATGTCGGCGATGGTCATGAGCGCGACATCCTTGAGCGACGTTTCCGAGATGGCCATCGTGCCCGAGAGGGAGTGCAGGATGCCGACCTTGATGGGCTGCTTGCTCTGTGCAAACAAGTTGGGCGCCATGCCGGTAAGCGATGCGGCGCCCGAGAGGGCCGCCATCTGGAGTAGCGTGCGTCGTTTCATGGTACGTCTTCCCCTTTCCTGGTTAGACCGGTGGATCCGGTATGGGGGGACTTACGCAAAGGTCGTGCCAGCGGTGAGGCGTCAACAGGGTTCGGTGCCCTCGAAGGGCTGGCGAAAAGGCCGCTGCAAGACGTCGACTGGTGTACAAGTCAAGACCCCATCTGGTGTACAAGGCGGCGAAATGGGGCTGAGGCGACGTGCGACGCATGTGCCGGCATTCGTCTCGGGTATCCGCCTTTCGGCCGATGGGCGAAGCACGTTGGTGCGACCGCGCGCAGAGTTGGTGCGCACCGAATTGGCGCGAATGACGAGGCGAGCGTCCACTGCAACGCCGTGGTGCCCGGTCGTCTTCCCGGCAGCCAGTACATGGCATTGGTGGCGCGGATGGCGCGAAGTGGCATTTTTTGATGCATGATTGGCATTCGTGCCAAACCGGCCGACGGCAAGATTAGGGCTCCCGACGACTTCCCGACTTGTTCGACATCACACTCATGACCGATGCCATTGCCGGGCGCACCGCGCCCCCCACCGATCCCGGCCACGCTGAACGCCAGCGCCGTATGGGCCGCCGATATGCCGCCGTGCTGGCGGCGTGTCAGGCGCTGTACACGGCCGCGTTGTCCGTCGACCTCACTTTGACGGGACTCGTCGGCTACATGCTGGCGTCCGACAAGGGGTATGCGACACTGCCGTTCTCGCTGATTACCGTGGCCTCGGCCATTACGACGATCTTCGCGTCGATGCTGATCCAGCGTTTCGGTCAGCGGCTGGGCTTCGCGCTGGGGGCGTTGTTCGGCACGGCGGGCGGACTGGTGTCGGTCATGGCGATCTACGAGCGGCACTTCGCGATGTTCTGTGCGGGTACGGCGTGCGTCGGGGTGTTTCAGGCGTTTGCGCGTTATTACCGGCTGGCGGCGGCGGACGTCGTGCCCGTCGAGGACAAGCCGCGTGCGATTTCCATCGTACTCACGGGCGGCGTGCTGGCGGCGGTGATTGGACCTGCGCTCGCGGCGGGCAGCAAGGACTGGCTCGCGCCGGTGACGTTCGCAGGATCGTATCTGGTGGTCACGCTGCTCTCCGGCATTTCGCTGTTGCTGCTTGTCGGCTTCCTGCGCAATTTGCCCGTGCACACGGTGAGCGGCGCAGCGGGCGACGTGGCGGCGTTACCGGCACGTCCGCTGGGCGAGATCATGCGTCAGCCTATTTATATGGCGGCATTGGCCAACAACCTGATCGGCTTCATGGTGATGATGTTCGTGATGACCGCGACACCGATTGCGGCGGTGGCGTGTGGACACAGCATCGACGATGGGGCTCACATCATCGAGTGGCATCTGGTGGGCATGTATGCGCCGTCGTTCTTCGCGGGGCATCTCGTCAAGCGCTGGGGCGTGGTGCCGGTGCTGCTGGCCGGTATTGCGATGAGCGCACTTTGCGGTGTGCTGGCGCTGATGTCGACGAGTCTGCCGTACTTCTATGCGGCGCTGGCGTTCCTCGGTGTGGGCTGGAACTTCATGTTCGTGGGGGGCACGACGTTGCTCACCTTGTCGTATCGCCCGTCGGAGCGTGCGCGTGCGCAGGCCGCGAATGAATTCATCACCTTTGCCGGCACGGCCCTTGCCAGTCTGTTTGCAGGACAATTGCTTGCCCGCTTCGGCTGGGCCACTATCAATCAGGCGACCTTCCCGCTGCTGGCGCTCGCAGCGCTGGCGACCGTGTGGTACGCGCTCGATGCAAAACGCCGTCCGGTGCAAGCGCCCGCCTGACGCTCTCCTTTGTCCATGACCATGAACCAACCCCGTCTCGTTGCCTTTCTCATCGTGCCGCCGTTCGTGCTGCTGGATCTCGCCGGGCCGCTCGATGCGTTTCACGCTGTCATCCGCAATGTCGCCGAGTCGGGAAAGATGGCGCCGTATCGCAGCTATCGCACCGTGGTGGTGTCCGAGCACGGCGGCCCCGTGGAGACCGGCTCGGGAATCACGTTGCATACGGAGCCGATGCGCGCACTCGAAGCGATGCAGGTCGACACATTGATCGCGGTGGGTGGCGCAGTGTCGCATCGCCCGGCGGTGCCCGATGCGGTGGGCGAGTGGTTGCGCGATTATGCCCCGCGCGTGAGACGCGTGTGTTCGGTGTGCGTGGGGGCATTCATTCTGGGAGCGGCCGGGTTGTTGAACGGGCGGCGCGCGACAACGCACTGGTTGGATACGGCGATGTTGCAGACATGCTTCCCCGAGGCGCGGGTCGAGTCCGATCCGATTTACGTACGCGATGAAGCGGTGTGGACGTCGGCCGGGATCACCGCGGGCATTGACCTCGGGTTGGCGCTGGTCGAGGACGATTGCGGTGTGGACGTGGCGTTGCAGGCGGCGCGCCGGCTCGTGGTGTTCCTCAAGCGAGCGGGCGGGCAATCGCAGTTCAGTCCGCCGTTGCAGGAGCAGGTGGCCGCCGGGGCGCCGTTCGGGGATTTGCACGCGTGGATGTCGGAGCGGCTGGACGGCGACTTGTCGGTGGTGCGTCTGGCGGAGCAGGCGAACATGAGTCCGCGCACGTTTGCCAGAAGCTACCTTGCGCGTACGGGATCGACACCGGCGAAGGCGGTCGAGCGCATGCGTCTGGAAGCGGCGCGTTTCGCATTGCTCGACTCGGAGGCGCCGCTCAAGCGCATTGCCGCGCGCGTCGGCTTTGGCGACGAACAGAACCTGCGCCGCGCGTTTCAACGTCAGTACGGTGTGACGCCGGTGGCGTATCGGGAGAGGTTCGGGATGGGGGACGGGCGGTAAGCGTCGTGCCCGGCACGTTATTAGGGTGCCCGCGAACATGACGTGGCGACGGCCTGAGCGACCATATTTCGGAATCTGCCGATTTCGAATTGTTTGTCGTCGATCGATACTTGATGGCCCCGCCCATCACTCGATCGCCGAATTCAAACGATGTATTTCAATCCCATCAAACGACATATCGTTTCGACGTTTTTCTCGCTTCTCTGCGCGATGCCGTTGTTGGCTCAGGCAAGTGCAGCGCGACGCACTGCACCTTGGCCATCGGTACAACCGCTGTTCGAGTCGTCCATCCGATATGGCGATCCGTCGCGCAAGGCGGACCCCTTCATCACGGTGAGGATTGGTGGAAAACCCGCCCGGATGCTGCTCGTCGATTTGACGATCAATGGCCGGCGGATCGTTCGGGATCCGGTGGCGGCACAAACGCAGGCGCACGACGGCGGCACGGCAAGTCTGGGCGCCATTGGCATGGACGTGTTACGCAACCGCATCGTGTTTCACGATAACGAGCGACATCGGTTTGCCATGATCGAGCGGTTGGAGGTGCCGCCTCGCCGGGAGATGCCGCGAGCGCCTTAGACCTTCATCGCCTATGCCGCCTGCTTCCCCGTTGCTGCCCGATCGAGAAAGCGGAACAGGCGTGCGTCGTCCGAGTATGCGACGTTGAAGCGGAACCAGTGACAGGGCTCGTTGTGCGCGAGGAAGAACTCCCCCGGCGCGAGCATGATGCTCTCCAGCAATGCGGCCTCGGCCAGTTCGCGTGCCGGGCGTGACGTTTGCGGCAAGCTGCCGCACACGAACATCCCGCCCTCCGGCTGCGCCAGCAGTGTCACCCCGTGCGATTGCAACTGCGTGATGAGGCGCGCGCGCGAACGCGTCAGCCGGTCCGACAGGCGTTCGATGTGTTTGCGGTGACGCCCCTCGGTCAGAATCGCGTGCACGATGCGCTCGTTAATTTCCGATGACGTGAGGCCTGCCACCATCTTGCTGCGCGCAATCTCGTGGGCCAGATCGCGCGAACATGCCAGATAGCCCACGCGTACCGACGGCGAAATCGTCTTCGAGAAACTCGACACGTAGATTACTCGCGACAGACCGTCCATTGCTGCGAGCGACGGCGTGCCGGCGGGGGCCAGCTCTCGATAGATGTCGTCCTCGACGACCCAGAAACCGTGCTGCTCGGCGCACTGAAGAATGCGATGCGCCGACGCCGGTGAGAGCGATGTCCCCAGCGGATTCTGCAATGCGGGATTCACGAACAGCGCGCGTGGGCGATGCGTCTGGGCGGCCTGCTCCAGCGCGGCGAGATCCAGCCCCGCTTCCGTGCGCTCGATGCCCACGACATTCAGCCCCGCCAGACGTAATACCGCCAGCAAATTGCAGTACGCCGGGGCCTCGACCAGTACAGTGTCGCCCGGCTTGAGCAGTGTGCGGACGATCAGATCCAGCGCCTGTGTCGCGCCGTGGGTGAGTACGATGTTCTCGGGCGGCGCATCGATGGACAACTCGCCGAGACGTCGCGCCAGCCACTGACGCAACGGGCCGTACCCATGCGGATGCCCGTAGTGAGCGAAATGCGCGCCCGGCCCTTTCGAGAGTGAGCGCAGCGCGCCATGCAGGCCGTCTTCGTCGAGCCAACTGTCCGGTAACCATCCGCAACCGCTTTTCACCGCAATGGAGTCGTCCGCGAAGATTTCGGAAAGCAGCCACGCGTTCGTCACTTCGCTCGCCGCCGCACCGGTTGTCAGACCGCTGCCCGGACTGGCCGGCCCCGCGTCGCGCGCGTCGGCCGCGCCCGCCACGAAGAACCCCGCACCGCGCCGGGCCACGAGCATGCCATTGGCGACGAGACGATCGTAGGCTTCCACCACGGTGAACGTGCTGATGCCGTGCGCCTTGGCCAGCGAGCGAATCGACGGCATTCGCACGCCCGCATGAAGCGTCTGGCGCTGCAACGCATGCTCGACCTCCCGCACGATCTGGTCGACGAGGGCTTCCGGTTGGGCGCGATTCAGGGAAAAGGCGAGCGGCTGGACCATGATGGCAGGGTATGGGCTGTTGCCAATACAGTTGGAGCAATTGACCGATACAGAATATACATTTTCCAGGTAACTGTACATGTCTGTACCGGTCGACCTCTCGTAGGATCGATCCCATCCACCCGTGGCGATCCGTCGTGCTGTGTGCAGGACATCCTGATCGAGCCAAGACCTGAGGAGCCCCCCGCGATGAACATGAAAGACCTGAATCTCGACATGACGGCGTTCTGGATGCCGTTCACCAACAACCGTCAGTTCAAAAGCTCACCGCGTCTGTTGGTGAAGGCCGAGGGCATGTACTACACGTCGTCGGACAATCGCCAGATTCTCGACGGCACCGCCGGTCTGTGGTGTGTAAATGCCGGCCACTGCCGTACCGAGATCGTCGAGGCGATCCGTCAGCAAGCCGGTGAAATGGACTTTGCGCCGACGTTCCAGATGGGCCACCCGAAGGCGTTCGAAGCGGCGAGCAAGATCGCTGCCATCACGCCGCAGGGGCTCGATCGCATCTTCTTCACGAACTCGGGGTCGGAGTCGGTCGACACCGCGCTGAAGATTGCCCTCGCGTATCACCGCGCCCGTGGCGAAGGTCAGCGCACGCGCCTCATCGGCCGCGAGCGCGGTTACCACGGTGTGGGCTTCGGCGGCATTTCGGTCGGCGGCATCTCGCCGAATCGCAAGGCCTATTCGGGCCAATTGCTGCCGGCGGTCGACCACCTGCCGCATACGCTCAACATCAAGGAAGCCGCGTTCACGAAGGGCCAGCCGACGTGGGGGGCGCATCTGGCCGACGAACTCGAACGCCTGGTCACCCTGCACGATGCGTCGACCATCGCCGCCGTGATTGTCGAACCGCTCGCGGGCTCCACCGGCGTGCTGGTGCCGCCGCAGGGCTATCTGCAAAAGCTGCGCGAGATCTGCGACAAGCACGGCATTCTGCTGATCTTCGACGAAGTCATCACCGGGCTCGGCCGTCTGGGCAAGCCGTTCGCCGCCCAGTACTTCGGCGTGACGCCGGACATCATCACCATGGCCAAGGGCGTGAACAACGCGGCAGTCCCGATGGGGGCGGTCGCGGTGAAGACGAACGTGCACGACACCATCGTCAATGCCGGTAACACGGGCGCCATCGAGTTCTTCCACGGCTACACGTATTCGGGTCACCCGCTGGCCGCCGCCGCCGCTTGCGCCGCCCTCGACTTGTACAAGAACGAGGGCCTGTTCGAGCGTGCCGCGAAACTCGCGCCGTATTTCGAGAAGGCCATTCACGGTCTGCGCGATCTGCCGAATGTTATCGACATTCGTAACCTGGGGCTGGTTGGCGGTATCGAAATGTCCACCCGCGATGGCAAACCGGGCGCGCGTGCACACGAGGTGTTCGTCAAGTGCTTCGAGAAGGGCGCGATGGTGCGCTATACGGGCGACATCCTTGCGTTCTCGCCGCCGCTCATCGTGAGCGAAGCGCAAATCGACGAGCTGTTCGGTATCGTGGCGGAAGCCATTCGCGAGACGGCGTAAGCGATGTCACCTGCCGGGTCGCTTGGTGCGCCGGCCTTCGAATGAAAATGAAAACGCCGTCCGGGGAAGCCCGTCGACGGCGTTTTCTTTGATGGGGACCGTACGCGCCGATCAGCGAACCGGTGCGATTTCGATGCCTTCGTCGAGCAGGAAGCTACGAATGCGTTGCGCGAATTCGAGGGCGTGTTCGCCGTCGCCATGCAGACACACGGTTTGCGCCTGAATCGGCACGAGCGTGCCATCGATGGCGCGTACGCGCTGCTCGCGCACCATCATCAGCGTTTGCGCCAGCGCATCTTCCTCACGCTCGATGAGGGCGCCGGGGGTGCCGCGTTTGACCAGTGAGCCGTCCGGATTGTAGCCGCGGTCGGCGAAGACTTCCTCCACCGCATGCATGCCGGCGGCACGCGCCGCCTTCACCAATTCACCGCCCGCCAGCCCGAAGATGGCGAGATCGGTGTCGAACGCACGCACGGCTTCGACGAGCGTTTCGGCCAGTGCCGGGTCGCGCGCCGCCTGATTGTAGAGTGCCCCGTGCGGCTTGACGTGCGAGAGCCAGCCGCCTTGCGCCCTGGCCATCGCGGCGAGTGCGCCGATCTGATACAGCATGCCCGCGCGGATCTCGTCGAGCGGGAGCTGCATTTCGGTGCGGCCGAAATTCTCGCGGTCGGGAAAGCTCGGGTGTGCGCCGATGGCCACGCCATTCTCCAGCGCCCAGCGCACCACTTGCTGCATGGTGCCTGCGTCGCCCGCGTGCCAGCCACAGGCTACGTTGGCCGAGCTGACCAGTGCCAGCAGTGCCTCGTCGTAATTGCAGCCTTCACCGAGGTCGACGTTCAGATCGATTTTCATCACGTGTTCTCCTGCCGGGGTATGCCGCCGCGTATGCGCTGCTTGAGTGCTGCTTGAGTGCTGGGTTAGCGCTTGCGTGTGATGGCTGGCACCCGTGGTGTCGTCAGAATGCCGCGGTCGTGCCACGCAAGCGCGCGCTCGATCTGGGCAAGATAGCGTAACTGTTCGCGCAGCGCTTCGCGTGCCTCGGCGGCGCTGCACTCCGAAAAATAAAGGGTGCTGCCCAGCCGGGCCTGTCCGAGCCGCCACAGGTCGGCGGTGATGACGGTGCCGATCTTGGAGTATCCGCCGGTGGTCTGGGCGTCGGCCAGCAGAATGATCGGCTGCCCCGACGGCGGTACCTGAATCACGCCCGGCAGCACGCCGTGCGAGAGCAGATCGTGACTGCGATTCTTCTTGCGCGCGAGCGGCTCCGGTCCCGACAGGCGGTAACCCATGCGGTTGCTGTTCGGCGTGACCTGCCATGGGTTTTCCCAGAAGTGCTTGTGCGCGGCGGCGGTAAAGTCGTCGTACTCCGACCCGGGCAGCACGCGGACATGTTGCGCCAGCGGGTCGGGCAGCCACAGCGGCGGACGCACGCCCAACGGCTCGACGTGGCGCATGGCGGCGCTGGTGTGTCCGACCGCGATGCGGTCGCCGTCGCGCAAGGCGCGGCCTTCGAAGCCGCCGAAGCCGGCAGCCAGATCGGTGCTGCGTGAGCCAAGTGTCTCGGGCACGTCGATGCCGCCCGCCACGGCCAGATAGGTGCGCATGCCGAAGCGGGCCGGGCGCAGTGTCAGCGTCTGACCGCGCGCCACCGGGAATCGCCACCACGACCACACGGGCGTGCCGTCGAGGTCGGCGTGGCAGTCGGCACCGGTTAGCGCAACGAGGGTGGCGGCGCTGAAGCGCAGCACGCACGCCCCCATTGTGATTTCGAGGGTGGCGGCGTTCGGGGCGTTGCCGACGAGACGGTTGGCAACGGCGCAGGCGAGCGGGTCGACGGCGCCGCCGCTGGCCACGCCGAATTCTCGCTGTCGGGGGCGGCCCAGATCCTGAACCGTGGTGAGCAGGCCGGCACGCTGGATGTCGATCACAGGTCGAGACTCGCGATAGTGAAGCGCACGCGGTCGCCTGGGGCAAGCAAGGCGGCCGGGGTCGCGGCGGGGTCGAACAGAACGCTGGCGGTGTGGCCGATGATCTGCCAGCCGCCGGGCGAGGTGAGGGGATAGATGCCGGTCTGATTGCCGCCGATGCCCACTGAGCCGGCCGGCACCGACAGTCTCGGCTCTGCGCGCCGAGGTGTGGCGATCGAATCGTCGAGGCCGCCCAGATAGGCGAAGCCCGGCTGGAAGCCGAGGAAGTAGACGATGTATTCCGGCGCAGCATGGCGCTGTACGACCGTTTTCGGTTGCAGACGCGCAAGTTTGGCCACTTCGGCCAGATCGGGGCCATGCCGGCCGCCGTAGTGCACCGGGATTTCGATGTCGCGTCCGACGTGACCGGCGGCCGGCGGCGTCTGCCAGGCGTCGCGTAGCCGCTCGCTCAGCACCTCGATGTCGGTGGCGAGCGGGTCGAACAGCAGCGTGAGGTTGTTCATGCCCGGCACGACTTCGCGCACGTCGGGCCATTCGTGTGCGAGAGACGCCACGTGCCAGACGCGGCGCTGTGTCGCAAGCGTGGGCATGGCACCGGCCTCGCACACAAGCGCACTGTCGCCGAGAGGCAGAATCTTGAGTGTTGTCATGGGTTAGCGATGGGTATCGCGAGGGCGTGCAAAGGTGGCGGATTCCGTCACGATAGCGTCGAGCGCCAGATCATGGGCTTCGGCGCCGAGATGTTCGATCTCGAGCGCATCGTAGGCGATGCCGAGCGTTTGCGGGGCGGGGGTCATCGAATGCAGGGTGCGGTCGTAGAAGCCGCCGCCATAGCCCAGTCGCAGGCCGTCGCGGGTAAAGCCCACGCAAGGCACTAGCAGCAGGTCGGGCACCAGCACTTCGGCGTCTGCCGGGATGGGAATGCCGTAGCGGCCTTCCTTCATGGGGGTCGCGGGTGTCCAGTGGTGGAAGACGAGTGGCGCGGCTGGCGCGGTAACGACCGGCAGCGCAGCCAGACGCAGCGTTTCGGGCGACGCCTGTGCGAGCCATGCCGAGACTACCTCGCGGGCGTCGAATTCGCCTTGAATCGGCCAGTAGAAGCCCACGCAGCGCGGCGTACGGTGCGTCAGTTCGTCGCGCAGGCGTGCGGCGAGTGCGGCGTCGCGCGCTTCGCGTGCGGCGAGTGTCGCGCGTACGTCCAGCAATGCCTTGCGCAAACGTGCCTTCCCGGTGGTCGATTCCATCCCATTTCCGGCGGTTTGGGCCGCCGGTAGGGCGGAGTCCCGTGCTATGCTTGAATTCACCTTTTCACCCACGCTCCCCGAAGATGTCAGAACGTTTGACCCGAGTATATCGCGCCACTGCGCTGGCCCTGACCGCTGCCGCGCTTGTCGCCTGCAGCACGACCCAGGCGACCGGCCGTCCCAAGGCGCAATCTGCGGCAAGCCGCTCGGCGACATCTGCCGACCTGCTCTCGCAGCGCTCGCCCGACGACATCTTCGTGCAATTGCGCGAAGCCGCCCGCGCGAACGACGCGCCGCGCGCCACTGCGCTCGCCGCGATGCTCACCGACTACGACGTGCCGTCGTACGTCCAGTACTTCCAGATCAAGCCGCGCATGTTCGATCGTTCGGGCAAGGCGCTCATCGATGCGCCCGACGACGATATCCGCGCCTTCTTGCGCACGTATGACGGTCAGGCGATTGCCGACCGGATGCGCAACGACTGGCTGCTGGTGCTGGGCAAACGCCACGACTGGCAGACGTTCAATGCCGAATATCCGAAGTTCGCGCTCGACGACGACACCCAGGTCAAGTGCTACTCGATGATGTCGCGTGCGGCACGCGGCGAGAACGTCACTCAGGCCGCCACCGATCTGCTAACCACGCCGAAGTCCTACGGCGAGGGCTGTGTCGACATGATCAATACGCTGGCCGCGAGCGGTCAGTTGCCGCGCAAGGAAGTCTGGCACCAGATTCGCCTGGCTTACGAGGAAAACTACACGTCGCTGGGCAAGCAGATTGCCGATGCGCTCGGCGCCGCGCGGCCGGACGATAGCCTGCTCGATATGGCGGCAACGCGTCCGGCGCAGATCCTCGCGCGTGGCGTTGACGGCTCGGAGGCGTCACGCCAACTGGCATTGCTTGCCACCGTGCGTATGGCCCGCAGCGACGCCATGCTTGCCGCGAGCAACTTCTCGAGCGTGGCGGGCAGCTTGTCGCAGGAAGAGCGCGCCATCGGCTGGGGCGCCATCGGCATGCGCGGTGCGCTGTCGCAGAACCCGATGGCGATTAGCTGGTACCGCCAGGCCGGCAGCGCCAAACTCTCGAATACGGCACAAGAATGGAAGATTCGCGCGGCACTGCGCGCGGGCGACTGGAATCTCGTGCGTACGGGCATCGAAGCGATGCCCGCAGCACTGCGCGAGGACGGTGTCTGGACGTATTGGTACGGCCGCGCCCTGCGTGAAGCCGGGCAAGGCGACGCCGCCCGCGCTCAATTCCAGAAGATCGCCATGCAGACGAACTTCTACGGCCAACTGGCGAACGAGGAGTTGGGCAACAAGACGTTGCTGCCGCAGCGCACTGCCGTCACCAAGGCGGAGATCGACGCGAACCGCGCGAACCCGGGCTTCAAGCGGGCCGCCAAGTTCTACGATCTGGGCCTGCGTTTCGAAGGCAATCGCGAGTGGAACTGGGAACTGCGCAACATGACGGACCGCCAGTTGATCGCCGCCGCGCAGTACGCCAATGGCATCGAGCTGTTCGATCGCGCCGTCAATACGGCAGATCGCACGAAGATCGAGCACGACTTCACGCTACGCTATCTGATGCCGTTCCGCAGCAAGGTGGAACCGCTCGCCGCCGCCGTCGATCTGGACGAAGCGTGGGCCTACGGCCTGATCCGTCAGGAGTCGCGTTTCATCATCAATGCGCGTTCGTCGGCCGGCGCCGGCGGGCTGATGCAGATCATGCCGGCCACTGCGAAGATGGTGGCCAGGCAGATCGGCATGGATTATCAGCCGGGCATGATGCACGACATCGATACCAATATCCGTCTGGGCACCAGCTATCTGTCGGATATCTACAATAAGTTCGACAGCTCGGCCGTGCTGGCGTCGGCCGGCTACAACGCGGGCCCCGGGCGTCCGCGCACGTGGCGCTCCACGCTGGACCGTCCGGTCGAGGGCGCGATCTTTGCCGAAACGATCCCGTTCAACGAGACACGCACGTACGTCGAGAACGTGTTGTCGAACACGACGTATTACTCGGTCCTGATCACGGGCCGTCCGCAATCGCTCAAGGAGCGGCTCGGCATCATCTTGCCCCAGTGACGGGCCGCAGTCCCATCGTCATGACGCGGAGGAGGTGACGCATGCGCTATAACGTTTGTGTCGTCGGTGGCACCGGCTTCATCGGCAGCCATCTGGTCGCCCGGCTGGTGACAATGGGGCACGCTGTGTGTCTGCCGACGCGGCGTGTCGAGGCCGCCAAGGCGCTTGGTGTGTTGCCGGGGGTGGAACTCGTCGAGTGCGATGTGCATGACCCGCGCGCGCTGGAGCGCGTGATCGCGGGGAGTGACGCCGTGATCAATCTCGTCGGTGTGCTGCACAGCGACCGGGGCACGCCTTACGGCCGTGCGTTTGCACGCGCTCACGTGGAACTGCCGCGCAAGATCGCGCAGGCATGCCGCGACCGGGGCGTCGACCGGCTCATTCACATGAGCGCACTCGGTGCCGACTCCAACGGCCCGAGCATGTATCAGCGCTCCAAGGGCGACGGCGAAGTGGCGATTCGCGAGACGGGCATCCCCGTCACGATCTTCCGCCCATCCGTGGTGTTCGGTCCGGGCGACCACTTCCTGAATACGTTTGCCAAGCTGCAACGGCGTCTGCCGGTGGTGCCGTTGGCGAGTGCCAAGGCACGCTTCCAGCCGATTTATGTGACGGACGTCGCGCAAGCCTTCGCAGGCGCGCTCGATAACGACGCAACCGTCGGCAAGACCTACGAATTGGGCGGCCCCGACGTCTACACGCTCGAAGCCCTCGTGCGCTTTGCCGGTGCGGCCTGTGGTTGCGAGCGGCCGATTCTTCCGCTGCCGGACAGCACGGCACGTTTGCAGGCGGCGATCTTCGAGAAGCTGCCGGGCGAGCCGATCATCACGCGCGACAATCTCGACTCCATGAAAGTCGACAACGTCATGAGCGGTCCGCTGGCGCCCGAACTCGGACTCACGCCGAACGGCCTCGAAATTGCCGTCGATTATCTCGATGGCGACAACTGGGAGCGGCGTCTGTCGGACTACCGGCGGTACGCGGGGCGCTGACGCCGCACGCTTCCCCATCAAACGCGCGGCACCTCGACGTGACGCGCGCAAGGAAAGTCCTCATGCAACTGATCATCGCCAACAAAAAATACTCGTCGTGGTCGATGCGTCCGTGGGTCGTGCTCAAGCATTTCGGCATTGTGTTCGACGAGCGGAACGTCTGGCTCGCACAGCCCGACTCGCGCGAGCAGATCCTGCGCTACTCGCCCACGGGCAAAGTGCCGTGTCTGATCGACAACGGCATTACCGTCTGGGACTCGCTGGCCATCTGCGAATATCTGGCCGAAAGCTATCCGCATCTGCCTCTTTGGCCGAAGTCGCGCGAGGCACGCGCCCATGCACGCAGCATCTGTGCCGAGATGCACAGCGGCTTCACCGCGTTGCGCACGAACATGTGGATGAACGTCGGTGCGCATTGGCCGGGCGCAGGCACGACGCCCGAGGTGCTGAGCGATATCCGTCGTGTCGAAGCGATCTGGGAGGATTGCCTCGCACGTTACGAAGGTCCGTTTCTGTTTGGTGACTTCACCATTGCCGATGCGTTTTATGCGCCGGTGGTGATGCGCTTCGCGACCTTCGAGCCGTCGTTGTCGGCGCATGCGCAGGCGTATGCCGACCGCATTCGCGAAGTGGCCGCCGTGCAGGCGTGGGTGGCGGGGGGGCGTGGCGAGACGGTGCGCATCGCCTATTACGAAGTGCGCCCATGAAGATTTACGCTGTCGGTGGCGCAATTCGCGACGCCATGCTGGGACTGCCCGTCAAGGATCGCGACTACGTGGTGGTCGGCGCGACACCCGAAGAAATGGTGCGGCAGGGTTTCAAACCGGTAGGCCGCGATTTTCCGGTGTTTCTCCATCCCGAAACCCGTGCCGAATACGCGCTCGCCCGAACCGAGCGCAAGACGGCGCGCGGCTATCACGGTTTTTCGTTCTACTTCGCCCCGGAAGTCACGCTGGAGGAAGATCTCGCACGGCGCGACTTCACCATCAACGCGATGGCGCGCGAAGTCATGCCCGACGATAGTCTGTCGGATGAGCTGATCGATCCCTACGGCGGCAAGCGCGATCTCGACGCGAGGCTGTTCCGCCATGTCGGCGAAGCTTTCGCGGAAGATCCGGTGCGAATTCTGCGTTGCGCGAGGTTTGCCGCTCGCTTCACCGATTTCTCGGTGGCTGACGAGACGCTCGTACTGATGCGCGAAATGACGGCCAACGGCGAAGTCGACGCGCTGGTCGCCGAGCGTGTCTGGCAGGAGATTTCGCGCGGGCTGATGGAGCATCGGCCGTCGCGCATGTTCGACGTGTTGCGTGCGGCAGGCGCGCTCGAGCGCATCCTTCCCGAACTGGCCCAGTTGTGGGGGGTGCCGCAGCGGGCCGACTTTCATCCCGAAGTCGATACGGGCGTGCATGTGATGATGGTGGTCGACTACGCCGCGACGCAGGGCTATTCGTTGCCGGTGCGATTTGCCGCGCTCACGCACGATCTCGGCAAAGGCACGACGCCGGAAGACGTGTTGCCGCGTCATATCGGGCACGAGAGCCGTAGTGTCGGGTTGCTCGGCCCGTTGTGCACGCGTTTGCGTGTGCCGGTCGAATGCCGCGAATTGGCGCAGGTCGTTGCGCGCGAACACGGCAATATTCACGGAAGCCAGAAGTTCGGCGCGGCGGCGCTGGTGCGTTTGTTGGAACGGTGTGACGCTCTACGCAAGCCCGACCGGTTTGTCGAAGTGCTTCAAGCCTGCGAGGCCGACGCCCGCGGACGCGGAGGCGATTTCGCGAGCGCGCCCTATCCGCAGCGAGACCGGTTGATGGCCGCGCTCGCTGCGGCGCGCGGTATTGATGCAGGGGCTGTCGCAAGCCGGTACGCCGACAATCCCGCGAAGATCCGCGACGCCGTGCAGGCCGCAAGAATCGAGGCCGTCGAAGCGGCCGGGTTGCGCGCCGCAGACGAGTGAGCGTAGCGGGTGTGAGGGGAGGAAGCCGTTCGCGTCGCACCCGCGCAGTTCTCGAAGGGCGCGCGATGGCTATAGCGATTCCGTGGACGACATGAAGCCGTCGCGACGCGGCGGCGCGAGCAACGTCATGTCTTGCGCTGGGGGCGGGAGCGCGCGCCCCGCCATCTTTATTCTCGCCATTTCGATCGATACGCTGTAAGTCCGGTCGTCGCGGGCGAAGACGAGGCCCTTCTGACGCCTTATCAATTTGCCGATCGTTTGCGCCTGCGTGGGATCGTGCAGGATGCGGCGTCGTGCGTAGTCCGCGAGTCGTGTCGACGACTGCGTGTGTTGCATGAGCGCCGAGGGCAGCAACAGGTCTGCCTCGCCGCTTGTCGCATAGCCTTTTTCCAGCATCTCGCTGAACTCACCTGCGCGCAGGCGTGCATGCAACGACGTGAAGGCTGCCGTACTTCTGAACATGGACTTGCACGCGCACAGGCTGAACATCGCGCAATCGACGGGGCTTTGCTGGGCACCCGTCTCGAAGAACATCAAATGCCTGCCGAGGCCGTTGCGGGCGACGCATGTGACGGTGTCCTTCAGCGCGTTCATCAATCGGAGGAGCAGCATGGCCGAGCCTGTCGCGTTCAACGTGCTGGATTCGATGACGATGATGGTGGGTTCGCTCGCATCGATGCTCAGGTCGACGCCCACACAATGTCCTTCCGTCGGGCTGAGTTCGATAAGACATTGCTCGCGATGCGAGGCTTCCGTTCGGCATTGTTCCCTGACGTAGGCTGCAAACGCCGCGGGCGTCGGGTGATGAGTGATTCGCAAACCGGGATAAAGCGACATCTCCGAGCGGATGAGCGCCGGAATGGCATCCTGGTCGGCCCAATACATGTCCATGCTTTGCCGGTTGGCCTTCAGAAAGGCGACGGCGAAGTTGTAGTAATGCGTGGGGGTATCGGGCAGCGTCAGTGCGTCGGGTTCGGGGAGTGGGACATTCCCGGCGAAATGCAGCGTGGCACTGAAGCATTTCCCCGGTAGCGCGTGACCTTCGGGATGGCTCAATGTGACCAAGGGCGCCGCGGTGGCGTCGGCGGTGCGCTGATGACTGCGGGGTAGTGACATCATGAGCGGGGCTCCAGAAACGACAAAAAGGCAAAGACCCCATGATGGAGGTCTTTGCCCGTGGCCGATGTTGCCCCTGACGCGAGAATTACGGATTTGCAGTCAGCGCAGTCAGCGCAGTCAGCGAGTACGTACGCCCTTGCACACGATTGGCAAGGCTTATTCGAACGCCTTGTCGTTCGGATTCGCGTAGAGCTGCTTGAGCTGTTCGCTCATCGGGAAGTTGAAGCTGGTGTTCTTCGGCGGCACCGGCGATTCGAACCACTTCTTATACATCGTGTTGATCTCGCCACTCTTCATCACGCCCGCCAGCGTGTCGTCGACGAGCTTTTTGAACTCCGAATCGCCGTGCTTCATCATGAATCCGTAAGCCTCGAACGACTGCGGCGTTCCCGTCACGATCCAGTCGTCCGGATTGCGGCCCATCGTGCGCGCACCCGCGAGCAGCACATCGTCCATCATGAACGCCTGAACACGGCCGCCCTGGAGCATGGTGAACGATTCGCCGTAGTCCTTGCCCGAAATCACGCTCATGTTCATCTTCTTGTCGTTGTTCATCTTGTTGAGGATGCGCTCCGACGTCGTGCCCGCATTGGTCACGACAGGCTTGCCCGCGAGATCCGGAAAGTCCTTGATGCCCGCATTCTTGTTCACCAGCAGCCGCGTGCCCGCGACGAAGAACGTATTCGAGAAGTTGACCTGTGCCTGGCGTGCTTTCAGGTTCGTCGTCACGCCACACTCGATATCGACCGTGCCGTTTTGCACGAGCGCAATGCGGTTCTGCGAGGTGACGGGGATGAAGCGCACTTGCAGATCGGGCTTCTTCAGACGGGTCTTCACCACGTCGACGATCTTGTTGCACAGATCCTGCGAGTAGCCGATGACGTTGTGGTTGTTGTCGTAGTACGAGAACGGAATCGACGACTCGCGATGCCCGATGGAAATCACGCCGCTGCTCTCGATCTTTTGCAGCGTCTCCGATGCGGGCTGGGCCCGTGCCGCGCCTGCCGCAACACACATCGCTACGCCCAGCATTACCCCGGTCAATCGCATCTTGATCATGCCCTGCTCCTGAAATGGCCTCACCCGTGATTCATGATTGAATCATTTGTTTCATGATAATTTTTTTGCAACAAATGATCAAATGGTCGTTAACCCTAGCGATGGTATGGGTTTGGGGCCAAGGGGCGGTGTTGACGCACCCGTCGCCGCGCCAGCCTTACGAGAGGCCGCGAATGCGTGGGAGGCATCAGGCAGGGAGAGACGGCGGGAAGAGACTGACGGGGGGTGCAACAGGTGTTGCGCCTGTCGTCGGACTCACAGCAATCGAATCAGCAGATTGAAGACGAGCGAGAGCACGATGGTGGAGGCGAAAGGAAAGAGCATTTCGCGGCCTCGCCAGCGCAAACGCAGGTCGCCGGGCAATCGGCCGATGCCGAGTTTGGTGAGCCACGGCGACGCTGCCGAGAGGATGCAGATCGCGATGAAGATCGTAAACATCCAGCGGAACATATCGGCGTGGCCTCGTGTGAAGGGAAGACGTTAGAGCGCGTGACTGCGGTCGCCGGTGGCGAAGCCGATCAGGCCGGCCCACTCGTCCATACCGCGTCCGAAGGCGATGACCTTGAAGAGTTCGCCCATCTCGGCCTCGGACAGCAGTTTCTGTGCGGCAGCCGTTGCGGGCAGGAACGTCTTCGGATCAGTCGGATCGAGCGCGCTCATCAGGTCGATGATGCCTGCGTTCATCAGGAATCGCGCCTGCGACGTGAAGCCCAGCAGATCGAGCCCGGCGTCGACGCCTGCATCGGCGATTCCTGAAAATTCCACATGCGCGGTGATGTCCTGCAAGCCTGGGTAATAGAACGGATCGTCGTGCGCGTGGTGTCGATAGTGGCACATCAACGTGCCGTGAGCGCGTTGCGGATGATAGTACTCCCGCGCCGGGAATCCGTAATCGATGAGCAGCAACACGCCGCGCGCGAGCAGCGGCGCTACGCTGCGCACGAAGGCGGATGCGGCTTCGTGTGTTTCCGTCAGATATTCCTGTGTCGGCGGCAGATCGGCCAATGCATCGAGGGCTTCCGGCAACGGGCCGGTATACAGACGTTCTTCCCACCCGAAACCCGTGGGCGTGCGCACCACGCCGCGCTCGAACCAGACGGGCTGTCCCGTCTCGTCCGGACGGCGCGCCCACAGGTGGACCGGCATGGCATCAAGCACTTCGTTGCCGAGCATTACGCCGCGAAAGGCGTCGGGCAACCGATCGAGCCAGGTGACACGCGCGAGAAGATGCGGCGCGGCGCTGGCGATGGTCTCGCGTTGGCGTGCGCGCAGCTCGCCGGAGAGTTCCATGATCGAGTACGTCTCGCAGGGCGTGCCTTCGGCTTCGAAGGCGAGCAACAGATCGGCGGCCAGACGTCCCGACCCTGCGCCGAATTCCAGCACCTGTGCGTCGCCCGTCTGTTCGAAGATCTCGCCGAGTTGACGCGCGAGCGTGCGGGCGAAGAGCGGCGTGAGTTCCGGTGCGGTGACGAAGTCGCTGCCGTCGGCGGCGAGACGACCGAATTTGGCGGCGCCGGCGGCGTAGTAACCGAGGCCGGGCGCGTACAAGGCCAGTTCCATGAAGCGATCGAACGGCAGCCAGCCGCCGGCCGCGTCGATGGCGTCGGCGAGATGAGCCGTAAGACGGCGCGAGTGTTCGAGCGCGTCCGGCTCCGGAACGGGTAAACTATGCGGTTTCGGTGCGGCCTGATTCATGCGGGCATTGTAACGGAGACGGTGCAGACTGGCTGCTTGAGATGTTAAAGCGCGTCTGCGGGCGATATCGGCGCAAATTCCGCCGATTTTCGTCAGTTTTTGGCCGTTTTTGCATGGTTTTCGCCAGTTTTTGCGATATGTGCCCTTTGTCCGGACGACTTGCGAGGCTGTCGCGAGCCACGACGCCCGGTGCCGGGCCTAGCCTGCCGTGCCGCCCGAAGTTCGTCTGCTTGCTTGCCCACTGACCGGAATCTGCCGTATGACCGTTGCATCGACGCCACGCCCCACGCCTGCCGCAAGCGATTCCGCCAGCGCGCGTGCCGTGCCGCGCGTGGCGCTCGTGACGGGCGGCGCGCGCCGGATCGGACGCGCGATTGCATTGAGGCTTGCCGCCACGGGATGGGACGTTGCCGTTCACTACGAGCGTTCGCACGATGAGGCGTTGGCGACCGTCGCGGCCATCGAGGCATTGGGACGCCGGGCAGTGGCGTTGCAGGCGTCGCTTGCCGATGAGGCCGCCACGGCCGGCCTCATCGCCCGTTGTATCGACGCGCTTGGCGTGCCCGCTTGCCTCGTCAACAATGCGTCGCGCTTCGAGTACGATAGCGCCGACGATTTCGGCTATCAGGCGCTGGAGCGCCACATGCGCGTGAATGCGGGCGCACCGCTGGTGCTCGCGCGCGAAATGCACGCCGCACTGGGCGAGACGCAACGCGGTGTCGTCGTCAATCTGCTCGATCAGAAGTTGGCGAATCCGAACCCCGATTATTTGTCGTACACGCTGTCGAAGGCAGCGCTGGACGTGGCGACGACGTTGCTGGCCCAGGCTTTCGCCCCGCGTTTGCGCGTGGTCGGCGTCGCGCCGGGCGTCACGCTGCTGTCGGCCGATCAGACACCCGGGGGCTTCGCGGCGGCGCACGCGTCGACGCCACTGGGCGCATCGTCGACACCGGAGGATATTGCGCAGGCCGTAGCGTATCTGGCCGAAGCCCCTGCTGTGACAGGCACGGTGCTGTATGTCGACGGCGGGCAACATCTCGCGAGTTCGTCGCGCGACGTGAAATTTCTGACCGAGCCGGCCGATGCCGACCGGTCTCGTTGATTGTCATTACGAGTTTTCAAAATGCATAGCGCTCTTTCCCACCCTCGCCTGATGGACTGCCGTCGCATGTTTCTGCGCGACTATGAGGTGTTCATCAACATCGGCGTGCACGATCATGAGAAGCGGGGCGAACAGCGCGTGCTGATCAACGTGCAACTGTTCGTGCCGCTCGCCGAGAGCACCCCCGTGGCCGACAAGCTCGACGAGGTTGTCGACTACGACTTCATGCGCGAGACGATTGCCAAGCGCGTGGGGCAGGGCCACATTCATTTGCAGGAAACCCTGTGCGACGACGTCGCGAGTGCGCTGCTGGCGCATCCGCGCGTGCGCGCGGTGGGCGTGTCGACCGAGAAGCCCGACGTGTACCCCGATTGCCACTCGGTGGGCATCGAAGTCTTCAAGATGAAGGGTGCCTGACATGAGTGCCGTCATGCCCGAGACCGGCGCGCCACTGGCCGCGAGCGGAAACGTTGCCGCCGACAGCGTGAAAAAAGCGCAGAAGCTCGCGTTCGAGAACAACAAGCTCGAGAAGCGGCTGTTCCGTCTGACGGGGCAGGCCATCGGCGACTACAACATGATCGAGCAAGGCGACCGTGTGATGGTGTGCATGTCCGGTGGCAAGGACAGCTACGCCATGCTCGATATCCTGCTCAAGCTGCGCGAGCGCGCGCCGATCGACTTCTCGATCGTCGCTGTCAATCTCGACCAGAAGCAGCCGGGTTTCCCGGAGCATGTGCTGCCCGATTACTTCCGTTCCATCGGCGTGGATTTCCACATCGAGAATCAGGACACGTATTCCATCGTCAAGCGCGTGGTGCCTGAGGGCAAGACGACTTGCTCGCTGTGCTCACGCCTGCGCCGCGGCATTCTTTACCGCGTGGCCGGCGAACTCGGTGCGACCAAGGTCGCGCTGGGCCACCATCGCGACGACATCATCGAGACCGTCTTCCTGAACCTGTTCTACGGTGGCAAGCTCAAGGGCATGCCGCCGAAGCTGCAATCGGACGACGGCAAGAACGTGGTGATCCGCCCGCTGGCGTATGTGCGCGAATCGGATCTGGAGCGTTACGCCGAGTACAAGCAATTCCCGATCATTCCGTGCACGCTGTGCGGCAGCCAGCCGAACCTGAAGCGTGCCGAGATGAAGGCGCTGATCCGTCAGTGGGAGAAACAGCATCCGGGGCGCATCAAGTCGATTTTCAGTGCACTGTCGAATGTGATTCCCTCACACCTGATGGATACGAACCTTCACGACTTCAAGAATCTGCAGGCAACGGGGCAGCCCGATCCGTTCGGCGATATTGCATTCGACGAAGCACCGTGCGGCGACGAAAACGACGCGGGCATCATCCGCATCACGCAATTCGACGACTGAGCGGAATTCTCCTCGCTCGCTGGTTCATTCCTTGACGCGGCTCTGCCGACCCATCCGGTGGGCCGCAAAATACCGACACTCCGACTCTCGAATCGTCACGACGCCATGAATATTGTGATTCTCGCCGCAGGCATGGGTAAGCGCATGCGCTCGAAGCTGCCGAAGGTGCTTCAGCCGCTGGCCGGCCGGCCGCTCCTGTCGCATGTGATTGCGACCGCACGCAAGCTCACGCCGGGCCAACTCATTGTGGTGATCGGGCATGGTGGCGACGCCGTGCGCGAAGCGGTTGCCGGGGATGGCGTGCGCTTTGCGGAGCAGGCGCAGCAGTTGGGCACCGGGCACGCGGTGCAGCAGGCAGCGCCGCTGCTCGACGAATCGGTGCCGACGCTGGTGCTTTACGGCGACGTGCCGCTCACGCGCCCCGAGACGTTGCAGGCGTTGCTCGACGCCGCAGGCAACGACAAGCTGGGCGTGCTCACCGTCGATCTGGAGAACCCGACGGGTTACGGCCGGATCGTGCGCGACGCGGCGGGCAATGTGCTGCGCATCGTTGAACAGAAGGACGCCAACGAGGCCGAATTGGCCATTCGCGAGATCAACACCGGCATCGTGGTGGCGCCCACGCGTGCGCTCAAAGGCTGGTTGAGCGGCCTGAAGAATCAGAATGCGCAGGGCGAGTACTACCTGACGGACGTGATCGCCTGCGCGGTGGCCGACGGCGTGCCGGTCGTCACCACGCAACCGGCATTCGCGTGGGAGCCCAACGGTGTGAACGACAAAGTGCAGCTTGCCGAGCTGGAGCGCGACTATCAGCGCAACGCGGCGCGCGCATTGCTCGCGGCGGGCGTCACCCTGATCGATCCGGCGCGCTTCGATTTGCGCGGCGAGATCGCGTGCGGCACCGATGTCGCTATCGATGTGAATTGCGTATTCGAAGGCCATGTGACGATTGGCGACGGCGCGACCATCGGAGCGAACTGCGTGATTCGCAACAGCACCATCGGGGCGGGCACGCGCATCGAGGCGTTCAGTCATCTGGATGGCGCCGTGGTCGGCGCCGATGCGCACGTCGGGCCGTATGCCCGCCTGCGCCCGGGGGCCGATCTGGCCGACGAGGTGCACATCGGTAACTTCGTGGAAGTGAAGAACGCGTCGCTTGCCAAGGGCTCGAAGGCTAACCATCTGGCCTACGTGGGCGACTCGACAGTGGGGGCGCGCGTGAATATCGGCGCGGGCACCATCACGTGCAATTACGACGGCGCGAACAAGCATCGCACGGTGATCGAGGACGATGTCTTCATCGGTTCGGACACGCAACTCGTGGCGCCCGTGACCGTGCGTCGCGGCACGACGATTGCCGCCGGGACTACCGTGTGGAAGGACACACCGGAAGACTCGCTGGTGCTCAACGGCAAGACGCAGGAAGCGAAGATGGGTTACGTCCGTCCGCGCAAGCAGAAGCGGTAAAATTGGCGGTTATGGGCCGGTGCGCGAGGCAGAGCGTGCGCTGGCAAAGTCAAAACGGATCGAATCCGATCGAATGAGCCAGGGCTCTCTGGCATAAAGGGAAGCGAATATGTGCGGCATTGTCGGCGCGGTGGCGCGACGTAATGTAGTACCGGTGTTGGTGGAAGGTCTGCGTCGTCTGGAATACCGCGGCTATGACTCGTGCGGCGTAGCCGTGCTGAAGGACGGCGTGCCTCAGCGCGCGCGCAGCGTGTCGCGTGTGGCCGATCTCGACGAGCAGCTTGCGCAAACGCACCTGAGCGGCGAGACGGGCATTGCCCACACCCGTTGGGCGACGCACGGTGCACCGGCCACGAACAACGCGCATCCGATTTTCTCGCGCGACGAAGTGGCGCTGGTCCACAACGGCATCATCGAGAACCATGAGAGCCTGCGTGAGGAACTGCGTGGCCTGGGCTACGACTTCGTGTCGCAGACAGACACCGAAGTCATTGCACACCTGATTCATCACATTCTGACGAACGGTGCGGCGAGCGATCTGTATCACGCTGTGCGCCTGGCAACGCGCCGTCTGCACGGTGCCTACGCCATCGCCGTCTTTCGTAAGCAGGAGCCGCACCGGGTAATCGGCGCGCGCGCGGGGTCGCCGCTGGTCGTGGGCGTGGGTGAGGGCGAAAACTTCCTCGCCTCCGATGCGCTGGCGCTCGCGGGCACGACGGACCAATTCATCTATCTGGAGGAGGGCGACGTCGTCGAACTCACGCTCGAAGGTGTGACGATCATGGATCGCAACCATGAGATCGTCGAGCGCGAGGTTCGCACGGTGCAGGCGTACACGGGCGCGGTGGAACTGGGTCCGTATCGTCACTACATGCAGAAGGAAATCTTCGAGCAGCCGCGAGCGATCGGCGACACGATGGAAGGCGTGGAAGGCATTTCGCCGACGCTTTTCGGCGAGAAGGCGGAAGCGGTGCTGAGCAACGTCGACTCGATCCTGATTCTGGCGTGCGGCACGAGCTACTACTCGGGCATGACGGCCAAGTATTGGCTGGAATCGCTGGCGCAGATCCCGACGCAAGTGGAAGTGGCAAGCGAGTACCGCTATCGCGACAGCGTGCCGAATCCGAGAACGTTGGTGGTCACGATTTCGCAGTCGGGCGAGACGGCCGATACGATGGCGGCGCTACAGCACGCCCAATCGCTGGGCATGACGAACACGCTCGCGATCTGCAACGTGGGCACCAGTGCGATGGTGCGTCAGACGGCGTTGCATTACCTGACGCGCGCCGGTACGGAAATCGGCGTGGCGTCGACGAAGGCGTTCACGACGCAGTTGACGGCGTTGTTTCTGCTGACGCTGACCATGGCGAAACTGCGGGGGCGTTTGACGCAGGCGCAGGAAGCCGACTACCTGACGCAGTTGCGCCACCTCCCGGCGGCGCTGCACAGCGTGCTGGCGCTGGAACCGCAGATCATCGCGTGGGCGGAGGAGTTTGCCCGTCGCGAGAATGCGTTGTTCCTGGGACGCGGTCTGCACTACCCGATCGCGCTCGAAGGCGCGCTCAAGCTCAAGGAAATCTCGTACATCCACGCCGAGGCCTACCCGGCGGGCGAACTGAAGCACGGCCCGCTTGCGCTGGTGACGGAAGAGATGCCGGTGGTGACGGTCGCGCCGCGCGACGCGCTTGTCGAGAAGCTGAAATCGAACATGCAGGAAGTGCGTGCGCGTGGCGGCCAGTTGTACGTGTTCGCCGACGCCGACACGGAGATTGCAAACGCCGATGGTATTCATGTGATCCACATGCCGGAGCATTACGGCCAGCTTTCGCCGATTCTGCACGTCGTGCCGCTGCAACTGCTCGCCTATCACACCGCCTGCGCGCGCGGCACCGATGTCGACAAGCCCCGCAACCTCGCTAAATCGGTGACGGTGGAGTAAGTCGCCCGGGCGCGTCGCAGTTCAAAAATATAGAAGCGCATCTTTCGACATCGACATTGCCCGCGAAGAAGCGGGCAATGATTCTTTGAGACACCTGTCACATAAGGCCGGAGACGTCATCAACGTCCCGGCTTTTTTTTCGCGTTGCGAACCGGTCAATTGCCCCCTTGAATCGGGGGTATCGTTCCGAATTTTCCGCATGCCGAGTCGCGCCGCCTCCCCCTCTGCATTTCCCCAGAGTGGTTGACGCCGTGCGTCTGGGCACCGCCTCCTCGACGTCGCCTCTTATCTTAGGTTAACCACCTATAAATCCCTTGTTGCGGGATTTTGAGAAAAAATAGACCATGAATTTGCAAATATTAATGGTCTTCATCCCGATATTCGGGGTGGTGATAGGAGAGCAACATGCCCCATTCGTCTTCCGCGCACGTCTATCGCAAGGTCGCGTTGCGCATCATCCCATTCCTGTTTCTCTGCTATGTACTGAACTTCATCGACCGGGTGAACATCGGGTTCGCGAAGCTTCAGTTCCTTCAAGACCTTGGACTGAGCGAAGCCGTCTTCGGCGCGGCGACAGGCATCTTCTTCATCAGTTACGCGGCCTTCGAGTTGCCAAGCAACCTGCTGCTCGCGCGCATCGGCGCGAGCAAGACGCTGCTTCGCATCATGGTTTTGTGGGGGGCCTGCACGGTAGCCCAGATGTTCGTCACCGGCGCATGGTCGCTTTACTTCCTGCGATTCCTGTTGGGGGCTGCGGAAGCGGGGTTCTTTCCCGGCTTGATTCTGTATCTCTCGTATTGGTTTCCTGACCACATGCGAGCGCGTATCAATAGCGTGCTCATGCTGGCGGTGCCCGTTGCCGGCATGACCGGCGGGCCGCTATCCGGCTTGATCATGAGCCAGATGCACGAGTATCTCGGGCTGCGTGGATGGCAATGGTTGTTCCTGATCGAGGGAACGCCGGCAATCTTGCTCGGCTTGCTTGCTCCCTTCATGTTGAGCGACGGTCCTGGGAAGGCCCGGTGGCTGACGGACGCCGACCGTGCGGTGCTCGAGCGCGATTTGAGGGCGACGCAAAGCAAGGCGGTGATTGGGCACAGTGGTATCGGCCTCATGGAAATCCTCCGGAATCGGCGCATTCTCGGGTTGGCCGCGGTGTATTTCTGCATTTACGTGGGAATGGTGGCCGTCACCTTCTGGGCCCCGACCATTCTCAAGTCCTCGGGAGTGACGAGTGTTGCGACGATTGGCTGGTTGTCGGGCCTCATCTCCGTCTGCACGATGATCGGCAACCTCGCAATTGCCTATAGCTCGGATCGTCGAATGGAGCGGCGTTGGCACATCGCGGCCTGCATGCTGGCGACTGCCGTTAGCCTGTTCCTGCTCCGATTTGCCGCAGGAAATGTCCCGGCGACTGTGGTGCTTGTGGCGATCGCTCAGCTCTGCATTTTCACGGTGCCCATCGTCTACTGGACGATTCCCGCGGCGCAACTGTTCGGTCGAAGTGCTGCGGCTGGCATCGCCATCATCAGCTCGCTTGGGTCCATTGGCGGCGCTTTCAGCTCGTGGCTTGTTGGCGGCATGATGGCGCGCACCGGCACACCGTACGCCGGACTCACTCTCGTCGCCGGATTACTACTGGTGGGGGCTGTGCTTCTGCTCCGCCTGGTTCCGCGGCAAGCGCCGCAGATACCGGCCCCGGCGGGTCACGTCGCCTGATCGCAAGCGTGCCGCGGCGCGCCGTCACCTTCATCCTTGAATCGCCGCTCGGTAGCTTCGTGCGGCGCTTTTCGTTCTGAGGGCGGCGGGTGACGGATATGAATACCGGGGACCGACGTGAATCCCAAATTGCGGAACCGTCGCCCCATCTCTGCGAAATCACGTTCCGAAGCGCGGCTCGTGTAAACCCCTAGCTCCCGCACTTGTCACCAGAAAAGCCCCGTCTATCAAGGGTTTCGCGCTTTTGCCGTGCCGCCGGGATCATCTGCTGAAATAATTTTCTGTTTTACAAATCCCTTTATTCGGGATTAAAGTAAACAAAATTAATTTTTCTCTGTGTTTTTTTTGGTGGAAATCCCGGAAATGGACTTTCAACAACAGAATGGTGCATGTGTGGTGTTGAAGGCCGCGCGAGCGGCTGGTGTCAACGTATGTTTCGCAAACCCCGGCACCACCGAAATGCCGTTTGTCGGTGCGTTGGACATGGTGGACGGTGTTCGTCCCATCCTCGGGCTGTTCGAGGGCGTTTGTACGGGAGCCGCCGACGGATACGGCCGGATGGCCGGGAAGCCTGCGATGACCTTGTTGCATCTCGGGCCGGGGCACGCGAATGGGATTGCCAACTTGCACAACGCTCGGCGCGCGCGTACGCCGATTCTGAACATCATCGGTGACCATACGCGAGCACACGTGAAATACGATGCGCCGCTGACGTCCGATATCGAGTCGCTGGCCCGTCCCGTTTCCGTGTGGTATCGCAGTGTGGCTGACCAGAGCGATCTGGCGCGGGACACCTTGGATGCGATAGCTGCTGCCATGGGCAGCGACGGTACTCGTGGTGTCGCAACACTCGTATTGCCCGTCGACCTGCAAGCAGTGAGTGTCGATGCCTTGCAACAAGTCGAGGCATCCGAGACACCGGCGAAAGGCTTTCAACCGACGCGTGTCTCTGAAGTCGCTGCGCTGCTTCAAAGCGGCACGCCCGCTGTCATTCTGATGGGGGACCGGGCGCTTTCGGCACGCGGACAAGAAGCGGCGGCCCGCATCGCGGCGGCGACAGGCGCGCGCTGCTACAGCGAAACGTTCCCGGCGCGCACGGAGCGCGGCGGTGGGCTCCCCGACATTGATCGCCTGCCGTATTTCCCCGAGCCCGCACTCTCCGCGCTCGACGCTCGCAAGGTTGTGCTCGCCGGCGCGCTCGCACCTATTACGTACTTCGGCTACGAGGGCATCCCCAGCGAACTGGCGGCGCCCGGCGACATGGTCACGCTGGCGACCCCCGGCGAGGCAGCCGATGAAGCCCTTGAGTCGCTCGCCCTCGAACTGGACCTTGGACATCACCCCGTCGCCGGTGTCGCAGCCCAACGTTGGGAGGTTGCCGACGGCGACCTCACGCCGCAGGCCGTTGGCCGAATCCTCTCCAACGCACTTCCCGCAAACGCCATTGTTTCCGTGGAAGGTGGCACGTGTGGTTATCCGTTCGTGACGGCCTCCGCACGTGCCGCGCGTCACACCATCCTGACCAACACCGGTGGCGCTATCGGCCAAGGCTTGCCGGTGGCGCTCGGTGCAGCAGTGGCCTGCCCGGAGCGCCGTGTCTTCGCGTTGCAATCCGATGGCAGCGCTCAGTACACGATTCAATCGCTTTGGACGATGGCTAGAGAGCGGCTACCGATCGTGATGCTCATCACGTCGAACAAGCGATACGGCATCTTGCAAACCGAACTCAACCGAAGCGGTTTGCCTACTGACGCGCCGAACTCGAAGCGCCTGACGTTGCTGGACGACCCCGCAATCGATTGGCAAGCCCTTTCGAAAGGGTACGGCGTGCCGTCCCAGCGTGCGGCGACGACGCAAGCGCTCGTGCTCGCGATTGAAAAGGCGCTCGCCCACACCGACGGCCCGTGCCTCATCGAAATGTGCCTTCCGTAGCGCTATCGAAGTGCTCGGCATCTCTCTGAAATCCTGACTTATCCGACTTAGCTATGAACCTGGAACTCAACGGAAAGGCCGCCTTCATCACGGGCGGCAGCATGGGCATCGGCAAGGCTGTTGCCCTAGAACTGGCTCGCGAAGGCGTGAACGTCACCATAGCCGCCCGGCGCATGGAGCACCTGGAGGTTGCCGCGAGCGAGATTCGTGAAGCGCTCGCCGGTCTGGGGCGCGCGGCTGGGCAGGTTCTGCCGCAGAGCGTCGATACCACCGACATGGCGTCTATCGAGAAGGCAATGGCCGCGCACGTCGCCCAATTCGGACGTCTCGACATCTTGCTCAACGGTGCGGCTCACCCGGGGGGGTTGGTTCGCACCGAGCTTGAGAACGCCGACCCGCAGGGGCTGCTGCAAGACATCGACATCAAGGTGGTCGGCTACATGCGTTGTGCTAAGGCTGCGGCTCCCTACATGCGTCAGAACGGTTTCGGTCGAATCATCAATATCGGTGGATTGACCGGTCGCGGTAGCAAGCAACTTTCCGGCATGCGCAACATCGCCATTGTTCACCTGACGAAGACGTTGTCCGACCAACTGGGTCCGCACGGTATCACCGTGAACACGATTCACCCGGGTGTCGTCGAGACGCCGCATATCCACGAGCTTTACGAGAAGGAAGCCCAAAAGCAAGGGCTGACGGCTGCCGAAGTCGAGGCCAACTACGTCAAGGTCACGCCGATTCGCCGGGTGTTGCAGCCTGAGGAAATGGGCTGGATCGTCGCCTTCCTCGCTTCGCCGAAGTCGGGCTCGATTACGGGCGAATCCATTGGTTGCGACGGCGGTCTGACGCGCGGCATTTTTATCTGATTCAAGGAGATTTTCCACATGAGCGCCACCGTACTGGTTGCCACCGCAGGGCAAGGCATCCTGCGTTCCAACGACGACGGCAAGACCTGGCATCGCCTGGGGTTGAAAGAACCCATCGAGTTCGACGGCATCGTCCGCTCGCTTGTGGTGGACCCGCGCAATCCCGCCCGGATTTACGCCGGTGCGGATGCCGGCCTGTGCATCAGCGATGATGGCGGCGCTCACTGGCATCGCCCCGTGAATGCGCTCAACGGGCAAACGGTCTGGTCGATCGCCATCGACCCGCACGATTCCAGCGTTCTGTACGCCGGCACTGGCGCCCCTTCCCGTGCGGGAATCTTCAAGTCCACTGACGCCGGGCAAACCTGGGAGAAGCTCCCGCCGGAAATTCCCGAGTTCTGCGAAGGGGTCAACCGCCCACGCCTGCTGACCATCTGTGTCGAGCCCGACGACGCCAACAACGTGTGGTTTGGCGTCGAAGAGGGGGGCGCCTGGCGAAGCCGCGATGCCGGCGCGTCCTGGGTTCGCGTGGATGGTCCCGGCACGGCGATTCGTAACAGCGATATTCACGCCATTACGGTGCTGAGTGCGACCCAACACCAACCCAAGACGACTCTGTTGCTGACGGTCAATGCTGTCTACATCAGCGAAGACGACGGCGTGACCTGGGACGGGAAGCTCTCTCGCGACCGATTCGATGGTTTGTACTACACGCGCACCGTCACCCAGCTCGCACAGCCTGACGGCGACCTGCTCATGGCGGTGGGCGACGGAACGCCCGGGAGCAGAACCCGAATCTATCGCTCGACCGATCGTGGATACGAGTGGTCGGAAATGGCGCTTGCGTCGCCCCCCAACTCCACGTTCTGGGCGATCGGTGTCAACGCAGCGCAACCCGAGTTGATTTACGCCGGCACCAAGTACGGGCATCTGTTCCGCTCGCGTGATGGCGGTCGCCGCTGGGAGAAGGAGTGGCGCGATTTCAGCGAAATCACTGCGGTTGCGTGGACCCCCTTTGAGGCGCCCCTTGTCGCTCACGCCCAATCGACTCACTGACCGGAGAGACTTGCCGTGATGACCTTGCCTGAAGAGACGCTGCTTCGCGCAGACCTGGCGAACATCAACAACCTGCCGATGCGTCAACCGCGTGTTCAGCGCACGCACCTTTCGCTGTTCGTGCGTGACCCTATCCAATCCGGGAAATGGTATGCCGATGTGCTCGGCATGACGCAGACGGCCCGGGCGGAACAATGGGTATTCATGTCGTTCGGGCAGAAGCACCACGACATCGCTCTGATTCGTGCGGTATCCGACGCCGAGATCGGCACCATCGGCCTGCAGCACTACGGATTGGAAATTGCCGGTGACCTTCGCGAGCTGCGTCGCCTGTACGGGATGCTCATTCGCCGCAAGGTGCCCATCGTCAAGATTACCGACCACAAAGTGGGTATCGGCGTGTACTTCAACGACCCGGATGGAAACCGCCTCGAGTTCTTCTGTGAAACGGTCACCGATGACGAGGAAGGGAAGCGCGTTCTGAACGAGTACAACGCGCCGAGCGACCCCACCCAACTCGAACCGATCTTCGACTGACACCCTTGCGGTCTTCCTGCGCCACCGGTTTCGGCACGCCGCAGGAAGACCTGCCTGGCAACAAATACCAACCCTATTCGCTGGAGATTTCCCCATGAGCAAAGCCGCCAACTTCGAAGGCTTCCATATCCGTAAGTGGTACACCCAAATTGAGGATTCGCTGGCCAACGAGACCGGTGAACTCGCCGACGGCGAACCACTTCGCAAGATTGTGATTGCCGCTGCGGTGCATAACCCGTATGCGGGTCGATTCAGTCAGAACCTCGATGCACTGGTGGAGCCTTCGCCTGCGCTGGGTGTCGAGTTTGCGCGTCGCATCGAGGCGCTGGCTGCCGGGCGCAAGATCGAAAGCTATGGCAAGGCCTGTCTGGTCGGCACCGACGGCGAGTACGAGCACGGCAACGCGTTTCTGACGTCGATTTTCGCCGAGCCGATTCGCGCAGCTTTGGGCGGTGGCAAATCGTGGGTTCCGTCCAGCGGCAAGCGCGGCCCTATCAATACCGTCATTGATGTTCCGCTGGCCCACAAAGACGCGCTCTATGTGCGCTCGCATTACGACACCGTGACGTGCCTTTTCCCCGACGCACCGAACGCGGACGAAGTGCTCGTCATCTTCGCTTTCGCTACGCGTGGCCGCTTGCATGCCCGCCTTGGCGGCCTCAAGGCCAGCGAGATCGTCGGCAAAGACGGTCTCGTCTAATCGCACGATCGAGCGAGTCGAGCATGAACACGCTACCTGCAAAGGAAGGCTGGCTTGAGAGCGATGGCCTGCGCTTGCGCTATGTCAGTTGGGGGGCAGAGGATGCTCCGCCAATCGTCATGCTTCACGGCCTGCGCAGTTATGCCCACACGTGGGAGCCGGTGGCCGCTACGCTGACCGACCGCTACCGGGTCATCGCACTCGACCAACGCGGGCGCGGGATGAGCGATTGGGATCCGAAGCGGGACTACTACGCCAGCGCTTACGTCCGTGACCTGAAAGCCATGGTGAACGCGCTCGGGCTCACCCGCTTCGTCCTTGTCGGGCACTCGATGGGGGGTGCGAATGCGTTCGTATACGCCGGGGAATGCCCCGACCTGCTCGCTGGCCTTGTCATTGAAGACATGGGGCCGGGAGCGTCCGCGAGTTCGCAAGGCTCCGAACGAATCAAGCGTGAGCTGCAAGCGACTCCCGATGCTTTCCCGTCCTGGGCGGCTGCCAGGGCGTTCTGGCGACGCCAGCGACCGAACATCTCGGAAGCCGCGCTCGACTCCCGGGTGAAGTACTCCTTGAAGACGAGCGATGACGGACGGGTTGTCTGGCGGCACGACGCGGCGGGAATTGCCGTCGCCCGGGTCAATGCGAGCCCGGCGCAGTTGGTGGACCTCTGGCCGTATGTGACCTCCCTGGAGGCGCCAGCCCTTGTCATGCGCGGTGGGGACTCGGATTTCTTATCGGAGACCACGCTGAACGAAATGGCGCTGGTCAACCCGAACCTCTGTGCGACCCGCATCGCCGGTGCGACGCATTACGTCCACGACGACCAACTCGATGTATTCAATCGAGTGCTTGGCGACTGGCTCGACCGCCTGGACGACGCCGTTTGGCGGAAGGGGAACTGAAAAGTGAGTGAAGAAAAATCTCAAAGAACGTCGGTCGCCATTGTAGGCGCGGGACCCAACGGCGCAGCGATGGCGAACATGCTCGGACTGTACGGCATCGACACCGTCGTGATAGAGAAGACGCCGGCCATCGTTGAATTTCCGCGCGCGGTCGGCATGGACGACGAGGCGCTTCGCCTTTTCCAGACGGCAGGACTTGCCGACGAGCTTGCGCGCGACATGATTCAGAACGTGCCGCTACGGATGTACAAGGCAAATGGCGAGTGCTTCGCCGACATTCGACCGACCGTCCGGGAGTTCGGGTGGTGGCGTCGAAACATCTTCATGCAGCAACTGGCGGAAAAGACGTTGCGGGAGGGGCTCGCGCGCTATCCGCACGTCTCGCTTCGCACCAGTGAAGAAGTCACGGCGATCGCCCAGGACGATAGCAGTGTGACACTCACGGTCAAACGTGACGACGGCTCAACGTATTCGCTTGAGGCGGATTATGTTGTCGCTGCCGATGGCGGGCGAAGCCCCATGCGGGAGATGCTCGGCGTAAAGCTCGAAGGGACAACGCACCCGATCAAATGGGTCGTGGTGGACGTCAAGAACGCTGACCTCGAGCAACCTTGTACCGCGCTCAATTGCGATCCGCGACGTCCGAACGTCTGCATCTACCTGCCGTTCAACTACCGCCGTTGGGAGTTTCTTGTCTTCCCGCACGAAGACGAAAACGAAATTGCCCAACCGGAGTCCATTCGTCGTTTGGTCGCGCCGTATGTCAAGGACGTCGAGCGACTGGAGATTGTGCGGGCGCGCACCTACACGCATCACTCGCGTGTGGCCGATAGATTCCTGGTGGGGCGCGTTGCCCTGATTGGCGATGCGGCTCACCTGACACCGCCCTGGATTGGCCAGGGGCTGAACGCCGGCCTGCGGGACGTTGGCAATCTCGCGTGGAAGGTCGCTGCCGTCATCAAGGGGGTGCTGGCGCCAGGCGTGCTGCGGACATACGACTCCGAGCGGCGAGACCATGCGCGCGCGATGATCGATCTGGCAGACACCTTCGGGGCGATGCTGATGCCGACAAGCCGCTCGGTCGCTTTCTTGCGCGATAGCTTCTTCAGTCTCGCCAGGTTTGCCCCCGGTCTGCGGAACTACGTTTTGCAGATGCGCTTCAAGCCCATGCCTCGATACACGAACGGCGTGCTGGTCACGGGGCAATCGCCGATGCTCGGAAAAATGATGGTCCAGCCGGACGTCGAGACGGCCGGTGGCGTGCGCCGCAAGCTCGATGACGTGCTTGGCCCCTGGTTCGCCATTGTCGGGTGGCGACATGACCCGCAGTCGGCCCTCAGTCCTCAGGAGCGGGCACGGTGGGCGTCGCTGGGCGTGAAATTCGTGCAAGTCCAGCGCTCCCGTAGTGGCGCTTCAAGGGAAGGACGGGTCTGCAGCGCGTTCGGTACCGAGTGTGTAGAGGATGTCGATAACGCCCTGGCCGATTGGTTTGAGGCCTCAGGTCAGAGCGTCGCGCTCGTGCGTCCCGACCGCTATGTCGCGGGCCAGTGCCAGCCGTCCGATTTGTCCGCGCTTTCCAAAGCATTCGGAGAATTTGTCCCGCAGGTGCGATCGCCGGCGATGGAGTTGGGAAATGTTGCTTGAACAACGAACTTACACATTAGTCCCGGGCGGTGTTGCCGAATACCTGCGGCTTTACGCAGAGTTTGGCCGCGAGTCGCAGGAGCGGATTCTCGGAAAGATGCTCGGGTGCTACACGACCGAGGTCGGGATGCTGAATCAACTCGTCTACTTTTGGCCGTTCGAATCGCTGCAACAGCGAAGCGAGCGTCGTGCCGAATTGATGGCGGACGAGCGTTTCAAGGTGTTCCGCAGCAAGGTTCGACATTTGCTCGTCAGGCAGGAGAACCAGATTCTCCGGCAGGAAATCGGCCTGGAGCCTCGGGCTCTCTAACCAGCGCTGTTCGAATTCTTCCACGTTGCCGCATCGAGGCGCCGAGGTGAGGGCCTTTTCACCGAGAGATGGCGACGTCGGAAGAATGCCCGGGTTTGAAGCGTTACGTGGAACGTGTCAGTGGCCGTTTCAAAGGTGAGAGGTACTAGCAGTGAATGAATCCCCAGCACAGGCGCCGAGCGGACAGACGTTCTTCGGGCTGCCATATGAGCCGGATACCGCCTATGTGCCGCTGTCTCTCTATATCGACGGCAAATTCATCGGGGCTGGCTCGCGGCGGTCGCTACCCGTTTATGACCCGGCGACGGAGATGGTGATTGGCGAGCTGCCGCTTGCGGAGCGCGCCGATATCGACGACGCCATTCTCGCAGCCCAGCGTGCATTTGCGAGGTGGAAGCGTGAATCGCCCTTGGTGCGTTCAGACATCCTGCGTCAGGCTGCGCGACTCATCCGGGAGCGCGCCAGTCACATTGGCCGATGCATCACGCTCGACCAGGGCAAACCACTACACGAGGCCGTTGCCGAAGTGTTTTCGTCAGCCGAGTATCTGGACTGGCATGCCGAAGAAGGGCGTCGAATCTACGGTCGCGTGGTACCGCCCCGCAATCCTGACGTACAACAGACGGTACTGCGCGAACCCGTGGGCGTGTGCGCGGCATTCTCGCCCTGGAACTTCCCGTTCAATCAGGCGCTTCGGAAGGTGGCGGCCGCATTGGCGTCCGGCTGCACGCTCGTGTTGAAAGGTCCGGAAGAGTCTCCGAGCGCAATCGTGGCGCTTGCCCGCGCCTTCCACGACGCGGGGCTTCCCCATGGTTGCTTCAACATCGTTTGGGGCGAGCCATCCGAAGTTTCGACGCAGCTCATTGAATCTCCGATCGTGCGCAAGATTTCGTTCACAGGGTCGGTGCCCGTCGGGCGGCACCTGGCGGCGCTCGCGGCTGGCCAGATGAAACGCATGACGATGGAATTGGGCGGGCACGCACCGGTCATCGTTTGCGAAGACGCCGATGTGGCGCGCGCCGCAACCATGCTGGCGGCCTACAAGTTTCGCAATGCCGGACAGGTTTGCGTCTCGCCGACGCGCTTCTTCGTTCAGCGCGCCGTGTACGCGGACTTTGTCTCCCAGTATGTCGACGAGGTGCGCAAGATTCAACTCGGTCACGGGCTTTCGAACGGGGTCACCATGGGGCCGCTTGCCCACGGCCGGCGACTTACCGCGATGACCGGGTTCGTGGAGGATGCCAAAGCCCACGGCGCCGAGGTGGCCACCGGCGGACGTTCCCCCGAGGCCGTGGGGCACTTCTTCGAGCCGACGGTGATTTTGGCGCCGCCTCCGGAAAGCCGCCTGATGAATGAAGAGCCGTTTGGTCCGTTGGTCGGCATTGTGCCGTTTCAGGATATTGACGAAGCACTGGCCGAAGCCAACCGGCTGCCCTTCGGGCTTGCCTCGTATGCGTTCACCGATTCCGCGCGGTACGCGCACAAGATTAGCCGGGAGTTGGAAGCTGGCATGGTGAACATCAACCATTTCGGTATGGGGCCCGCGGAAATTCCCTTTGGTGGCATCAAAGACAGTGGCTTGGGTAGTGAAGGGGGAACCGAGACGTTCGATGGCTACCTGGTCACCAAATTCGTCACGCAAATGCATTCATGAGCGAAGCAATGAATATGAAGCTTAACGACATCTCTCTACAGCAGTCGAAGTGTTTTATCGGAGGGCAATGGGTTGACGCCGACGACGGGCATACGCTCGACGTCACGAACCCCGCCGATGGAACGGTGCTGGGAAGCGTACCGCGTGCGGGACAGAGCGAAACCCGCCGGGCGATTGACGCTGCGCACGCCGCATTCCAGACGTGGCGCGACGTGACGGCAGAAGTTCGCGCCCAGTTGCTGCGTCGCTGGTTCACGCTGGTGATGGAGAACCAGGACGACCTGGCGACACTGATGACGCTGGAGCAAGGAAAGCCCTTGGCCGAGGCGCGTGGCGAGATTGCTTATGCGGCGTCGTATATCGAGTGGTTTGCAGAAGAGGGGCGCCGCATTTACGGAGACGTGGTGCCGTCCCCCTGGGAAGACAAGCGGGTCGTCGTCCTGAAGGAGCCGGTTGGCGTTTGCGCTGCAATCACGCCCTGGAATTTCCCCGCGGCGATGATTACGCGGAAAGTCGCCCCCGCGCTGGCCGCCGGTTGCACGGTGGTTATCAAGCCGGCGTCCCAGACACCGCTGTCAGCCTTGGCGCTCGCAGTCCTTGCCGAACGAGCCGGTATCCCGTCTGGCGTTATCAATGTTGTCACGGGAAGCGCAGCCAGGATTGGCGCGGAACTGACGTCCAATCCGCTCGTACATAAGCTGTCGTTCACAGGGTCGACGGAAGTCGGACGGGAGTTGGCGGCGCAGTGCGCGCCGACGCTCAAGAAGCTGTCCATGGAATTGGGCGGGAATGCGCCGTTCATTGTCTTCGACGACGCTGATATCGACGCGGCAGTCCAGGGCGCGATTGCCTCGAAGTACCGAAACACCGGGCAGACCTGCGTGTGTACGAACCGCTTCCTGGTTCAGCGTCGCGTCTACGATGAGTTTGCGCAGAAGCTGGCGAGTGCCGTCGCCGAGCTGCGCGTCGGAAATGGACTCGACGCTGGCGTGGTGCAGGGGCCTTTGATCGATGCGGCAGCGATGGACAAGGTTCAGGCGCTGGTTGCCGACGCCGTGGAGCACGGCGCGTCGATCGCCGTCGGCGGGAAGCCGCACCGTCTGGGGGGAACCTATTACGAACCGACAGTGCTTCGGGACGTGACGCCAGCAATGTCGATTGCAGGCGAAGAGATATTTGGACCGGTGGCGGCGCTTTACGCGTTCGATTCCGAGGCCGATGCCGTTGCACTTGCCAACGACACCGAGTATGGATTGGCGTCGTACTTCTATGCCAACGACCTGCGCCGTGTCTGGCGAGTCGCCGAGCGAATGCAATACGGCATGGTCGGCATCAACACGGGACTAATCAGTACCGCAGTTGCGCCGTTTGGCGGAGTGAAGCAGTCGGGGATGGGGCGGGAAGGGTCGAAGTACGGTATCGAGGACTACGTACAGACCAAGTATCTTTGCATTGGCGTCTGAGGGAGAAGGGGGCACGAGCGTGCCCTCCGCCGTCAGGTCGCTTCGCCAATACGGGCGGCGGCTTCGCGAAGTATCTTCCCGATGGCATGTTCGTCGAAGAGGACAAAGTGCTCGGGGCGGAAGATGAGTGAGACGCTGCTCGTGACGTCCCCTCCGGATGCAGAGACGATGGGGGCGGCGATACCGACATGCCCGGCGTCCAATTCTCCTCGGGATATGGCATAGCCGGTCTCGACGATGTGCTGACAATGGCGCCAGAACAGCGTCCAGTCCTCGAAGTCGCCCATCGATTCCTTGTGCCGGTCGTGCAGGCGCTTCAGTCGAGGCCGTGACATGGCCGCGACGATCACCTTTGACGACGCCCCTTGAAAAAGGGGCATGATGCGTCCGCGGCCGAAACCGAGCTGGAGGTCTTCCATGCCATTCTCGTGCAGAACGTTGATGATTTCTTCGTCGTAGAGCGTGGAAATCAACCCCGTCCCACCGGTGACCTGAACCAGTTTTTGCACCACAGGCTCCGCCGCTTTGAGCATCGGGTCGGAGCGACGCATGTTGTAGTCGAGATGAATGATGCGAGGCCCGAGCGTGTATTCACCGTTGTGACTGACCAGGAGGCCCACCGATGCCAGTTCCTTCACGTACCGGTAGCAGGTCGTTCGGGAAAAGCCTAGCTGTTCGGCGAGGGCTTCAGCGGTCATCGACCTTTCCGATGACGAGAAGACGTCCAGAACCGACAGCATCTTGGTAAGGCTCGACATGGCGAAATCCGTGATTGAACGGTGGGTGGAAAATACTCTGAGGGTATTTTCCTGATAGCCGGGACAAATGCAAGTCCGCAGCTCGCTCGCCGTGAGATGCGCTTCCGTTTCATTGGCAGACGATTTTCCGGCGGGACGCCGGTATTTGATCGACGTTCCTTGCCTCTTCGCCGTCAGCTGCTTTGAAACTGCGCGGCATCCGAGAGCGGCCAATACTGACCTTGCAGACGTTCCCGCGTGAACGACGTAATGTCTGCCGTACTCAAGCCCACACTATCCACCGAGATGATCTGCTTCGCCAGATGCTGGTAGTAGGCTCGGAAGTGGTTCGCTCCCTTCAACGCAATGATCTGGTGCTCACTGACGTCGAGACCGTGAAGCGCGAACGGCTCAATGTCGTAGATCTGCTCCGAGCGCGAGGCCACGATGACATCGACACCATCGATGACGAGCCGGCACATCGCCCCCAGATCGAATCGCACGCCCGCGAACATGGCGCCGGGCCGGTTCACGAACTTTCCGTCGGTGATCGACTTCACGTAGGCGTCGGCTTCAATGGGCTGGCCTTGGTAGCGGCCCAGCTTGCCGCCCAGCGATACGCGAATCGTGGCGCCAACACCTGCTGCTTGTGCCTGTGCGACCACTGCGGCGTCGTTGATGGAAGCAAAGCAGGCGGTTCCCGGCGCCGGGCGGGCCGACAGCAACGCGCGCAAGAGATGTGTGCCGTCGCCGGGCGTGCCGCCGCCGGGGTTATCGGCATATTCGTTCACGACGATGGGGCCGACGGCGGCAGCGAGCGCCGTGGCGACGCCTTCGGCGGGCGACGGGAAAGACGGGCGAAACGCTTCACGATGGTTCCAGATCCAATCGGCGACTTCGTCCGCCAGAGCCTGAGCCTTTTTCGCGTCCCCGTTCGTCGTGCACACGACCGTGGGGCACGGGGCGGCAATATCCGCATACGGGAACCCATGAAACCATGAACAATCCACCACACCTTCCTGCTGCGCGAGCCGTGCGCAAAGGTCGTTGACGAGCGCCGGCGTGAAGCCGTCTTGCGTGGTGACGATGTAGGGCAGCATCGGCAGGCGTCGCATCGCAACGACGGGTTTCAGACGTGCGTCGAGGATCTGTGTCAACAACTCGACGGCCTCTACGCCACGGTCGAAAAAGTCTGTGTGCGGGTATAGCTTGCAGGGCAGCGTGATGTCGCAAGCGCTGCGCATTTCCTCCGTGAAGTTGCCATGCAGGTCATAGACCGCTGCGATGGGTACGCCGGGGCCGACAAGCGCTCTGAGCGCAGTGGCGAGATCGCCTTCGACGTCTTCCGTGCCGTGTGCAACCCCTGCGCCATGCAGCGCCAGCAATACGCCGTCGACGGGCAGCTTCGCACGGATGCCTTCGAGGATCTCGTGCTTCATCGACGCATAGGCGCTCGCCTCGATCGTGCCGGACGGCGTGGCTTGTCCCACAAACGTGTATTCGAGCGTGACACCCGCCTGGCGCGCGCCTTCGATGAAGCCGCCAACCTGATGGTTGGACGCCTCGAAGGCGACGGGAATCGCGTCGTGCCAGTATTGCTCGAACGCGCGTAACGGTGTCATGCCGGAGAATTCGGCCGCGTAGGTGTTGGTCTCGTGGATGATGCCGGCGACGGCAAACCGGACAGGGGTTCGTTCCATGGTCAAGGTCATGTTCTCCTGAGTCATTCTGACTAGGCTTATCGGTTCACCGTCTTCGGGTCGAAGCTCAGCGCGATCAGCGCGCTGATGACGAGCGAGCCTGCAATGATGAAGATCGCGGGGGCGGTGCTGTGATAGGTGTCGCGAATCCAGCCGATCAGGTACGGGCTGACGAAGCCTCCCAGGTTGGCCAGACTGTTGATGGCACCGATCGACGCCGCCGCCGTGGCGCCGCCGAGGAATGCCGTCGGCAACGTCCACATGATGGGCGAGAAGCTGATGATGCCAGCGGCAGCCACCGAAAGCGAAATAATCGCGAGCGTCAGATTTTGTGAGGCGAACACACTGGCGACGAGTCCGGCAGATCCGAGCAGCATGATGCCGGCCAGATGCCAGCGGCGTTCGCGCCGGCGATCCGAACTTCTGCCGACGGCGACCATTGCGACCGCAGCGACGCAGTAAGGGATGGCGCTGAGCAGCCCGACCTGAAGACCGCCCACTGCACCGGCGTCCTTGATGAGCGTGGGCAGGTAGAAGCCCAGCGTGTAGAGCGCCATCATCGCGGGGAACGTCATCAGGATGATCTTGCCGATGCGCACGTCGCGCACGATCTGCGACATGGGCATATGCGGGCGCCCCTGGTCATCCTGCGCAATATCGTGTGCGATCAATTCGCGTTGTGCTTGCGTGAGCCATTTGGCATCTTTGACGCGGTCCGTCAGGATCAGAAGCACACCGATGGCCAGCGGGATCGTAGGCAACGCTTCGAGCACGAACACCCACTGCCAGCCGGCATGTCCGCCGACTTGATGGAAGGTGTCGAGAATCCAGCCGGAAAGCGGGCCCCCGATAAGACCCGCGACCGGAATGCCTGCCTGAAAGATGGCCGTCATCTTCGCGCGGCGGCGATTGGGGAACCAGTACGTCAGAAAGAGAATGACGCCCGGGTAGAACCCGGCTTCCGCCACGCCGAGCAGAAAGCGCACCACGTAGAACTGCCACGGCGCGCTGACGAACGCCATGATCCCGGAGAGCAAGCCCCAGGAAATCATGATGCGTGCGATCCACAGGCGTGCGCCGACGCGATGCATGATCAGGTTGCTCGGCACTTCGAAAAGCATGTAGCCGACGAAGAACAAACCGGCGCCCAACCCGTACGCCGCTTCGCTGAATTGCAGATCGGCCAGCATGTTGAGCTTCGCGATACCGATGTTCACGCGGTCGAGATACGCGACCACGTAGCACAGCATCAGGAAGGGGATGAACCGCATGGCGACCTTCCGATAGGTCGCGTCTTCGAATGTCGTGCGCTCGATGCCTGCGCCGATGTCCGGTGTAATCGTTGCCTGTTGTTTCATGAGCCTAACTCCCGCGGCGGGTATGGACGTTCGTGGAATCAACTGGTCTGCAAGGCGGATTCCCCGCGTCGCGCCAGTGCCTCTGCATGGTCGTGAAATGCTTTGAGTTCTTCGGGGGGCACGAGCGAGCCGCCGGTCGACCAGATCACGTGAGTCGCCTGAGTCATGTCGAGGCCGTGCTGTCGAACGTAGGCCTGGCCCTCCGGCGAATCGCTGATCCACTGCGGGCCGCTAACGCCTGCCGCAGCAGACGGTTCGACCAACACCCCGAGACTGGACTTCAGTGCGCGAAGGTTCAGGAAAAGCGCCACATCCGAGACGGTGAACACGCCCGAGAGCTGCGATGCCATGAGCGGCGCCACCAGATGGGAGGCTTCGCCCACGGCCAAGCCATCGGCGTCGGTCTTGTTGTCGAGGCCGATGTCGTAGACGGAGACAGGTGTGTCGCTATGCGAGGCCAGTTGCACCAGCATGCAGGGGGACGCGACCGGTTCGACGAAGAAGCAGTGAACGTGCGGGCCGAACAGCGCTTTCAGCCCATAGGTGATGCCACCGGGCGCACCGCCCACACCGCACGGCAGGTAGACGAACAGCGGGTGTTGCGCATCGACAGGCCTGCCCGCGTCTTGCAATTGGGCGGCGAGGTGACGTGCGCTTGCGGCGTAGCCGAAGAAGAGCAGGTCCGAGCGCTCGTCGTCGACGAAGTGACTGTGCGGCAGTGCCGACGCCTGAGCACGACCGCCGGCGACGGCTTCCGCGTAGTCGCCGACATGCTCGATAACGCGCACGCCGCGCTTGCGGAGACGGTCTTTTTTCCAGGCCTTCGCATCGGCGGACATGTGGACCACGGTGTCGAATCCCAGCGCGGCCGCCATCACGCCGATGCTCAGGCCGAGATTGCCCGTGCTGCCCACGGCAACGGTGTATTGAGCGAAGACGGCTCGCACTTCCGGCGTGTTGAGACGGCGGCGGTCGTCGTCCGGCGAAATCAATCCGCGCGTCAACGCAATTTCCTCGGCGACCGCCAACACTTCGTGGAAGCCGCCACGCGCCTTGATCGAACCCGCCACGGGCAAGGCATCGTCTCGCTTGAGGAACCATGCACCCGCGCTGGCGGCACTGTCGCCCGACAGCGCGGTTTTCAGTTTGTCGGCGGGCATCAACACCGACTCGATGTGTCCGCCGGTGTCGCTCAGTTCGGGGAAAAGCTCGGCGAGAAGCGGCGCGCAGCGGGCCATGCGCTCTTGAGCGTCTTCGATCAGCGCCGTCGACGGGGCGCTCGAGGGCAGCGGCTGTCCGAGCCGGTCGTTCAACCAGAGTGCAGGAATCCTTGCTTGAAGCTTGGCTAATAGGGTTCCGAACTGGAGGAGGGCAGACATCATTGGCATTTTGCTCACAATTTACTGATACTTGGCACGATGCTAGCGTCTGGTTTCGGGTAAAAATAGCGCTGGATTCTAATGAACGCATTAGCTGGGCTAATTCATATGCAACTGGATTCATCCGTGCTCGGGGCGCTGCGATGCTTCGAAGCGGCGGCGCGACTGCTGAGTTTCACGCAGGCGTCGCGGTCGCTGAATCTCACGCAAAGTGCCGTCAGCCAACAGATTCGGCATTTGGAGGAGCGGCTTGGGTATCGGTTGTTCGTGCGGCAAGCGCGGAGTCTGAAACTCACCGGCAAGGGCGAGGTGCTGTTCGAGGTCACCACGCGCGCGTTGGGCGATATTCAGGCGACATTGCAGAGGCTCGGGCTATCGAATGCGCCGCTTCAGGTGAGTTGCCTGCCGTCCTTTGCGCTGCAATGGCTGATGCCGCGCCTGACGGAGTTCCACCGGCAGGAGCCGGACGTTTCCGTGCGATTGCGGGCCGAATTTCAGAGCGTGGACCGGCAGTCCATGCGTGTGGAAGACATCGATGTCGCCGTGCGCTACGACCCCACGACATACTCGGAGGTCCGGGCCGACGTGCTGCTCGACGAATATCTGGTGGCGGTCGCCACGCCGGAGTATCTGGCGGCCCATCCGGGGCTCGCGGACGCCACCTCGCTGGACGGCGTGGTGTTCCTGCACGACGCGTCGCCGTGGGTCGGCGCGGCGGAATTCGTCGAGTGGCGAACGTGGATGCGAGTGAATTGCCCCGACGGGCCGCGCCATATCGACGGCCCCCAATTCAACTTGTCGAGCCTTGCGCTGGCGGCGGCACTCAGTCACCAGGGCGTCGCCATGGGACGGACGGCACTTGTCTACGACGACATTCGAAGCGGCCGTCTGGTCGCGATCATGGGCAAGCCGGTGAAAGCGCCTGCGAGATACGTGCTGCTCTCTCGTGACCCTCACGACCGTCGAACCCTGATTTTTTCCGATTGGATCAAGCGGGAGTGCCATCGTTTCGATATCGAGCGGCACCGCTTGCTTCAGGAGTAATTCGAGAGGATATCGCAGCAACGCCTCCCGCTGTAGAAGCGGCCGCAGGCGCACTTATCGACGAAGAGAGCAACACGATTCGTGACGGTCGCGTTCAGTTTTGACTTCTGCGCTTAACCCTTACTCCCAATCCAGCGCTTTCTTGCCCCATTCATAAGCGAAACCGACCGCGAGAACGAACAGGAAGAACATCATGGCGATAAAGCCGGGCCAGCCCACGTCTCGCATCGCCACGGCCCACGGAATGGTGAATGCCAATTCGATATCGAACACGATGAAAAAGATCGCGACGCGGTAGTAGCGCACGTCGAACTGTTTGCGGGCGTCGCCGAAAGCGTTGAACCCGCACTCGTACGGGGAATTCTTCTCGGCGTCCGGACGATGTGGCCGAATCGGCTTTGCGACCACCAGCAGGCCCGCGCCGATGAGCAGAGCGACAATCAGAAACAGCAGGACGGGGAAGTATTCGGAGAGTTGCACCGGGGTTCCTTCATGAGGTCGGCACCGAATGTCGTGCCGGGCGGTGCGCGTTAGTGCCTTCGACGCGCGCAGACGTTCCCCCTTGGCGACAGCTTTGGGGAGTGTCCCTGCCGGCGAGTCCCCACCGTCGTTGGCGCTCGTGCACTTGGCCGAGTTATGCAGGCTGTTTATATGATTCGTCATAAAAATCGTCATTTAGACGAATGAATGCGTTTTTACGACGAATTGACGCTACATTTCATCGGACACCCTCCCTAGAATTGATGTTGTGGTGCTTGCACGAACGCCGACGGGATGACGCGGGCGTGATGCGAGCCCTCTTGTTCGACATCTTGATCCGGGGAAAAAACATGAAAAAGATCGCTTTACTTGGCGCGGGACATATCGGCCAGACCATCGCACGCCTGCTGCATGACAGCGGCGACTACCGGGTGACGGTTTTCGACCGCAACCCGCTGGCGTCTGCGGTGGTCCATGAATATGCGGATGCGTTTGTCGAACTGACCGGTAGCGACACGGGCTCATTACGGAAGGCCATGTCGGGCCACGACGCCGTCGTCAATGCGCTGCCTTACACGATGGCGACGAGTGCTGCGACGGCCGCAGTGGCGGCCGGCTGTCACTACTTCGACCTGACCGAAGACGTGGCCGCGACCCATGCCATCCAGCAACTCGCAGAAGGGGCATCGACTGCGCTGATGCCCCAGTGCGGTCTGGCCCCGGGTTTCATCGCTATCGCGGCGCATCACCTGGCGGCGGCGTTCGATCAGGTCGACTCCGTGAAGATGCGCGTCGGCGCGTTGCCGGCGTTCCCCACCAACTCGCTGAAATACAACCTGACGTGGAGCGTCGACGGGCTGATCAACGAGTATTGCCAGCCGTGCGAGGCAATTCGCGACGGCGTCAGGCTGACCGTACAGCCGCTGGAGGACCTGGAACACTTCTCGCTCGATGGCGTGGAGTACGAGGCGTTCAACACCTCGGGCGGGCTGGGCACGCTGTGTGAAACACTCAGTGGGCGCGTGCGCGATCTCGATTACAAGTCGGTGCGCTATCCGGGCCATGGGGCGTTGATGAAGGTGTTGTTGAACGAACTGCGTCTGAAAGACGATCAGGAGACGCTTAAGACAATGCTCAAGCGCGCCGTGCCGAGCACCTTGCAGGACGTGGTGCTCATCTTCGTGGTCGTGAGCGGTCTGCGCGGCGGGGTGCTCACGCAAGAAGTCTTTGCGCGGAAGATCTTCGCGGAGCGCAATAACGGACACAGTGCCAGTGCGATTCAGATCACGACGGCATCGGCCATCTGTGCAGCGGTCGATATGTTCTTTGCCGGACAATTACCGCAGCGCGGCTTCATACGGCAGGAGCAGATTGCCTTGCCGGACTTTCTGGCCAATCGCTTCGGTCAGGTCTACGCCCATTCGACGCGTATCGAATCCCTCTCCTGACGCAAGAAGCGCGCCGCCGCGTCGCTCGCCGACGCGGCGGCGGGCTCGAAGTCACCGTGCGATTCCCGGCCGGTGAGGGCTGTTGGATTGGGTCTGGATAAAATTTCCTGATTTTTGTGATTGTTGGGATGGATTTTCCATAAAATCTGTCTCGGATGGGTGATTCGGCAAGCCTTTTCTCACTTCCGCCGCGTAGGATCGACGCACTTATTTATCCGGGGCCGATCATGCGCGAGAGAGAAACACTCCATTACTTCGACTATGCCGCCACCACGCCCGCCGACGCGGCTGTGATTGCCGCGATGTCCGACTGCCTCGGCGTGGATGGCGTCTTCGGCAATCCCGCGTCGAGTTCGCATGCGGCGGGCGTGAGCGCGCGCCGTCTCGTGGAGCGCTCGCGCGCGCAGGTCGCGGCACTCATCGGTGCCGACCCGACGGAGATCGTGTGGACGTCCGGCGCCACCGAATCGAACAATCTGGCGCTCAAGGGCTACGCGGAGCTGGGGCAGGCGCGCGCGCACATGATGACGAGCGTGCTGGAGCACAAGGCGATTCTCGACACGATGGCGTATCTGGAAAAGCGCGGCGTGCCGGTAACGTATCTGACGCCTTCGGTCACCGGCGAGATCACGGTCGATGCGGTGGCGGCGGCGCTGCGTCCCGATACGGGACTGGTGTCGCTCATGCTGGTCAATAACGAACTCGGCACGCTGACCGACGTCGCGGCCATTTCCAGAGTCGTGCACGCGGCAGGGGCGCTGCTGCATGTCGATGCTGCGCAGGCGCTAGGCAAGACGCCCATCGACGTGAAGGCCATGGGCATCGATATGCTCTCGATGTCGGCACACAAGGTGTACGGGCCGAAGGGGGTCGGCGCGCTGTACGTGAGCAAGGATGTCATGCCGCGCGTCGCGCCTCAAATGCACGGCGGCGGTCATGAACGCGGCTTGCGCTCCGGCACGCTGGCAACGCATCAGATCGTTGGCATGGGGACGGCGTGCGAGTTGGCCATGCAGGCCATGACGACCGATAACGCGCGCATTGCCCAACTGAGCCGCCGCCTGCTCGACGGCGTGCTGGCATTTGACGGCGTGGTGCACAACGCGTCCGATGCGCAACGCATTCCGCATACGCTGAGCCTGACGGTCCGGCATCCCGGGTTCTACACGTTCATGCTCAACGGTAATCTCGCCGTGTCGTCGACGTCGGCTTGTAACTCGGCCTCGGGGCAGCCTTCGCACGTGCTGAGTGCCATCGGACTCGACGGTGAAGCGGCGAGCCGCACCGTGCGCGTGAGCCTCGGTCGCTTTACCGACGAGGCTTGCGTCGACTTCGCGATTGCCTGCTTCGAACGCGCCGTCTGTCAGTGCCGGGCATTAGCCGCCTGAGATCACGTTTGCCGCTTGCTTCGGCGCTCCAACGCGCCGAACGCCGAAGGGTGTGTGTCGCCGTCTTGTATTATGCTTTGAACGACTTGCGACACTGCTGACTGCCATTCTCTCCCTCTCCCCACCCACCTTCACATCGGAGGTATGCATGAGCAAAGAGAAAGATAGTTCGGACACCGGATCAACGACAGGCGCCGGTGCGCCGGCGGCAAGCGACCGAAACACGCTATCGGTCGGGGCGGATGGCCCGCTGCTGCTTCACGACGTTCACTTCATCGAGCAAATGGCGCACTTCAATCGGGAGAAGGTGCCCGAGCGTCAGCCCCACGCGAAAGGTGCAGGCGCTTTCGGCATATTCGAAACTACCGAAGATGTCAGCCGATATACCAAGGCCTCGCTATTCAGGAAGGGCGCCAAGGTGGAAATGCTCGCGCGCTTTTCCACGGTCGCGGGCGAATCAGGCAGCCCCGATACCTGGCGCGACGTGCGCGGCTTCTCCCTCAAGTTCTATACCGACGAAGGCAATTACGATCTCGTCGGCAACAACACACCGGTTTTCTTTGTGCGCGACCCGATGAAGTTCCCGCACTTCATCCGCAGTCAAAAGCGTTTGCCGGACTCGGGGTTGCGCGACAACCATATGCAATGGGACTTCTGGACGAACAATCCGGAGTCGGCGCACCAGGTGACGTATCTGATGGGCGACCGTGGCTTGCCGCGTACCTGGCGGCACATGAACGGCTACGGTTCGCATACCTATCTGTGGATCAATGCGAGCGGCGAGAAATTCTGGGTGAAGTATCACTTCCATACCGAGCAGGGCATGGAATGCTTCTCGAACGCCGAAGCGGCAACGATGTCCGGTCAGGACGCCGACTTCCATCGCCGGGATCTGTTCAACGCCATCGTGCGCGGTGAGCATCCGAGCTGGATTCTGTGGGTGCAGGTCATGCCGTATGCCGACGCGAAACAGTACCGCTTCAATCCGTTCGACCTGACGAAGACGTGGTCGCACAAGGACTATCCGCTGATGAAGGTGGGCAAGATGACGCTCAACCGCAATCCGGAGAACTTCTTCGCGCAGATCGAGCAGGCGGCGTTCTCGCCAGGCAATACCGTGCCGGGCATCGGCCTGTCGCCCGACAAGATGCTGCTCGGACGCGCCTTCGCGTACAACGACGCGCAGCGCAACCGCATCGGGACGAACTTCCATCAACTGCCGGTCAATCGCCCGAAGGTGCCGGTGCAGTCGTATATGTTCGACGGCCACATGGCGTTCGAACACAGCGGCAATGCGCCGACTTATGTGCCGAATAGCGGTGGCCGTCCGTATGCCGATCAGACGGGCCCGGCGGAGGACGGTTGGGAGTCGGATGGCGCTATGGTGCGCAGTGCCTATACGCTGCACGAAGAGGACGACGACTTTTCGCAACCGGGCAATCTGGTGCGTCACGTATTCGACGATGCGGCACGCACGCGTCTGGTCGAGACCGTGTCGGGCGCGTTGCTGGCCGGGGTGCGCAGCCCGGTACTCGAGCGGGCCTTCGACTATTGGAAGCAGATCGACAGGGATGTCGGTGCGCGCATCGAGCAAGCGGTGAAGAGCGCCAAGAAGTAGGCGTTTTTTGCCACGCTATCGACTGCGGCGGGTCGCGATGCATGGCGTCGCGCCCGCCGTTTTCGTAGGGGGAGCGTTCGGTGTCACGTCTTGCGTCGAGTTTGACGACGCGCCGATCCGGTTCGTTATTCCGGTGCAAAAATTGTCACTCATTGTGAGTGCGCGTGCTTCCTGATAGCATGACGACTGCTACACGGAGATGGCATACCTCCGGCGTTCGTTTCGCAAACCGCCCCTCCCCGGGGCTGATGATGCCTGCAAGATCCTGGCGTGCCGGGAGGTTGCGGGCTATGCGTACGAGCATTTCTCTCGTTCCCTTCGAATCCCGATTCCCTCCCGGCAGTGTTCAGGCAATTTGTCGACGACGTCGCTCGTCCCGATGTTTGAGCCCATGAAGATGTTTCACGATTCCCCGTTGCGTGACCTATTCGGTGTACTGCCGCGTGCCGCCCATGTCAGTGCGCTTGCCGCGCTCGCCGGTGTGATGGCCGGCAGCGCGTCGGCGCTGTTTCTCGTTGCACTCGATCTCGCGACCGATACCCGGCTGATTCATCCGTGGCTGCTTTGGCTGCTCCCCGTGGCTGGCTTCGGGGTCGGCTGGATCTACCTGCGCCTCGGCGCCAGTGTGGAAGCCGGCAACAATCTGCTGATCGACGAGATTCACGATCCGCAACGCGTCGTGCCGTTGCGCATGGCGCCGCTCGTGCTCGTTGGCACTGTCGTCACGCATCTGTTTGGCGGGTCCGCCGGGCGGGAAGGCACCGCCGTGCAGATGGGCGGCGCTCTGGCCGATCAACTCACCCACGTCTTCCGGCTGTCTGGCGAACAGCGTCGTGTGCTGCTGATGTCGGGCATTGCCGCAGGGTTCGCATCGGTATTCGGCACGCCGCTCGCGGGCGCTGTCTTCGGTCTGGAAGTTCTCGCCATCGGCCGCCTGCGTTATGACGCCCTGTTGCCGTGTCTCGTCGCGGCGCTCGTCGGCGACGCCGTCACGCGTGCCTGGGGAGTGCATCACACTGCGTACACGATCGCACCTGGCTTATTTGCCGCGTCGATGTCGCTCTCGGGCGCGTTCAGTGCCGCGGTCGCCGGGGTGCTTTGCGGACTGGCCGGCATGGCCTTCGCGCAGGCGACGCATGCAATGTCTGCCTTCATGAAACGGCGCATCGCCTACGCTCCGCTGCGGCCCGTGGCCGGGGGCGTGCTGGTCGCGGCCGCTGCCACGGCGTTGGGCACGCCGCAGTACCTCGGCCTCGGCATTCCGACCATCGTCGACGCGTTTCATACTACGTTGCCCTGGTACGACTTCCTCGGCAAGGCGCTCTTCACGGTGGTCACGCTGGGCTCGGGCTTCAAGGGCGGGGAGGTGACGCCGTTGTTCTACATCGGCGCGACGCTCGGCAATGCGCTCTCGCATGTGTTGACGTTGCCCGCTGCCGTGCTCGCGGGCATCGGTTTTGTCGCGGTATTCGCCGGGGCTGCCAACACGCCCATTGCGTCGACGTTGATGGCCATCGAGATCTTCGGCCCGCAGATCGGGAGCTACGCTGCGATCGCGTGCGTGCTGGCGTATCTGTGTTCCGGGCATACGGGGATATATCGTGCACAGCGCGTCGGGCACGGCAAACATGGCGCAGTGCCGGAAGGCACGCGACTTGCCGACCTGCCGGCATGGCGCAAGTCGCTCGGGGCAGGTCGCCGTGCCACGGAGGACGCGCAGGACACGCACCGCCGCTAAACGGTGCCGCGCGCCAGATCCCTCAGCGTTCGCTGAAATGCCGCCGCGTTTTTCATGCCCTGATCCTCGTGATTCGTGTTGAAGAGGACATGTGTGTCGTCGGCCAGCGCCGCAATGCGTTGGACGCGAGCCGAAATGTCGATCAATTCGCTCGCGCTGTATTCGTAGACGAATCGTCCGGACGAGGCGACAACGCCCTGCCGGTTCCACGCGTCCGCATTCCGGCCATGCAGACGCACGACGCACAGGTCGTCGCGCGTCGTCGCCCACACGGCGGGCACCGTATTGTCGAATCCCTCCGGACTGTCGACGATGGTGTGCGCCGCGCCAGTCTCGCGCAACATGGCCAGCGTGGCGGCTTCGCGCGATGACGTGTCGAACCAGCTACGGTGCCGAAATTCGATGGCGTGCCGCTCGCCCTCCAGCCGCCGTGCTGTCTCGAAGACGAGCGCCCGGCCTGCCTTGTCGTTGCGCACGCGTGGCGAGAACTGGAAGTGAATCGCCGTCAGTTGTCCGCTCTGACGCAGCGGCTCGACGGCTTCGAGATAGCGTCGCCAGAGTTCGTCGCGCAGCTCGGTGGGGATGTCATCCGGCGTGACGCCGCCCGCAGGCCATGGTCTCGCCCCACCGCTCGCGCCAAGTGCGCCGGCGATGTCGGGGGGCAATGCCGCGAGCGGTGTCGTATGGCCGGTGAACGCGCGAAATGCCTTGATGTGGAAGCGAAACGACGGCGGCGTGCGTTGCGTCCATCGCCATGCCACGGCGGCATCGGGCAAACGGTAATAGCTGCTGTCGACTTCCACCAGATCGAACTTCGACGCGTAGTGACGCAACCGCGCCTCGGGCGTAGCGACGCCCGGCGGGTAGAACCGTCCGCACGCAATGAGTGTCGGATCGGTCCATGACGAGGTGCCGGTGCGAATCGTCATGAGGCTGGTCGGTGGGGCTTCAATAGGGCGCTGGCGGGGAAGCCGCTGCGGTTCGTTTCGAATTGTCCCGAATTGTCTCGAATTCAAAAGGGGCTCGATGGGCATTGGCGCCGCCGTTATAATGTATAAATATACAGTACTCTTTGAGCGTAACCTCGGGCAATCGTCCGCATTCTCGAGGTTCTCCCAGATCTCGCATGTCAGAACAGCCGACTGCCGCTGCCCGCAATCCGTGGGCTGAACTCAACGAACGCCAGCGCGAGGCCGTCGACCACGGTGTGGGTGACGGCGGCGAGCCCGGCGGCCCGTTGCTCGTCATTGCCGGGGCGGGTTCGGGCAAAACCAGCACCCTTGCCCATCGCGTGGCCAACCTGATCGTGCGCGGGGCGGACCCCAATCGCATCTTGCTGCTCACGTTTTCGCGCCGCGCGGCGGGGGAAATGGAGCGGCGCGTGGGGGCCGTGCTTCAGAAGGTGTTGGGGCTGGCGTCGTCGCAACCGCCGTCGCTGCCGTGGGCCGGAACGTTTCACGCCATCGGTGCGCGCTTGCTGCGTGACTTTGCCTCGCGCATCGGTCTGTCGGAAGCGTTCACCATTCACGATCGCAGCGACGCCGAGGATCTGCTTGGCATCGCGCGTCACGAACTCGGTTTTTCCAGCACGCAGTCGCGCTTCCCGCTCAAGGGCACCTGCCTGTCGATCTATTCGCGCGTGGTGAACAGTCAGGCACCGCTCTCGGAGGTACTCGCGAAGCACTTCCCATGGTGCGCGCAATGGGAGGCGCAACTCAAAACGCTCTTTGGCGCTTATGTCGACGCGAAGCAGGCACAACACGTTCTCGACTACGACGACTTGCTGTTGTACTGGGCTGAAACGATGGGCGCACCAGAACTCGCGCGCGAGTTGGGTGAGCGCTTCGATCATGTTCTTGTTGACGAGTATCAGGACACCAACCGCTTGCAGGCGCAGATTCTGCTCGGGATGAAGCCCGATGGGCGCGGCCTGACTGTTGTCGGGGACGATGCGCAGTCGATCTATGCTTTTCGCGCGGCCACGATCCGCAACATCCTCGATTTCCCGGCACAGTTCGCCGAGCCCGCGCATGTGGTCACGCTCGAGCGTAACTACCGGTCGACGCAACCGATTCTCGATGCGTCCAATGCCGTGATCGCCGAGTCTAGCGAGCGCTATGCGAAGGCACTGTGGACCGATCGCCACTCGACGCGTTTGCCGCAGCTTGTCAACGTGAGCGACGAATCGGGGCAGGCGCGCTGGGTCGCCGATCAGGTGCTGGCGCAGCGCGAGACCGGCACGCCATTGAAGCAGCAGGCGGTGTTGTTTCGTACTGGCAGCCATAGCGCAGCGCTGGAACTGGAATTGACACGCCGCAACATCCCGTTCGTGAAGTTCGGGGGGCTAAAGTTCCTTGAGGCGGCGCATGTGAAGGACATGCTGTCGATCCTGCGCTGGGCGCACAACCCGGCCAGCCGCCTGTCGGGGTTTCGGGTGGCGCAACTCATCCCGGGCATTGGCCCGGTGAGCGCAACACGTCTGCTCGACGTCATGGCGCAATCGGCCACGCCCGCACAGGTGCTCGCAGACTTCAAACCGCCGTCGGCGGCAGCCGCCGATTGGCGGGCGTTCGTGGAAGTCTTCATGGCGCTGCATGACACACGCGTTGCATGGCCTGCCGATGTCGATCTCGCGTTGCGCTGGTACGCACCTATGCTCACGCAACGCTTCGACGATGCCGCCGTGCGTCAGGCCGATCTCGAACAGCTCGCCCGCATTGCGGGCACGTATGGCTCTCGCGAGACATTCCTGACCGAATTGACGCTCGATCCCCCGGACGCCACGAGCGCGCAATCCGGCGTGCCGTTGCTCGATGAGGATTACCTGATTCTGTCGACCATCCACAGCGCGAAGGGGCAGGAGTGGCACTCGGTCTACGTGCTCAACGTGATCGACGGATGCATTCCGTCCGACATGAGTACGGGCGACGACGCGGACATCGAGGAAGAGCGGCGGCTGTTGTACGTGGCGATGACGCGGGCGAAAGTGTCGCTGCAACTGGTGGTGCCGCAGCGGTTTTACGTGCATCAGCAAACCGGTCTGGGAGATCGTCACGTGTATGGCACGCGCAGCCGTTTCGTCTCCGACAAGATGCTGCCGCTGTACGAGATGCTGCCGAAGCCGCGCGAGGGCGATGTTCCGCGTGGTCCGGTGGGCGACGTGACCGTCCACATCGATGTCGCAAGGAAGCTCCGCAATGCGTGGTCCTGAGATTGTTTTGCGCGACGCGCGTGAGTCGGATGCGGCCGCGTTGACGTCGCTGCTCATGCAGACCTATCACACGACGTGGGCACCCATGCTGCGGCCCGAGGTGGCGGCAGCGTTCGGCTCCGGCGAACGCACGCAAGCGTATGTGCAGGCCCATTGGAACGCGTTCGTGGTGGCGGCGCTGGACGTGGATGACGATTCGGTCGTCGGCATGGTGCACGTTGCAGGCGACTTCGTCGACGCCTTGCATGTGGCGCCGTCGCAGCAGCGTCGTGGCATCGGCGCATTGTTACTGGCGCACGCCGAGGCGCACATGCGCGCGCTTGGACATCGCATCGCCCGGCTCGAAACCGACACGTTCAACACACAAAGCCGCGCGTTCTATGCCAGACACGGTTACGCCGAGGTCGCGATGTATCCCGACGAGGAATGGGATAGCGGCTTCACGACCGTGTTGCTGACCAAGGCCCTCTGAGCCGCGAAAACTCTCGCCACGTTTCCGTTGTCAGACACGGAAATTTTCCGAAGTTGCCCTCTTTTGCGCATCAGGTATAGTCGCCGCATTGGCGGCGGGGCGTTGCGCATCGCTGCCATGCCGTTTTCATAGAAACTTCAAAAGACGCATGCGAGGGGATGCAAATGCAATGGCTGGTTGACCAATTGACGTTGCTGCCGACGGGGCTGTTGCTTATCTGTATGGCGTTCGGCACGGCGCTGGTCGCTGTCGTCGTCGCCTGGCTGGTGCGTATCTGGTTGTTCGACCGGCTGGCCGACCCGTCCGAGGTGCGCGGCACGGCGGCCGATGTGGTCCATGGCAGCCTGCTGGCGTTCATCGTCTTCGTGCTTGCTCACGTGTTGACCGACGTGCGCGGCAATCTTGGCCGCGCCGACGATCAGGCATTGCACGAGGCGTCGGTGGTAAGGCGTCTGGATCGGGAACTCAAAGCGGTAGGAGACGCCGATGCGCAGGCCGCGCGCGTGCTGCTGCGCAGTTACGTGAAGTCTGCGGTCACCGACGAATGGGCAACGTTGGGCACGGCCGATCCCGACTTGTCGCCGGTGACGGAGCAAGCGCTCACGGCGTTTGTCGGTGCCACGCGCCGCGTGATCACGAGGCACGAAGACAGCGCCAGTTCGATCCGTACACTGCTCGATCGGCTGGAGGAGTCGCGCCAGGGACGCTTCGAGAACTCGACGAAGACGGTACCCGGCGTGTTCTGGTGGGTCATTTCGCTCTTCATGCTGGCGGCAATGGCGATGAATGGGCGGTATCCCGGTTCGTGGAAAGGAAATTTCATCATTGCGATCCATATGGGTGCCATCGGGATGGTGATTGCCCTGATCATCAATCTGGATGAACCGTTCCGCGGTGTGTCGGCCATTTCGCCTGTGCCACTGGCGAAATCGGTGGGTATCGCGGTGACACGCTGACGCGGGCGTTTCGCGAGCGTTTCTTGTCCCGGATCGGTTCCGGTTGTCGTAAGGAGGAGAAGAGAACGATGTATTCGAATATGCCAATGCCGTCGGCGGAATCCACACCGGAAATCGAGGCGTTCCGCCCAGGTGTCTACCGTCACTACAAAGGCAATTGCTACCTCGCGCTGGGCATCGCCCGCGCCGACGAGACGAATGAACCGGTCGTCGTCTATACGCGACTCTATCCACGTGAAGGCTTGCCCATGAGCACCCGCCTGCTGCGCATTTGGAACGAACCGGTGATGACCCAGAGCGGGCCGGTGCCGCGCTTCACGTACATCGGTCACACTACCCCCGCCGCGTGAGCCATCGTGTTTGCGCGCCCGCGCGCTTGGTATCGGCGCGCCCGAACCGCACGATTCACCTCACCTCGCCATTTTCAGGACCTCCCTCCCATGACCTCACTCCCCCCGATGCACCAGGCCATTGCCGCTTCGCGCGCGCACCCCGTAGCGGCCGACGAACACGATCTCCGCATCGCCGAGACGAATGACGCGACATCGGCGTCGAAGCCCGCGCCGCGCAACCTGCGCCGTTGGTGGGCCTTGTTCGCGATTCTTCCGTTTGTGACTTCGGTGTCGGGGTGTGGATTGATGGCCGCGCCGTGCCGGGTGACGTCGGCGGGGTTGAAGATCATTCCAGGCGTCGGGGGCGTGCTGGCCGCGCCGACGGACGCTTGCGCAGCGGCCATCGACTGATCGGCCCGCGTGACGAGCGGCCGGACGGCAGCCGGTTTTCCGGACGTAGAAAAAAAGAAAGCCCGCAAGCTGCGGGCTAAATCCATATCAGGAGGAGACATGGAGGAGACGAATTCAGTATAGGACGACGTGCTGCAATGCACCATATGTATTTTTACGTAAGTCTCTACATGTTGCATACTTGCAACGGTAGATAAATTTCATGAAATCAATGCTTTATTTCCCTTGCTAACACACGTCCCAGCCTGTCTCTCTTCCTGAATTCCGAGTTCTTCCTCTAGCTATTGTGCGTGCGCACGTCTTTTTGTCGACATTTGCTCGAGGATGAACGGCACCGAATCGCGCAGGGACGGATTGAGCGTCGCGTCATGGTCGAGCCCCTCATATAGGTGCACGCGCGTCGTGGTGCCCGCTTTGGCGACGTCGTGCGCAAATGCTTGCTGCATGATGACCGGCACGTCGATGTCCTTGCTGCCAAAGCCAATGAACACCGGATGCTTGATATGAAGTGTCGGATAGCGCAGCGATGGCGTTTGGTGATTCAGCAGCTTCTGGATCATCGGCTGAAGGCTGTTGCCGGCGTTCAGGCCTGCGGCAGTGGAGTGACTGGTCAACTCGTCGATGCAAAGCGTGCGGGCCTCGTCGAGCACAGGCAGCGCCTGCGGTGAGAAGTACCGCGCTGCCTGCAATGTCGGATCGCGGTCGGCAGCCGACAGGAACAGGTACATTGCGTAGGGAATCTTCGGGTCCGGCGCGCCCGGATCGGGTTGGCTCGCGAACAGCATGGCGGCGGACGTCTGGGCATTGAAGTACGGCGTGCCCGTGAGCACCGTCGCGATCACTTTGACGTCCGGCGCGTACAACGGCTGATAGCCTGCCGCCGCGAACGCCGCATGCGCCCCCTGCGACTGCCCGACGATGACCACGCGGTTCTGCAACGGGAACACGCTGCGTGCGGCGAGCAGACTGTCGAGCACGCTATAGGCTTCCGCACGCGCATTCAGGTAGTGATGCAGCCCTTGCGAGCCAAGGCCCGCGTAGTCGGGCGCCACAATCGCGAAGCCGAGCGAGAGCCAGGTGCCAAGGTACTGAGTGTCGCGTTGGCTGCGTACGTTAAGTGACGGCGCACACGCGCTGGCGACACCCACGGTGCCATGCGCCCACACCACTACGGGCCAGCCGCCGGGCGGTGTCGGCCCCTTGGGCAGAAAGACTGCGCCCGTGTCCTCGCGGGCCTCGATGCCGCCAACGCCGTCGATGGAACTGTAACGAATGCGGAATTGTTCGCCGGCCTCGGATAGACCGTGGTCGGCTTCGAACGGCTGCCGGTCGACGATGGCGCCGTGAGGGAGGGTGGCGGGAGCGGCTTCGGGCGTGATCGCGTGGGCAGCGCGGCCGATGACCAGACTGGCGAACAGGGCGGCGCTCGTGAAGTGCCACAGGCGGTTGAACATGCTGAGCTGTCCTCGTCTTGGGTTGTGCTTCCAAAGTTCGCACGAGCGACGAATACGCGTCGTCCGCATGCCGGCTGTCGTTGCCTTGGCCGGTACGGGTGACGTTACACCGTCTCCCTCCGAATGTCTCGACGGGGGCCCGCCCTCAATCCATCGTCAACCCGCGCTCAACCGTGCGACGCCGGATTGCCTTGCGTTTGCGCGACGGCGGCTTGCTCTGCGGCCTCACGCCACGCGCGACGCGACCGCCGCATGCGACGCAGCGCGAGCGATGACATCGTGATCCAGCCGAACGGACGCGGATCGACGAGCATGCTCACCGCACGGGCGTAATCAAGCACCAGACCCGGTGTCCAGGCCATTGTCTTGGCTCGCTTGCGCAGTTGGGCCGCGACCCATAGCTCAGGTGTGAGCCACAAGCGTACGAATGTCCACCAGCCGGCGTCCGCCCCGTTTGGCAGTTGCCCGACCCGGCCTTCGATGGCGGCTTCGAGTGCCTTGGCGACGCTGCTCGAGCAGTTGCGGTGCGTGAGGTTATACGTGGCGTTCTGCTGGTAAGTCTGCCAAAAGGCGCTGAGTTGCCGGGGGCTGTAGTTGCGAATGCGGACTTTGACCGTCGAGGGACACCAAGCCTTCGATTCCGTCGCGTAGTCAGGCTGGAACACGCCGGGCACATCGTTTTCGCGCGTGGCGCGCAGCAGTTGCCCGAACTGGTCCGGCGAGCGGTCGATTTCCTTGGCCGGGTAAAGGCTCACGTAGATGCCTTCATGGCTTTCCAGCGCCGCGTGGCCCGTCGAGATCACGCCGTTCTTGTCGACGGCGGCGATGTAACGATCGATCACCGGGTGTCGGCGCGCCGGCGCTTTGGCCGAGCCCGAGGGTGTCCAGACATGGACTGTCAACGCCGGCTCGGAATCGGCCGGCGGGCCTTCCCAGCGCGGCGCACGCAGACGCTCTTCCCACAAGTGCCGCTTGTCCTCCGGGCTGCCGAGAATCTGCTCGACGCGGAAGTCGCGGCGCATGCGTCGCGCTCGCATCGCGAGCACCAATACGTTCCAGCCAGTGAACGCGAGTCCCAGCCCGATCGCATACGGCAGCGTGCCTTTGTAGTGCGTCGGATACGGTTGGTAGAAGAAGATCGCGACGGCAATTTCAAGCAACCCGCCCGCCATGGCCCACGCCCAGCGCGGATACCGCACGACATATGCGGCCACGCATTGCAGCAGGCCGTCGGCGAGGAACAGGGTACCGAACAGCATCGACAGCCAGAAGTTGCCGGATCGTTGGTCGAAGAACAGCACGAGCAACGCGGCCATCGTGAACGTGCCTCCTTTGAGCCCACGCACGATGCGCTGGCCACCTACGCCGATGGTGACGATGGCGAGCGTTGCCAACCCTTCGAGCAGGAGCAGCCAGGCGAACACCTTGAGCGGGAAGTGCACCACACCGTCGAGTGCGTCGCAGATGAGGGCCAGCCCGAAGGCAAAGAAGATCGCACCGATCCAGATCAGTGCGCGCGCCCGGCGGCGCAGGTAATCAACGCCAAGCAACAGCAGTATCAGACGTACCAACGTTAGGTCTCCATCGCATGCGCCCATCCCGCCGATCACGGAGAAAGCGCGCGCCCCGAATGCGGGAGGATTGGGGATTCAGCTTATTTGACGCTATCTTAGCGCGTGAACCGTGACAGGCCAAAAACAAAGGCGGCGCGCTCCTCTCGGGGCGCGCCGCCTGTTGTGACAGACAACACAGATGCAGCACCCCGTGGGGCGATGCATTAGCCGGCTGACTTACTTCTTCTTGCCTTCGAGCTGCGGCAGGGCATCGTCGCTCGATGCGGTGAGCAGACCGGCCTTGGCATAGGTCATCAGCTTCTCGCGCGTGTCGACGATGTCGAGCGTGCGCATCGTGAGTTGGCCGATGCGGTCGAGCGGCGTGAAGACCGAGTCGCCCTTTTCCATCGTCAGGCGCTCAGGCTTGTACGTGAGGTTCGGCGAGGTCGTGTTGAGCAGCGAGTAATCGTTGCCGCGACGCAGTTCGATAGTCACTTCGCCGGTCACGGCGCGCGCCACCCAGCGTTGCGCCGTCTCGCGCAGCATGATGGCCTGCGGGTCGAACCAACGGCCTTGGTACAGCAACCGGCCCAGACGGCGGCCGTTCTCGCGGTACTGCTCGATGGTGTCTTCGTTGTGGATGCCGGTCACGAGTCGCTCGTAAGCGATGAACAGCAGCGCGAGGCCCGGGGCTTCGTAGATGCCGCGGCTCTTCGCTTCGATGATGCGGTTCTCGATCTGGTCGCTCATGCCCAGACCGTGACGGCCGCCGATGCGGTTAGCTTCTTCGAACAGTTCAACGGCATTGGCGAACGTCTTGCCGTTCAGCGCCACCGGTTGGCCTTCTTCGAAGCGCACGGTGACTTCTTCCGCCTTGATCGCGCAATCGTCGCGCCAGAACGGCACGCCCATGATCGGCTGCACGATCTTGATGCCCGAATTCAGGTGCTCGAGATCCTTGGCTTCGTGCGTCGCGCCCAGCATGTTCGAGTCCGTCGAATAGGCCTTCTCGACCGACATCTTGTAATCGAAACCGTTGGCGATCAGGAATTCCGACATTTCCTTGCGGCCACCGAGTTCGTCGATGAACGTCTGGTCCAGCCACGGCTTGTAGATTTGCAGGCCTGGGTTGGTCAAGAGACCGTAGCGGTAGAAGCGCTCGATGTCATTGCCCTTGTACGTGCTGCCATCCCCCCAAATATTGACGTCATCTTCCTTCATCGCAGCGACGAGCATCGTGCCCGTGACGGCGCGGCCGATCGGCGTGGTGTTGAAGTAGGTGACACCGGCGGTCGAGATGTGGAATGCGCCCGATTGCAGGGCGGCGATGCCTTCGGCCACGAGTTGCGTGCGGCAGTCGATCAGGCGGGCATTCTCGGCGCCATAACCCATGGCGCGACGAGGGATTTCATCGTAGTCCGGTTCGTCCGGCTGACCCAGATTGGCCGTGTAGGCGTACGGAATCGCGCCTTTTTGGCGCATCCAAAGCAGCGCAGCGCTGGTGTCGAGACCGCCCGAAAAGGCGATGCCGACCCGTTGTCCCGTGGGAATGTGTTGCAGAATCGTGGTCATCGGCGTGAAAAAGCTGGGTTTTTAACCTGTCAAGTATCCCTGTCTGGGCTATGGATGGTCAAGTCTGACGGCCGATTCCCGTGTGCCGCGACGGCCGCGACCTCCCAAATTCTCACCATTGCGTACCCGCCACACTGCACGCCGAGGCCAGAAAATCCGAGAACGCCCGGATCACGAGCGATGCCTGACGATGCTGCGGATAGACCACGTGAATTGCCGTCGGCGCGGGCGCGAAGTCGTCGAGTACGGTGACCAGCCGCCCGCTCAGCAGAGCCGGCGCGACGATGAACACCGGCAGCCACGTCAGGCCAAGCCCGGCCACGGCCGCGTCGCGCGCTAGTTCGCCGTTGTTCACGCGCAAGCGTCCGGCCACTGGAATGTCGACTGGATGCCCGTCCCGTGTGTAGGTCCAGCTTACGCGCTGGGTGTGGCCGTAGGGCAGCAAGGCGTGCTCGCGCAGGTCTTCCGGGGTTTGCGGCGCTTCGCGGGCTTCCAGATAGCGCGGGCTGGCGCACGTGACCATTCGCATGGGGGCGACGGTTCGGGCGATCAGCGACGAATCGGCCAACTCGCCGATGCGTACCGCCACGTCGTAGCCTTCGGCAATAATGTCGACGGTGCGGTCGTTCAGTTCAAGCTCGATCGTGACGTCGGGATATGTCGTGAGAAACGACGGAATGACCGATCCGAGGAACATTGTCCCGAACGACATGGGCGCCGAGACGCGCAGATTGCCGCGCGGGCGCTCGCCCTGACTGCTCACGGCGAGGTTGGCAGCCTCCACGTCATCGAGAATTCGCCGTGCACGCTCGTAATAGATCCGGCCGAGGTCCGTGACCGCCAGCCGCCGCGTCGTGCGCAGCAGCAGCCGCACGCCCAGCGATTGCTCCAACGACGAGATGCGGCGGCTCACGAACTGCTTCGAGAGCCCGAGCTTCGCCGCCGCCCCCGTAAAGCTCACCGCGTCCACGGCGGTGACGAAGATGCGCATATCGTCGAGCAAATCCATCGGCAAGATTCCAGTCGTTTCCAGTCGTAAGAGAGTTCGGGTGACAACGAGAGGGTTTATCCCGTCATTGTCACCCGGTAGCTGACAATCTTAGCCGACGAGGGCGTTGCCCTGCTCGTGCCGTTTTCACCGCTTGTGCGTCGCTATCGAAGCGCCAACCGCAGTCCCAACAAGATCGCAGCGGTGCCTGCGACGGCGAGCGTTGTGGGGCGATGGCCGAAGATGCCCCAGTCGAGCAACGCCGTCACCACGGGTACCAGATAGAACAGACTGGTGACGGTGACGAGGTTGCCCGTTGCGATCATGCGGTAGAGCAGCAGCGTAGCGCCGACCGAAATCACAAGGCCCATGTACAGCAATGGCAGCCAGAAGCCCCACGATGCATCGAAGTGCCACGGCTGCGTGGGTGCGACAAGCAGTGCCAACGCGAGCCCAACAGCGTATTGCAGCGGCAGCACGTCGAGCGGCGTCTGGCGCGAGCTTTTCTGCGCGAGGGTGCCGAGCGTCATACACGCGAGCGCACCTAGCGCCCACACCGAGCCCGCTGCCGACAATCTCGCCGACATCAGACTCTGCGCGACGACGAGCGCCAGTCCCACAAGCGCAAGGGCAAGCCCGGCAAGACGCCGCGCGCTGTGCGCCCGCTCAAGCGCCACGAGCGTGAGAATCGGCTGCACGCCCAGCACCGTCGCGAGTGCACCGGGCGTGATGTCGTTCGCGAGCGCCAGCAGATACGCCGCCTGATAACCGCCGATGAGTAATACTCCGGTGCCCGCGACTTGCCATCGGGTGCCCGCCGCCGGCCACCATTGACGGCGCGTCAACGCAATGAGCGTAAGCGCGGCAAGCGCTACGCCAAGCCGCACCACGAGAAACGCAAACGCCGACGCATGCGTCAGCCCCCATTTGGCGGCCAGTGCGCCGCCGCTCCACAACAGAACAAACAAGAGCGTTGCGCCATGCCGGCGCCACGCGAGACTTTCCACTTGCATCGATCTTCCCCTGAAAAGGATGTCCGGCCTGCCGGGCGTCGCGTCGACGAAAACGGCTAGAGAACGCCATTTCCCGTGACGCAACACAGGGCGCATGCGCAACGTGAAGACGTGTCGTCGCGTACGACGGACGACGGACGACGCGCCGGCAGGCGGATCAGCACTGAAATTCGGATGAAAAGGTGTTGTGCCGGGTGTTGGGCACCCAGCGCGCCAGACGTGGCGTCAGGCCACGACGCTGACGTCGGCAACCACCACGGCGGGCGGTGCTACACTGGCCGGCGGCGCCGGCGGAGGTACGACTGCTGTGAATCGCGCGCGCAGACGCGAGCCGGCACCGCATTGCAGCGGTGCGACGTCGGACTTGGCAAGTCGGAGAGACGCGCGAGCAGTCATGGATCGATGAAGAAACAAACGATGTCCGTCACTCGACGGGCGTGCTCGTAATGTACACGTCGCGTTTGCACGCGGCAAGCCCTAACCTCGACGAGGGATCACGCCGTCGGCCACGCACCCGTGCGTTCGACGCTGGGCGATGTCTCGCCGTCACGCCACCGTGCGGGCAGCGCGCCGCGCACGCGACGCACTTCGCGCACATATACGCGCACGAGTCGTTGCGCGCCTTCGAAGCCGCTCTCTGCTTCGTCCTGCCAGAGAATTTCGGCGTCGCCCGCCACGTGAAGAAAGTCGCCGGACGCGAAGTCGACGAACACCAGTCCCGCTCGCGGATTGGCGTGCAAATTGCCGAGGGTGTTGTAGAACGCGTTGCCCCGAAAATCGGGCCACGTCAGCGTGTGTGCGTCCTCAACAAGCACGAAGCCCGGCTTGCCGCCGCGGTGCGACACGTCGGCCCCGGTGCTGTGTTGCGTCGCGCCGTCGCCGGCGTAATGCGTGGCGACGAAGAACGTGTCGGCGCTGGCGATCTGCCATCGCGCGTCGTCGTCGAGCGACGTTTGCGCCGGTTCGGCCCGGGGTGCTTCGTCGTGACCGTCCGGCGAAATGTCTCGTTTGCGGATGTACTGCGGGCAGTTGCCGAAGCTCTGCGCGACGCGAATCGCGAAGCCCTGCGCGTCGGCTTCGACGACCGGCCCATTCACGCGATTCCTGCGACGCGTCGATGGCTCCAGCCCCAATATGCCGATCGGCGCGCCCAACGTCATCGCGCCATGCAGCGGATCGATCGAGGGCGGCAACGTGTCGACGCGCAGCCGCGTTGCGTCGGGGGAGTGCACGAAGCCGGGCGTGCCGCTAAGCAGCGTCGCCCAGGGCTGCCCGCGTGCGTCCAGCGCGCCCACGACGAGAAACGGCAACTGCGCAAAGAATTGGCGATGCTGATCCGGCATTGCGGTACGAATGACGCGTGCGCCGATAGCCGCCATGGCTTCGCGGGAACCGGCGAGTGTCTGGACGGCGATCTCGCCCGCATGGAACGGCGAGGCAGCGAACGAAGTTTCTACGGGCGCGGTCATGATTTCCTCCCGAGGTTCAGGCGGCGTTCAGGCCGCATGCCGTCGATACCATCGGCACGAAGCGCGGTAGCGCGGCCACACGAGCCAGCCATGCACGCACGGCGGGATAGGGGGCGAGCGAGACGTTGCCCTCGGGGGCGTGTGCGAGATAGGCGTAGCAGGCAACGTCGGCAATCGTCGGCGTGTCGCCCGCGAGGAACCGCGTGGCTTGCGGTGCGGCGAGATAGGTCTCGGTGCGCGAGAGCAAAAGCGTAGCGCGCTCGATCATCGCGCTCGCGTCAACGGGGCGCTGGAACACCACGACGACACGTGCCGCCGCCGGCCCGAATGCCAGATCGCCCGCCGCCACCGACAGCCAGCGCTGCACCTTCGCGGCAGCGACGGCATCGCGCGGCAACCATGTGCCACGAGTGTCGTAGCGCGTCGCCAGATACGTGAGGATGGCATTCGAATCGGCGATCACCCGCCCGTCGTCGTCGATCACGGGGATCTGACCGAAGTGATTCATGGCGAGAAACGCGGGCTGCTTGTGTTCTCCCGCGAGAAGGTCGATATCGATGGTCTCGTAGGGCAGATCCAGCAAGTGCAGCATCAGTTCGACGCGATGGCAATGCCCCGAGAGCACGTGCCGATAAAGGCGGATCGGGCGCGCAGGGCGAACGGGATGTTGCGCTTGGGCTTCGGCAGGATGAGTCATGAAACGTCTCCGGGTAATGACGGGCGGTTGATGGCCCCGTTGCGGGAGCCGTCACACCATGAGCGAATTGTCCATCCTGCCGATTTCCGGATAAATGCCCTAATGCTGATTTGACTACTCCGAAAATCGGAGTAATGATGCGCGGCATGGATAAACTTCGCGCCATGCAGACGTTTGTCGCCATCGTCGATCAGGGCAGCCTGAGCGCTGCGGCGCGCTCGCTCGATTCGTCGCTTCCGGCGGTGGTGCGCACTCTGGCGGCGCTTGAGACTTCGCTCGACGTGCGCTTACTCAACCGCACGACACGCCGCATCGCGCTGACCGAAGAGGGGCGGACGTATCTCGACACATGCCGCCAGATACTCAGCGAGCTAGAGGAGGCCGAAGCGCGGCTGGCGGCACGGCACGAAGCGCCGACGGGCACACTCGTGGTCACGGCGCCGGTGCTCTTCGGCCAACTGCATGTCGCGCCTGCGTTGTATCGCTTTCTGCGCGCCTATCCGGCCGTCAAGTGCCGTTTGTTACTCAACGACCGCGTGGTGAATCTCTGGGAGGAGGGCATCGACGTCGGTATTCGCATCTCGCCATTGGAGGACTCCAGCCTGGTTGCGCAGAGCATCGGGGCGATTCGTCGTGTGGTGGTGGCGAGCCCCGAATGTCTGGCCGAGCAGGGCGAGGTCGCGCATCCGCGCGAGCTTGTCGGCAAGAACTGCATCCGCTCGCATGGGGGCGGCTATGGGCAGTGGCGGTTCTGGGATGGCGGGCGCGAGTTCGTTGTGCCGGTCGACGGCAATCTGGAAATCAGTCACGGCTTCACCGCGGTCGAGGCGTGCATCGGCGGGATGGGCTACGGCTGCTTCCTCTCGTATCAGGTGGCCATACCGATGGCGGATGGACGTCTGGTGCGCGTACTCAAGGACTACGAGGGGCCGGCACGTCCCGTCAATATCGTGTATCCGCATGCGCGGCTGCTGCCGTCGCGTACGCGGGCGTTCGTCGAGTGGATGAAGCGCGAGTTGCGCGACGTGCCGATGGTGTGAGCGCGCGCGTGCGACAGGGAATACGCGGGCGTCAGATAAAAGAACGCGGAAAGCGGCAGTGCCGCTTCCCGCTTAAAAAGCCCGCCGGCGCCAACCGGCGGGCCGCTTCGTACTTGATGGGGTCAGTCGTCGTCGCCGCGACGCCAGCCACGGTGCCAGCCGCGATCGTGGCGCTCGTCCCAGCGGCGCTCGCGCCAATCGTGCCAGCGCTCGCGGCCGTAGTAGACGACCGGCTGCGGGGCTTCGTACACCGGAGCCGGTTGCACATAGACCGGTTGCGGTGCGACGTAGACGGGCGGGGCTGCGACGATCGGCCCGGGCATGCCCAGATATACGCCAACGTCTACGTGGGCCGATGCGGCGGTCGAAGCGACAGCGGCGGCGGCGCCGAGGGCAGCGATGACAAGCATGCGTTTCATGATGACCTCCAGGGGCGCTCGCAGGTTGACGCAAAGGGCGAGGATGCTGCGCGCGCGTAGGCAATGTAGCCAGTGAGTCGGATCGATTCGCGAAGGCGGGTGAAGCGTTGGGAAGCGATGCCTGTCGTCGAACCGTTGAGGCAAGTGTAGCGACGAGGCCGCGTAGCAGGTGCTACGAGTTTGTCTGGGATGTGTCGTTTTGTAACGCGACTGGACGGGCTTCGCCAGCGTGCGTGCCGGACGAATCGACGAGAGAAGCAGGCCAGAAAAATCGGCTGCGGAAAAAACAAAAGGCGTCACGCGAAAACGCGCAACGCCTTGTGCTTTGATTCGTTGGTAGGCTCGATTGGACTCGAACCAACGACCCCCACCATGTCAAGGTGGTGCTCTAACCAGCTGAGCTACGAGCCTAGAAAGACCGCGATTATAGGGTCAATTTCTAAACCTGGCAAGTGTTTCGCACGAAATAGCCGGAAAAAGTCTCCGGCGCGCTCATTCGCCGCGCTTCGCCGGCCCGCGTTTCGGCTTGATGCGCACCCAGAGTCCCTTGTTGCCTCCGCTGCCTGCACGCTGCTCGACGTCGAACAGACCGATAGTCGTCACGAGGTCGCTCAGCTTGCCAAAGCCATAGTTGCGCGCGTCGAAGTCGGGTGCCTGCTTGGCGATGTGACTGCCGATGGGGCCCAGGCTGGCCCAGCCGTCTTCGTCCGAGACACCGGTCACGGCATTGCGTAGCAGCCGCACGAGGCGTGTGTCGCGCTTGAGATCCGACGCGGTGCGGCGCTTGCGCGGCGCGGGCGCCTCGTCGCCGTCGGGCTCGTCGTCCTGGCGCAGCAATTCCGTGTAGATGAATTTGTCGCAGGCGGTCACAAACGGCTGCGGGGTCTTGCGCTCACCGAAGCCGTACACGATCAGACCTTGCTCACGGATGCGCGAGGCGAGGCGCGTGAAATCGCTGTCGCTGGAGACGAGACAGAAGCCATCGAATCGCCCCGTGTAGAGCAGATCCATCGCGTCGATGATCATCGCGCTGTCGGTGGCGTTCTTGCCGACGGTGTAGCGGAATTGCTGGATTGGCTGGATCGAGTATTCAAGCAGACATTTCTTCCAGCCGTCGAGGTTCGGCTTCGTCCAGTCGCCGTAGATGCGCTTCACGCTCGCCACGCCGTACTTGGCCACTTCGGTGAGCAGGCCTTCGACGATAGCGGGGGCGGCATTATCGGCATCGATGAGAACGACGAGCGTGGGGCCCTGGGCGGCTACCGGTGTTTTTTCAGGCATGGCGAGGTTCCTTGATCGCGAAGACGTTCCGCATTATGGCCCGGAACCGTGTCCGCCATGCCTTGATGCCGGTCAGTATGCGCCGCCGCGATGCCGACCTTGCCGGGCCCGTTGCCCCAATGGCGCGAACCACAGCACCGCAATGCCGACGAGCAAGCTCGCCGCAGCGAACATCAGGCCCGAGGTGAAGGAGTGTGTCCAGTCCTTGAGCATGCCGACGACGATCGGGCTCAGCGCCGACCCGAGATTGCCGACAGCGTTGATGACGGCCAGTCCGAGTGCGCGCGTATGCGGCGCCAGACTGCGATCGGGCGCCGTCCAAAAGATCGCCATCGCGGTATAGGCGCCGGTCGAGGCCATGGCCACCCCCGCCAGTCGCAGCGATGGGTTCGGTGCGAAACACGTCACGACCCAGCCTGTGGCAGAGAAGAGCATCGGCAGCACCAGATGCCAGCGACGTTCCTGCAACCGGTCGGAGCGGCGTCCCCACCAGATCATGCCGGCAATCGTGCACACCGACGGAATGGCCGCGAGCAGGCCGATGGTGACGTTGCTGCTCGTTGTGCCGAAGCTCTTCACGATCTGCGGAATCCACAGCGACGCGAGCGAGAGCGTGTTGACGAGGCAGAAGTACCCGAGGGCGAACGTCGCCACGCTCGGCGTGAGGATCGCACGCCACACGCTGCCGCCCTCGCTCGACGGCGTACCTGCCTGCTGCGCGCTGGCCGTAGCGCGGTCGCGGGCAATCATCGTGTCGAGCGTTTGCTTCTCGGCGGTGCTCAACCAGTGCGCGTCGGCCGGCTTGTCGTCGAGATACCCCCACGTGACGAGACCGAGCAGCACCGTGGGCAGTCCCTCCAGCACGAACAGCCATTGCCAGCCCGCGAGCCCGGCGACACCGTCGAGCCGCAGAAGATAACCCGATGCGGCGGCACCCAGCGCAGACGTGACCGGCATCGCGATCATGAACCAGGCGTTAGCCCGGGCACGGGCGGCCGACGGAAACCAGTCGCCCATGTAGAGCAGCATGCCCGGCAGGAAGCCCGCTTCGGTGATGCCGACGATGGCGCGAATGAGGTAGAGGCTCGTGGCGTCGTGCGCGAACATGGTGGCGCTCGAGGCGAGTCCCCACGCCATCAGAATCGCGCCGATCCAGCGACGTGCGCCGAACTTCACGAGCATCAGATTGCTCGGCACGCCGCACAGCACATAGGTCAGATAGAACACGGTCGAGGCCATGCCGAACATCGTGCTCGTGAGCCCCAGATCCTGACTCATCGTGAGCGCGGCGAAGCCGACGTTGATGCGGTCGAGAAACGAGAACAGGAACAGCACGAACAGGAAGCCGAGTAAGCGGCGGGAAACCTTGCGGACGACGGCGCGTTCCGGCGCGTCGTTCGGAGCCTCCTGTTTCGCGTGCGCGTCATCGAAGGCGGCTGCGACGGAGGACGCGGATGCGGATGCGGCAACGCCGCTGGCGAGGCCGGCGGCAGACGTGATGCGACTCATGATAGGGGTCTTCTCCAACGCTCCCCGCCTTGGTTTGTACGTGGCGGTGTAATGAAAACGGCGCCGCCGTCGAGGGCGGACGCCAAAGGGAAGGGGGCCGAACGGTGCGTCAGTTCGCTTGAGTCAATGCATCCTGCGCGCGACTCCCCGCACGTCCGATGAGATCGATCACCCGTTGCGGATCGCGGATCTCGTGGGCCAGCAGCAGGGCAACCTTGGCGAGCAGTAACTCGCGTTTGTCTTCCGGCGCGGCGTCGATGGCCAGTGCGAGGGTGTCGTAAATTTCCTCGAGTCCGGCGATGGCGGTTTGTTCGGTAGTCATGACGGTGTTTCCTTGAAGGGCGCGACGACTCAGGCGCGAGCTGTCGCCTGCGCGAGCGCGCTGGCAAGACGCCTTGCGTCAAGCCGCTGCCAACGTGCGCAGACGTGATGATCGGGACGCACGAGATACGCCGTGCCGCCGGTCGCACCATATTTCGCGGCGGCGCGGCCATCCGGATCGGGCAGCGTGATGTCCGCGCCTGCGACGGAGCGCTGCGACACCGCAAACGCGATCACCTTTACCGGCACACCGCTTTCACGCCACGTTGATATTTCATGACGCAAGCCCTCGTCGAGCGGTGCATCGCCAAACGTCATCAAATGAAATGCAGCGCCAAGATGGTCGTAGAGATAGTCGTTTTCGCCGCGCTTCACGTTCGGTGCAGGGGCACCGACGGCGGGGCCTGCCGTCATCTGCGCGTTGTCGTCGTCGCGGCAGTTCAGCGGCGAGTCGCGGTAATCGTGCGCCCGCGATGTGCGCCAGTGAAACAGCGGCCGCACGAATTCATGATCGAGCGAGAGATCCAGCACGGCGTCGCGCAATACGCGAAAGCCGTGCGATGGCGGCGTCATGAAGCGCGTGCTCTTGCCGGCTTCCGCGATGATCTCGCGTGCGGCGCCCACGCGGTCGTGCGTGTATGAGGCAAGCAGCGGCGCGGGCGCCGCGCCTTTCGCGACGGCCGCGAGTTTCCACGACAGATCGATGGCGTCCTGAAAGCCGGTGTTGGCGCCGCGTACACCGAAGATCGGCAGCAGATGCGCGGCGTCTCCCGCGAAGAGCACGCGGCCCTGCACGTAGTCGGGTAGCGTGAGCGCGCGTGCCGAATACACCGAGCACCAGTCGAGTTCCCACGGTTTGCCGCCGAGGCCCATCATGTCGAGTTGCGCGTCGATGCGCTCGCGAATCGTCTCGGATTGCAGCGCGTGCTCCGAGGTTTCGGATGCGGGCAATTGATAATCCACGCGCCAGATGCCGTCCGGCTCACGGTGCATGAGCACGGTGTTGCCCGGATTCCAGTCGGGGGCGAAGTAGGCGAGGCGCTCGGTCGGCAGATCGAGATCGATACGAATGTCGGCGATGACGAAGCGGCCTTCGTAGCTCGCGCCTTCGAAGCGCAGGCCCAGCGCGGTACGCACGGTCGAGCGCGCCCCATCGGCGGCGACGAGCCAGCCGGTGCGTTGCGTGTACTCGCCGTCGGGTGTGTCGATTTGCAGGGCAACGCCATGCGCATCCTGTGCGAGTGCGACGAGTTTGTTGCCCCAGCGCATGTCGATGAGCGGCTCACGCTCGACGGCGTCCACCAGATAACTCTCGAGCACGTTCTGTTGCAGGTTGATGAGCGGCGCGAAGCGATCGTCCTCGTCCACCGGCGATTCCATGCGGAATACGCGCTGGCCGCGATAGTACGAATTTCCGCTGGTCCAGGGCAGGCCTTTGGCGACGACGGCGTCGGCCACCCCCACGGCTTGCAGAATCTCCTGCGAGCGACGTGTGAAGACGATGGCACGGCTGCCTTCCGAGACTTGTTGCTCGGCTTGCAGCACGACGCAGCGCACGCCGTGGCGCGCCAGCGCGAGCGCCGTGACCATGCCGATGGGGCCGCCGCCGACGACGGTGACGGGCACCTCCGGGGTGTCGCCCTGCGGCGCAAAGTGGGGATGAACGCGATACGCGTGATAAAGCGACGCGCGTGGGGTGGTCTCTGGTCGATGCATGATGCGGCACTCAATAAGCCGCTCGGCACGTGTGCAGCGGGTCTCGTGTCAGCGGAGAGACAACGGTTGCACATCGTGCGAATGACGAAAACGCCACCGAGCATTTAGTTGCTAACGCAACAATTCTAGTGTGCTAAGGTTGCGCTCGCAACAAAATATCGACCCATTTCGTCTAGGGGAAAACACTGAAATGCGGCCAGCCCACAAATTGCTCGATCAGTTCCTGACGTACAAGATGCACCGTCTAATGAAGCAGCACGACAAGCGTATCGCGCAGTCGTATGCCGATGCGGCGCAGTTGAGTCTGGCCGAGTCTCGCGTGCTCGCCGCCGTGGGCACGGCGGGGGCGTTGTCGAATTCCGAGCTGGCGCGCCGGGCGAATCTCGACAAGAGTCAGGCGAGCCGGGGAGCGGATGGTCTGGTCTCGCGCGGGCTGGTGCGTCGCGGGCCGGACGAGCACGACGGTCGCGCGGTCAAGGTGGCGCTCACGCCGGAAGGCGAGCGTGTGTGGCGTGTGGTGATAGAAGCGGCGCGCGCGCATTACGACCGGTTGTTCGAAGCGCTGACAGACGACGAAATGCGCGTGTACGAGCGTCTGCTCGACAAACTGTTGTTGCGCTCGGACGAACTCGACGCGCTTGAGTGACGCTCACCCCGCGCGTTGCGCCACCCCAAAAAAGCAAGGGCACCCGCAGGTGCCCTTTTCCTTATGTGTTCTCGCCTAAGCCGATCGCTTGCTCACGCGAACGTCAGCGTCTTCGTGAGATCGCCCGGCGGCATCGCGCCGCGTGCGACGAAAGCCGCGTTGCGATGAGCGATGCCTTCGAGCGTCGGCAGATCGTGCAAACGCGTGACGAAGCGCAGGATCGACGTGGTGTCGTAGAACGTGTGATCGACATTGCCGCGCTTGGCGAACGGCGAGACCACGAGCGCTGGCACGCGCGAGCCCGGACCCCAGCGATCCCCCTTCGGCGGCGCGACGTGATCCCACCAGCCGCCGTTCTCGTCGTACGTGATCACAACCAGCATGTTCTGCCACTGCGGCGCTTTCATCAGGTGCGCGAGCACGTTCGCCACGTGCTGGTCGCCCGACTCCACATCCGAATAACCGGCGTGCTGGTTCAGGTTGCCTTGCGGCTTGTAGAACGTGACGGCCGGCAGCTTGCCGGCGATGGCGTCGGCGATGAATTTGTTCGCGATCGGGCTGTCGCCTTCGCCACCATCGCGCAGATGCGCTTCACGGGCGGCCGTGCCCGGCGCGAACTGTGCGAAGTAGTTGAACGGCTGATGGTGGTACTGGAAGTTCGGTCTGTCTGCGCCGCCCTTGTGATCGAGCGCCGATTGCCACGCGCCCGCATACCATGCCCACGACACGCCCTTCGTCGAGAGCAGGTCGCCGATAGTGGCGAACGTCTGAGGCGGCAGCGTAGCGGGGTTCGACGGATCGGCCAGACGCTTGTCGCCCGACGCCGCCGGCTTGATCGGCGACGGCTGGTAAGCCGGCATCATCGTGTTCACCGCGAAGTTGTCGGGCGTGATGGCGCCGTCGCGCACGAACTTCGGCTTGCCGTCGGCGGCCGATGCGGGTGAGTCGGGGGCCACGGCGAGACGCACACCTTGCGGTCCATCGGCCAGCACGGCGATCTTGTCCTTGGCGGGGCTCTGCGCCGCGTTCGGATACACGGGCGGGCGACCCGAAATCAGGAACTGGTGATTCAGGAACGAGCCGCCGAATGCCCCCATGAAGAAGTTGTCGCACATCGTGTACTGCTGCGCGATCTTGTACATGTCGAGCGTCTTGGCGGTCTCGCCGTAGTAGCCCATCACCAGACCGCCCGAATCGGCCCATGCGGCGAACTGGTTGTTCGCGCCGTCGTTGATCTGCATCTGGTTCTGCCAGAACAGGTGCCACAGGTCACGCGTGATGACCGATGTCGGCAGCAACTGGCCCTCGATGTCCTTGAGCATGAACGGCGCGTTCGGCTGACGCGCGATGTCCTTTTCGGTGATGTGGTACTTCTTCCCGCCGAGGGTCTGTGCGCGCGGCACCACGCCGTCGAAGAACGGCGGCAGCAGCGGCATCGGCGTTTTGCCGTCGCGATCGAGCTGCGTGTAGGCCGACGCGGCGACCTTCGAGAGCGGCTTCTCCACACCGGGGAAATCGGCGAACAGATTGTTGAAGCTGCGGTTCTCGAGATAGATGACGACGACCGTCTTGATGTTGGCCTTGAGCTGCGCGTCGAACGTGCCGCCTGCGGCCACCGCCGTCGGGGCGCCGGCGCCGCCTTCGGCGGCACAGCCGGTCAATGCCGTGGTGGCGCCTGCCGCACCGGCGGCACCGATGGCGGCCAGGCCCTGAAGCAGACGGCGACGCGACGGGTCCGACGGATTGTCGTCGTGTGCGAGATCGGCATCCAGAGCGGGCTTGTGGGGGTGGGGCGTGGCGTCGTTCGTCATGATGTCCTTGATTGGCGTATCGGGCAGCGGCGCTCGGTCAGGCGCGCGCGAGCATCCGCAACCGGTTGGCAGGGGCTGACGTCGACGTACGGGAACGGCGTCGTCAGCTTGCCGGAGCGGGCGAGGCAGACGACGTTTTTACGCGGGGAGTGTGACAATTCGGTGACGCCGCGATGGCGTCACGACAGACGAAACGCTGCGAGGCGCTTCAGGCGGATGGCGCGGCTTGACGCCCGGGGTAGCCGGTGTCCTCGAACAGCCCCGTGCGGAACTGTTCGATCAGATCGTCGAGCAACGCGCGCAGAGCGCTCGGCATTTGCTTGCGCGACATGTATACGCCGTAGACGGTCATCTCGCGCGGCACGTAGTCGGGCAGCAGGGCTTTCAGGGTGCCGTCGCGCAGATGCGGCAGCACCGCATAGACGGGCTGCATGGAGATGCCTGCGCCTGCCAGTGTGGCGGCGAAGACCACGTTCACTTCATTGGCCGACAGATTGCCGCCGACGGGCACGCCGAGCGGCGTGCCGTTGTACGTGAACTGCCAGAGGCTCTTGCCGAAGTAGGTGTACGTCAGACAGTTGTGCAGCGCGAGGTCTTCCGCGCGCTCCGGCGTGCCATGACGCTGGAGATACGACGGTGCGGCGCAGATCACCGAGTGGCATGTGGCGAGGCGTCGCGCGATGAGACCGGGCGAGGGTTCGTTGGTCACGCGAATCGCCAGATCGATGCGCTCGTCCACCAGATCGACGGTGCGGTCTGCCACCACGAGATCGATGGCCACCCCTGGGTGCCGAACGATGAAACGCGTGACGGCTGAGGCGAGAAACGCCTGACCAAGCGAGGTGCTGCAAGCTACGCGAAGCAGACCGCGCGGCGTGCTGTCGGCGTGCGAGGCGCCCGCCAGATCGTCGGCGATCCCGAGCATTTCGCGGCAGCGCGGCAGCGCATCGTTACCGGCGTCGGTAAGGCTCACTGCGCGCGTGGTCCGGTGCAGCAACCGCGTGCCGAGCCACGCTTCGAGTTCCGCCAGATATCGCGAGACCATCGCCCGCGACATGTCCAGCCGCTGCGCCGCTGCCGTGAGTGAGCCGCGTTCGGCCACTTCGGTAAAGACACGCATTGCTGTCAGACGGTCCATGATTTGCTCGATCGATGCAACAAAGTGATCGTCATTATGGGCTTTTTTTGAGCGACTGACGCGACTACGATGACATTCATAAGACGCCGTCGAACGACGGCACTGCACCCCACAGGACATACCGAAATGACTCAGGCAACGTTGCATTACATCGCCGATCCGCTGTGCGGCTGGTGCTACGCCGCCGCGCCGTTGGTGCGTGCGGCACGCGACGTGGCGGGCCTCGACGTCGTGTTTCACGGCGGCGGCATGATGGCCGGCCCGAACGCGCAACCCGTCACACCGCAGCTTCGCAACTACGTCGTGCCGCACGACCATCGCATTGCAGCGCTCACCGGTCAGCCGTTCGGCGACGCTTATTTCGAAGGGCTGCTGCGCGACGGCACCGCCGTGTTCGACTCCGCACCGCCCACGGCGGCCGTGCTGGCTGCCCAGGCGCTGACCGGGCGTGGCCTCGACATGTTCGCCGCGTTGCAGCGCGCCCATTACGTCGACGGCAAGCGTATCGCCGATCGCGACGTGCTCGTCGGTATCGCGGCAGATCTCGGCCTTGACCGGGACGCCTTCGCCAACGCCTTCGACGCACAGGATGCGGCCGCGCTCATGCGGCATTTCCGCGACAGCCGTGCGTGGCTCACCCGGGTGGGCGGCAGCGGCTTCCCGACCTTCGCGCTCGAGATCGGCGGCCAGATCGAACGGCTCGAACCGGGCCGCTATCTGGCACAACCCGATGCCTGGCGCGATGCGCTGCGCGAGCGTTTGCTGGCGGCGCAGATGAAGGCGTCTAACGAGGGCGACGCGGGCGTGTTGCCGCAATGCGGTCCCGACGGCTGCGCGCGCTGAGCGTTCCACCCCTTATTCCGAATTCCCCCTCACCTCCAGGAGATTCCTGATGAAAGTCGCCTTGATTGGTATTACCGGCCGCGTGGGTACGCGCGTTGCCGCCGAGTTGCTGCAACGTGGTCACACCGTCACTGGAATTGCCCGGAACCCTGAGCGGGTCGAAGCCGAGGCGGGTCTCGCCGTCGTCAAGGGGGACGCGGCGAACCCGGCGGCGCTCGCGCCGCTGCTCGCCGGTCACGACGCCGTGATCAGCGCCGGTCGTTTCGCGTCGATGGATGCGGCCAAGCTTATCGACGCGGTGAAGCACGCGAGCGTGCCGCGTCTGCTCGTGGTGGGCGGTGCGGGCAGTCTGGAAATCGCGCCGGGCAAGGCGCTCATCGACACGCCGGAATTTCCCGAGGCCTATAAGCCGGAAGCCAGCGCCGGCCGCGTCTTTCTGCAAGTGCTGCGCGCCGAGCCGAAAGACTCGCCGCTGAACTGGACGTTCCTGTCGCCATCGGCGTTGTTCGAGCCGGGGGAGCGCACGGGCAAGTTCCGCGTGGGTGGCGACGGCCTGCTGGTCGACGCCAACGGCAAGAGCTGGATTTCGATGGAAGACTACGCTATCGCGCTGGTCGACGAACTCGAGAAGAATCAGCACCCGCGCGCGCGTTTCACGGTCGGGTATTGAGCGCAGCACGACGGCGGTGCGCGCCGCTCGCGAGAACGATCAGCGCGCCAGCCGGAACGTGAGGTTGTAACGCACGGCCTGAGCGTCGAAGCTGCCTTCGACGCTCGCAACGCCGTGATAGACGAGCCGCGACGGCCCGCCCCACACGACCACGTCGCCCGGCGCAAGACGCACGCGGCGTGTGCGATCGCTGCGCTGGAGGCCTCCCCACAGGAAGGTCGCGGGCAGTCCCAGCGAGACCGACACAATGGGTGCCCCCAATTCGCGTTCGTCACGATCCTGATGCAGCGTGAGTCGCGCATCCAGCGCGTAGCGATTGATGAGGCAGGCGTCGGGTCTGAAGTCGGGGTAACCGGCCGCCTCGGCGGCGTGACGGGCGAGTGCAACGAACGAGGCAGGCATCGGTGGCCACGGTTGCTTCGAGAGCGGATCGTGCGTGCCGTAGCGATATCCCTGCCGGTCGCTGATCCAGCCTGCTTCCCCGCAATTCGTCATGGCGACCGACATGCGCTTGCCGCCCGGCGTCAGCCAGTGACGCAACGGCGCCTGGGCAATGACCGCATCGATGTCGGCCTGCAACGTGGTCAGTTGCGACTGCGCAAACCCCCGTAGCACGAAGGCCCCCGGACCGAGTTCGTCGGCTGGCGGGCTGTCGTGGCGGGCGTTGTCGTTTGCGTTGCCGAAGAGATCGAGTGTCATGTGGCGTCGTGCAGGATCACGCCGAGCGTATGCCGATGGCCGCTGCGCACGCGGCTCACGCCGTGTCGCATGTTCACGCGATACACCCCGCGCGTGCCGTTCACCGGACGGTGGTGCACGGCGAACACGACGGCGTCGCCGCGCGTGAGCGGCACCACTTCGGCACGCGACTGCATGCGCGGACGCTGCTCAGTGAGGACGAATTCGCCGCCCGTGAAATCCTCGCCGGGCTGCGACAGCAAAATGGCCACCTGCAACGGGAAGATGTGTTCCCCATAGAGGTCTTGATGCAAGCAATTGTAGTCGCCCGCCTCGTAACGCAGCAGCAACGGCGTGGGGCGGCGCTGCCCGGCCGCATGGCATTGCGCGAGGTAGACGCTGTGTGTGGGCGGGTAGCGGACATCGATGCCCATCGCCGCGTGCCAGCGGTGCGCGATCTCACGCAGCGGCGCGTAGAACGCTTCGCGCAGTTCGGCGACGAGCGGCGGCAATGGGTAGGCGAAGTATTGATATTCCCCTTGTCCGAAACCATGACGCGCCATCACGACACGGCTGCGAAAGCGGGGCGATGTCGGCATAGTGTTCATTCTCCCGTTCGTCTCGCCGTACATCGCGCAGAGATCGCCGCATTCGTTGCCATTCAGCAGACGGGGAATGCGCGTCGCACCGAAGCGATCGAGTTCGTCTTCCAGTGCGGCCCAATCGAGCGATTTGACCGACTCGGGGGACGTGAGCGGCGAGGGGCGAGCGTTCACAGTTCCCCCTTATCCGGGTTCGACGCTTCGCCGCTTTCCCCACGCTCGTGAGCGAGCAGCGCGCGCTTGCGCTCGACCCCCCAGCGATAGCCCGACAGCGCGCCGTCGTTGCGCACGATCCGGTGACACGGAATCGCCACGGCCAGCTTGTTCGACGCGCACGCTTGCGCCACCGCACGCACTGCACGAGGTGAACCGATGCGCTCGGCGATTTGCGCGTAGCTGGCGGTTTCACCTGCGGGGACTTCCCGAAGCGCTTGCCAGACGCGTTGCTGAAATGCGGTGCCACGTATATCGAGCGGCAACGACAGACCCATGCGCGGTGACTCCACAAACCCGACGACTTGTGCGACCCAGTGTTCGAACTCGGCGTCCGCGCCAACCAGCTCTGCCTTCGGGAAACGGTCCTGCAAATTCCGCACGAGCTGCTCGGGTTCGTCGCCCAACGAGATGTCGCACAGGCCGCGCGAGGTGGCGGCAACCAGTAGTGCGCCGAGCGAGCACTGCGCCACGGCGAAGCGAATCGATTCGGCCTTGCCCCCTGCGCGGAACGCGGCCGGCTTCATGCCGAGCAACGCATCGGCTTTCGCGTAGAAGCGACCGTTGGAATTGAATCCGGCATCGTAGAACGCCGACGTGACGCTCTCGGCCGAAGGCAACGCGTTGCGCACACGTTCGGCACGGCGGGCGTTGGCATAGGCGCGAGGCGTCACACCCGTGACGGCGCGAAAGAGCCGGTGGAAATAATGCGGACTCAGGCTTGCCTCGGCGGCGAGGGTTTCCAGACGTGGAGGCGCCTCGGCCGTGTCGATACGCCGGCACGCGGCGCTAATCAGTGCAGCGTGCCGAGCGTCGAGTGCGTCCTGATCCGGCTTGCAGCGCTTGCACGGACGAAAGCCCGCCCGTTCGGCCGCTGCCCGATCCGTATGGAACGCCACGTTCTCGCGCCGTGCGAGCCGCGCCCCGCACGATGGGCGGCAATACACGCCGGTCGTGCGCACGGAGTAGAAGAATTCGCCGTCTGCCTGCTTGCTGCGGGCAACGACCGCCGCCCACTTGGCGTTGTCGGTCGCATAGCGCGGCGTGACCGGGGCAGACGCTGCCCGGGCCTGCGCATCGCGCGAGCCAGAGGTGGCGGTGCCGGGGCGAAGCGGACGTTTGGCGGTCATTTGGTCGGTACGCATCACGGTGTTCTCCCGATGACTGAAGTGTTGCCTTCAGTGTAGGGAGCGGGGCGCGACGCTGCGCTCCGTTTCTTGCTATCGAATTCGATCAGACGCCCGGGGGCATCGTGGTGCCAAGTTTCGCAGCCAGACTCATCACCATCACCAGCACGAGGGCTTCGATGGCGACGACGCGTGCGAAAGCCGTCGTATCGAGCGGGGTCTCACCCGTATCGAGCGCAAGACGGGGCAGGAAATGCCAACGATTCCAGGCCCCGAGCAACGCGGCACAGGCCACAAGCACGAGCTTCGTCATCAGCCACGCCAGATACGGCGCGTTCTGATCGGCGACCCCCAGCGAGGGCGTCTCACCAAGCATGCGCCAGGCGTTGAACGCTCCCGTCACGAGCGCCACGAACATCGCCAGCGCGGCGACCGACGACAGCCGTTCACCGTAGGCGGCGCGCGCACCGACCGGCCAATGACGCCAACTCGGGATCGCACATCCGGCCACGAGCAACGCGCCTGCCCACGACGCGGCTGCTCCGACATGCAGCGCATGAACGCCGATGGCGAGCCACGGCGTCGACGCATCGGCCGCGTGCCCCGTGCCGGCGCGAGCGAGCGTCAGCACGACGGCCCCGACGGCGTAGACCGTGCGAGCGTAACGCTCCTGACGATGCTCGCGCCGATGATGCCGGTCGCGGGGATCGTCGGCGATAGGCAGCACGGCTCGCAGACGGCGGCGCGCGTCGTACCAGGCCCATGCCCCCGCACACAGCAGCGCGACGCCGAGCCCCGCGACCCACTGCATCCGGCCGAAGTGCGACTGTGTGAGCACCAGCCACGCGTCGCTGAGCATGGCGGACGTGTTTTCCCAGTCGCCACCGGTCATCGCCTCGGTACTTGCGACGACGTATGCAGTCCACGCGAGCACGGCAAGCCCGGCGGCAAACGCGGGCAGCACGCGCATCGTAAGACTGCGCCGCACGGCATGTGGACTGCGCAACAGCAATACGCCGAGTGCGAGCGCCAGCGCGAGGTTCAGCAGTCCCGCCGTGGCGGGTTGCCACGCCCCGGCGGCCAGATCGCTCGACATCACTTCACAGTGAACTTGAAGCGGCCTTGCGTCCGATGGCCGTCGCTCGCCACGGCGGTCCAGTTCACCTGATAGTCGCCCGCAGGCAGTGCGGGAAGCGATAGCGTGAGTGTCTTGCGCGCGGCGTCGAGTTCTGACTTCGTCTGCGTGACCGGCTTGCCCTGGGCGTCGACGACGCTCAGCTTCGAGAGGGCGCCTTCGAGCACCGAGTCGAACGTGACACGCACCGATTTCGGCGCTTCGACAGTGGCCTGTGCGGCGGGCTCGCTCGATACGGCGTGCGCATGTGCCCATGCCCCCTGAGAGAGCCCGGCTAGCCCCAGAACTGTCGCAAGCGCGAGGCCCTGCGTCGCACGACGCAACAAGGCAGTGGTACGAGGCGCGTGGGAAGGGATCTTGGAAGAACGCATATCGAGTTCGGCAAAAAAAGACGGAAAGGTCGGGAAGGTCTGGAAAGCGGCACTCGCGGGCGCACCGGCGACTTGGGCACAGCCCGTCGTGCACCCGACGCCGGGGCAGTCGGCGGCCGATCCGGCCCGCATGGATACGCGACCCGCGCCGCTCACGCAGTATCGCAGACCTTGCTGACCCGTGCAGCCGCCCGTGGGTTCCGGCGACAGGCTTCGCGCGGCGATGTGTCGCGTCAGCCGTTGCACTGCCTGTCGTGTATGTGCAACTGAGTTGCAAAAATAGAATTGCCACCGTATCATCGCGACATATTGCAACTCTGTTGCATTAATTTGCCTGCGGACAGCGCGGCGCGATGGGCGATGGGCGATGACGCTGGTGCGACGTGTTGGTGTCGCCTCACCCCCGCCGGGGTTGTTTGCTACGCGGTGTCCGGTGAACGGCGGGCACCGCCACGAATGCGCGCCGACGTACCCGTCGTGCGTGATGCCGTGCCGGTCCCCCGACGGCGCGCGCCAGCGGCGTCACGCATTGCCGTGCCAGCCATCCCAGGCGGCGGGTGCGGCGAGACATTCCGGCCGGGTGTCGTCGGCGCGCATCCTTCGGGGGATTGCGTGTGCTGAGCGCGCCTCGCCCGCCCCACAAGATCACAGGACTTTGTTGCCATGACTCTCCCTCTCGTGAAATCCGGCGGCGCCGATCGCCGCCTGCCCGTCACCGTGCTTTCCGGCTTTCTCGGCGCGGGCAAAACCACGCTGCTCAATCATGTGCTGCGCAATCGCGACGGCTTGCGAGTGGCCGTGCTCGTCAACGACATGAGCGAGGTGAACATCGACGCCTCTTTCGTGGAGCGCGGCGCGGCCAACGCGGGTGCGGCACTGTCGCGCACGGAAGAGCGACTCGTCGAGATGAGCAACGGTTGCATCTGCTGCACGCTGCGCGAGGATTTACTTATCGCCGTGCGTGAGCTTGCGCAGGACGGCCGCTTCGATTACCTGCTCATCGAGTCGACGGGCATCGCCGAGCCGATGCCGGTGGCCGCGACGTTCGAGTTTCGCGACGAGGCCGGCCAGTCGCTCGCCGACATTGCGCGTCTGGATACGATGGTGACGGTCGTCGACGCCCTGCATGTGCTCGAAGACTTCCACAGCCTCGACACGCTTGCACAGCGCGGCGAAGTGGCAGGGGAGGACGACGAGCGGCGTCTTGCCGAACTGCTGACCGAGCAGATCGAGTTCGCGGACGTGGTGGTGGTGAGCAAGGTGGATTGCGTCGATGCGGCGCGGCTCGGCGCCGTCAAGGCGTTGATTGCGGGCCTCAATCCGTCGGCCCGCATCGTGTTGGGCGGGCGCGGACAGGTGCCGTTGCCCGAAGTGCTGGGCACGGGGCTGTTCGATGCGCAGCGCGCGCAACAGATGGCCGGATGGGCGCAAGCGCTCGCCGGCGAGCACGACTCGGAAGCCGACACTTACGGCGTGACGAGCTTCGTGCTGCGCCAGCGTGAGCCGCTGCATCCGGCGCGTTTCGCATCGTTCATGTCGATGCCGTTCGATGGGCTGATTCGCGCCAAGGGGTATGTCTGGGCCGCGAACCGACCGGCGTGGGCGCTGGCCTACTCCCGTGCGGGCAACACCGCGACGCTGGAGCCCGTGGGTCATTGGTGGGCCGCCGCAGACGCGGAGCAATGGCCGCCGGAAGGCGACCCGCAGCGTGCGGCTATCGAGGCGAATTGGGAAGCGCCGTGGGGCGATCGCATCAACGAGGTGGTCTTCATCGGCCGCGACATGGATCGCGGTGCCATCGAACGGGCGTTCCACGCGTGTTGTCTGAGTGCTGTCGAGTTGTCGCAGGGCGATCGTGCGTGGCGCGATGCCGAACATGCGCTGCCGATCGAGATGGAAAGCGAGATGGCGAGCGAGAACGCATGAGTCGTGAGGGATCGGGCAAGTCGCGTGGCGAGCGTGAGCGCCCGCTGAAGCGGACGATGGAGCGCAGCCCCCGCAGTCTCGCCGTCACACAAAAGCGGGCACAGTTCACGCTCGCGCGCAGCTTCGTGTTCGAAGCGGCGCACACGCTGATTCGGCGCGACATCGATTCGCCGAGTATCGACGCGAGCCGTCGCGTCCACGGCCATAGCTACCGGGCGACGGTCGAAGTGACGGGCAGTCCGCAGAGCGAGAGCGGCATGGTGCTCGATCTCGCTTGCCTCGATGCCGAATTGAGCCGGTTGAGCGAGCGGCTCGATCACCGGTTGCTCGACGATGTGGCCGGTCTCGGCCCGGCCACGCTGGAAAATCTCTGTGCGTTTATCTGGCGCGCGCTGGCGCCGCACTTGGCCGGGCTCTCGCGGGTCACGGTCAGCCGCGACGCACGTGGCGACGCCTGCTCGCTCACAATGCGCGATGCCTGAATGGCCTGAGGAATCCCGGGCGTCGCCATAAGAAAACGCGGCCGGCACCGTGAGGTGCCGGCCGCGCGGGCGCGTGGAGAGTCGCGTCCAAGACGCCACATACGTGGGGAAGCAGACCGTACGCAGCGTCTACCTGCCTCGCCTTAGAAGTTGGGCGTTTCCACCGGCCGCAAGTCGAACACGAGCACTTCGGCGTCGGTGCCGTTCGAGAGTGTGAGCGCGGTTTCGTCGCGCACGCGCACCCCGTCCCCTTCACCCAGCGCCACCCCGTTCAGGCTCACGCTGCCGCGTGCCACATGCACATAGGCGTAGCGGTTCGGCGCGAGCGTCAGCGTGGCCGACTCGTCACCGTCGAACAGACCGGCATACACCCGCGCATCCTGATGGATACGCAGCGAGCTATCGCTGCCGTCCGGCGAGATGATCATGCGCAGTCGACCGCGCTTTTCCTCAGGCGTGAAGCGCCGTTGCTGATACTCCGGTGCAATCCCCGTCTGATTCGGCACGATCCAGATTTGCATGAAGTGCACCGGCGACGTGGGCGAGTGATTGAATTCGCTGTGCGCAACACCGCGCCCGGCGCTCATCAACTGCACGTCGCCCGGCTCGATCACCGACCCCGTGCCCATGGTGTCTTTGTGTTCGAGCGCGCCTTCGAGCACGTACGAAAAGATCTCCATATCGCGGTGCGGGTGCTTGCCGAAGCCCTGTGCCGGGGCCACGCGGTCGTCGTTGATCACCAGCAGATCGGAAAAGCCGACTTGCTTCGGATCGTAATAATTGGCGAACGAGAACGTGTGGCGCGAACTAAGCCAGCCGTGATCGGCAACGCCTCGGTCTGCAGCTTTTCTGATGTCCAGCATGATGGGCTCCTGTGTCTTCATCGTTTCGTTAGGAGGCTTGATTGGCCTCGATGAATGTCATTTTAGAGTCCTGACGGAGAACTACAATCCGTATGGTTTGCGAATAATTGTCAACTAATATGTGACAATAAAGATCGGTTGGCGATAGCTCACCGTCCGGTGGGGAGGCAGATGATTCCTATCGGGCGGGGTACAAATGGCCGAAAGCGCCAGCATGGGTGCGCGTGCCGCCGCGCGATGTGCGAGACTACGAACCTTCTTTCGCAAGGCCAGCCGGCCGGCCACTGCGGCGCAAACTGGCGCGGCAGGCCGATATCGGCACCTCTGGCTGACAAGGCCCGAGGGCCGTGCCGTTGTTCGACGCCCCCAACTGGAGATTTGTCATGAGCCGCACCTATGCATTTCGTATCGTCAATGTGTTCGCCGAAACCACCTTCGGTGGCAATCCGCTGTGCGTGTTCGAAGACGGGCGCGGCCTGAGCGATGAGGAAATGCGATTGCTGGCACGGCAGTTCAATCTGTCGGAGACGACATTTATTTTTCCCTCGGAGACGGCCGACGCCCATGTGCGCATCTTCACGCCCGGCTATGAGATGCGTTTCGCCGGGCATCCGACGCTGGGTACGGCACACGTATTGCGCGCCATGCGCGAGTTGGGCGACGACGTGACACTGCAATTCGCCGCCGGACTCGTGCCGGTCAAGGCCAACGGCGATCACTGGACGCTGACGGCGCCCTCGTCGGGCGAGCCGAAAATCGAGAAGGCGAGCGAAGCGGATGCCGACGTCGCCGCGCTGGTGCAACTGAGCCGCGACGATCTCGCGCAATCGCCACAATGGGTCGATACCGGGGCCGATCAACTGCTGATTCCGCTGCGTGACGCCCACGCTGTCGCGCAGGCGCAGCCCGACAGCGCACGTATGGACCGGTGGCCGCTTTCGAGCCTCGAGCGCAAGACCGGTTACGTGTTTTCGATCGATGGCGAGAAGGACGGCGAGTTGCAGGTGAGCGCACGATATTTCTTCACGACACAGGGGGGCGGGGTGAGCGAAGATCCGGGCACCGGTTCAGCTTGTGCGAACCTCGGCGGCTGGTTCATCGGTCAGGGCTACCCGCTGCCGGTGCGCGCACGCGTGACGCAGGGCGACGCCATCGAGCGTCCGTGCCGATTGACGCTTGAAGTCACGGCAAATCGGGAGATTCGCGTAGGCGGCAACGTTATCGAACTCGCACGCGGCGAGGTGCGCCTGTAAGGCGCCGGGGAAGAGCGCCGTATGTATGCATTGGCAGCACCGGTCGAGACCGAGCTGGACATCAAGAAAAGCCGGTTCATCGGCATTGTCACGCCCGTGACCTCGCGAGAGGCCGCAATGCGCGAACTCGACGCGTTGCGTGTGCGTTACCCCAACGCTACGCATTACTGCTGGGTGTTGTTGTGCGAAGGCGCGTCGGGTTTCGACGACGACGGTGAGCCGGGAGGCACGGCGGCCAAGCCGATGTACAACGTGCTCATGCACAAGGGGCTGGCGAATGTGCTGGCGGTTGTCGTGCGGTACTACGGTGGCATCAAGCTCGGCGCGGGCGGGTTGACCCGGGCCTACGGACAGGCGGTGAGCGAAGCGCTGAAGCTCGCGACGCTCACTGCCGTCGAACCGACGACGGAGCCGCGCTACCGCTGTACGTTTGCACACGAAGCGACGCTGCGCCGGCTGGCGGAGCGTCATTCGGCCGAGGTGCTCGACGCCGCCTACGACGACGCCGTCACGCTCCGGTTACGGCTGAAGGTGCGTGACGTGGCAGCGTTCGAAGCCGACGCGACCGAAGCGCTCAGCGGCGGTCTGGTGCGGTGCGACTGACCGCCTGAAAAGCGGCAACCGCACCGGACATGCATCGGCCTTGCACGGGGACGACGCCGATGCCGGCGCGTCCCCGGCGTGCCGGCATCGTCACCTCCGCACTGCGATCAGCGCACGTTGACTACGCCGCGCATGCCGGCTTCGAAGTGCCCCGGTTCGAGGCAGGCGAATTCCACCGTCCCCGGTTGGGTGAAGTGCCACACGAGCGTCTTGCGCTCGCCGGGTTCCACCGTCACGGCATTGGGCTCGGCGTGAGACATGCCGGGCATCTGCTGCATCATCTTGGCGTGCTCTGCGAGCGTAGCCCCCGTGCCAAGCGTCATTTCGTGACGGATCTTGCCGTTATTGGTGACGACGAAGCGCACCGTGTCGCCGCGGCGCACCGTGAGCGTGGCAGGCGAGAAGCGCATGGTGTCGCGCATGTCGACGTCCACGGTACGCGTGGCCTGGGCGTCGTCGCCAGGTTCTCCGATGGTTGCCGCTGCGCCGCCGTGACCGTGCTGCATGTGCATGGCGTGCGGATCTTCGGCCAACGCGGGAAGGGCGAACGCCAGCGAGGCGGCGCCGAACACGAAGGGAACTGCGAAGATACGGGTGAAGCGCGACGAGACACGTGAACGAATCATGATTTGACTCCGGTTTTGCCTACGTTAGCAGGCTGACGATGGGTAGAGGGTAACGCTGAAGTGCTGCCTTGCCACGGGCTCGCAACCGAGCCTCGCGGCGCGCGATACCAGCCGGGATCGCGATAACTGTCGCGCGGCAGGTCCTGCCGCACTTTCAAGGTGGTGAACATGCCGCCCATTTCGATGGGGCCGTACGGGCCGGTGCCAGTCATCATCGGCAACGTGTTTTCCGGTAACGGCATCTCCATGCCGTTCATCGAGGCGCCGGTTTCGCCCATCGCCATATAGTCGGGAATGATGCGGGCGATCTTGGTGGCGATCTCGCGCTGGTTCACGCCCAGCATGGTCGGCACGTCGTGACCCATCGGGTTCATCGTGTGGTGCGACTTGTGGCAATGGAAGGCCCAGTCGCCGGGCTCGGTGGCGTCGAACTCGATGGTGCGCATCTGGCCCACGGCAACGTCGGTCGTGACTTCCGGCCACTGCGCCGTGGGCGGCACCCAACCACCGTCGGTGCCGGTCACCTTGAACTCGTGACCGTGCAGATGGATCGGGTGATTGGTCATCGTGAGGTTGCCGATACGAATGCGCACCCGGTCGCCCTGACGCGCCACCAGCGGATCGATGCCCGGAAACGCGCGGCTGTTCCATGTCCAGAGATTGAAGTCCGTCATCTCGTTTACGCGCGGCGTGCGGCTGCCGGGGTCGATGGCGTAGGCGTTGATGAGGAACACGTAGTCGCGCTCGACCGGCATGAAAGACGGGTCTTTCGGGTGTGTGACCCAGAAGCCCATCAGGCCCATGGCCATTTGCATCATCTCGTCGGCGTGCGGGTGATACATGAAGGTGCCGGCACGCTTCGCTTCGAACTCGTAGACATAGGTCTGTCCCGGTGCGATGGCACGCTGGTTCAGGCCCGCCACGCCATCCATGCCGTTCGGCAGACGCTGGCCGTGCCAGTGCACGCTTGTCGCCTCGGGCAGACGGTTCGTCACGTACAGGCGTACGCGATCGCCTTCGACGACTTCGATGGTCGGCCCGGGGCTCTGCCCGTTGTAGCCCCACAGGTTCGCCTGCATGCCAGGTGCGATCTCGCGCACGACGGGCTCGGCGATCAAGTGAAATTCCTTGACGCCATTGCGCATGCGCCACGGTAATGTCCAGCCGTTGAGCGTCACGACCGGACGATATGGGCGGCCGTTAGGCGGTGAGTGCGGTTTGGCAGTGCTGGCGTCGCTACGCGTGGCGGCGTCGGGCAGGGCGGCCAGGGCGGTGCGTTCGACGGCGGTCGCGCCCATCACGGCGAGGCTCGCATTACGCAGGAATCGTCGGCGCGAAGTCATGCGCCACCTCCATGTTGGTGAGCGGAAGAAGGTTGTGAGGGCGATACGGCAGGGGTGGGCGGTGAGACCGTGCCTTGCGGGGCCGCAGGCGCGGAAGCCGTACCGGCGGTGTCGTGACTGCCGGCTTCACCGCCGCCCAGGCTCTCGCGAAACGACGCTTCGGCCAGCCAGAAATCGGCCGTTGCGTCGATGTAAGCGAGCACCGTATCGCGTTGCTCGCGAGCATCGGTCAACAGGTCGAAGGCGCTGGCGAGCATGCCGTTGTAGCGCAACAGCCATTCGTCGGAGACGCGCTGGCGCATTGGCAGGATCGTGACGCGGTAGTGCTCGGCGATGTCCCAGGCGGCGAGCATCTGGGCGCGACGCGTGCGAACGTCGGCGCGTGCTGCGACCGCCGTGTCCGCGAGGCGATCGACGCTCTGGCGATAGCGGGCTTGCGCACCGGCCACGCGAGCGGTGCCCCAGTCGAAGAGCGGTACCTCCAGCGAGATCTCGTAACCGCGCTCGCTGGGCGAGCCTGTCGCACTGTTGTTGCGATAGGCGGTATCGAGCACGTTCACGAAACGCGTAATGCGCGTAAGCCCCAGATCGCTCGCCGTGCTGTCGAGCGCGGCGCGGGCGGCCCGAATGTCGGCGCGATCACGCAACGCCTGTGCTTCCGCGTCGGGCCACACCGGACGCGTGCGCGGAAGCGCGGGCAGACGCGCTGGCAGCGTGAATGGCAGTTGCTGACCCCACAGGCCCATTTGCCGGGCGAGTTGCTCTCGCGCAGTGCCCGCCTGCTCCCGGGCTCGCGCGAGACGCGCCGCCGTGTCGGCGTAGACGAGATTCTCCTGCGTGCGGCGCATCGCGCTGAAGTTGCCCGCGCGGGCCATGCCGTCGGCCAGCTCGCTAGCGGCCTGCGTGGCGAGACTCGTTTGTTCGAGAATCTGCACGCGCTCCTGCGCCGCCACGGCCTCGATCCAGGCGCGGCGCGTAAGCGTTGCCTGTTCGATGATCGCCTGCGTCACTTGCGCCTGCACCTGTGCAAAGCGGCGCGCTTCAATCCGCGAGGCGAGCGGCATCGTGAGCACGCGAACGAAGTCGAGTCCCCATGTGCGCTCGATGCTGATGTCGCCGCCGCCTTGCACCCGTTGAAACGAGAAGCGTGGATTCGGCAGGCGGCCCGCTTGCACGAGCGAGGCTTCGGCGATGCCGAGTTCCTCATACGTGGCTTGCAAGCCACGATGATTGAGCAAGGTCAGACGTACGGCGGCGTCGATGTCGAGCGGGCGAGAGAGCAGATCGTCGCGCGCCTTCGCAAGGTCTTGCGCCGCCGCATCGTCGCGTGCCCAGGTCACAGGTTGGCCGAGGTGTTGCTGCGCCGCGTCGGCGACCGCACCGAAGCCGCCGTCGCTGCTGAACGTCGCGCAGCCCGACAGCGCCAGCGTGGCGAGCACTGCAGCGGCCCATGGCGCGCGGCGGCGGTGGCGGTGGCGCGGTCGCGATACGACTAACGCGTCGCGTCTATCGACGGACGACAGCGGTAAGCCGGGGAAGGGATGTGAGACCGTCATCGCGAGTCTCCCTGCATGCTGTGTCCCGCATTTCCGCTATGTTCGCTATATCCGGCATGGCCGTTCGATGGCGGCGCGTTCATGCTGCCGGCGGACTGTTCGGACATGTCGTGGCTACCGCTGGCCATACCAGACATACCGGCCATGCCCGGCATTGCGGCGACGCTGGCATTCACTTTGCGCCAATCGCCCGTTGGGACGGACAACGAAGGCCGTGAGAAGTCATGGAGAACGCCGACCGGCGGCGGCCCGGCTGGGGCCTCAGGTGCAGCGGGATCATCGGCACCGGTCACGCCGGTGTGGTCGTCATGAGCTGGCGGTGCCGTGGCACTTGTCGCGTTGGCGGCCGGCGCAGACCATGCGCCCAACAGCGATAGCGCGACCGGCACGATCCACGCGTGCCGTCGTAGAGAAAGAAGCATCATTGATACGCTCGTCAAGCTGGCGATGCCGTGGCCGTGCCGCAAAGCGGCGGGGTAGTCCGGCGTCGCACGTTCGTCGGGCGGACGGACTCACGGCACGAATGACGGGCGAACGCAGGCCAGTCACAAAGAAATAGTGCGGAAAGTCAGTCCGACGGGGAACAGAGACGGTGGGCGGTAGGCCGGGGAGGGTACGGCATCAGACGATGCCGCTGTGACCTTCGGCCCGACGCGCGACCGTCAGGCGGCGAGGTTTTTGGGAGGACGCTCAAGCACGGCGACCACGGCGCTGGCGGCCGATGTGCGCAGGAAGGGAATGGCGGTGGACGGCTGTGCGTCCGGCAGGCGAATAACGACACTTGGCGGCAGCGCCGTGCAGACAACGCAGGCGGCACAGGCCGAGCAACTAGTGTAATGGCTGTGCGTATTGCTGTCTGACGATGCGTGGTTCAGCGATGTGTCCTGCTGCGCCATCGGATGCGACTTCGCGTCGTCCGGGGCGGCACTGTCATGGTGATGCATGGCCGGCATGGCGTCGCCCTGTGCGGACATCGTCATGGCGTGAAGCATGGCCATCGAGGCGGTGGCGTCATTCTCAGCCGCAGTAGTGGCGCTCTGCATTGCCGATGCCGAAGTTCCCGGCGCGCAATGCGTGCGCAGTGCGGCCATGGCCTGCAACGGCATGGTTACGCACAACAGCCACAACACGAGAAGTTTGCGCCAGCGATTCATGCCGCGCAGTCTAGCATCGCCCGCGCCATACTCGCAAATCGGCGTGAGGGTGGCGCGTTCGTCAATGCTCGAACAGATGAAACGCTTCGAAGTGCGTGCGCCACCGGGAGAGCGCAACGAGATTGACGACACACACTGCGGCGACCAGCACGAAGAGGGGCGCCGAGACTTCGATAGTGTCGCGGGCGAGAAGCGAGATGAGTGTCAGCCCGATCATGAGTGTCAGCATCGCCCGGTGCAGCCACGCAGCCAGACGAAGATGCCGTTCGGATTGCGCAATCAGCACCACGAGCGAGACATAGAACGGCGTGGCAAGCAGGGCCAACGCGCAAAGCGCGAGCAACACGCCGAGCACGCTGGCGAGCAACTCGTGCCCATCGGCAGCGCTCGATTGCACGCCGGCGACTGTGGCTGCGGCGAGATAGAGCAGCATCAAACCATCCAGAACGATCGCGAGTCGGTTCATGACTTCTCTCAGCTTATCGATAACAGGTCCAGCCAGATCGCCGCCGCCTCGAGGCTTGCGGGATCGGAGGCCATCTGAATACGGTAGATCGACACGTTGCCGCTGTCGTCGGCACAGTACAGATCTCGCTCGAGATCGGCAACGATGTCGAGCCGTTGCTGGAATCGGTAGAAACCCAGTGGCGTGAGATCCTGCACGAGCGCGGCAAGTGTCTCGGGGTACAGATACAACCGTTGGGGCCGGTGGCCGTGGCGGAACCGGAACTTGCCGATGGCGCCGAGCACGTGGGCGAGCGTGCCGCCGTGGCCGCGAACGTGCCGCATCGTATGCGCCGTATCGCGTGCCGCGCCAGCGACCGGTTTATCTGGGCGAAGACCGCCAGGAAGGGCGAGGTGTCCCATGGTTCACCCCGCGTAACGCATAAAGACGCGAGCGCATTGTCTGCCATGCGCCGCTGATGACGTCCACGAATCCACAAACACTCCGTTGACTTCCCGAAAGTGAGTGCCCGGCGAATATTGATCTTGTGCCTTGATAGTTGCAGAGCGATGCCACGCGCGAAATCCGCACTTTCGCTTAATCCGTCGGCATGAGGTGCGGCGCAAGTTCGCCTGCCCGCGAGGGGGCGCGCTTCTGTGTGAGCGATACCAATGAAAACCGGCGGACTGAGCCGCCGGTTGAGGCCCCATCGGGGCATCGCCAGCCGCGTGTACCGGCGCGGCATGGTAAGGGCCAAGGAGACTTGGCACCTGAGGGTATTGCCGTCATGCACGAACCACCATCGGTTCTCGGCCTTGCCCATGCAGTTTCACTGCGATTTGAGTATAGGTCGCCAACGGCACTCGTGAATCGGTCTTTTGGATGAGCGCACGCCGTGCGCGAACTATCAGCGCTGCCCGCACTCGAATTGGCGCACGATTTCCCCTGTGACCATGGTTTCGTCCGCGCCGACTTTGCGTTTTAATGGCACCATTCATATCGCAAGTGGCGCAATCCCATACGGCAGCCACGCTGCACGCCACGGCATCCAGTCATAACATTCCAACGATGGCAACTAACTCACGACAACGATGGGCCTTGCTGGCTTGCCTTTGCGCAGCGCAGTCGGCCTATGCTGCGGACCAGTGCGAGGGCATCCTCATGCTGGCCAAGAGCGCGCAGAACGGTTTTGAAGATGTCACCGGCCCGCTCGCGGCCAAGAACGACCGCGGCGAGAGCTATCAGGCCACCTATTCGCTGCCCAGCGGCGACTGCAAGGTGTTCCGGGCCACGGGCCTCGCGCCGACCTATGAATGCATCTGGGATTACCAGAAGATCACGCCGATGGATCTGCGCAATCAGGCGCAAGCGTTCGCTACGCAGGTCTCGCGCTGCACTCGGGGTGTAACCACCCTGCGCACCACGACGACGAACCCGGCCGGCTTGCCCGCCGAATGGCAGAGTGTGAGCAAGAAGTACACGCGTGTCGTCAACTTCACCGTCACGGCGCAGGATCTGATGACGCAGCGTGGCGAGCGTCTGCGCGAAATCTCGCTGTCCGTCGAGAAACAAGTCGAGAAGTAAGGCGGGCGCCGCGCTCGCAGCGGTCTATCGTCCTCTCGACGCTCGCCCGTCACGTGGCTGCCAGACGGTGCCGGATATACCGTCCCGGGCTTTCTCGCGTGGCCGTGTTGCGGCAGTTACAAACGGTTGCAGACCCCGTCAGGCATTAACATTTTTTCGGTCGACGCTCGTTCGGCCGACCCGGTACAGTCATCCTTGAGGCGTATGGCGCACATGCAACCTGCAGGTGCCGAATGCGTCCCGTGCCAACCGGCCCCACTCAGGGCCGGGTGCCGTGGTTGAACCCAAATGCGTGCCCGATTTCGTTACTGTTTCCTGTTGCTGTTTGTGTGTGCCTACCCTGCCTGGGCTGGAGGCGGGCGAGGGCGCGATGTGCTGGACGTGAACAAGGCGTCGCTTCGGGAAGACATCAGCCGTTTCAATGCCGATCGCGGCCATGGACAGTCGGCCTATCCGAACTGGGCGGCACCGGCGGAACCGCGTGAGCGTCAGTACACGCCGCAAGGCGAACCGCGTGGCTCGCGCGGCGGCGAGGGCAACCGTCGAAATCGCTAACGGTTAGCCGCTAGCCGCCATCACAGCACTCCGACGTTTGTCGCTGCCGAGGGGACTTCCCTCCCGCCATGCTGCGACGTCGCTCCCCCTCATCCGTGCTTCATGACACCCGGCGGCTCGCCCTGCCCGGGTTCCCATTTTTTTCTCCCCCTTTCCCGGATGCCCCGATGTTGCACACGTGCAACATCGGATTTGGCTGACCCTTTCCAACGGCGTCTGCCGGTCGCGCTTGCCCACCTCCTATTATTCCCGCACATCATGGCGTATGTGAGTCATCGCCAACCCGCCGATGTAAGGAATATATCGATTTTGTTATACCGGGATTAATAGCGGCGCGGGTGGCCGTCCGATTTTTGTCTCCCCACCATTTCCCGGCCACTTCGTGTGGTGCTTTTTCCGTACGGTTCCGGCCTATCTGTGCGTGCCGGGGCTATGCGAGAATCACGGCCGTTTCACAGGGAGGCGCTTCTTCAGCGGGCGCCGGCAGGTCCCACGCAATGTGGGAACAGGCACACAAAATACATAAACCAAGGAGAAGTCAATGAAGCGAAGCATGGCCAAGGGCATTGGCGGGGCACTCGTTTTGGGTGCGTGCGTGAGCGCACCGGCATTCGCCCAATCGAACGTCACGCTGTACGGTCAGGTCGACGCCTGGGTGGGTGCGGTCAAGAATCCGGGGGGCAATCGTGCCTGGACACAGGCCGGCGGCGGCATGTCGACGTCTTACTGGGGCATGAAGGGTAAAGAAGATATTGGCGGTGGCCTGAAGGCCGTGTTCGTGCTCGAAGACTTCTTCCGTCCGCAGAACGGCCAGTACGGCCGTTTTCAGGGCGACACGATGTTCTCGCGCAACGCGTACGTCGGTCTGTCGTCTGACACCGCGGGCACGGTCACGATGGGCCGTCTCACCACGTCGTACTTCGTCTCGACGATTCTGTTCAACCCGTTCGTCGATTCGTACACCTTCAGCCCGATGGTGTTCCACACATACATCGGCCAGGCCGGTCAGGGCATTGTGGGCGACTCCGGCTGGAGCAACGCCGTGATGTACACGACGCCGAACTTCAAGGGTCTGTCGGGAAGCGTGTCGTATGCTTTCGGCAACAAGGCGGGCGAAACCGGGCAGAACAAGTGGAGCGCATCGGCGCTGTACTTCAACGGTCCCTTTGCCGCGACCGTCGCCTATCAGCAGGTGAAGTTCGACTCGCAGCCCGACGACCTCGCCGGCATGGCAGGCTTTCGCAGCCAGCAGGCCGTGCAACTGGGCGCGACGTACGACTTCCAGGTCGTGAAGCTCTTCGGTCAGTATCAGTACATCCGCAACAACGTCACCGGCGGCGGTGTGTCGGAGAACGGCGGTCAGCTCGGCGTGTCCGTGCCGCTGGGCGGTGGCAGCGTGCTGGCTTCGTACGCATACATGAAGAGTTCGGGAGCGAGCAACGTCAATCGCAAGACATGGGCGCTCGGCTACGACTACAACCTGTCGAAGCGCACCGACATTTACGCTGCTTACATGAACGACAAGGTGAGTTCGCTCTCGGGCGGCGACACCTTCGGCGGCGGCGTTCGCATGAAGTTCTGATGTTCCGGCGCACGCGTGAGCGAGACGCGTGCCGGGGAAGATCATCGAAGGGGGCCGACGCCGTTTGGGCGCGTCTGCCCCCTTCATTCGTTTACCGATGCCGGTGCGCCCGCCATACCGCGCATCGGCGTCGTAACGTTTCGCACAGCGGTTTCGTGTGTCACCGATCCGACGCGTCCGCGCTATGATTTGTGCGCCGCGCAAGACGGTATTCCCGCCACCTTTCAGCACAAACGGAGCAGAGACGACATGACGATTCAACACGTAGGCATCATTGGCGCAGGCACGATGGGTAACGGCATTGCACAGGCCTGTGCGGTGGCCGGCTTGCCGGTGACGATGGTCGACATCAGCGATGCGGCCGTGCAAAAGGGCGTGGCGACGATATCCGGCAGTCTCGACCGTCTCATCAAGAAAGACAAGCTCACTGCGGCCGGCAAAGCGGCGGCGCTCGCACGAATTTCGACGGCGACCGACTACGCTGCGCTTGCCGGCGCCGACATCGTGATCGAGGCGGCCACCGAGAACTTCGATCTGAAGATCAAGATCCTCAAGCAGCTCGAGGGGGTGGCGAAGGCCGACGCGATTCTCGCGTCGAACACGTCGTCGATCTCGATTACCAAACTCGCGGCAGTGGTCGCCAGGCCGGGGCAGTTCATCGGCATGCACTTCTTCAATCCGGTGCCGCTCATGGCGCTCGTGGAGATCATTCGCGGTTTGCAGACGAGCGACGAGACGCACGCGCGTGTCGACGCGCTCGCGCGCCAGCTCGGCAAGTCGCCGATCACGGTGAAGAACGCACCGGGCTTCGTCGTCAATCGCATTCTGGTGCCGATGATTAACGAGGCGTTCTTCGTGCTGGCCGAGAATCTCGCCTCGCCCGAAGAGATCGACGAAGGCATGAAGCTCGGCTGCAACCATCCGATCGGACCGCTCGCGCTCGCCGACATGATCGGTCTGGACGTCTGCCTGTCCGTGATGAACGTCTACTACGAAGAGTTCGCGGACTCGAAGTATCGTCCGTGCCCGTTGCTCAAGGAGATGGTCGCCGCCGGGTACCTCGGCCGCAAGACCGGGCGTGGTGTGTACACGTATTGACGACGGCGCGAAGGGGGGGAACCGGCGCGGATGTCGCGCCGGTGGCGGGCGTTGGCCGGGCGTTAATTTGAAGACTCGGCGTATTCCTGTTGCGAAGTCAATGAATCTCCCGACATCGGGCTGCCGCCCCGGCTCGTGGGGCTCGCTGCCGATTGGCTCGACACGCTGTCCGAGTTCACCGAATTTCCCCGCTCTCTCACCGTGACCCTGTGAATACCCAGCGGACGCGTGACGGAAACCGTGTACGGATTTCCAGGGGTATGTCCGATGTCGATCAGCGCCCGATTGATGATGCGTCCTGCATCGATCCGGTTCCTTGCGCCGGCGAACGAGATCGCCTTTGTGGTGCTCCACGGATCGAGAAGTACTGTCGATTGACGTGTCAGGTAGACAGCCTCCCGGAAGAGTTCGTGACTGATGCCGTCCGGATGCCCCACGTTCGGCGGCTGTGGCGTCGTGCGGTCCATCAACTTGATAAAGTGTTTGGAGTCCGAGTAAAGCACCATGACATGGGGGGGGCGGTTTTTCGGCTTGATCGTGATCATGCGAATCTGACTTCTCGACAGGCCATTCTGGCGCAGGTTGAAAAAGAGAATTTCAGCGTTCTCCTGACAAAATGCCTCGGCCGCCGTGTTCCACGAGTAATACATTGCCGTGATCTCGGACGCGATGCACTGCTGCTTTATCAAAGGCAAGTTCGGATCGATTCGTTCCCGCATGTCAGCGCGCAGGGCGGCACGGTGATTGATGATCGAATTGTCGCGAAGCGCTTGCAGATCGGCGCGATTCGATCGCCGCAGATGCAATCCCCCCAATGTGATAAACGCTTCGGGAATGGCTTCTCGCGTGACTTCGTCGGGGATATGGTGAATCGCCCTGGCAACATCTTCAACGCTATCCACGATGCTGTCGGACGGAAAATCGACCTTGCTCGAACTACACCCGCCACCGCACAGCCGTAGGGGAGCGTGGGCTTGCCATTCTCCGGTGCTCTCGTCATACGTCACCGGCACTTGCGCCCGCTTGTCGCTGCCCTTGGGGGCATCGACAAGCCAATGATCGGCGCTGATGCCCTGCTGCGCCTGGTAATAGCCTGCCTCGCCCTTCAGGTAGTGATGTCCATCTACCAGGACGACACGCGACGACCTGCCGGCAGGAAGCTGATCCGCTGTCAGTATTTGTGCATAGCCTTGCAAATGTTCCTGCTCGCCCACGATGCGCAGGGGGCTTGCCAACGCGGGGTCGTTCGCGAGGCCGGAGACCGGCGGCGGCGCGTCTTGAGCGTTAGCCGCATCGACGCTCTCGCTTCCCGGTTCTGCGCGTGACGCGTCGGAATGAGGCGCCATCTGGGCGCTCTCCGCTGGCCGAGGCACTGGTGGCGACTGCATCGATACACGCGAATCGGCGTGAAGGTGGGGCCCCGATTCCAGCGTGCGAGGATCGGCGAATTGCAATATGCCAACGAGCTTTTCGGGATTGAAGGTCTTGCCTTCCAGTTCATCGCCGACGATGCCCGCAAGATCGCCGGGCAGGCGCGTCAGACGGACCTGCGGCAGTAGCCCGGTCGCGACGTCCAGCGCATCTGCGCCTCGCCGAACGCCGCTGCGCACGTCCGGCCCGACGGTCTGCCCGCTAAGCACTTCATAGGCTTCACCCACCGATTCCCCGAGGTGGTGGAATGGGGCGCTTGCCGTGGATACCGCCTTGAGGAACTCTTGAAAAGAGTACTCGGACTTGATCGGCGACGAATGTTGCACGGGCCTGACGATCACGTCGTCGGGCACCGGGGAGATAGGCGTCTCGACAGCGGGTCGCGCGCCGGCGTCGAGCGCCCGGAAGCGGGGCTCCGTCGCTTCGTTGCTGTCGTCCGGGGGAAATGCGCTTCGCGGCACGTCGCTGGACGCGGGCGCAGCAAGATTGGCGACAAGCATGATGGCGAGTGCAGCGGGCCAGAGGGTGTCGCGCGGTGCTCGGCCCGTGTCCGTGCGCCCGGGATGCCGTAGCGCACGCGGACCGATCTCGGAAGGCACACAGCGCGCACTGCGAAAGGTGCGAGGGAACCCCGCCGTGGCGTCTGGCCCGCTCTCGCGGTGCCGGAGCGTCTGAGGAGGGCCGTAACACGGAGAATGGCGGGTGACGTGGTGGTGCGAAGCAAAGGGCATGAACCCCTCCAGATGGCTGAAGCGCTGACGTGCGGAAGGCCGGAATGCGATGAGGCGAGTCGGAGATCGTCGGGCAGCTATACGGCGACGCCACCGCTCGTGCCGGATGCGGACGATGTGTGGCCCGGGTCGTCTGGGTCTGAAGCTCCGGCGCTTTCCGGGCTCACCCCATTGCCGTGGCCGTCCGTGCTGTGTCGTCCACGCAGCGCACGCGTGATGGACACGACATACGGGCTGCCGGGGCGATGGCCTGTGTCGACGAGGGCGCCGTCGAGCGCGTCGATCAGTTCTCGCTCGGAGGTCGTGTGCGCAAACGACCTGATCTTGACCGTGCTCCAGGGGTCCAGCAGCACCGAGGTTTCGCGCGTCATGTATAGCCAGCCCGAGAACGAGGCGTCGTCCACACCATCGAAATAGTCGATCATGGGCGGCTGCGGTGTCGCCAGCTCCAGCAGGTCGAGAAAGGTCTGCGATTCCGTATAGAGCACCATGACATGCGGTGGCCGGTTGCTCGGCTGAACGGTGATCATGCGAATCCGATCACCGGGCACACCGTGCTCCAGCAAATAATGGAAAAGCACTTCGGTATTCTCCTGACCGAGGGCCTCCGATCCGCGGTTCCAGTAGTAATGCGTGGCCGTCGAGAGCGCGGCTTCGCGCTGCTGGATGAGCAAAGAGACGGTGGGATCGAACTGCTTCATGACTTCGTTCAATGCAGCTCCGTGCTGCGTCATCGAGTCGTCAGGCATCGACCTCAGGTTTTCCCGATGGGATTGCACAAGATGCAAACGGCTCACTTCGTGGAACGCACGTTCGATGGCGGCGCGCACATGTTCCTCGGGAACATGGCGCACAGCGTCGGCGATCTGCGGGTCCTGGATCTCGATACTGTCGGGCTCGTCCTCTCGACTCGGTGTGCAACCGCCGCCGCGCGGACGTAACGGCGTATGGGCGAGCCATTGACCGGTCGCCCTGTCGTATGTCACCGGAACCTGTGCCCGCATATCGCTGCCCTGGGGGGCGTCGATGAGCCAGTGATTGCCGTCGCGGGCCGGCGTAGCACGGTAGTAGCTGGCCTCGCCCAGAATGTTGTCATGGCCGTTCACCATCAGTCGTGTGCGTGCGTCGGCCGGTAACCGCTCTCGCGGCAGGACGTGTTCATAACCCTGCGGGAATGCATGCTCGTTCTCGATCTGGACGGTGGTGGGCGATGGCGTCGCCATATCGGCCGGATGGCTCGGGACTGGCCGTTGTTCGACTTGCGGAATCAGGTGGGCCGCCGTGTCGATCACGCTCGAAATCTTCTGCATCGTGGCTCGCGCGATGCGTACGTGACGCAGCTCGCTCGCGAAGGGCGAGCGTGGTCCGGATTCCCTGTGACTTGCCGTGGACGGAATGCCGTAGTGGGCTGTTGCGTTGGTGAGGCGATGACATGACAGATATGGCATGACCACATCTCCGTAGGGTGTGCGACGCGTTGAGAGGGATAGCCCCCGGCGGCTCACGGACGGCATCGGCGCCGCCTATGCGAAAGTGCTCCGGGGGGATGGTCAAGCCGGGGTCAAAGCGGCGTGTCGCGGCCACCTTTCGGTAATGAGTCGAGCGGGTTCTGGTGAGATGGGCCGGAGCCTATCGAGTCACCCGCCGAACTACTTTGGCTTCGCGCGCTGGTGGAACTCCCGCTCGAGGATACGGAGCGCTCCCGAGGCGCGGGGTATGGCCGGGTCAGGGATACCGTATAGGGGCTGCCAGGAATGCGCGCGGTATCGGCCAATGCGATGTCGAGCACGCGCCTCACTTCGTCGACGTCGTTGGTCCATGGAAACGACGATGCCTTGACTCGGCTCCAGGGGTCGAGCAGCACGGTGGAGTCGCGAGACAGGAAGAGAGCACTCGCAAACACGTCACCCGAAATGCCGTCATCGTGCCCAAGGATGGGCGGCTGCGGCGTCGTCAGATCGAGCATATCGATAAACGGGTCCGACTCCGTATAAAGCACCATGACGTGGGGCGGCCGGCCTTGCGACCTTACGGTAATCATCCGGATGTTGTTGCCGGGAATTCCGCGCGCGAGCAGATAGTGAAAAAGGATCTCCGCGTTCTCCTGACAGAAGGCCTCAGGGCTGAGGTCCAGGAGACTGTTATCCACGTAGTTGTCGTAGTGGATTGCCGTGATGAGAGCCGCCTCGCGTTGCTGTTCGAACAACGTGGAATGCGGATCGATTCGCATCAACTGCGGCACCAGAATACGACGGTGCTCGACAATCGAGTTGTCGCGCAATGACCGCAGGTCTTCTCGGTTGGTGCGCATCAGGTGCAAGTGCGCCAGATCGCCGTAGGCCTGCTGTATCGCGTTGCGCACGTCGAGGTTGGCAATATGGAGAGTGGCCTCGGCGACGCCGTTCTTGCTCACGTCAACGCTGTCCGGTGAGGACGCCCGGCTCGGGCCGCATCCGCCGCCGCACAGACGCAATGGTGGGTCTGCGCGCCATGTCTGCGTCTGCGCATCGTATGTCACCGGCACTTGCGCGCGCGTGCCGCGCGGTGCGTTGATCAGCCACTGGTTGGCACTTTGCCCGGGTGTCACGTGGTAGTAGCCGGATCTTCCGGCGAGATAGCGACGGCCCTCGATCGCCACCAACTGCCGCCGTGAACCGGTGGTGACTTGCGCTGATGGGAGCGTTTGTTCGTACCCCTGAAGATATTCGCGCTCGCCTTCGATGCGCAACGTGCTATCGGCGTCATCGGGAGCATCCAGCGCATCGATGTCATCGACGCTGCCAGTGTCAGCGGCGGACCCGCGCGGCCCCAGGGGATCGTCGTCGTTCGGCGAGGCCGCTTCCGGCGGCACTGCCGGCGGATTTCCGTCCACCGGCAACTGGCCGGCATCGATGCCGTCAGCAGGGGCTGCCTCGAGTACAGGCACACGCCGGAACACCACGGGTTGACCTGACGGCGAGTCCTGCGGCGCAGGCACCTGACCCCCGAACGATCGAGGGTCACCAAACTGCAGGAGGTCGGTGATCTTCGACGATTGGGGCGGCTTGCCATCGAGGGCATCGGCGCCGACATCGGCGACACGTCCGGGTAGCCGGGTGATCTGAACGTTCGGAATCAGCCCGGTGGCGGCATCGACAACGCTGCCGACACGCTGCGCCGTCGCGATCGCCGACGGGTCCGCTTCGTCGCCACTCATTGCCTCGTAAGCGTCGCCCACCATTCTGCCAAGATTCCGGAACGGCGCACTGGCTGCGGCGACGGCCCTGAGAAACTCCTGAAAGGTGTAGTTGGATTTGATCCGTGGGCGATCGAGGGGATGTCTCTGGATTTCGTGCTGCGCTTGCGTCGGCTCCCCGGGCGGGAGTGTTGTGGTGATGTCGTGCGCGCTATCTCCCTCCCGCCATCGATTTGATCGACGCGGAAGCATAGGGGTTGCCAGGGCTTGGGGTGCCATGAGATTGGCGACCAGCATCACGGTAAACGCGATCGACCAAGGACCGGGCGATGCTGAACCGGTACTTGCAGGGGAGGTGCAATGCGATAGGGTACTGCCGGGGCATCTCCGCGCATTGCGTGTGCATTGCAACGCGTGAGGAAAGGCAGGTGTGGCGAACGGGTGTGTTTCACGAGACGGTGGGTGACGGTCGGCTTGGTAACAAGGGGGAGCATTGATCGCACGACAATGCGACGAATACCGCATGAAATGACCTCCCGAAGATAGGCGGAATGTGGGTATGGCCGGACTGTCCCAATGCCGATCCAGCCATGGGGGAAGACTGCCATCAGGTGACAGGGCGTGTTTGCGCTTCGGCTGAGCGCGTTATCGATTTCGTCGCATTGCAGCAAGGCAGCGACGGAATCCAGGCCATGTCAGGTGGGAGAGTCGGCGTCGCCGTTCGACACCGAATCGGCGCTGTCGCGCGACTCGGATTCGGGGTTGCTCAACGGCTCGGGATGCAAGGGGGCCGAGCCCTCGCCGCCAAACGCGTCTCCGAGCCTTGCCGGGCTGCCGGATGCGCTAAGGCTGGCTATGCTGCGCTGGCGAGCGCCGAAGATGCGAGAGCCGAATGGCCGGGTGACCGACACCGTGAAGGGCTGACCGCTTTGGTGTCCGATGTCCGCAAAGGCGTCGTCCAGCGTTCGCATGACGTCGCTTTCGTCGCGCGCACCGGAGAATTCAATGGCTTTGGTTGTACTCCATGGATCGAGCAGAATCGTCGTTCCCCTGTTTATGTAGATGAAGCCGCTGAACGTCACGCCGCTGATGCCGTCGTGGTGATTGACGACGGGGGGCTGAGGCGTCGCATGATCGAGCAGTGTGGTGAGATCGTGCGTCTCGGTATAGAGCACGAGCACGTGTGACGAGCGGCGCTTCGGGGTGATGCTGATGATGCGAATCCGGTCTTCCGATACCCCGTTCTGCAACAACTGATGGAAGAGGATTTCCGCGTTCTCGTGGCAAAAGGCCTCTGCGTAGTGGTTCCAGTAGTAGTGCATGGACGTGACCGCTGCCGCTTGCCGTTGCTGCTTTGCCAGCGGTGCGTAACGGTCGATATGCTCCATCGCTTTGCGCAACGCCGCACGGTGGACCATGATTGAATTGTCGCTCCTACCTCTCGTGTCGGGACGGTTCGTTCGAAGTAGATGCATATGGGCCAGCTCCTCCATGCCGTGCAGGATCGCCAACTGCATTTTCTCCTCTTGAAGGTGGCTGACGGCCGCTTCGATTTCCGAATATCGCCCGTCGATACTGTCTGTCGATATGCCTTTGCTTTGGCTGCAACCGCCTCCGCACAGGCGTAAGGGGGCGTGCGCCTGCCATTGCCCGCTTGTCCTGTCGAATGTCACGGGAACCTGCGCTTTGTCACGTCTCGGCGCGTCGATCAGCCAATGATCGTCACTGCGCCCGCGCACCGCACGGTAGTAGCCTGCTTCGCCGCCGATGTAGCGTTCGCCGTGGATCAACAGCAGACGCGGGTGCTCGCCTGAGGGAAATTGCTCGGCGGTGAACACTGTCTCATAACCGCGCAGGTGCTCTGCCTCGCCCTCGATATGCAGTGGCGTTGAGGGCGCGGGCAGGGCGTCGTCTGCTTGCTCTGCGGCAAGGAAGAAATGATCGGCATCAAGCTCATCAACCGCATCGACCACAGCGGTCGCGTCTCTGCTCTGTTCAATCTCATTCTCGGGGGAGGGTTTTCGTCGAGCGGCCATTTGCGCGCGAGGTACCGGATGAAGTCCGCGATTGAGGGGGGCGGCTGGCTCGACGGGCAATTCGTTTCGCATCGGGCGCAGTAGCCGGCGTCTCGCGTGAGGGGCCATGTGCGAGCCGAATGCGCGCGGGTCCCCGTTTTGCATCAGACCGGAAATTGTTTCACCGGTCGGCACCTTGCCGTCGATGCCGTCCGCGAGCACGCCGGCGAGTTCGCCGGGCAGTCGCACGAGTTGCACGTCGGGGATGAGCCCCGTGGCGATATCAACGACCTCGCCGCCTACCGTGAGTCCTTGACGGACACTCGTTGTCATTTCGTGCCCGCGAAGGATCTCGATGGCGTCGCCGACCGACTCGCCCAACTGACGAAATGGCTCGCGTGCCGAACTCACTGAGCGCAGTACCTCGGGAAACGTGTATTCGGACTTGAATACCGAGTGTTCCACGGGCCGCACCACAACGGCGGGGTCGAATGCGACGCCGCCGTCGGGCAAATGATCCGACGGCTGGCGGGGGAGATGGCCGCCGACAGGAGGGTTGGTGTCGAGTGGGGGGGCGGCGATGGCGCGATCCGGGAGCGCTGCTGTTGCAGGCGTTGCGAGATGGGTGATCAGCATCACCGCAAGGGCCGCGGGCCAGACGGCGGCGGGTTGTGACGACGCATCGTCCCGACAACGTGATGTCGTTTCACGCAGACTCGTGGATGCACGTGTGCATCGTGCAGCGAGAAACGTGGTGGAGAAATGCTCGCGAGCCGAAGGCGAATGACGGCAACGTGATGCGTCGAGACGACCTGACGTGGAATGACGAGTGCGACGTGCTGCAGGCGGAAGATCGTAGTGAGGCGTGGTAAGGATAGCGCGTTGATTCGAAACCGATGGCATGGCAACTCCTCTCCTGGAAGGGCTGCCGTAGTACGTGTCGTTAGCGACGCGTGCGCTATCGGCAGTCCGGGAAAGACGATGGCATATCGTGCGCCCGCCGGGCTTGTGCTTCGACGGGGCACGCTGTCGGTTTTGGGTGCCCCGCTGTTCGTCCGGCGGTGCCGCGCACGCTCGGCGCGTGCGGGAGCGCGGGGTTGTTGTGGGCGCTCAGCCGGCAAGCCGGCGGCGGGTGTCGTCGTATTCCTGCTTCAACTGCGCGACGATGTCTGCCACCGGGCGAACGTCGTCCATCAGGCCCACACCCTGACCGGCGCCCCAGATGTCCTTCCACGCCTTCGCCTTCGAGAAGTTCATGGCGGTTTTGTCTGCCGTGGGCAGGTCGTCCGGATCGAGACCGGCGTTCAGGATGCTTTGGCGGATATAGTTGCCCGACACGCCGGTGAACAGGTTCGTATAGACGATGTCGTTGGCACTCGCGTCGACGATGGCCTGCTTGTAGTCGTTGCTCGCATTCGCTTCGGTCGAGGCGATGAAGCGCGTGCCGATATAGGCGAGATCGGCGCCCATCGCCTGGGCTGCGAGAATCGAGCCGCCGTTGGCAATCGCGCCGGAGAGCACGAGGGGACCGTCGAAAATCTTGCGCACTTCGCCGACCAGTGCGAACGGCGAAAGCGTGCCCGCGTGCCCGCCTGCGCCGGCCGCGACGAGAATCAGCCCGTCTACCCCGGCTTCGAGCGCCTTGTTCGCGTGACGCAGATTGATCACGTCATGCAGCACGATGCCGCCGTAGCTGTGCACCGCGTCGAGCACTTCTTTGGGGGGCGCACGCAGGCTGGTGATGAAGATCGGCACGCGATGCTCCACGCACACGCGCACATCATGTTCGAGCCGCTGATTCGACTGATGCACGATCTGATTGACGGCGAGCGGGCCGACGACCGCGTCCGGATTCGCCGCCTTGTACGACGCGAGTTCCTCGGTCATGCGAGAGAGCCAGTCCTCGAGAATCTGCGGCTCGCGCGCGTTGAGTGCGGGGAACGAGCCGACGATACCGGCCTTGCACTGCGCGAGTACCAGCTCCGGGTAGCTTACGATGAACATCGGCGACGCCACCACGGGCAGCGCCAGGTTTTGCAGAATCTTGGGAAGTGCCATGAAGTCTCCTTGAGCAGGACGTTCGGCGTTCGGCACCCATTGCGCCGGCGCGCAATTTGCTGTGGTCCATTTTCGCGAACGATCGTTCGATTATAGGGGGATTCGCCCGTTGTCCGGTGAGCGGACACTCGAAGAAGTCTTCGGTTCCGGCGCACTGGATGTCCCCGTATCAGGGAAAGTCCCCTTGGGTCGCGTGCAGGTGGCGTCTAGGATAAAAGCGCGTGCCAGGCGACGTCAGTTTCACGATGGCGCAGGACGAGCGCAGCGTTAGCGACCGCGGCGCTCGTCCGGCACGTCACGTCCTCACGCCGCTTGCCGTCACTGGCAAGTGGCGTTGTTTTTTGGGCGGCGGCGTGACGCTCACGCGGCGTACAACGTATCCGTTGCGCTGTCGTAGCGCAGCGCACCAGCCTTCGCCAGTTCCGCGACGAGTGTGTCGAGCAGACCGGGCCAGCCAGACGGCGGCGTGAGCATCGCTGCCGCACTGCGCCACGCGCGCGCGGTGTCGAGCGTGGCCTTGAGCGTTGCACCTGCCATCTCAGCCTCGGCCATCAGACGAAAGACGATCAGCACCTTGAGCGCGTTGCGGGCGTTACGTGCGGGGTCGCTTTGCAGATAGTCGAGGCGTGCACGTGCGGCCGTCAGTGCGCCGTCGATATCGTCGAACGGCTTGCCGTGTCCGGGAATGACCCGCGAGACATCGAGTTGCCCGATGAGATCGAGCACGGCGGCTTGCTCGGCGAATCCCGACTCGCCGTCGAGTTCCGGGAAGATCACGCCGAAGCCGCGTTCCCACAGCGCGTCGCCGGAAATCAGGATGCCGTCGACGGCGCTATAGAGCATCAATGCGTGCGGGTCGTGACCTGGGGCGCCGAGCACCAGCCATTCGCGCTCGCCCAGTGTCATGGAATCGCCGGGCGAGAGTGTGTCGTCGAAGGTGAAGCGCGCGCATTGCTGCCCCGTCGCTTCGAACGACAGACGCCGCTCGTCCCAATGGCGGACCGGATCGGCCTCTGCGGCCGGCACCCACGTGCGGCAACCGTAGCGCGCCTGTAGTGCGGCGTTGCCGCCGCAATGATCGGAGTGCAGGTGCGTGTTGACGAGCCGCGCGAGCGGCTGACCGTCCGGCAGCGCTTGCGCGACGAGCGCTAGCGTCTGTTCCGAGTGCGAGACGTAGCCGCTGTCGACCAGTGTGGGCTCGTCGCCGAGGAACAGGACATTGTTCGATGAGAGCCAGCCGCGCTCGAACACGCGCAGCCCGGCAGGAAGGGCAAGCGAGGTCATGGGCGTATCTCGTGAAAGGGGGGACACGGGCAATGAGCGGCGTTTCAGGCCGGTTTGGCGCACACGAGGATCTTGGCCGTGGCCGCAATCACTGTCTCGCCGTGTTGGTTGACGGCCTCGCCGTCGAGCGAAACGATGTCGCCCGAGAGCTTCTCTTTCCACAGACTGTCCGTGACCGTCCAGCGCACGGTGATGTCGTCGCCCGCGTGCACGGCGCGGCGCAGCTTCATGTCGAATTCGAGCCCGAGCGGTTGGGCTGTCTTCGCGTAGTGCGTGGCGAGCAGCGCGGCCAGATACGACATCTGTTGCGTGCCGGACGAAATCAAGCCCCCGAAACGCGGATCGGCGGCGGCGTAGCCGGCGTCGTGGTGCAGCGGATTGAAGTCGTGCGCCAGCGTGGAGAATTCGCGGATCGAGTCAGGTGAGAAGTGATGGGTGGCGGAGAACGTCTCGCCGACTTCAACGATTTTTCCCATATGCGCTCACGAAAGAGTAGGGTGCGGGGCACTTCAGGCGTTGCCCGTGTCAGGGTCGCGGATGACGATGCGGCGGTACTGTACCGGTGGCTCCTCGTGCTCGGCGCGCCGAGTGGGCAGCAACGACCAGATGCGGCGCTTGTCGTCGTCGGCCATGGTCGACCAGGCGGCGATTTCGCTGAGCGTGCGCCAGCAGCCCGAGCACCAGCCGGTCGCCGGATTCATGCGGCAGATATTGGTGCAGGGAGACGGAACGGGGGACGCGTGTGTAATCATGATAGCCATCGGGCGACGCAGAGCGACGTGTGGTTCAAACGGACAGGCCCAGCTTGGCGGCCTTCTCTCGCAGCTTGTCGTGGAAACGTTCCTGATCGACGATGACGCGCTCATGCGTGCCTGCGCTCACTTTGTCCAGACCGTCCCAGGCAACGACCTCGAAGCGCAGCGTGCGGCCCGAGATGGCCACGAGCTTGCCCTGAATACGCAGCGTGTCGCCCGCCGGCGTGGCGGCCAGATGCGAGAAAGAAACGAGCGTGCCGAGCGATTGCTCGCGCGGCCAGTCCAGGTAGGGGCGAATCGCTTGCAGACAGGCGCATTCGAGAATGCCCGCGAGATAGCCGGTGGCCAGCACGGCGGGCATATCGCGGCACAGTTCGACATCGTCGTACAGTTCGGGGACCACGGCCTTTTTCGGCACGCGATAAGTCCACTCGAACGTCAGGCCCGGCACAAGTTCGGGGCTCGGCATGGCACGTCTCCTTGATGTTGTTCTTGGGTACGACGGTCAACCTTGCCGGCGCGGTCACGCCGGCGGTGGTTCAGCCTCGCAGCGCCACATCGACGACGGGCGCGCCCGTCATGGCAACGAGTTGTTGCGGCGTGAGGCTGAACACGGCATGCGGGTGCCCGGCGGCCGCCCACAGGCTCGCGAGCTTGAGCAGGTCTTCGTCGATCAGCGTGACCGGCGAGACGACATGCCCGATCGGGCTTACGCCCCCAATCGAATAGCCCGTCTTTTCCTTCACGAAGCGAGCGTCGGCGCGGGCGAGTTCGCCGACTTGCGCGGCAACCTTCTTCTCGTCGACGCGATTGACGCCGCTCGCAATGACGAGCACCGGTGTGTCGTCGGCCACACGGCGGAAGATGATCGATTTCGCAATCTGCGCCACGTCGCATCCGAGTCCGGCGGCGGCCTCGGCCGACGTTTTGCCGGTGGCCGGCAGCAACACGATCGGTTGATCGTGGCCCATGCCGGAGAGCAGCCGCGCAACGTGCCGCGCGCCTTCGGGAAGATCCTGCGCGTTCGCAGGTTCGGGAGTCTGGGGTGTCTCGCTCATGGTCGGGTCGATGCTCTCGATTCACGTGGGGGCCAGGCGTTGCCCGGCGCGGTGTCAGGCGCAGGCGGAAGCGGCGTCTTGCAGCTTCGCGAGCATGGCGCGCCCCACGCGCGACGCGTTCTGGCGGCCAATGGCCTGCGAAATGAAGTCGCCGGTGCGCACCACGGCGTCGAGATCGATGCCCGTCTCGATGCCGAGTCCTTGCAACAGGTAGAGCACGTCTTCCGTCGCCACGTTGCCGGTTGCGCCCTTGGCGTACGGGCAACCGCCAAGGCCGGCGACAGACGAATGGAAAATTGTGATGCCCGAAAGCAACGCCGCGTAGATGTTGGCCGTGGCCTGCCCATAGGTATCGTGGAAGTGACCGGACAGGCGCTCGATCGGGAACACCTTTGCGCAGGCTTCCATGACTTCGCGGGTGCGCGAGGGTGTGCCTACACCGATGGTGTCGGCAATGTCGATCTCGTCGCAACCGAGGGCAGCGAGCCGCTGCACGACGTCGACCACGCTGGCGACCGGGACTTCGCCCTGATACGGGCAACCGAGGGCGCACGAGATGCTGCCTCGCAGGCGCAGACCGGCGTCTTTCGCCGCGCGTGCCACGGGTTCGAAGCGCGTGATGCTCTCTTCGATGGAGCAGTTGATATTGCGCTGCGAGAACGCTTCGCTCGCGGCGCCGAAGATCACGACTTCGTCCGCCTTGGCAGCCACTGCGGCCTCGAAGCCGCGCATGTTCGGCGTGAGCACCGAGTAGATCGTGCCGGGACGACGCGTAATGCCGGCCATGACTTCGGCACCGTCGGCCATCTGTGGTACCCACTTTGGGGAGACGAACGACGCCGTCTCGACATTGGCGAAACCAGCGGCCGACAGACGATCGACCAGGGCAATCTTGATGTCGGTCGGTACCGGCTGCTTCTCATTCTGAAGGCCATCGCGGGGGCCGACTTCGACCACTTTCACGTGTTGCGGCAGTTGGGGCGTCACCATGAGTTGTCTCCTCGTAGGGGGTGCAGGCGCGGGATCTGACGGGCGGCGGTTTAGTAGCCGCGCGCCAGATCGACGATGCCGGTAATGGCTTCACCGCGCTCGAGGGCGGCGATCTTGCCCGCGATCTGCGCGACCGTCTCGTCGCGCAGCGTCAGGGCCGAAATATGCGGTGTGACGGTGACGCGCGGTGCACGCCAGAACGGGTGGTCGGCGGGCAGCGGTTCCGTGCGGAACACGTCGAGCGTGGCGCCCGCGATTTGACCGCTTTCCAGCGCGGCCAGCAGGTCGGCTTCAACCAGATGGGCGCCGCGTGCCACGTTGATCAGATACGCGCCCTGCGCCAGCTTCGCGAACAGATCCGCGTTAAGGATATCGACCGTTTCCGGTGTGAGCGGCAACAAGTTGACGAGAATGCGCGCACCGGACACGCAGGCATCGAAGCCGGCACTGCCATGGTGCAACTCGATGCCGCTGCCAGACGCGCCCTCGCTGCGCTGGCTGCGGCTCCACGCGCGAACCGGAAAACCGAACGCCTTCAACGCCTTGGCGACGTGCGCGCCGAGCGTGCCGTAGCCGAGCACGGCGACGGGGAAGTCCGCGAGACGGTTCGGCTTCTGAAACTTCCATTGCGCTTGTGTCTGCTGATCGTCGAATACATCGAGACGGCGGAAGTAGCGCAACGCGGCGGCGCTAACGTATTGCGCCATCTGGTTGGCCATGCCGGCGTCCTCCAGACGCACGAGCGGCACGCCCGCCGGCAGGCGTTGGGCGCCTTCGCCGCGCATGCCGAGCACGCCGTCGACCCCGGCCCCCATGTTGAAGATGGCCTTCAGGCGTTCGCGCGGTTGCAGCACTTCCGCATTCGGCTTCCAGAGCACCAGATAGTCGGCCGGGGCCGTATCGCCGGGCTGCCAACCGCGGATGCGGGCCTGTGGCAAATGCTCGGCGAGGCCGGTTTCGTACGGGGCGGTCTTGCCGTCCGGGGAAAAGATCAGGATGTCCATGAGGTGCGAGGCAGACGCTTATAGGAATGAGGTACGGCGACAGGGGCAGCGGACGCGCGACAGATGCGCGCCCCGAAGGCCGCCGGGGCGTGCGCTCAACACGATAAGCCGATCCTTTCGGTGCGCGCCAGCGGCGCGGTCGCGGTGACTCGATTGACGTTAACGTCAAGTGTAACGCAGCTTGTGGCGCGTCGCGTATTGGGGCGAGGCCGGAGGTGGGGGGAAGGATTGGAGAGGGAGCGGAGCGGCTGAGAGATCCGCTCCGGTGGATGGCTCGACCCGGAACCGGTCAGTCGTTGGCGGCGGCGCGCAGCGTAACGAGGTTGACCGCCAGATTGTGGTGGTCGTCCGCGACCCAGACGTCACCGTCCTGAATCGTGCATTGCAGACGCATCGTACGCGAGGCGAGTGCCGTCAGCGCGTCGGCGGACGCCTCATCGAGCATGCGCACGGTGAGGTTCGACAGGCGGGTGATCTGCGATTCGGTGGCTTGCCACCAGATGGCGGCAGGCTTGCCGCCGTACGCCAGAACATCCACGTGCTCTGCGCGGCCGGCGGCCTTGACGAGGCGGCGCGCGTCGGGCTGACCGACGTCGATCCACCGGACGATGTCGCCGCCGAAGTCGTGTTCCCACAGGTCGGGCTCGTCGGCCGTCGAGATGCCTTTACCGAACGAGAGGCGCTCGCTCGCATACAACATGAAGGCGAGCAGGCGCACCATCATGCGTTCGTCGGTTTCCGACGGATGCCGGGCCAGCGTCAGGCTATGGGAAGCGTAATAGTGGCGGTCGAGGTCGGTGATTTGCACCTCGGCCTTGTAGATCGTGGCTTTGAGTGCCATGCCGGGAAACCGCTGGAATGAAGAAAGTCGCAAGCATACACCAGGCGCCGATGCCCGCTCATTTGCCCGGCCCGGCCGGCTGTACCGATGGCGCGCCGCAGCAAGGGGGCCGCAAGCTCGGTATACTGGCGGCCCGCCTTACCTGATGTGTCCCCATGCCGGTTCCTGCACCGCAAACGATCGACGTCAACGGCTATCCGATGGCGTACGTCGAAACTCCCGCACCTGCCGACGCCGCTGGTACGCCGCTTGTGTTGGTTCACGGCTCGCTTTGCGATTGTCGCTACTTCAAACCGAATATGGGACCGCTGGGGCAACGGCGGCGGGTTATCTCGGTGAGCCTGCGCCACTACTGGCCGGAAGCCTGGAACGGCCGCGACGGCACGTTCTCCGGTGAACAGCACGCCGAGGATCTGGCCGCGTTCCTGGCGGCGCTCGGCGTGGGGCCGGTTCATGTGCTCGGCCATTCGCGCGGCGGCTATGTCGCGCTGCGCACGGCACTCCTGGCGCCGGACACGGTACGCTCGCTCATCCTTGCTGATCCGGGTGTGGAAATCAGCGGCGGCCCGATTCAGGTGCCGCTCGACAGCGAGCGGGGCAACTTCCGCCAGGCGGCGCTTGCCGCCATCGAGGCGGGCGACATCGACGGCGGTCTGGCGATCTTCATCGACACGGTGAGCGGGCCGGACACCTGGCGTCGCATGGTGCCCTGGTTCAAGCAGATGGTGCGCGACAACGCGCTTACCTTGATTGGTCAGGTGGCAGAGCCGCGCACGCCGTTGCCGATAGATGCGCTTGGTGCGTTGCATGCACCGGTGTTGCTGATGGGCGGCGCGGAGAGCCCCGCGCCCTATCCGGAGGTGTTGAACGCTCTCGCGCACGCCATGCCGGAAGCCCGCCGCATGGTGATTCAGGACGCCTCGCATGGCATGAACCTCGCCAATCCGATTGCGTTTCACCGCGCGGTGGACGCCTTCCTCGGGAACGACTAACGTCCGCAGACGCCGAACGTCTGGACAGAGGTGTCGCCTGACACTTGACGCGAGCCCGTCGTCTCGACGTCGCGTTTCACTCTCATTCGTCGCGCAACACGCCGTGACCCAGACGCAAGCTCAGTGTACGGACCAGATCGGCCATCCACGCCTGATCGCGGTCCGACAATTTCTGCATGGCGCGATTGAGCGACGGATACGGATCGCAGGGCGCCGCCGCACTCGGCCCGGTATCCGTTGCCATGCCGTTTGACGAATCGAACGCCAGCAGCTCATGCGGGGGCAGCCCCAGCGTGTCCGCCAGAATGCAGATGTTGCGCAGCGAGATATTGCGTTTGCCACGCTCGACACCGCTCAGATAAGAGCGCGCCAGCCCGCTTTCCAGCGCCAGCTTGTCTTGCGCCCAGTTGTACTTCTTGCGCAAGCCGGCGAGGTGTCTGCCGAATCGAAATAAGTTGGTGTCCATAAGAATGTTTTCCTTGTTAGGGACGAGAAGATTGAAACAAAAATCCGGTATTGAGGGCGGTGCCTCGGGTGTCCCCCGTTTGTGAGGCACGAACTACCTGGTCTGCGATGCGGAGTTTTTGCGAGCTTTCGGAGAAGGCACAAAATGCGTGAGCTTTCCGAGGGTAGTGACGGTGCCAGTCTGCGTACCGCTGTGAAGGCATTGCCATACGTGTTGTCGCACTCCCGTCAACCCGAGCCGCGCAGTGTGACACCGGACATGCGGAACCAAGCCATGAGGGGATTCTGAAAGGTTCCGCTTTGGGATGTCACTCGATGTCGACGCGGCGAGTGTTATGCCGCAGTGGTGCGCACGAGTCTGCAGCGGGCATCAACTTGCTGTCATGCCCGTGGTGACTGGCGTATGGGCGTTCGGCACGAAGCCGCGAGACGTTGTTCGGCGCATTGTTCGACGCCCGCTGAAGTGATCGCTTTCGATAGGGGGCTTGGTAACTCTTACTGGACGAACAATCGCGCAATGCCCCCGCGATACTCGGGGGACTTTGCGCCATGTCCTAAGAATCAATTGCCCGCATATCGCTCACTCTTCATCGTCGTTGGGGAAACGCCGCGAGTCCTCACGCGCGGTGGCATCGGATCGGTGTGCGCCGGTGGATTCGCCTGAGGCGTCTGCGTCGCCGAACGACGCGCGCTCCGGCTCGCGGATGTGCGTGGCGGTATCGGCGGGCTTACCCTCGTCGTCGTCGACACGGTAGCCGTCTTCGCTCGGTGCGGCGAGGTGATGATGCGCGGGAAAACCGCGGTCGATGACGGTGCGCTCGGGGACTCTGCCTAAGGCGGGGCGAGCGATGTCGGCACCATCGACGTCATCGGCGTCATCGAGGTCTTCGTCCTCGTCGGCCAGGTCGTCGCGTGCGGCGGGCGATGCTGCGGGGGTGTTCGAACCGGCGCGCGCGCTCCCGGGCGGGGCGGCATGGCTCAGACGGGCACTGAGACTTCGGATGATTTCGGCGAGCCAGACTTGATCGCGGTTTTCGAGCCGGCACAGGAAGCGGCTGATCTGAGGCGCCGGTGTGTGATCGGACGGCGCGGTGCCGTCCTCGGCGCCGGACGCAGCCTGAGCGAAGCGCAGCATCTCCGACGTTGGCACGCCGAGCGTATCGGCGAGCACACAGATGTTGACGAGGGCGACGTTGCGCCTGCCGCGCTCGATACCGCTGACATATGAGCGTGCCAGACCGCTCTCGAGAGCAAGTTTCTCCTGCGACCAGCCGCGCGCCTTTCGCAGGCGGGCCAGATGGTCTCCGAACAGCGCGAGTGGATTCGTTTGCATGGCGGAACTCCGTTGACGAGTCACACAGCGTAATCAATCCCCCCGCGCCCTGCGACGTTATATCGCTCTCCTCCCCATGCGTGACAGCCGGGCCTCTATAAAGAGTCGGTGACGCTAATAGCGCAAAATTTATCGGACACTTCCCAATTCGTCGGACAACGCCGGCATCGGTTCACGCGCTTTGCGGATCGGTAAATGCCAGTGCTCGCCCAGTGCGACGCCCGCCAGAATCAGGGCGCCACCCACGAGGTGATAGCCCGCGAGATGTTCGCCGAGCCCGAACGCCGCGATCAGCGCCGAGAAGATCGGTACCAGATTGATGACGACGGTGGCGCGCCTCGGGCCGATACGTGCGACACCGATCATCCAGATGAACGGCGCGGCGATCGAGACGAGAAGGGTGGCGAAGGCCAGTTGGGGCAGGTTGTCCATCGACACGCCCGCTTTCTGCGAGAACAGATAAAAGGGCAGCAGGACGACAACGGCAAACAGGATCTGCGCATAAAGCGACGGGAGTGGCGCGAGTGGCAATTGCCATTTGCGCAGCAGCACGCAATAGATCGCATAGGCGAGCATGGCGGCGAACATCATCGCGTCGCCGATGCCGATACCATGATCCGCCAGATGCAGCAGGGAACCGTGCCCGACCACCAACAGCACGCCGCCGATCGACAGCAAGCCGCCGGCCAGCGCGCCCGCGGTAAGTGCGTCGCCCAGCACAATGACGGCGAGCGTCAGCGTGGCGAGGGGCAGTAATGCGAGAATGATCCCCATGTTCGTGGCACTCGTGTAGTGTGCCGCCGAGTAGGCGAGGCCTTGATAAATCGCCATACCGAGTACGCCGAGCGTTGCGTACTGCGGCAGATGCGGCAGAAACGCCCGGCGTTCGCGCCACAGTGCCGGCAAGGCGAACGGCGTGAGCATCAGCCACGCGGCGAACCAGCGCAGGAAGGCGATCTCTGCGGGGAAGATGTGACCGACAGCAAGTTTGTTGACGATCACGTTGGCTGACCAGATCAGTACGGCAGTCAGCGGCAGGATGAAATTGAACATGGGTCTGAGTCCGGTGCCGGCGGGCCGGCCAATCGGGGAAACGGTGCGGGAGTCTAGGCGTGGGGCCCGGCGATGCCGCTCATGGGGCGTCGCGTCGACGCACACGACGTTGCGAATTGTCCGCCCGAAAGCGGCGAGTGACATAGTGAATTTAAGACAAACGATAAGGCGTTTCGGACGCGATGTTGCTGCCCGGCGACGCTCGCTGGTTAGACCGGTTTGACCAATATTGGCTAGCTGTCCTAAGCCGCGGGTAGAATGACGCCATTCCGGGGTCGAGACGTAGATCGCGTACGCGACACGCCGCGCCTGACCCACGATGCGCAGGCATCGTGCGCGTTTCGTGATATGTGAACGGAGCTGCATGGTGGCAGTGAGTCAGCAAGACCGCTCGGCGCGCGCCGACGATTCGCAGCAACGGCGCACTGCGCCGCCCCTCTCCGCTAACGCCCCGGCCGTTGCGGGGAAGGGCAAGCGCTTCGTGCGACGTATCTATCGTCTGCGAACGATTGGCCTGGGCATCGGCTTTTTCTGCGTCGCCGGCGTCTTCTATCGGCACGAGCCGTCCACCCCGCTTGGGCTATGGGCGTTGCTGATTTTCAATGGGTTTATCTGGCCGCATCTGGCTTGTGTGCTGGCGCTGTCGCGACCGGTTCCGTATCGTGCCGAGCGCGCCAATCTGTTGATCGATGCCGTATTCGGGGGCTTTTGGGTTGCCGCGATGCAATTCAATTTGTTACCGAGCGTGGTGATACTGACGATGATGTCGATGGACAACATCGGTGCCGGAGGCATTCGGCTGTTTCTTCAGGGGTTGCTCGCGAACGTGGCCGGGCTGCTGATCGGCATCGCCGCGCTTGGCTTCGTATGGGCCCCGGCGTCCGACACGTTCAATGTCGTCACCAGCTTGCCGATGTTGATTCTGTATCCCATTGCCTTGGGGAAGGTGACATACGACCTCGCCCAGAAACTGGCGCAGCGCTCGCGCGAGATGGAATACCTGTCACGGCACGACGGACTGACGGGGTTGCTTAACCGCCGCGCGTGGGAGCAACGGCTGGCTGAGATTCATGCCCACTGCGTGCTCACGGGAGAGCCGGCGTGTCTGGTGCTGATGGATCTGGACCACTTCAAGCGAATCAACGATACGTTGGGCCACGCGGCGGGCGACATGGCGTTGCGGCGCTTTGCCGGACTGCTGCGGCAGCGTCTGCGTGAGATCGATGCCGTTGGCCGATACGGCGGAGAGGAGTTCGGCGCAGTGTTGGTGAACACCGGCGACGTGGCGGGGCAGGATCTGATGTACCGCCTGCTTGCCGATCTGCGTGCCCGGGTCGCACAGGCCGAGGCGCAGATTCAGACGCAGACTACGCAGTCCATATCGTTGGCCGAGTGCACGGTGAGTATTGGGCTGGTGCCGTTTTCCACGACCTTTGATACGCCGCAATCCTGGCTTCAGCACGCCGATCGTGCGCTGTATCGCGCGAAACGCGGGGGACGCGACGGCATGGTTGTCCTCGATGCGGAGGGTGCCGTCAGGACGGCGCGCGAAGTCGGGTGTGGCGGTGACGCCGACACGGACGCTACCGCCGATTCACGCTAATCAGCGCCTGCAGAGGCGGTTAAGCGCCCCGCGCAGGGCGGCGGGCAGCGCGGCGGCGAAGCCGAACGGACGTGCCAGCGTAGCCAGCCCCTCGCCGTTGAGCACGCGAGCGCCTTCCAGATGCGTGGACAGCAAGCAGAAATCTTCCCGATTCATCCCCACGCGTTGACACGCCTTATCAAGCTGTTTCAGATCGTTCGGGTGCAGGGTGATCGTCAGGGTGATGCGCTCTGGGTCGGTGTTCATGTCTGTCAATCTTCTCTTTTAAAACATAAGGCAGGCCGCGCGGATAGCGCGTATGCCGAGCGCCCGCGCGATAACGTGGGCGATCGTGATCCGACGGCGTGCGATCGGTCAGTGTGACCAACGCGTCAAACGGACGGAAAGACGCCATCGTGGCGCCGATGTCCGTTCTGGCGATGTCTGCCTGACCGGGGCGTCGGGTTGTCTTGTGCAACGTGTGGGCAATACGAGGCTGTGGGCGAGCAACCCGTCGCCTGGAGCGCAGGCGGCGATAAGGCTCTGACGCGTGGGAGCGATGCCTCGTAACAGCAGGGAGGGATGACTCTCCATCCGGCCACGACACAGGCGCCGGAAACAGCATGAGTACTGCGAACTGCAACTGCGGGTACGGCTTGAATTCACGACGAGAACTGCTGTTGCCGGATGCCGGCAACGGGTGGTGCGGTGATGCGAGACCTTCTGTGCTGCAGGACTGCGGGCGACGCCGATTTACGCGGCGTCCTTGAACTGAATGCGTGAGCAAGGCGCATGGCGATGGCTACGGCGGAATCGCAACACGCGCTCGACGTGAGTCACGGCCGCGGTGCGTGCCGCGCGACGATACAACTGCATTACACGCGTTGCCGAGACCATCACGGCGAGGGTTGCAAACACCAACCAACTGACGAAAACCACAACACTTCTCCCTGATGACTGCCGCCTTTGAAAAACCGGCGCGCGTCGAATTCAAAGGGAAATTCAAAGAGCGGGTTATCATCGGTTGCGACCGCAACGAATTTCAATGAGGACGAATTCTAAATAGATTCCCTAATAGGGTAAACACTTAAAATTAAAAATAATGTATTTTTCTAGACGAATAAGTCCAAAAAGTCCAAACGATCGTTTGAATTTCAGGTAATCGAATTCATTAGGAAGATCGGCCCAAACCCGCGTGCTTCAACGTGCTCGGGCCGATAGCGACGTGATGGATCAGAAGCTGTGCTTCAGGCCCATGCCGACCAGCAATTGCGTACGTGCGCCTGCGTCCAGACCGTACGAACCGACCGAGGCGTTGGCTTCCACAACGCGGCCATGATCCAGTGTCTTGCCGACAGCCTGCTGATAGCCACCGATCACGTAGGTCGACGTGCGCTTGGACAGCGCATACGTCACACCGGCGTTGAACTGGTTGTAATGGGCGCCGACATTGCGGCCGCCGCGCAGCCGGGTATAGCTGTAGCCGATACCCGTGTTGATCGCCGGCGTGAGCGCGTAAGTCGCGAAGGCGTTCACTGTGTCGAATTTTGCCGTGCCGGTGAAATTCGATAGCCCATCGCTCGCGTACTGCGCGTTCGAGAATGACAGTCCCAGAATCGCCGGGCCGATGGCGTATTTCGCGCCGACGCGTGCAATGCGCACTTTGCTCGCCGTACGGAAGCCGCTGTTGATCGGCGAGTTGAACAGCGAGCCCGCGCTGCTGGTCCAGTCGCGATAACCAAAGTCGGAACGCGTGAAGTCGCTCACTTGCCGGCTTCCACCATCTGCGAAGAAGTAGCCCGCGCCGAGCGATACCGGACCATTGCTGTAGGCACCCGCGAAGCCATACGTGCGACCCGCGCCTTCCTTGCCGGCCACGTTGCCCGTGGCGTACATGCCTTCGAATTGCAGGCCGCCGAAGTTCGGCGTGGCGTAACGGATCGAATTGTTGACGCGTGCGCCGTTGTCGTAATTGTCGACGTCGCCAGGCGTGGCGAAGAAGCCGCCGAAGTAGCCGTCGGCAGTTGTGCCCTGCACGAGGTTGACCACCGGGTCGTATTGGCGGCCGATGGTGACTTCACCCCATTGGGTGCTCGTCAGGCCGACGATGGCCTTGCGTCCGAACGCACGGCCGCCGTTGCCCATCTCGCCGTTGACCGCGTTGAATCCGCTCTCCAACTGGAACAGTGCGGAAAGCCCCTGACCCAGCGGCTCCGTGCCGCGCAGCCCCCAGCGGCTGCCGGAGAGAATGTTGCTCGTGATCATCGAGCGAGATTGCGGGCCGTTGGCGGTGGCCGTGTGGTTCGCGTGCACGAAGCCCGAATCGATCGTGCCGTAGAGGGTGACGTTACTCTGTGCGCTGACACTGGCGGGCAGCGACAGCAGCGTAAGGGTTGCAGCCAGCGCGAGGGCGCGCAGACCAGTGGGCATATGTGGGTGTTGAGTCATGGTGTCGAGCGCCTTGCTGCGCATGGTTGAAATCGACACCGAGAATATTTCCTAACACCTGTTCGGATTCCTTATGAAAATTCCGAATGAACGAAAATCCGCATGGCAGCGACCGCTTCTCTGGGTCGCTGCCGAAGTTTCTAGGAACCCTCCTCAATATTTTCTGCTGAATAACGCAGTAAGCGGTAGCGCGAAAACCTCCACGCTACGGGTATCAAGATTGGGTTCTCGGCAGGCCGGCGCGACGCAGCGCTACGCGCGACAGCGCGGCCCAATCGAGCTGGCCTTCGTCGTGGGCGAGGCTGTCCAGATGGTTGTCGCGCAACACGGTGCCGAACGGCATCGGTACGTTCGCGGCCTCACCCGCAAGCAATGCGAGGCGAACATCCTTGGCGCCGAGCGCTAGCTTGAAGCCGGCCGGCTCGAAGACCTCCTTCGCAATCGCTGCACCGTAACCCGTATAAACCGGCGTCGCGAAGATCGTGGTGGTCATCATGTCGAGGAAGTCGGCACCGGCCACGCCGTGACCTTGCGCGAGCGCAGCCGCTTCGCTCATCGATTCGATGGCGCTGGCGATCATGAAATTCGCGGCGAGCTTCACGACGTTGGCCCGCTCGGGCGAATCGCCGAAGCGCCAGGTGCGTTGACCAAGCACGTCGAAGATCGGTTGAACGGTGTCGATGACGCTCGTGTCGCCCGCCACCAGGATGTTGAGCTTGCCTGCCTCTGCGACAGTCACACGCCCCAACACCGGGGCGGCGAGATAGCGCAGGCCGAGCGACTCGCATCGCGCCACCATCTCCCGGGCGAAAGCGAGCGAGACGGTGGCCATGTTCACGACGATGGCGCCACGCGGCAGCGCGCCAAGCGCACCGCCGTCGTCCCCTTCGCACAGCACGGCGCGCGACGTGTCGTCGTCGGCCAGCATGGCGATGAGGATGTCTGCCCCGCGAGCGGCAGCGGCCGGGGTGGCGCCGGGCGTGGCGCCGGCGGAGGTCAGTGCGTCGACGGGGCCGCGCGAGCGGTTCCACACACGCAATGCAAATCCCGCCTTGAGTAGATTACGGGCCATGGGCGCGCCCATCGTGCCGAGTCCGAGAAATCCGATATTCATGCGTTCTCCTGATGCCAAGAATGTAGGTGCAGCGCGGGGGGAAGCGGGCAAAGGGCGAGGGCCACCAGACTAGTGCGCCACGTGCCGATGCCGGCCGCGTTGTCCGAAAGCATGACACCGAACGGGAGTTGATGCATAGGAGACACGCCGCCGAGTTGCCGCAGCAAGTGCAGAAAACGCGTCCCGAGCGGCGCTCGGATTGGCACGGGTAAGATGCGCGTGATGCCATCCGTCGCCGGGCGCGCCCGTTCCCGCCATCGCCATGACCCTTCGCAACAACTGGCCGAGTTTCAAGAAGCTGCCATACCCGGTGTATTTCCGGTACGACGAGTTCGACGCGCAGACGGCGTGGGTGCCGCATCGTCACGACTGGGGCATGCTCAACTATGTGGCGAACGGCGTGATGCAGTTGGAGATCGAAGGCGCCCGGTTCCTGTCGCCGCCGCAATACGCCGTGTGGATTCCGCCGAAAGCCACGCACGCGAGCTTCAACGCGAATGCCGTGGTCTACCGGTCGGTGTATATCGACGCTTCACTTGCCGGAGCACTTCCGTCGAACGCCGCGACGCTGCGTATCAGCGGCCTGCTACGGGCCATCCTGTCCGATTTCGCCGAGAGAGGTGTGGCGTGTCCGCGCACCGAGGCCGATCGTCGCCTCGCGCACGTGCTCATCGATCAGTTGGCGCTTGCTCCCGCCGAACCGCGTTTCCTGCCGCAGGCGAGGTCGCCGTCGCTGGTCCGGGTACTGGACGCATTGCAGCGTGAACCCGGAGATAACCGCACACTCGAAGCGTGGGCCGAGACCGTCTCCATGACGCAGCGCACGCTGGCGCGCCATTGCCGCACGGAGCTGGGGATGACGCTGGGACAGTGGCGGCAGCGTATGCGCTTTCTGCGCGCCATCGAGGGGTTGGAAGCCGGGCGCACCGTCAAGTCGATTGCGTTCGATCTGGGCTATGCCACGCCCTCCGCCTTTATCGAGATGTTCACGCGCCAGTCGGGTTTGACGCCGGAGCTGTTCCGCCGTCAGACGATTCTTGGCGCTGCCGAGCACGATCCGGCGTGATGCCGGTGCGCAACTTCATTGACCGTTACCGCTTTCCGGCATTGGTGCCGAGCGGCACGCGAAAACCGGCCAGCGCTGGCGGATCATGCCAACGCAGCGTTCACCCGTGGTTTGGGTGCGTACACCCGAACGGCGGTTCTCGTGCTATAGACTCGCGGCTTGTTTACCCCTTTGGGAAGAACCGCCATGATCCGCTACGCAACGCTCGGTACCAACAATCTGGAAAACGCGACGGTCTTCTACAACCGTGTGCTGGCCACCCTCGATTTGCATCCGACCCCGTTCTCGCATGAAACCTTCTATGGACATAAAGATGCCCCCAGCGAAGAGGTGGTGTTGACGATCACGCTGCCCTTCGACGGCGCACCGGCCACACGCGGCAACGGCAGCATGATCGCGCTGCATGCGGAATCGAAGCAGCAGGTCGACGCCGCGTATGAAGCGGCAATCGCACAAGGCGGCCAATGCGAAGGCGCTCCCGGGCCGCGTCTGGATTACCACCCGCGCATGTATGTCGCCTATTTCCGCGATCTCGATGGCAACAAGCTCGCTGTGGTGCATTTCGAGCCCGTCAGCGACGCGCAATGAGGTGCCCTCAAGGCGGCCTCCTTGACTGCCAACCATGATGCGCGAACACACACAACCGGCTTCGCGCTGATCGATGACTGACGTGGTGCGATGCGCGCGCGGTCTGCGGCTGAAGTCCGCCGGCGGACCGCCCGCCGCCTACCGCCTACCGCTTGAACGCCAGTAACTGCGCGCCTTCCGGCACTTGATCGCCGACCACGTAAAGCACTTCTTCGATCTCTCCGTCCGCCGGCGCGCTGATGGTGTGTTCCATCTTCATCGCCTCCATCACGAGCAGCGGCGCGCCCTTTTCGACCTTGGTGCCGGCCTGTGCGAGTACGGCGATGACCTTGCCCGGCATCGGCGCAGTCAACCGGCCTTCGCTGCCTTCGTGGGCCCCGGCCTGCGCCAGCGGATCATGCCAACGCAGCGTCCACGACAGACCATCGGCGAAGACGTGGGCGGTTTGCTGCTCGAAGTCGACGTGACCCTGCACGCGCCGCTCGCCGAGCGTCACGCGGTACACGCCGCCGTCGTGGGCGTACCGATACGGATAGGTCTGCCCGTCGACCGTCAGGGTGCTGGCCTGCGGGCCGCTCGTGAGCACCGCGTCGAGACGTGTTTCGCCGTGATCGAACGACAGCGTGCGCTGGTAGTCGGCGTTCAGACGCCAGCCCGTGGCGAGTTGCCACGGCGAGTGATGATCGATGCTGTCTTGATACTTACGGCGTCCGATCACGGTTTCGCGGCTGAGCTGTGCGGCAACGGCTAGCGCCAGCGTGGTTGCCGGCACCGGGGCGGCGGCCGGGAACAACGTATCGCGGTGGCGCTCGATCAGCCCGGTGTCGAGATCGGCGCCGGCGAACGGCTCGCTGGCGACCAGGCGGGAGAGGAATGCGATGTTCGTCTGCACGCCGACGACGCGGTACTGACCCAGCGCACGGCGCATGCGCGCGAGGGCTTCTTCGCGGTCTTGTCCCCACACGATCAGCTTGGCGATCATCGGATCGTAGAACGGCGAGATGGTGTCGCCTTCGCGCACGCCCGAGTCGATGCGCACGGCGGCCGGTGTCGCGGCGCCACCGATCTCGAACTGGACCGCAGCGGGCGGACGCAGCGTGGACAGTGTGCCCGTCGACGGCAGGAAGTTGTTGTCCGGACTCTCGGCGTAGATGCGTGCTTCGAGCGCATGGCCGTGAATGCGCAACTCATCCTGCTTGCGCGGCAGCACTTCGCCTGCGGCGACGCGCAATTGCCATTCCACCAGATCGAGGCCGGTGATCATTTCCGTGACCGGGTGCTCGACTTGCAGGCGCGTGTTCATCTCCATGAAGTAGAACGAGCCGTCCTGATTGGCGATGAACTCGACCGTGCCGGCGCCGACATAGCCCACGGCGCGCGCGGCGTTGCATGCGGCTTCACCCATCGAGCGGCGGCGCTCGCCGGTCATGCCGGGCGCGGGCGCCTCCTCCAGCACTTTCTGATGACGGCGTTGCACCGAGCAGTCGCGCTCGAACAGATAGACGCAATTGCCATGCGTGTCGGCGAACACCTGAATCTCGATGTGACGCGGACGCGTCAGATACTTCTCCACGAGCACGCGCTCGTCGCCGAAGCTGCTCGCCGCTTCGCGCTGGCACGACGCCAGTGCGGCGCGGAAATCCTCGCTGCGCTCCACCACACGCATGCCCTTGCCGCCGCCGCCTGCGCTGGCCTTGAGCAGCACGGGGTAGCCGATGTCGTCGGCGCGTGCGTGCAGGAAGGCGGCGTCCTGGTTGTCGCCGTGATAGCCGGGCACCAGCGGCACGGCGGCGCCCTCCATGAGCGTCTTGGCGGCGCTCTTGCTGCCCATGGCGCGGATGGCGCCAACCGGCGGGCCGATGAAGACGATGCCGGCCTCGTGGCACGCGGCGGCGAACGCCTCGTTCTCGGACAGGAAGCCGTAGCCGGGGTGGATGGCCTGTGCGCCGGTGGCCTTGGCGGCGTCGACGATGGCGTCGATGCGCAGGTAGCTGTCGCGCGCGGCGGCCCCGCCGACGTGCACCGCTTCGTCGCACACGGCAACGTGCTTGGCGTGGGCGTCGGCGTCGGAATAGACGGCCACCGTGCGAATGCCCAGCCGTGCAGCCGTCGCCGCGACGCGACAGGCGATTTCGCCGCGGTTGGCGATGAGGATCTTGTCGAACATATTGCCTCCGTAAAACGATCGATTGGGGCGGTGCGTGGCGCATGGCACCTTCGCTTGTGACGACGGGCCACTGCACTTGCACCATTCTCATTGCTATCCAACTTCGCCGCGACGGCGGATCGTCTCTTGCGATCTCGCGGCCGTCGCGGCGCTCAACTCGTCAACACATCCTTGAACGCCAGTCGCCAGTTTCGCCGCCTGCCGAACGCGCTCAGTGAGTCGCGCAGGCCGTAAGGCCGTCGCACTCGCCTGCGTTCCCGGCACCGAGCTTTTCCTCGGTCGACGTGCGCATGCCGAGGCGCGCGAGCAGCGCGCGGTCATGCTCGGCCTGCGGGTTCTGCGTCACGAGCAGCTTCTCTCCGTAGAACATCGAGTTGGCGCCGGCGAGGAAGCACAGCGATTGCAGTGCGTCGTCCATCATTTCGCGGCCGGCCGACAGACGCACCATCGCGCGCGGCATCGTGATGCGCGCCACTGCGATCATGCGCACGAAATCGAACGGGTCGACAGTCTCGTTGTGTTCGAGCGGCGTGCCCTCGACTTTCATCAGGTTGTTGATGGGCACCGACTCGGGATACGGCGACATGTTGGCCAGTTGCGCGATGAGACCGGCGCGCTCGCGGCGCGTTTCACCCAGACCGACGATGCCGCCGCAGCAGACTTTCAGCCCGGCGTCGCGCACGCGGGCGAGTGTGTCCAGACGATCCTGATAGGTGCGCGTGGTGATGATCTGACCGTAGAACTCGGGCGACGTATCGAGATTGTGGTTGTAGTAATCGAGACCGGCCTCGCGCAACTGTTCGGCCTGCCCGTCGCGCAGCATGCCGAGCGTGACGCACGTCTCCAGACCCAGTGCTTTGACGCTGCGCACCATCTCGCCTACGGCGTCGACCTGATGCGGCTTCGGGCTGCGCCATGCGGCGCCCATGCAGAAGCGCGTAGCGCCCGCGTCCTTGGCGCGCTGCGCGGCGGCGACGACTTCCTCCACCGGCATGAGCTTTTCGGCCTCCACACCCGTGTCGTAGCGGGCCGATTGCGGGCAATAGGCGCAGTCTTCCGGGCAGCCGCCGGTCTTGATCGAGAGCAGCGTCGAGAGCTGCACGGCGTTGGCGTCGAAATGGTCGCGATGCACCTGCTGCGCGCGGAAGATCAGATCGTTGAACGGCAGCGCGAAGAGCGCCTCGATCTCGGCGACGGTCCAGGGCTTGTCGTTGCGGCGCAGGGCTTCGTCGTGTCCGTGAGCGGCGGTGTGGGCGTGAACTTGCATAGTGTGATTCCTTGAATTCTGTGTGAGTGGGTGTCGCGCGATGGGTGGCCGCGCGCTCAGGGGGCCGTGTGCGGGCGCGTCGTTAGCGACGCCTCGACTGCACGCGGCAGTGTCGAGTCGACCAGCGGGGCAATGTCCAGATAGCCGGACGCCGTCGCGGCGTCGGGGTGGGGCAGATGCGGCACGCGCCCGAGCAGCGGTGCACTCAGGCGCGCGGCAATCGCATCGACGTTCGCCTCTACGTGGCGCATATCGGGATCGACGTGATTGGCGACCCAGCCCGCGAGCGTCAGACCGCGCGAGGCAATGGCCTCGGCGGTGAGCAGCGCGTGGCTGATACAGCCCAGCCGCAGGCCGACGACGAGGATCACCGGCAGGCCGAGTTGCCTTGCCAGATCGGCCGTGTCCGGTGCGCTGGCATCGGGGCCGAGCGGCACGCGAAAACCGCCCACCCCCTCGACGATCACCAGATCGGCGCGCGCGGCCACACGCGCGTAGCCCGCCCGGATCACGCCGCAATCGAGCGCGATGCCTTCGGCGGCGGCCGCGATGTGGGGTGCAGAGGCGTCCTTGAGGAGGTATGGGCAGTACCAGGCGTCCGGCAGCTTCAGCGTGCTTGCCTGATGCAACTGCTCGACGTCGTCGTTGACGAAGCGCCCGTTGTGTTCGGACGCGCCCGCCGCCACCGACTTGAGTCCGGCGCACACCAGTCCGCGACGCGCCGCCGCGTGCAGCAGTGCCGACGAAACGAGCGTCTTGCCGATTTCGGTGTCCGTGCCGGTGATGAAGAACGCGTGACGGGCAGGCGTCGTTCGTTCGGCCGGGGTATCGACGCGAGCATTAAGGGTCTGATCAGCCATGCGCGTGCTCCGTCCAGTCTCGGTCGAGTTGGTTGATGGCGGTGGCCAGCCGTGCGATGTCGTGCGCGGTGTGAGCGGCGCTGAGCGTCACGCGCAGGCGCGACGTGCCCGGCGCCACTGTCGGCGGACGAATGGCAGGCACCCACAACCCGGCTTCGGCAAGGCCCGCCTGCGCGTGCAGCGCTGCGGCGTTTTCACCGAGGATGATCGGCTGCACGGCCGTCGGCGAGACGATATGCCGCCAATGCCGCAGCGTGAGCGAATCGCGCAGTTGGGCAATACGGGCCTGCAACGTGGCGCGGCGCTCGCGGCCTTCCTCGCCCGCAATCAGGGCAACGCTCGTGAGCAGTGCGTGCGCTTGCGAGGGGGCGGCTGCCGTTGTGAAGATGTACGGCCGTGCACGATTGATAAGCCAGTCGATGACGCGATGGTTCGCCGCGACAAACGCCCCGCCGACACCCGCGGCTTTGCCGAGCGTGCCGATGATGACGAGGTTGGGCGAGCGCAGATCGAAATGCTCGAACACGCCACGGCCGTTTTCCCCCACGACGCCGAAGCCGTGCGCGTCGTCCACGACGAGCCACGCGTTGTGCCGTTCGGCAAGCGCGAGCAGTTGCGGCAGCGGTGCGATGTCGCCGTCCATCGAGAACACGCCGTCGGTGACGATCAGCTTCGTCTCGGCCGTGCTGGCGGCGAGCAGTGCGGCCAGCGCGTCGACGTCGCCGTGCGGATAGACATGCGTGCGTGCACGCGACAGACGGGCGCCATCGATCAGCGACGCGTGGTTCAGGGCCTCGGAGAAGATTTCGGCATCTTTGCCGGCGAGCGCCGAGATCGTCGCCAGATTCGCCATGTAGCCGGTGCAGAAGTACAGTGCGCGGCCGTCGACGAGATGCGGCGACATGAACTCGGTGAGCGCGTCTTCGAGTTCGGCGTGGGCCTGGGAATGACCGCTGATGAGGTGCGATGCGCCGCTGCCCGCGCCATAGCGACGGGCGCCTTCGATGAGCGCCTCGACAACCTTCGGGTGGGCGGCCAGACCGAGATAGTCGTTGCTGGCGAATGCGAGAACGTCGCGGCCGTCGGCCCGCATATGCGGCTGGCATGGCGTGGAGACCACGCGGTGACGGCGGCGCAGGTGCGCGCGGTCGATCTCCGCGAGTTCGGCGTCGAGGCGGGCGAGCAGGGGATGGGACGTCATGCCGGCACCTCCATGTCGTGCGTCATCGTGGTGTCGAACGCCGCGAGCGTTTGTTGCGCGAGCCAGTCGACGGTGCCGTCGTCCAGCACATACGGTGGCATCAAATAGACCGTGGCGCCGATGGGGCGCAGCAGCACGCCGCGTGCGCGGGCTTCAGTGTAGAAGCGCTTCGCGAAGGCACCGGCGGCGCCGGGCGCCTCCGGTAACATAGCGTCGAACGCCCAAATCATGCCGCGATGGCGGAAATGCCGCACGCGCGGATCGTCCGCCAACGGCGCGAGCGCTTGCGTGAGACGAGCGGCGCGAACGGCGTTGCGCGCGAGTACGTCGTCGTCGGCAAAGATGTCGAGCGTGGCGAGCGCGGCGCGGCACGCCAGCGGATTGCCGGTGTACGAGTGCGAGTGCAGAAAGCCGCGCGCGGTGTCGTCGTCGTAGAAGGCGTTGTAGATCGCATCGCGCGAGAGCACGAGCGAGAGGGGCAGATAGCCACCGCTGATCCCTTTGGACAGCGTAAGCAGGTCGGGCCAGACGCCTGCCTGCTCGCTCGCGAAGAAGGTACCGGTGCGTCCGCATCCGACGGCGATTTCGTCCGCGATCAGATGTGCGTCATGCCGGTCGCACAACGCACGCACGAGCCGCAGGTACTCGGGGTCGTGCATTGCCATACCGGCCGCGCATTGTACGAGCGGCTCGACGATGACGGCGGCGACGCGCCCCTCGCGCTGGGTGAGCAACGCGTCGAGTTCGGCGGCGGCACGGCGTGCCACGTCGATCGGCGTTTCGCCATCGCGAGCGAGACGCGCATCGGGCGAGGCCACTACGTGGGCGTGACGCAGCAGCGGGTCGTAGGCATCGCGGAACAGCGCGACATCGGTCACGGCGAGCGCACCCAGCGTTTCGCCGTGATAGCCGTTGCGCACGCACACGAATTCGCGCTTGTCGCTGTGGCCCTGATTGCGCCACGCGTGAAAGCTCATCTTGAGGGCGATTTCAACGGCAGACGCGCCATCGGAGGCGAAGAAGGCATGGCCCAGCACACTGCCCGTGAGCGCAGACAGGCGTTCGGCCAGCGCCACGACCGGCTCGTGCGTGAAGCCCGCGAGCATCGCGTGCTCGAGGCGGCCGAGTTGATCGACGAGCGCCGCGTTGATACGCGGATTCGCGTGGCCGAAGAGGTTGACCCACCAGGAACTGATGGCGTCGAGATAGCGCTCGCCGTCGGTATCGACGAGCCAGGGGCCTGCGCCGTGAGACAGTGCGACGAGGGGCAGCTTTGCCTGTTGCTTCATCTGCGTGCAGGGGTGCCAGACCTGTCGCAGACTGCGCGCGGCGAGATCGGAGGGACCAGCGTGGGGGCGCGTGGGGGCGTCCATCATTGACTCCTTGTTTGGCCGCGACGGACGACACTCGCACGGTGGCGTGTGCCGTTCGTCCGGCTGGCCGGTGGCGGGCGTCGCACGGGGCGTTGCCGCACGGGGCCGGAGGTGGGGGATGGGCGCATGGTAGGCAAAGCGTTTTGACAGGGCAATAGGCGGAATTGGCGAAAAAAATCGCTGATTTGCGTGCTGTAGCAAGACGTTATCGATAAATTCGTAAAACCCGCCGATAACGTTGCGGCATCTCCGCCGTCGGCCCTCCTCAAAAAAATTTGTAACCGATGATGCGTGTTGGCGCGTGCGCAGGGCTCAGGACACCTCGCGCCACGACGGTGAACGCTTTTCAAGGAACGACTGCACCCCTTCGCGGCCTTCGTCCGATGCGCGGATCGTCGCGATACGGTCTGCCGTTTCGGCGATGGTCTCGTCGTCGATGGCACGGCCCGCGAAGTCCTGCACCAGGCGTTTGCACTCCTTCACGGCGTTCGGGCTGTTGTCGGCAAGCGCCTTGGCGAGCGCCTGCACGGTACTGTCGAGTGCGTCTGCGGTAACGACTTCGTGCACGAGGCCGTGCCGTTGCGCCGTGGACGCGGTGAAACGCTCGGCGGTGAGGAAGTAGCGGCGCGAGGCCGCCTCGCCGAGGGCGCGAATGACATAGGGGCCGATCGTGGCCGGCATCAACCCCAGCTTCGCTTCGGACAGGCAGAAGTGCGCGGTGTCCACGGCGACGACGATATCGGCCACGGCGGCGAGACCCACGCCACCGGCGTAAGTGTCGCCCTGCACGCGGGCGATCACCGGCTTCGGGCATCGGTAGATGGTGTTCAGCATGACGGCGAGCGTCATCGCGTCGGCGCGGTTCTCGGCGTCCGAATAACCGGCCATCTTCTTCATCCAGTTCAGGTCGGCGCCAGCACAGAATGCGACACCTTCCGCCGCGAGCACGACGACGCGCACGTCGTCGTTCGTGGCGAGCGCGCGAAACGCCCCCGTCAATTCCTCGATGACCGTTTCGTTGAAGGCGTTACGCACGTCCGGACGATTGAGCGTGATCGTGGCGACGTGGGCGTCGACGCTGAGTTTTAGCGTGGCGAGATTCATGATTGGGAATTCCTCAATGGACCGGTGCAGGCGGTTACATGCGGAACAGGCCGAAGCGTGTTTCGGGAATCGGTGCATTCAATGCCGCCGACAGTCCCAGTCCGAGCACGGTGCGGGTATCCGCCGGATCGATCACGCCGTCGTCCCACAGGCGAGCGCTCGCGTAGTACGGATGCCCCTGACGTTCGTACTGATCGCGGATCGGTTGCTTGAAGGCATCTTCTTCCTCGGCGCTCCACTGACCGCCCTTGGCTTCGATGCCGTCGCGCTTGACCGTGGCCAGCACCGACGCGGCTTGCTCTCCGCCCATCACTGAGATGCGGGCGTTGGGCCACATCCACAGGAAACGCGGCGAGTACGCGCGACCGCACATGCCGTAGTTACCGGCGCCGAACGAGCCGCCGATGATGACGGTGAACTTCGGCACGTTCGCGGTGGCGACAGCCGTCACCATCTTGGCGCCGTGCTTCGCAATGCCTTCGTTTTCGTACTTGCGGCCGACCATGAAGCCCGTGATGTTTTGCAGGAAGATCAGCGGGATCTTGCGCTGACAGCACAACTCGATGAAGTGCGCCCCCTTTTGCGCCGACTCCGAGAACAGAATGCCGTTGTTCGCCACGATGCCGACCGGATAGCCCCACAGATGCGCGAAGCCGCACACGAGCGTGGTGCCGTAGCGCGCCTTGAACTCGTCGAATTCGGAGCCGTCGACCAGACGGGCGATCACTTCGCGGACGTCGAACGGCTTCTTCGTGTCGGACGGAATCACGCCATACAGTTCGCGGGCGTCGTACTTCGGCTCGACAGGCGGCTTGACCGCGACCGTCGCCGGCTTCTGGCGATTGAGGTTGGCGGCGATGCTGCGTGCGATGGCGAGCGCGTGCGCGTCGTTCTGCGCGAAATGATCTACCACGCCCGACAGCCGGGTGTGGACGTCGGCCCCGCCGAGGTCTTCGGCGCTGACGACCTCGCCCGTCGCCGCCTTGACAAGCGGGGGGCCGCCGAGAAAGATCGTGCCCTGTTCCTTGACGATGATCGACTCGTCGCTCATCGCGGGCACGTAGGCGCCACCGGCCGTGCACGAGCCCATCACCACGGCGATCTGCGGAATGCCCTGCGCGGACATCTGCGCCTGGTTGTAGAAGATGCGGCCGAAGTGATCGCGGTCGGGGAAGACGTCGTCCTGATTCGGCAGATTGGCGCCGCCCGAGTCGACAAGGTAGATACACGGCAGATGGTTCTGCTCGGCGATCTCTTGCGCGCGCAGATGCTTCTTGACCGTCATCGGGTAGTAGGTGCCGCCTTTGACCGTGGCGTCGTTGCAGACGATGACGCATTCCTGACCTGAGACGCGTCCGATGCCGGTGATGATGCCCGCGCCCGGCGCATCGTCGTGATACATGCCGATGGCGGCGAGTTGCGAGAGTTCCAGAAACGGCGAGCCCGGATCGAGCAACTGCTGCACGCGCTCGCGCGGCAGCAGCTTGCCGCGCCCCACGTGCTTCTTGCGCGCGGCCTCACCGCCGCCACCGGCCAGTTGCGCTACCCGTTCGCGCAGGTCGTCGACCAGGGTCTGCATCGTGGCCGCGTTGCGTGCAAAGTCTTCGCCGCGCGGGTTGAGTTTGCTTTCGAGAATCGGCATGTGACGAAATCCGGTGGAGGGTGAGTTGTCGTTGAATTCGTTTTCGGTACGCGGGCCCGCGCGATTTCAGTCGAACAGGTCGCCGTCGATATAGCGCCAGCGGCCGTCGTCGGAGCGCTCGAAGCGGCTGCGCTCGTGCAAGCGGTGGGCGCGTCCGCCGACCTTGTAACGGGCCACGAATTCGACTTCGGCGTGACTGTCGTCGCTTTGCCGATGCGCTTTGACCTGAAGGCCGAGCCACTGCGGTGCGTCGTCGAAGTCGAGCGTGGCGGGACGTGTGCGTGCCGCCCATGTGTCGAGCAGGTACGGCGCGTTGTGACGCACGAACGCTGTGTAGCGCGAGCGCATCAGCGCTTCGGCCGTGGGGGGAATGTCGCCGCGCTCCAGATAGCGCCCGCAGCAGTCGTCGAACGTGAGTCCGCCGCAAGGGCAGGCTTCGCGATCGAGGGCCGGTGTCGTGATGCTGTGCGACGGTTGAGGTCTTGCCATCGTGTGTCTTGCCTTGTTGTCAGATCTTGCCTTGCTTCAGGCAGGCCTCGACCTGCGAGAAGCGGTCGAAGCCCCAGAACGGTTCGCCGTCCACGATCACGAAGGGCGAGCCGAAGACGCCGCGCGCCATGGCCAGATCGATTTCGGCCTTGAGGTGATCCTTGGCGGCGGGGGAGTGCATGCCGGCGTCGAGCGCCGCACCGTCGATGCCCAGCGCCTCGCCCAGACGCACGAGCTCGCCCGGGTCGCCGATGTTCACGTCGTCGACGTAGAACGCCTGGAAGATCGATTTTGCGAACTCCGCAGACAGGTCGCCGCCGCGATGATCCTGCACCCACAGCATGGCGCGCTCGGCGGCTTGCGTCGGGATTGGGAAGTGCGTCGGGCGCTTGTATGCAATGCCGTGAAAGCGCGCGGTGCGCTCCACATCGTGTCGCAGATACTCGGTCTTGATCGGATGCTGCACCGGCGCCCCCGTACCGTTCACCTTGTAGACGATGTCGAGCAGGATTGGGTGCCACGCGACACCGCGTCCGTTTTTTGCGGCGATGTCGTCGATGCGGGTACTCGCAAAATACCCATAAGGGGATGCGAAGTCGAAATAAAAGTCGATGGCGGACGTCATGTTGGCTCCGTTTCCGAGTGACGTGTCTGGCCCGCGAATCAAAAGATACGGCGGTGTGGCAACAGCTTGTGCTACAGCTTGTTATTCCGTCTGACGCCGGGCGATTTCTGCCCGGTCGCTACTTGTCTTGTCTCGTCTCCGTGCGCCGTTCCTGAGTGAATGGCTCACGCCTGCGGCCCGCATGACCCAGTGGCTACCACGTGAGCGCGTTGCCGTCGTAATTGAAGAACCCGCCGTTGTGCGTTGCGCGTTCGCCCGGCGCTCGGGCGAACACGCGGCGCATGCCGGCCACGCTTGTCTGCACGTCGATGTCGGCGTCCTCGCCGCCCATATCCGTACGTACCCAGCCCGGATGCATGGCAACGCATGTGGCGCGCTGCGCTTCGAGCGATACGGCCTTGACCACCGAGTTCACGGCAGCCTTGCTCGCGCGGTAGAGCCAGCTTCCGTTCGACTCCATCAGCGCAACGCTGCCCATGCGGCTCGAGAGAAAACCGAACGTGCCGCCTGCGGCTTCGACGAACGGCAAGACGAGCGGTGCGGTTTGCATGGCGCCGAGCACGTTCGTGTGGAACACGCGGTCGAAGGCTTCTTTCGTGATCGGCGCAAGGCCCGCCGTGCGGTCCGAATTCACGCCGGCGTTGTAGACCGCGACGTCCAGTTCCACGCCGTCGAGCTGCCACGACAGGCCGGAGAGCGACTCGACGCGCGTGACGTCGAGCTTGAGCGGTTCGGCGCCGAGTTCGCGCAGGGCCGCCAGTCCATTGTCGTCGCGCGCCGTGGCAAACACGCGCCAGCCGTCCTCGCGATACTGCCGCGCGAATTCCATGCCGATGCCGCGCGAAGCACCGATGATGAGCGCAGTTTTCATGGCGGGTTTGTCCTGTCGGGCAGTGCCGGAGTCAGAGGGGTAGAGCGTCAGACGAGTTCGATGGCCATGGCCGTGGCTTCGCCGCCGCCGATACACAGGCTGGCGACACCGCGCTTGCCGCCGGTCTTGCGCAGCGCACCGATCAACGTGACCAGAATACGTGCGCCGGATGCGCCAATCGGGTGGCCGAGCGCGCAGGCGCCGCCGTGAATGTTGACCTTCTCGTGCGGCAGGTCGAACTCCTGCATCGCGGCCATCGCGACGACAGCGAAGGCTTCGTTGATTTCGTAAAGATCGACGTCCTTGGTCGACCAGCCGGTCTTGTCGAACAGCTTGCGCATGGCGCCGACCGGTGCAGTGGTGAACAGGCCCGGTTGCTGAGCGAAGGTGCTGTGACCGGCGATGCGGGCAAGCGGCGTGAGCCCGAGGCGCGTGGCCGTCGATTCGCGCATGAGCACGAGCGCGGCGGCGCCGTCCGAGATCGACGACGAATTGGCGGCCGTTACCGTGCCATCTTTGCGGAAAGCGGGCTTGAGGGTCGGGATCTTCTCGGGATTTGCCTTGAGCGGCTGTTCGTCCTGATCGACGACTGTGTCGCCCTTGCGGCCAGCCACCGTCACCGGCGTGATTTCCCACGCGAACGACCCGTCCTTGATGGCGTTTTGGGCACGTTCGAGCGAGGCGATGGCGAAGGCGTCCTGCGCTTCGCGGGTGAAGGCGTAACGGTCGGCACATTCCTCGGCAAAGGTGCCCATCAGGCGGCCTTTGTCGTAGGCGTCTTCCAGACCGTCGAAGAACATGTGGTCGATCACCTGACCGTGCCCCATGCGCATGCCGACGCGCGCCTTGGGCAGCAGATAAGGCGCGTTGCTCATGCTCTCCATGCCGCCGGCGACAATGACGTCGGCACTGCCGGCGACGAGCATGTCGTGCGCAAACATCGCGGCGCGCATGCCGGAGCCGCACATCTTGTTGACGGTGGTGGCGCCCGCGGCGAGCGGCAGCCCGGCGCCGAGCGTGGCCTGACGCGCCGGGGCCTGGCCCTGACCGGCGGGCAGCACGCAGCCCATTACCACTTCGTCGACCTGCTCCGGCCTCAGACCGGCGCGCTCGACAGCGGCACGAATGGCGGCAGCACCCAGTTGCGGTGCCGCGACTTCGCCGAATACCCCTTGCAGGCCGCCCATCGGCGTGCGAGCGGCGGAAACGATAACGATCGGGTCTTGTTGCATGGCAGTCTCCTGTAATCGGTGGTGGGGCTAGCGATTCGTCTTCGCAGACGGGCTCGTCAGCCCCCGAATATCCAATGCTTCAGTCCTTCCATCGTCCATGCGCCCCTTCGGATGAAGGGGTGCCCGGCGCAGCCTGACGGCGCCGATCGCTCAAGCGCGTGGATTGCGTAATTCGTCCATCGCCGCGACACAGCGGTCGTAGATGCGCGGCAGGGCTTCGAGGCTGTTGACGGACATGCGCAGGTCGCGCACCAGCCCGTCGCGCAGGCCGTACACCCAGCCATGCACCGTCACGGGTTGGTTGCGGGCCCAGGCGTCGCGCAATACCGTCGTGTGGCAGATATTCACGACTTGTTCAATGGCATTAAGCTCGCAAAGGCGGTCGTGACGCGCGTCGCGCGAGGGCAGCGCGTCGATCTGCTCGATGTGCTGCTCGTAGACGTCGCGCACATGGCGCAGCCAGTTATCCACGAGGCCCATCTTCTCGCCGTCGAGTGCCGCACCCACGCCGCCGCAGCCGTAATGGCCGACCACCATGATGTGGCGGACCTTCAGCACTTCGACGGCGAACTGCAATACCGACAGGCAGTTCAGATCGCTGTGCACGACCACGTTCGCAATATTGCGGTGGACGAACACTTCGCCCGGCGCAAGGCCGGTAATCTGGTTGGCAGGGACGCGTGAGTCGGAACAGCCGATCCAGAGATACTCCGGCGCTTGCAGCTTCGACAGCCGCTCGAAAAACGCGGGGTCCTCCGCGTTCACGCTGGCAACCCAGGCGCGATTGTTGTCGAGCAGATGGATGAGAGGTTGGTCTTGGTCTTCGGTCATGATCGTGTCATCCGGCGGATATGTCGTGGGCTGGGAGACGTCGCACGCTCAAGCGGCCGCCGCGCGGGGCGGGGCGTTCGTGGCACCGCTGCCGGTGCCGTAGCGATTGACGAAACGCAGTGAGACATCGTACGGATAGAAGTCGTGCATCTGTCCGGCTCGCACCCTGTCCTGATAGTCCTGCCACAGGCCGGGGTCGAAGAAATCCGGATGATGCTGGCTCAGATAGTGCCGCACGCGCGTGTCGCCCGTCAGAAACGTTTCAAACGTCTGCGGAAACACGTCGTGCGGGCCTACACGGTACCAGACTTCCCCCGACATCGCCTCTTCTTCGTTACGCGGTTCCGGCACGCGACGGATGTGGCAATCCGTCAGGTATTCCAGTTCGTCGTAATCGTAGAAGACCACCCGGCCGTGACGCGTCACGCCGAAATTCTTGTACAGCATGTCGCCCGGAAAAATGTTCGCCGCCATCAACTCCTTCACGGCATTGCCGTACTCGCGCATGGCGTGCTCCACCTGCGCGTCGGACGCCCCCTGGAGCCACAGATTGAGCGGCGTCATGCGGCGCTCGATATAGCAATGGCGGATGACGAGCGCGTCGCCGTCGACTTCGAGCAGCGATGGCACTTCGCGCCGAAGCTCGGCGAGCAGGGCGTCGTCGAAGCGCGAGAGCGGGAACGCCACGCTCGAGAACTCCAGCGTATCGGCCATTCGGCCGACGCGATCATGTTGCTTGACCATCAGATACTTCGCCTTCACCTGCTCGCGCGTGGTCTCCTTGGGCGGCGCGAAGCGCTCGCGAATCAGCTTGAAGACATACGGATACGAGGGCAGCGTGAACACCAGCATCACCAGTCCGGGAATGCCCGGCGCGCTTACGAACTTGTCGCTCGAGTGTTTCAGATGATGCAGGAAATCGCGATAGAACAGGTTCTTGCCGTGCTTTTGCAGACCGAGCGACGTGTAGATCTCGGCCTTGGGCTTGCTCGGCATGATGGTACGCAGGAACTGCACGTAGGCCGACGGCACTTCCATGTCGACCATGAAATAGGCATGCGTAAAGCCGAACACCACGCGCAGGTCGTCACGGCGCAGCAGGGCGGTGTCGAGCGCGAGCTTGCCGTTCGCGTCGTGCATGATCGGCACGGCGAACGGCATGGTCACGTCGCCGTTCACGATACGGCCCACGATATAGGCCGCCTTGTTTCGGAAGAACAGCGACGCGAGCACATGAATCTGAAAATTCGGTGCCGGTTCGAACTCGCCGAACGCCTCGTCGATAGCGCGCATCACATAGCCGACGTCACGCGACAGATCGGCAAACGGGCGGGTGAGCTGAAAATTCGTGACGATGCGCGTGAGCGTGGCGGCCATGCCGTCTTGCGCCGGGTAGTAGACGCGATAGGTGGGCTTGGCGGCGAGCGCGTCGTTCTCGATGTACTCCGTTGCCACGGCGGGGCGTACGAAGATGAAGCGGTTGTTGAAATACGAGCGGTGAAGGATCTTGCAGCACACTGAGTTGAAGAACGTCTCGGCCAGTTCGGGCTGACGATGGTCCGTGAGCAAGCCGATGTAGTGCAGTTTCACTTGCTGCCACACATCGTCGTCGAGCGACTGGGCGTCGAACTCGTCTTCGAGCGTCACGGTACATTCGCGCACGCGTTGGTCGTAATAGGCGATGCGCTCGCGCTGGAGCTTCTGGATGCCCGTGAAGTCGCCCGCCTCGAAACATGCCTGCGCCGCGACGCATACCTCGCGGAAGATGCGGTAATGCTTGTCGAAGCCGTCCAGCATCGTGCGGGCGACGTCGAAAGCAAACTGCGACGACAGGAGTTTCGGGAAGTGATTCATACCGGTCGGAACAGGCGCAGAGGCGGGTTCGGTGGATTGTAGCGCCGCTGCCTGCGCCTGAATGTCCGTCGTGGGTCGATCTCGGTTACAGGGTTTCCGCGAACAGTTCGCGGCCGATCAGCATGCGGCGGATTTCCGACGTGCCCGCGCCGATTTCATAGAGCTTCGCGTCGCGCCACAGGCGGCCGACCGGGTAGTCGTTGATATAGCCGTTGCCGCCCAGAATCTGGATCGCTTCCCCAGCCATCCATGTCGCCTTTTCGGCCGTGTAGAGAATCACGCCCGCGCAGTCCTTGCGCACCTGACGCACGTGATCGCTGCCGAGCGAATCGAGCTGACGGCCCACCGCGTACAGATATGCACGGCTTGCCTGCAGGATGGTGTACATGTCGGCAACCTTGCCCTGGATGAGCTGGAATTCGCCGATTGACTGGCCGAACTGCTTGCGGTCGTGGATGTACGGTACGACCACATCCATGGCGGCTTGCATGATGCCCAGCGGGCCGCCGGCGAGCACGGCGCGCTCGTAGTCCAGACCGCTCATGAGCACCTTCACGCCACCGCCCACCTGGCCGAGCACGTTCTCTTCCGGGACTTCCACGTTTTCGAACACGAGCTCACCCGTGTGCGAGCCTCGCATGCCGAGCTTGTCGAGCTTTTGCGCGACCGAAAAGCCCTTCATGCCCTTTTCGACGAGGAACGCCGTCATGCCGCGCGCGCCGGCTTCCGGATCCGTCTTGCCATAGACCACCAGCGTGTCGCAATCCGGGCCGTTCGTGATCCACATCTTCGTGCCGTTGAGCACGAAGTGGTCGCCGCGCTTTTCCGCGCGCAGCTTCATGCTGACGACGTCCGATCCCGCGTTCGGCTCGCTCATCGCGAGCGCGCCGACGTGCTCGCCCGATACCAACTTCGGCAGGTACTTCGCCTTCTGTGCGGCGGTGCCGTTGCGATGAATCTGGTTGACGCAGAGGTTCGAGTGCGCGCCATACGACAGACCGATCGACGCCGAGGCACGCGAGATTTCCTCCATCGCGATCATATGGGCGAGATAGCCCATGTTCGCGCCGCCGTACTCTTCCGAGACCGTCATGCCGAGCACGCCGAGCTCGCCCATCTTGCGCCAGAGATCCATCGGGAACTGGTCGGTGCGGTCGACTTCGCCCGCGCGCGGTGCGATTTCCTTGGACGCGAAGTTCGCGACCGATTCGCGCAGCATGTCGAGGTCTTCGCCGAGCATGAAATTGAGGCCGGGCAACGTAGTCATGACACAGTCTCCAGAGGGTGGCGCATGGCGGCTTGCCTGCGCTGATGTTCGAGGGTGATTCGAGCGGCGTTGATTCGGTGAGTCCGGTGCGGCGGCGCTCAGCGTGAGACGGATGCCGAGGCGGCCGGGGGCGTGCCCGCCAGCACGAACAGCGTTTGCTGCATGAGCGCGCACAGCGTCCATTTGCCGTCGTCGATGGCGAACAATTCGGCGGTGGCGACGATGAGCGTGCGTCCGGATTTCACGACCTGACCGCGTCCGACCAGTGTATCGCCCTTGCCGGGCGCCAGAATGTTCAGTTTGTATTCCGCCGTGACCAGTTCCTGATCCGGCGCAATGCGCGTGTAGCCCGCGTAACCGCCCGCCGAGTCGGCAATGGCGCCGATCACGCCGCCATGAAAAAAGCCGTGCTGCTGGTTGACCTTGTCCGAGAACGGCAGCGAGATTTCGCAGTAACCGTCGGCGAGATGCGTGAGTTGTGCACCCCAATGGGTCATCACGCCCTGTTGGTCGAAACTGCCGCGAATTCTCGCGGCGACGTCATCGTCGAGCGGTGCGGCGTGAGAGACAGGCGTGTTGACCATGGTGAGGGAGGCAAAAGCGCCGGCAAGATTGAGTTCGGAGATACTACTTTACGTTTACGTAAACGTAAAGTAAGGGGTTTCCTGAGTCGCGAAACGACATCGTCAGGAGGGAAGGGAACCCGCTGGGCTGGGCGCACGCCAGCGGGCACCGGAAGCCGGGCCGCCGCGAATCAGTGCGACGTGGCTGCCGCTTTCGTCCGCCGGACGACGCAGGCGGGTGCGGCTTCACCCGCTGCCTCGAGCAACGCGAGGCATTGGGCTTCGTGCTGCGAAACTTCGTCCAGCGTGGCGTGCAGGTCTTCAAGCTGCTGTTCGAGCACTTGCCGGTGTTGCGAGAGGGTCTCGAGGAACACCTTGAGCTGGGGCACCGTATCCTTGGGCGACTCGTAGAGATCGAGAATGGTCTTGATCTCCGAGAGCGTGAGCCCGAGACGTTTGCCACGCAGCGTAAGCTTCAGACGTGTGCGATCCTGCCCAGTGTAGACGCGATGGCGTCCGCCGGGGCCTTCGCGGGCCGGCGTGAGCAAACCCTGATCCTCATAGAAGCGGATCGCACGGGGTGTGATGTCGAACTCGCGGGCGAGGTCGGTGATCGTGTATGTGAGCATCGGGTTAAGCAAGTGCTTACCATTGCAGATAGAATTGCCGTTTACGTTAGCGTCAACTTGCATCGTATGCAATCGGTGACGGCGTTAACCTGACAATAAGAGAACAAGTCCATCTGGAGCGTGGTCCCCCCGTGAATGCCCTCGAACAACAACTGAACTATCCCCTTGGCGATTTCCTGCCGGATGGCGGCACGGTGCACGAAGTGTTGCCCGGCGTCTTCTGGGTACGTATGCCGCTGCCGTTCGTGCTCGACCACATCAATTTGTGGCTGCTACGCGACGAGGTGGATGGCGTCAAAGGCTGGACGGTTGTCGATTGCGGCATCACGCACGCGCAGATCAAGGCGTACTGGGAGCAGGTGTTCGACAGTGCCCTGGGCGGCGAGCCGGTATTGCGCGTTGTCGTCACGCACTGCCACCCCGATCACCTCGGTCTTGCGCACTGGATCTGCAAGGGCGGCGACAAGCAACGTTGGGAAGCGCGGCTCGCCATGTCGCTGGGCGACTACGCGTGGGGCCGTCTCATGTCGGAGGGCGACAACAACAATGCGGCTAATGCCGGTGGCGACTTCGCGGTGACGCACTTCATCTCGCACGGGCTGGCCGACGAAGCGATGATCGACCAGATTCGCAACCGGAAGACCTATTTCAGCGATCTCGTCCCCGAAGTGCCTTCGCGTTACTTCCGCTTGCGCGATGGCGATACGCTGCGCATTGGCGGTAGCGATTGGCGTTTGATCGCGGGCTACGGCCATTCGCCGGAACATATGGCGCTGTACTCCGAGCAGCATAACGTGCTGATCTCGGGCGACATGGTGCTGCCGCGCATCTCGACCAACGTCAGCGTGTTCGACATCGAACCGGAAGCCAACTCGCTGCAACTGTTTCTCGACTCGCTGGGCGTGTACCTGGATCTGCCGGCCGATTGCCTCGTGCTGCCGTCGCACGGCCGGCCGTTCACCGGATTGCACACGCGCATTCGCCAACTGCGCGACCATCATGCCGCGCGCTTGCAGGAGGTGCGCGAAGCGTGCGCAAGGTCGCCGCAGAGCGCGGGCGATATCGTGCCCATCATGTTCCATCGCAAGCTCGATGCGCACCAGACGACCTTCGCCATGGGCGAAGCGCTGGCGCATCTGCATATGCTCTGGCGGGCGGGTGAACTCAAGCGCGAGCGCGACGCGAAGGGCGTCTGGCGCTTCTCTCCGGTCTGATCTCCGGCCGGATCTCCCACCGCCTTCGGCGGCAATGAAAAAATGCCCCGGTGAGCGCGTCGTCACCGGGGCATTTCTCATCGTGTCGCGAATGCGGCGTCTCAGGCGTGCAGCGCCGACGCCGGCGCCTCCCGGCCTTCGCGGCCCATCAGGCCGTACGTCACCAGACTGATCGCCACCGTCAGCAGAATGTAATACGCTGGTGCCAGCGGATTCTGCGTCGCCTTGATCAGATACGTGATCCAGAACGGCGCGAGACCGCCGAACAGCATCACCGAGAGGTTGTAGAGAATCGACACACCCGTCGAGCGAACGCCGACCGGGAACACTTCCGTGACCGCTGTCGGGAACGCCCCCCACACGAAGCCCATGCAGACGGCCGGGAGAATCTGCGCGAGCAGCAGGTTGCCCATCGACGGCGAGCCGTGCAAACGCGTAAACATCCAGAACGACACCAGGCCGTAGAGCAGCACGAACAGCAGAATCAGCGGCTTGCGGCCGACGCGGTCCGAAATCCACCCTGTGAACGGGCACATTGCGGCGATCAGGATGGCGGCGATGAACGTCGAGAGGCTTGCGGAACCCTGCGTCAGGCCCAACTGCTTGACTGCGTAGATCGGCGTGTAGATCAGCGTCACGTAGAACGACGTTGTTGCCGCCACCGTCAGGCCGAAACCCGCGATGAGCGAACGATAGTGTTTCGAAAAGACGTCGGCGAGCGGCGTGCGGCGCGTCGGTTCACGCGCGGCGGCGTAGGCCAGGAACTCGGGCGACTCCGTCATGCGGCGTCGAATGTAAAAGCCCACCGGCCCGATCAGAATCCCGAACAGGAACGGCAGACGCCAACCCCACGATTCGAGGGCTTCCTTCGTCAGCCCGGTGTTGAGCAGATAGGCGCAAAGCCCGGCGAGTGCCACGGCCAACGCCTGCGAGCACATCTGGAAGCTGCCGTAGAAGCCGCGCAGATGCGCCGGCGAGAACTCGATGAGCATGGCCGTCGAGCCGCCGAATTCACCGCCTGCCGAGAAGCCTTGAATCACCCGCGCAAGCAGGATCAGCAGCGGCGCGGCGAAGCCGATGGTCGCGTACGTCGGTGCAAGACCGATCAGGCCCGTGCCAAGCGCCATGAGCAACACCATGACCGAGAGCGCCGACTTGCGGCCGGCATGATCGGCGTACAAACCGAACGCGAGCCCGCCGATGGGACGGAAGAAGAACGCCACGCCAAGCGAGGCCACACTCGCGAGCAGCGAGTTCGTATCGTTGTCTGCGGGGAAAAAGAGTTTTGCGATGACGACGGCGAAAAGGCCGTAGACGGTGAAGTCGAACCACTCGAATGCATTGCCCAGCGTGGAACCGATCACGGCTTTGCGTCGCAATGCCGGATCGATAACCGGCGCGCCGGTGGGGGTTGCCTGCATATACCTCTCCTGCTTGGTTGGGAATGCCGCAGTCGGATCGGTATGCGATGTAACGTGCGTCGGCATACGCCCGCTCTATGGCGGCAAGACCGGTTTAACGTCGTGTGTACCTCTATTCAAGTTACACAGGCACTCTAGCGCAGGTTGGTAATGCACCACAACGGGTCAAAATTCCGGACAACCGTCACAGGGAAGTGGATTTCAGGCGGGGGGTAGCGGCGCGGCGGGGTTCAGCGATTGCTGCGGCTGCCCTTCCAGCGGTAGTCGCGCTGTCCGACCCATCCCCACGTGCCGCTGTAGGGGTCGTACTCGTAGCGCTGCTGATACTCGGTGGTGTAGCAACCGCCCTTCTCGAGATAGCATCGCTCTCTCAGGAAGTGAGCCGTATCGCGAGAGGAGCGCGGCCGGGGCTGCGGCACAACGATGTAAGGCTGTGCCGGACCGATGTACACGGGCGGTTGCGGCGCAATGATCATTGGCGCTGGTGTGACGATGACCGGTGCAGGTGCCACGATGACCGGCGCTGGCCGAACGTACGATTGCGGCGGGCCGAAGACCTGCCAGTTATCGGGGTCCATCACCGCACATCCGGAAACGACGAAGGCGAGCGGTGCGAGAAAAATGAGGGCGATGCGCCGGAGGGGGGCAACGCCGCGATTGAGGCAAGCGCTTGACGCGTCTTGCGTTGACATGGCGTTCATGAGGGACGTCGCGGGTGAGAGGTTTGGGGCACTGTAACGTGCATCTCACCGCGTTTCCCCGGCTCGCTCGGTGCTTTGGGGGATGTCCCCGCGAGATCGGCTATGCGGTGCCGTTGGGTGGTGTGTCTGGCGGTTTGTCCGGGTTTGCCGGCGCGCTATCTTTCGCTTTGCGCTCCGACAGACGCGGCTTGCGCGGTGCGCGGGCGAAAAGCATGTCGTAGAGCCAGCGCGGCAGGCATCGCATGGCGCAAGCCACGATGCCCATCGGCCACGGCAGCACCACGAAGCGCTTGCGACGCGCAATCGCTGCGGCCGCCTTGCGCGCGAACTTATCCGCGTCCATCAGGAACGGCATCGGGAACGGATTGTCATCGGTCATCGGCGTGCGGATGTAGCCCGGCGCGATCGTCACGACGGCCACCTTGTCGGCACGCAGTTCCACCCGAAGGCTCTCCAGATACGTCATCGCCGCTGCCTTCGACGCGCTGTAGGCCCCGTGCCCCGGCAACCCGCGCACACCGGCCACGCTGCCGATGCCCACAAGCGTGCCGCGCTTGCGCTCGCGCATGGGCGCGACGAAGCGGCAGAAGGTGGCGACCATCGCCAACCAGTTGGTATCCATCACCGAGGCGAAGTGCGGCAGATCGGCCGCGTCTTCCGTATGCACACCATGGCTGATACCCGCATTGGCGATCACGATGTCCGGCACACCATGGCGCGACATGAAGTCTTCCGCGGCGGCGTGCAGGGCGAGCGCGTCGCGCACGTCGAGCGCATAGCAATGCACGGCGTGCGGATGCGGGAGCGTGGCGGCAAGATCGGCGAGCTTGTCGCCGCGACGGCCCACCAGCCCGAGGATGGCGCCCTCGGCGGCATAGTGACGCGCGAGCGCCTCGCCCAACCCGCTCGAGGCGCCCGTGATGAAGACTTTCGGTGATGTCGTGTGTGTGGCCATATAACGCAAAAACCCGGCCGGGGCCGGGCTTTGTGATGGGCGAAGCTTACAGCTTCTTCGCGCGGATCTGGTTGATGATCGAGTCGGCTGTCTTGAGCGCCGCATCGAACGTCTGCTGCTCGTTTGTGACCGGCTTACCGGCCTTTTGCAGCGCGTCGCCCGAGGTGGCCGGCGAGACCAGGTACTTGCCCTGGATCGCGATCGTCGGCACGCCGTCGATCTTGTAATCCTGCCACGTCTTGTTGGCCGTCTTCACGCTGGCTTGGGTCGAGAAGCCGTTATAGGCATCCATGTACTTCTGCTTTTCGATGCCGAACTGCGTGAGGAAGTCGGCTTGCGTCTGCGCCGTCAGCAGGTAGTTGTGCTTGACGTGGATCTCGTTGAAGACCTTCGGCGTGAGTTCGCCTTCGCGGCCCAGCGCGGTCAGTGCGTAGAACATGCGGGTGTGCGGTTCGAAACGGTCCTGAAACGCGACCGGCACGCGCTTGAACACGACGTCCTTGCCTTGCTTCTTCACCCAGGCTTCGAGCGACGGCTCAAGCGCGCTGCAGTGTGGGCAACCGTACCAGAAGAACTCGGTCACTTCGATCTTTCCCGCGCCGGCCGATGTGGGCTGCGCCTGCGGCAACACCAGATAATCGCTCCCCGCGACAGGGGCTTCAGGCGAGGCCGAGGCCGCGCCGGAGAGGAAACCGAAAGAAATCAGTACGGCACCAAGAAGTTTTTTCATGATCGTTATTTAGGAGTGAGGCAGACGCACCAGCAATCGGTTGAGCGGCGCTCCTGCGAAACCATATCCCGGATTCAGGCAAATGAGACAGTGCATATGACCGGCGATGTGCCGCCGGGTTCAACGGTCCGGCGATGCCGGAACCTCCCGAATGATGCGTTCTTTTCCGCGTTTCTGCTGACGGGCGCGGCGGTTTCGGGGGGGAGACACAAAAGGCGCTGCACGTAGGGTGCAACGCCTTTTGCGCTTATTGCTTCGTGAAACGGATGACTGCCGTGTCGAAACCGCCATCCTGCAGGCGTTGACGCACGTGGTTCATCTCGTCGAGCTTGCCGTACGGGCCGAGGCGCACGCGGTACAGTGTCAGACCGTTTGCATCGCGCTGCGTGACCTTTGCCTCGAAGCCCGAGAGGGCCAGCTTGGCGCGCAGTTGCTCGGCGTCGGTCTGCGACTTGAACGCGCCTACCTGCAGGTAGTAACCCGTGTTGGCGTTATCCGTTGCGCTGGCGGGCGGCGTGGTCGGCGGTGCCACCGGAACCGTCGACTTTCCATTGAGGATGTCGGCCGGCGACGGCTTGGTATGGGCGGGCGGTGTGGCCGGTGCAGTCGGGGCGGAGGCCGTCGGCGGGGCGGCCGGTTCGACCGGCGTGCCCGGCACGAGCGGCGACGTCACTGCCTGCGAAGCCGTTTCCGGTGCGACAGGCGCCGATGCCGCGCCAGGCAGCGGCGTACGGGGCTGCAACGACTTGTTCGGATCGGGCGCCTGGGCGGCCGGCGAGTTCTCGGAGGGACGCGGCGGCGTCTTTTCGACGAACGGTGTCGGCGTTTTCGTAATGTACAGCGCAACGACGACGGCAACGGCCAGCCCAACGATCAGGCCGAGCACGATGCCCAGGAAAGTACCGCCCCGCTGGCGGGGTGGTCGACGTGTGTTTGCCATCGAGTCGATTCCGTCCTTACAGAGTTCCGATGCGTTTGCCGTTCGGAATGGTTGGGTAATTGGCGTGAACAGACCTTGCCGGGGCTTACATCTTGGCTGGGGCAGACACACCCAGCACGGCAAGGCCATTGCGCAACACCTGACGCGTTGCCGCCAGCAACGCCAGACGCGCGTGCTTGACGATTTCGTCGTCGACCAGCACGCGATCGGCGTTGTAGAAAGAGTGGAACGCCCCCGCCAGATCCCGCAGATAGAAAGCCACCGCGTGCGGTGCCAATTCCTCGGCGGCGCGCGTGAGCATGTCCGGGTATTCGGCGAGCAACTGCAACAACGCGAGCGCGCGCTCGCTGTCGAGCGGCGCGAGGCCGGCGTTGACCAGTTGGGTCTCGTCGCCACCCCACTGCGTCAGGATGGAGCAGATGCGCGCGTGCGCATACTGCACGTAATACACCGGGTTCTCGTCGTTTTGCTTGAGCGCGAGATCCACGTCGAACACGAATTCGGTGTCGGCCTTGCGTGAAATTAAGAAGAAACGCACGGCGTCGCGGCCACGGCGCAGTGCGGCTTCACGCTCGGTGGGGTCCGTGATTGGCGTTTCCGCGGTAATCCCGCCCGACCATTCGATCAGGTCGCGTACGGTCACGTAGCTGCCTGCGCGCTTGGAGATTTTCACCTCTTCGCCGTTACGCATGACGGTGACCATCTTGTGCAGCACGTAGTCGGGATAGCCCTTCGGAATGCCGATGCCCAGTGCCTGCAGACCGGCGCGCACACGGGCGATGGTGCCGTGGTGGTCCGAGCCCTGCACGTTGATGACCTGATGGAAGCCGCGATCCCACTTGCGTGCGTGATAGGCGACATCCGGCACGAAGTAGGTGTACGTGCCGTCGGACTTGCGCATCACGCGGTCCTTGTCGTCGCCGTAGTCGGTCGTGCGCAGCCACAGCGCGCCTTCCTGTTCGTACGTGACGCCGGCGTCGATAAGGGCTTGCACCGTGCGCTCGACACTGCCGTCGGCGTACAGCGACGACTCGAGGTAGTACTGATCGAAGATGACGCCGAACGTTTGCAGATCGATGTCTTGTTCGCGGCGCAGGTAGGCCACGGCGAACGCGCGGATCGAGTCGATGTCATCGATGTTGCCGCTGCCGGTGACGGGCGCGCCGTCGGATGCCTGCACGGTTTTGCCTGCGAGGAAATCCTGTGCGATGTCGCCGATGTAGTCGCCGTTGTAAGCCGATTCCGGCCACTCGGCGTCACCCGGCTTGAAGCCGCGCGCACGTGCCTGCACCGAGGTCGAGAGCGTCTGGATCTGCACGCCCGCGTCGTTGTAGTAGAACTCGCGGTGGACCGGACGGCCCTGCGTGCCGAGCAATGCCGAGATCGTGTCGCCGAGCGCGGCCTGACGGCCGTGGCCCACATGCAGCGGACCAGTCGGGTTGGCCGAAACGAACTCGACGAGCACCGGCGCGGCGTCGTTGCTGGCGGCGTTGCGGCCGAAGGCGGCGCCTTCGGTCAGAATCGCGCGGGCGACCGACTGCTTGGTGGCGTTGGCCAGTCGCAGGTTGATGAAGCCGGGACCGGCGATCTCGACGGCATCGACGAGTCCCTTCGCACGGGCGTCGGCGAGGATGGCGTCGGCAATCTTTTGGGCCAGCTCGCGCGGGTTGGCGCGCAGTGGCTTGGCGAGTTGCATCGCCACGTTACAGGCCAGATCGCCATGTGCGGCGACTTTCGGGCGTTCGAGCAGGATGACGGGCGCGGTGCCGTCTGCGGGTATCAAACCGGCGACGACATCGCCGATCAACTCGACGAGAGCATTCTTTTGGGCGGGTAGCATTGGCGGGTGTTTCGGGTGCGTCCGGACACGTCCGGACAGGCAATTGAATCGTCAGCACCGGATTTTAACAGGTGTATGATGAAGTCACGGTACCCGCCGGTCCACCCTCGTTGCGTGACAAGCTCGGGGCGGCGGTGGTGATAACTCGAATAGGGAGACGACCATGCTGGTAACGTTCAAATCGCACGCCTCGCCCACGATCACCATGCTGGAGAATCTCGCGCAGTTTCTGCTCGGGCTGGTGGGCAAGAAGCTCGGGGAGCGCGGTGCGATCGGCGAAGACGAAATGGGCGAGGCCATCGCCAAGCTCGAGGCTGCCATCGCGGAAGACAATGCCGCTGCGAAGAAGGAAAGCGAGGGCAAGAAATCCGAAGAGCGCGATGAGGACGATCGCCTGCGTCTGGCGCAACGTGCCTATCCGCTGCTCGACATGCTGCGTGAGTCCCGCAAGGAAAACGTGGCCGTGATGTGGGAAGTCGGTAATCGTTGAACACTCGACACCGCTCGCCCGATAAGGGAACCGAGCGCGTGGAATGAAAAAAGCAGGCCGCAAATCGCGGGCCTGCTTTTTTTGTGTCCTGTGGAATATGGCAGACGGGCCGCCTCCAGGCGAGGAGGGTGCCGGCCTTAACGAGCTTTACCGGACGTGAAGATCCTGCATGCCGTGAAAGGCCGCGAACCATGGCGGCGCCGATTCCCTGATGTGTTACCGCTGTGCCGGTACTACTGCACCTTGCCCGGTGCATTATCCGCAGCATTGGCGGCGTCGTTACCCGCGCTACCGTTGCCCGGCGCCTTCTTGGTGTGACGCGACTTCTGCGCATGCGAGTTGGAATGCGGGGCCGACGGCGTCATGGTTTGTGCGCCCGGCGTCGGGGTCTGACGCGCGTTCGGCGAAGCCTGGCTCGGCATCGGCATTGCCATCGGGGTCGACGGCTCCGTCGCCGCACTGCGGCCGGGGCTTGCCGCACTGCCGCTGGCGGAACCTTGCGCGAAACTCAGTGCCGAGGCACCGGCGAGGGTCAGGGCAGCAACCGAAATAATCAGCTTCTTCATCAGATGGACTCCTTTACTTTGCGCTGCACATCGAAGGAACGTCTGTGGTGCAGGCATCACTTGCGTTAGTGAGATTCCAGTCTAAGAAGACACTGCGTGTGGTGCTGTAAGGCTTTGTAATCGATTGTAATTCGGCTTTTTTGCTTAATCGTCCGAACGGCTTGACCAGAACACCTGATTGACGCCGGGCAGCGTTTCGAGATGATCGGTGAGTGCGTCGAGTTCGCCTGCCTTGACTGCCGTGGGCAGCAGCAGCGCCTCGATCTCGACTTCCGCTTCGCCGAACGGATGGATGTCCAGCGCCCGCACCGGATAGTTCGACGCTTCGAGCCAGGCTTCCACCTTGTCGAGCACTTCGCGCTGCGTTGTGCGTGCACAGATGACGGACAGTGCGTAAGTTGCTTCGGACGTTGCCTCATTGATTGGGGTACGGTTGATGCTGTTCACGATAGGACGCAACAGCGTGTTGGCGGCCAGCACGAATGCGGCCACTACGCAGGCTTCGACGATCAGGCCCGCCCCGGCGGCGGCGCCCACAGCGGCCGAGCCCCACAACGTGGCGGCGGTATTCAGGCCGCGCACCGAGGCACCGTCCTTCATGATCGCGCCCGCGCCGAGGAAGCCGACCCCCGAGACCACATAGGCAATCACGCGGGTGTCGCCAGGCATGAGCCGCATCGACAAATCGACGAATGCCGCCGAGCCCACGGCCACGAGGACGTTGGTTCGCAGGCCGGCCGTGCGTTGGCGGACTTGCCGTTCCACGCCGATGATCGTGCCGAGCGCGAACGCGACGAATAGCGCGACTGCCGTGTTGAGCAGCGGGAGGAGCTGGAAATTCTGGATGCTTTGCAGTGCGTGCATGAAACGTCTCGAAGTGAGCCAGCCGGCATATGGCGGGGGCCGGAGGCCGGGGATCCGATCGGCTGGATCAGCCCGAACGGGCGGGACATTACGCTTCGGTTGCGACAGACACGTGACACCGGGGAAGACAGACGGCGGGTCTGCCCGGCTGCCGGTCGAATGGCTGCGATTGCCGCGTCGGTGCGCCGCCGCGATTATGGCATCCCGATCCGGTGTGCGGTAGCTCCACCGCACGCCGGATCGCATTTGCAGGATGTTCCTACGACAGTTGCGGCGCGAGCAGACGCCGGGCGGTCGCCTCGTCCACGTTCGCGCGTTCCATGAAGTCCTCGACCTGATCGGGGCCGATCTTGCCGACGCTGAAGTACGTGCTGTCCGGATGCGACAGATAGAAGCCCGAGACGCTCGCTGCGGGCAGCATGGCGAGCGATTCCGTCACGCTCATGTTGATCTCGTGGGCCTGCAGGTAATGGAACATCGGGCCTTTGACGGAATGTTCCGGGCACGCCGGATAGCCCGGCGCTGGGCGAATGCCGACGTACGCCTCCTTGATGAGGGCGTCGTTATCGAGTTGCTCGGCGCTCGCGTAGCCCCAGAAGTCGCGCCGCACGCGGGCGTGCATGCACTCCGCGAACGCTTCGGCCAGACGGTCTGCCAGCGCCTTGAGCATGATCGCGCTGTAATCGTCGTGAGTCGCGAGGAAGCTGGCTTCCTTGGCGTCGACGCCAAGACCTGCCGTGACCGCGAACACGCCGATGTAGTCGGCCACGCCGCTGTCCTTGGGGGCGATGAAGTCGGCCAGCGAGCGGTTCGGGCGGCGCACGCCATCCACGACGGGGCGCTCGCTCTGCTGGCGCAGGTTATGCCATGTGAAGGCCACTTCCGAGCGCGATTCGTCTGTATAGATTTCGATGTCGTCGTCGCCGACCACGTTGGCGGGCAGCATCGCGATCACGCCGTTGGCCGTCAGCCAGCGGCCCTTGATCAGGCGATCGAGCATGGCTTTGCCGTCGGCGAAGACACGTTGGGCCGATTCGCCGACGATGTCGTCCGTCAGAATCGCCGGGTAGGGGCCTGCGAGGTCCCACGTCTGGAAGAACGGCGCCCAGTCGATGAATGCCGCCAACTCGGCCAGATCGTAGTTCTTGAACACGCGCCGGCCGATGAATTTCGGCTTGGGCGGAACGTAGGTCGACCAGTCGACTTTGAACTTGTTCTCACGGGCGGTCGCGAGCGAGACCATTGGCGTGGCTTTGCGGTTCGCGTGCTGCTGACGCACACGCTCGTAGTCCGTCTTGATCTCGGCAAGGTAGCGCTCGGCTGATTCGTCCGACAACAGGTTCGAGGCGACCGACACAGAGCGCGACGCATCCGGCACGTAGATCACGGGGCCATCGTAGTGCGGCGCGATCTTCACTGCGGTATGCACACGTGAAGTCGTTGCGCCGCCGATCAGCAGCGGAATGTTGCGCAGGCGGAAGTACTCGTCGCGCTGCATTTCCGAGGCGACATACGCCATCTCTTCGAGGCTCGGCGTAATGAGACCCGACAAGCCGATGATGTCCGCGCCTTCTTCCTTCGCCTTGGCGAGGATGTCGGCGCACGGCACCATCACGCCCATGTTGACGACTTCGAAGTTATTGCACTGGAGCACCACGGTCACGATGTTCTTGCCGATGTCGTGCACGTCACCCTTGACCGTGGCCATCACGATCTTGCCCTTCGAGCGAACGTCTTCGCCGGCAGCGGCCATGCGCGCCTTTTCTTCCTCGATGAAGGGCACCAGATGCGCGACGGCTTGCTTCATCACGCGCGCGCTTTTCACGACCTGCGGCAGGAACATCTTGCCCGCGCCGAACAGATCGCCCACGACGTTCATGCCGTCCATGAGCGGGCCTTCGATCACCTGAATCGGACGCCCGCCGGCGGTCTCGATCTTCTGGCGCACTTCCTCGGTGTCTTCGACGATGAACGTCGTGATGCCGTGCACCAGCGCGTGGGCGAGACGCGCTTCGACAGGCTGGTTGCGCCATTCCAGATTTTCTTCGCGCTTTTGCGCGCCGCCCTTGAAGCGGTCGGCGATTTCCAGCAGCCGCTCGGTGCTGTCCTCGCGACGGTTGAGCACCACGTCTTCGACGCGCTCGCGCAGTTCGGGATCGAGGTTCTCGTACACACCGAGCTGGCCGGCGTTGACGATGCCCATGTCCATGCCCGCCTGAATCGCGTGGTACAGGAACACCGTGTGAATCGCCTCGCGCACGAGGTCGTTGCCGCGAAACGAGAACGAGACGTTCGACACGCCGCCGCTGATCTTCGCGCCGGGCAGGTGTTGCTTGATCCAGCGTGTGGCGTTGATGAAGTCGACTGCGTAATTGTTGTGCTCTTCGATGCCCGTGGCTACCGCGAAGATATTCGGATCGAAGATGATGTCCTCGGGCGGGAAACCCACCTCGTCGACCAGCACGCGATAGCTGCGCTCGCAGATCTCGGTCTTGCGCGCGTAGGTGTCGGCCTGACCTTGTTCGTCGAAGGCCATGACCACGGCGGCGGCCCCATAGCGGCGGATGCGCTTGGCGTGATGCACGAACGCTTCGCGGCCTTCCTTGAGCGAGATCGAGTTGACGATGGCCTTGCCCTGCACGCATTTCAGGCCCGCCTCGATCACTTCCCACTTCGAGGAGTCGATCATGATCGGCACGCGCGCGATGTCCGGCTCGGAGGCGATCAGGTTCATGAAGCGCACCATCGCCGCCTTGGAATCGAGCATGGCCTCGTCCATGTTGATGTCGATGACCTGTGCGCCGTTCTCGACCTGCTGGCGGGCGACCGCGAGCGCTTCGTCGAACTGGCCGTTCAGAATCATGCGCGCGAACGCTTTCGAACCCGTGACGTTGGTGCGCTCGCCGACGTTCACGAAAAGCGAGCCCTCGCCAATGTTGAAGGGCTCGAGGCCGGACAGGCGCATCGGCTGCACTGGTTCAACAGGCTTCAGGAAGGGCGTTTGGCTCATGGGGCAATCCGTTCAGTGGTTGACGCGCCAGTCATGGCGATCGCGCGGGGGCGATGGCGGCGCGCCGGGCTTCTGCAATCGATGGTGTTGGCTTCGGGCAGACGGCAGGGCTTATGCGGCGTCGCCGTCGGCATCGCGGTACTGCGAGGGCCACCGGCGCGGCTTCACGTCGGCCAGCGCCTTCGCGATCTCGGCAATGTGCTCCGGGGTGGTGCCACAGCAGCCGCCTGCCAGATTTACGAGTCCGGCCTGGGCGAATTCCTTGAGCAGGCCCGACGTCACGTCCGGGGTCTCGTCGAAGCCGGTATCGCTCATCGGGTTGGGCAGGCCGGCGTTCGGGTAAACCGATACGTACGTGTTGCACAGCTTGGCCAGCTCAGCGATATACGGACGCATGAGCGTCGCGCCAAGTGCGCAGTTCAGACCGAACGTGAGCGGGCGCGCGTGACGCAGCGAATTCCAGAAGGCCTCGACCGTCTGGCCGGACAGAATGCGTCCGGAGGCGTCGGTGACGGTGCCCGAAATCATGATCGGCAACACTTCGCCCGTGTCTTCGAACAGCTCGTCGATGGCGAAGAGCGCGGCCTTGGCGTTGAGCGTATCGAAGATCGTCTCGACGAGGAACAGGTCGACACCGCCTTCGAGCAGCGATTTGGCTTGAGCGTAGTAAGCGTCGCGCAGTTGATCGAAGTCGACGTTGCGTGCGCCCGGGTCGTTCACGTCGGGGCTGATGCTCGCGGTCTTGGGCGTCGGGCCGATGGCGCCGGCGGCGAAGCGCGGCTTCTCTGGCGTGCTGAACGCTTCGCAGGCCTCGCGCGCCAGACGCGCCGACTCGCGGTTCATCTCGTCGGCCAGGTCTTCCATGTGGTAGTCGCCCTGCGCGATCGTCGTCGCCCCGAACGTATTCGTCTCAATGATATCGGCGCCTGCCGCGAGGTATTTGCGGTGGATCTCGCCGATAACGTCGGGGCGCGTGAGCGAGAGCAACTCGTTGTTGCCCTTGACATCGTGCGCGAAGTCCGCGAAGCGCGTGCCCCGGTACTGCGCTTCGTCCAGCTTGTACTGCTGGATCATCGTCCCCATGGCGCCGTCGAGAATCAGGATGCGCGATTCAAGCAGCGCAGGCAGCGCCTGACCGCGCGTGTAGCGGGTCTGCACAGAAGCCTGGGCCGCAGCCGGTGCGGTTCCCGTATGGGCGTTGGCGGCGGATGGGGTTGCGGTAGTCATGACGGACGTCGCCTTGGAGTAGCCGGAAAACCTATAATTGTAATGGCTTTCGCGCCCGTCGGCCGCGTACCGCTGCCTTGCCGGGCGGCGTGGGCACGGACGGTCGTGCTTCGGCACGAAGCCCCCGGCACGCCGTTTTCAACCTCTTTTGCCAACGATATGGAATTTCTACTTCCGGGCGCTGCCCACAAGTTTCTGCAAACCAACGCCAACGCGCTGTTTGTCGACTGCCGAAGCGAGATGGAATACCTGTTCGTGGGACACCCGGCCGGGGCGATCCATGTGGCCTGGAACGATGGCCCGGATTGGGAAATCAATCCTCACTTCGTGCCGAGCGTGCGCAAGCTTGCCGGCGCGGGGGGCGAGCGCCCCGTGCTGCTGATCTGCCGCAGCGGCAACCGCAGTACGGCCGCAGGTGAAGCGCTCGAGGCGGCGGGTTTCCTCAATGTCTACGGCGTGCAGCACGGCTTCGAGGGCGATCTGGACGCGACGCATCACCGCAACGCGGTCAATGGCTGGCGTTTCGAAGGGCTGCCGTGGGAGCAGTGCTGAGGCAGCAGACGGCACGCGGATCCGAGGGGAAGGCAGAGCCCGACATTGCGTCAGGCGCCCGCCCCATGAAAAAACCCTCGCCACTGCGAGGGTTTTTTCATGGGGCGGCACCGCGTACGGTGTTTGCATCAATGGAGCACGACCGGGTTCGTCATGAAGGTATCGAACTGACCGAGGAACTCATCGACTTCGTCCTCGGAGGGTTCGGAAGCGATCAGCTTCTGTACTTCTTCACGGAATTGCCGGGCAAGCGTGCCGTCGAGGAAAATCTCACGGCCAGCGGTTTTGTCCACGATTTCATAGCCACCGGCAGACAGCGCGTGATTGCCGTTATCGGCGGAAAACTCAACGACACAGTAGTTCGGGCTGTTGTAAATCATGAGCATGGCAACTCTCCTGGTGTTCCTGCATGGTCCTTGATAACCCACATAGGGGCGACGCGGCGCGATTTCAAGAGGCAGTGCCCCATGATTCGCTTATCGGCACACCGGCTGACGAATTCAATGGTTTTTTGCCCTCCTTGTCAAAGGTCCCGTTTCAGGTACCGCAGATTGCAGGTGTCAGACGTTAGAGGCGGCTCCCTGGAGAAATGTTGCAAGGGCGTTGGTTACGAACTGTTTCTGCTCGACGATCGACAGATGCGCCGCGTCCGGCACGATTTCCAGCCGGGCATCCGCAATGCCGTCGGCCAGGCGCCGAGCCACGGCTGGCGGGGTCGACGGGTCGTTTTCCCCGACGAGCACGAGCGTCGGCACGTCGATCTCCGCCAATCGTGTTCGCACATCGAACGCCGCCAGTGCTTCGCATGAGGCGGCGAAGCCCTCCGGGCGTGCGTGTGCCACGAGCGCCCGAATGCGCTCGGCCTGCTCGGGATGGCGCTTGCGGAAGCGTTCACCGAGCCAGCGTTCCAGCGTGCCGTCGGCAAGTGCCTTCATTCCCTGCTCGCGGGCCTTGGCGGCGCGTTCGAGAAATACCTTCGCATCGGCATCGTCGTAGCCGGCGGTGGTGTCGATGAGCGCCAGGCTGGCGATGCGCTCGGGGGCGTCGAGCGCCACCTGCTGAGCGACCGCTCCCCCCATAGAAATGCCGACGAAATGCGTTCTTGGGATTTCCAGCGAACTGAGCAGTGCGGTCGCGTCAGCCGCCAGTTGCTTGATGGTGTATGGGCCACGCGGTACGTCGCTGCCGCCATGTCCGCGACTGTCGTAACGGAGCACCCGGAAACGGGCTGCGAGGTCGGGCACCAGATCGTCCCAGACCGTAAGATCCGCACCCAACGGGTGCGCCAGCGTCAGCCACGGGCCGTGGCCGTCCACCGCGTAATGAATCGATGCACCGTTGGCACTGACTTTCATGGTGAGCGGCCCTCCCTGATCTCGTCGATGCGTCTGCTAACGATGTGGCGTCGATGCAGTGGGATGTTTCTGATTATGTCAGGAACATCCAACTTGTGCAGGGCGTTTCGTAGTAGTGAGGCAACACTTTGCTGTGGAGCCGCATGACGTCTGAATCGCTCGAATCTCTAACGATTTGAGCTATATCGGCAGAGTATCGTCCTGGGCAGGCTTAGTGGGCCGTCTTCTGCGTGAAGATCAGCTCGAATTCGTTGCCGGAGGGTTCGGTCTGTTTCACGCGCACCGGCAACCAGCCCAGCGAGGGTGCGAGCCAGATATCGACACGCCGTTCGTCGCCCGCTTTGCGCGGCAAACGGGTGAAATGGCGGGTTTCGAGGTAACCCTGCGGCGTGCGCAAGGTCTCGCTACCGACGTACTGTACCGGCCAGACCTCGCTGCTGTCCGTGTCGGCTACCGTGAACTCGTGCGTCACCCCCACCTGGGTATAGCGTTCCGGGTTACCTCTCGCATAGCCCGCCAGTTGCATCATCACGCTGAAGCGGTCTTGCGCGCCTGGCGCCAGCGGGAGGGACTGGCCGGAGCGTGTAAAGCTCAGCGTCGGTGTGCCGTCCCGATGAAAGTCGGTGGTGTACTCGGCGCGGCGACCGCGTTTCTCCATATAGCGGGATGGCGCGATGCCGTTCGCGTCGAAACCGCCTTCGCTGACGAACTCAAAAGTACCGAAAAAGATGATCGGCACGGCCACTCGCAAGCGATAGTGTCCGTTCTCGTTCACCCAATGCAACTCACCGGTCTGGTTGCGCACGCCATTCATCAGTGCGTCGTACGTCAGCGTGACGGACGACGGCGGGTCGAACTTGTCGCCGTTGGCGGCTGCCGCCGTCAGCGGCGGCCCTGCCGGCGATTCGGCTTGCGCATTGCTGGCAGGGGCACCCGGCGTATTCTCTTCGCCCGCAACCGTCTCCGAGGCTGACTGTGGCCCCGGTGAGTCGGTCATTGCTGGCGCGGCAAGCGTGTCGGGCGGCGCTGGCGGCGCGGGTTTCGGCCGGCTCGGCTTCGCCACGGGCTTCGGCTTGTGCGCCGGTGGCGCCGGGGGCGCGGGCGGTGCGACGGGTTTGAGCGGGATCAGCGTGATCGGAATTTCGGGAAGCGGCGTGTCGTCGAGCGCAGTCCGATGGCCGGCCACCCACAACGCGATAAGCACGTGTGCGACGAACACTGCGGCGAGCACACTTGCCCAGACGATCCAGCCTCCGCGCGAGCTTGGCGGCGTTGGGCCGGAGGGTGTCGAGACGGCGTCGCTGGAATCGTCGGAAACCGGGGGCACGTTAGGCGCTGTCTGGCGAGGGGATCGAGAGGGACGAGGGTCGCGCGATAACACGAGAATCGATAGGCTGGAACGTCAGGGCATCAGGATCGCACATTGCGGTGCATGTCGGTTCGACAGATCGAGCGAAGGGCCGTTCATGGCGCGGCAACGCCTTCGCACCGTGGTGTCGAGACCGCCCTGTCAGCCCCGCCACTCAAGGCTTGGCGCCCGGTGCGTGGGCGTGACCGAGGTCGGCCGAGAGTTTCTGAGCGAGCGTGCGCAGGGCGGTGTCGATCGGGCCCCCCCAACTGGCGTCGAAACGGCTCTCAGGGCCTAGTGCCATGAGGCCCATCACGAGTTGCCCGGTCGCATCGAACACCGGCATGCAGAACGCGTTGACCGACGGCAGCACGGTGCCCTCGACGCGTGAGGCGCGGTGTGCGCGCACATCGTCGAGCAAGGCATCGTATTGCGCGCGCGTGGCGGGCAGATGATGTCGCGACGCGTGTTGCAAGCCTGCGAGAGCGGCGTCGATGAGCGGTGCCGTTTGTCGCTCGGGCAGGTAAGCGGCGAACAGGCGGCCGGCGGCCGATTCGAGCATGGGCATGACGTCGCCCAGGCGGAGCGGCACGCGCATCGGGAAGGTTGAATCGAGCCAATGCACGACGGTCGGTCCTTGATTGCCCCAGACGGCAAGGCCTACCGTCTGGTCGATGGCGTCGCGCAACTCGGACAGTGCGAAGCGGGCGGCCTTGAAGGCGTCGATGCGGGCGAGGTGGGCGAGCCCCATGCGCAGCGTGAACGGGCCGAGGTCGTAACGCCCGCTCACCGGGTCCTGCACGATGAGGCCGAGCCGCTGGAAGCTCACGAGATACCGGTGTGCTTTGGCGGGGTTCATGCCGGCCGCGTGTGCGAGGTCACGCAGCATCATGGCGTTCGATGCCTCGGTCAGCACCTCGATGAGCCGGAAGCCGACTTCGATGGACTGGATGCCCGAGCGGGTTTTCTCCTCATCGGGGGTTGCCGTGTTGTCGTCGTTCTCGATATTGTTGTCATTCTCAGGCACTGTCATGTGTCTCCGTCTTCGTCGTCGCGGCGGTGCAAGTCGTCATCAATGCGTGGGCCGCCGGTGCTCCCGGGCAATCGTCGGGCAATGCCGGCGGGTAGCTGACCAGTAGCGGGCCGATGCCCTCAGGTAGAATCTTCGGCTTCACGCGCCATTCTATCGGGCTTGAGATGGCCCGCAGACTTCATCACATGAAACTCGCTACCCGCAAGGACGGCACCCGCGACGGCCAGTTGATCGTCGTGTCGCGCGACTTGTCCATCGCCTGCATTGCCGACGCCATCGCCCCCACGCTGCAGCGTGTGCTTGACGACTGGACGTTCTATGCCCCGCAGCTTCAGACGCTCTACACCGAACTCAATCACCACCGCGCGCGCAACACTTTCGCGTTCGACCCGGCCGAGTGCATGGCGCCGTTGCCGCGGGCGTACCAATGGGCCGACGGCTCGGCGTACGTGAATCACGTCGAGTTGGTGCGTAAGGCTCGGGGGGCGGAAATGCCGCCGGAATTCTGGACTGACCCGCTGATGTATCAGGGTGGCAGCGACGACTTCATAGGGCCGACGGACGACATCGTGTGTGCATCGGAGGATTTCGGCATCGACTTCGAGGCTGAGGTTGCGGTGGTGACGGCTGACGTGCCGATGGGGGCGAGTCCGGCGCGCGCGCTCGAGGGCGTTCGGTTGCTGATGTTGGTCAACGACGTGAGTTTGCGCAACCTGATTCCGGCCGAGTTGGCCAAGGGCTTTGGTTTCTTCCAGAGCAAGCCTGCGAGCAGTTTCTCGCCGGTGGCCGTCACGCCTGATGAGCTAGGTGACGATTGGCGTGGTGGCCGGGTGCACCGACCGTTAACGGTGAAGTGGAATGACAAAAAGTTCGGTGTGCCCGAGTGTGGGGAGGACATGGTGTTCGACTTTGGCCAGCTTGTGGCGCACGTGTGCAAGACGCGCAATGTGCGGGCTGGCACCATCGTTGGCTCGGGGACGATTTCGAACAAGGATCGGAGTCGGGGCAGTGCGTGTATTGCTGAGAAGCGGATGTTGGAGACGATCGAGCGGGGTGCACCGGAGACGGCGTTCATGCGCTATGGCGATCGTGTGCGCATTGAAATGTTCGATACGCAGGGCAAATCAATCTTTGGCGCCATTAATCAGGCGGTCTCTCCACTGGACGAGTAAGCGAGTAAGACGCAAGCTGCTGCTGGCGGAGCGGGGGGGGGGAGAGGTGTCGATAGAAGTACCAGGGGGCGTGGAGGGGGATGGACCGGGGCGCCTTTCTGCAGCGAGTTGGGTTTATGTCTGAGAGGCGGAAAGGGGCTCCGGTCCATCTGGGGGGAGGTGTTAAAAGGGAGACAACAGCGCCAAAGAAATAGACGAGCCTTCACGAGTGGGGGGGGGCGTGGGGACACGTGCATAGGGTGAACCCGTATATGGCGAAGAATTCCGGCTCCGCTATTCTTTGTCTCCTTGAGTCGGTTTGCCCCCTATCGGGTGAGCGAGCTGGCCCTAACTTTTGCCGGCGCGGCGCGAGGTGTCCTTCGGGGGCGCTGGCGTTAAAAAAACCAGCGCAGGCCAGACCAGGAGATTTTCCATGCGAAACCCCGTGCGCACTGCCCTGCTGGGTGCGATGTTGCTGGCGTTGGCTGGTGGCGCTGCCGCTCAAGTCAAGATTGGCGTGAGCATTTCGCTTACCGGCCCGGCTGCCTCGCTCGGCATTCCCGCGCGCAACACGGTCACCATGCTGCCGACTGAAATTGGCGGGCAGAAGGTTGACTACATCGTGCTCGACGATGCGTCGGATACCACGACCGCCGTTCAGAACACCAAAAAGCTCATTTCCGAGAACCACGTAGACGCCATCATTGGTTCGTCGATCACGCCGAATACGTTGGCGATGCTTGACGTGATAGCGAGCGGAACCACGCCGACGATCTCGCTGGCTTCGTCGGCGCGCATCATCGAGCCGGTTGACGCCAAGCGCCACTGGATGTTCAAGACGCCGCAGACCGATGCGCAGATGGCTTCGGCGATTGCCGAGCATGCGAGCCGCCATGGTGTGAAGACGATCGCGTTCATCGGTCAGGGTGACGCTCTGGGCGAAGCCTTCTACGAAGAAGTCGCCAAGTTCGCCGGCCTGCACAAGATCAAGATAGTTGCTAACGAGCGCTTCGCACGTACCGACCCGAGTGTGACGGGTCAGATCCTGAAGATCATGGCGACCAACCCGGACGCCGTCGTCGTGGGCGCGGCCGGCACGCCTGCCGCGCTGCCGCCGAAGGCGTTGGCCGAGCGTGGCTTCAAGGGCATCGTGTATCACAACCACGGCGTGGGGAATAACGACTTCCTGCGTGTGTGCGGCAAGGATTGCAACAATACGTACCTGCCGGCGAGCCCGGTGCTCGTGGCGTCGCAACTGCCGAGCGATCATCCGGCCAAGGCGGTTGCGCTCGACTACATCAAGAAGTACGAAGCCAAGTACGGCGCCGGCACGGTGGCGGCCTTCGGTTCGTATGCGTGGGATGCCGGTATTCTGCTCCAGCGCGCTATTCCGATTGCCCTGAAGACGGCCAAACCGGGCACGCCGGAATTCCGCAAGGCGCTGCGCGATGCGCTGGAGACCAGCAAGGAAGTGCACGTGTCGAATGGTGTGATCAACATGAGCCCGACCGATCACCTTGGCCTGGATCAGCGTGCGCGCGTGATGGTCAAGATCGACAACGGCAAGTGGTTGCTCGCACCGTGAGTGCGGTGTGAGCGCGATGATCATTGCCGGCAACTGAAATGACGGATGTGGCGGGCCCGACGTCGCTCACATCGCCCTGTTGACCGTTGGCGGCGCTGGCTTCGGCCGGTGCCGCTGTTTTCCGATCCCCGCCCGTGCGGGGATATTTTTTTGGAGCGGTAAGTCATGTCGCAAGACCTGTATCAACACTACCAGTCGCTGCAATTCAAGCGGCATCCCAACGGCGTGCTCGAACTCATCATGGGCGCCGGGGCGAACAAGAGCGGCTTGTCGACAGCCGACCATCAGATGCATCGGGAACTGGCCGACGTGTGGCGCGATATCGACCGCGACACCGAAACGCGTGCCGTTGTCATTCGTGGGGAAGGTAAAGGTTTTTCCGGCGGTGGCGACCTGTCGCTCGTGGAGGACATGGCCGACGATTTCGCGGTGCGTGCGCGGGTGTGGCGCGAAGCGCGCGACCTTGTCTACAACGTGATCAATTGCAGCAAGCCCATCGTTTCCGCGATGCACGGCCCGGCCGTCGGTGCCGGACTGGTCGCGGGCCTGCTCGCCGACATCTCCATTGCCGCGAAGAACGCGCGCATCATCGACGGTCATACGCGCCTGGGCGTGGCGGCGGGTGACCATGCCGCCATCGTGTGGCCGTTGTTGTGCGGCATGGCCAAAGCGAAGTACTACCTGCTGCTGTGCGAACCGGTGTCGGGGGAGGAGGCCGAGCGTATCGGACTCGTGTCGCTTACCGTCGACGAGGCGGACCTGCTGCCCAAGGCCTTCGAAGTCGCGGACAAGCTCGCACGCGGTTCGGCCACGGCCATTCGCTGGACCAAGTACGCACTCAACAACTGGCTGCGCAGCGCGGGGCCGTCGTTCGACGCGTCGCTCGCGCTCGAATTCATGGGCTTCGCCGGACCGGACGTGCGCGAGGGCATTGCGTCCCTGCGTGAGCGCCGGGCGCCGGACTACAGCGGCGACGCGCCGTTCTGAAACACCATTGGTGCACGCTCGGCGTATGATCGATACCCATACGCCCGCTGCGGCTTAGCGCTTGATTGCCGGGACCGGCCCGCAGGCCATCCGTCCCTGACCGTGACTGGAGACTGTAATGAGCGATTCGACGAGTGCCATGCCTAACGGTTTCGACATTCTCAAGAAAATGTGGGAGGCGTTCAGCCCCCCAGCGACATTCACCTCGCCGCTCACACAGTTGATGCAGAGTGCCGCGCCGTTGCTCGATCCCGACGAAATCGAAAACCGCATCGCCGAGATGCGCGCCGTCGAGCAATGGCTCACGCTCAATCTGAACGTGCTGCGCTCGACCATTCAGGCGTTCGAGGTGCAACGCGCCACTTACGCGACACTGCGTGCGTTCGGCACCGGCAACTTCGGCGCGTCGAGCGGTGCCGAGGCGGGCGCGACGAGTGCGCCGGAGAGTGGCGGGGCGTTTACCTCGCCGTTTACCCCACCATTTACCCCGCCGTTCGGACAGGCAGGCGCGGCCAACCTCTGGCGCTCGCCGTTCGCGTCGACGGAACGGGCGCAAGACGTCGAATCGCAGGCCCGCGCGCCTGAGCCTGAGCCTGAACCCGAGCCGGAAGCGGCGGCCGCCACAGAGGAAACACCGCCGGGGGGTGGCGAGGCCCAATCGCCATTTGCCCAGGCAGGTAATGCGTATGGCGCGCTGGACCCGTCACTGTGGTTCAGCGCCATGCGCGCCCAGTTCGATCAGATTGCCGCAGCCGCACAGGCGGCCGGCATGTCGGCCGCACAGATGACGGAAGCGGCAGCGGCGCAAATGTCCGAGGCAGCGGCCAAAGCGACACACGCCCCGCAGGCCAACCCGGCGGAATCGGGTGAGCCGAAGCCGTCCGACAAAGCACCGGGCAAGGCAGGAACGGCAGCCAAGCGAGCCACTGGCGCGGCGAAGACGGCCGGCAAGACTGCCGCCAAGCGGGCGCCAGCTGGTAAGCAGACGCCGGCGAAATCGGCAGCGGCGAAGACGTCTGCGAAGACATCGGCAAAAACACCGTCGAAGGCGGCCGGGAAAGCCACCGAGAAAGTGGCCCGCGCCGTAGGCAAGACGCCGGGCAAGCAAGCCGCGTGGAAGTGGTAACGTCGTCGGGCCGGCAACACGTGCCACGGTGAACAGCGGGCAAAAGTCACAAAAGCCACGGCGATGGCGACAACGAGCGCAACGACAGTCAAGGCAGGAGGAGGCCTCCCATGATTTCAGGCGAACGTACCGGCCTCGTCCTGATGGGCGGTGGTGCACGTGCCGCCTATCAGGTTGGCGTGCTCGCGGCGATTGCTGCGATTCAGCGTGAAGTTCTGCCGTCGCGGCGGGCGATTCCGTTTCCGATTGTCTGCGGCACGTCGGCGGGCGCGATCAACGCTGCATCGCTTGCCTCGCACGCCGACGATTTCCAGCACAGTGTCATGAAGCTCGATGCCGTGTGGCGTCAGTTTCACGCCGGCCAGGTGTTCCGCGCAGACTCACTCGGCATCGCGGGCACCGGAGCACGCTGGCTGGCGGCGCTCTCGCTGGGCTGGGCGCTGCGCCGTTCTCCGCGTTCATTGTTCGACTGGTCGCCGCTTGCCGACATGCTGCGCAGCGCGATCCGTCTCGACCGGTTGCCGGAAGTGTTCGCATCGGGCGCGCTCCAGGCGCTGTCGGTCACGGCGCTGTCGTACTCGTCGGGTCAACACGTCACTTTTTATCAAAGCGCGGAGCCGATTCAGGCGTGGAAGCGTTCGCTGCGTCTGGCGCGCGCGGTGCCGTTGACGGTCGAACACCTGCTGGCGTCGAGTGCGATCCCGTTTCTCTTTCCGGCCATCGAACTCGATCTCGACGGCCAACCCGAGTATTTCGGTGACGGATCGATGCGCCAGATCGCGCCGCTGAGTCCGCCGATTCATTTGGGCGCGACCCGCATCCTTATCATCGGCGCCGCGCACGGACAATATGGGCTCGATAGCAGCGGCGAGCGCATCGGCGGCTATCCGAGTCTTGCGCAGATCGGCGGACAAGCGCTCGCGAGCGTATTCATCGACGGACTGTCGGCGGATCTGGAGCGTCTTCAGCACATTAACAACGTGCTGCGGCATGTGCCGGAAGCGCAGCGCGAGTCGAGCGGCTGGCGGCCCATCGAAACGCTGGTGATCTCGCCAAGTCAACGCATCGAACCGATTGCGGCGCGTCACTTGCAACAGTTGCCGCGTGCCGTGCGTACGATACTCGGCGCGATCGGTGCCGACGAAGCGCGCGGCGCGGCGTTCGCCAGCTATCTGCTGTTCGAATCGTCGTACACTCAGGAACTCATTGCGCTGGGGGAGGCCGACGCCTACGCACAACGCGACGCGATCGCCGCATGGCTCGTGGCCGAGGCAGACGGCACCAGCCCATTCGACGATGTCGAAGCCGGTGCGGTGGGCAGCGTCGAACTGTCGGCGAATTCACCGCTTTCCGTGGAGCCGTCCGATGCTGCCGTCGCGGACACCGGCAAGCCGGCGGCATGAGTCGGCTGCCTTCACGAAATCACACGCTTATGTCGAAATCCACCGTCGCTTGTCCTTACCCCTCTACGTTCTGGCGCGATCCGGCGCTGCCATTTCTCGAGGCGCGCGAAGTGCTCGACGGTCGTCGCGTCTGTTATGCACTGCACAGCCACGAGACATTCTCTATCGGTGCCGTCACCGGCGGGCGGAGCACCTACCTGAACGGGCGGGCACGTGAGACCGTAGGTCGTGGCAGCGTCGTGGTGATGAACCCCGATGCGGTGCATGCCTGCAATCCCATCGGCGACGAGGCGTGGGCCTATCGCATGCTGTTCGTCGACACAGCGTGGTTACGCGATTTGCAGCGCGAGTTGGGATTCGGGCACGGACACGATCTGCATCTGTTCGACCCGATGTCGTCGACCGATCCGGTGTTGTATGCGGGATTGAATCGGCTCTATGACGTTTGCACCGACATGACGCGTGACCGGCTCGAGCGCGAGAGCGTTGTGCAGCAGTTCTTCATCGATGCGCATGAGCGCCTGAACCCCGCGCCACAGCCGATGCACGACGACTCACACAAGCTGCGCGATGCCGCCGGCTTCATCCGCGCACATTGCTGCGAGGCGCTGACGCTGGCGCAGATTTGTGCGGCGGCGGGCCTGTCGGCGTCGTATCTGACGCGGGCCTTTCGCGTGCAGTACGGGCTGACGCCGCACGCCTTTCTGATGAATCAGCGGATTCAATACGCGCGCGGGCGATTGCGTCGCGGGCACGCCATCGCCGAGGTAGCGCTCGACGCCGGCTTCGCCGATCAGGCGCATTTCCAGCGCACGTTCAAGCAACTACTTGCCGCCACGCCCGGACACTACCGGGAGCCACGCGCGGCATGATGCGGCGCGGCGCGACACCTCTGAGATGACGCTTCCCCGCATCGCGGGTCTTGCGAGTCGCGCTTGTCGCCGCGTTACATCGCGCCACATCGCGCTACGTCGCAGCGACTAGATACACCGCGCTGCCCGCCAGCAACGCTGCCATTACTCGATTGAGCCGCCGTATGCGCCGCGCGTCACGCATGTGATGCCGGAGCATCGCACCGGCGGCAGCCCAGCACCCGACCGATAACCAGCAGACCACGAAGTAGATCGCCGCGAATTGCCAGATGCGGGCGGAATCGCCTGCCGTGTACGCGCCCATCCCAGCCAATGCGGCGAGCCATGCCTTCGGGTTGAGCCACTGCATGACGGCCCCGTGCGACATTGTCGGGCCGCGTTGCGCGTCGGCGTCGCCCAGTTCGCCATTGTCGATCGCCAGCTTGTACGCCATGTAAAGCAGGAACGCCACGCCGAACCACTGAATCGCGTGCAGCAGAACGGGCATGCGTTGCAGCAACTCGTACACCCCGAAGCCGACCGCGATAAGCAGCACCACGAACCCCACGGTCGCTCCTGTAACGTGACGCAGGCTTGGGCAGAGTCCGTAGCGTGCGCCCGCGCCCAGTGCCACGACGTTGACCGGTCCGGGGGTGATCGACGCGGCCAGCGCGAACGCGGCCATCGAGTAGAAAAGTGTCATCGGAAACCTCAATGCTGAACAAGCGTGTGAAACGAGGTTCCGAATGTAGGCTGGGGCGTGCGCCGCGTATTGAAGAAAACTGCCCTTTGGCGATTGGCTCGATGCCGGTGTCTCAGCGAAACAGGCGTCGTTGTAACCAACGCAATAAGCGTCCAACGAGGGGAAGCTTGGCGTAGAGGTCTTCAGTCGCGTCCCAATAATCACGTTGGTACGTAACGCGCCCGTCGACGGCAAGACGCAGGTGCGATGCGCCGTGGATGATCTGCTCGTCGTCGAGCCATCGTTTGGTGTGGAAATGCAGATTCCAGACGAGCAGCGCCTGATTGTGTTGCAGCAGTGTGGCGGCGACCTCGAAGCGCGGCACGTCGACGCGTTCGAACAGTTGGGTGAGCAGCGCGGCGACCTCCGCAGCGCTACGGACCTCATGCAGCGGTGTCTTGAGATAGACGTTGGGCGTGTAGAACTCGCCCAGATTCCCGACGCTCAGGCGGGTGAGGGTCTCGAAGTAGCGCGTCAGGCGCGTGAGCGCCGCAGCATGATCGATATCCATAGGCACGCTCGCGTGGGCGCCGTGACAGCGCGATTCGATGGACAATCCGTGGCTGGCTCAGGGGAGCGCTCCCATCCGTCCCGGGTGTGTGGCGCCGGGACTGGCATTGTGTAAGTTACACCTGCATAGCGGCCTCGCGGTGCGCGTGGCGCGGATGAGACACCCGAGGGCGTTCGCAGCACAGCGCTCAGCGCGCGTCGCTGATCAACTCCGCGCGAAGGTCGGGCGCGCTCGTGCGCGGGTCGAGCCAGATGGCGAAGAAGGCACGCCCGAAGGCGTCGCCCGCGATCTGACCGATGAGCTTGCCGTCAGAGAAGAAGCGTGTGCCGTCGCCGGGCCGGAAGACGCCCGTCAAATGCTGTCCGGCCGATACGTCAGGCAGGATGCGTGCGAGTTCGTCGGCCCAACGCTGCCGTTCCGCATCGGTCGCCACTTGCAGCTTGGTCATCTCGATCAGACTTCGCTGCACGAGCGTACGGGACTTGAAGCTGCGTGCGTAACGCAGATCTAGTACTAGCGGATGCGTACCCCAATTCGCGTTGAGGCGATCGGCGCCTGAGAAGAGTTCTGCGTCATAGAGATGGAAGCCCAGGCGCGTGAACGAGCCGTGTCCGACCAGATGTGCGGCCGGGATCTCCTGGGAGGCCAATTGTCCGGCGTCGAACGCCAAAGCACCGGGGGCGGTCGCCACCGCCGCCAGAAAACAGGCGGTGCGCAGCCATACAGCAAATGCGGGACGAGTTGCCATGCTCGGCTCCTTATCGGTCAAGGATCCAGTCGAGTAGGAAGGCCCGTTGGCGGCGCGCACGTCGTTCTGCCCACGCACCGGCCGGTACAACTTGTTGCGTAATTGCGACTGAGAACTATCCTCAAAGCGAGGGACTGCCATCGGCAATACAGCGCGTCGGCAGACTTGCTTTCACGACTCAGACCGCAAGTACGGAGCGATTACTTTCAGCGTAGACCATCGGACGCCGCCCGCGCAGGCTCGTGGCACAAGGACATACCCTGACGCGCTGCCATTACGTTCGTGCCAGGCCTGTTGCCGGCTAGCGCGATGAGCAGTGCGCAGGGCCTTTGGGTCGCCGAATGATTGCCGGGAAGCTTGTCGCCCCTTGAGCTTAGGCGCTTTGCGTGACAATTTGACGGACGTCAAAATTACGACGCATTACCGTCATGTGGCTGTCAGCGAGGGCGGCTTTGAAAGGCTTTTATGTTATGATTCAAGAGTTTGCCCATATTTTAGTAGGGTCGCTCTAAGCCATATCGCCAACGTGCGGCCAGATAACAGGCGTTAAATCGTCGTCCTTCTGCGGCGGCAGGGTTCAAGACGTGAAGCCGGACGGCGGGGGCCGCCCGCGACACGCTCACCGTTTTGTCTGTCGAAATTCGGCGTAAACTTTCACAATACTATCTTGAGTCCTGGTGTAAGGTCTCGCGACCTTGGGGGTAATTGAAATGAACGAAATGCTGTATCCCGAGCTGTACAAGTCGCTGGAGGCAGTGCGTTGGAACATGGAGAAGGACATTCCGTGGGACAAGTTCGACGCCAGCCAACTCACCGACGATCAGGCGCGCACCATCAAGATGAACGCCATCACGGAATGGGCGGCACTGCCGGCCACCGAGATGTTTCTGCGCGACAACCGTGACGACAGCGATTTCTCCGCGTTCATGAGCGTGTGGTTCTTCGAAGAGCAGAAGCACTCGCTGGTGCTCATGGAATACCTGCGCCGCTTCCGCCCGGACCTCGTGCCGACCGAGGCCGAACTGCACGCCGTGCGTTTCCCGTTCGATCCGGCCCCGCCGCTCGAGACGCTCATGCTGCACTTCTGCGGCGAAATCCGCCTGAACCATTGGTATCGCCGTGCGGCCGAATGGCACACCGAGCCGGTGATCAAAGCTATTTACGAAATCATTTCGCGTGACGAGGCCCGTCATGGCGGCGCTTACCTGCGCTACATGAAGAAGGCGCTGACGAGCTTTGGCGATAACGCGCGTGCCGCGTTCGCCAAGATTGGCGTGTTGATGGCCTCGGCGCGTCGTACCGAAAAGCCGCTGCACCCGACCAACCTGCACGTGAACAAGGATCTCTTCCCGAACGACACGGTGCAGTCGCGTTTGCCGGAACCGGAATGGCTCGAGCACTGGCTTGACGAACAGATCAAGTTCGACGATAGCTGGGAGAAGAAGGTTGTCGAGCGCATTCTGCATAACATGTCGTTGCTGTTCGAGCGCACGTTTGCGACGGCGCAAGACTTGAACCGCTACCGCAAGGAAATCACCAGCCGCCTGGCTGCGGTGACCGCACCGGCACCGGCCGTGGCAACCTCGTCGTAATCCATAGGTAGCATCGCGCATCAGCGGAAAAGGGGCTTCGGCCCCTTTTTTGTTGGCCCGCACGTGGCGTGGGAGAATAGCGCGTCCACTTCGATCGATTGTCATGTCATCTTCCCAAGTCACTTCTCCGGCCGATTTCGAGGCCAAGATTCTCTCGCGTGAAGCCCTTGTGGCGCTGGCGCCGACGCTGCCGCGGCCGCTCGTGTTTACCAACGGTGTATTCGACATCCTGCATCGCGGTCACGTGACGTACCTCGCGCAGGCACGCTCGCTCGGCGCTTGTCTGATCGTCGGTGTGAATACCGATGCGTCGGTGCGCACGCTGGGCAAGGGCGACGACCGTCCGATCAACAACGAAAACGACCGCGCGGCATTGCTCGCGGCGTTGCAAAGCGTCAACTACGTTGTGACGTTCGGCGAGACCACGCCGGAGTCACTGATTGCCGCGCTGCGTCCCGACATTCTTGTCAAAGGCGGCGACTACGACATGGACAAGCTGCCGGAGTCTGCGCTCGTTCGCGGTTGGGGCGGCAAGGCGGTGGCCATTGCGTTCGAGCATCAACGCTCGACCACGACCCTGCTCAAGAAAGTGCGGGCCCAATCATGAGCCTTGCGCCGCTCGTTGAAGTCACTCGTGGCGCCAATGGCATCGACACGGTCGAGTGCGTGCATTACGGTAGCGTCGCGGTTGTCGACGCGCAAGGGCGCTTACGATATGCCGCAGGCGATCCGTCGTTCCTGACGTTCTCGCGCTCCACGCTCAAGCCGTTTCAGGCGCTGCCGTTCGTTGAGGGCGACGGCGTCGGGCACTTCGGACTGACGCAATCCGAGCTTGCGCTGCTTTGTGCGAGCCATTCTGGTGAGACCTTCCACGTCGATGGCGTGAAAAGCCTGTTGAGCAAGGCGGGGTGCGACGAGCATCATTTGCAGTGCGGCTGCCATACGCCGACGTTTTACTCTGCGACGGGCAAGCGCCCGCCGGCCGATCTGAAGCCGACGCCGCTGCACCACAATTGTTCGGGCAAGCATGCGGGCTTTCTCGCGTATTGCGCACAGCACGGGTTGCCGCTCGGCACCTATCTCGACCCGGCGCATCCGCTGCAACAGGCGATTCGTGCGCGCGTTGGAGATGTCGTCGGCGTGAAGGGCGATACGCTGCCGCTGGGCATCGACGGATGCTCTGCACCGAACTACGCGTTGCCGCTCGACAAGTTGGCGGCGGCCTATGCCCGGCTGGCAGCGAGCGACGATGCCGGCCTGTCGACGCTTTTCGCTGCCATGACGCAGCAGCCGGAGATGGTGTCCGGCACGGCACGCAACGATCTCGCCTTCATGCGCATGGCGCCGGGCGACTGGGTGGCGAAGATCGGGGCAGATGGTGTCCAGACGATCGGTGTGCGCTCCGCAGGACTCGGCATCGCGATCAAGGTGGTCGACGGCAATATGCGCGCGCTCTATACGGCGGCGGTTGCCGTGCTCAAGGCACTCGGTCTTGTCGAATCGCCCGAGACGACAGGGCTGGCGCCGTGGGTGTCGCCGGTCATCAAGAACGCGCGCGGCACCCAGACCGGGGTTGTGCGTTCCGTTGTCGAATTGAAGCGCGTCGGGTAAGCCTGTCTCACTGGACGCGGCCCGCCCCGGCCGCGCCGTTCGCTTGGGCCGCTGCGCTTGATTCGGTGGTCTGGCCCAAGGTACCCAGCTCGGTCAGTGAGCGCCTTCGGGCGGGCTGCCGGCCGGCGACGGGCAGGCCCGTACCAACTGTGCCGACCATTGTTGCGTCACCACGCTGCGCACCTGCGTGGCGGCATTCGCATTGATCCCGGCGATCCGGTAGATAATCCGGCTCTTCGCGTTTGCCCGCTCGCTCAATTGCGGCGTGATGCCTTTCTTTTGTGCCGCAGCCATCAGGCGCACCGCACGTTCCCGGTCGTTGAAGAGTCCAAGCGAGACGACGAGATTCGCGCTGTCGTCGTTGAGCAGGAAGTACTCCGTGACGCCCGCCGAGCGCAGTTGCGCCACCTGCTTGTCGGCCGCTGCCTTGTTGGGCACCGGGCTGAGATGCACCCAGTACCGCTTGTCGAGCGCAAGGGACTGCAGGTCGCCCTGTCCTGCCGGCAATGCCGCGAGCAACAGGCCACGTGCTTGCTGCGCGTCGTTGGAGGCGAACGGCCCGATGTCGAGGCAGGCGGTCGCCGCAACGGCGGCCGTTGCTTGCGATGCTGCCGCGTCGCCCGATACCGCGGCGGGTGCCGTGGCGGCAAGGGCCTGGCTGGCCGCCGCTGCCGCCGATGCAGACACAGACGATGCCGAGGCAGGTTGGGCGCTTGTGTCGAGGTGCCCGTCGTCATTCGCGGAGCCAGTGCCGCCGACATTGCTCGCCCTCGCCGCATCGCCCGGCGCATTCGCGCTGACCTCAACACCTGTGAGGCGGATATTTCCGGGCTCGAGTTGCTTTTCGACGCGTGCGGGTTCACGACCGGTGGCGGGCAGTACGTCACGCCATTTCAACCAGCCTAACTGCACCGCGGCGAGCGCCGCGTTCGCCGCCAGGAACATGACAAGCAACAGCGCACGCAACATCTCAGGCACCTCCTCGTACATGTCCGGCATCTCGCGGTGCGGGTACCGGTAAATCGGTCGTGGCAGCGCTCGTTACCCCGGCCTCAGTCGCGTCGGTGCCAGCCGCGCACAACGCCACCTCGTACAAGCCGGCCAGCACCAGTTGGTCGTGTTCGGTAACGGGCAGCGTGAGCGTTTGCGCAAGCGCGTGACGGGCCCCACCCGAGAGTACGCAACGTACCGGGGCACCCAATTGCGCTTGCAACTGCGCGTGGCTGCGCTCGACGAGACCGGCTTGAGCGGCAGCGCAGCCGCGCAGAATGGCTTCGTCCGTGCTGCGAGCGAAGTCTTGTCCGCCGGCGGGCATGGTGGCGTCGAGCGTTGGCAACTGGGCCGTGCCTTGTGCAAGGGACTGAAGCATCAATGCGGGGCCCGGTGCGATCAAACCGCCGAGATAGGTGCCGTCGGCACACAGGGCTTCAACGGTCGTCGCGGTACCCAACGTCACGATGAGCAGATGCTCGCCGGGCCAGGCGGCATGCGCACCGATCAGGCTCGCCCATCGATCGCTGCCAAGTTGCGTGGGCGTGCGATAACCATTGCGAACCCCCGCACGCGACTCGCTGGCGCGCAGGACTTGCAGCCAATCGGCAGATGCCATGCCCCACAGTGTTTGGAGCGTCATGCGAACGGCTTGCTCTGCGGCGTCACCCGCGACATTCGCGAGCCAGACACCGGCGGGTGCGGGGCAAATGAATCCCTCGTCCTGCCCGCCCTGACCAATCGCGAGCGGGGCCGTGTTCGGGGCGAAGTGGGCCTCGCTACCGTTCCCGGCGACCAGCGCTGCCCAGCCTGCACGGATTTGTGTCGCGAGTGTGCGCCATTCGGCGTGGTCCACCGCGCCGCTGGCCAAAAACGACGGCGACGTGGCGCGCCATTCGGCAGGGCGCACGGCCGGCGCCAGTGCCCACTTGATTCGGCTATTTCCGGCATCGACCAGTAGCCACGGCGCGCCATCGGCGCCTCCTGTGCGCCCGGTGCCATTCGTCGTGTGGTTCTGCGTCGCAACTGCCGCAGCTTTTGCCGTACCGGTCGCTTGTGGCGGGGGGGGGCGTCGGGAGGCGGCCATCAGCGGCCTCCTTGGGCGCCCGGCGCCGTGGACGCATCGAGCAATCGCACGGAGACTTCGCCGCTGGCGATGACGCGCTCGCCGGCGTCCGTCGCCACGCGCAGGCAGCCTTGCGAATCGACACCGAGCGCTACACCGTGCAGCAAATCGCGGCCGTGTTCGATGACGCGAATCGATGCCCCGCCATAAGCATGCATGGCCTCCCAATCGTCGCGGAACGCAATGAATCGATGATCGGCAAAACGGTCCAGCATGGCGGCGAGACGCTGCATCAATGCAATGAAGACCGATGACATGTCCGGCGCCGGCAGCACCGATTCGAGCGCGGCCGGCAGCGTGGCCGGGATGCCAGACGTTGCAGCGCCGGCGGCGGCCGCGTTGTCGATGCGCGTGGCGACATCCCCGGCCTGCCGGAGATTGACCCCGATGCCGATCACTACCCCGACGCGTCCCGGACCTGCCGGAACGGTCTCGATCAGAATACCCGCGAGCTTGCCGCCCCGTAGCAGCACGTCGTTGGGCCACTTGAGACCCAGGGCATGGGGCGCTGACAGTGGCAGATCCGATAGGCCCTCTACGACCGCCACCCCCGTGGCAAGCGACAGTCCGGCCAACTCGGCCGGACCGCCCGGCATCACGTACGCCAGCGAGAACGTGAGACTGTTGCCCGGCACGCTTTGCCAGGCCCGGCCGCGCTGCCCGCGTCCTGCTGTTTGTTGCATCGCGGCGCGTACCACGGGCGCGCATGAGGCATTTTCGCGAAGTCGTGCGAGAAGGTCGAGATTCGTGGAGCCGGTGGTATCCACGACTTCGACCTGCCAGTGACGGCAAGCGGCAACCAGGCGCAAGCGAATCCGGTCGCCATCGAGCGAGCGCGACACGGTGTCGCACAATGGCTCGCCACCCGGGCCGGACGGGCGCTCGGGCGAGCCCGCAGCCGTGGCGGTAAGGGCGGTGTTGGGCAAGGAAGATGCGGCGTTATTCATGGCTGCTATTGTAGCGGCGAGGCCGGCGCTGCGCCGGTCTGGGCGGCATCGATCCTTGTTATTCGGCATCGTCCGAGACGTAAGTCAGCCGATTCCGGCGCGTTTTCAGCCTGTGGCGGGTTGCTATCGACTGGTCACGCCTGTACCGTACAATGACCCCGCTTTGCCGGATTCCGCCAGCTTTTTTTGCCAGGAGATCGTCTGTTTTGAACCTCGATGCCGTGCCCACTCTGGAGCTGACCACCTCGTCGCAAGGGCCGGTGGTCATGCTGCGCGGCCTGTGGACAGCACTGGCGATTTCGCAGCGCAAGAAGACGCTGCTGGGTCTCGTGCGAGCGTTGCCTCAGGGTGAACTGGCGTGGGACCTGACCTGTGTCGAGCGGCTCGATCACGTTGGTGCGCAAGCCCTGTGGCGCTACTGGCAACGTCGGTACCCCGAACATATCGCGCTGACGCCGACACAACGCGCGCTGTTCGATCACCTTGCCGAATTCGATCGCTCGCGACAAAGCCCGGTGCCCACGCGTCGGGTCGATCCGATCAGCCGTCTGGGGTACTCGCTGTTCACGCTGGGCGAGCATTTGCGCGACGGCATTACGATGTTCGGCCGCTTTGTGATCGACCTTGGCCGTGTCATTCGCCATCCGGTGCGTGCGCCGTGGCTGGAGATGTCCGCCAATATATACAGCGCCGGGACCAGGGCGCTCGGCATCACGGCGCTGGTCGCGTTCCTGATCGGCATTGTGCTGTCCTACCTGTCTGCCCAGCAACTGAAGCTGTACGGGGCGAGTACGTTCATCGTGAACATCCTCGGTCTCGCGGTGATACGCGAACTCGGGCCGGTGCTTTCCGCCATTCTCGTGGCGGGGCGCTCGGGATCGGCCATTACCGCCCAGTTGGGCGTGATGCGTGTGAACGAAGAACTCGACGCGATGCGTGTGATGGATATTCCACACGGGCTGCGGCTCGTGCTGCCGAAGGTCATCGCGCTGGCCATCGCCATGCCGCTGCTCGTCATGTGGACGAATATCGTCGCATTGCTCGGTGGCGCGCTCGCTGCGAAGTACGAACTGGGCATCGGCCTGCATTACTTCTTCACAACGCTGCCTAACGCGGTGAACATTGCCAACCTGTGGATCGGGTTGGGGAAAGGTGTCGTCTTCGGCATGTTGATTGCTCTCGTGGCCTGTCACTTCGGCATGCGCGTCAAGCCCAACACACAGAGTCTAGGAGAGGGCACGACGCAATCGGTCGTGACATCGATCACCATCGTGATCCTCGCGGACGCCGTCTTTGCGATTCTGTTCCGTAACGTGGGGATCGGCTAATGCGCGAGTCTACGGTCCCCGATCCGTCCACTACGCCGGCGACCCCGGCGTCGCCAGCGCTCGGCAGCGACGCGCGCTCAGGCGCCACCGCCGGCTGTCCGCCGATATCGTCGACGCTGCCCGGTGACGCCGAGCCGGTGATCGAAGTGCGCGATCTCACCAAGCGGTACGGTACCCACACGATTCACGAGCATCTGGATCTCACCGTGCGGCAAAGCGAGATCATCGCGCTCGTCGGCGGTTCCGGTTCGGGCAAGACGACACTCATCCGGCAGATCATCGGGCTGGAGGCACCCACGAGCGGCCACATCAGCGTCTTCGGTCACGACATCACGATGATCGACCGGAACACCGCGCACTTGTTGCGTCGCCGCTCGGGCATGCTGTTTCAGCGCGGCGCGCTGTTCTCCGCGCTGACGGTGTTCGACAACATTGCGCAACCGCTGCGTGAACTGCACACGCTCTCGGAAGATCTGATTCGCGATGTCGTGATGTACAAGCTCGACATGGTCGGGCTGTCGGGACGCATGGCGAATCGTATGCCGGCTGAACTATCGGGCGGCATGATCAAGCGCGTGGGGATTGCGCGGGCGATCGCGCTGGAGCCGGAACTCCTCTTTCTCGATGAGCCCACGGCCGGGCTCGACCCGCAGGCGTCGGACGAATTCGTGGACATGATTCGTGGCCTGCACCGCTCGCTCGGCCTGACCGTCGTGATGGTCACGCACGATCTGGATACGGTGATGATGCTCGCCACACGTGTGGCCGTGCTGGCCGACCGCAAGGTGCTGGTCAACGCACCGGTGGAAGACGCGGTATGTGTCGATCACCCGTTTATCCGCAGTTTCTTCCTCGGTGAGCGCGGCAGACGCGCGTTGCTGGCCCTGCCCGCGGCGCGGCGCACCAAGATTTCGGAGTTACTCGACGATGGAAAATAAATCGCACGCCTTCATGGCGGGCCTCTTCACACTGGCGTTGCTCGCCGCCATTGCCGCTGCGGTGTACTGGTTCAATCGCGATAATCGCGTTCGCGTGCCCTACGATCTAGTCTCACGCACCAATGTGACCGGCCTGAATCCCGAATCCGCAGTGCGGTATCGCGGACTCAGCGTGGGCAAGGTGGATTCGATCAAGTTCGATCCGCGCACGCCCGGTCAGATTCTGATTCGCATTCTCGTGAACCAAGGCACGCCGATGACCAAGTCGACGTTCGCCACGCTGAACTATCAGGGTGTGACGGGGCTGGCCTTCGTGCAACTGGACGACGATGGGGACGACCGCACGCTATTGCCGTCGTCTGCGGCGCACGTTGCGCAATTGCAGTTGCGTCCGAGCTTCATCGATGAACTGCAACGGCGCGGCAACAATCTGGTGCAGCAGTTGGAGGAGGCGTCGTCGTCGGTCAATGAACTGCTCTCGCCCGACAACCAGCGTGCCATTCTGGATTCGATCAACAGCGTGAAGACTGCGGCGCAAAGCGTGAATCGCGTGGCGCAGCAACTTGAACCAGTGACAAAGGAACTGCCCGACACCGTGCGCGAACTCAACGGCACGCTCGCCGGCACGCATCGTCTGACGAATCAACTGTCCGATCCGCAAGGGCCGCTGATCCGCAATCTAGATAGCGTGGGACGTGCGGCCGACCAGGCCACGTCGAGTCTGGCGGCATTCCAGGCAACGATGCAGACGTTCGAAGGTTCGCTGCAACAAGAGGCGCTGCCGCGTCTGAACACGCTGTCGGACGATCTGCGCTCAACGACGCAGGCCGTCGGGCAGGCCGCCGAGACAATCAATCGCAATCCGCGCGCACTGCTGTTCGGTACGTCGCCGCCGCCACCCGGTCCGGGTGAGGCTGGCTTTTCGTGGCCGGGCAAGGCAGGTCAATGATGCGCGACACTGTCATGCAAGGGGATATCGAGATGACTGAGCCAATCGGCGCGATCCGGGCAACCGAGGCACCCGCCGCAACGGGACCGAGCAGACGTGACGCCCGCCGGCTGCGCACGCTGACCACCTGGCTGCTTTATGCCGGGACGGCCGCGTTGATGGCCGGATGTGCCATCTCGACGCCGTCGGCCTCGCTGACGCGCTTCGATCTCGGCCCGCCGACGATGCCCGCCATGTCGGCTACCGCCAATGCAACCAATGCAGCCAATGCAACCAACGTTACGGCGCCCGCATCGGACATCACGGCCGCGGGGGCATCGCGCATGTCGCCGCTGAAAGTGGTGGTCAACGCGCCGAGCTGGCTCGACGCCGACGTGATCTATTACCGTATGCCCGCCAGCGATGGCGATCAGGCCCGCGTGTATGCGAACAGCCGATGGCTGGCGCCGCCCTCGCGGCTCTTCGGCGATCGTCTGCGCGCAGCCTTGTCGGTCGACCGGCCGGTACTGGCGGCCGGCGACCCGACCGCCGCGCCCGCCCTGCGCGTGGAACTCGAAGAGTTCGCGCAATACTTCGACAGCACGTCGGCGAGCCACGGTGTGGTGCAAGTGCGCGCTACACTGTTCGACGGATCGAAACTGCTCGCGCAAACGACGCTCCGTGCACAGGCCCCCGCTGCGAGTGCGGACGCCGCAGGCGGCGCGCGTGCGCTCGCCATCGCCAGCGACGCCGTGCAAACCCAACTGATCCAGTGGCTCGCCGGACGTGTGCCCGCCGCGCCAGCAACGACACGTGCGCCGGCCCAGTCGCGGGCATTGCCTGCTGCCTCGTCGGCATCGGGTGCCACCGCGCCAGCGCGATAGCGCACACCGCCGATGCCTGAGCCGGATGTCAAACCCTGGCAACGACGCGCCTCGCCGCTCATGCGTCAGGCGCTGATTTGCCTGATTCTGCTGATCGCTTACGCGAGCCTGTACCCGTTTGAGTTCCAGCGCGCGGCCGTCGGACCGTTCGACTACCTGTTCGCGCCGCTACCCCGCTGGATGACGATGTTCGATGTCGTCACCAACGTGCTGGGCTATATCCCGCTCGGCATGTTGACGGTATTGGCGCTGCACCCCGCGTGGCGCGGTACGCGCGCCGTGCTCGCGGCATTTCTGCTCGGCACGATGCTCTCGTGTGGCATGGAGGCTTTGCAGACGTATATACCGACACGTGTGGCGTCGAACGTCGATCTGGCAACGAACGCCCTCGGCGCCCTCATCGGTGCCGCCATTGCGGTGCCGCTCACGAGTCCGCTGCTCGATCGCGGATGGCTGCGGCATCTGCGCTTCGCGTGGTTCGAACGGCACGCAAGTTTGCTGCTCGTGTTGCTGGCGTTATGGCCGTGGGCGCAGGCCTATCCGCAGCAGTTTCTCTTCGGCGACGGCGATCTCGTCCGGCAAATCTGGCTCTGGCAGGACCCGGACGTGACCGATCTGGTGCTCGACTGGGTACCGCGACTCGGACAGTTGCAAGACTACCTTTCCGAACTCGATGCCGTTGCCAGTCATGCCTTGTGGGAGGCGGTCGTGAGCGCCAGCGGCACCATTCTGGCCGGGCTGCTCGCCACGCTCGCGATGCGTCGCTCGGCGCCGCACGTGCCGTTGTTGTGCGCGATGTTCGTCAGCGCGTTTGCGATCAAGGCCATCGCGTCGGCGTGGCAGTTCTCGTCGGCGCAGGCGTTCGACTGGGTGACGGCCGGAGCCATCTACGGCGTGACCGCCGGCGCCCTTGTCCTGCTCGTCGCCGGACGTGGGCCGCGCGCGCTGCGCGGTGCCGTCGCATTGGCGGCGCTTGTCGTGCTGCTCGTCTTCGTCAATCTCCTGCCCGCGAACCCGTACTACGAAGCAGCGCTTCAGTCGTGGCGTCAAGGCCGCTACGTGCACTTCAACGTATTGGCGCGCTGGCTTGCCTGGACGTGGCCGTACCTCGTGCTGATCTATCTGCTCGCGATGTTCGATCCGAGTCATCGCGGCCCCGCCCGCAACGTCGGGAATCAGCGCTGAGCCCCGTCCCGCCTGGATAAGCGGCGAGACAGGGTGGTGGATTGTTTCCAAATCGGCAATAGCGTATTGGCCGCCAACCCATTGGTGGGGCGGTCCGTCAATCCTAAACTCTCCTGTAAGGCACGCTGGCTCTCGGTGTGTCTCGACCGCCCGGCATCTTCAGGCAGATCCCGGGCGTTTTTCATTGGTGAGACGGCGATGAGTACCTGGGGATTGATGTTTGCGCACAAGACACGACAGCGAGTGCTGATGGCCGTGATCTCCGCTATCACGGGCATCGAAATGTTGGAGAACGGCATGTTCGTGTTCGCGTCGTCTCATATCGCGGGCGGCGTCGGTGCCGCACCCGAGGAGTACGCATTCGTCTCCACGCTCTACGCCGTGGCCGGGATTCTCGTCATTCTGAAGCAGCGCTGGCTGGCCGCGCGTCTTGGGTATCGCACTTTCCTCACGGGCGCGCTCACGCTCATGGCGTCCGGGGCGTGGTTGTGCGGTATGGCCCGCACGCCGGCCGAACTTGCCGTCGCGCGCTTCGTGCTTGGTCTGGGGGCCGGGTCGCTGTTCACCGCCAGCCGTATTCTCATCAACCTGTGCTTCGCGCCCGAATTACGGCTGCGGGCGTTGCTCTTTTTCACCTACGGCTTTTTCGGCGGACAGATCTCTGCACCGTTGCTGGCGAGCTATCTCGTCGATCATTTCCTGTGGTCGTCCGTGTTCTTCTCTATCGTGCCGATCGCGCTTGCCGGCGCACTTGCCGCGTGGCTCGTGATCCCCGACTTTCGCGGGCGTTTGCGCGACGAGGGCGAGTTCGAGATGCGCGGCATCGTGTTCTTTGCCGCTGGCATGTTGTTCGTCGAAGTGATGATGCAGCGCTCACGTTTCGACTTCTTCTCCAATCCGCTGCATCTGCTCGAACTGTGTCTGGTCGGCGCGACCTGCGCTATCGGCTACATGTGGCATCAATATTCGCACCACAAGCCGCTGATCGATTTTCGTGTGCTGGTGCGTAATCCCGTCTATGTGCTGGGGCTGGGCGGTTACGCCGTCTATTACTTTTTCTCCTATTCGACGTCGTATCTGTTCCCGATCTACATGCAACAGGGGCTGAACTGGAGTGTCGAGCACACGGGCTATCTGCAAGCGGTGGCGTCGGTGACGAGTCTTGTCGTGGCTGTGATGTACACGATGGCGCGTCCGAAGTTCGTGCGGCTAAAACCCTTCGTGTTGCTGGGTTATCTGTGTCTGCTTGGCTATGCCTTCCTGCTCTCGCAAACCTATCCGGGTGTGTCGAGCCAGTGGTTGATCCTGCCGATGGTGCTGAGTGGGCTGGGCGGTGTGTTCGCCATGGTGCCGATTGCGGAACTGACGTTTCGCGGCATGGACGAATATGTGTTCCAGCACGGCTATCAGTCGAAGAACATCGTGCGTCAGTTGGTGAGTTCCATGTCGGTGTCGGTCATGGCCGTGCTGATGCAGGATCGGCAAGCCGTCTTCACGCATCAGCTCACGCCGTCGATGACGCCGCTCAATCCGGCTTACAACGCAGCGGTGTCGCAGGTGCAGCAGGCGTTCGGGGCGAGCGTCGATGCGACGACCGCGTCGCATATGGCGTCGGCGTGGGTCGGCAGTCTGGCGTCGCAACAGGCGCTCGTGCTGGCGTGCGTGAACGTGTTCTTCGGCTTCGCGTGTATGGCCGCATTCTGTGCCGTCTTCATGGCATTGCAGCGACGTCTGCGCTGACCGGTCTTCGGGTGAGCCCGGCCTGCCGCCTGGCGCACCTCGTTCTGTCCCGGATTCCGTATTTCCTCATGCCTGCCGTGCGGCACGCCGGGCCCGCACGGTTCGCACGCCCGCAACTGCCGGGCAGGTCGGTTAGAATGGCCCGCAACACGTTGCCACTCCCCCAAAAGCACCGATATGGCCACCCAGTCGCAGTACTACCAGCATCACGTGTTTTTCTGCCTGAATCAGCGCGAACCTGGCGCGGACCGTCCTTGCTGCGCGAACTGCAACGCGCAGGCGATGCAGGAGTATGCAAAGCAGAAGGTCAAGCAACTCGGCCTCGCGGGTCCCGGCAAGGTGAGAGTGAACAAGGCCGGGTGCCTCGATCGCTGCGAGCAAGGGCCTGTCGTGGTGATCTATCCCGAAGGGACCTGGTACACGTATATCGACGAAACCGATATCGACGAGATCGTCGAGAAGCATCTGGCGCAAGGCGAGATCGTCGAGCGTCTGCTGATCGACTGATTCCGCAGGCCGCTTCATCGATTCACTGATTTACCGTTTCGCTGCCCTGCGGGCCGCACTTTTTTGCGCTGCCGCACCTCAGCCCAACATCGCTCATGAACGCTCAGACTGAACGCTTCACCATCGACGGCCCGGTCGGCGCCATCGAAATCGCCATCGACCGCCCGGCCGGCGAGTCGCGCGGCATCACGCTCGTGGCCCATCCGCACCCGCTTTTCGGCGGCACGCTCGACAACAAGGTTGCGCAAACGCTCGCCCGTGCATTCGTCCAGCTTGGCTACGCCGTGGTGCGTCCGAACTTCCGCGGCGTCGGCAAGTCGGCGGGCGAGCACGACAAGGGCATCGGCGAGCGCGACGACCTGCTCGCCGTGATCGATTGGATGCGTCGGCAACCGGGCTGGGAAACGTTGCCGCTCGCCCTCGCGGGGTTCTCGTTCGGCACGTTCGTGGTCTCGCATGTGGCAAAGACACTGGAAGCGGCGGGTACGCCCGCGCAGCGTCTGGTGTTCGTGGGCACGGCGGCGAGTAACTGGGACGTGGCGACAGTGCCGGCCGACACGCTCGTCATTCACGGCGAAATGGACGACACCGTGCCGCTGCAATCGGTGCTGGACTGGGCGCGTCCGCAGACGCTGCCGGTGGTTGTCATTCCCGGTGGCGAACACTTCTTTCACGGCTTGTTACCCCTGCTGAAACAGATCGTGGTCGACGCGTGGCGTCATTGACACACCCGGCGCGAATTTCTGCCGATTTCGGCGGCGCCGGGCCGCCGCGTTGGGGGCGTGAAATCGCGACGGGTATAATTCGCATCTGAACCATGTCGTGCCGTGCCGGGTCTATGTCCCGGACAGACATGACACCGGCGCTACGGTGCCGCTGTCTTCTTCGCCGTGCCGCGCGTTTGTCGAAACGTCGGTTGCACGACGCTTCTTCAAGCGCAGATGCCCCTGAGTCTCACATCGTTTTCCTCTTCGCCAATGACATTCAACGCTTCGCTGTCCCGTGCCGCCGCTGCCGCGGCGCTCGTCGCTTGCGGCTCGCTTGCTGCACTTCCCGCCCGTGCTCAACAGATTCCGCCCCCGCCGATGACGGCCAAGGCGTGGACCATCGTCGACGTCACCAGCGGTCAGGTGCTTGCCGCCGGTGACCCCGATGCGCGCGTGGAGCCGGCTTCGCTCACGAAGATCATGACGTCGTACCTGATCTTCGAAGCCTTGCGCGACAAGCGCATTTCGATGGATCAGACCGTCATTCCGGGCGAGTCGGTTCGCAAGGTGGGGCGCGACGAATCGCGCACGTTCATCGAAGCCGGCAAGCCGGTCTCGGTGCACGATCTCGTCTACGGCATGATTATCCAGTCGGGTAACGACGCCTCCATCGCGCTGGCCGAACTCGTGGGCGGCTCGCAGCCGGGCTTCGTCGAGCTGATGAACCGCGCGGCGCAGCGTATGGGTCTGAAGAACACCCATTACACGAACGTCGACGGTCTGACCGACCCGCAGCACTACACGACGGTGGCCGACATCGCCGCGCTGTCGACCCATATGATTCAAGACTTCCCCGAGTACTACAAGATCTACTCGGAGAAGAGCTTCACGTACAACAACATCCGTCAGCCGAACCGTAATCGTCTGCTGTATCTCGACCCCACGGTCGATGGTCTGAAGACCGGCCACACGAAGGAAGCAGGTTACTGCCTCGTGTCGACGGCGTCGCGCCCGCTGCCGGGCACGCCGGGCGTGAACCGCCGGGTGCTGTCGGTGGTCGTGGGCGAGCCGACCGAGCGTGCCCGCGTGCAGGACAGCCTCTCGGCCCTGAACTACGGTTACCAGAACTTCGACACGCTGCGCGTGTACGGGGCGAATCAGGTCGTGGCCACGCCCAAGGTGTGGAAGGGCAAGGAAAGCGAGCTGAAGATCGGCGTGAAGAAGGACACCTTCATCACCGTGCCGAAGGGCATGGCCGACAAGATCAAGCCGCAGCTCGAACTGCGCGAGCCGCTGATCGCCCCGCTGGCCAACGGTGCCCCGGTCGGCACCGTCAAGGTTATGGCCGACGGCAAGCAACTGGCCGAATTCCCGGTCGTCGCACTCGCCGACGTGCCGCAGGCCAGCTTCATCGGCCGTGCATGGGACGCCCTGCGCCTGATGTTCGTGAAGAAGTAACGATTGGCTGCGACGTCCCGCTTGCGGGACGTTCGCCGGTAATACGCGTAGGATTGCGGTAGGTATTGGCTCGGCGTCGAACCGGCGTCCGGTCGGCAGGCTCGCGTTGCGGGGTCTGCTGCAACATAAAGGCGCGCCCGGTGGGCGCGTTTTTTCCTTTCGTCGCGCATCTGGCGCGCACCTTGCAAACATGGATAACCCCACCGTCTGGCTCAATGGCGACCTGATTCCGCTCAGCGACGCGAAAATCTCCGTACTCGATCGCGGTTTCCTCTTCGGCGACGGCATTTACGAAGTCGTGCCCGTCTATCACGGCAAGCCGTTCCGTCTCGCGCAGCATCTTGCTCGCCTCGAGCGCAGTCTCGCCGAGATTCGCATCGAAAATCCGTACACGCGCGCCGAATGGGAAGCGCTTTTCGCACGCCTGTCGGCTACCTGTCCGGCCGACCCGCACAGCATCTACGTGCAGGTCACGCGTGGCGTGGCGCCGCGCCAGCACACGTTCCCGAAGGGCATCACGCCTACGGTGTTCGGTATCGCGACGCCGCTCACGCTGCCGAACCGCGAGAAGGTGGAGCACGGGGTGGGCGCGGTCACGCATGAAGATCGCCGCTGGCTGAACTGCCACATCAAGTCGACCTCGCTGCTGGGCAACGTGTTGATGGCGCAATACGCCGCCGATCACGACGTTCAGGAGACTATCCAGTTCCGTGACGGCAATCTGACCGAGGCGTCGTCGAGCAACGTGTGGGTCATCAAGGGCGGTGAAATGTTCGCACCGCCGCGCGATAATCGAATTCTCGAAGGCATTCGTTACGGTGTGCTCGAAAGTCTCGCGCAGGAATGCGGCATTGCGTTCCATGAGCGCGTGGTGAGCGAAGCGGAAGTCCGCAATGCCGACGAACTGCTCATCACGTCGGCCACGAAGGAAGTGCTGGCGGTCGTCACGCTCGACGGCAAACCGGTGGGCGACGGCAAGCCGGGCCCCGTCTTCCGCGCGCTGTATGCGGCCTATCAACGTGCCAAGGAGGCACTATGACGACGGAAAAGAAGGAAAGCCTGCTCGAGTTTCCGTGCGATTTCCCCATCAAGGTGATGGGGGCCACGCAGGACGGATTTGCCGACGCCATCGTGGCGCTGCTGCAGGAGTTCGACGCGGAATTCGACGCGGCGACGGTGGAAATGCGGCCGTCCAGCTCGGGCAAGTATCTCGGGCTGACCGTCACGGTGCGCGCTCACTCGAAGGCGCACCTCGACGATATCTATTGTGCGTTGACCGGCCACCCGATGGTCAAGGTCGTGCTGTAAGCCGGGTGTCCGGCAAGTGGGGCGGGTGCGAGCGCACGCGCTTCACGCCTCAGGCGTGCGTCGGTGCACCGTCGTCGGCCGGCAACGCAGGGCTCAGTCCCAACTGTGCGTCCGTCGTCATCTCGCCCGCCGTAGCGGCCATGCCGGCCGCCAGCGCTGCGGGACTTGGCTGCGCCGGGCGGCGCTGCATGTGCTTCACCGACTCGAACGCCGTCAATTCCTTCAGAAACCACGTTCTGAACGCCTGAACGCGCTGCGTTTCCAGCACTGCGGGCGGACATACGAAGTAGTAATCCCATTCGCATGGCGTGTCGACGTCAGACAGCCGGACGAGGCGTCCGGCCATGATGTCGCCCACGGCCAGCGAGCGTCGCACGAGCGCCACGCCCTGGCCGACGATGGCCGCCTGCGACAACATTCCCGAATCTCCGTACATCATGCCTTGCGTTGGTTCAGGCAGATCGAAGCCGGCGGCCGCGAACCACGGTGCCCACGGCTCACCCTCCGAGCGTAGCAACGTGCTTCGACGGAATTCCTCCGCCGTCTGTGGAAGGTTCCCATGGTTGTAGGATGGACTGCACGCAGGAAAGTACACGTCGTCGAGCACTTTCTCGATGTGCAGCCCAGGCCAGTTGCCTTTGCCCATGCGAAGGGCGATGTCCACGTCGTCGCGCTCGAAGTCGATGAGCTGGGCGCTGCACCGCAATTCCACTTCCAGTTCGGGATGCCGGTCGATGAAGCGGCCGATGCGCGGTGTGAGCCACCGGCTCGCAAACGACGGCATGGTAGTCAGTACCAGACGCCGTTCGCTGCGCGTGCCCGCTTGCAACTTGCGCGTCGCCTGGGCGATGTCGCCGAGGGCGCTGCGGATCGAGGCGGCGTACTGCCGTCCCGCCGGCGTAATGCTGATGCGCTTGCCGTTGCGGGCGAAGAGCGTCGTGCCCAGCTCTTGCTCCAGGGCGCGGATCTGATGGCTGATGGCGCCGTGCGTGACGAATAACTCCTCCGCCGCACGCGAGAAGCTCTCCAGGCGGGCAGCCGCCTCGAAGGCGCGCAGGGCACTCAGGTTAGGAAGTCTCCGAAGATCCATGTGAGCTTTATTCGCAAGGCCGTGAAAATATGTCGTTTGGTATAGCGCTTGCCAGTCCCTATGATTCAGTCATTGTCTCGCACTGAGTGGGGGTCGTAAAATGCAAAACAATTTAACAAAGGTGCAGTACTTCTACGGTATCCGTCCGGGCGAAGTGATCACCCTCGACTTGCACCACGAGCATACGCTTGTTGCCCGCGGCTCGGCAGTCTGGGTGACGCGCGCAGGCGATCCGCGTGATTACTGGCTGATGCCGGGCCAACGACTTGCCGTCGAGCCGGGACGCCGTCACTGGGTGTCGTCCGACAACATGGCGGAAGCCGAACTGGAGCGCGAAGTCAGCCGTCGATTCCCGCTGACCCGAGTGCTGGGCAAGTGGCTTGCCGGCCGCCGGGCGGCCCGCGAAGCGAACTCCTGCACCGCCGCCGCCTGATAAACACCTGGTCGTGGGGCCATCGATAGCACGCGCTCTCTGGCAGCGAAGGCCAAAGGGCGCGTGTTCCGTTTCAAGGGCCGATGCCCGCACCGTCAATGCGTTACCGGATTTCACAACGAGACGCGCAATAATCGACCTCGAAACACGTCGGTAACGCGTCGAAATAAGAGAAGTCGTTTCCCGATGACCGAAGCCCCCCGCACGGCCCCCTTGCCATCCTCACCGCCGGCCCCTGCCGCACTTCGCCATCCGCACGCCGACGAACGTCTCGGTCGTTTATTGATGATCGCCGCGATGGTGATCTCGGGCACGATCGGTTGGTTCGTGCTGATGTCGGGGCAACCGGCGCTCAACGTCGTTTTCTTCCGCTGCCTGATCGGTGCGGTCAGTCTGTGTGCGTGGTGTGCGTATCGAGGCTACTGGCGCGGGTTGCGCATGGCCCGCTGGCAGGTCGTGAATGTGACCCTCGGGGCCATTACGCTTGTGTCGAACTGGTATTTCCTGTTCACGGCCTATCGGCTGACGTCCGTGGGCATCACGACGGTTGTCTACAACGTACAACCGTTCCTGCTCGTGCTGGCGAGTGTGATCGTCACGCGCGAGCGGCCGTCGCTGGCTACGCTCGGCTGCCTTGGTGTGGCGTTCGCCGGGCTGGTGATTCTGGCGGAACCGGGCGGCGTGCATGGGGCGGGGTATCTGATCGGCGTGGCGAGTGCGCTTGCCGCCGCGTCGCTTTACGCCGCGACCACGCTCTTCACGAAGAAGCTGGCCGGCACGATCCGTCCCGAGATCATTGCGGCGCTGCATATGGCGATCGGTGCTGTGGTCTTTGTGTGGATGGCCGATTTCCATCATCTGCCCTCGGCACCGCGCGAGATCGGCGCCGTTGTGACGCTGGGGCTTTTCCACACGACGTTCATGTATCTGTTGCTCTATGGCGCTTTCCAGAAGGCGTCAACATCGAGCCTCGCCGTGTTCGGCTTCGTCTATCCGGTCGTTGCGGTCGCCGTCGACTTTCTGGCGTTCGGCATCGTGCTGCATCCGACGCAGTGGCTCGGCGGCGTGATGATTCTGCTGGCCGCCGGCTTTTACGCCCGGGGTCTCGGTGTGGCGCCGGCGAAGAAGGTGGCCTGAAGCCGTGGGCCGGGGGAGCATGAGACGTGCCGTTGCGCCCGGGCAACGCCGCGGGTGATCGCGGGGTGGGCGGGGGTGGCTGGCGAGGGCCGCGTCGAGCAAGACTGCCCCGGTTTCGCTAAAATTGCGTCTATGACCTCCCCGATCGAAGTGTGCTGGCGCGGCACCGAAGACTACGCCACATCGTTCGACGCCATGCGTGCGTACACCGACACGCGCGGCCCGCACGGCCCCGACCAGCTCTGGATCGTCCAGCATCCGCCCGTCTATACGCTTGGATTGGCCGGCGACTCCGCCCACCTGCTTGTTGCCGATACCGGGATTCCGCTCGTCAAAGTCGACCGCGGCGGCCAGATTACCTATCATGGCCCGGGACAGGTGGTGATTTACCTGCTCGTGGACTTGCGCCGGCGCAAGCTGGGCGTGCGTGAAATGGTGCGTTTGATCGAGCAGGCGGTGATCGATACCCTTGGCGCGTATAATCTCGACGTTGAGCGCCGGGCCGGCGCGCCGGGAATCTATGTGAGTCCGGGCGACGGTGCCGTAGCGCATGCCGGTGCGAAAATCGCCGCACTCGGGTTGAAAATCCGCAACGGATGCAGTTATCACGGCGTGTCGCTGAACGTCGCGATGGATCTGCGGCCGTTCGACTGGATCAATCCGTGCGGTTACGCCGGCCTGCAAACCGTAGACATGGCCACGCTCGGCGTGGCCCCCCGCTGGGACGAAGTGGCCGCGCGACTGGCGCAGCAACTCGGTCATCATCTCGAACAGCACCCCGCGACGGCCGAAGCCGCGCCGAAGGCCGACCCGGCCGCCAGCGCAAACGCCGCCGCCTGATTGGACGTCTGGAAAGCCCCCATCATGACCACCACCGTGACTCAGAACGACACCGCGAACAAGGAAGTTCGCACGATCGACGGCGATTACGACGCCACCGCCAAGCAAAAGTCGCAAGCCAAGACGGCGCGCATTCCGATCAAGATCGTACCGATCGAGCGTCTGAAGAAGCCGGACTGGATTCGCGTGAAGGCGGCGACGCACACGTCCCGTTTCTACGAGATCAAGCAGATTCTGCGCGAGCACAATCTGCACACGGTGTGTGAAGAGGCAAGCTGCCCGAATATCGGCGAGTGCTTCGGCAAGGGCACGGCCACGTTCATGATCATGGGCGACAAGTGCACGCGCCGTTGTCCGTTCTGCGACGTTGGCCACGGCCGTCCGGACCCGCTCGACGTCGATGAGCCGCTCAACCTCGCGAAGACCATCGCGGCGATGCGCCTGAAGTACGTGGTGATCACGAGTGTGGATCGCGACGACCTGCGCGACGGCGGTGCCCAGCACTTCGTCGATTGCATCCGTCACGTGCGCGAGCTGTCGCCGCAAACCCGCATCGAAATCCTGACACCGGACTTCCGCGCGCGTCTCGATCGCGCACTGGGCATTCTCAACGCCGCGCCGCCCGATGTGATGAACCACAACCTCGAGACCGTGCCGCGCCTGTACAAGGAGGCACGTCCCGGTTCGGACTACCAGCACTCGCTGACCCTCCTCAAGGAATTCAAGGCGAAGCATCCGGACGTGGCGACCAAGTCGGGTCTGATGGTCGGTCTGGGCGAAACGGATGAAGAAATTCTCGAAGTGATGCGCGATCTGCGGGCACACAACGTCGACATGCTCACGATCGGCCAGTACCTCCAGCCCTCGGAGCACCACCTGCCGGTGCGTCGCTACGTGACGCCGGATACGTTCAAGATGTTCGAGGCAGAGGCCATCAAGATGGGCTTTACGCATGCCGCCGTGGGTGCGATGGTGCGCTCGAGCTATCACGCCGACGTGCAGGCGCATGAGGCCGGTGTTGCCGACGCTATCTGATTCGCGAAAACCTCGCATCGTCGTCAGACACAGAACGCGGGTCGTCGAAAGACGGTCCGCGTTTTTTTGGGTGTGTATGGGCTCGTTGTCCCCACCGGTATGTCCGGACCGAGCGGACAGCGACGCGCGGATTACGCCGCGTCACAACCGGTGCCCGGTTCAATACGTAATACGGTCAACCCAGAGGGGTGTGCGCCGGTAACTCGTCAAAAACACGGCGCCATCTGTGAGGAACGTCGCCGAACTGACCGACTCGCCCTCCAGTCCCCCGCTATCCTGCCTCGAAATATGTTGTAACAACCCTTACCTTGCCGCCGTCCCTTCATTGTTTCAGAATATTGAAACCTTGTTTTGCTTGACAAAACAATGTATCCGTCATGGGTATTGACGGAGGGCAGTTCCGGATGCGTGCAAGGAGAAGGCATGTCCCGTCAGGTCACCGAAGGCCGATATTTTGTGGAAGTGCCACAAGGGGGCCAAGGGAGGCGTTTGCCTCTCGTGATCGACGCGCCGCACAGCGGTCATGTGTTTCCGGCGAACTTCGACACCATTGCCCCGACGGCGGCAATTCTCGCGTGCGGCGATGCCTATGTCGACGAGTTGTGGTCGGTGGCTACGCATCACGGCGCAACGCTCGTGGCTGCGCTCTTCCCACGTGCCTATATTGATCCGAACCGCGCCGAGCATGACATCGACCCCGAGCTGCTTGCGAGTCTGTGGCCGCACGATGCGCGTCCGCAAGCCTGTAGCGAGCGCGGTGTCGGGTTGCTCCACCGCTTTGCCGCGCCGAACGTGCCGCTCTACGACCGGCGCCTGTCCGTGGCCGAGGTCGAGCGACGCATTCATGACTATTACCTGCCGTACCGTCACGCCCTGCGCGACGCGCTCGACGACGCCTGGCGCCGGCACGGTGTGGTCTGGCATCTGGATTGTCATTCGATGCGCGAGCGCGGCAGCGCGCTCGACCCCGATGCGGGCATTTTGCGCGCGGACGTGCGCGTGAGCGACGGTGAGGGCACCACGGCGGACCCGGCATTCTCGCGCTGGATCATTGCCGAGTTCACGCGACTGGGCTATCGCGTGGCTTACAACACGCCGGGTCATCACGACGGCTGCGACGATCTGGTGCGCCACTTCGGGCACCCGGCGCAACGTCGTCACAGTGTGCAGATCGAACTGAATCAGGCGCTTTACCTGAACGAATCACGCGGCGAGAAGCATGAAGGCTTCACGACGCTGCAATCGCAACTTGGCCAATTCGCGGCGGCGCTCGCCGCTTATGCCGAACAACATAGCGAGGAAGTTTGATGGACTACACAGTCGCTTCGGTCGACACGGCGCTTACGCTGCTGTCGCTGGTCGGGGAGTGCCCCGGTCTGGGTGTGACGGAACTGGCGCAGCGCGCTGGCCTGAACAAGTCGCGAGCGTTTCGTCTGTTGGCGACGCTCGAACAGCACCGCTGGGTCGTGCGCGAGGGCAGCCCGGTCACCTACGTGCTTGGCGCGCAGGCGCTGGTGCTCGGTGTGGCGGGGCACGAACAGGTCAATCTCGTGAAGGTGGCGCATCGTCATCTTCAGGCGCTCAATCGCGCGCTCAACGAGAATATCCAGCTTCGGGTGCGTGACGGTCTTGAGTCGCTGTGCGTGGCGCGCGTCGAGTCGACGCACGAGTTACGAGTGCATGGCGTGGTCGGCAATCGCCGTCCGCTGTATGTGGGGGCGTCGGGCCGTGTATTACTGGCGTTCGCATCCGACGACGTTCGTGCCCAAGTGCTGGGCCGTCCGCGCAAGCGCTTCACGGCGGGCACACTCATCGAGCGCGACGAACTGGCGGCCGAGTTGCTCAACGTGCGTCGTCAGGACTGTGCCGTGAGCTTCGGCGAACTCGCCCCGGAAGCCGTGTCGGTGGCCGTGCCGGTGCGCGATGCGTCTGGCGAAGTGATCGCGTCGCTGTCCGCCTCCGGCCCGTCGTCGCGCATGACACGCGCGCTGCTGCCCGACATTTCGTCGCGCCTGTCGGCCTGCGCTGCCGAGATCTCTGCGGCACTCGGCTATCAGATTCCTGTGCCGGAAGCGCTGTCGGCCTGACGTGTCGCCGGCCGTCGTCTCTTGAATGCGTCATCCGCTGCCTCGGCGAACGCATTCAAGAGCGGAAGCGAATGATCGGTAACGAATGATTCAATGGCCCGTTGTATGCGGCCAGCCTCGGGATTTGTCCCGATGCCTCGCGTGAAATCTCCCAATTTCACCTGATTTTCTGGAAATTCAGAAAATATCTACGCAAATTTTCCGGTTTTCCGTATAACCGACCATCGGGTTTTCCACAGTTTCACTCAATAAAATCAGTCGCTTACGTATCTGGCATAAGTATTGCTTTCTAACGCGCGTGCTGCCGCGATGTCTGGAAACCCGACGGGAATCCAGAAACGCAGAGCAAGCCGATCAAATAAGAGAGGAGACCTTATGTTCAAGCAATGTCTTGCCGCCGCAGCGTTGTGCGCGGCTTCGCTACACGCTTTTGCCGACGATCTGGTGCGTCTGGGCAACCTGAAGTTCGCCCACTACGGCGCGGTGTCGTACATGAAGGTTATCGGACCCAAGTACGGCCTGAAGATCGAGGAGCGTATGTTCGCCAAGGGCGTGGACATCATGCCGGCGATCGTGGCGGGGCAGATCGACGTGTCGGCGAGCGCCCTTGACGCCGCCATCGCAGGTCGTGCGCAGGGGGCGCCGATCTACGCCGTGGCCGGTTTTGCCAAGGGCGGTGTGCGTCTCGTCGCGAAGAAGGGCCTGCCGATCACGAAGGTCGCCGATCTCAAGGGCAAGAAAGTGGGCGTCGCCCGCGGCGGCGCTCAGGAACTGATTCTGTACGCGGAACTGGCCAAGGCCGGTCTGACGTGGTCGGATCAACCGGGCAAGGACGTGCAGATCATGTTCATGGCGTTCGCCGATCTGAACCAGGCGCTCGCCGCTGGCAGCATCGATGCGATGTGCCAGTCGGAGCCGCAGGCGTCGCAAGCCATCAACAAGGGCTTTGGCGTGGAAGTGCTCAAGCCGTACGACACGCCTATCGGCGAGCCGGTGCGCGCGCTCGTGATTACTGAGAAGCTCTACAAGGAAAAACCGGACGTGGCGCAACGCCTGATGTATGCGTTCGTCGAAGCGACCGACTACTTCATCAAGAACCCGCAAGCGGCTGAGAAGTACGTGCGCGAGGACATGTTCAAGAACCAGATCACGACTCAGGACTTTACGGACGCCATCGGCAACTCGCCGTATAGCTACGACTTGAGCATTGCGCATGTGCAACTCACGACCGACCTCATGAAGAAGTACGGTGTGGGCAAGCTGCAAGATCCGGTGCCGAAGGCGGCAGACTGGGTCAAGCTCGACCTGCTCGCCAAGGCGAAAACCAAGCTGAACATCAAGTAAGGCGAGGCGAACGGATGGCCGCTGTGCTTGCTTCTCCGGGCGCCTCGCGCACCGCGCGATTGCTGCGTGGTGTGTTGATTCCGCTCGCGGTCGTGGTGATCTGGCAGATCGTCACGGGCCTCGAGTGGATCAACCCGATCATTCTCCCATCGCCGGTCGCTGTCGTGACCAAGTGGTGGCAATACCTCAAACCGACCGCCACGATGGCCGACGGCTTCGGCGCGTGGCTGCATTCGAGCGAACTGCTCACCGACGCCGCCAACAGCCTGTACCGCGTGATCATGGGCTTTCTCGTGGGCACGGTGATCGCGCTGCCGCTCGGCTTGCTCATGGGCACGAGCCCCCGCGTCTACGGGCTGTTCAATCCGCTGGTGCAAGTCGTGCGCCCGATTCCTCCGATCGCGTACATCCCGCTGGCGATTCTCTGGTTCGGCCTGGGCAACCCGCCGGCGTTCTTTCTTATCGCGCTCGGGGCGTTCTTCCCCGTGCTGATGAACACGATCGCAGGCGTGCGTCACGTTGACGGAATCTACCTGCGTGCGGCCCGCAATCTCGGCGCGAGCCAGTTCACGATCTTTCGCCGCGTCATCATGCCGGCGGCCACGCCGTACATCCTGTCGGGCATTCGCATCGGTATCGGCACGGCGTTCATTGTCGTGATCGTGGCCGAGATGATTGCCGTGAACAACGGCCTTGGCTATCGCATTCTGGAAGCGCGCGAGTATATGTGGTCGGACAAGATCATCGCCGGCATGCTGACCATCGGTCTGCTCGGTCTGGTGATCGATCTGGGCATGGATCGTCTCAACAACCACCTGCTCAAGTGGCATCGTGGTCTCGAAACCAAGTGAGGCGAACGACATGCTGATCGAAATCGACAACGTCAATAAACAGTTCCCCGTTCCGGGGGGCACCGTCGACGCCCTCAAGAACATCAATCTGAACATCGGCGCCGGGGAGTTCGTCTGCCTGCTGGGCCCGTCGGGTTGCGGCAAGTCGACGCTGCTCAACGCGCTCGCCGGCTTCGTGCAACCGACCTCGGGCGCCATCCGTATCGATGGCCGTTCGGATGCGGCAGCCGAGCCGGGCCCGGATCGCGGCATGGTGTTCCAGGAGTACGCGCTGTTTCCGTGGATGACGGTGGCGCAGAACATCGCCTTCGGACTGGAAATCAAGGGAATGCGCCGCGCCGAGATCAACGCGCGCGTGGACTTGCTGCTCGGCAAGCTGAACCTGCGCGAGTTTCGCGACCGGTTCCCGCGCGACCTGTCGGGCGGTATGCGTCAGCGCGTGGCGATTGCCCGCGTGCTCGCGCTCGACAGCCCGATCCTGCTCATGGACGAGCCGTTCGGTGCGCTCGACGCACTCACGCGCCGTACGTTACAGGACGAGCTGCTGCGCATTTGGGAGGAATTCAAGAAGACGATCGTTTTCGTCACACACAGCATCGAGGAGTCGATCTATCTGGCCGACCGGGTCGTCGTCATGACGTACCGGCCGGGCACGGTCAAGCGGGACATGGTCATCGAACTACCCCGTCCGCGCGACACGGCAGGCAGCGAATTCAATGAATTGAAGAAGGCGCTGGCCCAGATGGTGATGGAGGAGCAAATGCGCTTCGCGCAAAGCGAGATCCGCGGGGTCACTGCGGATTGATTACAAGGGCGGTGGCTTGCCCCGCCGCCTGGAGAGGAAACAACATGCAAACCCAGACTAAAAAACCCTTTTACCGCATCCTGTACGTGCAGGTGCTGTTCGCCATCGTCATCGGCGTGCTGCTCGGGCACTTCAAGCCCGAACTCGCCGTTCAGATGAAGCCGCTCGGCGATGCGTTCATCAAGTTGATCAAGATGATCATCGGCCCGGTGATCTTCTGTACGGTCGTGACCGGTATCGCCGGCATGGAAGATATGAAGAAGGTTGGCCGCGTCGGCGGTAAGGCCCTCATCTACTTCGAAGTCGTCTCGACGCTCGCGCTCATGATCGGCCTGTTCGCGACCCACATCCTGAAGCCGGGTGCCGGGTTCAATGTCGACATCAACGCGCTCGATCCGAAGGCGATCGCGGGCTATGCCGAGAAGGCGGCCCACGGCGACACGTTCGTCGACTTCCTGATGCACCTGATTCCGAACACGATTACCGATGCGTTCGCCAAGGGTGAGATTCTGCAGATCCTCGTGATCGCCATCCTGTTCGGCGCAGCACTGGGTGCCATCGGTGAGCGCGGCCGCGTGGTGACGGGCTGGATCGACAGCGTCTCGGGCGTGCTCTTCCGCGTCGTGCACATCATCACCAAGGTCGCCCCGCTGGGCGCCTTCGGTGCGATGGCCTTCACGATCGGCAAGTACGGTATCGCCTCGCTGGTGCCGCTCGCCAAGCTCATGGGCACGTTCTACCTGACGTCGTTCCTGTTCGTGATCGTCGTGTTGGGTCTGATCGCCAGGTTCACGGGCTTCTCGATCTTCCGTTTCCTCGCCTACATCAAGGAAGAGCTGCTGATCGTGCTGGGTACCAGCTCGTCGGAAGCCGCGTTGCCGCACCTGATGGAAAAGATGGAGAAGGCCGGTTGCTCGAAGTCGGTGGTGGGTCTGGTGATCCCGACCGGTTACTCGTTCAACCTCGACGGCACGAACATCTACATGACGATGGCCGTGTTGTTCATTGCGCAAGCGACCAACATCGACCTGACCTGGGGCCAACAGCTCACGCTGCTCGCCGTGGCGATGCTGACCTCGAAGGGCGCCTCGGGCGTGACCGGCGCCGGCTTCATCACGCTGGCCGCAACGCTCGCCGTGATCCCGACGATCCCGGTGGCCGGGATGGTGCTGATCCTCGGTATCGACCGCTTCATGAGCGAATGCCGTGCGCTGACGAACATCTGCGGCAACGGCGTTGCTACGATCGTCGTGTCGGCCTGGGAAAAAGAGCTGGATCGCAAGAAGCTGGCGCAAGCCATGTCCGGCAAGCGAGAGCCGGAACTGGCCTGATAGCCGGCGGCAGGGGCGCCCGGTGCCGCGCGTGAGTTGTCTCGCGTGAGTGCCCGGCCCGCTGTCCACGCAACGTTCGCCACCGGGCGGCGCGGCACAGGCACAATAGCGCCTGAGCTTCGCCGCCCGGTGGTCCTTTGGTTCACGCACGCTGTGCCCAATGGCCACCCTGTACGACAACACGATCTGCGCACCGCTTGGTGACGCTGCCCCGCCTGCGGGCCCCCGGCGCGACGAAGTCCCCATCGATCTCGAGAGGACTATGCCGATGCGTCGTTGGTCATGGGTCGTCGTCATGCTGTTGGCGAGCGTCCTGTTTTGCTGGTTGACGTACGCCTTGAGCTGGCAGCGCGGCGTGGCCGATCTGCGCGTGAACGCCGGTGCGCGCGTCGAACGCTACGCGGGCAGCCTGCGCAGCACCGTCGACCGTTACGAATTCCTGCCGTATCTGCTCTCGCTGCATCCGTATGTGCACGATCTGCTGCTCCACCCGGAAGATCGCGCGGTCGTGCAGCGTGCCAACGATTACCTGTTCGACGTGAATCAGCGCGCCAAGGCGTCGGCGGCCTATGTGATCGACGCCAACGGGTTGGCGCTGGCGGCCAGCAACTGGCGCGAGAAGGCCACGTTCGTGGGACAGGAGTACCGCTTCCGTCCGTATTTCATCGACGCGATCAAAGGCGCGCTGGGCCGCTTTTATGGCGTGGGGACGACCTCCGGCGAGCCGGGGTACTTCGTCTCTCAACCGATTGTCGTGGACGGTCAGATTCGAGGCGTGGTCGTGGTCAAGCTGAATCTGGAGTGGTTTCAGCGCGCCGGTGCCGACGCCGCCGAGCCGGTTGTCGTCGCTGACGATCACAGCGTGGTGTTCCTGTCGTCCGAGCCGCGCTGGCAGTACCGTGCGCTCACCCCGCTGAGCCCCGACGTAAAGGCGGCGCTCGACAGCACACGCCAGTACTACAACCAGAACATCACGCCGCTCGCCTGGACCAAGGACGAACGGCTCGATGCCGACGGCGAGGTGGTGACCGTGCGCGACGGTCGCGGTGCGGGCAGGACGCGACGTTTTCTTGCGGTACAACGCAAGCTGGGCGAGCCGGACTGGACGCTAATGTATTTCGCGCCGCTCGATCAGGTGATCGCGAATGCACGGATCGCGGCCGTGGCCGCCGCTTGTCTTGCCGCGTTCACCTGCTTGCTGGGGGTGGCGTGGAACCAGCGCCGTCAGCGCGTTCGCGACATGCTCAAGAGCCGCGAGTTGTTGCAGTCGGCTTATGCGGAGTTGGGCGAGCGGGTGGCGGAGCGCACAGTCGACCTGCAATCGGCGAACGAGCGGTTGCAGACGGAAGTGCAGGAGCGCTCGCGTACCGAGCACGAGCTACGCGAGGCGCAGAGCGAACTTGTGCAGGCCTCGAAACTCGTGGCGTTGGGGCAAATGGCCGCCGGCATCACGCATGAACTCAATCAACCGCTCTCCGCGCTGCGCAGCTTCTCAGACAATACGCGCGTGCTGCTCGAACGAGGTGAGTACGCGGCGGCGCAGGAGAATCTGGAAGCCATCGCGTCACTCACCGATCGCATGGGCAAGATCACAGGGCAACTGCGGCTCTTTGCGGGCCGGGCGCGGCATGGCGACATGGAGGCGCTCGTGCATCGGGCGCTCGACAATACGTTGATGCTGCTGCGAGGACGTCTCGCGGGCATTCATGTGACAACAACGTTTGCCGATGGTCTGGAAGCCGTGCAAGTGGCCTGCGAAGGATTGCGCCTCGAACAGGTGTTGATCAACCTCGTGGGGAACGCCATCGACGCCGTAGTGAGTGCCGCGAGTGAGCATGCACCGCCGTCGATCTGGATCGATGTGGACGCCGACGACCTGTGGGTGCGCATCTATGTGCGCGACAACGGGCCGGGCATCTCGGAGGCGCATATGCCGCGTTTGTTCGAGCCATTTTTCAGTACCAAGGAAGGCGGTCAGGGCATGGGGCTCGGGCTCGCCATCTCGTCGTCCATCGCGCAGGAGAACGGCGGCCAGTTGGTCGCGCGCAACGTTCCTGGCGGTGGCGCAGAATTTCTCGTGACGCTGCGCCGCGCGCAGCGCACTGGCACGACAATCGCATGATGTATAAGAACCTTCAGATCCTTTTCGTCGAAGACGACGAACTCGTGCGGCGCGCCACGCTGCAGAGCCTGCAACTTGCCGGACTCGATGCCTTCGGGCTTGCCTCCGCCGAGGCGGCACGTGAGCGCATCACGCCGGATTTCGCTGGCATCGTCGTGTCGGACATTCGTCTGATCGGCATGAGCGGGCTCGAATTGCTCGCGCATCTGCGTCAGCACGCGCCGGAAGTGCCGGTGATTCTCGTGACCGGTCACGGTGATATTTCCATGGCCGTGCAGGCGATTCGCGACGGCGCCTACGACTTCATCGAGAAACCCTTCGCACCGGATCGTCTGATCGAGTCGGCCAAGCGCGCGCTCGAAACGCGCAAGCTCATGCTGGAAAACCAGGCGCTGCGGCGCGAACTGGCGGAGCAGGGCGGACGCGCTTCACGCATCATCGGCCGCAGCCCCTCGATGGAGACGCTGCGCACGCTCATCGCCAACGTGGCCATGACCGACGCCCCGGTGCTCATCAACGGCGATACCGGTACCGGCAAGGAACTGGTGGCGCGCAGCCTGCATGAGTTGTCGCGTCGCCGCGATGCGCCGTTCGTCGCGCTGAACTGCGGCGCGCTGCCCGAAGCGATCTTCGAGAGCGAGATGTTCGGGCACGAGGTCGGGGCATTTACCGGGGCGGCGAAGCGTCGTATCGGCAAGTTGGAGCACGCGTCGGGTGGCACGTTGTTTCTCGACGAGATCGAGAGCATGCCGGCGGCGTTGCAGGTCAAACTGCTGCGCGTATTGCAGGACGGCGTGCTCGAACGACTGGGGTCGAACCAGTCGATCCGCGTCGACTGTCGTGTGGTCGCGGCGGCGAAGGGAGACATGGAAGCGCTCGTGCGCGAAGGGACGTTCCGTCGCGATCTTTACTACCGGCTGAACGTGGTAACGCTGGCGTTGCCGCCGCTGCGCGAGCGGCGCGAGGATATCCTGCCGCTGTTCGAACACTTCATGCTCGATTCCGCTGTGCGTTATGGACGTCCGGCACCGGTGGTCTCCGACCGGATGCGTCAGGAATTGATGCAGGCCGACTGGCCGGGCAACGTGCGCGAGCTTCGCAACGCGGCAGACCGTCTGGTGCTGGGCGTGGCGAGTGCGCCCGAGGGCGATTCGCTCGCGCCGCTGCCGCTCAAGGAGCAGGTGGAGCGCTTCGAGCGCGCCGTGCTGCAAGAAGCGCTCGAGCACAGCAAAGGCAACGTGGCGGCGACTGCCGAGGCGTTGCATGTGCCCAAGGCGACGCTGTACGAAAAGCTCAAGCGTTACGGCTTGCACACACGCGGTCACGGCGAGGGGGGCGACGGCGGGCGTTGACGCGTTGCATGTGTCAGAGGCGACGCCGAAAAAACAAAAGCGCCCCGAAGGGCGCCTGCGATGCAATGCGGTGAGGTGACGCGAGGTGAGGTGAGGCGGCGTCAGGCTTGCTTGGCCAGCGCCTTTTCGATGAGCTTGTCGAGTTCGGCGTATTCCGGCTCGCCAACGTACTGCTTGAGCACTTTGCCGTCACGATCCACGACGAAGGTCGTCGGCGTGAGTTGCACGTTGCCATACTGCTTGGCCACGCTTCCGTCGGAATCCATTGCCACCTTGAACGGCAACTGACGCGACTGGGCGTAGTTCATCACGTACATCGGTGGGTCGTAGCTCATGGCGACCGCGACGAATTCCAGACCCTGGCCCTTGTACTTCTCGTACGTCTGCACCATCGTCGGCATTTCCTTCATGCACGTTGTGCAACTCGTCGCCCAAAAATTGACGAGATAGACCTTGCCTTTGAGTTGTTCGGTACCGACTTTCTGACCGGAGAGCAGCGTGAACGTCGCTTCGGGCGCGCGCTTCTGTCCGGCGAACGTGAAGTACGCGGCAATCGCCACCACGGCGATGATCGCCACGGCGAGAATCTTGCTCAGGGGAGATTTGCGGGAGGTCGTCGCGCTCATGACACAGCCGTGTGGGTGATGGGGTTTGTAAGGTGACGTCGATTCTACTCTGAATCTCAGCGCGTCGTGATGTCGCCCCCGGTGTGCATACGCGCGCGTCCGCGGGCGATGGCGTCGTCGAGATACGCACCGTAGAAGTCGGGCAACCCTGCGCCGATCAAAGGGTCGGCCACGGGGCGGCCGCGCGTATCGAGGAACAAAACCGTCGGCGACACCTTGACGCCATGCGCGCGTGCCCACGCGACACCGGTTGTCGTCGAGCCGTCGAAGTCGCGCACGGTCGCGCTGCTGTCCATACCGATCTCGCGCACCTCATATTTCCCGCTGCGCACGAGCGGCGCGAGTTCGCGCTGACGGATCGGGCCGCAATAGACGCAGTCGCGCAGCGACACCAGCACGATCAGCGGCACGTCGAGCGACGCCGCGCGGCGGCCGTGGGTCGAGAAGTCCGTCGCCACCGGTACGGCAGTCTGCTGTTTCGCGGCCATCTTGCCGTCGATCGGCGCCGTTGCCAAGGCACCCTCGTGCGGATAGGTGACGCCCGTTGCTTGCGCCAATTCGCGTTTCGGCACGGCCGGGTCTGTGACGCTGGCCGGTGCGAGGTTGGCCGATGCGGCGGCGGCCGCGCCAATGGCCGGCCCTGCCGTCAGCACGGCCAGCGATGCCGCCAGTGGGATGGCGATTCGTAGCAGTTCTGCCGGCCGGCGCACAGACGGGCGCTTGCACCAAGACTCGAAGATTCCGGTGAACAACTCGCGGGGCAGGTGGGCAATGACGCGTTTCATGCCGCCGATGATACCGGGAACCGTGACGACGCGTTTTTCGTGTGGCAACACATGGCGGATAATGGGCGTTTGGGCGTTTGGGCGTTTTCTTCTCCTCCAACTTCCTCTCTCGTCTATGGATCGCGTTGTCCGTGTTTGCGTCATGCTTGCTGCGACGATGGTGCTGGTCGCTTGTTCCCCTCGCTACGATTGGCGTGAGGTGCACGACAAGGACGGCGCGTATGCGGTGACTTATCCCACGAAACCGACTCAGGACGCCCGCGAAGTGAAGTTCGCCTCGGGGCCGCTGCCGATGCGCATGCAAGCCGCGCGGGTCGATGCAGCCCTCTTTGCCGTTGGCGTTGTGACCCTCCCGAGCGACGATGCAACGCTGCGTCAGACCGTCCTGACCGAGTTGCAGCATGGCTTACTCGCCAACGTGAACGAGGGCACCGCCGCGCCTGTGCAGGTGATGGTGCGTCAAGCGGGCGACGCGCCCGCGATTCCGGGGCTGGCTGTCTCCGCACGAGGCCCGGCCAGCGACAAGACCGAGCGCTACGTCGCAGCCCGATTCGTCGGACGCGGTAACCACGTCTATCAGGTTGTCGTGCTCGCGACCAAGGCCCCCACGAAGGAACAAGTCGATCAGTTTCTGGACTCCTTCACGCTGGAGTGATGCCGTTACGATGACGGCGCTTCGCGATACTGCACCGCCTCCCCGACGTGGTGAGCGTCAATCGCTTCGCAGCCCGCGAGATCGGCGACCGTGCGCGCCACGCGCAGCACACGGTGATAGGTGCGTGCCGACCAATGGTGTTGCGTCACCGCCCGGTGCAGAACGTCCTGAGCGTCTGGTCGCAGTGCGCATTGCGTTTCCAGTGCGCGGCCCGACAAGCCGCAATTCAACTGCCCCTGACGTGAAAGCTGACACGCTTGCGCCCGCCTGACGCGCCCCGCCACGATCTCGCTGCGCTCGCCGCTGGCCGGTGCGGCGAATGTCTCGGCGCTCAGAGCAGGCACCTCCACATGCAGGTCGATACGGTCGAGCAGCGGACCCGAGAGACGGCCGCGATAGCGCGCAACGGCTTCACTGGTACAACGGCAGCTTCGCGACGGATGCCCCAGATCGCCGCATGGGCACGGGTTCATGGCGGCGACAAGTTGAAAGGCGGCGGGGAAGGTGGCATGGCCGCCCGCGCGTGAGATCGTCACGTGGCCCAGCTCCAGCGGTTCGCGCAGGACTTCGAGCACGCGTCGCTGGAATTCGGGCAATTCGTCAAGGAAGAGCACCCCCCGATGGGCGAGACTGATCTCGCCGGGGCGCGGGGCGCTGCCGCCACCCACAAGCGCTGCTGACGACGCCGTGTGATGCGGCGCGCGAAACGGCCGCCGTCCCCAGTGCCGCATGTCGAAGCCCTGCGCACTCAGACTGGCCAGCGTAGCGGCCTCCACGGCTTGCGCTTTGCTCAACGCCGGGAGCAGCCCTGCCAGCCGCGTCGCCAGCATCGACTTGCCCGTACCCGGCGGTCCGTAGAACAGGATGTGATGTCCGCCTGCTGCCGCGACTTCCAGCGCGCGTTTGGCGTGCGCCTGTCCTTTGACATCGCCGATGTCGGGGATGTCGGCGAGGCCTGCGGCAGCGCTGCCGCAGATTGCCGACACCGCGAGCCCACTCGGGACAACGGCGCGCGGTAGCGGCGTCGCCACCTCAGGCTCGGCGAGATGCGCGCAAACGTCGAGCAACGTATGCGCGCCGTAGACCGTGGCGTCTTCGACCAGCGCCGCTTCCTGCGCGCTGCCAGCAGGTAGTACCAGCGCGCGAGCCGAGGGTTCGGCCGCAATGGCGCTGGCCATGGCCAGGCCGCCACGCACGGCGCGCAACTCCCCGGTGAGCGACAATTCCCCCGCGAACTCGTGCGTGCGTAACCCAGCCTCGGGCAACTGACCGCTGGCCGCCAGAATGCCGAGCGCAATGGGCAGATCGAAGCAGCCGGACGCCTTCGGCAAATCGGCCGGCGCCAGATTGACGGTGATGCGTCGCGCGGGGAATTCGAACCGGCAGTTCTGCAACGCCGAGCGCACACGCTCACGGCTTTCCTTGACCTCTGTGTCGGGCAGGCCGACCAGCGACAGACCCGGCAGCCCGTTGGCCAGATGCACCTCTACGGTGACGGCGCGTGCCGCCATTCCGGTGATCGCCCGGCTGCTGACAACTGCCAATGACATGATTCCTCCTCGTTCCCCGAACATCGCGACATGCATCGCATGCGTCGATGGTCGTCGTCAGGCAGCGTGTGGTGCAACGTCTTATCGGAGGAAATACGGGGAGTGGGGGTGTTTTCGGAGTCGCGGCAGCGATAGGCCGGAAATGCCCGTCGGAACTTAGGAGTATTCCGATAGCGAAACGGGGATTTCGGGAGAGACTTCAAGCGGGCGAGAGAAACTGCCCATCAGGGGCTTGCGCAGGCACGCAGGCCCCGAAAACGACAGGGGGCGCCGTGGCGCCCCCACGATTCATCAGTCTTGCGCTTCGTCGCGCAGGTTTTCGAGTTCAGCCACGCGCTTTTCCAGCGCTTCGAGCCGCTCACGCGTACGCGCGAGCACCTGAGCTTGCACGTCGAACTCTTCGCGAGTCACCAGATCGAGCCGGGTGAAGCCTTGATTGAGCAGGCTCTTGACGTTGCGCTCGATATCCTTGGCGGGCGATTGCTTGAGCATCTCGCTCACCTTGGCTTGCATGTCTTGCAGGATCTCGTTCGGTTTCATAGCCTTCCTCTCTTCGTTTCTTCGCACCAATATGGTGCTTGCACCGTCTGTGTGCTTCGACGGGCCGGTCTGACCGGTGCAAGGTGGTGCATCAGGTGCGGACATCAATGTTGGCGCAACTCTATCACCGTTTCCCGCGCCCAGCCAGCGCAGGAAGCCGTCTAACCGTTACCCGGTAAGGATCTGACACGAGTCACGGGGCATGGTTGCCATTTCTCGCGTTGTTCGCAGGCCTCATCGTCACCGCAATTTTGCCAATTTTTTATCTCGAAATTCGTATCTTGCGCGTCGCAGCGCACGCAGATTCCGAGCTGGCACGGGAGTTGCTCTACCAGTCCGCAACCTGCCGCACGCTGTACCAAGACGTCGAATATCAACTTAGGGGAAAGTGATGAAAAAAGTGTCAACTGCGATGGCTGGCGTTGTGTTTTCTGGTGCGATGGCAATTTCCGCCGGCGCTTTTGCGCAGGCGAGTGCCGATGGCGCTACCGCACCCGCCGCAGCGCCGGCTGCGGCACCGGCCGATGCAGCCGCCGCCGCGGCCGAACCGCTGACGATTACCGCCAACATCGGTCTGTTCTCGGACTACCGCTTCCGCGGTATTTCGCAAACAGGCAAGCGTCCGGCGATACAGGGCGGTTTCGATCTCGCGCATGAATCCGGCCTGTATGCCGGCGTGTGGGCATCGAACATCAGTTGGATTTCGGATGGGAATTCGGCGGTAAGCGCCCCCATCGAGATGGATTTTTACGGTGGCTGGAAGAAGGAGATCATTCCTGACTGGACCGTCGATTTCGGCGGTTTGCAGTATTACTACCCGGGCACTTACCCGTCCGGGGCGTATTTCCCGCGTCCGCATACGTTCGAGCTGTATGCCGCCGTGGGCTGGAAGACCGTGACGCTGAAGTACTCGCACTCGTTGACCCGTCTGTTCGGTCTGGTGAGCCCGGATGGCAAGGATACGTCGAACAGTGGCTATCTCGACCTGACGGGCACCTACGATCTGGGCTTCTGGGGCATTTCCGCCGTGGGCCACGTGGGTCACCAGTGGGTGCACAACTTCAGCGCGGCGAGCTATACCGACTGGAAGATCGGCCTGTCGAAAGACCTGGGCAAGAACTTCTCCGTGTCGGTCTCTTACGTCGATACGAATGCCGACGAGAAGTACTACACTGCCGCGAATTCCGGCAAAGTGCTTTCCAAGGCAACGGTCGTCGTAGGGTTGTCGAAGACATTCTAAGGAGCGACTCATCATGAAGCTGATTACCGCAATTGTGAAACCCTTCAAGCTCGACGAGGTGCGTGAAGCCCTCTCGAACATTGGCGTGGCAGGCATTACGGTGACCGAAGTCAAGGGCTTCGGCCGTCAGAAGGGCCATACCGAGCTGTATCGTGGCGCAGAATATGTCGTCGACTTTCTGCCGAAGGTGAAGATCGAGGCGGTAATCGGCGACGCCTTGCTCGACCAGGCGATCGACGCCATCGAGCAGGCCGCCCGCACCGGCAAGATCGGCGACGGCAAGATTTTCGTGTCAAACGTCGAGCATGTGGTCCGCATCCGTACGGGAGAGACCGGCGAAGACGCGCTGTAAAGGTCCTACATAAAAGAGACAACAATCATGAAAAAACTGCTTGCCAAACTCCTGCTTGCCGCCGCTTTTCTCGGCGTTGCCGGCACCGTGAGCCTCGGCTCCACCGCCGCGCTAGCTCAGGACGCCTCGGCGCCCGCCGCCGCTTCCGAGGCGGCGTCGCCAGCACCTGCCGCTTCTGCCGCGACGCCAGCCGCTGCACCGGCAGCCGCAGCAGCAGCGCCAGCACCTGCCGCCGCCGCGCCTGCCCCTGTGCCGCCGAACAAGGGCGACACGGCCTGGCTGCTGACCTGCACCGCATTCGTAATTCTCATGACGCTGCCCGGTCTGGGCCTGTTCTACGGCGGTCTCGTCCGCTCGAAGAACATGCTCTCGGTGCTGATGCAGTGTTTCATCATCTTCTCGCTGGTGGTCGTGCTTTGGGCGATTTACGGTTACAGCATCGCGTTCACCGAGGGCGGGGCGTTCTTCGGCGGCTTCGATCGTCTGTTCCTGAAGGGCATGACGCCGGACTCGGTCGCCGCCACCTTCAGTAAGGGCGTGAATGTGCCGGAATTCGCATACATGGCGTTCCAGGCAGCCTTCGCGGCCATTACCTGCGCGCTGATCGTGGGTGCCTTCGCCGAACGTACCAAATTCTCGGCCGTGCTGCTCTTCACCGTGATCTGGTTCACGTTCTCGTATCTGCCGATGGCCCACATGGTCTGGTTCTGGCCGGGTCCGGATGCCTACACCGACGCGGCTGCCGCCGACGCCGCCAATGCACACGCTGGCTGGCTCTTCCAAAAGGGCGCGCTCGACTACGCTGGCGGTACGGTGGTGCACATCAACGCCGCTATCGCGGGTCTGGTCGGCTCGTACATGGTGGGCAAGCGTGTGGGCTTCGGTAAGGAAGCATTCAAGCCGCACTCGCTCACGATGACGATGATCGGTGCCTCGCTGCTCTGGTTCGGCTGGTTCGGCTTCAACGCCGGCTCGGGTCTGGAAGCCAACGGCGGCGCTGCGCTCGCATTCGTCAACACGTTGCTCGCCACTGCGGCTGCCACGCTGTCGTGGACGGCTGGCGAGTGGATCGGCAAGGGCAAGCCGTCGATGCTCGGTGGCGCGTCGGGCGCCGTGGCCGGTCTGGTGGCCGTGACCCCGGCTGCCGGTTTCGTCGGCCCGATGGGCTCGATCGTGCTGGGCCTGCTGGCCGGCGTCATCTGCCTGTGGGGTGTGAACGGTCTGAAGCGTCTGCTCAAGGCCGACGACGCACTCGACGTGTTCGGCGTGCACGGCGTGGGCGGTATGCTCGGCGCGATTCTGACGGGGGTGTTCGCTGCCCCGTCACTGGGTGGCACGGGCATCTACGACTACGTGGCCAACAAGGTCGCACCGGATTACTCGATCGCCGGTCAGGTCTGGATTCAGTTCCAGGGCGTGCTGACCACGCTCGTGTGGTCGGGGGTGGTAGCGTTCATCGCTTTCAAGATTGCCGACATCGTGCTGGGTCTGCGCGTGCCGGAAGACGAAGAGCGCGAGGGACTGGACATCACCTCGCACGGTGAATCGGCTTATCACAACTGATTTCAACCGATTCGTCTCAATCTATCTCATCGCACCGTTTAGGCTCGGCTTCGGCCGGGCCTGACGTCAACAAGCAGCAACGAATCGGCAAGGATTCGCCAATTCGTTATCGAGCCCCGTCTGGGGGCAAGCGAGAGGAGTTGCTGAGCACCGGTCGGACAGCCGGTCCCAGCCTTGCACGGGCCCCGAGAGGGCCCGTTTTTTTCGCTTGCGATTGCCGGCTTCGCCCCCATCTCCTCCCATCGCAGCATGGCACTGCACCCCCCCGATCCCGCCTGAGCGCATGTTTTCCCCTGCGGCTGCCCGACCAGCGCCGGGCCTGCGCGGACGACATGGCGTGGTGCCCCTTCCGGGGGCATGGCGAACGGCGGGGGCGCCGGGCGTATGCTCTACAATCGATATTCCATCTGGATATGAGCGAAGCATGGTTCCGCATCTCGTCACGGCCCTGAAAGGCCCCTTGCTCGACCTGGAAAAGAAGATTCTCGATGCGACGCCCGGCATCGAGCGCTGGTTCCGGCTCGAGTGGCAGGAACATACGCCGCCGTTCTACTGTTCGGTCGACTTGCGAAATGCGGGCTTCAAACTCGCGCCTATCGACACCAATCTCTTCCCCGGCGGTTTCAATAATCTGGCGCCCGAAGTTCTGCCGCTTGCCGTGCAGGCCGCCATGGCCGCGATCGAGAAGATCTGCCCCGACGCCAAGAACCTGCTGCTGATTCCCGAACGGCACACGCGCAATTCGTTCTATTTGCAGAACCTTGCCCGCCTGTCGACGATCATGCGCCACGCGGGGTTGAATGTGCGCCTGGGCAGTCTGTCGGACGACATCACCGAGCCCACGACCATCGAGTTGCCCGACGGCCAGCACGTTGTGATCGAGCCGCTCGAGCGTTCGCCCCGCCGGCTGGGGCTCAAGAATTTCGATCCGTGCTCGATCCTGCTCAACAACGATCTGTCGGCCGGTATCCCGCCGATTCTCGAAGGTTTGCACGAGCAGTACCTCCTGCCGCCGCTGCATGCGGGATGGGCTGTGCGCCGCAAGAGTCAGCACTTCTCGGCGTATGACGACATCGTCAAGAAATTCGCCAAGATGATCGACGTCGACCCATGGATGCTCAACCCGTACTTCGCCAAGTGCGAGGGCATCGATTTCGATGAGCGCGTCGGCGAGGAGAAACTTGCCGATACGGTCGACGCGGTACTCAAGAAGATCAACAAGAAGTACCGGGAGTATGGCATCACCGAGAAGCCGTTCGTCGTCATCAAGGCCGATGCCGGTACCTACGGCATGGGCGTGATGATGGTGCACGACGCCGCCGAGATCAAAAACCTGAACCGGCGCGAGCGCACCAAGATGAGCGTGGTGAAGGAGGGCCTCGAAGTGCACGATGTGATCGTGCAGGAAGGTGTCTATACGTTCGAGCGCATCAACGAAGCCGTGGCCGAGCCGGTTGTGTACATGATCGACCGCTATGTGGTTGGCGGCTTCTACCGGGTGCACACCGGACGCGGCACCGACGAGAACCTCAACGCCCCCGGCATGCACTTCGTGCCGCTCGCCTTCGAGCACACGGCGCTGCCCGACGTCCATGCGAAGCCGGGCGCGGCGCCGCCCAACCGGTTCTATATGTATGGCGTGGTGGCGCGTCTCGCGCTGCTGGCGGCCTCGGTCGAACTCGAACGCACCGATCCGGACCCGGAAACCTATTGACGACGCAGGACCGATACTGCTGCGAGTGATGTCCGCTTGCCGCTTTTCGGTCTTGCCATCTATTTGAGAAATTTCTGAATTTGATGTGAGGTCGCGCTTGTGCGGCGGCCTCTGTCGTCCCTCGTGCTGAGAGACGAAAAGAAAAAGACGCCCGGCTGGCCCCCCGACTAGCCGGGCGTCACATTTACCGGCCGCCTCATGCAACGGCCGGAAATCGGGGTTTCCCTGAGAGGGCCCCCCCGCAAACTGGTTCCTGTGCGTTCCTTTCGACTTTCGGATCGGTGTACTGTGCCGATCCGTCGTCCGGTTTTCATCAGCAATGGCCTGATGATGCGACCGTTTGACGCGTCCAACATCCCCCGAATGGGGGATGTCCGTACGTGATCGAGTGGAATAGGAAATTTCCTCGGAATTGTCTGCGCTGGGAGGAATACCGGAATGCAGGGGGATATGCGTACATGCCTTCGTCAAATCCATCAATTGCCGGTGCCCATGCTCGGCTATCTGCCGCTATGGCTGGAGACGCTGCGCATATGGCTGGCGGCAGACGGCGTGGCGGCATTCTGGTGTCACGCGTCCGGTGAATCGGCCGACGTATCGGACGTATCAGACATATCGGACGCCACCTGCTGGTACGCGCCGCAAGCCCCCATGTCGGCCTGCGAACGGCTCGCGGCCACCGGTTGGGCGATGCCGTCGGTGGCGGAGTTGCAACGCTCGCTTTCGCACGGTGACCTGCTGCGTGGTCACGCGCGGCGATCGCGGGGCTGTCCGGGGGCGCTACCCACGACGTTTCGTCGTCCCCTCGAACTGGATCGCTGTCTTCCCGACGGCGACTTGCTCGACGTCTGCCTGTTGCCGATGCCCAGAGCGGCGGGGGCGGCCGGAGAGGGGGAGGCGCGAGCCGATGCGTCGGCTGCCGCGCCCGTCGTCGCCTTGCGATTGCTAGTGTCGCGCCGCAGATCGCGTCCGCGTTTCAGTGCGCGTGAAGTCACCGCGTTCGAGACGGCTGCCGCAGAGTTCACTACGCTCCCCGAGCGCCCCGCGTTCCCGCCGCTGGCGGCCATGGCGCCACCCGCGCCCAATTTGTGGCCGGCGTGCGGCGCAATCGGCGACGACGTGGCCGGTACGCTCGTCTGGCATCGGCGGCAGCCAGAGTGGGCCGATCCTGCCGCACTGGCGCTCATGCACCGGGTTTGGCGGCCCATGACGGGGCGCGCGTGGCCCGATGCGTGTGTGGTCGTGCAAGCGTGTCAGTCGCTGGCCGATGAGCTGACCCTTCACCCGTCGGACGCCGTTTCGGCGGGCGTGCAGGTCGACAAGACGGTGGTGGTGCCCGGCGGCACATTACATCTGCACGCCACGCATTTGTGCGGCATGGGTGGCAGGGCCACCGACCGCGTGCGCATCGCCCTGCACCTTGCCGTGCCGCCCGCTATCCGCCTGTTGCAACGGCTCTGGGGGACAGCGCTCACGCCCGTCCAACGGGAGATTGCGATGCGTCTGCTGGCCGGTCAGTCACGCTCGCAGACGCGCGAGGCTTGTGCAATCGGCGTGCAGACGCTCAAGACGCATCTATCCCTCATGCGCTCGCGTCTCGACCCTGTGCGAGATGCGTCGCTACTCCTGGGTCTTGGCGGTTCGGGGGCGAGCGGAAACCCCGAGCGGATGTGAGGTTTGCGCGGCCGTGCGCGTGCCGGACGGCCTGCCGGTGCGCAGCGGCAAAACGGCGCCTCGGCTAGAATAGATGCCTGTCGCCGCAGCCTGCGGTGTTTGCATCCGAACCCCCCAAGACCTCCGCCGATCGATGCAGATTCTCTTTATCGCCGACCCGCTTGACCAGTTCAAAACCTACAAGGACACCACCTTCTCGATGATGCGCGAGGCTGCGCGTCGCGGGCACCGCATCTTCGCGTGCGAGCTGCATGAGATGGCGTGGTATGGCGCAAAGGTCGATGCGCGCGTGAAGGAAATTCGCCTGACGGGTGATGCAGATGCCTGGTACGAGGTCGCCGGCATACGTGTGGCGGCGCTCACCGAATTCGACGCCGTGCTCATGCGAAAGGACCCGCCATTCGACATGGAGTACATCAACGCCACGTGGCTGCTGGAAATTGCCGAGCGCGCCGGGGCTCGCGTATTCAATAAGCCGAGCGCGATTCGAGATCACTCCGAAAAGCTCGCCATTGCCGAGTTTCCTCAGTTCGTGGTGCCGACGCTGGTGACGCGTGACGCGGCACGACTGCGCGCCTTTCACGCCGAGCATGGCGACGTGATCTACAAGCCGCTCGACGGCATGGGGGGCACGGGCGTGTTCCGCATTGGCCCGGACGGCCGCAACCTCGGCTCGGTGGTCGAGATGCTTGGCGAATACGGTGCATGCTCGGTGATGGCGCAGCGCTTCATTCCCGAAATCAAGGCGGGGGATAAGCGAGTGCTCGTGATTGGCGGCAAGGTCGTGCCGCATTCGCTGGCGCGCATCCCGCAAGGCAACGAAGTGCGCGGCAACCTCGCCGCCGGCGGGGTGGGCGAAGCGCGCGATCTGTCTGCGCGCGATCGTCAGATTGCTGAAACACTTGCACCGATTCTCTGGCAGCGTGGCCTGCTGCTCGTGGGGCTCGACATCATCGGCGATTACCTCACGGAAGTAAACGTCACGAGTCCGACGTGCTTCCAGGAAATCACGGCGCAAACCGGTTTCGACGTGCCGAAGATGTTCATCGACGCGCTGGAACTGGCAGTCTGAGGAAAAGCGGGGCCATTGTCCGGCAAATCGCTTGGAGCGGCCCCTAACTTTATGAAAATTCGGGGTTTTTGCGCGCCTGCTAAAATAAGAATCCCAAAATCGACAGGTGCGCGTTCGTTGTTGTGTTTGTATCCCGAACACCCGCGGCGCTCGGCGTACCTAGCATCATGGCTGGAATTCTGATTATTGCCCACGCACCGCTCGCCTCGGCACTTCGCGAGTGTGTTTCGCACATCTACGGCGGTTGTCCGTCGAACATCGGCGCGATCGACGTCGTTCCCGATCAGGACACGGCGGCACTCGTCGACACCGCCCGTGAGCGCCTCGCACAGTTGCAGGAAGAAAATGGCGTGCTGGTCCTCACCGACTTGTTCGGCGCCACGCCGTCGAATGTCGCGGCGCAACTCGTCGGACCGAAAGTGCGTGTGCTCGCCGGGGTGAATCTGTCGATGCTCATCAAGGCGGTGTGCTATCGCTCCGTGCCGCTCGACACGCTGACGGAGAAGGTGCTTTCGGGCGGATCTAAAGGTATTCTCGAAGTCGGCGCGGGTGCGCCGGCCATACACACTACGTCACACTGAAACATGCTTCGACAAGAAACGACGATCGTAAATAAATTGGGCCTGCATGCCCGGGCATCTGCAAAGCTGACGCAACTGGCGGCGAAATTTCAGAGTGAGGTCTGGCTGACCCGGAATGGTCGGCGCATCAACGCGAAGAGCATCATGGGGGTCATGATGCTGGCTGCGGGGATCGGCTCGACGGTCGAAGTGGAGACCGAAGGCGCTGACGAACAACAAGCCATGGATGAAATCCTGGCCCTCATCGCGAACAAGTTCGGCGAAGGGGAATAAGGCGGCGCTGCGGCGAAATGCGGTGGAGTGCGGCGCATCGCAGGCGCACCGCCGGGCGCGGACCGTGCCTGCGCCGGCGCGCTGCCCGTCGCTTCGAACGCCATCCCGAACGCAGCGAAAAAACATAGATTACGATCGAATCATTCGCCTCTGAACTGGGGGGACTTCCTTGTCTTTCACCCTGCACGGCATTCCCGTTTCCCGCGGCATCGCGATCGGACGCGCCTATTTGCTCGCGCCCGCCACGCTCGATGTGCCGCACTATCTGCTCGATCCTTCCCAGATCGACGACGAAATCGCGCGCTTTCACGGCGCTCAGGCGAGCGTCCAGCACGAACTCGATACCCTCAAGGCAGAACTACCGGACGACGCGCCCGGTGAGATGGGGGCGTTCCTCGACGTTCACTCGCTGATCCTCAACGACACGCTGCTGGCCGATGCCGTCATCAAGCTGATTCGCGAACGCCGCTATAACGCGGAATGGGCGCTGACCACGCAGCTTGACGTGCTCGTCGCCCGCTTCGAAGACATCGACGACGAGTACCTGCGCGAGCGCCGCGCAGACATCGAACAGGTGGCCGAGCGCGTGCTCAAGGCGCTTGCTGGCGCGCCCGGCATCCGCCATGTGGTCGCCGAGACGCCGCGCGACGACATGATCGTCGTGGCCCGCGACATCGCGCCGGCCGATATGCTGCAATTCAAGTCGCAGACGTTCAAAGGGTTCGTCACGGATCTGGGCGGCAAGACGTCGCATACGGCCATCGTGGCCCGCAGTCTTGGGATTCCGGCGGCTGTCGGCGTGGCGCAGGCCAGCCTGCTCATCAAGCAGGACGACGTCATCATCATCGACGGGGACAGCGGCATCGTCATCGTGGACCCGGCCCCGATCGTGCTCGAAGAGTACAGCTACCGGCAAAGCGAGCGTGCGCTGGAAGAGCGTCGCTTGCAGCGTCTCAAGCACTCGCCCGCGCAGACTATCGACGGCACGCCCATCGATCTGTTTGCCAACATCGAGTTGCCGGAGGATGCCAAGACCGCCGTGGCCGCCGGTGCCGTCGGCGTGGGGCTGTTCCGCACGGAATTCCTTTTCATGAACGAGAAGGAAGCACCGGAGGAAGAGGCGCAGTTCGAGGCGTACAAGCGCGCCGTCGAGGCGATGAAGGGGCTGCCGCTCACGATCCGGACCATTGACGTGGGCGCCGACAAGCCGCTCGACAGTCACGAAACGTATGAGACGGCGCCGAATCCGGCGCTGGGCTTGCGGGCCATTCGCTGGAGCCTGTCGGAGCCGCGCATGTTCCTGACGCAGTTGCGGGCGATTCTGCGGGCTTCGGCATTCGGTAAGGTGCAAATCCTGTTCCCCATGCTCGCGCATGCGCAGGAGATCGATCAGACGCTGGAACTCGTGCGAGAAGCGAAGTCGCAGCTCGATGCGGCAGGTCTGCTCTACGATCCGGGGGTGAAGCTGGGAGCGATGATCGAAGTGCCGGCCGCCGCGCTCACGGTCTCGATGTTCCTGAAGCGGCTCGATTTCCTGTCCATCGGCACGAACGATCTGATTCAGTACACGCTGGCGATCGATCGTGCGGACAATGCCGTCGCGCATTTGTACGATCCGCTGCATCCGGCCGTGCTGCGTCTGATCGCCATGACCATCCGCGAGGCACATGCATTCGGCGTGCCGGTGGCGGTATGCGGCGAGATGGCGGGCGATCCGACGGCGACGCGGTTGCTGCTCGGCATGGGACTGCGGGAGTTTTCGATGCATCCAAGCCAACTGTTGCAGGTCAAGCAGGAGATCCTGCGAGCGCACCTGCCGGATTTGGAGCGGCCGGTTCAGGAACTGCTGGCCGCGACCGAACCGGAAGAGATGCAGGCGGCGCTGGCGCGTCTGGCCGTCGCGTGACGGACTGACCGCAGGGCCACGTCCCTGAACGTCCCTGAAACGAAAAGCGGGTGCTCCGATAACGGGGCGCCCGCTTTTTTTACGGCGATCCGGCTCACGGTGCTCAATGCCGCTGACCGCAAACCTTGCACTCGGGATTGCGAGCGCAGTGCATGGTGTGCCAACTCATCTTGCGCCCGTCGAGCAATTGCAGACGGCCGACCAGCGGCACGCCCACACCCGTGATGAGCTTGATGGCCTCGGCGGCCTGCATGCTGCCGATGATGCCCACGAGCGGGGCCAGTACCCCCATCGTCGCGCAGGCCTGTTCGGGGAAGGGCTCGTCCGCAGGGAAGATGCACTCATAGCAGGGCGAGGCGTCATTGCGCACGTCGAAGACGCTGATCTGGCCATCAAAGCGCAAGGCCGCGCCGGACACGAGCGGGACGCCCGCCGCCACGCAGGCACGATTGACGGCGTGACGCGTGGCGAAGTTGTCCGAGCCGTCGAGCACCACGGTGGCGTCGCGCGCCAGTGCCTTGAGCCGTGCTTCGTCCACACGTTCGTTGACGACGTCGACGATCACGTCCGGGTTGATTTGCGCGATGCGCTCGCGTCCGGAGATTACCTTGGGCCGGCCCACACTCCGCGTGTCGTGGAGGATCTGGCGTTGCAGATTGGTGAGATCGACATCGTCGTCGTCGATCAGCGTGATGCGTCCGACGCCCGATGCCGCCAGGTAGAGGGCTGCGGGCGAGCCCAGACCTCCAGCCCCCACGATCACGGCATGGGCGGCGAGCAGACGCTCCTGGCCCTCGATACCGAGTTCGTCGAGCAGGATGTGGCGGGAGTAACGCAGCAACTGGTCGTCGTTCATCGCAAACCGGAGTGGAATAAAAAAAACCGTGCCGGCTTTCGCGGGCACGGTTTGTAGTGTAAAGCGGATGCTTATTTCTTGTCCGCCGGCTTGGCCGGTACGACGGTGTCGGTCTTCGGGTCTGCCTTGGCGCCGGTGGTGGGCGCCGCAGCCTTCGAAGCGTCCTTCGGCATCGGGCCAGCGTTGGCTTCCAGGCGCGACTTCGTGCGCTGGACCGGCTCGCCCTTGAGTTGGTGGATGGCCTGCTGGAGCATGAAGTCGTCGGTGCTGCCCAGATCCGGCAGGCGTTCCTCACGTTCCTTCTTGCGCTCTTCCGGCGTCTTCTTCGCGTTCTCTTCCTCGAGGCGGCGCAGTTCTTCCAGGCGGCGGGCTTCGCGGGCGTCGATTTCCTTCTGCTCGTCAGGCGTTTGCGTGTTGTGCAGATGGTTCTGGTAATCGATTTCGCGCGTGACCAGCACGTCGTCCGGATCGCCCTTCGGATTCTGGTCGACCGGCACGTCCGGCTTGATACCGATGGACTGGATCGAACGGCCGCTCGGCGTGTAGTAGTACGCCGTGGTCAGACGCAGGGCGGTGTCCGGCGACAACTGGCGCACGGTCTGCACCGATCCCTTGCCGAAGGTCGTCTTGCCCATGATCAGCGCGCGCTTCGAATCCTGCAGGGCACCCGCCACGATTTCCGAGGCCGACGCGGAGTAGGCGTTCACCAGCACCACCATCGGCACCGTCTTCCAGATGGCGGCTTCGCCCTTGAGCGGATCGTCCGGGCTCGCCGACAGACGGTAGTTGTCGAACGTGGCCGTGTACTTCTGCTTGGCGTCTTCGATCTGACCGTTGGTCGTCACGACCGTGGCACCTTCCTTGAGGAAGGCTGCGGACACGCCGACTGCGGACTGGAGAATGCCGCCGCCGTTGTTACGCAGATCGAGCACCAGGCCCTTGAGCGGTTGATCCTTGGCCAGTTCCTGGAGCTTCTTGGCCAGATCCGGCACGGTGCGTTCCTGGAAGCTCGTGATGCGGACGTAACCGATACCCGGCTCGAGCATCTTGCCCTTCACACTCTGCACACGGATTTCCGCACGTACGATCGACACCGGGAAGGTGCGCTCTTCCGACTTGCGGAAGATCGTCAGCGTGACCTTGCTGCCGGGGGCGCCGCGCATGCGCTTGACCGCCTGGTCGAGGGTCATGCCGCGTACGGGCTTGTCGTCGATACGGGTGATTAGGTCGCCGGGCTTCAGACCGGCCTTGAAGGCCGGGCTGTCTTCGATAGGGGAAATCACCTTCACGAGGCCGTCTTCTTGCGAAATCTCGATGCCGAGACCGGCGAAGCGACCGCGCGTCTGCTCCTGCAGCTCTTTGTATTCGTCCTTGTCGAGGTACGACGAGTGCGGATCGAGGCTCGACACCATACCCTTGATCGCTGCGGTCAGCAGCTTCTTGTCGTCCACCGGCTGCACGTACTCGCGCTTGATTTGACCGAACACTTCGGCCAGCAGACGAAGCTGCTCGAGCGGCAATGGCGTGGTAGCGCTTTGTGCGGATGCCTGCGAAAACGCGAGGGTGGCAGCAGCACCAGTCGCGAGGCCCAGCACGATCAGGCCGATGTGTTTGAGGGTTTGGCGCATATAGGCGTGGAAATTCCGGATTTTTCGGGGCGCCCGCCAATGGGCGCGCACACTTTGGCGAAGTATAACCGTTTGCCCGCAGGGCGGACATTGCCCATTCGACAGGAACTTTTCCTGAGTGGTTCGACAAAAAGTTCCGTTCGACCTGCCGTTGTGACGGGATTTTGGGCGGGCGTCCTCCGATAGCGCGTGGCGTTGGCAGGCAGAATGCGCTTCGGCAGGCGACGGGAGGTGAAAAACGAGATGTCGCCAACGCCGCCGAAATCGTGTTACCGGGTATTACGGGCGGGGCGGGAGGAGAGGGAGGCGCACCGCGGTGGCGGTGCGCCCGGTTCCGGCTATCGCATCGGACGATCGTCGGGGATTACTTCGACTTGCCTTGTGCGGCGACGGCAGCCAGTGCGCCGGCGATCTTTTCCTGATCGCCCAGATAGTAATGGCGGATCGGCTTGAGATCGGCGTCCAGCTCGTACACGAGCGGCGTGCCGTTCGGGATGTTCAGGCTGGCGATGTCGTCGTCCGAAATGTTGTCGAGGTGCTTGATGAGCGCGCGCAGCGAATTGCCGTGGGCGGCAACGAGCACCTGTTTGCCGGAGCGCACAGCCGGCGCGATCGATTCGTTCCACAGGGGCAGCACGCGAGCCACGGTGTCCTTCAGGCACTCGGTGAGCGGAATCTCTTCGCGCTTGAGCTTGGCGTAACGCGGATCGTTGTAGGAGCTGCGCTCGTCGTCCGCTGCCAACGGGGGCGGTGGGGTATCGTAGCTGCGGCGCCAGACGTGGACCTGCTCGTCGCCGTACTTGGCGGCGGTCTCGGCCTTGTTCAGGCCAGCCAGAGCGCCGTAGTGACGCTCATTCAGACGCCAGCTATGCACCACGGGAATCCACATCTGGTCCATGACGTCCTGCACGTGCCACAGGGTGCGGATCGCGCGCTTAAGGACCGACGTGTAGGCGAGATCGAATTTGAAGCCGGCTTCGGCGAGCAGATTGCCGGCCTGGCTGGCTTCGGCGACGCCCTTTTCGGTCAGGTCGACGTCGATCCAGCCGGTGAAGCGATTTTCCTTGTTCCACGTCGATTCGCCGTGGCGGATGAGAACGAGCTTGTACATGAGCAAACTTCAGTCAGAGTTGGAAAGCGGGGGCAGCCGGCGGCACGAAGGCAGTTCGCCGCGCCTTGTGCGACAACGCCCGGCAAGGGCTTTGTGGCAGCAATTCAGGGACGTTCGGGGGGGCGGCGAAGCGGCCACCGACGTCCGGCGCAGCGATTGGCAACGCGATCCGTCGGCGCAATCACGGATTATTTTATAATGATCGGATTCTTTTGATCTTTTTCAGGTGGTTTGTGAAGTTCTTTTCCGATTACACCAACCTCGCGCTGATCGCGATTGCCCTCGTTTCGGGTGGCATGCTGGCCTGGCCGGTCTTCAAGCGCGGCGGTCGCGGACTGTCGACCATCGAAGCGACCCAGCTCATTAACCGTAAGGGCGCAGTGGTGCTCGACGTGCGCTCGGGAGAGGAATTCGCCGCCGGCCACCTGCCGTCCGCGCGAAACGTGCCGCTCGACGACGTGGAGCAGAAAATTGCTCAGGTCATCAAAAACAAGGCAGCACCGGTACTTATCGTGTGCAAGAGCGGTCAGCGCTCGGCGCGCGCTCAGACGCTGTTGCGCAATCTTGGCTATGCTGAGGCATTCAGTCTCCAGGGCGGCATCGCCGCCTGGCAGGAAGCCGGTCTGCCGGTCGTCAAGTAATCGAGGAGTTGCAAGTCATGCCGAAGATCGTGATGTACAGCACGCAAGTGTGCCCGTATTGCCAGATGGCGGAACGTCTGCTGCGCCAGCGCGGCGTTCAGGACATTGAGAAGATCCTGATCGACAAGGAACCCGCTCGCCGCGAGGAAATGATGACGCGCACGGGGCGCCGTACGGTACCGCAGATCTACATCGATGAGTGTCACGTTGGCGGTTACGACGATCTGTCGGCACTGGATCGTGCTGGTGGCCTCCTGCCGCTCTTGCAAGCGGCCTGATACCGCCTGAAAATAGTGCGCCCAGCCGCGTGCCTACGTGGCTGTCTTATACCCAAGGAAACGAAATGTCCGACCAGAATCAGCCGTTTTTCAGCATCCAGCGCGCTTACCTGAAAGATCTGTCGCTCGAGCAGCCGAATTCGCCCGCGATCTTCCTCGAGCAGGAGATGCCGACCGTTGAAGTGCAATTGGACGTCGCTGCTGAGCGTCTGGCCGAGGCAATCTTCGAAGTCGTCGTGATCGCCACCGTGACGGCCAAGATCAAGGACAAGGTCGCGTTCCTGGTCGAAGGCAAACAAGCCGGTATTTTCGAAATCCGCAATGTGCCGGCCGAACAGCTCGATCCGCTCATCGGCATCGCTTGCCCGACGATCGTCTATCCGTACCTGCGTGCCAACGTGGCCGACGCTATCAGCCGTGCCGGTTTCCAGCCGATCCACCTGGCCGAAGTGAACTTCCAGGCGCTGTACGAGCAACGTCTGGCACAACTGGCCGAGCAACAAGCGGCCAACGGCGAGACGCCGGCACCGGGCATCGTCATGCCCGACGGCTCGTCTGCCCAGACTCACTAAGCGCTTGCGCTGATCGGCGCGACGGCCGGCCCTGTGCCGGCTTTCGCGTTGAGGCCCCCTTCATGAAGATTGCCGTATTCGGTGCTGGTGCCTGGGGCACCGCAATGGCGAGTCACATGGCTGCACGCCATGACGTTGTTCTTTGGGCGCGCGACGCTGCACTCGTGAAGCAGTTGGCCGCCTCCCACGAGAATTCCGCCTACCTCCCTGGTTCCACGCTGTCTTCCCGTTTGCGATTCGAGGCCGATTTTGCGACGGCGCTGGCGCATGGCACGGGTGAACGCGCCTTGTGCGTCGCTGCCGTACCTGTCGCAGGCTTGCGCGCATTGGCTGGCCATATGGCGCTCGCCGCCAATCCGCCGCAGAACCTGATCTGGCTCTGCAAGGGGTTCGAGGCGGACACCGGGCTGCTGCCGCATCAGATCGTTGCCGAGGTTTTCCCGCGGGTTGCGGGTGGTCCGCTCTCGGGGCCGAGCTTTGCGCGCGAAGTCGCGCAGGGCCTCCCGGCAGCACTGACCATTGCCAGCGCGGTGCCGTCGCTGTGCGAGCTGACGATTGCTGCCTGCCATTTCGGTGCCCTGCGCATCTATTCGAGTGACGACCTCGTCGGTGTCGAAGTGGGGGGCGCCGTGAAGAACGTGCTCGCGATCGCGACAGGTGTGAGCGACGGTCTGGGTCTGGGGCTGAACGCCCGCGCAGCGCTGGTGACGCGTGGTCTGGCCGAAATGACCCGCTTGGGCGTCGCGCTGGGCGGTAAGCCCGAGACGTTCATGGGGCTGACGGGCATGGGCGATCTGATACTGACGGCAACCGGCGATTTGTCGCGTAACCGTACGGTGGGGTTACGACTGGCGACAGGAAAGTCGCTCGACGACGTGCTGGCGTCGCTGGGACATGTCGCCGAAGGCGTACGATGTGCACGTGCGGTGCGTGATCTGGCCCGTGCGCATGGCGTCGAAATGCCGATTACCGACGCGGTATGCGCCACATTGTTCGAGGGTTTGCCTGCCCGCGCGGCGGTGGAAGCCCTGCTGCGGCGCGATGCCCGCGCCGAACGCGAGGATGACGCGAGCTAAACGCGTCACCGCATGTTGCGTCGTCAACGCAGCGGTGTCAGGTTTCGCGTGGCTTATCGATGATCCGCTACGGGATTGCCGGTAAGCCGTTTCCCCGGCGGCACAATCCCGTCGCCGGCACTCGCCACAAGGGAGTCGAGCCCATGTCGCAAGTTTCCCGTCTGCACGCCTCTCAAGGCGATATCACCCAATCCCCCGTCGATGTCATCGTGAATGCCGCGAACGAATTGTTGCTCGGCGGTGGCGGCGTCAATGGCGCGATCCATCGCGCGGCCGGCCCCGAACTGCTCGAAGCTTGCCGCAAACTTCACGGCTGCCCCACCGGGCAGGCAAAGCTCACCCCGGGATTTCGCCTCAAGGCGAGGTTCGTGATCCATGCGGTCGGCCCTGTCTGGCGCGGTGGCGCTGACGACGAACCCGCCCTGCTGGCGAGTTGCTACCGGGAAAGCTTGCGTCTGGCATCGGAACATGACTGCCGGAGTGCGGCCTTTCCGGCGATCAGTTGCGGCATCTTTGGCTATCCGGCCGAACTCGCCGTGCCGTTGGCCGTGTTCACCGTGCTCGATGCGCTGCCTCACTTCCCGAACATCGAACGCGTGGAGTTCGTCTGCTTCGACGCCCCGATGCTGGCACGCTATCAAGCGGAACTGGCCAGTCAGGACCCTTCGGCGTAACCCTGCTGACGCCACGCTTCGAAGACCACCACGGCGACCGTATTCGACAGATTGAGGCTCCGGTTGCCGGGGCGCATCGGCAGGCGCACGCGTTGCGTAGTGGCGAACGTGTCGAGCAATTCCGGCGCGAGGCCACGCGTTTCCGAGCCGAAGATAAACCAATCGCCGGGTGCGAAGAACAACTCCCCGAAGGGACGCGAACCGCGTGTCGTCAGCGCGAACATCCGCGTCGGGTCGGGCGTTTCGGCAGCCAGAAACGCGTCCCAGTCCCGATGGACCTTCATCTCTGCGTACTCATGATAGTCAAGCCCCGCGCGGCGCATACGCGCGTCGTCCAGCGGAAAGCCGAGCGGTTCGATCAGATGCAGCCGTGCGCCGGTATTGGCACACAGGCGAATCACGTTACCCGTATTCGGCGGAATTTCAGGTGAGACGAGAACGACGTTGAACATGAGCGTGGGGGCAGAGTTACAGAGAAGACGGGGTACGCAATACGACAGCCGCAAGCACATGCGTTGCGCCCGCATGCTTGAGTGCGGCGGCTGCGGCATCGCAGGTCGCGCCGGTGGTCATGACGTCGTCGACCAGCACGATGCGGCGTCCGCGAGCGTGGTCGCTCGCGACGAAAGCGCCGCGCAGATTGCACCTGCGCGCTTCGCGGGACAGACGCTGCTGTGCGGCAGTCGATCGCTCACGTCGCAGCACATGGGCGCTGGCGGGCAGATTCGCACGACGGGATGCCACCCGCGCCAGTTCCCAAGCCTGATTGAAGCCACGCGACGCGAGTCGTGAGGGCGCAAGCGGTACGGGGACCAGCAGCGGTGTCGCGTCGCCCCGCGCTGTCAGCGCGTCGCCGAGGCGTTCGCCGAATTCGCGAGTGAACGGCAGGGCGCCCTGGTATTTCAGACGAATCATCAGCATATCGAGTGGCGCCACGTAGTCTGCGAGTGTCAACGCGGCGTCGAATGCGGGGCGGTGCCGCAGGCATTGTCCGCAGACGATGGGCGATTGTGTGCGGCAAATTGTCGCATCATCGGCGTTGGGTGTCGTTGCGTCTTCGGTCGGCGCCGCCAGCGATGGCAATGCTGCGGCACATCGATGGCAGCGCAGCGGCGCATCGGACCGGGCGTCGTCGAATGCCTGCGCGCAATCCGAGCAGACTTGCCTCGTCGCGCGCCGGCGGCAGACCGCGCAGTGATCCGGCAACGCTACGCGGAGCAGTCCACCGGCAAGTCTGGCGAGCATGGGGAAAGTGGCGCGAAGGATGGGCAAGGCGATAGCAGGGACAGAGTGATGTGGCGGGCCGAGCGGCCAGTGCCGTCAGGTGTGGAGATCGGTCTTGGCCGGGCCGCTTGGCGGTGTCCGATGCATTCGGACAGCAACGAGTATACTGCCGACTCGCCTTTTCGCCCGTCCCATGAAGCCTTCAGTCGCTCCCCAAACCCCGTCCTCAGCGTTCTCCGCCCGCTTTTTGCGCACCGCGTTCGACCGGCGCGCGCCGAACTGGCAGGAGGCCGATTTCCTGATGCGGGAGGTGGCGTCACGGCTCGCGAGCCGGCTCGATTACATCAAACTCAAGCCCAAACGCGTGCTGGACGTCGGATGTGGCACGGGCGGCGACCTGCTGAGCTTCGGCGAGCGCTACCCCGAAGCCTATCGCGTGGGCCTGGACGCTTCGTTCGCGATGGTCAAGGCGGCCGCTGCGGCCGCTGCGGCCGGGGCGACCACCGGCTGGCGCCGGCTGCTGCGCACTGCGCCGCCGTACGGTGTGGTGCAGGGCGATTTCTCGGCACTCCCGTTTGCCTCGCGCACATTCGATCTGGTGTGGTCGAATCTCGCACTTCACTGGTATCGAGAGCCGCATCGCGTCATTCCCGAGTGGCATCGCGTGCTGAGTACGGATGGCTTGCTGATGTTCTCGGCCTACGGCCCCGACACGCTGCGCGAATTGCGCACGGCATGGGCGGAAGTCGATGACATTGCGCATGTGCTCGAGCCGACGGACATGCACGATCTGGGCGACATGATGGTGGCGAGCGGCTTCGATACGCCTGTCACGGACATGGAGCGCCTCACGCTCACGTTCGAATCTCCGGATACGCTGTTGCGCGACGTCCGTCTGCTTGGGGTAAATCCGTTGCCGGAGCGTCGTAGCGGGCTCACGGGGAGGGCGCGCCTTGCGGCCTTGCGCGCGGCGCTGGAGCGTCAGCGCGGACAGGATGGCACGATTGCGCTGACCTTCGAGCTTGTCTACGGCCACGCCTGGAAAATTCCTGAGAAGACCGATGCGGCGGGCAACGCCGTCGTTCGCATTCAGGATATCGGACGCGGCGGCCGGCCTCGCTGAGCGTCATCCGCGAACGCGTTTCGGCATATACCTGCGCGTTCGACGGGTTCACGGCGATTTCCCGCCGATTTCCCGATTCATCCCGATTCCCCAAGCTGCGGTTGCGGGCGTAGCGTGCTCCGCAGGTTCCCAAATACCCCGCCGCATCCTGCGTCCTACACGACTATGCAGGTGTTCCGCGCTCGTCCGGTTCGCTTAAATGACGCTTCACGGCGTGCATGAACGAAGGCCCTTGCGAACCGCAATCCCTTCACCACGCCATTGCGTCGCCTTCGGGCGGGACTTCGGGAGGTGGGGGTGGGGTATCAGCACGAAACGTTGGCGGTGCCGCCGCAGGTCGGGCCCGAAGCAAGCGAAAGAACGCGCGATGGCCTATCGTTGCGCGTCGGTGGCGCGTTCCTGCAACCGACGGCTCCCGTCTTCACGGCGATTGGCGGTTTGTGTCTCGCCGCGGTTCACCTCAAGCTGGAGGGACTGAATCCGGCCGGTTCCATCAAGCTCAAGACGGCGCTTCAACTGATCGAAGATTTGGAAGCGACGGGGCGCGTTCACGCGAACACGCAGATCGTCGAGTCGTCGTCCGGAAATCTCGGGGTGGCGTTGGCGATGGTGTGTGCGAATCGCGGCTACCGCTTCACCTGTGTGACCGATCCCAATACCTCGCGTCAGGCCGTCCGCGCCATGCAAGCGGCAGGCGCCCACGTCGTGTGCGTCGAGCGTCGCGATGCGCAGGGCGGATATCTCGGTACACGCATCGCGTGGATCCGGGAACAAGTGGCGCGCGACGCGCGATGGGTGTGGGTCAATCAATATGCCAATCCCGGCAATTGGCGGGCGCACTACCGTTGGACGGCGCCTGAAATCTTCGCGGCCTATCCCGATGCCGGCCATTTGTTCGTCGGCGCGGGCACGACCGGCACATTGATCGGATGCTTGCGCTACGTGCGAGCGCATCGACTGCCGACGCGCATCATCGCGGTGGATGCCGTCGGCTCCGTCACGTTCGGTGGTCCGCCGGGACCGAGACGCATTCCAGGACTGGGGACAAGCTGTCGCCCGCCGCTGTGCGAATCGCTGGAGGCGGAGCCTCCTGATGCCATCGTCCACATCCCCGAAGCGGACACACTGCGCATGTGTCACATGCTGGCCGCACGCGGATTTCTGGCGGGCGGGTCGACGGGCAGCGTGTTGCGCGCCGTGCAAATGTCGTCGGGGGACATCGCGGCCAACGACACGGTTGTCGCCATCGCACCGGACATGGGCGACAAGTATCTGGACACTCTCTACGACCCAGACTGGGCCGCTGCCAGCGTTGACGATCTTTCCGGTGCGCCACGCGGGGCATCCCACACCCTCGACATCGTGAGCCCTTCATTGCTATGAATGCATTGCCGCTACCGCAATTCCGCGTGTTCACCGGGGAGCAGATTGATGCTGCCATCGGGCAGAGCAAGTCTGCCGTTCTCGATACGGTCGAAGCGGCATATCGAGCCCACAACGCCGGCCGTACCGTGAATCCGGAAAGTCAGTTTCTCCGTTTTCCCGACGGACAACGCAATCGAATCATCGCGCTGCCGGCGCACATTCGTGATCGCGACGGTAATGGCGATGGCGTCACCGGCATCAAATGGATATCGAGTTTTCCTGAGAACGTCGAGCGTGGAATGCCGCGCGCATCGGCTGTCCTCATTCTGAACGACGCTACGACCGGTTATCCGATGGCGTGCATGGAAGCGAGCATCATCAGCGCGGCGCGCACGGCGGCCAGTGCAATTAGTGCGCTACGCTGCCTCGCGAACAACGCGCCCGCCACGAGGCAGGCATCGTCGAAAAACCTGCGCGTGGCGTTTGTCGGCGCGGGCGTTATCGCGCGTCATGTGGCCGAGTGTTTGCCGCTCGCGACGCTGCCGATCGGCGAGGTGACGGTGCACGATCTGAACAGCGATTATGCGGTGTCGCTTGCGACCCGAATCGGGAAGCGCCTCGGTTACGAAGCTCGCCCGGAGGCGTCGCTCGAAGACACCATTCGCGCGGCCGACGTCATCGTGCTCACCACAACGGCGGCGTCGCCCTATCTCGAGAACCCCGATTGGTTCTCGCATTGCCCAATCGTGCTGCATCTCTCGCTGCGCGACCTCGCGCCCGCGATTGTTCTCGAGTCTTACAACGTGGTCGACGACATCGATCATTGCCTGCGCGCGATGACCTCGCTTCATCTCACGGAGGTCGAGGCTGGCCATCGGCGCTTCGTCACCACATCGCTGCCGCATTTGCTTTGTGGTGGCGAGCCTCCGGCGCGTGACCGGCCAATCGTGTTTTCCCCCTTCGGCCTGGGCATTCTCGACATTGCCGTCGGACGTTGGGTCTACGACCGGCTGGCGGCGCAGCAAGCACCGGTTCCCCAATTTTTCTACGATATGCAACGCGCATGACCTCTGTATCCTCCAGCCCCTCGCTTCACACCTCCCACCTCGCCTCGCAATCCGCCGAAGGTTTCGCCGATGTACTCGTCGGCTTGCAGTATGGCGACGAAGGCAAGGCGAAGATCATCGACGCCCTCGCGCCGAGGTATGACGTGATCGCCCGTTTCAATGGCGGTGCCAACGCGGGGCACACCATCGACACGCCCTCCGGACGCATCGCGCTCAAGCAATTGCCATCCGGCGTATTTCATCCGCACGCAACGCTCTACATCGGGTCGGGGTGCGCCCTCAACCCCTGGAAGCTGGCCAACGAGATCGAACGGTTGCGCGAGATGGGTATCTCGCTCGAAGGCCGGCTGCATATCAGCGCGCGCGCAGCACTTGTGCAGCCGCACCACATCGCGATGGATCGGCGCGGGAGCGGCACGATCGGCACCACGGGCAACGGCATCGGGCCGTGCTATGCAGATCGTGCCATGCGCGTGCGCAACGACACACGCGTCAATCTGATGCTCGGAGATCTGCTGAAGAACGAAGCGGACACCATCACCTCGATGCGAGACGTGCTCACGCGCATGATCAATGCGGAAGGTGGCACGTCGCCGTGGATCGCCGAAATGTCGGACATGTTGTTGGGCCTGCCGAAGGTCACGCAGACCTTGCGGGGGTACATCGAGCCGGATCGCGGATGGCTCACGGATCGCGTGAAGGACGGTGCCAACGTGTTGTTCGAAGGGGCGCAGTCGGTGTTGCTCGACGTCGTCGACGGCAGCCAGCCGTACGTTACGTCGAGCCACACCGTACCGGCCTACGCCTATGTAGGGGGGGATCTGTCGCCGAAGTATCACCGTCGAACGATTGGCGTGGCGAAAGCCATCATGTCGCGTGTCGGGCGAGGCCCGTTTCCTTCGGAACTGGGCGGCGAGCGCTCGGCACAGTACTGCCACGGCGCGTCGCAGTCACACGTTGGTGCAGCGGAAGAGCAAGTGCGCTACTCGCCGGACGAGCTACTGCGCTCCAACGATCCGTTCGATGTGGGCACTGCACTTCGAATGCTGACAGGCGAGTACGGCACGGGAACCGGACGGCCGCGTCGGATCGGCATGCTTGACCTCGCGCAGTTGCGAGAGGTCATCAAGGCGCACGCGGTGGACTGCGTGTATCTCAATAAGGTCGATTGCCTGACGCATTATTTTCATTCGGCGTATCAGGGCGTACCGATGCGCGTGCATCCTGACGTGTTGTCGAGCGAGGTCATGCCGGACGTGATGATTTATCCCGGGCTGAACGAGCGTTCGCTCACGCTCGGGCGTGAGGGAACGCTCGACGCCGCGATGCACGGCTTTGTCGATTTCGTCGAGCGGCACATCGGTGCGCCGCTGGCCGGGATTGGACTCGGGCCGGAACGGGCCAGTTTGATATCGCTGGCCGAGCATGATCCGGCGCCAGCCGTCTCTGCCTCCCCCCATGTCTGATCCACGTTTGCCGGACGGCGCCGAACCCGTGCCAGGTGGTGGCAGCGGGTGCGATCATGGGCAACGGCCGTGGCGGGAAGTGGCGGCCGTCGCTCGTCGTGCGACGCAGGCGCCGTTCCCGCCGTTGCGACCCGATCAGGTGTTCTTCAACGTGGCGTTGATGCCTTACGCCAGGCATCCGATGGTCCGCGAACGTGGACAGGCCGCCCGGCAGCAATTGAGCGCGCTACGGTTGGCGGACTACCTGAACAAGACGGAGCGGGTCGAGCTGCATATCGTCAATCGGGCTATCGAACAGATGCTCGACGTGTCTGGCATTGCATCAGTTAGCCGGGACGACCTGCTGGCGATCTACACGGACGAGGGGTTTCACACGTGGATGATGGAGCGCTTTCGCAGGCATCTGCAGCGCCATACGGGATACGTGCTTGGACAAGGGCCGTCGTCGAGTGTCGTTCGCGTGCTGGCGTTGTGCGAGACGGCCCCCGAGACGCATCGCGCAATGTCCATCGTGGCGGCGGCATCGGTCACCGAGACGTTGATTACCGGCACGCTGCGTCAAGCGGGAGCATGCGACGACGTTTATCCACCCGTGCGTGTGTTGCTGAGCGATCACGCATCGGACGAGATGCGGCATCAGGCCGCGTTCGTCCGCTTTGCGAGTGAGTGGGTGCCGTCGCTGTCGGCTGGCGAGCGTGCGTTTCTCGATGCGCTTCTGCCTGATCTGATGATGGCGTTTCTCGCCCCCGAGCTTCCCGCGTGGCGAGACCACTTGTGCGCTATCGGGCTCGATGCTGCGCAAGCCGATCTCGTGATCCGGGAAAGCACCGATCCGTTGGAAGTGGGCGTGCAGATGATGGACGCGGCGCTCGTGCCACGGCGTCTTTTCGAACGGTTGGGCCTGTCCTGTGCCGAGCACTTTGCACAGAGGGTGAGCTGCTGGCGTCCTCCCTGACGGGATAACCCATCGGGTGCGGTGGGTACTGCGGTAAGCGCATGTCCGCGAGATGGCGTCAAACACGACAGGCAGCGTGATGCTGTCTCGGGAGCATTACTGAAAGACGATCAGGAGAGATACGTGACTCGCAACTGGCTTGCCCCCGATCTGACCATGAGCGCGCCGGACTATCGTGCGCTGCTCGACGCGGCACTTTCCTTCAAGCGTCGATATCCGCGGTGCACCGAAGACGCGTTGCGCGGCCGGACGATTTACTTTCTCTTCTATAACGCCTCACTCCGCACGCGCAGCAGCTTCCAGACCGGTTTGTCGCGAATGGGCGGGCATGCCATCGTGCTCGATCCGCATCACGGAATCTATACGCCAGCACTGCCTGAGGCCGAGATTCCCTATTCGACAGAGCGTATCGCCGATGTGGCGAGGGTGCTTTCGTCCTACGGCGATGCGATTGCCATTCGCATGTACGGCGCGCCGGCCGGTTGGGTGTACGGCGCGGCACATCGTCATCTCGAGGCGTTTTCGCAATGGAGCCGGGTGCCCATCATCAACATGGAGTGCGATCGCTTTCATCCGTGTCAGGCGCTTGCCGACGTGATGACGATGCGCGAGCAATTGGGAGGACTCGCCGGGCGGCGGCTTTGCATCAGTTGGGCCTACTCCGGAAGCTGGCACAAGCCCGTGGCGGTGCCGCAGAGTCTGCTGCTCGCCGCCGTGAAAGCGGGGATGGATGTCACGCTTGCCCATCCGGCGTCGTTCGGTCTCGATCCGCAAGTCATGCAGGCGGCCACGCAGTTTGCCGAGCAGACCGGCGCAAGCATTCGCGTCACTCACGACCTGCGCGACGGGGTGGCCGATGCGCATGCCGTCTATGCGAAATCGTGGTGCAGCCTCGCGCATTTGCCGGTGCGCCACGGTGATGAAGTCGACGAGACGGCGATGCGAGAGACCTTCGAGCGCCATCGAGATTGGCGTGTCGACGCCGACGTGATGCGACTTGCCGCACCGGGCGCCGGGTATCTGCATTGCCTGCCCGCAGACCGAGGGCAAGAGGTGACGGACGACGTGATTGACGGCCCGTCGTCGTGGGTCTTTCAGCAAGCCGGGAATCGGCTTCATGCGCAGAACGCCGTGATGGCGCATTTACTGAATCCAGGGTGCCTCGCGTGACGTCATGCTTCTCTTATCGCTATGCGTGTGTGAGATGCGCGGCGCCGCAGTCCTGGGGCGCGATCCGTTATCGTTGCCACTTGTGCGGACAAAATCTGCGCATCCAACGCAAGGTCAATGGGGAGGTGCCGTCGGCGCGGGATATCGTGAGCACGTTTCGCGGCCGAGGGATGTGGCGATACCGTGCGCTCCTGCCCGTCGAGTCCCGCTGGGGCAGTCGATTGGTCGTCGGGGGAACGCCGCTGATCGACTGTGGCGACGACGGGGGTGTCAATCTCTGGGTGAAAGACGAGGCGCGCAATCCCAGCGGATCGCTCAAGGATCGCGCCACCGAAGTGGTGTTGGCCGTCGCGAAGCGCGCGGGATGTACACATGCCGTAGCGGCGTCGACAGGCAATGCCGGTGCGTCGTTGGCGTGCATCGCCGCGTCACAGGGGATGTCGGCGACCGTTGTCGTGCCGACCAGCACGCCTTTCGTCAAACTCGCGCAGATCCGCGCCTATGGCGCAAAGGTCTGTGAGATCGACGGAACTTACGACGATGCGTTCGAGATCGCTGAACGGATGGCCGACGATGCCGGTGTGTGCTGCCGCAATACGGGCATCAATCCCTTCACGCGTGAAGGCAAGAAAACCTGCGCGTTCGAGATGGCGGAGGCGTTTGATTGGTGTGTGCCGGATTGGGTGGTCGTGCCGACGGGCGACGGCAATATTCTTTCCGGAATCGCGGCGGGGTTCCTGGATCTCTATGCACTGGGCATCACGTCTGCGGTGCCACGCTTGCTCGCGGCGCAGGCCGATAGTTCGAACAGCATCACGCGCGATTGGCAGGACGACGATGAAGACACGGCTTTGCCTCAGTCTCCCACCGTTGTCAGTCCGGAAACGGTCGCCGACAGCCTATCCGTCAGCCGCCCTCGCGATCATTTCGCGGCGCTGCACGCGTTGCGCGTAACGCGCGGCGCATGCGTCGCGCTGGACGATGCCCGCATTCTTGCCGCGTCGCAAACGTTGGCGCGGCGCTTCGGGCTATGGTTCGAACCGTCGACAGCCGCGGGATATGCTGCGCTACATGAATGTCTCGCTACCGGCCGAATCCAGGCCGGGTCGCGGGTAGTGCTGCTCGGCACGGGAACGGGGCTGAAGGCCCCGCAAGACTTTGACAGTGTGGCGCCAGGGCACCTGCAAGATTATGCCGAAGCTGTGCCTCGCGGCATCCCCGAAGAACGCCGGCATTGTCGTGGGGAGGGGCAGACGTGACGCGGCAACGCATCATCGTCATCGGCGCCGGTGTCAGTGGCCTGACGACGGCCGTGACGATGGCATTGGCGGGATGCGACGTCGCTATTCACGCTGCGGAAGGGCCGGGGCAGACAACGTCGGCACTCGCCGCAGCGATCTGGCATCCGTTCTATCAGGCACCCGATTTCGTCTATCTCGAACGAGCCCGTCAGACGTACGCGACGATGGTTCGCATGTCTGCCGACCCGTCGTCGGGCGTGCTCATGCGAACGCTCACCGAATATTTCCGGCGAGACGCGGGTGTGCCATGGTGGGCCGAGTGCGCCAGCGATCTCACGTGTCTGCCGGAGACCGACGTGCCGTCACGTTTCGCATGTGCTTATCGCATGGCCGTGCCCGTCACCGACACGGCGATCTATCTTCGTTACCTGATGAACATGTTCCTCGATCTCGGTGGGCGTTTCGAGCAGCGACGTGTCGACGATCCGGCATCGCTGTTCGACGCCGCCGACTACGTGGTGAATTGCTGTGGTTACGGCAGCCGGCAGTTCGGCGACAACGCATTGTCGCTCTCTCGCGCCATTGTGTTGCGTGCCTGGCGCGACGCTGCGGTGCGTGGTTGCTTCATCGACGACTCCGATCCGGCAGCGCCGACGTACATCGTGGAGCGGGATGACGACATCGTTCTCGGCGGCACCGCTGACCCGGAGCTGACGTCGACCGTCATTGGCGACCGGCAAATCGCCGACATCGTGCGTCGTTGTACCCAACTGTGTGAGGGGGTCGCTGTGTTGCGCGTTATCGAGGCTCGCACCGGATTCCGGCCGATGCGAAGTGTTGCAAGAGTGGCGGTCGACGAGCGTCATCCGCGTTTGCTTCACAACTATGGTCACGGGGGCGGCGGCTTCACGTTGTCGTGGGGCTGTGCGAACGATGTTCTGCGTCTGGCAGGGCTGGCAACGACAAATTAACGTGTGCCCGCAGACGGCCGGGCAGGCACCACAACTCTGGGAAGCGACATGGAACTCGATCCGGCGACGCTCGACGAAGCGAGCATCTACAACTTCATGATGAGTACGATCCTGCCGCGTCCCATCGCGTGGATCAGCACGGTGGATGCGCAGGGGCGGCCGAATCTCGCGCCGTATGCCTACTTCATGGGGGTGTGCTGTGTGCCGATGACGGTGTTGTTCTGCCCGGTAGTGCCCCCCGCGCCGAAGCGAAAGAAGGACACCCTTCGCAATGTCGAGGCCGTGCCCGAGTTCGTCGTGAACGTGGCAAGTGCGTCGTGTATCGACGCCGTGAATCTCTCGGCAGCACCGCTGCCCGCAGGCGAGTCGGAATTCGATCTGACGGGCGTGACCCCGGTGCCGTCGTCGCGCGTGCGGCCGCCGCGTGTGCTCGAGGCCGCAGTGGCGTACGAGTGCCGCGTGCGCGACATCATCGAAATCAGTGCCGCCCCAGGGGGAGGATGGGTCGTGCTCGGCACGGTGCTGGCGGCGCATGTTGACGACGCGTTGCTCGACCCGGTCACCCATCAGGTGGATTTGCAGGGGTTGCGTCCGGTCGGACGGCTGGGGGGCGGATCGTTTGTGAATACCGCCAGCGATACTTTCACGTTGACGCGTTACAAGACGCTCGCCGACCTTGCGGCGCGGAAGTAACGACTTGTGGACCCGCTGAGGCGAAGTCGTCGAGCAGCCCGTAATCGCTGGCGAGCTTCGCCGCCCGGTGACGGCTCGACACGTCGAACTTGCGCATGACGCTGCGCAAATGGAAGACGACGCCGTGTTCCGAGATCGTGAGGATGCGTCCGATCTCCCACGAAGTCTTGCCGCGTGCCACCCAACGCAGACACTCGCGTTCGCGTGGCGTCAGTACGAGGGCATGGTGACGCGCGGCGTCGCGTTGCACGATACGCCATGCAGCTTCATGCACATGCATCGCCAGCACGGCGCCTCCGTGCTGTGTCCAGGCGTGTGCACCGGGGGTGCGCGGATGGCGGGGCGGACGACGCGACGAGGACAGGCTCAATGTCCCCGATGCCCCGGACGGGGTGAATACCGGATAGGTGATGCCCGAGCGCAAACCCGCGGCATGCTGGTCGCGAAGCAGTTGCCGGGCCTCGGGCGAGGTGTATAGCGCAGGCATCCATTCGACGGGTGTGAGTTGTCTGTGCGCCCGAGACAGCACCGGGTCGATGCTTGCGTACTGCTGGGCGTCGTAGTGCTTTTGCCATGCAGCGGGCAGGTTACCGAGTTGCGGTGTCGCCAGCTTTCCTCCCGGCAAGGGGAAATGTCCGCGATAGCTGAAATAGCAATGTCTGAGCGCACTGCATAACGCTTGCAACAGCGCGCGCAAGGCATCGAAGTCGGTGACGGAGTGCAAGGCGCTCAGACCGTCGGCAAACGAGCGGGGAGTGATGCAACGCGTGGCACGCATGACATATCGATGTAGGGAACATGTTTCGCTTGTAGCATGCGTGATATGGACGCGCGCATCGAGGGTCGCCGAGCGGGACGCGAGGGTTTGCCGCGCGAGCGTGTGTCACGCACGCTCGCCGGGCGCGACATAACGTCGCATGCGGAACCCGGCGCAGTGTCTAGTGATAACGGATATCGGACGAATCCCGCATCGCAGCGAAGGCGATGATGCGCGGGGCGCGTCGCGCGATTCGAGGGAAAGGCGTTTGACGACGGGGGAGCATCGTTCACGAGTGAGTGCGGTTCGGGTATTCAGGACACCGCAACGAGTCGTGTCGTGTTGCAACGTGTCAAACCGGCGACGCATAGGGAGTATCCCGTAGTCGCCTGGCTGTCAGGATTTTCAGCTAGGGGATTAACCGGATTTCCCTTTTGCATCAATGAGTTCAAGAGGATGCTATGGTGCGCCAAATACTCGGTATCAATGTTGTCGCTTCGAGAATGCGCGTTCTATAATGCGGCAGTTTGTCGCGGCCCGGACGCAACTGGTTCCCGGCCGTCGGACATGAAAGACCCAAGATGCCCCACGGGTGACGGCGATGCTCGCAGCCTCTTCCTCCGACGTTGAATCGGTGACGAAGGAATGGACGCACAAGCGCAACTGCGCGATATCGCCGCGCCAGTTTGTCCTGTTCTACCTGTCGTTGGCCGCCGTTTCACTGGGTGTTGCCTTGATTGCGGCGTGGCGCGGTGGGTGGTTGGTCTTGCCGTTCACAGGCCTGGACTTGTTCGTGGTGGGCGTTGCGTTTGTCATTCATGCCCGGCATGCCACAGATTACGAGGTCATTCGGTTGTCGCCTGTGAGCCTTGTGGTCGAGCAACGTTCAGCACAGAGGTTGACGCAGTACGAGTTCAATCCACGCTGGGTGCGCATCGACATCGAGAAGCCGCCACGTACGCGCGTTGTTTTGCGCTCGGGTAGCCGCTCGGTCACTGTCGGTGCCTATCTTGCGCCGCATCGCCGCGAAACGTTTGCGCGCGAGCTGCGCCGTTGTCTTGCCCAACAGGCCTGAGAGATGGAGACGATCTCGGGCGACCGCCAGGGAGGATTTGGATGGTAATTTTGGGTAAGGAAGCTATGAAAAAAACGAAACACGCCTTGGCGGCTTTCCTTGCGGGCGCCTCACTGCTCGCCGGCGCTCCGGCACTGGCGGCGGTCACCGATATGCCGGGGGGGCCGGCCGTCAACGAACTCAACTTCCAGCCGCCGGTCACGAAACTCGCGCAAGAGCTTCACAGCCTTCACACCATGATGCTGATCATCTGTCTGGTGATCTTCATCGCGGTGTTCGGTGTGATGTTCTATTCGATTTTCAAGCACCGCAAATCCAAGGGCCATCAACCCGCGAATTTTCATGAGAGCACCACGGTCGAGGTGATCTGGACGATCGTGCCGTTCGTCATCGTGATTCTGATGGCGCTGCCCGCCACGAAAACCGTGGTCGCCATGAAGGACACGACCAACGCCGACATCACCATCAAAGTGACCGGCTATCAGTGGAAGTGGGGCTACGACTACCTGAAGGGCGAAGGCGAAGGCATCAGGTTTCTCTCCACGCTCACCACGCCGCGCAGTCAGATCGACGGCCAGGCGCCGAAGAGCAACACCTATCTGCAGGAAGTCGACAACCCGATGGTCGTGCCGGTCAACAAGAAGGTGCGTCTCATCACTACGGCCAACGACGTGATCCACTCGTTTTACGTGCCCGCGTTCGGTATCAAGCAGGACGCGATTCCGGGCTTCGTGCGCGACACGTGGTTCAAGGCAGAGAAGGTCGGCGAGTATCGCGGCTTCTGTACCGAGCTGTGCGGTAAGGAGCACGCGTTCATGCCGGTCGTGGTGAAGGTGGTCTCCGAAGACGATTACAACAAGTGGGTCGATACGCAGAAGAAGCAGATGGCGGCGTCTGCCGACGATCCGAACAAGACGTACACCGTGCAGGAACTGATGGAGCGCGGCCAGAAGGTCTACGCGTCGAATTGCGCGGTGTGCCACCAGCCCAACGGCAAGGGCGGTGGTGCATTCCCGGCGCTCGATGGCGGCAAGATCGTGAACGGCCCGGTGGCAGACCACATCAGCATCGTGCTGCACGGCAAGAATGCGATGCCTAACTGGTCGCATCTGAACGATGTGGAGCTTGCGGCCGTCATCACGTTCGAGCGCAACTCGTGGAGCAACAAGACCGGTGACGTCGTTCAGCCGGCGCAGGTGCGCGAAGCGCGTGGCAACAAGTCGGCGAATGCCGCAGGGGCTGCCGACGCTGGCGCAGCGAAGAACAGTTAAGTGTCGTTCGACCAGTTCGAGGAAGGAGATTGGGTATGAGTTCCATCACTCACGATCACGTGGCGGGTCACGACGATCACGCGCACGACCATCCGCACGGATGGCGACGCTGGCTGTTCGCGACGAATCACAAGGACATCGGCACGATGTACATGATCTTCTCGTTCGTCATGCTGCTCTCGGGCGGCGTGATGGCGTTGATGATCCGTGCGGAATTGTTCGAACCGGGCTTGCAGTTCATTCGTCCGGAGTTTTTCAACCAACTCACCACCATGCACGGGCTGGTGATGATCTTCGGCGCGATCATGCCGGCGTTCGTGGGGTTCGCGAATTGGATGATCCCGTTGCAGATCGGCGCGTCGGACATGGCCTTCGCGCGGATGAACAACTTCAGCTTCTGGTTGCTGCCGGTCGGCGGTCTGCTGCTGATCTCGTCGTTCCTCGTGCCGGGTGGCGCCACGGCAGCCGGCTGGACGATGTACGCGCCGCTATCGGTGCAGATGGGCCCCGGCCAGGATCTGGCGATTTTCGGTGCGCACATTCTGGGGGCGTCGTCGATCATGGGCGCGATCAACATCATCGTGACCATCCTGAACATGCGCGCGCCGGGCATGACGCTCATGAAGATGCCGATGTTCGTGTGGACGTGGCTGATCACCGCCTATCTGCTCATCGCCGTAATGCCGGTGCTCGCCGGCGCGATCACCATGCTGCTCACGGATCGTCACTTCGGCACGTCGTTCTTCAACGCGGCGGGCGGTGGCGATCCGGTCATGTATCAGCACATCTTCTGGTTCTTCGGACACCCGGAGGTGTACATCATGATTCTGCCGGCGTTCGGGATCGTCTCGCAGGTGATTCCGGCGTTCTCGCGCAAGCCGTTGTTCGGCTATAGCTCGATGGTGTACGCCACGGCGTCGATCGCGATTCTGTCGTTCATGGTGTGGGCGCACCACATGTTCGTGACGGGCATGCCGGTCACAGGCCAGCTCTTCTTCATGTACGCCACGATGCTGATCTCGGTGCCGACCGGCGTGAAGGTCTTCAACTGGGTTGCCACGATGTGGAAGGGCTCGCTCTCGTTCGAGTCGCCGATGCTCTTCGCCGTCGGCTTCCTCTTCGTGTTCACGATGGGCGGCTTCACCGGCCTGATGCTCTCGCTCGCGCCGCTCGACATTCAGATGCACGGCACTTACTACGTGGTGGCGCACTTCCACTATGTGCTCGTGGCCGGTTCGTTATTCGCGCTCTTCTCCGGGTTCTACTACTGGGTGCCGAAGTGGACGGGCCACATGTACAACGAGTGGCGCGGCAAGTTCCACTTCTGGGGCTCGCTCATCACGTTCAACGTGACGTTTTTTCCCATGCACTTCCTGGGGCTGGCCGGTATGCCGCGCCGCTATGCCGACTACCCGGCACAGTTCACGGACTTCAACCAACTCGCGACGATCGGCGCTTTCGGCTTCGGCCTGATGCAGGTGTACTTCCTGTTCTTCGTGGCGCTGCCGACGTGGCGCGGCGGCCCGGCCGCCGAAGCCAAGCCGTGGGATGGTGCGGAAGGCCTGGAGTGGACCGTGCCGAGCCCGGCACCGTTCCACACGTTCGAGACGCCGCCGAAGGTGCATTGAACATGGCAGCCAGTCGCGAACAGCGAGCGAAGAACCTGCGCACGGGGCTGATTCTCGCCTCGGTCGTGGTGGTCTTCTTCGTCGGGGTGATGATCAAGACCAAGCTGATGGGCGGTATTTGAATCGGACGCCTCGCCAATGCGGCGGGGCACCCGGTGATGCCACGAGGCCAGAACGCCGCACGGCATAGACACCATTGAACGGGGAGCCATCTAGGCGAATATGGGCGGTTTGCGACGAATCAACGTGCGTACCTTCAGCAAGTTGCTGCTGCTGGTCGCGGTGATGTTCGGTTTCGGCTACGCAATGGTGCCGTTCTACCGCGCATTCTGCGATCTCGTGGGCATCAACCAGTTGGGCGATCGCACGACCGAGATTGCGGCGCGCAACTCGCAGATCGACGAAAGCCGCACGATCACCGTCGAGTTCGATGCCAACGCGCAGGGACCGCTGCGCTTCAAGCCGGCGAAGAGCAGTCTGACGGTGCACCCCGGACAGATGGCGACCATCGAGTACGAAGTGGCGAACCAGCAGCCGCATGAAGTTCGTGCGCAGGCGATTCCGAGCTACGCACCGGCGCAGGCGGCGAGCTACTTCAAGAAGATCGAGTGTTTCTGCTTCACGCAACAGACACTCAAGGCCGGAGAGGCCAAGGAATTCCCGGTGGTGTTCGTGGTGGACACGAAGCTGCCCAAGGATGTGAATACGATCACGCTGTCCTATACTTTTTTCGATCTCGGCAAGAATGATGCCAATCAGCGCGCGGACGCCACGGCGGATGCGCAAAACGGCAAGTTGAGCACAGGAGCGACAGGAGGAGGCAAGGGCAGCAATGGATGACCTGAAAGAGGCGACTCAGCGCAAGTTGTCATTCGTCCAGACCGTCAAGGCGGTGTTCTGGTCGTTTTTCGGCGTGCGTAAAGGGCGTGATCACGACCGCGACATGGCGCAGCTCAACCCTGTGCATCTGATCCTGGCGGGACTGATCGGGGGCATCCTGTTTGTCGTGGCGCTGGTGCTGTTGGCGAAGCTCGCCATTCGGCTCGCGACGTGAATGGCATAGATAAAGAGAACCAAGCCTGGAGAGATAAGTATGAGCGGTCAACACCAAACGGCGCCTTACTACTTCGTGCCGGCCCCCTCGCGTCACCCGGTGAGCTGCAGTGTCGGCTTGCTGGTGGTGCTCGGCTCGGCCGCCGCGTGGGTCAACGGTCAATCGTGGGCACCGTGGACGGCGCTGGCCGGCCTGCTGTGGGTGCTGTGGGTGCTGCGCAGTTGGTTCGGCGATTCGATTGCCGAGTCCGAAGGCGGGCTGTACGGCAAGCGCATCGATGCGTCCTATCGCTGGGGCATGAGCTGGTTCATCTTCTCCGAGGTGATGTTCTTTGCGGCGTTCTTCGGCGCGTTGTTCTACGCCCGCACGCTTGCAATGCCGTGGCTCGGCGATCTCGACAACAAGCTGCTGTGGCCCGACTTCAGCGCCGTGTGGCCGAACACCGGCCCGGCCGGTGTCGTCGATGCCTTCGAGACGATGGGCCCGTGGCCGATCCCGACACTCAACACGGCGCTGTTGCTGACGTCGGGCGTCACGCTCACGATCTCGCACCACGCCCTGCGCGCGAACCATCGCGGCAGTGCGATCTTCTGGCTGTTCGCCACCGTCGTGCTGGGCTTCGTGTTTCTGGGCTTCCAGGCGTACGAGTATCACCACGCCTACACCGAACTGAACCTGAAGCTCACCTCGGGCGTGTACGGCTCGACCTTCTTCCTGCTTACCGGCTTCCACGGTTTCCATGTGATGCTGGGGGCGATCATGCTCAGCGTCATGCTGATTCGTTTGATGAAAGGGCATTTCACGCCGGAGCATCACTTCGGTTTCGAAGGCGCTGCCTGGTATTGGCACTTTGTCGACGTGGTCTGGCTGGGCCTGTACGTCGTGGTCTACTGGCTCTGACGCCGGGACCGGCAAAACGATCGGGACGCCGCCGGATTCCGGCGGCGTTTCCATTTGCAGACGCTGTCGTCACCCGATAGAGCAGTGGGGGCTTTGCGCACGACAGCGACGGGAGGGCGGCCGAATGCGGCCTTATGTCGCACAGCCGGTGAGGCGCCCGAAGTCACGGCGCCGCGCGATGGCCGCAAGCGTTACGTGGAGCGATGACGGACAGCGGGGATGGGGTGCGGCGATTTGCCGCAGGCGTGCGGCGCGGGACTCAGTATCGTATGCCCGTGCTGTGAATCCAGCCCATCCAGTTGGCGAACAGGATGAGCAGGAACAGCGTCACCGACAGGCCGACGCGCACCATGAGCGAATGCACGGTGCGACTTGATCGGCCCTTGTCCCGCATCATGAAAAACAATGCGGACGCCAGACTGCCAAGAATCAGGACGAAGGCGATGGCAACGATGATGCGCATGATTTGTCCGATGACGGGAATTCGCCATTATCGGGCAACGGGCACGCGCTGGCATGCTGCAATGCAGTGTATTGCGCCGGCGTTCATTGCGCTGCCAGACAAGGAATGTACGCGTTGAAAACTCTCTTGCGTGGCATGCGCCCGGTACCGGCGTTGCTGATTTTGCTGGGCGTGATGCTTACCGCGGCGCTCGGCGCGTGGCAGTATCAGCGCGCGCAGATGCGTCTGGCACGTCAGGCACTGATCGAGCAGGCCGAACATGCGCCGGTCATCGCGCTGGGCGCACAGACCTATTCGCTGAGCGACGTGGTGAATCGGCGCGTGCGTGTCACGGGTCGCTTCCTGCAGAACCGGGTGGTGTATCTGGACAATCGTCCGCGCAACGAATTGCCCGGCTTTTACGTGGTGATGGCGTTGCAGACGGCACCGGACCATGTGGTGCTCGTCAATCGCGGATGGCTGCCGCGCGACTTGCGCGATCGCGCGGCGATCATGCCGTATGCGACCCCTGCGGGCGATATCACCATCGAGGGCATCGCGCAGCCTGATGCGTCGCGCGCCTTCGAATTGGGCCAGGGTGGTTCGGCGGCAGGACTGGTCATTCGTCAGAATCTCGACGTGGCGGACTACGCGCGTGAGACGTCGCTGCCGCTGCAACCGTTCGTCGTCATGCAGACCAACGACACGGGCGATCATCTGCTGCGCGACTGGCCTGCGCCAGCGAACGGCGCGGATCGCAATTATGGATATATGGCGCAATGGTTCGGCATGTCGCTGATCCTCGCGCTGTTGGGACTTCGTCTGGCTTATCGGCGCGGACGCCGGCTGGCGACAGCCACCGACCCTTTCAAGCGGGCATGAGGCGAGCATGAATACAGACGTGAGTTCCCAACGCACGGGAAGCCCCGCTATCGATCCCATGCAACGACGCCGTGCGCGGCGCATGCTGGTGCTGCTGTTCGTGGTGTGTGCGGCGCCTGCGGTGGCGGCGTACCTGATGTATTACGTGTTCAAGCCGCAGGGCGGCACGTCGGCCTATGGGAGGTTGATCGAACCGCAGCGGCCGCTGCCCGCGCTGCTGGTGCGAGACGATGAGACGGGCGAGATGCTGCCGTTGTCGTCGCTCAAGGGCAAGTGGCTGATGATCAGCGCGGACACCGCCGCGTGTGACGAGAATTGCGTAAGCAAGCTCTTCTACATGCGACAGATCCGCGTGTTACAGGGCAACGAGCGTACGCGTGTGGATACCCTGTGGCTGGTCACGGATGACGCGCCGGTGTCTGACAAGCTCGACGCGGCGTATGAAGACACGCGCCGTCTGCGGACCGATCCGGTGGCGTTGGCGTCGTGGCTGCCGACGCAGGACGGTACGGGGCTGCGCGACCATATCTATCTCGTTGACCCGTTGGGCAACCTGATGATGGCGTTCCCGAAAAACGCCGATCCGGGCAAGATTAAGAGCGATCTGTCCCGACTGCTCAAATGGTCGGGAACGGGTTGAACGGGCACGCCCCGCAATGTAAGTGAGACCGGGCGCAACGGCGCACGGGAGATGACGAAGAACTGACGTAAAACCGATGCTTTACCTTCTGGAACTGGGCTTCATCGGCCTGTGTATTGCCGTGCTGCCGCTCGGCTGGGTGCTGTTGCGCCGCGATGCGAACAAGTACCGCAAGCTGGCCTGGGTGACGACCTTTCTCACGCTCGACCTGATCATGTTCGGCGGCTTCACGCGGCTCACGGATTCGGGGCTCGGGTGCCCCGACTGGCCGGGTTGCTACGGCACGTCGTCGCCGTTCGCCGCGCATGCGGACATTCACGCCGCGCAGTCGCTGCTGCCCACCGGGCCGGTAACGTTCGTCAAGGCATGGATCGAGATGATCCATCGCTACTTCGCCATGTCGGTGGGCGTGCTCATCATCGTGCTGATGGTGATGGCGTGGGTGAAGCGGCGCGAACTCAAGCAATCGCCCTGGTTCGCCACGTGGCTATTCATTCTCGTGTGCGTGCAGGGTGCGTTCGGCGCATGGACCGTCACGATGAGGCTCCAGCCGGTGATCGTCACCACGCACCTGATGTTAGCGCTGACTTTGCTCGGATCGCTTGGGTGGCTGGCGTCGCGTCAAATGTCACAGACGAGCGTGGCGGCCGATCCGGGCGCGTTGCGCTGGCGCTGGGCGGCACTGATCGGATTGGCGCTGCTGGTGTTCCAGATTGCGCTCGGCGGGTGGGTGAGCACCAACTACGCCGTGCTGGCCTGTACCGACTTCCCGACGTGTCAGGGACAGTGGGTGCCGCCGATGGACTTCCACAACGGCTTCAAGCTCTGGCGTGAGCTGGGCAAAACGGCCGGTGGCGAGGTGATTCCGATGGACGCGCTCGTGGCGATTCACTGGGTGCACCGGACGTTCGCGGTGGCGGTCGTGCTGTATTTGGCGTGGCTGGCGACCCGGCTGCGGCATCATGCCGCGCTCAGAAAACCGTCTATGCTGGTATTGATACTGGTGTTCGTGCAATTCGCGACGGGATTGTCGAACATCGTTTTCCAATGGCCGCTGCTCAACGCCATCGCACATAACGGCGGGGCGGCCGTCCTGCTGCTATTGCTCGTTATGTTAAACTACCGCATTCGCGCCGCCAGAACGGCGGCGTCCATTGCGGCCGGCCTGACGGATCAGGCAGACCTTCCGGCCCGCCAGAAGCCCCTCCCGTCAGCGGAGCCGGCTGCACCACTCGCTGGCGCCCCGACTGGCTCGGCGTAGCGCATTGCCTCTGAGTGTATGAAAAGCACGACCCTTCCCCATCCGCCGTCTAGCCGTATCGCACAGTACTGGGCGTTGACCAAGCCCCGTGTGACGCAGCTCGCCGTCTTCTGCGCCGTCATCGGCATGTTCCTGTCCACACGCGGCATGGTGCCGTGGCAGGTGCTGATCGGCGGCACCATCGGTATCTGGCTGCTGGCCGGGTCCGCCTTTGCCGTGAACTGTCTGATCGAACAACGCGTCGACGCGCTCATGCGCCGCACCGCGTGGCGTCCGTCCGCGCGCGGCGAGATCGCCCCGTGGCAGATCATCGTCTTCTCGACGATCCTCGGCGCGGCCGGCATGGTGGTGCTCTACACGTTCACCAACGCGCTCACGATGTGGCTCACGCTCGCCACGTTCGTCGGCTACGCACTGATCTACACCGTCATCCTCAAGCCTTCCACGCCGCAGAACATCGTGATCGGCGGTGCGTCGGGCGCGATGCCGCCGGCACTCGGCTGGGCCGCTGCCACCGGCGCCGTGCCGGCCGACGCGTGGATTCTGGTGCTCATCATCTTCGTCTGGACACCGCCGCACTTCTGGGCGCTCGCGCTCTATCGCCGTCAGGATTACGTGAATTCGGGCCTGCCGATGTTGCCGATCACGCATGGCGAGAAGTACACGCGCCTGCAAATCCTGCTCTATAGCGTGGTGCTGTTCGCGGTGTCGTTGCTGCCGTTCGCGCATCGCATGAGCGGCTATCTGTATCTTGTCTCGGCGGTTGTGCTCTCGGGCATCTTCCTCGGGTACGCGATCAAGCTGTGGCGCAACTATTCCGATGCGCTCTCGCGTTCGATGTTCCGCTACTCGATCGTCTATCTGTCGCTGCTGTTTGCGGCGCTGCTGGTCGATCACTATGTCCAGATCTTCCTGCTCGGCTGACGCTGGGGGGGGGGCGGGCATAGCGGGAGTTTGCCCGTGGCGGTGTGAGTCACGATGACAGGCGCGTTACGGTATTTCTGACCGGCGCGCCTGTTGTATTTTCGGAAGGCATTTTTTCCATACATCCTGGGGTCATTCGTTCATGAATCTTGCTGTCATCTGGTTGCGTCGTGCGATGTTGCTGATGGGACTCACCGTGCTGCTCGTCGCGTGCGGCAAAGACGGTCCGACGTTCCAGAGTCTCGATATCACCGGGAACAAGGAGTTCGCGCAAGACTTCTCGTTGCAGGACCCGCAAGGCAAAACGCGCACGCTCGCCGATTACAAGGGTAAAGCGGTGGTGATGTTCTTCGGCTATACGCATTGCCCCGACGTCTGCCCGACCACGATGGCCGAGCTCAATCAGGTCATGCAGAAACTCGGTGCCGACGCGCAGCGCGTGCAGGTACTCTTCGTGACCGTCGACCCGCAGCGCGATACGCCGGAACTGATGGGCCAGTACGTGCCGGCGTTCAACCCGGCGTTCGTGGGCCTGCGCCCGGCAGACGACGCCGCGCTCAAGGAAGTCACGAAGTCGTTCCGCGTGGTGGTCAATAAGGTGGAAGGTTCGACGCCGAACAACTACACCATCGATCACACCGCCGGCATCTACATCTTCGATCCGAAAGGTCAGTTGCGCCTGTTCATGCGTCCGGACGAGCCGGTCGACGCGATGGCCAAGGATCTGAAGACGTTGTTGAGCTGAGCGAGCGGAGTCTATGAAGCGGGTCGATGCCGCACGGCCGACGGGCGGATGGACAAGACGCTGAAGGATAAAAAATCGCGCCCCTTGGGGCGCGATTTTTATTTCTGCTTCCCGCCAGTCAGGGTCAGTTACCTTCCTGACTGCGGCGTTCGAGGTCGTCGTGTGCTTCGAACCACATCACGTTGATGATACCGAACGCGAGTGCGAGGCCGAGGCCGAGAGTCCAAGAGAAGTACCACATGTCGCGACTCCTTGATCAATACATCGTGTGCGGGTTGTCGTTGACCGTCTCGATCGTCACGCGGCCGCGGACCACGCGATACACCCAGCCGGTGTAGAGCAGGACGATGGGCAGGAAGACGACCACGGCGATCAGCATGATTTGCAGCGTGAGCTGGCTCGACGTGGCATCCCAGACCGTGAGGCTGCTGCCCGGCGCCGTGGCCGAGGGCATTACGAACGGGAACATCGAGAAGCCGGCCGTGAGGATGACGCCGGCCATCATCAGCCCGGTGACGACGAACGTCCATGCGTAGGACCGGCTGGTTGCGAGCAGTGCCGCGAGCAGGGCGCACAGGCAGGCGACGACCGGTGCCGCGATCATCCACGGATAGGTGTGATAGTTCGTGAGCCACAGGCCGGGGCCGGTCGTGACTTGCTTGAGCAGCGGGTTGGCCGGCGAGTCGGTCGGGCCCATCTGCGTGATGGCGAAGCCGTCGACGTGCGTGGCGACGAGCACACCTGCCAAGAGGAACAGCAACAGCGTGCCCAGCGCGGTGAGGCGCATGATGCGTCCCGCGCGTTTGGCCACGACCGGATCGGCCTTCATGCGCAGGTGGGCCGCGCCGTGCGTAACCAGCATCAGCACACTCACCAGGCCGCATAGCAGCGCGAACGGATTGAGCAGCGCCCAGAACGAGCCGGTGTACGTCGAGCGCATGGTGTTGTCGAACGAGAACGGCAGACCCAGCAGCAAATTGCCGAAGGCCACGCCGAACACGAGCGACGGCACCACGCTACCCACGAACAGCGCCCAGTCCCACGAATTGCGCCAGCGTGCGCTCGGCAGCTTGTTGCGGTAGTCGAAGCCGACCGGACGCAGAAACAGCGCGAAGAGCACCAGCAACAGCGCCCAGTACAAGCCCGAGAACGCTGCGGCGTAGACGAGCGGCCATGCGGCGAACATCGCACCGCCTGCCGTCACGAACCACACCTGATTGCCTTCCCACGTGGGGGCCACGGTGTTGATGATGACGCGGCGTTCCGCGTCGGTCTTGCCGAGGAAGGGCAGCAGCGTGGCCGTGCCCATGTCGAAGCCGTCGAAGAAGGCGAAACCGATCAGCAGCACGCCGACGAGCACCCACCAGATCAGCTTGAGTACGGTGTAATCGATCATCATGATGTCTTGTCTCCCTGACGATCAGACCGAGGTCGCCGGACGGTCGCCAGCGATGGCCGCACCGTTCGTGGCTTCGTTCTCGAAGTGGTAGCGGCCGGTGTGCAGCGACGACGGGCCGAGCTTGACGTACTTCACCATCAGGAACATTTCAATGATGAGCAGCGCGGTATAGAAAATGATGAAACCCGCGAGGCTCAGATACAGGTCGCCAGCCGAGAGCGACGACGTCGAGAGGTGCGTCGGCAGAATGCCGGCGATGGTCCACGGCTGACGGCCCACCTCGGCGACGATCCAGCCGAATTCGGCGGCGAGCCACGGCAGCGGAATCGCCCACACCGTCCAGCGCAGGAACCAGGCCGAACGCGGCTTGAGCAGACGGCGGCGCGCGCACAGCCAGAACGCCCACAGGAACGTGAAGAGGAACAGGAAGCCCAGGCCGACCATGATGCGGAACGACCAGAACACAGGGGCCACCGGCGGGATCGTGTCGTTGGCCGCCATGTGGATCTGTTCCGGCGTGGCGTCGACAACATTGGCCGTGTACTTCTTGAGCAGCAGGCCGTAGCCGAGGTCGTCCTTGTACTTGTCGAACTCGGCGCGCACAGCCGGCGACTTGTCGCCGCTACGCAGCTTCTCGAGCGCCGCGAAGGCGATCATGCCGCGTTGAATGTTCTCCTTGTGTTCGTCGCGCAACTGCGTGAGACCGATCACCGGGGTGTCGATCGAGCGCGTGGCGATCAGGCCCATCGCCCAGGGAATCTTCACGGCGTAGTCGGTGCGCTCTTCCTTCTGGTTCGGGAAGCCGAACAGCGTGAACGATGCCGGCGCCTTGGCCGTCTCCCATTCCGCTTCGATGGCGGCGAGCTTGACCTTCTGCACTTCGCCCGTGGTGTAGCCCGATTCGTCACCCAGCACGATGACCGACAGCGTCGAGGCCAGACCGAAGCCCGCGGCAACCGCGAAGGAGCGCAGGGCGAACGGCACGTCGCGGCGCTTGAGCAGATACCACGCCGAGATGCCGAGCACGAACATGGCGGCGGTTACGTAGCCGGCCGAGAGCGTGTGCACGAACTTCACCTGCGCCACAGGGTTGAAGATCACGTCCCAGATGCTGTTCAGCTCCATGCGCATAGTCTCAAAGTTGAAATGCGCGCCGACCGGATTGTTCATCCAGCCGTTGGCTACGAGAATCCACAGCGCCGAGAGGTTCGAGCCCAACGCGACCGCGAACGTGGTCGCAAGGTGGCCGATGCGTGAGAGCTTGTTCCAGCCGAAGAAGAACAGGCCGACGAACGTGGCTTCGAGGAAGAACGCCATCAGACCTTCGATGGCCAATGGCACACCGAAGATGTCACCGACGTAGTGCGAGTAGTAAGCCCAGTTGGTGCCGAACTGGAACTCGAGCGTGAGACCCGTGGTCACGCCCATCGCGAAGTTGATCAGGAAGAGTTTGCCCCAGAACTGGGTCATGTCCTTGTAGATCTGCTTGCCGGTCATCACGTAGACCGACTCCATGACGACAAGCAGCCAGGACAGGCCGAGCGTGAGCGGGACGAACAGGAAGTGATACAGCGCCGTTATGGCGAACTGCAAGCGCGAGAGGTCAACGACTTCGCTACTGATCATGGCGGACACCTTGACTTGTGGTGGTGGACTGCGCTTCGACGGCTTGCGGCCCGATCAGGGCACGAGCCACGACGTCCGGCGGCAATTGCATATGCTTGGCCATGGGAGCGTCGAAGAACGCGTGTTTCAGAATGAACAGGAGTACTACCTTGATCGCAAGGACGATCAGGATTTCGACCATGAAACGGGAAGGGCGGGTGCGCCAGCGCCTGATGAGCCAGGCGACGACGGCGGCGGAGCGCGACCCCGCGACGGGCGCGGGAGGCTTCAGACTGCTAGGAGAGTGGGTGTCCATCCGTGACGGCTCCTGGCGTCGAAAGTCGTAGTGTTGGAAACAGCGGCGACTCTCGGCGCATTTTGCCTTATCGCATGAAAATGTCAAACCGCGGAGCACGGGGGATCGATGACACGCGGATGACGCTGGTTCGATGCGAATCTGCCACTTGCAGAGATGGCCGACGGGAAGCGAATTCGAGACAAGGGTCCGGCGCGGCGAACGGCCCCCGGGCCGTCCTTCGCACGTAGCATGGCCACGTACGAGTTGATTCTAGCGACCGACCGTCCGGGCGACCTTGCGATGCATCAAGTCCGATGCAAATGCCCCGTGAACTTTCGAAGTTCAATAAAAAAGCCCCGTGAGTCTCACGGGGCTTGCGAGTCGGCCATGAATGACCGACGGCGATCTGGTGGGTCGTGTGGCAATTTGCCGCGCTGCCACGGCCCCGTCAGATCAATGCATTACGCGAAGGCTTGCAGCGCGCCTTTCATCTTCTTCATTGCTGCGACTTCGATCTGACGGATGCGCTCGGCAGATACACCGAATTCATCAGCCAGTTCGTGCAGCGTGGCGCCGCCACTACCGTCATCGGCCACCGACAGCCAGCGCGCTTCGATGATGCGGCGGCTGCGCGAGTCGAGGCGGCCGAGTGCCGTTTGCAGACCGTCGCTTTGCAGATGGTCGCGCTCGCGCGCGGCGATCACGGCGGTCGGTTCCTGGTGCGTGTCGGCGAGGTACGCGATGGGAGCGAAGCTTGGGCTGTCGCTGTCGTCGCTGTGACCTTCGAGGGCGATATCGCCACCCGACATACGCGTTTCCATCTCGATGACGTCTTCGCGCTTCACGTTCAGATCACGGGCGACCTGATCGATCTCTTCCGGCGTGAACGCCTGCAAGCCTTGCTTCTGGCTACGCAGATTGAAGAAGAGCTTGCGCTGGGCCTTGGTCGTGGCGACCTTGACCGTGCGCCAGTTGCGCAGAACGTACTCGTGAATCTCCGCCTTGATCCAATGCATGGCGTACGACACAAGTCGTACCCCCTGAGTCGGATCGAAGCGCTTGACGGCCTTCATCAGGCCGATGTTGCCTTCCTGAATCAGGTCGGCGTGTGGCAGACCATAGCCGAGGTAGTTACGTGCGATCGACACCACCAGACGCAGGTGCGACAGCACGAGCTGACGAGCGGCTTCGAGGTCGTCGTTCTCACGTAGGCGCTTGGCGAGCGACTGCTCTTCCTCGGCGGTGAGCAAGGGAATGCGGTGGACAGCCTGAATATAGCTGTCGATATTGCCCAGACTGCCCGGCAGCATCAATGCAGACGGGGCGAGAGCAAGGGCACGAGAATTCGGCGCCGTGCCGGTGGCCGGCGTCGTCGGATGCAAAGTGGCGGCAGTACTCAAGTGGTGGACTCCTGGTTAGCCTCTGGGAAAACATTTTAGCACTCTCTTCAGATGAGTGCTAAGGACGTTAGAACCCTTACCGGGCGGGAAGTTTCCGGCGCCTCGGGGTTTTCCAGCACCCCCCGAAAAACCGGATAAGTCACTGGCGCAAATGTCGCGTGGATGGTGTAAATTGCAACCCACGTCGCGAGCGTTTGAGGTCGGCGAAGACGGGAGGTCAACATGGCAGGAAAGCACATTGACGTAGTGCGAGAGCGCGAATCGGCGCGCTTCGACGCAATGGTCGAGGGTGACGTCGAACAACTCGATGCTCTCCTGGCAGACGGCCTTCACTACGTGCATTCAAACGGCAAACGCGAAACCAAGCGCGAATTTCTCGACGCCCTGACCTCGGGCCGCCGTCGATATCTCGATATCGATATCCGGGCACAGGAACTGCGCCAGTTTGGCGACACTGTCGTCGTCACCGGCAAGCTCAAGGTCGAACTGGAAACCGCGACCGGCTCGCTCGAATCACAAATGGCCTATACGGCCGTCCATGTGCTCGAGGCCGATGAATGGCATCTCATCTCCTGGCAGGCGACCCGCATGGCATCGGCCGAATGAATCGCCGGTTGGCAGTCGGCGGATTCGCCGACTGCCTCGCCCGATACTCATCAGACGTACTCTCCTATCAGAAGATTTGATGAATTTCGGGATAAAATGTTCCGAAAAATATTGAATTTATCGATTTCCGGCGATTTGCGATGAATTTCGGACAAACGGGCTGGCATGGTGTCCGGATAACGTCCGAATGAGCGGCCAAATAAGCAGCAGAAACGCCCGTCGCATTCAACTGACCATCCCCAGCACCTGACGAATCACTTCGACCTGCCGTGCGATCGGGGCGGGCACGGCGATCTCACCGGCCAGTACGGCTTCAATCCACCGGGCCGTGGATGGGGCGTCGGCGGCAGGAAGCGTCGGCGGTATCCCTGTGGCACCTTCCTCCGCCGTTTGCCACATGTGATACACCCCGTCCGAAAATCCGTCGATGGCGGCCTGACGGCGGGCGTCGGCGACCGGTTCGCCTTCCGTGCCGCGCGCGAGCAGCACGCCCGGCGCCGGGCTGTTGGCGGCGTCGGCGAACATCTCGCTGAGCGTTTCCCGGTATTCGGGATGCGTGTAGTTCACGAGCCGCAGCGCGGGCCCGGCAAACGGCTGCAGCAACTTCACCACCGTATGGCCGGAGTTCCGTACGCCCAGTGCGGCGCGCATTTCCAGTAGTCGCTCCAACGGGGGCGAGAGCGCGGCAATCGGCAGATAGGCAACACGGCGCGTCCGTAGCGCTGCCTCGGCCTCGGCGGCCGACCCACAGGCAGCGTGGCCCAGTTCCTCGAAGATCGCCTGGGTGCCGACACGATTCGCGCCGCTGTGATGCTGGCCATGGACGAGCACCGGAATGCCCTCGCGGGCGAGCAGCAAGGCGAGCAGTGGCGTGAGATTCGGTTGTTTGCGTGCGCCGTTGTAGCTGGGCAGCAAGACCGGCGGCGGTGCATCGGCCGGTGAGGTGAGCGGCGTGAACGTTGCGTGCGCGGCGTCGAGCATCGCGCGCAGTTCGACGGGCGTCTCGCCCTTGATGCGATAGGCGATCAGAACCCCGCCCAGTTCCGCCGGTGCCACGCGCTCGGCGAGGATGGCGTCGAACAGGGTGCGTGCCTCGCCGGCGTCGAGCGGGCGCGCGCCTTTTGCGCCTCGGGCGATGATTTTGAGCAGCGGCGCACAGGCGAAAGGGGCGGCAGAGGTCATGACACGGGGCATCTGAATTCGTATCCGTTCATCATACGCAATCGGGTGTCCTCGGGGGCGGCGCTTGAAGTACCATCTCGTGTTCAGACGCGCGTGACCCGAGATTTCTCGCACCTTCCGCGTCTTCCCACATTCCGCTTTCGAGGTCTGCCATGTCCACGCTGTACAGCTATTTCCGCAGTTCCGCCGCGTATCGTGTCCGGATCGCCCTGAACCTGAAGGGGCTCGATTACGACACCGCGCCCATACATCTGGTGCGTGACGGCGGCGAACAGCTCAAACCGGCGTACCGCGCGCTCAACGTCAACGGCCTGGTGCCGACGTTCATCGATGGCGAAGTGAACATCCATCAGTCGCTCGCCATCATCGAGTATCTGGAAGAGGTGCATCCGACACCTGCACTCCTGCCGGCCGACCCGGTGGCGCGCGCGCAGGTGCGGGCACTGGCGCTGGACATCGCCGCCGACATCCACCCGATAGACAACCTGCGCGTGCTGAGGTACCTCAAGCACGATCTGGGTGTGAGCGAAGCGCAGAAGAACGCCTGGTACGTTCACTGGATCGTGGAGGGTTTCACTGCGCTGGAAGCCAGGCTGGCGGTGCAATCGTCGCAGGGCAGGTTCGTATTCGGCGACACGCCGACGCTGGCGGACTGCTGCCTTGTGCCGCAGGTCTACAACGCGAACCGCTTCAAGGTCGACATGACGCCGTTCCCGCGAATTGCCGCCATCGACGCCCATTGCCAAACGCTCGACGCCTTCCGCCGTGCTGCGCCCGAAGCGCAACCCGACGCCGAGTAAGTCCCGCAATGCTCGATCCGGCTTTCTGGCGGGGCCTGGCGCTGGGCGCCAGCCTCATCATGGCGATCGGGGCGCAGAACGCATTTGTGCTGCGGCAGGGCATTCTGAAGCGTCACGTGGGCGTGGTCGTGGCCGTGTGCGCGATCAGCGATATGGGGTTGATCGCGGCAGGCGTGGCAGGCATGGGCGGGCTCATCGCCGCGTATCCGCGCTTTCTCACGGCAGTGACGTGGGGCGGTGCGGCATTTCTGTTCTGGTACGGCCTGCGCGCGTGGCACGCGGCGTTTCGCGGAGCGGGTGCGTTGCAGGCCGATGGCAGCCGCGCGGCCACGCAGAGCATGACGTGGCAACGCGCGTTCATACTTGTGCTGATGCTCTCGCTGCTCAATCCTCACGTTTATCTCGATACGGTGATTCTGCTCGGCGGCATCGGGGCGCGTGAGCCGTCGCCCGGCAATGTCTGGTTCGCCGCAGGCGCGATGACGGCCTCCGTGCTGTGGTTCACCGTCCTTGGCTACGGTGCGCGTTTGCTCGCACCACTATTCTCTCGCGCACGGGCATGGCAGATCCTCGACGGCATCGTCGGCATGATGATGTGGGGGTTGTGCGCAGGACTCGTCGCCCAGCAGTTGTAACGTATCGTTCGGTGGCGGCGATGTATGGCCGTCCCGTGTCGTCCGAAAATGCAAACGGCCCGCTCATGTGAAATGGCGGGCCGTTTGTCTTGTGACGCGTGTCGCGGGAAGCGTTTATCCCAGCAGGGCATCGGCGAATTCGCGCGCCGAGAACGGTTGCAGGTCTTCGACCTTTTCGCCTACGCCGATGAAGTACACCGGCACCGGACGTTGGCGCGCAATCGCGGCGAGAATGCCGCCCTTGGCCGTGCCGTCGAGCTTGGTGACGATGAGACCGGTGAGTTGCAGCGCGTCGTCGAATGCCTTGACCTGTGCGAGCGCGTTTTGACCGGTATTGGCGTCGATCACGAGCAGCACTTCGTGCGGCGCGCCGTCGGCGGCCTTGGCCAGCACGCGCTTGATCTTCTTGAGTTCTTCCATCAGATGCAACTGCGTCGGCAGGCGGCCGGCCGTGTCGGCCATCACGATGTCGATCTTGCGGGCGCGGGCGGCATTCACGGCGTCGAACACGACGGCGGCGGGGTCTCCGCTCTCCTGCGAGACGACGGCGACGTTGTTGCGCTCGCCCCAGATCGTCAGTTGCTCGCGTGCTGCTGCACGGAAGGTGTCGCCGGCGGCGAGCAGCACCGACTGGTCATAGTGCTGGAAGTGTTTGGCGAGCTTGCCGATGCTCGTCGTCTTGCCTGCGCCGTTTACGCCCGCGATCATCACGACCATCGGCGCTTCGCGGCCGAGTACGAGGCTTTGCTCCAGCGGTTGCAACAGATCGACCAGCAGATCGTGCAGGGCGCGCTTGACCTGCTCGCCTTCGGTCAGCCGTTCGGTCTTGACCTTCTTGCGCAGCGCTTCGATCAGGAACGTGGTGGCTTCGACACCCGCATCGCTCATCAGCAAAGCGCCTTCGAGTTCTTCGAACAGGTTTTCGTCAACCTTCACGCCGACGAAGATGCCGGTGAGGCCGGCGCTCGTCTTCGACAGGCCGGCCTTCAGGCGCGTGAGCCAGGAGCGTTTGGCGGCCGGCGCCGGCGCCGGGGCGGCCACGATCTCGCCAATGGCTTCGCCACGCGAATCCTTCACGACGACCGGTGCCGGGGCCGGCGCGACGGGTTCGGCCGTAATTTGCGGGGCAGGCGTGAGGGTGGGCTGCGTTGGCGTGCCGAGCGCTGGGACATTCGCCGGTGACGACTCGGAATGCGCCGTATTCTCGATAGCGCTGACGGACGCACGCGGCGTGTCCACCGGCGCGGCAGGTGCCTGTGGTGTGGCGGCTGCCGGGGCAGGGGGGGCAGAGGGCGCAGCGACCGGTACGACAGGCTGCGGCGGGGTAAGCGGCGCAGGCGTGGCGGGCTGAGCCTGCGTAACCTCGGCCTTCGCGGCACTGCGTTCAACCGCAGTGCCCGGCGATTCGGGCGTTTCCGGCAATGTTGCCGATTCGACGGATTCTGGCGATTCGGCCGATGCGGGGCTCGTCTCGACGGTCTTGTTGCCGCCTGACTTGAAGCGCTTGAAGAAGCTGAACATGGGGTGAAGAACTCGACGTGGGCGCGCGCGGTCGGCGTGCGTCTGTGATTTGTCTTGCCATTCGCGTCGCACAAAACGCCCTACAATGGGCGGGTCGTGATTTCCGACGCGGGAAATGCGACGTATTTTATCAGACGCGTATCGACGTCCATGACGGGCGAAAGGGGATCCATGACGGGAACCATGCGCTGGCGACATGCCTTGGTCGGACTGACCTTGGCCGGTGTGATGAGCCTGAGCCATGCTGCGGACACCGCGGGCAGCAAAACGACGGATAACACTTCGGAATTCACGCTATCGAACGGCCTGCGGCTGATCGTGCGCGAAGATCATCGGGCACCGACGGTTGCCCATGTGGTCTGGTACCGCGCGGGCTCGCTCGACGAGTTCAATGGCACGACGGGGGTGGCCCATGCGCTCGAACACATGATGTTCAAGGGCACCAAGACGGTCGGGCCGGGCCAGTTTTCGCGTCAGGTCGCCGCCCTCGGCGGCCGCGAGAATGCGTTCACCAGCAAGGACTACACAGGGTACTTCGAGCAGACGGAGAAGTCCCGCTTGCCGGAGATGATGCGTCTTGAGGCCGATCGCATGGCCAACCTCGCGCTCACGGCCGACGAGTTCGCCAAAGAGATCCAAGTGGTCATGGAGGAGCGCCGTCTTCGTACGGACGACCAGCCGCGCGCATTGCTCTACGAGCAACTGATGGCCACGGCGCTCGTCGCCAACCCTTATCGTCGCCCGATCGTCGGCTGGATGGACGACTTGCAGCACATGACCGTGCAGGACGCGCGCGACTGGTACGAGCGTTGGTACACACCGAACAATGCCGTGGTGGTGGTGAGCGGCGACGTGGACCCGGCGCAGGTCAAGCAACTCGCCGAGAAGTACTACGGTCCGCTCAAGCAGCGTGCGTTGCCGGAGCGCCGTGCGCAGAACGAACCGGCACAACTTGGCGTACGCCGGATATTCGTAAAAGCGCCTGCCGAGAATCCGCACGTGATGCTCGCGTGGCGTGCGCCGCGTCTGACCGACATCGAGAAGGATGACGATGTCTATGCGCTGCAAGTACTCGCCGCCGTGCTCGACGGCTATGCCAATGCGCGTCTGACGAGCCGTCTCGTGCGCGAGCAACGTATCGCTAACGATGTCGGCGCCGGTTATGACGGCGTGGGTCGTGGTCCGCAGTTCTTTATCCTGGATGGCACGCCAGCACAGGGCAAGACGCCCGAGCAGATCGAGAAGGCGTTGCGTGCACAGGTGGCCGACATCGCGGCACGCGGCGTGACAGAGGCGGAGCTGGGGCGCGTGAAGGCGCAAGTGGTGGCTTCGCAGATCTACAAGCGGGATTCTGTCTTCGGTCAGGCGATGGAAATCGGTCTGAACGAAATGTCGGGAATCTCGTGGCGGAAGATCGATCGCATGCTCGAGAAGGTGAAGGCGGTGACGCCTGCGCAGGTGCAGGCGGTGGCCGGCAAGTATTTCGGCGACGCGTCGCTGACGGTGGCGACGCTCGTGCCGCAGCCGATCGACGAAGCGACACGCAAGCGCCGCGCCCAAGGGGCGGAAGACCTGAAGAACATGCGCTGAGAGAGGCCACACGATGATGAAAATTTCCGCACTGTTGCGTGCGTTCTCGGTGCCTGCGCGTACGGGCCTTCTGGCTTCGGTTGCCGCAGGCGTGTTGGTGGCGGTGATGCCCATTGGCGCCCAGGCGGCGCTGCCGATTCAACGCTGGGTCTCGCCGTCGGGCGCCAAGGTCCTGCTCGTGGAAAGTCGTTCGATCCCGATGATCGACGTGAATATCGATTTCGATGCGGGCAGCCGCTACGATCCGCCGGGCAAGTCCGGACTGGCGTTGTTCACGGCAGGTCTGCTCGATTCCGGGGCGTCTGCTGCGGGGGGGCGCCCGGCGTTGAGCGAAGCGCAGATTGCCGACCGCTTTGCCGATGTGGGCGCGATGGAGTCGACGAGCGCCGGCCGCGACGCCGCGACCGTCACCATGCGCACGCTGTCCTCGGCGACCGAGCGCGATGCCGCCGTGAGCACGATGGCGCAGTTCCTGCAACATCCGACCTTCCCCGATCTAGTGCTCAAGCGTGAAGCTGCGCGTCTGGCTGCGGCGATTGCCGAAGCCGACACGAAGCCCGAAGCGATTGCCGAGAAGGCGTTTCGCAGCGCGATCTACGGGAGCCATCCTTATGGCGTGAGTCCGACGGTGGCCAGCGTCAAGGCCGTGAAGCGCGAAGATGTGGTGCGCTTCTACCGGGATATGTACAGCCCGAAGCGGGCGGTCGTCACGATCGTCGGCGACATTGATCGTCCGCAGGCGGAGAAGCTCGTCGCCACGCTGATCGATGCAATGCCGGCAGGGGTGACACCGCCGACCATGCCGCCGGTGGCGGCGCTGCGCAGCGCGGTGCAGATCGATCTGCCGCATCCGGCCGAGCAGGCGCACATCGTGACCGGACAGGCATCGGTGGCCCGAAGCGATCCCGACTACTTCCCGTTGCTCGTGGGGAACTACGTGCTGGGCGGCGGCGGGTTTGTCTCGCGTCTCACGGCAGAAGTGCGCGAGAAACGCGGTCTGACGTACGGCGTGTCGAGCGGCTTCGTTCCGCAGTTGCAGGAGGGGCCCTTCGAGATCAGCTTGCAGACGCGACGCGAGCAAGCGCCCGAAGCGCTCAAGGTTGTGCGTGAAACGCTCGCCAGATTTGTGCTGGACGGGCCGACCGATGCGGAGATGCAGGCCGCAAAGGACAACCTGATCAATGGCTTCCCGCTACGCCTCGACAGTAACCGCAAACTGTTGGCGAACATTGCCGCCATCGGCTTCTATAACCTGCCGCTAGATTACCTGGACACATGGACCGACAAGGTTCAGGCCGTCACCGCAGCGCAGGTACGGGATGCCTTCGTGCGTCACGTGCAGCCGGAGCGGCTTGTCACCGTGGTCGTTGGCCCGAACGACGTCTTCGGTGCGGCCAGCGCTGGCGCTGCTGCGCCGGGCGGCAAGCCCATTGCAGCAGCGAAGGCGAAGTAATCGCGGTATCGCGGCACACGTCGCGTGATTGGCGCGATGAACGAAAAAAACGGCACCGGAGATTCCCGGTGCCGTTTTTCGTGGGTGACAAAGCGCGTGGCGCACACGCTGCGAGTGTTACCGGAGAATCCGCCGGCGCAGTAACACCAGTGCGACCGCGAATCCGACGATGGCGTATAGGGCAAGCGCACCGGCGTGCGACCACGGCAGATCGATGGCGCGTCCGAGCATGGCCGGACGGATCAGCGCGACGGCATGGGCGAGCGGCAACCACTCCGTCACGTGACGTGCCGCTGCCGGGAGTTGCGACAGCGGGAAGAACACGCCGGAGAGCAGCAACATCGGGGTCATCACGAGCGTCTGGTAGAACATGAAGAAGTCGTAGCTCGGTGCGAGCGCCGTCATCACCATCGCCAGACTCGCGAACGCCAGACCCGCGAGCAGAACCGCTGGCAACACCATGGGCAGGCTGTCGATGCGCGCATAGCCGAGTACGCAGGCCACCACCAGAATGGCGAGGCCCGAGAGCACCGCCTTGCTGGCAGCCCATACGACTTCACCAAGCACCACATCGCCCAATGTGAGCGGCGTGTGCATCAACGCTTCCCATGTGCGCTGAACGTGCATGCGTGAGAAGCCCGAATACATCGATTCGAAGCTCGCGGAAAACATCACGCTCGACCCCACCGTACCTGCGGCGAGAAACGCGATGTACGAGGTGCCGTCGACTTCGCCGACCATCATCCCGAGGCCGAATCCCAGCCCGAAGAGGTAGATCATCGGGTCGGCCAGATTGCCGAACATCGACGCAATGGCGAGCTTGCGCCATACGAGGAAGTTGCGCCGCCAGACGCCCGTCCACGGCGTGATCCCCGGGAGATAGCGGGGCGCGTCGGGAGGATGTCCCTTCGGAGAGGCGGCGCGAGGTGCACTCGCCGTGGCGGCAGCGGCGCCTTCCGCGTGGGCTGAACTACCGGGGCCGTGTCGATCGTGTTCAGTCATCGCGCATCTCCCGTCCCGTGAGTTTGAGGAAGACGTCCTCCAGATTGGCGCGCCGATGCAGATAGCGCACACCGGGCTGATCTTGCAGCGCGTTCACGACCGGGACGGCGTCGCGCACATAGCAGAAGTGGGTCTCGCCGCTGGTTTCGAGGCGTTCGGTGAGCGGAGCGAGCCGGGCGAGCAACGCCTGAGGCACGTCGCCGAACACCTCTACGACGTCGCAGCCGATCTCCCGGGCGACGAGGTCGGGCGGCGTGCCCTCGGCGATCTTGCGGCCGTTATCGATCACGCAGAGGCGATGACACAAGCGCTCGGCTTCTTCCATGAAGTGGGTCGTGAGCAGAATCGTCTTGCCCTCGTTCATCAGCGATTTGAGCCGCTCCCAGATCAAGTGCCGGGCTTGCGGGTCGAGACCGGTGGTCGGCTCGTCGAGTATCAGCAGATCCGGATTGTTGACGAGGGCACGGGCAAGGGTGAGACGTCGTTTCATGCCGCCCGAGAGCTGGCTGACGCGGGCATTCGCTTTCGATTCGAGACGCGCAAACGCGAGCAGGGCGGGCACGCGCTCGCGAAGGTCAGCCGAAGAGAGCCCAAAATAGCGGCCGAACACCGCGAGGTTCTCGCGCACGGTGAAGTCGGGGTCCAGATTGTCGAATTGCGGCACGACACCGACGTGGCGCCGCGCCTGCGGCGCCAGTCGCGGGATGGGCATGCCGCCGAGGCGGATTTCACCGGCGTCGGGGGTGACCAGTCCCAGCAGCATACGCAAGGTGGTGGTCTTGCCGGCCCCGTTAGGTCCGAGCAGACCGAAGCATTCGCCCGGCGCCACGCGCAGCGACAGGTGATCGACGACGGGGCGGCCGTCGTAGGCCTTGCATAGTTCGGTTACCTCGATGGCGGCATCGGTCATGGCAAGTCGGGCGGTTTCCTGTTGAGTGGCTGGGCGAGTTCCTCGTGCGGCATCTGCGCATTGTCTGACACCGGCCCGCCGGGGCTGACGCATCGCCTGACAGATTGCGTGCCCCTATGAGGCGGCCATTGCGGGCGATGTGGTATGTTTCGCCTCAACAATGTAGCGTGAAATGTCATGATTTTGGATTTCTGGTGTGCGCAGCGATGCGCGCGAACTCATTTTCGCCCCGGTGGCGGTGCAATCGGCAGGGCTGTGTCGCGGAGGACGGTATGAAGTCCGGTGCAGGTAACGTGGCACGCGGCGCGCCACAGCAGGTGCGCATCATCGGCGGCCAGTGGAAGCGTACGCCGTTGCCGGTACCCTCGGGCGACGGTTTGCGCCCCACCCCAGATCGCGTGCGCGAAACGCTGTTCAACTGGCTCGGCCAGGATCTGAGTGGCATGCAGTGTCTCGACGCGTTCGCCGGAAGCGGCGCGCTGGGGTTCGAGGCGGCGTCGCGGGGCGCCGCACGGGTGCTGATGATCGAACACGCCGCACCGGCCGTACGGCAGCTTCGCGCCAATCAGGCGAAGCTCGGCGCGAGCCAGATCGAGATCGTGCAGGCCGACGCGAGGCGTCTGATAACCACACTCGCACCTGGGGCTTTCGACGTGGTGTTTCTCGACCCCCCGTTTGCGAGCGGTTGGCTGAGCGGCCTGCTGGCGCCCGCAGGTCGCCTGCTGGCCCCGAACGGTGTGATCTACGCCGAATCCGACCGCCCGCTGGAGGACGACGCGCTTGCCGCACTCGGCCTCGTGTGCCTGCGCCGGGCGAAAGCTGGAGCGGTGCATTATCATCTGCTTGAATCGATTCCGAAAACCTAGAGACCACAATGAACAAGTACGTAGCACTGGTCCCCAGCCGCGAGGAGACGTTGGCATGGTAGTGGCGATTTATCCGGGGACGTTCGACCCGCTTACCCGAGGACACGAAGATCTGGTTCGCCGTGCGGCGGGCATCTTCGACAAGCTCGTTGTCGGTGTGGCGGATAGCCGAAACAAGAAGCCGTTCTTCTCGCTCGACGAGCGCATCGACATTGCGCGTGAGGTTCTGGGTCACTATCCGAACGTCAGCGTGGAAGGGTTTTCCGGGCTGCTCAAGGACTTCGTGCGCAAGCATCAAGCCCGAGTAATCGTACGCGGTTTGCGTGCCGTGTCCGACTTCGAGTACGAGTTTCAGATGGCAGGCATGAACCGCTATCTGTTGCCCGATGTGGAAACGATGTTCATGACGCCGTCCGACCAATACCAGTTCATCTCGGGCACGATCGTGCGCGAGATCGCACAATTGGGCGGCGACGTCAGCAAGTTCGTGTTTCCTTCCGTCGAAAAATGGCTGGTGACGAAAGTCGGCGACCTGTCGGCGAAGGAATGAGTATCGTGCGCGCCGGTCGGTGCCTGACGGCTGACCGGTATTGCGATACGACTGGAGGTGCCGTATGGCCTTGATGATTACCGATGAGTGCATCAATTGCGACGTGTGCGAGCCGGAGTGCCCGAACGACGCAATTTCGATGGGGGTCGAGATCTACGAGATCGATCCGAACAAGTGCACCGAGTGTGTCGGTCACTTCGATGAACCGCAGTGTGTGCAAGTGTGTCCGGTGGAGTGCATTCCCATCAACCCCGAACACGTCGAGACGCCCGAGCAACTGCTCGAGAAGTACACCCGCCTGCAAGCAAACAAGACTGCCTGAGCGGCGAATAGCCGCTCATTTTTCTGCTTCGTCTTACTTCCCCGGCGTGGCGTGCAGACGCATCATCGCCTTTTCCATGTCGCCTTTGACGACCAGATCGACGACGTCGAGCGAGCGCGACATCGCGTCGTCGATCTGCGCTTGCTCTTCCTTGCGTGGCGGCTTGAGCACGAAGTCCACCACCTGCTGCTGGCTGCCCGCCGGTTGCAGTGTGCGGGGGTGGCCGATGCCCAGGCGCAGGCGCCAGAATTCGGGCGTCGTCAGGTGTGCGGCAATGTCTTTCAGGCCGTTGTGACCGCCGCTGCCGCCACCCCGCTTGAGCTTCACGCTGCCGGGCAGCAGATCCAGTTCGTCGTGCACGGCAAGAATCTCGTCCGGCAGGATCTTATAGAAGCGCGCGAGCGCGACGACCGACTGCCCCGAACGGTTCATGAAAGTCTGCGGCTCGAGCAGCCACACTTCCTGACCGGCGATGCGCGCACGCGCAGCGAAACCGTGGAAGTTCTTCTGGTTCGTGAGCGATGCGCCGCATTGCTGCGCCAGCGCGTCGACGAACCAGAAGCCGGCATTGTGACGCGTCGCTGTATATTCGGCGCCCGGATTGCCGAGCCCTACGATCAGCTTGATCATTTCGGTATCAGGATCTTGGCGCGCTCGCCGTCAGGTCTACGCACCGCCAATAAAAAACCCGCCGGACATGATGTCGCGGCGGGTCTTGCGTCCAGCGTCGCCGCTGAAAGCTAACGCACTAGGCTTAGGCAGCCGGCGTTTCGCCTTCGGCAGCCGGGGCAGCCGCTTCGTCAGCAGCAACACCAGCCGGTTGAACGGCTTGCGCCACTGCCGGGTTTTCTTGCTCGACGTGCAGCGTCAGCGTCACACCGGCGGGCAGCTTGACGTCCTTGGCATGCACCGATTGACCGGCTTCCAGCTTCGACAGGTCAACTTCCAGGAATTCCGGCAGCTTGCCCGGCAGGCAGTTGATGTCCAGTTCGTTCATGGTGTGGCTGATCACGTTCGAAGCCAGCTTCACGGCCGGGGCGTTCTCAGCACCCAGGAAGTGCAGGGGCACCTTCATGTGGATCGACTTGTTCGGGTCGACACGTTGGAAATCCACGTGCAGAACCAGTTGCTTGAACGGGTGGTACTGCACATCGCGCAGCAGCACTTGTTCGGTCTTGCCAGCGATTTCCAGCTCGAGAATCGACGAGTGGAAAGCTTCCTTGCGGAGGGCGTGCCACAGGGCGTTGTGATCGAGTTCGATCAGCTTCGGATCGACATTACCACCGTACACGATGCCCGCGGTCTTACCGGCATTGCGCAGGCGGCGGCTCGCACCCGTACCTTGCAGATTACGCTCAAAAGCGACGACTTTCATAACAACTCCTTGTACTGCCCGCGACCAGGCAGCGATTTCTTCCCGAAGATCATGCCAAAAAACGCAGGCTTCAGGAACGACAAAGGCGGGGAGATGCTCCCCGCCGACATAACAACGGCGCCACACAGGCGCCGCCGCAAAATTCTACCGGACGCTTATTCCGCGAACAGCGACATCACCGAGTCGCCGCGACGAATACGCGAGAACGTTTCGGCGAGCAGATTGGCGCAGCTCAACTGGCGAATCTTGCCGCCCTTCGAGTCGTCGCGCAGCGGAATCGTATCCGTCACGACCACTTCGTCCAGCTCCGAGGCGTTGATACGCGCCGCGGCACCACCGGAAAGCACCGGGTGCGTGCAGTACGCATAAACCTTCTGTGCGCCACGCGCCTTTAGCACTTGCGCTGCCTTGCAGAGCGTGCCGGCGGTGTCGACCATGTCATCCATGATGACGCACGTACGGCCTTCGACTTCCCCGATGACGTTCATCACTTCGGCCACGTTGGCCTTCGGACGGCGCTTGTCGATGATGGCCAGATCGCAGTGCAGTTGCTTTGCGAGCGCACGAGCACGCACCACACCGCCAACGTCTGGCGACACCACCAGCAGGTTTTCGTGGTCCTGCCCGCGCACGTCTGCAAGTAGTAGCGGCGAAGCATAAATGTTGTCGACCGGGATATCGAAGAAACCCTGAATCTGGTCGGCATGCAGGTCCATCGTGATGATGCGCTCGACGCCTGCGATTTGCAGCATGTTGGCTACGACCTTTGCCGAGATCGCCACACGCGCCGAACGGGGACGACGATCCTGACGGGCATAGCCGAAATACGGGATGGCAGCGGTGATCCGGCCGGCAGAAGCGCGCTTGAGCGCGTCGACCATGATCATCAGTTCCATCAGATTGTCGTTGGTCGGAGCGCACGTCGACTGGAGGACAAAGACATCCTTGCCACGCACGTTTTCCTGGATTTCGACCTGAATTTCACCGTCGGAGAACCGGCTCGCCATTGCCTTGCCGAGCGGAATACCGAGAGTGTCGACGACCGCTTGGGCCAGGGCGGGATTGGCGTTCCCGGTGAATACCATTAGGTTATCACTACTCATCTGGCTACCTGCGGAACGTTTGAATGCTGACACTGCGCGACAGAGAAATTGGCAGGGGAGGAAGGACTCGAACCCTCGTATGCCGGAATCAAAATCCGGTGCCTTAACCAACTTGGCGACTCCCCTACACTAACCGATGCCCTTGCTGCGTCGTAGGAAACGCAACAAAGTAAAACCATTTCACGCGAATCCGAACATCGGATGTTCGGCCAGGCTGGTGGTCACTTGACCGAGCCAGCGTTCCGGCAATCGCTTGCATGCGGCTTCTGCTTCTGCCTTCGTGTCGAATACGGCAAACACGCTGGCGCCAGATCCTGTCATGCGTGCCATGGTGAAGGTTCTGAACCAGTCAATCACAGCAGCGACTTCCGCGTATTCTCGAGTCACTGCCGCCTGCATGTCGTTACGGAAAATTTCATCCGTTTCGAGCAAATTTTTGCTGGCGTGCTCAAGAAAGAACGCCATTGTGACGATCTTCGTATCCCTTGTCAACAGGGGATCACGAAATATTTTGTCTGTCGCGACGTGTACGCGCGGGTTCACAACGAGGAAGTGTCGCTGCGGCAAATCCACCGCGTACAACTCCTCGCCCAGTCCCTCGGCAAAGGCATTGCGGCCGAAAACGAAAAACGGCACATCGGCGCCGAGCTTCAATGCGAGCGTCTGGAGTTCTGCGCGTGGCAGATCGAGTTGCCACATGCGATTGAGTGCGAGCAATGTCGTCGCGGCATCGGAGCTGCCGCCGCCGATACCGCCGCCGGCCGGCAGCCGCTTCTCGATGGCGATGTCCACGCCGAAGTGCACACCGCAATGTTCCTGAAGCAAACGGGCCGCCCGCACGGTCAGATCGGTCTCCGGCGGCACGCCCGGCAGCGGGTTCGTGTGCACGATCCGGGCATCGCTCCGGCGCTCGAAATGCAGCGTATCGGCCCAGTCGATCAGTTGGAAGACGGTTTGCAACTCGTGATAGCCATTGGGCCGGCGTCCCACGATGTGCAGGAACAGGTTCAGCTTGGCCGGAGCCGGGCAGTCACGCAGGATTTCGTACATGGCGATGCGAAACGATGGCTATCGGACACCCGCATCGCAATGCCGCGACGCGGGTATCCGGAAAAGGGGAAGATGGTCCCGATGCAGTCCAATCGACAAAGACGCCGCACTCGCATGAGCGCTCACGATGTCGACATACGTCTGATGGGGCGGGGCCAAGGATAGCACCGTCGCGGTGACGATGCCCGTACGGGTATCGACGTCACCATGGCGAAAGCGAAGCGGAGAATAAGGCAATACCGCCCGAGACTTACTCGTCGATCACCAGCCGAACGGCGAGCGGCGAGCCGTCGAGGTCGCGCGAGAGGTCGATGCGTTTGACCCGCAGCGGCGAGCCGTCGAAATAGGCCTGGTAATCGATCGTCCAGCCGTCCTGCTTCAAATGGGTCGGACGTTGTGTCTGCGGATCGCGCTCGATGCTCGCGTGCGAGCCCGGCGCACCCTGCATGCGCAGCCAATAGCGCAGGCCGCCTACCGGCAGTGCAAAGCCCAATGCATCGTGCATGACGTCTTCGAGACGTGGACCGGTCAACGGGGCCTTGCCGGGCAATTCGAGCGATGCCGTTCGCGGACTCTCGCGCACGATCGCCTGCGTCTGCCCAAGCGGGTCGAGCAGTTGGACGGTCGCGTTCTCGCCGCTTTGCTGCCAGTCGAAATTGCCGTAGGTATTGCGCGCCTCGCCGTTTTGCTCGTAACGCACCGCAAAGCGACCGCGATAGTGCTCGACGCTGGCGCCGTCCGGTGGCGTGACAGGCGTGGGTGGCGCAAGACTCGCGCACCCCGTCGCCAACACGGCGCTCGCGCAAGCCAGCGCCAGCGTCATGGTGCGAAGCGAGCGAGACACAACGAACGAGAGCGATGCTGCACGAAACGAAAACGTCGACATCTTCTGCATTACGGTGCGACGTTGTAACGTTTCATGGTCGAGCGCAGGGTGTCGTCGTCGCCGTCGAGCTTCAAGGCTTCGCGCCAGGTCTTGCGCGCCTCGTCCTGCTGGCCCGACTCCCACAGCACTTCACCCAGATGCGCGCCGATTTCCGCCTGCGCCTGAATGCCGTAGGCGCGGCGCAGCAGATCGAGCGCCTGTTGCTTGTCGCCGAGGCGGTATTTCACCCAGCCGAGGCTGTCCATGATGTACGGATCTTCCGGTGCGAGCGACGCCGCCTTCTGCAGCAGCTTGAGCGCTTCAGGCAAACGCGTGTTGCGCTCGGTCAGCGAATAGCCGAGTGCGTTGTAGGCCTGCGCGTTCTCGGGCTGCGACGTCATCACGCGACGCATCGCTTTTTCCATCACGTCGTAGTGCTTGTTCAGTTCGGCCACCATACCGTACTGATAGAGCAGATCCGGATCGTCGGGATTGTTCTTGACCTCGGCGGCAAGCAGTTTTTCGGCGTCGTCGTAGCGCTTTGCCTTGACGAGTAGATCCGACTCGGCTCGCTTGAGCGCGAGTTGCTCGCGCGGGTCGCTCGACTTGATGCCATGCAGCAGCGCGCGGCCTTCCTCGACCTTGCCCTGATCGGCGAGCAATTGCGCGCGCCCGATCTGTGCGGGCAGATACGCGTTGCTGTCTTCGCGAATCTTCGAGAGCCACTTGTCGGCGGCCGGGTAATCCTTGCGATCCTGCGCGATCTGCGCGAGATAAACGTACGCTTGCGCGCCGTCGGTATTCTGTTGCTCCGCCTCTGCCGCGTATTTCTGCAAATACTGTTCGGCTTGCTCCGGATGCTTGGCGTGCAGGTTGAGCAATGCGAGCGCCATCAGCGTCGAGAGTTCATGCGGAAAACGCTTCTCCAGCGTCTCGAACTGCTTTTGTGCGGCGTCGAGCTGATTGTCCGCGAGCAGCAGCTTGGCGTAGGCGAAGCGGGCTTCCTTGGCGTTCGGATTGCGATCGAGGAAAGTCTTCAATCCGGCGATGGCGCTGGTGCGCTCTTCCGGGCCCATCTGGCCGTAAAGCAGGGCGGCGGCTTCATAGTCGGGTTTGAGCTTGAGCGCCGTTTCGAGCGACGTGCGCGCACCGACTGTGTCGCCGGCATCGAGTTGCGAGCGGGCGATGGCCAGTTGTGCCTCGGGGCGTTGCATGTCGTTGGCCAGCATGCGCTTGAGCGAGTCGATGCCTGTGGCGCGTTCCGGACTGCGCGCAATCATCTGCTGCAGTTCGAGAATGGCCTGACCGCGACGCGCCTCCGGCACCTTGTTCAGTTCGTCGACGAGCAGCGGTTCGGCTTCCGCCAAATGGCCGGTGCCGACTTGAAGGCTTGCGAGCAATTGCGAGGCCGGACGCCAGGCGGGATCGAGTTGATGCCACAGCCGCGCGGCGACCAGCGCGTCGCCGAGCTGGCGCGCACCCAGCGCGATCTCGACGGCGCGGCGCGCCATGCGCGGGTCCTTCGTCCGATTCGCCAGTGCGATGTACGTGTTGAACGCCGGGGCCAGGTTGCCCTGTTGCAGGCTCAGTTCGGCGGCCATCACTTCGAAGACGATCTCGCTGGAGAGCGCGACGTTCGGGAGATTTTCGCGGGGGGCGTTCGCATTCGACTTGAAGTCGTCGCTATCGGTGTCCGCCTCGCCGGCCGCGCGCGGAGCGCTTGCCTTGGACGGCGCAGCCGCCGGGGCGCTGGCGGGAGGCGCCGGCGCTTTCTGTGCGGTTTGCGTGGCGGGCCTGGTTTGTGCGAACGCGCTCGAAGATGGCAGGAATGCCATGATCGCGCTGGCGCAGGTGACGCCGAGCGCCGTTGCGCCGGCCCACGCCCCGCGTGCCAGGGCGCCGCGCAGGCGCAAGACCACGGGTGCCACGGTGACCACCGTGTTCTCGGCGGCGGGAATGGACTGGAATCGGGTGTTCGGCATAGGGATCCACGGCAAGTTTCGAGCGATTGTAGCGCGCCCGATACAATAGAGTCTAAATCCTCAGCAAACGTTCGCAGGCATGCCTGAACTCCCGGAAGTCGAAGTCACCCGCCGCGGTATTGCGCCGCACGTGGCGGGCACGCGTGTCGCGCGTATCGACGTGCGCAACGCCTCGCTGCGCTGGCCGGTGCCCGACGGCCTCGACACGCTCCTGCGTGGCGAAACGCTCGTCGGCGTGACCCGTCGCGGCAAATACCTGCTGCTCGAATATGCCCCCGGCTGGTTGCTCGTGCATCTGGGCATGACCGGCACGTTGCGCGTCATGTCCGAGCCGCACGCGCTGCCCGCCGCTGGCGTGCATGACCACATCGACCTCGTGTTCGAGCGGTGCGCGCTGCGCTATCGCGATCCGCGCCGCTTCGGCGCGGTGCTGTTCCACCCGCGCTCGGCAGGCGACGTGCTCATGCATCCGCTGCTCGCCAGTCTCGGGGTGGAACCGCTGACAGACGACTTCGACGGACAGCGCCTGTATGCAGGCACACGCGGGCGCACGGTCGCCATCAAGCAGGCATTGCTCGCAGGCAGCATCGTCGTGGGCGTGGGTAACATCTATGCGTCGGAGAGTCTTTTTCGTGCTGGCATCCACCCGCGCATGCAGGCAGGCAAACTCTCCCGGCCGCGCGCGGAAAAGCTCGCAAAAGCAATCAAGGATGTGCTCGCCGCAGCCATTGAGAAAGGTGGCAGCACGTTGCGCGACTTCGTGGGTAGCGACGGCAAGAGCGGCTATTTCCAGCAGGAGTATTTCGTCTACGACCGTGCCGGACAGCCATGTCGCGTGTGTGGCACGCCAATCCGGCAGATCGTGCAGGGCCAGCGCTCCACGTTCTTCTGCCCGCATTGTCAGAAATGACGCTGCTGCGGCGGCAAGAGGGATGACCGGAAAGTCCGGCCCGACTGCCACCGATCGCCGTACAAGACACCCTAAAAAACGCTATGAACGAATTGTCCAACGACCTTCCTGCCAACCCGCTTGCGGGCACTTTTGCCGAGCGTCTGATCGCTTGGCAGGCCGAGCATGGCCGCCACGATCTGCCGTGGCAGAACACGCGCGACGCCTATCGCATCTGGCTGTCCGAGATCATGTTGCAGCAGACACAGGTCGCCACGGTGATCCCCTATTACGCGCGATTTCTCGAACGCTTCCCCGATGTCGCCGCGTTGGCGAACGCGCCGCAGGACGATGTGATGGCACTCTGGAGCGGCCTCGGCTACTACTCGCGGGCGCGCAATCTGCATCGTTGCGCGCAGGTCGTGCTCGCGGAGCATGGCGGACGTTTCCCGGCGGACCCCGAGACGCTCGCCACGCTGCCGGGTATTGGCCGCTCGACGGCCGCCGCGATTGCCGCGTTTGCCTACGATGCGCACGCCGCGATTCTCGACGGCAACGTCAAGCGGGTGCTTGCGCGCGTGTTCGGTATCGAAGGGTTTCCGGGCACGCCGAAAATCGAGCGGGAAATGTGGGCGTTGGCCGAATCGTTGCTGCCCGGAAGCGATTTGCCCGCCTACACGCAGGGGATGATGGATCTCGGCGCGACGCTATGCGCGCGCGGCAAGCCGCGTTGCGGCGAGTGCCCGTTCGACAGCGATTGCGTCGCGCATGCGACGGGACGCGAGCGGATATTGCCGACGTCCAAGCCGAAGAAGGTTCAGCCGGAGCGTTACGTCGACGTGCTGGTGATCTGCTCGGGCGAGCATATGTTGTTCGAGCGGCGCCCCGACAGTGGCATCTGGGGCGGGCTATGGAGCTTGCCGGAACTGACGCCGCCCACCGGAGAGCGCGAGGTGGACGACGCGTCGCTGCGTGAGCGTCTGACAGCGCATGCCGCCGCCCTTGGTGCAACGCAAGGCACCGTGCAGTCACTTGTGCCGCTGCAGGGGCTCACACACGTCTTCACGCATTTCCGGCTGCATTTGCGTCCGTGGCTGGTGGCGCTGTCCGGGGCTTCTGCGCAGCGGGCGTTTGCTGCCCGATCGAGCGATTCACACCATGCATGGCTCGACTCGGCGGGCATCGACGCGGCCGGATTGCCGTCGCCGATCCGCAAGATTGCCGACGCGCTGCGCGTTGTTTCGCCGGGCGACGGCCAACTCTGCCTGCCGGCCTGAGTCAGGTTGCAGGGTCGAGGGGGGCGAGTTCGCGATGCCGCACGAGCACGCTGGCTTCCGCGCGAAAGCGCTCGCCCAGCCTTTCGGCGATGAAGACAGAGCGGTGCTGGCCGCCCGTGCAGCCGATCGCCACCGTCAGGTAGCTACGGTTGTCGCGCATGTAGCTCGGCAGCCACTTCTGCAGATACGCGCCGATATCGTTGGTCATCTCGTCGACTTCTGGGATGGACGAGAGGAAGTCGATCACCGGCTGATCGCGGCCGGTTAGCGGACGAAGCTGCGCGTCGTAATACGGATTGGGCAGAGAGCGGACATCGAACACGAGATCGGCGTCCAGCGGCACACCGTGCTTGAATCCGAAAGACTCGAACATCAGCGTGAGTCCGGCGTGATCGTGCTGGACGAATTCGCGGATCCAGCGGCGCAATGCACTCGCGCGCAAATTGCTGGTGTCGATCTGGTGACCGAGTTCGGTCACGCTATTGAGCATTTCGCGCTCTTTCTCGATCGCTTCGACGAGCGAGCCAGTGGCCGACACCGTATCGTCGCCCAGGACAGAGAGCGGATGACGGCGGCGCGTCTCGGAAAAACGCTGCACGAGCGTTTGCGTGGTGGCGTTGAGGAACAGTACCCGCACGTCGTGGCCGAAGCGGCGCAGTCCGCCGATGATCGGTGGCAGATCGGCGAGCGAGCCGCCGCTGCGTGCGTCGATGGCGACCGCGAGACGTGTGTAGTTCTGCGTTTCGAGATATTCGGCGAGTTCAGGCAGGAAGCGCGACGGCAAATTGTCGACGCAGTAGTAACCTGCGTCCTCAAGGACGTTCAGGGCCAGCGATTTGCCGGAACCCGAAACGCCGGTAATCAGTACGATCTTCATGACATTCCCCGAATACAACCATGATGGTAAGCGATTGTGTCTTACGGGTGTCGAGCCGACAGAAACAAGAACGTTCCCGGGGATTTCTCTCGTTTCACGAGAAAAAAGCGTTGCACATGCGACAGCGGCGCCCGTAGGGCGCCGCTGGGTATGCGTTAGCGGGGAAAAGGCTTCAGGCCGCCGGCTTGTTCGACAGGCACGACTTCATGAACGCTTTGCGATCATCGCCCTTCTTGTCGCCCGCCTGTGCGTTACAGGTCTTCATCTTTTCCTGCTGGGTCGGCTTGGCGGCGGCGGGCTTGCTCGACAGGCATTCCTTCATGAACGCCTTGCGGTCGTCACCCTTCTTACCGGCTGCTTGCGTGTTGCAGGTGCTCATCTTGTTCTGCTGGGCGTTGGCTGCCTTGGGAGCAGTCGCCGGGGCGGCCGTCTGGGCAAATACGGGCGATGCGAGCAGCGGGGATACCAGAAGCAATGCAGCGAGTGCTTTTTTCATGATTGTCTCTCCATAAGGTCGACACGCACGGGAAGGGACCGCGTGGCGATTACAACATGAAAGAAAACGCGCCGCAATCGCGCGGCGTTGACAGAAAAAAGCGGAAATTGCGGTAAACCCCGGCGCTTCGGGCGACGGTAGGCGCCCCCCGTGGGGGATTCAGAGCAGCTTGCTCTGCATGCCGTCCGGGTCCTGCATGGCTTGCCGCTGGCGCTCCATGAAGTCCTTGAGGGTATCGATGCCGCGAAGTTGCAGGATCGTATTCCGCACGGCGGCTTCGACCAGCACGGCGAGGTTTCGCCCGGCTGCCACTTGCAGGATGACCTTGTTGATGGGCAGGCCCAGCACATCCACCGTCTGCGCTTCGAGCGGCAGGCGCTGGAATTCGCCGTCGGGGCGGCGCACCAACTGGACGATCAGCTTGAGCTTCATCTTCCGGCGCACTGCCGTTTCACCGAAGATCGTCTTGATGTCGAGCAGGCCCAGGCCACGCACTTCCAGCAGGTTTTGCAGTAGTGGCGGGCAACGGCCTTCGACGAAATCCGGCCCGAGGCGCACGAAATCGACGGCGTCGTCTGCGACCAGTCCGTGACCCCGGCTGATCAGTTCCAGACCGAGTTCGCTCTTGCCGAGACCGGAGTCGCCGGTGAGCAGCACGCCCATGCCCAAAATGTCGAGAAATACGCCGTGCATCGTGCATCGCGGGGCGAACACACGCGAAATGTACAAACGCAGGCTGTCGATGACTGCTGCCGTCGACATCGACGTAGTGAACAGCGGCGTGGAGGAGCGGGTACAGCGCAATACCAGATCGGACGGGGCTTTGAGACCGTCGGCTACCACGAGGAACGGCGGTTCGAGCGCAATCACTTCGCCCATATGACGCTTGCGGTTTTCGTCCGTGAGGCGCTGATAGTAGCGCAGCTCAGCCTCCCCCAGCACCTGAATCCGGTTCGGGTGGATGAGGTTCAAGTGACCCACGAGGTCGGCGCTGGAGGTGGCGGTAGCCACGCTCTCGGGCGTGAAACCGCGCTCCCATCCCTCATGGCCGGTCAGCCACGACAACCGCAGCGTGGCGGCGTTGTCGTCGAAAATGCTTTGCGCGTTGATGCCGGTCAGTTCCACCGCGTCGCCTCGTTCGGTTGGGTGTGGGAGCTACGAATTCTCTGAGTTTCGCGGCGGATACCGGCACATGCGCCGGTTCAGGGCTGCCAGTTGGCGAGTGCGGCGTGGATCTCGTCGGCACTCGGTGCGTGGCTCAACGTCTCGCGCATCGCGCGATCGGAGAGCAACTGGGCAATTTCGGAAAGAATCTCGAGATGTTGCTGCGTTGCCTGCTCAGGCACCAATAAAAAAAACAGCAGGGAAACCGGCTGACTGTCGGGCGCTTCGAAGGGAATCGGGTCTTCGAGGCGCACAAATGCTGCCATCGGATGTTTGAGGCCCTTGATACGGCCATGCGGAATGGCCACGCCTTCACCCAGTCCGGTCGAGCCCAGACGCTCGCGGGCGAACAGATTGTCGGTCACAAGCGCGCGCGACAGGCCGGCATTGTTCTCGAAAAGAAGCCCGGCTTGCTCGAAGACGCGCTTCTTGCTGGTGACGGACAGTCCAAGCAGGATGTTGGACGCAGGTAAGAGTTTGACTAAACGGTTCATCTTGTAATGCGGGCGAACGCTTCGTCGCCCTCCAACCCCCGATTGACCTCGCATTATAGACCACCCGCCGCGGCGCTCGCGGCAATCCATGGAACTTGGCGGAACCATATAAAAGGGGCCGTTCAACGGCCCCGCGGTGGGTGATGCCAGACTTATGACAGACGGGTATGCGCTCGGGTGGTTCCGTGAGAACTCACATGCCTGTCAGTCGATGCGACTACCTCGCCCGGACAGACTCATTGCAGCGGCTCTGCCTCGGGAGGTTGCTGGTGCTTGAGGGCCTCGCGACCGTGATCCTGAACCTTGTCCTTGTATTGCATTACCTTGCGGTCGAGCATGTCGATCAGCTTGTCGATGGCAGCATACATATTTTCGTCACACTTCTCGACGAAAATCTCCTTGCCCTTGAGATACACGGTGACGCTAGCAATCTGGCGTCCGGCCTTCTCCTTAGTCTTGTCGACAGATAGGATCACCTCGGCACCAATGAGCTGGTCGAAATGCCTCAACACGCGTTCGAGCTTGTTGACGACAAATTCGCGCAATGATGGCGTGAGTTCGAGGTGATGTCCACTGATCTTCAGATTCATAGCTGCTCTCCTTGCTGAAATGCCGAAGTGCAGGCTGCGTCATGAACGACGCTGGCTAGCGGGAGTGCAAGCCATTGACGTGACGCAATGTCGCACTGCGGCGTTATGCCCCAGCGAGCCAACATGGCGCACCAGGACTGTCCTACAAAGATCTGCGCAAGTTCACTGCCGGGATTCGCATGGCCTCGCGGTATTTCGCGACGGTGCGCCGCGCCACCACGAACCCTTGCTCTGCCAGCAGTTCCGCGATACGACTGTCGGAAAGGGGGGTCTGCGGGTCTTCTGCTCCTATGAGTTGCTTGATGAGTGCTCGGATAGCAGTCGATGACGCTGCGCCCCCGGCTTCCGTTGCCACATGTGAACCAAAGAAGTACTTCAGCTCAAAGGTTCCAAATGGAGTGAGCATGTACTTACTGGTAGTCACGCGTGAAATCGTGGATTCGTGTAAACCCAGCGTATCAGCAATCTCGCGTAAAACCAAGGGCCGCATGCCGATTTCGCCATGCGTGAAGAAGTTCTTTTGACGCTCGACAATCGCCTGCGCTACGCGCAGGATCGTATCGAAACGCTGCTGGATGTTCTTGATCAGCCAGCGGGCTTCCTGAAGCTGCTGCTGTAGGTTGCCGGTGCCGGGATCGTTGCGGTTATTGCGCAGTATGCGCGCATACATTTCGTTGATGCGCAGGCGCGGCATGACATCGGGATTGAGTTCCGCAGTCCAGCCGCTGCCCTGTTTGCGTACAAGCACATCGGGCACGACGTAATCGGCCTGGGGCGAGCCATAGGCGGCGCCGGGGAACGGGTCGAGCGAACGAATCAGTTGATGGGCGGCGCGCAAGCTGTCTTCGTTCACGCCCAGCAGGCGGCGCAGACGGGTGTAATCGCGTGCGGCGAGCAGTTCCAGGTGGTCGCTGACGATTCGCAGCGAAAGCGTGCGAACGTTGCTCGCGGGCAGGCGCTGGAGTTGCAGCCGCAGGCACTCTGCCGGGGTGCGGGCGCCCACGCCCGCCGGGTCGAAGCTTTGCAGCAGCGCGAGCGCGGCGTTGATCTCTTCGGTCTCGAGCGCCAGCTCTTCGGGCATTTCCGCCTGAATTTCGTCGAGCATGGTGCCGAGGTAGCCATCTTCGTCGAGCGATTCGATCAGGAATTCCACCAGCGCCCGGTCGCGCGGACTGGCTTTGGTCAGGCGCAACTGGGCCAACAGGTGTTCGCGAAGATTGGGGTGGTCGACGTGAAGTTGCGGCCGGGCGTTGTCGTCGTCGTCCGACGCGCTGCCCGAGCGGGCGAAGTCGTTCAGGCTCCAGTCGCTGCCGCTGTCCTGGGCGTTGTCGTCGAAGCGGGTCTCGCCGTCGAGTTCGCGGGTTTCGTCGCGGCCGCTGGCGGGTTCCGAGCTGTCGTTCGCGCCGCTACCCGACGTGCTCCGCTCGTTGCGCAGGGACCCGTCCGTGCCCACGCGTACCGAGCCCGCGAGCCAATCGTCCTCGCGTTCGAGCATCGGGTTCTGGGTGAGGGCGTGCTCGACTTCTTGCTGAAGTTCGAGCGTGGACAGTTGCAACAACCGGATCGATTGTTGCAACTGCGGCGTGAGGGTCAGGTGCTGGGAGGTGCGGAGTTGAAGAGTCGGTTTCATAGCGTATCTCGCCTTCATTGTAGAGGCTTTGTCACGCCAGCGGAACCGGCCCCGCCCCCTATCGGAGGCAGGGTTTACATGCGAAAAATTTGCTTTACATCCGGAAATTCTCGCCCAGATAGACGCGGCGAACGCTTTCGTCGGCCACGATCTGGTCGGGTGTGCCGGCAGCGAGCACCGAGCCTTCGCTGATAATGTAGGCGTGATCGCAGATGCCGAGCGTCTCGCGCACGTTGTGATCGGTAATCAGGACGCCGATGCCGCGGTCCTTCAGGAAGCGCACGATGCGCTGGATTTCCAACACGGCAATCGGATCGACACCTGCAAATGGTTCGTCGAGCAAAATAAAGCGCGGTTGCGTGGCCAGTGCACGGGCGATTTCCACACGGCGGCGCTCGCCGCCCGAGAGCGACATTGCCGGATTTTCGCGCAGATGGCTCACCTGCAATTCGTCGAGCAGCGCTTCGATGCGGCGTTCGATTTCGTCGCGCTTGAGCGGTTTGCCCTGCGCATCGAGCTGCAATTCGAGCACGGCGCGGATGTTGTCCTCGACCGTCAGCTTGCGAAATACCGACGCTTCCTGCGGCAGATACGAGACTCCCATGCGGGCGCGTTCGTGAATCGGCAGTTCGCTGATCAGATTGCCGTCGAGCTGAATTTCACCGTCGTCGGCCGGCACGAGGCCCACGATCATGTAGAACGACGTTGTCTTGCCTGCGCCGTTCGGGCCCAGCAGACCCACGACTTCGCCGCTTTTCACGTCCAGTGAGACATCCTTGACGACGGTACGGGCGCCGTACTGCTTCTTGAGCGAGCGTACGACGAGCGCGCTTGGCTTGCCCGCCGGGCCGAGGCCGGGATTGATGGTCGAGGCGTTGCTGTTGGCAGAATTACTCACGCGGATTCCCGATACTTTTTGAGGGAGACAGCGGCGGCAGATCGCCCTTGGCGGCTGCGGCCGGCTTGCTCGCGCCGCCGGGCTGCACCTGATTTGCGCCTGTTGCATTGCGCGGGGCGAGCGTGGCGCGCACGCGGCCGTTCGGATTGTTGGCATTGACCTGATCTGCACCGCTGTTCGCGGTATAGACCTCGTTATACGTGTCGTACGTGATCACGCTGCCGTGGATCTCGTCGAGCACCTTCGTGCCGCCGGCCAGACGCTTGAGCGTGGCTTGCGTGGTGAGCGTGGCGACTTCGGTCTTGCCGTTGTAGTAAATCGTCTGGCCCCAGCCGTCGATGTACTCGTCGAGTCCGTCGCGCTTCTGGCGCATATAGGCGAGCGGGCCGCCTGGCTTGTAGTAGGCCGTAGCGTACTGATAGCCCTCCGGGTCCTGAGTCACTTCGACGCGATCGGCCTTCAGGAGAATCGTCCCCTTGGTCATCGTCACGTTGCCGGTGAAGATGTTGACCTGCTTGAGGTCGTCATAGCTCATGTGATCCGACTCGATATTGAGCGGCTTGTCGCGGTCGGCGCGCTCGGCGTGGGCGAGCGGCGACACGAGTGCGCCGAGCACGGCGAAGGCGGTGGCCAGCGCGCGCAGGGTACGCATCGACAGGAAAACGGGTCGCGGGTTGCGGCGATCGGTCATGGGGTCTTGGAGCCCTGTTTGGTCTGGAGAGGCGCGTTGGTTACGTCGGGCGGTGCCGGGCGTTTGCTGCCCATTTCCGCCGGCTGGATCGTGCCGTGAACATTGCCGAGCAATTGTACGGCGCGCGAGATGTTATTGAAAATCATGCCGTCGCCGTACATCACGGAAGACCCTCGGAAGAGCTGGACGGGCAGTTCCGTGCGTACGATGTCTTCATTCACAAGCACCTGGAAGTGTTCGGACAGCGCGCGCATTTCCGGATCGCGCGGTCCGGCCTGACGCACGACTACCGCATCGTCGTACATATCGACGATCGACATATCGGCGTTGAGCGTGCCGCGCTTGCTCGTGGCCGTCACTTCCGGTTGATCCGGCGTGAACGCGCGCACGGCGGGCATCGTGAGTGCCGTGGTCTGATCGTCCTCGAAATGCGTCATGTGGACCGCATTGATGCGGTATTGCGTGAGCCCGCTCGCCGACAGCGTGGAGATAGCCATATCGTCGGCATAGTAATCGGGAACGTGCCGCTTCACGTACGGTGCGCGATCGGCGTCGGACGGCAGCGTGCGTTGCACGAGCCAGTACGTGCCGGCCGCCAGGCTGGCCAGCACGACGACGGCGATCAGGGAGGCAGATGAGACGCGTTGAATGGCCATGAGTGATCGGCTTCCTCTGCGTGTCAAACCAGGGCTTCGGCGAGCAGGGCGTCGTAACGTCCCTGAGCGCGCAGGATGAAGTCGCACAGCTCGCGCGCGGCGCCCTCACCGCCACGCGTGCCGGCAATCCAGTGGCAACGCGCCCGCACTTCGGCGTGGGCATTGGCCGGGCAGGCGGCGAAGCCGACGCGTGTGAGCACGGGCAGATCGGGCCAGTCGTCGCCGATATGTCCGCACACATCGGCCGTCACCGACACCTTGGCGCATAGGTCTTCGAACGCGGCACGTTTGTCGTGCACGCCTTGATAGACGTGGGCGACGCGAAGATCCGCCGCGCGCTTGGCGACGATGTCGGAGTGGCGGCCGGAGATGATGGCGGTGACGATGCCGGCGTCGGCGAGCAGCTTCAGGCCGTGCCCGTCGAGCGAATCGAACGTCTTGATGACCTCGCCGGCCGGGCCGTAGCGCAGGCCGCCGTCGGTGAGCACACCGTCGACGTCGAACACCATGACACGCAGGCGAGCGGCGCGCGCGCGCGCGTCGGCCGCATGGACCGTGTTGGACGAAGTGGATTGGGCGATGCTGGGTTGACTCATGGGCTGGAGACTCACACGACCTTGGCGGCGAACAGGTCGTGGACGTTCAGCGCACCGACGAGGCGGTCGTTCTCGGTCACGAGCAGTTGTGTGATGCCGAAACGCTCCATCAGCTCGGCGGCTTCGGCGGCGAGTTGATCGGGGCCGATGGTGCGCGGGCCGGCTTTCATGACGTCGGCCAGGGTGAGCGTAGTGAAGTCGAGCGTACGTTTGAACAATCTGCGCAGATCGCCGTCGGTGAAGATACCCACCACGCGATCGTCGGTATCGACAATCGCCGTCATGCCAAGACCCTTGGCCGTCATCTCAAGCAGGGCATCGGACAGGCTGGCATCGGTGTGCACCCGCGGAATGCGTTCACCGGTACGCATGACATCGCGCACGAAGGTGAGCAGACGCCGGCCGAGGGCACCGCCCGGGTGCGAGCGGGCAAAGTCCTCTGCGCCGAACCCGCGGGCGTCGAGCAGCGCGACGGCCAGCGCATCGCCGAGGGCGAGGGCAGCCGTGGTGCTGGCCGTGGGGGCGAGCCCCAGAGGGCAGGCTTCCCGGTCGACGTGCGCGTCGAGATGCACATTGGACAGGCGTCCGAGGCTGGAGCTGGCGTTGCCGGTCATGGCGATGAGCTTCGCGCCGATGCGCTTTATCATCGGCAGGACGCTGACGAGTTCGCCCGTCTCGCCCGAGTTGGACAAGGCGACGACGACGTCATCGGCCGTAATCATGCCCAGGTCGCCGTGGCTGGCTTCGGCGGGGTGAACGAAGAATGCGGGGGTGCCGGTGCTGGCGAACGTGGCGGCCAGTTTGCGGCCAATGTGACCGGATTTCCCCATCCCGGTGACGACCACGCGCCCGCGGCAATCGAGCAGCAGCGAGACCGCTTCGAAGAAGCTGTCGTCGAGGTGTGCGGAGACGCGTTCGATGGCGTCGGCTTCCGTGCGCAACACCTCCCGGGCGACCTCGAGTGCCCGGCCTGGATTGATTTTCGCTATCATGCGCGGAGTATATCAAAACGGACGCGGCGCCGAGGACAGCCGCGCCAGGCTTGGCCCCGCAGCGTTCGCGTCGTCTAGCGACGCGGCCTAGTCCCTCTCGGATGCCGCCGCACGGACGCAATCTGGCACGGCATTTGCGTCATCCGTGCCGTGCGTATTCGGATTCACCCAGGAAACCCACCTTAGCTGATGGCATCACCGCTCGAACTCACTCTCGTCCTGTTGTTTGCCGCCTGCGTTGGGGTGGTGTTGTTCCGCATACTCCATTTGCCGCCGATGCTCGGCTACTTGAGCGTAGGCATCGTGATCGGTCCGCATGCGCTGGGGCTGGCAGCCGATTCGCAGCGTGTGCAATACCTCGCGGAGTTCGGTGTCGTCTTCCTGATGTTCTCCATCGGCATCGAGTTTTCGCTACCCAAGCTCAAGAGCATGCGCCGCGTGGTGCTGGGGCTCGGTGTCTCTCAGGTCCTGGGGACATTGTTCGTAGCGGTCGGGCTGGGGGCGGTCGTCAATCTGTTCTGGTCGTTCTCGTGGCAGGCGTCGGTAGCACTCGGTGGCGCGCTTGCCATGTCGTCGACGGCCATCGTTACCAAGATGCTGGCGGAGCGTCTGGAACTGGAGACGGAGCACGGCCGCAACATCATGGGCGTGCTGCTGTTCCAGGATCTGGCCGTCGTGCCGCTGCTGATCGTGATCTCTGCCCTTGGCGGCAATTCGAAAGCGTTGGTGCTGGCGCTGTCGCTGGCTGCGCTCAAGATTACGGGCGCGCTGACGTTGTTGTTGTGGGTTGGTCAGAAGCTGGTTGGCCGCTGGTTCCACATCGTGGCTGCGCGGCGCTCGCAAGAGCTGTTCATGCTCAACCTGTTGCTGCTCACGCTGGGCCTTGCGTATATCACCGAGCATCTTGGCCTGTCGATGGCCCTGGGCGCGTTCATCGCGGGCATGCTGATCGCAGAGACGCCGTTCCGTCATCAGGTGGAAGACGACATCAAGCCGTTCCGTGACGTACTGCTGGGCCTGTTCTTCATTACGACCGGCATGTTGCTCGACCCGGCCATCGTCATGAAGCAACCGCTGCTCGTGCTGTTGTTCTTTGTCGGCCCGCTGGTCGTCAAATTCACGCTGATCGCGGGTCTCGCGCGTTTGTTCGGCAGCCCGCCCGGCACGGCGATCCGTACCGGTCTGGGCTTGGCGCAGGCTGGCGAATTCGGCTTCGTGCTGCTCAATCTGGTGATCGACCGGCAACTGCTCGACCCCTCGCTGTCGCAGGCTGTGCTGGCGGGCATGCTGCTCTCGATGCTGTGCGCGCCGTTTCTCATCATCAACGCCGACCGGATCGCGCTGCGTTTCGTCGCCAACGAATGGATGATGCAGTCGTTGCAGATGACCAAGATCGCCACGCAGAGCATCAAGACCTCGGGGCACGTCATCATCTGCGGGTATGGGCGATGCGGCCAGAACTTGGCGCGCATGCTTGAGCAGGAAGGCATCGGGTACGTGGCGCTCGACCTCGACCCGGACCGCGTGATGGAGGCGGCCAGTTCCGGCGAGACGGTCGTGTTCGGTGACGCGGCCCGGCGCGAAGCGCTCGTCGCTGCGGGGATTCACCGCGCCGCCGGTATCGTGGTGACGTACGACAGCACCCCGGCTGCGCTAAAGGTGCTGGCGCAGGTTCAGGCATTGGAGCCAACCTTGCCGGTCGTCGTGCGCACGGTCGACGACACGCACATCGACGACCTGATTGCCGCAGGCGCGACCGAAGTCGTGCCCGAGATCGTGGAGGGCAGTCTGATGTTGGCGTCGCACGCGCTGGTGCTCATGGGCGTGCCGATGCGCCGTGTGCTGCGCCGGGTGGCGCAGGCGCGTAACGAGCGCTACAGCCTGCTGCGCGGCTATTTCCACGGCTTTGACGACGAAGACGAAGGTGGCGAGCGCGAGCAGGTCCGTCTGCAATCGGTGCCACTGTCGCTGAACGCCGATGCCGTCGGGCGCACGCTCGGTGAACTTCGGCTCGACAAGCTCGGCGTGACGGTCACGGCCATCCGCCGGCATGGTATCCGCGGGGTCGAGCCGGTATCGGAAACGCGTCTGATGGCCGAAGACATCGTGGTGCTGCGCGGTCTGCCCGAAAAGCTGATGGCGGCCGAACACCGTCTGTTGGGGCGCGAATAGCAGACGTTCGAAGACGCCCGGACGTGTGCAGAGGAGGCAGGGCACCTGCTCGGGGGCGTCTTCCCCAAATGACGACGGGGCGCCGGGCCTTTTTGGCATAATGTGGCGTGTTACCTATCAGTACCCCAAGAAGGATCCCCGTGCAGATCGATGAGTCTCCTGCCGCCTATATCAAAAGCCAGATCCGCACCGTGCCGGATTGGCCCTCGCCCGGCGTGCAGTTTCGCGATATCACCCCGTTGCTCAAGAACCCGCGCACCTTGCGGGTGTTGATCGACGTATTCGTGCATCGCTACATGGAGCACCGGCCCGATTACATTGCCGGGCTCGACGCGCGCGGTTTCATCCTCGGTTCGATTCTGGCGTACGAGTTGAACATCGGCTTCATCCCCATTCGAAAGAAGGGGAAGCTGCCGTATCAGACGGTCGCGGAAGAGTACGAGCTGGAATATGGCAGTGCGACCGTCGAGATTCACGCCGACGCCTGCGGTCCGGGCGATCGCGTGTTGCTGATCGACGATCTCGTCGCCACTGGCGGCACCATGCTGGCGGGCAAGAAACTGCTCGAGCGTCTGGGGGCCACCGTCATTGAAGGCGCGGCCATCGTCGACTTGCCTGAGCTGGGCGGCTCGCGTCTGATTCGCGATGCCGGATTGCCGCTGTTCCTGCTGTGCTCGTTCGAAGGCCACTGACCGCACGCCTGGCCCGCCTCCATCCCCCCATCCTTTCTCGCTGACCTGGACCGCGTCGATGCCCAATCTCTGGCTGTTCCTGCTGACCTCGGTCGCGATCACGCTTGCGCCGGGCCCAGACAACATGCAGGTCATCGCGCGCGGCATTGCGCAGGGACGCCGTGCCGGGCTGGCTGCTGCGGCCGGCTTCACGTTCGGTTGCCTATTCCACACGACCGTCGCGGCCGTCGGCCTGGCCGCCGTGCTGCGTTCGTCGCCGTGGGCGTTCGAAGCGATCAAGCTGGCGGGTGCGGCCTATCTCATCTGGATCGGCATCAAGGCGCTGCGCGCGCGTGGCGCCATGGCACTGGCCAACGACGCCGCACCGCAACCGCTCTCGGCGGTCTTTCGTCAGAGCGTGTTCGCGAACATGCTCAATCCGAAAGTCACCCTTTTCTTTCTCGTGTTCCTGCCGCAGTTCGTGCGCGCCGACGCGGCCCACCCGGGCGGGCAAATGCTGCTGCTCGGCCTCGTGTTCATGGGGCAGACCATCGGCGTGTTCAGCGCGTACGGCTGGTTCGCGGGCGTGCTGGGGACGTGGCTCAAGCGCCGTCCGGGCGCGGGGCGTTGGCTCGACCGCGTGGCCGGTGCGATCTTCATCGGCCTGGGTCTGCGTGTCGCATTGCAGGGGTAACGACGACACTGGCGGGCGGCGCCAGCGCTTGTGCATGACCGGCATCGGCTTTGCCGATGCCGCCAGAGATTTCGTAGTCCAACCGACATTGTCCGATCATGCTTGCCGAACAACGCCAACAATACGTGCTCGAACAACTCGCCAAGACCGGAGCCCTCGCGATCAGCGATCTGGTGCGTGAGTTGGGTGTCTCACGAGAGACGGTGCGTCGTGACCTGAACACGCTGGCCGCGCGCGGCCTGTTGCTCATGACGCACGGCGGCGCGCTGGCCGCCGACCGCAGCGAGCCCGACTGGACGCTGCGCGAGAATGTCAACGCCGTGGGCAAGCGCGCCATCGGCGTGCGCGCGGCGGAACTCGTGCCCGACGGCGCGTCGGTCATCATCGACTACGGCACGACCACGCGCGCCGTGGCGCAGGCGTTGCTCTCCAAGCATCGTCTTCGCATCTACACGAACGACTGGCAGATTGCGCGTTTGTTGGGGCGTCACCACGACAACCGGGTGACGCTGCTTGGCGGAGAGTTGCAGGATAACGAAGACGCCGTACAAGGTTGGGACGCCATCAACCAGATCTCTCAATACCACGCCGACTTCGCTTTCATTGGCGTGGGCGGCGTGACGGAAGACGGTGGCATTACCGACTTCAACCGCGCGGCGGCTGAGTTGCGCGCTCGCATGTTGCTGTGTGCCAACGTATCGGCCGTCGTGGCGGACCACACCAAGTTCGGTCGTGTGACGCCCGTGCGCATTCGCCATTTCGAAGCCGCCCGTTACCTCATCAGCGATGCCGCACCGCACAAGAGCATGCTGGCGCAACTGCGCGCACGCGGCCCGGAACTCCTCATCGCTTAGACACGTAAGTATGTAAGCACGCGAGCGGGGGCGAGCGGGCGGCCTGACGGCCCATCTTCCGCAGACCGTCAGGCATCTCCGTTCGACGATGCCATCCTCGCCTCCCTGCCGATCTACGCAAACGCGACCACGGTTCGCCACAGCACGCCACACGTCGCCACGACGGGCAGACATTCGACCGGCGGTCTCATCTCTACACCTTTGCGGTGTTGCCGGTGGCGCGGCCTTGCGGCGCTTGTTGCCTCGCCGGCGCTCCTCGCCAGTCTCTCGAAAATATGTAGACAAAATCGGTGCATGTGCCGGGGGCGACGTTATCTCGTGCCACCCGGTCCCGACGGCGACGTCTGTGCGGCAACACCCGCCGAAGCCCCGAAAACACTCCCAAAGCATTGACCGGATAAGGGTTTCCGCGGGCGATGAAAAAGCTGATCGATTGTCACTGTGTTGTCACCGAGGCTTTTTAGACTGCGTTCACTTTTGGCACAAATTGCCACAAAACAGCTAGTCGAGCGATGCGGGCGAAGCACTCCATTTTCAGGGGGGGCCGTCGACACGGATGCATCGGGTCTGACCGGCGATTCGACTGACAGGTGAACCGTGGACGAAGCGATTCGAATCGAGCGACTGACCAAGACTTTCGGAAGCGGGCGCCGTGCCCTCGACGAAGTGGCGCTCAAAGTCATGCCGGGCGAAATGGTTGCGCTCATCGGGGCGTCGGGTTCGGGCAAGTCGACGTTGATGCGTCACATTGCGGGCTTCGTGGCTGCGGATCAGCAGCCGGGCAGCATCGAAATTCTGGGCCGTCCGATTCAGCGCGACGGTCGTATCGTGCGCGAAGTGCGCCAGATTCGCCGCGATATCGGCTTCGTCTTCCAGCAGTTCAATCTGGTGGGTCGCCTGCCGGTCATTACCAATGTGCTGACGGGCCTGCTTGCGCGTGTGCCGGTGTGGCGCAGCCTGATGTTCCGTTTCACTGCTGAAGAGCGTCAGGCGGCGCTCGCGGCGCTGGCCGAAGTGGGCATTGCCGATCTGGCCTTCCAGCGTGCCAGCACGCTCTCGGGTGGCCAGCAACAGCGTGCGGCATTGGCGCGCACGCTTGTGCAGGGCGCGAAGATCATTCTCGCGGACGAACCGATTGCGTCGCTCGATCCGGAGTCTGCCCGCAAGGTGATGGACATGCTCGCGCGCATGAACCGCGATCACAAGCTGACGGTAGTCGTCTCCCTGCATCAGGTGGACGTAGCGATGCGCTACTGCGTGCGCACCGTGGCGTTGCATCAGGGGCGTGTGGTCTACGACGGCCCGTCTGCGGCACTCACGCCAGACCTGCTGCGCCGTCTTTATGGCGTGCAGGCGAGCGAGTTGCTCAACGAAGACGCCGATGCCCCGGAGAACGTGACGGGCACGAAGCCGGCCGATGCCGAAGCGCCATTTCTTACCTCGATGTCCCTAAGTCTGACCTGACCTGGAGCTTGCTCTCATGAAACTGTGGAAAACCCTGCTGGCCGGCGCGGCCATGATCGCCTCGGTGGCGGCAGCGCACGCGCAGGAAATCAATTTCGGCATTATCTCGACCGACTCGAGCGCGGCCCTGCGCCAGCGTTGGCAGCCGCTGATCGACGACATGGAGAAGCAAACGGGCCTGAAGGTGACCCCGTTCTTCGCCACCGACTACGCCGGTGTGATCGAAGGCATGCGCTTCAACAAGGTGCAGCTCGCCTGGATGGGTAACAAGGGCGCGATGGAAGCCGTGGATCGCTCGCAAGGCGAAGTCTTCGCGAAGATCGTGTACGCCGACGGCACGGAGGGTTACTACTCGTTGCTGATCTCGAACAAGTCGAGCCCGTACAAGACGCTCGACGACGTGATCAAGAACGGCAAGAAGATCAACTTCGGCCTGGGCGATCCGACCTCGACGTCGGGCACGCTGGTGCCGGGATACTACGTGTTCGCGAAGAACAACATCGATCCGCGCACGTACTTCAAGACTGCGCGCAGCTCGAACCACGGTGCGAACCTGATGGCCGTGCTCAACAACCAGGTTGACGTGGCGACCAACAACACCGAAGAGCTGAGTAAGCTCGAGGCAACGCAGCCGGAGAAGGCCAAGCAGGTTCATGTGATCTGGAAGTCGCCGCTGATCCCGTCGGACCCGATGCTGTGGCGCAAGGACTTGCCGGATGCCACGAAGAAGAAGATCCGCGACTTCTTCCTGGCCTACGGCAAGGACGCGCACGAGAAGGAAGTGCTGAAGAACATCTACAACTACGGTGGTTTCCGTGCGTCGACCGATGCTCAACTGCTGCCGATCCGCCAGCTTGAACTGTTCAAGCAGAAGGTACAGCTCGAGTCGGATGCCAACATCGACGCTGCCAAGAAGAAGTCGCAACTGGTTGAAATCGACGGCAAGCTTGCCGCGCTCGACCAGGAACTGAACAAAGCGAAGTAAGCGTTTCACCGCACAGAAGTCAGTCATTGATTCAAGCGACGTCACAGGGCAGCACGCGCGTGTTGTTCTGTGACGAATACCTGCGAGCCGGACCCTCGTATCCGCCGTGTCTTCTGCGGTCCGATTATTCTCCGGCCGATGTTATGCCGGTATGACTTGTGGTACTCGACATGAACACCAGCGAATCCCTCATTGCAAATGGCCGCCTGTCGGGCGAGCCGCCCAAGCGTTCGTGGTTGTCCTTGATCGGCTGGGGGGCATTCTTCCTGATCCTGGTGTGGTCGTGGGGCGGCGCCGACATGCGTCCGCTCGATCTGATTCGCGATTCGGGCAACATGAGCCAGTTCGCGCACGATTTCTTCCCGCCCGATTTCCACGACTGGCGTGTATATGTGCACGAGATGCTCGTGACTATTCATATCGCGGTGTGGGGCACGGTGCTCGCGGTTGTGTGTTCGATTCCGATGGGGTTGCTCTCGGCGTCGAACATGGTGCCGGCGTGGGTGTATCAGCCGGTGCGTCGCGTGATGGATTCCTGCCGCGCGATCAACGAAATGGTTTTCGCGATGCTCTTCATCGTCGCGGTGGGTCTGGGCCCATTCGCGGGTGTGCTTGCGCTGTGGGTACATACGACGGGCACGCTCTCGAAGCTGTTTGCCGAAGCGGTTGAAGCGATTGATCCGCGTCCGGTGGAGGGCGTGCGTGCTACGGGAGCGCGAGCCATTGACGAAATCTTGTACGGGGTGCTGCCGCAGGTCATGCCCTTGTGGATTTCGTACACGCTGTACCGTTTCGAGTCGAACGTGCGTTCGGCGTCGGTGGTCGGGATGGTTGGAGCGGGCGGAATCGGCGTGGTGCTGTATGAGGTGATCCGTAGTTTCCAGTATGCGCAGACGTGTGCTGTGATGTTGATAATGATCGTCGTAGTGACGTGCATTGACGTTTTCTCGGCGCGCGTGCGGAAACAGGTGATCTGAAGCCGAACAAGGGCTCAGTCGACAGAAAGCAGAACGCCGATCCCAGGAGATTGGCGTTTTGCGTTTCCGCGGGGGAAAAATGAAGCCGGGAGGGGTGTCGGCGGAAGTACCAAGGGCGTGGAGGGGGATGGACCGGGGCCTCTTTCTGCAGCGAGTTGGGTTTATGTCTGAGAGGCGGAAAGGGGCCCCGGTCCGTCGGGAGGGAGGTGTTGGGGGAGGGGAGTTGGTTCGCTATGGGCTCAGGCGACGCGCTGACCTTCCAGATACGTGGCACGCGGCACTGGCGGCATGCCGGGGCGGATGGCGACGCGTACCATGTCTGCTCGCAAGCCTGGCATGATGCCGCCACGGTCGGTGAGGCCGACTGACTGCGCGGGCGTCCACGACACGGTGCGCATTGCCTTCGAGAGCGACCAGCCGATATCGCTATGGAGTTGGAAGGCGGCTTGCAGCAGGCTAGACGGCACGTAGTCCGACGAGAGGATATCGAGCATGCCTTCGCGTGCGAGATCGGCTGCCGCGACATTGCCCGAGTGCGACCCGCCGCGCACGATGTTGGGTGCGCCCATGATCACGCCAATCGCCTTCTCGCGCGCTGCGCGTGCTGCGGTGAGCGTCGTTGGGAATTCCGAGAGTGCCACACCGTCGCGCACGGCTTCATCCACGTGTTCAATCGACGTGTCGTCGTGACTCGCCAGCGGCAGACCGCGCTCGCGGCTCATTGCCACGATGGTGCGGCGATGCGGCAAGGCGAATGTCTCTTGCTGCGCCTTCAGATCGGTCAGCATCGCCTGCCACGTCTCGTCCGACACCTTGCCGTTGCGCTCGTGATACTGGCGATACTGCACGGGGTCGTGCCACTGGCGCTGCCCCGGCGTGTGATCCATGACCGACACGAGCCGCAGCAGCGGGTGGTCGCTCATTTCGGCGAACGCTTCTGCCGCGTCGCGCGTGGCGACCTCGCAGCGCAGATGCAGGAAGTGATCGGCACGGAACAGACCGGCGGCGGCGGTGTCGAGCAGTGCCTGACCGCACTCGTTCTGCACTTTTCGGCTGCGCAGGCCGAACGCGTCGCGTTCGCCGATCACCAGTGAGTCGAAGACCGTGGTGATGCCGGCGGCGGCGACTTGTGCGTCGTGAATTGCGAACGCGGCGTGCGTGTTCCAGAGCACACCGGGGCGTGGCGCGAGGTGCTTTTCCAGATTGTCGGTATGCAACTCCACCAGACCGGGCAATAGATGATCGCCCTCCCAGTCGATGGCCTCCGGCACCTGCGTCGTGCCTTCTTCCACGGAATGAATGCGGCCTTCGCGCACGTCGACGACCCCGGTGAAGGTGGTTTCGGGCGTGACGATGCGGGCGTTCTTGATAAGCATGACAAACTCCGGTGGATCAATGAGCGGGACGAAGCACGGGGCGCATGGCGAGCGTGCGGGAGGCAACCTCATCGCGGGTCGCTTCGTCGTGGAAAATGCCGACGATCGCGCTGCCGGCGGCACGCGCCTCGCCAATCAGTTGTGCGACCACGGCCCGGTTCTGGGCGTCGAGCGATGCGGTCGGTTCGTCGAGTAGCAGCACTGGCGCGGCGGCAATCAGACCGCGTGCGATATTGATGCGCTGCTGCTCTCCGCCCGAGAACGTCGCTGGGGCGAGCGCCCACAGCCGTTCGGGAATATTCAGACGGGCGAGCAGATCGCGGGCACGGCCTGCGGCGTCGCCGTCGCCATACCCCAGACGGCGCAATGGCTCCGCCACGATGTCGAGCGTGCTCACGCGCGGAATCACGCGCAGGAACTGGCTGACGTAGCCGAGCGTAGTGCGGCGTACCGAGAGCACTTCGCGGGCGGTGGCGGTGCTCAGATCGACCCAGCGCTGCGTGTGACCGTCGTCGTGACGGATCTCGATGCGGCCTTCGCCCACGAGGTAGTTGCCGTAGAGGCAGCGCAGCAGAGTGCTCTTGCCCGCTCCCGATGGGCCAACCAGTGCCACACATTCGCCGTGCCGCACGCACAGATCCACGCCGTCGAGCGCGGGAATCGCCGTGCCGCCCTGAGCGTGTAGCCGGAACGTCTTGTGCAGGCCCTGAGCGCGCAGCATGACGTCGTGCTCGCGCGTGGCGAGGGTAATGGATTCCTGCCGGAGCGCTGCCCCGTTGGGAGACGAGGCAGCCGTGGGAAAATTCGTTCCGGAGTTCATACGGGCAGCACCGAGGAAACCAGCAATTGCGTGTAGGAATGTTGGGGATCGTCGAGTACCTGATCGGTCAGCCCGGCCTCGACCACATGGCCGGCCTGCATCACAATCAGGCGATGCGCGATGAGCCGCGCCACGCCGATATCGTGCGTGACGATGATGGCGGCAAGATGAAGGCGCTCGACGAGCGAGCGCAACAGATCGAGCAAACGCGCCTGCACCGATACATCGAGACCGGCGGTCGGCTCGTCCATGAACACGAGGCGCGGTTCGGTCACGAGATTGCGAGCAATTTGCAGACGTTGCTGCATCCCGCCGGAGAACGCGCCGGGCATTTCGTCGACGCGGGCCGGGTCGAGTTCGACCTGTGCCATCCAGTGGCGGGCCGTGGTGCGGATGTCGCCGAAGTGGCGCGCACCGACGGCCATCAGGCGATCGCCGATGTTGCCGCCCGCCGAGACATTCATGCGCAACCCGTCGCGCGGATTCTGCTCCACGAAGCCCCACTCGGTACGCAGCAGACGACGCTTGTTTGCCTCGTCCAGCGTGCTCAGGTCGTGCAACGTGCCGTCGGTGCCGCGATAGTGCAGCGTGCCGGCGTCGATCTCATGACGCAGCGCCAGCGCGTTGAGCAGCGTCGACTTGCCCGATCCCGATTCGCCTACCACGCAAACCACTTCGCCGGGCCAGAGATCGAACGTCACGTCGGCGCAGCCGATGCGCTCGCCGTAGTGTTTGCCCAAACCCGCCACGCGCAGCAGCGGTTCGTCCATCGGCGGTACGGCGGGCAGGGCCGCATTCGAGAACGCATTCGAGAGCGCGTTCATGCGGCCTCCTTCGTTGCCGTGCGGCTGCCACAGTAGTCGCTGTCCGAGCACACATACATGCGGGTACCCGCATCGTCCGTGATGACTTCGTCGAGGAAGCTGTCCGTCGCGCCGCACAAGGCGCAATGCGCGTCCCACTTCTGGATCTGGAACGGGTGGTCGTCGAAGTCGAGGCTCTCGACCGGCGTGTACGGCGGAATCGCGTACAGACGCCGCTCGCGTCCCGCACCGAAGAGTTGCAGCGCCGGGTTCATATGCAGCTTGGGGTTGTCGAATTTCGGAATCGGGGAGGGCGACGTGAGGTAGCGCCCGTTCACGATGACCGGATAGTCGTAGGTCGTCGCGATGGCGCCGTGCCGCACGATGTCCTCGTACAGACGCACGCGCATGAGGCCGTACTCGCCCAGCGCATGCAGCTTGCGCGACTCGGCGATGCGCGGCTCCAGGCGGAAGAGCGGCTCGGGCATCGGCACCTGATAGACCATGATCTGGCCTTCGTGCAGCGCCGCTTCGGGAATGCGGTGACGAGTCTGGATGACGGTGGCCTCCGACGTTTTCGTCGTCGTGGCCACACCGGCCGTGCGCGCGAAGAAGCGGCGGATGTTCACGGCGTTAGTCGTGTCGTCCGCGCCCTGGTCGATGACCTTGAGCGTGTCGTCGGCGCCGATCACGGCGGCGCTCACCTGAATGCCGCCCGTGCCCCAGCCATAGGGCAGCGGCATCTCGCGGCTGCCGAACGGCACCTGATAGCCCGGAATCGCCACCGCCTTGAGCAGGCTGCGGCGAATCATGCGTTTGGTCTGTTCGTCGAGGAACGCGAAGTTGTAGCCCTCCACGGTTGCGGCACCGGCCGCGGGCGAAAGCGTTTGCGCGGCGTCGCTCATGCGGCCTCCCGAGTGTTCTGAACGGCGGGGCCGGTGTCGTCGCCAGCGTCCTGTGTTCCGTATTTCGCAGTGTGCTCGGCGCGCAGACGGCGCACCAATTCCAGCTCGGCCTGAAAGTCGACGTAATGCGGCAGCTTCAGATGCTGGACGAAGCCGGAGGCTTCGACGTTGTCGCTGTGATAGAGCACGAATTCCTGCTGCTGCGCGGGCGAAGTGACGGCGTCGCCCAGTTCCTGCGTGCGCAGTGCGCGGTCGACCAGCGACATGGCCAGCGCCTTGCGCTCGTTGTGGCCGAACGCGAGACCGTAACCTTGCGTGAACTGCGGCGGCACGTTCTGATTGCCGCCGAACTGCGTGACCATCTGGCACTCGGTGACAGCGATCTCGCCAATGTCGATGGCAAAGCCGAGTTCTTCCGGCACGATCTCCACGGCGACATGCCCGATGCGGATTTCGCCCGCGAATGGATGGTCGTTGCCATAGCCGCGCTGCGTAGAGTAGCCGAGGGCAAGCAGGAAGCCTTCGTCGCCGCGAGCGAGATTCTGCAACCGTGCCGTGCGCGATGCGGGCGTGAATAGCGGAGCGTGCACGAGGTCATGCGGCTCGGGGTCGGTGCCATCGGCACGCAGCGCTTCGAGCAGACCGTCGCGTCCCAGAATGTCGGTCACACGCGGTGTGACGCCGATGGGCGGCACGCCAGGGATGGCGACATCACCCTGTGCGACGGCGCTGCGCGATTCGGCGCGTGCGGTGCCGTGCGCGGCATCGGTATCGGTATCGGCACCAACTTCTCCGGGCAATGGCTCACGGCCGTTGTGCGCATGCGTCTCGTCTTCCGCGAGCAGCGCGAAGTCGAGCAGCCGTTGCGTGTAGTCGTACGTGGCGCCCAGCACCTGACCGCCCGGAACGTCCTTGAACGTGGCGGAGATGCGGCGCGACAAGCGCATCGCGGCGGTGTCGATGGGCGTTGTCGTGCCCAGACGCGGTAGCGTCGTGCGATAGGCACGCAACAGGAATATCGCTTCGACGAGATCGCCCGCCGCCTGTTTGATCGCCAGTGCCGCGAGCGTTTCGTCATACAGCGCGCCCTCGCTCATCACGCGCGCCACGGCCAGACGCATCTGTTCGCGGATTTGCGCAACGCTCAGCGCGGGCACCTCGGGATTGCCGCGTCGCGCCCGGGCGAGCAGATCCCACGATTGTTCGATGGCGCGCTCGCCACCTTTGACTGCGACGTACATCAGCAAACCTCCACATGCGTAGTGCGCGGCAGGCCGAGCACCGTGTCGCCAGCGGCGATCAACAGATCGAGCCCGGCGGGAAAGCGCGGGGCGAGCGCGGCGCGCGCTTGCCAGAAAGCCGTGTCGAGCCCGCCGACCGTCACGTCGGCATGCGAGGCAATGCCGGGGCCGCGCAGCCGCAGATGCAGGCCGCCCGTGCCGGTGTGACCGGCGGCGAGCGCCGGCACATCGACGATCAGCGTGGCGCTGTGTTCGGGCGACTCTGCCGTACCGAACGCGAAACGCTCGAGTGCGGGGCAGCGTGCGGGGTCGGTGAGCAGCGCGAATTGCGCCGTCGCCAGATCCGCTTCGCCACTCAGCAATGGGGCACCCGTGTGAAAGCGCAGCGCGCTCGCCACTTCGGGCAACGGAAATTGCAGCCAGACGGAGGTTGTCGCGTCGGCCAGAGCGAGCAGCGTGGCGCGCGCGGCGATGCTCGTTTCTTTGCTCGGCGCGAGCCGGCTGCCGACACTGCGCAGCCCACCGGGGCGCGCCAGCGCGTCGAGCACCGCGCGGAACACCCCTTGTGCGTCATGAACGGGATCGGCGAAGCCGGGTTGCAACTGCGACCAGTCAGGTATCGATGCCATCAACATTCAGGCCTCCCGGACCATGGTGAAGAACTCGACGCGGCTCGCGGCCGTGTCGGCGTCGTTCCGGGCCGCGGCGGCCGCCAGACGTTCGGCAATCGTGGCGAGCGGGCCGGCGGCGAGTACGTTGCGGTGGCGCGGCATCTGCATGAGCGCATCGACACGCGCCACGCGCGCGGCTCGCTCGGCGTCGCGCCCCAGCACGTAACCGGCGCCGACGACACCGTCGTGCTGACGCAACGTGCAGCGCGTCACGGTCGTTTCGCCGAGGTTGAAGCGATCGCCGCAGCCGCCGACGCGGCCCTGCACCATCACCAGTCCGGTCTGCGGTGCGCGCAGCCAGACGAATTCAGGGGCGTCCGGACAGCGGGCGATGGCGTCGTCAAGCTCGTCGCGCGTGGCGCGGGCGAGCAGCGCAAGCCATTGCGCGCGGGCGGGCGGGGCGGCATCGCCTTCGCCGCACGCAATGTAGGAAGATGTGTTCGGCATGATTGTCTAGTCGTATAGACGTGTGTATGATTACAATAACTTCGGATGAGGTAATGCAAGCGAACCCATTACAACTTTGCCGGGTGTCAATTTGATGACAGCACAACTCGAACGTGGCGGCGGCGTCGCCGTCTGGCGGCAGATTGCGCAGATTCTCGCCACGGAAATCGGTGAGCGCCGCTATGGCGAAGGTCTGCCCGACGACCGTCTGCCGAGCGAGACCGAACTCGCGCAGCGCTTTGGCGTGAACCGTCACACAGTGCGCCGCGCCATTCTCGGGCTCTCGGAGCAGGGACTCGTGAATGTCGAGCACGGTCGCGGCACTTTCGTGCAGGCGGGGGCCATCGGCTACGTGATCGGACGCCGCACGCGCTTTACCGAAAATCTGTCTCAGCACAATCTCAAGACAGCGCAGCAGATTCTCTCGGCGCAGAAGGTGAAGGCCGAGGCCACCGTGGCGCATGCGCTCGAGATTCGCGTGGGTGCGCCGGTGTATCGTGTCGAACTCACGCGCCGCAGTCTCGACGCGCAAGGCATCGAGCTGCCGCTCGCGTACAGCGAGAACTGGTTTCCGGCGGCGCGCTTTCCCGACTTCCCCGAAGTCTTCGCGCAGCACACATCGGTCAGTGCAGCGCTTGCGAGCTTCGGTGTCACGGACTACACGCGGCGCGAGAGCCGAATCGGGGCGCGGCTTCCGGACGGCGAGATCGCACGGCATCTCGGCATCAATCGTCAGCAGCCGGTGTTGAGTGTAGAGAGCACCGACGTCGACGAAGCGGGCAAGCCCGTCAAGTACGGCATCGCTTATTTCCCGGCGGATCGCATGCAACTCGTGGTGCAGGGAGACATGGCATGAGCGGCGCGCCGCAACCGCCGCTCGATTTGTCCGTGGCGCGCTTCGCGATCTACTACGCGCCATCCGCAGGCTCGTGTTGGTGGAACGAAGGCAGTCGGTGGCTGGGACGTGACGCGATCACCGGGCGTCTGCTCAATGCGCCGCAAGTGACTGGCCTGTCACGTCCGCTGCATGACGTGACGGCCGATCCGCGGCGTTATGGATTACACGCGACGCTCAAGGCGCCGATGAGGCTCGCGTCTCAGGACGCGCTTGCGCGTTTATCCGGTATCGCTGCCGCAGTGGCCGCGCGTCACGCACCGTTCGATCTCGCAGTGCGCACCGATGTCGTCGATACCGACAACGGCAAGCGGCCGGGCTTTGTCGCGCTGCGCTCCACCGTCGGGTCAGCGGGCGCGAAGGCGGTCGACGCCCTCGCTGCCGACTGCGTGCAGGCGTTCGACGATCTGCGTGCGCCGCCGACAGACGCCGAATTGGCCAAACGCCACGCGCAACCGTTATCGTCACGTCAACGCGAATTGCTCGCGCAGTGGGGATATCCGTACGTGTTCGACGAATTCCGATTTCATGTGACGCTGTCCGATCGTGTGGACGCGAACGACGCGGCCGCGATTGCCGGCTGGTGGCAACCGCGCGTGCAGGCGCTTGGGGTCATGCGCGTCGACAGTCTGGCGCTCTTCGTGCAACCGTCGCCCGGCGAGCCGTTCCTGCTGCACGAGCGCTTCGTCTTCGGGGAGGGGGCATGAATCACGCACGCCTCTTCTACGTGATGGGACCCTCGGGCGCGGGCAAGGACTCGTTGCTGGCATACGCACGCGAACGGATCGGTGTGGCGTCGCCCGGTGGCACGCCGGTGCTTTTCGCGCATCGCTACATCACGCGGGCGCCATCCGAGGGGGAAAACCACGTCGCGTTGTCGCCCGCCGAATTCGCGGTGCGGCACTCGCTGGGTTGCTTTGCACTCGACTGGACGAGCCACGACTGCCGGTACGGCATCGGCATCGAGATCGATGCCTGGCTGGCGGCCGGGGCGAATGTCGTCATCAACGGGTCGCGCGCGTTTCTGGAGCAAGCGGTCCATCGTTACGGTGAGCGCCTGCATCTGGTGGAAGTCCGCGTCGATCCGGCCGTGCGTGCCCAGCGCCTCGCCAGCCGCGGCCGCGAAACCGGCGACGCCCTCGACAAGCGCGTCGCGCATCAGGTGCAATGGGCCCCCCCCGAAAGCACTCCCCTCACGGTGATTGCCAATGACGGCGCGTTGGCGCAGGCGGGGGATCGTCTCCTTAATTTGCTGACGAAGCCGGGCTGAGCCCTTGGGGCCGGGGCGGGCCGTGACACCGGACACGGGCGGACTCGCCGCCGCTTCTGTAAAATGCCGGTTTTGCCTCGCTTTCGCGTGCTTCCCATGAGGGGCGCGTCAGGTCTTTGACGTATGTCTTTTGCTTGTATTGCGGCGGCGCGCCGCTTCGACGACACGGCGCATCTGCCGCTCGTGATCGGTTCGCAGCGTTATGGATGGATTCGCCGTCGCGACGTCGAATCGCTGCGCCGTTGGCCCGACGTGTTCGAGATCAGTTCGTTGGCGGTCCGTATTCATCCACGTCACGACACGTGCGAAGCGCGCACGCAGGCGCTAGCACCGGTGATCGAGACGCTGGCGGCGCAAGGGCGCATTACCGGCTGGCGAAACGAGCGTTACGCGATCCGTCAACGGCTTTACGACGCACCGCTTGCGTGGATCGAACGCGCGGCCTCCCGCTTCTTCGGCACGCGCACGTTCGCCGTGCATGTGAATGGCTACGTGCCGGCCCGCTTCGTCGGAGAAGCGCCGAAGATGTGGATCGCACGGCGCAGCGTGCTCAAGGCGACCGATCCCGGTTATCTCGACAACGCGGCGGCTGGCGGCATCGGTAACGGCATTGGCGTGGGCGACACGCTCGTCAAGGAATGCTGGGAAGAAGCAGGCATTCCGGCCTATCTGACCAACGAAGCACGGCCGGGCCGCACGCTGCACATCCTCGCTGAGATTCCGGAGGGCGTGCAGTCCGAGCAGATATTCGTCTACGATCTCGCCCTGCCGCGCGGTTTCGCGCCCAAGAATCAGGACGGCGAGGCGAGCGCACACTGGCTGTGCTCTGCCGGCGATGTGCGCGACGTGATCGCGCGCGGCAAGATGACCGTCGACGCGAGCCTCGCGAGCCTGGATTTTCTGCTGCGCGAAGGCGCCGTCCGCGCAAAGGACTGCGCCGGTATCGAAGCGCTGTTCAAGCCGGCCGACGAATAATCCGGCAATCGGCCGCAGGGTCACCGACAAGAATTTCAACACTGCAACGACATTGCAAGCTTTTGCCCAGGAGCAATCATGGCACCGATCGAAAATAGCTACATTCTGAAGTTGTCCTGCCCGGACCGTCCCGGCATCGTCCACACGGTGGCCGGTTTCCTGGTCGAGCGCGGCGGCAATATTCTCGACTCGGCCCAGTTCAACGATCGCTTCACGGGCGGCTTCTTCATGCGCGTGCATTTCCAGCAACTGACGGGGCAGAGCGATCTGGCCACGTTGCAGCGCGACTTCGCCCCGCTCGCCGAGCAGTTCGAGATGCAGTGGGAACTGGTCGACGCCGCGATCAAGCCGCGCGTCATGCTCATGGTCTCGAAGATCGGCCACTGCCTGAACGATCTGCTGTTCCGCTACAAGACTGGCCAGCTGAACATCGAAATCCCCGCGATCGTCTCGAACCACAAGGATTTCTACCAACTGGCGGCGAGCTACAACATTCCGTTCCATCATCTGCCGCTCCTGAATTCGACGCCGGAGTCGAAGGCCGCACAGGAAGCGAAGGTGTATGAGCTGGTGCAGGACAACAATATCGATCTGGTGGTGCTCGCGCGCTATATGCAAGTGCTTTCCAGCGATCTTTGCAAGAAGCTCGCCGGCCGTGCGATCAACATCCATCACTCGTTTCTGCCGAGCTTCAAGGGCGCGAAGCCGTACTATCAGGCGTTCGACCGTGGCGTGAAGCTGATCGGGGCGACGGCGCACTACGTAACGTCCGATCTCGACGAAGGTCCGATCATCGAACAGGAAGTCGAGCGCGTGGACCACACGATGGACCCCGAGCAACTGACCGCCATCGGTCGCGATGTGGAATGCGTGGCGCTTGCGCGTGCCGTGCGCTATCACGCCGAGCACCGTATTCTGCTCAACGGCCATAAGACGGTGATCTTCCGCTAAGCACTGTCGTGCGCCGTAGAAGAGAAAACGCCCGGGACATCATGTCTCGGGCGTTGTCGTTTCTGGCGGCGTATTGTCGGTGGGCACGCTAACTACGCCGCGCCAATTCGCTGCCGGCATCGCGTGCGAGACGCGCAATCGAAATCGTCGAACTCACGGCGACCAGCCCCACGATCAGGAAAGCCCACGGGAAGTCGACGTCGGTCACATGATCGCGGCCGTGCAGCCAGGACGACGTCTGCAACACGGCCGCCCCGATGGTGATGCCCAGCGTAAGCGACACTTGTTGCGCGACGCTGGCCAGACTGGTCGCCTGACTCATGCGATGCGAGGGCACATCGGCGTAGGAGATCGCGTTCAGGCTGGTGAATTGCAACGAGCGGAAACATCCGCCGAACAGCAGCGTGCCAAGGATCACCAGATGCGATGTCTGGTCGGTGAACAGCCCATAGCTTCCAATGGTCGCCGAGGCGATGAGCGCATTGGTCATCAGCACCCGGCGGAAGCCCCAGCGCTGCAAAATGCGCAGCGAGAGCGTCTTCATGAACATCGCGCCCGCCGCCGAAACGAACGTGAGCGCGCCCGACTCCATCGGTGTCATGCCGAAGCCGAGTTGCAGCATCAATGGCAGCAGGAACGGCGTTGCGCCCACCCCGATGCGGAACAGCGTGCCACCCGCGACACCGGCGCGGAACGTCGGAATACGGAAGAGGTCGAGTCGCAACAACGGGTGCGTGAGCCCTTTCGCGTGACGCAGATACGAGGCCAGCAGCGCGATGCCGATAGCGACGAGTCCCAACGCGAGCGGCGTGGGAATCAGATGGCGGCCAATGGTGGACAGACCAAGCATCAGGATCGATAGCCCGAGGCCCGACAGGATGAAGCCCCGGATGTCGAGCGGCGGCACTTCGTCCTCATACAGATCGGGAATGTACTTCGTGGCAAGGATGAAGCCGAGCACGCCGATCGGGATGTTGATGAAGAAGATCCAGCGCCAGTGCCAATACGTCGTGATGAAGCCGCCGAGCGGCGGCCCGAGTACCGGGCCGACCAGCGCGGGGATGGTCAGGTAGTTGAGCGCACGCACCATGTCGCGCCTCTCCACCGACTTGAGCAACGCGAGGCGTCCGACCGGCACCATCATCGCGCCGCCCATGCCTTGCACGAAGCGTGCGATGACCAGTTCCGGCAGATTGGTCGAAATGCCGCAGCAAATCGAACTGAGGACGAACACACCGATGGCGGTGCGAAAGACGTTGCGCGTGCCGAAGCGGTCGGCAATCCAGCCGCTGACCGGAATGAAGACCGCAAGGCTGATGAGGTAGGTGGTGAGTGCGAGCTTGAGCGTGATAGGGCTCTCGCCGAGATCTTTCGCGATCAACGGCAACGAGGTGGATAACACGGTGGAATCCATGTTCTCCATGAACAGCGCGCAGGCAACTATCAGCGGAACGAGCATGAGGCGTGGTGTTGCCGTGGCGGCAGCGGGAATAAGTATTGGAAATTCGAGACGGTGCACGTCATCTCGTGCGTCGTCGGGGACAGCGGATGCAGCGGACGCAGTGGACGATAGGCAGGCTGCGCCGCACACGGCAGACATGGGGGCTGCGCTGTGTGCGTTATAGCAAACTTCGCCGCCGCCCGTCGCGTTCGTGTGCGACGCCAGACGTCATGTGGGTTTCCACGGCATCGGCGTCTTGCGGCTTCGTTTTAAAGGGCGGAATGCCGTGTCGCAGTATGTGTCTGGCGAACTACGCCTCCGGTGCCCCGTTGGCGATGCAGGCGCTCAGGCCTTCGTCGATTCATCGGCTCGCCGTGATGGGCAAACCGGTCTAACGCGATTCGAGGAAGTCCTGCAGCACGCGAAGGTGCGTGTGCGCTTCGTCGTCTTCGAGCTGATGGGCGGCGGTGAGCAACGTGACGCGGCCTTCGGTCAATCGCGTTCGAAGTTCGGCGAGCATGGCGTTGCGCGCGGCATCGAGCGCGGCGAGTTCGTCGAGAAAGCGTTGGCGGAATTCGTCGAACTGCTCGGGGTGCTGGTGAAACCACTGACGCAGCGTTGTGCTCGGCGTGACGTCCTTGGCCCAGAAGTCGATGTGCGCCTTGACCTTGGCGAGACCGCGCGGCCAGAGACGGTCGGCAAGGATGCGCTGTCCGTCGGCGGGATCGGGGGCGTCGTAGACGCGCTTGAAGAGAATCTCGGGGGGCTTGACGCCGCGCTTGCGAGCCGCGCCGGCCTTGGTTGGCGGCGCAGCGTCAGTGGCTTTCGATGACGACATGGGGGACAACCTCCGGGGGTGGGCGCGCAAGCGCGCGACACCCGAGAGCTTACCGGAGGCGATCGGCACAGGCGAGTCTCGCCTTCGACCGGCGACGCCAGATCGCGCCGCCGGCCCATGGCACCTCCTCCCCTGTCTTCGACATGGCGTTGTTTGTGCCGGTAAGTCGGCGCATCCGTCAGAAGCGCCAGTTGAGATTCCCGTAGATCGTGTTGTCGCTGACCTGCCCGCCGAACTGGCCCGAGTAGCTCACGCCCAGCGTCAACGCATCGCCGATAAAGGCGTCGACACCGGCGCTGACGACAGCCGCGTCGCGTGCGATGGGAAGGCCGCCCACCGTGAAGGCTGCCGAGGTGCCGGAGAACGCGAACCGCATGTCGGGCGTGTTCGCGCCGTAAGCGTGACGCCAGCCTGCCGACACCCGCAGGCGTCCCCATGCCATCGCGCCGGTACCGAAGGCCATCTCGCCACGCAAGCCGGCTGTCGAGAAGGTGATGCCTTGCGATTGTTCGTCGGCGTGAAGTGCGGCGATGCTGTCCGTTTCGTCGAATGCATCGGTGCGCACACGCGCGTACGCCACGTTGGCGAACGGCTCGAAACTCGCGGGGCCAGCGTCCAATCGCCATGCGGCTTCACCGAAGACTTGCCATACCGCGGCGTTGTAGCTCGCCCGTGCCGTTTGCGCGATGGGGCCGATGGCCACGCTACGCTGCGACGTGATTTGCTGCCATCCGTAGGCACCGCCAATCGTGGCGCCGAGGCGTCCGAAGCGACGGTTCAGGTAGGCGCCGATCTGCGCATCGTTGCTGTTCCCGGAGGCACCCGGTCTGGTGTTGAACGTGCTGTGACCGAGGCCGCCGAAGCCGCCTGCACGCCATGTGCCGGCGAGTGGGGCGTCGACACCGGCCAGCACACTCATGCCGCGGCGGTGCAATGTCGATGCGCCTGATCCGCCGTGCGCCACCGGTTTGCCGCGCATCTGACCATTGTTGCCATAGACCGACGCCCAGGCTTGTGTTGCGCGTGACCGCGTGCGGCAATCACTACTGCGGTCGGCCCGCGCTGGCCTGCTGGACGAGCGCTCGTCAGCGGACGACGAAGGCTCGCACTCCTGCGAAAGAGCAAGGCTCTCCCGCAGCCGCTGCGAGACGGCATCGCGCGCCATTTGGCTTTGGCTGAGCAACATCGACGTAATCGATGCGTGCAGACTGCCGTCGAGACTCTCGAAGGCTGCGGGTGCCGACGCGGCGCTCAGACCGAGCGCGGCCTGATAGAGCGCGCTGCCTGCGTCGAGTGCGGAGACCGCTTCCGCGACCGCCCGCTGATTCGGCGTGACTGCGCCAGCGGGAAACGGCGTACCGTTGGGTGCGAACGTCAGCAATGCAGATGTCGGCGTATAGCTGACTTGCGGCGTGAGGTAGAGCAGATTGGTCGACGTCGACGCAAATTGCCCGGAGACGCCGCCGGGTGCCGAGACGATCACGGCGTCCGAGGCGTCGGCGGGTTGCGTGCCCGGCGCCGCGTTGACGACAAGATTGCTGCCGCCGATCGATGCACTGCCGCTCGCTTTCACCTGACTGGGTGCGGTGCCGGGGGCGACACTCACTTGCAGCGTCGAACCCGGCGCAAGCGTGAGATTGCCATTGACGCTCAGCGTCGTGCCGGGGGAGGCGACAACGATCTGGCTGCCGCTACTTGCCGTCAGCGGCCCGGTTTGCGCGCCTGCGCCGGTGCTGGCGGTTAACCGCCGCATATACGCGCCTGCGCTTCTGCTGCGGGGCAACGGCGCGGTATCCACACCCGGCGATGCCGGGGCAGGGGTCGTGAGCGTGGCGCCCGCTTGCACCGTCACCGGCGAGTTCGGAAGACTGCCGATGCTGAGTGTGCCGCCCGCCACGGTCGTCGGTCCGGTGAGCGGGTTTTGCCCGCCGAGCGTGAGTGTGCCGGGTCCGGTTTTGGTCAGGCCACCGCTACCAGAGACACTGCCGGGGAAAGCGCCTGCCGAGACCGTGACCGATCCACCATTGATGGCGACGCTGCCTTGCGCCGTGCCACTCAACGACGGCAATGCGACGTTGACACCCTGTGTCGCCACCGTACCTTGCGAGACGGTGAGCCCGCCAGTGCCAAGGCCGGTCGGCGAGGTGACGCTGACACTCCCCCCGGTGACGGCCGTACCGCCCGAATAGCTGTTGTTGCCACTTAGCGTGACTCCCTGCGGGTTGTTCAGGGAAAGGCCGCCGGTACCTGAAACGTTGCCGCTGAGGGTGAGGGGCGAAGCGCCGGAAACACTGAGCGGCGCGCCGTTGTTTAGCGTCACACTGTTACCGATTGCGACTGGCGCGTTGGCCGGCGCATTCGCGGCGAGCGCACCGTTCCCGTTCACCGTAAGGCCACCCGAACCGAGCGCCGCGCTGTTGCCAAGCGATAGCGTCCCGGCGTTCAGCGTCGTGCCGCCGGTGAACGTATTCGGTGCGCTGAGAGAAAGCGTTCCCGTCCCGTTCTTGAACAATCTGCCCACACCCGACAATGTGCCGCCGAACGAGTGATTCCCGTTGCCGCCGGTGATCAACCCGCCATTGCCGAGCACAAGCTGTGTGCCCGTGTCCGCTTCGAGCGAGGCGAATGCCAGTGGTGCAGCAGATGCGGAGGCATCGAACGTCGACCCGGCATTGCGCAACGCCAGACCCGTGCTGCTGCTGACTTGTCCGGATGCGCCGAGTGCCAACGTGCCGCCGGTTACCGACGTCGCGCCGGTGTAGGTATTGGTGCCGCCGAGCGTGACCGTGGCGTTGCCTTGTTTGGTGATGCCCCCTGTGCCGTTAATGACGCCATCGAACGTGCTGTTCGTCGAGCCGCCACCGAGCGTGAGTGATTGCGCGCCGAGCGACACTGCGGAGCCGGTGGCACCGTCAATGCCTGCGATAACGGCGGGTGCTGTGGCGTGCGTGATATCCAGCGCCGTCCCGGCAGCGAGCGTGATGTTGTTGGCACCGGAAAGTGTGCCGCCCGAGCCGAGCGCGACCGTGCCGCTTACCACGTGAATGGCACCGGTGAAGGTGTTTTGTCCCGTCAGGGTTTGCGTGCCCGCGCCGGTCTTGACGATGCCGCCAGCGCCCGCGATGGACGCAGCCAGTGCCAGGTTGCTGCCGTTGCCGAACGTCAGCGTATTGCCGCCGAGGTTTACGTGACCAGCGGTGCCCGCCAACGTTCCAAGCGTCTGACTTCCCGCCGCGGCGATATCGAACGTTGCGTTGGCCCCCGTCACGACGACATTCGCGTTGTTCGCAAGCCGCCCTGTAGCACCGAGTGCGAGTGTGCCATCGGCGATGGTGGTCGTGCCCGTGAACTGTTGTTGCCCGATGAGCGTTTGCGTTCCGCTGCCTTGCTTGACGATGCCGCCCGCGCCCGTGATCGTGCCGCTCACGGTGTGGCTCGACGCGTTACCGAATGTCAGCGTGTTATTGCCCAGCATGACACTCGTGCCTGCCTGTGCCGTGAGGGCGCCGATAGCGCGGTTGCCATTCGCGCCGGAAATGTCCAGCGTCGCCCCCGGGTTCTGCAATGTGACGGCGCCCGATGCCGACAACGTACCGGCGCCGCCCAACGCGAGCGCGCCCGCCTGCACGACCGTCCCCCCGGTGAACGTATTCGCGCCCGTCATCGTCTCGGTCCCCGTGCCGACTTTCACGAGGGTGCCGGTGCCCAATATCCCGCCACTGTAGATTTCGTCGAGACCGTTCGCGCCGACTTCAAGCGTGTTGCTTCCCATGTTGACGGCGCCGCCGCCCATGAGCGCGCCGAACGTCTGCGTGCCATTGCCCGCCGACAGGTCGAACATCGCGCCCGTTGCCACGTTGACGACGCCTGCCGCGTTGAGGCTCGCGCCAGCGCCGAGCGCCAGAGTGCCGGTGTTGACGTGGGTCGCACCGGTGTATGTGTTCTGACCATTGAGGGTCAGCGTTGCCGCGCCGTTCTTCGTGAGGCCCCCCACGCCGCTGATCGCGCCATTGAGCGTGAGATCGTTCGAGCCAACGACGTTGAGATTGCCTGCGAGCGTGATCTGATTACCCAGCGTGCTGGTTTGTGCCGCGTCGAGCGACGTGCCGTCGGCGAAGCGCACGCCACCCGTCCCCAAGGCGGTGTTGCTGCTCACCGCGACGCCGCCGGCCCGAACGTCCACCCCGCCACTGAAGTCGTTGTTGCCCGCGAGCGTTTGCATACCGTTGCCGAGCTTGACGAGGCTGCCGCCGGCACCATGAATGTCGGACGCTAATGTGTTGCCCGCCGCGTCGGCGAGTGTCAGTGCCGTGTTGCCGAGGTTGATGCTGCTGCCGGCGACACCCGCCATTGACGCGACGGTTTGGTTCGGCCCCGTCGAGATGTCGAGCACACCCGTCGCGCCGTCGAGGGTGAGCGCGTTGCCGCCCAACTGCGTGCCATTGCGTAGCGCCAGCGTTCCGGCGTCGATGCGGACGTTCCCGGTCAGTGCCGCGCCGCCATCGAGCGTTTGCGTGCCACTGCCCTGCTTGATGAGGCCGCCGGTGCCGTTCAGCGTGCCGGTGAAGGTTCCATTTCCTGCGCTGCCGAGCGTGAGCGCCTGCGTGCCCGTGTTGACCGCACTGCCGGCGGCCCCCGTCAGCGATCCGATGACGGGGGCCGTGGCGGCGCTCACATCGAACGTTGCGCCGGACGCGAGCGTCACGTCGTTCGCGCTCGATAACGTGCCGCCTGCGCCCAGCGCGAGCGTGCCGCTGTTCACGCCCACGTGACCTGTGAACGTGTTGACGCCACCGAGCGTCAACCGCCCACTGCCGTCCATGATGAGTGCACCTGTGCCTGAAATGGCGCTCGCCAACGTGGCGTTGTCGTTGTTGCCCACACGCAAGGTACGGCCGCCCCCGAGGACGACACCGCCGCCGGTGCCCGACAGATGACCGATGGATTGATTGCCCGCCGCGCTGACATCGAACACGGCATTGGCCCCCGTCAATGCCACGACCGCACCGGTTCCCAAGTTGCCCGTCGTGCCGATGGCGAGTGTGCCATCGGCAATCGTCGTGGTTCCGGTGTACTGCTGGGCGCCGAGCAGCGTCGTTATCCCGCTGCCGCGTTTGACGATGCCGCCGCTGCCACCGATGATCGCCGCGACGGTATGGCTCGTCGCGTCGCCGAAGGTCAGCGTGTTGTTGCCAAGCTGGATTTGGGTCGCGGCATCGGCAGAGAGTGCGCCGACTGCTCTCGATCCGTTCGCACCGGAAATATCGAACGTCGAACCGGCATTGTTCAGCGTGAGCGCACCATTCGGGGCGAGGGTGCCTGCGCCGCCCAATGCCAGGGTGCCCACCCGCACGACCGTGCCGCCCGTATAGGTGCTTTGTCCGGTGAGCGTTTCCGTGCCGGTTCCGATCTTGACGACCGACCCTGAACCCGTGAGGTTGCCGCTGAAGGTATCGCTGCCGGTGCCACCGATTTCGGTCACGAGGGCACCGATGTTGACGGTTCCCGCGCCATCGATGCCACCGATGACCTGCGTTCCGTTGCCTGCCGACAGATCGAGCGTTGCGCCGCTGGCAATGTTGATCGTGCCCGAGGCGTTGAGCGACGCCCCGGCGCCCAGCGCCAGCGTGCCCGCGTTGACGATGGTCGCTCCGGTGTAGGTGCTGCTGCCACCCAGCGTCAGCGTTGCTGCGCCGCGCTTGGTCAGCCCGCCGGCACCGGACAATACGCCGTTAAGCGTCAGGTCGTGACCGCCAAGCACCGTCAACGTCCCCGACAAACCGACGTTGTTGCCAAGCGTGACCGCCTGCGTGCTGTCGAGGCTCGTGTTGCCGCCGAGTGTGAGCGCACCCGTGCCGAAAGCGTGATCGTTACCTGCGACGAGGCCGCCTGCGCTCACGGTCACGCCACCGGTGAAATCGCTCGCGCCCAGAAAGGTCTGTACGCCGGTGCCCGTCTTGACGAGCGCACCCGCCCCGTGAATCGCGCCGCCAAACGACGCGTCGCTATTCCCGCCGAATGTCAGCGTTTGCGAGCCGAGCGATACGGTGCTGCCGGTCACGCCATTCAGCGCACCAATTACCGAGGTACCGCCCTGGCTGATGTCGAACGCGCTGTTCGCGCTGCTCAGCGTCAAGGCGTTCGCCCCTTGAAGCGATGTGCCACTGCCTAGTGCCAGCGTGCCGTTGGCGATGCCGATCCCTCCGGAAAAGGTCTGCGTCGTCGAAAGCGTTTGGCGCCCCGCGCCCTGCTTGACGATGCCCCCGGTTCCGGTCAATGTCGCGGCCAATGTCTGATCGCTCGCATCGCCAAAGGTCAGTGTGTTGGCGCCCAGGGCGAGCGTGCCGCCCGTGCCCGAGAGTGCGCCGATCGTTTGTGCGCCCGACGCGCCGCTAATGTCGAACGTTGCCGTAGGGCCGGTAAGTACGACGGCACCTTGAGTGGCAAGCGAGCCTCCGGCACCGAGTGCGAGCACGCCGTCGCTGATCGTCGTGCCGCCCGTCCATCCGCCTGCACCGTTCAGTGTCAATGTCGCCGCACCGGCCTTTTGCAATGCGCCGTTGCCCGAGACGCCGCCCGTCAACGTCAGATCGCGACTGCCGAGGAAGTCTGACGTGCCGTTCAGCGTGATGTTGTTGCCGAGGGTGAGCGTCTGCGTGGTATCGAGCGTTGTCCCATTGCTCATCGTGAGCACGCCCGTCCCGATGGCATTGGCGTTGCCTAACTGAAGCCCGCCGGCGGTGACGTTGACTCCGCCTGTGAAGTCGCTGGCGCCGGCCAGCGTCCCCACACCGCTGCCTTGTTTGACCAGTGCCCCGGTGCCGTGAATGCTGCCGTTGAATGTCTCACCCGTGTTGTCGCCGAAGGTCAGCGTGTTCGAACCGAGAAAAACCTGTGCGGCGCCGCCGCTTAACGAACCGATGGTCTGATTGCCTGCCGCGCTGATGTCCAGTGCCGTTGTGTTGTCGCCCAGTGTGACCGCATTCTGCGACGACAAACTGCCGCCCGCCCCTATGGCGAGGGTGCCGCCGCCGATCACAATTCTCCCGGTGAACGTTTGCGGTGCCGTAATCGTCTGCGTGCCCGTACCGAACTTGGCGATGCTCCCGCCACTGCCGGTCAGCGTGCCCGCGAAGGTTCGATTGCTGCTGTCGCCAAAGGAGAGCGTGTTGCCGCCGAGATTGATCGTGCTGCCTGCCGCCCCTGACAAGGCGCTGATGGTCTGGTTTTCGCCGTTGCTGATATCGAGTGCGGCACCGCCCGCAATGCTGACGCGGTTGGCCGAGAGGGTACCGGTGCCGCTCAGGGCCAGCGTGCCGCCGACGATGTTGATTTGGCCCGTGAATGCGTTCTGTCCGGTCAGCGTTTGCGTGCCCGCGCCGGTTTTGACGATACCGCCCGTTCCCCCGATGCTGCCTGCGAAGGTCTCGCTGGCCGCATCGCCGAGCGTGAGCGTGGTGCTGCCCAGCGTCACCTGACTATTGGACGTACCGATCAGCGAGCCGATGCTCGCGGAACCCGCGCCACCGATATCGAACGTGGCGCCATCGGCAACGGTCAGCACGTTGCTGCCGGTGAGCGTGTTGTTGCCCTGTAGCGCGAGCCGGCCGGCCGCGACATCGATGCCGCCAGTGAAGGTTTGCGCTCCCGAAAGCAGTAGCGAGCCTGTGCCCTGTTTGACGATGCCGCCTGCCCCCGAGATCGTGCCGCCGAACGTCGAGTTTCCGGCGTCGCCGACGGTTAGCGTCTGATTGCCGATCAACACCGTCGATCCGTTCACCCCGGAGAGCGCGCCGAACGTCATGCCGGTGGCCGTGGAGAGATCGAGCGTGGCGCCGTTGCCCGTGAGGGCAAGCGGCGTGGCGTTGGCAAACGCACTGCCCTGAAGCACGAGCGTGCCTGCCCGGACATTGATACCGCCTCCGGCGGTATTGGTGCCGGTCAGCGTCATCGAGCCGGTGCCTTGCTTCACGATGCCGCCGCCACTGCCGGTGAAGATCCCGGCGAACGTCTGGCTGGTGGCATCGCCGAAGGTCAGCGTGTTGTTGCCCAGTGCGATGGATGTGTTGGCAATGCCGGTCAACGCGCCGATGGTTTGCGCGGACGCCTGACTGATGTCGAACGTGGTGCCCCCGCCGAGCAGCGATACGGCGCCGGTGCTGGCAAGCGAACCGCCAGCACCGAGTGCGATGCCGCCAGCGTTGATCGTAGTGCCGCCGGTGAAGGTATTCGCCCCCGAGAGCGTTTGCGTGTCGCCGTTCGTCTTGACGATGCCGCCCGTGCCGCTGATCGTGCCGGCGAATGCGCCGCCTGCGCTGTTGCCCAGGGTGAGGTTGTGGCTGCCCAGATGGACTTGTGTGTTCGCGACGCCCGACAGCTCGGTGATTGTCCGGTCGCCGTCCGCGTTCGACATATCGAAGATCGCCCCAGCCCCCGAGAGCGTGAGCGGCGAGCCTCCGATCCGCAACGTGCCGGCGCCCGACAGCGCCAGTGTTCCCACCGTAACGTTGATACCCCCACTGAACGTATTGGCGCCGGAGAGCGTGACTGTCTGCGCGCCTTGTTTGGTGACGCTGCCGCCGCCGGTGATTTGCCCCGACAGGGTGAGTGGTGCGCTACCGCCGAGTGTCAAAGTGCTGCCACCGCCAATCGCGATCCGGTTCGCGAGCGTGACGGGGGTGCTGGCATCCAGCACACCGGCTGTGCCCGACACTTGCACCGTGCCGCCACCGAGCGCCGTGTTGCTGCCGGCGATCAGCGTGCCGCTGGCCAGCGAGGTGCCGCCGGAATAGGTGTTGTGTCCCGAGAGCGTCAGGCTGCCGGTGCCTGTCAGCGACATGCTGCCGCTACCGGTGACCGCGTTGCTGAGGACGAGCGGATTCGCGCCGGAGATTGTCAGGCCATTGGTCCCGAGCATGACGGGAAGCGCGATGCTCAGCCCGGTGCTCGCGGCCTGTATGGCACCGCCGTTGACGGTGAGCGAACCCGTGCCGAAGCTGCCGGGGTCGTCGAAGATGCTGAGGCCGCCGTCAAGCGTTGTCGAGGTGACGGCCAATGGGCCGTGGAGCGTCCACGTGCCGCCACTGACCGTGGCTTGCGAGAAGTTCAGATAGCTCGCCCCGTTGATTGCGCCGGTGCCGGTCGTCGAGGCGTTGTTCGCCGAGTTGCGCAGCACCAGCGAATTGGTGCCGCCCGCGCCTGCGTCGATCACCCCCGTGGCCGCAAATGCGAGATCGAAACCGGCGACGCTCAGGGCGCCGAGGCCTGTGCTGCCGCCATCGTCGACCGTCGAGCCGGTGACTGCCGTGAACGTGTTCGTGCTGTTTGCGCCGAGCGAGACGCTGCCACTAAGCGAACCCTCGTTGGTGAAAGTGTTGCCGGCGCTTGGTGTTCCGTTCGCCTGAAACGCGATGCGTCCCAGCACGGTGCCCGTGTTGCTGAAGTCCACGCCCCCGCCTCCGTAAGCCGCGGCTATGGGGGCACTGCCGGTGCCAGTGAGCGAGATGCCGAGCAGCGGTGTGGCGCCGAGGGTGCCGCTGTTGTTGATGGTGGTGGTGCCCCCGGTGGCGTTCTGCACCGTCAACGCGAGGCCGGAGAGGTCCGGCAGGCTCGCGCCGAGAAGGCCCACTGTGCCACGCATGATCGCGTCGTTTGTCACCGTTTGCGTACTGCCACCCGCATTGGCATTGCCGATGACGGCGCCACTCGCAAGGATGCCGATGCCGCCGAGCAGGGAGGGGTCGATGGTGCCGCCATTCACCAGCGTCACGTTGTTGCCTGTCAGAGACATCGCCGTGCCGCCAAGGCCGAGCAATACCCCCACGCCTGCGCTGCTGTTGACGTTCACTTGAAGGTTATCCGCAGCATTCGCGTACGACGGGGCCAGCGGATTGGCGGCACCGCTGCACGTCACCGCGCTGCCCGCTGCCGTGCAGACCGCCCACACCGTCCCGGGTGCCGCGGCCGCGAGCAGAGCGATGCATGCAAGGCAAACGCGGCTGAGCGAAAGCGCGAGCGGGAGCGGGAGCGATGACGAGCGTTTGCCGCTGCGCGCGCGGCGCACGCGCGATGCCGGTGCGCCCGCACTTTGACTGGCAGTCTCCGGCGCAGGGACGACGTCAACGCGGCAATGCCGCCATACCAACCGATAGAGGTGCTTGTTCATCGTGCTCGGGTTCTCAAATGACGTGCAGAGCGGGAAGGCGGCGCGCGAGACGAGCGCGTGCCTATGACAGCCGACATTCGGGGGGAGGCGACGACAGCGGCCGACAAACGGTCAATGCGTGTAGCGAACCGTTTAATGTCTTGCCGGATGAAGCGCTAATGCGCGGGCGATGTGCGGGACATTCTAGGAAGCGCGATGGGAAGGTGCCCGTTGCGCGCCGGTGGCACGCGCGGGCAAAGACCGGGCAGCGAAGCGGGAATTGGCTGGGGAATCAAGGCCGTGCGATGACGCGGCGATGCCATTGCATCGTCGGTGGAAATGACTGGTTTCGGACGATTCCCTACATTGGCGGAAATCATCGAAGATGGGCGACCGCGTAGGCCACCCGTTGTCTTGCCGCTGGCGTCCTACGCGGCACGCGTGAGTGGCGCCACTTGCCGAATACCGAGCGACGCCAGCGACTGCGCAATTGCCGTGACGACGTTGCGCATCTCGTTGTCGTCGATGGCGCCGATACAGCCGACGCGGAACGTCTCGATCTGCGTGAGCTTGCCCGGATAGAGGATGTAGCCGCGCTCGCGCACGGCCGTGTAAAACGCCTTGAAATCGTACTTGCTGTCGGCAGGTGCATGAAACGTCACGATGACAGGCGCCTGGACTTCCGGCGCAAGGAACGGACGAAAGCCCAACGAGGCCATCCCGTCGATCAACGTGCGACAGTTCTTCCGGTAACGCTCGCCGCGTACCGCCTGTCCCCCTTCGGTCAGGAACTGATCGACGGCCGCGCGCAATGCAGCGACGACATGCGTGGGCGGTGTGAAGCGCCATTGCATGGTCTTCTGCATATAGGCGTACTGGTCGTGCAGATCCATCGCCAGCGAATGGCTGTTGCCGGCGCTAGCCTCCAGCACCCACTTCCTGGCGATCACGAAGCCCATGCCCGGCACGCCTTCGAGGCACTTGCCGCTCGCGGCGATGAGGGCATCGAACGGCATCGACCGCACGTCGATCTCGACCGCGCCAAACGAACTCATGGCGTCGACGATAAGTCCCTTGCCATGCTTCTGGCAGACCCGTGCGATGTCGGCGAGCGGATTGAGTACCCCTGCACCGGTTTCCAGATGCACCTGCGCAACGTGCGTGATAGACGGGTCCCGCGTGAGCATGTCGTCGATGGCGGCGGCGCCGGCTGCCTGATCTTCGGGGATGGGCAGTGCGACGGCGTCGCGTCCCAGATAGCGGCAGATTTTCAGAATGCGTTGGCAGTACGCGCCGTTATCGGGCACGAGAATGCGCGCGCCGCGGGGCGTGAGCGTGCCGATGGCCGCTTCGACGGAGAACGTGCCCGAGCCTTGCAGCGGCACGCAGACATAGTCGTCGCCGCCATGCACGACGTCTACCAGATCGCGGCACAGCGAGGCCGTGATGCAGTTGAATTGGGCGTCCCACGAGCCCCAATCGTGCAGCATGGCCTGTCGGGTCGCCGGCGACGTGGTGAGCGGGCCGGGGGTGAGCAGAATCGGTTCCTGACCGAGAATCATGAGCGCCTCCTATCAAGCAGGAAAACAAGCTAGGGAAGTGACAACACTGTCGACCTTCGTGTTGCGACCGGCATGAGCTGCCTGGTGAGCGCAGCGGTAGCACGCATGGCGCAGTGTTCTGTGCGGCAAACGTCTCTTATGAGGCAATGTGTTGCATATTATTGGCAATTTATGTCTTTTTATTGAAGGTGACAATCTTTGTCATCGGTTCGTCAAATACCTTTAATAGTATGGAGATCGTTGATTAAGATAGCGTTTTATCGCTTGTTGCGGCGGCTCCTCCGGCGATGTTGAAAAACTCACCCGCCAAGTTAGACATAGTTTGTTGACAATATACAAACGATCATGTTTGAATGTTGAACAACAAAAATAGTCACGTAATGCCACAAATCGCCAAGTTCACTTGTCGAAGCAATTTGGCGTTTTGGGTGGCTGGCGGTACGCGATAGCGTCAGCGTTCAGAGATAAGGAAGACCGGTATGACCCACAAGCCCACGTCGCCCACGGCAATCGAGTTGTTGCAGAGCCAGTCGCTCACCACGCTGGTCCAGCATGAGATCGAGCGCCAGATCGTCGCGGGCACGCTCACGCCCGGCACCAAGCTCAACGAGATCGAGGTGGCCGGCCGTCTGGGTGTGTCGCGCGGTCCGGTGCGCGAGGCATTTCGTGCGCTGGAAGAGGCGGGGTTGCTGCGCACGGAGAAGAATCGCGGCGTGTTCGTGCGAGCCATTTCGCTGGAAGAGGCGGAAGAGATTTACACGTTGCGTGGTGTGCTCGACGAATACGTGAGCCGCACGCTGGCCGAGACGATCACGTCCGAGCAACTCACCCGGTTGCGCGAATCGGTCGAAGCGATGCATCGTGCGGTGGCGTCGGGCGACAGCGAAGCGTACTACCAATTGAACGTGTCGTTTCACGATTCGCTCGTCGAGATGGCCGGCAACCGCACGTTGCTTGAAACCTACCGGCGGCTGGTCAAGGAGTTGAGCTTGTTCCGTCACGAAGCCTTGACGGGCGATACGACCGCGCCGCCGAAGTCGGAGCGCGAGCACCGCGACATCGTGAGCGCGATTGCCTCGCGCGATCCCGAGCGGGCAGCGCAGGTCACGCGAGAGCATCTGGCGCGCGGCCGGGCCCGCATCCGCGACGCACTCTCGCGGGCGCCGGGTGCCCCGGCGCGGGCGAAGGCCGGCTAAGTGTCGCCCGACGGTCGGTGAAATGGATGTCTTGTTGAATATCAGGCCGCCGCGCGGGCATCGTATCGAAGACGATGTCAGCGGCGGTCAACCCAGTTGCGTTTGAGGAGGCCCGACGTGAGCCAGTCCGTGCAGATCCAGGTGAACGGCCGCCAGTACCGGCTGCCGCAACAGCCGACCGTCATCGTGTGTGTCGACGGCTGTCAGTTCGAGTATCTCGAAGCCGCTGCTGCGGCAGGTGTTGCGCCGTACCTGAAGCATCTGCTGAACGAAGGCGCGGTCTTCCAGGGCGACTGTGTCGTGCCGTCGTTCACCAACCCGAACAATCTGTCGATCGTGACCGGTGTGCCCCCTGCCGTGCACGGCATCTGCGGTAATTACTTCTTCGACCCGGCCGCCGACGGTGGTCGCGGCGCGGAAGTTATGATGAACGACCCGGCCTATTTGCGTGTCGGCACCGTGCCGGCGGCCGCCGCCGATGCGGGCGCGAGCGTCGCGGTCGTGACCGCCAAGGACAAGCTGCGCAAGTTGCTCGGCCATCGCATGAAAGGCATCTGCTTCTCGTCGGAAAGGTCCGATCAGGTCACGCTCGCCGAGAACGGTATCGAAGACGTGCTGGGTCTCGTTGGCATGCCGGTGCCCGACGTCTACAGCGCGGCACTCTCCGAGTTTGTGTTCGCCGCAGGCGTTCGCCTGCTCGAGACGCGTCAGATCGACCTGATGTATCTCTCGACGACGGATTACGTTCAGCACAAGTGGGCGCCGGGTACGCAGGGCGCGAACGACTTCTACGCGATGATGGACAAGTACCTGCGCCGCATGGACGAACTGGGCGCGGTCATCGGCCTGACGGCCGATCACGGCATGAACGCCAAGCACGATCCCAAGACCGGTCAGCCCAACGTCATTTATTTGCAGGATCTGCTCGACGACTGGCTTGGCAAGGGAGTGGAAGCCGGTGGTGCGCGCGTGATTCTGCCGATTACCGATCCGTACGTGGTGCATCACGGCGCGCTGGGATCGTTCGCCACGATCTATCTGCCGCGCGACGTGGATCGCGACGCCGTCCGCCAGCGCATTGCCGCGCTGCCCGGCATCGAGGTCGTGCTCACCAATGCGCAAGCATGTGCGCGCTTCGAACTGCCGCCCGACCGCGTGGGCGATCTCGTCGTCGTGAGCGGTCAATCGGTGGTGCTGGGCACGAGTGCGAGCCGTCACGATCTGACCGGTCTCACGGTGCCGCTGCGCTCGCACGGCGGGATCTCGGAACAGACGGTGCCGCTGCTCTTTAACCGGAAGACGGAAGGTATTCCGGGTAAGGCGCGGCTACGCAACTTCGACATTCTCGACGTCGCGCTCAATCACGTTTGAGCCCGCGCCGCGAGGATCTGCCAATGAGAACCAACGGTGCGCAAACCTCAGAACATTGGCGTCGCCGGGCCCCTGTCCCGTTGGATATGCAGTGGAGAACCCCATGAACGCGCCGCACAAGCTGTCTCCCGAGTTCCGCACCGAAGCGCTTCGCATCGGTGGCGAGAAAGTGACCCGCGAACGCATCATCGAAGTCTTCAACCCGTACTCGGGCGATCTGGTCGGCACGGTGCCGAAGGCCTCGCTCGACGACGTGCGCCGCGCGTTCTCGATTGCCAAACAGTACCGCTCGACACTCACTCGCTTCGAGCGCGCCAACGTCCTCGATAAGGCCGCGGCGCTGCTGCGTGGGCGTGCTGCCGAGGCGGCCGCGATCATCACGATGGAGTCGGGGCTGTGCAAGAAAGATGCCGTCTACGAGATCGGGCGCGTGGCCGATGTTCTCGGCTTCGCCGCCGGCGAGGCGCTCAAGGACGACGGTCAGGCTTTCTCTTGCGACCTCACGCCGCATGGCAAGAAGCGTCGCGTGGTCACGCAGCGCGAGCCGCTGCTGGGAGCGATTTCGGCCATCACACCGTTCAATCATCCGATGAATCAGGTCGCGCACAAGGTGGCGCCGTCAATTGCGACCAACAACCGGATGGTGCTCAAGCCGTCGGAGAAAGTGCCGCTCTCGGCGTTTTATCTGGCCGACACGCTTTACGAAGCCGGTCTGCCGCCGGAGATGCTTCAGGTCATCACGGGCGATCCGATGGAGATTGCCGACGAGATGATCACGAACGAGAACGTCGACATGATTACGTTTACGGGCGGTGTGTCGATCGGCAAATACATCGCGTCGAAGGCGGGTTATCGTCGCATCGTGCTGGAGCTGGGGGGCAACGACCCGCTGATCGTGATGGAAGATGCGGACCTTGAGCGCGCTGCGGATCTCGCGGTGCAGGGCTCGTACAAGAATTCGGGGCAGCGCTGCACGGCGGTCAAGCGGATGCTCGTGCACCGTGACGTTGCGGCACGCTTCACCGAACTGGTCGTGGAGAAGACCCTCGCCTGGAAGTACGGCGATCCGGCCGATGGGGCGAACGACATGGGCACGGTCATCGACGAAGCGGCGGCCCGTCTGTTCGAGGCGCGCGTGACTGAGGCGGTTTCGCAGGGAGCCCGTTTGCTCGTGGGCAACAAGCGCGATGGCGCGCTGTACTCGCCCACCGTCATCGATCGTGTCGATCCGTCAATGACCGTCGTGCGTGAAGAAACCTTCGGGCCGGTGTCGCCGATCCTCACGTTCGGCAGCATCGACGAAGCCATCGCCATGTCGAACGGCACGGCATTCGGTCTGTCATCGGGGGTGTGTACGAACCGCCTCGACTACGTCACGCGTTTCACCAACGAGCTTCAGGTGGGAACGGTCAATGTCTGGGAGGTGCCGGGATATCGCATCGAACTGACGCCTTTTGGCGGTATCAAAGATTCCGGTCTGGGCTACAAGGAAGGTGTGCAGGAAGCGATGAAGAGCTTCACCAACACCAAAACCTTTACGCTGCCGTGGGGAATCTGAGGTCGAATTCAGGATGCGACAGCGGCGGCCGGGGGACGATGAAACGGGCTGGAAGGGGGCGCTGCACGGCCGGTCGGCTCGGCCTGTCCCCCTTACGCAACAAGGCTTAGCAGAATCAGAAAAAAAATTGTGACAAATTGATGACACGATTGTTGCAATGGTCGTTTTGGTGTACGGTGTGTCGATTGGGGATACGCATGACGCGTGAACTTCATACGCATCCCGACGCCAGTGTTGGACTGACGCGGGATGCCGGTTTGGCAAACCAGTGGGTGCGTCATGTCGGCGGCGCGAAGCGCTGCCTGTCCCGTCGACAATAAGATCACGGAACACTGGCATGCTGACACTGCTCAACCTTCTCTCCGGCGTGGCGATGCTGATCTGGGGTACGCACATCGTGCGTACCGGGGTCCTGCGCGTCTACGGTGCCGACTTGCGGCGCATTCTGTCGCACAGCATCTCGAATCGCTTCCTCGCGTTCGCGGCGGGGGTGCTCGTGACGGGCCTCGTGCAGAGCAGCAACGCGACGGCACTTATCGTCTCCTCGTTCGGCGCGCAGGGTCTGATCTCGCTGGCCCCCGCACTGTCGATCATGCTCGGTGCGGACGTCGGCACGGCGCTCATGGCGCGGATACTGACGTTCGATCTGCGCTGGCTCTCGCCGCTGCTGATTTTCTTCGGCGTCATCTTTTTCCTGTCGCGCAAACAGACCCGCGCGGGTCAACTTGGCCGCGTGTCGATTGGACTGGGCCTGATTATTCTGGCGTTGCAACTGATCGTGGGCGCCACCACGCCGATGACCGAAGCGGCGGGCGTGAAGGTGCTGTTCGGCTCGCTGACGGGCGACGTGATGCTCGATACGCTCATCGGCGCGCTTTTTGCCATGGTGTCGTATTCGAGTCTGGCGGCGGTGCTGCTCACGGCGACGCTGGCATCGTCGGGTGTGATTTCGCTCAAGGTGGCGCTGTGCCTGGTGATCGGCGCGAATCTGGGCAGCGGCATGCTCGCCATGCTGACCTCGGCCGGACAGAACGCGGCGGGGCGTCGGGTGGTCTTCGGCAGCCTGCTCTTCAAGTTGATCGGCTGCCTGCTCGTGCTGCCGTTCGTCGACTATGCGCCGATGCTCGTGAACTGGCTCTCGGACGCCCCCGCACAAGCCGTCGTCAACTTCCATGTGCTCTACAACCTGGTGCGCTGCGTGGTGTTCCTCGCGTTCACCGAGCCGATGGCGCGCCTGTGCGTGCGTCTGCTCGCCGACAAGCCGGAAGCCGACGGTGTGACACGTGCGCGCCACCTGGATGAGAGTGCGTTGGAGATGCCGTCGGTGGCGCTGGCCAATGCAACGCGCGAAACGTTGCGCATGGGCGATATCGTCGAGCAGATGCTCAATGGTTTGCTCGATGTCATTCGCAGCAACGACGTGGCACGGGCACGCGAGACGCGCCGGATGGACGATGACGTCGACCATCTCTATACCGCGGTGAAGATGTACCTCACGCGCGTGTCGCGCGAGAACCTGAGCGAGCAGGACAGCCGGCGCTGGACGGACATCATCTCGCTCACGATCAATCTGGAGCATGCGGGCGATATCATCGAGCGCATGGTGACGGAAGTCGAGGAGAAGAAAATCTCGCACAAACTGTCGTTCTCCGAGGCGGGGTTGCAGGAAATCTGCGACATGCACGCGCGTCTGGTGACGAACCTGCAACTCGGGTTGTCGGTGTTCCTGAACACGGACCTCAAGAGTGCGCAGCGGCTCATGGCCGAGAAGGAGAGCTTTCGCGATCTGGAGCGCGCCTATTCGTACACGCACCTGAACCGTTTGGCGGGCCAGTCGGTGCAGAGTATCGAGACAAGTTCGCTGCATCTGGACATCATCAGCGACATGAAGCGTCTTAATTCGCTGTTCTGCTCGACGGCGTACCCGGTGCTCGACGACGCCGGCGCATTGCGCAAGAGCCGCATGCGAGACAAGCCGAAGGACGGCAAGGAGATGAAGGACACCAAGACACCGAAGGAAACGAAAGTGTCGAAGCTGGCGGCGCTTGCCGATGTCGCGGCGGCCGCTGCCCCAAGTTCTCGCGACGATAACGAGAGTTCACACGATGGCCCTGAGCCTGCCGGACATCCGCACCCTGTTCGATAAATTCGGCTCGCTTGCCTACAGCGGCGAGCCTGTCACCCAACTGGAGCACGCGCTGCAAAGCGGCGCGCTCGCCGAGCGCGAAGGCGCCGACGAGGCGCTCGTCGCGGCCAGTTTCCTCCACGATCTCGGCCATCTGCTCAATCTTCAGGGCGAAACACCCACCGAGCGCGGCATCGACGATCTGCACCAGTACTTCGCGTTGCCTTTCCTGCGTCCGTTGTTCAGCGACGCGGTGCTCGATCCGATTCGTCTGCACGTAGACGCCAAGCGTTGTCTGTGCGCCATCGATCCCGAGTATTACGGCAAGCTCTCGGCCGATTCGGTGCGCAGTCTGGCATTGCAGGGCGGAGTATTCAGTGATGACGAGGCGGAGACGTTTCTCGCTCGTGAGCACGCCGGGGCGGCGCTTCGGTTGCGTCGCTGGGACGATCGGGCAAAGGTTGCCGGCATGGCGACGCCGTCGCTCGATCACTACATGAAGGTGTTGGAACGGGTGACGCTGCAGTAAGGGCGGGACGCGCTGACGTGCAGAAAGCCGCAGCAGTGCGCCGATTCATTGACCGGGGAGGGCGCGGCCCTCCCCGACGTGATGACCGAGTGCGTTTGCGTGGCAACTACTGAGGCAGACGCGCACGCCAGCCAGCAGGAAGCAACTTCAGCACGACGGCGCGCGCAGGGCGCCAGAGTGCGGACAACAGCAACAGCGCGCCTCCCACAACGACGGCGACCACCGCCAGCGCATGTGTGGCTGCCGAAGTCACGACAACGCTCAGAATCGCACTGATCACATACAGCAGCGACGACATCATCAGCGCGCGGCGATCGATAGCGAGCGATATACCGGTCAGCAGTACAAAGACGGCGATGACGGCGATCGGATAGCCGGGCATGAGCGCCCAGAAGATCGGGTGCGTGACCATGCAGGCGGCGAGCAGGTGTAGCCAGAAGGCGACGTCCGAGCGGATGGTCTTACGTTGCGGGTCTTGCGCATCCCAGCGCAGCGCCCAGACGAAGATGGCGAGACCGGCGACGATGTTCGCCACCCGCATCGGGCCGATATAGTCCTGGCCGGCAACGAGAACGAGGAACCACGTCAGGCAGACCGCACCGCCAACCCCCAATGCGATGGTGGCCGGTACCCGAAAGCGTCGCCAATAAGTCACGGCGCCGATGGCGATGCCGACGTAGCTCGCAACCAGCTGCGGAAGGTACCACGCGAGCCCTCTGGTTTCGATGTGCACGTCGGAAGCGCCGCTGTACCCATGCATCGCGGGGATTGCCGCAAAGCCGGCGCAGGCGAGCGCGGCAATGAACCCGAAACTATAGAAAAGTGCGGGCAACGCCATGCGGCGGCGCCGCACGAAGACTTCAGACAGTCCCCAGAACAGGGCTGCACAAATCAGTGCGATGAGCCATGGCGGCAGGGTGTTCGTCAGCCACACCGTGCCGAACACGAGCAGCGCCGACGCCACCACGACGAATACGTCGTTGAAGCTCGTGATCAACTGCATGGGTTCGTCGTCGGCCATCGGCCGCGGCGTTGTATGGGCGCTTTCCGGCGATATCGACATGTCCGGCGCGGGCGTGGGGTCGGCAGAATCTTGGGGGGAGATGGGAGGAGTCGTCATGGGCAATCAGAATTGACCAACGTCGACGGTCGCGACTTTGTATCGTGCCGCGACCCAGCGCAGACGCCAGTTTCTCAAAAGCCCCTAGCGTAGCGGGGTTTTCCGTAGATGGCTATGTGCGGGGGGCTTCTTTTGCTTCTACATGTAACCTTTTGGGAAGCAGTTCCCTCAATCGCCGCGATATGCGCCCTTTTTTTGGGGGAGGGCATATCACGACGAGGGCGGTACGGGCACTGCGCTAACGCTCACGGAGACGACACCCTGTCGTCACCCCGCCAACGCTGTCGCCTCGATCTCCACCGCGACGCCGTGGCTGAGTGCGGGCACCGGCACGACGGCGCGAGCGGGTTTCGCGTCGCCCGCCCAGGCGGCGTAGACCTCGTTGAACGGCCCCCAATCGTCGACGTTCGTGATGTACACGCGCACCTGCACCAGCCGATCGATACGTGTGCCGCAAGCGGCAAGAATTGCCGCAACGTTATCCAGTGCCTGTTTCGCCTGCACCGCGAACGGCGCGCCGACGAGGCGTTCGCCCTCCGGCGTGATCGGCAACTGTCCCGACACGAACACGAAGCCGCCCGCGCACACGCCATGCGAATAGTGACCGCGCGGCGGTTGCAGCGCCGGTACGTTGACCGCTTCGATACCACGTTTCTGTGCGCTCATACGGCCTCCCCGAGCGTGAGTTTGGCGAAGCGTTCCATATCGATGTTGCCGCCCGACACGATGACGCCCACGCGCTTGCCTCGCACATCCAATTTGCCTTGCAGAACTGCCGCCGCAGCCAGGCAGCCCGTCGGCTCGACCACGATCTTCATGCGGCTGGCGAAGAACGTCATCGTCTGCACCAGTTCGTTATCGGTTACGGTCAGGATATCGTCCACGAGCGAGCGAATCACCGGGAACGTAAGCGCGCCGAGATGCTGGGTTTGCGCACCGTCTGCAATCGTGCGCGGCGTCTCGATGTGCACGATCTTGCCCGCGCGAAAACTCTGCTGAGCATCGTTGGCCGCTTCCGGCTCGACACCAAAAATCTCGATCTCGGGATTCAGCGCGCGCGCTGCGATCGCACTACCCGAGAGCAGTCCGCCGCCGCCGAGACACACCACGAGGGTGTCCAGCTCGCCCACGTCTTCGATCAACTCCTTGGTTGCCGTGCCCTGTCCCGCCATGACATGCGGATGGTCGTACGGCGGAATCAACGTCATGCCGCGCTCCTGCGCCAGCCGCCTGGAAAGCGCTTCGCGATCTTCCTTGTAGCGATCGAAAAGAATGACCTCCGCGCCATAGCCACGTGTCGCGTCGATCTTCATCTGCGGCGCATCTTGCGGCATCAGGATCACTGCGGGCACGCCCAGTTCGCGCGCCGAGAGTGCAATCGCCTGCGCATGATTGCCAGACGAGAATGCCAGCACCCCGCCGCGTTTTTGCTCGGCCGTGAATTGCGAGATCGCGTTGAACGCCCCGCGAAACTTGAAGGCGCCCATGCGCTGGAAATTCTCCGCCTTGAAAAACAGGCTGGCGCCGGTCATGGCGTTGGCGGTGCGCGACGTGAGCACCGGCGTGCGATGCGCGGCTTCGCGAATCCGGTCGTGGGCGGCGACGACGTCGCCATAAGTGATTGCCAGAGGAGGAGCGGTCATGATGCGTCTTTCGGGTCGGAGAGGTAGGTGTAGACGGTTGAGCGGGCGATACCCAACGCACGTGCGACTTCGGCGTGAGCGTGACGCAGGTCGAGCAGGCCGCGGGCTTCGATGAGACGGATGGCCTCGCGACGTTGCGCGAGCGTCAGGCCCTGCGGGGTCGTGTTGCGCTGCGCGGCAAAGTCGGTGATGAGTGGGGAGATGTCGTCGAGCCGCCGGCTGGAAAGCGTCTCGCGAACCGGCGTCGGGGCGCGATTCGGTACGTTCACCAATTGCTGCATGCTGGCCGCCGCTGCGGTGAGCATCGAGATGTCCATGTTCAGGCAGATGGCCGCGACGTACTCGCCGCTGCTGTTCTTCAGCCCGATGGACGTGCTCTTGACCGGTCGTCCGTCCGGAAACCGGTTCGCATAGTTCGCGATGACCTCGGGAAACGCCGGATCGGCGATGCGCGCAAGCCCCATCTCCGTGACGGCATCACCCGGCTTGCGCCCCGACAAATTGTTGGAGATTGCCACAATGGCGTGGTCGGGATCGGTCAGGTCGTGCAGCACTACTTCGACGAGCGGCGCGAACGTCTGGCCGAGCGCCTCGACGATCTTGCGCCCTTCGCGCAACAACAGCGTGTTCTCGTCGAGCTTGCCCGTGGCGGGAGATTTGGCAGATTTCATGATTTGACATTATGTCGATCAATGACGAAATGTCAAATTTCGGCCAAAAAAATCGCCCGGTGTCCTTCTGCCTCGGGTGGAGGCAGCGGACAGGGGGCGACCGGGGTGCGCTCAGACGAGTTCTTTTTCCGCCAGTTCGCTCTTGATGTATCCGTAATAGATCGGTGCGGCGATAAGCCCTGGCAGCCCGAATGCCGCTTCCATCACGATCATGGCCAGCAGCAGTTCCCACGCGCGGGACTGGATCTGCGTGCCGACGATACGGGCGTTGAGGAAGTATTCGAACTTGTGAATCACGATCAGGAAGACCAGCGCCGTGATGGCCACATACAGCGACACCGACAGACCCAGCACCACGATGAACGTGTTCGAGATCAGATTGCCCACGACCGGCAGCAGCCCGACGACGAACGTCACCACGATCATCGTCTTGCGTAGCGGAAGGTGAATGTCGAACAGCGGCAGCACGCCGATCAGAAAGATTGCGGTAAAGACGGTATTGATCGCCGAAATCTTCACCTGCGCGAACACGATGCGGCGAAAGGCATCGCCAAACAGCGTGACCCGGCGCGTGAGCGCGGCCGCGAGCGGACGCATGCTGTGCACGGGCCGGATGGTGGAGAGCGCCACGAGGGCACCGAGCACAAGGCCCACCACGATGTGCACCATCGCGTTGAGCGCTTCCTTGCCAACCAGCGACATCTCCTGCGTGTGGTCTTTCAGGTAGCCGGTGATCGACTGGTGAATGTCGTCAATGTCGGCGGGCAGCCGTGCGGTGATCCATGCAGGCAACTGCGCACGCGCCTGCTCGACGACTTCCATCATCCTGCCGTTGATGTGCTGCAAGTGGCCCGCATCGCTGCGGAAGAACGTGATGATGCCGAAAATGAGCGCGGTCATCAGCGCGACGATCACCGCCGACAGCAGGGCAACGGCAACCAGCCGTGCGCGCTCGCTGGAGATACGCAGTTCCAAGCGTGGCCCGAGCACATGCACGAGTTGATAAACGACCATTCCCGAGAGCACCACCGAAAGCAGGTGAATGCTCAGAATTAGCCAGAGGGCCACGGCGGCGAAGACATAACTCGCCAGTTCGATCCAGAAATTCCGATCCGGATTCCAGCCAGAGCGCGGTTCCATGCAATGACGTCCTTCAAAAAAGCGATGCCGTGACGGCTTGGCAGTGCGTCTTACTTCTCGTGCTTGAGCAGTGGGGCGAGGTACTTGCCGGTGAAGCTGGCCTTGTTCGCCGCCACTTGCTCGGGCGTACCCTGTGCAATGATCTGACCGCCGCCCGCGCCGCCTTCCGGCCCGAGATCGATCACCCAATCCGCCGTTTTGATCACGTCCAGATTGTGTTCGATGATGACGACAGTATTGCCCTGATCGCGCAGCCTGTGAATCACCGTCAGCAGCAGCTCGATATCGTGAAAATGCAGCCCGGTTGTCGGTTCATCAAGGATATAGAGCGTCCGGCCAGTGTCGCGCTTGGAGAGTTCGAGCGAGAGTTTTACCCGCTGCGCCTCGCCGCCCGAGAGTGTGGTGGCCGACTGGCCGAGGCGAATGTAGCCCAGACCCACGTCGAGCAGCGTCTTGAGCTTGCGCGCCACGACCGGAACAGGCTTGAAGAACTCATGCGCCTGCTCGACCGTCATGTCGAGCACTTCCGAGATATTGCGGCCCTTGTACTGCACTTCCAGCGTTTCGCGGTTGTAGCGCTTGCTGTGACAGACGTCGCAAGGCACGTACACGTCCGGTAGAAAGTGCATTTCGACCTTGATGACGCCGTCGCCCTGACAGGCTTCGCAGCGTCCGCCCTTCACGTTGAACGAGAAGCGGCCCGGATCGTAGCCGCGTTCCTTGGCTGCGGGCACGCCGGCGAAGAGTTCACGAATCGGCGTGAACACGCCCGTATAAGTGGCCGGGTTCGAGCGTGGCGTGCGTCCGATGGGGGACTGGTCGACGTTGATGACCTTGTCGAAGTGTTCCAGCCCTTCGATCTGGTCATACGGTGCAGGCTCGGCCGATGACCCATAGAGGTGGCGCGCGATGGCGTGATACAGCGTGTCGTTGATCAGCGTCGATTTGCCCGAGCCGGACACGCCCGTCACGCAGGTCAGCAAGCCGACCGGCAGATCCAGATTGACGCTCTTGAGGTTGTTGCCCGTCGCATCGAAAATCCGCAGACGTTCCTCGCGCGGCGCGTGGCGCTGCGCCGGCACTTCGATGCGTCGCACCCCCGACAGGTACTGCCCGGTCAGCGACTCCGGCGTTTGCTCGATCTGCGCGGGGCTGCCTTGGGCAATCACCGTCCCGCCGTGAATGCCCGCGCCGAGCCCCATGTCGACGACGTAGTCGCTCGCGAGAATCATGTCCTCGTCGTGCTCGACCACGATCACCGAGTTGCCGAGATCGCGCAGATGCTTGAGCGTGCCGATCAGACGATCGTTGTCGCGCTGATGCAGCCCGATGGACGGCTCGTCGAGCACATACATCACGCCGGTCAGCCCTGAGCCGATTTGCGATGCGAGACGGATACGCTGCGCTTCGCCGCCCGAGAGCGTATCGGCGCTGCGCTCCAGCGAAAGATAGTCGAGACCGACGTTATTCAGGAACGTGAGACGCGCGACGATTTCCTTCACGATCTTGTCGGCGATCTCGCGCTTGGCGCCGTGCAACACCAATTCGTGGAAGTAACCGAGCGTTTCGCGCAGCGGCAGATTGCCGATCTCATAGATCGCGCGCGCTTGCGGGCCTTCGCCCACCTTCACGAAACGGGCTTCGCGGCGCAGGCGGCTGCCCTCGCAATCGGGGCAGGCGCGGTTGTTCTGATACTTGGCGAGTTCTTCGCGCACCGCGACGGAATCGGTTTCGCGATAACGCCGTTCCAGATTCGGAATGATGCCCTCGAACGCATGCTCGCGCACCGACGTGCGGCCTTTCTCGTTCACATAGGTGAAGGGAATGGTCTGCTCGCCTGAGCCGTAGAGCACGATTTTCTGCGTGTCTTCCGGCAGGTCCTCGAAAGCGGTATCGACATCGAAGTCGTAGAACGCCGCGAGGCTTTGCAGCATCTGGAAGTAAAACTGATTGCGACGATCCCAACCCTTGATCGCGCCGGACGCGAGCGAGAGCGCCGGGAAGGCGACGACGCGCTTCGGATCGAAAAACGTCATCTGGCCCAGACCGTCGCAGGTCGGGCAGGCGCCCATCGGATTGTTGAACGAGAACAGGCGCGGCTCGAGTTCCTGCAACGAATACGAGCACACGGGGCACGCGAACTTCGAACTGAAGACGTGTTCCTTGTCGGTATCCATTTCCAGCGCAATGGCGCGGCCATCGGCCAGACGCAGCGCCGTTTCGAACGATTCCGCCAGACGCTGCTTCAAATCGGCGCGCACCTTCACGCGGTCGATCACCACGTCGACCGAGTGCTTTTCCGTCTTCTTGAGCTTGGGCAGGGCGTCGATGTCGTACACGCGCGCGCGGCCTTCATTGGCGGCGCCTCCCCCGGAGCGGATGCGAAAGCGCACGAAACCCTGGGCCTGCATCGACTCGAACAGGTCGGCGTGCTCTCCTTTGCGATCGACGACGATCGGCGCGAGGATCATGAGCTTGGTGTCTTCCGGCAGCGCAAGCACCGCGTCGACCATTTGCGAGACGCTCTGGGATTCGAGCGCCAACCCGTGGTCGGGGCAGTAAGGTGTGCCGACGCGGGCGTAGAGCAGACGCAGGTAATCGTGGATTTCCGTGACCGTGCCGACCGTCGAACGCGGGTTATGCGACGTGGCCTTCTGTTCGATGGAGATCGCCGGCGAGAGACCTTCGATCAGATCGACGTCAGGCTTCTCCATCAGTTGCAGGAACTGACGCGCGTACGCCGACAGACTCTCGACGTAGCGCCGCTGACCTTCCGCGTAAAGCGTGTCGAAGGCGAGCGACGATTTGCCGGAGCCGGACAGGCCGGTGATCACCACGAGCTGGTGACGCGGCAAGTCGAGATTGACGTTCTTGAGGTTGTGGGTACGAGCCCCACGAATACGAATGGTTTCCATTGACGGTTCCGGGTCGTCGCCGAGGAATCCGCGCGGCGAATTGTCGCGGGGCGGGTTCCGGCCCCCAAGAGTGTCCGAGTTTCCCGGGACGCCGGACCGAGTCGGCTCGGCGTTGGCCGGTGTCGACGCGACTGGCGGCGGGAGCGGTCGGACGGGCCGCTGGGGGGGAAATCCGGGCGGCTAAACCTGCTAATATACCTAAGTTTGATTGCCGGGGCTGAACCTGCTGACAGGCGGTCTCGGGCGGCATACCGCACAAGTGCACAGATGGGGACGAACCGCCCGATTTCCAGAGGCCGGCGACCGAGCGTTGTCGAGACCAGCCATCGACGCGCCCGCCGGGTGGCAGGCATGCCGCAGGGCCGGGCTGCAATCATCAGAAAACTCCGAGGCAGCACGCGTTTTTTCCATCTCCCAGGACGTAATGTCGACTGATTCCGTGACTTCCGCTTCCCCCGCCACGACACGCGGCCGAGGTAGCCGCATGACCCCGCTAGAAGTGCGCGCGAGTGCGTCGCTCGCGGGGATTTTTGCGCTGCGCATGCTTGGCCTGTTCCTGATCATGCCGGTGTTCTCGGTGTTCGCTCAGACGATTCCGGGCGGCAATAACACCTTTCTCGTCGGACTGGCGATCGGCATTTACGGCCTCACGCAGTCGCTGCTCTATATCCCTTACGGCTGGGCGTCTGACCGGCTGGGGCGCAAGCCGGTCATCATCTTCGGTCTGATCGTGTTCGCGATCGGCTCGCTCGTGGCGGCGCTGGCGCACGATTTGACGTGGATCATCGTTGGCCGGGCGATTCAGGGCGCCGGGGCAATTTCATCGGCGGTCATGGCCTGCGTGGCCGACCTGACGAGCGACGAGAATCGCACGAAGGCGATGGCGATGATTGGCGGTAGCATTGGCGTGTCGTTCGCCGTGGCGATCGTGTGCGCGCCGTTCCTGTATCACTGGCTGGGCATGAGTGGCCTGTTCTCGGCCATTGGCATTCTGGCGGTGCTGGCTATCTTCGTGGTGTTGTGGGTCGTGCCGACACCGCCGGTGCATCCCAAGGCTGGCCCGGCGCCGTTTTCCGAGGTGCTGCACAACCCGGAACTGCTGCGTCTGAATTTCGGTGTCTTCGTATTGCACGCCACGCAGACGGCGCTTTTCGTGGCAATGCCGCGCATGCTGGTGGCGGCGGGGCTGCCGGTGGCTCAACACTGGGAGGTCTATCTGCCGGTGATGGGCTTGTCGTTCGTGGCGATGGTGCCGGCGATCATTGCGGCCGAGAAGCGCGGGAAGATGAAGATGGTGCTGCTTTCGGCGATTGCGCTGGTGGCGATAGCGCAGGCGGCGCTGGGCGGCTTGCCGCCGACGGTGGCCGTGATCGCGACGGTGCTGTTCGTGTACTTCCTGGGCTTCAATGTGCTGGAAGCATCGCAGCCGTCGCTGGTCTCGAAGCTCGCACCGGGGCAGCGCAAGGGCGCGGCGGTGGGTGTTTACAATACGACACAGGCACTTGGGTTGTTCTGCGGCGGGGCACTAGGGGGTTTTCTTATGACCCACTACGGTCAAAACGCAATATTCCTCACATGCGCAGCCGGGGCTTTCGTGTGGCTTATAATCGCCGCACCGATGAGGACGCCAGCGCCTCGTCAATCCTGATCGGATTTCAGCAATACCGGAGAAAGTTTTATGGCATCAGTCAACAAAGTGATCCTGGTCGGTAACCTTGGCGCCGACCCCGAAGTCCGCTACTTGCCGAGCGGCGATGCGGTCGCGAACATTCGTCTGGCGACGACCGACCGTTACAAGGACAAGCAATCCGGCGAGTTCAAGGAGATGACGGAATGGCACCGCGTGTCGTTCTTCGGCCGTCTCGCCGAGATCGTCAACGAGTACCTGAAGAAGGGCTCGTCGGTGTATATCGAAGGCCGCATCCGCACGCGCAAGTACCAGGCGCAGGACGGCACGGACCGTTACAGCACGGAAATCGTGGCTGACCAGATGCAAATGCTGGGTGGCCGTGGCGGTGAAGGCGGCGGTGGTGGCGGTGGCTACTCGCGCGGTGGCGGCGATGAAGGTGGCGGCGCAGGCGGCGGTGGCGGTTATTCGCGCGGGGGTGGCGCTGGCGGTGGTGGCGGTGGCCGTCAGCAAGCCCCAGCCAAGCAGTCGGGCGGCGGCTTCGACGACATGGACGACGATATTCCGTTCTGACGAGCACTTTCGGTAAATTGTAAATTTCGGGCCCGCGTTCCTTATGGAAGCGGGCTTTTTGTTGTTTACAGAATTCTGACCTAAGCTTGGGAGGGTGGAGATTCAGGCACTTGTGTTTGTGTAGATAAATGGTTGAGCGATACACGGTCAGATTGACAGTGCTGGAGTCAGGGGAGCGTCTCCCATTGTTGGTAGACGTAAGAAGTGGTGTACCACTGTTCGACCCGACTGTGTTCGTCTTGTCCGAGCTCAGGGCGCGTAACCGCGCCAGTGCCACAATCGAACAGGCGCTTCGTGCTATTAAGGTCTTTGAGATCTTTTGCGATCTTTACGAGATCAATCTAGTTGCTCGAATATCCAAGGGGCGACTGCTAAGTTTGGGTGAGATTAACGCTCTCGCGCAGTTGTGTCGTCTGCCAATGGCTGCTATCGAGGCGCTCAGTGACCTCCGGCCTGTCGGGGAAGGTCATATTTCCACCTCATTCGAAAGTGTTCGATTCCGATCATGGAGCGGTCATCACGAAGTGGCGGGGGATTCCTGCGGCATCAGAATTCGGTACATCCGGCAGTTCATTGGCTGGCTAGCGGACCGGTACCTGCTGAGCATGAACGCAAAGCATGCATTGCGAGCTACGTTATTCGTGGCCAAAGACCGAGTGGAATCCGGCTTGACGGGGAGAATCCCCGCGAGGGGCAGAACCGGGGCATCGAACCGCTCCCGAAGGGCTCTTAACGATTCTATGCAGGAGCGTCTCTGGCAAGTTGTCCATGCCAACTCGTTAGAGAACCCATGGCACGGAGCGCATTCAAGAGTCCGCAATGAACTCATCATCCGCTGGTTTATGGGGCTGGGAGTACGTAGAGGGGAACTCCTAGGAATCAAGATCAGTGACATTGACTTCCAGTCGAACACTGTTTTCATCGCTCGTCGAGCGGACGACTTTAGAGATCCAAGAGTTCGTCAGCCAAATGCAAAAACCCGAGATAGATTGCTTCCGATCAGTGACGATCTGGCTCGTCGCACACGACTGTATATCCTGAACGAAAGGCGCGTATTTCCCGCCGCCCGAGGGCATGCATTTCTCCTCGTCGCAAACGGAGGAGCTCCACTCTCGCTACGAGGGCTTAACCGAATCTTTGCCTCCCTTGGAAAAAGGCACTCGGAGCTTCGAGATGTGTTTCCACACATACTTCGTCACACAAACAACTACAACTTTTCCAAGATCGCGGACGCAATGGGTATGGAGCCAGAGATGGAAAGGAAAACGCGCTCTCAGCTTATGGGGTGGTCGGAAACGTCAGGTTCCGCTGAGGTTTACACGCGACGAGAAACTGAGCGGAAGGCGCGAACTGCCTCGTTGCTGCTGCAGCGAAAAATGGTGAGGCCTTGCCATGAGGACAAAGCGTAAAGTTGAGTCCGCCTCAGAAGAGTCAGATCAACTCACGCTCCCCCGGAGAGTTATGGCTCGCGGCGGATCGATATTCGACCCCCATGACTCTACGTGGACGCTCCGTGAAGCCACGACCTATGATTTCCATCTTCGGTTCGACGAGCTGCCTCCGATGTCGCCGAACTTTGAGCTCGCGTTTAAGGCGATCATGGTTTGGTACGTTGAAAATTGGTCGACTTCTCACTCCTTCGGTCTCTTCTCGATGGCGCGCAAGTTTTTTTGGTTTGTTCACAGCGAAAGCGGTCAGCCATTGCTTGAGATAACCGGGACGCATGTCCTCAACTTTTGCCCCCATTTTGAGAGAAAGCCGTGGATGCTCCAGTTTGTGTCCACGCTTCTGAAGCGCTGGCGCGCAATGGGTTACGCCGGAGTGTGTGCGGACGCTTGCAGGCTCTTCGAGCAAATGCATCTAAAGGGATGCCCAAAAGGGCGCAACGTGTTGACTCAGGACCCGGTGCGCGGTCCACTAACAGCTATCGAGCTTGATGCGTTGCAAGCCGCACTTAATTTGGAGTACGAGGCAGGTAAGGTTAGTCTCGATGATTATGTGCTTTGTTGGCTCACGATGGCGCTGGGCCAACGGCCGACCCAGTTTGCCAGATTAAAGGTTAAAGACGTTGTTCTCTTGCACGAGAAAGATGACGTCGTGACCTATTCGATACGGTTGCCGAGGGCAAAAATGCGTCACGGGAACGTACGTGGCGAGTTCAAAGATCGCTTACTCACACCTGAATTAGGGGCTCTTGTTGTCAAACAATCGAAGGCCGTGATTGATCGTTTCAATGGGGCGCTGGCTGACCCGGGTGAAGCTCCACTGTTTCCTCGGAGTTGCACCGATCGAGTGATTCCAGGGTTCAACTTCCACTTGACCGCTGGAATGATCTGCCAAAAGGTGAAGAATTTGTTAGAGGGCCTCTGCGTCATGTCGGAGCGGACGGGTGAACCGTTGCGAGCGGGAGCCAGACGATTCCGATACACGATTGGAACTCGGGCGGCCGAAGAAGGGCATTGTGAACTCGTAATAGCTGAGTTGCTCGATCATTCGGACACGCAGAACGTTGGCATTTACGTTCAGGCGACATCGGCAATTATTGATCGCATTGATCGAGCGCTGGCGATGCATCTAGCCCCGCTGGCACAGGCATTTGTCGGAGAGATTCGAAACACACCAAGTGGTGAGGCTGAGGTCTTGAAGCCGGAGCGCATGATCTTTGCTCCATCGATTGTTGGCTCGTTTGATGCAATCGCCACATGTGGAAGAAACGGACATTGTGGATTCCTCAAACCGATAGCCTGTTACACGTGTATTTGCTTCGAACCGTGGGCCGACGCCCCGCACGACATGGTATTGAAGTTTTTGCTTGATGAACGTGAGCGGTTGATGGCATTGGGCGATGCACGCATAGCTGCGGTTCATGATCGCACAATTCTCGCCGTAGCCGAAGTCCTTCAGATCTGCCAGGCGATGAGTGGTGAGGGCGGGAGGGAGTGATGTCTAATCTCATTGGGTTCACGCCGAAAGTGGAGTGTGATGCACGAGATAACCTCGGTGAGTTTGTCGAGCTCTGCAGGTCAAAATTAACGGTCTTCGGTGCATCGTTAGACTTTTCCTCAAATACGTGGCCGTTGGACTGCACGATAAAGAGACGAGGTCAAAGATCATCAACGCTTGTATTTAGCAATCTTGATACTTGCACCGTTAGTAAGTTCGATGCAATGCGGGAGCCATTTCTTTCGTTCGCCAAGGCGTACATTCGCTACCAGTACGGAATGGGCAGGATTGCAGTTTCCTCTTGTATTCGTGCATTAAGAGTCATCGAGGCTGCGCTTTGTGAGGGGGCTGATGCCGAAGTGGTGCGAATCGATAGTCACGTGCTCAATCGAGCCGTGCAAATTGCGGCCGATCGATACTCGGAAAATTGTGCATACGACACTGGCAGAATCGTGGAGAGAGTTGCGAATTTCCTTGCTGAGAATAGCCTGACTGTTACGAGGACTCGATGGCGACACCCGTTTCAGTATCCACCAAATTGCCACGTGGTTGGTGCAAAGGGAGACCAGTTGCGTGCGTCTCGACTACCAAGCGCAGCGGCACTAGAAGCCCTTCCACGAATATTCGCGCTGGCGACCTCGCCTGGGGACGTGATTGTCTCATCGATACTCGCAATCCTATGTTCTGCGCCAGACCGCATCAGCGAGGTTCTCGAGCTTCCGGCCGAATGCGAGGTGCGTAAATTTCGTGACATCTCAGCACGAGTCGCTTACGGCCTGAGGTGGTGGCCTGTCAAAGGGGCTGATCCAATGGTGAAATGGATCGTTCCCGCGATGGTGGGTGTTGTCGAGTCGGCCGTCGGCAAGATTAGGAAGCTTACGCAGGGCGCCCGAGAAATCGCGCGATGGTATGAGAGTCACCCTACGCAAATATATTTGCCGGAGAAGCTTGAGTATTTCAGGTCTCGCGAATGGCTGACGTTGGAAGAGGTCGGTCTCATTCTTTACGCAACCCCGGTCCCACCCCAGACATCGCGAACTTGGTGCATCGTGAATGATGTGCCGCTGAGACGGAAAGTTGGGAAGCGTTGGCTTGTGCAGTTCTCCGAACTAGAGGACATCGTTCTAAAAAAGTTGCCTGTCGGCTTTCCATGCGCCAGCAAGCTAACCGGACTTAAATACAGTGAGACGCTATTCGTAATGCAGCGGCATTTTTTGCACGTTGGAAAATCCCACTATCGTTGTATTATCGAGCCGATTTCATACACTCATGTGCAGGCGCGGCTGGGGAGAAGATCGGGTTCTGGTATTCGATCAATCTTCGAGAATTTTGATTTTACTGAGCCAGATGGAGAGAAAATCTGCGTGACGACACATCAGTTTCGCCACTATTTGAATACGTTAGCTCAAGCGGGCGGCATGAGTCAGTTGGACATTGCCAAGTGGTCTGGTCGGACTGACGTGAGACAGAATCAAAGCTACGACCAGGAGCCCACTGGTGCGATCGTTGATCGGATCAGATCAGCTATCGGCTGCGACACTCGTATGTTCGGTCCGCTGTCCGAGGCGCCTCGAAGACAACTCATCAAGCGCGACGAATTTGCGCGTCTTAAGGTGCCAACGGCGCACACTACAGATTTTGGCTACTGCATACATGACTATGTGATGTCGTCTTGCTCAATGCACCGTGACTGCCTCAATTGTGGAGAGCTGGTGTGCGTAAAGGGCGATTCAGAAAAGGAGCGGCGCATTCGGCAAACCGAATCGGAAGCGACGCGTTTATTGGCAATGGCGGAAAGAGCTGCCGAAGACGGTGTACTAGGTGCCGCCAACTGGGCTGACCATCACAAACTCCAGCTCAGCCGCGTCAGAGAGTTGATCAAAATACTCGATGATCCAGCCGTTGCTCACGGTTCGCTCATTCAGTTGATGCCCGCGCAGATACCCTCTCGATTGGACCAGGCCGACGAAACGCGAGTACGTCTGATGAATTTCAAGTCATCGCTCCCTAAAAATCCAGGATGAAGACGTGAGACGTGGACGAGAGAAGAACCTTGATGACAGGGTGATCGAGGCAATCGTGGACATCCTGGATGGCTGGAAAGGGCGGCTGACGTGGAACGCCCTCACCGACGCGGTCCAGACGCGAGAGCGGCTGACCTATACTCGGCAGACGCTTTTCAAACACGAACGAATTCGCTTAGCGTTCAATGTCCGAAAGGCTGCCGTATCTGGTGAAAACAAAGCGCAGCGCGAAGCATGCTCACCTGAGTTACAGGTCGCGATTGACAGAATTGCGAGACTCGAAGCGGAGAATCAAAGGCTAGTGGCCGAGAATAAAGAGCTATTAGCGCAATTCGCTCGCTGGGCTTACAACGCGCAAGCGAGAAACTTAGGCATCGAATTTTTGAATCAACCGCTACCCTCTGTCGACCGAGGCCAGAGCTTACCAAGTAGCACTTCGCATCGATCGAGAATTTCTGGTAAGGTCCGCGGACGCTGAGCGAAAAGCGATATGGCGTCTCACTCCCAGTACATTCAAGATTAAAAAAATGCCACCTCCTGGTGATCGCTTCCTCACTATTGATATCGAAGCCACGTGTTCCGAAGACGGGTCCATTAATGAAGCGGGAATGGAGACGATCGAAATCGGTGCATGTTGGGCATCGATTGCTGGTGACCCCATCGACACATATTGCACATTTGTCCGGCCCGTCATTAATCCTATCTTGACCCCGTTCTGTAGCAATTTGACTGGCATCGTACAAAGCGATGTGGATGCTGCCCCCACCTTTTCTGAGGCGGCTGAGGGATTTTCACGTTTCGTCGCTAAACATAGAATAGCGGGTGCCGTTTGGGTGAGCTGGGGAAAATATGACCATACTCAACTCGTCCGGGATAGTTCGCTCCACGGGATTTCATTCCCCATTAACCTCGATCACGACGACGCAAAACGGACTTTCGCAAAGGTGCAACGCATCGGAAAGCGCGTAGGGTTGGCTAAGGCGTGTGACCTTGCTGGGCTTTCATTTCTAGGAAGACACCATCGCGCACTTGATGATGCCATTAACGTCGCCCGGTTACTTCCGTGGGTATATGGCGGCCATTCGTTGCCGTCGTCTGTTGCACCGAGAGGGCTGGTGACCTGCCCCCTTCAATAGGACCAACGGACTTCTAGCAAAGTCCCTTTAAACTAGCTCCGGGACTGCGGCAGGAGCATCCGCGGTTGCCCGTGTTTCTCCGCGAACTCCGATGGCGCGAGGTAATTCAGTGCGCTGTGCGGCGTTATGTGCGGGCTGAAGTCGATCAAGATTGAAACGGCCGCTTCGATTGCCCGGAGCTCGCCCTAATGGCTGAGTAACTCTTGCCGCTCATACAGCCTTTCTCGGCTGCCACAAATTATGGCTCGAGGATGTCTACGAAAGGCTGACCTGTCCAGTCAACATCTCGGCGCGCCGCGCCTACCGGCTTGTCGGGCTTTCTTGCGGCGTGTTGCATTACGACGCGAAGCCGCTCAATCTTGACTTGATCGTGGGAACTGCAAGACCAACGAGACACCGTCCTCCTCGTTGCGAGCCCGGAGGGTTACATCCATAGCCAACGCGTAGATGCGGGACGCGAAAAGACCAAGTCCACTATTGCTTGGCGCATCGCTGTCGGATACACCAAGATCGAAGATTCTCTCGATGTCCGTCTCCGGAATAGGTACTCCGCGGTTGAAGACGGCCAGCTCAATAAGGTCACCGGACTCCGAGAGACGAAGCTCAATGTTCGTTCCAGGCTCACGGTAGCGTTGAGCGTTGTCAAGGAGGTTATCGAGTATTTGCTCCAGTTGGATGGAATCCATTTGCACGACAACCTCATGCCTAGGTCCAACGTATTCCACGCCCCGGTTGTCTTGGTTCAGGTTGTGGGCAAATCTCTGAAGCCAATCGACTAGGTCGTGTGGTGCCATCGCAATCTCACCAGATCGAAGTCCGTCCTCGACGCCGGTCGCCTCATGAAGTGCCTCCACGGCGCGACGAATGCGGGAGAGTTTTTGTTGAACTGGCGGCTGATCCTTTGTTGTGTTAACAAGAGATTGCAGCGGAGCTCGAATTTCGTGTCCGATGGCATCCAGAATCGCCTTCCGGTTCTGCACATGAGCTTCCGTCAGGCGCAGCTTTTCGGCGCGTCGAGTCTCCTGCTTGCGTAGTCGTTTGACCAGATTCGCATCGCGTGAGCGGCTTCGCTTCAGCAGTAGGTGGAAAACGCGTGCCAACGTGCCGATTTCGTTTCGCGCGGCGAACTGCTTCAGGTCGCCGTCCCAAGTTGGTTGCGCCGCCATCGCGTAAGCCATCGCCCGAAGGCGACGTAGCTTTAAGACGTTATGCCCCCAGTAGAGGGCCAAGGCTACGATGAGCGCGACCGCACCTGAAATCCACGTGAACGCGCGTGTGGCTAGGTCAGGCAACGTAAACGGAGTAGCTGTGAGCGTGGCGCTGGCGTTCATTAGCCCCACGATTCGAACGGACTGCGTCGCGGAGACTGGCTCCCTCTGAAGAATCCCCTTGGAAAGAACGAACTCGGACCAGCGGTCGGCGATGTCTTGCCACCAACCGCCCAGTCGTGTTGTTGATTGACTGATGCCCGCATCGTCAGAGCGCCAGATGGAGTGCCGAGCCCCTCCTGCGCCGGTTGAACTGACGTGTAAGGACGCACGTGACGGGACGGCTGCCAGGTACGCCTGCGTCAGCGAGACCAGCGGCGTGCCCGCTTTCCCCGGCGGGACATCAAAAAGAACTTCCGGCTGCAAGTCAGGGCTTGTCTTGTCGTAGACCTTCAAGCCGATGGTGATCTTCTTCAGGGTCTCTGATGGCCAAGTATCATCCGAGCCTGATGGCTGGAGAAACGCTGCGTCAATGCGGCCCACCACTGTCACGAAGTGCTGAGGTGCGCTTCCATCCTCTTCCAGCTGGGTTTCGATAGCCTGGCCGCTCACAAGACGGGAAGGCACCCCACCCTCGCCCAATGCGAAGCCAGAAAGCTCGTGAACCTGCTCAAAGCGTGCCAACTGTGAGGGGTAACGTGAGCGGGCCAATGGCGGTACCTGATAGGCCAACGTGAGCCGACCTTCTGGCTGTCCTCCGAATGTGAATACCACGCGATTCACGTCGGCTAGCGGCCGACCAGGACGGTGGCGCTCAATCTTGCTGGACGGATAGCGCAGTGAGAAATAAACGTACCGTCCAGTCTGGTCCCCCGGTACCGCTGCGAAGCAGACTCGGAGGTTCCCGGACAGCGGACCGTCCTTTCGACTCCCCGGATACTCCACCTGGCACGCGCGAGGAGGCTCAAAGTTAATGTCTCCGGCTTTGAACACCTTCGCGTTGCCCCGTTGCAGCATGTAGGAGAAGAATGACCTCCGCAACGTGACGATGCTCAGCGGCCGGGAAACGGCAGAGAACTCCGTCGGATTCTCAAGTAGCGATGAGCCGTCAGGTTCGCGCGTGCTGAGCAGGAACTGGGCGAGCTGCCCCTTCAGCTCCGACTCCTGAACCAACCGCTCCTTTCGATTTGCTGAGATGCTGATATCGACGACCGCCCCGACCAAACAAAGGATTAGGAGGGTGAGGAGCGCTACGGTGATGAGCGTGAAGTCCCAGCTCTGCAGGCGTTGCAGCCAGCGCTTACGTTGAGGTTTTCCAGCGGTAGCCACGGCCCGGCTCGTTATCAATTCGGTCGAAGTCTGGGTCGACATCGCGGAACTTCGCGCGTACGTTCGACAGTTGGGTCGCGATTGCCTTATTTGACATTCCCGATTTGAGGTTTTTCGCTAGGTTCCGTGTCTCCACCACGGTGCCTGGTGGCTCTATCAAGCACTGAAGTATGCTGAGTTCGGTTAGGGTCAGCGGCACAGGTCTTCCGTGCCACAGGTATCGATTCTTCCGCTGCGGGTCAGCAGTTAGACCTTCTGGTAAGCCGTGCTGGGTCGTCAGGTCCTTGCCAGCGTCAGATCTCGACCATTCAAGAGCATGCTCAATCTTGTTGATGAGGTCCCGCTCATCTACGGGTTTTGCGATGAAGTCATACGCATGTAGCGTGAGCGCCAACCCTCTGAGGTTGTCTTCCGGCATCCCAGAAACAACTATGGTCGGCCAGTTCGCGCGGATATCACTCAGCAGGCCTAGACCGGCATATCGGTTCTTCGGCCCAGCCCCAAGCTCGATATCCATAATGACCAAGTCGAACTTCCCCCCTTTCAGCAGGCTTTCAGCTTCCGCCTTGTTGAACGCCTGCCGCACCTCTGCTTCCAGCGAGCCATGAATCAGCGCCTTCAGATTGTCGCTGTCCTCGCGTACGTCTTCGATGATAGCGATGTGGATCATTAGGGCCTCGGAAGACGGTTTTAGGGAGGCCTATAGCATCTCATATCTGCATGCAGGATTTACAGGCAAGCGGTTCAGGTTTCTTAATCAAGGGGTGGCCGGGACAGGAAATGAAGACCGTGCCTTCCGGAAACTTGTTCCATCGCTAGCGTGGCCAGTACACCTGAACCAGCCTTCCACCAACCCTTGCCGGCTTGCTGGCACATTATGTCCATCTAAACTAAAGCGTCCGCACAGGACGGGACAAAATTGAACGCCAACACCAACGCACAGTATCTGATGCGACCTGAAGACCTTCCTCGCGGCATTTCTGCTGTCCGCGCGCTTCCCGATGAGTCTCTTGACGCGCTTTGGGGCAGCATCATCGTCGCTGATAACATCAAGGAGCGCTTGCTATCTCAGGCCATCCTGAACTTCGCTTTGCGTCCTAAAGTATCGCGTGACCAGTTGCCGATGCACGGGGTGATTCTTCTCGTCGGCCCTCCGGGAACGGGTAAGACCTCCTTGGCGCGGGGCCTGGCCAGCAAGCTTGCTGGCTATATGCCCAAGGCGAAGCCGCGGCTGGTCGAAGTTGACCCTCATGCGTTGACGAGTTCGGCGATGGGTAAGACGCAGCGGGCCGTGAGCGAGCTGTTCTCGCAGACCATCTCGGAACAGGCGAGCAACGGCCCGACCGTCGTTCTTCTGGACGAAGTCGAAACGCTGGTGGCGGACCGTTCGCGGATGAGCCTGGACGCTAATCCGGTGGACATCCATCGGGCCACAGACGCAGTGCTCGTCCAGCTTGATTCGCTCGCGGAGCTACACCCGAACATCCTGTTCATCGCCACCAGCAATTTCCCCCAAGCCATCGACGACGCGTTCACGTCTCGCTGCGATCTGGTCATCGAAGTGCCGCCACCCGGCCAGGAGGCCATCGTCCAGATTCTCGAGCAATGCCTGAGCGGCCTGGCAAGACAATTTCCGGCGCTCGAGGTGATCGCAAACTCCCATGACATCGGCAAGATTGCACGCGCGTGCGAAGGCCTGGACGGTCGCGCAGTTCGCAAGATGATTGTGAACGCGATGGTCATGAACCGTGAGGTGGCTGCCGACCCGAACAAGCTGACGACCGCCCATCTGCTTGCTGCTGGGAAGGATGCGAAGGCGGCGCGTTCGCACAAGGAGGCCAGCAAGTGAGCACCGTCCGTCGAGACATTCGTAGCGTTCCGTTCCGGGACGCGGCCGACACGTGGAGCGCCGTTGTCGACCTCATCACCGCGAGTAGCCCCAACGAGGATGCCCGCAAGGAACTAATGAGCGTGACGGGAATTCTGGCAAGCGCCATCACCGACCAGACCCCGAAGTCCAGCCCGATCGTCGTAACCTGCGACGGCGCGCGTACCCGCATCTACTGCCTGTATGACGACGACGCACTTGATGAGTCGAGCAACGAGGCAAAACTCGGGTTCGATGCGACCAAGGGCAACTGGCAGGTGTCTGTAGCTGTTGATACCGATGACCTGTCTTGGATTCAGGCCGCGCTGAAGAAACAAACCCGCCGAGTGGTCGCGCGTGATATGGACAGTGGCTTCGTGGTTGATGCAGACAAGAAGTCAGCCAACGTGTCCACCGTGATGCTCGACCTGGAGGGGTTCCTGAAGTCATGAGCACCGTTTCTGTTTACTCCTATACCCACTCGGTCACGTATGTTACCGACAACGTCCTGAAGAGCCTGAAGGACATCATCCGGTTGAGCGGTCTCTCTCCTGCGAATCTGGTCAACAGTTGGGAGAGCAAGCATCGCGCTATCAAGGCGTGGATTGAGTCCCGGCACCTCGAGCGCGTTGAACTGGAAATCTACAACCCGCTCACAAACGCGTTGATTCTTCGCTGGGACCTAGACATCGTTTACCAGTGGTCCGATGGCGACGGCTCGTTTTACACGGACACTGAGCAGCTGAAATACGCCATTAAGAAGGCCGGCGTGGCACCTGAGAACGCGGACTACGAGGTCATTCTGAGGCTCAAACCTGGGCGGCCGGACGTTGCTGGTTGGGGCCCTTGCCCGTCCCGTTCGACCGAAGGCATGGTGCGCCAGACCTTAGGCTCGACTGTTGAACATAACGGCCTCGGGGCCAACGCCGCGTACTGGAGGAACCGTTGATGATTTCCCTTGACGATGCATTTCGCAAGTTCAAGTCCCGGCTTGAGCTCAATGATCGCGAGCAAGCAAACGCGTCCAAGCGCCACACTGAAGTTCGAGAACACATCCGCTCGAAGTTCTCGATTCGGCGGGACTTCCTCACTGGCTCATACGCCCGGCACACGAAGACCAAACCGCTGAAGGATATCGACATCTTCTTTGTGTTGTCCGACACTGAGCAGGAGAGGTACCGATCACAGCCGCCGTCCGTGGTACTTGACGATTTCTACAAGGCGCTAGTGGAAAAGTACGGCAAGGATGCTGTCCGCAAGCAGGGGCGCTCCATCAACGTCGATTTCGGTGTGGTCGTCGATATTGAGGACAACACGGACTACCGGGTCCTAAGCGTGGACGTTGTTCCCGCAGTCGAGGCCGGTGCCGATTACGAGATCCCAAACAGCGACACGGGCAAGTGGATGAAAACCAACCCCGACATCCACGCTGCCGAAGCGCGGGATGCCCACCAAGCCTTCTCTGGCGAGTGGAAAGGCCTAGTGCGGATGGTCAAGTACTGGAACAACAACCCGAAGCACGGTGCAGACAAGCCCGTGAAGCCGTCCTTCCTCATCGAAGTGATGGCACTCGAGTGTCTGCACGGCGGTTGGAAAGGCCGCTTCGACTACGAACTGCAGACGATGTTCTCGTCGCTGGCAGACCGTATTAAGGACGCATGGCCTGATCCGGCTGGCCTGGGCTCGCCCGTCAGCGACGGTATGGACGGCGCGCGCAAAGACCGCGCGCACCAACTGCTGCTCGCTGCGAGCCGTGAAGCCTCCAACGCCATCCACCTGGCTCGCAAAGGTCAGAACGGAGAAGCGCTGAAGGCTTGGCGTGCCCTGTTCGGTCCGAAGTTCCCGCTATCCTGAATCGTCCATGACTCAGAACCCAACCATCTCCACGGCCACCGCACTCGGCGCGGCTGCAAACGATACGACTTGGCTCAAGCAGGCCTTTGCGAACGTCCAGACCGCCCTCGGCAGTCAGATGGCGCTCGCTACCCAATCCATAAGCCACGCCGGCACGATGGGCTCTGTGAATGAAGAGCATTGGCTGTCGCTGCTGCGCTCTTACTTGCCGAACCGCTACGAAGTAGCGACCGGTATCGTCATCGACTCGATGGGAAACCGTAGCGAACAAATCGACGTGGTCATCTTCGACCGGCACTTCACCCCCACGCTACTTGATCAGAAGAACCATCGCTACGTTCCGGCAGAGGCGGTATACGCGATGTTTGAGTGCAAGCCCGAGGTGAACAAAGGCTACATCGCGTATGCCGAAAAGAAGGCCGCGTCGGTTCGCGGCATGACTCGGACCTCAGTGGCAATCTCCCATGCTGGCGGTACGTTCCAACCGAAGCCACACTTCCGCATCCTTGCGGGGTTGCTCGCGCCGCGCTCGGGCTGGGTCAATGGTCTCGACGACACATTTCTTGGTAACCTTAGCAGTGACGATACCCTAGCCCTTGACTGTATATGCGCGCTCGACCATGGGGGCTACGACAGGTATGACGGTGATCCTCTCATTGTGTCTGAACAGGGCGCGATGATGTTCTTCCTGTTCCGCCTACTCGCGAGGCTACAAAGTCTTGGAACGGTGCCGGCAATTGATTGGGCTGCGTACAGCCGCATTATTAAGGCATGAAAAACGACCCGATCCGATGCGCATGTCGCAACGCAGTCGTCTGCACGAACTGTTCATCGAGAGCCGTATCGCTGTTCGTCAGCTCCTTGACTGAGGACACTTGCTTTGCGGCAGATTCGTGGTTCGCGAACGGCATACGCCGTATGCATAAACTAGACTGCCTGACGAGTTTTACAGCCACCGGATCTCCGTTTATCGACGCCCGACAACGTGGTGCGAAGAACTCGGTGTCATAAAACCGCGAGGTAAGCGGTTCGGTCTCCGCTCGACCTCTTGTAGTGTCTAACGATAAAAGATGGTGAATGGAAGAATCTGTTCTGGGAGAAAGTCATCGCCGCAACTCGCGATCGAGAAACAACGACCTATACAGGGAAACGTTTCGCGTAATACGCAACCGATTGCGGAAGTATTCATACATCTCCGCACTATCCGCATTTGCAACACGTACCGTTCCTGCTGGTAGTTCTCATGAAGCAGTGATCTCCCAGCTCCCGTGGGTCGCCGATCGAATTGTCCTTTGTCTCTTGCGGGATGACAGGCGCCTTTACGGACATAGACCATTACCGGAAAGTGAGGTTGAACACTGCATACATTGGGCGTTCACAACGCTAAACCAAGGCCTCGCCATCGTAGGGCAGTTGCCACTTGAGCTGCTACTGCGCTCGACCCTCTTGGCCCAGCTGCCATATCAAAGTGGGTTCGAGTTCGACGCGTTTGCTCGGCAATTTGACCTTGCGGAGAGACTGACGCCAGACTCCCGCCTTCGAAGGTATCTACAGACCGCCTTGGGGATGCCGCTTTTCGATTTCCTTGAGCTGGCGCTGTATTTCTGGACGAAATCAACGGGAACAATGGTCGATTTCGCCGATAGTAGACACTGGCCTGCAGTGAAGCGGTCGTTTCCTGAGGAAGTGATGAAGAGTTTTTTTGCCAGAGTTATGCGGTCGCAAGAGCGACTGCGCGAGGAACTTGGGGAGCCGCATGTCGACGAGTGGCACCAACCTGTGCTTCTATACCGTACGCCATTCGCGACCGTGGGAAGTCAAGAGTTTTTCTTTGGTGGTCACAACCTACGCCGGAATCTTGAGCACGCGTTCTCTGACTTGATCGCAGTGTCAGAAGACAGTGGTGTGCGACAGGCGTTCGATCAACATTTAGAGGCTTACGTTGGAGATGCGCTCCGGCGTGTTCCAGGTGAGGTTCTTGACGAGAAGAGCACGCGCCAACGATTCGGTGTCAAAGGAAAATGCTGCGACTACTCTCAGGTCGACGATGGGAATATCGTGCTGCTAGAGGTGAAGAATAAGTGGCTCGCGCACGACATGCCGGCCGTAGCGGGGGCTAAAGCGTATCAACGTAGGCTGGAACCAACGGTGCTTAAAGGGCAGCTTCAACTGGCGAACGTTGCAGCCCAGATTCGAGCCAACCCGGTGTATGCGGATTTTAGAGTTTGGCAGATACTCGTTACCTCAAGCGACCTCGTTTTCGGAAATGCTCGCATCCTGTGGGATGGGGCTTCAGATGAGCAAACGCCGGTAATTCTTAGTGTCGACCAGTTAGATCGCGTGCTTGAGGCGGTGCGACTGGGACACTGTACATTGGCGTCATTCCTTGCGGATCTCGCAGAACGGAATAGCGATCCGAGCACGTCGCTGTTTTTGCCAGAAATGCTTCTTCGGCACGAACCTTATATAAAAGGGCTTCATTCGGAGCACCTCGATCCTCTGTACGAGCGACTCGCCCAACGTCTCGCGAAGCGGATCGGGGACGAGAATGTGAGGCTTGGTTCGATTCCACTGCGCTGTTGAAGGAAGTGGGGCACCACAGCGATACCCCCTCCCTGTCCAATTAACGATCAAACTCGACGAGGGAGCACGGCCTCGGCCCGTCGGTCGAAAAATGTAAATAAGTTCTATCTGGCGCAGTCAGTTGTTTACATTTCTCCAAGCGCTTGCAAGCTGATAGGGCCTCAGACCAATAGTTTCGACGCTAGTTACAGTACGAAGGTACTCATAAGGGTTGTAGAGTACACTTTTTCGGTAAATGTAAACAATACCCCGGAGCCTTGTGCTACCGGGGTTTTTTCATTGTTTACATCGAATTGTCATGCGCACCTGAAAAATTGGTAGGCAACTACCTTTTCGGGGACGTAAACAATGTCCGAATTGTCCAAGGTTAGGGTCGTCAAGCTTCAAGACGGCGAGCGGCTTCCGCTTTTGGTCAGCGATAATGGGATGCCACTTTGGGAGCCAACGGTCTACGCGCTCTCAGAGCTGCGAGGCAAAGGGGCGTCTTCGAGTACGTTGAGCAATTCGCTTTACGCAATTCGGCATTTGCTCCGATTTCTGTCGTCAGCCGATATCGACCTGTCTAAGCGGCTTCGTACTGAGGGGCGGTTGCTCGCACTCGACGAAGTGGACGCCTTTGTTGCCGAGTGCCGTGAGCCATTCCTGTCGGATAAGCTCAGAACATCCGCTGCGACAAAAAGCTCCAACATCACGAGTATCGAGCGGTGGCGGTCGTCACTAAAAGGGCGCGACGATGGTTCAGTTGTTCCCGCCTACACGGGGATGCGAATACGGTACGCAAGAGACTTCATCGTCTGGTGCGCGCATCGTGAAGCAACGAAGCATCCTGCGAACTCAGAATACTCGGCAACATTGCTTGCCTCAATTAAGCTGATCTCTGAGGCTATGACATCGCGAGTGCCTCCAAAACGGAGTGCACGGCTTGATTCAAGGGAGGGCCTCTCGCCACAGGATCTGCGTGTCTTGCTAGACACGATTCGGGGGGATTCGCCAAACAATCCGTGGGCACGAGGTAACTGCAGACTACGAAATGAGTTGATAGTTAACTTGTTCCTGGCGTTGGGAGTTCGGCGTGGTGAACTCCTCGGCGTTCGAACACATGATGTCGATTTTCGACGGCACTCAGTCACAGTTCATCGCAGCGCAGACGACCTCGACGACCCCCGCATTCGACAACCCTTAACCAAGACTCGCGCACGAGTGCTTCCTATCGGAGAAGAGTTATGTGCGCAGACGCTGGAGTACCTCACGCGAATCAGGACTCAAACAAGAGGCGCGTCACGCCACGATTTCCTGTTTTGCACATCCTCTACGGGTGCTCCTCTCTCCATTGCGTCCCTCAATAAGTTGTTCTCCCAAATCCGTAGCGCTTGCCCGGAAATCACATCCTCGTTTAGCCCGCATACGTTGCGTCATACCTGGAATGATCGCTTTTCTGAGCTGATGGACGAGAGACGCGTTCCAGAGGACGAGGAGAAAAAGCTCCGCTCATATCTGATGGGATGGTCGGAGTTCTCAGGCGCTGCTTCTACGTACACACGTAGACATGTCCGTGAAAAGGCGCAGCGCGCGTCGATCGCGCTGCAACGCTCCTTGTACGGGGAGTCAGAATGACGGCCGCCCGACCTAACCGAAACTTAGCCGTTTCTCTGCCGGCCCAGGTCACGACTCTTTCCGGCGTGGTGTTCAACGCGCGCGACGATCTCTGGCAATACAGGGATGTTGCGAAAACCGTCAGCCTAGACTTCTCATTCATGGGGGCTGAAAGCGTTGATTTGCGGAGCTCGTTGAAGATGACGTTGGCATGGTTTGTGCGACACGCCTCACCGTCATACGTTGTCAATCTATTTGAACGATTCAAACGCTTCTATGAAGACGCGTTTTTGGTATCCGGACGCAGGTTAAAGACTGTCGACTCCGCTGCTTTGATGGGGTACTTCTCTCGTCTACCTCCCTCCAAAACATGGTACGTCGGGCAATTAGCAGCTTTGATTCGGAAATGGCATGCTCTTGGATACGTAGGGGTCGAGCAAGACGTAATACGTTTGCTTGATCGCTTGACGATCAAGGGGAATCAAAAGGGAGAGGCAGTGCTAGCTGCGGACCCCTGCCACGGGCCGTTTACCGACATAGAGCTTGGCGCGATTCATGTTCGACTCGAGCTAGCCTTTCGGGAACGCCGTATTTCTCGAGCGAACTATCTGCTTGTTTCACTCTTCCTGCTTCTTGGCCAACGTCCAATACAGTATGCCGCTCTTAAGCTCAAAGACATACTTGTTTCCAGGTCCGAGGCGGGAGAGCTCAACGTCATCATCTGCGTGCCGCGCGCAAAGCAGCGCTTCCAGTCGATTCGAGAAAATTTCAAAAAACGGCTGTTGATACCGTCCGTAGGAGAGATCGTAGTTGAGCACGTGATCGACGTTAGAAAAAAACTCGCCTCTTTGTTTGAAGACTCAGATGAAGCACCACTTTTCCCAGCACATTTGAGCCGTCGCAATGAGCCGACCGGATTTGCATATCACCGTACGTCCAGTTCGTTGATTCTGTCCTTGATTTCAGTTGTGGACAGCCTTGGAGTGATTTCGGAGCGAACGGGGGCACCAATTCATGTGGCTGCCTACAGATTCCGTCGCACAGTTGGTACCCGAGCTGCAGAAGAGGGCCACGGTGAACTCGTCATTGCCGAAATGCTCGATCATTCCGACACTCAAAACGTCGGCGTGTACGTGGAGGCGCGTCGAGCGATGGGGGATCGCATTGACCGAGCCATGGCTCTCAGGCTTGCACCGCTCGCGCAAGCGTTTTCAGGAAAGCTCATTCGCGATGAGTCTTGCGCCGACCGCAGTGGGGATCACTCCAGTCGAATACGTGGGCCTAATGTCGCAATGAGCGATGCACCCATGGGCAATTGTGGAAGCTTCGGATTTTGTGGGGCGATGGCCCCAATTGCATGCTACACATGTGTGAGCTTCCAGCCTTGGCTCGATGGGCCTCATGATGAGGTGCTCGATCATCTTTTGAAAGAGCGAGAGAGGCTTCGCGGAGCGGGTAACGCGCGCATTTCGGCGATCAACGATCGCACGATATTGGCAGTAGCAGAAGTCGTACGACGTTGCGACGAAGCGCGATTGGTGCGTCTGAAATGAGCGCGATTCTAAACTTTGTTCCCCGGACAGATCGGGCCGCAAGGGAGAACCTTGACCAATTTCTTGCGTTCTGCAAATCGAAGCTAGGCGTATTTGGCCACGATCTGGACTTTGACAAGGACGTATGGGACATCACTTCCCACGTGTCCATTCGTGGAGCTGAAGCGAAAGTCATACGGCTTCATTTTTCCTCATTCGACTCCAGACAAGCAAAAGTTCCTCAGCCAATGTGCCCCGACATTGGTGCATTCGCTAAATCGTACATTCGGTACACGCAGGGGCTGAGCCCCATCGTCGGATTTGGACCTCGATTGGCAGCTCTTAGAATGCTGGACAAGGCATGGGCTGAAGTCGGCGGCATCCGGGGCCTGGATGAATTGAACGGGCTGGTGCTCAATCGTGCGGCCCAGATCGCTACAGACAATTTTGGGGTGGGTGCCGCGTATCGCGTAGGACAGCAACTCGAAATGATCGCATCTTTTTTGATTGACATGCGATTGGTGACCGGAAATTTTACGTGGCGCAATCCTATGTCGCGTCCAAACGATACTCAGCGAGTTGGGGCAGAGTTCGACGCTCGACGATTTTCAAAGTTGCCGTCCGACGCTGCCATGTCAGCACTCCCGCAAATATTCAGAAGCGCAATCACTCCCGCAGACGTTATCTTCAGCGCAATCACTGCGATCCTTTGCGCGGCACCGTCGCGGATTAGCGAGGTGCTCACGCTCCCCTTGGATTGCGAGGTTAACCAGCCGGAGCGCGGGGGTACGTTAACAAAGTATGGGCTGCGATGGTGGCCGGCAAAAGGTGCTCCGCCGATGACAAAGTTTGTCGTAGGGGCGATGAGTGAGGTCGTTGCGGAGGCCATTCTTCGCATTCGGCGAATGACGGATGATGCTCGCGCCGTAGCCAAATGGTATGAGACCCATCCGAACCAACTCTACCTACCTGAGGATCTCGAGCCGCTCAGGGCGTCAAGTCACGTCACTCTTACGGAAGTCGCGAACATCGTTGGGGTTTCCGGCAGTGCGGCCGCCTCCCTTTGGTGCCGCTCGAACGGGATCAAGTATTCTGGAACGAGGGGAGAAAGGAACGTTTCGCTTGCATCGGTAAGTAGAGCGATCATCTCGATGCTCCCAGAAGGATTCCCGTACATTGATCGGGACCGCGCTTTGAAGTACTCGGAGGCGCTATTCGTTGTATTGCGCAATCAAGTCGGTGCTCAACGTGGAACATATCGAGGCATGATCGAACCGCTGTCCTCCTGGAGCAGCCCCCTGAAACGCCGGACACAGTCACCCACTTACAATAACGGGTAGGCATAAGACTGTGTTTTTGACTAACACCAG